>NZ_CP109040.1:0-5330360 GCF_045207245.1 Streptomyces sp. NBC_00647
AAGAACCTGCTTCGCAGGTTCCAGGGAACTCCGCGCTGCGCGCGGAAGTTGGAGTGGAGCCCCGCGCTGCGCGCGGGTGACGGAGCGGCACTCCTCGCGGTGCGAGGAGTTGGCTCTGCGCTGCGCTCCGAGCCGTGTTTCCTTCCGTCAGAAGTTTGGGTGAATCCGGAGGTTGGGCTGGTGCCTTCCGGCTCTCCGCTTGCGCTCCGAGCCGGCGGCTCCTCGTCGCTGCGCTCCTGGAGGAGCCTGAGGGGTCCGTCCGCTGCGCTCCCGGACCCTGGCCCGCGTTCGCGGGCGGCTGGCTACAAGAGGCAGAGGTCGGGGTGGATGGCGGGCTGTTTCCTTCGCTTCAGAACTTTTGGTGAATCCGGGTTCGAGGTAGATGGGTTTCGAGACTGCGGGTGGGTGCTCTGTGATGTGTCTCGATGAGATGAGGGCGCGGAGGAACTCAACGACTGTGTAGCGCGGGCTGTGTGACATCACCTCAGCAGGCCATAGGTGTGGCGGTTATGGCTGGCTGTCAGTCGTGCTGTCACCGGGTGGCTGCGGGGCGCTGCTCCGGGGCGTGGTGTGGCGGTGGGGTGGGTCCGGGCACGGTCGTGCTGGTGGCCCTCTGCGGGGTCCGCGGCGGTCGGGACTGCCGCTGTGCTGGGCGTCGGCACCGTCGTGTTGGGCGCCGGCCGAGACCCGGCGGGCGCCGCTGTCCGTCCCGTTGTCCTTGTCGAGGAGCCCGTCTTTGTTCCGTCGTCCCCTCCCCCGCCCCGCTCTGTGCGCCCTTGCTGTCTGCCTTCTCTGCCTGGTGTTGCCCGGGGTGCCGCAGGAGGTCCGGAAGGTGGCCGAGTGGGTGCTGCGCCGGGTGGCGCGCACGGTCGTCCGGAAGGTGGCCCGCTCCTGTGTCAGGGCGCGGCAGGGCGGCCGGGAGACCGTTCCCTGTCCGCGGGCTGACGCGCCGGTCGAGACGGCGGGAGGCCAGGGCGGGTGTGCGTGGCTCTGGCCGACCGGCAAGGTCAATGGGGCTGGCCGGCAGGCGGCTTGGCCCGGAAAGGACTTCGTGTACCTGATAGTCGAGCTCCTGGTAGCGGTTGCCCGTCTTGTGCTCACCGCGGACGGACCTGCCGCGTCGGCGGCCCGGTCCCTCGTGGCGAAGGCGGCCCTGTGGGCTGCCGAGAAGGCCGCAGGAACGGTGATTGAAGAGGCCACCAAAGCCGCCGTGGAGAAACGGCTGAGCCGCCGCCAGACGCAGCAGGCTCCGTCCGAGGACACCGGCAACCGGTAGCGGAAGGGCGGCGGGTGGGTGGCCGGGGTTCTCTCCGGCCACCTGCCGGGCCAGGTGGAGTGGCGGGAGCACACGGACGCGGCGACGGGCCGGTGGCGTTCCGGCGCGCAGCCGGGGCCGGGGCGGTCGAGCGTGTCGGGGCGGTGCGAGACCGGCAGCCTCAGGGGCAGAGCCTGTCGGTCGTCTGCCCGGCGCCGGTCTGCCAGGGAGCCGGTCGAGCGTGCCGGGACCCCCTGCCACCTGCACGGTAGTAGTGGGGCCTGGAACACCAACAGGCCTCGCTCACCGTCCAGTTACTCATTGGAGAGCCGTTGCCCGCACGTTCGTTCCTTCCCGCTTTTTGCCTTCTTCTGTGCGGCATCGGGGCTTGCGCCGCCCTCGCCCTCCTCTGCCACGCGGTGCCGGAGGCAGAGTTGCGAGAGGCAATCTGGTGGGCGCTCCGCAAGGCCGCCGAGGCCACCGCCCGCGCGGTCATCCGGCACTACACCCGGGCCTGGCTGCGGCAGCGGTTCGGTAGCCCCGCCAGTGGTGATGCCAGCCGCAACCTGCCGCAGCGCTGACGAGGCAGCGAGCAGGGCGGGCGCCGCCACCTGCTCCCGGCCGGGACGCCACGTTCAGTCGCAGGCCCGGCCGCGGGGGCTCCGCTCGACGCCTCCCGTGGCCGGGCCCGGGCGGAAGGCGGTCGAGCGGGCACGGCGTTCCCTCAGCGGCATGGTCACTGTGAGGCTCACCGACGGGCGGCGGGCTCACCGAAAGGGCTGAGCCCCGGGCCGCCTGCCTCGTGCCAGGGGCCGACCGCGGCGCGGCAGGCCTCGTCGCCTCCGGGGGCGCCGTCCTGTGCGGGCAGCGCTCTCGCCCGTGCCGTCAGTTCTTGTACCAGGGCACCAGGCGCAGCAGGAGGTCGAGGGTGGTGCGGGCGGCCGTCCGGGTGGTGGCGGTGGGGGCGAAAGCCGCGGCGAGGGCGAGTGTGGCGGTGAGGGCGCCCAGCACGGCCGCGAGGACGGCCAGGAGGCGCATCAGGTGGCCGGGGTGGTGCAGGCCGGCGGTGATGGCGCCGGTCAGGAGCACGGTGGTGAGGGCGGCGGCGACCTGGGTGCGGACGCGGGAAGGGTGGCGAGGGGTCATGGCCGGGCTGGTTCCTTGGAGTTGACGGGCTGCCGGTGCTGCTGTTGGAGACCAGTGAGCCAGAGACGGCACTCCGTAGAAAAAGGCACTTCTCGGGGTTCTAAAATGGCGGGCATGCCTAGAGGAGCTGCGAGCCCTGCGGATCAACGGGTGATCCATGCACTGGCAGGGCGGGACCTGACGGTGACGGCGAGCCAGCTGGAGAGCTGGCGGCGGACGGGGCTGCTGCCCCGGCACCGGCGCCGGGGACTCGGGCAAGGCCGGGGATCGGTCGTCGACGCGGTCGATCCGCTGGTGGTGGAGAGCGCGGCGGCGCTGGCCCGGCATCTTCGGCAGGGACGTGACCGGCGGCTGGCCGTGCTGGAGTGGTTCGCCGAAGCCGGCATGCCACCGGCGTCGCCGGGGGCGGCCCCGGTGCCGGAGCCGCCGGTGGCCGCCGTGCGTGAGGCCCTGGTGTGGGCGCTGCAACGCTCGGCATCGCAGCGGCTCGTGGAGTTCGCGCGCAGCGCGGCCGGGGCGGGCGAGGAAGGACAGGACGCGCTGTACGCGGCCGCCGGACGGCTCATGGGCTCGTACCGCGGGGCGGTGAACCCTGCGGTGGTGCGGGCGGCGCTCGAAGCCGGCGGGGACGTGCCCGCCGAGGCCGAGGGGCCGGACTTCAGGAGCATGGTGCACGTGGCAGCCGCGATCGGCCTGGGAGCGCAGGAGGTCGGGGCGGACGCGTTGGCCGAAGCGTTCGCCGCGTTCGGCATGTTCGGGCTGACGGCCGAGAACTGGGCGCAGATGCTGGGCGCGGCCGAGCGCGGCGAGGGGCCCGAGGTGGACTGGGGACTGCTCCAGCAACACGCGGACATGGTGGCTCAGGTGCAGCGGGCGAGCGACGAGAAACTGGTGCGGGCGCGGGAGGTGCTGGTCGGCCTGCGGATGTTCTACGCGCTGTACGTACTGCACGGACTGCTCCTGCCCGACACCCCCGCGCAGGCCGCGCTGCGGCAGCGGATCGACGACCTCGGCATGTTCCCCTTCCTGGACCACGTCATCGCCATCAACCCCTCCCCCAGGCAGCTCGCCGAGTCCCTGGCGATCTGCCTCGAGCCGTTCTTCGACGACGTGTACGAGACGCTGATGGACCAGTTCGCCGAGAACCCGGACATCTTCAGCATCCCCGGCGACGAGACGGGGGCCGTCGGCTTCGGGGAGAGGTGGATGCGCTCCATGGAGGAGCTGACGAAGGGCTCGCGCGGGGTGGGTGAAGATCCCTGCCCGCCCTCAGAGGCTTCCGCGCCCACGCCGAGGCGCGCACTCCAGGGGTGACGGGGCTGGCCGCCGAAGGCCACGGCTGCGGGTGCCGGAAGGCATCACTTCGTCGTCCATGATCGACCGGAGTTGTTCGGTGAATGCCTCGTCCTCTGCGGCGCCCGGGGTGCGCGTGTAGGTGCACACCAGGCACTGTCCGTACCCGACCCGGCCGAAGACAGGGTCAAGGCCCTCCACGCAGAACGTCTCGTGCCCGCAGACGGGGCAGGTGCCAAGGTCGTGTCCATCCGGGTTGTGCTTCGGGTGGTAGGCGTTGGGGTTGGCCACGTTCTCGGCGCGCCGGGTGGCTTCTTCCCCACCGATCCGTTCGAGGTACTCGGCAGCTCGTTTCTGGGAGGCCGCGTCCTCTGCCTGGGCGATCTGCTGGATCCGGTCCTGCTGCTCCTCTCCCATCACTCCAAGGCTCCTGTGGCCGTCGAGGGCCAGCAGGGCCTCGACGTGGCGATGCTGCAGAGCTCCGGCGCCGCGGCCGTGACGGGCCGCCTGACTGGCCTCGATCCCGTTCTGGAGCGTGTGCACATCGATCCGGGTGTGCGAGGACAGACGAGGCGCCTGGAAGAGCGAGTCCGTGTCGTCCTGGGAGATGTCCGGCATCGGATGCTCGTCAGACACGCAGACGATGCCGTCCGTAGCCGGGATGTGTTCCTCGATCACCCTGAGCAGCGCGCTGGCCGACAGGACCCGTCCGTTGCGGTCCACCTCCTTCCCTGGCCACTCGGAAGCGACGATCGCAGCCAGCCCGTTGGACAGTGCCTGATCGAAGACGCCCTCCCGGCCCGCCATAAACGGAGCGAAGGGGTCATCACCTGTCGGGGCAGGAGCGGCGAAAGGGTCCGCTCCTGCCTCGGGATCGGCGGCTACCGCACCGTCTCGCCGTGTCGTGCGCAACTCCGCAGCCAGTAGTACGGCGCACCGGGCGAATTCTTCAGCTCGCTGATCCCTCATGGACAGCATGGTGCCGTCCGGCCACCCGACTCGGCCAGGCCACCCCTCAAGGGGCGGAGCAGGCCCGTTCCCGGCGCCGCGCATCAGGTCGCCTCGGACCTCGAACCTGGGACGGCCCCTGTCACCAAGGACGTTGAACCCTGGGGACGTGCCGCGCTACCCTCGTCGCGGCGACCGTGATCGCCCGACTCCCGTCTGCGGGCCCCCACGTGGCTCGCGGCCTGGTGGACAAGGTTCTGCGAATCTCACGATGAACACCCTCTGCCTGCACGTGATGCGTACCAGGCGTGGGACGTGGGGCTGCGCCGGAGACGAGACCCTCATGACGCGTAATCGTGCACGCAAGCAGGCCATCCGTGCTGCGGCGGGCGAGAGCGGGTACGCCCGTACGGCCCGCATGCACGCGGAAGGCTCCCGGGCCATCCTTACCGCCGATGTGCAGCGCACCGCGGTCCAGGCGTTCCACCAGGCCGGCTGGCCGACGGAGAACGATGGCTTCCCCGAAGGGGGGCAGTGGTCCTCGTACGCCGGGCCGGTGTGGTCACTGCTCTCCCGCCCCGGCACCGGGGACACGGACGTTCACCCCGACGACGCCGATCACCATGACCTGACGACCACTCCTGCGTTCACCTTCATCGCCCCGCCCATCAGCATCAACACCGGTGAAGCGATGGTCCTCGAGGTGCCGGGCGACACGCCCCCGCAGGAGCTGGTGAGCCAGGTGTCGGCCGCGGTGGCCCGAGCGCGGGAGAACGAGATCGCCAAGCTGGTCAACGACGCGCAGTGCGCGATCTGTGGCGACAGCTATCCGGCGCGGTACCTGCTGGCGCCCACCGCGGCACAGGAGGTGACCGTGTGCCCCTCCTGCGTCTTCGACGGTGACCTGTTCGGCGGGTACGACCCTGTGCGTCTGGCTTACGACATCGACCACCTGTGGTTCGAGGAGCTGGCCGTGCCCGCGGGGTGGGCGGCGGTGGCCGCGCTTTTGGCCTGCGCGGGCGGCGCGGCTTTCGTCGAGCGTCTCAACGATGCCGGTGGCCTGGCGGCTCCGGGCGCGCACTGGTCGGATCTGAGCCAGTTGTGGATCTGGCTGCCCCCGCACGCACGTCCGGCTGCCCTGGACGGCCTGGGTGCCGGGGCGGGTCTCACGCGGGTGGTCGAGGCCGTCGAAGCGGCCCACCCGGACCTGCGGGAGCGGTTCCGCGCGCAGCTGGCCGAGGAGTTGGAGCAGGAGTCGGGCGAGGACGGCCGGGACTACCTCGTCGAGCAGCTGTGGCCCGCTGTGATCGCCTACACGGTCGCCCTGGCGACCCAGGAGCAGGAACGGCCGGGGCATCGCCCGCCCTGGCACGTGCTGTCCGACTCTTTCGAGCCGGGCACGCTGGCCGGCCACTTCCGTCAGATCGGCAGCAGCCTCGACGCCCACGATCTGGGGGTCTGCTTCACTCTGGAGGTGGGTCTCCAGGTCGTCGCCGAGGCACTGGGCTGGAACGTCCACTACTAACCCCGTGTCGCGTCGGCCTGCAGTCCCGATGCTGCAGGCCGACGCCGCCGGTAGAGGCCACCGCCGCCGGGGCCCCTGTCTTCCCGCGAGGGGTCCCTCCGGTTACTCGAGGCGCAGCAGGTCGCCCCCGGTGCTCTCCCGGTCTCGTACGCGCGCTCGGGCCCGCTCAGACGCCGATGACCGTCGAGTCGGAAGCTCCGGCAGACGCTCCTCAGCCGGCGGTCTTCAGCGGCACCCGCTCGGGCTGCATCGCCGCTGGACGCCGTCACCCGCTTACCGCTGAGTGGCACCTGGGCAACGACACCGGGAAGTCTCGGGCACGGCGGTTCCCGCCCAGAAGGAAGAAGCAGAACTCGCATCGGACGTAATCAACGCTGGCAGGATGGCCGGGACGGGGCGCACCGAGCCAGTCCCGGGGGAGAACAGGGGCATGCTGAGATCCGGAACGACCTGTGCCGAAGCAATCAATTTCCTGGATAACGATCTTGTTTCCGGGAGCCTCAACGACGTCTCCACCCGGATCCCTCTTTCGATGAAAACGGGCGCAAAGGCCGAGGAAGCGATGCGGGCCGTGCGCAAGCGGTACGACGAGTGGACCTGGAAGGCCGCCGAGGAGCTCAACCGGCGGTTCAGCGACCGGGAGATCGCGGGACAGCTCCGCGCGGGCCGCTACCGGGCGATCCTCACCGCACCGCTGGACGAGGCCCGGCTGATGATGTACGTGGAACTCTCCGAGCTCCAGGACTACTTCAGAACCCTGGCCAACCGGGTGCGTGCCCTGCAGGAGCAGTACGGGCACGCTGGTGCCGTGCGGTACGCGGTGCTGGACACCAACACCACGCTGCACTTCACGCGGCTCGACAAGGTCCCCTGGCAGAAGGAGTTCGGGAAGGGCACCGCGGTCATGGTCCCGCACGTCGTGGTCGACGAAATCGACACCAAGAGCTACCAGACCGGGGACAAGAAGATCTCCCGGCGGGCGCGCGGCGTGTTCGGGCTACTGGAGTCGGTGCTGGAAGCGGAGCCCGAGAAAGCGGCCGCGGACGACGGAACCCACGTGTTCATCGCGGCCGATGAGCCCGGGCACGCCCGCCTTCCCGTGCCGGACGACGAGCTGGTGGCCTCGGCACTGCGTCTGCACCAGGCCGTCGCTCCCGCGGAGGTAATCGTCGTCAGCCGTGACATCGGCGTACGGACCCGCGCCCGCGCCTGGGGACTGCCGGCACGACCCCTGCCCGACAAGTACCTGATCGAGGGCGGCGAACTGCGCCGGCAAGAACTGGAACAGGCAGCCGCCGAACTCGTGCCGGGCGGAGGCGCACCGCAACAGCCCGAATCGAAGGAGTCCGGCGCGCCCTCCCCCGACTCGGCGGCACGTCAGGCAGGGAACGGCTCGTGAACGAGCAGAGTCGCCAGGAGCGTGCGGACGCAATGGACCGCGAGATGGCCGCACGCCTGCTGCCCGACGCCGCCGTACGGGCGCTAGGCCGCTGGTGGAAGACGAATGCGTCGGCTTACCCGGACGCGACACCCGGCTCGCACACCGTCCGCTACACGCCCGCCCGGTGGGCGCAGATCTCCCCCTGGCCCGCAGCGCTGGCTCCCGTCGCCGCCGAAGGTGATGCCGCGGTCAGCCGGGCGGAGGTGGCCGCGGCCGTCGCCGACGCGCTGCGGCGGGAGGCGTTCACCGAGGCGCTGGTCGCGACGTACGTGTGGGGCAAGGGAAAGCGCGGCACTCCCGGCGGCAGCGGACCGGCCACCCTCCACAAGATCCTGGCCCACGACGGCCTCGACACGGCGCTGGCCGCCGCGGTCACAGCACTGCACGAACACGGTGCACCGCAGGCGTACGCCGCGCTTCAGGGGCAGGTATCCGGGCTCGGGCCCGCCTTCTTCACCAAGTTCCTCTACTTCGCCGACACTGCGCGGCGCCCGCCCACGGCGCGCGGCCGCTCATCCTCGACCGCGTACTGGCCAGACGCCTGCGGCAGATAGCGGCTGCGGTCGGCCGCGAGAGCGGCCACGATGCGGACGGCTCCATCGCCGCCTGGGTCTGGTCGGACGGGAACTGGACGCCCCACCGCTACCGGGTCTACCTCTCCTTCATGCACGCCGCCGCCGAGCAACTGGGCGCGTATGAAGGCTGGCCGTCTGGCGCGGCCCCCGACCTCCTCGAATGCGCGCTGTTCCACGCCGACTGGGAGACATCCGGCTAAGCGACACCCCGGGGGCAGGCAGGGGCGCTGCTGGCGTGCTCGGTCAGTGGGCCTGGGCACGCGCGGTGTAGTGCTCCTGCAGTCGGCGCAGCATGCTGTGGCAGTACTGGGCCAGGGGCCGGTGCTGGTCCTCGTCGATGACCAGGGCCAGGGTGTGGATGCCGTTGTCTGCCTGGAAGGCGGCGCGGGGCTGGGAGGCCCTGAGGTTGGGCCAGTAGCGGCCGTGCGCGAATCCGGAGGCTGCCCGCCAGGCGGCACCCACCTTGATGGCGGTCAGGCCGGCCGAGGGCGCGGCGGCGAGCAGGATCTGGAGGGTGCCGGGCCGGGTGAGCGGGGGCAGGCCGAGGCGGTCGGCGATGTCCTTGATCTCGGCGCGGCGCTCCGCGCCGGTCTTGCCCGCACCCGACGGCTGGTGGCCGGTGTCCTGTTCGTGCTGGTGACGGTTGCGCATGTCCTCGTCCCACAGCGACAGGGCCCGGTGGCGGCGTTCGTCGCGGCCGGCGCCGTCGAGGAGCCACAGGCCGGTGGCGAAGTTCTCCAGCGCGCCGCGCAGCAGGGTCCAGGGGCTGATGGGGTCGACCTCGCCCGCCACCGTGAGGCGGCGCAGGGCATCGGCGTGGGCCAGACCGGCGGTGTGGGAGTTCTGGACCAGGTGGGCGATGGCGTAGGGGCCCAGCGTGGCGTCGTCGGCGGCCAGGCTGCTGGCCGGGTGCGGGGCGGGCAGTTGCCGGTAGGCGCCCTCGCCGCGGGCCTGCTCGATCGTCTCGAAGAGGGGCAGAAGGTAGGCGCCGTTGAAGGCCTGCGTGCTCATGCCCGCACGGTAGAACGCGGGCTCGGGCAGCAGGTAGCCATTTCCTATCCTGCGCTACGCCCTCCACCGCCTCGTGCCGTATGCCTCGGCCGGGAACCCGCCGCAGCGATCGGCCGCTGCGCCCAGGGCGTCCGCCGGAGCCGAGAGGCGGCGTACCGCCTTTCCTCGCGCAGCACCGTGTGCGTCAGACGGTGATGGCGAAGACCCACAGGTGGGGGTCGGGGCCGGGGATGATCACGTAGTGGACGATGGCGGTGCGGGTCGTGATGACGCGTACCGCCTCATCCATGTCGTGTTTGTCGGCCTGCGGCCAGGACCAGGGGTCGGCGCATGCCCGGATCACCGCGTCGTGGAGCTCTTCCTTGGCCGGGCCGGGCAGGTTTTTGACGGTCTCACCGACGTGCACGGCGAACCGGGCGGGGATGGCCGTCACGCGCCGAAGACCTCATCCATGGTCATGGAGCCGGTTTCGGGCCGGCCGCTGGCGATCCACTTCTGGTAGGCAACGCGGGCGTGCATGCGCGCGCGGGCCTCCCGCAGGTCTTCGGGGCCGTCCGCGGCGGCCTGGTCGGCTTCGAGGACGCCGGTGACGTAGTCGTTGAGGGACATTCCGGCGCGCTGCGCCGAGGCGCGCACCTTGTCGGCCAGCTCCTGGTCGACCCGGGTGTTGAGCTGTGCGATTCCCATAGAAGCGATGTTAGCGATTTGCTAGCAGGTGGGGAAGGGGGTCTGTCGGGCGACAAGGGCACCTACGCCACGGCGGCCGGGACGGCGCCCTCGGTGGTCCAGTCGTCGTCGAACAGTGCGGCGACCAGGCGGGCGTGAGCCTCGGGGAGTTGGCCGTCGCGGTGTTTGGTGCGGGCTTTGGCGAGCCAGGCGCCGAGGTGGACGGTGTCGCCGTCGACGACGATCTTCTCCCGGGAGGCGGGGGCGCGGCCTTCGCGGTGGAGGAAGAGTTCCAGGAGCTGGACACTCTCCTCGAAGCTGCGGCGGGTACGGCGGGCGGGGGTGAGCGGGTTGGCGTCGGGGGTGAGGCCGAGGGTGGTCATCATCTCCTGCTGGCCGGGGGTGAGGGCGGGCCAGGTGGTGAGCTGACGCTGTAGCCAGGAGCCGATCTTCACCCCAGCCAGGACCATGTCGCGGGTGAGCGCGGTGGGGTCGGCGCCGGTGGCGAGGTGGGTGCGCAGCAGGTGGTATTTGCGGTGCCAGTCCGCGCCGTGGGGCAGGCGCCAGTCGGGGGCGAGGGCGGTCAGGTCCTGCGCGCGGGCCGCGTCGAGCCGGTCGTGGGCGGCGAGGTGGCGTTGTTCTGCGAGCCAGGCGCCGACGGGGGTGGTGGCGGGGGCGGCGAGGTGGCCGTGGGCGTGCAGGTAGTCGGAGGCCGCGGTGAGGCGGGCGCGCCAGGCGGCGGTGTGCTTGTCCCAGATCATGCCGAGCGCGTCGAGTTCGGCGATCCAGTCGGCTTCGAGGCGGCCGGCGGTGCGGGCGTCGCGCATGGTGGTGATGAACGTGCCGAGCCGGTAGCCGGTGGGGTCGGTGTAGTCGGCGGGGACGTCGAGGTGGCCCATCTCGTCGCGGTAGTTCTGGGCGGCCGCGAGGCCGAGGCGGCGGCTGCGGGAGACGGGCTGGTCGCGGGGGTCGAAGGAGACCAGGTCCATCGCCTGGGCGATGCGTTCGGGGTGGACGGTGAAGTCGAAACTCCAGCGGCGCGCGATGACCTGGCTGCTCTCGCGGGGCAGGCGGTTGGCCTTGTCCGGCAGGCGCTCCATGATGCGGTGGTCGTGGCCGGCCAGCGCGGTGGCGATCGCCCACACCGGTTCGTAGGCGGTGCCCAGGATGTTCTCGCTGTCGGCGCCGGGCGGGATGTAGACGGGGACGATCAGGGAAGCGGTCTTGCCGGAGACGTCCAGGCGCAGCGCGCGGCCCAGGGCCTGGGCGCAGCGGACGACGCTGCGGGTGGGGTCGGCGAAGACGATCGCATCGACGCTGGGGATGTCGACGCCCTCGGCGATCAGGCGGGAGTTGGCCAGGATCGCGCAGTCGGCGACCGAGAAGGCGGTGAACGTGTCGCCGCGCTCGGCGGGGGTGTTATCCCCGTGCGCGAAGAACATCTGCGGGACGATGTCGGGAACCAAATCGGGGTCGGTGCGGGCCAGCAGGCGCAGGGTGTGCGGGAGTTCGCGGGCGAAGCGGCGGGCGTCGGCGACCAGGTTGAAGTAGACCAGCACCTTCTTCAGACCGTGCTCGGTCATCGCGCGCAGGACGGACAGGTGCAGGGCGGTGGCGCGCAGCGCACCGTCATCCTCCTCGCCAGAACCGGCGCCGACGGAGGTGTCCGGGGCCGTGCCCGCGGTGCCTGGGGCGGGCGTGTTCAGGCGGCGGCGCAGGTCGGCGTCGGTCAGGGTGGGCACCACGATGCGGTAGTCCGCGGCGCGCCCGTCCTCCACCGCTTGGGCGAGCGGGTATTCAAAAACTTTCTTGCCGTAGACCTGCTCGTTTTCCATCGAGTTGGCGAACGCATCGACGTCGGAGGCCGGGGGAGCGCCGCGGCGGCGGCGCGGGCGGCTGGTGTCGGCGGACTCCGCCAGCTCCGGGGCGAGGAAGGTCCGCGGGGTGGCGGTCATGTAGAGACGGCGGTCCGCATGGATGCGCTTCGCGTCGTTGATACGAAACCACTTCTTGTCCGCGCGCCCGGCGATGCGGTGCGCCTCGTCCATGACCGCGAGATCGAACGCCGGAACCGCGTACCGGGTCTTACCGGTCTTCTCGATCTTGTCCAGGGAGTCGTAGGTGCAGATCACCGTCAGCGCGGGGATCTGGTCCTCCTCGTCGCCGACCACGGACATCAGCGCGGCCAGGGTGCGCGGATCGGTCGCCGACATGACCTGGGCGGCAACCAGGTCGTCGCGGCCGGCCACGTCCATGGAGGAGACGATCACCAAGTGCTCGAGGTGCCCGTCGCGGCGCCACGCCAGCGCCGTCTGCGCGGCCAGGTCCAGGGTGGGCACGACGAACAGGACGAGCCGCGCGTCGAGTTCGTCCGCCAGCCGGATCGACACCAGCGTCTTGCCTGTACCCGTCGCCGACACGTACAGGGCACGCGTCCCGGGCCGCCGCAGATGACGCGCCAGCCGCGAGACGGCCTCGGCCTGGTCGGCGAACAGCCGCCGCCGCTCCTTCGGCTGGTCTGGGGTGAACACAGCGGCCACGGTCATGCGAGCTTCCTCAGTCCGAGAGGTGACGGCAGCCGGTCGACCACCGCGGTCGGGGAGGTCGGCGAGACCCGGTATTGAAGCCCCACCAATCGAGCACCCTACCAGCCCGCCCATCATTCGTACGCGAAAAGTACGGTATCCGTACGCACATTGTGCGATCCATGGGATAGAGTCGGTACCGGAGGTGTCCCATGTCCGAGCTCTTCGACGCGGTCGACGCGCTGATCGCGTCCCGGTCCCCGCTGCCGCCGCCGGCCGAACGCAGGCGTCTGCGGCAGGCGCATGCCCTGACCCTGGACGAGGTGGCCGCGGCCCTCGACGTCCGGCGGGCGACGATCGGCGGCTGGGAGTCGGGCAAGGCCGAGCCGAGGCCTCCGCAGCGGGAGGCGTACGCGCGCCTGCTCGCCCAACTCGCTCTCCTCTACCCGGCCGTGGAGGCCCCGGCTCCCGCCGCAGGCGCAGCCCTGCCGCCCGAGGCCCCGGCACCGGAGGCGTCCGGCGGGGCGGGGCCGCGGCCCGCGGACGCGAAGGCGACAGCCACGCCCGCCCCCGTTCCGGCCTCCGTTCCGGCCTCCGTTCCGGCCTCCGAGTCCGGTGCCGCCGCTCGGGCGCCTCATCCGGCGCCTGCTGCCGCGCCGTCCCGTCCGTCCTCGCGGCGTCCGGGTGCGCCGAAGGCTGCTGTGCGTACGCACGATGCCGGGCACGAGCACGGTCCGCTGCTGGTCCTGGACGCCGACGCGGACGGACAGGTGACCGGCTACGGCGTCGGCGGTCTGCTCCTGGACGTGCCCGCCAAGTCCCTGCCCGCCCTGGTCGAGTGGGCGCTGAGCGAGGCGCAGTTGGGGGCGGAGCGGCTGCACGGTTCGGGCAAGGACTCCGACCCGCTGCTGGTGCTGACCGGGGCGGCGTGTGAGCGCTACGGTCTGCCTGCCCAGCTGCCGGAGGCGGCGCGGCTGGCCGGGCGGCTTCCGGAGGGGCACAAGGTGCTGGGCCAGCTCGAGCCTGCCCAGTGGCAGCTCACCAAGCGGGGATTCGGGCCGTGGGCGCGGATCTACCGTCCCGCGCAGGGGGGCCGGCGCAGTTGCGTGCAGCTGTGCATCCCCTCCTGGCACGCCCTCGACGACCGTGCCTGGGGCCATGCCGCGCAGCTTCCTCCGGCGGAACTCGCCCGGGTGCTGGGCGTGTACGCGCAGCGCGTCGTCACCCCGGTCGGGACCACCGCGGTGACGGGGCTTCACCTGATGACGGCGCTCAACCCGCCGACCCGTGCCAGCGAGCCGGACGAGGACGGCAAGCGGCACCGCGAGGTGCGGCCCGGATCGCTGGGGACCGAGGCTTTGGATCCGGCGCCGTGCGAGGCGACCGACGGTCACCCCGTCCTGGCGCACCTGCCCCGCTTCCACGTGCGCGGCCCCGACGAGAAGCTGATGGAGGAGGCGTACGACTGGGCGCGGGAGATGACGGGCGCCGATACCATGCAGCGTCACCTGGTGGGCATCGACGTGAACCTGGCGTTCGGGGCGGCCGCCAACGGTGCGGTCGTGGGCCTGGCCACTCCCCCGGTGCACGTCGTGCGTCCGGCGTTCGATGCGGCGGTGCCCGGTTCCTGGCTGGTCGACCTCTCCCACGTCGATCCGTCCCGGGTGAAGATCGGCAAGCAGTGGCGCGACGTGCACGGCGGTCTGCTGCCCAGCGCGTTCACGCCGACAGGGGAACGCCCCACGGGCCCTGCCTGGTACGCCACCCCGACGGTGGCCTACGCCGTCGAGCTGGGCTACGACGTCGCCCCGCTGGAGGGCTGGCTGCGCCACGACAGCGGCCGGTACCTGGACGGCTGGTACAAGCGGCTGCGCGACGCCTACGTCGCCACCATGGCCGATCTGGGCGTGGGCGAGAAACTGGGCCCGCGCGAGTTCCTTGAGGCGATGGACGGCTACAAGCAGCGCGATCCGGAGCTGGCCCTGGTGCTGGACGCGGTGAAGATGACCGTCAAGGGCGGCATCGGCAAGTTGCAGGAGAAGGCGCGCGGCGGGGGCTGGAAGCCGGGCAACCCCTGGCCGGCGCTGGCCCGCCCGACCTGGCGCCCCGACATCCGCGCCGCCGTCATCTCCCGCGCCCGCATCAACATGCACCGCAAGATGCTCAACCTCGCCGCCGCCACCGGCCGCTACCCCCTCGCGGTCCTCTCCGACTGCGCCGTGTACGCCGCCGAGGGACCCAGCCCACTGGACGTGCTGCCCTACGGCGCCGACGGCAAGACCGTCGCGGGCAGCTTCCGGCTCGGCGTCTCCCCGGGGATGGTCAAGCACGAGGGCACCCAGAGCTTGCAGTGGGGGGCGGAGAAGTCCGAGGAGCTCGGCGGCGACGGCCACGTCGCCAACCTCGCCCGCTACATCAAGACCGGCCGGGCCGACAGCCCGGACACCGGGAAATAGAGGGGGACAGCGTGGTCACCGTCGCGGAAGAACTCGAGCGGGCTGTGCAGGGCGCGTTCACCCGCCCACTGCCCAAATCCGCCGGGGCGCAGATGCGTTACCTCGTCAAACAGCACGGCGGCAGGACGAAGCCGGTGGCCGACCTCCTCGGCATCAGCCAGCGCACCGTGGAGCGCTATGTGAGCAACCAGATCAAAACCCCCCGCCCTCAGCTCGCCGACCGGCTGGGGGCCGAGGTCCTCGCCCGCTGGCAGCCGCAGATCAGGGCCCGGGCCAGGCAGGCCGCCGCCACCAGCGGCGGCATCATGATCGACGTCCAGGGCCGGTTCGGCTACACCGCCGCCGGCGGCAGCACCGACCAGTCCCGCGTACGCCACCTCACCCTCCCCCTCCCGCCCCACCACGCCGCCCGCCTCCTTGCAGCCCAGCAGGACGGCACCGACGAGGACGACCTCCGCCAGATCGCCGCCGAAGCCCTCGGCGAGGTCTACTTCCGCGACGGCGGCCGCCGCGCCCACGGCCTCGAAGTCCACCTCAAAGACCTCGTCGACCTCCGGTTCGAGCTGTAGAAACCGTAGGAACTGGCGCGGCTTGCGTCGCGCGCTGCCGTGGCCCGGCGCGCGAGGCGACGTAAGTCTCCTAGGCCATCTGCAGGCCCGGCTGCCTTCGGCCGCGCCCGGAGCGCCCGAAAAAGTGCCAGGATCCGGCGGCGAAAAGAGATAGGGCCACGCGCCGTTCCCGGGCCGGGGCAGACGCGTTCTGCCTGGACCGTTTCGCCGACCTTCGCACCCAGCGCGTTTCCCTGCAGATTCCTGTGCAGAAAAGGCCGCCGATTCTACGAGGAATCACCACACGAAAACCTCTAGACACCCCTTCGACACCCAGGGCCGTGCGATCCCCGAGCCCGTCAGCGACACCGACGCCCGCCTCGCCTACGTGGCCGTCACCCGCGCCCGCTACCACCTCGACCTCGGCGGCCTCACCTGGATCACCACCCACCCCACCACGTGACACGCTCGCGCCGTCTTCCTCGGCCACCAGCCCACAGGCCGAAAGCTCCGCGGGCGCCGGAAAGCGATGGTCTGGTCGTGGTGGCGCAGGGCCGCGGTGGGGAGCCAGAGGGCTTCGTAGGGGGTGCCTAGGAGATCGGTGGGATCGGCGCCGGGGGATGTAGGCGGGACGATGAGGCTGGCCGTCTTCGTCTTGCGTGTGGGGCGGGGGTTACGCAGGCCGCAAGGAAACCTGCAACCCGAGCAGCAGTTGATCTACCCTGCGTCGACCGAACTCGATCGAAACAGGCGCAACCTGACGCATCATCGGCCACTTTGAGTCAAGTGATCACCCCCTTCATCTTCAGCGTCACATACTGCTTCGACTCACGGTGGCCGCAGGCATATGCCGCCACCCTGTGGGCGGGGATTGGGACGAAGTCGGGAGTGCGATGCAGCTGACCCATGCCAAGGTGATCAATTTCCGCGCCCTGGACAGGGCAGATGTGCGGATTGATCCGCGGACCACGCTCATCGTGGGACGCAACAACAGCGGCAAGACATCGTTCGTCAACCTCTTCGAGAAGTTCTTCGGCGACGACGACACTCAGTTCATGCTGGAGGACTTCTCCACCTGCCGCATCGCTGACATCGAGCAGGCACGTCAGATCTTCGGGGAAGCGAACGGGCATGCGGCCCAGGACGATCAGCAGACGCGTGAGAGCCTGCTGGCCAAGGCGTACGAGCTCGTGCCGTCCATCCGGCTGGGACTCACGATCGAGTATGACGAGGACGATGACCTCGCTCCGTTGACCGACGTGATCCTGGACCTCGACGACTCATGCTTCACGGTCAAGATCGAAGCCTCGCTGGAAGCAGCACGGCCGCACGACTTCCTCAAGGACTTCTGGACAGCAAGCCAGAGGCAGAAGTTCGATTCCAGCAAGTGGCTGCGCAGGAATTTCACGGGCTACTTCGCTCCCGTCTTTCGAGCAGTAAGCCCGATCGACGAGAAGGTGACGAAGGGGATCAAGCGCAGTGCTGCGCAGGCGATCGTCTCGGTCAGGTTCGTCTACGCGCAGACCAAGGTCGACGACACCCCTGGTGACAAGGCCCGCACGCTGTCCAAGACGTTCGAGACCTATTACAAGGTCAAGAGTGGAGCCGAGGCACGTCACCAGAGTATCGAGCAGATCGAGGACGCCCTGACGGCAGCCTCGCTGGAACTCGACACCAACTACGAATCACTGTTCGACCCGGTCTTCGAGGACCTACGCAGTTTCGGGGTAGGAACGATCACGCCGGTCGAAAAGCCACGCATCGTATCCCTCATGGAGGGGTCGGGCATCCTCAGAGGCAGTACACGGCTCCAGTACCCGTCCGGAGATGACGGCTTTCACCTTCCCGAGGGCCACAACGGGCTCGGTTACAGCAAGCTGATCTTCACCATTCTGCAGGTCATCAGCTTTCACCAGGCTTACGAGCGTGCTGCTCCAAAGCCGGCGCTGCAGGTGTTGTTCATCGAAGAGCCGGAAGCCCACCTGCATCCCCAGATGCAGGAGGTCTTCATCAAGAACATCCAGGACTTCATCAACCGCAAGGCCCCGTGGAAGGTGCAGGTGGTCATCACCACGCACTCGTCCCACATCGTCGCAAGCGGCGGGTTCCACACAGTCCGATACTTCGACCGCTCCGAACCCGATAGCAAGGTCAAAGACCTCTCCACCTTCCAAGCGAAGGTCACGGCAACCCCGCACGGCGACGAGACACTGCGGTTCCTGCGCCAGTACATGGTCCTGCACCGGTGCGACATGTTCTTCGCCGACAAGGTGATCCTGATCGAGGGCACCGCCGAACGGCTACTGCTGCCCGAGATGGTCCGCCGGTGTGCCGAAGGACTCCTGCATCAGTACGTATCGGTCATCGAAGTCGGTGACGCCTACGCGGTCCGGTTCCGGGAACTCCTGGAGTTCCTCAATGTGCGGACCCTGGTCATCACCGACATCGACTCGGTCGGCCCCACGGACCAAAAAGCCTGCCCGCCCAGCACCGCGGGTGCCCTCACCTCGAACTCCACGCTCAAGAAGTGGCTGCCAGGTGAGTCCGCGATCACCGAGCTGCTGACCGTTGACTCCAGCTCCAAGGAACATGGCCACGTGCGCGTCGCCTACCAGGTCCCGGAGAAGGAAGCAGGGGTCTGCGCACGAAGCTTCGAGGACGCCTTCATCATCGCCAACGCGAGCGTTCTCGCCCGGGACCTCAGACATCTAGAGTTGAAGCGAGCCTTCCTCGAAGAAGCCGGAGCTGACCCCACCGAAGGCGACATCGAAGCCCATGCGTATGGCATTGCCAAGCGGCTGTCCAAACACAAGACCGACTTCGCGTTCGACGTCATGCTCCTGGAGGACTGGGTCGTCCCTCGCTACATCGCAGAGGGGCTCCAGTGGCTGACCTGACCACGATCGAAACCGTCGTCAAGGAACTCGACGCCCGGCACAGCTTCCTCGTAGAGGCCGGAGCAGGTGCCGGCAAGACGACCGACCTCGTCCGTGCCCTTCAGTACCTGCTCGGTCACCGACGCTCGGAGTTGGAGTCGAGCGGCCGGCGGATCGCCTGCATCACCTACACGAACGTCGCCAAGAGGAAGATCCTCGAACGCATCTCTGCGGACCCGCTGGTCACCGTCGGCACGATCCACGAGTTCCTCTGGGACGTCATCCAGGACTATCCGCGTGAGCTGTGGCAGCAACTCCTCGACTACAACAACAGCGACGACGTGCGCAACCCGGAAGACCTCACGGAGGTGGCCACTCCCCCGGTGATCGAGTATTCGGACCGCGGGCGAAAGTTCAGCGAGGGCCGCATCTCTCACGACGACGTCATCGCACTGTCCCTACGGCTCGTCGCCGCGTATCCCAAGCTCATACGCATCATCACCAGCAAGTACCCCGTCATCTTCGTCGACGAGTACCAGGACACCTCACCGAAGACGATCAAGCTGCTCCTGGATCACCTGGCGGGTGCAGGCAAGGAACCCTGCGTGATCGGCCTCTTCGGCGACTCGATGCAAAAAATCTACCGAACCGGTGTCGGCGCGGTACAGCACGAGCGGCTCACACTCATCACCAAGCACCAGAACTACCGTTGCTCACGGCCGGTAGTCGACGTGCTCAACAAGATGCGGCCCGAACTTCGCCAGGAAGCTGCAGGCGAGAGACAAGAAGGCGAGGTGCACCTCTTCCTCAAAGCTGACACGCCACCCGGCCCCCTCCGCCTGGAGGCCGCCAAATCGGCCCTCGCAGGCATGGGCTGGTCACCCGAAAACTCCAAGTACCTGATGCTCACACACCGCGGCATCGCCGGAACACTGAACTACCCCAACCTGCTGGAGCAGTACCGACAGCTGGGCAGCCATGGGCCAGATGACCTGATGGCACGCACCGAGCCGTACGTCCAGTACCTCACACAGGTCGAAGCCCTCTGCGCAGCACACCGCGCGAGGGATTTCGTAGAGCTGACCAGCCTGCTGGCCCAGGGTAAGAGTCGCATCACTGCGCACGCCGATAAGCGAACCATCAGCGAGGCCATCCACGCACTCAACTCCGTTCGCATGGCAGGGACCGTCGGCGACGTCATGGACCTCATGACCGAGAGCCCCCTCCTGGCCCTACCAGGAAAGGTGCGAGAGCGCGAACGTCGAAGAACGGCAACTGACCTCGACGAACGACGCCAACGGCAAGCAGACTTCGCCAACAGACTCCGCGACGTGCCCTACAGCGAAGTCATCGCCGTCACCCAGTTCATCGACGAACTCACCCCGTTCTCGACCCAACACGGTGTCAAGGGCGACGAGTTCGAGAACGTCGTCGTCGTTATCGACGACTCCGCCTGGACCATGTACAACATCGGCAAGATGCTGGCCGGCATCGACAAACCCGACCGCACCCAACGGTCACGCAACCTCTTCTACGTCTGCTGCTCACGCGCCCGCCGCGGCCTGGCCGTGGTCTTCACCAACGACCTCCCGGACGGAGCGGAAACGACAGCTCGCAACTGGTTCGCTTCGGGCACTATCCATCCGTGAGCCGTACCCGGGCCAGAACCGTCTCTGATGTTGAGGGCGGCTGGCACACGTTGCAGCATGCCGCTGGCGTCAAGGCGCAGTTGAACTGCGCGGGCCAGGCCCGGGTCACCGCCAAGGAAGCGGGAGACAGCCTTCTCTGGCGTCGGATAACCTCTCCTTATCCGACGTCAGAGAACGGCCGTGGCGACCCGTCAGGCGGGCGTCGCGAGCAAGGGGAGACACCGGCGCCGTGAGCACGCATCCCGACCTGCCGAACACTCTGGTCCACTTCACGGGCCGCCCCCGGGCCGAGAAGGACGAAATTCCGGACTTCGCCCAGGGCAGCGCCGAGGAAAGGCTGGTCAACATCCTGCACAGCGGTGTACTGCGCGGGAACTCGACCTTCTGGACCGACGCCCCGGTGATCTGCTTCAGCGAGGTCACCGAGGAAGCTCGCCGGGCGATGCTGCGCGAGGGCGTCCGCCGGGGGCCCTATCCGCCGTGGGGCCTCGTGCTCGACCGCGAACGCCTCATCGCCGCCGGTGCCCGGCCCGCGCTCTATGTCTCGCGCACCGAGCTCGACCGGATGAAGGAGGAACTGCCGCGGCGCACGTACAACCGCTGCGTGGTGTACGAGCCGGACCCGGCCAAGGGGCGGTCGGACTGGCTGTTCGAACGGGAGTGGCGGCTGTGTTACGGCCCGGCGCAGAGGGCCGCGCTGGACATCACCCCCGAACTCGTGGCGGGCGTCATCGTCGGCCGCAAGGGCTGGATGCCTCCACCCCGGCAATCTGCGGTCAATGCCGTATCCCAGCTCACCACCATGCTGGAAGACATCCCGTCCATGGTGAAGTCCTTGCGCGAGAACATGCCTGCCGGGGCGTCGATCGGCAGGATCAGCGTGAGCGCGGGCTCGTGGACGACGAAGTTCGCCGGGGCGGCCGACCGTCTGGCCCGCTGGTACTGGGACGGCGACACCCTCGTCGAAGACGGCTTCTTCGACATACAGGACCAGCAGATGAGGCACTCCGCGTACGGCGAACCGCCCGCCTTCGAGGTCGGCTTCAGCTTCGGCGTCTCCGAGAAGCCAGAGCAGTGACCGCGTGGCCGGCCGGCCGCCCCGGGCACCCGTCGGGAGAGGCCGCTGCGCCTCTCGTTCGATCCGACCCTGAGCGACCTGCCCTCATCGTCCGGTGGGCGGAGCGCCACGGGGTGGAGACCGCCCGGCGTCTCGCGGACGCGGAGACCTTCGCCGACGAGGTCCAGCGGCGGCTGCGACCCGCGAACACGACGGACACGTACGCGAAGGCGTGGCGTGTCTGGGAGCGGTTCTGCGCGGCGCAGAGCTTCCCGGAACTGGAGGCGACGCGCGGCGCCCTTGTGGCGTTCGTGGTGTGGATGCTGGACCGGGGCCAGGCGAACGGGAAGGGCTACGCCGCTTCGTCGGCCGGGACGATTCTCGCCGGAGCCGTCGTAGAGCTCCGCCGCCATGGCGCGGAGGTGGGCCGAGACGACCAGGCGCAGGCCCGGACGGCACTGGAGGCTGCGGCCGTCGAACTACTCAAGGCCGGGGAGCGGCGCGGCCGCGGCCAGGCGGCGGCGGCCGGTGTGCCCGATCTGTACCGCGTGGTGCGGGCCTGCCCCGACACCCTCGCCGGGGCCCGGGACAAGGCGCTCGTCCTGACCGGCTTCCACTACGCCTCACGCGCCCAGGACCCGGCCAGCCTCCTCGCCGGGGACGTCGCCCTGACACCCCGCGGCCTGGTCGTATCGGTGCTCACCGGCAAGACCAAGCACTCCGTCCGTGACGCGAAGATCAACTATCAGAGCGACCCGGAGATCTGCCCCGTGGAGGCGTGGAAGGCATACCGGGCCCGCCTCGCTACTGAGGCTGAGCCGCGCTGGTCGGAGCCGTCCGCGCCCGCGTTCGTCGGCGTCGACCGGCACGGCAACGTCACGGGCGGCATGGTCCCAGACTCGGTCACCCGGGCCGTGAAGCGGATCAGCGTCCGTGCCGGAATCGCGATCGCCTGGACCGGCCACAGCCTCCGCATTGGCCTGGCCACGACCGGCCGCAAGAACGGCAAGGACGCCGTGGTGATCGCCGACCAGGGCGGATGGGCCCGGCACTCCCGGTCCATGACCGGCTACTTCCAGCGGGTCGACGGGTGGGAGGACAACGCCACCGCCGGCCTCACCTGACCTTCCCTCACCCGACCGAATCACCACGGCGTCCAGGGCTACGACGACATGACCGGAGCCGGGGACTGCGGTCGTGTCACCGGAGGGTCGCGACGTCGGAAACCCTGGGCGCGCCAGCGGGCCTCGCTGACAGGATCACCGCATGCTCATCACACCTCGCCCCGGCGCAGACCGGAGAAACATCCGGCAGACCCTCAGCGGCGTCCACACCGCGGCGAAGAACCTGCAGCGGCCGTACGACAGCGCCTTCGAGGGGCTGCTGACGTATCTGGAGTGGGCTACGGAGTCCGCGCGGATGCTGCGCTCCCAGATCAGCAACCGGGACCTGGACCAGCTTGTGTTCACCGACCGCTACCAGGCGCTGCTGGGCAGCTGCGGCACGCTCGCCGGGACCGCACAGCAGCGCCTCGTGAACGGCCTGGTGCAACTTGAGGTCACCGAACGGATCGAGGCGTTCGAGGCGGCCGTGGACGCGCTGGATACGCAGATCGGCCGGTGGAGCCAGCGCGAGGTGTTCGTCGTGGCCGACTCCAGCTTCTACATCCAGAACGAGGTCAAGCTGGCCGACGTCGACCTGCACGAGGTACTCGACGTGCCGCGCTGGCAGTTCGTGCGCCTACTGTTCCCGATCGTCGTGGTCGACGAGCTGGACGACCTCAAGGACGCCAGCAAGCATCGGGCCCGCTGGCGTGCCGCCCACACACTCGGCCTCCTCGACGGGGTCCTCAACGGCCACACCCACGGGGTCCTGCATGAGGGTGAGCACACCGTTTCGGACGGCGAGACGCGCGGCAGGGTCAACGTGGAGATCGTCCTCGATCCCCCCGGCCACGCGCGCCTGGACCGCCCCGATGTCGAGATCATCGACCGGACAGTGGCCATCCAGGGCCTGGCCGGTGGCCGCGACGTTCGACTGCTGACGTGCGATACGAGCCAGCACACCCGCGGCCGGGCCGCCGGACTGCAGGTGACCAAGGTGGCGACGAAGGACCCCGGGGACGAGCCGGACTGGTCGGCCCCGGACAGGGCTGGCACGGGCGTACGCGCACAACGGCGCGCCCGGCAGGCCGAGGCCAAGACTCCGACGGCCAGTTGAGGATCGAGCACCCAGGGAGCCGCCGGGCGGCTCGCTCCGTACGATGCGGGAGGTTGAGCCTCGGCCCCGTGCCCTTCCGTCCTTGCTTCTGACAGATTCCGCGAACCGCTCCCCCGCCGGGTCCGTATCGGCCCCTTTTGGGGCCTGGCGCAGTACTCCGGTGCTGGGGCAGTCCAGTCGACAGGCGCAGTTCCGTCCCAAAGCGAGGGACCGGACTGCTGCGGCGCAGGGTGAGCGCGACGAGGGGCGAATTCGATCTTGCACAATGCCGCGCGGCGGCAGAACAAACGGCACACGGCCCGCCCTGGCCGCGATCGGCGCAGGGTGCCCGCGCAGGACGAACCTTCGCTATGGCGTAGCGAGCCCCACCAGCGAGCGAACAAACTTTCGGGGCGCATGCATTTATGCATATGCGCCTGACGCGCTTCGACGCTTCGGCACCACTCTCTTCAGCGATTACACCGCTACGCGGGAACCGGAGACTGTGGAGGTGCATCCATTTGCATACACGGAAGAAAGGGTGCATTCAGCGTGCCAGAACCAGATCCGTCGGCAAGAAGCAAAAAAGTGAAGCCATGGGGCGTGGCAGTACTCAGCGCCATCTCAGTGGGCCTGCCGACTATTCCCGCATTCGCAGAGAATACTGTGGGTCCTTTTTATGTAGCAACATGTGCCGCATGTGCGGGGGCAGCTTCATTTCTCACGCTACGTACCAGTAAGTCGAAGTCGGAGATTGAGCGGTCGGCGGTTTTCGAGGCCGCAATGGGGCCTCTGTCCAAGAGGATCGGAAAAATTTTGGAGAAGCCTCAAGAATTCGAACAGGAGCGGGATGGTGCGCTGACGCGCCTGGTCGAGGCAGCAGGTGAGATCGCGCATCCGCGCGCACTGAGTGCCCTGTACTGGCTGTCCGAGGACGGCACCAGTCTCGAGCTGGGTATCGTCAACCAGCCGGCCAAGGACGCGGGAATGCCGGATTCCTTCGGGAATACCAACAAGGGTCGGTTCCTGCTGACCATCGCGCAGTCCACCGGAGAGGCAGCCGGGGACACCGTCAGCGGACGCTACGTACAGGATTATGCGAAGGATCCCGACCACCGACGCATCTACATGACGGACGACTGCAAAACAGCATTGTTCAAACCCGTCCGCACCGGATCCACCTCACATGGCCTTCTGGTGCTACAGGCACAGAAGAGCGGACACATTCCCCACGGCCTCGAAGATGACGAACGCCTCAATTCGATCGTGAACTTGATCGGATTTATGCGGCAGCTCCAGGCTCCAGTAACTCCTCGAAGGAATGTTCCAGACCAGCCCGGAGATCCCGTGGTGCAAACGTAAAACGTTACTCCTGCCTAGCCGGGATCCGGGCGCGTTTGCCACTACACGGTAGCGGACACACCTACTCTATGTAGAAATGTCCAGGCTTCAATTGCACAGCACTCGGGGGTCTCATGAATCAGGTCAGGAATACTACGGTCCGGTTCGGCACTGGCTGGGTAGAAGGAGACGTGGCGAGCGCCGACTACTTCGCTCGTGCCCGGAGGGAGGCTGCCCAGCGTGCCCTGGGAGGCCAACTCCTGCGCAAATTCGGCGAGTCGCTCGGCCGACTCCTGACCCGGGCCCGCCACCGCTCCGGATAGCAGCCGTCACGAAACGGCCAACGCACCGCGAAGGGCGTGCTGGCTTCGGTTGGGGCAAACCGTGCGAGGTCGCTCCAACCGAAGGCCCGCAAGAGCGGGTCAGGAGTAGTCGCCGCGCCCGGCCCGGCGCAGGATGTCGCGTTCCCGGCCGGTCTGGGTGTCGAGTGAGTCCTCGTGGTCGATGACGATGGTGTCGCCGGCCGGTCGGGCTCGTACCTGGGCTCCGTAGGCGTCGGTCGCCTTCACCAGGAGGGCGTCCTGGTGGGCGGCGGGCCAGCTTTGGATCAGGTAGGACTCCACGATGTCGTCGGTGGTGTCGTCGACAGCCGTGTCCCTGCCGAGCGCGTGGACTCGTAGTCGGTACCGGCCCGGGCCCTGAGACGCCAGAGAAGGCAGATCAGCGAGGTCTTCCATCATGGGTGTGACCAGCACTTCCCCGGAGGGGGAATGGCATGGCATCTCAGCGATCTCTTCCCAGCCCGCAATGGGGCCGGGCTGCTGGGAGTACAACTCGACCGTGACACGGACGTTGCCGGTATGGATCCCGGTTGCCACCTCGATGGCGCCGCCGACAGCGGATACGAGCCCGTTCTGGGTTGCGTCGAGGTCGTCGGCCACGGGCCCTTGCGGGTCCGTGATCTGGAAGAGGTGGTACTCAGCGCGTACCAGGGCTGTCGCTCGGGCCGGCTCATCGTTCACGGGGTCTTGTCTTCCGGTCTCGTCCGCCTGGGGTCTACCTGATCCATACCAGGAACCGGTCTCCGTCGAGGACGCGGCTGTAGGTGTAGAAGCCGTTGAGCGCCCTGCCCGCATCCGTGTTCTGCGTGGCGTTGATCATCCGGCGGCTGAACGGGCCGCCGCTGTACCGGGCGCCCTGCCACGTGCTGGCGAAGGGATACTCGTCGCACGCAGACCATCACCCGCGGTGGCGGTCGCGCACCAGGGCGGACGCGGAACTCTGAGCCGTGAGCCCGTCCAACTCACCATCCAGAAGCTTCCGCTGGTCTCCGCTGCCTACCGACTACCAGACCCCCGGCGCCTCACAGCCTAAAAGCACACAGACAAGAGGCCGCGCGGAGCACAGTCCCTCCCCCCCGTTACCGTCTTCGTGGTTCCGCAATGGGGCCTCCGGCCTTCGGGTCCGGCATGACTTCCCCCTCCTGTTGTTGATGATCTGGGGGGTGGTGCACCGGGTCTGGAGGCATCGACGGACCGCTGATGAGGGGCTTGAGCACCGGCTTCACCCGAGCCGGATGAGCTCTCCGTAACGTGGATGTGGCAGCTCGGTGCCCTGGCAAGGCCGGACGAAAGCATGATGGAGGGGCCCTGCACGTGATCGACACCGGCAACATCGACGTCTTCCTCGGCCTGGACGTCGGCAAGGGCGAACACCACGCCACCGCCGTCACCCCGGCCGGGAAGAAAGCGTTCGACAAGCGCCTGCCCAATACCGAACCCAAGCTCCGCGAACTGTTCGCCAAACTCCAGGCCAAGCACGGAACGGTGCTGGTCGTGGTCGACCAGCCGGCCTCGATCGGCGCCTTACCACTGGCAGTCGCGAGGGACATGGGCTGCCCGGTCGCCTACCTGCCCGGCCTGACGATGCGGAGGATCGCCGACCTCTACCCGGGCGAGGCGAAGACCGACGCGAGGGATGCGTTCATCATCGCCGACGCGGCCCGCGCAATGCCCCACACACTGCGGGTGATCGACGGGGAGGACGAGACGATCGCCGAGCTGGAGATGATCGTCGGCTTCGACGACGACCTGGCCGGCGAGGCCACCAGGGTCGCGAACCGGCTGCACGGCCTGCTGACCCAGATCCATCCCTCGCTGGAACGGGTCCTGGGACCGCGGTTGCAACACCCGGCCGTCCTCACGCTGCTGGAACGGTTCGGGTCACCGGCCCAGATACGCAAGGCGGGCCGTCGGCGACTGGTCACGCTGCTGCGGCCGAAGGCCCCGCGGATGGCCGAGCGGCTGGTCGAGGAGATCTTCGCCGCCCTGGACGAGCAGACCGTGACCGTTCCGGGGACCGAGGCGGCCGCGCTGATCGTCCCAAGCCTCGCGACTTCGCTGACGGCCGTGCTTGACCAACGGAAGCTGCTGGCAGGGCGGATCGAGGAACTCCTGGCGGACCACCCTCTTTCCAAGGTCCTGACGTCGATGCCGGGGATCGGCGTCAGGACCGGAGCCCGCATCCTGATCGAGGTCGGCGACGGCAGCACCTTCCCGACCGCCGGCCACCTCGCCGCCTACGCCGGACTCGCCCCCACGACCCGCAGCTCGGGCTCCTCGATCCGCGGAGAACAGCCCTCCCGGAGAGGAAACAAACAGCTCAAACGGGCTTTCTTCCTCTCCGCGTTCGCCGCTCTGGGCGATCCGACATCGCGGGCCTACTACGACAAGAAGATCGCCCAGGGCAGGGCAAGCACCACACCCAGGCCCTGCTCTGCCTCGCCAGACGCCGGGCCGACGTCCTCTTCGCCATGCTCCGCGACGGGACCTTCTACGAGCCCCCAGCTGCGGCCGGGTGAGAGTCCAACCCCTCGATCAGTCCTCCGGCCGAAGCCGCTGACGAGCGGCCTCAAGCCGCTGCTCATAGTCAGGCGCGAACAGCTCAGGAAGCGCCTTGTCCAGTGTTCCGGCGATCCGATGGATCGGCGCCCAGACCGCCGGATCGTCGACAACACGGCTGAGGTCCGTCATCTGGAGCCTCTCCAGCCAGTGCGACAACACCACTGCCTCGTCACTCGTGAGCTTGATCGTGACCTGGCTATCACTCATGCACACCCCTACGGCTCAGCCCGCCCTCGACCGCACGAACCTACTGGCCTTGGACCTTGACCAAACACATAGGGGCACCCCCCCGCCCCCGCAGACCGCAGACCGCAGACCGCAGACCGCAGACCGCAGACCGCAGACCGCAGAATGGCGCAGCACCACCCCGACCCCGCGCCGCGAAGAGGGAGCAGGGCGCGCACCAAGGCCACAGCCGCTGCGCACGGCGCGCGGACGCAGCAGCGAGCGCGGGAGCCAGACGGGTTTCAGCTGCGCGAACCAGTCACGGGTTGACACACTGCTGACCTGGCAGGGACACCATGTCCGAAACGGGCTTCTTTCAGTTGACGGGGGTGGAGGGGTGGCAGAGATCGGATTGGCAGCAGCGATTGAGGAACTGCGGCAGGAGCTGTACACCGCGCAGGACGCCGCTGCGGGACAGCAGTTCGCCTTTGAGATCGAGGAGGCACAGCTCGAGCTGCTGCTGGAGCTGCGTCAGGAGCGCCGCGGCGAGGGGAAGCTGACGTTCGGAGTGGCCACCGTCGGCGCCGGCGGGACGACGGCCGCGGCGCGCACGCACAAGCTGACCCTACGGCTGAAAGTCAGGGACCGCGCCACCGGCGGCAGACACGCCGAGGTCGACGGGCAGGAGAACGGGTCCTGGGAGGAGGACTGAGATGGACCCGCGTCGACTCGCCGACATCCGCGCCGGTGACGCCCGGCAGCGCCGTACCCGCGGATCCGGATACTTGATCGGTCCGCGGTTAGTGCTGACCGCACGGCACGTTGTCGTCAAAAGGAAGACCGGCAGGAGCTGGACGAGGATCGCCGTCCGCGTCGGCCATCCCGATGCCCACCACGGCCCGATCGCGCAGCGCCGGGCTACCGTGTGCTGGACCCATCCCGACGGCGAGGACGTCGCACTCCTGGAGCTGGACAAGCCTGTCCAAGTGCCGGGGAGGGTCCGCTGGGGCCGTCCCGTGGGGACCACGGCCCTCCCCTACACCGGCCTCGGGTTTCCCTTACACACCGCGGGCGCCGACGGGGCGCGGGGCATCGAGCAGTTGCGCGGCATGCTGCCGCCGCTGGCCAGCGGCGGCCCTGGCGGAGGGCTCTACGTCCTGGACCAGGAGGCGGCGCCACGGCTGCGCAGCGACGGCCTGCGTGCGTGGGGCGGTGTATCCGGGGCCGCTGTCTTCTGCCAGGACCTGCTGGTCGGCGTGGCCATATGGGACGACGAGGAGCACGAAAACCGCCGTCTGCACGCGATACCGGCCCACGTCTTCGCCACCGAACCCGCCTTCACCGCGCACGTCACGACACCCGGCGGACCCGTACCGGAACTGACACCTGTCGACGCCCAACCACTGCCAGACGAACCTCTCGAGCTGCGGATCGACGCGATCGACCCGTTGACCGACCTGGACGTGCACCAACCGATCGACATACAAGGGAGCTGGTGGAGCCCGAGCCTGCCCAAACTGCCTATCTATGTTGAACGGCCCCACGACGCCAAGCTGCGGCAGATAACGAAGGCAGCAGCGGATGGGAAAAGCCGTCTGCTGGTATTGGTAGGCGGATCGTCAACTGGCAAAACTCGTGCCTGCTGGGAAGCGATTCAAGCCCTGCCGGACCACTGGCGGCTGTGGCTCTACGAGCCCAGCCCCTCCGAAGCCGCGCTCGAAACCCTGGACCGTATCCGACCGCACACCGTGGTGTGGCTGGACGAAATCCAGCGGCACCTCATCACCCCTGGGAGCCCAGACGGCGAAGACCGTGCTGCTGGCCTGCGTAATCTCCTCAATGCCCCTGGCCGAGCCCCCGTCCTCATCCTCGGCACCGTCTGGCCCAAGAACTGGGACCGCCTGACCACGCAGCCCGCCGACGGCGCTGAAGACCCCCACTCCGCAGCACGGATGCTCCTCACCGGCCACGACCTCATCGTCCCGGAGACCTTCACCGACGTTGACCTGGCCAACCTGGAGACGGCAACCGAGCATGATCCGAGACTCGCCTACGCCGCAGAGCACGCGGAGCAGGGCCACATCACTCAATTCCTCGCCGGGGCCCCAGCCCTCCTTGAGTGCTACCACACCGCTCGGCACGAAGTGCGGGCACTCATTGAAGCAGCTATGGATGCCCGCCTTGTCGGTCACAGCCCCGCTCTACCCGTGAGCCTTCTGGAAACTGCCGCCGAGGGATACCTCACCGAAATCCAATGGGATCTGCTCCCGGAAGACTGGCTTCGAACGGCCCTGCACGAGACGGGGCGCCCCATTCACGGGATCCGTGGACCCCTCAGTCCAATCCGTTCTCGCCGCGGTCGCCCTAGTTACGACGAGCCCCACTACCTCTTGTCTGATGTCCTCGAGCAGCACGCACTGACCACCAGACAACACAGACGAGTCCCTGAGTCCGTATGGCAAGCACTGGTCGACCACGCTCAACCAAACGACCAGTACCGCATGGCGACCGAGCTCCACATGCGAATGAGGCACCACGATGCCTGGCTCCTGTGCGCTGCAGCGGCAGAGGCCGGTATCGCGCCCCCGCTAATGGCGGCACACATGGCGCGGGACGCGCGCCTGACTGACGAGGCCCTCGTCTGGTACGAGCGCGCCGCCGACGCCGGAGACACCGACGCACTGTGGGAGGCAGCCCACGTACTCGAAGTCCGGGGCCGAAGCAGCGAAGCACTCGTCTGGTACGAGCGCGCCGCCGAAGACACAATTCCCCCACAACCGGTTGTGCACGTGATCGACGAGCGGCACTTCGCAGTCGTCAATCCAAGTCCGATGCTGATGGCGAGAGCTGAAGCGTTGCAGCGCGTGGGCCTGGTCGACGAGGCCCTCGTCTGGTACGAGCGCGCCGCCGACGCCGGAGACACCGACGCACTGTGGGAGGCCACATTGATGATGTGGGCCGCGGGCCGTACCGAGCAAGCCCTGACTCTGTATCAGCATGCCGTCGAATCCGGCGATCTTGACCTCTGGTCGCGAGCCAAGATGCTGCGCGACGCAGGCATGATCGACCAAGCGCGGGAGCTGTACCAGCACGCCGCCGACTCCGGCGACAATCGTGACGTCTGGTCGCGAGCCGCGATGCTGCGAGACGCAGGCATGATCGATCAGGCACTCGACTGGTACCGGCGCGCCGCCGACTCCGGCGAGACGCTCGCCCTGTGGGACGCCGCCGCGATGCTGCGGAACGCTGGCCTGATCGATCAGGCACTCGACTGGTACCGGCGCGCCGCCGACAAGGGCGACTCCAGCGCCTTGCTCGCGGCAGCCAACATGATGCGGAAAGCAGGTCTAACCAGCGATGCTCAAGCCTTACAGCAGCAGGCTGCCGAGCGTGGCTGCATATTGCCGGCGCGCCGCCGAGTACGGCGAGTGGAAGGTAAGCATCGGCCGTACCGAGCTCCGGATGCCGAGGAGGAGTGAAGAATTCAAACAACGTCTCTGGCGAACCGGTAGCGGTCGGTGGCCGCCATGGTGAGCGTCTCGCCTTCCAGCGTCCACGTGAGAGCGCGGAGCGCTCGGCCGGATGGCCGCGGAGCGGGCGTCCGGCACGCAGCAAGCGGCGAGGCCTGCGAAGCGGGTCCGCCCCGGGCCTTCGGCGACCGCCACGCCGTGGCCCGCCTCCGTCAAGAAGGTGCTGTGCCCTGCTCCGTCACCCGCGCCGGTGACAGGACGGTCGGGACATTGACCGCGGAGCGGATAGGCTCCGGGATCCGCGAAGCGAGCGGCAGTTGGCGGATCGTCACGGGCCCCGCGGCACGGACTTCAGACTGAACGCATGGACAACTGGGACGGTTCCGATCCGCCGGACTGGCAGCTGTACGCCGTTGGCTGACTGGGCTGCTCTCTCAAGATGCGTCCCTTAGCTTGTTCTTTATCTAGCAGTGTCGAAATGCGCCTCGAACTAGGTCGCTCACCTGGGCATTTGCCAGACATGGCAACAGCCTTCGCTTGATCCTTTGCTCCGTCACAGAGATACGGGATCAACCGAAGGCTGTTGTCATGAGTCTGCTGCATCGCCGTGTTCGGCGGGAAGCGTTCGTGGAAGCGTCATGCTTCCGGGCCGACTTCTACGAGTGTTTGACCGCGCGGGGCGATGAACTGTTCGAACTGACCGACGCGGTGCTGTGTGTCGATGGGCCGGTCCTCTCGCCGGTGGACCTGACGCTGGTGCCTGAGCATCGCCGTGGGCACGGAGCGATGTACGGAGCCCTCAACCGCGGCCGCATCGATGTTGAGCGGCTGCGAACTGTGCTGGCCGGGCTGCGGTTACCCCGGTTCGAAGCGAGGCGTCTGGTGCTGGCGGTCGATGTGTCGCCCTGGCTGCGGTCGGACGCGCCATGCTCGGCGGAGAGGCTGTTCTGCCACGTCTATGGGCGGGCCAAGTCGGCGTCACAGTTCATCCCGGGCTGGCCGTACTCCTTCGTCGCCGTCCTGGAACCCGGGGCCACGTCATGGACCGCGATCCTGGACGTGGTCCGGCTCGGCCCCGCCGATGATGCGACCGCAGTCACCGCCGCCCAGCTGAGAGCCGTGGTCGAGCGGCTCGTCGCGGCAGGCCAGTGGCAGACCGGAGACCCGGACATCACGATCGTCATGGACGCCGGCTACGACGTCACCCGTCTGGCCTGGGTGCTGCGGGACCTGCCCGTCGAGCTGGTCGGCCGGATCCGCAGTGACCGGGTGATGCGCCTGCCGAAACCGCCCCGTGTCTATGCCCCCAGGGGCGGGCGCCCGCCCAAGCACGGGCCCGAATTCCGCTTCGCCCAGCCCGAGACCTGGCCCGAACCGGCCGTCGTGACGGCCACCGACACCATCAACTACGGCAAGGCGGAGGCCCAGGCCTGGGATCGGGTCCACCCACGGCTGACTCACCGTTCGGCCTGGCTGGAGCACGACGGTGAACTCCCCGTCGTTGAGGGCACCCTGGTCCGCCTCAAGGTCGAGCACCTCTCCAAGGACCGCCAGGCTCCGCCGGTGTGGTTGTGGTCCTCGAAGACAGGCGCCGTCCCGCAGGACGTGGACTTGTGGTGGCAGGTGTTCCTCAGGAGATTCGATCTGGAGCACACATTCAGGTTCGGAAAGCAGACACTCGGCTGGACCACCCCGAAGATCCGTACTCCCCAAGCCGCGGACCGCTGGACCTGGCTCCTGGTCGTCGCCCACACCCAGCTCCGCCTCGCCCGGCCCCTCGCCATCGAACTTCGCCGGCCCTGGGAAAAACCGGCCAAGCCCGAACACCTCACCCCAGCCCGGGTCCGCCGGGGGTTCAGGAACATCCGCGCACGCCTGCACTGCCCCGCCCAGGTTCCTCAACCAACCGGAACCGGACCCGAACGCCCTCCCGGCTCGAAAAACCGGCGGCCCGCCACCCGCTACGACGTCGGCAAGACCGCCAAACGTCCCGAGACCCTCAAGGCCATCGGCAAACCTGGAAGATCTTGGTAGATAAAGAACAAGATTAGAAGCTGTTGTCTTTCCGGGCTTGAGGACGGCGCTTTCGCTGGTCGGGCATAGGGTGGACGATCCTGTGGGAGTGGTGGTCTGTCGTGTCGCCGCTGCTGTGGGAGGTCATGGATGCCGTCGGTCGTGGGGCTGCTGGAACAGCGCGAGCTCGTCGCTCGCCGTCGCGTGGACGAGCTGCGGGAGCATCCCGCACCGTCGCTGTCAGCCCTTGCCGCCGGCCTCCGACCAGAGGCCTTCACCACCCTCCCCTGGCGGCACGGCTCACGAGGGGAGTTACGCTCCCGCTTTGGCGCCGTGCGTGTCCGGCCCGCCGGCAAAGCAGTCGAGCGTCCGATCCGGAACGCTGCCTCAGCCGAACAGGGCTGGTGGGACGGGATGCTGCCCGATTGCTGGCTGCTGATTGAGTGGCCCACCGAATCGCAGGCGCCTACCGATTACTGGCTGTCCAACCTGCCCGCAGACACTCCGATCGCCAACCTGGTCCGTCTGGCCAAGGTCCGCTGGCGAATCGAGCACGATTATCGCGAACTCAAACACGGCCTGGGCCTGGACCACTTCGAAGGCCGTTCCTGGATCGGCTGGCACCACCACGTCACCCTCGTGACCGCCGCCCACGCCTTCCTCACCGAACAACGCCTGGCCCCAAAAGTGCCCGCACCGGTACCACCCTCTACCAAGTCCTCGACACCCTCCAGGACGTCCTGAGGTGCTGGACCTGTATCTGCGCCACCTGCCACCAACGCTTGCCCAGCAGGACACACCTGACATGCAGACACTCCTACTCACACTTCAAGATCGCTTCGGTTCGTACGGGCTCCAAATCGTCCACGCCACGGGAGTCACCTCGCAGTGACGTTGGTCCGCTCGACGGGTCGGACGATCGATTCGGACGCGGTCGAGCACGGAGTGAACCGGGAAACGCTAGCGAGTCCTGCCCTGCCACAGGGAACTGCACCAAATATTCCCCTATCCCCCATAGCAGGAAGTGCACATTACATCCCTGATACGGTAGGTTTGCGCAGTGGCCGATGACTTGGGCAAGGCGGATCCGTGGCGGAGGGTATCCGGCCCTCAGCAGACAACTCTGCTAGCCACCATCTCGCGCTATTCCCTCTGGCACTGGATCAGGCAGCCCTATCAACTCGGCAGGCCGGCAAAGCACGCCGGGAGCGCGGGGTCCAAGCTGCTTCTGAGCGCACGTTCCGCGGTGTACGACAGCGTCATCAACCACTTTCTTAATGGCTACGCCGAGTTGGCTGACTGCCGGTTGCGGCCTGAGACGGGGCCGCTCGTCATCCTGCTCTACCGGCTCATGGCCGCCTTCGACGATGAGTACGAGTGCCGAGTTCGCGAGGGTGGGTCGATGGAGTTCGGCGCTATTCTCAAGTCCGCACCCGTGCAGATGCACATGGATGCTCTCTCCAGATTTCTGGCAGACCACCCGGAGCGTCATGCCATCCGCGATTTCCTTGAGGGCTATGCGGCCGACAACTACAAACGCTACCTCGCGCTGACGAGATCCAGTGGGACGGCTGGGAACATCTCGCATCTAATCGAAATGGTCGAACTGGACTCCGGCGGCTTCCTGGTCTGCACCGCGCATGTGATCGGCATCTTCAACAGGCATGCCCCAACGGCCGATATCATTGCAGAGTTCGCCCATCTGGGCGTAGTGGGAAAGCTCGCTGACGACATGGTGGACGTGTGGTCGGATTACCGCGAAGACGTCGCGAATATCCTGTCTGGTGTGTGCCGCGAGTACCCGGAGGAGTACCGGGTACTCGCGGCACACGCAGAAGCTGCACCTCGGGTTGGCTACCGATGGTGGCGGGCCCGCTGCCCCCGCTCGTTCGCTTTGTTTACAGAGATCCTCGCCACCCATCGCTCGGCACTATCTGCGCGTTCACTGGGCGTCGCGGGTGACCTGATGCTGCTTCCAGCTGCCTGGGGAGGGCCCGCGACACGACCGGCGGCGACCGAGCGTGGGCCAGGACCGTCTTGAAGACCTGGCGGATCTTGCGAAACATCTTTCCAGGACCTGTCATCAGAACCGTCTATGGCCCTGATGCGGAGGGGCTGGAAAACGTACCCTCCGAGGGTGCTGCCGTTATCGTGAGCAACCACCTTTCGTATGCTGACCCAGGATTTCTGCAACTCGCCGTCAACCGACAGCTGGTCTTCGTGACCAATGTCCGACTCTTTCGCCGACGCGGCCTGTCAGGGCACCTGATGCGAAAATTCATGAACGCCTGCGAGGCGGTACCCGTGGATCCCACGGGCGGATCAGCGGTGGATTCCCTTGTGAACGCGGCGCGCACCTCCTTGACCGCTGACCAACTCTTCTGCCTGTACCCAGAGGGTGGGATCTCGCGAGACGGGCGACTCCACAAAGGCAAGACGGGAGTTGGCAGGGTCGTCTTGGCCACCGGCGCAACCGTCGTACCAGTAGCAATACTCAACACAGACCTGATCCTGCCGCCAGCGCGAAGGGCTCCAGCTCTCCAGCGGGCACGAATCCGGGTGGGTCGCCCACTTGACTTCTCCGGGTGGTCCGCATCACCCGAGGACTGGGGAACTGCGCGAGCAGTCACGGATGAAATTATGCGCGAACTCCACCGGCTATCCGGGCGCGACTACGTGGACCGCTACGTTCACTGACGTTTCTTCATCGCCTCATCGTGCCACTATCGGCAGCGGACTCTAGGATCCGGGTCGACCCCGCAAATATTGACGCAGCTCACGGCCCGCCACCAGTGGGATACAGCCTGGTGCGATTAGCACCAAAGCGACGGAACCGTTATAGGAATATCGAAAATTGGGCGTAATGCGTGGGGTGAACTCTCGGATAGGATGAGGGGCCCCAAACGTTCCGCGCGTCCACTCTGCGCCCCTTCTGACGGAAAACCTTTGCGACAGGTCGGAAATTTCTGATCTATTGAGAGTCCCTCCATGAGAATTCACGATTTCGAGGACTACACCCGCTCCCCCGGGTATGAATCAGACCTTGCGGCAGTCCGAGCGGTCTGGTCCGGCCAAGACCTGCTGGAAACCGCTGGCACGTTCGTCTTCCTCACTTACCTGACGTTGCCTGCTCTCACGGCCGTCCGGGCACCGTACGCCCGTGATGCTCTAGCCCGTTCCACACTCGACGGGGCAGCGGAGCGCGTGTTCCTGCTTCGGCTGTTGGGGTTCACCGACGAGCGAGCATGGTACGGAGGCGTCAGGAACGCAAAGGTTCGAGAGCTGGCGGGTCTAATCGCCCGGCGTCACGCGGAATTCCGCGGGATTCAGCAGGACTACCTGGACTTCATCGCCACAGTCATCGCCCTCGCACCGCTGCTCGTCCGGTTGGAGACTGACCAACCGCTCAAACCGAGTGACCTGCGGGGTTACTGGCGCTACAGCGCTGCAGCCATGGCGCTGATGAGGGCCCGGTTGGGCAGCAAGCGCGAGGCTGAGCATAAATGCCGAGCCTTCGTTGATGAGAATGCCGGGCTCTCCCCAGATGGGGCGGTGATGCTCGCGGCGTTCGCTGCGCGGCATCCCCGACACTTCGCTGCGGCAGTGCCAGCACTGTTTCCGAGATCACGTTCCGTTGTCTTTACCGCGCTGGGAGAAGCCAATGACCGAGTCCCTGAGGGCCCGCTACGCTGAGCAGCTCTTCGAGATCGACCGGCTTGTCGACGAGGAACTGGCGTGCTGGCCCTGGCAAGACGTGCCCGAGATGGAGCAGCTGGTCCGTGGACAGCTCAGCCGGAGGGGCAAGCGACTTCGCCCGCTGCTGATGTTCACACTGGCTGATCTGCTGGGCGGTGATCCTTGGCGGGTAGTCCCTGGCGCTACCGGGGTGGAGCTCTACCACCTGGCCTCTCTCATCCTCGATGACGTTCAGGACAACTCCGCCGTTCGACGAGGGATGCCGGCCGTTCACACGACGTCAGGGGTCAGCACCGCGCTCAACGCAGCAGGGTTGATTCGGGCTCTTTCCTTCCAGCCGCTACATCGTTCGACGACGTTGGAGCCTCTCGAAAAGCTCCGCATCCATGAGCGCGTCGGCACAGCCACGATGCACCTTTATCTGGGCCAGACCATCGACATCGGCTGGCACGACGGCTGGTACTCCACGATCAACGACTACCCATACGGACAAATGACGGCATGGAAGACAGGTGCCATGTTTGGCTGTGCGGCCTGGATCGCAGCCTTCGTCTCCGGCGCGCCAGAGACCCTCGTGAGGTCAGCGGATCAGTTCGGGACCAAGGCGGGAGCGCTCTACCAGCTCGTGGACGACTATCTGGACATCTTCGGCCCTGACGGCGCACTACTCCGTCCGGCCCTAGAAGACTTGCGCGGCGGGAAGCCGACCTGGCCACTGATCACCTTGTGTCGCGTGCTAGCGGCCCAGGGCGAGCGGGGAACGGCCGACTTGGTCGTGCAGCGGCTATGCGCAGCGGATGCCCAGGAGGCTGACTGGAACTGGCTGCTTGAGCTGGCCGGGGATCTTGGCATCGCGGAGATCCTCCGGAAAGAGCTGGACTGGCGGGCCCAACAGCTAGCCCTACAGGCCCAGGACCTCGCTTCAGGCCATGGTGGTAGCACTGCAGAGATCGAGTTGCTGATCGCAATCCTCTTGCGGTCAGCAACGTCCGTGACATCAGCGTGTGGGGGGTGAGGGGGGTGTGGACCGGTGCTTCAAGCTTGCGTCTCGCCGCACAGTCTGGTCCCTTCTTGTCGCACTTCGCGTGCCACCTTGCCGCGCGGCCCTACCGTCGTAGTCTCGGTGACGGCAGCGGGGCCCAGGCGCGTGTTCGCGTCGCGGTGTATGACGCTTTGATGAACCTGCTGCTCGACGGCTACGCCGAACTGACCGCTGAACCGGTCCGGGAGGAGACCGGACAGCTGATCATCCACCTCAACCGGCTTATCGGCGCGTTCGACGACGAATACGAGGAGAGGCTCGGTGACGGGCGCTCCCTCGGGCTGGGGGATGTCTTCGCGGGGAAACTTGTGCAAAGGCGTCTGCTAGCACTAGCCGACTTTCTGCGGCCCCATCCGGAGCAGCGTGCGATCCAAGAGTTCCTGGCGGACCGGCTTTCGGGTTCCTACGACCGTTATGTGGAGCTCACCCAAAACGAGCCGGACTTCGACCGGCTTTTCGAAAGTGTGGTCCTGGACTCCGGTGGCCTCGGGGAGTGCCTCGCCCACGTGGTCGGCCTGTTCAACGGCGTCAAGCCTGATCCTGAGGCGGTCGTGCAGTTCTCAAGTGTCGGGATCGTCGGGAAGCTCGCCGATGATGTGATCGACTTCTGGGACGACCTTGCGAAGGGGCGGACCAACGTGGTGGTTGGCCTCGTCAAGCGACATCCCGCCGAACGCGAAAAGGTCCTGCAGACGGCCAGCCCGACGTCCCGCGCACGCTTGGGCTGGTGGCGGCGGAACTGCCCAGACTCCTTCGGCGAGTTGGTTCACCTGATCGAGGAACACCAAGCGCGGCTGAACGCTCCGAGCCTGCGTCTGGCTGCGGACCTGATGCTCGTGCCCGCGCGCCGAGGCAGTCTCCCGCTGCGCTCGACCCCAGTCGGCCTGAGGCTCTGACATGCCCTGCTGGACGCTGCGTTACGTCTTTCCCAGACCGGCTCTGCGATTCCTGTGCGGGCTAGACACCGAGGGTGTGCAGCACGTTCCGGCGGCAGGGCCGCTGATTTTGGCGTGTGACCACCTGTATTTGGATCCCTCCTTGGTACAGCTGGCGGTACAGCGGCGTGGCATGTTCGCGGCCAAGCAGGAGTACTCCGCCGGACGTGGCCTGCAAGGACTAACCGTGCGGCGATTGTTCAAAGCCACAAGCATGATCCTGATGGACCGCTCGGGAGGACCGGCCGCAGAGAAAGCGATCATCGATACCGCGGCCGTGTTACTACGGGGCGATGCCGTCGGGATCTTCCCGGAAGGAACGCGTTCGCCCGACGGGCATATCCACCGGGGGCGAACCGGAGTAGGCAGGGTCGTGGCGGTGAGCGGGACGCCTGCAGTGCCGGTGGCGGTGATCGGCACTGATCGGATCCTGCCCCCAGGGAAGCACCTGCCAAGGACTGGGCAGGTGACGATCAGATTCGGGAGACCAGTGAGGTTCACCGAGCCCTCCTCCCAGGCCATCACCGACGCGGTGATGCACGCCGTGCAGCAATTGTCTGGCCGAACGTACGTGGATTCCTATGCGCCAATTCCCAGCCGGGGCCGCAGGAGCAGGCCGGTGAAGGGTGGATCATGCTGAGGACACTGCTGCGGAGCGGTCTTCTACAACCAGGCATGCCGTGGCGGGTAGCCCGACAGCTGCTCGCGTTTGGGAAGTGGGGGCTGGGTCCAGCAGGGGAAGTACAGGCGGCCGCCGCCCGATCACCCGACCGGGTGGCGGTCGTGGACGAGGACAGGCGGGTCACCTACGAGGAGCTGCTGGCCCAAGTAGAGGCAGTCGCGCAGACGCTGCAAAAGCTTCAGGCAGAGCGGGTGGGGGTGTTGTGCCGCAATCACCGGGGCGCTGTGGAAGGGATGGTTGCGGCACTGGTCTCCGGGGCCAACGCGGTGCTGCTGAACACGCATCTGAAGGCTCCTCAGTTGCTGGAGGTGGTGCGGGAGCAGCGTCTGGACGTGCTCTGTCACGATGCGGAGTTTATCGACTGGGCGAGTTCGATCTCTGGGATCGAGTTGCCGTGGGACAGGGTGGCCCGGGTTCATGCACCTCATCTGCCTGCTCCGGGGCCGCCCCCTGCCGAGCGGCCGGTCCCGGAGAGGCCCGTGTCTCCAGGGCGGCCACGACGCACCGCGCGAGTCGTCCTGCTCACGGCTGGTACAACCGGCGTGCCGAAGGGCGCGGCGCTGTCTCGGCCTCCCAGCCCGGCACCACTTCTGGCGCTTCTCTCGCGTATTCCGCTGCGCGTCGGCGACCGCATTCTCATCGCTGTGCCGCTTTTCGGGACGTGGGGGCACTCGGCGCTCCAGGCGGCCTTCGCGCTGCGGGCCACAGTCGTGTTGCGGCGACGGTTCGACCCCGCCGAGACGCTGCGCGTGATGGAGGCCGAAGGGTGCACGGTCCTGATCGCAGCACCGGTCATGCTGGAAAGGCTCCTGGAACGGCCGGAGCAGCCACCAGCCTCGCTCCGGCTCGTAGTAGTGGGTGGCTCGGCGCTGCGTGCCCGCCTCGCCACCCGCTTCATGGATGCCTACGGGGATGTGCTGTACAACGTGTACGGCTCAACGGAGGTGTCCTGCGTGAGCGTCGCGACCCCATCCGACCTGCGTCGCAACCCCGACACCGTCGGCCGGCCGCCGCGCGGCACCCGCGTGGCCGTGCTCGGACCAGCCGGGGAGCTGGTACCCACCGGCGCAGTTGGGCGGATCTTCGTCAGCAACTCGATGCTCTTCAGCGGCTACACCTCGCGCGAGTCACCCACTCTGGGACCGGAGCGGTACCAGGGAATGATCGCTACAGGCGATCTGGGGCACCTGAGCGATGATGAACTGCTCTTCGTTGACGGCCGGGAGGACGACATGATCGTCTCGGGCGGTGAGAACGTTTTCCCTGGACCGGTGGAAACCCTGATCGGGGAACTGCCGCAAGTGCAAGAAGTCGCGGTTATCGGCGTGCCCGACGCGACCTACGGGCAAAGTCTCGCCGCCTTCATCGTCCTCCGCGAAGGTGAGTCCTTGGGCCCAGAACAGGTTCGCACATACGTCCGCGCACACCTCATGCGCTCTTCCGTCCCCCGCGACGTAACCTTCTTGCCTGGTCTGCCCAGGAACCCAGCAGGAAAGGTCATCCCTCGGGAGTTGCCCGACCGGTGATACAGACGCCAGCAGGCGCACCCTCGCTGCAGCGGACATCGATGCCCACGGACTGCCGCTGCTGCGGTCACTGAACAACCTCGTCTGCGTGCTACTGGACCGCGATACGGCCCCTTCCGCGGATCTACTCGATACCACGGCCGAGGCGCTTGCACTGGCCAAGCGGCTCGCCACTCGCGGCCTTGGAACCAGGAACGATGTCGCACACACACTGCTGCCATTCGCTGAGGCACGTGCGCTGGCCAGGCGGGACCTCCCTGCGGGGCAGGCCGCCGTCGAAACCCTGCTGTCTGACTACCGTGAGGAGGCCAAAGCCACGGGCCTCCTCGAAAGCGCAACTGCCCTGCAGCGTCAGCTTACCGACCGGTGAATAAGCGGCAGAGCCAACGGCGGCCAGCAACAGGCAGCACGGGATCTGGCGCACACCGATGCGGAGAATGAGCGCTGCCATAAGCGCGGCATCCGCGTTGTGCGAGCGCGGCAAAGACGTGCAGCGCGGACTCCGTCGCCCACTCCAGATACGCCAGCAGCCCCTCGAAGGCGCTGCCGTACGGCCGCTGCAGGTTCATCGCCGTGGTGTGGACGCCACTGAGGGCCTGCCGGATGTTCTTCCGATCTGCGCCAGGGCGCGGTGTGATGAGCATGCTGTGATCCTGCCAGCGCGGCCCGCTGGGGCGCCGCCCCCCTCGACTACCAGTCGCCGATGGTGATCACCAGGCTGGCTGCTGAACCGGTCTAGGGGTGGCTAGGGCGGCGTTCAGCGGCCCCATCAGGGCGCCTCCAACTGGCTCCAGTGTGAGGGGCGTTCGGGAGCATTGAGGGGTGGTGGCGAGGCGAAGTGGCCCCACCCTGGGCCTTGCGGTGCGACGGTGGTTGTGGTCCGCCGAGGGTGGGTGCTGTGGATGTCGTTGTCCAAGCAGGAGTTGTTTGACCGGATCCGCCGGGACAGCTGACAGTTGAAGCTGTCGGTCCGGGCGTTGTCGCGGAAGTACGGCGTCCACCGGTGCGGGAGTCGCTGGCCTCACCGGTGGCGAAGCCGCGCAAGCGTCCGGTGCGGACCTCGCCGCGGATGGAGCCGTACAAGAAGACGGTCGACGACTGGCTTCGAGCGGATCTCGAGGCGCCGCGCAAGCAGCGGCACACGGCCAAGCGGATCGGCACGCGGCTGGAGGAGGAGTTCGGCGTCACGCTTCCGTACACCACGGTGCGGGACTTCGTCACCGCCCGCCGCCGGGTGATCGCTGCCGAGGAAGGGGCGCCGGTCGAGGGCTACTTGACCCGGCACAACGTGCCCGGGGCTGATGCCGAGGTCGATTTCGGGGAGATCTGGGTCGATCTCGCCGGAGAGCGGGTGAAGTGCTTCCTGTTCGCGTTCCGGCTGGCCTTTCCCGCCGGCCAACGACCAGACCCGGTTGCGGACTCGGAGCGTGCGGACCGGATTGCCTACAGGGCCTTCTCGCCGGATGCGGCGAGGGTGTCGATCAGGCGGGAGACGGTCGGGCCGGAGGCGACCGGCTCACACCGCAGCGTCGCGACGTCCGCGAGACAGTCCTCGCCGAGCGCGACCGCCAGGGCGACGTCCAGGAGGATCTTGCCGGGACCGTGGACGGCCCGCGGCTTCCGCCACGGAGCCAGAGCTGCGGATATCGCTCCACGATTTCGACCCTCGGGCGTCGCTGTCCGGGCGATCGGGGTGACGGGCCCCGTTCGTCCCCTCGCCGATCGACAACAGGTGTCGCACCCGGTCTCCGCCTGCTGTCCCTTGATGCGTACGTGGTCGTACGGGCGGAGCGAAGCCTGACGCCCCCGCACACGGATGGGATCCGGCTCAGTCGTGCCGGCGTTGCTGCCACAGCGGCATCATGCTCGCTCGTGTCTCCTGCGGTGCCCGCATGCGTTCGAAGGTCGCCGGAGCCGTGCGGTGGACGCAGTCGACGCCGTAGCGGTGCAGCAGTTCCAGATCGCGGTCGGCGGGGCGCTCCGGGAAGAGTGCCGACAGCCGTATCGCCGGTTGGGGGGTGTGGGGGGCGTAGTCCAACAGTTGTGCCAGGGCTTCCCGGACGAACCGGCGGCTGCTGGCGCGTTTGGCCTCCACGACCTCGCTGCCGTCCTGCAGGGCCAGATGCAGGTCGGTGATCCCGGCGGGGGTGCGCAGTCGCTGCGGCCGGTCGACGCCCAGGAAGCCGACGTACTCCTGTACCAGGAACGCCTCCGTGCGGTGGACGATCAGCTCGCGCTCCTCGAGTCGGTAGCGGGTGCTCGGGGTGCGCAGGACCTCGCCGTCGACGATGTCGGTGTGGGTGCGCAGGGCGCGGGCGACGGGTTCTTGAAGGCTGTCGTCGTCGCGGGCCTCGGTCTGTGTCTCGATGCCCAGGCCGTCCAGGACGGTGGCGGCCTTCTCGGGGTCCAGGATGCGAAGGCCCATGAAGTTGTCGCCGGCGTTGAATCCGGGGAGGTCCCAGATCTCGGTGTAGGGGATCTCGACAGGGGTGAACGACAGAAGGCTGTAGACGTTGTGCCAGCTGCCGTTGTCCTCGTCGGCGCCCCACATGCTGTCCGCGAAGGCCGCGTTGCGAAAGAGCGCGCCGATCTCGCCGATGCCGCGCACATGGTTCAGGCCGGTGAACAGGACGACGTCTCCCGGGCTCAGGCGCTCCATCTTCCGGTCCTGACGGCCCGTCGCCCCCCAGAACCGGGCGGATCCACCGGGGTGGAACCCCTGCAGTTGTTCGCGCTGCGAGGGGGTCAGAAGAGGTGCGCGCACGGTGTCGGTGAAGTCGACGACGTTGTCGAGCGTGTCACGCCAGTGCCGGCGGGCTGCAGGGTTGCCGTAGGACGGTTGGATGACAACGAGCGGCACACGAACCTCCGGTACATGACGGCGTATCCGATCAAGGATGTCATCCGCCCGTCGGCAGGCGCCCGCGTGGTCGTCCGGTCTTGCCGACAACTGTCCCCGGCCGATGGTTCCCGGACGGGGGCATTTGGCGTGCGGGTGTTGCCGATGGCGCCGTCGGGGACACCGAATCGCGACTCGGTCCGGCCTTCTCGCCCGATTCGTCGTCCGGTCGAGGAGTGCGTGAGGGTGTCGGCCTCCGGATCTCGTGGTGCGTGCGGGTGCAGCGCCGGGCACCGGGGAGCGGTTGGCCGCTGTTCGGCAGGTGCGCAGCCGCTCACGTCGCGGGCGCCGTCCGACGCACCCGAACACATTCGGCGCCGACCTTGGATGAATTGCAGCATGCCCGGTCGGATCTGTCGGCGATCGGAGAACTCTTCGGTCGGCTTCTTCCGGATCCCGTCAATCCACCTTCCTGGCACCGCAGTTCAAGGGATTCCGAGAATGCTCGGTGAACTTCGAATTTGTGATCGCGGTTACGAACTCCGTCTCGATATGCAAATTTGCGACCGGTCGGGGAGGTCCGCGTCGACGTGAGCGAGTACGCCTCGGTGAAGGCAAAAGGGCATGAACTTCGCGATATCCGCACATCGTCCGAGTTCGCCATCAACCCGAAATAGTACTCAACTGCGGGTCAATACTGACTGCCCGTCATAAGGCCGTCCATCAGGGTTGATTGAACCCCTTCCAAAGGTCCCGTCTGACGTCGGTGACCGTTGTCAAGGGTCCTTGCTCGGATCGAATCGCATGGTTAGGGTGTGCTCCGATGGGAAACCAGCCACTTCACGGCCGGTTCCGTAAGCCCGGGGGGGCCGTCGCACATATAGAGCCGCGCTGCGCTTTTCTGTCGCCGTGTCAGCGATAGGGAAAGCCTTTCGAGTCGAGCCTTCCGACGGGTTATCACGTCCGGCATCGAAGGCTTTCTTTCCCATGCGATCGGGGTATTTTCTTTCATGTCTGTTTTCGAGCCCGAGGCGGACGGCGTCGTCGAGGTCGTCGAGGAACTGTCGCAACGGGTTCTCAACGTCTACCGGGCCGATCCCGGCCATGTCCTGGAGCATGCGAACAACGAGCGGCGCATCACACAGGGCGGCTACGGCGAACGTCAGATCTACGAGCTCGTCCAGAACGGCGCGGACGAGAACATGGAGCGCCGGCCGGGCGTCGTGGGCACGATCCATGTCCTTCTCACCGACAAACACCTGTACTGCGCCAATACCGGCACACCGATGACCCCGGGCGGCGCCGACACGATCCTGCGCATGGCCGTGTCGCGGAAACGGACCGGGAAGATCGGACGCTTCGGGGTCGGCGTCAAGTCGGTGCTGAGCGTGTCGGACACCCCTCGCTTCTACAGCGCGTCCGGTTCGTTCGGCTTCGACAAGGACTGGTCGGCCCGTGTCATCCGGGAAACGGTCCCGGACCTTTCCAGGCTGGATCCCACCCCGGTGCTGCGGATGGCGCAGCCGCTGGACCTGGAGGCGGAACGTCGGCGTGACGAACGGCTCGACAAGCTGATGACGTGGGCGTCGACAACGGTGGTGCTCCCGCTGCACGAGGGGGCCGAGGATCGGCTGGGGCGCGACATCGTCAACTTCCCGGCGCATTTCATGCTCTTCTCGCCCCACGTGGACCGCCTGGTCCTGGAGGACACCCGTACCGGCCACGAGGTATGCCGGGAGATCACACAGGAGACACAGGGCGTCGAGCACCGCGTCGTGGAGCAGCGCGACGGTGCTCCACGCAGCAGCGAGCGCTGGTTCGTCTTCAGCGTCGACCATGAGCCCAGTGAGACCGCCTCTGAAACGGCTGGGGAGTTGCACGATCGGCCTGTCGTCACCATCTCCTGGGCGGTTCCCGACAAGGGTGTCCCGCAGCGCGGGAGGCGTGGAACCTTCTGGGCCTACTTCCCGACCCACTACGACACGACGCTGACCGGCCTGCTCAACGCGCCGTGGAAGACCCCCGAGGATCGCCAGAATCTGACCAAGAGCGATTTCAACGAGGAGTTGGTGACCCGGGCCGCGGAGCTCGTGGTCGACTCGATCCCCGATCTGCACGAGGAGAAGGATCCGGGGTCCTTCCTGACTCTGCTCACGGCGCGTGGGCGGGAAGCCTCCCAGTGGGGCGACGAGATGCTCAGCCAGAAGGTGCTGCAGGCGGCCGCCCGTCAACCCTCCCTGCCGGACCAGGACGGGACTCTCCGACTCCCCCGGACTCTGCGGCTGCATCCGGAGAACCTCGCGCCGGCCTGGCTCGAGCAGTGGGCCTCCCACCCTGGGCGTCCCAAGAACTGGTGCCACCACAGCGTGGAAGGCCGGGAGCGGCGATCGAGGGCCAGGGACATCCTCGACCAGGCCGAAGTCTCCGCGTCCCCGCTGCACAACTGGCTGGAGGCACTGGTCTCCGACCGCAGCGTGGAGGGCGCCAAATGCGCACTTGCGCTGGCGGCGTCCATCGTCGAGACCGGGACCGCGGCACAGGCGGCCGAAGCACGAAACGCGAAGATCCTGCTCACCGACGACGGTCGCTTTCGTTCCCTGTCCGAGGGCACGGTGTTTCGTCGGCACGACAGCGTGCGACTCCCGCACGACACCACCGTGTACCTGCACGACGTCATCGCGCAGGACCCCGAACTGGTCAGCGCGTTGCGGATCCTGGGGGTGGAGGAGGCCAACGCGGTCGGACGTCTTCGGGCCGCTGTCACAACGGGCTTCGACCGGTACCGGAACAACGACTGGGAGGACTTCTGGACGCTGACGCGCACGGTCGAGCGCGACAAGGTGGTCGAGGTCGTCAAGGAGCGCCACCCTGCACCGCACGAGGCGCTCAAGGTGCGCACCGCCGCCGGCCAGCTCCGCTTCATCCGCAACTGCCTCCTGGCAGGGCCCGTCGTGCCCGGTGACGGACTGCGCGACGCCACGGTCCTGATCGACCCGGCCTTCCACGCGGCCGACACGGACGTGCTCAAGGCCCTCGGGGCGGTGGATCGTCCGGTGCCCCGGATGAACCCTCGCTCGGATCCCTGGTTCAGCGACTACAGCGCGGTCATGTACAACCAGTTCTGCGCGACTCTTCCGCCCCACAGTTCCCGTCCTCGGCCGTCCTCCGTGAGCCTGATGGGTCAAGACCCCGCCGGCCCGTTGCACCTCCTGGCGGAGCTTTCCGCGGAAGGCAAGGCCGCCTTCGTGCGTGAGCTGCCCGACCCCGGGCTCGTGCCCGATTGGCGATGTTCCCGAACGACCGGTCAGGGCGGCGAACTGCGCGTCGAGTCGCCTCTCATCTGGATGCTCCGCGAGCGGGGCATGCTGGCCACCTCGTTGGGCGTGAGGCGGTCGAATGCCGCGGTGAGTCCCGAGCTGGACGTGGACGCCAGGCTTCTGCCGGTCGCCGAGGTCGCCGTCGCCCACGCACGTGCGCTGCGGCTGCCCTCCACGGTCCGGGACGTGTCCGCCGCCTTGTGGAGCGAACTGGCTCTGCGCGCGGATGCGGGCACCGACATCGAATTCGTCGGAAGCGCCTACGTGTTTCTCGCGGGTTCGGGCCCCTTGGACAACCTCGGGGACGAGACGCGTCTGTTCCGATGCAAGGTGGGCGAGGACTGGGCATCGAAGCGGCGCGAGAGCATCGCCGTCACGTTCGAGCAGGACCAGTTCGAGGTGCTGCTGCGTGAGCGTGTACCGGCGCTCCTCGTCCCCACCGAGGCCGACGCCCAACTCCTCATCGACCGGTTCCGTTTCCGCAACCCGTCCGATCTTCTGGTGGAGGAGATCCACGGGGTGCCGCTCACCGAACCGGTGTCCCTGACGGACGCCTTTCCTCGGCTGCGTCAGGTGCTTCCTCGAGGAACGGCCTGGAAACTGGCGCACTGCTCCGAGCTGGTCAGGATCGTCCGTGGCCCCGAGGGCAGACGGGAGCAGGCGCTGACCGAGACGCTCGACGGATACACGGTGCTGCTGTGCGGCGAGCGTGACGACGAGTCGACCCTGGGGGCCGTCGATCGGCTCCTGGGACTGCGGCTGGGAGCCGACGGGTGTCGGGACCTCCTGCGTCAGCAGGCGCGGGACCGGGACGACAAGAAGTTGGTGATGGTCCGCCAGGAGACCGATCCGACCAGAAAGCTGCTGCTGGCCATCGGCGAGGACCGGCTGACGGCCGAGCTGCCGCCGGGACTGGCGTCGGCGGACGCGCAACTGCGCGGGATCCCGGTCGACGGTCTGCGAGCGGCCGAGCTGCTGATCGCCGCTCACGGGGAGGACATCCTGCGTTTCCTGGCCCCTGCGCTTGCCGACGCGGGCTTCGACGTGCCGCGGATCTGGAGGAGCGGTTCGGCGGCGCAACGTTTCGTGCGCACCTACGGCTTCCCGCAGGCGTGGGCCGGTGACCCGCAGACCCCCAGCAGCCCCGAGCCGTACGAGACGGTCCCGGGCCCGCGCACGCCGCTGAAGCTGCATCCGTACCAGGAAGCGCTCGTGCAGCGCATGTGCGAGCACCTCGCCCAGGGCGAGGAGAAGCGGGCCATGCTGCAGATCCCCACCGGGTCGGGCAAGACGCGGATCGCCGCCGAGGCCGGTGTCCGCGCGCTGCGCGAGGGCCTGCTCGACGGCCCGATCCTGTGGATCTCCCAGAGCCAGGAGCTGGCCGAGCAGGCCATCGAGACCTGGGCCTACGTCTGGCAGACCGTGGGAACGGACCAGCCGCTGCGCATCACCCGTCTGTGGGGCGGCATCCCGGACGCCGTTCCCGTCGTCGACGGGCCGCAGGTGGTCGTCGCCATCGACGACACGGCCGTCAAGCGGCTCCCCAAGGAGGACTACGCCTGGCTGCGTGAGTGCGCCCTCGTCATCGTCGACGAGGCTCACTTCGCCGTGCCGAAGACCTACACACGGATCCTGGACGCTCTGGGCATCGACCAGTACCGGACCTCGCGCCATCTGATCGGTCTGACGGCCACCGCCTTTCGCGGGGACAGCGACGACGAGACGCGGACGCTGGTGTCCCGTTTCGGCCGCAAGCGTCTGGACTACGGGGTGTTCGACAACGACGACGCCTACGGGCACCTGCAGGCCTTGAAGGTCCTGGCCAAGGTCGAGCACGAGGAACTCCTCGGCGGCTCCTACACCCTGACGGACCAGCAGGTGGCCGAGACGCGCAGCACGAACGCGATGACGCTGCCGGCCGAGGTCGTCAGTCGCCTCGCCCAGGACGTCGAACGCACCCGGCGTATCGTCGACAGGATCGGGGAACTGCCCCCCGACTGGCCGATCCTGGTCTTTGCCACCTCGGTGGAGCACGCCCAGGTTCTTGCCGCACTGCTGCAGGATCGCGGTATCACGGCGGCCTCGATCGACGGGGGGACGCCGCCGAGCATCAGGCGGCGCCGCATCGCCGCGTTCAAGGACAAGAGGATCAGGGTCCTGACCAACTACCGGGTGTTGACGCAGGGGTTCGACGCCCCTGCCGTGCGGGCCGTCGTGGTCGCCCGCCCCACGTTCAGCCCCAACACCTACATCCAGATGATCGGTCGAGGGCTGCGCGGCGAGCTCAACGGGGGCAAGGAGTCCTGCCGGATCCTCAACGTGGCCGACAACATCGAGAACTTCGGTCGTGGACTTGCCTACACCCGCATGGAGCACCTGTGGCGCAGGGCGGGCCGGTGACCGCATCCATGACCGACAGGGTGGAACTCACCACCGCTCAGCGTCGCGTCGTCCAGGAGCCGGCGGACAGCAAGGCGCTGGTCACCGCAGGCGCCGGAACCGGCAAGACCTTCACGCTGGTCAGGCGGATCGAGCACCTCGTCTCGGAGGGTCTCGCGGGTGGGGACCTGCTCGTGCTGACCTTCTCGCGCGCCGCCTCGGCCGAGGTCCGCGACCGCCTGCACCTGTTGGGCGGCAGGTCCCGGCACGTGCGCGTGTCGACGTTCGACGCCTGGGCTCTGAGTCTGCTGCGTGAGGCCGCGCACGACGAGAACTGGCACGCCCATTCCTTCGACGAACGCATCGGTGCGGCCATCGAACTCGTCGAGGACGAGAGCCGTGCGCCGCAGTCGCTCGACGCGGTCCGACACGTCGTCGTCGACGAGGTCCAGGACCTGGTCGGTGATCGACGACGACTCGTGCAGGCCTTCCTTGAGGCCTACGAGTGCGGATTCACCGTGGTCGGTGACCCCGCCCAGGCCATCTACGGATTCCAGGTCAAGGATCCCGAGGAGCGGGCGGGCGAGACGGGCAGGTTCTTCTCCTGGCTGCGCGAGCGGTTCGCGGGCGAACTCGTGGAATGCACTCTCGAGGAGAATTTCCGGGCCGCTTCCGACGAGGCCGCCTGTGCCCGCCCCTACGAGGCCGCGGTGCGTACCTGCTCCACGCGTGCGCAGGCGGAGGCAGTGCACGAGCAGCTGCGCACGGAGTTGGCCTCGAGGATGGACTTCGGCGACCTGCAGGTTCCCTACCTGCGCGCCTCGCTGTGCGAGGCGGAGGTCAGCACCGGCGTCCTGTGCGCCACCAACGGCGACGCGCTGCTGATCTCTCGATGGTTGGCCGATCTGGGCATCGATCACCGTGTCCGCAGAGGTGCAGAGGATCATGCCGTGCCCGCGTGGGTGGCCCAGGTCGTGTCCCGGCTGCCCGACACCGTCTCGATCCCCCAGGACCGGTTCGTCGAAGCCTGGCGGGCTCTGGCGCACGCACCCGATCCCGACCGGGGCAGCGGCGCGTGGCAGCTGCTCCTGCGGGCGGCGGGCGACCGCACCGGACGCGTCGTCGAGCCGGGGCGGCTGCGTGAAGCCGTCGCCCGCGGGAATCTGCCGGACGCTCTGGTGACACCGCACGAGAGCGGGCTGGTCGTCTCCACGTTCCACCGGGCCAAAGGTCTGGAGTTCGATCGGGTGCTCGTCGTCGACCCGGGACCGTTGGAGGACGAGCACGAGCAGGTGGACGCCGACCGCTGCGACGCCGCCCGGGCCCTCTACGTCGCGATGACCCGGGCCCGCCACGAGCTGTATCGCTTGCAGCCGCCCGAGGAGCACCTCGCCCGTCGTCGCGGTTTCCGGCTGGTGCGCAAGGTCAGGGGCACGCAGCGGTGGGGACGCTACGGCTACAAGGCGAGCCGGCGATTGGGGCTCTCGTTGCTCGGTGGGGACGTCCATCGTGGCCATCCCGCAGGACTCGAACAGCTCGCCTGCGACCCGCGGCAGATTCAGGAGTACCTGGCAGCCGAGGTCCTTCCTGGCGACGAGGTGGTCTGGACGCGGCTGGACGACGTACCCGCGGCCCACGACAGCCGAACGGCGCCCGGTTACGCCCTTGTGCACGACGAACAGATCGTCGCTGTCGCCTCCGAAGCCTTTCGCCGCGACCTCTACCGCTTCATGCAGCAACGGCCCGCGCATCGGCCGACGGCCTGGCCCGGCCGCATCACCGGAACGCGGATCGACCTCGTCGAGACCGTCGCCGGCGAGGACGCGGCGGCCGTCCGCGCCGGTCTGGGCCCCTGCGGGCTCTGGCTCGCGCCGCGGCCGATGGGGATCGGCCGGTTCCACTACGACCGCAAGGACGACGACGCATGACGGACGATCACACGCAGCACTACCGGCTGCGTGGACAGTTGGCCCAGCAACTGAAGTCGGACCTGCTGGGCCCCCACGGCGAGCACCACCAGGACGTCGAGATCCTCGACGACTGGCCCGTCACCACCTACTCCACGGGGGTTCTGTTTCCCCGTGTCGTGGATCCGGCGCAGCAAGAGCGCCCCGAACCGGACCCGGACGCCGCGGTGCAGGACCTCGACGACGCCGACTCCACCGTGACGGTGGACGAGACCCCCGACGGGGGCATCGTGCTCGCAAGGGTCGCCCGCCCCTCGGCGACCGGTCTCACCTTCGCCGTCGATCCCGCGCGCGGCCGTCACGTCCTGGTGCACGCGTTCGCCGCCGTGTACGACCCGGTGGACGCCGCAGGCGCACCGGCCGTGCCCGAGCGAGCCGAACAGCGCAGCACCCGGCAGCCCGAGGTGCGCTGGCGCCGCCGTCCCCTGCAGCTCACCGTCACGCCGGTGGATGTCCTGGACCCGCCCGGCAAGCCTGTGGAACTCGCCGAGGGCCTGTTCCTGCACCTGCGGGTCCGTCCCCCTCGCGGACCCCACGGCACGATCTCGGTGACGGCCACCTTGATGAACACCCACACCGTGGAGCAGCAGGAGATCAAGGATCCCTGGTGCTTCTTCCAGGTGGGGCTGCGGATCACGGTCCCGGACGGGGTCCCGGCGCTGGTCGAGCGTCCCACGGTCCGCGATCTCGACGACGAGAGCCGGCTCGCCCTGCTCCTGCATCGTCATGCCCCGACCTTCGCCGTCGGCCACGGCTGTGCCGCGAACTGGTCCTGGTCCCCCTCACCGGTCGATCGGCCCGAGCGGCACACCGCGCCCGCGGGAGTGGCCTGCGTGTGGACCGAGCACGTCCCCGTGAGCGAGGTCCTCCTGTCCGACTCCAACTCCTCCGTCCCCGTCGAACTCCTGGGGATGCACCACCTCGCCCAGGCCCCGAAGCACGAGCTGATCGGTTCTCTTCGCAGCTTCGTCGCCCTGTACGGAGAGTGGATCGAGGAGCGGAGCGCGGACGCGGATCTCCTGCGCGAGGGGATCTACGGCGATCCCGCCTACCTGCGCCTTGCGCAGGAGCAGCTGGAGCACTGCCGCACCGCACGGCGGCGCATGAGCGCGGGAGTCGACCTCCTGGAACGCGATCCCGATGCGTTGGAGGCGTTTCGGCTGGCCAACCGTGTCATGGCGGTGCAGCGCGGCAGAGGCCAGTGGATCAAACGGGAGCGGGCCGGTGCGCCCTCGCCCGAAGGCGCGTGGAGGCCGTTCCAGCTCGGGTTCGTGCTGCTGTGCCTGAACGGCACCGTGGACGCGGCCCATCCCGACCGGGACGTCGCCGACCTGCTGTGGTTCCCCACCGGTGGCGGCAAGACGGAGGCCTACCTCGGGTTGATCGCCTTCACGGTCTTCCATCGCCGTCTGCGCCACGGCGCGGCCGGGGCCGGGGTGAGCGTGCTCATGCGCTACACCCTGCGTCTGCTGACCCTGCAGCAGTTCGAACGGGCGGCCCTGCTGATCTGCGCGATGGAGCGCGTGCGGGCCCAGCAACCCGAGCGGCTGGGGCAGGAGCAGATCTCCATCGGCATGTGGGTGGGCAAGGCCGCAACACCCAACAGGCTCAAGAACGCCGACAAGGCGCTGAAGAAGCTGGCGGGAGGCGGAAAGCTCCAGGAGGAAAACCCCGTCCAGCTCAAGAACTGCCCCTGGTGCGGCACTCCTTTGCTGGTCCGCAACCATAGGGTCGACCTGGTCGCAAAGCGCATGGTCATACAGTGCGACGACCGGGCATGCGACTTCTCCGCCGGGCTGCCCGTGCACGTCGTGGACACGGAGCTCTATCGGGTGCGCCCCACACTCGTGATCGCCACCGCCGACAAGTTCGCCCGCATCGCCTGGCGCGAGGACGTCGCGGCCCTCTTCAACCGGGACAAGGACCGGCTCTGGCTGAAGACTCCCCCGCCCGAGCTCGTCATCCAGGACGAACTGCACCTGATCTCCGGCCCGCTGGGAACCCTCGCCGGTCTCTACGAGGCGGCCGTGGACATCGCGTGCGCCCAACCGAAGATCATCGCCTCCACCGCGACGATCCGCCGCGCCCAGGAACAGGGACAGGCCCTTTTCGGCAGAGGCGTGGCGCAGTTCCCGCCGTCCGGCCTGGACGCCCGCGATTCGTGGTTCGCCGTCCAGGCACCCGCAGCGGACAGGCCCTCGCGCCTCTACGTCGGCCTTCTTTCGCCCGGACTCTCCCAGGCGACCCTCCTCATCCGCGCCTACGCTTCCCTGCTCCACAACGCCCGGCACCTGCCGTGCCCGGACGAGGAGGTACGAGACGCCTACTGGACGCTGGTGGGGTACTTCAACAGCCTGCGCCTGCTCGGCGCCGCCGAGCTGCAGGTCAACGCCGACGTCAACGAACGGCTGCGGACGCTCGCCGCGCGTGACGGGGTGGAGCCCCGGGAGGTCCTGCCGACCGAGATCACCAGTCGCGTTCCCTCCAGCGACCTTCCCGCACTGCTCGGCGCTCTCGGGCGATCCCTGCGAACCGGGTCGGCGTTGGACGTGCCGCTGGCGACCAACATCATCTCCGTCGGTGTCGACTTCGACCGCCTGGGCCTGATGGCCGTGACGGGGCAGCCGCAGACCACGGCCGAGTACATCCAGGCCACCAGTCGTGTCGGTCGTGCCCACCCCGGTCTCGTCGTCACCCTGTTCAACGCGGCACGATCCAGGGACCTCTCCCACTACGAGAACTTCGTCGGCTACCACTCGGCCCTCTACCGGCAGGTCGAGTCGACCAGCGTGACGCCGTTCGCCGCCCGCGCCCGCGACAAGGCCCTGCATGCAGCCTTCCTCGGACTCGCCCGCCTCCTGCATCCGGAGATCCGGGACAACACGGACGCCAAGGACGTGAACGAATTCACCTCCCAACTGGACTCGACCCGCGAGCAGTTGGTCAAGCGCATCCGCCGCGTCTCGCCTGCCGAGGCCGACCACGCGGATGCGGAGATCCGCGTCTTCGTCGACCAGTGGCGTCAACTCGTGGAGACCAACGAAAAGCTGGAGTACGAGGCCGCCTTCACGTTCAAGGCCAACCCCCGCCGCCGGCCGGACCTCGCCCTGCTGCGCACCCACGAGGACCACGACCTCACCAAGGCCCGTCCCACCCTGTGGAGTCTGCGCGACGTCGATGTCGAGTCCCACCTGTACCTGGAGAGCTGACATGCCTCGCAGAAGCACCCCCGGCACCACTCCCCCCGGCGACGAGCGCAAGCGCCCCTCCGTGGGCTCTGTCCGGCGGGCCCAGCAAATCACGACGTACGGCGTGGGTGGCCTGCTCGCCGTGGCCGACCAGTCCTACATCGTCAGCGGTCTGGACACCTGGGACGTCGCGGGTGAGCCCGACCTGCGAGACCAGCGCCTGGAACCGATGCTGCACGTCAACGGGTTCAGACGGCCACCTGCGGCGCGCGTCGCCACCGGACGTGGCGTGCGCGTGCGTCGTTTCCCGGACACCTACGCGTGCCCCCAGTGCAAGGCGCTCAAGGCGTTCCGCGACCTGAGTGCGGCAGAGGGCGACAACCGTTGCGCGCACTGCGCGGCCCTGCTGACGCCCTCGCGCTTCATGGTGGCCTGCGAGGACGGGCATCTCGACGAGTTCCCCTACGAAGCCTGGGTCCACGCCGACCCGGAGCGCAAGGACGCTCACCCCCGTACGTGCTCGCAGGCCGCCAGTGAGCTGACGTTGGAGACCGACGGTCGCACCGCCAGCCTCCGCAGCATCGTCATCAGCTGCAGCTGCGGACGGAAGGCCTCGATGGAGGGTGCCTTCGGCAAGGCGGCTCTACGCCGCCTGGGCCTAATGTGCCAAGGCACCCGCCCGTGGCTGGGCCGCGGCGCCACGGAGCGCGGATGCAAGCGTCCCCTGCGGACCCTCCAGCGCGGTTCCTCGGCAGCCTGGTTCGCCGACCTGCGCTCGGCCCTGTCGATCCCGCCGTGGCACACGGAACTGATGGAACTCGTCGAGGCGCACCGCAGACACCTCGTCGGCAAGAGCGACGAGCGCATCGCGGAGTTCGCACAGGACGAAGGCTGGCTGACACCCGGCGGCTACTCCGCCTCCCAGGTACTGCGCACCGTCCGCACCCTGGAGAACGCAGTCCACCCCGAGCCCACGGAGGACGACGAGGACGAGATCCGGTTCGCCGCCGGCGAGCCGCTCCGGCAGGAGGAGTACGAGCAGCTTTCCAAGGTCACCGAGGACACCCCCGAGAACAAGCACTTCGTGTGCGAGCCCCCCGAGGACGCGCAGCGATCCGACGTCCCGGGCGTCGACCGGGTGATGTTGGTCAAGCGCCTCCGCGAGGTTCGGGTCCTCACCGGCTTCACCCGCATCCGCCCTCCGCAGGGCTCGAAGGCCGATCGTGATCGCATCGGTCGCCTGAGCAGGAACGCGGACCTCGGCTGGCTCCCGGCCGTCGACGTCGTCGGCGAGGGAGTCTTCCTCACCCTGGACCAGGAGCGACTCCACCGGTGGGAGTCGGCAGTGCTCCGTATCGACTCCAACCGGACCGACCGCATGCGAACCGCGCACGCGGACCTGCTCCGGGAACAGGAGTGGGAGAACCCGCGCTCGCCGCTGACGTCACGCTTCGTCCTCCTGCACACCCTGGCGCACGCACTGATCAACGAGTGGAGCCTGGACTGCGGCTACCCCGCGGCCTCTCTGCGGGAACGGCTCTACGTCGACGACGAAATGTGCGGGGTCCTCCTCTACACCGCAACCAGCGACTCGGCAGGAAGTCTGGGCGGCATCGTCGCGCAAGGACAGGTCGCGGAGCTGTCGAGGAGCCTGTCGTTCGCCTTGGAACGTGCCACCTGGTGCTCCTGCGACCCTCTGTGCATGGAGGCCGACGCCAACGGTGTCGGTGGGCTCAACCTGGCCGCCTGCCACGCATGCCTCCTGCTGCCCGAGACAAGCTGCGAAATGAACAACACATTCCTTGATCGTGCGCACCTCGTCGGAACACCCGCCAAGGACTTCCCCGGCTTTTTCGCTTGAGATCGGGCCGGACTTGCGGCCCGGGTGAGCCTGCGAGCACGCCGTGGCTGTGGCCCAGCCGCCGAGGACGGCCGCAGGTCGCCGAGCGTCCTGGGGCTGGGCCACGGCTGCCGGGTCAACCGATGAGGTTGCGGGTGTAGAAGGAGAAGCGGGCCAGTTTGGGGCACCACTGCTGGTACACGGCGGTATCCATGATCACGGGCCGGGCGGTGGTCATCTGCTCGATCAGGTCGACCGCTTGCGCCGCTGCGGGGACATCGTCGGGGAGCCCGCGCAGCGCTTCGGTGATCTTGCTGGTGGGGGGTGCCTCCAGGATGTGTCGGAAGACGGCGGCGGCCTGGTCCGGGCTGCCCACGAGCAGGGCCAGCAGAATCTGGACGGGCTGGTGCTCGCCTGGAATCGCTTCCGTTCCCACGAAGGCTGCCAGGTCGCCCGGTTCGACCCCGATGCGTGCCAGCCGGTAGAGGTTGACCAGCTTCTTGGCCGCCCTGGGGGTGCGGGTCAGGCCGCCCATCTGGGACATGAACGCGATCTCCGTCTCCTCGAGCTGCAGTTGGACGGGGGTGCGGTCGGGGCGGGGGCCAGGCATCGGGTCGTCGGCCGGCTCTGGTTCGGGTGCGGGGGCAGAGGCGGTCGGCGGTGCTGGTGCTTCGGGCTCCTGCGCATCCGGAAGGCTCCCGGGGTCCGCAGGCTGCGCCGGGTCTGCGGGACCGGGAGTGTCGGGGGTGTCGGGGGTGTCGGGGGTGGTCAGCAGGGCGCGGATGAGGCGTGCGGCCTTCTCCTGGGTGGTCGGCGGGACGGCGAAGGGGATCTGGAAGATCTTGTCCAGGTAGTCGAGGGGGGTGGCGGTGTCCTGGGTGTCGGCCCAGCCGGGCGTGCTGTCGCGGGAGGTGAACAGGTCCCGGTAGTGGTGCTCGAGTGATGTGAGGAGCCAGCGCGGGTCGACCGCCACGACCACGACGAACAGCGGCAGCGCGAGCATCAGGTGCACGGCGGACAGCACCTCCACCACGCGTGCCGGGGGGCACCGGTCGAGGTCGTCGATGTAGAGGACGATGCGTTCCAGGGGCGGCGGCTGCTGGGATTGGGCGCCGGCCCATTCGGCGCGGGCCTCGCGCAGTCGCTCGTCGAGCTGGACCAGGTCGTGGTGGACCGTGCCCAGCAGTCCTCGGTAGTGCTGGTAGGTCTGGGGGGCGCTGCGTTCGGTGAGGAAGTCGGCCAGCCGGACGGCGGCATCCGCCTCGGCCAGCCGGGCGCGGGCCGCGCTGACGTTCTCGGCCAGGGTGCGCTGGTGCTTCTCCAGCAGGGCGCGGAGTTTGCCGGTAAGGGACGTGTGCTGCGCGTGTGTGGCCCTCAGGGCCCACAACAGGGGCAGGGCCGGGGCGGCGAGGCCCGCGACGGCGCTGAGGAGCAGGGGCAGCCAGCTGGACAGCCACAGCCCGGCGGCGCTGGTGCCTGCGAGGACCGCCAGCCAGGTGGCGAGGACCCACCGGCCGTGCCGGAGGTCGCGCAGTAGGAGGCGGCCAGCCGTGTACAGCAGCCGGGGCCCCTCCAGGGGGGAGCCTGCGAAGGACAAGAAGCCGACCGGCCGGTCCTGGGCGGTGCGGGCGAGTCGGGTGTCGAGTTGCTGCTGGTCGCTCTCCAGCCGCGCCAGGTGTGCGGCTCGCCGCTGGCGTTCCTCGGCGGTCGCCTCCACGGAGGGTGCTTGCGGTTCGGGGGTGGGGGCCAGGGCGCGGAAGAGGTGGTCGACCAGGCCCGACCACACCTGCTCGTCGCTGTAGTGCCAGGCGTTGAAGTGGACTTGGCGGACGGTGGCGGTGAATGCGCTGTGGGCGGGGTCTTCGGCCGCGAGCGCGGCGAGTTGTTCGACTCGGCTGCTCATCTGGCGGATGAAGCTCGACTTGCCGGCTCCCCATTCGCCCAGCAGCGCGACCGCCAGGGGCGGGGTGGTGACCGTGGCGGCCGCCAGTTGCGCGAGCATCTCCACGTCCGCCTCGTTGCTCAGGAGGTCCTCGCCGCTGGCGGTGTCGCTGTGCACGCCCGCCAGCACCGGCGGCCGCCCGGCAGGGTCGCCCCCGCCCGGCGGGGTGTAGGGCTCCAGGGAGAAGTGCTGCTCGAGCAGGTCGGCCTCGGCGGTGTTGAAGGCCTGGAAGCGCATGATGTTGCGGGTGGGCTTCCAGCTCAGCAGGTCGCGCAGCTCCTCGATGGGGGTGTCGAAGTCGCGCAGGCCGGCCAGCGCGTACATGTACTCCCACGTTCCGCTGTCCGGATCAGTGCCCCACAGCCGTTCGGCGAGCTGCGGACTGCGCCAGGTCGCGGCGATGGTGGCGCCCAGATACAGGCGCTTGTCGCCGCTGAAGAACACCCAGGATCCGGATTCCATCTTGCGGATCTCGGGGAGGTTGGCGCCGTTCTTGCCCGGCATCACGCCCCACATCGCCGCGCTGCCGCCCGGGAAGAGGCGCCGCAGTCTCTGCAGGGTCGCGGGGTCCAGGAGGTCGGCGTGCTCGTCGAAGGCGACCGGGCGGGCGATGGTGTCCTGGTAGTGCCGTTCGACGGTGCGGTCCGAACGTCTGGCCGGCTGCATGAAGATCCGCACGTCCGCTACGCCCCCAGTTTCGTGTACTTCTCGGCGCGCCCGTAGGCCAGGTCAACGGGGTAGCGGTGCCGGTTCAGCTCGATCTTCTCGGCCAGCGCCTCTTCGAGGTCGATGCCGGTGACGTCCGCCAGGCGCAGGAGGTAGGCGAAGACGTCGGCCAGTTCCTGGCGCAGAGCCTTCCCCCCTTCGGGCTGGCTGGTGAGGGCGTCGGACTGTTCGGGGGTGAGCCACTGGAAGAGTTCGAGGACTTCACCGGCCTCGCCGGAGAGCGCCATGGCGAGGTTCTTCGGGGTGTGGAACTGGTCCCAGTCGCGCTCGCGGGCGAACTGCGCCAGCGTGTCCTGGAGATCGCGGATCGTCATGCCCCATCCCTATCAGCCGCCTCGGACATGAGCCGGCCCAGGCCGTCGGGCGAACTGCCGTGCGGGTGCTGTCCGTTGGGGCTGCTATAGATCGTCCATGCATGTTTTCGAGGGAACCGTGCACGAGGCCGCGGCCCGTCTCGCCGAGCCGGGCTTTGTCGCGCGGTGCGCCGCACGCTACACGGCAGGGCACGGCCGGCCCCCCGGTGAAGAGGAACTCGCCAGCTGGGAGAACAGTTGGCCTGCTCTGGTGGAGGCGTTGGGCGCTGCCGGGCTGGGCGAGCTGCAACTGCTGCTGGAGTATGAGCTGCCCGGCTCCAGCCAGCGCATCGACGCGCTGATCCTCGGAGTGCGTGCGGGGCGGCTGACCGCCGTCGTCGTCGAACTCAAGCAGTGGACCGCCGCCGCCCCGCATCCGGCGGGAGCCGGGATGCTGAGGGTGGGCAGGCGCGAGGTGCTGCACCCGGCCCGCCAGGTCGGCGGATACGTCACCTACCTGACGCACTGGGTCCCCGCAGAACTGGGCCTGAACGTCTGCGGGCTGGCTTTCTTGCACAACGCCTCCGCCGACCTTGTGGGGCATCTGCGTGAGCAGACTGCCGACGGTCCCAGCTCCTGCTACCCGCTGCTGGGCGCCGCCGATCTTCCCTTGGATGCCGGTGCTGCGCAGTTGGCGGAGCGTCTGCTGTGCACGGGGCTTGAACCCGCGGACCGCTCCTCGATCGACGGGTTTTTGCAGGCTCATCACCGTCCCTCCCCGCAGCTGCTGTCCCGGGTCGCCGTCACCATCGGCGGGCACGACGGCTTCAGGCTCATCGGCGACCAGGACAAGGTCCGCCAGGTGATCCACCGGGCGGTCCGGGCCGTCGACCGCAAAGCGCCTGGGCACGTGGTGGTCGTCACCGGCGGGCCCGGGACCGGGAAAACGGCGATCGCCGCACGCATCCTGGGCGACCTGTGCCTCATGGAGGGTGCCAATCCCCGGCTGCTGTCCCCCTCCGGCACCCTCACCCAGCAACTCGCCCGCGCTGTCGGGGATTCGGCCAAGGGCCTCATTCACACCCTCACCACCACCCTGCCCGTCGGCCTGGACAAGGACAGCAGTGTGGTCTTGCTGGACGAGGCCCATCGCGCCCGCACTGACCCGCTCAGGCGCCGCACCCAGTTCCCCAATCTGTTCACCCGCCTCATCCAAGGCTGTGCCGCGCTCGTGCTCTTCCTCGACGAGCGACAGATCGTGCGCCCCAACGAAGGCACCACCCTGGACGAACTGCAGCAGCTGGCCGAAACGTACGGCTACACGTTCGCCCACATCGATCTGTCCACCCAGTTCCGCTGCGGGGGCTCACGGACCTACCTCGACTGGATCGACGCCGTACTGTCCGCTGGCGGCCCGGCTCCCACGTGGCGAAGCCGCGACTACGACCTCGCCGTCGCCAACTCCCCTGCCTCACTCGAGGACTGGGTCAACGCACGCATCCACGACGGCCACAGCGCCCGCATCACCGCCGGTTTCTGCTGGCCCTGGAAATCCTCCCCCACCCCGCCTCTACTGCCCGAGGTATCCCACTCCTGGCACGACGGCACGGGCGAGCACCACTGGCAACGGCCCTGGAACGCCAGAGCCGACGGCATCCTCGCAGGCACCAACACACCCGGGCGGGCCTTTTGGGCCACCGATGCGGGCGGTCACCAGCAGATCGGCTGCGTCTACACCGCCCAGGGCATGGAATACGACTACAGCGCCGTCATCCTCGGCGACGACCTCACGTGGACGACGAACGGCTGGCAGGCCCACCCCGAGAAGAGCCACGACCCCGCCCTCGCAGAGCTGACACCACACCAGTATCTGCGCTACGCACTCAACACCTACCGCGTCCTGGCCACCCGCGGCGCCCGCGGCACCCGCCTCTACTCCACCGACCCGGACACCCAGGCATACCTGCACCAACTCATCCACCCCGATGACCACGGGCGCGACACAGCCACTCAGGACAGGCAGTAACCCGCAGCCAGCAGCCAGCAGCCAGCAGCCAGCAGCCAGCAGCCAGCCGTGAACGAAACGCTCGCACGAAAACGGGGAATCAGAGCCAGGGCCGCCGAACCCGCTGATCGTCCACATCGCCGCCGCTGACCAGCTGGACGACTGGGTCGAGGAGGTGCCCGCGACCGCGCGCTGCTGGCCGAACACTTCTGGCCCGGGCCGCTGACCTTGGTCCTGCGACGTGGCCATCGCCCGCCGTCGCGGCGCCGCCATCCCGCCCGCACCTCATACGTTGAGGAGTGATGATGGGGCTCGTTGAAAACGGCTCTGACCGCGATTCCGTGAATGATCATGAAGCGGCCGGTTGGCGATTCCACTGATACATGCTGATGCGATCTGAACCTGGGGCATGGCTATGCTCGCGATCATGTGGAGAGAGTCAGTTCTGGAAGTCTTCCCTGACGCAGGGCTTCGGGAGCCGGTCGATGCATCCGAGATCGTCTCGGCGGAACGACTCCTGGGCCGACCCGTGCCAGCGGATCTCAAGCGGTTGCTCCTGGAGAGCAACGGGGTGATCGGCCACACGCACGTGGACACCGTTTGGACCTTGGAGCAGATCGTCGACCAGAACCTCCAGTTCTGGTCCGACTGGACGTTCGCCGACCTCTACATGCCTTTCGATGCCTTCATGTTCTTCGGGGACAACGGAGGTGGCGATCAGTTCGCCCTCGTGCAGAAGCCACAGCGTCCGGACGTCTTCGTCTGGGAGCACGAGACCGACAGCCGCCGATGGGTGGCAAACAATCTGCGCGACTACCTCGGCCGTTCCCTGCGCGTCAGTGGGGACGACTGGTATCGGTTGTAGATCACGGCCGAGTGAGGATCCGGATCCGCAGAAGGCGGTGGATGTCTTCGTAGCGGTGGCGGGTTCGTTCGATGATCTGGGTGCGGGGCAGTTCCGCGGGCGGTAACAGCATCGGGGGTGGTTCCGGCACCTCGGTCACGGTCTCCTCCTTGGTATGTTTGCGCAGGCAGTCGCGGTGCTGGTGGCAGGTCTTCTCCACCGCGGCGGACAGGTTCTGCAGCAGGTGCCAGCGATCAGCGACTTCGAGGGCATGAGGGGCGGCTTCCTTGACTGCCTTCGTGTAGGCAGTGGCCCGGTCCCGGCAGATGATCTCGGCTCCGGGATGCTCGGTGAGCCAGGCGGCGAACGTCTCGGAGGTGCGGTCGGGCAGCACGTCCACAACCCGGCCGGCCTCGACGTCGACCAGCACGGTGCCGTAGGTGCAGCCCTTGCGGAAGGCAAACTCGTCCACCCCCAGCACCCTCGGGGCACGGTCCGGCACCGCCGGCGCCGTCAGCAGCCTGAGCAGCCGGGTCCGGCCCGCGGTCAGCCGCAGTCGACGGCACAGCCGTGCGGCGGGACGGCCGCCGAGCTCGATCGCGATCGACCGCAGCCAGTCCGCAAGCCCGGTACTGGAACGGCGGTAGCGCGTGGACAGCCCCGGCACCTGCTCGACGAACGTCGTACGGGAACACCTCTTCCGGTCGCAGAAGTACCGGCGGACCCGCAGCCTGACGATGACCCGGCGAAATCCCAACGGCCTTTCATCCAGGCTGCGTTGGTACGTGCTGTGCGCGCGTTTCGCCTGTTTCCGGCAGTCCGGGCACCTGCCCGGGCGAGCGGTGGACAGCGCCTCCACCACCAGGACGTCGGAGGAGTCGCTGACGCGCTCCACTCGCACATCGATCCCGGGAAACAGCACAGCCTCGACCGTCTTGCTCGCCATGCCGGGACATACTCTGCCGAAACGATCCCTCGCTCACTTCGCTGACCTGGGGATTCACGGAACTGCGGACAGAGCCGTGAAAACGGCCAGGGGTGCTCGTCGCCTCACTTGGTTGGCTTTTGATGTATGTGGGGAGGTTGGGGAGCGAAGAGCGGGCCTTGATCACCGGTGGCTAAGTTGGGGCCATGACTGGTGACTGGCGGATGGATCGGATCGGAGCTGCTCTGGTGAGAATCCGACCGTGCTGCGGCGGCTTGAGGCGGGATTCGCGGTGATCGAACTCCCACCACCCCAACCACACCGTGCAGACCCGGGCCCTGCACGCCTACCTGCGCTGGCGTAACGCCAACGCCCGCCACCGCGATGTCCTCGCCGCCGAACGCAAGGAACGCGCCCGCATCCGCAGCGAGAAAGGCATCCGCTGGGGCGGACGCCCTCTCAGCACGGCGGCGCACGACGCCGGGGGCGGGGCTGGAGGTGAGGCTGCTCGCTGCGACGAGCAGCCCGCTGCCGGTTTCACAAGGGTGACCTTGTTCCCTGACCCCCTGTTACCGGGGGTGAATCACAGCAGCCAGGTATGCGACGGTTCTCCCACCAACGGGTGAGTACTAAGGCTCACGATTTCATCCCCGTTGCCGTCGCAGCAACTGCCGTTGGTGACTGCGTACTTATACCTGTTGTTGACCAGGAGGACCTTCGTTGCAGCAGGGTCCCAGTCCTCCCAGTACTGTTCGGACTTCAGCCCGTCGCATGGTTCTGTGACCGGGTACCAAGCGCTCTGACTCTTGCCGGTGAGGCATCGTCCGGTCGCCACATTTTGGACCATCATCCGATTGCCGTCGCGGTACGTGTTCCATTTCTGAAACGAGTTGTTTGAACCACAACTCTTCGCGTAAACATATCCGCCCGTGTCGCTGTCCAGGCACAATCCCGTAGCCGCGCTGCTGAATTGCAGCACGACCGGCTGGCCGGCTGCTGCTGCAGCATTGGTCGGTGTCATGAATACGAAAGCACACGCGACAGCCCATACCACGGAGAGGATGGCTTTTAATTTCATTGGATGATTTCAGCTTCCTTCGAGATCCATGCGCTCATGTACGAAAATCTCCGTTCTCGCGGTCTGCTGTTCCTGACGCACCACCTTCGCAATCCCTGCTGACGCTTCGCCAACGTTTCGCTGACGTCGATCCTTTCGCGGTGGTCCGCCGGTTCATCCAGCGGACCGTCTCGGCTGGTTGGGCTGGTCGTGGACCAGCAGCGGGTGCCGGCTACTCCCGGGCAGGCGCTTGCCCCTCGCCCTGCCGGTGGAGCGGTGTGCCCTGTGCCGTTCGGAAACCCATCGCTGCAGCTCACGCCGCATATCTGTATTCGTTGATCAAGCCGCCTAACACTCGAGTACACGGGAGTCGCTGACCGGTTGCAGTCGTGGTGGGCCTTGGGTGTTCCTGGCCGAGCGCAGGAAGCTGCCCTCGCGCCTGGTGTGGGCAATGACCGTGGTCGTGCCTTGCAATGCCGGCCGTCGAGGCACTCGAACGAGCTGTTCGGCGCCGTCGTCGCCGCCTCCTACCTGTCGGTGAGCGGCGTCATCGTGGACGTGCAGCCCAAGCAGGCTGCCGCTCTCGCTGCCCGTATCAGCCGCGACGCACTGGATGTGCGGAGCGTCGCGGCTGAAATCAAGGGATGGGCCGCCCGCTGAACGACCAGTTCCGCGGTTGTCACTACATGCCTGCCGCGGGGTCACCGTCGCCGAGGCCTATCCACCAGCGCCCGTCATCCTTCACCAGCAGCAGCTCCTGGCGCTGGTCGGTCCGTTCGTATGTCACTGTGACGGGGTTGAAGTAAGGGACAGGAGGACTTCCCGCACCTGGTCCATGCTCTGGACCAGGTGATGCGCAAGCTCGGCGGGACCGCCCGGCGCTGGCGCTTCGACCGGATGGCCACCGTCTGCTATCCCTCCAGCGGGCAGGTCACCGCGGCCTTCGCCGGGGTCGCGAAGTACTACGGGGCCGGCGTCGGCATCTGCCCGCCGCGGCGCGGGGCGTGGTGCAGAAGGCCAACCACTCGGCGGCGCAACGCTGGTGGCGGACCGTCCCGGACCATCTGACGGTTGAGCAGGCCCAGTCCGGGGTCGACAAGCGCGCGCTCCGCATGGACGAGCGCCGCCGCAAGGTCGACGGGATGACCCTCACTTTCGCCGAACTGGCTGCCGGTGAGCCGTTGTTGGACCTGCTCGGCCAGGCCGTTCCCGGCCGAGCTCGAAGTGGAGCGGCCGGTCAGCGCGCAGAGTTTGATGTCCTTCCGCGGCAACTTCCATTCGGTGCCGCCCGGCATGCCGGGCGTCCAGGTGCGGCTGGTGCACCGGCTGGGTGAGGACTACCCCCACGTCGTCACTGCCGGCCGGGCGGTGATCGCCCGGCACCGGCGGGCCGTCGACGGCGCGGGCCAGACCGTCCGGGACGCCGGGCACGTGATCGCGTTGGAACGGACGGTGCCGGCCGCTTTCACCGACCGGGCTCCCTGCAAGACCAAGGTCCGTCGCCCGCCCTCGGACGCCGCGCTCGCGGAAGCCGAACGACTGCGCGGCCGGGCCACCGCCGGTGATCCGGCCGAACGGGTCGTGATCGACCTTTTCCCCTCTGCCGCCGTGGCCGACCGGCTGCGGACCGCCCCCAACTCCGAGGAGGAGAAGGCGGATGGAGTACGTCACCGATGCAGGTGAGCGAAGCACGCCGCTTCCAGCAGCTGCGGGGCCATCTGTCCTCATCCTCGGAGGAACCCGGTGATCCGCGCCTGGTGGTCGTTGCGAAGCCTGCTGGTGATTCGCTGGCTGGTCACCGGATGCACGCCCCGGGCATCCGCCCGCGCACACCCGCACGGTGATCGCCTACACCATCACGCGGGACGCCATCTGGGCTCTTGACCGCGGCTCACGCAGAAGCGCGAGGAACGTGCCTGCCGACAGGCGCGCACCCGCCCGGAATCTGCCGATCCGCTGTCAGGAACCGCTACAGCGAGACGTAGACGGGGTCACAATCGATCCGCCGCCCCGTCCGGGCCGCCGTGAGCCAGGCGTGGCCGGCACGCAGGGCACTTGCGAGCCCTTCGATGGCGGTGTGTTGCAGTGCATCGGCCTCGGCGCCTCGCCCCAGCCCTCGAAGGTCGAGTGCAAGGTTGGCGGCACAGGATGACCTCAGCGGGTGCTGTTCGCCCACCACCGCGTCCAGGAGGGACAGGTTGCGCTGGTCGATCTCGCGTGCCCGGTCGAAATCCAGCTCCACGTACGCTGTGCAGGCCCTGCCGATCTCCACAATCAGCGTTGTGGTGTGACGGTGCCCCACCGTCACTTTCAGCCGGCCTGCCACGCTGTCCTCGATCTCGCGGGCGAGGTCGAGGTCGCCGAAGGCTCGCATGGTGATCGCGAGACCGGTCTGCGCCACCAGGGTGCACAGATGATCCTCGCCGAGGCGTGCGGCCAGACGCTGTGCCGTGGTCTCGCTCAGTAGGCGGGACTGGCCGAGGTTTCCGGCGAGACGCAGGTCGATGGCGGCGTCGACTGCAGCTGCGAGCGACGCGGGGTGATCGGGGCCGTACCGGGTCGTGCTGTGTCTTAGGGTCTTTGCGGACAGCAGGGCGGCGCCGGCGAATGCCCCGTCTCGTCGCCGGCAGCCCGCGAGGTGGCGGGCAGCATCGAGGGTGAGCGGGTGCTTCTCTCCGAGTTCGGACTCTGCCGATAGGTAGAGCCGCTCCTGGAGGTCGCGGGCGCCGGAGTAGTCGCCGCTCTCCCGCATGTCGACCGCGACGGCGTTGAGGCTGTGAAGAGTGCGGCTGTCTGCAGGCTGAAGGAGCAGTTCGCACCGATGGGCGTTCTCCTGGTCCAGTGGCAGTGCCTGGGTGAACAGTCCGCGCAGCCGCAGATCGGTGGTCCAGCTGTGGGTGGCGCGCAGTGTAAGAGGGTCTTCGTCGCCGAAGTGATAACGGGCCAGCCGGGTGGCTTCCTTGCTGAGGTCCTGTGCCTGCTGGAACCGACCTTGGTGGCGGCGGGCGTCGGCCAACTCGCATAGGGAGTCGATCAGGTCGTCGCTGGCCATCGCTGTTCGACGCGAGATTTCCAGCGCTCTCTCGGTGAGTGGGACGGACTCGGCGATCCGGCCGGCCTGCCGCAGCAGCATGGCGTTGGTCTTCGTCATGCGGGACACCTCGCGGTGTTCTTCGCCGGAAGCCGCGAGCCAGGCGGCTCCGGCCTGCTCGGCGAGTGCGGTGGCGCCGTTGCGGTCGCCTCGGTGCTGGAGGAACAGCACGGTGTCATGGACGAGGTCGCGCACTCGTGAGTCCGTGCTGGTCAGCGCCTGCGAGGCCAGCAGGTGGGGCAGCAGCAGCCAGTAGGCGGGCCACTCTTGCGCGTCGACGTGGTGGCCGGGTCTGGCCGCCACCAGGAGCTGATGGACGGTCTCGCGCTGCTGTTCGCGCTGTTCGGAGGTGAGCCGAGCCAGGATCAGGTCCCGCAGGGCCCGGTGCAGTTGCAGGGTGTCGGCCCGGTGGTCGAGCTTGATCAGGAAGGCCTGTCGAAGAGCCCGGAGGGCACGGCCCACTGCTACAGGGTCGTCCAGGGGCCCTAGGTCCTGTGTCCCGGCATCGGCAAGGATCTGCCGGGTCAGCAGGGCTCGCGGGATCGGTTCGCACGCCATGGTCGCGCAGAGGTCGAGGAGTTTGAGCGCGGCCGGGTTCGTTTGCCGGAGTCGCTCCAGCGTGATCTCCCAGGCCGCGATGAGAGCGGGTCGGCATCGAAGTTGTACGGCAAGCACGTCGGCGTCCCGGGCGCGCTCCTCGATCAGTTCGATATAGACGTGGGCAGGGAGGTGGGTGTCACGGAGCCAAGCGCCCGCCTGCTCCACGGCCAGGGGCAGGTCGTGGAGGGATTCGGCAAGACGGTCGGCGTCCTGGACCGAGAGGGTGGACGCCTGCGCCTGCAGAAGTGCGACCGAGTCCTTGCGCTCGAGAACGTCCAGTCCGATGGTGTCAGACACTTGCGCCCACCTGCGGTCGCGGGAGGTGACGAGGACACCGCCCTGGCCGCCCCGAGGCAGGTACCTTCGTACCGTTTCGACGTCCTGCGCGTCGTCGAAGACCAGCAGCCATCGACGGTCGGTGTCCGTGCGCAGCGCCTCGTGAGCGGCGGACACCGCGGCATCGACGGGCAGGGGGCTGCTGTCGCTCGTGCCGATCCCGAGTTCGGCTGTCAGCTTCGCGAAGGCCTCCAGGATGAGGCTCTCCTGCCGGGCGGGGATCCAGCAGAGGAGATCGTAGTCGCCCACGTGTCGGTGGATGTACTCGAGCGCCAGCTCGGAGGTTCCTGCCACATCGCCGTGCAGTGCGTCCGGCAGTACGCACACGGTGCCCCCAGCGGCAAGGCGCTGTGCCAGCGCCTGCAGCTGTTCCTGCCGGCCGGTGAACTGAGGGTTGCGCGGAGGGATGTTCAGCATGACGGGAGGTGACGCCAAATGCCCTGCAGGTACCGGGCCGAGCGCCGTCACCTCCGCGGCCGCCGGGGCCGCAGAGGTAACAGGGTGCGGTGCGGAGTCCGGGCGAGGCTGCTCCAGCCTGACCTGGTCCGCCAGCCCTCCGGGCGCGTCACCGGCACTGGGGGCGACAGTGTTCTGAATGCGTCTGGCGCGGTGGGAGTACGGCCCTCCCAGCGCCCGCATCACCGCAAGTTCGGTCTGCCACCACCCTCCCTTGTCCGGGTCGGGCAGCGCGGCCTGCGTCGGGTCGCGCAAGGCGGCGCGCAGGGCGGCGCCCTGTGCTCCCGCTGCGGGAAGCTCTCCGACGATTCCCACGACCCTGGCGAGTTGTTTGCGTGTCGTCATCGCAAGGAGCGCCTGGCGCACCCCGTCGGCGAACTCGGGGTGACGTGCGCCGTTGTCGTCCCAGTCGATCAGTCCGCCCATCATGATCTCGGCGAGGTGCTCCGCGCCGGTGTCCGGCATGATGCGGCTACGTAGCTGCTGGATCAGGTCGAACTCGAAGGGGGCCGCCGCCAGCTGGGTGGCGAGCAGGCGGGCGGACGGCGTGGCCAGCCTGAAGAAGCGGCGCACCGCTGCGGGCGCGGCGCTGTGTACACGTGGGGCGATCAGCCCGGGCGTGGGATTCCCCTCGCTCAGCGCCCCGGCCACCACCACGGGAAGGGCGCGGCGTACGCCCCGCTCCCCGACGACCAAGCCAGCCCAAGCGGCGAGGGACTCCGGTTTCAGGGACAGGACGGGCACCACCACGCGGTCCTCGCCGGCCTGGGGCAGTGGCCGCAGCGGATCCAACCCGCCGGGTGACGGTCCGTAGGACAGGTTGCGGTTCGCAGCGCCGAAGCCGGCCGCTTCCAGTACGGCGTTGTGGGGGTAGAGCGAGGAGCGGTGCCGCAGGTGGGGAGGCAGGAGGCTGACCAGAGCGGTGGGACCCGCGTGGCCGAGGCGCGCGAGCAAGTCGTCGGCGCCCGAACCGACCCAGCCGTGCGCGAGGCCGTCGGTCACGATGAGGAACAGCTGACCCGCTCGGCCGCTGAGCATCTCACCGGGGTCCGTGAAGCTTTGCGTCGCGCTCCAACGCAAAGTCGGCGAACCGCTGGCATCGTTCGGCAGGTCCAGCCGGACGGTGCGCACCGACCCGAAGGAACCGCTGTGTTCAGCGGCGGACAGCAGGGCGGTGGTCTCCTGATGCCAGATGGACATCGTGGGGCTGTCGTCGATCAGGACCACAAGCTCGAAAGCTCTGGCCTCGCTGGGCCTGAGCAGCGGCATCCACAGCCCATCGGTGAACATCTGTTCGGCGGTGGCTTCTTCGTCGAACTGCAGCTGGTGCCGGGACGGCATCCGCCTCCTGAGCCTGTGCAGGGAGCGTGCCAACTGCGCGGAACGTCGCGCTGCCGTCGGAGCCTCCGCGGAGCGCGCCCTGGGCAGGAGGGGCGATTCCACGAGGAGTTGGATCGGCTCCTGAGAAGCGAAGGACGGCTGGGCAGCTGCCGGAGTACTGGAATCAGGCTCGTCGGCCGCCGGTTGCGGCCGCGTATCGAATGGCGGGACAGTCGGCGAGGGTGCCTCGTCGTCCGGGGCCTCGCCGTCCATGAGGCCGGACGGTCCCGGCCCGATCCGTCCGGCCAGGCTCCAGTGCGCGGCCAACCAGACGGCGTCGGCGAGCTCCTGCCACTGCGGGGCGTTCAGCGGCCGGTCCTCCTCGGCCGTTGCCGGCTGCCGATCGGTCTCGCCCGCGGCCGCCGGGTCCTCGCTTCCCGGCGCACGCTCTCGTGGCTTTCCGCTCATTCAGCGACCCTTTGCCAGGTCCCGCAACAGCAACTCGACAAGCGTGCGGCGCGCAGCGTCGGTCTGGAAGCCGCTCTTCGTGGTCAGTTGTACGGCATTGAGCAATTGGTCCAGTGAGTGGGTTCCACCCATTCGGACACGTTCCATGAAATCGTCGATCAGGGTCCCGGCGTCCGACGGCAGCGCCCTGAAGTGGCTTTCCACCATGGTGAGCAGTTGCTCCCGGGTGGGTGTCCTCATCTCCAGAGGCAGGCAGCGCCTGCGGAAAGCCGCCGGGAACTCACGCTCGCCGTTGCTGGTGATCACTACGACGGGGAACTCACGGCATTCCACGCGCCCGTCGTTGACCACCGCGCGCAGCCCTGGATCGCTGGTGTGCACCAGCGCCTGGCTGTCCGCCTCACGCACCAACTCCGGAATTTCGTAGTTCCCGTTCTCCAGCACGTGCAGCAAGTCGTTCGGCAGGTCGATGTCACTCTTGTCCAGTTCGTCGACGAGCAGGACACGCGGACGGTCGTAGGGCAGCAGCGCAGTCCCGAGCGGGCCCAGGGTGATGAAGTCGCCCAGGGCTGGCACGGAGCGGCTGCTGTCGCCCGGAGCGGCATCGTCGGGTGCCAGATGCGCTCTCATGCCTGCTTGCCAGGCCGCGATGGCCTGCGCCCGGCCCAGAGCGTCATAGGAGCACAGGCCATCACGCAATGTGGTGCGGCTGACGATGCTCCACTCCAGCACCTGTCCGAGGCCCAGTTCGCGGGCGATGAGGTAGGCGAGGGTGGACTTGCCGACTCCTGGCGGCCCGGTGACGAGCAAGGGGCGGCGCAGCAGCAGGGCGGCGTTGACTGTGTCGATGCTCTTTTCGTCGAGTTGAGACACGGGCTCCGCGTGTCCGAGACGACGGCGTGCAGCCTGCTCGTCGTCGGGGGGCGGGGGGAGTGCGGGCCCGCCGCCGAATCTGCGCCAGGGCGGGGCCTCGGGCAGGGTGCGGGGACCCCCGTCAGGTGCGGAGCCGGTGGCGTGGAACACCCGCCAATCCTGCCCGTCCGCCGGTGTCTTCCCGCTCATGTGCCGTTCTCCTCACGGTCGAGAGTTTCCACGTCGAATTCCATGTCGGCGTCCTGGTTGTCGACGAGCCGCGTGGGATCGTCCCAGAGAAAACCGATGTGCCGTCCGAGCAGGCGGGCGTCGTGCTGGTGTGCTGCAGCGCTTCGTCTGAGCCGGTGCACGGCCATGGGGATCTGTGGCGGCTGCACCGAGGCAAGGACAGTGCGGACGACTTCTCTGCGTTCGTCCAGGAACTCTCCTCGCCGGTCCCACATGGCCAGCCCGATCCCCTCCGCGATGGCCGCTTTGAGCGCGTTCATCGCGCCCTCCCGGTCGGGTGCATCGAGCACAGCCGCTGTGTGGTGGGGCTCACGTGCCAGATCGAGGCGCCACTCGGCCGGCCGTCGGGTGTCGGGGTCCTTCCACTCGTACACGCCGATTCCGTCGCTCTGCAGAGTCCGCCAGCGTTCCCGCCACCGGCGTACGACCAGAGGATCGCGGGTTCGCATGCGTTCCAGGCTGCGGAGGTGCACGCCGTACCGCAGTCCGAGGGGCGGTGATTCGCCACGTCCCGACTCAGATGCCAGCCCTGCTACATCGCGGTTGAGGAGGTCGTAGGGCAGGACGAACTCGACGTACGGGGGCATGGACGCCGGGCCGGTGAAGGGGTCATTTTCCGGCGGCGAAAGCCGTGCCAGCTGCCTCAGAGCCGCACTGACCGCCATGCCGAGCTGGTCGAGTGTGGTGATCGTGGGCTCGGCGGGCAGAGGGTTCCAGCTGTCGGGGCTGGTGTTGAGCCAGGGCCGGACGGTGACGTCGTCGGAACCGTCTCTGGCGGGCTCGACGATCACGAGGAGGCATCGGGGTACAGGATGGCCGGTTCGGGTGGCCGCGCGAGCAGCCCGCCGGTGTTCGAGTTCCGTGAGCAGACCGGCCCTGCTGGCCCAGTCCTCCGCCCACGCGGACAGGGCGCCACGGTTGTTCGGGGCCCGGACCGCCGCGGCCGCGTGTTCCATGAGGAGGACTGCGGGCGGCAGGCCGTCAGGCTGCACATTCCACTCCAGCAGGTGGAGCAGGAGTCCCACAGGGGGCAGACCGAGCGGCGGCGACAGGCCTGTCTCGGCCGCGATTCCGTCACGTAGTGCGGTCCACGGCAGCTCGTCCGTCATCGTGCTCAGGAGCGCCCGTGCCGATGCAACGTCCCGCTCGGACAACGGACCGGCCAGCTGTGGCGCCGAGTCGTACGGACCGGCCACGGGCGCAGTGATCTGCTCGATCCCCTCCGCAGCTGCCGGCCCCTCGAAGAGGCCGACCACCGACGCGAGAATCTGCTCGCCTCCTGCAACACTCAGCGCAGCCCGGACCAGGCAGAGGGCGTCACCACGCAGTCCCGTATCCGGGGATGCGATGTGAACGCCCAGTTGTTCTGCGAGCACCTCGGCGAAAAGTTGTCGCCCTCGCGGTTGTCGCATGCAGGAAAGACCGCACAGCGCGTCGGTCAGACCGGACAGCAGGGCCAGGCCCGACGCGTTCTCGAACTCGCCCATGGCGCCGACGACTTCACCGACCTTCCCCGCGGAGCCGGTATACCTACCCAGCCTGTGAAACTAGCACGTCGGCAGTGGGTGAACAGGCTTGTTGCCGACATCGAACGTGCTCCGCCAGGCCGGATCGCCGTGCGGGAATCCCCGCCCGAGCCGCGGACGGTCAGGCGCCTGCCGCCGCCCTGCGGCGGCGCAGGGCGCCGGACAAGCCCATGTCCGCGGCCCATATCTCGGCGCATGCGGCCAGGGCGGAGCGGTGCGTCGGCGATGACGTGAGCCGCGACGCGCGCTCGACGAGCAGGACAGCGGGCGGCAGCCCGTCGGACTGCGCGGTCAGTTCCAGGGTGTACGCGAACAACTGTTCCAGCGAGAGGCCGGCAGGCAGACGAAGGCCGTTCAAGTCGTGGACGAGTGCCTCGCGCAAGCTGGAGACGGACAGGTCGGCCGTGACGGCGCGCAGGAGAGCCCGGCCTTTGCCTTCTTCCCCGGCAGACAGCACCCTGGGCACCGGGGAGTCGGAAGCGGCCGTCATTCGACGCGCCACCTCATCGCCGGCCTGGGTACCCTCCAGAATCCGCGCAGCGTCGGCCAGGGCGTGCTCCCCGCCCACCGTGTCCAACGCGGCACGCACCAGAGTGGCGGCGTCCTCACGCTGCTTGCTCCCCCGCAGCTCGATTCGCCGGCCGAGCAAGTCCGCCAGCACCGCGGCGAACTGCCCGCGCCCCGGCGCGTCCTGCATGCAGTCCAGCTCGCACAGGGCATCGGTCAGCGCTTGCATCAGCGCGAGCGAGATCCGGGTATCCCGTGGCTCGGTTGCCCCGGCCTGCGACGCGGCGCGTGGCGATTCGGCACCGGCTTCATCGAACAGCCGCCGTATCTCCCAGCTCGCGGCCTCTCCCTCGAATACCCGCACGACGTCAATCAGCGTGTCGGCCCCGCCGGCCGCGTTTAAGGCGGCTCGCGCCATGATCACGACGTCCCTACGTAATTCGGCGCCGTGCAGGTTGATCGGGCGGCCCAGCTGCTCCGCGAGCAGAAGCGCGAAGATGGCCCGCCCCTGGACATCCTCCAGGCACGACAGCGTACTGAGGGCATCGGTCAGGCGAACCAGTACTCCCAGGCCCCGCCCGCGTGGGCGGCTCTTGTCCCGTGCGACATCAATGACGCGTTGCGCCGATATGCCGCACTGCGCCCAGCCGACGCCGATGTCGGCCCCGATGCTGACTGCTCGTCCATCAACTCCGATCGGCGCGATGATCTCGTTGCGTAGACGTGCGGCAAGGTTCTGCGCTTCGGCTGGGTCCAACTGGCCCACGAGGACCAAAAACTCGTCGCCGCCGACACGGGCGACGGTGTCGTCGTCTCGTACGGTGTCGCACAGCCGACGGGCGACCTCGACAAGAACGATGTCGCCTGCGCTCCGGCCGAACCGGTCGTTGATGCTCTCCAGGCCGTTGAGGGAACAAAAGAGTACGGCCAGGCCTTTACGGTCGGCTTGAGGCTCATCCTGGGGGGAGCGCAGGTGCGTGTGATGAGGATCGTCGTTCGTCTGCGGATCGACGCACAGCAGGTCGGACAGCTGTGCGTCGATCGTGGGCGCGTTCCGGAGGCCGGTGAGGAGATCGTGTCGGTCGCGGTAGGCGGGCGTCAGGTCTCGTGCCGGGAACTGGTCCCACGGGGACTCGTGGGTGCGTACGGTCATCAGGAGATGCCCGTACGCACCGATACGGTCGGCGAGTTCTGTCACTTTCACCGCGTCGGTGACGTGGTCGAGGACGAGCAGCCAGCCCGGGTGGGACTCGAGCCACTGCAGGGCTCTCTCGGTGGGGTGGATGCGGGCTGAGTCGGGGGCGGGCTCCGTGAGCAGGGCGTGGGCGATGCTCGCGATGCCGCTCTCCACACCGTCCGGCTCGCGTGCGTCGACCCACCACACCAGGGTGTACTCCTTTAGGCGGCGGTAGGCATAGTCCAGCGCGACGGTCGTCTTGTCCGACCCTGCGGGCCCGCAGAGTGCAGCCGCCCGGTGTCGGCCCCGGCCCGCCAATGTCTCGTCCACCCAGGTCACATCGCGATGGAGGGCAGGATGCCATCGAACCGTACGGCGGTCGGGCAGGTTGTGCGTGCCTGGCAGCAGCGGCGCTCTCCCCAGCTGCGGTCCCGGGTAGCTGCCCTCGCCACGCGGTGCGCCTGCAGACGTCCATTCCGCGAGCGGCTCCCCCTCTCGTGGCAGGCTCAGCGTTCCTGTCCGGTCCGCGATGACCGCGGGAAAGTCCGGTGTCCGGCCCAGGCGCGGGGTGATGAAGTCGCTCACCGCGTCGACGGTGCGCTGGGCCGCGCCTGCTCTCACCACCGCGCGAAGGCGGCTGCGTACCTCTGGTGGGAAGGCAAAGACGTCGTGGCCGACGAGCGGCTCGTCGACATGCATGAGACCGCTCAGCATGACCTCGGCCAGACAGACGGGATGGCTGTCGGGCAGGGCTGCTGCCTGGACGAGCCGCATGACGGGAAGCGTCAGCGGATCAACGGCCGCCAGGTGACCGGCCAGCTCGTAGGCGTTGCGGGAGGCCGATGCCCGGAACATGCTCACGCGATCAGCGGCCGTGTCCGGCTCCTCGGTGGCCAGATCGCCGGTCTCGTCATCGAAGGGGCGGGGATTTCCAGGAGCGAGCGCGTCGATGACCCGCAACGTCGCCACGCCTCCGTGCGAGGCGATCAGATCGGCCCAGGGGCGCAGGCTCAGCTCCTCCAGCGCGAGCACGGGGACGGGCAGGCCGGGCCGAGGACGCGATGAGGTGGTGAGCCAGGGATCGTGAGCGGTAAGCAGGGTGTTGGGCGGCGCCGGGCCCGTGGTGCGGACGATCGCTGGTTCGGCGGCCAGACCGGTGCCGTTCCACAGACGCGGGGGAAACAGATGGAGCACGGCCGTCGGTGCCCTGCGGGCCAGGACGGCCAGCCGCCTGCGGGCAGAACCCGTGTACCAGTGATCGGCGACACCGTCCGTCACGGCCAGGACGACGGTGCGGCCTGCGACCACGAGAGCCGCCGCCGCGTCGAGCGGGCCTGCGCGTACAGAGCGGAAGATGCCCGAGCCCGTGAGCGCGCTCTGCAGTTCGCCGACCGTATCGCGCCACACTCGCATGGAGGGCCCCTCATCCACGGCGAGGACGAGGTGGAGCCAGCGGTCCCGGGCTGGTTGCAGAACAGCATCGAGAACACCGCTGTCGGCGATGGCCTCGGCGGTAGCGCCCTCGTCGAGCTCGTGCCGGTGCAGGGAGGGCACTTGTCGCTTGAGTGCGCGCAACCCCCGTACGAGGCCCAGCGGATGACGCAGGCCCCGCACACCTGGAATGCGCAGCGGCGTACCGGGAGCACCGCCGTCCCGCGTCCGTATGAAGGTGTAGACCGGACGAGGGGGCTCGCTCGGGGTAGGCTCAGCGGCGTTTCGTTCCGAGGGATCGGGCCGTGCAGCGAGGCCGGAGGTCGCCGCAGGCCGGGCGGGTGCATACGGCTCAGCCCCAGCCTCGGCGGTTCGCCCCGGCGGCGTGTGCAGAGCCAGCCACAGCGCGTCGCTCAGCTCCCTGGGTGAAAGCTCCGTTCCGACGCCGCGCAGTGCGGCGTGCAGGCGAGCGGCCCACAGCTCGTCCGGGTCACCGGACTCCGCTGCTCCTGAGCTCACGCAGCACCGCCTCTCTGAGGTGCTCCACTTCGGGGTGGACGCCCTGCCTCAGCAGGTGGATGGCATGCAGCAGTTGGTCGGTGGCGAGCCCGCCAAGGCTGCGCCGGTCGGTGAAGGTCTGGATGAGTTCCTGCACTCGCGGCCACTGTGTTTCAAGCTGCGGCAGGTCGTGGGCGAAGTGCGCTCGCACGATGCCTTCGAGCTGGTCGGCAGCCGGCTCAGGCAGTTCCAGTCGGATACAGCGGCGGAGGAAGGCTGCGGGGAACTCTCGTTCGCCGTTGCTGGTGATCACGACGAAGGGGAAGTCCTGGCAGCGGACGGTGCCCTGGCGCACCCGCACCTTCTCCTGCGACCCCTGCACGTTGACGGCGACCTCGGCCTGTTCATCGGGTAGCCGCGCCAGTTCGGGAATGGTGAACTCGCCCTCCTCCAGCACGAACAACAGGTCGTTGGGCAGGTCCAGGTCGCTCTTGTCGAGTTCGTCGATCAGCAGCAGCCGCGGCCGCCCGTTGTTCCGGGTTGCCAGCGCGGTTCCCAAAGGCCCCAGCCGCACGAAGCTGCCGATGTCGTCCTTGCCGTCTCGCTGCTCACGCAACCGGCCGATAGCGTCATAGCGGTAGAGCGCGTCCGTGAGCGTGGCGCGGGTGTTCACCGGCCAGACCAGGACCGGTCCAAGACCGAGTTCCGCCGCCACGGCGTGCGCGAGCGACGACTTGCCGGTGCCCGGAGCACCGGTGACCAGAAGGGGGCGCCGCAGCCGCAACGCGGCGTTGACCACTTCGACCTCTGTGTCGCCGATCAAATACGGTCGTGGGCGCTGAGCCTCGCCTTCCTGTCGCGGTCGTCGCCACGGCGGAGGCTCGGGCAGCGGCACGGAGTCGTCGTACGTGCCGCCGCCCCCGCGGAAGAGCCGTTCCTGAGGACGTCCGTCGTTCACGCAGCGCCTCCATTGCGCCTGGGCGGGCTGGCCAGCCGCCTGCGGGGCGGTGCCCAGTTCGGGTTCTCCCACAACAGGGCCAGGTGGGCGCCTATGTGCGCGGTGTCGTGCAGGGCTTCGGCACGCCGCTGTCTGACCTCTTCGCGCAGGCTGTGCTGCCAGTCGTCGCGGACGAAGGCCCGCAAGGTCTCAGCTGTGTCCGGGCCGTGGGCAGCCCGATGCCACAGGACCACGGGGACCCCCAGCCAGCGGCACAGGGCCAAGGTGCCGTCGCGCTGGTCGGGCGGACAGCAGGCGATGACACAGGCGATCTTCTTCTGTGCCGACAAGGTGCCGTTCGCCGTGTCCAGTTCGTGCAGTACGTAGGGTTCGGCCACCGTGCTGTGTCCGTGTTCCCAGCGTGCCTTCCAGTCCCCCCGGCGGGGGGCGTTCTGGCCGCGAACGACCACTGTCCTGTCCAGCCCGATGGCCCGTGTCCCCAGAGGCCCGGCGTGGGTCGGCAATCGGTCCACCGCCAGGCCGAAGAAGCCTTCCTCCAGCAGGAACTCGACGCCTGCCGACTCCTCGTACTGGTCGAGATCGTCGACGGCCTCGGAGAGCGCGGCACACAGCTCATCGCCGTCGCGCAGGACGTCCTCGTCGGTCCAGGTCCGCATTGGCTCCCCGCGCGTGTCGTCGTCGTAAAGGCGGATGTCGTAGTGGAAGACGTCGGCTGCGGGCTGCGGCCACAGCCACACTCGCAGCACGGGCTGCACCGTCCGGGCGGCGGCACGGGATCTGGCGGACCAGCGGCATTGTGCCATCGCGTCCGGGCTGACACCCAGGCGTGCGACGAGGTTCTGCGACCAGTCCCGCAGCGTGTCTCCGCCGTCCCCGCGGTGCGCGGCCACCTCCTCGACCACCTGGATCAGCGGTGGCACCAGACCGGGTTCGCTCGCGCGGTCCTCCAAATCCTCGACCAGCGCCTCAATACCCTGAGGTCCGGCCTCGGCGAAGGCAAGGTGCGGCACGGCCCGTTGGGCCGCCGCGCGGACCTCCGGGTAGGCGGCCGCGCCCAGGAGTTCTGCGAGTTCGTGGTACTCATCCGGAGTGAGCAGGCGCACCGACCCGAGTTTCGCTGCGGCCTCCCGGACCCTACGGCTCACATCCTCGAACGCGGTGAGGGCGCTGAGGAGGACTGGCATGCCTCGGGGGTGGCTCAAGGCCGCTTCGACGAGTTCCTCAGCAGTGTCCGGAGTCCAGGACATGCCAAGAGCGTCGGTCACACGGCTGGTGCATCGCACCAGTTTCCGGTCGGGGAGTCCGTCCAGAGCATCCGCCACTTCACGGCACCGGGCGCGTCTTTTAGGGTCGGACAGCCCCCTCACGGCCAGCGGCACGCCGGCCGCTACGAGCAGTTGCATCATCTCGGACGCCCTGATGGCGTACGAGCGGGGACGGTCAGGTTCGGTGGACACCACCAGACCCGTCACACAGCCGCGTTCACGGTCCCACAGGGGCGCTCCGCTGTGCCCCGGCTCGATCTCCAGCGGGGCGTGCCCAGGGTCCAGGATGTACCACGGGCCCATGCGTGCCTGCACGTAGACGTCCACGAGCGAGCGCGGGGCACCATGGGCGTACCAGGTCGACATCCATCGGCCGGTTGTTTCCCGGACGGGTACCGGGCTGACGGCAGAGTCCCGCAGATCGACCCTCAGCAGGGCGAGGTCGCCCTCCCACCACTGTCCGCCCGCAACCCTGGGGGCCAGCCACCTGACCAGTTCCACCGGGTGATGCTCATCCCCCAGGCACGGCAGCGACACCCCCACCCGAAGCATCTCCGTCGCGGTCGGCTCGTCGGGCGCCAGCATGTCTCGGTCGAGAGCCGCGTTGATCACGTGGGCACAGGTGATCAAGAATCCGTCGGCGACGACCACTCCCGCGCCAAGACCCGTCCCGATCACGTCACGGGTGTGCACAGTGACCCAGGCCCGGCGGATACGCGCGTCCGCGTCGTCGTGTTGCCGGTGCACGACTACTCCGTCGGCGCAGGAGTTTCGAGATTCCAGGTCGCTGACACCGTGAGACTCGCCTCGCCCTTGTTCGCGACGATTCCGAGCGTCAGATCGTTGCCGACCTTGACACCGAGGTCCACGGTGAGTTGTTGGGGCCGTCTGTCCATCGCCGACACCGTGTCGTGCACGGACTGCAGGACCGGGACCAACGGCTGCAGCACTTGCCGCAGTGCGCCACGAGCAGCCCGCGCCACCCGTCCGTTTCCGTCACCCGCGACGGGTACAAGCGGCGCAGATCCTGGTGCAGCGCCACTCCCCGCAGAGTCTCCCAGCGGGCTGGGAAAGACCTCCAACAGCACTGCCTGGCCGTCGTCGAAGGTGAACTCCACAAAATCCCCCATGGCATCAACTATGCCAGTTCCGCGGGCTCTTGACCCTTGCATCGATCAACTCCGATCGGGCCTGGGAAAGTAGTCGGCTGCAGACGCCGGACCTGGCTGGTTCGGACACCGTTGGATCGTCACCCCGAAAGGGCGATTGTCAGATGGTGAGCGGCACGTTCAGCAGGCCGCCCCCGCAACCCAGACACCTGACCGGCGGAGGAGACCGCCTGGCAGCCGCCGATGCCGTGACCGCCGCCGACCTCATCGTCGTGCAGGCCCTGTCGGTGAAGCGGCTCTTCCTCCGTCCCCCTCTCCAGAACGCGCGCCTCCCGGCTATCCGGCCTGTCCCGGACGGAACTGCTGAACCGCGGAGGACGCCGATTCCGCGAAACGCCTGCGGAGCGCCCTCGATCCATTTCCGCCGCTGTCTCTGCACCGAGCCGGACGCTGACCTGCAGATCCTTGGCGATCTGTGGACTCGCGTCCGGCGAACGCCTGGGTCGGCACCGCTGAAGATCGAACGGTCGATCGCTCGGCTCCTCCGCTGCCGCCGCCTCACCATCCGATACGAACGAAGGGCAGGGTCTCGGAGCAGAACGAGCAGTCGAAGTCGCACCGCTTGGTGACCTGCACGATCACGGACAGCGGTGCGGTCAGCGTCTTGGCGACGGAGTCGACGTCAGTATCCGCCGGAGCGTCGAAGTGCTGGCCGTTGAATGCGTATCCGACACCTCCGCCGAGGTCCCTGCGCTTCTGCGCGGGAACAGTGGGCAGTCCGAGGTTGGTCATGGTTCCTCCGTGTTGTTGACGGTCAGATACAGGAGCGTTGGGCCCTCTTCGCCGCCCTGGGGGAAGAGCGGCGAAGGGGGTGAGCACCAGCGCGGGAAGGGAGAGCCGGGCCGTAGGGGATCGGCCGGCAACTCCCTGCGCTGGGCGTACGGCCCGCCCGATGGCCCGGGCACGGACGGTCTTCCGGGCCACCGGACAGGGGCCTATGCGGCCGTCGCGAGTTCCTCAAGCAGCTCGCCGAACTCCAGGACGCGGAAGCTCGAGAGCCGGCGGACCATCTGCGAGGCCAGGAACGTGGCCAGGTCGGGGTTCCCGTAGGGCACGGCGATGTCCGGCCGGGCAACGACGTGCAGTCCCCCGCGGGCGAGGCGGCCGTAGAGGACTCCGCTCACGCCGTACAGGGGTGCGCTCCGGGCGAGGAACACCATCGGCTGCTTCTCCATGTGCGGGCACAGCGCCGCAACGGTGCGGACGTGCCGGGCGCACACCGGGGGCTGGTTCGTCAGGATCTCCGTCCGGGTGGGGTCCTCGTCCCTGGGCCCCGCAAGGAAGATGAAGCCGGCCTTCGTCCGGGCGGGCTGGGTGCATACCTGGCACCGGAGAGTCTGCATGGTCATCATCTGCCGGTGCGGGTGCATGAACTTCCACTGCGGCTCCCCGGTCGGCATCCCGTCCACACCCAGCGGATTCCAGCCGACCCGCGCGAACAGCACACCGCGAGGATCACGATCCCGGGGATCTTCGTCGAGGTAGTGGAGCCTACTTCGGCCCGGCGCGCTGCGCCTGATGACCAGGTTGTCGGGCGCCGCCTCCTCCCCCACCCGCTGGATGACGTACGGGACTACGGCCGGTCCGACTGAGGTGGAAGGCATGGAGCGATGCGTCCTTCTCGACGGGGCGGGCGGGCTGTACGAAAGCAGGGGTCCCAGCATCAGGCCGCCTCCCGTAGACACTTGATCGCGCCGAGGCGTTCGTGGAGTTCGTCGACGGCCCAGGCCATCCGGCGCAGGTGCCCCACGGCCTGGAGGTAGTCGCCAGGCACCGCCTCGGCGCGTAACCGACGGGCCCGCTCGATCAGTTGTTCCACTTCCGGATCCTTCTGGTCAGCCTCCGCGGCGATGGCGATAGTGACGAGTTGCATCAGGTGGCCGCGAAGCCGCTGGCAGTTGTCTTCGAGGGCTTCCTCGGCCGGGACGACGACGTCCAGAACCGCGCCGACATCGTCAAGGAGCGATTCACCGTCGAACGGCTGCCACCCATGAACCTTGCTCAGAACTGATTCCAAAGCTTCAGGGCTCAACGGCGGCGTCCACACAGGTACGGCCCTGGTTCGCCCCGGAACAGTGGGGGCGGTCATCACACCCTCTCCTTGGCCGGAACGGTGAGACGGCACCAGGTGACCGCTCCTGCGTCGCCGGTCCCCCATGCACCGCCGCTCTCCTTCACCAAGGCATCGACGAGAGCGAGGCCGCGCCCCGACTCGGCACCCTCATCGACCTCACCGTGGTCGGCGCAACCAGCCATGCCGTCCCGGACGGCAATCCGAAGGAAGCCGTCGCGGACAGCGATGGTCAGGCTGATCTCCTTCGTTCCGCTGTGCAGCAACGCGTTGGTCAGCAGCTCCGAGATGATCAGCGCGACGTGGTCCGTCATCGCCTCAAGCCCGCAGTACCGAAGTCGCGCGGCCGCGATCCGCCGTACGGCACCGACCCTGCAGGCGTCCTTGTCTGAGGGCGGGGTGCCGCCACGGCGAGGAGCAATCTCAAAGGTCAGTCCCATGACGTCCTCGTCGCGATTAGGGACCGTCCGAGGCATCCGTACGGCTGTCGTTGTCATCTCAACCTCAGTGGCGGGTTGCAGCACCGGTCGGAGGCGGATTGGCACGGTCGGCTGGTGAACATGAAATAAGCCCATGAGTTACTACCTCCCTATTAGGCTCACGGTGATGGCGAATACGCTAGAAAAGCCGTCGCAGCTGCTGAAGTGACCGCGAGTACAGGTGGCTTGCTGAAAACTGCCCCGATTGGATCTCCCATGCGGCCGAACCCTCGACAAACCCTGACCGGTAGTACGGGTATGACTTCACGCGGCCGCTTCGGCGTCATCAGCGGTCATGTCTGGCGCGTGATACGGGAGCAGCAAGGCTTCACGCAGGAGGAAGTCGCCGAGCGCCTGAAGGTGAGCCTGAACACGATCGCTGGGTGGGAAACCGGGCGGCGTCCGCTTACTGCGGTGCCTGTCGGACAGATGCTCGTCCACCGTCGTCGGTTGATGCAGATGGGTACCGCGTCCGCTCTCTTACAAGTGCTGGAGCGCGCCTTGGAAGCAGATGTGCTCCTCTCTGGCGTCCTCGAAGAAGGTTCCCAGGTCGAGGAGAGTTTGCTCGGTGCGATGGTGATGCAACGCGAGTTCGCCGAAGTGCTGGTGTGGCCGCTCAACGGCGTCCCGCCACAACCAGTGCGCAACCTGCCCGCGCCATCCCGTCCTCGCCGCGGACCGACTCCATCCGGGCCCGAACTGTCATCGGCTGAGCGGCAGGGCTTCTTCGCTCAGATGCGGCGTGCTGCAGAGCAGGCGCGCGGTACTGACCAGTTCCTCCTGCGTCGTCAAGCCCTCTACCTGTGCGGATACGACCGGGAGACGGACACGGAGGAGTGGCTCGTTCACCAGCAGCGCAGAGAGCGGCCGGCCGATTGGCTTACCGGCTGGCTGAACGCCCGCAGCGTGGCAGCCATTGCCGCCCGACAGGGCGATGTCGATCGCCTGTCTCACTTCATCGACACCGCGCTGGTGGACGACGATGCCGGAGAAGCTGCCAACCTCAACTACTTCGGCTATTGGGTCGGTGAGGTGAGGCAAGTCGAGCTCACCGACGCCTTCATCGCCGACCGCTCTCTCGGGCCGTGGACAGGCGACAAGCTTCTGAAACATCTCGTCGACGGGATCTCGCCCGAACATGGCTATGTGGAACTCAATGTCCACAGCATCTGGGCCCTCCTCCAAGCCCGGCCCGGCCTGCTCCGCTCGGGTGCAGCGTCCCGCGCGCTGCGCGAGAGGCTATCGATCATGTTGGATAGCGGGGGACTCTCTCCGCGCGGACGGCGGGAGTTGGAGAGCATCCGGTACGCGATCCGCCTCGCCGAGGCGTGAGAGGAGCCTGACGGTGTCCGAGGACCTGACCGCGGTGGCCCGCTTCCTGTACGAGGCGGGGACGCTGAAGAACACCGCACGCACCGGATGGTGGATGGCCGGGGTCAAAGAACCGGAGTCGGTCGCCGATCACTCGTGGCGCACCGCCCTCATCGCGACGATCATCGCCAAGCTGGAAGGCGCTGACCCAGCCAGGGCGGCATTCCTCGCGGTATGGCACGACTCGCAGGAAACCCGTACCGGGGACGTGAACTACCTGGGCAGGAAATACGCGCCGCAGGCCGACCCCCGCCACGTCACTGCCGACCAGGTCGCCCAGATGCCCGAAATTCTGGCTCAGGCGGTACGCGAGCTGATCGACGAATACGAGGCCAAGGAATCCCCGGAATCGGTCTGCGCGCGGGACGCCGACAAGCTGGAATGCCTGATCCAAGGCGTCGAGTACAAGGCCCAGGGATATCAGAACGCGCAGCGCTGGATCGACAACAGCCGCAGCCGCCTCACGACGAAAACCGCCCATGCACTCGCCGAAGCGGTGCTCGAAACAGACTCGCTCGATTGGCTACGCACAGCACTCGGCGAAAGCAACAGGGAACAGGCCTGATCAATTTAGTCTCTCGGGACGCAAGGCGCGTCCCGGGGACCCTCCCCCGCCCGCACGGCAAGCAGCCCCGCTCCGGCGCCGCTGGCGGGGTCATCCCCACACGTGCGGGGATGGTCTCGCGTTCCGCGTCAGCCAGCCACCAGGAGACCGTTGCACGGGGACGACCTCGCTCAAATGGTCTACGACCGGCGGACACAGCTCGGGCTCAGCCAGGCCCCAGCTCGCCGTGCGGGCCGGGATGAAGCAACCGGCGATCTCCCGCATCGAAGGGGGTGGCACCACTCCCACCGTGCCTCTTCTGCGACGCCTGGCAGCCGCGCTCGACGCCCACCTCAACGTCGAGTTCGTACCGCATGGCACCGCATCGCAAGAGAAGCCCGAACAACGCACTGCGATAGAGGCTGCAGCCCGCTGGCGCATTCGGCAGCCTTGAGCGCCGCCGGAGGGGTAACCGAAGCACGCTGGAGAGGCCATCGCGCTCGTCCTGGTCGCCGCTGCGGCCGGCCTCGCCTCCTGGCAAGGTTCACCCATCCCGCGACAAGTCCCACGTCTACAAAGTCTTGTCAGGAGCCGGGTCGGACCGGCCACGTCCAGAAGCCCGCCAGGCCCCTGAGCGAGCTGACTACTGCCGCCGCGCCGTGAGGCGTTGCCGCGTCCGCCTGCTCGCACCAGACGGATGTCATTGCACTCCTCTGTCACGCAGTCGAAAGCGCAGGACGACTCGTTGCGGTGCCCCCCAACGTCGGCCCTCCTGGCACCTCGCCCCACGCTCCGGCCGCGCGGGGCCCGGGTCGCAGACCCAGACGCTCTTGCCGTATCCGCGCCCCTGTTCACTCCCCTGCCAGGAGCCGTGCAACAACGCCGGCACAGTCCGCCAGCGCCGGATCCAAGGGAGCGTCGGTGAGTACGGTGCGCAGTTGCTCATACAGGCCGACGGAGATCTGTCCAGTACGGCTGAGCTCTTCCTCCGTCTGGGCCAGCACACGGTGCAGCAGTCGTGTCTGCGCGTCCGGTCGCACCAGGGTCAGACGGGTGCGCAGTTCACTGACCGCGCTCAACGCGGCCTCGGCCGCTTCGTTTTGCCAGCCGCTCGGGCGCCCGCAGCTGCTGCCGGCAGGAACCGTGCGGGCGTGGTCTCCGACCGGCCAACGCAGCCGGGCCATCGGGTCCCTGTCGGGCTCGCGTGCACGATCGAGTGGCTTCAATGCCAGATCGGGACGGAAGTTGATGAACCGGGGCCGGGCCCCGGGCGGATGCTGGCGGCTGGTGGAATCAGCCTCGGTCTCAGGCCGGTCGGTACGGTCCACGCCGGCCATCCAGTCACGCAGCTCGTTCTTGCGCCGCTGCATGCTGCCCGGATGCGTGTCGATGACGCATTCGGCATCCTGCAGCAGGCGGGCGATCACGGCGTCGCCCTTGCGGTCGTCCGCATCCTTTGTCACAGCTGCTCCTCCTCCCGCGACCTGGTGGCCTGCATGCTCTGCAGAGGACCATCCGCCGCGTGCCGCAGCGCTGCGCGGGCGATCGCCACGTGCTTACGCACCCCCGACGGCTCGATCCCCAACAGCTCGCCGATCCGCGCCGTTGAGCACTGCTCGACAAAGTACAAAATGGCCACCTGCCGGCGCCGCTCGGGAAAGGAGCGGATTGCTTTCCAGCAGCGCTCGAGAGCATCACGGGCCAACACGACATCGGCCGGATCCGGTGGCGCCGCGGCTTGGCTGCGCGCCAGCTCAGGGCCCAGTTGGTTCAACCGCTGTGCCCTGCGGACGTCATCGATCCATTGATTGCGGCACACCCGGCGCAGCCAGGCCCGGTGTCTGCCGGGCTCCACTTTCCAGCCCGTGGTGAACAGGCCGGTCTCGGCCAGGGAATCCCACTGCTGGGCCACCGCCATGAACACCCGTTGCACCAGGTCCTCGGCGGCCGGCTGCGAACCACCCGTGAGGACCATGGCATAGCGCAGTAAGGGCATCGCTTCGCAATCCCACAGCCTCGACACGTCATGCGCTGTCTGTTCGGAGATCCGCCGGTCCCTCACGGTGTCCCCCTTCCTTCACCGCAGACCCGAGGCGGACCTCCATGGCAGGCCCGCCCATGCCCCGTTGTTGGCGTACCACTGTCCCCGGCGGCGCGTGCCGTACCAACGCCACCAGCGTGACCCGACGACCCCGCTCAGCGAGCCACACCGATCCGCTCACCACTGCCACCACCACGCAGACACCGGCCCCGGCTTGCCACGACACCACCGACCCCAGCCCCCACACCCAGCCTCCTCCACCAACTGTCATGCCTCTTCATCGGATGAAGGCCTCCACACGCTGCCATCGGTGGCCCACCTCTTCGCCACCGTCCTGCCCACCAGCCCCACCCGCTCCCCTCGCCACGCACAACAGCCCGCCCCCGCGCCGTTCACCGCGTCTGGACCCACCACAGCGCAGCGGCCACCATCCCGGATCCCGCCGCTGCGGCGGCGCCCCAGACGGTGGCAAACAGTGCGGCCCGGGCCAGCCGTCGTCTGGTCGAACGCTGCGCCATATTCCCTCCGCTCCCTTCGAGGCCGACCGCCCGATGCGCGCGGCCGCTACCAGGCATTGACGCGCGGGAAGCATGCCAACGGCAGAGATGTCGAACAACGTCGGAAAAGTCGTCAGATGGGGTCCTAGACTGCTTTTCCGGGTCGGAATTTCCGACGGCCTTCGTGAGAAGGGCAGTTGACGCCTGTGCCCGCCTCCAGCAGCAGTCAGCCCCCCGAGGTCCTCACCGAACTGAACAGTCTGTGGCACCAGGCGCAGACCCGCCTGGCAGAGGCCGGCTCCCGCCTGACCCTCGCCCGGGCCAGTCGCGCGACCGGCGTTCCGCTGGCCACTCTCAGCGACTGGCTGCGCGGCAACCATCTCCCCCGGGAGACTGCGGACCTGCTGAAGGTGGTCACGCAGCTGTGCACGTGGGCAGCAAAAGCGCCGCCCTCCACACCCCACTGGAGGGGCCTGCTGGATGCCGCCGGCCGCGACACATCCCGCCCGGCACCCAGACCGACCCCGGCACACGGTTCGGCCATCGCCGCGCTCGGCGAGCTGCTCACGGCAGCATTCGCCGAGGACGAGGTGACCATCGACGCCGTCTGCCTCAGCGGCCAGGCCCTGTCCATCGCTATGGCCCGCCCGATCCATGCCGTCCACACCGGCCAGGTGAACCCCCAGACAGTGACGGTCCGAGTCCTGCTGCCCAGCCGCGACATCGACCTGGCCTTCCCCAGCCCCGTCTCCTGGGACGAGAGCGGAGACACCATCCAGCGGCGCTGGCTCGCCCAGCGCAACGCCTACGGACAAACCCTGCGCGCCGCACTCCTGTCACTGCGTGACACCCACGGCATCGAGGCCCACATCACCTTCCGGGCCCTGCCGTTCACCCCCATGGCCAAGCTCTACCTGGTCAACCACACCGAAGCCCTCTTCTCCTACTACACCCTCCACCGTCGCCCCCTCGACATCGACGGCCGCCAGATCGACATCTATGACGCCAACCCCATGCGACTGGTCCGGCTGTTCGGTACCGACAGCACCAGCGACGACACCGCCTTCGTCATCCAGTCCCAGCAATGGTTCGACTCCCTGTGGGAATCCGTCACGACCGACCTCACGACCGACTGACCACAACTGCCCCTGCACCACCTGCCTCATCGGGCTCCAGGCCTCCTCGAGGTCCCGCGCGAGAGAGACCGGACGTGCTGCTGGCCGGGACCCTCGCCAGGTGTGGCCGTGACCGGTGACGGCCACGGTGACCACTCGGCCAAGCAGCGCCGGCACGGCGTCAACGTCCAGGTCGTCACCGACCCCACCAGCAAGATGCTGTGGATCTCGCCCGTGCTGCCCGTGGCTCAGGCAAGGCTGAGCGCGCGGTCTGACCGCAGCCACTTTGCGGCCTCTTGCTGCGCTGCCTGAACCTCAGTCGGTGCAGGTGTCGATCATGGAGGACAGGGCGGACTTCTCGTCGTCGGTGGTGGTGAGCTTCCAGATCGACTTGATGTGCGTGTAGTCCTTGGCGTAGATGCACCAGAAGGCGTGGTTGGTGGGTTTCCAGTCCGCGGGGCCGCTGTCGGACTTGGAGGAGTTGGACGACTCCGAGGCGATCAGGAGCTGGGGGTCCTTGAGGTCGTTGCCGAAGGCCTTGCGCCGATCAGCGGTCCACGTGGCGGCGCCGGAGCGCCATGCTTCCGCGAGGGGGACCATGTGGTCGATGGTCGCATCGGCGACGACGGTGACGGTGGTGTCGTCGTAGGCGGAATACCAGGAACCGCTCGCGGGCCGGCAGCTGCCGGGCTGGTCCTGGACGTTCTTGCCGTCGCGGGCGAGGACGTCCTGGCGGGTGGTGCATCCGTCGGGCTGGGTGGACCAGATGTCGAACTTGTCGCGGGCGTAGCCGTCCATCGAGTGCGGAGCGGCGACGGTCAGGGCGGCGAGCTCGCTGCGCGCGGTCGTGGTCGACGGGGGTGCGGGCGGCTCGGCCAGGGCCGGCGCGGCACACACGCCGAGGATCAACAGCGAGGCTGTGGGCAGGCCGAACACCGTGCGGCGGAACATGAACTCTCCAAAGAATGTGGGGGGTTGGAGATGCGCGTTCCTGAGGAAACCGCACCGCCCGGCGGGCGCGCTACGCGCGTCGATCGGGCGTTTCAACCCCTCCACGGCGCCTTCACCGGGCGGTCACCACGCAACGACGGACAAGGAGGCGGGGCGGGCCGCAGTCACCGGCCCGCCCCCTTCTCTCGCGCCGCTGCCGGGTGGCTCACGCAACCCGCGGCGTACGGCTCAATTCCGCTTAGCGGCGGAAGTGGTGACGGCCCCAGGAGGCGTCGTCGACGAAGCGGTCGTGGTCGTTGCGCAGGGTGGCGGTGTCGGAACGGTTGTCCCAGACGTAGGCGCGGCGGTCCTGGAAGAGGTCGGTGCGGGTGTCGCGGCCGATGCCGGTGTGGACGCGGACGGTGGCGCGGCGGTCGAGGCGGTAGTGGTCGAAGGTGTAGGTGTGGCCGTCCTCGTCGGAGAGGGTCCAGCCGTCCAGGTTGACGCTGTGGCGGGTGGTGTTGGTGATCTCCACCCACTCCTGGTTCAGGGAGCGGTTGGAGCGGTCGTCGAATCCCGGGGAGTCGTACTGCACCCGGCTGATCTCCACACCGGACCGGTGCGGGCGCGGGTCGGCGGCGGACGCCGGCACCGCGATCGCCGCGGTGATGGCCGCGGTGGTCAGCGCGGCGGCGGTCAGACGACGGACTGCAGTCTTGGATACGGTCACAGGTTCCCCCTGCATCGTGCGGGCACAACCAACGCGCCAGATCCCTGGCCGGGTTGTGCGGTGTGCGGGTGGCGGCCGGGCCGGCCGCGCATTCACACCCTTCCCGCCAGTTCTCCGGAATGTGAACGAGACGCGTGTCGTGTTACCGATCATCCGGATCGCGGTGACGTTCGCCTGTATCGCCCATCTATGTTGCGAAGGCGCGAAGTTGACGCCCCACCACACGTCTCCTCGTTGCGGCAACTGGCTACTGGACCACACCCGCCAGGCCACGCCACCCCAACGGGCATCCGGCCGTCACCCGAAAGTGAGTAACAGCCCGCATCAGTGCACGCCAGCCCAGACCGCGCACGGATGCAAGAGGGACCCTGCCCCGCAGAAAGGCGGGACAGGGTCTTCGTGGAGCGCCGGGCAGGCCTTGCACCTGCATCTCCCCGCAGGAAGCGGGACGTCTTTCCTTGGACCACCAACGCATCACCAAACCAGCGCGACTTCCGCCGATCAGCTCAAGATCAATAACATCAGACAGGGCGCGTCGGCCTCAATGACCGCCTCCCAGGAAGACGGCGAGTGTGTTCCGGGCACAGCCATCTCCGGAAAGGCATGCTGCCCACCCGCTTCGCACCGCGCTGTTCTCTGTCGCGCCATCTCCAGCCGGGACGGCGCCCTCGGTCGTCCAGTCACCGTCGAAGAGCGTGGCGACCAGGCGGGCGTGAGCCTCGGGGAGCTGGCCGTCGCGGTGTTTGGTGCGGGTTTTGGCGAGCCAGGCGCCGAGGTGGACGGTGTCGCCGTCGACGACGATCTCTTCCCGGGAGGCGGGGGCGCGGCCTCCGCGGCGGAGGCAGAGTTCCAGGAGCTGGACGGTCTCCTCGAAACTGCGGCGTTGTGCGGCGGGCGGGGGTGATCGGGTTGGTGTCGGGGGTGAGGCCGAGCTCGATCATCATCTGCTGCCGGCCGGGTGGAGGGTGGGCCAGGTGGTGAGCCGGCGGTGCAGCCAGGAGCCGATCCTCACTCCGGTCAGGAGCGTGTCCGGGGTGAGGTGATCGCCACCGGTGTCGCGGCGGCCGTCACGTCAGACTCGCGCGCGCGAGAAAGCCGTGTCGGCCGCTTGGCTGGGTCATCCCGGGCCGGTTTTCCAATGCAGGTCGAGCACTTCGAGTGCATCGAGCTGTTCACGGCGGAGGCGGCAGGGCTGTAGTCGGCGTCTACGGAAGCCGGACTGCGTGCGACGTTGCCCGAAGCCCACAACGAAGCCCGGATGTCTCTCTGGTCCCTCGCGCCCCCAGAGGTTCGGTGTCCGGTTGACGCTGGCCGTGCAGCTCTCGCAGAATTCCAAGCAGAACACAGGGGGACACAGCTAGGAGGCGCGACAGGCTGGTTAGCCGATGCCCTGCTTGTCAGGCCGACGTACTGGCACAGCAGGCTCGGTCCAACGGCCGGTTGCGTCTCTGGAATTGATTTTGAAGGGGTGGCTCGCGATGACGTAGGCCGCCCATGCCGCCCCGTTCGCGAGACCTTGTTACGTCGGCAGGTTCTCGGTTGGACCACGAAGTTGGTGGTCGGACCGAGCCTGCCTGTGCGCCGGACCGACCGCCCGAAGCGGAAAGGGCATCAGTCCGGATGGACAGTGTCGGCTGGGCCGCAGTGGTAGTGGCCGCCATCGGCGGGGCCGCATGGATCCTGCGCACTCTCTTTGAAATGGTCCCTCCTCTGTGCCGTCTGCTGGTTGACGCCATCAGGGCCATCCGTGAGGTGCGGACAGAGTTGCGAGGCAGCGCTTCGACCGCGTCGGGGCAGGAGCTGCCCGGGCAGTCCGGTATCACTCCTGGGCGCAACGAGCCGCTGCCGTGAGTGCGATGGGCCTTCCCCCAAGGCGGGCCCATCGGACTCGAGCCCGCTGCCCTTCAGCCAAGATCGCCGCGTGCGTGGGACAGCCACTCGCATACCTGCGCCCAGCAGGAGAACGCCGGTTGCTCACCTTCCTCGGTCGCGGAGTGCCAGATGGCGAAAGCGCTCTCGTGCTGATCGCCGCGGCTCAGTCCTCGGGGTGCTGTCGTGCGCTGCGGACGATGTGGGACCAGGTGCCTGCGGTGCCGCCGTGTTCGTGGGCCAGTCGGCCGGCGAGTTGGGCTGCGGGAGTTTCGGGGTGTGCCTCGATCGCGGTGCGGGCCTGGTCCAGGCGGGGGTCGCCGTCGTAGGGGTAGCGGCGATCCGTCCCTCCGGTCGGGCGGCCGCCTCCACGTTCGCGGTGCTCGGCGTAGGTCCAGATGTCGCCGCGCCGGTACTTTCGCTTGACGAAGCCCTTGTCCGTCGTTGTCTCCTCGGCGGGTGCCGGCCAGTGCTTCGGCGGCCTCACCGGGTATTTCGTGATGCTGGTCGGTTCCATGCCCAGGACGCGGGCGGCCTCGGACAATGAGATCAGGTCGTCGGCGTTTCCGCTGAGGTCGACGTTCGAGCGCCACTGCTGATTGGTTTTGTAGCTCTCGTACCAGGTGTCCCAGGTCTTCGGGTTCCAGTACATGGTGTTGCCGATGGTCTTCTCCGGCTCGGGGTGCCGGTTGGATTTCCTGTCACGCCACAGCAGTTGGAGGGTGCTCAGGCCCAGGCCCGTACGGTCGTGCAGGTCCGCACGGCTTTCCAGCGCGGCGACGTCCGTGTGGCGCTCGTACCACTGGTGCCAGTCGGCGGCGTACCAGACCAGCGCGCGGTTGATCGTGCCTGCGGCCTCGGGGTGGCCGTTGGCCTCGCGCTCCCGGTACAGCCTCTCCAGGTGGGTGATGCTGAGCTCGTAGATGTCGGCGATTTCCTTGCGCGTCAGTACGGGGCGTTTGTCCAGCGTGGCCATAGCGGTGTCCTTTATGGTCTGTGGGTTCTGCGGCAGGGCCTCACGCGTCAGTTCGGCTTGCTCCTCGCGGCGGTCGTCCCGGTCGGCGGGCTGCGCAGGAGCACCACGCCGGTCGCGGTGAGCGCGTGCTCGGCGTCACGCTCTGCGTTGCTCGTGACGTTGCGGCCCTGGGTCTGCTGCGCCGTGTGCTCCCACCGCACCGTGCCGGCCTCGGGCGGCCTCGTGGCCGTTGCGATGCCGCTGTCCTGATCGTCGATGCCCGGTCCGGAGCACCGTGCCCTGCTCGTCGGCGAGCGGTGAACCAGATGCCGCCGACGCAAGGGAGCTGGGCCGCCCTGAACGCGGTGGGTCACAGCGGGGTCGGCTGCGGCCGGGGCGCCTGCGCGGAAGGTCACAAGGTCGTCGAAGGCGGGGGTGCGTCGAGGTCTGCGTCGTTTACCATCATGTGTAGATGCCTTCCTGGATATGGGCTTGTTGAAGGGCCTGGGGCCAGGGGGCATAGGGCGGCCGGCACTACTCCTATTGGGCCGGCCGTCCGCCTTCGTCTTCGGCGGGTTGCGCGGTGGCGAAGCCGAGACCCTTACCCTCTCGAATTCACTAATTCTGCCTTACTTTCTTCTGTGCGTCCAGCCGGTCGCCCGATCCGCGTCGGCAGACCGTACGCCGGTTGGCGACTTACCCCCTTGGGGGCCTGTCGGCGCCCTTCGACGGACTGGCAGCTGGAGGGTTCGCGGTCTGTCCAGGTGAAGTGGCCGTTCGATCACCGTGGTGATGAGCTGCATGTCGGTGTCGTTCGCAAAGCGGCGGTCACAGGTCCTGCGCAACGGAACCTGTCGGCGCGAAGCGCCGCACCGCCGCCGTAGGCGGTCGACGCCGCCCGACGAAGGAGGGCGGCCGGCCGGCGACGAAGGAGCCGGCCGACACAGTCACGCCGCCAGGCGTGGCTGTGTCGAGGGCTGTGGCCCGAAGGGCGTCCGCCGGCGTGGTCCGGGCCGAGTCGGTGCCGCAGTCCGGCGGCGGCATTGCCGTTTTCGGACCGGTTCGGCTCGGTCCGCGTCAGCGGACCCGGCCCCGCAGGGGCCAGATGGAGCTGTCACGCCGTCAGGCGTGTCCTTTCCAGCGCCGAAGGCGCAGGGGCAGCCGCGCCCCCGCGGGGCGCGTCCACGGTCCGGTGCCCGGAGGGGCTGGCCGGAGCGAAGCGGAGAGCCGGACCCGCAGGAAACGCACCGGACCAGCAGGCGGCCGCCCCGCCAGGGGCGTCCTTTTCCCGGGCCGGGCGCACCCTGTGGAGGGTGTGAGCCGCGCCGTCCCTGTGGCCGGGCGGCGCGGCATTCGGCGTAGAGGTGGTTCGATCACCTGTGTGCCGTGCGGGTCGCGGGCTGTTCGTGCTGGCTGAGCACGAGATCGCGGTAGGGCAGGGCGACTGTGGGGTGTCCGGTGATGCCGAGTTGGTTCTCGATGTGCGCGATGAGTTCGGCGGCGCCGTCGGCGGTGGGTCGGTTGACTTCGGTTTCGACGAAGGTACCGGCGCCGTGGACGGTGTCGATGCTGACGCTCACGCCGGGAGTCTGCGGGTGGCGGTAGGTGGTGCGGGTCTTTTCGACGCGGACGAGTTCACGCATGCCGATCGAGGTCAGCAGCCTCTCAGCCGTGCGTGCCTGGGTGCCCTCGCGCAGGATGACGTTCGTCTCGATTTTGGACACGACGTCGTCGGCTGCGTGGGTCGTCGGGGTGGAGGCTGGCTTGTATGTGATCTCCGCGAAGTCGCCGCGATGGCGCACGCGTAGGCACTCGATGGTTTGCAGGTAGTCGACGTCGGGGCGGCTGTAGTAGGTGTCGACCTCGGTGACGGGGGCGGATGCGACGTAGCCGAGTCGGGCGAGCAGGGGCGCAAGAGTGCTGCCGTCGTCGGGCAGTTCGCGCTTGCGCTCCACTTCGATGGTGTCGGTCATGGGGTCATCCTCCTGTGCTGTTTGCGGCGTACATGCGGGCCGGTGCCCCGGCGGGGGCGGGGCCCTCGGTCGTGGTCCGAGGGCCCCGGGGGCGGGTTACATCATCTGGGTGAGTGCGCAGTTCAGGCGGGCCATGGCCGCGCGGCTGCACAGCGGTCGCAGGGTCTCGATACCGGCCGTGAGTGCCTGGGTGTCGTGGGCGGGGATGTTGGTGAAGAGAACCAGCTGCTTGCCGTCGGCAAGGGGGTTGGGCAGGCGCTTTTGCAGGTAGCGGGTGTAGTAGGCCCGCTCGGGGGTGACGACGTCGCGGGGCGTGCGGGGCATCATCACGGTGTCCGTGTTCGCCTGCGCCGACGTGATCGCGAACTCGGTGAGGAGTTCGTTCAAGGTGAGGTAGACGTAGGTCTCGTGGCCTTCGCGCTCGATCCACTCTCGCCACACCGCCGCGCACCGCTCGTCGCCGCTCTCGGCAAGGGTGAGCAGTTCTGTGATGGCGGCGTCGGTGCACTCGTCGAAGATGTCGCCGTCCATGGCGTAGTGGTCTGCGTACGGCTCGCTGACGCTCTTCAGCAGCGCTCGCTGTCGCGGGGAGATCCATTCGGCCTCGGTGAGGGTGAAGTGGACCCGCTTGTGACCGGCTGCCGCGTCGATCCAGTCGGCGGAGAGCTGGCCTTCGAGGCGGGGGAGGAATCCGAGGGCACCGGAGCGCCACGCGTGGTCGCGGAAGGTGATGTAGTGGCGCTGGATCTCGCGGAACAGGCCGATCGGTGCGGTGATGACGGCGCTGGTCCTGGGGTCGATGTCCTCCAGGGCGACGATGCGGGAGTTCTGACGGACGGTCGGGTCGTCGCCGCAGTGGTGGTAGGGATGGCGGCTGTTGTTCAGGTACGGCGAGGTGAACATGCGGATGAACTGGAGCCATCCGCGATGCGTGTAGGTGTGGGTGGCCGTTTCGTGCAGGGTCGCGGCGTCGGTGGTGCGGACGTCGCGGTAGGCGAAGTGACCGCCGGGCTTCAGGACGGTGGGCAGGGTCTGCATCATCGCGTGGATCGACCGGTACCCGCTGCCGTAGGAGTAGACCTCGTGCATGAGTGCGGACGCGGCGACGATGTCCACGGGGTGGTCGAGGATGGCGGCGAGGTCCTGCGCGAGACCGTTGGTGAGGGTGCAGGTTCCCAAGTCGGCGGCGTGGTAGCCGTCGATGGCGCGGGCGAGGGCCTGCGACAGGACGCCGGGGGCCTCGATGAGGGTGATGTCCAGCGTGCGGGGCCGGTCGGCGGTGCGGGTGAGGCTGGCGGTGAGGTGCTGGAGGGCGGCGCCGCCGCCGGGGCCGATCTCCACGAGATGCGGCGCGTCGGTGTTGGTTCGCGCGAGCGCGTCGAGGACCATCCGAATCTTCTCGCGGCCGTGCGAGTTCGCGGCCTCGTCGAGGTAGCCGGCGGCGGACTTCGCGGCGGTGGCGAACGCGTGGCCCGCTGCGGTTTCGGTCTGCACGGTCATTCTGTTCTCCGTGTGGCGTTGAAGGTTTGGGGTTCTGCCGTGCCGTCCAGGGCTCCTATCCCCTTCCGGTACCCATAATTATGCCTTATTCAAGGTGGGGTGTCCACCCCCAACAGCCCCTCAAAGCAGGCGACTTGGAGCACAAAACCGCAGCTCAACACCGGTCCCACCCTCAAACCCGACCGACGGCGGGCGGGCCTCCGCCACACCCCAACCGGTGGGCGGGGGCTCCCCTCGGTTGGCCGGGCAGCTCCGCCACACCACCGGGGCTGCGGGGGCCGCCGGGATCGCGCTCGCGCGACCGCGTAGCGGCTCGTCCTGGCGGCCCCCGCAGCCCCGGTGGTAGCCCGAAGGGTGCCCGGACAGCCGAGGGGAGCCCCGCCCACCCCCACACCCCAACCACCCACCGACCCGCACCCGGCACGCCCCCCCCCTTGGGCAGGCCCGGCGCCCGCCGGAGGCACCAGCTCACAGCCCAGCCCCTCACGGACAGCACGAGCAAAGGCCCTCAAGTCCCCTCCGCGCCCCTCCCTCTTGCCGCACCTCACAACTGAGCCAGACCCCCCAGACGACCAGCACACCGGCTACCCGCACGAGGACCTCACCACTGCTCCCCCAGCAGAGCCACACCGACCCGCACTCGGGCACCACAAGGGAAAAAGGGCCACCCCACCGAGTGAGCCGCTTGCCGCCGTCAGAGACGACGACTGACACTCCCTCACACTGCGTGGAAGCTCCACAACGGTGGCGGGCGCCGTCCCCGCGACGGACGAGAAAACGCATTGGCCGGCTACCCCCGAGGTGCGACGGTGCGGCTGTCTCCCATGCAGAGGGCTCTTGTTCGTTTTCGGCTGTGCGAGGTATGACGCCGAGCTGACCATTCCGCTGTCGCAAGGCTCTCTCCCGGTCCACGCCCATCAAAGCTACGGGAACGGGATCCAGATGCCGGTGCTCATGAAGCCGGGGACGTTCGCCGTGAACCCGCACCCCTGGGGACCGCCGTGGCGACCGTGGGAGGAGATCGACCCGGTAGAGGACGGAGGCCCGCGGCATCCACGCGCCGGCCTGCGCCCCGTCTGATGGCGCGCCCGAGGCGATTGTGACCACACCCGGAGATAACCGCGGTACCCGGCTCCCGAGAAGCGCGGCGGTGCCTGCTGCGGTCTCGACGGGAGCGACGGTCCCAACATGGCCTGCCAGACGTGCGGACTGGCCGTGGCGAGAAGGATCGACGACTGCTCGCTCCGGCAGGCGGTGTGGCTCGCTCCAGATGCCGTACGCCGCCTCCTCGTCGACGATGTCGACGCAGCACCGCTGTCATGGGACGAACTGTTGGTGGAGGGCAAGAGCACGCCCCCGTTCGAGCCGATCGCCAGATGGAGGTCAAGGCTCGGGTCGAGCCACTACGGGTCGTGAAATCCGCAATGGCAGGCAGCGGCCGGCCGAGCGCTCGCCCACCTGCCGGCGGCCTCCGAAAGGCGGCCGGTGAGGGTCCCGAACGGCCTGAACGGCCAGCCTGCGCCCAGTCCGCGGAGCGGACCGGTACCTGCGGAGCAGGTCCCCCCCGGTGCGGAGCACCGCACAGCCGGTGCGGAGCACCGCCCCGCCAAAGGCGGGCCCAGGGCGCAGCGCAGCGAAGCCCCCCGGTGCGGAGCACCGCACAGCCGGTGCGGAGCACCGCCCCGCCAAAGGCGGGCCCAGGGCGCAGCGCAGCGAAGCCCCCCGGTGCGGAGCACCGCACAGCCGGTGCGGAGCACCGCCCCGCCAAAGGCGGGCCCAGGGCGCAGCGCAGCGAAGCCCCCCGGTGCGGAGCACCGCACAGCCGGTGCGGAGCACCGCCCCGCCAAAGGCGGGCCCAGGGCGCAGCGCAGCGAAGCCCCCTCCAACCCCACCCCAATCACTCACCCATCACCAATCGTCGCGGAAAGGGGCAACAAAGGGGATGTCAGAGAACCGACCACGCCCACACGGGGAGGTGGCCTGCACGGATTCCGTGATGTGGGCGATCCTCGCGCAAGAGAAGTCGCAAGAGATCTCGCAGGAGATGCGGCAAGAGTTGGTGCAAGAGATGTTGTTGCGAGGCGTACCCGAGATGCGGTTCGAACGACAGTTCCGTCGGGTCGTGCATCCGCGTACGGCTTTGATCGACGCCCAGGACGGACTCGGTCATTCGCGTGGCGCCCGTCATCGGCTACCACCACCGCTGAGCGCAAGCGCAAAGGGCCCCGCTCGAAGCGCTGGGAATGGTGTGGTCGGCGTGGGAGAGCGCGTGGGCTGATGGCCTGGCTGTGGCGCAGGACTACGCGGCCGTACACGGGCACCTGCTCGCGCCCACGAACGCGGTGTGGGGCGGTGACGAGATGGCGATCGGGGTATGGCTGAAGAACCAACGTGCCGCAGCCCGCAAGACCCGTGAAAACGCCGAACGGCGTGCGTTCGCAGAAACCACAGTGTCGGCGGCAGGAGAGCCGTCTGGAAGCGTTGGACGCGATCGATCCGGCCTGGTGCCCGGCCTGGGGAATCGACTGGCAGCGCGGCTTCCACCTCACCCACACACACCTGCGAGCCGGCGCCACGCTCCCTGTACGGGCAGGCGAGGTACTCGTGCAGGGCGAAGACCTCGGGGCGTGGGTGGTGGCGCAGCGGATGGGCTGGGACAAGCTCACCCCGGCCCAGCAGTGGATGCTCGACAGCGTCCTTGGAATCGAACCCGCGGACAAGGGCGAACTGCCAGTGCGGCAGACGCAGGCGGACCGGTGGGCCACCCATCTCGCTGCGGCCCGTCAGTTCCACGCTCGCGAAGGCCACCTGCGCGTCCCGAGGAAGTACGTGGAGGAACTGGCTGGTGAGGACGGGGAAGGCGTAGAGCTGAAGCTCGGGGGCTGGCTCGACGACACGCGACGCAGGGCCGACAAGCTCACCCCAGAACGGCGAGCCGAGCTCGATGCGCTCGGGATGCGCTGGGCATGAACAACTCCCTGATCGGCATGGCACGTGATGGATAGGAACGCCTGTCACGTGTACTCATGACGACGCTCAGACGCTTCCCGCCGAATAGGAAGATTCGCCTGAGAGCCCGCCGGGGGTCGGCTGTGTCGCCGGAAGCGTGATCACGCGGCGTCTGCCCCGGGGCCGGTACCCCCGGGACACGTCACAGCGCGAACACCGGGACCCCGGGGGTACGGGTCACACTGCACACCCCCGTGCCCGCGAGGGCGCCGCGGGCGTCGGCACGAGGGCCGGCCCGATCAGCGGCATGACGGCCGCCCGCATCTCCGCCTCGCTCGCGGTCCCGTCCACGACCAGATCGGCCGCTGCCCGGGAGGGCGCGACATGGGCTGCGTGGCGGTCCCTGCCGGTCTGCAGATAGTTGCTCTCCTCCGCTTCGCCCGGCACCGCATGGGCGTGCTCTTCGCGATGCTCCCCGACGGCACCTTCTACCAACCACGCACCACCGGAACAGCCACCGCAGACCACTCAGCCTTGATGAAGGACAGAGAGGATCCCTGTGGTGAGCGGCTGAGGCCGGGTCTTGTCGGACCCGCGTGGCCCATGTCCAACATCCGGGGGCAAAGCCGTCTCCGTCAGCCTCCTCCCATCAGCCTGCGATCGCCCGCAAGATCGGCTGGCCGAGTGCGCCGAGCCAGCCCGCGAGCGCTCCGAGCGGCCCGATCAGCCCAGTGCTGGCCGCGGCCAGCGCACCCGCCGAGGACAGCAGCCGGGTGATCCGGCCGAGCCGGCCCGCCACTGCCTCCCGGTCCGGCTCCGGCCGGGCGACCTCCTCGTCCAACGAGTCCAGCTCGGCCCGCACCTCGGGCTCGATTGCTGGCGGCAGCGCCGTCCGCTCGATCGACGCCCTCAAGTCCCGGACCAGGCCGCGCACCTCCTGCCCGCCCGCCGTGAAGACGGCCGACTGGCCACCGTGAACGGTCTGGTTCCCGGCGACGTTGTTGACCACGCCGCCCTGCTGGTTGCCGATGTTGAAGGCCATGGCTCCCCATCTCCTCACCGCTGCCGCCAGGACGCCTGCCGCTCGGCATCCTCGAAGCGGCGGCGCCGGGACGTCGTCACGATGTGCAGAACGATCCCGATGACCATCAGAACCATCCCGATAGCCGCCATCGCGAACCCGACCGCCCCCACCGGCACCCCGGCCACCTTCGGACCGAGCAGCTCCGGGGAGGAGTCGAAGGTCGAACTCCCCGACGAAATACCGTCGTTGGTCCCGGCAACGAATCGAATGACCACCCAGCCGTAGATCCCGCCCCCGACCAGAAAGAGCAGGAAGCCGAACATGATCAGGTGTCGCGCCCTGGTACGGGTCGCGGCGATCTCCTTGAAAAAGCTCTCGCGCTGCGCCTGCTGAACGTAGTTGTACTGGTCCCCGGCGACGTTGCTCAGCCGGTCGGCCTGCTGCTCCCCGATGTCGAACCGCCGCTCGCCGCCGGGCGGCGTACGGCCGGCCTCGCGCGGTGCCGGGCGGCCCGGCGGGCCGGCGGGTGGCGGCCCCGCGGCGGGAGCGCCGTGAGGCCTGGGCCCGGACCCAGGGGCGGGGCCCCAGCCCGGCATGGTGTCCCAGGTACCGCCCGGGGTGCCGCCGGCTCCGGGCTTCGGGGTCTGAACGGTCCGGTCGGCGGGGCGCAGCTCTTCGTAATGCACCTCTAAGGGCCCAAAATCCAGCACGTCGCCCGAGTGCAGCACCTGCTGCCCGAACACCGGGTGACCGTTCAGCATGGTGCCGTTGGTGGAGGCGAGATCCTCGACAGTGGTCCGGCCCGAGGCCCGCCACACCACCGCGTGCCGTCGGCTGACGCTCGGATCGCCCACCTGGATCTGGCAGTCGGAGTCCCGCCCGACCAGCATCGGCTGATCGTCGAGGACGAAGACCCGGCCGCGCAGCCGGTCCGGGCGGTCGACCACGAGGTGCGGTAGGTCGCGCTCTCGCAGAGGCGGGTCCATGGCACGACCTCCTGCCTTGGCGAAGCATCCAGCGTCGGGCGAAACGATTCGGTCGCCTATTCCGGTGATCCTCTACCTTCCAGTAAAGGCCGATCAGCCCCGTCCTGCCACAGCATCCCGGACGGCCCGAACTCGGCAGTGCGTTCGACCGCCGTCCCCTCGATCCGCAGCCCTCCGATCCCGACAGGCTGGTCTCCGCGACTTTGGCCCGTGCCCATCCGGCCGCCCGCCTCTCCGCGATCCACGGCGCCTTGATCCAGGACGCGGCAGCACCGCGGTGATCGCGCCGAAGGCTAGGCCGCGGGTCAGGTCACGGTCTGTGCTGCCTGTCCGCTCGCCTCGGCCCGCTCGCCAGGCAGCCACGTCGGCGTCGGTGATCTGGTACAGCACCAGCGCCACACGCAGCATGAGGCGGGTACCGGGCCGCTTGGCCTCCGGCACGTCGGCCAGGGCCACCCCGGCCGGGTCCCCGCCCAATCGCTGGAAGCCGACGCTCTGCCACAGCGCGGCGATCTTCTTCTTCGCCTGGCGCCGGCATGCCTCGGTGAGCTGCCCGCGGTCCTCGGGGTATTCGCCCGTGTCCGGGTACACCGCCACCGCACAACAGCCGCCGGACAGGCGGCGGATCGCCTCGGCCGCCAGATCCTAGCCCGAAGCCCCTCCATGCCCTGCCGAGATGGACACGGTCGAGGATCAGCAGATCACCGACGCGATGAGTGACCGCCTTCTCGAGCGCGGCACTGTAGCCCGCGCGTCCGGACCGACCGAGGACGGCTGAGGCAATGACCTCGAGATCTCCAGGTGACAGCAGACCGAGATGGCCCGGCCGTATACGTACTGCAGGGCCGCACGTGCCTCACTCCGCAGCGGTCGAGTGCTGCGTCAAACTCCGCCCGGCACGGTTGCTGCCCCGAGGAAATCTCGCCGGAAAACACCTCCCGCATGCGCCTTGCCTGGGCGTCAACGGGCGCCGACGGTGACGATCGTGCCAACGATGGCAACGAGGGAGCCCACAGCGGTCAGAGCGACCAGGACGGGCTGGGTGAGCACGGGGCGGCGGTAGACGGCATACGCCAGGGCGACAACAACCATGCCGATGACCAAGATCAAGAGCAGGCCAACCAGTATGGCAAGCGTGGACACGGGGTCTTCCTCTCGGCGGGTGCCTGGTCGAAGCGGGGCTAAACAGGTGGCGACGGCAGGGCGGCGGATCCGCCGCCCTGTCCTGCTGTGAACCATGGACCGGATAGAGCCCGTGGTGGACATGCTGCTGGGACGCTGCGTGTCAGGACGGCTGTGAGGGGAGGCGGTACTCGTATTTGCGGGGGCGCAGGTCTTCTTCGGCGGGTTCCCAGTCCTGATGGTGGGTGACGGTGTCTCCCGTGGCGGTGTAGGGGTCGGTGCGGGTGTCGACCTTGATGTCGCTGACGACGTACAGGTCGACGGTGTTGTTTGGGTCGCGGGCATGGAGGACTTCGTTGATGGTCAGCTCCACGCTGGTCGCTGCGCCGGTGGTGCCTTTGACTTCGACGTGGCGTTCCTCGCTGCCGCGGGTGCAGCGCAAGTCGTAGGGCTTGCCGAGGCGTTCGACGTTCCAGCCGCGGCTTTCGTAGTAGGCGGCGGCGTGGTCTTCGGCGTGCTTTTCGATGGCGGTGCGCTTTTTCGGGTCGGAGATGTAGCCGGCGCCGCGGCGGCGGCGCTGGGGCTTCTTCTTGCCCTCGACTTGATCGGCGGTGAAGCCAGGGGATTTATCGAGGGGAACCGTCTCGGGTTGGGCGGGGTCGATGGGGATGCCGGCCTGCTGCAGGAGCGGCAGCGCGGGCATCGGGACGAGTTTGCCCATGCCGCGATCGGTGCCGGAGCGGCGGATGGCGTCACTCCCAGCTTCGGTGAGAGGACCTCCCGGGCCGAGGGGGACATCGTGCAGGACGGCCAAGGGCTCAATACCGAAGCGGCAGGGGTACTTGATGCGCTGCTCGACCTCTTCATCAGGCCAATGCCAAGCCGTACCGGAGTAGAAGCCACCGCGGACTTCGAACAGGTAGAGGGTGGCAGTCTCCTCAAGCCAGTTCTTGAGCTGGACGCGTGGAGAGGCCCCCGTGGCCAGGACAGCGAAACGCGGGATGGCGCCGTCGTACTCGGGCTTCTTCTCCGGAAATCCCCAGGAGCAGGTCTCGATGCCGTGCTCGAGGTTCCGCTGAGCCTCGACGCTCTGGCCCACGTGAACCATCAGGAACAGACTGGAAGTTGTCACACAGCACATCGTAAGGCATCCACTATGCAGTGGTCGATACAGATGGGAAGGTGCTGCCGGCGCCAGCCGCCACGGCCGGCCCGACCGAACTACCGCGCCAAGCAGCCTCACTGACAGGGCAGTTCGCACGGTCACAGGGCCGGGCGTAAGCCGCGCCATCTGCCACCGACCAGACAGGCGTTGCCGAGCTTGGTCGCGAGCGTGTAGCTGACCATCCGGCCTCGGTGCCCAGGGCGAACCGACGCTGCCGCCCCATCCGCCCGAACTGACGGCTCGTCCGGCTACGCTACGCTCGTTCGGCATGACGACCGAGGTGTATGTCGCGCAGTTCCTCCTCTGCGCACTCGATGCGTCCGGGGGCCGTCTCAACGAGTTGCTGGCCCCTGAGGCGATCATGGAGTCCGCTCAGCTCGACACAGCGGAGAAGGACGCCGTCATCTCGTCGCTCATCGCCCAGCAATACGTCAGCAGCGAGGGCGAGCGAGCCGATGGTTCCGTACACCTGATCAGGCTGACGGCCAACGGCTTGGAGCAGGCACGGCACTTGCGCCGAATCTCTCAGTCAAGGGCCGAACGCGATATCTACCTCCACAACGTGCTGGTGCGTTGGGCGTACACGCACACCCCTCCTGCGGGTTCGGTAAGTCTCCAGGAGTTCGCCGGCAACGAACGCTGGTGGTTCGCCGGAACCCAAGTCACCTGGGACGAGGTAGAGGCCGCTGTCGGTTTCCTTGAAGCCGAGACACTTCTCGTGGCGGAACGCACCGTCGGCCGCATCGGAGTCCGGCCAACTCCCCTGGGCATCAGGTTTGCCCACTCCAACATGACCTTGAGGACCTTCATGACCACCCAGCAGCCGCACTCTCCCGGTGTCACGAACAACTTCAGCGACAGCATCGTCGTCCACGGGGCGGTATCCGGCAGCGCCCTCGCCACGGGCGGCAACAACACCCAGACGGTCACGCACGGGGTGGATGCGAATGCGTTGGCGTCCCTGATCACTCAACTGCGCCAGGTGGCACCCACGTTGCAGCTCCCCGAGGACGACGTCCAGGACCTCTCCGAGGAGATCGACACTCTTGAGCGCGAGGGGGACGACCTCGGCCGGGGCCAGAGAATCTGGCGCAGGATCGCGCGCATCATGACCCCCGCCATCACATCCACCGCCGCGGCAGGCTCCGAACAAGCCGTTCAGGCCGCTATCGCGGCCGGTTCGCAGTTGTTCAGCTGACCTGCGGATCAGCCGAGGGGATCCCGCCCCCTGCCATCTCTCCGCTTCCACTCGCTCATCGCATCGCCTGCCGTGTGTGGCGGTTACACCGCTCGCTGCCCGGGCCGGACAGACATTCCCGCTGGATCCTGAGGGGACAGCAGGTGGTTGGATCCCGGGTCGGCTCTGGCGCGTACGGCAGCCACGGGTTCCAACTCGGCTGTTTCGCAGCCTGGATGGCCGCTTAGCGGTCTACGATCCTTCGGCATGACACTCCTGCGTTTGGTCGCGCAGTTCGTTCAGGCGGCGTTCGAAACGCAGTCGCCCTACACCCGGGTCCTGAATGTGAAAGAGGCCCTTCGTACCGCTCAGATTGACAAGGCGTACAAAGCTGAAATTCTCGGGATGCTGCAGGAACACGGCATCGTGCAGAACGAACAGCGCCTCGTCTGGGAGCAGTGGGTGTGGACAGATACGGGGTTGCTGCACGCACAGCAGTTGCAGCAAGACTCGCAGGACAGAGCCAAGCGAGACATGCACCTCCACAATGCGCTGGTGCGCTGGGTATACGAGAGCTTCCCTCGCCCCGCAGGATCAGTAGACGCTTGGGAGTTCGTCGGCACAGAGGGCGGGTGGTATTTGGGAACCGAGCTCTCCTGGGATGAAGTAGTTGCTGCCCTTCTCTACCTCGAAGCTGAGGCCCTTCTCATCATTGAACGTCTCCCAAACGGCAGCGCCCTCGTCCGGCCGACCAACATGGGCATCAACTTCGCTACCGGACGCGAAGACTTAAAGACCTTCATGGCCAAACAGCAGCCGCGGAGCACCGCATCCGTCACGAACAACCACAACAGCATCACCGTCCACGGAAACACACACAAAAGCAACCTCGCGAGCGGAAGCGGCAACTCCCAGGCCATCACGGTCAACGTGAATGCAGAAGCGTTGACATCACTCGTGAGTCAACTCCGCCAGACCACGCATGCCCTGGATCTACCCACAGACGACGCCCAAGACCTCGCCGACGGCATCAACGCTCTGGAGCGCGAAGGCAGCGATCCCAATAGGGGCCGCCGCATCTGGCGCTCCATCAAGCGCATCCTGATCCTCGCCATCACATCCGCCGCCACGGCAGGCTCCGAACAGGCTGTCCAAGCGGCCATCACGGCCGGTTCAGAACTGTTCGACTAGCTGATCGTTTCAGAATGAAGTGGGTTGTGAGGCTTGGCAGTTGGGTGTCGTGTCGGCAGGATTTGTTGGGTGCCTGCTGATCTTGCGCCTGACGACCTGTGGGAACGTGTGGCCCCGCTGTTGCCGCCTCGTGCGCCCAGACGGCATCGGTATCCCGGGCGGTTGCCTGCGGATGACCGGGCTGCGCTGCGTGGCATCGTCTACGTGCTGTGCAAGGGCGTGAGTTGGCGGAACGTTCCCGCGGAGCAGGTCGGCTGCAGCGGCGTGACGGCCTGGCGGCGTCTGCGGGACTGGACCGAAGCGGGCGTCTGGCCGCAGCTGCACGACGTGCTGCTGGTCGAGCTGCGGGCCGCGGGCCTGCTGGACATGGACGACGCGGCGATCGACGGCTCGCACGTCCGGGCGCTGAAAGGGGGGCTCGCACCGGACCTTCGCCGGTCGACGGGGCCCGGCCCCGGTCAGCAGGCGGGAGAGGTACCGCAGGGTCGAGCTGGACAGATCGATCCCTGATGGGTAGACAAGCATGTGAAGCTCCGGGCAGACAGGTTGCCCTTGGTCGACAACCCATCTACCAGGAGCTTCGCCCTTCCCCCGACATCACCCGGCGCCAACTGCCCGCTGACACTGTCGAGTTGGAAACGGCTGACTGCGGTTCTCGTCCGGCAAGAGCATGGCCCGTCTGGGGCGCTAGAACCAGGAGGTGAGCTCACACCTGTGGCTGCCGAAGTCATGGTGACCTGGCAATCGGACGACGTGGGTGTCGCTGGCCAGGTTCTGTTCCGCGGCAGTTGGGAAGCGCTGCTGGATCGTGTCGGAGTGGCTCATCCGAGAGCAAAGCTGTTTCGGCGTGCTGCCGTTGTCGACTTCCTCATGTCCTGGCGCTTCGGCTTGGAGCAGGTGGCCATAAGAGGTCGAGGGTCAGACTGTTCCGGCCCGCCCACATTCGGCCTCGTGCGGCCTTCCTCAGTTCTCGAGGAGGGCTTGCTCCTCAGCGGTGAGCCGGCCAAAGCAGGCTTCCTCCGTGGCCATGACCGTCGTGAGGTCGAGCACGGGTGCTGCGGCGTGCCGGGCGTGAAGGAACCAGCCCTTCTTCTTGTACGAAGCCATGTAGTAGGTGCCGTTGCCTTCGAGAGGCTCCTCCTGCGGTGGCCTGATCTCTTTCCAACCCCGAGCGGTGAGACCGGACAGCATGATCTTCAGGCGCCGCCGCGTGTCAGCCGGATTGGCGGCGCTTGGGGAGCGGTGTCGATTCCCGGTGGACGACCAGGAGACCACGCAGGGGGTCAGTCGGGTGTCGAGAGCGGCGGCCTTGCGTCCCTTCTCGGTGTCGGTGAGGGCGCGTGGCTCCCGGGGCGCGCCGAGCCCCGCCTCCACTTTGCCGCCTGCCAGTCCGGCTGCCGCGACAGCCGCCTGCAGGTCCCTCCGAACGGCCTTCTGGTCGAAGGGCACCGATGCCGAAGAAGAGGAAAGGGCAGGGGCCGTGGTCGCGGCCGGGTCGGCGGGGCCGACGCCCGTGCCGCATCCGGTGGCGAGAATTGCTCCCACGGCGACGGCGGTCGTCCGTGCGACATTGATCGTGTTGGTGCGCATGTGCTCTTTCTCGGCGCCCCGACTGCTGGGCATGATTCGGTCCGGTCGGTGCCGAATCTTCGCACGACGGCTTCTCCACGATGGGAGGGGGCCGAGGTCTTCCGGGCCGGTGAACCGCCGTCGAGCGCTGGTGACGGTCTGCCGCGGTTCCCATGGTCGCCATGCGCCGGTGTCGTGCCGCCGCTGTGGTGCGGCCATACCTACGCCCAGCTTGCAGCCGGGTTCGGCGTCGGGATCGCCACCGTCTACCGCTACGTTACCGAGGCGGTTGAGGTCCTGGCAGCCGTCGCCCCGGACCTCGCCGCAGCCGTACGCACTGCCGCGCGCAAGGCGTTCGTGATCCTCGACGGCACCCTACTACCCATCAACCGGATCGCCGCTGACCGCCCGCACTACTCCGGGAAGCACAAGAAGCACGGCATGAACATCCAGGCCATCGCCGACCCGTTCGGGCGCCTGCTGTGGGCCTTGGCCGCGCTGCCCGGCGCGGTCCACGACGTCAAGGCGGCCCGCACCCACGGCGTCATCGAGGCGCTGGCCGAGGCCGACATGTGTTGCTGGGCGGACAAGGCGTACCAGGGTGCCGGCGGAACCGTCCGCGTCCCTTACCGCGGCCGCTGGGAGAATCTTCCGCAGGCCAGAAGGCCGTCAACCTTTCCCACGCGAAGATCCGAGCAGTCGGCGAGCAGGCGATGGCCACCCTGAAGTCCTGGCGACTCCTGCGGACGCCGCGGGCCCGGTCTGCGGCCTGGCGTCCGGCGCGGCCGCCCAGGAGGCGCTGGACGGTGGCGGGCGGGATCGCGGCGAGCAGGCCGATGCGGTGGACGCCGTAGTCGTGCAGGGCCTGGGCCTGGCGGGGTCCGATGCCGTGCAGGGCCTCGACAGGAAGGGGTCCGAGCCAGTCCGCGACCTCGTCGGGGGTGATGGCGAGGACGCCGCCCGGGCCGGTGATCTGGCCGGAGGCGGTGGCGGCGACGGTGACTGACGGGCCGATCCCGACGCGGACGTCGACGCCCAGCCTCGAGATGGTCCGCACGCGCAGCACCTCTCCCAGTCGGGCGGCGTCCACGCCGTGGTAGCGCAGCGCGCCCTTGAGCTCTGCCAGGGCGGCTGTCGGGGGCAGTGCCTGGACGATCGGGGACAGCTCCGCCATCTGCTCCAGCACCTGCCGGTAGAGGTCCTCCGGCAGCCGGTCCGGGCAGCGCACGTGCATCACGCTCGCCCCCTGTCGTGCTTCGGTCCCTGTCTCCACAGCACTCACCTCCTCCACTCCACGTTATCGAACTAGAATTCGAACACGCGAGGTGGCGAACCCGATGGCCTCTGGATCTAGAATCGGATGCATGTTCGATGACCTGCCGCCTGACCTGGCGCGACTGCTCACCCTGCGGGTGTGGCACGCCATGTGGCTGCAGCGCATCGACACCAAGATCGCCGCCCTCCAGGAGCGGGAGGCCGAACAAGAGCAGGGCCGCCGAAACCGGCCCGCGGAACCGGACTGGGTCGTCGAACTCGGCATCGGCAACGGCCGCCCGCCCATCGAAGTGCACGTGGGCGGCTGCTACGCCGCGGGCAAACGACGGTGCCCCGTCCCGCGCGACGAAGCCCGCCGGCTCCTCACCTCGGGCGTGCGCGCCTGCGGTCACTGCCAGCCCGACACCGCGCTGGAGATCATCGACTTATCCGCCGGCTCAGCCCTCTCCATCGCGATGCGCTGACCGGCACCCTGCATCTTCTGGCCTCAGGCTGCTTTCGCGGTGACCAATCCACCCATCACCCGAAACAGGACACCCTGATGACCAGCACTCCCCCGCCACCAGTCAGCGAACCGGACCCCTCCACCTTCACCTGCCCCAGCAGCCTGGTCGGCCCGTGCTCCGGCTGCCAGCGACGCACCCACAAGTACGGCACCGGCGGCATGCCCCTGTGCCAGTGGTGCCTGGCCCCCGTCCAGCAGAACTGGGGCTCCACCGTCCGCTTCACCAGCAGCCGCCCGTAAACACCTAATGCGACGTGGCCCGACAGCCCTGCGCATCCTCGACCAACCGCCCACGGCCGAGGCCGCCTCTCCCCCGTTCAGCGGCGATGCCTCGCCGCGCTTGGGCCTGCGCCTGCTTCTAGGCTGAAGGCCTCGGGGCTTGTCGCGGAGGTCCCCCATGCCCCGAACCATCTGGTCCGGCGCCATCTCATTCGGCCTGGTCACCGTGCCGATCCACGTGGTCAACGCCCGGGAGGACCACTCCATCCACTTCCACCAGGTCCACCTGGAGGACATGGGCCGGGTGCGGAACCGCAAGATCTGCGAGATCGAGGACCGTGAAGTAGCGCAGTCCGAGATCGGCAAGGGCTACCAGTGGGGCAAGGACACGATCATCCCGGTCCTCGACGAGGAACTGCGGGAGATACCGCTGCCCACCGCGAAGGCCATCGAGATCGAGGCATTCGTGCCCCTGGACTCCATCGACCCGATCCAGATCGGCGAGGGCTACTACCTCGAGCCCGACGGCCAGGTCGCGGCCAAGCCGTACACACTCCTGAGGCAGGCCCTGGAGCGGTCGTCGAAGGTGGCCGTCGCAAAATACGCATGGTCGGGGCGCGAGAGGCTGGGCCTGCTCCGCGTCCGCGACAACGTCATCGTCCTGCACTCGATGCGCTGGGCCGACGAGATCCGCGACCCGTCCCAGCTGAAACCCGAAGAAGTGGAACTCACCGACGACGAGATCGCCCAGGCGGAGCAGCTCATCGACCGGCTGACCCGCGACGACCTGGAAGGCGAGGAGTTCACCGACCGGTACACGGAAGCCGTGGAGCAGCTCATCGACGCCAAACGGGAGCACCGCGAACCGCCCACGGCTGAGGAGCCCGAGGCACCGGGGCAGGTCGTCGACCTGATGGCCGCGCTGAAAGAGTCCGTGGCCAAGGCCAAGGCCTCCCGCGGCGAGGACGCCACCGTCCACGACATGCCCGGAAAGAAGACTGCAGCCAAAAAAGCGACGGCAAAGAAGACGGCAAAGAAGCAGCCTGCCAAGAAGGCAGCCAAGAAGACGACAGCGCGGAAACCGCGGCGCAGCGCCTGAAACTGCTCAGTACTCCAGCAGCGTTTCGCTGTCTGGGCTGGCCCGGGGTGCGCGTGGACGAGGCCACCGATGCCTGACGCGCCGGGGCAGTTGCTCGTCAAGCTCACGGCAGGAACGGGTTCACGAGGCAGGCTGATCGGAGAGCCACGATCGTCGTCGCCCCGGGGCCAGGGCCCGTCCGGCGGCTCGTCTGGAACGCGTGTCAGAGTTGGGCGTGCATCCCGACGGCTCGCAGCAGCCGGATCGCCGCGACCCGCTGGTGGCGCGGACGATCCTCGGTCAGCAGCTCGCGCAGCAACTTCTGCGGTACGCGGTCGGCCCACGGCAAGAGGGCCGCGGTCGCCTGCTGGAGCACTGCCGCCGATGGGTCGTCCAGGAGCGGTCGTACGTCATCGACGCGCACCGCGTCCAGTGCCCGCAGCCCGGCCACCGAGGAGGCACGAACGCCGGGGACCGGGTGCGCGAGGAGCGCCCGAATCCGGTCCGTGTCCTCGCGCGTCCCACACTCGCCGAGGCCCACCGCGGCGGCGGGCCGGCCCGCGGGGCCGGCCCGCGGGGTCGGCACACAGCGCGCGGTACAGAGGCACCGGGTCCGTGCCGCCCTGCCGCAGCACCCACCGGGCGCACGCGCGTACTACGGCGGACCGGTCGGTGAGATACGGCTCGGCATCGGCGTGCCGCCCGGCCCGGCGCAGGGCGGTCACCCCCGCCGACCTGACCCTGGGCCGCCGGGACCCGAGCAACGGCACCACGACCTCTGCGAACTCCTCGAAGGTGCCCTCGCCGAGGGCGGCCACAGCCGCTTCGGCGCACAAATTCTGCACCACAACGTCGCGGTGGCGGGCGGCAATCTGAGCGAGCCGCGCGATGGGGAGCAACCGCCGCTCGAAGGCGACGCGGTACGCGAGGCGAGCCGTGGCCCGGTCGCCGCTGTCGAGCAGCGCCTCGGCTTGCGCGGCCGGGCCCGCACGCAGCGCCCCGGTCAGCAGCTCCTGGGTGAAGCCGCCCCGTGAGCGGCCGCCGACCCGCAGGATCAGCGCGGCGTGCGCGGCCAGCTGGTGCGGGGGCGCCTCGGCCAAGAGCGCGCGGGCCCGATCGCGTACCGGCCCCGCCCAGTCCGCGCAGCGGATGACGACCAGCGCAAGCAGCGCGGGCCGCACTCGCCGCGGGGGACGGGAGAGGCGGAGCCGGTCTGGGGCGATGGTCAGGACGTGGCCGGGAGAGCCCAGCTTGGTCCGTCTGTCTTCTCGTAGTGCACGGTCTGGCGGGTCGGTGTGACGGTCAGGAGGAAGGCGTCGCGCTCGGGTTCGGCCCCGAAGATTTTCGAGCTGCTCAGTGGCCGCGAACTACGGGTCGGCGGCTGCGTCCAGACGTCAACGGCCGCGATCGGTTACGGCCCCCAACTGCCCCTGGGCGTGCACGGGCGGGTTGTCAGCTGTTCGCAGGGCGGTGATCTGCGAGGAGCAGGGCCAACGGCCCTGCGGGGAGGAGGAATCGCCCGTCGTGCACGGCCTGAAGGGCATCGGGCATCGGCCACCACATCAGCTTGAAGTCCTGCTCCGTCTCGGTGAGTTCCTGGGCGCCGAGGGTGAGGTCGCGGGCTTCGTAGATGTGGACGCGCGCCGGAGAGCTCAGCGTGATTGCGTGTGAGCCAAGCTGCCGCCATTGCCCGGCGGTTACTCCGGCTTCCTCTCGCAGCTCGCGGCGGGCGCAGTCCAGCGCGGTCTCTCCGTCTTCGCGGCGTCCGCCGGGCAGGAACAGGTACTCGCCTCCGTGGGCGGGAAAGTCGGTGCTCAGCAGTGCAACTAGGCCGTTTACGTCGAGTGCCACGACCACGGAGGCGTCACGCATTGATCCATCGCTCATACGGATCGAGCGTAGCGGTCAGTTGTGTACCCATGCGGCGAAAGGCACATTCCACACGGCAGGGTGGGCGATGCCACGGCCGTGGAAGCCGTCGTCTCCGTAGGCATCGCCGTGGTCGGCGCACATGATGACCAGCCAGCACCGACCCCGGCCGTAGAGCCCGTCGAGCAGCCGGCCCAGGTGAGCGTCAGCGTAGGCGAGCGCGGCCGCCTGTGAGGCGCTGCTGTCCGTGCTGTTACCGAGGTAGTGGCCGTGGGGGACGTGTGTGGCCGAGACGTTGACGAACAGCAGTAGCGGCTGGCGACCGTCGTAGTGGTCGGCGATGGCGAGGGCCTGGTCTGTCTGGTGGCGAGTGGAATCGGGCTCCGGGGAGCAGAACTCGGGCCGCCAGTGCGCCTCGTGGAACATTGCAGGCAGGACCGAGCCGAGCGGGGTCTCGTCGGAGAAGTAGGTGACCCCGCCCACGCACACGGTGCGGTAGCCGTGCAGGGCGAGTCCGTCGAGGAGATTGGGGGCGTCGAAGACGAACGTCTGGGGCGGCACCTTCTTGAAGGCCGGTGGGCGGCACTCCCACAGGCGGGCCGGCTGCTGGGGCTGAGGCAGTTTGGGCAGAAAGCCGGAGAAGAACGCCATGTGGGCGGGCAGTGTGAAGGTTCCGGGCGTCTGTCGGCGTTCCCACTGTCCGCCCGGAAGGAGCCCGGCAAGGCGCGGTGTGCGGCCGTCCTCGAGCGCACGGTGGGCGACGTCGTGGCGCAGGGAGTCGAGCGTGACGAACAGGATGTTGGTGCCGGACTCGATGATCTCTGCTGCGTTGATCACGGGCGGGCTCCGTCTGTCGACGTGGGGGGCCAGGGCTCGATCGTGCCCTTGGCCTGGGTGTTCACGGGGATCGGGATGCGGTCCCGGGCGATGAGGTCACGAATCACTGCGAGCCCGGTGGTGTCGTCCAGGAGCGTGCCGAGCGGGGTGTAGAGGCGGATCCGTACGGTGTCGGTGCGGTTGTCGGTTCTCGCGGACACCCACGCTGCCGGGGCTTCAAGGGCGTTTGCTGCGGCCAGCAGTTCCTCTTCGGGCTGTTGCCCGAGGTGGCGGACGTGGCAGGCGTAGTGCTCGGCGTTGATTGCGCCCTGGCACAGACGGTCGGCGAATTCGACGCTGACCGGGTGTCCGTCGTGGGCCACGGCGAGACGGGGGGTCTTTGTGGTGACGACCAGGCAGGCGCCCAGCCACCAGCCGACGGCCTCGTGGATCTGGCCGGGGTAGTGCCCGACGGCGCCGCCGTCGCGGATGACGGCGGCCGTGTCGATGGGGTTAAGCAAGGGGGCGCTCCAGATCGGCGATGACCCAGTTGGCGAGCTCGTCCGGCGTTTTGTCGTCGGTGTCGAGCCAGATCGCGGTGTCGTCGGCTTCGGCTACTTTGGCGAAGTTGGCGAGGAGGCGCGGGAGCCGGTCGGGGATGTCGAGCAGATCGGTGTCGTCGCTCTTCGTGTCTGTCTTGGTGGCCAGCCGCTCGCGCAGCTCGTCCTCCGCGCAGCGCAGGTAGTAGGTACGGGTGGGCGTTGCCACGTAGGGGCGGAAGGGTGCGAGCAGCGTGGTCACCGCATCGGTGGGGACGCGGTGGACGGCGGAGTGACAGGCGATGACGGACGACAGGTAGCGGTCAGCCACCACGGGCCCGTGTGCCTGGGCTTGCCGTATCCGGTCGGACGCGTGCAGCAGTCCGGACAGGTAGAACCCCAGCTGAGGCAGCGGCCGCAGGGTGCGTTCGATGAGCGGGGACCAGTCGGTGTGCGGGTCGGGCAGCGTGTGCAAGGTGGATGCCTTCAGGCGTGCGGCGAGCAGGCTGGCCAGCGTGGACTTGCCGACGCCGGACACGCCTTCCAGAACGACGATCGGGTGGTCGGTCTCGTAGGAGAAGGGCTGGTAGGGCGGCGGGATGTGGGTCATAGCGTCCCTTCGGTGAAGGATGTGACGTGCCCGGCGACGGCTGCCACGAGCCGTTCCGGGTCGGACAGGAGCTCGGTCACGCTCAGGCGCAGGTCATCGCGTAAGAGGCACGGCTGGATGCCGCCGTTGTGGTCGACGCGCAGGGCCCAGAAGCCCTCAACGCACTGGCTGCGTAGGAGGCAGGTGCCGCACTGGCCGAGGTGGTGCCGGCCGAGGTTGCGGTGGATCACGTCGATCTCTATGCCGTCGATGCGGAAGACGCGCCGGCCCTGGCCCACCCCGGCGACTTCGACGTGCTCGTCCGAGGTCAGGGTGCGCAGGTAGGTCAGGATCGCTTCGGCCGACACGGCTGAGGCGGCCCGGGCTTCGTTGAAGTCTGTTCCGACCAGTTCGATGAACTGCACGGGCAGGCGGCGTTCCAGGGCGAAGTCGAGGATGTGCTCCACCTCGTGGGCGTTCTCCTTCTGGAGCAGGGTGTTCAGTTCCACCCGCTGGAACATCTCCCGGGCCGCCTCGATGCCGTCGAGGACGGTGTCGATGCCGATGCGGGTCCCGGCGATGGCCTTCAGGCTCTCGTCGGAGAAGTAGTGGAGCGATACCTTCACCTTGTCCAGGGGGGTGCGCGACAGCCACGCCCGGTGAGTGCGGACCCGGGTCCCGTTGGTGATCAGCGTGTAAGAGCCGTCCGGCCCTTGCGCCGGCAGACCTTCCAGGATCGGCCGGGCCATAGGAGAGGACAGCGGCTCCCCGCCGGTGAAGTACACGCGTTTGAGGCCCTCGGCCGTCAGGGAGCGGATCAACGCCAGGTAGCTGTCCGGGTCCAGTGCTCGGGTGCGCGGCTGCCGGGAGCGGTCCGCCCTGGTCAGCGGGGGCGGGACGTCACCCTCGTTGTGGCAGAACCAGCACGCGATGTTGCACCGCGGCGTGAAGGAGACGCGGAGTTGCCCGCGCAGGGCCGCGAAGTTCTTCAGTGCTGTGAAGTCGACGGCGTCGGCTTCTACAGGATGAGTCAGCGGTTGCATACTGGCCTCCAGAGCATCCGTGAGATCGGGCCCTTCGCCGCCCCGTCGGGGGGAGGCAGGGCGGCGAAGGCAGTGGACCCGGCACGGGAATTCGCTGAGCCCGAGGGGGAATAGGGGCAGCGCCCCGCGCCTGGGTCGAGTCGGGAATCAGGGGCTGATGCCCCGCTCGTATTGCCTGCGGAGGTACTCCAACCGCGCATCACCAAGCAGGGGCGCAGCGGAGAACGCTGGGTGTCCGCTGTGTGGTCACGTCGTGAAACAGACCGCTCAGCTCGGCGGCAAGGGGCCGGCCGCGAGCTGCTCGCTTCGGACCTTTCCCCGCACCCGGCCCCACTCCCTGCCGCCGGGAACTTCGCCGATGTTCGCGATCGTCTGCCCGAAAACGGTGGGGATCCTGAGGTTGGTCATTGTTCCTCCGTGGTGTGGACGGTCAGATACAGGCGCGTGGGCCCCCTTCGTCGCGCCGGGGGATGCGCGGCGAAGGGGGTGAGCACCAGCGCGGGAAGGGAGAGCCGGGCCGTAGGGGATCGGCCGTCAGCTCCCTGCGCTGGGCGTACGGCCTGCCCGATGGCCTGGGCACGGACGGTCTTCCGGGCCACCGGACAGGGGTCTATGCGGCCGTCCCGAGTTCCTCAAGCAGCTCGCCGAGGTCCAGGACACGGAAGCTCGAGAGCCGGCGGACCACCTGCGAGGCCAGGAACGTGGCCAGGTCGGGGTTCCCGTAGGGCACGGCGATGTCCGGCCGGGCGACGACGTGCAGGCCCCCGCGGACGAGACGGCCGTAGAGGACTCCGCTCACGCCGTACAGGGGGGCGCTCTGGGCGAGGAACACCATCGGCTGCTTCTCCATGTGCGGGCACAGCACCGCAACGGTGCGGACGTGCCGGGCGCACACCGGGGGCTGGTTCGTCAGAATCTCCGTCTGGGTGGGGTTCTCGTCCCTGGGCCCCGCAAGGAAGATGAAGCCGGCCTTCGTCCGGGCGGGCTGTGCGCATACCTGGCAACGGAGAGTCTGCATGGTCATCATCTGCCGGTGCGGGTGCATGAACTTCCACTGCGGCTCCCCGGTCGGCATCCCGTCCACGCCCAGCGGATTCCAGCCGACCCGCGCGAACAGCACACCGCGGGGATCACGATCCCGGGGATCTTCGTCGAGGTAGTGGAGGCGGCTTCGGCCCGGCGCGCTGCGCCTGATGACCAGGTTGTCGGGCGCGGCCTCCTCCCCCACCCGCTGGATGACGTACGGGACTACGGCCGGTCCGGCTGCGGTGGAAGGCATGGAGCGATGCGTCCTTCTCGACGGGGCGGGCGGGCTGTACGGAAGCAGGGGACCCAGCATCAGGTCACCTCCCGCAGGCACTTGATCGCGCCGAGGCGCTCGTGAAGTTCGTTGGCCGACCAGGCCATCCGGCGCAGATGCCCCACAGCCTGAAGGTGGTCACCCGGCATTGCCTCGGTGCGTAACCAGCGGGCCCGCTCGATCAGTTGTTCCGCATACGGGTCCTTCTGGCCGGCCTCCGCGGCGACGGCGATAGCGACGAGTTGCATCAAATGGCCGCGGAGCCGCAGGGCGTGGTCATCGAGGGCTTCCTCGGCGGGGGTTACGTCGTCGAGGACCGCGCCAACGTCGTCGAGGAGCGATTCACCGTCGAACGGCTGCCACCCCCGGACTTTGGTCAGCACTGATTCCAAGGCTTCGGGGTCCAACGGCGGCGCCCAATCAGGCACGGGCATGGTGCAGCGCAGGATCGTAGGGCCGCTCATAACTGGTCCCCAGACGGGATGACGAGACGGCACCAGGTCATAGCGCCGATGTCGTTAGTTCCCCATGTGCCGCCGTTCTCCTTCACCAAAGCATCGACGAGAGCGAGACCGCGCCCCGACTCGGCGTCGGTGCCGGCCGCCTGCACGGGGGACGGCACGCCCGGAATACCGTCCGCAACAGAGAGGTACAGATCGCCGTCCTGCACGGCCATGGTCAAGCTGACCGTGGTGGTTCCGCTGTGCAGGATCGCGTTCGTGACCAGTTCGGAGACGATGAAGCCCACGTCGTCCTGGAGGGCGTCCAACCCGCGGTACTGCAGGCGTGCCATGGCAATGCGGCGCATGGCTCCTACCCACGCGCAGTCCTCGGGGCTCGGCGGGGTTCCGTCGCGGCGGCACGCAATCTCGAAGCTCACACCCATGACGTCACCATCGCGGTAGCGGACCTCGCGAGGCGTTTGTACGGCTGTCGTCAACACGTCCTCGTCCTCTCGGCCCGCACATCGGGCTCACGGTCACCGGCCGCACCAAATGTCGGCTCGGCGGTTCGCGTCCAGTCAACGAGCACTGAGCGGAGGGGAACAGGAAGGGTTCCGATTGCGTGCAGGCCCCCAACCGGAAGACTTTACGTTCGCATTACCTCGGGGCTAGATCGCACGATGGCGGCAGGACTACCGTCGGCGCATGGGAGCGAACCTCATCCTTCAAGGCCGGATGCAGGAACTCGGCCTCACGCAGGACGAGCTGGCAGGTCAGCTCAACAAAGCACTGCTGGAGATCACCGGCCGTCCCGGTGAAATATCGTCACGCACCATCCGCAACCTGCTGAGCGGCAGGCACAGCCGACCCATCGGTCGTACGTGCGCTGCACTGGAGCGCGTGTTCGGCTGCCGGGTAGAGGAATTAGGGTTCAGCGCACCACGCTCCATGCAAGACCCCCCGGAGGACCCAGTGCGGCGCCGCAATTTCATCGCCTCAACCACCGGAACAGCCGCCGCAGTACTACCGATCGTCAAGCAGCGCCGCTCTGTCGGCATGTCCGACGTGTCGCGTGTTGCCGCCAACATGAACCGGCTCGTCGAAGCAGACGACCACCAGGGCGGCCATGCCGGCCTAGCCGCAGCCGCCCTGCGAGGCCGCGCCGACGTACTGACACTGCAGCAGCGAAACGCGAGCGAGCGAGTACGCCGAGCCCTGTACGCCCTTGCCGCGGAATACACCACCATCGCAGCCTGGTCCTGCATCGACCTTCGCGACCTCGACCGCGCACAGAATTACTTGCACGAGTCGACCGCATTCGCCGGCCTCTCGCAGGACCCGTCAACCGGCATGCGTGTGTGGGTCAACATGGCCATGCTCGCCTACCAGCGGCGGAACTGGCCCGAGCAACTCGCTGCGGCTCAGGCCGCCGAGGCTTCTCCGGCCGCCCGCAGAGACCCGTTCTTCGGCTCTATGGGCGGCGTCCGCGTCGCCCTGGCTCACGCAACCCTCGGCGATACCAGGGCAGCCCAGCGCTCCCTTCGGGCAGCGCAGACCACGCTCCGCAAGGCCGTAGTAGTAGACCATCCGCGGTGGACGGCCTTCTACGGAGCAGCCGAGCTCGACCACCTCGCCGCGATCATCCTCAACCACAGCGGACTGCACGCCAATGCTGAAGCCATGGCGCACCAGGCGCTTGCCAGAATCCCCGGCACATTTCGACGCAACCGTGCCCTGGCGACCTGCCAGCTCGCACTTGCCCAGCTCCGCCAAGGCGAGCCCGAACAAGCCACAAAGACGGCTGCCAACGTCTTCGCCCTCATGGAGGGCTCCCCGCTGCCTGGACGGATGCGCACGCTGATCGGAGACTTCCACCGAGATCTCTTCAGCATGGCGCCGTCCACTACGTACGCCCGGGACTGGGCGGACCGTATGCGAGATGAATGGAGTCGAGCGTGACCAGCGTGATCAACCTGCGGCAGTACCGCCACGGTGAACTTCCGGCCGACTTCACGGAGATGCTGGTCGATGTCCACGCTGACGCTTACGCCGATGCCATGGACCTGGAGTTCAACCAGCGCTTCCCCTGGTTCGCCAATCACTGGTCGAACATGGAGGGATTCACGTGCGTCGTCGGTTTCGACGGTGAGGAGCCGACCGGCTTCGCCTACGGCGCGCCGCTCCAGTCCGGCCGTGAGTGGTGGCGCTCCACGGGCTACAAGCCGAACAACGGCTACAGCGCAACCTTCGCCGTCTCCGAGGTCTTGGTGCGGCCCGGATGGCGCAAGCAAGGCATAGCTGAGCGCCTCCACGAGGCACTGCTCTCCGAGCGCCCGGAGGACCTCGCCGTGCTCCTGGTCGACGTCACCCACCCCAAAGTCCAAGACCTCTACGATTCCTGGGGCTATACCAAGGTCGGTGAGCAACAGCCGTTCGCCGACTCCCCGCTGTACGCAGTCATGATCAAGGATCTGCACTGATCTACAACCCGTAGAGGCAGCCGTAGGAGCGGTGGCCTTACGGCCCGCACGCCGGCCTCCGGCTGGGCTTGCCGCGCTGGCGAACAGCCCCTGGGGGCGCCCGTCGCTGGACGCCATGCGTCCGCCGGTGCGTCCATGCAACGGTGCGCGGCACGCACTGGAGGGGCGTGAGGCAATGAGCGGCGTGATCTTGGATGCGCCGTGTCGGTTGTGCGGCAGAACTTGAATGTGACAGCCCCTACGATGGGCTACCGCTTCGGCCCGTGCGGTGCCGTTGATCACCAGGGGGATGTACGTGTCCAACCGTGTTCAGTCACTGCAGCCGGGCGATCCGCGCCGCGTGGGGCCCTACCGGATTGTGGGACGGCTCGGCTCGGGCGGCATGGGCACGGTGTTTGCCGCGCTGTCTGCGGCAAGCGAGCGGATGGCTGTAAAGGTCATTCATCCAGCGCAGGCTGCGGACGATGAATTCCGTGCGCGTTTCCGGCGAGAAGTGCAGCTCTCTCAGCGGGTCACCGGCCCATGCCTGGTGCCGTTCCGCGATGCCGACACCGAAGCTGCCCTGCCGTGGCTCGCCACGGCCTTTATCCCCGGCCTTACTCTTGACCGGCACGTGACGCTCAACGGTCCCCTGGTCGGGGCTCATCTGTACGCACTGGCAGCCGGTACCGCAGCCGCGCTCTGCGCCATCCACGCCGCGGACGTGGTCCATCGGGACGTGAAGCCGCCCAACGTGATCCTGGCTCCGTCCGGCCCGCAGGTGCTGGACTTCGGCATCGCCCACGCTTTGGACGGCACCTCGGTCACCCGTACCGGAGTGATGACGGGTACACCGGGCTGGATCAGCCCCGAGCACTACCGCACCGGCGCCGTCGGCCCCCACGGCGACGTGTTCGCCTGGGGAGCCCTCGTCGCCTACGCCGCGACCGGCCGTCTGCCCTTCGGCAACGGCGCTGCCGACGCTGTGGCCTTTCGCGTCATGTCGGCCGAGCCGGACCTGGACGGCGTGCCGGCCGACCTGCTGCCTCTGGTCGAAAATGCCCTGTCGAAGGAGCCAGCCGACCGTCCCAATGCCACGCAACTCGCTTCTTCGGCAGCCGAATTGCTCGCCTGCCAGGCAACCGCTGTCACCACGCCCGACGACGGCTGGCAGCCCACGCTGATATCCGACCTGATCGGCAGCCTGCGCTGGGATCCGGCACCCCAGGACGATGCCTCCTGGCCCGCCCCGACACGGCATCGCAACCGGGCCCAGCTCTACGTAGCCGTCGCCGCGGCCGCTGCGATCCTCGGCAGCATCGGCGGAGCCGTGGCCGCCTCCCAGTCGTCCGACGACGACCCCGGCGCGGGCCCTGCAGCACGCAGCGGCCAAACCACCTCGGCGGCCACCGTGGACGCCGTCACCAAAGAGTCCGCCCCTCAGTCCTCGAGTCCCGCCGGGTCCACACCCTCAGCGCGAGCCGCATCACAGACCCCGCAGCGCAGCGTTGCCCCCTCCCCCGCCTACACCCGCAGCGATACCACGCAGCCCACTATTGATGAATGGGCCGACGCTCGGATACCGGTCACCGTGGCTGAGAAGAAGGCGGCTCGGCAACTGATCAACGACGCAGCCCCCGTCCTCCAGGGACAGCAGTACCTGGACGATGCCATCACTGTCACCTTCAACCCCCAGGCGCAGACCATGTTCGTCACCTTCGGCCCCGGGACCTACCCCGAGGGGCAGGACTACCGCGACGACACCGAATGGACCGACGTCGTCCGCGGCCTGATGTTCGGCAGTTGCAGCGAAGCCCAGCAGGACTTCCACAACGACCCCACCTGGCCCTACGGCCGCGCCGCCGTCGTCTACCGCGAATCCATGGCCAGCCCCATCATCACCAACTTCCGCGACGTCACCCACATCGACAGCTGCCGCGTATAGAAGACCCCTGCCCGTGCGCCCGCATCGCGGGACGATCCCCGGACGTACGGGGGAGCTCTCCCCTCAGAGGCACTCTGTCCGGTGGCTGCGCGGTCAGTTCTCCGAGGGGATGCGCGCAGCGATCTCCCGCGCCAGCCTGTCCGCCTGCGGCGACAGCGGATGGCCGTCCTGCGCGATCGTCAGCAGGAGCCGGAGCTGGTCATGCGCCTCCTGCAACGTCAGCAGGGCCAGCCGCTCAGTGGTGCCGTCCAACGGCGCGAAGTCGATCGCGTCGAGATCGAGGTGGTCGTAGTCGTCCATGGCCTGGTCAACTCCCCCGCCCGGATGCGCGTCACGGGCCGACCGTACCTGCGCGGAGCTTCATCCATCAGATGGTCAGCCCTGGGTCGGGTCTTGTAGCTCCCGGCGGACCGCTGCCCGGAATTCGAGGGCGATCTGACGCATCTCGGCCACGTTGTCGGCATCGCTGGCAGTGATCCAACGGGCTGCCAGGTCTCTTACCGTGTCGCTTCCGAAGGCCCACAGCGCAGTGGCCGCCTCGGTGGTCAGTTCCACTCTCCTGACCTTGGTCCAGTGACCTTCCACTTCCTGCAGTTTCTGCAGCTGCCCGAGTTCCTTGTACCGCTCGCGCCGCAGGTCGAGATCGATCACGCGCAGAGCCCCGAAATACGCTTCCCGGCGTTCCTGCCACAGTCTGGCCCTGCGCTCCGCCTGCTGGGTACGCGCCAGCATGCGTTCCGCGTGCCGGCGTCCCTGCGCGCCAGCCAGCCACGTGAAGGCCGTCCCTGCCACACCGAAGAGCCCAGCTGCCGTTGTCCCCACCCAGTCCCACGCCACAACGGCATGGTGAAGGGCTCACCGCGCCCCGTCCAGAGCACCCGCACCTCGCGACATTTGCCGAAGCGGTACTCGAAACAGACTCCCTCGATTGGCTGCGCACAGCACTCGGCGAAGGCAACACAAAGCAGGCCTGATCCACCTGGTGTGGTCTCTCAGATGACGCGCGGCACGAGCAGGCGACCAGGTACCCGCCTGTACCCACTGCTGGCCGGACAGCGCGCTGGGATACATCGAGGGCTGACGCTAGGCTCGGCCCGCGGCAGGCGCGTCATCTGACATCCCTCGGGATGCGTGGGCTGTAGCCATACGCCTGCCGCACCTCACGCACTCCGCGGCTTCCGGCCGGTCTTCCGGACCATCCCCACACGTGCGGGGAGCAGACGTCGTCGCCGATGCCCCAGATGATCCCTCGCCCGGTTACACCGGGCCTGCACGTGTCGAACGGCTATCGAGGGCCGGAGCTGAACTTCGCTGCCTGGTGCACAAGTTGGAGCATCAGCGTCTCTCGGGCGATCAGCGCGGGCGAGACGGAGCGGGTGTCTTGGACCTGGAGCAGCATGGCGACGTCCCACATCAGGCCGTGTCCGATTTCGGCCGCGCGCCACAGTTCGTAACGGCTGTCGGTTGGGACGTCGAGGTGGAGGAGTTGGTCCTGCAGAGTGGCGAGGCGTTGTGTGTACTGGCAGGCGGCGTCGCCCTGGATGCGGCGGACGTGCGCAGCATCCTTGGCGTCCAGGTGGTCTTCCAGTCGCTCTATGAGCAGCGGGACGAGCGCCATGGCGGGCAGGGCGACGTCGACGGCGAGGCCGGCGTGGATGGAGAGCAGGCCGACGAGCAGGCTGACGATGACGGCGTAGGCGGTGGATCGGCGTATGGATCCGGGTAGCGCACGGCCCAGGGTGATGCGCCGGCCCGGACGTCCGGCCAGCCGGTAAAGGACGGCGCGTTGGGCGCGCGTGGTGCCGGGGGTGACGACGCCGATCTCGTGGGGGATTTCGGGGAGGGTGCCGTCGCTAGGAATGGTCCAGGAGATCCAGCCCCAGCGCGTGGGTTCCATCGCGAGTACGGGTTCGCACGCGGCGGAGCATGCGGCGCTGAGCTGATGGCCGGTTCGCAGAGCGCGGGCTTGCTTCGTGTCCCACCGGTTTGGGGCGTGTGGGAACGGGCGTAGGTCCTGATGCGTGTTGCGCATGTCGCCAGCTCACTCGTCGGCCCCGACCAGATTGGCGTCCACCGGACCCGACCGCCGGTCACGGTCTGACAACAGGCCAGGGTCGGGTTCGTGGTCGGGCTCATGGTCGGGCCGACCACGGGTGCGCAGGGTGCCGCCTCGCCCACAGTGCGCGGCCCGATTGCGCACCGCGGCGGCGGTGCGCAATGACGGCAGTGCGCGGCTGTTGCGCACCGAGTGGACGCCTGTGCGCATTGGCTCGGCCCGGTGGTTGCGCAACGGCTGTGGCACTCCGATCTGATCGCTCGCCATGGTGGCTGTCTCGTGCCGAGCGTGCGCCGCCCCGGGCCTCGTTTGGGGCGTGGTGGGGTCTGTGGTCGGGCCGACCATGGGGTTTGTGTCGTCATCGAGACCGTGGTCGGGGTCGGATGGTTGGTGGTCGGGTCGGGGTCGGTGGGTCTGCTTTAGGTCATCAACAGTCGTTCTGACCTGGGAGTTTGAGCATGCCTCCTGACAAGCTGGCATCCGAGGGCGCAGCTGGCCCCGTTGCCGCGGGCGTGGCGCTGGAGAGGATGCGGCGTCGCGTACGCCTTTCTCGCTTGGCGGCCTGGACCGCTATCGCGGCCGGCCCAATCGCCCTGTGCGTCGCCGTCACCTCAGCCCCGACCACGGTGCAGGCCGCGACCCCCCGCCCGGCCCTGGTGCGCACCGGGGCACCGAGTTCCGACCCCGCCGGGTATGCGCAGCTGTTTCTCGGCGCGTGGCTGCGCAGTACCGCGGATGACGCCACCAGTGCGCAGGCCCGGCTTGCGCAGTCGATGGCGCCGAATGTTGAGCTGCCCGACCTGGCCGAGGGTGCGCAGTCACGGCCGGAGTCGGTGACGGCGGTGCGCAGTGCGCAGCGCAAGGGCGGTGTGTGGTCGGTGACGGTGGCTGCGCAGTACGCGGACGGCCGGCTGTGCAACTACGCCGTGCCGGTGGTCGCCGACCGCGCGGGTGGTTCGTTCACGGTGACCGGCGCTCCTGGTGTGGTGGCCGGACCGGTACGGGCGGACGCGCCGCAGTCGCCGTACCGGGTGAGCGTCCCTGACGGTGATCTGTCGTCCTCGGTGGGCGAGTTCCTGTCCGCGTACCTGGCCGGTGCGGGAGAGGTGGACCGGTATCTCGCGCCTGGTGTGAGGCTGTCGGCGGTGACGCCTGCCCCGTATTCGAGGGTGATGGTGCAGCAGGTGCGGGCGGTCGAGGAGGCCGCGGCTGCCGAGAAGGTGGCTGTCGACGGTACGGCGGTGCACGTCCTCGTCGAGGTGGAAGCCCGCGACGAGGACGGGCGGTGGCCGCTGGCGTACGAGCTTGCGCTCACGGCCCGGTCGGGCCGGTGGGAGGTCACCGGCCTGGAGTCCGGGACCGTTCAGGACGGGGGCCGGTCATGACGCCGGTGCGCGATCTGATGCTGGCCGGTCAGCTCAACGATCTGGGCGACAGCTGGATCACCATGTTCAAGGACTGGGCGGACAAGGGCCTGCAGGCCGGGCTGGTCTGCATCGTGGTCGTCGTCATGATTCAGCGGTTCAGTATCAAGGCCGGTATCGCCGCCCTGCTGGCGCTGGTGGTCGCGTTGGGTTTGTACAACTCGCGCAACGACCTGGCGAAGATGTTCGAGGACGAGGTGAACAACCCGTCCCAAGGCGCCCCGGCGGTGCCGGGCCCCGCACCGGCGCCGGAGCCGGGTGAGCACGTCGCCGGTACGGAGGTCCGGCTGTGAGCGGTAGCGCGGCCGCTGGACGGTCGGGCCGGTTCTACACAGCTGCGCGCCGCCACCCGTGGGTGCTGGGCAGGGTCGCCGACTGGAAGATCCCCTTGGGGCCGTACACGCCTGCGCAGATCGCGGTCGCGGTCGGCGGCGGTTTCGTCCTGTTCAAGACGATCGCGGTGTGGTCGTGGATGGGGCCGGTGCCGGTCGTGGCGTGGGTGCTGGCGATCTGGGCGGTGCGCCGGCCGAAGGTCCGGGGCCGCGCGCCGTTGCAGGCGGCTCTCGGGTGGGTGCTGCTTGCCTGGCAGCCGTCCGGTGGCCGTCTCGGCGGTCGCGCCGCGCGCGACCGCGCGGCCCGTCCGTTCCTCGGGGGTTTCACCATCGAGGACGCGCCCGCACCACCTCCTCCAGCGCGGTCGCCGTCCCGCACGCCTGAGCGGTCTGCCGGTCCTCGCCGTCACGCGGCAACGGCGCCTCCCCCTCAGGCCGCCCGGCCCGTGTCGGGTGTGCAGCAGCTGCTCGCGCTCGCCGAACAGGCCGGGGGTGCGCGGTGAGAGTGCCGATCCGTCACATCGCCGGGCACCTGGTCTGGTCGGCGCAGGGCAGTGTGTGGGCTGTGTACCGGCTGCACCCCGGTCCCGACGGGCAGGGGCGCCGTGAGGAGAGCGTGCAGGGCACCTATGTGCCGGGTGCGGTCCGTGACGAGCAGCTCGCCAAGATCACGCACCTGGTTCGGTCCCTGTCTGGGGCGCCGCGTCTGTTCGGGCTGTGCGCCCAGGTCGATCCGGGCGAGGTCGCACTGCGGATGATCGAGGGCATCGAGCCCGCCGACGCCATGCAGGATGACGGGCTGCATCCGTGGGTGGAGAACGTCGAAGCCACCTTGGATCTGCTCGGCGAGCAGGAGATGCACCACCGCACCCTGTGGCTGGCTGTGCCGCTGACGACGGAGACAGCTGGCTTGCGGATGGCGGCGTCGATGGGTTCGGTGTGGGCGGAGCTGGGGCCGGCGCTGGGGGTTCGGCCTGTCCCGGTGGGACGGCGTGAGGTGAACGCCTACCGGGAGCAGGCCTCCCGGGTGGAGGCGGCGCTCGCCGGCGGGATCGCGTTTCGGCCCGCCCGCCCCGCGGAGATCGTGTGGATGGTCCAGCACGCTCTGCAGCGCGGACTGGCGGAGCCACTGCTGGCCGAGGCCGAAGCGAGCGCACTGTACGGCGGGCAGGTCCGCGATGGTGTCCTGCACTCCCCCAGCTACGCCGACCTCGGACAGGTGCGACTGCAGGAGGGCGGCATCGACCCCGCTCTGGACGACGTCGACGACCTAAAGGGCGGGGGGCAGATCGCCCGGTCGGGCCGAGGCGCCTGGTGGCGACTGAACACCTCCTCGCCACTGCGGCGGCGCTGGCTCCAAGTCGAGTCCGACGCCGGCACGGGCTACCAGGCGCAGTTGGCGCTTGCCGAGTGTCCCCCCGTCGTCAGTCAGGATGCCGCGGACCTGTTCGCCCAACTGGAGATGCTCGACTTCCCGGTCGACTACACCGTCGACCTCACGCTGGTGCCGGCGGAGAAGGCGCGCGACCAGGTGCGGCGTAAGAAGAACGAGTTGATCGACCAGGCCGACCAGTACGACGCCCGCCCCACCGGCATGCCTTCCTCGCTGAGCGACGCGGCCCGCGACCTGGGCGAGCTGGATGCCCGGCTGTCGCGTACGTCGGTCGAGGTCGAGGTGCAGTCGGTGACCGTGCTGACGGTGTGGGGTCCGACCGCGGCCGTCTGCGACGCGCGGGCCCGCGCCCTGGCTGCGCTGCTCGGAGGCGCCGACTACCGGGCGGTGCGCCCGGCCGGTCTGCAGGAGGCGCTGTTCACTCTGGGTCTGCCCGGGACGGTACGGCCGGGTGCGGTGCGGGAGTTCACCCAACATCAGGTCTCCGAGGACTGGGCTTTGGGCGGGGCCTTCACCACAACGGAGGTCGGCGACCCGAACGGCATGTTCCTCGGCATCGATCTGGACTGCGGCACCACTCGCCCCGTGATGATCAATGTTGCGGATGCGCCGAAGCAGGACGCGTCTGCGTCGATGGGCGTCGTTGGTGACCTCGGAGCGGGCAAGAGTGTCCTGCAGAAACTCGTCGCGGAGTCGGTGTGGGCGCGGGGCGGCTGCGCGATCTGTATCGACCGCACGCCCGTCCGGGAGTGGGCGACGTTTGCCCGGACCGCGGCGAAGGGCCGGGTTCAGATTATCGACGCGGCCCAGGCCGAGGTCTCCATCGACCCGTTGCGCATGTTCGCGGGCCCCGAGGGACGCCACTACGCCCTGTCCTATCTCACCCTGCAGCTCGGGATCGGCCCGATGAGCACCCATGGGGAGGTGCTGCACCACGCGGTGGAGCAGGCTGCGGCGAGCGATGCCCCTTCCATGCACCGTGTCCTTGAGGTCCTCGAGGAGATGGGCGCGAGCGAGGCGGGCAAGCGGCAGGACGCGGCCGCCACCCTGGCCGGCCTCATCCGTGTGGTGGCTGGGAACTCCCTCGCCGCGATGGTGTTCGACCCGGGCCTGCCGCCGGTGCGGCTGGACGCCTCCAGCGCCTCCGACATGATCGTCATCACGACGACCGGTCTGACGCTGCCGCCCAAAGCCGCGTTCGACAAGCCCGAAGTCCTGCACCAGCAGCCGCTGGAGGCGCTGATCGGCCGCGCGGTGCTGTACCTGATCGCCGCGATCGCCCGGCAGACCGCGTTCGAGGACCCTGACCGGTTCACCGCCGTGGTCCTGGACGAGCTGTACTGGCTCACCTCGTCGGCGGAGGGCACCGCTCTGGTCCACGAGATCCTCCACGACGGGCGCAAGCACGGCGCCGGCCTGCTCGCCGGATCCCACGATGCCCGGGAGCTCGGCCCGGACAGTGGTCTCATGGCCTACCGGGCGCTGGCCCGCACCGCGGACCGTGAGCGCGCCCGCCGGGGCCTGGAGTTCGTGGGTCTCGACCCCAACGATCCGGCGCTGTTGCGACTGGTGACCACCGGCCTGTCCCCGGTGGGACAGCGGGGCCGGGAGGGCGAGTTCCTCCTAACCTGTCCCCGGCAGAACACCGGCCGGGTGAAGACCGTCATTCCCCGCATCGACCGCATCACCGCCTCCATCACCACCACGCCCGGGCGGCGCTGACATGGTGCGTCCAGACCGCGCAACCCTGCGCTCCGCCGGCTTCGTTCTGCTGCTCACCACGGTGTTCGTCGTGGTGAACAGCCAGGTCGTCTACGCGGCAAGCAACAGCAGCAGCGAGAGCGGCGACCTGCTGGCCCCGCTGAACATCACCTCCTCCGAGGGGGTGCCGATCAACGGGTACGAGCTGAGCTCTTCAGGCGGCTCCATCATCGCGTTCAAAACTCAGGCCCTGGCCTTTGCGCTCTCCGGTCTGTTCACGCTGATCCGGCTCCTGGTCGGACTGGCTGGGTGGGCGATCGAGTTGGCCTTCCGGTTCCCGCTGCTGAAGATCCTGACCCGTCCCGCGCAGAAGGTCGCGGACAGCTACAACACCGTGGTCGTCGACACGCTCGGCCTGAAGGGGCTGCTGCTGGCCTGGGCGTTCGTGTTCGCCGGATTCATGATCGTGCGCGGCAAGGTGGGCCGGGGTCTGGGCGAGATCTTCTTGACGCTGCTGATCGCGGCGTTCGCGGCGTCGACGTTCGTGCGCCCCGACTACCTGCTCGCGCAGGACGGGCCGCTCGGTCAGGGCCAGCAGGTGGCCGCCGAGGTCGCCCAGCAAAGCGTCAACTCCTATAACTGGGGCGGCAAACTCGCCAGCATGGGGCCGTGCGACGGGATGGCCGGCAACGCTGAGCTCAAGTGCCTGGAACGTGAAGGGGAAAGCCCGGTCTCGGCCGCCGAAGTGGCCCGCCCCATCCAGGACTCGATCACCAACGCGCTGATCGTCAAGCCGTACATGCTCCTGCAGTACGGACGCATCCTCGACCCGGCCAGGACAGGCGACCGCAAGGCTTACGCCCTCCACCTGAAGTGGATCACCGGCGGGTACATGGCCCCAGAGGGACCACCCTCGGACAAGGCGAAGCGCGCCTGCAGTCTGATCCGCGGACCAGGCAAGAAGTTCTGCGAGAGGGACGCCGACGGCAAGCCGCCGACCAGCAGCCACGACATCGACGATCTCCCGGCGTTCACGCCCGGAGGCGAACTCCTCGGCGCTTCCAACGCGATCATCACCGACGAGGACCAGGCCTTCGCGGCGTTCCTCGGCGACATGAAGAAGGCTGGCCCGGTCGGCAAGTCGTGCGCCGCCTACGCGGAGAAGCCGACCTGGTGGCGGGTCGGGGGCGCCGCCCTGCTGCTGATCGCAGCGTTGTTCATCTGCGGCATGCTGCTGTCCTCCGCCATCGTGATGCTGGGCACGCAGGCCGCGTGTGCGGCGGCCGCGGCCGCCGGGGGCGTCACGTTCGTCGCGGGCATGTTGCCCGGGCCAGCCCGCCAGAGCGTGTGGAAGTGGCTGTCGGTATGGGGCATTTCCGTGCTGACGCTCGTCGGAGTCTGCGCCTTCGTCCCCTTCTTCGGTATCGCTGTGGATGCCACCATCACCGACGGGCCCGACCTGATGGTGGAGCGGATCCTGCTGATCGATGTGCTGGCCATCGCTGGTGCGGCCGGTCACCGTCGGCTGCTGACGGGCATCACGTCCTTCGGCCGGCGCATGGCGATGCGGATGCGCTACGCCAAGGTCGGCGGCTCGCACATGCCCGGCGACACCTCCGAACTCGGCGCCGCTCTCGCTATGAACTCCCCCGCTGGGCTCGGTGGATACGGCGGTGGCCTGCGCTCTTTGACCGGCGGTGGGGGCGGCCGGTTCGGGCTGCTCGGCACCCGCCACAGGCTCATGGGTGCGCTGTCCTCGCTGGCCGATGGGACGGGTATGCCGGTGGACACCGGTCGCATGGTCGCCGATGCCACGGCGGAAGCCGGGCGTGGGCTCGCCCCGCTCACCGCGGCGGCCGCCGTCGGCGGGGCCGGGGCGCGGCTCGGTATCAAGGGCGCTCACTGGCTGCTGATCGGCCGGCGGCCCGACCGGGAGCAGTTGGCCAAGTGGCGCAAGCCGACCGGCGCCGGTGACCCGGCTGCGGGCGGCCCCTCGGACGGTGGGGGAACCGGTTCGGGCGGTGGCGGTCCGCGCAGGCCTGGCGGTCCGCCCGACCGGTACCGCACTAGGGACGGCAAAATCGTCAACCGCCGCTCGGGAGAGACCCTGCACGACCAGAACAGCGACCGCACGCTGCTCTCCACACGCGCCCACAACCGGCTGGTCCGCTTTCGCGGGTATCGCATCCTGCGCCGGGGTGGCCGTACCGCGTATGGGGCGACCGTCGGTCTGCCGGCCAACGTCCGCCGGGCAGGTTCGCAGTACGCGCAGGATGCCCGACAGCAGGTACGGGTGTGGGGTAACACCGTCCGTGAGGACGGCCGCGCCTGGGGGGACACGGGCCGTCACGTCTCCCGGGTCCTGCGGGAACACACCGATGACAGCGGCGGGACCGGTCCGTTCGTTAGCCGCCGCCTACCGACCGCAACCTCGCCGACCGCAACGTCGCCAGCCGCGACTACCCGCCCGCCTGCGCCGGCACGACCTGCCAGGTACGGCGGATCCACGGGCGGCACCGTCCCGCCTGCCTCACCGACCCGTGCCCCAGCCTCTGGAGCCGATAGCACCGCGGCACCGCCGCCTGCCCCCACGCCGCCGCTGCGGGGAGGCAACCCACCGCGGCCTGCGGTGAGCCGTCGGCCGCAGGGGTCGGCTCTTCCCGGGATCGGGAGCGTACGCAGCAGTACACGCGCCGAGGCGACGGCCCAGTGGCAGGAACTGATGCGGAGGACCGCGCCGCCCGAGGCCGAACAGGTGCGGCTGAAGCAGGAGCGGGCCCGGCGGCGGGCCGAGGCCGGTGAGGACACGTGAGGCCGCCCGGGCGTCGTGTCCGGCGGTGGGGATGCATGGTGGCGCTGCTGATGTTCGCCGCCGTGTGCTGCGCCGCGCCGGTGTCGAATGCGATCAGCGCGTACGTCGCGCTGAAGACGGGTGCACAGGGCGACGGCGGAATCGCCGAGGGCGGCAGCGCCGCCGACATCCCAGCGCGCATGCTCACCGCCTATAAGAAGGCGGTCCAGCAGGTCGGAAAGCATGTGCCGAAGTGCCAGGGCATGCGCTGGCCGATCCTGGCCGGGATCGCCAAGGTCGAGTCCAACCACGCCGTGGGCCGGGGGATCGCTGACAACGGCGACATCCGCCCGCGCATCTACGGCGTCCTCCTCAATGGCTCCGGGGCCGGCGGTAACACCACCGTCTTCCCGGACACCGACAACGGCCGCTGGGACGGCACCGCGAATGGCGAGCGGGCGGTCGGCCCGTTCCAATTCCTGCCCTCCACGTGGGAAGGGATCGGCAACGACGCCAACGGGGACAAGCGAGCCGACCCGCACAACGCCGACGACGCCGCCCTCGGTGCCGCCATCTACCTGTGCGGAGGCGGCCGTGACCTCGCCCAGCGCTCTCAACTCAAGTCGGCGATCTTGCAGTACAACCACTCCGACGAGTACGTGGCCAACGTGCTGGGCTGGATCGATCAGTACACGGCGGCCGCCAAAAGTCCGGACCTGGGGAACGTGTCTGGGAAGGCCCGCACCGTCATCGATGCGGCGCTCTCCCAGCGGGGGGTGCCCTACTCGTGGGGCGGTGGCAACGCGGCCGGCACGTCGTACGGGATCTGCTGCTCCCCGAGCGGGAAGAGCGGCGCGAGCATCAAGGGCTTTGACTGCTCCGGGCTGACCAGTTACGCGTTTGCCCGGGCCGGGATTCGGCTGCCGCGTACCGCGGCCGCGCAGGCCGGTGTCGGCACTCGCATTCCCGCCAGCCTCGGCAAGAGCGCCCTACGCCCCGGCGACCTTGTCTTCTACGCCTACGCGCCGGGCCGCGATTCGACGATCTACCACGTCGGGATCTACGTCGGTGGCGGCCAGATGGTCAACGCGCCTCGCCCGGGCACGGTCGTGCGCCTGGACGCGGTCGCCGCCATGTCCGGCTATGCAGGAGGGGCCCGCCCGCTATGACCATGACAGGCTGTTTCCGGCTCACGATGGCGGCACCCCAGGTGCCGTGTTGCCAGCCGGTTGGTCGACCGGCCTTCCCTGCGCTAGCGGTCCCAGCCGGGTCCCTCCCGACAAGAGTCGGGGTCCTTCCTGGCTCAGCGACAGAGCGCCATGATCGTGTCGTCGAAGTTCGGAAATTCCTGGGTGGCCTGCTCGATCACCGTCGCGGCCGGCTGTTCCCGATCCGGGGCGAAATGCCTTGCCACGGCCGCGAATGTCTCGTTGGGATGCGGAGCCCAGTCGGGTTCGTAGTCGGTGGCCGCCTCCCAGGGGCCAAACCCGCCGGCAAGCAGCCACAGGAGATCACCCAGGCTCCGAGCCACCACGCCGGTCTCGCCTTCGGAACCGAGGAAGACAACAGGCTGGCTGACGAGCGGCTCACCGGAGCGCACCAGCCAGAGCGCCGCGTATCCGCCCGAGCCGTCCTGGCCGAACACGCGAAAGGCGTCCCCGTTCAGTTCCGGGTTACCGGTCCACGCCCGGAACCAGTCAGTGGTGTCCTCGGCGGTCAAGAAGGCCGGGAAAGGCTCGAAGTCGATCCCCTCGCCGCCGTTGTATGCGAAGGGCACGGCAAGGGCAGCCGCAAGCGCGGCGGGAACCTGACGATCATCGGTGGAAGGCACGCCGTCAGGCTAGCGATCACCACTGACACCAGCCGAGGGGCACCCGGTGCGACGGTGATCAGCCAGGCAGTCGCCTGTCCGAGGGCCCCGAGCTGGCGTGCTCGAACGCGAAAGTGCTCCCCTCCGCACGCGCCTCGGACGGCGACAGACCACGCAGACATAGCCGCTCACAACTCACCTGGACACCTGCTCATCGCCGCACGCCACGGAGCACGGCGATGAACCGTGAAAGCGAAACCCCCACCTCGCCGCGCTCTCGGCGCCTGCTCATCATCGCCACCGTGCTCCTGACCCTGACCGGACTGTTCATCCTGCTCCTGCCACCCAACAGCCCACGTCCTACCGCTGCCTCGCCCAGACCGCCCGCCACCGTCTCACCCCTGCCATCCGGCTCCGACCCCGCGAAGGACGACACCTTCGGGGCCGCCCGGCCAACGAAACCATCCAGCGCCAACGCATCGGCACTGCCTGCCCACGGCGAGGGCGTCGCCGGTGATCGAGCCATCCAGCAGGCGCTGGACAAAGCATGGCCCGCGGACCTCTCCCCCACTGACGAACGCCAGCTGTGCACGCAAGGCCGATCCCTGCTCCGCGCGGACGCCACCGGGATCGGCCGGGCCCACTGGCCGCACATCTTCGACGACCTGGATCAGGCGCTCGCGCCCGCGTTCGCCAGCGCCCGCTTCCGCGTCCAGGCCGTCATCGCCCGCCGAAACGGAGCGACCGGCCGGGCGGTGGTGCATCTGGTGTGGGCGGGCGCCGACCGGGGCGGCACCTTCACCGACGGCCGCATCACCGACTGGTACTTCACCCGCACCCTCTCGAAGAAGGGAGCCTCGACGTGGAATCCGCAGCCCCGGCACTAGGTGCAACGGCAACCGGCCCTGTCGTCGACCTGCTCACCGAGCTGCTCGCCGCGGCCGGCTGGCTGAGCACGCACTGGTACCTGCTCGCGGCCGCCGCCGCCCTCACGACGATGGTCGGGGAGGCCGTGGTGCGCCGGTACGCGGCGCGGGCATCGTCGCAGCGCATGGCGCTGGAACTGGTGGCGAACCGGCACTTCGAGCCGACTATGGAGGAGATCTTCCGCCACGGTCTGCAGCTCGCCCGTGCATCGGCCGCCCTGCCGTGGTGGGCGCCCCGGCGCGCGAGGGCGGTGCAGATCCGGCTGCGGGCGGACGGCAGCACTCCGCTGCGCTACCGCCTCGAGGGCCCGGCGAGCAGCGAACGGCTGCTGTCCATCAACCCGTTCGGACCGGACGTCACGGTCACGAAAGCCAAGCCGATCGCTGACACGCCGCGCAAGCACACGGTACGCGCGGAGTTCGTCTTGCGTGGCAGGCCGGTGGCGCCGCTGCGGGAGGTGCCGCTGGAGCCGGATCCGTTGCAGCCGCTCATCGACGCGGTGTCCGACCTGAAAGCAGAGCTCGGCGAACTTGCCGAGATCCGGCTCGACATTCAGCAGCCGCCCCGGTGGGCGCTGCGTCTACGCCGCCGTCAGCTGCTCGCCGGCGCGCACCAGGCTGCCCGCGCCGAGGCACAGCGCTCTGCCCGCTGGCTGCGTCAAGGGGCCGGCGGCCAGGATTCGGTGCTCGCGCATCTTCAGGAGCAGCTCAGCAACAGGGCCTCGGGGGCGGGATCGTCGCGGCGGTTGTTCGTCGCGCCGGCGCCGCAGCGGGTGGATGAGAAAGAGGCGTTGGGCAAGCTCGCCGAAGACGACCAGCTGATGCGGGTGCAGTTGCTGGTGGTGTGCGCGGCAAACCAGGAGGGCCGCGCCACGGAGCGGCTTGCGCAGGTGCAGGCCGGACTCGACGTGTTCGGGGGCGGCTCGCGGTGGTTGATGCGCGGGTGGCGGCTGGGTCCGTGGCGGATAGCCGGTGACCACTGGCTCTACCGGTCCAGCTTCGAGCGGCGTTGGCGGCTGGGTCACTGCCGGCCGCCGCGGGCGAACTGGGTGCGGATGCAGGAGCTGACCGGCCTGCTCAAGCCCCCGACCATGCATTGCAGGCTGCCGCTGCTCGCCGCGGAGTTGCCCTCGTTCGCTTTCGGGGACCCGCAGTTGCTGTTGCAGGGCACCTACCGCAGTCCGGACGGGCGGGAGCGTGTGGTGGCCACATACGCGCAGGAGACGTTCTTCGAGGTGGGGGTCGGCAAGGCCGGCGGCGGGAAGACGGAGCGGGCCTTGGCGCAGGCGATCGGCTGGGCGCATGCCGGCGGCGGGCTGATGTTCGTCGATCCGCACCGCGACTCCTGGCCGCGCGCGACCACGTTCCTGGCTCACGAGTCGCTGATGGAGCGCACCTCGCTGATCGACCTCAACGGGCTCGGTCCCTCGCCGCGGGTGAGTTCGTGGAATCCGCTGGGCATGCAGCACGGCCAGGAGGCGCACGAGGTCGTCGAGGCGATCGCAGACGCCTATGCGTCCGCGTTGGGTTGGGACGACGCGACAGCCCCGCGCGCGATCACCATCCTGACCGCTGCGCTGGCCGTCCTGGTCGCTGTCAACGCGGCCGCCTGCCAGGCCGGGCGACCAGAGGACCAGGCCACGCTCTTTCATGTGCGGGCGATGGTCACCGACCCGGCGTTTCGTGCGCTGGCGCTCGCGGTCGCACAGGACCGGCTCGATGAGGAGATCCATTCCTGGTGGCGGACGGTGTTCCCCACCCTGCCGCCCGACGCGTGCGCGGTGGTCCTCAACCCGATGGTCCGCCTGGCCGCCAATCCCGTCACCCGCGCGTTTTTGGGGCAGCCCGTCGGGGTCTACGACATCCGTACGGCGATGGACTCCCGGATGATCGTGTGGGTGTGCCCGGGCGGCAGCGGGCCCACCGACCGGCTGCTGACCGCGCTGCTGGCCCGTGATCTGCTGCGGGCCGGGCGCTCGCGCCGCGACATTCCCGAAGCCCAGCGAGTGCCGTTTCGCCCGTACTTCGACGAGCTGATCACGCTGACTGGTTCGGCGCCGGAGACCATCGCCGCCATGTTCGAGGACTTCCGCAAGTACAAGGTGCACGTCCACGGCATGACCCAGCTACTGGCCCGCCTGCCGACGCCGGTACGGCTGTCTCTGATGCAAAACGCCTCCACCCTGGCCACCACTGCAGGATCGACCTCCGCGATCGCGCCGGTCACCGCCGAGTGGGGCGATGACCCCAGCCCCGAGCGGGTCGCCACCATGGAGCGCTTCGCGCACTACGTGTCCATGAACGTGCACGGCCGCCGCGTCGGCCCGGTGAAGGTACGCGGTCCGCACCTCGACACCGTCTTCGCCGCCCAAGCCCGACCGAAGCAGGTCCCCGATCTGGAACAGGCCGCCCTCACAAACGCCGGCGCCCTTCCCCTGCACCAGCTCACCGAGCGCGCCACCGGCCAGCTCGGACGCGTCCGCTCCTTCCTCGCCGAACACGCCCCCGCCGCAAGCCGAGTCCATCTGTCGAAGGGATACGAATGACCACCGCCCAGCCCCCGCAGAACATCGTGGCGGGGTTCACGCCCAGCCCCGTCGAGCCGCTCGCCCACCAGCTGCTGGCCACCCTCGCCCAGCACCGCATGGCCACCACCCACCAGCTGCACGTCCTGCTCCGCCCGGACCGCACCCGCCAGTCGGTCTCCCAACAGCTCAACACCCTGCGCCGCGAGCACCTGGTCGACTTCGCCGTGCTGCCCCAGGCCCACCGCACCCGCGTCTGGTTCCTCACCCCGAAAGCCGCACGGCTGACGCGGGACTGGCCCGCGCTGCGGGGCCGCCCGCCCTATCCGATCGCCTCGGGCTCCGCCGCCTCGCTGAAAACGCCACACACGCTCACCGTGCTCCGTGCCCACCTGGCGTTCGTTGCCGACGCTCGCCGGCGCGGTGACGAACACGGGCACCTGGACTGGACCCCCGAGGTCTCCCACACGATCGGCGAGGGAGAGCGCGTCGTCGCCGACGCAGTCATGCACTACACCGTCACCAGCGGCGAACACCGCCGCAAATTAAGGGCGTTCGTGGAGGTCGACCGCACGACCATGAGCAGTGAGCGTCTCGCGGCGAAGCTGATCGAGTACGCGCGCCTGTGGTCCTACGAGCCCCCGCCCATGGGCCGGCGCCGGGCAGCCGGGCCGGGATGGCTGCGCTGGTATCCAGTCTTCCCGCGCGTCCTGTTCGTGCTCACCGGAGCCACCCCTTACGTCCTGAACAACCGGATCAGCGATCTGCAGGCCATGGTCGCGCAGCACCCTCTCGTGGGCGCGCTGGCCCAGCAGGTGCCGCTCGGCGCAGCAGTCCTGGACAGCCTCGAACACCAGGGCCCCAGCGGCGATGTCTGGGTGCCTCTGGTCGGCGGCCAGCCGCAGCCATGGACCCAGCTGTGAGTCGGCGGCCTGCCGCGATGGAGTGTCGCAGCCTTGCAACTGCCCCACAAACCACTTGATATTTGCTTTCGCGAACTAGTAATTTACATCCGTACAACGCAGAGCGCGATCCCAATCGCCGCACATGCGCTGAACTTAGGGGATGCCGGATGAAGCAAGCCACTGACACCATTCGCAACCATGAAGGGTGGGCCGAGGATGGATGGCCTGCCGGGACGCGGGCCGTCTCGCACATCGGGAGCGCCTGCGTGGTCTAGGGGATCGGGGACTTCAACCTGGACGACCTGAACCTGGTACGCCACCGATTCCCGGGCCGGCGCGTCACGCTCGACGGAGACGTGATCACCGTGTGGCCGACCCGCGCACCGACCGCACGCCCCCTCCGCGAGGGCACCATCACGCCATACCGCCCCTCGTACGAAAAAAACCGGACGGCCGAAATTTCCGAGCAAAGGGACACGACTACAAATCGACTTCCAGTTTCGGAAGTGACCGAATACGTCCCGAGTTATGCATGTGAACTCGCTTACTCAGGTGGGAAGTTGACTGGCATATGCGTAACCTTGCGATCACTCAGCATTACCGCGGCTGGACCAGGCCGCGGTTCTGGGCCCCCTCACGTCGGAGGCCCAGGGGCAGCGGTCGACCGCACCGCGTCGTACGGGGAGACAACGTGACAGCTACACAACGACGCTCATCAGAGCCCAATAGCGCCGCTGTTCCCGCTAGGAAGCAGGCAACCGCACTGCTGCTCGCCGGAAGTCTGCTGGTACTGGCCGGGTGCAGCGACAGTAACGGCGACTCGGACGCGTCGTCCAAGCCCAGCACTAAACCGTCAGACGTCTCGCCGTCCCCCAGTTCCACCGTCGGTGCCGAAGATGCCGCCGTCCTCGCGGCGTACACCAGGTCCTGGGATGCGCAGACTCAGGCCTACAGCAAAGCCTCGTCCGCGGGCACCGACTTGAAGAAGACCACCACCTTGAGGGCGCTGTTCGATATTGAGCACGACCTCACGGTCATGCGGAGTGACGGACAAGTGACGACCGGAAAGCCGGTGATCAATCCGAACGTCGTCAAGGTGACCAAGGCCAAGATCCCCAAGGCCACGCTCACGGACTGCGTCGACACGACCCACTGGATCCTGATCGACAAGGCCTCGAAGAAGCCGGTCCCGCTGCCCACGACGCGGCTCATCAAATACGTCAGCACCGCAACGCTGGAAAAGTGGGGGAAGACGTGGATGGTCACGAAGTTGACCGCTCAGGAGCAAGCCTGTTAGTCCGACGTCTCGCCGCTGTCACCGGCGCTCTTGCCCTGGCCTCGGCGGGCGTCGCACACGCTGACGGTGATCCCGACATCGGTGCCGGAAAGTGCAAGGTCGTCAAGTTCTGCGTCGACGTCGGCGTCGATGACAAGACCGGAGGCAGCGGCGGGCAGGCGGGCGGCTCACAAGGCGGTAGCGAAAGCGGCGATAGCAACGTGAAGTGCAAGTACACCAAAGTCGATCCGAAGCCGCCGGCTGAATTCCCGGCCTGGAAGGGCGCCGACCCCAAGAAGAACGACCTGTACTTCTACGGGTGCACGGACGGCGGCCTCGACAATGCGGACGGCTTCGTCGTCGTGCCGACGGGTCAACAACCTCCGGTTGCGCAGGTTGACCCTCAGGTGCTGGCCCAGCGGGCGGCGGACTCCATGACTCTGCTCGGTCCGGACATAGCCAGTCCGCGCGCGGCCGGGAAGTACAGCGTGGGTGTCCCGATGTGGATGTGGGTCACCCAGAGCACCACGACGTACGGGCCGAACACCGCGTCGGCCTCGGCGGGCGGAGTCACCGTCACCGCGACCGCGAAGGTGTCGAAGCTCGTGTGGACGATGGGCGACGGCGCCTCCGTGACGTGCACCGGCCCCGGCACGCCCTACACGTCATCCGAGGGCATGGCCCAGTCCCCGACCTGCGGACACCAGTACTCCAAGACCTCAGCTGTTGGCCAGAGCGGCAAGTTCCCGGTGACTGCGACCTCGACGTGGACGATCAATTGGCAGGGCGGCGGACAAGCCGGCCAGCTCACCGAGATCCGGCAAACCAATGTGCAGGTGGCGGTCGGCGAAGTCCAGGTCGTCAGGTAACGCGCCCGGGAGGATTACGACGTTGAGTAAGACCCAGGAAACAACAGCGGTGGCCGACCGCGGGCTGCTGCAGTCGGCCGGTGTAGCCGGCCCTCTCAGTCCGTCCCGGGTGTCGGCCTGCCGCCGACCGGGCGTGATCGCCCTGTCGACGGGGCTGATCGCGGCCGGGCTGATGGCGCTGTCGGCGTGCAGTTCATCCGACGGAAAGGATGAGGCGACGGACAAGCCCTCGACGGTCTCGAAGTCGTCGACAGCGCCCGCCACCTCTGATCCGAAGGAGGCTGCGCAGAAGGAAGCGATCGCAGCGTACGAGGCGTACTGGCGGGAGATGGAAAAGCTCTACGCCGACTCCAGTGGCAAGGGCGCACGTCTTGATAGGTACGCGGCGTCCGCGGCCTTGAAGAAGGCCGAGACAGACGCCAAGCGCGCTCGTGACGGCGGCCTCATCTACGTCGGCCACGTCACGGTCACCGACCCTACGGTCACCAAGGTCGACGTCTCGGGGAAGATCCCGAACGCGACCATCTCCAACTGCCTGGACATCTCACGTTGGCGGACCGTCGACGCCAAATCCAAGAAGCCGGTGAAACTCCCGGCCAACCGGCTGACGAAGTACGTAGTCGTCTCCACCGTCGAGAAGTACCCGGCAGGCTGGCGGGTCACCAGTGATGATCCCCAGGGGAAGTCATGCTGACCGCCCGTATCGCGATCACCACGGTGACTGTCTTAGGCGCAGCGCTCGCCGCCCCCTCGACAGCTACGCGGCAGGCACCGCGGAGGGCGACGGCGGAGTCAAGTGCGGCAGGTGGAACTGCGAGGTCGAGGTCGACATCCCAGGGCAGGGCTCCGGTGGCCAAGCCGGTGGCAACGGCAGCACGGGAGGAAAGAACGGCTCGTCACACGGCAACGACGACGGTTCTGACGAGAACGCTGACGGTAACCGCCAAAGTGTCGAAATCGTCTGGACGATGGGCGACGACTCCATCGTGACGTGCACCGGCCCCGGTACGCCCTACACAGCGTCGAAGGGCATGGCCGAGTCTCCAACCTGCAGACACCTGTACTCCAAGACCTCGGCTGGTAGCCAGAGCGGCAAGTTCCCGGTGACCGCGACCTCGACGTGGACGATGCAATTGGCAGGGCGGCGGACAAGCCGGCCAGCTCACCGAGATCCGGCAAACCAATGTGCAGGTGGCCGTCGGCGAAGTTCAGGTCGTCAGGTAACGCGCCCGGGAGGACAGTACAGTGCGCAAGACCGAAGAACGTGTAGGTACAGCCCCGAACGACGTCCCTCAGCAGGGATGCGCGACAGGACCGGTGGCACCGCCCCGGGTGTCGGCCCGCCGCCGTCCGGGCGTGTTTTCCCTATCGCTGGGGCTGATCACGGCTGGCCTGATGGCGCTGTCCGCGTGTAGCAGTGACGGGGGTTCCGACAGCCCCGCAAAGCAGCCATCGGCCACGAGCAGTTCGGCACACCCGTCGGCGTCGCCGAGCGCCGACCCCCAGACCGCTGGACGCAAGGATGTGCTGGCGACCTACAGCGCGTTCTGGGACGAGCAAGTCAAGGCCTACAACCAGGCGGACATCAAAGGCACCGACCTGAAGAAGTACGCCACCAAGAAGGCGCTAGGCCAGGCCATGGTCGACGTCCTGGTCATGCAGCAGGCGGGCACCGCCACTAAGGGCGCCCCCACGCACCGGGCCGAGGTCACGTCCCTGACGCTGACCGAATCGGTCCCCAAGGCGACTGTGCGGGACTGCCTGGACATCTCTCACTGGAACACGATCAAGAAGAAGTCGGGGCAGGTGAAGCCATTCCCGTCGGCGCAGCCCCTGCGCTACATGACCACGGCCAAGGCGGAGAGATGGGGGAAACAGTGGCTGATCGCAGAGGTCACACCGGATGGGAAGCAGACATGCTGAGACGCCCCGTTTTAGCGCTCTTCTTAGCGGATGCCGCCACCGCCGTCTGCATCGCCCCCAGCGTCGCGAGTGACGACGATCCTGTCATCGGCGGTGACTGCGAGGGCGTGGGCCAGTACGTAACCGTGTGCCGGGAGCAGCCCGGATCGCCAGGCGGAGCCCATCCCAGCGGAGATCCGGGCAAGCATTCTGGCAAGAGAAGCCCAAGCCGCAGATCTGTGCGGTGGAGCGCCTCGATCCCCAGCCTCCCGCGAGCGGTCCGGCGTGGAAGGGGCACAAGCCGGGTGACGGCGCCATCTACACACGGGTCTGCATCAGTGATGCCCTCGGGGCGAGGAATTGGACGTTGAGCGAGCGGTGCCGGGACGCGGGCCGTCTCGCGCATCGGGAGTGCCTGCGTGGTCGAGGGGATCGGGGACTTCAACCTGGACGACCTGAACCTGGTACGCCACCGGTTCCCGGGCAGGCGCGTCACGCTCGACGGAGACGTGATCACCGTGTGGCCGACCGCCCACCGACCACTCATCGCTTCCGGTGAATGCTCGCGTTCATCCACCCCCTTCATTCGACATTCAACTGCCGAAATTCCCGAGCAAAGGTACACGACTACAAATCGACTTCTGGTTTCGGAAGTGACCGAATACGTCCCGAGTTATGCACGTGAACTCGCTTACTCAGGTGGGAAGTTGACTGGCATCTGCGTAATCTTGCGGCTACGCAAACGCATCACCGCAGCTCGACCAGGCCGCGGAGGGTGCACCGTCGCCCTGCCCAGGCGTTCAGGGCAGCGGCCATCTCGCACCGCGTCTCACGGGGGGACAACGTGACACAAGCACCACGACGCCCGTCAGGGCCTGCTTCTGTTCGCATCCAAGCGACCGCCGCGCTACTCGTGAGCGGGCTGATGGCCTTGGCCGCCTGCGGAAGTGGCGACGACTCCGGGAGAACCGAGGAGAGTCCCTCCACGCGAACCAGCGCCCCGGCCCCCGCAACATCTTCGGCCGACCCAGAGGCGACCGCCAGGCTGCAACTCCTGAGCACCTATCGGCACTACTGGGACGAGAAGGCCGCCGCCTACTCCAAGGCGAGCATGAGCGGCACCGAGCTGGAGAGGTACGCCAAGGGCAACGCGCTGGGCCTGGCGCAGAGCGATCTGAAGAACCTCAAGACGTCCGGGCAGATAACGGCGGGCAAACCCCGGATCGATCCGAAGGTCACCAGCCTGGATCTGCAGAAGAAGGTTCCACTGGCAAAGATCACCGACTGTGTTGACGTCTCGACATGGAAGGTCCTGGACGCCAAGACGAAGAGCGAAGTGGCCCTGCCCAAGAACCGCCGCACCAAGTACGTGAGCAACGTGACCGCAGAGAAGTGGGGGAAGCGGTGGATCGTTCTGGACGTCAAACCGCAAGACCACGCATGCTGAGCCACATTGCAGACACCGTCGGCGCCGCGCTCTTACTGGCCGCGGCGGCCACGACGACCGCGGCCGCCGCTCCTGATCCGAAGCCGTCGACCGGCGTCGGTAGTTGCACCATCGTCGAGATCTGCGTCGGCGCCGGGGTCGGCGGATCGCAAGGATCGGACGACGGCAAATCCCCGCCCCCGGGCAAGGGCACTGGCAAGCCGCCCGTGCCGGGACCGTGCATCGTGACCCGGATGGATCCGCAGCCCCCGGCCGGAAGTTCGGTGTGGGATGGGCACGATCCCGGCGACGGCGCCATCTACACCCGGATCTGCCCGCTGGCCATCGCCGGCGCGGGAGCCGCCGGAGGTCTGATGGGACCGCCGGAAACCTTCTGGTCGGCCACCCCGCCCGCCGCCACCATCGACCCTGCACAACTGGCACAGCAGGCGCTCGACAAGATGACGCTCCTAGGACCGGACATCGCCAGCCCGGCCACGGCCGGCAAGTACGTCGTCGGTCTGCCGATGTGGATGTGGGTGAACAAAAGCCAGACCTCTTACGGCCCGAACACCGCCAGTGCATCCGCTGGCGGTGTGACCGTGACCGCAACCGCCACCGTCGCAAAGATCGTCTGGAAGACGGGCGACGGCTCAGCCGTCACCTGTAACGGGCCTGGCACGCCGTACAAAGCCGCCTACGGCAAACAGGAGTCCCCTACCTGCGGCCACACCTACACCAGTACCTCGGCCTCGCAGGCCGACGGCAAATACACGGTGACCGCTACGTCGACGTGGACGGTGGACTGGCAGGTGGCCGGCGGCGGCGAGACCGGCCAACTCAGCGCGATCAGGCAGTCTCAGGAACAGGTAGCGATCGGCGAACTGCAGGTCGTCAGGTAGGGCCGCCGGAAGGAATACGACGTTGAGCAAGACGAAGGAATCAACAGCGGTGGCCGACCGTGGGCTGCCACCGCAGGGCAAAGCGGCTGGCCCCGCCAGCCCGCCCCGAGTGTCGGCCCGCCGCCGTCCGGGCGTGATCGCTCTGTCGCTGGGGCTGATCACGGCCGGCCTGACGGCGCTGTCTGCGTGCAGCAACGACAGAGACTCGGGCGACAGCGCCAAGCCGTCAGCCATGCCGCCGTCTGCCGTGTCGCCGAACTCGCCGTCGCCGAGTCCGAGCACTTCTGAGTCGGTAGACCAAGCCGCCGTCCTTAACGCGTACAGCCGTATGTGGGACGAGCAGGTCAAGGCGTATGCGAAGGGTGACACGAAAGGAACAGACCTCAGCCAGTACGCCGCGGCGCTCGCATTGTCGGGCACCGAGGACGATCTGAAGGACCTGCGGTCGAAGGGCATCGTGACCACCGGCGCGCCTGCGCACAAGACCGCGGTCGACGCGCTGGAGATGGACAAGAAGGTTCCCCACGCGATGCTGACGGACTGCATGGACAGCGCCAACTGGGAGTTCGTCTACCGCAAGTCCGGCAAGCCCGTGGAAATGCCGAAGGACCGGCTCGTTCGCTACGTGACGAAGGTCGAAGCAGAGAAGTGGGGGAAGCAGTGGAAGATCGTGGACGTCGTTCCACAGCAGCGCGCCTGCTGACACACGTTGGCCTCGGTCTGGCCACTGCGGTGGTGGCGTCGCTAGTTGCTCCGGCGCAGGCCTTAGCCAGCCCGCCGGAAGGCGGCGGCTGTGGCAGCGCGGGCAAGTGGGTGGTGTGCGAAGCGGACGACGGCTCATCGGCCTCGGGATCTGGTTCACAGCCTGCCGATACCGGAAGTGGCAACACCAGCAAACCCGTATGTAGCGTCAAGAAGCTGCAGCCGCAGCCCCCGCCGGGAAGCATGTATTGGGAGGACAAGTCCTCCAAGGACGGGGCCGTGTACGAGCGCAGATGCGAGAACGGCCCAGGCGGAGCCCCGGTCATCGACACGTTCGTCGCCGACACACCACCAGGTGAACCCGCCGTCGACCCTGCCGTGGTCGCGCAACAGGCCGTCGCAAAGATGAAACTCGCCGGCCCCGAGATCGCCAGCCCGCGCGCAGCCGGCACGTACATCGTGGGCGTCCCGATGTGGATGTGGGTGCACAAGGGCCCCACCACGTACGGGCCGAATACCGCCTCAGCCACGGCGGGAGGCGTGACGGTGACCGCGACAGCCAAGGTGACGAAGATCGTCTGGCGGATGGGTGACGGATCAACCGTGACCTGCAACGGACCCGGTACGAGGTACACGGCTTTCTACGGCAAGCAGGCGTCGCCGACCTGCGGCCACACCTACAGCCGCACGTCCGCCGACCAGAAAGGTGGGAAGTACCCCGTCGCCGCGACCGCTACCTGGGCGGTCGACTGGCAGGTCAACGGCGGTGGTGGGACGGGCCAGTTCACCGAGGCCAGGCAGTCGCAGGCGCAGGTAGCAATCGGCGAGGTACAGGTCGTCAGGTAGGCCGCCGGAAGGAATACGACGTTGAGTAAGACGAAGGAATCAACAGCGGTGGCCGACCGTGGGCTGCCACCGCAGGGCAGAGCGGCTGGCCCCGTCAGCCCGCCCCGAGTGTCGGCGCGCCGCCGCCGTCCCGGCGTGATCGCCCTGTCTTTGGGGCTGATCGCGGCGGGCGGTGCTGGCGTGGCGGTCCTGCTGCTCCAGGTTGGGCACCGCACCGAGGTCGTCACTGTGGTCCGTGACGTGCAGGTCGGCCAGGTTCTCACCGAGCAGGACCTGGGCAAGGCGTCCATCGCCCTGGACCCGGCGGTGAAGGCGGTTCATGCCAGTGACCTGGACCAGGTGGTGGGCAAGCGGGCCGCCGTAGAGCTCAGGCCCGGCTCGATTCTGGCCCCGTCGCAGGTGACCAAGGACAGTCTCGTGAAGGCGGGCGAGCAGCTGGTGCCGATCGGGCTCAAGCCGGAGCAGATCCCGGCGACGGTGCTGGTGCCGGGCCAGAAGGTCCAGCTGGTCCATGTGCCCGTCCAGGGCGAGACCGGGACGGGCAAGGCATCGGATAGCCCGCCGCAGACGCTCCCCGGCCGCGTGGTGAAGGCCTCCGGCGCAGCCCCGGGTACTGGGGTCGTGGTCGTCGACGTCGCGACGTCGGCCGATGATGGGCCGACTGTGGCGGCGTGGGTGTCGGCTGGCACGCTGCGTCTGGTCCTCGCTGCTCCGGACGGCCGCTGATGGCGGTGATAGCACTCGCCGGGTGCAGCGGGGCGCCTGGTGTGACGACGAGCGCGCTCGCGCTGCTGCTGGCCTGGCCGTTGGAGCCGGGGCGGCGGATGATTTTGGCCGAGTGTGATCCGGACGGCGGGGCTGTGTTGCACGGGTTGTTGCAGGGCACGCTCGGTGACCGGTACGGGCTGCCCAATCTGTCGGTGGCGGCGCGCAAGGGCGAGTTCGGTGAGGCGTTCTGGCGCCAGTTGATCGACTTGAACGGCGAGGACGGTCCGCGGGACTCGTCGCCTGACCGGCTGCTGCTGCCGGGCATCACCGATCCCGGGCAGGCCGCGAGTCTCGGTTCGGTGTGGAAGGCCCTGGCGCAGATGTTCCGCGGTATCGAAGCGGAGCACGGCCACGATGTCCTGCTCGACCTCGGCCGCCGCGGCGCGTTCGGCCCGTCCGGTGTCCTGGCCGAGCAGGCCGACGCGGTGCTGGTGGTGGTGCGCAACACCTTGCGCTGCCTGCAGGCGGCGCAAGGGCGGGTGCGCCAGTTGGAGGAGCGGGTCGGAGACGTGGGGCTGTTGGTCATCGATGAGGGTCCCTACCCGGCGGGCGAAGTCCAGCGGGTGCTGCAGGCTCCGGTGGTGGCGACGCTGCCCTACGCGCCGAAGGACGCCCGTGTTCTGTCCGATGGTGATGAGCAGTCGCGGCACTTCACCAGGTCAAATCTGATGAAGGCGGCTCGAACGACTGGCGCCCTGCTGGTGCAGCGGGCTGCTGTCCGGCGTGCTCGCCTCGATCCGCGTGCCGCGTTCGCTTCGGGGGTGCCCGGTGCGCGGTAGGCCCTTGCACGCCGACCCTACGGTGGCCCCGCCGCCCGGTCCTCGCCCGGCCAAGGCGGCACCTGCCGGTGCCGGTGCTGCCGCAAGTACGCACGCACTCGGCAGCTCAACGCCGCAGGTCACGGTGGACTATCGGGTTGCCCGGCACATTGCCGCCCAAGTGGCCAAGCAGCGTGAGGAACTGCTGAAGAGCACGCCGGACATGGACCGGGCCGGCGAGGAGCAGCGCTGTCTGGACTGGATCAATGAGGCGGTCGCGCTGTGGTCGGATGCCCAGGCGATGACGCCGCAGCAGGACGAGGCTCTGCGCCGTGGCGTCTATGACCTGCTCTTTAGGGCGGGCCGGCTTCAGCCGTACTTGGACGATGAGCGGGTCGAGGACATCATCATCCAGGGCCCGAGTGAGGTGTGGCTGGACTACGGCGACGGTGAGCGCCGCATGGTCGGGCCGATCGCCGACTCGGAGGAGGAATTGCTCGAGTTGTTGCGGGAGTTGGCTCGGGGTTCGGGGCACAACGAGCGGACTATCTCCACCGCGAACCCAACGCTCGCCCTGTCGTTGCAGGATGGTTCTCGCCTTCAGGCGATTACGGGTCTGGGGCCGATGACGTATGCGGTTATCCGCCGGCACCGGGTCTCCCAGGCCGATCTGGATCATCTGGTTCGTCTCGGCACGATCGATCCGGTGCTGCGGGAGTTCCTCGGGGCGTGCGTGCGCGCGGAGAAGAACATCATGATCGCGGGCAAGCAGAAGGCGGGTAAGACGACTCTGCTGCGGGCGATGCTTAAGGAGTTCGACCCAGAGACGCGGTTCGCGACCATTCAGACTGAGGATGAGCTGTTCGCCCATGCCAACGGCTATCACCGCCAGGTCGTCTCCCTGGTCGGCCGCGAGTCCAACGGCGAGCGCGACGTCACCGGTCGCAGTGCCGGTGAGGTCACTCTGCTGGACTTGATGCATCCGGCTTTGCGGATGTCGTTGGAGCGGATTGTGGTCGGTGAGGTCCGTGGCCCCGAGGTCGTGGCGATGATGCAGGCGCTGACGAATGGATCCGGCGGCAATCTGTGCACCATCCACGCTCGCCGACCCGACATCGTCTTCGACAGGATCGCCGAGCTGTACGCGCTCGCCCAGGAGAACCTGTCCGAGGCTCTGGCCTACCGGCAGACTGCGAACGGTCTGGACTTCGTCGTGTACGTCGACATGACTGATGAGACGCAGATCGGTGGCCGCCGTCACCGTTACGTCTCTCACGTCTTGGAGTTGACCGGGATCGGCGAGAACGGACGCCCGGCTACGAACGAGATCTTCTCCCCCGGCGCCGAGTTCGGTGAGTTGCGGGCGGTGCCGCGGATGGACCCGGGGTGCGTCGACGATCTGCGCCGCGTCGGCTTCGATTCCACCTTGCTCCAGCAGCCCTACGGGGCCTGGTCTGCGCCCTTGCCGCTCAGGGTGGTGGCTGGGCGATGACGCTGCTGTGGGCGCTGCTCAGCGGCATGACCCTGGTTGCCGGGCTGATCGGTGTCGTGGCGGGCCTGGTGGGTACAACGGCTCCGCGTCGGGCTCCGCTGCGCCAGCGATGGCTGGGCAGGCGGAACGGGCCCGGCCAGAGCGAGAATGCCCGGCTGCGCCGGCGGACTTTCACTGCCGCGGCGGTCGCTGTGTTCGTTGTGGTGTGGCTGGTCTCGGGGAACTTCGTGGGCGGTGCGCTGCTCGGTGCGGCCACGGTCGGCGTGCCGTGGCTGATCAGCCCGGCGCAGCTTGCGCAGGAACGCATCGGTGCGCTGGAGGGTTTGTCCGAGTGGACTCAGCGGCTGGCGGGTCTGCTCCGTCTGGGCATGGGCCTGGAGCAGGCGATGATCACCAGCCGTCAGGGGGCGCCGGAGGAACTCGCCGGGCAGATCACCAACCTGTCGGATCGGCTGAGGCTGGGCTGGCGGCCGCAGGAAGCGCTCCGCGCGTTCGCTGAGGAACTCGGCGACGTCACTGCGGACAAGGTGGTTGCCGCGCTCATCTTGTCGGTCAACGACCGGGGGCCGGGTCTGGCGCAGGCGTTGGAGGACCTGGCGGGCACGGTCCGTGAGGAGGTCGCCAAGAAGCGCGCCATCGAGGCGGACCGGGCGAAGCCTCGCACGACGGTGCGGTGGATGACCATCATCACGGTCGGTGTGGTGGTGGCCGGGTTCTTCGTCCCGTCCTACACACGCCCCTACTCCACGCTTCTCGGGCAGCTCGTACTCGCCTTCTTGACGGCCGGGTTCGTCGGTGTCCTCGCTCTGATGCGGCAGTTGGGCAACTTTCGCCGCATCCCGCGCTTCCTGGTCGCCGACCCGGCAAGCACCGTTCGGCTGCCCGCCCCCGCCCCCGCCTCGGAGCCGGACCAGCTGCAAAAGCCTGGCCGGTTGCCCGAAGGAGCCACCCCGTGAATCTGCTTCCTGTCGTGGCGTCCGGTGGCACAGTCGGCGCGGGCCTGGCCCTGCTGATTCGTGAACTGCTGCGCCCTCAGCCCGCATTGGCGCCGGCTCTCGCACGCAGCGCCCCGGCGACGTTGACCATGCCGGAGCCGGAGCTGGACCGTGACGAGGTGTGGGGCCGGTGGCTGCTGGCTCGCCTTGAACGGCTTCCGGGTGTTCGGGTGCCTGCCGTCAATCTGGCGTTGATCGGGCAGGGTCCGGGTCAGTTCATGCTCAAGAAGGTGGCGTTGGCCGCGCTGGGCCTGCTGTGCCCGGTGATCGCGACGATTCCGTGGATCATCGCCGGGGTGGGCCTGCCGTTCTACGTTCCCGCCGGCGTCGGACTCATCGTCGCCGGCCTGCTGTTCATCACCCCGGACCTCGCGGTGCGGGACCAGGCGAAGCGGGCGCGGGAGGAGTTCGCGCACGCCCTGTCCGCCTACTTGGACCTGGTCGCGCTCAAGCGCGCTGCTGACGCCGGCCCTGCGGAGGCGCTGGAGAAGGCCGCCGAGGTCGGCCGCGGCTGGCCCTTCCTGTTCCTGCAAGGTGCGCTGCGCCGGGCCAGGTTGGAGAAGATCCCGCCGTATCAGGCACTCACGGAGCTCGCCGCCGAATACAACCTGCCCGTCCTGGGCGACGTCGCCGACATCATGCGCGGCTCGGCGACCGACGGCGCCGCCGTCTACAAAGCGCTACGCGCCCGCACTGCCGCGCTCAATGCCGAACTCCTGGCCGATCAGGCCGCTGAGGCGAATGCCGCCAGCGAGAAGATGACCGCCCCGGGCGCCCTGCTCGCCGTGCTGGTGATGCTGCTGATGGCCTTCCCCGCGGTGATCCGCATGCTGACCGTCTGAGACCAAGTCGACCCACCCATGCTTCAGAGAGGAAGAGGAAGAGATCATGAGGAACACCGCAGCCCGCACGTACCGTGCCGTGTACTGGCTGACGAGCCGTCTGCAGGACGGGCTGGAGGAGGCCAGGCGCCGGCCGGACCGTGGGGACATCAGCACGACCACCGTCATCATCTGGGTGGCTGCCGTCACCGGTGCTGTGCTCATCGCGGGAAGCATCGCCGTGGTGATTGCCAAGTACAACGGCAAGCTCTCGGGCCTTTGATGTCGGCTCCCGCACGGCTGATGGATTGGTGGCAGGGGCGGCGCTGGAGCGATGACCGGGGTGACACGTCCATCCAGATGGCGATCGTCTTCCCCTTCGTACTGCTCGCCACGATCGCCGTCGTCCAGGCGTCCATGTGGTACTTCGCCCGGCAGATCGCCCTGACCGCTGCCCGCGAAGGGGCCGGCGTCGCCCGCGCTTACCAGGCCGGCCCCGGTGACGGAGCGGCCCGGGCACGGGACGTCCTGGAACGGACAGCGGGTGACAGCCTGCGCGGCTACAGCGTCGCTGCTGGCAGCGACGGGCAGCGGGTGCGGGTGCAGGTCTCCGGGACAGCCATGTCGATGATCCCTGGCGTGGCCGGGTTGCAGGTCACCCAGTCCGCGTCCGGAGCGGTGGAACGCTGGACGGTCCCAGGGGAGTGAGCAGTATGCGAGTGGCCTGGTGGCCTGGCGGTCGCCGCGATGATGGCAGTGTCGCGATTGAGGCTGCCATCGTCCTCCCGTCCTTGATCATGTTCTTGTGTCTGGCCATCGCCGGCGGGCGGATCGTCACCTCGAGCGCAAAGGTTGACGCGGCTGCCGAGGATGCAGCGCGGGAGGCGTCCATCCACCGCACTGCGGCCTCCGCACAGAGTGCTGCGCGGGCAGCGGCAGCAGAATCCCTGAACGACCAGGGCATCGCCTGCTCGTCAACGAGCGTGCACGTCAACACCGGTGGCCTCAGTGTGCCGGTGGGCCAGGTCGGGACGGTGACCGTGACGGTGAGCTGCACCGTCCAGTTGTCCGATCTTCTGCTGCCGGGGGCGCCGGGTGCCCGGACGCTGACGTCCACGGCGACGTCGGTCGTGGATCTGTACCGGCAGCGGGGGGCCTGATGATCTTCCGGTGTGCGATAGGCCCCTGCGCGCGTGATGACCGTGGGGGTGTCACGGTGTTCGTCGCCGTGTGCGTGCTCGCGCTGATCGGCATCATCGGCGTGGCTGTCGATGGCGGGGCGAAGATGGCCGCCACCGAACGCGCCGACTACGTGGCGGGTGAGGCCGCCCGGGCGGGTGGCCAGGCCATCGATCCCGCCCGGGCCATCACGGGCAAGGCGATCACCGTCGATCCGCAGGACGCGCTGGCCGCCGCGCAGGCTTATCTGCGCTCTGTCGGGGCCGCGGGCACCGTCAGCGTGTCCGGTGACGGCAAGAAGGTCACTGTCACCGTGAACGGCTCCAGCGACACGGCCTTCCTGTCGGCCGTCGGGATCGGCTCGCTGCCGGTGACCGGCCATGCCACCGCCACCCTCTTGCACGGCGTCACAGCACCCGAAGGAACCTGATGCGCAACCGCACCCTTGGCCGGCTGTTCAAGGCCGTCGTGAGTCTGCTCGTCCTGGTCGTCGCGGTCGGCGGGCTGCCGCTGCTGCTGGCCTGGGTCACCCCGGTGATTTGGGCGTCCAGTCACGACGACCTGGCGCACCTGCTGGACCGGCAGGACACCGGGGCCGTGTTCTTGCTCGTGCTGGTCGTGGTCGGCTGGATCGGGTGGGCGCAGTTCACGTTCTGTACGCTGCGGGAGCTGGTCGCGCAGTTGCGCGGCCGCCGTTGGCAGGCCCCGCGCGGGCTGGGCGCCTCGCAGCGCGCCGCTGCTCTTCTGGTCGGGAGCATCCTGGTCTTGTTGCCTACGGGTTCGGCTCTGGCTTCCGATGCGCAGGCTGCGACAACCGCCTCGGCCACCCGCGTCCCTGGCCAGGCTCCTCAGACCTCACAGTCCTCCCGGGTTGTCCAAGCGTCTTCTGCTGCACAGGCGTCGAGCCCGTCGTACACGGTGCGCGAGATGCGGCCTGCGGAGAGCTTGTGGAGCATCGCTGAGCGGGAGTTGGGCGATGGGGAACGGTGGCGGGAGATCGCCGACCTGAACGAGGGGCATGCCATGGCCGGCGGGCACGTCTTTCGGTCCAACAGCTTCCTGCAGCCGGGCTGGAAGCTGGCCATGCCTGAAAGTCTGGGGCCTCAGGGACTGCGGGCGCAGACCGATGGGCGTGCGTCGGTGGCTGCTGAGAAGGGCGAGCGCGTCGTCACGGTTCATTCCGGTGACTCCCTGTCGAAGATTGCCGAGAATGAGGTCGGCGACGGCGGCGCGTGGCCCGCCCTGTTCGAGGCCAGCAAGGGCCAGCGGCAGCCGGACGGGCTGCCTGCTATCACCGATCCCGACATGATCTATGCGGGCCAGCACGTCACTGTGCCGGGCGCCCGCCCCGACCAGGACAGCCCGCCGGTGGACCGCCCGGGGAGCAACGGCAGCGAGCCGCCCTCCGCGTCACACACTCCGCCCGACCAAAAGCCCTCCGAGGGCCCCGGCGGGCAGGACGACATGCCAGCCGCAACGCCGAGTCAGAGCGCCGCGCCCCCATCGTCAGCCCCGAGGACGCCGTCAGCCTCGAGCACGCCGTCGGCCGCCAGCGCAGCCCCGCACGAGTCGGCGGAGCCCGCCGCCCCCACATCGCAGCCCGCCACCCCTTCTCCCGAGGGCGCCGAGCCGGCCCCGGCCACCAGCCTGCTGAATCTGCGTACCGTCGTGGGTGCCGGCGCGCTGTTGGCGGCCGCCGTTACTGCGGCCCTCGCGCTGCGTAGGACGCTGCAGCGCAGGCGCCGCAAGCCGGGCGAGACGATCGCCATCACAGCGCAGACCGCGCCCGCCGAGGCGCAGCTCGCGGCGGCCGCCGAACCCTCCGGTGTGGCTCACCTTGACGTGGTGCTGCGCACGATGGTCCACGCCGCTGAGCAGGACGGCCGGGCGGTGCCGGTCCTGCGGGCTGCGCGTCTGGATGCCCGCACCGTCCATGTGCTGCCCGATGACCTTGCGTCCGCACCGCAGGTGCCGTTCGTGGCGGGTGCAGCCGGTTGGTGGCGACTCGATGCCGGCGTCGAGCTCTTGGATGAGGAGAAGGCCCGCACGATTGCGGCGCCGTGTCCGGCCTTGGTCACGGTGGGCAGTGCGGAGTCCGGTGATCTCGTCCTGGCCGATCTGGCCCGGATGCCCGTCGTGTTGCTGGACGGCAATCCGGTGCATATCAGCGAGGTGTGCACGTCGCTGGCGCTGGAGTTGGGCATGAGCCCGTGGGCGCGGGATGTCGAGGTTGTCGCGGTCGGGTTCGGCGAGGACCTCCCGCACCTGCTGCCGAATTCCCGGATCGCGCACATGCGCCAGCCCGCGCACGCGCTGCGTGATCTGACCGAGCGGCTGCTGGAAGTTCACCAGATGCCCGAGACCGCCGACCACCCGTATGTGGTGCTGTGTGCGAGCGCGCTGGATGACGACACGGCCTGGCAGTTCGCCGACGTCCTGGGAAAGGCCCCGCAGATTCCGGTCACGTTGATCGCCCCGACCGGCACCACCGCAGGTCACTTCCCGGAGGCGGACATCCTCGCCGTCTCCGCGCAGACACCGCAGCGCTTCGACCCACTCGGCATCGACATCACCGTGCAGCGTCTGGAACACGCCGCCTACCAGCAGATCATCACCGCCCTCGCCGTCTCCGGGCAGCCCGCAAACGAGGCGGAGGGAGCCTGGCAGCACGTTCCTGGCGAGCCCAGCGCCACGGGGCGGCGGGCCGAGCCGAGCTCGCAGGAGGATCTGCCCGGCGACAACGGCACGATGTCCCCACCGGTCCAAAACGGCTCAGGAGCGGCCGGCTCGGACGCCGACGATGCCGTGTTCCCTGCCTTGTTGAAGGCGTCAGCCGATCCTGGCGCACTGTCGCTTGCGCACGCATTGCCTGCCGCCACCGGCGGCATCGAGCCCCTGCTGACGGTCGAAGAGGCGAGCACAGGCGAGGCAGACGCCAGCGGCGCACAACGAACGCAGACCCAGGCGCCCGCTGATGAGGATGCCGGCGAGGCGAGCGTCTCGCTGGACAGCGGTCCGGAGATCCGGGTGCTGGGGCCGGTGGATGTGGACGGTCTTGGCCGCACCGGTCATGGACCGCGCACCGCTCAGCTCGCCGCACTCCTCTACTTCCGCCCCAACCGCACTGCCGACGTCCTGTGCGCCGATATGGACCCGATCAGTCCCTGGTCGACTGCCACGCTCAACGCCCGTCTGCAGGGCCTGCGCCGAGCGTTGGGCAACGATGCGAACGGCGAGGCGTACGTGCCGCGCCGCCGCCACGCAGACGACCCCTACACGCTCGCCGACGGCGTGCGGTGCGACTGGACCCGCTTCGTCCAACTCGCCGAACGGGCACTGCCCCAGGGTCCGCTAGGGCTGGCGGACCTGGAGGAGGCTCTGTCCCTCGTGCGGGGGCGCCCCTTCGGTACTCGGGCGCCGGCGTGGGCCGAGCCGCACCAGCAGGAGATGACCACCCGCATCATCGACGTCGCCCACACCATCGCCACCCACCGCACGCAGAAGGGCGTTCACTACGATCTCGGCGCCGCACGCAAAGCCATCGTGACCGGCCTTGACGTTGATGAGACAGCGGAACTGCTGTACCGGGACTGGCTGATCGTCGAATGGATGGCCGGGAACCGGCCCGGCCTGCACACCGCGATCACCCGCATCCAACACGTCACGCAGGCTCTCGACTGCGACCTCGAGCTGGAAACCGAACAGCTCATCCAAGAGCTCCTCACCACCAGCCGCAAGGCCCCCACCCCATGATCACTTCTCAGTGGATCGGCCACCCAGGCCAGACCGAGGCCCAGACTCCCACCCCCACCCATGGCACAGCCCAACACGCACCAATAGCAGCCATGCAGAAGGGCCAGCAGCGCGTGACACCAAAACCTAGAACAACCGTACGACTGGGCCGGATGCACAAGATTCTCATCGGCGTGGTCGTCGCCGGTGCGGTCTCAATCGCCGGGATCGGCTTCGCCGGTTCGTACGCGGCGGTCCGTGAGCTGGCGATCCAGAAGGGGTTCGGGAACTTCAGTTACGTCTTCCCGATCGGCATCGACGCGGGTATCTGTGTCCTGCTCGCCCTCGACCTGCTGCTGACGTGGATCCGTATCCCGTTCCCCCTGCTGCGCCAGACCGCGTGGGTGCTGACGGCGGCGACGATCGCCTTCAACGGCGCGGCGGCCTGGCCGGACCCGCTGGGCGTGGGTATGCACGCCGTCATCCCGATCCTGTTCGTGGTCTCGGTCGAGGCGGCCCGGCACGCGATCGGCCGCATCGCCGACATCACGGCCGACAAGCACATGGAGGGGGTCCGCCTCACCCGCTGGCTGCTCTCTCCGCTCCCGACGTTCCTGCTGTGGCGCCGGATGAAGCTGTGGGAGCTGCGCTCCTACGAGCAGGTCATCAAGCTGGAGCAGGAGCGGCTGGTCTACCAGGCGCGGCTGCGTTCCCGTTTCGGCCGGGCGTGGCGTCGCAAGGCCCCGGTGGAGTCGCTGATGCCGCTGCGCCTGGCGCGCTACGGCGTCCCGCTCGCGGAGACGGCGCCGTCCGGTCTGGCGGCGGCGGGCATCGAGCCCGCCGTGCTCCCGCCGGCACCCACGCCGGTGGCGGTGCAGGCGTCCGTCCCGGCTCCCGCCGCTCCCGCGGCGCCCGAGCACCTGGAGTTGGAGGCGAGCCAGCTGCTGGCCGGATACGTCCAGCAGACCCCAGAGCAGAACCCGGGGCAGACCGAGGCGCAGGCCCGGGCATGGGCGCAGATGCCGCAGGCGCAGATGTCGGCTCCGGCATTCCAGGATGCTAGTGACAGTGGTCTGTTTGCGGACGCCTATCAGTCGTGGGTTGCTCAGTTCCTTGTGGCGCCCACGCCGGGCCAGTTCGCCCTGTTCCTCCGTGACCAGTTCGCCATCACAACAGCAGCAGGCGACCCACTGTCCGATGAACAACTCTCCCCCATTTTGGCCAGCCTGCAGCAGCGCTACGAGCCGACCACCACCGCTGACGCTGCTGAGGGCGGGCGTGCCGGTGACGACGTGGACTGGGAGGAGTTCTTCTACCGGGCCTGGACCGACTTCGCGTATGAGTACGGCAGATACCCGGACGCGGCCACCCTGGCCCGCTACGTCTTCGAGCGCGACGGCATCACCACCGCGACGGGTGAACCCCTCGTCGCGCAAGACCTCCACACCTTCGTCCACGCCTTCCAGCAGCGCGACTTCGGTGACGGCGGGCCTCCAACCGCCGAGACAGTGACCAACCCCGGCGAAGCGAAAGAGACGCTGGAGCCTGCCTCCACCGTGGCGCCTGCCGCCAGCACAGGGACGCACGCAGCCGAGGAGATACCCGGCCCGAAGGTGAACGCATCCATCGACGAGCAGCAGCCACCCGTGAGCGAGGACAACGCCCTCACTGTGGTCGACCGGTACTACCTCGCGTGGAAGAACTACCAGAACGTGCACGGCCAGGAGCCCACAGACAAGCAGCTCTCCTCAAGCCTCGCCAGCGAAGGCGTGACCAGCCGCGGCGGCAACCCCGTCAGCCCCTCCACGCTGCGCCGCTACTTCCTCACCTTTCGTATGTACCACGTCTGGGCCAACCACCGGATGGGCTCGGACAGTCCCTCTGCCGAGAGCGTGGCCCAGGACTGCGCCCAGCAGGGAATCACCGCCCAATACAACAGACCCATTACCGCCGAGGACATCGCCAAGCAGGCCGACGACTTCGAACGCCGCTGGAACGCCGCCAGGTAGATGGCCAGGTGGCGTCTCGGTAGCGCTCCGCCCTTCATTACGGCTCACCCGGTATAGGTCGTTCCTGTCTCCCCCTGAAGCACGTACTGATCCTCGTGCTCTTCACCAGGGCTGGGCCCGGACCGAAAGGGCAACCCCAGGACGTCAGCGGGCCATCGGACGGACAGCGGGCGCGCAACAGTGAGGCGAAGGGCCTCTTCTGAGCCTGCGGCTCGCCCGATACGGTTGAGGCCTAGGGGAGGGCGACACGGTGAACATCTTCACGTGCCCGAATTGCGGACAGCTGTACAACGCCGGAGTGTCCTTGGCGAAACGTCACACCTGCAGGGAGCGGCAGACGGGCGCTGGCCAGCAGAGTGCCGCCGCATGGCGGTACAGCATGGGATGGCGGGAGGGACACGGATTCGCTGGGGCACGCCGTCGGTCGCGAGACGACCAGCGGGACAGGCGGATCACTGCGGCCTGGGCAGTTCTGTCAGGTCTGGGGGCCGCCGCGTCGATGCTGTCCGGTATCCGAGTACGCCGCCGTACTAACTGGATCAAAGCTGCACAGCAGCCGCGGGCGGGCGGGTTCGGCGCGGGTGGTGACGGTGGCAGCTCCGGCAACTGATGCGTTTCACCCTCCGCCCAGCTCCGGGTCGCACCGCCACAGCACCTTCCCGCAGGCCGCCAATTGTCCAGCCGCCCCGCCCGCCGGCACACGACAGCACTCCCCCGGCGGCAGCCTGCAGCGTCGGTCCGAGGCCGGCAGAGGGCACCAGCGCAGCCTTCCCCGTGTTCGGAATACCTCACCCGAGGTGACGTCTCGACGAAAGAACGGGCGCCGCGGGCAGCAAGCCCGGGATACTTCTGGGATGCCAGAGATGGTTCTCCCTGCCACGCGAGCGGCGTTGCGTGCTCAAAACCCGACGGCTCTCCTGGAGTTGCCCGAGGGACAGTGGCTGGACGCCAAGGGGGCCCCGTACGAGCTGCGTAATCCTCGCGCCGTCCAGGAGCTCTGAGCGCGAGCTTTCTGCTGATGAAGTAGTCGATCAGGCCCTGGCGTATCGGCCAATCACTTTGTGAGGTCGGTGCTCAACAGCGTTACCGCAACCGGGGGGTGGCAGGGGCGCTGCTGGCGTGCTCGGTCAGTGGGCCTGGGCACGCACGGTGTAGTGCTCCTGCAGTCGGCGCAGCATGCTGTTGCAGTACTGGGCCAGGGGTCGGTGCTGGTCCTCGTCAATGACCAGGGCCAGGGTGTGGATGCCGTTGTCTGCCGGGAAGGCGGCGTAGGGCTGGGAGGCCCTGAGGTTGGGCCAGTAGCGGCCGTGCGCGAATCCGGAGGCTGCCCGCCAGACGGCGCCCACCTTGACGGCGGTCAGGCCGGCCGAGGGCGCGGCGGCGAGCAGGATCTGGAGGGTGCCGGGCCGGGTGAGCGGGGGGCAGGCCGAGAACGCGGCAAGCTCCTCCTCGAACTGTGGCCACATCTTCCCGATGCGGGGGAAGCGGCGCACCAAGTCGTCGATGTCCGGGACGATCCGCGCTTCGGAGACGACCCCTCCCCCGCTCCCGGTCTCCGCCTCCACCAAGCCGCGGTACAGCCCGGTGCGGGCGGCACGAAACCACCGGACCAGCGATGCCCCAGGACTGCCCGACGCAGCCGCATCCAACGAGGCTTCAACGCATACGTTCATCCCGCGCACCCTACTGGTGCCCGGCAATAGGAAATCCTGCGACGATCACCACATTCCGAAGCGATCACTGAACTCGCACTTCAGGAGCCTCTGGCTCCTGAACCTCTGCCAAAACCCCAGCCCCGGTCGACACGTCACAACAACCAGAAATCCTGCAGTGATCACTAGACCAACATCTCAGCGCATCAATCATGCAGTGATCCTTAGCGGATTTGTCACAGGCGGCGGCGGTTGTAGAAGGTCTCGATGAAGTTGAAGACCTCGGCGCGGGCGGTGGCCGACCGGGTCGGGCCAGATCCGGGTGCCGATTTCCTCCTTGAGCAGGGCCCAGAAACTCTCCGCTGCGGCATTGTTCGAAACATGATCCTGTGCGCCCGCAGCTCTGCCGAAGCCCCAACTCCCGCATTCGGGCGCGGAATTGGGTCGATGTGTACTCGGTGCCTCGATCGCTGTGGATCACACAGTCCGGCTCCAGCCCACCCCGGCCATGGGCCATGTCCAGGGCGTCCACGACGAGTTCGGCGCGGTGGTGATCGGCCATGGCATAGCCGACGACCTCGCGGGTGGCCAGGTCCAGCCAGCAGGCGAGGTAGAGCCGGCCCTCCGCGGTGGGCAGATAGGTGATGTCGCCGACCAACTTGGTGGCGGGGCGCTCGGCGTGGCGGCCAAGGCAACACTCTCGGCTGGTGTGCGGAATCCCAGGCACTTGCGCGGACGGTTGTTGAGCTTTGCCGCAATGGCATCAAGCACGAGCGATGCCGCTCGTCACTTCAGGAACATCTTCCCCATGAGTCGCCCCCATCGACATCGCCCACCCCCAGCTCGACAAAGGGCCTCTTCGATCGATCCAGCCCGCCTCTGACCAGCAGGATCGCCCCTCTGGACCACCCCACCGTCGGGCCGGTAATCAACTGAAAATCCCCCGAATTGGGCAACGGGGTCATCGAGGGCTGGTACAACTCGCACCGTCTGCACAGCAGCCTCGGCTATCGCAGTCCCGCCGAATACGAGACCGCACTCGCAGCCTGACCACCACACCGATAGTGTCCGTCAAATCGGAACAAGCTCACGACGATTACAGGAACCTTTTCGATCCTTCAACACTGGCGGATCTCCATGACCTGATTCCAGTTGGGCAAGCGCAACTCGGGGGAGTCACACCGGGTGTCAACGACGCCAACGTGCCGCAGATTCGCAAGATGCGCGCAGGAGACATCGCCTTCTTCAGCGGGCAGGGCTTCGGCGTAGTTGCATGATCATGCAGTGACCTCTACGAGAGCCCTTGAGGCAATCTCTCCAAAATCTCCCTAAGCTGGAGAACATCACTGTCAAGACTCCAACCCCGCTGCCGACACGCGTCCAGCAGGAGTCTCCCCGCCGCCGTCACGTCGGCCACCAAATCACTGTATTCCATTTCGCTCGAAATGAAGTCGGGAACTCCCTTCGGCACGATCTGGATCCGTCCCGCTGTGGGCCGCAGTTCGACCGAATACTGGCCATCGAAAAATTCCACGTCAGCCGCCCGCCCATACGCGACCTCGAAAACCCCATCCGCTAGAGCAACCACGTACGGGACGATCATGTCATTCCATCTCTGATGTGGAAAATGCTGACCTTCGACCTCATGCCAGACATTCCCCCAAATAGTCCCGTAATCCGTTCGTTCCAGTGACTCCACTTCGACGCACGTACAAAACATCATCCACGCCCCACAGGATAGGCAGTTTCGATCAAATCTAGATCCCTATTGAACCACATCTCGATAGTCAGACCATTGCTCACACCTCTCATCCTAACGCGCTCACGCTGCCCCTTTAGCGCGGGTCCAGCATATCGATAGGCTTGACGAATCGTCGATTCAATCTGCGCAGGACTCATATCGTCATGATACTTATCCTTGAAGCGAGTTCCACCCTTCCGCTCAACGTCTCTTACATTCTGACGATAACCCACCCCTCCCGCGGCATGATTCGCAATGATATGCGGCGTGCCTATTTTCACCTTTTTCCATCCGGGGAGATTGTAATTCTTCGGCCTCGTCCCTGACGGCCTGTGCGCAAAAACAGCGGCCAAGAATGTCGGCACTTGGTACGCATCCCCGGATACGTCATAGCCGTTCTTCGCCGCCCAATTGTCAAATTGGGTTCCATAGTCGCATCCGGGGGCGCCAGCTCCTCCATTCCAGCAGTCGCCGTCGAACAGTACACCGAAATACTCGGCGAAATGAGGGACGTTGGAAATCAAGCCGACGACCAAATTCCCTGCTAAGGACTGTCCCGTAAGTGATCTTGCTCTGCGATGATCTTGCATGTGTCAGGTGTGATCACGGCGTCCGAGCCGTCCTGGATAGCCCCGTTCACCGGGCTGAGCCCGCGCGCCTTCGGCAAGTTGGTGACCGCGCTGCGTCGTGAGGGTGCCGACTCCCCGGGCCGGGGCCGGCCGTGGAAGCTGTCGCTGGAGGACCGGGTGCTGCTGGTCGCCGCGTACTGGCGGACGAACTTGACGATGCGGCAACTGGCCCCGCTGTTCGGGGTGTCGAAGTCGGCCGCGGACCGGGTGATCGATGACTTCGGCCCGAGGCTCGCGCTGCATCCCCGCCAGCGGTTCGCCAAGGACGCGGTACTGATTGTGGACGGCACCCTGGTGCCTACCCGGGACCACAAGGTGGCCGAGCAGTCGAAGAACTATCGCTATTCCACCAACCATCAGGTGGTCATCGACGCCGACACCCGCTTGGTCGTGGTGGTCGGCCGGCCGCTGCCGGGCAATCGCAACGACTGCCGGGCCTGGGCGGAGTCCGGTGCAAAGGCCGCCGTCGGCAACACGATGACCATCGCCGACGGCGGCTACCCGGGCACCGGGCTTGTGATGCCGCACCGCCGCCGCAAGGGAGAGGTTCTGCCCGACTGGAAACAGGCCCACAACAAGTCCCACAAGCAGGTTCGCGCCCGCGTCGAGCACGCCTTCGCCCGGATGAAGACCTGGAAGATCCTGCGCGACTGCCGACTGCGAGGCGACGGAGTGCACCACGCGATGCACGGCATCGCTCGCTTACATAACCTTGCCCTCACCGGATAGCCCGCCACGCAGGCCAGCGGTCAATAGAGTTGACACTCCCAGGGCTCGATATCCGGCTCCCCGGGGGGCAGCTTCCCGGTGCAGTATCGGTAGAGCCAGACTGCAGCCCGGCGCTCTGCGTGCTTCTCGTTGACCGGTTGTCCCTGGTCATCAAGTTCGAGGACGTTGGCAAAGATCGCGACGCAGATCTCCATTTGGGAGGGCGACTCGCGCAACTCCTCCCAGTAGTCGACCCCTTCCAGCATCGGGTGGCCCACCGACCCCCGGGCAAGCCATCCAGCGAAGCGTCGCAGGGCTCCCGAAGCGCCAGGACTGAGATGCGAAGACATGCAAAGAATCTAGTCCCAGCCCTCCCCGGTTGATCGTTGGGCTCCCACACCAAGGGGCAACGGGCTCTTCGAGAGTGGCGCGGATGGTTACGGGACAACTCTTAGGCCTGCGCCTCCGGGGGGACTCTGGCCGCTCGTCCCAGCTCCGGTGTTCTGGTCTGTGTCTCCTGGCCCCGCCGCGTCCCACCGACGCAATCCAGCCTTACCGCAGAAGGCCGCCTCGCCAGGTGGTCACCAGGTGTAGCCGTGAACTCCATGAAATTTGGCTGCGACTCGGCCCGGAGCTGCGAACTCAACGGTGGCAAAAATTTGCCAGGTTGAACGTGTGCAACCTCCTGCCCCAAGACCGCTACAAGCGGGTCGGACGGGCGCGAACGTTCGCCATGGCCAGCATCGACGACGGCGCCCCACCTCTCCCCCAAACCATCCAAAGCGGCTCGAGACGGCGCACTCGGTGCGCCCGGCGGCCCGGCAGAGCGCCATCGGACCTTTCGCGCCCAGCCGGAACAGCAGCAGACTGCTCACCGAGAGGTTGGGGGCAAGGTCAAGCGGTCGCCTCCGCCCGGGCATGGTCCTGGGTCTCCTGCCGTACGACTCGCCGGCGCCGGGACGGCAGGCCCGCCGTCGGGTTGGCGACGCCCCAAGCGGCGCCCTTGCAGATCAGCTCCTTGTAGAGGGCGGCCATACGGCCCGTCAGGGCGCTGTCGACCGCTCGGTCGTCGGCGGTGACGAACTGGATCAGACCCTGCCTGCGGCCGAGGGAGATGCACTGCTGGAAGTAGCGGATGGAGACGTGGGGGACCTTGGTGCCGGCGAGCCGGGCGGCGATGGCGTCGGCGGCCTGCCAGGCCATGGGGATGCCCGAGGCGCAGGACATGCGCAGGGGCTTGCCGTGGGGGCCGATCGCCAGCGCGGCGTCGCCCACGGCGTACACATCGGGGTGGGAGACCGATCGCATCGTGGTGTCGACCACGATCTGGCCTCGCTCGGTGATCTCCAGGGTGGTGTTCTGGGCGATCGGGTGGACGGCGAAGCCGGTGGTCCAGACGGTGACTGCGGCGGGGACGGTCCGGCCGTCGGCGGTCGTCACGTTGTCCGCCGCCACGGCGGTGACCGCCGCGTGCTCGTGAACTTCGATGCCGAGCCGGTCGGTCACCTTGCGCAGGTGAGCGCGGCCCTTCGCCGAGAGCCAGTCGCCGAGGGCGCCGTGGGCGGCCAGGGAGACGTTGAGGTCCGGGCGGGCTTCGGCGATCTCAGTCGCGGCCTCCAGGCCGGTCAGGCCGCCGCCTACGACGACCACGGGCTTGCCGGCCTCCAGGGCGGCGAGGCGGTCGCGGAGGCGGCGGGCGCCCGGGCGGCTGGCCACCTGGTCGGCGTGTACGGCCGTGCCGGGGACGCCTTGGTCGTTCCAGCCGCTGCCGAGGGCGTACACCAGAGTGTCGTACGCGAGCTCGGCCGGGCCGTCGGCGCCGGTGACGGAGACCGTCCTGCGGTCCACGTCCACGGCTGTGACCCTCGCGAGCTTCAGCTCCACGCCCGTACCGGCGAACATCTTGCTGAACGGTCGGGACTTGAAGTCCTGGCCCGTGGCGAGCTGGTGCAGGCGGACGCGCTCGACGAAGTCGGGCTCGGGGTTGACCAGGGTGATGGTGACGTCCTCGCGGTGCAGCCTCTTGGCGAGGCGGCCGGCGGCGGTGGCTCCGGTGTAGCCGGCGCCGAGGACGACGATGCGGTGCTGCATGTCCGTGCTCCTGTCTGGACGGGGCGCCGTTGTCCGGCGTGGTGTCGCCCCTTGAACCGGGCAGCCCGGCGTTTCCTGACAGGATCGCGACGTGACCCGCGTCACATCGCGTCAGAGGGTGCAGAGCGGGCCCTCCCCGTGGTCCGTGGCAGCCCACAGCTCGGTCGCGCGGACGAGTTTGTCGGGGTTGACCTGGCTGCGGACCGCCACGATGCCTTCCGCGGTGACCTCCAGGCAGGTGATCCCGACGACCCGGCCGTCCACGACCGCGACGATCGCGGGCCCGCCGTTGGCGGTGGTGGCGTAGATCCCGGGCGCACCGCCGATGTATTTCCGCTTGGCATCGCTGGGCTTGAACAGGCCACGCAGGAAGGTGGCAACCGCGAGCGCGCCCTCGAAGGCCTTCGCGCGGGCCGGGACCTTGCCGCCGCCGTCGCCGACCGAGACGGCGTCCTGGGTGAGCAGGCGGATCAGGGGTTCGGTATGGCCACTGGTCGCCGCCGCGAGGAACTCCTCGACGATCCGCCGGGCGGTGGCCTCGTCGACCTCGGTGCGCGCTTTGCCGTCGGCGACGTGCTTCTTGGCCCGGTGGTAGATCTGCTGGCCGGCCGCCTCGGTGATGTCCAGGATCTCGGCGATCTCCCGGTGGGGGTAGTCGAAGGCCTCCCGCAGGACATACACCGCCCGTTCCTTGGGCGACAGGCGCTCCAGGAGGACGAGGACGGCATACGACACCGACTCGCGCTGCTCGGCGGTGTCGGCGGGGCCGAGCATCGCGTCCCCGGCGAGCAGCGGCTCGGGAAGCCACCGTCCCACGTACGTCTCGCGCCGCGCGCGGGCCGAAGTCAGCTGGTTGAGGCAGAAGTTGGTGAGGACCTTGGTCAGCCAGGCCTCGAGCACCTCGATCCGGCCGATGTCGGCCGCCTGCCAGCGCAGGAATGTCTCCTGCACGGCGTCCTCCGCCTCGCCCGCCGAGCCGAGCAGCCGGTAGGCGATGGCCTCCAGCCGGGGCCTGGCAGCCTCGAACCGGTCCACATCACTCATGATCAGGGCCATGCCCGCGATCCTAGGCGCCCCTGTGCCTGGAACGGCAGGCGAGGCGGTCCTCCGCCCGATAACAGCCGAGCCCAGGTCTGTGACCTGGGCCGTCCGTGATGCACAGGCGGCGGAAGCAGTGAAGCCAGGCGATGGTGCGCTTGACGACCCAGCGGAAGACGCCGAGGCCAGAGCCGTGGGGTTGGCCTGGTTCGGCGATCACGGGTCGGATGCCGCGCTGCCATAGCAGGCGACGGTACTTGTCGTGGTCGTAGCCGCGGTCGGCAAGCAGTGCATCGGGGCGTCGACGTGGTCGTCCCACGAGGCCGGAAACGGCGGGACTAGGGCCCGTCTTCAAACGGATCTTGCCCAGAGCAGGAATGACGCGAGACTGACCGCTGCTTCGTAGGAGGTGGAGGTCTTGTCATACCTGGTGGCGATGCCGCGGAAGCCTTTGAGTCGGTTGAAGCAGCGCTCGACGATGTTGCGGCGGCGGTAGATCTGCCGGTCGAACGCCGGAGGTCGACCGCCGCGACGGCCCCGGTTGTGACGGTGTCGCTGCTGGTCGCGCTTTCTCGGGGATGGTGTGTGCGATGCCGCGCCGGCGGAGGTAGGCGCGGAAGCCGCGGGAGCTGTAGGCCTTATCGGCGACGACCTGATCGGGCCGGCAGCGGGGCCAAGGCCGGTTCGTGGGACTCGGATGCGCTCGAGGAGGGGGCGTGCGCAGATGCTGTCGTGGCGTTGGCCGGGTGTCAGCAGGATCGCGAGCGGGCGTCCCTTGCCGTCGCAGGCGAGGTGGATCTTTGTGGCGCCTCTCGGGCACGTGAGGCTTTGGCCTGTCCGCGCAACCGGTCAGGCGCAGGCATCGGCGCTTGCGTCGGCGCACTGTGCTGGTCACGTTGAAGGCATGGTAATCCCTGCAACAGATCGGCCATCTGCGGCGACGGGCTGACTTTGAGTTCCCGCTGAAGGTAGGCCTTGTATTGGTGGTAACACCGCACCGCGCTCGCGATATTGCCTTCGGCGAGATGAATTTCGATGACGATGCGGTGGGCGGTCTCCCGGATCGGGTCGATCGCGGTTGCAGCCAACGCAGCTTGGAGGGCGGGCAGGTACTGCTGGGCGGTCAACATCTGCTGGGCCAGGCCCTCCAGGGAGTACAGGCGCATTTGGTCCCAGCGTTCGCGGTCCGATTGCATCCACTCGTCAGGCCAGCCCGGCAAAAGTTCCCGGGTGAACGCCTCTATGAGCGTCTCGCTGTCTGTGGGCAGCGGTGTCAGCACGTCGACACTCTGTCGGGCCGAGTCACGAATCCGGAGCACATCAACCTGGACCGCTGGCGACAGCCGCAAGCGCTGGCCTATGCAGTCGATCAGAGTGACACAACAGGGGCGCCGCCCTTGGCACAGTGCCGAGCGCAGGTTGGCCGCGGCTCTGTGGCACGGGTAGTCAGGCCATAGTTGCCCCGCTGCCACGCTCCGGTGGACGCCCTCAGGTCTCAGGCCCAAAAGAGCCAGCAGCCGCTGAGCCCCAAGAGGTAGGGGCACCCTGCTGCCGCAGCAAGTGAGCTCGAAGACACCCAGGAGTTCGAGCGATACCTCATTCGAGGCTTCGATTCCAGACACGTTCACCACTGTGCCGTCGGCATGTGCCAAGCGCATCCGGTCGGTCCGCTCATTGGCGCAGTTGACGGCGGGGCCAGCCTGCCACTGGCACCTTTTCGGCAGCCGCAGCAGTCGCTGCCTCCTGCGACGTCGACGTGTAGTCGATGCATCGGAAACGCTTGAGTCACGCCACTACACCATCCGCCCCACGTTGCCCGAACAGAGGCGGGGGATGCTCACGGGTAGAGGAATTCAGGATCTCTCGCCTGTGCAGGGGCCCGTGGACTCACCGCTTGATATCGCCAAGCCAAGCATCGTGTCCGCACTCTCTGCGACATCGCCTGAAAGCATGGCGAATGGGACCAAGCATCCTCAGAAAGGAAAAGTGATGGTCGCCAGTCAGGCGGTAGCAATACGAGCAAATGAAGCGGATGCCGGCTGCGACGCGTATTAGACCGTCGTGCAGATCATGGGAAAAGCGATGTCGGATTCAATTCTCGAATCCCTCAGGCAGCTCAAGGACCGCAGATCTTCACTGCGCAGGTCAGGGATGCTGCGACCGCTCAAGGAATTTGCCCGGACGCCCTGCGCGAGAGCGATGAACTCGTCATGGGCTCATTAACAGGTTCTGGGATTACCCATCCAGCGACAGGCTGATTCATCGAGATGGGAAATCTGTTACGGGATGGCACCGAGCTTTCCGAGGCCTCGGGCTCGGTGCCGGTATACGGCTCGGGACCACGATAGGTGGTCGGACCCACCCCAGTGCCGTAGTTCAGGAACTGGGGGCCGCCCGGCGAACCCCGAGCCCCTCGGACCTGCAGCATGAGGTTCACTTCCCTCGCTGCGGGCCAAACCGTCACCGACCAGGGTTTTCACTCGACATAAAGAGGCGAGTGCCATGTCACGCCAGTATTACCTGCGCGGCCATCTCGTTGAGGCTGAAGAACTCGACGATGTAGTTGCCGTCAAGGACAGCCTCGGCAGAGCTGCCGCTGAGGTGGAGTCAGAACTGGGGAGCAGTGCCCGCGAGCAGGTTCGCGAGGCTGGCGTCGACGACGAGACGGCCGACGTCTTCGCCCGAGCTAGCTGGATATTCGTCAGGCCAAATCGGCGGACCCGCGAAGCGTTCACCGCACGCGAGGAGATCCCCGGGACGGAAGGAGCTGGCAAGGTCATCCGGCGACCCAACGGCAGAATCGGTATTGCGACCGACGCGCTTACTGTCCAGTTGCAGCCGACGCTCTCGCAGTACGAGGCCGAACTCGAGCTTGAGGCGGCTGGTCTGACCGTCGTCAACAAACTCCGCTTCGCGGAGAATCTGTATGAGGTGCAAGCCGTCGCGTGGCCGGACGCCCTCGCCGCTTCCGTCGAACTTCATGGCAACGACCGCTTCGTCTTCGCCGAGCCTTCGCTCATCGAGCATGTCCCCGGCCGGTTCAGGCCCGCCGGCGCCCGGTACGCGCAGCAATGGCAATGGAGGAACGTCGGTACAAACGGCGGTACGCCGGACGCCGACGTTCATATCGAGTCGGCGTGGGACCGTACCTTCGGAGCCGGGATCCGAGTCGCCGTCATCGACAACGGCTTCGACGTAGGGCACCCAGACCTCGCCCCCGGAGTGGATCCGTTGTCAGGTTTCCTCGCCAATGGCGCGGGAGGGACAGTCTTCGTCCAAGGCACCTCCGGGATGCCAGACAGCGGTCATGGCACCTTCTGCGTCGGCATGGTCGGGGCCCGGCACAACAACGGGGCGGGTGGTTCGGGAGCGGCCCCCGAGTGCAGCCTGATGCTAGTGGCGTGTCTGCCGGACCAGGTCGGCACCCAGTCGACCCTCGCCCGCGCCGTGGTATACGCGACCGACCCCTCGCTGGAGGTCCCCGGGATCGCCCCCGGGAACGGAGCGGACATCCTGGTCAGCAGCCTGGGCCCGAACAGCGCGGACTGGGATCTGACCAGTATTTTGGACCTTGCTCTCAAGTTCGCCTCCACGAATGGACGTCAGGGCAAGGGGCTGGCGATCTTCTGGGCGGCGAGCAATGGCCACAACGTTGACATCTCCAAGGACGAAGTGGTCTCCCATGCGGACGTGATCGCCGTGGTGCGGTCGACCAACCAAGACCTGGAGGACAACGCGGCACGCGGCCCGGAGGTCGAACTGATTGCCCCCGGCGTCAAAGTTGTCAGCACCACGTCAGGCGGCGGTTGGGGAACCAACACGGGCACCAGTTTCGCCGCTCCGTGCGCGGCCGGGTGCGCGGCACTGGTGCTTTCGACGAACCCCCACCTCACGCGCGATGAACTGCGCGAGGTGATGCACAAGTCTGCCGACCACATCGGAGGACCGGAGGTCCAGTACAACGCGGCCGGTCACAACGACGACTACGGCTTCGGAAGGGTGAACGCCGCCCAGGCCGTCGCACTCGCCGAAGGGATGAACCCATGAGCGAGGAACCCGCGGTTATCCGCTGCCACGTCGTCGCCGAGAACGCCGAAACGCTCAGAAAGTTCCTCCACGAGACACAGCCTGATGTCGGCTGCCGCGCCATCGCGCACCGTACCCAGGCCGGCGTCGAACTGGACCTCTACTTCCGCCAGGACCAACTCGGGCAGGCCAGAGCGTCTAGATCGGCACCGCTGGTGAACATCACCGAAGTAGAGAACGTCACCGAGAACTGGCATACCCGGAAGGAAGAGGTCGGCAGCGCTGACCGCTTCGCAGACCGGGACGCCGTCCCCCACGGTCTGGGCAGGAAGGAGTGATCATGTATCTCAACGTGACTGAGATCGAATCAGCGGTCACCAACTTGCACGACGCCCACCCCGGAACGACAGAGATCATCACTCCGCCCCACCACACTCACGAGGGCCGAACAACGAGGCTCTTGCGGGTGGGAACACGACAGGCCGACGAGGTGCCCGGAATCCTGCTGCTGGGCGGGATGCACGCCCGGGAGTGGGTGCCGCCCGACGCGCTGATCTCGTTGGCAGCAGACCTACCCGAGGCACACGACTCGGCCACTGGACTCGGCTACGGAGCATCGACGTTCACCGCGGCCCAGGTAACGCAGGTCCTGGACAACCTCAATCTGTTCTTCTTCCCCTGCGTCAACCCAGACGGCCGGGCCTTCAGTCAGACCACCTCTCCAACGTGGCGGAAGAACCGCCGACCGGCACCTGCCGGGTTCACCGGTTCCTCATGCGTGGGAGTGGACCTGAACAGGAATTTCGATTTCCTTTGGGATCACACCACGAAGTTCGCCCCGAATGCAGATGTCCATACGTCAGACAACCCGTGCGATCTGCAAGTCTACCGAGGCCCTGCGGCAGCGTCGGAGCCCGAAACCCGCAACGTGGTCTGGGCTCTCGACAACCATCCACAAATCCAGTGGATGGTCGACGTCCACAGTGCGCTTCCGGCAATCCTGCACAACTGGGGCTCCGACCAGAACCAGTCCGTCACCCCAACCGACAACTTCCGTAACCCCAATCTTGATGCGGTGCGCGGGCGGCCGGACGACGGCATCGGCGAGTTCATTCCCGAGAGAGACCTGCAGATCGGGGTCAAACTGGCGGAGGGGATGAACGACGCGGTGAGTGCAGTACGTGGTGTCGACTACGGGGTCGATGCCGCGTACGGGCTGTACCCCACCTCGGGGGCGAGCGACGACTACTCGTACAGCCGGCACCTCACCGACCCGACCGCTACGAAGGTGTTCGGATTCACCATCGAGTGCGGTGACACGTTCCAACCAGTCTTCAGCGAAGCCGAACAGGTCATCCAGGAGGTCTCGGCCGCGTTGATGGCACTCGCACTGATCGCTCCCGAGGTCACTCATAGCGTGTAGCGACCCAGAACGCGCCTGTCCAGTTCGCCAGTTCCTCACCCTCAGGGCACCGTCGGCAAGGGTTGTACGGGTTTCGGCAAAGGGCGTGTCGCATCCGGCACCGCGCCTTCATCTGGCCGCGGTTCGTCGGTCGCCAACTCTCTCAGGGAGGTCCGTGGCCTGCGGGCGGGTCTAACGTCTGTGGCCATGCTGAAAGAGCTCACTAACCTCGATGCCGTCGTACGGCTCCGCCCGATCCGAACTGACCTTCGTTACGCACCCTGCTCTTGCGTGCACCTGACGGCTATCCGTACTGCGCTCGGACGAGGACCCCTTGCTGGAGGTTGCGATGACCAGCAGGAACGCTTTCAACGGTACAGAAAGTCCGAAGAAGCCCAGAGGAGGCGCATTCATCTTCATTCTCTTGTGGGTCACTTCGCTCTTGCTCGGACGCTTTCTAATATCAGCCGAATCTAAGGGTGATCACGCATACGAGACGAATCGACGAAAAAATGTGGTTCAGCTCCCCAAATTGCCCATGAGGCTGTTCAGAGTTCATAAAACAGTCTGGCGCGAGAGAGCCGCCGCACGAATTCTCTACCTGGAACAGCAAGCAGATCGCGAAAGGTGCCGGGCGGTTGATAGTCGAACTGATCAATGTCAGAGAGAAAGGACGTTGGAAGGGATCGCCCGGCAACTGGAAGAGGCAGGAACTGCGATCTCCGCGCAGCGTCGCCTCTTCTCCGGAGCCGCAGCCCTGGAGAGGACGTGGGCCAATGCGCGCGCGACCGACGTGATGCTGCTCAAGTTGTGCTCAGAAGAAGACCTGATCAGCCGAAGCGCTGACGTACTGAGCCACGTTAAACAGCATCTTCGCCCAGGCGACCCGCTTCGGCTGAGAGCGGAGGCGGTCGCGGACCGCATGGTGGTGGATGGGGCACTGCCGGGGGACCGCGGGCTCCTTGTCGTCGCCTTGGACGCCTCATACGATGCATTGGATGCCGAATTTAGTAGGGTTCGCAGCCTCAGTGTGATTCTGCGGATTGCCACCTTCTTCGTCCTCCTTGGCGCAAGTGGACTCGCGGTCTGGGGTTGGTTCTGCCCCCATTCGCTAAACATGTGTTTCCTCCCCGAGGGAAAGGGAATCGCCGCATGCCCTTCCGGAGAGATTGCGCGGAAGCCGAAGTATCTCCCGAGTCACTACGCTCAGCATGTCGATGTTCTCGTCATCGAGGCGGCAGGGCTGGCTGGCGCAGCGCTCACGGTCATTGCTTCTTTGCGTCGGATTCAGGGGACGAGTAGTCCCTATATGCTGCCACTGTCGGCGGCCCTGTTGAAATTCCCCACCGGGGCTCTGACGGCGTTCATAGGAGTGCTGCTCATCAGAGGTGGGTTCATTCCCGGTCTGAGCGATCTGATTCCAGCCCGCAAATAGTGGCCTGGGCTGTCATTTTCGGCGCTTCGCAGCATCTTGTAACCCGCTTGGTCGACGCGCGGGCCCGCGAAACGCTATCAGACGTAGGACACCCGCTCCCTGACCCGGGATCAGGCACAGGGACTCCACCGAGCGCTGCAAACTGATGAGGCGTCCTGTTAACGGGGGGTCTCCAAACTTGGGTGGGTGAGCCTCGGTATGTGCACTGACTGACTGTCATGGTCCTTGACATGCATGACAGTTGCCGGCCTGGGAGTTCAGCCGACCGCGGTTCAGGGTGATCATTTCTGCTCTCTGTGCAGAAAAATCACTGCGCAGCCAGGGGCTTGGTCAACCATACGACGTTGGTGCTGGACCTCAACGGAGTGTCCGTCATACAGGTCAAACAGTGTGAGAACAGTGGCCGCCGAGTCCACCCGGCCACAGGGAGTGCCTCGGCCCGGACTTGCCCGGCTTGCGGGGTCTCCTCGTCCCGTGTGAAAGGCTCCGCGACCACCCGGCCCCGTGATCTCCCTTATAGCGAGCGCGGGTTGGAGTTCTCCCGGTTGTTTCCGATGTTGAGGCTACGCCGCGTGAACGGCGAGACGGCAGCAGTCGTCGGCCGGGCGATGCCATTCCACAACAGGGCATTGAGATGATTGCCCTCATCACCGCTGAACGACGACGAAGGCGTTGGCTGCACCATCGAGACTCGTGAACAACTGACGGCGCAGCAGTTCGCGGACAAAGCACTCTCGCCAACTTGCGATGTCCACGGCTGGCTGACACCTTAGTGAATATGGCGCTTTCCATGTAGATCAGTCTCAATTCCTGTCTATGTCGAATTCTGCACGCAGACCACCGACTGCACTGGCTATCAAGAGCGGCTCACCGGTCCGGGGTTGTCTGCCGACCGCTGCCACTGACAAAGCGCCAGGTCGAGGAATCCACTGCAACTCCGTCGTGGCTTCAGGGAAAGGGCCCGCTCATGATGCACGAGCCGCAGAAGCTGTTCCGGTCCCCCATCGTGGGCCACCTCAACCTGCCGCCGGACGGCGCCGCCGACGAGGGACCTACCCCGATCGACCCGCAGCAGCAGATCCCGATATTGATCGAGCTAAATGTGCTCTATCCCGGGGGCCTGATGGCGGTCCGCGAGGCTTTCTACGGCCTGTGGGAGCAGTACGCGACGCAGGCTGGCGGGTGGTGGCCCGAAGAAGTCACGTCGACGAGCCCCGTCCAACCCCCCGTTCCGAGTGGTCTCGCACTCATCGCGCCGAAGTTGTACCAGTGCGTAATTTCCCGCGCCGTCCTGCGCGACATGGTGGCAAGAGACCGGCAACTTGCTGAGCACAGCCACCGACCGCCGACCATCTTCCGGGTATGGCCGGACTACATACTTCATCCGCAGATCGATCGTTCCGCGCCCACCGTGAAGGCCAATGCTGCCTGGCACTCCTACGACGCACGAGGCCACGGAATCGTCTGGGCAGTCATTGATAGCGGAATCGATGCCTGCCACCCGCACTTCTCCCAGCTGGAACTGGCCTCCGCCGGCCGAGGGGAGGATCCGCTGCAAGGACTGACCAGCCAATTGCATCGCGACTTCGGCTTCCTCGTGAACCCCGGAGACCAGGTGCAGCCTGTCGCCCCATCTCAACTGCAGCCCCTGGTGGACGGCAGTGGGCATGGCACACACGTCGCCGGCATCATTTCTGGTTGCACGCCCGATGGCCTGACGCCGCGTGTGGCGGAGTCAAAGGAGCCAGTGAACGGGGGATATGTTCAGCGGGCCCATGTGGGTAAACTGTCCGGGATGGCCCCCGCATGCCAGTTGGTAAGCCTCAAGGTCATGCGGCTCAGCCAACAGGGCACGTGGGTCACGTCGTCCAGCGCGGTCATCCGCGCTCTAACGTACTTGCGAACCGAAGTCAACGTAGACCCTGGGGTTCTGCGCGTTCACGGGGTCAACATGAGCCTCGGCTCCGAGTGGAAACCCGATCAGTACGCCGCAGGCCAGTCACCGCTCTGCCAGGCCGTGAATCAGCTTGTCGCCTCCGGCGTGGTAGTGGTCGTCTCCGCCGGCAATTACGGTGCCCGTACCGCAGGAGACTCTGCCAACACCTCCGCCGTCATGGGTTCGATCACCGAACCAGCGCATGCCGAAGACTGTATCGCGGTCGGATCCACGCACCGGGACGCGCCGCACGCCTTCGGCGTCACCTGGACATCGGGCAAGGGGCCAACGCTCGATGGGCGAATGAAACCGGACGTCGTGGCGCCCGGCGAGTGGATCGCTTCTGCCGCCAGCGGCACGATCCGGGCCACGGCCGGACTGGACCTAGGCACCGATGCGTCTTTCCCAGCCAGCTCGCTGACCTACGCCGAGCAGTCCGGCACGTCGATGGCGGCGCCGCACGTCTCAGGCATCATCGCAGCCTTCCTCTCCGCCCGCCCGGAATTCATCGGCCGGCCCCGACAGGTCAAGCGCCTACTCACCGACAGCGCTACTGACCTCGGCCGGGAACGGTACGCACAAGGGGCGGGCCTGGTTGACCTGATGCGCATGCTCGCGAATGTCTGACGAAAGGGTAGTGGCCATGACACGACTGGCGACGAACGAGCCGGTGTGGGACCTCGAATTCGAAGAGAACGGCAGACTGACGGCACCTGTCGCGCGAGATTTCCTCGATCAGGTGATCGCCGAGGGCGTTGACGACCTCTTCCTGTTCAGCCACGGATGGGGGACATCAAAGGACAGCGCCCGCGCGCTGTACAACAAGATGCTCCCGATGATCCGGGACAGTGCGACCGGCGCGGCAGGCATCGGCAGGATGGGGTTCGCTGGAATCTACTGGCCTTCCCTGTGGTTCCCGCCCACGCAGGCAACCCCTCCGCCAGCAGATGCCGCGACGCAGGCAGAAAACGGCGCTGTGGTGGATCTCAACGCCGGTACAGCAGCACTCTCCGGGACCGAGATCGCCAAGTCCCTCCAGCCGGGCTTCGCCGACCCGGCGCAGCAGCAGACGGTGACAGAGATCGGCCAACTCATCGACCAGGGGGAAAACGCCATCGGCTCGAATGAACCTGACACGCAAAAAGAGGCGCGGCTGCGACAGATCCACCAGCTTCTGACATCTCTCGTACCGCCATCGCTCAATGGCGAGTTCGAGGACTCGGGCGAGACTGCTCTGCTACTGACGACCGACCCCAAGACGGCATACCAAGCTGCCGCCGAGGCATTTGGCAGTGCACCACCGGGCTCCGCGACGCAAGGCATCGGTGACTGGTTCAGCCACGCCCTCAACGGTGCGAAGGACGCCGTGCGAGTCCTCTCGTACACGATCATGAAGGCTCGCGCTGGCGACATCGGTCGTAGCGGGCTGGGACCTTTGCTTGAGTCCCTGCACAGCCGGTCATCCTCTGTGCGGGTTCACCTGATCGGCCATAGCTTCGGCGCCCGACTGGTTTCCTTCGCCTTGTCCGGCATCAGCGCACCTGCAAGCAGCCCGGTTGCGTCACTGCTGCTCCTCCAAGGTGCCTTCTCTCATTGGTCGTTCGCGCATAAGAAGGACAATCCGTTCGGCAGCGCTGGCGCCCTCAACGCCTTCGCAGATCGGGTACACGGTCCTCTGGTGGCTACATTCAGCGTCTTCGACTGGGCAGTAGGCGTGTGGTACCCGAAGGCTTCCTTCCTGGCCCAGGAAGACGCGCAGGCCAAGACGGCGGGGCGCTGGGATGGCATGGGCTCCGATGGATACCAGGCAGTGAACCCATCGAAGGACCTGGTGATGCCAGCCAACGGCAACATGAACTTCCAATTCGCTCCCGGAACCTTCTACCGGGTTAACGCCGCCAGCGTTATCAACAACGTACAAGGAGAGCCCTTCTCCGGCGCGCACTCAGACATTTGCAAGATCCCGGTGGCGGCGCTCGCTGCGGAAGTCGCCGCAGCGCATGCGTAGTGAGCCTTTTCAGGGTGGGAACTGATCGGGTGACGGTGCTGTTGGGGCGGGGGACTGTAACGCATGAGGTCCCCGTGCTGTTGGGGGAGATGTTCGAAGTCTCAACCCAGTGGCACAGGAGGCTCGTTGGTTTCCTGTCCTGCCGCGCTTGAGCTGCCTCACGCTGTGGTCGGATGGGTCACGACGGTGCTCGTCGCCACCTGTGAGGGTGACGGGCGGTGCACGCTCCCGTGGCACCAGCGTGCGCTGGTCGGCCTGGTGTGCTTGTGCCGCCACGGCACCCTCGCATTCATCGTGGCCGGCTTCGGGATATCCGTCGGTACCGCTCGCGCATACGTCATTGTTATCTCGGGGTAAGAAATGGGTGTCTGGCATGTGAGCTATGTAGAGGCTCAGCAGCGTGCCTGACGGTTATCCGAGGGTGTTCAGGCATGTTGGTGATGTCTGGCAGCACGTTCTGCCTTGGGGTCCTGGCTGGATTACTCCAGGTCGTCCCATGACCATGGGGAGGCGGCACTCCCATTGGGCTCACGCCCGAACCGGAACTGCTCCAAGTTGCCTTCAACTTGGATGAATTGGTCGAAGAGCCCGGCGGCGGGAAGCCGTGAGGTCAGGGTGTCCGTCTGCTCCCGTGCCCCTGCCTCCCGCAACGCCTCCACCAGCTGGGCCACCGCGCGCGGGTCGTCGAGGGGGGCGTGGGCGGCGGCCCGCGTGGCCAGGGCGTCCATCCGCTGCTGGAGCCCCGCCTCCTCCAGCTCGTACAGCAACCGAGCGACCACGCGCGGGCGGTCGAGGGGGACGTGGGCGGCAGGGTCGCGGGCCAGCAAGGCGTCCGTCTGCTCCCGTGCCCCTGCCTCCCGCAACGCCTTCAGCAACTGGGCCACCGCGAGCGGGTTGTCGAGGGATACATGGGCGGCGGCCCGCGCGGCCAGGGTGTCCGTCTGCTCCTGTGCCCCTGCCTCCCGCAGCGCCTCCAGCAGCCGGGCCACGTTGTACATGTCGTCGAGGGGTGCGTGGGCGGCGGGGTCGCGGGCCAGCAAGGCGTCCGTCTGTTCCTGTGCCCCTGCCTCCCACAGCGCCTCCAGCAGCCGGTCCACCACGTACCGGGTGTCGAGGGGGGCGTGTGCGGCGGGATCGCGGGCCAGCAAGGCGTCCATCTGCTCTCGTGCCCCCGCCTCCCCCAACGCCTTCAGCAACTGGGCCGCCGCGCGCGGGTCGTCGAGGGGGGTGTGGGCGGCGGCCCGCGTGGCCAGGGCGTCCACCCGCTGTTGGAGCCCCGCCTTCCGCAACCTCTCCAGCAGCCAGACCACCGTGCTCGGGTTGTCGAGGGGTGCGTGGGCGGCGGCCCGCGTGAGCAGGGCGCGCGTCTGCTCTCGTGACCCCGCCTTCACCAGCTCGTACAGCAGTTGGGCGACCGGGTACGTGTCGTCGAGGGGTACATGGGCGGCGGGGTCGCGGGCCAGCAAGGCGTCCGTCTGCTCCCGTGCCCCCGCCATCCGCAGCCCGTACAGCAGTCGGGCGACCGGGTACGTGTCGTCGAGGGGTACATGGGCGGCGGGGTCGCGGGCCAGCAAGGCGTCCATCTGCTCCCGTGCCCCCGCCTCCTCCAACGCCTCCAGAAGCCAGACCACGTCGTACGTGTTGTCGAGGGGTGCGTGGGCGGCGGGGTCGCGGGCCAGCAAGGCGTCCATCTGCTCCCGTGCCCCCGCCTCCCGCAGCGCCCCCAGCAGCCAGGCAATCGTGCTCGGGTCGTCGAGGGGTACATGGGCGGCGGCGCGTGTGGCCAGGGCGTCCGTCTGTTCCCGTGCCCCCGCCTCCCGCAACGCCCCCAGCAACCGGACCACCGAGCCCGTGTCGTCGAGGGGTGCGTGGGCGGCGGGGTCGCGGGCCAGCAAGGCGTCCATCTGCTCCGGTGCCCCCGCCTCCCCCAACTCGTACAGCAGCCGGCCGACCGCGCGTGGGTCGTCGAGGGGGGCGTGGGCGGCGGCCCGGGTGGCCAGGGCGTCCATCTGCTCCCGTGCCCCCGCCTCCCTCAGCAGGTGCAGCAGCGAACACACTTCGTCCAGGTTGTCGAGGGGTGCGTGCGCGGCGGCCCATCGGGCGGGGCGGGGATCGGTGGGATGTAGGCGGTGGAAGTGGTCGAAGAGGGTGGCTGGGGCGTGGGGATTGCCGTGGGTGGTGGCATGTTTGTGGAGCTGGGCGGCGTCCTGGTAGAGGCCGCGGGTCCAGGCGGCGTTGCCGAGGGTGTTGAGGTCGCTGGGATGGGCGTGGCGGGCGGCTGCGGTCCAGAAGTCGATGGGAGGGATGGTCTCGTTGCGGTGGCGGCGGCCGTGCTGGCCGAGGTAGTCGGCCAGCAGATAGTGGGGTCCAGGCGTGTTCTGGGCGGACTGCCCGGTGCCAGCAGCGTTTGACGGGGGTGAGGATGCCGGGGATGCCGTTGCAGGGTGTGGTGACGTATTCGAGGGCCTGGGAGAGCCAGTCCTCGCCGAGGGCGTGGTAGTCGGTGTCGGTGAGGTAGCCGGGGGCGGCATCGGCCAGCCAGTCCAGCGGGATGTGTGGGCCGGCACCGAGACGGCGGGCGTCCATGGCAGCGTCGATCAGGGCCCGGGTGGCGCCCCGGGCTACGTCGTAGCGCTCGAGCAGGACGGGCACCCCGGCCAGGTACTGGGTGACTTGGGCACTGTCTGCACGCTTGGCGGCCTCGGTAAGCCGTGCATCATCACCGGCGATGTCGGCGAGGCCGGCCAGGTCTTTGGGAGTGAAAGCGTCCGGCACGTCGATCTTGTGCCCGTGCAGCAGTTCCCGGGCGTGAGCGTGCCGGTCCAGGTCGGTTCGGGTGGTAAGGACGTTCCAGTGCTCGGGCCACAGGGTGGCCAGCACCAGCACCGGGGCGCGCGACGGGTCGTGCAGCAGGCCGCGTAGACCGGCCGCAGCCTGCTCGCCGAGCGGGTCCGGGCCGAGGTAGAGCTGTGCCTCGTTCAACCACACCACGGTGCGCGGGGAAATCTCCGCAAGGTCACCCAGCACCGCACCTGGGCGGGCGGAGCTTAGGGGGTGCCACAACCGCCAGGAGGCAGGTAGCCCCCGGACCGCCTCCCACAGGGCTCGAGTTTTGCCTGTGGAGGAACCGCCGACCAGGACCGCGATCCCACTACGTCCGGTCTCTGCAGCATCAACCACCGCCGCCAGACGTTCATCGTGCGCGCGCTTTACGTAGGCGGGCAGGGCCCCGAACAAGTCACAGGCGTTACCGGTGTCCAGAGCCGGGTGGACTTCCAGGTCAGCCAGGACGTTTTTGTCGTCGAACTCGCTGAGCGGCCGTCCGACGCCCTGCGCCATCCGGGCCTGGACCCACAGGGCACGTACCCGCCCGGCCAGATCCGAGGCATCCCACGCAGCCCCGCGGGCCAGCACCACAGCAACGGAAACCACATCGGCCTGGCTGGGCGGCTGCACCGGATCGCTGATGATGCGACGAACGGAATCCCGGCTCGGCGCCCCAGCGATCGCGGGGTCTTCGGCATCGGCACTGCCGATGTCCGCGGCGATGCCATCCAGGCTCGGGGCGCCTGCCGCCAGATACACCTCGTACAGCAGGTCCTTCAGCTCCCGCAGCGCCCGCGGCCATCCCACCCGTGCCCGCCCCAGCATCCGCGGCCGCCTCTGACCCGTCGGGCCGCCTCCCGTGTCGCCACTCATCGAACCACCTCCCCCGGCTAGGCATTCGATATGCCCCTGAACAGCACCATTGTCCTCATCAGGGGATGGTTCGTCGCAACTCAGAGTCGATCTCCGCGAGGGCCCCAGCGTGGACAACGAGCCGGCCGGCTGCCCACCCGCCCAGCACAATCCCGTGGAGGTCGCATGTCCCGCAAGCGCCTGAACCTGACCGATGCCGCGCTGAGCGGTGCCGTCTCCGGCACCATCCGGGCCATCATCGCCTGGCTCCTGGAGCAGCTCACTTCGTAGCCCGCACCAGGACCGCGAAGACGTCCGGCCGGGGCCCGTGCGCCACGCAGGCCCCGGTCGGACGAAAACATGCCTCACGTGCCTGAACCATGGCGCTAGCCTGACCTGCTCAAACGTGAAATAACGCTAGATAAGTGTGGGCGTCGTCGGTCTGCTCGCCGGTCGTGCTCCGGGATTGCTGACGGTCCTGCGTGAGAGCGACCCGGACTTCGTCCTGCTGGACGGGACCCTTGCCGAGTGTGACCGGACCGGCGACGGCCGCGGCGACTACTCGGCCAAACGCCGCCGCCGCGGGGTGAATGTCCAGGTCGTCACCGACCCCACCGGCAAGGTGCTTGTGGATCTCGCCCGCGCTGCCGGGCCGTACCCATGACCTGACCTCGGCCCGCTGCCACCGGATCATCCGGATCTGCGAGCGGCAGGGCGTCCCGGTCCTGGCCGACCGCGCCTGCCAGGGTGGCGGCACCTGGGTGACCACCGGGCTCGAACGGCCACCCGGCGACGAACTCACCCCCCCCCCATTACCGTTTTGGTAGCCCCGCAATGGGGCGCCCGGCCTTCGGAGTGGGCATGACTTTCTCCCCCTGTCGATCGCATGTCTTGGGGGGTGGTGTCACCGGCTTCGAAGGCATCGACAGACCGCTGATTAGGGGCATGACCACCGGCTTCTTCGCAGGTCGGGAGGCTCTTCGTAATGTGGATGTGGCGATCGGTGCCGTGGGACGGCCGGGCGAGGACGACCGAAGGACGCACGTGATCGACGTCAGTGACATCGGCGCTTTCCTCGGCCTGGACGTCGGCAAAGGCGAACACCACGCCACCGCCGTCACCCCAGCCGGAAAGAAGGCTTTCGACAAGCGGCTGCCCAACAGCGAGCCAAAGCTCCGCGAAGTATTCGGCAAGCTGCAGGCCAAGCACGGGACCGTGCTCGTTGTGGTCGACCAGCCGGCCTCGATCGGGGCTCTGCCGCTGGCAGTGGCCCGGGACATGGGCTGCGAAGTCGCCTATCTGCCCGGGCTGACGATGCGGCGGATCGCCGACCTCTATCCCGGCGAGGCCAAGACCGATGCCCGGGATGCGTTCGTCATCGCCGACGCGGCCCGCGTCATGCCTCACACACTCCGCTCGGTCGCCCTCGAGGAAGAGACCATCGCCGAGCTGGAGATGATCGTCGGCTTCGACGACGACCTGGCCGGCGAAGCAACCCGCATCAGCAACCGCATGCGGGGCCTGCTGACGCAGATCCACCCGTCGCTGGAACGGGTACTGGGCCCGCGCGTCCAACACCCGGCCGTGCTCGAACTCCTCGACCAATTCGGCTCCCCGGCCCAGATCCGCAAAGCCGGACGGCGCCGGCTCGTGACGCTGATACGTCCGAAGGCACCGCGGATGGCCGAGCGACTCGTCGACGACATCTTCACCGCACTGGACGAACAGACCGTTGTCGTCCCAGGCACCGACGCGGCCGCTCTGATCGTCCCCAGCCTCGCCAACTCGCTCCGAGCGGTGCTTGACCAGCGGAAACTCTTGGCCACTCGGATCGAGGAACTGCTGGAGAACCACCCTCTTTCGAAGGTCCTGACGTCCATGCCGGGGATCGGCGTCAGGACCGGAGCCCGCATCCTCATCGACGTCGGCGACGGCAGTTCGTTCCCGACCGCCGCCCACCTCGCCGCCTACGCCGGCCTCGCCCCAACAACCCGCAGCTCGGGCTCCTCGATCCGCGGCGAACAACCCTCCCGACGCGGAAACAAGCAGCTCAAACGGGCCTTCTTCCTGTCCGCGTTCGCGGCTCTGGCCGACCCTGCCTCCCGGACCTACTACGACAAGAAGATCAGCCAGGGAAAGCACCACACCCAGGCCCTCCTCTGCCTCGCCAGACGACGAGCCGACGTGCTCTTCGCGATGCTCCGCGACGGCACCTTCTACGACCCACAGCCCGCCACATCAGCTTGACGAAACCCATAGGGGCACCCCCCCCCAACAGCGCACCGTCAACCGCGCACTGGCCCAGGTTCGAGCCCCCGTCGAACGCGGCATGGCACGGCTGAAGTCCTGGCAGATCTTCCGCAGGGCTCACATCAGCCCCAACCGCATGACCGTCCTCCAAGGCCTGTCCTCACCCTGGACAGGCAACGCTGAAAACGCTCACTGACTACACGACGCAGCGGGACACCATCGCGACGACGGGTTGCTGATGCTCGGGAAACGCCTGAGCAACGCTATTGCACCGTCTGGCCCACGTCACCCGAACAGCGATAGCGGATGCTCACAGCAGAAGGCTGAGGGTCTCCCTCCTATGGAGGAGTCTGCGGCACGGCTTGATATCGCCACGGGAGGCATCACGTTCGCGCCTTGTGGCGTCGTCTGAAAGGAATGGCGAACGACTGGGATCGAAATCGGAAAGAGAAGGTGATGCCACCGGAAAGAAAGTATCAGCCAGGGCAACAGAAACGGATGCGAGTCGGGCCTCAGAAAATGAAATAGAGCTCGACCTCCCCACTCTAGAAGGAGAATTCCATGCGTGACATCCGAGAAGACGTGGAACCTGGCGACGTAGTCAGCATACTTGGGATTGATCACGTCTTTTATGAGGACGCGATAAGAACCGAGGGCAGCATCTCCTGGAACGACAAGAACCCTGGCAACATCGTGCGATCGGGAGAAGCGGAGAGCTACGGAGCGTATAGAGGGAAGTGCAACAATATTTTCGCCATCTTTCCCACCGAGGCCGAAGGATTTCAGGCCATCCGAAGCTTCCTGCTGAAGCGCAGTTCGAAGACGATCCTAGAGATGATGAGAGTCTACGCCCCCAGTGGGCACGGGCCGAACGACCCTGAGGTCTATGCGCAGAATATTGCCACGAGCCTTGGGGTGAGCACGACCACGACGGTCGAAGAGTTGATGGACGGGCAGGTCACGAAATTTGCTGAGACAATCCAAAAAATAGAGGGCTGGCGTCCGGGACAGGAGCATTATTCAGGAAGCTTGCCAGACGACCTCAGTGAATGGCTGACGAAATTCCCCACTCGGGCCGAGCGTGAGGCAGCTGACCAGCCGTTCGCTAGGCAGGGATCTCCGAAAGCGGAAGGAATCAAGAACATTCAGCGGTGCCTAAATGACCTGGGATGGACGCCGGCCCTCAGTGTCGATGGGGCATTCGGCCCGAAGACTGAAGCGGCCGTGAAATGGTTCCAGCAAAAGAAAGGGATCATCTCGGACGGTATCGTAGGAAACAAGACATGGAGAAAACTGGTTGGACTCTAACATCGTGTCCTGCATGGTCAGCTTGAGGAAGCGCTTGTAGCAGCAGATGGCGGCGCCGAGATCAAGGAGGGCCAGATAGTTGCGGGCATGGTGCTCGTAGCGAGGGACAGGCGGCGGTATCCGGTGAGCCAGGAGGTCGTGCGCTCGATGGCCCACCGCCGGCGGCCCAGGCATTCGCTTGAGTCGATTCCCTTGCGCGCGATGCGGAGCCTACGACCTGCCCGACCTGAGGAAATGGCTCCACAGCCAGCACATCGGCCTTGTCGGTGTGGAGTCGCTCGGGCTTGGAATGCTCGAAGCACGGCGGCAAAGACTGCCAGGCGCAACCGCTACCAGGACGTAGATGATCGCGACAAACAGCGTCTCATCAGGTGTGTCCCGCGTCGCCAAGCGCGAGATGTCCAACTACTGGCTCAAGCGGCCTGAGCACCAAACCTGGCCCCAACCCACCCACACCGGCACCCAAGCCATCCGCATCAAACGACCCCGACCACCTGACCCAGAGCCGTAACGCACCGGCGTTGCCCCTAAACGTTAAAGCCCGAGCGTGCCGCTCTGACTGCCTGAGGCAGCGACCAGGACACCAGTACCTGCCGCCGTCCAAACCCGTTGGCGGCCACCACGATCGATCCGTTGCGGAAGGCCTCTCACCGCATCGTCGTGGACATCTCGCCGAAGACAACGTTGCCAGCGCGACAAGGATCACCAACACTACGCAGCCTACGAGCGATACCTCGCTCGATGCCTCGTTCCCAGACACATTCACCACTACGCATTCGACATGTTCCGAGCGCATCCCTCTGGCCCACGCATCGACGCAGGTAGCGGCGTGGCAGCCTTGACTGCATCCCGGGAGTGGGGTGCAGTGGTTCCCACCCGATCCAGGAGTTCGCCCCCCGTCGGAGAGGGCGTCCGGATACAAGAACGGCCACTGGCTGGTCTTCGAGTGCCCCCCATGCTCGTGGAAATCGGCACGATGACCGCACCAGACAATTTGCCCCTACACGGCCTCGCGGACGGCAACGTCGCCGCCGAAGTCCCGATCTGGCGCACGCGATGGTGAAGACGTTCACCGACGCACTCAGGTGTGCTGAGGCCAACGCCCTCTGCAGCGCCGGATACGGGCACGTCAGGGACAAGACGGCCAACCACCGCATCGGCTACCGCTCACGCGAGTGGGACACCGGGCCGGCACCGTCGTACTCGCCATCTCCCCAAGCTCCGTAGCGGCAGCTACTTCCCTCACTGGCTGCTGGAGCGCCGCCGAGGGGCCGAGCAGGCTCTCATCAGCGTGGTCGCCACCGCCCATCTGCTGGGCGTATCTATCCATGGGGTCGACTCGCCGAGTCCCTCGAAGTGACCCAGCTGTCGAAGTCCCAAGTCTCGGCGATGACTTGGCACCTGGACGAGCAACTCGCGGCGTTCCGCAACCGACCTCTGGGTGCCGGGCCGATGCGTTCGTCTGGGTAGACGCACTGACCTAGGAGGGGCCTGCGGGGGGCCTGATCTAACTCCACGCGTTGATTGGGTCGGCGTCAACGCCGGCGGGCACCGAGGTCCTCGGCCTGGACGGCGCCCCCAGCGAGGACGGCACCGGCTCGGCGTTCCTGTGCTCTCTGATCGCCCGGGACTTGTCTGACGTCCAGCTCGTCGTCTCCGAAGCCCACGCCAACCTGGCCCCACTCATTTTGGCACCCTCATTAGCCGCCACTTCCTGCTGTGACGACGTGTCGTTGATGTACAGGCAACGATTGCTCAACGCTCGTTACACCATTCGGCCACGTCGTTGGAACAAGGACAGTGGATGCTCACGGGTAGAAGCCTTGAAGATATTCATCCTGGTAGGAGGTTCGTGGATCCAAGGCTTTGCTCCACAAGGCAACACCGCCCCCTGCGACTATCTGAGAGAACAGCGCATGGTCCGGGAGTTGACACAGAAGGGAAACCCGAGATGGCTACCGCACACGCAGAAGCACCAGCAACAAGAGCTGACTTCGACCAGTATCAGGCCGTCGTCGACCTCGTGAACAAAGGTTTTGCGGATGCGCTCGCAAAAATCCTGCAGGACCTCAGTGACCCGAACCACTTCGCCGATCACGTGAGGAACGAGGCGCAGCGCCAAGGCGTTCCGCTGGAGGCCGCGGACGACACGAGGGGTCTCTTCGACGCATTCTGGAATAACTGCACCGGTTGCTCCGCGCAGCTGCAGTGGATGAATACCGCCGGAATTCCTGAACGCACTAGGTCGTACGTGCAGCAGATCGATCATCAGCCTGTCCCGCCGGCTAATGGCGCCGCGAGTAGGTGGGGCTTTTCGCTTCCCTTCGGCATCTCGTTCTACACCTAGGTGGACCAGGGCTGATGCGTTCTCAGTCGGCGAGATGAGCTGATCGCCTGCGTACGCGCCGCCGTGGTCGGTTCGCCCGGTTTGGCAAACGAGAGACGCGACCCCTGATGATCAAGGTTCTCGAAGCCTTTGATCACGCACAGGGGTCGCGTTCGCCTGTTGAGCGACGCTGAAGATGAGCATGAAGGCGACGTGCTGATTGTCGACGGGTAGGGATGAAATGACCCCGGCGGCCGTCAGGCCGCCGGGGTCCTCGTGAACACGGTGTCGGCTTCGTGCTCACTCTGTCGCGTGGGTCTCGGTGATAGCGGTCCGGGTGGAGGACTCGTCGAGGATGCCCTTCTCCTCGGTGAAAGCGGCGATGAGGGACTGCCAGGCGATGTTGTTGACCGAGCGGGGCAGGCCGCGGCTGGTGAGGTGGATGAGCTCGACCGCATCGTCGGAGAACAGAGTGTCCTCTCGTCCTGCGATCGTGAGATGGCGCTTGATGTAGCTGGCGGTCTCCTCCTTCGTCATCGTGGGCATCTGGTAGCTGGTCCAGGGCCGCCAGGACGCCGTGCTTCATCCGTTTGCGCAGGGTGGGCTGGCCGATCAGCGACACCGCGAACGGCGTCGTGGAGTCCATGTCGTAGTTGGTGAGCATGCGGATCGCGTCCAGCTCTTGGTGGTCGAGCAGGTGCGATTCATCGATCACGACGGCCGGCGTGCCCCGTTCGTCGACCTCCGCGGCCAGCGCGGCGGACGCCTGGGTGGCGAGAGCGGCCAGGTGGAACTTGGGAGTCCCGCCCAGGCTGGTGACGATCCGGTCATAGAGGCCGCGCATGCCGACCTCGGGGTTGGGCTGGTAGATCACCGTGAACCGGGCCGGGTCGAGCGACGCGACGGCACCTTTGAGGGCGACCGTTTTGCCGGATCCGACCTCGCCGGTGACCAAGCAGATCGCCCGGTCGTTGATGCACCAGGCGATGCGGGCGGCGGCTTCCCGGTGGGAATGGTGCTGGTGGGGCATGGACGGGGCCAGGTTGCGGCCGAACGGGACACGGGTGAAACCGAAGTACCCCTGAATGCGGTCGATCATCGAGCTCCCCGCCCGTCGTCCATCAGAGACGAGTAGTTGATGCCCTTCGCGGTGTTCGCCCTGTGCTTCTCGTCGAGGATCTTCAGGCAGTCGATTCCAGTTGGCGGGGCCGACTCCGGCGGTGTCTCCGGCCTCGCCTTCGGATGCGTGTGACGCCCCACCCGGTGCGGAACGGCTTTGCCCGCGCTCTTGCCCGAGGCCCTCACCTCGATCTCTGACAGGTCGAACGGGTCGAAGACCAGCTCGACCTTCATCCCGGCCAGCATCGGGTCGACCTCGTAGCTGTTGCCGTGCAGGCTGACCGTCGCGGTCTTCGTCACGGTCCGGAACTCCGACCACAGAAACGCCTCCCGAAGATCAGCAGGGCTGGGCAGCGGCAGCGGCCGGGGAATCGAACCCAGCCACCGTTCGAGCGGAGGCTGCCCCGTCTCCGAGTGCACCGGGCGGTGATAGACCGTCTCCACCCACGCGGTGAAAAGCCTGTTCAGCTCGGCGAGATGGTCAATCTGACCGACACGTTCGTCATCGAGTTCAACCAGGAACTGGTGACGGACGGTGCGGAAGAACCGTTCGATCTTCCCCCTGCCCTACGGCCGTCCGGGCTTGGAGTGCGTGAGGCGGACGGCCAGGGACGCGCATGCCCGAAGCAGCCACGTGTCCACGAAAGCCGACCTGTTGTCGACGTAGATCGACTCCGGGACTCCGCGGGCAGACAGCGCCGGCCGCAGGGCGGCGGCCAGGCGGACGGTGTCCTCGGCGAACCCGAACCGGTGGCCCACGATCGCCCGGCTGTGGTCGTCGATGAACGCGAACAAGTACGTCTTGCGCCCGCCGATCTTCGGTCCGTGGAGGGCATCGCCGGTCCACAGCTCGTTGCCCGGGGTGGCCTCGAACCGGCCGAACACGTTCTTCTCGCCGCCGGCGCCGGTCAGGCCAGCGTCAGCGAAGTGCCGCTGCAGCGTCCGGTCGGTCGGCGACCAGCCCTGAGTCGTCCGCAATCCGCTGGATCTGGGCCGCGGTGCGGGCGGGGTTCTCCTTCTTCAGCGCGGCCGCCAGGTCCAGGACCTCCACCGGGGTCCGCGGGGTGACCTGCCGCGGGGCTGGCACCAACGCGGGGAATCCGCCGGCTCGGTAGTGGCGGGCCCAGCGGTCCAAAGTGCCGCGGGTCACTTTGACCTGCCGACCGAACGGGTCGGTGTGCTCTTTCGCGGCCAGTTCGCGGGCGAGCTTCCCACGCTGGCGTGTCGTGAGCTTCGTGTCATCAGGTCCTGGATCAGGCCGTAGCGAAACAGGCCCACCTGCCGGGCCCGCTCCGCCCGACGACGGTCCTCATCCTCAGTCGGTGACATAGGCAACCCACCTCGCGTCTCGAACAGAGCCCGCCGCATCCCGGCGGACGCGATCAAGACTTCCGGCACCCTCCGATCCCGCCTAGGGGCGGCCCGTGTTGATCGAATAGCGATAGAAGGCGAGGTCAGGACCCTGCCGCCTATCGCCCGCCCGGCGAACTCCCACCGCGACACCGTGAGCATGTGCGGCCACTTCGTCGCGGCCGCCCGATGGGCGGCCGCGACCACCGAGACCGCGTCGGCGAACGCCGGCGGCCCCGCATCCGGCATCACCGGGTCGTCCGCGAGCGCGACCAAAGCGACGGTGAAATGTCGGCGCACGGCCTCCGCCCGCCCGGCGAACGCCCGCAACCAGCCACGGGCCGTGCCCTCGGCCAAGCCCAAGTGGGCAGCGACCTGGCGGTTCCCCATGCCCAGAGCGGCTATCTCCAGCCCGGCCCGATCACCACGGCCACATCCGCCCGCCGCGGCCAGAGAACCTCCGCCAGCAGCACGTGCGTCACCTTGCAGCCCGAGCAGCGCGTACGGCGCGGCCGCAGAAATAGACGAGTCCCCAGGTCACCCGGGATCTCCCGGGGCCGCCCATGCCTCCACGGTGCCAGGACCGAGGAACACAGCGGGCATTCCAGCTGGTCGGCTCGCAGCTGTCGCTCTACCAGCAGCGCGTCCGAGTCCATGATCAGCACCGACAGTCTCCGCGGCAAAGCTGTGCTCGGCTCCGAGCACGGACGAAGTACCGCCAGCCTGCCCAAGTGCCAAAGGATCATGTCGCTCAAGGCGCCATTGGCCCTGGACGAGGAATCGTCAGAACCCCTGGGCCTCGGTCACCCGGCTTCCGGCTCGCGACGTAGAGCAGAGCGTGCTGGCGCCCGAGCCACGTAGCGTCTGTCCCACCAACATGGACCTCAGCTGTGATCGCCGAACGTGTTCGGGTCCGCCGCCGAGGAACACCTCGAGCTCGAAGATAATGTCGTCGAGGTCTTCTTCCACCTCAGCAGTGCGTGCGGTGATGGCGAAGTGGAGGACGATCGCGTCCGGTCGAGGCTCTACCGCGATACCGCGAAGGTGTGGGCCGATGAGTCCCAGCGCCGCTTGACCTGTCTGGTTGAGCAGGTAGTTCCTCCGCAACAGGACGCGCTCTTCGTCCCAGCGCCGTCTCATTCGGCCTGGTCACTTCCCACTCAACGTCGTTACCTGGACAGGTGGTTGCGGCAGGGTCCACGACCGGGACGTGAACGCCGCGAAAACCTGCTGGCCGCCGGACTGGCGGTGACAGCCTGTGGAGCCAGTGCAAGACCGCACCGGGAATCCTCCGGTGCGAGCCGGAGTAGTCCCCCTCCCTTCAGGAGGGGGGACGAAGCCAACCATGAACTCCTGAGCGGCCAAGTCCGCATACGCGGCCGCCGATGAGGAAGGCCGACCCTGGTAGCGCCGGACACCCAGAGCGTCCACCCGGCCGCCAGAGTCCCCGCCTCCATGACCGGCCTCGATCTGGCCAAGCAGGTGCCGGGCCGCAAGCGTGGCCTGACCTGGACGTCCTCTGCCTGATCATCGCGGTCGTCGTCCTCGCTGCGAACATTCACGACAGCACCGCGGGCATCGTCCTGCTGGACCAGGTTTCCGAGCACGCTGGCAACACCGTCCGGCCCTGGTCTACGAGTGCTTCAAGAACCAAGTCAGCGAACACAGCGTCGGCCTGGGCATCGACGTCGCATTCGTCGAACGCGACCCTGGGCACCGGGGGTTCCTGCCGCAACCCCAGCGATGAAAGGTCGAGCAGGCCTACGGGCTTCTCATACTGCGCCGGCGCCAGGTCCGCGTAGTGCAGCTCAGGACGGAGAGTCGTCGGGTGGTCTCGCAACCTCGACGACGTCAGGAGATGGATGCTGTTGAAGGGTCACAATTAGCGGACAGCGGTGACAGGCATCTTCGCCCTGCTCTTGCCACCAGCGACAGCGAGGTCGCAGTCGACAAGCTGGCAGGCTACCTGTACTTGGCGGCAGACTGCGTGTGATCCTCTGGGCCAAGCTGCATTGGGCACCGTCGAAGTGACGACACAGGCTCCCTGCGCAAGGGGCGCCGATACGGAACACCTCAGCGGGCTCGACTGGCTGGGCCAGATCCGTTATCTCTGGGGTTACGGGGACCATTTGGTCCAGATAGCGCACATGCGGCTCATTGGCTGTTCCGGCCACCACGCCGAACACCACAGCCCCGGACATGTCCGGCTGGGCGCTGGGGCAGTACAGGTCCTGGTCCCTGCTGCGATCTTCCGCAGCGTGCTCCTCGGAAGGCATGTTTATCCTTTGCCAGTAGGGGGCGGGGCGCTTCCCTTGCTTTGCGATTCAAGCCAAGGGTCACTCAAAAGTGGAATGCGATGCCGACTGTGGTGAGCCCAAGGTCAGGGAAAGAAGACGATCTATTGGGGTCCGAATTTCGTTCGTCCAAAGCCCTTATCGCGCCGGCCAGTGCTGCCTGCGTCAACTCATCCACGGTTACTCGGGAACGCTCGCTCATCGCTCCACTGGGGTCCGAATTTTGTTCGTCCAAAGCTCTCATGGCGCCGGTAAGTGCTGCCTGCGTCAACTCATCCGCGGTTACTCGGGGACGCTCACTCATCGTTTCTCTCCCTGAGGAAATGGATCGAAAGCCGAGCACTTGCGCGGCCTTGACTCGCCTGCGCTGCAATCCGACATGTCTCCAAGCGGTCTGGGCAGTGGCCTTAAGTCGTCTTCTCTGAGCATTCACAGCCCCCGTTCCGGCGACGTGGGCCTTGGATGAAACAGGCGTTGCTGAAGGGTTACCAATGCGTCCACGGCGTGTCGTCGTCGCAGAACGCGGCTGCTGTTACGGAGGTGAGAAAGAAGGCGAGCAGGAAGTCGGCTGGATGCCGGCGCCACGCTGGCCAGGCTCGCCCACGAACGCGGCTACGGCCACGGCGGCCCAGGCGGCCGCAAAGGGGATGCAGAGACGGTTCCCGCCCCCTGCTTCCGCTCAATCGCGGCGAAAGCGTGACGAAGCTGGCATGGATCACTGGTTGGGCAATGTTCTGACCTGTCGATCTACTAGGGTCCGTCTTCAAAGATCGCCGGTTGGTGGATCATGGTGGGGTGATACGTCGTCATGAACTCACCGATCTAGAGTGGGAGTTACTCGCTCCGCTCATACCGCGGGCCGCGACAGGTCGTCCCCGCGTGGAGGATCGGCAGGTCGTCAACGGGATGGTCTACAAGATCCGGACGGGGATCTCCTGGCGTGACCTGCCGGAACGCTACGGACCGTGGAAGACGGTCTGCACCCGCTTCCGTCGTTACGCCCTGGACGGGGTGTTCACCCGGGCTCTCCAGCAGATCCATGCTCGAGCGGACGCGGCCGGCGACATCGACTGGCTCGTGCAGATCGACTCCACCATCGTGCGTGCTCACCAGCACGCCGCCGCCACCGGCCGAAAAGGGGGATCCACCGGCCGGACGAACCGGACGATCACGCCCTCGGCCGATCCCGGGGCGGACTGACCACCAAAATCCACAGTGATGATGGCTGGGTGATCGCTTCGGGCCTGACCCAAAAATCCACCGACGCTGTCGAGTTGTCCTGGCGAGGACTTTCACCAGGCCGCTGTCATCGACACAGTGGGCCGCCATCTGGCCACGGAATCATTCGAGACGACCCCGGACGGCTACTGGCGACTGCTGGAATGGTTCGCCTCCCACGGCGAGATCATCACTGTCGGGATGGAGGGGACCGGTTCCTACGGTGCCGAGCTCTCCCGCTTCTTGCGCGGCAACGGACTCACGGTCATCGAGGTTGACCGTCCCGACCGCAAGGCCCGCCGTGCCAATGGCAAGTCCGACCCCGTCGACGCCTACGCGGCCGCCACCGCTGTTCTGTCGGGCCGTGCCGACGGCACCCCGAAGACCCGCGACGGCGTCGTGGAAAGCATCCGGGTCCTGCGCGTGGCTCGCAACTCCGCAGTCAAGGCCCGTACCCAGGCCATCAACCAGATCCGCGCTCTGATGATCAGCGCCCCCAGCGAGGTCCGCGACAGATTCCGCGGCTTGTCCACCAAAGACGCCTGGTCTCCACTCACCCCTGAGTTCAGCGCGCCAACAGCCCGCTCCGCAGCTTCGCTGTCGGAGTGCCCGCCATGCGCGGCGGTTCTCTCTCCACTATTGGCCGGCGAGCTGAGCTGAGGCCGACGAGTGGCCTAGCCGGGTCCATCGGCTGCGGCGGACTGGCCCAACTTCGAAGGCCGACAACCCCATTGCGCGGCTACGACGACGGTAATGGAGGGAGCGACGGACCAATCCATTACCACGCCACACAAGTGCAAGATCAAGTTAGAGACAGCCTGCGGCACGCGCACCGCAGGCCTGCGGTGGTGACGGGACGGCCGTGTGGCCGGGTTGTCGACTTTGGCGTGTAATGGAAGGTACGCGACGCGCGCCGAAGCGCAACGGCCGCAAGACACTCCGAGGCGATAGCAGCCGGAGGACTTCTCGTGAAGTACCACACCCGAGCATTCATCGCAGCCACCGGAACGGCACTCTTCCTGTCCGCGGCCACCGTGGCGTACGCCGATGGCAGCAGCCACGGTTCGGCAGGCAGCGTCCAGGCAGCGCGATCGGCGGTGAGCGCCTCGTCCTCCGCGACGGTGACCACCAAGTCCGGTCCCCTCGGCAAGATCCTGGTCAACAGCAAGGGGCACACCCTCTACCTCTTCCAGTCCGACAAGACCAACAAGTCCACCTGCAACGGAGACTGCGCCAAGGCCTGGCCACCGCTGAAGGCGCAGGGGAAGCCGACCGCCGGGGGCGGCGTCAACAGCAAGCTGCTGTCGACCATCACGCGCAGCGACGGCTCGAAGCAGGTCACGTACAAGGGGCACCCGCTCTACACGTTCGCCGACGACACCAAGGCCGGGCAGACCAACGGGCAGGGGCTCGACGCCTTCGGCGCCAAGTGGTACGTGCTGGGCACCGACGGCAAGGCGATCACCAAGACCTCGCCGTCACAGAGCGGCGGCTACTGACCGGCCCGCCTGGCGCCGTCCGAACAGGGCGTCGGCTGCGGCTGCTGCTCGTCGGTGGGGTTCAGCACGGCACGGCTCCGCAGGTGTGGGTGAGGATGCGCGCTCGCGCTCTCCGCGCTCTCTCTCCTCTCTGATCTGCATGAGCAGGCCAAGACCGCCGCCGAGGCTGACGACCGCTCCCTGAACTCGTGGCTTGTATCGCTTGTTCGCCGCGCCGTCGCGGATGGTGAACGCCGTTACTCCCAGGGGGCGTAACGGCTGCCTCTGCCTCGCTACGCGGGGGCGGGCATTCACCCCGGCCCTAAAGAACCGGGCACCCTGCCCGGAACCCCGGTGGAGCGCCCGGCACATGGCGTCCGCGCTGGTCGGAATCGTCGGCTGGGTCTGGGCGACCGTCCACATCGGGTGTCGCGGGCTGCTGAGGCGCCGGCACGGCTCGCCTCCACGGGTCGTCGTACGGCCCGTACTGTTCTGGGCGTCGGTGGTGGTGACGACGACGCTGGGCGCCGTCGCCTCCGCCCTGCTCCCCCGATGAGGGGTATCCCGGTCGTCTTCTTCGAACGGTTCCTGTGCGTGATTGCGGGCGCGTTGGTGCTGACCGCGACTGTCGTCGTTCCGCTTGCGGATTACGTACCCAGATACGTGGTTCTACGGAGGTCCGTTCCCTCCCGGCCATCTATGTTCGACGAGTCGAATGGCACGAACGGTGTTGAGGGGACTGAGTGACAAGCAACGCCCATGGGATGCGGGGCAGTTGGGTGACGCTGCTGGTCGCGGGGACGCTGCTGGCCGGGTGTTCGGACCAGGGGACGGACAACCAGCCTTCCCGGCAGAGCGATTCGCCCTCGGCCGGTACTTCGCCGCGCGCCTCGGCCAGTTCCTCGCCGGTCAGCGGGGAGAGCCCGTCGGCCGGCGCGTCCGCCGCCTCTTCCGTCTTCACGCCCGATGCCTCCCTCGTCCCCCGGACCGCCAAGGACGGGCGCCGGCTGGCCGAGTCCGTCGTGCTCGCCCCGGCCGGCTGGGGGCGGAGTTTCGTCGCCCAGACTCCGGCCGAGAGCACCCCGGGTACCTGGGCCGTGCTGAACGAGGACTGCCGCTGGCAGCGTGAGAAGCTCTCGCGCGGGGTGCTGGCGAGCACGTCCCGCTACAGCCGACTGCCGGCCGGCGGAGGCAAGGGCGCGGTCAAGGTGACGGCGGTCGCCACCGTGCACTCCTCCGTCCTCGGCGCCGACGAGCAGCTGAGCACCACCCTCGAAGAGGTGCTGCGCTGCCCGGAGCAGCGGCCCCGGTCCGACGAGCGGATCACGGGTCTCATGTCGCTCGGCACCCCCTTCGGCGCCCGCGAGCAGGAGTACGCCGACGACTCCGTACTCGAGGCCGGCGATTACGTCGAGAACGGCGGTGCCGCACAGCCGTACCGGTGGATGGTCGCCCGGCTGGGCACGGTCGTCGTGGCCGTCTCTGTGACGGGCGCGAAGGGCAACACCGCGCAGGAACTCGAACGGCTGGGCAGCAAGGCCCTGGCTCAGATGCTGACGCGCATCGAGCAGCGGCTGAAGGGGAAGTGATGGAGCCGCTGCGAACTTCGGATCCTGCCAGGCTGGCGGGCTACCGGCTGCTGGGACGGCTCGGTGCGGGCGGTATGGGGGTGGTGTACCTGGCCCGCTCGGCCGGCGGAACTCTGGTCGCGCTGAAGGTGATTCTGGCCGAGTACGCCGAGGACCCCGATTTCCGGGAGCGATTCCGGCGTGAGGCGGACACGGCCCGCCGGATGACCAGCCCGTGGGTGGCGTCCCTGGTGGACGCGGACCCCGAGGCGGCACAGCCCTGGCTCGCGACCGCCTTCGTCCCCGGTCCCTCGCTCGCCGAGGCTCTCGCCGCGCACGGGCCGCTGCCGGTGCCGAGCCTGCGGGTGCTCGGGGCGCGGCTCGCCGAGGCGCTGGGGGAGCTGCACGCGGCCGGTCTCGTGCACCGGGACGTCAAGCCGGGCAATGTGCTGCTGGCGCTCGACGGCCCACGGCTGATCGACTTCGGTGTGGCCCGCAATTTTGAGGACACTGCGCTCACCTCGACCGGTGTCGTGGTGGGCACGCCGGGGTTCCTGCCACCGGAACAGGCGCGGGGCGGGCGGGATCCGGGACCGGCCGGAGACGTCTTCTCGTTGGGCTGCGTGCTGGTCTTCGCCGCGACGGGGCGCCTTCCGTTCGGTACCGGGTCGATCGACGCGCTGCTGTACCGGACGGTGCACGACGCGCCGGATCTGGAGGGTGTTCCGGCGGAGCTCGCCGAGGTGGTGAGCAGCTGTCTGGAGAAGGACCCGGAGCTGCGGCCTACGGCCGAGGCGCTGTCCGAGGCCCTGACGGTCGCCGCGCCCTCGTCGCCCGCCTCGCCTTGCGACCCGCGGGAGGCCTTGCGCGTCGTACGTCCTCCGGAACCCGAGGACAACAGGATTCCCGGCGAAGGCGAAGAAGAGTCGGCCCCCGGCGACGAGGCCTGGCTGCCCGAGCCGTTGGTCAGGCTGATCGCGGAACGGTCGGCCGCCGGGCTCGCGCTGCCCTCCATCGACGAGACCGAGGTCGCCGCCGTGTCCGTCGGCACCGCTGCGACGGACACGGCGGCGCAGCCCGCGGTCCGTGCCGTCGGCAGACGCCGTTTCCTCCTGCTGGCCGGAGGCGCGGCGGTGGTCACGGCCGGGGGCGGACTGGCCGCGTGGGCGGCGCTCTCCGGTGACGGCGAGAACGACAGCGCCGCCCCGAACTCCAGCAGTCCCGTGTACACCCTCGGTCTGCATGCCGACCTGAGCGGCGATCAGAAGGCGGTCGGCCGGGCTCAGGAGCGGGGGCTGCGGCTGGCGGTCGAGGAGTTCAACTCCCGTGCGGACGGTCCCTTTGTTCTCGCTGTGAAGACGGTGGACGACGGTGGCGATCCGGCCCGGGCACCCGAGGCGGCCGCGAAGCTCGTCGCCGACCGTTCCGTGCTGGCCGTGATCGGTCCCACCACGGACGCCACCGCCCTGGCCTCGCTGGCGGCGTACGATGCGGCCTCGCTGCCCCTGATCGCGGTGTCGCCCGGCGCCACCGTGCTGGGGGTGACGGGCAGCCGGTCCTTCCTGCACGCCCGGGTGACGGACACGGTCCTGCCGTTCTACCTGGACGCGTATGTGCGCGGCACCGCGAGGTCGCGCACGGTCGGGATCGTCGACGACCGGGCGGCGGACGCCTACGGCTGGGAGATCAGCAGCAGCCTCGCCAATATCCTGCGGAAGGAACGGCAGCCGGCCGTGCCGAAGGTGGTCAGCGCCCTGCGCACCGACTTCGGGCCAACCCTGGATGCCCTGCTCGACGGGGGCGCGGACTCCGTGGTGTTCGCCGGTTACCACGACCGGGCGGCGCTGCTGGCCCGGGAACTGGGCAGTCGTGACTTCCCGGGGGCCAGGGCTGCCGCCCAGGGGGTGCTCGACGCACGGTTCCTGTCCGCGGCGGGGGACGCGGCGGACGGCTGGGTGATCGTCGCCCCGGTCATGGACGCCACCGTGGCGCCCGAGGCGAAGGCGTTCAGGGCCGCTTACCGCAAGCGTTTCGACGCGGAGCCGGAGCGGTACGCCGTCGAGACGTACGACGTGGCGCAACTTTCCGTACGCGCTCTGCGCTCGCTGACCGCCGGGCGCCGCACCCGGCAGAACCTGACGACGGCGCTGCGCTCGGCCACGTACAAGGGGATCAGCCGGAACCTCGCGTTCGACAAGGCGACCGGGGCCCTGGTCATCGACGGCAGCGGGGTCTACCTGTGGAAGGTCGCCGGCGGCCGGTTCGCGTACCAGGGCGTGGCGCCGTTCCAGGTGTCCACCTGATGGGGCGCTCGTACCAGGTGTCCACCGGGTGAGGCGCTGATGCAGCCGTTGCGCGGCGCCGACCCGGCCAGGATCGCGGGCTACCGGGTGCTGCGCCGGCTGGGCGCGGGCGGCATGGGTGTGGTGTATCTGGCCCGCTCTGCCGGAGGCGCGCTCGCCGCGGTGAAGGTGATCCGTGCGGCGCACGCGGACGACGCGGGGTTCCGGGCCCGTTTCCGCCGTGAGGTGGAGACGGGGGGCCGGGTCGCCAACCCCTGGGTGGTACCGCTGCTCGACGCGGACCCGGACGCGGAGTCGCCGTGGCTCGCCACGGCGTTCGTGCCGGGGCCCTCGCTGGCGGAGGCGGTGCAGGAGTGCGGGCCGCTGCCGTACGGGACCGTCCGCGTCCTGGGCGCGCGGCTGGCCGAGGCGCTGGAGGCGGTGCACGGGGCGGGGCTGGTGCACCGGGACGTCAAGCCCGGCAATGTGCTGCTCGCCGTCGACGGACCCCGGATGATCGACTTCGGTATCGCCCGGATGCCGGAGGACACCGCGCTCACCGCCAGCGGGATGGTGGTCGGCTCCCCCGGGTTCCTCTCCCCCGAACAGGCGCAGGGCAGGGGCCGGGAGATCGGGCCGGCCAGTGACGTCTTCTCGCTCGGCTGTCTGCTGGCGTACGCCGTGACGGGCGAGCGCCCCTTCGGGCATGGCTCCGCGGCCGAGGCTCTGGTGCGCACGGTCCATGACGAGCCGGAACTGGACGGCGTACCGGAGCCGTTGCTGCCACTGCTGCGGGGGTGCCTGGCGAAGGAGCCCGGCTCCCGGCCGGCGGTGGCCGAGATACGTCGGGCCCTGGACGGTACGGGCGAGGGCGGGGGCTGGTTGCCGGAGTCCCTGACCCGGCTGATCGCGCGCCGTTCGGCCGCCGTGCTCGCCCTGCCCGCCGTCGACGCGACCGAGGTGTCCGGAGCGTCCGGGGCGACGGTGGCCGACGCGGCGCCCGGCGCCGAGACGGCCGTCGGCCCGGGAGGTGCCACGCGCCGCCGCTTTTTGGTACTGGGCTCGGCCGCCGGGGTCCTGGCTGCCGGCGGAACGGCAGCGTGGTGGACGGCGAACGGCCCCGGCCGTACCTCGGCCCAGGGAAGCGGAACCCGCCTCCCGCGCCTGGTGGTCGCCCTGCACGCCGACCTGAGCGGCAGCGGCCGTACGACGGGCCGCGCCCAGGAGAACGGCGTCCGGCTCGCCCTCGACCACCTCAACTCCCGCGCCGGGCGCGGCTTCGACCTGGCGCTCCAGGTGCACGACGACGAAGGAAGCGCGACCCGGGCACGGCAGGTCGCCCGGCGGCTGGCGGCCGACGGCCGGGTCCGCGCGGTGCTCGGGCCGACCACCGACGCCGGTGCGAAGGCCACCCTCGGCCTCTACCAGCAGGCACGGCTCCCGATGGTCACCGTGTCGGTCGGACTGAACGAGGTGGACACCACCAAGTACCGGGTGTACGCGGCCACCCGCCCCGATGACGCGACCCTGGCGGCGCCGGTCTTCAGGTACCTCGTCCGCACCGCCGGGGCCCGCAAGACGGCGCTGATCGACGATGGCGCCGAGGGCGACTTCAGCTGGCGTCTGTGCGCCGGCGTCGACGAGGCCGTCCGATCCGCCCAGCGCACCACGGTCCGGCGCACCCTCGCCGCCGAGGACGGCGCGGACCGTGACTTCCGGGCCCTCGCGGAGTCGGTGACGGATGCGGGAGCGGACGCGGTGGTGTTCGGCGGCGGGTACGCGCGGGCCGCACAGCTGGCCCGGGCGCTGCGCTCCGCCGGCTACTCCGGTGCGCGGCTGGCCGGCCACCGCGCCCTCGACCCCCGCTTCCTCACCTCGGCGGGCGACGCCGCCGACGGATGGGTGTTCGCCACCGCCTTCCTCGATCCGGCCCGGGTGACGGCAGCGAAGTCCTTCGTCGCCGCCTACCGCGCCCGCTTCGACACCGCACCGCCCTGGTACTCCGCCGAGGCCTACGACGCGACGCTCTTCGTGGCCCGCGCCATGACGGCCCTGGGCGCGTCGCGCGCGGAACGGGGCGCAATCATGGGCCGGTTGCGCGAGACCGACTACCGGGGGATCACCAAACGGCTGCGCTACGACGCGTCCACCTACCGGTACGCGGACGCGATGTACCTGTTCCGGGCGACCAGAGGCGCCTTCCGCTGTCTCGGCGACTACCGGGACGCCACGGCCTGAGTTTCATCGTTCACGCGCGCGCCGGTCCAGGACCGTGCGCGTCATGAGGCCCGCCAGCGCCGAGCGGGACGACACGGAGGTCTTCCGGTAGATCGCCGACAGGTGGGTCTCGACCGTACGGCGGCTGAGGTACAGCTTGGTCGCGATGGCCTGGTTGCTCAGTCCTTCGGCGACGAGTTCCGCGATCTCCCATTCACGTGCGGTCAGTTGGTCGAGTTCCGTGGGAGCCAGGGGTGCCTCCTCTGCTGGGGGACGCACGAGCGCGGCCAGGTCGGACAGCAGGCGCGCGCCGCCGTCGTCGGCGATACGGCGGGCCCGCTCCCACATCGCGACGGCGCGCGGACGGTCGCCCGCGGCCTGTGCCTGGGTCGTCGCCAGCAGCAGGGAGTACGCCTCCCAGAGCCTGGCGCCGGAGGGTGCGTACGCCTGCGCGGCACGCTCGAAGAGGTCTGCGGCCGCGCGGGCGTCACCCTGGTGCTGGGCGAGCGCCGCCTCGGCCCGCAGTGCCGCCCCGCGCTGGCCGTGCAGCCCCATCCGGTCGGCCTCCTCGACGGCTCGTGCGGCCCAGCGCGCGGCCTGCTCGACGTCGCCGATCGCGAGGGCGGTGCTGACGAGGGTGTCCAGCTGGCCCGGGCGTATGGAGGGTTGCAGCCCCAGCAGTTCAGGACCGCCCGCCCTCAGGATGGCGTCCTGTGCGCGGTGCGGGTCGCCGCTCACGAGCGCCGTGTGACCGAGCACGCAGCCGGCCAGCGACGCCCACCAGTGGCGGCTTCCGCCGGCCGCGGCCACGGCCTCCTCGGCGGTCAGCAAGGCCCTGGTGTCGCCCAGAGGGCGGTGCGGGAGCAGGATCAGCGCCTTGAAACACAGGGTGAAGGCCAGGAGATCGCTGCTGCCGATGGCTCGTGCGACGGATTCCGCCTCCTGCGCCGACTCCAGGGCGGACGGCAGCCGACAGGTGTTGAGGTGCACGAAGGCCTTGCTGCTCAGCAGGTGTGGCAAGACGTGGACCTGGCCGCTGCGACGGGCGATGTCCAGCCCCCGGTCGGCGTGGCGTTCCGCGTCGGTGTAGCGCTCCAGCAGGGCTTCCGCCCAGGCCAGCCACACCAGCGACTCGCACAGTTCCGTGAGGTTGGGGTCGGTCAGACCGTCGGCGAGCCCGGCGGCGGCATCGGCGAACCGGCGGGCCGCCTCCGTCTCCCCTTCGTAGGCCTCGCCCAACGACCCCAGCGCCAGGGCCCCCATCTCTCCCATGAGGTCGCCGTGGGAGCGGGCCGTCGCGAGCGTCCGCTCGATGTCGTCGCGTACGTCGGGGTAGGAGACGGTGTTCAGGGCCGCCATGCCCAGCGCGAGCCCCAGGGAGACCGCCTGGCGGGGCTCAGGACCAGGGCTGCGGACCAGTTCCCGTTGCAGCAGGGCGATCGCTTCCGGGGAGTGTCCGAGGTGCCGTTCCATCATCGCGCACAGCGCTATCGCGTCCCCGCGCAGCGATGCGTCATCCGGCCCGGGCCTGCTGATCAGCGTGTGGAGCAGATCGCGGCTCTCCCGCAGGCTGCCGCCCACACCGAGGGCCCTGGCGCGCGCCAGCGTCAAATCCCCACGCCGCTGGGCGTGGGCGGGTGCCTCCGGCATGAGCCGCAGGACGACCTCCAGCAGATGTGCGGCGGTAGCGGGCGCCGTGTGGGCGAACTGGGCGGCCGCCTCGCTCAACACGGCCGCCGACACCGGATCCCAGCCGACCAGCGACCTCTCGACATGATGAGCCCGCTCGGCGGCGGAGGCTCCTGCCCGCGCCAGTTCGTCCGCCGCGCCCCGGTGGATCTCGGCGCGGCGCGGTGGGGGGGTGTTCTCGTAGACCAGTGCCCGCAGCAGCGGGTGGCGCAGGGTCCAGCGCCCGTCGGACCCCCTGCGCAGCAGATCCCGTCGCGCCAATGCACCGATGCAGTCGTCGAGTTCCTCCGCCGTGGTGGGTCCGGCCGTCAGGCTCAGCATCGCGGGCGTGGCATGGTCACCGAGGACCGCCACCGCTTCGACGGTACGGCGCTGTGCCTCGGTCAGCGCGGTCAGTTCGTCCAGCAGCAGCGAACCCAGTCCGCTCGGCACGCCGGACGCGGTGTCGTCGTGGGCCCGGATGGTGGTGCCGCGCGACGACGCGCCGTGCCGGTAGGCGTGCAGGAGGGAGAGGAGATAGAGCGGGTTGCCTTCGCTGGATTCATAGATCTTGCCGGCGTCGCCCGGTGGCAGGTCGGAGGCCAGCGCCTCGATCGAGTCCTGCTCGGGCAGCGGCCGCAGCGGCATGCGCAGTACGGCTCCGCTGTCGATGCCACGTGTCAGAGCGGCGGCAAGCGAGTGCGGCGTCTGCCGTTCGCGCCGGGCCACGACCAGCAGCACCCGGCCGGACGCGGGGTGTCGGATCAAGTGGTCCAACAGCTCCAGGGACGCGGGATCCGCCCAGTGCAGGTCGTCCAGGGCCATCACCAACCCGCTCCGCCCCCCGAGCCTGGTCAGCACTTCCGTGACGGCACGGTAGAGGCCGAATCGATCGCGGTTGCCCGTGCCCGACGCGGCGCCCTGCGCACTGTCGGCGCCGTACAGCACCGGTGCCGCCGCCTCGGGTACGTCGTCCGAGTCGAGAAAGGCACGATCGACGTCGGCGAACGCGTCCGTGAACGTCTGGAACGGAGTGTGCCGCTCGTACTCCGTGGCCCTGCCGCGCAGCACGGTCAGCCCACGCTGCCGCGCCCGCGCACAAAACTCGCTCAGCAGCCGGCTCTTCCCCATACCGGCGTCTGCGGCGATGTCGACCACGGCGGGGACGCCGTCCTGCCCCAGACCGGCGATCACCGAGTCGAACCGCCTCAGTTCCTCGGATCTGCCGACCAGCATCGTCGCCGTCCCGTCCACCGATGGCACCAGCGCGTCTCCATTCCCCACCGATTTTGCGTGATCATTCCAGAGTGGTCCCCTGGGCGGCCGGGCCCCGGCCATCAGACCTGGGCCGGTGCGCTCCCGCTGGGTGCGTCCTCGGCGCGGGTCGCCCGGGCCCGCCGGAGCGCTCCCCTCAGCCCTGCCAGCGCGGCGGCGGTTCCGGCGCCGACGGGAACGACCGGCCAGTACGCGATGCCGTTACCGAAAGCCGCGCACCCGAGGAGCGCGAAGCTCGCCGCCACCCCGACGACGAACCCGAAAACACAGGGCACGGACCGCTCCTGCCGCACCAACCTCACCCGGCCGTCGAGGCCGGCCAGGTACGCGGCGGCGGCCAGGGCGAGGGCGATCAGATACCCCATGATCAACGGGTACAGCGCGAACAACGCGATGTCCCACCCCCCGGGGTGCCAGCCGAGCCACACGTCACGCCCATTGATCTCCACGACCCGCCCATGCCACAGGCCCGCCTCGACCCGCTGGCCCTCCTGGAGGTCGTTCGCGGAGTCGTTCGGGACGCCGTTCGCCGTCTTCGTCTCGTCGCCGACGCGCAGTTCGATCGTGTACACGGTGGTGACGGACCAGATGCCACTGCCGCCGTCCTGTCCTCCGCCGTCTCTCCCACTCGTCGTGCGGGACGTCAGCTTCGTGATGGTGGCCTCGGCCGTGTGCAGCGTCCCGGTCGACCGTGCGTGCGCGACGCCCGTCTCCTCGTAGGTGCGCATGGCGAGCAGCAGGATCAGGGCAGCCATCACCAGGCGGAACACCCAGCGCAGCGCATGGCCTCGCACTGTCCTGGGCCGCCTCGTGCCCGGTCTGGTCCGCGACGTCGTGTCCCCGGTCTGCTCCTGCGTCATCGGGCCCCCTCGCCTTCCGGTCGGGAACAGACGAAAGCCGTCCCACCGGATCACACGCCGCACAGCTGACCATGGTTGCGGCCGACCACCCGGCCGTGAGCGCGTCACGGATGGTAGATGTCCCAGGTCGTCGACCCGGTGGGTGAGGGGTTCGGGGTCGACCGGTCCGCGTCGCACTGTGCGGCGCGCCGCCGGCGCCGGCACGAACTCATCCACCCAGCGTGAAACCCCACCGACCCAGATCCCGAGGGAAGTTCACAGATGCCGAAGAACCGACCACATCACTGACCTGGGGACCCATGCTCTGACCAGCAGCGACCACACCAGAGCGAACCGAACCGATTACCTAACCGAGCCGGCGGAACCCTGCCGGTGCGGGCGGGCGAGGTGATCGTCCAGGCCGATGACCTCGGCACCTGGGCGGCGGCGCAACGGACGGGCGAGTGCCCAGGAGTCGTCCTCTCCTATGCGGCCTCGATCTCCTTGATCTGGCCGCTCTTGGCGAAGTAGAGGACCACGACCTGCCGTGCAGGGCCTCAGCATAGAAGTCCGCTCTCACGTCTCCGTTGGCGGCGGTGCAAGGGCCGCCGCCGGCACGGGTGCCGCAGGGGGTCAACCTTCTCTGCGGTCCAGGACACGACGGGCCGCCTCTGCCTCTGCCGCAGGCGGCGACAACTCGTCGAGCGTGTCGAGTTCGGCGTCTGCCTCCAACTCGCTTTCCCAGGCCGCAGCGAGGCGCTCCTGCTCATCGCGTGGTGCGGCGTCGACAGTCTGCCGATCCTCCGGGTTCAGAGCCGCCAGAAATCTAGCCACCGAGTCCATCGGCATGCCGTACTCCTCATCGCTGGACAGCGTGTTGATTCCCGCCCAGCATGGTCAATCGGCTTTCGGTCGGTCGCCTGACACGGCTTCAGCACACTCGGATGGCCGCAGCCCGGACGGGCAGTCCCGGCCGACGCCCATCGGACCGCCACGGGCCGAACCACAGACGGTCTGTCCTGCAGACCGCCAGGGTCCGGTGATGACAGCACGGGCGTCGGCCTCTCTGCAGGGAACACTCACGACAGCCTCGGGCTGAAGCCGACGGTCGCCCATTTCCAGGTAGGACACGATCCCACCGCGAGCATTCCAAGCCCGAGCGACGCCACGCCGACAAGGCCTGCGACCTCCCTGACCTCAGGAGACGCCAGGAGGCCGTCCGTTGTTTCCAGCTCCTTGCCCCCTGGGCTTTTCTCCGCCGACACCCGCTAGCGCGCCATGGCTGCACGTCCGGGGGCCGACTTGGAGGCGATCTGCGAGACCGTCCCCGGGCGGTGGGCCCCGGGATACACCCAGTCGCTGGACGCCGAACCGCTCCCCTTCTGAACCCTCACGATTCGGGCCTGTTGAGACGCCGCCGGCAGATGAGGCTGCGGCGCGGTCCGCTCCACGAGTTGAAGCTGGACGGATGTAGCTGACACGTCGCCGACGGCCACCAGGGCGCGGGCGGTGTCGGTCGCCGCGCGGGTCCGGCGCTCTGGTGCGGGCAGTACGGCCGGCACCATGTCGGCGGCGTCCGGCGCCCCCGAAGGTCTGTCCGGCGGCATCCAGCCGCGGCAGGATCACCCGGCGGGCCTGTTCGCGCTGTCCCTGCCGTCCTTGGTCCGGCGGGCGGCGTGGCGGCTGTACGTCGACACCCCCGACGACATACGCCTGGCCCGCAAGATCCTCCGGAAGAAGTTACTGGAGCTGCTGATCACTTTGTCGATGGTCTACCGGCGTCTCGACCAGGCGCGCTTTCAGCCCTGACGGACGACGGATCGTGCTTCGAAGCATCTGATCTGTCCGGCCGGACTGGAGGCGCGCCCCCGGCCGGCACATCACCTGCCCAGTGATCACTACCGGATTTGTCAGACGGCCAGCCGCGCGTGGGCCCCACCGCCACCAGGCCAACACCGGCACGACCGGGAGTTCGTAAAAGCGAACTACTCGGCGCTCTCGGTCGAGCACTTGTCGACCGCTCGGTCCACGCGGACCGTGGCCGCCGGCTCGGCGGGCGGTGCTGGGGACGGCAGGGTTCGGGGTGCTGCGGAGCCCTGGTCAGCTCGCGCTTCCGCGGGGCCGCCCCCCGAACGGCCCTTGGGACACACCCTGGGCAGGCAGTCGTACTCCGGAATGCCCTTGCAGTGGTGGCACACCCCCGCCCAACCCCCCGCGATCGCCGCCCAGGCATGGTCCTGGTCGCCGATGGCGAGCGCGGTGACGAGGCGTTGGGCCGCCGCGGGGTCGACGGCGGCGATCTCCTCGACGACGACCACGGGCAGCGTACGCCGACTCCAGCCCCGAGGCTCGGCGGCCTCCAGCGACTCGGCGAGCGTGCGGGCGAACCGCACGGCAGCGTCGGCGGATCCGGAGACGATCACCGTGGTGATGGCCGCCCAGGCGCGGTCCTGGTCGAACTGGGAGGTGATCTGCTCGGCCATGTGCATCGCCGCGGGCGGGTTGGCAGCCGCCGCCACAGGGACCGCCGCCGTCAGCGCCTCGGCGCGCCGGGGCGGCGTGGGGGCGCGTCCCGCGACACGTGCCGCGGCGGCGGGGTCGACTGCGGCGAACGCCGCGGCGACACGATTGAGCATCCAGCAATCCCCGGCTTCGATCCTCGCCTTGAAGACCAGGCGTTCGGCGGTCGCGACGTCGAAGGGCGCGAGCGCCTCGGCGACCTGAAGCAACTGCATCGCGCGAGAACCAGCCCCCTCGAACTGTGTGTCCTTGCCGCGCCGGACGCCGATTCTCCTTGCCGTGGCCATGCGGGCGGCCTCCTTGAACAGCGCGGCGGCGCGCACTGGATCCAGCGGCATCACCTCGGCGGCGAACTCCGCCAGCGGCTTCGGCATCGCGCTCCGGTGCGCGCACTCCTCCGCCTGCCGCACGGCGTCGTCCAGCAGCGCCGCCGCACGTGCCGGGTTGGAGCCCGCGACAGCGGCGGCGACGCACCGCAGCGCCGTGGCGCGGTCGAAGGAACCGGGCATACGTCGGGCCAAGCGCTCGGCGAGGTCCGGTACGACCGGCGCGAGTTGCCGACAGATGCGGAACACGACCGCTTCCTCGTACCGGTCGAAGTCCGCCGACGCGAGCAAGGCCGCGGCAGCGCGCGGATCCGCGTCCAGCATGGCCAAGGCGACGTCCTGCCGCGCCCGGCGCCGGTTGTCCGCGTCGATGGTCGTGAGGATCCGCTGCGCCCGCGTCGCGTCGTCGCCCGCCACATGGCAGGCGACCGCCGTGAGTGCGTGCGCTCTCAGATCGGGATCGGGGAGCGCGGCGGCGACCCGCTCGGCCTCGCCGCGGTCGCAGGCGGCCAGGGCACGGAACACCGACTTCACCGGTGCGTGCGACGCCGGATCGAGCATCCGCATGACCTGCAAGCAGGCTTCGGTGTCCACCTCCGCCAAAGTCCCGGCGATGCGCTCCAGCCGATGGTTCCGTCCGAGGCCGCGCAGGTCGCTCGCGATGCGCACCGCTGCGCCCGGCCGCGTCCGAGCCGCTTCTTGCGCGATTCCGCACAGCGCGTCGTCCCGGGCCTCCATGTCGGCGATCTCGCCGGCCAGGCGCTCGGCCTTCCCCAGGTCCACAAGGGCCCACACCCGGGATAGCCGCCGCAGGTCCCACTGGCTCAACGCTCGGGCGGACCGGTGGAGCGCCGGGGCGTCGTCCGACGCGGCCTCGCCTCGCATATGGCGCTCCGCCTCGGTCAGCAGCTCTGCCGCGTGAGGTGGATCGTGCGGCCGGATGGCCTGAGCAATGGCGATGAGGTCCAGGTGCGAGACGTACCGTTCGCTCCGCACCGCGACGACCGCTTCCGCCCGCAGTTTGCGCGCTTCCTCGGGGGCTGACTTGGCCATTTCGGCGGCGATTGTGGCCAGCACGCGCCCCCGGGCGCCACCAAATTCGATGCGCCGCGCCGCATGCGCGGCGGCCGTCATGTCGGTCAGCGGGGCGCTTTGCGCACGGGGCACGGCCAGGGCGGGGTCACCGAGACGTGCGGCGACGTCGGCTGCAGTCGGACGGTCGGACGCCTGCCGCGCGAGCATCCGGTCGACCAGAGCGTCCAGGAATGGCGCCGCCTCGGCTCGCAGCGAACTGACCTGCGGCATCTGGCCCGAGGCGTGCAGCACGCGAAACGCGGCGAACCGGGATTCCAGGAAGGGCGGACGCCCGGTCAGCAGGTGGAACAGCGTGGCGCCCAAGGCGTACACGTCGGCGGCGGCGCCTACGGGGACGCCGTCGAATTGTTCCGGTGGCATGTACGCCGGAGTGCCGATCACGCTCCCGGTCTGTGTCAACTGGGGGTCCGCCGAGTCGAGCAGGCGCGCGATCCCGAAGTCGCATACCTTGCACGTACCGTCGTCCAGCATCATCACGTTGGCCGGCTTGATGTCGCGATGCACGATGCCCGCGGCGTGTGCCGCCGCCAGCGCGCTGGCGATCTGGCTGGCGCAGGCGAGCGCCTGTTCAGGCGGCATGCCGCCGGGATGGTCCCGAGCCAGCACCGCTCGCAGATCGCGGCCGCGCAGATACTCCAGCACCAGGTAGGGCGTTGTCCCGTGCTTCCCGGCATCGTGGACGGCGGCGATGTTGGGGTGCTGCAACCGGGCGGTGGCCCGTCCCTCACGTTCGAACCGCAGGAGGAACCGGCGCTGGTCTGCGGGGTCTTGCGGAAGCCGAGGGTGCAGCAGCTTCACGGCTACGCGCCGGTGTAGCTCCAAGTCCTCGGCGAGCCATACTTCGCCCATTGCACCGTGGCCCAACGGTTCGTCGAGCCGGTACCGACCGCCCAATTGCGTCCGCGCCCACCCCATGTCCGCCCTCTTCGCAAACGTAGCCGAGGTACTTGTCAACCCAGACGATTCACGCCCGGATCCGGTTCGCTCGCGTGTCCTGCCGCGAAGGCGGCGGGGGCACAGCTCAGCCGTGGCATCGCTACTTCGCACCGAGCGCCAGAGCTACGGGTCCGGGCATTGTTGCCGTCAACCAAGTGGGAAACGAGAGCAGGGCTGGCCGATTCGCAGATCTTCATCAGTGATGATGCTCGCGCGCTGAGAGTCGAACCGAAAGCCGCATATCGCCCTGCGGGCCCGCGGATAGGGGCGCGGGAAGGCGTGCGGAAACCGATGAGCGCCGGGCACCTGTTGCGACGCGCACACGGACAGTCCCGGGGCCCCATCGGGTAGACGGGGCCCGGGGACGAAGCCGCCTATGGACGACTGTTGAAGATCACCGTGTCGAGGCGGGAACCGTGCTGCGGGTGGTCGGCGCAGTGGCAGGTACCGATGCGGATGTAGGCAGAGTTGCGGTCGATGCTGGCGATGACGACGGTGCCGGTGGGCTCAGCGATGTAGAAGGAGAGGCTGTCGGCATCGACAGCCTCGGGGTTGACGGCCTCGTAGAGATGGATGGCGGGCTCGGTCATGATCTGACCTCTCGCGCAGGTGGGCACGCCCTCATGGGCCGCCCTTCACCCCTAGGGCGGCGCGGCCCTACTCGAACAGGGTTCGGGGTGCCAGCCGCTGGCAGGATGGGCCCGACGGAGCGCACCGAGCTCAGTCCGGGGGGAGCGAACAAGGGCATGCTGAGAGCCGGAACGACCTGTACCGACGCGATCAATTTCCTGGAGCAGGATCTCGTGGCCGGGAGCCTCAACGACGTCTCTATCCGGATCCCTCACACGATGAGAACGGGCGCGGATGCCGAGGCCGAGATACGGGCCGTGCGCAGGCGGTACGACGAGTGGACCTGGAAGGCCGCCGAGGAACTCAACCGGCGGTTCAGCGACCGGGAGATCGCGGGACAGCTCCGCGCGGGCCGCTACCGGGCGATCCTCACCGCACCGTTGGACGAGGCCCGGCTGATGATGTACGTGGAAATCACCGAGCTCCAGGACTACTTCAGAACCCTGGCCAACCGGGTGCGTGCCCTGCAGGAACGGTACGGGCGCGCCAGTGCCGTCCGGTACGCGGTGCTGGACACGAACACCACGCTGCACTTCACGCGGTTCGACAAGGTCCCCTGGCAGAAGGTGTTCGGGAAGGGCACCGCGGTCATGGTCCCGCACGTCGTGGTCGACGAAATCGACATCAAGAGCTACCAGACCGGGGACAAGAAGATCTCCCGGCGGGCGCGCGGCGTGTTCCGGCTGCTGGAGTCGGTGCTGGAAACAGAGCCTGAGAAAGCGACCGCGGACGACGGAACCCCCGTGTTCATCTCGGCCGATGAGCCCGGGCACGCCCGCCTTCCCGTTCCGGACGACGAGTTGGTGGCCTCGGCACTGCGTCTGCACCAGGCCGTCGCTCCCGCGGAGGTAGTCGTCGTCAGCCGCGACATCGGCGTACGGACCCGCGCCCGCACCTGGGGGCTGCCGGCACGGCCCCTGCCCGACACGTACCTGATCGAGGGCGGCGAACTTCGCCGGCAGGAACTGGAACAGGCAGCCGCCGAGCTCGTGCCGGGCGGGGGCGTACCGCAGCAGCCCGAACCGAAGGAATCCGCCGACTCCTCCCCAAGCCCGGCGGCACGTCAGGCAGGGAACGGCTCATGAACGAACAGGACGGGCAGGGTCGCCAGGAGCGTGCGGACGCGGTGGACCGCGAGATGGCCGCACGCCTGCTGCCCGGTCCCGTTGTGCGGGCGCTGGGCCGCTGGTGGGAGGTGAACGCGTCGGCTTACGCGGACGGGACACCCGGCGCACACACGGTCCGCTACACGCCCAGCCGGTGGGCGCAGATCACTCCGTGGCCGGAGGCGCTCGCGCCCACCTCCGCCGACGGGGACGCTGCGGTCAGCCGGGCGGAGGTGGCCTCGGCCCAGCGCATCGTCGCAGGCAGCAGTTCCTTCGGACTCAGCATGCCCTGAGATCGAACCGCCACCAAGTGATCCGAAAGAGAGGTCCTGGGTGTCGGGGCGCGGCGACGATGGCCCTTACTTCTGCGCCCGTCGAGTGTCCCCGGTCGTTCACTCGCGCTGATCACGTGGCCGGTGCCGGATCTCCGCCCGCTGGTAGCCTCTGCACGCGCTGACCAGCGCGGCCGTCCAGGAATCGATCCTGCGGCTCCGTTCTTCGAAAGAGTGACGTGATCAAGCGGGTGCACATGACCGCCGGAGTGGTCTTGGCGGCAGTCATAGCGTTGTCCGGATGCGGTGCCACGAAGCCGGGCAACGCCAAGTCCTCTCCACAGTCCGCGTCGACGGCAGCGGCGGGCGCCCCCGGCGCCGACTCAGGGTCGCCTACCGGTGAAGACGGCGACACCCAGCGTTCGCGGCCGACCGAGCGTTCCACCCCCACGCCGTCCCTCTCCGTCGCTGCCACCCGGCCCCTGAAGGACGGCACCGCCGTGCTCACACACTGCGCGGACGCCGACGACCCGTACACGACCGTCGTGGTCAGGAATCCTAACGAGCGCGAGGGCACCTTCGGCGTGAAGATCAACTACAAGGACACGCACGGCTTCACCATGAGCGAGACATACGAGCAGGTGCTGGTCGCCGCGAAGGGCAAAGCGAGAGTCCGGGCGGCCGTGGCCAGCGCGGGCCCCCTCGACGAGATCGAGCGCTGTGAGGTCAATCCCCGGGCCACCGCCGTACATTGACGGCCTACCCGGCATACCGCAAGTGTGACCGCACCAGCTCGGTCTGGCGTGTGGTGCAGGGCGGGCAGATCCCAGCCACATGAGTACGTCGAATGTGACACTGGTCTTGTCAGATCACTCAGACCGGCAACGCCCCGTAATGGCGTTAACGTTGTCGAGGCTGGCTCAGTAGCGCCGCATCCGACCGTGCTTCAAGACGCCCGGGTACCCTACCTGCGGCCAAGACGCTGCCCGACCTCGATTGCTGCCGGATTCGTTCCCGTATCGAGCTCTTGGCCAGGCCGGGTGCCGGCAGATCCAGGGCAGTTGTCGACGTGTACGAACCACACCGGCAACTTGGCTGCAGAGCCTGGAGTGCTACGCCTGCGAGGTGTCCGGGCACCCGGCCTGCGAACACGTCTACTTGGTAGTTCGGGAATGTGACCTTCGGCTTGGACCCCGCATGGACGGGCTCTTGCGGCTCGACAGAGCCGCTGCTTCCTGCTGACCGCCGCCATGCGGCGCCGCAGTCAACTCCTTCAGGCGGCAAGGAGGTTGAAACTGGACAGCGGAGGTCCGTAGACCTTCTGGGCGCCCACCCGGTCGAGTTCGGAGATGGCGAGCTCCCGCGATCCCACACCACCGCAGAAGTAGTGCATGACCGATTGCGGGTCGTACTGCGTGAGGTCCACTGTTCCCTCGGTGGATTCGTCGGGGCACAGGGCGGGCGCGCCCGAGCGGATGTGTTCGTGTCGGAAGCCGATGGCATGGCCCAACTCATGCCGCAGTACGCCCACGCGGTCGAAACTGGTGGTCTGGTACGACGGGTCGATGAAGACGCGCCTGCGGTTCTCCGGGTCGTTCGGGAAGAACGCCGCGGCGATGAACTGGCCCCCGGAGTCGAGGTGTCGTACCGGGAAGACGACTTCGGGCGGCCGCAGCGAATCGCTCTCGTCGGCGGTCTCGACGTGCTCGAACTGCACGCCGCAGGTCGCCGACCAGTCGTCAGTGGCGCGCCGCATGTTGTCGACGACCGACTCGTAAAACTCCTCCTCTGGGAAGGTCTTGCGCAGGACGCAGTACTTCAGGACCGTGCCCGGCTCCCAGCGGAGGAACTTGCCGTCCTGCAGGATGCCGAGCAGGCCGCTGCTCGGCTGCCCGAGCGGGCTGATACCGCTGCCGATGGTGCCGACCCCCGTTTGTGCCAGCAGCCGGGCAGCCTTGCGCTGTGCCCGCAGTGCCCTCTGCGCCTCGGTGTAGACATCGAGTTCGTCGGCGTCAAGCAGCAGATCACCCTCCACCCGGTAGAACACCTGGCCGTCGATGACGATCTCGGGGCGCCTCACGTCGGAGCTATCTGTCATTTTCTGTACCTCTTTCGAGCAGTTGCGGCCGGAACAGCCTGATCCACTCGACCATCATCTGGTCACGATCCATGAGCTGGTCGCCCCGGGCGACCCGGAACGACTCGGCGTCCACCTCGACGAGGGGGAAGCTGTCCTTCCAGGCGATGAACTCCGGCTGCGACGCGACGGACTCACGCAGCCCGGGAAACCGGTCCAGCAGGCGGCCTTCTTGTGTCCGCTGTTCACTTGCGCCGTTCTCGTCGGGCACTGTTCGCTCCGGATAGTCCGTGCTCAAGACTCGGTTACTGCCAGAGCACGCTGGCGCGCACCTTGATGTCGGAGTTCCACTGGATGGAGCCCACTATCTCCAGGATGCCGTCGTCGTGGGGAACAACGTTGGCGACGCTCATCGTTGCCAGCCCTCGGAACGGGACGTTGTTCCCGTCGACTTCGCAGAGCGACACGAACGCCCGGCTGTACGACTTGAGAGTGGGGCCGCAGATGAGCCGCCTGGCGAAGACGCCGTGCGCGGGGAAGAAGAACGTCGTGTAATCGACGATCCGCTGCTCTCCGTCGGCTTGGTCCTCGGGTTCAAGGAGTTCGTCCCGGACGTCGATCTCGACCTGTTCCGGGGATGCGTACGAAACCATGTGATGCCCGCCTTCTGAAAGGCGTCAGCGCTTCTTTACCGTGCCTCCGACCCGAGGCACACGGTCGACCGCGCCAAGAAGTTGACGCAGGAACTAGGTGGGTGATGCGGAAGGTGAAGGAATGCCGCACTTCCGCAAGCGCAGTCTGGTTCCAGGCTACGCTCCGACCTGCAACCTTGCAGCGCGGATCACTGTCCGCACCCGCGCCGGAAAACGGGGTCGCCAGGTGGACCGACGACGTCGACAAGGGTGTGGAGTCAGCACTCGTACCGGCTGCGAGCGCGTCGACATGGGCAAGCCGTCATGAGTGCGATGGTGTCCGCTGGACGGCTTCATCGCCGGTGAACACGACCGGGTGGGTCCGCTGTTCGACTGGTACGGCGATGGAGACGACAGCTGGACTCAGCACCCCCAGGGCGACAACGAATGCCGTACCACGCAGGCGTCGGCCGACTTCACGCGCGCCCGCTACCGGAACGTGGCCTGCGTCCGGCCGCTGGCAGTCGCCTGGAGGGTATCGGTACGCCATGGTCCATCCGCGCGGTCGATGAAGCCCAGCGATGCTGCCGTGATGCGTTTGCGGGGGCACCCAACCGGAGCCAACGTCAATCTCGCCCAAGGCCGATTGGCGTTGCCACTGACAACTCGTCCGATCGAGAGCTTGCTCGGCCTGTCGAGGAAGGCGCCTCACCGAAACCGACGCCCTCGGCCACGCAGCAGGGCGGGTCCGCCGCCACGGAGGAAGTGACGGACCCGCCTGCGTCCACGTGCCATCAGGACCTAGCGAAGGGACCGCGCCTTTAGGCGTGGGGGGAATCGCTTCTCAGTGCTGCTCTGACCTCAACTGTGTCCACGGATCTGCCCTGTCGGCCTCGGGTTATCGATATCAGCAGATATTAGATACATGCCGTGCATACATTGGTGATTGTGGCGGTGACTCGGAAGGTCCGCCGGTATTCCGGCGGCGTGTACGACGTGGGACTGCACGTGGTGTGGTGCCCGAAGTACCGCCGCCGGGTTCTCGGCGGCCGGGTCGCGGTCCGACTGCGTGAGCTGATCGAAGCGAAGGCTGCGGAGAAGGGCTGGGAGATCATCGCCCTTGAGGTGATGCCCGATCACGTGCACCTGTTCGTCAGGCACGAGCCGAAGGCGTTCGCGTCGTACGTGGCGAACCAGTTCAAGGGCTTCACTTCCCGCGTTCTGCGCGAGGAGTTTCCGCACTTGAAGTCGCAGATGCCGACCCTGTGGTCGTCGTCGTTCTTCGTCGCCTTGGTCGGCGCGGTCAGCGCGGACACGGTGGAGAAGTACATCGACACCCAGTGGGAACGCCCCTGGACCAACAAGCGGAAGAAGAAGGAGAAGGAGGAGCGTGCACCGCGCGTATAAATTCCTCCTCCGTCCCACCGTCCGCCAGAGCTCCGCGCTCGGTGAGATGCTGCGGGATCACTGCTCGCTCTACAACGGGGCGCTGCAGGAGCGCCGTGACGCCTACCGGCACGCCTCGAAGACCACCGTCCGGTACGGCGACCAGTCGGCCCAGCTGAAGGACATCCGGGCGTTCGACCTTGAGCGTCAGGGACGCTGGTCTTTCTCCTCCCAGCAGGCCACCCTGCGCCGTCTGGACAAGGCGATGCAGGCGTTCTTCCGCCGGGTCAAGGCCGGCGAGAAGCCGGGCTACCCCCGCTTCCGGGGCGTGAACTGGTTCGACACCGTTCAGTTCCCGAAGGACGGCGACGGGTGCCGCTGGGACTCCACCCCGCACGACCCGGTCACCCGGGTACGCCTCCAGGGTGTCGGGCACGTCCGCGTGCACCAGCACCGAGCGGTCAGGGGCCGGGTCAAGACAGTCGGCGTCAAGCGCGAGGGCCGGCAGTGGTACATAGTCCTGGCCTGCGACGAGGTCCCCGCCGAGCCGCTGCCCGCGACAGGCGCGGTGACCGGCATCGACATGGGCGTCGCCCACTTCCTGACCACGTCCCAGGGCGAGCACATCGCCAACCCCCGCCACGGCAAGCGCAACGCCGCAGCCCTGGCCAACGCCCAGCGCGCCCTCAAGACGTTCCCGCGAACGAAGCGGGACAACCGCACGGCCAAGCACCGCCGGGCCGTGGAGAAAGTCGCCCAACTGCACCGCAAGGTCAAACGGCAGCGCGCCGACCACGCCCACAAAACCGCCCTCACGATGGTCCGCACCTACGACGTGATCGCGCACGAACGCCTGAGCATCGCGAACATGGTCCGCGCACCCAAGCCCGAGCCCGACCCCCAAAACCCCGGCGCCTTCCTGCCCAACGGCACGGCGGCCAAGGCAGGACTGAACAAGAGCATCCACGACGCGGGTTGGGGGGTTTTCCTGGGCATCCTCGCGCACAAGGCTGAAAGCGCCGGTCGCATGCTGGTTCCCGTGGACCCCCGCAACACCTCCCGCACCTGCCCCCGATGCGGGCACGTGTCCGGCGAGAACCGCACCACACAGGAGAAGTTCGAGTGCGTGAAGTGCGGGCACACCGCCAACGCCGACACGGTCGGCGCACTCAACGTCGCTGTCAGGGCCGGGCTGGTCCTTCCCGACGTGGCCTAGCCACCGACAGGAGAAGCCCCCCGGATTTATCCGGGGGGAGGAGTCACACCGTCCCCGGCGCGCGCGGTCTGCGTGGAAGTTCAGGGGGCCTCCGGCTCCGCCGATTCGTGGGCGATCCCCCGCCCGACCTCTACACGGCGACCATCCGCCGGACGCACGGTCCCCGGGTGCCGGTCAGCTCGGCTGCGCACCGGCTGGGAGTGCCAGGCTGGCAGGCGCGCTGGGCCATGCGCGCTCGGGCGCGGGCTGAGCGGAAACCTGCAAGGGGAGCATCACCCGCTGAAGGTCCCTGCCGATCCGCTCGGCCTCACCGCGCACCTGCGCCGGCACATCACCGCGCTCCGCGATGAGCTGTGTGTAGATCGGGGCTTCCTGGAACACGAGCGACGCGTCCTTCCTGTCGGCGCCTCGCGTCGGACACGGAGGCAGCCGCCGAGTGTACGGGGCCGTGCGGCACGCCTCCAGTTCAGCACTGGCCGTCGGCTGTCCCGAAGCACGGTGGAGAAGGTCGGCGGGCATGGCGGTCGCGTTCGTGGTCGGCGCCGCCAGGCCGTCGGCTGCGCGAGATGCGGGCGCGGCTTCGGCGCGTAGGACCCGTCGGCGGCAGGGCGTGCAGCGATCCCCCGCCGCCGGCGGTTGACTCGCCTGCCGGCCGTACTGCCCGGCGGGGGCATCGCCGGTGCCCGGGCGCCGCACCGACCGCCGGAGTGTGCACAGCACAGGTGTCGCCTCGCTTTCGAAACGGCCCCTGGTACTCCGGGCGGCGGTGCGGCGGTGCCGGCGGAGCGCTATGCGTGTGCCGAGGCCTGCTCCTGGAGGAGGGCGGTGATCTGGTTGACGTCGTTGAAGATGCTGATGAAACTGTCGAGGTTCTCGGTGGCGGCGCCGTTGACGCCGACGAAGAAGGTCAGCAGACGGCCGTCGTCGGTCTGCAGATAGCCCGCCTCGTTCTGCGCTGTGGCCGCGAGCTCCTGGTTCAGGTCGTCGTCACCGATGATCGTGCCGGGCTTGGCGAAGACCTTGCCCTTGGCCGGACAGTTGGTGGTGCAGGAGATCCCGTTCGAGCCGTCGACGCCGAGGATCGGGAGCAACTTCCGGAAGGCCTTGGCGTCGGGGGTGTGCAGCCAGTAGGTGAGGAGCTCGACGAGACCGTTCGGGGTGACCCGCTCGGCCGGCACGCCGCCACGCCCGTCGGCGAGCTGGAACTGTTTCGGGTCGATCTGCGCGACGTCGGTGAGGAAGTCGTGCTCGATCGGGAACGCGTCGAAGCAGTTCTTGCTCCCGCGTGCGACGGCCATGTTGCACAGGGCCAGGTTGGCGCCGAGGTTGTGGCTGACCTTGAGGATCAGCTTGGCGTACTGGCTGTAGGGCGGGGAGACGTACGCGGCGACGCGGGGGGTGTTGCGGTAGGAGGCAGGCAGCTGTTTCTGCGGGTTGGGGCCGGTGGGCGGCGCGGTGACGGTGACACCGACGCGGGCGAGGGCCTCGATCAGCGCGGTACGTCCGAAGGCGTTGGGGTCCTTGATGTTGGAGACCCGCAGCAGCGGCTGTGAACCGGCGGCGATGGTGCCGGAGAGGTGGATCTGGGTGCCGTCGGGCGAGGCGGTCACGTTGACGGAGGTGGTCCCCCCGCTGGAGACCGTCTTGACGGTGGAGGTGACGTGGTACGGGGAGACCTGCGGGCGCCAGAACAGCTTGGCCGGCTGCCCCGGTTTGGTCGGGGTCGTCAGCAGGTCGATCAGGTTGTCGTTGAGGATCAGCGGGGTGGGCTGCGGGCTCAGCGCGGGAGGGGTGAACAGACGGGGGTCGATGATGACGTTGCCGTCGACCCTGGTGATGCCCGCGTCGCGGATCTGCCGGGCGATCTTGTTGATGCCGGCGAGCGGGTTCTCCGGGGTGAGGGCCGCGCCGGGGAGTGCGGCCTCGGTGTGGTCGATGTCGGTGTAGTCGACGGACCCGTCGGGCTTGGTACGCCCGCCCATGGTCAGGTCGCCCTGGGCGACCAGTGCCAGGTTCCCGTGCAGCGTCGACCCGGTGCGGGTGCCGGTCGCCATCACGGGAGTGGTGAAGCGGTGGTTGGGGCCGAGGGTGTGCCAGGCGGTCGAGATGGTGACCAGTTTGACCGTCGAGCCGGGGACGAAGAACTGGTTCGGGAACTGGGAGTGGATCACCCGGCCGGTCTCCGGGTCCGTCTCCAACACGCCCCACTGCGCGTGCTTGTATTCGGGCTTGTGCATGATCGCCTCGATGGCGGGCCCGAGGTCGTCGTCGTGCGCCGCCGCCGGGGGGCCGGCGGCTGCCGCCCCCGCCAGAACCACAAGTGTCGCACCAGCAGCGGACCAGGTCCGGAGCCGGCCACCACTAATCATCGGTCTCATGCATTCCGCCGTTTCTGGAGTCGAAGAAGCCGAGTCGGACAGGCCCGCATCGCACGGGGCCGACTCGCACGGGCCCTACTCGCCGGTGACTTTCTGGCGGGGCGCTCCTGGCGGCATCGTAAGAACACAAACCCGCACACATTCCGCAGCTCGGCTCCGTGCCGACAGCGCATGGGACAACTTCATCCGGTCGGTCGATCGCCGAGGCCGGGAAGGCCGGGAGTCCGCACACAGTGAGCCACCGGGGCAACCGACCCGGCGGACCGAACTCACAGCAGCGTTGACGGAAGAGCCGTGGGTGAACTGGGGGTGCTGTGGGTCGGCGTCAGGTGTGACGCCGCGGCGGCTGCAGGCCGTGAGACCGCACGAGGCGATCGGACCATCGCGATGGCCGCGTCCCAGGCGGACGTGGTCCACCAGGGCGTGACCTGCAAGTCGCCGCCTCCCTGGGCTGCTTCGCGATGCCCCGCCCGTACACTCCGGCGGGCCCCGACGACAGCGCGCCCCGCCCGTAGTGGCCCGGCTGCGGCGACGTCGGTATCAGCGCGTGCACGATCGCTCCGGGATCAGGCCGTGCACGAGGACGCACGAGCCGTCGAAACGGCCCGGCGAATCATCGTCGCTGGGCTGCCACGTCGCCCATTCGTTCTCCAGGTCTACGAACGCCCCGCGCGGCCGTACCCGGTCCTCGACCATCTGTTGAGCGATCGGCTCCGCGTGCAGCGACTTGCCCTGCTGGGCGTTGATCGGTCGATGCCCGGCATGAACGCACCCTTGGGGATGCGGCCCTCGTCCTGCTACGCCTTCCACGCCGCACCGATGGCCAACAGGCGCATGACGCGGCCGTGCTTCCTCTCGACGGAGATGCCCCCGGCCCTCGTCGCCCAGGCGAGGAGGCAGGCCCGCCTGGACCACTCCGCCGACGGCCTCGGGCGGTGAGCGCGGCGGGAAGGAATCAGCCCTCGCATCTGTTCTGCGCAAGCAGTGAACTCACGCATGCCAACAGGAAGGTGAGACCGTGTCAGTGACGTTCAACGAGGAGACGCGCAAGCTGCTGGACGGCAGGAACTTCGCCACCGTCGCGACACTGAACCCGGACGGCGGGCCGCAGACCTCGGTGGTCTGGATCGCACGGGACGGAGACGAGGTGCTGTTCTCCACCACGGCCGGGCGCCAGAAAGCACGCAACCTCGCCCGGGACCCACGCGTCAGCCTCACCGTCTTCGACACCGAGAACCCGTACCGGTCCGTAGACATCCGCGGCACCGCCGAACTGATCGAGGACCCGGACAAGTCGCTGCCTCGCGAGCTCTCGCAGAAGTACCTCGGCGAGGACCCACCGACCGAGCCGGAAGAGGTGCTCCGGCTCATCGTCCGGGTGACGCCGCGGAAGACCACCGGGTTCTCCGTCTGAACCCGGCAACCGCCTGCGTCACGAACGGGCCCGGCACAGTCACCGTCCACGCCGCACTCCCGCAAGTGCATCAACATCGCTAGGGTCGTCCCATGGGGAAGCCGGTGCTGCGAGCGAGGACCTGGAGCGGAGACTCTTGGGAAGATCCTTCCGAGGAAGCACTGTTCGATCTACTGAGCGAGATGAATCTGCGCCACCGCTTCGTGATCGTTGACCGGCTGAACGCGGAACCTGCGGGCCAGCACTACATGCAAGTCCGTCTCAACGACGACATGAGCTGTCAGGTCGAATTCCGGGAAGGCGGACCGGACTTTCACTTCCAGGCGCGGGTGGACGGACCCTTCGATCTGCACGGCCACGAAATCGTGGCCCGTGTGCTCCAGAACTGGGCCTTCAGGCGTCCAGGGTGGCGCGATTCCCTGCCGTGGGTTGCGTGGCCCACCTAGGCTCCCGTCCGGACAGGGGACGTCCTCTCCGCCATGTGGCAGGACCAGCGCGTGCTGCAGTGCGGCAAGGCCTCCGGCCAGTGCGGCACGCTGCTGGCCGGGCATGCTGCGGAGCGCGTGGAGGAGAAGCTGGTCGCGCCGCTCGCGGACCCGGGCCAGGTGTATACGGCCGGCGGGCGTCAGACCCAGCATGACTTCGCGGCGGCTGTCGGGGCACGGTCGGCGTTCCACGAAGCCAAGAGCCTGGAGACGGTCGACCAGACGGGAGACCGACGGCGGCGATGCACCCAGGCGCCGGGTGAGCGCCCGCATGGGGAACCCGTTCTCGCGGTCGACGAGGTACATCACGCGCAACTGGGAGACAGAAACGTAAGGAGGCGGGCCCTCGTTGCGGTCCTGCTCCCACAGGACGTCGAGGAGTTCAGCGAGCCTGCCGGCCTGGCGGGCCACGGCGAGGACGGATTCGAAGCCGGGGCCTTTCCACTCGGTCATGCCTTTCCCATCCACGGGGCCCGGTTCCTGATCCGGGTCGCCCACGCGCGGTGGAACCTGGCCGCGGTCGATCCAGCCCCACGGGGCTCCGGGCGCGTGGTCAGCAAAATTCCGTCTTCTCTCATGACTGCCCATCGGGCTCGGTCCAAGCGTCGGTGTATCTGCCGAGCCCGAGCTGAGACCGGACCGCGAGCCCGAGGTGCCGGTCCAAGCCGTCTTAGACAGCAGCTGTCGGGTCTGCCGTTCCGGTCTCGCGGCGGTATGAGGCGTTCAGTTGCTGGGCTTCTTCGAGTTGGTCTTCGAGGATGACGATGCGGCAGGCGGCCTCGACGGGGGTGCCCTGGTCGACGAGTTCGCGGGCGCGGGCGGCGATGCGCAGCTGGTAGCGGGAGTAGCGGCGGTGTCCGCCCGCGGAACGGAGTGGGGTGATGAGGCGGGCTTCGCCGATGGCGCGGAGGAAGCCCTGGGTGGTGCCGAGGAGTTCGGCGGCCCGGCCCATGGTGTAGGCGGGGTAGTCGTCGTCGTCGAGCCGACCGTACGAGTCGTCTGCTGTCATTGCACCTCTCTCGTGGAACGCGTGGAGGGGCCCTGGCGCCATTGGCGCCAGGGCCCCGAAGGAACTGCTACACCATCTGCCGGCCCTGGTACTTGGCCGGCCTTCAGTTTCCGCAGACCCGACCGAGATGCTGTCGGGGGTGCGGGGATCGCGGTTGCTCGACCGGAGACCACCTCACTATCGATGTCCTGCGGTACCCGGGCTCAGCCATTCCGCCCGGGCGATCCTGATGGCGCGAGATTCCTCCGTTCTTTCCCTCTGGGATCAATCAACTGCTGGTACTGCTCTACTGCGTACTGCTGGTGATGCGAACCGCTCAGTGGCCTCTCCCAGCGCCACTCTTCGGCAGCCAGCCCCGTCGCCCGTCCTGCGACTACTGCTCCGGCTTAGAACCCCACTGCCGAACCTCCCGGTGCGCGCGCCCGCAGCCGACGCCTTCACCGAGGTACCACTCACAAACTTCACTGCTGGATACCGCGAACTGCACCTACAGGTACTTCAACTGCGGTCCTACTCACGGCGGCCCCTGATCACTGCGGGCCACCCGGTCCGGTCGTCAGCCCCGTCGCCGTCCTACGACAACTCTGGCTTCGGAACTCCACCACCGCACCGCCCTACCAACTGCAACTACCTGTACCGCCGCCCGGCAGTCCGTGTCTGCCGGGCCCTGCTGATCTCTGACTACGAGAGAAACCATAGCCAGACGATCTCCCAATGTCTACTCCAGCCAGAACAGATTTTTTGCAAGCGCTGGGGTCAGTAGACGCCAGGGAGATGGCAAGGTAGTGCGCGGCGAAGGCTGCCACGGTCAGGGCGTGGAACACCTCGTGGAAGCCGAACCAGCGGGGCGAGGGGTCGGGGCGCTTAAGGGCGTAGACGACTCCGCCCGCGCTGTAGAGAAGCCCGCCGGCCACGACCAGGACGAGTACGGCCACTCCGCCGGTGTGCAGGAAGTCGGGCAGGTACCGCACCGGTGCCCACCCCAGGGCCACGGGGTGTACAGCCAACGCGGAGCCCCGACCCAGAAGACCCGGAAGGCAATGCCGGCCAGGGCTCCCGCCCACACGATCCACAGCAGTACGGCCCGCCGGTCCGGCGGGAGGAGATCCACCGCGAGGGGCGTGCAGGTGCCGGCGATGATGAGGAAGATGTTGGCGTGGTCGAGACGCCGCAGGATCGCCTCGCCGCGCGGCCCCCAGGTGCCGCGGTGGTAGACGGCGCTCGTTGCGAACAGCAGCCAGGCGGTGACCGAGTACACGGCGCACGCCACGGTCGCCTTTGGGGTGCGGGCCAGACAGATGAGCACGATGCCTGCGATGAGTGAGGCGGGGACCATTCCTGCGTGCAGCCAGCCACGCAGCCTCGGCTTGATCGGTTCGGCCAGGTCGGACGCACGCTCCACCAGAGCGGCAACCGGGTTGGCGCTCTCCCGTGCATCGTCATCTTGTGATCCGACAGGCGGCTCGCCCTCGCGGTATTCGCCACGCGCAAGGGTGACAGGTATGCATTCAGCCTCAGTGGTGTCGCGGGACACACCTTCTCGTGCTCGCTCGGGCTCCTGGGCATCACCGGTGATCATGCGGGCCATGGTAAGAGCCTCACCATGCGGGACCGACCACCTACATGCCAGCGACCGCTGCTCCCGGACTGCCGCCGACCAGGAGTTCCGTTTCTGCCGCAGAAGAGAGTCGTTTCCCATAGAGATCGCGTGCAGGTGCCCACCCGATGCGCGACCGCTGAGAGCCCGCTTTCCACTGCCGGTCAAGGGCTTTCAGCCTCAGCCCGGTCCCGCACCACGCATTCGGGGTCGGGCCACCTACTGCACCGGCGGCGCCGGAAGAACATCTCGCGCAGCGCCGGTATCCCTCCCCCACAACCGGATACCAGCGCAGGCCGGTGCGGCAGGCCGGACAGTGCCGGCCGTCCTCCGGCGGGCAGCTCAGGGCCCCGAGCATGTCGGCAATCGGGAACTTCGGCTGCGCACACCGTCGCCCAACACGATGAGCGGACAACCGCCTTCTGGGACCGGGCCCAGCCCAGGTCGGGATCACCGTCCAGCGGGTGCTGACCGACAACGGCTCCTACTACCGCTCACGCGACTGGCGCGATGCCCTCGCCGCAGCCGGGATCACCCACAAGCGAACCCGCCCTACCGGCCGTAAACGCACGGGAAGGTCGAGCGCTTCAACCGCATCCTGCTGGACGAGTGGGCCTACGCCCGCCCCTACCGCACCGAGACCGAACGACGCGACGCCTACCCGCAGTGGCTGCAGACCTACAATCACCACCGCGGACACACCGCGCTGAAAGGCCAACCACCCGCCGGCCGCGTCCCCAACCTCACAGGGCAATACAACTAGCCCCTCGCCTTGGCCTGGGCGGCGGCGACGTAGCGCACGGTGAACAGGACGGGGACGACGAAGCCGAGCACCTGGACGAGTGTCGCCGTCGTGGAGTGGCCCTGGTCGGCGTGGGCGAGGACCGCGAGGGCGCCGGCCGTGACGGCGAAAGCGGCGGTCCATACGGTGGTGATGACCACGTTGACCCGGATGAAGGGCTTGAGACTCCAGACCTCGGGTGGCGTGGTCCGCTTGGCGATACCCAGCGTGAACGGCTTGCCCATCAGCAGCGAGGCCCCGGCGATGAGAGCCAGGGTGGCCGAGGAGAACACCGCCGAGTAGGCGTGGGCGGCCGAATGGGGGTCTGCGAAGGCGACGACCGCCAGGACCGCGAAGAAGACGGCCGAGCCGGTTTCCATGATCAGCGCGTCGAAGCCGACTCCTGCGCGCCGCTGCTGGGCGATCACCGCCACCGCCACCAGCAGAGCGGCGAGCGCCCCCCACTGCCACTGGGCTGAGGGGACCACCGCGAAGACGATCCATGGGAGGAAGGTGCGTACGTACGACATTGAAGGCCCCCGGAATTGCTGACATTCCTATTCTGACACGTCAAACTTAGAAGTTCCAGCATCGACATGTCAATAGTGGAAGGTAAGCTGACGACATGAGCCTTCGACACGCCCTCCTCGGACTCCTGTCAGAGCACCCCGCCAGCGGCTACGACCTGCTGAAGCGCTTCGAGACCTCTTTGGCCAACGTCTGGCCCGCCACGCAGAGCCAGATGTACACGGAGTTGTCCAAGCTCGCCGACAACGGCCTCATCAGCGTCTCGGCCCAGGGCCCGCGCGGCCGTAAGGAGTACACCCTCACCGACGAGGGCCTGGCGGAACTGCGCCACTGGCTGACGGAGATCAAGCCCCAACGCCACACCCGCAGCGACATCCTGCTTCGGGTCTTCTTCCTCAACGTGATCACACCCGACCAAGCACGGAGCTACCTCACCGAGCTCATGGAGCTCTCGGAGCAGGAGCACGAGGCCTTGCATCAACTGGCCGACTCCATCGACTGGGGCGACGACCCGCTGTCGGTGAACGGCAAGATCGCCCTGGAGTACGGCCTCCGCTTCAACGCAATGCGCCGCGAGTGGGCCGCGTGGGCGGCCGACCAGATTCGCTAGGGCGTCCCACTCGACACAGAACCCCGTGGGCGCGGCCTCGCCCCCATGGCCCGCGGGACGAGCGGCAGGCGCTCGGCCACCGTCCCGGCCGGCAGGGCCAGCGGCGGCGGGCTTCCAAGGCGGCCAAGCACACATTGGTCGCGATCCCGTAGAGCCAGGTCCGCGATGAGCCGCGGGGCCGGTCGTGACCTCCCGCGCACGCCAAGCTCGCAGGTAGGTCTCCCGGGCGTGAACGCCGATCCTCCACCGTGACGCTCCCCCAGCCGGTTCCCTCGCCCGTGTGCCGATGGCCCCTGTCGCAGAGGTGTCAGACGGGCGGAGCAGCAGCACACCGGAGCGAGGCCATCGCCGCCCTACAGCACACACTGTTCAACCAGTCCAGGCCCACATGGCCCGAGAGGACCCCTCGCCCGCCACCCGACAGCGAGACCCGGCCCAGTCCACCTAGAAGTCGGACACCCGCGCGCGACACCGATGGCATCGCAACGTGCTCAAGAGCGGGCCAGTACGTGTGGGCGAGTGTCCCGGCACGCTCCACACGCGCACCGCGCTCGCCCCCGAAGGGAGGGCCTGCGCACAACGCGCGATCCTCAGGAGCCGACCAGGGCCTCGCTGACGGCGTTAAGGAAATCGTCGAGATCCTTCGGCGTCCGGGACGTGACCAGGGTGTAGCCGTTTGCGCTGTCGCTGACGACAGGTTCGTCGACCCAGTCCTTGGCACCTGCGTTGCGGGCATCGGTGCGCACTGAAGGATAGGAGGTCAGGGTCTTGTCCCGCAGGACATCGGCTTCCACCAGGGCCCAGGGTCCGTGGCAGATCGCTGCGATCGGGCGACCCGACGCCGCGAACGCCCGGATCGTTTCAAGGGCCTTGGGTTGCAGGCGGAGTTGGTCGGCGTTGATCGTGCCGCCGGGGATCAGCAGCAGTTGGTGCGCGCCCGGATCCACTGTCTCGAGCGTGGTGGTGGGCTCCACCGCCTCGCCGGGGTCCCGGTCGCCCACCAGCGTCTGGATGGGCTCGGGAGTCACGGCGGCGATGGTGACGTCCGCGCCGTCATCCCCTAGCCGGCGGACCGGCACGAGCAACTCGTCCTGCTCGACTCCGTAGTTGGTCACGAGTACCAGGACACGGTGCCCGTTGAACGGCTTGTCGGACATGGTGATGCGCCTTCCTCGTACCGGGTGGGGCATATCGCAGTCGCGCTCCGGATCCCGCTCAGGTGATCCGGCCGCAACCGTTCACGCCGCCTCTGCTGTCGATGTCACCGGGTTCCTCCGAGGATGCCTCGGCCTTCAGCCGGGGAGGAATCGGATTCCTGCGGAGCAGGGCTGGAAACGACGGGATTTCGCCCCCAGGGCGAAACGCCGTCGGGGTACGCTGCACGCCGTGCGGTGCAAGAACCAAGCCCGCACACCGTGCTGATCGAGAACCAAGACAGCACATGCACTTCCACGCTTTGCTGTATCAAACCGGGCTGGTTTCAACCCGGCTGGTGTTGATCGCGGAAGACCTGTCGGGTCGCTGACCCGTAGGCAGCGTGAGCCAGGAATCCCCCTGCTTCAGCTGGGGGAGGATTCAATGCTCCATGGCCTGCTGGGCGGCTTCCGTCTCGGTAGTGGCACCGGCCGTGGTGAGCGTGCCGCCTGCGGTCTCCAGATGCGCCCGGACGAACCACTGGAACTGCTCCAGGTCGCGCAGTTGCTCGATCAGCAGGTCCTCGGTGACCGGGTCGATCTCCCCCACTGTCTTGACCGCGGCGCGCAGGTCCTCGATCAGTCCGGTGTAGACGAGGTCGAGTGCGCCGAGGTGGGCGATGGCGTCGGCGCGGCCGACGCTGTAGTCCTTCCAGGTGCGCTCTTCGACCAGCACGCCCGGGGTGCCGTGGGCGATGCCCCCCAGTGCGGCGAGGCGTTCGGCGACGTCGTCTGCCATGGCGCGAACACGGTCGACCTGTGGGTCGAGCATTTCGTGCACGGCGATGAAGTGCGGGCCGACCACGTTCCAGTGGATGTGCTTGAGCGTGAGGTGGAGATCGTTGAGGGCATGCAGGCGCTGCTGGAGCACCTCGATGAGCGAGCCGGCGTCCTGCACGGTGAGGCCCGGGACGGTGTAGCGGGGGGCGGGGGTGACCTCGGAAGGCATAGCCTTGTCTCCTGTTCTCGTACGGTTTGCCCACTCCCGGTACCCGTGATCGAAGGACACAACCACCGCAGCCTCATCCGGACCAGGCAGCCCTCCCGCCTCGCCGGGCTGCGCGTCTTTGGGTACCTGGTGTCAGGCCGGGTTCACCGGGTCCAGCCGTTCAGGGCCGCGGTGACGGACGGAATCGAGGCCGTGCGGTGCGGGATGCAGGGAGGCGAGGAGATCCGCGAGCCCGCCGGGAGCCCGCCCGCACAGGCGGGCCGCAGTGTGCACGGCATGCCGGTCGGTACGGGCGATCCGGTAGCCCGCCGCGAACAGCCGGACCGCGAGGTCGCGGTCTTCGCCGGTAGGCAGGGGTGCGAAGCCGCCCACCCGCAGGTAGGCGGCGGCGGACACGCCCAGGTTCGCTCCGTGGACGTGCGGGTGCTCCCACATCGCCTCCGTCTCCTTGAACGGACGGGTGCGGAAGTAGTCGGCGTCGTGACAGGCCACATGAGGGGCGCCGGCCGTGATGGGGGCGAGGCGGATGGTGCCCAGAACGGCGTCGTAGCCCCGCCGCGCCCAGGCGACCTGGTGGGTGAGCCACGGGGCCGGCACGGTGGTGTCGGCGTCGGTCATGGCCAGCCATACGTCCGGGCCGGCATCTGCCAGCAGCTTCAGGGCGTGGTCGATGCCGGCCGCCCGTGCGGCTCCGACATTGCGGTTCGGGGTATTGACGACGTGGGCTCCGCCGCGGGCGGCCAGAGTCGCTGTGGCGTCCGTGCAGGCATCCGCCGCCACCACGATCACGACGGGCATCGGCGCCACGTGCTCTACGGCCCCGTGCACGCTGCGCATACAGGCATGTATGCGGTGTTCCTCGTTGTGTGCCGGGATGACGACAGCGAGGGCCGCGGGGGTCACGCCAGACCTTCCGCGCGGGCCGGGGAGAGCGCCTGGCCCGGACCTGGCCGGTGTTCGTGGACGGTGAGGGTGAAGTCCGGATCGTCGTAGCGGGCGAGGTGGCTCAGGCTCGTCAGGGTGTCCAGGCGGTCGGCGATGTCGCGGCCTGTGCAGGTGTGCTCGGCCACCGGGTGGTTCCAGTGCACCGTGACCAGGTGACCGCCCTCCCCCAGGCTCTTCGCACTCCGTTCGAGCAGCCGTGTACGGGTGCGGGGATCGAAGTAGTAGAGGAGTTCCGACAGCACGATCAGATCGAAGGAATCCTGGGGCCACTGCTCTGGCACGGTCATCCGTCTCACGGTGACGTGGTCCAAGGCGGAGGTGCGTCGAGTCGTGGCTTCGACGGCCGCGGCGATGCGGTCGGTGGAGAGCAGCTGATCGCATCGGGCGGCCAGGAGTTCGGTCAGTACGCCCACCGAGCAGCCCGGCTCGAAGGCCCGCAGGTAGCGGGGGCGGGGCAGGGCCGCCATGGTGAGGTTGTACTTGCGGCGGTCGTACCACCGCTCCCCGAGATGCCACGGGTCGACGGCGCGGGCGTACTGGTCGTCGAAGTAGCGGGCGGGGGTGTTCAACGCAGCACCGTCTCGAAGGTGCGGGTGTGGTGGGCGATCTCCTGCGCCGGCAACACCGGCCCGACGCCGCAGCCGCGGGGCTCCAGTTGGCTGGTGAACCGTGACAGCGCTGCCTTCTTACGGTCGGCCGCCGTTTGGGCCAGAGGAAGAACACAGGCCCGGTTCCACGGCACACGGTCGTCGTACGGACGAGCCCAGTGCCACATCCACACGGGGTAGAACCACACCGGCGTGGAGCGGTCGTGGCCTGCACGTTCGGCGGCTCGACCGGCGGCCTCGTGGTCACTGTGCAGGTCACCCACCCACGGCGCCACACACACCGCAGCCCCGACGGCGTCCAGCACCTCGCCGATCACGGCTTGCGCCCGGGTCTCGTGCTCGTCGAGGCCGGTGTCGGGCAGAGCTGCATGCACAGGGGCAGGCAGGTCCCCGAGCTCGCCCAGCGCTGCGGCCAGTTCGCCGCGGCGGCGGGCGGCCAACTGTTCCCGGGCCGACGGCGACGCAGGGCCGTGGGATGCTTCCCCGTCGCTCAGGCACACCGTGTGGACCGCCACAGCGGCGTCGAGGAGGGTGGCCATCGCACCGCCGAATCCCAGAACCTCGTCGTCCGGGTGAGCCGCCACGACGACAACGGGACCTGGCGGAAGCACCAGGTGGGGCAGATGGTCCGGCAGTCGTGCCGCCTGCCACTCCGCCTCGTCGGTGCCCGGCGAGTCAATCGCCGCAGCGGCGGCCGCTCTCGCAGCGTCAGCGGTCTTCGACGGGCTCATCGTGTCGCCTCCGCCGGGTCCGCCGTCACCAGGCGGCCGAGTTCGGCCAGGTCCGCCTCCGCGTGGTGCTGGCGCAGGTAGACCGTCAGGTCCGCCACCGCGCGAGCGTGCCGTTCGTCGTGGCACAAAGGCCCGGCGCCCGTGGCACGCCCCACGTGGTCCAGTACCTCGGTGCACATCTTTTCGACGAGGGCCCGCACGCGCAGACTGCGCACCCGCGCTTCGTCGCGTGCGTCGAGAGGATCGGCGTCGATGTCCTCACCCGCTTGCCGCAGCATTGTGTCGGCCGTGTGCAGCAGCACATCCACCGCTCCGAGATGGGCGGCCGCGTGCGCGTTCAACCGTCCTCGCTCGTACAGCGGCGCAGCGACGGCGTGGGCACCGCCCAGCCAGCAGGCCGCCACACCGATACCCCCGTGCTGGAAACCGGGCCGCTCCAGATAGCCCTCCACCCCACCGACGGCCTTCGCGGGCACATCCGTGAAGGACATCTCCAGGCTGTCGCTCCCGGCCATACCGATCGCCGGCCACGTCCCTTCCACCGGCTCCGCGCCCGGCTGGTCCAGCGCGACGGCGAACAGACGGTAGCCGTCCTCGGCGTCCGCGCCCACCAGAGCGTGGGTGCAGGCGTGGGCCCCGGAGCAGTAGGGCTTCACGCCGCTGAGCGTCCACCCCCGATCGGTGCGCGTCGCATGCGTGCCGGGACCCGGCGGGCGCGCGGCCCACACCCCCCACCGCTCCCCTTCGCCGGGCAGGCGGTGGTCCAGTTCATGCAGGATCGCCGCAGCGTCCAGGTGCCCCTCGGCGAGCCGTGCAAGCGACAGGTCCCGCCGCCCCAGGGCCATGAGGACGGCGAAGCGGCGGGCCGTCGAGCGGCCCGGCAGCGGCACGCCCGGGGCCTCGCGCTCGACGAAGCCGGCGAACAGATCCGCCGTGCGCAGTTGCGGGGTGCGCAGGTGCTCAGGCAACTCGGGGGGCGTGACAATCACGCGGACCTCCTGCATACATCGTCGAAGAGCATCAGCAGGCGTCTGGGTATCCGTAGGTTCCTGCTCAAAACACGCAGCACAGCTGGTCCAGGAGCTGACGGCATACGGTTCGGACCTGGCTGCGCAGGTCCTGCCCCCGGCAAGTAGCCCACACGTCCCTTGGGCTGCAAGGCACCGGGGAAAGCTGGATCAGGGGGGCGGGGCGCGCTCCGTCCAGCCCAGCATCCGACAGCACGCGGGCCGCCGCCACTTCCGGGGGCACGCCCGTCAGCGCCGTTGGCACCGATGCGCAGGGGTGCCCGGCGCGCGGCGCACGGTCGCCACTCGAAGCCGATTACCTCACTACTGGACTCGCTAAAATCTATGTTGACCAGAGTAGACAAGAGATCGCCTGGATGTGACTCCTCCCCCGGATAAATCCGGGGGCTTCTCCTGTCGGTGGCTAGGCCACGTCGGGAAGGACCAGCCCGGCCCTGATAGCAACGTTCAGCGCACCGACTTGATCGGCGTTGGCGGTGTGCCCGCACTTCACGCACTCGAACTTCTCCTGTGTGACGCGGTTCTGGCCGGACACGTGCCCGCATGCGGGGCAGGTGCGGGAGGTGTTGCGGGGGTCCACGGGGATCAGTCGACGACCGGCGCTTTCAGCCTTGTGCGCGAGGATGCCCAGGAACACCCCCCAACCCGCGTCGTGGATGCTCCTGTTCAGCCCGGCCTTCGCCGCGGCGCCGTTCGGGAGGAACGTGCCGGGGTTTCGGGGGTCGGGCTCGGGCTTGGGTGCGCGGACCATGTTCGCGATGCTGAGGCGTTCGTGGGCGATCGTGTCGTAGGTGCGGACCAGTGCGAGCGCGGTCTTGTGTGCGTGGTCAGCGCGCTGCCGTTTGACCTTGCGGTGCAGTTGGGCGACTTTCTCCACGGCCCGGCGGTGCCTGGCCGTGCGGTTGTCCCGCTTCGTTCGCGGGAACGTCTTGAGGGTGCGCTGGGCGTTGGCCAGGGCTGCGGCGTTGCGCTTGCCGTGGCGGGGGTTGGCGATGTGCTCGCCCTGGGACGTGGTGAGGAAGTGGGCGACGCCCATGTCGATGCCGGTCACCGTGCCCGTGGCCGGGAGGGGTTCGGCGGGGACCTCGTCGCAGGCCAGGACTATGTACCACTGCCGACCCTCGCGCTTGACGCCAACGGTCTTGACCCGGCCCCTGACCGCTCGGTGCTGGTGCACGCGGATGTGCCCGACACCCTGCAGCCGGACGCGGGTGACCGGGTCGTGGGGGGTGGAGTCCCAGCGGCACCCGTCGCCGTCCTTCGGGAACTGAACGGTGTCGAACCAGTTCACGCCCCGGAAGCGGGGGTAGCCCGGCTTCTCGCCGGCCTTGACGCGGCGAAAGAACGCCTGCATCGCCCTGTCCAGACGGCGCAGCGTGGCCTGCTGGGAGGAGAAAGACCAGCGTCCCTGACGCTCAAGGTCGAACGCCCGGATGTCCTTCAGCTGGGCAGACTGATCGCCGTACTTGATGCCCGTCTTCGAGACGTGCCGATAGGCGTCACGGCGCTCCTGCAGCGCCCCGTTGTAAAGCGAGCAGTGATCCCGCAGCATCTCGCCCAGCGCCTGCTCCTGGCGCACAGTGGGCCGGAGGAGGAATTTATACGCGCGGTGCACTGCCGCCCTCCTCCTGTTCCTTCTGCTTTTTGGTCCAGGGGCGTTCCCACTGGGTGTCGATGTACTTCTCCACCGTGTCCGCGCTGACCGCGCCGACCAAGGCGACGAAGAACGACGAAGACCACAGGGTCGGCATCTGCGACTTCAAGTGCGGAAACTCGTCCCGCAGCACACGGGAAGTGAACCCCTTGAACTGGTTCGCCACGTACGACGCGAACGCCTTCGGCTCGTGCATGACGAACAGGTGCACGTGATCGGGCATCACCTCCAGGGCGATGATCTCCCAGCCCTTCTCCACCGCCTTCGCTTCGATCAGCTCACGCAGTCGGACCGCGACCCGGCCGCCGAGAACCCGACGGCGGTACTTCGGGCACCACACCACGTGCAGCCCCAAGTCGTACACGCCGCCGGAATACCGACGAACCTTCCGCGTCACGGTCATGCCAGCCATTACACAGGCGCCACGCATCCAGCTGAGGCCAACAGTGCAGATCCGTGCGCACAGTTGAGGTCAGAGCAGCCTTGAGAAGCGATTCCCCCCACGCCTAAAGGCGCGGGTCCCCTCGCTAGCTGTCGGATGGCGTCGGCTGCGGGCGCGCGTGCCGGGACGTTCGGCAGTGGGGTTCCGAGCCAGAGCAGACGCATGACGGGCGACGGGGCTGGCTGCCGAAGAGTGGCGCTGTCGCAGGCCACCGAGCAGTTCGCATCACAGCAGTACGCAGTCCGCTTGGTAAGTGATTGATCCCAGAGGGAAAGAACGGAGGAATCTCGCGCCATCAGGATCGCCCGGGCGGAATGGCTGAGCCCGGGTACCGCAGGACATCGATAGTGAGGTGGTCTCCGGTCGAGCAACCGCGATCCCCGCACCCCCGACAGCATCTCGGTCGGGTCTGCGGAAACTGAAGGCCGGCCAAGTACCAGGGCCGGCAGATGGTGTAGCAGTTCCTTCGGGGCCCTGGCGCCAATGGCGCCAGGGCCCCTCCACGCGTTCCACGAGAGAGGTGCAATGACCCTGGCCGCCGCCCTCGACCGCCCGCTGCCCGACCGGGTCCATCAGGTACGCCGAGCGGTCCTCGCCCGGGCATACCGCCCGCGGCATCAGCCGGCCTGGGAAACGAGGCGGCTGTAGTCCAGGTCCGCCACATCAGTGGCCCGTACGGACACCAGGCTGCCGCCCAGCCTGTCCAGCAGAGCTGCATGGGCATAACCGTAGGCCGCCTCGTGCTGCGGAACGGCCGCTCCAGGCAGCCAGGAAATCAGCACAGTCCTGTTCTGGCGCGTTCCGTCCGCCGTCGCAAAGGCCAGGTCGTAGACGGCAAGCCGGGGTTCGTCGGCGGGCAGAATCAGCAAGAACTCGTCGTGTGTCAGATTGCCTTGGCACTCGACGAGGCAGCTATCCAGACTGTCACTGAGCCGATAGATCACCGTGTTGACTTCCCGCTTCCCCCTCAGCTCCCAAAATGCGCTGACACAGCTCTCGTCCACGGTGATATCGCTGTTCACAAGGCTCCCGCCGGTTCAGATGTGAAGAGGCGCCGACCATGCGGCGGAAGGACGGCACACGGCCCGGTACACCTCCCCCGAGGTACCGGGCCGTACCTCGTCGCCACGGGGGCGCGGATGGGTCTGTCTGTCCCCTTGGGGACAAGGTGCAGTGTCTGTCCGCGGCCGACGTCGTTCCCCTGGAGATCGCGTACAAGGAACCCGAACCCGGATGCGCGACTGCTGAGTACCTGACCTCCCGCTGCCCGGTCAAAGCGCTCTGGCGGGGCCGCGCTACTTCGATACCGCGCGTCCAGGCTGAGGGGCGGGTGGTGAGGCATGGCGCGGACGCCACGACCACAGGCGGCCGCATCGACCGAATACCGCACCCGTCCCACGCAACGACACGGCAATACAGGCCGGCAGCGGGCGGGGCCCGCTACTGGTCGGCGCTGGGGACGGCCAGGGGGTCGCCCGGGGCCCTCTGCTTCGCCTTCTCCATCTGCTCGCCGAGTTCGGTGAGGCGGTTGCGGCCCATGGCCTTGCGGACGTCAGGAAACCACTCCTTTTCCTCTTCCTCGACATGGTGACGCACGTTCTCGATGAGGACCGTCATCTTGGCGTCGAACCGCTCATCGGTGGGATCGAGGTCCTTGAGTTCGGAAAGCATCCACAGCACGACATGGTGCTCCTCGACGCTCTCCAGGACGTGGTCTTTGGTGTCCGGTGCGGCTTCCCGAGCAGCCGGATAGAAGATCTTCTCCTCGATCCAGGTGTGGTTGGTGAGTTCCTCGATCACCTGGTCGGCGATCTTCCGCTTTTCGACGTGGGAGTCCTCGCCGGCCTTCTCGAACTGCTTGAACAGCTTCTCCACCGTCTTGTGGTCTTCCTTGAGCAGTACGATCCCGTCCACCACGTTCTCCTTCGTGTACCTCACCAGGCGGAGCGGCTGTCACCCCGACGCCGTGTACCCGAAGCGGCGGCGGGGACACCGCGCGGCAAAGGTGATGGCCCCAAAAGGCGTACCCCCTACGCCGAACGCGCGAACGCTACGCCTCAGCGTCGCCCCCATTACCGTCTTCGTAGCCCCGCAACGGGATTACCGGGCGAGCACCGCACCCAGGCTCCCCCGACGCAGAGCGGACTCGCCTCTTTGCGATGCTCCGCGACGGCATTTCCGCCCACCCACCAACGCCGATCACCCCTTGCTCAAAGCCATTGCCGCAGAAAGGAGCGGTCAGCGGTGGGGGTGACCCTGCTCGGGGTCGTCGTCAGGAGTACTCCATCCTGCACCGCGCCGTGCAGGGTCGGCCAAGTCCCGGCGTGCCTGTACGGCCCCAGGCGCGGAGGTGGATATCTTGCGCCGGGCGGCGCGCCTGCTGCCGACGACGAACGCCGCCACCAGGACGGCGACTACAGCCACGCCCGCCACTGCCAGCCACAGGGCGCCGACCGAGGAAACGGCCAATATCGTGTGCGCTTCGTCAATCATGAGGGCCGTATACCCCAAATCAACACAAACTTACCCACTACCACCCGGCAGCCTGATCAACGCCGTAGCCAGCAGGGTGTACCTGACGCCTGACCAGGCATGGAGCGTCCTGGAGGCGGTGCGCCAGCGGGCATCGCCGGGTCTGGCATCGCAAACTGAGCCCTACACCCAGCCGCGCGACACCCGGAAATAGGACGAGGACCGCAGCACAGGGCGCTTCGTACGTGTGGGACGGTCACCTGCGGACACCCGCAGGTGAGACTGGTAACGGGGCGACGATTGCTGCCGAGAGGGCGTTCGAGGGTATCGGCGAGGTTGGTGGTCTAAGGGCCGGAGGCGGGTAGGACCTCGGCGGAAGTCGGCGTCAGTCACGGCGTCGCCTCTGTCCTCTCCTCTTCCGGGGAGTGTCCTCCTCGTCCTCCGTATCCTCTTCGCCCTCCGCTCCTTCCTCGTCCTCATCCTCGTGTGCGTCTTCCGCCCCCTCTTCGCCCTCCGGTCCCTCCTCGTCCTGGTATGCGTCCTCCGCCGCTTCTTCGTCCTCGCCCTCGTCCTCGTATGCGGACTCGGCGCCTTCCTCCGCATCGCCTTCGCCCTCACCCTCGGGCTCTTCGCCCTCGGATTCCTCCTGCTCGGCCTCTTCCTCTTCTACGGCGTCCTCGTGGGACACGACGACTTCGCCGTCCCGGATTTCGCCGCGCCACCCCTCGGGTTCTTCATTGGTAAGGGTGACGTATCGCTGGAAGTTCTTGAAGTCCAGTCGCATACGGCGCCCTTGCGCCCGCCAGAGGTTGCCCGTCTTCTCGAAGAAGCCGGACGGGTAGTACTCCACCACCAGGACGACTCGCGTCAGGGTGGGCGCCAGCTCATGGAAACTGACCGCGCCGCGGGTGGTGCCCTTGGCTCCTTCAGAGGTCCACACGATGCGGTCGTCAGGAATCTGCTCCTGGACAGTCGCCTTGAAGCTGCGCGACGAAGGGCCGACTTTGACCTTCCAGTCGCTCCCGACCTCATCGGCCTTCGAGACGTCGCGAACACCCTTGGCAAAGCTGCTGAACTTGTCGTACTGCGTCCAGTAGTCGTACGCATCCCGCAAAGGCACTCCCACATCGAGAACCTCGATGATGTTCATGACCTTGCCGCCACTGGCCTTCCGTTTCCCCTTCCCTTCCCTCCACCGAAGACCCCTTTGGCCTTCTCCACGACGTTGTCCTTGACACCCTTGGCCTTCTCCGACACGAACGCCTTCACCGGCGAGTCGCCTTGGAGGATGCGGGAGCCGATCGCGGGAAGGGAGCCGCTCTCGGCCGCATCACTGAGCTGCCCGGTGACGTCCGTCAGTTTGTCGCCGGCCTTCTCGGCAAGATTCTCCACCTGCGCGGACAAGAACTTGGTCGCTTCTTCGCGAAGCCGGTCCATACCCGACGCCTGCTCCGCTGGTTGGTCTTGTTCCGTCTTGGTCATGGCGGCCTACCTCCGACGATCGGCGCGCTTGGACGCTGCCCGCTTCGATGACGTCGTCTTCCTGGCCGCGGACTTCTTGGCCGGAGCGGTCTTCTTCGCCGCCGTCTTCCTGCTGGGCGCGGTCTTCTTCGCCGGCGCAGTCTTCTTGGCCGCCCGAGACTTCTCGCTGCCTGCGGCAGCAGCCTTCTCACGTGCCGCTGATGCGGGTGCCTTGCGGGACCGATCCGCTCCCGAACCGCGGCGCCTCCGCGGCGTCGCTTCCGGTTCTTCTTCCTCTGGTTCTTCTTCCTCCTCTTCCTCGTATTCGCCTTCCGGCTCTTCCTCTTCCTCGGCCTGGTCGTCTTCGTACTCCGCCTCAGGCTCTTCCTCTTCCTCCGGCTCTTCCTCTTCTTCCTCTTCCTCGTACTCCGCGTCCTTGTCTTCCGGCGCGTGCTCCTCCTCGTCCCCCTCCCCCTCATCCGCCTTCTCCAAGAGTCGGGCGGTACGGTCGCTGAGGGTGCCGGCGAGCGTGCTCATGCCCTGGTCGGCGGCGGCGGTCATCGCCTTGCGGCCCGCCTCCAGCACTTCCCCGCGCAACTGCTTCTGCAACTCGGCGACCTGCGGAACCTCGCCCAACCTGCGCATCCCTTCGGCGGCAAGCTGACGAGGTTCGAGACCGAATCGCCGACCCGCCAGATACGTCGCAATGGACAGGGCCAACCGGCCCTTCTTGGTGCGGCCCAGCACATAGCCGCCCACTACAGCGGCCGCGAGAACCACCTTTTCCTTGTCATCCATGACTGCGTCACCTTCGATCGCTCGGGGCGCGGAACAGGCCCGTGCGACATGCAGCCGATCGAGCACCCGTTCCTCTTCTCGTTCGAACTCCTCCAAGCTCCTCCAAGCTGATGTCTCCGTCTTCGAGTTCCTGGTTCAGCAGAGCCAGACGGGCCTACAGCACTCCCCGGTCGTGCAGCTGCGTCCTGCGTTCGGCACACATCACTGCACGGGACGGGGCCGTTCGAGACGGACTCAACTCCGATCAGCACGTAAAGAGGTCCGCTCGCAGGCAATGCGCATGCTGCATTCCTGCGTGTGTGTTCTGGCGGAACGCCGTTTGCCGGGGCGTGGTGAGGCCCCCGTGAGTCAGTTGACGCTCTGGTGCGCCAGCAGTTCGCTGGCGATGGCGTCGTCTTGCTGCTCGTACTGAGAGAGGGCCAGACCAAGGCCAAAGAAGGTGGGGGCCCATTCGCCGATGTAGATTCCCCAGCGGTCGGCCCGGGCGATGTCGACGCCGGGTTCTATCTTCAAGGAGCCAGCCCAGGCGACGACGGTGAGGCCTATGGATGCCATGGCGGCCAGGTATGCGTGTTCGCTACGGATACCCATGTCATGCATCTTCTTGATGATCACGATGTGCTCCGTTCACTAGTCCTCTCGACGGACTACCCGGACCACCACGCCCTATTCGCGAAATTAGTCAGACATGCCCTATTGTGCGTAGATCATAGGCTGGCACTCTGCAAGTTCGTTGCGACGCCCTCACGCCCCGCCCTCTCTGGTCCGGAGCCATCTCGTCTCGAGTTCTCGTGCGGGGCGAGAGCTCAGGAGACCACTCAGCCCGCGTCTCCCAGAGGCCCTTCGGGGCATGGCCCGATACAGACGCGGAAGGCCTACAGGTCCGAGGCCGGAAGGTGGCCCAGTCTGAGATCAGCCGGGCTCTCAGTAACTCGCGCGCTCATTTTGCGCGGGATGGTTGACGGATCGAGGACGCAACGGTGCAGTCTGGTGGCACCGTCACCAGGGCCTTGCAGGCAGCGAGCCGGCGATCGTCAATGCGCGTGGTCCGGCATGAGTGTTGAGGCCTGCCGAGAGTGCGGGCCAAGGCCGTTCTGCACCCCTGCCGTTGGCCCCTACGCCGCGCTCCGTCACCGTGGATCAGGTTGCCGTTGAACGCCGCCTGCCCAGGGGTCCGACGCTCCCGGGGACCAGACTTCCGGTCCTCCTCCGTGCCACTCGATCACCGGCAGTTCGGCCACGTCGACCTCGTCCAGGCCCTCCCAGCCCGCCCGTTGCAGCAGCTCGGTCAGTGCACGCAGACTGCGGACCGTGCCTGCAGGCCTTCCATCCACCCACACCGGACGGCCGACACGTCGTGTGGGCGGGTAGACGATCACGGAACGCTCGCTCATGTCCAACACCTCACCCTCCGCCGCCATGCCCCGCGCTCGCAGCAGGCGACGCCACGGGCCGGTGCCCGGGACGCGGAGAGACGTCGCGGCGGGCGGTGGGCTCGCCGGCGGAGTCGTGGTGGAAGACGGGCGCTGCGATGGCTGAGGACTTGGGAGATGCGGCGGCCGCCCGGCGTCCGGGTCCGGACCTCATGGCCGCGGGGTGGGCGGCGGATGCGACGGCTGTCTCGGCCAGGTAGGAGCGGGCGGTGTCGAGGGCGTCAGCGATCTCGCGGGTTCCGGTGGACACGCACAGGGTGTAGGCGAGGTCGCGCAGGCGCTGGCTCGGGGGCGTTCCGCCGGGCGTTTCCTCGGCGAGGAGCGACTCATATTCCGCGACGAGCCGGCGCACAGCGGCGGGGAGGGGCATCAGCATCGGTGCAACTCCTTGGGGCTGAGGCTTCTGGCCTTACGTGAACTGTCATGACAGCGTGTGCGGAACGTGAGGAAGCGGGTCGCGGCGCGCGAGACGTACCTGGTTGCGCCACTCCTGTACCCGGCGGGGCACCCGCACGGCCCACATCCGGTCGCGGAAGTGCCGTTTCACCTCGCCGGTGATGGTCGGTACCGCGTAGGCCTCGAAGGCCCCCCGGCTGGGGTCGAACCGGTCGATGGCCTTGACCAGCCCGAGGGCCGCCACCTGGCGCAGATCTTCGATGTCTTCGCCGCGGTCGCGGAAGCGGCCCGCGATCCGGTGCGCCATGGGCAGCCACAGGGCCACCAGCTTCTCGCGCACGGCGTCCCGTTCCGGCCCCTCGCCTAGGTCCACCAGCCGTGTGAAGAGCGCAGCAGCGTCGGCAGGAGCATCGTCATGGGTGCGGCGCACGGCGGCAGGAGAGGCTGCGGGGGTACCGCCGCCGCGCGAAGGGCCTGCGGTGACCTCAGTGAGCATGGGGGATCGCTCCTGAAAGCCGGGTTCAGGCGGGGCCGGGACCAGGTACCGAGCACGGCCTGAACAGTGCCTGTCATGGATCGCCGCGCGAGAGAGCTGCCTGACCACCGAAGGAACCGCAGCGGGCAGGAGGATTCGAAATCCCCGCAGGGCGTGCGCCTTCGGTCCGAAGCACGAATTCCCGTGTTCCCCCCGGCCGCAACCGTAAACGGCACCTGCCCCTTCCGCGCGGCAAATGACGACCTGGGTTTCTCCCCGGCCTGAAGGCCGGGGTATCCACGGAGGAGTTCCGATGAGCCGGGGTACTCGGCGCGCATGGCGAAATTCAGTCTTTCAGGTCGAAAAGAACAAAACGGTGTCGACGACGTGCCGACGCCCGAGGAGGCCGGACCCGGGCCCGAGGTGGAGGAGCGGGCGCCGGACACGCCGACGCAGCTGCCAAGGCGGGCGTGGCGGAAGGTGTTCACCGGGAGCCTGCGGGAGTTCAAGAAGGACGAGCTGGCCGACCGGGCGGCGGCGCTGACGTACTACGGGGTGCTCGCGCTGTTCCCGGCCCTGCTGGTCCTGGTTTCCCTGCTGGGCATCACCGGAAAGTCGACTGCGGACAAGGTGCTGGACAATCTCAAGCAGCTCACTCCCGGCTCGGCCCGTGACATCCTCACCGGCGCGGTGGAGCAGCTGCAGGGCAACACTGGCCTCGGCTCACTCGTGGCGATCATCGCCCTGGTGGTGGCGGTGTGGTCCGCCTCGGGCTATGTAGCAGCGTTCATCCGTGCCGCCAATGCCATCTACGACATGCCGGAGGGCCGGCCGGTGTGGAAGATCCTGCCGGTGCGTGTCGGTGTGACGGTCGTCCTGATGATTTTGGCGGTGGTCAGTGCGCTGATCGTGGTCTTCACCGGCGGCATCGCCCGCCAGGTGGGCACGGCGCTGGGGGTCGGGGACACAGCGCTGACGGTGTGGTCGATCGCCAAGTGGCCGGTCCTGGTCGTGCTGGTCACGGTGATGATCGCGATCCTGTACTGGGCGTGCCCGAACGCGAAGGTGAAGGGCTTCAAGTGGATCACTCCGGGCAGTTTCCTGGCTCTGGTGATCTGGATGATCGCCTCCGCCGGATTCGCGTTCTACGTGGCCAACTTCGCCTCGTACAACAAAACCTACGGCACGATGGCCGGCGTCATCGTCTTCCTGGTGTGGCTGTGGATCAGCAACCTGGCCATCCTCCTCGGCCTGGAGTTCGACGCCGAGGCGGTACGCCAGCGAGCCATCGCCGGGGGGCTCCCGCCCGAGACCGAGCCCTACACCCAGCCCCGCGACACCCGGAAATGGGACGAGGAAGACCTACGCCGCCTCGACGAAGGTGAAGAATGACCACCAGTGCTGGGCGGGTATATATCGGATCGTCAGGGACATCCGCAGCTCATGAGACTGATAGCGGAGTTGGGTGAAGCGGATCGGCATCTGACGCAGCGGGCCGCCTCCCGCATTCCACCTGCCATCGGCCGGCTGCTGTCGGCGGTCGAGGAGGCGGCGGAGAGCAGCAAGCTGTGGTGCGGCGCGGCGGCAGTGATGAGCGCGTTCGGCGGACGGCGCGGGCGAACGGCCGCAGTCTCGGGGCTTGCGGCGCTCGCCCTGGCGCAGTTGGTGTCCGACGGCATGGGCAAACAGCTGGTCGACCGGCCCCGGCCGCCCAAGGAGTGGATTGAGCACGATGAGGTGGAGGACCGGCCCGACTCCTCTTCCTTCCCCTCGGGCCACACCGCGGCCGCCGTGGCCTTCACCGCCACCGTTGCCCCCACGTGGCCGCTGGCCGGTGCCCTCTGCTCGGTGCCGACTGCGCTGCTGGCTATCGAGCGGGTGCAGTCGGGTGCCCACTACCCCACGGATGTCGCCGCGGGCGCCCTGATCGGCCTGGGCAGCGCCTGGCTCACCCGGCATCTCCCGCTTCTGCTGCGGCAGTGGCTGTAGCAGCCACGTACCACCCCGCAGCGCATCCCCTGTTCGCAGCAGATCGTTTTTCTCCTGAACTCGACGGTTCGGGGTACTCGCGCACCCATTGGACGGCCGGGACCCAGTGAGCACGGTCCGGCCGACAGGAACGAAAGAGAGCGGGAGGTCATCGCGTGTCGAGTACACAACCGCAAGACACCGGCTCGGGCCGGTTTACGAACGGCGTGGGGCACGAGCCGGTGGGCGAGCTGGTGCAGCAGGCCTCGCAGCAGCTGACCGAACTGGTGCGCGGCGAGATGAAGCTGGCGCAGGCGGAGATGCAGGAGAAGGGCAAGCGTTACGGCAAGAGCGGGGGGCTGTTCGGCGGTGCCTCGCTGGCCGGCTTCCTGATGCTGCAGGCACTGGTGGCCACCGTCATCGCAGCCCTGGCCCTGCTGCTGCCGGTGTGGGCCGCGGCTCTCATCGTCACCGCCGTTCTCGGTGTGATAGCCGCCGTCCTGGCCTTGAGCGGGAAGAAGCAGATCGGCAAGGCCGCCCCGCCGACACCCCAGAGCACGATCGAGAACGTCAAGGCCGACGTGGCCGAGATCAAGAGGAGCGCACACCGATGACCCACACGCCCGCCGACCAGCCGAGCGCCCCCAACCCCGAACAGCTCCGCGAACAGATCGAGCAGACCCGCCACGACCTCGGGCAGACCGTCCAGGCCCTCGCGGACAAAACCGACGTCAAGGCCCGCACCCAGCACAAGGCCGGCGAGCTCAAAGAGCAGGCCGTCGTCAAGGCCGACGAGCTCAAGGCTCAAACCGCGAAGGCCACCTCCCAGGTTCAGGACAAGCTGCCCGACCCGGTCAAGGACAAAGCCGCCCAGGCGGCCGGGCAGGTCCGCGCGACGGCAGCCCAGGCCGGACGGATGTGGGAGAAGAAGGCACCCGCACCTCTGCGGCAGAAGGCGGCCCAGTCTGCGCAGCTGGCACGGGGCCACCGCACCGTGCTGCTGGTCGCCGCCGCGGGCGTCACCGTGCTGTGGCTGACCAGCCACCGCCGCAAGAAGGGCTGAGCATCCCAGCCCGCTCCCCTGCTCCGCAGGAGTCCGTTTCCTCCCCGGCCTGAAGGCCGGGGTATCCACGGAGGAGTTCCAATGAAGGCCTCGAAGATCGCCTACAAACCGGTCGGGCTCGCCCTGGCGGAGCCGTCAGCGGCATGATCGCCGGGGCCGCCTTCAAACAGGCGTGGAAGGTGCTCAGCCACGACAAAGACGCCCCCGACGCCACCGACGAGGACCGCGCCTGGAGTGAGGTGCTCCTGGCCGCCACCCTCCAGGGCGCCATCTTCGCGGCGGTCAAAGCCGCCGTCGACCGTGCCGGCGCCGCCACCACGCGCAGCCTGACCGGAACCTGGCCAGGCTGACAAGGCAACGTGGGGGGACGGCGGGACGCGGAGTCCCGGCCCCCACGCCAGCCCCTACTTACGACACGACGCCGTCTTCCCGACCGGCAGCAGGAAGGGAGAGGCCTCCCAGCGGACCGGCATCAGAACCGATCACACTGTGGGACCCGGATGCCCCAGCAGTACGCCCCGCCCCACGCAAGGAGAGCCACCACACAAGCCGCAAAGAACAAGAGGTCCCGCAATGGCGAAGACAGCGAAGCAGCCCCCACAGGGGCCAGGGCCGCGCAAATCCGAGGGAGAGCGTCAGCTGCGCTGGGGCCCGTCCGTGAACGACGAGTCACAACAGCCCAACCCCAGCGCCCACCGCTCCTTCCACCCCGACACATACGCCCCGGAGCCCGACGAGCCCCGCAAGGCGCCTACGAAGGAAGAGAAAGAAGCATCGGGAGCGGGCACGCCCTCAGACAGCCTGACCGCGCGTGCCGAAGACCGGGGAAAGTCCCAGGGCATGCACGACACCGGGCACCACGGATCGTCCCGCCGCCCCAGCGGCAAAAAGGATGCCACCGCCTACACCGGCGTCAACCCTGATGATTCATCTGCCGGGGACGGAAGCCGCTGAGGGGATGTGAACGCCCGCCAGCTGAGCCGTCAACTACCAGCAGGGGCAGTGACATCAGGTCGGCCGTGGGGGCAGTTCCCGCCCGCAGTCGCCTTGGGAACGCGCATCCGGCACAGCAGAGCGCGGGTGAGGCGAGTATCCAGCGTGGTGCGCCAGGTGACGTCGGGATACTGGGACCGCAGATGTGACAGTGCCCTGGTGCCCAGACCGCAGTCGCGGAACGGTTCGTCCAGGACGACGTCGGTGATCACGCCCTCGGCGCACGTGTCGCACGCTCGATAGGTCACCCGTCCGATCACCCTGCGGATGTGCACCAGCAGGAGACACTCCTCACCCGCACCCTCCGGAGACGAAGACAGCAGCAGGTCGACACCGCGGTAGGCCAGCAGCCTGCGATGCCACCGGCCCCGACGCCGTCCGGTGCGCCGGTGCCTCCCCTCGGCCGGCCGTGGTGCGGGGCTTGCCCAAAGCCCGGTTCGAACAAGGGCGTCGCTCCTGGCATACGTCTGATTTGCCTGCATAGCCATCGCGAGTGCCCCCTCACCACCGACGCATGTCACCCCGCCGTAGAACATCACTTCACGCGGGCATGACACCCGGAACGGGAGAGCGAGAGACACCCCGCCATTCGCATGGACTGTCCGAATGCGGGTAGCCGCGGCGTCTCCCAGATGCACGTCTCCCGCCTCCTCAACCGCACCCTCACCAAAACTCCGCGAGGGCATGCTCACCACCCGCTGAACCCAGCTCTCCGCACGGAACGGCGGCGATGGTGGCGACCAAGAGCCGACCTTCCCCAGGTCGCAAGGGCCGCCGAGGGCGCTCTCCGCGGCCCTCGGCGCTGAATACTGCTTGGGCGCTTCTGGTCAACGCCCGCAAAGCTCCCTGTAGGCCCGATCAGCCCTTCCACCGAGCCGCGCCCGAACGTCACTGGCATGTTCACCGGCCGCCCCAACATCAACCCGGCCCTCGGTATCTTGTTCCGCAGGATGCTTCAACGCCTCTCGCTTGTCTGAGCACCGCACCCGTGCGAACCCCGGCCGGGGCCGCTGGACAGCTGCGGGTTTCAGGCGGCGCTGAACTGATGCGCGCGGCCGTCGCGCCACTCCACCCACTGAGGGTCGTCCAGGACAGCCTCGGGATCGGCGACGCCGGCGGCTTCGAGGAAGACGACGAGATCGAGGTCGCTGTACGCGGTGCCCAGGATCTCGTCGCGTCCGTGGCGGTGCACGCTCACTCTCCGACCGCCCGTACGCGAGGGCCGGTGCACGACGATCGGCGCGCGGCTCACGCCTCCAGCCTGCCCCCGTCCCGTTCACGCGGCGAGTCGGCCCCGGCGCTCCGACGGGCCGGGCCGGCGAAGCTGACTGCGAGGTACTGGGTCGCTGGACCGCTGTGTCCGCCGGGTCAGGGTTTGAGGGCTTGGGCGAGGGTGGGGCAGCAGGTGATGATCGTGTCGAGGCCGACGATTTCGACGACCCGTCGGACCGGCTGGCTCAGGGCCGCCATCCGCATCCAGCCGCCCGCCGCGTCGGCATCGCGATGGGCGGCGGCCAGGACACTGATGGCGCTGGAGTCCATGAAGGTGACTGCGCTGAGATCGAGCACGGTCAGCGGCGCGCTGTCTTCCTCTACGCGAAGGGCCTGGCGCAGTGCACCGGCGTTGTCGGCGTCGAGTTCGCCGGCCAGGGCCAGAACGCGGATGCCGTCGGTGATGGTCTGAGTGATCGACAGCCGGGCGGGCTGCTCGGCTGGGTGGTGAATGTCTGCCACGTGCTCTTCAGCAATCCTCGTCGTGCCAGGTCGTCGCCTTCGAGCTGAAGGCCTGTCAAGGTCGGCATCCTACGGGCGCCGCGTCTGTGTGGCTGTGCCACAGGTAACGTCCCGGGCGTGCGTGGGCGGCGCCGTGAGGGGTACCTGGCGGGGACATGGAAGCAGGCGGGAATGGATCAATCACCTGAGGACACCGATGGCGGCCAGTTGGGCGCTTGGTCGGTGATGGAGGCCTCGCTCGCGCTGGACAGCGACGGCTCCCGTATTGCGCAGGCCCGCCACCTCGCGGCCGTCTTCCTCGCCAGGGTGCGGGACGCGCGTGGCATTCCGGTGGTGACGGCCACGGTGGAGATCGTCCAGCTGATCGTCAGTGAACTGGTCACCAACGCCCGCAAGTACGCCCCCGGTCCGGCTCTATTGCATCTGCGGGTCCATGGCAGCGTGCTGCAGGTCGAGCTGTGGGACAGCAGCCCTGTGCTGCCGGCCGCCAAGGCCCCGGACCCCGCCCGCATCGGCTAGCACGGCCTGGAGATCGTCACCGCTCTTGCCCAGTCCGTCACCGTCGAGTCGACATCGGTCGGCAAGCGCGTCATCGCCCACGTCGTCCTCGGCACAGGCACCGCCGTGGGCGCCGGATAGCCGGACCAGGCTCCGCTGTCGCTGCTCAGATGACGAGCGCACATCGCCGGACCGTAGCGGCGTCCACATCCCCGCCCCTGACGTGCTCCCTGGCCTAAAGTCCAGGGATTCCGGCCTGGGCCGTCTGACCCTTCCGGGGGCTTCCTGCTTCAACGCGCTGTGCGGGCACGTGTGCCCCTCTTACCGGCACTCCGCAGGCGTCTCGCGTCTCCACCCGTCCGGCGGCGACGATTCGGCGTCCTTCGAACAGGACGTTACGTGCTGCATTGTGGTCACGGCCGTGGACGGCATGGCACTCGCCACACGTCCACTCCCGGACGTGCAGGGGCTTGCGGCCGTCCCGGAATCCGCAGGCCGAGCAGACTTGAGAGGACGGGAAGGCCCGGTCCACCTCGGCGAAGGTACGGCCGTGCTTGACCGCCTTGTACTCCAGCATGCCGACGAACGCGGACCATCCCGCGTCGTACACGGCCTTGGCGAGCCGGGTGCACCCAAGGCCGGACGCGTCGGTGTCAGCGATTCATTGCTGCGCTTGAGATGACCGCCACCCGCTCTGCCGTCCGCGCTGATCGTCTGGCCTCGTTTCAGGGACAAACATAGGGGAACTCACCCAAATGAGAATATATGGCGCGTCTGTGAGGGGGTTCGGCCCCATGTCGACAGGGACACTTCTGGCAATCGTCATTCCCGTCGTGGTGGTGATCGCCTTGGCGGCCGTCGTGGTTTCGCTCATGCGCCGCCGGAAGCTGCGTGAGCGCTTCGGCCCCGAGTACGCACGCACGATGGAGGACGCGGACAGCCGCACGGCCGGCGAGCGTGAGCTCAGGGCCCGCGAGAAGCGGCATGACGCGCTGGACATCAAGCCGCTGGACAGCGGTGTCAGGGATCGGTACACGCGGGACTGGACCAGCGTGCAGGACGAGTTCGTGGACCGCCCGGAGGACGCCGTGCACGACGCGGACCGCTTGGTGACCTCCCTGATGCACGAGCGCGGCTACCCCACCCAGGACTTCGAGCAACAGCTCAAGGACCTCTCGGTCGAGCACGGCCGCACGCTCGAGCACTATCGGGCCGCCCACGACGTCGACGTGCTCAGCACCCGCCACGAGGCGACCACGGAACAGCTGCGGGGAGCCATGGTGCACTACCGCTCCCTGTTCGACGAGCTGCTCACCGACGGCGGCCAGTCCCGCCGCGCTCCGGCTTGAACGGCGCAGCCAACGGGCCGGAGCCCCGGCGTCCGGGAACGGAGGAGACATGCAACGCGAAGACAGATCAGGTACCGCCACCGCGAGCGGCCTGTCCACCGACGACCTCGCCCAGCCCCGCGACCGGTCCACGCAAGAAGGCGCAACCGGCACCCAGGAGCAGGCCGATGTCCCCACTTTCCCCGGCGAGAGCACGGACACGCCGAGCAAACCCGTTGAAGACGAGACCGCGGAGGCCGACGTCAACACGCAGAGCTCGGGCCGGGGCGCCCAAGCCGAGGAGGACGTCCCGCAGCTCCTCAGCGCAGAGGACGAGGAAGGGTTCCGCACCCGCTGGCAGGAAGTGCAGAACAGGTTCGTCGACGACCCGCGCGACGCCGTGCACACCGCCGACGCCCTCGTCGCCGATGTGATGCAGAGGCTGGCCGCCACCTTCGCCGACCACAAGCAGGAACTGGAAGGGCAGTGGAACCGAGGCGAACGGGCGAACACCGAAGACCTGCGCCTGGCACTGCAGCACTACCGTTCGTTCTTCAACCGCCTGCTGGTCACCTGACACAACGCCGCGACGCAGCTGGGTTCCTGGCTCGCCGCGCTGCGCGGGCACAGGTTCGGGCAGCGGTCGGCCCGGTGCACTTCGTCCGGTGTTCCAGGGTGCTCAGTGGGTCGCTGGACCGGCTGGCTGGGCAGTGCGGCGCTGGGCCCGGATGGCTTCCTCCAGGGCGATGCGGATACCAAGGTTGAGTTCGCCGCAGGACGCCCAGGCGGTGAGGAGTCCGGCGATGCGGAGCAGCGTGATGTTGGTGCGCTGGGAGACTTCCGTCAGCACGGTCCGCGCCTGGTCGGCGGGGAGGCGTCCGAGTGCCATCACGATGCCCACTGCCTGGTCTCTCACCGTGTTCGCGCCGGGGTTTTGCGGCGTGCTCGGTCGCTCTTGCAGCGCCCCCACCTCATGTGCGGTGGCAGCGGTGCGCGGGGTGGTCGTGGTGGCCGGCTGCTCGGAGTCCGGGTCACCCTTTCGGTCGTGGCCGGAGGCCAACAGCTCCCGCATCCGACTTGCCTCCTCGTTGATCTGGACCGATCGCCGGGCTCCTGCCGTGCGCGAAACGGATCGCCCGGGCATGGCAAGAACGGGTTGTCAGGGTTCGCCATGTGGGGATCTGCCTGGCCGGAGGAAATCGCAGCATGCGGGGTGATCCCCTGCTCGACGTGCGCCTCCGGTCCGAAGCACTAGTTCGCGCATGCCCCGCCGTCACGTCAGCAAACATCGCCCCCCAAAGGGCCCCAGCGTCTCTGGGCTTCGCCGGCGGGCTCGGGATCTAAGGCCAAGCTCGTGCAACACGCTGAACTGACAGAGAAGTTGCTCGTGCTTCGTCAGGGGCGGCAATGCCGCCGATCGGCCGGTTCGGGCCCCCTGCGATTCTCCTGAACCGCCGATGTGTGTGAGGAACTGCCGACAGGCGTTGCCGTTGCGTCGCGCCACCGCGGCCTTGGTCGTCGATGAGACCGGTGATACGAAGACCCGGGCCTGCCTCAGCCGGCAGCAGGCCACCCGGTAGGGGTGGATGGCATCCGCCCCCGCCTGATAAGCGTTGCTCCGCAGCGTCGGCAGCGGCCAGGACGCCCAGGGTCGCCAGGACGACCACGACTACCAGGAGCACAAGGACCACGGAGGCGGGCGTGGGGTAGTTCCACAGGACGAGGGCCAGGGCACCGGCCGCGATGACGACGCCCGTGGTCAGGGACCTGTGCATGCGCAGCCACTGTCCGACGGCACCTGGCTTCAGTCCCGTCCGGGCGAGGGCGTGCCCAGCAGTGCGGGTGCTTCGGGCGGCTGCTGTGCGCACGGCGGCGGCACCACGGCCGTGTCCGTACAGATACCCGGCGATCACGGTGAGCAGTGCGGTGAGGAGCACGGTGAAAATGGTTTGCCGGAGGAACCTCACCAGGGTGTCGTAGAGGGCTGCTGCTGCGTCCTGCGACTGGGCTGGCGGAGGCACCGCGTCCAGACAGATCTGGCGGATCACGGCGACTGCGATGAGCAGCACGCACATCATGGCGCCGATGCCGATGCCTGCAGCCATCAGCGCAACCCGGTGTGAGGGTGCCGCCCATATGCCCAGCCCGGCGAGCACAACCACCGCCCAGGGCAACCACGGGGCGACGACGCTGAGCCAGCGGGCAGCATCACGGGCCTCACTCAGATGGTCGTTGTGCACCAGCACGATCGACTTGTGGGCCCCGGGAATGTCCTCCGCCCCGACAAGGGGCACACCGATCAGCTGCTTCTGAAGTTCCTCGATGACAGCGCCGACGTTCAGCGTGATGGTGTCGCCCTTGACCTCGAGCGCTCCGCCTGCCTCCCCGGTGAGAACGTTCGACGCGGCGGTGTGCGCGCCGCGGTTGATGCTGTCCCACGCCTCGGCAAAAGCATCGCTCGTCACCACTCTGGCGACCGTGTAGCGCACGCCGGCCCTCAGCCCGCCCTTGAGCTCTTCATCCAGCGACCTGGCCGCGTCGACAAGGAAGCGGGGTGCATCCTGGTCGGCCAGAGTGTCGGCGAGCGTTTCGGTGACCTTGCGAACGTCAATCTTGTGGACCAGACCATCAGTGGCACGCTCGATGATCAGGTCCTGGACGGCGGGGTCTCTGGCGAGCGGTGCGACCGTCTGCTCATAACGATCTATGTCGGTGACCTCGGAATTTACCCAGGTGGCGACGACGCTGATGGGCGCCATCAGAACAGCCAGGAGGAGGAGCAGGGACGCTCCGCAAAGGCGCAGGCGACGGCTTCGCATCCCATGAGGGCGCCGCAGCCACTCGTCCTCCGCTCGTTCGACATGGCCCGAAGGGCGGTTCAGCTTGTGCCTGCCGTGCTCTGGCGGGCCGGGGGCGGCGGACGAGTCCACGGCGAACTCCCTCCGCGCGCAGTCCTCGGCGCACCACGGCGGTATGCGCCCTGAGGGGCGGATACCGCAGGACCGGCCAGCCCCTGTACCTCCATCGTCGTTCATCGGCAACAAGCACGCAGCCTGCCCAGCAGCTCCCGTACGTTCGCCCCCTGGTCATGACCTGGCTGCCGAACGCTGCCCCGTGGCACTAGCGCCCGGCGCCCGGCCCTTCGAACCGCAGGCGCCAGGCAGGACAGCGACGGCCCGGACACGGCTCGGAGGCACTGCCTCGGTCGCCCCCCGGCTGAAGAGCCCAGACCGGGGCACTCGGTCTCTGCGGCATCAAGAGGCGCCGCTCCCCCGAGGAAAAGAGAAACCCGTGTACATAGGCCTGGGTACCGTCGTCCTCATCATCGTCATCATCGCTGTCGTCATGCTGCTGCGCCGTCGCTGACCCACGCTCGGTGCAGTCCGCGCTGCGCATCCATCTGCCGCCGGCCTGACAGGCCCCCGGAGACGTCAGTGGCGATCGGCACACTGAGCGCCTGGGCACGGGCCCCCCTACGGTCGAGCTGCTCGCCGCCGTGGCGGTGCTGTTGGGCGTCGTCACCCACGTCCGCGGCGCGGCTGCGGCATCCGTCGACGCAGGGCAGCCTGCGCATAGAGCGGTTGACAACCTCAGCGGGGGCACTCGCTCACCACAAGAGGTTGCCAGAACGCGGAGGAACACCATGAGCGCTCCCCTACGAAGCTCCAGCGGAGGTCCTGGGCGGCAGAAACTCCTCGGCATCTATCTCAATGATCATCTGGCGGGTGCGACGGCCGGTGCCGGGCTGGTGCACCGCATGGTCCAGGAGCACGGCGATTCGCCCTGCGGCCAGGAACTGCGGGCCCTGGAGACGGATGTCTTGCAGGACCGGCGGGCCCTGGTGCGGCTGATGAGAGACCTACATGCTCCCGCGAGACACTACAAGGTCTACGGAGCATGGCTGGGCGAGAAGCTCGGACGGGTGAAGCCCAACGGCCGCCTACTGCGCCGCTCCGGCCTCACACTTCTGATCGAACTCGAAGCCATGCGCATGGGCGTGACTGGCAAGGCGCTGCTGTGGCGCTCCCTGCTCGCCGCCTCCCCCGGCGACCCGCGCCTCGACTCCGGCCGGCTGGAAGAACTGCTGCAACGGGCGGAACGGCAACTCGAGGCGGTGGATTCCCTGCACGCCAAGGCCGCCTCCGCACAGCTCACCCCGACAGGTCCACCGTCATCGGCACGGGAAGCCGTTGCACAAGGCACACCCCAGCGGGATCAGGACTGAGCAGGCGGGTGTTCCCCCGGGTGCCATGCGCCGCAGAGGTCGACCGCTGGCGCCACGGCGGCAGACCCAGTACGCATCGGATCAGCGAGGCGCTTCCGCGTCATTGAGGGTCGTCCAGGACAGCCTCGGGATCGGCGATGCCGGCGGCTTCGAGGAAGACGACGAGATCGAGGTCGCTGTACGCGGTGCCCAGGATCTCGTCGCGTCCGTGGCGGTGCACGCTCACTCTCCGACCGCCCGTACGCGAGGGCCGGTGCACGACGATCGGCGCGCGGCTCACGCCTCCAGCCTGCCCCCGTCCCGTTCACGCGGCGAGTCGGCCCCGGCGCTCCGACGGGCCGGGCCGGCGAAGCTGACTGCGAGGTACTGGGTCGCTGGACCGCTGTGTCCGCCGGGTCAGGGTTTGAGGGCTTGGGCGAGGGTGGGGCAGCAGGTGATGATCGTGTCGAGGCCGACGATTTCGACGACCCGTCGGACCGGCTGGCTCAGGGCCGCCATCCGCATCCAGCCGCCCGCCGCGTCGGCATCGCGATGGGCGGCGGCCAGGACGACGGCAGCCACTGCGCCCTCTCCGAAGACCAGCAGATCCCTCACCCCGGTGGCGAGCCTGACCCGCAACCGCCACCAAGCCATGCCTACGCCCATGCGACCGCGATCCTGCGTCTCCTGAAGATCCTCCACATCTGCCTCGGCATCACACTGCTGTCCGGTTGTCGAAGGATGCCCAGCTCAGGAGGGACGCCCTCGACACCCTCTCAGGTACCCTCCTGCGCCGCGGCCCGTGCGGCCAATGAAGCGGGCGCATCACGGGTGCCTGCTCAAGGCAGGAGAAGTACGGGCCGGCGGTCCTGGTCAAGTGCCCGACCGGGAGCAGCGGGATGGGCAATGCTCGTCGGTCTCGGCACCGTCGTCTGGGGCACAGGGAGCGTTGATGGGCCGTCCAGGCGGCGGACTGCCCCGAACGGTGGCGCCACCGTTGGTGCAGCATTGCGATCATGAAATCGTCATGAGCCACTCATTGCATGATCAGACATGCGATACGTGCGCTCTGCGCCGCCACCCTCGTGGCCGCTCCCCTCGCCCTGACCGCAACGCCTGCACAAGCCCTGACGTCCTGTACGGTCAACGGCCGCCCCGTGTCCGGTACGACCGTCAGCGGTACTGCCGGCTCCGACTACATCAGCTGCGGCGCCCTCACCTTGGGCGACAGCGTCAACGGCCTGGGCGGCAGCGACTACATCGTCATCAACGGCATCGTTGCCGGCACCGTCGACGGCGGAGCCGGTGGCGACTCCATCACGGCCAACGCCGGTACCACGGCGACCGGCAAGATCCTCGGCGGAGCCGACGGCGACTTCATCTCCGTCGGCCCGAACGCCGGCACCGTCGACGGCGGACTCGGGTCGGACTACTGCCGCGTCGCTTCCGGTAACCCTCCTATCAACTGCTGACCAGCAGGGGCTCGTTAAGCCGGCCAACTGCGACGCTCAGAGCGGCCAGCAAGCGTGCCACAACACGCGGCGGCCACCCGGCCCGCTGGGTAGCCCTCCGCTGGGTAGCCCTCCGCTGGCCCCCCGCCTGGTGCCTCAACTGCCCCTGCACAGAGCGGCGGTGAACCGCTCCCGTACCGCCCGCTTCCCAGCAGCGAACCTTCGGAAGGGACCGCGCCAGCGGGTCCTCCGGAGTCTTCGGCCGGTGTCCCGGTGGCACGCGTCCGGGGGCAACAGTGCCCCAGCTCCGGGAGCGGACCGTACGGACGACAACCGCAGCCCCAAGGTCCCGCCGGGAAAGCGTGCGATCGGGGGTTACTGCCGACGCCGCCGGGCTATTCGTCGTCCTCGGCCAGGAGGGTGGTGAGTTGGTCGGCGGGCCCAGTCCGGGAGGGTGACCGCGGTGGGGACGGGCTGGTCTGCGCCGCGGCGTCGGCCCTCCTCATCGTGGACGGATTCGATGACCCACCGCAGGAAGCCGGGGCCTGAACGATCGCATCCGCGAGCTGCTCGGGCCCGGCGTAGGCGGCGGTGACAGCGTGGGGCAGCTGATTGTTGGTGGCGGCGTGGTCGATGGCGGCCCGGTAATCGCGCGTGGCCTGGAAAGAACGTGTCCTCCATGAGCAATTGAATCAGGGACACTTGAAGGTGGCCGGCGCTCTGGGAAACGTGTGTCAGGCGGAGGCGAAAGCCTCCTCGGGGACGTCGTCGAGGACGAATCCGTTGTCGAGCCGGACGCGGACCGTGACGCGGAGCATCTGTCGCTGGTAGGCGACCCACTGATCTTCCAAGGCCCCTACCTGCTCCTCCAGTTGCTTTCTGCTCGCCGACGGCATCTGGTGGCCGAAGTCGTCGAGGAGCGACTTGAGGCGCAGGTACTCACGGACCTCGTGGCTCTGCTGCCGGTGATGCTCGTCCACACGCTCGACGGTGCCCTCGATGCCTGCTGCCAGGGCCAGAGAGGCGGCGAAGGCACCCGTCTCCTGCGGGGACTCCCCATCCGGGGTCACCGACCCGGCCAACCGGAGATCCGTCGCCAGTCGCACCCGTTGGCCCACGTTCAGCGTCATCGATCCTTCGTCTTCCTCGTCGGTCACCGGAGATCCGGTAGACGTGGCGTCGCAAGGCGTACCGGAGAGAACAGGATCATCCCACCCTCACCTTCGGTCCCGACACGATCGAAGCCCTCGCCGACCCTCGCCTGCGTAACAGCCGCCCGACGGGCGAACAGGAGCCCGAAGACGGTGTTGGACGGTGGCGAGAACAGCTTGGAGAACGTCGAAGGTGAAACGGAGCGGGTGTCGGCGCGGGCGGCGAGGGTGCTGCGGTTCAGCGAGCAGCGCAATGCGCGGGCTGGGACAAGCCAATGCTGGCGCAGGCGGAGGTGGAGACCGTCCAAAGAGAAACGGGGGCCTCCACCTCACAGGTATCCACTGCCTCATGAAGAAAGACAGTTCACTACATGACCAGAAGTGCCACGGTTCCCGCGGCGGCTACCGCGGAGAGAATCACACACAGGCGCATCGTCTTGGCCCAACTCTGCAGCGCGTCCATAACGACTTTGCCGATCTCCTTGTACACTTCCACCTCCCTCCTGGACCGAGAGACGTATGCCTTCTCTTTGTAAAGACCAGACATCTCTCTCGGTAATTTTTGCATGACGAAAGGAGGCGTGCCAAGGGGGTCTTTGTCTGGCGCAATAGGAAACGGGCCTGCACTGAATGGATTATTCAGTGCAAACCCGCCCAAATCCTTTACGGTAGCCGCCGCAAAGGGGATGCCCCTGTCTGTCAACAAGGGGCGTGGATACCTTCTACTCCAGTATCGGCACCGTAGGGCCATCTGCCAAGTGGCAGATGGCTTCTTTCTGTCAGCCGCCATGCTCAGCGCCATGCACCAACGGCATAGTCGGCCGATGCCACATTGCCGTCCGCCATGCGGCTGGCACAGCATCAGGCAGCCACCTGGCATAAAGCGAACTGGCACCTGCTCACCCGTCAACCGTTGGACGCATTCCCTTGGCGGCCGCACGGTGCATACCCGCCCGCCGACCGGCCTCCGACCTGGGGACACACCCTTGTTTCGGCTCAGGCAGCTGCCCGCCTGTGACTGATGTAATCTTTGCCACGCGCATCGCTATATCCGGTGCGCCCCGCATGTCATGCCCACTTTTTCTGCTCCGGAGCTTCCTGATGGACAAGATTCCCAGCCCTCCCCTGACCTGGCTGAAGAGCAGCGCAAGCGGAGGGGGGAACTGCGTTGAGGTTGCAGCCAGTTCCGATGTTCTGCACGTGCGGGATTCGAAAGTCCCAGCAGGCTCCGTCCTGACCTTCCCCGACCATTCCTGGCAGGCATTCCTCAATGGACTGCGGTAAGCATCCGCATCGCGCGCCGGCCTGGTTTCCCGCTATTTTTCGACTCTCGGCACGTCTTCCACTCGGTCCCCGGCGCTGGTACTGGCGTGAACACCGTCCGGAGAAGGCACAGCCGAGCCGACGGGGCTTCCGTCCGACGCGGGCGGTGCCGTCCGGTGCGTCAGCCGCTCCGTGTTCGCTTCGATCAGTGCGACGGCGTCCGTGGCCGGTACCTTGATCTCCAGCTCGTAGAAATTCTCCAGATAGTGGGCGACGGAATCCTCGGAGACTGAATCCCGTCCCTCCACGATGATGGCGTCACTGTGTCGCGCCTGCGTCTCGAGATACAACGCCATGTCCTCGTCCGGTTCGGCGAACTCGAAGATCACGTACGAGGTTGTGAAATAGCGATACAGGCCCAGCTGGAACGGGACCACCCGAAGGGTGATCTTCGGGTGGTCGGCCAGTTCCTTCAGCCGGTTCAGCTGGCGCCGCATCACCGCCGGACGGCCCACCGTCCGCGCAAGCGCCGCCTCATCGATGATGAAGTGCATCTCCGGCCCGTCCGGCCGGAAGAGCCGCTCCTGCCGCTCCAGGCGCAGATCCGCCCGAGGCCCCGCCTGCTCGGGCGGCGAGGTCCACTGCAGAACCTCGCGCGCGTACTCCTCCGTCTGGAGCAGACCGGGCACCAGGTCGGGCTCAAAGTTCCGGATCACCGACGCGGCGTTCTCATACGCGATGGACACCACGAATGCCTGTGGTGCCATGTTCTTGTACGCATCCCACCACGGGCGTTCCTTCGCCGCCCGCGCCATCGACACCATCGTGTCGACCTGCGCCGCGTCCGTCACGTCGTACAGCGCCAGCAGAGCCCGGAGATCCGTGATCGAGATCCCCACCGTTCCCGACTCGATTCGGATGATCTTCGAATGCGACCATTCCAGCTGCTCGGCAACGGCTTTCTGCGTCAGGTGCTTCGACTCCCGTAAGCGCCGTAACTGCTCCCGCAGCCTGCGCCGTTGCAAAGCCGGATCATTCAGCGGCACACCCATCCTCCTGCCACAACGCCATCCGGCAGCACGCCATACCTACGCCTGCAACCTCGCACGCCGCGATACAGCCCACAGCCCAATACACAACAGCCACCTGGAGTTGAGCATCAGGCAGAAAGCCTTCCAGCACAAGCGATTCACCCCACGCCGAACCACTCTCCGCCACCAACTGGCCAACCTCCGTCACGAACGCATCCACACCCGCCACAAGCAATCAGTGCGCCATACCTGCTCCGCTGCAGAGGCTCCCTGCTCCAGCGATCTCCACACGGCCTCCGATAGGTGCCTGCATCGAAGCCGCCCCAGGACTCCGCGCAGTGAAGGACCACGAGGCACCGCCGACTGCGCCTACAAGTCCAGCCGCGGCCTTGCCAGTTGAGGCGGGCCGGCAGGCAGCGGTGCGATGTTCTCCCGCCGTACCAGCCTGCAACCCTGCTCGATCCGCTCCAGGTTCTTCCGCGATGGCGAACGGGCACTGTTCCTCATGCGGGCACAACCCCATTCGTCGGTATGTGAACGAGACGCATGCCGTGTTACCGACCATCCGGATCACGGTGACGTTCACCTGCATCCCCCGTCTATGCCGCGTAGGCGCGAAGTTGACGCACGCCACAGGTCTCGTCGTTGCGGCAACTGGCTGCAGGACCACACCCGCCGGGCAACGCCATCCCACCGGGCATCCGGCCATCACTCGAAAGTGAGTAACAGCCCGACATCAGCGCACGCCAGCCCCGTCCGCGCACCGGAGACGAAAAAAGACCCTGCCCCGCAGAACGGGACAGGGTCTTCGCAGAGCGCCGGGCAGGCCTTGCACCTGCATCTCCCCGCAGGAAGCGGGACGTCTTTCCTTGGACCACCAACGCATCACCAAACCGGCGCGGCTTCCGCCGGTCAGCTCAAGATCAATACTAGCAGGCACGGCGCATCAGTCTCGGTGTCCACTCCCGGACACGCCAGCACTGCTGCGCAGGCTTCGGGCCTGCGGTCCTGATTCCCGTTCCTGCGATTTCAGGCGGCGCCCCGTCGTTCGGGGGATGTCGACAGGCCGCTCCGCTCCTCACGGTCCCACGAGCGAGTCTGAGATCTGCGCATTCCCACAACACGGCGATCGATAGTCGCGGGTGGGATCCCGTCAACTCTGCATGCTCCGGTCCAGCAACGGCTCAGAGGTCTGTGACGGCCATCCGCGGGTCCACGTCGGAGATCATCAGTCGGCCCGGCCGCTGTGTGGCAGCGTCCGGGACGACCGCACGCACCACGGGCTGGTCGCCCTTCTCGATGGTCACCTTCGTGCCGTCGAACTTCGCCGACTTGGCGCGGACGACCGAACGCAGCTTGGCCGCGACGCGGTCGGCGGTCGCCTCGTCCTTGACCACGAGGCAGAGCGTCTCGATGTTCTTGGCGGCGGAGGCAGCCTGCTGGCCGAGGGCGGACAAGCGCACCGGCTTGGTGGAGGTGAGCGGATTGAAGTCGGCACGGTAGACGTCGCCCAGGCACTCGACTGCGCGCCGGTAGTCCTTCTTGTCGGCCAGCGAGGCGCCCTCCTTCGGGTTGACGGCCGCCATGGGGGTGTCGCCCGGGGCGGAGTAGGAGATCTCGTCCTGCGAGACCTGGAACGACACCCCCGTCCCACCGGGATGCGCCCAGGTCCGTCGTCGGCCGTGGCCTGGACGCGGCCAGGATCTGATCCCAAGTACCGTCCACAACCCACCTGATCAGGCGTTTGTGCGCCGTCTGGAAGGAGCCGAGCTCGTCCGGCAGGTCCCGCCACGGCGAACAGGTGCGGTACTGCCACGCGATGGCCTCTAGGGTGCGACGGTGGTCGGCCCAGCGCCGCCCCCGGATCGGCCGGCATCAGCGGCTTGATCCGCTCCCACATCGCATCAGTGACCACTAACCAGATGGACACGTCCAATCAACTGACCAGTTGACCAAAGAGACTTCCCAATGAGGAAGTCAAGCCGCCAGAGTGACTGATGGTGCCGGTTGATAGAACGCTCCGTCACGGATCATCGCCCAGAGAACGTTGGCCCGTCGGCGGGCCAGGGCGAGTACGGCTTGCTTGTGGCCCTTCCCCTCGTGGCGCTTGCGCTGGTAATAGGCCCTCGACGCGGGGCACGACTTGATGCTGGCCATGGAGGAGAGGTAGAAGGCCCGTAGGAGGCCGCGGTGGTAACGGTGGGGACGGCGCATGTTGCCGCTGACGCGTCCAGAGTCCCGTGGGACCGGGGCCAGGCCGGCGAAGCCAGCCAGGCGGTCCGGAGTGCCGAACGCGTCCATGTCGCCACCCGTCGCGGCGATGAACTCGGCGCCGAGCAGGGTGCCCATGCCGGGCATGCTGCGGATGATCTCAGCGTGCGGGTGCTCGCGGAAGCGGGCCTTGATGAGGGCGTCGAGCTCAGCGATCTCCTCGTCGAGGGTGATGATCCCCTTCGCGAGGCGGGCCACCATGGCGGCGGCCAGCTTCTCGCCGGGCAGGGACGCCTGCTGCCCAACAGCTGCCTCGACAGCGGTGGCGGCGATGGCCGCGGCGTTTCTGACCCTGCGGTTCCTGAGCCAGGTCTCGATGCGCTTGACGCCGCTGCGGCGGATCGCGGCCGGGGTCTGGTAAGCGGTCAGGAGTATGACCGGGCCCCTGTTTGTCACTGTCAGGGTTCGCTCCAACGCCGGGAACACCTCCAGGAGTTGGGCTCGCAGGCGGTTGATCTGGCGGGTGCGGTCGCAGACCAGGTCGGTGCGGCGTCGGGTCAGGGTGCGCAGGTCGACCGCGATCTCGTCGCCGGGCCGCAGGCGGCCGAGGTCGTTGCGCATCCGGGCCTGATCAGCGATGACGAAGGCGTCCTTTGCGTCCGTTTTCCCCTGGCCCCGGTAGCCGGCGGATGCCTGGTGCACCGCCAGGCCGGTGAGGTAGGCCATCGGCTGGCCGTGATCGAGCAGCAGTCCGATCAGCAGGGCCGCGCCGCCGTGGTTGATGTCCACCGCCCACAGGACGTCCTCGGACAGTGCGAGCACGTCGGCGATCAGCTCCAGCAGGACCGTCTCGTCGTTCAGGACGCGGCGCGACAGGAGCCGGTTTCCCTGGGCGTCGATCACCACGCAGTGGTGGTGTTCCTTGCCGATGTCCACTCCGGCCCATATCTGGGGCACGGTCACCTCCGCCAGCTCGTCGTTGCGTGACTCCCAGCAGACGACCTCGCCGGCGCTGTCCTACGAAGCGATCAAGTCGCGTATCCCAATTAGCGGTCGAGTCGTCGCGGGGCTCCGGGCGGCCAAGTCTCTTGAGCCATCAGACGGCGACACGCTCACAGCCATACCCAGAACCCCTGGGCTTCCCTGATCCTACGAATGATCAGATCCGGCCCGCTTGAACGGTAGGACACGCTCCAGGTCACGTGCGCCAGCACCTACTGCTCGAGAAGCGGCCCCCGCCGCCGTACCGCCCCAACCACCGCTCAAGTGGCATCGAACAAATGAATCAGGCGCAGGGGTGAAATGGGCCGTATGACGTATGGCGCCTCCGCGACCCCTAGTTGCAGAATCGACATCAACTTGATGGGTGAGCAGGAGGCGACTCGCACTCATAAGGGAAATGGCAGCGCTTCCGAAACTCTGCCGATGACGCAATCAAGAAATGAGCGTTTCCTAATGTTTAACTACGGACAGAACATCAAGGTCACGTGCCCGCATTGCAGGCGCGAGACATGGGTTCGCGACGGCCATAACGACCCGTGCGAACATTGCGGCAGAATCATTCAGACTCGCTGACTGATACGCATGGCGTTAATTGTCACAACCGGCAAATTCGGCGATTCGCTTGGCGGTCAAATGACACGGAGAACTCGAATCCCGCAGTTCGGGTGCGCGATGCTCTCAATACCCTTCCTTGGGGGCGGGTGGTATATTCTGGCGACTAAGTCACTGGATTTCGAGTCAGAGTCAAGTGACCTAAATGCAAACTCCCTATGGATGGGATTGACATTCTTTCTACTGTTTGTCGCGGCTGCCCTGTTGCTAGGATTTTTCGTGAAGGCACTATGGGCCGTAGCGGTAGGGAGGGAAGTTCCAGAAGAATGGTCGGCATTCAAAAGCAAGAAGAGAGCAAGAAAGAATGCGGCCGACACGGCCAGGAGGGACATGAGGGACATGAGGGACATGAGGGACAGGCTAGCGAAGGCTACTTGCCAGCCCGGAGATAACCGGGACGCGCCCGACGTGGTTCATTGTTGGCTAGTTGTTGACCACGGACAAGATCGACGTACGGCTGATGAATTTTGGCCAAGAGGGCGCATCCGCTGGTACTCGTCAATGAAGTGCGAGAAATGCGGTGCGGCGGGAGTCACTCATACGGAGTGGGAATCAGACTACTGAGTGCAAGACCTACCGAGATACTGATGCAGCCATGCGGCACCGATTTGACCCAAAAACAGACAGCGCGCCGAGCAGGAGGCACACCCTGCCCCATGACTCCGCCGGCCAGAGACGGCTTCACGTTGATGAACAACCCTGGCGGCCAAGCGATGCGGTCAGTGGGCTGCCACTACCTGAATCAGGAACTGACAGCGACTGCAGCAGGGTCGGGGCCCCCGACGGCATCAAGCAGAGCCTGCCCTTGTCGGTCGACGAGTCTTGTGAAGATCTGCTGCGCGTAGCCGAAAATAATCGCCCACCCAATAATTTGTGCAGATGAATCGAGGGCCGACAGACCAGGGACGAATGCCCCCCGCATCAGAATTAGTCCGAGTACGGCAGTCAGCGCACCGGTCGGCAACTTGAGAAGCGCAAGAGCTACCGGCACGTTATATGGAGTCGCGGTTCCTCTGATCCGTCTAAGCGTCACAGCGGCAGCAACCGCAGCGGCCCCCATCCCGGCGAGTTCGATGACGAGGTAGTCCCTCGACTTCGCAACCTCGGCATAGGCAGCATCCAGGTCCTTGTCCCCAGGTTTGAAGCCAGGGACCGAATCATCCCCCGTAGGGCATACAATTCCGACGTCCATAGGGCCAAAACAGAGAGGCACCACGGTAGGGAATAGAGCTCCCAGCACCGCGACAACGACTGCGATAAGAGTGAGGGCAGTGAACACGCCGTACACGATTCCGACGAAGCTACGCACCCGAAGATTCTCACGAAGCAGTTCCTGGCGGGCGACACCTACTGCATCAATGAGCAGCTCGCGCTGCCTGCCATCCAGTGCTTTACCCGCTTCAACGTCCTGTTCGATCTCTTCGACTTGAGACCTTCGGAGGTCCGTGACACAGAGATGTTCACGAACGACAGAAACCAATCCAGGCAACAGCGCTCTAACCAAATCCAATGGCGCCAAGCGCAGCATTAGGGAGTGCGCCATGTCAAGATGCGCCTGCGCGACGGCCAAGTTCGACCCAGAAATTCGCCGATCATGGATGATATGATCGAGTGCCGCATCGGCCTTTTCCAACTCGTTTAGTGCCGCATCCTTAATCCGCGATTGCGCCTCAGGATCACCATCCGGATCCACTCGAGTGGAAACGAGAACACGCATTTCCGCAACTCGGGAGCGGAGTACCTCTCTGAGTTCCCATTGCCCCCTTCCGTAATGGGGCCTATATCGACGCAATGAGAATTTGCGTTCTTCCACGTATCTAAATGTAGTCAAAATTGGCCAGAAACTAAACAGCGGCGCGCCGAAATAGCCCCATTTGGTCCACTAATTGGATTTCTCGAACGCAGAGCCCGGGCTTCTTGTAGGGGTACAGCGATATCAACTCACGTTCACCCACAACCCCGGGTCAATCGGCTACCGAGTCCTTGACCACCAGGACCCGATGATCAGTTGCGGCGCCGTCTGGTACTCGCGGAGCCGCTCGAACTGGTTCGCCCCGGCAGCACCCCCGGCAACGGAGGCGGCATCCCCGGTTCGCCAGACAACTGCACGCTTCCTGTACTGCTACCGCAAGCCCCAGGCGTCTGACCCGCCCCTGACCGCCGACTAAGGTGAGTTGATCGTGGCGGAGTACCGAGTCCGGGACTGCCGCCGACGGTGATCGTTGAACTCGTGGCTGAGGTAGGACCGTTGTGGCACGAACAGCATCAGGCACGCCTGACGACTCGGCCGCGGCGACGGGCTGCGGGAGCCGGGGCGAAGCGCAGGTTCGTCTTCGTCGACCGGCTGCTGGCCACATTGGCGAGTCTGCGGCATGGCACTATTCATGACGTGCTGGCCTGCTGGTTCGGTGTGGACCGCTCCACCATCGCGCGCCATCGGCGAGGTGCGGCCTCTGCTCGGGCAGCGGGATGCGCCGGACGTCCGGCTGCGTCCTCTCGCCGAGGTCGTCGAGTACCTGGGCACCCGACGGTCGGACCGGGATCGTCGACGGCACGGAGATCGGGGTGCGCCGCCCGGCGGCATGCCGCAAGGACCGGGGGAAATTCGTCTCCGGGAAGACCAAGCAGAACGCGGTGAAGTCCATGATCCTCACGGACGCCGAGGGGCGCGTCGTGTTCTGCAGCCCGGTTCGGCCGGGTAGTTGCGCCGGCATCGCCCAGGCCCGGCAGCTGGGACTGACCCAACTCCTGGCCGGACTGCCGGGCGGCCATGTGCAGCTCGACTTCGTATTCAACGAGCGGCTGCCCGAAGCGCCCCGGGCGGCACGATCGTACAGGCGGCCACGCCTGAACTGTCCCTGGCCTGGAAGTTGATGTGGCTGATCAACGACATGCACGCGCAGGGCAAGGATCTGTACGACGCCGTGCTGCTGGCCGAGCGGCATCCGCGCGGTGGATCCTGCCACGGCAGGTGTGGTCTTGCGCTGGAGTCTCGTTCCGGCTTCGGCCGGCAGGCGGCCAGGACGTCGAGCCAGTCGTCCAGGTGGCTCTGGCGAACCCGCCCCAGGGTCCTTCGGGCTCGACGAGCGAGCGGGTGTACGCCTCGGTCCACAGTCGTAGCAGCGGACGGTGCTCTCGGCGGCGAGCCAGGTCCACACCTGCTCGGCCGCTCCGCCAGGCCGACGGGGCGATCGGCCTGGCGGAGCGGCACCAGAATCTCCAGCTCATCAGTGCGGGCCCGATTCAGCAGTGCCCGCACGAGTCCGTCCTTGTTGCCGAACAGGAACATCAGCACCCGGGGGCTGGAGCCGATGGCTCCCTGACTCTGCCGAGTCCCGTCCTGGGGCCGTTATGGGACTCAGCCACCGCTCTTTCGACGGAACGACCGCTGACTCGCGGCCGGGCCGTGCGCGCCGTGGACCTTCGACGTGTTGGTGCTCGCAGTGAGGGCGGCGTCCGCCTGCATGCCACGCTTGCGCGCCAGAGCCTCCCGGAACTTGCGCTTCAAGTCGTCCTGGGCGTCTTCGTCGGGCGAGAGGGGAGGGTTCTCGCCGTCAACCGGCTCTTCAGGCGATGGAGACTCTGTAGCCATGGTGACCTCCTGGGGCCGGGCAGTGGAAAGCACAGCTTGTCATGGCGGGCACCGCACCCCGAACCACGGGGCGTCCGCGCCGCCCATCCAGCCCTCCCTCTCCTCGGCTGCAGCCAGAGACATGGGCCAAGAGCACCCGCAACGGGGATGTCAGAACCCGGACCACGCCCGCGCGGGGGAGGTGACCTGCACGGACTCCGTGATGTGGGCGATCCTCGCGCAGGAGAGGCGGCAAGAGTCGGTGCAGGAGATGTTGTCGCGAGGCGCACCCGATGAGCCGGCGCGGAGCCGACAGTGCGCACAGCTCGTCCTGGCTGCCGGGGCCCCGCCGGGGCGGGGTGCTGGTTCGGGTGCCGGGCCGGTGGGGAGGTCATCGGTGGTCCCCGGTCGTTCCCGACCCGGTCGTGTCCTGTGGAGTGACGCCGACGAGTGTGCCTACGCCGCGGTCACGGGCCCGGGACCGTATGCCACCGACCCTTCTCTCGCGGCAGTGTCCATCCACGGCTTCGGGCCCTTCGGCGGCAGGGGCGACAGTACGATCAGCGCCGTGAGCGACTCTCCGCACGGCCCGGCAGGCCACCGGACGGAAGGTGACAAGTCCGTGAAGGCCGTGCGGCTGCTGACCATGAACACCCTCTTCACCGGCGATGTCCCGGCTCGGCTGCGTGCCCTCGGCGCGGCGCTCGATGGGTCCGACTACGACATCGTCTGCCTGCAGGAGGTCATGTTCCGCCGCAACGCCCGGCTGATCCGCCGTGCCGCTCCCGCATACCGGCACGTCGCCTACTCGGGCACGGTCCTGCTCAAGGGCGGCCTGGTGCTGCTGTCCCGGTGGCCGATCAGCCGATGGCGGTTCGTGCGGTACCCGGTGACGGGCCCGGTGCGCGGCGAACTCCTCATGCGCAAGGGTGCCCAGGTGGCGTCCGTCGCCACCCCGGACGGTGAACTGGTGGTCGTGAACACCCACCTGTCGGCCAACCGCGACGACGACTGGTCCCCCGCGAACCGGTACACGCGGATCGCAGGTGCCGAGCTGGCCCGGCTCACCACGCTGATCGCGGCCATCGGCCCGTCCCTGCCCGTCGCCGTCGTCGGTGACCTGAACGTCCCGCGCGACTCGGCGGTACTCGCCGACTTCGTCGCCGCAGCGGGGCTGCGCGACGTCCTCGCCGGCGACACCCGTCCGACCTACCGGCCCACACCTCGATGGCCCTCGCCCCCGGCCCTGGACCACGTACTGGTCCGGGCCGCAGCCGGGGAGACGCTGACCGGGGGCGCCGACTTCGTGTTCCAGGACAAGGTGACACTGGGCGACGGCCGCCAGGCCTACCTGTCCGACCACTACGGCGTGCAGGCACAGCTGAGCCGGTCGAAGTAGCAGTCGGGCCCGCGCAGCCTCACATACGGGATCTCAGTACGTCGACCTCACAGCCCGGCGCGAACGGGTCGAAGCCGTGCTCGATCAGCCAGCGAACCACCAGCAGGCTTCGCAACGACCACCACGCGTGGATCACGTCGAGGTCGATGTCGGTGCCGTAGCCGGCGATGACGTCGTCGAGGTGCTCCTCGTGTCCGAGGGTGAAGGTGGCGAGGTCGTACAGGGCATCACCCTGGCCCGCCTCGGACCAGTCGATGATGCCCGTGACCTCGTCGCCGTCGACGAAGACGTGCGCGATCTGCAGGTCGCCGTGCGTGAACGCCGGAGTCCACGGCCTGAGCGCGGCCTCGGCGACCTGGCGGTTGCGGGTGACCAGGTCGGCGGGCAGGAGGCCGTTCGTCACGAGCAACTCGCACTCGTCGTCGAGTTCCGCCGCCAGCGCGACGATGCTCCGGCCGGGCCGGGGCGGCAGCGGCGCGTCGTGCAGCTTCCGGATGGCGGCACCCGCCGCGGCCCACGCCGTCGGCGACCCGGTCGACGGCCCGCCGAAGTGCCCGAGCGTCGTCCCCGGGAGTGCCGCCAACGCGAGCACGGACGGCTTGCGCCACAGGACCTCCGGGGTCGGGACCGGCACGAGGGACATCGCCTCGACCTCGGCGTCGATGCGCGCCTGATCGGCGTCCACCTTCAGGAACACGTCACCGACGCGCAGAGTCGCGCGCTCGGAATGGGCGACGACGACTTTGACCTCATCCATGGGCGACCAGTATCCCGGGGATGACCGCCGACGTCGCCGGGTTTATCGCGTGCGATTACACGGCTGACTACGTCCCGATACTCGGCGGCCTCGTGCACGACACCGACCTCTGACCAGGTCAAGTCCACCACTTTTGTTAGGAGTCCTCAGGCCATGCCCACTGAAACCGCAACACTGACACCGGCTCAGTGATGGCACCTCGGCGGTGGCATCGCAGCGCCACTTCACCCGTGGTTGTCGCAGCGCCACTTCACCCGTGGATCCGGCCGGGACAGTGCCCGACCGCGTCGCCCTCACGGATGGCCGGCGGCCGTGTCGAGGGGTCAACAGGCCGCAGCCGGACCGCCTCTGTGGTCAGGGCTGGTCGTACCAGGCAAACGCCGCGATCCGCCAGCCCTCTGAGGTGCGGACGAACTGGATGGTCTTGGTCCCGCCGCCCTCGAACGGCTCACCGTCCAGGATCCCGGACTTGCGGTACTCACCGAACCGCGAGGCGATGTCGCCCGCGATCTCCGTCCGTTCAGAGGTCTCCCACTCGGAGAATTCGACCAGCCGACCGTCGGTCAGCAGCCGCCGGCGAGGCTCGATGAACTCCTCCACGGTGTAGACCGTGAACTGCGGGCCGGTCATGACGATCACGCCACCGGGAAGAACCAGCCGCCGGATGCGGCCCACGTCGGCAGCCTTGCCGCCCCGGTTGTCAAAGGCACCGAAGAACTCGGCGGTCACGGCGTCTATCTCGATCTTGGACATGACGCGACGCTAACAGCGAAGAAGCGCCGGACATCGTCGGTCTCGACAAACTGCGGCACGTCGCCGAGGCAGACCCTCGCGCACCTCCGGCCGCGGCAGACCTGCTTCAGCGCCGCCGGCATCCGGCCGCTCGGCGGTGACCCCGGACCTGCTCGGCGGATGCCCGGGGTGGGGCGGCCCGGCGGCAGCGGCTTTTGATGTTCCGTCACCGGCCCTGCCTGCGCGCCGCAAGCCCCGGCCGCGCCGGCCGATGGGCCGGGCGGCGCGGCGTCCTGCGATGCGGTCAGGCGGCGCGGCAGAGGATCGCTGGGCCGGCCGGTGCCGCGGTCTGGGTCACGGCCGTGTGCACGGGCCGGGTGGTTGGGTCGGTGGCTGCGCTCTGCGAGCGGTTCCGTGCGAAGACGACGAGGCGCAGGACCGCGAACCGTGCGAGTCCGGCGAGGGCGGAGGCGGACAGGTAGACGATCTGCTCGAGCATCGCGCCGGGTGCCGCCACCAGTTGATGCAGGGCGAGCATGGCCGCGCACGTCAGCGCGAACGCGGCGGCCGCGGAGCCGGCCGACTGTGCGTGCTGGCGCCAGGTCGCTCGTACGCCTGCGCCGAAGGAGAAGCGGGCGTGCAGCTCGGTGGCCAGGAGCGTGGAGAGCGTGCTGATCAGGGCGTTGGCCAGGCCCCAGGGAATCCGTGTGGCGAGGGCCGCCACCGCGAGGCTGGAGGCGAGCCCCACCGCGCCGCCGCAGAGCACGAAGCGGGCGAAGGCGGTGAGGGCGCCGGGCGCCGTCCGCTGCCGGTTCTTTACTGCCGCCATGATCCGACCCCCCTTGGTCGCTCGCTTGCGAAACCCGTGTCCGTCGGCCCCCGAGGCCTTCAATCCGTTGTTTCCTATGACGGAAACGCTACGTTGCCTTCACTGATCTGACAACTGATTTATTGCGCACTCGATACATCAGTGCAGCTAGATGCAGATTAATCGTTGCAATAGCCTTGAGGTAATGCAACAGATCTTCTCTCGATCGTTGCAATGCATTGAAGGTGAACGCTCTTGGTGGGGACACCTCTCTCCCGCCTGCGCACCAGCGGCACAGCATCGCGGTGCGACGGCCAGGCGCGCCGGCCGCCGGTGGCCCGCGCGGCCGGCCAGGTGCGGGCCATCCGGGCGAGGCGGTGGGCCCGTACGGCATGGTGTCCAGGGCCGCGGCTCTCCGCCGGGGGACGTTGATGCCTCCCCCCGCAGGAGAGGCCCGTGAGTGATCCCAGCCCCCGTGTGACCCCGAGGCCGGCATCCGCGACAGGCGAGGACATTCCCGCTCCCGGGGTCATCGGCATCGGACTTGCCGCGGTGCTGACGTTCGCGCTCGCCCAGGGCTCGTGGCAGTGGTTCGCCACGTACATCGGGGTGACACTCCTCGCGTGCTGCTCGCCTTCCAGCGACGGGCACAGTGGACACCGGACATCCGCTCGGCGTACATGCGCGGCCTGGTCGCGTACGCGCTGGTCGTCGGCCTGTGCGTGGCGATCGCGCTGGCGCCCTTGCTGCAGCGCCGGGCCTGGCTGTTCCCGATGCCGGGCACGCGCAGCGGGTGCGAGTTGATGGGCAGGTACGAGGCCCTCCAGGTGAAGGCCGCGCTGGGGAACCTGGCCGGCAGTGACGGTGCCGCCCTGGCGTTCGCGCAGGAGACCCGGGCCGGCCGGACCGTCGCCGAGTGCCTGGCGTCCACGACGACTCTGTGGCTGCCCCTGTACGGGCTGGGGGCGGCGGTGCTGGTGGGGGCGGCCGCGTGGTTCCGGGACCGCGCCCGGTCCCGGTCCGGGCCCGCCAGTCACTAGGGTTTCGCACCCTCGCGGCGTCCCTCACCGTCTCGAAGACCGTGGAGTCATTGACGCCGACCGGTGCGGCGGACACAGGTCGCCCGGCGGGACACCCAGCCGGGCGACGGCCCTCCGGTTTCACCCTCACAAAGGCCAACTGCGCGTCCGAGACTCCGTCATGACAAACGGTGAAAGGGCTCGGCAGTGGTGACAGGCCCGCGCCCTCTCCGGCCCGCTGGGACGCGGGAAACTCAGGAACGACGCCGTCGCCACGACCTGCTCGTGGACCTGGCCCACGCCCGGTGTCAAGAACGACCTGCGCGAGGCCGACACCCGCTTCAACACGCACGACAACGACTTCACGAACAAGCCGACCGCGAGCTGCTCGAACAAATACGACATCCGCAGCGTCGGTACTCATGAGGCCGGACACATCTTCGGACTGAAGGACATCACCGGAGCCCACGACAACCTCACCATGTACGGCACCTCGTTCAGGTGCACGACAAAGGGGAGGACTCTCGGCAAGGGTGACGTCCTCGGCCTCCGCAGCATCCACTGAACCGGGGCAGACGCTCCAGAGGAGGCAGACCGATGAAAGCCGTACTCCCGTCCCGCAGAGGATCCGTGGGGATGCTCCTGGCGGCGGCCGTCCTGACCCTGTCCGTCGCCTGCACATCGTCGAATGACGACGGCGCATCCGCGTCGTCCTGCGTGTTCCTGGTCAACTACCAGAACCACGAGTACTCGGACGTGGCCAACGTCGATTTCACCGTCGGGGACAAGCTCGGCCCCGCCACCCTCCCCTCCTGCGACGACACACCCAATGACGATGACGACGCCCAGACGCCCACCTCCACGACCGCCTACGCAGTCAAGGGAGTCGACCCCAGCATCGCCATCGCGGTGGGAGAAGACCCCGGTGACGCCCGCCTGGTCGCCGTCCACTCCGGCAACAAGATTCCGCCCGAGGTCAAAGAACTGATCCGGGGGTCCTGACGCCGGCGCGGGGCGCCGCAGCACAGAGCACGCCGGCGCCCCGCACCGGATTCCGGACGGCAAGAGGGCCCTGTCCCGCGCAACACGGGACAGGGGCCCCACCGGCGCCCAGCAAGGCCTTGCTTGCCCTCCCGCCAGGGGCGGAGCAGGCGGGCCGCCATGGGACCTGGCCAGGAAACCCCCGGCCCGCACCTGCACCGCCCCGGGCCGGGCACCGAAGCCGCCCTCAAAACCCGGTCCATCGCCTGCACACCGTCCAACGCCCGCCTGCGGGGCAGTCGTTCAGGCCCGGCTCCGGCCTAGGAGGTGACGTCGAGCGGCCGCAGGAAGCGCCGCTCGTAGCGCTTGATGCAGCGGGTGCTGCGGGCCAGCTCGATGGCCTCCTGGCACTCCGGGTCGGTCATGCTGTCCGAGCGGTACTGCTCGTACGCGGCGAAACTGGGAAAAGAGAAGAGCGCGTAGGCGATGTCGCTGTCGCCCTCGCTCGGCAGGAAGTAGCCGTGGTGCGTCCCGCCGAAACGGTCGACGAGCCCGACCCAGCGGCGGCCGTATTCCTCGAAGTCCTCGAGCTTGTCGGCGTCGATCTCGTACTTCAGATGAATGGTGATCACATCCACATGATGGTGCATGCCGGTTCAGGCCCGAACTCCGGAACGAACCCATTCCTTCGCACCTCAGCTGCACCTTGTCCACCCCGCGCACACCACGATGGACTGCGCACAGTGCGGAGCGAGAACCAAGCACGCACTGCCTCTCCCGCAACGAACTAACGGGTGCACCGCGTGCGGAGCGGTGTCCCTCAGGGACAAGAAATCCGCCCGCGTGATGCTCGTCCGGGCTGGCCTCAACCCGACTGGCGCTCATCGCGTAAGAGCCGTCGGACCGCCGGTCCACAGCCAACGTGAGCCAAGAATCCCCCTCCTTCAGGAGAAGGAGGAGTCAACCCAGTCAGCCTCTGACCCATGGGCTTGAGGGTCCCGATCGCTTCGAAAACTAGGATGTCCTCTGTCGAAGTCCCGTCGGATCGGTTGCAGAGTAGGGAGGCCGAAGGCCGTGAGTGAAGGTCTGTCGGGCGCTGCGATGCCGTCGCGCTGGGCTCCGGCCGAGCATCAGCTGCCCCGTGACCTTGCGGAACTCGTCGGTCCTGCCGGGGGGACTGTCGCGCTTCCGCTGCACTTGGCCTGGTCCGGGCTTCGCGTGTTCGATCTTGGTGACGAAAAGCTTCTGCTGGGCATGTACCGGATCGTCCTGCTCAACGGTATGCACGAGGACTACGTCCGCTATCTCAATGCGGCGCAGTTGGTGGCCCACTGGCCAGTCTTGCGCAAGATGCTGGGTCGTGGTGTGCGCACCGCGTGGGAGGACCGGTTCGCGCAGTTGCAGACGGCCGCCGCTGCGTGACCCTGCACGGCTTGCCCGATCACCACCGCCGCCTGCTCTTCGACGCTCTCACCGCCGGGCACCGCTACGGTCTCGCGTTGGCGACTCCTCCCCCGGATAAATCCGGGGGGCTTCTCCTGTCGGTGGCTAGGCCACGTCGGGAAGGACCAGCCCGGCCCTGATGGCAACGTTCAGCGCACCGACTTGATCGGCGTTGGCGGTGTGTCCGCACCGGGTGCACTCGAACTTCTCCTGTGTGACGCGGTTCTGGCCGGACACGTGCCCGCATGCGGGGCAGCCGGACACGTGCCCGCATGCGGGGCAGGTGCGGGAGGTGTTGCGGGGGTCCACGGGGATCAGTCGACGACCGGCGCTTTCAGCCTTGTGCGCGAGGATGCCCAGGAACACCCCCCAACCCGCGCCGTGGATGCTCTTGTTCAGCCCGGCCTTCGCCGCGGCTCCGTTCGGGAGGAACGTGCCGGGGTTTTGGGGGTCGGGCTCGGGCTTGGGTGCGCAGACCATGTTCGCGATGCTCAGGCGCTCGTGCGCGATCGCATCGTAGGTGCGGACCAGCGATCGGGCATCACCGCGTTCTTCCGCCGCGCTGTCGGGCTGCCGGGTCAGGAGTGCGGTGCGGCCTCGCTGATGTCCTGGTGCATATGGTCCATGAGTTCGCCCATCTCGCGGACATCGGAGCTCGGGCTCTCGGCGTTCTGCGCCGCGCTACGCAGCCAGTCGGCGGTCGCCAGGGCGAGCGCGATGGCGTCCTGTTCGCGGTTGTCGCCGAGGAGTTCCTCGATCCGGTAGGCGAGACCGCCCAGGGTCTCGTCGTTGGTCTCCGGCGTCAGGTAGCCGCGCAGGCCGACGGGGTAGGGGTCCTGGGCCCTGGCGTGCCGTACGGCGGCAAGTACCTCGGGGTCTTCGCTGTACTGGTCGAGATGGCCCAGCAGGACGTAGATCCGCGCGGTCAGCCGTGGCCGCCCGGGGTGGCGGTCCAGCCAGGCCATCAGCTCCTGCTGGCCGCCGAGGTGGTCGACGAGCGGAGTCAGTGCTTCCACCGACTTGGTGGGCAGATCCCAGTGGTGGGGAAGGAGCTGGGCCACTTCGTCGGCCAGCGCCGCCTCGTCCTCGGGGCCGAGCGTGCCGGAGGTGAACCCGGCGACCTTCGAGACGTCCAGCGCGAATCCCTCAGGCCCCGCCTGCCGGGTGCGGTGTGAGGAGCCGTGCCGTCGGCGCAGCAGTTCACCGACGCTCTTGAGGAGCGGCTTGTCGTGCACGAAACCTCCTGCGTGGGCTGCGTGGATGCGCTCGGGGGCCTCTCGTCCGGGACTGGGGCCGCGGACGGTGCCGCGGTCCGTGTCGGCGGTGCCGGCCGGTGCTCTGCGGCATCGGCACCACCACCCTGCCGCCCGGTCGCGGTGTCCGCGCGCCCGGTGACCCGGACGAGTGCGGGCGCTCGGCGCCACGGGAGCGTGGCCTGTCGGCAGCCGCATGCGCGACATGACCGAAGTGTCCGAGAGGCGGACGCACAGGACCGTCTTCGGGCGGGCGCTGCGCCTGATTCACCGCCGAGAAGGAGGTGCGGGGCCGAGCCGGCGTCCGCCTCGGCCTGGCCGGTCCGGACACGGTGTCCTTCCGGCGTGCCCTGTTCGGCTGGCCGGGACCGCGCGGACAGCGGGATCGGGGTGCTTCTCCCTGGCGTCGAGGTCGGTCACCGCACCACTTCGTCGGCCAGGAGGTCCATCAGGAGGCCGTCGTGCCAGCTGCCGTCCGGGCCGCGCTCGTACTGCCGCATGATGCCGACCGGCCGAAACCCGACCTTGGTGTAGCAGTGGATCGCCGCGGTGTTGTCGGCCGCCGGGTCGATGGTCAGACGGTGATGGCCGTGGACGTCGATGAGATGGCAGGCCAGTGTCCGTACGGCGTCGGTACCCAGGCCCCTGCCGTGCACCGCGGGATCGAGGAAGAGGTCGATGCCGGCGTGCCGGTAGTCCGGCTCCTCCTCGGCGTGCCACTGGATCATGCCGATGACCCGCCGGCGGTGCTCGACCGTCAGGGACCGGGTGCCGGCGTCCTCGAGATCGGCTGCGATGTCCGCTTCGAGATCGTCCCCGCCTCTCCATCGTGCACGTACTTCGGGCGTGGCCCGGATGGCGGCCAGGGCGGGGATGTCGTCCTGGACGGTGGGGCGCAGGACGACCGACGCTCCACGCAGCACAGTCATGACTCAGGACCTTAGGCGCATGTGGCGGTGCTGTCTTGGCGCTCCGGTTCCCTGCGGCTGAACTCCTGTGGCTGAGCGTGAAGAGGTGACGTGCGGCGTTCGGGCACGACGCCGGCACCAGGAGGACCACCGCGACAACGGCTGTCACCCCGGCCGCGGGTCAGGCCTGCGTGCGCAGCAGACCAGCGGCCCAGGACCGGTCTGGCCAGTCACCGGCCGCGCTCGCCGCCAGGGCGGAAGCCTCACACGTTCAACGGCGAGCGCGTGTGGAGCGCTTCGGGCATGGACGCCGGAGACTCGCGCGCCGTCGGATACCAGCGCGCCTTCTCCGACTTCGTCGCCATCAAGCTCTACGACGAGGAACTAGGCGTCGACGACGAGATCGGCTCACAGGTGATCAGCTCGGACGAGCCGGACTCGGCACGCGGACGGCCTACTTCGCGGGGGACGAAGGCGCCCGCCCGTGCCCACGGCCGAGGCCACAGCAGTCCAGAGATGCGATTCACCCCCGGCCTAAAGGCCGGGGCACTCTCGCAAGATCAGAGGTAGAGACAGAACGGATGGCCGTGAGGGTCGCACAGGACCCGGACGTCCTTCTGAGGCTGGTACTCCTGCAGCGTCGCACCCAGGGCGCAAGCCCGTTCGGTCTCCGCCTCCAGGTCGTCGACCTGCAGGTCCAGGTGCGCTTGCATCTGCTGCGTGCCAGGCTGCTGCGGCCACGTCGCAGGCGTGTGGTCGGTCTCCAACTGGAAGCTGAGGCCGGGGCGTTCCTGACCCGGGGCCCCCAGACGCACCCACCCCGGCTCACGCTCGACTTCCTGCCAGCCGAGCAGGGCGCGGTAGAAGTCGGCCAGCGCAGGAGGGTCGGGAGTACCCAGAACAAAGGCGCCGAGTGTTGTCGTCATGTCTGCAGCCTTGCCCTGGGCGCTCATCCTCACGCCTCCGTGTGTCCCGGCTCCCTCGATCGACGTGACGCCGGTCAGGCTCACGCCCGGAATGCCGCGGCCTTCACATGCGAACGCTTCATCGGTGGCCGTGCGAGACCACCGAGGCGATCGTCTGTGCGCTCACCGGCACACTGGCCGCGCACCGCACGCTGCTGCTGCTCGGGCCAGGTCGGCGGGGTTCCTCAAGCGGTTACGCGGCAGCGGCGTAGGCCGTGGTGATGGCGGTGTCGGTACAGGCGTGGATCACCAGACCCGCGCCCTGGGCCGTCGTGGCGTGAGTCTCGAGGGCTCGACGGGCGGGAGCGCTGGGCGTTGCCACCGATATCAGGGCGTCCAACCGGCTGCACATGCGGTGCGCGCGCAGGACCTCGTCGATCACTGCCGGAGCCGCGGCCGCGGCTGCGCCGAGAACGATGACGACGGGCGTGGGGGCGTGCACGTGGACCAGGTCGCTGATCAGTGCCGCCAGGGTGTTCTGCGCGGCGGGTCCTGGGTCGTCGTCCAGTGTCAGGACCAGCACACCGTTCTTGAGCGCGTGCATCAGCATGGCTGTCTCGGGCCTCCTCCTGCGCCTGGGATCTGGGATCGTCCGCTTCTACGAGTACCCCGGGTGCGATCCGCGATGCCCTGCGTAGCCGCCGTCCCGGCGCCCTCGCCGCCAGGGCCGCAGAAGGGGTCGGCTCCCCCAGCACTCGTGGCCGAACCAGGGGAACCTGAGCCGGCCAGTCCCCAAGAGAGGAAGGCCACCTGACCGGCCTCCCTCCTGAGTGCCCCTTTCTGGCCGGACGACAACAGGCCTCATCGGGAATGTGCACCGGACGCCGGTTCAACGCTGCGCCCCAGAGCTGCACGGGCTTGTCTGCGCAGCTCCGTACGGGCCGCCGGCATCCTGCCGGGGCCCGACCAGAACGGGTGCCACCACAAGCGGGCCGACAACACCAGCTGGCGGCGGCGGAGTGCGGTGTTCGCCGTGGGGCGGGGCGCGGTGAGGGCGTCGTAGGTGCGGCACCAGGCCGCTTGAAGCTGGACGAGGTCGTGGGGGAATGTCGCGGACTCCATCACTCTATTAGCTCACGTGTTCGAATTTTGGCTCAAGTCGACACCTTCCCGCGACGCAGGAAGCAAAGGCTGGACTGCGCGACAGCGCCGCGCCCGGCCCTGTCCGCCCGCAGCAGGCTGCAGGCACTGTCACGACGGGGCGCCCGGCCAGGTCCGCGCCCGGAGGGCCGGCCCCTGAGGTGACGGTGGGGGCAAGAGGCCGCCTCACCGTGAGCAAAGTCCCGGCCGGGTGCGTCGGTGCGGTCACCGACGGATGCCGCGCGGGTCGCTTTCTGCGCGGCGTGGAGGGCTGCGAGCGCTTCCATCGCGGTGGCGGGAAGATCCGGCAGGGCGGTGATCGTCCCGGCCAGCTGGCGCAGCGCGGCGGCGTGGTCGTGGGCCCAGGACGCCACAGTGCGGTCTGCGGCCCGCCGGCCGCGGGTGGCCTGCACACGCTGTTCCTTGGTGGTGCCGGATTCGCCGAACTCGATGATCTTTGAAGACGGACCCTAGCTGCCTCATCGGTCGAAGCTTCGTCCGACTGCCTCCGCCCGGCAAGCACGCGAACCTCGGCCGAGTGCCGAAGCCCTCATCCTCCGTCGGTCGGCGTGGACGCCGAACCTGCATGGATCACGCCTTTCTTGGCCGCCTGCCCTGGCGGACAACACGACCGTCACGGTCCGCCCGCGGCCGACGGACGGTCGCTGCCGCGGACAGCGCCGCCCCGTCATGAGGGCGTATGCGTCCGGACGCGATCGACGGGCGACTGTCCGGCTGATATCCGGAAGGATCAGGGCGCGCGACACGGCATGGAAGTGAGCCACCGTCGAAAACCATTCGGGGTTCCGTCCCGGCCTCTCGGGAAGCCGGAGGGACGACAAGACGGATGCCTGGTGTGTGCATGCCGGGTGAAGGATCGAGAGGTGCCAACCATGACCACGGTGCTCGTACTGCACAGCGTCAGCCTGATGCGCTCCGCGCTGACGGCACTCCTTCAGACTGAACCCACGTTCGACGTGGATGCGGCGGGCTGGATATCCGCCCGTGAGAACGCAAGCGCGCTGCACCCCGATGTGTGTCTGGTCGACCTCGACTGTCCCGGCGCGACCTCCTTATTAGAGGGCGGCGCCGGGAACACGGCCGAGCGGGTGCCGGTGCCGCGCGCCGGGCTCGTCGTCCTGGCGTCGGCTGGACGACCCGGAGCGCTGCGCAGAGCGTTCGATGCCCAAGCACTGGGATTCGTGGACAAACACAGCTCCGCACAACGGTTGATCAAGGGCATCACGGAAGTGGCCGCGGGTCAGCGGTTCGTGGACGCGTCACTGGCTTGTGGGTTCCTCGAGGCTTCCCAAATGCCGCTGACCAGACGGGAACTGAGCGTGCTGGCGCGGGCCGCCGAAGGTGAGACGGTGGCGGAGATCGCCCGTCGACTCCATCTGACCAGCGGAACGGTACGGAACTACATGGCCGCGGCGACCCGCAAGGTCGGCGCCCGCAACCGCATCGACGCCATCCGCATCACGCAGGGCGCCGGCTGGGTCTGACGTCGCGGTCGCAGGCCGGGCCGACCGCTGTGACCGCACCCTTCGACGCCGTGGGGTCCTCATCACGAAGCCTGGGCAGGGGTGCCCTCACACCGCGGCCCTCCGACTCCTCCGTGCGCGCGGCGCTCCGATGCGCTTGTCGATCACGCTCCTGCCCAGCGGATTCGGAGTCGTGGTACCAACGGCCAACCAGGTCGCGGTAGAGCTCCGACTCGGCCAGAAGGGCGTCGTGCGGTGCACAAAGGGCTCGGTCGCCGTCCAGGACCAGGACTCGGTCGGCCCGCAGAGCGGAGCTGATCCGGTGGGCGACGAGCACGAGAGTGCCGGGGCGCGCGGCGAGGACACGCTCGGTCCGCTCCTCGGTCTCCGGGTCGAGGTGACAGGTGGCCTCGTCCAGCAACAACAGAGGGGCTGGGGACACATAGGCGCGCCCGAGGGCCAGTTGCTGGCACTCCCCCAACGAGAGGCGACGCGGGTCGACCCTCCCGTGCAGGCCGCCGAGCCGCCGCATCAGGTCTTCCAAACGGAGGAGGCGCGTGGCGCGTTCGAGGTCGGCACGGGAGGCGTCGGGCCGAAAGTACGCGAGGTTCTCACCAACCGTCCCGCTGAAGACGTACGCCCGCTGCGGCAGGAGTGCTCGGCGCAGCTGCGGATGCGCCGGTCCGTCGGGACCTGCCGCGGCTCCCGCCACCCGCACCGAACCGGCATCCGGCGTGAGCATCCCGGCGAGCAGAGATGTGAGGGTGGACTTGCCGATGCCGCTCGGCCCTACGACCACGAGGTGCTCGCCGTCCTCAAGGGTCAGGTCCAGCTCCCGCAGCACAGGGCGAGCTCCAGTGCCGTACGCGAAGGTCACGCCTCGAAGCTCGGCCGCGGGTATCCGTCCGGAGCGGCCTGACCTCGCGGGCCGCGCAGGTCGGGGGTCGTCGGCAGGTATCCGTCCGGACGTATGCGCAGGAGATTCGACCAGAGGCTGGGCAGTCGGGATTGCCGGGGCAGGGTAGTCGGGTTGGCCGGTGAACCGCTCCAGCACGACCAGGAGGCGGGTGCCGGCCGTTCCGGCGGCGGTCATCAGGGCGTGCAGAGCGGGCAGGAGTGCCTGGACCAGGTAGGTCAGCGCTCCCAGCAGGGCGCCCGCGGTCAGTCCGCCCTTGAGGAGAAGGGGGGTCGCGGCGAGAAGTGCCACCAGGGGAAGTCGGCCGGCGACGCCGAGCGCGAACGATCGTACGGCCGCCCAGCGGGCCAGCCTCCGCGACAGCCGTGCCTCGACGGCGATCAGTCTGCCGACCTCGGCAGCGATCCGGGTTCTGGCTCCGCACGCCGCCACGTCGCGCAGGCCGGCGGCCACCTGCCCGGACAGCGCGGACAATGCCTCGTCGGCGTCCAAATAGGCACGCTGTGCCGCCGCCATGGAAGGAAAGGTGGACAGGAAGAGGATGAGTCCGACCAGCAGCGGCGGCAGTACGACGATCAGCAGCGCCGGGTCGAGCGAGGCCATGCCGAGCAGCGCGCCTGCCGTGGTGAAGACGAACGAGCGGGCGGTCAGGACCAGGCCGGCGAAGCTGTCGCGGGCGATCTCGGTCTGATGCGTGAGTCGGGACACGGCCGCGGTCGGGTCGGCTCGTGCCGGCTCGGCGAGCGCGGCGCGGAGCGCCTGGTCCACCGCCCGGCGCATCAGACCGTCGCGGAACGGTTCGACCAGGTCGGCCAGTCCTCTGAAGACCTGACGGACGGCAAAGCCGCCGAGCAACGTGGCGCCGGCCGCGACGCAGAGCCAGAGCAGGCCGGTGCTGGTACGGCCGGCGAGGAAGCCGTCATCGAGCGAGCGGGCGACGCCGTAGCCGCCGAGGAATGTCTGGCCGCTCTCCAGGAGGGACCAGCCGGACAGTGCGATCAGGACAGGTCGGTGTCGGCGCAGGAACCGTCGACCGTCTGGCAACACCCCTCTCAGGGAGCCACGTTCATCGTTCCTGATCGATCTCGGGTCATCCGGGGCTCGCCGTGTCGAAGGTCCGGCCTTGTGCCAGGGCGAGGAGCCGTCGGTGGCTGCGGCGGGGCGGGCGTCGTTCATCAGGCCTTCTCCCCCGCTGCCTGGTGTCCGGAGGTGGCACCGGGCGGCGAACCGATGTCGGGGGCCGTTCGAGAGTTGCTTGGACGGTCGGGTCCGGCGTCCGTGGCGGTGAAGACGGCGCGGTAGTCCGGCATCCGCCACAGCACGTCGTGCGGGCCCACCCCGCGGATGCGGCCCTTCTCCAGCCAGAGGACCAGATCGGCGCCGGCCGCGGTCGACAGTCGATGGGCGACCAGCAGCCGGGTGCCGGCACGGACGTCATGGGCGAGCGCGCGCTCCACCTCCCGCTGGGTGACGGTGTCCAGGCCGGACATCGCGTCGTCCAGCACGAGCAGTCGTCCGGCGTGCGCGAACGCCCGGGCCAGCCCCAGGCGCTGGCGCTCACCTCCGGACAACGGTGCGTACGTGAGCGGGGTGTCGTATCCCTGCGGAAGACGTGTCACGAAGGTGTCCGCTCCAGCTGCACGGGCGGCGGCGCGTACGGCGGCGGGGGGCGGTGCGACGGCGCCGAACGCGATGGCGTCGGCGACCGTGGTTCCGAAGAGGGCGGGCTGTGCGAAGGCGTGAACCACCTCCGTGCGCAGGTCCTCTTCGGTGAGCCGGTCAAGCGGGACGCCGTCCAGACGCACGCAGCCCTCCTCGGGGTCGGTCAGTCGGCCCGCCACCGCGGCGAGGGCGGACTTGCCCGAACCGGAGCGGCCCACGACGGCCACCGTGGTCCCGCCGGGCACGGTGACGGTGACGTCGTGGAGGACGTGGGCGCCATCGCGCACGACACCGACACCGCGCAGCTCCAACGTCCCCGGTCCGCCTGCCGGCAGGGCCGACGGACCGTGCGCGACCGGGGACAGGAGTGCCGGTTCGACCGTGCGTCGAGCGGCCGCCCTTCCCTTCACGAGGGAACCGACCACCCCGGCCACTGCCCCGGCGCCCGCTGCCAGCGCCGCGTACCGGGAGGCGGCGACCAGGTCACCGACGCTCAGGTGTCCGGCGGCGAGCCGCAGGCCTCCCACACCGAGAACGAGACAGACGAGCAGCGGCATCAGCACTGCGCTGTGCGCGACGGCACGCCCGTAGACCCGCCACATGGCACGGCCTTCGGTGCCGAGGCGTGGCAGGTCCGCGAGCACGCGGCGTCGTTCCCGGCGTGCGGTGCCTGCGGCGACGACGGTCTGGGCTCCGCCCAGCACCTCGGCGAGCCGATCGGCGATCTCCGCCTGGACCCGCTGATACCGGCCGACCGCCACGGACGAGGAGCGGGCGAACGTCCGAAGGAGCAGCACCAGCAAAGGGACCCCCAGCAGAAAGGCCGCGGCGGTCCACACGTCGATGACGGCCAGCGCGACAAGGGCACCGAGGGGCGGGAGCAGAGCCGCCAACACTCCCGCCGAAGCGGCCGGAACGGTGCCCGCCTCGGTGGCGTTGGCGGTGAGCCGGGTGGCCAGATCCCCGGGCGCGAAGGAGGCGGTGGCGCGGTCCGGGTCCGCGCGCAGGAGCCGGTCGAGTGTCCGGGTACGCAGCCAGGCGGTGGAGCGGGCGTTGACGGTTCCGACGAGCAGGGCGTCCGCGGAGTCGAGCAAGATCTCCGCAACGACGAGCGCGGCGCACGCGAGGGTCCATGGGGTGGCGCCCGGCGACTGGGAGAGGAGCAGGTCCAGAGCGTGCCCGAGGACCGCGGGTTCAGCCAGCGAGACGAGCACGGAGGTGACGGAGCAGAAGAGGATCGCGAGGCTGTGTCCGCTGCTGTGCCGGAGTGCCTGGCGCAGTACGCCGTCACTGACGGCACGGACTTCCGAGTCTTCCTCGGCGTCGCTCCCGGCGACGGACAAAGTGACCGGGAGGTCCGGGCCGGATGTCATGGCGGAGGTCTCCTCCCCGGGAACGGCTGAAATGCGTGGTGTGGAGGGCCGGCGTCGCACTCCGGTCGATGAGCTGTCTTCGTCGGGCTAACACCTCGGCGTGAGCGTCGTCGGGCCGGTGACCGGCCGGTGTGTCAGTTGCAGGTCGTGACGGACAAGCTGCTGTCGCCGCAGAGCAACAGGCTCGCGCGGCTGCCGGTGGCGACGTCGCCGGTGGCCTCTTCCTTCGGGGTCTCCATCGACTGCAGGTCGAGAAGCGTCATCGTCTTTCCTTTCGATCGGGAACTGTGAGCGGTTCGTACGTCCTGCGGGTGGTGCACTTCACGATCCCGGTACGGGACCGGCTTGTGGGTTCCGCCGGGGCGGCGGGAGGAAGGGCAGATGCACGTCTCCGCCGGAGGCGGCGCTGCCGAGGGCGAGGAGGCAACCGGCGGTGCCGGTGGCGAGGTCCATGGACAGCCGCATCATCTGCTCGCCGGGGAAGGCCAGATGGCCTTTGTAGGGGACGGCGTGCCGGGTCAGGGCGTCGATCTGTCGGCGGACGTCCCCCGGCGCGGTGCCGGGGCCGGGCGCGGTGGTCCGGCTGAGGTGCAGCACCATGCCGGCGGCGCCACGGAACAGTCCAGGTTGGGCGTAGAAGGTGGCCTGTGCGGCCTGTACGATCTCGCGACGCGCTCCTTCGAGGTCCTCGTCAGCCCGGTGGGCGAGGTAGTCGTCGAGCACCATGCCGATGCCGACGCTGCCGGCGCCCAGGTACGGCATGGTCCGCCAGCCCTCGTCGACCTGGAGCGTTCCGGAGGCGCTGCGGACACACCGGGCGAGGTCTTGCCGGAGTGCGTCGCCTGCCCGGTCGAGCAGCGTGGTATCACCGGTGCGTTCGTAGAGTCGGACGAAGAGCAGGGCCGGTCCGGACGCCCCGTACAGGAGCCCGGCGCGGGTGATGCCCGGAACGGCCTCGGCGACCAGTTCGGCGCAGCGCCAAGCCGCGTCGTGCAGGGCCGGTGTTCCGGTCGTGGTCGCGAGGGAGTCCAGGGCGAGTCCGGCGCCGGCGAGGCCCCCGTGGAGATCGGGGGCGATGCCCTCCCAGGGCCGAGCTTGCGCCGACTCGACGAGTTCCAGGGCCCGTTCGGGGTGGCCGAGGCGGTCCAGTGTCCAGGCGATGCCGGTCAGTCCGTCGTAGAAGCCGATCGGGGTGCCGGACTCCGGTACCTTGGTGTGGCGCAGAAGCCACTCCTCCGCCTCGGTGTGGGGGTCCGAGCCGGTCTCGGCGAGGGCGTACAGGACACCGGCAGTGCCGTACCCGAAGGTCGCTCCGCCGCCGGTGGTGGCGAACTGGGCGATGTCGCCGGGGAAGAATCGGTCGTCGCGCTCGGGGGTGGCGGAGGCCAGTACGGCGCGGACCATCGAGTTGCGGCTGCCTGGCCAGTCGCCTGGCTCGACGGGCAGGTATCGTCCGGCAGCGGGTCGCTTGGTGCCGCGGGTGATCTCCTCGACCGCCTCGTCCAGGAAGCTTCTGTCGACGGGGAACTGCTCGGCGGCGATGTCCGCCAGGTGTCGGGCTTTGGCCCTGTCGAGGGGAAGCAGACTGGTGAGCGGCAGGAACAGGGCGAGCTGCAGGCAGGCCAGGGCGTACCGGTCCACGTCGTGTCCTCGCCGGTCGGCGGGGGCGACGAAGCCGGGGTTGGCAACGGTCTGGCGTCGGCCCTCGTCGATGTGGGCTGCGGCCTCGAAGTCGATGAGTGTCACGGACTGTTCGTCCTCGGAGACCATGATGTTGAAGAGATGAAGGTCGTTGAAAACGACTCCGCGAGCGTGCACCGCGTGCACCGCGTCCTCGACCAGCCGGTGGATACGCAGGGCCCAGGCGGTGTATTCGGCGAGCGCCTCGGGGCCGGGGCCGGACTCGATGAGGGGGTGACGGCGCGCGAAGAAGGTGTTGAGCGGTTTGCCCTCCACGAACTCCATCGCCAGGAACTGGTGGTCTCCGACGGAGAACGTCCCCCGTACCTCCGGGGTGCAGCCGAGTCCGGAGAGCCGCTCCAGGGCTTCTTGTTCGCGGCGCAGTCGGGCAACTGCGTCGGCGCCGTCGGCGGCCAGTCCTGCGTGCGGCCGGGCCTCTTTCAGGACGACCTTCTCACCGGTGGCACGGTCGCGGCCGACGTAGACCCCGCCTCCGTTGGAGAAGTGCAGGGCGCTCTCGATGGCGTAGGGAAGTTCGCCGACGGTGAGCGCGGCCCGGGCTTCGATGTGCGGCACGAGGAAGGCCGGCGGCTCGATCCAGTCGGGTATCCGGAAGGCGGGCCCGCGCAGATCGGGGACGAGGCGTCCGTCGGGGCGCCGAACCGCGGGCCGTAGTTCCCCCTCCTCGTCGTAACAATGGCGGCGGGTGAAGCTGCCGTAGCGGAGGTGAACCGGTCCGGATCCCCAGCGCAGGTCGCTGAGAATGTAGGGCGCAGGCTCGCCGTCGAGGAGAGCGGCGAGGTCTTCGGCGACGCGGTGGCACCGCCCGTCGTCGGACGGGTACACAGTGATGAATTTGCCGCTCGCAGCCCGATCCGCGTACTTGGCGTTGCGATGGTGCAGCAGATAGCGGCTGGGCACGAACTTGTAGGCGAGACGCTGCTCTTGGCAGTAGGTGGAGACCCTCGCGAGTACGGACTCGGCGTTGCCGAGGCACGCGGACACATGGATCTTCCATCCCTGCTCGGGGAGTTGGCAGTCTGCCGGCCGCAAGGCCAGCCAGTCGCCGACGCGGTGACGCTGCCAGCCCTCAGGGACCGGTGCGAGGGCCACGGCGTACTGCTCTCCCCTGCGGTCGGCTCCGCCGGTCGGACCGGTGTTCAACCGGTGCGGAGCGTCATAGAAGTGCGGGTCCGCGTCACAGAAGGCGGCGTAGCCCTTGATCACGTCCACTCCCTCGCTCGGCGGTACCGGCTCCGTGTCGGCCTGACAGGAAGAACGGTGTCATCCGGCGAAGGGGCGCCAATAGTCACACACGTCAGCAACTGACCGTGCGAAACGCATGGGTAACCGAGCTCGACCGAGTGCGCGCCGTCTACAGACCGATGTGGGCCGACTACCAGGCCCGTCGGCCCGCCATGGCGACCATCGGTGCCGGAGAGTTCGCGGCGTACTTCGCAGAGCCCGACACCATGGAGGGCCGCGCGATCGAGGCGGTCGATGCCTTCGTGGGAACGCTCGCCGGCAAACTCGGGCTGATCGAAGCCGCGTCCCATGCAGCAGAGACGGCACGCCTCAGACTGGCGCGCTGACAGCCCCGAGACCGGTCCTGGGCGTCAGAAGAGGGCGTCCGGCTCCCGCGACAACTTGACGCGACCTGTGGTTTTGACGTGAGTGCGGGTGGAGGGGTGTTGCCGGCGCCGGACAGCATCGGTCCCGGCAGCCAGCGGGGAGGCAGCTGCTGCCGGGACCGGGCGTGGTGCGCCTACTTGGGCTTGATGGCGTCCTTGGTCTTCTCCTTGGCCGCGCGCAGGTCGCCCTTGGACTCCTCGGCCTGTCCCTTGGCCTTCAGGGACTCGTTGCCCACCGCGCGCCCGGCGACCTTCTTGGTCTTGCCCTTGGCCTGCTCGGTCTTCGCCTGGGCCTTCTTGTCCGCAGCCACAGCCACTCACTCCCTGTCCTGCTCGAGGAAATTTCCACCCTCCGGTGTCACCCCGAGCTTCTCTCCTAAACCAGAAACTTCGCGGCTCCGGGCATCACAGGAATGGGTGAGATCCGCAGGAGTGGAGATCGTCGGGCCGGGCACACGAAGGATCGGAGGTTGATAACTATGGTTCCTGTTCTTCTTGTTCTTCTGCTCGCTCTGATTCTCTTCGGTGCCGGTTTCGCGCTCAAGGCGCTGTGGTGGATCGCTGTCATCGTGCTGGTGGTGTGGGTTCTCGGGTTCGTGATCCGCCCTGCGGCCAGTGGCGGCAAGCGGGGCCGCTGGTACCGCTGGTAGGAAGGCCTGCGACAACACATCGACACAGGTGGGCCCGGACGCCGTGGCGTCCGGGCCCACCTGTGTCGTCTCCCTGATACTGATGGGACAAAGGTGATGTTTTCTGCGATGCGGGGTAAACGGGATGTGGTGGCCGGAGGAGGTCCGTGAGCAGGAACCATGGCCTCCGGGCACGGGCCCTTCCGGCCATCCGCATTTCCGGCGGGCATCAGTGTGTGAGGTGCGGAAGGCAGGGCACTCGACGATCCGAGGAATCGCCGCAGAGTCCTGCGACGCCTATTCCGACGCCGCATTCATGCGGCAGGCAGTAAAGAATTCTGATGAGGGAGCTGTTTTATGAGTGACAACATCTGGGGCTACCAGCCGACCACCGGCCACATCGCGGGCACCGATCTGACCGGGTACAAGGTCGAGGCGACCGACGGCAGCATCGGGAAGGTCGACAAGCACTCGGACGACGTCAACTCCGCGTACCTCGTCGTCGACACCGGCGTATGGATCTTCGGCAAGCACGTCCTGCTTCCGGCCGGAACCGTGCAGCGGGTCGATCAGGAGGAGCGGAAGATCTACGTCGCCCTCACCAAGGACCAGATCAAGGACTCTCCCGAGTTCGACAAGGACAAGCACATCGGCGACGTCGGCTACCACTCGCAGGTCGGCGAGTACTACCAGAGCCACCGCGCCTGACCTCAGCACGACCCCCGTAAGCGGGCCGGCCCGAGACACCTCGGGCCGGCCCGCTTCTGGTTGCCGGGCCGCCCTCGGACCTGGACCGTCCCTCACACCTTGGCGGCCCGCCGTCCGCCCTCGAACGCAGGCGGCCACGGGCAAGCCTCACGGAGTCCACCGTCGCCAATCCCGAGACGGGGTGAGCCAGTTCCGCCCCACGCCGCCAAAGTCCTGCTCGATACCCTCTGACGTCACGGCGCCGCCCGAGCGGGCGTGGCGGGCGGACCTTCTCCGCCCGCCACGCCCGCTTCTCGTTACAGCACGGGACGTAGCCGCTCCGGTGTCGCCCGGTGTGCATCGGCCGGCAGCGGGTACGCGCTGTGGTGTCGGCCTCCAGCAGCCGGCTGCACGGGGGCTGGACCATGTGGAACATGTGGGAGGGGACCGACATGACGGTGACCGAGGCGGCACAGACGCAGACACGGACAGCGGCGCAGACACAGGCGCAGGCGCAGACGCAGGCGGTGGTGCTGCCGGAGATCGCGGACCCCTCTCAGGTCGCTCCCAAGGACGCCCGGCAGTTGTCGAAGCTGTTCTTCGACCAGCTCGCCGTCCTGGAAGAGGGCACGCCCGAGTACCAAGACGCGCGCAACACCCTCATCGAAATGAACCTCACCCTCGTCCGCTTCGCCGCCGCGCGTTTCCGCAGCCGCAACAGGGACGAGATGGAGGACATCGTCCAGGTCGGCACCATCGGGCTCATCAAGGCCATCGACCGGTTCGAGCTCACCCGCGAAGTCGAGTTCACCTCCTTCGCCGTCCCCTACATCGTCGGTGAGATCAAGCGCTTCTTCCGCGACACCTCGTGGGCCGTCCACGTCCCCCGCCGCCTGCAGGAAGCCCGCATCCAGCTCGCCAAGGCCACCGAGGAGCTGCGCAGCCGGCTCGGCCGCACCCCCACCGTCAAGGAACTCTCCCAGTTGATGTGCCTGAGCGAGGAGGAGGTCGACGAAGCACGCCTCGCCTCCAACGGCTACACGTCCGCTTCCCTCGACGCCACCATCGGCTCGAGCGACGACGGCGAGGCCGTACTGGCCGACTTCATCGGCACCGACGACAACGCCCTCGAACTCGTCGAGGACTTCAACGCCCTGGCCCCCCTGATAGCCGAACTCGACGACCGCGAACGGCGCATCATCCACATGCGGTTCGTCGACGAATGCACCCAGGCCCAGATCGGCGAACACCTCGGCGTCTCCCAGATGCACGTCTCCCGCCTGCTCAACCGCACCCTCGCAAAGCTGCGGACAGGCATGCTCACCACCCACTGAGCCCAACTCTTCGCACGGACCGGCGGCGCGTCCCACCCTCATGAGGGTGGGACGCGCCGCCATTTCCATCAGCAGGTGCCGGCGGGCTGCGTCCTCAACCGTCGGTGTGGATCGCTGTGCGGGCCCGGTCCCCCGCAGAGCACGGCAGACAAGGCCTACGGCCCAAGCAGCCGGGCTGGATTCGCACTTGAGCCACAGAAGCCGCCTGCCTCCCTCTAGATACGTTACTGCCGGTTCCGTTATTGTCCCGGTCACGCCGGCGCGGCACTGGCCTCTGGCCTGAACGGGCCGCGCCGCAGCCGTGCCACCGCTGCGATTCCACCCACTCTGAAGGAGCCGCCATGCGCAGGCTCGACCGCCAGAACAACGTCTCGTCTGAGACCGCCATGACCCACCCGCACGCCCCCCGCCTTCATCATCGTCCACGGCCACACCGCCCAGGTGTGTCCTTCGCCCTGGTCAACGGGTCGGCCTTCGCCGTGCACGTGCTGCTCGCCTGCTCCGCAGCCGAGTTGATGGCCACCCATGTCTGGGGAGAGGCCACCGTCGGCATGCTGGCCCTGCTCGTCCAGGGCTCTCTGCTGGTGTGGACGGCGGCGCGGTACGACCGCCGCGCGGACGCGCGACCGGCTCCGGAAGAGATCCGGGAGGAGAGCAGATGAGTCAGCAGATCCTGCTCGCCGCGCCCGGCGCCCTGGACAGTGACACGCACGCCTTCGTCCTGCTGGGCTTTCTGGCCTTCATCGTCCCCATCCTGTTCGTCTGCGTTCTCAGCGGCCCCGAGAGGGACCGGGTCAACGAGTTCTACACAGCGGGCCGCAGGCTGAAGCCTCTACGCGGGGCCCTCGTCCTGTCCGGCGTCTACCTGCCCACGGCCGCGGTGCTCGGCAACACGGGAGGTGTCGCGGTCTTCGGCTACGACGGTCTGTTCATGACCCTGTGCACCGCGCTGTCGCTGGGCGTCCTCCTCCTGCTGGCGCGCCCCCTGCGCGAGCGCGCCGGTTACACCCTGGGCGACACGTTCGCCCTGCGTGCTCCAGGGCCGGGGGCGCGCATCGCTACCGCCGTCGTGACCCTGAGCGTGTGCGTCCCCGTCATGGTCGTGCAGCTCTCCGGCGCGGGCGCAACCACCACGGCGCTGCTGGGAATGACCGGGCCCGGCGCCGAGAGGACAGCCATCGTCATGATCGGCGCCTTGGTCGTCTGCGCCACGGCGTTCGGCGGCATGCGCGGCACGGTCGTCATTCAGGCGATCAAAACGGTGGTGCTGCTCGGCGCGGCCCTGACGGTGGCAGCTGTGCTGCTCCATCGTTTTCACTGGAACACCGATGCGCTGATCGACGCAGCCGGACAGGGCAGCGGCCGGCCCGCCGGTTATACGCGTCCCGGCCTCCGCTACGCCGGCAGCAGCGACGGGGCGGGCACGCTCGACTTCATCGGCCTGATGATCACCATCGTGCTGGGTGTGGCGTGCCTTCCACACGTTGCCTTGCAACTGAGCACCGCACCCGACGCGGCCATCGCGCGCCGTACGGTGCGCCATACGATCGGCATCGTCGCCTCTTTCTGCCTCATGACAGCTCTGATGGGCTTCGCGGCCGCCGCGTTGGTCGGCGCACCCACGATCATCGCCGCCGATCCCGGAGGCAACAGCGCCCTGCTGCTGCTCACCGGCGAACTGGCGGGCGGCGCGTCCGCCGACGCGAACGGGGCACTTCTCGTCGCCCTGGTCTCCTCCGCGGTGTTCCTCACCACGCTGGCCGCGGTGGCGAGCATCACCCTGGCCGCTGCAGGAGCGATCGCCCACGACCTGTACACGAAGGCGCTGCTCCGCGGGCGCACGACCGAGGGCCGGGAGGTGGCCGCCGCTCGCCTGGCGTCCGCCGGGGTCGGTGCGCTGTGCATCGTGCTGGCGGTCTGGGTCCAGGGATGGAACGTCCTGTTCCTGACGGCGATGTCCCTGGCGGTGGCGGCCTCCTGCCTGCTTCCGGCGCTGGTGTACTCCGTCTTTTGGAGCGGCTACACCCGGGCCGGGCTCCTTTGCACGCTGTACGGCGGCCTGCTCTGCGCCGTCGGACTACAGATCTGCAGCCCCGTCTTCTCCGGCAACCCCTTGGCCCTCTTCCCTGAGTGGCGCATCGACTGGTTCCCCCTGCAGACGGTCGTCCTCGTGTCGATTCCCGCCGGCTTCCTGTTCGGCTGGCTGGGCAGCCTCGTGGGAAGGCACGGTGCTCCACCGGGTCGCCGGGCGTGATGTCGGCTCTGCGCGTCAGGGACAGGCCGTGGAAGACTCAGGCATCTTGGATCGATCACCCTCCTGCGACCGCACGACTCCCAACGGCCGCGCAGCCACCACTGCACGCCGCAAGGCCAAGGGCGGAGGGCAGCAACCACCGGGCCAAGGCCCGCATCACGGTCGCCCGCGCACACGAGTGCCGACGCGCGCCGCCAGGCGGATTTCGGCGACGGCGTCCACAGTGACTCACCGGCACGATGCTGTCAGCGCTTGATGGAGCCCTTGGTCTTCTCTTTCGCGCCCCGCATCATGCCGCGTGCTTCGAGGGCGGCGCCCTTGGCCTCGAGGGTGTTCTTGTGCATCGCGTGGGCAGCCTTCCGCACGGTCTTTCCGGCTACCTGTTCGGCCTTTGCCTTGGCTTTCTCTCCGGCACTCATCTCAGTACCTCCGCGCAGTTTCACCAGCCGAGTGCCCGTACAGCACAGGCACAACCCTCCTGCCGGTCAATCGCAGCGCTCGACCGCGTCGGGTTGCAGTCGTATCTCCTGGACCTGATAACAGTCCGAGTAAACGGTGGCGATGACCGCGCCGCACGTGCATACCAGGTTGGGCCCCCACTCGCCGTCCATCCCACAGCAGTAGCCGCGGCGCATAGCGATGTCGGGGTGCGCCTCCAGTCCCGGGCCGTCGCCGGGATGGAGCACGATGGTGCCGCTCGGCCCGGACTCCACCAGGAAGCCGGACGACTCGTCCAGTACGTACGGCGGGCCGGACGGCTCGGGGTCGACGGCGAACGTCCCCGGAGGCATCCGCACGATGGGTTCAGTGGAATGCCCGCGCTCGTCCGAGGGGGACGCCTCCGGCCGGTACCACCCTTCATCCCCATCAGGACCCGGCAGAGGCCGCTCAATGAGCATCGGCGTTGCTGCACGGTGGCAATTGCGGCACTGGAAGACCGTCATCAAAACACCCCATTTCCTTGATCATTATCGGTCATGGGATGCGCATGGTTGTTCGGCGGGGACACACCGATGGTGTCCGTTCGTGCTGGGCGACTCAGGCGTTGCGACGGGGCTGGTCCTCAAGGGGGGACCTCGGCAAAGCCGCGGTACTCCTGCCGGCGTTCGTGCTGCTCGCGCATCAATCCCGGCTACATCGCGGAACGGTTCACCGGCTGGGGTCCTGCGGGAAACTGTTTGCCGGTATCTGCACCGAGCTGAGACCGGGGTCCTTCTCCGCCCGCAGCAGCAGAGGAGCAGGCCTGTCACGACCGCAGGTCATCGCTGTCACGGTTCCGGCGGGCCCGTATACAGCGGATCATCTCTTCCGCGTACGGCAGGGCCACACACACTCCGACGCCGGCGGCGATCGCGCCGAGGTAGCTGGCCGGCAGCGGGCGCTGCTTGGGCAGGAGCTTCCAGTTGTCGGGGCGGCCGCCGCCCTTCAGGGTCTCTCGGACCTGGTCCCAGTGCAGGCATGTGGTGAAGGCGGCGGCGGTCAAGGGCAGCACTTCGAGGAAGCTGTGGATGTGCTGCTCAACGGGCCGCACTTCACGTTTGTCGGTGGCCAGCGACACGTCCCACAGTGCGGTGGCTCCGTGTGCGAGGGCCGCGCCGCCCATGAGCGAGAGGACCAGCGGGTTGACCCTGGCGGTCAGGCCCGCGACCACCGGGATGCCGGCCTCGGTCATCATGAGGGCGTGGACCGCTGATTCCTGTACGCCGCTGGTGTGTTCGATGTCCGAGCGGCGGTGCATCACCCAGTCGGCGACGGCCGGGACGAACCACAGCGGCATGACGCCGTACAGCAGGAACCTGCGGTTGGCGTTCTCGACGTCGTCCGCCCCGCGCGGAATGCGCAGGGTGGGCCCGGAGCGCCAGCGCTGCCAGCGGGTGAGCGTCGAACGGCGACCCATACGCATGACTGCCCTTTCCTTCGATGACGGGGCGGGCTCATGGCCCAGGGAGGGTTCAAGAGGGAGATCTCGTCGGCCGGGCGGATGCCGGTGCCAGGGCGGGGCCTTGCGCCCTCTCCATTTCTGGCCCGCGCCCCGCATCCCTCCCGGTTGCCAGCACGGCCTCGATCACGCTGTGGGTACCCGCCATGTGCTGCGAACTCCGGCCCGGCACACAACAGGGCAGGCAGCTTCTGTGGAGCCGGACTGGATTGTTGTGCGGCGCCGTAGGCGGTGCATGGCGGCGGGCCACATGGGCGGGGAGGCGGGTGCATGGCGGGGCACGCCGGGCAGGGCCGGGTGATGCGAGCCGTGCACCGCGCTCGTCACCGCGGGTCAGGTTGTCTTTGCCCGCTGGCTGGCCAGGGATGGGCCCAAGGTGTCCAGATTTCTGGCCCTCCTCCGTGCCACTCGATGATCGGCAGTTCGGCCACGTCGATCTCGTCCAGGCCCTCGAACCCCTCTCGGTGCAGCAGCTCGGTCAGCGCACGGAGGCTGCGGACCGTGCCTGCAGACTTTCCGTCCACCCAGACCGGTCGGCCGGCCCCCTTCGTGGGCGGGTGAACGATCACGGAACGCTCGATCATGTCCACCACCTCATCCTCATTCTCCGCTTCCCTTTCCTGCGCTCGTGACAGGCGCCGTGGGCCGGTGCCCCGGGCGCAGGGTGAGATCACGCCGGCCGGCAGACGGTTCACCGGCATCGCGGTGGAAACCGGCTGCAACGGCTGCCGATTTAGGGGATGCGGCGCCTGCCCGGCGTCCGGGTCCGGGCCTCATGGCCGCAGCGGAGCCGGCGGCGGGTGCGACGGCTGTCCTGGCCAGGTAGGAGCGGGCGGTGTCGAGGGCGTCGGCGATCTCGCGAGTCCCGGTGGACACGCACAGGGTGTAGGCGAGGTCGCGCAGGCGCTGGCTGGGCGGCGTCGCTCCACCGAGCGTTTCCGCGGCGAGGAGCGTCTCGTACTCCGCGACGAGCCGGCGCAGAGTGGCGGGGAGGGGCATCAGCATCGGTGCAACTCCTTGGGGCTGAGGCTTGGGGCCTCGTGTGAACTGTCCTGACATCGTGTGTGGGACTTGGGGAAGCGGCCACCCGGCTCATCGGCAGAGCCCTTACGCGGCGGAGGCCCTGCCGGAGCCGGTGGGACACTCGCACTCCCCCAGCACCTCACTGCGTACGTGGGCGCAGCTGCGGGCGATGAGCCGGGAGATGTGCATCTGGGAGAAGCCGAGCTGGTCGGCTATGCGGCTTTGCGTCATGTCCTCGAAGAAACGCAGGTAGAGGATGGTCCGCTCGCGTTCCGGGAGCCGGCGCAGCGCCTTACGGGCCGCCTCCCGGTCGACGACGACGTCGTAGGAGGATTCGGTGATGCCCAGAGTGTCGGCGAGGCTGTATCCGTCGTCGGCGGTGGCCAGTGCGGCGTCCAGCGAGAGGGTGCTGTAACTCTCCAGCGCTTCCAGGCCCGTGACGACCTCTTCCTCGGTGAGGCCGGTATGAGCGGCGATGTCGGCGGGGGTGGGTTCGGGGCTGCCGGGGCGCTGAGTGAGGTCGCGGCGTGCCAGACGTACCCGGTTGCGCAGCTCCTGCACCCGGCGGGGCACCCGCAGGGCCCACGTCCGGTCCCGGAAGTGCCGCTTCACCTCGCCGGTGATGGTCGGAACGGCGTAACTCTCGAAGGCCCCCCGGGCCGGATCGAAGCGGTCGATGGCCTTGACCAGTCCGAGGGCCGCTACCTGGTGCAGGTCTTCCAGGGCTTCGCCGCGGTCGCGGAAACGGCCGGCGATGCGGTGGGCCATGGGCAGCCAGGCCTTCACCAGCTCGTCGCGGACGGCGTCGCGTTCCGGCCCTTGCTCGAGTTCCACCAGTCGCTCGAAGAGGGCGGCGGATCGGGGGGGTTCGTCATGGGTGCGGCGTGCGGCGGAAAGGGCAGGGGTAGAGGTGCTGTCGACCTGCGGACGGTTCGGGGTCATATCGGTGAGCACGGCAATCGCTCCTGAACGCGGGGTTCAGGACGGGCCCGGAAGCAGATACCGAGCACGGCCTGAACAGTGTCTGCCAGGGGGTTCGCCGTGCGGGAGATCTGCATGGCCGCCGAAGGATCGCAGCAGGCAGGGAGGTCGAGATCCCCGCAGGGCGTGCGCCTTCGGTCCGAAGCACGAATTCCCGTGTGCCCCTCATCCGGGGCCACAAACACCAAACCGCAGTCCACTGCCCCCCCCTGCCGCCGTCCTGCTCTGCCGCAGGCCAGGCGCCGCCAGGCGGGTGCAACAGATGGACGGTTTCCCCAGCACAAGTGGCCGAACCAGGGAAACCTGAGCCGAGTCAGTCCCCAGCAGGGAAGGCCACCTGCTCGACCTGCGCCCCGAGTACCCCTCTTTCACCACAGCCAACAACAGACCCGGCCAGGACCGGTACACCTCCGGCAACCGAGCCGGGCCGCGTCAGCCCCCGGGAAATCCGGGGACCCGGGCGCCGTCACCGCAACGGCCTGCGTAGCCGCGAGACGGCCGCCCGGACAGAGGAGGGACAGCGACCCCACGACCACAGCACAAGAAATCACGACGACCGGAACCGCGTGCAGCGGCGCGGAGGAGAGCATCCTGGACGCGGCCAGGACGCTGAAGAACCCTGTCGGGCGGGTCTGCGAGGATGAGTCGCATGGATGTGCGGCGCAGGAACCACGTGACGGTGACCGGGCGGGCCGGTGCTCCGGTGGTGATGCTGGCGCACGGTTTCGGGTGCGACCAGAACATGTGGCGGCTGGTGGTGCCGGCCCTGGAGCGCGACTTCACCGTCGTCCTCTTCGACCATGTCGGAGCGGGGAGGTCGGATCTGTCCGCGTGGAGCCGGGAGCGGTACGCGACCCTGGACGGCTACGTGGACGACGTGCTGGAGCTGTGCCGGGAACTGGCACTCGGTCCCGTGACGTTCGTGGGCCATTCGGTGAGCGCGATGATGGGAGTACTGGCCGCCGCCCGGGACCCCGAGGCGTTCGCCGGCCTGGTGCTCCTGGCGCCCTCACCGTGCTTCGTCGACGACCCGGACACCGGGTACCGGGGCGGATTCAGCGCCGAGGACATCGAGGAACTGCTCGAGTCGCTGGAAGCGAACTACCTGGGCTGGTCGGGTGCGATGGCACCGGTCATCATGGGCAACCCGGAACGGCCGGAACTGGGCGAGGAGCTGACCAACAGCTTCTGCCGCACCGATCCGGCCATCGCCCGCGTCTTCGCCCGGGTGACGTTCCTGTCGGACAACCGCGCCGACCTCGCGGCGGTGGAGGTGCCCACCCTGGTGGCCCAGTGCTCCAGCGACGCGATCGCCCCACCGGAGGTGGGTGCGTTCGTCCACGCGCAGATCCCGGGAAGCCGCCTGATCACGCTGAACGCCACCGGGCACTGCCCGCAGCTCGCCGCCCCCGAGGAGACCGCCGCGGCGATCGCCGCGTTCGCGGGGGCCGCCGCTTGATGTGCGAGACCGACAGCCACGGCGAAGGCGGCGCGGACAGACCCGACGGGCCGGGCGGGACGGGCGGGACGGCGGACGAGCAGGCGCAGTTCTCGGCACTGCTGGAGGACAGCGCCGAGGACCTGTACGAGCACGCGCCCTGCGGCTACCTGTCCACGTTGCTGGACGGCCGGATCGCGAAGGTCAACACGACCCTGCTGAACTGGCTCGGCTACCGGCGCGACGACCTTCTGGGCCGCAAGCACTTCTCCGACCTGCTCACCGTCGGAGGCCGGATCTACCACGAGACCCACTTCGCGCCACTGCTGCGGATGCAGGGGGAGATCAGCGGCATCGCCCTGGAGCTCAAGGCCGCAGACGGCTCCCGTATCCCGGTCCTGGTCACCTCGACCGTGAAAACGGGCGACGACGGGCAGCCGCTGCTGATCCGCACCACCCTCTTCGACGCCCGCGACCGCCGCGCCTACGAGACCGAGCTGCTGCGCGCCCGCAAGGAGGCCGAACTGGAGCGCGAGCGCCTTCAGCGGCTGGCCACCACCCTGCAGAAGACGCTGCTCCCGCCGGCGCTGGCGAACGTGCCCGGACTGGAGGTCTCCGCGCACTACCACATCGCCTCCGTCGACCAGGTCGGCGGCGACTTCTACGACCTGTTCCCCCTGGCCGCCGGTACCTGGGGACTGTTCCTGGGCGACGTTTGCGGCAAGGGCGCCGCCGCCGCGGCCGTCACCTCCCTGGTCCGCTACACGCTGCGCGCCGCCGCCGTCTACGACCCCGACCCGGCGGCCGTCCTGGACAACCTCAACACGGTCCTCAACCACGAGTACAACGGAACCGACCCCCGTTTCTGCACCGTCGTCTTCGGCCTGCTCACCCCCGACCACGAGCGGGGCGGATTCCACATCACCCTGGCCAGCGGCGGTCATCCCCCCGCACTGCTGATGCGCGCCGACGGCACCGCCGACTATCTGCACACCCCCGGCGGACAGCTCATCGGCGTCCTGCCCGACGCCCACATCGCCACCACCACCGTCCACCTGGCCCCCGGCGACACCCTGCTGCTGCACACCGACGGGCTCACCGAAGCCCACATCAACGCCGGCGCCGACCGATACGGCGACGACGCCCTCCTCGACTTCGCCCGCGGTCTGGCGCCCACCACCGCCTCGGACACCATCGACGCGATCCGCGACCTGCTCGACACCTTCGGCACCGGCGTGGACGACGACACCGCCGTCCTGGCCATCCACGTGCCCCGACCCCCCAGGGAAGAGCGGCAGTGACACAGCACCTGACCCTCCACAGCCGCACCACCCCCACAGGAGTGGTCATCGAACTCGCCGGAGAACTGGACTTCCACACCGCCGACCAGGTCCGCACCACACTGGCCGGCCTCGGCCTGCAACCGGGCCGGCAACTCGTCCTGGACCTCGGCGGCCTCACCTTCTGCGACTCCACCGGCATCACCGTCCTGATCGCGGCCCGCAACCACGCCCTGGCGACCGACGCGGGCGTCGCCCTGGCCGCGGTCCCCGACCACATCAGCCGGATCTTCCGCATGGTCGGCCTGGACCAGGTCTTCCCCTGCCACCCCGACATCCAGACCGCCGAAGCCGCCTGGCGACCCACCACCTGAACCGCGCTCCGAGGACCCTCACCACCTGACCCAGCCGCAGCTCCGCTTGGGGCGACTGGTCGGCCAGGACGCCAAGGCTGGGATGAGACACCCCGATGACCGAAGTGGCGACAGAGCATCAGCCGCATTCATGCCGCCTCGGGCCTCAGGAAGACCCCCTGTTAGTTCTCTCGCCGAACAGCCCAAAGTTGCCGATCACAGAACTTGAGCCACCCGTTCTCGTGGGCAGAGCCAGGTGCTCCGACCTACTGCCAGACGCACTCGTCGATGACGATCTGCGGGTCGGCCGTGCGGGGCGTGAAGACATACCGCAGCCATCCTCGGCCGTGGTCGAAGTACACGACGTGGGCTCCCCCGGGGCGGGTGGACTGGACGGGCTCGACGCTCATGCCGACAGGAAGGTCTGCGGCCGTGTCGACGCCCCGGAAGTACGGGTCCTTCGCAATGACAAGCTCGGCACGAGCAGCGTCAACCAGAGCGCGGGCCGCTGCGGGGAGGGCATTTCTGTTGTCTTCGGCTTCCTTGGTCCAGTCAGCTTGCCAGGGAGGACCCATGAATCCGTCTGTCACTGGCCGGGTTCCGCCTTGCTCGCCTCGCGGCGCAGCCGCCCGGCCTCTTCCACGAGACTCTTGGCGTGGGCGTTGTCCGTGGCCTGGGATGCCTCGTCTTCCAGGCGGTGGACCTCGGCCTCCAGCCGGGGGTCTCGGGCGAGGGCGAATTCTGCCCACCAGCGGGCCATGAAAGCGGGGACGGGGGCGAGGTCGTAGGCGTCGGCGATCTTCTCGCGCCAGTTGCGGTCGAAGTCGGGCAGAAGCTTGGGCGTGTGCTGTGCGATGGCCGCGCGCAGCGCCTTGGGAGTGCGATCAGGCATAGGAGGAACCGATCCCCGCATCCCGACGGTGGAAGTGCTCACTATGCAGGCTCTCCTTCGCGATGGCCGGGCGTGTCAGGCAGCTACGGACGCAGGCAGCGTGCCCAAGGAGGCGTCGCCCTCAGTCGATTGTGACGCGGCCAGGACCTCACGCTGGGCGGTGGTGACCATGCGGGCGTAGGGATGAATGTCGCCGCGAGCGTAGGCGTCCAACAAGATCTCGCAGAGCGCGGACATCGAGCGGACCGCATCCTTCACACGTCGCTCGTCGGCGCCGGACCACACCTCATCTGTCGCGAACACACTGCGGCCGCGACGGTTGCCCGCCTTGGTGCTGGTAAGGCTACGGGGCAGAGGCAGTGTCCCGGCGGCGTACTCGGCGAGAGCGCGGCTCATGACCCAAATAAGGGGCAGGCCCTCAGACTTGGCCCGTGCGCCGGCAGCTTCCCACACAGCCCTGGCAACGTTCGGGGCGCGTTCAGCCTCCCCTGCTGCTGGCATGTCGGGCTCCTCCGCTGCGGTCCGGATCTACCGATACACACGGTACTACGGATTGTATCGGTACATCTTCCTGGGAGCAGAACCCGGGCCTCGCTGACCACGGCGTCCCCGGCTCCGGTAGACCGCTCCCGTTCAGGCAGCGGCCCGGGAAGCTGCGCGCAGCGGGCCGAGCGCCTTCGCCCATGCCAGCAGTTCGTCGACCAGTTCCTGGACCTGCGCCACGTGCAGGTCCTGCGGCCGGAAGTCCGTGAAGGCCACGAAGTCCTCGCGCAGCGAGAGTGCCACCTGAGGTCCGATGTCCGCCATGCGCAGCGGGCCCGCCTGCGCGCGCAGTTTCTGCACCGCCATGACCGCGCCGAAGATGCCGTAGCCGACGTAGCCGACGGGCTTGCCGCCCCATTCCTCGTAGAGGTAGTCGATGGCATTGGTCAGGGCGGCGGGCGGGGCGGTGTTGTATTCGGGGGTGACGACGATGAAGGCGTCCAGCGGGCCGATCCGCTCGGCCCAGCGCCGGGTGTGCGGCTGCCGGCCGGGCGCCATGGCCGCGGGCACGGGCTCGTCGAGCAGCGGCAGCGCGTAGTCCTTCAAGTCCACGAGCTCGAACTCCGCGGCGCCACCGGCGTGTTCGGCCGCCAGGTCCCGCACCCATGAGGCCACCCGGTCGCCGTGGCGGCCGGGGCGGGTACTGCCGATGATGATGCCGATCCTGGTCATGTCCGATTCTCCTGTGCTGGTCCTGGGCCTGGTTCTATTTCTGGTTCTGGTTCTGGTTCTATTTCTGGTTCTGGTTCTGGTTCTGGTTCTATTTCTGGTTCTGGTTGTGGTGCGCTGGGTCTGTCGCTGCCTGGTCTCTGGTGGGGCGCGGCAAGCCGTTGCCGTCCGTGGTGCTTCCCCGAGCGGTCCGGGGCCGCCGTGTCGAAATACCTGGCTGTCCGCGATGCGGTGGGTACCTGTCTCTGCGCCGGGCCCCCGGGGACCGACGGCGCCCGGCGCAGCAGGTCTGGAGTGCGGTGAGCGCTTCGGGTCAGTCCGCGTCCGCAAGGAACTGCTGTGTCTCGCGCAGGACCGCCCAGGCGTCCGCCACGGGGCCCACGTGTGCGAGCTTGTCGGGGTTGCTGACTGTGCGGATCGTCTGGATCCGCCCGTCGAGGATGTCGAGGGTCCAGGTGTTGAGGACCTTGCCGTCCCGGTCGCGGAAGATCGCGCCCGGCTGACCGTTCACCTGGTGCGGTTCCACGATGCCGCCGATCCGGACGAACGGCGGGAAGAGGGTGGCGAGCACCTGGGACACGGCGTCGGCGCCGGTGAATCCCCTGGCCCACTGCGGGGCCTTGCCGCCGCCGTCGCCGAGCATCGACACGTCGGCGGCGAGCAGTTTCCGCAGGCCCTCGACGTTGCCTTCGCGGACGGCGTCGAAGAACCGCTCCGCGAGTTCCTCCCGTTCCTTGCGGTCGGCCTCGAACCGGGGCCGGCCCGCGTCCATGTGGCGACGCGCCCGCACGGCGAGCTGGCGGCATGCCGCCTGCGACCTGCCCACCGCCGAGGCGATGTCCGCGAAGCCGAAGGCGAACACCTCCCGCAGCACGAACACCGCCCGCTCCAGCGGGGAGAGCCGTTCCAGCAGCAGCAGGGACGCCATCGACAGCGAGTCGGCCAGTTCCGCCGACTGTTGCGGGTCCTCGTAGGGGTCGGTGAGCAGTGGCTCGGGGAACCACGGCCCGACGTACTCCTCGCGTCGCAGGCGGGCCGAGCGCAGGACGTCGATCGAGACCCGGGTGACCACGGCCGACAGGAACGCCCTCACCGACGCGGGCCGGGTCGCGGACAGCTCGTAGCGCAGCCAGGTCTCCTGGACGGCGTCCTCGGCCTCGCTCACGCTGCCCAGGATCCGGTAGGCGATGGAGAACAGCAGCGGCCGCAGCTCTTCGAACTCCTCGGTGCGGGTCACGCCAGCGCCTCCTGGAAGCCCTGCCGCCACGACGGATAGCGCGGCTGCCAGCCGAGCTCCCGTTTGGCCTTGGCGTTGGAGAAGCCGCGGCCTTCGGTCATCATCGTCACCACCACCGGCCCGGCCAGCAGCCGGGCCAGCCAGACCGGGACCCGCATCGGCCGCTTCGCCCCCGCGCACGCCGCCAGATGGGGCAGCCACTCGCTCTCCGGGGCCGGCTCGTCGTCGACGATGTTGAACACTCCTCTCGCCTTCTGCTCGACGGCCAGGACGGTGGCGCTCGCCGCGTCGTCGAGATGGATCCAGGAGGCGTAGCCGGTGCCGTCCCCGACCAGCGGGAACTGCCGCTTGCGCACCAGCACGAGCTGGTCGTCACTGGCACCGGGACCGTAGAACGCGCCGTAGCGCAGCACCGCGCCGCCGGCCGCGCCGACCGTGTCCTCGACGTGGCGCAGCGCCGCCATCGCCGTGTGCGCGGCCGTCCCTTCGTGCAGGTCCAGCGGATCGTCCTCGGTCTTGACCCATCCGCCCTCGCGGATGCCGTTCCAGTTCGCGTAGCCCTGCGCGACGAAGTGGGGGACGCCGGTCGCCTCGGCCGCGGCCAGCAGGTGGTCCGTCCCCTCGGTGCGCAGCCGGACGGTGGGGACGGACCACCGGTCGAAGTGCTTCAGGTCGGGCTTGCCGGCGTGCGCCATGGAGATCCCGGTCATCTGGTGCACGATCACGTCCGGCCGGGCTGCCGCCACCGCTTCACCGACGGACACCGCGTCCAGTCCGTCCATCACCACCGCCCCGGCACCCAGCCGCTCCACCAGGCCGAGCTTGGCCGCGCTCGTCGTCGTGGCCGTCACCTGGTGGCCGCGCGCCACGAGCTGCGGCACCAGCCGCCGCCCCAGGACCCCGGTCCCGCCCGCCACGAACACCCGCATGACCATCACCCTCCTGCTGTTGAAGTCCCTCTCCGAGATCTGGGACGAGACAGCCCCGCCGGATGTGACATCGCGGGGGTGGTGGGGCGCAGGCGGTGAACATGTTCCGCGGCCGGCGGGCTGACCCGCGATTGATCGGGGTGGCCGGCCTGAGGTTTGGCTGGGGTGTGGTGGTGCTGTCCCACAGCCGGTACGGATCGCCCTGGTGCGACCCGGCGCGCTTCGCGGTGGTCGCGCCGCTTCACCCCGGCTGCCGATCCTGAACGGGGTGCCTGGCTCCCGCGGGCCCGTGGCCCGAGTGAGTCAGGCATCCCGTCAGTGCGGTGACGGTTTCGGGTCCAGGGCGTTGCCGACGGTGCAGCCGCCCTCTCCGGGCATCCGCTGGATCCGGGGCGGCACCCACACCTCGGTGGCGCCGGGGCCCACGCGGGCAAGAAGGCAGTCCTGCGCGTCGAAGCCGTTGCCCTTCACCGACAGGAGAACGCCGACCCGGCCGCCGTCCGCCTTCACCTCGGTACGGATCGCCGGATCCAGATCCAGGGCGGCGAGGCTACGGCGTACCTCGGCCTCGTCCGCCCGGCCGCCCTGCGGCACCCGGGGAAGTTTCGTGCGGAGCTCCTCGTAGGGCAGCCGGGGCGGTTCGGGTGGCGGGGCGAAGGTCAGTGGAGGGCCGTCCGGGCAGTCCACGTCGCGGGGATCCTCACTCCACTGCGACTTGGGTGACACCCGCACCGCGAAGCAGCGCTGTACGACGACCTCCTGAGGGTCGAGCCCTCTGCTGTACGCCGAGCCGGATGTGCGGACGACCACATCGATGCCGTCTCCGTCGTGTGTCGAGGTACCCGTCAGCCGCAGTACCTCCACCCCGTCGATGTTGGAGGCGGAGCGCCCGACCTCCTCCGCCGTGCGCGGCCGCTGGCCGTAGAGCCGCTCGCCCGCGTTCCGGGCCACCTCCCGTGCGGCGTCCGTCGCCTCGTCGTTGGAGGACTGCACCACTCCGCAGCCGGCGGTGAACAGCAACAGCGGGGCGAGCAGCAGCAGTCGGCGCATGGGTTCCACCCTTCCGACGGCGTGCGCGGCGGGCAACCGCTCGTGTACTCAGACCGGCGTGGGTGATCGTACTCAGCCGGTGCGGGCCGGACGGCTTCGGTGCCGGGGCGGTGCGGGTGCCGGGGAGAATGGTTGTGGGGGTCCGGGCCTGAAAGGATCCGGTGTCATGATCGTGAGACGTTCCGGCGGGCTGGCCGCCGCTTTCGCATGTCTGGGCGGTGAGGACAACGGGCGGGTCCGGAGCGGGCTGTGGAACGGCGTGGGTCACCAGGGGCCGGTCGTCCGCGACGGTGGCTCTCCTGTCCTCTTCGTGGTCGCGGGGCGGGTCGGGGTGAGCCACCGGTGAGCGATGCTCTCGCGCGGCTCGACGCCGTGGACTGGCCGGCGCTCAGGCATGCCTACGGGGCGGCCGGGGACGTGCCCGGCATGCTGCGGGATCTGTACCGGCCGCAGAAGGCCGCCGCCGCTGCCGATGATCTGCTGACCCACGTCCACCATCAGGGCGGCGGGGTCTACTCCTCGGCTCCGGCCGCTCTCCCCTACGTCGTCGCGGCCGCCGCGGACCCGGCCATCGCCGCGGACGTCCGCGGCGAACTCCTTTACCTCGTCGGGTCCCTGGCCGGCGCAGGGAACACCGCCCAACCCCGCTTCGTGACCCCCGGCTGGGCCGCCGCGTGGGACCTGGCGGTGCCGGACCTGCTGCCGCTGCTCGACGACCCGGTGGCGGTGAACCGCATCGCCGTCGCCGACGCCCTCGCCGAGGCCCACCGCCGGGCCGACGAGGCGATCGCTGCCCTGCGGGACCGGTGGGGCGTGGAACCCGATCCGCGGACGCGGCTCCAACTCATCGACTCCGTCGGCTCCTTGACCGCTCACGCCGGTGAACAGCGGGGCGCGTCCCTGGGCTGGCTGCGACACCTCATGGACGCGGCCGACCCTGCCGTACGCCTCGTCGCCGTACAGGCTCTGCGGCGCGCGCTGCCGGGGCAGGACGATGCCGCGTACCCGCGGACGGTGTCCGAGGTGCTGTCCGGCAGTGAACCGGCGACGTGGCGGCCGGACGGCGGGGCGGTCAAGGCGACGGTCGTCTGGGCCGTCGGCCTGCTGGGAGCGGACCGGGCGGGCCGGGCCGACGCGACCCGCAGGCTGCTCGGGCACCGGGACCCCGCCGTGCGGGCGGGCGCGCTGCAGGTGGCCGCCCAGGAGCTCAGCGCCCGGCGCTCGGCCGTCGCGGAGCTGCTGCCGGCGGTGGCCCGTTCGCTGTCCGACCCCGAGCCCGACAACAGGCTCTTCGCCGCCCGGGTCCTGGGCATGTGCGGGCACGCCGCTCTCCCCTGGGCGGACGCGCTGGCGGCCATGGTGAGGGACGACGAGGGCGAGGGCGAGGCGTATCTGCCCGCCCGGTCGCAAGCGCTCTGGGCCCTGTCGCGGCTCGGTGACGTGCGGTGCGTAGCCCCGTTGGCGCGGCGTCTGAGGGAGGCGCGGACCGGGTTCGCCCACCACGCGTCCCACGCCGACGGCTGGTGGACGTACGAGCTGAGCCTGAACGAGGTCGCCGGAGGACTCGGCGCCCACGCCGACGTGCTGCTGCCCCCGGTGCGCGCCCGGCTCGCCGCCGCCTCCACCCTCGACGAACGCCGTGCTCTGTGCCAGCTGCTGGAGTCATGGGGTACGGCGGCCACCCCCGCGATCCCGGACCTGCTCGGCCTGCTGGACACCGACGCCGCGGTGTGGGCGCTGGACGCCCTCGCCGCGATCGGGCCGGCCGCGGCCGAGGCGGTGCCCCGGGAACGGCTGCGCGCCCTGCTCGGCAACCCGCCCGCGGGCCAGTCGTTCGCGCCGCGCTGCCTGGCGCTCGCCTACGGGCGGTTGACCGGCGACCGCGGGCCCGCACTCGATCTGCTGCTTCCGCAGCTCGGCGAGCTGTACGGCCGCGAGAGTGCCGCGGTGCTGCTGGGGGAACTGGGGCGGGCGGGCGCCCCGTACGCCGCACGGCTGCGCGAGCTCCTGCCCCAGCACCAGACGGGCTGGCTGCCGCTGCGCGTCGGCGAGGCGCTGTGGCGGATCACCGGCCGGGCCGACGAGGTCGTCCCGGTCCTCGTCCGGGCGATCACCCCGTTCGCCGAACGGGGCGGCGCCTATCCGGCGGTCGTCGAAACGGTGAAGCTGCTGGCCGACATGGGCGCGGACGCCGCCCCCGCGGGGCCCGTCCTGAGGGCGTTCCTCGACACCGACGAGCGGCCCGTCCGGCACGGAACCTGGCGCTCCGTTCCCGAGGACGACGCGCTGTGCGGTGCCGCGCGCGCCGCGCTGCTCGCTATCTCCGGCCCACCTGGCGGTGCCGCCTGACGCGGCACGTTCCGGGAGGAGTTGCGCGACGGGCCGGGCGGCGCGGTAAGGCTGCCGGCACAGGGCACCCCGGCATCCCGGCATCCCGGCATCCCGGCATCCCGCGGAACTCGTACCACTGGCCGTCGATGAGCATCGCCGGTCCTCTCCGCGGCGGTGCCGGGGGGCAGGAAGCCCGCGGGCAGTGGCCTGTGTTCAGCTCGGGCGGAACTGCGGGCCGTACGTCTCCAGGGTTCCGGAGATCGGGATCTCCATCAGCTCCACAGCGGGGCTCTCCAGTCGGCGCATGGTGCGCACGGCCGTGTTCAGGCTGTCGGGGCCGCCGTCGGCCCACGCCGCATCGAGTGCTTCCAGCACGGCGGTGTAGGTGCTGTCGAAGGCGCTCAGGAGCCGCTGGGCCTCGGGGGGAGGCTGGTCCCAGCCGCCCGCCGGGACCCTGGCCATGGGCCGTGCGTCGGGGAAGGGCACGGGAGCTCCGGTGAACTGCCAGCCCTCCTCGGTCTCGCGCAGCCGGCGGCCGTAGTAGATCTCGGCGAAGGCGTAGTAGTGCGCCACATGGTCATCGCCCGGAGCGTCGGCGGGAGAGCTGGAGGTGCCTTCGCCCTGCTCGCGGACGATCTCGATCGCGTGCTCGATGTCGTCGAGGGTGGCGACCGGCTCGAGAAGGTCTCCGCCGATGCGCTCGTTCAGCTGCCGGCGGGTCGACAGTTCGGGTCCGACGGTCCGGAACGTCTTGAGTACTTCCTCGTAGAAGACGCCGATGCTGAGCGGGTCGTCCACGCTGCCGGTGACCGGTGCCGCGGGGGCCTCGATGGCCATCATCACGTCGTGCACGAGCGCCGGGGTCAGGCCCGACAGGTACACGCGGGCCCCGGGGTGCACCCCGCCCGGCAGCGGGCCGGGATAGACGGGTGCCCCCTCTTTGATGCGCGGCCGCCCGTCCAGGGCCACGAGCAGATTGCAGACCACTCCGAGGTGGTACATCTCGTCGAAGACGATGCGCTGGATCACCCGGGCGACGTCGCTCTTGCGGTCCTTGACGGACCACCAGCCGCACAGATACGGCGGGATGGTGGCGATCTCGATCTCCACAGCGGCCTGAAGGGCCGCCCTGAGCCAGTCGACGTCGCGGTGCTGGTGCGGAACGGCGACCAGACGTACCGCGGTCCCGCTCTGCGGCGGGGGAAGCCGTCCGGGTTCCGGCCGCTGCGGGGCAGAAGCGGCGGCGGCCGTCGCGACGGGGGTGCCGACCGCCAGCGCGGCCGAGGCCAGGAGAGTGCGACGCCTCAAAGGGGCAACTGCCGGCCCCTCGGGGGAACTTCTCCTGTCCGTCACCGCACCCTCCCCACGCACGCCCTGACGTTCGGGCTCACCCACGAGCCGGGCGGCCACCGGCGGATCGATCATGAAGCTAGCAGCCCCCGCAGGCCTGCCCGCAGCGCCCGCACCGCGTGGCGCGTCCATGCACGCGAACAGCCCAGTACGGGTCTCCTGGCAAGGGCTCGCACCCTGCCCGCCGGGGCAGCGGGGACCACGGCGCCCCGGTCCTCCTCCCCGGCACGACCGGCCGGGGCCGGCGTCCGCCGCTCGCGCTCCTCCCGCGGCGGACGCGGGCCCGGGTTAGCAGAGGTGGTGGGCGAACGGACTGTCTCGTCTCGGGTGTGCCGTGCCTCGGGGCAGGACCGTTGTCGGCTCATCGGTAGCCTGCGTCATCGTGATGCGCGCCTGGATCCTGCCGATGCTGTTTGTGCTGTTCGGCTCGGCCGTTGCCACGGCATCGGCCCTCAAGGGGGAACCCGGCACAGCCGTGGCACTCCTGCTGGTGTTCGTGCTGCTCGCAGGGGTGAACTCGCCTCTGATCTTCCCGCGTTCGGTCGGTGCGCTGGAGGCGGAGCGCCGCAGCGCCGTCGACGGCCGGCCGGTCGTGTTCTGGCGGCCGGGCTGCACGTACTGTCTGCGGCTGCGCATCCGGCTGGGCGGTGACGCCCGCCGGTTGCACTGGGTCGACATCTGGCGCGACCCGGCCGGGGCGGCAGTGGTGCGAGCGGCCAACGACGGCAACGAGACCGTGCCGACCGTCGTCGTGGCGGGCCGTCCGTATGTCAATCCCGGTCATGAATGGGTGCGCGAACAGCTCTCCCGTTCCGCGTGATCTCGTCCGTGGCGCGCGGTCGGCTCGGCTCACTTCGACGTCAAACGCCGAGGTGTCCTCCGGCGGCGTTCACGGCGGTCCGGTCCGCGGAGCGTGCCTGGCCCGGCCTCGTCAGCGACGGTAGGGGTGCGTCAGGGTCATCGGGGTCTGGGCAATGTCGATGGCGTCCTGGGGGAACTGCCGGCCCGCTGTGTAATAGCGGGCCCGGGTGCGGCCGACGGGCTGGAGAATGTCGGCGGTTGTGAGCTCGCGCAGGTCGCGTTGAGCCTGCTGGAGGCTGAGCACTTCGGCATGCTGGTAGCGGGCGCGGCGCACGCGTCCGGCCATGGCGACGTCATGAAGTGCTGTGATGGTGCGTTCGTCCAGGCCGTTGCTGTCGGCGAAGTCGGCGAGGGCGTTCCAGACACGGCCTGAGCGGGCTAGTCGGCCCTGGACCGTCTGGGCCTGCTGGTGGTAGGCGGTGAGGTTGAAGCGGATCCAGCCGGCGACGTCCTGATCGGGCTGGTAGTGGCTGCCGCGGTCATTGAGTTCGCGGTAGTACTCCCAGGTGTTGCCCGGGCGTCCGAGCCAGCTTTCGATGGAGGAGAACTCGGGCGCGAGGACCGACTCCCGGGCAATCATGAGGGTTTGCAGGGAGCGGGACATACGGCCGTTGCCGTCGGCCCAGGGGTGGATGGAGACCAGGTGCAGGTGGGCCATCGCGGCCCGCACCAGGGCGTGCGTATCGTCGTTCTCGTTGAGCCAGTCGACGAGTTCCTGCATCAGGTCGGGAACGAGTTGGGCATCGGGGGCGGTGTAGGCGGCGATGCTGGGGTCGCGGGCGTCGGTGACGTAGACGGGGCCCTTGCGCCACTGGCCCGCCGGGCGGCGAGCGCTGTGCCGGTGCCCCTGCAGCATCCAGTGCAGGCCGTTGAGCATGCCCTTGCTGTAGGAGAAGTCCTCGGCGTCGTGGAGGGTTTGGATGTACGTCATCATCCGCTGGTAGGCAAGGGTCTCCTCCCGGTTCTCCTCCGAGATGTCGACCTCGCTCTCGCCTTCCATGAGGTCCTCGACGTCGACGGTTGCCACCTTGAAGCCCTCGATGGAATTCGAGGCGGCCACAGCATCCGCGGTCAGGAACTTCCGCAGGCCGGCCGTCCACTTCGTCGACGAGGTCCGCACGCTGTGCCTCAACGTCTCGCGCATCTGGTCGATCTGGTCGAGGACCTGGCGATCCGTCTCGGTGAGATCCGGCGTAGGGAAGAGCATCACCGAACAATATAATGACGTAATCATTGCGTCAAACCCATAAGGGTCCCTGAGCGTGGATGCTGCAACCCGCGCAGCGCCGCCCGACGCCCGCAGCCGGACCGGCGCCCTGCGCACCACCGTCCTGGCCGTCCGGCTGTCCTGGGGTTCATGGATCCCGCGACCGGTCCTCGACCGGTGGTCCACCACGCCGCTCGAAAATCTCGACATGCGGTGAGGTGAGAGCACCTCCGTTCGGCGTGAGGAGTGCGTGATGCGCAAGGTCGTTTCCCGGGACGGCACGACGATCGCTTACGAGAAGACCGGTGAGGGGCCGCCGATCGTGCTGCTCAACGGCGCGTTCCGTGATCACACGATCTTCGACGCGCTCGTTCCCGAGCTGGCGCCGCACTGCACCACCTATGTCTACGACCGGCGCGGGCGCGGGCAGAGCGGTGACTCCCCCGCGTACGCCGTCCAGCGGGAGGTCGAGGACCTGGAGGCGGTGATCCAGGAAGCCGGCGGCTCTGCCGCGGTGTTCGCCGGGTCCACGGGCGCCAACCTCGCGCTCGAGGCGGCCCTGGGCGGCGTGCCGATCACGAGGCTGGCGCTGCACGAGCCGTTCTTCCGTGTCGGACCCTTCCCCAGGCCGCCGTGGAACATCACCAAGACGCTGCGGGTGCTCCTGGAGGAGGACCGGCGCGAGGAGGCCGTGGAGTACTTCCTCGGCAGCTTCCTGGGGCTCACGCCCGACACCGTCGCGGAGTGGCGCCGGGGCCCGATCTGGGCGGTGAACGAGGCGAACGCCCACACCCTCGTCTACGACACCGCGATCTGCGGCGACCACAGCGTCCCGGCGGAGCGGCTGGCCGGGTACCGGACGCCGGCCCTGGTCCTCAACAGCGACCACACCAGCGAGTGGCTGCGGGCCGCGGCGCAGGCGACCGCGGAGGCCCTGCCCGAGGGCCGGGGACTCGAACTGCCCGGTTCCTGGCACCGGATCGACATGGACGTACTGGGCCGCGCCCTGGCCGAGTTCGCCACCTCCTGACGGGCCCGGCATCCGTCGTCGACCGTTCGTCGTTCGTGTTCCCATCTCACTTTCGGGAGAGCATCACGTGAGCACAGCTGACGCCCCGGCCGCCGAGGTCACCGCGGTGGCCCTGTCCGCGGACGGCCCTTGTGAGCGCGGTGCCACGGTGTGGCTGACCGGGCTGCCCAGCGCGGGCAAGACCACCCTGGCCCGTGCGCTGGCCGAACGCCTGCGTGCCGACGGGCGCAGGGTCGAGGTGCTCGACGGTGACGAGGTCCGCGCCCACCTGTCCCGGGGGCTGGGGTTCGGCCGTCAGGACCGGCACACGAACGTGACGCGGATCGGGTTCGTGGCACAGAAGCTGGCCCGGCACGGCGTGCTGGTGCTGGCACCGGTCATCGCGCCGTACGCCGCCTCGCGTGCCGCCGTACGACAGCAGCACGCCGCCGGTGACACCGAGTTCCTGGAGGTCCATGTCGCCACGCCCCTCGGGCTGTGCAGCGAGCGGGACGTGAAGGGCCTGTACGCGCGGCAGGCCGCGGGAGAGATCTCGGGACTGACCGGCGTGGACGACCCGTACGAGGCGCCGGCGGACCCGGAGTTGCGTATTCAGACACGGCACCGGTCGGTGGCCGAGTCCGCCGCCGAGCTGCATGCCTTCCTGGCCGAGAGGGGTCTTGCGTGATGCCCGCGAACCAGCCCGTGGTCGAGGTGCCCGAGGACGCCTTCGCGCTGTCGCATCTGGACATGCTGGAGGCGGAGGCGGTGCATGTCCTGAGGGAGGTGGCCGGTGAGTTCGAGCGGCCGGTGATCCTGTTCTCCGGCGGCAAGGACTCCATCGTCATGCTGCACCTGGCGCTGAAGGCCTTCTGGCCGGCACCGGTTCCCTTCGTGCTGCTGCATGTCGACACCGGGCACAACTTTCCCGAGGTCATCGAGCACCGCGACCGCGTGGTCGCGGCGCACGGCCTGCGCCTGCACGTCGCCCGCGTCCAGGACTTCATCGACGACGGCCGGCTGCGCGAGCGCCCGGACGGCACCCGCAACCCGCTGCAGACGGTGCCGCTGCTGGACGCCATCGACGCGCACCGCTTCGACGCGGTGTTCGGCGGGGGCCGCCGGGACGAGGAGAAGGCCCGCGCCAAGGAACGCGTCTTCTCGGTGCGCGACGAGTTCGGCGCCTGGGACCCGCGCCGCCAGCGCCCCGAGCTGTGGTCGCTGTACAACGGCCGGCACGCGCCCGGCGAGCATGTGCGGGTCTTCCCGCTGTCCAACTGGACCGAGCTGGATGTGTGGCAGTACATCGAGCGCGAGGACATCGCCCTGCCGGACATCTACTACGCCCACAAGCGCCAGGTGTTCGACCGGGGCGGCATGTGGCTGGCCGCCGGCGACTGGGGCGGCCCGAGGGAACACGAACGCTCCCAGTGGCGGCTGGTGCGCTACCGCACGGTCGGCGACATGTCCTGCACCGGCGCCGTCGACTCCGACGCCGCCACGAACGCGGACATCATCGCCGAGATCGCCGCCAGCCCGCTGACCGAACGCGGTGCGACCCGCGCCGACGACCGGATGTCCGAGGCCGCCATGGAGGACCGCAAGCGCGAGGGGTACTTCTAGCCATGACCACCGCTTCCCGGGCCGCCGCCACCTCGCTGCTGCGCTTCGCCACCGCCGGATCCGTCGACGACGGCAAGTCCACGCTGGTGGGCCGGCTGCTGCACGACTCCAAGTCGGTGCTCGCCGACCAATTGGCGGCCGTCGAGCGCGTCTCGGCGCACCGCGGGCAGGACGCGCCCGATCTGGCGCTCCTGACCGACGGCCTGCGCGCCGAGCGCGAGCAGGGCATCACCATCGACGTCGCCTACCGCTACTTCGCCACCGCCCGGCGCCGGTTCGTCCTCGCCGACACCCCCGGGCATGTGCAGTACACCCGCAACATGGTCACCGGCGCCTCCACCGCCGAGCTCGCCGTCGTCCTGGTCGACGCCCGCCACGGGGTGGTGGAGCAGACCCGCCGCCACGCGGCCGTCGCCGCGCTGCTGCGTGTCCCGCACGTGGTGCTGGCCGTGAACAAGATGGACCTCGTCTCCTACGAGGAGTCCGTCTTCGCCGCCATCGCCGCGGAGTTCACCTCCTACGCGGCCGGCCTGGGCATCGGACGCGTCGTGGTGATCCCGGTCTCCGCGCTGGCCGGGGACAACGTGGTCCGGCCCTCCGCCCGGATGCCCTGGTACGGCGGGCCGACCCTGCTGGAACACCTGGAGAGCGTCCCGGTCGGCAGCGCCCCGGACCGGGACCCGGCCCGCTTCCCCGTCCAGTACGTCATCCGCCCCCAGCGCGGCGAGCATCGCGACTACCGCGGCTACGCGGGCCAGCTGGCGTCCGGAGTGCTGCGGGTCGGGGACCGGGTGACGGTGCTGCCGTCCGGGCGCGCCGGCACCGTCGCGGGCATCGACGTGCTCGGCGAACAGCGGGAGATCGCCTGGGCGCCCCAGTCGGTGACCGTGCGCCTGGCCGAGGACCTCGACGTCGCACGCGGCGACCTGATCGCGGCCCGGGACGCGGCCCCGCGGCTCACCCGGGACGTGGGGGCGTACGTCTGCCACCTCAGCGAACGTGAGCTGCGCGCCGGCGCCAGGGTGCTGCTCAAGCACACCACCCGCACGGTCCGCGCGGTGGTCGAGGACCTCTCGTACCGGATCGACACCGACACACTGCAACAGCGCCACGGCGTGCCGTCCTTGAAGGTCAACGACATCGGCCGAGTGGTGCTGCGCACCGCCGAGCCGCTGGCCCTGGACGCGTACACCGCCAACCGCCGCACCGGCTCGTTCCTGCTGATCGACCCGGCCGACGGCACGACCCTCACCGCCGGCATGGCGGGCGAGGCCTTCGCGACCGCCGGCGCCGGCGCCGGCGCCGGCGAGGGGCCACGACAAAAGGGGACGGGGTCCGATGCCCGCTGAAGCCGAACCCATCAGGGAGTGAGATCAATGAGCTGGAGTTCCGCCACGCGCCGCATCGCCGTCGTGGGAGCCGGTGCGGCAGGGACGCTGACGGTGGTTCAGCTGCTGCGCCAGGCCGAGAGAGCCGGTCGGGCGGTCGAGATATGGCTGGTCGACCCGGCCGAGGCGGCCGGCCCCGGTGTCGCCTACGGAACCGGTGATCCGCGTCATCTGCTGAATGTGCCGGCCGGCAAGATGAGCGCCTTCCCCGACGACCCCGGGCACTTCCTGCGCTGGCTCACCGGCCGCGACCCGCACGCCGCCGCGGGTGAGTTCGTGCCCCGCCAGGAGTACGGGCGGTATCTGGCCGAGGTCCTCGAACAGAGCGTCCGGGAATGCCGGCGCGGGCGCCTGCACCGGGTGCGCGAACGGGTCGTCGCCGCCCGCGAGCAGGGCGCCGGGACGGCGCTGCGGCTCTCGAACGGGGACGAGCTGCGGGTGGACGCGGCGGTGCTCGCGCTGGGCAATTTCCTGCCGGGCCAGGACTGGGCCGGCACCGAACTGCGGGCGTCGGGGCACTTCGTCGCCGATCCCTGGGCGCCGGGCGCGCTGGACGCCCTGGACCGGGCGGGCGACGTACTGCTGGTCGGCACGGGTCTGACCATGGCCGACGTGGCCCTCACGCTGGCCCGGCCGGACCGGGTGGTGCACGCGGTGTCCCGGCACGGACTGGTCCCCCAGGAACATCTGGCCGACCCCGCCCCGCCCGCGAAGCCGCCGCGCCTGGACGGCTCGCACGGGCTGGACACGCTGCGCCGCGACGTACGCCGGCACCTGGCCGCGACCCGGCGGGCCTGCGGCGACTGGCGGCCCGGCATGGACGGGCTGCGCGCGGTCACGGCCACGCTGTGGCAGCAGTTGTCGGCGGCCGACCGGAAGCGGTTCCTCACCGAGGACCTGCGGGCCTGGGAGGTTCACCGCCACCGCATCGCGCCCAGGACGGCGGCCACGATCCGCGCGCTGCGGGCCTCGGGCCGGCTGCTCACCGGCGCCGCGGAGGTGGTCTACGCGGTGCCCCACCACGGCGTGGTGGTGGTGCGGCTGAGCGACGGCCGGACGCTGCGGGTCGGCGCCGTCGTCAACTGCACCGGGGCACAGACCGACCTGCGGCGCACGGGCGATCCGCTGGTGCGCTGCCTGCTGGACCGCGGCCACGCCCGCACCGGCCCCGCCGGCCTGGGATTCGACACCTCGGGCGACGGGCGGCTGCTGCCGGCGGACGGCGCCCCGGCGCTGCGGCTGTGGACGATCGGGGCCGCGCGGCGCGGGAACCTGCTGGAGAGCACCGCGATCCCGGAGATCCGCGCGCAGGCCGCACAGGTCGCCGACCGGGTGCTCACGGCGCTCGCCGGGCGCCGGGTGTCCGGGCCGCGGGACCGCTACGGCCTGCGGCTGAGCACGGGTGCCGAGGCGGCAGGACTGTACGGGCAGGCGCTGGAACGGATTCTGGCGGGCCGCTCCGGCGCGGCGGCACTGCTGGGCGAGGCGGTCGACGCCGATCCGGGGTTCGCCGTCGGTCATGCGACGCTGGCGCTGCTCGGCCACGAGTGCGGGGGCGCTGTGGACGTGCCCGCGGCGCTCGCGGCCGCCCACCGTGCCGCGTCCCGCCGGGCGGACGATCGCGAGCGCAGCCTGGTGGCGGCGGTGGACGCCCGGCTGCGCGGCACCGAGGAGCAGGGCAAGGCGGCGCTGCTGGGTCATATCGCCGCCCATCCGCGCGACGCGCTGGCGGTGAGCGCGGCGGTGCCGACCGTCTCCTTCAACGGTGTCACCGGCGCCGAGGAGGCCTGGGCGCTGATCGAGGGGCTGTCCGGCGTCTACGGGCAGGACTGGTGGTATCTGGGGCAGCTGGCATTCGTCCGCCAGGAGCAGGAGCGCTGGCAGGAGGCCGACGCGCTGGCCGTGCGGGCGCTGGCCGCGCATCCCGCGGCCGGCCACGCCGTCCATGCCCGGGCGCACGTCTTCTACGAGACCGGTGAGCACCGTGCCGGTCTGGCCTGGCTGGAGGAGTGGATGGGCCGGCACGGGGCCGGGGCGGGCCACCGTTCCCATCTGTCCTGGCATGCCGCGCTGCACGAACTGACCCTGGAGGACCGTTCGGCGCTGCTGCGCCGCTACGACCGGGAGCTGGTGGCCTCGCAGGTCAGCGGGGGGCGGCTGCTGGTCGACTCGGCCTCGTTGCTGTGGCGGGCGCGGATGACGGGCAGCTGGAGCGGCCGGCTGCCGCTCGGGGAGCTGCTGGAGGCGGCACCCCGGGACTGGCTGGAGGCGCCCGCGACGGGGTTCGCCGCCCTGCACGCCGCGCTGGCCTGGGCGGCGGCCGGTGATCTCGAGGGGCTGGGGCGGCTGCGGGCGCACGCGCTGGCGGACGGCCGGGAGGTGTTCGCGCTGGTGATCGCGCCGTTGTGCGACGCGCTGACGGACGTGGTCCGCCGCAACTGGCCCCAAGCGGTGCTGCGGCTGGGGCCGTTGCTGCCGCTGGTCGCCCGGGTGGGTGCCAGCAGGGCCCAGCACGAGGTGGTGGAGGAGACCCTGCTGTACGCCCTGGTCTCGGGGGGTGCGTACGAGCGGGCGGCGGGGCTGCTCGCGGCCCGGCTGGACCGCCGTCCCTCGCCGCTGGACCTGCGGCGGCTGGACGCGCTGGGCGGTCCGCCCGCGCCGCACGGCCGGGCAACGGTGTTGTCGGTCAGGTGAGTTGACGCTTCTCGGGTGGGGTGAGGGTGCATCGTGCCGGCCTGCCCGGGGGCGCCGGGCGGTGCACCCGGCCAGCTGTCGCCGCCGGGTGCGGTGGCCCCGTACGACGGCCGGGCGTAGGGCAGTTGGGTGTGCGGCGGTGTCGCACGACGGCCGAGTGCACGGCAGTTGGGGTGGGCGGCAGCACCGTACGGCAGTCGGACGCACGGCGGTTGGGACGGGCGTCGGGCTCGTACGACAGCCGGGCGCACGGCAGTTGAGGTGTGCGTCGGTCCCGCGAGGTCCGGGCGTACGGCAGTCGAGGTGTGCGGCAGTCTCGTACGACAGCCGGGCGCACGGCAGTCGGGGTGGGCGGAAAGCCCGTACGGCGGCCGGGTTGTTCGTTCCGGCTGTGCCGGTCCGCGGCGGCGGAAGAGGGGGCGGCTCCTGCGGGGAGCCGTCCCCTTGCTCTGTCCGGGCCGGTGCGAAATACGGCCGGCCGTTTTCTCGGGTTCCGCTCGAGAACGGCGCGAGCGGAACTTCACATTCCTTCCAGCGGCATTCGACGCGTTGCCGGTTTCCTCTTGAGGAGGGCCACCCAAGGTGGCAGCAGACGGTTTCCCGGCGAAGTGGAGATTGAGATGCGGGCGAGGCGCAGGTCCGCCATGAGATCCATAGGGAAGAGCCTCGGCGAGGGCCTGATGTGGATGGGGTTCGCGTGGAATGCCATGTATCCGCCGCCCGGTTGGGCGAATCCCGGGCTCCCTTTCACTGAACAGCCTTGCCTGCCGCCTTTGTCGGAGGAGGAGCTCGCCGAATGGACGGCACTGGTCAAGTACTTGTAGGCGCAGCACATCCTCGAGGAGGCGGTCGAGTGCACAGCAATCTGATAGTGGCCAAGATGGATTCTCGTTCGAGTGCCGATGTGGCTCGGCTTTTCGGCGCTTTCGACGAGACCGACATGCCGCATCGCATGGGGACCCGGCGACGTCAGCTCTTCATGTTCAACGGTCTGTACTTCCATCTTCAGGACTTCGACGACGACAACGGCGGGGAGCTGATCGAGCAGGCGAAGGCCGATCCTCGGTTCGTGCGGATCAGCCAGGACCTCAAGCCGTTCATCGACGCCTACGACCCGGCCACCTGGCGCTCCCCCGCGGACGCCATGGCGCGCCGCTTCTACACCTGGGAGTCGGCGTGAGCGGCCGGCGGGTGGTCGTCACCGGGATCGGGGTGGCGGCGCCGGGCGGGATCGGGGCCAAGAACTTCTGGAGTCTGCTGAGCGAGGGCCGCACCGCGACCCGGGGGATCACGTTCTTCGACCCGTCGCCGTTCCGGTCCCGGGTCGCGGCCGAGATCGACTTCGATCCCTTCGAGCACGGGCTCGGTCCGCAGGAGATCCGGCGCACCGACCGGGCCTCGCAGTTCGCCCTGGTGACGGCCCGTGAGGCGCTCGGGGACAGCGGGCTGGACCTGCAGGGCTTCGCGCCGCACCGCATCGGGGTGGCCGTCGGCAGTGCCGTGGGCGCGACGATGGGGCTCGACGAGGAGTACCGGGTCGTCAGTGACGGCGGCCGGCTCGATCTCGTCGACCACACCTACGCCGTCCCGCATCTGTACAACTACTTCGTGCCGAGTTCGTTCGCCGCGGAGGTCGCCTGGGCGGTCGGCGCGGAGGGGCCCTCGACGGTGGTGTCCACGGGCTGCACCTCGGGCATCGACGCGGTCGGCTACGCGGCCGAACTGATCCGCGACGGCTCGGCCGAGGTGATGATCACCGGTGCCGCGGACGCCCCGATCTCGCCGATCACCATGGCGTGTTTCGACGCGATCAAGGCGACCACGCCGCGCAACGACGATCCCGAGCACGCCTCGCGGCCCTTCGACCGCACCCGCAACGGGTTCGTGCTGGGCGAGGGCGCGGCGATGTTCGTCCTGGAGGAGCGGGAGGCCGCGCTGCGGCGCGGTGCCCATGTGTACGCCGAGGTCGCCGGATACGCCTCGCGCTGCAACGCCTTCCACATGACGGGCCTGCGTCCCGACGGCAAGGAGATGGCCGAGGCCATCCGTTCGGCGCTGGACGAGGCGCGGATCGATCCGGGCGCGGTCGACTACGTCAACGCGCACGGTTCGGGGACCAAGCAGAACGACCGGCACGAGACGAGCGCCGTCAAGCGCAGCCTCGGCGAGCACGCCCGCCGCGTCCCCATGAGCTCGATCAAGTCGATGGTGGGCCACTCGCTGGGCGCGATCGGCTCGATCGAGATCGCCGCCTGTGTCCTGGCGATGGAGAACAACGTGGTGCCCCCGACGGCGAACCTGCACGATCCCGACCCCGAATGCGACCTCGACTACGTGCCGTTGACCGCACGCGACTGGCGCACAGACACGGTGCTGACCGTCGGCAGCGGTTTCGGCGGCTTCCAGAGCGCGATGGTCCTCGCCCGACCGGACAGGAAGACTGCGGCATGAGTTCCCAGGTGGTGGTGACCGGTATCGGCATCATGTCCCCCAACGGCTGCGGCGTGGAGGACTACTGGGACGCCACCCGGGCGTCCAGGAGCGGCATCGGTCGCATCACGCGGTTCGATCCGGAGAGCTACCCGTCCAAACTGGCCGGGCAGATCGACGGGTTCACGGTCGAGGACCATCTGCCCAGCCGGCTCGTCCCGCAGACCGACCGGATGACCCAGCTGGCCCTGGTGGGCGCCGACCACGCCCTGTCCGACGCCGAGGTGAGCCCGCGCGAGGCGGACACCCTCGGCATGGGCGTGATGACCGCCAGCACCTGCGGCGGCTTCGAGTTCGGCCAGGACCAGTTGCAGAACCTGTGGAGCAAGGGCAGCCAGTACGTCAGCGCCTACCAGTCCTTCGCCTGGTTCTACGCCGTCAACACCGGCCAGATCTCCATCCGCAACGGTCTGCGCGGCCCCAGCGGCGTGGTGGTCTCCGACCAGGCGGGCGGCCTGGACGCCCTCGCGCACGCCCGCCGTCTGGTCCGCAAGGGCAGCGATCTGATCCTGTCCGGCGGGGTCGACGCCGCCATCTGCCCCTGGGGGTGGGCGGCCCAGCTCACCACCGGGAAGCTGAGCCGCGAGGAACACCCGGACCGGGCCTACCTCCCCTTCGACGCCGACGCGAGCGGATACGTGCCCGGCGAGGGCGGAGCCCTGCTGATCCTCGAGGACGCCGACGCCGCCCGCCGGCGCGGTGCCGCCCGGATCTACGGCGAGATCAGCGGCTACGGATCCACGTTCGACCCGCGTCCGGGCAGCGGGCGCGAGCCCGCGCTGCGCAAGGCCGTCGAGATCGCGCTGGACGACGCGGGCCTGTCGCCCGGCCAGATCGACGTCGTCTTCGCCGACGCGGCCGGCATCCCCGAGCTCGACCGGACCGAGGCGGACGCGATCACCGCGGTCTTCGGGCACCGGGCGGTCCCCGTCACCGCGCCCAAGACCATGACGGGGCGGCTCGGTTCGGGCGCGGCCCCGCTGGACGTGGCGACCGCCCTGCTGGCCATGCGGGACGGGGTGATCCCGCCGACGGCGAACGTCACGCCCGCCCCCGGCTACGGCCTCGACCTGGTCACCGCGCCGCGGCACACCCCCGTGTCCACGGCGCTCGTCCTGGCGCGGGGTCACGGCGGCTTCAACTCCGCCCTCGTCCTGCGCTCCACCGACTGACCATCACCGAAGAGACGACAAGGAGGCCAGGTGACCACCACCGGGTCGGGCACGGCTCTACCGCCCGTGCAGAAGCGACGCATCCTCGGGCTGTTCGGCCCCTACCGCAAGAACCTGCTGTTCGTCGCGTTCCTGGTCGCGGGCTCGTCCCTGGTCTCCCTCGTCAACCCGTTCCTGATCCGCGCGATCATGGACGTGGCGCTGCCGCAGGGCCGGACCGGTCTGCTGTCGCTGCTGGCCCTCGGCATGATCGTCGTGTCGATCGCCACCAGTTCGTTCAACGTCTGGCAGACCCATGTCTCCGCCAAGGTCGGCCAGCTCGTCATGCACGATCTGCGCACCGCCGTGTACGCGCATCTGCAGCGCATGTCGCTGGCGTTCTTCACCCGCACCCGCACCGGCGAGGTGCAGTCCCGCATCGCCCACGACATCGGCGGGATGCAGGTCACCGTGACGACCACCGCCACCGCGCTGGTCTCCGACCTGACGATCGTCATCGCCACCACCACCGCCATGACCATCCTCGACTGGCGGCTGACGATCGCCTCCCTGGTGATGCTCCCGGCGTTCGTGTGGGTGAGCCGGCACGTCGGGGACGAGCGGCGCGCCATCACCCGTGACCGGCAGCGCCAGTTCGCCGACCTGTCCTCGATGGTGCAGGAGTCGCTGTCGGTCAGCGGGATCATGCTCGGCCACACCATGGGCCGTTCCCGCTCGCTGACCGACACCTTCGCCGCGCAGTCGCGCAAGCTCACCGCCATCGAGGTCCGGGCGAGCACGGCGGGCCTGTGGTACCAGTCGACGATCTGGATCGTGATGGCGTCCATGCCCGCGGTCATCTACTGGGTCGCGGGACTGACCGCGCACGGCGGGCGGATGGCGATCTCGCTGGGCTCCCTGGTCGCCTTCACCACCTTGCAGCAGACCCTGTTCCGGCCGGCGCAGCGGCTGCTGACCATCGGGCTGGACATCCAGAGTTCGCTGGAGCTGTTCGCCCGTATCTTCGAGTACCTGGACCTGCCCGTCGACGTCGCCGAGCCGCGGCATCCCGTCGTCCCCGCCGCGCTGTGGGGCGACGTGCGTCTGCGGGGGGTCGGGTTCTCCTACGCGGGGGCCGGGCGGCCGACGCTGGAGGGGATCGACGTGAGCGTGCCCGCCGGGAGCAGCCTGGCGATCGTCGGGGAGACCGGCTCGGGCAAGACCACCCTGAGCTATCTCGTGCCGCGGCTGTACGACGCGACGGCCGGCGCCGTCACCATCGACGGCGTCGACGTGCGCGACCTGTCCTTCGACACGCTGGCCGCCGCGGTCGGCGTCGTCTCCCAGGAGACCTACCTCTTCCACGCCACGGTCGCCGACAACCTCCGCTTCGCCAAGCCCGACGCGAGCGACGAGGAACTCGTCGCGGCCGCGAGGATCGCGCACATCCACGACTATCTGATGTCGCTGCCCGACGGCTACGACACGGTGGTCGGCGAGCGCGGCTACCGGTTCTCCGGCGGGGAGAAGCAGCGCCTGGCCATCGCCCGGGCCATCCTGCGCGACCCGCCGGTCCTGGTCCTCGACGAGGCCACCAGCGCCCTGGACACCCATACCGAGCGGGCCGTCCAGAAGGCCATCGACGCGGCGAGCGAGGGCCGCACCACCATCACCGTCGCCCACCGCCTGTCGACCATCCGCGACGCCGACGAGATCATCGTGCTGGAGCAGGGCCGCATCACCGAGCGCGGCACCCACGACGAACTCCTCGCCCTCGGCGGCCGCTACACCGCGCTGGTGCACCGGGACACGGAGATGGCCGCCCTCTAGAGCGGGCCGCCGCGCTGTAGAGCGGGCCGGCAGGCCTGTGCTGGAGCGGAGTTCGAGCTTCTATGGAGCGGCCGTCCCTAACGTCGCGGGGATGGAGACTGCATCTGCCGGTATACCGGAGCGGCCCCAGGGGCCCCGAGTCAACCGTCGTACGCTGCTGCGGGGCGGAGCCGTCGCGGGCCTGGGCGCCCTGGTGGGATCCGCGCCCGTGTTCGCCTCGCCCGTCGGCGCGGCCCCCGGCGGGCCCGAGCCGTCGGCGGCCGGGCTGGGGCTGACCAAGTTCACCGACCCGCTGCGGATGCCGCCGGTGCTGCGCCCGCGCGAGCGCGGCGACCACGACGAGCTGACCGTGCGGATGCGCACCGCCGACATCACCGTGCACTCGCAGCTCCCGCCGGTGCGGATGTGGACGTACGAGGGCGCCTACCCCGGTCCGACGATCGAGACGGTCCGCGGCCGCAGGCTCCGGGTCGCGTGGGAGAACCGTCTGACCGGCACTCTGCCGGTCACCGCCGTCGACTTCGGACTGGCCACCGGCCCCTCCCCCGACCCGCTGTCCAACTACCCCGGCACGCAGGGCTGCCAGGAGGTGTCCGGGGTGGCCGGCCTGGAGCCGTGGGCCGCGGTGCACCTGCACGGCATGCTGACCGGCGGCGGCAACGACGGCTGGATGGAGAACCTGCTGGCTCCCGGCGACGTCCAGCTGTCGGCGTACCCGAACGACCAGGCCGCCGGCACGCTCTGGTACCACGACCACACCCACCACGTGAGCCGCTTCAGCGTGTTCGCGGGCCTGGCGGGCCTGTTCATCACCCGCAACGCGGAGGAACGGGCGCTGGACCTGCCGAGCGGCCGGCACGAGGTGCCGCTGATCCTCAGCGACCGCAACTTCGACACGGACGCCTCGGGCGCGCCGACCGGCCGGCTGCTGCACAAGGTGGAGATGGTCGGCGCGCAGCGCCTCATGCGCCCGCACGCGGGCCCCTACACCCTGGTCAACGGGGTGATCTGGCCCCATCTGGAGGTCGACCCGCGCTGGTACCGGTTCCGGATCGTCAACACCGCGAACTCCCGGATCTACCGGCTGATGCTGCTGGCCGACGGCCGGCCCGTGGCGGGAGCGCTGAAGGTGATCGGGACCGACCAGGGGCTGCTCGGCGAGCCGCTCGCGGTCGAGGGGGCGCTCAACCTCTCCCCCGGTGAACGCGCCGACGTCCTGGTCGACTTCCAGGCGTTCCGCGGGCAGACCCTCAAGCTGGTCAACACGCTGCAGGGCGTCACGCCGGGCGAGTCCAACAAGCGCAACGACCTGCTGGAACCCGATGTGATGCAGTTCCGTGTCGCCGACCGCAGGCCCTCGGCCAAGTTCACGCTGCCCGAGGTCCTCTCCCCCACCTTCACCCGGGTCGGCCACCACGACCTGCCGCACGACCAGGCCCCGCGCTGGGTGGTGCTGGTGGGCCCCGGCACGCAGAACATGCCCGAACTGTGGGAGATGGAGGAGACCGACGCGCAGGACGTCACCCTGCCCGCCGCCGGGATCGTCCAGGTCAAGGACGCCGACGGCACGCTCGTCACGCTGCGCAGGACGGCGATGGCCTACGACGACGGCGCGACGTTCACCGCGGCGCACGAGGGGGTGGAGATCTGGAAGTACCTCAACCTCGCCGCCTCCCCCCACCCCATGCACATCCACCTGGCGCACTTCCAGGTGCTGTCCCGGGAGAACTACGACATCACCGGGTTCGACCGGGTCACCCGCGGCTCGTCGCGGCCGATCGCGTTCAAGGCGGCGGCCGAACTGGAGCCGCACGAACGCGGGGAGAAGGACACGGTCCGGGTGGGGACGGCCGGCCAGATCACGCCCGGCCCGAACGGCACCCCGGGCGAACTGGTCACCGTGGCGGTCCGCTTCCCCGTCGTCGGCCGGGGCGTGCACCACTGCCACATGCTGGAGCACGAACAGCACATGGTCCGCCCCCTGGTGGTCAGCCCCGCCGCCCATCTGAACGCGGGCGGCCACCATCACTGACCGGGTGCTGCGGGCCGCGCACCAAGGGCTGTCGGCCGTTCGGACCGCTGACGACGCGACCCGGCGCACACAAAAAGACTGGGAGGCGCCACGCGGGCGCCTCCCAGTCGAAGTCGACGGCGAGGAAAGCGAAAGAACTCGTTTTCGGAAAGGAATGAGAAGGAAGCCCTTTCATGGCCTCGCCGTCGGCAACGCTAGCACTCAGCCCGGAATCAAGTCGCGCAGATTTTCGAGGGTGATGATCCGGGAGTCCGGGTGCAGTCCCTCGGGACGTTCCAGGCCGATGTACGTCACGGGCTCGTCCGGGACCGGCTCGCCGTCCCACAGGTCCACGTCCGTGGTGTCGCCGGACATCAGGTCGATCAGGTAGGCCACCGTCAGCTGCTCGCGCTCCACGATGGCGCGCACCACCTTCGACACCGACACCTGGTTCTCCTCGACCCGGTTGGCCGACGAGATGCCCTTCAGATACAGGTGCAGCCACTTCGCGCGCCACCGGCCGTCGTCCCCGCGCCGGAACACCAGCGGCAGCGCCACCCGGCCCACCCCGCGCAGCTCCGACTTCATCCGCACCGTGCGCGGCTCGAACGGCCGGCCCTTGTGCTCACCGTCGCGCAGCATGAAGCCGAAGAACGACTCCTCGACCTCCTCGAAGTTTTCGCCGGCGTAGATGTTGACCTGCGGAACGATGAAGGTGCTGCGCACCCGGTCCAGGGACAGGTTGATGAACTCCGAGGCCCCGTCGGGCGCCTCGGTGATGTCGCCCGAGTGCTTGCCCCCGACGGCCGTGAGGGACGTGTAGGAGAGCCAGGCATCGGTGCTGTAGTCGGCGTGAAGAAGCAGCGCGGACAGGTCGTAGTCGGTCCGGTCCTCGGTCTCCTTCCAGTACACGAAGAAGCGCAGCTGTTCGCCGTCGACCGCCGAGACCGAGCCTCGCGGCAGTACGCCGAGCCCGGCCGCGGTCGCCCGGCCGCTGAGCGGAAGCGCCACGTCGAGGACGTCGGGGTCGAGCAGCAGCCGGCCCGGCGCCGGGAGCCGGCGGCGCATCTCGGCGTCGAGGGCGGCGATCAGACGATCGCGGTCCGCGGCCGGTACCGGCGGCCGGAAGTCGGGGGTCACCCATGCGCGGCCCCGGCGGTTGACGAAGATGCGGGGTTCGTCGCTCTCCCGCTCCCGGTTGTGGAGGTGTTCGCGCACCGAGAGCACGACCCGGCCGGAGACGTCGGGAGCGACCCGCACCGCGGCGGCCACCACCGCGTCCCGCTCGTCCTGGTCGGCGGCGATGCGCAGCAGGAGGTCCAGGGCGCGGAACAGTTTGCCGGGAGCGGACGTCAGCAGCTTCACCGCACCGAGGACGTCGAACTCGTCGAGCAGCTTCTCGACCCGGCTGTCGAAGGACCGTGCCTCCTTCTCGCCCCGAGCGACCGCGAACACGTCGGCGGCGTGCGGCCAGCGCGGGTACTCGTGCGGGTGGAGACGCTCGCCGAGCCGCTTGAAGGGCTCGCGGTGCGCGTGCACATCGGCGAGCTTCGCGGGGTTCGCCGCGACCACGGCGTCCAGACCCGCGAGCAGCGCCCGGCGCAGCGGCCGCGACAGCGCCCGGAACCGGGTCGGCTCCTGCAGCGTCACGTCGCCGCCCGACAGCGCGCAGGCCAGCCGCAGCACATCGGTGACGGTGTCGAGGAGGAGGTCCGCCCCGACGCCGAGCCGGGCCTCGTTGACGACCGCCCGGTTCTCCCGGACCGGGATCGCCTCCGGCTGGGGGCCGAGCGCGCACTGCTCGGCGAGGGCCTTGAGGTCGCGCAGGTCGTCCTCGCCCAGGGGGGTCGTGCTGCCGGCCAGGGCCAGGTAGAGGCCGGTGAGTTCGTCGTCCAGGTCCCGGCCGAGATGCAGGACGGTGACCCGGTCGCCCGCCGAGGCGATCAGCTCGTCCTGCGCCGCGAGCATCTCCTCGTAGGTGTGCTGGTAACGGCCGTACGTGGGGAGGCTGAGCAGGTCCAGCACCCCGTGCGCCAGCTGCGTCAGCACGTTCTCGCGCGACGTCTCGTCGCCGAGCGCCTTCGCCACGCAGCTCATCCAGAACTCTTCGGTGTCCGGCACGTTCGCCGGGAAGTCGATGAAGTACACGTTGTGCCGGACGTGGTCGCCCACCATCTCGCTCACGGTGCGCAGCGTCCGCCTGGCGGTGTGCACGACCGCGTCCTCGGACAGCCCCGACAACCGCTCCAGCAGCTCCGCCGAGAGCTTGAAGCCCACGGAGGTCAGCGCCGCGTCGAACTGCCGCGCGGCACCGGCTCCTTGACCGGCGGAGCCCTTGGGGGAGGAAAGGCGGTGGGTGTGCCGGATGACCAGCGATTCGAGACTGTGCGCCATCCGGGGATGATCGCAGAGGTGTGCGAGCCGGCGCACAGGGGTTTTTGTGCGCGGACCCGGACCTGCCAACGCCCCGCGCCGGTGGGGCGGCGCGGGCATCCGGGTCGGGGCGGGCCGTTCAGGGGTTCAGGGGTTGAGGACCCAGGCGGAGGGATGGGCGGTGAAGCCGATGTGCGGGTAGTAGTCGGCCGCCGCGGGGGCCGACAGCAGGACGATCTTGGCCTGGGGGGCCTCTTTGCGGGTCGCGTCGATGAGCTGCCGGCCGATGCCTGTGCGCTGGTAGGCGCGGACGACGGCGATGTCGGACAGGTAGGTCACGTAGGAGAAGTCCGAGACGCTGCGCGCGATGCCGACCAGTTCGCCGTCGACGCGGCAGGTGATGACCAGGTTGGCGCCGCGCACCATGGCGGCCATGCGCTGGGTGTCCTGGACGGGCCGGCGTTCGCCGAGGCCCGACTCCTCGTAGACCCGCAGCACGTCGGCGAGGTCGAGGTCGGATCCGTTCTCCCGCTCAATGCTCCAGCTCACGCAGCTTGTCCAATCGCTTGTGGATGACGTCGTGGTGGGTCAGGAACCGCTCGGGTTCCAGCGGGCCGGTCTCGATGCCCTGGGCCCGCAGGCCGGCGAGGAAGTCCTCGCCGTTGGCGGCGTCCTGGATCGTGCGATAGGTGCGCTCGCGCTCGCTGCCGGCCTCCAGCAGGTCCGCCAGGACGGCCGAGCTGTAGGCCAGTCCGCCGGTCGCGTCGATCGCGGTGCGCATCCGGTGGGGGAAGACCTGCAGTCCCTGTACGAGGTCGGTGGCCGCGCTCACCTGGTAGTGCGCGACGGTCAACGCGTCCGGCAGGACGACCCGTTCGACGGAGGAGTGCGACAGGTCCCGCTCGTGCCACAGTGCCACGTTCTCCAGCATCGTCCCGGCGTATCCGCGCAGCAGCCTGGCCAGCCCGGTCAATCGCTCGCCGGTGGTCGGGTTGCGTTTGTGGGGCATGGCGCTGGAGCCCTGGTAGGCGGCGGTGCGCGGTTCTTCCACCTCGCGGACCTCGGTGCGCGACAGCAGCCGCATCTCGACGGCGATCTGCTCGACGCAGGCGCCGAGGGTCGCGACGGCCTGGACGAGCTGGGCGTGCCGGTCGCGGGCAACGACCTGGCTGGGTGCCTCTTCCACGCCCAGGCCCAGGGCCGCGCACACGTGTTCCTCGACGAAGGGGTCGATCAGGGCGTAGGTGCCGACGGAGCCGGAGATGGTTCCCACCGCGACCTGTTCGCGTGCGTCGGTCAGCCGGCGCACCGAGCGGTCGATCGCGAAGGCGAAGCCGGCGAGCTTGTGGCCGAAGGTGGTGGGCTCGGCGTGCATGCCGTGGGTGCGGCCGATGCACGCCGTGTCCCAGTGCTCGGTCGCCTTGTCCACCAGGGCCCCGCGCAGCCGGCCGGCGGCGCCGGTCAGAAGGTCGCAGGCCCGGGCGAGGGTGTGGCCCAGGGCGGTGTCCACGAGGTCGTAGCTCGTCATGCCCAGGTGCACCCAGCGCGCGGAGTCGTCGGGCAGGTCCTCGCAGAAGGCGGCGAGGAAGGAGAGGATCTCGTGGTCGCGTTCGCGTTCGAGTTCCGCGACGCGTGCCGCCGAGGGCACCTCGGCCCGGCGGATGTCGGCGAGGGCGGCGTCGGGGACCCGGCCGAGCAGCGCCTGCGCCTCGGAGGCCAGCACCTCCACCCGGGCCCAGGTGGTGTAGCGGGCCTGGTCGGACCAGAGTTCGGCCATCTCCGGCAGGGCGTAGCGGGAAATCACGGCCGTGGTACCTCCTCGTCAAGGAATCGGGTCACCGGGCGCACGGGGTGTGCGGGCCCGGTGCACCGGTTTCAGGCGGCCTTGCGGATGATCTCCACGGATCCGGAGTCCAGGAGGGTGCGGACGGCGTCCTCACCGCCGGCGACGTCCAGGTCCATGTCGTGGAGGCGGTCGATGACGGACCGGATGACCTTGTCCGACTGCGTCTCCTTGGAGCCCTCCCAGACCAGCTCGGGGAAAACGGTCAGATAGACCTTGTCGTTTCCCTGCGTGAAGATATTCACTTCCATGACGTCACGGAGCGCCATTCGGGCGTTGTAGATCAGGGTATTCATGGGTGCCACCGACTTTCGGTATCCGTTTTCAGGGACTTCCTCGCCGCACGTTCCGACCTCATGATGATCGGACACCAAGGGCCGCGCAATGTTCGATGTTGCCACGGCGAGGGCCCGGAACGGGGCCGTCATATGTCTTGTTCAACTGCGCGGAATCCGCAATTGAACGGGCTTGCCATTTGAGGATGTTTGACAGAGAAAGGGCGCGTTGCGGACCATCGGTGATGTTCGTCAATGCGTCAGGCCGCGTCCACGAAAAGCATCCGGAGTGCCATGAAAATCCTGTTCATAACCACGGGCAGCCAGGCCACCTACTATGCCGCTGCCCCGCTGGCGACGGCCGCGCGGAACGCGGGCCATCAGGTCATATTGGCCGCCCACGAGCCGTGGGTGGAAACCGCGGAGGCCATCGGACTTCCCACCTTCTGCTTCACCGTCGATCCGATCCGGCACTTCATGCGGATCACCAACCCGGGCAAGGGCCTGCGGTTCCCGCGGGAGCTGGGCGACCAGGAGATGTTCGGCCAGGGCCGCGGCTTCGCGCAGATGGGTCTGGCGGGGGTGAAGTCCCTGCTGGAGCTGGCCAAGGACTGGACCCCGGACGTGGTCGTCGGCAGCTCGCAGAGCTACGCGGCGATGCTGCTCGCCGCGCACCTCAAGGTCCCCTACGTGCGTCAGGTCGAGTACCTGGGCATCCCGCTCACCGGCATCGACCCCGGCGCCGAGGAGGAGCTGCGGCCCGAGCTGGAGCGCCTGGGCGTGGACGGGCTGCTCAAGCCCGATCTGCTGCTGGACTCGACGCCTCCGTCGCTGCGGCCGGCCCACGACCCCGCCGCGCAGTCGCTGCGCTGGATCCCCTCCAACCCGCAGCGCCGGCTGGAGCGCTGGATGTACACCCGTCCCGAGGGCCGCCGCCGCGTGCTGATCACCTCGGGGTTCCGCAGCCTGATGTTCCGTGAGCCGGGCTGGTCGATGCCGCTGCTGGTGAGCGAGCTGGGCAAACTGGGGGCCGAGGTGCTGATCGCCGCCTCCCCCGGCGCGGCCGAGCGGTTCGGCGAGCAGCTGGGTGACGCGCGGGTGGGCTGGATCCCGATCGATGTCGCCGCCGCCACCTGTGATCTGGCGGTCCATCACGGCGGCGCGACCACCGCCACGACGCTGATGGCCAACGGCGTGCCGCAGCTGATCATCCCGGAGAACCCGCCGGAGTTCCCGCCGAACTACCACCGCGAGGCCATCGCCAAGGCCATCAGCGGCTTCGGGGCCGGCAAGACGCTGTGGCCGCAGGCGCAGGAGCCCGACAAGGCGCCCGGCGAGGTCATCGCGGCGGCGTGCCGGGAGCTGCTGGAGAACCCGAGCTACACCGAGCGGACGCAGTTCCTCGCCAAGGAGATCTCGACGCTTCCCACGCCCGCCGAGATCGTGCCCCGGCTGGAGGCTCTGATCTGACGGCGGGTCCGTCCAGCGGCTTGAGCGCCATCGCCCTGGGACCGCGGAGAGTTTCTCCGCGGTCCCAGGGCGATGTGCGTGGGCGATGTGACTGGGCGATACGCGTGGGTGATGCGCGTGGGTGATGCGCGTGGGTGATGCGCGTGCTCGGGCGCTGCGCGTGCCCGGGCGCTGCGCGTGCCCGGGCGTTGCGCGTGGCAGGCGAATGCGGCCGGCCGGGGAACCGGCCGGCCGCGCTCCGGTTCAGCGGGCGGCGAGGGCCTCGATGCCGCGCAGGACCTCGGCGGGGGTGGGCAGCGTCGCGCTCTCCTCGGCGAGGAGTCGGGTCCGCTCGGCGTAGCGGGGGTCGGAGAGGATCGCGTGGCAGCCGGCGGCGGTGATCTCGTCGGGGCTGCGGCCGGGCTCGGGCCGGTGCCGGTCGACCATGACGGCGGCGCCGAAGTCGCTGATGGACTGGGCGACGGCCTTGCCGTAGCCGTTGTCGGGGATGATCAGCTGGGGCACGCCCGCGTTGATGAGGGTCATGGCGGTGGTCGCGCCGCCGTGGTGGACGGCCAGGTCGCAGGTGGGGGCGACCACGTCCAGGGGGATCCAGCCGATCCGGACGTCGCCGAGCTGGGAGCCGAACTGTTCGGCGGCCTCGGGGAGTGCGGCGATGAGGACCTCGGCTCCCGCGCCGGTCAGTTCCTCGACCAGGGTGCGCAGTGAGCTGCCCGGGGTGTCGAGCATGAGGTTGCGGGTTCCCGCGGTGATCAGGACGCGGCGGCGGCCGGCGGGGCGGGTGTACATCCACGGTTCGAGCCGGCGCTGGCTCACCCGGGGGACCCAGCGCATCGACTGTGCGGCGGGGGCGCCGGGCGGGCGCAGGGACGGCGGGCACAGGTCGATGAAGAGGTCGGGGGGCGGCAGTTCGGCCAGGCCCAGGCGTTCCAGTTCCGGCTTCAGTTCGGCCACGGCCGTGCGGTCGCGGCGGGCCATCGGGGCGATGTGCCATATGTGGCGGACGTAGGGGACCTTGAGGCGGGCGGCGAGCACCCGGGGGACGTGGGAGAGGCCGCCGACGACCAGGTCGGGACTCCACTGCCCGGTCAGTTCCAGCAGGGCGTCGAGGCGGCCGGCGGCGGTCAGGGCGTCCTGTCCGTAGCGCATGCGCTCGGGTGTGATGCAGACGGCGGGCAGGCCGACGGACTGCGCGGCCGCCATCAGGGGTTCGTCGGCGGCGAGGAGGATCTCGTGGCCCGCGCTGCGTGCGGCGGTGGCGAGGGGGGCGACGCCGAAGACGGCCGCCTGGCTGCCGCCGACGGTGAACAGGAATTTCATCGCGTGCACTTCTTCCGGTGAGGGGGCGGATTTCGGTGTTCCGGGGTGGCGTTCGTCCTCAGCCCGCCTGGGCCATTTCCATCACGTACTGCCCGTAGGAAGAGTTCGAGAGGCGGCTTCCGAGCCGGTAGCAGGCCTCCTGGTCGATGTATCCCATGCGCCAGGCGATCTCTTCGAGACAGGCGATGCGTACGCCCTGGCGGTGTTCGAGGACCTGGACGTAGTCCCCCGCCTCCATCAGCGCGTCGTGGGTTCCGGTGTCCAGCCACACGAAGCCGCGGCCGAGCGGGATCAGGGTGGCCTCGCCCCGTTCCATGTAGACCCGGTTGAGGTCGGTGATCTCCAGCTCTCCGCGTTCGGAGGGCCGCAACTGCCGGGCGATGTCCACGACCTGGTTGTCGTAGAGGTACAGCCCGGTGATCGCCATGTTGGTCTGCGGCTGGGTGGGCTTCTCCTCGAGGGCGATGAGTTTTCCCTGGCCGTCGAGTGTGCCGACGCCGTAGCGCTCGGGGTCGCGCACCGGGTAGCCGAACAGGACGCAGCCCTCGATGTTCTGGGCGGCCCGCTGGAGCATGGGCCCGAATTCGTAGCCGTGGAAGATGTTGTCGCCCAGGACCAGGGCGACGGAGTCGTCGCCGATGTGGTCCGCGGAGACCAGGAACGCGTCGGCGAGCCCGCGGGGCTTGTCCTGTTCCGCGTAGGTCAGGGAGATGCCGAGCCAGGAGCCGTCGCCCAGCAGACGGCGGAACATCTCCAGGTCGTCGGGGGTGGTGATGATCTCGATCTCCGTGATTCCCGCCAGCATCAGGGCCGAGAGCGGGTAGTAAATCATCGGCTTGTCGTAAACCGGGAGCATTTGCTTCGAGACACCGAGCGTGATCGGATGGAGTCTCGTGCCATTGCCGCCGGCCAGGATGATGCCCTTCACCGTGGCGCCTCCTCAGTGACTTCGTGCCCATTAGGCGATGTCCGCACTTTATATTGGGGTAACACACGTTCAAAAGCCTCCCCGGATGTCACGGGACCGCGAATGGCGTGAATGTTGACAAACCCGGTGCCGTTTACTCAGGCTGGCCTTATCCCGGTTCAGGCATGCGAATTTCTGTCGTCTTTTAGGTGGGCCTGTGAACATCGAAGATCTGACACCCGTTCTTGAATCCGAGCAGAGGGCCGGTATAGGCATCATCGGGTGCGCCGACATCGCGGTGCGGCGGGCCCTCCCGGCGATCGAGGAGTCGCCGTTCCGTCTGGTGGCGGTCGCGAGCCGCAGCCGGGAGAAGGCCGAGGGCGTCGCGGCCCGGGCCGGCTGCAAGGCCGTCGCGGGGTACGAGCGGCTCCTGGAACTGCCCGACATCGACGCGGTCTACATCCCGCTGCCCAACAGCGAGCACGCCCGGTGGGCGCGCCGGGCGCTGGAGGCGGGAAAGCATGTCCTGCTCGAGAAGCCGGCGGTACCCCGCGAGGACAGTGCCCGGTCCCTGATCGCGCTCGCCGAGGAACTCGGGCTGCTCGTCATGGAGAACTTCGCGTTCCTGCGCCATCCCCAGCACGAGCAGGCGCGGTCCCTGCTGGCGGACGGGGCCATCGGGGAACTGCGGTCCTACAACGGCGTGTTCGGCATTCCGCCGACCGACCCGGCCGGGATCAAGTACCAGGCGGATCTGGGCGGCGGGGCGCTGTGGGAGGTCGGCTGCTATCCGGTGCGGGCGGCCCAGGAGTATCTGGGGCCGCGGACGCAGGTACTGGGGGCGGATCTGACGTTCGATCCGCAGCGGGGCGTGGACGTGTCCGGGGTGGCGCTGCTGCGGGACGGCGCCGGTGTCACCGCGAACTGTTCCTTCGGCCTGTCCCACAGCTACCGCTCGACGTACGACCTGTGGGGAAGCGAGGGGCGTCTGGTCCTGGAGTGGGCGTTCACCCCCTCGCCGAGCGCCCGTCCGGTGCTGCGGCTGCAGCAGCGGGACCGCGAGACCCGGATCACCGCCCCGGCCTCCGACCAGTTCCTCGGGGTGTTCACCGCCTTCCACGACGCGGTCCGCGATCCGGGCCTGCGGGCGGCGCACCATCACGAACTGCTGCGCCAGGCCGCCCTGATGGCCCGCATCCGCGAGCACACCCTGGGCCGGGAGCCCGGATGAACGGCGGCGGGTGAGGTCCTCAGCGAAGAGACGGACAACGACGAAGAACGGCAGCGAGCGTCCGCGGACGCCGACTGCCGTTCTGCCTGGTTTCGACCGCGAAGGGCTCGGTGTCATCCGTCGATGCGACCGGCCGCGCTGTTCAGCAGTACGGAGACCCGGTGTAGCTAACAACTGATGCGGATCCATCAGTGAGTCTCAGCCTTCTCTTCTCAGTTGTTACCTTGATTTGCGTGAAGCTTTCCGAGTGGGCGGCAGACGCCGTCCAGCCCGTGGGCCGGCCGGACGCCGACAGAGCGGCTTCGAGGTGCTCAACTCCAAAACGGCTGGTCGTCCTGACCCGACCGAGACCGTTGACGATCTGGTGCAGGACATCACCGAGGTGCTGACCTCGATGTGTCCCCCCTGTACGGGCGGCGGAGCAAAGAGCCGGGCGACCCGAGCGGTGGCCGTGACGACCGGTGAGGCCGCCGAGTGAAGAAGTTCCAGGCGCAGCCCGGGTTTGTGGTGCAGGCGTTCCGGTTCTCGTTGGACCCCAACGCCGCCCAGGAGCGGGCTCTGCGGTCGCACTGCGGCGCGGCGCGGGCGGCATTCAACTGGGCTGTGGGCTGGGTCGAGGCGGCGTGGTGGCAGCGCAGGGCAGAGGAGTCCTACGGGATTACCGAGGCAGGTTTGACATCGTGGCGGCCGTGGTCGCTGCCCTCGCTGCGCAGGGCGTTCAACGCCGTCAAGCACAACGACCCGAAGTTCGCGTCCTGGTGGCAGGAAAACTCCAAGGAGGCCTACAACACCGGGCTGGCGAACGCCGCCGCCGCGTTCGATAACTACGCGAAGTCGAAGCAGGGCAAGCGGCGAGGGCGGGCGGCGGGAATGCCGCGGTTCAAATCGAAACGGAAGGCGCGTCTGTCGTGCCGGTTCACCACCGGCACCCTCCGCCTCGAGACCGGCGGTCGGCATGTCACTCTGCCCAGGCTGGGAACCATCCGCGTCCACGATCCCACGAGCAAGCTCCTGGTCCGCCTGCAGGCCGGGAGTGCACGCATCCTGTCTGCCACCGTCCGCCACGAGCGGGGGCCGCTGGTTCGTCTCCTTCCAGGCCGAGGTGAAGCGCGACCTGGTGCGTGTCGCCCGCCCGGACGTCGTGGTCGGCATCGACCTCGGCATCAAGACCCTGGCTGTCATGGCCGACAGCACCGGCGAGATCCGCGAGGTGTCCAACCCTCGGCACCTCAATGCCGCATTGAAGGAGCTGCGCCTTGCCTCCCGTACCGTGTCCCGCCGCCGGGGCCCGGACCGCCGTACCGGACAGCAGCCGTCCCACCGGTGGGAGAAGGCCAACAAAGCACGCAACAAGGTGCACTACCGCATCGCGAACCTCCGCAAAGACGCCCTGCACAAACTGACCAGTGCTGTGGCGGCCGAGTACGGCACCGTGGTGGTCGAAGACCTCAACATTGCCGGGATGCTCCGCAACCGGCGCCTGGCCCGGCATCTCGCCGACGCCGCATTCGGCGAGATCCGCCGACAGCTCACCTACAAGACCCGCCGCAACGGCTGCCGCATCGTGGCCGCCGACCGCTGGTTCCCCTCCTCCAAGACCTGCTCCGGGTGCGGCGTGGTGAAAGCCAAACTGCCGCTGCACAACCGGACCTACCACTGCGACGCCTGCGGCCTGGTCCTCGACCGGGACGCCAACGCCGCACATAACCTCGCCGCCCTCGCGGCAGCAGCAACGGGTAGCGGAGTGGCCGCAGACCCGGACACCCCAGCGGTGTCGAAGCCTCGTGGAGCCGACCACAAGACCCGCACCAACCTGCCCGGCCGCAAAGTCGGGCGGGGGCGGGCAGGTGGCGCAACCCTGCCGCACCAGCAGCAGGCAGAAACGAGAGACCGTACCCAAACCGAAGCCCTCACGCTTTGGTGATGCGACGGACCTTCCGGGCAGAAACGCCCGGAATACTGAGAGCCTCTAGGGCCCCCAGCAACGGCAGGCACTGTTCGAAGGTCGGCAGGAGGCCGGCCGCGGCCGCCTCGGCCAGGGTGGGGGCCGCGGCGTCCTTGTCCGAGCGGATCGGCGGTTCCTTCAGGTCCCACGGCAGGGCGAGCGCCGGGTCGAGCGCGTCGACGTCGATCATGGTTCCCGGCTCGTACTCCTGCGAGCAGAGGTAGCTCATGCAGGTGTCGTCGGTCAGGGCGAGGAAGGCGTGGCCGACGCCGTCGGGCAGGTAGACGGCCGTTCCCGTCTCCGGGCTCTGGTGGGTGACGTCGTAGTGGCCGAACGTCGGCGAGCCCACGCGGAGGTCGACGGCGATGTCGAGCGCGCTGCCGCGTACGCAGGTGACGAACTTGGCCTGGCCGGGCGGGACTTTGGTGCCGTGGATGCCGCGCAGGGTGTTGCGCCGGGAGACCGAGTAGTTGACCTGGCGGACCGCGAAGTCCCAGCCGCTGTCGGCCAGCAGGGCGCTGGCCTTCACCGATTCGAAGAAGTAGCCCCTGCGGTCGCTCAGGGGCTCGGGCTGGACGCGGTAGGCGCCGGGGACCGTCATTTCCGAGATCAGCACCGCTTGCTCCTCGCTGTCTCAGCCGGTGGGGACCGGGCCGGTTCCGGAGGACGCCTGGGCGATCCGCCGGCGCATGGACGCGCTGTCGTTGGCGCGCGGGAACTCCTCCCGGGGCGCTGGGACTCCGAGGAAGGCGCACAGCGGATCCCAGCCCTGCCGGACGTCGTAGACGAGGACGTTGTCCGCGCCCAGGGTGCGGACGACGTCCTCGTTGTGCTGGTGGTAGACCTCGATGGCGTGGTCCTTGTCGGCGAACCGGCCGCCGAACAGGCCGTCCCAGACCATGGTGCTGGTGACGCGGAACAGCCGGGCCTGCTGGGATCCGGGCGGCGGCGGGTTCTGCATGCTGCGCAGGGCGAACTGGTACAGCGTGTCGTAGGTGCTGCGGTACCAGCTCTCGGCGTCGCGGACCGTGAGGATCACCTTGGCGCCGGGGAACGCCCGGCTGATCTGCTGGTAGTAGACCGCGCAGGGGCCGTCGACCGCGGAGTCGTAGCCGTCGAACAGGGCCGCCCAGTCGGGGCGTTGCCCGTCGCAGACGATCTTCTCCCAGCGGGTGAGGCGTTCTTCGTCGCCGACGATGTCGAACATGTGGAAGGAGGGGCCCAGGCCGAGCCGGTCCAGGGCCGCTTTCAGTGAGGTGGTGCCGGTCCGGCCCAGGCCGGCGTTGATGAGTTTCAGCACGGTGCGGTGTCCCCTTTTCTCAGCGCCAGACCGCGGGTTCCTGCTGGGTGGCGACATTGACCCGGTTCCAGAAGTTGACCAGGCCGATGTGCATGACGAGCGCGCCGAGCTGCTCGTCGTTGTAGTGGCGGGCGGACTCCTCCCAGATCTCGTCCGGTGCCATGTCCTGCGGGTCGGTCATCGAGGTGATGGCCTCGGCCATCTCCAGCGCGGAGCGCTCGGCGGCGTCGAAGCAGGATTCGGTCCGCCAGGCGGCCACCTGGGCAAGGCGCGTGTCGACGCCGGCCGGCTGATCGGGGCCCGCCGGGAGCGTGTAGGCGCGGCCGTTGATCTCGCTGACGCGCAGCCGGATCAGGTCGAGCGTCGTCTGCGGCACGCCGACCTTGCCGATGACCTCGGTCAGGTCGAGCAGGGGCTGCAGGGCGCCGGGAACGACCAGGGAAGGATTGTCCATCCGTGGAGTCATCGGATCTTCTCCTGTGCAATATGCGGGCATGAATTACCTGGGAAAACATGCTGCTCGGCGCCCCGAAACATTCGCAAGAAATTGTTGTTCAACTGCGGATCGGGCGCAGATGAAACACCCTCAATCCGTAAGTTGCACGGAATTCAGTCGATGACTTGTAGTGGTCTCGTGTCAGAGTCCACCACAACCACGAGCCGGCAGCCGGTCTGCCGCAACATTCGCGAAACACGGCAATTTATTCTCGAGGGTCATTCCACGGTCGCCGCGCATGTGCTGGACGTGCTCGACGCCATCCGTGAGACGGACCCGCGTCTGGGTGCCTATGTCGAGGTCGCCGGGGCCCGCGCGGTGCGTGAGGCCAGGGCGGCCGACCGGCTGATCGCCCGTCGCGGTGCGGCCGCCTTCCGCGAACGGCCGCTGCTGGGCGTCACGGTGTCGGTGAAGGACCTCATCCAGACGCGGGACCTGCCCACCCGGCGGGGATCGCTGCTGGCGAACCCGCGCGCCGCCGCGGACGCGCCCTGTGTGGCCCGGCTGCGGGCGGCGGGCGCGATCGTGGTGGGCAAGACGGCGACGTCGGAGTACGGGTGGAGTGCGAGCACCGTCAGCCGGGTGGGTCCCGCCACCCGTAATCCCTGGGCGCCCGGCAGGACGGCGGGCGGTTCCAGCGGCGGGTCGGCGGCCGCGGTCGCGGCGAACCTGTGCACCGCCTCGCTGGGCACCGACGGGGCGGGGTCGGTGCGCATCCCGGCCGCGTTCTGCGGCGTGGTCGGGTTCAAGCCCTCCTTCGGGCACATCCCCTACGTGCCGCCCTGCGCCGAACGGCTGTCGCATGTCGGGCCGTTGGCGCGCAGTGTGGCGGACGTCGGTGAGCTGATGGCGGTGCTGGCCGGTCCCGACCGCCGCGACCCCCAGTCGGTGCCGGCGCCGCCGGTGCCCGACGCGCGGCGCGGCGCGCTGCGCATCGGCTGGATCGAGTTCGCGGGGACGTCCGGCGCGGTCCGCGACGCCACCGAGAAGGTCCTGCCGGTGCTGGCCGCGCTGGGGCACCGGGTGGAGCGCATCGAGGCCCCGTTCCCGGACCCCTACGAAGCCCTGGTGGACATCCTCGCCGCCGCCGAGGCGAACGGCACCGCGCCCGCGGACGAGCCGTGGTGCGACGAGGGCCGGCTCGCCGTCGTGCGTTACGGGCGCTCGGTCAGCGGGGCCGCGGTGGCCCGCGCGGAGCAGACCCGGCTCGCCCTGCGGACCAGGCTCGCCTCGGTGATGGAGGGCTATGACCTGCTGGCCATGGCGACCGTCCCCCTCGAGCCGTTCGCCGCGGGCGCGATCGCCCCGCCCTGGGCCGCCGCGGCCCGGGACCTGCGCTGGCTCGCCTGGTCGCCGGCCACCTATCCGTTCAACCTCACCGGGCAGCCCGCCCTGTCGCTGCCCGTCGGCCTCACCCCGGCCGGGCTCCCGGCCGGACTCCAACTGGTCGGCCGCGTCGGCGAGGACGCTCTCGTGCTCTCGGCGGGCGAGCGCCTGGAGACGGCGCTCGGCCTCAGCCTGACTCCCCCCGCCCTCACAGTGAAAGGAAGTTGACCATGGTTTCCAGGTCGTGGTCCCTGCACGGCGGCGAGAGCGGCGTCGGCCGTCCCTCGTTCGTCGCCGAGTTCGGGCTCTGGGACGACCGGCAGGCCGCCGCGGCCGAGCAGGTCGAACTGCAGCTGGCGGAGGTCGATCTCGTGCGGGTCGTGTTCTGCGACCCGCACGGACTGGCCCGGTCCAAGACGGTGCCCGCGGACGTGTTCCGTACGGTGCTGCGCAACGGCATGGACTTCAGCGCCGGGCCGTTCCTCTTCGACACCGGCCACGCGGTGGCCGTCGACTTCCTCGCCGACGCCGGGGTGGGGGTCGGTGAACTGCTGGGCGCGGGCGACTTCGTCCTGGTCCCCGATCCGCGCACGTTCCAGGTGCTGCCCAAGGCCGGGCCGCGGACCGCCTGGGTGCTGGGCGACGAGTACCTGCGCGACGGCACACCGCACCCGCTGTCCGCGCGCGGCGTGCTGCGCCGGGTCTGCGCCGAGTACGCCCGCCAGGACCTGTCCCCGGTCATCGGTCTCGAGGTCGAGTGGTACCTCACCCGCCTGACCGGCGGCCCGGTGGGCAACGCGGGCAACGGCTTCGGCCTCCAGGGCCCGGCCCCGGAGGTGGAGGCGGTCAACCCCGGCTACCAGTTCAACCTCGACAGCGCCTACGACTCGGTCGCCGACGTCGCCGACCCGCTGGCCGCGATGCTCCAGCAACTCGGCCTGCCGCTGCGCTCGTTCGAGCACGAGTCGGGTCCCGGACAGCTCGAGACGACGTTCAACCCGATGCTGGCGGCGGACGCCGCCGACGCGATGCTGCTGTTCCGCACCCAGCTCAAGCAGGAGTGCAGGCGGCGCGGCTACCACGCCTCGTTCATGACCCTGCCTCGCCTGGCGAGCTTCGACCCCAGCGGCTGGCACCTGCACCAGTCGGTCACCAGCACCAAGACGGGCCTCAACCTGTTCGCCGAGGGCGACGGCCTGCAGGACGCCATCTCCGCCGAGGGCCGCGCCTACATCGCGGGCCTGCTGGCGCGGGCGCGGGAGTTCAGCCTGCTGTCCGTCCCGACCGTCAACGGCTACCGGCGCCTGGCCCCGGAGTTCACGCTCGCCCCGACCGCCGTCGACTGGAGGTTCGAGGACCGCAGCGCCCTGATCCGGGTCCTCAGCGGCGGCAGCTCCACCCACGTCGAGAACCGCATCGGCGAGCCGTGCGCCAACCCCTACCTGGCCATCGCCTCCCAGCTGCACGCCGGCCTCGAAGGGCTGCTCGCCGGCCCCGAAGCCGCCCGTACGGCGCCCGCTCCCGCCCCGCTGCCCCGGACCCTGCGCGAGGCGCTGGAGGCCTTCCGCGCGAGCGAGAGCGCCGAACGGCTGCTCGGCGCACCGCTCGCCTCCTGCCTGACGAAGCTGAAGGAGAGCGAGGCCGCCCGGTTCGACGCCTGGTGCGCGGCCGGGCCCGCCCCGACCGCGCCGGGCGAGGTCACCGCATGGGAGCACCGCGAGTACTTCGGCGCCTTCTGAAAGCAGGCGCGCACCGGACCGGCCCACTCCCGGCCCGGGCCTTGAACCACACCTCTCCGAACCAGACCTCTCCACCAGACCCCTGAACCAGACCTCTGAACCAGACCTCTGAACAGATTTCTCCGAACCAGACCTGAAGAAAAGGGAGTTGCCGCATGTCACGGTACGAATGGGATGGGACCAACTCGGGCGTCGAGACGCTCAAGGAAGCCATCGAGCCGTCCCGTCAGAAGGTTCTCGGCCACCCGGTCTACCACCAGCTGAACAGCGTGGACGCGGTCGTCACGTTCATGGAGCACCACGTGTTCGCGGTGTGGGACTTCATGTCCCTGCTCAAGTCCCTGCAGCGCCGGCTGACCTGCGTGGAGGTGCCGTGGCTGCCGTCCGCCGCCACCGGCAGCCGCCGGCTCATCAACGACATCGTCCTGGTCGAGGAGAGCGACGAGCTCGGCGAGGGCTTCATCAGCCACTTCGAGCTGTACCTCGACGGCATGCGCCAGTCGGGCGCGGACACCACACGCATCGACACCTTCATCGCCCTGCTGCGCCAGGGACGTACGGTCCCGGCCGCGCTGAAGGAGGCGGGCGTGCCGCGGTCGGTGACCGAATTCGTGGGCACGACCTGGGAGTTCATCGAGCACTCCCCCGTGCACTGCCAGGCCGCGGCGTTCGCCTTCGGCCGCGAGGACCTGATCCCCGACATGTTCGACCAGGTCGCCGCGCTCAACGCCGGCCACGGCTCGCTGTCCACGTTCGTCGACTACCTGCGCCGGCACATCCAGGTGGACGCCGAGGAGCACACGCCGATGGCGATGCAGATGCTCGCCGACCTGTGCGGCGACGACGCCGCCAAGTGGGCCGAGTGCCAGGAGACCGTCGACCGCGCGCTCGCGGCCAGGACGGTTCTGTGGAACGGCATTTCGGACGCGATATCCGAGCGCTCCCGCTGACGGGCCATCACTGGTGAGGGTGAGCACAGCATGCCAAGGGTAAAAGACACTCCTTCCACCGCCGCCTCCAAGCGCACCGAGCGGATCGCGCGGCAGTCCCGCGACGAGAACTGGAAGAAACCGCCGCGCCGTATCGAGACGTCGGAATGCATCACCTGTGACACGTGCCTGCGCAGCTGCCCGCCGGAGTTCGGGGCGATCTTCGACGACGGACTCAACGTCGTGATCGTTCCCGAGCTGTGCTCGGGCTGCCCGGTGTGCGTGATGGTCTGCCCCGTCGACTGCATCTATGTGGACGAGGAGTGGACCGCCACCGAGGCCCGCATGTGGGACCACGTCGGCCTGACGGCCAGGGGCCCGGCATGACGGCGCCCGCCGAGCGGGACGGCACCCTCACCCGCAGGGCGGCCCTGGCCAAGGCGCGGCAGAGCCGCAGGCCCAGCAGGCTCGGCCGGCCCGCCGGTGCCACCGGCGGGCCCGACGGCACCGGCGTGCGGGACGCCGGGTTCCCGGCCCTGCTCCGGGCGGTGTGGGAGCAGGCGCGTGCCGCGCCGGACCTGGCGGGGGCCGTGGACACGCTGCTGACGCTCGCCGGGCACGTCCCGGCGGACATCCAGCTGCGGGCGCTGGATGTCGAGGCCGAGACCGCGCTGAAGGCCCTGGCCGGACGGTCCTGGCGCGACGAGGGCGGCGACACCGGCCGGGCCGGCGGCGCCGGCACCGCCTTCCTCGGCGAGATCGGGCTGGACACGAGCGGCCGGGTCGTCGTGCGGGTTCCCTCCCAGGGCCCGCTGAGCGCGCAGGCCGACCTGGTCGACGGCGTGCTGCGGGTGCCGTGGTCCGAGGAGGACCTCGCCGGCTACCGGACCGAACTGGCCCGGGCCGCCGGCCGGTGGCAGGAGTCGGCGGACGACTGCCGCCGGTGGCTGGCGCAGGCGGGCCCCGACGGACGCGCCGCCCTGCTGCAGGACCTGGTCGAGGCGGCGCTGCGCACCGCGCCGTTCGTCCTCTACGCCGGAAAGCGCCAGTACACCAACTTCCGCGGGCCCAACACCCTGACGGGCAAGACGCTGCCCCCGGGGCACCCCGACTGCGCGCTGAGCAGTCTGGCCGGGCTGCCGCTGGAGCTGTGGTCGGACAGCGATGTGCTGCTGGTGGTCTGCCTGACGCTGCTGGTGCGCTCGGCGGGGTACGCCCGCATCGAGGAGGCGAACGGCACCCAGCTCACGCTGGACCACGTCGCCCTCCTGCTGGAGCGCACCCGCAGGGCCTACAACGCGGCCGCTCCCGCGCTGGACCCGGTGCCGGAACCGGCCTCGCACACGGTGGCCGCGCTCGGCGAGCTCGCCGGGTCCCTGGCGGTACGGCGCCGGGACCTGATGCAGCGCGTGCAGCTCTACCGCGAGATCTACGGCCCGCTGATGCACAAGATCGAGCGGGTCGCCGGTCCGGTCAAGAGCGACGCCGAGCGGCTGGAGGCCGAGGTGTGCGCGCGCCTGCGCGAGCGGCTTCCCGTCACCGGTGACACCCTCGCCGAACTGGCCGCGGGCGTGGAGTCCTCGCCGGGCTGGCTGGCCGGGGCGCACGGACAGTTCGGCACGGGGCTGGAGTCCCTGGTGCACGAGACGGTGTGCGCGGCGGCGGCGGTGTTCGACGCCGACTTCGCGATGAGCCGCGGGATGCGGTCGCTGCCGGCGCTGATCGCGGCGCTGCGCGCGGGGGCGTATCCCGAGATCGCCGGCTGGGAGATCCCGCACTTCTTCTGCTGTGTGGTGCCCTCGCCGGACGCGGCGCGGCTGTTCGGCGGTTCGGCGGGCCGGCTGGCCGACACCGCGTGGGCGATCTCCTCGCGGATGCAGTACAACTCCTGGCACTTCCTGGTCGGCAACCTGCCCAAGGTTCCCGAGATCGCGGCACGTGACCACTTCGTGCCGCCGGCGATCCCGGACATCGCGTACTACTCCGATCAGCACCACAACGGCCATGTCGCGGCCAGGGTGCGCTTCACCGTCCGCAGTCCGCAGCCGGTCCAGGTGCTGGGGCAGCGGTTCAACGGGTTCATGGACCTGCGGCTGCTGCGCTGCGAGGGGCTGCCGTTCGACGAGCAGGACCTGCTGGCGGCGCACCGAACCTCCGCCTTCATCGCGGGGGCCACGACCCTGGCGGCCGGCCTGGTCGCCGGTGGCACGGACATCGAGGTCACCGCGTTCGACTCCGCGTGGCACTGGAACGAGATCGCCGGATAGCCGCCGGTGACGGCACGACGAGGCCCCCTGACCGTGCCGGTCAGGGGGCCTCGTCGTGCCGTCGGTGTCCGCGGGGGCGACAACTGCCACGGATTTCCTGATTGTTCATAGTCGTCTCAAGTCAGGCATCTCACGTAGCTTGGTTGTGTGAAGCTTTCGGAGTGGGCGCGTTGGCAGCGCGTGAGCTACCAGACCGCCTGGCGTGGGTGAGGGACGGGAAGATGCCCGTGCCGGTCCACCAGGCGCCGTCCGGGACGTGGCTGGTCGACGAGGTTGCCGCCCAGCCGTCCGGACGCGTAGTGGCGTACTGCCGTGTGTCGTCAGCCGAACAGAAGGCCGACCTGGATCGCCAGGCCGCGCGGGTGGTGTCCGGCGCGAACGGACTTGGCCTGGCCGTCGCGGAAGTCGTGACCGAGGTCGGGTCGGGGCTGGACGGGCGACGCCGCGAGCTGCAGCGGCTTCTCGCCGACCCGGACACGGCTGTGATCGTGGTCGAGCACCGTGACCGGCCGGCCCGGTTCGGCGTCGAGCACCTGGAGGCCGCGCTGTCGGCGTCCGGCCGGCGCCTGGTCGTCCTCGACCCTGCCGAGACCGCCGACGATCTGGTGCGGGACATCACCGAGGTGCTCACCTCCATGTGCGCCCGCCTGTACGGGCCGCGGGCGGCGAAGAACCGGGCCGCCCGCGCGGTGGCCGTGGCGACCGGCGAGGCCGCCGAGTGAAGAAGTTCCGGCCGCAGCCCGGGTTCGTGGTGCAGGCGTACCGCTTCGCGCTGGACCCGAACGCCGCCCAGGAGGCCGCTCTTGGGTCGCACTGCGGTGCGGCGCGCGCGGCGTACAACTGGGCGGTGGGCTGGGTGACCGCGTCCTGGTGGCAGCGCCGGGCCGAGGAGACGTACGGCGTCGCCGGGGCGGAGCTGACCGAGTGGCGGCCGTGGTCGCTGCCATCGCTGCGCAAGGCGTTCAACGAGGCCAAGAGGACTGATCCGCGGTTCGCCTCCTGGTGGGAGGAGAACTCCAAGGAGGCGTACTCCACCGGTCTGGCGAACGCGTCGGCTGCGTTCGACAACTACGCGAAGTCGAAGAACGGCAAGCGGTGCGGCCGGCGGATGGGGGCGCCGCGCTTCAAGTCGAAGCGCAAGGCGCGCCTGTCCTGCCGGTTCACCACCGGCACCATCCGGGTGGACGCCGACGGACGGCACGTCACACTGCCCCGACTCGGCACGATCCGTACGCACGAGCCCGTCGCCGGGCTCCTCGCCCGTGTCCAGGCCGGGACCGCGCGCATCCTGTCCGCCACCGTCCGCCACGAACGCGGACGCTGGTTCGTATCCTTCCACGCCGAGGTGAAACGTGACCTGGCGAGGGTCGCCCGCCCGGGCGTCGCGGTCGGCATCGACCTCGGCATCAAGACCCTGGCGGTCATGGCCGACAGCACCGGCGAGATCCGCGAGGTGTCCAACCCTCGGCACCTCGATGCCGCATTGAAAAGGCTGCGCCGCGTATCCCGTACCGTGTCCCGACGCCGGGGCCCGGACCGCCGTACCGGGCAGCAGCCGTCCCGCCGGTGGGAGAAGGCCAACAAGGCGCGTAGCAGGGTGCACTACCGCGTCGCGAATCTTCGGGAAGATGCCCTGCACAAGCTGACCAGTGCCGTGGCGGCCGAGTACGGCACCGTGGTGGTCGAAGACCTCAACATTGCCGGGATGCTCCGCAACCGGTGCCTGGCCCGGCGTATCGCCGACGCCGCATTCGGCGAGATCCGCCGACAGCTCACCTGCAAGACGCAGTGGAACGGCTGCCGCATTGTGGCCGCCGACCGCTGGTACCCCTCCTCCAAGACCTGTTCCGAGTGCGGCGCGGTGAAAGCCAAACTGCCGCTGCACAACCGGACCTACCACTGCGACGCCTGCGGCCTGGTCATCGACCGGGACGCCAACGCCGCACACAACCTCGCCGCACTCGCGGCAGCCGCAGTAACGGGTACCGGAGTGGCCGGAGACCCGGACGCCGTCAAGGCGTTGAAGCCTCGTGGAGCCGACCGGAAGACCCGCACCACCCCGCCCGGCCGCAAAGCCGGGCGGGGGCGGGCAGGTGGCGCAACCCTGCCGCAACAGCAGCAGACAGAAACGAGAGACCGTCCTCACATCGAAGCCCTCACGCTTTGATGATGTGACGGACCGTCCGGGCAGAAATGCCCGGACGGCTGAGACCTGACTACGGACTCAGCAACGGTCAGACCGTCACGGGCTGCTCGGCGGAGCGGGTGTGCACGGCGCGGTAGCTGTTCCAGTCGGCGCTGGTGATCAGGGAGTTGCGCCGGTCCTGGAAGCCGCGGCGCGCGGAGGACCACTGGGCGTCGGCCTGCGTGCGGAAGGCGTCGTAGGAGTCCTTGCCGTCCCACTGGGAGTAGACGACGACGAAGTCGTTGTCCGCGCCGACGGTGGCCAGGGTGCCCTCGCCGCCCTCCAGGTTGCGCGAGCGGATGCCGCGCAGCACGCTCTGCGAGCGGTAGCCGGGCACGTCCACGAGCCAGGAGTGGGCGCCGGCCAGTGTGGCGGTCAGGGCGCCCTGCTCGGCGGGGTCCACGCCGAGGATCTCGATGACCGTGTAGTCGTCGCGCCCGGGCGAGACCTCGGTGACGCCGCCCAGCGCGGGGTGGCGCCGGCTGGAGTCGACCTCGGTCTGCATCAGGCGGACGAAGGTGGTGATCTCGCGGAAGACCGGGACGGTGTGGTGCTTGAACTCGCTGTCGTTGTAGCGGGTCTCCAGGTCCTGCATGCCGCGCCACTGGATGAAGTTCGCGGTTCCCGGGTTCTGTTCGCCGCGGTGCACCGTGCTGGAGATCCAGCCGGGGAACGCCGCGGTGTCGACGATCGCCTTCATCTCCTTGACGAGGGTGTCGACCCGGGCGCGGGTGTCGGTCTTGAACAGGTTGAGGACGGTCAGGTGCCCGTCTTCGGGGTTGATGAACGGCATGGTTCCTCCTGGGTAGTAGTTGAGTGCCCGCGCCGGCGGGGCGTCGTGTCCTAGCGGGGGTCGCGGGGCGTGCCGAAGAAGCGGCCGAGGGCGTCCGTGAGACCGTCCGTCCCGGATCCGTCCGCGCCGATCCAGGCGATGTAGCCGTCCGGGCGGACCAGCAGCGCCTGGACGTCAGCGAGTTCGCCCTCGGGGCGGACCTGTGCGACGACGACGTCGATCCGGTCCGTCCACGGCTCGGCGGCGGCGCTCAGGGCGGCGTCGCCGCGCAGGTCCAGGACGAAGCCGCGCCCGCCGTTGAGGAGTCCGTAGGCGCTCACCTCGCCGGACGTCCCGGCGGTGAGCTTCAGGTCCGGCAGGCGCCGGCCGAGCAGCGGGTGGCCGGAGCCCGGGGTGTCGTAGGCGATGTCGAGTCCGGTGACCATGCCGACCAGGAGCTTCTGGACGTCCTCGTAGGCCAGCAGTTCGGCGAAGACCGACCGCATCGGGTCCATCTCGGGGCCGCCGAGGTAGAGGCTGCGCTGGGAGAGCGTGTTGGCCAGGATGCGGGCGGCGACGGGGTGGCGCTCGCTGTGGTAGGTGTCGAGCAGGCCTTCGGGGGCGGTGCCGCGGATCTCGGCGGCGAGTTTCCAGCCGAGGTTGACGGCGTCGCCGACGCCCGCGCTGATGCCCTGCGCGCCGATCGGCATGTGGATGTGCGCGGCGTCCCCGGCCAGGAAGACGCGGCCCCTGCGGTACTCGGCGGCCTGGCGGCTGGAGTCGGTGAAGTAGCTCAGCCACTGCGGGTTGCCGCTGTGGATGTCGTCGCCGGTGACGCGTTTGAAGGCGTCGGCCACCTCCTGGAAGGTGGGGGGCTGCGCGGTCGGCCGTACGCCCGCGCCGCGTTCGAAGACGACGACGCGGGTGGTGTTGGGGCCGACGGGCAGGACGACGACCATGCCCGCGTCGCCGAGTTCACCGGTCGGGCGCAGCCGTACCTTCACGTCGGTGACGTCGGCCATCAGCATCTCGATGGTGGCCTCGTAGCCGGGGAAGTCGATGCCCGACAGGGTGCGCACGGCGCTGCGGGCGCCGTCGCAGCCCACCACGTAGGCGGCGCGCAGGGTGCGTTCGCCCTCGGGGGTGTTCGCGCGGACCTCGACGCCGTCGTCGCCGGCGGTCAGTGCGGTCAGTTCCCAGCCGCGGCGGACCTCGGCGCCCAGGCCGGTGGCCCAGGCGTGCAGGATCGCCTCGGTGAACGCCTGCGGGACGCCCCGCACGCCGAAGTTGCCGCCCGGCACGACGGTGTAGTCCAGCGGCATGCCGCCGAAGTGCCCGAAGGGGATGACGCCCAGGTCGCCGAAGTGTTCCAGCAGCCCGCGCTGGCCGAATTCCTCCATGGTCCGGGCGGAGAAGCCCAGGGCGCGTGACTGGCGCATCGGCTCGGTCAGCCGCTCCAGTACGACGGCCTCGACGCCCGCCAGGCGCAGTTCGCCCGCGAGCATGAGCCCGGTGGGCCCCGCCCCCACGATGATCACGTCTGTGTCGAAGTCCTGCATTGCCTTTCCTGCCTCCCCTTGCGTACCTGCAAAAACGGGTGGTCGAGGTTGCTCGCCACCGCCGTCAGATGGGTGCGGACCCCCTCGAGGGCGATCAGTTCGGACCAGAGCGTGCGCAGCGGCCCGGCCTCGGGGCCGGCGAACATCAGCTGTTCCTGGGCCGCGACGTGGTCGAGCACCCGGGCCGCCACGGGGTGCCGCTGGTCGTGGTAGGTGTCCAGGAGGCCGGGGGCGGCCCGGCCGTGCACGGTCTCGGCGAGCTTGTGGCCCAGGTCGACGGCGTCCTGCAGTCCGGTGTTCAGCGCCTGGCCGCCGACCGGCGGATGCCAGTGGGCGGCGTCGCCGGCCAGCAGGATCCGGCCGCGCCGGTAGGAGTCGGCGTGTCCCTTGGCGTCGTCGAAGGCGTCCAGCCACACGGGGGTGCCCTCGTGGATGTCCTCTCCGGTCACCCGCTTCCAGGTGGTGGCGACCTCCGCGAAGGAAGGGGGCCCGGGGGGCCCGTGCTGCTTGTCCGGTGTGTCGCCGAAGGCGTGCACCATGACCCGGGTGACGCCGTCGCGGGTGGCCGCCACCGCGAAGCCGGCGTCGAGCCGTTCGAAGCGGCGGTCGCGGATGCGCAGCCCCGACACGTCGGCGCGCAGCAGCCGTCGGGTCGCGGGGGTGGCGGTGACGGTGAAGCGGGCCAGCCGGCGCACCGTGCTGTGCGCGCCGTCGCAGCCCACCAGGTAGGCGGCCCGCAGCAGCCGGTGCCCGGCGGGGCCGCGGACCGCGCATGCGACGTGGTCCCGGCGGTCGGTGAGCGCGGTCAGTTCGTGCCCGCGCAGCACCAACGCGCCCAGCTCCACCGCGCGTTCGCCCAGGGCGGCCTCGGTGCGGTACTGGGGCAGTTTCCAGTGGCCCGCGTACGGGCTGTCGACGGCGGTCAGGGCGAAGCTGAGGCCGCCGAAGTGGGTGCGCGGTTCGTGCGCGGCGCCGGCGAGCAGCGCCGAAAAGCCGCGCTCGTGCAGCAGTTCGGCGCTCAGCGTGGTGAGCTGGCCGGCCCGGGATTCGGTCATGGGGCGGGCCAGGCGTTCCACGACGGTCACCGGGACGTGGGCCCGGCGCAGTTCGCAGGCGAGCAGCAGGCCGACGGGGCCCGCGCCGACGATGACGACCGGCGCGGCGGCCCGGGCGGAGGTCACGGCCGGGCGGGTTCGCCGGCCAGGCCCTCGGCGTAGGCCTTCGCCAGGCGCAGGGTGGCCAGGCTGTTGCCGCTCAGGGCGGTGCGGACGAAGTCCCGTGCGCTGTCGGCGGTCGCGTCCGCGCCGAGGACCTTGGTGATGTTGTCGGTGTTGATCCGCACCGTGTGCCGCGATGTCACCGACACCCCGCCGCCGTCGCGGTCCTCGATGAGCCAGCGCCCGGTGTGCAGGGTCATCAGGGCGGGCAGCACGATCTGCTTGTAGACGATGGCCGTGGCGGCCTTGCACACGCGCACGGAGCGTGTGGTGTGGGTGCTGCCGTCCTTGGTGCGGGTGTCCATCTCCAGGATCTGCAGGCCGGGCTCGTCCTCCTGCAGCGACACCCGGGCGACGTGCGGGAGCCGTTCCTGCCACAGCTGTGCCTCGTTGAGGAAGGCGTAGACGTCCTTGCCGCTCGCCTCGACGGTCACGGTGTCCTCGAAGGTGAACAGTTCGGCGGGCCCGGCCGCCTCGGCGCTGTCCTTCAGCGCCCGCAGTTCGGAGGCGCTGTTGCGGTCGACCGCCGCGCTGATCCAGTCGAGGTCGGCCGCCTCGTCGGTCGCCGCGTAGAAGTCGTGCAGCAGGCGCACCCGGCACGAGGTGGCGGAGCGGGGCTCGACCACCCAGCTGCCGCCCATCCCGCCGACCGGGTGCTGCGACCGTTCCTGACGGAACGTCACGCTGAGCCGGTCCGGGTCGTGCACGCGCCGGGAGGTCCAGGTCTTGGCGGCGTTGTTCGCGGTCGCCCACAGCCGGATCAGTTCCGTGTCGCCGTCGCGTTCGACGACCTCGGCGTGCACGGTCGGGGGGAAGGTCTCGGGCCACCGGCCGACGTCCGTGATCAGCGCGTACACCGACGCGGCGGGGGCTTGGACGTCGATCTCGTGTTCCGTTTCACGTACCGCGTTCTCGGTCACGTCGTGCTCTCCTCTCGGGTGGCGGAGTCCTGGATGGCGGAGTCTCGGGTCGCGGAGTCCTGGGCCGCGGAGTCTTGGGCCGGCTCGCCGAACCAGCGCCGCAGCGCGGCCTCGAGGCCGCCTCCGTCGGGTGCGGTCCAGGCGATGTAGCCGTCGGGGCGGACGAGCACCGACTCGGTCGCGGCGCCGTCCTCCTCCGGTCCGGCGGGGAAGTCCTTCACCCGGACCAGGTCGACGCGGTCCAACCAGCCGGCGGCGGTCCGGCCGGTGTCGCCGGAGGCGTCGGCGGTGATCAGGACGCCGCGGGCCGGGTGCAGCAGGCGGGCGACCTGGTCGTGGCCGCCGTCGGCGCGTTCCAGTGCGCGGTCGGCCATCCGGGCGCCGAGCAGCGGGTGCGCGGGCCGGCCCGTACCCGTACCGGTGCCGGGGCCGGGGCCGGGGCCGGGGCCGGGGCCGGGGCCGTCGAGGTCGTAGCGGATGTCGAGGCCGCTGACCAGGCCGGACAGGTGCCGGGCCACCGCCGGGATCGCGATGATCTCCGCCATCACGGTGCGCAGCGGTGCGACCGACCGGCCGGTGAGGTTGAGCGTTCCCTGGGCGAGTGTGGTGCGCAGGACCCGCGCCGCCACCGGGTGGCGTTCGGCGTGATAGGTGTCGAGCAGGTGCTCGGGGGCGTGGCCCCGGACCGTCGCCGCCAGCTTCCAGCCGAGGTTGAAGGCGTCCTGCACGCCGATGCTCAGGCCCTGCCCGCCGGCGGGCAGGTGGATGTGGGCGGCGTCGCCGGCCAGCAGCACCCGGCCGCGCCGGTACTCGGTGGCCTGGCGGGTGGCGTCCGTGAAGCCGCTGACCCAGCGGGCCTCGCCGTGGTGGATCGAGTCGCCGGTCAGCCGCTGCCAGGCGTCCGCGACCTGAGGGAAGGTCACCTCGCGGCCGCGGTCGGGCTGCGTGCCGTTCTCGCAGACGATGATGCGGGTGTAGCCCTGCTCCAGCGGCGCCGCCATGACCATGCCGTTCGGCAGCAGTTCACCGATCATCCGCGGCTTGATGTCGCAGCCCTTGACGTCCGCCAGGTACATCTCGCGGGTGGCGTCCGAGCCGGCGAACTCGAAACCCGCCAGGCGCCGCACGGTGCTGCGCCCGCCGTCGCAGCCCACCAGGTAGCGGGCGGTGCACTCCTCGAGTCCCCGCGGGCCGCGCACGGTCGCGGTGACGCTGTCGCCGGAATCGCTCACAGCGGTGAGTTCGTGGCCCCGGCGCAGGGTCACGCCCAGCTCCAGCGCCCACGTCTCGAGCATTTCCTCGATCTTGTACTGGGGGGCGCCGCGCACGCCGAAGTGCGAGCCTTCCAGCACCCCGTAGTCGATCGGGATGCCGCCGAAGTGGCCCTGCCGGGTGATCTCGATGTTCTCCAGGCGGTCGAGGATGCCGCGCTGGTGGAACGCCTCGGTGGCGCGCGCCGTGAAGCCGATGCCGCGCGACTCCCAGCTCCGCTCGGTGCGCTGCTCGAAGACGGTGACCTCGGCGCCGCCGAGGCGGAGTTCGGCCGCGAGCGTCAGTCCCGCAGGACCCGCCCCGATGACTATGACCTCGGTATCCATGGTTCCTGTCCTTGAGCCTCGGCTTCTGCGATGGGGACCGGCTTGTGCCCGCCGGGATCAGACCGGGATCGCCTCGATGATCGAGATCGGCGCGCTGGTGGGGACGGCCCGGGTGACCTGGAAGCCGGCCTTGGCGAACAGCTCGGTGTACTGGGCGAGCGTGCGGTCCTGGGCGCCGAGCATCAGCATCAGCCACAGGTCGATGGTGTGGCCGAGGTGCTTCTCGTTGTTCTCGGGGAGCACGTACTCGATGACCAGCAGCTTGCCGCCGGGGGCGATCGCCTCGCGCGCGTTGCGCAGCGCGGTGACGGCGTCGGCCTCGGAGAAGTCGTGGATGATGTGCTTGAACAGGTAGGCGTCGGCGCCGGCGGGCAGCTCGCCGAGGTAGCCGCCGTGCTCGATGGTCAGCCGGTCCGCGACGCCTGCGGCTTCGAAGAGCGCGGGCGAGTCGACGGTGGCGATCTCGGAGTCGTACAGCACACCCTTGACGTCCGGTGCCTGCTTCAGGATGCCCGCCAGCAGGTTGCCGCGGCCGGCGATGACGTCCACGACCGTGGAGAAGCCGGAGAAGTCGTAGGCGGCCAGGATCGGGTCGGTCTCCGACTCCGAGAGCTCGCCGAACGCCTTGAAGAACACGGCCGCGTACTCGGGGGTCGCGTGGAAGAAGTCCAGCGCGCCCATGCCGCGCAGCTTCGGCAGGTTGGGCTCGCCGCTCTCCACAGTGGCCTGCAGGTGGCCCCACTCCTCGTGCAGCAGCGGGTGGCTCATCAGCAGGGCGAACCCGCGCATCGAGTCCGGCGCGTCCTCACGGAGCTTGTCGGACAGCGCGCTGTGCTCGTACCGGCCGTCGCCGCGCACCGCGAAGACCCCGTGCCCGGACAGCGCCCGCAGGATCCGGTGGGTCGCCTTCGGGTCGGATCCGACCCGCTGGGCGATCTCCTCGGCGGACAGCGGTCCGTCGGCGAGGACGTCCGCAATGCCGAGCCTGGCCGCGACGGATATCGCCTGGGTGATCACAGCACCCTGAATGAGATGGAGCAGCTCGTACGAATCGGACTGGTCACGGACCTCGGGCAATGAGGACATGGCTTTCCTTTCATAGCGCCCTTTTCGGGGTTCCAGACGATAGGTCGGCGCTTCCGCGGCCCGCAACTCCGGAATTATCGGAATTCACTCGAACGTTCAACCAGGGAATTTGAGCGGTTGAACAGCACAATTCCAGCGCCGCTCCACCGGTATTCCGGCCCGCCCTTGCCAGGGTGTTCCGGGGTCGCCATGGAAACCGAGAAGGATCCGGGTGAAATGACGGACCCGGGGCCGGCCGCGGCGGTGCGCCGGCCCCGGCTCGACCCGCGCGGGCGGCGCACCTCCGCACCGGCCGCGCAGAGCGCCGGCCCCGCGATCCCACAGGCACTTTCGAGGAGGACCCGTTGCGGCACGACAGCCCCACCCCCGTGGACTTCTGGTTCGACCCGACCTGCCCCTGGGCGTGGCTGACCTCCCGCTGGATCCTCGAGGTCGCCCGGCACCGGCCGCTGGAACTGCGCTGGCACCTGATGAGCCTGACCGTGCTCAACGAGGGGCGCGCCGACCTGCCCGAGCGCTGGCACCGGGACCTGGCCCTGCGGATGGAGCCGGTACGGGTGTGCGCCGCCGCCGTGCAGGCCTACGGCCCCGAGGTGCTGGGCCGGCTGTACACCGAACTCGGCACCCGGTTCCACCTGGAGAAGGCGCCCAAGGAGCGGTCCACCTACGCGGCGGCGCTGGCCGCCGCGGGCCTCGACGCGGGCCTGGCCGACGCGGCCGGGTCCGAGGAGTTCGACGGCGCGGTGCGCGCCTCGCACCGCGACGGCATCGGCCGCGTCGGCACCGACGTGGGCACCCCGGTCGTCGCGGTGAACGACGTGGCGTTCTTCGGCCCGGTGGTGACACCGGCCCCACGCGGCGAGGCCGCGGTGAAGCTCTGGGACGGGGTGCTCGCCGTGGCCGGGACCGAGGGCTTCTTCGAGCTCAAGCGGACCCGTACCCGGGATCCGATCTTCCTCTGAGCTCCCCGGCCCCGGTCCCGGCGACCGGCGTGGTGATGTGGCCGGCGCGGTGATGTGGCCAGCGCGGTCAGCGCGGTGATGTGGCCAGCGGTGCGGTCCAGTTGTCGCTCAGCCAGGTCTCCAGGGAGACCAGGCCGGGCCTGCCCCGGCGCAGTTCGGGCAGGTCGGCGTGGTAGCCGTCGCGCTCGAACCAGTCGAACATGTTGGCCAGGTCGGGGCGGGCCGCGCGCAGCGGCTCGATGGGCAGCTGCCGGAAGCGGGTCGGGACGCCGGACGCGGCCTCGAACGCGGCGGCCATCTGCGGTCCGGTCAGGACGTCTCCGGCGATCTCGACGGTCCGGCCGAGCCAGGCGTCCGGGTTCTCGAAGGCGTCCGCGGCGAACACGCCGATGTCGCTGGTCGCGATGAGCTGCACCGCGGTCCCCGGGTCCAGCCACAGGCCCAGGACGAGTCCGTCGTCCACCGGGCGGGGGGCGATGTCCAGGAGGATGTCGTGGAACATGACCGGCCGCAGCACGGTCACCGGCAGGTCGAGCGTGGACAGGTGCCGCTCGATCCTCAGCTTGCTCTCGAAGTGCGGGACGCGGGTGTCGCGGTCGGCGCCGCCGACCGAGCTGTAGACGAAGTGCCGCACCCCGGCCCGGACGGCGGCGTCGGCCACCGCCCTGCCCTGGCGCTCCTCGGCCTCGACGCCGCCGGGGCCGCGGAAGGTCTGGACGCTGAACACCCCGTGGACGCCCTGCATCGCCGCGAGCAGCGACGCCTCGTCGTCCAGGTCGCCGCGTACGAGGACCGCGCCCGCCTCCTCGAGCTCCCGTGCCTGTTCCTTGCCCGGGTCGCGGACCAGGGCGTGCACGGTGTGTCCGCGCCGCAGCAGTTCGCGGGCCACCGCCCCGCCCTGCCGGCCGGTACCGCCCAGCACCAGGATCGTTCCTTCAACCGCCACTGCCTGCCTCCGTGTCGTGTGCCGCGCCGGGGCTTTTCGGCCCGGCTTCGGTGATCCGTTGTGATGGCCGCGAACGGCCGTTGATCCCCGGGGGATCAGGCCGCGGGGACCGAACTCGCCCACGCCCGCGCCGGCGTGCCGCGGGAGCCGGCGCCGTGGTTCCGGCCGGCCCCGCCGTCCCTCCCCGGCGCGGCGGGAAGAGCGGGTACCGGCTCCTCGGTGACGGCGCGGACCGCCGCCGCGAACGGCAGCACGTGACCGGCCCGGCCCGCACGCGAGCCCGGGCGCGGGACCGTCACCCGGTACGAGTGCGTGGCCGCGCCCGTGACGGGCGGGGCCGGGGTCGCAGCCGGGGCCGGGGTCGTGGTCGCGCCCGTGGCCGCGGCCGCGCCCATGGCCGAGGTTGTGGCCGGGGTCGCTCCCGGGGCCAGGGGCGGGACCGGGGCCGTAGCCCAGTGCGGGTGCGTGGCCGCGCCCGTGATTGTCGGGGCCGGGGTCGCTCCCGGGGTTGAGGCCCTGACCAGGGTCGAGGCCGTGGCCGAGGCCGTGGCCGAGGTCGAGGCCGTGGCCGAGGCCGTGACCGGGCCCGCAGCCGGGGCCAGCGTCGTGGCTCCGCCCGTGGCCGAGGTCGTGGCCGGAACCGGGACCGGGACCGGGACCGGGGTCGGGGCCGGGGCCGGGCCCGCAGCCGGTGCCAGCGTCGTGGCTCCGCCCGTGGCCGAGGTCGTGGCCGGGACCGGGGCCGGGGTCGTCGCCCGGGCGTTCCGTGTCACCACGGCAGGGGTCCGTCGTCCGCCAGGCAGGCGCCCGACGGGCCGGTCTCGTCCAGCAGGGCGAGCCGGACCACGATCGCGGCCCCTTCGGCGGGGGTCCGCCGGCCGCGGTGGTGGTTGATGTCGGTGGCCACCACTCCGGGCAGGGCCGCGTTGACCTTGACGGGGGTGTCCCGCAGCTCTTTCGCGTACGCGAGGGTGAGCGCGTTCAGCGCGGTCTTCGAGGACTGGTAGGCGATCATGTTGACGCCCGCCAGCGGGGAGCCCGGATCCGCCTGCAGGGTCAGCGACCCCACGTGGCTGGAGAGGTTGACGACGCGTCCGGCCGGGGAGCGGCGCAGCAGCGGCAGCATCGCGTGGGTCACGGTGACCACGCCGAAGACGTTGGTCTCGTAGACCTCCCGCAGGTCGGCCGCCCTCGCCTCGCCGGGCGTGCCGGTGAAGGCGCCCGCGACGCCGGCGTTGTTGACCAGGATGTCCAGGCGTCCGTACCGGCGTTCGATCGTGCGGGCGGCCTCGGCCACGCTGTCCGGGTCCCGCACGTCGATGCGCAGCGCTGTCGCGGTGATGCCGTCGGCGGCCAGCGCGTCGGCGGCCTGCTTGCCGAGCACCTCGTCCCGCGCACCGACGATGACGACGACGCCCTGCTCACCGAGCTGTCGCGCGGTGGCGTATCCGATGCCCTTGTTGGCACCCGTGATGAGCGCGATCTTCTCGACCGTCACGTCCTGCTCCTTTCTCGGGGGTTCCGCCTGTCCGCGCCGGCGACGGTGTGCCGCGCGGTGTCCGGGAGGCCGGGCGGCATGTCTTCGAGAATCTGAATGACGCGCGGCACGCACCGTAGTGAGAAGCGGAACGCGAAGGCATCTCCGATATTGCTGTCGCACGGACTCCGTGTCCAAAGTGTTCACTGCCGTGTTCAAGCACGCCGATTCCGCAGTCGAACACCGAACCGGTGCCGGTGAATTTCAGTTCATTGCGGTCGGACATTGCGCTGGGTAGCTTCACGATGGCCAACCATTGCCACAGTGCAGAGGCCTCAAATAATGAATACAACTGACGTGATAGTGGTCGGTGCGGGTCCTGTCGGCCTGATGCTGGCCGTAGAACTCCGCCTGGGCGGAGTGGACGTGAGTGTCTACGACAGGCTGCCCGCCCCGAGCGGGGAGTCCCGTGCCCTCGGCTTCAACCGGCGGGCCGCCGAGTCGCTGGACCAGCGCGGGCTGCTCCCCCGCCTCGGCGCGTTCCGGTGGGGCCCGATGGGGCACTTCGGCGGGGTCCGCTTCGACCTGGGCATGCTCGACGAGGACCACAGCGGAGTGCTGGGCCTCTCGCAGGCCAGGACCGAGGAGGCGCTGGGCGGCCGGCTGGAGGAGCTCGGCGTCCCGGTGCACCGCGGCCGCGAGGTCACCGGGCTGCGCGAGAGCCCCGAGGGCGTGGTGGTGTGCTCCGAGGGCCCCGGCGGACCGGGCGAGGAGAGCGCCGCGTACGTGGTCGGCTGCGACGGCGCGGGCAGCACCGTCCGTGCGCTGGCCCGGATCCCGGCCACCGGCTGGGAGGCCACCCGGGGCATGTACACCGCGGAGATCACCGGTGCCGTCCCGCGTCCCCGGCCCATCGGCGAGCGTCTGGCGGGCGGCAGCATGGTGGTGTGCACCCCGCTGGGCGAGGGCCGCTGCCGCATCGTCATCCACGACCCGGCACTGCCCGCCCGCCCGGACCCGGGAGCGCTGACCTTCGCCGAGGTCGCCGGCGCGTGGCGGCGGCTGACCGGCGAGTCGATCGACGACGCCGAGCCCCAGTGGCTGTGGGCGTGCGGGAACTCCGCCGCGCTGGCCGAGGAGTACCGGCGCGGCCGGGTGCTGCTGGCGGGCGACGCCGCGCACGAGATCCCGCCGCTGGCCGCGTGGGGGCTCAGCGCCGGACTGCAGGACGCGGCCAACCTCGGCTGGAAGCTGGCGGCGACGGTCAGGGGCCGGGCCCCCGAGGGCCTGCTCGACACCTACCACGCCGAACGCCACCCCGTCGGAGGCGAGTTGATCCGCAACGCCCGGGCGGCGTCGAAGATCTACCTCGGTGAGGACGCCCTGGACCCGGTCCGTGAGGTCATGGGCGAACTGCTGGCCCACAAGGGAGCCGCCGAGCAGGCCGCCGGGATCGTCAGCGGTCTCGGCATCCGCTACGACCTCGCCAAGGGCGACCATCCCCTGCTCGGCCGCCGCATGCCACCGTCGCGTGAACTCACCCTGCCCGACGGCACCCGCACCCGCGTCGCCGACCTCCTGCACACCGCCCACGGCCTGCTCATCACCACCGACAGCGGTGCGGCGGCGCAGCATCTGCCGGGCCGGCTCCCCGACCGGCTCGACGTCGTCACCGCCACCTGGACCACCGGCCCCGACCCCGGCCTGGACGCGGTCCTCGTCCGCCCCGACGGCTACGTCGCCTGGACCTCCCCCGGCACCACCGACGACCTCACCCAGGCCCTGGATCGCTGGTTCACCAACCCCAGGCCCCCGGCCCGCGGGCGGGTCACCGCCTGCGGCATCGACCGCTGAGGAGCACACACAGATGACCAGGGATGTGATCGTCGTCGGCGCGGGCCCGGTCGGGCTGATGCTGGCGGGCGAACTCAAGCTCGGCGGCGTCGACGTCGTCGTCCACGAACGGCTCGCCGCCCCGGCGCGGGAGTCGCGCGGCGCGAGCTTCACCAAGCGCACCGCCGAGTGCTTCGACCAGCGGGGCCTGCTCGGCCGGCTCGGCGCGACCGAGCCCGCCGACAGCCACTTCGGCGGGGTGCCGATCGATCTGGGCCTGCTGGCGGAGGACCACTACGGGCACCGGGGGATCTCCCAGTTCCGCACCGAGCGGATGCTGGAGGACTGGGTGGACGAGCTCGGCGTGCCCGTCCTGCGCGGAGTCGAGGTGACCGGCTTCCGCGAGAGCCCCGAGGGCGTCGTGGTCTCCTTCGAGGGCCCGGACGGACCCGGCGAGGAGAGCGCCGCCTATCTGGTCGGCTGCGACGGCGGGCGCAGCTTCGTGCGCAAGCTGGCCGGGATCGGCTTTCCCGGGTCCGAGGGCCGGCGCGGCTTCCTGACGGCCGACGTCACCGGGATCGACACCCGCAAGCGCCGTATCGGCGAGAACCTGCCGGGCGGCAGCATGGTCATGGCGATGGACCTGGAGAACGGGGTGACCCGGGTCGTCGTCCACGAGGCCGGCACACCGCCGCGCGACCGCGCCTCCCTGACCTACGACGACCTCGCCGACGCCTGGGAGCGGCTGACCGGCGAGGACATCCACCACGGGCGGTGCCGCTGGATCAGCTGCTTCACCGACGCCTCACGGGCCGCCGCTCAGTACCGGCGCGGCCGGGTGTTCCTGGCGGGCGACGCCGCGCACGTGCAGCCTCCGGCCATGGCGCAGGGGCTGAGCGTGGGCGTGCAGGACGCGGTGAACCTCGGCTGGAAGCTGGCGGCGGCGGTCAGGGGCCGGGCCCCCGAGGGCCTGCTCGACACCTACCACGGTGAACGCCACCCCGTCGGCGAGCAGTTGGCGCGCAACGCGCGGGCGGCGATCGAGCTGCGGCTCACCGGCGAGGACATGGACCCGGTCCGTGAGGTCATGGGCGAGCTGGTCGCCCACCGGGACGCCGCCGGCCACCTGGCCGGAATGCTGAGCAACCTCGGCATCCGCTACGACCTCGCCAAGGGCGACCATCCGGTGCTCGGCCGGCGCATGCCACCGTCGCGTGAACTCACCCTGCCCGACGGCACCCGCACCCGCGTCGCCGACCTCCTGCACACCGCCCACGGCCTGCTCATCACCACCGACACCAGCAGTCCGGCGGCAGGGCTGCCCGCACACCAACTCCCCGACCGGGTCGACGCCGTCACCGCCACCTGGACCACCGGCCCCGACCCCGGCCTGGACGCGGTCCTCATCCGCCCCGACGGCTACGTCGCCTGGACCTCCCCCGGCACCACCGACGACCTCACCCAGGCCCTCGACCGCTGGTTCACCACCGAAGACCGGCCCTAGCCCTAGGAGCTCTCGACCGGGGGTCCAAGGCCCCCGGCCAGACTGCCAAGACCTGCCCCGACGCCGGGCGCCGGCGCCGGGACGGCCTCTACGACACTAACCATGAAGGATCTGGTGGAATGGCTGGCACCGAACGGGATCAGGCGAGTGGAAAGCCCCATGTGGTCATCATCGGGGGTGGTATCGCGGGACTGGCGGCGGCGTTCTATCTGCGCAACGAGCCGGTCCGGATGACGGTCCTGGAGGGATCGTCACGGATCGGCGGGAAGCTGTCGGTCTCCGAGGTGGCGGGGGTCGCGGTCGACGAGGGCGCCGAATCGCTGTACGCCAACCGACGCAAGACCACCGGGCTGGTCAAGGAGACCGGGCTCGGCGAGCGGATCATGTCGGCGGGCGTCACCGCGTCGGCGATCTGGACCAGGGGCGGCATCCGGCAGCAGCCGGACCGTCAGTTCATGGGCGTGCCCTGCGACATGGACGGCCTCGCCCGTTCCGGGGTACTGTCCGCGGCGGGACTCGACCGGGCCCGCCAGGACCTGGTGCTCGCGCCGTCCGAGCGGGACGGCGACGTCTCGGTCGCGGCCCATGTCGCGGGACGGCTCGGCCAGGAGGTCGTGGACCGTCTCGTCGACCCGTTCCTCGCCGGGGTGTTCTCCGGCCGCGCCGAGGACCTGTCCTTCGAGGCCACGCTGACCCCGCTGGCCAAGGCCTCCCGCGCGCACGTCTCGCTCGCGGACGCGGCGGGCTCGCTGACGCCGCAGCTCGCGCCGGGCGAGAAGCCGCCGCCGGTGAGCGTGGCGACCCTGGACGGCGGGTTCGGTTCGCTGCCCCCCGCGCTCGTGCGGGAGGTGCTGGCCGCCGCACCCGACGCGTCCGTGCGCACCGGAGCCGGTGTCCGCGAGCTCACCCGTACCGCGGACGGCTGGCGGCTGACGGTGGGCACGGGCGGCGCGAGGGAACACATCGACGCGGACGCCGTCGTCGTCGCCGTCCCGGCCGGCCCGGCGAGCAGCCTGCTCTCCGGGGTCTCCGGGATGGCCCCGGCCGTCTCGGAACTGGCCGAAGTCCCCTACGCGAGCGTCGCGATGGTCACGCTCGCCTACCCGCGCGCGGCGTTCCCCGGCGGGCTCTCGGGCCGCGGATACGCCGCCTACCGGGTGCCCGCGGTGGAGAAGAAGGCCGTCAAGGAGGTCACGTTCACCACCGTGAAGTGGCCGCACCTGGCGGGCGAGGTGGAGATCGTGCGCTGCTCGCTCGGGCGTTTCGGCGAGGAGCACCTGCTGCTGCGCGACGACGCCGATCTCGTCGCGCTGGCGACGGCCGAACTCGCCGAGGCCACCGGGGTGAGCGGTGTCCCGGTGGCGAGCCGGGTGAGCCGCTGGCCCGACGCCCTGCCGCAGTACACCGTCGGTCACCTGGAGCGGGTGCGGCGCATCCGTGAGGCGGTGGCGGCCCAGCCCGGACTCGCGGTGTGCGGGGCGCTGTACGAGGGGGTGGGCGCCGGGGTGTGCATGGCCACCGCGCGCAAGGCCGCCGACCAGGTCCTGGCCTGGCTGAAGTCGGACGCGGCCGCCCGGTCCGTCGCGGCCGGAGTCTGAGGAAGCCGGTCCGCAGCGCACGTCCGCCCGCAGCGGGGTGTGCCGGGGGACGCGAGAAGGGGGCCGTGCCCGGTGATCGGGCACGGCCCCCTTCTTCTTTTCGTGTTCCCCGGCGCGTTGTTCCTGGCGTGTCCGTTCCTGGCGCGCTTTCCTGGCGCGTTCAGCGGTCCAGGAGGGCGGCGAAGACCTCGGTGAGGATCTGCTCGGGGTCCTCGCCGGTGCCCGTGGCACGCCAGGCGACGTGCTGGTCGGGGCGTACCAGGAGCGCGCCGGCGTCGGTGATCTGCCGGACGGCCTCCCATCCGCCGTCCACGTCGGCGAACTCGGCGCCGGTGCCGATGCGAACCGTGCTGATGGGGACGGAGAACTTCTGCGCCGCCTTCTCGGCCGCCTCGCACCACGGTGTGCCCTGCGGGCCGGTGATCAGGGTGAAGGCGGTCGGGGTGGTGAGGTCGAGGGTGGACAGGCGTTCGCCGTCCCGGGTGATCCAGGCGTGCGGCAGCCGGTGTCCGGGGCGGGACGTGGGCCGGTGCTCGTCGCGCATGGGCACGCGCGCCGGCGGCTCGCTGCCGTCGGGGACGATCGCGCCCTGTTCGTAGGCGAAGCCGACCTCCATGTCGAGCGACTGGCATCCGCCGCGGTGGGTGTGGAACATCTCCAGGGCGCGGGTGCGCACGGTGTCGCCGAGCGGGGACGGGTCGAAGTAGGCCGCCAGCCGCTGTCCGCGGCGCCCGGCGGGGACGTTGTGGCCCAGCCCGATGGCGTCCATGAGGGCCTGGTGGTGGACGGCGGCGGAGGTCGCCCAGTCGACGTTCTCCCGGCCCACGGGCCGGCGTTCGGCCTCGTAGGTGTCGATCAGGCTGTCGGGGGCGCGGCCGCTGAGCACCGCGGCGAGCTTCCACGCGAGGTTGTGGACGTCCTGGATGCCGGTGTTGAGGCCGAGTCCGACGGCGGGCGGCTGGCGGTGCGCGGCGTCACCGGCGATCAGTACCCGGCCGACCCGGTAGCGGTCGGCGAGGTGCGCGTGCACGATCCAGTCCGTGACCTTGTGCACGGTCACCTCCAGGTCCGGCAGGCCCAGGAGTTCACGGATGCGGGGTATGACCGTCTCGGTGTCCCAGCGGCCGGGCGGGCCGGGGGCGAAGTGCAGGCCCCACTGCTCGCAGGCCTTGCCCCAGCTCGGTCCCATCTCGATGAGGTTGCTGGACAGGTCGGGGTCCTCGGGGCTGAGGAAGTGCGTGATGAGCGTGCCTTCCTCCCACCACGGGGACAGATCTGCGGAGAAGTACGCGGTGGTGGTGTTGACCAGGGAGGGCGGTCCCTCCATGCGGATGCCGACCGCGGGTCCGACCATGCGGCCGCCGTCGGCGCCGATGAGGTACTGCGCCTTGACGGTGGTGGTCTCACCGGTCTCGGTGTCGCGGATCTCGGCCAGGACGTGGTCGCCCTCGTCGGAGAAGGCGGTCACCTCGTGGTGGAACAGGACGCGGCCGGGGCCGCGCTGTTCCGCGTGGCGGCGCAGGATCGGCTCCAGCCACATCTGCGGCAGCTTGGCGGGCAGGACGGGCCCGACCTTCGCGTAGCTCTCGCGCAGTGTGCCGCCGCCGAAGGCATCCATCTCATGGATCAGGCGGCGGTCCATCGGCCCGTCGCCCGCGAGCGTGGTCTGCCAGCGCACCTTGCCGAACAGTTCCAGCGGCGCCGCCTCGGCGAACACGTCGTCGGCGATGCCGTGCCGGCGGAAGATCTCCATCGTGCGCTGGTTGAGATAGTGCGCCTTCGGAATCCTCGATGTGTCCGGGTGCCGTTCCACCAGCAGATGATCGACGCCCTGGTCGGACAGGAACACGGAGGCGGACAGGCCGCATCCGCCGCCGCCGACGATCAGGACCGGAACCTCGATGGCTCCCATATTCGCCCCTCCAGAATTGACAGATGCCTTGCCTGTCGCAGCCTGTCAAAGCGCTCTTCAGCGCCGGTCAAGAACGACTGGACCTCGCGCCGCCGGCCGCTCGCACGGCAGACCGGCCGACGGCCACGACAACGACAACGGCGGCAGTGGCAGTGGCAGTGGCGGCGGCGGCGAGGGGCCGGGTTCCCGGGTGGTCAGTCGAGCCAGGCGCCGTCGCGCATGAGGGTGCGTCCCGCCAGCTCGTTCGCCTCCCGCCAGGCCTGGACGCGGCGCGGCCGGATCCGGAAGTACTGGTAGGGCGCGTCGGTCTCCTTGCGCGGGTCGAAGCCGGTCTTGGCCGCGAACGCCTCGCACGTCTTGTCGCCGAGGTCGGCGCTGTCCACCGGCTCCGCGACGCCGTCGACGATCACGACGTCGCGGGTCGGGCCGACACCCAGGCGCACCTGGGCGTCGGCCAGCAGGTTGCGGCCGGTGACCGAGGTCCGCGGTGTCGAGACGAGGAACGCGGTCCCGTCCCAGAGGTAGGAGAGCGGGACGAGGTGGACGCCGCCGGAGGCGCCCGCTGTCGCGACCCACAGGTCGACGTCGTTCTCCAGCCTCGCGCGGGTGTCGCGCAGCCGCTCCTGCGGTCCACGCGGTGGCACGTCCGTCATGTCTTCCTCCAGGGTGTCAGGAAGAGCTCCCCGTACGGGAGTTCTCCGTCGGTCGCCGGCCGGCCCCGGCGCCGTGGCGGCCACGGCCGCCACGGCGCCGACGGCCTCGCGCACACCGATCATGTCGTGTGCGCGGTGCGTCACGAAGCGCACATGATGGTTGGGCAGCGGCAGGACGCGCACGCCGTGGCCGGCCAGGCGCGCGGCGCACTCCTGCGCGCTCAGCCCGGCCAGGCGCGCCATGACCATGTTGGTGGGCCGGGGCGGGCGCATGACCGTGACGCCGGGCAGGGCGGCGAGGCCGTCGGCGAGCGCGGCGGCCCTGCGGTGGTCGGCGGCCAGGTCGGGCAGGCGGCGAAGCGCGATCAGCGCGGGCGCGGCGGCCACGCCCGCCTGGTGCAGGGAGCCGCCCAGCCATCCCCTCAGCTCGCGGGCGTAGGCGATGTACGCGGACGTCCCGCACAGCAGAGCGCCGACCGGCGCGCCGAGCCCTTTGGAGAGGGAGAAGGCGATGCTGTCCGCGGGTCCGGCGAGCTGGGCGGGCGGGACGTCCAGGGCCACGGCCGCGTTGGCGAGGCGGGCCCCGTCGAGGTGGAAGTGCGCGCCGTGGCGGTGGGCCGACGCGGCCACCGAGCGCATCGCCGCGGCGTCCAGGGCGTTGCCCGCGTGCATCATGCTCGTGTTCTCCACACAGACCACGGTCGGCCGGTCCGCCGGGGCGGACAGCAGCGCGGCCAGGGCGTCGAGATCGGGCAGGCCGTCGGGGCGCTGGTCCACCGGCGTCACCTCGATGCCGCCGAAGCGGCGCAGCCCCGGTGACTCGAGGAACGCCATGTGGGTGCCGGCGCCGGCGATCAGACGCGGCGGCGGAGATCCGGGGCCGAACGCGGCGAGCGGGGCGAGCAGGTTCGCCATCGTGCCGGTCGGGAGGAACAAGGCGGCCTCGGTGCCCAGCAGTTCGGCCGTACGCCGTTCGAGCAGGGCGACGGTGGGGTCGTCGCCGTACACGTCGTCACCGACCTGGGCTCGGGCCATCGCCGCGCGCATCCGCGCGTCCGGCACGGTACGGGTGTCACTGCGGAAGTCGAGCCGCGCACAGGCGGGTTGGGCGGAGGCGGGCTGCGGGGTGGCGGAGGGCCGGGCCAAGGGCCGCGCGGATGTGGGGTGTTGGGCGAGGTACGGGGTGGCGGCGGGCCGCGGGATCGAGGGCCGCAGGGTCGAGGAGCGCGGGGCGGCGGGCCGCCGGCTCGGGGTCTGTGCGGCAGGCGGCTGCGGGGCGGAGGTCTGCGCGGTCGGGGTCTGCGCGGCAGGCGGCTGCAGGGCGGAGGTCTGCGCGGTCGGGGTCTGCGCGGCAGGCGGCTGCAGGGCGGAGGTCTGCGCGGTCGGGGTCTGTGCGGCAGGCGGCTGCGCGGTGGAGGTCTGCGCGGTCGGGTGCGGTGGGGTGACGGAGGGCCCGGTCAAGGGCCTTGCCGTCGGGGGGTGTTGGGCGGGGGGTGGGGGCATCGTGGCTACCGCCCGGTCCGGTGGGCCACCCAGACGGCGCGGGGCCGGGTGTAGCCCTCCACGGCGTGGATGCCCAGTTCGCGGCCGTACCCGGACTGGCCCATGCCCGAGACGCTGACCGTCTCCTGGGTGTCGCCCCAGGTGTTGACCCATACCATGCCGGCGCGCAGGGCGCGGGTGAACCGTTCGGCGCGGTCGGTGTCGGAGGTCCAGACCGACGCCGACAGGCCGTAGGCGGTGTCGTGGGCGAGGTCCAGGGCCTGGGCGTCGGTGTCGAACGCGGCGACGGACAGCACCGGGGCGAAGAGCTCCTCGCGCCAGGCGCGGGTGTCGAAGGGGGCGCCGTCCACGATGACCGGGTGGACGTAGAACCCGCCGTCGAGGTCGCTTCGGACCTCGCGGCGGCCGGGCGGGAGGATCACCCGCGCGCCGCGTTCCGCCGCCTCCTTCACCGCCCGGTCCGCGCGGTCGGCGGCCGCCCGGCTGATCAGCGGGCCGAGATCGGTGCGGGGGTCCTCGGGCCGGCCGACGCACAGGGCGCCGGCGAGTTCGGCGACGCGGGCGACGAACTCCTCGTGCACGGCCCGGTCCACGATCAGGCGGGTCCCGGCCACGCACATCTGGCCGGTGTTGCCGGTGAAGCCGGCGACGACCGCCCGCGCGGCCGCGTCCAGGTCGGCGTCGCGGAAGACCACGACGGGGCTCTTGCCGCCCAGTTCCAGCGAGACGGGCTTGAGGCCGTCCGCGCAGCGCCGGGCGACCTCGCGGCCCGCCGCCGTCGAACCGGTGAAGGAGACCATGGCGACGTCAGCGTGCTCGCACAGCAGCCGGCCGGTCCGGGCCCCGCCGTGGACGGCGGTGAGCACACCGGGGGGAAGCACGTGGGCGGCGTTGTCGGCCAGGCGGCGCACGGACAGCGGTGTCTCGGGTGCCGGTTTGACGACGACCGTGTTGCCGTACGCGAGCGCCGCGGCGATCTTCCAGACGGCCAGCAGGAGCGGGTAGTTGTTCGGGCAGATCGCCGCGCACACCCCCACCGGGACCCGGTCGGTGTAGGTGCGCATGCCGGGGCCGGCCGGGTGGGTCTCCCCCACCGGGTAGCGGGCGGCGGCGGCGAACCAGTCGACGACGTCGGCGGCGAAGTCCACCTCGGCGGCGGCACGGGCGGTGGGCTTGCCCGCGTTGCCGCGTTCCAGCGCCGCGAGGTGGTCGCGGTCCTCGCGCAGCAGGCCGCCGAGTTCGCGCAGCAGTTGGGAGCGGCGGGCGGCGGAGGTGTCGGCCCACACGGTGCGGAACGCGGTGTCGGCGCGGGCCACGGCGTCGGCGACGCCGGGCCCGTCGGTGTCGGGCACATGGGTGAGGACGCGGCCGGTGGCGGGGTCCAGGACGGGCCGTCGCGCCGTCCCGCCGGCATCCGGCAGGCCGGTGACCGCGGGACCGGTGGCGACGGGGCCGGTGGTGGCGGGGCCGAGGGTGCGTTCCGTGGTGGTCACCCCAGCACCTCCGCGTTGCCGGCCAGGCGCAGTCCGGTGTCGATGGCGGTGAGCAGGGTGAAGAACGTGTCGCGTCCCAGGCCGGTGCCGGCGCTGGACAGGAGTCTGAGGTCGTAGCCGTCGGGGTGCTGCCACCAGGCGTCGCAGGCTCCGAACTCAGCGCTGAGGTAGCCGAGATGGACCGGGCGGCCGCCGAGGTCGCGGGTCTCGGCGGTGGCGGGGTGCTTGTCCCTTTGCGGCGGGAACCGAAGGCGTCCGCCGCCGGTGCGCTGGGCGGTCAGGCGCAGTTCGCCGCCGGCCGGGGTGGCGTAGACGACGTCGAGTTCGCGGACGGTGGTGCCGTCGCCGTAGGTGGCGGCGCTGTCGGCGTGGAAGGGGCCGGCGGTGAGCGGGATTCCCTGTTTGCCGAGGAAGGCGGTGAGGTCGGCCGAGGGGGTCCAGTGGCCCTCGTGGGTGCGGCCGCGGCGCTGGAAGGCGAAGACGCCGGTGGGCACGGCGACCGTGTCGGCCCGGTGGCGGGCCCAGTAGCTGAGTTCGGAGAACGGGGTGGCCAGGATCCGGGGCAGCGCCTCGGGTACGGCCGGGCGCAGGGCGGCGTACAGGGCGATGATCTCCTCGTCGGTGAACTCGCCTTCGAGTACGGAGAGTTCGACGGTGGTACGGGCCATGCGGGCGCTGCCGGCCCGGTGGCCGAGGTAGTCGGTGCCGAGCCAGACCACGCGGTCCTCGCCGATCTCGTGGGGGCGGGTCTCGCTGCCCCACAGGCAGGGGTGGTCGGCGGCGGGGAAGGCCCAGTCGTAGAGGAACTGTTTGAGGCGCAGCCTGCGTCCGCCGCCGGAGATCTCGGTGCGGTAGCCCGAGGGGTTGGCGTCGCTCCAGGGGGTGCGGCCGGCGGCGTCGACGCGGCCGGGGGGTGCCTCGCGGCGCAGGGTGCCGGTGCGGGTGTCGCAGCCCCGGGGCAGTTCGGCGGGCTGCCAGAGCACGAAGGTGCACCAGGGCTGGGCGCTGGTCTCGTCCAGCACCGGGGGGACGGGGTCAAGGTCGGCCGCGTGGTGCAGGGCCTGCGGGCGCCATCGGGGGACGGAGTGGCTCACCGTGACTCCTCGGGTGGGTTGTGAGCTCGTTGAGGTGGTCGGTCCAGGCGGAGGCCGATGCCAGGAACATCCATTCGCCGACGCCGAGTTCGGCGCGCAGGGCGGCGGGGGGTGCGGGCAGGCCGAAGGGGGTGCCGAGGCCGTCGGCGAGTTCGGTCAGGCGTCGGGTGTATCCGGGGTCGGCGGGGCTGGGGAAGCCCTGTTTGCGGCGGGCGCGCACCGAGTCGGGCAGCAGGTCGGCGAGTGCTGCTTTGAGGAGGCCTTTGTGGGTGCCGGGCTGGTTGGTGTCCTTGAGGTGTTCGGGGCAGCGGAAGGCCAGTTCGGTCAGGGCGACGTCCTGGAAGACGGGCCGGTCCTCCAGGGTGAAGGTGGCCGAGGTGGCGTCGACCATGTCGTTGACGTAGACGAGGAAGCGGCGCATCAGGTGGTGCCGGCCGCGTTTGAGGGGGGAGGCGGTCTTCAGCGCCCGGTACTCGTCCAGGGTGCGTTCCCACACCCGGTCGGTCACCGTGGTCATGTCGACGTCGAGTTCGTGGGCCATCCAGCTGATGAGGCGGGCCCAGACGGGCCGTTCGTCGGCGTGCAGGCAGTGGGTGAGGTAGTGGCGTCCGTGGATGTAGGTGGGGGCGTAGGGGTCGACGACGGGGAAGTAGCGGCCGTCCTGGTATCCCCAGAGTTCGTCGGCTCCGTGTCCGGAGTAGACGACGGTGTTCTTGTCGTCGGCGATGGTGCGGTAGAGGTGGTGCATCGCCAGTTCGGCGCCGTGCAGCAGGGGCCGCATCAGCCGGGTGGGCAGGACGGGCACCAGGGCGGCGGCGCTGTCGCGGTCCAGGTCGCAGACGGTCAGCGGGATGCCGAGACGGGCGGCGACCTCGGTGGCGTAGGAGACGTCGTCGCCGGAGCCGCCGATGCCGTCCTGGTAGCGCAGGACGTATCCGTCCAGGGGTACTCCGGTGCGGGTCAGGGCGGCGGCGATGGCGGTGCTGTCGACGCCGCCGCTGAGGACGGCGGCGCGCGGGACGTCGGACACGGACCGTTGGTGGACGGCCCGGTCGAAGGCGGCCCTGATCTCCTCGGGCTGGATCGGGTCGTCGACCGCGGCGGGTTTCCAGTAGCGGTGGGTGCTGGTGTGCGGGCGGTCCAGGAGGAGGTATTCGGCGGGCTGCAGGGAGCGGATGCCGCGCAGCCAGGTGTGGTCGTCGGCGGCGTCCATCCGGATCCAGGAGCGCAGGAGGAATTCCTCGGGGTCCACTTCGGGGCTCACCAGGCCGGTGCGCAGCAGGACGCCCTGTTCGGAGGCGAACAGCAGGGCGCCTTCGGTGACGGTGTAGAAGAGGGGTTTGACGCCGAAGTGGTCGCGGGCCAGGACGACGCGGCCGGTGGTGGTGTCGTGCCAGGCGAGGGCGAACATGCCGTCCAGCGGGCGCAGTGCGTTCCCGGGGTCGTCCTGGCGGCAGATCTGCTGGAGGACGAACTCGGTGTCGCAGGTGGTGCGGCGCTCCCACAGGGGTGGTGCGGGTGAACGGGAGCCGTAGACCTCGCCGTTGTGGACCAGCGTGATGCGGCCGGTGGGGTCGGTCATCGGCTGGTCGCCCGCCTCGGTGCGGTCGCGGACCGCCAGGCGGGTCGCGCACAGCATGACGGTGCCGCACGCGGAGACGTAGGGGGCGCAGGCGGCCTCGCCGCGGTGGGCCATGGCGTCGGTCATGGTCCGGCCGAGCGCGTCCAGCCACGCGGGGTCGCGCCGTCCGTCCAGGCTGATGAAGCCCGCTATGCCGCACACGTGTCGCTCTCCGGTTCCTGCCCGTGCCGCCAGGTCTGCCACAGGTGGGCGAGGGCGTCGGTGAAGACGTGCTCGATGCCGTGGTGTCCGCCCGTGTGCTCCTCGTAGACGTGGGGGACGTGGTGGGTGTCGAGGGCGGCGTGCAGGGCGCGGGCTCCCCAGTGCATGCCGTATTCGTCGCGTTCGCCGACGCCGAGGTGGAGCAGGCCCAGGGCGGTGAGCGGGGCGGTGTGGGCGGGCAGCATGCGGACGGGGTCGTGGGTGAGCCAGCGCTGCCACACCCGGTCGCGGAACACGCCGGTCACGGGGTCGCAGGGCAGGGCGTCCTGCGGGGTGGTGCCGGGCCGGTCGGCGTAGCACATGCCCATGGCGATGATGCTCATCGCGACCATGAAGGGTCCGTCGTGCGGGCCGCTGTCGCGGCGGGCCAGCAGGGCGTCGACGCCGCCGGCCGCCCGGATGGTGTCGAGGGTGGCGGGGAGCAGCGGCAGATAGCTGTGTTCGAAGCCGGCGTCGGGCGAGCAGGCGATGACCGCTCCGAACAGCGGGGAGGTCATGCCGGCGACGAGGGCGCCGTAGCCGCCGCTGGATTTGCCGCCGATGGCGCGCCAGGCGGGCTGGGCCCGGGTCGCGAAGCGGCGGTCCACTTCGGCGACGATCTCGGCGAGGTGGCCGGCGTAGCGGCCCGAGGCGGCGGAGTCGAGGTACTGCGAGCCGCCGTAGGCGGTGGTGCAGTCGGGCACGACGAGCAGGGCGGGCGGTACCCGGCCGTCGGTCATCGCCTGGTGCAGGCGGTCGGCGACGGATGTGCCGAAGGCCAGGGCCCGGTTGCCGAGGCCGGGGTGGGCGCCGAATCCCGGCAGCCAGTAGATGACCGGGTAGCGGCGCACGCCGTCGTATCCGGGCGGCAGGTGCACCTCGATGCGGCGGCGGTGGGGGTCGCCCAGCGGGTTGCCGCGCAGGCAGGCGCTGTCGTAGGTGATGACGGCGGGGGTGTTCACGGGGTGCTCGCCTCTCGCAGTCGGCGGTCCATGTGGCGTGTGTAGAAGGACGGGTGGTGGAAGACCGCGGAGAGCAGGACGCCGTCGCTGGCCCACAGGCCGAAGGAGCTGCCGAACAGCAGGTCGGCGTCGAGGAGGGCCTCGAGGGTGCTCGCCGCGATCTCGGTCCAGCCCTCGCCGCCGGCCAGGTGGGCGCGGGCCGGGCCTTCGCCGAGCCGGGTCACCCGGTCGGCGACCGGGTCGAGGAGGAAGGCGGTCTGGGTGCCGTGGTCCTCGTACAGGGAGATGACGTGGCGTCCGGCGCCGTCGTCCAGGGCCCGGTACCAGTAGTCGGTGGCCACCAGGCGGTCCAGGAGTTCGCGCAGCAGGTGTTCGCCGCTGCGGCTCTGGCGGCCGTGGCGGTCGGCGGCGGCGTCGAAGGGGGGCACCGGGGTGGCCGGGTCGAGGGTCACCTCGGCGTAGAGCCGGTCGAAGTCGTAGGCGGCGGGTGCGACGGGTCCGTCGGTCAGGGCGGCCTTGCCGTCGGCCGCCTCGATCACCTGGCCGGGTCCCCACAGCAGGCCGTCGCGGCCCAGTTCGTCGAGCCGGCGCAGGGCCTGGACGGGGGTGAAGGGGAACATGGTCGTGTTGCACCAGGAGTAGTCGCGTGCGCCGTCGCCGCTGACGCGCCAGCCGAAGGAGGAGGGCACGGTCACGGCGGCGGGGATCGCCTCGACGTAGCGGTCGAAGGTGGCGGCGGCGCGGGCGCGGACCGCGTCCGGGTCGGCCAGGGGGCGGCGTTCGGTCAGCACGCCGGGCGGCGAGACGCTGTGCGCGGGGACGAGGACGGCGTCCAGCCGGGGTGCGTCGTCGCGGCGGAAGGCGGCCACGGTCTGCTCGTGCAGGAGGGCGTCGCCGCACAGCATGACGGCCGCGTCGGCCGTCTGCACCAGCACGCTCATCTCGGGGAACGGCACGGCCGAGGGGAAGGTCCGCAGGGTCGCCGCGCCCAGGGTGAGCGTGTCGCCCGGTGTCACCGGGTGCAGGTGCTCGAAGCCCAGGCGGCGCAGGGTCCAGGCGATCGCCTGGTGTCCGAGCCCGGAGGCGGTCAGCCGCGGCGGCACGGGGCCGGCGGGGTAGATGCAGGTGACGGCGGAGCTCTGGCGGGGGCTGTCGTCGAAGTCGACGTCGGCGCCGTCGGCGAGCTGCCGCAGGGAGGGGAAATGGTGGTGGTCGAAGTGGTGGTGGCTGAGGACCACGTAGTCGACGCCGTCGTCGAGGACCTGGCGGACCAGGTCGTGGGGCAGCGGCGGGTGGTGTTCCCAGAAGCGGTCCAGGCGCTGGGTGAGCCAGGGGTCGAAGAGGATCCGCTCGCTGCCCGTCTCGACAAGGACCGCGGCGTGGCCGAGCGAGGTCAGGCGCATCAGGTGCTCGTCTCGTACACGCAGCGGAAGCCGACCTCGTTGTGCCGGTCGGTGATCAGGTCCTTGCCGCGGTAGAAGGTGGTCAGGCAGGTGGGCGGTGAGGTCCAGGTGCCGCCGCGCAGGACGTGGAAGGCGTCCTTGCGGTTCATGAAGTCCAGCGGGTGGCGTCCCTGGAAGAAGGGGTCCATGTCCTGGCCGGTGTAGAAGTTGGTGCGGGTCAGTTCCCACACGTTGCCGGACATCTGCAGGGCCCCGTAGGGGCTGGCGCCCTGCGGGAGGGCGTCGGCGGGCAGCACCGGGTGGTCGGGCCGCTCGCCCTGTTCGACGGTGACCAGCAGGGCTTCGAGGGAGTCGAGGTCGCTGACCTGCTCGCCGAAGGACCGCTCGACGTAGTTCACCCGTGCGGGGTCCCAGTCCTGGCCCCAGGGGTAGCGGCGGCCGTCGACGCCGCGGGCGGCCTTCTCCCACTGGATTTCGCTGGGCAGGGCGCCGCCGGCCCACTTCGCGAAGGCGTAGGCGTCGTACCAGTCCAGGCCCACGACCGGCAGGCCGGGCGCGTTGAAGCGGACGTCGTGGCCGTGCGCGGGGCGGTGGGAGCGCTCGAGGGGCTGGTCGGGGTGGTCGAACTCGCCGGAGTCGCCGACCTCTTCGAGGAAGACGCGGTAGCGGGCGTTGGTGACGGTGGTCCGGTCGATGAGGAAGGCGGGCACGTCGACGGCGCGCAGGGTGCTGTCGTCCTGTGCCATGCGGAAGGCGTCGGGTTTCTCGTCGGCGCCGATGATCGCCGGGCCGCCCGGCACCGCGATCACGTCGGTGTGGCGGCGGGGCCGGCTGCGCGCGGCCTCGATCCGGGTCCGCATGTCGGTGAAGTACTCGTCCTCCAGGCGGCGCAGTTCGGCGGGGTCGCGGGTGCCGAAGACGGCGATGAGGGCGCGTTTGGTCAGCGCCGCGCCGCAGCCGACGGGCTTGCGCGCCCAGTCGGGCCGGGTGAAGTTGCTGGGCCAGCCGGAGATGCGGATGAGGTCGGGGACGGCGGCGGCGATCCGGTACTGGGTGATGACCTTGAGGGCGGTGAAGGCGACCCAGTCGACCGTGTCGTGGGTCGCGGCGGCCACGGCGCTGCCGGCGGCGGGGTCGTCCGCGTGGTGGGCGGCCAGCAGCCGCACCGCGCCGGCGCGCACCGGCCACTCGGGGTGGGCGGCCACCAGGCTCGCCAGCAGCGGCACCCCGTCGGCGGTCGGTGCCTTCTGTCCGGCCAGGTCGACGACGCGTTCCACCGAGGCCCAGTAGCGGTCGTCGGTGGAGTCGTCGATCACCAGCAGGTCGGCGGGAAGGTCGATGACGTGGGAAACGCGATTGCCTACCATTTCTGCCTCTCTCGGGACGACGTGCCGCCCGTACGGAATTCCCGTACGGGCGGCGCGTACTTCGCTGTCAGAGGATTACCACTTGCTGGTCTCCTCGTCCGCGTCACGGGTCTCCATAAAGGTGCGGTCGCTCATATTCCACTCCTTTCGCACATAGCTTTCGATGCGGCCGAACGGCCTCATGGCCCGAGAGGATACGCAGAGCGCCGAAGGGGTGGCAACGAACCGTTTTCCGGCTCGTCTTGAACATGAACGCCCTGTGATACATACGGGTAAATTCGCGGGTGATCCGATGTCAAGAGAGGGAGGACGAGAAATGGTGGAGACCGATTCCGGGGGAATACGGGAGACCGGATTCGTGCGGCTTCCGGGGCTCGCGGCCGGTGACGCGCTGGTGCGGCTGCGGCGGGCGGTGGGCGCGCTGGAGGACCTCACCCGCGACCGCGCCGTCTCGGAGGGGGACTTCGTCCTGGAGGCGCCCGGCATCGGCGGCTGGGCGGCCTGGCAGCAGGGGGAGCGGGCGCTTGCGGGGGTGCTCCGGTCGGCGGACCGGATCCATGTGCACGTCCCCGAGTTCGAGGCCGTGCAGCGCTCGCTGGACCTGGCCGGCGGGGCGGTCGCCCGGGCCGCCGGCGCCCCGGGCACGCTGGTCAACTCCTTCCTGTGGGCCAAGCCGCCGGTGGTGGGCTCGGCCAAGCCCTGGCACCAGGACATGGCGTTCGCGCCGCCCGGCTTCGACGCCGGCGAGCACGGCATCGTGACGGTGTGGGTGGCGCTCGAGCCGGCCACCGTGCACAACGGCTGCCTGGAGTTCCTGCCCGGCTCGCATCTGCTGGGGCTGCTGCCGCACACCGGGGACAGCGAGCGCCTGCCGGGCGAGCCGCCGCTTCGGCGGGCGCGGGAGCCGCGGGTCGCCGACGAGCATCTGCCGCGCACGGCCGTGGTCGCGATGCCCCTGGAGCCGGGGTCGGCGGTCCTGTTCGACGGCCTGGTGCTGCACCGCTCGGCGCCCAACACGACGGCGTCGCAGCCGCGCACCGCGGTCAGTTTCGTCTACCGGGTGCCGCGGCCGGCGTGGTCGCGGCCGGCAGCGGCTCGCGCCGGGCGGTGATGTTCAACTGCTGCCGGGCGGCGGTCGAACGGCGCGACCGGCCCCCGGCCGCGCGGCCTGGGGCACGGCAGCCTGCGGGTCAGGGGCCGGCCGCGGGGTCGAGGACGTAGAAGCCGGTGCCGTCCAGGTGGCGGATCGTGTTCAGGTCGCGCTGCACGACCTCCTCGAGGTCGTGCAGCAGTGTCACGATGACCGGGTAGGTGAGGTCGTCGACCGTCAAGGCGATGTCCTGGCCCGGTTTGACCGGGGTCGCCAGGGCGTGGAAGCTCTCCAGCCGCTGGATCTCCTCGATGCCCCGGTACTGGCTGAGCACGCCCCTGACCGGCGAGACCATGCCGGCGATCGCGCAGTACCGGCGCAGGGTGTAGGTGTCCTGGGCGCGGGCGTGGAAGTCGTGGGGACGCAGGTACGCCTCGACGGTCCACTCCAGCTGCGAGGCGCCGATGCCCAGGCCGGCGGTGGCCGGGATGCCGCCGCCGGCGATCCGGGCGCCGACCTCCACCAGGCACGGCCCGGCGGGGGTCATCCTGATCTCCACGTGCGCGGGGCCGTGGCGGATGCCCAGGGCGTCCAGGACCTGGAAGGCGTAGTGGGTCAGCGGGGCCGCGGCCCGGTCGCCGGAGTCGGTCAGCGCGAGGGCGTCGCACAGGTCCAGGACGCCGTTGGCGCTGACGCGGCTGGTGCGCCAGATGTCGCAGACGTGGTGGCGGCCGTCGCGGCTGACGGTGTTGACCATGTACTCGGTGCCGGGGAGGTACTCCTGCGCCACGGCCCCGTCGTTGGCGCGGGAGAAGACGTCGTCGGTGCCGGCCAGGGAGCGGAACGCGGCGGCCGACTCCTCGGGTGTGTCGCAGAAGAAGACGCCCTGGCTGCCGGCGCTGCGCAGCGGTTTGACGACGACGCGTCCGCCCAGTTCGCGGTGCCAGGCGGCCAGTTCGCCGGCGTCGGTGGCGCGCAGCTGGCGGGCCGCGCGCAGCCCGGCGGCACGCACGGTCTCGACCATGACGTGTTTGTCGCGCCGTGCGGTGCTCAGGGCGGTTCCGTTGCCGGGCAGGCCGAGCCGTTCGGCGAGCAGGTCGGCGAGTTCCACCCCGGACTCGCCGCCCGAGACCACCGCGAGGGGCGTGAACGCGGCGAGGGCGGTGAGGGTGGCCGCCACGTCGCCGTCGTGGACGATGTCGGCGATGAAGTCGTCACGGACGTAGGGCGCCGAACGGTAGACGAGCGGAACGTCGCGTGTGCTTTGCACCCGGACGACCGAACATCCCTGTTTCCTGAATTCAAGAACGAGTGAACGGACGGCGGCATAGGCGTCGACCATCACAATGCACGGGCTGTTCCCGGTGGTTGCTGTCATATGTTCACGATAGGCAGCGGCCCTGGTCGCTGAAATGTGTTCAGCTCTGGCATCCTCCGGTTCCTGGAGGGGGGCTGTGATGACATCGACCTTGTTTCCGGCGGTGCGCCGTTCGCCGAATTTCACTCCCGTATTGCTGTTCGTCAACGCGTGCGGGAGTTTCCTGCTTCTGGTGAGCCTGTCCACGCGGGTGGGGTCGGCCACCGGGTCGGGGCTGCTGGCCGGGGCGGTGCTGAGCGCGCCGTGGCTGCCCGCGCTGCTGCTGGCGCATCCGCTCAACCGGCTGCTGCGCCGGCATCCCCCGGAGCACCTGGTGCGGGCGGCCGAGGCGGCCAGTCTGGTGCTGACGCTGGCCGCCCTCGCGGCGCCGGGCCGCGCGCTGGCGGCCGTGGCCACCGTCCTGGTCCTGGCCCGCGGGTTCTGCGAGGCGCTCACCCGCTCGGCGACCTCGGTCGCGCTGCGCGCCGCCGTCGACCCCGGGCGGCTGGAGCGCGCCAACACCCTCGCGGAGATCGGCAAGCTGACGGGGGTCAGTCTCGGCGCGGCGCTGGCGGGACCGGCCGCCTCGGTCCTGCCGCTGCGGGGCCTGGTCGCGGTGAACGCGGCGCTGCTGGCGCTGTCCGCGCTGCTCGCCTGGGCACTGCCGTCGCCCGCCGGGAACACCCGCGCGAACACCACCGCCGGCACGGACCGCACAGGCGGCACGGACGGCGAGGCTGCCGGGGGTGCCGGGGAGGATGCGGAGGGCGGGCGGCTGCGGGTCACCGATCCGGTGCTGCGCAGGCTGTTCGCCCGGTTCCTGCTGGTGGCGTTCTGGCAGGGGTTCCACACCGTGGCCGTCACCGTGATCCCGCTGCAGGTGCTGGGCGGCGGGACCCGGCTGGTGGGCGTCTTCGTCGCCGTCTCCTCGGTCGCCGTCTTCGCCGGGTCGCTGACCGCCCTGCCCGCCCAGCGCCACCTCGGGCACCTGCCCTCGGCCGCGTGGGCACTGGCACCGATGCCGTTCCTGGCCACCGCGGTGCTGGCCGGGCGCACCGCGCCGACGCTGGTGCTGTACGCGCTGTTCCTGGTCCTGTTCGAGGTCGCCTACGTCCACTTCAACAACCGGCTGCTGGCGGTGGCCACGACCGAGCAGCTGCCGGCGGTGGTGACGCTGCGGGCCACACTGCTGCCGCTGGGCGTGGTGGTGTCCATCCTGCTCACGGGAGCGCTGTGCGACCTGGCGGGACCCTTGCCGACGGCTCTGGCGGTCGCCGCCGTCTCCGTGCTGGTGACCGCCTCGACCAGCACCAGTGGGCAAACCTGGAGAAGCCCCGTACGGGATACGTGATCAGGATGGCAGGGGCGTCGACGCGTGCCGTCGACCGCGCCACCCCCCATTGCCCCTGACCCGAAGGAGATCCGCCGTGCGGGTTCTCATCGTGCCGTTCCCGTTCAAGACGCACCTGTTCAACCTGGTTCCGCTGGCGTGGTCGCTGCAGACGGCCGGGCACGAGGTGCGGGTGGCCGGATGGCCCGACCTCCTGGACGCCGTCGCCGGGGCCGGGCTGACGGGCCTGGGCGTGGGGCCCGGTGAGAGCCCCGAGCTGCGCAGACGGCGCGACGAGCGGCGCCAGGCGGCGGCCGCCGCCGCCCCGCCCGGCGCGCGGAAGTCCGCGCAGGACGGGCTCGGCCCGCTGTTCGAGCTGGGGCCCGACCGTGCGCGGCTGGACTGGGAGCAGGTCACCTCGGTGATGGAGGACCTGGTGCTGCCGCAGGCCCGGCGCTCCAACGACTCGATGATGGAGGAACTGGTCGCCTTCGCCCGCTCCTGGCGGCCCGATCTGGTGCTGTGGGGGGCGAAGGCGTTCGCGGGCGCGGTGGCCGCCGCCGCGGTCGGGGCGGCGCACGCCCGGGTGCTGTACTCCGTCGACGTCTACTCCCGCATGCGGGAGGACTTCCTGCACGCCCGGGCGCTGCGCCCGCCGCACGACCGCGCCGACCGGCTCGGCGAGTGGCTGGCGGGCTGGGCCGAGAAGTACGGCTGCGCGTTCTCCGAGGAGCTGGTGAGCGGGCAGTTCACCATCGACCCGCTGCCCGGGGCGTTCCGCCCCGACGAGCGGGCGACGACGCTGCCCATGCAGTGCGTCCCCTACAACGGGCCGGCCGTGGTGCCGCGGTGGATCGCCGAGCCGCCGCGGGCGCCGCGGGTCCTGATGACCTTCGGGGACGCGGTCAACGACGGTCCGGTGCGGCAGCTGCTGCCCGTGGAACGGATCCAGGAGATCCTCGACTCGGCGGCCGGCCTGGAGATGGAACTGATCCTGACCCTGCCGCGGGAGTCCCAGGCCCGGCTCGAGCGGGTGCCGGCCAACACCCGTCTGGTGGAGTCCGTGCCGCTGGCCGACGTCCTGCCGACCTGCGCGGCCATGGTGCATCACGGCGGCACCTGGTCGTTCGGCTGCGCCCTGCGCTACGGCGTGCCGCAGCTGCTGGTCAGCCGGGCGTTCGACGTCCCGCTCAAACTCCGCTGCCTGGAACGCTCGGGGGCGGGGCTGGCCATGAAGCCCGCCGAGGCGGACGGGCCGCGGGTGCGGGCCGCGCTGGAGCGGCTGCTCCACGACCAGTCGCTGCGGGCCAACGCCCGAAAGCTGAGCGAGGAGGTGCTGGCCATGCCCTCCCCCAACGAGATGACACAGACCCTGGAGGACCTGGTCGCCGCCCACCGGGCCGGCACGGCGCCCGCGGACGTGCTGCGGGCCAGGACGAGCGAGGTGCCCGCGCGGCTGCCGGCGTCCGGGGCGGTGCCCGCACAGGTGCCGGCGTCCGGGCCGGTGCCCGCCGTGCGCTGAGCCGCGACGGCGGGCAAAGGCGGAAGCGGCCCCGCACCCTTCAACGGTGCGGGGCCGCCGTCCGGTTCAGGCGGTTCAGGACGCCGGGACCGGGTCCGGGGAGGCCTGGCAGGTCGCGTCGATGCCCTTCTTGGAGGCGGGACGGGTGCCGTCGCGCAGGTAGTCGCCGACGAAGGTGTTCAGGCAGGCGTTGTTGTTCGCCGACAGGGCCGCGCCGACGTTGTGGCCGCCCTGCTCCAGCACGAGGCGGGAGTTGGGGAACAGCTTGTGCGTGCGCACCGCGCCGGTGGTGCCGTGCGCGGTGTCGAACTCCGGCTGCACCAGCAGGACGTTCACCGAGGGGTCACCGACCTGCTGCGGAGTCTGCGCCGGCACCGGCCAGAACGCGCACGGCGCGTTGTACCAGGCGTTGGTCCAGGTCAGGAAGTGGTTCCCGGCGGCGTACTGGCGGGAGTAATCCTTGTGCCAGCGGCTCCAGTTGCGCGGCTGGGAAGCGTCGGTGCACTGGACCGCGTTGGTCATCGCGTGCCGGTTCTGGTGCGGGAAGCCCGGGTCGGAGTAGGTGGCCCGCAGCGAGGCGGGGTCCTGGCGCACCACCCAGTCGGAGAGCACCTTCGCCCGGGAGAGCCAGGTCCAGCTGCGGTAGACGACCGGCTCGAAGACGTCGGCCCACTCGGACGGGCCGATCTTGCCGTCGAGGGGGGCGGCCCCGAGCGCGTCCTGGCCCCGGTAGTAGTTCGCCTCGACCGCGGCCGCGGTGGTGCCCAGGTGGTAGACCGCGTCGTACTTGGCGACCCAGGTGAAGAAGATCCGGGCGTTCGTCTCGGACGTCTCGTTCTTGGCGAGGTTGTTCTTGTACCACTTGCCGTTGGGCCGGGCCACGCTGTCCAGGATCATCCGCTTGACCCGGTGCGGGTACATCGAGGCGTAGACCGAGCCGAGGTAGGTGCCCCAGTCGGTGCCGAAGTAGGTGATCTTGTCCTGGCCGAGCGCGATCCGCATCCGGTCGAGGTCGCGGGCGGCGTCCTTGGTGGTGAGGTGGTTGAGCACGTCACCGTAGGTGTCGCCGCAGCTCTGGGCGTAGGCGCGGGCCCGGTCGGCCCATTCCTGCTCGGCGGCGGGCGTGGCGGGCACGGAGGCGGGCTGCGCGTGCCCGGGGTAGACGTAGTCGCTGTCGCAGACCACGGACGGTTCGCTGGCGCCGACGCCGCGCGGGTCGAAGCCGATCCAGTCGTAGGCGGCGCCGACGTCCTTGGCCAGCCCGGTGGTGCCCTGGGCGTACCGGGTGGGCAGGTCGCGGCCGATGCCGCCGGGCCACTGGCCGCGGTTGAGGACCACGGCGCCCTGGTACTGGCTGTCGGGGGCCGTGTGGACGGCCCGGGTCAGCGCCAGGCTGATCTGCCGGCCGCCGGGGTCGGCGTAGTCGAGCGGTACCTGGACCGTGCCGCAGTCCAGGCCCTTGAGCAGGCTGCCGAGGACCGGGTCGGTGTCGGGACACGGCGACCAGGCGATGGTCGAGGCGGCCGAAGCGGCCGGCTGGGCCGCGTCCTTGGCCGCCGCCGGGACGACGGCCGGCCCCAGCAGACCGGCCACGGCCACCGCTGTGAGCCATGCGAGCTTATTCACGTGATTTCCCCTCCTGAATTCAGCGCGCTCGCAGCCTGGCAAGGGCCTGTCCACTTCTGGTCAAGAGTGGCTGGAAACCCGCTGGAGTGATCGGGTACGGGGATGCATCACGGCCGCGGATCTTCCTAGCATGGGGGCACGAAATCCCAACCCCCCAGGAGTGGAAATGGCTGACTCGGCCATTCAGGGAATCAAGACCGTCCTGCATCCCGTGGCGGACGTGGCCGCGGCGAAGAAGGTGTACGCCGCCCTGCTCGGCATCGAGCCGCAGACCGACTCGGAGTTCTATGTCGGCTTCGACATCGCGGGCCAGCACATCGGGCTGGTGCCGGCCGGAGCGCAGGACATCACCTCGCCGGTCGCCTACTGGCACGTTCCCGACATCGAGGCGAAGCTGGCCGAGGTGACCGCGGCGGGGGCCACGGTCAAGAGCCCCGCCGCCGACGTCGGCGGCGGCCGGCTGGTGGCCACCGTCACCGACCTCGACGGCAACGTTCTGGGGCTGCTGCAGGACAGCTGACACCCCGGCACACGCTCAGGCAGTTCCGAAAGCCCCCTCGAGTCCGTTTCGAGGGGGCTTTTAGGCGGGCGTCCTAGCCTCGCCGGGCGGGACCGGGTCACAGGCGGTCCCCTCCCCCGGGACCGCCGGGCCGCGTCAGGCAGGAATCCGGCGGCCGAAGGGCGACCGGGAATCAGGCAGTTCTCCAGCGCGGGCCGAGCGGTATCCGTCCCCTCGTCGAAAAGGGAAAAGGCACATGCTTCGAGCGTGGAATTCCGACTGCGATGTGGTCACATGAGAATCCTCGTCACCGGCGGAGCCGGGTTCATCGGCTCGCACTATGTACGGACCCTGCTCGAGGGGGGTTATCCGGGTTTCGAGGACGCGCACGTCACGGTGGTGGACCTGCTGACGTACGCGGGAAACCGCGACAACCTGCCCGCCGCCCATCCGCGGCTCACCTTCGTGCGGGGGGACGTCCTCGACCGGGACCTGCTGGCCGGTGTGCTGGCCGGCCAGGACGCGGTGGTGCACTTCGCGGCCGAGAGCCATGTGGACCGTTCGATCGCCGGCGGCGCCGCGTTCGTGCGGACCAACGTGGAGGGCACCCAGGCACTGATGGAGGCGTGTCCGGCGGCCGGTGTCGGGCGGGTGGTGCACGTCTCGACGGACGAGGTGTACGGCTCCATCGAGGAGGGGACCTGGACCGAGCAGTCGCCACTGCTGCCCAACTCCCCCTACGCGGCGTCCAAGGCGGCCTCCGACCTCGTCGCCCTGGCCTACTTCCGCACCCACCGCCTGGACGTCTCGGTGACCCGCTGCTCCAACAACTACGGCCCCTACCAGCACCCCGAGAAGTTCATCCCGCTCGCCGTCACCCGGCTCCTCGAAGGACAGCCCGTCCCCGTCTACGGCGACGGCGGCCAGATCCGCGAGTGGCTGCACGTGGACGACCACTGCCGGGCCGTGCACCGGGTGCTGACCGGAGGCCGGGCCGGTGAGGTCTACAACATCGGCGCCGGCACCGCCGTGGCGAACCTGGAGCTGGCCCACCGGCTCGCCGAACTGTGCGGGGCAGGGCCGGACATGATCCGGCACGTCACCGACCGCAAGGGCCACGACCGGCGCTACGCCCTGGACCAGGGCAGGATCGAGCGGGAGCTCGGCCACCGGCCGCTCACCTCCTTCGACACCGGTCTGGCACAGACCGTCGCCTGGTACCGGGACAACCCGCAGTGGTGGAAGCAGGCCGCGGACCAGGGCGGCCGGCGATGAGCGCACCGGCGCGGCTGGTCGCCCGGTCCCGGCCCGGAACCGGCGAGCGGCTGGCCCTGTCGGCGGCGACAGCCCAGGGCGTCCACATCGCGACGTCCGAGGTGCCGCGGTGGCTGGAGCGGGTGCGCCGCTCCGCGGGGGCGACGGTGCGGCGCATCCCGTTCGCCGGGCTCGACCACTGGTCGTTCGCGCCGGACACCGGCGACCTGCGGCACCGGTCGGGACGGTTCTTCACCATCGAGGGCCTGCACGTGATGCGGCCCGGCGCCCAGTGGCAGCAGCCGATCATCGTGCAGCCGGAGATCGGCATCCTGGGCATCCTGGCCAAGGAGTTCGACGGCGTCCTGCACTTCCTCATGCAGGCGAAGATGGAACCCGGCAACCCCAACCTGGTGCAGCTCTCCCCCACCGTGCAGGCCACCCGCAGCAACTACACCAAGGCGCACGGCGGAGCGGCGGTGACGTATCTGGAGCACTTCGTCGAGCCGGACCGGCAGCGGGTGCTCACCGACGTCCTGCAGTCCGAGCACGGCGCCTGGTTCTACCGCAAACGCAACCGCAACATGATCGTCGAGACGGACGGCGACGTCCCCGCCGGCGACGCGTTCCGCTGGCTCACCCTGGGGCAGATCGCGGAGCTGCTGCGGCTGGACAACGTCGTGAACATGGACGCGCGGACCGTGCTGGCGAGCGCTCCGGCGGCCGCCGCCGAACCCCGGGCGCTGTCCTGCGACGCGGGCCTGCTGGCCTGGTTCACCGCGGAACGGGCGCGGCAGGACGTGAGCGTGCGCCGTATGCCGCTGCGCGAGGTCGCCGGGTGGCAGGCGGACGAGAGGTCCATCGGCCGGGCCGACGGCCGGTTCTTCCGGGTGGTGGCGGTGTCGGTCGAGGGTGCGGGCCGGGAGGTGGCCGGCTGGACCCAGCCGATCATCGAACCGGTGGAGCGCGGGATCGTCGGCTTCGCCCACCGCGTGTTCGACGGCGTCCCGCACGTCCTGGTGCACGCCCGTGTGGAGGGCGGCTTCCTCGACACCGCCGAGCTCGCGCCGACCGTGCAGTGCGCTCCGGCGAACTACCCCCCGTCGGACCCCGGGCCGCGCCCGCCGTTCCTCGACCTGATGCTGGACGCGCCCGCGGACCGGATCCGGTACTCGGCCGTCCACTCCGAGGAGGGCGGCCGGTTCCTCGACGCCGAGAGCCGCTACCTGATCGTCGACACCGACGAGGCCACCACCCCCACGCAGCCGCCCCCGGGATACCACTGGGTCACCCCGGGCCAGCTGAACTGGCTCGCCGGGCACAGCCGTTACGTCAACGTGCAGGCCAGGACTCTGCTCGCCGTCCTCAGCACCGGTGCGGCCGGCCGCACCGGGCGGGCCGCCTGAGCCGGTCCCGGATTTCCGTACGAGCCAACGTGACTCCCGTGGGCCCGCACCCGTTGTGCGGGCCCACGGGAGTCCGGCATGTCCGCACGGGCCCACGGGAGTCCGAACAGATCCGCGCGGGCCGACGGGTGCCGGGGCGGGGTCCGCGGGTGTCCGCGCGGGCTGGGGCGGGTCCGCGCGGGTTCGGTGGATGCCCGAGGGGCCGGCGCCGGGCCGGGACGGGTCCGCGGGCCGGTGGATGCCCGAGGGGCCGGGGCGGGTCCGCGCGGGTCCGCGGGCCGGTGGGTGGTCGCGGGGCCGGGGCGGGCCGGTGAACGCCCGAGGCCCTGTCCGGCGGTGGTGGCGCCGGACAGGGCCTCGGGCGTGACAGGGAGGCGGGAACGCAGGGGCGGACGGGGTCAGGGGGCGGCGGGCAGCCGGGTGGTCATCGGGGTCCACGTCTTGGGGTTGATGCGCCAGTCCACCGGCTCCTGCTTGGTGGCGACGTTGACGCGGTTCCAGAGGTTGACCAGACCGATGTGCAGGACCACCGCGCCCAGTTCCCGCTCGGTGAAGTGCCGGGCGGCCTCGGCCCAGACCTCGTCCGACACCGGGTCCTTGTGGCCCTCGATGCGGGTGGCGGCCTCGGCCAGTGCCAGCACGGAGCGTTCGGCGTCGGTGAAGCAGGTCTGCTCCCGCCAGGTCTCCACCAGCGGCAGACGGTGGTCCTCCTCCCCCGCCTCCTCGAACTCGCGCTTCTTCACGGGTATCTGGACCGGGCGGCCGTTGATCTGGCTCACCCGCAGGTGGATGAGCACGAGCGTCTGCAACGGCACGCCGACACTGTTGACGGCCTTGACCAGGGCGCGCATGGGCGGCAGGACATCGGGAACGACCAGCGACGGGTTGGGCATCCGCGGCGGCATCTTTAATTCTCCTTCGCGCAGGGATCGGGAAAGACCGGAAAAGACTCTGCCCTCGGGGCCGTGCTTTTCCGCGACGACAAAATTTTCGGCGGCCCGCTAATTCTTCGGACGTCCGGCGGCTTGGGCAAGTGCCTCATGAAGCCGCCGGTCGGATGTCTGCCCGCATTCCCATTGCACACCGACCGCGAAGGGGTGGTCCGTGACTTCGACGGCCTCGACGATCCCGTCGCCGGCCCATCCGGTGGCGGTGAGGCCGGCGCCGAGCCGGCCGACGGCCTGGTGGTGGTGGCAGGCGGTCCGTGGCTCGTCCTCGTCCAGGACGGCCGCGATCCGGCTGTCCGGCCGGAGCTTGAGCGGATGGCGGCCGAGGGTGAAGGACGCGGTGCGCGGGCGGTGGCCGTCGTCGCCGGTGGTGTCCGGCAGGTGCTGCTCGAGGGTGCCCCCGTGCAGCACGTTGAGCAGCTGCATGCCCCGGCAGATCGCCAGGACCGGCAGCCCGGCGTCCAGTGCCCGCCTGGCCAGCGCCAGTTCGACGCGGTCGGCGTCCGGGCTCATCGCCCGGGTCGCCGGGTGCGGGTCCTGGCCGTAGAGCGCGGGATCGAGATCGGGGCCGCCCGGGATCAGCAGTCCGTCGAGCCGGTCCGCCAGGTCCGCCGCGCCGGGCAGCAGCGGGAGCAGCAGCGGGGTGCAGCCCGCCTCGGACAGGAAGGCCACGTGCGACTGGAGGGCGAGGCTGACGGCCAGGTCGCTGCCCTGGAGCGTGACCGGCGCGGTCCGCGCGCAGATCCCGATCACCGGGCGCCGGCCGGTGCCGGGCGGATCGTTCGTGACTGAATTCATGGCCACCCTCATGGGTTTGCGGGTTCAACCGAGGAAAGTAAGCAGATGAAACAGGCGCTCGAGCGGGCAGTCATCACTGCCAAAATAACCACGGGTCGAAGCGGAGGCCATCGTTCAGGACCGGGGCGGTCTGCGACTACTGAACGGAATGGAACTCCTGATACCACAGGCGGGTGGGGAGTGTTTTTTCCCCGGCGAAACTCTCGCAGGCCATTCAACCGAGGTGACCATGATCGAGGCCAAGAACCTCACCAAACGCTACGGCGACAAGACCGCCGTGAACGACCTGTCGTTCACGGTCGAGCCCGGCCGGGTCACCGGCTTCCTGGGCCCCAACGGCGCAGGCAAGTCCACCACCATGCGACTGCTGCTGGGACTGGACCGGCCCGACGCCGGCGAGGCCACCGTCGACGGTGTGCGCTACCGCGATCTCGCGCAGCCCATGCAGGTGGTCGGCGCGCTGCTGGAGGCGCGCGCGGTCCACACCGGCCGCAGCGCCTACGACCATCTGCTGTGCCTGGCCCAGACGCAGGGGTTCGGCAGGCGCCGGGTCGAGGAGGTCATCGAGCGGGTCGGGCTGGCCGCGGTGGCCCGCAAGCGGGCGGGCGGCTTCTCGCTGGGCATGGGGCAGCGGCTGGGCATCGCGGCGGCGCTGCTGGGCGATCCCGCGGTGCTGGTGCTGGACGAGCCGGTCAACGGTCTCGACCCCGAGGGCATCGTGTGGATCCGGAATCTGATGAAGTCGCTCGCGGCGGAGGGCCGTACCGTCTTCGTCTCGAGCCATCTGATGAACGAGATGGCCGTCACCGCCGACCATCTCATCGTCATCGGCCGCGGCCGGCTGGTCGCCGACTGCTCCACCGAGGAGTTCATCGAGCGCAGCACCGAGCAGTCCGTCCTGGTCAAGACCCCTGACGGGGCGCGGCTGGTGACGCTGCTGCGGGCCGAGGGCGCCACCGTCGAACCCACCGGCGACGGGGACCTGGACGTCACCGGGGTCGAGGCCCCGCGCATCGCCGAGATCGCCGCCGCCGGCGGTCTGGTCCTGCACGAGTTGTCGACCCGTCGAGGATCGCTCGAGGACGCCTTCATGGAACTGACCCGGGACGCCGTCGAGTACGACGCCGTCGCACCCACCGCCGGAGGCGTGAAGTGACCACTCTGAGCGCCCCCGTGCGCGTCGCCGCAGCGCACCGGCCGAGCTTCGGGCGGCTGATGCTCTCCGAGTGGACCAAGATCCGCTCGGTCCGCTCCACCGTCTGGTCGCTGGCCATCCTGGTCGTGCTCACCCTCGTCTTCACCGTGCTGTTCATGGAGATGGGCGTCGCGAACTGGGACAAGAGCGATGCCTCCCAGCAGGCCGCGATGCGTCTCGATCCGACCGGCACCATCCTGGGCAGCGGCATCCTGCTCAGCCAGCTCGCGATCTGTGTGCTGGGCACGATGGTCATCGCCTCCGAGTACTCCACCGGCATGATCCGTGCCAGCCTGCTCGCGGTGCCCAAGCGGGTGCCGGTGCTGGCGGCCAAGGGCGCCGTCTTCGGGCTGCTGGTGCTGGCCGTGGGCGAACTGACCGCGTTCGGCTCCTTCTTCATCGGCGCGCCGATCCTGCACAGCAAGGCCCCGGTCGCGATCGGTGACCCGGGAGTCCTGCGGGCCGTCGTCGGCTGCGGCCTCTACCTGTCCCTGCTGGGCCTGTTCGCGCTCGCGATCGGCGCGATCATCCGGCACACGGCGGCGAGCATCACCGGCGTCATCGCCTTCGTCCTGGTGATCGCCCCGATGGCCAAGCTGCTGCCCGGCAGCGTGGGCGAGCACGTCCACGGCTATCTCCCCACGGAGGCCGGATACCTGATCACCCAGCAGCACCCCCGCACGGGCGACGTGCTGGGGCCCTGGCAGGGCCTTGGGGTGCTCGCGCTGTGGACGGCCGCCCTGCTGGCCGTCGCGGCCGTACTGCTGCAGCGCAGGGACGCCTGACCCCCGGCGCCCGCCGCGGGCGTCCGCCGATCCGGCGGGCGCCCGCGGCGTCGTGTTTCCAGAGAACGTCGACCTGCTCTCGACTGCAGCTAAAGACCCTCCTGCGACGCTCGTCGGCAGCGGCAGCAGAGAGGGAGTAACAGGAATGGCTCAGAGCAACGCGCAAGCCGTCTTGATAACGAGTGCATTCAGCCCCGTCCGGATGGAGGGCATCGATTCTTCGACCCGCGGCGAATTCGATCTGAAGAATTTCGAGAAACTGCCGGCACGCGATGTCCCCGTCACCGCGCTGTCGCCCGGGGTGTCCCTGCGCCAGAGCGGAACCGACGCCGCGCACATCCAGCTCCTCGTCGACGCGGCGGGCTCGGCCGAACTGCCGCCCATCCTCGTCCAGGTGGACGGCTGTCGCGTCATCGACGGACTGCACCGGCTGGAGGCCGCCCGGCTCCGCGGCGACGACACCATCCGGGCCCGCTTCGTGGACTGCTCGAACTCCGAGGCCCTCGTCATCGCCATGAAGGCCAACGGCGCGCACGGACTTCCGCTGTCCAAGACCGACCGTGTCTGCGGAGCCCAGCGGGTGCTGACCTCCCACCCCGACTGGTCCGACCGCGCCATCGCCCAGATCACCGGTCTGAGCGCGAAGACGATCGCCTCGCTGCGCGAGAGGACGGCCGGCCACACACCGCTCGACGGAAAGCGCATCGGCCAGGACGGACGCCGGCGCCCGGTGGACGCCGGCGAGGGCCGCCGGCGCGCCGCCCAGTACATCGCCGCCCACCCCGACGCCCCGCTGCGCCAGGTCGCCCGGGAGACCGACGTGTCCCTCGGCACCGTCCACGACGTGAGCGCGCGGCTGCGGCGCGGCGAGGGCCCCGAACGCGACGGACGCCAGAACGCCGCCCGCCCGCAGCACATGCGGCCCGTGCAGTTCGTACCGCCGATGCAGTCCCTCCCGTCCCTGCAGTCCATGCAGTCCATGCAGTCCGTGGCGCCGGCGGGGCAGGGCGAGCGGACGGCGGAGGCGGCGGAGGCGGTCTTCGACGGCGCCGCGCGGGTGCCGCTGCGGGTGGCACCGAACGCCGACGCCGCGCCGGGGCACCGCAGGAACCACACCGACCCCCCGCCCACCTGGGCGGCGGTGGCGGCCAAGATGGCCGCCGACCCCGCCATCCGCTACACCGCCGGCGGCCGGGAGTTCCTGCGCTGGATGCAGCTGCACGCCACCGAGCCCGGCGAGGACTGGCGCACGCTCGTCGACGCGGTCCCGCCGCACTGGCTCGGCGTCATCGCCCCGATCGCCGAGCACATCGGCCGGGAGTGGGGCCTGCTCGCCGAACGGCTCAAGACCCGCCAGGAACTGTGCCGCACTCCCCCGCGCTCACGGCCGTGACCGGGCCGGCGCCGCGGACGCCAGCCGCAGGTGGCCCCCAGCGGCCCGGCCCCCCGCGGCTCGGCCCCCCGCGGCTCGGCGCCGCGCGGCGCCGCCGGCGGCCGGAGTGACGGAGGCGCACCCGGGGCGGGCCGTCACGGTGGCCGGGGGGTCCAGCGCGGGCAGCGCGAGCAGGACCGGCGGATCGGCCGGCCTGACCGGGCGCAGCCGCACCGCCACGCTGGTGACACCGTCGGCGGCGACCGTCACGGCCGGCCGGCCGTGCCCCCCGACGAGCACGGTCCGCCCGGCCCGCTCATCGGGCCCGACACCGGCGGCCTGCGCCACCGCGAGCAGGTGCCAGCTCCCGCCGGGAACGTTCTTCAGGGAGTAGCAGGACGGACGCCCGCTGGGCACGTCGACGACGGTCCAGGCGAGCGGCGCGTGCTGGACGACGGCCGTGCGGAACGCGCCCAGGTACACGCGGGCGTTCCCGTGGCCCTCCGGCAGGCTGATCGTCCCGGCGACCGTGCCGCCCCCGGGCCACACGGCCGGCTCCGGGTCCGGCAGGCCCTGCCGCCCGTCCCGCGACAGCCGGCGGAACCGGCCCGGGGACACTCCGACACTGGCCGTGAAGGACTTCGTGAACGAACCCAGGCTGTTGTACCCGATCGCCAGGGATATCTCGGTGATGCTCATCGAGGTGCTCTCGATCAGCCGTTTGGCCTCGTGCATACGGACCGCGGCCAGAAATCTCCCCGGAGTGAGCCCGGTCTCCGCTTTGAATACCCGCGTGAAATAGAAACGGCTGAGCAGAGCGCTTTCGGCGATCTCGGCGAGAGTCAGCGGCTCGCCGCAACGCTCCCGCATGTAGGCGACCGCCCTTTCCACCGCCTGGTCCATCGCGCACCTCACTCCCTCTTGATCCACCCAGCAGCGTGACGCGTCGGCGTCGCGACCGGCTCGAGAAACACTCGGGATCCGGCACAGCCGCGAACGGCAACCGCTCGGCACGGACAGGAACAACGCCGCAGCAGCACGGGAGTTCGGGGGCCGCGGCGCACGTACGCGCGGACCCCGAGTGCGCGATGTGCGGTGCGCGGTGCGCGGTGCGCGGTGCGCGGTGCGGGGTGCGCGGTGCGCGGTGCGCGGTGCGCGGTGCGGGGTGCGGGGCCAACGGGCGGACGGACGGCGGAGAACGGGCGGACGGCATGACAGCCGGACGAACGGTCCGGCTGGCGGCGGCGGAGACGGTGGGACGAGCAGGAGGGAGGGTGCCGGGCGGGCGGGCGGGCTGACGAACAGGCTGGCGGGCAGACGAGCGGGCTGGCGGGCAGACGGGTCAGGAATCGAGAAGCCCCGCTGAGCGGGGCGCCGCTAGCGTGACGGCCATGGATCTCACCATTCATACGAGCGTCATCGCGCATGACGACCCGGACGCCGCGCTGGCCTTCTACGGCGGCGTCCTCGGCTTCGAGGTCCGCAGCGACGTCGGACAGGGCCGGACGCGCCGGATCACGGTCGGCCCCGCCGGCCGGCCCGGCACCTCCCTCCTGCTCGCCCCGGCCGGCGCCGGTCACGGGATCACCGAGGCCGAACGCCGCACCATCGCCGAGATGATGGCCAAGGGCACCTACGGCTGGATCCTGCTGGCCACCGAGGACCTCGACGCCGTCTTCGCGAAGGTGCAGGCGAGCGACGCCGAGGTCGTCCAGGAACCGCTCCTGCAGCCCACCGGCGTCCGCGACTGCGCCTTCCGCGACCCGGCGGGCAACCTGGTCCGCATCCAGGAGACCCGCTGAACCCTCCGGCCGGGGCCGGCCGGGCCCGGCCTGTGCGCCCCACCCCGCCGCACCCGCCCGCTCTGCTCCACTCCGCTCCCGGCATCCACCGAGGTTCTCCCGGAAGGTTCTCCCGGACACGGGAGGAAGGAGTTCTCCCATGTGCCATCCCGCATGGCGGCGCGCACGGATCGCCGCGCAGCACCTGCGCGATCTCGCGCAACTGCGCCGCGTCCGCGACCGGATCGACCGGCAGTACGCGCAGCCGCTGGACCTCGAGGCGCTCGCCCGCGCCGCGGACATGACGGCCGGGCACCTCGGCCGGCAGTTCCGCCTCGCCTACGGCCAGTCGCCGTACGCCTATCTGACGACGCGGCGCATCGAACACGCGATGGCACTGCTGCGCCGCGGCGACCTCGACGTCACCGAGGTCTGGCACGCGGTCGGCTGCCCGTCCCCGGCCGTCTTCACCGCCCGCTTCACCGAGCTGGCCGGTATGCCGCCGGATCTCTACGCCCGCCGCGCGGCGGCCGGAACGGGCGGCATCGCGTGGTACGCGAGTGACCCGGCGGACGGATCGAGCAGGAATGGAGAAGCCACCGCACCCGCACCGCAACTAGCGTGATCGGCATGACTTCCATCGCATCCATCACCCTCGAGGTGGCCGACCCCGCCGCCGCCCAGAACTTCTACACCAACGCCTTCGGCCTCGGCTCCCAGGTGCGCCTGCGGGCCGGCGAGACGCCCACGACCGGCTTCCGCGGGTTCACGCTGGCGCTCACGGTGTCCCAGCCGGCCGACGTCAGCAGCCTCATCAACGCCGCCATCGAGGCCGGCGCCACGGAGCTGAAGCCCGTCGCGAAGTCGCTGTGGGGCTACGGCGGCGTCGTGCAGGCCCCGGACGGGACGATCTGGAAGGTCGCGACCTCCGCGAAGAAGGACACCGGCCCGGCCGGCAAGAAGATCGACGAGATCGTGCTCCTGCTCGGCGTCGAGGACGTCAAGGCGAGCAAGCGGTTCTACGTCGAGCAGGGCCTGACCGTCGGCAAGAGCTTCGGCGGCAAGTACGCCGAGTTCACCGCGGACGAGTCCAGCCCGGTCAAGCTGGCGCTGTACAAGCGCCGCGGCCTGGCCAAGGACCTCGGTGTCGCCGACGACGGCACCGGCTCGCACCGGATCGTCCTGGGCAGCTCCACGGGGTCCTTCACCGACCCGGACGGCTTCGCCTGGGAGGCCACCTCGATGAGCTCCACGTCCTCGTCCTGACCTGCTGCCCCATGACTCCAGGCCCTCGGCACCCGGGCCTTTGTCCGCCGATCCCGGTCTGCCGTGCACCGCACTGCCGTACCGGGGGCGGGCCGCCGGGTGCCGACCTCGATGTGTGTCCGTCTGTACGGGCGGCATGGGTGAAAACCGTGCCGCCCGTACGTGGCGACCGTTGAAGACACCGGGTGAAGAAGTTCCAGCCGCAGTGCGGCAGTTCTCCCTCGGGGAGGATCACCGTGGTCAGGGCTCCGGGCCGAATAGGTGCCGCGTGCCGTGTCGGCCGCCGGAGGCTGACCCGCGAGCAGTGGCTCGAGCGGCGGCGCGACGACATCGGACTCGTCGCCGTCGGCGACTGCCTGCCAGTCCTCGGGATTGACCCGCCACCGTCCGGCTGATCACCACGCAGCCCGGGGAAGAGCGCCCTGTCCTGGCGTGGGACGCCAGGCCTCGCCTTCGCCCGGATCGACACCAGGACCGGCTACCTCACGGCAGGCCGACGGCGGTGTCGTCCGTCATGCGGGGCAGGTCCGCCTCCGGCAGGGCGGCGACGATGTCGGCGATGGTCGTCGACTCGTCGTGGGTGGACGGCAGTTCGCGCAGGAGCCGGGCGCACAGGCCGACCAGCCGGCCGGCGTCGGTGTCCGAGATCCGGGTGCGGTCGTGCACGGCGGTCAGGAGCAGGCTGCCGTCGGTGCCGGGGGACGCGAGCAGGGTGATGGGGAAGGCGCTGTGCAGTCCGAGGGTCTGCGGGGGGCTGATGCGGATGTCGTGTGCGGCCAGGGCGGCGTCCAGGGCCGGTGAGGTGCGCGGGCGGTTCTCGAAGACGATCAGGCTGTCGAGGAGTTTCTCGTCGGCCCCGCGTCCGCTCCATTCGTGGATCTGTGCGGTCGACACCCATTCGTAGGCGGCCATGTCGAGTGCCTGGTCGCGCAGTTGGGCCAGCAGGCGGGGCATGGAGTGGTCCGGGTCGATGCGGACGATGACGGGCAGTGCGTTCATCAGGAGGCCGGGCAGGCGTTCCACGGCGTCCAGGGCGATGCCGCGGCCGGACACGCTGACGCCGAAGCCGACCGGGGCGGGTCCGTGGGCGCCGCCCGTGCGGTAGAGGAGCAGCGCCCACACGGCCTGGAGCATGCTGGATTCGGTGGCGGCACGGGCGGCGGCCCAGCGGCGCAGGCGGCCCGATTCGGCCCGGCTGAGGCGGGCCTGTGCGCGGCCCCAGCCGGTCTGGCCGGTCGCGGGGCCGGGCAGGGCGGGGCGGGTCGTGGGGGTGGCCGGTCCGGTGGCGGCCGACCAGAACGCGCGGGCCGGGGCGGTGTCCTGCCGGGCGAGCCAGTGTGCGTAGTCGCGGATGTCGGGGCGTCGTTCGCTGCCCGGCAGGAGGCCGTCGGCGAGGTAGGCGCGGTAGAACTCCTGGAGCAGGACGGACACGCTCCAGTGGTCGAGGAGCGCGTGGTGGAAGGTGATCAGGACGCGGGTCGACGTGGCGCGTTCGGTGTCACCGGTGGCGCGCGGGTCGCCGGTGGGGGTGTCGTCAGTGGCGCGGGGGTCGCCGGTGGGGCGGGTGTCGTCGAGGAGGGTGGCGCGCAGCAGGCCCGGTGCGCGCAGGTCGAAGCCGCGCAGCCGGTCCTGGTGCAGCAGGTCGTCCCAGTCGAGGGTGCCGGCGCGGTGGTGGACCACGTCGGCGGTGACCTGGTCGTGGAGCACGACGCGCGGTTCGTGGTTCCAGTCGAACGCGGCGCGCAGGACGGTCTCGCGGTCGAAGACGGACTGCCAGGCGGTGGTGAACCGGCCGGTGTCGAGCGGGCCGTGCCAGTGCCAGAACAGCTGTTCCACGTAGCGGCCGGTGCCGTGGTGGGCCAGGGCGTCCAGCAGCAGGGCGTGCTGGCGGGGGGTGACCGGCAGGGTCTGCGGGGCGGCGGGGTGGCTGGTTTCGTGGGGGTGTCCGGGTTCGTGGGGGTGTCCGGGGCTGTTCGCCGCGGCGGGGTTGTCCGGGATCGCCCGGGGGGCGGGGGCGGTGGTGTGGGCGATGAACGCGCGGGGGGCGGCGGCGGGGTTCTCGCCGTGCTCGTAGGCGTCGAGGAGGTCGGCCAGGAGCAGGCCGGCGCACTCGCCGTCGGCGACGAGGCGGTGCATGACGAGCAGCAGGGTGTGGTGCGCGGGCCCGTGGGCGATCAGCACGGTGCGCAGGACGCCGGTGTGTTCCAGGTCGAGTTCCTGGCCGGCCTCGTCCTCGGTGGGCGGGTGGCCGGTGGCGGTGCGGCGTTCCAGGCGGGGGGTGCGGGCCGGGTCGAGGTGGAGGCGGGGCGGACCGTCCGGGCCGTCGGGGCCGGGTGCCAGGCGGGCGGAGAGCAGCGGGTGGCGGGCGATGAGGCGGGCCAGGGCGCTGCGCAGTTCGGTGTCGTCGAGGGGGCCGCGCAGGTCGATGGCGAACACCTGGTTCGAGGAGGCGTCGTGGGGGTGGGCCCGGTGCCGGCGCAGCAGGGCCAGTTGCCGCTCGGTCAGGGGTACGGTGCCCGCCTCGTCCGCCCCGGGTCCGGCGGTCGCGGCGGGCGGCGCGCCTGGGGGCTGGAACTTGGTCATCGGGTGTCTCCTGAATCGCCATCCGGGGCATGGTGCTTGCGGGCATGCCTCGGCTCGGTGGTCCGCACCGTCCGTTCCCGAGTGTCGGGTATGCGGCTGCCATGGCGCTGACGTGCGGCTGACGCGCCGAGCGGGGGTCAGGCGGGTGCGAGCGGGTCTCGAGGTCTCGAGCGCCGGTGCTCGCTCACCCGGGGCGGCGGGGGGCGCGGGGGTCGTGCGGCGGTGGGAGGGAGTGCGTCATGACCGCCGCGAAGCCGGGGTCGAGCATGGTGCGTGCCGAGGTGTCGGGGGCGGTGTCCAGGCCCGCGTCGTGGCGGGCGGTGCTGAGCAGGTAGCGGTCCAGGATGCGGTGGGTGGAGAAGGTCCATTCGGTGCGGGCGGCGGGTGTGCCGTCCGGGGCGAGCAGGCGGCCGGTGTGCAGGCCGAAGCCGAACTCGGTGAAGCGCAGCCGCATGCCCTGGCCCAGCGCCTTGGTGTAGGCCTCTTTGAGGGTCCACAGGCGCAGGGTCTGTTCGCTTTGTTCGTCCTCGGCGAGCCGGGCCAGTTCGGCTGCCTCGGTGGGGGTGCACATTTGGGCCTGCAGCAGGTCGGGGCGCATTTTGCGGTCGGCGGGCTCGGCGTCGACGCCGATCCGGCCGTCTCTGCTGAGTCCGAGGGCCATCAGGTCGCCGGTGTGGGTCAGGCTGAGGTCGAGCTGGTCGAAGCCGCGCAGGTAGGGGCGTCCGCCGAGCCGGTAGGAGACGTCCAGGCCCTCGGGTGCGGTGGCCAGTGCGGCCGCCGCCGTGTATTTCATCAGCAGGCGGGAGGCGACGAACCGGTAGCGGACCGCCGGGTCGGTGATGCGCCGGCAGCGGGCCCAGTCCCGCCGTCCGAGGAGCCGGCGCAGGTGGGGCCGGGTGAGCGCGGCGGGCAGCCATTCGCCCCAGGTGGTGTGGACGACGGCGTGGCCGTGGGCGCTCAGGTGGTCGCGGACGGGCCGCCAGGGTCCGGCGGGCAGGACGTGGATCGGCTCGCCCCTCGCGGGCCGTGGCCGGTCCGTGGCCTGGAGGGGCTCGCCGGCCGCGGGCCGGGGCCGGTGCGTGGTCTGGAGGGGTTCGCCGGCCGCGGGCCGGTCCGAGTCGGCGGGCAGGGGCTCGCCGGTCGCCGTCCGGTGCATGGCGGCTGTCTCCTAGCCTGCGAGGGGTGTGTCGTACACGTCGAAGCTGCGGCCGTGGGCGAACCGCAGGAGTGCTTCCTCCAGGAGGGACTGCACGACGCCGTGGGGCGGTTCGGGGACCGGGAGGCCGAGCCGGCGTCCTATCCGGGACAGGGCCAGCACCGCCCAGGCCGGCTGGGCGAGGAAGGTGCCGGTGTGGTGGTGGCCCTCCCACACGCCCAGGCAGGCGGCGGCGGCGAGGACCAGGACGTAGCGGTCCAGGAGGGTGCAGGCCCGCGGGTCGGCGAGGGTGTCGTGGACGGCTTCGGGGAGGTGGCCGCACTGCTCGCGCAGGGTGCGCATCTCCTGGACGAAGGTGTCCGCGAGGTCGGCCAGTGCCGCCCGCTGCGGGCCGGCGGTGCGCTGCGGGCCGAGCCGGTGGGCGGCGCCGAGGAGGGTGGCGGTCAGGACGTCGTCGCCGCCCGTCAGGGACAGCCTGCGGTAGTCCAGGTCGGGGACGGCGGCGGTGGGCAGGTACAGGGCGGGGGCGGGTTCGGGGGTACGGAACCACGAGGTGCGGGCGAGGGCGCGCAGCCGTGGCACCAGGACGGCCTGGCAGGCGGCGCTGCCGGCGTGGCCGAGTCCGGCGACGGGCAGGTCGCGTCCGAGTTTTTGGAAGCCGCCGTACAGGGGGCCGCGGTCGTAGCCGTGTGCGCCCAGGACGGTGGCCAGTTCGTCCAGGTTCTCGCGCAGCACGTCCTGGGTGGCGAGTTTGACGGCGGCGGCCGCCAGGTGGGCGCTGTCGGGCAGCAGGCTCAGGGTGCGCAGGGCGGTGACGGCCATGGCGTCGCAGGCCAGCAGGTCGGCGAAGACGCCGGCGAGGACCGGTTGGTGACGGCGGGCCGGCTGCCCGGTGGTGCGGCCGGTGGTCGCGGCCTTCACCGCGAGCCGCAGGGCGCTGTCGACGCCGGCGACGAGGGCGGCGGGGATCAGGCAGCGGTTGACCATGAAGGTGCGCAGGGCGAGCGGGAGTCCGTCGCCGGTGGCGGCGACGAGGGCGTCGGCGGGGACGGGGCAGTGGGTGAACTCCAGTCCCGTGAAGCGGTTGCCGCGCATGCCGGGGGTGGCCACGCGCGGCAGGCGGCGCAGCCGGGCGGGCGGGAGCCGGTCGGGATCGAGGAGCAGTACGGAGTGGCTGTGCGGGCCGGGCGCGGCGCTCGTGCGGGCGTACATGACGAACGCGCGGGCCCGGTCGGCGTTGATGATGACGTCCTTGCGTCCGTCGAGGACGAAGCCGCCGCCCGGGGCGGGGTGTGCGGTGAACTCGTCGCGCAGGATGGCGTTGGCGTGGGTCAGTTCGTGGTGCAGGATCGTGACCCGGCCGCCGCCGTCGTCGTCGCCGTGGAGCAGGTGGCGGGCGGTGCGCTCGCGCTGTTGCCGGCTGCCCGCGGCCCAGACGGCGGCCGCGCCGAACAGGGCGGTGATGCCGTAGCCGAAGCCGAGGGCGACGTCGCGGCGGAAGAGCGGGCGCAGCACGCGGGCCAGGGTGTCGGGGCGGGCGAGGCGGCCGCCGAGTTGGTGGGGGACGAACTCGGCGGCGAGGCCGGCGTCGGTGAGCAGTGCCTCGGTGTCCTGCGGGGTGCGGCGCTGTTCGTCGGCGTCCAGGAGCGCGCGGTGGCCGTGCGGGTTGCGCGGGTCGGCCGGATCGCCGAGGAGTTCCTCGATCCGCGCGGCCCGCTCGGCGCCGTCGGACCCTGCCACACCGGCACCTGCACCTGCACCGGCACCGGCGCCGACGCCGGCGGCGGCGGCGGCGGTGTGTGCGGCGGGGGCGGCCGGGGGGCCGGGGGCGGCCCTCACAGGAGCGTGACCGCGCTGCGGGCGTGCCGGCCGGCCAGGTCGAGGACCGCTGTGCTGGTGCGGCCCAGGACCTGACGCAGATGGCGGCGGGCCCCGGCCAGGTCCGCGTGCTCGCCCAGCACCGTGGTGATGTCCTCCTCGCGCAGCACGACATGGTGCTGCGCGATGAGCGTGACGCCCTTCTCGTCGGGGACGACGGACCATTCGCCGGTGTGTGCGGCGATCAGCGGTGCGGTGGCGGTCTGCTTGTAGACGATGCGTCCGGCGTGCGGGAAGCAGACCCGCACGGACCGGGTGGTGTGCGTGCGGCCGTCGGGGGTGCGGGTGTCCATGGACAGGGACTGGATGCCGGGTTCGTCCTCGGTGAAGTCCAGGCGGGTGACGTGCGGGAGCACCTCGGGCCAGTCGCCGATCCGGTAGAGGAAGTCGTAGACCAGTTCGGCCGGTCCGGGCACCCGGAGTGTGTCCTCGAAGGACAGGACCAGGTCGTCCAGGCGGCCCCAGCGCTCGGCGAGAGCGCGCAGGCTCTCCAGCTGTGTACGGGTGTTGGTGTCGGTGGCCCGCCGCACCCAGGCCACGTCCTCACGGTGGCCGCCGGTGACCGTGAAGTCGTGCTGCAGGGTCAGCCGGGAACGGTCGGCGCCGAGCGCCTCGACCGTCCAGGTGCCGGTCATGGAGCGCAGGGGGGCGGCGGGCAGTTCCTGGCAGAACGTGATCCGCCGCCGCTGCGGGTCCAGGGTGCGGCGTGAGGTCCAGGACGTGAGGTGGCCGTTGGCGGTGGCCCACATGCGCAGCCGCTCGTGGTCACCGTCGAAGTCGAGCTGCTCGACGTGCACGGTGGGCGGCAGGAACAGCGGCCACCGGGGGGCGTCGGAGATCAGCCCGTACGCCACGCCCGCCGGCGCGGCGACGATCACCTGGTGCGTGGTGCGGTGCACTCGCTCGGCGGACATGTCCCACTCCTCGCTCTGGGGATCACACGGACGGTTCGGGGCGGGCGGATCTCAGAAGTTGCCCAGACCGCCGCAGACGTTGAGGGCCTGGGCGGTGATGGACGCGGCGTGCTCGGTGGTCAGGTAGCCGACGAGGCCGGCGACCTCCTCGGGGGTGGAGTAGCGGCCGAGCGGGATCTTCGCCTCGAACTGCTCCAGGACCTGTTCCTCGGTGGTGTTCCAGGCGCCGGCGTAGCCCTGGCGGACCCGCTGGGCCATGGGTGTCTCGACGTAGCCGGGGCAGACCGCGTTGACGGTCACGCCGGTGGGGGCGAGTTCCTTGCCGAGCGCCTTGGTGAAGCCGACGACGCCGTGCTTGGAGGCGGAGTAGGGGGCGCCGAGCACGACACCCTGCTTGCCGGCGGTGGAGGCGATGTTGATGATGCGGCCGCCTCGGGTGCCGGCCAGGCCGCCGTTCTTGAGGACCTCGCGGGTGAGCAGGAAGACGCTGTTGAGGTTGGTGTCGATGACGTCGTACCAGAGCTCGTCGGAGAGGTCGGCGGTCGGGCCGCCGCCGCTGCGCCCGGCGTTGTTGACCAGGACGCCGATCGGGCCGAAGGCGTCGACCGCGGCCCGCACGAGCGCGGCGACGGACGGGGCGGAGCGGACGTCGGCGGCGGTGCCGTCGACGTCCAGGCCCTCCTCGCGCAGGTCCTCGACGACCTGTTTGACCTGCTCGGGGTTGCGCGCGCAGATGAAGACACGGTGGCCGCGGCGGCCCAGGTCGCGGGCGACGGCCAGCCCGATGCCGCTCGTCGCGCCGGTGACCAGGGCGGCCGGCTGGGCGGGCGAGGGGGCGGGCGGGGATGACGTCATCGTGTTCTCTCCATTTCCGTGGCGCCTGCTGGGCTGTTCGTCTCGACCGTGTCCTGAACGGCTCGACGGCTGCCGGAGGGCCGCTCGAGAGGCGCTGCATCCCGGGCGGCGACGGGGTGGACCGGGGCGAGCGCCCGCTCCAGCACGGCGGGGGTCAGCGTCTCGCCGCGTGCGGCGAGGTAGCCGTCGGGCCGCACCAGCACCCAGGACCCCTCGGCCGCCAGCCCCAGGGCGGCACGCAGGGCTCCGTCCGGGTCGGGCAGCACTCCCTGTCCTCTCCGGCCGCCGACGCGGCGCACGGACAGCCAGGCCCCGTACCGGCTCTCCGCCTCACGGGCCGTACGCAGCGCAACACTCCCGCTCCCGCTGCCACTCCCGCTCCCGCTGCCACTCCCCCTCCCGCCGATGCCGCCGCCGCTGCTGCTGTCGTCGTGGTCGTGGGCCAGGAGCAGGGACCAGCGCACGTCGCGCAGTTCACGGACCAGCGCGTCGCCTGCGGTGGCCGCTGCGGAGGCGCGTTCGCCCGGCGCGGGCCCGGGCCCCGGCCGGCCGCGCGGACGGCGGGTGCGGGGGATGGCGGCGGGTGTGGTCAGGGGCGATCCGGCGTAGTGCAGGCGCAGCCCCGACATGCCGCCCAGCACCTTGCGCTGGATGGCGCGGCGCAGCCACGGCACGTTGCGCACGACCGCGAAGACCAGCGGCAGCGCGATGGCGGCCAGGGCGTTCTTGAACTGGACCAGCCAGGTGGCGGTGCGCGTCGAGTCCAGCAGCGCCCGCCCGACCGGGACCCGTTCCTGGCCGTAGGACTCGAGCAGCGGGCGCCGCGCGTGCCCGTGGTGGACGGCGGCGAGTTTCCAGGCGAGGTTGTACGCCTCCTGGATGCCGGTGTTCATGCCCTGCCCGGACGCCGGGCTGTGCACATGGGCGGCGTCGCCCGCGACGAACACGCGGCCCTCGTGCATCCGCGGGACCATCCGCTGCTGGAAGGTGAACACGGACGTCCACTCGGGCTCGCCGACCTGGACACCGGTGCCCAGGCCGCGGGAGAGCCTGGCGCTGAACCGTTCGGCGCTCCCCCTCCCGTCATGGCTGCGGGGGGCCGTGTCGAGCAGGCGCCAGTGGCCCTCGCGGGCGTAGGGGACCATCATCAGGGCCTGGCCGCCGGTGTGGACCCAGTAGATGGTGTCGGGCGCCAGGTCCATGCGGACGGGGGCGTCGGCGAGCATCCAGGTGTCGCGGCTCTCGCCGACCAGCGGCAGGCCGAGGGTCTTGCGGACGGTGCTGTGGCCGCCGTCGCAGCCCACCAGCCAGGGCACCGCGCAGACTTCCTCCCACTCCCCCGAATCCCCCGACTCCCCCCGCCCCCGGGGCTCTTCGCGCTCTTCCCGCCCCTGGGGCCCCTCGCGTTCCCGGGGCTCTTCCCGCGCTGGCCGCCCCTCGCGTTCCTCGTGCTCCGCGGCGCCGGTGCTGTCGCGGGTGAGGGTGCTGTCGCGGGTGAGGGTGCGGGTGCTGTCGCGGGTGCTGTCGGTGTGGACCAGCCGTGCCCGTACGCCGGTCGCGTCCTGCTCGAACCCTGCCAGGCGCACGCCCCATTCGACCCGCACGCCGAGCCGGGCGAGGGCGGCGCGCAGCACGCCCTCGGTGCGGGTCTGCTCGATGATGAGGGTGTAGGGGTAACGGGTGGGCATCGAGGCGTAGTCGGCCTCGAGACGGACCAGGCGCCGGCCGGTGGCGTACATGGTGAAGGCCCGGTTGCGGCGGCCGTGGCGGAGCATGCCCTGGACCGTTCCCATCTGGTCGAAGGTCTCCAGGGTGCGCGGGTGGACGGCGACGGCGCGGCTGGTGCGGGCGGGTCCGGGTGCGGCGTCGACGACCCGCACCCGCAGGCCCCTGCGGGCCAGTTCGTGGGCGGCGGTCAGACCGACCGGCCCGGCCCCGACGACCAGCACGTCGGAACCGGGGGGCGGCTTGTGCACAGAGGTCGCCATGAGGGGTCTCCTGTCGGACGGGCGGCCCGGGTGTCGGGCGGGATATCAGGGCACCGTTCAGGCGCCGGCTTCGGCGGCGGCGCGGGCGCGCACGGACTCCCGCAGCGCCTGCCGTTCGGGTTTTCCGGTACGGGTGCGGGGCACGGCGTCCAGTGCCTGGGCCCGGTGGATCCGCTCGCCGGGGGCCAGCCGCCCATTGGCGTCCCGGACGATCGCCTCCAGCGTGCGCGCGGTGTGCCGGGCGGCTCCGGGCGGGCCGCACAGGACGATGCCCGCCCACGCCACGGCGCCGTGCTCCGCGTCCGGCCAGGCCACGACGGCGCAGTCGGCGACCCTGGGGTCCGCGGCGATGACGCGTTCGACGCCGGTGGGTGAGACGAGGTGGCCGTCGCAGGTGAAGACGTCGTCGATCCGGTCCACGAGGAAGAGGCGGCCGTCCTCGTCGAGCAGGCCGACGTCACCGGTGGACAGCCAGCCCTGCGCGTCGATCGGGGACGGTCCGCCGTCGTCCAGGTAGCCGGCCATCACCTGGGGTCCGCGCACCTGCACTTCCCCGGGGTCCCGGCCGGGACCCCGGCACGTGAGCGGAGGTCCACGACACGGCACTGGGTGCCGGGCAGGGGCGGGCCGACCGCGCCGGGCAGCACGGGGTCGTGGGGGCGCTGCATATGGGACAGCGGGGAGAGTTCGGCCAGGCCGTAGCCCTGGATCACGGGGACGCCGAGCACATGGTGCAGGCGGCGGGCGGCCTCGGGGGCCAGCGCGGTGCCGCCGGACATGAGCGCGGTCAGCCGCGGGCCGGCCGGGATTCCCTCCCGGGCCGTGTCCAGCCGCGGATCGGCGGCGAGCCGGTGCAGCCGGGCGGGCAGCCCGTAGTAGTGGGTGGCACCCGCCCGGGCGGCCAGCGCGAGCGAGGCCACCGGGTCCGGGTCGTGGCACAGGACCTGCCGAGCCCCCGCGTACACCGCGGAGTTGAGATGCATCAGGTGGAACAGCGGCAGGTGGTTGAGGGTGACCGAGGCGGGCCCGAGCCCCTGGGCCAGGGCGGTCTGGGCGGCGTTGGCGACAAGGTTGCGGTGGGTGAGCCGCACTCCCCTGGGGCGCCCGGTGGTCCCGGTGGTGAACTGCAGGCAGACCACCGCGGACAGGTCCGGGGCGGCCGGCGGCGTGTAGGGCTCGCCGGGCACGGTGTCCAGGACGGTGTGCAGCGCGAGGGCGCCCTCGGGGACGGCCCCGCCGGCGTCGGCGTCGGTGACCAGGACGGTGTGCAGCAGGGGCAGCCGGCCGCGGATCCTGGCCAGCGGCTCGGCGACGGCGGCCGGGACCAGGGCGATCTCGATGCCGGCGGCGGTGCACAGGTGGTGCAGGGTGCTCTCGTCGGCCAGTGGATTGATCAGGGCGACGGTGTTGCCGCTGCGGCTGGTGCCGTAGAGGGCGGCGGGGAAGAGCGCGTCGAGGCCGGCGGCCACACCGACCACGACCGGGCCGCGGCCCGCCGTGCGGGCGGCGAGGAACCGGGCGATCCGGTCGGCGTGGGCGTCGAGCTGCCCGAAGGTGACCGTCCCGCGTCCGGTCGTGAGGGCGGGCGCGTGCGGGGCGCGTGCGGCGGCGCGGCGCAGGAGTCCGTCCAGTGGCAGTTGCGGGCACGTGAAGTGCGGCACGGTGTGCGGCCCCCTCTGCGACGGGTCGGCTCCGGCGCGTCGACGGGCCGGCTTGGCGTGGTGGTGGGTACGCCCACGCTCAGGGCCGGAACTCGAGAGATGTTCGAAACCCGCTCGACCGCGGCCGCAGAACACGAGGAGAACCGGCACAGCCGACCGCGCCCCGGCACGGCGCGCGACCGGGCGCGGCGTCGTGAACTCAGCCCGTACACGCGCGGCGAACTGGCCCCGTACGCTTCCGAGTTCGCCGCCTTGGTCCGCGCGGATACGGCGGCACGCGCACCCGGGTGCGGCAGCGCCCGCGCACCGGATACGGCCCACACCGCGCCGGGCCGCGCCGGGCCATGCCGGGCGCGGTGATGGGCGGGGTGATGGGCGGGGCAGGCGGCGAACGCCCGCGCCGGGGACGCCGACTTCACCGGGGACGCCGACTTCGTCGTAGCAGACATGCCTGGGCGCGCGGACATGCGCGGCGCGGACATGGTGGTGTGCGGTGCGCACGGGCGTGGTGGCGTGCGGTGCGCACGGACATGTGCGGCGCGGGCGTGGTGGTGTGCGGTGTCTGCGCAGGGCCGCTCGGGGCGGCCCGCAGGGGCGACGCTCGAGCCGGCCCTCAGAGCGGTTCGGGGCGGCCCGGAGTCAGGGCCGGGTTCCGGGCCGGGGTGCGTCCGGTCAGGCCAGGCAGCAGAGTGGGCCGCCGTTGAACTCGGTCATCTCATCGAGTGCGGCGTGCTTCTGGGGCAGGGGCAGCGGCGCGTCGGCGGGCAGGCCCTGGAGTTCGGCGTAGGCGCGGCTGAGGTTGGCGGACAGCCGCTCCGGGTCCAGGAGGCGTGCGTAGCGTCCCAGGTCTGCGCCGCGTGCCGTCTCAAGCGGGGTCCGGCCGGCCCGTACGCCTTCCTGCGCGAGCCGGCGCACCAGGAGCAGGTAGCCCTCGACGGCGTCGAACACCTCGGGTCCGCACACCGCTCCGTGACCGGGTACGACGGTGGTGGCGCCGTACGCGCGCAGCCGCTCGATCGCGGCCAGGGATCCGGCGAGGGAGCCCATCAGGAAGAAGGGGGTCACTCCGTTCATGGCGAGGTCGCCGGTGAACAGGACCTTCTGTTCGGGCAGCCAGACCACTGTGTCGTTGGAGGTGTGGGCGGGCCCGACGTGCTCCAGTTCGGCGCGGATCTCACCGACGTGGAGGGTGAGGCGGTCGCGGTAGGTCACGGTGGGCGGCGCGAGTTCGATGTCGCCCCACCGCACGTGCGGCCACAGGCTTTTCAGGTGCAGTCCGGCCGCGGTCATCTCCGTGCGGGTGCGCTCGTGGCCGATCACCAGGGCCTCGGGGAAGACGAAGTTGCCGAAGGCGTGGTCGCCGTGGAAGTGCGTGGTGACCACGGTGCGCGGCGGCGCCGGGTTCAGTTCCAGTGCGGCGGCCCGCAGGCTGCGGGCCCTGGTCTCGGTCGCGGCGGTGTCGACGAGGGCGCTGTGGCCGCCGGAGACGAGGATGCCCGCGTTGTTCAGGCACCAGCCGCCGGGCGGCTGGAGATAGGCGTGCACGCCTATCGCGATCTCGGTGACGCGGCCGGCCGGAGCGGGCACGGTCACCGGGGTGCGGACTGAGGGGCTGGGGTGCACGCCGGTCTCCTCACACGAGTTCTCGGTCCGGTGAGCCTGCCAAGTCCGCCTCGCGGCGTGGTGGACAGCGGCCGAACCCGCCGCGCGAGCGGCTCTCGAGCGGTTGTCGACCGTTTCCTAAGAGCGTTGCGGCCACGACCGGTCCACCGGGAAGAAATGGGGAGAGCCAGATGAGCGAGCGCCGCCGATGGCCGTCCCGTCTGCTGCGGCGGGTGTGGCCCGCACTTGCCGCCGCGGGACTGCACCACGTGCTGGGTGAGATGCACCGGGCCCGCGCCCCGAAGGTGCCGCTGGCGCGGCCGCCCCAGGGCCACCCCGAGCGGCTGCGCCCGGATGTGCCGCTGACGTCGCTGGAACTGGCCCTGGTCCGGGAGCTGGACATCCACTGGCGTTCCCGCGCCGAGGGCTGAGGGCAGCGACAGCGGCGGCGGGCGCGGAGGTGCCGCACAGCGCCGGACCGAGCCCCGGTCCGGCGCCGCGGACGGACACGGGCTCGGGCACTGCTCAGGCGCTGCGGGCTCAGGCGCGGGCCGCAGGGGCGCGGGCCCCGGCGCGGACATGGGCGCGGCCCGAACGGGGTTGCTGTGCGCGGGCGTTGTGCCCGGGCCGGCCGGGCAGGTCACCCGGCCCGGTCATCCGCACCCGGCCTTCCAGGGCCTGCCCGGCCTGCCCGGTCGTGGTTCAGGCGACGGCCCGGGGAGCGGACAGTGCGCCGTTGACGAGGGCGAGGAAGGCGCGTGGTGTGTCGGCCTCCTCCAGTGCGTCCTCGTCCAGGGTTATGCCGTGGTCCCGCTCGATCTGGCCGGCGGTCTGCAGGATGGCCAGCGAGTCGTAGCCGAGTTCCATGAACGGGACGTCGATGACGTCGCCGTCCAGGTCGACGCCCTCCTCCTCGCCGGCGCACTCGCGCAGCAGGGTCTTCAGGTCGCTGAGCTCAAGGCGGTTCATGATCTCTCCGTTCGGTTGTGCGGGCGGGTCAGCGGGCGGTGGACGGGGGGCAGTTGGGCGGCCCGGGACGGCCGGACGGCCGGGGCCGGGCGGCGGGGGCGAGCCGTGTCGCCGGCGCCCTCACCGGTGTCCCACGGCCGGCCGGAGTCCCGGTGAGAGTGCGGGTGCGGGTGCGGGTCCGGGTGTCGGTGCAGGCACGGGTGCGGGTGTGAGTGTCGGTGCAGGCACGGGTGTCGGTGCGGGTGCGATGCGGTGTGCCACGCGGCAGGCGCGCCCGATGAGGCGGGGCAGTTCGGGGCCGCGTACGAAGAAGTGGTCGCCCGGCAGTGTGCGGCGCACGAGGCGGCCGCTGGTCCACTGCCGCCAGCCGTCCAGGGCGGCGGGGCCGGCCACGGGGTCGACGCGCCCGCCGACGGCGAGCACGGGCACCGGCAGGGGGCCTGCCCCGTCGTCGACGGCGGCGGCGCGCAGCGCGCGGGCCAGTTCGAGGTCGTCGCGCAGCACGGGCAGGACGGTGCGGTGCCAGACGCTGCCCGGCCCGGTGAGCGGTGTGTCGGGGGCACTGTCCAGCGCGCCGAGCAGACTCAGCAGGTCCCCGTCGGTGGTCTGGCCGGGCCCGGTGGTGCGGGCGGCGGCGAGGTGGGGGGCGGGGCAGGCGCCGACGGCCAGCAGGGCGGGTGCGGGCAGGCCGGCGTCGAGCAGGGCACGGGTGAGGGTGTAGGCGACCATGCCGCCGAGGCTGTGCCCGTAGAGCGCGTACGGGCCCTGGTCGGCGGCGTCGGCGAGCGGGCCGAGCAGATCTCCCAGCAGCCCGTCGCGGTCGGTCGCCCGGGGTTCGCGGCGGCGTCTGCCGCGCCCCGGCAGCAGCAGCGGGACGACGTCGATGCCGGGGCCGCAGAGTTGCTGCCAGCGGCCGAAGCTCGACACCCCGGCGCCGGCGTGCGCGAAGCAGTACAGCCTTACGTCCATGGCCCGAGCCTCGCCGACCCCTCTGGAGAACGGCTTGAACCGGACGTCGGGTCAGGCGGCGTACAGGTCGAACGTGGAGGAGCGGCGCGGCCCGCGCAGGATGTCGAGCTTGGGGTCGACGGCGAGCATCGCGTGGTGCAGGCGCTGCAGCTGCGGTGCGGGTTCGACGCCGAGCTCCTCGATGAGCCGGCCGCGCAGCCGGTGGTAGACGCCGAGTGCGGCGGCCTGCCGGCCGGAGCGGTAGAGCGCGACCATGGCCTGGGAGTGCAGTCCCTCGTGCTGCGGGTGACGGGCTATCAGGTCGGTGAGTTCGGCGATGACCTCGACGTGCCGGCCCAGGCGCAGGTCGGCGTCGATGCGGCGTTCACGGGTGACCAGACGGCTCTCCTCCAGCCGCATGACCTCGATGGACAGGATGGGGCCGACGCGTACGTCGACCAGTGCGGGGCCCTGCCACAGGTCCAGGGCCGCCCGGTAGGCGGCGGCCGCCTGTTCGTCCTCGTCCACGGCCTGCTGTCCCTGGGTCACCAGCCGCTCGTACTCGCGTACGTCGACGGCTTCGGAGGGTATCTGCAGCAGGTAGCCGCCGTGCCGGGTGGCCAGCACGTCCTTGGCGGCGCCGGGTGCGCCGGGTCCCATGGCGGTGCCCAGCCTGCGGCGCAGCTGGAGGATGTAGGTCTGCAGGGTGGTGAGCGCGCTCTGCGGCAGTTCGGTTCCCCAGATCTCCTCCATGAGCGTGGGTACGGGCACGACCCGTCCCGGGTAGAGCGCGAGCAGTGCGAGGATCTGCCGGGGCTTGCCCGCCGTCGGAACGATCGACATCCCGTTGACGGCGGCACTCAACGGACCCAGAACCTGAATCTTCATGGTCTCCTCCGTACCGGTATCCAATTGGGCGTCGATTTTGCGCCGCTCAGATAATTCCTGTCTTTTCCTCACAAGCCGGGGACGAGACGAACCGTAGCCTCTCTCAGTCTTTCGCGGCGTCATCCTCAAGACGCCTTCGAGCAGTTCTCCACACATCCGTTCCTGACAAGGCGCTGACATCGCACTGACCCTTTCCACACGGTGTCCGGCAGGGTCTTCCGGAAAATTCGGGGCGTCATTAGCTTCCCTTCCATGGACAGCCGTGCGCAGCGTGCCGTGCCGACGGACGCGGATCCCCTGACCCGGCAGCTGCTGCGGCAGCTGGCCGCCCGTGCCACAGGGACGCCACCGTCCGGGGGCCCGGACGGTGCGGGGGAGGCGGCCGGCCGCGGGCCGGACGCGGCCGGTGCGCTGCGGCTGCTCGCCGCGTGGCACCGGCGCGGGACCGAGGTGGGATTTCCGGAACTGACGGCCCTGTCACGGACGTCCGCCGCCGGCGGCTGACCACCCCTTCGGGAGAGGTTTCTGCGGGGCTGTGCGCAGGGTTGCCCGGAGGGTTTCCTCGAGGCTGCGCACACGGTTCCTCGAGAGACGCTCGTGTTTGTCCCGCGGCCGTCCCGCTGCGTCTATGGTCCGGTGACCGAGGAGTCTTTTCAGGTTTTTCCGGCAGGCCGGAAACGGATCACGGGACGGAGCCCCTCATGGAATTCGGTGTGAACTTTTTCCCGGCCGTCGACCCGGCGCGGAAGAGCGCGAGCACCTATTACGACGAGAGTCTTCAGCTGGTCGAGCTCGCCGAGGAACTGGGTTTCGCCCATGTCCGGACGGGCGAGCACTACGGCTCCGCGTGCGGCGGCTACAGTCCCGACCCGGTGGTGTTCCTGACGGCGGCGGCGGCGCAGACCCGCCGCATCCGGCTGGTGGCCGGCGCGGCCGTCTCCCCGTTCGCGCACCCCGTGCAGATCGCCGCGCGCCTGGCCCTGCTCGACAACCTCTCGCACGGCCGTCTCGACGCCGGTTTCGCTCACGGCGGTCCGCAGTCCGGGCTGTTCGGCGTGCCGGGCGGGGACGGCGCCGCCCCCGTGGAGGAGACCGCCGAGGCGTGCATCGCCCTGTGGAGCGGCGAGGAGGTCCGCTTCGAGGGCGACGTGCACCGCTTCGGCCCGGTGACCGGCTTCCCCCTGCCCTACCAGCGCCCGCATCCGCCGGTGTTCGTCGACGCGGCGCACAGCGCCGGGTCGTGTGCCCGGGCGGGCGCCCGGGGCCATCATCTGCAGCTCTCCCCGGTCCCGGGCGGCCGCCGGCAGGCGCAGAGGATGACCGGGGCCTACCGAGCGGCGCGGCGGGCCGCGGGCCACCGGGGCGAGGGCCGCGTCCAGATCGCCTACACCTGTTATCTCGGCACGGACCGGGAGGTGACCCTGGCGGCCGCCCGGGCCGGCGAGGACCACCGCGCACGGCTGACGGGCCTGGCCTTCCGGGCGGACGGGCGGCACCCCGTGCCCGGCGCCCCCGGCACCACGGCACACGAATACGACTACGACTACGGCGGTTACGACTTCGACCGGGCGCTGGCCGGCCATCAGGTTCTGGCCGGCACGCCCGACGACGTGCGCGCGCAGATCGAGACGGTCCGTGCCTGGTACGGCTCCGGCAGCTGTCTGAGCCTGCAGTTCAACCCGGGGCATCTGCCCTACGGGCGCGCCGTGCGCGCGATGGAGCTGTTCGCCGCCGAGGTCGCCCCCGCCTTCACCCACTCCCCCGCCCCCGCCCCCGCCACCGCCTCGACCGGCCCAACCGTCGCCCGTGCCGGTGCTGCCGGTGCCGGGGCCGGTGCTGCCGGTGCCGGGGCCGGTGCTGCCGGTGGCCGTGGTGGCGGTCCGGCGGTGGCGGCGACGGCCGCGGCGTGAGAGGCCGAAAGGCGCGGGCCGGGGACGTGCCCGGCCGCGTCCGGCCGGCGAAGGCCTGTCCGGCCGGGTGGCGGCCGGCCCGTACCGGCTGAGCAGTGGGCACCGTGCGCGGCGTGCCGTCACCGGGCCGGTCTGGGCAGCCGCGAGGAAGATACGAGGAAGAGATGCAGTTCCGCATTCTCGGTCCCGTGGAGATCCAGGACGAGCGAACCGGTCTGAGGATCCTTCCGGCGGGCACCAAGCAACGCGCCCTGCTGGGCGCGCTGGTCGCCAGATCCGGGCACGTCGTGCCCGTCCGCCAGCTGATCGACGAACTGTGGGGGCACCGTCCGCCCGCCAACGCGGCGAACGCGCTGCAGGCCCATGTGGCCCGGCTGCGCCGGCTCGTACCCGAACCCGGACCCGAACCGGAACCCGGACCGGGGGCGGGGGCGGGGGCGGGGGTGGTGGGGCGGCAGCGGGAGTGGCTCGTGACGCGCCCGCCCGGCTATCTCCTGCGCCCGGGCCCGGGTGCGAGCGACGCGCAGCGGTTCAGGGAACTGGCCGCCCGGGGCCGGGCCGCCGCCGCCACCGATCCGCGGCATGCGGCCGAACTGCTGCGCGCCGCGCTGGCGTTGTGGCGGGGGCCCGCGCTGGAGGGCAGCGCCCGGGGCGGCATCTGCGCGGCCGAGGCGGCGCGGCTGGAGGAGCAGCGGCTCACCGTGCTGGAGACGCTCTACGACGCATGTCTGCGGGCGGCCCGGCACGACGAGATCATCGGCGAGCTGGAGGAACTGACGGCCGATCACCCGATGCGGGAGCGGTTCCACGACCTGCTGATGGTGGCCCTGTACCGGTGCGGACGCCAGGCGGAGGCGCTGGGCGTGTACGACAAGGCGCGCCGGCGGCTGGTGCGTGAGCTGGGTGTGGAGCCGGGGGCCGCCCTGCGCGAGCGGCTGGACGCGATCCTGCGGCACGACCCGGACCTGGCGCCGCCCCGGCCGGCCGGACACGGGCACATGGCGTCGGTGCACCCGATGCCGCTGCCGGCCCCGCCCCCGCTGCCGCTGCCGGCCGGGACCGCCGGCCCCGACGCGACAGTTGTGAGCCTGAGCGGGGAACTGGCCCGGCTGCAGCACCGCATCGAACGGCTCTCCGCGGAACAGCACGCCCTGATGCGCCGCTTCGACCAGCTGGTCGCCCAGCGGGCGGCGGGCCAGTAGCCGGCAGCCGGCCAGGCCCCGCGGGTGCGGCCGCGGGCGACGCCGCGCGGCCGCAGAACGGTGCCGGCGGCCGTCATCCGACGCGGCCCCGCTCGTGTCCGGGCAAGGGGCGGGTGCAGGCAGCGGGACGTACGTGACACCTCACCATCACTCCAGCCCCCGGTCCTCGGCCCGCGCGCCCGGCCGGGTGCTCCCCCGTGCCCGGCCTACACTCCGGCCGTGGACATCCCGGATGAACTGATCAACCTCGAGCGGATCGCCGAGCAGGAGCGCGCCCGCGTGGCCGGACTCGCCGGCGAGGAGTACGACGCGCAGTGGAAGGCGTGTCGCGAGGCGTCTGCCGCGGTGCAGGCCGCGATCACCGCGCACGCGGCCGAGAGCGGGGCAAGCCGGTACGACGTCGAGCAGGCGGTCAAGCGTGCGGCACGGCGCATCGAGCAGGATCCGACGGAGTAGCCGCCATGCGGTGAGGCCTTGGCCCGGGCGGTTCGGGGCTTCGTACGGGTCCGCGCTCGGGCCGCGTGAGATGCCCGTGCCCGGTCGGCGCGCAGGCCGTACCGGTCCCGGTGGAGCGACCCGCCGCAGTCGACACGCCCCCGCCCGGCGGGCCGGGAACTGGCAGGCACAGCTGCCGGCCCTGCCCGCACGGCCGGGCTTCCGTGGCTCCATAGGGAACGGTCGCCGTCGGTCGCTTCTGTCCGCTCCCGTGATCGACGGTGTTCTCGTGGTTCGCCGCTCGGTGGGCATGGGAGGGGCACGTGGGACGGGCACTTCGGTGTCTTCGGATCGGGGACGGCCCAGTGGTCACGGTGGCGGTGGCGATCCGCTCCGAGGAGCTGTTGTCCTACCGGGGTGGCAAAGTGCCCGGCCATGGACACCTCCGCGTTCTGGACCACCATCGAAGCCGCTCGCTCTGCCACCACGGCGGACAAGCCGTTCGCCGAAGCTCTGGTGGACGAGCTGGCCACCCGCACCAAGCAAGACATCCTGGGCTACCAGGAGCGCTTCGACGAGGCGAGTGGTGCTGTGTACCGGTGGGACGTGTGGGCCGCCGCCTATCTCATCGGCGGAGGCTGCTCGGACGACAGCTTCACGGACTTCCGCGCCGGCCTCATCGCCCTGGGCCGCGACTGGTACGACAAGGCGGCAGCCGCTCCGGACGGACTCGCTGAGCACCCGTCAGTGATCGCCGCCGCACAGGCGCACCGCGACGAAGCGATCTTCGACGAAGAAGCCAACTACGCGGCCAGCGGCGCATTCGGGCGCATCACCGGCGACGAAGAGGACTTCTACGAGGCGTGGGCCACCTACACGGCCTCGCGCGAGCGTCCCGCACGAGACAGCAATGACATGGGTGAGGACTTCGACTTCGACGACGCCCGTGAGATGCACCGCCGACTCCCACGGCTCGCCGCCCTCTGCCTCCGCGACACCACGCGCTGACGGAGGCCATCGTGGTCATCCGTCTCGCGACACCCATGGCTCTGCCGGCGTTGTTCATCGCCGCGGCGGGCCCTGGCGGCACTCGCCCGGGGACCGGGTGCTTCCCGTGGCATCAGCGTGCCCGGCAGGCGGTCCTGGGCCGTGTCGCTCAGCTCCGAAACCGTCGGGGTCGGCCGGTGTCCTGCGGGCGGTGTCCGGCCGGAGGGGGCAGGTCCTGGCCGGATCGGCGTTCGGGCGCTGCCGGGCCACGTCGCGGGGTGGGGCCCGAGAAGCTGTGTGGCGGCGATCCGGCGGATGTCCTGATGTCCCGGGTCAAGGGGCTGTGGTGAAGCGGACGATGACGGGGCGGGAAGGGAACGTACTGCTGCTGACGGAGCCCACGCCCCAGACCTGCCGGGTTCCCGGGACTGCGGTGTAGTCCTTGAGGTGGAGTTTCTGCCGGCAGCCGCCCTCACCGAGCCTGCCCGGCCGGCCGGCGAGGCAGGGCGGCTGGGTGATCCGCTCTTCCTCGCCGGACAGTGTCATATAGCGCTTGGGGGTGAGCATGATGGCGTTCCCGGCCTCGCCGGTCACCCACGGCTCCCCGTCGTCCTCGCTCCACCGGGTGCCGTCCCAGCGCAGTGCGAGCCCGGCGGAGTACGCGTCGCTGTCTCCGCCTTCGCTGGATACGGTGCCGAAGGCGCGCACGTCGTGGGCGGACAGGGCGACGACGCGGGTGAGTTCGCCGTCATGCGGATCGTCCTTGGGTCCCGGCGGCATGGAGGGCATGGTCGCCTTCGTCCAGGTGCGGCCGTCCCAGTGCATGGCCGCAGGGCGCGCAACCTGCTCCCGCGTCAGGCTGAACCCCACGGCCCACAGGTCCCGCCCCGATGCACCCGCCAGGGCCTGCGCCGTGCCGGGCAGCCGCAAGAGCTGCCAGTGCCGCCCGTCCCAGTGCCAGGCGGTGTCCGAACCGTCTACGGCCCAGACGTCCCCGGGGCCGAAGACGGCGACGCCTCTCACGACTTCGGGGAAATCCCGGGGAAGGTCCACGGCCTGCCACGCCGTTCCGTCCCAGTGCGCGGCGAGTGGCGAGCGGCCCCCGCCGGGGTTCGTCGTGGCGCCCGCGAAGAGCCACACGTCGTGCGGCCCGGCGGCGTCGAGCCGGACGGACGAGAGGTCATCGAGGTGGCGCAGCGGGGGTGGGAGGTCGTAGGGGCGCCATGTCTTTCCGTCGTAGTGGAAAAGGAGAGTCTCGTGGATGTCCACCCACCCGGTGACGGGACTCTTGCCGATGGCCCAGGCATCGTCGGCGGAGGCGGCGGCGATGTCGGCGAAGGCGGCGTTGGTGTTCTTCCCGGTGTAGTCGTAGCGCCAGGCGGCTCCGGTGCGGTGGTCACTCGTGCCGGCTCCGCGGGAGGCATTCCGGTGCCCGCCTTGCGGGCTGCCGCATCCGGCGAGCGTCAGGAGGGCCGTGCAGAGGGCGGCGATGCGGCGCCAGGTGGGCATGTCGTTCCCCCTGGGGTGACGGGACGTTACGGCCGGCGGGTGGGGGAAGTGGGCAGGATTCTATGTGAGGCCGGGCCCCCGTGACAGCGGTCGGTGCAGGCAGGACGGTGGGGGGGGGACGGAAGGTGCGGATCATGGTGCCGGCCGGGGTGCGGTACGGGTGCCGGTGCCGGCGGTGCCGGGGCGATGGCCGCGGACGAGCGGCGCGTACCGGAGGTTCGTGCGGCACGCGGTGCTCGTTTGGCCTGTGGCCTGCGGCCCGGTGAGGAGCGCGCGTTGGGCTGCCGGCGAGTGCCGGCACCTGTGCTCCTGCGGTCCGCGGCGAAGGCGGGACGGGCTCAGATCCCGAGCGTGCGGGAGGCCCGCTCGGCAGCCTCCGCGGAGCGCCGAGCGGCCTGCCTCGTGCCCGGGCCGGCCGGGACGCCGTGCTCTTCCCGCCTCCGGCCTTCCGCGTTCTGACGGGACGTCGGGATGCCGTGGAACCGCCGCGTGCGGGTGCGGACGAAATCCCGGGCCGCGGGCATGGGTGACCCCTCCCTCCCGGACGGGGGGTCATCGGGAGGGAGGGGCCGCTGGGACGCGGCACCGGCCGCAGCCGGCCGTGCGGGCGGGCCCGCGGTGCCGGGACGGGGTGCCGGAGCAGGATGCCGGGACGGGGTGCCGGAGCAGGATGCCGGGACGGGGTGCCGGAGCGGGGTGCCGGAGCGGGGTGCCGGAGCGGGGTGCCGGAGCGGGGTGCCGGGACGGGGTGCCGGGGTGGTCAGGCCATCCGGCCGACGAGGCGTGCGGCGGGGTTCTCCGGTCCGGCCGTGAGGGTGGGCTCGGGGTGGGCCATCAGGATGGACCGCTGGAGCCTGCCGAGCGCCGTGGACGGTTCCAGGCCCAGCTCCCGCACCAGCGTGGTGCGCAGGCGCTGGTAGGCGTTGAGGGCCTCACCGCGGCGGCCCGAGCGGTACAGGGCGAGCATGAACTGGCCGTGCAGGCTCTCGTGCATCGGGTACCGGCTGACCAGCACGGTCAGTTCGGACAGCAGCCCGCGGTGGTTGCCGAGCCGCAGGTCGGCCTCGATGCGCTGGTCCAGGGCGCACAGCCGGGTCTCCTCCAGCCGGCTCACCTCCAGGGTGATCTGGCTGCCGGCCTGGACGTCGGCGAGCGCGGTGCCGGTCCACAGCGACAGTGCCTCGCGCAGCCGTTTGGCGGCACCGGCGTAGTCCTCCGCGTCCATGGCCCGGTAGCCGGCTCCCGCGCGCCGTTCCAGCTCCTGGAAGTCCAGGGTGCCGCCGCGGGTCTCCAGCCGGTAGCCGCCCGGCAGGGTGACCAGGACGTCCTTGGCCCTGGTCCCCTCGTCGCCGCCGCGCAGCAGTGCCTCGCCGATGAGTTCGCGCAGCTGCAGGATGTAGGTCTGCAGCGTGGTGCGGGCGCTGCGGGGCGGGTTCTCGTCCCACAGCTCCTCTATCAGCGTGGACACCGGGACGACGTGGTCCGCGTTGAGCGCGAGCAGAGCCAGCACCTGCCGGGGCTTGGGGGCGGTCGGCGCGATGGGGATGCCGTGCTCCCGCACCGACAGCGGGCCCAGTACTTCGATGTCCATCGTTTCTCCCCTGTTGGATGCAGGCAGGTCAGCGCGTGCAACGGGGTCAGCGCGCCGGCACCGGAGCGGGCGTGCTGCGGCATCTGTCCCACCCCCGATAAAAAAACAGCATAGACGGTTTGTCAATCCGGTCGGGCAGTCATCTTTTCCCCAAGACCCCCCGGCCTCGCACCGGATGCACCCGCCACGCCCCGTCGGCACCCCTCCCTCACGCCCGGTTGCCATCCGCCGCCGATTGCGCCCGCGAAACGTCTTTCCGCCGCTCCGGTGACGCGCGCCGGCCGGAGCGGCACGGGCACGCCGCCCGCCCCCGGTACCACCCGCGCCCCGGCACCGGCCCACTTGCCGCCGGTCCGGCCGTGCGGGCCGGCTGCACCCTCAACTTGCCAGGACAGTGCACCGAAAGGGGCTAACAAGGGTGGACGGTCGGGGGCTCGGGGGTACATCGACGAGGGGGCGCGGGGCGCAGCAGCGGCAGCCGGGCCGGGCGCACCCACGGGCCGTCACGCCGAGGAGAAGGACGTATGCGAGACGGGCGCGACTTCCAGCATTCTTCTCGTATGCAACCTTTGCTTTCCGAGCGAGGGCGGGGTGTCGTCCAGTCTGCGCCCCGGTCCGGCAGGCTCTCGCCCCCGGGGATCCGCAGGCTAGGGCGGCGGTCGTGTCACGCCGGAGCCGGTGGAGAGGGCGACTGCGGGAGGAGCCGGAACCCTTCTCGAATCAGACCGGATGGTCTGTTCAATGTGCCGGCATGCCGGGTGCCGGTGGGGGCGGCCCGGGAGTCGGCCGTGGTCGTGCGGGTGACGCGGATGCGGCCTCGGCCTGGCGGTCCCACCCCGTGCCCGCTGTGAACTCGCCCGTCCCCGGGCCGGGTTGCCCGCCCTTGCGGCGGGCGGGAGGGCCGCGCGGGGGCGGTGGGGGCGGTGTGCCGGACTGGCAGACTCGGTGCCGTGCCCGAACGGCCTGACGGCGCCGCAGCGCCGAGCGATCCGATGCACGCGTACGTGGCGCTCTATCCCGAGGTCGTGCGGGCGGGCTCGTTGCGGAACGCGCTGCAGGCGGTGGCCGATCGCGCGGGCCACGGGCTCGCGGTCGAGCTGGCGTCCTCACCGGGGTGGCGCTGCGTGGCTGCCCGGGTGGAGGCCGGCGGCCGCTGGGCGCGGGTCCTGATGGCCCTCGGTGAGCGCCGCTTCATCGTCGACTGCGGGACCGGTGGTGTCCGCATGGCTTGCGGCACCACCCCGGATCTCTCCGCGGTTGCCGGGGCGTTGCACTTCTGGTTGCGGGCACCCCGGGTCCGGGAACTCGTCGCGCAGTGCCGTTGCTGAGTCAGTAGTCAGGTCTCAGCATTCCGGGTATTTCGGCCCGGAAGGTCCGTCACATCACCAGAGCGTCAGGGCTTCGGTTTGAGGACGGTCTCTCGTTTCCGTCTGCCGCTGCTGCGGCAGGGCTGCGCCACCTGCCCGCCCCGTCCCCGTCTTGCGACGGTGGCGAGTGGTGCGGGTCTTCTGGTCGGCTCCACGAGGCTTCGACACCTTGGGGGTGTCCAGGTCTGCGGCCACTCCGGTACCTGTTGCTGCGATTGCCGCGAGTGCGGCGAGGTTGTGTGCGGCGTTGGCGTCCCGGTCGATGACCAGGCCGCAGGCGTCGCATTCGTAGGTCCGCACGTGCAGCGGCAGCTTGGCTTTCACCGCGCCGCACCCGGAACAGGTCTTGGAGGAGGGGTACCAGCGGTCGGCGGCCAGGGTGCGGCAGCCGTTGCGCTGGGTCTTGTAGGTGAGCTGGCGGCGGATCTCCCCGAATCCGGCATCGGCGATCCTGCGGGCCAGGCGCCGGTTGCGGAGCATCCCGGCGACGTTCAGGTCCTCCACCACGACGGTGCCGTATTCGGCGGCCACGGCGGTGGTGAGCTTGTGCAGGGCGTTGGCGCGGAGGTTCGCGATGCGGTGGTGCACGCGGTTGCGCTGGGCGTTGGCTTTCTCCCACCTGCGGGAGGGCTTCTGTCCGGTGCGGCGGTCGGGGCCGCGTCGGCGGGAGACCGTCTGGGAGGCCCGGCGGAGCAGATTCAGGGCGCTGTCCAGGTGCCGCGGGTTGGGCACGGTGCGGATCTCGCCGGTGCTGTCGGCCATCACTGCGAGGGTCTTCACACCCAGGTCGATGCCGACCGCGACGTCGGGCCGTGCGACGCGGACGAGGTCGCGTTTGACCTCGGTCTGGAAGGACACGAACCAGCGTCCGCGTTCGTGGCGGACGGTCGCGGACAGGATGCGCGCGGTCCCGGCCCGGACACGGGCGAGGAGCCCGGCGACGGGCTCGTGCGTACGGATCGTGCCGAGCCGGGGCAGTGTGACGTGCCGTCCGTCGGCGTCCACCCGGATGGTGCCGGTGGTGAACCGGCAGGACAGGCGCGCCTTGCGCTTCGACTTGAAGCGCGGCACCCCCATCCGCCGGCCGCACCGCTTGCCGTTCTTCGACTTCGCGTAGTTGTCGAACGCGGCCGACGCGTTCGCCAGCCCGGTGGAGTACGCCTCCTTGGAGTTCTCCTCCCACCAGGAGGCGAACCGGGGGTCCGTGTGCTTGGCGGCGTTGAACGCCTTGCGCAGCGATGGCAGCGACCACGGCCGCCACTCGGTCCTCTCCGCCCCGGCGACGCCGTACGTCTCCTCGGCCCGGCGCTGCCACCAGGACGCGGTCACCCAGCCCACCGCCCAGTTGTACGCCGCGCGCGCCGCACCGCAGTGCGACCCAAGAGCGGCCTCCTGGGCGGCGTTCGGGTCCAGCGCGAAGCGGTACGCCTGCACCACGAACCCCGGCTGCGGCCGGAACTTCTTCACTCGGCGGCCTCGCCGGTCGCCACGGCCACCGCGCGGGCGGCCCGGTTCTTCGCCGCCCGCGGCCCGTACAGGCGAGCGCACATGGAGGTGAGCACCCCGGTGATGTCCCGCACCAGATCGTCGGCGGTCTCGGCAGGGTCGAGGACGACCAGGCGCCGGCCGGACGCCGACAGCGCGGCCTCCAGGTGCTCGACGCCGAACCGGGCCAGCCGGTCACGATGCTCGACCACGATCACAGCCGGTCCGGGTCGGCAAGAAGCCGCTGCAGCTCGCGGCGTCGCCCGTCCAGCCCCGACCCGACCTCGGTCACGACTTCCGCGACCGCCAGGCCCAGTCCGTTCGCGCCGGACACCACCCGCGCGGCCTGCCGATCCAGGTCGGCCTTCTGGTCGGCTGACGACACACGGCAGTACGCCACCACACGCCCGGACGACGGGGCGGCAACCTCGTCGACCAGCCACGTCCCGGACGGCACCTGACGGACCGGCACGGGCATCATCCCGTCCCTCACCCACGCCAGGCGGTCTGGTAGCTCACGCCCTGCCAACGCGCCCACTCCGAAAGCTTCACACAACCAAGCTACGTGAGATGCCTGACTTGAGACGACTATGAACGATCAGGAAATCCGTGGCAGTTGTGGCCCCCTTTCTGAGGATCTGGGAGCTGGCCGAGGCCCGTGAGCGCGGGGAGACCGAGGCCGTGGCGGTGAGGTGGCGCCGGCTGCGCGAGGCGGCCGCACGTATGCCGGACACGGCGCTGCACGATCTCGTCGAGGCCGCCTTCCGGCAGGAGCGGCTCCGGGCCCTGTCGCCGGGGCGGAGCACCTGCCGGCTCACCTTCAGCAGGCGGGCCGCGCCGCCCGTCCGCGATGACCTGCCGGGGGCCATGCCGGTCGGGAACGGCCGCTACCGGGTGCGGTTCGCCGACGGCCGGCTGCAGGAACTGGACGGTGCGGCACAAGCCGTTGCGGTCATCCTCGCGGCTCTCCCCGGCGACGCCGTCCCGCGCACGTGAGCGTCACGTGGGCGGGACGGCGAGGCGAGCGACTCCGGCCCGCCGCCTGAAGCACGGGGGCACTTCAGGGCGCTGTCCGTGCTTCCGTGGAACCGGTGGTCGGGAGCTGTGCGGGAAGCCGGCGCCGGTCCCGCCCGGGCCACCGAGGTCCAGCGCGACGCGACGTCGCCCGAGCCCGGGGTGGTGCCGGTGGCACAGGCTCCGCGGCCACCGGCACCGCCGCTGCGGACGGGTTGGGCATGCACTGCGCGCCTGCGCGCCCTGACGGCAGGCCGGCAGAGCCGTCACCAGGTGGTGCCGGCGGGCTCCTCGATGGTGGTGTTGATGCGGTTGAAGAAGTTGGTGAGGCCGATCATCAGGATGATCGCGGAAAGCTGCGCCTCGTCGAAGTGGTCCGCGGCCTCGTTCCACACCTCGTCGGGGACGGCCCTGCCGGAGCGGTCGGCGATCCGGGTGGCGGCCTCGGTCAGGGCCAGGGCCGCGCGCTCCTCACCGGTGAAGAACGGCGCCTCGCGCCAGGCGGCCACGGCGTGCAGGCGTTCGTCGCTCTCGCCGTGCTTCTTGGCGCCCGCCACGCCGGCGAACACGCAGGCGCTGCATCCGTTGATCTGACTGGCCCGCAGGTGGACCAGTTCCAGGATCTGCGGGGAGACGCCGCCCTGGTACATGGCCTTGTAGATGTTCTGGATGCCCTTCATGGCGTCCGGCAGGACCAGAGCGGGGTTCTTCATCCGGGCACTGGTGGTGATCGCGGTGTTCATCTGATGCTCTCCTGGTGATCCGTTAGCGTCTGTCACTGGACCGACGGATCCGGACGCGGGGGTGTGACAGGTGAGCGAGAATTCTTTTCTGGCCGACCGTTTCGAGGCCGAGCGGCCCGGGCTGCGGGCGGTGGCCTACCGGATGCTGGGCTCGCTCGCCGAGGCGGAGGACGCCGTCCAGGAGGCGTGGTTCAAGCTCAGCCGCACCGACGTGAGCGACGTGAAGAACCTGGGGGCCTGGCTCACCACGGTCGTGGGCCGGACATGCCTGGACATGCTGCGCTCGCGCACCTCGCGACGCGAGGATCCGCTGCCCGAGCAGGACGGGGCCGTCCGGCTGCCGGACCCGGTGGTCACCGCGGCGGCCCGCGTCGACCCCGAGCGGGAGGTCCTGATCGCAGACTCGGTGGGCATCGCACTCATGATCGTTTTGGAGACCCTCTCCCCGGACGAGCGGCTCGCCTTCGTCCTCCACGACATGTTCGACGTGCCCTTCGACGACATCGCCGCCGCCCTCGGCCGGACCGCGGTCTCCACCCGGCAGCTCGCCAGCCGCGCCCGCCGCCGGGTTCAGGACGCCGCCCCGGCGGCCGACACGGACAATGCCCGCAAGCGCGATGTCGTGGACGCCTTTCTGACCGCCTCCCGCGGCGGCGACTTCGAGGCGCTGCACCGTCCTCCACCCCGACGTGATCGCGCGTTCCGACGGCGGCACGCTCGTCCCGAGCATCCTGCGGCACGGCGCGGGCGACGTGGCGTCCCAGGCGATCACCTTCGCCCGCTACGCGGCGAACGCGCGTCTGGTGCTGGTCAACGGCTCGCCCGGCGTTGTCTCGTTCACCGGGGACCGGCCTTTGTCCGTCATGTCGTTCACCATCCGGGACGGCCGCATCACCGGGCTCGACATCCTCACCGATCCCGACCGCCTGGCCGCGCTCGGCCTGACCGCCTGACCGTCTGACCGGTGCCGGCCACCCCCCGCAGCGGAGGCGGCCCGCAGCGACCGGAGCCAAGGCGTGCTCGGCGGGCTGGGGCGCTGTCACGTCCCGTGATGCTCCCAAGTCCCGTCGGCCGGCCGCGATCAACGCCGTTCACGGACCGTCCTGCACGGCCCGAACCGCTCCGGCACATCACCCCGCCGCACCCCCCTCCGCACCCTGTCCGCACCCGGTACAGCATCCCGTCGATCACCTGCCGGTGGTCCCGTCACCGGCCACAACGCCCTTTGCCACAACGCCCGTTACCGGCCAGGAACGGCCGAAGCCGCTCTGCACGGAAGGCGGCGGCTGCGGCCGGTGCGACGCGGCGCGGTGCGGTGGTCAGGGTCCGGGGCGGGCCGGTGGGGGGCCGGGGGTGTTGCCGGGGGCCGGGTCCTGGTGTGCGGGGGCCGGGGGGTGCGGGGGGTGTGCCGGGGTGCCCGCTGCCTGGAGGTGTCCCAGGGCGGCGGGTGCGGCCAGGCGTGGCAGCAGCAGGCGCCAGAACCGGGTGAGGGTGCGGTAGGAGAGCCATTCGGCGTCCTGGGCTCCCAGGACCTCGAAGCCCACGGTCGCCGCGACGACGGCGACCACCGCGTCGCGCGGCACCACCGTGTCGGCGAGTTCGCCCTCGCCGTCGGCGCGTTTGAGGGTCGACTCGACCCACTGCGTCCACTGCCGGCGCAGGTCCCGTTCGCCGGTGTAGAGGTGTTCGGAGCCCAGGGCGAACCCGGCGCGCAGGACGGCGTCGTCGTGGAGGGTGCCGGCCAGGTGGTGGGTGGCGTCCACCAGGCACTGCAGGGCCTGGCCGGGCCGCTGTTCGCCGTGGACGGTGATGCGGGTCAGCCGGTGTGCGGCGGCCTCCTCGACGGCTTCGGCGAGGGCGGCCTTGCTGGCGAAGTGGAAGTGCAGTGCTCCGTTGCTCACGCCGGCCTGGCCGCTGATCGCGGTGAGCGAGGCGGTGCGGTAGCCCTCGCGGTCGAAGACCGCGGCGGCGGAGTTGATCAGCGCCTCGCGCGTGCGCAGCGCGCGTTCCTGTTTGGCCATCGTGGTGCTCCGTTACTGCGGCGGGTTGCCGTGCTTGCGGGAGGGCAGGTCGGCGTGCTTGGTGCGCAGCATCGCGAGCGATTCGATCAGCACCTCGCGGGTCTCGGCGGGGTCGATGACGTCGTCGACCAGGCCGCGTTCGGCCGCGTAGTAGGGGTGCATCAGCTCGGCCTTGTACTCCTTGACCATGCGGGCGCGCATCGCCTCGGGGTCGGCGGCCGAGGCGATCCGGCGGCGGAAGATGACATTCGCGGCGCCTTCGGCGCCCATCACGGCGATCTCGTTGGCGGGCCAGGCGTAGGTGAGGTCGGCGCCGGTGGACTGGGAGTCCATGACGATGTAGGCGCCTCCGTAGGCCTTGCGCAGGACGAGCGAGATCCGCGGCACGGTGGCGTTGCAGTACGCGTAGAGCAGTTTCGCGCCGTGGCGGATGATGCCGCCGTGTTCCTGGCCCACGCCCGGCAGGAAGCCCGGCACGTCCAGGAGGGTGAGCAGGGGGATGTTGAAGGCGTCGCAGGTCTGCACGAACCGGGCGGCCTTCTCGGAGGCGGCGATGTCCAGCACCCCGGCCAGGTGCCGGGGCTGGTTGGCGACGATGGCGACGACCTGGCCGTCCAGGCGGGCCAGCGCGCAGATGATGTTGCGGGCCCAGTGCTCGTGGACCTCCAGGAAGTCGCCGTCGTCGACGAGTTCGGCGATCACCTCGGTCATGTCGTAGGGGTGGGCGCCGTCGGCCGGGACCAGGCTGGACAGCGCATCGCCGCGCCGGCCCACCGGGTCGGTGCACGCGGTGCGCGGCGGGCTCTGGCGGTTGTTCTGCGGGAGCATGGAGAGCAGGTAGCGGACCTCGGCGAGGCAGGTCTGCTCGTCGTCGTAGGCGAAGTGGCACACCCCGGAGGTCTGCGCGTGGACGTCGGCGCCGCCCAGGCCGTTGTGGGTGATCTCCTCGCCGGTGACCGCCTTGACCACGTCGGGTCCGGTGATGAACATCTGCGAGGTGTCGCGGACCATGAAGACGAAGTCGGTCAGCGCCGGGCTGTAGGCCGCGCCGCCCGCGCACGGGCCGAGCATCACCGAGATCTGCGGGATGACACCGGAAGCCTTGGTGTTGCGCTGGAAGATGCCGCCGTAGCCGGCGAGCGCGGAGACGCCCTCCTGGATCCGGGCGCCCGCGCCGTCGTTCAGGGACACCAGGGGCGCGCCGGCCGCGACGGCCATGTCCATGATCTTGTGGATCTTCTGCGCGTGGGCCTCGCCGAGGGCGCCGCCGAAGATGCGGAAGTCGTGCGCGTAGACGAAGACGGTGCGGCCCTCGACCAGGCCCCAGCCGGTGACGACGCCGTCGGTGTAGGGCTTGTTGGCCTCCAGGCCGAACCCGGTCGCCCGGTGCCGGCGCAGTTGCCCGACCTCCTGGAACGAGTCCGGGTCCAGCAGCAGGGCGATGCGTTCGCGGGCGGTCAGCTTGCCCTTGGCGTGCTGGGCCGCGGTCGCCTCCTCGCCGGGGCCCTGCAGTGCCTGCGCGCGGATGGCGTGGAGTTCCGCCACGCGCCCGCGCGCGGCGGCGCTGTGCGGCCCGGGCCGCTGGGGGCAGTCGTCGTCATGTCAGGTCCCCTCCTGGGACAAGGCCGAGGAGGTCCCGCCCCGGGTCCGTACGTGGACATTAACAAACCGCTGAAGCGGTTTAAAGTTGTTCTACTCAAGAACCGCTCGAGACGCCGTCGGCCCAGCTGCCCGCCGGCACGAAACCTCCCGGCCCCGGCCACCGGGACGGGCCGGTCCCGGCCCACCCCCCGGGCCCCTCGCCCGCCGGCTCGTCCTCGCGTCCGCCGGCCGGTTCCCCGGGCCGTCCGCCGGCCCGTCCGCGTGCGCCGAGGACCGCGAGCAGCACCGCGGTCAGGGCGGCGAGTTCCGCCTCGTCGGCCTGTCCGCGCTCGACGCGCAGCACCGTGTCCCCGCTGCTCATCGATCACCCCTCTCCCCCGGCGGGCCGTGTCGGGCCGTCACGTCACCGTCGGCCAGGGCGCTGGAGAGACGCTGTGGTGCCGCTCGAGATCGGCTCGCCCCCGCCCGGAGCGCGGCGGCCGGGACCCGACGCCCCAGCTCACGGGCCGCGTCCGGCGGTCCGGGGCGCCGGCCGGGCGCCGATTCGGAGCAAACTGCTCCATTTCCCGCGGGCAGGACCTCGCGGAGAACCCTAGAAACTAAACCGGGTGGTCTGTATCTTCCTGATTCTCAGCGAGCACATCCGACGCCAGGCCAACGCAGCTCAGGGGGAAACATGTCCATGACCACGTTCCGCACCGGGCCGGCCCCGATCGCCACCGCGCCCCTGCCCGCCCCGCCGGACGGCGCCGCGGGGCCCGCCGGACGGGACCCGCGGTTCGCCACCCTGACCACCACGGTGCCCAAGGAACTCGTCCACCGCGCCAGCGTCGCCGAGGTGCTGCTCACCGACTGGGAGCGCATCGCGGCGGACCGCTTCGAGGTCAGCGCCCAGTGGCCGCGCGGGCACAGCTTCTTCACCGCCGTCCAGGGCCGCCACGACCCCCTCATCGCCGCCGAGTCCTTCCGCCAGGCGGCCATCCTGCTCGCCCACACCGAGTTCGGCGTGCCGCTCGAGCACCCCTTCCTGATGCACAGCCTCACCCTGGACGTGCGCCCCGAACACCTGGCCACCGGCAGCGCACCGGCCTCCGTCGGCATCGAGATGACCTGTCACGACGTCACCTGGCGGCGCGGCGCCGCATCGGCGATCCGCTTCGAGGCCGTATTCCGGCGCGGCGGGCACACGGTGGCGAGCGCGTCGGGCTCCTGTACGGCCACCACACCCGCCGTCTACGCCCGGCTGCGCGGCAAGCAGACCGCGCTGGCCGGGGTGCCCGCACCGCTGACCGCCCCGCTGGCCCCGCAGCACGTGGGCCGCACCTCACCCGCCGACGTCGTCCTGTCCCCCGCCGGCGGACCCGGACGCTGGCTGCTGCGCACCGACACCAGCCACCCCGTGCTCTTCGACCACCAGGTCGACCACGTCCCCGGCATGGTCCTGCTCGAGGCCGCCCGCCAGGCCACCGTCGCCACCCTGGGCCAGAACACCTTCGTCCGCCACCTCGCCAGCACCTTCGAACGCTACGCGGAACTCGACGCCCCCTGCACCATCGAGGCCCACCCCCTGCCCGGCCACGCCGGACAGCGCCGCGTCCGCATCCTCGCCCACCAGAACAACACCCCCGTCTTCACCGCCACCACCGGAACCGACCCCCACCCCGCCTGACCCGCGCGCCGGGCCGGCTCCCGGCTCCCGGACTTTCCGCCGCCCCCGCCGGCCGGGCATCCCGGACACCGGACCGCCACGACGGACACGGCAGGCACGGCGGTCCGGCACCGGCGAGACCCGGCGGCACGCGCCGCATCCCGTGCCGCCCGGACCGCCCGCCCCCAAGACCCGCAGCCGGCCACGGACCCGGCCGGGGCGCCCGCCCGCCGTCCGCGCCGCCGCCCCGCCGCCCGGCACCGCGGACGGCACCACGGCCGGCACCACGGCCGGCACCACGGCCGGCACCGCGGACGGCGGGCGCGGGCGGCGCTGCGGACGGCGGGCGCGAGGGCGTGGCGAGAGGGCGTGGCCGCCGGCGGCCACGGCGGCCCGGCACCGACGACCGGGCCGCGGGGCCAGAGCGTGCGAGCCGATCTCACCCGCCGGCGGTCGCAACCCTGCGAAACCGGTGTCGCCGGCCCGTCCGGTGAAGTTCCCCGGACGGCGGGAAACGGCCCGCCGCCCCTGCCCTGCCCTGCCCTGCCCTGCCGTCGGCGGTGTGCCGCTACGAGGCGGGGTCCCGGACGCCGGCCAGGGCTCGGCGGACGGTGCCGGAGAGCCTGCGGGTTCCCTCGGCGGAGGGCAGTTCGCTCTGCCAGGCATCGACGGCCTGCCATCCGTGACCGGCCAGGAACGGGACGGGGGTGCCGGCTTCGAGGCCCGAGGGCGCCGCGGGAAGGCGCACCAGCAGGACCGAGGTCCCCACAGCAGCGGCGGCCGCGATGCCCTCGCGGGCCAGGACCGGGACGCCGTAGGCGGCATGGAGGGGCGCGTGCCGGGCCAACTCGGCCAGCCTGTCCAGGAGATCGGGGTGGGTGTGCAGCTGCCATGCGCCCAGCGCGTAGTCGTCCGGTCCGCCCGGCGGACAGCCCTGCGCCCGCAGGAAGTCCAGCAGCGCAGCGTTCAGGGGATGCTCTGCGCGTATCGGCGGCAGGTCCAAGCGCATGGGCCCGACTCTACGTCCCTGCCGCAAGAGGCGGCCGGATACGGGCAGTTCAGGGCACAGGGTTCGGGGCTCGGGGCTCGGGGCTCGGGGCTCGGGCAAGACGTCCGTGAACGGGGTCACGCGCCGTGACGCCGTCCGGATGCCGCTTCTGGCGGTACTCGCCTCCTCGCCCCGGACCCGCGCGCCGAAGGCTTTCGCTACCCGGCACATCCCCGCGGTCACTGCCGTTCGGGTTCTTGGCGCTCATCCCTCCCGGCGTCCGGTGCAAGGAGGCTTCGAGGCGCTCCCCGTCGTGAGGCGTGATCATCACCGGGAGGTGACTGCCCGGGCCCGTGAACTCTCCCGACGGGCCGGAACCCCCAAGTCGCCGAGTCCGAACCGGGCACGGCACAACGGGCCGTTCCAGTCCGGCGCGGGCACGGTAGTCCCGCTCGCCTCCCGGAAGGCAGCGCGAAGACTCCCGGCGGCTGCGAGGCCCACCATGCATGACGATTTCGTCATGTACGGTGAGGGTATGACGGAACAGAGCATCTACTGGCATCTGCGTGAGTTCCGTGAGACTTTCGACAGGCCTGAACCGCTGGCCTGGCCGGAGATCAGCCATGGCCAACTGCTGATGATGATGAGCCCGAAGAAGCAGCATCAGCTGGTTGCCCACCGCCTGCGCACCCAGCTGGAGCCCCAGTTGGGCAAAGGCATGCTCCTCATGCTCGAAACCGACATGGAAGATGCCGGTCTCGGCATCCTGCGTGTACCCGATCTCGTCGTGATCGACGAGGAAGAGGCCGTGGCCGACAGTGATGCGATCGACCCCCGCCGCTGCCATCTGGTGATCGAGATCGTGTCCCGGTCCAATCCCAGCAACGACTACGAGGGCAAGCTGCGCGACTACCCGGCCATGGGAGTGCCGCACTACCTCATCGTCGACCCCCGTGACGGGAGCGCAGTCCATTACTGGGCACCGGTGCACCGAAGCGGCGTGCCCACCTACGACAACAGGCAGCACTACACGTTCTCGGACACCGTCACCATCGCCGACTGGAAGATCGACACTGCCGGCCTGCCCCGTTACAGCAAGGACGGGCAGTGAACGACACAGCAGACCTGGTCCGCTCCTGGCGCCGGCAGCGCGGAATGTCCCAGACACGCCTGGCCGAGCTCGCCGGGACCGGGCAAGCCGCGATCTCACGCATTGAATCAGGACGGGACCTGCCCACACTGGCCCTCCTCGAGCGCATCGCCTCAGCACTGGACTGCCGGCTGACCGTCACTTTCACATCCGGCTCCGGACAGACACTGCCTTCAGCCCGAGCGTTCCCTCCCCTGCCGGCCAAGCCGACAGGGGGTCCGGACTGCTGACGATCCGCCACCCGCGACACCAAGACCCGTCCGCCCGCACCTGCCCGGCACTTCACCGGCCCCTGCACGCCCGCCGGGTGTCACCACATCCCCCGCGCCGGCCCGGGCACCCGAAGCGCTTCCAGGTGGTCGCGGACGACGGCTGAACACAAGCACGGTCAGGGCCCGCCGGGACTGAGCAGACGGGCCTCGATCGGGCGAGCGAGGCCGGAGAACGGACCCAGCAAACCCGCACCACCGACCTGCGGATTACGCCGCCGCGAGGTCGTCCCGTGCGTTGAGCCGGGACCGGACGCACAGGGACGGCTGCGCTGCCGTCCCGCCGTCCGCCTCGCCCGCTTCCTCATCTCAGCCGGCCTGCACCGCAAAATACGCCCGACCGCCAAGACAGCGCGGTGCAACGCCAGGACAGTGCGGTGCACCCTTGCCGCTGCCCAAGGCATGGGTGCAGGCCTGACGGCTTACGACGCGCGCGGAAGGGCTCCTTCCCTGCGTTGCGGGCGGTTGCTGCTTAGCGTGACCCCATGACCACAGTCCAGGCCCGGCCCGTTTCCGACGACCGGCGGTGGAAGGCGCTCGCGGTCTGCCTGACGGCGGGCTTCATCTCCCTGCTCGACACCTCGATCGTGAACGTGGCGCTGCCCTCGATGGAGCACGGGCTGGCCGCCTCGGAGGCCGCCCAGTCCTGGGTGGTCTCCGGATACGCCCTGGCCTTCGGGCTGGTGCTCGTCCCCGCGGGCCGGCTGGGCGACATGCGCGGGCGGCGGCAGGCCTTCCTGCTCGGGCTGGCCGCGTTCACGCTGGCCTCGGCGGCCTGCGGCCTGGCACCCAGCGCCTCCTGGCTGGTGCTGTTCCGGCTCCTGCAGGGCGCGGCGGCGGGCATGGTCGCCCCGCAGACCTCGGGACTGATCCAGCAGATGTTCCAGGGCGCCGAACGGGCCAAGGCCTTCGGCATGCTCGGCAGCGTCATCGGCATCTCGACGGCACTGGGCCCCCTGGCGGGCGGTCTGCTGATCAACGCCGCCGGCACCGGCGACGGCTGGCGCTGGGTGTTCTTCGTCAACCTGCCCATCGGGGCCGCCGCCCTGGCCGCGGGACTGCGGCTGCTGCCCCGCTTCCCGGCCCCGGCAGGCAAGAAGAAGGAGGAGTTCGACCTGTTCGGCGTGCTGCTCCTGGGCGCCGCGGTACTCGCGCTCATGCTGCCCCTCGTACAGGAGCAGCAGTGGACCGGGCGGCTGAAGTGGGCACTGCTGCCGGTGGGGGCGCTGCTGCTGGCCGCGTTCTGGGCCTGGGAACGGCGCCAGGGACGGCGCGGACAGGCTCCCCTGGTCGACCTGGGCCTGTTCTCCCTGCGGTCCTTCACGTTCGGCTCCCTGATCAGCCTCACCTACTTCGCCGGCTTCACCACCGTCTTCTTCGTCTACTCCCTGTTCCTGCAGAACACCGTCGGATACAGCGCGCTGGCGGCCGGCCTGTCGGTGCTGCCCTTCGCGGCCGCCTCGGCCGTCGGCGCCACGATCGGGGGCCGTCTGGTGATGCGCCACGGACGCATGCTCGTCGTCACCGGCCTCGGCGCCGTGGCGGTGGGACTGCTCGGGGTGATCGCGGCGGTGCAGCTGGTACCCCTGCAGAGCGTGGGGTGGGCCACCGCCCTGCCGATGGTCGTCGCCGGGATCGGCTCCGGCCTCACGGTCTCCCCCAACACGACACTCACCCTCACCCGCGTCCCCGTGCACCGCGCCGGTGCGGCCGGCGGAGTCCTGCAGACGGGACAGCGCATCGGCTCGGCAGCCGGAATCGCCGTGGTCGGCGCGGTGTACTTCGCCCACCAGGCCAACCACGGACAGTCCGTCACCGCCATCCAGCTGGGACTGCTCACCGCCGTCGGATTCAGCATCCTCGCACTGCTCCTCGCGGTCGCGGACCTGCGCGAACGCGCCGCGCATCCCGAACCGGAACCGGCCGTCAAAAACGTCCGGCACCGTTCCGAGGACGGTGACACCGACGACATGGTCCGGCCCGGCAGCTGAAAAAAAGGGGGGCCGCAACACGCCCGCCACGGCGGCCCACCACCGGCCTTGTCCACGACAACGGGCTCAGGTCCCCTTCGTGCGGCCACACAGGGCGGCTGCCGGTCTTCGCCTCATGACGGTGCGGTTTCCGTGGCCGCAGGCGGTCGGTGCGCATGACTGGAGGGCCGCGCATGAAGCCGGCTGCCCTCATCGGACCCTTGCAACCGGTCATCTAGGCTGGCGCGGTGGCTGATGAGCAGGAGCGGATGCAGCCGTCGGGAGTGTGGGCCACGGCGGTGGGAGTGGCCAGGGTGCGGGCGCTGGAGACCGAGCGGGAGAACGCACTGTTCCGCGACCCGCTGGCACAGGCTTTCGCCACCGCCGGCGGCCTGTGGCCCTCCTCGCCGCCGCTGCCCGACGACGAGGCCGCGCGACGCCGCCGGCAGGCCGTGTCGTTCTCCATCGTCATCAGGACGAGGTTCCTCGACGAGGTGTTGCAGCAGGCCTCCGCGTCCGGGGTCCGCCAGGTCGTGCTGCTCGGCGCCGGCATGGACAGCCGGGCCTTCCGGATGGACTGGCCCGAGGGCACCCGGCTGTTCGAGATCGACACCGCCGCGCCCCTGGACTTCAAGGCTTCGGTGCTGCGCCAGGAGCGGGCCGTCGCACGCTGCGAGCGGATCACCGTCGCGGTGGACCTGCGGGAAAACTGGCCGGGCGCGCTCGCCGCCGCAGGGCACGACCCGGCCGTGCCGACCGCGTGGATCGCCGAAGGACTGCTGATCTATCTGCCCCAGGAGGCGGTGGAGCTGCTGCTGGCCCGGATCAGCGCGCAGTCGGCGGCAGGCAGCCGGATGGGGCTGACCCTGGGCTCGCGCGGCGTGATCGAGCGCTTCGGCGCGGACGCCGCGCAGGGATCGGCGGCGTCCATGTGGGTCTCGGAGATGCCCGACGACCCGGTGGACTGGCTGGCCGGGCACGGCTGGGAGGCCCACAGCCACACCCTGCGCGAGCGCGCTGGCGCCTACGGCCGCCCGGCCGGCACCCCGCCGCAGCACGAGGAGCAGCCCGGCGGACTGATCTCGGCGGTCCGCCGGCAGAACGCCTCCCGGTTCCCCGGACGACCGACTCCCAAGGGGGCAGATGACTGACTCCAAAGGGGGGGCCTGACGAGGGCAACCGGCTTCATGCGCGGCCAGCCAGTCACGCGCGCACCGACCGCCCGAGGCCACTGAAGTCCGCCCAGAAACCGGCCGGCCCGACGACGGCGCGGCCGACAGTCCTTCACCGCGAACGAAGTACTGCCGCAGCTGATGCCGCAGCTGAACGAGCTGCTGTTCTCCTCGGTCCAGGCCGTGTCGGCAAAATCGGCCGAGGCGAGCCGGCACGGCCGTCGGCCAGGGCTGGAGCCAGAGCCCGACCAAGACGACGGCGACGGTGCCGCGACGGGCCACGCCGATGCCCCCGCGCACAGCCGGGGCACGCACAACCGGGACGCGCACAGCCGGGACGCGCACGGCCGGGGCGGTGGCCGGAATTCCGCCCCTACGATCGGAGCGTGGACGCAGCGACCTGGCTGAACCTGCTCGCCATCCTGATCTCGGTGAGCGCGGTGGTGGCCTCCATGTGGTTCGGGGCCCGGCAAGTGCGCACCGCGCGGCACGCCAACCACCTGCCCGCCTTCACCGAGTTGCTGGCCGAGTTCCGCAAGCCGCAGATGCACGAGCAGTACGTGTACGTGTGCAGCGAACTCAGGCAGCGGCACTCGCCCGACGGCGGTCTGCGCGGCCTGCCGCCGCAGGCGAAGACCGCGGTCTACAACATCGCCTACTTCTTCCAGACCCTGGCCAGCCTGTACGCGGTCGGGGTCATCGACGAAACCACCGCCGCCCTGATGGTCCGGGGCCGACCGGCAAAGGTCTGGGCCGCCATCGAACCCTTCGTGGAACGCGAACGGCAGTACCCGGACGTCGACCCCCACCTGCTGTCCCTGCTGGAAGCCTTCGCCCGCATCTCCTCCACCTTCGACGGACCCACCCCCGGCCAGCTCCTCGAGGCCCGCCACCGCCGCACCCGCACCCGCACCCGCATCCGCATCCGCCTGCCGTACCGGCCCCGATGACCAGGCCCGATGACCGCGCCCGGCCAAAGACACCGACGGACCGGGAAACACCGCCGCCGGGGACCGGAGTGCGGTGACCCAGCGGTGGCGGCAGGCCCGTCCGCCTCCGCGACGCCGGCCCCTCCCACCCGCAGGACCGGACCACCGCTCCCGTGAACAGCCCGCCGGCCGGCGGGAAACACACCCCAAAAGCCGTGCCGAAGTCCTGAACCGTCAGTCCGGCGCGAACAGGGTTTCCGCTCCCCACCCGGAAGGGGAACACGAAAGATTTCCGGCGGCTCCCGGCCATGGACGCACCCGGCCTTCCCGGCCGCCTCACCCCACCGGCGCCCCGGCGCCCTGCGCACCGGACAGCCGGAACGCGTCCAGGTGGTCACCGACCCAGTCACGGTAGGAACGGGCCGGCCGGCCCAGCAGCGCGGCCACCGCGGGCTCCACCACCTGCTTGGCACCCGCCCGCTGCCGGCACGCACTGTCCAGCAACGCCTCCACCACCAGCGGCGGATACCGCCGCCCCAACACCGCCCGGGCCGCCTCCCGGCCCAGCTCCTCCACACCCAGCTCCACCCCCAACTGCCGCCCCAGCTCCCGCGCCTGCTCCCGCACCGTCAGCGCCTGCGGCCCGGTCAGCGTGTAGGCGCGGCCCGCATGCCCCGGCCCGGTCAGCGCACACACCGCCACCGCCGCCACATCCCGCGGATCCACACACGCATTACGCGACGTCGCACACAACGCCCGCACCACCCGCTCCGTCTTCACCGACGCCGCCCACCCCAACGTGTTCGACATGAACGCCCGCGGACGCAGCAACGTCCACTCAAGCCCCGACCCACACACCACCGCCTCGGCCTCACGCTGCCAGCACGTCACCACATCCCCGGCCTGCGGATCCGTCACCGCCGCAGCCGACAGCTTCACCACCCGCCCCACCCCCGCCGCCCGCGCCGCCCGCACGAACCGCACATCATCACCCTCACCCACCCGGCACGTCAGCAGGAACGCCGCCCGCACCCCCAACAGCGCCCGCTCCAGCGACGCCTCGTCCCCCAGATCCCCCACCACCACCTCCACCCCCGCAGGCAACCCCACCGCACGCCCCGCATCACGCACCAATACCCGCACCCGAACACCCCCGGACAGCCGGCCCAGCCCCTCCACCACCGCCCGCCCCGTCGTCCCCGTCGCCCCCGTCACCAAAATCACAACCCCCACCCCTCCCCACCACCACGAAACAACCCCGACCACACCCGACCCGACCCGGACCCACCCCGGCCCCACCACACCCCAATCCAGCCCCGCCCCACCCCAACACCACCGCCACACCGCCACTGCCACTGCCACTGCCACTGCCACTGCCACTGCCACTGCCGCGAACCAGCCCGCACCTGACCGTGAACCAGCCCGCAGCCACCCGGACTCGGGCCCGGACTCGGGCCCGGACTCGGGCCCGTGCTCGGGTTCGGGCTCGGACTCGGGCTCGGGTTCGGGCTCGGACTCGGGCTCGGGCTCGGGTTCGGGCTCGGGCTCGGGCTCGGACTCGGACTCGGGCTCGGGCTCGGGCTCGGACTGGGGCCCGGACCCGGGCCCGGGCCCGGCATCACCCCAACCGGCCCGGGAGCCACCGTGAACCGGCCCGCAGCCACCCGGACTTGGGCCCGACCTCGAACCCGGACCCGGGCCAGAGCCAGGGCCAGGGCCAGGGCTCGGCTTCGCCCCAACACGGCCGGCACCACTGCGGACCGGCCCGGATCCGACCGTGAACCAGCCCGCAGCCAACCGGACTTGGGCCCGACCTCGGACCCGGACCCGGCTTCAGCCCAGCACCGTCGGCACCACCGCGAACCGGCCCGCGCCTCACCGCGAACCCGGCCCGGAGCCACCCCGGCCCCGGCCCGGGTTCGGGTTCGGGTTCGGGTTCGGCGGTACTCGGGTCCTGGCAGGTGAGCGAACGCGATCCGCGCAGCGGCATACCGGCCGCCCGGCTTCTCACCCCGCATCACCGGGCCCCGCACCGAACCGTCCCGGGGACCCGCCCTCACCCCGGCCATGCGGCACACCCCCGGGCGGGCGGTCCGGGCACGGTCCGCGCGAGCGGCAGCCCGGCCGCCGAGCACGCCGCCCCGCCCCGGCCCACCGCCAGTTGGGCCCGCAAGCGCATCGAACCGGCCTGCTCCCGCCCCGCCCGGCCCCGGTTTCGCCCCGGCCCGTCCTGGTTTCACCACGGACCGGCACCGCTCTCCCGGACATCCGCCCGGCCGGCGTGTCCCGCAATCGGCCGAGGCAGGAGGCCCCACGCCCGACAACCTGTAATATACAAACTGGACGGTTTCTTTTGCCGGGTCGGCGGACCGGGCATATGCCCAGCAAGAACAGCACGGAAGGAGGCCGACATGGCCATGCAGGACCGGGCGATCCGCACCCGGCAGTCGATCCTCTCGGCGGCTGCCGGCGTCTTCGAGGAACGCGGCTACCAGGCCGCCACCATCAGCGAGATCCTCACCGCGGCCGAAGTCACCAAGGGCGCACTGTATTTCCACTTCCCCTCCAAGGAACACCTCGCCCAGGGCGTGCTGTCCCAGCAGGACGGCCAGACCTCCATCCCCCGCGCCTGCAAGGTCCAGGAACTCGTCGACATGGGCATGCTCCACGCCTACCGCCTCCAGACCGACCCCATGGTCCGCGCCGGGGTCCGCCTCGCCCTGGACCAGCAGGCCCAGGGACTGGACCGCAGCGGCCCCTTCGCCCGCTGGAGCCAGTCCATCCGCGACACCCTCACCGCCGCCCAGCAACAAGGCGAACTCCTCCCCCACGTCCAGCCCCACACCACCGCCGACGTCATGGTCGGCGCCTTCGCCGGCGTCCAGGCCATGTCCCAGGCCGTCTGCGACTACCAAGACCTCCAACGCCGCATCTCCGACCTCCTGCGCCACCTGCTGCCCTCCGTCGTCCACTCCTCCGTCCTGGCCTCCGTCGACCTCGCCGACGGCCGAGGCGAAAAAGTCTTCGACGAACTCCAGCAACACCACCACGACACCCCCCAACCCACCACCAACTGACCGGCCCACCCCCACAAACCCCAGGCCACAGGCCCCACGGGCCCCGGGTCCCGCACCCACCACACGACCCGCAGCCCACCCCCACCCCCACACCGCCGCCCGCCACAAACCGGGCGGCAACCCCGCCCGCTCCGCTCCCCACGGCAGACACACAGCCGGGACCGGGCCAGGACCCGGCAAGCACCCGCGGGCAACGCGGCCGACCCACAACCCCGGCCCCGCAACGCCCCCAGCACCCCCCAGGCGCCCTGCCCGACCCCCCGGCATCCCCAGGCGCGCCCTGCCCGACCCCCCGCCGTCCCCCACGAACCCGCCGACAGCACCACCGGCACAGCGGGGCGGGCACCGACACCACCACCGGCACCGACCGCACCGCGGGCACTGCCGGCACCGACCCCACGGCGGGCACACCGCCCCGGCTCCACGACCACCCTCAGCGCCGCGCCCGAACCGGCTCCACGACCGCCCTCAGCGCCGCGCCCGCACCGGTTCCGCCCCTCCGCAGCCCGGGCCACGCAGCCGCCCGGCCGGACCCCGCCCGGGACCGGCCACCCGATGACCGAGACGGACCGCCCCGAGACGGTGAGCCACGCCCCGGACCCGGCGGCCGAGCCGCCCGAGGAACTCACCACAGCGACCCGCGAACACACATCCGCGGATCACCCGCCACACCCCGCCACCGGCGCCACCCACACCCGCACCCCCAGCCCAGGCCCCACCCCACGCCCCTGCCCCGGCCCCTGCCCCGGCCCCTGGCCCGGCCCTGGCCCGGCCCTGGCCCATGCTCCGGCTCCGGCTCCACTCCGGCTCCAGCTCCGGCTCCGGCTCCGGCTCCGGCTCCGGCTCCAGCTCCAGCTCCAGCCCATGCTCCAGCCCATGCTCCGGCCCCGGCGGGCTCCGGCGGGCTCCGGCGGGCACCCTCAGCGCCGCGTCCCGCTGCCCGCCACCCGCCGCGACCCGGCCGGCACCCCCGCAGACCGCACCCCCGCAGACGGCACCCCCTCAGACGGCACCCCCTCAGACGGCGGCCCCGCCGGTCCGCCACACACACCGGGACCCAGCATCGCCCTCAGCGCCACATCCAGCCCCCTCCCCCGTCCGCCGCCCACGCGATGTAACCGTCCGGCCGCACCAGCAACGCCTCACAGTCCACACCCGGAATCGACGCCACCCGCACCACCCGCACCACCCGCGACCACCCACGCACCTGGTCCACGAAACAACCCCCCGACTCCCCGGCCAGCAACAACACCGGCCCCGCCCCACCCCGCAGCACACCGACCACATCCGTCACCCCGCGCCCGGCCCGCAACACCACATTGCGCAGAAACCTTCCCTCACACCCCGACACAGACCCCTCCGCCACCGGCAGCACCGTGTCCTGCGCACTGACCATCTGCCCCAGACCCCCCGCCCCGCCCTCACGCATCAACGACCCGAACAGATCACGCAACGGATCCAGCTCCGCCCCCGGCCGCATCAACGCCAACTGCGCCCGCGTGCTCTCCACCACCCGCAACGCCGCCGCCCTGCGCTCCACGTCATACGAATCCAACAACTCCTCCCCCGCCACCCCCCGCACACACAACGCCAACTTCCACCCCAGATTCACCGCATCCAAAAGCCCCGTACTCAACCCCTGCCCCCCCACCGGGAAATGCACATGCGCCGCATCCCCCGCCAACAACACCCGCCCCCGCCGAAACGACCCCGCCACCCGCGAAAAATCACTGAACCGCGACAACCACCGCCCCTCCCCCAACACCACATCCCGCCCCACAATCCACGACACCTCCCCCCGCAACTCCCCCAACGACACCGGCCGCCCCCGCACCCCCTCCACCTCACCACCCCCACAATTCAACGTCCGCACATGCACCCCCCCATCCCCCGCCTCCTTCACCACCACCCACCCCCGCCGCGTCCGATGCCACCCCGCCACCAACTCCCCCACCCGAGAAGGCCGCACCCACCCCATCAACGCCCGCGCCGACGCCGGCCACGACCGACACCCGAACCCCGCCAACTCCCGCACCACACCCCGCGCACCATCCGCCCCCACCACAAACCCCGCCCGCCAACTCACCACCCCCCACGGCCCACGCCCCACCACCCGCACACAATCCCCCTCCACCTCCAACCCCTCCACCACCACCCCCCGCACCACCCGCACACCAGCCAACCGCGCCCGCCGCTCAAACCCCACCTCCAACTCCGCCTGCACACACCGCACCACCGGCACCGGCTCCCCCACCGGAGCCGAAATCACCAACCCCCCAACCCCCCAAAATGAAACACCGACGACACACCCACCCCCGACACCCCACCCACAAGGGCCCCACCCCACCCCGCCGACACACCGGCCGCAGACACCCCCGCCACCGGTGCCCCCCACTCCACCGGCACCACATCACCCCCATAACCACGCCGCACCAGACACTGCACCGACCGCGCATGCAACACCGTCGCCTTCGGCCGCACCTCCACCGACTCCCGCACCTCCACCACCAACACCCGAACCCCCGCCCCCGCCAACTCCGCCGCCAGACACAACCCCACCGGCCCCCCACCCACCACCAACACATCCACATGCACCCGACCCACCACACCAACCCCCAACCCCAACACCCCGACACCGACACCGACACCCGGCACCCGACAGCCAGCAGCACCCAGCCACCAGCACCCGGCCACCAGCCACCAGCCACCAGCAACCGACAGCCACCAGCACCCGGCACAGCACCAGCCACCGCAGCAACCAACCACCGGCACCCGGCACCCGGTACCCGGCGGCAGCCGTCACCGCACCGAAGCTCACCGCACCCAGCCCTAAACAAAACCGGGTGGACGGTTCTTTATAAACCCGGCCCCCACCCCACCACAACAACCCGCACACACCAACACCCCACAAAAGACCAACCACCCAACCCCACCCACACCACCCAACACACCACCCCCACACCACCAACAGCCAAGACCGAGTCGGAGGTCTACGCCACAAGGCGCAGGGCGCCACGCGGCCAACACCCCGCCGGGAGGCCCCGGTCGCGATGTCCGCGCCGTCCAAGCCCGTGAGAGCAAGGAAGGCGGACGCACCCAACGCCAGGCTCGGCGTTCCACCACGACGGCAACCAGCGGCAACGAGTGAAGACGGACCGGCCCCGCCGAACGGCGCGGAGTCCGCCACCCCCTCCCGCCCTCCCTCCTGTCGGGCGCCTCCGCATTGAACTCCCCGAACGGAGCGCCCTTCTGGAACAGCAGGGTGACTAGGTCATACCGGAGCGCGGACGGCGGAGGGCCGAACCGGGAGAACGGCGAGACAGCGGTACTGGGGTGCGCAACCGTTGCACGCCTCCGGCCGATGGTGGCGCGTCGGGCCTCGTCGTCGGGCCCGCCGCGCAGGCTCGGCACGATCCGCGACCGGCGCGACGGACTCCATACGGGACACAGGGTCCCTACGCCGACCCGTTCCCAGGCCTTGTGCACCGCCTGGAGTTCCCCGCCGCGGCCGTAGCGTGCGCGGGACCCACATCGTCAGTTCAGCGAAGCCGGAGAAGAGGGCCTGCTCCGCAAGTTCACCGCCCGTCAGGGCGCAAAGTGCCCCAGCGAATGGTCCACTGCATCTCCCATCCAGGAGAGCGACATCCGGGCCCTGGCCTCCATGAGAGCCGAAGACTGCAGGCTCGCCCGCTCCGGGTCGCCCTGCAGTGGCCGGCTCCGAGTGCGGACGACCCGGGGATCTCGGACCTAGTTGCGGTTACCGGCGGGCAGACGACGTAGAGACTGTGGCGCGACCGCAGGGGTGGTGTGATCAGATACGAGTAATCTTCAGATCCCCACACGATCGAGTGAAGCGTCTGCCGCGCCTGCCGCTGTCCGGCGAACACCTTCCCGAGGCCAGCCAGATCCTGCGGGCAGCTGAGCGGGGTCCAGAAGGTGCTCTGCCGCGTGGCCGACCGTCGGACGGAGAACCCGTGTCATCTACCGAGGAAGGGCCAGCGGGCGGGGATGCGCTGGCCATGCCATCGGCGCCGTCCTCGCGACCGGCTCCGCCCCCGTGTGGCCAGCCGCCGGTAGATCTCAATTGCCTGGTCGGCGGTGGCGATGCCCTCTTGCCGCAGATCAGAGCGACCCACCTGAGCAGGCCCGCCGCTACACCGCCCTCGCAGAGCACCAACGATCGACGAAGCCATCTCACTCCGGCGACGCCTCGCAGCAACCACCCCGGACGCCTTCCTCCCCGGCCTCGCACAATCGCTCAGCGCGGCAGCGTGGCTACGGACCAGAGAGCACCATGACCTGGACAGGGCCCTGGAAGAGGCCGGAGAGGCAGTGGAGATCCTCCGCCGGTTCACTGCGCAACTGCCTGCAGTGTTCTCCAGCGACCTGCACCGGGCACTGGCAGTTCAAGCAGACGCCCTCGACAGGCTCGGACGCTCCGAAGAAGCCGACCAGATCCGCCGCCCTCTGGCGTCAAAGCCCGCCGGGGAAGCAACGGATGTCCAGATCCGGACAGGGCTCGGAGACGCGGAGGACCTGCAATCGCTGCTGCAACAGCTGCAGGAAGAGCCTGCCTTCCGCGGACGAGCCCGGCTCGTGACACAACCTGCGCCGACAGGTCTGACGGAGGCGGGCAGTCTGGCGGCACTGCAGGTCGCAGCGCTGGACAGCAGAGGGCTGACTTCCCTGGCTAGGACTTTGGCAGCGTGGCTGGTCAGGCGACGGGCGCGGACCGCCGTTGAGATCACCACATCGGACGGGCGGCGGGTCACCGTGAGCGCGGAACGGCCGGAGGAGGCACGGGCCGCGCTGGAGTCCTTGCTCGGCCAGGAAGGGTAGCCATCCCTGGCACTTTCGGCACGAGCTTGTGCGAGCGGCCGAGAGGGCGACCGTGGCGCCCAGCCGCTGTCCGGTGGCTGGGACGTCGTTCAGCGGCCTCTCGATATTGGCCACTTGGCCCCGGCAGGTTGCAGATCACCGGGTGATGTTCCAAAGCGGCCTCACCGCCACCCAAGCCACTTCTGCAGAGGCGGCACATCGGGCCTCAACCCTGCCGATGCCTGCAACGTCGCACCCGGGGCAGCAACCTCATCTCCTCGACGTTCCCTCCGCCGCGATCGACCGACCTGCTGCAGCGTTCTACCAGGAGTGTTTGCACGACTCCCGCTGCCGATTTAGCAACACGCTGGCAGTTGACACAGAACTGCCGGGGCAGGGAGTAGACGTCCTCGAACATCTCCTCGGCGAGCAGGGGTGCGCCGGCCGCGATCTTTCCGACCAGCGGCACCTCGACCGGCTCCGTGCTCCGGGCGCCGAGCTCGGGGGCCCAGGAGGGCCGCACTCGGTAGGCGCGGGGACGGTGTGGGTCGCGGAAGAGGACTCCCTTGTGTTCGAGTGCTCCCAGTTGATGGGCGACCGAGGAGGTGGTGGAGAGGTTCACGGCCTGGCCGATTTCCCGCATGGAGGGCGGGTAGCCCTGCCGGGTGACCGACTCGCTGATGTAGCGGACGATGGCCGCCTGGCGGGATGTCAGCTCGCCTTCGACGGTTTCGTATGCCTGGGGGGCGGCCCGTGCGTCCTGGCGTGCTGTTCTCCATCCCCGGCGCCTCCGTGCAAGATCCTCGCGGAACGTGACCTTAACCCGCCATCTGGCGCATATGGAACGCCCGGTGTGGAAGTCGCGTCGTGGCCGCGCGGAACAAGCGCCTTGCCAACGGGTACCGGGCGTCCCCGCGAGTCCGGCCCGTGGGCCAGTCCGCTGCCCCGCCACTACCGAACTTCTCAACTTGTTGACAAGTTAGCGGCACGGTCGTAACTTCTCAACAAATTAGGAAGTTAAAGGAGTGGGTGTGCTTCAGATCCAGTTGGGCCCGGAGCGGCCCGCAGAGCCGGGCGACAGCCTCGGCCGGTCCGCGATCGGGTGGCGCCCGGGGATGACGGAGGACGAGGCGTGGGTGGCGGGCCGTGGCATCTGGAAGTTCAACGCGGACCGGGCTCTGGCCCAGGACGAGGTGCAGATCGTCAACACCGAGGGCATGGTGCTCGCCGTTGCCGCGATCACGGGTATCAGCAAGCACCAGGGCCGGTACGCCCTTGAGGGCGAACTCCTGCACGGGGACGCGCGGGTCGGGAAGCCGACCACTACGCCCCACCGCTCCCGTAACTCCGTCGCCTACTTCTGAACCGTCAACTGCCTCTCCTCGGGCCTGAAGGAGCCTTATGGATTTCCGATCCATCCCCCGCGACCCGCACGCGTTCCAGCAGCCCGTCACCGCCGAGGACATCCAGAGGATCGGCCGGCGCGCCTTCGGGAGCACCGCACGCGTCACGTCCGCCGTGGAGCTTGGCGGCGGCATGTACAACACCACCTACCGGATCACTCTGGGCGGCGAGACCGAGCCGGTGATCCTTCGGGTCGCGCCTTCTCCTGAGCGTCAGTTCGCGTCCGAGCACGAGTTGATGCGCAACGAGTACGCCTCCGTGCCCTACCTCGCCACTGTCGGGGACCTGATGCCCCGCGTCCTGTTCGCCGACTGGTCGCAGGAGATCGCCGGCCGGGACTGGATGGTGCAGAGCCACCTGAACGGCGTGCCCGCGCCCGACCGTCTCGGCGCATACTCCAGGGACCTGTGGCCGGGATTCTTCGCCCAGCTCGGGGAGATCGCGGCACGGGTTCACGCTGTCCGCGGCCCGCACTTCGGACCCGTCGCGGGCCCCGGACACCCCACCTGGGGTGCCGCGGTCGTCGCCTCCCTCACCGCCATCGCCGACGACGTCAGCCGCCTTGGCCTGGATGCTGCGGACCTGCGCAAGGTCGCGGACATCGCCGGCGACCACCGGGAGGCTCTGAATGAGATCACCGAGCCGTGCCTGCTCACCGGTGACTTGTGGACCGTCAATACGATGCTCGATCCGCACTCCCCCGAGCCGGTGATCACCGGCGTCCTCGACCTGGACCGCACGCTCTTCGGCGATCCGGACGCCGACTGGACCATCCGTATGGCCACCGCCAAGGAGGACGAACGCACCGCGTTCTGGGACACCTACGGGCCCCGCCACCTCTCCCCCGCCGCCACCTGGCGCGGACTGGTCTACGAGGCCCGTCACGTGGGTGCCATCCGCTTGGAGCGTCACCGCCTGCACAACACCGACGGCGTGCGCGACACCTACCAGTTGGTCGCTGCCGTCCTCGCACAGCTGACCTGAGCTTCAACCGGCAACAATCTGGCGCCGGTCGGCTGTGACGGCGATCCGGCGCAGCAGGTTCGCGGTGGGCAGTCTGCGTCGGGCCTCGCCCTGCAGCCCGGCCAGCGCGGTTCCTCTCTCGCTGGGAACGGCGAGGGCCTGGCGGTAGATCTCCTGGTAGGCGGTATCCCAGGTGGGATCGTCGGCCGTGTGGATGTCGGTGAAGCCCGCCGTGCGCAGCACGCGGTGCCAGTCGGTGTGACGGTGGCGTGCTGGGAGGCGCTCGTCGCCGGGGATCCGTGGCTGCCAGCCGGTGAGGACCAGGCGGCCGCCGGGCTTGAGGATCCGCAACGCCTCCCCGGCTGCTGTCGTGCGGTCGGGAACGTACTGCAGGGCGTCGAGCGACAGGGCCCGGTCGACGCTCTGGTCGGGCAGGGGCAGGCTCGCGAGGTCGGCGACGCTGAAGGCCGCTGAGACGGGCAGCTGCGCGGCACGGTTTCGGGCCGCTGTGATAGCGACGGCGGAGAAGTCGATCCCGGTCAGGGCTGCCCGTGCCTGGCCGGCGAGCCACAGGCCGAGACCGCCGGGTCCGCACCCCAGATCGGCCAGGACCTGCCCTTGGTGCAGGGCGAGTTGCTCGCTGATGTGGTGGAGCAGGCCCGTACACAGGAAGGAGAACGGGCCGAGTCCCGGTGGCAGGTGGGGGTCGACGCGGTGTACGAGCTTGCTGAATGCGTTGTCGACTCCCTCACGTGCGAAGAGCCGGTCGAACTCCACGGCACTGGTGACCTGGTGACTGCGGGCATCGTGCGCGGGCCGGCCGGAGGAGCATGCCGCCCCTTCCTCGTCGACCGCGACGGTGATCCGCCTCAGCAGTTGCTCGGCTTGGTCGTCGACGGTGCGCGGGCGGTCGCCGGTGATGATGACGTGGCCCAGGCGGCCGCGGTTGGACGTGGCCGGCCCGACCCGGGCACCTACGGCCGCGCGGACGTGGACGGCGGGGACGGTCGGGCTCAGCTCGGGCAGGCCAGTGACGGAGATCAGCCGCCCGGGGCGGGGTGCTGTCAGGAACCGGACAGTCGCGTACCCGCGCGATGCGGGGATTTTGGTGACGGGTCGGCCGAGGGCGATGTCCCACAGGGTGTGCCAGGGGTCGATGCCGAGGGCGTGCTGGATGAGGATGCCGATGTGTCCGGCACCGAGGCGGGCGCCGATCTCCAGGACGCTGGGCCGGCCGCCGGGGCTGACGATGAGTTCGGTGTGGGTGGCGCCGTTGCGGACGCCGACGGCGGCGATGGCCCGGTCGGTCTGTTCGAGGACGGCGCGTTCGGCCGCTGGCGTCAGCCGGGCGGGCAGGCTGTGGCCCAGTTCCACGCGGTGCAGGCCGCTGGTCATGTGCTTGCGGGTGATGCACAGGTGGGTCGACTGACCGTTCTGGGTGATGGACTCGACGCTGAACTCGCGCCCTGGAATGTGGTCCTGGACCAGCACGCGTTCGTCGCGGGGCAGCCCGTACATCACTTGCGCCGACCGGGCGGAGCGCCAGGCCTGCTCCAGTTCTGCAGGATTCGTGACCACGGTGACGCCGGACGATCCGGCGCCGTCGGCCGGCTTGACCACGCAAGGGAGGACGACGTCCCCGGCCGCGAACCGGGCCTGCAGCTCGGCGTCGGTGGCAACGGTCATCGTCCGCGGGGTCGTGACGCGGGCGGCTTCGAACGCGGCCGCCATAGCGGCCTTGTTCCGGGCCGCGCTGGCCTGTTCGGGGTCGTTGCCCGGCAGGGCGAGGTCAGCGCAGGCGCGGGCGGCCAGATCAGTGAGGTACTCGTTGACGGTCAGAAGGGCCCGGGCGCCGATCCGGCGGCCGTAGCTGGTGATGTCGGCGCGGGCCCGCTCGGGCTGGGCGAAGTCGGTGACCAGCGAGCCCGCCAGCAACTGGCGCAGCTCGTCGGGGTAGGTGGCGAGCGTGGCCATGTCGGTGACGGCGTGCACGCGGTGACCGGCGGCGGCCGCGGCCCGGACCAGTGCCCAGGACTCGGGGCCGGCCGCCTCCAGCAGCAGCACCGGCACGCTCACCGGTAGTCCTCCGGCCCGCCCGTACGGCAGGTGTCGAGGGTGAAGCAGTGGAAGCCGCCGCCGAACAGGCGCCGGTGGCGGTGCTGGACCGGGATCACGGTGAACCCCTCGCTCTCCAGAGTCTTGATCAACCCGGAGCAGTCGGCGTTGACCAGCACGCGTTCCTCGTCCAACGAGAGGACGTTGATGTCGATGTAGGGGCTGGTGAGGAGGAGATCGGCGTCGTCGTAGGCGGGGAAGCTGCCGGGGTCCGGCTCGGGCGGGACGATGAACCGCCAGGTACGGAAGGCCTCCGGCAGGAAGTCGCGCAGGCCTGCGTGCCGGGCGAGGAACACGCCGGGCTTCAGAGCCAGGAGCATGGAGTCGATGTGGTTGTCGGCCATGCGCCACACACGGTGGATACGGAAACGTCCTGCGACCTGCTGCTCGAGCCAGTCCGCGCCGATGCGGTGGTTGTCCTGCGCGATGTTGACGATGAGGTCCTGGCCCAGGCGCAGGACCTGGGCGCCGTCGAGCATCATCTCGGTGCCGACGTCGTAGGGGCTGGGCTGCGGGTTGGTGACCGGCTCGGTCGGGCCGCCGAGGGTGGTGGCCGCGTCGCGGGCGTAGCTGAGGTCGAAGGAGGCGTCGGTGAGGGTGGGGCGAGGCATCGTCGACCAGCGGGCGCCGGCTTCGAAGTAGCGGCGGAAGACCGGTGCCAGCAGGCGGGTCTCTAGGTAGCGGCTGCGGATCGCGGGGGCCGTCTCGATGATCTCGTTGCCGACGATGAGGGTGTTGTCGCGGATGTTCAGGGCCGGGGTCGGGGCGGCCTGCCAGCCCAGCCCGGCGATCGCCGCGGCGTCTTTCGGGAGCGGCAGGGGCCGGTGCACGGTGATGCCGAGGGAGCCGATGAGGGTGGCGAGGTCCTCGACGTCCTCGTGCAGTTCCTCGGCGTAGCGCTGGCTGATCTTCCAGTGCTCTGCCTGTCCGGTGCCGCGGGCGGCCAGGCGAGGGTAGGCCCAGTCGGAGCGGTAGCCGCCGAGGGCTTCGTGGAAGAACAACTCGAAGGTCAAGTCGCGGTCGTGCCCGAGATAGTTCTCCGCGGACCCGACGATGATCTCGGTCAGCTGGGTGAAGTCGTCGTAGCTGTTCAGCATGGGGCGTCCTCGTTTCTCGTCAGGCGCTGGTGCGGTCAGTGGCCGCGGGGAGGGGGACGTGCTGGCTGGTGACGGCGCGTCCGGTGCGGGCGTGGACGGCGACGTGGTCGGGGCCGATGCGCAGGGTGCGTTGTTCGCTCCAGCCGGCGTAGCGGTACTCGCCGTCCGCGATGTGCGCGAGGGCGAAGGTGCGCTCGCCGGTCTGTAGGCAGAGCCGCTCGTCTCGCCGGGCGACGTGCACGGCCACGCCTGGTCCGGTCAGCGGGGTGTCGGTGGCGAAGTCCGTGAACCCGGACGGCAGGGTCACGGTGGCAGGCAGGTGGCCGGCACGTTCCGGGGTGGGCTGCCGGTTGTAGAGCACGTCGGCGGAGGCGAGGGCGTCCTGCCACGGTGTGGGGAAGAGGGCGGCGAGCTCGCGGGTGAGGAGCGCGTCGATGACCGCGTGGACCCGACGGGCGGGACCGGTGTTGCGGACCTGGTGCTTGCGGGAGAAGTTGCCGTACCAGAATTCGCCCGGCTGCCAGCAGTGTTGAGTGCCGTCGAGGATGAGGACGGCGTCGGGGTGGGTGAGGATCGGGATGTGCAGGCGCACCATGCCGCGTTCCAGCGCGTACTTGGGGTCGCAGTGAGGCTGGGATGCGGCGCCCGGACCGAGGGCGAGGAGCCGGACGGCGTTGAGCGGGGCCGGGATCTGGTCGAGGACGGTCTGCAGGTAGGGCATCTGGTGCAGCCACCGGGTGGGCGTGTAGTCGTCGCGGCCGGGGCCGCCGGGGTCGGTGCGTTCCGGGTCTCCGCCGGGGCTGTGCAGCGGCAGGACGCGCCAGTCGGTCGGGGTGTCCGGGCCGATGTGCCCGGCGGTGTGGTGGGTGCGCTGGCGCTTCCACTGGTGGCCGGTGACCGCGGCGAGTTCATGGGCGAGGCGGACGGCGTCGAATGTCTGGGTGAGGCGGGCCGCGGACGCGGGCGATGCGGCGGGTGTGCCGGTCATACGAGGGTGCCTTCCGGAAGGTCCGCCGCGCGGCGGGTGGTGGCGAAGCGGGTGTCCAGGGCGTTCATGATCGCGGCGTAGCCGTCGTCACCGGCGTGGACGGTAGAGAAGGTGAACTGGGCGCCCCGGCCCTCGGGCTGGTCGGCGATGGGCATCGAGACGATCACGCCGGTGCGCGTGGCAGGGCTGTAGCCGAGGCCGAGCTCGGTCAGCGCTTGGTGGAAGGTGGCGCCGTCGGGGACCGTCCAGTGGGTGGGGACGTGGGCTTCAGTGACGGTGCGGGCAGGGTGTTCGTGCGCGTGGACGATGCGGTGGGCGAAGGCCTCGTAGATGTGCCACGAGCCGGTGATCTGGGCGTTGACCTCGGTGAACAGCACGCGTCCGCCGGGGCGCACGATCGCGTCGGTGCTGAGGCGGCCGCGGTATCCGATCGCCTGGTACGCGCTGGCGAGGCGGGCGGAGCCCTCCAGGAGCTGCTCGCGGACGGCCGGGGTGAGGTCGCGGAGCGGGACGCTCTCGTGGCTCAGGTGCCGGTCCGTGTAGCGCAGCTCGCCCGACTCGGTCGGGCGTACGGAGGTGTCGGTGACGTGCTGCTCGCAGTACACGGTGCGCGCGTCGGGGACGAACGCCTCGACGACGACGGGGAAGCGGCCTTCGGCGCTGGCCCACGACCAGCGTTCGTGCCAGTAGGCGGCGACGGACACCGGGATGTCGTTGGTGGGCAGGTGGCACCGGTGGCGGGCGCCTGCATGTCCGGTGGCCAGCGCTCGGTCGGTGACGAGAAGCTCGTTGCCGACGCCGGCACCGTTGTGGGCCTGCTTGACCACGACCGCCCCGGCGCTCTCCAGCAGCGACAGCGTGGAGGCGATAGCGTCGCCTGGGTCCCGAACAGTCGTGCCTGCCGCGACCGGCACACCGGCGGCGGCCGCGAGGATCCTGAACGTCGCCTTGCTGTTGACGAGTTCGCCGCCGCCCTGGGCGAGGAAGGCGGCGCCGGGAAGGCGCTCGGACAGGCCGAGCGCTGCGGCGAAGGAGGCGACGGAGGGGGAGGGCCACAGCGCCCACACCTCCTGGACCGTGCGGGTGCCGCCGTGCTCGTCGAGCACGGATCGGGCCTGGGTGAGGGTGCCGGGGTGGGTGAGGGCCTGCGGGTCCAGGAGGCGGCCCTCGAAGCGGCCGGGCGGCGGGACGACCAGGTGCAGCCGGTCCGGATCGGTGCCGGTCAGGCTCGTGACGTAGGTGAGGAAGGCGGGGTCCGGCGGCGCACTCAAGATGACGAGGTCGCCGTCGCGGGCGCCCCACAGGGCGCGCTGCGTCCATGCCCGCAGGTCGCGCCGATTGCGGATGGCCGGGTCGATGTGATTGGCGATGATGATCCTCAACGCAGACTCCTGGACGAGTAGTACGGCGCGGATGGGCAGGGGTCAGGGCTGGAGGGACAGGGGCAGGCTGGCGAAGGTGCGCATCGTGGCCGTGCGCCGGCGCCGCGCGGGCCCGGCCGGGCGCAGCCCGCGCCTCGTATCGAGCAGGGCCTCCACGAGCGCGGTCAGGATGCGCTGTGCCATGGCGGTGCCGAGGCAGGCGTGGGTGCCCCAGCCGTAGCCGACGTGCCGGTTGGGTGAGCGGTCCAGGACGAGTTCGTCGGGCGTAGTGAACGCGTCGGGGTCGCGGTTGGCGGCGGCGAACAGCACGGTCACCTTCGCGCCGCGGCGCACCGCGACGTCGCCGATCGTGACGTCGGCGGCCGCTAGGCGGGTGGTGCCCTGCACGGGCCCGTCGAAACGGACCAGTTCATCGACGGCGCGAGGTAGGAGCCCTGGCCGCTCACGCAGCACGGTGAGGACTTCGGGATGGCGGGCCAGGATGTCCAGCAGGTTCCCGATCGCCGCGGTCAGGGTGCTGTAGCCGCCCTGGAACATCACGCGGGCCGTGTGCACCGCGTAGGCGGCATGCTCGGGGCCGGCCTCCGTGGCGCGGGCGCGGACGTGCCCCAGCAGCCCGGTGGGTCGGCCGGTGGTGGTGAACCAGGACGCCACTATCTCGCTGAGCTGTTCACGGGCGCGGCGGCCGGGCTCGATCAGGTCGGGGTTCAGGCCACCGTCCATGCTCCGCATGATCGTGTCGGACACCTGAGCCCACTCGGCTACCGGCGGCGGCGTGACACCGAGCAGGTCGGCGATCGACGCCAGGGCAACAGGCTGCGCGAGGTCGCGCATCGCCTCCCATGACGACTCCGCGGTGAGGGCGACCAGGCGGAAGGCGGCGTGCTGACGGGTGCGTTCCTGGAGGGCCGGCAGGTCTTGCTGGTGCAGTGCGGTCATGAACAGGGAGCGCACCGGCGCCTGGTGCGGCGGGTCGAGGACCTGCACACTCAACGACGCCTCCGGGACGGCCGAGCCAAGCCGCCTCGGGTCCCGGGCGAACAGCGTGTGGTCGCGGAGCACGCGGACACAGTCGGCGTACCGGGTGATGAGCCAGCACTCCATCCCGTCGTGCCAGACCGCGGGGGCCTGCGCGCGCAGTTCGGCGAGCACCGGATACGGGTCGGCGAGTGTGGCATCGGCCAGCGGGTCGTAGCGCGCCGGACCGACAGGCAGCGTGTCCACGAGGTTCTCCTTCGGGTGGAGGGGGCGGGGACCGGTCCCGGCTGGCGAGGGGGGCGCCGCGGGCCGGGACCGGAGCGGTGGAAGACCGCAGCGCGGATCAGTGGTCGTACGTCATGACGAACCCCCTCCCATCTGGACGAAGTCGGGCCGCCGTGGAGGGCGACGAGACGAGAATGGGCTCAACTGTTCGATGACGTCGACCGGTTGGAGGGGGTCCCGGGGAGGTCCCGTTCCAGAAACGGTGACGGCCCGATTGCCCTCGGTGATTGGATGGAGCTGTGGAAGAGACCACCCCGCATCCGCTGGTCATGGCTCGCCTCGCTGCCGGGATGACGATGGACCAACTCGTGTCCGGGATTCGTGCCGCCGCCCGCCAGCGTGGTCTGCGCTCTGGAACCGACGAGGCACGGGTCCGCAAGTGGCAGCGGGGCGTCAGACCCAGCGAGGAATCCCAGATCTACATCGCCGAAGCGCTCGGCTGGCCTGCGGACATCGTCCGCGCCGGCGACTGGCCGAACTGGATTCCGCTCACCACCGACGGCTTGGTCTCCCTTGCCCCCGACAGCTCTGTGCCCGCCCTCAGAGAGGCCCTGCGAACAGCGATGGAACGCCGAACCTTCTTAACGATCCCCGGCGCCGCCCTGTCAGCACTGGCTGCGGACTGGGCACTTGGCCCCACCAGCGCACTCGCCCAGGCCCGCGACGGCAAACCCGTCGACGACGACTTCCTGACCCTGCTGGAGAACACCACCCAGCCCCTCGCCGGCCTCGCCACCGAGCAGCGCCAGCACACCGCGATACTCCTTGACGCCTACCTGGCCACCGTGACCGAACTGATCGAGCACGGCCGCTACTCCCCCGCCACCGGCAAGCGCCTGCACGCGCTGGCCGCCTCGCTCTCCCAAACCGTGGCCTGGCACCGCTTCGACCTGGGCCAGCACACACCCGCAAGCCAGTACTGGGTCGCCGGGCTTCACAACGCTCACGCCGCAGGCGACCACGACATGGGGGCCGGCCTCCTGGGCGATCTCGCTTACCAGGCCGCCTGGCGCCAGGACCACACCACCGCGGCCAGCATCCTCAACCACGCGCTGACCGGCGCGCAGAACCCGGCCGCCCGCTGCCTCCTCCAACTCCGCCTCGCCCGCACCCTCGCAGCACTGAACGAGCGCGACGCCGTACTGCGGGCTCTCGCAGCCGCCGAAAAACACCTCAGCGATGCCGGGACCGACCGTCCGGCCTGGTGCTCCTGGGTGTCCGAGGCCGACCTCGCCGTCGACTCCGGCCAGGCCCTCCTCGACCTCGGAGACATCGGCCGCGCCCACCAGCTCATCACCGAAGGCGAACAACTCCTGCCGGTCGCACGGGACAAGACACGGGGCGTGTTCCTCACCTACCAGGCCGCCAGCCACCTCGACCAGAAAGAACCCGAGCCCGCCGCGGCCGCCGCCACCCAGTCGCTGCTGCTGGCCCGCCGCATCGGAGCGCCGCGCTGCACCAGCCTCGTCGAAGCCCTACTCCCCCGGTTCCAGCCCTACGCCGGCGCCCAGGGTGTGCAGGAATTCCTCCACCTCGCGGCGGCATGACGACGCGCCTCGAAGCTGGCGGAGTGTCCTACTTGGGCCCGCAGATGGTAGGCGGCGCGCTGGACGAGGGCACTGCGTTTTGGGCGGCGTGTCCAACGGGGCTCGGTAGTCCTCATGACACAGGAGGGCCGGGCGGCGGCCCTCCCGGCGAACGCCTGATCCACCAGCAGTGCGCAGGTTCAGGGTTTCCAGGTGCGCAGTCCGCGGCGAGCGTCTCCGACAACGTCGGCGGCATACACCTGATGTCCCAAATCACCCTTGAACGCATCCAGGCTGGCTCACAGCGGCAGCTTCCTTCGCGGCTCCGGCCTGGACGACCCCCAGGGCCTTCCTCGGCGACAATGCTCTCACTGATCACCTACAAAGCCTGATGGCAGGAAGGTTTCAGGCAAGGTGGAGCTGGCCGAGCGGCCAGTCCTGGTCAGCCTGCGCCTCAAGAAGGGTAGCCATCTCCGCCGTCCTTGCGAAGACGGGGCACGCCCAGCCTTCCGGGACCGCCACGGGCGCGAGGTGCACCTCGGTGTCGTGCTTGTGCGCGGCGTCGAAGAGGGCCTGCAGCACCTGCAAGGCCGTCAGGTCGAGCGTGCCCAGACGCACAGGCCACTGCTGCTCGACGGCGCGGCCGGCGCTGGACCCGTCCGTCCTCGGCGTCACGCTGCGGGCGCTGCGCGACGAACTCACGGGGTACGGGCTGCACTGGACCGCCGGAGCCGTCGACGAACTGGCCGATCAGCTGCGGGCATACACCGAGCGCACCACACCCCACCGAAAGGGCCGGACCGCGGAGCTCCTCACCGAACTCGACGCCCGCCACCGCACCGGCCGGCACGGCGAGGGCGGACCCCGGCAGAGCCCGATGCGCCGGGCGCGGCTCCTCGCGCTGGGCCGCCGCGTCTCGGGCGACCGGACCTCCCAGACCGCCGAGGCATATCTCGCGCATGCCGCCACCAGCACCGCGCTGGTTCTGCGGCACCGTTGGGAGCTGCGGCACCGTTGGGAGCTGCCCGAACCCGCCGCCGACGTCCTCGGACCCGTCGGCGCCGAGCTGAAGTCCTGTCGGCTCGGCGGCCTCACCCTCGGCCGGCTCGCCGACTCCTTGCTCGTCACCGAGGAGCCGTCCGCACCCCGGGGCACACCGTGCTGCTCCGCGGGTCACGTCGCATCGCCGCCGGCTGCACGCCACTCGGCACCACGTGGACCCAGCTGCCCGAACCGCTGTTGGTGCACGCCTTCGACGCGTGTGCCCGGGCCCTGCGCGAACTCTCGCCGCGGCAGGTCGGGGCACGCATCGCCGCCGACGACGGGTGCACGCCACCCCTGCCACCTCACCCGCCCAACGCCATAATCACGACCCGGCCAGGGCCGCGCATGCCTGCCTGGCCGTCCTGCGCGCCCGCGACCTGGACGCGGGGTGAAGAAGCGCGGGGGCGGGCGAAGGGGGAGGCCCGAAGCCTCCTCACTGGGTTGGGGAGTCGGGCGGTTCGGGCGCTGCGGAGACCGTATCGCCCGTAGCGCACGTACCCTTCGTGATGTCCACGGCGTCACCTAGCGGCGCCAAACCACTGGAGGCAACACCACGTGCTGATCGCTCAGCGTCCCTCGTTGACCGAAGAGGTCGTCGACGAGTTCCGCTCCCGGTTCGTGATCGAGCCGCTGGAGCCGGGATTCGGCTACACCCTCGGCAACTCCCTGCGCCGAACCCTCCTGTCGTCGATCCCGGGTGCGGCGGTCACGTCCATCCGTATCGACGGCGTGCTGCACGAGTTCACCACCGTGCCGGGCGTCAAGGAGGACGTCACCGACCTGATCCTCAACATCAAGCAGCTGGTCGTCTCCTCCGAGCAGGACGAGCCGGTCGTGATGTACCTGCGCAAGCAGGGCCCGGGTCTGGTCACCGCCGCCGACATCGCGCCCCCGGCCGGTGTCGAGGTCCACAACCCCGACCTCGTCCTCGCCACGCTCAACGGCAAGGGCAAGCTGGAGATGGAGCTGACCGTCGAGCGTGGCCGCGGTTACGTCTCCGCCGTCCAGAACAAGCAGGTCGGTCAGGAGATCGGGCGCATCCCGGTCGACTCGATCTACTCGCCGGTGCTGAAGGTCACGTACAAGGTCGAGGCGACCCGTGTCGAGCAGCGCACCGACTTCGACAAGCTGATCGTCGACGTCGAGACCAAGCAGGCCATGCGCCCCCGTGACGCCATGGCGTCGGCCGGCAAGACCCTGGTCGAGCTGTTCGGTCTGGCCCGCGAGCTCAACATCGAAGCCGAGGGCATCGACATGGGCCCGTCCCCGGTGGACGCCGCCCTCGCCGCCGATCTGGTAATGCCGATCGAGGAGCTCGAGCTCACCGTCCGCTCGTACAACTGCCTCAAGCGTGAGGGCGTCCACTCCGTGGGTGAGCTCGTCGCCCGCTCCGAGGCCGACCTCCTGGACATCCGCAACTTCGGCGCGAAGTCCATCGACGAGGTCAAGGAAAAGCTCGCTGGCATGGGCCTGGGCCTCAGGGACAGCCCGCCCGGATTCAACCCGACCGCCGCCGCCCTCGGCGCGGACAACGACGCGGACGCGGGTTTCGTGGAGACCGAGCAATACTGAACGCTGCGCCGCGCCAGGCATAGCGACACTTCGCGTACCGGGGCAGTTCTATGTCACCACGCTGGGAGCCAAACCCCGATATCCGCAGGGGTCGTAGCGTCGTCTACACCCTCCACGCACACTTGGTCTTCACTCCCAAGTGCCGGCGCGGACCGTTCACCGACGAGATCCTTCGGCGCTGCGAAGAGGTCATGCGCTGCGTGTGCACCGGCGCGGAGCTGCGGGAGTTCAACGGCGAACGCGATCACGTCCACCTGCTCGTGCGCTACCCGCCCAAGGTCGCCATCTCCCGGCTCGTAGGCTCCCTCAAGGGTGTCTCCGCCCGGCGCCTGCGGCAGGAGTTCCCCGGCCACATCCGCAAGTACCTGCGGGGTGACCACTTCTGGTCGCCGTCCTACTTCGCCGCCTCGTGCGGGGGCGCCCCTCTCGCCGTCATCAAGGAGTGGTAACGCGCGAGATCCTCGACCAGGGCCGCGGGATGCAGTTCGGCGCGGCTGCTGCCCAGGAGGTGCTGCACACGCGGGTCTGTGGCAGGGGCCCAGACAGGTAATCGACCAGATGCGTCCGCACCGGAAGGGGGCACTCGCCGGCATCGTGACCGGCTGCGCACACTGCGGCAGCTGGGGCATCACCACCCGCCTGTGCCACGGCTGCGCCGGCTGGCACCGCCGGGGGAATCACCCGCGGGATCGGTGCGTGCGCTGCGCACGCGATGGCCTTCCCCTGCATGCGAAGAAGGGCCTGTGCCGGGGGTGCCTGGCGTTCGTGCAGGCCCTGCGGCTGCAGCCCGCCGCAGGGTTTACGCAGCTCACCTTTACCGGAGGGCTCGCCCACCGCCTTTTCCACCAGCTGGGCGCGGGGCATGGCATACCAGCGGGGCTCGCTGCCGTGGGCGTCGTCGATGTCCCAGACCGGGAGGATGCCGGGGGTGCCGTTCATCCGGTGCATGTAGAGCGCTTCCTGGTGGAAGCGCCGGCGCCGTGCCCCCTAGACGTTGGACGGGAGGTGCTTGACGATGCCGGCACGACCGCTGCTCACCTCGGTCGCCTTGCGCACGAAGGACTTCGGGCCCAGAACAAGGGCTCCGTCGTCCCGGCACCGCGGGAGACTGTAGTCGTGGGGTTCCGGGCGCTGTTGGCGGCGCGGGCGAGACTGCGGTGCTCTTCCTGACATGACGGAAACGCTAGAGCGCACCCGCTTCACGCGAAGGTGAAAGGCCGCCCGGATTCGATCTCCTCGACGTGTTCTGGCCTCGACCACCGCCGACCGTCACTGAGGAGAAGGATCCATGAGAGCGTTGCCCGCCGTCACCGGCGGATCTCCGGCCCAGATGATGCTGCACCTGGGAGAAGTCCTGCGCGCAGTAGCGACACTAGGATCCCGATCATGAGCAACGGGGGCGGGAGCTACGCGCAGCAGGACCTGGACGGTGACACGGGCGCGGAGTTCGCCTACCGGCTGACGGTCGAGGACTTCGAAGAGGCGATCAGTGCCCAAGCCTGGCGTTCACCGGGCAAGTTGATCTGCTCATGGCTGGCCTTGCTGGCCGGCTGGGCCGGCAGTGCCCTGTTTTTTGATCTTCGTGTTTACGGGTGGATCATCACGCTGGCAGCCGCTGTGGGCGTGATGTACCAGCGCCTGGTTGCAGAGCGGCGCGCCAAGGCACGCAAGGCAGCCGACGCAGCGGAGTTCCGCATGGTCGCGAACGATCACGGCGTGGTGATCAGCTCTGCCGAGCGAGGCTCCGCTGCAGCCGAGTGGACACACTTCCGCTCATACCTGGAGACACCACGGCTTTTCGTGCTGGTACGCGGAACGCGCTTGACCCCGACCTTGATTGTCTTCCCCAAGCGGGGGGCTCAGAGCGCTGAGGACCTGGAACGGCTCCGCTCGCTTCTGCACGGGAGGCTCAAGCGGGTCTAAGGCTCGGCCGAGACGTGATGATCACGTGGCCAGTTCCAAATCTCCGCCCGCTGGTAGCCTCTGCACGCGCTGACCAGCGCAGCCGTCCAGGAATCGAACCTGCGGCTCCGTTCTTCGAAAGAGTGACGTGATCAAGCGGGTGCACCTGACCGCCGGCGTGGTCTTGGCGGCAGTCATAGCGATGTCCGGATGCGGTGCCACGAAGCCGGGCAACGCCAAGTCCTCTCCACAGTCCGCGTCGACGGCAGCGGCGGGCGCCCCCGGCGCCGACTCAGGGTCGCCTACCGGTGAAGACGGCGACACCCAGCGTTCGCGGCCGACCGAGCGTTCCACCCCCACGCCGTCCCTCTCCGTCGCTGCCACCCGGCCCCTGAAGGACGGCACCGCCGTGCTCACACACTGCGCGGACGCCGACGACCCGTACACGACCGTCGTGGTCAGGAATCCTAACGAGCGCGAGGGCACCTTCGGCGTGAAGATCAACTACAAGGACACGCACGGCTTCACCATGAGCGAGACATACGAGCAGGTGCTGGTCGCCGCGAAGGGCAAAGCGAGAGTCCGGGCGGCCGTGGCCAGCGCGGGCCCCCTCGACGAGATCGAGCGCTGTGAGGTCAATCCCCGGGCCACCGCCGTACATTGACGGCCTCCGGTGCCCACCCCGTCCGAAAACGGCCTGGGCGCCGCGCGACGATCAGCCCCGCCTGCCTCTGCCCGGCAGGCTGCCGAGGAAATGCGCGCCAGCTCCCGGCTCGCCGCGGCCCGTGAGCGGGGCCAACGGCATGGCGCTGACGGTGTGATGCGCGGGACGGGCCGAGCTGGTGCATGCCGTGCCGGATGTGATCGACCCGAAGTTGGTGTTCGCCGCCAGCAGCCTCGTCGCGCGGCCGGTCCCGTGCAGGCGCCCGTCGAGGGCCCCATCGCCGCGCTGGGCCGCACTCTGGACCAGGCGTTGGAGGTGCGCTGCTGGAACGTTCCCGCGCCGTCCACCGTGCCTCCATGACCGACTACTTCGCCCAACGCGGCGGTCTCACCGCCGGCGCCGGAGAGCTGGCTTTCGCGAGCCCGCCCTCCAGGAGCAGTTCGACCAGGCCGGGAAGCAGCTACTGCTCGTCGTAGGGATGGAGCTGCTGCGCCGCCGTACCCGCCCGGCCGGACGGTAGAGACCGCGTACCTTGTCTGGTCCTCCTGGGGGGACGACGACCACCATCGGCTCAGCCGGTCGCATCCTCGGGCTCGGCGCCAGTTGCTCGCGGCTGTGGTGGCGCCGGAAAAGCCGCCGGGCCGGCCGGGCCGTGGCTACGCCACGGCCTACCGCGCCCGGCCGCCTCGGCGAGGGCATCTGCCTCTGCTCCGCCCGCTGAACGAACGGGCAGATCACGGCCGGAGGCATTCTCCCTGCGGGTCGAAGCAGACGAGTCCGTGCTCACGGGCCAGCGCGGCGGCGTACTCGGACACTTCCTCAGCCTTGCTGTAGGACATGAGCAGGTACACCATCGGCCCCGATGCCTCCTCGATGACCGGCGGGGACGCCCATACGCTGCGAGCGACGTCGTCCGGATATCGCTCGACGAGGGCTTCCACGTAGGCCCTGATGCGCGGCACCGGAAGTGCGGCAACATCGTCCGACTCCAGGTAGCGCTCGTAGAGCTCGTCGTAGGTCGAGCCCGCTTGGTCGTCGTCGAGTGGACGCTCGCCGTCCCACACCGCAAGGTCATAGCTCACCAGCGCATCGTCGCAGGCAGCAGTTCCTTCGGACTCAGCAGGCCCTGAGATCGAACCGCCAACGCGACCCGCCTCAGGCCGCCGACGGCTGCGCCTCCCAAGGCCGCGGTCCCGTACCCTCCTGCCAGCGGCGCAGTTGCGGACCGTCGACGCACACGATGCCGCACTGCTCTGCGTAGTCGAGCGCGGGGGCGGTGAAGTCACTGGTGGTGACCACGACGGCGACATCGGCGCCGTGAACGGTGAAGCAGGTGCCGCCGAAGCGCTGCAGGTCCTGTGAGCCGACCCGGTTGCCGTCGCAGTACCGCTTGCACTGGATGACGACCGAGCGCCCGTCGGGCGTCCTCGCCACGACGTCGGCGCCCAGGTCCCCGGCCCCGCCCACGACGTCCACGTCCAGACAGCCGTCGCGCCGGCACAGTTCGGCCACCGCCTGTTCGAACTCGTCCGGGTCCAGGGTCTCGTAGGCGATCTCCACTGTGTCCGCGGGCGCCTCGGGCACGGTCTCGGGAAGCAGGACGGTGAGTTCCGTGCCGAGGCGGCCGCCGCAGGCGCCGGCCCCGGCGGGGACCAGGCCGACGGCGGGAGCCGGTGACGCCGCGTCGAGCGCTTCGACCGCCGTCTGCGTGGCTTCGTCCAGGGCTACGGCCGCGCGGCGCGCGATCCTCGCCGCCGATATGCGGCGCTTCCCGCGGCAGCCGGCCATGACGGCGCCGACGCCCACAAGGGCGAGCGCCACAGCCCAGGCGGGACGGTGCACCGCGGCCGCAGCCGCAGTGCGGGCGGCCGCCCCCACCAGAGCGAGGATGACCGCGAGGAGGGCGAAGTAGATTGCCGTCGCCCGGAGTTCGAACCGGCGGGAGCGGCGCGCGGTACGCCGGGCGCGTACGGGAACGGCCATGGCGATGTTTCCTCCCCTGGGACGCCAACGAAGATCAATTCGCGTCTTCCCAGGCAGCGGCCGTTCTACCGGGTTCCGTCGTGCATGCCTCTTCCAGCCCCACGGCAGGCGCGGGCTCGCCGCCTGTCGGGCCAGATGTCCTCGGCCCTGGTGCGATCCGCGCGTGAACGTGGCATGAGCCTCAGGCCAGGGGCAGGTGCCCGAGCCGTCGGCCTCGGTCGGCCTGTGCCTCCAGCAGGGCAGCCACGTCCGGTCCTCTCTTCAGAACGGGACCGTTCCAGTGGGCCGGGACCGCCACGGGTATGAGGCGCACCTCGGTGCCGTGGACGCGCGCGACGTCGAAGAGGGTCTGCAACATCTGCACACCTGCCAGGTCGAGGGCGCAAAGGCAGGCATGCCACGTCTGGGTGTCGAAACCTGGCGTCGACGGGCTCGCGCAGCACCACCCGGTACAACGACGCCTGCGAGGGCCTCTCTCCCCCGGCATCCCTCAGGTGCCGCCCGCCTGCGCCAGCACCTCCCACTCCTGATCGGACAGCTCCAGCCGGGCCCGCGCCCTGCGCTCCACGCGGCCCCTCCGTCCGCGCCGCCTCCAGCCACCGCCACACCGTCCGCACATTGACCCCGGCAACCTGGGCACCCGCCCGCACATGCGCCGCGGTCGACGCCCCGCCAGCATCGAGCTCCAGCAGCCGCGCGACCAGCACCGGCCGGGAAACGCTCAACCCCGCCGCAACCTCACCCCACGCACCCGGCTCCCCCACCGAACACCCCTCCGCCGCGGACACCACCCCGCGGTGGCGCCACACGCCCGATTGAGCCCCAACTGGCAGAGCAGAAGCCGCAAAAGGACAATAACTGTCTCGCGGGATTCCCACTCGGGCGCGGGGACGACCTCGGTTGGCGCGGCCGGGAAGACGTTGGGACAGCGAGCGCTGACACAGCATCAGGGGGCGGCGGCTATCGAGGACGACGATGGCGCCACGATAGGGTCCGACCGACAGTCGGACCATGATCGTTCGTTCGGAGAAGCCCGTCTTACCTGGGGTGCGGCCATGGCCACCCTCGCGCCCGAGGTATCCGCGCAGCTCATCACCGCACTCCGCCACGGCCGTGGCTTGGGCGATGCCGCGCGCGAGTTACGGCTAGACCTGGCCGCGCTCTGGGCCACGGCGCGCACGGACACCCGGCTCACGGCAGAGGCCCGGACGCCGCGGCGGAGAAGGCAAGGACAGCGCGGGCGGATTACCTGCGACTCCTGGCCCTCGGACTGCCGCCGACCATGCCGAACTCATCCTCGGCAGCCGCCACGTGGGCACCTGGCGCACCGATCCCGCGTACGCGAAGGCCTGCGCCGCGGCCGCCGAGGCGGCGGCCCCCTACGCGGCCAGCCGCTGGGCCCGGCTCACCCCCGCCACCGTGGCCCGGTTTCTCGCCGCCCTGCGCACGCACCCCACACCAGCGCGAAGGCCGCGGCGGCGGCCGCCGGTGTCACCACACAGGCCATCTATCAGCGGCGCCGACGCGACCGCCGCGTTCGCCTCAGCCATGGATGAGGCCCGCCGAACGGCCGCCGACGACGAGTGACGCCGGGCCCACGGCGGCGGTGACGGCATGTCCCCGTCCCCGACGGGGCCCCGCGAGGGCTCCGCATTGCTGCGGTGCGCGACCCGCAGCGCGGCGTGCGGGCACCATTACGTGCGATGCGTGACCGTGGTCGAGCCGTCCAGGTCCACCGTCACGGTGTACGCCCTGCGGCCGTCCGCCCAGTCAAGGCGGGCCGCGACTGACGCCCACCGCCAGGAACCCCGCGACCACACCCACAAGGCAGGTGGGTCCGTGGCCGGCCACGTCCAGACCACCGGCCGCGGACCGTCCTCAGGACGCCACGGCCGCGCAGGCTCCAGCCCTGCCCGTTCTTCGCTCACTTGTTTGATTCTAGATCTGTTTCCGCAGGTAAAAGGTGGGTGACCGACTGTCCGGTGCGGGTACTGCCGGCGAGCACTTCCGCCACAAGCCCCGGCCCGCTCTCGGCGTGAGCGTTCGCCATCCCGCGTCGAGGCGAAGCGGGACGTCCCGGGCTCCGGCAGCAGCTCGGCCGCCTGCGCCGCCAGAGGAGCCGTCAAGCGGTGGGACAGGGCCCGGCTGCCGTCCGGCAGCCGGACGACGAGCGCCCGCGGCCGCGAGCGCGGGCCGGTGAAACCCACCACCACGGCGTCAACCGGCTCGGAGTGCCGGACCTTCACCCACACACGCCCCGGCCGGTACGGAGAGCTCGCCCTCTTGCACACGACGCCGTCGAAGTTCAGCGGCCGCAGGCTGTCGTACCAGTCCCGGGCCGTGCCGACATCGTCCGACGCCGGGACCGCCTGAATCGGCGGGGGGATATCCGCGAGCACGTCGAGCAGGAAGGCGCGCCGCTCCAGATAGGGCCTCCCTCGAACGTCACCGTGCACCGGATGACTCAGGCAATCTCCGACCGCGTACGCCGCCGCGAGGCCCTCGGCCAACGTCCGGGCCCGCGCCGGCGAGGACGCGGCCCGGGACTGCACCGCCCCGAAATCCAGGGCACCGCCCCGCCAGATGACCAGCTCACCGTCCAGCACAGGGCCAGGCAGCAACGCCATGGCCGGTAGCGCGATGTCCATCCACCACGACGTCACGATCCGCCCCGAACGGGACTGCAACCGAGCCCCCGCCGTATCCCGGATCAGCACGGCCCGATGGCCGTCGTTCTCCAGACTTCGGTGTGTCTCATGAGCCATGGACCCCTTGATTTGGACTGGGGCACCTGTGAGCGTCTCGGCTGTGCTGCCCAACAGCGGGGCAGAGGCGGCCACCCCTTCGTCGAGTTCGCGACTGGAGCATTCGCGACGGCCGCGTCAGCGAGTGGACGCCAGGAAACAAACTCACTTCCGTGAACACATAACGCAATGATCTGCACTTATTGTTACTTTTCATGTTTTGACGCTCGCCGTGGTGATTCTCTTGCTGGTAGGCGAGGCGGACGGAAGGAACTGCGGTCGTGAGTGGTGGGCAGAGTGGACTTCCCCGGTTGCTGACGGCAGCGGAGACAGCGGCGCCGGTGGAGGCGGTGGACGTGATCGCGGAGGACCTGCGGCGGCGTTTCGAGGCCACGAAGGTCTCATTCCTCATCGTCGACCTGACGGGGAAGGCGGTGGCGCGGCTGTCGACCGCCCCAGCGGAGGACGGGCGGGAGGCGGAGCGGATCCCTTTGTTCGGCAGTGTCTACGAGGAGGTGATCCGTACCCAGCGGCTGTATCAGGAGGCGACCGGTCAGGGGCAGCGGGTGATCGTGCCGGTCACCAACCGGGGGGATGCGATCGGGCTGCTGGAACTGCTCCTGCCGGCCGCCCCCGGCGAGGACATCCTTGATGAGGTCGGGGAAGCCGCCCATGTCCTGGCCTATATCGTGATCGCCAACGGGCGTTTCACCGATTTCTACACCTGGGGGAAACGCTCCAGGCCGCCCACCCTCGCGGCAGAGATCCAGTACCAGCTGCTCCCCCTGTCACTGTCGTGCGAGGCCGCGCAGTTCACCCTGTGCGGGAGCCTGGAGCCGTCCGAAAACCTCAGCGGCGACACCTTCGACTACACCCTGGACCGGGACGCGCTGCACGTGTCGGTGACCGATCCCATGGGCCACGACATCGACGCCGCCCTCGCCGCCACGGTCCTGGTGAGTGCCCTGCGCGGCGCCCGTCGCGCCGGAGCCGACCTGGCCGAACAGGCCCACCGCGCCGACCAGGCCCTGGTCGAGCACGGCCAAGGGCACGCCACGGGGCAACTGCTGCGCATCAATCTCCGCACCGGGCGGGCCCAGCTCGTCAACGCGGGACACCCCTGGCCACTGCGCATGCGCGAGGGCGCCGTAGAGGTGATCAACTGCGAGGTGGACCATCCCTTCGGGCTGTCCGAGTTCGCGACCCTCCCCTACCGCGTTCAGGACCTCGATCTGCGCCATGGTGACCGTCTGCTCATGTTCACCGACGGCATGGTCGAACGGCACGGGGAGCAGGTCGACCTGCCCGCCCTGCTGGAGCGCACCCGGGGCCTGCACCCGCGGGAGACCGCGTTGATGCTGACGTCCGCAGTCCGTGACGCTGCCGGCGGCCGGCTCGAAGACGATGCCACCGTGATGTGCCTGGACTGGCACGGCCCCCAGGAGACCCAACGACACGTCAGCTCCGGCGCGGACGCCCAACAAGCCTCAGCCAGCCGCACAAAGCAGCAGCCGTGACCACAGTGCTCTCCTGGACAGTGCCGGGCGCGCACCCGGGGCCGCCGCCGTCGCGGCCGGCCACACCAGCGCAGGCATGAGCATTCCAGCCCTGCACACCCACATCCGGTAGCTGTACACACCGCATGCCGGTGCAGGTAGACCGCTCGGTGTCGCCGCCGTAGCCGACCAGGCCCGGCGCGGCTAGATGATCTGGGTTGCGCGTGTGGGGGCCGACGGGACGGCTCGGTGGTACTGCCGGGAGTACGGTGATCCGCTGCCGCAGGCGACGGCGGCCGAGCTTCAGCAGACACGGCAGCGGGCCATCGCGATGCAGCGGGGTGAACAGGCAGAGTGCCCGGTTTGTGCCAGGTTATGGACGGCGAGACTGAGGCCATGAACACCTCGGAAACCACCCTCGCCAAGAACAAAGACCTTGTGCGCGCGTTCATCGACGCGCTGTTCACCAAGGGCGACCTCGGCGCGGTCGACGAGTACCTGGCCGAGGACTTCGTCGACCACGACCCTCCGTTCAACGCGCCTGCCGACCGCGAAGGCTTCCGCTCCGCCGGCGCGCTGTTCCGGGAGGCATGTCCCGACTGGCACAGCGAGCCGCACCTGATGATTGCCGAGGGCGACCTGGTCGTCGAGCACTTCACCGCCAGCGGGACGCAACGCGGTGAACTGCTCGGGGTGCCGGCCCCGGCCGAAGGCCGCCCCTTGACCCTGCACGGAACCAACATCTTCAGGATCCGGGGCGGACGTATCGTCGAGCGGTGGGGCCGGCCCGACGAACTCGGCATCCTGCGTCAACTGGGGATCGTCCCATCGCAGACGTAGCGTCGAAGCCACGGCAGCGGGCCGCTACGGCGAGGCATCACCCGACGTCTCCGAGGTGGTGGAGCGGACCGTCATGCGCATCGCTCCCGTCCCTGGCACCTGCGGTGCTGCGCCCTGCGCGGCGGCTGAGCGGTGTGCCCTACATCCTGCCCGAGGACGCGGTGGATGGAATCGGATCGAGCCGCTGATGCCGGCCGATCTGGTTCGTGGGCGGCGATGGGCCGACCACCGCCGCACCCTTGAGGCCATCGCGTGGAAGTACCGAACCAGTTCGCCCTGGCGGGACCTTCCCGACGAGCTCAGTTCATTCCAAACCGCTCACAAACGCCTGATCAGGTGGGCCGTTGACGGTACCTGGGAGCGGATCCTCACCACCGTTCTGGCCGCAGCGGACTCCGACGACGACATCGACTGGACCGTATCTGTGGACTCCACCGTCGTTCGGGCCCACCAGCATGCCGCCGGCGCACGGAAAAAGGGGCCGTCGATCGCGCCGAGCCCGCCGACCATGCAGTCGGACGCTCACGCGGCGGGCTGAGCACCAAAGTCCACCTGGCCGCGAACGGTCGGGCCCGACCACTGGCATTCACCGTCACCGCAGGCCAGGGACGCACCGGCCTTCGAGACGGTGATGGCCCGCATCCGTGTGCCCCGAAGCGGCCCGGGCAGGCCCCGAACACGGCCCTCGGCCGTGCTGGCGGACCGGCCTACTCCTCCCGTGCCATCCGGGCGCATCTGCGGCGTCGCGGAATCCGAGCGGCCATCCCTCAACCATCCGACCAGGTGGGCCACCGCCTGCGGCGAGGCCGTCGAGGCGGCCGACCGCCCGCCTTCGACACCGAGACCTACAAGCAAAGAAACACCGTCGAACGCTGCATCAACCGCCTCAAGCGGTGGCGAGGCCTGGCCACACGAACCGACAAACTCGCCATCGCCTACCAAGCCGCACTCCACCTGGCCAGCATCCTCATCTGGACTCGACGCTGACCAAAGAGACAGAACCTGGGCGAAGACCACCGCGACACTCTCGCCTCCCGGGACAGCCTTGCTGTCGCCTATTGGGTTGCGGGGGACGTGGGACGGGCGATCGCCCCGCATGAGCAGAGCCTGGCGGACCAGGTGCGGGTGCACCACCACGGTAGAGACGAGCGCCCCCGCGCACAGCCCCGAGCGGCGTTCGCCAAGCTCAACTTTTCACTCCAGAAGAGCCGCACCCATCTCGCGGGGGATCCACCCCAGGCGTGTCCCGTTGCGCTCTACCCCGGTTGCATTCGAGTCAGCGGCGTTGCCTGGGCCACGCATCAGTGTGAGCTGCTCTTGGCGGGCACGTCCAGGCGTCTTGACGGTGGGGATCGTGGACGATCATGACCTGTACGGGCCTGGCAGGACTCTGCCGCTGCGCGTGCGGCCGGTGGAAGGCGAGTCGACGGGGTCTTGGGCCGCGGTCGTAGGACGACGTCGAGGCCGCCGGCTCCCGTGGCCGTATCGGCCACGGCGCCTCGACCTCCACCGGTGCCGAACCACCTCAGCCTGCAGGAATGGATCCCCCACGGCAAATGAGCACGCCTCGAGCCGACACGTTCCAGTGGCTAGAGGAACCGCGAGGCCACCGCTCCGATCTGGACGTCGTCGCGCAGGAAGGCACGGAGATCGTCGCCCCATCCAGGCGCCGAGGTGTCCCCCGTCGCGCCATCCGACGCGGCGACGAACACAGGGAACCTACGGCGCAGTTCGGCGGTCCAGCGATCGGGATCGTCGTGCCGCGCCGCCTGCTCCAGACTGCCGAGCGCCCCGTCGGTGTCGGACGCACCGAGCATGCTGATGACATGTGGCCAGCGGATGGCAAATGCCGCAAGTTTCGCTATCTGCCGCTGCTCGGGCATCGGCGCACCAAGCAGTCGCTGGCGTTCGGCGATGAAGCTGTAGAAGCGGAAGAGATTGACGAAACGCTTGATCTCGCGTGGATTGCGGGAGTCGAGGACCGGCAGCAGATCTTCGAGCACGGCATGGGCGTCGGCATCGCTGTACAGATCGGAGATCACTCGATCAGCGGCGGCCAGGGCAGCGGGGTGAAGCGGCTCCGGCAGCCCGAGCACCTCGAACTGTGCCACGAGCGCCATCGCTCGGAGAGAGTCGGGGGTCGGTCGGCGCGCGCGCAGGGACTGCTCGATGGCGTCGACCTCGGCCGGGTCGGGTCTGGTCAGGTCCTGATCCGATCCTGCGAGAGTTCTACCGCCGGCTCGGGTGCCCGGGGCCGAGGGGGTCACAGCGCCGACCATCGGGCCTTCCCGCCCTCCTCTGCCCCGGTCCCCGCCCTGGCCCTCGGGTGTGGCCGGCCCGTTGGGGGTGTCGGGAACCCGAGGAGACGATGCCACACCGGTCATGACGAGGGAGCGGAGATAGCCCGCCAACTCGTCGTTTCCCCGCGGCGGTGGAACACTCAGCGGCAGTTGGACGATCTTCTCCAGGAAACGCCAGCCCAACGTGGACCAGTCGCCTGCCAGCCGCCCGTCCCGCTGTGCCTTCACCAGGTCTTGATAGGCGACCTCGACATGGGCCGCCACCGTCCCCGGCTCCATGCCGAGGACGAAGACGCAGTGCGGGAACTCCCCGGCGAGGAAGAGATTGATCGCCTCGATTACCTGAGTGACCGCGCTCGGCGAGCAACGGTCGAGGTCGTCCACGAAGACGACCAGTGGACGATGCGGGGTGGCGATGAGGTCCAGGACCCGTTTCATATCGGTCTGCACCAGGTGCAGAAAGCCGAGGCGGCCCGCGTAGCCCGGATCGGGTACAAGCTGGTCGAAGCCCTTCTTCAGCTCGGCACCGAGCAGGCGCTGGCCTCCGCCGAGGACATCCGATCTGTTCACCAGGATGGACAGGGGTCCCGTGGCCGTCTTGCCGAGGAAGGCGAACCCCCGGAGGGCGCCCAGGGCGAGCGGGGCCAGTGTGCCTCCGCCGAACACCGCGGCCGACACATAGCGGAGGATCTCCCGCGCGGGACCCACCAGTTCCGCGACGACCAGAAAGGCCACGGCCACGACGACGGCCAGCAGCCAGAAGAGGAGGAAGGGCAGCAGTCGCTCGGCGAGCAGCCGGTACCAGCGCCGCCGGATGACGCTGCGGTCCACTCGGGCGAGGTTGAGCTTGAGCCAGAACCGCTCGCGGTCCGCGACCGGCAGCCGCTCGGTCACCTGGGTGATGATCTCGTGCGCCAGTCCTGCCCAGATCTGTTCGCCGTTCTGGTACATCCAGGGGTTGAACCAGACCGTGGGCCGCCACTCCCCCTCCTGCAACGGAGCGCCTTCGTCGAGGGTGGCTCGAAGCCGTGCCGGGGCCGGTTCGTCGGCGGTGAGTGCGCCAGCCTCACGCAGGATCTCCCTGTTGGTGACCCTTCCCCGGCCCGAATCCCGGTTCAGTCTGATACGGCAGGGCTGCGTGTCGTCCCGGGGGTCCAGGATGTTCTGGATCATGCGCATCAACGAGGTCTTCCCGGCTCCCCACGGCGCCTTCAGTCCGATGGTGAGCGGCGGCAGTGTCTGCCGGTGACGGATGAACTCGGCTATGGCCGCGGCATAGTGGAAGTACGAGAGCCGGTCGTCCAGTGTGTAGGCGTCCCGGGCGATCGAGCGCTCGGGCTGGGGCCGGTAGCCGCGGGAGAGCAGGAAAAAACGGCGCGCGCGATCGCGTACGGCGATCGCCTCCTCGTCGGAGTCCTGCGCCCTGACCTGTCCAAGGGCGAACTGGCGCACGGCCGCGTGCGTCAGCCGGATGACCTCCCCGTCCGGCGACGTCATGACCAGGCCGGCCGACGTCAGTTCGTCCAGGGCCGCCGAGAGCGCATCGGGGGGCACGTCCCCCGCGAGGAATCCGACGAGCCGTCGTGGGATCTCCTCGTATTCGTCCACCAGAGACAGCCTGCGCAGCAGCATGGCCGCCGGCTCCCCGAGGCGGTCGTAGATGCGCCGGAGGATCTCGCTGAGGCCAGGGCCCCCGCGGCGGAAGAAGGTGTCGATCAGCTCTTCCAGGCCGGTCCGGTGGTCTCTCTCGAGCACGCCGGCCAGCAGCCGCAGCATCAGTGGGTTGCCGGCCGTCTCGGGGGGCACGCCGCCCAGCGCGGACGCGTCGGCATCGAGTCTTCCCGGGAGCACCTGCGCGGTCAGCAGCGCCCAAGCCTCGCTCTGCGATAGCGGCCCCAGCCGGAAGACGGCGGATTCGCCATGCGAGGTCGCGCCGCCGGGATCGGTGCGGGAGGTGACGACCAAGAGGGATCGCGACCCTCCGTTCAAGGGTTGCAGTGCCCGGACCGTGGCCTCGTCCGGGTCGTCGAGGACGATGAGGAGACGCCGCCTCTCCATATGCGCGCGCAGCAGATCCAGCCGCCCGTCAGTCGCGTCGGGCAGTCCCTCCGTCAGGGGGCCGATGTCCCGCAGGAGTTGGCCGAGCCGGTCGTCGGCCGCCTCCTCGTCGGCGTTCGCCGCTGTGCCGGGGAGGAAGTGCTGTCCGTCCGGGAACAGCGGGGCGATCTCGTGCGCCCACACGGTCGCCAGCGCCGTCTTGCCCATCCCGGCCTCGCCGTGGATCACGATGAGCCACGGAGAGGAGGCACGGTCGGCGAGCAGGGAGCCGAGTTGATCCAGCTCCTTCCTTCGGCCGCCGAAGCCCGGCGGGGGCGGGGGCAGGGTGGAGAGGCGGCGTGGTGGTCCCGGCTCATCCGGCGTGCCGTCGGGAACGGACCGCTCGGTCGACAGCCCTTGGAGCATGTCCTGGTACTGATCGCGCCACCGTTGCAGCGAGAACTGGTGCTGCGGCAGGCTCAGTCCACTGTCGGTGGCGTACTTCTCGCAAACGCTGACGAAGGTCGCGACGAACTCCCAGGAGGGTGCGGACTCCCCTCGCAGTTTCTCCTCCACGGCGCGCGGAGCGAGGGGTACGCTCCCCTGCTCGTCGGCGATCGACGCCAGTACGTCCAATTCCGGGCGCCCGATGCTCTCGTAGATCCTGTCCAGTTGCCGCGCGAACCGCCCGATCCGCTCGGAGCGGTTCTCCCCCCGCGTCTCGTGCGTCACGCCGTCCCCCCGTTCCGCTGCGCCTGCTCGAGGGCCCGCACATCGGGGTCCTCGCAGCCGTGCACCGCTCTCCACTTCAGCAGCGCGATCCTGCGGAGCTCGCGGGCGCCCGCTCGGTCCCCACTCGCATCCAGGTACTGCGCCTGCGGGATGACCAGCCGCCGTACCTCCGCCTCATGGCAGTCGAGCGCCCCGGAGGGCAGCAGATGTGGCTGGATCTCCTTGAACCGCCCCCAGTTCCCCCGCTCCCAGGGATCTGGGGGCGCATGGCGTAGGAGCAGGCTGTGCACCGCGTGCTCGAGGTGCATGTGTCGCAGGTCCGAGGCCGACAACTTGCTGCGCACGACGGCCTGCACCAGCCGGTGCACCTGTACTGTGTCCTGCTCGCTGTCGAGTTGGGCGAGTGCGAAGCGACTGAGCTCCTGCAGAGCGAGGTAGAAGGTGGCCTCCTCGCAGAGCGTCGCGGCCAACCACTTCGGCAGACCGGCCGACTCCGGCGTCGACAGCATGGAGAGGGGAACGGGCTCCGGCGCGAAGAAGCAGCACAGCTCCAGCAGTTGGACGGCGTCGGGGTGTTCCGTGCGGAGACGGTCTATCGCCATCTTCCATGTCCTGTAGACCGGCACGGGCACTCCCGGTGACGGAGCTTCGGTCCGCAGCGCCGGCTGGACATGCACGTCCTCGAAGCGGAGCAGGTGCTTGTCCACGGGCATACCCGTACTGGCCCGGAACTCGGCCGCCTGCACCAGGGCGAGGGGCAGGCCGCCGGCGGCCTGAGCGAGGCGTCCGGCGTCGGCGTCCGAGAGCCGGCGGGCGGGCGGCAGATGACGGTGCAGCAGGCGGACGCTCTCCTCGGGGCTCATCACACCGACGTCGACAGCGTCCTCCCCGAGCGACCAGGCGGGGTTGCGTGAGGTGACGATCAGGTGTCCGGGCCCCTGGGGCAGGTAGTCCTGGATGTCCTCGGGTCTGTCGGCGTTGTCGAAGATCACCAGCCAGCGCGCGTACGGCTCACCCCTGTGCAGTGCCGCGAGAGCCCGGGTCCAGGGCTCACCGGTCTCAAGCGGGCCGGGAAGTCCGAGTTGGACGGAGAGCTCGATCAGGGAGACACGGATCGCGCTGAGCTGCTGGGCCGCGATCCACCACACCAAGTCGTACTCGCTGGCGTGGCGGTGTGCATACTCCACCGCCAGCTGGGTCTTGCCGACACCGCCCATGCCATGGAGCGAGCAGGTCAGCCGGGCCGCCCCGCCGGCGGCCAGCTTGGCACGCAGCTGGGCGAGGAGTTCCTCGCGGCCGGTGAAACGTCGATTGAGGCTGGGGACGGCGCCCCAGATCTGCGGCTTCGGGGACGTGACAGGAGGGCGCCCCGTCACGGACTCCGGGGCCAGCGGAGGTGCTTCGACGAGGTCGGGCCCGGCCCGGGAACCGGATGCGTCCGCTGGGCGGGTCACCTCCGGTGAGGTGGGTTCCTCCGGCGCGGCGGCCAGTGCCCGCGGCGTGGCGGCGGGAACGTGCACACGCTGCCTGACCTCACGGGTCACGGCACTGACGCCCGGGGCGTACCGTGTCTCGACCCAGTCGGAGACGACTGCCAGCGTCCGCACGGCCTCGGCCCGTGTCAGGCGGGTGAGCAACAACGCCCGCACCCCGTCATGGAAGTCGTACCTCTCGTCCCCGTCGTCGCCCACCCGGCACAGCAGTCCCCCGAGGAACACCTCGGCCAGGTGACTGGGGAGTGTGTGCGGCGCCATCACCCGCTGGACCAGCCCCATGATCGGGATCGTGAGCGGCACCACGGCCAGGTAGGGGGCCAGTTCGGCGGCTTCCGGGGAGGCGGTGGCCAGGAAACGCCGGATCCGGTCGGCGGGTTCGACGGCTCGGTCGGGAAAGTGCCGTGCCGGCTCGCGCAGACTCCTGTCGGGACCGACGATGTGACCGAGCCCGTTGACCCATCCCGCACCGGTGCCGGAGACGACCGTCGCCCACGAGTTCAGCCAGCGAGGGCTCAGTTCCAGTACGGGGATCACCGCGCCGTCCGGGCGTCCGCCACCGCCCCGTAGGCGACAGGTCAGCAGGGTGTTGGCCGCACCGGGCGGCGATCCGCACTGCCACTGCACGGGCACGGGTGCCAGCGCGCTCTGCCGCCACATGCGCTGCGGCAGCATCTGGAGGACGGCGACGGGCTGTTTACGACTCCATCGCCGCAGCAGTCGGTCCATCGTCCCGCGCTGCCAGAGGCTGCCCACGCAGTCGCTGACCACGAAGACGATCTGGCGCCGGGACGCGGACACGATCTCGTCGGCCCGCCGACCGGCCGCACCGCCCTCGGCGCGTACCATGACGGCAGCGGAGGAACGAGGTCCCTGATCCTCCAGCAGCCAGGTCCGGACATGGTCGAAGATGTCGACCCGGGCCATCAGCTCGCGGAAGCGCCTGATGGTCGCCTGCCACAGCTCCATCGACGGGCCAGCGTCGACCACCAGCGTCAGGTCGATCCTGTGCGCGGGCTTCGGCCGCGGCAGCACCACCCCCGAAGAGACGAAGTCGTGCAGCATCTCCTCGTCGCGCGACCGCCGCGGGCGGGGACCGGCACCGCGCAGTGGCTGGAACGCCTTAACGACGTCGGCCGACCTGAACGGGGCGACGAGGCCGGGCTCAGGAGCGGAACCGGGCTGGGCGGCGGGTCGGCCCGTGCCGAGCCCGTCGGGAGGCGTCGTGACGGGCTGTCTGGCGGCCAGCCACAGAGCATCGGCGAGCTCCTCAGCCGTCGGGTCCTGGCCGAGGTCGCCGAGTGCGCCGCGCAGCCGTTCGATCATTCGTGGAACTCCGCCTCCCGCGGCGTCATCAGACGAGCGGCGAGTCGGGCGCTGTCCGAGGAACCCCATGAAGTGGCGAGAAACACGGCGTTGAGCAGCTGGTCCGTCGAGACGTCGCCCTGTGCCTGGCGGTTCAGGAACTCCTCGATGGCGGGTTGGCTGCGCGCCAACGTCTCGGAGCCCAGATGAGCGGCGACGATGGACTCGATCTGCTGCCGGTTGGGCGGACGAAGGCCGAGATGCAAGCAGCGGCGCAGGAAGCGCGGCGGGAACTCCCGCTCACCGCTGCTGGTGAACACGATCACCGGGAAGGCGTGACACCGCACCCGTCCGCCCTGCACGGAAACCCTCTCGCCGTCGGCCGTCATGACCTGGACCCACGGCTCGGACGCGGAGATCCGTACCAGCTCGGGAATCTCGAATTCACCCTCCTCGAGGATGGGGAGGAGTTCGTTGGGCAGGTCGAAATCGCTCTGGTCGAAGTCGTCGATGAGCACCACACGCGGGTGAGGCGTGGGCAGCAGGGCGGTGCCGAGCGGCCCCAGCCGGATGTACGAACCAACGTCCAGGGGCGTGTCCCCGACCCGCCGCAGGTTCGCCTCCTGCATTCGGGCCAGGGCGTCGTATTCGTAGAGCGCGTTCTTCAGAGTCGATGCGCGGACGATCGGCCAGCGCAGCACCGGGCCGAGCTGCAGTTCGTGGGCAATGCTGTGAGCGAGCGACGACTTGCCGCTGCCCGGACGGCCCGTCACCAACAGCGGGCGGCGCAACAACAGCGCGGCGTTGACCATCTCGACGACGGCGGGTTCGGCCTCGTAGGACCGCGCACGCTGCACTTCCTCGGAGCCGTCCCTCGGTGTGTGCGGGGCTGGCACGAGCGGACCTCCGTCGAAGGTCCGCCAGGGCGGCGGCGGGGAGAGTCTGGCGATGCCGCGATGGGGTACGCCTCTGCCCTGGTAGACGCCCTCCACGTGATGCTCCTCGCTCATGCCGTGTCCCCTGCCCCCTCGGGAATCTGCAGTGCCATCGACTCGCCGGGCAGGCGGCCCGGGTCGTCTCCTGGTGCACCCCGACCGGCAGGTCGAACGCGTGCCCCGGCTGATCCCCGGCGCACAGGCCGAGATCATCTCCCGGACCGGCCACGGCCCGCAGATCGACCACGCGGAGCTGACCAACCGGAAGATGCTCGACTTCATGAACGCCACCGACCTCGGCCTGCCGACATCGCGCTAAAGACCGTCCCGCGGGTCACGAGCGAAGCCAAAGTCGGACCGCGGCTACAGTCACCGTGCCGTGAAAGACGTAGGCCCGCTTGTCAAAGCGGGTTGCGACGGCCCGGAAGCCCTTGAGCTGATTGATTGTCCGCTCGGCTTCCTTCCTGCGGGCGTAGCGTGAATGGTCGAAGCTGGTGGGTCGACCTCCTCGGCTGCCGCGGTTCTGGCGGTGGGTCCGCTGGTCGCGGCGCTCCGGCATGGTGTGTTTGATCTGCCGACGCCGCAGGTAACGGCGGTTGCGGCGGGAGCTGTACGCTTTGTCGCCACTCAGACGGTCCGGCCGGGTGCGCGGGTGCCCTCCTGTCGGGCGGGGAACGCGGATTCGGTCCAGGACCGGGATCATATGTGGGGCGTCGCCCCACTGACCGGGCGTGACCAGCAGTGCCAGAGGCCCCTGCCCGCCTTCACCAGCTAGGTGCGACTGGTCGACTCCTGTCACTGTCCCGCTCATCCAGCCGAACTCACGCCGGAGGCAGTTTCCTGGTTCCTCCAGAACAAGGAAAAAGACTGGGCGCCTCAGCTCGGTGGCCAGCGCAACGCTGGTGTCCACCTCGTCCTGCCTCCAGCTTGTCCAGCTCGCGTCTATTGATCCCGCTGCGGGCCACGTTGCCCTCCTGTCGCACGTGCTTGGGCGACAGGGTACGGGTGGGCACCGACAGCCCGGCCGTCAGTGAGAATGCGGCGACGGCGCGGCCATGGCATCCGTCGGATGGAGCACGCAGTTCCGGAAGGCTGAATAGAACCGCTCTGGCTGGCCGTGGTGTCACGAGTGCGAGTATGCGCGCCCCTGTGCCTACCAGCTGATCAACATCACGCCGCCGCTGGCGCCGCTGGCCATGCCGAACAGGACCACCTGTGTGCCCGGGCGTAGCCGGCCTTGGTCGGCGGCGTGGGCGAGTTGGAGGGGGAGGGTGGCTGCGCCCATGTTGCCGGTGCGGTGGAAGGTGGGCACGACCGTGTCGGGCCGGATGCTGAGGCGTTCGCAGAAGGTGCGGACGAAGGGGACGGACGGCTGGTGGAGACAGACCAGGCCGAGTTCGTTCGGGTCGGTGTGCTGTTCCTTCAGCCACTGTGCGGCGCGGGTGTCGATGCCGAGGAAGGAGGCGAGGAGCCTTTCGGAGTCGATGTGCAGTCCCGGCGGGCCGCCGGGGGCGTGGTGGGGGTTGAAGAGGGTGGCAGCCGGCCATCCCGCGGAGTTCGCCATGAACGTATGAGCGATGATGCCCGGCCGGGGGGAGGCTTCGACGAGCAGGGCGGCGCCCATGTCCCCGCCGGTCAGGGAAGCCAGCCCGGTCCGCAGAGTGGTGGGTGTCAGGTTCCACCGGCTGAGGCGGCTGAGGGTTTCCCCGCACGCGATCAGGATCCGCCGGTAACGGCCGGCGCGGATGAAAGCGTCAGCGACTTCCAGGGCGTTCAGGACGCTGTTGCAGGCGTTGGAGACGTCGAAGACGGGACAGGACAGCCCGGTCTGGGCGGCGACGATGTGGGCGTTGGCGGGTTCCTGGACATCGGCGCTGACGGCGGCGAACAGCAGCAGGTCGACTTCACCAGGTTCGAGGGCCGCCTGGGCCAGGACACGGTCGACGGCATGGGAGGCGAGGCCGGAGGGCAAGTCGCCGTCCGCGGCGACGACGCGTTCTTGCAGCCCGTAGAGCCTGGACAGCAAGCCGGCCGGGACCCGTACACCCGGACTGTGCTCGCGCAGCCGGTCCTCGATAGCTCGCGCGCCTTGGCGGCCGTCAGGCAGGTGGACCGCGACCTGGGTGATGCGGCTGTAGAGACTCATGCCGACTCCTTCACCACGCCGGCACGCGCCGGAGCTTTGTGGGGCAGGCCGCTGACCGCGTGTTTCACCCGGTCCGACAGCCACAGCGGTGACACGGCGTGAAGCGGCACCAGGAGACGGGCGTCGAAGCCGACCGTGTAGCGGGCCCTGGGCCGGGGGGAGGCCAGCGCCTTCTCGATGGTCCGGGCGACCGGCTCCGGAGTGGGGACACGTGCGTTGACAGCCCCGAAGAGGGCCCGCGACCGGTCGTATCCCGCCGCGTCGGCGCGATCAACCTGGGCGAGATCGTCTACCGCCCGGTCCAGCATCGCGGTGGCGAATGCTCCAGGCTCCACCAAAGACACGCGGACACCGGCATGCGCCATCTCCACGCGCAGGCAGTGGGTGAGCGCGCTCAAGGCGTGCTTGCTCGCGCTGTACCAGCCGCCCAGCGGCCAGGGCACCCGCCCCAGTCCCGACGACACGTTCACGATGCGGCCCTGACCACGTCGACGCATCTGCGGGAGAGCGAGGCGACAGATCCGCATCGCCCCCAGAAGGTTCACCTCCAGCAGATGCCGCGCCTGCTCATCACTCACGTTTTCGAGCGAGCCCGCCTGCGGCACCCCGGCGTTGTTCACCACCGCCCACACGCCGCCACCCGTCATCCGGGCGACCTCTCCCATCGCCTCCTCGCAGGAAGACGGCTCAGCGACATCCAGCACCACCGTGCGCAGCGACCGCCCGCGCGCGCCGGCGGAAGCGATGAGGTGGTCCGCCTTCTCCTGGCTACGCGCTGTGCCGATTACATCAAAGCCAGCACCGGCCAATCGCAATACCGTCGCCACACCGATGCCGCCAGTGGCACCCGTCACCAGCACGCTCCGCCGAACCGGCCGTCCCACCGAGGAATCCACCGCCACCACTGCTCTACTCCCCCTGATCCACCGGACGCGCCTGGTGCGCGTCGACAAGGTGAGCAACGACCCGGATGAGGCACAGTTGTGGCCCCGTGCGCACTGCTTTCGCTGAACCGCCTACGGCACCAGAACGGGTCGCCCGGTCGCAGCAACACCTGCCATGTCGAGAGGCACGGCAGGCGACGTCTCTTTCTCTGGCACGCGGCGGCTCCGCGTCAGGCCGGGTAGAGGCGAGGAGTGGCGCAGGTCAGTGGAAAATGACTGACCGGAACTTCAGGCGCTCGCCCGCGATGCCGGTGTGCGGACGCAATGTGTACTCGTCGCCCGAGCAGTCGGCGTTCGTGAAGACGATCGCGAAGGTGTCTGTGCGATTCCTCGGTGAGTGAGCGGGTGGCTGGTTGTACTCCTGGGCAGCCTCGGGAAGGGTGATGCATCTCCTGCTCGCGGGGTCGTGGAGAGTGGCCTGCTCCTCGGCGCCGCTGCTGTCGCTATGGGTGTAACTGAAGTCGCCCTCGGCCGCGTAGGCGGAGCCGGGGACGCTCAGGAGCAGCACGGTGACACCCGCCGCAGCGGCCAAAGTATGACGAAGACGCATCAATTGCTTCCTCGTAGTCATGTCGTCCCTTTCAACGGCGCATCAGCCGGCATCGCGATGTGGGAGAGCGTGACCGGCTCATCGGCCTAGTCGGATGGTGCGGCCGCCGACGGCACCGCCTGTGTCGCCGACCCGAATGAGGGCGTGCACCGTACGTCGGAGAGCGGCCGGATGAGTCCGGTACATCAGCTCATCAGAGGGGCTCCCGCGACCCTTCAAGGAATCCCGGGAGCTCGTTCTCGTGTCCTGCCCGTCCCCTTGGGGGACAGGCGCCCCGGCTGTTACTGCGAGACCGGCGCCTCACCGGAGACGACCACGCCTGCCCGGCGGAAGTCCTCCAGAGTCGATGCTGTGGTCTCCGGTGCGACGCCGACCGAGTGGTCCATGAGCACGCGGGCACGGAACCCGGCCTTGACGGCATCCAGCGCGGTCGCGCGCACGCAGTGGTCGGTGGCGATGCCCACCACGTCGACTTCTTCCACCTCCCGCGAGCGCAGCCAGTCTGCCAGCGAGGTGCCGTGTTCGTCGGCGCCCTCGAAACCGCTCTTGGAGGCGCTGTGGGCTCCCTTGAAGAAGACGGCGTCCACCTTGCCGCCCGCGGCCGTGGGAGCGAAGTTCGGGTGGAACTCGCCGCCCTCGCCCCCGACCACGCAGTGGACGGGGAAGCTGTCCTTGAAGTCGGGGTTCTGGGAGAAATGGCTCCCCGGATCGATGTGGTGGTCCCGGGTGGCCACGACGTACTGATAGTCAGACCCGGCGCTGCGTTCCACCAGATCGGCGACAGCGCTCGCGATCCGCGCCCCGCCCGTGACCGGGACACTGCCTCCCTCGCAGAAGTCGTTCTGCACGTCCACGACGATCAACCCTCGGCCCATGACACACACCTTTCAGCGAAACGGATGGACAGGACAAACACTGCTCCGGAGAGCCGGGACGCTGAGGGGCCGGCAATGCGGAGCGGGGAAGGCGGTTACGGGGCGGGGGTGTACGACACGACGCTGTCCGTACAAGGACCGTCGGCGAAGACCTTCAGCGCCTCGCTCTCAGCAGCGTCCGCCAGTTGCCAGCGCAGCTTGGTGGCCACCCACTCCCCCACGTACCGGCACTGCGCATCCGGGGCCGGCGGCATCCACTCCGCCGGGTCCTGGTCGGACTTCTGACGGTTCGTACGGGCTGTCACCGCGACCAGCGCCGCCGGCGCGCCCTGATCGTTGGCGTAGGCCTCACGCCGGGCGGCCGTCCAGGCGGAGGCGCCCGAATCCCAGGCCTCGGCGGGGGGGGCACCATGTGGTCGATGTCCACGGCACCTGGATCGGTGACCTCCTGGCCGTCGTAGTAGGAGAACCAGACACCGCCGGTCAGCCGGCAACCGGGGCCCACCGCCGGAGCCATGACGGCCTCGGCCACGAGGACCTCGTTGCGGGTGTTGCAGCCGTCCGTGGCGATATCGCCGGCGTTCCAGTGCCGGAAGGGCGAGCGGGTATAACCGGAGCGGTCCTCATCAGCCAGGCGCACCCGGCCGATCGCGTCAGGGAGCGTCGTCACCTGCGCGGCCCGCGCTCTGCCAGGAGCCTGGGCGGCTTGTACGGGACTGGAAGCGATGAGCGGGACCACTGCAAGTGTCAGCGCGCCGAAGCCCCGCAGAAAGTTCTTGAACACCCCCGCGTTCTACAGGCCACCCCACCCTCAACGGACGCCCAACCGGCTGTCTCTCACTCTCACGGGCGGACACATTCACCGCAAAAACGATTCACGGGCGGGCTGCGTCGCGCATCGAATGTGCAGGTCGCCAGCGCGCCACTTGCCACAACGCCCACCGCAACGTGAGGTGTTCGGCGGTGTCGCGACAGCGCCGGTGCGTGTATGCGTTTGGTGACTCGGCCTTGGGACGCGGGGCGGGTTATCGGGTGCGCAGGGTGGCGTGCAGCGGTGTGGCCGGCTGGAGCTGCAGTCCGGCTGTGGGCGTCGGGTCGCCTTCGATGTCCAAGTGGAAGCGCTGGGCAAGTGTGGCCAGGACGAGTGCTGTCTCTACCAGCGCGAACCGTGCGCCGAGGCAGGCGCGCTGACCGCCTCCGAACGGGAACCAGGCGCAGGGAGGCGTGGACTGTTCGGGGCCGGCGTCCCAGCGTTGGGGGCGGAAGGCAAGCGGGTTCGGGAACCAGCGGGGGTCTCTGTGGGTGACCCATTGGCTGCACCAGAGCGTCGTCCCGGCCGGGATCGAGCTTCCGTGCAGGGTGGCGCCGTTCTGCGCGAGTCTGGGCGGGATCATCCATCCGGGTGGGTACAGCCGCAGGGATTCTTTGATGATCTGCTGAGTCCAGGTCAGCTGTTCGTAGTCGTCGATGGTCGGCGGGCGGCCGCCGAGTACGCGGTCTAGCTCTTCGTGGAGACGGTGGCGGGCGTCCGCGGACGCCGACAGGAGGTACCAGGTCCAGGTCAGCGCCGTGGATGTGGTCTCGTGGCCGCCGATCCAGAGGGTGACGGCTTCGTCGCGTACCTGCGTGGTGGTCAGTGGCCGGCCCTTCTCGTCCCGGGCTGCGAGCAGTCTGCTCAGCAGGTCCTCACCGTGGCCGTGTCCCTCCCCTGCTGCCTGACAGGCGTGGATGAGCCGGTCGATCTCGTCGTCGATGGTCGCGACGGCGGCGAGCAGGCGCCGCCGGGCGGGGGTGCGCACCCACGGCGGCAGGAAGAGCCCGATCCCCCGTAGTTCGGCGCCGATCTCCCGTCCTGCCTGCGACATCGCCTCACCCAGCGCGTGGGCGTGTTGTCCAAGGTCGTTGCCGAACAGCGTTCGGAGCACGATCCGCTGGGAGAGCAGCGACATCTGGCGCAGTACATCGACGCGGCTCCCGTCTCGCCAGTGGTCGCCGAGCTCCGCCGCGCAGTCGACCATCGTGGTCGCGTATCGGTGTACCTGGCGGGGCCGGACCGTGGGCTGGACCATGGATCGCTTGCGACGCCATTCGGCTCCTTGGCTGCGCATGACGCTGTTGCCGATCAGTCGTTTGAACGCCCAGCCGGCGTCCAGAGTCTCGTAGTCTCGCTCGTCGGCTCCGAGCAGTTCCGCGATGTGCTCGGGGTGCGCGAGGAAGAGGATCCGCATCGGGCCGAGCGACCAGGTCACCGCGTCCCCGTAGTCAGTGCGCAGATGTTCCAGGAACGCCAAGGGGTCACGCCCGAAGGCGGGCAGGTTTCCCAGCAGCGGTAGTCCGTGCGGGCCGGCGACGGTACGGAAAGGAAGGGGGAGCACTCCTGGCCAACGAGCCGCGCCTCGCACGGTTGCGCCGCACGGAAAGCAGCGCCGCAGCGATGCCTCCGGCCGCTGGCGGCACCCCGCGCGCCTGTACCGTCCCCCGCCCTGATCTCTCCCCTGGTGACGTCGAACTGTTCGTCGGCGAGCCGACCGGCCGCTGACCTGCTGTGGTCGGGCTATGGTCGGGATTCCCACCGGAGTTGTCCTTCTGCGTGGTCGCCGGGGCTGGCGCCCTGGTGCTGTGCGGCTGTTAAAGTCCCGGGCCGGCGAAGGGAGGCCTCTCATGGCCAAGATCAACATCAGTCTCGATGCCGAACTGGTGGTGGAAGTGATGGTCCTGGCCGGGATCGGCTCGCCCCAGGACGCCGTCGAAGCAGTCGTGCGTGACTACATCGCCCGGGGACACCGCACCGAGGCACGCACCGAGCTCAAAGAGCAGAGCCTGCGCGAGGTCGAGGTCAAACCGCAGGATCCTCAAGGCTGACCACTGTGATCGCGTAACGTCGCTCCAGCTCCGTGGCACCCGTCCCAGGCTCGAGGACAGGGCAGTTGCGGAGCCTGAGCGCCGTCCAGGAGGCTGTCCTCGCATCGGCATCACGGGTTGGCCACGGTGAACGGGGCAGCAGACAACGCCGGACAGGCCCGGGGGCGGTCCCGCGGCTTGCCCCCGCAGTGGCGTGCAAAACGTGTTGGCCGGTGGTGACGTCGAGCGCGGCTTGTACGTCCCGACGCGCATGCGCCAGGGCGCGGCCGCCACCCGGTTAACGAGTTCTGGGCCCTTTCGGCGAACGGTTCGTCGGCGTGCTCGTGGCGGGGTGTCTCGCCTCAGCGGTGCTGGGCCTGTGCCATGCGGGCAACTTCCTTGCGGATGAGGGCCAGGGGGAAGTGGTCTTCGTGGTCCACGTCCAGCATCGTGAAGTGCGCAGTCACACCACCGACTCTCACCAGAATGTGCTGCTCGTTCCGTACGGAGACGCGGCGGCCACTGCGCAGGCCGGGCCCCTGCTTCACCGGTACGGTGATCCGGAAGGCGATCGACTCGTCGCCGAGGTGGGGGATCGTTTCCGGCGCCAGATGCGCGGCGTACTTCCCCGTGAAGCCGACGCCTCTGTAGTCGTGGCAGGCCGGCAGTGATGTACGGACACGGGCGAAGGCCGTCTCGGCATCCGTGCCCGCGTAGGACGCGAGGGTGCCGCCGCCCGCCCAGATACTGCCCTTCCAGTTGAAGACCTGGTCCACGACGGCCGACGCGTCGCCGGCGCCGAGTGCGTCGAGCAGCTTCTCGCAGGAGCTGTCCGAGACCGGCGGGAAGGTGCTCTTCAAATCCGTGTGCGCCCGCTCGTCCGCCGAGACACCTCTGTTGCCCGGAACGTCGTCACCGGTGAGGGCGATGGACTGGAGGGCCCGGGCCGAAAGCGGTGGTCCCGCAGCGGCGGAGGTGACCGGGGTAGCGCCGGGCGAGCCGCTCGACGTCTGAGGGCCGGGCGTTTCTCCGCCCGTGCCCGCACAGCCGGTGAGCCCCCACAAGGACAGTGCCGCGCACACCAACAGCCATCCGTTTCCCCGTGCCTTCACCCGTGCCCCCAGCCCTCGTGATCAAGGGAGCCGATCCTACGCCCAGCCCCTTGTCAGGGTCACGCCGGAAAGGTGGAGTGCTCAAGTGTCGTATGTGCCGTCCCATGGTTCGGAGAAACCGAGACCATCCCGGCACAGCTCGGTCCAATCCTCGTCCACGCCCGTCAGCATCCCTGAAGGCCCCGTCGCCGCCTCGGCGACGGGGCCTTCGGCATGCCCGCACACCCTCAGGAGATCTCCATGACGCGTGCCCGGTTCACCGACCCCGAACTGCAGGCTCTCTACGAACGCCTCGCCCCTGCCGAGTTCGGCGCACCGGCCGATACCGCCGAGGCCATCGCTGCCCGCGAGGGCCTTGAGCTGGCCGCCGACCTGGCCGCGGCACGCCGGCGCACCGCCCGCACCATCGCATCCCGACGGCTCACCGCTCCGCGCCGCCTCGCCGACGGCCAGCACCGTGGCACACGACGGGCGGCCCCGGCGGCCCTGCAGGCAGGGGCAGCGCGATGTGCCGGTGAGGTTCCCGGCGATCGGGCGTGCTTGCCTCGCAAGGCATGTCACATTGCTCTGGTCGGGGAGCGGGCGAGGGGTGTCGGTGAGAACTGTGGAAGCAGGGCGTTGCGGACCGTGCCGCTGGCCGGGGAGCTGATCGCCCGGGCCGCGGCCCGCTACGGGCTGGCGGCCGCCGACGTGGTGCGGCTGTGGTCGTGCCGCAACTCCCCCGCCCGGCACGAGGACGGCGGTGTGCGGGCCGATGCCGAGCTGGTGCCCAACGAAGCCGGGCGGCGTGTGCTCGCGGGGCTGTGCGGGGTTGAGCCGGCGGTGCTGGCGCACGCGTTGCCGACGTTTGCCGTGGACGACCCCGGGACCGGCAGCGCTGTCCAGGCGCAGGCTCGGTGGCGGGCGGCGTCCGCGGTGGCAGGGCCGGCCGCTTTCGGGTGCCGTCTGTGCACCGCGCGGCGCCCCGGGCAGGTGCGGGCGGTGCGGTTCGTGCCGCCGTGGCGGCGGGTCGGCATCCGGCACGGGCGCTGGCTGCTGGACGCGGACGCCGACCAGCCGCTGGAACACCTTCCGTTGCGGGACCTGCCGGAGGTGGCGGCGGCGCAGCGGCGGTGGGCGGGGTGGCCAGGCGCGGGTTGCGGGCCGGGGTGGAGCCGGAGCAGGTTTTCGCTCCGGCCCATGCGGTGGTGGCCCGGTGGTGGGATGAGGCCCTGTCCTGGGATCGCTCTGATGCGCCGTGGAGAGGGAACCCCACGTCGCTCGCGAAGCGTCGTGGCCATCGCGCACACTCTCTGTCGTGGACACGAAGATGACCAAGAGCGCCGGCGAGCACTGGGTCTGCTCGGTGCTCGCAAGCGCCGGATGGGGTGCCGCGCTCACCCGCGACGGGCTGGAGCGCACCGACATTCTCGCCGTCCGAGCCGATGGCACCCGTCACATGATCGAGGTACAGGTCAAGACGGCAAGCCCTATGCAGCGGCCGAACTGGCGCTGCGGGACCAAGACGCAGTTGCCGTCCCTGAGCGACCGCGAGTGGTTCGTGTTCGTCGCTCTGGACCCGACGCCTGGGCAGGCACCGGCCTCGTACGTCGTCCCGCGTCCGATGACGGTCGACCGCGACGAGGCGCTGTGGATGCGCGAGTGGGCTCCGACAGGAATTGAGGGGATCGTCGCCAAGCGATTGACCGGCGCCTTCGAGAGCAAGGTGCGCGGATGGGAGAAGGCTCGCGTCCGTCACTCGAGCGACGCGATTGTCGGCGCGGTGACCGGCCGCGTGAGTGCGCCGTCCAGCCTGTTGCTCGGCCGACTCGATACCGAGGGCCGTCTCCGCTTCATCGGCCGCACCACTCCCCTTACTCGTGAGCTCGCTGCCAACGTCGGAACTCTGCTTCAACAGCGAACGGGCCGACACCCTTGGACGCGCCGCCGGTTCTCGGCGGGCTGGGGCAGCACGCAGACTCTCGATGTCCACCTCGTCGAGCCGGAGCTTGTCGTCGAGGTGAACGTCGACATCTCCTTGGATGCCGGTGGCCGATGGCGGCACCCCGTGCTTCTTGTACGTGCCAGGCCCGACCTGGAGATTTCCGGCGTCCCCTCCATCGGCTATTGCTCCCGTATGGCAGCACAGTCGCCGAGTCATGGCGGCCCTGCTTCGGCACCGCCGCAGTGCTTGCCAGCACAGCCCGGCGTCTCGGCAGCAGTTCTTCGTGAACCCGAAAGGGCCCCCGCTGCGGGGGCCCTCGGTCGTGGAGACCGGTTGTCAGGCTCAGCAGAACACCTGAACGCGGTAGGCCAGGTGATCGACATCGCTCGGCAGCGCCTTCTCAGTCCATGCCGGCACGTCGATGAATTCCTCCGGATCCTCGAATCGATCCTGGAACCAGATCCGGAACGAGTTTCCGTGAGCCTTGGCGTAGTCGTAGTAGTCGTGTAAGCCGCTGACTCCGCACTGTTCGACGTTCCAGACGTTGCCATCGACGTGATAGACGCAGGCCCTGCCGTACTCGCACCGGTAGTTCCAGAATTGAGGCTGGGCTTCGGCCGCAGAGGCGCTGCTCGGGGCCACGGTGAGCGTGGCGACTCCGAGGGCAACTGCCATGGCCGTACGGGTTGCAAGCCTCTTGATCGACTGCATTCGGATCCCTCTCTGCCAGGGTTCTCACGTGGTGCGTCACGATGGGCGCCTGGAGAACTTCCCGTGGGCCAGACCGCGAGGCGACGTGCTGCGGCCGGGCTTCGTGAGGGTTCACCGTAGGTTTGCCGCAAGGTGGGCGCTAACGTTTCGAAGCCCGTCGAAGCCCGCCGCACGCAAGGGTGACTCTTTCGGCCACACGCTGGCTTCGGAAGTGGCCGAGGAAGTCCTCCCACTCGGCATCGGTAGGGGTGCGGTACTCCTCGGCAGGTCGCAGCGATCGGCGGCGGGCGATGAACGCGCGATGGGCTTCGGTGGCTTCGGCTGGGTAGATCGCGTTGTAGCCCATAGTGGGGTTGATGTCGGCCTGGCCGGCGATGACCTGCGCGATATGAGGCGGGAGGCCGGAACGGATGGCATCGGTGATGAACAGACGGCGGAAGTCGTGCGGCGCGAAGACCAGAGGCTGGCCGGTTGAGTCGGTGAGCCCGATGAAGGCGAGGACCTCCCCCAGCGCCGTGCGGATGAACTCGCCCGACATGCGGGATCTCTCGCCGCCGCGGTCCCACTGGAACAGCAGCTTGCAACAGTGGGCCGATCTCGCCGGTGGTGGGCAGCCGGTACTGGATCACCGCGTCGTGGCTGATAGATAACGGGGGTGATGCCTACCGTCTGCGCGAAGGTCTGGACGAAGGCGCTGGTTGTCGACCATCCGCACGCGCGGGCGGTGTCGGTGACGGTGGCGCCCTCGGCGAACATGACCATCGCGGTGAAGATCCGGGCTCGGGTGCGCCACTGGGGGAAGGTCATGCCGAACTCGTCGCGGTAGAAGCGGGAGAGGGTGCGCTCGCTGGTGTGCACGCGGCCAGCGAGCTGGGCAAGGGTGCAGGGCTGGTGCAGGTCCTCTTCGACGAGGCGGCAGGCGTCGGCCAGTCGTTGGTCGCGGGCCGGTGGCAGGGCAACGGGCTGGGCTGTCACGCGGCGCTGTCGGTCGCGCAGCACTTCTTCGATGTGCCGGGTCTCCGTCTGTTTGAGTGTGGTGCTGGTGAGCGCGATGAGCAGTTCGCGCACCAGGGGGCCGACGGCGATGACCGTCGGGCGTTCGGCGTCGAGCAGGGGCGTCCTCCCGTGGGCGGGGAAGCCGATCGTGTGGAAGCGACTCTGGCCGTAGAAGCGGTGGCGAGGGTGAGCGCGATTGCCTGGTCGTGATCGCGGGGCACCGGGTCTGCTTGTCTGCTCATGCCCGGCGCGCAGGCACCCGGACGGCACCTGCCCTCCGGGTACGACCTGCCACAGGCTCCCGCCGCCGCACTCGCGGTACTGCAACGAGTCCCGGCCGATGGCGACGATGCACGACCGCACCCGCTCGCCCCAGCGCAGGTACCGCACGATCGGCGAATTCGTCGTCGCAACCGGTCCCTCGTTCCACGCCGGCCTGCGCACCGACACCTTCTGGACGGCCCGCCAGGTCGACGTACACGGTGCGGAAGCGGCAGCGGCCGCCGGAGCAGCGGACAGGGCGGTCGCGAGGACGGCGGCGACGGCGGCCGCCGTGGTGAGCAGACGTCGAGTCGGATGCATGACTACTCGTTCCCGCGCGTCGACGTCACGCCCGCGCCCAGGGCCGCTACGCCACGCTGAAGGTCCGCGGCATCGCCGAGACTGGCGTGCAGGTCGATCGAAGGTCGCGGCCCCGGGTCTCCGCTGAACCGGGCCTCGTCCCCTGCTTGCCATGGGCGATCACGCCGCCGTACATTCCCTGCACCCGGCTTGTCCGGCCGCTTCGTCTATCCCCTTTGAGCACATGAGGAGCGCCCGTATGACGGGTGTAATGGCGGTCGCAGGCGGCACCGCATCCGGCAAGTCCACCCTTGCCGAAGCCCTGTCGCTGCAGTGTCCCGAGAGCGTGGCGCTGATCCATCTGGACGACTATTACGTGCCCGCGCACGACCCCCTGAGGGGTGTGTGGACGGTCAGTGCCGACGGGCACGCCGTCCTCGACTGGAACCATCCGGGGTCGATCGACGAGGCAGCGGTGGCACACGCCATCGACGCGGCGCTGCTGCGCCCCGGCGTGCTGCTGGTGGTGGTCGAGGGCCTGTTCGCGCTGTCACTGCCGTCCGTGGTTCGGCGGGCGGCGTGGCGGGTGTACGTCGATACCCCCGACGACATACGCCTGGCCCGCAAGATCCTCCGGAAGATCGAGGCGCAGCGGCAGGACCCCCGGCTGTCCCTGCGCAACTATCTGCAGTCCGGCAGGGACCGCCACGCAGCCCATGTCGCGCCCTCCCGGGCAGCGGCCGATCTGGTCGTGGACGGGACCGCGAGCGAGGCGGAGATGCTGGCGGCCGTCATGCCGCTGATCGGGCCGGCCCTCGCGCCGCAGCCCGCGGCGCCCTCGCGGGCTCGGGGGGTGTGCGGTGAGACCCGTACCCCCGGGGTCCCGGCGTTCGCGCTATGACGTACCCGGGCGCACCGGCCCCGGCGAGAGACGCCCCGTGATCACGCTTCCGGCAACACAGCCCAACCCCCGGCGGGCTCTCAGGCGAATCACGACCGATCCAGTTCACCCGCATCCAGGCGAACTGCAGGGGCGGCACAGCCCCCGGGAGAGGGCGAGCCGGTACCGGACGCGCCCCGGTCACAGGACTCCCGATGGGCCGCGAACCTCGCCGCCGCCCGCCAGTTCCACGCCCGAGAGGGCCATCCAGAAGACGTCTGAAAAGCCTGTCAGCGGGCTGATCTTGCGAGGCAGCCGCACGAGGAGCATGGCCATGGTGAGGTAGATGACGTTCTCCGAACACACACGCAGGTATTCGTAGTCCTTCGACGGGCGGCGACACCGTCCCAGCCGGGCGAACATCCGCTCTATCACCCAACGCCGCGGGACCACCGCGAAGAGAGGTCCTTGGGCCCGGGTCACCCGTACGCACTCTCGACGCTCAGGCTCCCCGGTCATCAGAGGCGGGTGGCCATCACGTGCGCGAGGCGCAACAGGTCGCGCACGCCCGGATTCTCCCCGTCAGCCCGCGCCAAAGCCGCGCGCTCAGCGTCGCCCAAACCGGCCGGCAACCGCCGCAACAGCGAACCGGGATGGTGCAGATCGTGCACCCGGGTCACGAACGCGAAGGAGCGGCGCCGCGGCGGCGCCTCCACGTCGAGCTGCCCGGAGTAGATGACGTGACGTCCGCCCGGCGCCGCCAGCACCGCGCGCAGGCGACGGGCGGAGCCGACGATCGCGGGCGGGGCGTCGACCGGGGCGAGACCCCGCCACGGGTCGAAGAAGCGGACCCGGCCCTCGGAGCCGGCGTGAGCGCTGACCACGTCCCAGGCCGGGACCGCGCACAGCTGCGACAGCATCGGGGTGTCGCGGGACGCCACCGGCCGCATCCCGCCGGCGTCCAGCCGCCACAGCACCAGCCCGCCGTGCCGCCCCGCCGTCACGAGCGCGTCCTCCCCGGCGAAAACCAGCTCCCGTACCGGCGCGTGCTCCGCCGGTACAGCGGCCGCGTCCAGCGCGTGGCCGAGTGCGGCGTGGACGGCGATCAGGCGGTAGCCGTCGCACAGCACCATGCGGTCGCCCCTGGGGGTCACCGCCATCGGACCGCCGGTGCTCAGCGCCCACTGCCCGAGGTCGACCTGGCGCAACTCCCCGGTCGTCTTCAGGACCAGGACCTGCGGCGTGAGGGGCAGCGAGACCACGCACCCGTACGCCGTGGCCGCCAGGTGCGCCCCGGTGAGCGTGCGGCTCTGCGCCAGCACCCGCGTCTCGAACAACGTGTGCCGGACCAGTTCCGCCCGGGCCGCGTACCCCTCGCTGCGGCGCAGCGCGACCACGTCCCCGGGGCCCAGGACGGCGAGCGACTTGAGGCACACGGGGCCGCGGTGGAGCACCGTCCGCGTGCCGGACTCCGGCTCAAGGGTCTCGATCACGTCGCGCGACTGCTCGTCGAGGTCGTCCGTCACGTGCGCGATGGCCAGCACCTCGCCGCCGTGCCCGAACGCGCTGTGCGCCGCGGAGAACAGGCCGAAGTCCTCGGGCAGCGTCCGGGTAGCCGCGCCGGCCGCCTCATCTACGAGGGCCCGGGCGCGGCGCGGGGAGAGGGACCGCAGCCAGCCGAACAGTTCCGCGTCCAGCGGACGGTCCGGCGCCCCGGCGCGCCGCGGGATCCGGTGTACGAGGTGCACCGCGTCGGCGAGGGGAGCGGAGCGGACGAGCTCCCAGTACGCCGGCCAGTCCCGCCGACGCGCGAGCCCGCTCGCCGTGTCCTCCAGTACCGCCGCCGACGCGTGTGGAACGGGCAGCAGCTCCGGAAGCCACCCGTCCACCGCGATCCGAGCCTCCGGCACCTGCCGGCCCAGGGAGTCGGGGTCGAGCACCCGCCGCGGAACGTCGACCTCGGGCTCCGGCGGCAGGCCCGCCGCCCGGAGCGCACTGTTCTGCCGCGACACCGCGTCGCCCAGGGACGACATGTAGGTGGCGGGCGCGCGGTCGGCCAGCCGGCGAAGCCACGTCACCGCCTCCTCGCCGACCTCCACGGCCTCCCGGGGACGGTCTGCGTCGAGCAGGATCCCGTGCAGGCTCATCAGCGCCGTCGTCCACGCTGAGGTGTACCGGTGCGGATCGGTCTCGGCGAGGCGCCGGTTGAGCTCGGCCACCTCCCGCGCCGGCGCAACGGCCTCGGCGTGCTGGCCGCGCGCGGACAGGTGCTCGCGCAGCCGCTCCAGCGACGCGACGAGCGGCGTGTCCTCGACCAGTGCCCCCTCGCGCACCAACTCCCGGCCCAACTGCACCGCTTCACGCAGGGCGACGTCCTCCGCAGGCGGACGGAACGTGAGGGCCGCCCCGTTGGACAGCGCGATCGCCAACCCCCTGCGCTGCCCCGGATCGTGGACGGCCGCCCTGCGGTACGCGCTCGCCGCCTCCTGGTTGGCCCGGTACGCCTCCTCCCACCGACCGGCCGACTCCAGACGCACACTGACATTGGCCAGCGCGGTCGCCCGGTACGGTTCGTACCGGCGCAGATCGTCCCGGGCGAGACGGGTGAAGAGGTCCACCACGCGCTGCTGCGTCGCCACCGCTTCGTCGACCTCGCCGGTGCGGTGCAGCAGACCGGCGACGTTGGTCAAGGTGCGGCCGACGTGCTCCTCGTACGTCTCCGGATCGTCGGCGGCCAGCTCCTGGAAAAGCTCGGCCCCGCGCCGCGCCGCCCGCAGCGCCTCCACCCTGCGCCCCAGTTCGCGCAGGTCGTTGCCGTGCCCGGCGTACAGCCAGGCGCGTTCGTGCCGGTCCGGCGCCGCCGCGATCCGGGACGCGAACAGCCGGACGTTGACGGCGGCCCGTCCCACCACGAGGTTCGCGGGGGTCGGGTGCGGCACGGCGTCCACCACGTCCTCCAGGAGCGCCGTCGTGATGTCGGGCAGTTCGGCCAGAGCGGTGAGGGCAGCGCCCCCGGCGGCCACGCCGAGGCCGGGATCGGCGGCCAGCAGCGGATACAGGCAGGCGGGCCCGAGGTGCGGCCAGCGGCCCGCCGCCGCGATCAGCGTCGACACCCCCCGGGCGGGGCCGGAGCCGTGCCGCAGCACGGCGCCCGCGGTGTCCGCCGCCCACGCCTGCGCCGGGTAGTCGGCCGCGTGGCCCGGCACGGTCAGCGCGACGAGGTCCTCCGCCAACCGGTCCGGATAGAGCGGTTCCAGGACCGTGCCGTCCACGCCCTCGGGCGGCGGGTAGCAGACGCCGTGGTCCGCCAGCACGGTGGGCGTCGGCTGCCCGACCTCCAGCGCGTCCACCAGCAATGCTCCCTGCTCTTGCGGCTGCGCGCCGCTCAGGGAGGCGGCGAAGACCACCCGGTTCATGACCGCCGGGGACAGGGTGATCCGTCCCGCGCCCCGCCGGTCGTGCAGCAGTACCCAGCCCAGGTGCTCGCGGTCGAGGAGGTAGAGGGTGAGTCCCGCCAGATCGGGTGGGGCGCGCCGTCCCGAGGCCGCGGCGTCGATGGCGACCAGGGCGGCCATGTGCACGGCGAGCACCAGCCTGAAGTCGTCGTCGGCGAGGTCGGGTTCGCCCGCCGGCGCTACGATCCCGTACCGCTCGGCGAAGGCGGCGCGTGCCGCACGGAACATCGCCCCCCGCTCGCCCTGCCCGGCCGCCGGGCCGCTCGGCTCGTCCAAAGGCCCGAGGGCCTGTGCCGACACGTCGATCTGCTCACTGGCGAGCGCCCCGCGCAGCGCGGGCCAGGAATCGGTGCCGCGCGCCAGCAGCAGGACGCGGGCGCGCACGTCCGGCCGGTGCAGCAGGGCGTTGCTGAACAGCCAGGTGAGGGTGGTCAGCGGCCAGCGATCCGCGTAGTCGACCAAGAGCAGGAGGCCGGCCGCAGTGTCCGGCGTCAGGTCCTGGCTGCCGGGCGGCGGCAGTACGGTCCCGGGCCCCTCGACCGCGGTGACCACCTTCCAGCCCTGCCCGGACAACTCGGCGGCCAGCTGCTGGGCCAGCCGGGTCTTGCCCTGCCCGCCCGGCGCGTGCAGCCAGCGCGCCGCCCGCTGCGGACCGCCGGCGCACCAGGCGTGCAGCGCTCCCAGCTCGTCCTCCCGCCCGGTGAACGGCGCCACGGCGAACCGAGCGTGGAGCATCCGGCTGGGCTGCTGCCGCAGCCACTGGGGATCCGCCTCTGGGGTCGGCGCCCACCGGCGCAGCACGTACAACGGCGTGCCGTCGCCGAACACATGGATGTCCGCGCCGACGACACCGTAGGCGAACCCGCCCGTCGCGCTGACGTGCTGCTCGCTCACGTCGCGCGGTCACCGCGGCCGGCACCGGGCTCCTGATGGACGATCACGTTCCCACCCTGCGCGCCGAACGCCTGCCCATGGTCTCGCGCCTCGACGTGCTGCACCCAGTGGCGCTGCTGGGCGGGCAGTTCGTCCTGCAGCCGCCGGGTCAGCTCACGCACGTCGTCGGCCACCTCCGGGTGCGCGTGAAGGAACTGCTCGAGCCGCAACTGCCACGCCGGTGCCAACTGCCGGCGCGCCGCCTCCGGATCCTCCGCCCCGGACACCAGGGCGGCCTCGCTCTCCAACAGCGCGACCAGCGCACCCTGTTCGGGTGCGTCATCCCGCCCGAACAGCCGCAGCAACCCGGAGCGCGCGGCGCCCCAGGCGTCCGTCGCCATCGCGGCGACGAGCGTCGTCGAAGCGGCCGTCGCGACCGCCGCCAGGGATTCGATCATGGGTGTCCTCCCGTTGCCGTGCCCGCCCCATCGTGCCACCGCGGCGCGGCCCGCGCCCGCGCCCTCCCCAATCAACGTGCCGCGGTTATATGGTGGTCGGCCGCACCACCGGGACAACGACACGGCAACGACGCCGTGGGCGAGGGGGCGTCGTGTGGCGTCGCAAGGGCCCGAACCGCACCGGCCTGCGCCGGCAGCTCCGCACGGCGCGCGTCCTGTTCGACACCGGCGACTTCGCCGCGGCGGAGGTGCTCCTGCGCCGCCTGCTGCCCGACTGCGAGGCGGAGTTGGGAGCGAACCACGGGGAGACCATCGGCCTGCTCAACCTGCTCGGCTCCACCCTCTACCAGCAGCGCAAGGCGGCTGCGTCCGCGCAGATAGCCCGCGAGGCCACCGACCGTGCGGCCCGCGCCTGGGGCCCCGACGACCCCGCGACCCTCGACTGCGCTCACAACCTCGGCGCGGCCCTGGCCATCCAGGGCGACGTCTCCGCGTCCGTCGCGGTTCTCGACGACACCTGGCAGCGCCGCGCCCGCCGCCTCGGAGCCGCCCACGAATCCACCCTCACCACCGCCAACACCCTCGGCGCGACCCTCTTCGCCGCAGGCCTCCGTCGCGACGGCCTCACGGTCCTGCGCCGCGCCCACGCCCAGAGCATGGGCCTGCCGGCCGGGCATCCGGTGCGTGTGGACATCGCCGACAATCTGCGGATCGCGGAACGGAACGCGGGCAGCTGACCGGCGGCGCCCCGACGGGGACGCCACCGGCAGGCCGCTCGATCCGCTCAGCAGATCTGTCCAGCGACCGCGGCCCGGCAGCGCCGAAAAAGTTCCCCAACGCCGTACGCCTTCAACACGCCGTAGCGGTCGCCCTCCTGCTCGACGACCATGGGCGGTTGTGCCGAGTAAACCGGACCGGTCCTCGATGAAGAAGTAGCCATCCCCCGCGTCACCGGTGCGTCGAGGTGCGTTCGGTGAGCTCGCGGAAGTGCACTCGAACTCCTAGGTCGTGGCCACGATGCCGGTGATGGCGGATCGTCGCCCGGTCGAGCGCAGGCATCAAGCAACGGATGTACCCGACGAACGCCTCCTCGGCGTGCTGGAAGCCGACCACACCATCAGCGCCATCTGACCCACGGCGCTGGTTCCCGCTCAGGCCGGCGGGAACCGGCGCCGGGAGGCCCCGCCATGTACCTGGTCGCGCCCGACCCCGGACACGGAGTCGTCGCTGCGCCCCGCGCGCCGCAGGACCTCACCGCCGAGACCGAACAAGCCTCACCTCACGGGGGTTCACCTGGAACAACAGCATCGAAGCGTACGTCCGGCCGACACCCGCAGACGAAGCGACGTCCACGGCGGCGGCCGTGGCCGCCGAGCTCCGCACCCAGGGCCACTACGTCATCACCCCCGCAGCCGTCGCGCTCGCGCAGCTCCCGACCTGAGAGCAGGCAGCCCAGTCACCCAGTACGCCCCGGAGGGATACCCCATGGCCGCAACCACCGCGCCCGACCTCACCACGGATGCCGTCACCGTCACCACCGACCGCATGGGCCGCCTGTGCGCCGTCACCCCCGACGACGGCTACCGCCTGATCGCCGTCCACGCCGCACGCAAGGGCATCGCGCCCGAGGCACGCGGAAGTCCATGCATGGGCGTCACACCAGCCGATGACCTGCAGGTTCAGACTTAAAGAAGGCTCAATGCACCTGGTCAGTGGGGAGGCCCACACTCGACCAGGCATCAACGACCGCCTGATGCTCCTCGCCCTGGCCGTAACGGTTGAGGGCGGCAGCGACGGTGAGCCGGGCGAAGTCAACGAACTGCGTCTCTTCCGCCAGTTCGCCACCGGTGAGGACATCCCACCAGATCCATCCGGCGCGCTCCCACGCTTTGCCACCGAGCCGCTCTGCCACGAGGTAAAAGGCGCGGTTAGGGATGCCACTGTTGATGTGGGTGCCACCGTTGTTGCGCTCGGTCTGCAGGTACTGGCCCATCGTCGCGGGCTGCGGATCCCTGCCCAAAGTGTCATTGTCGTAGGCCGTGCCCGGCTCCTTGAGCGAACGCAGCGCGACTCCATTGATCCCGGGTGCCAGGAGACCGACTCCGAGCAGCCAATCGGCCTCCTCGACGCTCTGCCCGAGCGCGTACTGCTTGACCATCACTCCGAAGACGTCGCACAACGAGTTGATGAGTGCCCCGGGTTGTCCATGGAAGACAAGGTCCGTCTGCTGGATCATGGCCTTCATCAACTCGGCTCCCACGACTTCAAGGCACTGGCTGAACCGGGAGAAGGTCTGATCGTCCCCATCTCCCAGAACAAGCAGGGAACCGTTCCAGAAGCCGTTGTTGTACTTCCTGCCGTAGTGAACGACCGCCGGTACGGGCAGTCGGGGATCGAGAAGATATTCGCGGCCGAAGACCTCACGCAGGAATCGGGATGTGGCCACGAGACCGTCATAGGTCTCATCGACCGCAGAGTCGCCCACCGGTTCGTCGCCAGTGGCACGGGCCACAGGAAGCCTGTCAAGCTCTTCCCCCCACCGAGCCTCGAAGACTATGTGCTGCACGTCTTCGGGGGGTGACCGGTCGCCGATGAACGTCAGCTCACCATCCGTCACACGCCACCCGAGGCCCTGGTATGTCAGCTGGAGCCCACCCTCCTCGGTCAAGCGCTCGTACAGAGAAAGCGGGATCACTCCTGAACGCAACAGCGGATGAGTTGAAGTCCGGCCTGCCAATGGGGCGCCTTCCAGCCGCCTAGTCCAGTCCCGAACCTGGACCTTCGGTACCTGCGCGACCTCCCCTATCGCGGAGATGGCCCGCGTCAACCGCTCCACTGTCCAGTCCAGGAGTTCGCCGCGATCCGCCGCGGAGAGGGTGTCGTCCGCAATGAACGGCACGATCTCCAGAGCCGCGTAACCACGGTGCACAGCCTCAAACGTGGCACTGCTGCGCCGACGCGCCAGCAACGCACCCTGGCTGTCCCATGCGGCGCGGTTCAACGTCGGCGCGGCCCAGTGCCCGGTCTGCCGAAAATAGGCGACAGCGGTGCTGTCCCGGGTGAGTTCGGCGTAGATCAGCCTGGCAGCCGTGCGAACGCTGGTGCGTGTATGAAGCCAGGTTCCACCAAATGTGACGATACCGCCGGCCACCGCGCCGATAAGCGTAGTGATCAGGGCAATGTCCATCTTCGCCCCCCGTCGCCCCCTTCCACCCAGCGTACCGAGAACTACCGGGGGCGTCGGCGCGCCAGGAGCAGCTAGTGTCCTGCGGTCCCAATTCAATCCGCCCGGTCTGCTGCTCAGAGTCTGAGCGGACCGCACGTCAGCCGATAGGCCTCCCGGACCCAGGGCTCCTTGGCTTGAGGGTTCACGCCGCAGGCCAGGGATGCACCTATACCGCTGAACCAGGTGCTCTGCCGCAGACGTCACGGCCGGGGCAGGTCGCGGTGAAGCTCGCGTTGACCGCCTGGACTCCCTCGGCCTCGACGAAACGCCCAGGTCCCTTGCGCGATCCCGCCGCGCTCCACTCAGGACCGGAGCCAGGCGCCGAATCCATCCCCCGCCTGTAACCTCGGCGCTCCAGCTCCTTGCCTAGCACTCCCCACTGAACCGGCGGGACGATGCCCTCCACGTGCTCGAAGAGGCCAAGGAGCTGAGCATCCGTCAATGATCGGGCGTATACCGTTTGGCCCTTGACGCTGAAGTCGCGAGGCTGGGGCGGCAACCCCAGCTCATCCCAGTTTGCATTCACTCTGGGAGCGAGTGGCCGGTCGCCTTCGAGGCCGCGAAGTTCTCGCTCGATGCGAGGGATCGGACCGACCCCAGCCCCGGACTCTGTCCGTCTAGAGGACGCCGGCGAGCGGGGCTCGGGATTGCGGGGCCTCAGGTATTGCACGAGACCGACAATGGCTGACATCACGCCTGCCGCAATTCCTACCGCTTCCCGGTCCACCAATCCATCACCAACGGATGGACGCCTCGACGGAACAATTCCAGGAAGCCTGCCCGACTAGCAGGACGCCCAGTTTCGCCAGGTCGAAGAGCTCATCGTGCCTCCCGAAGTGGCGAACATCTGCTGTCCAATCTCGGGCTCTGGCTCAACTTCTGTGAGGCGGCCACTCTGAGTGAATGCTGGGCCTTTTCGAGCGCTACGTGAAGTCGCCCGAAATGGTCCGTGGGCAACGCAGTTGGGCGGAATGTTCAGAGCCGTGGAAGAGTTCCTGCTCCGGCTCAAGGAGTTGTTGTTCCCGTCGATCGCTGACGTCGCGGTGCTGTCCGTAGACGTGAACATCGCGCTAGTGCGCGTCGATGCGCAATGCACCGCCGACGGTGCCGCGTGCCCGGTCTGTGGTACCTGGTCGACCGGGATTCACGGTTTCTACCTGCGGTTTCCCGCTGATGTTCCCAGCGGAGGCCGACGGGTTGTCCTTCAATTGAGGGTCCGGAGGTTCACCTGCGGAAACTCGGGCTGCACCCGCCGCACCTTCGTCGAGCAGATACCGGGCCTGACACGCCGGCACAGTCAGCGGACCGAACGGCTGCGCTCGACTCTGGCGTCGGTCGGCCTGGCCCTCGCGGGCCGGGCGGGCGCCCGAATCGCTCGTGTCCTCGGGGTGTCCATCAGCCGCAGTACGGTGCTGCGGCTGGTGGACGCGCTTCCCGAGCCCGAGGTGGCCGCGCCGCGGGTGGTCGGTGTCGATGAGTACACCACCCGCAAGGGACGCCACTACGGCACCATCCTCATCGATGTCGAGACCCGCCGCCCTGTCGACCTGTTGCCCGACCGGGAGGCGTCCAGCCTGGCGGCCTGGCTCGCCGAACGGCCAGGCATTGAGGTCATCTGCCGCGACCGGGCGCCGTTCTTCGCCGAAGGTGCTTCCGTCGGTGCCCCCCAGGCCGTTCAGGCCGCGGACCGGTGGCACCTCTGGCACAACGTGAGCGAGGCTGCCGAACGAGCCGTCGCCCAGCACCGCCACTGCCTCCGCATGCTTGTCACAGCCCTCGCCGAACCCGATCCGGAACCTGAGCCGGAGGAAGATCCATCCGGCTCGCCTTGGCCGGCCAGCCATCGCTTCGCCGACCGCACCAGGGCCCGGCACGCCGACGTCCATGCTCTGCTGGAGGCCGGGCACAGCCGCCGCTCGGTCCAGCGTCAGCTCGGCATGACCTGGCGAACCGTCAAGCAGCTCGCCGACGCCGCCAGGCCGGAAGAGCTCTTTACCGGGCAGTGGCAGAACCGGACGTCCGTCCTCGATGACTACAAGCCATACCTGGACGAACGGTGGAACGAGGGCTGCACCAACGCCTGGAAGCTGTGGGAGGAGATCGTGCCACTTGGCTACAAGGGCAGCTACCAGCGCGTCCGCGCCTACCTGCACAAGAAGCGCACCTCACCACGACCGGTGGTTGCCCGGCCGCCCTCGCCCCGAACGGTCGCCGGATGGATTCTCCGGCGCCCGGAAACCCTTCCCGAGGCTGAACAAGTGCAGCTCAAAACCGTTCGCACCCACTGCCCCGAGATTGACGCGCTCACCCGGCACGTCCGCTCCTTCGCCGTCATGCTGACCGAGCGCCAGGGCGCGCGTCTTCCGGACTGGCTCGCCGCCGTCCGGCAGGATGACCTGCCAAGTCTCCATACTCTCGCCGCAGGCATCGACCGCGACCGCGATGCCGTCATCGCTGGTCTCACTCTGCCCTGGAACTCGGGAGCAGTCGAAGGCCATGTCAACCGGATCAAGATGATCAAGCGCCAGATGTACTGCCGGGCCGGGTTCAGTCTCTTGCGGAAACGAGTCCTGCTGGCATCCGGACGGGTCCGTCACGAGCTCTGCTGGAGTCGCTCCGCAGCTTGAGCAGGGGTGTCGTAGTAGCCAGGCCGTGCCAGTAGGACCGAGCTGAAGTGGTAGCCCTGTTCTTCCTCAGGCTCATCGTCGGCTGCGAACGGACGCCAGAAGCTCAGCAGCAAGTCCGGGGCGATGAACGAAGCATCGTCGTCAGGATCTTCCTCGATCGAGGTGAACTCACCCATGCGCTGGACAACCTCGCGGGATGGAAGTGCGAACACGTCCACACCCTGAAACAACACCCGATCCGTCTGGGACGACGGCCTTCCCAGCTCGATGGCTTCAAGCATGTCTCGCACGCAGTGGATGCTGATCATGAGCCCGCTGGGACGGAAGACGTGTTGCCCCGGTCGATCAGACTCCGAGATCGCAGAGAGATCGCGGAGCGAGTCCAGCGCTGTATTGGCCGCGTGCCGAGTCATACCGATCCGCAACGGGCCAACGCCAGTCGGCGGGGCGAGGTCGAAGTCCATGTGGGCATGATTCCAAACAGATCTGTCAACGAGTCACGAGGGCCATCCAGTCCCGGCAGGTTACAGAGCGTGAGAGCTCCACAGAAGTTGTGCCAGAACCCAATCTCGTGAACATAGCCAGAAGACGAAGCTTGGCCCATGGCACTCTTCAAAGAGTGCATCGTCCGTATCGACGGCGACAACGCCCGCGTGCGCTTCTGACCTCACCGAGGCCGCCGACAAGTCAAGCACAAGCTGAGGCGGCCTCCGCCCGTGTCAGCGGGCGGAGCGAATCATCACGATGAGCGTCGGTGACGCCGGTGACGGCTGGCTCTGGCCGAGGTCTTGGTAGCCCCACGACTGGTAGAGCTGGTGGACCTTCCCGTCACCGGCCGCCGGGTTCACCATGAGCGTCACGTACGACTCGTCCCGCGCGGCCAGGAAGGCGTCATGCATACGTCGCGCGGTCCCGGTCCCCCGCCACTCGTCCCGTACGCCGATCTCCTTCAACGCCACAGCCGGACGGCGGGTGTACTCCTCCGCCGGTTCCGGGGCAGTGCGCTGCCAGTACCGGTCACCGTGCTCGATGCGGTTGCCGTAGGCGTAGCCGACCGGATGCCCATCGGCGTACGCGAGGACGACCGCGAACCCCGGCTCGGCGCCAGACTTCCTTGAGGCGCTGTCGCCGCGGACCACGACCAGCCGGGATTCTTGGGTGCCCACCATCAGGGCCCTCACGTTCAATCCTCTTTGGCGACCCGGACTCGCGCAGTACCTGCGCCCTGGACAGAACGGCACCCACGCCGGCCGCGGCCGGCGTGATGGTCGGCGGGCCATGACGGGCGTGGGCCCCGTGAGCGTCAGCGGGCCGTGCCGAAGTCCTGCGTCCAGTAGTTGCCGGGCTGCGCCACCCCCACACCGATCTCCTTGAAGCCGCAGTCCAGGATGTTGCGCTTGTGGCCGGCGCTGGCCATCCAGCCCGCCATGACCTGGTCGGGCGTGGAGTACCCGTACGCTACGTTCTCGCCGTAGGTGCTCCAGAGGTAGCCCGCGCGCGTGATCCGCTGTCCCGGGTCGGACCCGTCGGAACCGGTGTGCGACATGGTGTTGTGGCTCGCCATGTCCGCGCTGTGGGCCTGGGCGGCCTGCGAGAGCTTCGCGTTCAGGGCGACCGGGGAGCAACCGACCTTGGCGCGCTCGCTGTTGACCAGGGCGACCACGCGGGCGACGGCGGGGGTCGCCGTGCCTGCGGCGGGAGCCGTGACGGTGGGCGGCTTCGGTGAGGCGGTCGTCGAGGGGGGCACGGCGGTCGGCTTCGGCGCGGCGGCGGTCCTCGTCGGGGCGGGCGGGGTGGTCCCATTCGAGACGGGCGCCTTGGCCTTCTCCAGGGCGGGCGCCTCAGTCCTGGGAGAGGTCGTCGGCGAGGCCGAGGGCGAAGCCGTCGCCGTGGGCCTCGCGGTCCGGACGTCCCGCCCCCGGTGCCCGTCCCAGGATGCCTTCCTCCCGTCCGTCCGGTGCCGGTCCCAGGACCCCTTCCTCCCGTCCGTCCAGGGACCGCTGGACGTGGCGGTGGTGGCCTCGGCTCCTTCGTCGCCCATGCACGCTATGGCGGCCGACGGCACCGCCACCGCGCCCATCGCCAGGACGGCGACGGCTATGGGCCGGCGGCGCGTCTTCCTGCCGTGCTTCCGGTGGTTCCTCATGCGGACCTCGTTCGGTCGACTCTCCTTGCGCCTCCGACGGGCTCGGTTTCGCACAGACACTGTGCTTGACCTGCGGGGACGCCTTGCGGGGCCGTCATTGTTAAAAGCCGCGGGAGGGCACGACAACGGGGGCTTCCACTACCTCGCCTAGTAGGCGAGAGCACCCTTGAATCCGGCCCGGGATTGTGCCGGGCCGCCGCGCCGGACACCGACCGCGCCTCACACTCCGTCAGAAGGGCGGCAGAGGCAGTCCGGCGGCTCGAGGCCGGTGACCCGGGCCGGTGACTCCGGCCGAGATGCCGCGTATGCCTGCTTCCATATGCCAGATCCGCCTATATCAGCCACACGCCACGTACTATCGCGGCACGTTGATGAGGATCGGGCACGTGAGGGATGTCACCGACTTTCCCCACAACCCTTTCGGTGCCCGGCGTGCGAGAAGTGCAGTCAGGCGGCGGGACCGTGAGCAGGAGCGCGTCGAGGCCGCCGGCGTAGATGCCGTGACGTCGTCGACCGTACCTACCGCCAGGCCATCACCGCCGCCGCCAGCGGCTGCCAGGCGGCCCTGGACGCCGAACGCCACCTCGCGGCGCTGGGCGACGAACACGCCCTCGCCTCGGTCCCCGCGTAAAGGCAAGAGGACAACACCGGGACATCCGGTGGAAGGCATCCACTGCGACGTGGATGCTGCCAGAACCGAGCTGAGCGCCCCCGTGCCCGAGCCCGATCTACGGCCGGGCCGCGCTGTGGAGCCCAAGTGGGACGGGTTCCGGACACTGGTCTCCGTCGCGCAGGGTGACCGCACAGGCCGGACGCCGCCCGCCCTCGAGGGTGTGCCGGCGGCTGGGCAGCAGCACGGCCTGCCCGCCGGCGGGCTCGTCACCGAACTGCGGGCGCACCTCGGTCAGCCACCACACCAGCAGCCCGTCCACCCCGTCGATGGCCGGCACCAGGTCGGCGGCGTACGCCAGGGCGCGGTCGGCGTCGCCGAGCTCCCGGTGGATCCCGACCCCCCGATGCCCGGAGTACGTCCCTTTTCAGCCATTCCCCTCTAACGCCCCTGCGCGGAAAGGTACTTCCGTACGGGAGCACGCGCCTGACATCTTGCATCCACCACTCGTTTCGTACGGCCCCGCCGGTGCCCTCAGCACGGCCGGGCCGTCTCCGGAGGACGCATTGATACTCCACATATCCAGCCGGACTAGACGCACGCTGGTCCTGGCGGCCACGCTCGGCGCCGCCCTCGCGTTCGGCGCCCCGGGCGCCCTCGCGGGCACGCTCCCCGTCGACCCCTCCCCCGCGCCGGGCGCCAAGGCCCACGCTCCGGCCGCCGTGCCGGCTTCCAAGAGTGCGACCTGGGTGGCCGGCACGCGTGCCTACCTCGTGATCACCGCCCCCGGTGACAGTTCGGCGGTCCGCTCCGCGATCGCGGCCAACGGCGGCACCGTCTTCTCGAACTTCGACGCCATCGGCGTGATCGTCGCCCACTCGGCGTCCAGCGAATTCGCCGCCACCATGCGCGGCGTCGCCGGCGTGCAGCAGGTCGGCGCCACGCGCACCTCGGACGTCCCGGCCGACGCCTACAACCCGGCGCTCCCGGCCAATCCGGCCCAGGCCTCGACCCCGGCCGGAGAACCGGTCCGGGCCGACATGAGCCAGATCAAGGCCGACCAGGCCTGGGCCGTGAACCCGGGCTCCGCCTCCGTGACGGTCGGCATCCTGGACACCGGTGTGGACGACCAGCACCAGGACCTGGCGCCCAACTTCAACGCGGCCGACTCGGTCTCCTGCGCCTACGGCAAGCCCGACACCCGTGTCGGCGCCTGGCGGGACGTCGACACGCACGGCACCCACGTAGCGGGCACCATCGCCGCGGCCAAGAACGGCAAGGGCGTTGTCGGCGTGGCCCCCGGGGTGAAGATCTCCGCGGTCCGGGTCGCTGAGCCGGGCAACTCCTTCTTCTTCGCCGAGAACACCATCTGCGGCTTCGTCTGGGCCGGTGACCACGGCTTCAAGGTCACCAATAACAGCTACTACACGGACCCGTGGCAGTTCAACTGCCCGGACAACATCGACCAGGCCGCCATCATCGAGGGCGTCAAGCGCGCCCAGGAGTACGCCGAGGGCAAGGGCTCCCTCCAGATCGCCGCCGCGGGCAACGAGAACTACGACCTCGCCCACAAGACGACCGACTCCGCGAGCCCGAACGACTCGACGCCGGTCACCCGCACGATCACCAACGCCTGCCTCGACATCCCGACCGAGCTGCCGGGCGTGGTCACGGTCGCGGCCAACGGCACGGGTGTCACCAAGGCCTCGTTCTCCAACTACGGGCAGGGCGTCATCGACGTCGCGGCGCCGGGCAGCAACGTGTACTCCACCGTCCCCGGCGGCGGCTACGGCAGCAAGAGCGGCACCTCGATGGCCACCCCGCACGTGGTCGGCGTGGCGGCACTCATCGCCAGCGCCAACCCGGGCATCACCCCGGCGCAGATCCGCGCCAAGCTGGCCGCCCAGGCCAACGACATCGCCTGCCCCTCGGACAGCCGCTGCACGGGCACGACGGCCAACAATTCGTTCTTCGGCGAAGGACAAGTCGACGCCCTCAAGGCCGTCGGGACCACCCCGCCGCCCGGTAAGTACTTCGAGAACCTCGCGGACTTCGCCATCAACGACAACGCGACCGTGGAGAGCCCCATCGCCATAACCGGCGTGACCGGCAACGCCCCGGCCACCCTCAAGGTGGGTGTGGACATCAAGCACACCTACATCGGTGACCTGAAGGTCGACCTGGTGGCGCCGGACGGCACCGTCTACACGCTGCACAACCACGCCGGCGGCAGCGCCGACAACATCGCCCAGACCTACACCGTAAACGCCTCCTCGGAGGCCGCGAACGGCACCTGGAAGCTGCGCGTCAACGACAACGCCGCCTCCGACACAGGCAAGATCGACGCCTGGAACCTGACCTTCTAGCGCAGGGCCCGGCAACACCCGCGTACAACACGCACTGCGCCGGCGACAACTCCTTGCCCCCGGCCACGGACACGGCGGGCTGCGGTCTGTTCCGCCAGGGCTGCGAACTGCTGGGCGGCAGAGGGCATATGGGCCTCGGCAGCGGTGAACGCCGCGGTCGGGGCCCCTATGCCGGCGACGTCCAGGAAGGCCGCGAACGGCCTGGGGCCGGCGTCCAGCTCACCGTGCGCCTCCCTGAGGAGCTGCAGGGCCGTGTCCGCGCTGCCCGTACGGGCAGCGGGGCCGCGGCTGCGCGCGGCGCGGCCCCGAGGAGCGCCGGCCGGCTCGACCTGCTGACACCCACGCGGCGGCGCAGAGGGCACGGCCGAGGGTCTGACCGGCGCCCCCGAAGGTCTGTCCGGCGGCATCCAGCCGCGGCAGGATCACCCGGCGACCTGATGGAAGCGCTCGCGGGCGCACCATCCCATCAGCCGTACGTGGCCCCAGCCCCAGGGTCTTTGAGAAGTGATCTTGCGTCTGGGTTTGTCAGGTTAGTCCGAGGGCGGTGAGGGGCCGCTGGGGATCGCGGCTGGTGTGGCGGAGGGCGGCGGCGATGTTGGTGCGGCCGTCTTGGCGGTGGACGCCGATGGCGAGGTTGCGCAAGCCGGCCATGATGCGGGGCAGGTGCCGGGTGCGGATCTTCGAGGCGTCTTCACCGAAGGTGCGGTCGCGGACATGGTGGAGCTGGTTTTCGATCTTCCAGTGGCCGCGGATCCAGGCCGCGAGTTCGCTGCCGCTGGCGGCGCCGGGCGGCAGGCTGGTGACCAGGTGGATCCGCTCGATCGAGAGCTTGCCCGAGCCCGGGTCCCGTCTCCAGCGCACGACCTGGAGGGCCTGGCAGGCGTGCGGGTGGTCCAGGTGCGCGAACGCGACGGTCCTCAGGCGGCGGATCTCGTCGCGGTGATGGGCCCGGCCGCGTTCGTAGTGGTCCAGGCGCATGTCGCGCCAGGGCAGCCCGCGGACCCTCTCGTGCAGTGCGGGGTGGTTCCCTTTGACGACGGCCAGGTAGTGGGCGCCGCGTTCGCGCAGCTAGGAGGCGTGATCGTGCTGCGTGTGGAGAGCGTCGGCGGTGATCACCGCGTCGGTCAGAGGTCTGCTGCAGCAGCTCACCAGACGTGTCCTGAGGCAGCGCAACCAGTCCTCTACGGCAGACCCAGGTGGAACGGTGGGCCGTCGATCTCGCCGCCGCCCGCCGTTCCACACCCGCGAAGGCCATCTCCACGGTACGAATCGCCTCGCCGGCATCGGCTCGGTGCGCGTCCTAGGGTCGCCTGGACCACAACGCCGTCACCTGGCTGCTGGAGCGACACGGGTCTCCGTCCGCCTCCGATCCACCGTGCGCGCAAAGGTGAACCCGCGAAGTGGCGTACGTCGGGTTTGAGCCCAGGGAATGTGTCAACGCGATCTGTATGGTCCATTCGACACGAGAGACAGAACGCAAATACGCGGCGCCGCCGGGGAACGACATCTCATGGCTGCCCGAGCTGACGGAAGTGGACCGGGTCGCCTCGCTCGCAGAACATGCGACGCAGGAGCTGGATGCCGTCTACTACGACACCGAGGACCTGCGACTGGCACACACCAGGGCGTCCCTGCGGCGCCGCACAGGCGGCACCGACGCCGGCTGGCACCTGAAACTACCCCTGGAGAAAGACACCCGGGAGGAGATCCGGCTCCCGCTGTCGTCAGAAGAGGTCCCTGAAGACCTGCGGGCCCTGACTCTCTCGCGCACCCGCGGCGCAGAGCTGCGGCCGATCGTGCGGATCCGCTCCACCCGGTCCCTGCGCCGACTTCTCGACGCCGGGGGCGACGCCCTGGCCGAGCTGAGTACGGATGCGGTGCGCGCCGACTCGCTGCTGGACGACGACGCGCACACGCAGTGGACGGAGATGGAGGTCGAACTCGCCGACAACGGTGATCCGACACTCCTGGACGCCATCGAAAAGGTACTCCGGAACCACGGTGTCGACCGCGCGCAGGGCCCCTCGAAAGTCGTCCGTGCCCTGTCCGAGACGACGTCCCTCCTCGAAGGCACGGAGGATACGCGCGCCGGGGTCGCCCCGGGATCGGCCGGCGATCACGTGCTCACGTACGTTCGCCGGTTGGTCGACGCCCTTACGGACCTCGACCCCGCTGTGCGTCGCGACCTGCCCGACGCCGTGCACCGGATGCGCACCACGGCCCGCCGTCTGCGCAGTTGCCTGCGCTCCTACCGATCCGTTCTCGACCGTGAGGTCACCGACCCCGTCCGGCGGGATCTGAGGTGGCTCGGGGCCGAGCTCGGTGTGGAGCGCGACCATGAGGTGCTCCGGGAGCGGCTGACCTCCGGCGTGCGGGAACTTCCCGGTGAACTGGTCCTGGGCCCGGTTGGCGCACGGCTGCAGGCCTGGGACGCGGCGCGGCAGGCCGAGGGCCGTCGACGCACCCTCGACGCGCTCGCCACGCCCCGCTACCTGAACCTGCTCGAGCAGTTGAACCGGTTGGCCGAGGCGCCGCCGCTGCGTGCGAAGGCGGCTGGAAAACCGGAGAAGGTCATGGTCAAGGCGCTTGGGAAGGAGTACGGGCGACTTGCCCAGCGAATGGACCGGGCGCTCGACATGCCGTCCGGACCGGAACGTGACGCCCGGATCCACCACGCCCGCAAGGCCGCCAAGCGGCTTCGCTACGCCGCGGAGGCGGCCCGCCCCGCCCTGGCCAAGCCTGTTCGACGCCTCGGCAAGCGCGTCAAGGCCGTACAGCAGGTGAGCGGTGACCAGCACGACAGTGTCGTGGCCCGTGACACCCTGCGCAGTCTTGCGATCGCCGCACACGCGGCGGGAGAACCCGGCTTCACCTGGGGCCTGCTGCACGGTCAGGAGAGAACCGCGGCCGGGGTCCGGGAACGGCAGCTCCCCGAGGCGTGGGCTCGTGCCCGTGCGGCAGCCCGGCGCAAGGGTCTCCGCCTCTGATCGCGCACGTGACCGTCTGTGCGCGTTGTTCGATACCGGGGTCGTTCGGTAGCAGGGCGGTGCAATTCTTCGGACCCCTCGTCCCTGACCGAGCAGCCAACAGCCACCTTGCACAGGCAACAGTCACTACCGCTCTTGCGCCCACCGATGCGCAGCGAGAGTCGGCCACCCACCCGTCATGCCCGGTCCGCGGCGGCGAGCACCGCGTCGACCATGGGTTTGTCGAGGGCCGCGTGTACCAGGCCGTCCGCCAGCAAGGGCACCTCGCGACGGGTCACGAGGCCGGCCAGCTTCTCCGGCGAGGCGGGGAGTCCGAGCCGTCGGGCGCCGTCCAGGGCCTTGCGATCCACGTACGGATGGAACTCCGGCCAGATGGCCTGTACTCCGCGGAGGAAGATATCGGTTCCCGTGGGACCGATGCCCGGAAAGCGCTGCAGGGCTTTGGTGGGATCGGATTCCTCGCGCAGCCGCCGCAGATCACCGTCGTACTGGTCGAGCAGCAGTTCCGCTCCCTCACCGAGCATGGTGGAGGTGCGCTCGTCATAGCGCCGGTATCCGCCTTTGCCAAGCGCGTCGACACGTTTCTGCCAGGTCGCCCGCGCCATCGACCGGCTGTCGCGCATCCCGGCTTCGAACAGTGCTCTAGCTGCCGTGACCGCGATGTCCGCCTTGATGCGGGCACTGAGCAGGTTCGCCAGTACGAGCATCTGGTAGAGCGGAGCCGGGGTGTCACGCAACCGGATTCCGGCCTGCGCCGCGTATGTTCTTTGTTGTCGCTTCAGTAGGGCTCCCACCACTTTCGCGTCGCTTTTCCTGTCGCTGGCGCGGGTATTGCGTTGCGTGGACGTCTCATGGCGCGTCGTGGCCACGCTGATCACCGCCTCTGTAAATTTCTGGTACTTCTGTGCGGACTGTTGTGAGAAGAAGCTGGCTGGTTCTGTGGCGTTCGGGTGCCCGTCGGGGTCTGTTCGAAGTGGCCTCGCGCGCCTGGGCGCGGGCCGTCGGGGAGGTCGCCCGATCCGGGCTCACGGTCGCGCCGAGACGCGTTGCTGCACAGGTCCGGGTACCCAGGGACTCCGCTCGTACCGCGCCCCCAGTGCGTCGTGAGCCGACCGGGACACGCGCATGGTGAACGCTTGGCCGACAGCCGATCTCTTGAGGCGGGAGCCGAACACCGTGACCGATCTCGATCCCTTCACCGACCTGCTCGACTACCCGATGTACCTCGTCACCGCGGAGGCCGACGGGGAGAAAGCCGGCTGCCTGGTCGGATTCGCCTCGCAGTGCTCGCTCAAGCCCGCCCGGTTCATGGTCTGGCTGTCCAGAACCAACCGGACGTACCGGGTGGCCGAGCACGCCGAACGCATCGCGGTCCATCTGCTCCGCCGCGACCAGGACCGGCTGGCCCGGCTCTTCGGCGGCGAGACCGGCGACCGTACGGACAAGTTCACCGACGTCCCGTGGCACCCGGGACCGGGCGGATCACTGATCCTTGACGAGGCCCCCGCCTGGTTCGTCGGCCGCGTGGAGAACCGGATCGACGGCGGCGACCACGTCGGTTTCCTGCTCGCTCCGGAGGCGGCGGAGAATCTCGCGGGCAGCACCCCTCTGCTGACGCTGAACGACACCCATGACATCACCCCGGGCCACCCGGCGAACTGAGCGGCGCCTCTTCCCGGGCAACGCAGTCGCCTGAGCCGTATCACCGCTCCCAGCCCCATCACCACCGCTCCCCTCGCGGCGGCCGACACAAGCCCGCGGTGTCGCGCGAGTGCCGCTTGGGCCGAGCGGGGGTGGGACGTCTCATCGAAGGAGCCGTGTGCTCCGTAGTCGTGTTCCGGGGCTTCGTCCGCGGGGTGCCAGAGGTTGGCCGTGCGGGTGCCGGGTTCACCGCCGTCGGTCTGCTGCGACGCGTAGCCGGTGCGGGCGAGGAGCGGTCCAGCAGGGCGGAGGCCAGCTTGTTCGCGAGGATCGTCGCGTAGCCCGGCCCCTGTCAGCTTCTGGCGGGGGCGGGCACTTGTCGGCGGAGGCGTTCGTCGCCTCCTGATCACCCGTGTGCCGCATCCGCCGGGCAGCGCCACGCTGCCTGGGGCACGTTGGAGGCGGCGGCCCGGTACCGACTCCACCCTCAAGGACCGGGCCGCCCGTGCAGCCACGCGATGCTGCGGCCCTGGGGAGAACGCACAAGTCCCGCCTCAAGCGGCAGGGAGCGGCTGGGGTAGCCCCCGCGCGGGTCAGGCAGCACGCGCCCTCGCCCGAAGACCTCGTCGAAAGCTTGGGCTTCATGAGTGAGCTCTGGCTTCCGCTGTCCGGTCTAAGGTTCTCAGCCGTAGCCCGGTCCCTTGGAGCGCTCTGGCGGGGCCGGGCTACCTGCTGCGCAGGCAGCGGGAACGACAGAGACCGGCCGCCTGTCCTGGGCATACATCGGTCGCAGGTTCACGAACCCTGCCCGCCTACTCCGTGACGAAGGGGGCGTAGCCGACGGGGACCTCGCTCACCTGAAGGTCGGAGAAGAGCAAGGTCAGGGTGTGCGCGTTGGTTTCCAGGCACACCTTGTGAAAGCCGATCCCGAGCTCGTTCGACCAGCGCCGGGCCGCCTCCGAGTCGGGCAGGAGCCTGGCTCCCGGATACAGGCAGTGCCACTTCACGCCCCAGACGTATCCATCGAGCTCAGTACCGGTTTCCTGCTCGATGAGCCGATCGTCCAAAGAGACCCGCCAGGTCTCCGCCGGCACCGACGTCTCACACCGGGCCTCCACGCAGTACCGGAACAGATACCGCTTGTAGGACGACTCCATGGCCGTCGAAGGATCAGCCGTCGCGTAGACAATCACCTCGTAGTCACGCATGTAGCTGGTGTAGCCGTGGTGCACAACAGCATGATCGAAGGCCTCGTCCAGCATCCGTTCCAGCACGGCGGTATCCATCCCGCCCTTCTACCCCACCCAGCAGGACCTGCACCCACGAAACACGCAGGTGACAGACACCATGGCCTGCCCGGACACGTCCCAGTCGGATTTGAGGGGCGACGGATGACCCCAAGGTGCGCAGCACTGAGATGGGGTCTGCCGTTCGCTTGGGTGTCGTGGGGCCCTCCGTTACCGTTCGACCGCCCGCATGTTCCAGCAGCGTGGTCCATATGCCGCTGTGGCCGAGCAGCGTGTCCGCAGGGCTTTGGGAGGCCGTGTGGGAGTGCTGAAGCAGGACGTCGGACACGCGGAAGCCTTCCAATGCACCGGGATGCGTCGTCGATCTGCGCAGAGCCCTGATCTTGCCCATGATGGGGCTCTCGGCCCATGCGATAGCGGCCGAGAGCCATTCGTCCGGTAGCGGAAGGCCGTCTCGCTCAGCCAGATACAGGAGGGCCAGTTCCTGCAACAGCCGTCCGGGGATCGGCTCTGGATGGCCACAACGTCGGGCGACAACGGCTGCTGTGATAACCGCTTGGCCGCTGGGATCCTCCACCGTGTCCAGCCTCCAACGATCGATCAATTCTGTGTTGCGGTGATCCGATGGCCACCTGACCCGAGGAGAGCTGTCCCAATCCGCGGGTCGACCTCGGCCAGGGCCCGGGCCCGCATCAGTTCGTCCGGTGTCAGATCCCCGCTGAGGTGAAACCGGATCGCGCGTTCCCCCAACCCGCTGCGAGGCGACCAACGCGCCAGCATTTTGATGACCTGCCGTGCATGGTTGAGCCCGATGGCATCCGGACTACCGGATCCGACGGTGCCGCTCGCAGGGGAAGCTGCAGACAGGAGGCGGTCGAGTTCCGCGGCCCGGATCGTGCCCGCGAGCAGCACAGGCCCCCTGTCGGCCGAGGACCAACTGACGCACTGAGGCGGCCGTGAGGGTCTCGTCGGCGAAGAAGTTCTGTAGTTCATCCAGCCAGATGACCGAACGTGACAGGTTCACCCCTTCTTGAACCAAGGTGTTGAGTTGGCTGCCAGTCTCCACCTCCGGCATCTACCAATCGGCCACCTCAGCAATCAAGGCTTCATACAGGCATCGGGTCTTCCCTGCTGCGGCGTCCCCAACCAGCACGATGAGGCCGCCGGTCTTCGTGTGGCTGTTGAGCCATGCATGAATGTCGGCGTCTGCTTCTCGGGGGATGTATTGAGGAAGACTGCCCGAGAGATCTGGGTCAGCGTCCGCAGGCAGAGGGATAGCCGTGTGGATGCTGAGTGCCATCCACTGTTTTGAATCGGCTACACGTTGACCCCGACCAAGCAGTGCACTACGGGCAGTCGAACGCCTGGCCATCTGTTCAACAGGCTCAGCCCAGCGGGTTCCCCATGCCTCAATGGCCCGCTTGCCTGGAACAGCCAGTGCAACGAACAACGCCCCGGCGCTGGCCGTCACCCAGGCCGGTCCCGGACCATGGCCAGCCGCGAACAACGCGGCGGCAACGACCAGGCCGGCTCCCGCCACAACATAGGCCACCCCGGTCCGCCAGACTCCGTCCCGCTCCCTCATACAGCGACGATTTGATGGCGACCAGACGGAGAAGCGGGTCGCACTTGGGCGAGGACGATCACCGTGTCGTCCGTCGGTGCGTCGGGTAGCAGGCTCGAAAGGATGCGGTCCACTGTCGTTTCCAACGAACCCGAAGTCCCACGCAGTTGGATGCGGAGTGCCTCCATGCCCTCTTCGATGTCCCGGCCGCGTGCTTCGATGAGGCCGTCGGTGTACAGGACGAGAGTGTCGCCCTCGGAAAGGTCAATCTCGGTCGTTCGGAACGGAAGCCCGCCGACCCCGAGTGGGACTCCCAGTACGTCGCTGATGGTCTCGACCGTGCCGTCCGGGTGGCGCACCATGGGCGGGGGGTGGCCGGCGTTGGCAATGCGGGCACGGCCGGTTGCAGGGTCGTAGACGATGTAGAGGCAGGTCGCCAGTTCGATGCCGGCCTCCTGGGCGCAGGCGTCGAGCTCGGTGAGCAGGTCGTCTGGTTCCGGGTTGCGGCGAGCCAGTGCCTTGGTGGTGATGCGCAGCCTGCCCATGGCTGCGGCAGCCGGCACTCCGTGTCCCATGACGTCGCCGACGACGAGTGCCACCCGGTCCTCGGACAGGTTGATCACGTCGTACCAGTCGCCGCCGACCTCGGTGATGTGGCTGCCGGGGAGGTAGCGGTGGGCGACGCTCACGTATGGGCTGGCCGCCAGGGCAGTGGGGAGCAGTGCGCGCTGAAGTGTGAGCGCGATGTCCTGGACGCGGCTGTAGAGACGCGCGTTGTCCAGGCACAATGCGGCGCGGGAGGCGAGCTCACTGGCGAGGCTGAGGTCCTGCTCGGTGAATTCCGGCCTGGCGGCTGAGCGGCCGAACATGGCGAGTCCCTGAACTGTGCCCCGGGCGATGAGCGGGGCGATGAGTATGCAGGTCAAGCCGCTGTCGCGTAGGAGCTGGGCGCGATCCTGATGCATGACAGTCCGGGTCATGAAGTCGTCGTTCACAGCAACGAAGACGGGGCGCCCTGTTCGCAGCATCTGGTGGATGGCGGAGCCCGGTGGGTATGTCACGCTCTCCAGTCCGCTCACCAGTTCGACGGCGGGTGGGGGCAGAGTCGTGCGGGAGGCGATCCGGCGTGTGAACAGCGGAAGCTCCGGGTTGAACACCTCAGCCTCATCCAGCCACTCCACGACTTCCACGACGGATGCGTCGGAGAAATCCGGAACTGCGGCTTCGACCAGCTCCCGGGCGGTGACGTTCACGTCCAGAGTAGTGCCGACCCGGGCCGCGGCCCGGTCCAGCAAAGCCAGCCGCTGCCGGCCAGCTGTGGCCTCCACGATGGCCTGCTCCCGGTCAGTCACGTCCACCAGCAGCCCGCCCACTCCCGGCCGCGTGTCGCCGGCCTGGCTCAGGGGGAAGAAACTCACCGACCGCACCTGGTCATGATCCGGATGACCTGCCGCGCGGAGGACTACCAGAGTGCTCACGGCGGGCCGGCCCTTCTCGGCGACGGCCCGCAGCATGCGCTGGTACTCGCCTCCGTCGGAAGTGATCATGAATTCTTCCATACGCCGCCCGATATGGTCCTCGATCGGAAGCCCGTCCATGTCGGCCAGCGCCTGGTTGAGGTGAACGTATCGCAAGTCTTCGTCGAGCATGACCAGACCGATGGGGCAGGTTTCGAAGAGCGAGTCGAGGAAGGCAAGCTTGGTTTTCACCCGGTCGAGATCGTCAGCCCTGCTCGCCAAGCACAGGACCACGGAACGGCCCTCGGCGCCGTTCACGGGGAAGGCTCGGAAACCGCAGTCGAAGACCGTACCGTCCCGATGCAGTGTGGGCAGACGGCCGCGCCAGTACCCCAGAGTTCGGCCTCGCTCCGCCAGCCGCATAGCGGCCTCTGGGGCGCCCCGGGGCGGATCGGGAAAGAGGGCCGCGGCGGGCTTGGACAGCGCTGCCGCCGATTCGTATCCGAAAAGGCGCTGCGCACCAGGCCCCCAGAAACAAATCTGATCATCCTCGTCAATACCGAGCACAGCCACGGCCACGTGCTCCAGCAACGTGCCTGGCTCCGAGCGGAGCGGACCAGGAGTCTCGCCCCCTGGTCGGTCCGATGGCACGAGATGTCCCCTTCCACCCAAGGCAGACGGTGGGCTAAGTCCCGCACACGACGCCACATGGGCTGCTACCAATTCTGCCAGCCATCCACTGTTCAGACATCAGGGCGACATAGACTCGTCACTTAGCGTGATGGGTAGTGATCCCGGCTTACATTGGGACGGTACAGCGAGCGCGACTGACGCCCGTGTTCAAAACGAAGTCCGTCGTCGCGCCGGCCTGAATGCCACGGGCACACACCGACGGCGGAGCGGTTGATGCCAAGGTCACGTCAGCCGTGGGCCTCCGTGCAATGCACTGCGAGACGCTCCCCACCGCGCATCTTCGGTCAAACCCCTGCAGCAGGCCAGCCCGGCCCAACGTTCGGGGGATGTCGCCGGGCCACACCGCTCCCCCACGTTCCCAGTTCGGGCCCTGACTCTGCGCATTGGCGGGGCCCGCCCACTTTCGGCGGCGGTGTCACCCGGCCGGTCGACGGCGATGGCCTCCTCTCCGACCCAACGGTGACCGTCGACGAGCGCGGCCCCGATCGGCAGAACTGAGCAGATCCGTCTCACCTGCGGACAAGCCTCGCCCCGCCTGTTTGGCCAAAGGCCCGCCGCCGACCACCGGACCCCTTGCTCTTGGCGTGGCATCTCACTTCGGCGCAGGCCCGAGGCCCCGCGGGGCTGGCACGCCCCGACCCGTCTGGATCGTCGCGCCGATCACACTGATCAGATGTGCGATGCGTGCTCGACCCGGATACGACGCGAAGAGTGCGCCTTGCGCCAGCGGTCGTACATCTCCTCTTACCAGTCCGGGGGGTTCTTCTTGGACTTCCGGTGCGGTGGTGTCACCCTCCGGCCGCCGGTCTGGGCGCCCAGCCCCTGGTTGCAGGCACCGGCGAGAATCCCGACCGCAGCCAAGCTGTCTTGGAGCGGCGCCCCGGAAGGCACCAAGAGCTACGCCGTCACCGTCTACGACCCCGATGCCCCCACCGGGTCCGGGTTCTGGCACTGGGCGGTCGCCGACATCCCCGTCACCGTCACCGAACTGCCCGAGGGCGCCGGCGACGACACCGGCTCGGGCCTGCCCGAGGGCTCCTTCCAGCTGCCGGGCGACGCCGGCGCCGCCCGTTTCATCGGCGCCGCCCCGCCGGCCGGGCACGGACCGCACCGCTACTTCGTCGTGGTGCACGCCCTCGGCGTCGAGTCCATCGGCGTCGCGGCCGACGCCACCCCGGCCGTCCTCGGCTTCACCATGGCCGGACACATCCTCGGCCGCGCGGTCCTGACCGCCACCGCCGAGACCCACGCCTGACGATCGACATGTCCCGACTCATCGACACCACGGAGATGTATCTCCGCACCACCCTGGAGCTCGAGGAGGAAGGCGAGGTCCCCCTGCGCGTCCGCATCGCCGAACGTCTGAACCAGAGCGGCCCCACCGTCAGCCAGACCGTGGCCCGGATGGAGCGCGATGGTCTGCTGCACGTCGCGCTCGACCGGCACCTGGAGTTGACGCCGGAGGGCCGCCGGCTCGCCACGCGCGTGATGCGCAAGCACCGGCTCGCGGAGTGTCTGCTCGTCGACGTGATCGGGCTGGAGTGGGAACAGGTGCACGCCGAGGCCTGCCGCTGGGAGCACGTGATGAGCGAGGCCGTGGAGCGGCGCGTACTCAAGCTGCTGAACCACCCCACCGAGTCGCCGTACGGCAACCCGATCCCTGGCCTGGAGGAACTCGGCGAGAAGAGCACCGTGGATCCGTTCCCCGACGAAAGCATGGTCAGACTCAGCGACCTCAAGCCCGGGCCGAACGGCGCGAGCGCGGTCGTACGGCGCATAAGAGAGCTGATCCAAACAGACCCCCAGCTCATGTACACCCTGCGGCACGCCGGGGTGCAGCCCGGCGCGGTCGTGAGCGTGACGTCATCGCCCGGCGGCGTGATGGTCGGCAACGGCGGTGAGGCCGCCGAACTCTCCACGCAGACTGCCGCGCACGTCTTCGTGACCGAACGCTGAGCCCAGCCGGGTGCCGGCCCGTTGCCGTGGCCAGTGCAGGCACGAGGCTGGCCCTCGACCACGATCGTTGCCGTGGCCAGCCCAATTGGTTCAGCGGAAGACGTACTTGAGGTTGCCCGGCAGGTGACGGCCGGCCAGTTCTCCCCGGCTGCCGGGACCTCGTCGAGTGTGCGTGCATTCTGGACAGCGAATCCACTGACCAGCCGGGCTCACGATCACTCAACGAGCCGGGGTGGAAACACCTACCGAGCGCCATCTCGTCCTCCGCGCAGCCGGGTTGGAGATCTCAGGATGCGCTGGGCCCGCGCCTGCAGGCAGATTGTTCGGGATTGCAGGACAGGGCTCATGGCCGTCGATTGCGCGCAATCGACGGCGGGACGGTGCGACTGACTGTCGGCAGCGACAGTCGGGCGACACCCTGCCCAGCGCGGACGGTGGCAGAGGGGACCCTCCGTGGCGCCGCGCCTCGTCGGTCGCGGCGCGCTGCCCTCCGACTCAGGCTGGAATCAGGCGGAGACCCACAGAACGCCCGCTCATGGCCGGTCGAGCACCTCCAACTTGGTGGCTATGAGACCGACGACTTCCTTCTGGTGACGGGCCAGGAAGAAGTGGCCGCCGGGGAAGACCTTCAGCATGAACGGGCCGTCGGTGTGCTCGGACCAAGCGGCGGCCTCCTCCACGGTGACCTTCGGGTCGTCGTCGCCGACGAGGCAGGTCACGGGGCAGCGCAGGGGCGGCCCCGGTTCCCAGGTGTAGGTTTCGGCTGCGCGGTAGTCCGCCCGGATGGCCGGGAGGATCATGCGCAGGACGTCCTCGTCGCCCAGCAGTTGGGGGTCGGTGCCGCTGAGGCCGCGCATCTCGGCGACGAGGCCGTCGTCGTCGCGCAGGTGGACGGTCTCGTCGCGGTGCGTGGACGGGGCGCGGCGGCCGGAGGCGATGAGGGTGGCGGGCACAATGCCCCGCTCCCGCTCCAGCCGTCGGGCGATCTCGTAGGCGAGGGAGGCGCCCATACTGTGGCCGAACAGGGCGATGGGCCGGTCGGTCCAGGGCAGCAGGGCCTCGTAGACCTTGTCGGCGAGCGCCGGTACGGAGTCCAGGAGAGGTTCAGTGCGGCGGTCCTGGCGGCCGGGGTACTGCACGCACAGCACGTCGACGCTGTCGGGCATGGACCGGGACACGGGGAAGTAGAAGCTGGCGGAGCCGCCCGCGTGGGGCAGGCAGACCAGCCGGACGTGGCTGTCGGGGCGCGGGTGGAACCTGCGGATCCAGAGGCTGTTGTCCTCGGTGAGCGGGGAGTTCACGGAGTCGTTCCTTTTCGATTTCGGTTCGACCGCCCACCGTGGCGGGGCGTTCGCCGGGAGGAGAAGGGGGCGCGGGCGGGCCGCGCCTGCCGCTCGTCAGGAATCCGCGACGTCCTGCTTGATGACGCGCTCGATGTTCCGCTCTGCCAGCGCCGTGATGGTCACGAACGGGTTGACGCCGATGCTTCCGGGGATGAGTGAGCCGTCGGTCACGTAGAGGTTCTTGTATCCGGTGACGCGGCCGTAGTTGTCAGTGGCCTTGCCGAGGACGCAGCCGCCGAGCGGGTGGTAGCAGAAGTCGTCGGCGAAGGCCTTGATCTGCTTGCCGAAGAGGTCGTACCGGTAGATGGTGGCGTTCGCCTTGTTGATGCGGTCGAAGAGCGACTTCGCGGCTGCGATCGCGGGCGCGTTCTGGTCCCGGGTCCAGCGCAGGTCCGCCCGGTCCTTGGCTGCGTCGTAGACGAAGGTGCCGCGCTCCGGGTTCTTGGTGATGGCCAGGTAGAGGCTGACCCAGGTCTCGACACCCGCAGGCAGGGGGGCGATCTCGGCGAAGACGGGGGTGTCCGGGTTGTCCCAGTCGTCGATACCGAGGGCCGGGATCGACGACTGCTTGGTGCCCGTCGGGTTCCACATGTGGTTGGCGCGGGCGGTCATGATGTTGCCGTTGGGGCCCCAGCCTCCGCCGACCTCAGGGCTTAGGTCCGGGAGAGTGCCGGTCTCGCGGGCACGCAGGAGTAGTTCGGTCGAGCCGAGGCTGCCGGCGCCGAGGAAGAGGTGGCGGCAGGCAACCTCCTTGGTCGCGAGCAGCGTGCCGTCGGTGTCCCTCTGCTCGACGGTCAGCAGGTATGTGCCGTCGTTCTGCTGACGGATCGTCTTGACCTGGTGCAGGGTCTCGATGGTGACCTTGCCGGTGCCCAGGGCGGCCGCCAGGTAGCTCTTGGCGAGTGAGACCTTGCCGTGGTTGTTGCCGTAGATGACCTCGGCGGCCAGCGCGGACTTGGGCACCGCACCGTCCGCCTCACGGCGCATGTAGTCCCAGTCGTAGACGTTGGGCACGAAGGTGGTGCTCAGGCCCGCGTTCGAGGCTTGCCCGCGCGAGACACGCGCGAACGAGTACCAGTCGGTCTGCTCGAACCAGCTCTTGTCGATGTTGTTGACCCGGAGGGTGGAGTTCGCGCGGGGGAAGTACGTGGTGTACATCTCGTCGGCGTCGACCTGGGGCAGCACTTCCTCGAAATACGAGCGCCGGGGCGTGACCGCCATGCCACCGTTGACGAGCGAACCGCCACCGACACCGCGTCCCACGTACACGGACATCTGGTCGAAGTTGACCCGGTCCAGTACACCCGCGTAGGGCTCGATGTCCCGGTTGGCGAGGTCGAGCCACAGGAACGAGCCGAGCGGAGCCTCGGTACGGGTCTTGAACCAGCTCGAGCGCTTGTCGGGCTTGAGCATCCCGCTGAATACGTTGCCGTCCGGACCGGGCTGGTTCCACAGCCGGCCCATCTCCAGCATCAGGGTGGGGACCCCTGCCTCGCCGAGGCGCAGGGCGGGGACGGCCGCGCCGTAACCGGTGCCGACCACGACGGCGGGGACGAACGTGCCGCCGGAACCACTGGTTGCGGTGGCGGCGGCCGCCCGGGGGGCGGCGGCGGTGATCGTGGTCTGCCCCGCGAGTGCGGCGGCACCCAAGGCCGCCACGCCTAGCATGCGGCGCCGCGACAGAGGCTGGTGTGCAATCACGCTGTGGCTCCTGAGCTTGGGAGAGATGAAGGATGAATCGGAGGGACGGCCGGAGTGACACGGCCGGAGTGACACGGTCCGGGGCAGAACGGCCCGCATGGAGACCGCCCAGGCCGTCGACGAAATCCGGATCGGGCGGGCCGGCCTTGTGGGGCCGGGCCCGGGGGTTCGGTCACCCGGGGTACGGAAGCGGGTGTTGCGGTGCGGCCCGCTCCTGGGCGCGGGAAGCGCTCAAGCCTGCCGTCAGGCGTCCGCCGGGCCGGGCAGCGCAGGGGAAGACGCGGCCGGTTCGGACCGTCCTGCGATCCGGAGCTTGTGGTAGGCGCTGATGGGGTGCTTCTCCACTGGGCGCGACTCGAGCCGTTCCGCCAGGTGCTTGCCGGGCACTGCGTGAGCGGCGAGTCCGGCGCCCCTGTGCTCGACCCGGGTGAACGCGGCCACAGCCACGCGCGCGAGCGGGCGCCGGGAGGGCCTGATGCCCGCTCACTTCACGAAGTCGTCCACGACCTCGGGCGGCCAGGTGCCGACCTTGAACACGCCCAGGGAGTAGGCGCGGGAGACCAGCGCGGCACGGTTGGACACCTTCAGTTTCCGCAGCAGGCAGGTCACGTGGTACTCGACGCCCTGCCGACTGAGGTAGAGGCTCGCGGCCAAGGGGACGGTGGAGACGCCGGCGGCGATGCCTTCGAGGATGCGCGCGTCCATCGTGGAGAGGATCTTCTTGCGTTTGGGTACCACACGCGTCTGCTCGGCGTCCCCGGCCGTGGGCATCATGACCAGGATCGCGGTCGTGTCGGGCAGGCCACCGCGCACCGCGACCGCGGTGAGGGGAACGGTGAAGGCGGACTCCTCGCCGGGCCCCACGGCGATGACGGGCGTGACGAAACGATGGTTCTTCCCTTCAAGTAAATTGGAGAATTGACGCACCAGCGGCTGCTGCACGCTCGGGTGCACCACGTCACGGAAATTGCGACCGCATATGTCCTCGGACGAGCCGTTGAACTGCCTGAAGAACTCCTGGTTCGCCTGCTGGATGGTCAGGGTCTTATCGAGACTCGCCATGCACAGGCCCGGAGTTGCAGTTGCTGGAATCAGCAAGAGAGTGCCCCCTGTCAGGAAACTTCGGCGAAATAAATTCGGAGGCCGGTGAGCGGCCGTGAAGGCCGTCAACAGGGGCGTCATCGGCCCTGGGACCAGCGGTATCGCCAGATGTTGAACATCGTGCGTCACCGCCCTTGCGGGGTCCTGGTCGAGCCGCTGGCGACCCCTTGCCGTCGCCCGCCATCGTTTTCCGGACCCGTGTCGAAATCCTTGCCGAACACCTGCCGCTTTCTTGCCAATCGATGGATCTCCAGCTTGGACGGCGTCGTTCGCCATGCCAGGATCCGTAGAGGACGGTGTGAGACCAGCCACTTCAAAACCGTCGGTCAGCCATATCCGCAAGCACGATGGGGACCGTTCATGCCTTTACCTCCGACCGCGAACGTGTCAGCCACGACGACCGGTCAGATTGAGCTCCAACTGAGCGTCCTGGGGCCCATGTCGGCGCGACTGAACGGGCAGGACCTGCCGCTCGGCCCGCCACGCCGGCGAACCCTGCTGGCCCTGCTGCTCATCCGCCTCGGCCGCGTGGTGCCCACCGAACTGCTTGTCGAGGAACTGTGGGGTGACGGAGCGCCCCGTCATGCCGTCGCCACGCTCCAGAGCTATGTCTCTCATCTGCGCCGGTCCCTGCACACAAAGGCGGGAACAGGCCAAATTTCGGTGCTACGTCATCGGACGCCCGGTTACGTCCTCGATCTCGACCCCGAACAGGTCGATGCCTGGCGCTTCGAGCGTCTGGTCACCGACGGACGGCGGCTGCTGGAGCAGCGCGATCCGCGCACCGCGCACGCCCGGCTCACCGAGGCCTTGGGGCTGTGGCACGGCTCGCCGTACGCGGAGTTCGACAACCATCCGCCGCTCAGCGACGAGTGCACCCGACTCGAACAGATCCGGCTCACCGCCGTCGAGTCCCGCGCGGAGGCGCGGCTGGCCCTCGGCGCGGCCGAAGAGGTCGCCGCCGATCTGGACGGGGAGGCGCGCCGTCATCCCACGCGGGAGCGGCTGGTCGGCCACCTCATGACGGCACTGTCCCGGCTCGGTCGGCAGGCCGAGGCGCTTGAGGTGTACGAGCGGACGCGTAGCCATCTGGTCGAGGAGTTCGGCGTGGACACCGCAGCCGAACTACGCGGGGTCAGAAGCGCGATCCTGCGCCCGGAGCCGGGAGCGAGCGCCCCCTCGAAGCAGGTGTCTCCCCGACCACTTGAGTCCACCGGAGCGTCACATAGCCCGCTCGTGATGAACGAGAAGGGTGACGACGCAGTACAGAACTCGGAGGGCTTCGAGGGCTCCTGGGACGCTGGGGCGGCCGTCACGCCCCGGGAGCACGGCACGGCGGTGGCAACCGACGACGCCAACGGGACAGACGACTGGGGCGCGGCCGTCGGACGCGAGGGGATCACGGGGACCGAGGGGATCACCGGGACCGACGCACGCCCGGAGGCGCGGCCCGATGTGCCGCAGGGCGCGCGGGCGGACGCCGTCGGCGCCCAGACCGGGGCAGCCCAGTGGCGGCCTGTACCCGGGCCGGCAGCCGCCCCGGAAGCCGGGGAATCCCCGGAGTCCGCGTCGGGGTGGACGGCTGCCCCTTCGCCGTTCACCGGCCGCAGCCAGGAGCTCGACCGCCTGACGACCGCCGCCGTGAGCACGGTCGTGGGCCACGGCCATGTAGCCGGCGTTCTCGGCCCCCCAGGAGTCGGAAAGACCCGCCTGCTGCTTGAACTTGCGGCACGTCTGGAGAGCATGGACGCGCCCGAGAAGGGGTCCAGGTTGGAGGTGGTCTGGAGCCACTGCTTTCCCGGCGAGGGCGTCCCCGCCTACTGGCTGTGGACTCAGATCCTGCGGCGCCTGTCCGCCACCCGGCCGGATGCCTTTCGCGACGCGACGGAACCGTTCGGCGCCCTGCTCGCCCCACTGATGCCCGAGCGGTCGGCGGCCCGGACCGGAGGCCCGAAATGGGCCGCCGACTGGTGCAAGGCCCGCTTCCTCGCCCACGACGCGGTCTGCGAGGTGTTACTCGCCCTCGCCGGGCAACACCCGCTCGTGCTGTTCCTCGAAGATCTGCAATGGGCGGACACCGCCTCCCTTGACCTGCTCAGGCTCCTGAGCATCCGCTGCCAGGGCCATCCGCTCAGCATCGTCCTCACGGCCCGGAAGTTCGAGGCCGAGTCGGACGCAACGCTGCGCCGGATGGTCTCCGACGTACTACGCGGCCCCAGGACCGAGACGCTGGAACTCTGTGGGCTTTCCCTCCAGGCCGTCGGCGCCCTCGTCGAGGCACACGCAGGATCTGGTGTGGCCCCGAAGGTTGTCGAGGTGCTGCACCGGCGCAGCGGAGGCAACCCGTATTTGGTGATGCAGCTTCTCTCTCTCGTGGGCGATGCCCGTAACCTCCGTCGCCCGGATGCGGTGGACGCGCTCCTGGCCCACATTCCCACCGGCGTACGTGAAGCGCTGCACCAGCGGCTCGCCGCGCTACCCGAGCCTGTCCTGCGGGTGCTTCGCCTGTGCGCCGTCATCGGCGCCGAGGTGGGCACCGGCCTGTTGCACCGGACCGCCACGAGCGCCGAACCGGTCGTCGCGGGTCTTGAGTCGGCCATCCGCGCCGGCCTGCTCGGGGAGGACCCGCACCATCCGGGGCGGCTGCACTTCGCACACGCCCTGGTCCAGGAGACGCTCGTCGACGAGCTCCCCCGTGAGGACCGCCACCACCTGCACGCCAGGGTCGCCAACGCGTTGTGCGCACGCGGGCGCGGGCAAGTGGGGGACGAGGAGATCGAGCGGGTGGCACATCACAGCTGGCACGCCAAGAGTGCGCTGCCCGCCGCCGAGGTGCTGCCTCGACTGCTGCTCGCCGCGGAACACGCCGAGCAGTCCATGGCGTACGAGCAGGTGGAGATCTGGCTGCGCCGCGCGGTGCACCTGGTCGGCTTTCTGCCGCCGGACGATTCCGACACGGTGAGGTTGGAACAGAAGCTGCACATCCAACTCGGCCACGTACTCGCCACCACTCGCGGCTACGGCCACCCCGAGGCCGAGACCGCACTGACGCGCGGTCGCGCCCTCAACACGGCCACTGATGCCGCCGAGGACCCGTCGGTGCTCTGGGCGCTGTGCGCGGCGCACCTCGTCACCGGGCGCTACGACGCCTCGCGGCAGTTGTCCGGCCTGCTGCGGGACATCTCGCGCCGGACCTGGGAGCCCGTGGCGGCGCTCGGTGCGGCGTACGGCGAAGGCACCGTGCTGCATGTGCGCGGAATGCTCCCGCAGGCGCTCGCCGAATTGGAGCGCGGCGTCGGCATGGCGGATCGCTTCGCCAACGAGGGTCATTCGCTGGCGGGTACCTTCCAGCACGACCCACGCGTCTCCTGCCGCTCCTACAACACCTTCACCCACTGGCTCCTGGGACACCGGCAGACCGCCGGCGCGCGCCGACGTGAACTGTTGAGCCTCACTGAGTACGAAAGCAGGCCGTCCGACCGCTCCTTCGCGCTGTACGTGGACGGGGTCGTGGCGGCCTGGGAGGGTGACACCCGCACCGCACTCGCCTCGAGCGACGAAGGCGCCCGCGTTGCGGGCGAACATGGACTTCTCTACTGGAAGGCCATGCTGGGCGTCGTCAAAGGGTGGGGTCTGGCGCACGCAGGAAATCACGAAGACGGCCTCGCCCTCATCCACACCTCGCTGGCCGAATTGGGCCAGTCCAGGACATACATCCGCCACCCGCTCCACCTGGGCCTGTTGGGCCAGGCGCAACATCACGGCGGGCGGATCGAGGAGGCGAGGACCACCTTCCGGAAGCTGCTGGCCGCCGTCGAACAACGCCGGGAGTCCGTGTACCTCCACCCGGCACTGCCCGCGACTTCGCTGCTCCACGAACTGCTGGGCCACGGTGCGGACAAGGCGCTGTGCGGGCCGGGGCCCAGGACGGGACGGGCCCGACCCCGGCCGATGAGCGTGACGGATCCATGCTCTGCCTCGTGAGTCGACTCATCCAGTTCCGCGTCCCCGTGATGCGCCGCTGCGGGATGCCGGCGAACGGTGGCCTGAGCGCAGCTCCCGGAGAGCCGCCACGCGCACGGTTGCGGACGCCATGCCTCACGGCCGGTGCCGCTCAGTCCTCGAAGATCGCGACCGCCTGCACCGGACAGGCCATGGGGACGTCGTGCACACGCGGGTCCCCCGCCCCGTCCTCATGTCCCGGGACCAGGGCGACCAGCGCGTCGTCGTCCTGAGTGAAAACGCCGGGTGCGGTCATGACGCACTGGCCGGAGCCGATGCACCGGTCGCGGTCGATGGTGATGCGCATGGCGTGGCCCGCCTCCCTTCCTTCCGTTCCTTCCGTTCCTTCCGCCCGGATCCTCACCAGACGACGGGGAGCTCGATCGGGCCCTGAGCGTCGTGTCCGGCCTTGATGGGCACCTCGTCCAGGGGGACGGCCAGCCGCAGGCCGGGGATGCGGGCGAAGAGCCCGCCGAGGGCGATCTCGAGCTCGGCGCGGGCGAGATTCTGCCCCAGGCACTGATGGATGCCGTGGCCGAAGCCGACGTGGTGACGTGCGTTGCGCCGGGCGTCGAAGATGTCGGGGTTCTCGTACGCCTTGGCGTCGCGGTTCATCAGCGTGATGGAGACCACCACCGCGTCCCCGGCCTTGATGGTCGCGCCGCCGACCTCGATGTCCTCCTTGGCCATCCGGACGATGTGGTCGGAGACGGAGGTGAACCGCAGCAGCTCTTCCACCACTCCCGAGACCGCACCGGGGTCGCGCAGCAGCACGTCGACCTGCTCGGGGTGCTGGATGAGCGTGAGGGCTCCGAGGGCGATGGCGTTGACGGTGGTCTCGTGGCCGGCCACCAGCAGAACCAGCGCGATCATGACCACCTCGTCGTGGTCCAGTTCGCCCTCCTCCAACTGGCGTGCGATCAGCTCGTCCAGCAGACCGTCCTCAGGCTCGGCCTGCTTCCTACCGACCAGGCCGTGCAGATACGTGTACAGCTCGCCGAAGGCCGCGTCGGCCTCCGCCGACGTCGCGGCGCCCACGAAGTTGCGGGAGCGCTCCTCGAAGAAGTCGTGGTCGCCGTACGGGACGCCGAGGAGCTCGCAGATCGCCACGGAGGGCACCGGCAGGGCGAAGGCCGACACCAGGTCTGCGCCCGGCCCTTTCGCCAGCATGTCGTCCAAGAGCCGGTCGACGAGGCTCTGCAGCCTGGGGCGGATGGCGTTCATGCGCTTGACGCCGAAGCTGGGGATCAGCATGCGCCGCTGCCGGGCGTGAACGGGGTCGTCGACACCGATCAGCGGGAAGGCGAGCCCGCCTCGGTCCTCGGTGCGCCGGACGACGACAGGGAAGTCCGGGTGACCCCAGTCGGAGGACAGCCGGGGATCGACGAGCAGCGCCCGTCCCTCGGCATGCCCGGTGATCAGCCACGCCGGTCGGCCGTCGAACAGCGTGACCTGCGTCAGTGGGCTCTCGCCCCGCCGTTCCTCGTAGGCCTTCGGCGGCTGGTACGGGCAGGTCCGGTCCTGAGGGAAGGACGGGACCTGTGACCCGGTGAGGCGGATTTCGGTCTCGGTCATGTCGTGCCTTTCGAACAATCGGCAGTGCGGCGCATCGGTGCGTGATGGGCTACGGGAATCAGGTTTTGGTCCGTCAGCAAGGCCGTGCGCGGTCCGGTCGGCGCACGGCCGTCCGGCCCCGGCCCCTTCGTCGGCAAGTGGGCCGCTGGCGCGGGCTCCTCGGGGCCCCGTGGTCGACCGGCCGGCCATCGGAGTAGTCGGTCACCGACCGGACGCCGGACGCGTTTCCGGGACACGGAATACGAACCGTCGCCGCGCTCGGTGACGGCGGCCTCGGTGAACGGGACCGCGCGCCGGCCGCCCGGGGACACGAGCGCCGTTGCGTCGGGCTGCGGCGTGCGGCAAGCGGCTCGGGGGCAGTCGGCGCGAGGGCCGCGGCAGCGGCGGGAGAGCCACGGCGGCAAGAAGACCGACGTGCGGAATCTCGATGTCCGGCGGCTGTGGGCCCCGAAGCACGTCAGCCGCTGGTGTCGGCGGCCGTGGCCGCCCCCGACGCGAGGCGGCGACGGAAGGCGTGATCAGCGCACACGGTCCGCGAGCGCTGATCTCCTGTGGGAGTGGGCCGTTGTGCGGAGGTCACCAGGTGACGGGAAGCTCGTGCACGCCGTAGAAGACCATGTCGTGGCGGAAGCGCAGTTCCTCGACGGGCTTGGCCAGGCGCAGACTCGGGAAGCGGCGGAACAGGGTCTCGAAGACGATCTGCAGCTCGATTCGGGCGAGTTGCTGGCCGATGCACTGGTGTGCGCCGAAGCCGAAGGCCAGATGCGGGGCGGGGCGGCGGGTGATGTCGAAACGCTCCGGCTCCTCCACGAAGGCGGGGTCGAAGTCGGCGGCGAGGACGTGCGCGACGACCTGCTCGCCCTTGGCGATGCGCACCCCACCGAGCTCCACGTCCCGGGTGGCGACGCGCTCGCCGCCGAACTGGCCGATGGTGAGGTAGCGCAGCAGCTCCTCGACCGCGTTGCCGACCAGCGACGGGTCCTCGCGAAGCAGGGCCAGCTGGTCGGGGCTGTCGAGGAGCAGCGCCGCACCGAGGCCGATCATGCAGGCGGTGGTGTCGTGGGCCGCTATCAGCAGGGTGCCGGCCGCGTTCATGAGGAACATGTCGTCGACGACGCCATCGGGGTCTTCGGTGGTGATCAGCGCCGAGATCAGGTCGTCACCGGGGTCGGCCCGGCGCTCCTGGACGAGCTGGTACAGCAGACCGCCCAAGCGCATGCCGGCAGCCTCGGTGGCGGCGGCGTCCTGGTCGACCCGCATCATCGCCTCGGCGATGTCCTGGAACTCCGCCCGGCGCTCGACCGGGACACCGAACAGGTCGGAAATCACCATGGACGGCACCGCGTTGGCGAAGGTCTTCACCAGGTCGACCGGGCCGCCCCGCGCCTCGATGGCATCGAGGTGCTCGTCGACGATGCGCTGGATGTTCGGCCGCAGCGCCTGCATGCGCCGTACGGTGAACTCCTTGGCGAGCAGCTTGCGGTCCGCGGTGTGCTCCGGTTCGTCCTGCCACAACAGGCTGCCGCGGCCGGGCTTCTGGGTGACGACGCCGTCCTGGGTGTGCAGTGCGTGGGGCACCTGGACGCTGAACGTGGAGTCGCGCAGCAGGGCGCGCACCTCCTCGTAACCGGTCACCAGCCACGCCTCGTGGCCGCTGGTGAAGGTGGCCCGGGTCACCGGGGCGGCGGTCCGGATGTCGGCGATACCGTCCGGCGGCAGGAACGGGCAGCTGCGGGCCTTGGGGACGGTGGGCGCGTCGGCGGTGGGCTCGGGCATGACTCTCCTTGCGCTTGTGGGAGGTGGGTTCGTACGACGGGGACGGTCAGGCGGCGGCGAGTTCGAGCGCGATCTCGCCGTGCCGAGGCGCGTTCACGAGGACGGCCATGTTCCCGGGGGGGTGCACGTTGTCGTGCATCATCTGGTGCATGCGCCCGATGTCCTGGAAGCCGTCGCAGGCGGACAGACAGGGGTCGAGCATGCCGGCGCCGACGAGGTTGATGACCTCGCGGCACTGGCGAGTGTCGGCGTAGTGCGAGCCCTGGAGGCGCTTGGAGCGCATCCACAGGTGGCGCAGGTCGACGTCTCCGTTGTAGCCGGAGGTGCCGCCGCAGATCACCACCATGCCGGCGTTGTCGCACAGGTACATCGAGGTCGGCAGGCTGTCCTGGCCGCTGTGCTCCAGGACGATCCGCGGTGACTTGCGCTCACCGAGGATCTCCCAGACCTTCTTGCCGACCCCGCGAGCGCCGCGCAGGAACCGCGCGGACGCCTCGGCGTCCCCGGTATCGGGCAGTCGGCCCCAATGATCGAAGTCGCGACGGTTGACGGTGCCCGCCGCCCCGAGACGGCGGCAGTACTCGGAGCGGTCCTCGCTGGAGACCACCGCTATCGGAATGCCGCCGGCCAGCCTGACGAGCTGGATGGCCATCGAGCCGAGGCCGCCCGCACCGCCCCAGATCAGGACGGGGTCGCCGGGGCGGACCGTGTGGCCCTGCCAGCCGAACAGCTGCCTGTAGGCGGTGGGCCCGGTGAGCAGGAAGGCCGCCGACTCCTCCCACGACAGATGGGCGGGCTTGGGGTGGCACTGGTATTCGTCGACTCGGCAGAACTGCGCGAAGGAGCCGTAGTTGGTCTCGTACCCCCAGGCCTTGATGCTCTCCGAGACCAGAGGATCCGTGCCCATCCGGATGTCCGCGGCGGCCTCGTCCCACTGGCCGCTGGTGAGCAGCACATGGTCCCCCACCTTGACGTTCCGGACACCTTCGCCGACGGCCCACACCACGCCTGAGGCCTCCGAGCCTCCGATGTGGAAGTCCTCGGGCTGGCCCTGGCGCTGGCGCATCCCGATGACGTCGACCGGCTCGCCCAGCGAGGACCACACGTTGTTGTAGTTGATGCCGGCGGCCATCACGTAGACCAGCACCTGGCCCCGGCCCACCGCGGGGGTGTCGACGACCTCGGTGCGGAACGCCTGCTTCGGCTCTCCGAAGCGGTTCTGGCGGATCACCGAGGCATACATCTGCCGCGGGACCTCACCGAGTGGCGGTGTCTCGCCCATCTCGTAGAGAGCTTTCGTCATGATTCCTCTCCCACATCTGCTCTGTCCGGGTCCGGGGTACTCGCGGTGGTCGCGGGCCGGTCATGCGGTCGTCGTGTCCGGAGGTGCGACGGGGCCGGACGCATCGGTGACGGCGTCCGCCAGCCAGGAATCCACCGCCGCCGCGGTGGTGCCGGCGTGGTCCTCCAACATCGAGTAGTGGTTTCCGGTCACTTCGACGATCGTGTCCACGTGCTCGGGCGGTGCCGCGCGCCCGTCACCGTCCCCGGCGCCGGCCAGCATGGGCTCGCTCGCCCGTACGAGCAGGGTCGGCGCGGCGATCTGGGGCGCGGCCCAGTCGTCGAACAGGCGCATATAGCGGCCCATCGCGGTGAGCTGTTCGCCGCCGGACCTCATGAAGTCCAGGCGCTGCGACTGCGCCTGGGCCATCGCGTTGAGCACCTGGTGGTCGAAGGGGACCTCGCGGCTGAAGCTGTCGACCATCACCACGGCCGCCGGCCGCTCCCCCATGGCCTCCAGGTGTGCCGCCACGCCGTGGGCGATCCAGCCGCCCGAGGAGTAGCCGAGCAGGACGACCGGCTTTCCGCCGGCGCACTCCCGTACGGTCTGCGCGTGCAGCCGGAACACGACGTCCGGGTCGGACGGGACCGGCTCGCCCTTCTCGTAGCCGGGGTGGACCAGCGCCCACACGTCCAGCCGGTCGCGGAAGGGTGCGGCGAACCGCGCGTACTGGTGCGCCCCGGCCGGTACGACGTACGGCGAGAAGCACATCAGCGCGAGGGGACGGTCGCCTTGCGACAACCGCACCGGGGCGGGCCGCTGGGCCAGTTCCTCGGGCCGCTCGAACGACGGCCGGAAGCGGGCGGCCTCCATCAGCATCCCCATGGCCTCGGCGGCCGTCCCGTTCTCGCTCGCGTGCCGGTAGAGCTGGACCAGCATGTCGGCGGGCCGCTCCTCCGCCGCGCCGCTGCCGGCGCTCCGGAGCCGCGTCAACAGGTGCTTGGCGAGCCTGGCGGGCGTGGGATGGTCGAAGGCCAGTCCGGCGGGCAGGCGCAGACCGGTCGCCGCCGACAGTCGCCGACGCAGGTCGATCGCGGTGAGCGAGTCGAAGCCGAGCTCCAGGAAGTGCGCGGTGGGCAGCACGTCCTCGGCCGACGCGTGACCGAGGACCACGGCGCTCTGGGCGCGGACGTGCTCCAGCAGCCGCTCCTCCTGCTCGACCGGGGCGAGAGCGGCGAGCTCGGTCGCCAGCGCCGCTTCGGCGCCGGTCCCCTCGCCGACGGCCTGCTCGGCCTCCAGGAGCCGCTGTACGTCGGGCAGGTCGGCCAGCAGCGGGCTGGGCCGTCCCACGGTGAAGGCGGGCAGGAACTTCTCCCAGTCGATCGGGGCGACGACGAGGGCCGCCTCGTCGTGCTCGACGGCCTGGCCCAGGGCGGAAAGCGCGAGCTCGGGGGCCATGACGCCGAGGCCCCGCCTCTCTCCGCGCTCCTGGACCGTGTCGTCGACCATGCCGCCGCCCGCCCAGCCGCCCCAGGCGACCGAGGTCGCGGTCAGGCCGCGGGCTCGCCGCCGCAGTGCCAGTGCGTCGAGGAAGGCGTTGGCGGAGGCATAGGAGGCCTGGCCACCGCTGCCCCAGACGCCGGCACCGGAGGCGAAGAGGACGAACGCGTCCAGCTCACGGCCGTCGAGCAACTCGTCGAGGTGGATGGCGCCGGTGACCTTGGAGGCCGCGGCTTCGGCGAACTCGTCCAGAACGGCGTCGGCCAGCATGGACGACCGTGCCGTGCCTGCGGCGTGCAGCACCGCGGTGAGCGGGTGCCGGGACTCAATGCCGCCGAGCAGCCGCGCGACCGCAGCCCGGTCGGCCATGTCGCAGGCGGCGATGGTCACTTCGGCGCCCAGGGCGGTCAACTCCGCGTGCAGCTCCTGCGCACCGGGAGCGTCAGGCCCGCTCCTGCTGGTGAGCACCAAGTGCTGCGCGCCCGCGCCGGCCAGCCAACGGGCCAGGTGCCGGCCCACGCCGCCGGTTCCGCCGGTGACCAGGACGGTGCCGCGAGGCTGCCAGGGTGTCGCGGACTCCTCGTCGGCGGGCCGCGCCCGGACCATGCGCCGGCCGTACACGCCGTCGGCACGCACGGCGAGCTGATCCTCGTCGTGCTGGCCCAGCACTCCGGCCAGGCGGCGCAGCGCATGCTCGTCCAGTACCTCGGGCAGGTCGACGAGACCGCCCCAACGCCGGGGCAGTTCCAAACCGGCGACGACGCCCAGGCCCCAGAGCTGTGCCTGGCCGGCGTCGCGCAGCGGGTCGGTGACTCCGGTGGACACGGCTCCGCGGGTCGCACACCACAGCGGTGCCTGGACGTCCACGTCGCCCAGCGCCTGCAGCAGGGTGACGGTCGTGGCGAGGCTCGCGGACAACGTCGGGTGGGCCGGGTGGCAGCCGGGGGCGAGGCCGAGCATCGACAGGACACCGGCGGGCTGTTCGCCGTCGAGTTCCTCGGCGAGCCGGTTCGCGGCCTGCGATCGGTCGCAGTCGACGGGGAGTTCGACGACCCGCACCTTGGCGCCATGGGCGCCGAGCACGCCGACGACGCAGGGCGCCCACTGCTCGTCCGCCAGTCCGGCGGGGAGGACGGCGAGCCACAGGCCGTTCAGGCCGGGGGCCGCATGGTCGGTCAGTCGCCGGAAGGAGACGCGGTAGCGCCAGCCGTCCACCGTGGACTTCTCGCGGCTGCGCCGACGCCACGCGGACAGTACCGGCAGCGCCGGGCCGACGAGGGCGGCGTCGTCCGCCCCGAATTCATCGGCGAGCCCGGAGAGGTCCGTGTTCTCCACGAGCTCCCAGAATCCGGCCTCGACCGGATCGGTGCCCGCGGGCACCGGGTCGGCGCTCTCCAGCCAGTACCGCTGCGGCTGGAACGCGTACGTCGGCAAGTCCACGCGCCGTACCGGACGCCCGGCAAAGGGGACCGTCAGGTCCACGTGTACGCCGCTCACGTGCAGTTCGGACACGGAGCGCAGGAAGCGGTCCATGCCGCCCTGGCCCCTGCGCAGCGAGGCGCCGGTCACGGCGTCGGCACCGGTCTCCTCCGCGATCTCCTGCACCGCGTCGGCCAGCAGCGGGTGTGGGCTGCACTCGACGAACACCCCGTGCCCGTCCGCCAGCAGCGTCCGTACCGTCCGTTCGAACTCCACCGTGTGCCTGGCGTTGCGGTACCAGTACTCGGCGTCGAGGGCGGTGGTGTCCAGCACCGTGCCGGTCACCGTGGAGTAGTACGGGACCTCCGCCGCGCCCGGCACGACCGGGGCCAACAGTTGGAGCAGTTCGGGGCGCAGGCTCTCGACCTGGGCGGAGTGCCCGGCGCCGGTGGCGCCGCGGACCTTGCGCACCCGCACGCCCTCGGCTTCGAGTTCCGCCAGGAGTTCGTCGACCGCGTCGGGCTCCCCGGAGACGGTCAGGGCGGCGGGCCCGTTCACGGCGGCGACCGACAGCCGGTCCCCGTACTTCTCCAGCCTCGCGCGGACCCGGTCGGCCGGCATGGCGATCGCGAGCATCGCGCCCTTGCCGATGAGCTTGGTCAGCGAGCGGCTGCGCAGGGCCACGATCCGCGCCGCGTCGTCCAGCGTCAGCGCGCCCGCGACGTACGCGGCGGCGACCTCGCCCTGCGAGTGGCCGACGACGGCGGCAGGCGTCACACCGTAGGAGCGCCACAGGGCGGCCAGCGACACCATCACCGTGAACAGCGCGGGTTGGGCGACCTCCACCTCGGCCATACCCGGTGCGCCCGGCTCGGCGCGCAGGACCTCGAGCAGCGGCCGGCCGACGTAGGGGGCGAACGCCTCGGCGCAGGCGTTGGCCTGCTCGGCGAAGACCGGAGAAGTGTCCAGCAGTTCGCGGGCCATCTCGGTCCACTGCGAGCCGTGACCGGGGAAGACGAAGGCGACCTTGCCGGAGGCCGAAGCGGTGCCCTGGACCACGGTGTCCGCGGGTTTGCCGTCGGCGAGCGCCGCGAGCCCGGCCCGCAGTTCGTGCCGGTCCTGGCCGACGACCACGGCCCGCTGCTCCAACTGCGTCCGCGTGGTGACGAGGGCGCGGCCGACGTCGGGCAGGGTGAGCCCTTCGGTGCGGTCGAGGTGGTTCAGCAGCCGCCGCGCCTGTTCGCGCAGGGACCGGTCGGTCTTCGCGGACAGCGCCCACGGGAACACGTCCAGGGGCTGGGCGGCGGTCGCGTCCTGCGCTGCGGGGGGCTGCTCGCCCGCGGCGGCGGTCGCGGTCTCCGGGGCCTGCTCGATGATGGTGTGCACGTTGGTGCCGCTCATCCCGAACGAGGAGACGGCCGCACGCCGTGGCCTGTCCTGGTCGGGCCAGGCGGTCTGCTCGGTGAGCAGGCGCACGTTTCCTCCGGCCCAGTCGACGTGCGGGGTCGGCTCATCGACGTGCAGCGTCCGCGGCAGGATGCCGTTGCGGATGGCCATCACCATCTTGATGACGCCGCCGACGCCGGCGGCCGCCTGCGTGTGGCCGATGTTGGACTTCAGCGAGCCGAGCCACAGCGGACGGCCCTCGGAACGCTCCTTGCCGTACGTCGCCAGCAGCGCCTGTGCCTCGATCGGGTCGCCGAGCCGGGTTCCGGTGCCGTGGGCCTCGACGGCGTCCACTTCGTCCGGGGCGAGCCGGGCATTGGCCAGCGCCTGCCGGATGACCTGCCGCTGGGCCTTGCCGCTGGGCGCGGTCAGGCCGTTGGACGCGCCGTCCTGGTTGACCGCGCTGCCCCGCACGACGGCCAGGACCTCGTGCCCGTTGCGGCGGGCGTCGGACAGCCGCTCCACCAGCACCAGGCCCACGCCCTCGGCGAAGCCGGTGCCGTCGGCGGACGAGGAGAACGCCTTGCAGCGGCCGTCGGCGGACAGCGCGCGCTGTCGGCTCGACATCGTGAACGCGGACGGGCCGGCCATCACCATCACGCCGCCGGCCAGTGCCATGGAGCACTCGCCGTTGCGCAGCGCCTGCATGGCGAGGTGGAGGGCGGTCAGCGAGGACGAGCACGCGGTGTCGACGGTGATCGACGGGCCCTGCAGGCCGAAGGTGTAGGAGAGCCGGCCGGAGATCACGCTGGCGGCGTTGCCGCTGGGGATGTAGCCCTCGACGCCGTCGGGCACCTTGAGCGGGCGGCCGGTGTAGTCCTGGTAGCCGGAGCCGACGAAGACGCCCGTGGTGGTGGAGCGCATCGCGTGGGGGGCGATCCGGGCGCGCTCGAAGGCCTCCCAGGTGGTGTCCAGCAGCAGGCGCTGCTGGGGGTCCATGGCGACGGCCTCGCGCGGGCTGATTCCGAAGACCGCGGGGTCGAACTCGTCCGCGTCGTGCAGGAATCCGCCCTGGGTGGTGTACGTGGTGCCGGGGTGGTCGGGGTCCGGGTGGTAGAGCGCCTCGACGTCCCAGCCACGGTTGCCGGGGAAGCGGGATATCGCGTCGCGGCCGGAGGCCACCAGCTCCCACAGGTCCTCGGGCGAGCGCACGCCGCCGGGGTAGCGGCAGGCCATCCCGATGATGGCGATCGGCTCGTCCAGCACCGCGGTGGTCGCGGGCGCCGAGACCACCGCGTCCTGGCCACCGGTGAGTTCGGCGAGAAGGTGGGCGGCGAGGTCCGCGGCCGTGGGGTGGTCGAAGATCAGCGTCGTGGGCAGGGCGAGGCCGGTGGCCTCATTGATCCGGTTGCGGAGTTCCACCGCGGTCAGGGAGTCGAAGCCGAGGTCCCGGAAGGGCCGGTCGGCCTCGACGGCGCCCGCCCCGCGGTGGCCGAGGACGGCGGCGGCGTGCGTGCGCACGAGGTCCACGAGGGCGCGTGCGCGGTCTTGGTGCGACAGCGCGGCCAGGCTCTCGACGAGCGCACCGGAGCCGTGGCCCGCTTCGGGGGTGTCCACCGCGAGCGCCGCGCGCACCTCGGGGAGGTCGCCGAGCAGCGGGCTGGGTCGGCCGATGGTGAACGGCACGATGAAGCGCGACCAGTCCACGTCGGCCACGGTCAGCAGGGTCTCGTCGCGGTCCAGCGCGCGCTGCAGGGAGGTGATCGCCGATGCGGGGGTCATCGCGCGCAGGCCGCGGCGGCGCAGCCGCTCCTCGTCGTCGCCGTCCGCGACCATGCCGCCGTCGGCCCAGGGGCCCCAGGAGACCGCGGTCGCGGTGAGGCCGCGGTCCCGGCGCTGCCGGGCGAGACCGTCGAGGAAGGCGTTGCCGGCGGCGTAGGCGGCCTGGCCGCCGCTGCCCCAGACACCGGAGACGGAGGAGAAGAGGACGAAGGCGTCGAGCTCCTGATCGCCCAGCAGTTCGTCCAGGTGCGCCGCGCCGCCGACCTTGGCGGCGAGCGCGGCGGCGAAGGCGGCGGGGGTGGTGGCGTCCACCGTGCCGACGTCGGCGACCCCGGCGGCGTGCACGACGGCGGTGAAGGCGTGCTCGGCGAGCAGGGCCGCCACGGCGTCGCGGTCGGCCACGTCGCAGGCGGCGAGGGTGACGCGCGTGCCGAGGACCTCCAGCTCGTCCCGCAGAGCGGCGGCGCCCGGGGCGTCCGCGCCCCGGCGGCTGGTGAGGACGAGGTGTTCGGCGCCGCCGCGCGCCAGCCAGCGGGCGACGTGGCCGCCCAGCGCACCCGTACCACCGGTGATGAGGACGGTGCCGCGAGGCTGCCAGCGGCGGGTGGCCGCCCGTGCCGGTGCGTGGGCGAGCCGCCGGGCGAAGACACCGGAGGCGCGGACAGCGAGCTGGTCCTCCTCCCAGCGGCCCGTCAGCGCCTGTCCCAGCACGTCGGCCAGGCGTACGGCGGCCTGGTCGTCGACGGACTCCGGCAGGTCGATCAGGCCGCCCCAGCGCCGGGGCAGCTCCAGGGCGGCGGTGCGGCCCAGGCCCCAGACCTGGGCGTGCCGGGCGTCGCGTACGGCGTCGGTACCGCTCACGGCCACCGCGCCCGAGGTGAGGCACCACAGCGGGGCGTCGACGCCCGCGTCGCCCAGGGCCTGGACGAGCAGCAGGGTGGGCAGCAGGGGGTCGCCGGTGACGAGCAGGGACAGCACGCCGTCGACCGGCCCGATTCCGGCAAGGTCCCCGGCGAGACCGGCGCGGTGGCTCGCCGCGCCGACGACCAGCGTCTTCGGAGTGGCGCCGCGGGCGGTGAGCGCGGTGCGGACCGCGGCGGTCTGCTCGTTCTCCTCCTCGGGCACGGCTAACAGCCAGGTGCCGCCGATGCCGGCCGGAGCGAGCTCGCCCAGGCGCTTCCACGACTCGCGGTAGCGCCGGTCGTCGGCGGTGGACTGCTCCTTGCGCTGCCGCCGCCACGACGACAGCCTCGGCAGCACGTCACCGAACGTGTCCCCTGCGCCGATGTCCAGGGTCTCGGCGAGGGCCTGCAGGTCCCCGCGCTCCACGGTCTCCCAGAACTCCGCGTCCACCGGGTCCACTTCGGCGGCGGCAGCGGATTCCGGGGTGTCGACCCAGTACCGCTCGCGCTGGAAGGCGTAGGTCGGCAGGTCGGTCCTGCGCGCGCCGGCGAAGAACGAGTGCCAGTCCACGGACACGCCGTGCGTGTGCAGTTCGGCGAGCGCGGTGACGAGCGCCTGCTGCTCCGGGCGGTCCGCTCGGAGTACGGGGATGGTGACGATGTCGTCCACGCAGCCCTGCGCCATGCCGCTGAGGACACCGCCCGGGCCGATCTCGACGAAGGTCTTCACGCCCAGGCCGTGCAAGGTACGGACGCCGTCGGCGAAGCGGACGGCCGCACGCACGTGCCGGACCCAGTACTCGGGGGTGTAGGCATCGACGAGTTCACCCGTGAGGTTGGAGACGACGGGGAGCAACGGCTTCTCGAAGGCCAGGCCACGGACGACCTGTGCGAACTCCTCCAGCATCGAGTCCATCAGCGGCGAGTGGAACGCGTGACTGACCTTCAGCCGCGACGTCCTGCGGCCCTGCTCGGCGAAGCCCGCGGCAATCGCCAGGGCCGCCGTCTCGTCACCGGAAACCACCACCGACGAGGGGCCGTTGACCGCGGCAATGCTCACCCCGTCGGTGAGGTGGGGCAGGACTTCCGCTTCGGTGGCCTGTACGGCGACCATCGCGCCGCCCGCGGGCAGGGCCTGCATCAGCTCGGCACGCGCGGACACCAGCTTCGCCGCGTCGTCGAGGGACAACGCACCGGCCACGTGCGCGGCGGCGATCTCGCCCACGGAGTGGCCCACGACGAAGTCGGGCCGTACGCCTAAGGATTCGAGGAGGCGGAACAGGGCCACCTCGACCGCGAAGAGCGCGGGCTGGGTGCACCCGGTCCGGTGAAGCGTTTCGGCATCGACGTCGACCGGCGCGTCCAGGTGCGCGCACGCCTCGTCGTAGGCCGCGGCGAAGACGGGGAACGCCGCGTACAGCTCGCGCCCCATGCCGATGCGCTGCGAGCCCTGCCCGGAGAAGAGGAAGCCGGTCTTGCCGCCGGCCGGGCGCCCCAGCAGCACACGGGACGAAGGGGTCCCGGTGGCCAGGTCCTCGAGCCCGCGGAGGAGTTCCTCACGGTTCTCCCCCACGACCGCGGCCCGGTGACGCATGGCGGCGCGTGTCGTGGCCAGCGACAGCCCGATGTCCTGCGGCCGGACCTCGCCCCGTACCAAGGGCCGCAGCCGGGCCGCCTGGGCCTGCAGCGCCGCGTCGCTCCTGGCGGAGAGCACCCACGCCAGGGGGCCGTCGACGAGAGCCCCTGCGGGCTCCTCGTCCTGGGCCGTCGGAGCCTGCTCGATGATGGTGTGGGCGTTGGTGCCGCTGACGCCGAAGGACGACACGGCAGCGCGGCGCGGGTGGTCCGACTCGGGCCATGCGACGGCCTCGGTCAGCAGCCGCACCGCGCCCGCCGACCAGTCCACGTGCGGCGTCGGCTCGTCCGCGTGCAGGGTCTGCGGGAGCACTCCGTGGCGCATGGCCATGACCATCTTGATGATGCCGCCGACACCCGCGGCCGCCTGTGTGTGGCCGATGTTGGACTTCAGCGAGCCCAGCCACAGCGGCCGGTCCTCCGTCCGCTCCCGGCCGTAGGTGGCGAGCAGCGCCTGCGCCTCGATCGGGTCGCCCAGCGTCGTGCCCGTGCCGTGCGCCTCGACGACGTCGATCTGGGCGGGAGACAGGCCGGCCGATGCCAGGGCCTGGCGGATGACCCGTTGCTGCGCGGGGCCGTTGGGCGCGGTCAGCCCGTTGGAAGCGCCGTCCTGGTTCACGGCGCTCCCCCGTACCACCGCAAGGACCTGGTGGCCGTTGCGCACGGCGTCGGACAGCCGCTCCACCAGGAGCATGCCGACGCCCTCGGCCCAGCCGGTGCCGTCGGCACCGGCGCCGAATGCCTTGCACCGCCCGTCAGGGGCCAGCCCGCGCTGTCGACTGAACTCCACGAACGCGGTAGGCGTGGTCATCACCTGCACGCCGCCGGCCAGCGCCATGGAGCACTCGCCGCCGCGCAGGGCCTGGATCGCCCAGTGCAGGGCCACGAGCGACGACGAGCACGCCGTGTCCACGGTGACGGCCGGGCCCTCCAGGCCGAAGGTGTAGGCGATACGGCCGGACATCACACTGGCGGAGTTGCCGGTCCCGAGATGGCCGTCGGACTCGCCGCCCACCCCGACCAGGAGGTTGACGTAGTCCTGGTAGCCGGAGCCGACGAAGACTCCGGTACGGCTGCCGCGCACCGACTCCGCGTCGATGCCGGCCCGCTCGAACGTCTCCCAGGTGGTCTCCAGCAGCAGCCGCTGCTGCGGATCCATCGCCACGGCCTCCCGCGGGCTGATCCCGAAGAACCCCGGGTCGAACTCCCCCGCCTCGTACAGGAATCCACCGCGACGCGCGTACGTCTTCCCCGTCGCATCCGGGTCCGGGTCGTAGATGCCGTCCACGTCCCAGCCCCGGTCCGCCGGGAAGTCGCCGACCGCGTCACCACCGGCGGCCACCAGCTGCCACAGGTCCTCCGGCGAACGCACCCCGCCCGGATACCGGCACGCCATACCGACGATCGCGATGGGTTCCTGGTCCTTCTCCTCGACCTCACGAAGGCGCTCACGCACCTGACGAAGGTCCCCGGTGACGCGCTTGAGATACTCGAGAAGCCTGTCTTCTTTGCTGCTCATCCGCCTCATCCGTCCTCGGCTGTCGTTAAAGGTAGAGCGCCAAGAACTAGGAAATTTCTAGATCTTGATCGATCAGATCGAAAATGTCGTCGACCGTCGCGTCCTGGAGCTGTCGCTGCGCATCGGCGGATTCCGCGCCTTGCTCTCCGGCGGAGTTCACCAGGGACAGCAGGTCCTGCAGCCGCCTCCGCACCCCCGACCGGACCGTCTGCTCGGCCGAGGCGGCCGTCGAGATCACCGACTCCAGCCGGTCGAGCTCGCTGAAGACCGACACCTCCTCCGGGCCCGTCTCGTCGGCGAGTTCGCTCCGCAGGTAGCGGGCGATCGCCTCGGGCGTCGGGTGGTCGAAGACCAGCGTCGCGGGCAGGGTCAGGCCGGTGTCGGCACTGAGCAGGTTGCGCAGTTCCACCGCGGTCAGGGAGTCGAAGCCGAGGTCCCGGAACGCCAGGTCCGGATCCACCGCCGCGGAGCCGCTGTGGCCGAGCACGGCCGCCGCGTGCGCGCACACCGTGTCCACGAGCAGGCGTTGCCGTTCGCCTCCGGACAGTGTGGACAGCTTCGCCTTGAGCGCGGACGGCTCCGCGGCTCGCTCGGTGGGCTTCTCTGCGAGGGCGTCCCTGACCTCGGGCAGGTCGCTCAGCAGCGCGCTCGGCCTGCCGATGGTGAACGGGACGACGAACCGCTCCCAGTCCACGTCGGCCACGGTGACCGTGCCGTCCCCGCCACTCAGCGCACCGTGCAGCGCGGAGATCGCCCGGTCCGGCCGCAGCACGCTCAGACCTCGTTGCCGCAGCCGCTCCTCGTCCCCGGCGTCGGCGACCATGCCGCCCTCGCCCCACGGGCCCCAGGCGATCGAGGTCGCCGCGAGGCCGCGTGCCCTCCGGTGCTGCGCCAGGCCGTCGAGGAAGGCGTTCGCGGCCGAGTACGCGGCCTGCCCGCCGCCTCCCCACACGCCGGAGATGGAGGAGAAGAGGACGAACGCGTCCAGCTCCTGATCGCCGAGCAGTTCGTGGAGGTGCACGGCCCCGAGGGCCTTCGCGGCGACCGTCGCCGCGAAGTCGCCGAGGCTCGTCTCGGCGAGCATGCCCGCCTCGGCGGTGCCGGCCGTGTGGACGACGGCGTTCACCGGGTGCTCGGCGAGCAGCGCGGCGAGCGCCTCACGGTCGGCCACGTCGCACGCGGCGACGGTCACGCGTACGCCCGCCTCCTCCAGCTCGGCCTTGAGGCCGGCGGCGCCGAGCGCCGCGGGGCCGCGGCGGCTGGTGAGCACCAGGTGTTCCGCACCCGCACCGGCGAGCCAGCGGGCGACGTGTCCGCCCAGCGCACCCGTACCACCGGTGATCAGGACGGTGCCGCGCGGCGACCACGAACGCTCGCTCAGGGCTGCGGGCAGACGCGACAGGCGCCGCACGAACAGCCCGCGGTCGCGGATCGCGACCTGGTCCTCGGCCGACTGGCCGAGCACCGTGGCGAGTCGGCCGGCGATCCGGTCGTCGACCGTGTCCGGGAGGTCGATCAGACCGCCCCAGCGCGGTGCGTGCTCCAGCGCCGCCACCCGGCCCAGACCCCAGACCTGGGACTGGTACGGGTCCGTCACCTCCTCGGCGGGGCTCACGCGCACCGCGTTCCGGGTCGCGCACCACAGCGGGGCGCCGATGCCCGTGTCGCCCAGGGCCTGGACGAGCAGGACGGACAGTGCGACGCCGGCGGTCAGCGCGGCGGCCGCCGGGGCGGCCTCGCCGTCGGCGGCGAGCAGCGACAGGACGCCCGCCACGGTCTCGTCACCGGCCGCTCGGGCGAGCAGCGCGGCCAGGTCCTCACGGCCGGTGGCCGGCTCGACCGGGACCGGCAGCGGGGCCAGGCCACGCTCGGTCAGCCCGCGGAGGCAGGCGGTGACCCAGTCGTCGCCGAGTTGCGCAGCGCTGACCGGAACCAGCCATAGACCGATCCGGGCAGGGACCTCCGGGGCGCGGTCGGGTATCCCCTTCCACGACTCGCCGTAGCGCCAGGTGTCCACGGTGGATTGCTCCTTGCGCTGCCGCCGCCACGACGACAGCCTCGGCAGTACGTCACCGAACGTGTCCCCTGCACCGATGCCGAGGGTCTCGGCGAGGGCCTGCAGGTCCCCGCGCTCCACGGTCTCCCAGAACTCCGCGTCCACCGGGTCCGGTTCGGCGGCGGCAGCGGTTTGCGGGGCGTCGACCCAGTACGGCTCGTGCTGGAAGGCGTAGGTCGGCAGGTCGGTCGTCCGCGCACCGGCGAAGAACACGTTCCAGTCCACGGACACGCCGTGCGTGTGCAGATGGGCCAGGGCCGTCACGAGGGCCTGCTGCTCGGGGCGGTCACCGCGCAGGACGGGCACGGTGACGGCCTCGTCCATGCAGCCCTGCACCATGCCGCTGAGGACACCGCCGGGACCGATCTCGACGAACGTGGTCACACCCAGGTCGCCGAGGGTCTCGACGGCGTCGGCGAAGCGCACCGCTTCGCGCACGTGCCGCACCCAGTACTCCGGGGTGTACGGCTCGGCCAGGCCGCCCGTGAGGTTGGAGACCACCGGGATCTGCGGCTGGTGGAACGTCAGACCCGCCACGACCCGGCCGAACTCGTCCAGCATCGGGTCCATCAGCGGCGAGTGGAACGCGTGACTGACCTTCAACCGAGAGGTTTTGCGGCCCTCGCCGACGAAGACCTCGGCGATTGCGGTGACCGCGTCCTCCGCACCGGAAATGACCACGGACCGCGGGCCGTTGATCGCCGCGATACCGACCTCGTCGGTCAGGTACGGCAGCACCTCGTCCTCGGTCGCCTGCACCGCCACCATCGCACCGCCGCCGGGCAGGGCCTGCATCAACGCAGCACGCGCGGACACCAACTTCACCGCGTCGTCCAGCGACAGCACCCCGGCCACATGAACAGCCGCGATCTCACCGACCGAGTGACCGGCCACGTAATCCGGCCGCACACCCCACGATTCGAGGAGCCGGAACAGCGCCACCTCGACCGCGAAGAGCGCGGGCTGGGTACACCCGGTCTGATCCAGGGTCTCGACGTCGACATCGACCGACACCTCCAGACGCGCACACACCTCGTCGTACGCATCGGCGAAGACCGGGAACACCGCGTACAACTCACGCCCCATACCGATCCGTTGCGAACCCTGACCCGAGAACAGAAAGCCGACCTTGCCTCCCGGCCGGCCCTGGACGACTCCGGGCGACGGCATTCCGGCGGCGAGGGATCCCAGTCCGCGGTAGAAGTCGTCACCGCTCTCGCCGATGACGGCCGCCCTGTGGCGCAGGGCACTCCGGGTGGTGGCCAGCGAGAAGCCGACATCGGCCAGTGACATGCCGTCCTCCACTAAGGCCAGCAGTCGTCGTGCCTGGTCGCGCAGGGCAGCACTGCTCTTGGCGGAGAGCACCCACGGCAGGAGGGCCGGGGCCGGAGTGACGGTGGCCTCTTCGGCCGGGGCCGGCGGGGCCTGTTCGATGATGGTGTGGGCGTTGGTGCCGCTGACGCCGAAGGACGACACGGCGGCACGGCGCGGGCGGTCCGACTCGGGCCATGCGACGGCCTCGGTCAGCAGCCGGACATCACCGGCCGACCAGTCCACATGCGGCGTGGGTTCGTCGACGTGCAGGGTCCGCGGGAGCACTCCGTGGCGCATGGCCATGACCATCTTGATCACACCGGCGACGCCCGCGGCAGCCTGCGCGTGACCGATGTTGGACTTCAGCGAGCCCAGCCACAGGGGCTGTCCTGCGGGCCGCTCCTGCCCGTACGTGGCGAGGAGCGCCTGCGCCTCGATCGGGTCACCCAGCCTCGTCCCCGTACCGTGCGCCTCCACCGCATCCACATCGGCCGGCGTGAGGCCCGCGGACGTCAGCGCCTGCCGGATCACCCGCTGCTGCGCCGGACCGTTCGGCGCGGTCAGACCGTTGGACGCACCGTCCTGGTTCACCGCGCTCCCCCGTACCACCGCAAGGACCTCGTGCCCCTTGCGTACGGCGTCGGACAGCCGCTCAACCAGGAGCATGCCGACGCCCTCGGCCCAGCCGGTGCCGTCCGCGCCGGCACCGAACGCCTTGCACCGCCCGTCAGGAGCCAGCCCGCGCTGCCGACTGAACTCCACGAAGGCCCGCGGGGTGGACATGACCATCACTCCGCCGGCCAGCGCCATGGAGCACTCGCCGTTACGGAGGGCCTGGATCGCCCAGTGCAGCGCCACCAGCGACGACGAGCACGCCGTGTCCACGGTGACGGCCGGGCCCTCCAGGCCGAAGGTGTAGGCGATACGGCCGGACATGATGCTCGCCGAGTTGCCCGTGCCGAAGAAGCCCTCGGAATCGTCTATCGCGTTGAAGGCCCGGGCGGCGTAGTCCTGGTAGCCGGAGCCGACGAAGACTCCGGTACCGCTGCCGCGCACCGACTCCGCGTCGATGCCGGCCCGCTCGAACGTCTCCCACGTAGTCTCCAGCAGCAGGCGCTGCTGCGGATCCATCGCCACGGCCTCCCGCGGGCTGATCCCGAAGAACCCCGGGTCGAACTCCCCCGCCTCGTACAGGAATCCACCGCGACGCGCGTACGTCTTCCCCCTCGCATCCGGGTCCGGGTCGTAGATGTCCTCCACGTCCCAACCCCGGTCCGCCGGGAAGTCGCCGACCGCGTCACCACCGGCGGCCACCAGGTGCCACAGGTCCTCCGGCGAACGCACCCCGCCCGGATACCGGCACGCCATACCGACGATCGCGATGGGGTCGTCGTCCTCGGCGGGCGCGGCGGCCGCTTCCGGAGCGGCCGCGATGGTGAGGCCGGTGAGCTCGGTGCGCAACTGCCGGGCGAGTGCCTGGGCGTTGGGGTGGTCGAAGACCAGCGTGGGGGGCAGTGCGAGGCCGGTCTCGGCTTTGAGCTTGTTGCGCAGTTCTACGGCGGTCAGGGAGTCGAAGCCCAAGTCCTTGAAGGCCCGGTCGGCCTCGACCTCCCCTGCGTTGTTGTGGCCGAGGACGGCCGCCGCGTGTGTGCGGACGAGGTCGACCAGCAGCGCGTGCTGCTCGGTCTCGGGCGTCCTGGCGAGGCGGTCGGCCAGGGGCGAGGCGGCGGCCGTGCCGGGCCCGCCGGCGGTGCTGTCCGCGGTGAGCATCCGCTCGGCCTCCGGGAGGTCCCCGAGCAGGGCGCTCGGGCGGCCCACGGTGAACGGAGGCAGGAACCGCTCCCAGTCGACGTCGGCCACTGTGGCGGTCGCCTCGCCGGAGTCCAGCGCCCGCCGGAGCCCGGCGACGGCGAGCGCGGCGGGCATCGGGATCAGGCCGCGACGGCGCAGTCGTTCGTCCGCGCCGTCGGCCTCGGCCATGCCGCCGCCGGCCCACGGGCCCCAGGCCACGGCGGTCACCGGCAGGCCTTGGGCCCGGCGGCGTTCGGCGAGTCCGCCGAGGAGGGCGTTGGCCGCCGCGTAGGCGGCCTGGTGGCCGCTGCCCCACACGCCGGCGATGGAGGAGAAGAGGACGAAGGCGTCGAGTTCCTGGCCGGCGAGGAGCGCGTCGAGGTGCAGGGCGCCGGCAGCCTTGGCGGACAGCACGTCGGCGAAGGCGCCCGGCGTCATGGCCTCCAGGGGCTCCATGTGGTCCACGCCCGCCGTGTGGACGACTGCGTTCACCGGGTGCTCGGCGAGCAGCGCGGCGAGCGCCTCACGGTCGGCGACGTCGCACGCGGCGACCGTGACACGGACACCCGTCGCCTCCAGCTCTGCGACGAGACCCGCCGCGCCGGGCGCCGCGGGGCCGCGGCGGCTGGTGAGCACCAGGTGCTCCGCACCCGCACCGGCGAGCCAGCGGGCGACGTGCCCGCCCAGCGCACCCGTACCACCGGTGATCAGCACCGTGCCGCGCGGCGACCACCCCTGGGCGGCCCGGGTGTTCCGGCGGGCGGCGGTGTGGGACAGCCTGCGACCGAACACGCCGCGGTCGCGGACCGCGACCTGGTCCTCGGCCGACTGGCCGAGCACCGCGGCCAGTCGGCCGACGATCCGGTCGTCGACCGTGTCCGGGAGGTCGATCAGACCGCCCCAGCGCGGCGCGTGCTCCAGCGCCGCCACCCGGCCCAGACCCCAGACGGCGCTCTGGGCGGCGCTCGGCACCGCGTCCGCCCGGCCGGTGGACATGGCGGACCTGGTCAGCGCCCACAGCGGGGCGTCGATGCCCGCGTCGCCCAGGGCCTGGACGAGCGCGAGGGTCAGCGCGGTGCCGACGGACAGAACCGGGTGTCCGGCGTGGTGCCTCTCGTCGGTGCCGAGCAGGGAGATCACACCGTCGAGCGGAGTCTCCCGGACGGCCTCGCCGAGCTGGCGCAGCAGTGCGCCGCGGTCGGCGGCCGGGTCGACCGCCACCCGGACCAGCCGGGCCCCGCGGGCGGCGAGCCCGTCGGCGACGGCGGCGGTCCACTCGACGCCCTCGGTGTCCTCGGTGTCCTCGGTGACCAGGAAGAGCCAGTTGCCCGGCAGTTCGTGCGCCCGGAGGCCGCTGAGCGGCTTCCAGCCCGTGCGGTAGGACCAGCCTTCCACGGCGGACTCCCGGCGCTGCTGCCCGCGCCACGCGGACAGCCGGGGCAGCACCGCGTCCAGCTGCTCGACGGGCAGGTCGAGGGTGGCGGCGAGGGACCGGGCGTCCTCGCGCTCCACGGTCTCCCAGAACCCGGCCTCCACGGCGTCGGTCCCCGCGACGGCCGTGGGCGCGGTGGTCTCCAGCCAGTACCGCTGATGCTGGAAGGCGTAGGTGGGCAGGTCGGCGTGCCGGGCGCCTCGGCCGGCGAAGAACGCCCGCCAGTCGACGGGGACGCCGTGCACGTGGAGCTGCGCGAGAGCGCCGGTGATCGCCTCGGGCTCGGGGCTGCCGGACCGGGCGGAGGCAACGGCGACCGCGCCGTCCAGGCAGCCCTGGGCCATGGCACTCAGCACCGCGCCTGGGCCGGTCTCCACGAACGTGGTCACACCCAGCTCGCCCAGGGTCCGGATGCCGTCGGCGAAGCGCACGGCCTCGCGGACGTGCCGGACCCAGTAGTCCGCCGTGTACGCGTCGATGAGCTCACCGGTGAGGTTCGAGACGACCGGTGTCCGAGGCGTCTCGAAGCGCAGACCGCCGACGACGCGGGCGAAGTCCTCCAGCACGGGGTCCATCAGCGGCGAGTGGAACGCGTGGCTCACGGTGAGCCGGGAAATCTTGCGGCCCTCCCGGGCGAAGAAGTCCGCGACGGCGGCTACGGCGTCCTCGGTTCCGGAGACCACGACGGACTGCGGGCCGTTGATCGCCGCGATGTCGGCGTCGTCGGTGAGGTGCGGCAGCACCTCGTCCTCGGTGGCCTGGACGGCGATCATCGCCCCGCCGGCGGGCAGGGCCTGCATCAGCGCGCCACGAGCCGTCACCAGTGCGGCCGCGTCCTCCAGCGACAGGGCACCGGCCACGTGTGCGGCCGCGATCTCGCCCACGGAGTGCCCGGCCAGGTAGTCCGGCCGCACGCCCCACGACTCCAGCAGGCGGTGGACGGCGACCTCGTGCGCGAACAGCGCGGGCTGCGTGAAGGCGGTGCGGTTCAGCTCCTCGCCGTCCTCGTGACCGTTCTCGCCGAAGGCCACGTCCCGCAGTGGCCGGTCGAGGTGCCGGTCGAGGTGTGCGCATACCTCGTCGTACGCCTCCGCGAACACCGGGAACGCCTCGTACAGTTGCCGCCCCATGCCGATGCGCTGCGAGCCCTGCCCGGAGAACAGGAACCCGACCTGGCCGGCGTCGGCGCGGCCGAGGACGGCGCCGGGAGCAGGCGCCCCCGAGGCCAGGGCCCGCAGGCCCTCGGCGATCCGGCCGTGGTCGGCACCGACCACGGCGGCGCGGTGTTCCAGGGCGGCCCGGGTGGTGGCCAGCGAGAAACCGACGTCGGTGAGCGACGCTTCGGCGCCGTCGTCGGTGAGGGACAGCAGGCGCTCGGCCTGGGCGCGCAGCGCGGCCTCGGACTTGCCGGACAGGACCCACGGCACGGTCGCCGAGGAGACCTCGACCGGCGCGACGGCGGCCGGTTCGGCCATCGGGGCCTGTTCGATGATCGTGTGGGCGTTGGTGCCGCTGACGCCGAAGGACGAGATCGCGGCGCGGCGCGGGCGGTTCGTCTCCGGCCAGCCGACGGCCTCCGTCAGCAGCCGCACCGCGCCCACCGACCAGTCCACGTGCGGCGTCGGCTCATCGGCGTGCAGCGTCCGTGGGAGGACGCCGTGGCGCATCGCCATCACCATCTTGATCACACCGGCCACGCCGGACGCCGCCTGGGCGTGACCGATGTTGGACTTCAGCGAGCCCAGCCACAGCGGCCGGTCCTCCGGGCGCTCCTGCCCGTAGGTGGCGAGGAGCGCCTGCGCCTCGATCGGGTCACCCAGAGCGGTGCCCGTGCCGTGCGCCTCCACCGCGTCGACGTCGGCCTCGGTGAGCCCGGCGGAGGCCAGGGCCTGCCGGATGACCCGCTGCTGCGCCGGGCCGTTCGGGGCGGTCAGACCGTTGGACGCGCCGTCCTGGTTGACCGCACTGCCCCGCACGACCGCGAGGATCTCGTGGCCGTTGCGCACGGCGTCGCTGAGGCGCTCCACGAGCACCACGCCCACGCCCTCCGCCCAGCCGGTGCCGTCGGCGCCGGCACCGAACGCCTTGCACCGTCCGTCAGGGGCCAGCCCGCGCTGACGGCTGAACTCCACGAACGCAGCCGGTACGGCCATGACGTTCACACCGCCGGCGACGGCCATCGTGCTCTCGCCGTTGCGCAGCGACTGCATGGCCAGGTGCAGGGCGACCAGCGACGACGAGCACGCCGTGTCGACGGTGACGGCCGGGCCCTCCAGTCCGAACGAGTAGGCCACGCGCCCGGAGACGACGCTCGCGGCGCTGCCGGTGAGCAGGTGGCCCTCGACGCCTTCCGGGACCTGCGGGAGGCCGGCACCGTAGCCCTGGTAGGACATGCCGACGAACACGCCGGTGCGGCTGCCCTTCAGGGAGGCCGGGTCGATGCCGGCCCGCTCGAACGCCTCCCACGAGGCCTCCAGCAGCAGGCGTTGCTGCGGGTCCATCGCGAGCGCCTCGCGCGGCGAGATCCCGAACAGTGCGGCGTCGAAGTCGCCCGCGTCGTAGAGGAAGCCGCCGTCGCGCGCGTACGTCTTGCCCGGGGTGCCCGGGTCGGGGTCGTAGAGGTCCTCGACGTCCCAGCCCCGGTCCTCGGGGAAGCCGGAGATCACGTCGCCGCCGGACGTCACGAGCTGCCACAGGTCCTCGGGCGAGCCGACGCCGCCGGGGAGGCGGCAGCTCATGGCCACGATCGCGATGGGTTCGTCGCTCACGGCGGCCGTGCGCTGCTCCTGCTGCGCGGCGCCCTGCGAACCGAGCAGTTCGGCGCGCAGGAAGCGGGCCAGGGCCGTGGCGTTGGGGTAGTCGAAGACCAGCGTGGTGGGCAGCTTCAGGCCGGTTTCGGCCGTGAGCTTGTTGCGCAGCTCGACGGCGGTGAGCGAGTCGAAGCCGAGGTCGTTGAAAGCGCGGCCGGGCTCCACCGCCGCGGTGCCGTCGTGGCCGAGCACGGCGGCCGCGTGCGTGCGGACGAGGTCCACCAGCGTGCGGTCCTGCTCGGCCGCCGGCAGCCCGGTCAGCCTCGCGGCGAGCGCGTTGCCGGCTTCGGCGCCGCCGGGGGCCGGCGCCTCCAGGGCGCGGCCCGCCTCGGGCACGTCGGAGAACAGGGCGCTGGGGCGGGGGACGGTGAACGGGCCGATGAACCGCTCCCAGTCGAACTCCGCGACGGTGAGGGCGGTCTCGCCGTCGGCCAGCGCCTGCTGGAGCGCGGAGATCGCGAGGGCGGGACGCATGGGGGGCAGGCCGCGGCGGCGCAGCATCTCCTCTCCGTCGCCGACACCGGCCATGCCGCCCTCGGCCCAGCCGCCCCAGGAGACGGCGAGCGCGGTGCGCCCGTGTGCCCGCCGATGCTCGGCGAGGGCGTCCAGGTAGGCGTTGGCCGCCGAGTAGGCGCCCTGGCCGGCGCCGCCCCAGATGCCGGCGCCCGAGGAGAACATGACGAACGCGTCGAGTTCCTGACCGGCCAGCAGTTCGTCCAGGTGGGTGGCACCTGCGGCCTTGGCCGCCAGCGTGTCGGCGAACCCGGCCGGGTCGGAGTCCTCGATCATGACGTGGTCGCCGACGCCGGCGGCGTGGACGACGGCGTTGACGGGGTGCTCGGCCAGCAGCGCCCGCAGGGCGTCACGGTCGGCCGCGTCACAGGCCACGACGGTCGCGGCCGCGCCGAGCTCCTCCAACTCCGCGACGAGCTCCGCGGCGCCGGGCGCCGCGGGGCCGCGGCGGCTGGTGAGCACCAGGTGCTCCGCACCCGCACCGGCGAGCCAGCGGGCGACGTACCCGCCCAGCGCACCCGTACCACCGGTGATCAGCACCGTGCCGCGCGGCGACCACCCCTGGGCGGGGCCGGTGGCGCGGGCGGCCCGGACGAGCCGGCGCCCGAACACGCCCGAGGCGCGGACCGCCACCTGGTCCTCGGCCGTCTGGCCGAGGACGGCGGCCACGCGGGCCGCGGTGCGGGCGTCCAGCAGCTCAGGAAGGTCGAGCAGTCCGCCCCAGCGCTGCGGGTATTCCAGCGCCGCCGCCCGGCCGAAGCCCCACACCTGCGACTGCAGCGGGCGGTCCACGCGGTCGGAGCGGCCGGTGGCCACCGCGCCGCGCGTGGCGCACCACAGCGGGACGTCGACGCCCGCGTCGCCGAGCGCCTGCACCAGGCGGAGGGTCGCGGCGAGGCCGTGCGACAGGCCGGGGTGGCCGGCCGAGGTGTTCTCGTCCTCGGCGAGCAGGCACAACACGCCGGTCACCGGGCCGACGCCGGTCAGCTCGCGGGCCAGCGTCCCGCGGTCGGTGCCGGGTCCGGCGACGAGCGTCACCAGTTCCAGGCCGCGCTCGCCGAGCGCGGAGCGGACCGAGGCGGTCCACTCGCTCTCGCCGGCCACGACGAGCAGCCAGGTCCCGGACGCGCCGGGCTGAGGGAGCGCGCCGAGCGGCTTCCAGGTGACGCGGTAGCGCCAGCCGTCGACCACGGACTGCTCGCGGCGCTGACGGCGCCACGCGGACAGCCGGGGCAGGAGCGCGCTCAGCGAGGCGTCCGCACTGACGCCCAGGGTCGCGGCGAGGGACTCCGCGTCCTCGCGCTCCACGCTGTCCCAGAAGCCGGAATCCGCCGCGTCGGTCGGGGTGCCGGCAGCAGCCAGGTCCCCCTCCCCCTCCAGCCAGAAGCGCTCGCGCTGAAAGGCGTAGGTGGGCAGGGTGACGCGGTGAGCGCCCGGGAAGAAGGCGGGCCAGTCCGGGGAGACGCCGTGCACGTGCAGTTCGGCGAGCGCGGTGACGAGGGCCTGCTGCTCAGGGCGGTCGGCTCGGAGTACGGGGATGGTGACGATGTCGTCCACACAGGCCTGCGCCATGCCGCTCAGGACACCGCCGGGACCGATCTCCACGAAGGTGGTCACGCCCAGCTCGCCGAGGGTCTGGATGCCGTCGGCGAAACGCACCGCTTCGCGCACGTGCCGGACCCAGTACTCGGGGGTGTACGGCTCGGCCAGCCGACCAGTGAGATTCGAGACCACAGGAATCCGCGGCTCGTTGAAGGCAAGACCGCGGACGACCTCGCCGAACTCCTCCAACATCGGATCCATCAGCGGCGAATGGAACGCGTGACTGACCTTCAACCGGGACGTCTTACGGCCCTGAGCAGCGAACACCTGGGCAATCGCCGAAACCGCGTCCTCAGCACCGGAAATGACCACGGACCGAGGCCCGTTGATCGCCGCGATACCGACCTCGTCGGTCAGGTACGGCAGCACCTCGTCCTCGGTCGCCTGCACCGCGACCATCGCACCACCCGCGGGCAGCGCCTGCATCAACGCGGCCCGCGCGGACACCAACTTCACGGCGTCGTCCAGCGACAGCACCCCGGCCACATGTGCAGCCGCGATCTCACCGACCGAGTGACCGGCCACGTAATCCGGCCGCACACCCCACGATTCGAGGAGGCGGAACAGCGCCACCTCGACCGCGAAGAGCGCGGGCTGGGTACACCCGGTCTGATCCAGGGTCTCGACGTCGACATCGACCGACACCTCCAGACGCGCACACACCTCGTCGTACGCATCGGCGAAGACCGGGAACGCCGCGTACAACTCACGCCCCATACCGATCCGTTGCGAACCCTGACCCGAGAACAGAAAGCCGACCTTGCCCTCGGAGCGTGCGCGTCCCAGCGTCACGTTCGCCGCCGGTTCGCCGGCGGCAAGGGCGGTGAGGGCTTGCCGGAGCTTGTCCGAGCCCTGCGCCAGGAGCACCGCGCGGTCCTCGAACGTCTCGCGGGAGGCCAGTGAGAGGCCGATGTCGGAAGCCGTCCAGCCGTCGTTCGCGTCGAGGTGGCCGGCCAGCCTGGCCGCCTGAGCGCGCAGCGCCGGCTCGCCCTTGCCCGACAGCACCCACGGCACGAGCGCGCCGGAGTCGGGCGTAGGGGGCAGCTCCGCCGTGGCGGGGGCCTGCTCGATGATGGTGTGGGCGTTGGTGCCGCTGACGCCGAAGGACGAGACGGCAGCACGGCGCGGACGGTCCGACTCGGGCCATGCGACGGCCTCGGTCAGCAGCCGCACGTCACCGGCCGACCAGTCCACATGCGGCGTGGGTTCGTCGACGTGCAAGGTCTGCGGGAGCACTCCGTGGCGCATGGCCATGACCATCTTGATCACACCGGCGACACCCGCAGCAGCCTGCGCGTGACCGATGTTGGACTTCAGCGAGCCCAGCCACAGCGGCTGTCCTGCGGGCCGCTCCTGCCCGTACGTGGCGAGCAGCGCCTGCGCCTCGATCGGGTCACCCAGCCTCGTCCCCGTACCGTGCGCCTCCACCGCATCCACGTCGCGCGGAGCGAGCCCGGCCGAGGCCAGCGACTGGTGGATCACCCGCTGCTGTGCGGGGCCGTTCGGCGCGGTCAGACCGTTGGACGCGCCGTCCTGGTTCACGGCGCTTCCGCGGACGACGGCCAGCACCTGGTGCCCGTTGCGCACGGCGTCGGACAGCCGCTCCACCAGGAGCATGCCGACGCCCTCGGCCCAGCCGGTGCCGTCCGCGTCCGCGCCGAACGCCCTGCAGCGGCCGTCGGGCGACAGGCCGCGCTGGCGGCTGAACTCCACGAAGACGCTCGGGCCGGCCATGACGGTGACGCCGCCCGCCAGCGCCATCGTGCACTCGCCGTTGCGCAGCGACTGCATGGCCAGATGCAGGGCGACCAGGGACGACGAGCAGGCCGTGTCGATCGTGACGGCGGGCCCTTCGAGTCCGAAGGTGTAGGCCACCCGGCCGGAGACGACGCTGGACGCGCCGCCGACGAGCCGGTGTCCTTCCACGCCTTCCGGCGTGCGGCGCACATCGGCTCCGTAGCCCTGGTAGGCCATGCCGACGAAGACGCCGGTCCGGCTGCCGCGCAGCTGCGCGGGGGCGATCCCGGCCCGCTCGAAGGCCTCCCACGAGGTCTCCAGCATGAGGCGCTGCTGCGGGTCCATGGCCAGCGCCTCACGCGGAGAGATCCCGAAGAAGCCGGCGTCGAAGTCGGTGGCGCCACAAAGGAATCCGCCGTCGCGCGCGTACGTCTTGCCGGGGCGATCGGGGTCGGGGTCGTAGAGGGCCTCGACGTCCCAGCCGCGGTTCGACGGAAACTCGGAGATGGCGTCGCCGCCGGACGTGACCAGGTCCCACAGCGCCTCGGGCGAGTCGACGCCGCCGGGCAGGTGGCAGCTCATCGCCACGATGGCGATGGGCTCGTCGTCGGCGGCCGCGTGCTGCTCCTGCGCCACGACGGCCTGCGATCCGAGCAGCTCGCTCTGCAGGAAGCGGGCGAGCGCCGTGGCGTTGGGGTAGTCGAAGACCAGCGTGGGCGGCAGCGCGAGGCCGGTCGCCGCGTTGACCTTGTTCCGGAGTTCGACGGCGGTCAGGGAGTCGAAGCCGAGGTCCTTGAAGGCCCGGTCGGGCTCGACCTCCGCCGCCGAGGAGTGGCCCAGGACGGCCGCGACGTGCGCGCGGACCAGGTCGATCAGGGTCTGCCTGCGCTCGGCCTCCGGCAGTTTGGCGAGCCGGGCCGCCAAGGGCGCGGCGCCGGTGCCGGCGTCGGCCGGCGCCGCGGTGACGGCCGGTGTGACGGCGCCGGCGCGGCGCACTTCGGGCAGCTCGGACAGCAGGGCGCTCGGGCGGCCGAAGGTGAACGGTCCGATGAACCGTTCCCAGTCGATGTCGGCCACGACGACCGCGGTGTCGTCGCAGTCCAGGGCTCGCTGGACCGCGGTCACGGCGAGTGCGGCGGGCAGGGTGACGACACCGCGGCGGCGCAGGTGCGCTTCGTCGGCGTCGGTGACCATGCCGCCGTCGGCCCAGGGACCCCAGGCGATCGCGGTGGCGGTCAGACCCCGGGCCCTGCGCCGGGCGGCTAGCCCGTCGAGGAAGGCGTTGCCGGCCGCGTAGGCGGTCTGCAGGCCGCTGCCCCACACGCCGGCGATCGAGGAGAAGAGGACGAATGCGTCCAGCTCGCCGTCGCCTAGCAGTTCGTCCAGGTGTGCGGCACCGTGGGCCTTGGCCGCCACCGTGCGGGTGAAGTCGGCCGGCGTCAGCTCGTCGAAGGGGGCGAACTGTTCCACGCCCGCGGCGTGGAAGACGGAGGTGAAGGTGTGCTCGGCGAGCAGCGCCGCCAGCGCGTCGCGGTCGGCGACGTCGCACACGGCGAGGGTGACGCGCGCTCCCAGCTCCTCCAGTTCGGCCTTGAGCGCGGTCGCGCCGGGCGCGTCGGCGCCGCGGCGGCTGGTGAGCACCAGGCGTTCGGCTCCGGCACCGGCGAGCCAGCGGGCGACGTGCCCGCCCAGCGCACCCGTACCACCGGTGATCAGCACCGTGCCGCGCGGCGACCACGGACGGCCGACGCCGCTTCGGGCATGGGCGAGCCGGGCGGTGAACACGCCGGTGGCGCGGACGGCGACCTGGTCCTCCTGGACATCCGCAGCGTCGGCTCCCTGGCTCAGTACGGCGGCGATACGGCCGGCGGCGCGCTCGTCGACGGCCGCGGGCAGGTCGATCAGGCCGCCCCAGCGCCGGGCGTGCTCCAGGGCCAGGGCGCGGCCGAGGCCCCACACCTGGTTCTGCACCGCGCTGAGCGGTGCGTCGTCGGAGCGGCCGGTGGCGGCTGCGCCGCGGGTGGCGCACCACAGCGGGACGTCGACGCCCGCGTCACCCAGCGCCTGGGCCAGAGCCACGGTCTGCGCGAGACCCTGGGAAAGCGCGGGGTGTTCGGGCGAGGCGGTCTCGTCGGTCGCGAGCAGCGACAGGACGCCGTCGAGCGATCCGGCTTCGGCTGCGGCCCGGGTCAGCTCCCCGGTCAGGGACGCGCGGTCGGCGTCGGCGCCAACCGTCAGCGGGATCAGGTGCGCGCCGCGTCCGGCGAGTGCCGTGCGGACCGTCCCGGCCCACTCGTCGCCCTCGGACGCGGCGAACAGCCATGTGCTGCCCGAGAGGTCGCCGTCGGACAGGCCGTTCAGCGGCTGCCAGGCCAGCTGGTAGCGCCAACCGTCCACGACGGACTGCTCGCGCCGCCGGCGCCGCCAAGCGGACAACTTCGGGACCACGACGTCCAGTTCCTCGGGGTTCAGCCCCAGCGTGGCGGCGAGGGACTGAGCGTCCTCGCGCTCGACGCTCGCCCAGAACTCGGCGTCGACCGCGTCGACGGAGGCCGTCTCGGCCTCGGGGGCCTCCAGCCAGTAGCGCTGCTGCTGGAAGGCGTAGGTGGGCAGGTCGACGCGGCGGGCGCCCGGGAAGAGGGCCTGCCAGTCGGGCGAGCTGCCATAGGTGTGCAGCTGCCCGACGGCGGTGACGAGGGCGTACGGCTCGGGGCGGTCGGCGCGCAGGGCGGGAACGGTGACGATGTCCGCGTCGTCGAAGCAGCCCTGGACGAGGGCGCTCAGGACACCGCCGGGACCGATCTCCACGAACGTGGTCACGCCCAGCTCGTGCAGCGTCCGGACACCGTCGGCGAAACGGACTGCCTCACGGACGTGCCGCACCCAGTACTCGGGCGTGTACGGCTCGGCCAGGCGGCCCGTGAGGTTCGAAACGACCGGAATCCGCGGCTCGTTGAAGGCCAGACCTCCAACGACCTGCGCGAACTCCTCCAACATCGGATCCATCAACGGCGAATGGAACGCATGGCTCACCTTCAACCGGGACGTCTTACGACCCTGCTCCCGGAAGACCTCACCCATGGCCACAACCGCGTCCTCAGCGCCCGAAACCACAACCGACTGAGGGCCGTTGATCGCCGCGATGCCGACCTCGTCGGTCAGGTACGGCAGCACCTCGTCCTCGGCCGCCTGCACCGCCACCATCGCCCCACCAGCGGGCAACGCCTGCATCAACGCCGCACGCGCCGACACCAGCCCCGCCGCATCCCCGAGCGACAACACCCCGGCCACATGAGCAGCCGCAATCTCACCCACCGAATGACCCGCCACATAATCCGGCCGGACACCCCACGACTCCAACAGCCGAAACAGCGCCACCTCAACAGCGAACAACGCCGGCTGGGTGCATCCCGTCTGGTTGAGCTGCTCCGCGTCCGCGTCGAGGGTGACGTCGAGGTGGGCGCGGATCTCGTCGTAGGCCGCGGCGAACACCGGGAAGGCGTCGTAGAGTTCGCGCCCCATCCCCAACCGCTGTGAACCCTGCCCGGAGAACAGGAACCCGGTCTTGTCGCCGTGGCGGGCCGCGTTGCGGACGACGGCAGCGGACGGGGTGCCGGAGGCCAGTGCCCTTACGCCTTCGGTGAGTTCCTCCAGGCTCTCGCCGACGACGGCCGCCCGGCGGTCCCAGGCGGTGCGCGTCGTGGCGAGGGAGAAGCCGATGTCGGCGGGCGAGCGGCCGGGGCCGGTCCCGCCGCTCCGGCTGTCCTCCAGGAAGGAGAGCAGGCGCTCCGCCTGGGCGCGCAGCGCCGCGTCGCTCTTCGCCGAGAGCACCCACGGCAGCGCGCCGGCGGCCGGGGCCCCGACCGGCTCGGCGGCGGGCTCCCGGTCGAGGGCCGGGGCCTGCTCGATGATCGTGTGCGCGTTGGTGCCGCTGACGCCGAAGGACGAGACGGCGGCCCGGCGGGGGTGGTCCGACTCGGGCCATGCGACGCCCTCGGTCAGCAGCTTGACGCCGCCCGCCGACCAGTCGACCTGAGCGGTCGGCTCGTCCACGTTCAGCGTCTGCGGCAGGACGCCGTTGCGGATGGCCATCACCATCTTGATCACACCGGCGACACCCGCGGCGGCCTGCGTGTGACCGATGTTGGACTTGATGGATCCCAGCCACAGGGGCCGGTCGTCCGAGTGCTCCCGGCCGTACGTGGCGAGCAGTGCCTCCGCCTCGATCGGGTCGCCGAGGGTGGTGGCCGTGCCGTGCGCCTCGACCGCGTCGACCTGGGAGGCGGTCAGGCGTGCGTTCTCCAGCGCCTGCCGGATCACGCGCTCTTGCGACGGGCCGTTCGGGGCCGTGAGGCCGTTGGAGGCGCCGTCCTGGTTGACGGCGCTGCCGCGGATGACGGCGAGCACGTCGTGGCCGAGCCGGCGGGCGTCGGACAACCGCTCCAGCAGGAGCACGCCGACGCCTTCGGACATGCCCGTGCCGTCGGCGGTCGAGGAGAACGCGCGGCAGCGGCCGTCGGGCGACAGGCCGCGCTGCGCACTGAACGCGATGAAGGTGTTCGGCGTGGCCATCACGGTCACGCCGCCCGCCAGGGCGAGCGAGCACTCGCCGCGGCGCAGCGCCTGGGCGGCCAGGTGGAGCGCTACCAGCGAGGACGAGCAGGCCGTGTCGACGGTGACCGCCGGGCCTTCGAGGCCGAGGGCGTAGGAGATGCGGCCGGACACCACGGCGGCGGTGTTCGCGGTGACGAGGTGGGCCTCGCTGTCGCTGTCGCCCTGCCGCTGAAGGTAGGCGTGGTCCTGGCCGTTGGTGCCGACGAACACGCCGGCCCGGGTGCCGCGTGCGGTGTCGGGGTCGATGCCCGCGCGTTCGAGGGCCTCCCAGGAGGTCTGCAGGAGCAGCCGCTGCTGCGGGTCCATGACCAGGGCCTCGCGGGGGGAGATCCCGAAGAACGCGGGGTCGAACTCGCCGGCGTCGTAGAGGAAGCCGCCTTCGCGCACGTACGTGCGGCCCGTCCGCCCGGGCTCGGGGTCGTAGATCGTGTCCAGGTCCCAGCCGCGGTCGGTGGGGAACTCGGACACGCCGTCGCCGCCCGAGGCGACCAGTTGCCACAGGTCCTCGGGCGAGCCGACCCCGCCCGGGTAGCGGCAGGCCATCCCGACGATGGCGATGGGCTCGGTGTCCTTCGCCTCCAACTCACCCAGCTGCCTGCGGGTCTGACTCAGGTCCACCATCACGCGCTTGAGGTAATCCCTGAGCTTGTCGTCGTTCGACATGTTTTACGTCCTCGGTAGCAGTGCGTGAGATGAGTCAGTGGGACCCGAGCTCTTGGTCGATGAGGTCGAACATCTCGTCGTCGGTGGCGGCGTCGATCCGGTCGACGTCGAGGTCGAAGTCGCGGTCGGTGCCGTGGCCGGCGTCGGCGGTGTTCGCCGCGGCGTCCTGGTGGGTGTCGGTCCACTTCCAGAGCAGTGCCTTGAGCCGGGCGGTGACCTTGTCCCGCACCGCGTCCTTTGGGGCGAGCGCGGCGAGCTGCGCCTCCAGCCGGTCCAGTTCGCCGAGCACGGGCGGGGCCTCGGCGGTGAGGTCGAGCACCAGGTCCTTGTGGAGGAGCCGGGCGATCGCGACGGGGTTGGGGTGGTCGAAGACCAGGGTGGGCTTGAGCCGGAGCCCGGTCGCGGCCTTGAGCCGGTTGCGCAGTTCCACGGCGGTCAGGGAGTCGAAGCCGATGTCCCGGAAGGCCGTGGTGGGCTCGATGCGGGCAGCGGTGGCGTGGCCGAGGGCGGCTGCCGCCTGATGGCGCACCAGGTCCAGCAGGATCTTCTCCTGGTCGGCCTCCGGTATCCCGGCGAGGCGGCGGGCCAGGGCGGGGGTCCCCGCGGCCGTGACCTCACCGGCCGCGGCGCCCGTGTCGCCGACGAGGCCGCGGAGGACGGCGGGCAGCATGCCCGCGCGGGCCATCGCGCGCAGTCCTGGAACGTCCAGCCGGACCGGCACGATCACCGGCCGGTCCACGGTGAGGGCGGCGTCGAACAGGGCCAGCCCCTCCGCCGGGGTGAACGGCACGACTCCGGCCCGCCCCATCCGGTTGCGGTCGGCGTCGGTGATCCGGTCGCCCATGCCGCCGTTGTCCGTCCACAGGCCCCACGCCAGCGAGGTGCCGGGCAGGCCCGCGGCCCGGCGCTGCCGCGCCAGCCCGTCCAGGAAGGCGTTCGCGGCGGCGTAGCTCGCCGCGCCGGCGCTGCCCAGAACTCCGGCCAGGGAGGAGAAGAGCACGAACGCGGAGAGGTTCAGGTCCCGGGTCAGCTCGTGCAGGTGCAGCGCCCCGTCGGCCTTCGGCCGCAGCACGGTGTCCAGGCGCCCCGGGGTCAGGGCGGTGATCACGCCGTCGTCCAGGGCCGCCGCCGCGTGCACCACGGCCACGAGCGGGTGCTCGGCCGGGACGGAGGCCAGCAGTTCGGCGAGGGCGTCCCGGTCCGCGATGTCACAGGCGGCCACATCGACGTGCGCGCCCAGCTCGGAGAGGGCGGCGACGAGTTCGCCGATGCCTTCGGCCGCGGGGCCCCGCCGACTGGCCAGCAGCAGCCTCCGTGCGCCGCGTTCGGCGACGAGGTGCCGCGCGAGCGACCGTCCGAGGCCACCGGTCGCGCCGGTGAGCAGCACGGTCCCCTCGGGGTCCCACGCGTGACCGGTCGACTCCTCGGGCGGGGTGATCCGGGCGAGGCGCGGCACGTACAGCTTTCCGTCGCGGATCGCGGCCTGAGGCTCGTCCAGAGCGGCGAGCGCCGCGGCCAGCGCCGGGTCGATGCCGCCGTCAGTGACCGTGCCGCCGTTCGTGACCGAGTCGTCCACGTCGACGAGCAGGAGCCGGTCCGGGTGCTCGGTCTGGGCCGACTTCACCAGACCGGAGACCGCGACGTGCGCGAGGTCCAAAGCCGTGCCGTCCAGCTCGACGGCTCCGCGCGTCATCACCACGAGCCGCGCGTCGGAGAACCGCTCGTCGGCGACCCACTCCTGGACGACCGACAGCACACCGGCCAGCGCCCCGCGCGTCGCCGCGGCAGCATCGCCTTCCCTCGGGGCGCACGGCAGGAGGACGTGGGCGGGCCTGGCCGCACCGCCGTCGACCGCCTTGCGGAGCGCGTCGATGTCGGAGTGAACACCCTCGTCGCCGAGGACCGCCCAGTCGGCTTCGGAAGCGGTGGTGGGAGCGGAGGCCGCGGTGTGCTCGAGCCAGTCGACCTCGAACATCCAGTCCTGGTGCGCCACGCGCGAGGCCAGTACCTGCTGCGCAGTCATCGTCCGCGTCCGGACGGACGCGACCGAGGCGACGGGAGAGCCGTCGGCGTCGGACAGTTCGATCGCCACCGCGTCGTCACCGGCGGGCCGGATGCGGATGCGTACGGCCCCGGGCCCCGGAGTGTGCACGGACATGCCGCTCCAGGCGTGGGGCATGAGCACCTCGCCGGGGTCTGCGGCGCGGTCCGACGCCGCCATGCCGAGGGCGGCGTCCAGCAGGACGGGGTGCAGGGCGTAGCGGTCCGCCCGGTCCCGCTCCGTGGCCGGCAGTTCGGCCTCGGCGTACAACTCGTCCCCGGCGCGCCAGGCGGCGCGCAGACCAGGACGGCCCTCGACGTCCACGGGTTCGGCACCCGTCGGCGGCCAGATCGTCTGGTCGAACGCTGGCGCCGGAGCGTTCCGGGTGAGCTCTCCGGTGACGTGGCGGACCCACGGGTCGACGGAGCTGCCCGCCGCCGGCCGGCTGAAGACGCGCACCGAGCGCCGGTCAGGGTCGTCGTCCGCACCGATCTGCACCTGGATGCGGACGGCGCCCTGTTCGGCCAGAACCAGCGGGGCGTCCACGTCCAGCTGTTCCAGGTACGGGAACCCGGCCTGCCGTCCTGCGGACAGGGCGAGCTCCACGAACGCGGCGACCGGGAACACCGGCACGCCACCGACCGTGTGTTCCGCGATCCAGGGCAGGTCGGCCGGGGACAGCCGGCCGGTGAACAGCACGTCCTGCGCCCCGGCGGTCTCCACCACCGCGCCGAGCAGGGCGTGGCCGGAGGAGTCCAGGCCCGCCGAGGAGACGTCGAGCGCGGCCGTGCCTTCGAGCCAGTAGCGCTCGCGCTGGAAGGCGTACGTGGGCAGGTCGACACGCCGGGCGCCGGGGAACAGCGCCTGCCAGTCCGGGGAGAGGCCGTGCGTGTGCAACTGCCCGACGGCGAGCGTGAGCGCCTGGGGTTCGGGGCGGTCGGTACGCAGGGCGGGAACGGTGACGATGTCCGCGTCGTCGAGGCAGCCCTGGACGAGGGCGCTCAGCACGCCGCCCGGGCCGATCTCCACGAACGTGGTCACGCCCAGCTCGTACAGCGTCCGGACACCGTCGGCGAAACGGACCGCCTCACGGACGTGCCGCACCCAGTACTCGGGGGTGTACGGCTCGGCCAGGCGGCCCGTGAGATTGGAGACCACAGGAATCCGCGGCTCACCGAACGTCAGACCGCGGACGACCTCCGCGAACTCCTCCAGCATCGGATCCATCAACGGCGAATGGAACGCATGGCTCACCTTCAGGCGGGACGTCTTACGACCCTGCTCCCGGAAGACCTCACCCATGGCCACAACCGCGTCCTCAGCGCCCGAAACCACAACCGACTGAGGGCCGTTGATCGCCGCGATGCCGACCTCGTCGGTCAGGCACGGCAGCACCTCGTCCTCGGCCGCCTGCACCGCCACCATCGCCCCACCAGCGGGCAACGCCTGCATCAACGCCGCACGCGCCGACACCAGCCCCGCCGCATCCCCGAGCGACAACACCCCGGCCACATGAGCAGCCGCAATCTCACCCACCGAATGACCCGCCACGAAATCAGGCCGGATGCCCCACGACTCCAACAGCCGGAACAGCGCCACCTCAACAGCGAACAACGCCGGCTGCGTCGAACCCGTCTGATGAAGCGTTTCCGCATCGACGTCGACCAGGGCGTCCAGGAGCGCCAACACCTCGTCATAGGCCGCAGCGAACACGGGGTACGCCTCGTACAACTCACGCCCCATGCCGATCCGCTGCGAACCCTGACCCGAGAACAAGAACCCGACCTTGCCCCGGTCGGCCCCGGCGCGCCCCGTCACCACCTGTGCCGCGGGCTCGCCCGCCGCGAGGGCGGTCAGGATCGCGCGCAGCTCTTCCCCGTCGGCGCCGACGACCGCCGCCCGGTGCTCCAGCGCCGAGCGGGTGGCCGCCAGCGAGAAGCCCACGTCGGCCGGTGACGCGGCCGCGAGGTCCACGGACGACAGCAGTCGTTGTGCCTGCTCTCGCAGCGCCTCCCCGGTCTTCGCGGAGAGTACCCACGGCACCACCGTGGTCCGGGCCCGCAGCAGTTCCTCGGCCACGCCCTCGCCTTCGGTCGTGTCGTCGGCCGGGTCCTCCGGCTCCGGTTCGGGCGCCTGCTCGAGGATGATGTGCGCATTGGTGCCGCTGATCCCGAACGACGAGATCCCGGCCCGGCGGGGGTGGTCCGTCTCCGGCCAGGCGATCGCCTCCGTCAGCAGGTCGACCGAGCCGACGGACCAGTCGACCTGCGGGGTCGGCCGGTCCACGTGGAGGGTCTTCGGCAGCACGCCGTGCTGCATCGCCAGCGCCATCTTGATCACACCGGCGACACCCGCCGCGGCCTGCGTGTGGCCGATGTTGGACTTCAGCGAGCCGAGCAGCAGCGGCCGTTCGCGCTCTTGTCCATAGGTCGCCAGCAGCGCCTGCGCCTCGATCGGGTCGCCGAGGCTGGTGCCCGTGCCGTGTGCTTCGACGGCGTCGACCTCCTCGGCGGACAGCCGGGCGCCGGCCAGCGCTTCGAGGATCACCCGCTGCTGCGAGGGGCCGTTCGGCGCGGTCAGGCCGTTGGACGCGCCGTCCTGGTTGACGGCGCTGCTCCGGACGACCGCGAGCACCTTGTGGCCGAGTCGGCGGGCGTCCCGCAGCCGCTCCACGAGAAGCAGGCCGGTGCCTTCGGACCAGGACGCGCCGTCCGCCGCCGCCGCGAAGGACTTACAGCGGCCGTCGGGGGCGAGTCCGCGCTGGCGGCTGAACTCGACGAAGGCGCTCGGGCCCGCCATGACCGTCACGCCGCCGGCGAGCGCCATGGAGCACTCGCCGGTGCGCAGCGCCTGCACGGCGAGGTGCAGGGCGACGAGCGAGGACGAGCAGGCGGTGTCGACGGTGACCGCGGGGCCCTCGAAACCGAAGGTGTAGGCGATGCGCCCGGAGGCGACGCTGCCGGAGTTGCCGGTGCTCATCAGCCCCTCGACCCCTTCGGGGAGGACGCCGGGCGTGAAGCCGTAGTCGTGGTACATCAGGCCGGCGAAGACGCCGGTGCGGCTGCCCTTGAGGCCGGCGGGGTCGATGCCCGCGTGCTCGAAGGCCTCCCACGCGGTCTCCAGCAGCAGCCGCTGCTGCGGGTCCATGGCCAGCGCCTCGCGCGGCGAAATCCCGAAGAATTCGGCGTCGAAGTCCGCCGCGTCGTGCAGGAAGCCGCCCTGCCGGGTGTAGACCTTGCCGGGCTGCTCGGGGTCGGGGTCGTAGAGCGCGTCGACGTCCCAGCCGCGGTCCTCGGGGAACTGCGAGATGGCGTCTTCGCCCTCGGCCAGCAGCCGCCACAGCTCCTCGGGGGACCTGACGCCGCCGGGGAACCGGCAGCTCATACCGACAATGGCGATCGGCTCCTGGTCGCGGGCCTCCAGCTCGCGCACGCGCCGCCGGGCCTGGCGCAGGTCGGTGGTGGTCCGCTTGAGGTAGTCCCGGAGCTTGTCTTCGTTCATCATCGGTGTCGCCCGCCCCTTTTGGCTGCGCAGTTCAGGAGATGCCGAGTTCGTCGTCGAGGAGTTCGTACAGCTCCTCGTCGCTCGCCGAGCTGAGGTCGTCTTCGTCCTCGGCTCCGCCGGCGCCTCCCGGATCGGCCGGCTCGTTCCCGTTCCAGCGGGCGAGCAGTGCCTGGAGACGCATGTTGATCCTGGTTCGGGTGATGTTGTCGATGCCGTCCGCTCCGGCACCGTCGAGGGCGGCACCGAGGCGGTCGAGCTCGTCGAAGACCGGCGCCGTCCCGGCCGTACCACCGGGGAGGTCTTTCAGCACCCGCTGCGCGAGGACCGCGGGCGTCGGGTGGTCGAAGACCAGCGTCGCGGGCAGCCGCAGGCCCGTGGCCTGGTTCATCCGGTTGCGGAGCTCCACCGCGGTCAGCGAGTCGAAGCCCAGGTCGCCGAAGGCCTGGTCGGGCTGGACGGTCTTGGCCGAGCTGTGTCCGAGGACGGCGGCGACCTCCGACCGGACGAGGTCCAGCACGGCCTCTTCGCGCTCGCTCTCGGGCAGGCCCGCGATCCGCTGCGCCAGCGGTACCGCAGCCGTCCGGTCCGTGCGCCGCGGCCGGCCGCCGACGAGCGCCCTGAGCAACGGCGGCACCGGGGCGGTCGCGTTCCGCAGGGCGGCGAGGTCCAGCCGTGCCGCCACCACCAGGGGCTCCTGCAGCGCGAGCGCGGCGTCGAGGAGTTCCAGGCCGTCCTCGTCGGACAGCGGCAGCACGCCGCCGCGGGCGAGCCGGGTCCGGTCGGCGCCGCCGAGGTCCTCGGTCATGGTGCCGGTGCGCTGCCACAGGCCCCATGGCAGCGACACCGCGGGCAGGCCCTGGGCCCGGCGGCGCCGGGCGAAGGCGTCCAGGAAGGCGTTGGCCGCGGCGTAGTTGGCCTGGCCGGGGGTGCCGAGCGTGCCCGCGAGCGAGGAGAAGAGCACGAACGCCGACACGTCGCCCGCCAGCTCGTGCAGGTTCAGCACCGCGTCGACCTTGGGACGCAGCACCGTCTCCATGCGCTCCGGCGTGAGCGAACCGATCACGCCGTCGTCGAGGACGCCGGCCGTGTGCACCACGGCCGCCACCGGCGTGCCGGACAGCACCTCGGCGAGAGCGTCCCGGTCGGCCACGTCGCAGGCGGCCCAGAGCACTTCGGCACCCGCGGCGGTCAGTTCCTCCTGGAGCTCCGCCGCACCCTCGGCGTCCGCGCCGCGCCGGCTCATCAACAGCAGGCTGCGCACCCCGTGTTCGGCGACCAGGTGCCGGGCGACGAGTCCGCCCAGGGCACCGGACGCGCCGGTCAGGAGCACCCTGCCGCTCCCGAAGTCCGGGGTGGCCCGCGGGGCGTCGGCGGCGGCCCTGACGAGCCGGGGCAGCAGGAGCGCGTCGCCGCGCAGTGCCGCCTGCGGCTCCTCGGATACGACGAGCCGGGGGACGGCCGTCGCCGCGACCTGCTCTACGTCGGCGTTCTCTTCGGTGTCGAGGAGGACGATGCGGTCCGGGTTCTCCGACTGTGCCGACCGGACCAGGCCCCACACGGCCGCCTGCACCGGGTCGCCCGGTGCCGGCGCGTCGCCTGCGGCGACCGCGCCCCGGGTCACCAGCACCAGGCGGGCGGCCCGGTCCTCGGCCAACCACCACTGGACCAGCCGGAGCACCTCGGCGAGGACGTCCCGGACCCGTTCGGCGTCGGTCCCCTGCCCGGCCGGGCAGGGGACGACGACGGCGTCCGCGTCCGCCTGCGTCCCGGTCTCCGTCCCGGGTGCGGCGAAGAGACCGGCGATGTCGTCGTAGGCCCGTACGACCGGGGCGTTCGCGTCGGCCGGTGCGGGGACCGGTGTCCACCGCACGGTGAACAGGGAGTCCCGGGAGCTCGTGCGCAGTTGCTCGACCGACACCGGGCGCAGCGTCAGCGACTCCACCGACACGACGGGACGGCCCGTGCCGTCGGCGGCCTCCAGCCGTACCGCATCCCCGCCGACCGGGGAGAGCCGGACCCGCAGGCCGGCCGCTCCGGTTCCGTGCACCGTGACGCGGGACCACGCGAAGGGCAGCAGGGGCCCGTCGGCAGCCGGTACGAGGCCGCCCGCGCCCAGCGCGTGCAGCGCGGAGTCGAGCAGGGCCGGGTGCACGCCGAACGCGTCCGTCTGCGCCTCGTCGGGGACGGCGAGTTCGGCGTAGACCGCGTCGTGGCCGCGCCAGGCGGCACGCAGCCCCTGAAAGAGCGGGCCGTAGCTCAGGCCGAGGTCCGCCAGCCGGTCGTAGAACCCGTCCAGGTCCACCGGCTGGGCGTCCGCCGGGGGCCAGTTGCTCAGGTCGGTGCCGGAGGGAGCGCCGCCGGCGGCGAGGACGCCGGTGGCGTTGCGGATCCACGGACCGTCGTCCCCGGCTCGCGAGTGCACGCTCAACGGGCGGCGGCCGGAGTCGTCCTGGGCGCCCACGAGCACCTGGAGCGCGACTCCGCCGTGCTCGGACAGCACCAGCGGTGCCTGCAGGGTGAGCTCCTCGACCAGGTCGCAGCCGGCCTCGGCCGCGGCGTGGGCGGCCAGTTCCACGAAGGCCGTGCCCGGCAGCAGCACCGTGCCCAGCACCGCGTGGTCGGCCAGCCAGGGCTGGGCTTGCAGGGACAGCAGCCCGGTGAGCAGGTGGCCGCCGCCGTCCGGCAACTCCACCGCCGCGCCCAGGAACGGGTGGTCGGCGGCGGCCAGCCCGGCCGCTCGTACGTCACCGGCCGGAGCGCCGGCCTCCAGCCAGTACCGCTCGTGCTGGAACGCGTAGGTCGGGAGATCGACGCGGCGCGCGCCCGGCAGGACGGCGTCCCAGTCGAGGGCGACGCCGTGCGCAAGGGCCTGGGCCAGGGCCAGCATCAGCCGCTTCCGTCCGCCGTCGCGGCGGCGCAGCGTCGGTACGACCGCGGCGTCCGCGTCGGCGGCCTCGATGGCGTCCTGGATGCCCGCCAACTGGACGGGGTGCGGGCTCACTTCGACGAACACGTCGTGCCCGTCGGCCAGAGCGGCCCGGATCGCGTCGTGGAACCGCACCGTCTGCCGCATGTTGCGGTACCAGTAGCCGGAGCCCAGCTCGTCCGCGGCCAGCTTCCCGCCCGTCACCGTGGAGTAGAAGGGCACGGAGCCGGGGAGCGGGCTGATGCCGGCGAACCCCTCGCGCGCCTGCGCTTGGACGCGTTCGATCTGCGGCGAGTGCGCGGCGTAGTCGACGGCAACCCTGCGGGCCTGGATGGCCTCCTGTTGGCAGTGAGCGAGGAATTCGTCGAGGGCGTCGGTGTCTCCGGAGACCACAACGGTGGCGGGCCCGTTCACGGCGGCGATGCCGAGGCGGCCGGTCCACCGGCCGACCAGTTCCCGCGCCTTCTCGTCCGGGAGCGTCACCGAGGCCATGGCGCCGCGGCCCTGGAGTTCGCGGACCGCAAGGCTGCGCCGCACCACGACGCGCGCTCCGTCCTCCAGGGAGATTGCTCCGGCGATCACCGCCGCGGAGACCTCGCCCTGGGAGTGCCCCACGACCGCGTCGGGGGTCACTCCGAAGGAGCGCCACACCTCGGCGAGGGCGACCGTCATCGCCCACAGCACGGGCTGCAGCACGTCGACCCGGTCCTGCTCGACCTCGGACGTGCCGCGCAGCACCGCGGCCAGCGACCAGTCCACGTGCGGCGCGAGGGCGCGCTCGCAGGCGTCGATCCGGTCGCGGAAGACCGGTGAGGTCTCCAGCAGTTCGGCGGCCATGCCCACCCACTGCGACCCCTGCCCGGGGAAGACGAAGACGGTCTTGCCGCCGGTGTGTGCGGTGCCGGTCACCACGCCGGGCGGCGTGGCGCCGCCGGCGACACCGTCCAGTCCCTGCCGGAGCTCCTGGAGGGTCTGTCCGACCACCACGGCGCGGTGTTCGAAGGCCGCCCTGGTCGTGGCCAGCGAGTACGCCACGTCGGCCGCCAAGGCCGCCTCGCCGACGTCGTCCCTGTCCCTGTCGTTGTCGTGGTCGTGGTCGTCCAGGAAGGACGCGAGGCTGGCGGCCTGCGCCTGCAGCGCGGCTTCGGTCCTGCCGGAGAGCACCCAGGGAACGGCCGCGCCGGAATCGGACGTCAGGGGCGGTTCCTCGGTCGCGGGGGCCTGCTCGATGATCGTGTGGGCGTTGGTGCCGCTGACGCCGAAGGACGAGACGGCAGCACGGCGCGGGCGGTCCGACTCGGGCCATGCGACGGCCTCGGTCAGCAGCCGCACGTCACCGGCCGACCAGTCCACGTGCGGTGTGGGTTCGTCGACGTGCAAGGTCTGCGGGAGCACTCCGTGGCGCATGGCCATGACCATCTTGATCACACCGGCGACACCCGCGGCAGCCTGTGTATGACCGATGTTGGACTTCAGGGAGCCCAGCCACAGGGGCTGTCCTGCGGGCCGCTCCTGGCCGTACGTGGCGAGCAACGCCTGCGCCTCGATCGGGTCACCCAGCCTCGTTCCCGTACCGTGCGCCTCCACCGCGTCCACGTCGGCGGCGGTGAGGCCCGCGGACGTCAGCGCCTGCCGGATCACCCGCTGCTGCGAAGGGCCGTTGGGCGCGGTCAGACCGTTGGACGCACCGTCCTGGTTCACCGCGCTGCCCCGCACGACCGCAAGGACCTCGTGGCCGTTGCGCTCCGCGTCGGACAGCCGCTCCACCAACAGCAGGCCCACGCCCTCGCCCCAGCCCGTACCGTCCGCACCGGCGGCGAACGCCTTGCACCGACCGTCGGGCGACAACCCGCGCTGCCGACTGAACTCCACGAAAACCGTCGGGCCCGCCATGATCGTGACGCCGCCGGCCAGCGCCATCGTGCACTCGCCGTTGCGCAGCGACTGGACGGCCAGGTGCAGGGCGACGAGCGACGAGGAGCAGGCCGTGTCGATCGTGACGGCGGGGCCCTCCAGGCCGAAGGTGTAGGACACGCGCCCGGAGGCGACGCTGCCGGAGCCTCCGGTGGTGAGCAGTCCCTCGACACCCTCGGACAGTTGGCGCGGGCCCTGGCCGTAGTCGTGGTACATCAGGCCGGTGAAAACGCCGGTACGGCTGCCCCGGATGGTCGCCGGGTCGATCCCGGCGCGTTCGAACGCCTCCCAGGACGCCTCCAGCAGCAACCGCTGCTGCGGGTCCATCGCCAGTGCCTCGCGGGGGCTGATGCCGAAGAAGCCGGCGTCGAACTCGGCCGCCTCGTGCAGGAAGCCGCCGTCGCGCGCGTACGTCTTGCCGAGGCGCTCGGGGTCGGGGTCGTAGAGCCCGTCGACGTCCCAGCCGCGGTCGTCCGGGAACCGGGAGATGCCGTCCCGGCCGGAGGCGACCAGCCGCCACAGGTCCTCCGGCGAGCGGACCCCGCCCGGGAGGCGGCAACTCATGCCGACGATGGCGATCGGCTCGTCGGCGGCGGTCGCGGTCTGCCGCGCCGCGGCCCTGGCCGTGACGGCGGGGGCCTCGCCGAGGAGCTCGGTGCCGATGTGCCGGGCGAGGGCGGCGGGGGTGGGGTGGTCGAAGACGAGGGTGGCGGGCAGGCGCAGGCCGGTGGCCGTGGCGAGCCGGTTGCGCAGCTCCACGGCCGTCAGCGAGTCGAAGCCCAGGTCCTGGAAGGCGTACGTGGGCTGGACGGCCCGGGGCGAGGAGTGACCGAGCACGGCGGCGGCCTCGCCCCGGACCAGTTCCAGGAGGGCCTCGTCGCGCTCGTCGGCGGCCAGACCGGCGAGGCGTTCGGCCAGGGATCCGGTGGCGGCGCGCTGGGCCGTGCCGCGTAGGGAAACGCGGACGAGTCCACGCAGCAGGGCCGGTACGGTTTCTGCCGCCCGGTTGCGCAGGGCGGCGGTGTCGAGGCGGACGGGCACGAGTACGGACTCGTTGGAGGCGAGTGCCGCGTCGAACAGCCTCAGGCCGTCCTCGGTGGGCAGCGGCAGGACGCCGGAGCGGGCCATCCGCGACCTGCCCGCCTCGTCGAGGGCGTCGGCCATGGCGCCCTCCTGCTCCCACAGGCCCCACGCAAGCGAGACCGTGGGCCGTCCCCGGGCGTGGCGCTGCCGGGCGAAGGCGTCGAGGAAGGCGTTGGCCGCGGCGTAGTTGCCCTGGCCGGGGTTGCCGAAGACGCCCGCTGCGGAGGAGAACAGCACGAACGTCGTGCTCGGGCCGGTGAGCTCGTCCAGGTTGAGCACGGCGTCGGCCTTGGGCGCGAGGACCGCGCCCACGCGCTCCGGGGTCAGCGCGGCGATCACGCCGTCGTCGAGCACGCCGGCGGTGTGCACGACGGAGTCGACCGGGGTGGCGACCAGCAGCCGGGCGAGGGCGTCCCGTTCGGCGAGGTCGCAGGCGGCCCACGTCGCTTCGGCGCCGAGCGCCGCGAGTTCTGCCGTCAGGTCCGCGGCGCCCGGGGCGTCCGCGCCACGGCGGCTGACGAGCAGCAGCCGGCGCACGCCGTGTCCGGTCACCAGGTGACGGGCGAGGGTTTTGCCCAGCGCGCCGGCGGCGCCGGTGAGCAGCACGGTGCCGAGGCGGGAGGCAGCGCCCTCGGCGAGGGCCGAGGCAGCTTCGTCCGCGCGGCCGGTGGCCGCGTCCTCCGTTGCCAGGGAGGCGGCGCGGGCCAGGCGCGGTGCGCTGACCTCCCCTTCGCGGACGACGACGTGGGGTTCGCCGGACAGTACGACGCCGGGCACGAGCGCGGCCGCCTCGTCCGGGCGGTCGGTTTCGAGCAGCACGATCCGGCCGGGGTTCTCCGCCTGGGCCGAGCGGACCAGTCCGCCCGCGGCGGCGTGCGCGAGGTCGTCACAGCGCGCCATCAGCACGAGGCGCGGCGTCCGGTCCTCGGCGAACCAGCGCTGAACCAGCCGCAGCACGTCGGTGGTGACCGCACGGACCCGCTCGGCCTCGGTCGCCCCTTCCGGGCCGTCGGGGCACGGGACCACGACCACGTCCGGCTGCGACGGCCCGTCGGCCTCAGCCAGTGCGGCGATGTCCGGGACGTACGCCACCACCGTCCCGTCCGCGTCGTCGGAGGGCAGGGTCAGCGGCGCCCGCTCGACGGTGAACATCGCGTCACCGGAGCGCTTGCGGAGCTGCTCAACCGACACCGCGCGCAGTGTCAGCGACTCGACGGACGCCACCGGCTCGCCCGCGCCGTCGGCCACCAGCAGGGACACCGCGTCCGTACCGGCCGGTGCCAGTCTGACCCGTAGGGTGGACGCGCCCTTGGCGCGCACGGACACCCGGGACCAGGCGAATGGCAGGAGCGGCCCGTCCGCCTCGGCAACGAGGGAGCCGTCCGCACCGCCCGCGCCGATCGCGTGCAGTGCCGCGTCGAGCAGAGCCGGGTGCAGGAGGAAGGAACCGGTGTCCGTGCCATCGGGGAGGGCGACCTCCGCGAAGACTTCCTCGCCCGTGCGCCAGGCGCTCCGCAGTCCACGGAACGCCGGTCCGTAGGCCAGGCCGAGGGCGGCCAGCCGGTCGTAGAAGCCGTCGAGGTCGACCGGCTCGGAGCCCGTCGGCGGCCACGCCGTGAACGCACGGTCGGCGGCCGCGGCGCCGGCCTCTTCGGTCCCTTCGGTGACGAAGCCGGTCGCGTGGCGGACCCACGGCAGGTCGGCGTCGTCCTCGGGGCGCGAGTGCACGGTCAGCGGCCTGCGGCCGGTGCCGTCTGCCGCCCCGACCCACACCTGAACCGCGACGCCGCCCTGCTCGGGCACCACCAGGGGCGCTTCGAGGGTGAGGTCCTCCAGAAATGCGCAGCCGGCTTCGTCCGCGGCGCGCACGGCCAGTTCGACGAACGCGGTGCCCGGCAGCAGCACGGTTCCGAGCACGGCGTGGTCGCTCAGCCACGGGTGCGTGCGCAGGGACAGCCGGCCGGTCAGCAGCCGCTCGTCGCCGCCGGCCAGGGAGACGGCGGCGCCCAGCAGCGGGTGGTCGGCCGAGCCCAGGCCGGCGGCGCGGACGTCACCGGGAGCGGCTTGTAAAGCGTCGAGCCAGTAGCGCTCGTACTGGAAGGCGTAGGTGGGCAGGTCGACGCGGCGGGCGCCGGGGAAGAAGGCGTGCCAGTCCGGGGAGACGCCGTGCGCGTGCAGTTCGGAGACGGCGGCGACGAGTGCGGCCCGCTCGGGGCGGTCGGCGCGCAGGGCGGGCACGGTCACCACGTCGCCGTCCAGGCAGCCCTCGGCGAGGGCGCTCAGCACGCCCCCGGGACCGATCTCGACGAACGTGGTCACGCCCAGGTCGTTCAGAGTCCGGACGCCGTCCGCGAAGCGGACCGCCTCGCGGACGTGCCGGACCCAGTACTGGGGGGTGTACGGCTCGGCCAGGCGGCCGGTGAGGTTGGAGACCACCGGGATCTGAGGTCGGTGGAACGTCAGACCGCGGACGACCTCCGCGAACTCCTCCAGCATGGGGTCCATCAGCGGCGAGTGGAACGCGTGGCTGACCTTCAGCCGGGAGGACTTGCGGCCCAGCTGCCGGAAGACCTCCGCGATCGCGGTGACCGCGTCCTCGGCTCCTGAGACCACGACGGACCGCGGGCCGTTGATCGCCGCGATGCCGACGCCGTCGGTGAGGTGCGGCAGCACCTCGTCCTCGGTCGCCTGGACAGCGACCATCGCCCCGCCGGCGGGCAGGGCCTGCATGAGGCGGGCGCGGGCGGACACCAGCTTCGCGGCGTCGTCGAGCGACAGCACCCCGGCCACATGTGCGGCGGCCAGCTCTCCGACGGAGTGACCGGCCACATAGTCCGCCCGGATCCCCCACGATTCCAGGAGCCGGAACAGCGCCACCTCGACCGCGAAAAGCGCGGGCTGGGCGGCGCCGGTGCGATGCAGTTCTTCCGAGTCGACGTCGACCGCGGCATCGAGCTGCGCGCAGACCTCGTCGTACGCGGCGGCGAACGCCGGGTAGGACGCGTACAAATCGCGCCCCATGCCCAGGCGTTGCGATCCCTGACCGGAGAAGAGGAAGCCGACGCGCCCGCCGGTGCCGGAGAGACCGCGCGCGACGCCCCGGGCCGGGGAGCCGGAGGCCACGGCCCGCAGCCCCTCGGCGAGTTCCGCCGGCGTCTCGCCCTGGACCACCGCGCGGTGCTCCAGGGCCGTGCGCGTCGTGGCGAGCGAGAACGCCACGTCGAGCGGGGGGACTTCGGCGTCCGTGCGGGACAGCAGGCGTTCGGCCTGTGCGCGCAGGGCCTCCTCGGTCCTGCCGGAGATCACCCACGGCACCGGTCCGCCCGCGGCCGGGCGCACCGCCTCCGCGGCGACGGGCTCGGCGCTCTCCGCGCCTTCCTCCGTCCCTTCCGGGGCCCCGGTGTCCTGTGCGAACGCTTCGGCCGACGGGGCTTCCTCGATGATGGTGTGCGCGTTGGTGCCGCTGATCCCGAAGGAGGAGATGCCGGCCCGGCGCGGCTGGTCCGACGCCGACCAGGGCGTGCGTTCGGTGAGCAGCCGTACGGCACCCGCCGACCAGTCGACGTGCAGGGACGGCGCGTCGACGTGCAGCGTGCGCGGCAGTTCGCCGTGGCGCATGGCCATGACCATCTTGATGATGCCCGCCACGCCGGCTGCGGCCTGGGTGTGGCCGATGTTGGACTTGATCGAGCCCAGCCACAGCGGCTTGTCGTCGGGACGGCCCTGCCCGTACGTCGCCAGCAGCGCCTGCGCCTCGATCGGGTCGCCCAGCCGGGTGCCCGTGCCGTGCGCCTCCACCGCGTCGACCTGTGCGGTGGTCAGCTGGGCGGCGGCCAGGGCCTGGCGGATCACCCGCTGCTGGGAGGGGCCGTTGGGGGCGGTCAGGCCGTTGGACGCGCCGTCCTGGTTGACGGCGGAGCCCCGGACGACCGCAAGGACCTCGTGCCCGTTGCGGCGGGCGTCCGAGAGGCGCTCCACGAGCAGCAGGCCGGCGCCCTCGCCCCAGCCGGTGCCGTCGGCACCGGCCGCGAACGGCTTGCAGCGGCCGTCGGGTGCCAGTCCGCGCTGGCGGCTGAAGCCGACGAAGGTGGCGGGGCCGACCATCGCGGTGACACCGCCCGCCACGGCCAGCGAGCACTCGCCGTTGCGCAGCGACTGGACGGCCAGGTGCAGGGCCACCAGGGACGACGAGCAGGCCGTGTCGACCGTGACGGCCGGGCCTTCGAGGCCGAAGGTGTAGGCCACGCGGCCGGAGGCGACGCTGCCCGAGGTGCCCGTCCCCAGGTAACCCTCCAGGTCCTGTGGGGAGTTCTGGAGGGCGGCGAGGAACTCGTGGTTCATCACGCCGGCGAACACGCCGGTCCTGCTCCCCGCCAGCGAGGCGGCATCGATTCCGGCCCGCTCGAAGAGCTCCCACGACGTCTCCAGCAGCAGCCGTTGCTGGGGGTCCATCGCGAGCGCCTCGCGGGGCGAGATCCCGAACAGGCCGGCGTCGAACCGCGCGAGGTCGCGCAGGAACGCGCCCTCGCGGGCGTAGCTGGTCCCGCGGGACTCCGGGTCCGGGTCGTAGAGGGCGTCCAGGTCCCAGCCGCGGTCGGCGGGGAACTCCGAGACGGCGTCGCGGCCGCACGCGACCAACTCCCACAGATCCTCGGGCGAGTCGACCCCTCCGGGGTAGCGGCAGCTCATCCCGATGATGGCCACCGGCTCCCCGGCGGCGTCCTCGTAGTCACGAAGGCGCCGCCGGGTCTCCTGGAGATCTGCGGTGACTCGCTTCAGGAAATGGCGGAGCTTGTCCTCGTTCGCCACCGAAATCGTCCCTCACCCCTGTGAAGACTTATGGGAATTCGGCAAGAGGTAACCGGGACGCGCCGGAGCGGTCAGGAAATCCCGAATTCCTTGCCGAGCAGATCGAATACTTCGTCGTCCGTGGCCGATTCCAGATCGCTGCCGCCCGTACCAGGGCCTTCCTGGGCCGGCGCCTTGCCGAATTCACCGGCAATCGCCAACAGACCCTGGAGCTTTGACAGGATCCGGTCGCGAGCTCCACTCGCTGCCAACCTCGTGACCAATTCTTGTTCGACCCTGTCCAGATAGGCAAGTAGGGAATCCACTAGGGCCGGTTCGGCCGCCCCCGCCGTCTCCATGAACACATGACGGGCCAGGAGAGCGGGTGTCGGATGGTCGAAGACCAGCGTCGCGGGGAGCCGCAGCCCGGTGACCTTGTTCAGCCGGTTGCGCAGTTCGACGGCCGTGAGGGAGTCGAAGCCCAGGTCCTGGAAGGCGTGTTCCGGCCGGACCGTACGGTCCGACGCGTGCCCCAGGACCGCGGCCACCTCGGCCCGGACCAGGTCCAGCACGGTCTTCTCCCGCTCGGCCTCAGGCATCTCCTCCAGGCGCTCGGCCAGCGAGGACACGGAGGGAGCGGCGGCGGCCCGCACGGTCCTCCGGGCGGCCGCGGCCGGCACGAGGGCGCGCAGCACCGGCGGTGCCTCACCGGCACGCAGCGCGCCGGTGTCGATGCGGACCGGGGCGAGTACCACCTCGTCCGAAGCCAGTGCCGCGTCGAACAGCCGCAGCCCCTCCTTGGGCGGCAGCGGCAGCACGCCGCTGCGCGCCATCCGCGCCCGGTCGGCCTCGACGAGGCCGTCCGTCATCGCACCGGACTGTTCCCACACACCCCATGCCAGCGATATCGCGGGCAGCCCCTCACGGCGCCGGTGCGCCGAGAAGGCGTCAAGGAAGGAATTCGCCGCAGCGTAGCTCGCCTGACCGGCGCTGCCGACCATGCCGGCGACGGACGAGAACACCACGAAGGCGGCCAGGCCCATGTCCCGGGTGCACTCGTGCAGGTTCAGCACGGCGTCCACTTTGGGGCGGAAGACCTCCCTCATCCTCTCCGGTGTGAGCGAGGCGACGATCCCGTCGTCGAGAACACCCGCGGTGTGCACGACGGCCGACAGCGATTGCTCCCCGAGCCCGTCCAGCATTCCGGAGACGGCCTCCCTGTCGGCGACGTCGCAGGCCGCCCAGGTGACCTCGGCACCCGATGCGGCCAGTTCGGCCTCCAGCTCGGCCACACCGGGTGCGTCCGCGCCCCGGCGGCTCGCCAGCAGGAGTCGGCGCACCTTGTGCTCGGACACCAGGTGTCGCGCGACGAGCGCGCCCAACGCCCCGGAGGCACCGGTCACGAGGACGGTGCCGTCGGCGAGGCCCGGCAGGTCGGCGGCGGCACTGGGTGCGGTGCCGGTGGCCTTCACCAGGCGCGGTACGAGCACCTCCCCGTCGCGGACCGCGAACTGCGGCTCGCCGGAAGCGAGCGCGGCAGGCAGCACACGGACCGCCCCATCGGTCTCCTCGGCCTCCACCAGCACGATCCGGTCCGGGTTCTCCGACTGAGCGGACCGCACAAGCCCCCACACCGCAGCATGAGCCAGATCGCCCGGACGCGTCACCAACGCCAGACGCCCCGCACGCTCCCCCGCCAACCACCACTGCACCAACGCCAGAACCTCACTCGCGACGCTGTGCACGCGGTCGGCGGTCTCCGAACCGGACCCCGCCGGGCACGGAACGACCGTGACCACCGCGACATCGGGAAGGGCCGGCTCGGTTGAGAGAGCCGCCAGGTCCGCGTAGCTCCGTACGTCGAGGCCGGCGGCGGCGTCAGTCTCCGTGAGGACCGCGGGCTGCCACGCGAGGCCGAACAGCGAGTCGTCGGCACGCCCGCCGGAGCCGCCCGCCGCGAGCAGGTGCTCGCGCGACACCGGCCGCAGCGACAGTGAGCCGACCGTGGCCACCAGACCACCCGAGGCGTCGGCCACGGTCAGCGACACCGCGTCCGTACCCGTGCGAGAGACCTTGACCCGCAGCGCCGTCGCCCCCGCGGCACGCACACCCACTTCGGACCAGGCGAAGGGCAGCAGCGGCCCGTCGACGACGGGGACGAGCCCGCCCGCGCCGATCGCGTGGAGCGCCGCGTCCAGCAGCGCCGGATGCACGGCGAACGCGCCCGCCTCCGTGCCCTCGGGGAGGGCGACCTCGGCAAGGACGTCGTCCCCGCTGCGCCAGACCGACCGCAGGCCGCGGAAGACCGGGCCGTACCCCAGGCCGAGTCCGTCCAGGCCCTCGTAGAACCCGGTCAGGTCGACGGCCTCCGCACCCGCCGGCGGCCACGCGCCGAGGTCCGCGCCGTGCGGCGGCTCGGGCAGCGCGTCCATGAGGCGGCCGACCGCGTGCCGCACCCACGGCGCGTCGTCCGGGGCGTCCTCACGTCGCGAGTGCACGCTCAGCGCGCGCCTGCCCGGCTCCTCCTCGGCCTCGACCCACACCTGCACGGCCACACCACCGCGCTCCGGCACGATCAGCGGTGCTTCCAGCGTCAGGTCCTCGACCTGTGCACAACCGGCTTCCTCGCCCGCGCGCACCGCCAGCTCCACGAGCGCGGTACCCGGCAGCAGCACGCTGTCCATGACCGTGTGGTCGGCGAGCCAGGGATGCGTCCTGAGTGAGAGCCGCCCTGTGACCAGGAACCCGCCGGCGCCGGGGAGCGCGACCGCCGCACCGGCCAACGGGTGTTCCGCCGCGCCCAGTCCGAGTCGGGTGGCAGCGGCTCTGCCGGTGAACTCCTCGGGCGCTTCCAGCCAGAAGCGCTCGTACTGGAAGGCGTAGGTCGGCAGGTCGACGCGCCGGGCGCCCGGGAAGAGGGCCTGCCAGTCCGGGGAGACGCCATGGACGTGCAGCTCGGCGAGCGCGGTGACGACGGCCTGAGGCTCGGGGCGGTCGGTCCGTACGACGGGGACGGTGACGATGTCGCCGTCGAGGCAGCCCTGGACGAGGGCGCTCAGGACACCGCCGGGACCGATCTCCACGAAGGTCGTCACGCCCAGCTCGTGCAGAGTCCGCACACCGTCGGCGAAACGGACCGCCTCACGGACGTGCCGCACCCAGTACTCGGGCGTGTACGCCTCGGCCAGGCGGCCCGTGAGGTTCGAAACGACCGGAATCCGCGGCTCGTTGAAGGCCAGACCTCCAACGACCTGCGCGAACTCCTCCAACATCGGATCCATCAACGGCGAATGGAACGCATGGCTCACCTTCAACCGGGACGTCTTACGACCCTGCTCCCGGAAGACCTCACCCATGGCCACAACCGCGTCCTCAGCGCCCGAAACCACAACCGACTGAGGGCCGTTGATCGCCGCGATACCGACCTCGTCGGTCAGGTACGGCAGCACCTCGTCCTCGGCCGCCTGCACCGCCACCATCGCCCCACCAGCGGGCAACGCCTGCATCAACGCCGCACGCGCCGACACCAGCCTCGCCGCATCCCCGAGCGACAACACCCCGGCCACATGAGCAGCCGCAATCTCACCCACCGAATGACCCGCCACATAATCCGGCCGGACACCCCACGACTCCAACAGCCGAAACAGCGCCACCTCAACAGCGAACAACGCCGGCTGGGTGCAACCCGTCTGGTTGAGCTGCTCCGCGTCCGCGTCGAGGGTGACGTCGAGGTGGGCGCGGATCTCGTCGTAGGCCGCGGCGAACACGGGGTACGCCTCGTACAACTCACGCCCCATGCCGATCCGCTGCGAACCCTGACCCGAGAACAAGAACCCGACCTTGCCGCCGCTGCCCGGTTCACCCAGGACGACCCGGGTGGACGGGGCCCCTGCGACCAACGCGCCCAGCCCCTCGATGAGTTGGTCCCGGTTCTCCCCCACCACGGCGGCCCTGTGCTCCATGGCCGAGCGTGTGGTGGCGAGCGAGAAGCCGATGTCGGCCGGCCGCAGTTCCCTGTCCGTGGCCAGGGACAGCAGACGCTCCGCCTGTGCCCGCAGCGCCGTCTCCGTCCTGCCAGACAGCACCCACGGTACGACCGCGCCGGAGTCGGGCCCGGACGGCAACTCCGCCGGGGAGGAGGCCTGTTCGACGATCACGTGGGCGTTGGTTCCGCTGATGCCGAAGGAGGACACGGCGGCACGGCGCGGCCCGTCGCTCGCAGGCCACCGCACTGTCTCGGTCAGCAGCTGTACCGCGCCGGCCGACCAGTCCACGTGCGGCGTCGGCTCGTCCACATGCAGGGTCTGCGGCAGCACACCGTGCTGCATCGCCATGACCATCTTGATCACACCACCGACACCCGCGGCAGCCTGCGAATGGCCGATGTTCGACTTCAGCGAACCCAGCCACAACGGCCGCTCCTGCGACCGCTCCTGACCGTACGTGGCGAGCAGCGCCTGCGCCTCGATCGGATCACCCAGCTTCGTACCCGTGCCGTGCGCCTCCACCGCATCGACCTCATCCGAGGACACACCCGCGTTCGCCAGCGCCTGCCGGATCACCCGCTGCTGCGACGGCCCGTTCGGGGCCGTCAGACCGTTCGACGCACCGTCCTGGTTCACCGCCGTACCGCGAACGACCGCCAGCACCTGGTGCCCGTTGCGACGGGCGTCGGACAACCGCTCCACCAGCAGCATGCCCGCGCCCTCGGCCCAGCCCGTACCGTCCGCCCCCGAGGCGAACGCCTTGCACCGGCCGTCCGCCGACAGACCACGCTGACGGCTGAACTCCACGAACGTCGAGGGAGTCGCCATGACGGTGACACCGCCGACCAGCGCCATCGAGCACTCGCCACTGCGCAGCGCCTGGGTCGCCAGGTGCAACGCCACCAGCGACGACGAGCACGCCGTGTCGACCGTGACCGCCGGGCCCTCGAGCCCGAACGTGTACGAGACCCGGCCGGAGGCGATGCTGCCCGCGCTGCCACTGCCCAGGTAGGCGTCCATGCCCTCCGGAGCCGTTTTCACGCGCCCGCCGTAGTCGTGGTACATCACGCCGGCGAAGACACCGGTCCTGCTGCCCCGCACCGTCGCCGGGTCGATCCCGGCCCGCTCGAACGCCTCCCACGACGTCTCCAACAGCAACCGCTGCTGCGGGTCCATCGCCAACGCCTCACGCGGCGAGATCCCGAAGAAGGCCGGGTCGAACTCGGCAGCCTCGTGGAGGAAGCCGCCGTGGCGCACGTAGGACGTGCCGGAGCGGTCGGGGTCCGGGTCGTAGAGGTTCTCGACGTCCCAGCCGCGGTCCTCGGGGAAGCCCGAGATCGCGTCTCCGCCTGAGGCGACGAGGCGCCACAGGTCTTCGGGTGACCGCACGTCACCGGGGAACCGGCAGGCCATGCTCACGATCGCGATCGCCTCGTCCGTCCCGGTCACCGCGGCGATCGCGGCCTCGGCCTGCTCCTGGACGCCCAGCGTCTCGGCCAGCAGGAAGCGGGAGAGCGCGACAGGCGTGGGGTGGTCGAAGACCATGGTCACGGGGAGCCGCAGCCCGGTCGCCACGTTCAGCCGGTTGCGGAGTTCCACCGAGGTGAGCGAGTCGAAACCGGCGTCCTGGAACGCGTGTTCCGGCTGGACGGCCTGGGCCGAGGCGTGGCCGAGCACGGCGGCGACCTCGGCGCGCACCAGGTCCAGCACCACCTGCTCGCGCTCGGCCTCCGGCAGCCTGGCCAGCCGCTGCCCCAGCGATCCCTGCGGCGCGCTCTGCGCCGTGCGCCGCGCGGTGCCCCGTACGGGACCGCGCAGCCCTCGCAGGACCGGCGGCACCGTGCCCTGCAGCCCGCCCAGGTCCAGCCGCAGCGGGGCGACGACGGCCCGGTCCAGGGCCAGTGCCGCGTCGAACAGCCGCAGTCCTTCGTCTACGGCTATCGGGGCCAGGCCCACCCGCTTCAGCCGGGCGAGGTCCGCCTGGTCGAGCCGGTCGGCCATGCCGCTGCCCTGCTCCCACAGGCCCCACGCCAGCGACGTGGCGGGGAGCCCCCGGGCGCGCCGGGCTTCGGCGAAGGCGTCGAGGAAGGTGTTCGCCGCCGCGTAATTGCCCTGTCCCGCGCTGCCCAGGATTCCGGACACGGAGGAGAAGACGACGAACGCCGACAGGTCGCTCGTCAGTTCATGGAGGTTGAGCACGGCGTCGGTCTTGGGGCGCAGCACCTTCGCCATGCGCTCCGGGGTGAGCGCGGCGATCACGCCGTCGTCGAGGACGCCGGCCGCGTGCACCACGGCCGTCACCGGCGTGCCGGACAGCACCTCGGCGAGAGCGTCCCGGTCGGCCGCGTCACAAGCCGCCCAGCGCACCTCGGCGCCCCACGCCGCCAGTTCGGCCTCCAGCTCGACCGCGCCGGGGGCCTCCGCGCCGCGCCGGCTGAGCAGCAGCAGGCTGCGCACGCCGTGCTGGGCGACCAGGTGCCGGGCGACGAGCCCGCCCAGCGCACCGGACGCACCGGTCAGCAGGACGGGGCCGGTGCCGAAGTCCGGCGTGCCGGTGTTGGTCCCCGTGGCGCTCCGGATGGCCTTCACCAGGCGCGGTACGAACACCTCCCCGTCGCGGACCGCGAACTGCGGCTCACCGGAAGCGAGCGCGGCAGCCAGCACACGGACCGCCCCATCGGTCCCCTCGGCCTCCACCAGCACGATCCGGTCCGGGTTCTCCGACTGAGCAGACCGCACAAGCCCCCACACCGCAGCATGAGCCAGATCGCCCGGACGCGTCACCAACGCCAGACGCCCCGCACGCTCCCCCGCCAACCACCACTGCACCAACGCCAGAACCTCACTCGCGACGCTGTGCACGCGGTCGGCGATCTCCGAACCGGACCCCGCCGGGCACGGAACGACGACGACGTCCGGTGTCCATGTCCTTTCCGACTCCCGCAGTGCGTCGAAGTCCGCGACGGTCTCGATCATCAGCGCGTCGGTGGCGGAGGGCAGAGTGAACGGCGTCCACTCCAGCCCGAACAGCTGATCGCCGCCAACAGCACCGGGCAATTGCTCCGCCGAGGCGGCCCGCAACGACAGCGACTCGACCGAGGCCACCGGGTCACCGGCGCCATCGGCCACGGCCAGCGTCACCGAACCGGTGGCCGTCCGCGACAGCTTCACCCGCACCATCGCCGCACCGGCCGCCTGCACGACCACGCCGGACCACGCGAACGGCAGGGCCGGGCCGTCGTCCAGCGACACCAGCCCACCCGCGGCCAGTGCGTGCAGGGCGGCATCCAGCAGCGCCGGGTGCAGGGCGAACGCCGCCGCCTCGGCAGCCGACTCGTCCGGCAGCTCGACCTCGGCGAAGACGTCGTCCCCGCCGCGCCACACCGAGCGCAGGCCCTGGAATACCGGACCGTAGTCCAGGCCCGCAGCAGCCATGCCCTCGTAGAACGCCGTCAGGTCGACGGCCTCCGCACCTGCCGGTGGCCACGCGCCGAGCTCCGCGGCGGACGGTGCCTCTGCCGAGGACAGCACACCCGTCGCGTGCCGCAGCCACGAACCGTCGTCGACGCGCGAGTGCACGCTCAGCTGCCGCCGGCCTGACTCGTCCTCCGGGCCGACAGCCACCTGAAGGGTGACGCCACCGCGCTCGGGCACGACCAGGGGAAGCTCAAGGGTGAGGTCCTCGATCCATCCGCATCCCGTCTCGTCGCCCGCCCGGATCGCCAGCTCGACGAACGCGGTGCCGGGCAGCAGAACGGTCCCGTTCACGGCGTGGTCGGCGAGCCACGGGTGGGTTCCGAGGGAGAGCAGCCCAGTGAGCAGGGCCCCGTCGCTGTCGGCCGTCGCAATCGCGGCACCGAGCAGCGGATGGTCCGCAGCCCCCAGACCGGCGGCCCGGACGTCACCGGACGCCTGCGGAACGTCGAGCCAGTAGCGCTCGCGTTGGAAGGCGTACGTGGGCAGGTCGACGCGGCGGGCGCCCGGGAAGAAGGCGTGCCAGTCCAATTCGGCGCCACTGACGTGCAGTTCGGCGAGCGCGGTGACGACCGCCCGCTGCTCGGGACGGTCTGCGCGCAGGGCGGGAACGGTGACGATGTCCGCGTCGTCGAGGCAGCCCTGGACGAGGGCGCTCAGCACGCCGCCCGGGCCGATCTCCACGAAGGTCGTCACGCCCAGCTCGTACAGCGTCCGGACACCGTCGGCGAAACGGACCGCCTCACGGACGTGCCGCACCCAGTATTCGGGCGTGTACGGCTCGGCCAGGCGGCCCGTGAGGTTCGAAACGACCGGAATCCGGGGCTCGTTGAAGGCCAGACCGCGGACGACCTCCGCGAACTCCTCCAGCATCGGATCCATAAGCGGCGAATGGAACGCATGGCTCACCTTCAGGCGGGACGTCTTACGACCCTGCTCCCGGAAGACCTCACCCATGGCGACGACCGCGTCCTCAGCGCCGGAAACCACAACCGACTGAGGGCCGTTGATCGCCGCGATGCCGACCTCGTCGGTCAGGTACGGCAGCACCTCGTCCTCGGTCGCCTGCACCGCCACCATCGCCCCACCAGCGGGCAACGCCTGCATCAACGCAGCACGCGCCGACACCAGCCTCGCCGCATCCCCGAGCGACAACACCCCGGCCACATGAGCGGCAGCAATCTCTCCTACGGAGTGACCGGCCACGAAATCAGGCCGGATGCCCCACGACTCCAGCAGCCGGAACAGCGCCACCTCGATCGCGAACAACGCCGGCTGCGTCGAACCCGTCTGATGAAGCGTGTCCGCATCGACGTCGACCTGGGCGTCCAGGAGCGCCAACACCTCGTCATAGGCCGCAGCGAACACGGGGTACGCCTCGTACAACTCACGCCCCATGCCGATCCGCTGCGAACCCTGACCCGAGAACAAGAACCCGACCTTGCCCCCAACGGCACCACCCACCGGAGCAGTTCCGGAAACAATCGCCTCCAGCCCCTGCCGGAACTCCCCAAGCTCCTCCCCCACGACCACCGCACGGCGCTCCAGCACCGCACGCGACGTCGCCAGCGAGAACCCCACGTCCTCCGACCGAACCCCAGCACCCCCGACGCCCCCGACGCCCTCAGCGTCCAGGAACGACAGCAACCGGCCCGCCTGCTCCCGCAACGCCGCATCACTCTTCGCCGACAGCACCCACGGCACGACCGCACCTGAGGCCGAAGCCGAGGACTCCTCCGCCACGTCCGGCGCCTGCTCGACGATCACGTGCGCATTCGTTCCGCTCACCCCGAAGGAGGACACCGCAGCGCGGCGCGGCGCCTCGGTCACCGGCCAGTCCACTGTCTCGGTCAGCAGCTGTACGGCGCCGGCCGACCAGTCCACGTGCGGCGTCGGCTCGTCCACATGCAGGGTCTGCGGCAGCACACCGTGCCGCATCGCCATGACCATCTTGATCACACCACCGACACCCGCGGCAGCCTGCGAATGGCCGATGTTCGACTTCAGCGAACCCAGCCACAACGGCCGCTCCTGCGACCGCTCCTGACCGTACGTGGCGAGCAGCGCCTGCGCCTCGATCGGATCACCCAGCTTCGTACCCGTACCGTGCGCCTCCACCGCATCGACCTCATCCGAGGACACACCCGCGTTCGCCAGCGCCTGCCGGATCACCCGCTGCTGCGACGGCCCGTTCGGGGCCGTCAGACCGTTCGACGCACCGTCCTGGTTCACCGCCGTACCGCGAACGACCGCCAGCACCTGGTGCCCGTTGCGACGGGCGTCGGACAACCGCTCCACCAGCAGCATGCCCGCCCCCTCGGCCCAGCCCGTACCGTCCGCCCCCGAGGCGAACGCCTTGCACCGGCCGTCCGCCGACAGACCACGCTGACGGCTGAACTCCACGAACACGGACGGGCCTGCCATCACCGTGACGCCGCCGACGAGGGCCATCGAGCACTCCCCGCTCCGCAGCGCCTGCGCGGCAAGGTGAAGGGCCACGAGCGACGACGAGCACGCCGTGTCCACCGTGACCGCCGGGCCCTCGAGCCCGAAGGTGTACGAAACACGCCCCGAAGCGACGCTGCCCGCGCTGCCGTTGACGAGGTAGCCCTCCAGCCCTGCCGGCGAGGTGTGCACGCGCCCGCCGTAGTCGTGGTACATCACGCCGGCGAAGACACCGGTCCTGCTGCCCCGCACCGTCGCCGGGTCGATCCCGGCCCGCTCGAACGCCTCCCACGACGTCTCCAACAGCAACCGCTGCTGCGGGTCCATCGCCAACGCCTCACGCGGCGAGATCCCGAAGAACTCGGCGTCGAAGTCCGCTGCTTCGTGCAGGAAGCCGCCCTCTCGGGTGTAGCTGGTGCCCCACTGGTCGGGGTCCGGGTCGTAGAGCTTCTCCACGTCCCAGCCGCGGTCCTCGGGGAAGCCCGACACGGCGTCGCGGCCGGAGAAGACCAGCTGCCACAAGTCTTCGGGCGACCGCACGCCACCGGGGTAGCGGCAGGCCATGCCCACGATCGCGATGGGCTCGTCCGCCGTTCCGGTGGCCGTGGAGAGGGTCGCCGGCACGGCTGCCGCCGCCTCGCCGGAGCCTGCGGCTTCGGCGGTGAGGAAGCGGGCGAGGGTAAGCGGGGTTGGGTAGTCGAAGATCAGGGTGGCGGGCAGGCGCATGCCGACGGCGGAGTTGAGCCGGTTGCGCAGTTCGACGGCGGTGAGCGAGTCGAATCCGATGTCCTTGAACGAGTCGTCCGCGCCGACCGATTGTGCGTCGGCGTGCCCCAGCACGGCGGCGACCTGAGAACGCACGAGGTCCAGCACCACGTGCTCGCGCTCGGCCTCCGGCATCCCGGCCAGCCGCTGACCCAGCGATCCCTGCGGCGCGGTCTGCGCCGTGCGCCGCACCGGCGCGACGCGCACCAGTCCGCGCAGGACCGGCGGCACGGGCTGCCCCTGTCCGTCGCGGAAGGCGGACGTGTCGAGCCGGATCGGGGCGACTGCTGCCCGATCGGTGGCCAGTGCCGCGTCGAACATCCGCAGGCCGTCCGCCGACGGGATCGCGGCGAGGCCCATGCGCTTGATGCGCGTGAGATCGGTGTGGTCGAGGCTGCCGGTCATGGCGCTCTCGCCGTCCTGCGCCCACAGGCCCCAGGCCAGCGACGTGGCCCGCAGGCCCGTGGCGCGGCGGTGCTCGGCAAGGGCGTCGAGGAAGGAGTTGGCAGCGGCGTAGTTCGCCTGGCCCGGCGTGCCGAGGGTGCCCGCCACCGAGGAGAAGAGCACGAACGCGGACAGGTCGCCGGACAGCTCGCCCGCCAGGTCGTGCAGGTTCAGCGCCGCGTCCACTTTCGGGCGGAACACGGCGTCCAACCGCTCGGGGGTCAGTGAGGCGATGGTTCCGTCGTCCAGGACGCCGGCGGTGTGGATGATCGCGGACAGGCTCTGCCCGGGCCCGGCCAGGAGTGCACGGACGGCGTCGCGGTCGGCCACATCACACGCGGCCCAGGTGACGTCGGCGCCCTGCGCGGTCAGCTCGGAGGTCAGCTCGGCCGCGCCGGGTGCGGCGCCGCCGCGGCGGCTGACGAGCAGCAGGCTGCGCACGCCGTGCTCGGCGACCAGGTGCCGGGCGAACAGCCCGCCCAGCCCGCCCGACGCGCCGGTCAGCAGGACGGTGCCGGAGCCGAGGCCGGGAAGCTCCGGCTCCACGTCCGGCGCGGCGACGCGGACGAGCCTCGGCACCCGGATCTCGTCGCCCGCGTCCACTGCGGCCTGAGGTTCACCCGACACGATCAGGCCGGGCAGCACCCGTGCAAGACCGGCGTCGCCGACACCGCTGCCGGCGTCGGCATTGGCAGTGGCAGTGGCAGTGGCAGTGGCAGTGGCAGTGGCATCGTTGGAGGTCTCGACCAGCACGATGCGGTCGGGGCTCTCAGTCTGCGCCGAGCGCACCAGCCCGCGGACCGCCGACTGGGCGAGGTCTCCCGTACGCGTCACCAGCACCAGGCGCGCCGGGCGTTCCTCGGCCAGCCACCACTGCACCAGCTCCAGCACGGCGTGGGTGACCTGACGGACCCGGGTGGCCAGGTCCGCGCCGGTCCCGGTCGGGCAGGGCACGACCACTGCATCGGCCACGGCTCCGGCATCGGCATCGGTGTCCGCAGGCGAGTCAGCGGCCCGAAGAGCGGCGAGATCGTCGTACGTCTCGATCCTCATGCCGTCCGGCGCGGACGGCAGCCTGACCGGCGTCCACTCCAGGCCGAAGACCGCGTCATCGCTGCCGGAACCGACGCGCAACTGGTCGGTGGGCACCGGGCGCAGTGTCAGCGAGTCGACCTGCGCGACCGGCTCACCGGTGCCGTCGGCCAGCACGAGCGACACCGTGGAGGTGCCGGTGCCGATACCGGCGCGCGAGACCTTTACCCGCAGGCCGGAGGCTCCGGAAGCCGCCAGCCGCACGCCGCTCCACGCGAACGGCAGCAGCCCGCTCCCCGTCCCTGCCTCGGGCTCGACCGCGCCCAGCCAGACGGTGTGCAGGGCGGCATCGAACAGGGCGGGGTGCAGGCCGTACGCGCCCGCTTCCGTCCGCTCCGCGCCGGACAGCTCCACTTCGGCGAAGAAGTCGTCCCCGCTCCGCCACGCGGCGCGCAGCCCCTGGAAGGCGGGGCCGTAGTCGAGCGTCATGCGGGCGAGGCGGTCGTAGAACCCGTCGACGTCGACCGGCTCCGCACCCACGGGCGGCCACGCGGTGAGCGACCCGTCCACGGGCCCTCCCGTGGCGACGGCCAGCGAGCCGGAGGCGTGCCGGACCCATGCCCGCTCGAAGTCGTCCTCGTGGGCGTACGCGTCCCCGTCGTCGATCCGCGAGTGCACGGTCAGCGGCCTGCGGCCCGAGCCGTCGTCGGCGCCGACGCGCACCTGCAGGGCGACGCCGCCGCGCTCGGGCACGAGCAGCGGTGTCTCCAGCGTCAGCTCTTCCAGCAGGTCGCAGCCCACGGCCTCGGCAGCGGTCATCGCCAGCTCGACGAACGCGGTTCCCGGCAGGAGCGCGACCCCGCTGACGGCGTGGTCCACCAGCCACGGGTGCGTGTGCGTCGAGAGCCGCCCAGTGAGCAGGTGTCCGTCGCCTTCGGCCAGCGGCACGGCGGCGCCGAGGAGCGGGTGACCGGCCTCGCCCTGCCCCACCGCGCGCATGTCACCGGCGGAGGCGGGGGCGGCGAGCCAGTAGCGCTCGCGCTGGAAGGCGTAGGTGGGCAGGTCGACACGGCGGGCGCCCGGGAAGAAGGCGTGCCAGTCCAATTCGGCGCCGCTGACGTGCAGTTCGGCGAGCGCGGTGACGACCGCCTGCTGCTCGGGGCGGTCGGCTCGGAGTACGGGGATGGTGACGATGTCGTCCACACAGCCCTGCGCCATACCGCTCAGGACACCGCCGGGACCGATCTCCACGAACGTGGTCACGCCCAGCTCGTGCAGGGTCCGCACGCCGTCGGCGAAACGGACCGCCTCACGGACGTGCCGCACCCAGTACTCGGGCGTGTACGCCTCGGCCAGCCGACCGGTGAGGCTCGAAACGACGGGAATCCGGGGCTCGTTGAAGGCCAGACCCCCAACGACCTGCGCGAACTCCTCCGACATCGGATCCATCAACGGCGAATGGAACGCGTGACTGACCATCAACCGGGAGGTCTTACGGCCCTGTTGGGTGAAGACCTCGACGATCTCCAACACTGCATCCTCGGCCCCGGAGACCACCACCGACCGCGGACCGTTGATCGCCGCGATGCCGACCTCGTCGGTCAGGTACGGCAGCACCTCGTCCTCGGCCGCCTGCACCGCCACCATCGCCCCACCAGCGGGCAACGCCTGCATCAACGCGGCACGCGCCGACACCAGCCTCGCCGCATCCCCGAGCGACAACACCCCGGCCACATGAGCAGCCGCAATCTCACCCGCCGAATGACCCGCCACATAATCCGGCCGGACACCCCACGACTCCAACAGCCGAAACAGCGCCACCTCAACAGCGAACAACGCCGGCTGGGTGCAACCCGTCTGATGAAGCGTGTCCGCATCGACGTCGACCGGCGCGTCCAAAAGCGCGCACACCTCGTCATAGGCCGCAGCGAACACGGGGTACGCCTCGTACAACTCACCCCCCATGCCGATCCGCTGCGAACCCTGACCCGAGAACAAGAACCCGATCTTGTCCGCCGAGTGAGCGTGATCGGCGACGACGTTCGCCGCCGGTTCGCCTGCCGCGAGGGCCTCAAGACCTGCCCGCAGCTCGGCCGCGTCGCTGCCGATCACTGCGGCGCGATGCTCCAGTGCCGACCGCGTCGTGGCCGACGAGAATCCGGCGTCGACGAGCGACACGTCGTCGGTCGCGAAGGCCAGCAGACACTCCGCCTGGGCCTGCAGCGCAGCTTCACTCTTTGCTGACAGTACCCACGGCACGGGCACCGGGCGGTGTTCCCGGGCCGACTCGGCCACGGCCGCAGCGGGCGCCTCCTCGATGATCGTGTGCGCGTTGGTGCCGCCGATGCCGAAGGACGAGACCGCGGCCCGGCGAGGGTGGTCCGACTCGGGCCATGCGACGGCCTCGGTCAGCAGCTTGACGCCGCCCGCCGACCAGTCGACGTGCGCGGTCGGCTCGTCCACATGGAGCGTCTGCGGCAGCACACCGTGCTGCATCGCCAGCACCATCTTGATCACACCGGCGACGCCCGCGGCAGCCTGCGTGTGCCCGATGTTGGACTTGACCGAGCCCAGCCACACCGGCCGGTCGTCCGAGTGTTCCTGGCCGTACGTGGCGAGCAGTGCCTGCGCCTCGATCGGGTCACCCAGCCTCGTCCCCGTACCGTGCGCCTCCACCGCGTCCACGTCGGCGGCGGTGAGGCCCGCGGACGTCAGCGCCTGCCGGATCACCCGCTGCTGCGAAGGGCCGTTGGGCGCGGTCAGACCGTTGGACGCACCGTCCTGGTTCACCGCACTGCCCCGCACAACCGCCAGCACACGGTGACCGTTGCGCTCCGCGTCCGACAGCCGCTCCACCAACAACAGGCCCACGCCCTCGCCCCAGCCCGTACCGTCCGCACCTGCAGCGAACGCCTTGCACCGACCGTCGGGCGACAACCCGCGCTGCCGACTGAACTCCACGAACAGGTCCGGCGTGGTCATGACGGTGACGCCCCCGACCAGGGCCATCGAGCACTCGCCGCTCCGCAGTGCCTGCGCGGCGAGGTGGAGGGCCACGAGCGACGACGAGCACGCCGTGTCCACCGTGACCGCCGGGCCCTCCAGGCCGAACGTGTAGGAGATGCGCCCGGAGACGACCGAGGCCGCCTTGCCGGTGAGCGCGTATCCCTCGATCTCCTCGGGCGCGTTGCGCAGTCCGTTGGCGTAGTCCTGGCCGTTGGTGCCGATGAAGACACCGGTGCGGCTGGCGCGGACGGACGCGGGGGCGATGCCGGCGCGCTCGAAGGCCTCCCACGCGGTCTCCAGCAGCAGCCGCTGCTGCGGGTCCATGGCCAGCGCCTCGCGCGGTGAGATCCCGAAGAGACCGGCGTCGAAGCGGTCGGCGCCCTGGATGAAGCCGCCCTCGCGCGAGTACGTCTTGCCGTGCCGGTCGGGGTCGGGGTCGTAGAGCGCGTCGATGTCCCAGCCGCGGTCGGTGGGGAAGCCTGACATCGCGTCCCGGCCGGAGCTCAGCAGCTCCCACAGGTCCGCCGGCGACTCGACGCCGCCGGGGAAGCGGCAGCTCATGCTGACGATCGCGAGGGGCTCGTCGGCCGCGGCGGCGGCCGTCGCCTGCGCGGCGTCCGCCTCCAGCCCGCGCCGGCCGAGGAGTTCCTCGCCCAGGTGACGGGCGAGGGCGGTGGGGGTCGGGTGGTCGAAGACCAGGGTAGTGGGCAGCTTGAGGCCGGTGGCCGTGTTGAGCCTGTGGCGCAGTTCGACGGCGGTGAGCGAGTCGAAGCCGGTCTCGCGGAACGTCCGGCCGGCTTCGAAGGCGCCCTTGCCCGTGTGGCCGAGCACCGCGGCGGCCTGCTCGCGGACCAGGTCCAGCAGGATGCGGCCCTGCTCCCCCTGCGTGGCGCCGAGGAGACGCTGGACCAGGGCGGACGCGGGCACTTCGGCGCTCTGCGCGGCCTGGGCGCGTGCTTCGAGGACCTTGCGGGCCTCGGGCACGCCGTGCAGCAGCGAGCAGGGGCGTGAGCCGGCGAAAGCCGGGACGAAGCGGTCCCAGTCCACGTCCGCGACAGTCACGGAGGTCTCGCCGTGGGTCAGCGCACCGTGCAGCACGGAGATCGCGGGAAGGGCCGCGATCGCCCGTACGCCGCGCCGCCGCAAATGGTCACCTGCGGCGCCGTCGGCCATGCCTCCGTCCGCCCAGGATCCCCAGGCGACGGCCAGCGCGGGCAGGCCCTGCGCCCGGCGCTGCTCGGCGAGGGCGTCGAGGAAGGCGTTCGCGGCACCGTAGGCGCCCTGGCCGCCGTTGCCCCAGACACCGGTCATCGAGGAGAAGAGCACGAAGGCGTCGAGGTCCTGGCGGTCCCGGGTGAGCTCGTGCAGGTGGAGCGCTGCGTCCACCTTGGGACGCAGCACGTGGTTGAGGCGCTCGGGCGTGAGCGATTCGACGAGGCCGTCGTCGAGTACGCCTGCGGTGTGCACCACGGCGTTCACGGTGTGCCGGCCGAACAACTCGGCGAGCGCGTCGCGGCCGGCCGCATCGCACGCGGCGACGGTGACCTCAGCGCCCAACTCCTCTAGTTCCAGCTTGAGTTCGGCGGCGCCCGGGGCGTCGGGGCCCCGACGGCTGGTGAGCACCAGGTGCTCGGCACCGGCACTGGCGAGCCAGCGGGCCACGTGTCCGCCCAGCGCACCCGTACCGCCGGTCACGAGCACGGTGCCGCGCGGCGCCCAGGGTGCGTCCGCCGGTGCCGCGCTCCCCGGCGCGCGCACGAGGCGGCGGCCGGACACTCCGGAGGCGCGTACCGCGAGCTGGTCCTCGTCGGCCTGGGCCAGCAGCCCGGCCAGTCGCCCCAGCGCGCGGGAGTCGAGTTCGGCGGGCAGGTCGACGAGCCCGCCCCAGCGCTGAGGTTGTTCCAGGGCGACGATCCTGCCCAGGCCCCAGAGCTGGGCCGAGACGGGGTCGGTCAGCGGATCCGCCGTGCCGGTCGACACTGCGCCGCTGGTCAGGCACCACAGCGGGGCCTCGATCCCTGCGTCACCGAGGGCCTGGACAAGCAGGACGAGCCGCTGGAGGGCGTCCGTCCCCGGTTCGCCCTGTGCTGCGGCGAACAGGACGCCGTCGGCCTGCTCGTGCCCGGCCTCGGCTAAGACACGGGCGAGCGCGTCGCGGTCGGTGTCCTCGCCCACGGCGAACGGTACGAGCGCGACGCCGAGCTCCGTCAGCCCGGCGCGGATCGCCTCGGTCCACGCGGTCCCCTCGGAGACCACGTAGAGCCAGGTCCCCGACGGAGCGGCCCCGACCATGTCACCGAGCGGCTGCCAGGTGATCCGGTAGCGCCAGCCGTCGGTGGTGGACTGCTCGCGCCGCTTGCGGCGCCAGGCAGACAGTTTGGGTGCGACCACGTCCAGTTCGGCGGGCTCCAGTCCCAGGAGCGCACCAAGAGATGTCGGGTCCTCGCTCTCGACGGAGTCCCAGAACTCGGCGTCCATCGCCTCCGAGGAGCCGACGGTCGCTGCCTGAGGCACATCGAGCCAGTAGCGCTCACGCTGGAAGGCGTAGGTGGGCAGGTCGACGCGGCGGGCGCCCGGGAAGAGGGCCTGCCAGTCGGGCGAGCTGCCGTGGGTGTGCAACTGCCCGACAGCGGTGACGAGGGCGTACGGCTCGGGGCGGGCGGCACGCAGGGCGGGAACGGTGACGATGTCTGTGCCGTCGTCGAGGCAGCCCTGGACGAGGGCGCTCAGGACACCGCCGGGACCGATCTCCACGAACGTGGTCACACCCAGCTCGTGCAGAGTCCGCACACCGTCGGCGAAACGGACCGCCTCACGGACGTGCCGCACCCAGTACTCGGGCGTGTACGCCTCGGCCAGCCGACCGGTGAGATTCGAGACCACAGGAATCCGCGGCTCACTGAACGTCAGACCGCGGACGACCTCCGCGAACTCCTCCAGCATCGGATCCATCAACGGCGAATGGAACGCGTGACTGACCTTCAACCGGGACGTCTTGCGGCCCTGAGCAGCGAACACCTCGGCAACCGCTGCAACCGCGTCCTCCGCACCGGAAATGACCACGGACCGCGGGCCGTTGATCGCCGCGATACCGACCTCGTCGGTCAGATGCGGCAGCACATCAACCTCGGTCGCCTGCACCGCCACCATCGCGCCGCCGGCTGGCAGGACCTGCATCAACGCGGCACGCGCCGACACCAGCTTCACCGCATCCCCGAGCGACAACACCCCGGCCGCGTGCGCGGCAGCAATCTCTCCTACGGAGTGACCGGCCACGTAATCCGGCCGGACACCCCACGACTCCAGCAGCCGGAACAGCGCCACCTCAACAGCGAACAACGCCGGCTGCGTCGAACCCGTCTGGTTGAGCTCCTCCGAGTCGACGTCGACCGGCGCGTCCAGAAGCGCGCACACCTCGTCGTAGGCCGCAGCGAACACGGGGTACGCCTCGTACAACTCACGCCCCATGCCGATCCGCTGCGAACCCTGACCCGAAAACAAGAACCCGACCTTGCCCCCAACGGCACCACCCACCGGAGCAGTTCCGGAAACAACCGCCTCCAGCCCCTGCCGGAACTCCCCAAGCTCCTCCCCCACGACCACCGCACGGCGCTCCAGCACCGCACGCGACGTCGCCAGCGAGAACCCCACGTCCTCCGACCGAACCCCAGCGCCCCCGACGCCCCCGACGCCCCCGACGCCCCCGACGCCCTCAGCGTCCAGGAACGACAGCAACCGGCCCGCCTGCTCCCGCAGCGCCGCATCACTCTTCGCCGACAGCACCCATGGGACCGGTCCCGCAGCGGCCGTCCCGCGGGCGGGCTCTTCGCTCGTCGCGGCCTGCTCGACGATGACGTGCGCGTTGGTGCCGCTGATGCCGAAGGACGACACCGCAGCCCGTCGCGGCCCGGCGCTCGCAGGCCACTCCACTGCCTCCGTCAGCAGCCGCACCGCGCCCGCCGACCAGTCCACGTGCGGCGTCGGCTCGTCGACGTGCAGGGTCTGCGGCAGCACACCGTGCCGCATCGCCAGCACCATCTTGATCACACCGGCCACACCCGCCGCGGCCTGCGTGTGACCGATGTTCGACTTCAGCGAACCCAGCCACAACGGCCGGTCGCCGTCCCGTCCCCGGCCGTAAGCGGCGATGAGGGCTTCCGCCTCGATCGGGTCGCCGAGCCGCGTGCCCGTACCGTGCGCCTCCACGGCGTCGACGTCCGCGGGCGCGAGTCCGGCCGCTGCCAGGGCCTGGCGGATGACGCGCTGCTGGGAGGGGCCGTTGGGTGCCGTGAGTCCGTTCGACGCGCCGTCCTGGTTGACCGCGCTACCCGGCACGACGGCCAGCACCTGACGGCCGTTGCGCCGGGCGTCGCTGAGCCTCTCCACCAGGAGCATGCCGACGCCCTCGGCCCAGCCCGTACCGTCCGCGCCGGCCGCGAACGGCTTGCACCGACCGTCCGCCGACAGGCCGCTCTGACGGCTGAACTCCACGAACATACCAGGCGTGGACATCACGGTGACGCCGCCGGCCAGGGCCATCGTGCACTCGCCGTTCCGCAGCGCCTGGACGGCCAGGTGCAGGGCGACCAGGGACGACGAGCACGCCGTGTCCACCGTGACCGCGGGGCCCTCGAGGCCGAACGAGTAGGCCACGCGACCGGAGGCGACGCTGGTCGTCGTGCCGGTCAGCAGGTAGCCCTCGACGCCGTCGACCGGCTCGTGCAGCCGGGGGCCGTAGTCCTGTGCCGTCGCGCCGATGAACACGCCCGCCCGACTCCCGCGCAGTGTGGCCGGGTCGATGCCCGCCCGCTCGAAGGCCTCCCACGCGGTCTCCAGGACCAGCCGCTGCTGCGGGTCGATCGCAGCGGCCTCGCGGGGGCTGATGCCGAAGAAGCCGGCGTCGAACTCGGCCGCCTCGTGCAGGAACCCGCCGTGTCGCGTCGAGGACGTGCCGGGCGTGCCGGACTCCGGGTCGTAGAGCGCTTCGGCGTCCCAGCCGCGGTCAGTCGGGAATCCGGAGATGGCGTCGCCCCCGGAGGCGAGCAGCCGCCACAGGTCCTCGGGGGAGCTCACGCCGCCGGGCAGGCGGCAGCTCATGGCCACGATGGCGATGGGGTCGTCGGGGTCGGCCACCGTCGCGGGCACCAAGGGCGCCGCCTCCTCGCCGCCCAGGGACTGCGCCGCGAGGTGGCGGGCGAGCGCGGCAGGAGTCGGGTGGTCGAACAGCAGCCCGCTGGGCAGACGCAGGCCGGCGGCCTCGCTGAGCTGGTTGCGCAGTTCCACCGAGCTGAGCGAGTCGAAGCCGAGGTCTTTGAACGTCCACTCGGTCTCGACCTGGCGGGCTTCGGCGTGGCCCAGAACGGCGGCGATGTGTGCGCGGACCATGTCGAGCACGGCCTCGTCGCGTTCGGACTCGGGCAGCCCGGCCAGCCGCCGGCTCAGGGCTCCGACAGGCGCGCTGTCGGTCTCGGCGATGGCGATGGCGTCCGGCTGCGGAGCCGCAGGGGCCCGGCCGGTGGTGACGCCGGGCAACGTGGTGTCGCCGTCCAGCCAGTACCGCTGCCGTTCGAACGCGTAAGTGGGGATCGCGACCTTGCGGCGTGCGCCTCGCCCGCCGCTGAACAGGGCGTCCCAGTCGGGCTCCACGCCGTGGACGTGCAGCGAGGCGACCGCCGCCAGCAGGGCCTGCGCCTCGGGGCGACGGGCGCGCAGTGCGGGGACGAACAGGGACTCGCTGTCAGCGCCGACGCGGGCCATGGAGGTGAGCACGCCGCCGGGGCCGAGCTCCAGGTACGTGCGGACGCCCTGTTCGTCGAGGCGGGCGACGCCGTCGGCGAAGCGGACCGCCTCGCGCACATGGCGGACCCAGTACTCGGCCGTGCACCCTTCGTACCCCGAGGGCTCCTCGGACAGTCTGCCCGTCACGTTCGACACGATCGGGATGCGCGGGGCGTGGAAGGTCAGGCCCTCGGCCACCTCCCTGAACTCCGCCAGCATGGGTTCCATGTGCGGGGAGTGGAAGGCGTGGCTGACCCGCAGCCGGCTGACCTTGCGGCCCAACGCGGTGAAGGCGTCGGCGATCTCGGTGGCGAGGTCCTCGTCGCCGGAGACGACGACGGAGTCCGGGCCGTTCAGCGCGGCGATGCTCACGCGGTTCGTGCGGTCACCGATGCGGGCGCGGACCTCGTCCTCCGCGGCCTGGACGGCGATCATGGCGCCGCCGGCGGGCAGCGCCTGCATCAGGCGACCGCGCGCGGCCACGAGGGCGCAGGCGTCGGCGAGCGAGAGGACGCCGGCCACATGCGCGGCGGCGAGTTCGCCGATGGAATGACCCATGAGCACGCCGGGGGTGATGCCCCAGCTCTCGAGAAGCCGGAAAAGGGCGACCTCGAGGGCGAACAGCGAGGTCTGCGTGTAGAGGGTCCGATCGAGTTCGGCCGCTTCCTCGGTGCCTTCAGGGGCGAACATGACCTCGCGCAGCGGCCGCGGCAACAACGGGTCGAGGTGTGCGCACACCTCGTCCAGCGCGATGGCGAACGCCGGGACCGCTTCGGCCAGTTCGCGTCCCATGCCGGCTCGCTGGCTGCCCTGGCCCGAGAAGAGGAAGGCGAGCTCGCCGCGCGAGCCCGTGCGGCCCGTGGTGAGTGTGGCGTCGACACCGCCGGTGGACAGCTCGCGCAGAGCGCGCAAGAAGTCGTCGCGATCTTCGCCCACGACGACCGCCCTGTGTTCGAAGGCGGTGCGGCCGGTGGCCAGCGACCAGCCGACGTCGGGCAGGGCGAGACCGGGGCACGCCTCGGCGTGTGCGAGCAGGGCCGTGGCCTGGGCGCGCAGCCCGGATGCGGTCTTGGCGGACAACGGCCAAAAGGTCGGAGCCTCGCTTGTACCCGTACCCGTACCCGTAGCTGTACCCGTACCCGCCTCCGCAGCCGCGTCCGCCGCCGTCTGGTGTTCCGCCAGCACTATGTGGCAGTTGGTGCCGCCCATGCCGAACGAGCTGACGCCGGCGAGCAGCGGGCGGCTGTCCTCGGCGGCCCATTCGCTGTGCTCGGTCTGCACCCGCAGGTTCAGCCGGTCCAGCGGGATCGCCGGGTTCGGCGTCTCGAAGTTGAGGCTGGCGGGCAGTTCACGGTGGTGGAGAGACAGGACCGCCTTCAGCAGGCCGGTGATACCGGCGGCGCCCTCCAGGTGACCGACGTTGGTCTTGGCCGAGCCGACCCGCAGCGGGCGGCCGAGCTCGCGTCCCGTGCCTAGTACCGCGCCGAGCGCGGCTGCCTCGACGGGGTCGCCGACCTTGGTGCCGGTGCCGTGCAATTCCACGTAGTCGATCTGGGCGGGGTCGATCCCGGCCCGTTCATAGGCAAGCCGGAGCACCTGCTCCTGCCCGGACTGCAGGGGTACGGTCAGCCCGTCGCCGCCACCGTCGTTGTTGACCGCGCTGCCGCGGATCACGCAGTAGACGGGGTCGCCGTCCGCGACGGCCCGGGCGAGAGGCTTGAGGACGACGATGCCGCCGCCCTCCCCGCGGACGTAACCGTTCGCGCGGGCGTCGAAGGTGAAGCATCGGCCGTCGGGGGACAGGCCGCCGAACTTGGCGGCGCTCAGGGTGCTCTCGGGGACGATGTTGAGGTTCACGCCGCCCGCGAGGGCGATCGTCGATTCGCCCTTGCGGAGGCTCTCGCAGGCCAGGTGGACCGAGACCAGGGATGAGGACTGGCCGGAGTCCACGGTCAGGCTGGGGCCGTTCAGACCGAGGAAGTAGGAGACCCGATTGGCGATGATGCTGCGGTGCAAGCCGGTGACGGTGTGCGGGGAGATGGCTGTGAGTCCGGAGCGGTGGTGCAGGGTCGCGTAGTCGTCCCAGATGGCGCCGACGAACACTCCGGTGCGGGTGGAGCGCAGCGTCTCGGCGCGCACGTGCGCGTCCTCCAGCGCTTCCCAGGCCAACTCCAGCACGAGCCGCTGCTGCGGGTCCATGGCAGCGGCCTCCTTGGGGGAGAGCCCGAAGAAAGCGGCGTCGAAGTGGCCGATACGGTCGAGGAATCCGCCCCGGCGGATGTCGGTCCTGCCGGGTGCGGACGGGTCGGCGTCACTCACCGCGGCCCCGTCCCACCGGTCCGGGGGGACCTCGGTGATCGCGTCCGCGCCCTCGCTGAGCAACCGCCAGAAGGCGACCGGGTCGGCGGCCCCCGGCAGTCGACACGCCAGGCCGATGACAGCTATGCCATCGTCCGAATCCGCCGAAGCCGAACCGGCCCGATTTCCCATTCCGTTGAGCTCGGACTCGACCATATTCCGCTCCCCCACCCACACAGATAATGAAAAGGCACCGCACCGTGACGGCCACGGCACAAACGATGGGCATGACCGAGCGGCAACAAATTGCGGTGTGCCCCCAGTTTCGGTCCCCGAGCCGCGCTCCACCGCTGCAGTGGATCAGATCTAGGGGAATCCCCAATGGTCGACGTGCACGCTTTGACAGCCAAGGACATGTCTAAGGAGAACCCTAGGGACAACTGTGGGAGAACTGGAGTTCATACGGCCTCCCGAATTCTCCTCCGCCGATGAGGTCCCAGGTCTTTCATGTTTAGCCGAGAACGGCGGACGTTGAATCGAACCGGCCGGGACCCTCCCGCCGGATTCCCGCGCGAAGATGCCACAGGCCGTGTCCCGGCGGCGTTGCAGATCTCCTGAAAGGCCTTGCGGCCTCCGGCCTGCTAGGACATCGGCAGGGCATTGACGACGTTGGCCGTTTTATGCACCCGACGAGCCTGGACGGGCTCGTGATGGGCGACGCTTTCGGTGACCGCTGGTTCACGCGCTCCGGTGAGAATGCGGAGGAACTGTGGGCTGCGCGGAACCTGCGTCCCGTGCCATGGCCGTGGACGGACGATTCGGCCATGTCGTTCGTCCTGGGGGTTCCTACGGCAACGGCGGCGCGATGAGAGTTGCCCCGCTGGGGGCCTGGTTCCGGGACGACCTGACGGCTGCCGGCGAGTGTCGGGAGAACTGCCCCGTGGTGACGGCCTGCCAGTCCTCGCCCTCGTCGATGCGCCGCAGCACACCGTGCATGGACGGGCCGTACAGTGGCCGTGGCCGTCGCCGCCGCGCTGGCCGCCTCCAGCGAGGGTCAGGACGCCCCGCCGCGCGCCGAGTTCCTGCGAGGAGTCGCCTCGCACGTCCCGGACAGCGACGTCCGCTCCGGGCTTCTGGTGGCCGCGAACTTCCCCGCGCATACTTCGGTGCGCCACGCGGTGTCCGTGTTGGGCTCGGGGACGCTGATATCGGCTCCGGACACGGTGCCGTTCGCCCTGTGGTCTGCCGCAGGGCATCTGGACGACCTGTCCGAGGCGCTCTGGCGGACCCTCGCTGGGTGGGGCGACCGCGCTACGACCTGCGCAATCGCGGGAGGCATCGTCGCGACCCGCACCGGCACAGGTGACGTCCCGGCCGCCTGGCGGCAGGCCCGCGAGAACATCCCCGCCTGGAGCCGCTGGGATTCTCGCGCTGCTGTCCGATAGGGGCACTGGATAGAGGGGCGCTGGATAGACGGGGCCGACCAACTCAAACATTGTGAACCAGTGTTCAGTAGCTGTTGCCGTTCCGACCTTGAGGGATGCGCGTCGAACGGGGGTCTCGATCGGTTGATCGCAGCCGGCCGCGGCTGTACGTGTGACAGGCAGTGGCCGATCCGGAGTGATCCGGCAGCCCCCGAACCCGCGGGGGCTGTCGCCGGTGTCGCGCTCTTCAGGAGGTGAGGGGAACCACCGACGAGATGCGGTGCTCGGGGTGACGGAATACGTGGGGCGCGCAGTGATGCGTCGGTGCCCCGCTAGCCGAGCTTCCGCAGCACCTCGGAGATGGTGGCCCGGTATGTCCGGAGCGCCTGCAGTCCGGCGGCGTAGCGGTCGCGGTGCCGTGCAATGTCCACGGCCTGCTTCTGCGCCCGTGCAGCGTGCCAGAGCTCGGCCGTATGGTGGCGGCGCTTGCAGGTGACGTCCGCGGCGGCGGTGGCCCGCTCCCTCTGCGTATGCCGGGTGTTGCCGTCACTGCCCCGCTGCCAGGCGGTGTCCGTGTACGCCGCGACGGGGTCGGGATAGCGCGTGAATCCTTGTTCTGCCACGCAGCGAGACCACACATCCCATGCCGCGCGGAGGCGCGGGTCGCGCTTGACCGCCTTGTCGACCTCGATCGCCCGTGTACTTGCGTAGAGCCAGTCCCGCTTGAGGTCGATGCCGCGCATCAGCTGCCGGCTCGCATCGGCGTTGCAGGCGGGGAAGTCCGCATACTCGGCGTTGGTCATCCGGCGGCCCTTCGGCCGGAGGGCCAGGGACTTTGCCGGGTCCCAGCCGTAGCCCCAGCGGCGGGCGGTGGTGAGATCCAGGGCGCCGTAGTCGGTGCTGACTGCGGTGGCGACGACGGGGTCGCTGGGGTAGCGGGGGTCGAGCGGGAAGTCCGGGTGGCCGCGCTCCGCCATGCACTGCCGGACCAGCAACGCCGATGCCCGCTGCCATCGCTGGTAGTCCTGCGGCGTGTAGCCGTAACGGTCGGCAGGCAGGGAGCCGAGGTCCGACGCCGTGCGGATGACCTCCGGCCGTCCTGGACCGGAGACGCAGATCGCCGCCAGCACCGCCACGGCACCCAGTCGCCACCCCCGCCTCGTCATGCGAAGGGATGCTAGCGGGCGGCGTGGAGCGGCCGGCCGCGGCCCCCGGCAACTCCGCGACGCACGCCAGGACTTCACGTGACAGAAAGCTCGATCAGGCGACACCTGCCTAGCAGCTCTCCAGACCGACGTACCCCAATCCTGAGGGGAACTCCACGCTCCTTCGCGGGACTCTCCCTGTGCCCAAGCCACGGTTCAGCAGGTCAGCGAATCAGGTCGGTTGACCGGTGAGGTAGCAGGCCTTCCGCACGCCGGCCAGCGGATCCGTGCCGAACGCCGACGACGTACAGCCGGTGCCGCCGGTGAACGCCTTGTACACGAAGCTGCCCCGCGCGCCGTACGCGACGGTCCGCTGCCCGCTGAAGGCGCACGTCCCGCCTTCGTCCGCGCAGGCCGTGGCATAGCCGGCCGGGCCGCCGGTGGCGGTGTAGCAGCTCTTCGACTCGCCGGGGATCGGGTCGCCGAACGTGGCGTCGGTGCACGGCGTGTCGCCGGTCGCCGTGATCGTGGCGAACGCGCCGAAGGCGCCGTACATCACCGGTTGTCCTGGGACTGCCGGGCAAGTGCTCCCCTGGGACGCGCACGTCGTGCCCGAGGTGCTCGGTGCGGTCCGGCGCATCAATGTTCGGCGTACGGAACATCGGCCGCGGCCGTCCGCGGTCCGGTCAGGGCGTCGATGCACTTCGCCGGAAGACCGACGCATGCGCGAAGATCCGACTATCGGCTCGGGAGTGATCGGGGCAGCCCGAACCATGGGAGCACGCTGTTGTCGAATCGGGTCATGGCGCAGATCCGGTCGCCTGTGAGAGTGAGGACGTAGAGGCCTACCCCGTGGCTGACGCCGTTGGGGGCACGCAGGTAGGCGCCGAATGCCGGCTGGCCGTTGGCTCGCGACGGGACGAGGTCGAACCTGCGGCCGGCGTCGAAGATGCCTCCGCAGAACCGCGCCACGACATCTCGGCCCTTGTATTCGAAGGGGATCGGCGGCATCGACACGAAGACGTCGTCGGTCAGGAGGGCCACCAGCGCACCCATATCGGCCGACTCCCACGCCTGGACGAATTTCGCCACGATCGCGTCCTCGGCGGGCGAGCCGACGGCTGGGGGCGGGGCGTGCCCCGCGGTCGGCAGCAGCCGACGCCGCAGGCCGGCGCGGGCCCGTTTGAGCGCGCTGTTGACCGATTCGAGGGTCGAGTCCAACATGCCGGCCACCTCGCTCGCCCGGAACCCCAGGACATCGCGCAGGATGAGCACGGCGAGCTGGCGGGGAGGCAGGATCTGAAGGGCGGTCACGAAGGCCAGCGAGATGGATTCGGTCTGCTCGTAGCGGGCCTCCGGGCCGAGTGGCAGGTCGGCCGTACCCTCCAGGAGGGCACCGGGGAGCGGCTGCAGCCATACGACCTCGCCGAGCCGGCTCGGCTCGGGCCATTCGTCCGCCACGTCCACGCCCCACTCCTTGGCCGGGCGCCGACTGGCCGCGCGACGCTCGTCGAGGCACCGGTGGGTGGCGATCCGGTACAACCAGGTGCGCAGCGAGGCGCGTCCCTCGAACCCGCCGAGGCTTTGCCAGGCGGTCAGCAGCGTGTTCTGGAGAGCGTCCTCAGCGTCCTCGAAGGACCCGAGCATGCGATAGCAGTGCACCTGCAGCTCTCGAAGGTAGGGCTCCGTCAGTTCCCGGAACGCCTGCCCGTCCCCGGCCTGCGCCCTTGCCATCAGATCGGCTGCCACCATCCTCACCGTCACCCTCTTCCCGCGCCTTGCCGCACTTCCATCCTGTACAGGCGCCGGCCGAGGGGCGAACTGGGCGGTCGGCAGGGGCCCAGTTTCCCCGCGCCGCGGCGCCTGTACCTGTGTGGCCGACGACAACGCCGGCGGCGCGAAGGAGGATCGTCATGGGAAAGATCGTGATGAGCGGACCGCAGAACGTCTCGCTCGACGGAGTGGTCCAGGACCCGGACGGTAAGGAGGGCTTCGAGCTGGGCGGCTGGTTCGTCCAGTTCGGGGGCAAGGATCTCGAAGAGTGGAACAAGGTCGCGCTCGAGGAGGCGCTACGCGCCGAGGCATGGCTGCTGGGTCGCAAAAGCTACGAGTTCTTCGGGGTGCGCTGGCGGCCCCGGAGTGGCGCGCTTGCGGACCGGTTGAACAGCATGCCCAAGTACGTCGTGTCCTCGACCCTCGAAGAACCCGGCTGGAACAACTCGACGGTTCTGACGGGTGACGTGGTGACCGAGGTGTCGAAGCTGAAGCAGGAGCTGGACGGAGAAATCGTCGTCCCTGCCAGCTATCGCCTCGGGCGTACGCTGATCGAGCACGACCTCGTCGACGAGGTGCGGCTGGTCGTGTTCCCGGTCGTGCTCGGGGCCGGCGAGCGGTTCTTCGGCGAGGCCGGTGGCAAGAAGACCATGCGCTTGGTCGACAGCAAGACCATCGGTGACGGCCTGGCCTTCCTCACGTACGAGTTCGTCCAGCCCTGACGCCGCCCCGGCACCCCCGGCCCGCGCCGAATCGGATCGCCGGTTCCGGCCTGTCGCCGCTGGTGTCAGGCGGGGAGACATAGGTAGGCCCGTCCCAGCCTCTCTGGCTGGGGCGGGCCTACCTATGTGTGACACAGAACCAGGAGGGCACCTCCCGCCTCAGCGTCGAACTGCACACCGAGCGCGTCGAAGGGAGCCGGTTCGACGACGGTCTGTGCGAAACCCCGCACGGCATCAAGGACGCGGTCGAACGTGCAGAGGGCTGAGCCGACTTCGGTCCCCCACCGCCGCTACCGGAAACGGATGTCAGGTCCTCCACCGCCCCCTGAGCACAGTCCAGGGCGTCTCGCCACCCGAGAGCGCACGAGCCCTGGTCGAGCGCTGCCCTCCCCGCTCGGCGCGGGCCCTCGTGCGCGCGCCGGGGACCCCCTTACGGAAACCTCGGTGCATGCTCCGGCTCGGCACGTGCGCACGCAGGTAAAATGAACACGGCAAGTGACTATCCGCTCAAGATACAAGCGGCCCGAGCAGGCACCCCCGGAGTATCTTCATGGCATCTCACCAGTCGCCCGCCCACCCTTCCAGCATCAGGCGTCCTGTCTGGCTCGCCTCTGCGCTGGCACTGTCGCTCGCGGTGGCGGGAGTGGGAGGCGTGCAGATCTCGCAGGCCGCGATTATCGATCCGTCCGGGGTGCCCAACAAGTTCGCGTCGAACACGTGTGCCGACAAGACCTTCCGGGCGATGACGGTTCCACAGCGGGTCGGTCAGCTCTTCATGGGATCGGTCTCGCCGTCCGCTCCGGACAGCAAGCGGATCGACCTCATGCGCCAGTACCACGTCGGCTCGGTGTTCCTGGCCGGACGGAGCAAGGCCGGGACGACGGCGACCAAGACCCTTGTCGATGGTCTGCAGGCGAAGGCGGACAGCGCGGCAGGGCACCGTGTGGGCCTCCTCGTCTCGACCGACCAGGAGGGTGGGCAGGTGCAGGTGCTGTCCGGCCCTGGGTTCTCGACCATCCCGAGTGCTCTGACCCAGGGAACGTGGACGACGTCGAAGCTGCGCAGTGAAGCCGCGGTGTGGGCCAAGGAGCTCAAGGCGGCCGGTGTGAACCTGAACCTCGCTCCCGTCGCGGATGTCGTACCGGAAAGTCTGGGCCGGGCCAACGCTCCGATCGGTCGCTACGACCGCGAGTTCGGCCACACCGCTGCCACGGTGGCCCCCCACAGTGACGCGTTCCTCGCGGGCTCCGCCGAGTCCGGCGTATTGGCCACGCTCAAGCACTTCCCGGGGCTCGGCTACGTCCGTGGCAACACCGACACCACGGCCGGCGTCGTGGACACCGTGACAACGAGCAACAGCGCGAACCTCACAGTGTTCGGTTCCGGTATCAAGGCCGGGGCGCCGTTCGTCATGATCTCCTCCGCCACGTACAGCAAGATCGACCCGAACAACCGGGCCGCGTTCTCCTCGACGGTGATCCAGGGACTGCTCCGCAAGGATCTGGGCTTCAAGGGCGTGGTGATCTCGGACGACCTCGGGAACGCGGTTGCGGTGAAATCCGTGTCCCCGGGGGACCGCGCGGTCAAGTTCCTGTCGGCCGGCGGTGACGTGGTCCTGACGGTCGAACCCAACCTGATCCCGGCCATGACCAACGCGGTACGGAGCCGGATGACGCAGAGCGCGACGTTCCGTGAGCAGGTGGATGGAAGCGTCCATCGCATCCTGAACGCCAAGCAGAAAGCGGGCCTGCTGTCCTGCGGCTGACCTGGGGCGCTGCGGAGGTTGCCGAGCCGGCCTACGGATGAACATCGTCTCCACGGCTCGCCCGGTCCGCTGCTGAAGCCTTCCGGTGCCGTTTGAGATGTGGGCTCGGTGGGGGTTGGCGTTCATCTCGATCCGATCGCTGTCGGCGGGTCGGTCACCACCGTCAGCTTGCCGGTCACCGCGTTGCCCAGCGCGTTCGCGGTCAGCGCCGAGCCGAGCCGCCCGACGCCGGGCCGGACGCGGCCCGATTGACTCCGCGCAGCCCGCGGTTGCCCGAGGTACTGCGGGATTCTCTCTTGCTCTCCACCGGCCGCTCCATTTATGGTCACACTGACCATAAGGGAGTCGTTCGTGAACTGGAACCTCAGCTGGACCGAAGCGCTCGGCTTCGCCACCGGCGCTGTCTGTGTCTGGCTGGTGGCCCGCCAGCACATCATCAACTGGCCCGTGGGCATTGCCAACAACGTCTTCTTCATCGTGCTCTTCCTCCAAGCCGGCCTGTACGCCGACGCCGGCCTCCAGGTCGTCTTCATCGCGCTGGCCGCCTACGGCTGGTGGACCTGGGCCCACGGCGGCGGACCCGCCACCGTCGGCGCCCTGCCGGTTCGCCGCACCACAAGTGCCGAATGGGCCTGGCTCGCCGCTGGCGGAGTGCTGGGCACCGCCGCCCTCACCCTGCTGCTGGACCGGGCCACCGACTCCACCGTCCCCTTCTGGGACGCGCTCACCACCGCCCTCTCCCTGACGGCCACCTACGGCCAGTGCCGCAAGGTGCTGGAGTCCTGGTGGCTGTGGATAGCCGCCGACCTGGTCTACATCCCGCTGTACGCCTACAAGGGCCTGTACCTGACCTCCCTGCTGTACATCGGCTTCCTCGCCCTGTGCGTGGCCGGCCTCCTCGGCTGGCGGCGCACCCTCGCGGCCGCCGCCTCCCGCCCCGCCACGGCGGTGCCCGCGTGAGCGCCGCCACCCGCCCGTACCGGCACGGCCTGGTGCTCGGCAAGTTCTATCCGCCGCACGCCGGCCACCACCACCTCGTCCGCACCGCCCTCGCGCAGTGCGAGCGGCTGACCGTCCTGGTCTGCGCCGCCTCCGTGGAGTCGGTGCCGCTCGCCGACCGGGTGGCGTGGATGCGCGAGGCCCACCCGGGGGCCGTGGTCGTCGGCGCCGTCGACGACCACCCGGTCGACCTGCACGACCCCGCGGTGTGGGACGCCCACATGACGGTGTTCCGCACCGCCGTCCCGGAGCCTGTGGACGCCGTGTTCACCTCCGAGTCGTACGGCACCGAGCTCGCCCGCCGGTTCGGCGCAGCCGAGGTCCGCGTGGACCCCGACCGCAGCACGTACCCCGTCTCCGGCACGGCCGTACGCAAGGACCCGGTGGGCTGCTGGGAGTTCCTCGGCCCGGGCGTGCGCGCCGCCCTCGCCCGGCGCGTGGTCGTGCTCGGCGCCGAGTCCACCGGCACCACCACCCTCTCCCGGGCGCTGACCGCCCACTTCCGCGCGCGCGGCGGCATCTGGACGGACACCAACTGGGTGCCCGAGTACGGCCGCACGTACAGCGAGGAGAAGCTGGCCGCCCTGCGGGCCACCGACCCCGGAGCCGACTGGGCGGAGGCCGAATTCACCTCCGCGGAGTTCCCCGTCATCGCCCGCCGCCAGGACGCCGACGAACAGCGGGCAGCCCGCGGCGGCTCCCCCGTGCTCTTCTGCGACACCGACTCCTTCGCCACCACGATCTGGCACGAGCGCTACCTCGGCGCGCCCAGCCCCGAGGTGGCCGCCGTCGCCGCCCGCACCCAACGCCACCTCTACCTGCTCACCGACCACGAGGGCGTGCCCTTCGAGGACGACGGCCTGCGCGACGGCCCGCACCTGCGCCCGTGGATGACCGGCCGGTTCCAGCAGGAACTGGAGCGCACCGGCCGCCGGTTCCAACTGGTCACCGGCAGCCCCGAGGAGCGGCTGCGCAGCGCCGTGGCAGCGGTGGACGGCCTGCTCGCCGAGGGCTGGCACTTCAACGACCCGCTCCCGGAACACCGGTGACAGCCGACGCCCCGTACGACCCGTCCGCGTACGAGCCGTTCACGGTCACCGTCGACCTGGCCGTGCTCACCGTGCTCACCGTGCCCGCGCTGCCCTGCGTGCTGTGATCCGACGCTGACGATCGGATGGAGTGCCGGCGACCGGCCCGGCCGGCACGTGTCCGTCTCTCGTGCCGGCAACTCAATGCGGCGGCAGGACTGCGACCTGGAACCGAAGACAAAGGGTCAGGAGCCCGGCATCCCATCCATTGCCCGGCTCAGCACCGCCGCCGTTCCCTGCGGTGTCCGCGAGGAGCCGCTCACGCCCTCGGTAAGGTCGAACCGTGAGCCGCAGCAGTGAACAGCCGAGCGACGCCTTCGCCGGGGAAGCCCGGGGTGAGCTGTCTCCCCGCGCGGCCCGGGCGCTGTGGTGGGGGTCGGCCGGTCTGGTGCTCACCGTCCTCGGCACCTCGGTGTCCGTGGCCGGTACGGACCACGTCCGTCGGATGCCGGTGGCCATGGCCCTGGTCCTCGCCCAGGCCGGTGCCCTGAGATGGCAGGCGCGCGCCCCGGTCGCCGTACTCGCCGCGAACGCGGCGACGGGGCTGGCGGTGTGGGCGCTGCTGCCCGCGGTGACCTTGACGGGGGCGCTGCTCGCGGCGCAGATCACGTTGTGCGTGGTGTCGGCCACCCGGCCGCGACGGGTGTCCGTGTGGGCGCTCGCGGCCATGTCTCTGGCGGCGTGGCCGGCGTTCGGCGCGGGCGGCCCGGCCGGTGCGACGGTCTGGCTGCTGACGGTGATTTTGGCGTGGACCGCGGGGCAATGGCGCAGGGCGCAGAGGGAGCGGATGCGGGCGGAGACGCGACGGGCCGTGGTGGAGGAGCGAGCGCGGATCGCGCGCGAGGTGCACGACGTCGTGGCGCATACCCTGTCGGTGATGGTCATTCAGGCGGGTGCCGCGGATGATGTGTTCGCCGAACGGCCCGAGCAGGCCCGTCAGGCACTGCGGGCCATTGAGACCGGCGCCCGCTCGGCCCTGGGCGAACTGCGCCTGCTGCTGCGGGCGTTCAGGCCGGACGGGGACGAGGGCGGGACCGGGGAGCAGTGGGAGTCGGGGCCCTGGATCGCTCGTTTGGAGGAGCTGGCCGAGACCGTGCGCGCCACCGGGATGACCGTGCGCCTGCATCGCGGGGGCGCCACCGGAGGGCTGCCGGCGACGGTGGACCAGGCTGCGTACCGGATCGTCCAGGAAGCCCTCACCAACACACTGCGTCACGCGGCCGACGCCGACGAGGTGAGCGTGCGCGTGACGGCCGAGAGGGACTGTGTCGAGGTGCGGGTGGTCGACAACGGACGTACGACGCACAGCATTTCGCCCGCAACGGGCGCGGGACGCGGCCTGGTGGGCATGAAGGAGCGCGTACGGCTCGTGGGCGGCAGCCTGCGCGCCGGTCCGCTGCCCGGAGGCGGCTTCGAGGTGACGGCGCGGCTGCCCATGGAGCGTGCCTCATGACGCTGCGTGTGGTGGTGGCCGACGACCAGGCGCTGGTCCGTACCGGATTCCGCATGATCATCGACGCGCGGGAGGACCTCGAGGTGGTCGGTGAGGCGGCGGACGGCCGGGAGGCGGTGAGGCTGACGTGCGAACTGGCGCCCGACGTGGTGCTGATGGACGTACGCATGCCCGTGATGGACGGAATCGAGGCGACGCGACAGATCGCGCGGTCCGGCGGCCGGGCCCGGGTGCTCGTGCTGACCACCTGGGACGTCGACGCGCACGTCGTCGACGCCCTGAGGGCAGGGGCGAGCGGCTTTCTGCTGAAGGACATCCGCCCGGGTGAACTCATCGACGCGATCCGCGTGACCGCGCGCGGAGACGCGTTGCTGGCGCCGACTGTGCTGAGCCGTGTCCTCGATCGGTTCCTGCGCACCACGCCCGACCCCGCGCCACCGCCCTCCCTGAGGGATCTCTCCGGCCGCGAGCGGGAGGTGCTCACCCTGATCGGGCAGGCCCTGTCGAACGCGGAGATCGCCGAGCGGCTACGCCTGTCGGAGGCCACCGTCAAGAACCATGTCACCGCGGTGCTGCGCAAGCTGGGCGTGCGCGACCGCGTGCAAGCCGTCGTCGCCGCCTACGACCACGGTCTCGTTCGACCGCGCCGCCCCTGACGGCCCGGGCTCCTCCTTGAGGAGGAGGCCGGGCTGCGCTCCTCCTGCGCTCCCAGCACCGGTCCCTTCCCGCGGCCGATCCGTGAGCGGGACGCCCGGCCCTACCGTCGAGGTGTGATCGAAGACCTGGCCTGCACCATGTATCTGCTCGCCCACGACGACGCGGCCGAGGGCCCCTACGACCGTGCCCGGACGGAGTTGCTGGTCCGTGCCGCCGCCTTGATCGACCTCGCGATGCGCGGCCGACTGAAGGAGGACGGCGGCACGGTCGTCGTGTCCGGCGCGGAACCGACCGGCGCCCCCGTCCTGGACGGCGTGCTGCGCGACATCGGCGCCGGGCACAGCTGGAAGCGCCTCGTGCGCCGCCGCCGCAGGCGGACCCTGACGGAGGTGGAGGACCGGCTCGCTGCGGCGGGACTCCTCGCCGTGAAGGCCCCCCGCACCCGCCTTGGCAAACGGCGGCTGACCGTGACGCAGCACGCCGTACCCGCCGGTGTCCGCGCCCGTGTGTCCCTGGCGCTGCACGGGGACACCCCCGTGCGGGAGATTCCCGTCGCGGATGCCGCGCTGTTGGCGCTGGCGGCGGCGGGCGGAGTCCGAACGGTCCTCTCGCGGCACGACCGAAAGACCTGCCGGGAGCGTATCGACGCCTGTACGCAACGCCTCGCCGCCCTGGCGCCCGGTTTGGAGAAGGCCGTACGCGCTCTGCCGATGACCATGGTCGCCGCGCAGGGCGGCATGGGCGGCAGCTGACCACGAGGGAGACGATCACCATGCACCGCACCCTGACCGCTCTGGGCTGCGCCCTGAGCGCCTTACTCGCGACGGCCTGGGCCCCGGCGTCCGCGATGCAGCCCGCCCGGCCCGCCACCTTGACGGTACGCACGCACGACGGCACGGTGCGGGGCGCCGATCACGGCGGCTACCGCACCTTCGAAGGCATCCCCTACGCGGCGCCCCCGGTCGGCCGGCTGCGTTGGGCACCGCCCCGTCCCGCCGTCCCCTGGCCCGGGGTACGGGAGGCGACCAGGCCCGCGAGCGCCTGCCCCCAGCCGGCCGGCGAGGTGCCGGGTGGCAGCACCGACGAGGACTGCCTCCACCTGAACATTACGACGCCCGACGGCGCCGACCCGGCACGCCCCCGACCCGTGATGGTGTGGTTGCACGGAGGCGGGTTCACCACGGGAGCGGGCAGCTCGTACGACGCCCACCGCATGGCCACCCGCGGTGACGTCGTGGTCGTCACCGTCAACTACCGCCTGGGAGCACTCGGTTTTCTCACGCACCGCGGGCTGCCCGGCTCCGGCACCTTCGGCCTGGCCGACCAGCAGGCGGCACTGCGCTGGGTCCGCACCGAGATCGGCGCCTTCGGCGGCGACGCGCACAAGGTGACGCTGGCCGGAGAGTCGGCGGGCGGCTACAGCGTCTGCGCCCAGCTCGTTTCCCCCACCGCCTGGGGGCTCTTCGACCGGGCGATCATCGAGAGCGGCCCGTGCACCGGCCGCCCGGACCGGCCGTTCGCCCCGTCCTCCGTCCCGCTGTCCACGGCCCGCGCCGACGGTGCGGAGTTCGCGGCGAAGGTCGGCTGCGGCTCAGGCCGCGATGTCCTGACCTGCCTGCGCCGCGTGGACGTGTCCCGTCTGCTCGCGGCCCAGGACACCGATCAACAGCCCGCACACAACACCCCGTTGCTGCCGATCGACCCCACGAAGGCGATCACCGTCGGGCGTTTTCACCGGGTCCCCGTACTCATCGGCAACAATCGCGACGAGGGCAACGGCTGGGCCGCGGGGATCGTCCAGGCCGGCCATCCTGTCACTGCGGACACCTGGCCCGACGTCGTGGCGTCCTTCTTCCCCGCGCCGGGACAGGCGGAGGCGATCGTCCGCGCGTACCCGGTGCATCGCACCGACGGCGGCCCGGTGTTCGGCGCGGTCATCGGTGACGCCGACTTCGCCTGCCCGACGGCACGCACCGACGCCCTCCTCACCGCTCAAGTACCTCTGTGGCGCTACGAGTTCGCCGACGAACACGCTCCGGCCCTCACCCCAGGTACGCCGCCCTTCCCGCTCGGCGCACCGCATGCGAGCGAACTGCCCTATCTCTTCGATCTGGGCGGCCGCCCCCGCGACCTGACCACGGCACAGCACCGGCTGGCCGACACCATGATCGACTACTGGACCCGCTTCGCCGGCACCGCCGACCCGAACGGCCCGTCCTCGCCGCATTGGTCGAGGCAGACGGTGCTGTCCCTGGCGCCGGACCACATCGTCCCCACCCTCACGGCGCAGACCCGCCACCACTGCGCGTTCTGGAACACGCTCGGGTGAGCACGGAGCGGTCTCCCGTCACGTCGGCCGGCCCGGCATCGCCCGGACAGGGGTGAGCCGCGTCCGCACTTCGAGGAGTGAACGAAACCAACGGATCGCCGTCGCCGACACCGACCGGCGAGAAGCCCATCACACGAACCTCAGGGGGACAGCCATGAACGAAACCGTCGCCAGGCGCCTGACGGGCTATGCCGGCATGGCCACCGCAGCAGCCTTCATCGTCGAAGTACCCCTGTACTTCCTCTACTCCGGCCCGCCGCCGGACGCGAACGTCCTCGCCAGGCTGTTGATCGGAATCCTCGCGCTGGCGTTCTTGATCGTGTTCGTCACGGTCTTCCGCGAACTGGTCAAGGCGGCGGCCCCCGCCTACGAGTGGGTCGGCACGGCAGCCTTCGCCACCGGACTGGTCTACGCGACGATCACCCTGGTCTCCAGCGGGCTGGAAGCCGGCGCGGTCATCGCCGCCGACCACCGGATCGACCCGACCATCACGGTCAGCGGAACGTACGTCCTCTACGGGACCGTCGGCCGCCTCCTGCTCGCGTTCTTCCTGACCGCCGTGGGCTACGGGATCACGCGTGCGAGGCTGCTGCCCCGCTGGACCGGCCGCACGGCCTACGTCCTGGCAGGGGCGAACCTGGTCTTCGTGCCGTCCCTGTTCTTCGGCAACACTCCCTCGCACTTCTACGCGGCGAACGGCTGGGGCACGACCGCCCTGATGGGCGCCCTGTTCAGCTACTGGATGCTCGCCCTGGGCATCTCGGCCCACCGAAGCGCCACCCGCCGCGCCCCCGCCGTCTCACCCGCCCTGCGGCCCTGACACCGCCCAGGCGGACCAGCCCACGACGGTGCCGGCCGGTCACACCTGTTGTCGGCGGTCGGTGAGGGCACGGATCTCGGCGGCGATCAGCTCCGGGTCGTCCTCGGCCGTGAAGTGGCCGGGCATGACGTGCTGGTGAAGCCTGCGGTGTCCTGGCCGAGCGCGCCCAGTTCGCCGGTACTTGACGGGGCCTCAGCGGGCGTGGTCGAGCATGTCGGTGACGTCCCCGAAGACCCTGTCTCCGGCCGCCGCGGCGGCGGGAGACAGGGTGTCGAGGGTGAGGAATCCGTGAACCATCCCGGTCTCGCAGCGGTGTCTGACGGGAACGTTCGCGGCCGCCAGCCGAGTGGCATAGGCGTCGCCCTCGTCCCGAAGCGGATCGTGCTCCGCTGTGACGACCACCGTGGGCGGCAGCCCGCCCAGGTCTGCGGCGTACAGCGGGCTGACCTCGGGGTCGGCGCGCCGGGCCGGGTCTGGGACCCATTGCCCGGCCCCCCACGCGACGTCGTCGCTCGTCAGGCCCCAGCCCGTGGCCTTCGACCGCGTGCTGGGACAGGAGAGTGTCAGATCGGTGTTGGGATACACCAGGATCTGGGCGGCCGGCAGCGGTCCGCCTTCGTCGCGCAGGCGCAGGCAGGCGAGCGCGGCGAGGTTACCGCCGGAACTGTCACCCATGACGACGGTCGGGCCGGTGATCCCGGCGCTGGAGACTCCGCCGGACGCTGCCCACCGGATGGCATCCACGCAGTCGTCGACCGCAGCCGGCCACGGGTGCTCCGGAGCCCGGCGGAAGTCGACGTTCAGCACGGCCGTGTCCGCATGGAGCGCCAATCGGCGGCATGCCCGATCGTGCGACTCCAGATCGCCGATCGTCCACATCCCTCCATGAAGGAAAACCACCAGCGCCCCGCACGCCGCCGAAGGCCGGTAGAGGCGGGCCCCCACGGCAGCCGAGCCGACCGTCATGTCCTCCACGTGGGCAACCTCGGGGCCCAGCGGCCGGGCTTCGGCGCGGAGTCGCTGCGCACGCCGCAACTCCGCCGCGCCCATGGCACGGGCAGGAGGCCCGGGGTCCTGTCGAACAGCCGCGATAAAGGCGGTCAGTTCGGCATCGGCGAGCGAGGGGTCCATCGGTTCGGCCATGCGGGCCAGGATGCCATCCGGGGATGAGGCGAGGGGGCTCGACGAGCGGGCGCGGGCCCCGCACGTCGTGGTGCGGGGCCGGCTGCCGTGGATGTGTGGTGCGGGTCAGGGACAGCTGATGCGGATGTCCCCCGCGTCCGTCGTGCAGGTGTCTGTGTTGAAGCCGCCGTTGGCGGTGTCGTTGCCGGAGACGCTGTCGACGGTGTTGAGGTTGTCGGTGCCGTAGTTGCCGATCAGATTGTCGTTGCCGGGGCCTCCGTTGAGGGTGTCGTTGCCGTAGCCGCCGTCGAGGCGGTCGTTCCCGTACCCGCCGTGGACGGTGTCGTTGCCGTAGCTCGCGTCGACGGTGTCGTCACCGCCGAGCGCGCAGATCACGTCGTTCCCGTAGGTGCCGGTGATGGTGTCGTTGCCGCTGGTGCCGACGCGGGTGCAGCCGCGGGCGTTGTTGACCGTGGTGGTCGCCGTGGCGGTGTTGTTGCCGGCGTTCGGGTCGGTCTGCGTGGCGCTGACCGTGGCCCGGTCGGTGAGGGTGCCGGTGGCCCGGGGTTCGGCGGCGACCGTCACCGTGGCAGCGGCTCCGGCGGCGAGGGTGCCCAGGGAACAGCTCGCACCGCCGGCGGTGGTGGTGCAGGTCCCCGAGCTGGTGGTCGCCGAGACGACCGAGACGGCGACGCCGCTGAGGGTGTCGGACAGGGAGACGTTGGTGGCTGAGGCCGTGGTGCTGTTGTTGGTCACCCGCACGCTGTAGGTGGGCCGGTCACCGATGCTGACGGTGGCGGGCCCGGACTTCGTCACCGACAGGTCCACGCCGGCCGGTGGCGGCGGTGCACTTCCGCCACCCTCGAAGCGGGCCAGGGCGAAGGAGTTGTCCGGTCCGCCCCCGCCGGCGGTGACGATCTTGCCATCGGACTGGAGGGCCACCCCACGGGCCGCGTCGCTGCCGCCGAAGTCCGCGGTCGCGACGCCTCCGGTACCGAAGCCGCTGTCCTGGCTGCCGTCGGGGTTGTACCGCCGGACGGCGAAGTTTCCGCCGGGCCCGCTGCTCCCGGCGACGACGATCCGGCCGTCGCTCGGCTGGAGCTTCACGTCCGCGGCCCCGCCACCGGGGGTGAGCACCCTGCCGTCGCCGTCGAAGCTCGTGTCCAGGGTGCCGTTCGCGGTGTAGCGGGCCAGGGCGAAACTGCCGCCGCTGCCGCCCGCTGCGACGATCTTGCCGTCGGGCTGCATCGCGAGCCCCTCCACGGACTCGTAGTCGCCGAAGTCGGTGCGCTCGATGCCGTCGCCGCTGAAGCTCGTGTCCAGGGTGCCGTTCGTGGTGTAGCGAAGAAGAACGAAGTCGAAGCGGGTCGTCCCGACCTGACCCCCGACCACGATCCTGCCGTCGGACTGGAGCACCAGGGCGCGCCCGTCGCCGCCCTCCTCCGGCAGCTCCGGGGCCGGGTCGCTGCTCACCTGGCCGTCGCCTCCGCCGAAGCCCGTGTCCGGGGAGCCGTCGGCGTTGTAGCGGGCCAGGGCGACCCCGCCGCCGCCGAAGCCGGCGGCCACGATCTTGCCGTCGGGCTGCACCGCCACGTCCCGAGCCTCGTCCGGACCTCCGAAGTCGGTGAACACCCTGCCGTCACCGCCGCCGAAACCGGAGTCCAACGTCCCGTCGGTGTTGTACCGAGCCACTGTGAACCAGCAGCAGTTCTCGTACCCCCGCCAGCTGCTGCCGACAACGACGATCTTGCCGTCGGGCTGCAGAGCCAGGGCGTTGGCCTCGCTCCACTGGAGGTCCGGGTCCATGTTGTTGATGGGGGTCGTCACTGTGCCGTCGCCACCGAAGCCGGCGTCCGGGGTGCCGTCGGCGTTGTGGCGGGTCAGCGCGAAGCGGCTCTCCACCACCGAGTAGTCGGCGGAAGCGCCGACAGAGACGATCTTTCCGTCGGACTGCACGGCCACGTCGCCCGCGCGATCGTCGTCGGCGAAGCCGGTGAGTACCTTGCCGTCACCGCTGAAGGTGGGATCCAGGTCGCCCGGGGCCGCCATCGCGGTACCCGGAAGGGTCAGGACAAGGGCCAGGACGGTGGCCGCGACAGTACCGGCGCGGGCCATGACGGACCCGCGGCGTTCGCGGTACGGCCGCCGCGTTGGTCGCACATGAGGTGTGAGCATGTGCGACAGCCTTCCGTCGTTCGCACACACGGACGGACACCACGAGCGGCTTTGCACTCACCGGACGCAGAATTCCATCCGCGCGGGTGAGCGTGGTCAGCACGGCCCGCACGCCGTTGTGCGGGGCACGGTTCGTGACGATCTGCCGCGTCCTGCGGCCGCCCGTGACGATCACTGGTCAGGGGTCCCGTCGGGCCGTCCGCGGGGGATCTCAGGGGCGCCCCGCCCCTTGCTACCGACGGCCGAGCGCCAAGACCGGGACCGGTGCCGGGCCGAACGACGCATCCGTGCGGCCCCTCGGTCCGATCCGTGGCTATACGGTGGCAGAACAGGGCCAACCGTCCGAACGAGGAGAACGAGGAGACCCAATGATCGGCAGCCCGACAAGCATCGTCGAGGCGGCGTTTCGGTACTACAGGTCACAGGACCGCGACGCGGCCTTCCCTCTCTACGCCGATGGCTTCTCGTTCACCAGTCCACAGGACGACCACATCGACAAGGCGACCTTCTTCGAGCGGTGCTTCCCGACTGCCGGCCGGCTGCAGGAGCAGCGGTTGCTGCACGTCACCCCCGCAAGCGAGGAGCTCGTCTTCGTCTACTACGAGTACGAGCTCACGACGGGCGACAGGCACCGCAACGTCGAGGCGATCACCGTTCGGGACGGACTCATCCAGGAGGTGCAGGTCTTCTTCGGAGGCAAGGTATGAGCAAGCCCCCCTATGAATCGGTATCGGTCAGGGCCTCGGCGGAGGACACCGCCTGGCGCGGGTCATGTCGCCGGTACGAGGGTTCTGTGGTCCTTGGCGAGCCCATGGAGCGGGCACGGCTGCCTGGGTTCCCGGGGACACAGGACCCACAGGTGCGATGCCCTCGCCCGGTAAAGGCGATACGGGGACGGTGCGGTCACCTCCTGTCGTGTGAAAGGTGTGACGCCTTCACCGTCGGACCGGGGATAGGCCTCCAGCGCGCGGTCGACGTCACTCCCCCACAGCTCGCGCGCCTCCCCGATCGCGTACACCGCGCGGCCGTGGTAGGGCGCGACGGTGGAATCGAAGATGACCATGCTCACCTGCGGGCGCTCGGCGAGGTGTCGGGAGTGCAGGGCGTCGGTGGCGGAGAGCCAGTAGAACTCCCGGTCGCCTGCCGGGGCGAAGTAGACCGGGGAGGTCCATGGGCGGCCATCCAGGTCGGCCGTGCCCAGGATCAAGTACAGATTCGCGTCGATGATGGCCCGCGCGTGGGCCGCCAGGTCGTCGTGTGTCACGGCAGGAACTCCTTCGCTGTTTGACGATCCGTAGACGATGACCGGCGCTCCGTTCTCGACCGAGGCGACGCTCGGATCGAGTCCCGTCGTGACGACCTGATCAAGGCCCGTCGCAAACGCCCACGCCGCCTTCGCCGTGGAGCCGCGGCGAACTCTGCCGCAACTCCCGCCGGGATGCTCTCGATGCCGTGTACTTCGCCGGATACGCGTGGGGGAATCAACTCTCGGCGCGCTCAGGCTTTCTGGCGCGTGAGCGCGCGACCGTCGTCGCAGGCGATCGCTGCTTGGAGGCCGGAGAGCCGTGGCGACGTCTCGAAAGGAACCGTCCCACCGGACAGCCGCACCGAACCTCTATCGGCTGACCTTGAACCTCAGGTGGAGCACCCGGTCGCCCTGGATGACGACGTGCGGATCATCCAGTAGAAGCTTCCCGTCGATGCCGCCGAAGTAGCGTTTGCCCGATCCGAACACCACCGGCACCACGTCCATCGCCACCTCGTCCACGAGGCCGGCAGCGAGGATCTGGCTGCCCACTTCACCGGCGTTCACAGCGACGGTTCGCTCCCCGGCGAGCTCCTTGGCCTTGTCGATCGCGACTGTCACGCCGTCGACGAAATGGTAGGACGCCTCGGGGTGCCACCCCTCGGGCTTGGGCCGATGGGACACCACGACCACGTGGTCGCCTGCGGGCGGATGACCCTCCCAGCCGTTCACCAGGTCGAACAGCTTGCGACCCATCACGATCGTGCCGATCGCCTCCCACATCGGGCGGACGTACTCCGCCGATGCACTCGACATCTTGAAAGGACTTCCGGCTCCCGAATGATCGAACTCCTGGTCGCCGCCTTCGGTGATCGGAGTGTCCCCGTTGAAGTACCAATCGTGGAGTGACCCGACGTCGTCGTTGTCGTCGGCGATGAAGCCGTCCACCGACACCACGTCGTGCATGATCACTGTGCCCACGGGTTCTCCTCGAGTCTCCGGTCGAGCGGTGGGGCCGGCACCTGGCCGACATGTTCCATGAACTCAGTGTGGCCGACGGGGTTCCGTTCGCGCGGGAGGTCGCCGCCCGCCACGAACGGCGTTGCCCATGCGCCTGCAACCGTCACTGTGCGGCGGGGGCACGAGGTCGCGGGGGCACGAGGTCGCGTCGAGCCGGTCGTGAGCCGATCCGCCCGTGTCAGGCCGCGGCCGTCTGCTTGCTGGACGAGGACACCACGCTCGAAACGGGCTCGGGTCGCACCAGCGCGACCAGGTGGGGCGAGCGGCCGCTTCGGCCTCCGCACAACATCATGCGGACGCCCCCGTGCGGATGCCGCTCGGGCCTCACATATTTTGCGGACCCTGCACAACCGTTCCGCTGCCCCGTGGGTCACATAAGGCAGGAGCAAACATCTCCAAAGATCACAAGGGGGAAATATGCGATTCAACCGCTCTGTCCTCACGGCTGCCGCCTTAGGCGCCCTGGCAGTGGGGGCCACGACCGCTCTGGCGGCGCCCGCCTCGGCGGCACCCAACACCACGCCGCAGAAGGTCTGCGGAAGCGCCTACAAGACGGTGAACTCTGCCCCCATCGGTTCACTGGGCACCGTCTACCTGACGTACAACGCGTCGAACGGCAAGAACTGCGTCGCGACCATCCGCAAGAACCCCGGCACCGTCCTGGACATGTCCACCTGGATCTACGTCTCCGACACCGGCGTGGGCGACGAGGACTACGGGCAGTACACCTCGTACGCAGGACCGGCCTACGTGTACGGCAAGGGCCACTGCGTCGACTGGGGCGGCCACATCAGTAACGTGTACACCCAGGTGTCCGGCTCCAACTGCGGCGCCTTCAAGGAGCAGCGGGTCACCTTCACCCGCTGACCTGACGCTCCTCCCGGCCGGCACGCTCCCGCGCCGCCCTCTCCCCTCGCCCGGGTGCAGAGAGCCGACGGTCATCGGGCCCGGGCCTACAACCCGATGACCGTGTGCGGGAACGTACTGGCCCGACTCGCCCTGGCAGACTCACCGAGCTCTGCCAGGGCGAGCGCAGCGACGAGACAAGTCCGAGACTCCGTCGGCCTTCCCGTCGTGGCCGGGAACTCATCGATACGAACGCGGACTTGATCAGGTCTTCCGGCTGCCCACTTGACCCTCCCGACCTGAACTCACCAGAGGTTACTGCCACGTTGACACCGGCCAGGTCCTGGAGACGCGAACACGCTGGTCGGCCGAAGGCCGGTGAGCAAGGCAGGTTCGAGGCCGGAAGCCGCTGGTCAGATACGGTGACGGCATGACCGAGAGCCTGCCTGCCGACGTGGCCGCCGTACTCGCGGCAGTCCTGAGCGGGGACACTCCGGTTCATGCCGCGCTCCGCAGGCAGGTTCCGCACCTCTGCGTGCGAGCACGCTGTACGTGCGGGTGCGGTACCGCCTATTTCGAACTCGAGACGTGCGAGGTGGAGCCCGCGCCCACCGGCCCCGGCATTGTCGTGGCGGCCGAAACACAGCTCGTCACCGCGGCCGGCGAGTGCCCCGGGGAGGTCCTGGTCTTTACGCAGGGCGGCTACCTGTCGCGTCGCGGCTGGAAGTCTGTTCGTGACTCCTCCCCCGGATAAATTCGGGGGGCTTCTCCTGTCGGTGGCTAGGCCACGTCGGGAAGGACCAGCCCGGCCCTGACAGCGACGTTCAGCGCACCGACTTGATCGGCGTTGGCGGTGTGCCCGCACCGGGTGCACTGGAATTTCTCCTGTATGACGCGGTTCTGGCCGGACACGTGCCCGCATGCGGGGCAGGTGCGGGAGGTGTTGCGGGGGTCCACGGGGATCAGTCGACGACCGGCGCTTTCAGCCTTGTGCGCGAGGATGCCCAGGAACACCCCCCAACCCGCGTCGTGGATGCTCCTGTTCAGCCCGGCCTTCGCCGCGGCGCCGTTCGGGAGGAACGTGCCGGGGTTCTGCGGGTCGGGCTCGGGCTTGGGTGCGCGGACCATGTTCGCGATGCTCAGGCGTTCGTGCGCGATCGCATCGTAGGTGCGGACCAGTGCGAGCGCGGCCTTGTGGGCGTGGTCGGCGCGCTGCCGTTTGACCTTGCGGTGCAGTTGGGCGACTTTCTCCACGGCCCGGCGGTGCTGGGCCGTGCGGTTCTCCCGCTTGCGGCGTGGGAACGCCTTGAGTGCCCGTTGCGCGTCGGCGAGGGCCTCGGCGTTGCGCCGGCCGTGGCGGGGGCTGGCGATGTGCTCGCCCTGGGATGTGGTCAGGAAGTGGGCGACGCCCATGTCGATGCCGGTCACCGCGCCCGTGGCCGGGAGGGGTTCGGCAGGTACCTCGTCGCAGGCCAGGACGACGTACCACTGACGGCCCTCGCGCTTGACGCTGACTGTCTTGACCCGGCCCCTGACCGCTCGGTGCTGGTGCACGCGGACGTGCCCGACACCCTGGAGGCGTACCCGGGTGACCGGGTCGTGGGGGGTGGAGTCCCAGCGGCAGCCGTCGCCGTCCTTCGGGAAGTCGACGGTGTCGAACCAGTTCACGCCCCGGAAGCGGGGGTAGCCCGGCTTCTCGCCGGCCTTGACGCGGCGAAAGAACGCCTGCATCGCCCTGTCCAGACGGCGCAGCGTGGCCTGCTGGGAGGAGAAAGACCAGCGTCCCTGACGCTCAAGGTCGAACGCCCGGATGTCCTTGAGCTGGGCAGACTGGCCGCCGTACTTCACCGAGGTCTTCGAGACATGCCGGTAGGCGTCCCGTCGCTCCTGCAACGCACCGTTGTACAGCGAGCAGTGATCCCGCAGCATCTCACCGAGCGCGGCGCTCTGGCGGACGGTGGGGCGCAGGAGGAACTTGTACGCGCGGCGCACGCCCGGCGTCCTCCTTCTGTTTCTTCTTCCAGGGCCGTTACCACAGGGCGGGCATCTGTGACTGCAGGTGCGGGAAATCGTCCCGCAGCACGCGGGAGGTGAACCCCTCGAACCGGTTCGCCACGTACGACACGGACGCCTTCGGCTCGTGCTCGACGAACAAGTGCACGTGATCGGGCATTACCTCGAGGGCGATGATCTCCCAGCCCTTCTCCACCGCATTCGCCTCGGTCAGCTCCCGCAGCCGGACGGCGGCACGGCCGCCGAAAACCCGGCGGCGGTACTTCACCACACCACGTGCAGCCCCACGTCCTACACACCGCCAGAATACCGGCGAACCATCCCGGGCACAGCCACAATCACCGCTATGTGCACGGCATGTATCAAATATCGGCTGATATCGATACCCCGAGGCCGACAGGGCAGATCCGTGGACAAAGTTGAGGTCGGAGCAGCACTGAGAAGCGATTCCCCCCACGCCTAAAGGCGCGGGTCCCCTCGCTAGGTCCTGATGGAGCGACGACATCGAGGTGACCCTGGCCGCTGCGCGCCGCTGGCTGCAGCCACGGTTCTGATCCCGAACGCCCGGCGTCCATCGGGCTCCGATCCGCAGCACACCACGATCCGACCGACAGCGGGAGTTCAAGGTCAGTCGAGCGGGGCAGAGCCCCGGCGAGCTCAGGAACGCATGCGTCGGCACTCCCTAGGATCAAGTCCACGATCTCGACTTCTGGGAGTTCGGATGACCGAGGATGTGCGGCCGGAGCCCGGGCTCTCGCCCGAAAGGCTGGCCTTCTTCACGGACGCGATCTTCGCCATCGCGATGACGCTGCTGGCCGTGGAACTGGAGCGTCCGGACGAGGAGGAGCTGGCGTCTGCTGCTGCCCTGGGACGTTTCCTGGTGGACCAGCGCAGCGACTATTTGGCGTTCGCGTTGGCGTTCGTCCTCCTCTGGTCGGTGTGGCGCCGTCACCACCAGGTGATGGACCGGATCCGCGTGCTGTCGAGGACCTTCGCGCTCTGGCATGCGCCGTTCCTGCTGCTGGTCGCTTTCCTGCCGTTCCCGACGGCCGTCATCGGGTCCGCGATCACCAATCCGATGGCCCAGACCCTCTTCGCAGGCACGATGGCGGGCATCATCTTCTGCGAGGTCGCCCTGAAGGAGGTCTCGGCGGATGCCGGTCTCCTCATCGGCGACGTCGCGGAAGCCCGTAGACACGCCAACGGTTCGTGGGCGGTGGGCTTTTGGTTCGTCCTGAGCCTCGGTCTCGCCTGGGTGTTCCCCTACGCCTACGTTCTGTGGTTCCTCGCACCGCTGGCCGCCAGTTACGGCGGACCACTCATCTCCCGCCTGCGGGCCGGTCACGGGCACGAGAACGACGAGGAGGCGCCCCAGACCGGGCGGTAGCAATGGGCCGTGCCGCATGTGGCCGTTCGGAGAAGGAGCTCGAGGCCCGACGGCAGTCGCACTGGCGCCGCGGACTTGGCCGAGCCGAGGACTGCCATCTCCACATCACCGTGCACGTCTGCCGGACCCGGACACCGTCCGGCCCGCCCTGGCACCTGCCCCCGGCGGTCGGCAACTCGACGGAGACCACCACCGCTTCACCGACAACGCGGCGACGCCCTCTCCACGACGAGGCGGCCCACGAGTCCCCATGCCGTAGGGACGCGTTCAGAGGCCGAGCGCGCCGAGGAATCCGGGCCAGACCTCACCGGCCTGGACCTTGCTCGACGCCCGGGCCCAGATTCCGTCGGCCCTTCCGGTCTTGGTCGCTGTCTTGCGGAACTTCCTGCGACGGCACATCCGGCTCGACTCGTTCGGCGGGCAGAAGCCGCGATCCCGGGTCCGTCGTCGCCGTGGTCGTGGTGGTGCTCGGACCGGTGCCAAGGAGGCGTCGCCTGGTGCTCATGAGCGAAGTCTCCCCCGTACACGGTGGCCAGCACAGCGGCTCACGGACGGAGGTCAGGTTCGCGGGCGACGGCGGAGGGGGCTGGGAGCGGGTATTGCCGGCGGGCTGATGTCGGTGCGGATCCGGGGCAGGGCCTGCCGGCCTGGGGCGGGGCGGACTCGCGGTCTTGGCCGAGCGGGCCGTGACCCGCAGTACGTGACCCGCAGTACGCGCCGCCTACGAGTGAGCCTCAGCCGGTTCCAACCTGCCCGCGCGGCAGGGTGAGGGCACGGCGGAGCGCGGGCGTGCAGGCGCGGGCGTGCGGAACGTACTGGACTCGGGACGATCGACACCGAGTCGGGAATCGACGCCCGAGTCCAGTCCATGTCAGCCGCCCCACAGGGGCGGCGGCCACTTCAGTGACGGCCGGCACTCACCGGCAACGGTTGGCGTGGTTGAAGTCCAGGACCACGCGCTCGGGGCTGTGCAGCTTGAAGACCTTGTACGTGGGCTTGGTCTGGAACGCGGTTCCGAAGGAGACCACCCCTTCGAAGTCTCCGGTCAGGGCGAGACCCTTGAGCTTGGACAACTGGATCTTCACCAGTCGGGGGCCCTTGTAGAGCGAATTGCCCGCGGTGTCGTGGGCGACCGCGGGAGAGAGCCTGATGTCCAGGAAGTACTTCCCCGCAAGGGGGACTTTCTTCCCGGAGGGATCGTAGCGAAGTGTCTTGGCCGGCTTCACGCTGACGTGCGGGGCGGTGCCCCGGACGTCGATGACGAGCCGGTCGTAGGTGCAGTGCCCGGCCCACCGGGCGTTGACGATGCGCGCGGACGGCGGAGCCTTCGCGGATGTCTCCGTCTGCACGGCCGCTGCGGAGGCGGGGACTGTGGTGCCGACGGCGGTGAGAAGGATGCCCGCGACGATGGCCGCACGGGATCGGTGATGGTGCATGACGCCCCCAGATGTTCCTGGTGAAGGGGACAGACGATTTCACTAGGAGAGACATCCTCGGGATGCCAATGGTTGCACTGCCAGGGCCTTGTTGTTCTCCGCCTCGGCTGGGCTGGTCCCTCGTGGCTGCTCAAGTCCGGCTCCTCGGTCCGACCGCGGCTCGTGAGGCGAGGCTCGGCGCAGTGGATCGTGCCGCCTCGGGTGGTGGTGACTCGGGTGGTGGTGAACCGCGGCCATGCCGTCTTGAGCGTCCCACCGGTCCGACAGCGACACACACCGAAGACCGGTACGGGGACCGCGCCATCAGCCGTACGACGCCCGGCATTCCACACCGGCCGGACCCGCCGGGCCCCACCCGACACCCAACCTAAGCAGGTGGAGCAGTGGGGGCGGTGTGCTTGAGTTCGAGCTCGACGAAGGCGAGATGGGCGTCGCCGATGTTGACGACGTCATGGGCGCCGCCCGCCGGGCGGGTGTAGGACTGGCCCGCTTTCAGTACGGAGTCGGTGCCGCTCCCGTCGAGGGTCAGCGCGCGGATGAGCCCGTCGGTCACGGGGACGACCACGTAGTCGTGCGCGTGGAAGTGGTGGCCGGTGGCGGTACCGGGCTCGAAGTCCCAGCGGGTGACGCGGATCTGTGCGTCCTCGTACTGAAGGGTCGGCTGCGCGGCCGTCGGCATGGAAGTACCTCGTCCCTGCTCTGTGGTTCCGTCACCCGCACGCCAAGACGGCCGACCGGTGTGGGAGGCGGTCCGCATCAGGCGTCCGCGTGTTGATCATCCCTGCCTGCCCGACCTTACGTCCCGGCCCTCCCTCGGGCCCAACCCGAGCTCCAACGGGGTATCGCCGCGTTGCCTTCGTGCCACAGGCCGGATCACGCGTCGGCGGCGGCCGCGCGTACGGCCGAGTACACGGCCCTGGCGAGACGGGCACCCCACAGCGAGCGGGGCCCGGCGAAGGCCTGCAGCTCCTCCCCGGGACGCGGGCTGCGCGCGGCGATGCACACGGCGTCAGTGGGTGTGCCGGAGCAGTCGTATCCGGCATCGAGCAGGGCCTGCACCTTGGCTTCCGTAACGGTGCTCACGGCGTTGACCAGCGCAGCGTCACTCAGTGCGACGGGAAGCGCGGCGATGATGTTGATCGTGCCCGGCGCGACAGGCAGGAGTACGCCATCAGCCGGGGATGCGGCCCACCCCCTCACCCCCAGTCCGGCCGTGACGACCGCCTCGACACCGCTGTCGCGGGCGTTGCCGTGGAGGGTCACATCGGCGGCCGTCATCAGTCCGACCCCCGGCCCCTGCGCACCGACGGCAGCGGCCAGTTCGGCCAGGTGCCGGGCGGGGTCGGTGCGCCGGTAGCCGTGGGAGACCTGGGCGTTCAGGACCCAGGCTCGCTCCTCGATGCCGCCGCCGAGGACCGCGCTGCTGACCATCCGCCATCCGGCGCCCGCCGGCCAGAGCAGGGCGCCCAGCCGCTCGCCCTCCTCGATGCGCGTGAGCCGCTGCACAGGAAGCAGACCGGCCGCGGGGCGGGGTGGCGGGATGACGACAGTCACCGGGCAGAACTCCTTGCAGGGCGGGGACGGGCCTGATCCTACGCGCGGCCAACCGCGCCGTAGTGCGCCCGCCGCTGCCGTACCAGGGGCGCGGCCCCTGACGGAACCCGAGGCGATCGTCCCCGCCGCGAGAGTGTCTGCGTCGCAGCATCGAGGAGGTTGCTTGGCCGTCCTCGCTCCTCCCGTCCCTGGTCTTCTACCTGCTCTGGAGTCCCTGGGCCATCATTTGGACGCGGCTCGTGTTCGTGCCGGAGCGCATCGTCGAGGGTGCATACGCGTTCTTGTGGTCGGCTGCGCTGCGCGTCTCAGCTTCCGCCCTCACGTCGAAGCTGTGCGGAGAGATGGTGTTGCAGGGGCTGACCGACCGCTGCCAGGTCATGGAGGAAGTCGAGGGTGTTCTCGTCCGTCAGGGTGTATCGGCGGCGGGTGGCGACGACCTCCTTGGCCGTGGGGGCGAGCGCCACCTGCTGAGTGGTGAGATCCACCGCGCGGTCGGCCGCTCGGCCGACAAGGATTTCCGCGATGCCGGTGGGCTGGGTGATCAGCGCCTCCACGTACCCATCGGCCTGAATTCGCCACCAGCCGCTCTCCCGGGCCGACGGGCGCAGCGGATTTCCGTCCGTGTCCACCAGCCAGGCGCGTGTCTCGTAGTGGAGGAAGGGCCGACCGTCGTGGCTGAAGGTGACCTCCTGCTCGTAGGCGAATTCCTCCGCGAGCGTCGGGTAGTTCCCGCGGCCCCGTCCGGCCCAGGTGCCGAGAAATCCGATCACCGGCGCGAGCAGCGCGTGCGGCGCGGGTGCCTGGTCCGGCCGGAGTGCGTCGGGGTACGGGGGCTTCCGAACGGGGTCGACCATGACATGAACTCCTGGGTTGAGGCTGGTTTCGCGTGGCAGCCCGGACTCCAGCAGCGCTTCGCTATCTGGCCTGGTCAGAGGCGCCGTTCGGAGTGTAGTTGGCTGATGGCGTGTCAAGGGCGGGCTTGCCGGATCGCCCCTCCAACGAGTGGGTTCGTCGCCGGTGGTGGCTGTCGCGGGCGACGGCTTGGCGCCGTCGCCGTCAGTGCGACCAGTGGCGGTGGAGGTGGAGGTGGAGGTGCCCCAGGCGCTGTAGGCGTAGTGGTAGTTGTCGACGCCTGCCGCGTCGCAGAGGGCACTGACGGAGTTCAGCCGTTGTCGCTGACGGAGTTCTGCAACGCTCATGCGCGCGCGTCGTCGATATCGGAACCGATCGCGACGCTCAGGGCCCGCAAGGCGTCATCGTATTGGTGGCGGTCGAACTGGAACGGGCCGAACGTCGTGTAGTCGCGTGTGGTGCGGTGGGGTTGCTCGAAGGAGTCCCAGATCACGAGGCCGGCTGTCACTGTGATGCGGGTCTTGAGCGGCCAGCATCCCCAGTCACCGCATGCACAGCCGAGCACGGGCGTCTTCGCCCTCGTCGAGTCGGTGGACTGTCCGTGGAAGTGGTCGTTCATCGGGCCGAACCGAAAGTGCTGCGGGATGAGACCGCCGAAGGCGTCGCCTGCGGGCCGCATTCCGGCACCGATCTCGAACGTGTCGATCAGCTCGGTGAGCGGTATTCCGTCGATGCGCGGGACGACCTCGAACACGCCAAGATCGTCGCGTTGCTGCCGGTCGAACCGGATCTCGTTGCTGGCCATCCCTCTATTTTCCCCAGTTGTGAGCTAGCTCGGCGCCGCGCGACAGCACTTGCGGCGGCGAGGTCGGCATCCGTGCACGGCGGTTCTTCACCCGGCCCAGCGCATCGTCGAAGACCTGGACGTGGTGCAGCAGGTTCGCCCAAGGTCGCCGCCCAGGATCCGTCCGCGTCCCAGCGGGCGCACGCTCGTCGACGGTCTGCCACGGCGCCCGTACCGCTCGGGCTGATCACGCCAGGGGCTCCGGTCCGCAGCCGCCACCGCGGCCCGTCACCACGTGCCGGTGATCACTCCACGGACGGCCTGCCCGTCCAGCTGCGGCACCAAGGGCTCCATTCGCTCCCACGCCGCGTCAGACGACTCACCTCGACGTGCCACAAGATCAATGATCAGAGTGCTCGCTGTCGGACTCGCACGCGGGGTCCGCCACGAACCGGCTCAGGCGATAGGCGGTCGGCTGCACCAGGCGGCCACACAGCGTGTCGATCCGGATCATCGACCCGTCGATCCGTGCCTCGCGAAGTCGGCGCAGGTGCGCGCGCAACTCCGCCTCGTCCGGAGTCTCAAAGATTAGTTCCCAGCGTCCCGCGTCCGGCGCGGTGCGGGCGGCATGCCGCTGCCTCTCGGCATCTTGCCGCCGCTTCCTTTTCCTCTGCCCTGGCACCGGCCCAGAATCGCTGGTCGGCGTCGGAGCGGCAAGGCAATTGAACCCCGCGCGAGACGCGACCATCTGCGCCGGGACACCCAACAGCACGGAACGGCGTTCGTATCGCGTCCTGCCCACAGTGAAAGATGCCGAGGGGCGTGCCATGAAGGTGGGCCGCCGAAGACTGGCTGCCGCGAGTGCGGCAGTGGCTGAGAGCGGGGCACTCCTGGCGTGCAGCGCGTCGTCGGCGAGCCGGTGGGCCTCGGTGAGCGGGGCCGCGGCGTCGGTCTCCCGGTCCTCCACGGCGTCCAGCAGATGCGCGAGCCGTCCGAAGAGCCGCCCGGCCTCGGCCAGCGGCGCGGCGGTTCCGGGCCGGGCGTAAGGGGAACCGCGGGCAGGGATCCCTCCATTGCGGCCTCGTTCAGGGCCGGATCGACGTGGCCCGGCTGGGTCGTGCGCCGACCGGGTTGCCGCTTGCCGAGGGCGGCAGTGCACCACCTGTCGACTCACAGGTACTCGGACACGACAGGCCCGGAACTCTGCCGTCAGCCATATGGACACCGCGAGAGACGACGTGCTCTGATGCCAAGGGCCGTTTTCCAACGATGAAAAGAGCGACTGAGGGCCCTGCGGACCGATTCCACCCTGTACTGCCCGCACCCTCAGAGCACGCCCCCAGCTCGACCATTGCCCGTAAGCGGGAGGCTGGATCCGGGTCTCGACCGGCATGGCGGAGAGGCGCCTCCCGACCGACAGCAGATCGGAGTCGCGCATGACGGCCACAACACCGAGGCGACGGCTGAGATCCGCACGACAGCAGGTATGCGTCGCCGCTGCCCTCGCTGTCGCCGCCACCACGACGCTTGCAGGGGCTGACTTGGCGTCAGCCGATGGACAGCAAGGCCATCGAATCCCCACCGTCTCGTCCGGGGACGCCCGCTTCGAGATCCTCTCGCCCACGCTGATCCGCACCGAATACGCGGGCGACCGGAAGTTCACCGACGATCCGACGTTCAACGCCATCGGCCGCGACGGGTTCGAACCGGCCGCGTACAGCGCCAGGACGTCCAACGGCTGGCTCACCATCAGAACGAGCGCGATGAGCCTGCGCTACAAGGTCGGCTCCGGGCCCTTCGACTCCCAGAACCTCTCGGTGCAGTCGACGGCGGGCCGCACTCCCGTGACCGCCACCCCCTGGCAGCGGCTGACCTGCACGCTCGGCACACTGTGCGAGGCGGAGAACCTCCATCTCGACGGGCTTTCCGTCGCCTCCGACCACGGTGGCCACACCGGGACCGGCTTCGCGGCGGGATTCGAAGGCACCGGCAGCTCGGCGTCCGCCGACATCGATGTCAAGGACAACGGAACCTATGAGCTCGACGTGCGCTACGCCAACTCCCGCGGAGGTGACGGCCAGACCCGGACGCGCACCTTGACGCTCAGCGTGGACGGCGGCGATCAGCAGACGGTTTCCCTGCCGACCACGGCGAACTGGGACACCTGGAACGTCGCCACCGCGAGCGTCCGACTCGGCGCGGGTCACCACACGCTCTCCCTGACCCGGACGGCCTCGGACTCCGGCAACGTCAATCTGGACAGCATCGGCCTCGTCCGGCCCGGCGAGGCATACCCGCCCGTCTCCAGCACCGCGATCACGGACTGCCTGTACGGCACGAGCTGCGAGGCGGAGGCGGGACGCATCGGCGGCACGGCCGTCAGCGCCGTCAACCACAAGGGATACGCCGGCAGTGCCTTTGTCGGTGAGCTCAACCAGGGATCGAGCCTGACGACCCATGTGGTCGGCGTGCCCGCCGACGGCGTCTACACCCTCAGGGTCCGCTACGCCAACGGCATCGGCGGCGACGGTCTCCACCAGACCCGCACCGCCACCGTGTCCGCCACCGGCACCGACACCCCCTTGTCGTTCCCCGCAACCAAGGACTGGGCTGATTGGCAGTCGGCCTCGGTGCCCGTCACTCTCGCGGCGGGCACGAACGGCATCACCCTCGGCTGCCCCGGCGTGGCCAGCTGCCACATCAACGCAGACACCGTCTCGGTGGCCGCGCCCACGGCTGCCGCGCCCCCGCCGCACATCGCGCTGGGCGGATACCGCCGAGGCCTCGACGGCGTGACCGGCAACGAAAACTCCCTCGTCACCACACCCGGGCTGCTCAACCAGGACGGCTGGTATCTCCTCGACGACACGCCATCAGCGCTGTACGACACCACGACGAAGAAGACAGAACCCCGCCCCGGCCATGGACGCTCGCCCTACCAGGACGGTTACGTCTTCGGCTACGGGCACGACTACAAGCAGGGACTGGCCGATCTGGCCGCACTGACCGGACCGCCCGCACTGCTGCCCCAATGGGCTTACGGCGTCTGGTACTCGGAGTACATCGACCGCACCGCGACGGACTACCAGAACACCATCCTCCCGGCGTTCCGCTCCGAGGGCACCCCGCTGGACGTCCTGGTCACCGACACTGACTTCAAAGCCGTGAACAACTGGAGCGGTTGGGAGATGGATCCCTCGAAGTTCCCCGACCCCGAGGGCTTCTTCGACTGGTCCGCGTCCCAGGGACTGCACAACACGCTCAATGTGCATCCCAGCATCCTCGCGTCCGACCCCCAGTTCGCCCAGGCGCAGGCCACGGCCAAGGGCAAGCTGACGAAGGGCGGCTGCGCCTCGGGCGCCGGCGTCGAGAACAACTGCTACACCTTCGACTTCGGTGACCCGGACCAGCTCAAGGCGTACATGGACCTGCACCGGACCATGGACCGGCAGGGCAACGACTTCTGGTGGCTCGACTGGTGCTGCGACGCATCGCGGTCGTCGCTGCCGGGCGTGACCCCGGACGCGTGGATCAATCAGCAGTACGCCACCGCCAGTGCCGAGACCCTCGGCCGCGGATTCGTTCTCTCCCGTGCGTACGGTTCGTTGCAGGCGGCCGGGTACAGCGGCCAGCAGGGGCTGCCGACCGGGCCATGGGCGGACAAGCGCACCACCGTGCACTTCACCGGCGACACTTCCTCGACGTGGGGCACATTGAAGCTGGCCGTCGGCTACACCCCCGGGGAGTCGGCCGCGACCGGGATGGCTGCCATCACCCACGACATCGGCGGACACAACGACACGACAGGGCTGACCGGTTCGGAGACGTACACCGAAGGCGGGCAGACCCGAACCACCCACAAACTGCCCGACGACCTGTACGCCCGCTGGGTCCAGTTCGGCGCCTTCCAGCCCATCGACCGCCTGCACAGCAACCACAGCGACCGGCTCCCCTGGCAGTACGGCACGGCGGCGCGGCGGTCGGCCGACACGTTCCTCAATCTCCGCGAGAACCTGCTGCCCTACACCTACACACTCGCCGAGGAGGCGAACCGCACCGGCGTGCCCATCGTCCGCCCCACCTACCTGGAGTACCCCGACGAGCCCCAGGCCTACGCTGCCGCGGACAGCGAGTACTTCTACGGCTCCGAGGTGCTGGTCGCTCCCGTGACCACGCCGGGTTCCTCTGCCACGACCTCGGTATGGCTCCCTCCCGGCCAGTGGACCAACTACTTCACCGGGGAGACCTACACCGGCGGGGGCACCCAGGAAGTGACCACCGACCTGAACTCGATGCCGGTATTCATCAAGGCAGGCGGCATCCTGCCCACCCGCACGCACGACGTGTCCAGCAACGACCACAACCCCCTGACCGACATCACGCTCACCGTCGCCGCCGGTGCGTCCGGGTCGTTCAGCCTCTACGAGGACGACGGCTCCACCGAACAGAAGAAGCGCAGCGCCACGACGACCATCCGGTACCGGCAGAACGGTTCGCACCGCACGCTGTCGATCCTTCCGGCGAGGGGATCCTTCCCCGGTCAGGTGGAGTCTCGCCGGTGGACGCTCTCACTCCTGGGAGCTCACGCACCCACCAAGGTCTCGGTGACGGGCGTGCGCCTGTCCCCGCACGCCTCCCACTGGGACAGCACCTCGAAGATCCTGACCATCACGCTCCCACGCCACAGCGTGCACACCCCGATCACCGTCACGTACTGACCAGGGCCTGTCGGAAGTGCTCTGGGTTGGCTCACGTGAGTGCGCGGGGGCGGAGTTACCGATATGTCGGACCGGTCGAACCGAAGACTGCGGTCCGGCCGGGCAGCGGCGGGTGCCGGATCAGCTCGGCGACGGAATTCGGCGGCTGGGTCGCTGAGCGATCGGCGGCGGAGCCGGCCGAACCGTTCACCTTCGTGGTCGGCACGGACGGTGTGCTTCGGCTGGCGCCGCGGCGAAGCGAGCATGTTGCCTGTGCCGGCGGAGCCATGGTTCTGAGTGCCGGCGAGATCGGCTTCGTGCGTGAGGCGGACTGGTGGGCCGTGAGCGAGGTCAGCAACCAGTCCACGGGGTACTGCCCGGACGTCACCTCCTGGTCGGAGGTCGCTCGCGCTCTGGACGATGCAGGGCTCGGGCGACCCTCCGGCTTCACCCACGAGGTGGTGTTCCGGCGGTGTCCTGGCTGCCAGGAGCACAACATCGTGCGCGAGGACGACTTCATCTGCGTCTTCTGCGGCAGAGATCTGCCGGAGACGTGGAACGTGGATCCCGCCGTGTGACGGCCGAGGACGAGTCCAGGCCATGGCCCAGGGCGTTCACGCACGGCCGTTGACCAAGCCCTCCGTGTTCGTGATGGCCCGGCAGGTGACCGCGTACCACCGAAACGCGCTGCCGCACCCCCGGCGCGCTCCGCCAAACGGTTGATACCGTGTCAATTCCCTTGGTAAGGGGATCACTCTGATGGGTCAATTCAGGTGTCTGCATCAATGGGCGACGATCCATCGAGTCCCCGCGGACAAGCCTCCCTCCCGGGACTGAACTCATCCCGTCCGGACGGGCCTCCGCACATCCTCATCCGCCGGCGGCCGGACGTGTCGGCCTGGGCCGGTTCGGGGCGTCCGTGGATCGGAACACCCAGTCGCTGCTCGGAGAAGACTTCCGAGTGAGGAGGAAACCCTCATGCCTATCAGTCCCAACCAAGGCCCCACCAGCGGCGGAACAACCGTCACCATCACCGGCGTGAACCTGGCCGGTGCCACCGCCGTCCACTTCGGGTCCAGGACGGCCACGATCACCTCGAACACCCCGACCTCGATCACCGTCATCGACCCCGCCGGCTGCGGCGTCGAAGACGTCAACGTGACGACCGCGGGAGGGACGAGCAACTCGCTCTCCTTCTTCTACATCAGCCCGCCGATCGCGGTGTCCCTCGGCCCGGGCTCCGGTCCGACCGCCGGCACCAACACGGTCATCATCAACGGATACGGCCTCTCCACGGCCACCACCGTGTCGTTCGGCTCCAACACCGCGACCCCGACGGTCATCTCGGACAGCCGGCTGTCGGTGGTCGTTCCGGGCGGCAGCTCCAGCGGCTCCGTCGACGTCACCGTCACCACCACCGGGGGCACGACCGCTCCGCTCACCTACGCCTACGTCGACGCGCCGACACTGGTCTCGCTCACCCCCACCTCGGGGTCGACGTCCGGCGGCACCTCGGTGACCGTCAACGGCACCGGCCTGTCGTCCACCACGGCCGTCACCTTCGGCGGCACCACGGCATCCTTCGCGGTGCTGAACAGCACCACGCTGGTGGCCGTCACGCCGTCCGGCACCGCAGGTTCCGTCGATGTCGTCGTGACCACCGGGGGCGGCAGCGCCACCCTCAGCGACGGCTTCACCTACCTGTCCGGTCCCGGCATCTGACGGCGTCTCGGACACACGGCCGCGCACGGCCCGGTCCGCTCCGGTCTGCTCCGTCCCACCGGCCCGTGCCCAGCGCAGGCGGTGCGGGCTCGCGTACGCCTGCCCGCACCGCCTCCGTGACCCCCCAGCTCGCGGCCCAGCCAGGCCGACCACACCCCTTGGAGTCACCGTGGCCCCTCCCGTCCTCACCTCGGTCGTACCCAACACGGGTCCGGCGGCGGGCACCAATCCCGTGACCCTGAACGGAAGCCAGTTCACCGGCGCCACCGCCGTCACGTTCGGATCCGCGGCCGCCCTGTCGTACACGGTCACCACCCCGTCGACGATCACGGCGACCGTCCCGCCCGGAACCGGCACGGTCAACGTCACCGTGCGCACACCCGCCGGGCTCAGCAACACGGTCGCCTACACCTACGCGCCCACGCCGACCCTCAGCGCGATCGCGCCGAACCAGGGCCCGACGTCCGGCGGGACCAGCGTGGTCCTCACCGGCACCGGCCTCACGGGGGCCACCGCCGTCACCTTCGGCAGCACCCCCGCGACCTCCTACACCGTCAACTCCGCCACCCAGATCACCGCGGTCACCCCGGCCGGCACCGGCGCGGTGGCGGTCACCGCGACCACCGTCGGCGGCACCTCGGGGCCGGTGTTCTTCTACTACCTCAACGCGCCCTCGCTGCTGTCCGTCTCGCCCGCCGCGGGACCGGCGACCGGCGGGACCAGCGTGATCCTCACCGGCACCGGCCTCACCGGGACCACCGCCGTCACCTTCGGCGGCACCCCCGCGACCTCCTACACCGTCAACTCCGCCACCCAGATCACCGCGGTCACCCCGCCCGGCACCGGCTCCGTCGCGTGCACCGTCACCGGTCCCGGCGGCACCAGCAACTCCGTCGTCTACACCTACCTGGCGGCGCCGGCGCTCACCGCGCTCTCGCCCGCGCAGGGGCCGACGGACGCGGGCGCCGCCGTGACCCTGACAGGCACCGGGCTGACCACGACCTTCGCGGTCCACTTCGGTACCGCACCGGCGGCCTTCACCGTGGTGTCGGACACGACCGCGGTCGCGATCGCCCCGGCGGGTCCGTCGGGTTCGGTGCCGGTGAGCGTCACGACGTCGGGCGGCACCAGCAACTCGCTCACCTACCAGCGCGTCGCGCCTCCCGCGATCTAGCCAGTTCCACGGCAATCCCCGGCCCGCGCCCGCCTCGAGCCACCGGCCCGCTTCAGCCCATTCGAGCGAGCAGATGACTCGGGTGGGTCCGCCGGGTCCCGCGCCTCCCGCACATGCCATCGAAAGCGGCCTAGGGTCACGCCCCGAACGGTTACGGCGAACCCCCGCCTGACGATCAGACCGAGGAGGCCCCTCAGTGAAAGCGTGTCGTGCACGCACAGCCGGACTCATGGTCGCCGTAGCGGCGGCGGCCACAGTGCTGTCCCTCGCTCCGTCGGCTGCCGCCGCCGATCCGTCGTCGACCACGGTCCAGGCCACGCCCTCCCCGGCGACAGCGGGGCACCTGGTGACCCTCGACGCGACGGTGACCTGCAGCTCGGACCCGAGCGGCGGCCTCGGCGTGTCGTTCTTCGACGGCGACAATCTCCTCGCGACCGCACCCGTCTCGACCGACGGACACTCCTCACTGCTCACCGGTTTCACCACCACCGGGACACACACCATCACCGCCGCCTACAACGGCGACGACAGCTGCAGCGCCTCCAGCGCCATCACCACCATCACCGTGTCCCAAGCCCCGGCTCCCCCGGCCAACAACCCGGGCTGCCTGCTGTGCGGACTGATCGACTTCCACGTCGGGGACATCCACAACGAGGTCAACGTCGACAGCCACAATGTGACGCGCATCCACAAGTGAGCCCGGCCCGCTGGACGGACGGGGGGGCCACGGGCCCGTGGCCCCCCTCGTCCGTCCGTCAAAGAGCACCCATAGGGGCGGATGTCCGGGGTCGGCTCGACAGGTGAAAGCGTGTAGGTCCTGGTCCCGACCGAAGCGGAGGCGACTGGGCTGCGCAACGGACCGACCGCCCCGGTTCGACGCGTTCTCTACCTGCGAGGAGGCGAGCGGGTCCTGCCCCGGTTGGCGACGCGCCAGGCCGTGGCAGTGAAGTGGAGGAGGCCCAAGGGTGGCGGATAGGGTCGCCGGCGTCAGAGCTCGCAAGGTGGACGGGGTGTCGGGTGGCTCGGGTTGCGGTGCTCTCCGCAGGGTCGTGGGGGACGACGATGGCCAAGGTGTTCGCCGACGCCGGCAGCGACGTCACGATCCACGCCAGACGGCCCGAGGTCGTCGCCGAGATCAACGTCCGGCACCAGAACGCCCGCTACCTGCCCGATGTCGCCCTGCCCGACCGGCTCCGCGCGACGACGGACCCGGTCGAGGCGCTCGCCGGGGCCCGACATGTCGTGCTGTCGATCCCGGCGCAGACGCTGCGGGAGAATCTCGCCGCCTGGGCCCCGCACATCGAGCCGGACGCGGTCGTGGTGAGCTCGATGAAGGGCATCGAGACGCAATCCGGGCTGCGGATGTCGGAGGTGATCCACCAGGTCACGGGCATCCCGTTCGAGCGCATCGCAGTGCTGTCCGGGCCGAACCTGGCCCGGGAGATCGCCGGCGGGCAGCCCGCCGCGTCCGTGATCGCCTGCCCCGACGAGACGGCCGCGACCGCACTGCAGAGGGCGTGCCGCACCCCGTACTTCCGCCCCTACACGGGCACGGACGTGGCGGGCTGCGAGCTCGGCGGGGCGATCAAGAACGTCATCGCCCTCGCGGTAGGCCTCGCGGCCGGTCTGGGCATGGGCGACAACGCCCGCGCCCTGCTCGTCACCCGCGGCCTCGCGGAGACCGCGCGGCTCGGCCAGGCGATGGGCGCCGACCCGCTGACGTTCTCCGGCCTCGCCGGTGCCGGCGACCTCATCGCCACCTGCTCCTCACCGCAGTCCCGGAACCGGACCTTCGGCGAGCATCTCGGGCAGGGGATGAGTGTGGAGGAAGCCACGACGGCGACGGGGCAGACGGCTGAGGGGGTGAAGTCGTGCCGGGCCGTCCTGGGACTGTCGCGGGTCCATGGGATTGAGATGCCGATCACCGAGGTCGTCGCCGCGGTGATCGACGGCACGACCAGCGTCCCGGACGCGGCCGCCGCGCTCATGTCCCGGACGCCGAAGCCCGAGCAGTACAGCGCCTGATCGCCATCCGTGCAGGTCGCGGGTTCGTACGCACGACGCGAACGTGCGGCTACGACGGGGCACAACCGTCACGGCCTGGTGACCGCTCACCCGGCCGGCCGCCTCTTCCCGGCAGCCAGGTCCACGATCGCCTCTCCGAATCCACCGGAGGGGAAGCTCTGCTGCTGACCACAATCCGGAGCGCGGTCGCGACAGCCGTACTGGCGGCCGCGCTCGTTGCCCCGGTGCTGGTACCGGTAGATCCCAGTCGAAGAGCAACTCAACCGCCACGCGCAGCCGGGCGAATGGATCCCCACACCAGCCACCGGAGCAGGTCACCTGAGCTCGACAGCGTAGAAGTCGCCGTTGAATTCCCAGCCGTCGGTGCCTTCGCCGATGTCGGCGACGATGACGTCGTCGATGAAGCGGTCCTCGAAGTCGTCGTCGCGAAGGTCGCCGGCCAGCCAGAGCGTCTCGATCTCGCTCCAGTCCCCGCGGCTTCCGTCGATGCGCAGCGGGGCGGCGCGGCGGGTGCCGCGGTCGCGTTCGTCGTTGCCGGTTCTGACCTTGCCGCTGATCTCGAACTGGCCGTTCCTGACGAGGTCGGGGATGGGTTCGGCGGGAACGACGGCGACGTTCTCGTACGCGGTGTGGATGAGGTAGCGGTAGCTGCGGCGGACGTTGTACTCAGAGTCCGACAGCCACTTGATCAGGGTGTCGGGTCGGACGTCGAGGCCGACGGATTCCAGGGCCTGGTAGCCGCGGTGGGTTCCGGTGAGCTGGCTGAGCTGGGCGTGCCAGTGTTTGGCGCCGTAGGAGGACAACCGGTGGCGTGGGGTGACCTGGGTGCGCAGGACGTCGTTGAGGGCGGCGCCGAGGGAGTTGCCGCGACCTGTGGGTCCGGCCATCAGTCCTCACCTTCGGGGACGAACTCGCCGCGCTGGATGAACTTGGCCTTCACTTCGCCGAACCCGGTCCCGATCCGGTACGTGCCGGGCGGGGTGTCCTGGGGAGTCCAGAAGAGGGCGGCGTCGACATTGCGCAGGGCGATGAGCGTGTGGCCTTCCTGGACGGCCTTGAAGGCCACGGTCCAGTGGCGGACGGATGCTTCGGCGACCATGCTCATGCGCCAGTCGGGCCGCCAGAACGGGGATCGCAACTCCTGCCGCTTGGGCCACAGCAGGCGCAGCGCGATGGACAGGCGGGTCTTGTAGTTCTTGTACGGCTCCCCGCCGACCTGGACGAGCTCGGTGCGGGCCTCGCGGGCCGCGGCGTAGAACGGCTTGAACAGCGACTCGTTGGCCTTGCCGGTCCACGAGTCGTGGATGGTCACGGGTTCGGTGAGGTGGCCTTCCCGGGTGAGCCTTTCGAGCTGCTTGATGTGCGGCGTGGTGACCCACACGCGGCCGTCGTCGTCGGGCCGGTCGACGAGCCGCCCGAGCGGGTGCGGCATGCCCGGATGGTTCCACCGCGGGATGTCGATGAGGTAGATACCGGCCTGGGTCTTGTCGAAGGCCTCGATGGGGCCGGTGTGCAGGAGCTTGTTCGGGGCGAGCGGGACGGCCGAACAGGCGGAAGGGTAGCTGCCGTTGCGGTCGATCAGGCACATCACGCCCTCACCGAAGGACGCGGGCACGTCGAGCTGGTCCCGCCTCACGCGCCTGCCGTTGTCCCGGATGTGCGCGACGCGTGTGCTGGTGACGTCGGGGTGGACCCAGCTGGGCTCGCCCGCCATGTCCTCACTGATCAACGGCCAGGGTCCGTCTTCCCGTTCCTCGGAGCGGATGACGGGGATCGGGTGCATCTTCGACCGGCCCACCGCGTCCTTGAGGATCCTCAGGGCGGGGAAGACCGCTCCCTCCGGCTCGTCCTCCTCGTCACCGGGGACCAGGCCGTCATCGTCGTCCCGCCGGGCGTCGTCCGCGGCATCGTCCGAGGCGGTGCCGCTGCCTGCGGCGGGCCGGGCGACGGGAGCGTCCGGCTGCGCGGCGCTGTCGCTCGGGGCAGGTGTGTTGTAGGTGCGCAGCGCGGCAGCGAGACGGCGGCCCACGTCGCTGTCGGGCAGATGCAGTCCGGCACCGGCCATGGCCCGCAGAGGAGCGCGGAGCTCGTCGAGGTCCCTCACCTGGCCGCTCGCGAGCGCGGTGCGCAGGGCCGCCAGCAGGCGGGTCGCCTCTGCGGGCAGTCCTCTGACGGCTCCGGAGGTGAACGGGAGGGCGGCGTCGGCCAGTTCACGGTCAGCGGCGGTGCCCACGAGGTCCGGGACAGCGCCGCCAGCCGCGGGAGCGCCGGTGGCGGGAGCTGCAGGGGTGGTGTCGAGGAAGCGGGCGTGGGCGAGGTCGGGGCGCAGGCTGGTGCTGCCGATGATGCCCAGGTCGCGCTCCGCAACCGTCACCGTCGTCACCTGTTGGCCGGGGTGCGTGGTGAGGGTGAGGATGACGTCCGCGTCCAGCAGGTTCACGATGGCCGGGTCGTCGGTATCCAGGACCACGAGGACCGCCACATGCTGAGTGCGCGCCACCTCATGCAGGATCTGGCTCGCCTCGGGGAGGTTCTCGCCGGACAGCGGGAGCCGCGGGTTGCGGGCCCGCTGCAGCCGGTCCACAACCACGAGCGCCAGGTCGTCGGCGAGCGGCGCCGTGTCCGCGATGGCCTCCGCTGTCAGGTCGCTGCCGTCGTCGATGAGCAGCGGTGCACGGCGGAGCCGTTCGACGACTTCCTGCTCGTGCGGGGTGAGGACGCCGGTCTTGAGGCGGGCGTAGTCGCCGTCGGCCTCCGCGGCGATGATGCGGCGGGTGATGTCGGCACTGTTCGGTCCTGATGCCGCGTACAGGACGCGGCCGTTGGCGACGAGTGCGGTGTGCCGGGCGGCGGCCAGGCCGATCAGGCTGCCGCCCACCTGAGGTTCGGCCGCGACCAGCACCAGCCGGCCAGGGTGCAGGCCGCCAGTGGCCTCGTCCAGGCCCGTCAGCCCGAAGGAGAGCCCTGGGGCGGGTCCGGAGGAGAGGACGTCGCCGATGGCGTCGCCCAGAGTGGCGAGCCGGCGGCCGCGCTCACGGCTGGGAGTGGGCTGGCTGTTCACCGCACCTCCTGCGGGTGCCGCGTCGTGCGCGGCCGGGTCGGACGGGACACTCCTGATCGGCCCGTCGACGGGCAACAGGACCGCGACCGGGGTCGTGTAGCGCTTCAGAACCTGGGGCCGGCCCTCCGCGGCCAGCGCCACGAGGTCACCGAGTTCCTTCTGCGCCGATCCGAGAGGATGCGCGGAGAGCCCGTTACGGTCCGGGTGCCGAGCGGCAGGAAACCGGTTCAACGGAGCGAGCACCGCGCGCACGCCGCGGTTGTCGATCACGGTCGATCCGGCGTCGGGACCCTCGGCGGCCTTCACCAGGGCATGCAGTTCTTCGCGGGCTTCGGTCACGGTCCTGACGGCCCGAGCGTGATCGCTCTCGGGTGTGTGCACCATCGCAGCACCCTCCTCAACTCACCACTATACTAGCAGTAAGTCACTATCTGACATGCAGAGTTGCCAACCCTGAAGGCCCAAAGAGCATATTTTCTACGATCCGTGGAGACCGCCTCACCTCGATGTCGGTCGCGGACCACCGTCGGAATCAGCGACGCGCCGTCGAATCGAGCGACGTCAGCAGGAGCCGGCATGCCGGCGACCACCACCAACTGCGCCACCACCCGCCGGACCGGTCCACAGGCATGCCGACACTGGCTACGTTAAGTGTCACTGTTGTTGCAATGTGTCACCATCTTGGGGTCGCGGAGATTCCGCAGGTCGCCGTGAGCGCCCGCACAACGGTGGCACGGCACCTCAAACCAACGTGGGAGCACCCTTGAACGTCTCGACCGCGGCCCCCGGGCTGACCCCTGGCCTGTGGAACGTCGACCCCGCGCACAGCGAGGTCGGCTTCGTCATCCGGCATCTGATGTCCAAGGTGCGCGGCCATTTCACCGAATTCAGCGGCGCTGTGGAGATCGGCAGCGAGCTCAAGGACGTCAAAGTGACGGCCGAGATCCAGGCGGCCTCCATCGACACCCGCAGCGAGGACCGGGATGCCCATGTGCGGAGTGCGGAGTTCCTGGACGTCGACAAGTACCCGGTGTTGACCTTCACCTCCACGGGTGTCCGTGCCGAAGGCAAGGAGTACTTTCTCGACGGCCGGCTGACCATCAAGGACGTCAGCCGGCCGGTCGCCCTCGAAATCGAATTCAACGGCGTGGGCGAGGACCCCTGGGGCGGCACTCGCGCCGGCTTCAGCGCCAAGACCACCATCAACCGCAAGGACTGGGGCCTGGAGTTCAACGTCCCGATCGGCGGCGAGAAGCTCCTGCTCTCCGACAAGCTCGACCTCCTCCTCGAAGTCCAGGTCGTACGCGCCTGACCGTCGCGCGGAAATCCCGTCGGGAGAACCTCCGGCCCCCGTTTCCGCCGGATCACGCCGATGCCACAGTCCGCCTTTGGAGGTGGCGGTCTTGTCGTACCTGGGGGCGCTTCCGCGAGGCCTTTGAGCAGGGCCTTCAAGATCTTGTTGGCCGGCTTCAACTCCCCCCGCTCCGCGCCGAGTTGTCTGGCACTGCTCGTGCGGCCGGATTATTGGTTAGGGTGACCGGCAGAGGCTGATCCCGATGCCCCTGGCCGGGGGTGATGGCCAGACCGGCGAGTTGGGGGCCGCTCAGGCTTCCGGCTCCAGCGGAGTCGTACAGGCCAGGAGCGGTTCTCCGCCAGGCGGTTGTGGCATCTGACGGGTGAGACGGACACGACGGAGGGGCTCGCGTTGGATCGCCTGGCCGGAGCGGACCGGGAAGTCGGCCAGGACCAGTTCGTGCTTCACGGGTTTGCCATCCTGCTCGGTCCAGCCGCGCAGCACGTACAGCCTGATGATCCCGAACGGGCTGACGATCCCGGCCATGTCGGCGGGCGGCAGGGGGCAATAGGCCGTCGCGTGCCCCGACTTCCGGGCACCGGAGCCGTGCGGAGCCAACGCCCCGCCGTCGTGGGGCGCGGTCGCCGGCTCCACCGACGCGGTCGGCGTCTTGCCGCGGGCCCGGGGCGCCGGCACGGCTGCGACGCCGTCCCGCAACGCCCGACACGGCGCACGGCGGACAAGACGGCCACTACCGCAGGTCGACCGGACGCGGTGGGCGTGTGACCGGCCGGCCGGCGCCCGCGACGCTGCCCCCGTCGCTACGCGTGTGGCTCGGGCTGATCGCGGCCCTCGCCGCGCTGGCGGTCACCGTGCTCGGCGTCCTGTACGCCGGCCACAGCCGGCCCGGCAGGGTGGACGGGTGGATCCAGCCGGCGGTGGAGAATGTGCGGCCGCCGTGGCGAAACGTCGCTCTGGCCACGGACTTCTGGGGGGAGCCCGCCGGAGCGGCGATGCTGATCGTGGCCGCCGTGGCAGGCTGCCTGCTGCTTCGGCGTCCTCGCGCGGCGGTGCTCGTCGTTACCGGCGTCTGCGCGGCCGTGGGGACGACGACGCTGCTCAAGTCCCTGGTGGGACGCACCATCCACGGCGACAACCTGTCCTACCCGAGCGGGCACACCGCCTTCGCCACCGCGCTCGCCCTCATGGGGGCGCTGCTCGCGACCGGCCGGCTCGGCCTCGGCAGGACGGCCGGCACCTTACTCGTGATCGCCTCGGCGCTGGTCGCCGGCGCCGCGATGGGACTGGCGCAGGTCGCCCTGGGCGCGCACTACCCGACCGACGTCCTCGGCGGCTGGTGCACCGCGCTGGCGGTGATACCGGCGACCGCGTGGCTGATCGACCGGACGGCCGACCGGCTGGCCGGCCGGTCGGCCGACGCCGGGCGGCGCGAGCGTCCCTGACGTCACGTCACGTCACGCCAAACGGCGGAACACGGGCTTCACCGGCCGCCCGCCCAGCCAGGGGGTGGGGTCGCCGGCGTCCAGTGCCTTCCGGTACACCGCACATGCCTGGGCCACCACGTCGACGGTGCGGTCGATGTCCACGTCGTCGAGCGCGCTGCTCACCACGAACGACGGGGCCAGCACTCCGCCCGCGAGAAGCCGGCGCAGGAACAGGGTGCGGTACTGCTGCGACGGCTGCCGGTTCTCGTCAAGGGTGGCGAAGACCAGGTTGCTGGCCCGGCCCCGGACGACGATGTGGTCGCCGACGCCCATGCTGGCCGCCGCGTCGCGGACACCGGCGGCCAGCCGCTCGCCGAGGGCGTGCAGCCGCGCGGTGACGCCCTCCTCGACGTAGGTGGTCTGCACGGCCATCGCGGCTGCCAGGGAGTGCGTTTCCGCTCCGTGTGTGGTGGACAGCAGGAACACCCGGTCGTGGGAGTGACGCAGCCCGCCCAGCTCCATCAGTTCGCGGCGTCCGGCCAGCGCGGAGACGGCGAAACCGTTGCCCAGCGCCTTGCCGAACGTGGAGAGGTCGGGCACGACGCCGTACAGGCCCTGGGCGCCCGCCTCGGACCAGCGGAAGCCGGTGATCATCTCATCGAAGATCAGGACGCAGCCGTGCCGGTCGGCCAGCTCGCGCAGGCCGGCGAGGTACCCGGGAGCGGAGTCTCCCCCGCTCTGGGGGCCCCTCCCGGCCGAAGGCTGGGGGAGAAGTTGAGAGTTCGGGGAAGGCTCGGTGTGACCGACAGGTTCGAGGATCAGGCAGGCGATCTCTCCCTGGTACCGGGTCAGCAGCTCCTCCGTGGCGGCCAGGTCCCCGTAGGGGAACGACACGGTGAGCTCGGTGGTCGCCGCCGGGATGCCGGCGGGCATCGGCGTGGTGCCGATGAACCAGTCGTCGACGGAGAAGAACGGATGGTCGCCGCAGATGGCCACGCGCGGGCGCCCGGTGACGGCGCGGGCGAGGCGCACCGCGGCGGTGGTGACGTCGGAGCCGTTCTTCGCGAACTTCACCATCTCGGCGGTCGGTACCGTGGCCAGGAAGCGCTCCGCGGCCTCGACCTCCACGATGGACGGCCGGACGAAGTTGCTGCCGCGGTCGAGTTCCCGCCGCACCGCCTCGATCACCCGTGGGTGGGCGTGGCCGAGGCTGACCGACCGCAGTCCGGAGCCGTACTCGATGTAGCGGTTGCCGTCGATGTCCCACACGTGGGCACCGCGGCCGTGGCTGATGACCGGGGCCAGGTTCTCGGGGTACTGGTCGTCGCCCTTGGCGTAGGTGTGCGCGCCCCCGGGGATCATGGCGTGCAGCCGCTCGTTCGCCGTCCGCGACCGGGGCAGGAAGAACTCTTCGGTGTCCACGGTGACTTCAGCTCTCCTTCTGCTTCAGGGCCTCGGCGAGTCTCGGCGCCTCCTGGTCCCGCCAGGACATCAAGGGGGCCGGCAGCGGCCAGGGGATGCCGAGCTCCGGGTCGTCGAAGGCGATCGTCACGTCCTCGGCCGGATCGTGCGGGCGGTCGATCCGGTACGAGATGTCGGCGGTCTCGGTCAGCGCCTGGAATCCGTGCGCGCACCCCGCCGGGATGTACAGGGTCACCTGTGTCTCGCCGGACAGCTCGAAGAAGGCCCGGTTGCGGTAGGTCGGCGAGTCGGGCCGCAGGTCCACGACGACGTCGAAGATCTTCCCGTACGAGCACCGCACCAGCTTGGCCTCGCCCGCGCCGGAGCGCAGGTGCAGGCCGCGCAGCACGCCCCGGACCGAGCGGGACAGGCTGTCCTGGACGAAGGCGTCCGGGTCGAGGCCCACGGAGCGGACCACGTCGGCGTCGAAGGTGCGGCAGAAGAAGCCGCGTTCATCGGCGTAGGGCGTCGGCTCGAAGAGGTACGCGCCGGCGATCGCCGGGACTTCGGTCGCTTTCATGAAGCCTCCCGCAGAGCGTGGGCGTGGTCGGCCGCCGGGAACAGGGCCGAGGTCAAAGCGGCGAACTGGTGCTCGAGTTGCCGGAGGGCGAGCAGGTTCCGCTCGGAGAGGATCCGCCGCAGTTCCGCCGAACGCTTCTCCATCTCCCGGAACTGCTCGAGCAGACGGTCGGCGTCGACCTCGCGAGCCGGGTGGCAATACGCCTCCAGCCCCATCTGAGCCATGAGCGCGTCGCTCTTCGCCGCGTAGCTGAGTGCGAGCGTCGGCGTTCCGACCTTCAACGCGCAGATCAGGTTGTGGTAGCGGGTGGCCACCACGGTGTCGGCAGCCGCCGTCTCCTTCATCAGGTCGGCGAGCGAGGAAGCCTCGGCGGCGGTGACCAGCGGCGAGTCCACCGCCTCGATGACGGCGGCGACCACCGACGCGTCGCACTCGTCGCCGGTGAGCAGCCGGACCGGCCTGCCGTCCTCGACCAGCGCGCGGACGAAGCGGGTCGTCCCGTCGAGATAGCGCCGGTGGATCTCCTCCGCCAGGGCGCGGTCGTCGTTGCCGCCGTGGAAGTCCATGACGCCGACGCAGACTTGGCCCGGCGCATGAGAGGGCGCGTCCGGCGGTGGCGTCGGCAGGGCGAAGGCGAGGTCCGGGTAGACCTCGTCGCGCGCGGTGTCCACGCCCATCGCCCGGATCGCGTCGCGGGACAGGGCGTCCCGGTACGACCGGTAGGTGGCCAGCCGCGCCGACCAGCGCACCAGGGCTCGGGTCGGCCGATCTCCGATCGCGGCGGCGCCGACACCGACCAGCGCGACCCGGGTGCCGAACAGCCGGCCTGACGCGCAGAGCAGGAACAGCGAGTACGGGAATCCCCATGGCCGCAGGGGCAGTGTGGCCTCCAGGACGCCCATGCCCGGCACGATCACCACGTCGTGCCGGCGCACCCAGGCGGCGGTGCGCACGGCGTCGACGAGTTTACCCAGACCCTTGGCCGCGATCGAGCCCGCACGCGACGCGGTCCGGTACTCCCCGCGGTACCAGTGCAGCCGCGTCGCGGGGATGCCGTACCGGGTCGAAACGACCTCGGGTCCGCCGCACAGCGCGTCCACGACCGCCTCGGGATGCTCGGCGCGGAGGTAGCCCAGTACGGCCTCGAGCGACCCGTCATTGCCGAGATTGCCGGAGCCGAGCAGGCCGAACACCCCGACACGCAAAGGAGTTTCGTCCGCGGCCGTCATGCCCGCCTCCCCTCGCGGCCGGCGACGAGGGCGTCGACGGAGACAGTGAGCAGGGCCGGGTCGACCGGGGCGCGGTCCTCGACCCGCTCGCCCGCGCCGGGCCGGACCCGGCTGGTCATCCATGCGACCAGGTGGCGGTAGCACGCGCGCCGGTCGGCCGGGGACAACGGCGCCCGCCGGATCGCCGAGGCGAAGCCCCAGACGTACTCGGCGAGCAGCCGCGGCGTCGGGTGCAGCACGCCTGCCCGGCGCGGGTCCAGGTTGACGCACCGCGAGCGCTTGCCCGGGTTCGCCCGCTCGGCGCGGGTGGGGTGGTCGCGGCGAAAGTACAACAGCTCCGGCACCTGGTGGAAGGGCCCGTGCAGGGTGATCTCGGCGACGAACGTGCGGTCCGCGTGGTGGTAGCTGTCGTGCGGCTTCACCCGGCGCAGCACGTCGGCCCGCATCACCCCGTAGAAGTCGTCGCCACCGGGCTCGAACAGCAGACTGCGGAAGCGCTCCGGCGGGTGCGGCGAGTCGGTGGCGAGCCCGTATTCGTACGGGACCTTCACCTGGCCGTCGCCGTCGATGACCGCCTGGCCGCTGTGCGCGAGGATGACGTCAGGCCGCTCGTCCAGCGCCTGAACGCAGCGTTGCAGCAGGTCCCGGGCGTACAGGTCGTCGTGCGAGGCCCACTTGAACAGCTCACCGTGGCACTCGGTGAACACGTGGTTGTGGTTCGGCGCGGCGCCGATGTTCCGGGGCAGCCGGAGGTACCGGATACGCGAGTCCTTCGCGGCGTACCGACGGCAGATGTCCTCGGTCCCGTCGGTCGAGGCGTTGTCGGAGATGACCAGCTCGAAGTCCTCGTAGGTCTGGCCGAGCAGGGCGTCGAGCGCCTCGGCGAGGTACTCCTCGCCGTTGTAGACGGGCAGGCCGATGCTCAGCCTGGGTTGCGCGGTCATGAGGTCCTCGCTTCGGGAATGGGATTGCGGTGCCGCTCACGCAGGGCGAGCCGCAGCTGCAGCCACCACACGGCCGAGCTGCAGACGGTCGCGGCGGCGACGCCCCAGGCCGAGCCGACCGTGCCGGCCACGGCCGCCCCGCCGAGCCCGCCGCCGACATAGCAGGAGGAGGCGAACAACTGGCTGCGCAGGCTGCGCCGGGCCGCGCCGAGTGCGCGCAGGCCGGCCGCGGCGCCGGTGCCGAGGCCGGCGCCCGCGACGCCGAACGTGGCCGGCACGATGAGCTCCGAGGCGGAGCTCCAGACGTCGCCGAGCACGAACGCGCCGAGGCGGTCCGGCACCAGCAGAAGTGCCGCGCCCCAGAGCAGCGCGGCGACGGCCTGCCCGGCACCGAGCAGGAGGCAGAACTTGGCCAGTCGGTGCGGGGCCCGCCGCAGTACCCGTGCCGCCTCCGCGACGGTCACCAGCGAAAGACCCATCAGCACGGCGAGGAACGGGCCGAGCAGCAGCTCCGCGCCCCGGACCGCACCCACCGCGCCGACCCCGACGATCGCGCCGAGCCCGTACGCCCGCAGCTGGCTCGCGCCGCTGACGCCGACGTTCTCGACCAGGTACCGGTAGCTGAGATCGCGCTGCTCGCGCAGCCACCCGCGCGCACCGGCCATCCGGGGCCGGATGCCGGACTGGTGGCAGCCGTACACCGCGGCGACCGCGGCGGACGCGCCCCACGCGAGGACGAAGGCGGCCACGCTGCCCACACGGGCCGCCACCACCATGGCCGGGACGAGCGCGACGCCCCACACGAGGTCGTTGACGAACGCCTTCCGCCCGGTGCCGGCGGCGAAGAACGCGTACCGCCAGGCGTCCTGGAGCAGCAGCCCCGGCAGGATGACGCCGAGGCAGGCGAACGCGGGTCCCACACTGCCGCCCAAGGCAAGGCCGACCGCCAGACACGCCAGGCCGATGGCTGCGCCGACGCCGAGCGCGGTACCCGACGACCGGGCCACCGCCCCGCGCCAGGACGCGTCCGGTACGCCGCTGAAACGCACCACGAGCGGGTCGGTGGCCAGCCCGCGGGAGACGCTGAGCACCACGCCGTAGGTCACCCAGGCCAGGCCGAACACGCCGAACGCGGTCACGCCCAGCGAGCGGGCCACGTAGATCCCCACCGCGAAGTTGGTCATGCTGGAGGCCGCCTGGTCGGCCAGTCCCCAGGACAGCCGGCCGACGATGGCCCGCCGGGCGGATCCGGCCGGAGTCGTCGTCTTCGCCCCCTCGGTGGTCATCGGCGTCATGCCTTGATCAGCCCGGCGCCGTGCAGTGCGTCGGCCGCGCCGGCGACGGTGTCGAACGGCAGCCCGGACCGCTCGGCGACGTCCAGCAGGCTGTGCTCTCCGTCGGAGAGGCTGAGCACCCAGAGCATGGCCATCTGGGCCTGCTTCGCGTCGCTGCGGCCGCCGAGCGAGTCGTACAACCCGCGTCGGCCCAGCTGTGGTTCGCCGTAGGGGCTGAGGTTGACGTACCGCCGGTTGGCGTCGAGGACGCCGAATGCCTCGCGGCAGACGGCGAGCGTGTCCGCCATCGCCTCCGGGGAGACGAAGTCCGGGTTGTCGGCCGAGGTGTGGTACTCGGGGTAGCCGGCGTACGGGGTCCGGCTGAGCGAGCCCACGCCGAGATCGAACCCGGGCGAGCAGAACTGCCGCTCGTCGTAGCCGTACGGAGTGAACTCGGCGACGCGGTGCGGGCGTTCGGAGGCTGCCAGCACATGCCCCATCACCCGGTCGATCTCCGCGTCGCCGCGCCTGCTCTGCTTGTACGTCAGCCGGCCGGGGTCGCCGGCACAGGCCAGCACCAGGCCGTGCTTGACCCGTTCCACCCGCTCCGCGTTACGGGCCAGCCAGGTGAGGGCCCCGATGGTGCCGGGCGCGAACAGGAACCGGTAGGTGTAGTAAGGCTCCTCCTGCGCCAGCGCCCGGGCCAGGAACGTCGCCACCGCGATGCCTGCCAGGTTGTCGTTCGCCAGGGACGGGTGGCAGACGTGGCAGGAGACGATCACCTCGTCGGGGACCTGCCCGGGGACCACGTACTCGGCGTAGGTGAGGTGGCCGTCGGCGAGTGTGGAGTCGACGCGCACCTCGTACTCGCCGTCCGGCAGCGCGTCCAAGGTCTCCTGGGCCAGGCAGAATCCCCATTCCGGCGTGTAGTAGCTGGTGCGGTACGGCACCCAGGTCGGGTGGTCCGGCAGGGTGTGCAGGTGTTCACGCAGCTCGGCCAGCGGCATTTTCGCCGACACCGGCACGCTGTAGCCGAGCACGTGGAGGCTGGACGCGGCGAAGTCGACGACCCGGTTGCCCGCGGTGTCGGCGATGTAGGCGTCCCGGATGTTCCACTCCTGCGGCACCGTCCAGTCGAGGACCTGAGTGCCGGTCGGCACCTCGTGCACCTGCAGCGGAATGTACTCGCCGATGATCTCCAGGGTGGCGCGAACACCGTCGCCGGTGATGCTCCGGCACAGCGGGTACAACCGCTCCACCAGCGCGTGCATCTCTTCGCCGGCCGTGGTCATCGGCTCCACCGCAGGGTGTCGTCGACGCTGCCGGTGTCGGACGCCGCGCGCAGCACGGCCAGCCGGGTGAAGCGTCGCTCGAAGTCCTCCCGGGTCAGCCCGTGTTTCCGGTAGGCGTCGGCGAGTTCGAGCGCGCCCTGCTTCACCGTCCACTCGCAGTCGAAGCCCGGCACCGCGGCGCGGAACCGGGAGAAGTCCACGCGGTACGACCGCGGATCGGCACCGTTCTCCCCGGTGATCACCACTTTCGCACCGGACACCGCCTCGGCGACCTGGTCGGCGATCTCGGCGACCGTGACGTTGTTGATCTCGCTGCCGATGTTGAACGCCCGGTCGTGCACCGCTTCGCGCGGCGCGGTCAGCGCGGCCGTGAAGGCCCGTGCGATGTCGGCGGCGTGCACCAGCGGCCGCCAGGGTGTGCCGTCGGAGAGCACGAGGACTTCGCCGGACAACAGGGCGTGGCCCACCAGGTTGTTGAGCACGATGTCGGCGCGCAGCCGGGGTGAGAAGCCGAAGGCGGTGGCGTTGCGCATGAACACCGGACTGAAGTCGCCGTCGGCGAGCGCGTGCAGGTCGTCCTCCACCCGCACCTTGGACTCGGCGTACGGCGTCACCGGACGCAGCGGGGCGTCCTCGGCCACCAGGTCGTCGCCGCCGGCGGCGCCGTAGACGGAGCAGGTCGACGCGTACAGGAAGCGCCGCACTCCGGCGTCGCGGGCCAGCCGGGCCAGCCGCACGGACGCGTGGTGGTTGATGTCGTAGGTGAGCTCCGGCGCCAGCGATCCCAGCGGGTCGTTGGACAGCGCGGCCAGGTGGATCACCGCGTCCACCCCGGCCACGTGTTCGGGCGTGATGTCGCGCAGGTCCACCCGAGACCCCGGCGGGTCCGCGGGCTGCGGGCCAAGGACGCAGTCGGCGAAGAGGCCGGCGTCGAGACCGACGACCTCGTGCCCGGCGGCCGCGAGAACCGGGGCCATCACGGTGCCCAGATAGCCCTGGTGTCCGGTCAGCAGTACGCGCAAGGTTCATTCCCCCAGGTTCAGAGTGAGTTTGGTGACGGCGAACGCCTCGGCGTAGCGCGCGTGGCATTCGATGCCGCGGATCCGTGCAAGGCCGAGGAAGGCCTCCCGGTCGTACCAGGACCGGTGCCGTTGCGAGGGGTAGTGCTCCTGCAGCAGCCGCACCTTCTGTTCCGCGATCTCCGGCGACAGCGGCTGGTACGCCGCCGGACGGCCGAGATCGCCGTCCCACTTGACGATCTCGTAGCCGAGCACGAGGTGGTCGCGGAACGCGGTGGGCAGCAGTTGCGCCAGGCCGCGGTGATCCTGGTGCGCGTCATCGGTACGCGGCGCGAGGATCAGATCCGGGTCGGTCCGCAGACGCAGCTCCTCGACCGCGGCCTTGGCCTCTTCCCAGTGCGCGGGCATGCGGCCGTCCGGCAGCTTGAGCACGGTCAGCCGTAGATCGGCGCCCGGGCAGAAGGCCGCGAGCGCGGCCTGCTCCTCCTGCTCCCGCTCGCCGCCACCGCCGGAGAGCACCAGTGCGTCGACGCGGACACCCGGCCGCGCGCGGCACAGCGTCAGCAGCGTGCCGCCGGCGCCGATGGCGATGTCGTCGCAGTGCGCGCCCACCGCGACGATCCGGTCCAGGGGCCCGGCCCCGAGCCGGATCACGCCCTCGCTCCGGCGCCGTCCCTGCTGCCGGTCGCGCTCGCGCCGTCCCGTTCCCACACGGCCCACGGGCGGTCGCCCCGGGCGTAGGCGTCGTCCAGCGCGGCCCGCTCCTTCACGGTGTCGGTCGGCTTCCAGAAGCCGCGGTGCTGATGCGCCACCAACCGTCCGCGCTTGGCCAGTTGGGCACATCCGTCGGCGACCAGGTCGCCGTTCTCCGGTATGTGGTCGAAGACCTCCTGGCGGAGAACGAAGTAGCCGCCGTTCTCCCACAGCGGCATGTCGCTCACCGCGGTGATGCCCCCCACCAGGCCGTCCTCGCCCAGGTCCACGCAGTGGAACGACGACTGCGGCGGCACCACCAACATCGACGCACCGGCGTCGCGTCGCGCGAACCGGTCGATCATCTCCGGCAGCGGGGCGTCGGTGAGCACGTCGGCGTAGTTCGCGAGGAACATCTCGTCGCCGTCCAGATGGTGCCGCACCCGGCGCAGCCGCTCCCCGATCGGCGACTCGATGCCGGTCTGCGCGAACGTGATCGTCCAGTCGGCGATGTCGGTGGACAGCAGCTCGGTCCGCCCGCCCCGCAGCACGAAGTCGTTGGACGTCGTCTCCTCGTAGTTGAGGAAGAAGTTCTTGATGTGGTGCGCCCCGTACCCGAGGCACAGGATGAACTCCGTGTGCCCGAAGGACGCGTAGTAGCGCATGACGTGCCAGATCAACGGCCGCGGGCCGACCATCGCCATCGGCTTGGGCACGTCGTCGGAGGCTCCGCTGCGCATACGCAGCCCGTAACCGCCGCAGAACAGAACGACCTTCACGACTTGACCTCGACAATGCTCAGTTCCGGGATGGGAAAGACCAGCCGGCCGCCCCACTCGTTCACGAAGGACAGCTGCTCGACCAGCTCGGCCCGCAGGTTCCACGGGAGGACGAGGACGTAGTCGGGTCTGTCGGCGGCTATCCGCTCGGGCGGCAGGATCGGGATGCGGGTGCCCGGGGTGAACCTGCCGTGCTTGTAGGGGTTGCGGTCGACCGTGTACGGAAGCAGGTCGGGCCGGATGCCGCAGTGGTTGAGCAGGGTGTTGCCCTTGCCCGGGGCGCCGTAGCCGACGACGGTCTCGCCGCGCTCGGCAGCGTCGATGAGGAACCGCAGCAGGTCCCGGCGCACCTTGGCCACCCGAGCGGAGAACTCGGTGTACCCGGACAGCTCCTGCAGCCCGGCGGCCTTCTCCCGGTCCAGGACCTCCGCCACCCTCGAAGTCGGCTCGCCGGCCACCTCGGTCGGCCGGGCCCACAGCCGGATGGAGCCGCCGTGCGTCGGCAGCAACTCGACGTCCACGAGGGAGAGTCCGCCGCTCGCCAGTGCCCGGATCGCGGACGCGACCGTGTAGTACTGGAAGTGCTCGTGGTAGATCGTGTCGTACTGGTTCTCCTCGATCAGGGTCAGCAGGTGCTGCACCTCGATGGAGACCCAGCCGTCGTCGGCGACCAGGGCGCGCAGCCCCTCGGTGAACCCGACCACGTCGGGGATGTGCGCGTACACGTTGTTGGCCACGACCAGGTCCGCCGGGCCGTGCTCGGCGCGGACGGCCGAGCCGGTGTCCGGGGACAGGAACTCGGTGAGCGTGGGCACACCGGCGTCCCGCGCCGTGGCGCCGACGTTCACCGAGGGCTCGATGCCGAGGCAGCGGATCCCGCGGTCCACCACGTGCCTCAGCAGGTACCCGTCGTTGCTCGCGACCTCGACGACGAAGGCGTCGGGGCCGAGCCCCACCCGCTGTACGGCGTCGGCGACGAAGGTGCGCGCGTGCTCCACCCAGGAGGTCGAGAAGGAGGAGAAGTACGCGTACTCGCTGAACGTCTCCTCCGGCGTGATCAGCGGAGGGATCTGCGCGAGCCAGCAGTCGGTGCAGACCCGCAGGTGCAGCGGGTACGCCGGCTCCGGCGTGTCCAGTTGGTCCGCGGCGAGAAAACTCTCGCACGGCGGGGTCGCCCCCAGATCGACGACGCTCGCGAGCGTCGCCGAGCCGCAGAGTCGGCATCGTGTCATCTACTGCCCCCATCCCTGCTCGCGCGGGTGCCCCGCCGCGAGCCAGCGTTTCCGTTCCCAACCGGCGGCGCGCTGTCTCCGCCGCCGGACCGACCCGCGATCGCGGTGCGGTACCCCTCCACCAGGCGCTCGAGGCCGACGGCCGGGCTGAACCCCTGCTCGTAACGGCGTCGGGCCGCCTGGCCCATCTCCTGGTTGCGGGCCGAGTCGGCCGCGATCCGGCGTATGCAGGACGCGAGCGAGGCGGGCTCGCCCGGCCGGTGCAGCAGCCCGGTCACCCCGTCCTCGACGAGTTCGACGAAGGCGCCATGACCGGCGGCGACGGCCGGGACCCCCGCCGCCATCGCCTCCACGACCACCAGGCCGAACGCCTCAAGCCATGTCGAGGGCGCCACCACGGCGACCGACCGCGCGAGGGCCTCCCGGCACTGGGCCGGGTCGTACAGGCCGACATACCGCACGTCGTCCCGGCCCGCCGCCCAGGCGGTCACCTCTCCCTCCAGCGGTCCCGAGCCGGCGACCACGAGCGGCACGCCCACACCGCCGTCCGCCGCGATCTCGTCCCACGCGGCCATGAGCAGCCGCACACCCTTGGCCTCCGCGAGCCGGCCGAGATAGAGCAGATGCTCGCCGGCGCCTTCTCGTCGGGCGCCCGGCTCGGGCACGAAGTTGTGCTTCACCGCCAGCCGTTCGGCCGGCATGCCGGCTCGCACCAGGACGTCGCGCTGCGCCCCGGAGATGCAGAAGAACCGCTCCACGCCGGACCACCAGCGCCGCCGGTTGACCGACAGGCTGACCGCGAGCGGAACCGTCGCGAGGCGGGAGTTCCGGTAGCAGCCGTGGCGGACGGCGGGCAGCGGCGTCGTCCCGACGCACTCGGTGCACGGCCGGCCGTTCCGCTGCAGCGTGCCGGGAGGGCAGACCTGGGTGTAGTTGTGCAGTGTGGCGACGGCGGGCACGCCGGCGTCGGCGCAGGCGGCCAGGACCGCGGGCGACAGGAGCGGGAAGACGTTGTGGACGTGGACCACGTCCGGCCGCTCGGTGCGCAGCCGGGCGGCGAGTTCCGAGCGGACCGCCGGGTTCCACGGCACAAGGAGCGGCAGCGCCGCCTTGGCGAGGAGGGACCGGGCGGCGATGTCGTCGCTGCGCCGCTCGAACACCTCGACCCGGTGGCCGGCCGCGCGCAGCAGCTCCACCTCCTGGTCGACGACCTTGTTCTCCCCGCTCGGCTGCGCCGAGGCGTAGTGGTTGTGCACCACGAGGACGTGCATGGTCAGGTCACCTCCGATCTCTGGGCCGTCGTGGGATGCGTCGTCGAGGGGGCTGCGGGCGTCGGGAGCGGAGTGGCCGCGCCAGGTGCCGCCAGCAGTGAGGCGGCCAAGGCCAGATGCAGCAGATACGGCGAGGCGTCGCCGAGGCCGGCCTCGGTGTACGACGCGATCGCGCAGTAGCTGATCAGGAAGATCGCGCAGGCCCTCTGCAGAGACGGTGGCCGCAGCAACGCGACACCGGCGAGGACGATGATGATCGCCGCCACCAGGGTGACGCCGGTCAGACCCTGCTCCTGGTAGACGGCCAGCCAGCTGTTGTCGATCGGCAGCCCGCCGAACGACTTGTCTCCCAGTCCCATGCCGAACAGTTGCTCCGAAGTCGTCCGGGGCGCGGCCAGCAGGGCGTCCCAGACCTTGGCCCGACCGGTGAGGTTGGAGAAGTTCTCCTGGCTCTGTCCGCGCAGGAACCACGCCTGCAGCGCGGAGCTGAACCCCACCACGGTCACCGTGGCGCACACCACCGTCCAGCTGAAGAACCGGCGGGCGGCGGCGCTGGTCAGGATGAGTGAGCCGATCGCCAACGCCAGGCCGATGAGCAGGCCGAGCGTGGCCGTCCGGGTATGGGTCAGCGCGAGCAGGACGAGTGACGGCACGATGACTACCGCCGCGCTGACCCTGTCGGTCCGGCGCCCCAGGACCAGGAGCACGGTGAGCCCTATGATCACCGCGGCGTACTGTCCGATCTGCGGCGGCGTGAGCGGCCACAACGCGCCGACAAGCCGTCCGCCGTAGAGGTCGGGCAAGGCCGCGCCCGGTGAGGCGACCAGGCCGACGGCCACCGACCCGAGCACCGCGAAGTACATCCGGATGTGGTGCCGGACGAACGTCGTGCTGCCGTCCCACCAGCGGCTGAGCAGCCACAACGTGCCGATGAAGAGCGCCAGCCGGCCGCAACGGAACAGCGCGCCGAACCCGGATCCCATGTTCACGCTCGAGATCAGGCTCGGCACCAGCAGCAGGGTGAGCAGGAGCACGAAGGCGCTGGCTCGGATGCGCAGCCGGAGATTGACCGCGAGGGCCAGCGCGAACGCGGCGACCAGCGAGCCCATGGTGACCATCTGGATGAGGGAGCGGGGCAGCGGGATGATGGTCTTCGCCCCGGCGGAGCCGAGCGTGTTGAGGACCAGCAGCCCCCAGACGATGCCGACGATCTTCGGTGTGGCGACAGGGCGCGGTTCGGCGCCGGGCTGCCTGCCCGCCGTATCCGGTCCGCCCGGCAGCGCGCCGCGCCGCAGGTTCCCGCCCATCTCAACCACCGGCCCGTGGGTCGAGGGTGCTGCCCGTGTCCTGCTGGTACGGCGTGCCCTGCCACTGCCCGAAGTCGAGCACCCGGTCCGGGTCGTGGGCGACGAAATTCCATGGTCCTAGGTAGACGTTGTCGTGCCAGCGGTTGTGCTGTTTGGCGGTGATCGCGTCCGCCACCCGCTTGCCCTGGTACGGCGACCAGTCCGGATAGGTGCCGTAGTTGGCAAGGACCGCCATCCGGTCGCACTTCACCGTGCACTTGAGGACGGACTTGTCGAGCACGAAGCGGTTGTCGTGGATGTCCACCCGCTGGGTCTTCCACCGGCAGTCGGCGTAGAGCGGTGCGCCGGCGATCGCCGGCTTCGCGCAGCGGCCGGTGTCCCGCACCAGCAAGGTGCAGTCACCGGACGAGGTGTTGGCCGGGCTGTTGCAGAACCGGTCGGCGTTCTCCCACAGGGTGATCCCGGACCAGTTGTTCTCCAGCACGTTCCGGTAGATCTCGATCTTGTTCGTGCGGGCTCGGATCCGTGGTTCGCCTCCGGACTCGGACAGGTAGATGGTCGCGTACGGGAAGTCGTCTCCGCGGTCGGCCTTCCCTCGGCCCTCGACCCAGTTGTTCCGGCGGATCGTGTTGTCCCGGATGACCGCGTTGTAGCTGGTCTCGTAGATCAGCGCGGCACCGTCGTTGGCTTCGAGCACGTTCTTCTCGATGCGGAAGTCGTTGTTGTTGGTGTCCGCCCACAATCCGGTTCCTCGGTTGTCGTGCACCCAGTTGCCGCGCACGTCGGCGCCGTTGACGGCCCAGAACTTGATGCCCCCGGTGCAGCCGCAGCCCTTGCGCCGCCGCTCCCAGTCGCCGGTGTTGTTGCCCACGATCTCGTTGCCTTCGACCACCAGGCCGCTGATCCGGCCGTTGGCCTTGTACGCGTTCATGCCGTACTGGCCGTTGTCGCGCAGACAGCTGGCGCGGACCTGCTGGCGGGCACCGGCCATCAGCGCGGCGCCGGAGTTGTCCTGGATCGTCGCGTGCTCGATCACCCACCCGTCGGCCGAGTCATGGTTGACCACGCCCTCGTCGCGCGGCGCCACGAAACGCTGCACGGTCAGGTAGCGGATGGTGACGTCGCGGGCGCCGCCGCCGAACGCGTACTGGTTCTTCTTCCGGCCGTCGAGCACCGCGCCCGGCGCACCGAGGTAGCGGTCCCCCTTCTTGGGGATGACCTGGGCGTAGCGGTCCGGGTCGAGCCTGTGCCTGCCCGGTCGAAGCCAGAACGTGGTGTTCGGGGGGCTGCTCTTGGTCTTCGCGGCCAGGTCGCCGACCACCGCGGGGTCGACCGTGACCGCGCCCGCCGGTGCCTTCGCCGGACCGGCCGCGGGCTCGGCGCACACCCGGGCCACGGATCGGGCCGCGGACGTGGATGGCCCGGCCTTCGGCTCCGCCCCGGCGCCCGGCGTGCTCTCACAGCCGGTCACCGCCAGCAGGGCCAGCGCCAGCGGTGCCGCCGCCGACGCCCAGTGCCGCCTCTTGATTCCCACGCGCCCCCCCTAGCCGTGGAACCTGAGCACGGTGGTGAACCCCTCCGCGCCGTCGGCGAAGCCTGTGCCGACCAGCGTTGTGGTGGGTTCCTTGCGCCCGAATCCGGCGGAGTACCAGCCCATCGGCGGTTCGGTCTCGCCGCGATGCGCCCGCCAGGACAACTGCCCGGGCAGGTCGAGCACCGCGGAGCGGTCCTCGCCGTCCCGGGTCCAGGTGAGGACGGCCCGGTTGTCCGCCAGGTCCGCGGTGATCGCCGGGCCGAGGTGGAACGCCAGTTGCACGGCCCGACGGGGGCCGCGGACCTCGTCGACCACTCTCAGCTCCTGGCTCGCGGCCGTCAGCTCCACCCTGCGGCGGTGCACGGAGCGCTGGTATCCGTCGTGCTCGGCGGACCAGCGGGCCACACCCTCGTCGGATGTGTCCACGGTCAGGACGCGGCTGCGGGCCTGCCGCGTCCACAGGAACGGGCCGCCGGAGACGGACTGGTCACCGCCGTCCAGTTGCAGGGTGTTGTGGCCGAGGGTGGACCGGAAGTACTGCCGCCACTCGGGTTGCCCGTGGTAGCAGTACGTCCCCGGGTCGGCGAGCACGTCGACCCCGTCGTGCCGGACCTCCACGGACAGCGCGTCCGCGTGGGCGTGCGCGGCGATGGACAGGAAGCCGTGCGGGCCACCGTCGCAGCGGCACCAGATCCCTGCCGGATCGCGCAGGATGGTCATGCCCGCGTCGGCGAAATGGTCCGGCCGGCTTGCCGGGCGGGTCACGGCCGGTGCGGTTCCCTTCGTCGGGTACGGCCGGATGAGCGCGGCCAGCAGCGGTGTGCGCACATCGGTTCCGGTCACCGCCGGCCACCAGGCGAGCCGGCCGAACACGGTGTCCCCCGTGGCCAGCAGCGAGGCCCAGCGGTCGGTACCCGCGCCGTCCACGATCAGGCCGTGCCCGTCGTCCGCGTCCCCCTGGCGCGGCGGCCGTAACCGGCTGTCCACGATGGCCGCGAGCGCGTCGGTCATCCGCAGCAGTACCTGCCGGATCGACGCGGGGACCGGCACGCCGGCGGCATCCGCCTCGGCCACCGCGGCGAGGCCGAGCTCCAGCACCAGTCCGTGATATTCGGTGGCCAGCTCGCGGTTGAGGCCGGAGTCGAAGGTGTTGCCCCGCAGATGCCGCTCCAGCGACCGCAGCGCGCCGGCTCGCCAACGCGGCGAGGAGGGGAACCATCCGAACGCGCAGGCCGCGGCGAACTGCCCGGCGGCCTCGGCGATGACGTGGTTGTTCGCCGAGGATCCCCGGCTGGGGAAGGCGGCCAGCCAGCGCTGGTGGTGCCAGATCTGGTTCAGTGCCACCGGGTTGTCCTCGAACAGCCCGGCCGCGCCCGGCCAGCCGTCGAGCAGCCGGCGGATCCACACCCAGGACAGCAGCCGGATGCCCAGCTCGATGCCGCTGATCCAGTGCACGCCGCGCAGCGGTGGGTTGGCCGTCCACCAGGACCGCAGGTGTTCGGCCACGCGCTCGGCGTACCGCTCCTCCCCGGTGATCGCGTAGGCGGCGGCGAGCACGGTGAGGTACTGATGCCGGGACAGCTCCCAGATCTGCTTGATGTCCCCGACCGCGTCCTCGTTGCGGTACGGCACGTCGAAGGCGTAGCCCCAGGGGGCCCGGCGCCCGGTCTTCGGGTCGCACCACCAGTCCGGGTCGTCCAGGTCGTCGCGGACCACCCCGAAATACTCGGCGTGCCCGTACATCAGCCGGTCCGCCTCGGCGATCAGACGTTTCGCGGCGTCCGGGGGTATCGCGGCGATCGTCCCGGCGGGCAGTGCCGCGGTGAACCGGGCGCCGGTCACGCTCGGGCAGTCCGGCCGCGCCGACCGCCACCGCCGCCTGCGCACCGCGTCGCCCGCCCGGCCGCCGACCTCCCGTGGTCCCATCCGGGACAGTCGGCGCAGGTACCAGCCCGCGCTCATGGTCATCGTGCTCTCGCCAGTGTCACCGGCGTGCCCCCGGCCAGGCCGGCCTGCACGGCGAGGGTGGCCGACGTCGTGGCGACCAGCGACTCCAGCGGCACCGGCATGGGCCCTCCGGTCCGCACGGCCTTGATGAACGCGGCCAGCTCGGCGGACTGGCCCTTGTCCCGGGCCTTGGGCATCCGCGAACTGACCCACCGCTTGCGGCCGGCCCTGCCGTCGAAATACACCGAGGCACGGACGAAGTCGTCGAGCCGCAGCACCTTGCCGTCCGCGACGAGGTCCAGCGTCTCCTTGGGGAAGCCTGCCGCGCCGGTGGTGACGTAGCTGATGGTGGCGGTGGACCCGTCCGGGTAGCGCAGCACGACCTGAAGGTCCTCGTTGCCGGACGTGGCGGCCGCGTACACCGATACCGGGTCGGCCTCGAGCAGCCAGCTCGCCGTGTCGATGAAGTGTCCGCCCTCGCCGGCGAACCGCGAGCCCTCCGTGCCTTGTTGGAGGTACCAGCTGCCGTGTCCGAGGCGGCCCGCGTTGACCAGATAGCGGAGGCTCGCGGGACCGGTCCGGGCTCCGAACCGCGTTCTGGCCTCCTGCAGCAGCGGCGCGAACCGGCGGTTGAAGCCCACCTGCAGCCGGTCGTTGCCGGACTCCTCCACTGCCGCGAGTACGCCGGCGAGCTCGTCCTCGGTGAGTGCCAACGGTTTCTCCACGAACACCGTCTTGCCGGCCAGCAGCGCCCGCCGGGTCAGTTCGGCGTGCGAGCTGTGCCGGGTGACGACGAACACCGCGTCGACGGACGTGTCGCCGAGCACGGCGTCGAGATCGGTGGTCGCCTCCGCGAAGCCGAACTTCCGCTGCGCGTTGGCCGCGGACAGCGCCGTCGTGGTGACGACTGTCGACAACTCGACGCCGTCGCGCTGTGCCAGGTGCGGCAGCAGCATCGAGGTGGCGTAGTTTCCCGCGCCGACGAACGCCAGGCGAACCGGCGCCTTGGCGGCCCGGGCCGGGGCGGACGCTCCGCCGCCGCGTCGCACGGCGGGCACGGCCACCGCCGGGGCCTGCGCCTCCCCCGCTTCCTCTTTCTGCTCGGGGTACCTGAACAGAACGGCCACGGCCTTCAGGTCGCCGTCCTTCAGGCGCTGGTACGTCTCGACGGCGTCATCGAAGTCGGCGACGTGGGAGACCAGGGGCTCCACGTCGACGCGGCCGCGGGCCAGCAGGTCGAGGAAGCACGCCAGGTTGCGGCGCTCGGTCCAGCGGACATAGCCGATCGGGTAGTCCCGCCCCTCGAGCTCGTACTCCGGGTCGTAGCGCCCGGGGCCGTACGAGCGGGAGAACCGGACGTCGAGCTCCTTCTCGTAGTAGGCGTTCCACGGCAGGTCCAGGCGGCACTTGCCGATGTCGACGACCCGGCCGCGGTCCCGGCAGAGCCGGGCGGCCAGTTCGACGGGCTGGTTGCTGCCGCCGCCGGCGGCCAGGTACACCTGGTCCACGCCGTGACCGTCGGTGAGTTCGGCGACGGCGGCTTCCACGGCCGCGGACGCGGGATCACCGCAGGCCGCCGCGCCCAGGCGCTCGGCGAGCTCGCAGCGCACCGGGTCGGGGTCGACCCCGACGACACGGACCCCCGCGGCGGCAAGGAGCTGCACCACGAGCTGCCCGATCAGCCCGAGGCCGATGACCAGCGCCACCTCGCCGAGCTGCGGCTCGCCCTGGCGCACGCCCTGCATCGCGATCGACCCGACGGTGCCGAAGGCCGCGTGCCGCGGGGCGAGGCCGTCCGGCACCGGGGCGTAGAGGTTCTTCGGCACCCAGTTCAGCTCGGCGTGCAGCGCGTGCTCGTTGCCGGCGCAGGCCACGAGGTCGCCGACCTTCACGTCGTCGATCCCGGTGCCGACCTGCTCGACCACCCCGCACAGCGAGTAGCCCAGCGGCGTGTACGAGTCCAGCTTGCCCATCACCTTGCGGTAGGTGGCGGGCACCCCGTTGGTGGCCACGCTCTGCATGACCTTGGCCACCTGGTCCGGACGGGAGCGGGCCTTGCCCAGCATCGACATGCCCGCCTCGGACACCTTCATGAGCTCGGTCCCGGTGGAGATCAGCGAGTAGACGGTACGGACCAGCACACCGCCCGGCTTGCAGCCCGGCACCGGCACGTCGAGCACCGCCAGCTCGCCGCTCTTGTAGTTCTGAACAACCTGCTTCACTCAAGTCCCCTTGTTTCTACGCCGTCTTCGCCGTCTTCTACGCCGCCGAGCGCGTGCTCTGTCCGGACCCGGAGGTCGCGTCGCGGTACCAGTACTCGAGGGTCAGCACGTGCCACAGATGCTTGGAGAAGTCCCGTTGCCCGGCCGCGTCCTCGGCGACCATGCGCGCCAGGGCGTCGCGGCGCAGGAGCCCGGAATTCACGAGCACGCCGTCGTTGACCACCTCGCGCACCAGCGGTGCCAGATCCCGGCTCATCCAGGCGCGCAGCGGGGCGCTGAACAGGCCCTTGGGCCGGTAGACGATCTCCCGGGGCAGGATCGAGGTGGCCGCCTCCTTGAGGACGGCCTTGCCCTGCCGTCCGACGATCTTGCGGTCACCGGGCACGGCGAACGCCGCCTTGACCACCTCGACGTCCACGTACGGCACCCGCACCTCGGTCGAGGCGGCCATGCTCGACCGGTCCGTGTAGGCGAGGTTGAGGCCGGGCAGGAACATCCGGGCGTCGCCCAGGCACATGCGGTTGACGAAGTCGTCGAGGTCGTTGTCCTGGTAGATGTCCGCGTGCTCGGTCAGCACGTCGTCGACCGTCCCGGCCAGGTCGGGATCGATCAGGGCGAGCAGCTCGTCCTGGTCGTACATGGTGTAGCTGCGCCGGAACGCGGTCTCCTCCGGCAGGTCGGCGAAGGAGAGGAACCGCTTCGCGAAGCGCACCGACCGGTACCCCCGGCGGGCCGTGGCGACCGGCAGCCGGTCCACGGCCCTGGACAGGCCGCGCCGCAGGGGCCGCGGGACGCGCTGGTAGCGCAGCGCGAGCAGGTTGGCCAGGTGCTTGCGGTAGCCGGCGAACAGCTCGTCGGCACCCATCCCCGAGAGCATCACCTTGACCCCGGCCTCCCGGGCGGCCGAGCAGATCAGGAACGTGTTGATCGCGGCGGGGTCGCCGATCGGCTCGTCCAGGTGGTACGTCATCTGCGGCAGCAGGTCGAGTACGTTCGGAGCGATCTCGATCTCGTGCAGGTCGACGCCGAACTGCTCGGCCACCTGCCGGGCATAGCGCAGGTCGTCCGGCATGGCCTCGAACTTGGCGTCCTCGGCGCGGAAGCCGATCGTGTAAGCCGAGATCCCGGGTCGGTCGCGGGCCGCCAGCGCGGTCAGGTAGCTGGAGTCGAGACCACCGGACAGGAAGGTCGCCACGGGTACGTCGGAGAGCAGGTGACGCCGAGTCGACTCCTCGACGACGGCGGCCAGGTCCGGCTGCTCACCGCTCAGGGCCATCTCCCGGCCCTCGGCGGCGACGTCCCTCAGGTTCCAGTACTGGCCGCGCTCCACCCGGCCGTCGGGCCGGCACCGGAGCCAGCTCCCCGGCGGCAGCTTCTCCGCTTCGCGGAACGCGCACCGTGAGTCCGGCACCCAGTAGTACAGCAGCGAGGCCACCAGCGCGGCGTGGTCCACCTCCAGCGACCCGCCGGTCGCGGCGGCGAGCGCCTTGAGCTCGGAGGCGAACACCAGGCCCTCGCCGCGCCGGAGCAGGAACAGCGGCTTGATGCCGAGCTGGTCACGGGCGAGCACCAGGTCACCGGTTCGCTCGTCGAAGATCCCGAAGGCGAACATGCCCCGCAGCCGGGGCAGGCAGTCCGTGCCCCAGCGCCGCCAGGCCTCGAGCAGCACCTCGGTGTCGGAGGTACCGCGGAAGCGCACCCCGGCGGCTTCCAACTCGGCGCGAATCTCGGGCGCGTTGTACAGCTCGCCGTTGTACGTCAGGGCGAGGCCGCCCGAGACCATCGGCTGAGCGCCGGTCTCGGACAGGTCGATGATGGCCAGCCGGCGGTGCCCGAGGTGCACTTCGCCGTCACCGACGAGGTGGCCGTACCGGCCCGCCCCGTCCGGACCGCGGTGGGCGAGGGTATCGGTGAGCCGGTCGGTGACGATCTTCCCGTCCGGCCACCGGTACGTACCTGCGATGCCACACATGTCTTACCGCGCCTCCTGGTCGATGTCCGGGACCCGTGCCCATGACGGCCGCTCGGTCCGCGGCCTGCCCGTCACGTTCTCCGGGGCCGGTCGTGCGTTGTGGCCGCGCAGCGCGGTGTGCAGCCCGTCCCACAGGGTGCCGTCGGTCCGGTCCCGCGGATCGGGGTCGATCAGCACCACACCGATCACCGGAATGAGCAGGTCCGCGAGTTGCCGCGCGACGGTGTGCAGCCATGCGGTGCTGCCGTGCCCGGCACGCACGACGAGCACGGTCCGGGTACCGAGGTCCTGGAGGCCGGTCCACGCCGTGCCGGGCGCCACCGAGCCGACACCGAGTCGGCGCTCCTGATGCGACACGGCCGCGGCACCCCCGCCGCTGACCACGGTCGGGTCACCCGGTTTCGGACGGCGGCTTGCGAGCCGCAGGCCGGGCAGACCGTCGACGATGACCACGGGCGCCTCCGCCTCCAGTGCCTTGGCGAGGTCCAGGGCGATCACGCTCGCGCTTCGCGCACAGCCCAGTTCCAGCAGTGACACCGGTTCCGCGGAACAGCGCACGGTGCGGGCCAGGGTCGCGGTGAGCCGTTCGCGTGCCGCCCGGGTCCGTCGGCGCCGCCACAGCCTGCCCGACCGACGGGGCAGCTCCGCGATGACCGAGGCGCCCAAGTTGGCCGCGATGTCCCGGCGCAGCACGGGGCGGTCCGCCACCACCGTGCCGACAGCGGCCATCGCGAGCCCGAGGACGAGCCCGAGGACGAGCCCGATCGCGCCGTTGGTGACAGCGGATCTGGGCAGGGAGTGCCGCACCGCGCGCGGGGCGTCCACGATCTGCGTGCCGGCGATGACCTTGGGCGTGCCGGTGCGCGCCTCCTCGGCGCGCAGGTCGAAATCGGCGATCCGTGAGGTGAGCTCGGCCCGGCGGGCGAAGAGCGACTCTATGCTCGCCGACGCTCTCGGGTCGCTCTCCGGCGATCTGTCCCCGATCTCCTTGTTGACCTGGGCGAGTTCGCCCCGCATGCGGTCACGCTGGTCGCCCAGGGCCTTGGCCTCGGCCTTCGCGGCTTCCCGCATCCGCCTCACATGGTCCGAGACGAACGCTTCGGCCAGCGCCTTGGCACGGGCCACCGCTTCCGCGTCGGTGTCACCTGTCACATCGATCTGCAGCAGGTTGTTGGTCAGGCCGGTCCCCCGGTAGTCCCGCATGAAGTCCTCCGGTTTTTCCGGGGACTTGAGGGACCGCAGGGCCTTGTCGGCGATCCGCGTGGTCCGCAGCAGCTCGACGTCCGTGCGGATCAGCGTTCCGGTGTCGTTCGGCTGGTCCTCCTGATGCGCGACCAGCACCTTGGTCACCGCGGCCGGGGACGGCGGCAGCAGGACCGCCACCGCCGCGCCGACCACCAGCCCCAGGAGCGCCAGCGAGCACCACAGGCGGCGGCGCCTGCGCACTGCCACCACCAGGGCCTGCAGGTCGAAGAGCGGAGTGGCTGCCGACGACTCCGAAGTCGTGCTCGTCGTCACACTGAACCTCCCGTCGCGTGACCGCGACCCGCGAGCGCCACAGCGGCGCTGTCCGGAAGACGGTCGGCGGATCGCGTCGGACGGCCCCGGACCGCGCCGGCGACGACGATGCCGACCACCTCGTGCCCGCCGTCCGCGCACGCCTCGGCGATGCCGGCGAGCTCCTCAGCGGTCCAGCTGCCCGCGCTGAGCACGACCAGGGCACCGGACTCGGTGTCACGGTCCGGCACGGTCGGCCGGTCCACCGAGACCTCCACCACCCGCAGCATGGGGTATCCCCTGCTCGAAGAGCCTGGGGAAGGATCGTTCTCGGCCTCGGCGACGAGCTGCCCGGCGGCCCGGCGCGCGATCTCGTCGCCGTCCGGCACGACAACGAGCAGCCCCAGGGGGGCAGGCAGCTGGTCCCGGAGGCGAGCGCACACCCGCTGGTAGCGGATCCGCGTGCCGGCCTCGTCGACGGACCTCTGCGGGATCGGTAGGTCCCAGCGGGTGTCGACGCCGAGGAGTCGGCGGATCCCGGCTCGCGGGCCACGGCCTTCCGGCCGGTGCGCGCCCCGTTCAGAAGGCACGTCGACAGTGCCGAGGAGCGCCGAGCCCAGCGCCGCGGCGATCTGCGGCTCGGTGCGCAGGCGGCGGTTCACGCGTGCGGCGACGAGATGGCCGATGACCGCGAGCAGGAAGAACAGCAGCGCCCCGGCGACGATGAGCTGGATCCTCGTCGGCGGCGACTCACCGGTCGGCCGGGCCGCCGGTCCCATGACGACCATGCCCGCCTTGTTGGTCGCCGGGTCGGCCTGGTCGAGCTTCGTCATGGCCTCTTCCAGCGAGGTGCGCAGCTTCTCGAGGTCGGTGCGGGCCTGCACGCTCTCCACGGTCTGCCCCGGATCGGCCGCGTCGGCCAGGTCGGTGATACGGCGGTTGGTCTCCACCACCGACTGCCGTAGCGCCTCGATCCCGGTAGCCGCGTCGGGGTCGGTGCCACCGCCGGCGATCCGCGCGGCGAATTTGACGAACTGCTGGGCCATCCGGTCGGAGAGCTGCTGCGCGCGCTCCGGGGTGTCGGCCGTTCCCGAGATCTTGATGATGTTCCCGTCGGTGGCTTTGGCGCTCACTTGATCCCGCAGCCCGGTGCCGCTGACTCCGCTCCAGTCGAGAGCGGCGGCCGCGCGGTCGACCACCGTCGAACTGGTCGCGATGTCCACCTGAGTCAGCAGCTCGCGCTCTTCCCACTGCCCCGGCAGCAGTACTGATGCCGACGTCGTGTACCGCGGCGGGAACAGCACCGAAGTGCCGTAGCCGACGAGCGCGCCCACCAGGGCGAGGACGGCGAGAAGCCGCCATCGTCGACGGAGAATCCGCCCGATCGTTACCAGGCGGATCGTGTCATCGCTCAACTGCGCTGCCTCTTCCCTGTGCGGACCGGGTCGCCCGCCGACACCGGGGTGTGGTCACGGCACGCGGCGGCGTAGGCGGCGAGCAGTGACGCCTGCGAGTTCCGCCAGGACAGCTGTCCGCTGATCCTCTCCTGGCCGATCTCGCCCATCCGGGCCCGCTTCTCCGGATCGTCGAGGAGCAGCGCGATGAGCTTGGCGAATTCGGCCTCGTCGTTGGCGGGCGCGTAGAGGGCGGCATCACCGGCGGAGACGCGCGCCTCCCGGAGGTCGAACGAGACGATGGGCCGGCCCATCGCCATGTACTCCAGGACCTTGTTCATGGTCGACACGTCGTTGAGCGGATTGCGCGGGTCGGGGGAAAGACACACGTCCGCGGTGGACAGGTAGCGCACCAGGTCGGCGTCCGGAATGCGCCCGGTGAACTGCACCTGCTCGGAGAGTCCGAGGTGCCGGGACAGCTCCACCATCGCGTCGAAGGCGTCGCCGGAGCCGACGAACACCGCGTGCCAGTCGGTCCGCCCGAACTCGTCGCGCAGCTTGGCGAGGGCGCGCAAGGCGTAGTCGACGCCGTCCTGCGGGCCCATGACGCCGAGGTAGCACAGCAGATGAGGCTTTCCGCGCTTCAACTCCGGCTCGGGAGGCACCGGTTGGAACCGGTCGGTCTGAGGGGCGCTGCGCACCACGAAGACGTCCTCCGGCCGCTGACCGCCACGGCGCACCGCGACGTCCCGGTAGCTCTCGTTCGTGGCGAGCACGACGTCCGCGGCCCGGTAGGTCCGCCGTTCCAGCGCGCACACGGCGCGGTAGAGCAGATCCTCACCGCGGTCGAACCGGGAGAGGTACAGCTCGGGCACCAGGTCGTGCTGGTCGAAGACGAACCGCGCTCCGCGTCGCTTCATCCACAGTGCCGGCAGGAACAGGAGGTCGGGCGGGTTGCAGGCGTGGACCACGTCGACCGGGCCGACCTTGCGGGCCAGCCGGACGGTATGCCACAACGCCGATCCGTACTCCCGCAGGTAGCCGGCCGGCCCTCCGGTGGCCGCGCGCAACGGGTAGCGGTGGATCCGCACCCCGTCGATCTCTGCCTCGGGCTCCGTGTCCCGCTTCTCCCCGCGGGGACAGATGACGTGCACCTCCCAGCCCGCGTCGCGCAGTGTCGTGCACTCCTGCCACACCCGCCGGTCGAACGGCACCGACAGGTTCTCCACCAGGATCAGCGCGCGCCGGTCAGGCCGGTCGCCGCTGCCTGTGTCATTGAACGATGTGTCACCAAGCAAGGCCCATGTACCCCGGTTCGGCCCGGCGCGCCTCGGCGTCGGGAAGGCGGATGAGGTCGATCAGTACCGGTCCTTCACCATGGGGCAGCGCCGACAGCACGGCCGGATCACTGGTCCCGACCAGGCACACCTCGGCGTGCTCGAGCACTTCGCCGACGGAGTCGGCGAGCAGCTGCCCGAGGTGCGGGAGCCGGGTCTCGATGTACTCGCGGTTCGCGCCGATCAGCCGGGAGAGGCTCACATTGGCGTCGTAGATCCGCAGGTCGTACCCCTTGCCGAAGAGCCTCTCCGCCAGCTCGACGAGCGGGCTCTCGCGCAGGTCGTCGGTGCCGGACTTGAAGGACAGCCCGAACATTCCCACCCGGCGCTTGCCGGTGCGCTCCACCAGGTCCACCGCGCGCTGCAGGTGGTCGGAGTTGGAGGGAAGCACATGGGCGAGGATGGGTACCGAGACGTCGGCCCGCTGCGCCGCGTGGACCAGGCTGCGCAAGTCCTTGGGGAGGCAGGAGCCACCGAAGGCGAAGCCGGGCCGCAGATAGGCGGGGCTGATGTTCAGCTTGCGGTCGGCCAGGAACACGTCCATCACCTGGTGCGAGTCCACGCCGAGCGCCTGGCACACCGCGCCCAGCTCGTTCGCGAAGCCGATCTTGAGGCCGTGGAACGCGTTGTCCGCGTACTTGATCGCCTCGGCCGTCGGGATCGGCACCCGGAACACCTCGCCGGGCAAGCCGTCGTACAGTGCCGCCACCGCGTCGCCGCTTTGCGGATCGAGCTCGCCGATCACGGTCTTGGGCGGGTCGAAGAAGTCCCGCACGCTCGTGCCCTCGCGCAGGAACTCCGGGTTGACCGCGACCCCGAAGTCCGCCCCGGCCGTGCCGCCGACGTACTTCTCCAGGATCGGCACCAGCAGGTTCATGCAGGTGCCCGGGAGCATGGTGCTGCGGAACACGACGGTGTGCCGCCCGCCCCGTTCGGCCAGCGCGGCGCCGATCTGCTCGGTGACCCGCTCCAAGTACGTGGTGCACAGGCTGCCGTTGGGCTCCGACGGTGTGCCCACGCAGACCAGAGACACATCACTGCCCATGATGGCCTCGCGGACGTCGACCGTAGCGCGTAACGCTCCGGCCTCCACGACCTCGGCGATGAGCTCGCCGATCCGCTCCTCGACCACCGGGGCCCTGCCCTCGTTGACCAGGTCGACCTTCACCTGGTTCACGTCCACTCCGATGACCTCATGGCCTTGGCCGGCCAGACACGCGGCCGACACGCAGCCCACGTAGCCAAGCCCCAGGACGCTCACTCTCATGACCCGTTCCTCCCCCCAGGCAGGCCCTTTTGGCCTGCGGTCCGTGCGCCGACCTGACAACGCCCCCCGCGCATCAGTAGGCCCCCTGCCCATGGAGCACCGCACGCAGCGTCTTCCACAAGATCACTGTGTCGAGCGCGAGCGACCAGTCCTCCACGTACCGCAGGTCGAGGCGGACGGCCTCCTCCCACGGCAGGTCACTGCGCCCGCTGATCTGCCACAGGCCGGTGAGTCCGGGCTTGACGAGCAGCCGCCGCCGGATGTCCGGGCCGTACGCGGCGGACTCCTCCGGCAGCGGAGGCCGGGGACCGACGAGCGACATCGATCCGGTGAGCACGTTGAAGAGCTGCGGGAGCTCGTCGATCGAGTACCGGCGCAGCACTGCTCCCACCCGGGTCACCCGCGGATCCCGGCGGAGCTTGAAGAGCAGGCCCGCGCCCTCGTTGCGGTCGGCCAGCTCGGCACGTGCACCGTGAGCCCCGGCGACCATGGTGCGGAACTTGAGAATGGTGAACTCGCGGCCGTCCTTGCCGACCCTGCGCTGGCGGTAGAACGTCCCACCCCTGCTGTCCACCAGCACGAGCAGCCCGACGAACACCATCAGCGGTGCGAACAGCATCAGCAGGATCGCCGCGCCCATCCGATCGACGACCCCTTTGATCGCCCGGCGCCCCCCGGTGAAGGTCGGCATGCTGACCCGCAGCAGCGGTATCCCGAGCACCGCGTCGACGTGCAGCCGCGGGCCGGCCACTTCCATCAGCACGGGGGCCACGACCATCTCGGCGTCACTGCCTTCGAGGTTCCAGGCCAGCCGCTGCAGCCGGTCCGGTGACCAGTGCGGGTCCGGTGTGACCGCGACGACACGGTAGCCGTCGCGGCGTACATGGTTGGCCACGTCCGGCAGTTGCCCGACGACCGGCACTCCGTCCAGCTGGTCACCGTCGAGCCCGAGACCGTCCGTCGTGCACACCGCGTCCACTCGCCAGCCGAGGTGCGGAAGCTTTCGGGTTCGGGTGATCAGGTCGCGCACGGTGGCCAGGCTCCCGGCGGCGAGCACCGGTCTCAGGCACTGTCCTTCCTTGCGCTGTTTGTGCAGCCAGAGGCGGAGCAGATACCGCTCCGTCATGGTGGTGACCGCGACCGCGGGGACCGCGACGAAGATCCAGAGCTTGATGTTGCGCGAGGTGAGGGCTATCCCGCCGAGCGCCAGCACGACGGTCGCCGTGAACAGCGAGCGTCCGAGCCGGCGGAATTCCTCGGCGCCCTGGCCGAGCACGGCCGGAGCCCACGACCGGCTCACCGCAAGCGCACCCAGCACCAGCAGCTCGGTGCCGAAGGCGAGAATTCCCCACTTCTCATGCCAGTTGGCCGCGTCCCGGGCCCCGAAGAAGTTGCCGATCGCCGCCACCACCAGAGCGGTGGCCACGGTATCGCTGGTGATCACGGTACGGCGGTACCGCTGCTCCCAGTCGTTCACGGGCCGGCTGATGGCCCCGTTCGTCAGACGCCCGTGCGCCGACGGAAGCGGGCCGACTAATCCCCCCTGCCGCACAGAACCCCCCCGGTCCCCAGTGGTACGACGTGGTCGGCTGACACTGTTCCTCCCCCCGAGGAGCCCCCGCCCCCCGCACAGTTACTCCCCTCGGGAGGCCCCCGCCCCCCGCGCCGCGCTGTTCGTCCCCCGGAAGGCCCTCGCCCTCCGCGCCCGACACCCCGGCTATTTCTGCGCTACTTGAACGACCCGGCCTGGCGGCAGCAGACAGGCAGGCCCTGCCGGACCCCCGAGGTGCGCGAGAACCCGTCGAGACGTCGGGTACTCCCCGCACCCGAAGCCCCTTGTCGGGCTCAAGAATTGACCACCCCCACGTCCGACGGTGCCGACGCAGCTACTGGCTGTCCACAACGTCTGACCTATAGAACATGATTTGTCGCCTCGTGTCCCGGCATGTGAAGCACGGTCAATCTAGACCATCGGGGCCCGTCTGAAGAGAGGGGTGTGTGTAATTTGTGCTCAAGATTTGAAGCTGGTTCCAGAGATCGGCCACGGCCCGCGGCGCCTTGATGACCAAGACGTGCCTTGTGACCCGTAATGGAGTGTTTCCGGCACACGGGACCGCCGAACTCCTCGGCCCACGGGGCCAATTCGCCGTCCTCGACCACCCGCAAGCACCCCCGGCAGCCCGGACCCTTCGCCGAACCCGACGAAGGTGTCCGCCGCTACTGGCTGGACGCCCTCTCTCGGCGCTGCCGCCACCAGAAGGCCCCGCACCAAGCCCGGCAAGACGACCGCCGACGGCCTCACCCGCGGCTCCAATTCGTCGAGTTGCCCGCGGGGCAGTTCAGGCCAGAACGGCCGGCTTCAGTACCTCCTGGCACCACTGGCGGAAACTGGTGGGCGCGGGCACTGTCAGGGCCCGCTGTTCCGGGTCGTAGATGCCGTTGTTCTGTCCGTCGACGAGACACGCGCCACCCACCTGGTCCACGCCGTCGGCGGCGGAACCACCCTGGCTCTCATCGCCACCCCCGAGAACCGACGGGACCTGAGCGTCTCCCATCTGGCGAGGGAGGCGGTCATCGCCGCGATCACCACCGACGCCCCCACCACCACGGCTGCCGGCCCCGCGGGGGCGGCCGTCGCCCTCCGCGCCCTCCTCCCCCGGAGCAGCGTGCTGACGGCGGGCGAGCGCGGCCTGCTCGCTGAACTGCTCGACCGCATCTCCACAGGGTGACGCCGCGCAAACCTCAGTGGCGGCTCTCGGCGGGCAGACAGTCGCCCGACGTGAAGAGCTGCGGCCAGGCGCTGTTTCCCTCGTAGGCGGCGACCGTCCAACGGGTGTAGTTCCATTGCCTGTTCGTGTTGTACTCGGCCAGCAGCCTCGGGCAGGCGGTCTTGCTGACGACGTCCTGGAAGTGAGATTGCTGGGCGCGGCCGGAGAGGGCGCCCGAGCCGTCGTGGGCCCACACGTACATCATCTGCTCGACCGGATCGAAGCCGAGGGTGATGGCGTCGTCGCGGTCGAAGGGCTCCAAGCCGTATCCCTGGGCGAGGCGGGTGTTCCAGGCCGCTGTGACCGCCTTCAGCGTGCCTGAGGCGATGCGGATCTCGTCCTTGTCACTGCTGGGTATCTCGGCGGTGGCCATGCCCTCCTCCGTGCCCTGACGTCGTCCGGCCTCGTCGGTGTAGCAGCCGTCGGTGGCTTTGCCGAAACCGAGGATGCTCGCCTCGTCCTGGCCGTCGTAGTCCCGCCAACGGACGGAGAACCGGCCGTACGGCCAGCTTGTGGGTGCCTCTTCGAGTCGCTGGGCCAGGGTGACGCAGGCGGCCGCCTCAGCCACCCGGCGGAAGACCTCCTTTCTGTCGTCGGTGAGGGTGGAGATCGGGCCGCCGGTCACCATCAGGGTCTGCGCCTGCCGGTTGAACGTCACCGTGGGGGTCATGAAGGACATGTCCTTCGTGGTGAGCATCGCCTTCACCGTCTCGCGGACGGCGACTGCGGCATCCCGTTCCGCCTTGCCGTCGGCGTCCCGGGCGGCGCTCCACTCGCCGGGAACGGGCTGGGTCTCGTCGTCCGAGCGGTGGAAGGCGGGATGGGCCACGCCGTCCAGCGGGTCGGAGGGGACCGGGACGGTGCGTGGGTCGGATGCCACAGGGCCGGTCACGTCCGCACCGGGGCCGGCCAGTACGGTCCCGGCGGGTGTGGCGCCGGAGTCATGATCGCCCGCGGCCGCCGTCGAAGCGGCGGTCCCGGAACGGCCGGTGGAGTCGCCTCCGCCGTGGTGGAAGGCGAGCGCGCCGCCCGCGCTCGCGCCCAGGACCGCCGCCGCCACCACGACGGCGACAACGGTCCGACGCCGCGAGGAGCCCACACGGGCGGAAGCGGGTGGGGGCCAGGAGGGATCGTCCGATACGGGCACAGACCACTGCGCCGTCACCAGTTCCCCGATCAGTGTGGGGGTGCTGCTCGCCTCCGCCGACGTGCTGCCGTTGAGCACCTGCGTGGACTCGGCGGCCAGCAGCCGTGCGCAGGCAGCGGCCGCCTCACCGGCGTCCGGACGCTCGGCGGGTTCCTTGGCCAGGGCCCGTTCCAGAATCTCCTTCAGCGCCTCGGGTATCCCGTCCAGGTCGGGTCGGCCCGATGTGACCCGGTAGGCCACCGCTTCGGGCGCACCACCGCCGAAGGGGAGGCGGCCGGTCGCCGCGTACGCCACGAGCGCGCCCCAGCCGAAGAGATCGCCCTCCGCCGCGGTGACGCCGCTGAGGTAGTGCTCGGGGCTGATCCAGCCCGGGGTGCCGGTGAGCACCCCGGTGCGGGTGACGCTGGTGCCGTCGGCGGCGTGGGCGATGCCGAAGTCCAGAATGCGGGGGCCGCCCGGTGTCAGCAGCACGTTCTGGGGTTTGACGTCCCGGTGGACGACGCCGGCCAGGTGGATCGCTTCCAGGGCCTGCGCGGTGCCGGTGGCGAAGGCGTGCAGGGTCGCGCCGGTCAGCGGGCCGTGGACGGCCAGATGTTCCGTCAGGGTCGGGCCCGGGGCGTACGCGGTCGCCAGCCAGGGGGCGTCGGCATCGGGGTCGGCCGCCAGGAGCGGCAGCAGAAACGGGCCGCGCACTCGGGTGGAGAGCCGGACCTCGCGACGGAACCGGGCACGGAACTCCGGATCGCCCGCGTGCAGGGGATGGACCACCTTCACCGCGACCCGCTCACCGCTTTCGGTGAGCCCCGCGTAGACCGTGCCCATACCGCCCGCACCGAGTCGGCCGACGATGCGGTACGGGCCGACGCGGGACGCGTCCCCGGGGCGTGGGGGCTGGATTCGCCCGCCCGAAGCAGGAGCGCTCACGGTTGTCCGATCGATCAGTGCAGGGAGGAAGAGACAGGGCTGGATGTTATCCGGCCACCGTCTCAGCCGGCAGGGGCCTCCTCGGCGCTGCTACGGCGGCCGGGCACTGTCTCGAAACCGGTCACCGCCGGACCGTGAACGGCCTGGGCATCCGCCCGGACCGCCGGCCGAGAACCCACCGCCGAGCCCACGGCTTGCCATGTCCGCCCGGCGCACGCCGTTCCGCGCTACGGACCGGCTCCGGATCCTGCGCTGCCGAACAGCGTGGGGACTTCCGAACCGACCGGCGAGGCCCTCACAGGAAGCCCCACAAGTGGTCGGCCGTACCGTTGTCGTCGAACTGGACGACCTGCGCGCTGTTGCCGGTGGACATGCGGTCCACCCCGAGAACCTTGCCGCTGTTCTTGTGGCGGATGCGATACCAGCCGTCGCCGCTGTCCAGCAGCGTCCAGAGGTGGTCGGCCGTTCCGTTGTCCTCGAACTGCACGACGATCGCGCTGTCGTCCATGGACATGCGGTCGACGCCGAGCACCTTGCCGCTCTGGCCGTTGCGGATCAGATACCAGCCGTCGCCCTTGTCGACGAGCTGCCAGGCGTGGTCACCCGTCCCCGTGTTGTCGAACTGCACCACGCGTGCGCTGTTCTCGGTGGACATTCCGTCGACGGCGAGGACCTTGCCGCTGTTCATGTTCGCGATTCTTCGGAACGGTGGTTCCGGCGTCCAGGGCAGTCCGTCGGGCGCCGCCGTGGGGAAGGACGTGATGCGAAGCCGGGCCGCGCCCATGGGGATGAGGGTGACCGTCTCCACCGGGGCGTCGCTCCGGGCGGGACCGTCCTGGAGCGGCGCGACGACATGTTCGTCGTCCGCGACCCACTCCTGGATCTTCCGGGCCTGTGCCGAGATGCGCAGGGGTGAGGTGTCCGGAGTGAACGGCTGGTCCGGTACGACAGCACGGGTCCGGGTGGGGGTCAGCGGGGTCTCCGGGAGGAGGCCGTAGTTCCACGCGGTGGTGGCGTGGACCTCGTACGCGGGGAACTTCTCATCTCCCGCGTAGCGGTCGTAGCGCTCGCCGATCTTCAACGAGTAGGTGAGCGGGCCGCGTTCGACGCTGACCGCACCGTGCGGGCCGGGCCACTGGCGCAACCGGGCCTGCTGGGGCAACTGCAGGCGGACGACGTCGCCGTCGCGCCAGGTGCGCTCCACCCGTGCCCAGGACGGTCCGTCCGGGGCCACCACCGAGGTGCCGTTGACCAGGAGCCGGGGACCTCGGCACCAGCCGGGCACGCGCAACCGCAGAGGGAAGCGCACGGGACGGGGCGTGGAGACGGTGAAGGTGATCGTGTCCTCGAAGGGATAACCCGTCTCTTCGGTGACCGTCACAGTCGTTCCGCCCGCGACCGTGGCCCGGACCCGGCTCGGAGCGTAGAGCGCCGCGGCCAGGCCGCCGTCGGCGCCGGCGAGCCAGAGCTCCTCGGTGAAGTACGGCCAGCCCATCCCGTAGTTGTGGGGACAGCAGCGGTACTGGTCGACACCGGCCTGGAAGGCCTGCATGGCGAAGCCGTTCTGGAACTGGCCCTGGGTCTTGGGGCGGTTGTCGAGGTCGATGCTGTTGGCGCTGGTGATGTAGTGGACGGACGTGCCGTCGGGGTCGAGGGAGGCCGGGAGCAGGTTGAAGGCCAGGTCTTCGCAGCGGTCCGCCCAGACCGGATCCCCGGTGATCCTTGTCAGCAGCTCGTGGCTGGCCATGAATTCGACGATGCCGCAGGTCTCGAAGCCCTGCCGGGGGTCCGCGAACCCGGGCCGGAAGTTCTCGTCGCCCGCCATGCCTCCCCCGGGGAACCGCCCGTACGGGTCCATCACGGCGTCGTAGGCGCGGTACGTGGCCCGGGTGAGGTCGGCGGAGCCGGTCAACTGGGCGTATTGGGCGGGCTCCCGGAATCCCTGGGCGATGTTCACGTTGTGCCGGCTCGGTGTCGCACCGGTCCAGTCCGCGCCGTGGGTGTGCATCTTGGCGGCGAGATCGAGCAGGAACGCCTCGCCGGTACGGCGGTAGAGCCACACGGCGACGTCGAGACCGTCGCCCCAACGGTAGGACACCCAGCTGGTGTTGAAGGCGCCCGGCCCCTGAGCGTTCATGAAGCGGAGGAAGCGGAGGAGGAACGGCACCACCCGCTGGTCGTGGGTGTACTCCTCGTGCGTCCGCAGGGCCTGCAGAAGTGGCAGGAAGGGCCAGAAGTCGGGACCGCCGTTGAGTGCGGTGCGCAAGGCACGCGGTCCGAAGAAGCCGTCACTCTCCTGGGTCGCGAGGATCGCGTCCACCCACGCGCGCGACCGCGCCAGGGCGTGCGGGTCACCGGTGGCGATGGCCAGCGGCAGGTAGCCGCGCAGCCAGTACGGCAGCTCCTCCCAGGCGTCATGCTCGGGGTGCACCCAGCCGGACGTCGAGAAGTCGAGGAAGTGCGAGAAGGATTCGTACGTGCCGCACAGACCGTCGAGCTGTAACCGGAGCTGGCCGGCGAGCCAGCCACGGGCCACGACACTGCCGGGCGGAAGCTTCTGGAATCTGTCGGCCAACTGCGTCTCGGCTCGCGGGCGGGGAGCCGCGGCCGCGACACCCGTGAACGTGGCTCCGAGAGCCGCGGCCCCGAGGGTGCCGGATCCGATACCGAGGAGTTCTCGTCTGCTCATGGACATGCAGGTGACCTGCCTTCCGGAAGGGCCGACTTGCGTGCGACAACGTTGTCTCCCGCTGATCGAGCAACGTCAGATCCTCCAGATGCGGCTCCACAGCGGCTCCCCTGAGGGGCGGTTCCACGGCTCTGTACAACGTTGGAAACGATGCAGTGGACATGACAGCACGGCCGGGTACGCCTGTCCAGGGTTCACACGCGCCACGGCGAAGGCCTCGCCGACCACACTCGTCCTGCGGCGGCATGCACCGGCCCGCGCCGCAGGACCGAGGAACAGGTGACCGCGTCGGAGTGATCGACCGAGGGGGGAGGTCTCCCCCCTGTCCATGCGAGCCTCGTCAGCCGTAGTACTGGTCGGTGTACACCGGGCCGCCCGGCTCTGGATCGCACCCCTGGTGACCGTCCGGGCCGCCCCCGTGCGACAGGACGTAGACGTATCCCTGGCTCAGGTGACAGCCCTTCTCCGTCCAGGAGTTGGCCCCCATCGTCCACACCAGGAGCAGCAGCAACAGCAACAGCGTGGCGGTGATCTTCTGAGTGAGCGACGGGCGCCGACCCGTAGCGGCTGTGTCTGCCATGCGCGCGATTGTGATGGGCACACGGTATGCGCCGTGCGGGAGTGATGAGTTCGTGACCACCCTGACCGCGCCCAGCTGAGAGAGGGCAGAAAAGCCCACGTGACAACACGGACACACCGCCACACAGTGTCACCCGGCGCACGCCTCGTGCGAGCCGCCCCACTCCCCCGGCCCGCACGGCAGGCACCGATTCCGCGTCGGGCCGAACAAGCGGCCCGGGGTCAGTGGTGTCGGCCGTGGTCACCCTTGTCATCCGGACCGGGGCGGGTCCGTGAGCGGAAGGTGCGGCGGTAGGCGTCGGGAGGCACTCCGACCGTGCGGTTGAAGTGACGGCGCAGCGTCGTGGCGGTGCCCATGCCGGTGGCCGCCGCGATGGTGTCGACGCCGGCGTCGGTGGTCTCCAGCAACTCCTGGGCGTGGCGGATCCGCTGCGTCAGCAGCCATTGCAGCGGGGTGGTACCGGTCACCGACCTGAAGTGACGGCCGAGATTCCGCGAGCTCATCCGCGCCTGGCGGGCCAAGTCCTCGACGGTCAGCGGATGGTCAAGGCGCTCGATCACCCAAGGGAACAGTTCGGCGAGCGGATGGTTGTCCCGGGCGGGCACCGGTGTCGTGACGAACTGGGCCTGGCCGCCGTCCCGATGAGGCGGCACGACCAGGCGACGGGCGACCGAGTTGGCGACCGACGAGCCGTGGTCGAGGCGGACGAGGTGCAGGCACAGGTCCATCGCGGCGGCTTTGCCCGCGGAGGTGAGCACGCTGCCGTTGTCCACGTAGAGGACGTCCGGGTCCACCTGTACCTGGGGATGGCGGACGGCCAACTCCTGGGTGTGCGCCCAGTGTGTGGTCGCGCGCTTGCCGTCCAGCAGGCCGGCGGCGGCCAGCACGAACGCGCCGGTACACAGCGATGCGATGCGTGCGCCCGCCTCGTGGGCCGCGCGCACCGCGTCGACCAGGTCGGCGGGTGGGTCCCGGTCGACGTCGGCCCAGCCCGGGACGATGACGGTGTCGGCGCGCGCGAGGTGATCGAGGCCGTGGTCGGGCTCGAGCAGGAACCGTCCGACCCGCACGGCGTCCGGCCCGCAGACGGCGATGTCGTACCAGGGGCCCGGCACCGCGTCCGGGGCGGAGCCGAAGACCTCGTAGGCCAGGGCCAGTTCGAAGTGGAGCATCCCGTCGGTGACGGCCAGCGCGACAGTGTCCATGTCCGAAATTGTACGGGGCATGGCGTTCCGGACACTCGTGTGCGTGGCCCGTCCCCGTCAGGATGTTCTTACGGATCACGGCAGATCACTCAGGCACGGAGGAAAACCCATGGGGTCGGGGCAGGTTGTGACGGTGTTCGGCGCGTACGGACACACCGGGCGGTTCGTGGTGGCGGAGCTGTTGGAGCGCGGGTTCGTCCCGGTTCTCTCCGGCCGGGACGCCGAGAAGCTCAAGGCGCTGGCGGCCTCCCATCCCGAACTGGACGTCCGCCCGGCGTCGGTCGACGATCCGGCCGCGCTCGACCACGCGTTGGCCGGAGCCACGGCTGTGATCAACTGCGCCGGGCCTTTCGCCACGACGGCTGCCCCCGTGATCGAGGCGGCACTCCGCGCCGCAATCCCGTACGTGGATGTGGCGGCCGAGATCGAGGCCAACGTCGACACGTTCGAGCAGTTCACGGACCGCGCCCGAACCGCCGGAGCGGTGATCGTCCCCGCGATGGCCTTCTACGGCGGGCTCGGCGACCTGCTGACCACCGCCGCGATGGGCGACTGGAAGGCGGCCGACGAGGCACACATCGCGTACGGGCTGAGCAGTTGGCACCCCACCGCCGGGACTCGTGCGGCCGGCGCGGTCTCCCGGGAGCGGCGAGGTGACCGACGGGTCCGCTACACGCAGGGGAAGTTGGAGTACACGCAGGATGCCGCACCCACCCTGGAGTGGCCGTTCCCCGACCCGATGGGCCCGCGATCCGTCATCGGGGAGTTCTCGATGGCCGACGTGGTCACCGTACCCAGCCACCTCGACGTCCCTGAGGTGCGCAACTACATGACCGTCGTGGCGGCCAGGGACCTTTCGGCCTCCGACACCCCGGCGCCCAGCGCGGTCGACGACCAAGGTCGGTCCGCACAGACCTTCCTCGTCGACGTCGTCGTACGCTCCAAGGGCACCGAACGGCGAGCCGTGGCCAGGGGCCAGGACATCTACGCCATCACCGCGCCGCTCGCGGTCGAAGCCGTCGACCGCATTCTCACCGGGCGGACCAGAACGGTCGGGGTCGCCTCCGCCGGCGAGATCTTCGACGCGGCCGATTTCCTCCGCGCGCTGTCCGCGCACCTGTCCCTCGAGCTGAGGCAATAGCGACCGGCCGCCCACACCGCCGTCGGCGGGCTGCGCCGCTCGCCCTCCACCGAGCCATGCGACGGTGGCCGGATACGGTCCGACGGCGCCGGCAAGGGTTCCATCAACGCCCACCCCACCCCGGTCCGGCGAGATCCACCTCGTCGACATGTGGATCGGGAGAGCCACGAGCCGATGCCGGAAAACCGGGGAGGATCTGGAGGACCTGGTCCGCGGGGTCAAGCCGCGTCGGGTCGCCGACCGACTCACAGGTGGCGCTACGCCGAATCCAGCAGGCCGGTCCTCTTCACGGCGCGCGGAGACAGAGTCATGGGTCCGGACCAGCCCTGCCGGATCAGCGCGATCTGCGAAGGCAGGGGCCGGACAGGACTGACGTCCACACCTCGCGACCAGTTCGCGAGCAGTCCCACGGTGGTGTCAACAGCCGAGACGACCATGGTGATGCGGTCCTGCGCCTTGCCCCAGGTGTTCCACAGCGCCCATCCCTCCTCGCGGGGTTCCACACCGATGCGGAGGCAGGCCTGCTCATACGTCTCGTCCCGTGCCGAGGGCATGACTCCAGGCCGAATGATCACGACACCCACCAGGTCGATCAAAGGCAGCTCCTCCTCGACACAGCCGTCACCGGGGAAATGGTGATGGCGCAGAGTCCGGGCAAGCTCGTTGACAGCCCGCTGCAGGACGGTCGCGCCCTCGGGGTCATTGCCGTAGGTGAGCCACCCCTCTACCAGCGCAGCAGACCGCACCTCGCGGGCAAGTCTCTCGACTTCGGCCAGATATTCCGCCTGGGTGAGGGCAGGTCGCGTCATGGCGTGAAGTCTCGCAGCCGGCGCCGACCGAGGCCGACGGATTTTCCGGCACGGACTCCGTAGCCCGGACGCGAGTGTCGCAAGACTGTGCGCGCCTGTGCCCAAATAGCCCTCGACATGCGGGAGTTGGGGCGCAACCATGGTGGCCCGACGGTGGCCGGGGCCGTGGGGGCAAGAGGGGGGGTGGGTGTGGGGTACGACGGGCTGCCACGCGAGTATCGGTTGAGTCGTTCCCGGATGCGACTGTTCCTGTGGGTGATCGCGGTGGGCACGGTGAGCATGCTGGGGGCCGTACTGACCGCCGACGACCTGCCCGCCTCGGTCACGTACCCCTTTGTGATCGCGTGGGTCGCCCTCATGGGGTGGCTCTTCTACGCCACCCTGCACTGCTCCACCACCGCGGACATCAAGTCGATCCGTGTGCGCGGCATGGTCAGGCGCCGACGGCTGGCCTGGGAAGACATCCAGGACATCAGGGCCGAGGCCAATCCGGCCGCGGCGATGCAGAGCCATGCCGCCCAGGTGATCGTGCACGCCTACGGCCGCGACGGCAGCAAGGTGTTGCTGCCCTTCCTCGACGACCTGCACGTGAACGTCGAGCGCGAACTCGGGGTGCTGCTGGAGGCGTGGGAGGAACTGCGCGGCGCGGACTGGGCGCCCGACCCCGACGCCGCCGTCCTCATCGATCGGCGCAATGCCCGCCAGGCGGCGATGACGGCGGGCTTCGTCGCCCTCATGCTGTCGTTCATCCCGCTGACGGTACTGATGCTGCTGCCGCTGTTCGTGGACATGCCCGGGTGGCTGGAGTCGACCTTGCAGCCCTTGACGGTCATGGGGGTCGGGTTGCCTCTGATCTTCGCCCTGACCGCGGTCACCTCGTACCGCGCGAGAGTGCGCAACGGATGACGGCCGTGAGAGTGCCCATGAGCTCCCGCGCTGACGTGGGCTGAAGCGGCCTGACGGGCCTGACAGGCCTGACGAAGGCGCACTCACCGACCTCGACTCCGCGAGCGATCAGGCCAGGGAGCGGGCGCCGGTGTCCCGCGTCGAAGTCGGGCCCGGCCGGTTCGAGACATGCCCACCGGCACACTGGCCCCAGCGTCGGCCCCAGCCCGCGGTTCGCCTCGGCCTCGGCTGCGGCTGCGGCTGCGGCTGCGGCTGCGGGAGTCGCTCGCCTCCCCTTCCCCGCTGATCACTGCATGCGGCGCCTGGCTTACCGTGGCAGGCGAACGATCGGGGAGGTGGGGGATGGACCGTATCGGCCCGTACACCGTCGAGCGGGTGCTCGGCGCAGGGGGAATGGGCGTCGTGTACCAGGCGCGCTCGCGGGGTGGGCGCCTGGTGGCGGTGAAGGTCGCGCGGCCGGAGCTGGCCCAGGACAGCATGTTCCGGGAGAGATTCCGGGCCGAGGTGAACGCCGCTCGCCGCGTGGGCGCCTTCCACACGGCGCCGGTCGTCGATGCCGACCCCGACGCCGAGCTGCCGTGGCTGGCCACCGCCTACATCGCCGGCCCCACCCTGGCCGACGCCCTGGACGCCCAAGGTCCCATGAACGAGCAGGCGTTGCGGGCGCTGGGTGCGGCGTTGGCAGAGGCGCTGCAGGCGATCCACGCCTGTGGTCTGGTGCATCGCGATCTGAAGCCCGGGAACATCATCATGGCCGTCGACGGACCGAGGGTCGTGGACTTCGGTATCGCACGCGCTACGGAGGACGCCCGGCTGACGGTGCCCGGCGCCAGCGTCGGCACCCCGGGCTTTCTGGCTCCGGAGCAGGCCGAAGGCCATCCGGTGAACGGAGCGGCGGACGTGTTCGCGCTCGGTTCCGTCCTGGTCGCTGCCGCCGGCGGCAGCGCATTCGGGCACGGCACATCGATGGCGTTGATGTATCGCTCGGTCCATCACGAGGCCGACCTCACCGCCGTTCCCGTCGCCCTGCGCCCCGTGGTCGAGGCGTGTCTGGCGAAACAGCCGGCCCTGCGCCCGACTCCGGAACATCTCCTGGACGTGTTCACCGCCGCACCCGCACCCGCGCCGGGCTACACACCCACGATCCTGTCCGCTCCATCCATCCCGGCACCCCCGCTCTACCCCCCGACCGTCACCGCGCCACCCACACCCGCCCCTGACGAAAACCCGGCCCAGGCTGCCGAGTTCCTGGCCATGGACCACAAGAACGCTGTGATCGCGGACGTCCACGGCATCTCCTTGGGAGTCAATGGCCGCCCCGTCGATTTCCCGTGGCCGATCGTTCACACCGTCACCCACCGGGAGACCGGCCGCGGCTACGGTCTCACCGTCACGGTCACCCTCACCGACGGCCAGTCGCACCGTTGCCGCGTGACCACCAAGGACGAGGACCAGCTCGACACCTGGATCGAGGAGCTCGACGAGGTCATCGCGCGCTACCGCCCCGCCGGATGAAGGCCCGCCTTGTCCGGAACGTCTTCGACCCCGTGATGCGCCGGGGCGGGACGCAACGCCGGCAACCTCTGCCCGGCTGACCAGTCAGCCGGGCAGAGGTTCCTCAGCCGTCGCGCCTTCGCCCGATATAGACGGTGTTGGCCGCGGTCCCGCCCTGAAGCGGGTTGTCGAAATCCACCACGTGTGCGGCGGTCTCCGCGAAGACCCCCGCGAGCACAGACATGAACTCCTCGTCGGGTGGGTCGTTCGACCACAGCGCGAACACTCCGCCTGGATAGAGCAGTTCGGCCAGAGCCGCCAGGCCGGCCGGTCGGTAGAGCCCGGCGTGGCTGGGATGCAGGACGTGCCGCGGCGAGTGGTCGACGTCCAGGAGGATCGCGTGGAAACGGCGTCCAGGAGTCTCGGGGTCCAGACCGCGCGGCGTCGCACCGACGTCGACGGCCTTGTCCCCCGTGGACACCGGAGCGTCCGTTCTCGCACCCTCCGCGGACGGCGTTCCGCCCGCCGTCGCGCTTCCGGCCACCATCGCGAAGAAGTCCCCGAGCACCAGCCGGCATCGGGGGTCCGACGACAGTCCCGTGCCCAGTGGTACGAGCCCTCGCTGATGCCAGTCGATCACCTCGGCCAGCGCGTCGACGACGATGAGCGAGCGAACGCGCGGATCCTCCAGCGCCGTCCGGGCCGTGTATCCGAGACCGAGTCCGCCCACCGCGACGTCGAGTACGCCGTCGGGGGGCAGTTCCGCCAGCCCGAGCCGGGTCAGCTCGATCTCCCCGGTGGTGAAGAGACTCGACATCAGGTACTCGTCGCCGAGCTTCACCTCGTACACGTCCTCGCCCGACAGCGGATCGCGCCGACGACGCAGGCTGATCTCGCCCATGGGCGTCGGCCGCCAGTCGATCTCCTCGAAACGTGCGCTCATCCGATGCCCTGCTCCCGATCCTCGTACGACCAGCTCGGCCGAGGGACAGCCCCGCGCGCCGACGGCCTCGGCTGGAGGGAACCACGCCAAAGGTGAGCGCCGTACCGTCCGGCTCGGGCCGGATGCCCTGGAGGATCTTCACACGGATCGCCTCCGAGAGAGCGGGCAAACGGCCGTACGCCACCGTGTCGCCGAGTCGGTCCGGCCGTTCCGCCGTCCGGCCCACGCACTGACGTGCTCACCCGATGGGGATCCAGGCAAAGTTCCATCAGTGTCGGCGTCGGCGCAGGAGTGGGCCACGGGCCAGTGCAGCCCCGTAAGTCGGGGCTTCTTCCCGGCGACTGGGCCTCAGCCAATATCCCCGGGCTTGTGACCGCGTGCTGTGGCAGCCTGCCGTCATGCCAGCAGAGCTGAGAGAACATGCAGGTCGTCACTACGCCATCCTGTTCTACTACGCCTTGCCCGACGATTCCTGGGCTGTGGAGCTGAGCGAGGCTGTGCCTGCGCCAGCCGCGTGGGCTGAGACGCCCAATGCGGCGACCCATCTGCCCGGTCCGCCCTTCCTTGCGGCGCTCGTCCCCGACGAGGACCCTGCTCTGGAGCCAACCGTCCGCATCTACAGCCCTGATGGGCACGTCATCCCCTACGAGATCATGCAATGGTTCATGGAGCAGGTGGCTGACCAGGTGGAACGCTGCCGCATCGCGTTCGAGCTGGGTGAACCCGAAGCGGTGGATTGATCGTGCAATGGCTGGTGTGATCACGGCGTCGGAGCCGTCGGCTGAGCCCACGACAGTTCGGAAGGCTCGTGACGGCCCTGCGGCGGGAGGGTGCCGGCCACGCACAGCCGATAGGCGGAGTCCTCGCTGATGGTGCCACCAAAGGTCACCGGGGTTTGCGAAGACAACGAAGAATCAAGCGGTGGCCGCAGGTCACGCCGTAGACGTCGGACGATGGCAGGCGACGTTCGAACGCCCTTGTGATGTCACTTCGGCTGATGTTCCGGGCCTCCGAAGTCCGGGCTGTTGAAGTCCGGGCTGGAGAATCCCGACCGCGTGCCCCTCGCCGGTCCCTCTTCGGGACTGCTGAAACCCGGTCGGTTGTAGCCGAGTTGCGGCATGCGGCCAGTGGAAGTCGGTGCGGGCCGGTCCAGTGTCACCGAGCCAGGGTCGGCCAGCGCGTACCGGAGGAACGGCAGGAGGCCTCGATCCAGCAGGGCATCGCGCCAGGCGTCCTTGGCGCGGGCCACTTCCTCGGGAAGTTCGCCGTATTGTCCGGCCTCGGGCGAGGACCTGTTGCGCGGGACAGTGAGGAAGATCCTGGCGGCGCAGGCCAGGACGGCAGCCGCCGTCATCGCACCAGACGCCCAACCGGCGGTGAGCATCGTCTGGGCCAACGTCGGCGCAGGGTTGAGCAACTTCAGGATGTAACCCACGAGGAGCAAGACCGCCGTGATGGTGCCGGCGAAGACAGGTGCCAGGACCGCGACAACAGGGACCGCTTCAAGATCCAGTGTTTCGCGCCTGATTGACGAGGGGGGAGCGGTCGGGTGGACTGCCTTCTGCTGCGCGGGCGTGCGCGGTGTCCCTGTCTCCCCGCCTCGTGAGCCCGCCGGTACCTCCGGGCGTACGTGCAGGCCGAGCAGTGTGGCCAGCAGTCGGCGGCGGTACGGCATGCGGGCCCACCGCTGTGCAGCGACACCGTTGCCGAACCGGCGGCCGCCCGGCCTTCCAGCGCCCAGGACGGCGGCCCCGAACCGCTGGCGCAGACCGGCTGGGTCAGACTGTTCGCCCATCCCCCGGCTGTCGGAGTCGGCAAGGGCAGACGGTGCGACGGCGAACGACGGCTCCCGGCGTATGGATGAGGAGGGCGAGTGCGAGGGCGAGGAGTCGGACGAGGACGCCAGCTGGCGGAGGTCTTCACGGAGTCTTACGTAGTGGGCGTACTCGTCCGCCGCGGCCGTAGTGATGAGGGCGGTGGCGCTGATCGCCATGGTGCGCAGCTGCTCCATGCTGAGCCGCTGCCCGGCAGGTGCCAGTTGAGTGGAGCGCAGTGCCTCGTCGATGATCCGCTCGTATTCCTGGCGGTCCTCACTCAGCAGGTGCTGCGGAACGCTCTTCACAGCCCCTCCTCCCCGAGCTCCGTCCTGTGCCAGTGTGACGCGCTGCGGCCCTCACGGCTCCTTTCCGTCGTTCCGCTGCCCGGGTCCGCACGCACCGGACTGTCTCGGAGATGTGCGGGCTCCGGGGACGGTGACCGGTGCGCGGGGTGCTCGCCGGGCGCGGCATCGGGCATTCGCACGTCCGCAACCGCGGGATGCACCCCGGGCGAAGGCAGGGGACACACTCTTGGAGGAGGACCGCCCGGGTCTGCGGGGGAGGCGGGCATCGGCTCTGCTGGCAGCCCCGGACCACCGACGCCGCTGGTGGCCGGGGTTTGTGCGTCACCGGTTCCGTGCGGACCGCCCGGCACACCAGCAGTCGGCTCCGCCCCTGCCGCAGGGGCTGCCTCCTCAGGCGATGCTGCGGGCTGTCGGTCACCGCTCACCGCATCGTTCACGGTCTGGATCCGGATGAGTTGCGTGAGCAGGACGGGCGCCGACATGCCGACGACGAGTGCGGCGTACTTGCCGCTGATCTGGCCCGTGGCGCCGAACAGCACCGCAGTGCCAGCGCCCATCACCGTGTGCACGGCGGCCGCAGCGATATCGACGGGGAAGTCGAAGTAGGCCTGAAAACGGGGGACTTCCCCATGCGCCGTAATCGCCTGCCGATGAGCCTGGCGGTCGGCCTGCCAGGCCACAAACCGGCTGTACAAGTCCAGCGCCCCGCGCACGAGACCGCCCGCTGCCCCCAGCAGGATCAACGTCGGGACATCCACAGTCTCCCCCGGGCGATGACGCAGGCATCTTGCGGTGACCTCCTGGACACCGAACGAGCCTAGAGCCACCGGCGAGGAGCTGGGAAGAGCGCAGGCACCAGCTCACAATCGGATCAATCATGCGACTCTCGCACGCCTACACCAGCCAGGGGGCGGCCTTGCTGCTGGTCCACCAGTCGTGACGAGCCAAGGTCATCAAGGCCCGGCACCGCACACGACACGCGGTTGCTCCGGCCCTCCACCCGCCGCAGGCCCTCCCCGCAGAGGAAGCGAGCAGTGCAGGGATCGATGCCGACTGACAGCGGGGCGACGTCGACGCGTGAGTGACTTCCGGTGGCCCACTGGATGCAGCCAACGGCCAAGAGCACGACAGCCGGACTCGGACCGGCGCACGAGGCCACCACCGCCGGGGAGATCGGCACCGGCCGCCCCGCCGCGCCGGAGGACACAAAGATGCCTGCCCCGCAGCAGCCGGTGTCCGTTGAGTGTCAGTCAGTCCCGCCGCACGACGCCGCCGACCGCGTCAGCGGATCGCCCTTTGTCTGCTTCTCCCAGATGATCTCTTCGGACGGAGCAGTGATGCGACGCCAGATCTCAGTGTCGAACGGAGCGAACTGGCCCTGCCCCCAGCGCAACCACGAACGTCCATCGCGGTCCACGAAGTAGGCGAACGCGAACTGGGCAGAGTGCAGCCGGGAACCGGGCGGTGGCAGGGACACCTCCCCCTTCGGTGACCCCCAGTCGCGGCCTGCCTGCTTCGACGAGAAAACGAGTTCCGTGCACGGCGCGAGCCGAGTCGTGTTCACCACGAGATAGGCGTTGGCCGGACCCGATACCGCCAGGGCACGAGCAGAGCCACCCCCACCGACCCGGATGAGGTAGGCCGCCTGCATGAAGGGCACGGGGTCCGGCGAGCGGTTCAGGATGTGCAGTCTCCAACTCGTATCGTCGGTGTCGTCGGCCCGGTCCACCCACAGGGACACGGCCATCGCCTGCGCACGTTCCTCCTTCTCCTGGTCCTCCTGCGACTGGCGAAGCTGGTCCTTCGCAGTCTGCTGACTCCAGAACGTCGTGACGGCCTGCGCCCACAGCCCCCCGATAGCAGCGACCGCCGCGAGCGCCGTGGCGCCCACGGTGATGAAGTGCGACCACCTTGCGCGCCGCACACGGTTTAAGACTCGCCGCGCCCGGGACGGATCGGCTGCGGGTGCCGGCCCGCCGTCAGGAACGGGCTCGGCATCGGGTTCCGGCGCCAGGTCAGGCTCCGGTGTCGGGTCCGGGTCCGGCGCGGGCCCTTCCTCCCGAACCCGGGCCCGTACACGGGCCGGCGCGGTGCGGCGCCTGGCCAGCCGTAGCCGGACGTGCCTCTGCGGCCCCTCTGTCATCCGCCCCCCAAATCTGGACTTCCCAGACAAGGACGCCGACGAGGTCCATCTGGATCCCAGCGGGCGCGTGCCAACCCCGAGGCAATCAGGTGCACACGTGCACACCGCCTGGAACCAGCTCCGCGTGAGCACGGGATACCGCGCAGGGCTTACGGCGACGCGCCGACAGCGCCGGAGCAAGGCGCGAACGGCTCGCCCAGAAACAGTTCCACGCGCTGCGGGAGCTGGGGGTCGAATGGGCGTGAGTGGCCGTTGTCTGGCAGGATCCGCGGGTGTCCGCTTCCCTGTACGAATCGCATGTGACGGTCCGCTGTGCCGACCCCGACGAGTGGGTGCGGCTGCAGCGGTGGGCGGCTTCGGGTGGTCTGAAGCTGACGCATATCGTGCTGGCGCGCGGCCGGATGCGCGATCAGCCCATGCTCACACTGTGCGGTTCCTCGTCGTACGTCGAGCAGGACAAGCGAGTGCGGGACGTCGTGGCGGGGCTTCGTGCGGACGGGTTCGAGCCGGTACGGGTGAAGACCGAGTCCACGCCGTGGGCCGCGGAGGTACCGGCTCGGCTCGGCGAAGACGACGAACGGTACTTCGAGCATCACGTGAAGCTGCTGCTCGACGCGGGCACGGACCTGACCGCGCTCGCGGCCCGGGTGGTGCCGCACGGCGCCCATCTGTCGTGGAACGCCCTGCGGGTGCGGGCCGGCGCGCGGCACGAGCGGTTCGTGACGCAACGGTGCCGCGGGGTGGGCGCCGACGGGGCGGGGCGGGCACTGGAGCAGTTGCTGAGGGAGCTGGGCGGATTCGTGGTGCTGAGCATGGAGCGGGAGTTCGTGCTCCATGACAGTGACCTGTCCGTGGACGACGGTTGGATCGCGGAGCCTGTGGGGGTACGGACATGAGTGGGACGGCGTGGGACGGATTCGGCTGGCGGAGCACCGAGTTGCCCCGGGAACCGCTGGACGAGGCCACCCGCAGTGCACAGGACCTGCCGAAGACGCTGCAGTGGGTGGCAGGGGACGACGTGGTGCAGCGTCCCGTCTTCGACCCGTCGCTGAAGCACCACGAGAACGCCTACCGCGCGACCGACCCGCGGTTCGGAGATCCGGCGCGGGGCGAGACGTGGCGGGCGGCCCGGCGCCGGGCCCTGCACCTGGTGCTGGACGCGATCGCGGCGTCGCAGTGGGCGGACGCACTGGTGCTGCGGGGCAGCGTTCTGATGTCGGTGTGGTTCCCGGATGCCGCCCGCGAGCCCGGCGACCTGGACTTCGTCGTCGCCCCCGACACCTGGCGGATCGACGAGGACCGGACGGACCACATGCTGCGCGGGATCGCCGCGGCGGCGCAGACCCTGGCCGAAGCGCGCGGACCCGAGATCGGGATCTCGGCGCAGGGTGCGGTGATCGAGGACATCTGGACCTACGACCGGGTACCGGGCTGCCGCATGGTGCTGCCGTGGGTCTCGCCCGGGCTGCCGGGCGGCCATGTCCAGCTCGACTTCGTCTTCAACGAGCGGCTGCCCGAAGCGCCCGAGCCGACAGAACTGCCGGGCGGGACAGTCGTGCAGGCGGCCACGCCGGAACTGTCCCTGGCCTGGAAGTTGATGTGGCTGATCACCGACACGCACGGCCAGGGCAAGGATCTGTACGACGCCGTGCTGCTGGCCGAGCGGCATCCGCTCCGCTACGAGCTGCTGCACGAGGTGTTCCGGCTGTCGGGCGAGTGGCCATACGCGAACCGCGAGAGGATCCTGCTCGAGGACGTGGCGGAGGCGGTCGGGTACGTGGAGTGGGACCACTTCGTCACCGAGTACCCGCAATTCAATGATGCCGAGCGGGAGTACGCGGACCGGCTGGTGCAGGCTGTGACGCAAACGTTCAGGGGGACCGTCGGCTGATCCGGGCTCGGTGAAAGGTCTGAAGCGCGGGAACAGCGATGACGGACTCGGTGCGTGGGGCTTCCGAGGGCAAAGCCGCGCTCACGGAGCAGATGGGACAGGAACTGGTCCCATTCACGTTCTGCACCGCCCTCAAGCGGCAGCTGGTGAACCGGGCGAACGCGAACAGCACGGCCCGATCCCCCGCCGGCGAACGGTCCCAGATCCACGCTCCCGCCCCGGCCGGCAGGAACCGGTCCACCAGCTTCTGCTCGAACCCCGCCTCCCCACCGGGCCCCCGTGGTCGGACACCACCCGCGACTCGTGGCCAAGAGCCCGGCTCAGCGCCAAGCAGTGTGCCTCTGCTTCTACCTCACCCGGTGAAGGGGCGGCTGCCGCGTCGTTGACCGAGGAAGAGCCCGAACCCGTCGGCAGCTGAGGCCGTGGGGCAGCACCTTCATGGCACTGCCCCCCCGGCAGCAGCCGTCTACCGCCCCTCCGGCCAGGTGGGTGGGTGACTGCGACTGCGACCGGCTCGCGTGCCTTCGGAACCGGAGCGGCGCCCCCAGCTCATGGACTGCTCACACAGCACGTTGGCCGGCCCGTCCTGGTAGCCGGCCCACGCGAAGAAGCCGCGGAGCCAGAAGACGAGGGCTGGGACGAGGGCGCCGACACCATCCAGCGGCGCCGGCTCGCCCAGCGCAACGCCTACGAACAATCCCTGCGCGCCGCACTCCTGTCACTGCACGACACCCACGGCATCAAGGCCCGCATCACCTTCCGGGCCCTGCCGTTCACCCCCATGGCCAAGCTCTACCTCGTCAACCACACCGAAGCCCTCTTCTCCTACTACACCCTCCGCCGTCGCCCCCTCGACGTCGAAGGCCGCCCGATCGGGCGGATGCCGCCGCACGTGCCAGCATCCGATCAACTCCCATTGATGCATCAATGTGAGTTGATGTATCTTCGGGGTATGGGACCCCGACCCTCGGACGCGGCCGTCGCGCCGCCGGAATTCGTCCGGCTCGCTGCGCACCCACTGCGCTGGCAGCTGCTGACGGAGCTCGCCGACGGCGACTATCGGGTCCGTGAACTGGTGGAACGTGTCGGGGAGCCGCAGAACCTGGTCTCGTACCACCTGCGACTGCTGCGCGAAGGCGGTCTGGTCACGGCCAGGCGCAGCAGCTTCGACGGCCGTGACAGCTATTACCGCCTCGAGCTGGAGCGGTGCGCTGAGGCGCTGGCCGCCAGCGGTGCCGCCCTGCACCCGGCATTGCGCCAGGTCCCCGCGCCGCCTCGTCGTCCGGCCGTCCGGGCGCGGTCCCGCCGTGTTGCGGTGCTCTTCGTGTGCACCGGCAACAGCGCCCGCTCGCCGATCGCTGAAGCCCTGCTCCGCCACCACAGCGCCGGCCGCGTAACGACGGCCAGTGCGGGCACCAGCCCCAAGCCGCGCCTGCACCCGCATGCTGTTCGGGTACTGCGCGAGTCGTTCGGCATCGACCTGTCAGGTCGGCGCACCCAGCACGTGGACGACCTGGCCGGCCGCCGCTTCGACCATGTGATCACCTTGTGCGACAAGGCTCGCGAGGTCTGCCCGGAGTTCGGCCCGCGGCGGGTCCACTGGAGCATGGCCGATCCGGGCGAAGCGGGTGACACCGGCCAGGCCGGCTATGCGGCCTTTGAGCATGCGGCGGCAGATATAGACACCCGTATCCGGCACCTGATGCCGGTCCTGAACACCCCCGAGACCCTTGCGAGGTCCGCGCCATGACCACTCACGACGAATACGTCAGCGTCCGCTACCTCGTCGATGACGTGCAGGCCGCCACCGACTTCTACACCACCCACCTCGGTTTCACGCTGCACACCAGCGCCGTCCCTGCCTTCGCCGACGTGACCCGCGGCCGACTGCGGCTGCTGCTGTCGGGCCCGGCGAGCTCGGGTGCCCGGGCCACCCCCAAGGAGGCCGCTGTCGCGGGCGGCAATCGCATCCACCTCACCTTCGACGACCTCGACGCCGAGATCGCTCGGCTGCGCAGCACCGGTCTCTCCTTCCGCAGCGAGGTCGTTGCCGGTCCCGGGGGACGTCAGGTCCTGCTGGCCGACCCGGCGGGCAACCTCATCGAGCTGTTCCAGCCCGCCCCCCGGCCGACCACGCCGGCAGGATCTGGCCAAGGGCGGCACTGACCGCTCCCTCCCCCACAGCACCGCGGCGGGCCTGCCGTCCCCGCGGTGCGCGCTGGGCGTGTCACGGGGCTCATCCGTGTCGTCCGATACCGGTGTCGCACAGGCGCGCGCGGCGCGTCGGCAAGGAGTCCGTGCATGACCAGTGAGGCGACGCCGGATACCGCGGACGGCGAGCGGGATCCAGGGACGCCGCGGGTGGCACTGGGCGTGATCGCCCGCGAGTGGGGCCGGATCGGCTGTATCGGCTTCGGCGGGCCACCGACCCACATCGCGCTGCTGCGGCAGCTGTGCGTCCAGCGCCGGGGATGGATATCGGCCGCGGAGTTCGAGGACGGGATCGCTGCGACGAATCTCCTGCCAGGACCGGCCTCCACCCAGCTGGCGATCTTCACCGCGTGGCGGCTGCGCGGCACGCCCGGCGCGCTGGTCGGCGGGGTGTGTTTCATCGTGCCGGGGCTGACATTGATCCTGGCGCTGGCCGCACTGTTCCTGGGCGGGGATCCGCCGCTGTGGGTGCTCGGGGCGGCCGCCGGGGCAGGGGCCGCGGTGGCGGCGGTCGCGGTGCAGGCTGCGGTGGCCCTGGTGCCGGCCAGCTGGAAGCGGGCCGGCGATCGACGCGCGGCGCGGGCAAGGTGGGTCGGCTACGCGCTGACGGGCGGCGCGGCGGCCGCGCTTGCCGGCCCGTGGCTGGTGCTGGCGTTGGTGGCCGCCGGCCTGATGGAGATGTGCGTGCGTACCCGCCCTGCGCTGCCGCGCCCGAGGGGCGGGGCAGCGTGGCCGGTGCCGCTCGCCCTCGCGGCCCCGGCGGCAGGTGGGCTGGGGGCGCTGGTGTGGGTGGCGTTCAAGGTCGGGGCGCTGTCGTACGGCGGCGGCTTTGTGATCATCCCGTTGATGCAGGCGGACGCGGTGGACCGGTATCACTGGATGAGCCAGGGGCAGTTCCTCAATGCGGTCGCGCTCGGTCAGATCACTCCGGGGCCGGTGGTGCAGACGGTGGCCGTGGTCGGTTACGCCGCCGCCGGGCTCGGTGGCGGGCTGCTGGCCGCCGCCGTGGCCTTCGGGCCGTCGTTCCTGCTGGTGATCCTCGGCGGCTCCCGGTTCGATCGGCTGCGCAGCAGTACGGCGGTGCAGGCCTTCTTCGCCGGGGCGGGGCCTGCGGTGATCGGTGCGATCGCCGGATCTGCGATTCCTCTCGCCCTCGTGCTGCAGCACGGCTGGCAGTTCGGTGTGCTGGCCGCAGCGGCCGTCTGGCTGCTGGGGATGCGGCGGGGCGTGGTGAGTGCCCTGCTGGGAGCAGGCGTGCTCGGGATCGCCGCCGCGCTGGCCGGCTGGCCGGTCGCCTGACCGTTCCGTCCCCGCGCTGTGGGCAACTGCTGCCTCTGTCAGCGGTTGCGCGGGGCGACCAGACCGGATTCGTAGGCGAGGACGACGAGTTGGGCCCGGTCGCGGGTGTGGAGTTTGGTCATGGCCCGGTTGATGTGTGTCTTGGCGGTCATCGGACTGATCACCATGCGGTCGGCGATCTGGTCGTTGGACAGGCCCTGGGCAGCCAGGGCGACCGCCTCGCGTTCGCGGCTGGTCAGCTGCTCCAGCGCGTCGCCGGCAGCGGGGAGCGGCTGGGTGACGTAGCGGTGGATCAGCTTGCGGGTGATGGACGGGGCGAGCAGGGCGTCGCCGCGGGCGGCGACCCGTACGGCGTGCAGGAGGTCTTCCGGCACGATGTCCTTGACCAGGAACCCGGCGGCGCCGGCGCGCAGCGCGTCGAAGACGTACTCGTCCATGCCGTAGTTGGTCAGCATGACGACGTGCACACCCGACAGGGCCGGGTCCGCGGCGATGCGGCGGGTCGCCTCGATGCCGTCCATGACCGGCATCTGGATGTCGATGAGCGCAACGTCGGGCAGGTGCTCCTTGGCGCGCGCCACGGCGTGCGCGCCATCCGCGGCTTCGGCCACCACCTCGATGTCGTCTTCGAGGCCGAGCAGCGCGCGGAAGCCGCTGCGGATGAGCGGCTGGTCGTCGACCAGCAGGACACGGATCATGATGCTCGTTCCACAGGGAGTTCAGCCTGGACGGTGAAGCCATGCCCGGTGCGCGGCCGCGCGCGCAGCCGGCCGCCAAGGGCGGTGACGCGTTCGCGCATGCCGAGCAGCCCGAGGCCGGGGACCGGCGCGGTGTCGGGGGTGGCCTTGCCGTCGTCGTCCACCTGGACGGCAAGGGTGTCGGGCCGGTATTCGATCCGGACCGCCGCGGTGGTGGCGCCCGCGTGCCGGGCGGTGTTGGTCAGCGCCTCCTGGACGATGCGGTAGGCGGTCCGGCCCACCGAGGCCGGCACGTCGTGCCGTTGCCCTTCGATCGTCAGCGTCGCGTCCAGGCCCATCGAACGGGCGCGCTCCACCAGTTCCGGTACATGCGCGAGGCTCTGCGGCGGGGTCGTGTCGTCGTCGCGCAGGGCCTCCAGGGTGGCGCGCAGCTCCCGGGCTGCCTCCCGTCCTGCCGCCTGGATCGCCAGCAGCGTCTCGGGTACCTGCTCGCCGCGTCTGCGGGCGACGTGAACGGCGACCTCCGACTGCACCTTGATGATCGAGATCTGGTGGGTGAGGGAATCGTGCAGTTCCCGCGCGATGTGCAGCCGCTCCTCGTCCGCGCGGTGCCGCGCGGTCTCCTCCCGGGTGCGCTCGGCTTCGTCCGCCCGCCGCTCGGCCTGCCGCAACGCCTCCCCTGCGGCAAAGGCGGCGATCAGCCAGGCGATCTCGAGTACGTTCCGGGCCTGAGCGAACGCCTCGCGTGCCGGCCCGTCGCGGAAGACCAGCGCCGTGAGAGGCAGGACGGCGAGCAGCGACACGGATGCCGCCACCGTCAGGGCACGGTGCCCGGCCCGCACGGCGCCGTACACCGCGACCAGGTACGAGACGGCGAGCACGTCAAAACCCGCCGCTTCGTAGCCCACCGCGCACAGGCCGGTGACAGCCAGCACGACGATCGGAGCCCTGCGACGCGCGGCCAGCGCCAGACCGCCCGCCGCCAGCAACAGGGAGCCGATCAGCGCGCGCTCCCCGGCCGGGTGCTGCCCGGACAGCCCGGTGCCCAGCAGCAGTGCCGCGACGCTGACGGCAATCGCCCAGTCCATGGCACCGGCCGGGACACGAAAACGCCCTGTGTCCATGCGCGCACCCTAGCCGGGCGCCGCCGCGGGCGAGTCCCGCCGGCGGACGAGCGGCCGGCTACCGCACCCGCGGTACTCACCCGCCGTCTGCCGCACGCGCAGCAGTCGACTGCCATGCCGACGGCAGTCCGAAAAGACGGCACCCGCCGGACGACCGGGAGGGCGGTCGCCAGGCACGCTCAAGGCACAGTGCAACCGCAGAATCCGCCACGCACGAAGAAGGAGAGTGGCATGAGCACAGCAGATGTCCTGACGGTGGCCGCCGAGGGGGGAGTCATCGGCGACGGGCGGACCGGAGCCAACCTGGCCCTCGGGGTGGGGCTGATCGGCGTGGCCATCGGCTGGCTGGCCATGGCCCGCGTCAGCGGCCGTATCAGCACCGGCAACGCGCGCACCAGCGCCATGTCCGCCATGGTGGTGGGCCTGGCCGGCACGGCCCTCGCGGCGCTGCACCTGGCCACCTCCCACGGTGGCCCCGGCACCGGCAACGGGTTGGTGGGAGCCGTCGTGGCCATCCCGTTGGGACTTCTCGCCATAGCCCTCGGCCGGCGCGCCCTCGCTCGCTCCCGGAGCGCCGAGCGGACCGCCGACCGCTTCGAACACGAGCGTGCCCTGGGCGACTCATAGATCATTTACGGGACAGCCCTTGGTCGCTGCCTCCGGGTCGGCAGCAGACCATGGCGACGACCACCGAAGACGGATCAACCGCCGCGCGGGGCGCCCGGCTGGTCCATCCGGGAGAGCCAGGTCGTGAGCAGCGTTTCGAGCGTCTCCGCCTCGGTGCGTGTCAGTAGGCCCAGGAGCTGGTGTTCATTGCCGATGTGGTCGGTGAACGCCCGGTCGATCAGTTCGAGCCCAGGTCCGGTGAGGGCGACGATCCGGCCACGCTGATCGTCGTCGGAGCGGCGGCGCGTGACGAGTCCGGCCCGCTCCAGACGGTCGATCCTCTTCGTCATCGCGCCGGTGGTGACCATCGTGTGCGCGGCCAGCTCGCCGGGTGCCCGCTCGTAGGGCTCACCGGCGCGACGCAGTGCGCACAGGACGTCGAACTCTCCCTCGCTCAGACCGTAGCGGCCATAGACGAGGCAGAGTTCCTCGGTGAGCCGGCCCGCCAGGCGGTGCAGGCGGCCGATCACTCCTTGCGGGGTGACGTCGAGGTCGGGCCGCTCGCGGCGCCAGTCCGCCTGGATGCGGGCCACACGGTCCCGTGGTTGCCGGTCTTCCATGAACACCAGTATAGCTTCCACGGAAGCTATACTGTCTTCCATGGAAGCTAATGCACGCTGGGTGGCGGTGACCGCGATCGCACCGGTGGCCTGGGGGACGAACTACTTCGTCACGCACGCTTACCTCCCCGCCGACAGCCCGTTCTACGGAGCTGCCGTGCGGGCCCTGCCCGCCGGCTTGGTCCTGCTGGCTCTGTGCAGGCAGCGGCCGCGCGGCGCATGGTGGTTGCGGTCGGCGGTGCTCGGGCTGCTGAACGTGAGCGTGTTCTTCGTCCTCGTCTACGTCGCCTCCCAACTCCTTCCGACGAGCGTCGCCTCGACCGTCATGGCGGTGTCCCCGCTGACGATGATGCTCATGGCCTGGCCTCTGGTGGCCGAGCGCCCCCGGACCGCCCACCTGGCCGGTGCCGCCATCGGACTCGCCGGGGTGTGCCTCATGCTGCTCACGGGCGCGCAGCGGGTGAGCCTGCCCGGTGTCCTGGCCGCGACCGCCGCCGTGCTCGTGTCCTCCCTGGGTCACATCCTGGCCAAACGGTGGAGCGCCGACACCGATGTGCTCGCCTCGACCGCGTGGCAGCTCATCGCCGGAGGCCTCTTCCTCCTCCCGGCCGCCATGGCTGTGGAGGGCTCTCCCCCGGCGTACTCCACCCCGGCGCTGCTCGCGTTCGGCTACGTCACCCTGGTCGCCACCGCGCTGGCCTTCACCGCCTGGTTCACCGGGCTGCGCCATCTGCCCGCAGGGAGCGTGGGCCTGGTCGGACTGCTCAACCCCGTCACGGGCGTGCTGCTCGGCACCGTGGTCGCGGCCGAGGTACTGACCCTTCAGCAGTTGGGCGGACTGATCCTGGTCCTGGCCGGAGTCGTGCTCGGCCGACCCGCCCGCAACGGCCCGCGCGGCAACGGTCAGGCACCCGGCGATCCCGTCTCCGCCCCCGGGAATCCGGCGCGAGAGCCGTCTACTTGCGCTCCCCGCTGAGCAGATCGCGGCTCCCGGCAGCCCTGTCCTCTTCGTACGGCAGATGCCGATGCGCGTCTGGCGCGCCGAACGCCGGCTGGGCGAGGTGCGAACCACGGAAGTCCGAATGGCGCCGTGGAGCAGCGCGTGCCGAAATGGGTTTCGCACCGTGCGAGAAGCGTCCTACCGTGGCGCGGTGACGACTCAGATGATCATTCTCAACGGCGGTTCCAGTTCGGGAAAGTCCGGGATCGTACGGTGCCTGCAGGCCGAACTGCCGGATCCGTGGCTGGCTTTCGGGTGCGACTCCTTCGTGGACTCCATGCCCGCCAGGATGCAGGGGTCGGACGGTGGGATCGATGTCGCGGCGGACGGCGGGGTGAGCGTCGGGGCGGACTTCCGGGCCCTGGAAGCGGCCTGGAGAGAAGGCATCGTGGCCATGGCCCGTGCGGGCGCCAGGATCATCATCGATGACGTCTTCCTCGGCGGAACGGCCTCCCAGGCGGGGTGGCAGAAGGCTCTTGGCGGACTGGACGTGTTGTGGGTCGGCGTCAGATGTGAGAGTTCGGTCGCCGCGGGCCGGGAGGTGGCGCGAGGAGATCGCGTGCGGGGCATGGCGGCGTTGCAGGCAGATGTGGTCCACGAGGGCATCTCCTACGACCTGGAGGTGGACACGACACATACCGAGTCCCTGGCGTGCGCGCGAACCATCGCGGCCCGCGTCATCTGATCGCTGGAGGGCTCCTGACTTCCCGGTCGACAACCGCAGGCCGCACCGGCCGCTCAGGCCGAAGCCGTGCTGGACGGTCTCCCTCGCGACGCTGGACCAGGACTTCAACACCGGTGCCAGGCCGGCCATTTCACGATGCAGATCATAGATCGGCAGCAGAGGGCGTTTCGAGAGTGTTGTGAGAACCGGAATGACAATGCAGGCGTCCTAGAGAGCGCATAAATCGCGCTCGGTCATCGGGAGACATGATGTCGATGCAGCCGTCAGACCGCATCGAGCAGAATCTGAACAGCGCCGACAGCATGCTGGGACGCGAGCTGGTGCGGCACGACACCAAAGCCAGTCTGCTCATAGCGGTCGACGGCGGAATCCTGGCACTGGTGGCGGCGATCGGTCACAGCATCGACCTCAGCTGGTACGTGCGCGCACCAGGGCTGCTCGGGCTCACTGTTGTGGGCGTATCGGTGCTGCTCCTGCTCCACTCGATCCGTCCGTCCCTGAGTGGCCGAGCGGGGGAAGGCTGGGAGCTGTGGTCGGGCTTGGACCGCGACAGCCTCGTGATCCACATGAGGGCAGATCGCAGACCAGAACGCATCGTCTTTCTGTCGCGCATCGTCGAGGGCAAATTCCGACGCCTGCGGATGGCCGTCGACCTACTGATCGCGGGGTTGTTTCTCCTGTTCGTCGCCGCGGCCGTCGCGGCCACAGGTCTCTGACAACTTCCACGCAAAGGCGAGTTGCCGGTGGGTGATCGCGCAGGCGAGGCCGACCCGGTTGGTAGCCCAATGGACGGCGCCACCGTATCGGTGATGGCGTTGACTCACCGGCAAGCGAATCCGCTGCATCTGGGCCATGCCCCTCCCCGGCAAACCGCGGTCCGGGAAGACAGGCCGACCGTTTCCAGAATGACCGGCACGAGCAGGCCTCGCCGCCGCTCGCATGCGCAGACGGGGCGGGCTCCGGTCCCGGGACGGCGGGGACGTGCCCCGTCCACAGTCCGTGGGACCTAATGTCAGTGGTCGGCGCTAGCGTTCCGCCCATAGTCGCACTCGGCCCGGGACGGACTCCCCTGGCTGAACTGTGCTCCCATCTTGTGTTCTTGACGCGGAAGGCTGTGGCGCGTGGGTTGGCTGTCGGCGGGTGACGGGTATGAAGTCGCCCTTGTGGAGGGGCGGGTGGCGGCGCGTGCCACCTCGGGCCGGGCGGCGGGACGGCAGTTGAAGTCACTGCCGCGTGCGCTCAAGGACCACCCGGAGGTGGACCGGCTGCGGCGGTTCGCGGAGTGGCTGGACCGGCATGCCGCGGCGTGTGTCGCTCAGGCCGACGCGTGGATGGTGTCGTCGCTTCCCGTCCCCACCGGGCTGCTGGCCCGCGTCTGGCCCGACGAGGCCTGGCAGTCCGCGCTGCGCGATCTGGCCGTGGTCGGCGACGACCCTGATGAAGTGGGGTTCCTTCGGGGTGCCACCGAAGCCGGTGAGCTGCGGCTGGTGAACTTGGACGGCGAGACCGTCCGGATGGCCCCGCGCACGGTGACCCTGCCGCATCCGGTGCTGCTGCCGGACCTCGACGACCTGCGTGAGTTCGCGGCCGAACTGGGCATGGCGCAGCGCGTCGAGCAGATCCACCGGGCGATGTGGCGTCGGCCGGAGGACCTCGACGCCAAGGCCACCGAGGTGCGGGACTTCACCGGGGGCTCGTTCCGTTCCCGCTTCGCGCTCGCCGCGCGCGCCAGTTCGCTCGGATATCGCGTGTCCGGTGGATACGCGACCGCCCGGGTGCGGGACGGCGGACGCACCGTGGAGGCCTGCGTCTGGATCGGCGAGCCGTACTGGGAGGACTCGGTCGAGACCGGCGCCCTCACCTGGCAGGACCAGGACGGGCGCGCCCTGCCGCTGCGCGAGGTGGGACCGGTGGCCTGGTCGGAGGGGATGCGGATGGCCGCGGCGCTGTACGCCGGCCGCGTCATCGAGGAGGGCAAGAACGCATGAGCGGGGGGACGCAGGTGTCGTACGAGGAGCTGCTGACGGCGGGCGCGGTGCTGCCGCCCGACTCGGAGGGGGTCGGGGAGCGGGGGGTGCCGCTGACGGCGCGGACGTACCGTCACCCGGGGCTCGACGACCGGGTGGTGGTGCGGCTGGTCGCAGGCGAACTGGGGGCGGCCGAGGATCTGGCCGCCGGATTCCTCGGCCTGGAGCAGGACGCCGAGCCGGCCGTGGTCGGATTCGGGCTGCGCCAGTCGCTGGGCTTTCCCGAGTGGGTGCTCGTGCATCACCCCGAGGACGGGCACCACGCGCTGGGCATCGTGCCTGACCTGGAGCGGGCGGCCCGGCAGGCCAAGTCCCGTCCGAAGGCCGCGCTGGACGCCTTCGTGGAACTCGGAGACCGGCTGGCGGCCTCGGTGCCGCACTTCCTGCCGACGTTCTACGAGCAGGCCGGGCGCGTGTTTCTGGCCGAGGAGAACGCCACGTACGCGGCCCAGTTGTTCACCCGCGCCCGCAAGGCGGAGGCGGAGCACGGGCTGACGGTCCAGGAGGAGCGGCTGGACGCCGTGTTCCTGGAATTCGCCCTGGCCGGTGCCCTGCCCGTGAAGGTGCTGTCCGCCTACGCCAGGGAACTGGCGGCGCGGGTGCCCGCCGAGGAGGCGCTGCGGCGCTTCACCCGGCTGTGCCTGCGCCGTACGGCGGGCGGGCTGCCGCCGTCGGCGCAGATGGCGAACGATCTGCGCAAGCTGGCCCGGTCCGCGGGCCGGGACGCGAACCTCACCGAGCAGGAGTACCTGGCCGAACTCCTCGGTCTGCCGGCCACCCTGCGCGCGGCGGCCGGCTGGTGGAAGGGGCACCGTACGGCGCTGGTGGCGCTCGCCGCGCGTGAGCCGCGCGTCCGGGGCACCCTGCTCGACCTCATCCCTGCCAGCCACGAGAACGAGATGCCCGCGATGTGGCTGGGGCTGCTGGAGGCCTCCGGCGCCACGGCGGGCCTGTGGGACGCGACCCTGCCCGAGGACCAGCGGTCTCGGGACGGTGCGGCGGGCTGGCTGGGGCGGTTCCTGGCCTACCGGGAGCGGGCCCGTTCGTGGCGTGACTCCAGTCGCATGGCTGAGCTGTATCCGCTGGTGGAGCGGACGGCGGACCGACTCCGGTCCGAACTCTCCGCGTCCGGCGGCGCGTTGAAGGTCCTGCACGACCTCGACCTGATCGACCTGCTGCTGTCCCTTGACGTTCCGGTGGCCGCCCCGCAGAAGGACGAGGCTCTCCTGCTGACGCAGTGGGCTCCGGGCGAGGGGCACCGTGACCTGCTGTCGCTGGCCGCCGACACCCGCTTCCACGAGGCATTCCGGCGAGGCGCCGACCGGTTCGGCAACGACGACCACGCCCTGCGGGCGATCCGGCTGCTGGCCGCGTCGCCCGGAGGCGGCCCGCTTCTCGCGGACTGGGTGCGCACCGTCGTACGACGGTTCACGGCGGTCGGCCTGCCCCAGCTCCCCGACGCGCTGGCCCGGCTGAAGTGGCTGCCCGCCGAGGCCCTGGCGCTGGCCGAGGACGAGGTCCGTGCGGCCGCGGCCACCGACCTCGCACCGGTGCTCCAGCGCACCCTGCGGGCCGGGCTCTTCGACGAACTCGGCTGGCCCGCCTGGGAGGAGGCGGTCGCCGCCCTCGTCCCCAAGGCCGACATCGAGGACGTGATCGTCGCCGACGCCTGGCCCCACCTCATCGTGGCGGGCGCCGCCCAGGCCCGGGTCATCGGCGCCGAGGGCACGGTCCTCACCCACGATCTGCGGATCCCGGCGAACGGCACCTGGGGCGATCCCGGCTTCCACCATGTGGACGGAGAACTCCTCGTCTACTGGAACGACCGCAACGACGGCCTGCGCGGCTACTGGCACACCCGCGCCGACCGTCCTCAGTCGCTGGAGGGCGCCCGGAACACCCGGGGCACCCAGATGGACTGGTACCAGGCCAACATGCCGATCACGCTGCCTCTGCCGGGCGGCGGCCGGACCACCGGCGGTGGCGTCCTGCACGCCGGGGACACCACCCTGCCCCAGGAGCGGCAGGTGCTCTGCGACGGCATCTCGTACTGGGTGTGGCACGCGGAGGACGAGGACGACAAGGCGCACGGCTGGTACGAGTACGACCCGGCGACGGGTGAGCGGGGCCGCATGAGCAGGCCCGCCTTCCTCGCCGACGCGCTGCTCGACGCCCCCGAGGGCAGCGGCTTCGAGGGCGGCCGCCTGCTCCCCTCGCCGACAGTCGGGACCGCACCGGCCTCCGCGCCCGTGGACGGCCTGGTCGGTCTGCGCATGGTGAAGCTGCCCGACGGGTCCGTGCGCGCCCAGGATCTCGCCGGACACAGCGTCACCCTGCCCGCGGACGCCGGCCGGCCCGCCACTCTCGTGGTCTTCCCCGGCGCCGACGGGGCGAGCGCGGTGGTCCGCAACAGCTGGCAGCTCGCCATCGTGGACCCGGACGGCGTCGTCACCTCGGTGGCCAAGACCGACCGCGTCCCCGGTGTCTTCGGCGAGGGCTCGCTGCTGCTCCCGCCGGTGCAGTACTGGGAGTGTCTGACCGCCCGCGACCCGGAGGGCTCCGAGTCGCTGCGGCGCGTCGACCGGGACACGGCGGCGGCTCTGCTGACCGCCGCGGCCCACGAGGACACAGAGGTGCTGCCCGACGCGATCCGGTCCCGTCTTCCGGTCACCCATGCCGCGCTGGTCGCGGGGATCGCCGGAGTCGTGCGTCACGCGGCCGGTCAGCAGGCCGTCCTGGACTCGGTGGCCGCCCGGCTCACGCGCGCTCTCGACGGCGGCCTGCAGGACGAGGGGCCGGCCGGACCGGCGGACGCCGTGCTGCTCGACGCGATGAGCGGTCTCTACGGGTCCACCGGCTACTGGTGGAACCGTGACGAGGAGGCCGACACCGTGTTCCGCGCCCTGCGCGAGCTGAAGCGGGCGGCCCAACTCTCCGACGCCACCCCGATGGAGGGACCGACCGCGCGCCTCCACCTCGACGGACGCCGGCTTCCCGTCGGCCGGCCCGGCCTCGACACGCTGCTCGACCGCGTCGGCGCCGTGGCGTTCCGGACAGGTGCCTCCACCACCTCCGAGGACCACCGGGAGGCGCTCCACGCGCTGCTCGCCGAGTTCGACGCGCTGGGCCTGGTGCCCGCCGCCGAGCCCGCCCACTGGCGCAAGGTGGACCTGCACCTCGATGCGGGCCCGCTGCGCACCCCGTCGGGCGACTGGCGTGAAGGCGCGTGGAACGGGTTGCTGCCGCTGGGCGACGGTTCGTTCATCGCCGTCGTGGGACGGACCTCGCAGGATGACGACGGCTGCGTGTTCGCCGGATACTTCCACGATCCGGCCGGGCGCTTCGAGACGCCGAAGCCCTACACCCTCCGGGCGTCGGCCCCGCTGGGCGAGGACGGCCCCGCCGGTCGCCTCGGCGCCTTCCTCACGGAGCTGGCCGCACGCGGACCGGCGCCCTGGTTCCCGCAGGCCGCCGAGGAGTTCGCCCGGCTCACCGGCGTCACCGAGACGATGGCCCGGCTGATCGTGGCCGGTCTGCCACAGATCGACGTCTACGAACGGACCTTCCTGACCACGCAGGCACGCGATGTCATCGGTGTGAAGGCGGCCCCGGCGGCCGTCGCGAAGGACGAGCTGCGCGATGTCGATCCCGCGACCCGTGCCGCGGTCGTGGCCTCGCTCCTGCCCGCCGAGCCCGCCCGTCTGTGGACCGAGGGACCGGACTGGGCGGCCGCGGCCGAGGTCTGGAACAACAGGATGGGCCGCCGGACCGCCGTACCCGAGGAGTTGCTCAGCGACGCGGTACGCGCGTTCAGGCACGGGCGGTGGGACATCCGCCAGGCACTGCCCGCGCTGCTGCACCCGGCCGGTGAGCCCCGGCTCACCCGGGACCTGGAGTGGGCCGTCGACGGCGACCGGGTGAAGCCCGTCGGCACGGACACGGCCGGGTTCACCGCGCAGACCCTGGTGGGCTCCATCGGCGCCGCCGCCTGGCTCGCCCACCGCCTGCCCGCCGGTGACATGCTCCGCGCCGCGCTGCCCGCCGCGCTCGGCGCCGTGCACGACCGGCTGAAGCACCCCGGACTGGTCCTCGACCTCGATCAGTACATCAGCCTCCCCGGCTTCCGGAAGACCGCGGGCGCACCGACCGAGGTCGGCAAGGGCTTCGAGCGGTACGGTGCCGTCGTCCTGGCCACCCACGACGACCAGCCCTCCCCCGGCATCCGTGTCGCCCTGCTCGACGAGGCGGGCCAGGACCCGTATCTGCCCGCACTCCGCGTGGACGGCCAACGCCCCTACGCGGCCGAAGTGGCGATGCGCCTGGCCCGCTCCCCCGAGTTCGCGGCCCTCCTCGCCGACCCGGGCGACCCGCAGGCGGGCGAGCGGGGCAAGGACGGCACCTGGTGGCCGCAGGACCCGGGCCGCTCGGTGCCGGATCTGGTGACCGAGGCCGCCAAGGAGTACGGCGTCGGCGAGGACGCCGCGACGCTTTATCTCATCCTGCTCGCCATGCCCGACCCGACCGACCGCATGACGGCCCGGTGGACGGGATGGAAGCCGGCCAGGCTCAAGGCGGCCCGTGCCGAACTGGCCGCCACCGACCTGGTGGTGGAGGCCACCCGCACCCGGGCCGGACGTTCGCTCTTCCTGCCCGGCGGCTGGATCGACCCGAAGGCTCCGCGCGTTCCGCTGGAGCGGTGGAAACTGCCGCTGTTCGGCGACCTGCTGAGCGGCGAGGAGGCTCTGCTGGGCGTGATCGTGCCGACCGAACCGGCCGCCGAGCTGTACCGCAGGGCCTGGCAGCGGGTCCAGGAGGGTGACGGCCCCCGGTTCGAGGAGCTCAAGGTGCGGCGGGGACGCCGCCGCTGACGTACCTCCGGGGCGGCCGGCCACGACCGGCGGGCGCCCCGGCCATCACGGGCGGGCGCCCCGGCAATCACGGGCGGGCGCCCCGGCACATCCCCCGCAACGACGACAGACCGACCTACCGAACAAGGACACGCATGCCCCCGACCGACACGGTGACGGCCCTTCCGGCCCGGCAGACCCTGCCCGCAGAAGAGCGCCACGCCACCGAACTCGCCTTCCTCGCCGCCCATGACGCGGGCCCCCGCCCGCCCGGCTGGAGGCTGACACCGCGTTCCGTGATCACCTTCGTCTGCGGCAGCGGCGGCGAGACCCTCAAGCTCCCCGAGCCGCACGGCACGCTGCCGGACCGTCTGGTCATCACCCCCAAGTTCGTCGGCGAACGCGCCCTGGTGGAACGGTGCGTGGTCACCCTCGCCGGAGAACGCGGCCTTCTGCTGGTGGGCGAGCCGGGCACGGCCAAGTCGATGCTCTCCGAACTGCTGTCCGCCGCCGTCTGCGGCACCAGCGCGCTGACCGTGCAGGGCACCGCGGGCACCACCGAGGACGCCATGCGCTACGGGTGGAACTACGCCCTGCTGCTCGCCCAGGGCCCCACGCCCCAGGCGCTGGTCGACTCCCCGGTGCTGAACGCCATGCGCGCCGGCCGGGTGGCCCGCGTCGAGGAGATCACCCGCTGTCTGCCCGAAGTGCAGGACGCCCTGGTGTCGATCCTGTCCGACCGTCGGATGAGCGTGCCCGAGCTGGCCGGCACGGACGACGCCCAGGTCGCGGCCGCCCCCGGATTCACCGTCATCGCCACCGCCAACCTGCGCGACCGCGGTGTCTCGGAGATGTCCGCGGCGCTCAAGCGCCGCTTCAACTTCGAGACGGTGCACCCGATCGCCGACGTCGACGCCGAGACCTCGCTCGTGCGCCGACAGGCCGTGGCGGCCGTCGAGCGGGCGGGCGCCGCCTTCGGCGTCGACGACGCGGTGCTGGACGTACTGGTCACCGTGTTCCGTGATCTGCGGGCCGGACGGTCCGCGGAGGGCTGGGACGTGGAGCGGCCCGGAACGGTGATGTCCACGGCCGAGGCCGTGCAGGTCGCCGTCTCCCTCGGCGTGGCCGCCGCCTACCTTCCCGGCGCCGACTCCCTCGATCTGGTGCCCGGTCACCTCTTGGGCGTGGTCCGCAAGGACGACCCGGCCGACCACGCGCGTCTGCTCGGCTACTGGGACGGTCCGGTGCGCCGCCGCGCCGAGGACGGTTCCGCCGTGTGGCGCCGCCTCTGGGACCTGCGGGAGAACCTTCGGTGACGCACACCCAGGATCCACGGGCGGCCGTCACCGCCCTCGCCGGCTCCGTGGCGCCGTACCTGCTGGGCGTACGGCACCACAGCCCGGCGCTCGCCTCGGCGGTACCCGCTCTGCTCGACGCCTACGGTGCGGAGGTGGTGTGCGTGGAGCTGCCCGCCGACTTCCAGCCGTGGCTCACGCATCTGGCCGCGCCGGGCACCGTCGCGCCGGTCGCGCTCGCCGGGGCGGGCGAGAACGGGCGGCTCGGCTTCTATCCGTTCGCCGACTTCTCCCCGGAGCTGGCAGCGGTCCGCTGGGCACGGGAGCGCGGAGCGGACGTCGTCTGCTGTGATCTGCCGATGTCCGACCCGCGGTGGAACGCGGACGGGCCGTTGCCGTCGGGTGACACGCGGACTGCGGTCGCCGACGAGGCCTCCGTGGCCGTGGCCGTGCCCGTCTCTTTCGGGAACGCGCTCGCCGCGTCCGGGACCGGGCGGGACGACGACGATCTGTGGGACCGCTGTGTCGAGGTCCTCGCCCCCGGCTCCGCTCCCCAGGCGATCCGCCGCGCCGCCCTGAGCGTCGGCTGGGCACTGCGCAGCGACGCCGCGGCCTCGGCCGGGATACCCGCGGTGGACCTCGCCCGGGAGGCCCACATGCGCGGGGCGATCGCCCGCGCCACGCGTGACGGACGCCGGGTCGCGGCCGTCGTCGGCGCGTTCCACGCTCCGGCGCTGACGAACGCGGCCCTGTCACCGGATCCAGGGCCGGGTGCGCGTCCGGCCGGGGATCGGGACCCGGGTGACAGCGCGGTGGGGTCGACAGCGGCCGATCACAGCATCGCAGGAGAGCACCCGAGCGTCGTCACCTCGCTCGTCCCGTACGCGTTCGACCTGCTGGACTCCCGGTCCGGTTATCCGGCCGGCATCCGGGACCCCCGCTGGCAGCAGGCGGTGTTCGAGGCCGCCGGTGACCCCGAGCAGGTGCGGGGCGCCGCCGCGCGAGCGGTCACCCACGTGTGCCGGGAACTCCGAGCGGCGGGGCACACCGCCGGAACGGGCGAGGCCGCCGAGACCCTGCGGATGGCCTGCGACCTCGCCAGGGTGCGCGGGCTCGCGGCGCCGGGGCGGGGTGAGGTGATCGAAGCGCTGACGACCGTGATGGGCCAGGGTGAACCGCTCGGCCGCGGCCGAGCCCTCGCGCGAGCACTCGAAGTGGTCCTGGTCGGCACCGACCGGGGCCGGATCGCACCGGGCACGCCCCGTTCCGGTCTCGGCCCGTGCGTGGAGGCGGAGGTCGCCGCGCTGCGGCTGCCCGGCCCGGACGACCCCGCATCGAGAGAGGTACGGCTCGACCCGCTCCGTTCGGCCCTCGACGGCCGCCGCGAGATCCTCCTCCAGCGCCTCGCCGCGTGCGGCGCGGGCTACGGCGAGGCCGTCGCGGTGGCCGGTACGGGCGACGCCGCCGCACTGACCACGCGGTGGCGAGTGTCATGGACCCCGGCCGTCCCCGTACGGCTGGACCTGGCCGGAGTACGAGGCGTGACCGCGGCGCTGGCCGCCGAAGGCACCCTGCGCGACGACTTCCGCAGGGAGTCGGCGGACGGCGGTCCCACCTGCGCCCACGTCCTCACGGCGCTCGCTGCGGCCGCCCGCTGCGATCTCCCCGCGCTGGTGTCGGAGCGCCTGGCCGATGCCGCCACCGTGCTCCCCGCCGCCGCCACGCTGCCCGAACTCCTCACCGCGCTCGATCTGTTGGAGGGCCTGTGCCGCGGCCATCTGCCCGGCACCACAGCGAGCAGCCGACAGCTCGCCGTCGTACTGGCCACCGACCTGCTGGAGTCGGCGGTCCGGACCCTTCCCGGTCTGGCGGGCAGCGACCGGCCGGAGGACGCGGCCGCGCTCATCGAGCTTGCCTCGCGGGCCGGTGAACACCGTCTCGGGCTGCGGATGGACGACGCGCTCGGCACCCTCGCCCGCGGGGGCTCCCCGCTCGTCCAGGGCGCGGCTCTGGCCGCCCGGGTCCTGCTCGACCTCGATGACGCGGACACCCTCGGCGCGCGTGCCGCCGGCTGGATCGACGCGGCCACCGGCCCGGACGCCCGGCATGCGCTGGGCCGTCGCCTCGGTGGGCTGCTCAGCGGTGCGGCCGCCCTGCTCCAGTCGGCGCCGACAGCGCTGGACCCACTTCTCGACCGGATCGACACGCTCGACGACCAGGGTTTCCTCGACCGGCTGCCCGCCCTGCGCGGAGGCTTCGACACGCTCAGCCCGGCGGGCCGCGACCGCCTCCTGCACACGGTGACCGAACGGCTGGGCGACCGTCTCGACCTGTCGCTCACGGCCTCGCCGCGCCTCCTGGCTCTGTGGACGGCCGCGGACGCGGCGGGACTCGAAGCCCTCCGCGCCCTGCGTCTGCCGACCGGCGGGAACGGGGCGGCGCCCACGGACTCCGGGGCGCGCGGTGGCGCCGACAAGACCGAACACCCCGTATCCGTGCCCACCGCCGTTCCGCGCTCCGAACAGGCACCCACCACCACAACCCCGTCCGCCACACTCCGGATCACCCCCACCGACCGCTGGCGGCTGCTCCTCGGCCGGGAGACCGAGAAACTCCCGCAGAGCGCCCGGCGATACGCGCACGCGCTCGACGAGTTGTACGGCACCGGCCGCGGCGAGGGCTCCTCGGACCTCGGCCGGGAAGGCGGCGCCCAGGGGCAGGGCGGCGGCCGGGACGCGTCGTTCCCGACGGCCCGCGATTGGGCCGAGGAACTGGAGTCGTTGTTCGGAGCGGAGGTCCGCGAGGAGGTCCTGGCACGCGCCGCCGACCAGGGCCGAAGCGACGTACTGGCCGAGCTCGACCCCCAGGCGGTCCGCCCGTCGGTCGACCTGCTGACCTCCGTCCTGTCCCTGGCGGGCGGAATGCCCGAGCAGCAACTGGCCAGGCTGCGCCCGCTCGTTCGCCGTCTCGTCGACGAACTCGCCAAGGAGCTCGCCACCCGGATGCGCCCGGCCCTCACCGGACTCGCCACTCCCCGTCCCACCCGGCGGCCCGGAGGGCGGCTCGACCTGCCGCGCACCCTGCGGGCCAACCTCGCCCACACGCGCCGAACCGCCGACGGGCGGACCGTGGTCGTACCCGAGCGGCCGGTGTTCAGCACCCGCTCGCGCAAGGAGGCGGACTGGCGGCTGATCCTCGTGGTCGACGTGTCCGGATCGATGGAGGCCTCCGTCATCTGGTCGGCCCTGACCGCGGCCGTCCTGGGGGGCGTCCCCACCCTGTCCACGCACTTCCTCGCCTTCTCGACGGACGTGATCGACCTGACGGACCGGGTCGACGACCCGCTGTCCCTGCTCCTGGAAGTACGGGTCGGCGGCGGCACCCACATCGCGGCCGGGCTCGCCCACGCCCGCTCCCTGGTCACCGTGCCCAGCCGGACCCTCGTGGTGGTCGTGAGCGACTTCGAGGAGGGCTACCCGCTGGGCGGACTCCTCGGCGAGGTACGGGCCCTGGCGAGCTCCGGGGTGCACCTGATGGGATGCGCCGCCCTGGACGACACCGGTACCCCGCGCTATTCGGTGCCCGTCGCCCAGCAGCTCGTCGCGGCCGGCATGCCCGTGGCCGCGCTCAGTCCCCTCGCCCTCGCCCGCTGGGTGGGCGACCGCCTCCGCGGAGAGACCCCATGAACCCCGAACTGCCCCCGGTGGCGCCCGATGTGGTCGCCTCCGCCGTCGAGAGTCTCACCTCCCGGCTGCGCAAGAAGCTGGACGCCTCGGTCGAGTCGTACGCGGCCCTTCCGGTCCTCGTCGACGGACCCGTCCGGCGCGTGCGGTGCGGAGAGGACGCCGAGGTCACGCTCACCCCCGATCCCTCCGGCGCCGTCACGGACGCGGGCCAGGCGGTGTGCAGTTGCCTGCTCGCCCCCCGGTGCCTGCACCGGGCCGCCGTCCTCACCGCCTGCCCGCTGGCCGACACCGCCGTGGAGGATGCGGTCGAGGGCGGCACCACGCCGGAGGAGAGCTCCCCGGCCTCGGTGGGCGCGGCGGGAGCCGCGCCGACCGGCACCAGGTCCGGCGCCCCGTCCGTCGCCGGGCACGAGGAGGCCGTCACAGAACCCGGGAAGGCGGTCGCAGCGCCCAGGACGACTCTCGCGGAGCCGCCACAGGAGACCGTCCCGCTCACCGATGCCCAGGTGGCCGCCGCGGCCGAGCTGTGGACGGCCGCGGCGACGGTGCTCGCCGCCGGTGTGCCCGCCGCGGGCGCGGTCCCCCAGGCGGAGTTGCTCAGGGCCGCGCACACCGCCCGGCTTGCGGGCCTGCACCGTGCCGAGGCGGCCGCGCTGCGCGTCGTACGCGGATTGCGTGGGGCGCGCGCCCGCCACGACGGCCACCGGCTGGCCGACCTGGTCGCGAACGTACGGGAACTGCTGCTCACCACCGTCCTGCTGGCCGCGGCCGACCCCGAGCAGGCTCTGATCGGCACCGCCCGCCGCACCTACCGGCCGGGCGGCAGCCTGCGGGTCCACGGGGTGTGCCGGGAACCGGTGATCGCGGCCACCGGCTACGGCGGCGTCGTCACCCATCTCGTCTCCGAGGACGGACGCTGGTTCTCGGTCGCCGACGTCAAGCCCGGCGGCCCGGCCCGCGCCCTGGGCGCGGCCACAGCCACCGTCGCGCTCGGCTCGGGGAACCTCGATCACGCCCAACTCGCCCGTGGCGGGCTGCTGATCTCCGGTGCCACGGTCTCCTCGGACGGCCGCCTCGGTTCGGGCAAGGGGGTACGGGCAACCCCGGTCGCCGGTCAGTCGTGGACGTCCGGCCCGCTCCCCGCCCTGTTCGCCCGCCCGCTCGCCGAAGCCGTCGCCGAACGGCTCGCCGTGGCTCCGGGTGCCGACCCGGAACAGGCCGAGCAGGCGGCGCGCGAACTGGTCGGCTGCGACCTCGTGCTCGTCGGGGCGGCCGGTGAGCATCTGATCGCCCGGGAACTCACACCCGGGCAGCCGGATGCGGAGGGTCTCCTGATCCGCCTGGCTCCGTCCAACGGCCATCCCGGCCTCGCCCACACGGCCAACTTCCGTCGGCTCGCGTCCCGGCCGGGGCTGCGGCTCCGGGTGATCGGCCGTCTGGACCCCGACCGCGCGGCAACGCTCCGCCCGCTGGCGGTCGCCCCCCTGCCGGACACCGAGGCGACGCTGCGACTGCCCGCGGGCTGGCACGGCCGCGCCGACCTGGGCTACGACCGTCTGGAGGGCGCGCATCTCCCGCCGCTCGACGTCATGCCGACAGCACCTGTCCTGGCCGGCCCGAGCAATGTCCCGGCGGACCCGCTGGCGGAAGCCCCCCTGTGGCGGCTGCGGCGGCTGATCGAGGTCGCCGTGTCGGGTGGCCGCAGAGTCGTCGCCGAACCCGCGCGCGACGGCGACCGGAGCGGGGGCGGGGCGGCCTTGCGGCGCAGCGGATTCCACACGGCAGCGGACTTGGCGGCCGACCTCACCGCGGAGGCCGACCGGCGCACCCGCGACGTCTTCGGCCGCACCGCCGAGGCCGACCCGGACCGGTACGCACGGGCGTGGCTCGCCGCGGCCGTCTATCTGGCGGGCGTCGAGCGGGCGTTGGTACGGGCCACGTGGCAGCCGGAGACCACGGGTTCCTGCCGGGGCACGTGAAACGGCTGTCGTAGGGCCTGACCAGGGCTGTCCCCCGCCCCGCCGGACGGGGGGCAGCCCTGGAGCGAGTGGCGGCGTGCTCAGCGCACGTCGACGAAGTCGCTGGTGGCGGTCTTGGCGCCGGTGGTCGTGGTGCCGGCGAAGTTCCACCGCCAGTACCCGTCGGTGGAGGCCGTGACCGTGGTCTTCAGTCCCCCGGTGCTGCTGGTGTTCACCGTCTTGACGGTGGTGTAGGTGCTGGCGCCCTTCTTGCGGAACTGGAGCTTGACCGGCTGGCTGGTGTAGCCGTGGTACTGGTGGTCGTCCCAGTTCGCCCGCTTGAGCGTGCCCGTGACGGTGAGGGTCTTGCCCTTGGTCACCGGCTCCGGAGACGCGTTCGTCGTCAGCGTGCTCGCACGCTTGAGGCGGAAGCTGTCGATGCGCTCGTCCCACCGGTAGTCGTCGTCGAGGGCGTCCACCCAGGAACCGACGTACCAGGTGCCGGCCTGGCTGTTGTCCAGGTCGACCCGGGGGTCGAAGGTGAACGAGTGCGTGCACTCGCTGTCCGTCTCGCAGATGGTCTCGTCGTCGGCGAACCCGGCGCCGGGGCCTTCCAGCGTGGTGTCCGCCGAGAGCAGGCCCGAGTCGTCGTAGGCGTAGATCGTCACGTCGAACGTCTTCGCGTACGTGGTGCCGATGACGACGTCCGAACCGTTGTTGACGGTCACACCCAGGATCTCGGTGTCGCCCCAACCGCCGTCGGCGTGAGCCGCCGGCGCCACGAGCCCGATGACTCCGAGCGCGGCGGCGAGAGACAGGGCTACGCGCTTGCCCATGTGGTTGTTCTCCTTCTTTCAGGTCACTGCGCGCACGAGGGCGGCGGTGGCCTTGCAGGCAGCCCTGACGTCGCGGCTCTTCCTCGGTCGCAGGTTGTGCGGTCGAGGCGGATCTCCGCGTCGCAGGTCAGGTGATGAGCAGCGAGTTTCGCAGACGGACGCTCATCGTGCAGCACCCGTGATGATCTTGTGATGAATGTGAAAACACGCAGCTCAGAAGCCTCGATCGCTGGCCCGCCCCTTGAGGCTGCGCCTCGATCGTGGAGCCGGAGTGGTGCGGAGGAGAAGCTGGCCCACTGACGCCGGAACTGGGGTCCTGGGACGGGCCGTTAGGATCGGCCCATGACTGCACATCAGGCGGATGCCTCGTAGGTCCCCGCGCGAGCTGAGGGCCACCGCGCCCGAGGGGCCGAGCGAGCGTGCGATGAGCTCGTTGCTCGTCGGCTGGTGCCCTGGACCTCCGGTGTGCGGCGCCCTGCACACGTACCTCTTCGTCGATGGCCTCGACCTGGTCGCGCGCAGCGACAGCCGAATGGTCGGCCTCGATCCGCGGCGACTGCTCCGCCCGGGCGGACCGCTCCATCCCGCGGACAGGCCGCGCACCGTGGACGTGGCGACCCAGGAGCGGCCCGTGCCGGGACCGGACAGGCTGGCGATCCACATCCGGCTCCGGGGTGAGACGGTCACCTGGTCCGAGCCGGCGTACCCCGGACCCGATGGCGGGCCCGTCGAGGAGGTTCACTTCCACCTGAAGCAGTACCTGGGTGAAATCGCGCGAGCGTACGCGGCGTCGAACCATCGAACAACCAGCCCTGATCACCGGTGAGCTGCCACCGGGATCCGCCCGTACCCCGCAGGCGGCGCCCGCCCGCACCGCCGTCCCGGCCACCCTTCCGTGTCCAGTACCGCCCGTTCGGCGGCGCTGAGCACGGAGGGCGCCAGGAATCCATTCATCATGCAACCCCCCAGGCACACCACCACCGCCGGACAAGCCCCACCCGAAACCCCCGACATCGCCCCACCCGCCGACGCGAAGCCGGGGCCGCACCCCAGCCACGATTTGGAGGCGCGCATGGCCGCGGTCAAAGAGGACATGGACGCCCGTCTCGCCCTGGCGGCCATCGCCTACGAGGTCAACGCCGCGCACATCGAGACGCCCCCGGTCGACTGGTCCGACATCGCAGCACCGCCGTCTCCCATCGCACCAGCCGCCCCCACCGCACCGCCCCCGGTCCCCAGCCCGTACGCGACCCCCATCGCGGCTCTGCTGCACCGGGCCTCCCTGCGGCTGCGGGAAGGCGGCTGGTGCGCGGGAGCGCTCACCGACGAAGAAGGGCGCTTGTGTTCACAAGGCGCGATCCGCAGGGAATCCCGCGGCGACCGCGACCTGGAGGCACAGGCCATGGACGTGCTGCTGGAAGCGATCCGCCGACGGTTCGGTCCCCACGTGGAGTCGGTACCGTCCTTCAACGACGCCTGGGCGAACGGGCGCGAACCGACACGCATGTTGGAGCAGGCGAGCATCCTCGCGGACGCCCGCGGTATCTGAATCCGCGGGCCGGCGTGCCTGGAGCGGCCGAGTTCGCCTACCCGATCGTAACGCTGGAGGCGGCGGAGCGGTTGTGGGCGACCGTCGAGGCCACTCCCCCGTCGGCCGCGGTGGCGGTCGTCGGGGCCGGTCCGACCGGTATCGAGACCGCCGCCGAACTGGCGGAGACCGGCCGCGCGGTGACCCGGGCGGGTCAGCCTTTCCGGGTTGCGGACACACCGCCGTCAGCCGCCTCGTCGGCGCGGCGCTGGCCAACATAGGGACGGGTGGAACAAGGGCCGCCGCCCCATGGGAATCGATCTGCCGGCCAGGGCCCGCTTCCACTCGATCGATTCAGAAGGCGACTGGACCGCCTCGCCGACTGAACTCACCGCCCGGTCTCGAACGAGATCACCGATTGGCCTTCACTTCACCACTCCCGCGGAGATGCCCCGGCCTCGATACGCCCTGGTTCACAACTGTCCGACGGTGCAGGTACGTTGCTCGATCCATGACGTCCGTTGCACCCGAACCACCATCCACCGCTTTGCCGGATTGGCCGCACTGCGCCCGCGGCGCCGCCCCCGCGATCGATCCGGTCGGTTGCCGCGGCATTCAGGTCGATGGACATATCGCATGCTTGGCCCATCTGCCCGAGCGCCTCCGCACCGCCTACCTTGCCGGCCTCTCCCCCGGCACCGACCTCGACCACCGCGGCACCCCCTTCACCCCCTTCACCCCAGAGCTGCTGGGCCGGCTGCTCGACGCTCTGCGCTCACACGCTCCCGAGGCGCCGCGTCGACGGTTTCAGGGCCCGGGCCACAAGTGCCGACCAGCGACTGTCGGACTGTGCCGGCCTGCGAAGAGGTTCGCGGCCACGGCCCCGCTCCGGGCCAGGTCGGCGGCAGCAGCGTCGCTCGCTACGGTGTGGGCGATGCCTCGGTGAGGGACATCCAGTGTCGGACGGTCATCTGGTGGGAACCGGTCGCCGTGCCCTCGGCGACTTCCTCCGCGTCCGCGACGGAGCATGGCACTCCCGAGCGAGTCAGCAGGACGAGCGGCCACTCGGGGCCCGGACCGGGGCCCACTCCGTCGAAGGCGGTCCAGTCCCAGGGACCGTCGAATCGCCAGGCCCGCCCGGCGGTGTCGGCGACCTCGTCGCCCGGCTGCAGAAACGCGTACGGCCGCATCAGCAGGTCGAAGGTGAACGGGATCCCGTCGCCCGGGTTAAGGGTGTAGCCCGTGCCGTCGAGATGGCTGCCGTCCGGATACTCCGGGTAGGACCGTCCGCGGCGCAGCACGGTGACGGTCAGCCTCGGGCGCGGTAGCCAGCCCGTCTCCAGGGGAGGGTCGTGGTGGTCGACAGCGGTCACGTGGACCACGGTCGGCGGAACTCCGACCCGGCAGGCGTCTCCCGCCTTCAAGACTTCCGGCGACGGATCGGTCAGGAACAACTCCGACTCTGCCTCCGGCGCGACATATCCGCCCCTGTCCACACCCAGGGCAACGATCCCGTTCCAGTGAAAGAAGTCGCTGTCGGTGTCGATGCGCCACCACGGCCACCGCACCGACACGTCGTCCCACATCACGCCTCGTTCGACCCTGGTCGGCGTGAACGGGCAGGCGACCGACAGCACGTCTCCGACCCGGAACTCCCCCTCGAACACCATCGATCCAGGCTAGAACAGGCAGGAGCTCGCGACACCGGCCGGCCCGCGCGCCACCCCAAAGGCTCGGCCGGACGAGCGGCCGCGGCACCGCATCTTGCGCGGTACTCCCTCGCGATGGCCACTGTCACAGTGTCACAACCGTGTTCGAAGATCGCTCCCTCTCGGCACGAACGGGCGGAAGCATCGCTCCCATGAGGCACTATCACCGGGACATTCCGAATCCCGGGGGACTTCTCATGGCTTACGCACTTCGTTCACGCCGCACCACCGCCGCACTCGCCGCTCTGTCGCTCGGCCTCTTGGCACTGACCGCATGCAACGGCGACGCCGATAAGGACACGGCCACCCCGGGAGCGCAGGCGAGCCCGTCCGGTTCGAGTTCGGACAAGGGCGCGGGCTCTTCCTCGCCGACGGCCGGCCCGGGTGACGGTGGCAGCGGCAGCGGCAGCGGGAAGTCCTCCGCCAAGCCCAGCGCCCCGGCGTCATCGGAGCCCGGGGCCGACGACGGTCAGGACGGAGGCGTGGGCATGTGCGAGACGGCCGACTTGAGCTACAACGTCACCGTCGCGTCCCGGCCCGTGAACCACGCCCTGCTGACCGCGGCCAACAAGGGCAGCGACCCCTGTCTGCTGGCGGCGAACGAGCTCGTGCTCACGATTCCGGGGCTCGACGGCGCCGCCGGACGCATGGGCCCCGACGGCAAGGACTGGATTCTGAAGCCCGGCGAAAAGGCCTACGCCGGGATCTTGTTCTCCCGCGCCGACACCGCGGGCGGCAAGAGCGTCGACAAGGTGGAGGTCGCGCTCACCGCTTCCGAGAGCCCGACGACGGTGTCGATCAACGGCGGCCCCGTAACGGTCAACGACATGCAGGTCACCACCTTCTTCGGCACCGCCGAGGACGCGCTCACGTACTGATCGCTCCGGTCCAGGAGGGCAGGGCCTCCTGGACCTGGTGACGTCCTGGGCGGATGTGCGAGGCATCGCCACCCTGGCGAATGCCCCGTGACCGCTCGCTTCGTCAGGGGAGGGAGACTGGCTTCGGGCGCCGGCCACCTTCTCGGGGGGCCGGGGACTTCGACAGCCTGTGGGCCGACAAGGTGGCCGGTCCCGCCCGTTGTCCGCGTCGAGGATTTCGAGGCCGAGCGCGCTCCGTGGCCGGCCGGGCAAGTCGGTCTGCGGGCGATCGGCGCTCTGGTGACGGCGCCCTACCGAACGCCGTGCGGGCCCGCTGGACGCCCTGCTCGCCGACGAAATCCCCTACCGCGACGGCCGGCGAGGGCGCAGACTCGTCTCGTGGCTGACATGGGTTCGTTCCGGGAAGCGGTCACCGCGTGGGCCGCCGGTGGCCCCGGTGACCCCGCGCGCGAGCTGGCCGCGCGCCTGTCCGTCCGGGCAGCTGTCCTGCTCGAAGGGCCGAGCGACGCCGCGGCGGTCGACGCACTGGCCGACCGTCGCGGACGGGACCTGGCCGCCGAAGGGGTCTGCGTCCTTCCGATGGGCGGTGCGATGAGCGTCGGGCGCTACGCCCGCCTCCTCGGGCCGTCCGGCCTGGGCCTTCGCCTCACGGGCCTGTGCGACGAGAGGGAGCGCCCCTACTACGCCCGCGCCCTGGAGCAGACGAGTGCGGCGCCGCAGGAGTTCTTCGTCTGCGCTGCGGATCTCGAGGACGAGCTCATCCGCGCGCTGGGCGTGACCCGGGTGACGGAGCTCGTCCGGGCGGAGGGCGACGTGCGCGCCCTGCGGACCTTCCTGCGCCAGCCCGCGCAGCGGGGCCGCACCTCTGAGCAGCAGTTGCGCCGCTTCTTCGGCACGAAGAAGGGACGCAAGATCCACTACGGCCGCGTCCTCGTCGAGGCTCTCGATCCCGACCAGGTGCCCGCCCCGCTGGACGACTTGTTCACCAGCCTCTGACCGCCGGGCGTGCGCCCGGGTCCGTCAGGACGGTCCCGGAGCATGACGCGGCACCGTCTTCGGGGCACGCCGGGTGAGGGGGACGAGCGCGGCCGAGACCAGCAGGGCGACCATGCCGAGCAGTCCGACGGCCGAGGCCAGGTCGCCCACGGCGCCCTTTCCGGCGAGGAGGACCAGCGGGCAGAGGAACTCTCCGAGGAAGAACGCCGCCGTCCACAGTCCGGTGCCGCGTCCCCGGTCGGCGAAGTCGAGCCGGGACATCGCCAGCGTCAGCAGCGACGGCAGGAGCAGCCCCGTACCCACGCAGTTCAGCACGGCCCCGGCGATCAGCAGGGGAAGAGTATCGGCGGTCCCCATGACGAGGAAGCCGGCGGCGCACAGCAGGAAGAGGGCGGGCAGCCTGCGTCGTGGCCCGTCGGTGAGCCGGGTGAAGACAACGGAACCGAGCACGGTGGCGGCGCTGGCGGTCGCGGTGATCGCGCCGATCGCACCGGTTGACTCCACGCCCAAGTCGTCCAGGAGGTAGGCCATTTCGACGGGCACGGTGTAGAAGACGACGGCACCGATCACCGTGAGGAGACAGAGGCCCGCCATACGTCGTACGGGGAAGGGACGCCGCTCCGCCGCGGCCTCCTGCTCTCCCGCCGCGCGCTCGACGGCGGGGTGGGGAGACGGCAGCACCCGGGCCATCGCCGGGGCGAGCAGAAGGCCCACCGCGTACAGCCAGAAGGGCGCCCGCCAACCGGCCGCGCCCAAAGCGCCACCGAGCACGAAGAAGACAGTGGCGGAGGCCGACGCGCACATCGTCTGCAGGGCCAGGTACCGGTCACGGACCCTGCCGGTGTAGTAGTCGCCGATCAGAGTGGTGCAGCAGGTCATGACGGCTGCCTCGGCGACACCCACGAGCACGCGGCTTCCGACGATGCCGTACAGCGAGTCCAGCCACAGCGGCGCCATCCCGAACACGGCGTACAGCACGGTGGCCGCCACCAACAGGCGTTTGCGGCCGAGCCGGTCGACGACGGCACCCGCGAACGGGGCGAGCAGGAAGAGCGACAGCGCCGGGACGGTCAGCACGAGCGGGACCAGCACCGCCTCACCGGGAACGCCTTCGAAGTAGTCCTGCATACGCGGCAGAACGGGAGCGATCAGGACCGCGCCGAGGACAGGCAGACAGCTGCCGGCCATCAGCAGGGCGGCCGGCAGCCCGCCCTCGGCAGCCGGAAGATCACCGCGTCCGTGGGCGGGCAGGGCAGCGGAAGCAAGCATGACGGCACTCCAGGGCATGAGGCGGGAAGGCGGCGCCACGGAGCGAACGGGTCCAGCCGCGGGAGGGGGACCCCGGCGCAGGGGCGCGTGACGTGCCACGACTATGCGTTCCTGGGGTCCGGCCTGCCCACCCCTGGCGCGATTCACGTTTCGGATGACGGTGATCCAGGCCGTGGATGGTTCCTTGGTGGCGCGCCGACCGCGCCCACCGGACCAACCGCGCCCATCGGACCAACGCCGCCGACCGCACCAACCCCGTCGACCGCACCGACCGGAGCGGCGCACGCGGGCGCCCCGGAGCGCGTCCCTTCCCGCCCGTCACTCGGGAACGTCGGCCATGCGCCTGCCGACGCGGGCGGCCGTTTCCCGCAGCCAGATGTGGGCCGCGTCGTGGGTGTGCACCGGGTGCCACCAGAGCGCCTCCCGCAGGGGCACCGCCTCGTAGGGCGGCTCCAGCACGCGGACGGCGGCGATCGGTGCCATGAGCCGGGCGAGTCGGGCCTGGACGAGCGCGATGCGCCGGGTGCCCGCCACCAGCAGGGGCAGCAGCTGGAAGCTGTCGACGGAGACTTCCACACGTGGCTCGACGCCGAGCATGCCGAGCTGGCGCACGGCCGGGGCGTCGTAGGTGCGCTGGTAGGTGACCCACGGCAGCCGGGCGAGATCGTTCCGGGTGAGCCGGGTCTCGACGCTCGGGTGGTCGTCCGCGACGAGGAAGACCCAGCGGTCCTCGAAGAGCTCGGTGGCGGGGAAGTCGCTGACGACCCCGTGCGGCATGAGCAGGCCGTCCGTGGCGCTGAGCAGGGTGGAGGTGTCGTCGGTCACGGAGGGCGGAGTCTGGGTGAAGCGCAGCCGGATGCCGGGAGCCTCCTCGTGTACGACGCGGGCCAGTTCGGTGCCGAAGACGGCGACGGCGTAGTCGGACGCCACCAGCTTGAACTCGCGGCTCTCCTTGGCCGGGTCGAAGTCGGCCTGGCTGGCGAAGAGGCGTTCCAGCACGTCGTAGGCGGTGGAGGTGCGGTCCATGAGGACCTGGCCGAGGGCGGTGAGTTCGTAGTGGCCGCCGACGCGGGCGAGGAGGTCGTCGTCGAAGTGGCGGCGCAGCCGGGCAAGGGCCGCGCTCATCGCGGGTTGGCTGAGGCCGATGCGCTGCCCGGCGCGGGTGACGTTGCGCTCTTCCAGCAGGGCGCGCAGGGCGACGACGAGGTTGAGGTCGAGGCGGGCCAGATTCACGGACTTTCCCCTTGCGGTACGGCGCTGACCAGGGAGGAATAAACGCCATGGATGCCAATCATCCAAAGAATCTATTTCCCTGATCACGGGTGGCGGGTCCAGATTAGTCACACCGCAATCAGGAGGACATGTCCGTGAAACCTGAAGCCGCGTCCGCACTCTTCGCCGGACCCTTCGCCCTCGCCACCCTCTCGGCCCAGGACGGGCCCGCCTTCCCCGCCCTCGTCACGGCGGACGCCCACGTACTCGACCTCCGGGCCGCCTTCGGCGACGAACACCTGACCGTCCGCGGTCTCCTCGATGACTGGGACACGGCGCTGTCGCGGCTGACGGCACTGGCCGAAGACGGCGGTCGGGAGCGGACGCCACTGACGGACTTCCGGGTGCACGCACCGGTCGAGCCTCGCCAGGTGTTCCAGTCCGGCGCCAACTACCGGCAGCATGTCATCGACCTCCATGTCGCGCACCGCGACCCTGCCGACGAGCGGCCCGAGGCGGAGCGGCGTGCCGAAGCCGCGGAGATCATGGACCGGCGGGCCGCCGATGACCTGCCCTACGTCTTCATCGGCCTGCCGAGCGCCGTCACCGGGCCCTACGACGACGTCGTGCTCCCTGCCTGGGCCGAAAAGCCGGACTGGGAGCTGGAGTTGGCGGTCGTGATCGGCCGTCCGGCACACCGGGTGTCCGTCGACGAGGCACTGGACCACGTCGCCGGCTACACCATCGCCAACGACCTCACCGACCGCGCCACGGTCTTCCGCCGGGACATGCCGCAGATCGGCACCGACTGGCTGCGCAGCAAGAACGCGCCCGGTTTCACCCCGCTCGGCCCGTGGATCGTGCCCACAGCGTCGATCGCCGACACAGGTGACCTGCGGCTGACTCTGAAGCTGAATGGCGAGACGATGCAGGACGAATCCACCAAGGACATGCTCTTCGGCGTCGCCCGCATGGTCGCGTACGCCTCGCAGAGTGCCCGCCTGCTGCCCGGCGACCTGGTGCTCACCGGCTCGCCCGCCGGCAACGGCATGCACTGGGGACGCCTGCTGCGCGACGGCGACGTCATGGACGCCGCGATCACCGGACTCGGTGCCCAGCGCACCCGCTGCGTGGCGGAGACGTCATGACCATCGACCCGAGGGACCCGGAAGCCTCGATCGCCCGCGCGGCGAAGGCGTGCTCCAACTGGGGCCGCTGGGGCGAGGACGACCGGCTCGGCACGCTCAACCTCCTCGACGAGGCCAAGCGGCGCGAGGGCGCCGAGCTCATCCGCCGGGGCGTCAGCTTCTCCCTCTCCCAGCGGTTCGACATCGACGGCCCCCAGAAGGGCTGGCGGCGCCGTACGAACCCGGTGCACACCATGCTCGACACCGGCACCGACGCCGCGCTCGGCAACCAGGGGCTCCCCCACGGCATCGGCGGCGCCGATGACGTGATCGCCATGCCGCTCCAGTGCTCGACCCAGTGGGACGGCCTCGGCCACATCTTCGACCACGGCAAGGCGTGGAACGGCCGCCCGGCCGAGCGGGTGGTCACCTCCGACGGCGACCTGGTCACCGGCATCGAGCACATGGCCTCGCAGGTGGCGGGGAGGGGCGTCCTGCTGGACGTCGGCCGGGTGATCGGTACCGACGGCGAACTACCGGACGGTTTCGCGATCACCGAGGACCATCTGAGGGCCACCGCCGAGGCCCACGGCGTGGCGGTGGGACGCGGGGACATCGTCCTGGTGCGCACCGGCCAGCTCGCCCGGGTCCGCCGCGGCGGCTGGGGCGAGTACGCCGGCGGCCCGGCACCCGGCCTGTCCTTCACCACCGCCGGGTGGCTGCACGGCACCGAGATCGCCGCGATCGCCACCGACACCTGGGGGTTCGAGGTACGGCCGAACGAGTTCGAGCACGCCTTCCAGCCGCTGCACCAGGTCGCCATCCCTCATATCGGCCTGCTCATCGGCGAGATGTGGGACCTGGAGGCGCTCGCCGACGACTGCGCCGCCGACGGCGCGTACGCGTTCTGGCTCACCGCCGCACCCCTGCCCATCACCGGCGCGGTCGGCTCCCCCGTCAACCCGATCGCCGTCAAGTAACCAGCGGAACAAAGGAGTTCCCCATGACCACACCCCGCACGGTCCTGGTGATCGGCGGCGGCGCGGCCGGTAACGCCGTGACGATCCTGCTGCGCCGCGCCGGACTCGCCGTCGACCTCGTCGAGGCGAGGGACGACTGGAACGCCACCGCCGGCTCCGGTATCACCCTGCAGGGCAACGCCCTGCGCGTGCTGCGCGAACTGGGTGTCTGGGAGCAGGTGGAGGCAGCGGGCTTCGGCTTCGGCTCGGTCGGCATCACCGCACCCGACGGCACCGTCCTGCACACCCAGGCCGATCTGCGCACCGGAGGCGACGATCTGCCCGCCACCCTCGGCATGCAGCGCCCGAGGCTCCAACAGATCCTGATCGACGCCGTGCGCGCGAGCGGCGCGTCCGTCCGTCTGGGCACCACCGCCCACATCGTGGACCAGGACCAGGACGGGGTCCTCGTCCGCTTCGGTGACGGCGACGAGAGCCGCTACGACCTGGTGATCGCCGCGGACGGTCTCGGCTCGGCGACCCGTGCCGCGATCGGCATCACCGCCAAGCCCGAACCCACCGGCATGGCCATCTGGCGCGTCGCCGCTCCGCGTCCCACCGGCGTGACGCGCACCGACCTCGCCTACGGCGGCCCGGCCTACATCGCCGGGTACTGCCCCACGAGCGACGAGACGCTGTACGCGTATGTCGTTGAGGCCAACCGCGACCGAGCCTCGATACCGCCGCGGTCGTACGCCGACGAGATGCGCCGCCTGACCTCCGCCTACGGCGGCGCCTGGCCGGAGATCACCGCGCACATCACCGACCCGGCGAACGTCAACTACACCTGGTTCGACCGGATGCTGGTCGAAGGCTCCTGGCACCGCGGCCGTGTGGTCCTCGTCGGCGACGCCGCCCACTGTTGCCCGCCCACCCTCGCGCAGGGCGCCGCCCTGTCCCTGGAGGACGCCTGGGTGCTCGCGCAGTTGCTGGGGACCGGATCCGCGACGTGGGACGACGCGCTGTTCCAGGCGTACTACGACCGCCGCATCCCCCGCGTGCGTCCGGTGGTGGAGGCGTCGGTGCAGCTCGGGCAGTGGCAGCTCGACGGCGTACGCGACGCGGACGTGCCCGGCCTGATGCGCCGCACCATGACGATGCTCAGGGAGCTGCCGTGACGTACCCGACGATCGACGTGCACGCCCACGTCCTGCTGCCCGAGATCGAGGCGTTCGTGGCGGGCCTGCCCGGTCACGCCGAGGCGAAGGACCTGGACGCACGCCGCAACGGCGCCGCCGCCCTGGCGGTCAGCGGACCGATGGTTCGCGAGCGCCTCCCGAGGCTGACCGACGTCGCCGTGCGCCTGGCCACGATGGACGCGCAGGGCGTGGACGTGCAGGTGGTCAGTCCTTCCCCCTCGCACTATCACTACTGGGCGGACGAGGAGACGGCCGAGAAGGTCTACCGGCTCGCCAACGAGGCGACGGCCGCTCACTGCGCGGGCGCCCCCGACCGGCTGCGCGGCCTGGGCCTCGTGCCGCTCCAGCATCCGGGCCACATGGTCCGCGCTCTCGAACACGCCCTGGAACAGGGGCTGTCCGGCGTGGAGATCTCCAGCCACGCACCCGGCCGGGAGCTCTCCGACCCCGCCTACGAGCCCTTCTGGTCCCGGGCCGAGGAGACGGGATCGATCCTCTTCCTGCATCCCTTCGGGTGCACACTCGACGAGCGCCTGGACCGCTGGTACCTGTCCAACACGGTCGGCCAGCCCACCGAGAACGCCGTCGCGCTGTCCCATCTCATCTTCTCGGGCGTGCTGGACCGGCACCCCGGCCTCACGATCGTGGCCGCGCACGGCGGCGGGTACCTGCCCACCCACATCGGGCGCTCCGACCACGCCTGGTCCGCCCGCTCCGACGCCGGCGCCGGCTGCGTACACCCGCCCAGCAGTTACCTCGAGCGCCTCTACTTCGACACTCTCGTCCACGACCCGCACGTGCTGCGGGAGTTGGTCCGGACGGCGGGGGCCGAACGGGTGCTGCTCGGTTCCGACTTCCCCTTCGACATGGGCACCGAGGACCCCTTGGGCGCGTTGCGCGCCGCCGGTCTGACCGAGGCCGCCCTCGACGCCGTACGCGGCAGGAACGCCGCCGCCCTGTTCGACATCACCCTCGCCTGAGGAGGAATCCATGAGCGCACGTCTGCTCACCCATCTGCGGCACGTCGACCTCGCCGTGCCGGACTACGACAAGCAGCTCGACTTCTACGCCGGTGTCTGGGGTCTGACGAAGGTCGCCGAGGACTCCGGGATCTCCTTCCTGGCGGCCGAGGGCTCCCCCGAGCAGTACGTCGTCCGGCTGCGCAAGGCCGAGGAGAAGCGCCTGGACCTGGTGTCGTACGGCGCCGCCTCCCCGGCCGACGTGGACACCCTCGCCGAGCGACTGCCGGCCGGAGGCGTGCAGTTGATCTCGCGGCCGGGCAAGGTCGACACCCCGGGCGGCGGCTACGGTTTCCGCTTCTTCGACGTCGACGGCCGCACCATCGAGGTCTCCGCCGACGTCGCGGTCCGCCGGCACCGCAGGATCGAGGAGAAGGAGGCCATCCCGGTCAAGCTCTCCCACGTCGTCCTCAACTCCCCCGACCTCGACCGCACCCGTGCCTGGTACGAGACCCACCTCGGGTTCCGGCTCTCCGACACGCTCAGCTCGCCGCACATGGGCGAGGTCATGCACTTCATGCGGATCTCCGACCAGCACCACTCCATGGCGCTCGCCAAGGGCCCGCACACCTCCCTGCACCACATCTCGTTCGAGATGCGCGGCATCGACGAGTACATGCGCGGCTCCGGACGCGTCCTGCGGGCGGGCTTCCGCAAGGTCTGGGGGCCCGGCCGGCACATGGCCGGGGACAACACCTTCACCTACTTCCTCGACCCGCACGGCAACACCGTCGAGTACACCACCGAGCTGGAGCTCCTGGACGAGGACACCTGGCACCCGCACGTCTACGACTTCTCCAAGCCCGAGGTCACCGACCAGTGGGGCACCGCCAACCCCATGAACGAACTGATCGCCAAGGAATCCTTCAACGATCCCGACCGAGGCGTCTTCAAAGCCCCGCCGGTCTGATCCGGCGCCTCCACACCGGGGACGTGGCAGCTGTGGCGCCACCCTTGCCCCGCTGCCGCGTCCCCGGCGGGCGGAACCGCGTACCCCTTCCGCCGCCCTTCCCCCCCCCATCAGGAGCCCCACCATGCGTTTCGCCGCTTACGAGCACCGACAGCGCCGCCGCGTGGCCGTCGTCGAAGAGGACGGCACACTCTTCCCCCTGCCCGGCGTGACATCGCTCGCCGCCCTGCTCGCGGAGACGAACGGGCTGCCCGGACTGCTGGACGCCGGCGCGGCGGCACTGGACGTGCCACCCGGCCCCCATGTCTCCCAAGTGCGGTTGCTGCCTCCCCTGCACCCCACCTCGATACGCGACTTCGTCACCTTCGAGGAGCACGTCGAGGGCGTACGCCGTGCCGTGGACGGTGTCTCCGGCGTACCCGAGCAGTGGTACGCGGCGCCGACGTTCTACTTCACCAACCCGCACGCCGTGTACGGACCCGACGACGCCGTCCCCGTACCTCCCGGGTCGGCGGTGCTCGACTTCGAGCTCGAGGTGGGCGCCGTCATCGGCCTCGAGGGCCGCGACCTCACCCCCGAGCGGGCCCGCGACCACATCGTCGGCTACACCGTCTTCAACGACTGGTCCGCACGCGATCTCCAGTCCGCGGAGATGAAGGTGGGACTCGGCCCCTGCAAGGGCAAGGACACCGCAACCACCCTCGGCCCCTACCTCGTCACCGCCGACGAACTGGACCCCTGCCGCGACTCCGAAGGATTCCTGCGGCTGGCGCTCACCGCCGAGATCAACGGCGAGACGGTCGGCGAGGACCTGCTGTCCAACATGAGCTGGACCTTCGAGGAGATGACCGCCTACGCCTCCCGCGGCACCCGCGTCGTACCCGGTGACGTCCTCGGATCGGGCACCTGCGGCAACGGCGGCTGTCTCGCCGAGCTGTGGGGCCTGCGCGGCGAGCGGACCCCGCCGCCCCTCAAGCCCGGTGACACCGTCAGCCTCACCGTCGAAGGCCTCGGCACGCTCACCAACACCGTCGTCGCGGGTGTCGACCCCGTACCGCTGCCGGCCGGCAGGCGCCGCACACGGGAGCGCCCGTGAACGCCCCGTCGCCGAAGCGGCTCCTGGGCAAGGTCGTCGTGGTCACCGGCGCGGCCCGTGGTCAGGGCGCCGCCGCGGCCGAGACACTCACCCGCGAGGGCGCCCGTGTCATCGCCACCGACGTCGAACCCGCCGAAGGCTGCCGCCGCCTCGACGTCACCGACGACAAGGGCTGGGCCGACCTGGCGTCCGAACTCCGCGCGGCGTACGGGCAGGTGCACGGTCTGGTGAACAACGCCGGCATCACCTGGCGCGCCCGCCTCGGCGACGTGCGCCCCGAGGACATGGCACGCGTCCACGCGGTCAACGTCACCGGCCCGCTGCTCGGCATCCAGCACCTCACCCCGCTGATGCGGCCCGGCGCCTCCATCGTGAACATCGGCTCCTCCGCGGCACTGACGGCGCACTACCCGGTCGCCTACACGACCAGCAAATGGGCGCTACGGGGGCTGTCGAAGACCGCGGCCCTGGAACTCGGTCCGCTCGGCATCCGCGTCAACACGATCCACCCCGGCTACATCGAGACCGAGATGACCGCCTCCGCCGCTCCGGCCTTCCGCGAGGCCAACATCCGCGAGACCCCACTGGGCCGAACCGGAACCGTCGCCGAGATCGCTCATCTGGTCGCCTTCCTGCTGTCGGACGAGTCGTCCTTCATCACCGGTGCGGAGATCCCCGTGGACGGCGGTCTGACCGCGCACGGCGGCGTCAAGTCCGTGTCCGACGCCCTGCGTCCCGAGGGGAAGGCATGAAGCGGCTCGACGGCAGGGTGGCCCTGATATCCGGCATCGCCCGAGGCCAGGGCCGGGCGGCGGCCCTGCGGTTCGCGGCCGAGGGCGCGCTCGTGGTGGGCGGCGATCTGCTGCACGAGGAGGCCCTCGAGACCCAGCGGCTCATCGCCCGCGAAGGCGGCACGGCCCTCGTCCCCGGCCCCCTCGACGTCACCGACGAGGGCTCCGTCCGGTTCTGGGCCGAGGAGGCCGTGGACGCGTTCGGCGGCATCGACATCGTCTACGCGAACGCGGGCGCCGTCCGCTTCGGGGCCATCGACAGCCAGTCGTACGAGGACTTCGCGTTCACGATGCGCGCCGAGCTGGACTCGGTGTGGCTGAGCGTCCACATCGCCTGGCCGCATCTCGTCCGCAGCCGCGGCTGCGTCCTCACCGTCGGCTCGACCGCCGGGCTGACCGGCTCCCTCACCAATCGTCGCACCGCGCACTCGGCCTCCAAGGGCGGCGTGATCGCCCTCACCCGCCAACTCGCCGCGGAGGGAGCCCCGTACGGAATCCGCGCCAACTGCGTCAGCCCCGGAATGATCGACACCGACGGCTCGCGCACCAACCTCCTCGCCGGCGACCACCCGATGCGCGCGGTCGCCCGCCACATCCCGCTCGGACGGCTGGGTGTTCCGGACGACGTGGTCAACGCGGCCGTCTTCCTCGCCTCGGACGAGGCCGCGTACATCACCGGCGCCAACCTCGTCGTCGACGGCGGCTGGTCCACCGTCCTGCCCGGCGGCACCAACTGAAGAGGGACGAATCACACATGAACAAGGTCCACGACCCGACCTCGGCATCGGCCTGCCCGCCCTGATTCCCGGCAGGATGGTCAAGGGCATGGGCGGTGCCATGGACCTCGTCCAAGGCGCCCGCCGTGTCGTCGTCCTGGGCGATGATTGCGGTCATGCCACTGTCGACCGCGTTCACGAAGATGTTCGGAGTCCGGCACCCGATCGCCCTGGCGCCGATGGGAGGGTCGGCCGGCGGCGAACTGGCGGCGGCCGTCTCGCGCGGTGGCGGGCTCGGCCTGCTGGGCGCCGGAGGCGGCGACCCGGACTGGTTGGCGCGCGAGCTGCCGATCGTGGCGAGGGCCGGGAAGCCATGGGGCGTCGGGTTCCAGACCTGGGCGACCGACCTGGAGGCGATCGAGCGGACCTTGGAACACGGCCCCGTAGCCGTGATGTTCTCCTTCGGAGACCCGAGCCCGTTCGTCGAACGGGTCCATCAGGCCGGCGCGGCCGTGATCATTCAGGTCACCGATCTGGAGGAAGCCAGGCACGCGGTGGACCTGGACGCCGACGTCATCGTGGCGCAGGGCACCGAGAGCGGCGGGCACGGCGCCCGGCACGGACGATCCACACTGCCCTTCGTCCCGGTGGTGGTGGACCTGGCGGAGCCGGTACCAGTGCTGGCGGCCGGTGGGATCGCGGACGGCCGGGGCGTGGCCGCCGCCCTCGCTCTGGGCGCCGCCGGGGCAGTCATCGGCACCCGCTTCCAGGCCACGGCCGAGGCCCTCGTCGATCCGTCGACTGCCGAGGCGCTCGTCGAGGGGCGCGGGCAGGACACCGAGCGCAACCGCATCCTCGACATCGCCCGAAGCTCCCGATGGCCGTCGAAGTACTCGGCCCGCACACTGGGCCATCCCTGGCTCGACCGGTGGAGGGACCGGGAAGCCGAGCTCGCGGCGGACCCCGCGGCGGCCCGCCTGGCCTATCAGGCCGATGTGGCACGCGTCGATGTGCCCCCGCTGCCGGTCTGGGCGAGCGAAGCCGTCGACCTCGTCACCGACGTGCCAGGCGCGGAGGAGTTGGTCGCCACCCTGGCCTCCGAGGCCTCAAGGGCCCTGGCCCGAGCGGCCGGGCACTGACCGGCGCGGCACGCACGCCACGACTCGCGACGACCGGGCCCGTACCGCCACGGGCTCCGGCAGGGCGGCACGACCTGCCCGTCGGCGAGGCAGGAGCGGCACGACCTACCCGTCGGGCGAAGAAGGAGCGGCTCGACCTGCCCGTCGGGCGCGTCGGGTGAGGAAGGACGGTCGTCCGCCCGCGCGTGCGTCCCTTGTTCTCAGGTCGAGGTCAGTGGCCACGCCGGACGTTCGCGGAACAGGTGGCGGCGCGTGACGGCGGTTCGCTTCTCTGGGCGCCGTCGGCCGGAAGGTCTCGTGGGGTCGGCACGCCGTCCTCGTGCACGACCTTCCCGAAAGACGGGAACTCACCCTGACGGAATGTCACCATTGCCCGGAGAGTCGTCCGACCGACCCGATCACCACCTCTCGGCATCCGGCACAACACCGCTCGACCGCTTCGATTCACGAGCCGGGGACACCCGTACCTCGAAATCCAACTGGAGTCCCAACGACGCAAGCGACCGGCCGAGCCTCGCCATCACGACCGCCACACCGCACCTGGCTGGCGCCGGCCACGCTTCAAGGCATCGCCGGAACAGGAGCACGCCCATGCGCCTTTACGCCCAGACCCCAGCGCGTCGGACCCGTCAGGTGGTCGCCGATCTGATCGCGGTGGCCGTGATCGCGGCCGTGGTGAAGTTCGCCCTGGTCGTCCACGACGCGATCATGCTGCTGGCCGAGCCGGGGCGGAAGGCCCAGAGCGCGGGCGACAGCCTCTCCGACGGCCTCGACGACGCCGGCAACGCGGCGTCGAAAGTGCCGTTCGTCGGGGACTCCCTGAAGAAACCCCTCCAGTCCGCCGCCGGCGCGGCCACCGATCTCTCCGACGCCGGACAGTCGCTGGAGCATCTGGTGGGCCGTGTGGCCACGCTGACCGCACTGGCCCTGGTCGCCCTTTCGGTGGCCTTCGTTCTGGTGTTGTGGCTGCCCCCGCGTGTGCGCTGGATCCGGCGCAGCTCCACCACCCGACGCCTCCTCGACGCCCCCGGTGGCACCGACCTCCTCGCCCTGCGCGCCCTCACCGGAAAGCAGCGCGATCTCGTCGCGGTCCCCGTCCCGCCGGGTGGCCTCGCCGATGCGTGGCGCCGTGGCGACCAGCAGGTCATCGCCGACCTGTCCATGGTCACGCTGAGGCAGGCGGGACTGCGGCCCTGAGACTCCGCCGGTGGCGGGCTGTCGGTCACAGGCGGGGCCGGGCCGTCCTCGACATCGCCATGGACTTGGACATGGACTTGGACATGGACATGGACATGGACATGGACATGGACATGGACATGGACATGGACATGGACATGGACGGCTCAGCCCTCAGGCCAGTCGCTTGTGCATGACGATGCAGGGGCGGCCGTACTGGCGCTCCGTTCGGCGGTCGATCTCCTGCCAGCCGAGAGAACTCCAGAAGGCCAGGGCGGCCGGGTTGTTCTCCAGAACGGCCAGGCGGAGGCCGTCCCGGCCCTCGTGGCGGAACCGTTCCTCGACGAGTGCGGCCAGCCGGCGGCCGAGACTCCGGCGACGAAGACTCCCGTGCACCAGCAGGAGCCCGATCCACGGATATCCGTCTGTGGGGTGACGGTCGAGCAGGCACAGCAGACCGACGATCCGGTCCTGCTCGTCGCGGGCCAGCAGGACCTCACAGCCCTCGGTGTCGGCTTCCTCCCGCAGATCGGCCTCGACCCTGTCGGCCGGAACGCGCTCAGGGTCGTACTCGCCGGCGGCCCGGCAGTACTCCGGGTTGCTCGCGTAGAGGCCGACCACCTCGGCGATCTCTTCGGGGGAGAAACGGAGCGGGGAGAGCGACAGCGGTGCCATCCGGGCAGGGTATCCAGCCGTGCCGACCGCTGCCGACCATGGGTGATGCGCTTGCGGACGGTGCCGAGCCGTCCTCGGCGACCGTTTCCGTCCCTTCCCCGGCATCCCGCTGCATGGTTACCGCGCGCGCCCGCTGCGTCTCATGTCCGTGTTCTCATGTCCGCATCTGTCCGTGTCTCATGTCCGAGTCTCTCGGGACGAGTCGAACGGGCAGCAGCAGAATGCCCGTGCGGCTGACGCGGCGGCATGCCCGGATCTACGATCGGTCCGTGGTCGCCAACAGCCGTACCTCCGTCGTGTGCCGCCTCATGCCGCACGACCGCTGTTGTTGTTGACACGTTGATCTGACGACTTCCGATGGGGTGACGGGTCGATCCGTTCGCCCCTCGACCCGCTGACCGAGCGGATCGCCTGATCGTCGGATCGCCTTCCGCGCGGGCCGAAGCTCGCTCCCGCGGATCCGTCGGCGGCAGCATCTGCATCCGTACGGCGTCCCGCGGGCTCCGCTCTGTCCCCCGTCATCCCGCCATCACTCAGGGAGCAGTGGCCCATGCCTATCGACGAGTCCGCTTACGATCGACGCCGCCTGCGCCAATGGCTGGCCGGTGAGGCCAGAGCCGAGGGGGTGTCCCGACGCGACATGCTGCGGCTGGCCGCCGCTGCGGGCGTGCTGACCACCCTGGCGGGCCGGCCCGTGCGTGCCTACGCCGACACCCCCGCACCCGGTTCCGGCATCGTCAAGCCGCTGCCGCCGGAGCTGTTCACGATCCGGGGCACCAACGCCGAGACCAACTGGTCGGCCTTGCGCGGTACGGGACTCCACACGCCCGTGGACCGGTTCTTCGTCCGCAACCACACCTCGACCCCCCTCCTGGACGAGGCCAGTTGGCGGCTCAAGGTGTGGGGAAGCGGACTGCGCGGCGCGCCGGGTCTCGACCGGGCCGTCGAGTTCGACCTCCACGATCTGCGGCGGCTGCCGTCGGTGACACTCGACGCGTTCGTGGAATGCGCGGGCAACGGCCGGAGCTACTTCACCAGCCAGCAGGGCGACACCGTGACGGGCACCGCCTGGACGCTCGGCGCGATCGGCTCCGCCCGCTGGCGGGGCGTGCGGCTGTCCCAAGTGCTGCGGCTCGCCGGGCTGACCCGGCACGCGGTGGATCTCCAGCCCCGAGGACTGGACGACGAGTACGTGACCGGCGGGGTCAATCTCGGCCGGGTCCGTCGGCCGCTGCCCGTCGCCAAGGCGCTGGACGACGTGATCCTCGCGTACGAGATGAACGGCGAGCCGCTCCCGCACGACCACGGCCACCCGGTCCGAGTCCTGGTCCCGTCCTGGGTGGGCATATCCAACATCAAGTGGGTCGGCGACATCGAGGTCTCCGACCAGCCGCTCTACTCGCCCTGGAACACCGACTTCTACCGGCTCTTCGGGCCCTCCCACCCGGCCGAGGGCAGCGCCCCGATCACTCGTCAGACCCTCAAGAGCGCCTTCGAGACGGGCTCGGGCGCGGCGTTCGACGCGGGGGTACGGCACCGGCTGACCGGTCGATCCTGGTCGGGAGCCGGCGGCATCCGGCGCGTCGAGGTCAGCACCGACGCGGGTGCCACCTGGCGGCGCGCCGATCTCCACGACCGCCCCCGCCCCGCCACTTGGTCCCGCTGGTCCCTGGACTGGCGCCCCACCACACCCGGACCCACGGCCCTCCTGGCCCGGGCCACCGACACCACGGGCCGTACCCAGCCCGACACCACCACCCCCAACACCCAGGGCTACCTCTTCGACGCGGTGGTCCGCCACCCCGTCACGGTGGTCGATCGGCCGGCCACTTAGGACCATCGGGAGATGGTGCGACCGGGCCGTGCCTGCGGCTCGGTGCGGACAGTGCGGGACGATCGGACGGACGCCGAGCGGGAACGGTCGGCTGCGGCCGTTCCCGCCGGACAGGAACCCAACGGCAGCAACCTGGCGGTCTCGCGGGCACGGGCTCCGTACGGGCGAGCAGGGAACCCAGTGGCGCCGTGCCGGGTGTTACGGCAACGGCCACGTCGAGGGCGTCGGCCCTCGGCCGTCGAGATCGAAGTCCCGATCATGGACGCCCTCGCCGCACCGTCTCCGGCGGTTTGGCGTAACTGGCCCACCGTCACCCGAAGGCCCGCGAGCCGTTAGTCAGCGGCCTCCCCACCCTGACCACGCCGGTCTCGCTCGCGGCACCGACCGGTAGCCGATAGAACGCCAGTCGCCCGTCGGATCGGCGGCAAGTCCGCCCCAGCCGCGCAGGGCCGCGGTCGTGGACGGAGCGGTGCTCACCGCGCGGCACACGCCCCTGGGGCGAGGCTGGACGCGAGCTGGTCCAGGAGGAGGACCCAGGTCGGTTCGACGTCGCCGGAGGCCCGAGATAGGTCGCGGTACGGCCGTCGCGATGGGCTTGGCAGGGTTGCAGTAGCCGGTTCACAACACCGTGACGATGAAGGTAAGCAGCGCCAGGGACAGGGTGGCGCTACCTGCAAATGCCACGGCTGCGTGCACCAGGACGGTGGCGTAGGTGGCTCCGTCGAGGCGGGCGAGTAGTCCAGCCGCTGCTCCTACGAGCGCACAGAAAAGCGCGACGACCGCCATGAGCAGGACCAGGAGCATCAGGTGGATAGGTGAGGTGTTCATGCCTTCTCCCGAGAAAACCGACGACGGTGACTCCGCTGAATTTCGCGGTTTTCGTGTTCACCGGGGTTCGGGCTGAACAAAGATGAATGAAGACGGTCGCCCGAGAGACGGAGAAGCAGGCATGGAGGAGGTGCATGAGGGTCCGCTCGCGAAACTCGCGCTGCGGCTGCGCACCCTCAAAACGCAGCAAGGCCTGCAGATCGGTGCACTTCAGCAACGGACCGGGTTGGGGCGGACAACACTCAGTCAGGCGCTGAACGGCCATAAGGTGTCCGAGGCCACACTGGTGGTCCTGGCGAAAGCGCTGCATACGGACGTGGAACCGCTGCTGGCCTTGCTCCACGCCGCCACACGGACAACGCAAGTACGTGAGAACTCTCCGAGCAGAGCCGGCCACAGGCCAGGGGCCGAGATTGGGGATCCGGTGGGGCCGGACGCCGGGCAGCTTGGGCGCCAGTCGCTCCGTCAGGGCCCCCATGCCCCTGCCCCACCCACCGCTGAGGAAGTCGCAGCGGCGGTGGCGGCGTACGCAACCCGGGTGCGGCAGGCATACGGACGCCTGGACCTTGAAGTCCTCACACCCCTGTCGGACGACCAGCCTGCAGTGGTGGAGCTGGAGGAGGTGTTCATCGCCCCGACGGTACGAGCAGACCCGCCCCCGGTCGAGCTGCCCCGGGAGCTCGTGCGCCGACTCGTCGCCACCGGGGAGCTGACGGTTGATGACGTCGTACCGCCGGGCATGGACAGCGACGTGGTCTACCGGGTCCGCGAGTCCTATCTGCAGCAGCGGTCGCAGGACGTCCGGGAGGTACTGGCGGCTCCCTCTCGCCATCGGGTGGTGCTCCTCGGCGATCCGGGGGCGGGCAAGTCCACACTGGCCCGATACCTTGCGCTCACCCTGACCTCCGACGGCTCCGATGGACCTCTCCGCGCGCTGACGGGCCGAGTGCCGGTGGTGGTGGAACTGCGCCGATACGCCGAGCAGCACTGGCGCCAGCGTTCCTTCGAGGACTTCCTGGCCCACCTTCACAGCGACTTCGGGCTTTCCCTGCCCAAGGGTGTGCTGGACCACCTCTTGGCCGAGGGGCACGCGTTAGTGGTATTCGATGGCCTGGACGAGTTGTTCGACCGCGACGTGCGCGCGCAGACCGCCCAGCGCATCGCCGCGTTCGCCGCGCGCTGGCCCCTAGCCCGGATCGTGGTGACATCACGCGTCATCGGCTACCAGCGCACAGTGCTGGACGGGGCGGGTTTTTCCCACTACATGCTGCAGGACCTGGAAGAAGGCCAGATCCGCGAGTTCGCCCGGCTCTGGTACCGCAAGATTTTCCCGGACGACCTGTCAGAGGCGAGCCGGCTGACGCAGCGGATCACCTCCGCGGTCGAAGGGTCACGGCCGTTGCAGGAGATGGCGGGAAATCCGCTGCTGCTCACCATCTTGGCGATCATCGGACGCCGCCAGCCACTGCCGCACCACCGGCTAGGCGTCTATGAACACGCGGTGACCGTCCTGGTGTCCCACTGGGATCAGGCTGCCAAGCACCTTGTGGCACTTCTGCCCCCAACCGTGGCCGAGGCACTGGACATCATCGGAGCCAAAGAGCGCCTGGAACTGCTGCGGCTGCTGGCCGGTGCCATGCAGAACGGGGAGGGTGGCATCGCCGGCAACCACATCCACGGCCCGGACCTCGAACGGGTGTTCTCTGGCTACCTGAAGCAGTACGGCCTGCCGCCCCTTCAGGCCGCCGCCGCTGCTCGCGCCTTGAGGGTCCAGCTACACGAACGCAACTTCATCCTCTCCTGCTACGGCGGCGACGTGTACGGCTTCGTCCACCGTGCCTTCCTGGAGTACCTGGCAGCGGCGGACATCACCCACCGGTACACCTACGACCGCGAATGGACGCCGCAAGAACTCGTCGAGCAGGTTGTTGCCGGCCACATCCCGGATTCCACCTGGCACGAGATCCTGCTCCTGCTCATCGGACAGCTCAACCCCTCCGACGCGGCAGCGGCCATCGACCGTATCCTGGCCCTGCACACCCACCGATCGGACCCCAAGGACGCGAGTTGTGTCGCGTTCGCCCTGCGGGCTCTGGCCGAAGTCAACAGGATCGCCCTCCTGCCCGACCAGAGCAACGCCGCGATCGACGCCGCCACCACCGCCCTGGACCTGCGCGGGTCGAAAGGCCCATGGCTGTTCGACGAAGCAGCGCACGCCCTGGGCACCATCACCCCGCACTGGACCGGCCGCAGCCGCTACTTGCGCTGGTACCGCATCAGCGGCCAGTTCGCCAGCACCACCGAGCCCGCCAGCCTTGCCTGCGCCCTGCGCCCGGACCGCGGCGAGCTCAATGCGCTCGCAAACGGCAGCTACTACAGCATCGACCGTCTCCTGTTCCTCATGGAACTGGGCGAGCGGTGGCCGAACAACGACAGCGTCCGTCACCGCCTGGTGCGGACCGCTTCCGAAGAGACTGACAGCTACGTGCGTCGCCTTGCACTAGAGGTCCTCGTGGAGCAATGGCCCGCGTGGGAAGGTCTGACCGCCTTCCTGACGGCCCGCAGCACCGACGACCCAAGTGAGAAGGCCCGGTCCTCTGCTCTGATGAGGCTCGCCGCCTACCGGCCCGAGGACGAGAGCGTACGCAGTCGGCTGAAGAGCGCCGCCGTGGCGACGCCCGATGAGGGCATCCGCGCCGACTTCTTGCGCGGCATGGCACAGCAGTGCATTGCCGATGCAGACGTCCGGTCCTTTGTCGCCCAACGCGCTACGGACGACGAAAGCGAACACGTCCGCTTTACCGGCGTTCGAGGCCTTGCAGAAAATGGTGTCGCGTATGAAGACGTCCTGCTCTTCCTGAGCCGACTCGCCTCGGACGACGACGCCCCGTCGATGTCGCATACCGCCGTTTGGCTTCTGGGCGAAACCTGGCCCGGCCGCCAGGACATCCGCGACCTCCTCCTGCGCCGCGCCTCTGAAGCACCCGACGACCGGGTTCGCCGCGCCGCAGTACTGGCTTTGGCTCAGGGATGGTCGGCGGACCGGCTCTGCCGAAACGCACTGTGGCGCAGCGCCACCGCTGACGCGGCCGGGACGGTCCGGAAAACCGCCCTTGAAACCCTCAGCGAGCGCTTCTCCCATGACGACGAAATCCGTAGCCTCGTGGCGCGGCGCGCTGTCGACGACCCAGATGAAGAAGTTCGTCGCACCGCCTTGGGGCTCCTTGGCCAGGTACCGCCGGACGATGGCGCCCGCGAGATCCTGCTGCAAGCGGCTGTCGAGGAGACCGAGGACCGGCCGCGGACCGAAGCGCTGCGCATAATCGGGGAACACTGGGCGGACCACGACGATGTCCGCGAGGTCCTGATGGATGCGGCCGCCCATCATCGTGACGACTGGGCCCGGGCCCAGGCACTGCGCTCCCTGGCGCAGCACCGGCCCCCCAGCATCGCCGTGCGCAGGCTGCTCCTGGAAGCCGTCAATTCGCTCGACAACTTCCCGCGGGCCATGGTCATCGAGGTGCTGGACACGGACTGGCCCGATGCTCCCGAGACCCGTGCAGTACTCACAGAGATCGCCGGCCACTCCCGGAAAGGGGACTATCAGGGCCGCAAAGCCGCACTTGAAGTGCTGGCCGAGCGGTGGACCGAGGACGACACCGTGCGGGCGTTCCTGACGCGTGTCGCTGCCGATCCGAACGACTCCTGGCACGCCGCCGTCGTACTGCGGGTATGGGGCGAGCACTGGGCGCTGCGCAGCGACGTCCGTGACGCCCTTGTACGCGCGGCCACCACGCACAGCGACGAGAACACCCGTTCCGACACACTCGACGTGCTGGGCCGATGGTGGGCCGACCGCGATGACGTCCGCGCCGCATTCCATGACCGGGCCCTGCACGACCCTGCGCCGGCGCTGAGGCACTCCTGCCTGCGCTGGTGGGTGCTCAGGGCCGGAGAGGAAGAAGGGCGGGTCCTGGTGACCACACGCGCCGCCCAGGACCCGGACGGCGAGACGCGGCGCATGATCCTTCACATGCTGGCATTGGGTTGGCCTCTGCATCCCGACACAGCCGAGACGCTCCGCAACCGCACTCACCACGACACCGACGAGCAGACCAAAACAGTCGCCGGGAAACTGCTGCTGGCACTCCCCCGCGATTAGAGATCCGCTTCGAACAGCGCCTCCATCGGACCACCGCGAGGAGGTCCGTGTCGTCATCGCCTCCAAGAGCCATGGGGATTGCGTTCGGGCATCTGGCTGGGGTGGGCAAGTCGGCCATTCGCCGCTTGAGCGAGCCAGGCAGCCCACCTGCCGATGAACTCGTCCAACTCCCCGATGGCGAGGGGAATAAAAGGCCAGGCCACCTGTTGCATGCCGATGGTCGGGCTGACGGCGGTGCGCGATTCGTGGTGGGGGTCGAGGGCGAAGGGCTCCGTTGTTCCCCTGACTGGACGCAGCGGGGTGTCCATGAAGGCGGTCTCGAACCACTGGTACTGGTCTGTCGTCTGTGCGTCGGCGTACCAGAGGGAGTGGCTACGGCCGTCGTACCCGTGATGGTTGGTGGGGACCTTCAGGGAGAGGGTCGCGGACGCGATGACGTCGAACGGTGCCGGCGCCGAGGTGGTGCCCCAGACCTCGGAGGCGGTCTCTCTCGGCCCGGACAGGGTCAGCTGGGCGTCGTTGATCCGCACGGTCCACCCTCCCTGGTCGCCCTTGCGGACCTCTCCGCTCGGGGCGGCGGTCGTGAGAGCAGTGAGGAAAGCCTCGGCGATGAAGGAGAAGGAGGCCATGGCAGCCTCGAACAGGGCCTTGCGGCGGTCGGCCTCGGTGGCATGTGCCGAAGCCCGGCGATCAGCTTCGGCTCGACGCGCGACCGCGCCCTGGTTGGCCTCCGCGAGCGCGGCCAACCCTCCGGAGAGCGGGGCCGCAGGAATCTGCCCCAGCCTGGCAAGCACGTTGCCGGCCGCCGGACGGCCCTGCGGGGCCCGGAAGAGGCACTCGGCGATCAGCACCGCCAGGAGGGGCGGAGCGGTGGGGAGAGGCGGCAGCGCTCCGTGCAGGTGCTGGTCGTGGTAGTCGTGCTCGTACGGTCCCGTGAAAGGCGGCGTGCCCGCCAGGAGTTCGAAGGCCAGAACACCCAAGGCATAGATGTCGCTGGCGCTGGTGGCCCGCTGGTTGTTCCACCGTTCCGGGGCCATGTACGCGAAGGTGCCGTGGAGCTTGAAGGTGCGCTTCGCGGTGGTGGCTTCGGCATAGCGGGCGATACCGAAGTCGGCGAGGCACCAGCGGCCACCGAGCAGCAGAATGTTCTCCGGCTTCAGGTCGCGGTGGACGATCTCGCGGTCCTTGAGGTCGGCGAGTGCTTCGGCGACGTCGGACAGGATGGCGACCGTCTCGTTGAGGGGCAGCTTGCCATGCTGCTGGAGGTGGTCGCGCAGGGACTTCTCGGCGCGGGGCATCACCAGTACCCACTGGTCTTCGTGCTCTCCGCTGTCGAGGACCGGCATCACGTTGCGGACGCCGTCCAGATCGGTGAACAGCATCTCGCGCTCGGCGCCCGGCGCCTTGGGCACGAGCTTCACCGCCGCCTTCTCGCCCACGGTGCCCTCTGCCTCGAACACGGCGCCGAAGCCGCCGCCCCCGATGCGGGCGCCGACAGTCCACTCCTCGTTCAGTGCCAGTCTCATGGTGCGCGTTGTCTCCATCGTCAACTGCTTTTCAGTGAGGACGATTTCGCCCTAGTTCCATAGTCTCAGGCCCACCGGCAACGGGCCCCGCGGTCTGCCTCGCTGGATCCCGCCGCGCACCAGGCGCCGACATTGTCCGGCGCGAGCGTGGAAGGCCGCCGCCCAACTCGCGAGGGCCATCTTTTGCATGCCGATAGGCGGAACGGTAGGGATGCCGGTAGGTCGACCGGCGGCCTTTCGTCTCTCGCTCGCAGCACCCGGGCAGAGGCAGGTCGCTGAGCTGGGCCCAGTCCAGACACGTTCGGCGTGCCAGCTCTGGCGGGCCGCCCCGGGGTCCTTGTTGGGGATCAGCGCGTCCGCCGCCTCACGGTCCTTGCCGCGCCACTCACCGTCGCTCACCACGCTCGTCTCGGTTTCCTGTCACCGCGTGGAGGAACTCGCTGCCCGGTCTCACCCCGTACCGCCGTCGGTCCGCGTGGCCGAGCCGCTTGACTCACCGCACACCGGACCCCGCACGGCAGCACGCAGCGGGTTCCGCACGGCAGATGGACCCCGCACGGCAGAGCGCGGGTAAGGGCCCGCCGGCCCCTACCCGCGCTCGCGGAACAACGCGCGGGGACCGACGGCCCACCACACGGATGATCTGCGGCCGGAGCGTTCCTACGCCGACAGCTCCCACACCGCGTACGCCAGCGCGTCCGCGTTCCGGTTCAGCGCCGTGTCGTTGATGTTCGCCGACGTGTCGCACGAGGAGTGGTAGCAGGCGTCGAAGGCCTTGCCCGCGGTGCCACCCCACTTGGCGGCCTGGGCGGACGTCTTGATGTAGTCGGCGCCGCTGAACAGGCCGCCGACGGGAATGCCCGCGTTCTTGAAGGGCGCGTGGTCCGAGCGTCCGTCGCCCTCGGTCTCGATCTCCGTGGCCACGCCGATCCCGGTGAAGTACGTCTTGAAGGTCTTCTCGATGGCCGAGTCGTCGTCGTAGACGAAGTACCCCGGGTTCGGCGAGCCGATCATGTCGAAGTTCAGGTAGCCGTTGATCTTCGAACGGTTCGCGGTGGTCAGGCTGTTGACGTAGTAGCGCGAGCCCACCATGCCCAGCTCCTCCGCGCCCCACCAGGCGAACCGGAGGTGCTTCGTGGGCTGGTAGTTGGACCGGGCCACGGCGAGTGCCGTCTCGAGCACGGCCGCCGAACCGGAGCCGTTGTCGTTGATGCCGGGGCCCGCGGTCACACTGTCCAGGTGGGAGCCGGCCATGACGACCCGGCCGGTGTCGCCGCCGGGCCAGTCGGCGATCAGGTTGTAGCCGGTGCGGCCGCCGGAGGTGAACTGCTGGACGGTGGTGGTGAACCCGGCCGCGTCCAGCTTGGCCTTGACGTAGTCGAGGGACGCCTTGTAGCCGGTGCGGCCGTGCGCGCGGTTGCCGCCGTTGGCGGTGGCGATGGACTGGAGCTGGGTCAGGTGGGCCTTGACGTTGGCCACGGGGAGGTCGGGCGCGGCGGCCACTGCCACGGAGGCGGGGGCCGCCCCGGCTATGGAACCGCCGGTGAGCAGCACGGCGGCCGCGACGACAGCCGTCGCCGAGGCACGCCCAGGAATGGAGAGCTTCATGTGGGGGGCTCCGAATTCCAGGGAATCCGGCGGAGTTCCCACGAGGGGTGCGTGGGGTGTCCGGGGATTCCACGGTGAATGGGGTGCCTGGATGGTGAAGGTGGGACTGACTTACCGTCAAGAGCGGTATTCGGTCACGTACGTTCGTATACCGGATCCCCCTCCGGGCGCGCGGCGCCGACCTCGGCTGTATCAGGGGCCCCGGCCGCCCCATGCACGTGTCGCCATCGGTAGGTCTCCGGCAGGCGGGGGTGGGGGTCGGGGCAGGTGTGCCGTCGGGCGGCTTGGCGTCTCCTGCTTCGGCAGGCCTGAACGTGCCCGGAACTGTGGCTTCCGTCATGGCGAATGTGATCTTGTTCTGGTGAGATCACCGGATGCTCGGTTTCCTCCTCCGTCTCCTGCCGTTCTGGGTCCGCGAGCCCCTGCTCATCGCGGTCGGGTCTGTTCTCGGCGTACGCATCATGTATCTCGCCGTCCGCGATCACGATCGGGTCGCGGCCGGTCTCGGCGTGGTGTTCCTCGTGTTCACCGCACTACGCGTCTATGTGGTGATCCGGGCCCTGCGCGCACGCCGGCACCCGAGTCCGACAGCCTCCGCGGACAGGGCGGCAGTCGATGCTGCCGTCCAGCCCCGGACCCAGCCCCAGACGCAGGCCGGAACCCGGCCGCGTCCCGGCCCGGTCACTCCGGAGAAGGAACACAACGCCTGGGGTCAGGCCGTCGCGGCCGTGGCCGTGTTCGGGGCACTCGCGGCCGCGCTGTGGCTGGCCCCACGCTTCATGCCGACCGCTGACAACACCCCGCAGCCCGCCTCGTGTTCGGGCGAGACACACGAGAAGCTCCCGAAGGCCTACAAGGACACGCCTCAGCCTGTGACCGGTGAAGAGCTGTGCAAGGCGCTCCACCGGCCAGACCTGGCCAAGCTCCTCGGAACCCCTGGAGAGACCGCGACCAGTGTTTCCAGCACCAACAACACCGCTCCCCTGACTGATGGGAAGGTCGCCCAGCCGGAGGCCGAGGTCAGGTTCGACACGTACACCGTGAATGTCTCGGCCACTTACAACAAGCTGTCGACCGACCAGTACGTGAAGCTGATGAAGTTCGGGGACGAGACGGACATCAGGACGCTTAAGGTTCTCGGACGACCCGCGGTCCTCTACTCGGATCACACCATGAGGCTCGAGATCGATCTCGGGAGTGGCGGATCCGGCGGCCCAGTCGAAGAAGGCCCCCTGGCCAGGAACCTGTCCGTGGCCCTGGACCGTAGCGACCGAGGCGGCTACTGCGAGATCACCGTGTGGAGCAGTTCCGGAGCCCTCCCGACCGACAGCGCTCTCCTCAGCATCGCCGAGAAGGTTCTTCCGAAGATCCCCGAACGACCTGCCCGTTGAGACGCCGAAACCCTCACGGCGCAAAGGTCGGTCCAGCCGCCCAGCCGCCCAACCGACACGACCACAGACGTGGCCCTTGCCCGAGCCCGATGCTCGCCGTCGCCGTGGACAGCCTCCGGCTGAGGAGCAGGCGCCTGTGTCACTGCGTCTCGTGAGGGGTAGACAGCGCTGCGAAGCACACGCCATCTGCCTGACGGGAGGCAGAACGCAGGCGCGACGGAGGTGGGGCTGGTGCGGCGGGTGGTCAATCTGCAGTCCGTCGAGCAGAAGCTACTCCTGCTCGCTCTCCTGTTCGTGGCCGGTGGATCGATCGCCGCAAATCTGTTCGGCTGGGACGTGCAGTGGCAGATACCGCTCATCTACGCGGTCCTCTATGTCCTGCTGTCGGTCACTATCGAGATCCGTGATCAGCAGGCCCCTACGGCTTCCACGCACTACCGCACCAGTGACGAATTCTTCCTGTCCTTCGCTCGTCTCGTACGTACGGCCGAGCGCCACATCTACACGAGCTACGTACGCAACACTCCTCCGCAGAGCTTCCAGTCCCCGGCCGCACAGCAGTACTTCAGGACCGCGGTCGACTGGACTCGACGCAACCCCGGCGCATCGTTCCACCGCATCATCGGCGTCCCAGCCCAAGAACCCGGCCAGAGCGCCATGCGCCAGTGGCTGCGCGAGCACTACGAGGAGATGCGGGGCATTGCCAACTACCACGCCCGCATAGTCATCACGAACAGTGGTGTCGATGCGGTCAACATGGCCATCATCGACGACTCCGCGGTTCTGTTGCTCCTGACCGCGGATGGATCGTTCATGAGCGGTCACAGCCTGGAGACGGCCGAGGCCGTCAATTCCTTCCGGGACTACTACAGGTCCTGGTGGGCATCAGCGGAGCCCCTCGAAAGCTATGCCCGGCGCACCGACCTCATTGCCCCCATCCCGTAGAGGAGCTCGACCCGCTCGGGAGAGTCCGGCGCCCAAGGGGCAGGCGAACATGAAGCGAGCCGCAGGCAGGATGCGGACCAGGACGGCGCCGGATGAGCCGGGCCGGACCGGGGTCGCCATACGCAGATCATGTGCGCTCGAATCACAGCTCATGTCACAGCTCATGTCACAGGCAGCCGGGCTACCTCGTCTCAGAGGGTGTAACCACCGACGACCGCGGAGGAGCCCACAATGGACGCGCGACTGAACTACTTCGCCAGCCCGACCGCCGGTAAGGCCCTCAAGCACTTCATGTCGGCGGGCAAGGCGCTGAAGGACTCACCGCTGCCGGCCGCGACACAGGAACTGGTGGCGCTGCGCGTGAGCCAGATCAACGGATGCGCCGCCTGCATCGACATGCACACCAAGGAGGCCGCTGCCGCGGGCGAGAGCTCCGTGCGGCTGAACCTGGTGGCGGCGTGGCGGGAGGCCACGGTCTTCACCGAGGCCGAGCGCGCCGCACTCGAACTGGCGGAAGAGGGGACCCGGGTCGCGGACGCGGCAACGGGCGTCAGTGACGAAGTGTGGGCGCGCGCCGTGAAGCACCATGACGAGGAACAGCTCACCGCCCTCGTGCTCCTGGTCTCCTTCATGAACGCGGTGAACCGGCTGAACATCATCACCCGGCAGCCGGCCGGCAGCTACGAACCCGGACAGTTCCACTGAACGGTGTCGACGACTGGCCCGGGTCCCGGCTGCGAGTCTCGGCTCGGGCATGAGCCTGGGGTCCCGGCTCGGGCGTTGGCCTGACCCGCGGAGGTCCGGATGAGTGCTCAAGTAGGCCGCGCCGGTGGGGACGGACTGGTGGGAAGGCCACAGGGAAAGGGATGCACCGTGAACAAGGTCGAGGAGTTCGAGGAGCTGCGACCACTGCTGTTCTCGATCGCCTACCGGATTCTGGGCAGCGTGAGTGAGGCCGAGGACGCGGTGCAGGAGACCTGGCTGCGCTTCGACCGCTCGACGACCCCGCCCGCGTCGGCAAAGGCCTTCCTGTCCGCCGCGGTGACGCGGATCTCGATCGACGTGCTGCGCTCCGCGCGCGTACGGCGGGAGGAGTACGTCGGACCGTGGTTGCCCGAGCCGCTGCTGAGTGATCCCTATCAGGATCCGGAGCGATCGGCAGAGCTGGCCGACTCCGTGTCGATGGCGGCGCTGCTGTTGCTGGAACGGCTCAGCCCGCTGGAGCGGTCGGTGTTCGTGCTGCGGGACGTGTTCGCCTTCGGGTTCGACGAGGTCGCCGCGGCGGTGGGGCGTTCGGAGGCGGCGTGTCGGCAGTTGCTGGTGCGGGCGCGACGGCACATGAAGGCCGGGCGACCGCGGTTCGAAGCCGACCGTCAGGAGCGTCAGGAGTTGGCGACGCGGTTCTTCGACGCCTTGAAGGAGGGCGATGTGGACGCGCTGCGGAATCTGCTGGCAGCCGACGTTCAGATGGTCGGGGACGGCGGCGGGAAGGCCCCGCAGCTCGCCAGGGCTGTCATCGGGGCCGAGCACGTCGCCAGGCTGCTTGCCTCCGTGTACCCCCTGATGGCCCGGATCGACGTGACGTTCGAGCCGCACGAGGTCAACGGCCAGCCCGGCGCGGTCTTCCGCGACCGGGACGGCAAGGTCCTGCACACTCTGGCCCTCGATGTGCTGGACGGGCAGATCCAGACCATCCGTTCGGTGATCAATCCCGACAAGCTCTGCCACCTCGGGCCGGTCGCGGACGCGTGGGCCGTCGACCGTGAGGTGAAGCGGGTCCGCCGACAGTCGAACTGACCCTGGAAGGTGTGCCGCCGACCCGTTCGTCAGCGGCACACGCCCACGGCGCGCGGGGACGCCGTCTGCCGTGCATGCCGGGCCGCGCTTTCGAACCGGTGTCAGGCGAGCCGTGCGGCGAGGACGCGGCCGATCTCGCCGCAGGTCCTCGTCGTGCTCGACACCCTTGAACCAGCCATCGCGACGGGCGAGGGCCGGCTCCGCCCGGATAAGGGGCAGGGCCGGTGCCGGCGCGGGACCCGCCCGGTCCAGGCACGCCAGGACGGGACCCGTCGGGTCCAGGCACGCCAGGACGTGGTTCGCGGGGTGGGTGGCATCGGCCGAGAGCGAGGGCGAGAACAAAGGATTCGCCCTGCCCGAACAGTGCCGGTTAGCCTCCGCGACGTGAACCACCCCCGTACGCCCCGCCGTCCCCGCATGCGCCTCGCCCGAACTCTGATCGACGTCCGGCCCCTGCGTACGTCCCCCGTCTTCAGGCGGCTGCTGATCGGCCGGACCGTGTCCGTGCTGGGCAGCTTCATGACCATGGTCACCGTCATGTACCAGGTCTGGGACATGACCCAGAGCACGATCTGGACCGGCGCGGTGGGCCTGGCGCAGGCGCTGCCGATGGTGGTGTTCGGCCTGTTCGCCGGCGCGTGGGTGGACCGCGGCGACCGTCGGCGGATCTTCCTCCTCGCCACCGTCGGCCAGGCGGCCTTCTCCCTGCTGCTCGCGGTGCAGGGCTTCACCGGGCACGTTCCGGTCGCGGGCGTACTCGGCCTGGTCGCCGCGCAGTCCTGCTGCTCGGCGGTCGGTGGTCCCGCGGCGGGCGTGTTCGTGCCGAGGCTGCTGCCGACGGACCAGGTGGCGGCCGGGCTGGCGCTCCAGCAGGTCACCGGTCAGACCATGATGCTGGTCGGTCCCGCGCTCGGCGGCGTCCTCCTCGGCTGGGCCGGTATCGGCACCTGTTACCTCGTCGACGCCCTGTCCTTCGGGCTCGCCTTCTACGGCGCTTTCGGACTGCCCGCTCTGCCGCCCGCGGGTGAACCGTCGCGGGCCGGGCTGCACGGGGTGCTGGACGGCCTCCGCTTCCTCGCCGGGCACCGGGCCGTCCGCGGCGCGCTGATCACCGACCTGGCCGCCACGGTGCTCTCCATGCCGACGAGCCTCTTCCCGCTGGTCAACGCCGAGCGATTCGGCGGCAGTCCGCACACGCTCGGTCTGTTCATGTCCGCGCTCGCCGTCGGCGGCACAGCCGCGTCCGCGCTGTCCGGCGCGGTCACGCGGCTCGGGCGCCCCGGGCCGGTGATGCTCTGTGGCGCGGGGATCTGGGGAGTGGCGCTCGCGGCCTTCGGCCTGATGCGCGATCCGTGGGCCGGGCTCGGGCTCCTGGTCGTCGCCGGGGCCGCCGACGCCGTCTCCGTGATCTCGCGCAGCACGATCGTGCAGACCCACACGCCGGACGCCCTGCTGGGCCGGGTCACGGCGGCCGAGCAGATCGTCGGCCAGGCCGGTCCCCACCTCGGCGGCCTGCGGGGCGGTGTGGTCGCGGGCTGGACGTCGGGACCGACCGCGCTGGTCAGCGGCGGGCTCCTCTGCCTGCTCGCGGTCGTCTGGGTCGGCGCGAGGGCGCCTGAACTGCGCGGCGGAGCCCTCCCCGAGCCGTACGGTGCCGCCATGCCGCCCCAGCCCGTGGGTGGCCCCGTTCCGGACGGACCCTGATTCCCTCGACCGCGACGGGGCCCCGGTCCTGCGACTTCGGGGTCCCGCGGAGTCGCCGGGAAGACCGTATCCGTACAACGGTCGGCGCGCGGTGCGGGCCCGGGCCCGCACCGCGCGCCGACCTTGATGACCAGGTGCGTGGGCCCGGGACGAGCGCGTCGGCGGTCGTCACCTCGCCACGCAGGGACTCACTTCCACCCGGGCCGCCCGTTCGTCGGCGGGAACGCGACACTGGTCGGAGTGTTGAGGCCGGAGAAGGGAAGCGTGGCCTGTCCACCGCCCGCCTCTCGGACTCGTACCACCCGGTTGTTGAAGCCGTCGGCCACGTAGAGACTGCCGCGGCCGTCGAGGGCGAGGCCCAGCGGATCGCTCAGACCGGTGACAGGCACCGTGCTCTGCGCACCGCTGCCCGCGGACACCTTGACCACGCGGTTGTTGCCGCTGTCCGAGACGTACAGGTCGCCGGCGGTGTTCAGCGCCAGCCCGGTCGGCTGGGACAGGCCGACGGTGGGGACGGTGGTCTGACCGCTCCCGTCCGCGGCGACCTTCACGACGCGGTCGTTGACGAAGTCGGAGATGTACAGGTCCCCGTCGCTCTCCAGCGCCAGACCCCAGGGATGGAGCAGCCCTGTGGTGGGGACGGTGGTCTGACCACTCCCGTCGGCGGGCACCTTCACGACACGGTCGTTGAAGCTGTCGGCGATGTACAGGCTGCCGTGGGCGTCGACGGCGAGACCCAGCGGGCGGGACAGGCCGACGGTGGGGACGGTGGCCTGCTCCCCGCCCTTCGCGAGCAGCTTCACCACCCGGTTGTTACCTGTGTCGGACACATACAGATCGCGGTGGGCGTCCCAGGTCATACCGGTGGGACGCACCACACCGACGAGAGGCACGGTGCTCTGTCCGCCCCCGTTCACCGGCAGTCTCACCACCCGGTCGTTGCCGTAGTCGGACACGAACAGCGGTGGTCGGGACGGTGTGTGCGCATCCGCCTGTGCGGATCCCACCGGTGCGGTGGGCAGTGCGCACAGCACGAGGAACCCCGTCACGGCCGCCAGCCGCCGGACCCTTCCCCTCCGCCGGCCGTCGGCCGGCGAGGTCTCCCGCGTTCGTGGTTCCGCTGTCGTGCGCTTCACGATTCACCCATTCTGTTCTCGACGGTCGGCGCGTGCCGGACCCGTCTGCGGAGAAGGTCACCGCCGCTCAGGCGCAGGGCTGCGCCGCTGGTTCGGCGAACGGTGATCCAGCGGCGGAGACGCCGTCGTGGGTTCCGGAAGCGACCAGGTGGGCGACATGATCGATGCCTTCCCCCTGGCGGGGCGTATCCCGCTGCCGTCGCCCGCTCGGCCGACCGTGAGTCCACGGCCCGGTCGTGAGGTGCGGCTCTGCGCGGAGCACCCTGCGCGGACGACCCATGGGTGACGGGGCTCCCTTGGGTGACGGGGTTTTGGGGTGACCGGGCCCTTGGGTGACCGGGCCCTTGGGTGTCCTGGGGTGCGATCAGGTCGTGGACCACTTGAGATGGACCGCGGTCTCGTGGAATCCCAGCCCCCGATAGAAGGCGGCCGCCCTGCGGGTCGGCACGGTGACCTCGACGTCCTTCGCCTCTCGGGCTCTTGTCTGCGCGGCCCGGATCAGCGCCGAGCCCGTACCGCGGCCCCGTACATGCGCGTCCACGGTGAGTTCCAGCAGTTCGAGGACCGTTCCCCCGGCGAAAAGGGTCGGAAGGCGCAGCGCGAGGAGGTACCCCACCACGCGCGCGTCCTGCTCGGCGACCAGGAACTCGGCTCTGCCCGCCGCGGCGGTTTCGACGATCCCGGGGAACGTGACGGCGTCGAAGACCGCCCGGTCGGGCCGGTAGCTCGTGACGAACCCGCTCAGCAGACGGTAGATGTCGTCGGCGTCCGCGGGTGTGGCGTCGCGGACGGTCATGCCGGTTCGTCCACCGGCAGGCCGGCGATCTGTGCCGTGGCCGCGGTCGGGACGGCCGCCATCAGCTCCGCCGTCTCGATCTCGATGCTGCTGCCGGGCCGACCGCTGCCGCAGTGCACCAGGCCCAGGCTGCCGACCGTCTCGTCGAACACGACCGTCGCGGCCCGGTCCGCGGACACGGGGCACACCCCGCCCGGCTGCATCCCCGCCCTGGTCAGCCGCTCGGTGCCGGCGGGAGACAGGTCCCCGCGCCGGATGCCGACCGCGCGGGCGAGGGCACCGTACCGCAGCCGCGCATGACCGGGCACTGCCGCCAGCAGAAGGTGGTCCTCGGGAGTGACGAACGCCAAGGTCTTGACGGTCCGCTCCAGGGGAACGCCCAACGCGGCGCACACTTCTACGGGGCAGGTGACATCAGGGTGCTCGTGCAGCCGGAAGGCGGCGCCGAGCGCCGCGAGAACTTCCGGCGGACCGATGGGTGCGGGACCGTCCACCTCGCCGAGATTACCGTGCGCGCAATGAGGAAGTTCCATCGTGATTCATGCAGGCCAACGGTCCTGGTGTGATGAGTCGTTGGGGTGCTCGCGCAGCTCATCACGGTGATCATTGGGGGGAGATCATCGGTCACCGAGCCACCTGGTGGTGCGTCAGCATCAGCAGGGCCCGCACCAACGCGGTCGCGTGCCGCGGATGCATGCGCACCTCGGTCAGGAGAGAACTGGTTGCAGGGCAGTAGTCGCCGGAGCCGCTCTCCGATAACGTACCGACCAGACGGTACGGCTGGGTGTGCCCCACACGCCGTCGTGTGCTCGATGAACAGCAGCGTTTCATCCGCCACAGGACGGAGAGCCCCTCATGACGCAGAACACGGACCGCGGCAGCCTGGCCCTCGCGCGCCAGACCTGGAGAACTCTCGAGCCCTACCATGGAGCTGTCTACTTCTCGCCCGAAGCCGCAGGCCAGTACGCCGAGTTGGGCGTGGACGCCAGGACGGGGTACTTCGCGTCCCGCTCCGCCGCGCTCGGCGCCGCTCCGGCGGATCTGGTCATCGCCACGTTCTACAACTTCAATCCCCAACTGGTGCGCCGAGCCATACCCGCGGCATGGGAAGCCGCCACGCCGCAGCGGTTCGCCGCCGCCCGGCTCACCGGGATCGATACCACGCTCCGCCGCATCCTCGGCTCGGACGTCTCCTCACCGGCGCTGGCCCGCGCAGCGGAATTGGCCCGTACCGCGGCTGAAGTGACCGTGCGCCATCCACAAGGCCGCCCCCTCTTCGCCGCGCACGCCGCACTGCCGTGGCCGAGCGCACCCCACCTCGTGCTCTGGCACGCGCAAACTCTGCTGCGGGAGTTCCGTGGCGACGGTCACGTGGCGGCACTACTGACTGCCGGACTGAGCGGGCTCGAGGCTCTCGTCACGCACGCCGCCACAGGCGACATCGACGCAGGGGTGCTGCGCGACTCGCGGGCATGGACGCCGGAGCAGTGGGGACAGGCCGTGCAGAACCTGCATGAGCGTGGATGGCTCGACGACGGACCCCACCTGACCTTGACCGAGGACGGTACGCGGCGCAGGGCCGAGATCGAGCACACCACCGACAGGCTGGCTGCCCTCCCTTACAACACGCTCGGTCCTGCCGCCTGCGCCGAACTTCGTTCGCTGGTGAGGCCGTTCAGCCTTGCGGTGGCCAAGGATCTCCTGCCGTGGGCAGTCGACCGCCTCAGCGAAGAGAGCGCATGAGAGAAGAGAGCGAGGCCGGGAATTCTCGACGGCGGGTCCATCTCGACGCCCCCCGAAGCAGCCGAGGTGCTCGCGGCACTGCCCCGGCGCACATCGCCTGGCCTGTGGAGTTGAGGCGCCTCGACCGGCACAGGCTTCTCACCTGCCTGGAGTCGCCTCCCTGACCCGACCCGCATGCGGTGCGCTCGGGTGTGGACGGACAGGTCGGCGCCATGGGGAAGGCACTGAGGAAGTTTCATCGTGGATCGACAGGTCAACGGCCCTCGTGTGACGGGCGGTTGGGCTGCTCGCGCATGTCACGAGCGTGATCGCGTCGGGGGAGATCATCTGTCGGCCCGCTTCGGGTCGTCTTCCTCGGATCTCCTGCACGCTGCGCACTGGTGCCCCTACCGCGCGGGCAGGGTCGCGACGGCGAGCCCACGAAGGGAGGGGACATGGCCCAGAACCTGATGGTGTGGCTGATAGAGCGCCGGGTGCTGCTGGAAGAACGCGCCGCGCAGCTGCGCAAGCAGTTGGCCGACACCGAGGCCGAAGTGGCCCGGCTCGGGGCCGCCGAGGTCGTCTACCAGCAGTACCAGGAGGAGGATGCCGAGGCCAGGCACCCTGCGCCGCGGCCTGGCAGCAGGCCCTGGAAAAGGCCACCGGTGGCAGGCCCGCGGTGCCCCCGCGTGCCGTCGGCACGCCCGGAGCCGTCGGCCAGCTGCTGATTCCCCACCACGGCCCCGGCGCCGGCACGGACGACCTGCCCGCCGACTACCAGAAGATCATGGAGATCGTCGCGGGCGGCGACAGCCCGCTGCAGGCCAAGGACGTGGCCCGCGAGCTGGGATTGGATGCGGCGCCGGCGAAGGTGGAGCCGGTGCGCGGGAAGCTGCGCAAGCCGGCCGAGCGCGGCTGGATCACCCGCACCCCCGCCGGACGCTACCTGCCCCGGTAGCCTGCGGCCGACCTGCCACAACGGCCGATTCCTGCCGCAACGCAAACGCCCCCGGCGGGTGTTGGCCCATGCGTGAACAAGAACACCAGCCCCACCGAGGGCGACACCGGCCTTGTCTACTCCGTCCGCCTGCCGCTGTCCAGCGCGACCGTCAACCGCGCGGCCGGCCTGATCCGCGCCCACCGCAGACAGATCCGCTCCCGGTGGCGCAAGCTCGACGCCGGGCAGATAGCGCTGATCGTGCTGGCCCACCTGCGCAACGACGAGCGCCTGGCCGACCTGGCTGGCGGGAACGCGGTCTCGGTCTCCACAGTGCGGCGCTGGGTACTGGAGGTGCTCGGCCCGCTGGCCGCACGTTCCCCCCGCCCGGACCGCGCGCTGGCCAAGGTGGCCAAGGACAGCGGCTGCGTGGTCTTGTTGGACGGGACGCTGATCCGCACCCGGCGGCGCAGTGGGCGGGCGAACCGGAAGAACTACTCGAGGAAGCACAAGGCGCATGGCCTGCTGTTTCTCGCCCTGACCGATGCGAAGGGGCGGCTTTTGTGGATTTCCTCGGCCCGCCGCGGCGCCTGCAGCGAGATCACGGCGGCCCGCTACGAGAAGCTGTGCGCGCGACTGCGCGAGCTGGAGCTTGCAGCGGTGGCCGACCTGGGGTTCGTCGGTCTGGACGAGGGGGCCGAAGAGCAGCCGGCGGTCATCACGGGGTTCAAGGCGAGCGGCGGCAAGCACCTGTCTTCACCGAAGAAGGTTGCGAACCGGCTGATCAGCAGCCTGGGGGCGCCGGCCGAGCACGGCTTCGCGAGCCTGAAGACCTTCCGGATCCTGACCGAGGTGCGCATGCATCCGCGGCACGCGACCGCGTTGGTGCGGGCCCTGCTGATGCTGACGCACCACCAGGTGGCTCGGTGACCGATGATCTCCCCCCAATGATCACCGTGATGAGCTGCGCGAGCACCCCAACGACTCATCACACCAGGACCGTTGACCTGCATGAATCACGATGGAACTTCCTCAGTGAGAGTTGACGGCTGTTCGCGGAGCAGACCCATGTCACCGGGCGCGTCCATCGTTCGGCGGCCCTGATGGGAGGCGCCTCTGCCTCCCATCCGACGGAGCCGGTGTATCAAGACCCGCCGTGCGCCTGCGCGACGGTTGGCGGCAGAGGCACTTAAATACCGGAGCATGACTAACGAGCCGCATCGCTTCACCATCCTGCTCGTCCCCGAACACATCGAGAACAAGGACGCTGTCTCCGTGCAGGACGCGGCTGTCCGATCGGCAGTCGTCGAAGCGACCGGCGAGACAGGCGGGACGGGCTACCCGCGCTACGCCGGGGAAGGGATCGTGGCCGACATCGACCCCCGTACGCGTACGGTCGAAGCGGTGCTCGTCGATGGCTCGGAGCTGGACTACGGGCTGGACGCCAGGGTCGCTCCCTGAGCAGCCCCGAGTCCTGAAGGGCGCACGGGAACCGTCAGTATCTGGCCCTGAACAGAGCTCGCTCGCCGATGAACTCCCCCGTCATGGCCGCTGCCGCGAGCCGGTCCGCGAACCGTTCGTAGGCCGCGTACTCGTGGTCGGACAGGCGGACGCCGTGCGCACCGTCGTCCGGACGGTCCGCGGTCAGGGCAGTCGTCAGGGCAGCGGTCAGGATGGCGACGTCCTCGTCGGAGGTGAGCGTGAGGACCGCCACCGTGCGGTCGATCGTCCCGAGGTAGTCGCCGGGGCCGGCGACGCTCTCGATGTCCGCCGAACCGTCCGCTCGACGGGTCACGACCAGGGAGGGGTGGGCTTCGGCGCCCAGGCGTACGGCTCGGCGAACGCCCTTGAGCGCGCGCAGATCGCCCTCCGCCACGGTCACGGGATGCAACGGGATCAGCGGCCTGCCGTCCGGAGCGAAGAGGGCGCTGTCCCGCGTGGGGTCCTGGGAAGTGTCGTGCACCGCCCATCTGCTGCGCAGCGCCGCCGGAAGCGCGTGGTGGATCCGGCTCCAGGCGTCGAGGCACGTGGGGGCGTCGAGTTCGGGCACATGCTCCAACCCTGGCGGGTAGGCGACATCGATCTCCTCGTCGACGAGGCGTCGGCGCATGGACCAGGCCGCGTGGTACGGCGCGAGCACAAGGTCGTGGGTCATGTAGAAGTCGTACAGCCACGTCGGGTCCTGCGGGACGAGCCGGACCGTCGTGCTGCTGCCGCCTGAACGTATCGGGCGACGGCGCGTGGAAGGCATGGAAGTTCCTCTCGGACATGGGTGGTCGACGGCATACGCGGATGTCCACACCTGCGACGCCTGCGGCCATCACGTTATCGTCACCGAGACGATATATCCAGGCGCGCGAGAAAGAGTCGGGAGACTCCTGGACAGTGCCGGACTCGATAGCCCCAACCAACCGGGACCGGGCGGAAGTTGGGTCGAGCCGAAGCCGAAGCCACCGGAGCCGGTGCCTCGGTACGCCGTGCCGTCACCCAGCCTCACATGCCGTCAGCGCTCACGCTTGATCAAGCCCAGGTGCACCGGAAGACCCTCCACGCCGGTCACGCCGGTCACGCTCAGAACAGCACGCGTGCGCCCCGTACGCTCGCCTTCCGCCTCTTCACGCCCCTGAGCACCAGGAACCGTAGGACTCCTCACGCCTTCATAAAGGCATGCTCCCGAAACCACGGACTCCGCTCCTCATCGTGCTCAGGGCGAACCTGCGGCGGCAGGCCGGTCCGCTCGTGGCACTTGTGGTGGCCGGAGTGATCGTGTCCGTGGTCTGGGACGGGCTGTACGCCCGGGGCATGTGGCGGGACACCGGCTGGGTCTACATCGGTGAGATGTGCGGCCTGGCCGCAAGAACCGTCGGCGTGGGAAGCGCGGCACTCCTCGCGGCGTGGCAGGGCGGTGCGGAATCACGCGACGACGCCGGCTGGGCCGCGACGACAGCGGCCCGAGGCGGGGTGTCTCACCACTTGTTGGGGCTGGCCTCAGGAGTCCTGTGGCCGTCGGCCGGCTATCTGCTGGCCATGACCGTCATGGTGTTGTCGCCTTATCCGCAGGAGCCCGTGGGCCGTGCGCCCCTCGACACGATGGCCGTCGACGAGGCGATGCTCGGGGCCTTCGCATGCCTGGCCTATCTGCTGGGCCGGACGGTACCGCTGCGAGGGGTGTTCCTGATCGCCGCTCCGGTCGCGGTGATCCTTTGCGTCTCCCCGTGGGGCGAGCCGTTGTTGGGTCCCTACGTCTATCTCCGGTTCACCTACACCGGAGATTCGGTCCCGGGAGGCACCGCGCTGGGGGCGCCTCCTGGTCCGCCCGTCTGGCTGCCCTGGTGCAGAGCCGCCCTGTTCACCGCGGTGGCGGCGACCGCGGTTCTGTTGTGCGCCCGTCGGTGGAAGGCGTCGGGCGCCCTGATCCTCATGCTGGTGGCAGCGATCCCGGTCATGGCGCTCACGCCGGAGGCGGATGCCTCAGGATCGGTGCTCAACACGAGAGCGCTCCGATGCAGTGGGACACATCCGGCGGTCTGCGTCTCCTCCGCGTACGAGGAACGACGACGGCGCCTGGAACTCCTGGCCGCACACCTGTCCCGGCGGCTGGAGGGCGTCGGTCCCACCCACTACCTCCTGACCGAGGACAGTCTGTATTCGTGCCGGGGCAGGAACGGAGCCGACTCCGGGTGGACCTTCGGCATCTCACCTCGCGATGACCCAAGCCTGCAAGGCCTCGCCGAGTGCGTCATCGGTTCCGCTTCCTACCCGGGGGCCGCCTCGCCGGAGGCCCATGCGCTGTACAGATGGCTCACGCAGGAGACTCCGGCACACCGTCCCACCGCCGACGAACGTTCCGCGGCCGACCGATTGGCCCGCCTGTCCCACGGTGAGCGCTCGACGTGGATCGATCGGTATCTGACAGCTGTCGAACATGACAGCCGCCCGCCCCGCATCCCCGAACCCGACGGAGTACGACTGCCATGATCCGCGTCCCTCATCCGCCCCCGTGGCTGCGCGCCGTACCCGGTCTGCGCTGGCCCTGGCTGCTGGCCGTCACCGGAGTCTGCGCGGCGGGCGCCTGGCTCGCCGCCACAGCCGGCGCGGAGGACTCCCTCCCCGTCCTGTTGCTGCTCGCACCGGTGCTGCCCCTGATCTGGGTGGCGGCCAGCTACGGCGGCAGGGCCGATCCGTTCGCGCCGGTGATCCGCAGTACACCGGCCGGCGGACTGCGGTTGCTGATGCTGCGCACCGGCGTCGTACTCGCCATCTGCCTCCCCCTCCTCGTCGTGGCGGCGATGGCAGGTGTGGGCGTCTCGGCGTGGGCGGCCGCCTGGCTGGTGCCCAGCCTGGGATTGACGCTCGTCACGCTGCTTCTCGGCTCCTACATCGGCTGTCTGCTCGCCGCGGGCGTGACGAGCGGTACGTGGCTCGTGATCATCACCGCCGTCGCCCATCTGTCCATGCGCCAGGACGGCAGAGTCAGCTCCTTCAGGACCGTTCTGCTCAATGTCCTCAAGAACGTGCTGGACGGCGGCGCCCAGTTCGTCTGGGGAGCGGCCTCCGGCCTGCTGAGCGCCTTGCTCGTACTCCGCCGGCATTCCTTCAACGATCTGAGGTCTCGGTGATCAGCGCCACCCGATTGACCGTGCGGCACCGTCGCACCACCGCCGTCGACAGCCTCGATCTGGAGCTGGAGCACGGCGTCCATGCCCTCCTGGGGCCCAACGGCGCCGGTAAAAGCTCCCTTCTGCGGGTCCTGGCCACGGCTGCCGGCGCGGTGGAAGGGGAGCTGAAGCTGCTGGGGCGCGATCCACGCCGTCCCGCCGAACGGATGGAGATCCGCCGCCGGCTCGGCTACCTGCCGCAGACGTTCGGCATGTTCCGAGGCTTCACTGTGCGGGAGTGCGTCAGCTATGCCGCCTGGTTGAAGGACATGCCCAACCGCGGCGCCCTCGAAGCCGTGGAACGCGCCGTGGACCAAGTCGGCCTGACCTCGCGGATGGACGCCAAGTACCGCACGCTCTCCGGCGGGATGCAGCGCCGGGTCGGGATCGCCCAGGCCCTGGTGAACAGCCCCCAGCTGCTTCTGCTCGACGAACCCACCACCGGCCTCGACCCCGCCGAGAGGGACCGCTTCCACACCCTGCTCCGGCACCTGAGCGCCACCACGACCGTGGTCCTGGCCACCCATCTCATGGAGGACGTGCATACCTGCTGCGACACCGCGGTGGTCATCCGTGCATCCCGCAAGGTCTTCGTCGGATCCCCACGGGAACTGGAAGGGGCGGGCGGCTACACCGGAGTGCTCGCAGGCAGCGTCCGTTGACCCGAGGGGAACCGTCACCGGCCCAGGGCCCGCAGCGTCAGCGCAGGTCGAGCCGCATCAGGATGCGCGGGTGACCGGCCAGCACCGAGGTGGTGTCGGCGGCGTGGACGAAGCCTGCGCGTTCGAAGTTCTTGCGCATCCCGGCGTACGCCATCGTCAGGTCCACCTGCGCGTCGCCGTTGTCGAGCGGGTACGCCTCGACAGCCGGCGCGCCGTGAGACCGGGCGAAGTCGACCGCACCCGCGATGAGGACGTGCGAGATCCCCTTCCCGCGATGGCCGGGGCGTACGCGGACGCACCACAGCGACCACACCGGGAGGTCGTCGATGTGCGGGATCTTGCGGCTGCGGGCGAAGGGGGTGTCCGAGCGTGGTGCCACGGCGGCCCAGCCGACCGGCTCGTCACCGTCGTAGGCGAGCACCCCTGGAGCAGGCTGCCTTCGGCACAGCTCGGCGACGTACTCGCCGCGAGCCGGACCACGCAGCTCGTTGTTGAGCTTGGAGGGGATGCGGTGGCTCAGGCACCAGCAGACGGTGGCTGTCGGTGACTTCGGGCCGACCAGCGTACGGACATCCTCGAAGACCGAAGCCGGACGCACTGCGATGGTCATGCCGCCACCGTCTCACGGGCATGACTGGTCGCACCGCACATCCCGCGGTCCCCTGCACCGTGCGTCCCGTGCCCCCGATCGGGCGTGCGGACAGAGGAACAAACAGGCACGGCGATGATTTCGGCGCGGGCGACCGGTCGTTATCGGGGAGAGAGAAAAGGAGATCCATCATGCCGACGCAGGAACCCGCCGAGCGACCCACGACCGAGCTCGACCCCCGCTACAGCTCCGCCCTCAATCCCCGCCCTGGTGCCGCGGACGTCACCGCGACCGAGTGGGCGGAGGCCCAGCGGCAGCTCGCGGCCGCCGAGATCTTCTGGGTGTCCACGGTGCGGCCCGACGGCCGCCTGCATGTCACTCCAGTGATCGCCGCCTGGCACGAGGGGGTGCTGTACTTCTCCACCGGCAAAGCGGAGCAGAAGGCGAGGAACCTCGCCCATGACGGCCACTGCGCGCTGACCACCGGAGGGAACTCGCTCACCGAAGGCCTCGACCTCGTGATCGAGGGCGAGGCGGAGCCGGTCACCGATCCAGCGGTGCTGGAGGCGGTGATCACGGCCTACGAGGCGAAGTACGGGCCGCACATCACCTCCCCGGAGGGCACCTTCCACGGGATCGGGGACGCCTTCCGGAAAGGCGATGCCCTGGTGTTCGCGGTGGCCCCGACGACGGCATACGGCTTCGGTCGCGACGACGGGGTCTACACCCATACGCGGTGGGCGTTCTGAGCAACGAGACACGGTTCGTCGAGGCGGGAACCGCCGATGGCCGGTTCCGCGGTTCCCGCTGACGACGGCTCAGCCCACGCTGTCGGCCGGCCCGGTGTACAGGTACGTGCTCCGCCCGGCCATGCGCTCCGGGTCGTCTTCCCACACGTTGTTGCATTCGAGGATCTGCCCGTCGGACGGCCTCACGATCCAGTTCGGACTGTGGGGGCTGTGGTCGAAGTTCTTCGACCACCTCCACGAGATCTCGGTGCCGATCCGGCCGGCTCCGTCCTTCACCCGTTCCGTCACCTTGGCACCGGGTGTGTCCGCCAGGACGCGGAAGAGGGTGGCGCGCAGTCGCGGAGAGACGGGCGCCTCGGTCAGCAGCTCGCCCGACTGCCGGACGGTCTGCTCGGCGGCGGCGGATCCCTCGGCGCCCGCGGACAGGACACGGCGCAGTGCGTCCGGCCGGGTGGGGAGCTTGTCGAGGGCGTCCCAGCTCACCTGCCGGTTGCCGACCATCCAGCGCACGCCACCCGGCGGAGCCTTCTTGGTGACGGTTCGCCCGTTCTGCGTCTTGATGACGAGCTTGCTCCGGCTCAGGTAGGTGTTGTCGGTGTGCGGCTTGTCTCCCTCCACCCAGGTCCTCACGGTGGTCTTCCAGTACGGGGCGCTTCGCTGGCTCCCGGAAGCGGCACGGTCGGCCATGGTGTTGAAGAGATCGGCCGCCGAGGCACTGGCCGCCGGGTCGCTGCCGACGCCGACCACCGGGAGGACGGCCACACCCGCCGCCACGGCCGCGACCGCGGCGGCGCAGGCGACGAGCCGGCGCCTTCCGAAGCGGGGCGCCACCACGACGGTGTCCGAGGCGGTGGCGGGTACGGCATGCTCCGCGTCCGCCGCGATCGCCCTGCGGACAAGAGACTGGGCCGTCGCAAGCACCGCGGGGTCGGGCGGCTCGGTCCGGCCGGCGTCCTTCAGGGCCGTGGCGCCCGGGAAGTCGAGTACGTGAATGTCCTGGTCCTTGTGCGTCATGCGAAATCTCCCGTCAGGTTCGTGAGCGTGGTCCCGGACAGTCCGACGCGCAGTCGGGTGCGGGCCCGGTGCAGACGGGAGCGGGCGGTGCCGGCGGGGATGCCGACGACGGCCGCCGCCTCGGTCGGCGTCAACTGCTCCCAGGCCACGAGCAGAAGCAACTCGCGCTCCGCCTCGGGAAGCCGGGCGAGCCCGCTGCGCAGTTCGGCCCCCATCGCGGCGGCGTCCAGTCGCTGGTCGACCGCCTGCCAGGGGTCACTCTCCGAGGCCTCCGACGACGGCTGCGGAGCGCCCGTCGCCCGGGACACGGTCTGCCAGTGACGGGCCAGTACGTTCCTTGCGACGCCGAACAGCCAGCCTCTGGCGGAACCGCGCGCGACGTCGTACGTGTGGCGGGTGGCATAGGCCTGCAGCCACACCTCGGAGAGCAGGTCGTCGGCGGCTGTCGGCGCACGGCGTACGAGATAGCCGTGCAGGGCGACGGAATGCCGATCGACCAGGGGCTCGAATGCCGCCGGTTCGCGTGCGGCGCGAACCAGCAGATCCTCGTCCGGGTCCATGGAATCTCCTGTCCGAGCCCGCCGGGGTGGCGGTCTCATCCCGTACTTGCACGGAAGCGGCGCGAGCGTTCGCGCTGCCGCAGATCGGTGCGCAGGGCCGTACGGGCCGCCGCACGACGGCGCTTCGGGCCCCACGGGCGCTTCGGGTTGTACGGGCTCTACGGGCTCTACGGGCTCTACGGGCTCTACGGGCTCTACGGGCTGAAGCGTCGGTGCGCGACCGACAACGCACAAGGTGCCCGAGGAGAAGCCGTCCGGCCTCGGGAGAGCCGACAGCACTAGCGCTCGCCCGATCGCTGATGAGTCGTCACCGACCGGCCGGTGCTCTGTTCATCCACTCCTTCCGCGGGTCCGTGACGGCGGAGGCGGCGACTTAGCTGGCCGCCATCCGCAGTGGCCACCCGGTTCAACCGGCCGCCTGGGCAATCTGATGGTCCAGCGCCGCGCAGAGCCAGTCGTGCGTGGCGCCGGGGGTCGGTTCCGACGGGCCGGTGAGCTCGGCGGTCAGATTCCAGTACCGGTCGATCCGGGGGTCCGCGGCCAGCAGCCCGCTCAGCCGGCGCCGGAAGGCGGGCGTGTCCCGCGTCCCGCGCGAGCGCGCGTAGGCGGAGACGAAACAGTCGAGCGCCTCGCCCTCGCGCGGTGACCGCTCCGCTCGCACCTGTCGCGCGGCCAGTCCATACGCCTCACCGAGACCGTCGTAGAGCACGGCCGGGCGGCCCCCGTCGGGCCCGTGTGCCGCGGGCTGGCCCTGACCGGTGCCGGGGCAGGGCGCGGTGACGAAGGCGTGCAGCCGGGTGAAGGCCAACACCTGGGCCGGAGTCGGGCCTTCGGGGAGCTGCGGAACTGCCTGATCGACGATGGCGGAGACCAGCCGGGCCGGGAGCCGCGGCGGCAGCCAGCGCCGCCAGAAGCGTGCGAGTGGTGCCGTGCTGGGCGGGACGGCCACGGCACCGATCAGCCGCAGTCGCTCGGCGCGTTCCTCGGGAGCGCATTCCTGGAGCAGTTGGAGTGCCGCCTCCTGCCAGCGCAGTGCAGCCAGCCGCGAGCCGACCTGCCGCAGCTTGCCCGCGACGACGTCCTCCAGCGTGTCTTCCTCGTCCAGGATCCGGCCAACTTCGGGAACCGGCAGGTCGAGGGTGCGCAAGGAGCGGATCAGGTGCAGCCGGTCGAGCGCGTCGGGGCCGTACCTGCGGTGGCCACCCGTACTGCGGGCGCCTTCGGGCAGCAGACCTCGGTCCGAGTAGAAGCGGACGGTCTTGACGGTGACGCCCGCGCGCTCGGCGAGCTCTCCGATGCTCCACATGCTGTCAGGCGGCACGACTTGAACCTCCCTCAGGGGGATTTCCTACCGTACCGGCGAGCGCGGAGCGCCGGTACGGCCGGCTCGGCGGCGAACCACAGGGCGCCGCGGCCTGCGCCTGTTCGAAGCCAGTGATCTGGTTGTGCGTCGGTCCGGCGCCACGGGAGTCGCTTTCCCGTACCGGTTCACGGGCTTGCCTGGGGACTGCCCGAGCGGGTGACCTCCCAGAGCCGGATCGTCCGGTCGGTGCCGCCTGCGGCGAGGAGTTCGCCGTCGGCGGCGAAGGCGATGGAGTCCACGTTGTCGGGGGCGGTCAGGGGGGCGCCGAGCGGTACCGGCTTCGCCGGGATGGCCATGTTCCAGAGATGGACCTTCCCGTCCGCGCATCCGCCGGCGAGGAGCTTCCCATCGGGGGCGAAGGCAACGGAGTAGACCGCCTCCGTGGTGGTCAGCGGCCCGCTCACCGGTTTCGGTGCCGCCGGGTCGCTCACGTCCCAGAGCCGGACCGTCTTGTCACCCCCGCCACTGGCCAGGAGGTCGCCGTCCGGGCGGAACGCCACGCTGTAGACGCGGTGCCCGTGGCCGGTGAGGCGTTCCCCACCGTGGACGGCGGGTCGGCGGCGTTCCACAGCCGGACCGACTCGTCGGCGCTGCCGCTGGCCATGAGAGTCCCGGGACCGAACGCCACAGAGATCACAAGACCTCGCACGAGAAGGCCGCGAGCCTCTCCGGATCGTGGCAGTCAACGGCCAACTCAGTGCACCTACTTGTCATGACTCTCCCCAGGCAGTGCGGACCGGGTTCGGAGTATTGGCCAGGCCGCCCGTCCGACAGATCCGCGATCTTCCTGGCCGGCGAGGCCATCAGACGCGCTTGACCCGGCATCAGATACGCGAGCAGCCCCTGGTGGGAACCGGTCTGCGAAGATCACGTTCCGGAACCCAGAGGCTTCACGCGTGATTCAGTGGCAGAGCACACCCACTCCGCACTGATCACCGGCAACGGGCCCGGGCGTCCGCGCGTTGACCGGCGAGCGTGAGTCGGCCGCCCCGCGTGTCCTTCATCGCCTTCAGCTGCCGGTCCAAGTTCTCCTTGGCGCTGTTGGACAGCGACCAGCCGAGCGGAGCCTGCGCGCCCGGGCCTCGCACGTTGGGAAGCCGAAGATAGTTCCCGCAGCCGAAGGCCCCGAAGGCCCGCTGTCGCGCGTTCGCGTCTTTCGTGCCGTATGCCCTGACCAGGCCGTTGATCGGCGCGAAGAGCTCACCGGAGCGGCCAGGTGGCGTCTCGGAGGCCACACTGCTGTAGCCGTTGTCGATCTGGACGAGCACCAGCTCGACCTTCCGGGTGCGGGCTCGGCGTTGGCCGCATTTCGCCGCACCGGCCACCTGGTTGTAGCAGTCCACCAGCGGCTTCAGCTCGTTGAAGAGATCCACCGCTGTCAGACTGCCGGTGCCTTCCACATAGCCTCCGTCCACCACGGACAGCCAGGCCCGTGCTCTCGCATCCTTCTTCACCGTCGAGTCGCACGTTTCGGTACCGAGGCGCCCGGACGGCGTGACGTACGGGAAACGTGCCGACAGGAGCGCCGCCGTGGACCGTCGGACGTCCTGCCTGCCGCACAGGAAGCCGCCGCGGACGTCGATCAGCGTCGGGCCGCCCTTCTCCCCGTGGGTGCCGTCCTCCGGGCGCCGGGCGCAGGACGTCGGCCCCACCGGTCGGTCGAAGGCTCCGAGCCGGACCGGGGCCGTAAGAACCCGGCAACCACTCTCGACGGATGTGCCGTTGAGCAGCGCCAGCGGGTGCCAGTAGGGTCCGCGTCGCTGCCAGGTGGCGTAGAAGTCCTCCTTCAGTTCCTGTTGCCTGCCCTCCCACGACTGCTCCAGCACCGCCGCCCGGTCCTTCCCCGGGAATCCGATGAAGGAGCGCGGCAGGTCGACGTACGTCATCCAGGCCAGCGGAGCGGACAGGTGGTCCGCGCCGAACACCCACCTGTGATGTGCAGGGTCGTTCGTGCGGGGTCGGGCGAGCCATGAGATCGCGCCGAGGCTGCCGCCGGAGATGCCGCTGACGGCGAAGACGGGTGCGCGGCCGTCCGTGGGCTCGCACCCGGAATCCGGCGCGGGCGTGATGGGCGTCGGCGGGAAGAGCTTGTCCAGCACGCCGGCCGTCCAGTACGCGGCACGGACGCCACCGCCGGACGCAGCGACGACCACCAGCGGGAGCGGACCTTTCGCTGGGGCTGTCGCGCAATTGGCGTCCAGCCAGTGGTCGAACTGCTCGGTGAGGTCCGGCAGATCGGCAGGGCCTGCTTCCGTACTGTCGACGGTGACCCGGACGGGGTGGTTCCCCTGAACGTCGATGGACGAGGCGAGCAGGAACCAGACGAGGAGGAGGGAGAAGACGGGCGTCCGTCGCAAGCCCAGCAGCCGGAATCCGGCCACAGGCGTTGCTCGCTCCGACCAACGCTGGAGTTCGTTCAGGAGGACCAGCAGGACGCAGAGGAAGAACGTCAGCACCGCGAGGGGCCCGGCATGGGCGGGCAGACTCCAGCGATAGTCGTCGGTCAGCGTGTAGATGGATACACCCACGAACACGACACAGAAGACCGCAAGCACCGTGTACAGCTGCGATTTGCTGTCCCGAGCCGTCGGCGGTTGCGATGTCCTGTCCTGGTCCGTCGGCGGTTTCGCCCAACTCCACTTACTCTCCGCCCATTCCAGTCCTGCCGGTAGGGCAACCCCGACCAGTGCGCATGCGAGACCGCAGAAGGCGAGGGCGATCGCGGCCGGCCGATGGGGGCCGACGACCGCGGTGGCCACCGCGGCGCGGACGGCGAACACTCCGAGGGCAAGCAGCGGCAGCGCGGCCAACAGCCGCGCGGTGGAGAGGAGTCCCGCCCGCCGCACATCCTGCTCAGGGATCATCTCGGCCCTGCTCGTCGCCGTCTCCAGCGCCTCGTCGATTCCGCGTTCCCCCTCCTGCGTGCCGAACCGCCAGGCCGCGCCGCCGAGCGCGGACAGCAGCACGATGAACGCGAGCAGCGCCGCCGGCGCCCTCAGCCGGAGCCAGTAAAGTCCCCCGACGAACGCGAGTGCGGCGAGCAACGCCAGGTATCCCTGCGGCACCGGCTTGTACGCCTTGTCTGCGGTCAGTGCGGTGCGGTGGACGCTGCGCCACAGCAGCAGACTGAAGACGAGCGCTGCCACCGGCGTCCACACGGCGGTGCCCACACGATCCGGCAGGGCAAGCAGCGCGTCCTGAACCTGGTCCATGCCGAATCCCGTGAGCAGGAGCAGCAGCACGACGGCCAAAGCGGCCTGGAGGCGAATCAGGCCGATGTACCTCGGCCAGCCCCAGGTGCTCAGGACCCTGGTGCGGACGGTCAGCAGACCCAACAACACCAGGGCCAAGGCCACGAGCAGCCACTTGGCGCAGGAAGCCAGACCTGCGACGTCGCCCAGCCGGTCGACCTCATCAGGCGTCCAGCCATGCCTGGAGAGGGCCAGCTGGCAGCAGTCCTCGACGAGTTCCACCACGAAGAGGAATCCGGCCAGAGACCCCAGGACGGGCCACCCGCTGCCGATGGCAAGCGAGGCCGCGACCGGGTCGTTCGTAGCGATGGACTCGTTGTCGGGGTTGCGAGGGAGTCGGCTGCGCAGGCGTCTGACAGCCCAGAGGAACAGGAAGGTATAGAGCGCGACGAAGAACAGATCGAGGACAACGTAGACCCGGATCAACTGCCGGGCTTGCTCCCCCTCGGTCTTCGGTTCGAAGGGCCTGCCGGCCGTACCGGCGTTCCGGAACGCCTTCAGGCACTCGTCCACCCGGTCGGCGGGCCCCTTGTCGGCAGACGTGCCCTGCACCCGAGTTGGCGAGGTCTCGTCCGGCAGGGTCTCGGTCCACACACACCAGGCCGTCCGCCGGTCCTCACGCGCTTCCTGAGACGTGGCGTCGAGCCGGAGACTCCCGAGAGTGGCAGAGGGATACCCGGGCGCCTCGATCCTGCCGAGAGCGGCATCCACCTCGAGCAGGCTGACGAAGAGCAGGAGCAGCAGGACACACGCGGCGGGAATCCACGCCCACACCCGGCCCAGCCACGAGAACAAGGAAGTTGGGGGCACGTGCACCTCGCGCTCGCAGTCGGACACCGCAACGACGCTCACAGTGTTGGAGACAGACACTGAAGACTCCAGCATGAATCGCCGCACAGCAGGCTGAACGGGCCGGCAGCGTGTTGCCGACAGGTGACGCACCGGCAGCGATAGCACGTGAGGGGCGACAGCCAGGTGGTCGGGTTCCATCGTCGATGGTGCCAAGGACGGTGCGTCGGCGTCGAACGAGACGACCCTTCAGTGCCTGGCCAACGCCGCCACTGGACGCTACGCCCCCTACTCGCCTCGCTCCCGGACGGTCCCGGGCCCGCAGCGCGGTCGCTGACGCGCTCCCCCGGGCGCGCCCCGCCGATCGGAGGAGCGGCGGCCACTCGATCAGTCACCGTCCGTGCGCCCCGCCGTCCCGGCTCCTCGTGCCGGCCGGGGGCGGCGGAGATGCTGACCCCCCTGGGGAACAGCCGTTCCCCGGGGCGAACAGACATCGGAGGCGACCTTGTCGCACATGACCCCCGTTGACCACCAGGTCAAGCACAAATCGACCATCCCGGCGAACGTCGACGAGGAGATCAACCTCTTCGTACGGGAATACAAGGCCACCGGGTCCAGCGGCACCCCCAAGCCGGTCCTCATGCTCCACGGCAGGAGCGTTCCGGCCCTCCCCGGCTTCGACCTCGTGCTCCCTGCGCCCGGTGGCTCCGCGCACCCGGACACCAGGTACAGCTGGGCGCAGGCCCTGGCGGGCAAGGGCTACAACGTGTACATCATGGACCTCCAGGGATCCGGGCGCTCCCCCCGCCCGAAGATGGACGACCCATGCAACGCCAACCCTGCCCAGCGGGATCTCCTGGAGATCAATCCTGGTACGGGAACCTGCTCCGCGACAGCGAACTATCCCCACCAACTGGGCAACTCCCGGAGCGAATGGGACGAGCTGGCCACCGTCGTCCAGTTCATCAGGGGACGGTGCAACAACGAAAAGGTCGCGTTCATCGGCTGGTCCGCGGCCGCGTTCGTCATGGGTCCGTACGCGCTGCAGAATCCCGGGGACGTGGCGAGCATGTTCCTGCTCGCGCCCATCTTCCCCCCGAACGGCCGCTGGTCGACGAATCCCGCCAAGCCTTTCGCTCCGCCGCCCGGAACGGGCCTGCCCACGCAGCCCGTGTCCACGCCGCCGGCCGTCTTCGGCTTCCCGATGAACCTGACCAGCAAAGCGGGGCTCCAAGCCGGCATCCCTGACAAGAGCCTGGCCGACCACGTGTGGCAGACCATCATGGACAGCGACAGCACCGGCAAGAAGTGGGGTGGCCCGACCGCGGGAGCACCCGAAGGCGTCATGCGGTGGCGCAACTCCTACTGGTGGGGCTGGAACACCAGCACCGTGCCGCACGCCTCCACGCTCGGCAGCACCGTGCCGGTGTGCATCGTCTACGGAGACCAGGACAGAACGGCCAACACCCCGGAGGAGCTGGGGCCGGTGCTGCACTTCTCCGTTCCGAAGCTCTACAAGGAGATCCCGGGCGCCAAGAAACTGATGCTCCGTGTCGAGGGCTGGGACCACAACCCCGTCTGGGAACGGCGGGCCGCCAAGACCCTGCAGCACATGTCCTGGAAGTGGCTCGAAGGCAAGAAGGTGTACGGCGTCGAGAGCGGAAGCTGGGTCATGGACACGGACGGCGTGCTGGCGGAAGTGAACTGAAGCCTCGGGCCTCGGGCCTCGGGCCTCGGGTGAGGCGTACCGCAAGTGCGGCCGTGCCGGTTCGATCCGGCGTGTGGTGCGGGAAAAGCAGATCCCGACCACGTGTGTGCGTCTGATGCAAGCGTCCTCTCCCTGAATCGCCCACGACGGCGCCCCACAACACTGTTTGCGGGGCGCCGTGTCGGGGCTCCTAGACGAGTAAGTCTGATCTCCGGTCACCGGACGGAGTGCACACCAGATAACAGCTTCAGCCCCCAGTAGAACCGCAAGTGGCTGGCGCAGTACCCATAGCCCGCCCATCCGGCCAGGTCCTAGCGTTTCACCGTTGGCCGCGACATCCCGCAGGGCACCGGGGTGGAGTCCACGATCCAGCAGTCGTCCAGCCAGAAGTCGCTCGACTTCGCCAGCATCCGGACGACCCGCTTGACCAGGCCGAGCGCGGACCGCGGCCGCTTGTTGTAGCCGGACTGCTGAGGGAGGTACGGGAACATCCCGGTGAGGTGCTTGCCGGCGTAGCGCAGCCAGTGCGTCTCGGGCGTGAAGCCGAGCAGCGACTGGGCGAGCGCGAGGCACACGAGCTCGGAGTCGCTCAACACCGGGGGCCTGCCCAGCCGTCGTGGTCCCGCCAGCTCGTCGTCGATCTTCACGTACAGGGCCGTCAGAAGGGTCTCGATGCCGTTCGTCACACAACGATCAACGAGACCCTTCTCCTTTGCGCCCGCAGGACTTCGAACCTACTCGCCTATCCCTACCAACCGGGGTGGGGAGGGGCCACTCAGCATTCGTTGCAGCGCGGGAGCGGCCCCCGCTCACAACCGGCGGGTGAACTCCTGGCGGTCGGCGAAGTTCTCGTAGCCTGCCCGTTCGAAAGCCATGATCATGGCGGTGTTGGCCGCGTCGCAGTCGCCGCGGATCTCCTCGGCGCCCGCTTCGACCAGCAGCCGCGTGCCGCGGGCCACCACCGCCGTCGCGTAGCCGTTGCCGCGGCAGGCGGGAGACACCGCCACCAGGCCGATCACCGCGGTCGAGGGGTTTCGGGCGGGGAGGCTGAGGGCAGCCGGCGTGCCGTCCGGAGCGTAGCCGAGTTCCCACCACGAGGGCTCGTACGAGAACTCCTCCATGTCCGCGAAGAGGCTCTCCGCGGCACGCCGGGCGCCATGCCGGGCGACCTTGGCGGCGAGTTGGGCGTCGGCGCTGGTCGGCAGCGCCTCGGCGAGGAGAGCGATGAACGGCTCACGGCCCAGACTGGGCAGGGAACGCCAGGTCAATCGGTCATCATGCGAAGGGAGTTCTGCCCCGGAGCGGCGGCGGAAGCGGCGACCGTCACGGGCCCGCTCGAAGCCCGCCAGACGGAGAAGCTCGGCGCGCCGTTCCGGCTCCGCCTGGTACTGCGGTGGCTGCGTCGGCGAGTCGGTGACGTGCTCCAGCTCCGTGGCGCCGAGCGAGTCGGCCAGGGCGACGGCCTCGGCCAGCAGCGCCTGGCCGGTGGCCAGGCCGGGTTCGTCCCACGGTGTCTCAAGGAGCACCAGGGCCATCGGGACGTCGTTCCCGGGGAGGGTCCATAGCGCGGTGGCCGCGGTGAGCCGACCGGCCTCGTCCTCCGCGACCAGGCACCACTCCGGCCGGGTGCACTTCTTGGCAAGTAGGTCGGTGAGGTAGGCGGCCGTTCCGGCGTTGCGCTCGGGACGGCCGGAGTGCTGGACGAGGGCAGGTAGTTCGTCTGGGCGCGCTCTACGTATAGGCATGTACTGGGATCATCCTGTCTCTCGATGACGTAGCCGGCTCTGCATGAAATCGCCACCCAGTGGCACCGGCAGGCCTGGCTGTTCCTGCCCTGGTCGGACCGACCATCAGACCCGGGCCTACGGACTGGATACTGTCGGCCTCCTGCCGCAGCGGTGGTTCCCACGGCCGATCGGCGGTGGTCATGGCCTGGCGCAGGGCGGTGCGGCGTAGGCATCTCATTCCACCGGGTAGCGCACCACCAACACCCCCTCCACATCCCTCCCCACCGCCTCGTACTGATGCGGTACATCCGCCGCCCACCGGGCGTGGCCGCCCGGGCCCACCTCGAACGGGGCGGAGGCGGGACCAACCCGCGCCGTGCCGCTGAGAACCAGCAAGTGCTCCTCCGTGCCCGGCACATGAGCGGCCGAGCGCTGCACCGCGCCGCTCTGAATGCGGATGCGATACACCTCCGACACCGCAGCCGTGTCCTGCACGCGGTCCGTCAGCACCGCGTGCACCGCCGCGCCCCGCACCGGGACGGGGCCGACGACCGTGCTGAGCGGCGCCTCAAGGGCCGTGGTCAGCGCGTACAGCGTCTCCAGGGTCGGATTGCGCCGACCGGTCTCCAGTTCCGAGAGCGTGCCCTTGCCGACGCCGGAGCGGCGGGCCAGTTCCGACAGCGACAGGCCGCCGTCCTGGCGCAGACGGCGCAGCCGCTCGCCCACCTCCTGGGCCAGTTCCATAGCTTTCCGCCCCTACCGCGCCGGTGATGCATTGTCGTGACGCGACTAGCGTTCCATAAACAGAACGTTCTGTAAACGGAACGATCGTGGCGATGCACACGCACCGCGACTCAGACGGGTTCGGACTTACTCGTCCAGGGCCAGAGACGACTTGGACGTCATCCTCGGCAAGCGCCCGGTAGAGGGTTGACCGGCGACCGGCCCACTCCGAAGTCGCGGGCGATGGCGGTCACGGGCTGCTGTGGAGTGCGACGGCGGCGGTCGCGGTGCTCGATGTCCTGGGCTGACGCGATCAGTTCCAGTGTGTCGCGGCCGAGCCGGTCGAGCATGGTGATGGTCAGGCTGCCGTTCGGCCGCAGCCCGACTGCCACCCGGGGCAAGGAGGACACGACTCGATCGCTTCCGCGTCCTAGGCGGCGTCCGCCAGCAGTCGGTCCATCAGGGCTCGGCCTTCCTCCCGCAGCAGGTCATCGGAGCCGTAGGAGCGCTTCGGCCAGTACGCCCGCCCATCGATCCATGGGACGCCCGTCGGCGATTCGTCCGTGCGGCCACGGAGTTCGAGGTTGCCGACAGACTCCACGGGCAGGTCGGGCGGGAGCTTGCTCGCCCCCAGGAACCGACGCCAAGGCTGAGGCAGAGGCCTAAGCTCCAGCACCGCTTCGGGTCGGACGTCGTCGCCCCCGATGGCCGGGAACAGCACCAGCAGGGCGATTCCGCCCCAGGGCGGGTCGTACATCAGGGCATACCGCTTGGGCACGGGGCCGGGCGCGCAGGCCGCACGGGCCAGAGCCCTGGCCGTCGCCCCACCGGCTCCCCGGAGACGGTGGGCCCCGTAGAGCCCCAGGCCGACCGATACCACAAGCGGGTACCAGGCATCGGGCGCTATCGAAGGGCCGGCCAGCCAGAAGATCGCCAGTACAAGAAGCGTGTAGACCAGCGCCGTGGCCAGCGTGGACAGACCTGAGATGCTGCGCAACGTCCGCACCCGCCACCACCGCACCTTGCGAATGTCAGCCTCGTTACTGCTACGCGCCCTGGGCCTGGGCAGCGCGGCCTGGCGCCGCGCCTCGGCCGTCAGCGTCGCGTATGTGAACGCGCCAGATCTGAGCGCCAGGCTCTCTTCATCGTCGTGCGACATCGGGCCCCTCTCCCCCGCGGGTATCATCCCGCGCCCCAAGTTGATGTAGCAGACACCGACTTTAGACCCTCAGGTTCCGCAGGCGCACGGGATCTGCGGCCGTGTTGATCCTGGGCAGCGATCCATCCGCGTCGTCACGTGGCGGACAGACTCCATGAGCCGGCGGAGCGCACCTGGTACTAGCCGCGGCCCGGCCACTCGAACGTGCGCTCCCCGGCGCTGCCCTCGGTCACCGTCACCCGGTAGGCGAGCCGGTCGTCCAGAGCCTCCAACTGGATCACGCTGGGGCCCTCGTACCGCAGAACACCCGGACCCGGATCCCCCCGGGTAGTGCACGACATCGGATCCGGTGCCGTTGATCTCGTCGTGGAAGCGGGGCACTTCTCGTAGCGGTGCCGGGGTCGCCGTCCACGCCTCATGGCCGCCGACGGCAAATACCCGGAAGGCGACTGCCTTCTTCGCCTCCGGCAGCGGAATCCGGGCGATGACGGGGGCACCGTCACCGGTCAGCCGGTAGAGCCGTGAGGAGCGCCCCTTCCTGTCCTCGAAACGCAGGTTGACCCGTCCCCGCTCGTTCGTCGAGAAGACCATGAGGGCCGGCCGGTACGACGGCATTGCCAGCTGATGCGTCTGCTCGCCGCTGCTTCCCGTCCCACTGACCTGCGACTGGGGGGGCGCTCCCCGACATCGCCGTCGGGAACCTGGCCGTACGCGGCTGTGTGCCAGGGAGCCCGCTGACCGGCTCCGGACGCGGAGCGATCGGGCTCAGGCTCTCCGCCAGGCGCACCGCGTCCGCTGCGCACACGGCGATGTCGCGAGCGACACCCCCCGAAGGCGCCCACTTGGCCTGCCGGACGGCCCTCCCGTGCCGGGCGTCGAAAAAGCACAGCGGCATACGTTCCGGCAGCGGCTCGCCGGCGAGCAGGGCATCCAGACAGGCCAGCGCGTGCCTGCCCTCGTCCAGTGCGCGCGGTACGTCGCGTGCGTCCGCCCGCGTCCGGTCGCCGACGAAGTCCCGCTTCGCCTGCTCGTACGCATCGAGGGCACGCGCCAGCTCGGCGCGCATCGCATCCGTGGCACCTGGCTGGCCGGGGCTGAAGGAATGGGCGTTCAGTGCCTCGCCGAACGCGGTGATCTCGCCCTCGATCTCGGCGAGCACCGACGCGTCACGCGCCGCGCCGCGGCCAGTCGGCGGAGCCCCTCGCCCGTTCCTCTGCGCATGGCCGACATCATGCCGCACGACCCGGCAGGCACCGCCTGAGAACTGCAGTGCTTCCGCTCAGCCCGGATCCGCGCCCTGACGACCGATAGCCGCGGACCTCCAGGGGAAGGTGGTTGTCATTGCCCCCACGGCGGAAGCGTTCCAGGCGGCATTCGATGCGCTCTGAGCGTCTTCGCCCCGACAAGTGCCGGACAGGGCCTGGTCGTCGCACGCGTCGTCCGGGCCTACACCGGCCCTTCGTAGAGGCGTACGTCGGCCGGCGTGCGGCCGCGGAGCGGATCCAAGCGGTCGGACAGGGCCTCGGCCCACCGGTCGAGATCCTGGTCGGTGTCGTGGAAGAACCAGGAGTTGAAGCTGCCGAGGTGGTCCAGGACCGGATCTGGCGCGTAGACGACTTCGCAGTGGATCTGCGTGTAGTGGTCGTGTTCGCCGTCGGCATCCTCGATGTCGAACTGCCGGGTCAGATCAAGGGTGAACACCGGCGGTCCGCTGAACGCGTACGTGCCGTACTGAAAGAGCAAGCCGTCCGACTCGGGTGTGACTGCCGTGTCGAAGCGCTGACGGCCGAAGCGCAGGAACCCCAACCAGGCTTCCTGGGCGTTCAGTTCCGTCAGCGGCGACCGTCCTGCCAGGGTGGCCTCATCCAGCTCCCGGCGCAGAAGGTGGAGCGCCTCGCTCGTCTGCGGTCTGTCGGGCACGCGGTCCTCCTCTCATCTCATGCCAACAGCCTGTACTGGGAGGAGCGTTGTGCATGCCGGTGGAGCAGTCGCCATGACCGGGTGCCGGCCCTCCCCGAGTGGGCGACGGTACCCACCGTGCGCCCGCCTTCGCCCGGTCAGACCTTGACCGTCGTGCGCTCCACACCGGCGAATCCCTTGTCCCACCAATGTCCGTAGCGCCGGTAGACGGCTGGATCCCGGTCCGCGAGCAGCGTCGCCAGCTTCTCCGCCTCCTCGGTCAGACCTTCCCAAGCGGCCTTGCCGAGTTCGCGGAAGGCGGTCAGTTCCAGCCCGCCCTCGGCCGCGCGCCACACTCCGGCGACCTGACCGTCGACGAGCAGGGTGGGCAGCATGTCTCCGTTGCGCCGGACGACCAGCGGCCGGTACGCCTGGGGCATGACCCGCCCGGGGACGGCGTGGGCCAGCAGCGTGCTGTCCCACATCGGCAGCAGCCTCGGCGGCGCGTGAGTGTCCTCGGCGGGCACCGTGGCGCCTGCCAGGTCGAACAGGACGGCACGGTCCGGACCTGTCACCCGCACCACTTGATCTCCGAGTTCGTGCAGCGCCTGAGTGATCACCTTGCGCCCCAGCAAGGTGAAGCGGGCGAAGTCCTGGGCCGACGCGGGTCCGAACGCCCGGAGGTGGGCGAGCAGCAGCCGCTGGACCCCAGCTGCCGCGTCCGACGGCGCGGACCCCAGGGCCGAAGGGCCTGCGAGGTAGGTATTCGGCAAGGTGAAGGACCACGCGCCGCCGGTCGGCACATGATGAATCGGCGCGTAGGTCCGCAGCGCCCACCACACGCGGTGCGCGTGCTCGCCGAAGCCAGCGGTGACCTCCTCCTCCACCTCGGGGCCGGTGCGGGGTCGCGCCAGGAACTCGGCGAGCTGCGGGAGCAGCGCGTCGGCGTCGGTTTCGGTCAGCTCGGTCGAGGTGTAACGGCGGTCGTACAGCCGCGACGCCCGCAGCGTGCTCCGCATGGCGGCGTGGTAGGGCGCGTAGTCGTCGGCGTGGACGGCGTGCAGGGTGATCCGCATGAGGGTCGCCTTCACGATCCGGCGATCCGTGAACGCCGCGTCGAGATCCTCGGGCACGAAGTCCCGCACGCGGTTCCACAGAGCCAAATACGGCGACGCGGGTGACTGCGCCTGCAGAGCGCAGACCCGGCGGACCGCCTCCTCCACGTCGAGGCGCCTGCGTTCGAGCAGGAGCTGCCGGTCCAGCGTGGCCAGGGCGAGCTGTCGCGCGGAGAGGATCACGCCCGGATTATGCCGCCCCAGGACGTCCCGCGCGTCGGCCTTCCGTCCCATCCCCATGCCCCCGGTTCTGCCGGACCACCGCGCCGCTTCTCACAACAGGCTTTCGTCCCACGATTTTCCAGCCCTCACCCAACTCACTGCGCAGTGTCTCCAGCGCCGTGTGCGCCTGCTCCTTGAACAGTTGCCGTTTCCGGTCGGACCATGGGGAGGGAACCGGCGGATAGTTCCAGTCGATCGACGACTGGTACCAGGCGGACAGCCGCGCCAGTTCGACGCGTGAGGCGGGGCTGATCGGCAGGCGCCCCAGCTCGCACGGGGGGCCGTACGAGCTCTTCACGTCGAACTCCATCTTTACCAGGGAGACTTGGAGCTTCGGCTTCCTCGTGCGCGCGCCGGTCCTCCACCACACCACCGGTAGCCGTCACTTCGGCGTCTACCCCAAGAGTGCTCGGGTGAAGGGGGTGACGGGACGCTCCAGCCCTTCGCCGTCCACGGTGATGTCGACGGCCTCGTTGTAGAAGGCCAGGAGGTTCTTGACCGCGCCCACCGCTGGCAGAGGCTCCTGGTAGCTCCAGACGATGTTGGGCGGGACACCGGCCTCGCCTCGCCACGACCAGTACTCGGCCGTGCCCTTGTAGGGACAGCCGGTGCTGTGATCCGTGGGCACGAAGAGTTCCAGACGAACGTCCTCGCGCGGAAGGTAGAACCGTGTCGGCAGGCCCGTCTCGAAGAGCAGGACCGGGCTGTGGGTGTCGGCCACGAGTGTGCCGTCGATCTCGACCCGGACGTGACGGCTGCTGGGGACGGCGTCCACCCGTTTGTGCGGGTCACGGGGGTGGATGAAGATCTCTTCGTCCTCTTCGTACCAGTGGTCCAGGCCCCGGCCGACGCGCCGGAACCATTCGAAGGCGATGTGACCGGCCAGGTCCGCGGCGGGGAACGTCCACGCCGCGTTCTCCAGCAGCTCGCCGTCGAGCGCGAGGTCGTAGAAGATCCGTGATCCGGTGTGCGTTCCCGTCGGCGGGTTCTTCGCAGGGCGGAGGAGGTCCGCGCGGACCTCCTCGCGCGGGAAGGCGTACAGCGGGACCGGTACCCCCGGCTCCCACACGAGCACGGGGTGCCTGCTGTCGACGACGGTGACATCACCCTTGCGTCCGCGCACCCAGCGTTCGCTGGGCTCCCACAGGAGGCCCTCCGGGGTTGTCCGGACGGCTCGCGCGGTGGGGAATGTGGTCATGACCGGCTCTCCTTCGGCTCGCTCACGCGGTGACTTCGGCGAAGTGGCCGCGGGTCTCGCGCCGACCCGCGGCTGTGAGGGGCGGCCGAACACCCGCGGGAGCCGCCGGCGTGTCTGCCGGCCCACTTCCACAGTGCCACGGCTCGGGTGCCGGAGCCGTCCGGGTGACGGACCCCGGTCGCGCGCGGCGGCCGCCGCGCTCACTGGTGAGCGGGGTGTGGACCGGCAGCTGCGCACCCGCCCGCGGCCAAGGTGCGAGCCGGGCAGATCCGCCCCTGCCACCGCCCACGCTTCGGCGCCGGGTCGCGTATCGACCGCCTCGGCGGCGCCGGTTCTCCGAGCAGCGGCCAGGTGGGGCGACGGGCTCCTGTCACGGCCGTACCGAGGCTCCCTTCGCCCCATTTCGCCCGGCAGGGCCGGACGGCTGCGGCCGCCTTGCCTTTGACGTACGCGTCAGGGATTAGCGTGCGTCGACCGGTACGGCGGACGGAGCCGGTACGGCTGTGACAGTAACGGCCGGCCGGGCCCGACGGTCACCGTCTGCCGGGACCCCGGCAGACGTAGTCAGCCGTGGCCCGGCGGGCGCAGCCGTGGCCCGCCTGTACCGGTTCCGTGGCCCGCCCGTACCGGTTCCCTTCGCCCCCTCACCCGACGCCTGGAGTCGCTCGATGACCGCCGAACCGCCGCTCACGACCCGGGAGATCCGGCTCGTCCGCGCGCCCGAACACCTCCCCCGCCCCGAACACTTCGCCCTCGTGGAGACGCCGCTTCCTTCACCCGGACCGGGCCAAGTCACCGTCCGTAACCGGTACTTCCTCGTCTTCCCGGGCCTGCGCACCCTCATCGGGCGCGCTCCCGAGGGCGTGCCCCTGCCGCCCGTCCACGTCGGCGACGCCTTGTTCGGCCCTGCCGTCGGCGAGGTCGTCGCGGTCGGCCCCGGTTGCGAGCTGCGCCCCGGGGACGAGGTGACACACCTGCTCGGCTGGCGCGAACACGCCCTGCTCCCCGAGGCCGAGTGCGCACCCCTGGGATCTGCTCTGCCCGACCCCGTCGCGCACCTGTCGTCGGGGGCGGCCGCCTATGCGGCGCTGACCCGGCTCGCCGCGCTCCGCCCCGGCGACACGGTTCTCGTCACCGGAGCCGCGGGAGCGGTGGGAAGCCTGGCCGGGCAGGTGGCCCGGCTGCTGGGCGCCGCGCGCGTCGTCGGCAGCACCCGCTCGCCCCACAAGGCTGCACGCCTCCGGTCCGATCTCGGCTACGACGAGGTGGTGGTGACGGGGGCGGCTCCGTTCGCCGAGCAGCTGGCCGCGGCGGTGCCGGACGGCATCGACGTACTGCTGGACACGGTCGGCGGCGAACAGTTGACCGCCGCTGTGGGTGCGGCGCGTCGCGGCGCGCGGTTCGCGCTGGTCGGCGCGCTCTCCGGGCAACTGTCGTCTGATCCGGGTGACGACGGCGCCCGCGCACCGGCGGAGATCGACACCTTCCGCGTCATCACGCTGGGGGTCACCCTGCGCGGATTCAGCAGTGCGGATCTCGGCGAAGCCGCTGACGAGTGGAACAAACAGTTCGGCGACTGGTTGCGCTCCGGCGCCATCGTCTTCCCGCACGTACGGATCCCGGGCATCGATCGGGCGCCGTGGGCGTTGCAGGAACTGTTCGAGGGGCGGCACATCGGAACCGTCGTCGTGGAACCCTTGCCGGGGTGACCGCGGGACGACTCGGCGGTGCCGGTGGCACAGGCACCGCCCGTTCCCGGCGGTCGGCAGCGCGGCAGCACGGCACAGGGTGGAGGCGAGCAGCGGGATGCGGATCGGGGATGCGGCGGCAGCGGCGGGTACGACGCCACGGGCACTGCGGTTCTACGAGGAGCGCGGCCTGCTGCCACCGCCTCGGCGCACGGCGGCCGGGCAGCGCGAGTACGGTGCGGCCGAGGTGGCCCGGGTCAAGGTCATCCGGGAGCTGCTCGCTCTCGGGCTCACGGTGGAAGACGTGTGCGGCCTGGGCGACCGCGTCCGACTCCTCGTCGACGAACCGCGTCGGCGGTGCGCGGGTGACGCGGACGGGCCCGGTGCCGGGGTCGTGCACCGCCGGCTTGCCGTCCTCGACGCCGAGATCGACCGCCTGACCCGGCTGCGCGCCCGACTGGCGGGGCGGACGGGCGACACCGAGTGACCGTGCGTGCACGGCTTGACCGGCGAGCGGGTGTCTCCCGGTTGTCACCGGTTGTCACTCCGTCCTCGCGCCGGGACATCCGCGCCCTCCGCCCTGCCCTCCGGCCGGTTCAGGCGTCCAGGCATCCAGGCATCGGTTCAGGCGTCCAGGCGTCGCTTGGCCAGCCAGGTGACCATCTTCGGGTCGTGGTGGTCGAAGAACAGGGTTTCTCCGGTGTCCAGGCCGGCGATGGCGGCCATCTGCTCGTCGGTGAGTTCGAAGTCGAAGATGTCGATGTTCTCCGCCATGCGCTCGGCGCGGACGGACTTGGGGATCGCCACGACGTCGCGCTGGGTCAGCCAGCGCAGCACGACCTGTGCCACGGACTTGCCGTGCTTGTCACCGATCTCGCTCAACAGAGGGTTGGTGAACAAGTCGTTCTTGCCCTCGGCGAAGCCGCCCCAGGACTGGATCTGAACGCCGTGCTCGCGCATGAGGTCCTGGTCGGCGACCCGCTGGAAGAACGGGTGGGTCTCGATCTGGTTGACGGCGGGCGTGATCTCGTTGTTGGCGATCAGATCGACGAGGCGGTCGGGGTAGAAGTTGGCGACGCCGATCGCCTTCGTACGGCCCTCACGGTTGAGGGTCTCCATGGCGCGCCACTGGCCGTAGACGTCGCCGTACGGCTGGTGCATCAGGTACAGGTCGAGGTGGTCCAGGCCGAGCTTGCGCAGGGAGTCGTCGAAGGCGCGCCGGGTGTTCTCCTCCGCGGGTGCGTCCTGGACCCAGAGCTTGGTGGTGACGAACAGGTCCTCGCGCGCGATGCCGCTGCCCTTGATGGCACGGCCGACGGCTTCCTCGTTGCCGTAGGCGGCGGCCGTGTCGAGCAGGCGGTATCCGGCGGCGAGGGCTTCGGTGACGGCCCGCTCGGTCTGCTCCGGCGGAATCTGGTAGACACCGAAGCCGAGGACGGGCATCTCGACGCCGTTGTTCAGGGTGACGGTCTGCATGGAGATCTTTCCTTGCTGTTCGGGTGCGTGGGGGGTGGTTCGCGGGGAGCCGGGTGGCGTGGGGTCGCGCGGGGCGGCCCGCGAGGGTGACCGTGGCAGTGATGGTGGCGGCATGGGGCGTGCTTCTGAGGGTTGGACCTCCCTTCCGGACGGTGGAGGCGGCGAAGGGCCCGGTCAGCGCTCGAGCATCTGGCGCCCGGCCTCCGTGTGGGTCTCGCCGGCGGCCGGGGGCAGACTGCCGAGCCGCGCGAGCTGCTCGTCGGTCAGCCGGACGCCGTCGGCGGCGGTGTTCTCCTCGACCCGGTGGACCCGCTTGGTGCCCGGGATGGGCACGATGTCGTCACCCTGGGCGAGCAGCCAGGCCAGCGCGACCTGCGCCGCGGTGGCACCGGCCTCGGCGGCGACGGCCTGGACCTCGTCGGCGATACGCCGGTTGCGCCGGAAGTTCTCGCCGGTGAAGCGCGGGTTGCCGTGCCGGAAGTCGGACTCGTCGAACTGGTCGGTAGAGCGGATCGTGCCCGTCAGGAAGCCGCGGCCGAGCGGGGAGAAGGGAACCAGGCCGATGCCCAGTTCGCGCAGCACCGGCAGCACCCGGTCCTCCGGGCCACGGGTCCACAGCGAGTACTCCGACTGGACCGCGGTGACCGGGTGGACGGCGTGGGCGCGACGGATGGTGTCCGGCCCCGCCTCGGACAGGCCGAACGCGCGGACCTTGCCTTCGGCGACCAGTTCGCCGACGGCACCGGCGGTCTCCTCGATGGGCGTGTTCGGGTCGACGCGGTGCTGGTAGTACAGGTCGATGTGGTCGGTGCCCAGCCGCTCGAGCGAGCCCTCGACGGCCGTGCGGATGTTGGCCGGGCCGCTGTCCAGGTTCCAGGGTCCTTGCCCGGCGTGCGAGACCAGCCCGAACTTCGTCGCCAGGACGATCTGGTCGCGGCGGCCCTTCAGCGCCCGGCCGAGCAAGTCCTCGTTGGTGTACGGGCCGTAGATCTCGGCGGTGTCGAGGAACGTCACCCCGAGCTCCAGGGCCCGGTGCAGCGTGCGGATGGATTCCGCGTCGTCGGTCCCGGAGCCGGTGTAGCCGTGGGACATGCCCATCGCGCCGAGACCGATCCGGGAAACCTTCAGGTCACGCAGTTGGCTGTGGCGCATTCACTCTCTCCGGTTCCTCGCCTTCCGGCGGTTCCACTGTGGCCCTGTCGCCCGGCCCGCGCCCGATGTGGGCGACTCCGGGTCCTGGTCCGGCTTCCGGCCCGCACCGCGGCCGTGCTCACGGACCCCGCCGGGCGTCGTGGCTCCAGCCTCGCGCGCCGTCGGCCCGTGTGGCAGGCCGAGCTCTTCCGGGGTAATGGCAGGGCCCCCCACCACGCTGCCGGGCAGGTCGGTGCGGTGTGACGCGGCGACGCCGAACCGTTCAACGCCGTCGGCCTGCTGGCCTCGATCCGCGAGCGTCAGGGCCGCGTCGACGACGCCGTCGCCCTCCTGCGCACAAGGGACACCACCTCGGTCAACAACCGCGACCAGCTTGCCGACCTGCTGGCCCGGCACGGGCGGATCGAGGAGTTGCGGACGTACGCGGCGACGGAGTACCACGGGCACGCCGCGCAAGCTCTCGCCGAGCTGCTGGAGGAGCGCGGTGACGTCGAGGGTGCGATCGATGTGTACCGACAGCCGGAGGATTCAGCGGCCCGCCGGTGCAACGGAGCCGTACAGCTCGCGCAGAGCCTGGCGCGGCACGACCGGGGCGACGAGGCGATCGAGGTGATGCGCGCGCTCGCGGACGTGCCCGGCGGCGCGGAGGACTGGATCCTCGACTTGCTGTGCACCCTTTACGCCGAGCAGGGCCGCGCCCGGGCCGGCCTGGCCTACCTGGACGATCTCAAGGCGCGTCGCGGCCAGGAGGAATGGGAAGTCTTCAGGTTGCGGCTCCCGCTGATGGTGGCGTGCGGCCTGCGGGAGGAAGCGATCGAGCGGGCGCGAGCACACCCTGAGGGTCGCACCCGCTACACGGCCTGGACCACCGCCGAGCTGCTGGCCGACGCCGGTCGCACCGCGGAGGCCGTCGCCTTCCTCGAGCGGCATTCCACCGCCGACAGCGGCATCCTGGCCTGGCATCTGATCGGGATCGGCCGCGTCAAGGACGCCGTCGCGCTCGTCCAGCAGCGCGAGCCCCGGCCTGTCGTGCCGCCGCGGACCGGCGTGCTCGATGACGGGCCCCCGTTCTGACGAGCCGCCGTTCCGGCGAACCCTCGTTCTGACGTCGCCCGCCGTCGCCGCCATCGCAGAGGACACCTATCAGCCAGTCATATCCCTTATTCGGCCAGGCTGTTCGTGCCCGCGCGGTCCAACAGCGCCTGGTCGAGACGACTTGGCCGCTCAGGGCTTCGACCGCCCACACCCGCCCCCTCCGAGAGATGCGGGAAAACTTAACATCCCGGGCGAGGCCGGATAGGCTCCGTAGACCTCAACTCCTCATCACTACAAGCGCCCTGGAGAAGGCTCGGTGGCAGCGGATCCTCACGCCCAACTCGCCGAACGGCGAGCGTAGTCAGCCGTGAGCGGCCCCCATCGATGTTGCGCCCGGCGGCGAGCTGGCCTGCCGCCGTCCCCGGCACCCTTGATGGATTCGCGCGACCGTCCGCCATGCCCCTTCCACGCGTCTCGCGCCGGTTGCCGTGCGCTTCACGCGTCCCACCGCGGTCGTCGTACGCGGGCGACAGGGGCGGCCGAGGTGACGTTCGACGGGGAGTACGGCGACCACGATCGACCGGGCAACATCCTCACGCCCTCGGGGCATACCTTCGTGCCGCCCGGAACCGGAAGAGACCACGGGGAGAATGGTGCGTAGGAACAAGGAGATGCGCAGGCTTGCCGACGCGCTCATCGATCCCATCCGGGTGAAGCTTCCCGCTGACCCGGAGGAGTTGTTCGCCGCGCTCGTCACGTCGGTCAACGCGTGGCGGGGACGCGAGGTCGTCGTCCACAAGGCCGCTTTTCCCCCGAACACCGCGACCGGGCTCTGGCTCGAGCGCGACACCTACGACGACGTCATCATCGAGGAGCGTGCCGCCCTGTGGCACCAGGTCGTGATCTTCGGTCACGAGGTGTGGCACATGAGCCAGGGAGACGCGGCACCACCGCACCGGCTGGGCGTTTCCCACGACTCCCAACCGACCGCCGCCCGCACGGACTTCAGTCTGCGGACCGAGCAGGAGGCCGACCTGTTCGGCATGCTGCTCGGGCGACGTCTCCGGGCGCTGCTCGAGGCGTCCGACCAGTCCGTGAACGCGTCCGGGGGCGACGGCACCGACGATGTCGCCAGCCGTATCGGTGCTGCCCTCAACTACCGCGGGCCTCGACGATGAGCGGTCCCTTCGGGCGGTTTGGACGGTGTCGTGGGTTCATCAGGCGCACCGGGTTCAGATCTGCCCATGTCCGGCCTGTTCGGGATTTCGTCCCACCTCAGCTTGTGCACTTCGCGGCGCCTGATGTGGCCGACGGGGCACCTGGTTTGACATATTCATGTGCCGAGCCGGCGTGCTCGAATCCGTCGCGCTGTTCTGACCGCGGGTGTCGCCCGGGACCGGCTCATCGGCACGAGGCCCGACGCCTTCGGCCGAGTGGGTGGGAACCGGTGGCGCCGTGCGACGGTGCCCCATGCTGAGGTTCGCGGGGAGAGCGGTGCGTACAAGCAGAGCCAAGGAGATGCGGAACCTGATCGGCCGGCTGGCCGACGGGTTGAGCCTTCCCGTTCCCGTGGACTCGGACGCCCTGTTCCCCGCGCTGATCGACAGGGTCTCCGAAATCAGGGGCCGTCAGGTCATCCTCCTCATGGAAGAGTTCCCGCACCGCACCGCCACAGGTCTGTGGCTCGACATGCCGGAGCACGACATCATCCTCGTCGACAGACGCGCGGCGCCCGTCCACAAGCTTGCGATCATGTGCCACGAGATCTGGCACATGGTCAAGGGCGATTGCGGCCACCACTCCCCCGGCGTCTCCGTCGCTGCGCGAGCGCTGAGCGGCCGGGCCGACCTCCGGCGGGCGGTGAGGGCTGTGGCCGCGCGTACGGAGTTCCACGAGCGCTCGGAGCAGGAAGCCGAGACCTTCGCCCTGCGGGCCGTGACGCACCTGCGGATCTGGCTGGAGGGGGAAACCGGCAGCCCCTCCACGGACCGGACCCAGGTTGCGGGCCGGATCGGGGCCTCACTGGGACACCGGGGGCCAAAGGTCTGAACTGTGGACGCCTCGCCTTACTACATACCCGCGCTCGCTCTGTGGGCCGGCCTCCTCGCGAAACTGCCCGATCTGGTGCGCACCTGGCGTGACCCGCTGGTCCGGTCGGTCTGCTGGGTGATTTTCCTGGGGGGCGCCGGATTCATTTTCGCCGCCCCGCCCACCGTTGCCGCCGTGAACCATGCCAGCGGGATCCCGAATCTCGCAGCTCCCCTCGACTACGTCCTCGTCAGCGCCTACAGCGCCGCCTGCCTGGTGTTGATCCTTCACTGGCGTGGCGGCTCGGCCGGCCACGTGCGCCGGCTGGCTCGGCGCTGGCAGATCGGCTACACGGTCCTGATCACGCTGCTCGTCGTGCTCTTCCTCATGGGAGATGCCCCCGTAGAACGGCGTACAGACCTTGACACGTACTACGCGACCACGCCTTGGATCGGGCAGATGATCGCGCTGTACCTGCTCGGCCACATGACCGCCGCGGTGGCAACCACGGCGCTGTGCTGGCGCTGGGCCCTCCAGGTCCGCGGATGGCTGCGAGCCGGACTGTGGCTCCTCGTTGCGGCGTGGCTGTTGAACCTGTCGTTCAGCACGTTGAAGCTCATCGCGGTGGCGGCGCGCTGGAAAGGCACCGACTGGGATGTCCTGAGCACCATCCTGGCGCCGGGCCTCGTGGGGTTGGCGGCTACGGTCGCCACCGTCGGATTCATCGTGCCCCTGCTGGGCCCGCGGGCGATCGGGCTCTGGCGCGCCGGCGTGACCTGGTGGCGGCTCGGTCCCCTGTGGCACGAGCTCAGCAGCGTCTCGCCCAGTAGCCCGCTTGCCGCCCCCATCCCCTGGTATTCGTCGTACGCCGTGCGGCTCACCCAGCGTGAGGCCGGCATCCAGGACGGGCTGAACCACGTCCGCCCGCACCTGGACGACCGGGTTCGCTCGCGTGCGGAAGAGGCGGCCCGGGCCGCGGGCCACGGGACCGACGACGCTTCACGCATCGGCCTCGCGGCAATGATCGCCGCTGCGGTCCGCGCCCGGTGCAACGGCGCTTCCGCCACCGTCGATGTGTCCGACCACTCCGCCGGCCTCGCGGCGCGCGCCACCTTGGTGGGTGTGGCACACGCGTTGCGCACGTCGCCCATCGTCGCGACAGCCCGTGCCGCGGCGGCAGTCGACGACGGCATCAGGAAGTGAGTCCCCCATCTTCCACATCGGGTTACTCAAGCGTCCCGTCCCTCCTGGACGAGCGCCGTCCGGAGGACCGATCCCGGCCCGCTTCCACGAAGGAGGGGCGAGCTAGTGGACAGTGGCGTCGTCTTCTACATTCCAGGCGTTCTCCTTCTGCTGGTCGCAGGGCTGAAGCTGCCGGCAGGCACGGGAGTCTGGCGGGATTCCCTCGTCGCATCGAGCAGCGCGATTCTGCTGGTCGGCTCCTCCGTATGCATCCTGTCCGCGCCGCCCACGATCCGGCTCGTCAACGACGTGACCGGCGTCGCGAACTTCAGTGCCCCGCTGGTCTACACGGGCATGACCGCACTCAGTGCGAGCTACCTCATCCTGATGATCGGATGGAAGGGCGGGCCGCCCGACACCCGCCGGCACGCTGCCCGGCTCGTACTGGTCGTGTACGGGCTGGTGATCGCGGGCATCTGGGTGTTGTTCGCGTCGGCCGACGTTCCCGTGGAACGCGCCCAGGACCTCGACACCTACTACGCGAACACGCCCTACATGCGCGAAATGATCGTGTTGTACATGGTCGCGCACACAGCCGCCACCGTCGCCCTCGCCGTCATGAGCGTGAGCTGGATCCGCGAGGTGCAGGGCGTCACCCGCGCCGGCCTGGTCCTGCTCGTCGTCGGCCTGACGTTCGACGCGAGCTACCAGGTCGCCAAGTACACCGCCATGGCGGCCCGTTGGGAGGGCGTCAATTGGGATTTCCTCTCCACCGACGTATCCCCTCCGCTGGTCATGCTGGCCGGCATCACGTGTGCCTGCGGCTTCGCCGTACCGAGGGTGGGGCCGCCGGCGGTCGACAATCTCCGTGCCTGGAGGCGGTACCGGCTCCTGAAGCCCCTGTGGGCGGAGATACAGACGCTGCGTGCGCCGGCTGAGGGCGTCATCCGCTGGTGGGACCCGCCCGTCGTGCGCCTGGCACGTCAGGAGATAGCGATCTGGGACGGTGTTCTGGCCTGCTCGCCCTATCTCGACGACCAGGTACGGACGACCGCGTACGCCGAGGCTGTGGCATCACATTCCGCCGATGGTCCTTCCGGAGTGCGAGCGCTTCTGCGGGCGGCAGCCGGTTCCGTCACGCAGTCCTTCCGTGGCGCGCCCCGCGTTCCGGCGACGACGGCGGGTGAGGGTGTGCGTCGGCATGTTGCACACCAGGCCACACTGGTGGCCGAGGCAGCGATGCTTGCCGCGGCCCGCGTCCAGGTGTCCCACCATGGCGGCGCCGAGTTGCCGGCGAGAGCGGGGACGCTGCAGTCCCTCTCGGAACCGCACCTGATGGTGCGTCTCTCGCGGGCGCTCTCGTCGCCGATCGTGACCAAGGCACGGCGGCACGCCGCCGCCCGGGCCACGCGCCAGGAGTGACGCGAAGGGGCCGCAGTACCGGCCGGGCTGCATTGATCGGGGGGGGGAGGCCCGACGGGCAAGCCACTGCCGCCGCCCGGCGGGGCCAGGGCCATGGAGTTGCTCTCCTCCCCATGACGGAGCGGTGGACCGAAGCCCTGCCCGGCGCGTTGTTCGCGGCCGCCCGCGGTTCACCTCGGACGACCCCTGCCCCGCCCTCGGCGGACCGACAGGGGACGGGCGGTGGTCAACTCCGCGTCTCTCACTGAAGAATGGGGCGCCGTGACGACGTCCCGGCCCATACGGCCGGGGACGGAAACGGCGGCACGGCGCGCTGGAAGGGGAGGCCGACAACGTGGGCGACGTGAGTCTCGGCCCGGCTACGCCGGACTCGGCTGCCGCCTCCCCCGCGATCGGGAACGTCTCGCCTGCCCGCCCGTTTCCCTTGACCACACCCCGGAGAAGGCACTGGACAAGCACGACGTGGCCGCCGCTCCCGGTGTCCCGCCCCAGACGGTGGGCCGACCGCCGGCCGGTCAGCCACTTCGAGCGACCCGGTCGCCCATGATGCTCAGCCGCGCACGGCTGGGCAACGTCCGGCCTCTGTTCCCTCTCCCTCCCCGCAAAAGAAAAGAGTGCACCCCATGTCGTCGTCTGCCAGAACTGCCTCCCGCCGCACCGCGGTGGTCATCGGAGGGGGGATGACAGGCATGCTGGCCGCGACCGTGCTCGCCGACTTCGCGGACGTTCGGATCATCGAGCGCGATGTGCTGCCCGATGGCCCGCGACCCCGCAAGGGGCTGCCGCAGGCTCGCCACGCTCATGTGCTGTGGTCCGGCGGCGTCAAGGCCCTCGATGACCTCTTGCCGGGCATCATCGAACAGCTTGTCGCCCGCGGTGCCCACACACCGCGCATCATGACCGACTTGGTGTCCAAGGCCCCGTCCGGCCAGTGGTTCCGCAGGTTCAGCCACGCCCGCCACACCAGCCTCCTGTGCAGCCGCGACCTCCTCGACGCCGTGATCCGCGACAAGGTCCTGCAGGACGAGCGCATCACCCTCCTGCAGCGGACCGAACTGCTCGCCCTGCAGGGTGGCGGGGACCGCGTGACCGGTGTCAGGATTCGCGCGGATCGATCCGAACAGTCCATCCAGGCCGACATGGTCATCGACGCGAGCGGCCGCGCCAGCCGTGCCCCCGCCTGGCTACAGGATCTCGGACTTCCACCGATCCGCGAGCGCACCGTCGACGCCGGCATCGGCTACGCCAGCCGGATATACCGCGCACCCGGCAGCACGGCGGAAGGTTTCCCCATCGTCAATGTCCAGGCCGATCCCCGCCATGTCCCCGGCCGGGGCGGCATCATCACCCCCGTGGAAGGCGGCCGGTGGCTGGTGACGCTCTCCGGATCCCGCGGTGGGCAGCCCAGCAGCGACAACGACGAGTTCCTCCCCTTCGCCCTCAGCCTGCCCCACCCCATCATCGGGGAACTGCTCGCGGGCGCCGAACCGGAAACCGACGTCGTCACCACGCACAGCACGGCCAATAAGCGCCGTTACTACGAGAAGGCCGTCCGCTGGCCCGACGGTTTCGCCGTGCTCGGCGACGCCATGGCCGGCTACAACCCCGTCTACGGCCACGGGCTGAGCGCTGCCGCGCAGAGCGTCATCGCCCTGCGCCACATCCTGCGGCGGCACGACGTCCACGCACCCGGAACAGCCCGGCGCATCCAGAGAGCCGCGGCACGCCCGGTCGAGAACGCCTGGAGCCTGGCCGTCGGCCAGGACGTGTTCTACCCGGGTGCCAGTGACCAGCCTCCCACCCGCCTGGAAAGGACCCTCGCTGCGTTCGTCGACAAGGCCGTCGATGCCGGCTCCCGCAACCCGTATGCCCTTCGCATCCTCCTGGACGTGATGAGCATGGAGAGTCCGCCTGCCCGACTGCTCATGCCCGACATGCTCGCCCTGGTCTGTCTCGGCCGGAAGAAGCCTTCTCTGGAGGGCCCACCGCTGACGGAGCACGAACGCAAAGCCGCCACCACGTGAACTCGCCCTTGTCGGCGGACCGTTGTGCACGGCCTACCCCCGGATCTCGCCCCGGTCGCATGCCCGGGCTGGTGTCCCGCCCTGCGGAAGCCACCGGGGCGCGGGCCGGGTACTACCGCCGGGTGGCGGCTTCGCCGGTCGCGCCGGCGGGCGCACGGGGCGGGCGCGGGCCCTGGTGACACCGGAGTCCGGGTGTCGGTTCACGGTCGGGTTTGCGTGCGGTCCCGCACGATGATCTTGCCGGTGTTCTCACCGCGCAGCATGCCGAGGAAAGCGTCCACGATGCCCTCGAACCCGTCGACCACCGTCTCGTCCGGTACGAGTCGTCCGCTCTGCAGATGCGGTACGGCGAAGTCGTACAACTCCTCTTGCACGTCGCGGTAGTTGCTGACCAGGAAGCCTTCCATGCGGAGGCTCTTCTCCACGATGTCCGCGTGGTCGAAGAGGGGCGCCGGTGCGTCGGGGGTGTTGTACTGACTGATCGTGCCGACGCGCACGATGCGCCCGAACGTGCGCAGCGCCCCTATCGCCGCAGCCAGTTGCTCGCCGCCCACGTTGTCGACGAACACGTCGATGCCGTCCGGCGCGACCTTGCCGAGCAGATCGGCGGCGGGTCCGTCGTGGTAGTCGAAGACGGCGTCGTAGCCCACCCCTCGCACGAGGTGGTCGGCCTTCCCCGCGGAGCCCGCGCTGCCCACCAGCCGTCCGGCGCCGAGGAGTCGGGCGAAGCGCCCGGTCGCCGTGCCGACCCCGCCCGCGGCGGCCGACACGAACAGGTCCTCCCCCTCCTGCAGCCGGGCGATCCGGGTCAGCCCCACATAGGCGGTCAGGCCGGTACCACCGAGGGTGCTCAGGTACGCGGTCAGCGGCACGCCTTCGAAGCGGGGCAGCCGCCGGATCTCCTGAGGCGTGACCACCGAGTGCGTCCGCCAGCCCTGCCGGTGGAACACGATCTCGCCCTCGGCCAGTTGGGGCGTGCGTGAGGCGATCACCCGCCCGATGGTGCGGCCTTCCAACGGTGCGTCGAGCACGAAGCCGCCGGGTACGTCGTCCATCATCTCGCGGTGGTAGGGGTCGACGGACCAGTAGAGGTTCTCCACGAGCGCGCCGCCGGCGGCGGGTTCGGGCAGCGTGGACTCGACGAAGGCGAAGTGTTCGGCGGTGGGATAGCCGTGAGGGCGGGCGGTCTGGTGCACGGTGAGCGCGGTCTCGTTCATGCCCGGACCGTAGGGCGGGAATGCTGTGCCCGGGCAGGCGGTTGGGCTCATGCGACGCACCGTTCCATGAGTAGTTCTCATACGTTGAGGTGAGCGCCCCGTGGCCCGCACGACCGACTCCGATCTCGCCCCGCACGAACTGCGCGTCCTGGTGGCGGTCGCGGACACCGGCGGCTTCTCCGCCGCGGCCGGCACACTCGGTCTGACCCAGTCCGCGGTCTCCCACTCGGTTCGCGGCAGCGAGCGCAAGATCGGTGCCGTCCTCTTCGACCGCGGCCGCACCGGCGCCCGCGCCACCCCCGCCGGGGACAAGGCCGTCGCGCACGCCCGCCGCGTCCTGCGCCTGCTCGACGTCCTGACGGCCGAGGCACGCGGCGCGGCCAGGCCCGATGCCGCGGAGGGCCCGCTGCGCATCGCGGCTTTCCGCAGCGCCGCTCTCCACCTGCTGCCGCCGGTCCTGCGGCGGCTGCGCTCCCGGCACCCCGGCATCGAACCGCAGGTGCGGATCGTACGCGAGGTGGGGCGCGGCACGGCGGGCGAAGTGGCCGACGGGAAGGCCGACATAGGCATCGCCACCCTGGGCGGCTCTGCGCCCTTTCCGCCGGGGTCTGATCGCGAGCGGACTCTTCGAGGAGCCGTACGCCCTGGTGCACGCGACGGGCCACGCCACCCCGCGCTCGCTGCCGTTGGTCGACTGGGCCGAGAACTGCGGCTCGTACACCCGCGCCTGGTGGTCCGCCCAGGACTGGATCCCCACGGCGACCATCGAGGCCGAGGACGACGGAGCGGTGCTCTCCTTGGTGAGCGGAGGGCACGGAATGGCGATCATGCCCGCGCTCTCCCTGGCCGGAGCACCGAACTCGGTCGGAATCACCGATCTCGGCCCCGACCGTCCGACTCGCCAGGTCGGCTACGTCACCACCTCCGAACTGGCCGGATCGGCGGTCGTACGCGCCTTGGTCAGAGAACTACGGGCGACGGCCTCACAGGACTTGGGCCTTCCCGGCCCTGGGGCTTGATCGGGCCGAGGGCGTGGCCTGGGCGCCCGGCGGGACCATCTCGCGGGCGACGAGGCCGTGTTGCTAAAGGAAGCTGGTGAGCCGGGCGCACCCCGGACTTCGCGTCGAGCAGCGCCATTCCCAGTACGGGCCACGCCTCCCGCCTGCGACGGTGCAGCAGCGTGGTGTCCATCGCGCTGCGTAAGTTGTTGGCTCGTGTGCCTGTCTGTGATGTCAACGTGCACACTGACGGTTTCCCGTTCGACCGAAGGACTGAGCCGTGCCCGACCGACCTGAGATTGTCTGCATCTGCGGCTCTGCCCGGTTCGTGGACGAGATGCGTGCGGCCAACCGTGATCTGACCTTCGCAGGTGTCATCGTCGTCGCGCCAGGCGAAGCAGACGAGTTGATCACCAACGAGCAGAAGACCGCGCTGGACGCCCTCTACCTGCGCAAGGTCGACCTGGCTGACCGGGTTCTGGTCGTCAACCCCGGCGGGTACATCGGCGAGTCCACGAGCAGGGAGATCGCGTATGCCCACGCCACCGGCAAGCCGATCTCGTTCACCGATCCCGTCTGACCGACCGGGCCGCCCGATCGACTTAGGTGACGAGCAGCGTCAGCGGTACCGGGGCCGCAACGTCGTCGAGCGCTGCTTCAACAAGCTCAAGCAGTGGCGCGGGCTCGCGATGCGATCAGACAAGACCGCCCGCAACCACCACTCCGGTCCGTGCCTCGCCGCCACACTCCACTGGGTCCAGACTTTTGGCAACACGGCCTGGCGCCCGTTCCCTCGGTGCCAGGGTCTCGTGTATCGCGGGCGTATCGAAAATCGCATACGCCACCGCAACCGCCCTCCGTCTCCAATGAGGGTATGGACCACAACGAATCCCCGTCGGCACCGCACCGCCGTACGGGCAGGCTCGTGCTTCTCGGCCTGGCGATCCTCGGCATGGCGAGCGCCGTGTTCGTCGTGCGGCGGCCGCTCATGATGTCCGCTCCCATGTGTATGGCCGGGCGGTGGCACGGCTGCTTCGACACGTTCAATGGTGTGGTGCTCATGACCTTGGTCGCGCTGCCGTTGGCCGTGCTGGTGGCGTGGGCCCTGGCGCTCCGTCGGCGTGCCGTGGGCGTCGCATCGGCGTGGCGGATGTCGCTGGCCGAGGTGGGCATGGTCCACGGGACGGTGCCGTTCCTCTGGCTGACCATGATGCCGGGCGGAGGGGCGGGCGTCGTCCCCGCCCGGGTGAGCCTGGTACCGCTGCGGGACCTGGTCACGATGGGGCCGCTCGGGATCGTCGGCAACCTGTTGGTCTTCGCGTCGCTGGGGTTCTTCGCCCCGATGCGGTTCGCGGCTCTGGCGTCCGTCCCGCGGATCCTGGCCCTCGGGGCGGGCTGCTCGGTCCTGGTCGAAACCGCACAGTACGTCCTGCGGCTGGACCGGGTGTCGTCCGTGGACGACGTACTGGTCAACGCCGCCGGCGCCGTGCTGGCCGCACTGGCGTCGCGCCGCTGGTGGCGCACTGCGGCGCAGGCGCCGTCGGACCGGCCTCGCCCCGTGCCGGCACCGGCAGGCTGAGTCGCGTGTCCGGTGTGCACCCGTCGTTGCATACGTCGGCGATATGACGTGCTGCTTAGGCTTGGGACATGCGCGTACTGATCGTGGAGGACGAGCCCTACCTGGCCGAGGCCGTCCGTGACGGTCTGCGGCTGGAGGCGATCGCCGCCGACATCGCCGGCGACGGCGACTCCGCCCTGGAACTGCTCAGCGTCAACTCCTACGACCTCGCGGTTCTCGACCGCGACGTCCCCGGCCCCTCCGGCGACGAGGTCGCCCGGCGCATCGTCGCATCCGGCAGCGGCATCCCGATCCTGATGCTCACCGCTGCCGACCGGATCGACGACAAGGCTTCCGGGTTCGGGCTCGGCGCCGACGACTACCTCACCAAACCGTTCGAGCTGCGGGAGCTCGTCCTGCGGCTGAGGGCGCTCGACCGACGACGCGCGTACGCCCGGCCCCCGGTCCGCGAGATCGCGGGCGTGCGGCTCGACCCTTTCCGCCGGGAGGTCTTCCGCGAGGGACGCTACGTCGCGCTGACGCGTAAGCAGTTCGCCGTCCTTGAAGTCCTCGTCGCCGCCGAGGGCGGGGTCGTCAGCGCCGAAGAGCTGCTGGAACGGGCCTGGGACGAGAACGCCGACCCGCTCACCAACGCCGTGCGCATCACCGTCTCCGCGCTGCGCAAACGGCTCGGCGAACCATGGATCATCGTCACGGTGCCCGGCGTCGGCTACCGGATCGACACCGGCACGGACAGCACCCAACCCTGCGGTACTCATGAATAGACGCCCAGGGCGCAGCGCCCGGCTGAAGCTCACCCTCAGCTATGCCGGATTCCTCTTCGTCGCCGGCACTCTCCTGCTGGCCGTTGTGTGGGTGTTCGCGCTGCGCTGGCTACCGACCAGTGACCCCAGATCCCTCCAGAAGACGTTCGGTGCCGTGATCATCGTCGGGCCCAACCGTGCCGACCTCCTGCGCGGCTTCGCCCCCGCCGCGGCCACGGCGCTGGCCTTCTCCCTCATGTTCGGCCTCCTGGGAGGATGGATCCTCGCCGGCCGGATGCTCGCACCCCTCACACAGATCACGGATGCGGCCCGGATGGCCGGGAAGGGGTCGCTGTCCCACCGGATCCGCATGAAGGGCCGTCAGGACGAATTCCGTGAACTCTCCGACGCGTTCGACTCCATGCTCGAACAGCTCGAGTCCCACGTCGCCGAGCAGCAGAGGTTCGCCGCGAACGCCTCGCACGAACTGCGCACCCCGCTGGCGATCTCGCGGACGCTCCTCGACGTCGCCCGTAAGGACCCCACACGCGACCGGGACGAACTCATCGAACGCCTGCACGCGGTCAACACGCGGGCGATCGACCTCACCGAGGCCCTCCTGCTGCTCAGCCGCGGCGACCGCGGAAACTTCGCCCGCGAGAGCGTCGACCTCTCCCTCATCGCCGAAGAAGCCTCCGAAACGCTGCTTCCGCTCGCCGAACAGCGCCGGATCACGCTCGACGTCACCGGCGGGGCGGCCCGGACCAGCGGCTCCGCGGAGCTCCTGCTGCGGATGGTGACGAACCTCGTCCAGAACGCCATCGTCCACAACCTCCCCGCCGACGGCACCGTGACGGTCCACACCGAGGCGGACTGCGCCACGAGCGTGTTGCGGGTCGAGAACACGGGCCGTCCGCTCCCACCGGAACTGGTACCGACCCTCACCGAACCCTTCCGGCGCGGAACGGAACGCGTACGCACCGACGAGCACGCAGGCGTCGGCCTCGGCCTCGGCCTGGCCATCGTGCACAGCATCGTCCGTGCCCATGACGGAACCCTCGACCTCGTCCCCCGCCCCGCCGGCGGCCTCCTCGTCACGGTCCGGCTTCCCGGCACGCCGCAAGGTGGCTCCCCGAGCGGGGCCCACTAGATCGTCGACCGGAGGCATATCTGCATGCGCGACACCGCCGAACTCATCGCCGAGACCTACGCGCTCGACGCGGGACCGTGGACCCTGACACCGGTCACGCGCGGTGCGTTGGGCCAGATCTGGAAGTTGTCCGCGAACGGCTCCTCGTGGGCGGTGAAGGAACTTCTCTTCGGCTGTGACGAGGCTCAGGTCCGCCGGGAGGCCGCGTTACGGCAGGCCGCGGAGGACCTGGGCATCGCATCGCCACGGCTCCTTCCCAATCACCATGGCGCCTACGTCTCCCGTCTCGCTCCCTCGTCCGGCGGGTCCTCCGTCAAGGTGTACGACTGGATCGACGGCACCACCGCGGACGCGTCCGATCCGGGCATCCTCGACTGGTTCGGCCGGACCATGGCACTCCTCCACACGGCGGGAGAGGGCGCGACCGAGCCACCGGATTCCTGGTACGAGCGGTGCCCCCAGGACGCCGAGTGGAGCGAGCTGCACGCAAGGGTCGCTCGGGCCGGCCTGCCGTGGTCCGACGCACTGGGCCGGTTCATCACCACGTCGGTGGCCGAGCTGGCGCCATGGGTGACCCCGTCCGGCCTCGACGATCTGGTGATGTCGCATCTCGACCTGCAGCCCCAGAACGTTCTGGTCGGCCCGGACGGCCCGGTACTGCTCGACTGGGACAACGCCGGGCCCGTTTCGGCGGAACGGGAGCTCGCCCGGGCCCTGTACATATGGTCGGGCCACGGCCGGGCGAGCGGTGATTCCGTCAGACGACTGGCACGGGCCTACCGGAACGCCGGAGGCCGCGCTGCCGTCAAGGGACCGCAGTCGTTCTCGATGCTTTTCGCGACGGACTTGAACTTCATCTACGTACAGGCCGAGTGCGCCATCGATCGGACCGTCACCGCCGCGCAGCGAGAGTTCGCGGGCAACCAGGTCGTCGCTTCCTTGCGCCGCGTCCCGGATCTGGCGGCCGTCTCCCGGCTGACCGCGGCCCTTGAGGCGCCGTGGTGATCGGCGGCGGCCCGGGCGGTGTGCGCGACGAGTAGGGCCGACCGGCCGTACTCGGTCCCCGCGCGCGGCGGGACGATGGCTCGATGTCCCCGTTCGACGCCGCCGCCGACGGGCTCAGCGGACCGGTGCGACGAACTCGGGCTGGTCGAGCAGGCGCAGCCAACTGCCGTCGGGCTGGCGCCGGACGACCTGTGCCCGGGCACCGGTTCCGTCCTTCGGCGGGGTCGAGGTGAGGGCGATGCCGTCACTGATCAGTGTCGGCAGGGGTTGTTCCGGCTCGAAGCGGGGCCGGTCGGCGAGCACCTTTTCCCACAGTGCTCGGATGGCCTCACGGCCCACCGTCCGGTCACCGGGCGGGTAGGCCATCACCGCGTCCTCCTCGTAGAGCGCCGCGACTCCGGCCGCGTCACCGGCGTTGGACCGTTCGACGAACAGGCGCGTGATGTCCTCGGGCCGCATGGCCTTCTCGTACTCCGGCATGGGTACCTCCTGCTGTCGCTTCGGTGCTTGGTGTGCTTGGTGTGCTTGGTGCTTGGTGCTAGGTGCTTGGTGCTTGGTGGTGCTTGATGCTTCCGGGCGTGGTCGCGGTTCCCAGCGTGATAGCAGGCCGATCAGAAGTCCAATAGATGGATTCACTGAAAGCTAGAATCGATAGTTATGGAACTGAGGCAGCTGGAGTACTTCGTCGCGGTCGCCGAAGAGCGGAGCTTCACCCGGGCTGCCGAGCGAGTCCACATCAGCCAGCCCGGGGTCAGCGCACAGATCCGCCGGCTGGAGCGGGAACTCGGTGCCGATCTGTTCGACCGGTCAGCACGCACCGCCACCCTCACAGCCGCCGGCAAGGCCGCCCTCGAACCAGCCCGCGCCGCGCTGGCCGCGGCCGCGGCCGTGGGCCAGGCCGTGGACGAGGTCTCCCACCTGATCCGCGGTCGGCTCACGATCGGGATGGTCATGGGCTGCACCCTCACGCCGCTGTTCGACGCCCTCGCCGCCTTCCACCAGGCACATCCCGGCGTGGAGCTCTCGCTGCTGGAGGACAACTCCGACCGGCTCGTCGAGGAGGTACGCGCCGGCGCCATCGACGTGGCTCTCATCGGGACCGCGACCGCGGACCCGGAAGGGCTGGAGGCGCTCACCATCCTGAGCGAGCGGCTCGTCGTGGCGGTGCCGGCCGGCCACCCCTTGGCGAAACAGCGGCGGGTCACTCTCCGCGACGTGGTCGCCCATCCGATCGTGTGCATGCCGCCCGGCACCGGGCTGCGCTCCGCATGGGACCGCGCCTGCGCCGCACAGGACCTCCAACCCGAGATCACGTTGCAGGCCGGCGCCGCGGACGCCATCGCCGGCCTCGCCGCCCGTGGACTCGGCGCCGCCATCCTCAGCGAATCCATGGCCGCGAGCTACCGCGACCGGCTCACCGCCCGCACCATCGATGACGCCGAGACGACCGCACTGCTCGCCCTGGTCTGGAGAAGCACGAGCAGTCCCGCCGTGCGCGAGCTGCTGGTCCACGCCCGGCAGGCGTTCACCGGCCCGGTTCCTTCGGGCCGTTGACGTGCGAGCGGTGAAATTCGCTGGTGGGTGCGGGCGGGATCGCTGATGCTGGTCGGGATGATCACCCGCGAGTTCGCCGTCCTGCTGGTCGAGGCGCAGCTGGAGCGCGACCACCGCGCGGAGCTCGCGGCCTACGGCAATTCCGTCCGTGTGGCGGTGTCCCGGGTCAGGGAGCACGCGCTGGGCTGGATGGTCTCCTGGCAGTCCGAGGACCACCTGCGCACGCCGGACCATCGACACGCCTTGGTGGGCAACGGCCCCTACCTGGTGGACAAGGAGAACGGCAGCCTGCACCGCATCCCAGTGGTGGACGCCGTCACCGGGGCCTGGGAGAACGACTACCTCACCCGCGTGAAAGGGCAGCACCTGCCGGGACCGGTCGACGCGCTGCACGACGAAGTGCGCTCGATCGCCGACACGCGAGGGAGGGCCCACGCTCTGCGCCTGCTGCGCCGACGCGTCAGCTGCCTCGGCCTCCGTGACGCGACGGCCTACCTGGACGCGTTGAAGGCCGGCCAGAGCCCGCCGGCCGACCTGTTCGCACAGGCCGTCGAAGCTCTCCCACGCCCCAGGGAGCCTGTCGCGTCGGGCGTGGAGACCATCACCGGGCCCAACACACCGATGACCGGGCCCTTTCCGGCACCCACGCTGCCAGGCGTGGCCCCCCACCGGCGCCGACAGAACGCCGAACGGTGCCGAACGCGATTCGTGGGCCAATTCCGCGAACTCTCCGCCGACCACGACGATGCGCCGAGCATCCACGACGCCGCCACCCCCGAACCCCGTCCCCACGAAGCCGAGTTGGTCGCCTACCTCCGGGCCGGTTCCGTTCTGGCGGTGTCCGGCTCGGCTTCGTACGACGTGCTGCGCGGCGACGGAACGATGATCGGCGGAATCTCCCTGCAGAGCGACGGGACTTGGTTCTGGGACTCGGCGCTCGCCTACTACGTCGAGACGTACCACCTGGCCCTCGACGACCGCTTCCTCACCCACGCCGCCGCCTCCGGCTGGGCACCACGCCACCTCAGCCTCGCCGAGATGCTCTCACTGGAAGATCAATTCTTTGACCAGGACCAGCCGTAGAGGTTGTCAGCCATGATGGTCCGTACCCGACCCCGTACGCCCCCGATCCGCTGCACGTGGCAGCGCCTCGGCCCGCCAAGTGGTCCAGGACCTCGGCCCGGAGGACGAGTACGCACACCGGATCGTCGCCCAGTTCGAACCGCCGAGGTCGCCGTAGGTGTGCCGGGTCCTGGCGGGCAGGGCGCTCCGGACCGCCCGTCCCAGCACGTCGGCCGGTGATTCCCGGCGGGGCGAGGCGAGCGGCCGGGGCATCAGGTCCGTGATCCGGGGTACTCCCCCTGTGGAGGTTCATGATGTTCGAGGCAGGTGACATCCGCGAATGGCGTGGTCACGACGTGGTGGACCCCGGTGGCCACAAGATCGGCGTTCTCGAATCCGTCTACGTCGACACGGCGACCGACAGTCCTTCCTTCGCGACGGTGACCGTGGGCCTGCCCACGCGCCGTCGCCTGGTCTTCGTGCCTCTCGACGGCGCGACCGTCGGGCCGGGCTACCTGAAGGTCGTCCACGACAAGAACCTGGTGAAGAAGGCCCCCTCCATCGACACGGACGGCGTCCTGCCCGCCGAGGACGAACCAGGAGTGTTCGCACACTACGAACTCGACTACATGACGGGCGTCAAGGGCGAGCGCCGCCTCGCACGTCGCTGATCCGCCGAAGCCGCCGGGAGAGCCGATGAGCCTTTTTCTGTTCCTGCTCCTTGTAGCCCTCGTCCTGGGCATCATCGGGTTCGCCGCGCACGGACTGTTCTACCTGCTGATCATCGGCTGCCTCGTCCTGCTCGCCGACCTCGCCTACGCCGGCATGCGCTTCCGCCGCGGCGGCCGAAAGCATCGCATGGCCCGGTGAGCCCGACGGTCCGACCCAGCACAGCCGGGCAGGCAGGCAGGCAGGCAGGCAGGCAGGCAGGCAGGGCGATCGTCGGGGATTCGAACCCGGACAACGCTTCATCGCTTCACACTGGATCCATGTCTGCGCTGTGGAGCTTGCTTGCCGCCCCTGTCGGAGCGGTCGCGACGACGCTGATCGGTGTCTTCGCGGGCAGTACGGTCAGCCGGAGAGCGCAGGACAGGCACTGGGTCCGGGACCAGGTGACCGCAACCTGCGCGCGCGTCCTGCGCGAGTCATCAGGTGTCCTCGTGGGTCTCAGCGAGATGGAGGCCAGCCGCTCCGAGTCCGTTCCTCAAGGTGTCGTCATCCCTACGACCATTGACTGGCGGCCGTGGAACGAGGCGCTGAGCATGGTCAACCTTGTCGCCGACAAGGACATCGCGGAAGCCGCGCACGCCCTGGACGAGCAGATATGGCGTCTTCACACCATGGTCAAACGAGGCCTGCCACCCGGGGAGAACTGGTTCGCCCTTCGCGCACGCGTGGAATCGGCGCAGAACGACTTCATCGTCACCGCGCGGCACCGGCTCTCACTGGCCGGCGATCCGCTTCAGCGCTTCTCCGGGCGACCGGCACCGGACGACCCGATCTGGTCTTCATGACCCGGCAGCACCGGAATCAGGGCCGCCACAGCCGCGAACGCAAGGGATCGGAGCACTCATGGCCGGGTCCGTGCCCTCGCACCCGGCCATGACCGTCGTCCTACCCGGTCATGACCGTCGTCCTACCCGGTCATGACCGTCGTCCTACCCGGTCATGACCGTCGTACCCGGCCATGACCCTCGTACCCCTTGCGGCTCGTCGGCCGAAACCGTCACCGGGTGACGGGAGTTGTCACCCGCCCAGGTACGGGCTGTAGAGCGCGGAGAGGAAGCGGGTGACGATGACCTCGCGGGTCGCCGCCGGGAGGGCGTCCAGGAGGCGGTTGACCGGGGCCATGCGGGCCGCGTTGTCGCCGGTCAGGTCGACACCCGCGGCGGGGAGCAGCGCCGCGAAGGACGCGTTGTCGAGTTCGGTCAGGTCCACCTGTTGGAGCAGGTCGACGATGTCCGCGGGGGGCGTGGCCGGGCCGAGCGGACGGACGATGTCGACGCAATCGCGCAGGACGGCGAGCAGACTCTCGACTCCGTGCTCGCTGACCCCGGTGAGGGTCAGGTGCAGGTTGGCCGGGAGGCCGTCGAGGCTGAGTTGGGGCTGGAGGAAGAAGCCACGGGCGCGGGTCTCGTCGGCGAGGGCGAAGAGGTCGAGCGGGGTGTCGGCGGTCGGGTCGGTACCGATGGCGACGAGCGTGGCTTCAGGGGTGCCGAGGACGGTGAGGCCGTCGATGCCCTCGACGCCGGCGATCAGTCTGCGGGTCGCGGACAGGGCGGCGCGGCCGAGTTCGCGGTAGCCGTCGGCGCCGAGCGCCTGCAGCGTGGCCCACGCCCCGGCCAGGGGTCCGGCCCCCTTGCTGCTCTGGATGGTGGAGTTGACGACGCTGTAGCCGGGCCAGGTGGCGCAGGCGTAGTAGGCGTTCAGACGCAGGGCCTCGTCGCGGAACAGCAGCACGGAGGCGCCCTTGGGGGCGTACCCGAACTTGTGCAGGTCGCAGGAGAGGGAGGTGACGCCGGGGACGGAGAGGTCGAAGGCCGGGACGGGCGCGCCGGCCTCGGCGAGCCAGGGCAGCAGCCAGCCGCCGACACAGGCGTCGACGTGGCAGGGGATGCCGCGGGCGGCGGCGTCGGCGGCTATCTCCGCGACGGGGTCGATGACGCCGTGGGCGTAGGAAGGGGCGGAGGCGACGACGAGAACGGTGTTCTCGTTGCAGAGCGCCGCTACGGCCGCGGGGTCGGCCCGGTAGGTCACCGGGTCCACGGGTGCGCTGCGCACGGTGACCCGCAGGTAGCTGCCGGCCTTGTGGAAGGCGGCGTGGGCGGTGACGGGGACGACGATCTCCGGGGCGACGACGTCCGGGCGGGCGTCCCGGGCGGCCTTCACCGCCAGGATGATCGACTCGGTTCCGCCGCTGGTGAAGATGCCCGGGGTGGTGTCGTCGCCGCCGAGGCGGGTGGCGGTCGCGCCGATGACCTGGCGTTCCAGGGCGACGATGCTGGGGAAGGCGGTCGGGTCCAGGCCGTTGACCTCCATCATGCTCAGGTAGGCCCGCTCGGCGGCTTCGCGTACTTCGGGACGGCCGCTGTCGTAGACGTAGGCGGTGGTGTGCCCGCCCCGGGTCGGCAGGTCCGCGGCGGTGAGGACGGCGAGTTCGGCGAGGAGGTCGGCGCCGGTGCGGCCGGTCTCGGGCAGGCCGGGGTGGGCGGCCCGGGCGGGGGCCTGCTGAGGAGTCGTCATCAGATGGATTCCGTTTCTTGCCGGTCGCGGCGGCGGCCGTAGGCGCGCAGGGCGGGCAGGGAGAGCAGCATGAGCAGGGCGGGGATGAGACTGAAGCCCAGCAGGATGCCGGTTCGTGCGGTGGCGGTCTGAGCGACCGGATGGTCCAGGGTCGAGGAGACGAAGCCGGTGGCGGCCAGGGCGATCGCGTAGGCGCCGGGCCCGGCCGCGAGGCCGACGGTCTCGCCGGCCGTCCACAGCCCGGTGAACGCGCCGGACTGAGCGTGGCCGGTCCTGGCCGTGTCGGCGTGCACCGTGTCGGGCAGCAGGGCGAGCGGGAGGACCTGCAGGGCCGCGTAGCAGATGCCGAGCACCCCGCAGAGTGCGAGCGTCGCGACGACCGCGCCGGTGTCGCTGTCGCTTCCGGCGGCCGGGAACAGGGCCGCGGCGCCGGCGGCGTAACCGCACGTCGCGACCGTGAGGCAGCGCAGCCGGCCCCAGCGTCCGGCGGCTTTGGCCCACAGGGGAACGGCGATCGCGCTTGGTGCGACCAGGCAGACGAAGAGGACCGAGGTCAGGCCGTAGCCGCCGAGGCGGTAGGTGGCGACGTAGGGTGCGGCGGCGAGCATGATCGCGACGGCGGCGGCCTGCAGCACGAAGGAGGCCAGCAGCGCGAAGAAGGCGCGGTTGCCGCGGGCCGTACGGAAGGCCGCGACCAGGCCGAGGGGTTCGGGTCCGGGGTGGGAGCGCACCCAGCGGGTACCGAGGGCGGGCACCAGCAGGACAGCCGTGATGACGAGGCCCACGGTCACCCCCATCGCTCCGTATCCTGTCCGGCCGCCGCCCGCAGCGGTGACCACGGCGGGGGCCGCGCCGCCCGCGACGAGGATGCCCAGGGTCAGGAAGACGATCCGCCAGACCATGATCCGCGTGCGGACGGCCGGGACGGAGGACATCTCGGCGGGCAGGGAGACGTACGGAACCTGGAACAGCGAGAAGGCGCTGGCGGCCAGTACGAAGGTGACGGTCACCCAGGCGACCGCGCCGGTGCCGGTCATCGGTGACAGGAACATCGCCGCGAACGCCGCCGGCAGGGCGAGCGCGCCCGCGACGAGCAGGCGCGTACGACGGCCGGTACGGACGGCCTCGCGGTCGCTGGCGGCACCGACCATCGGGTTGAACACGGCGTCCCAGGCCTTGGGCAGAGTGACCACGAGTCCGGCGATGCCGGCGGGGACGCCCAGCGCGTCGGTCATGAAGTACAGGAGCAGCAGGCCGGGGACGGTGGAGAAAACGCCGGTGCCGACCGAACCGAGGCCGTAGGCGAAGAGACGGCGGCGGGTGATTCCGGCGGCGGGGCCCGCGGGGAATACGGCGGTCGTCATCCGTGCCCCTGGTCGCGTGGTTCCCGGGCACCGAGCCCGAGATCACGCAGGACGAGGGCACGCAGGTGCGCGCGGAAGCGCGGGACCTCGGCGCGGATGCCCGAGCGGCAGAAGCCGTGGGTGCTCCAGAGCACCGTCCAGACGGTCATCTCGATGTCGGTGGGCGCGGCGGACCCGGCCGGCTGTGCCGCCGGCACGACCTCGCGCACCGTGTCCCGGACGGACTCGATCAGCGGTCGCGCGTAGGTGGCCTCCAGATCCGCGAACTCGGCGGCGTCCGAGAGCCAGCGGCGCATCCAGAGGGCCGGGATGTGGGGCTGGTCGAGACAGAAGTCGAGGTACCGGTCGACCAGGCCGGTGACGGCCGCGACCGGATCGGTGGGCGCGAGCGCCCGGAACGCGACCAAGGCGTCCGTCAGCACCCGTTGCTCGGCGAGGTGGGCGCGGAGCATGACCTCGCGGTAGAGGTCCGGCTTCCCGCCGACGTGGTAGGCGACGGTGGCCATGTTCAGCCCCGCCTCGGCGGCGATTCGGCGGGTGCTGGTGCCGTCGTAGCCGTTGTCGGCGAAGAGGGAGGTGGCGGCCGCGATGATGCGTTCACGACTGGCATCGGCGGGTGGTGGATCGGGGGCCGGGGAGGCGGGCGGCGACTCGGACATGGCGGGGAGATTACGCCGCCGCGGGCCACTGATCAATCGATTGATGGAGAGGATTTCAGCGGGCTCGCCCTGTCGCTGCGCGAAGGCCTCCAAGAGGCAGGAAATCGGATGTGCCAAAAAAGTCGGACGGTGATGTCGAGAACCCGTGGCCGGCTCCGTCCCCGACGTGAAAGCGGCCAGAATGGGCCGCACCAGCACCGAGGAGAAGCACGATGGCCAAGTACTTGCTGCTCAAGCACTACCGCGGAGCTCCGGCTGCGGTCAACGACGCGCCGATGGACCAGTGGACACCGGAGGAGATCTCGGCCCATCTGCAGTACATGAACGACTTCGCGGCCCGGCTCGAGAAGACCGGCGAGTTCGTCGACAGCCAGGCACTGGCCCCCGAGGGGACGTTCGTCCGGTACGACGGCGAGGGTCGCCCGCCGGTCACCGACGGACCGTTCGCCGAGACCAAGGACCTCATCGCCGGCTGGATGGTGATCGACGTCGACACCTACGAGCGCGCTGTCGACCTGGCCGGGGAGCTGTCGGCCGCCCCCGGTGCGGGCGGCGAGCCGATCCACGAATGGCTCGAGCTGCGCCCGTTCTACGGCGTGTCGCCCACCATCACGGAGTGACCTCTCAGATGAACGAGGTTCTGCTCCGGAGCCTCACGCCGAGTGTGCTCGGCATCCTCGTCCGCCGCGGAGCCGACTTCGCGGCGGCCGAGGACGCCGTGCAGGACGCGCTGGTCGAGGCGGTCCGCGTGTGGCCCGCCGACCCTCCGCGGGATGCGAAGGGCTGGCTGGTCACCGTGGCCTGGCGCAAGTTCCTCGACGCGACCCGATCGGACACGGCCCGCCGCCGACGTGAGGACCTCGTCGAGGAGGAGCCGGCGCCGGGGCCCGCGCCCGCGGTGGACGACACGCTCCAGCTCTACTTCCTGTGCGCCCATCCGTCGCTGACGCCCTCGTCCGCGGTCGCGCTCACGCTGCGCGCCGTCGGCGGGCTGACCACCCGCCAGATCGCCCAGGCCTACCTGGTGCCCGAGGCGACCATGGCTCAGCGCATCAGCCGGGCCAAGCGCACCGTCTCCGGCGTGCGGTTCGACCAGCCCGGCGATGTCGACACCGTGCTGCGCGTCCTCTACCTGGTCTTCAACGAGGGCTACTCCGGCGACGTCGACCTCGCCGCCGAGGCCATCCGCCTCACCCGGCAGCTCGCGGCCGCCATCGATCACCCCGAGGTGGCGGGGTTGCTCGCCCTCATGCTGCTGCACCACGCCCGGCGTGCCACCCGGACCGCGCCCGACGGCAGCCTGGTGCCGCTGGCCGAGCAGGACCGCGGCCGGTGGGACACCGCGTCGATCGCCGAGGGCGTCACCATCCTTCAGGCCGCCCTCGCCCGCGACCGGCTGGGCGAGTTCCAGGCCCAGGCCGCCATCGCGGCACTCCACGCCGACGCGCCCACCGCCGGGGAGACCGACTGGGTACAGATCGTCGAGTGGTACGACGAGCTCACGCGCCTGACCGACAGCCCGGTCGTCCGGCTCAACCGCGCGGTGGCCGTCGGTGAGGCCGACGGGCCACGCGCCGGCCTGGCGGCGCTCGCGGCGCTGAAGGACTCCCTGCCTCGCCACACCGCCGTGGCGGCATACCTCCACGAGCGCGACGGCGACCTGGCGACGGCGGCACGGCTGTACGCCGAGGCGGCCCAAAAGGCACCCAACCTCGCCGAGCGCGACCACCTGACACGCCAGGCCGCCCGGCTCAACGCCCGTCGACCTCACTGACGGTTCATCAGCAACCCACGGGAGGCGGCCATCTGTCAGCCGTCAGCCGTCAGCCGTCAGCCGTCAGCCGTCAGCCGTCAGCCGTCAGCAACAGCTTGCCGCTGAGGTCGTCGACTCGTCCGGCGCATCCTCGCTCGGCCCGGTGCAGCAGGCGCCGCCCCGCTGCTTGGCCAGGGTGCCCGCGTCGGCCTTCACGACGTACACCTCCCAGGGTTCCTGACCCGGGCCGTGGACCCAGACCTTGTCCTGGAGGGCGTAGCAGCAGGTGGTGTCGTTCTCCTCGACGGTGGCCATCCCGGCCTCGGCGAGCCGGAGGGTTGCCGCATGCACTGCCTCGGTCGTCTCGACCTCGACGCCGAGGTGGTCCATGCGGGTGTCCTCTCCCTCGGCTCCTTCGACGAGGACGAGTTTGAGCGGGGGCTCGGCGATGGCGAAGTTGGCGTAGCCGTCGCGGAGTTTGGCGGGCTCGGTGCCGAACAGCTTGGTGTAGAAGGCGATGGACGCGGCGAGGTCGGGGACGCGGAGGGCGAGCTGGACACGGGACATGGCGAGCCTCCTGCTGGTGATGGGTGGGGTGGTGGTCAGCAGCCGCCGGACGCAGCCGGAGCGCCGATGCCGATCTGGAGAGTGGTCGGGGCCGCGCAGCAGCCTCCGCCGTCGCCGTCCTGCGTGGCGTCCGGGTCGTCGAACAGGCCGGCGCCGCCGCAGACCCCGGTTTCCGGCAGGGTCAGCTCGACCCGCTCGGCGGCCTCCTGGTCGCCCGCGATCGCGGCGACGACCGAGCGGACCTGCTCGTAGCCGGTCATCGCCAGGAAGGTGGGGGCGCGGCCGTAGGACTTCATGCCGACCAGGTAGACGTTCCTCTCCGGGTGGGACAGCTCGTTCACACCGTGTGGGTAGACCGTGCCGCAGGAGTGCACGTTGGGGTCGATGAGCGGGGCCAGCGCGGCCGGGGCCTGGAGACGCTCGTCCAGGCCGAGTCGGAGCTCGGACAGGAAGGACAGGTCGGGGCGGAAGCCGGTGAGGACGATGACCTCGTCCACCGGGTCGAGACGGCGGCCGTCCTCGGCGACCAGCACCAGGCGACCGTCGCCGTCGCGCTCGACCGCCTCGGTGCGGAAGCCGGTGGCGGCGGACGCGTGACCGTCCTCGACGGCGGCCTTGGCACTCAGGCCGAGCGCGCCGCGGGCGGGCAGCTGGTCGGCCTCCCCTCCCCCGTAGGTCGAGCCGGTGATCCCGCGCCGCAGGATCCACACCGCGTGGGTGTCCGCCTCCTCCTTCGCCAGGTCGGCGAGGTGGGCGAGGGCGGTGAAGGCGGAGGCCCCCGAGCCGACCACGGCAGTGCGCTTCCCCGCGTAGCGGGCGCGGACCGCGGTGTCCTTGAGGTCGGGGACGCGGTAGGAGATGCGTTCGGCGGCCGCCTTCTCGCCGAGGGCGGGCAGGCCGTCCGCTCCCACGGGGCTGGGCACGGACCAGGTGCCGGACGCGTCGATGACCGCGTCGGCGGTGATCCGCTCTTCACCGCCGTCCGCATGCCGGACGTGCACGCTGAAGGGCTGCTCGTCACGGCCCGCGTCGACGATACGGTCGCGGCCTTGTCGTGCCACCCCGGTCACCGTGACGCCGTAGCGGACCTTGTCGCCCAGGATGTCGGCGAGCGGCTGGAGGTAGCGCTCGACCCAGTCGCCGCCGGTCGCGTAGGTGGCGCCGTCGGGGCGGACCCATCCTGTCGGGGCGAGGAGCTTCTCGGCGGCGGAGTCGACGACCTCGGCCCAAGGCGAGAACAGCCGCACGTGCGACCACTCGCGTACGGCACTTCCCGCCGACGGTCCCGCTTCCAGGACCAGCGGTTCGATGCCGCGTGCGACGAGGTGAGCGGCGGCGGCCAGGCCGATCGGGCCGGCTCCGATGACCACGACAGGCAGGTGGTCGGTGGTGGGCGCGTTCACGGGATCCCCTTTTGATTCGACATTCGTCGATGTCTTACACGGAAAGAATGACTCCTGATTCGATGAGTGTCAACATAGATAGATATCGAATCCGGACAGGCGGCCGTGCAGCACGCAGGTACGGCAACCCGAGACAGTCGGGCGCGCCTGCCGCACCCCCATCCCGCGAACGGAGCGCGGCACGGCCGCGAAGGAAGAGAGCACCGCAAACGCCCACCTCCCGACCGGGAACCGATCGCGCCTGATCGCGCCTCGCACACGCCCGCCACCCTGCTTCGACATGTGTCAACATAGACGCATGTCGAACATAAGGGTGTTGCCCCTGCTGGAACCGCAGGCCTCCGCCGCCGAGGCTCCATGCTGCCCGCCGCTGACCGAGCGGCCCCTGACAGCGGAAGAGGCGGAGCGGACAGCCGCCATGTTCAAGGCGCTCGGTGACCCGGTCCGGCTGCGCCTCTTCTCTCTGGTCGCCTCGCACGAGGGCGGCGAGGCGTGCGTGTGCGACATCTCCGACGTGGGCGTCTCCCAGCCGACCGTGTCCCACCACCTGAAGAAGCTCAAGGAGGCCGGGTTGCTGGCCTCCGAGCGGCGCGGGACCTGGGTCTACTACCGCGTCGAGCCCGCGGTGATGGCCGCTATGGGGCAGATGCTCGCGTCGTGGGGTTGACCCCACAGCCCGCCGGTTAGGCGCGGCCCGCCCGACAGCGGCGTCGCTCCACGCGGCGTCGCTCCACGCGGCGTCACTCCACGCGGCGTCGCTCCGCGCGGCGTCACGCGACGGGGCTACCCCCCCTCACTCCGGCCGGGCATGAAGATGAGCGCCACCAGCGCCAGCCCCACCACGGCGCCGACGAGTTGCACGCCGATGAATCCGGGGACCGAGGCAGGGGCAATACCCGCGAACGTGTCCGTGAAAGCGCGGCCGATCGTCACCGCCGGGTTGGCGAAGGACGTCGATGACGTGAACCAGTAGGCGGCGCCGATGTACGAGGCGACCGCGACGGGCGCGAAGCGCAGCCGGTCGGTGCGGGCCAGCCCGAAGATCAGCAGGATCAGCCCGGCCGTCGCGACGACCTCGCCCAGCAGCAGGTGGCCCGCCGAGCGTTCGTGCGTCGACCATTTCACCAGCGGCTCGCCGAACATCGCGTCGGCCAGGACGGCGCCCGCGATCGCGCCGACGATCTGAGCGGGGACGTAGGCAGCCGTCTCGCGCAGGGTGACTCCGGCTCCGCCGCGGCGGGCGGTCCACCACTCGGCCAGGGTGACCGCCGGGTTGAAATGCGCGCCGGACACCGGGCCGAACAGGGCGATCAGGACGCCGAGACCGAAGACGGTGGCGGTGGAGTTGGCCAGCAGTTGCAGGCCGACGTCCTTCGTCAGTTCGGTGGCCTGGATGCCGGAGCCGACGACGACCGCGACCAGAGCCGCGGTGCCGACCAGTTCGGCTGCCGCCTTGGCGATCAGCGGGGGCGCCTGGGGCGCAGTGGCGCCCGGGGCGGGCTGCGGCACCGCACCCGCCGAGGCCTTGGGAGCCGGCTCGGCAAGGTCGTGCTCGGTGGCCTCGGTGGCGGTCAACAGGGCTCCTCGGTGCAGGTCCGCGCGGGGGCGGGGATCAGGGGCAGGACCGCTTGACGTTGTTCTCGGCGGTGACGCGAGCCGTCTCCGCCAGGTCGGCGAACTGGACCGCGAGGGAGGCGACGACGTCGGGCTTGAGCCGGTAGTAGGTGAACCGGCCGCACGGCTCGGTCTCCACCACTCCCGCCTCGCGCAGCACCTTCAGATGGTTGGAGAGGTTGGTCTGACCGGCGCCCGTCTCCTCGATCAGGTGCGTGCTGCAGAGCGTTTCCCTGGCGAGCAGGGTGACGATACGGAGCCGGAGCGGGTCGGCGAGAACCCGCATCAGATCAGCGTCGACTGACATCATCATGGACTGATACTGTCACATCACTCCAAACTGATACCAGTCGCGGCGACCTCGGGACCGGCATCGACACGGTGGCGGGAATCCGGACCCACAAGGAGTCCCCCCGGCCGACCGCCTGTGCCTCACCACCGCACGACCCGCGCAAGCTGCTCGATCGCCCACGAAGGAAGACCCGATGCCCTCCAGCCCGCTCGCCTCCGTGTTGTTCGTCTGTGTCCACAACGCCGGGCGCTCGCAGATGGCAGCCGGGTTCCTGAACCACCTCGCGGGCGACCGGATCGAGGTCCGCTCCGCCGGCTCGGTCCCGGGCGACCAGGTCAACCCCGCGGCCGTCGAGGCCATGAAGGAGATCGGCGTCGACATCGCCGACGCCGAGCCGAAGATCCTCACCACCGAGGCCGTCCAGGCGTCCGACTACGTCATCACCATGGGATGCGGCGACGCCTGCCCGGTCTTCCCCGGCAAGCGGTACCTCGACTGGGCGCTCGAGGACCCGGCGGGCAAGGGCGTCGACGCCGTCCGCCCCATCCGGGACGAGATCAAGACCCGTATCGAGGCACTCATCACCGAGATCGACGCTCGACAGGGGACGTAATCCCGCAACGGGCAATGGCATGCGCGGAGTCGTCGCCTCCGGCGGTGCCCCACATCGGCCCGCGTGTGACGCACAACACATGACAGCATGCAATTTTTACCCAGCGCAATGATCAGCGGACGCGTCTCGCCCGTACCTCCTGCCGTATCCGATAGTCACGTCAGGAGGCATCATGCCCGTCTCACGCAACTTGGCAGGAACGGTCTTCGTGGGCGGCGCGTTGACCCTGACGCTCGCCGCGCTCGCCTACCCCGCCATGCTCGGCGTCCAGACCACGTCCAGCGCCTCAACCCGCATCATCGCCAACACCCGGTACGGCCCACTCACCGAGGCCGACCGCGACTTCGTCGTGAAGGTCCGCTCGGCCGGACTGTGGGAGTACCCCCTGGGCGAGATCGCGCTGAAGAAGGGCTCGACACCGGCGATGCGGGAGGCCGGCAAGCATCTGATCGTGGGACACGCCCGCCTCGACGAGCTGTGCCGCAAGATCTCCCCGGAGCTGGGGATCACCCTGCCCAACCAGGCCACGCCGCAACAGCAGCAGTTCGTCGCGACCTCGGCAGCTCAGTCGGGCAAGCAGTTCGACACGACCGCCGCCAACATCATGCGTGTCACGCACGGCCAGATCTTCCCGGCCATCGCCAAGGTCCGCGCCACCACCGAGAACTCCCTGGTCCGCGAGCTCGCGAACCTCGCCAACGACACGGTCCTCGATCACATCACCGTGCTGGAGAAGACCGGCACCATCAACTTCGGCCAGGTCCTCGCCCAGCAGAGCGCCCCGCCGGCGCTCCCCAAAGACCAGGTCACCCCGCCCGCGCCGCAGCCCGGCTCCCCGGTCCTCGTCCTCGCCCCGCGGCCCGACCTGAACGTGAACACCGCCTCCCCGACTCCCAGCCCTACGGTCGGCTGATCCGGCGCGGGCCGACGGCTTCCCGTCCGAGGAACGCCCGTCGGTCCCTCACGCCGGCCCCGCGCAAGGCTGGTTCGGGCAGCGGACCGGCGGTCACCCTTCGTGAGCCACAGCGGTGTCCATCGTCCAGCCGAGCGGATGCGCCTCCCGGGGATCCTCCTCGGGAGCCGCGGTCTCTCCCCCCGCCTCGTTGAACGCGGCGAGGGCCTCGACGAGCGCCGCCCGCTGCCGCGGCGCGAGGCGTTCGACGATCGCGGCGATCTCGGCCTGGCGCCGTGCGGTGACGTCGTCCACCGTCCGGCGCCCTTCCTCGGTGAGCTGCAGCAGCGTCTCCCGGCGGTTGTCGGGGTTGGTCCGGCGGTCGGCGAGCCCGGCGGCGATGAGCCGGTCGACCATGCGCATGGCGGTGGACGGTGCCACCTGGAGCAGATCGGCCAGAACGACCAGCTTCGTCACACCACGGGTCGACAGCACTACCAGCATCCGGAACTGAGGGAGAGTCACCCGTTCCTCGACCGCGGCGAGCGAGCGGGCGGAGACCGCGACGAGCAGCCGGGACGCGCTCAGCACCGCCCGGGTGACAGCATCGACATCGTCCATCGCCCCCGATGGGGTCTCACGCTCCGACATACGTCCTTTCTACCTCGCCGAAGTCACCGCCCACCGCGAAACCGCTGCCGACCGGTTCCTGACCCGGGCGTGCCGAGCCCCTTCCCTCACTGATCAGTCGCTCCATCCCATGATCAGGAGTTCTTGTGTCCTCGGACAGACCCGTGGCCCACGGTCCAGCTGGTGACGGGCCGACATCCGAGACCCTCACGTTCGCCCCGTGCGGCGCGACGCGCCCCGGCGACGAGGTCTGGTCCACCGCGATCCCGGGATACCGCCGCCACGAGCGGACCGCCGTCGTCGGGCACGGCGACACTGAGTGGCACGCCGCGTCCGACGCGGTCCTGCGCTGGGGGGTGAAGCGCCGCAGCGGCTTCAGCGTCACACCCTCGGCGGGCGCCGGCGCACGCGTCACCGAGGGCGCGCGCTAGCGGAGCGTCGGGAGGGCTGGTCCCGGCGGAGCCGGGCGGTGCTCACACGGGCCGGTTCTGCTGTTCGATGTACTGCCTGACCACGGAGAGCGGGGCGCCGCCGACGGCTCCGGCGAAGTAGGACCCGGACCAGAGTTTGTTGGCCCGCCAGTAGCGGCGCACCAGGTCGGGGAACTCCTGGCGCAGGCGGCGGGAGGAGACGCCCTTGAGGGAGTTGACGAGCTTGGTCACGGCGACCTTGGGACCGACCGCATGATCTCCTTCATCCGCCTCAAGTGCGCATCGGTGAACACTTCGTGCCGAAGGCGACGAAGACGAATGCACATGCATGACGAAAGCACAGTGGCGACCAGTTCTGATCTCCTGCATCTCACCCATAACCCAAGTGCGTATCGTGACGGTCATGCAGCTCAGGTACAGCTTCCGCCTGTACCCGGACACCGGCCAGGAGACGGCGTTGGCGAAGGCGTTCGGGTGTGCCCGTGTCGTGTTCAACGACGCGGTCCGCGCCCGCGAAGACGCCCGTAAGGCCGAGCAGCCGTTCCCGAAGGCCGGGGAGCTGTCGACGCGCCTGATTACCGAAGCCAAGCGGACAGCGGAACGGTCCTGGCTGGGTGAGGTATCCGCGGTGGTGCTCCAGCAGTCCCTTCGGGACGCCGAGACCGCGTACCGCAACTTCTTCGCCTCCCTCAAAGGCACCCGCAAGGGCCCCAGGACCGGCCCGCCCCGCTTCAAGTCCCGCAAGGACGCCCGGCAGTCGATCCGGTTCACCGCCAACGCCCGCTGGAACCTCACCGACAGCGGCCGTCTGAACCTGCCGAAGATCGGCGCGGTGAAGGTGAAGTGGTCCCGCACACTGCCCGCCACCCCCACCTCCGTCACCGTCATCAAGGACGCGGCCGGACGGTACTTCGCCTCCTTCGTCATCGACACCGACCCCGCCGCCGACACGACACGGATGCCCGACACCGACCGCACCATCGGCATCGACCTCGGCCTGACCCACTTCGCGGTCCTCTCCGACGGCACGAAGATCAACTCTCCGCGCTTCCTTCGACGCGCGGAGAAGAAACTGAAGAAGGCCCAGCAGGAGCTGTCCCGCAAACAGAAGGGAAGCAAGAACCGCACTAAGGCTCGCCTCAAGGTCGGCCGCGCCCACACCAAGGTCACCGACGCCCGCCGCGAGTTCCACCACCAGCTCTCCACGAAGCTGATCTCCGAGAACCAAGGGATCGCCGTGGAGGACCTGTCGGTGGCAGGACTGGCCCGCACGAAGCTGGCCAAGTCCGTCCACGACGCCGGATGGGCATCGTTCATCAACATGCTGGAATACAAAGCACAAAGGTACGGCCGCGCCCTGGTCAAGATCGGCCGGTTCGAGCCGACCTCCCAGACCTGCTCGGCCTGCGGCGTCAAGGACGGACCCAAACCCCTGAACGTCCGGGAATGGACCTGTACCGCCTGCGGCGCCGTCCACGACCGGGACATCAACGCCGCTGTCAACGTGAAAACGGCCGCCGGACTGGCGGTAACGGCCTGCCGAGCGCCGGTAAGACCAGGAGCAATCCCGGCACAACGCGAAGAAACAGGAAGCCACGGATTCCCGACCGAACCCCGTGCCGCGTAGCGGCACAGCAACGATCGAGAAGGCCAGAATCCCCGGGCTTCAGCCCGAGGTGCAAGTCAAACCATCACGGCGGCGTGTGTGTGTGGTGTGTGTGCGGCCCGCTGGCCGTCCATGAGCCCGTCCGCGTCGTGGCCGTGGTCGACACACCCGACACGCGGGGCTTCGCCTACGGCACGCTGCGCGGTCATCCGGTGTCCGGTGAGGAGGCCTTCATCGTGCGCAAGGCTCCTGACGGCCGGGTCACCCTGACCCTGCGTTCCCTGACCGCCCCCGCCCCCGCGGGGATGTGGCGGCTCCTGTTCCCGCTGCTCCTCATCGCGCAACGCGTCTACCGTCGCCGCTACCAGCGCGTGCTCAAGGCAACTGACTTGAAGCTCAAGGGCACTTGATCCTCGGATGGCGGAGCGGCCGATCGACTCGCCGCCGAACAGAGTGAGCCCGGGCAACTCCGCGAAGGCGCGGCGGAGTCGATGGGCGCCGACGCCGCCCGCGAACCTGCGCCCAGGCTGGAGGAGATGGTGACAGTCGGCCGCAGGGATGGCGGGTCACCGACGTCTTGAGCCGACCGGCCAGACTGGTCGATCCCTTCTGCCCTCCGACACTGCTCCCCCTCGAGCGGCTGTGTCCGTGCGCGAAATCCGGCCCTTGACCGGACAGTCGGCGCACTCGGCCGCATAGCCTTCGCGACGCCGGGAACTGCGGGAAGTGGTCCGGTTCCGGGCCGTCCGGGCGGAAGGTGGTGGAAGGTGTGGACGACTACCCGCTCTCCTCGCACGAAGCGGGCATCCTGAGGCGAATCGAGGCATCCCTTCACGGGGACGCCCGTTTTCGGCGCCGCATGGGGCAGTTGACCCGCGGAGCGGCCCCATCGAGCTCTCCGGAAAGGCCCTGTCCGTAGCTTGAGCCTGCCGTCGGTGCTCGCCCTGACTTGGATGATCACCGCGGTGCGGATGTCGGAGTCGGTACTGATCGTGGCCTTCTCGTCCCTATGGGCCGCCGTCACCATTGCGGTGGCCGCCGTGTGGATCTGCGCCTGGACACGGAACCAGTACCTGTGACGATGCCGGGGCGCGGTCGATGGCCGGAGACCCGTCACGCCGAGGGTCTGGCACCATCCACGGGCAAGCCTCTGACGGCGGGGGAAACCCAGTCGGCGCCCTGGTGATGGCAGGGTGAGTGTGGGTCCGCGAGGTCGGCGACCACAGCCGAGATCTGCCGCTGCACATGGTCGGGGAGCGGCTCGCCCGTGACTGCCCCCACTAGTTTGTCGGCGAGATCGTGAAGCTTGGTGTTAGTGCGCTGGGAGACCTCCACGAGGACGCTCCAGGCTTCCTCAACACTCAGGCTGAACGAGGCCATCAGCACGCCACGGGCGAGGTCTATGCCCGGCCGGGTGCGCATGGCTCGTTTCAGGTCGACGACCTCGGCGCGCAGTGCCGTCTCGCTGTTGCCGTCCATGCGGGGAGCGACGCCATCCCGGTGGGCGAAGAGTGGTGCTGTGCCCGTGAGCATAAGCAGCCGTGCGACCGCGGGTCCGGCCACGCGGATGCGGACCGTCTTGCCTTCGGCATGGGCAAGGCGCCGGAGGCGCAGCAGTACGCGGAGACCGGAACAGTCACAGAAGTAGACCCGGGAAAGGTCGAGATCCAGTCCTTGGGGCGCCTGGGCCAGTGCATCGCACAGGCTCCGCTGGAGCTGCTGCACGCAGTCGATGTCGATCTCACCGGCAACGGTGACCAGCGTCCGTCGACCACCTGGGTACGCGGCCGTCTCCAGCAACGCAGGCGTGCGAACTCCCGTCCTGGTACCGCAGACCAGTGCTTCGGAGGCGGCTCCGTCCCCGATTCCCGGCGGGGGAGAAAACGAATGTTCTCGCATGGCATCTAGCGTCACCCCCGCCGGTTCGTACGTCAAGAGATACATGAAATGTATTTCACCCTTTTGGATACGTGAACATGAGGTCTACTCTTGAAGCATGACTGAGGTACCCGATGGACACAGTGGTTGGACCTTTCTGACCAGCCACGCAAGAGTCCTCGCCGCTATCGACTCAGGAGGCCAGGGAACGCGCATCCGTGACATCGCGGCACGGTGCCGGCTCACCGAACGCGCCGTCCAGAAGATCATTTCCGATCTGGAGCAGGGGGGCTATCTCGCCCACACGCGGCGGGGACGCACGAACCGGTACCGCATCCAACCGGGGACCGGCCTTCGGCACCCCGCCGACTCGGGACTGAGCGTGGCCGGCCTGCTTGCGGTCCTCGACCAGCGAGAAGGCGCCCCAGAATCCCGGCGCAAGCGGCGAGCCCACCCCTCGTCCGATCACGATCGCTCAGGAGTGTTCGCGCGCGACGACAACACGGCGACCTCTTGAATGCCTGCCGCAGGTCACCGACTCGGCCGCCGGAATGCGGTCGCTCCTGGAAGCGTGCCCTCCCGGCTCGGCCCGCGACGTCCTGACCAGCGTGTGGAGCAGTTCCAGGGGCGGTTACGGCCACGGCTCCCTCCTCGCCATAATCCCGTCCCTGGGATGTGGATGATCGCCTCCGCCGGATTCGCGTTCCACGGGGCCCATTTCGCCTCGTACGACAAGACCTACGGCACCATGGCCGGCGTCATCGCCTTCCTGGTGTGACTGTGGATCAGCACCTGGCGATCCCCCTCGGCCTGAAGTTCGACGCGGAAGCGGTGCGCCAGCGGGCCATCGCCGGAGGCCTGCCTCGGGCGATCGCCGGCGCCCCTGCCACCCGGGGCCGAGCCCTACACCCGGCCCCCGGCCTGCACGGCCGGCGCGCCGGCCGGGATGCTCAACGGTCTGGGTGTAGCGCTGGGCGGCGCGGGTGCGGGTGCCGACAGCGGCGCCCATCGAGCGGTTGAGGGCTCCAGCGGGGCACTCGCTCAGCGTCAAGAAGTGCCAGAACACGGAGGACAGCCGACTGAGGCCATCCGAGTACATACGGAGCCACAGTGAAACGGCGAGGCGATGGCGGGTACCCGTTGTCCATGAACACATACACCCCCACACCCGCGTCGAACGAGAAGGCTCCGGCCCTGGAGACCGCTTCGGCCTGGTGGCTGAAGGCCCTGGACCGCATCGAACGCTCGGACGGTGCGGACCCGGCGATCCGAGCCCTTCAGCGCAGGATCCGTTCACTCCCCCTGGGCAAGGCGCGCGACCTGCTGCACGGCAGGCCGCTGGGCCATCCTGTGCATCCTCTTCTGGTGCACGTCCCGATCGGTTGCTGGTTGTCGGCCGCCGTACTGGACATCGTGCCGGCCGGTCGGCGTGCGCCTACGACCCTGACGGTCGTCGGTTTGGCCGGTATCGCCCCCGCAGCGATCGCCGGCTGGGTCGACTGGGCAGACCTGCCGCCCGAACAGGCCCGGGTCGGCCTGGTCCACGCGGCATCGAATGTTGCTGCGGTGGCCTTCTACACCGTGTCCTTGACAGCCCGGCTCCGCGGCCACTCGACAAAGGGCAGACTGTGGTCGTTGGGCGGGCTGACGGCAGTTGCTGTGAGCGGTGCTCTGGGCGGCCACGTCGCCTACCGGCAGCGGTCGGAGCCCCTGCCACATCTCACCTTTGACTGAGCAGGCTGCGGGGCTGCGGCGACGGATCCGGGAGCCCTGCCACAGTGCGCACGGACAGGCCGGGCCGGCCGCGGAGGTCCGGACGCCCGTCGGCGGCGCTCCTCAGGATCGGCGGGCGGGGAAAGGCCCCTCCGTCGGGTCGTGAACCACGGCGCGGGCCACGTCGGCGAGTATGACCTGGTGGCTTCGGGCGTGGTGGCGCAGCAGGTCGAAGGCATCGTCGACGGTGCAGTTGAGTCGTTCGGCGAGCAACCCCTTGGCCTGTTCGATGATGACGCGGCTCTCGAGCGCGACGCGCAACTGCCTTTCCCGAGAGCGGAGATCATCGAGAAGGGCGCGGTGCGACAGACCGATCGCTGCGGCGTCGGCGAGCAGCCGGCCCGCGCGCGCGTCCACGGTCGACTGCGCGCGGTGCCGGTGGTACAGGTTGAGGGCGCCCAGGTTGCGGTCGAGGTATCGCATGGGCACCGCCGTGACAGCGGTGACTCCGACGCCCGCTGCGTGCGAGGCGAACCGGGGCCACCGCGTCCGGGTGTGCGGGTGGTCCATGGATACATTGGCCAGCGGCTTGGCCGTGCGGCAACTGTCCAGCCCTGGCCCTTCGGTCAAATCGGCCTGGACGGAATTCAGCTGCAGCGCGATGCCGTCGCTGGCCGCGCCGTGGGTGATGGTCCCCTCCGCGTCCGTGAGGAAGCATGCGGCCGACTCCACGCCGGGCAGCAGGGCCGCGGCTTCTGCGAGCCGCTGAAGGACGCTCTCGCAGTTCTCCTCGCGCACCGGAGCGTCGGCCAGGTCCAACAAGGTGGGAACCGTCGGGTGTCCGTGGAAGGTGGGGCTCATATTCATCGCCATAGAATCGAATTTTCTTTCGTGCGGCGCAGCTCGAGTGGCCGGGCAAGGCACTCGGTGGGGTCCCCTCGCACGGGAGAAGTACACCTCCGAATCGCCCCGCCACTGGGCCCTTCGGCCGTTTGGCGGATTCGTGGGGGCTGGAGAGTCCGATCGCACGAGGGCCGACGGCGCGCCTCTTCGTCCGTCACGGGCTCGGTCACCGGCAGACCAGGGCCGCGACCCCTGTGCCGGACGTGGAAGAACACGTTTGGACCGGTCCGGGGGTGAAACTCGCCTACGGCTGAGCCCGGGGTTCGATACGAGCGTCGGGGGAAGGGACTCACGTCCTGCTCCTTGGACCGAATGTCGCCCTCAGGCGGCGGATCGACCGCGACCGTCCAGCACGGAGAGGATTCACCCGCATGCGTATCGCATTCCTTGTGGCGCCGGAAGGCGTCGAGCAGATCGAACTGACCGAGCCATGGGCCGCCGTGGCGGATGTCGGCGGCACCCCCGTCCTCGTCTCCACTGAACGGGGAGAAGTGCGGGCCTTCCAGCATCTCGACAAGGGGGACACCTTCGCCGTCGACCAACTGGTGCGGGACGTATCCGTGGCCGAGTTCGACGGCCTTGTTCTGCCCGGTGGCGTAGCCAACCCCGATCAACTGCGCCTGGACGAGGCGGCCGTGGCCTTCGTGAAGGAGTTCTTCGAGGCGGGCAAGCCGGTGGCGGCGATCTGTCACGCACCGTGGATCCTCGTCGAGGCCGATGTGCTGCACGGCCGCGATCTCACCTCGTGGCCGAGCCTGCGCACCGACATCAGCAATGCTGGCGGAAACTGGGTGGACGAGCCGGTCAAGGTTTGTGACGGCGGCCCCAACACCCTTGTCACCAGCCGCAAGCCGGACGACTTGAAGGCGTTCTGCAAGGCCCTTCTCCGCGAGTTCGACCGCGCGGCCGCGTGAGCGAGTCCCCGGACACTTCTCTCTTTCGCCTTGCACCGGTGACGAATTCGCGGCTGCGCAGCGCCCCAGGTGGAGTCCGGTTCGCGAGGGTCCACCCCTGCCCGTGAGTGGCTGACCGCGGTGGGGGCGATCCGTTTGGGCCACTGACGACTCGGACACCGCCTGCTCAGGGCTGCCGGTGGCCTTGCGCACGACGTCGCGGGTTCGGGCGATCACGGTGGCCACAGGACCCACCCCGAGTTCTTGAGGCGTTGTCGGTGCCGGGGTGCGGTCGTGTGGGCGCCGCGGGATACGGCGGCCCGGACGACGCGGGCCAGGGTCTCGAGCCTGAGCAGTTCGACGACGTCCAGTTATTTGTCCACGGGCGCGTCCTCTGGCCGGTCGGCTCGGCTGAGGGTGCCGCCGGGACGGGCGGGCACCCAGGCACGGAGTGGTGGGATCACGTCACCCGAACGACGGCGCCCTGCCGTTCCGCATTCTTCCCTGAGTACGAGCGAGCTGGCCCAATTGATGCCGATCGTAAGCCGGTTCACCCGCCCTGCCAGCCGTCGTGGTGCAGGACCTGCTCGAGCGGCAGCCGCGGCCCCGGCCGGAACGTGCCGCGCAGCGGGTGGGCCGTCGGCAGCAGCGCGCCCTGCCGGACGGTGGGCGGCAGACCCAGCAGGTCGGCGACCTCCCGCTCGCGGTCCAGGTGAACCGCCGTCCAGGCGGTGACCAGACCGCGGCTGCGAGCGGCCAGCGCGTAGTTCCAGGCCGCGGGCAGCAACGACGCCCACACACCTGCTTGGTTGCCCGTCGGCAGCCGGCCGTCGGGCACTTCGATGCAGGGGATCACCAGGACGGGCACGCGGTGCAGCCGGTCGGCCAGCGCACGCGCGTCGGTGATCACGGACCGCGTCGCCTCGGGCACCTCCGCGAGCGGCTCCAGTGTCGCGGCGTTGCGGTCGTGGAACGCGGCGCGGTACACCTCGGCGACGTCCGCACGGATCCGCGGGTCGGTGAGCAGGATCCAGCGCCAGTTCTGCCGGTTGTTGCCGTTGGGTGCCTGCAGGGCGACGCGCAGACAGTCCTTGACCAGGTCCGGGTCCACCGCGCGGTCCAGGTCCAGGCCACGCCGCACACATCGTGTGGTGGTCAGCAACTCCTCGCAGGACAACGGAGGTTCGTCGGTCACAGCGGCAACACGGCCCCGACGGCCAGCGCGAGGTAGGTGATCACGACGAAGCCCATGGCCACCGGCACGGGCCACCCGCCGCGGCCGGCGGCCAGGAACCGCCGGGTGCCCCAGGCGGGCAGGACGGCGGCCAGGCACGGCAGCAGCCGGAGCGGGCCCTGCGGCGCGAACAGCAGAACCTGGAAACCGACCGCCCCGGCCGCGAAGCCCGCGGTGACCAGGGCGCTGCGGCGCGGGCCGAGGTCGACCGAGTACATGCGGGCCCCGGGTGGCGCCTCCCAGGACGTCTTGCGGGCGAACTCGAAGTGCAGGAAGACACCGGCGCACAGGGCGAGCAGCGCGGCACCGCGCCAGTCTGCGGTGACGGTCCCCGCGGCGACGAGCGAGCCGTAGACATAACCGCCGAGGAGCACCTGCACCGGGTAGGTGATCGCCAGGTTGAGCAGCTGCCGGTCGCGTACCGCGGGCGACAGCCGTTCCAGCACGGCGAGGAACAGCCCGTAGGCGAGGGACGCGAGGATCAGCAGGGCGGCCGAGGCGGACCGGGCCGCGTTCAGGACCGTCACCACGACGGCGATCACCGCCATCGCGCCACGTAGTTCGGCCGCGGTGATCGCGCCGGTGACGAGCGGCCGGTCGGGGTGGTGGACACGATCGTGGGCGAGGTCCTTCTGCTCGTCCAGCATCCGCAGGAACAGCAGCACCAGTACGACGCTGACGACCCGGACCCAGGTGGCGCCGGACGGCCGCCAGGCCGTGCCGGTCGCGGCCGACGCCGAACCCTCCAGGGCGAGGACCCACAGCAGTCCGTAGGTGACGTAGATGTGCGGACGGAACATCCGCAGCACGAAGCGGCCCAGTCTGGCGGGCACCTGGGGGACGGCGACGGTGGTCACGGCGACGGCTCTCCGGTCGGGTGGGGCCGGGGAGTCGGGGCGGGGCTCATGCGGCATCGTGGGCCGCCGCCGCGAGGGCGCGCGCCCACCCGGACGTGACCGGGTCGGCGAGCCTGATGCGGGCCTCGGCGGCCACGGCGCCGTGCTGGCGCAGAGCGCACTCGATGTCGGCGCCGGGCAGGACCGGAGCGGTCCGGCACTCCAGCGGCAGGTCCATCTCGGCGAAGCAGCGGAACCGGGCGGTGAGGGCGACCGGCAGGGCCGATGGGGTGCGGACGCGGCCCGCGGCGACGGCCGCGGGCAGGGCGAGCTGGCGGAAGGCCTCCAGCTCGAGCATGCCGGGCACATGGTCCACCCAGTGGTCGTACAGGGTCGGGTGCGTGGTCTCGGCGACCAGGTGTGCCGTGTGCGTGCCGTCGCTCGCGACACGCGGTGGGGAGATCACCGTGTTGGCCGGGGCACGCCGTCCGACCAGGGCCGGTTCGACGCGTGGTCCGCGCAGTGCGACGGGCACATCGGGCAGGCCGAGCGCGCCGCGCTGTCCGGCCCGCAGACGCGTCCAGTCCTCCGGGGGCATCCAGGAGTAGTCGATGCGGGCCAGCAGGGCCTCGCGTGCGCCGAGGGTCAGGGCGAAGCGCAGCCGCAGGCCGGTCACTCCGGTCCGGGTACGGAACCGGTGCTCGACCCGCGTGGTGACGACCGCCTCGGTGGGCCGGTCGCCGCGGACGAGGGCCGCCGGGTCCGGCACCGCGAACTCGACCGACCGCAGCAGGAACTTCCGTCCCAGGGGGACGTCGAGGTAGCGGTGGGCCACCACGAAGATTCCCTGCCTGCACGCCTCCAGCAGCAGGAAGGGGTCGTGGTGGGTACGGGGGCCGAGTGTGTCGTCGTAGAAGGCGTGGCGGCGGGGGAATCGCGCGGCGAGCCGTATCTCGTCCTCGCTGTGGCGCTCGGCGTCGGTCAGGAAGACCTCCGCGGACGCGGAGCGGTGCACCAGTTCCTTGGGGAGTATTCGGGTGAACTGCACGGGCCGCTCCTCAGCTCGGGGTCGCGCGGACGGTGTCCAGGTGGCGGCGCCAGGTGCCGACATCGGCGCCGTCGAGTACAGGTGCGCGGCCGGGCTCCCGCATGGGGAGCACCGTGGATCCGACGATGACGGCGTCCCACGGGTCGAGGTCGATCCCCTGCTCCCACGCGGTCTCCAGGAGCATGCGCGGGGTGGCCGCCGGGCCGGCGCCCCGGTGCCGGGGCAGGGCGTCGCGCAGCCGTGCCACGGCGGGGTCGAAGTCGAGGTCCCGGGGCTTGGTGGCGGCGTACAGGCGGCCGGTCAGTTCCCGTGCGTCCGCGGTGCGGTCCTCGTCCGCGAGGGCGGAGCGGAACAGGCGGTCGCGTGCGGCGTCGTCGAAGTGGACGGCCAGCTCACGCAGGACGTCGGCGGGTTCGTCGGCGGTGTGCGCCAGGTTCAGCAGGTAGCTGTAGCGGCCGAGGAGGTGCCGCAGCTGGCCGGGCCGGCGGGCGTCCGGGTCCGTGGGCCCCTTGAGCCGGGTGAGCTCGACCGAGGCGGGGATGTCCAGGGCGTGTTCGGGGCGGACGAGCAGGACGAGGGCGTCGGCGTCCTCGAGGAAGAGCGCGGCCAGCCGCCTGCGGTAGGGGGTGGCGAGGTTCCACTGGAAATACCACAGGGAGCGGATCATGGTGCGGGTCAGCCGCGTGACCGCCGCGCCGACGATCCTGAAGCCCGCTCCGGACAGCCAGTCCACGGCCGCGTCCAGCCTGCGGGCCACGACGGCGTCCGGCTTCAGCAGCAGCACGGCGTGCCGGTGGGCGAAACCGGTGATGTCGTCGGTGAGGGCGGCGAGTTGTCCGTGGCCCTCCTGGTAGTAGGTGTCGGCGCCGTACAGCAGTCGCTTGTCGGGGTGGCATGTCAGCAGGGGCGAGACGGGTATGCCGTGCGGGGGTTCGGCGAGGTGGGCGGCGGTCATCGGTGGGTGCTCCCGTCGTGTCGGGCGGCGGCCGGCTCCTTGCGCGGGGCCGGGCCGAGGTAGCCGGTCGCGAGGCAGTGGTCGAGAAGGCGGCGCAGGTAGGGCCGTCCGCGGGACGGGGCCGGACGGCGGCTGAACGCCGCGGCGTGTGTGTCGTCGAAGTGGACACGCCGCCGGAAGTAGGGGGCGTACAGGGAGACGACCCGGTCGTAGTAGGGGCGTTCGCGGTCGGGCAGGGCCGAGGCGGAGAAGGCGGAAGGGGGGACGAACCGCGGCACCTGCAAGGACGGGTACTCGGCGAGGACGTCGGACATGTCCCGCAGGGTCAGCTCGTGGCCGACGGCGTGCAGGGTGTGGCCCTCGGCGTCCTGGAAACGGGTGGCGGCCTCGGTCACCAGGTCGGCGACGCGGTCCACCGGAACGAGGTCGAGGACGGCGTCGTGGTGGCCGGGCACGGTACGCACCAGGCCCCTGGTGAGGACGCGGAGCACGGGATAGATGGTCTTGAGGTCGCGGACGCGGCCGGTGCGGGTGGCGCCGGTGACGATGGTGGGGCGCACCACGGTCACGGGCAGGCCGTCCGCCGCGGCCTTGCGGACCAGGGTCTCTCCGGCCAGTTTGCTCTTCTCGTAGCCGTTGCCGGGACGCTGGCCGAGGTCGAGTTCGTCCTCGCGGGCGGTGCCGTCACGTTCCCCGGACACGTAGGCGGTGCTGACGTGCACCAGTGGGGTTCGGTTCGCCAGGGCCAGGGCGAGGAGGTTTCGGGTGCCTTCGACGTTGATGCGGTCGTAGCGGTCCTGCGGGAGTCCGAAGTCGGTGACGGCGGCGCAGTGCACGATCCGGTCGGCCGTGGCGGCGAGCCGCCGGTCGGCGCCGGTCAGGGCGAGGCCCGGGTGGGTGATGTCGCCGGTGAGCCGGGTCAGCGAGCCCGGGCCGGGGGTGAGCCTTCTGCCGTTGTTGCGGACGAGGTCGCCGTTGCGGTGGAGCAGCGCCAGCACGGTGTGGCCCGCGGCGGTGAGCCGGGCGGTCACCTCCGCGCCCACGAAGCCGCTGGCGCCGGTCACCAGGACCGTCATCGGATCGGACATCGATGGAACCTCCGAGCGGAACGTCGGACGGGGTGCGGTGGGGGGCCCGGTGGTGTCACAGGGCCTGATGGGGCTGGGCTCCTTGGCCGGCCAGCAGGTCGCGGGCCTCTTCGATGGGCAGCTCCGCGCCGAGATGGGCGCCGACGCGCAGCCAGTCGTGGCCGAGCTGCAGAGTCGCCCGCCAGGTGTCCGCGGAGTCGAAGGAGAGCGGGAAGGAGTCGGCGCCCACGGCGCCGCGTACCAGGGCGATGTAGGAGCGCAGCTCCGCGAGCAGTGCGTCACCGTGCTCCGCCGAGTCCACGCCGCGCCGCAGCAGTTCTCCGGCGTACGCCGCGATCGGCGCGGTGACGGGGGGAAGCAGGTCCGTTCGGCGTACGAGGTCGGAGTCGGCGGGCAGCGGGTGGACTCCGTGGGCGCTGAACAGTCCGCGCAGCGCGGCGTGCACGGCGCGGCGCGCGGTGAGTTCGGCGACCCGCCACTGTCCGCGCTGGAGGGCGCCGGTGACATCCTCGACGGCGTTCTCGACGACCACGTTGGACCACACGAGGGCCATCGCTGCGGCGGCGAACCGGTCGGCGGGCAGAGGCATGAGGTCGATGGCGCGGGGTCCGCCGACGGTCGCGCCGCGCACCGACAGCAGCGGCTGTGCGGTGGAGGGCGGCGGGGTCACGGGACCGGACGGGGCGGCGAGCGGCAGCGCGGGGGTGACGGTGCCGCCGCCCTTCCAGGCGAGGCGGATCAGCCCGTAGCGCAGGAAGGCGGCCAGCAGCGCGCCGGGGTCGGCGACGCCGGTGTCGGCGGCCATGGCCCGCACGCGGGGCAGCGGCCGGCCCAGGACGAGGGAGCGCCAGACGGCTCCGGCGTCGTCGCCCAGGGCGAACACGTCGCGCCGGCCGCGGATGACGTGGACGCGTTCGCCGGTCTGCCAGGTGCTCACCCCCGCCACGCGTTCGACGGTGAGCCGCTCGGGCCCTCGGGGGACGCCGGTGAGTCCGAGGTCCTCGGCGAAGGCGAGGCAGGCGGCCAGGTGGTCCTGGGCGGCCTCGGCGTCGCCGGGCCGGGGAGCGGCGCTCTCCAGCTCCCAGTAGCGGTCGCGTATGTCGGTCCGGCCGGTCCGGTCCAGTTGCATGGACAGCCACTTGGGCTCGAGATAGGTCTCACCCAGGCCGGCCGCCCAGGACTTGACGGCCTGGACGAGTCCGGCGCGGGTCCAGTCGACGGCCTCGTCGCCCGCGCCGAGGCACAGCAGCGCCGTCGCGTGCCGCAGGGACTGACGGGCCCGGTGCGCCCACCAGCCGGCGGCGATCCGGCGGAACCGCTCGGCGGGCAGCATCGCCTTCACCTCCTCGACCAGGGCGTGGCCGCGCAGCGGGTGGCTGTGCAGGACCCGCTGGCAGCGGTTGAGGAGGTCCTCGGAGAGCCGGCCGGGCCGTTCGGCCCCTTCCTCCACCGCGCTCAGCTGGTCGGCGAGCTGGCGCAGCGAGCGGGTGCGGATCTCCACCCGCCGGCCGTCCACGAACAGCAGCGACGGCATGGTCGGCAGGTCGTCGTCGGAGCGGCCTACGAGGAGGAAGTCGATGTCGGAGGAGGGGTTGCCGAATCCTTCCGCGATGGATCCTTCCAGGGTCACGGCCCACTCGGTGCCGTGCGACAGTTCGGCGAGGGCTTTGTCGAGCAGGTCCTGCAGTCGGTCCTCGGTGAGGATCACTGATGTGTCTCCGTTCGGACGCTTTCCGCGGCGGCGGTCGTGCTGTCGCCGGGAGGTTCGGCGAGTACGGTGACCGTCCCGGCGGCGCCGTCGACGCGCAACCGGGTGCCGGTGCGGATCTCGGTGGTGGCGCCCTTGACCTGCACCACGGTCGGGATGCCCAACTCCCTTGCCACTACGGCCACATGGGTGAGCGGGCTGCCGCGTTCGATGACGAGGGCGGCGGCGGAGGACAGCGCGGTCACCCATCCCGGGTCGGTTCGGTAGGTGACCAGGATGCCGCCGCCGATGTCGCGCGGGGTGTCGGTGACGGCCGCGGGCCCTTCGGCGACGCCTGTGCAGCAGGGGACGCCTCGCAGCTCGCGGACGCCGGTGCGGGCGGCCGGGCCGTCGGTCCAGCCGGCCCGCTCCAGGTTGCCCGACCAGTACGGAGCGCCGCGGGTGGTGAAGCGGGACGGGGCGTGCAGCGCGGCGTCGGCGGCGAGTCGCCCGCGGCGCAGCGCGACCAGGTCCCGCAGTTCGGTGTGGGCGATCATGCCCTCGTAGGCGCCCCGGATCTCCTCGAGACGCAGCAGGAACACGTCGTCCCAGGCGTCGATGGCGCCGGCGCGCTCCAGATCGCGGCCGAGGGCGCGCAGCATGCGCTTGGCCGCCCCGAAGGCGCGCGTGCGGCAGAACCTCAGGCGTTCCCGGTCGGCGAGCGCCGCCCTGGCCTTCCCCCGGACCCGCTCGTACAGCAGGCGGCGCGTGCCGCGCAGATGCTCGTCGAGGTAGGCGTCGGCCTCGCCGCCGCGGTCGGCCTGGCCGCCGCCGGTGGTGTCCGGCAGTGCGTCGCGCAGCAGGGTGAACAGCCCTGCCGGGTTCTCGCGCAGGTCGGGGACCTCCAGTTTGAGTTCGTCGGGACTGCGGTACCCGTAATCGGCGATGTACGCGTCGACGGCCGCCAGGAACCGGATGTGGCCCGCGTCGCGCAGCGCGCGGTGCGCCTCGGAATCGGGGGTGCTTTCCAGCAGCCGCAGGATCTCGGCGTCGGCGCGCGCCCGAGAGGCCAACTCGCGCAGTGCCCAGACCGGTTCGGCGGACTCCAGGACGCCGCCGGGCGCCGCCGCGGCCCAGGTGAACCACTCGGGCGCCGCCGGAAGCCATCGGCGGGTGAGCAGGGCCAGCAGTCCCACGGAGAGCAGGATCGTCGCGTCCAGGGTCTGCATCGGACCCCATTTCTCGATGAGTTCCCGCTGCAGTCGCCGGAAACGGCGGTACGTCTCGTCACCGGGGAGCGCGTCGTAGTCGACATTGTTGAATACCGCGTACGCCCGATAGAAATCTCGGTGAAACATCTCGATGGATTTCCGGATGGCGAGGAATCGCCCGACGAAGATCAGCGTGCGGGTGAGTCGCGCGAACCGGCCACGTATCCCGGGCCGGGGCGTGAACGGATGGAGTGTGTCGGCGACCTCGTCGGAAATGCTCTCCGCGACGCCGAGGGATTTCTCCAGGACGCGCCGGTTGAGCGGGTACAGCGGGGCCAGGCGCACCATGCGGTACCAGTGGAACAGGTTGTAGTAGACCCGTCCGTGGACATAGCCCAGCAGGTGCGGGGTCCACTCCTGCACCTCGCGCAGCTGCTCGCCGCGGACGCCCAGGGCGCGGGCATAGCTGTCGTATACCTTCGCGTAGGTGTCGGCGGCGAAGCTGTAGGTGAGCGGTGACACGATGCCGCTGAAACTCTCGATGATGTTGGAGTTGTCCCAGATCCGCAGGTCTCCGACGGCCTGGGACGCGGGGTCCGCGGCCGGGGCGAGGGTGGTGACCGGGCGGCTCTGCAGGATCCACAGGGTGCCCTCGGCGATGGCCCACTCGATGTCCTGGGGGGCACCGTACTGTGCGGTGACACGGGCACCGGCCTCGTGCAGCCGGGCCAGTTCGGCGGCGGACAGGCACATCGCGGCCCGGTCCTCGTCGGCGACGGGTGACACCTGGCAGCCGGGTCCCGATCCGGCGTCGTAGCGCTCCTGCTTGTCACCGATCACCGTGGTCAGCGGCTCGCCGGTGGAGGCGTCGAGGACGACGGTGTCGGCGTCGACCGCGCCCGAGACCAGCCCCTCCCCCAGTCCGTGGACGGCGCTCACCACATGCCGGTCGGTGCGGCCCGTCATCGGGTCGGCGGTGAACAGCACACCGCTGCGCTCGGCGGCCACCATGCGCTGGACGACGACGGCGACGCCACCGGCGTCGGGCGGCAGCCGGCGCTGCGCGCGGTAGCGCAGGGAGCGTTCGGAGAATCCGGAGGCCCAGCAGCGGCGGACGTGGGTGATGACCTCGTCGAGTCCTCGGACGTTGAGGAAGCTGTCGAACTGACCGGCGAAGGAGTGCTGTGCGCCGTCTTCCTGGGCGCCGGACGAGCGGACGGCCACCGCGCCGCCGCCGGCCAGCCCGTAGGCCAGCCCGATGGCATCGACGACGCGGTCGTCGAGCGGCGCGGCCTCGATCAGATGGGCGATCTCCGCGGCGGCCTGCCGGGCGTCGGGCTCCCGGCCGTCCGCGAGCAGTCGCGCCAGGTGGTCGTCCAGTCCGCTGCCCCGGCAGAATTCCGCGAATACGTCCAGCCCGAGGATCGACCAGCGCGGTACTTGAAATCCGGAAATCGTCAGGGTGTGCAGGTTCTTCCCTTTTCCACCAGCCCATTCGGCGGTCACGGATTCGTCGCTGGACGGTGTGAGAACGTGCAGGGACCGGCGTTCGGATCCCGTGGTGGGCGACAACGCGTATTCCTTCCCAGGGTGTTGCTCGGCCTCGACCGAGAGTTTCACAGCGGGCAGATCCAAAACACTCCGGTGGACAACCATGGGCGCTTTTCGGTCGTCGTCACCTTTTCAATTTCCGACGGCCCGCCGCCGTTCACGACGGCCGCCAGGACCTCGACACGGAACGGGATGATCCGGTCACAGCGGGTCCGCCCGGCTCCGGACGCGGGGCCGGACCGCGGCCGGTGACACCCGGCGGCACCACCGCATATGCCCACACCGCACCGACACCCCTGCACCACAAGGAGGTTGCGGGCGCGAAAGGGCACCGCACGGGCCACCGGCCGCCCCAAAGCCACACGTTCGGACACGACGAAGGCCTGACCAAAAACAAAAGCAACAAATATTGACGCAATCGACCAGCGCGCGTAACTTCCGTCACAGTCGTCAGGCAGCCTGAACTCGGCTGCCCCGAGGGCGAGTTGTAGCTCCATCCTCCACTTGGGAGCACATATGCGCAGAAGAAGATCTGCCTCCTCGCGTCTCTTCCCGTCTCCGGCGTCCGGGCCGTTTCACCGACCACGCCGACCGCGTCGCGCCCTGCTGTCCGTCGCCGCCGTCCTCGGCCTCCTGGTGACGTTCCTGGGCGGCCTGACCGGTGTCGCCCAGGCCGCGGGATCACAGCCCTGCGACATCTACGCGGCCGCGGGCACCCCGTGCGTCGCCGCGCACAGCACGACCCGTGCGCTGTTCTCGGCGTACAACGGCCCGCTCTACCAAGTCACCCGCGCCTCCGACGGCGCGACCACCGACATCGGGCCGCTGTCGGCCGGCGGCTACGCGAACGCCGCCGGGCAGGACACCTTCTGCGCGAACAGCACATGCACCATCTCCAAGGTGTACGACCAGACGTCCCGCCACAACGACCTGTTCCTCGGCCCGGCGGGCACGGCCGGAATGGGTGCCGACCGAGGCGCGGACGCCGGTGAGCTGTCGGTCACGGCGGGCGGCCACAAGGTGTACGGGATCTGGGTCTCGCCCGGCGTCGGGTACCGCTCGCACGGTGCCGCGTCCGGTGTCGCCGTGAACGGCCGGCCTGAGGGCGTCTACATGGTCGCCAGCGGCACCCACGTCGGTTCCGCCTGCTGCTTCGACTACGGCAACGCGGAGGCCACCCCGGCCGACACCGGCAACGGCCACATGGACGCCGTTTCCATCGCCACCACCTGCTACTTCGCTCCCTGCAGCGGATCCGGCCCCTGGGTCGAAGCCGACCTGGAGAACGGCATGTTCCAGGGCGACAACGGCTCCAACACCGCGAACAAGGGCAACAACAGCACGTACGTGACGGCCGTCCTCAAGAACAACGGACAGACCACCTACGCCTTGAAGGGAGGCAACGCGCAATCGGGCGGCCTGACGACCTGGTGGGACGGGGCGCTGCCCTCGCGGGGCGGCTACCGGCCGATGCAGCAGGAGGGAGGCATCATCCTGGGCACCGGCGGCGACAACAGCAACTGGAACATGGGGACGTTCTTCGAGGGCGCCATGGTGTCGGGCTATCCTACCGACGCCGCCGAGAACGCCGTACAGGCCAACATCGTCTCGGTCGGCTACGCGGGCCGGACCGACGTCCCGAACGGCCCGCAAGGCACCGTCACCGGCCCCGGAACCCAGTGCGTCGACGTCACCGCCGACGACACCGGAGTCAACGGTGCCGCCGTCGGTCTGTGGAACTGCCAGTCCTACGCCGAGGACCAGCACTGGACACACAACGCCAACGGGTCCCTCGCCACCATCGGCCGCTGCCTGGACATCATCGGCAACGGCACCGCGAACGGCACCCAGGTCGAACTGTGGGACTGCAACGGGGTGGGAGGCCAGAAGTGGGTGCAGCGCGCCGACGGCTCGCTGTTCAACCCGCAGTCGGGTCGCTGCCTGGACTCCCCCGACGGCGCCACGGCCAACGGCACCCGCCTGCGGATCTGGGACTGCAACGGATCCGCCGCCCAGAGGTTCGCCGTCAACGCGGGCGCGCCCGTCACAGGACCTGGCGGCACCTGCGCCGACGTGGCCGGGGACGACAACGGGTCCAACGCCACCGCCGTACAGCTGTGGGGCTGTCAGTCGTACGCGGTCGACCAGCACTGGTTCCGCAGCACCGACGGCCGGCTGCACACACTGGGCCGCTGCCTCGACATCATCGGCAACGGCACCGCGAACGGCACCCAGGTCGAGCTGTGGGACTGCAACGGAGCCGGGGGCCAGATCTGGGAGCAACAGGCCGACGGTTCCCTGCGCAACCCCCAGTCGGGTCGCTGTCTGGACTCCCCCGACGGCGCCACGGCCAACGGCACCCGCCTGCGGATCTGGGACTGCAACGGATCCGCGGCCCAGAAGTTCGCCCTCGGCTGACCACATCTCGCCCGCCCTCGGCCCCGGCCGGACACGCGACGTCCGGCCGGGGCCGATATGCCCCACTCGCAAGGCTGTCGGTCAGGTCGCGATCTGTGATAGTCGACGTGCATGCCGAAGAAGGCTCCCCCTCCCGCCGATCCCGAGGACCACCCGCCCGCGCGGGTACGGCTCTGTCGCGTGCTGCGCGATTCCCCGGCCGGCCGGGGATGGCGGCGGAGCAAGGAGATCGAACTGGGGCAGAGGTCGCTCGGCTTCGCGGCGCTCGGGTTCCTCACGCTGGTACCCCTCCTGATCGTCGTCTCCGCCGCCGACCCGGCGCACGGGCGGGGGTTCGCTCAGTGGCTGGGTGACGGACTCGGCGTATCGCGGGACGCCAGGCAGCAGGTGGCGCAGTTGTTCGCGCGCCCCGGTCAGGTACTGCAGACCACGACCGCCTTCGGCCTCGCCGCGCTCGCCGTCTTCGGACTCAGCTTCGGGGCGGCCGTCCAGACCGGCTACGAGAAGGTCTGGGACCTGCCTCCGGCCCGCTGGTACGCGAGATGGCGGCAGGTGCTGTGGCTCGCCGTTCTCATCGGGACCCTCTACGTGACCGCGACGACCACACTGTGGCGCCACTCGGCCGCCGGAACACTGACCGCGACACTGAGCGCCGTCCTGTTCTTCTGGTGGTCCCAGTGGATGCTGCTCGGCGGACGGATCGCCCTGAGCGCCCTGCTGCCCGGCGCGGCCCTGACGGCGCTCGGGCTGCTCGGACTGCGGGTCTTCTCGCGTCTCGTCTTCTCACCCCTGATCGCCTCCAGCGCCGTCACCTACGGTCCTTTCGGTACCGTCCTCGTCGTCCAGTCCTGGCTGGTCGGAGTGGGCGTCGTCGTCTTCGACGGTGCACTGCTGGGGCGACTGGTGCACGAGGAACTGCCCACCATGGCAAAGGCGCTGAGGGTGCGGGCCAGGCATCGAGGGCGTTGACACCCGGGAATCGCGTCCCGCGCCCCGTCAGTCGGACCGGCTGAGCTCGGCGCCGGGCCGCTGGTCGGGCAGCGGTGCCGGGGACGGCTCCCGGTCCCAGCGCAGAGCGAGAATCGTCACCGGCACGGCTATCAGTGCCGAGACGATCACCGTCATGACCACGGCCGTCCATGTGTCCCAGATACGTCCGGCGCAGAGCGCCACGACAAAGGGCGGGACGACCACGCCGACGCATTTCGCCACGCCGAACGGGACCCGGGGAACGACGGGGCGGCCCCTGGCGGCGCGGTGTGCCCGCCGGACGGCGCCGAAAGCGGCGATGAAGGCCAGGGCCGCCGACCAGGCACAGACCAGAGCGAATCCGACGACGACGGTGGCATCCTCGTCCGGCAGCCCGGGAAGCGTCTCGTGGACCCCGTCGTGGCTGACGGACACCTGGACGTTCCGCCAGGCGGTGACCTCCACCTCCTCGCCCGGCTTGACGAGTTCCGACAGATCGCCGTGCGCGTCGAGGTCGAGCGCCTGATCGGCAGGGGCCGGAACCGGCGGCCGCAGCCGCACCCGGAAGACCGTCGCCTTGCCGCTCTTGGCGTTCTCGGCGGAGAGCACCGTCCCACGAATCGTGCGCAGGCAGTTCGCGGTGTCCGGTGCCGCTCTGTCGCTGTCACAGGGCCGGGCCGCCAGGAACGCCCTCTCCGTGGCGACGCGCTCGGGAACGGCGACGGTCAGACCCGAGGCAACCGCCAGCAAGGCCGACCCGAGCAGTGCCCAGGCCACCGCATGCCGCCACGCCTGCCCCCGGCTCCGCGCCGACGCCCACCTGTCCACCGTCCGCACGGCCGCTCCCCCACGCTCTCTTCGCTCCGGGCCAGTCAGCCACACGCCGCCGATCGGTCGTCAGGGTGCGGCTCGGAAGCGTAGAACCCCCGCTGGACTGCCGGTATCCGGCAACATCGAGGGCTCCCGCACGGTGTCGGCCCGTGTCAGCCGGAGTTGTAGCCCCATCGAGCCCGGCCGTCCCTGCCCATGAAGCACTTCGCGGGTCGCCCGTCTGCCGTGGTCGCGATGGCGCCCACCGGAGAGCAGTACTGCCCGAACTGGATGCCGGACCCGCTGCCGGTGCCGCCGGTGGTTCCGCCCGAGGTCCCGGAGGAGCCGCCCGTGGAACCGCCCCCGCTGGTACCACCGGCGGACGTGCCACCTGACGTGCCACCTGACGTGCCATCTGCCGAGGTGGAGCCGCTCGTACCCCCGGTGCGCGGCTGCGGTTTCGGCTCAGGCTTCGGCTTCGGCTTGGGTTTGGGCTTCGGCGTGGGCTTCGGTGTGGGCGTCGGGCTGGGTTCGGTGCACGGGTCACCGGGGCCGATCAGCCAGAGGCCGGGTCGGGTGGGCAGCGAGACCTCGCGGTCGGGATCCGGCTGCTGGCGGCACACCCGCCAGTCGTCCAGGTCACGCGACCCGGCGTCCACGTGCCGCCCCGTATACGCGTGCCAGGTGGCCGGGTGCTCGAGGCCCAGGTCGCCGAGGAGACGTGAGGCCTCGTCGAATCTCCCGCCGACGAGGTCCGGCATGACGATCCGTCGCGGGGCGTACAGATGCGCCGGGCAGGCCTCCTTCTCGGGGACCGCGTAGAGCGTCAGCGCTCGTGCGGACGGCCGAACCGTCTCAGCGTGAGAGGGCGACTGGAAGCAGACCCGCCAGCCGGGCGCCGAGGCGGGCACAGGGCGGAAGGACGAGGAGGCGTCGGCCGTCGTCACCTTGTGCCAGGACCGGCGGCGTGCGTCCGCGACGGCCGTGGTGAGGGCCGCGCCCTTGAAGTCCGGCACGACGACGGAGTGGTCGGCCCCGGCCCGCGCCGGTGTCTCCTGTCCCGCGTTCCAGGCGGCGGAAGCCAGCGCTGCCGCGACCAGGGCGGCGAGGACGGGGCGTCTGCGGACCCAGGTCGACAGGCGTGCCCTGCCACGGGGGCGCAGGGCGGAGTCGGTCGGCAGGAGTTCTCCCGACTCAGCGAGAAGTTCCCCCTTCGGGTCGAGCTGGGACCCGTGGAGTTTGTACACCTTGCCGTCGACGACGATCACGGCGGAGTCGAGGATGCCGGACTCGCGGCGAAGGATCGCCACCGGTTCGGGCACCCGGGTCGCCTTGGGCGCTATCAGGTTGCGGAGAAGGACGAGTCCGTTCCCGGTGAGTGCGGCGTAGCCCCAGCCGCAATGGTAGAGAGCCCGCACGGATTCGCCGGGTTCGAGTTCCGCGAGCAGGGCCTTCTTGTGGTCGTCGGGCAACGAGATCCGCTCGCCGGCGACGACCGGGGCCCAGCGCGAGTCATCGGCGGGCGAGCCGGACACCTTCGTTCCGGTCCCCTGCAGGAGTTCGCCGGCCGTGTCGATCAGCGACCCCCACAGACTGATCGCCAGCCCGTTCGCGTCCACGTCCACGCGCGACGCTCCGCCGTAGGCGGGGCGCAGAATCACCAGAGGCCTCGCGACGCGCGAGGGCGACTCTCCGCTCAAGAGAATGAGCGCGCCCTCGGTGAGCGCGGCGTATCCCAGTCCTTGGTGATAGAGGGCCAGCACCCTCTCACCGGGCCGAAGGGTACGGAGGAGGGCCTGCGCCCTGCGGAGGGGAAGGGGGACGACCTCGCGGGCGGCCACCTCGGCGGTGCGCGGGTCGTCACCGAGCAGACGCTGCGCAGCGGTTGGGGACATACGCGGAGAATAACCGCTGCCGATCTTCGGCAGAAACACTGCTCCATGAACCGATGCATGGCTGTGACCTGCACAGATGCTCTCACCCCGGCTCCATCTCGGCAATCGCGGCAGCAATCGCCGCTCCCGGGAGGGGAAGACGGCACTCCCGGCCGGCCGACTCGCGGGAGCGACAGCGTCTCCCCGCCGAAACCCCAGCGACAGGAGTGACACGTACGACGTGCGTGGTTCCGGCGGACTCCACCGCGTGCTAGACACAGCTGGGTCACAGTCCTGTCCGCCAGCAGGAAGGTTGTCCCATGCCCGAAAACAGCCGTTCCACGACGAGGCGTCAGATGATCGCCCGGACCGCGGCGTTAGGCGGCTCCCTCGCGTTCGCGGGAAATCTCTCCGAACTGTTCGCGGGCACCGCCGCCGCACAGAGCCTCGGCCACCGTGGCTACGGCCCCCTGGTCCCCGACCCGAACGGACTGCTCGACCTTCCGAAGGGCTTCCGCTACCGCGTCCTCTCGCGCGAGGGCGACCGGCTCCGCTCCGGCGAGGGCCTGGTGCCCAGCAACCACGACGGCATGGCCGCCTTCGCGGGGCATTCCCGGGACGGCCGCGGACGCGTCCACCTGGTCCGCAATCACGAGAACCGGGTCACCGCGACGATCCCGGTCCCGACCGTCGAGGGCCTCACGTACGACCCGATGGGCAAGGGCGGCTGTACGTCCCTGTCACTCGACCGGCAGGGGAACGTCCTCTCTGAGCGCGTGGCCATCGCCGGCACGGCCGTCAACTGCGCCGGTGGGCCCACGCCTTGGGGTACCTGGCTCACCTGCGAGGAGACCGAGGACAAGGCCGGGACCAACGGCTACACCAAGGACCACGGCTTCATCTTCGAGGTCGACCCGGTGGACCCGCACAGCACCGGAGCCGTTCCCCTCACCGCCATGGGGCGCTTCCAGCACGAGGCGATCGCCGTCGACCCGGGGCGGGGAGTGGTGTACGAGACCGAGGACGCGTTCCTCTCGCCCTTCGGCCTCTTCTACCGCTTCCTGCCCAACAGACCGCGAGGGGGGACAGGTTCACTGCGGGCCGGCGGCCGGCTCCAGGCGATGCGCGTCCCCGGCGTGGCGGACCTCTCCTCCGTCCAGGAGACCGGCACGGCCTTCCATGGCATCGAATGGGTGGACGTCCCGGACCCCCTGGCGGCCCAGACCCCCGTCCGTCTCCAGGACTTCGGCCCGAAGGGCATCACGCACGGGCAGAAACTGGAGGGCTGCTACTGGGGCGGCGGATGCGTGTATTTCGTCTCCTCCTTCGCCCGCAGTGCCGACGGGTCCTCGGCCGACCACTACGGCCAGGTCTGGCGGTACGACCCGTCGGCTCGCCGCCTCACGCTGGTGATCGTCTTCGGCCCCGGCACCGACGTCCAGCTTCCCGGCGAGTCCCCCGACAACATCTGCCTCGCCCCCGGTGGCGGCCTCATGGTCTGCGAGGACGGCAACGGCGCGCAGCACGTCTTCGGGGTGACACGGCGCGGAGAGGTGTACGCCCTGGCGCGCGGCGCCCAGAACATCGGCACGCCACAGGCCCCGGAGTGGGGCGAGTTCGCGGGCGTCACCTTCTCCCCGGACGGCGGCACGATGTACGTGAACTGCTACACGCCCGGGACGACGTTCGCGGTGACGGGCCCCTGGCACGGCTAGGTTCCGTCCGTGGAAACGGCAACCGCCCCGCGACGGTGCGTGGCACCGTCGCGGGGCGGGGCTGTCCCGGAAGGAAGTTCAGCCGATGAGCTCCGGCGCGAGCAGGTGATACCGCGCCAGGAGCACGTTGAGCGCGGCGACGATCAGGACCGCGGCCGCGATGGCGAGCAGCGCATGACCCGTACCCCACGGCGTGATGAGCGTGCCGAGCGCGCCGCCCGCGAAGATGCCGGCGACGGTCGCGACGAGCCGGACCCGGTTCGCCCCCCGCTGCGGGGTCGCGGGAACGGCCCCGGTGAGGCCGTGGACGAGGCGGACCAGGGACACCTGGACCAGCAGCGTGGGCATGCCGGGAACAGCCGCGCGCAGGGCGGTGTCCGCGCGAAGCCCCATGGCGAAGCCGACCATGGCGATGACCAGGTTGTCCGGGTCCTCGGCGAGCGAGCCGGAACCGTGCCGCCACAGAGCTGTCGCACCCGCGAGCGCCAGGAGCACCCCTTCCACGGCCAGGGCGGCCGCGAACCAGTGCCGGTGCCGTGCGACGAGTCCGCTGGTGGTCAGGGCTCCGGCCGCGGCCCCCAGGACGAAGGCGAGCAGGGCGATCGCGGGGCGTGCCACCGGCACCTGTCCTTCGCCGGCGACGGCGAAGGACAGGAAGAGCAGGTTGCCCGTGGCCAGCGCGGTGAAGACATGCCCCATGGTCAGGAAGCTGACCGCGTCGACCGCGCCCGCCAGGACGGTGAGGGTGGCCATCACGACGGTCTGCTGACGTTCGCGTCGTTCCGCCGACGGCGGGGCTCCGGATTCTTCACTCATGAGGTCAGTCTCGTGAACGTCGGGGCCCCGACGGCGGTCTCCGGGCCGACACGCGCCGGCCATGCCGCCAATGGACGGTGCCGCGCAGCTCCCCGTCGGCGTGCTGCCCTGTCCCCTTGCGTTCGGCCCGCGCTTCGGTCTGTGGCGTCGGACGAGCTACGAGGTGTCCGGCCCACTGTCAGTGCCGTCTCCTAGGCTGCTCGCCGGCTGATCGACGAGTTGAGGGGAAAGGCACCGGCATGGGCGGCAACTGCTGGACACACACGGGCCCGTACGAGCCGGACCTGGCGGCCGCGTTCCGCCGGGCTCAGGAGGAGCAACTGTCCGAGGACGACCACGGCTTCCCCGGCCGGACGGTGGAAGAACTGTGGCAGGACCCTGAGTGGCACGAGTACATCTTCACCGGTGGCACGGGCACGGTTCTGGACCAGCCCGAACTGATCGACGCCACCGACCAGTCCAACGACGGCCCGTACATGCGCCCCCTGACCGACGAGGAGATACGGGCTTTCGCACCCGGCGGACGCCCGACCTTCGCCGAGTGGGACGGCGCCCTGGACGCCGAGCGATTGGAGTTCCCCGGCCGGGCACAGGGCAGGTGCACGGTGCTGTACGCGGACGGTGAGCCCACGCACATGGGCTACTGGGGGGTGACAGCGGACTAGCTTGCCGGGTGTGCACCCGGTGTGCGGCGCCGGGGAGCCGGCTGCCCGGTCCTCCCCGGCGCGCCGTCAGGTCGCGGTGGCGGCCGCCGCACGACCGGCCTGCCAGCCGGAGAACAGGCAGCCGCCCGGGCCCCGCGCGGAGCCGTCCGCGCGGAGCCGTCTGTGACGATGCGTCAGGCAGGCTGGTCGGCGGACACCTCGAGCGCTTCCCGGGCGGCGGCCACAGCCGCTTCGCGGTCCTGCGGCACCAGGCCGATGCGGGTACGCCGGTCCAGGAGGTCGGCTTCGTCCAGGGCACCCTCGTGCAGCGCGGCCCACAGCAGGGCGGCGCGCGTGACGGGGTGGCCGGGCACCACGGGCTCGTTCCAGTGGGGGTCGCGGGTGCCGAGCGCGTGGACGGCGGGGGCCTCGGTGCCGTAGCGACGGATCAGGTGGCCGGGTGCGCCCAGTGAGCCGAGCCGGTGCGGGGCGGCGGCGCCGACCAGCGGCAGGGAGGCGGTGGTCGAGGGACCGGCGCGCAGGCTGCGCGCCTCGACCGCCGCGTCGACGGCGTCCTGCGCCATGCGCCGATAGGTGGTGAGCTTGCCGCCGACGACGGTGATCACGCCTTCGCCCGAGGTGAGGACGGCGTGCCGGCGCGAGATGTCCGAGGTACGGGCGGCCTCTCCCGACCGCGTCGGCGCCGTGTCCAGCAGGGGGCGCAGCCCCGCGAAGGCCCCGACGACGTCGTCGCGCCTCACCGGAGTGTCCAGGGCGGAGCCGAGGACATCCAGCAGGAAGCCGACGTCCGACTCGGGCACCTCCGGAACGTCGGGTATGTCCCCGTCGACGGGCTCGTCGGTCAGACCGACGTACACGCGGCCGTCGTCCTGCGGCAGGACGAGGACGAATCGATTGGTCTCGCCCGGGATCGGGATGTGCAGGCCGGCGGGCAGATGCCCGAACAGGTCGCCGCGCAGGACCAGATGGGTTCCGCGCGAGGGCCGGATGCGGATGCCGTCGACCAGGTCGCCGGCCCACACTCCGGACGCGTTGATCACCGCGCGGGCCCTGATCTCGCCCTGTTCTCCGGTGAGTTCGTCGCGGACACGCGCACCGGTCCCGCCGACCTCCAGGGCCCTGACCCTGGTGAGGATCTTCGCGCCGTGGGCCGCGGCGCTGCGGGCGAGCGCGGTGACGAGCCGGGCGTCGTCGGTCACCCTGCCGTCCCAGGACAGCAGGCCGCCGCGCAGGCCGCCGGGGCGCACGGACGGCGCCAGGTGACGGGCCTCCACCGCGGAGAGGCGGCGCGGTGCGGGCAGGGTGGCGCGGGAGGTGCGGGCCGCGAGGCGCAGGGTGTCGCCGGCCCGGAATCCGGCCCAGGCAAGCGAGGCCTGGCCGCGCGACACCAAGGGCGTCAGGGGCAGCACGAAGGGCTGGGCGCGGACCAGATGAGGAGCCGTGCGGCCCATCAGGACGCCGCGCTCGACCGCGCTCTCGTGGGCGACGTCGAGTTGCCCGGACGCCAGGTAGCGCAGTCCGCCGTGGATGAGCTTGGAACTCCAGCGCGAGGTGCCGAAGGCGAGGTCGTGGGCGTCGACGGCGACGACGCTGAGGCCGCGCGCGGCGGCGTCCAGGGCGACCCCGGAGCCGGTGGCGCCGAGTCCGACGACCAGGACGTCCACCACGTCGCCGCCCACGGCCTCGGTCAGTTCGCGGCGGCGGCGGGCGGCGGAGAGCGACGATCCGGAAGGCGGGGCGGCGGGTCCGGACGGACTGCTTGTGGGGCTCATGGCGTGAGGGTCCTCTCCAGAAGGGTGCGCAGCTCGTCGAGGAAGGCGGTGCTGGTCAGTTCGGGGTCGTCCTCGTCGGTCATGGTCCGCAGCGACAGGGTGAAGGACTGGACCACGAGCAGCACGGCACGGGCCTGCCGCCTCGTGGGGGCCTGCCGTACCGACCCGTCGGCGTGGCCCTCTGTCAGGGCGTCGGCGAGCAGGCCGAGGAGGGCTTCCTGGCTGGCTCCGCGGCGGTCCAGTACGTAGGGCAGCAGAAGTTCGGGGTCGACGTCGATGATCTTGCGGAAGAGCGGGTGGGCCCGGAAGGCCTCGACCCCGGCGACCAGCCCGTCCACGATCAGGGCGCGCGTCTCCCGGTCCGGCTGCGGCTGCGGCATGGCCCGCGTCGCCACGTCGACCCACTCACGGGTCATCAGATCACCGACCAGCGAGCGCACATCGGGCCAGCGGCGGTACAGCGTCATCCGCGAGACGCCGGCGCGGCGGGCCACGTCGGTCAGGGTCGTGCGCCGGACTCCGACCGCCAGCACGCAGTCGCGCACGGCGTCGAGGACCGGATCACTGTCCGAGTGGTTGTGACGAATAGGCGTCATGTGTCACAGTGTAACGCCCTGTGCGGCCGTGCGGGAGACGGCGCGTCACCAACCGACCGATGAGGACAACGTTCATGGACATGCTGTGGAGCGGCTGGGGCGACCCCGCCAAGGCGGCACCCCTGCCCGACTCGGTGACCGGACTGCTGCGGGATCTGCTCGGCGTCAAACCGCGGGACACCGGCACACACACGCTCGAGGAGATCTCCCTCCCCGAGCCGCCCCCCGCTCCCGCCCTGCGGGCGCTGGCCGACGCCGTCGGCGGCGAGGCCCATGTGCACACCGACGCGGAGAGCCGGATCAGGCACACCCGCGGGAAGTCCACGCCGGACCTGCTGAAGATCCGCGCGGGCGACGCCGGGGACGCCCCCGCGGCCGTCGTCCTGCCCGCCACTCACGACGAGGTGCTCGCCGTGCTGCGCGCCTGCGCCGCGCACGGCCTCGCCGTCGTCCCCTTCGGTGGCGGTACCTCCGTCGTCGGCGGCCTCGCCCCCGAGCGGAGCGCCTTCGTCGCCCTCGACCTGCGCCGCATGAACGGCCTGATCGGCATCGACCCCGTCTCCCGCACCGCCACGCTCCAGCCGGGCCTGCGCGCCCCCGACGCGGAGGCGCTGCTGGCCGAGCACGGGTTCACCCTCGGGCACTTCCCCCAGTCCTACGAGTGGGCCACCATCGGCGGATTCGCCGCAGCCCGCTCCAGCGGACAGGCCTCCGCGGGATACGGCCGCTTCGACGAGATGGTCCTCGGCCTCACCGTCGCCACCCCGGAGGGCACCCTGGACGTGGGCCGCGCGCCCCGATCGGCTGCCGGACCCGATCTGCGGCAACTGATCCTCGGCTCCGAGGGCGCGTTCGGCGTCATCACCGCCGTCACCGTGCGGATCAGGCCGCTGCCGCGGACCCGTATCTACGAAGGGTGGCGCTTCGCCTCCTTCGAGGAAGGCGCCACCGCGCTGCGCCGGCTCGCCCAGGACGGACCGCGCCCCACGGTGCTGCGGCTGTCCGACGAGACAGAGACGTTCGTCGGTCTCGCCCAGCCCGATGCCATCGGTTCGGCCGAGGTACCGGCGGACGCCGGATGCACCGCGATCGCCGGCTACGAGGGGACCGAGGAGGACACGGCCCATCGCCGTGAACGGGCCGCCGAGGTCCTGCGCGCCGCCGGCGGCACCTACCTCGGAGCCGAGCCCGGCGAACGGTGGGCGCACGGCCGCTACTCGGCGCCCTATCTGCGGGACTCCCTGCTCGACGCGGGGGCCTTCGCCGAGACCCTGGAGACCGCCACCTTCTGGTCGCGCGTCCCCGAGCTCTACGCCGCCGTGCGCACCGCACTGACCGAGACGCTCTCCGCGGCGGGAACCCCGCCCCTGGTCATGTGCCACATCTCGCACGTCTACGAGAACGGCGCCTCGCTCTACTTCACCGTGGTCTCCGCCCAGGGCGAGGACGCCGTGGCCCACTGGGCACCGGCCAAGCAGGCCGCCAACGAGGCCGTCCTGAGCGCGGGAGGAACGATCAGCCACCACCACGGAGTGGGAACGGACCACCGCGACTCGTACGTCCAGGAGACCGGGCCGCTGGGCATCGAGGCCCTGCGGGCGGTCAAGCGGCGACTGGACCCCGACGGCCTGCTCAATCCCGGGATCCTGCTGCCCTCGGACTGACTCCCACCCCGCACGTCGTCCGGCGGCCGTGGGGCCGCCGGACCGTCATCCAGCTCCGGCTCACCCGCCGTTGCCGTGCTCAGACTCCGCCCCCTCCCCGTTCCGTCCCACCCTCACCGCCCGGAGGCACACCGATGCGACAGTTCACCGCCGTCGTCAATCCCACCGCGGGTGGCTCCACCGGGGCGGCGGCGCTGCTCCAGGTCGCCCGGCTGCTGCGGGAGGCCGGAGCCGGGCTGGACACCGAGTACAGCCGCAGCCTCGCCCACGCTCAGGAGCTCGCACTCCGCGCCGGGGAACAGGGCCGGATCGTGCTCGCCGTCGGCGGTGACGGGATCGCCGGCGGCATCGGCGGTGCCCTCAGCGGGACGGACACCGTCCTCGGCCTGGTTCCGGCGGGCCGCGGCAACGACTTCGCCCGGGCACTCCGACTGCCCACCGCGGCCGAGGACCTGGCCCGCGTCCTGCTCCACAACAAGCCGCGACGCGTCGACACCATCGAGGTGGAATCGGCGGTGCACCCCCGCAGCGTGGTTCTGGGCAGCGTGTACGCGGGCGTCGACGCGCTCGCCAACCAGCACGCCAACCAGGCCCGTGTGCTCCGCGGTGCCGCCTCCTACTACGCCGGAGGGCTGCGCGCCGTCACCGGCTGGCGCCCGGCGTCGTACCGCGTCACTGTCGACGGCAAGGAACACCGCCACCGCGGTTACACCGTCGTGGCCGCCAACTCGGCCTACTACGGCTCCGGGCGCATCATCGCCCCCGCCGCCCGCATCGACGACGGCCTGCTGGACATCGTCATGATCCGGGAGGCCCCGCGCCGTCTGTTCTTCACCCTGATGAACGAGCTCAAGACCGGCGCCCACACCGAGCGGCCCGAGGTCGTGATCCTGCGGGGCCGGGAGATCCGCATCGAGGCGGACCGCCCCGTGCCCTACGGCGCCGACGGGGAGGTGGAGGCCACCCTCCCCGTCACCGCGCGGGTGCGACCGGGCGATCTGGCCATGCTGATCTGACCGCCACGGACCCGCACGTCACCCCGCGCTGGTGGCTCCGCTCGCGCTGCCCGCCAGCCACTGCTCCCAGCTCAGGTTGAACGCGGCATAGCCGTTGTCCGGGGAGGCCTTCGCCCGCGGGGAGCCCGTGACGGTCACCGGGTCGCCCTGCTTGACCTGGCCGTAGAACCACTTGGCGTCGGTGATCGACAGGTGGACGCAGCCGTGCGAACCCCGGGCACTGCCACTGCCGGGGTTCGGGTCACCCGTCGAGTAGTGGACGTAGGTGCCGGACTGGGTGAGGTGCACGTCCCAGGGAAGGGTCAGGTCGTAGTAGTTCGGGTCGCCCTTGGTGCAGCTGATGCCGACGCTGCACGAGGTCATGTGGACCTTCTCCTGCTTGTCGATCACCGCCATCGTGCCGTTCCACGTGGGGTACTCGGCGCTCCCCGCGTTGATCGACAGAGTGCGCACCGGCTGGCCGTTCTTCTGGACCTTCAGTGTGTGACCGGTGACGGACACGTCCGCCCTGACGTCGTCGCCGACGGTGAAATCGTGCGTGTAGGAACGTACGCCGTAGCGGCCGTTGCCGTTGGTGACGCCCTTCATGTCGGCGACGACCTTCACCTTCGTACCGGAAGCCCAGTACTCCTTGGGCCGCCAGTCTGCGCGCCGGTCCCCGAACCAGTGCCACGCGCCCGTCGTCGGCTGGGAAGCCGTGACCTTCATGTGCTTCTCGACGCCGGCCCGGGCCTTCTCGGCCACCGGGTTGGTGAAGATCACCGAGATCGGCATCGCGACGCCGACCTTGGCGCCGGTCTGCGGAGTGATCGTCTCCAGCAGCATCGGCGGCCCCTTGGGTTTCGAAGGTGACGGCTTCGCACTCGCCGTCGCCTTCCGGGACGCACCCTTTCCGTCGTCGGAACTCGCCTTCGGTGTCCCCCCACCGCAGGCGCTGGTGCCCGCCAGCACCGCGACCATGACGAGTGCCATCGATATACCGCTACGTCGCTTCACATCTACCCCGGCTCACCATCGTGCCTGCCTCACTGCTCTGTTGGACTACGTGAGTCCGTCCACGGTTGCGGGTGCCGCGTAAAGCGTGATTCAAAACCCGGGGCAGGCGGGGTCATCCGCTGCGCCGCTCCACGAACCCGCGAGCCCCGTCACACGGCGACCGAGATCGCGAAGGGCACGAAGCCTCTGGACCGGATCACGTGCGGGACAAACAGGATCGCCGCCTCGGTGGCACGCGCGGTCCGGATCCCACCGAGATCGGTGATCCACTCCTCGCGCCAGCCGAGGCCCACGAGCAGTTCACGGACCGCCTGCTTGGCTTCCGGGTCCTCGCCGGAGAGGAAGACGCTGGGCGCCTGGGTGAGTACGGCGGGCGCGGTCATCACCGGGAAGAGCATCGTGTTGAGCGTCTTGACGACGCGCGTTTCGGGGAGCGCTTCCTGGAGTTGCTCGGCGAGGCTCGAGCCGGGGTAGAGCAGGTCGGCGGGCAGTCCGTCCGGTCCGTCGACGGTGGCGTTGGAGACGTCGACGAGGATCTTGCCCCGCAATTCCTCGCGCAGGGCGGCGAGTCGGTCCAGAGAGCCGTCGCCCGGGGTGGCGTTGATGACGATCTGCGCCGTCCGGACAGCAGCGGCGGCGGTGCCCGGCGCGCGGCCCGCCACCGTCACCTCATGCCCTGCCTGGGTAAGGGCGTTGGCCAGGTTGCCACCGACGCGGCCGTTTCCGAGAACTGCGATCGTGGTCATGATGATGTGGTCCTTTCCGTACTTGCAGGTCGTGGAGCGCGATCAGCGCGAGAGCGTGGCGACGGCCTCGGCGTGCACACCGGGTGCGGCGGCCAGGAAGCTGTCGCTCGCAGGGGTCCAGGGGCGGCCCTCGGCGTCGGAGATCCGGCCGCCGGCCTCGGTGACGAGCAGCGCCCCGGGCAGCAGGTCCGCGCGGGCGCCCGCGAACTGCCAGAAGGCGTCGACCCGGCCGGCGGCCACGTTCACCAGGTGCAGGGTCGCGGGCACGGCGGTCCGGACGACGAGCGCGTCGAAGAGCATCGCGGTGATCGAGGAGCCGACGCGCCGCACGACCGACTCGTCCTCGTCCGGCCGGGCCTGGCTGGTGGCCACGAGGCTCAGGCCGAGGCCGGCGGTGTCGGAGACGTGCAGGGGCCGGTCGTCGAGGTGGGCCCCGCCGCCGGCGAGCGCCGTGTAGGTCTCGCCGGTCAGCGGCAGGTGGACCACGGTGAGGACCGGCTGGTTGTCGCGCACGAGGGTGGCGGTCACCGCCCACTCCGGCAGCGCGTGCAGGTGGTTGACGTTGCCTTCCGCCGGATCCACGACCCACCACTCGCCGGACGGCAGGGCGCCGCCGTCGAGCTCCTCCTCTACCCAGCGGGCCTCGGGACGCAGGCGCGTGAGGCGAGGGCGCAGGATGTCGAGGGCCGCGTCGTCGTTGGCGGCGAGCGCCCTCATCAGCTCGTCGCGGGTCTGGTGGCGGACCACGTCGCCGAAGCGCTCGCGCAGCGCCGAACCGGCCGCGCGCACGGCGATCGTGGTCTGGGTGAGAAGGGCGGCGTCGGAGGCGGCGACGTCAGTGGTCTGAAGCGTTTCGGACATGGCGGTGCTCCCGTGTGAGGAGGGGTGATGAGGCTGGTCGGGCCAGGCTGTGCGTTCCGTCCTGCTCTCTGGTCTCGAAGGTATAGAGCGGCTCGATTAACTTCAAATGCATGTAAAGCATGGCTAGGATTACTCTCATGCAACTGGATTTGAACCTGCTCGCCGCGCTCGATGCACTGCTGGAGGAGGGCAGCGTGGCCGGGGCGGCCGCGCGCCTGCACGTCACCGCGCCCGCGATGAGCCGCAGCCTGGGCCGGATCCGGCGCACGACCGGGGATCAGATCCTGGTGCGCACCGGACGCACGATGACCCCGACGCCGTATGCGATCGCCGTTCGGGAACAGGTGCACGCGTTGCTGCACCAGGTCCAGGGAGTCCTGGCACCGAGCCGCGAACTCGATCTGGCGACGCTGGAGCGCACCTTCACCCTCCGCTGGCACGACTCGCTCGTCGCCCTGAGCGGCCCCGCACTGCTCGCGGCCGTGCGCGGCCAGGCGCCGGGCGTGCGCTTGCGCTTCGTCCCGGAATCGAGCATCGACACCCCCGAGCTGCGACGCGGCGAGGTCGACCTGGAAGCGAACGCGAACCGCCCAGGCGCACCGGACGTCCGTGCCGAGAAGGTGGGCGAGACCCGCGCCGTCATCGCCGTCGGGCAGGGGCACCCGCTCACCCGCTTCAAAGCCGTCACCGCCGAGCGGTACGCCGCCGCCGAGCACATCAACATCTCGCGACGTGGAACCCTCAGCAACGCCCTCGACGACGCCCTCACACACCTCGGCCTCACCCGTCACGTGGTGGCGACCGTGCCCACGGAAGCTGCCGCCTTCGAGTTCGCCCGCAGCTCCGATCTCCTGGTCACCGCCCCCGAAGCCACCACGCGCTCGGCTGTCGCGGACCTCGGCCTGGTCGTGCTCCCCCTGCCGCTCGAACTGCCGCCGGCACCGATCTACCTGTCGTGGCATCAGCGCTACGACACCGACCGCGCCCACACCTGGCTGCGCACACTGGCACGGACCGCGCTGACAACAAGTCAGTAGGACCCGGCGCAAAAACATCGCGGACGGCGGCCGCGACGGACGACGTGCGCCTCAGGAGCGAAGTTCCGGAGCTGTCTCGGTCTCCGCCGTCCTGGACTCCTGGGCTGGTGTCACCCTGTTGGAGCGGATGAGTGGCACGAGCAGCCCGGCACCGGCCACGGACAGGGCGGCGGCCGCCCGGAGCAGTTCCTCGATCGCCGGACCGTCGGACGCCGCTCCGCCGGCGGATCCGCTGATCGCCTCCAGCGCGGTCGCGGCCACCGTCACGGCCACCGCGCCCCACAACACCAGCGACGTCAGCACCAGTCCCGACGCCGCCGCCAGTCGCCCGGCGGACACGTACGACTGGGTCGCCGCGTTGGTGAGTGCCCAGCCGAGCCCGATGCCCACGCCCACGACCGCGAACACGGCGGTGTAGAGCGCCAGGGAATGCGCCCAGGTCAACGCGAACAGGGCGGTTCCGCTGATGAGCAGCCCCGCCGCCATCAGTACCTCCGCCCGCCACCGGCGCGCCAGGTGTCCGGACCAGTAGCTCGCCGCGCCGTCGCCCGCCGACAGCGCCAGGAAGACCAGTCCCGATTCCAGGGGCGACAGCCCGCGTGCCTGCTGCAGATACAGCGCGGCCAGCACCGCCGTGAGGCAGTACACGACATTCGACACCGTTCCGGCCGCCGTCACCGTGACGAACGGCCTGTTGTGCAGCAGGGCCAGGTCGATCAAGGGTTCCGCCGTACGCCGCTCGAGCACCACGAACAGCCACAGCAACACGGCGCCGACGGCGAAGCACGCCACCGTGGCCACCGAGCCCCAGCCCCAGCGCGCTCCCTGGTCGACGGCGAGCATGGCCGCGGTCAGGCCGCCGGCGAGGGTGACCGCACCCGGCAGGTCCATCCCCCGTGCGGCCCCTTCGTCCCTCGATTCCTTCACGTACCGCAGCATCAGCAGCGCCGCCAGCGCGCAGAACGGCACGTTGAGCAGAAACACCGCCCGCCAGCTGACGAGCTCGGCGAACGCCCCGCCGACGAAAGGCCCCAGCGCGGTGCCGATGGCGCTGAAGGCGAGAACCGTCCCGACGGCCCGGCCCTGACGGTCGTCGCGGAAGTGGGAGGTCACCACCGCCACCGCGACCGGGAGGATCAGGGCCGCCGTCATCCCCTGCACGACCCGTCCCGCGGTCAGCCACGCCGCGTTCTGCGCGGCGCTGCACACCACCGACAGCACGGCGAAGCCCGTCAGCCCCCATACGATGACCCGTCTTCGACCGTGGATGTCGGCGGCCCGCCCCCCGACGATCATCAGGGCCCCGAGGGTCAGCATGTAGCCGCTCACCAGCCACTGCAGGTCCGTGGTCGGCGTCCCGAAGTCGCGGGCGATCACGGGCAGCATCAGGTTCAGCGCGAACCAGTCCATCTGCACGAGCAGCATCGCGATCGAGGCGGCGGCGATGACCGCACGGTCCCGGCGCGAGAACAGCCCGGGCCTCCGGCCTGCGGATCCGCTCACGACGATCATCCCCTGCCACGGGTTCCTTCTTCAGCCTGCGTGCGCCCGCGGGGCCCCGCAACCGAGGCCCCCGTGATCGACAGCGGTTGCCCGAAAGAATGAATCGACGTGTGAAAGCCGCGTGTCCCCTCGGCGGAAGCCGCACTGTGCAAGCGCGGTCCGCCGGTATCCGGGCCGGTGAGCGGGGCGGCCGGGTGCGGCTGTGCCGAGTTCGGTGTGGGGGTGGGAGTGGAGCGGGAGGGGCGGCGGCCGGTGTCGTTCCGGGGCCGGGTGCGGTACCGGTTCGACCGTACGCTGGCGCGCAGTACGGGCACGCTGATGGGCTGGCTGGTGGTCTCCTGCCTGGCTGTCGTCGTTCCGGTGAGCGCGCTGCTGGTGTGGACGGATCCCGGCTCGCCGCGGTCGCTTCCGGGGCGGCTGACGGCGGTGTGGCGGACGAGCGCCCGGACACTGCGGCTGGGTGACGTGACCGGGACGCCGTTGCGGATGGTGCTGGCGGCGGTGCTCGGCCTGGTGGCCCTGCTCTGCGTCTCGACTCTGGTCGGTGTGATCACCACGGGTCTGGAGAAGCGGTTGACGGAGCTGAGCCGGGGGCGGTCGACCGTGCTGGAGCACGGGCATGCCGTGGTGCTCGGCTGGTCGGACCAGGTGTTCACGGTGGTGGCCGAGTTGGTGGCCGCCCAGGCCGCGCCGCGACCGCGCGCGGTGGTCGTGCTCGCCGACCGGGACAAGTCGGAGATGGAGCGGGCCCTCGCGGCTCACCTCGGTGCGGCCGGCCGCGGTCGCGTCGTCTGCCGCAGCGGGCCCGCGAGCGACCCCGCTGTGCTGGCCCTGGTCAGTCCGGGGACGGCGCGTACGGTGCTGGTGCTGCCGTCCGGCGAGGCCACGGGCGACGCCGAGGTGCTGCGCGTACTCCTGGCGCTGCGCACGGTCGTCGGGGAGGAGGGCGCGGGCCCGCCCGTACTGGCGGCGGTGCGCGACGACCGTTTCCGGGCGCCCGCACGGCTGGCTGCCGGGCCGCGCGGCACGGTGCTGGAGTCGGACACCGTCACCGCCCGGCTGATCGCGCAGTGCGCCGGACGCCCCGGACTCTCCCTCGTCCTGCGCGATCTCCTGGACTTCGCCGGCGACGAGTTCCACCTCGCCGACGCCACCGCGTTCCAGGGACGGCCCTTCGGCGCGGCCCTGCTGGGTCATGCCACCTCGTGTGTGGTCGGGCTGCTCACCGCGGAGGGACGTACGGTGCTCAACCCCTGCCCCCGGACCGTCATCGAGCCGGGCAGCCGCCTGATCGTCGTCTCGCGCGACGACACCTCCGCGGGCGCCCTCGACTGTCGTCACCTCGTCGACCCGTCGGCCCGCGCCACCGCCGCGCCGTCCACCGGGGACGCCTCCCGGCTGCTCCTGCTGGGCTGGAACCGGCGGGCCCCCCTGGTCATCGGCCAGTTGCGGGACACCGCGCGCCCCGGTTCGGTACTGGACGTCCTCACCGAAGGAGTCGTCCCCGGGACCGACAGCGCCGTCCTCGGGACCGAAAGCCCCGTACCCGGGACCGAAAGCCCCGTACCCGGAACCGACAGCGCCGTACCCGGGACCGAAAGCCCCGTACCCGGAACCGACAGCGCCGTACCCGGGACCGAAAGCCCCGTACCCGGGACCGGCAGGGCCGTCCCCGCGCCGGCTCGGGAGCCGGAGCCTCGCGCACCGGACGACGGCCGCCTGAAGGTGCGTCACCGGTCGTCCGCCCTGTCGCGGCCCGAGTCCCTCCTCGGACTCGACCTCGCCCTCTACGACGCGGTCCTCGTTCTCGGTCCCGATCCGGGCGCCGGACCCGACCACCCCGACGACTGGACCCTGGTCACTCTGCTGAGCCTCAGGCTGCTGGAACAGCGCACCGGGCACAGCGTGCGGGTGGTCACCGAGCTGACCGACGACCGCAACCGCGCGCTGGCCCCGCTCGACCCCGGCTCCGACGTGATCGTCAGCGGGGAACTGACCGGCCTGCTCATGGCACAGATCGCACAGAGCCCTCATCTGGCCGCCGTGTTCGACGAACTGTTCTCCGCCGAGGGCAGTGGTATCAGCCTGCGTCCGGCCGGACACTACGTCCGCGTGGGCACGACGGCGACTTTCGCGACCGTGGTGGCCGCGGCGCGCGACCGCGGCGAATGCGCGATCGGCTACCGCCGTCACGACCGGTGGTCGTCCTCTCCCGACCATGGTGTCCGTCTCAACCCGCACAAGGGTGAGCGCCACGAGTGGAGTGCGGAGGACCAAGTGGTCGTCGTGGCGGCCGAATCCATCCGTGGCGGCGGCAACGTCGGCCACCCGCACGACGGTTCCGACCGGTCCACGTCCAACTCCCGTACCGCACAGACCACATGAGACCTCCGAGTAGAATGATCAAACACTCGGCCTGCCGCGTTTCCGTGGTGCGATGGGAGCAGCCATGACGATCGACCCGCAGTCGTTTCCACCGCTCGACACCAGTAAGGCGCATCCCGCGCGGGTCTACGACTGGCTCCTGGGCGGCAAGGACAACTATCCGGTCGACGAGGCGGTGGGAGAGCAGCTGCCGCCCGAGGCGAAGGACGCGGCGAGGCAGAATCGTGCCTTCATGCACCGGGCGTCCGCCTGGCTCGCGGAGCACGGCGTCGACCAGTTCCTGGACATCGGCACCGGCATTCCCACCAAGCCCAACCTCCACCAGATCGTCCAGGACATCACGCCGACGGCGAAGGTCGTCTACACCGACAACGACCCGATCGTGCTGCGTCACGCCGAGGCGCTGCTGGTCAGCCGGTCCGAGGGAGCCACCGACTACATCCAGGCGGATGTACGGCGCCCGCAGGACATCGTCCAACACGCCCGGCACATCCTGGACTTCAGCCGGCCGATCGCTCTGTCCCTGATAGCGCTGATGCATTTCATCCCCGACGAGCAGGACGCCCACGGCATCGTCCGCAATCTGGTCGAGACGCTGCCCTCGGGCAGTTACCTGGTGTTGTCGCACGCCTCCTCCGACCTGTATCCGGAGCTCTCCGCACAGGTCACCGCCGAGTACGCCAAGGGCGGCATCCAACTCGGCTTCCGCACCCGTGCGGAGGTGCGGCGCTTCTTCGACGGCCTCGATCTCGTGACGCCCGGCCTGGTGACGGCGACGGAGTGGTTCACGTCGGCCGAGGCGCCGGCACCGGAAGGCAGCGGCATCTACGCGGGAGTGGCCCGGGTCCTCTGAGCCGGCTCGGCCTGAAGGGGCCTGCCGATCAGGTGACCGCAGGCCAGGAGCGCAGCAGGACGGCGATCCCCGCGGCGGTGCAGGCGGGGTCACGGAGCAGGTCGCGCAGCGCGACGGCGTCGTCCCGGGTGGGTTTCACCGGGATGCCCGAGGCCTCCAGATACATCACGCCTGTTGCCGCCGCGACAGCCATGTTGGAGCGCTCCAGCCACCGGCACCGGCCGAGGACATGCACCAAGGCGGCCGCGCGGGCATAGGCGCCGTCGTACACCGACTGTTCCAGCAGCTGTGCCTTGTGGCAGGCGACCGCGGCCACCGGCACCCCGTAGTCGTCGGGGGCCGGGTCCCCCGCCCCGGCGATCTCGGCGACCTGAAGGATCCAGGGGACGTCGATGTAGAGGTCCATTACGCTGCGTGCGCCTCCGTGGCGGCCTGCCCGCCGTCTTCGACCTCGTCGAAAACGTCCTGGTGCTCGTCGAGGAAGCGGCGGGCGGCGTCCAGGCCCCGGGCACGCAGGCCGTCGGCGTCCTCCAGGACCAGCTGGGACAGATATTCGCCGACACTCTGCCCGCGGTCCTTGGCCCTGGCCTTGGCAAGCTCCAGGACGTCTTCGTCGATCCTCGCGCCTACTTGTGTCCTCGCCATAGCAGCATGGTAACAGCCGTTACCACGGCTGTGGAGTGCTCGCTCCCCCCACCTCCCTGCCGCATGCGACGGCAGGCCCTGGACCGGCTCGACGCCGGCGGCATCAACGTCCCGGCGCAGGCGACGCCCACCGACAATCGCGTCCATGCGGGTGGCGTATGAGGCAGCGGCGAGCCCCCGAAGGCATGAGCGGCGTTGTGCAAAGCACCTGCTCACGATTACCCGAGAGGACGCCCCATGCGTCGAACCATGCTGTTGTCTGTCTGCGCACTCGTCGCCGCCGCGGCCACCGGCTTCTTCACCACCAGCGCCATCCGCAACCGCTGATCCCAGACGCCCTCCGCATTCGACAACGATGCAATCGGGCAGCCGCACGGGTGAGGCAGCCGCGCAAGCCGTCTCACCCGGGGCCGGGATCAGGTCGTGGCCCTCTTTGCAGCGCCTCCGCTCAGGACGACGCGCCCGCGTCGTAGGTCCCGTACCGAGGCAGCCCCGTCGGCTCGTACACCTGGGCCGTGACTCCGTTCGGTGTCGTCTCGCTGCTCAACAGGCGCAGTCCCGTCGCGGCGCCGCTTTCGGGGAAGAGCCGCCGGCCACCGCCCACGACCACCGGCGCGATCATCAGCCGTACCTCGTCGACGAGCCCGGCGGCCAGCAGCGACGCACCTAGGCGGGCGCTGCCGTGGATCTGCAGCTCCCGTCCGGGCTGCCGCTTCACCTCGGCGACCTGAGCCGGCACGTCGCCGGAGAGGATGGTGGTCGGCGCCCAGCCGGCCTCGGTCAGAGTCCTCGAGGCCACGTACTTCGGCAGGCCGTTGAGCTTGCGCGCGACGGGATCGTCCGGGTCGTTCATCTCCGGCCAGTCGCGTGCGAAGTTGACGTACGTCCGGCGCCCGAACAGGAACGCGTCCGCGTCGCCGATCCAGCCCGTGACGATCCTCATGAACGCGTCGTCGAGGTGCGGCACCAGCCAGCCACCTCGCGTGAAGCCGTCGCTGGTGTCCTCATCCGGGGACCCGGGGCCCTGCGCCACACCGTCGAGCGACAGGAACTCCTGCAGAATCAACTTCACCGTGCTCCGCCCTTCCTCGGCCCTCGAAACGCGTACGTCCTCTGCCGCGTGGGCGCGAGGCGACGCCGGCCTCCAGAGTCCCTGGCCGCCTCGATGCGGGCGCCGTCCGGTTCAGTCCTCCGCACCTGCGTCCGTGTCGGCCGACTTCCTCAACCGGATCACCATGGGGATGACGAACCAGGAAAAAATGTACAGCGCGGCGACGCCCGCGACGATCCACGGCACGTATCCGTCGTCCCGGGTGGCCGTGCGCAGGACCAGCAGGAGGGAGGACGTCATGGTGACCAGCAGGAGGAACAGGCCGAGCATGGTGAGCCGGGAGGCCCAGAGGACGGCCTGCGGTTTGATGCGCTGCCCGGACACGATCCGGTGGAACGCCACGGGTGCGATCAGGGTTCCGATGGCCGTCGCCCCGAGGACGATCGTGACCATGTACAGGGTCTGGTCCGCCTGTGAGAGCTGCCGGTAGGTCGGCTGGAACACCACGGTCAGCAGGAAGCCGAAAAGGATCTGCACGCCGGTCTGCGCGACACGGATCTCTTGCAGCAGGTCACCCCACATCCGGTCGGCGCGCTCATGGGCGGACTCGTCGCGCCCGTCCGGCTGTGTATCGGTCCGCATCGGCGGTCCCCTCTCCTGGCCGCTCGTATGCGGGCCGCGCTCGTGTCCCCCGGGTGTCGCGCTCTCGTCCTCCGGGCGCCGCGCCCTCGTCTCACGGGTCCGCCCGCGTACACGATCCACCGGTCCCTCGGCCACCGGCCCGGAGCCGCGGGGCGATCCCGCTCACGCGTACGGGCTGCGGCACGCGGAGCGTTCGAGCGTGCCGTTCCGAAACCGAACTCCCCGGCACGGGAAGCGCCGCGTCCATCGCGCAGCCGCCACCGTGGAAGGTCGCCGTGGTCGGAGTGCGTTGATCAGCGGCCCAGTGCGTTCTTCAGCTGCTGCTTGCTCATGGACGAGCGGCCGTGGACCTTTCGCTTCCTGGCCTCCTCGTACAGCTGGTCCTTGGTGGGTCCTTGCGCGCCGGAATGCGATCGCTCGCCACCGCGCTGGGAGGCCGACTTCGGGTCGCGGAGGGACGCCTTGCTCGCGGTCTTCGACTCACCGGCCCTGGCCCGCTCCTTGTTCACGGTGCGCGCGGCGATCTCCTTCGCCCGGCTCGTCGACTCTCCGCGTTCCTGTGCGCTCTCCTTGATGTGTTCGTACTGCCTCTCGCGTTTGCTGTTCGACCCGGCCGGCATGGCACGCCCCTTCCCTGTCCGCTGTGTGCGTCGTACGTGAACACTCGAGTACCCCCACCACCGGGGGACTCACGGCCACGCCCGGAATTGGGTCCCCACGGGACCGGGGACGCTTCCGTCCGGCCCATCGGGCGCCTTACAGGAAGCGGGACGTCGCCTGCCTCACCTCCGGCCCGGCCGGCCACCCGTGCCGACGGGTGGGCCCCCGCGGAATGCAGGGCGGCCCACCCGCTCGAAGGCGCCCGTACGAGGCCGCCTTTCACGCCTTCTTGTGGCGCACCGCCAGCCACACGACGGTGGCGGCGCCGGCGGCCGCCAGAATCAGCGTGCGGTTGTCACGGGCCACCCGGACACCCTGTGCCGCCTGCTGCCGCAGGGATTCGGGTGCCTTCTCCTCCCACAGGCCGCCGGCCTGCGTGGCCTTGTCGCGCACCTGGTCCGCGGCCTGGGAGGCCTTGTCCTTGACCGGGTCGGGCACCTTGTCCTGGACCGAGTGCGCGGCCCGGACGGCCTTGGCCTTCAGCTCCCCCGCCTTGGCCGCGGCCTGCTCCGCGACCTCGGCCGTCTTCTCCTTCACCTCGGCGGTCCTCTCCTTGGCCCGGGCCTTGACATCGGTCTTGTCCGCCAGCGCCTGCACCGTCTCCCCGAGCTCGGCGCGGGTCTGCTCGACCTGCTCACGCACCTCGGCCGGCGTGGGGGCTGTCTGCTCGTCGTCGAACGGTTTGCTCATCGGTGGGCACTCCTCTTGATCTCGGCCACATCGGCCTTCACGTTCTCGATCGCCTGCTCCGGCGTGGGCGGCGCCGCCCGGCCGACCTGCCTCTTCCCCCGCAGGGCCATGACCGCGGCGACGACGCCCAGCGCCACGGTGATGATCAGCGCCGCGGCCCACACGGGCAGCGATACGGCCAGCGCGGCGATCGCGGTGGCCACGAGGGCTTCCAGCATCAGAAAGCCGACCACCCCCGCACCGCCGAAGAGTCCGCCGCTCCTCCCGTACCGTCTGCCCTTCTCCCTCATCTCCGCCTGCGCCAGACGGAGTTCGCCCCGCACCAGCTCGGTCAGCTGCTGCGAGGCCCGCTGTACCAGCTCACCCACCTGATCCGACTCCGCCCCCGGTGCCCGCTCGCCGGTTCCATCGACCTGCGGCCGCACGCTCGACACGGCCATCACCTCCTGCCTGTCTCTCGACTCGGGCCGGGACACGCGATGTGCTCCGGCAACCCGTCAGGAAGCGAGTACCCCGAACCGGGCCGTCCAGGGCAGTTCCCGTCATTCCCGGTCCGCGAAGACGCTGGTGTCCAACCGGTCGAGGAGGTCGGCGGGGTCTTGATACACGGCGTGGGCGCCGGCCGACTCCAGGTCCGCCCGCGGAATACCGCCCGACAGGACCGCGAGGGACATCACCCCGTCGCGTACGGCGGCCTTCATGTCCCAGACGGTGTCGCCTACGAACACCGCTCGCCCGCTCGGTACACCGGCGAGCTGCCGGGCCTGCTCGACGGGGTCGGGGGCGGGTTTTCCCTCGGCTACGTCGTCCGCACTGGCCGCCCCGAGGATGACGTCGTCCGCTCCGATGGCGCGGCGGAGCGCGGAGAGTTCCGCGCCGCCTGCCGAGGTCGCCAGGACGATCTCCCACCCTCGCGCCGCCAGGGCGCGCAGCAGCTCGTCGGCCGCGTCCAACGCCGGCAACCGGTCGAAGTACGTCGCGTAGAGGGCGTGGTGGGCCGCGGTGAACTGTTCGTCGTCCTCGGGGTCGCGGTCCTTGCCGAGCAGGTGCTCGATCAGGTCGCCGCTGCTGAGGCCCACGGCCCGGTGGATCTCGCGCATGGGCACATGGTGGCCGGCCTGGCGGAAGGCCTCCCACCAGGTGACGACGTGCAGGTGGTTGGTGTCGACGAGCGTTCCGTCGACATCGAAGATCGCGGCGCGTTTCGTGGTCATCGCGGGTGTCCTCGCACTCTCACAGTTCCCGTAGGGCGGGGAGCAGCTTCTGCTCGGCCCATTCCAGGTACGGCTCCTGTTGATCGCCGCCGATCTGGATGAGCGCAACCTCGGTGAACCCCGCGTCGACGAAGCGGCGTACAGCCTCCGCGACGGAGTCCACGTCGTCGCCGCACGGGATGGACTCGGCCACGTCCTCGGGGCGTACGAACTGGGTGGCACCGGCGAATCCGTCGGGTCCGGGCAGTTCGGAGTTGACCGGCCAGCCGCCGCCGAACCAGCGGAACTGGTCGTGGGCGCGGGCGACGGCCGCGTCGCGGTCCGTGTCGTAACAGATGGGCAGCTGCCCGACCTTGGGCTTGCCCGCGCCGCCGTGCCGGTCGAACTCGGAGACCAGGCCGGGCTTCGGTTCCGTGGCGATCAGCAAGTCGGCGAGGTGACCGGCGAGTTCGCACGAGCGCCCGCCGGAGACGGCGACGCCGATCGGCGGGGGCGTGTCGGGAAGATCCCACAGTTCGGCGTTCTCGACGTCGAAGTGGACACCGTGGTGGCTGACGCAGCCGCCCGCGAAGAGCGAGCGGATGATGTCCACGGCCTCCTCCAGCATCTCCAGCCGGACATGCGCGGCGGGCCATCCCCCGCCCACCACATGCTCGTTGAGGTTCTCCCCTGAACCGAGTCCCAGGCGGAAGCGCCCCTGGGAGAGGAGTTGCATGGTGGCCGCCTTCTGAGCGACGACCGCGGGGTGGTAGCGAGTCGTCGGACACGTCACGTACGTCATCAGGGGAATGCGCTCCGTGGCCTGCGCGGCGGCGCCGAGCACGCTCCATGCGTACGGGGCGTGTCCCTGGGATTCGAGCCAGGGGAAGTAGTGGTCGGACGTGACGGAGAAGTCGAAGCCGGCGCGCTCGGCCCCGACCACGTGACCGACGAGCTCACGCGGGCCGGCCTGCTCGGTCATCATCGTGTAGCCGATCTGCACCATGTCACTCTCCTCCTCGTGGCCGGACACCGCCCGGGTGAGCCGGAGATCGCCTCTGCGGGCCTGATCCCGAGTGGCCGCACCGCGCGGTCTTCTGTTTCACTAACGCTTCGCTCGAAGTCGCAGGTCGACCTCCTTTTCCTGGTCTCCCGAGGCCGTGCCCTGTTCGTGTACGGCGAACGCGCCGTTCAGGGCTTCACACAGCTGGTCCACGGCGACGTACCCGCCCTGCAGCGTGGCGCTGACCGAACCCTCCAGCGGGGCCTCACCGGTGGGGATGCGTTCCTCGGTGGGCTCGAACTCCGAGGTCCACACGGGAGGGCGGTCGCCCGGCTGCTCGTGGGGGACGTCGTCGCGGGGCCGGTCGATGGGGAACGCCGTCCGCAGGACATCGAAGACGGCGGCGATGTCCTCCTCGGACGCTCCGGTCAGGGACACGGTGACCATCGGGTCACTCTCCTTTCCGCTGGGGTACGACGGTGTACTTCGGGTCCTCCGCGGAGGCGATGCCCGCCGCGAACACCCCGAAGCGGGTGCAGGCCGAACCGGCGAGCAGCGCGAGCCCGCCGCCACGGCGGCCGTTCGGCTGCGGTGGCCGGCCAGCGCGGCGGTCGCGGCGCCCGCCAGGCTCAGGGCACGAGCGGTCCCCATGAGTGAGCCCGCGCGTCCTTCGCGCCAGGTCTCGGCCACCATGCCCAGGCGTCGTTCGGCCACCGCGGCCGCCTCGGTCTCGGCCGTTGCCGCGAGCACCGCCGCGAGGCGGGCGGGTCCGGGCACCTCGCTTCTTGACCTCCATGACCCACTGGAAGCCGACCGGGTGCGCCTCGGCGTAGTTCGACCCCTGGATGACGATGCAGTCGGCGTGCTGGAGGTCCTGCATGAAAGTGGTCGCGCCGCCGCGGCCAAAGGAGGTGCCCAGGCCCGCGACGGTGGAGCTGTGGCAGACCCTCGCCTGGCTCTCCACCTGGACGACGCCGAGGCTGGTGAGCAGCTTTTTGATCAGGTAGTTCTCTTCGTTGCCGAGGGTCGCGCCGCCGAGGCTCGCGATGCCGAGCGTGCGGGCGGTACGCACACCGTCCTTCTCCCACTCCCAGGTGCGGCGCCGGGTCTCGACCACCCCGTCGGCCACCATGTCCATCGCCGTCTCCAGGTCGAGCGGCTCCCATTCGGTGTCGTACGGGCGCCGGTACAGGACCTCATGGCGACGGGCGGAGCCGGTGGTGAGCTGGAGGGTGGCGGATCCCTTCGGGCAGAGGCGGCCCCGGCTGATGGGTGAGGCCGGGTAGCCCTCGATCTGGACGACCTTGTCGCCGTTCACGTAGATCTGCTGGCCGCATTCGACCGCGCAGTAGGGACAGATCGAGGAAACGACCCGTTCGGCGGTGTCGGTGCGCGGCCTCCGCCGCCGCGCACGGGGCGACATGGCGGCCCGGCCACGGCCCAGCGGGTCCGATCCGGTCAGCTGACGGGAGACGGGCCATTCGCTGACCCACGTACGCACACCCATCAAAGTCCTTTCCCGTGGCGGGTTCCTCGGGCGTCCCAGCCAGCGTCACCTGCGTGGGCACTGGCAGCGCGCCGAGGAGCGTCAGTCGGCGGGTTCATCGGGCACCGGATGCTCCGGATGTGGACTGCCGGAATGCGGGGCGCCCTTCCGGCCGGTGCCGGCCTCGTCCGTATCCGGTATCTCCGTATCCGGGCTCTCCGCGTCGGCCCGCTCGTCGAGGGCCGACTGCATCTCCTCGCCGACGACGTCCCACGGGTCCTCATCGGCTGCGGCCTGCTGGTCGGGCAGGTCCCTGGGCAGCGGTTTCGGTGTCGGTCCCCCACCGTTCCCAGGGCCTTGCGGGTGGCGATCGTTCACGGCCTTCTCGCTTCCTCGTGTCATCGCGCCGGACCTCGCGTGACGCGCAAGTACCCCTCTCGCCGACGTTGATGCCGATGATCGCCGCCGACCTCCCGGGGCTGGTCAGCCCTGGCACAGGACGTTGCCCCGGGGGTGGACAGCCGTTCTCGGACCGGGCGCCCGGCGGCGCCTGTCGGCCGTCTCCCCTCTCCGGGCCAGACAGGTCCTTTCGTCCCTGCGGTGAGGCGTGGGAACGGGCGATCCTCCGCTTGGCACTCCTTGGAGCTGATTTCCTGCAAGGTGTTTCCCGCGCCACCGGGAATGCCCGAGGTCCGACCGGGCACCGGATGAACCCGGCTCCTGTACGACGACGAGACCACCTTGTACATCACGGAGTCCCCTGCGGCGGACAGCCCCGCGGCCCTCGCATGACGGCACGAAGGCTGGGCGCCCCTGGCCGCCGAGATCCTCGTATGGCAAGGGGCGCTGTCGGCTCTGTGGCTCGTCCTCATCAGCACGGTCGACCCGCTGGAGCTGTTCGTCGGACTGGGATGCGCGCTGCTGGGAGCGATCGCCGCCGTGGCGGCGCGCCGGGCGGTGAGCCGACGGTGAACGCGTGGCTCATGTGCGCATCCGCACTCCTGGTGACCGGTCTCGTCCCGGTCGTGTGGGGTGTGGCGACCGGACCGCTCGGGCGCAGGGTTCTCGCCCAGAACTTCGGCACCTCGGTGATGTGTCTGGTGATGCTGCTGCCCGCCCAGGGCTACGGCCGCCCGTCCTACACCGATCTCGCGCTGGTCCTCGCCGTACTGGGCCCGGTCGGCACGCTCGTCTACGCGCGGCTGCTGGCCGACGATCTGGGTGAGACCCCGCCGCCGGCACGGGCGGCGACCGTGCTGACGGCCGCCGCCACCGTGCCAGTCGTGGTCGCGTCGTGTGTGGCGACCGGTCCGGGCCGGGCGGCGGTGAAGCTCGTGGTGGTCGGTGTGCTGCTCGCCGCGGGAAACGTGATCGCCTCGCGGACCCTGTCCGGCGCCTACCGGGAGTCGAGCGAGGCCCGAACGCCCTCGGCGGTCCCGATGCCCTGACCCTGTGCGCGTTCGTCCTGGTACTGACCGGGCTGCTGGTCAAGGCCGCCGCCGTCCCGTTCCACTTCTGGCTGCCCGACGCGCACGCCGTCGCGCCGACTCCCGTGTGCATGCTGCTGTCCGGCGTCATGGTGGAGCTCGGCGCGTACGGTGTGTGGCCGGGCCTATCACACGATCTTCGCCGGGCCGGGCGGCATCCCCGCGGCCGACGCCGAACGCGTCCTGGTCACGATCGGCGTGCTGACCGCGCTGATCGGCGCCGTGATGTGCTGGCAGCAACGGCATGTGAAGCGGCTTCTGGCCTACTCGACCGTCGCCCACACCGGGCTCTTTCTCATCGGCATCGGCCTGCTGAGCCACGAGGCGACCGGTGGGATCGCCGTCTACATCGTGGGCCACGCGGGACCAAGGCCGCCCTCTTCGCCTGCGCGGGCATCCTCCGCGATCGTTACGGCAGCGTCGATGAACACGAACTGCACGGTCCCGCGAAGGAGTTGAGATGGGTCGGCGGGCTGTGGGTGGCCGGTGCGCTGGCGCTCTCCGGACTGCCTCCCTTCGCGACAGGCCTCGGCAAGGCGGTCACGGAGGAAGCCGCCGGTGGCCTCCTCGGCGTGGTTTTCGTCGCCGTGTCCGCGGTCACTGCGGGTGCGGCGCTCCGGGTCGCCGCACGGGTGTTCCTCGGTGCCGGGAAACGGCCCGAGGAGGAGCCGGTGTACGAGACGAAGGGTGAGCAGGCGGGGCCGGAGACGAGGGGGCGTATCCGCCGGGTGCCCACGACGATGACGGCTGTCCCCACCCTCTGCTCGTCGGAGCGCTCGCGGCGGGTGTGGCACCGGGAATCGCCACGTCCGTAGATGACGCGTTCGGCACCCACGAGCCACCGCACTGGACTCCCGCCGGACTGTTCCTCGGGCTGATCTCCGCCGCGCTCGCCGCGGGGCTGCCCGTGGCGGCCGTGCGCGGCTCCGCCCGTCAGGAGCCGTACACCTCGACGAAACCGCTGCGGCGTCTGCACTCGGGGCACATCGGCGACTACGTGGCCTGGCTCCTGGCCGGCACGGCCCTCCTCGGCGCGCTCGCGCTGCCGGGCATCCTCACAGGCTGATCCGATGGGCGTGCCGCGACGCGGACGACCGCGCCTGGCTCCCGGCTCCTGGCGTGATCACGCCCTGTCGTCTGTCTGCCCGCGTCCGTCGGGGGTACTCGGAACGCCTTCCAAGTGCGAGGTGACGAAAATGGCGACGACCCCACGACAGACGAATCTCGACGGGCTCTCCGCGCTGGTCACAGGCGGATCGCGGGGGCTGGGACTGCTGCTGTCCGCGCGACTTGCCCGGCGCGGCTGCCGGGTGACCATGGCGGCACGCGACGCGGACGAACTGCGGCGCGGTGCCGAGTGGGTCGAGGAGCGGACCGGTGCGACGGTTTCCACCGCGGTGTGCGATGTACGCGACCGCGACGCGGTCGACGCCATGGTCCAGCAGGCGGACAGCAGGCAAGGCGGCCTGGACGTCGTCATCGCCAACGCGGGCGTGATCCAGGTGGCCCCGGTCGCGTCGATCGACAGCGGAGCCTTCGAGGACGCCATGGCGACCATCTTCGGCGGCACCGTGAACACGGCGATGGCCGCGCTGCCCCGGCTGTACCGCAGTGACTCCGGTGGTCGTCTGTGTCTCATCGGTTCGGTCGGCGGTCTGCTCACCGTTCCTCACCTGCTGCCCTACTCATGTGCCAAGGCCGCCGTGGGAGCGCTGGGCGAGGGATTGAGGGCCGAGACGGCCGACAAGAACGTCAGCGTGACCACGGTCCATCCCGGACTGATGCGTACCGGATCACACCTCCAGGCCGAGTTCGGCGATCGTACCTCCAAGGAATTCGCCTGGTTCTCCGCACTGGCCGGCGCTCCTGTGGTCTCGATGGACGCGGAGCGGGCGGCGGAGCGCATTCTGCGGGCTCTGGAGCGTCGGCGGACCCGCCTGGTCCTGACTCCGGCTGCGCGTGCCGCATCCATCGCGCACGGCGTGGCGCCCGCCACGGTCACCCGTCTCAGCGGTCTCGCCGCGCGAGTGCTCCCGGACGCACCGGGCGGCGAGGGCGCCGAAGGAACAGCGGAGCGCGGCACCGTGCAGGGACACCACATCGACCGTCCCGCTCATACGTTGACGGAGAAGGTACGCGGCTGGGGGAGCGTGCTCAACGACCGGGCCGCCCGCCGCTACAACCAGCGCACGCCGGGTCCCCCGACCGGCGGATGACCGACGTCCGGTGGCGTGTCCCGCCGCGCACACCGGCTCGGCCGATGTTTGACGGCAGATGCTGTGGCAGACCCGTCGAGGGGAGATGCGGTGCCGACCTCGGACGAGAGTGAAGGGGCTCTGGAGAATCTCCTCTCGATCCGCAGATGCCGGCTTGGGACTTCCGACGGTGGTGGCACGCCGTTCGATGGCGGACCTGCTGGCGATCGATGGTCACGTCGAACCGGGCCTACAAGGAAACCTCCGCCGATGCCGTCTCGACAGCCGTGCCGGAACACGTCTACGAGGTGGGAGGCGGGCCTTCGACCACGCGCTGACCGCCACCAGCCTGCACGCGGCGATGCTCGACTCCCGGGGACACGACCTGGTATCGGGTCTGCTGGGGGCGTGCCGCACTACCCGGCGCACGGGCGCCGACCTGCCGGAACTCGTGGCCGGCGTGGACGAGGCCCTTGCTCGTTGGCGGCCCGACCAGCTCTGCACGGACGGTGTCACGGAGCCCGTATGCAGAATGGGGAGCTGTTCGGCCTCGACCCTTTCGCGGACTCGTGATCCGCGCGAGGCCGGAGGCAAGTAGCGCCCGAGACGCTGCGCCGCCTCATCCATCGCCTCCTCGACTCGGAGCGGAGCAGGCTGCGGGACGACGCCACGATCCTCATGGTCGGTTGGCGACCGCCCCGAGCGTGACGCCTCTGCCGCCGCGGGACCCTCCTGATCAACCTCCGTTCCAACAATCGAGTCCTACCGCTGCCGTGGGACGGCCGAGGCAGGTCCGCCCTGTGGAAAGCCCGATACAGGAGAAAGTGTTACGCAGCGGGCATCGGGAACTCGGCCGTGACCCACTCCTAGCGGCCGGAGGAGACCTCATGCGTGCGCTGACGTGGCACGGCAAGCGGGACGTCCGTGTGGAAACCGTGCCCGATCCCCGGATCGAGAAGCCCGACGATGTGATCGTGCGGATCACATCCACCGGCATCTGCGGATCCGACCTCCACCTCTACGAGCTCCTCGGCCCCTATCTCGATCCGGGGGACATCCTGGGCCATGAACCGATGGGGGTGGTCCAAGAGGTCGGCCCCCGGGTCCACACCCTCGCGCCGGGCGACCGTGTCGTGATCCCCTTCAACGTCTCGTGCCGCGACTGCTTCATGTGCGACCAAGGCCTGCACTCCCAGTGCGAGACGACCCAGGTCCACGAGCGGGGCACCGGCGCGTCACTCTTCGGATACACCAAGCTCTACGGACAGGTACCCGGTGGCCAGGCCGAGTTGATGCGGGTCCCCTTCGGCGACAAACTGCCCGTCAAGGTGCCGGACGGCCCGCCGGACGACCGTTACGTCTATCTCTCCGACGTCCTTCCGACAGCCTGGCAGGCGGTGGAGTACGCGAGCCTGCCGGAGGGCGGCACGGTGACCGTCCTCGGCCTGGGCCCGATCGGAGACATGGCCACCAGGATCGCGCGGCACCGCGGCGCCGGATTGGTCGTCGGGATCGACCTCGTCCCCGACCGGCTGTCACGGGCCTCCGCGCACGGCGTCACCTGCTTCGACGCACGCCGCGAGGGCAAGGACCTGATCGATGCCGTCCAGGACCTGACCGACGGCCGCGGCACCGATGCCGTCATCGACGCCGTCGGCATGGAGGCGCACGGCGCCCCGCTCGCCAAGGCCGCCCAATGGGTCACGGGCCTGCTGCCCGACGGCGTCGGGCAACGGCTCATGGAACGAGCCGGCATCGACCGGCTCAGCGCACTGCACGCGGCCATGGCGCTGGTCCGGCGTGGCGGCACGGTCTCCGTCTCGGGCGTGTACGGCGGGGCGGCGAGCCCCATGCCGCTGCTGACCATGTTCGACAAGCAGATCCAGCTGCGGATGGGCCAGGCGAACGTCTGGCGCTGGGTGGAGGACATCCTGCCGCTGCTCACCGACGAGGATCCGCTCGGCGTCGACACGTTCAAAACGCACGACATGCCACTGGAGGACGCGCCGAAGGCGTACGCGATGTTCCAGGCCAAGGAGGACGCCATGGTCAAGACTCTGCTCCATCCCTGACCTGACTTCCGGTCGCAGGAGCGAGCCCGCCCCCGCTGTCAGAACCTGACATTCCGCGCGGCGGGGCTGTTGGCATCCATGTTCCGCTTCATCATCAGCAGCGCGGCGTGTGCGAGATCCTCATGGATGTGGGCCACCGCATCGTAGGGAACGGTCACGTCCAGATGCCGAATGTGCGCGTCGAGTGCCGAATAGAGCACGCACTGCTCGGTGACCTGACCACACAGGACGATGTGGCCGATGCCCTCTTGGAGCAGCAGGTAGTTGAGCGGCGTCTCGTAGAAGATCGAGTGCCGGGCCTTCACCACGAAGAGCGAGTCCTCATCGGGGGCGAGGGGACTCACCAGATCGGCGTGCGGACTCGACAGCACTTTGTCCACTATCTCCCCATGGTGCGACCGCCATTCATCAAAATTGTCGTTCACATAGATGACCGGAACGTTGTGGCGTCGCGCCGCCCGAATCAACTTGACGACCTGGGGAATCACGGATTTCACGGACGGAATCAATAGGTCCGCGTCGTCATGATCGTAGGTATTGATCATGTCAATGACAATGAGGGCCTTTTTTCTCATGTGTTCCACTCCCACGCAATGCTGCGGCACCGTTTCCCTCAGTCATGCGTAAGCCCCCTTCCAGAGGGAACTCGGATCACGAAGTCGCACATATCAGTATTTATCAGACACGACGTGATCCGGAGATGCCCCATGGGGACGTCCGGCGAGAGCCCTCTCATCACACTGCCCGGTGTCTACGCACCTCAGCACGACACCGAACTCCTGATGCACGCCTTGTCGCGGGAGCGCGTGGATCCCTCCACCGACGTGCTCGACCTGGGCACCGGCAGTGGTGCCCTGGCCCTGCGGGCAGCGCGACTGGGGGCGCGGGTCACCGCCGTCGACATCGATTGGCGCGCCGTGTTCACCACGCGCCTCAACGCACTCCTCAGCCGCCGTCGCATCACCGTCCGGCACGGCGATCTCACCGCAGCTGTGCAAGGACGGACGTACGACCTGGTGGTGAGCAATCCGCCCTACGTACCGTCTCCGGCTCTCCGGCTGCCGCACCGGTCGCCGGCGCGTGCCTGGGAGGCCGGCCCGGACGGCCGTGCGTTCGTGGACCGCGTCTGCGACGAGGCTCCGGCGGCACTGCGCCCGGGAGGTGTGCTCCTGCTCGTGCACTCCGCGCTCTGCGGGAGCCGGCCGACGCTGCGACGGCTCACCCGCGCGGGATTCGAGGCGACGGTCACTGACCGTGCCTTCGTCCCCTTCGGCCCCGTGCTGAGCTCGCGCCGAACGTGGCTGCGACGCCAGGGGCTGTTGACCGATGAGCACGACGACCGGGAAGAGCTGGTGGTCATCCGTGCCCAGCAAACCTGAGCGACCTCGCCGCGTGACGGTGGACCGCGAGGGACCGCTCCTCATCGAGGGCCCGGTCGAAGTGGTCCAGGAAGACGGCACGGTCCTCATCTCCCGCCGCTTCCGGGCAGCGATCTGCACCTGCCGCCGCAGCCGCACCTACCCCTGGTGCGACACCAGCCACCGCCGTCGGGCGAGGCGGGAATCGACGTGAAGGGGCCCCCGCTTCCGACGTCACGGGGCGCGGTGTCACGGGCGCTTGCCTCGACTTTGCGCTACGGCACACCCCTGCCGGCCCTCCCCCAGGCCCTGGAAGAGGCCGACCCCTACGCCGACGACCTCCAGATCGCTCTCTACACGCTGTACGAACTCCATTACCGCGGCTTCGACGAGGTGAGTGACGAGCGTGAGTGGGACCCCGGACTGCTGGCCCTGCGACGGTCACTTGAACTGCGCTTCCTCAAAGCTCTCCGCGGCGACGTTCCAGCCGGCACGGACGTCGCAGAGGCACTCGAAGCCCTTCTTCTGGAACCGGCCGGACACGACGACACCAGCGTCACTCACTACCTCCAACGCGACGGCCAACTGTGGCAACTCAAGGAATACGCCGTCCTGCGCTCGCTGTACCACCTCAAGGAGGCCGATCCGCACGCCTGGGTCATTCCGCGACTGCACGGCCGGGCGAAGGCCGCCATGGTCGCGATCGAGTTCGACGAGTTCGGCGCCGGCCGCGAGGAGGACGTCCACGCCCGCCTTTTCGCGGACCTCATGGCGGACCTCGGGCTGCGCGCGGACTACGGCCACTACGTCGACGTCGCCCCCACGGAGGCGGTCGCCACCGTCAATCTCATGTCCCTGCTCGGCTTGCACCGCGCCCTCCGGGGCGCTCTGGTGGGGCATTTCGCCGCAGTCGAGGTGGCCTCCGCCCCGGGGGCCAGGCGACTGGCCTCGGCCTTGCGGAGAGTCGGCGCGGGCAAGGCCGCGCAACGCTTCTACGACGAGCACGTCGAGGCCGACGCCGTCCACGAGCAGGTCGTATGTCGTGACGTGATCGGCGGCCTGTTGGAGGACGAACCCGAACTCGAACCCGACGTCGCCTTCGGCATGAGGGTCACCGGCCTGCTCGAAGACCGGCTGGCGGCCCATCTGTTGTCCGCCTGGCAGCGGCGGCGCAGTGCGCTGCGTGTTCCGCTCACCTCGGGCGGCTGACCGGCATCAGCGGTGAGACGTGCGTTCCGGTCAGCGCAGCGCGTCGAGCCGTCGCCGTGCGGGGCCGAGAGAACGGCCCCGCCGGAACACCTTCTGCCAGGGGTTCTCCTCGAGGCGTGCGGACATGTCGTTCACCGTGAAGCTGCGCGCTCCGATGTCGCCGGCCTCGACTTCCGCCCAGGTCACCGGGGCGGCGACCGGAGCCCCCGGACGCGCGCGGACCGCAAAAGGGGCGACTGCGGTCTGGGCGTAGGCGTTGCGCTGGATGTCGAGATACAACCTCTTCTTGCGGGCTTCCTTACGGACCTCGGTCGTCAGAGTGTCGGGACGGCCCGCGGCGAGGTGTTCGGCCACGCCTCGAGCGAAAGCGCGTACGTCGTCGAAGGAGGCGCTGCGGTCGAGCGGAACGAGGACGTGCAGACCCCGGGAGCCGGTCGTCATCACCGCGGAAGGCAGACGCAGTTGCTCCAGCAGGTCGCGCAGCAACAGGGCCGCGATGCGCACCTGCGCGACGTCGTCGCCGGCTGGATCGAGATCGAAGATCAACCGGTCGGGGTGATCCGGGCGGTCGGCCCTCGACAGGAAGCGGTGGGGAGTGATGCAGCCCTGGTCGACGAGATAGAGGAGGGTCGCGGTGTCGTCGCACAGCAGGTAGGTGACGGTGCCCTGCCGTTTGGGCAGTTCGACCCGGTGAATCCAGTCGGGGAAGTGCTCCGGCACGTCCTTCTGCATGAACGACATGCCGCCGATGCCGTCCGGATGCCGCTCCAGCATCAGCGGGCGGCCGCGCAGCTGGGGCAGCATCCGGTGGGCGACGGTGCGGTAGTACCGGGCGAGGTCCGCCTTGGTGATGCCGTCGTCGGGGAACAGCGCCTTGTCCGGCCGGCTCACCCGTACGGTACGGCCACTGGCGTTGAAGTCCCGTGTGGCGGTCATCGTCGTCTGCCTCCTCACTCCCCACCTCATCACGGCAGATCTCCCTTGCGGCGATGCCCCGGATTCCCTCCTACGGGCGGTCCAGGACCGCCTGGAGCGGGCCGGAATCGTCACCCGCCGCCACGCCGACGCCGGATTCGACACCGCCTACGCCCCCCGGCCCGCACGTCCCGGGAAAGCGGCACAGACCTACTCGCCGCGCTGACCACCGCTGCCGGACGAGCCACTCGCATCCTGGCTCCAGCGCGTGCGGGTCTGCTCATCGCTACGTTTGCTGCCCGAGCTGTGGAGCTGGTGCGGAGTGAGACGCTCGTTCTCTTCCGTTGCCCGTGGAACCTCGTCGGGCTCCCGCACTTCCACCGTTTCATGAACGGGCCCGCCCGACGGCATCGTGGGGTGTTCCTCGGTCCTGGGCGGATCCGGTTGGCGCCGGCGTACCCCGATGCCCAGACGTACGGCCCAGACCAGGACGCCGACGAGGACCAGGCCGCCGAGGAACGCCCCGAGCGTGCCGAGGGCCGCGTTCGACAGGGCCATTTCGTAGTTGGTCGCGTTCATGGGCGCCGAGTACCCCTCCCTGGAGTGCACACTCATCCCGCGATCTCACGGGAGTACGGGGCCGCCCCGTGACACGGGCCGACGATCGGCGAACTCACGGCGAGCAGAGGCCCACGGGGCACCTTGGCAGTTCCCCATGCGCCGGTGTCAGCCTTGCCGCCGCAGCGGACCGGGTGCTCCTCCGAAGCGCCGCCGGGCGTCTCGCCGGGGCGAGCGGCGTTCCCTGACCGGTCGTCCCGGACCGGCGTGTGATCCCGCTGTACACCCTATTGCAGAGCGTGGACGGCGGCCGTGAACACCGGGGGCATCCGGGATGCCGCGGGAACGATCAGGCGTGCTGTGCCGGGACGGCGGCCGGCGGCCAGCAGAGCTCTGGTCAGCAATCGGTGACGCCGTGTCAGCAGCGCCCATGCCCGCTCGTACTCCCCCGCGCGTCCCGCCGTGACGCAGCGGACGGCGGCCTCCGCGGTCGCCAGCCCGAGAGCGATGCCCTCTCCGGTGAGGGCGTCCACGTAGCCCGCCGCGTCGCCGACGAGCAGGACGCGTCCGGCGACTCGGCGCCGTACGCGCTGCAGCAGCGGCCCGGCGCCCCGCACTTCCGTCGCGGCGGTCCCGCGCAGCGCCGCGGTGAGGGCGGGGAATTCGGCCAGATGCCGGTCGTATCCGCGACGCATGCGGCTGAGGACCGCGACTCCCACCAGGTCGTCGGCGACCGGTGTCACATAGGCCTCGCCGTGCCCCGACCAGTGGACCTCCACGAAGTCCGTCCACGGCTCCACCCGGTAGTGCCGACGCAGCCCGTAGCGCCGGTGCGCTCCGCTCGGCAGTTCCAGTCCCAGGCCGCGGCGGACACCGGAGTGCAGGCCGTCCGCGGCGATCAGCCAACGCGCCGTGAGACCGGCCGCGGTGACGGTGTCCGTGGTCTGACACACCTCCCCCACCTTGCCGGGCACGATCCGCACGCCGAGACCGAGGGCGCGCTCGTGCAGCGCCTGGTGCAACGTCGTACGGCGGATTCCCAGCCCTCTGCCACCGCGGAAGGGCGCTTCGGCGCTCACGGCGCCGTCGACGTAGCGGATACCGCGCAATTCCCTGCCGGTGACCTCGATCCCCAGCGCCCGCAGCTGGGCGACCCCGCTGGGCATGACCCCTTCCCCGCAGGCCTTGTCCACGGGCGCTGTCCGCGGTTCGACGACCACGGCGTCGATGCCCGACAGCGCGCAGTGAATGGCGGCGGCCAGCCCGGCCGGTCCGCCGCCGGCCACCAGGACGTCGATCACGCGGCAGCGGAGGTGAGCGAGGCGGGAACGGCGGCCAGTGCCCGGTTCTCGCACCGGATGCGCACGGTCAGCACCGCGGCGTTGGCCAGGGTGAAGACGATCGCCGTGACCCAGGCGGTGTGCACCAGCGGCAGCGCCACACCTTCCGCGACGACCGCCACGTAGTTCGGGTGCCGCAGCACCCGGTAGGGACCGCGGGCCACGAGGGGCAGGCCGGGCACGACGATCACCCGGGTGTTCCATCGGGATCCCAGGGTGACGATGCACCACCAGCGCAGCGCCTGGGCGCCGGCCAGTACGGCGACCATCGGCCAGGCCAGGGCCGGGACGAAGGGCCTGTCGGCCAGCCACACCTCGGCCGGGCAGCCGACCAGCAGCCCGGTGTGCAGCGCGACCATCGCCGGGTAGTGGCCCCGGCCCGCCTCGACCGCCCCGCGCGCAAGGCTCCACCGCTCGTTGCGGCGGGCGACGAAGAGTTCGCCGACGCGCTCGGCGGCGACGGCGGCCACCAGCAGTCCGTACCAGATCATGTGTCCGTGTCCCACCGTTCCATGTCGTACGCCGGTCGCCTACCAGCGAAGCAGCACCAGCTCGCATGCGAAGCCCGGACCCATCGCCAGGAGCAGACCCGGAGTACCGGTGGGCGGGCGGCGGGTGGCCAGCGTGTCGCGCAGCACGTGCAGCACGGACGACGACGAGAGGTTGCCCACGTCCGCCAGGTGACGCCAGGTCACATCAAGTGCCCCGTCGGGCAGTTCGAGGGACTCGGTGACGGCCTCCAGGACCTTGGGCCCTCCGGGGTGGCACACCCATGCGGTCACGTCCTTCGGCTTCAGTCCGTGGTCACCCAGGAATCCCTGCACGTCGTCGGCGAGGAATCGGCGCACCACGTCGGGGATCTCCGGATCCAGTACGACCTGGAAGCCCGAGTCCTTGATGTCCCAGCCCATGATGCCGCCGGTGTCCGGATACAGCCGGCTGCGCGTGTCCACGATCGTGGGCCCGTCGGCTTCGCCCGTGCGGCGCGCGCCACAGGCCACGACCGCGGCGGCGCCGTCACCGAACAGACCGGTGGCGACCAGGTTGGCCAAGGAGGCGTCGTCGCGCTGAAACGTGAGCGAGCACAACTCGACCGACAGCAGCACCGCCACGTGGTCGGGCCGGCCGAGCAGGTAGTCGTGCATCCGGGAGAGGCCGGCGGCACCCCCGGCGCACCCCAGGCCGAACAGCGGCAGTCTCTTGACGTCCGGCCGCAGTCCGACGCGGCCCGCGAGCCGGGCGTCGATGGAGGGTGTCGCGATGCCCGTGACGGAGGTGAAGACGAGCAGGTCCACGTCCGCCGCGGACAGACCGGCCGTGCGCAGTGCCTCGCGAACGGCCTTGGCCCCCATGTCGGTGGCGGCCGTGATGAAGACGTCGTTCGCGGCGCCGAACCCGTCCAGTTCCTCGTACTGTTCGAGCGGCAGCGTCATATGGCGCGTGCCGACCTTCGCGCTGCGGTGCAGCCGGTCGAGCACACGGCGGTCGGAGCCCTCGGGCAGACAGGTGCGGGCCACCATGTCCGTGATCTCGGGCTGGGTGTGGCGGTGCGGCGCGAGTGCACCGTGAACGGCGGCGATCCGCGTCATAGGGCTCCCGTCCGAACGCCGACTGGGGTGGGCTGCTCAGCAGGCCTTCCCCGGACCGGCATTCCGCCACCAGGGATCCCCCGTCCGGCCCTTCCCCCCGTGGCGCGCTCCAGCCGGGTGGACCACACCTCCTACCATCGCCGGGTGGGTACTCCCGAGCACGCGACGACCGGTGGCCCGGCTGGGAGCTGGACCGTCCGGGCGGGTGGTCTGGGGCGAGCGTGCCACCCCGGGCCTGTGGTGGCCGTCACCGCGCTGACGGCGGCGCTGGCCGTGATCGCCGGCCAGGCAACCAGGGGGTGTGTCCTGACCATCGCCGCCGTGGTGACGGGGCAGTTGTCGGTCGGCTGGTGCAACGACGCCTTCGACGCACGGCGGGACCTCGCGACAGGACGCCGGCGCAAACCCGCCGTCGACGGGGCCATCGGAGTGACGCATCTCTGGGCTGCCGCGTACGCCGCGCTGGCCCTGTGTGTGCCGCTCTCGCTCTGCTGTGGCCTGCGGGCCGGCGGCGTCCACCTGGCCGCGGTCGCGGCGGCATGGGCGTACAACCTCCGTCTCAAGGCCACCTGTTGGTCCTGGTCACCCTACGCACTGGCGTTCGCCGCACTCCCGGCGTTCGTGACTCTCGGACTGCCGGGTCATCCCTGGCCGGCCTGGTGGGTCGTCGGCGCCGGGGCGCTGCTGGGAGTCGGAGCGCATCTGGGCGACGTCCTGCCGGACATCCGCGGGGATCTCGCGACGGGCGTACGGGGGTGGCCGCAGCGGCTGGGAGCAGAGCGAGCGCGGCAGTTGCTTCCGGTGCCGCTGGTGGTCGCGTCCGCACTCCTGGCGTTGGGGCCCGCAGGACCACCTGGCCTGCGCGCCGGGGTGGCACTGGCCGTGGTCGGCCTCGTCGCGGTGACGGGGGCGGTGCTGGGACGCCGCTGGGAGCGGGCGGCGTTCGCGACGGCGGTCGTGGTCGCAGCGGTGGACGTCGTGCTGCTGCTCAGCGGCGTCGGGGTCGGGCCGCCTTGAGGGAGCGGGCCGCCTCCGAGTCCAGGCTCGCGGCGACCCACGACGCACGTCCCCCGCCCTCATATGGCCCGGGTGAGGTGAGCGAGGAACTACTCCCCGGCGCTCGCGGAGGTGCCCAGGCTGAGCTGCGACTCCAGTTGGCTGCGAACGTCGGTGGGCAGCTCACCGGTTCGCGCCCAGTCGACGATCAGTTCGGCCACGTGGCGCAGCTTGATGTTGGTGTTCTGCGAGATGCCCCGCAGCGCGTCCCAGCCCTGGTCCGGGGTCAGTTGGCCCAACGCCAGGATGACACCGATGGCCTGGTCGACGACGGCATGCGACCGCACCGCCTGCTTGAGCTGAAGATTCTCGCCCTCCAGACGCGTCACGGCGTCCACTGAGCTTTCAGAGGGCACGGCTAGCTGCTGGGTCGTGTCCCATTCGGACGTCAACGTCGCCTCCGGGGTCGGGGAGTCCGGCGCAGTTCATCTCGTGTCATGTTCGTGAAGCTCGACGTCGTCACGCCCGCCGCGAGAGCCGGTCCGGCGTCGGCCCGGTCATTCGCCCGCTCGTCGTGCCGGTGTCGTCACTGTTCTTCTGCCGCCAGTCGCGACTGCCGCACGCCGCCCGCAGGGGAGGCGCCGTGCTTGGCGTCGTGCTGAGCCAGCAGGGCGAGGAGATCCGCCACCGACGGCCCGGAGTCCGCCGGATGCCGGAGGAAGGTCCCCTCTTCGATCCGGTACTCGTTGGAGCGCCCTTGCCGGGTGTGCGTGAGGTAACCGCCCTCCTCCAGATCAGAAATGATCTTCTGGACGGCCCGTTCGGTGAGCTGGCAGCGCGCCGCGATGTCACGAATCCGCGTCGTGTGATCCTCGGCGATCGCCGCCAGCACACGGGCGTGGTTGGTCAGGAACGTCCAGCCGCTGTGTGACTCAGGAACTCCTTGCATCCCAACAGGATAGACGCATTATTCCTGTATGCGAAAGGGTGAATTCTGCTTCGTGTGTCTGGTTCCCGCACCCGGGGACAGGACAGGTGCGGCGCACGGACCTCCGCCCGTCCGCCGCGTGCGGCCCCACGCGTGCCGATTCCCGCGCCTCCGGAGACGGGGAAACGCCGCACCCCTGACCCAGCGGCGGCTACTTGAGCTCGGCGTCGGTGTAGTAGCCGCCCCCGACCAGTATTTCCTTGTAGTTGGTCTTGTCGACGCTCGTCGGCTGCAACAGGTAGGCGGGCACGACCTTGGAGCCGTTGTCGTAGCTGCCGTGGTCGTTCAGGGTCGGCTCCCTGTCGTTGAGCACGTCGTCGGCCATGCGTGCCGTCACCTCGGCGAGCTGGCGGAGATCCTTGTAGACGGTCTGCCTCTGCTGACCCGCGATGATCGACTTCACCGAGGCCAGTTCCGCGTCCTGACCGGTGACGACCGGGAGGGGCTTCGCGCCGGAGCCGTAGCCGTCCGCCTTCAGGGCCCCCAGGACGCCCATGGAGATGCCGTCGTACGGCGACAGCACGGCGTCGACCTTCTCGATCCCGTACGACGTGGCGAGGATGCCCTTCATGCGCTTGCGCGCGGTGGCGCCGTCCCAGCGCAGCGTGGTGACCTTGTTCAGTCCGGTCTGGCCGGACCGGACGACCAACTGCTTCTTGTCCAGGTACGGCTGCAGTAGCTGCATCGCACCGTCGAAGAAGTACTTGGTGTTGTTGTCGTCCTTGGAGCCGGCGAACAGTTCGATGTTGAAGGGGCCCTTGCCGTCCTCCAGGCCGAGTTGGTCGATGATGCAACGGGCCTGGAGCCGGCCGACCTGCTCGTTGTCGAAGGAGGCGTAGTAGTCGACGTTCTCGGTGCCGAGGATGAGCCGGTCGTAGGAGATCACGGGTATCTCCGCGTCGGCGGCCTGCTGGAGCACCTTGCCCAGCGACCTGTTGTCGATGGCCGCGACGACCAGCACATCGACTCCCCGCTTGACCAGGTCCTGGATCTGCTCGACCTGCCGCTCCGGGTCGTCGTCTCCGTAGACGAGCCGGGTCTTGTACCCCATGCCCTTCAGGTCCTTGACGACGTTGTTGCCGTCCGCGATCCAGCGCTCGGAGGCCTTGGTCGGCATGGCGATCCCGACCGTGCCGCCCCTTTCGGGGCGCGCCGCGCCGCTCTGGCCGCAAGCGGTTAAGGCGAGGGAGACGGAGGCGGCACCGGCTATGGCGGCGAGGGCAGGTCTACGGTTGCGCATGGTGATCGTTCCTTGTTCTTCTCGTCGTTGAGAAAAATGACGGGATGTCTGGTACCGGCGGAGAGGCGGCGAGGTGGGCCGGTTCGGCCGGCCGGCGAAACAGGTCGTGAGCCGCTCGGCCGCCGTGACGAGGGACAGGCCCACGGAGGGGCGCCGTTCACGTCAGTCCGGAGACGCCTCGGAAGCCCGAGCCTCAGGTCGAGCAGTACGTGCGCCGGATCGGGTCAGCGACCTCACGGATCCGCACCTTCCGCCGAGTTCGTCGGGGATCTTGGTACATGTCTCCATGAGGGAGAACTGCCCGTCGGACGTCGGCGAATGACGCTCGGTCAGGTCACCGACCCGTGACCCGAGGGGTGGCACTCAGGATTGCCGATGCCTCACAGATCGCCGATCACTTCGCCGGCGCGCACCCGAACATGCATCGGCTCGCGCCATGAGGTTCCTGCCCGTGCGCTCAACTCCGTTGCTACGCAGGGCAGTTGCCTTCCGGTTGTTCGAAATTTCGTCACATGTTCGCAGTGTTGGCGTGACCCTAGGAGGCCGAGTGAAGGGTGTCAACCGGGGTGACAGGTGACGGTTCCGGATCGCGATCGCATGCGGTGGGCTCGTCATCGACCAGCGGGACCACATGGGGGTCGGAGGCCGCGGCAGGGGTACGCCCCGACGCAGAAGACCCGCACCGTATGGTGCGGGTCTTCCTCAGCGAGGCCGTCCGACGGGACCGGTGATCACAGGGTGACAGGGCCCGGCCTTCAGCCGGTCACTTCCATCGTCGGACCCCGGTCACCATCGGCACGCGTCATGGACGAGCGTGCCGACAAGGGCCGTTCAGCGGCGGCCGTGACCACGGTCGTCGCCGTGACCGCGGTTGTCCCCGTGACCGCGGTTGTCGTCGCGTCCGTGGTCACGGTCGTGGTGCCGGCCCCAGGAGACGCTGTCGACGAAGCGGCCGTGGTCGTTCTTGAGCGTGGCGGTGTCGGAACGGTTGTCCCACACCTCGTTGCGGCGGTCCTGGAAGAGGTCCCGGTTGGTGTCACGGCCGTAGCCGGTGTGGACACGGACGGTGGAGCGGCCGGCCAGACGGTAGTGACGGAAGGTGTAGCGGTTGCCGTCCTCGTCCGACAGCGTCCAGCCACTCAGGTTCACCGAGCGGCGGTTCGAGTTGGTGATTTCCACCCACTCCGCGTTCAGGGAACGGCTGGAGCGGTCGTCAAAGCCCGGCGCGTCGCTCTGGACCCTGCTGATGGCGACGTGCGTGCGCTCGTGGCGCGGCTCCGCGGCGGAGGCGGACACCGCGGCCGAGCCGACCAGCGTGCCGGCCGCGAGGGCCGCGGCCACCAGACGGCGGGCCGTGACAGACGTGGAAACGGACATGAATGCTCCTCAAGGTTCGAGAGCCGGACACCCCGCAACAGCACCCCCCTGCGGGGAACTGCACGGTGCGACCCTGTGCGAGTCCCGGCCCGGTGGCCGAGGACTCATAAGTTCCTCCTGGTCCCGGCCCGATACGAGCGACACCCGCCCCCTGTTACCAATTGCGAACATGTCGGTTACGGACGCCTGTATCCGGCCTTTAACTGCCGAAAGCTGAAGAGTGATGAGCTGACATCCTCAACTCCCGTACTCCTACAGGATCATGGCCATATGCGGGCATCTCATATATCCCCGCACCTCAACCACCCGTCACCCGAAAGTGAGTAACGCCATTCCGGCCCGATCCGGGCGTATGGCGAGGTCGGGACGGACGTGTCACCGTGCGGAACCCGTCGCAAGGAGAGTCCTCGGCCGAGGACGCCGGGGACGCCGAGGACGCCGGGGGCGGGCGAAACGGGCCGGACGGGTGATCGGCGCTGCCCGAACGGGTGCCGGCGGTCGCGTCGCGACGCGCTTCGGCGAGGATCCCGACCGGGCGGATACCTAGGGCAGCCCGCCGCCGCGGGCCATGGACTCGGCGCGGGGTTTGTCGGCACTGCCAAGGGGGTCATCGACCGGGCCGTCACGACGGCCACGGATCGGAAGAGCTCGCACGCCTCACGACGACCCGGTACAAGGGTGGTCGAGCGTGGAGGGAGGTCAGCGGCGCTCGGGCCGACCGGACCTCGGCGCCGGTGGCGCCGGAAGGGGGTGTGTGAACCCGGCCTCGCGGCCGAGCGGTGGCACGCTACCGCTGTGCCGGTATACGGCTCGGCCGCCCGTCGGGGAGATCGGCGGAGCCTTCATGATCGGCCGCGGTGCACGGTGCCTCGAACGCGCGCTGCGTGAGGCACCGTGCCGGCGCGATGCCGAGATCAGGCGGGGGTGATGTTCTCCGCCTGCGGGCCCTTCTGACCCTGAGTGATGTCGAAGGTCACCGCCTGGCCTTCCTGGAGCTCACGGAAGCCACTGGCGTTGATGTTGGAGTAGTGCGCGAAGACGTCCGGGCCGCCCCCGTCCTGCGCGATGAAACCGAAACCCTTTTCGGCGTTGAACCACTTGACAGTTCCGCTGGCCATGCCAGTGCCTCTCACTCGATGACGGATCCGCACCGCGCGGACCCGGAGGTAGTCGTCCTGGTCCTCGGGCACTGCACAGCAAAACGCCCGCACCACGGCGCGGGCAGGTACTGCGAACCACGACATCTGCCAGCGACGTTACACGGCGAGAGCGCCTCTCACCAGAGAGCAAGGGCCGTCAGGTGGAGTGGTACCGCCCATACATGCGTGGCATGGCGGTGTGGACTGTCGCGCTCGCTCCAGTCCGCCGAACGCCATCGACCGGCGGGCCGTCGACGGCTCACCGTCGCGGACTGCCCGCCAAGGTGGCATCAAACGGGACCAAGAAGGCAACCATGCCGCACCCAGGCCTCCCCAAGAGGGCTGTGAGCAGCGCCGTTGCGCACGCTCCGGCTGTCGGGTCGGGCGCAGTTCCGTCCAGCCGGTCCCCCGTGGGCCGGATCACCACCCGGCACACTGTGACCAACCCCTCCAGGAAGCCCCCCGCACCCTCCGGCTTCGCGGCGGCGGGATGCGGCACCAATTCCGGTATACACATGGGCATTCCGCCCTTCCCTCGACTTGTTCCGGGCCGGCCCATCGGCGGCCGCGTCACTCCTCGTTCTTGAGAGCCTTCGCCTCGCCCTTGAAGATCCGGGCGGCCTTGCCCGCGGAACGCGACAGCTCGGGCAGCTTCCTGATGCCGAGAAGGACGACGAGAACAAGAAGGACCAGGACGATTTCACTCAAGCCGAACATCGGAGCAGCTCTCTGCAGGGGGCGGACGGCCGGCGAACCGGTGACGCGCCAGTCTCTACATTGCCGTGGAAGTCTCTCCCGGCATGTGATCGTTCAACAAGCCCGCCTCCCGGCTCGGCCGGTCGCACCCCCTCGGCAACCGGCGACACGGAGGACACCACCAGGAGTCCCGCCGCGCGGAAGGGTGTCTCGCGCACACACGGGTCACGCGGCTCACGTCGTCTCCAGGACCGCGAGGGGTGGCGTCAGGCCGCGCCGATGGCGGTCCGCCCACCGGACGGCGAGGGGTGCCGCCAGCCCCGTGAGCGCGAACAGTGCTCCGACGACGTACCAGCCGGGGCGGCCCCAGGTGATGCAGAGCGCGATGAGTAGACCTGGTCCGACGGCCTCGGCCAGTCCGGCACCCAGGCCGAACACGCCGAGGTACTGGCCGGTGGCGTGTGGTGGGGCAAGGGCGAAGGACACCTCGAACCCGGCGGCGGAGTGCCACAGTTCGCCGATCGTGTGGATCACGACCGCGGCGATGAGCAGCGTCGCGGCAGCCCACGCCGGCACTCCCGCGGACAGCGAGACCATCGAGCACGAGACGAGGAAGGCCACGCCCGCTCGGCGGTAGGCGTGTCCACCGGCCACCGGCGATGTGACGCCACGACTGACCCGCACCTGGAACACGACGACGATGACCGTCCCCGTGATCATGGTGCAGGAGATGAGCCAGTGGGGGGCGGCCGTCGCACCCACCAGCCAGAGCGGGATGGCCACGGTGAGCACCTTGAACTGGATCGCCATGACACCGTCGACGGCGGTGAGCAGCAGGTAGGGCCGGTCTCGCAGGGCGGTCCATCGAGGGCCGCCGTCGGCGGGCACGGGCGCGACGGGCGGGAGAAGGGCCAGGAGCGCCGCGGAGACCAGGAAGGCGATCGCGTTGCCGATGAGCATGAGTTGGTAGGCGGTGAGGGTGCCCACCTGGACGACCCATCCCGCCCCCAGGGCGCCGAGGGAGACGCCGAGGTTGGTCAGCGCGCGGAGATAGGCCCGGAACTCCTGGGGCCTGTCTCCTCCGTAGTGTCTGATCAGCGGGCTGCGGGCCGCCGTTCCGGCCGCTTTGGCCCCGGTCGCCGAGCAGACGGCGAGCACGAACGGCCAGAAGCTGTCCGCCAGCACGAAGGCGGCTGTGGTCAGGGCCTGGACCACGAGGGTGGCCGCGTAGACACCGCGTGCGCCGTGCCTGTCGGCCAGGTGACCGACCGCGACACCCAAGGCCAGCGCGACAAGACCGGCGATGCCGAGGCCGAACCCCACCTGGCCCGCCGGGAGATGAGCGGCCTGGGTGAAATACAGGACCCCCGCGGTCAGATAGAGGCCGCTGCCGACGGTGTAGACGAAGTTCGAGGCCGCGAGGACGCATTGTGGTCCGGTTTCCGGCATCAGGTGAGGCACGACGAAGCTCCACGTCACAGGCGGGCAGTAAGGACCCGTAGAGCTTGTTGCATATTACTTGCAAGAGCAAGAGGGTTGCGATTGATCGCGGGAGTCACGATGCCGGGGATCCGGGGCTGCGCCTCCCGACGCGAGGCACCCGGGCCGTCTGCCATATCCCGCGCCCGAGTTGCCCGCCACCCCGTACGATGCGCCTGGGGCACCGGCCACCCGGTGCGACAAAGGGGTCATGGAGGGTTCGACGCGGGCTCTGTCGCCGGTCGCTCACTGACCGTACGCTGACAAGTCACAGAACTTCAGGCGTGATTGACCGGGGGGAACCGTCATGTCCTGGGACCAACATGGTGCTCGTGACGACTTCGTCATACCGCCGATGCCGACCGCACCGCCGCCCGCTCCCGCCAACCCGTGGCGGGCCGTCGCGGTGGCCTTGCTGAACCTCTCCGGGCTCGGGCTCGGTTACGCCGTCGTGCGCCGCTGGGGGCTGATGGCCGTGTGCTGGGTCGCGACGGCGATCCTGCTCCTGGTGGCGCTCCCCGCGGACCCGGACGGGGTGCCCGGCTCGACGGTCGTGATCTACCTGATCTTCCTCGTGCTCGCGGCCGTGCACGGCGCGTCCGTGGGCCTGCGGACCCGGCTGGCGTTGCTGCCGAGCGCGTTGATCGCGGCCGCGCTCGGCGTCGTCCTGCTGGCCGTGCCCGCCGGAGGCGTCGTCCTGTACGACGGGGCACGCGACGAAGCCACGGAGCAGATGCTCCTGGACCGGCTCGAGCGGGCGGACAAGCTGGTCGAGAAGTCAGGGAAGCAGTCGTTCGACACGGTGAAGTCCGACTACCGGCGTGCGCTGGCGGTCTACAGCGCGCTCAGCGACGACCACCCGGATTCACGCGCGGCCCAGCGTGTCCCCGACCGGCTCGAGACCTACTACGCCACCGTCGGCGCCCCCTATACGCAGAAGAACTACTGCACCGCCGTGACGCCCTTGAAGTACCTCCGCACGGTTCCGCGCACCATGAGCAAGAAGGACCTCGGAAACCTGTCCACCTGGCCGGACGACCGGCTGGCCACGTCGCTCTACGAGTGCGCGGCGGCGTCGCTCAGCGGCGGAGGCGGAGACTGGACGTCGCAGTTCGGCGAACTCCTGTCGACCTTCCCGAAGTCGGAACAGGCCGGCAAGGTGGAACCCGCCGTGAAGACCGCGGTCGACAAGGCGGTCAGGTCCGTGGGCGGCAAGGACCCGTGTGAGGCCGTTCAGCAGCTCGAGAGCCTCAGCACCCAGGTCCGCGGCCTGCCCGGTGAGCAGGCCGGGCTGGCGGACACGCTCGGCAAGGACGCCGACAGGGCCTCGCAGAGCGCGACTTCGGGGACGTACGCCTGCGGTGTGGACCAGTACAGGGACGGCAGCTTCAGCGACGCCGTCACCACCATGAACGACTTCGCCAAGAACAACCCGCACCACAAGAACCGGGCGCGCGCCCAGAAGATAGCCATCGCCGCCGAGGTCGCTCAGACGGTGCCCGCGGCCGGCAAGCGCCTGCCGACCACGGCATCGGGCGGCAGCATCTCCGTCACGGTCAAGAACGACAGCCCCGACGACATCACGGTGCTGTTCACGGGTCCGGTGACCGGAAGCTTCACCCTCAAGGCCTGCGGCAGCTGCCACTCGTACTCTCTCGGCAGCACGCTGGGGCTCGGCTTCAAGCCCTGCTCCGGCGGCAAGAACTACCCGCAGCGGACCATCCGGCTGCCCGTCGGCACCACCTACTTCGTGCACAAGTCCCGGACCGGACTCGGGAAGTCGCCGGCCTCGGACACCGCCAAGCTCCGGCCGGGCTACATCTACACCGAGTGCGCGTACACGACGAGTCTGGGCTACTGAGGCGACGGCCGGGCGTCCCGCGCCGGACCGGGCGCCTTCCGACGCCGGGGCCGGGAGTGGCCGCGAGCTCTGAAGTCACCTGCCTCCGTGGAGGCAGGTGAGCGCCGCCGGCCCCTAGTAGGACTCCGTTAGGTCTTTCTATCAGTGCTGATCACGAGCATGTTGGGTGTGTGGACGCACATGAAGTGAAGCGTGTCCGGGCGACGTTGGCGATATTCGTCGCTGATGTGTTTGCCTCGGTGCCGCGTAAGGACCAGCGGGCCAAGGGTGACTGCTATTTGCGGGGGCTGATGCTGGACGGCCGCCGCAAGTCGATTCAGGCGATGGCCTCGCGGCTGCCGGACGGCAACGAGCAGAACCTGCAGCAGTTCGTGAACCAGTCCACCTGGGACCCGGTACCGGTGCAGCGGCGGATCAACGAACGCCTGCTGCCGCTGATCGGCCCGGCGGCCTGGGTGATCGACGACGTGTCGGTGCCCAAGGACGGCCAGATGTCGGTCGGTGTGGCTCCGCAGTACTGCGGAGCCCTGGGCAAACGAGCGAACTGCCAGGTCGCCGTCAGTGTTCACGCGGCGAGTGACACTGCCTCGTGCCCGCTGCAGTGGCGGCTGTTCCTGCCCACGGAGTGGGCCTTTGACAGCCACCGCCGGGCCAGGACCACCATCCCGCCCGAGGTCACGCATCGAGAGAAATGGCGCCTGGCCCTGGACATGCTCGACACCCTCGCCGGCTGGGGGATGACACCGCCGGCCGTGGTGGCCGATGCCGCTTACGGCACCAACGCACACCTGCGGGCCGCACTGTCCGATCGCCACATCGAATACGTCCTGGCCGTCCGCTCGGACGTGACCGCCCACCCCTTCGACGCGAAACCCGTGACCCCGGACCGCAATGGCGCCATCGGCTGCTGGCCCCAGCCCCGCTACCGCAATCCCGCACCGTCGCTGTCAGTCCTTGCCGCCGGCCTTGACCCAGCGGCTTTCACCACCCTGACCTGGCGGCACGGCTCACGAGGGGAGTTACGGTCACGCTTTGCCGCCGTGCGTGTCCGGCCCGCCGGCAAGGCGGTCGAGCGACCGATCCGGGCCGCGGCCTCGGCCCAACAGGGCTGGTGGGACGGGGTCCTTCCCGACGGCTGGCTGCTGGTCGAATGGCCCCAGGACGCCGAGGCTCCCACCGACTACTGGCTGTCCAACCTGCCGGCCGGCACCCCGCTCACCGATCTGGTCCGTCTGGCCAAGGTCCGCTGGCGCATCGAGCACGACTACCGCGAACTCAAACACGGCCTGGGCCTGGACCACTTCGAAGGCCGTTCCTGGCCCGGCTGGCACCACCACGTCACCCTCGTGACCGCAGCCCACGCCTTCCTCACCGAACAGCGCCTGTCCCCAAAAGTCCCCGGGCCGGCCTCACCCTCTATCAGGTCCTCGACACCCTCCAGAACACACTGAGGTGCTGGACAGGCATCTGCACCACCTGCCATCAGCCCCTGACCAGCAGGACCCCGAGATCGAGACAGACGTAACGGAGTCCTACTAGGAGCCGGCGGGAACAAGCTGGACGAGGCCCACCGACGTATGATCGCCGGCCTGGGTGTGGACGGCCCGGACGGTCCAACGGCCGGCCGGCAGCGGGACCGGTGCCTGTTCCGGAAATCCGCTGCCGTCGGCGTACTCGACGTTCAGGTCGTCCCCGGCCTCGGCCGAATCCATGAGGATCGCCGGGCCGTCGGTCTCCCATGTTCCGCACTCCTCCCACGCGGTCGCGGGATCGGCCAGAACAGCCTCCGCGGCGGCCAGGAGATCGGCCTCGGAGTCGGCGCCCAGCCAGCGCAAAAAGGTCCGGTGCTCCGGTAGCCAGCAACTGGTCGCCGGTTCATCGGCGAGCAGCAACGCGTGAGCGCCGTTCGGGCCCACCGCTGTCACGCCTGCCAGGTCCTCGGCCTCGCATGCGCGGTCGTAGTCGTCCACGACGTCCCCGGAGCCGGCGATGGTGCCCGATGCCGTACAACCACCCCAATCGCTCAGCGCGGAGACGGGTACGGCGATCAACGGGCCGCCCATCGACTCCACCCAGACCAGCGGACGGGCAACCGGTGTCGGCCTCTGCGACATGGACAGGTTCATGCGGGCAGTGTGCCCTCGGCCACTGACATCGTGGCGGGCGCGCAGCCCGTTGGCCGCGATGGGCGGCTGATGCAAGACCTGGCCTGAGGATCGTCCGTCAGGCGCCGCCCCCGAAGAGGGCGGCGCCCGGTCTTCTGGGTCAGGACACTTGCGACTGCACGTAGGGCGTCAGGCGCACCGGGCCGACCAGACCGTGGTCCTGGCGCGAGACACCACCGAACACGGTGGGCTGGGCGACCCGCAGACGGTTGATCAGCGGGGTCGCGACCTCGACCTCGATCACGTTGGCACCTCGGCGCAGCAGGCCGGGCCCGAGGTCGACGACCGGGTTCAGCCGGTTCACCGCGGGCAGGCGGCTGCCGTTGACGGTCACCCGGCAGGTGTCACTGACCCGGCCGAGCTCCAGACGGGCGCCGTGGGCGGAGGTCCAGCCGGAAGGCAGGTCGACCGTCGTGCGGTAGCGGCCGATCCCCGCGCTGTCCGCGAGTTCGGGAATGCCGGACCAGGGCAGCAGAGTGTCGAGGGTCAGAGAGACCTCGACGTGCTCGGTGCGGGTGGCGCCGGTGCCGGGGCGCCAGTCGTCGACGTCGAGCTGCCAGCCGGCCGGGGTGACCACGGCCGGCACGGACCGGACCGTCGTGGTGACGGACCGGCCGCCGTCCAGCCGAGTGGTGTAGGTGCCGGGCGAGCTCGCCCGTACGGCCAGGCCCTCGGTGGTGAACAGGGCGTCGTCGGCGTCGGTGGCGACGACGTTCGGCCGGGAGCCGTGCCGGTCGCCGAAGAGGCCGGGGCGGCCCAGGGCGACGATCGTCGACTCCCCCGGCTGGAGGGTGATCCGTACGGTGAAGTCGTCGCCGTCCCTGGTGTACCGGGCGAGCCGGACGGCCTCGCCCGACCAGGGGTCGAGGAGGTAGGGCACGCTGCTGCCCGAGCCGTTGCGGCGCAGGGTGACGTCGTGGTCGATGGCGGCGACGGGCGGCTTGACGGTCTCGGCGTGCTTGCCGTTGCAGAAGTAGTAGTAGTCCGCTTCCGCGGTCGCGCGGTGGGCGTTGAGAAGCGTGGAGGCGGTGGCGTGGCGGGCGTCCGGGATGACGCCGAGCCCGGCCAGTGCGTCGCCGACGGCGGCCTTGTCGGTGACGCGGGCGACGTTCGGCAGGGCGAGCAGTCGGGCGAGGACGCCGTGGAGTTCCTCGGTCTCGCCGGCGGCGGGAACGCCCGGGGTCAGGCCCTGGTCGAAGGCGCCGAGCAGGACGACGGGCAGTCCGGCCCGGGCCAGCTCGAGAATCTTGCCGGCGTCGTCGACGGAGAGGGTGGGCGTGGAGCCGTAGAAGAAGTCGCCCTCGATGAAGAGGGCCTTGTAGGCGGGCCCCTCTGGTGCCAGGCGGCCCTGCTTGACGGTGGCACCGGGCAGGTCGAGCAGGGGGCCGCTGAGGAACTGGTGCGTCCAGCCGAGGGGGACGCCCGTCGCGGTGAACCAGGAGGCGCCGATGCCGGTGGCGGTGTAGCCGGTCTGCCGGAAGACCGCCACGTCGGCGCGGGCGGTGCCGGTCTGCAGGACGCGGTGCACGCGGCCGAGGTAGCCGGAGATGTCCGCGACATGCTTCCAGGTGGGCTGGCGCGGCCCCCACGACTCGCCGTAGCCGGCGGTTCCGTTGTACGGGCTGAACGCCGCGAAGCCCGGCCAGGCCACCTGGGGTGCGGTGGCGTAGGAGAAGCCGTGCAGGACGGTCTGGTTGACGCCGGCCGCGTAGGCGCCGCCCATGGTGCGCAGGAAACGGTCCCAAGTAGTGCTGTAGGCGGTGCCGTTGTAGGCGCCCGCCTCACAGGACAGGACGGTGTGGCCGGCCATGTCCCGGCCGCCCGCAAGACAGCGGTAGTCGTCGAGGTTCTTGAAGCCGAGGGACTCGCCCTCGGGGATGTCGAGCAGGGCCGCCGAGGCGATGGCGTCCGTCTGGAGACCGTACGGCTGTGAGCGCAGTCGCATGCCGAGGGAGTGCGCCCAGTCCCGCAGGGCTCCGATGTGATGGCGGTTGAACAGTTCCGAGACGGTCTCCCAGAAGTCGTGCCGGATCTGGCGCGTCATCTGCGCCTCGAACGCGAAGACCTGGTTGCTCTTGTCCAGTACCAGCGCCGGCAGGCAGGGCAGCAGCGGTCGTCCGGTGTGCTTCTCGAAGGCCTCCGGAAGCCGGGACGTCCAGACCAGTCCGTCGGTCTCCAGCTCCACCGAGTCCTCGAAGAAGGCACCGCCCGCGGTCCGCAGCAGCTGTCGGAGCGAGGAGCTCAGGATCGCGTGGTCCCAGTACTCCGTGACGGCCTTGGTGCCGGCGGCACTGAAGTGGTCGACGACGTACGCCGCCGGTGAGGAGTGCGGCCCCGATTCGGGCTGCTGGGCGGAACCGCGCTGCCAGTACGAGATCACGACCCAGTCGCCGTCCGTGGGCGCCGTCCAGGACAGGGTGCCGTCGGTGACGAACGTGCCGAGGTCCCGGACACTGTCCAGGTCGAGCCCCGTCTCCTTGCGGGTGGAGTTCGCCGTGTCGACGCGGGCGGCCTGCACGCCGACGAGCGTCTGCCGGGTGACACCCGACTCGGGTTCGTGGACTGCGGCGGGCACGGGACCCTGATAGGACGCGCCCGCGGCCAACGCGAGGCGTCCGTAGGCGAGTTCCTGCGCGGCGACCTCGTCGTCGGGGGTGACGCCGGGGACGGCGACCGGCCAACTGGGGCCGAGCGTCAGGTCGAGGGTCACGCCTCGCCGGGCGGCCCGGCCCAGAGCGGCCTCCACGCCGTCCCGCCAGGACCTGCTGCCCCAGCCGTGGCGCGCGGTGTCGAGCACGGACTTGTCCTTGATGCTGTGGTGAACTGCGGCGATCTCCATCCCGCCGAAGCCCGCGTCGGCGATCTGATCGACCTCACGGGCGATCTCGTCCGGGTCCACCAGGCCGTCCGGCCACCACCAGCGGAACTTGGGGCGCACGGAACGCGGCGGCTTCGCGAACCAGTCGGCCTTCGGACCACGCCCCGCGTCCGCGGCCATCGTGGCCGCGGTCCCCGAGCCCACCGTCCCGGAGGCCGTCGGCGCGGCGGCCGCGACATCCGGCAGCGCACCCAGGACCGTCGCCCCGACCCCCGCCGCCAGTGCCGTTCGCCGGGCTATTCCGCTTCGTCGCGGCGTGCGTTCTTCCATGGTGCGCCTCAAGTCCGAGAGAAGTGCGAGGGATTGAATCGTTTCAATCCCTATCGACGCCGGAACGCTAAGCCTGGGATTCGGCCAAGGTCAAGATGTCGCGCACGATCACCCGGGGACGGGACGAAGGCGGACGCGTCCCCGGTGCGGTCCCGCCGGCGTCCGGCGCGTGCACGCGCCGGACGGGATGTCCGACCCTCGACACACCGGCCCGGCCCGCCCCGGCCAGGGGCGACAACAGCCGCGGAGAGCCGGTCCGGGGCAGTACGACACGCCGGGGTCCGGCAAACAGGAGCTGCCAACTCGCCGTGCCCATCAGGCATGTTGGTGTCCGCGCGGAAACGCCCGGACCGGGCGTGGTGGTACGGAGGTGAGGGGATGTCAGGCCGGCCGACAGACCCGGTGCACGCGTGCTGCGGTGCCGCAGGGCCTCGGAAAGCATGGGCGTTGCGCGCACCAGTCCTCGAAGGTCCGCGGGCCCGCGTCCGAGCAGCCGCTCCAGGTGTCCGTCCGGAACCCGACGGTGTCGGCGCGGATGAGGGTGAAGCCGCACTGACCCGCTCGCTCTCGCACGTCGACCGGAACTACGTGCGCCGACACCATCGCCGGGGCGAACGCCGCGCTGATCGGCGACGAAGACGTCGTCCGGCTCTCCGCGCTCAAGGACCGGCACATCAACTTCCTGGGCCGCCACCCGTTCAACATCAGAGCCAGCGGCCCCGGGCAGGGCCTGCGCCCTTCCGGGACCCGGACGCCTCCGAGGACGACGAGGACCGACGGCCGGCACACCCGACCGACCCGGCCACTCGTCGCGCCCCGCGGGGCCTGCCACCCGACCTGTTGTGAGGCCTTCGCGGCCGGGCGTCACACCAAGTCAGGTGCAGTCTCCTGGGCGGGATTCTTCGATGCCGGGTGATCCTGACCGCCGGCCGGGGCGGCGGCACGCAGCGCCTCTTCGACCCGGCGGTTGCTGGTCATGGACGCCGTGACGGCCGTCATCGCCAGGAGGAGGAAGGCGGCGGCGTAGAGCGGGGTACGGATGTCGTAGGTGGTGGCCAGCCAACCGCCGAGGAAGGCCCCGATGGGGGCGGCGCACATGGCCAGCATGCGGGAGGTGGAGGCGACCCGGCCCATGAGGTGGGCGGGGACGATCGCCTGCCGGAGGGAGGGCGCGAGCACCATCGTGGCGCCCATGCCGGCCCCGCAGACGGCGAGCGCCAGCCCGGCCACGTACGGGTTCGGGGCAGCGGCCAGGCCCAGGATGGCAAGCCCTTCGACGGCGGCTGTGCAGGTCAGTGCGGTGCCGGTGCCGAGTCGTCGGCCAAGGTGGGAGGCGATGCCTGCACCGAGCAGGCCGCCGGTGGCCTCCGCTGCGAGAAGCAGGCCGAAGCCGTAGGTGTCGATGCCCAGGCGGTCGTGCGCGAAGAGGGCGAGGACGGTCTCCACGGCGAGGAAGGAGATGTTCCCGACCGCCGGGCGGAGCGCGAGCCCGAGCAGTACCCGGTCCCGGAAGACGTACGAGGCCCCGGCCCGCGCCTGCCGCAGCAACGACTCACGGGCCTGCGGTTCGGGCCGGGGTGTGGCAGGCAGCGACCGCACGAGCACCGCGGAGAGCGCGAACGACACCGCGTCGGTGAGCAGCGGAACCGTCCGCCCGAGCGCGAGCAGCGCACTGCCCGCAGGCGGCCCCGCGAAACCGGACGCGGCGGTCTGGGCGCCGCGGAGGCGGGAGTTGGCGCGCTCCAGGAGCGCGGGGTCGCGGCCGAGCAGGTCCGGCAGATAGGCCGTGGCGGCCGTGTCGAAGAAGAGTCCGCCGAGGCCGAGCAGGAAGGCGACGGCCGCGAGCAGCGGAATGCTCAGCACGTCGAGCGCGGCCGCCGCCGCGGGTATCGCGAGCAGCACCGCACGTGCCGTGTCGGCGACCCACATCGTGCGCCGACGGTCCCAGCGGTCCACCAGCGCGCCGCCGAGCACCCCGAAGAGCAACCACGGCAGCGTCCCGGCGGCCGTGACGACGGCGAGCGCCATCGGATCCCGTGTCAACGTCAACGCGATCAGCGGCAGCGCGGCATGTGTCACCCCGTCACCGAGCGAGGAGATCGTCTGCGCGGTCCACAACCGTCCGAACCCGGTCGGCAACTTCTGAACGTCTGAGGTCACTTGGCGTCCCCTTCGGCCTGCTCGTGCTGTGTCGGGTGGAACAGTGCGAACACGAGTGACGCGTCCGGCAGTGTCGGATCGGACAGCTCCCGGTACTCGTCCGCCAGCGCTTCCAGCCGCGCCCCCAGCTCCGCGAACTGCTCCTCGGTGAGCCGCAGATGCGCCATCCGTACGTGCCGCTCGCCTTCCGCCGGCGACGCCTCCAGGTCCGCCACCGCATTCCGCATCAGCACATCCGGGCGTCCCTCGCCCGGATCCGGCAGCGCGATCGACCGCGCGGCCATGGCGTAGTACCGCTCGGTGACACCCCGCACCTTCCGCGTCCGTACCACCTTCACCAGGCCGGCCCGCTCCAGCAGCCGCACGTGATAGCTGGAACTCCCCTTCGCGAGCCCCATCCGCTCGGCGATCTGCGTGATCGTCGCCGGCTCGAAGCGGAGCACGGCCATGATCCGGTGGCGCGTGAGATTCGAGACGGCGCGTAGCTGCTCGTCCGTGGTGACGTGAAACGTCTCGGGAAGATCGTCGGTAGGCATGCAAGCAATGGTCAACGATTCTTGACCATTGCGCAAGGGGATTCGCACAACCTCCAGAATCCGCTGTCCGGCGTGCGGGACCTTCCGCCAAAGCCCCCCACCCCGCCACCGATCCGGGGGCTGCCAATAGAACCTTGGACGTGCCCCAGGGCCATGACGACCACTCAGGAGCCGGCGCAGGAGGCGGACGCGCTCGTCGCCGAGCCGCTGGTGCGCACCGAGATCGACATCGAGGACGCCCGGTGTCGACCGGGCCTCAACGTCGTGCCGCACCGCCACAATCTCGACGCGGTGGCCGGGCTCATCGAGCCGGCCGTGGCCTGGGACGCGGAACGGATCGAGCTGGCCAACACCCAGTTCTACGGCTGGGGGCTGCTCAACCGCGCCGCGCTCATGCCGACCCGGGACCAGCTCGCCCGTGCGGTGTCCGAGGTGGAGAGCCTCAGAACGCTCCTGGGCAGCGGCCTCGACATCACCTGGGTGGTGCCGGACCACTTCTCCGGCACCCCCAAACCGTGCATGGGCGGCTGGGGCTCCGTCTCGCTCACCGTGACACCCGACGGGACCACCCTGCCGTGCCCCGCGGCGGCCGCTCTGCCCGAGCTCGCCCCACCGAGCGTCCTCGACCGGCCGCTGCGCTGGATCTGGGAGGAGTCACCCGCCTTCAACCGCTATCGCGGCACCGACTGGTTGCCCTCCCCCTGCCGCACCTGCGACCGGCGAGGACTTCGGCGGCTGCCGCTGCCAGGCATACGCCCTCACCGGAGACTCCGCGCGCACCGACCCCGCCTGCGCTCTCTCCCCCGACCACCCGACCCTGCTCGCTCTCACCGAGCCGGGAGCGGAACCGGTCCGACTCGTTCCGCGACGCCCTACGAGCCTGTCCCGCGGCCCGCGCGGGTGAGGAGCGGGACTCCCTCCTCACAAGCCCCGCCGCACAGCTGTGTGGAGCGCGTAACCCCTGGTGAGCGGGCGGTGTGACAACCGCGTAATGGGACCTTCGTAGCGTCGGGGGAGGAAGGAACCGATCACACGGAGGGGCCGCTCGTGACCACGACCACCCAGCAGGTACGGACGGTCTGCTCGTACTGCGGTGTCGGCTGCGGGATGGTCCTCGACATCGGCATGGGCCCCGACGGGCGGCGTACGGTCCTGAAGGCGTCCGGTGACAAGACGCACCCGGCCAACTTCGGGCGGCTGTGCACCAAGGGCGCGACGACGGCCGACATGCTCGCCGCCCCCGGGAGGCTGGCCTCCGCGCTCGTGCGCGCCGAGCGAGGGGCGGCGGCCGAGCCCGCCCCGGTGGACGCCGGGATCGCCGAGACGGCGCGGCGGCTCCGGGCGGTGATCGACGAGCACGGCCCGGACGCCTTCGCCTTCTATGTCTCCGGGCAGATGAGTCTGGAGGCCCAGTACCTGGCGAACAAGCTGGCCAAGGGCTTCGTACGGACCAACCAGATCGAGTCGAACTCCCGGCTGTGCATGGCCAGTGCGGGCACCGGATACAAGCTGTCGCTGGGCGCGGACGGCCCGCCCGGCTCGTACCAGGACTTCGAGCACGCCGACGTCTTCTTCGTGATCGGCTCCAACATGGCCGACTGCCACCCCATCCTCTTCCTCAGGATGATGGACCGGGTCAAGTCGGGCGGCGCCAAGCTGATCGTCGTCGACCCTCGGCGCAGCGCGACCGCCGACAAGGCGGATCTGTTCCTGCCGGTCCGGCCGGGAACGGACCTGGCTCTGCTGAACGGCCTGATGCACCTGCTGTACGAGAACGGGCACACCGACCCCGAGTTCATCGCCGCGCACACCGAGGGGTGGGAGGCGATGCCGGAGTTCCTGGCCGACTACCCGCCCGCCCAGGTCGCCGACATCACCGGTATCCCGGAGGACGACATCCGCGAGGCGGCCCGGCTCATCGGCGAGGCCGGGGAGTGGATGAGCTGCTGGACCATGGGCCTCAACCAGTCCACGCACGGCACCTGGAACACCAACGCGCTGGTCAACCTGCATCTCGCGACCGGCGCGATCTGCCGGCCCGGCAGCGGTCCGTTCTCGCTGACCGGTCAGCCGAACGCCATGGGCGGCCGGGAGATGGGGTACATGGGCCCGGGCCTGCCCGGGCAGCGGTCGGTGCTGGTCGACGAGGAGCGTGCCTTCGTCGAGGAGCTGTGGGACCTGCCACCGGGCACGGTTCGCAAGGACGGGGTCGGCCAGGGCACGATCGAGATGTTCCAGAAGATGGCCGACGGGGACATCAAGGCGTGCTGGATCATCTGCACCAACCCCGTCGCGTCCGTCGCCAACCGCAAGACGGTCATCGAGGGCCTGGAGCGGGCCGAGTTCGTCGTCGCCCAGGACGTCTTCGCCGAGACGGAGACCAACGCGTACGCGGATGTCGTCCTGCCGGGAGCGCTGTGGACCGAGACCGAGGGCGTCCTCGTCAACAGCGAGCGCAATGTCACCCTCGCACAGCCCGCGGTGGAGCCGCCCGGGGAGGCCATGGCGGACTGGCGGATCATCGCCGCCGTCGCCCGCGCGATGGGGTACGAGCGGGGGTTCTCGTACGACAGCGCGGAGGAGGTCTTCGAGGAGATCAAGCGCGCCCACAATCCGAGGACCGGCTACGACCTGCGGGGCGTGACCTATGACCGGCTGCGGTCCACGCCGGTGCAATGGCCGGCCGCGCGCGAGGACGGTCCCGACCGCAACCCGATCCGCTATGTGGACGAGGACGGCGCAGGTCCGGTCTTCCCCACGGCGAGCGGCCGGGCGGTGTTCCACGCCCGCCCGCACATCCCGGCCGCCGAGATGCCGGACGACGACTACCCGTACGTCCTGAACACCGGACGGTTGCAGCACCAGTGGCACACCCTCACCAAGACGGGCAAGGTCGCCAGACTCAACAAGCTCAACCCGGGACCCTTCGTGGAACTGCACCCGGAAGACGCCGCCACGCTCGGTGTCGCCGACGGTGACTCGGTGGAGGTCGCGTCGCGGCGCGGACGGGCCGTGCTGCCCGCCGTGGTGTCCGACCGGGTACGGCCGGGCTGCTGCTTCGCGCCCTTCCACTGGAATGATCTGTTCGGCGAATACCTCAGCGTCAACGCCGTCACCAGCGACGCCGTCGACCCGCTCTCCTTCCAGCCGGAGTTCAAGGTCTGCGCGGTGTCCCTGACGAAGGTGGCGACCCCGGTGTCCGTGGCGGGACCGCCCGTAGCCGCGACGGACGCCCGCACCGGCGCGGCGGTGACCCCCGCGTCCGGGGGAACGCCCGCACATGCCTCCGTCCCCGCCGTCCCCGTGGGGCTCTCGGACGCCTTCGGACTGCAGCCCGCTCCACCGCCCGTCCTGGCCGAGCACGAGCGCCGGTACCTGATCGGCTTCCTCGCCGGCATCGCCTCGGGCGCGCCCGGTGTGCCGGTGCTGCCGCCGGGCGCGCCCTTCAGCCCCGAGCACGCGCTGTGGGTGAACGGCGTGCTCGCCGGCATGTACTCCCGGGCCGATCCCGGAACTCCGGCCCCGGCCACGTCTCCCGCCGCCCCCGTCCGGGAGATCGTCGTTCTGTGGGCGTCGCAGACCGGCAACGCCGAGGAGTTCGCGGCGGCGGCCGCCGACCGGCTCACCACCACCGGACACAAGGCCACGCTCGTCGACATGGACGACGCACACCCCCGGTCCCTGCCCGCGGGCGCCGACATCCTTCTGATCACCAGCACCTTCGGGGACGGCGACGCGCCCGACAACGGCTCGGGCTTCTGGGACGCCCTGGCCGCGCCCGACACACCCCGCCTGGACGGCGTGCGCTACGCGGTCCTCGCGTTCGGTGACTCCTCCTACGACGACTTCTGCGGCCACGGCCGCCGCCTCGACCTGCGTCTCGACGAACTGGGCGCCGTGCGGCTCGCCCCGCGCACGGACTGCGAACCCGACTACGAGCCCTCGGCCACGGCCTGGCTCGACCAGGTCCTGACCTCGCTGACCGACGACACGGAAACGGCACCGCTGCCCGCACCGGCCACCTCGTCCGCTTCCCCGACGGAAGCGTCCGGTCTCGCGACTCGGGCGCCCGCCGGCCCGTCGCCCTGGTCCGCGTCCCGGCCGAGGAAGCCGGCGCCCGTCGCCGGCCGCCTGACCGGGAACCGGTTGCTCAGTCTCCCCGGAGCGGGCAAGGAGGTCCGCCGCTTCACCTTCGACTCGCGCGACAGCGAGACCCCGCTCGTCTACCGGGCCGGGGACGCCCTCGGCGTACGCCCCGTCAACTCCCCGGACCTCGTCACGGAATGGCTGGCCACCACCGGGCTCGCCCCGGAGAGCGCCGTGCGCCTGGACGGCACCGGCGAGATCCCGCTGCACGAGGCACTGCACCGGCATCTGGACATCACCCGCATCACGCCCGACCTGCTGCGCTTCGTCGCCGAACGCACCCATGACCGGGTGCTGAAGAAGCTGCTGCGCCCCGACAACAAGGACGAGCTGGCCAAGTGGTCCTGGGGCCGCCAGGCCGTCGACGTCATCGCCGAACACGGGGTCCGCGTCGGCGCGCAGGAGTGGGCCGACGTGCTGAAGCCGCTCCAGCCCCGTCTGTACTCCATCTCCTCCAGTCCGCTGACCGACCCTCACCTCGTCTCGCTCACGGTCTCGGTCGTGCGGTTCGAGAACAGGGTCGGGCGGCCGCGCCAGGGTGTCTGTTCGCCCTTTCTCGCCGACGCGGCCCCCGACACGTCCGTGCCGCTCTTCGTCCAGCCCTCCCCCAGGTTCCGGCCCCCGGCCGACCCCGCCACCCCCATGGTGATGGTGGGCCCCGGCACCGGGGTCGCCCCCTTCATCGGCTTCCTGCACGAGCGCCACGCCCTCGGTCACCGCGCGCCCAACTGGCTGTTCTTCGGCGAACAGCACCGGGCCACCGACTTCTACTACGAGGACGAGCTCACCGCCTTCCTCGCCGACGGCACGCTCACCCGCCTCGACACCGCCTTCTCCCGCGACCAGCGCACCAAGGTCTACGTCCAGGACAGGATGCGCGAACACGGCCCCCAGTTGTGGTCCTGGCTCCAGGAGGGAGCGCACTTCTACGTGTGCGGCGACGCCTCCCGCATGGCCAAGGACGTCGACCAGGCCCTGCGCGACATCGCCACCGCCCACGGCGGCCACAGCACGGACGGGGCCGCCGCGTACGTCAAGCAACTCGCCGCCGAGAAGCGGTACGTCCGTGACGTGTACTGACGCTCGGGCGCGCCGACACCGGCCGGCACGGCCTCGACCTGCCGGCCGGTGTCGGCGCGCCCGTCGAGCTCAGGGTGAGGTGCCACCGGGCCCGTTCGGCACGAAGCCGAGGTCGACGGGTGTCATGGGCGGGCCGTCCTGTCGTACGGCCGCCAGCAGTTCCGGGAGTTGCGGGGGCCACAGTGGCTCCACGGCGTCCGACAGATCGGCCGGCGACCACCATCTCCCCCGCAGAATCCCGTCCGCCGCGTGCGACTCGACCAGTTCGCCCAGCAGATCCCGGCGAGGCCCGTACGCGAGGAAGATGTGCTCGTGCTGGCGCACCGGGACACCGGCCCGGGTGAAGTCGTGCTCCCAGAGGCACAACACGGTGCCGTCGAGCTCGATGTCACTCCACCCGGTCTCCTCGCGCAGCTCGCGCTCGACCGCCTCGAGGGGCGACTCCCCCGGATCCATTCCGCCGCCGGGCAACGCCCAGTGGACGCCGACCTCCTCGTTGTCGTACCGGAACATGAAAACTGCCCCCGCCGGGTCCAGCACCGCGACTCTGGCTGCCTGTCTGGGTATCCGCATCGGCTCACCCTGCCAGAGCCCGGCGGCACTGTCGATCAACGGACCGGGGCACCACAGCCCATGAAGACGGCCCTGCGTCGGATCGCCCGGACCGGGGTCGTGTGCACCACCGACCAGGTGCTGCGCGAGCCGCTGCACCGCACGACCTCACCGGACGTCGTGGCGCACTCGCTTCAGGAGCAGCGGCGTCCGGGATAGTCGTCGCTCTCCGGTACGCCCGCCTCTCGCATCCTGCGCAGCACCTCCCGCAGGGTTCCCTCGTCCTCCATCGGCACAGGGCCGTTGATGTCCCGGTCGAACACCATCACCTCTGTCGGGGAGTTCCAGATCACCCACCTCAGCGGGTCCGGTGACGCTCCCTCCGGACCCGCGTAGGGATCGGCGCCGTCCGCCCGTGCGCTCACAGCCTCGCCTCCTCGGTCTCCCGGCCGCCGACGAATGTCGCGACCACCTCGATGTCGCCGATGCGGGACGTCTCCACGGCTCTCGGGTCGTCCCCGAGGACGGCCAGGTCGGCGCACTTCCCCGGCGCGAGGCTTCCCACGCTGTCCTCCCAGTGACAGGCGAAGGCCCCGCCGACCGTGTACGCGCGCAGCGCCTCCTCCACCGTGATGGCCTCGTCAGGGCCGATCGCACGCCCCGACGCCGAGGCTCGCTCCACCATGAACTGGACGGCCCGCAAAGGGGATCCGTCCGTCACGGGACGGTCCGAGCTGCCCACCAGCGTGACGCCGTGCTCCAGGAACCCCCTCCCCCGGTACAGCCAGGGGGCCCGCTCCGGCCCCATGATCGCGGCGTAGTCGTCCCCGAACGAGCGCAGGAAGTTCGGCTGGACGACGGCGATCACTCCGAGCCGGGCGAACCGGGCCAGTTGGTCGGGCCGGACGAGACCCGCGTGTTCGACGCGGTGCCGTGCGTCCGGGCGCGGCCGGACGCGCTGGGCCCTCTCCAGCGCGTCCAGGGCCACATCGACCGCCCGGTCGCCGATGGCGTGGACGGCGAGCTGCCATCCCGCGAGATGGCCGTCGACGACGGTCCGGACGAGCTGGTCCGGATCGTCCTGCAACTGACCGGCGTGGGCCAGCCGTTCGTAGGGGCTGGTCAGTGCCGCCGTACGCGCCATCATGCCGCCGTCGGTGTAGACCTTGAGGGCTCCCACGGACAGCCACGCGCCACCGAACCCGGTGCGCAGGCCGAGGTCGAGAGCGCGGGGGATGCCGTCGGACGTGTGCGCGACGACCGGGTGCAGTCGGTCCGCGGCCACCATCAGCTGCACCCGGAGCGGCAACCGGCCCGTTCCGCGGGCGAGTTGGTACGCGCCGAGTTCGACCGGGCTGTGACCGAACAGGGCGTCCGCGATGCCTGCTTCCGCGCAGGCCGTCACTCCCTCCGCCAGACACTCCCGGGCTGCGCGCCCGATCGCGTCCGCGAGATCCTCCTGCGCGTGGGGAAGCCGCAGTGCCCGTGCGACGCCCATCGCCGCCTCGGCGAGAAAGCCCTCCTCGTGCGGGAGACCGGCGGGCAGCAGTTCCAGGACGGCGGTGCTGACCATGCAGCCGTGTCCGGAGTCGTGCATCAGGAACACTTTGCGCCCGGCGCTCACCTTGTCCAGCTCGACGGCGGTCAGATGACGGCCCAGCGGCCGCTGGTCGTATCCCGCGAGGTTCACCCAGCCGCCCTCCGGAACCTGTGCCGCGGACGCGGCCACGACCGCGAGTACCTCCTCCACGGTGTCGCAGGCCGCGATGCTCGGGTCGACGGGGGCGAGGACCGGGGTCCGCCCCGCCGTCACGTCCTGCCAGGCGGCGGCGAGGTCGGGCAGCAGGATGCGCCAGGACACGCCGTCGACGACCAGGTGGTGGACGAGCAGGAGCAGTCGTCCGGGAGTGTCGGGGCCCGCGTCGAACCAGACGCCCTGCACCATCCGCCCGGCGTCCGGGACGAGGCGGTCCTGTGCCGCGCGGGCGTGCTCGCCCACGGCGGCACGGAGCGCCGGCTCGTCGGTGTCGGTCACGTCCACGCGCAGCAGCCAGGACGCCGGGTCCACGCTGCCCGGCGCGGGCACCCGGAGCGACCACTCCTCGGTGCCCGCGGCGCCGGTTCGCTCCAGGCGGGCCCGCAGCAGATCGTGCCGGTCGGTGACGGCCTGGAGCACGGTGTGCAGGTCGGCCAGGTCCAGGGCCGCGGGCGTCCGCACGAACGCGACCTGGTGGTAGCCCGAGATCGGACCGCCCAGCTCCCGCAGCGCGTGCATGATCGGCGTCAGCGGCACGGTGCCCGAACCGTCGTCGTGCGCCGGGCTCCCGGCGTCCGGGCCCAGCTCCACCGCGACGGCGGCCAGGGCGGCGACCGTGCGGTGCCGGAAGACCTGGCGCGGGGTGACGCGCAGCCCGGCGGCGCGCGCCCGGCTGACGAGTTGCATGGCGACGATGCTGTCGCCGCCGAGGGCGAAGAAGTCGTCGTCGGCGCCGATCCCGGGCAGCCCCAGCACCTCGGCGAAGTGGAGGCACAAGGTGCGTTCCCTGTCGTTCGCGGGCTCGCGGCCGCTCACGGTGAGGGTGAACTCGGGGACCGGGAGGGCCTTTCGGTCGAGCTTGCCGTTGGACAGCAGCGGCAGCGCGTCCAGGATCAGGACGGCGGCCGGGACCATGTAGTCCGGCAGCGCGGCGGCCAACTGGGCGCGCAGCTCGGCCGGGTCCGGGGTGGGGGCGCCCTCGGCCGGAACCACGTACGCGGCCAGTTGCCTGACCCTCGGCCGGTCCTCGCGGGCGACGCCCACGACCTGCCCCACGCCCGCGTGCCGGTCGAGCACGGCCTCGATCTCGGCGAGTTCGATGCGGAAGCCGCGGATCTTGACCTGGTCGTCGGCGCGCCCGAGGTAGTCGAGCTGTCCGCCGTCGTTCCAGCGGGCGAGGTCGCCGGTGCGGTACATCCGGGTGCCGGGAGGGCCGTACGGATCGGCGACGAACCGCTCGGCGGTGAGGTCCGGACGGCCGAGGTAGCCGCGGGCCAGCCCCTCCCCCGCGAGGTACAACTCACCTGTCACACCGGGCAGTACGGGTCGCAGGGCCGCGTCCAGCACATAGGCGCGGGTGTTGCCGACGGGTCGGCCGACCAGGGGCCGGTCGCTCTCGCCGACGCGGGCGGCGAGAGCGTCGACGGTGGCCTCGGTGGGGCCGTAGAGGTTGAACGCGGCGGTGGACTCCAGCGCCGCGAGTTCGTTCCAGAGCGCGTCGGGCACGGCCTCGCCGCCGACGCCGACCACCGCGAGCGGGCACGCTCCGTCCTTGATCAGGCCCGTGTCGGCCATCTGGGCGAGGAAGGAGGGAGTGACCTCGATGAAGTCCAGCCGCTGGGACCGGATCGCCTCGGCCGTGAGCTCCGGGTCTCGTCGTCCAGGAGGCGAAGGCCGCGTCGGTGGTGAGCGGCGTCGAGGCCGGCTTCAAGGCGGCGGCCGCGAAGAATCCGGCGTTCGCCAAGGCCGAGGCCGTCATGGCGACCCCGTACGAGGGCATCTTCGTCTTCGGCAGCCAGGACCCCCGTTCACGTGTCCTCACCGACCTGGGCTTCACCCTGCCAACCGACCTGGACAAGGTCATCGGCGACGAGTTCGGGGCCAACATCTCCAAGGAGCGCACCGACCTGCTGGACACCGACGCGATCGTGTGGATCGTCTCCGACACGGCCAAGGACGAGAGCAAACTGCACAAGGGCGCCCTGTACGCGGACCTGAAGGTCGCTCGGCAGAACCGGGAGGTCTACATCAAGGAGACCAGCGACTACGGCAACTCCGTCTCCTTCGTCACGGTGCTCAGCCTGCCGTACATGCTCGACCGGCTGGTGCCTCAGCTGGCCGCCGCGGTCGACGGCGATCCCGCGACGAAGGTGCCCGCCCCCGCGGCCTGACACCGGCGGAACCGGCCCCTCCACCGGGGGCCGGGGGTACGGACATCCGCACCTCCGGCCCCGGCCGCCTCACCCGCACACCGTCGGGCCCGACCGCTGAGAGCTGGATCACCGACAGCAAGAGGTCAAGGTCACAGGCGTCACCTCTGCTGTCGCCACGGATCTCTGACCTAGCATCCGAGCATGACAGTCCTGCCCAATGACGGGCTCGCGCTGGCCGCCGAGTTCCCTTCCGCGACCCATGACCAGTGGCAGCTCCTGGTAGAAGGCGTGCTGCGCAAATCGGGCAAGGAGGTCTCGAGCGCGACAGCCGAAGACGCGCTGTCCACCTCGCTCGAGGACGGGCTCGCCACCAGGCCCCTGTACACCGCGCGTGACACGGCCGCCGATCCCGGTTTCCCCGGATTCGCCCCCTTCGTCCGGGGCAGCCGGCCCGAGGGCAACGCCGCCGGCGGCTGGGACGTACGGCAGCGGCACACGGCCGCCGACAACGCCCTGGTGCTCGGGGACCTGGAGAACGGCGTCACCTCGCTGTGGCTCGCCGTCGGCGAGGGCGGCATCCCGGTCTCCTCGCTCGAGAAGGTCCTCGCGGGCGTCTACCTCGATCTGGCCCCCGTCGCCCTCGACGCCGGACGTGACGTCGAAGCGGCGGCCCGGGAGTTGTTCCGGCTGTATGAGGAACGCGGCGTCGTGCCGAGTGAGGTACGCGGCACCCTCGGCGCCGACCCCCTCGGCCATGAGGCCCGTACAGGTGCCGCCATGGACTTCGCTCCGGCCGCCTCCCTCGCCCTGCGCTGTGTCGAGGAGTACCCCGGGCTGCGGGCGCTGACCGTGGACGCGCTGCCGTACCACGAGGCCGGCGGCTCCGCCGCGCAGGAACTGGGCGCCTCCCTGGCGACCGGTGTCGCCTATCTGCGGGAACTGACCGGCGCGGGGCTGTCCGTCGAACAGGCTTGTGCGCAGATCGAGTTCAGGTACGCCGCGACCGCCGACCAGTTCCTGACGATCGCCAAGCTCCGGGCGGCGCGCAGGCTGTGGGCGCGGGTCGCCGAGGTGTGCGGGGCGCCCGGCGCGGGAGCTCAGGTGCAGCACGCCGTGACCTCGCCGGTGATGATGTCGCGCCGCGATCCCTGGGTGAACATGCTGCGCACGACGGTCGCCACGCTGGCGGCAGGAGTCGGCGGCGCCGACTCCGTGACGGTCCTGCCGTTCGACCACGCGCTCGGCCTGCCGGACGCCTTCGCGCGGCGCATCGCGCGCAACACCTCGACGATCCTCATCGAGGAGTCGCATCTGGCCCGGGTGGTCGACCCTGCGGGCGGCTCCTGGTACGTGGAGAAGCTGACCGACGAACTCGCCCACGCGGGCTGGGAGTTCTTCCAGGGGATCGAGCAGAACGGCGGTCAGGCCGCCGCGCTGCGTTCGGGCCGGCTCGGCAAGGACCTGGCGGGCACCTGGGCGGCGCGCTCCGCGAAGCTCGCCAAGCGGCGCGAGCCGATCACCGGCGTCAGCGAGTTCCCGCATCTCGCCGAGCGCCCGGTGGAGCGCGTGCCCGCTCCCGCGTCACCCTCCGGCGGCCTGCCGCGGGTGCGGCGTGACGAGGCGTACGAGGCGCTGCGGGCCCGATCCGACGCGCACCTGGCCGCCACCGGGTCCCGTCCGCGGATCTACCTGGCCACCATCGGCCCCGCCGCCGCGCACACCGCACGGTCGACGTTCGTCGCGAACCTCTTCCAGGCGGGTGGCATCGAGCCCGTCACGGACGGAACCTTCGAGGACAGCGGCGCCACCGAGGCCTGTCTGTGCTCCAGTGACGCCCTGTACGAGGAGCAGGCCGCGAGCGCGGCCGAAGCCCTCGCGGCGGCCGGGGCCCAGCATGTGTTCCTGGCCGGCCGTCCCGGGCAGTACCCCGGTGTCGACGCCTATGTCTTCGCGGGCTGCGACGCCGTCGCCGTCCTCTCCGCCACCCTCGACCGCATGGGAGTGTCCTGATGGGAATCCCCGACTTCTCCGGAATCGAACTGGGGACGCCCACCGCCGAAGGCAGCGCCGACGAGTGGAGTGCCGCCGCAGAGAAGGCCACGGGCGGGAGCGAGGCCGTCTGGGAGACCCCGGAGGGCATCGCGGTCAAGCCGCTGTACACCGGCCGTGACACGGAAGGCCTCGACTTCCTGGACACGTACCCGGGCATGGCACCGTATCTGCGCGGTCCGTACCCGACGATGTACGTCAACCAGCCCTGGACGATCCGCCAGTACGCGGGCTTCTCCACCGCCGAGGAGTCCAACGCCTTCTACCGCCGCAATCTCGCGGCCGGCCAGAAGGGCCTGTCGATCGCCTTCGACCTTCCCACGCACCGCGGTTACGACAGCGACCACCCGCGTGTGACGGGCGACGTCGGCATGGCGGGCGTGGCCATCGACTCCATCTACGACATGCGGCAGCTCTTCGACGGCATCCCGCTGGACAAGATGACCGTGTCGATGACGATGAACGGCGCCGTGCTGCCCGTCCTCGCGCTGTACATCGTGGCGGCCGAGGAGCAGGGCGTGCCGCCCGAGAAGCTGGCCGGGACCATCCAGAACGACATCCTCAAAGAGTTCATGGTCCGCAACACCTACATCTACCCGCCGAAGCCGTCGATGCGGATCATCTCCGACATCTTCGCGTACACCTCGCAGCGCATGCCGCGCTACAACTCCATCTCCATCTCCGGGTACCACATCCAGGAGGCGGGCGCGACGGCCGACCTGGAGCTGGCGTACACCCTCGCGGACGGCGTGGAGTACATCCGGGCGGGCCGGGAGGCAGGGCTGGACGTGGACGCGTTCGCGCCGCGGCTGTCCTTCTTCTGGGCGATCGGCATGAACTTCTTCATGGAGATCGCCAAGATGCGGGCGGCGCGCCTGCTGTGGGCGAAGCTGGTGAAGCAGTTCGACCCGCAGAACGCCAAGTCCCTTTCCCTGCGCACCCATTCACAGACGTCCGGCTGGTCGCTGACCGCGCAGGACGTGTTCAACAACGTGACGCGTACGTGCGTGGAGGCCATGGCCGCCACCCAGGGCCACACCCAGTCGCTGCACACCAACGCCCTGGACGAGGCCCTCGCCCTGCCCACCGACTTCTCCGCGCGGATCGCCCGCAACACGCAGCTGCTGATCCAGCAGGAGTCCGGTACGACCCGGGTCATCGACCCGTGGGGCGGCAGCGCGTACATCGAGAAGCTGACGTACGACCTCGCCCGCCGCGCCTGGCAGCACATCGAGGAGGTCGAGGCGGCGGGCGGCATGGCGCAGGCCATCGACGCCGGCATCCCCAAGCTCCGGATCGAGGAGGCGGCGGCCCGCACCCAGGCCCGCATCGACTCCGGCCGCCAGCCGGTCATCGGCGTCAACAAGTACCGGGTCGAGACCGACGAGAAGATCGACGTCCTCAAGGTCGACAACTCCTCCGTACGCACGCAGCAGATCGAGAAGCTGCGGCGGCTGCGGGCCGAGCGCGACGAGCGGGCGTGCCAGGACGCGCTGGACGACCTGACACGCGCTGCGGGCGGTGAGGGCAACCTGCTGGAGCTGGCGGTGCGCGCGGCCCGCGCGATGGCCACCGTCGGGGAGATCTCGGACGCTCTGGAGAAGGTGTACGGGCGGCACGCGGGCCAGATCCGTACGATCTCCGGGGTGTACCGCAACGAAGCAGGGGAGTCTCCGTCCGTGGACCGCACCCGGGCGCTGGTGGACACGTTCGAGGAGGCCGAGGGCCGCCGACCGCGCATCCTGGTCGCCAAGATGGGCCAGGACGGTCACGACCGCGGCCAGAAGGTGATCGCGACCGCCTTCGCCGACCTCGGCTTCGACGTGGACGTCGGCCCGCTGTTCCAGACGCCGGGCGAGGTGGCCCGCCAGGCGGTGGAGGCGGACGTGCACATCGTCGGCGTCTCGTCGCTGGCCGCCGGGCATCTCACCCTCGTACCGGCGCTGCGCGAGGAGCTGGCCGCGGAAGGCCGCGAGGACATCATGATCGTGGTCGGCGGTGTGATCCCGCCGCAGGACGTGCCGACGCTCCTGGAGATGGGCGCGGCGGCCGTGTTCCCGCCCGGGACGGTGATCCCGGACGCGGCGTACGACCTCGTCCAGCGGCTCTCCACCGGTCTCGGGCACGCCCTGTGATCGAACTCGACACCTATGTCAAGGGTGTGCTCGACGGGAAGCGGGCGCTCGTCGCCCGCGCCATCACGCTCGTCGAGTCCACCCGGCCCCAGCACCGGGCGCTGGCGCAGGAGTTGCTGACCGAGCTGCTCCCGCACAGCGGGAAGGCGCGGCGGATCGGCGTCAGCGGGGTGCCGGGCGTGGGCAAGTCGACGTTCATCGACGCGTTCGGCACGATGCTGACCTCGCTCGGGCACCGGGTCGCGGTGCTCGCCGTCGATCCGTCCTCCAGCCGTACCGGCGGTTCGATCCTCGGCGACAAGACCCGTATGGAGCGCCTGGCCGTGGACCCGGCCGCGTTCATCCGCCCCTCCCCCACCGCCGGCACGCTCGGCGGGGTGGCCAAGGCGACCCGCGAGTCGATCGTGGTGATGGAGGCGGCCGGCTACGACGTGGTGCTGGTGGAGACGGTCGGTGTCGGCCAGTCCGAGACGGCCGTCGCGAACATGGTCGACTCCTTCCTCCTGCTGACGCTGGCGCGCACCGGGGACCAGTTGCAGGGCATCAAGAAGGGTGTCCTGGAGCTGGCCGACGTGATCGCCGTCAACAAGGCGGACGGCCCGCACGCGCGCGACGCCCAGTCCGCCGCGCGTGAACTGGCGGGCGCCCTGCGGCTGATGCACGGCAGGGACGCGGCGTGGACGCCGCCGGTGCTGAGTTGCAGTGCCCGCGAGTCGGCCGGTCTGGACACCGTGTGGGACCGCCTGGAACAGCACCGCACCCTGCTCGACTCGACCGGCCGTCTCGCCGACAAGCGCCGTGACCAGCAGGTCGACTGGACGTGGACGATGGTCCGCGACGAACTCCTCGGCCGTCTGCACACCGACCCGGCCGTACGGGCGCTCGCCCCCGACCTCGAACGGCAGGTGCGGGAGGGCGGGTTGACGGCCACCCTCGCGGCGGAACAGATCCTGAATGCGTTCGGCGGCACGGGCCACTGAGTCGCCCGCGGGGTGACGGGGTGTCACCCCGCCACCTTTCGGGCGGAGTTCGCAGGCCCGGTCAGTCGGCCACCGGATACGGGATGAAGGTGCTGGTGTCCTGGTCGATGCGCAGCGGGCTGCCGAGGGGCGGGGCGGCGCGCTGGGGGCAGTCGAGGCGTTCGCAGACGCGGCAGCCCATGCCGATGCGCGTGGCCGCGGCGGCGCTGCCGAGATCCACACGGTGCAGCCCGAGCCGTGCACTCCTACCTGCGCTGGCGCAACGCCAATGCCCTCCACCGTGACGTCCTGGCCGCCGAACGCAAGGAACGCGCCCGCATCCGAAGCGAGAAGGGCATCCGCTGGGGCGGACGTCCGCTTCAAGCCCTTGCCTGACTACCCGGAATAGTCAGATATCGCCCTTGACCAGGGCGTGCAGATGCTGGTCGTGCCAACCGTCTTCATGTAGCAGTGCGCTGCGCATCGTGCCTTCGACGGAGAAGCCGACCTTGGTCGCTACTCGGCACGATGCCGGGTTGGCCATCGAGTGGCACAACCGGAGCCGGTGCAGACCAAGGTGGTCAAATGCCCACTGGCTGAGGCGCTTCGTGGCCTCGACCATGACGCCGTGGCCGCGTCCTGCGGGCAGGACCCAGTACAGGATTTCGGCGCTGCCACCAGCGAGATCGATGTCATCCATGCCGATCAAGCCCACGGCCTGGCCGCCGTCCGGGCGGGCGATGGCCCAGATCGCGCTCTGCTCGTTCTGCCAGCGCTCGTGCATGCGCTCGATACGCTTGCCTGCTTCCGCAAGCGAGGCCACGGCCAGCAGGTTCCACTGGCGAATTGCCGGATCCTGGCCAGCAGTTACCAAGGTGTCGGCGTCGCTGGCGCGCCAGGGGCGCAGCTCCAGACCGCTGGGGAGGGCAAGCACGGGTTGTGCCTGCTTGGCCATGTGGCCTGCAGGAATGACGGGCGGAATGGCTGAGGTGATCACGGCGGCATCGTGCCACAGCCCGACATCGGACAGAACTCGATATCCGGTACCCGATCATGAACCCGGCGAACGTATGCGGTCACGGCACTAGCCGCCCCGCCTGCGCCGCCTGGGAAGCGACGGCCATTGACATCCTCCCGAGCCTAAAAGCCGGGTATTCCCGCCTGCTCCCACACGGGCTGTGTGGGTTGCTTCGGGTGGGTTCCTGCTTCGCCGCGCTGTGCGGGCAGGGCTGCCCGTCTTACCTGCGCTCCACAGGCTGTCACCGCCAGTCCGGCGGCCTTGGCGACGTTGACCGCCGCGTTCACATCCCGGTCCAGGACCGCCCCGCAGGCTCCGCACGTCCAGGTACGGACGTGCAGGGGCTTGGGTCCGTCCTTCACCCCGCACACGGAGCACACCTGGGAGGTCGGCTCGAACCGGCCGATCCGGTGGAAGGTGCGTCCGTACCGGGCGGCCTTGTACTCCAGCATCCTCACGAACGCCGACCATCCGGCGTCGTGGACGGACTTGGCCAGACGCGTACGCGCGAGTCCCTTGACCGCCAGGTCCTCCACGGCGACCGCTTGATTCTCACGGATCAGCTTCGTGGAGAGCCGGTGATGGAACTCGCGGCGCGCGTCCGCGACACGGGCGTGTGCCCGTGCGACGCGGACCCTGCCCTTGTCCCGGTTCTTCGACCCCTTCTGCTTACGGGACAGCTCCCGCTGCACCTTCTTAAGACGCTTCTCGGCCCGGCGCAGAAAGCGCGGGCTGTCAATTTTGGTCCCGTCGGAGAGGACGGCGAAGTGCCCCAGGCCGAGGTCGATGCCGACCTCCGGTGTCGTGGTGGGGAGGCTTTCCTCCGGGCTGGTCTCGATGACGAACGATGCGAAGTACCGTCCGGGGCGTCCTTGACGACCGTCATAGTGGACGGGGTGGACGGCAGCTTCCGGGACCAGCGCACGGGAACATCGCCGACCTTCGGCAGCCGCAGCTTTTTGCCCGGCGTGATCCGCCAAGCCGCGTTCGCAGTGAAACGAATCGTCTGCCGGTTGTCCCGCTTCGACTTGAAACGCGGCGCACCCATGCGCGGACGCTTGCCCTTGAGGCCGTCGAAGAAGTTCCGGTACGCGGCGTTCAGGTCGCGCAGGGACTGCTGGAGGATCACCGCCGAGACCTCGCCGAGCCACACCCGCTCCGGGGTCTTCTTCGCCTGAGTGATCAGCGCCTTGGACAGGTCACCTGACTTCGGGAACGCCAACCCCTGCTCGCGGGCAGCCTCCCGAGCACGGAGCGCGTCGTTGAAGACGATCCGTGCACACCCGAACTCCCTCGCCAACGCGGCACGTTGACCGGCGCTCGGGTACAGGCGGAAGCTGTACCGAAACTGCACAGCAATATTTACCGAGTGCCTACGTCACGAGGACGAGAACAAACCCTGATATCCGCAGGGATCGAGCACTCGGCTATAACTTGCACGCGCACTTGGTGTTCGTCACAGAGTATCGGCGCTGACTCCTCGACGACGAGATGCTGACGCGTCGCCAACAAGTATGCGTAAGAGGTGCGAAGACTTCGGCGCGCAGCTGCGACGAGGAAGGTCGGCAGTGCTGCCGCAACCACGCTTGATCAGGGAGTCTCCCGAGTTGACGGCCTGGGTTGCGCGGACCGCGTTCCCAAGGAAGGGCTCATACGTAGCTGGGCTCGCTGTTCGAGATTAATGCAGAGGAAGTTCCCGCGTCCTGACGCCGACACCAGTACCACCCGTCCGTGGAGGAGCCTTCGGCTGCCTTCCCCGGCCTCCCACGCCAAGGGAACAATTGACGGGTGTGCGCCCCTGAACAACGGAGTTGCACACAACGCGAAAGGGCCCCTGGACGGTTCCGAGGGGCCCTCTCGTGTTCCGCGGGATTCAGTGCGCGGCCGGCACCGACCGCCCGGACGGGGCCGCCGCGGGCTTGGGGTTCAGCATGCGTTCGGCCAACTCGCCGAAGACCAGGCCGAATCCGACCCACAGTGTGGCCTGGATGGCCAGGGCGGAGGTCCGGAACCGCCACAGCAGGGTGGCGGGGAAGTGCTCCGGCACCTCGTTGAACGTGGGCAGGAAGGCGTACGCCAGGCCGATCGCGACGGCGAAGGCGGCCACCGCGGCGATCGTCGCGTACCAGGTGCCCAGCCTGGGTGCGAGCCGCTTGCCGAGGATGACGGCACCGATCGCCAGGAGCACGCTGAGCACCATCATCAGGAAGTACAGGGTGGTCCGCTTGCCGATGGTGTCGGGGTCGCCGACCGACGGCGGATTGGCCGGGTACTTGAGGAAGGGCACGACGTACACGGCGAGCAGCGCGCTGCCGGACAGCAGCAGCGCGGTCGCGCGCGGGCTGAAGCGGCCCACGCGGCCGAGCGCGAAGCAGAAGCCGAGCGCCGCGATACCGCCGAAGGCGATTCCGTAGATCAGGACGCCGGTGGCCAGGCCGGCGGTGGACTGGAGGCTGCGGGAGACGAGTTCGACCTCGTGATCGTGCCCGGAGGCGTGCGCTTCCTCGAAGCCGATCGCGCTGTCGACGCTCGGTTCACCGAGGAAGTAGGCCACGACGAGGGCGAGCAGGCCGGCGGCGAGGCCGGCGAGCATGCCTCGCACGAGCAGGTTTCTTACCGTTGCGGAGTTCATGAGTGTGCGCTGTCCCTCGCGTCAGTGGCAGGGGAAACCGAGCAGGTGGCGGGCGTCGTGCACCCACTCGTGGACGTCCTCGCCGGAGACGACGGCGGTGGCGCCCTGTTCGGCGCCGACGAAGTACAGCAGGACCAGCATCAGGATGCCGAAGAAGACCGCCCAGGGAGCAATCGCCTTCAGCGGCAGCTTGGCGGGAAGAACGGGGGTGGTGGCTGTCGGCTGGGCGACGGTCTGCGCCATGGCAGGACCTCCTCGGGAGTTCGCGTCCCATCTCGGTGGTGCACAGGATGACGCCTACGGGTCTGACTCACGCGGCGCCCAGCGTGGCTGGAGCGTCTCGTTCACAGTGGCGCGACCGTGCCGGATTTCCACCGGCTTCCGTCTTGACGTCATCAATATCGGACCGACCGTACCGCGTGGCGAGTTCACGGCCAAGACCGCACCACCTGCCGTGATCTTCCTCTCGTCCCAGGTGGCGGGTCCCTTGTGCACGGTGGGTCACCGGTGCGGATTCGGCCGCCGCCCGGAGAAGTGGCGCGCCGTCCCGCCGCGTACGACCTCGGCGGCGTACAACTCGTGCGTGCGCGGGCGGAGTTCGGTGCGTACACCACCAACGGGACACGGATCGCTCCCGCGCACCGGTCCGGTGCGCGCGACGGTCCTGCTCACCGTGCGTCCGTCGCCGTGCTGGGCGCGAGCCCGAGTTCACGCACGCCCAAGGGCGCGAAGAAGCGCTCGACGTCGGCGTCGGTGACCTCGCCGAGGGTGGCCGGGGACCAGCGCGGGTGGCGGTCCTTGTCGATGATCTGGGCCCGGACGCCCTCCACCAGGTCGGGGGAGGACAGGGCCGCGCAGGAGACGCGGTACTCCTGGTCCAGTACCCGCTCCAGGCTGCCGAGGCTGCGCGCGCGGCGCAGGGCGGCGAGCGTGACCTTCACGGCGGTGGGCGAGTTGCCGAGGAGGATCTCCGCCGTCTCCTTGGCCGCCGGGTCGCCGACCGCGAGCAGCCGCCGCACGATCTCCTCGACCGTGTCCGCGGCGTAGCAGGCGTCGATCCACTCCCGCCGCTCCGCCAGCTCGGCCGGGGGCGGTGGCTGCGCGTGGCCGGCCAGAGCCTCCCGTACGGGCCGGTCGGCGAGGTCGGACACGAACTGCCGCAGCGACGTGGACGGTACGCAGTGGTCGGCGAGGCCGCACAGCAGGGCGTCGCCGGCGCCGATCGAGGCACCCGTCAGGGCGAGATGCGTGCCCAGTTCGCCGGGTGCGCGGGCGAGCAGATGGGTGCCGCCGACGTCGGGAACGAAGCCGATGCCGGTTTCGGGCATGGCGATCCGTGAGCGCTCGGTGACGACCCGGACGCCGCCGTGCGCGGAGACGCCGACGCCGCCGCCCATGACGATGCCGTCCATGACCGCCACGTACGGCTTGGGGTAGCGGGCGATGCGGGCGTTGAGGTGGTACTCGTCGCGCCAGAACGCGGCGGACGCGGTGCCGTCCCCGTCGCGCGCGTCGTCGTGGACGACGCGGATGTCGCCGCCCGCGCAGAGTCCGCGCTCTCCGGCGCCGGTGATGACCACGGTCTCGACGGCCGGGTCGTGCTCCCAGGCGGTGAGCGCCTCGTCGATCCGGCGCACCATAGCGTGGTTCAGGGCGTTCAGGGCCTTCGGCCGGTTGAGCGTGAGGTGGGCGGCTCGTCCGTCGGTGTGCAGCAGAACGGATTCGTCGGCGCCGTGCGCCCCGGTGCCGCTCATGCGAACGCCCCCGTCAGGGCGCGGGCCACGATGACGCACATGATCTCGATGGTTCCTTCCAGGAGCCGCTGGGTCCGCCGGTCGCGGACGATCTCCCGGCTACCGTACTCAGGCCTCCTGGCCCGGCCGCAACACGTACAGCTGCGGCACGTTGACCACGATCGCCTCCTGGGTGCTGCGGGCGATGACGACGACGGCCTCTTCCGCGGGGTCCGGGTTCTCCTCGCGGTGCGGGACGAAAGGGGGCACGAAGATGTAGTCGCCGGGAGAGGTGCGCAGCCGTACCTCCTCGGGCTGTGCCCCCGAGTCGTCGAGGAAGACGAATTCGGGGTGGCCGCTGACCACGTAGATGGCGGTCTCGGACGCCCCGTGGTGGTGGTCGGAGGAGGAGGTGGAGGGGGCGACGTGGGTCTGGCCCATCCACAGCTTCTCGGAGCCGACGGTGTTGCCGCTGACGGCGGCGAATCTGCGCATGCCGCCGGTCTGCGCCGTGTCGCCGTCGAGAGCGTCGGCACGGATGTGGTGCAGACGGGTGCGCAGGGGTGCCGGCGACTCCCCCGCGGTGTCGTGCAGATGGGGGTGGAAACCTTCGCCGGGGGTGGTCAACGGCTCGCTCATGGACGGGGACGCTAGAGCGGCCCGTAAAAGGATGTCAAGAGGTGTCCATTGCCCTTCACCTGCGGCAATGTTCCCGCAATATAGGTGGGGAACCCGTGGAGGCCCTCGTGCCGGGCACCGTGTCGGGCATCATGTGCGCATGCATATCTCCGCGAAGGCGGACTACGCCGCACGGGCCCTGCTGGAGCTCGCCCGCGAGCCGGCCCGCCCGCTCACATGCGAGGCCATCGCCTCCTCGCAGCAGGTTCCGTTCCGGTTCCTGAAGTCCGTGGTGGGCGAGTTGCGCCGGGCCGGCCTGGTCCGCAGTCAGCGTGGCTGCGAGGGCGGTTACTGGCTCGGCCGGCCCGCCGACGAGATCACCCTGCTGGATGTCGCGCGCGCCGTGGACGGTGAGTTGATCACCTTGCGGGGCGAGCCGCTGGCCGGTCTCGACTACCCGGGTCCCGCCTCCGGACTGCCGGAGGTGTGGCGTCGTATCGAGGCGGACGCCGCCGCGGTTCTGGGCGGCACGACCCTGGCCACGCTGCTGCCCGCCGACGCGGGCGAAGCCCTGAACCGGAAGGGGGCCGCGTGACGGCCCCGCCGGACCCGCCCGCGGTGGAGGTGGTGGAGTACACCGACCCGCTGTGCCCCTGGGCCTGGGGCTCGGAGCCCGTGTTCCGGCGGCTGCGCGCCGCGCTCGCCGGACGGGTCCGCTGGCGCCGCGTGTACTGCGTCCTGTTCGACCACGACGACGACCCGCCGCCCGATCCGGCGGCGGAGACCGCCTGGTACGCGCGCTATGTCGAGGACATCGGCGCCCATACGCGGGCGCCGCGGGCGCGGCGGCTGAGCCGGGTCGCGGCGAGTTCGTGGCCGTCCTCGCTGGTCGCCAAGGCCGCCGAACGGCAGGGCGGCGAGGTCGCCGAACGGGTGCTTCGGCGGCTGCGGGAGAGCGTCTTCGTGCTCGGGGAGCCCGCGGACACCTCCGTGCTCGCACTGTCCGCGGTACGGGGCGTGCCCGGCCTGGACCATGAGCGGCTGGCCGCCGACGCGGCGTCGGCGGCCGTACTGGAGGCGGTGCGTGCCGACCGTGCCGAGGCGCGCCGGCCGGTCCGCGAGGTGCTGTCGGTGCGCGGTGGGTCACCGCATCCCGGCGCCGCCAAGGAGACCGCCGACGGGGGGTACCGCTACGCGCTGCCGACGCTGCTGGTCCGCGCGCCCGCGGGGCGTCGCGTCGTACCCGGCTGGCGGCCCTACGAGGAGTACGCGGCGGCGTTCGACGAGTTGAGCCCCGGGCTGCTGTCGGCGCCCGTGCGACCCGCTCCCGCGGATGCACTCGCGCTCTACCGGAGTCTGACCGGTCCGGAGCGCGAACTGCTGACCGACGGCCCGTGGCCTCCCGCGGCCGCCGTCCGCGTGGAGACCGGCAACGGCCCGCTGTGGCTGGATCCGGAGGAGGCCGCGGTGCACCCGGCCGGCGTCCGCGGCGCTCCCGCCGCGCCCTGAAAGGCTTCTGATCAGCGGTCAGGCCCGTCCCGCCCAATGAGACACCAATTGGTGTCCATTGACAGCGGCTGAGAACCGGCCCCAGGATGTGCACCATGCTCACGACGCACCCCGGCGTGGTGTGCCGCTACGTGGACCTGCGGCGCACCTGCAGCGCTCTCTGTCGCTGACCGCCCGCCAACCGCGGCCCCCAGGCGCCTGACGTCCCTCCCGCCGGCACCGGCCCCGCGCCGTTCCGCCGCCCGGCCCTCGTCATCGCGCGCCGCTCTCTCAGCGTTTCGTCGCTTCCGCTCCCTTCGCCTCCCGGCGCTCCCCGCGATCCGCCACCGCCTCATGCCCTGAGCGCGGCATGCCCCCGTGCGCACCGAAGCCCACGCAGGCATGCCCGTCCCGGCCTGCGCGGCGTCTTTCGGCGGGGCATGCCGCCCTTGCTCCCTCTCCGCTGCCCCGGCGCGGGCGGGAGCCCTCGCAGAAAGAAAACTGATGTCCGGACGACTCACGCCCCGCACCCCCGCAGCGGCCCTCCGTTTTCCCCGGCGCCCCGGCCGGCTGCGCACCGCCGCCCTCGGGACCGCCCTGGCCACCGTGCTCGTCCCCGCACTGAGCGCCTGCGGCGACGAGGCGTCGTCGTCCGCCGCCGGCGCCGCGCTGAAGTGGACCTCCTCCTACTTCCCCACCCACTGGGACCCGGTCGTCGGCGGCAGCGGCGCGCAGTTCCGCGAACTCGCCCTGGTGTACGCCTCGTTGACCCGCACCGACGAGGACGGGAAGGCCGTCCCGGACCTGGCCAAGAGCTGGGAGTACAACGGCAAGGGTGATGTGATCACCTTCCATCTGCGTCCCCACCTGAAGTTCAGTGACGGTGCGCCGGTCGACGGTGCCGCCGTGAAGGCCGCCATCGAACGGGCCAAGAAGCAGAAGAACTCCGCTCTCTTCGGCGACCTGACCTCGATCAAGTCGGTGGACGCCAAGGGCCTGGACGCGGTGATCCACCTCAGCCAGGTCGACTACCAGATCCCCCAACTGCTCGGCGAGCGCGTCCTGCAGATCGCCAGCCCCAAGGCGGCCGCCTCCCCCGGCAAGCTGGACCAGAACCCGGTCGGCGCCGGCCCGTTCACCGTCACCCAGCTCGTCCCCGGCACCAAGGCCGTGCTGAAGAAGAACCCGGACTACTGGGACGCCAAGAACATCCACATCGACAACGTCGAGCTGACCTCCGCCCCGGACGCCTCCACCGTGGTCTCCGGTCTCCAGACCGGCGTCTACAACTTCGCCGACATCGCGCCCAGTCAGGCCGACGCCGCCAAGAAGGCCGGACTCGACGTCTTCGTGCAGCCCGGTTTCAACGCCGCCAACATCAGCCTCAACACCAACAAGGCGCCGTTCGACAACGACAAGGTCGTCGACGCGGTCCGCTACGCGGTCAACCGTCAGGAGTTCGTCGACAAGCTGACCTTCGGCTACGGCTCGGCGACCAACCAGCCCTTCCCCAAGGGCTATGTCGCCTTCGACCCGCAGTCGGAGAACGACTACGCCTACGACCCCGCGAAGGCGAAGAAGCTTCTGAGCGAGGCCGGTTACAAGTCCGGCGACATCAAGCTCAACCTCGTCATCCCGGCCGAGGACCCCCAAGCCGAGATCGTCCAGGCGCAGTTGGCCAAGGTCGGCATCACCGTCACCATCAAGATCGACAAGAACTGGGCCACTCCGTTCTTCGCCAAGGACCTGACGTTCTCGCTGTACGGCACCACGGGGCGTGACTCCGCGGCGCAGACCCTCACCGCGCACTTCGGCCCGAACGGCCCGCTCAACCTCAGCTCGCCCTATGAGCCGGCCGGCTTCGAGGCGGCCATCGCCAAGGTCCGTCAGACCCCGCTGGACTCGCCGGACTACACGAAGGTCCTCCAGGCCGCGACCCGGGCCGGCCTGAAGAGCAAGGCGCTGGTCTTCACGTACGCCTCGCCCAACCTCATCGCCAAGAGCAAGTCCATCTCCGACCTGCCGAAGAACCCCGCCCACATCGACTGGACCGGCGTGACCATCGCCGGCGGCAACTGACACCTCCGTCCTTCACAGAGAGGGGGCAACCCATGACGACGACGGAGGCACCGGCCGCACCCGACGTCCGTCTCCCGGCCGCCGCGGCCAGGACACGGCACACGCTGGGCCGCGTCCTGGCCACCCTCGCCCGGTCGGTCGCCATTTTCGTGCCCGTCTTCCTGGTCGCGACCGCCGTGACCTTCGCGCTGCGGTCGCTCAGCGGGCTCAGCCCGGCCCGTATCCAGCTGGGCGAGGAGGCGACACCCGAAGCGGTCGCCCGCGTCGAGGCCCACTGGGGCCTCGACCGTCCCTTCCTCGTCCAGTACGGGGACTGGTTCGGCGGCGTCCTGCACGGACAGCTCGGCGCGAGCTGGACCAACGGCGCCGACATCTCCACCCTCATCGGCCTCGGCCTGGGCGTGAGCCTGTCGGTCGCGACCTTCGCCCTGCTCATCGGCGTGGTCGCGGGCTTCGCCCTCGGCACGGTCGCGGCCCTGCGCCGCACCACCTGGGTCGACCGCGCGATCACGGGCTTCGTCACGGTTATCTCGGTGATGCCGGCCTTCGTCGTCGGGATCGTGCTGGTCGCGGTCTTCGCGGTGGGACTGCATCTGTTCCCGTCGGCCGGATACGTCCCGGCTGAGCAGGGGTTCGGGCCCTGGCTCGCCCACATCACGCTCCCGGCCGTCGCGCTGAGCTTCGACGTCGTCGCCGACGTCGCCCGGCAACTGCGCGGCAGCCTCGTCGCGGCCTACGGCGAGAACTACGTGACCGGCGCGGTGGTCCGCGGCCTCAGTCCGCGCAGGATCTTCTTCGCCCATGTGCTGCGCAACGGCCTCGGGCCCGCGCTCGCCATGCTGGGCCTGAAGTTCCCGGCCTTGGTCGGCGCCTCCGTCGTCACGGAATGGATCTTCGGGCTCCAGGGCTTCGGACGGTTCGCCAACGACTCCGCGCAGGCCGGGGACGTACCGGCGGTGCAGGGAGTCCTCGTGGTGTCGATCGTCCTGGTCGTCGCCTTCAACCTGATCGTCAACCTGGTGCTGGCGCGCGTCACGCCGGCCTCTCAGCGGGGGGTGTGACCATGGTGCGCCGCGTCCTCTCGCTCACCACCGGCCGGATCGCCGTGGCCGTCCTCGCCGCGATCGCCCTGCTCGCCCTGTTCGGGCCGCTGCTCGCTCCCCAGAACCCCCTGGCGACCAGCGACCACACGCTCGCCGCCGCCTCCGGAGGCCACTGGCTGGGGACCGACTACCTCGGCCGTGACGTGCTGAGCCGGCTCCTCGACGGCTCCCGCGTCAGCATCCTCGGCGCCCTGGAGGTCGCCCTCACGGCCCTGGCCATCGGGGCCGTCCCCGGCATCCTGTCGGTCTATCTCGGCCGGGTCTTCGAATGGGTCACCCTCCGGCTCACCGACACCCTCGTCGCCCTGCCGTTCCTGCTGTTCGCCGTCGCCGTCATCGCGCTGCTCGGCAACGGTCTCACGCAGGCGATGCTGGTCACGGGCGCGCTGGTGTCCCCGCTGTTCTACCGCGTGGCCCGCGCGGCCACCCTGGCCGTGGCCCGCTCGCCGTACGTGGAGGCCGCGATCGTCTCCGGTGCCTCGATCGGCTGGATCGTACGCCGCCACGTCTGGGCCAAGGTGCTCCCGCCGATCGCGGTCGCGCTCGCCCAAACCATCGGTGTCGGCTTCGTCATCGTGTCGAGCCTGACCTTCCTCGGGATCGGGGTCCAGCCCCCCGCGCCCACGTGGGGCGGCCTGCTCGCCTCGGATCTGGGCTACCTCAGCCACCAGCCGTGGGCGCCGCTCGCCCCCGCCCTGCTGATCATGGTCACCGTCTGGGCCTGCAACCTCCTCGCCGACGCGATCCGCGACGTCTCCGGCGAAGCGGGCCGCGCCCTGGTCAACAACCGCAAGGCCCGTGCCAACCGCCGCGCCGAGGCCGGCCCCGCTCCCGCAGGAGGTGTGTGATGGCCACTCTGTCCGAGAAACTCCTCACCGAGGCCGAGGAGTTCGGCGAACCCGACCCCGGGCAGCCGGCCGAACCGCCGTCGCCGGTGCTCGCCGTACGCGACGTCCGCATCGGCGACCGGGCAGGCGGCCGGGAGATCGTCCACGGCGTGAGCTTCACGCTCACGCCCGGCAGGACCGTCGGCATCGTCGGCGAGTCCGGCAGCGGCAAGACCCTCACCTGCCGTGCCGCGCTGGGCATCCTGCCCCCTCACTTCGAGATCACCGGCGGCTCGGTGGAGATCGACGGCACCGACATCGCCGGTCTGTCCCCCGCCCGGTGGACGGACCTGCGGGGCGCCACGATCAGCGCGGTCTTCCAGGATCCGGCGTCCTACCTGAACCCGTCGATCCGGGTGGGCGCCCAGATCGCCGAGGTCCTCCGGGTCAAGAAGGGGCTGAAGCGCCGCGCGGCGCACCTCCGGGCGATCGACCTGCTGCGCGCCGTCCATCTGCGCAACCCGGAGCTCGTGCACGGCCAGTACCCCTACGAACTGTCCGGCGGCATGCTCCAACGAGTCCTCATCGCCACGGCGATCGCCGCCGGCCCACGGATCCTCATCGCCGACGAGGCCACCACCGCGCTCGACGTCACCGTCCAGGCCGAGATCCTCGACCTGCTGGCGGACCTGCGCGAGCGGACCGGACTGGCCCTCCTCGTGGTCTCCCACGACCTGGCCGTCGTCGCCCAGCTGTGCGACGAGGTCCTCGTCATGCGCCAGGGCGAGGTGGTCGAGCAGGGCCCGACCCGCGACGTGCTCCACCGTCCGCGGCACGAGTACACCCGGCTGCTGATCGCCGAGCACGAGCAGTACGGCCTGGAGAAGTTCCTCGCGCCCGAGGAGGACGCATGAGCACCGAGACCGCGAGCACCGGTACGGACCCGGAGTCCGCGACCCGGGAGGCGCCCGAGCGCCCGGTCCTGGAGGTCAAGGACCTCGATGTGCACTACGGTCTGCGCCGGCGACGCCGACGCGCCCTGCACGGCGTCTCCCTGAGCCTCGCGCCGGGCGAGACCCTCGGCATCATCGGCGAGACGGGCTCGGGCAAGTCCACCCTTGCGCGGGCCGTGCTCGGGCTGGTGCGCGCCTCGGCCGGGTCCGTCACCGTCGACGGCGAGGACGTCAGCGCGTACAGCGGACGCCAGTGGCGCACCCTGCGCCGCCGCGGTGTGATCCAGTACGTCTTCCAGGACCCGCTGCGCAGCCTCGACCCCGATCTCACCGTCGAGGCCTCCCTGGCCGAACCGCTCCTCGTCCGGGGCGAGTCCCGCGACACGGCGGCCGCCCGGATCCGCGCGTTCCTCTCCCGGGTCCGGCTCTCCGAGGACCTGCTCGACCGGCTGCCAGGTGAGCTCTCCGGCGGCCAGCGCCAACGCGTCGCGGTGGCCCGGGCGTTGGTCACCGAACCTCGCCTCGTCATCCTCGACGAGCCGGTCAGCGCCCTGGACTCCGCCAACCGCGTCCAGATCCTGCAGATCCTCAAGGAACTCCGCGACGACGGAGTCGCCCTCGTCTTCATCTCCCACGACCTCGGCTCCGTCGCCGGGATCGCCGACCGTGTGGCCGTGCTGTACCAGGGCGAACTGGTCGAGACGGGCACGGCGCACGACGTCATCGCCCGGCCCCGGCACGCCTATACGCGCCTGCTCATCCGTTCCGCGCCCACGCTGCACTCCGCGCCGGCCGACCGGGCCGAACGCGCGGCCCTGCGCGCCCTCCTGAACGCCTGAACGCCTGAACCCCCGAGAGACAGGAAGCAAAGCCATGCCCCGCACGATCCATCTCGCCCTGCACCCCTACGGCGTCGGCGGTCCCGGCCAGCACGGGCTGTGGAAGGACCCGCGCGTCGCGAAGAACGCCAGCATCGACATCGACTACTACATCCGGCTGGCGAAGGCCGCCGAACACGCCCTCTTCGACGCGCTGTTCATCGTCGACAGCCAGTTCATCAACGACACCTACCCGGCGCACTACCTCAACCGCCTCGAACCGCTGACCCTGTTGTCCGCGGTCGCCACCCACACCCGGCACCTCGGCCTGGTCGGCACGGCGAGCTCTACGTACAACTCGCCGTTCAACCTGGCCCGCCGCTTCGCCTCCCTCGACCACATCAGCGGCGGCCGGGCCGGCTGGAACGTCGTCACCAGCTTCGACACCGGCACGTCCAGGAACTTCGGACTCGACGAACACCTCGACTACACCACCCGCTACGGCCGCGCCCTGGAGTTCGTCCAGGTCGCCCGCGGCCTGTGGGACTCCTACGAGGACGACGCCTTCCCGGCCGACGTGGACCGGGGCGTCTTCCTCGACCCGGCCAAGCTGCACGCTCTCGACCACGCGGGCGAGCACTTCAAGGTGGCGGGCCCGCTCAACCTCTCCCGCTCCCCGCAGGGCCAGCCGGTCATCTTCCAGGCCGGGGTATCCGAGGAGGGCCGCGACCTCGCCGCACAGGTCGCCGAGGGCATCTACGCGCCGGGCGGCAGCCTCCAGCAGGCCCAGGAGTACTACGCCGACATCAAGAAGCGCACCGCCTCCTACGGCCGCGACCCCGAGCACATCAAGATCTTCATCCACGGGGGCCCGGTCGTCGCCGCCACCGACGAGGCCGCCAGGCGCCGCGAGCGGGAGATCTTCGAGGAGGACAACGACTTCGGCCGCAATCTCGCCCTGCTCGGCCGCTCCTTCGGCGCCTACGACTTCAGCGTGCACGACCTGGACGCGCCGTTCCCCGACGTCGCGCACCTCGCGGAGAAGGGCGGCCGCACCGGCGCGGCGCATCTCATCGAGCGGGCCCGGACGGAGAACCTGACTCTGCGCCAAGTGGCCGAGTCCGTCAATCAGTTCCGCAGCTCGCCCTTCGTCGGGGCACCGGAGACCGTCGCCGACACCATCGAGAAGTGGTTCGACGCCGGTACCTTCGACGGCATCAACCTCGCCTTCCGCACCGAGGACGAACTGAACCTCTTCGTCGACGGCGTCGTCCCGATCCTCCAGAAGCGCGGGCTGTTCCGCACCGAGTACGCGGCCGACACCCTGCGCGGCAACCTCGGCCTGCCCGTCCCGGCCAACCGCCACGCCCGCGAGCCCCAGCTCGTGAACGACTGAGGATCCCGCCACGACCGACCGGTCGAGCACGCCTTCGCCCCTGCGGCCACCGCGGCCCGGCCGGCTCACCCCGACGCCGGCCGGCGCGGCGGGCCCGACCCCGAAAGGCCACCACCCCATGACGAGCGAACGACCACGCTTCAGGCTCGGCTTCCTCACCCATGTCCAGGGACGCGACCAGGACATCGCCCGCACCTACCGCAACGCGCAGGAACTGTTCGTCGTGGCGGACGAACTCGGCTTCGACGTCGGCTGGGTCGCCCAGCACCACGTCGCCCTCGGGGGCGGCGGTCTGTCCTCGCCCTGGACCTTCCTCGCCCACGCCGCGGCCCGGACCACCCGCATCCGGCTGGGCACCGCCGTCACCGTCCTTCCGCTGGAGGACCCGGTCCGTCTCGCCGAGGACATCGCCACCGTCGACACCCTCAGCGGCGGCCGCGTCGAGATCGGCGTGGGCAGCGGATCGAGCGGCCTGGAGTACGCCGCCTTCGGCAAGGACGCCGCCCGCAAGCGCGAGCTGACCAGCGAGAACCTCCACGTCCTGCGCCAGGCCCTGGCCCAGGGTGACGTGGGCACACCCGACTTCCGTATCCAGCCTCGGCCCGGCGACTTCGACCGCCGCGTCTGGCAGGGCGTGTTCAGCGCACAGGGAGCCGCGTACGCCGCAAGCCGCGGATCGAACCTGCTGCTCAACCGGGCAGCCTACGGATTCGACGCCCCCACCGACGAGGTGCAGCGCCCCTGGGCCGACGCCTTCCTCGCGGCCTGGGACCGGCCGCACCGCCCGCGCATCGGCCTGTCCCGCTTCGTCTTCCCGGCCAACGACCGGCGTACGGCGCTCCGCACGATCGGCGACGACGTGCACCGGGCGGCTCTGCGCATGGCGGAGAGCGGCGCCTTCCCCCAGGGCCTCGGCGCGGACGAGGCGCTGCGCCGCTTCCACACCTTCTACGGCCATCCCGACGAGATCGTCGAGGCCCTGCGACAGGAGCAGGTTCTGCCCGTCGCGACCGACCTGATCACCCAGTTCAACCCCGCCGTCCCCGACCACGACGCCGCCGTCCGTGCCCTCGAGCTCATCGCGACCGAGGTGGCACCCGCCCTGGGCTGGAAGCCGGCGCACACGGCCGAACCGGCCCCCGCCGGCCCCGTATCCGTCGAGCCCGCACCCGCCAGCCCCGCATCCGGCAGGCCCGCATCCGTCAGGCCCGCGTCCGCAGGAGTATGAGATGACCCAGTACAGCGACCATCACGGGCCCGAAGGCCTCCGAATCCGCGGCACGATCCTCGTGGTTCCGGGCCGCGGCGAGACCCGGGCGACCTACGCGCGTCTCGGCAGACGACTCGCCGCCGACGCGTACCGCGTCCGGGTGATCGACGCTCCGGCGCTCGACGCCGAGGACCCGGCCGCGTCCCTGACCGGCCTCGCCGCCGAACTCGCCACCGCGGTCGAGGGCACCGCGTCCGAGGACGGTGTCGTGCGACCGCTCGTCCTCGTCGGAGCGGACTCGGGGGCCGCCTCGCTCGCCGCGCTGCTCGGCCGGACGGAGACCCCGGCAGGCCGGCAGCCCGACGCCCTGGTCCTCGCGGGCCTCCCCGGCCCGTCCTCCTCGATCGGCGCCGTCGCCGACACCTGGGACCACGAGCTCGACATCCGCACCTCGTGCCCCGCCCACCGAGGCATCCTCACCCAGGATCCGCAGGTGCGGCGCGGGTCGCTCAACGACGCCGTTCCGGACGCCGTCCTGGACGCGGCCCACCATGGCGAAGCCCTGCCGCCCACGCTGCTGCTCGTCGGCGACTCCGACCCGCTGGCCGACCACGAGGCGCTCGCCCGCCTGGCCAAGTCGGCACCCCTGGCCCGGCTTTCGGCCGTCCACGGCGCCCATCACGACGTCCTCAACGACCTCCAGCACCGCTCGGTGGCGGCCGAGGTCGTCACGTTCCTCGAGACACTCCGCAACACCTTGCGGCCCCTGATCACCGTGCGGTCCAGCGCCTGGTGACAACCTGTCGCCCGGTCCTCCCGCGAAACTCCCACGGACGTCCGCCGACGACGCCGGGCCGACCGGCTCGCCCTCCCCTTCTCCCTTCGCCAGCCGCCCACTTCACGCATCCGCGTCTCGACCCGGAAGGTTCGCCATGGCCACGATCGTGTCCGTCTCCGGAAGCCCCTCCCCCACCTCCCGCACCACACGACTCCTGCGCCACCTGGACGACCGGCTACGCCGCCAGGGCCACGAGGTGACGCCGCTTGAGGTCCGTACACTCCCCGCCCACGCGCTGCTCGGAGCCGACTTCCGGCATCCGGCGATCGTCGAGGCCACGGCCCTGTTCGAGCGGGCGGACGGAGTGGTGATCGGCACGCCCGTGTACAAGGCGGCCTACTCCGGTCTGCTGAAGTCGCTCCTCGACCTGCTCCCGCAGTACGCCTTGGCCGGCAAGACCGTCCTGCCCCTCGCCACGGGCGGCAGCACGGCCCATGTCCTCGCGATCGACTACGCGTTGCGTCCGGTGCTGAGCTCCATGGGCGCGTCGCACATCGTGCCCGGCTGGTTCACGCTCGACAAGGATGTCACCCTCGGCGACGACGGCACACCGGCCATCGCACCCGCCGCGGCCCAGGCCCTGGAGCAGGTGACGGACCACTTCTCCGCCGCGCTGGGAGGCCGTACGACCGCGCTCGCGTCCACCGGCTGAGCTCGGCCGGCAACATCGCCGCAGCACGGACCTGCCCTCAGGCAACGGCCTTGGGGGTGGGTTGTCAGTGGGGGTGGGTTGTCAGTGGGCGGTGGCATGCTGCCGCCAACAACTCAGCTCATGATGATCAATGGGGGTCCGATGCCTGCTGAACGATCAGGGTCCGACGTGTCCTCGGTCGGCTTCGACTCGGCCTGGTGCGCGACCGACCTGGGTGAATACCGGGCCTGCCGCTACACTTACGAGTACTACCCGTACGAGAGTCTGCCGCCGATCGACTCCACACAGTTCGCCGGCGCGTTTCCATGGCTCGGCGGCACCGGCGAGCCCCTTCCCGAACAGAGCGCGAAACTCGACCGGTTGGCCAAAGTCCTGGCGGCCGAGGGCGTGACGCTGCCGCAGGACTTCGTCACCTTCCACACCGACTCCAAGCTCCAGTACTCACTGGACGAGGTCTCGGTGACCTCTTGCTGGACCGACATCTCAGAACCCCTGCCCTCCCCGGTCGAGCCCGGGTCCTTCCTCGTGCGGTTCCTGCGGGATCAACAGGACTGCGTCATCTGGTACCTCTATCTGCGCCCTTCGGGAGAGGCATTCGTGGTGCACTCCTCTCTCGACTACGAACACGAATACGCGGCACGGCGCGACGGAGAGGAGACGCAGACCGATCTCGACGATCCGGAGGAGCAAAGGGCGGCAATCCTCTGGTGTGCACCTTCGTTCGAGGAGTTCGCCCATCGGTTCTGGGTCGAGAACCGTCTCTGGCATGCCCTGCACGGGAACGACCGGTCCGGGCTCGAGCCCCGGTTGCGGGACTACTTGCGTCACTACGCGTCGCCCGGAGAGCCCACGTGACCGCCGTTCCGGCCCGGGTCCGCCGCTGACGACAGCCAGCCGGCCAGCCAGGCGATCGGAAGGGGGGCGTCCCCTCGGCCCCCACCCAGCGCGCGGATTACTCCGCATGAGTGAAGCCGGTGGCTCGCCGGTGGTCACAGGCGGCCCGCTCCCGGCAGGGTCGGCATCGTTGCCCCCGGCCCGATCGACCGACGTCCTGGAGGACTCCTCATGCTCGGTACAGACTTCAGTACCGGATCGCCCAACTGGCTCGACCTCGGCAGCCCCGACACCGAGGCGGCCGCCGCGTTCTACGGCGCCGTCTTCGGCTGGCGATTCGTCTCCGCCGGACCCGAGGCGGGCGGGTACGGGTTCTTCCAGGTCGACGGGAAGACCGTCGCCGCCCTCGGGCCGCTCACCGAGGACGGGGCGAGCTCCGCCTGGATGATCCACTTCAAGGCCGACGACATCCAGGCCACCGTCTCTGCCGTCACGGCCGCCGGCGGCACCGTCCGGATGGAACCCACCGACGTCATGGGCGAGGGCTGGCTGGCACAGGCCACCGACCCGCAGGGGGCCGAGTTCGCGCTCTGGCAGCCCGGCAAGACCGCCGGGCTGGACATCGCCTCCGCCCCGAACACATTGCTCTGGGCGGAGCTGCACGTCCCCGACCCCGTCGCGGACATCAGCTTCTACCAGAGCCTCTTCGGCTGGCGCAGCCAGGAGATGCAGGCGCCCGGCATGACGTACCGGGTGCTGAGCACCAAGGACGGCGACCAGCAGGACGCCTCCTTCGGCGGGGTCGCGCCGATCGGCGAGGGCGCCGGCGGCGGGGTCGAGCAGCCCCGGTGGGTGCCGTACTTCCACTCCGAGGACGTCGACGCCACGGTTACGGCGGCACAGTCCAACGGCGGGTCGGTGCTCATGGCGGCGGCGGACATCCCGGAGGTCGGCCGGATCGCCTGGATCGCGGACCCCTTCGGCGCGGCGTTCGCACTGCTGAAGCCCGATCCGCAGATGTGACGCTCCCGGCGGGCGGTCCGACGACGGGCGGCTGCATTGCCGACTGATCACTGCCGGGCCCGGCTGTCTGCTGAGCCCTTCCCAAGCCGACGGCGCTGACCGCGAGTTGGACAGTCCTGCACACGACGATGCTCCTGGTGGACGGGTTCTCGGCCAAGATCACCCGTGTCCGCCAGGAGCTTCGTGTGCGCGTTCGACGTTCGGGCGACCCCGCACCACTCACCAAGGGAGTGCGAGCGCCCCCGCGCCTACGCGGGCAGCGCAGGGAACACGATCACCGAGCCGTCCTTGTCGCGGGCCATCTCGATCGCCACGTCTGTCGTGCGGCTGTTGACCACGACGCCGTCGCCCAGCTTGTGAATCCGGTTCGCCGCGCGCATCAGGCGATCGACCTCACCGGTCGTGAAGACGGGCCGCAAACCCTGCGGGCGCGCCAACTCCAGCGCCGACAGGCGTTCCAGGACACCGGCGATGCCCGACTCCATGTCGTCGAGGCGCTGCTGGTCGGCCTTGAGTGCGCGGACGAAGTTCTCGAACACGTTGCCAGAGTCGCTCTGGGCATGCTCGACGGCCTGCAGAACGATCACCCGCCGCTTCAGCGCAAGGGCCAAGGCAGCGAGTTCGAGGTGGGTGCGGAACGTGCCGCCGTGGTCGTCGACGCCGGGGAACGACTTGGTCAGCGTGCCGATCTCGACGGCCTTGCCGTCGGGCAGCTTGTCGAGTGCGCTCTGCCACTGGACAAGGCGGCGGTCAGCGGCGGCCAGCGCCTTGCTGATGGCATGCACTGCCGAGTCCAGTCCCAGCGAGACACCGAGCTTGCCCTGGTCGAGCAGAATAGCGGTGGCCTTGTCGATGGCATCGCGGCAGCCGTCGAGTTCGCTGCGCTCGTCATCGAGCTTCTCATCAAGCAGTTGCTCCAGCAGTTCCGTGATGTGCTCGACAGCCTGCTGACGCTTGTGGTCGGCATGCGCGCTCACCCCCACCGCCACGGCCATGAGCACGAGCGGCGCGGCCACGGTGAGTGCCGCGCTGCCGGCGACCGCGACGCCGGCTGTTGCACCGGCTCCACCGACTGCGCCTGCTGCCGCCGCTTTACCGACCGGCACGAACGTCGCCTGGGCGGCGATGCCCGTCGAGTTCACGAGTGCACTGTGGATGCCACCGGCCGCCGCCTTCGACGCCATCGGGCGAACGATTCCCTGACCGAGCTGCGCGGCAACCTTCGCCGGAACCACCATGCGATACAGGCCTTCGCCGGCAGCGGTGGCCGTGGCCGCCACAGAGGAGCTTCGCGCCGATTGCGTGATGAGCTGCGACAGGTGCTGCGCCAAAGGACTCGCGGCATCGAGCGGGATACCTCGGCCGCGGTCGAGCTTGTCGGGCAGCGGATGTATCTCAAGCGTGGCAATCGGCTCGTCGGCCAGGCAGGCCAGCGCGCTGCGCAGTTCAGCCAAGCGCTCAGCCGTCATCGGCTCGTCTCCGGCCAATGCGGGCACCCGGACATCACCGGTCGCCAGCGTCCACACCGGAACGATTGCCTTGCGGTCGTCAGTCATCGTCTCCCCTTGTTTTCCGACAACAGCCTATGGCTGACGTCCGACAACAACGGCATGAACCTCGTCTATTCGACTACGGGACTGCCTCCCGGTGAACTGGGGAGTGCTGGTATGCCCGGCGCACCAGCACGTTCTGGAGGTGGATGTCCCACCGGGCCTTCTGGTGCGACACGTTCGGCGGGTGCTGGGCGGCCTCGCGGCCCCGGCCTGGACGGCGTCACCCGCGCGACCTCGCCGCCTACGCCACGGGACCGAGGTCGCCTTCGACGACGGTCCGGATGATCGGGGGCCGGTCCCGGAGCGCGAGGAGTTCGTTGGCGAGGTCCGCGACCGCCAGGGGGTCCTCGTCGTGGCGTACCTCGAGCCCGGCCGCCGACAGGCTGCGCGGGACGGCTTCGGCATCGAGGAGGACGCGCCAGTCCTGCGGCCCGAGTTCCAGGTATTCCAGCCCGGACAGCTCGGCGATCTGCCGTACGTCGGCGAGAGTGCCGGGGTAAGCGGTGAGGGTCCGCAGCCGCGGCAGCCCCACCAGCGGCGCGAGGCTGAGCGCCGGACCGTCCCACACGCCGATGGACAGAACTTCCAGGCCGGGGTGGACGGCCTCCTCGATGCTCCGCAAGCTCGATGTGTTGACCCACGCCACGGCCGGGTGCCGCTGAACCTGCTGGCTACCGGCTTCCGCGCCGGGCCGGTCCAGCATCAAGTCGGTGAGGGAGTCGGCGACGAGCGCGGCGCCGACGTTCTCCTCGTGGGAGAGGATGATGACCTGCCCGGTGTGTCCGCGGGGGCCCGGCGTCAGGTCGACGGCCAGCCGGTCGCCGCCGCCGTTGTCGCCGAAGACGATCCAGCCCGGTGAGCCGACCAGCCCCTGCACGACGGCGTCCGGCCGCATGTCGACCGCTTCCATCGCCGCGAACTGCCAGGGGCAGTAGCGCGTCGCCGCCTCGGCGACATACACGTCCTTCAGGCCGAAGAGTTCGCAGCGGACCGCCTCGGAATGGCGCTGCGCCACCTCGTAGTCGCCGCGCCAGTCCTCCCAATCCGCCCGTGTCACCCGGTAGAGCGCTTTGAGCTCGTCGGGCAGGGCTATGCCCAGGCGCGACTCCGCCGCGACGATCTCGGCTTCCGTGGCGCCGACGGCGTCGGGCAGCCGTTCGCGGAGCGTCTGCTCAAGCACCGCCGGGTCCGCAGACGGCGCCGGCACCACCCCGGGCGCCGGATCGGGAAGGCGATGCCAGGGCTCGGGAAGCGAGTCCTCGACCAGGACAAGCGCCCCCGGATGCGGACCGATGCCGGACTCCACGGCTGGACTGGGCTTGAGCAGGTGAAGCAGGGTCCTCCCGGTCGGCTCGATCCCCACCGCGAACGAAACGGCCTCGATGCCGTCCTTCACCAGAGCACCGCGCACCCGCTCCACGGCGTCGTACTCGTCCCGCATGTCGTCCAGTTGGGCGGCTCGGCCCAGCGGCGGCAACCGTCGCTCCAGGGGCACGCTCCATCCCCCCTGGCCGATACGACCCACCACGCGACCATCCGGACCGGCGAGGCGCTCCGTATGTTCCGCCCGCAGGAGCCGCAACAGGGGCTCCCACGTCACGAAGTCGTGGACCGAGGGAGTGGGGTTCAGCTGATCATCCATGCGCAGACCGTACGCGGGGCCACTGACACCCGACACCGTCGGTCCCTTCCGCTGTCGGGGGCCAACAACACCACACAGCGGGGCCGACCAAACGCTCACGGGCCAACTACCGTTCCCTGCGCCGCTCCTCCCCCGGCGCCCCAACTCCCACCGTTCCGCCGACGAGTTGCCGGCGCCGAGCCAGGGCAACGTGCACCAGGTCGTCAGAGCAAGGGTGGTTGGGGATTATGGCGTAGCCAGTGCTGGAGTTCACGGAGACGGTATTGGCAGGCGGGCCCGCTGTAACGCATCAGCCCTGCGGCGACGACCAGTCCAGGAACAGACCGAGCCGGAACGGCAGACGCCCCCGCGAGCACAGCAGGAAGGCTGTTGGCGTTGGGGCGGCCCAGCGCCACCCATGCCCCACGCGGCCGGGCCGCCCGGTCACCAGATCAGTACGCGCTCCGGACCGGCAGCGTGCCGCAGGCCCCCGACCCGTGGCGTGCCTGCCGACGGCGGACGTCGTTTCCCTGAAAGACGCGTGCTGGGACCGAACCCGGCACGCGAAGGCTGAGGGCCTGACCTCCGCTGCCCGGTCCAGGGTTCTCAGCCGTAGCCCGGCCCCGGTGACGCTCTGCCAGGGGCCGGGCTGCCTGACGCTCCGCCCCGACCTGCGCACCAGGGCCTGTCCGACGGAGGTGTCCGGGGCCGGCGGCCTAGTGTTCGATGTCGAACGAGGGGGATCACTTGTCGAGGTACACAGCCGAAGCAGAAGCCGGGATGAAAGGACTCACCTTTCCTGCCTGGCAGGGACCTCACTATGTGACGCTGGCTGAACTGCTGGTTCGCCTTGGCAGCTTCGGCCTGCGGCTGCGGTGGCGTGTCGAGTGCGACGAGAAGTGGGACCTCACCGCGGAGTTGGAGCGCCGGTCCGCGGGCGACGGTATGGACACCCTGACGCTGCTCTCCCTGACAACCCCTGGAGTCCAACTGATCGACGCCGAGGCCTGCGGGTTCGCCGGGGACGTGCTGGCGGTCGTCCTGACCGAAGTGGACAGCTCGTCCTGGGACATCAGGACCGCTGACGAGCACGTTCTCAGCGAGTTCCGGAATCACTACCAGGGCGCTTCCGCGCTCTGAGCGGGCAGCTCATCGCGTACGGAGCCGCAGGCGGACAGAGGCGACCGTCACTGTGCCAGGCAAAGGGCGTAGGCCTTCTTGTCGTGACAGGTTGCGACCCCACGGGCACGTTCCCGCGAGGTCGCGACCCCACGGTGCGTTTGCGCCTTCGTCGAACCGCCCCGTTCAGGTGCTCGGCGCCGGGACCGGCCTGGCCAGCACCTGGTCCAAGACCTCGGTGAGGAACCGCGACGGATCCGTCGCCGACACCGTGGTGCGCAGCGCGACGATCCCGTCCGGGCGGACGAGCAGGGCCCCTTCGTCGGGGAGCCACGGGACCGCGACGCGATGCGCGCGGAGTCCGACGTCCGCCGCGGCGGTGAGCCAGCACTCGCCGGCGACGCCCACCAGCAGGGTCCACCGCGACGCCACCAGGTCGAGCGTGGAAACTCCGTCGATCCACGCGTGGGGCACCCGTGACCCCGGCGACCCGTCCAGGACCAGGTCCACCGTGGACGGGAGTTCCGGCCGCGCGTCGACAACGGCGGCCGAGTCGTACCTCTGGCCGAGGTGCACGACCGGCGCCGCCCACACCCCCGCCGCCGCCCTGGCAGCGTCGGCCTCGGGTCCGCGTCCCCAGTGCAGCGCCGGGTCGGCGAGCCTGCGCATCGCCTGGTCCAGCGTCGCCGCGGCGACCGGTTCACGTTCGTGCGCGTAGGTGTCGAGCAGCCCGGCACCGGCCTCGCCGTGGTGGACGGCGGCGAGCTTCCACGCCAGGTTGTGCGCGTCGGCGACCCCGGTGTTGAGGCCGAACGCGCCCAGGGGGGACACGGTGTGCGCGGCGTCGCCCACGAGGAACACGCGGCCGACGGCAAAACTTTCGGCCGCTGCGCTCCGGGGACGCCACGAGAGCACGCTGCGCACCTCGACGTCGAGGTCGGGATCGCCGACCGCCAGCCGGACGACCGCGGCGCAACGCTCGTGCGTGAAGTCCTCGGGGCGTTCGCCGCCGTCGACGTCACAGGCGACATGGAAGACCCAGTCGGTTTGGCCGTCCACGGTGGCCAGCAGTCCGGGCGCCTCCGGTGTGGTGATCGTGCAGGTGGCGAAGGACATTCCCCGCAGGTGCGGTCGGAGGTCGGCGCGGAACAGGATGTTGATCATCGACTTGCCCAGGTCGCCCGGCCCGGAGGTGCCCACGCCGAGCGCGGTCCGCACGGCGCTGTGCGTGCCGTCGGCGGCGACCACGCGCGTGCACCGCAGCGTGTAGCGGCCGTCGGGACCCTCCAGTTCGACGTCGACCCCGTCGGCGTCCTGCGCGATGCCGACCAGGCGGGTCGACCAGCGCAGGTCCGCTCCGCGGCGTGCCAGGTCGGCTGCCACGACGGCGTCGAGCCGGTCCTGGGCGCAGACGCCGCGCAGCCTGAACGGCGTCACGTCCAGTTCGTCGGCGGACGGGGTCGGCATGGGCACGGTCACGACGTCGCCCGCGCCCATCTCGACGACGGTCCGCGCCACCGCCTTGCCCGCGCCGCCCCGGAGGTCGACCGCGACGGCGTCGACGGCCGTGTCGAGCCCGAGTTCGCGGAGGACCTCGACGGTGCGCGGTCCGATACCGGTGGCACGTGGGTGCACCGACGGCCCGGCCCGGCGTTCGACGAGTACGGCGGGGACGCCGTGATGGGCGAGCAGCGCCGCGGTGAGCAGGCCGACGCTGCCGCCTCCGACCACGAGCACCGGCACCGGCACCTCTGGATACATCGTCTCCGTCATGGCTACACCGTAGCCAGAAGGTAGGATGCGGGTCAACGAGGAAAGGAACCGCCCGATGACCGAACCCGTTCCCTCGTCGGTGTGGACCCGGCCGCGACCCGAGCCGCGTCGACGCGCGCCCGGGGTGGACCAGTACGTGGCCGCCGCGCTGGCCGTCGCGGACGCGGAGGGGTTGGCGGCGGTGTCGATGCGGCGGGTCGCGGGTGATCTCGGTTCCGGGACTGCCTCGCTCTACCGGTACATCACCAACCGCGACGAGCTGGTGGACCTGATGGTCGACGCGGCACAGGGCGAGGATCCGCTGCCCGAGTCCGCCGAGGACTGGCGAGCCGGTCTGGGGGCGGTCGCGCACGCGTTGCGTGCGACGCTGCTGCGGCATCCTTGGTTGGCGGGTGAACTGGCCGGGAGGCCCGCGCTCGGCCCCAATTCGTTGCGGCGTTCCGAGGCCGCACTGAGCGCCGCCGTCGCGCTCACGCCCGACATCACTCTGGCCTCGCAGGCTCTCGTCACCGTGCACGCGTACGTGCTGGGTTCGGTCGCCTCCCAGCAGGCCCTTCGACGCGCGGAGCAGCGCACCGGGCTCAGCGAGGAGGAGTGGCAGCGCAGCGTCGGCCCCTACATCAGCGAGGTCCTCGCGGCGGGCGAACACCCGATGCTCGCCCGCCGCGTCCTCGAAGCCGAGGAACTCGACCCCGACGTCGAGTTCGCGTTCGGCCTTGACTGCGTGCTCGACGGCCTCGCGGCCCGCCTGGCTCTCTGAGCGGCCTTGCGCCCCTGAGAGGATCGGGGGCATGACGGACTCCCCCATGCAGGTCAATGCCCTCATCGTCGATGCCAACGACCCCGAGCGGCTCGCTGCGTTCTGGTCCGAGTTGCTCGGCAGGCCGGTCGTGGGCCGCATGGGCCCGTATGTATGGCTTCGGCGAGAAAACGGCCTCGGCCTGGGCTTCCAGCAGACCGACGAACCCAAGTCGGGCAAGAACCGTATGCACTTCGACATCACCTCGCCCAACCCCGCCGCCGAGCAGCAGCGGGTGGAGACGCTCGGCGGACGCAGACAGGAGCAGTACGAGGACGGGGGGTTCCTGGTGATGGCGGACCCCGAGGGCAATGAGTTCTGCATCATCCCCGAAGGCGCCTTCGAACTCGACGACGAGGGCCGCGCGAACTACCTCGGGTGACCGAGACGGCCGCGGGCTTGTCCGCGCTCAGCGATTCACCCTTCGATGGCACATGCTCACGCCTTGCGCCGCCCCGACCGGCGGTACCGCCGATGGCCGGTACCGCCGCGATCGGGGCGATCGGGCGTCTGCCGGGCACCGCTCATCGAGGAGGGCCGGGACCTGTCCTCGATGAGCGGCATCCTTGCCGACACCGCCTACCGTCTGCTGCCCGCCAGACGGCCCGGCCTCACTTCAGGTGCCGGTCCAGGAACCGGCACCCGTCCTCGAGCTCGAACCACGGGGTTCCGGTGTGCCCGCCCAGATTGGCGTGCAGCGTCTTCTCCTTGCTGCCGAAGGCGTCGAACAGGTCCAGGGCCCGCTGCCGGGGGTTGCCTTCGTCGTCCCACTGCAGCAGGAACAGCAGCGGAATGGTGACCTGCCGGGCCTCCTCGCGTAGGGCGCGGGGCACGTAACCCCCGGCGAAGAATCCGGCGGCGGCGATGCGCGGCTCGATCGCCGCCAGCCGAATGCCGAGGGCGGTCCAGCCTCCGGAGTACCCGACCGGGCCGCCGATCTCGGGCAACTCAAGGAGGGCGTCCAGGGTGGTCCGCCATTCCGGGACCGCGTTCTCGACCAGCGGGCCGATGAAGGACTCGAAGATCTCATCGACCGGCTCGCCGGCCTGCATCGCCCGGCGGAGGTCGGCGCGGGCCTGCTCGTCGGCGGCGGAACGGGGCCGGTCACCGCACCCGGCGGCGTCGATGGTGGCCACCGCGTAGCCGCGCGCCGCGGTGTACCGGGCCCGGGCCACCAGCCGGGGTTCCGCCTTGGGCAGGCCGTTGTTGTGCGCCATCAGGATCAGCGGGGCCGGTACGGCGGATTCGGGCGTCCACAGGGTGCCGGGGATCTCACCGAGGGTGAACTCGCGTTCGAGGACGCCGTCGTCGAGGCGCTGTTCGGAAGTGAAGTGCATGGTCGTGCCTTTCGGGAGGGCTCTGGAACGGCGCTCCCGGACGACCTATCGTCCGACCGTGACCCCGGAGGGGAGCACCCATGTCGAAACTGCGTTCACGGGTACCACCTCCTCGTTCTCTCGCACGGCTTCCGGCAACGTAGCAGTGGTCGCCGTGCGCCGCCAAACAGGTTTCTTGCGCGGGCTCCGTGATCCGCAAGCAACGCTCCCCCGTGGCGATCCCCGGACGCCACCCGTCCTGCTGAGTCCTCCATGTCGATGACGAAGTCCACCACGGCGGTGTCGTCCCGCCTCACGATGGGGCGGGCGACCTCCACGATCCGCCCTGGTCGGCAATGTGGCGCCGGAGGTAGCACGGGAAGTCCCCCCAGACCGCCGCAAGATCACGCCAGGCGAAATGGCGTCTCAGGGGCGTTGCTTCGCCCGGTCGGTCACGGCCCAGGTGTCGAGGTACGTGAACCGATCGTAGAATTTGTCGCCCTTGGGATAGGGGGCCCGGTACCCCAGGAACTCGTACGTCTTCGGAGCGAAGATGAGGACGAAGGACGAGCCGCCGAGAACCATGGAGCGCTGGGCCTTGAGCGAGGTCGGATTGAGGTATTGGATCGCGATTCCGGGGCGGCCCGCGGCGTCCTTCTGGTTCGGCAACACCTTCACTCCCGGCACCAGGGCCAACGCCTCGAACGCCGCGGCCCGCAGACCCTTCGGCGTCACCGACACCAGCATGAGCAGCGAGACGAGTCGCCTCTCGATGAAGGGCCACTCATCGGCCTCGAGGTCGCGCACCTGGCGTGAGTCGAGCGCGCGTCCCGGATGTGTGGGATCGCCGGCGCTCAGCTGAAGGACGAGCTTGCGGGGATCGGTCGACAGACTCTTGAGCGAGGCCCAGTCCTGGGGGGGCCACATCGTGATCCGCGCCTGATCACCCGGCTGCGTCTTGCGCGGCTTCGCCCACCAGCCCTTGCCGACCTCCATGACCCATGACGGCTTCGAGCCGTCCACGGACCGCCAGTCCTCGTCGACGAAAGTCCTCGTCGTCCCTGTCTTGCGCTCGATGTCCTTGGTGATCGTCCTGGTGTAGATGAACTGGTCGTCGCGTGGCGCGATCGTCGTCTCGCGCTCACGAGAGAACGCCGCGGCTCCCCGCAGCACGGTCTGGGCACTCACGTTGCGCAAGGCCGGGGAACTGCTCGAGGACCCGGGCGCCGGTGCTCCGGCGCCGGTGTCGTCGCGGAGCACGACCAGGGTCGTGGCGACGACGGCGGTGGCCACCGCCCCGGTCAGAGCGATGCGGACCGAGGGACGCCGGCGTCGAACGGCCGGGGCAGAGCCATGGAGGGCGGAGACCAGGCGGGCGCGCATCCGATGACGCGTGATCTCATCGAGGGGAGACGCTCCTGCGTCCCAGTCCCGTAGCTGGTCGAGTTCTGGCGTGTCATGCATGAGCCTCTACCTCCCGGAAAGCCGTCGGATCGGTGCCACCCAGCGCTTCGCGCAGTCTGCTTCGGGCCCGGTTCAGCCGTGACCTGACCGTGCCGATGGGCACGCCCAACGCCTGGGCCGCTTGCTCGTAGTCGAGACCGCCCCACGCCACCAGCAGAATGACGTCTCGGTGCCGGGCGGAAAGCCCGGACAGTGCGGCCGCCAACTCCCGGCGCACCCCTGCGGCGCCGGCTCTGGCGACCGCCCGGTCTGCGACCGGCTCCTCGTCCTGGACCGGCTCCGGCAGCCGGGCGAGTGCTCTGAAGCGGCGCGCCTCGGCTCTTCGGTGCCGACTGATGAGGTTCGTCGCTATCCCCAACAACCAGGGGCGGGCATCGTCCCGGGCGAGGTCGTAGCGGTGACGCTGCTGGAAGGCGGTGGTGAACGTCTCCGCCGTCAGATCCTCTGCCACCTCAGCGCCCAGTCGCCGTGCCGTGTATCGGTGGACGGCGTCGGCGTGCCGGTCGAAGAGGGCGGCGAACAGCTCAGGCTCGTCCCGGGACCGCTCGATCATTCGGGCGTCGCTCCCCCCGCGATCCTCCCCGGCGGGCTCGGCGTCCGGTCTGACGGTCATCGGGGCTCCTTTCGCTCGACTGAATGCCTCGAAGGCTTGGGCTCGTTCAGGTGGTTCGCCTCTTCTTCGCCGATCGCCCCAACCGAGTTCCATCGGCCCCGCCACCACCTCAGGCTGGGGCGGGACCCCGCGTTTTCCGGCCCGGTTCGGTGCCAACCGCTGATGGCGGACGGACGATGATCACAACGCCGTAGATTAGGCACATGGTGGAGGGCACGCGGGCCGCGGCGGAAACGCGGTCACGGGGGAAGCGGAAGCGAGGGCGGCGCGCCGCCGCGAAGCCGGATGCGGCGGAGGGCGGCCTGATGCGCTCGTCCATGCTGATGGCCGCGGGAACGGTGATGTCCCGGGCCACAGGACTGATCCGAACAGTCCTGCAAGCCGGGGCACTTGGGACAGGGCTGCTTGCCACGACATACAACCAGGCCAACGTGGTGCCCGCGAGCCTGTACTTCCTGCTGATCGGCGGCGCACTGAACTCCGTACTGGTACCGCAATTGGTGAGAGCCAGACTTGAGCAGGCGGACGGCGGACGCGCCTTCGAACAGCGCCTGGTCACCCTCACGATGTCCGTGCTGGGAGTCGGCACGCTGCTGGCCGTGTGGGCGGCACCGCAGATCATCAGCCTCTACCAGAGCGACTCACCGGCCAACCACGAGGCATTCCAACTGACGGTGGTCTTCGCCCGGTTCCTGCTCCCGCAGATCTTCTTCTACGGACTGTTCAGCATCCTGGGACAAGTGCTCAACGCCCGGAACAAGTTCGGCGCCATGATGTGGACCCCCGTCCTCAACAACATCGTCCTGACATCCATGTTCGGCGTATACCTCGGCATGATGACCGTCCCGGACACGGTCCAGGACATCACGCGGACCCAGGTCACACTGCTCGGAGCGGTCACCACACTCGCCCTGGCGATGCAGGCACTGGCCCTGATCCCCTTCGCCCGGGCCGCCGGCTTCCGCTTCCGCCCACGCTTCGACTGGCGCGGCACCGGCCTGGGCAAGAGCGTCAGCGCAGCCCGCTGGACCCTGCTGTTCGTCCTCACCAACCTCGTGGCCGGTACGGTCGTGACCCGCTACGCCTACGCTGCGGACACGGCACTGCCCAGCGGCGGTGTGGGCTTCTCCGCCTATACCTACGCGCAGACCATCTGGTCGCTGCCGCAGTCGGTCATCACCGTCTCGCTGGTCACGGCCCTGCTGCCGCGGATGAGCCGGGCCGTCGCCGAACACCGCCTGGACGACATGCGAGCCGACCTCTCCCAGGCCCTGCGGATCAGCGGCGTCGTCATCGTTCCCGCCGCCTTCTTCTTCGTCGCCCTCGGCCCGCAGGTGGCGCAGGTGGTCTTCGCCCACGGCGCAGCGGATCAGGATTCGATCGTCCCGCTCGGCCAGATGCTCCAGGCCTTCGGACTCGGCCTGATCCCGTTCTCCGCGCAGTACATGCTGCTACGAGGCTTCTACGCCTTCGAGGACACCAGAACCCCGTTCTGGATGGCCGTATGGATCAGCACGGCCGACATAGCCCTGGCCACCGTCTGCCACCTTCTGATGCCACCGCGATGGGCCGTCACCGGCCTGGCCGGAGCCTATGCCGCCTCCTACGCCATCGGCCTGCTCATCACCGCGCTGCTGCTGCGACGACGCCTCGAAGGCCGACTGGACGGCAAGAGGCTGTGCCGCACCTACGGCAAGCTGACAGCCTCCGCGCTCGCGGCCGGAACGCTGGGCTGGTTCGTAGCCCGCACCTGCGCCACCACCGTCACATCGACCACATGGGCACCCGCTCTCGGCCTGGCCGCCGGAGGCGTCACGATGCTCCTTCTCTTCGTGGTGCTCGCACGACTCCTGAGGATCAGCGAGCTGCGGAGCCTGCCGGGGCTGGGCTGAACCGCCCCGGCTGGACTGAACAGCAGCGGCCTTTCACCGGCTGCTGTCCCTGGAAGCCGTGTTCCCGGGCAGCGGGCTGCTGCACGCCGGGCGGCACGCGCGTCCCAGAGCCGAATTCACCGCGCCGCAAACCATCTTGCTCAAGCCACCACCGTCCCTCGCTCCCATCCCTTGTGCCGTCAGTGATTGCGTTTGGCAACCGTGTGTATGGAATGCCGCGCTTCGACTCGTTCGTTGGTCGTGGGGCAGGCAGGCTCGTGATGCGCATGACGGCAACTGCTAGCCTCCTGCCGCGTGAACAAGACCGTGTATGTTGGCAACGCAGGCAAAGATGCGGCATTGGACCGGGGCTGGCTCCTGGGGCACTTCAAGGACGTTGCGGATCCGCGTCACTGCGAGGCTGTGGAGATCAAGTGGGGTGTCCACCCTCCCGGCGACGAGCGGCAGCAATGGGTGAAGGGTGAGGAACGCACAGCCCTCCTCGTACTCATCAGTGGGCGATTTCGCGTCGAACTCCCTGGACGCAGCGTCCTTCTGGAACAACAGGGTGACTACGTCGTATGGGGGCACGGAGTCGATCACTCCTGGTTGGCGGAGGAGGAATCAGTGGTGCTGACGGTTCGATGGCCCTCTGTACCCGGCTATGCGGTGTCAGCTCAGGATCAGACACCACCGCAGACCTGAGCTGAGGCACCGTCCCAGGCACGATGGATCAGTGCCGGCCGCCTGCACGCTGGGGCCCGAGGACGGGGGTGGGGAAGATCACCACTTGTCGTGTCCTCTCTGCTCATCGAGGACTTGGTCGCTCGGCGCTCGCTGGTCAGCGCTGTCCTCGTGCCCGTCGTCCTCGCAGACCACCTCCGAGGTTTCGGGACTGCTCTCGCCCGGCCGTGGACAGCCGCCCGTTCCGGACGGGCGCCCACCCCGACCCGGAGGTGCTGGGTGGGCCGATCGACAGGGTGCGCGGGTAGCAAGGACCCGTGCGCCCGACCGTCCTGTCAGGCCTCGGCGCGGGAATCCTGGCTCACGCCGGGCTCACGCGGTCCTGGCTGCCATCAGTTCGAGGTAATGGCGGGCAAGGTCCAGATAGTGGGTGCCGTCGGCGACCAGCTCCCCTCGGGTGGCCGGAGCGCCGTGATCGTCGGTGAGGACGGCTTCAGCGGCCTGGAAGAGGTGGAACACGCAGTGGAGCTGCCCGTCCCCGGAATCCGCCACGCCTCCGGGGACCGCCGGCACGGCGGGAACGCGGACACCCCACGTTCCCTCGATCTCCTCCTCCGTCGCCAGGCTGGCCAGGTCGGCGAGCACCGAAGCCTGAGCCCTCGCTGTCTCGATGAACTGATCAGCCGCGGGGAGCCGGGAAAGCTCCATACCGCCGGCGGCGAACGCCCGGACATCCGCGTCCAGCGCCGCCTCGAGCCCCCGGACGGCGACAGCCCAGATGTCCGCCCATACGGCCACCGTCCCGGGCGGTGCGGCCTCCGCGGCCGACGTCAACGTGTCCAGTGCAGTCAGCAAGCCAGGATCAGTGGTCGTCATGACGGGATCCTGCCTCACCGCGTACGGACTCACGCTCACAGAGCGCCACGTTTTGGGAGCGGACGGTTCTGCCCCATCACATGCGCTGATCATCCGATGCGCGGTTCCACCACGACGTCGTCAGAGAACGTCGTACGTCAGGTGTGTCGCGGTCGATGTCGACGTCACGCTCCGCTGCACCAGGGTGCGCGGTGGTCCGCCGGTGAACAGGGGTGTTCCGGCGCCCAGCACGACGGGTGCGAGATGCAGAGACAGTACGTCGACCAGACCGGCGTCGAACGCCGAGCCGATCGTGGCGCCGCCGCCCATGAGGACGACGTCGAGGTCGTTGCCGCTGTCCGACGACGCCGCCTCGGCACGCTCACGCGCGGTGGTGACGGCGTCGGAGAGGCCGGTGGTGACGAACGTCCAGTCGAGGGCGTCGAGCCGCACCGACTTCGGCGGCGCGCTCGTCACGACGACGAACGCGGGCTTGCCGACCTCGCGGGCGCCGTAGCCGACCTGGTCGTCCCAGCCGTTCGGTCCGTCGACCAGGTCGAAGAGCCTGCGGCCGAGGACGACGGCCCCCGAGCGGACCGTCCCCTCGCGCAGGACCCGGCGGTCGTCGGGGTCGTCGGAGAACGCCCAGGTGTGCAGGGCCTCGCCGCCGGTGCCCAGACCGTTGTCCGCGCCCGGGTCCGGCCCGGTGACGAAGCCGTCCAGGGAGACCGAGATGTCAGCGATGATGTGCGTCATACCAGTACAGACCTGTTCCTCCGGCCGAACTCATCGCTCACGCGGGGAGCGCGGTCCGGGTGCCCGCGGCGCGAGAGCGGAGAAGGCGGGGAAGAACCGGGCAGCGTCGTGCGGTATGCCCTGGCCCTGCTCGGCCTCAGCGCGAACTCGTGGAAGGCGGGCCGGACGGCGTTGCGCCCCGGGCAGCACTGACCGCGCCGCCGGTCGGGCGGCGGGGTTCCGCCGCCCGACCGGTCGATGCCGGGGGCTCACCGGGTTCCGCAGGGCCACCGGGTTCCGGAAGGCCACCGGGTTCCGGAAGGCCACCGGGTTCCGGAAGGCCACGGGGTTCCGGGAAAGATGTGTTCCGTCACCTGCCGGGTGCCGGACGCCCGGGAGCAGCCCGAACACGTCGCCGCGGACACCCGCATTCGCTCCGGCTCCGGCTCCCACTCCCGCTCAACGCCTACGCCATTCCTCAGCCAGCAGCTCGTACGACCGCACCCGGTCCGCGTGTCTGTGGGTGATCGTCGTGATCAGCAACTCGTCCGCCCCGGTGGCCTCCTGGAGCTGCGCCAAGTGGTCGGCCACCCGTCCCGGGGAACCGACGAACTGCGTGTCGAGGCGGTCCTGGACCAGAGTCCGGTCGGCGTCCGACCAGGCGTGGGCGCGTGCCTCGTCCGGAGCGGGGAATTCGATGGCCCCCTCGGCCGTACGGATGCTGCGGACCCAGAGGCCGTATCCCTTCGCGAGTTCGCGGGCGGTCTCGTCGTCCTCGGCGACCACGACGTCGGCGGACACGCTGACGTACGGCTTGTCGAGGACGTCGGAGGGCTGGAAGGCGGCGCGGTACCCGTCCACCGCCTCCAGGACCGTGGCCGGACTGACGTGGTAGTTCGCCGCGAACCGGAGTCCGCCGCGGCCGGCGACCTCCGCGCTCTGTCCGCCGCTGCTGCCCAGGATCCAGAGTTCCAGGTCAGCGCCCTCGCCCGGGACGGCCCGCGCCCCGATGCCGTCGGCGGAACGGTAGGTGCCCGCGAGCAGGGCGAGGATGTCGTCGATCTGCTCGCCGTAGTCCTGCGACTCGGCGTTCGGCTGCTGGAGGAGGGTGCGTTGCAGGGCGACCCGTGGTGAGCCGAGAAGGTGTTCGAAGGAGAACCGGGGCGGAATGCGGAGGCCGTTCGGGGCGCGGCCGTCGATGACGGGGGTCATGGTCGACAGCGGGGCGGAGGGCCTGCCGGACGGTCGGCCGCCGGAGCGTCCGAGGCCCAGGTCGAGGCGCCCTGGGTGCAGCGCGTCGATCAGGCCGAACTCCTCGACCGTGGACAGGGCGGTGCGGTGGCCGAGTTGTACGGCTCCGGAGCCCAGCCGGATGGTCGAGGTCGCGGAGGCGGTCAGGGCGAGGAGTACCGCGGGCGAGGTTCCGGCCACGCCCGGGTTGAGATGGTGTTCGGCGAACCAGTACCGGGCGTACCCGAGGCACTCGGCCCGCCGGGCCAGCTCGATGGAGTTGCGCAGCGCTTCGGCGGCGGTGGAACCGGACGAGATCGGGACCAGGTCGAGAACGCCGAGAGGGATGTCGGACATGGGCGGCAGGCTCCTCAGCGGTCGGCGGACTCGGGCACGCGCGCGGGAACGGGCGCGGCTGCCGGCGTGGACGGTGCGAGGACCGGCCCCCACGCGAACGGCGGGTCGGGAATCTCGCGGCGCAGCACCGGCGCGACGGCGGACTGGAAGAGTTCGAGCGAGTCGCGATGCTGACGCTCTGTCAAACCTGCCGCGTCGGCCTGTAGATGGAGCACGGTGTGCCCGAACTGCTCGTGATAGCGGTGCACCTTGTCGATGATCTGCTCGGGACTTCCGATCAGCGCCGAGCTGCGCTCCACGAAGTCCTCCAGCGTGCTGAACACCGGTTCGAGGCCGAGTCGCTTCTGGAACGCCAGGTTTCCCTCGAAGACCGGCCGGTAGGCGGTGAGCGCCTCTTGGGTGGTCCGGGCCACGTACGTGCCCGCCGTCCCGGCGCCCACCGCGATGTCCGCAGGATCGTGGCCGTAGTACTCCCAGCGCTCACGGTAGTGCCGGATCAACTCGGCATACGGCTCTATGGGGTTGGTGACGTTGGCGGAGAAGAGCGGGTCGCCGTGGCGGGCGGCGAGATCGACCGAATCCTTGCTGGTCGCACTGCCGTGCCAGATCCGGATGGGTTGCTGGAGCGGCCGGGGCCACACCTCCGCGTCGCTGAGTTCCGGACGGAAGCGGGTCGCGGCGGTCACCTTGTCCTGGCGCCAGATCCGGCGGAACACGTCGTAGCTCTCGGCGTTGCGGTCCCACTGGTCCTCGGTGGTGACCTGGAACAGGTCCCGCTGCGCGGAGCCGTTCCCCTTCCCCACGATCAACTCCAGCCGTCCCGCGGACAGATGGTCCAGGGTCGCGTAGTCCTCGTAGGCGCGTACGGGGTCGAGGAGGCTGAGTGTGGTGACGGCGGTGAACAGGCGGATGCGCGAGGTGAGCGCCGCGAGGTGACTGAGGACGACGGGTGGCGAGGACGATATGAACGGGCGCTCGTGCCGCTCGCCCACCCCGAAGCCGTCGAAGCCCAGTTCCTCGGCGAGCAGCGCGTTGTCGATCACCTCGCGGAAGCGGTCGTTGGTCGGTTTCTGGATGCCGGTGACCGGGTGGGGGGCGTGCACGATCAGGGTGATCGCCAGGAACTTCATGACGCCACCCGGTCGGCCGCCGCCTCGGCGTCGGGGTGGGCCAGGCCGAGGTGGTCGCGCAGGGTGCTGCCCTCGTAGTCGGTGCGGTAGACGCCGCGTTCCTGGAGGAGCGGGACGACGGTGTCCGCGAAGGCGTCCAGGCCACCCGGTGTGATGTGCGGGACGAGGATGAAGCCGTCCGAGGCGTCGGCCTGGACGAAGTCGTCGATGGTCTCGGCGACGGTGGCGGGAGTGCCGACGAAGGCCTGCCGGTTGCCGGTCTCGATGACGAGGTCGCGGATGGACCAGTTGTTGGCGGCCGCCCGCTCCCGCCATGCGCGGGCGGTGGCCAGCGGGTCGCGGTACATCCGGACCTGGGCGCGGCCGCGGGCGATGGTGTGTTCGCCGAGGTCCGGATCGATGTCGGGCAGGGGTCCGTCCGGGTCGTACGCGGACAGGTCGCGGTTCCAGACGAACTCCAGGTGCTTGATGGCGGTGGCGCCGCTGACCTGGGCGCGCCGCACGTCACGGGCGCGCTCCTCGGCGTCGGCTTCGGTGTCGCCGAGCACGAACGTCGCGGCGGGCAGGATCAGCAGCTGGTCGTGGCGGCGGCCGTAGCGGGCGAGGCGGCCCTTGACGTCCGCGTAGAAGGCCTGGCCCTCCTTGAGGGTGGCGTACCGGCTGAAGATGGCGTCGGCACCGGCGGCGGCGAACTCGCGCCCTTCCTCGGAGTCGCCGGCCTGGAAGATCACCGGGCGGCCCTGCGGGGAACGGGGGACGTTGAACTGGCCCTCGATGTCGAAGTGTTGTCCCTGGTGGACGAAGGCTCCGGCCTTGGCGTCGTTCAGGAAGGTGCCGGTCTCCTGGTCGGCCACGATCTCGTCCCCGCGCCAGGAGTCGAAGAGTTCGTTCGCCGTGGTCAGGAACTCCTTGGCCCGGGAGTAGCGCTCTTCCTGGGGCAGGAAGCCGCCGCGGCGGAAGTTCTCGCCGGTGAAGGCGTCCCAGGAGGTGACGACGTTCCAGGCGGCGCGTCCGCCGGAGAGGTGATCGAGGCTGGCGAACTGGCGGGCCACCTCGTAGGGCTCGTTGAAGGTGGAGTTGATGGTGCCGGTGAGGCCGAGGTGCTCGGTGACGGCGGCCAGCGCGGCAAGGACGGTGAAGGTGTCCGGGCGTCCCACGACGTCCAAGTCGTAGATCTTTCCCCCCTGTTCGCGCAGGCGCAGGCCTTCGGCGAGGAACAGGAAGTCGAACTTGGCGCGCTCGGCGGTCCGCGCGAAGTGCGCGAAGGAGCTGAACTCGATGTGGCTGCCGGCCTCGGGGTCGCTCCACACGGTGGTGTTGTTGACGCCGGGGAAGTGCGCCGCGAGGTGGATCTGCTTGAGCGGCTTGCTCATGGTCGGGGGTCCTTCCGGCTCAGGCGGTCGTGGCTGGGGCTGTCCCCTGCTCGGAGAGCTTGGGGGAGAAGCGGTTCGCGGGACGGGTGAGGCCGAGCAGCCCACGCAGGGTGTCGGCCTCGTAGGCGTGCCGGAAGACGCCCCGGCGCTGGAGTTCGGGCACGAGGCCGCGGGTGATCGCGGGGAGGTCGTGTCCCACGACGGCCGGTCGCAGGCGGAAGCCGGAGAGCCCCTCGGCGGCCAGTTCCTGGAGGAGATCGGCGAGCTGGGAGGGTGTCCCGGTGAAGACGCGGGCGTCGCTGGTGTACGGCCGGCCCGCCAGTGCGTCCAGTCGCTCCCGGCGGGCCTCGGCGGCCCGGGGGTCGTCGTCCAGGAAGACCACGAGGTCTCCGAAGACGTGCACGGTGTCGTCGGCCCGGCCGGCCGCGCTCTGTTCGGCGCGGATCTCGTCGACGACGGCACGGGCCTGGCGTGCGTCGTGCGGGGTGACGTAGCCGACGTCGGCGGACCTGGCCACCAGTCGGTACGGGACCGCCGCGTGAGCCAGGGCGGTGACGACCGGCTGGCCCTGGGGCGGCCGGGGGGTGATCGAGGGGCCCTTGACGCTGAAGTGCCTGCCCTCGAAGTCGATGTAGTGCAGCTTGTCGCGGTCGACGAAGCGGCCGGTGGCGATGTCCCGGATCTCCGCGTCGTCCTCCCAGCTGTCCCAGAGCCGGCGTACGACCTCGACGTAGTCGGCGGCTTCGTCGAAGACATCGGCCACGACTTCTTGCGCCGCGGGAGTGTTGTAGTCCTCGAAGCGGAACGGCGGGAACGTGCGGCGCCCGAAGTGCGCGGCCTCGTTCTGGCGTGCCGTGATCTGTACACGCAGGCCCGCGCGGCCGGTGCTCACATAGTCGAGGGTGGCGATCGCCTTGGAGATGTGGAACGGCTCCGTGTGTGTCGCCACCACGGTCGGTACCACGCCTATGTGGCGGGTCCGTGGCGCGATGCGCGCGGCGATGAGGACGGCATCCAGGCGGCCGCGGACCTGGTCGGTGCGGCCGTCCGGTTCGGTGGGCGACGAGGACTGGAGGCCGAGCGCGTCCTCGATGGTGACGAAGTCGAGCAGTCCGTGCTCGGCCTCGGTGACCAGGTCGGTCCAGTAGGCCGCGGTCAGCAGTTCGCGGGGGCGGGACACGGGCTCGCGCCAGGCGGCCGGGTGCCATCCGGCGCCGTCCAGGGCGACGGCGAGGTGCAGAGGTGTGGGTGACGAGGACACGGGAGGTGCCTTCCTGATCGACCGTACGAGAAAGCCCGCCCCGGCGAGCGGGCGCGGCTGCGAGGGCAACAGGTCAGGAGCGACAGAGCGCGCCGGCGACCCGCACCAGATCGATGTGCGGTCGGCCGTACAGGTTCAGGCGGCGGGGCGAGAGGGGCTTCGGCACGCGGCGTTGGGACACGGGACGCATGTGCCTCACCTCCGCTCTTTCGGCCCGGCGCTCCGGGGTCCGTCGTCCGCCCGGCCCTCGCGACTCCCCGACGGGTCGCCACGCGGTCCCGAACAGAGACAACCGCACGGCTATGCCCTTTCTTCCTGCTGCCCGGCTCCTTCTTGCCCGGCTCGCACAGCCTGTTGTCCAGCAGGGGTGCGGACGAGCACGAACCGGGTGCGGCGGCGCGGGGTGAACCCGATCGACTCGTAGAGCCGGATCGCGTTCGTATTGTCGGCGGCGGCGTGGAGGAAGGGGATGTCCCCGCGTTCCGTTATGCCAGCCGCGACCGCGCGGACCAGTCGTGTGGCCAGGCCTCGGCCTCGGTGGTCGGGGTGGGTGCACACCGCGCTGATCTCGGTCCAGCCCGGCGGGCGGAGTCGTTCGCCGGCCAGGGCGATCAGCCGGCCGCCCTCCCGGATGCCCAGGTAGGTGCCGAGTTCGACGGTGCGGGGCAGGAAGGGGCCCGGCCGGGTGAGGGCGATCAGATCGAGGATCTCGGGCACGTCGGCGAGACCGAGCCGTACCGCTTCGGGCGCCGGCTCGGCGTCCAGCGCGGTGGCGATCATCTGGACGCCGTAGCCGCTCTGTTCGGTCGTCCAGCCGTCAGGGACGACCTGGACCGCGGTGACCGGGGTGACCGCGCCCGGACCGACGAGTTCGGCCAGGTCGTCCCACGAACGGGGATCGGCGGGGTCGGCGAGAGCGGCGAACGGGGACACGTCCGTCGGATAGCGGGCGGCCCGGCCGACCCGCTCGGCGAGGTGGGCGTGCGGACCGGTCAGCGCGGCCCAGGCCGCGTTGTCCAGGATGTGGGGTGCGGTCGGGGCCGGAGAGGGGGCGGGGTGGACGCTGGTGGACATGGCAGTGCGGTTCTCCGTATCTGGAACGCGGCCGGCCGCGCCCCGGGGCTCCGCCGCGGCGCGGCGGAGCCCCTTGAGGTGGACGGTGGTTCAGGAGTTGTCGAGCGGCAGGCCGGGCGGGTTGACCTGGGAGGTGTCGACGGCCTCGTTGGAGAGGTTCCAGGCGGCCAGCCACTTGCCGTACTGGCCGTTCTTGATCAGGTAGTTGATCGCGTCGGCGAGTGGCGCGGCGAGCCCGCTGTCCTTCTTCGCGGTGGCCGCGATCAGACCCTGGAGCGTTTCACCCGCGCCGGAGAACTTGCCCGCGTTGCGCGTCGGGTTGGGGGTCTTCGCGGTCTGGGTGATGTGGTAAGCGATACCGGGGTTCGGGCCGAACGAGACGTCGATCTTTCCACTGGACAGCGCCAGGGCGGTGGCGTTGTTGTCCTGGTAGTACTTGAGGTTGAGCTTCTTGCCCTCCTTGGCGAGCTTCGACTTCCACTCCAGGAGGATCTTCTCCTGGTTGGTGCCGGCGCTCACCGCGACGGTCTTGCCGGCCAGGTTCCGGTAGTCGTCGTCGAAGTTCCAGGTGCTCTTCTTGCGCACCTCGAAGCCGAGGTTGTCCTGCCGGTAGGAGGCGAACTCGTACTTCTTCTTGCGCTCCTCGGTGTCGGTGACGTTGGAGAAGGCGACGTCCACCTTGCCGCTGTCGATGCCGACGAACAGGTTTTCCCAGGTCGAGTTCTTCACCTCCGGCTTCAGTCCGAGGACCGCGGCCACCAACCTGCCGAGGTCGGGTTCGGCGCCGGTGAGTGTCTTCTGGTCCCCGCCCACGTACGCCAGCGGCGCGAATCCCGCGGGCAGGGCTCCGACGCCGATCCGCAGTGTGCCGCTCTTGGCGACGGACTTGGGCAGCAAGGCGCTGATCGACTTCACCTCGGACACCTTCAACTCGGTCTGCTTGGCCGCGCCGTTGGAGAGCGCGCCGACCGTGACCGATCCGGCCGAGGCGCCCTCGGTCCGGGTGGCGGCGTCGCTGTCACCCCCGCATGCGGCGAGCCCGGCGGCGAGGGAGGCGACGGCCGCGGTGGCGGTGACGCCGCGAAGAATTCTGCTGTTCAGGGGGAGCGTACGCATGGCTGTCCTTGTCGGGTGTGTGCGGTGAGGGTGTGGGGGCGCGGTCCCGGCGGGCCGCGAAATCGGGTGGCCCTGCGTGACGGCGCACGGCTGAAGGCGAGTTCGGAGGACCGCGCCGAGCGACGCGTCCTCGTTCGCCGCCGGCGGCTTCGGTCGGAGGCTGGAACCGACGGGCCTCGTTGTGCGCCCGTCGGCGCGCCGGTCAGAGAACCTTGCTCAGGAAGTCCCTGGTGCGCTCCTGCTGCGGGTGGTCCAACACCTGTGAGGGCGGGCCCTGTTCAACGACGCGCCCGCCGTCCATGAAGACGACCCGGTCGGCGATCTCGCGGGCGAAGCCGATCTCGTGGGTGACGATGACGAGGGTGGTGCCGCTCCTGGCAAGGTCCTTGATGACGGCGAGTACTTCGCCGACCAGTTCGGGGTCCAGCGCCGAGGTCGGTTCGTCGAAGAGGATGACCCCCGGCCGCAGGGCGAGGGCGCGGGCGATGGCCACGCGCTGCTGCTGTCCGCCCGACAACTGCCGCGGATAGGCACTGGTCCTGTCCCCCAGCCCCACGCGGGCGAGCAGATCGCGGGCCAGCTCCTGGGCGTCGGGCTTGGACAGTTTTCCGGTGGCCACCGGAGCCGCGGCCACGTTGTCCAGCACGGTGAGGTGCGGGAAGAGATTGAAGTTCTGGAAGACGAAGCCGATGCGGCTGCGCTGCCCCAGGATGACCCGCTCGCTCAGTTCCCTCAGCCGCTCACCGTGCCTGCGGACGCCGATGAGCTCGCCGTTCAGGCTGACATGGCCGATCTCGGGCTTCTCCAGATGGTTGATCACCCTCAGGAGAGTGGACTTGCCGGATCCGGACGGCCCGAGGATGACCGTGACCTCTCCGGGCCGGACGGTCAACTCCACACCGTCCAGGACCTGATGGGAGCCGTACCACTTGTGCACGTCGTGCACCTCCACCGCGGCCGGCTGGATCTCGAGCGCTCCGATGGCCTCGGCCGGCGGAGCCGTCTCCGGCGCCTGGTCCTCCGGTACCGTCCTGGTCTTCACTGTCGTCCGACGCGCTTCGCCAGTCATATCGCCGTCTCCCTCCGGATCCGGGCCCGCACGTCGCGCAGACCGTTCCGTACCTTCTGCAACGGGGTCGGCGGCAGGGTGCGCAGCGCGCCCCGCGAGTAGTACCGCTCGACGTAGAACTGGACGACGGACACGACGCTCGTCAGGATCAGGTACCAGGCGGTGGCGACCAGGAGCAGCGGCACGATATCGCCGGGATAGGTGCTGCCCATGCTCTGAACGGAGCCGAACAGGTCCAGCAGGGAGACGTAGAAGACGAGCGAGGTTCCCTTGATCAGGCCGATCAACTGGTTGACGTAGTTCGGGGTGATGGAGCGCAGCGCCTGCGGAAAGACGATCTTCGCGAACTGGTACCGCTTCGGCAGGCCCAGGGCTGAGGCCGCCTCGTGCTGACCCTGGTCGACGGAGAGGATTCCGCCGCGCACCACTTCGGAGGCGTACGCCGCTTCGTTCAGGCTCAGTCCGATGACGGCGACGGCCATGTCGGTGGCCAGGCGGGACTCGTCGAAGGTGAAGAAGGCCGGCCCGAACGGCACCCCGACGCTCAACGTCCGGTACAGCGCGCTGAAGTTGTAGAGGAACAGCAGGACGACGATGAGCGGTACCGAGCGGAACAGCCAGGTGTAGACCCAGCTCACCGCGCGCAGCACCGGGCTCGGGGAGAGTCGGGCCAACGCCAGCAGGATCCCGCCGAGCAAGCCCAACACCGCGCTGTAGACGGCGACTTCGAGGGTGATGAGCAGGCCGTCGAGGATCGTCGGACGCAGGAACCAGTACTGGAAACGGTCCCACTGGTAGAAGGGGTTGGTCACCAGGCCGTGAGCGATCTGGGCGACCAGCACGAGCACGACGGCCGTGATGATCCAGCGGCCGGGGCGCCGGAGCGGAAGGACCCGCTGCGCCGCCAGGGGCTTGGGCGAGGCGGGGACGTCGGGACGGGGGACGGCCTGGGCAGGCAGCGCTGATCCGGAGGACACAGCTATGCCTGGAGATTCACTCATGGAGAGCTCCAGCGGATTCGGACACCCCGGACCACGGCGAGCGGCAGCGTGACGCGGAGCCTCAACGGCTCGGCGCGAAACGAGGGCACGGGCGCACAGGGAACGGGGGCTGGACGGAGAAAGGGCACACCGCCACAGCGGTGGTCGTCAGCGATTCGGAAGAGGAACCGTCAGCCTTGGCAGAGGGTGCGACACATGTCCGTACACAGTGCGCTGTTGACGCGCAGCAGGTCGACGGAGCGGTCGGCGCACAGCACCACGCGGCCGAGGCGCCGCCATGCGGCCGTCCCGTCAGCTGCGTTCATCGCCGTCACCATCGTCTCTCCGGCCCTGGGGCATCCCGTTTGTGGGCCGCACGTTAGGCCCGCCCCGAAAAGAATGTCAATCCGGGTGACCACCAGGTGAGACCGCGTGCCACGCCTTCTTGACGGCGCCACAGGGCGCACCGAGACTGGCGTGGACGGTCACGATTGTCAGCGCCCACGGTGCGGGTTCGTCCCGCACCTGTGGTCATCGGCCCCGGCTCGCTGACAGGCAACCCTTCCACCGCGACGGGGTGCCCCGGGTGACGACCGGGTCCCGCCGGCGTGGCGGGGCAAGCGTGGTCTCGCGTCTCGCGAGCCCCGGAGTGGGACCGGTGAGAATGCCCAGGAACGGCTTGACGAGGCGCCTGCACATCGATCTGTTGCGTGTCTCCAGCGCTTACTGATCCGTAGCCGGTCCGTTCGATCCGGACCGGTGCGACGAGCGCAGTCGTTCCGCATTCGGCCGCTGGTGCCCACAAGGCGGCGGTGGCTTCCTCGTTCCCCAAGGGAGAGTCATGCCTGAGACAGCTTCGCGTCCTTCCAGCACGGCCAACTCACGTCCTTGTGACCAGGTTTCGTTCCCCTCCGAGCTTCGTCTCAAGGTGGCGACGCCCTCCGCCCTCCCCCACCGTGTCGACAGCCGGATCGGTGTCGGCCTGGCCGGCGGCTTCTACCCCGCACCGCACCGCTACGAGCTGTATCTGTCGGAGAGTTGTCCGCTCTCGCTGCGCATCGCGATCACCCTCGACCTGCTCGGTCTGAAGGACTCCGTCGCCACGACGGTCCTGGCGGACCCCACAGGGACACCTGAGGCCTTCGCCTCGCTGCGCCGCGCCTACGAGGCCACCGAGCACCACTACGACGGACCGCTGACGGCGCCCGCGCTGTGCGACCGGTGGAGCGGACGGATCGTCAGCAACCACACCCCCGACATCCTCCGCGATCTCGCGGGGCTTCTCTCCGGTCACGGCGCGGGGTGCCCGTCGACGCTGCGTCCACCGGACCTCGCCGCGGACATCGAGGCTCTCCGCGACCTGCTGGACCGCGATGTCACCCCTTCCGCCCAGCCCTCGGAGCTCTCCGCGGCCCTGGAGTTGTTGGACTGTCAACTCGCCGGGCGGCCCTATGTCCTGGGCGAGACCCTGACGGCGGGGGACGTGGACGTGTGGGTGGCCCTCACCCGTTTGGACCCGGACGGCGCCGCCCTGCGCTCACTCCCCCGGCTCCAGGACTACGTACGCCGGCTCGGCGACCACCCCGCCTTCCGGAGCGGAGGTACCGCCCGGCGGCGGTGAGGAGCCCGTAGCGCCCACCCGGACGGGTGAGCGGCGTGCTCACGCGGACGGCAGATCGGAGAACCAAGGGTGTCCCGCCGGGTGCCCAGGACTGGTCCTGAAGTCCCGGAGCCGGCCGGGACGGTCCACCGGGATTCCACCGGTCTGCCGTCGTGCGCATGCGGTCCGTCGACGTTCGGCGCAGTCTATGAGCGTAGGAGAGCGACACCCAGACCACACGTCCGGCAGTCATAAGGAATGGCGATGGCTGACACAGGCGCGTCGACACCGCCGTCGGTGGCGCAGCGCAGGATTCTCGCTCCGCTCGCCCTCGCACAGTTCATCTGCAGCTTCGCCGGTTCCAACATGAACGTGATGATCAACGACATCAGCGAGGACCTCGACACGACCGTGCAGGGCGTGCAGGTCGCGATCACGATCTTCCTGCTCGTCATGGCCGCGCTGATGATCCCCGGCGGCAAGCTGACGGACCGCTACGGCCGCAAGCGCTGCTTCCTCGCCGGCCTGACGGTGTACGGGATCGGCGCGCTCCTGAGTGCGGTCTCCCCCGGCCTGGGCGTTCTCATCCTCGGCAACTCGATTCTCGAAGGCGTCGGAACCGCGCTGCTCATCCCGCCGGTCTACATCCTCACGACGCTCCTCTTCGACGACATGACCTCCCGCGCCCGAGCCTTCGGAGTCATCATGGCGCTGGGCGGCATCGGCGCGGCGGCGGGCCCGCTCATCGGCGGGCTCATCACCTCGTGGCTCAGCTGGCGGGCCGCCTTCGTGTTCCAGGCCCTGATCATCGCCCTGATCATCGTGCTGAGCCGCCACATCGAGGACCCGCTGCCACCGGATCCGACCCGCCCGTTCGACACCGTCGGAGCCGTGCTGTCGGCGACGGGTCTGGTCCTCATCGTCATGGGCATCCTGGCCGCCGACAACAACCTCTGGCTGATGACCGGCCTGCTCGTCCTCGGCGCGCTGACGCTGCTGTGGTTCTTCCGCTTCGTGCGTGCCCGCGAGTCGGCCGGCAAGGAACCGCTGCTGTCCACCAGCCTGTTCCGCAACCGCGCCTCCAACCTCGGGCTCATCACCCAGAACATCCAATGGCTGTTGCTCATGGGTTCGTCGTTCACCGTGGCCGCCTATCTCCAAGTGGTGCGCGGCTACGACGCCATCGCGACCGGCGTCATCTTCACGGCCGCCACGCTCGGTCTGCTCGCCACCTCCCTGGCCGCCGAACGACTCGCCCGGCGGCGTCCCCAACGCACCCTGATCATCGCGGGCTTCGCCGTCGCGATCGCGGGCGTCGTCGTCCTGATCGCCATGGTCAACAGCTTCTCCAGCCCCTGGGCCTTCGCTCCCGGTCTGCTCCTGCTCGGACTGGGCCTCGGCCTGATGCTGACCCCGTCGGTCAACATCGTCCAGTCGAGCTTCCCCCAGGACCGGCAGGGCGAGATCTCCGGTCTGTCCCGCAGTGTGTCGAACCTCGGCTCCTCGCTGGGCACCGCGGTCGCCGGCACGATCCTCGTGGCCGGATTCACCACCCGCTCCTACGCCGCGGCCATGGTCACCCTCGCCGTCCTCGGGGTCATCGGACTCATCGCGGCGGCGCTCCTTCCCGGATCCCCCGTCGGCGCGCGCGGCCCGGCGGGCAGCCAGGCACGGAACGACGGCTGAATTCTCCGGCGGATGCCGAAACGCCCCTACCCCCGGAGTCTCGGACGCGCGGACACCGAACGCGTCCCTGCTGTACGCGAAAAGGGGAGAGGCATGAGCTCGAGGCCGAGGTTCGAGGACCGGCTGCTCGATGAGCTGAAGCGGGAGATCGAGCTGCGCGGGAACGCGTCGGCCGCTTCCCTCGATCCGCGATAACCCGCCGGGCACGAGGCCACGTCGGCCGGGGCCCGGGAACGCGGGGGCGAGACACGCGCCTCGGGGCGCCGCCTGCTCACTCCGCGCCGGATCGCCGTCGCCGCGGTCGGCTGTGCGCCGGTCTCGCCGCGGTGGTCGCGCCCGGTTCCCCGGCCGCCCCGGCGGCGTACGCGGTGGAGCGCCACGACGACGGCATTGTCACCCTCACCGTCAAGGACCAGGACATCGGCATCGGGGCCCAGCGCGAGCTGGCACGGGCACTGCGCCCGAACGACATCGAGGTGACCGTGACCGTCCTCGCTCCCGGCCACGTCTGCGAGCACGACACCGTGGTCTGGGGGGGGTCGACAGGCAGGGCGACCATGTTCCATGTTCCCGATCCTCACCCTTCAGTGACTCCTCCCCCGGCTGAAGCCGGGGGCTTCTCGTTACGCCGGGTTGGCGTTGCGACGGACCAGCCCGGCCCGTAGAACGTTGAGTGCTCCCACCGTGTCCGCGTGCGCAATATGTCCGCAGGCGATGCAGTGGAACTTCTCCTGTGTGGGCCGGTTCTCCTTGGCCGTGTGCCCGCATTCGGGGCAGGTGCGGGAGGTGTTGCGGGGGTCGACTGCGATCACTTCCCGTCCGGCGCTTTCAGCCTTGGCGTGCAGGATCGTCAGGAACACCCCCCATCCGGCATCGTTGATCGACTTGTTGAGTCCGGCCTTGGCTGCGGCCCCGTTGGGCAGGAACGCGCCTGCCTGGTCGGGTTTGGGTCTGGCTGCGGGGGCCCTGCTCATGTTGCGGATCTTGAGGTCTTCGTGCGCGATGAAGTCGTATGTGCGGACCAGGTCGAGCGCGGTCTTGTGTGCGTGGTCCAGCCGTTGGCGGCGGACCTTGCCATGCTGCCGAGCGACCTTCTCCACCGCGCGCTGGTGGTTGGCAGTGCGGTCCTTGGCCTTGCAGCGCGGGAACCGGGACAGAGCCTGCTGCGCGGCCTGGAGCTTGGCGGCCGCACGGCGGCCGTGGCGCGGGTTGGGCACGAAGGCGCCGGTGGAGTCGGCGAGGAAGTTCGCGATGCCCAAGTCGATCCCGACCACGCTGCCGGTCGATGGCAGCGGCTTTGGCTGTTCCTGTTCGACGGTGAGCACCACGAACCACTTGCGGCCCTCACGCTTGACGGAGACGGTGTTGACCGTGCCTCTCACGGCGCGGTGCTGGTTGACCTTCACATGCCCGACGCCCTGGAGGCGGACGCGGGTGACCGGGTCATGCGGAGTGGAGTCCCACCGGCAGCCGTCCCCGTCTTTGGGGAAGTCCACGGTGTCGAACCAGTTCACCCCGCGAAAACGCGGGTAGCCCGGGGTACCGCCGGACTTGACCCGCCGGAAGAACGCGGCGAACGCCCTGTCCAGACGGCGCAAGGTGGCCTGCTGCGAGGAGAACGACCAGCGGCCCTGGCGCTCAGGGTCGAACGCCCGGATCTCCTTGAGCTGCGCGGACTGCATCCCGTACCGGACGGTGCTCCTCGAGACGTGCCGGTAGGCGTCACGGCGTTCCTGCAGGGCCCCGTTGTAGAGAGAGCAGTGATCGCGCAGCATCTCCGACAATGCTTGCGCCTGACGGACGGTGGGCCGCAGCAGGAACTTGTATGCACGGATCATCCAGCCCACCCCCTCCGGTCGAGTCCACTCGATCCTACACTTGGCGTATGTCACCGCGGTGGGAACCAGATCCCGATGTCCGACGGGGAAATCATGTCGTTTTCAACCTCCACGCACACTTGGTGTTTGTCACGAAGTACCGGCGGGAGATCTTCAACGGCGAGATGCTGACGCGCTGCGAGGAGATCATGCGCGATGTGTGCGAGAGCTTCGGCGCGGAACTGCGGGAGTTCAACGGCGAAGGCGATCACGTCCACCTGCTCGTGCACTACCCGCCAAAGATCGCCCTGTCCAAACTCGTCAACAGCCTCAAAGGCGTCAGCTCCCGATACCTGCGCGCGGAGTACACCGGCCGGATCAACCGGATCCAGACCGGCTCGGTGTTCTGGTCCCCGTCCTACTTCGCGGGGTCCTGCGGCGGCGCACCGCTGAGCAGCGTCAAGGACTACATCGAGAACCAGAAGCGCCCGGAATGACCGTCACCACACAAGCGCAGTGATCTCCGGCGCTTCGCGCCTCCAGACCGAGGATCGCATTCCCGCCCGGCCCGAAGGCCGGGAGCCCCTGCGAAGAACAAGGGATGGAACCGGGAGATGACCCTGCACCCGGGCAACGCGCTGGTCTTCGTGAACCTCAGCGGCTCCGCCCGGCCGCACAGGGTCACGGCGTACACGACCAAGGGCGCGATCAAGCCCTGCGTCCCGGTGAAGCCCTCCGCGCCGCACAGCGACTAGCCGTCCCCTCCGCGGTCGGGCTTCGCGGCCCGACCGGCCGAAGTACTCCGGGAGTCGCAGGCACCCGGAAGACGGCAGACGATCACGCCGGGAACCGGTCGTCGCGGTCGTCCTCGCCATGCCGAGGACGACCGCGGCCCGCCCCCTACGCGCAACCGCTGATCACCGCGTAGTCAATCCCGGCGAAAGCGGCCTCATCAGGGCGTGTCCCTTGTTCCGCCCTCCCGCGGCCGCACTTCGATGGGCACAGCGACGCCTCGCGAACCCGGACAGACCGCCGGACCGCCTCCTCCTTCCGCATGTCCCCAGCCTGCCCTCCGCATGTGCATGTCCCCTGCATGCCCTGCGCATGCCCGCCTCACGGCCGTCCCCACGAACCCCTCACCACACAGGACTCGGTCCAGGTATGGAACCCCATGGAACCCGCGATCCCCGTCCCTCCGCCGCTGGAGCAGCGTCCCTCCGCTCCGTCGCATCCCCTCGTGTCCGGCGGGTCCGCCGCTCCGTCGCGGGCGGGCTGGCTGGACGCGTTGCGCGGCATCGCCGCACTCCTCGTCGCGTTCGACCACTCGTCGTACGCCTTCATGGCGGAACTCCGCGGGCAGTTGATGCCCGAGGTGAACATCGGCCGGTACGGGGTCATGGTGTTCTTCCTCGTGAGCGGGTACGTCATCCCCGCGTCGCTCGAACGCCGGGGCTGCGTCCGGACCTTCTGGGTCGGACGGTTCTTCCGGATCTACCCGCTCTGGGCCGCTGTCGTGGGCTCGGTCATCGCCCTCGGTGTTCTGGGCATCGCGGACCCGCACGCTCGCTTCGCCGGGCGGAGTCCCGCGACCGTGGCCTTCGCCCATGTGACCCTGCTCCAGGAACTGCTGGGAACGCCCAGTGTCGTTCTCGTCCTGTGGACGCTCTCGTACGAGATGGCCTTCTATCTGCTGGTCGTCGCCCTCTTCACGGTCCGCCTGCACCGGCGTCCCGCCACCGTCGCCGTCGTCCTGGGCGTGCTGGCCGCCGTGAGTGTGACGGCAGGGGTCGTGCCACCGGCGTCCGCGCTGTCCACCGCGGTGGGCTCCGGCCCGCTCGTCGCACTCGCCTCGACGGTCGTGGTGATCGCCATCTGCTGCGCGAGTTCCGGGTCGTCCGCGCTTCGCGTGTTCGGAGGCCTGGCGGGGGGCGTGCTGGCTCTGGTCCTGGTTCCGTTCAACGGCACGGTTCCCCTCTGGGAAGGCCTGGTGATCCTCGCGGTGATGTTCCTCGGCACCGCCGTCCATCGGGCGGAACGGGGTGAGGGCACCTGGCCGGACGCGGCCCGCACGGCCGTCGTCGTGCTGATCTGCGCTGTGGGGAGCGCCTACGGGCACGGCGACGGGGCTCATTTCGCGCGGCGCGGCTGGATCACGGCCTTCCTGCTGGCCATGCTCACCTTCGGCGCCGCTCTGGCGTTGCGCCGCCTCCGGTTCCCGCGCCGGCTGACGGGACTGGGAACGATCAGCTACTCGGTCTACCTGGTGCATCCGGTGCTGCTGGCGGTGAGCGACAGCACGATCGGCCGGTGGCGGCGCGACAATCTCGTACTCGAAGCGGCGTTCTTCGCCGTGCTGTTGCCGCTTTCCGTGGTGACCCATCGCTGGATCGAAGCGCCGGGCCGGGCCCTGGGCCGAAAGGCGGTCCGCCGGATACGGCGGTCGTGACCTCATCGGCGTGCCGTCCGTAGGAGACATGACGCGCCGCAGGGCTGACGCGGACGGTCGTCGCTCGGGTCCGTGCGCGTTCTCCGGCGGCACCCCGGCCCGGCACCGACGGGAATCGCGCGGCAACCTTTTCGCCTCCAGCGGCCACTGACGGACACACCATCGGCTCGATCCTCCGAACGGACACGCATGAAGGAAACGAGGCAGGCCGCGCGGCGCCGCAGGCACCGGCTCAGGCTGTTGATAGGCACCGCGGTGGCACTGATCACGGCGGTCGCTCTCGTCTGCCTGGTCGTGGCGTTCCGTCCCGGCCACCAGGCGGACGCGGGACACGCCGCGGACGCGACCGCCGCCGGTTCCACCGGGACCGCGACGCCTGAACGGGGAGCACGGGCCGGGTCGGCGTCGCCGACGGCTACCCGGTCGCCGCGTACGACGGCATCCCCGTCCGCGGCGGCCGATGCCGGCACCGCACCGGCGCGGCCGTCGGCCTCGGCCACCTCCCGTCCCGCGGCCACGGGGGCATCTCTGGCGGGACGGATTCGCCCCGGGGTCGGCTACCGGGGAGTGGCCACCACGTACGACGCGGGCACCGGCGACGGCGCCTGCTCGTTCGGCCCGAGCGACGACGTCATGACCGCGGCGATGAACCACACCGACTACGAGACGTCCAAGGCGTGCGGAGCGTACGTCCTTGTCCGCGCGGCCGACGGCGCGTCCGTCACGGTCCGGATCACCAACGAATGCCCCCTGCCCTGCGCCCCCGGGCAGCTCGACCTCAGCGCTCAGGCCTTCGCCGAGCTCGCCAGTCCTTCGGCCGGCCGGATCCCGGTCACGTGGAAGCTGCTGAGCCCCGGCGCCTCCGACACGATCGCGGTCCGGTACAAGACAGGGTCCAGCCGCTGGTGGTGCGCGATCCAAGTGATCGGCCACCGGAATCCGGTGGCGCGGCTCGAACTCCGCACCGCTGGCGGATGGCGACGGCTGCCCCGTACCGACTACAACTACTTCCTCGCCGAGGACGGAGCCGGATGCGGGGGCACGGTCAGGATCACCGACATCTACGGTGAACGCCTGACCGTCGGCGGGATCACGGTGCGACCCGACACCGTTCAGCCGACCCGGCTCCAGTTCGCCCGGCACTGAACCGTTCCGGCAGGGCTACTCCGCGGTCTGGCCGCAGCCCACACCCGCGCCGGCCGCGGGCGGTCGCGGCGGGGAGGGGAGAGTGACGGAGCCACCGCCCGTAGCGACCTCGGGCGCCCGGTCGGGCGCCAGGGGCTTGCGGAGCAGGAGCAGAGCCGCGTCGTCGTGCAGGCGGCCGCCGACGTGGGTCTGGAGTTCGGCTTCGAGCGCGGCGAGGGTGGACGCCGGCTCGTCGGACACATGCCGGGCCAGCCCTTCGGCGAGACCGTAGAACTCGCGGCCGTGGTCGCGGGCCTCGGTGACCCCGTCGGTGTACAGCAGGAGCTGATCACCGTCGGCCAGAGGCAGCACCTGAAGACTCGGGGTCTCCCCCGTGAGGGCCCGCAGCCCGAGAGGCGGGGCGGGGTGGACCGGGTCGACCGAGGAGACGCTTCCGGACGCACTCACATGCAGCGGCGGTGCGTGTCCGCAGTTGACGACCTCCAGCCGGCCCGGCTCCGGGTACCCGGCGACGACGGCGGTGACGAAGTCGTCGTACCCCAGGTTGCGCGCCAGACTCCGCTCGATCCTGGCGACGACGGTGAGGAGATCGGGCTCGTCGTAGGCGGCCTCCCGGAAGACGCCGAGCACGAGCGCGGCCGTGCCCACGGCCGGCAGCCCCTTGCCGCGGACATCGCCGATGATCATTCGGACCCCGTAGGGCGTGGGCACCAGCGCGTAGAGATCCCCGCCGATCCGTGCCTCCGCCGCGGCGGCGCTGTAGCGGACGGCCACCTGGAACGGTCCGACGCTCGACGGTATGGGTGCGAGGAGCGCGTGCTGGGCGGCCTCGGCGACCGAGCGGACAGCGGCGAGGACCCGCTCCCGACGCCAGCGCAGCGCGCTGGCCAGGGCACTCGCCAGGGTGACGGCCGCCAGCCCGGACACAACGGCAGCGAGCTCGTCACCCGGGACGCCGTCCCGGATTCCGAGCATCACACTCAGCGCCGCGGCCAGGAGGCCGACGTAGAAGACTCCGTACGGCCTGCTGGTGGTGGCCGCCAGCGCGGGGCCGGCGGCGAGCAGGGGCAGCCAGACCATCCCGGCTCCGCCGGCCAGGTCGACCAGCACGATGGCGCCGACGATCAGTAAGGGCAGTACGGGCGTGCCGAAGGCGAGGTGGGCGGCGCGCTTACGGCCCGCCGACCCGGAACCGATGCTCCGGTTCTTGAACGTCCGTTTCCGCCAGTGCTCGCTGCCGTGCTCTCGGGCCTGACTCATGTTCGTCCGCAGTCCTCACCTGGATTCGTCCCTGAAATGTCCGATTTACCTAGGAAAGACGTTCGAGGCGGGCGCCACAAGCACCGGGATTTCAGATAGTGAGCGACAGGCCCCTCGTCACGCGATTCGCGGTGGGGATCAGCCGGGTCAGGACGGCCTCGAGCCGCGGCAGCCGTTCGGCGGGGAGCGAGACCCCGAGCGAGCCGATCGTGTCGCCGCTGTAGACGGGAACGGCGACGCAGACCGTGCCCAGAGCGTACTCCTCCAGGTCCGTGACGGCCGGGGCCACGGGCGAGGAGGCCAGCCGCCGCAGCAGTTCCGGCCGGCTGGTGATGGTGCGCGGCGTGAGATCGGCCAGGGTGTGCCGGGCGAGGTAGTCGTTGCGGGTCTCCTCGTCCATCTCTCGCAGGACGGACTTGCCCAGCGCGGTGGCGTGGCCCGCGTCCTCGAATCCGACCCAGAGGTCGACCCGGGGCGCCCGGGGGCCGTCGACGATCTCGGCGACCCGGATCTCGCCCTCCTCGTAGAAGGTGAGATAGGCGGCGGACGCGAGTTCGTCACGCAGGGCCACGAGAGTGGGGCGGACGCGGCTGAGCAGCGCCTGCCCGCGGCCCCGGGTGTGCAGCGTCTGCATCTTGTCGCCCAGGATGAATCCGCCGTCGTCGAGCTTGCGGATGTATCCGTCGTGGACCAGGGTCCGCAGCAGGTGATAGGCGGTGGCCAGCGGCAGGTCCGTCTCGCGCGCCAGCTGCTTGGCGGGCGCGCCGTTCTCGTGCGCGCTCACCGCCTCCAGCAGGCGGAAGGCCCGCTGAACGGACGTGATGAGCGTCGGGCCCTCGCGAGCTCCCATGCCACCAGCGTGCGCCGTGGTCACGAGACAGGCAAGGCGTCACCGGATGCGCCGCCCTCCGGCGGCCCCTCGCCTCGCGGCCGCGGGCGGCCGGTCGAACCCGGCGGCGGCGCGAGATTCAGGAGCCGCCGGTCCCGTGGCGGGCGAGGCCGGTGCCGCCGAGGCGGCCGAGGAGCCCGGCGAGCTGAACCGCCTCCTCCTCGGTCCACGGCGGCTCGGCGAAGATCTCCTCGGCGACGTGCTCGGCGGTGACGAGCATCTCCGCCAGCCGCTCCCGGCCGGTCTCCGTCAGCGCCGCGTACGCCACCCTGGCGTCACGGGCGTCGGCGTCCCGCCTGACCAGCCCGATGCGCTCGAGGGGTACGAGCCCCCGGGTGACACCGGAGGCCGTCAGCCCCAGCTCCTCGGCCAGGTCCACCCGGCGCATGCGGTCGCCGGGGGCCTGGGACAGACGGAGCAGCATCGTGAAATCGGCCAGGCTCACCCCGTGCAGCCCGCCGAGGCTCGCGTCGAACCGCTTCACCAGGGTGGCCTGCGCCCTGACCAGGCGCAGTGCCGCGTCCAGCCCTGTACTCATTGACACCTCCTTGACTACTCAAGCATATCGGGAGCGTGGGTCGCCGTGGAGGTACGAGGGGTCAGGGGGTGTTCTGGATGTTCTGGGCGATGGCCCGCCGCTGTCGCTTGCCGAGGGGCGCCTGGGAGAGGTCCTCACCCTGGGACCTGAGCCTCTTGAAGCCGTAGCCCCGCTCGGTCAGCCAGGCGGTGGCGGCGGTTTCGGCGCGTTCGACCGCCTCCAGGATGTCCTCCTCCTCTTCTCCCGAGTCCAGGAAGCGGAAGGTGAAGGCCGGCCGGGCGGCCAGGTCGTAGCTGAGGTGCCCCTCGGGGGTGAAGGACGCCTGGAGGACGTCGTGCTCGGACGCGCGGGCCAGAAGGTCCGCGCGCTGGTCGGCGCCGAGCCCGTCGAAGACTCCGCGAACGGTGATACGGAAAGTGCGTGTGGTCATCGGGCGAGCCTAACCAGCGGGAACGCCGGGTTCCACCTCGTTTCCGGCGGGGCCGCCGTCAGCGGAACCCGGCACGGTGCGGACCGTCAGCGGACACCGGCACAGCGCGCGGACCGGGGACGAAACGCGGACCGGGGACGGAAAGCGCACGGTACGGACCGGGAGCGGTGTGGTCGCACCCGGTCCGTCCTCACTCCCCGTGCGGAGGGCTCAGCGGTGATGGCAGTCCCAGTGACCCTTGACCCACACGTGCTCCCAGTGGGCGGGAACGTAGACCCACTTGGCCTTCCACTCCTGGTGGTGATGGCCGTGGCGCCAGGTGTCGTGGTGGACCCACTTCTTCTCCCAGTGCCCCGGAACCCACTTCTTCTCCCAGTGGCCCTTCTTCCACTCGCAGCGGTCGTGGTGACCATGGTGGTCACCTGTCACCACTGAAGGCGCGGACGCCGGTGCCGGAGTCGCGGCGGCGGTACCGGACATGCCCAGTGCGGCCCCGCCGGCCAGCAGGCCCGTCGCGGCCGCACCGGCCAGCAGGCGCCGGGCGCTGATGCGTGTGGTCATCGGACTCACCTCCCTCGAAAACGTGATGGACGTGCACAACGGGAGCCGGTGTCACGGGAGTTCGCGCCGAGACTGTCGGTACGTTCCGAGGCTCACGATGCGCGGAACACAAGGTATTCGGAGCGAGGAAAGGTATGTATGAGGATAGACCACCATAAATTTCCGGTATGAGTTCTCGAGAGGGGGTGGGACCGTGGCCGACTCCCCCCGCGCCGGGTCCCGTGGCCGGGTACGGCGACATCGCGGCGCCCCCTGCTCATACGCGGGGCCGGGTGGCTACGAATACACGGTGACGACGTACGCCCCGTGCGCGACGGCGGGCGGTGACGGCACCGTTCGGCGCGGCCCTCCCGGCGCGGCGACCGGCGTGCGCCCCGTCGGCGAACGGCCCTGCCGCGCTGCGAGGGAGGCCGCGGGGACGGAGAGTCGAGCCAGACGAAGGAAGCGACGGACGGATTCCCCCAGCGATGTCCAAGACCGGCCAGGACGGACACGGTTCGCGACGGCACTCCCCGGCGGAGGAGTGGCTGGACGCCCGGCTCGAGCGTGCGGCAGAGGGCGACCAGGACGCGTTCGCCGACGTCTACGACACCCTCGCGCCGCCGGTCAAGGGCCTGATCTGCCGTGTACTGCGGGACGAGGCGCAGGCGGAGGAGGTGACGCAGGACGTGATGGTGGAGATCTGGCGGACCGCGGACCGCTTCCGCCCCGAACTCGGTGGTGCCCGGGCATGGGTACTCGCCCTCGCGCACCGACGGGCCGTCGACCGGGTCCGGCACGTCCAGGCCAGCAGAGCACGCGAGCGGCGCAGCGCGCTGCTCGCGGAGGACCGCCCCTTCGACGAGGTGGCCGAGGCCGTGGAGCGGCACGAGGATCATCATCGCGTCCGCCGCTGTCTCGCCGCCCTCGAGCGGCATCAGCGCGTGCCGCTGGTGCTCGCCTACTACCAGGGCATGACCTATCTGGAGGTGGCCGCCTGTCTGGCCACTCCCGCGGGGACCGTGAAGTCCAGGATGCGCTCCGGACTGCGCCGGCTCCGTACATGTCTGGAGGCCAGGTCATGAACGCCGCCGAAGACCCGCACCAGTCCGTGGGCGCGTACGTGCTGCACGCCCTCCCGGCGGCGGAGGAGGCCTCCTTCGAGAACCACCTGGCCGGGTGTGCCGCATGCCGGGAGGAGGTGGCCGAGCTGTCCGCGGTCACCCTGCGACTCGCCTCGGACCAGGACGCGACCCCCTCCCCCGAACTGCGCCGACACATCCTCGACCGGGTCGCCCACACACGTCAGGAACGTCTCCCCGGGACGGTTCCGGTCCGTCAGCGGGCCCTGCGCCTGGCCTTGGCCGCGTGTCTCGCCCTCGCGGCCGCGCTCGGTGGCCTCGCCGCGTGGCAGCACACCCAGGCGGACGACGCGCGCACGGAAGTCGCTCACGCTCAGGCGCAGGCTTCCGCTCTCACCGGCATCCTCACGGCCCGGGACGCCACGATCAGCACCCGGAAGCTGAGCGACGGAGCCGACATCAGCGTGGTCGCCTCCCGCGCCCAGGGCCGGGCGGCCTTCATCGCGTCGGACCTGCCGCCCCTCGGCGACGACCAGGTCTACGAACTCTGGTACGCCGCGAAAACCGGCGACCTTCGCCCGGCGGGCCTGCTCCCCGGCTCCGGCGGCGGGCACGCCCAGGTACTCCAGGGCTCCCTGGACGACGTCAGTGCCGTAGGAATCACGGCCGAGCCCGCGGGTGGATCGCGGCAGCCCACCAGCGAGCCGCTCGGCATCGTCACGGTTCCGGTCTGACGCGACCCGTGTCCGTGCCGACGCAACCTACGCAGAGCGCGTGATAGCACGACAGGCGTGAATATTTCCCTTTTGATGCGGTTATCCCTTGATCATCCTATGCTGATGTAAGGAAAGGCTCAGGTGGCATGTAGACGGCCGGTTCTGGACCGGCGGGAAGCGGGCTTCCATGGTTGAGCGGCTCAAGTCGGGGCTGATCGGCGAAATGTCCGCCGAATTCCTCGGCACGATGATTCTCATCCTCTTCGGGTGCGGCGTGGTGGCCCAGGTAGTCGCCGGCGGAGCACTCACCACACCACCGGGCGGTCTGGGAAACCACGACAGCATCGCGTGGGCATGGGGCATCGGCGTCACCATGGGTGTCTACGTCGCAGCACGGCTGAGCGGCGCGCACCTCAACCCCGCGGTGACCCTCGCCCTGGCCACGTTCAGGGGATTCCCCTGGCGCAAGGTGGCCCCCTATGTGGTGGCCCAGACGATCGGCGCCTTCGTGGCGGCGCTCATCGTGCGCTGGAACTACACGGACGCGCTCGCGAAGGCCGACCCCGGCCACACCATCAAGACCCAGGGCGTGTTCTCCACGCTGCCCGCCAACGGCAACCCGAACCTGCCGGTCCACGAGTGGGGCGCGTTCCGCGACCAGATCATCGGCACAGCCATTCTGCTGCTGGTCATCATGGCTGTCACGGACCTGCTCAACACCCCTCCCGGCGCGAACATGGGCCCGTTCATCATCGGCCTGCTCGTCGTCGGCATCGGTATGGCGTGGGGCACCCTCGCGGGCTACGCGATCAACCCGGCACGTGACTTCGGTCCCCGACTGGCGAGCTTCCTCACGGGATACGGAGGGGCTTGGCGAGATCAGTACGGGAACTTCTACTTCTGGGTGCCGATCCTCGGTCCGTTCATCGGCGGTGTGCTCGGCGCCGGCGTGTACAAGCTCTTCGTCGGCCGGTTCCTGCCGACGGCGGAGCCCGAACCCCCCGGACGTATCCCGCCCTCCGAGTCCTGACGCCCACAACCCCCACAGCAGAGGCGGCAACCCATGGCTGACTTCGTGGGCGCGGTGGACCAAGGGACCACCAGCACCCGATTCATGATCTTCGACCACGCCGGCAACGAGGTGGCGAAGCATCAGATGGAACACGCCCAGATCCTTCCGCGCTCCGGGTGGGTCGAGCACGACCCGGTGGAGATCTGGGAACGCACCAACTCGGTGATCCAGAACGCCCTGCGGCACAAGAACCTGACCGCGGAGGACCTGGCGGCGATCGGCATCACCAACCAGCGGGAGACCACCGTCGTGTGGGACCCGCGCAACGGCCGTCCATACTACAACGCCATCGTCTGGCAGGACACCCGGACCGACTCCATCGCCGCGGCCCTGGATCGTTCAGGCCAGGGCGATGTCATCCGCCGCAAGGCGGGGCTGCCGCCGGCGACGTACTTCTCCGGCGGCAAGATCCAGTGGATCCTGGAGAACGTCGACGGTGTCCGCGAAGCGGCGGAACAGGGACACGCGCTCTTCGGCAACACGGACGCCTGGGTCCTGTGGAACCTGACCGGCGGTCCCGACGGCGGCATCCACGCCACCGACGTGACCAACGCCAGCCGCACCATGCTGATGAACCTCGAGACCCTGGACTGGGACGAAGAGCTGCTGGGCTTCTTCGGTGTCCCCCGGGCCATGCTGCCCAGCATCAACCCCTCGTCCCACCCCGAGGCGTACGGTACGACGCGCACCTCCCGGCCCTTGCGCGCCCCCATCCCCATCACCGGGGTGCTCGGCGACCAGCAGGCGGCCACCGTCGGACAGGTCTGCTACGCGCCCGGCGAAGCCAAGAACACCTACGGCACCGGCAACTTCCTGGTGCTCAACACCGGTACGGAGCTGGTCCGTTCGCAGCACGGCCTGCTGACCACCATGGCCTACCAGTTCGGTGACAGCCCCGCTGTCTACGCGCTGGAGGGCTCCATCGCGGTCACCGGATCCGCCGTGCAGTGGCTCCGCGACCAGATGAAGATCATCAGTGACGCGGCCGAGAGCGAGACGCTGGCCCGTACCGTCGAGGACAACGGCGGGATGTACTTCGTCCCGGCGTTCTCGGGTCTGTTCGCCCCGTACTGGCGCTCCGACGCCCGCGGCGCGATCGTCGGCCTCGCCCGGTACAACAGCAACGCCCACCTGGCGCGGGCGACCCTGGAGGCCATCTGCTACCAGAGCCGCGATGTCGTCGAGGCCATGGAGCAGGACTCCGGAGTCCATCTCGATGTGCTCAAGGTCGACGGCGGCGTGACCGCCAACGACCTGTGCATGCAGATCCAGGCCGATGTCCTCGGCGTGCCGGTGAGCCGCCCCGTCGTCGCCGAGACCACCGCGCTCGGTGCCTCGTACGCGGCGGGTCTGGCCACCGGCTTCTGGCAGAACACCGACGAACTGCGCACCCACTGGCAGGAGTCCAAGCGCTGGGAGCCCGAGTGGTCCGAGGACCGGCGGCAACAGGGCTACGCGGACTGGAAGAAGGCGGTGGAACGCACCCTCGACTGGGCGAAGGTCGAATAGACCGGCCTGTCGGCCACGCGGATGACCGAGGCAGCACCGTCCAGCCCCTGGCTCGTATCGCGACAGGGGCTGGACGCGCGCCCGCTCTCATGTGCAGTCGCGAACCGGGTCGGTCTCGCTGTAGATCGCGGTGTCCTTCATGAATCCCAGTTGTCCGTTGTCGGCGACGGTCATGAGCCAGCGGGTCGGGTGCGGCCCGCCGACCCAGGCCTGGCCGTCCTCCTTGCAGTAGAACCAGCTCGGGTTGGAGTACATGTGCCCGACCACGGTATTCGGGTCCGGATACGAGTGGTTGTTGCCGATGATGCCGTAGACGGCAGCACCCGACACGTTGTTGCAGTACCACCTGATGCCGCCGTCATTGGTCCAGCAGCCGGCGGCGGCGTGGGCGGACGGCACGGCCGCGGTCCCGAAACCGACGGCGAGCGCGGCGGTCGCGAACCCCGCTCCGAGCTTCCTGTTCAGACGCATGTCTCTCCCCCGTGCAGCGGTCCGCCGAAGGGCGGACAGGCCAAGGCGCATGGATGCGCGGTCTATGGCCCACTATGTCGAGAGGGCGGCCGCCAGGCCGATCGTTTCGATCCTGGTGGAAATCTCGGTGATGTCCGAGGCACGGTTCACCCGCAGCTCATCGCCCGGCGACTACGGGCCACACGCCGAATGATCACCCCCGGTCACGCGACCACCCCCTCAGCCTCTCTATGCTCGGGGTCGACATTCGCATCCGAAGGAGCAGAGCAATGAGCAAGAACGTCTACTTCGAGGTCACCGCCGACGGCGAGCCGCTGGGCCGCATCGAGTTCAAGCTGTACGACGATGTCGTCCCGAAGACGGCGCAGAACTTCCGTGAGCTCGCCACCGGCGAACACGGCTTCGGCTACAAGGGCTCGCCGTTCCATCGGGTCATCCCGGACTTCATGCTCCAGGGCGGCGACTTCACGAACCAGAACGGCACGGGCGGCAAGAGCATCTACGGCGAAAAGTTCGCCGACGAGAACTTCACGCTCAAGCACACCAAGCCGGGTCTGCTGTCCATGGCCAACGCGGGCCGGAACACCAACGGCTCGCAGTTCTTCATCACCACCATCGTCACCGACTGGCTGGACGGCAAGCACGTCGTCTTCGGCGAGGTCGTCCAGGGCATGGACGTCGTGAAGGCGGTCGAGGCGCTCGGCAGCCGTGCCGGCACCACCAAGAAGAAGATCGTCATCTCCGACAGCGGCACTGTCTGAGCGGTCCGACGGCCTGGGACCACCCCACGGACGAGTGCTGACGGAGGCGGCGGAGCACCACCCGCCGCCTCCGTCGGGCGCTCGGCCCCGGCGGGCGGTGCCCGGGTGGTCAGGGGCGCGGCTGCGTCTCGCCGACACGGCGTTCGTCCATGGCCCTGCGGGCTCCCGGCGACCTCCTCAAGGGGATCAGTGGCCGGAGAGGCCCCCGGACGTGTCCGCACCGTCCAGGGCCTCCGTCTCCCGGCCGGGTCGGTGCTGAACTCCCAGAGGGCGCGCAGCGGTTGACCGGAGGAGACCCTCGGGGCCCGCTGCTCGCTCTCACCGAACACCCGGAACTTCAGGCACGGTTGTGCCGTCCGTGTCGCCGAGGATCGAGTCCGCCGCCACCGACGCGGCGGCGATACCGACACCCCCTGCCGGGCTCACCGCGCGACCGGCCGCGCGGGTCTCCGCAGCCACCGGAACCGATCGTGTCCCACCCGTCGCGGGGCCAGGAAAGAGTTCAGCCGGATTCGTGGCCGGAACCCGACTCCAGGGGACCGGCGCGTCTCCGAGGGGTAGCCCCTACCCGCACACGCCGAGGCGCGCGGGGTTGGGGGGCTGGCCCGAGTGACACGGAGGGGGCGAACGCCCGGAGAACGCTTGTCAGTACGCGCGCAGCGGCGACGAACGATCCGTCGGTTGCGTGAGGAGGGCCTCTACGGACCCGCGCTGCGTGAGGTCCTGCCCGCCCTCGCCGCGGTCGTCGTCGCCCTGTGCGCGGTCGTCGCGGGCCTGGCCGTCGGCTACCGCGTGGCCGGCGTCGGTGTACCCCTCGGCGCGCTGGCTCTCCTGGCCGTCGCCGCGCCGGCCGCGGTACGCCGTCACCGGCCGCTGGCCCGGCGCCGTCACGGCTTCTACACACCCGAGGAGCTCGCGGAGCTGGACACGGAGGGCCTGGCCCTGGCCGTGTCCCGGATGCTGCGCCGCGACGGCTGGCGCGTACTCCCGCCGCGGCGGACCGCGGACCGCGTCCGGATGTGCCTACGGGCACGGGACGGTCGCGGGCAGCGCCTGGAGGTCGCCTTCCGGCCCGTTGCCGAGCCGCTGCCCGACGAGGAGGCGCCCTCTCGTGCGGGACGTCCGGGGGGCTCCGCTCCCCCGCTTCGTCTCGTGGTCCACCGAGGGGCCTTCAGCCGGCGTGACGTCCAGTGGGCACGGCGGCAGGGCGGGGTTCGCCTGATCGACGGTTCGTGCCTCAGGCGCTGGGCGTACGGGACACCGCTGAACGAACTGAGCGACTCCCCCTGACTCCGCCCGAGCGTGACCGACGGCTGACGGCCGACGGCCGACGGCCGACGGCCGCCGACCGTCGGGCGTCGGGCGTCGGGCGTCGGGCGTCGGGCGTCGGGCGTCGGGCGTCGGGCGTCGGGCGTCGACGAACACGAGCGGGGCCGAGGAGGCCGGCGCCTCGGTCTGCGGAAGCCCCGCAAACCAGGAGGCCGAGGCGCAACACACCATGCTCGGACCGGGTGTTCGCGTCAGCGAGGGATCCCCGCGTCGTCCAGGTAGCGGTGCATGACGTCCACGGGAAGGCTCGGGTTGCCGAGGGCTCGGGAGGAGGTCGCCGGATCCTCTCCGCAGCTTCGGACGATGAGGTCGACCGGCAGTGCCGGGTGGCCGGCCGCCATCGCACGCACACGGTCGTCGGGGTCGGCGAGCAACCGGACCAGGATCTCGACGGGCGCTTCGGAGTCGAGCCCCACGAGCTGTCGTTTCTCCGGGTCCGGGTCGTCGGCGAAACGTGCTCCGTTGCCCGCGCGCGGGAAGTTCGGGTGGCTCACCAGAGCGCCCTTCGTGATGACCTTGCAGTCGAGACAGGTCCGCAGCACCACCTCCCCCTCGACGGTCGGCTGGTTCTCGCACAACAGGAGTCGTACCGGGTGGTCGTCGTCCTTCGAGAGCAGCTCGACGGCGTCGGCCGGCAGGTGCGGACTGCAGGCGGCGCTGCGCCGCAGCAGCGTGTTGGCCGATCCGGCGCATCGCCGCAGGGTGTCGGGATCGGCGCTCAGACGAACCCATTCGACGGGATCGAGCCGGTCGGACGGGCCGACGGTGACGTCGATGGCGGTGCGTTCCGTCTCCGTCAGCTCGGGTCGTACCGATACCGCCAGCCGGACACTGTGCGTTTCGTCGTTCGCCAGCGTCCTGACGAGGCCGATGGGCACCTTGAGGTTCTCCGCCAGCGCGCGCCGGTCCTCCGTCCCGGTACGCGCCGCGAGCCGTTCGGCGGTCGCCGCGCTCATGGCGCCGTACCGGATCACATCGCGCCTGCGGATGCCGTCGATTCCCGCGTCGAGGAGCAGGTCCGTGCAGCCCGCGTCCTCGCGGCAGGCCTTCATCATGGCCGCCTGACGTACGTCGTCATCGGCGTCGCGCAGCAGCCGGCTCCGGGTGTCCTCGGAGAGCGCGTTCCACTCGCGGCAGGCCGCCTGCCGAAGGTCCGCGTCCTGATGGTCGGCGAGCCCGGCGACCAGGCTCGGAGCCGTGTTGCGGGAGAAGGCCGCGGCTCGGCGGACCCGCGGTTCCGGATCGGCGAGCAGACGCCGCTGGACGGACAGGGGCAACGGCCGCACGGTGACGCGGAACCATTCGGGTCCGTCGGCGAGGCCGTGGCGCACGCGTGGATCGGGATCGTCCGCGAGCCGGGCACGTTGTTCCGGCGTCACCGAGGGGTTGTCGGCGAGCGCCGACCGCAGCAGGCGGTCGGGGTGCGTGACGACGGCGTCGACCACCTCGTCCGGCAGAGGACGCCAGGCGATCACGCTCCTGGCCGCTTCGGCTTCCTCGCACAGCAGCCTGATCAGTACCGCGGCCGGCGCCGCGGGGTTTCTCGCGATCGCGGCAATGGTCTCGCGGTGAGCGCGATCTCCACGCATGGTTCCCCTCCCTGATCGCCGGCGGGCTGCGCGCGGCCCGCAGATTGTGTGCAGCTCGCGTTCGCGGGGTCAACGTCGACGATCATGCTCTGGCGGCTGTCCGGAGACCGACGGCCGGCAGTCCGGGGCGGCCCGGGATCCGCGGCCGGACGTGCGCCACATCCCCCACTCCGAGCCCGGACGTCACAGCGGTTTCACCGGCAACAGGCGAGGTCAGGGGCATGGACACGCTCCCACCAGGTACTTGAGGGAAACCGCTTCGCATGGGCCGAAGGGCCGAATAGCGTGCGAGGACCCGAGCCGCTCCCCCACCGACCGACGGTCCATGTACGCCGGGCCCGCACCCCCACCAGGAGACCGGCATGTCGTTCGACAGTTCCGCCCCGCATCCCGGACCACTCGACGGACGGCACGGTTCCCGCTCCCGTCCTGTCCCACACCCCAGCGGGGAATCCTTACGCGGCGGGGCATCACCCCGCACCTGGACCGGGCACCATCGCGATCTGCGTATCCTGCGCCGCGCCTATCGTCGGCAGCGGCGTGTGACCACGTTCGTGGTCCTCGGCTGCTTCACCCTCTTCCTCGGCCTCTCGGCCGGCTGCCCCGGCTTCATGGCCCGCCCTGTCGCCGGAGGCATGTCGACGGGCCTGGTCTTCGCCCTCGCCCAGATCCCCGCCACTTGGCTCGCCGTACTCCTCTACGAGGGCACCGCCCGCCGATACGTCGATCCCCTCGCCCGCCGCGTGAACCGGAGTACCCCCTGGGCTCGCGGCGAGCAGGAGCGGAAGCGGTGAGCGTCTTCGGCGGCACCGCACAGACCTGGTCCCTGGTCGCCTTCTCCGTCGCGGTCACCGTGACCCTGCTGCTGTGCGTGGTGACCGGCCCCGACAGCGACGATCTCGCCGAGTTCTACACCGGCTACCGCTCGCTGTCCCCGCTGCGCAACGGACTGGCCATCGCGGGCGACTACATCTCCGCCGCGACCGTGCTGACCATCGGCGGCGTGATCGCCCTGTGCGGTTACGACGGTGTCGTGCTGGCTCTCAGCACCCTGCTGTCCCTGCTGGTGCTGATGTTCCTGCTGGCCGAACCCCTGCGGAACACGGGCACGTTCACGATGGGCGACGTACTGGCCCGCAGGATGCCCGGACGGGCCGTACGGATCGCCGCGTGCGGCGTGACGATCGCCGCGCTCGTGCCGATGATGCTCGTCCAACTCGCCAGCACCGGGCAGCTGCTGGCCTTCATCCTCGGCTTCTCCGACACCTCCATGAAGACCGGCTGCATCGTGGGTGTCGGCGCCCTGATGATCACCTACGCGGCCATCGGCGGCATGCGGGGCACCGCGCTGATCCAGATCCTCAAGATGGTGGTGCTCCTCGGCTCCGGAATCGTCGTCGCCGTACTGATCCTGAGCCGGTTCCACTGGAATCCCGGGGCCCTGTTCACCGCGGCCGCGAAGCGCAGTGGCGCACCGGGCGACTTCCTGCACGGCGGGCTTCAGTTCGCCGGTGGCCCGCACCCCCGGCTCGACATGATCAGTACGCAGTGCGCGATCGTGCTGGGCGGTGCCTGCCTGCCGCACGTGACGATGCGCATGTTCACCGCGAACAGCGCCCGCCAGGTGAGGCGTTCGATGTCCTGGGCGGTGTCCTCGGTGGCGTTGTTCATGATGGTGGCGGGCGTCATCGGCATCGGCGCGGCGGCGATGGTCGGCCGGGCCGGCATCGCCGCCGCCGACCCTCGCGGGCACACCGCCTATCTGCTCGGCTCACGAGCCGCGTTCGGCCCGGTGGTGTCCCGGGCGGAGACCCTGGTGTTCACCACGATCACCACGGCGATCTTCCTCACGCTGCTCGCCTCCGTCGCCGGTATGACCCTCGCCTGCGCCAACTCGCTGGCCCACGACGTCTTCGCGGGCCGGAACACCGCCATGACACCGCGGCGCGAGACGGCCCTGGCCCGCGGCTCGGCCCTGGTCGTCGGCGCCCCCGTGATCGCGCTCGCGGTCCTCGTCCAGCACCGCAGTCTGCAACCGCTCGCCACGCTGTCCTTCTGCGTGGGTGCCTCCGCGATCGCCCCCGCTCTGGTGTACAGCCTCTTCTGGCGCCGCTACACGGGCACCGGCCTGATGTGCACGCTCATCGGCGGCACCCTCGCCGTCCTGATCCTGATGCCGGGCACCAGGCTGGTGTCCGGCTCCCCGACGTCCGCCTTTCCCGCCGCCGACTTCAACTGGTTCCCGTTCACCACCACGGGGCTGGTGTCCATCCCGCTGGGCTTCGCCTTCGGCTGGCTCGGCAGCCTGCTGTCGGGACGCCGCGCGGCGGTCCGGGAACGGGGGCGGTACGAGGGTGTGGAGAGCCTGATCCTCGCGGGGCCGCGGCAGAGGGAGCGGTGACGGTGGCCGGTTCCCCGCCACCGCCGCCCTCCCTCAGTCGTTCACGGGCCGCTGACCACGATCTCGCGCTTGAGGATCTTGCCCGTGGGCCCCTTGGGCAGTTCGTCCGCGATCGTGACGACGCGCGGGTACTTGTACGCCGCGACCCGCTCCTTGGCGTGGGCGATGATCTCCTCGGCCGTGGCCTTCGCGCCGGGCCGGAGCGTGACCACCGCCGCGATCTCCTCACCGTGCAGGGGGTGCGGCATGCCCACGACGGCGGCCTCGGCGACGGCGGGGTGCTCGTACAGGACCTCCTCGACCTCACGCGGGTAGACGTTGTAGCCGCCGCGGATGATCATGTCCTTCTTGCGGTCGACGATGAAGTAGAAGCCGTCCTCGTCCACCCGGGCCAGGTCGCCGCTGTGGAACCACCCGTCGCGGACCGCCTCCGCGGTGGCGTCCGGGCGGTTCCAGTAGCCGGTCATGATGTTCTCGCCGCGGATGGCGATCTCGCCGATCCCGCCCGGCGCGACCCCGGCGCCGTCCTCGGCGACGAGCCGCATCTCGACCCCGCGGATGGGCAGCCCGATCGACCCCGCCTTGCGCGGACGGTCGGGGTGGTTGAACGCGGCGACCGGTGACGTCTCGGAGAGTCCGTACCCCTCCAGCACGGGGGCGCCGAAGCGCCGCTCGAAACCGTGCAGCACCTCGACCGGGAGCGCGGACCCGCCCGAGACGGCCAGGCGCAGCCGGGCGGTGTCGAAGCCGTCGGGAAGCTCGGCGTGGAGCAGCGCGGCGTACATCGTCGGCACTCCGAGGAACACGGTGACCCCGTCCCTGGCCATGATCTCCAGGGCGCGCTGCGGGTCGAACCGCGGCAGCAGGGTCAGTGTGGCGCCGGCGGCGACGGCCGTGTTGAGCGCGCAGGTCTGGCCGAAGGCGTGGAAGAGGGGCAGGCCGCCGAAGAGTACGTCGTCCGGTCCGACCTGGAGGAGCGTCTCGGACGTGGTGAGGGTGTTGGTGGCCAGGTTCCGGTGGGAGAGTTCGGCTCCCTTCGGCGTTCCGGTGGTACCCGAGGTGTAGAGGATCAGGGCGGTGTCGTCCTCGGTCCGGTCGACGGTGTCGAGCAGCGGATCATGGCCCCGCAGCAGGGCGTCGAAGGCCTCGGGCTCGGTCACCAGGCACGCGGTTCCGGTCTCGGCGGCGGCCTTGGTCACCTCGTCGGCGAAGAGCGGGAAGACCAGCGCGATGCGCGCCCCGCAGTCCCGCAGGGTGAAGGCGACCTCGCGGGCCTTGAGCAGCGGATTCATCGGGACGACGACGCCGCCGGCCCGCAGGATGCCGTAGTAGACGACCGGGAACAGGGGGAGATTGGGCATGGTCATCGCGACGCGGTCGCCCGGCAGGACGCCGCGGTCCCGCAGGAGCGCGGCGACGCGGGCGCTGGCGTCGTCCAGCTCGGCGTAGGTGAGCGTGCTGTCGTCATGGCGGACGGCCACGCGGTCGCCGTGGGCCGCGGCGGAGGCGGCCAGGAGGGTGACGAGGTTGGTCATGCCGGATATCTCCTAGGGTTCGTCCCGCCGGGCGAGGCGGTGTGGCGCGGTCGGATCACATCGCGAAGGGTGACCCAGTGCCGTGCGCCCTGGCTACGGGGCCCCCGTGGGAAGGCCAGCCACAGACGCAGCACGTGGCGTTTGTTTTCCGGCGATGCGTGGTCCTCGAACGCCGATCGGGCATGCATCACCTGGTGGGAGTTGACCACAAGCAGGTCTCCGACCTGGAGGTCGAGGTCGAGCCGGTACTCCGGGGAGGCCGCGACGCGGTCGATGAGATCGAAGAGTTCGCGGTCCGCCGGTTCCAGGCGGAGTACCTCGGGGAAGCGCTGGGCGGATTCGATGTAACGGCGGTTGTACCGCGTGCTCGATGCCCCGGCGGGACCGCCGGGGCGGGAGACCAGCGGGGCGGCCGTGTAGGGCGGCTCCCCGGGAGCGTGTTCCTCACGGCGGTCGAAGCAGTACGTGCGGTACAGGCGCTCGGCGAGATCGGGGCGCAGGTCCAGCACCGCGTTGTGGACCGCGGCCGAGCTGACCAGGGAGATCCGTCCGCCGGTGCGAGGGGTGCTCAGCGGCAGCAGGGCGAGGAGGTCGGCACCGTCGGTGTGGAACGGCAGCGCCTCCCGGGTCTGGTAGCCGCGTGTGGCGGGGTCGCTCAGGTCGCGTCCGGTGTCCCGCACATGGCCGAGGACGAGTCCGTCGGCGTTCTGCGGGACGGGCCGGCCCAGGTGCTGGCCGAGGCCCCAGAAGACGGTGCTCGCGGCCGTCTCGCCGAGCCGCTCGACGGGGATGCCCCGGACGACCGCGAAACCTCGTCCGTGGTCGAGGACCCGGGAGAGGCGGGCCAGTTCGCCGGCGAGCGTGGGGAGCGGGAAGTCGGCGGCTGTCAGCCTCAGCAGGGTGAGATCCCGCCTGCGTGCCTCGTGCAGGGCGGCGTCGATCTCGGCGAGCCGGGGCGCCGAGAGGCGCAGCTGCCACTCCTCGGGGTGCGTCAGGTCCTGGCCCTTCCACACCGAGCGGCCCGAGCCGGGCACGGGTGGCGCCTGGTCCGCGTCCGTGGTTCCGTTCATCTTCGCCTCCGATCCGTCGCGTGTTCACCGGCCGGTGAGCGGCCGCCATCAGCAGGCCCGGCCGGTGAACGGCGTCATGCTAGGTTCCTCGACCACCACCATGCTTGTCATGGCGGGACAGGAGACTTGGCTTTTCGGGACATTGCTGGAGCGCGCCCATGAGACCTCTGGTCCGCACCGCCGCACTGAGCGGCTATGTCGAGCTGTGCCGCTCCCTCGGCATCGATCCGCAGTCGCTCCTGAAGCGGGTGGGCCTGGACACCGCCGCCCTCACCGTCCAGGACCGGTGGATCTCGGGTACGGCCGCCGTCCAGGTGCTGGAACTCTCGGCGGCCGAGTCCGGTCACGAGGACTTCGGGGTGCTGCTGGCGGAGTTCCGCCGCTTCTCCAATCTCGGCCCGATCAGTCTGGTCGTCCGCGAGGAACCCGACGTACGCAGCGCGCTGGAACTGCTGATCCGCCACCAGTACATGTACAACGAGGTGCTGCACACCCGGCTGTCCGAGGGGGACGGGCTGGCCACGCTGAAGGTGGATCTGCGGCTCGGCGAGGCGATGGAGTCCCGGCAGGCGACGGAACTGGCCGTCGCCGCCTACCACCGCATCCTGAGCGACTTCCTGCACACCCGCTGGCAGCCGCTCTCCGTGTGGTTCCGGCATGCCGCGCCGGCGGACACCGCGGCGCACCGGCGCGCGTTCGGGCCCATCGTGGAGTTCGACCGCGAGATCGACGGCATCGTCTTCTACGCCGATGACCTCGACGCGCCCAACGCCATGGCCGACCCGCTGCTGCGCGAGTACGCCCAGCAGTACTTCGACGCGATCGCCGTCCCCAAGGACACCACCGCAGCGGACCAGGTGCGCGAGCTGATCGAGGTCCTGCTGCCGACCGGGCGCTGTTCGATCGAGCAGGTCGCGCGCAGTCTCGGCGTCGACCGGCGCACCGTCCACCGGCATCTGGCCGCCTCGGGTGAGACGTTCTCCTCGCTCCTGAACGCCACGCGCCGCCATCTCGCGGAGCAGTTCGTCGCGAACCCGCGGCGCTCGCTGACGGAGATCTCCGATCTGCTGGGGTTCTCGTCGCTGAGCGGGTTCTCACGCTGGTTCCGCGAGCAGTTCGGATGCAGTCCCAAGGCGTGGCGCGGCAGCAAGTCCCCGTAGCAACTCTCCTACCGGGGCTGCCGTGACGGACGGGCCGCGCACCCGCACCGAGCACCGCCCCGCTCGGTGCGCCGGCCGGCCGATGTCCCCAAATGACAAATCATCTGTCCCCTGACGGCAAGCACACCGGTGAGCCCGGCCCTACCTTTGCACCACCGCACAGAAGACGCGGTCGGCCTCCGGAGGGCCCGCGCCACTCCCCGCGCTTCCTCCGGATCGGCCGACCGCAGCGGGCCACCTCGCGCCCGCTGTCACCGGTGACCCGCATCGATCCTCGCCGGACATCCCAGGCCCGCGCAGCACGCGGCGATGCCCCCGGCGAGTGATCACCGATCCGACGAAGGAGACGGACCGTGCACTTCCACGACGACTCGCTCTTCCCCGAGAACCAGGAAAAACTGGTCATCCAGGCCGCTCCCTACGGGCCGGAATGGCTTCCGGGAGACGCCGACGACCTTCCCCTGACGATGGACGAGCACGTGCAGGCGGCCGTCGACTGCTACAACGCCGGCGCCACCGTGCTCCACATCCATGTACGCGAGCTCGACGGCAAGGGCTCCAAGCGGATGTCCAAGTTCAACGAGCTGATGGGCCGGCTGCGTGAGGCCGTGCCGGACATGGTGCTGCAGGTCGGCGGCTCGATCTCGTTCGCCCCCGAGGGCGAGGGTGGTGAGGCGAAGTGGCTGAGCTACGACACCCGCCACATGCTGGCCGACCTGGACCCCGCGCCGGACCAGGTGACGATCGCGATCAACACCAGCCAGATGAACATCGTCGAGATCATGAACGACGACGATCTGGAGGGCACGTCGATCGCGAAGCCCGATTACTACAAGGCGTACCGCGACATGGTCGTCGAGGCCGGTCCCGACTTCTACCTGGAGCACCTCAGGCGTCTGGCCGCGAGCGGCATCCAGCCGCACTTCCAGCTCGCCACCCTGGCGCAGCTCGAGACCGTGGAGCGGCTCATCCGGGCCGGTATCCACACGGGCCCGCTGGTCCTCAACTACGTGGCGATCGGCGGCGGTTTCGCGGGCCGCCACCCGGCCGACCTCATCGAGTTCGTCCGTCGCGCCCCCGACGGCGCCGTCCTGACCATCGAGAGCTCCATGCGCGCCGTGGCACCCATGAACGCGATCGGCATCGCGCTCGGCGTGCACGTCCGGGTGGGCAACGAGGACAACCTGTGGCGGCGCAAGGGCGAGCGCATGTCCAGCGTCGAGCAGGTCGAGCAGATGGTGCAGATCTCCGAGGCGCTCGGCCGTGACATCGCGACCGGCGCGGAGGCCAGGAAGATCTACAAGCTCGGCGAGACCTACTCGGGCGCCGACGAGACCCTGACCCAACTCGGCATGGTGCCGAACCGGCGTCCCGGTCAGCGCGGCTTCATGCTGCGCGACGCCTGACCGAGCCGCGAACAGCCACGCCGACGGTCCGGTCGCGGCCAGATGTCGCGGCCGGATCAGGTGCCGCCGCCCGCTCATGGCGCCACGAGGCCGCCGGGGCCATACCCCCCGGCTCCGGCGGCCCTTCCTCTCCCCTTCACCTGACACCAACAACGGAGCATTCCTGTGGCTCACGCCATTCGATTCAAGGAGACCGGCGGTCCCGAGGTCCTGCGCTGGGAGGAGGTCGTCGTCGGCGACCCCGGCCCCGGTGAGGTGCGGATCCGCCACAACGCCGTCGGACTCAACTTCGCCGACACCTACTTCCGCACCGGCCTCTACCCCGCGGCGCTGCCCGCCGGGCTGGGCGTCGAGGCCGCGGGCGTGGTCGAGGCGGTGGGCGAGGGCGTCACCCGGGTCTCCGAGGGGGACCGGGTCACGTACACCGGCAGTCCGCTCGGGGCCTACAGCACCGAGCGGATCATGCCGGCCGACTCCCTGATCCGGCTGCCGGACGGCATCGGTTTCGAGACCGCCGCCGCGATGACCATGCGCGGCCTGACCTCCGCGTACCTGCTCCGCAGGATCCACCCCCTCGATGCGGGTGACACGATCCTGCTGACCGCCGCCGCGGGCGGCGTCGGACTCATCGTCTGCCAGTGGGCCAAGCTGCTCGGTCTGAACGTCATCGGCACCGTCTCCACCGAGGAGAAGGCCGAACTGGCGCGCGCCCACGGCTGCGACCACGTCATCCGCTACCGGTCCGAGAACGTGGCCGAGCGGGTACGCGAACTCACCGACGGTGCCGGGGTCCCGGTGGCCTTCGACAGCATCGGCAAGACCACCTACGCCGCCTCGCTCGCCTCACTGCGACGCCGCGGCCTGCTGGTCTGCTTCGGCACCGCCTCCGGTCCCGTCCCGCCCATCGACGCCATGCAACTCGCCGTCGGGGGCTCGCTGTTCGTCACCAGGCCCGCGCTCGCCGACTACATCGCGGACCCCGCGGAACGGGCGGAGCTCGCGGGCGAGCTCTTCGACCACGTCACCTCCGGCCGCATCACCATCGAGGTCAACCAGCGCTACGCGCTCGAGGACGCCGCCCAGGCGCACCGCGAACTGGAGGCGGGGCAGACCACCGGATCGTCCGTCTTCGTCCTCTGAGCCCACCCCTCCCCGCGGTCAACTCCACTCTCCCCAGGAGGAAGCACCATGGAACACACGCTCGCTCCCCCCGAGGGCGCGCCGGTCCGCGCCCACACCCGCGGCTCGATCAGGGTCGAACCCCTGACCGGCAGCATCGGCGCGGAACTCTCCGGCGTGAACCTCGGCGACGCCTCACGCGACGACGACCTGTTCGACGAGATCCGGGCGCTGTTGCTCCAGTACAAGGTGCTGTTCCTGCGGGACCAGGACATCACGCGCGCCGAACATGTCGCCTTCGCCGAACGCTTCGGAGCGCTGGAGGACCACCCGGTGGCCGGCAGCGACCCCGACCATCCCGGCCTGGTGCGGATCTACAAGGACCTGGACAGCCCGGCGGAGTCGTACGAGGGAGCCCTGCACACGGATGCCACGTGGCGCGAGAGCCCGCCCATGGGCGCCGTACTGCGCTGTATCGAAGGGCCCCCCGTCGGCGGGGACACGATCTGGGTCAACATGGCCGAGGCGTACCGCCGACTGCCCGAGGACATCCGCACCAAGATCCGTGGCCTGCGGGCCCGGCACAGCATCGAGGCCACGTTCGGCGCCGCCATGCCGCAGGAGAAGCGACACGCCCTCAAGGCGCGGTTCCCGGACGCGGAGCACCCGGTGGTCCGCGTCCACCCGGAGACCGGCGAGGAGATCCTCTTCGTCAACGCGTTCACCACCCACTTCGTCAACTACCACACGCCCGAGAACGTGCGGTTCGGGCAGGACTTCGCCCCCGGCGCGGGCCTCCTGCTCAACTACCTGATCGGCCAGGCCGCGATCCCGGAGTACCAGGTGCGCTGGCGCTGGACCCCGAACAGTGTCGCCATCTGGGACAACCGCTCCACCCAGCACTACGCCGTGCAGGACTACTGGCCCGCCGTCCGCCGGATGGAGCGCGCCGGGATCGTCGGCGACAGACCGTTCTAGACCCCTTCCTCCAAGAGCGCGTGAGGTGATGACAATGGAGTTGCACACCACTGCTGGGCCCATCCCCGAGACGGACACGACCGCCTCGTCCGGATGGCCCGTGTCCCGACACTACGCCTGGGTGGTCTTCGCCCTCAGTTTCGGCCTGCTGCTGTCCGACTACATGTCCCGGCAGGTCCTCAACGCCGTCTTCCCCGACCTCAAGAGCGAGTGGCTGCTCTCGGACGCGAGGCTCGGCACGCTCAGCAGCGTCGTCGCCCTCATGGTCGGCCTGCTCACGTTCCCCATGTCGCTGATGGCCGACCGCTGGGGCCGGGTCAAGAGCCTGCTGCTGGCCGCGGCGATGTGGAGCGTGGCGACCCTGGGCTGCGCGGTCTCCGCGAGCTACGACCAGATGCTCGTCGGCCGGCTCTTCGTCGGCATCGGTGAGGCGGCGTACGGAAGCGTCGGCATCGCCGTCGTCCTGAGCATCTTCCCGATCGGTCTGCGCGCCACCCTCTCCGGTGCCTTCATAGCGGGCGGTGCCTTCGGTTCGGTCCTCGGCGTGTCGATCGGCGGCGCCGTCGCCGAACACCTCGGCTGGCGCTGGGCGTTCGGCGTCATGGGCATCTTCGGTCTGGTCCTGGCCGCGGTCTACGGGGTCGTCGTCACCGAGAAGAGACTGACACCGGAAGCCGGTTCCACGGGCACCGGGCCCGGCCCCGGACCGCAGGGCCGGCTGCGCGTGCTGCTGCCCCGGCTGTTCTCCTCCGTGGCGGTGATCAGCGCCTACGTGGGCAGCGGTCTCCAACTGTTCATCGCCGCCTCCCTGATGGCCTGGCTGCCCAGCTTCTTCAACCGCTACTACGACATGCCCACCGCCAAGGCGGGCGCGACCGCCGGCATCTTCATCCTCGTCATCGGCGTCGGCATGATCGGCGGCGGCATCGTCTCCGACCGCATCAGCCGGGCGTTCCCCATCCGCAAATGGGCGGTCGCCATCGGGTGCAGCATCGGCTCGCTCGTCCTGCTCATGACCGCCTTCCGACTGCCGACCGGACCTCTCCAGCTCGCGGTGCTGGCGGCCGGAGCCCTGCTGTCGGCCGGCACCGCCGGTCCCGCGACCGCCATGGTGGCCAACCTGACCCCCGCGGCCATCTCCGCGACGGCCTTCGCCACCCTGACCCTCGCCAACAGCCTGCTCGGGCTGGCTCCCGGGCCCGCCGTGACGGGCGCGCTCGCCGACCACATGGGGCTGCTCGGCGCCCTGCGGGTCATCCCGCTCGCCGCGCTCGGCGCCACCCTCGCGTTCCTGGTCGGCCGCCACTTCTACGAGCGTGATCTGCGCCGTCTGACGAGCGGTCCCGTCCCGGCGGCGGAGCCGGAGGACGCGGTGGTGTCCGCGTGAGCGCCACCACCGACCCGGTGATCGTGATCGTCCCCGGACTGCGCGATCACGTCGCGGAACACTGGCAGACCCTGCTGGCGGAACGGCTGGCCGAGGCCGGGCGCACCGTCCGCACCGTCCCGCCGCTCACCGAGGACGCCCTCAGCCGCGAGGCCCGCGTGGCGGCGCTCGACAAGGTGGTCTCGGAGATCGAGGGCCCCGTCGTCCTGGTCGCGCACAGCGCCGGTGTCATCACCACGGTCCACTGGGCCCACGGGAGTTCGGCACAGGTGCGCGGAGCGCTGCTCGTGACTCCGCCGGACTTCGACACCCCGTTGCCCGAGGGATACCCGCCCCCCGAGGTGCTCGGCGAGAACGGCTGGACGCCGGTGCCCCGGACGCCGCTGCCCTTCCCCAGCATCGTCGCGGCCAGCTCGAACGACCCCCTCGGCACGGTCGAGCGGGTCACCGCGCTGGCCCGCGACTGGGGTGGCCGCCTGGTGGATCTCGGCGAGGTCGGCCATCTCAACCCCGCGTCCGGCTACGGCCCTTGGCCGCGCGCGGAGGAACTGCTCCGCGAAGTAGAAACCGGCTGAACGCCGCGTCCAGCCCAGGAAGGCAACCGATGAACACCGACACCGACCTGCTGTGGTCCCCCGGTCGCCGTGAGCTGGAGGACTCCAACATCGCGTGCTTCATGGACTGGGTGAGCGAGGTACGGGGGCTTCACTTCTCCGGCTACGACGAGCTGTGGCGGTGGAGCTCCACCGACCTGGCGGGATTCTGGTCCGCGGTGTGGGAGTTCTACGGGCTGGACGCGGTCACCGACTACGACGAGGTACTGGGCGAGGCGTCGATGCCGGGCGCCGAATGGTTCCCCGGAGCCCGGCTGAACTTCGCCGAACGCTGCTTCGCGCAGGCCACGGACGCCCGCCCCGCGCTCGTCGCCCTGACCGAGGGCGGCACCCCCGAGGACATCTCCTGGCACGAGCTGCGCCGACGGGTCACGGACGTCGCGGCGGCCCTGCGCCGCATGGGCGTGGAGCCCGGCGACTGTGTGGCCGGATACCTCCCCAACCTCCCGCAGACCGTGGTGGCTCTGCTGGCCACGGCCGCCGTCGGGGCCGTGTGGACGGCCTGCTCCCCCGACTTCGGCACGCCCAGCGTGCTCGCCCGGCTCCGCCAGGCACGGCCGACGGTCCTCGTGGCCGCGGACGGATACCGCTACGGCGGCAAGACCTACGACAAGCGCCCGGAGGTCGCCGAACTCGCGGACGGCCTGCCCACCGTCCGCCACATCCTCGCCGTCGACAGCCTCTTCGCGGCCCCGACCGCTCCGTGGTCGGGGCGGCCCGACGTCGAACAGCACGCCTGGTCCGCGCTGCCGGCGGCCGAGGAACCGCTGGACTTCGCCGACGTGCCCTTCGACCACCCGCTGTGGATCCTGTGGTCGTCGGGCACCACGGGGATACCGAAGGGGATCGTCCAGGGGCACGGCGGCATCGTGGTCGAGCTGCTCAAGGCACTGGGACTGGGCGTCGACCTGCGCGCCGACGACCGCTATCTCTTCCTCACCTCCACCAGCTGGATGGTGTGGAACTTCCTGGTCGGCGGGCTGCTGCACGGCAGCACGGTCATCCTGTACGACGGCAGCCCGACCTTTCCCGACATCGACGGCGCCTGGCGGGTCGCCGAACGGACCGGCGCGACCGTGGTCGGCCTGGGCGCCGCCTATCTCACCGCCGCGGAGAAGGCGGACACACGTCCCGCCGACGCGTTCCGACTCGGCGGGCTGCGAACCGTCCTCCAGACCGGATCGTCCCTGCCGCCCAGTACCTGGCGCTGGGTCCACGACCGGCTGACGCCCGGAATGCGGCTCCAGTCCATCTGCGGCGGCACGGACGTCTGCTCGGTCCTCGCGGGAAGCACCCCGCTGCTGCCCGTCCGGGTCGGCCGCATCCAGGCTCCCGCGCTCGGCGTCGCCCTGGCCTCATGGGACCCTCAAGGGCATCCCGTGACCGGTGAGCAGGGCGAGTTGGTGGTGACCGCGCCACTGCCGTCCATGCCGCTCCACTTCGTCGGCGACGCCGACGGCGCCCGCTACCGGGCCAGCTACTTCGAGACCTATCCCGGGGTCTGGCGGCACGGCGACTGGGTCACGATCGACACCGACCTGTCGGTCGTCGTCGCGGGCCGCTCCGACTCCACCCTGAACCGCTCGGGCGTCCGCATGGGCTCCGCCGACATCTACGCGGTCGTCGACCAGCTTCCCGAGATCGCCGACAGCCTCGTCATCGGCGTGGAACAGGCGGACGGCGGCTACTTCATGCCGCTGTTCGTCGTCCCCGCCCAGGGCACCGCGCTCGACGACGGCCTGCGCCGACGGATCACCACGGCCATCAGGAGCCGGCTGTCCCCCCGCCACGTCCCCGACCTGATCGTGCCGGTCCCCGCCGTCCCACGCACCCTCACCGGCAAGAAGCTCGAGGTGCCGGTCAAGCGCATCCTCCAGGGCGCCCGCAGCTCCGACGTCAGCAGCGAAGGATCCATCACCCACCCGGAGATGCTGACGTGGTTCGCGAACTTCGCCGCTGACAAGGCGATTTCGGGGCCCTCGGCCGTCGACTGAGTCACCACCCGCACGGAATCGGGACCTCCGCCTCCGGGTGGTATCCGTGATCACCGACCGGCCAACGGCGATCAATTCAGCTCTCACAGAAGGCATTTCGACGCTCCTTCCGCCAGTCCCGAAACAACTCGGCTGCCCGCCCTGGACGGTCCGTAGGGTCCGGGACACCGACCGGGCTGGAAACCCTCAGCCCGCGCGGTGACCAGGAGGAGACATCGGTATGGCAAATGTGGAGATCTCCCTCAAGGAGACGATGACGTCCATCGAGGGCGCGATGGGCGCCGCCCTCGTCGACTACACGAGCGGCATGGCGCTGGGCACGCTGGGGGGCGGCAAGGACCTCGACCTGAATGTCGCCGCGGCGGGCAACACCGACGTGATCCGGGCCAAGGTGCGCACCATGGAGCACCTCGGGCTCAAGAGCAAGATCGAGGACGTACTGATCACGCTCGAGAACCAGTACCACGTCATCCGGCCGCTCAAGAGCCGTGCCGGCAACGGGTTGTTCCTGTACCTCGTGCTCAACAAGGCGACGTCCAACCTGGCCATGGCCCGCCACCAGCTCGGACGCATCGAAGCCGAACTAGAGGTGTAGACAGCCGGCTTCTCCGCGCCTTCGCATGCCCACGACTTGAAGACTTCTTCAATTAGGTACATCCAGATCAAGTCAATCCCGTGGGCGTGCGGAGGTGGAGCGGCGAGGATCGGTCCCAGGGCACCGCTCGCGGCTGCGGGCAGACAGCCACCCGCACCAGCTGGAGCAACAGCCCGTCCCAGGCGGCAGGGAGCGAACGATTGACCAGGCAGGTTCCCCTCTACCAGGCCAAGGCCGAGTTCTTCCGCATGCTCGGACACCCCGTCCGCATCCGGGTCCTGGAACTGCTGCAGAGCGGACCCGTCTCGGTGCGCGACCTGTTGAGCGAGATCGAGATCGAACCCTCCAATCTTTCGCAGCAACTGGCCGTACTCCGCCGCTCGGGCATCGTGGTGTCCATCCGGGAGGGCTCCACCGTCAGCTACGCGCTGGCCGGCGGCGATGTCGCCGAACTGCTGCGCGCCGCCCGCCGCATCCTCACTGAACTGCTGTCCGGCCAGACCGAGTTGCTGGCCGAACTGCGTCAGGCCGACATCGGCACCGGCCTGCCTCCCGGTCCGCGCGAACCGGACCTCGTCGTGACCCGGTCCGCGCGCCCCTCACCCGCGGTACGGGGCCGTTGACGCCCACCTGCCCCGGCACCAGCCCCGCAGCCCGCGCCCGGCGATCACATGGCGGCCCGTCAGGCCCGGCCCTTTCGCGCGGCGTGCCGGCCGAGCTGGATGCGGCTCTCCGCGCCGGCCCGCGCCATGAGTTCGCCGATGCGCCTCTGCACGGTGCGACGGGAGACGCCGAGGCGGGCACCGGCCGCCTGGTCGGTGAGTCCCGCGAGGACGAGGGCGAGCCTCCGGGCGTCGAACTCGTCTATGGCGTCCGGGCGTTCCTCGACGAGGCCGCCAGGTCCGCGAGGGCCTGGACCACCATTCCGGGCTCGGTCAGCGCCTCCCGGTGCAGGATCGCCCGGTAGAGCACGCCACGGCGGACTCCGGCCCGCTCCGCGGCGTTGGCACTGCGCGGGACGACGGAGAGTTCGGGCACCATCATCAACCGCACCTCGTGCCGGGCGGACTCCTGGAGCTGTCTGAACCGGTGCCGCACCGCGTCGATGTCGCTGATCACCTCCACCGCCCCGCCCCGCCCTCGGCGCCGGTGCGGTGCTGTTCCGCGAGGGCGAGCACCGCGTGCTCCGCAGCGCTCAACTCGTCGCGACGCCACCGTAGTTCCCCGCCGAGCGCCACCGTGGGGGAGCCGCGACGAACAGGGGGGCCGCGCCGTCGATCGCGTCGGTGACAACGATGCCGCGCCCGGACAGAGCGGTGAGGACCTCACGCACCTCGGACTCGGGGCGGCCGCCGTCGGCGGCCGGTTCATGGACGGTGGCCCGTCCACGAGCCACGAGGAGGCGGTAGATCTCCTCCTCGGCCGGACCGGGACCGAGAGCGGCGAGCATGGGCCACTCCTTGAAGTCGGCGAGTGACGCCGGGCGGGCCCCGCGCTGCCGAAGCCCGGGAGAGGCACGCATCCGCTGCGGGGGGCGTCGAACCGGGCGGTCCAGCGGCCCATGGCCGTACGGTCCGGGCGGACCTTCCTCCGACCGCCGCCGCTGCCGCGACGGCCCGCTCGCCTCCTGGGCGGCGCGGTACGAGGGAGATCACGGCCGGGTCCTGCCGGGCCGCGCCGCCCGGGCACGCCCGACGGCCGGCGGCACAGCGCCAGGTCCCACATGTGCCGGATGTGGCCGTTGCGGGGCGGAGCGTGTCCCGCAACGTGGCGGGAGGGCATTGTCAGTGGTGGCAGGCAGGATGGCGGGTATGACAACACCAGTTGCAGTGATCGTGGATGCCGTCGCCTACGCGCAGGCGGTCGAGGACGCTTTGAAGGCATCGGCCGCCTATTACGAGGGCGGCACATCCGTGCTGGACGACGACGCCTACGACCGGCTGGTGCGCGGCATCGCCGCATGGGAGGCCGAGCATCCCGATCAGGTGCTGCCGGACTCGCCGACCGGGAAGGTCGCGGGCGGCGCCGTCGAGGGGGACGTCCCGCACACGGTGGCGATGCTGAGCCTGGACAATGTCTTCTCGCCCGGGGAGTTCACCGCCTGGACCGCGTCGGTGGCCCGGCGGATCGGCCACGAGGTGGAGCGGTTCAGCGTCGAGCCGAAGCTCGACGGCCTGGCCATCGCCGCTCGGTACAGCCAGGGGCGGCTCACGCAGCTGGTCACCCGTGGGGACGGGACGGCCGGTGAGGACGTCTCGCACGCGATCGGAACCATCGAGGGCCTTCCCGACGAGCTCGCCGAGCCGGTCACCCTGGAGGCGCGCGGCGAAGTCCTCATGACGACGGCCCAGTTCGAGCACGCCAACGAGGTGCGCACCGCTCACGGCGGGCAGCCCTTCGCGAACCCGCGCAACGCCGCGGCGGGCACCCTGCGCGCGAAGGACCGTGCCTACACCGTTCCGATGACCTTCTTCGGCTACGGCCTCCTGGCGGTGCCCGGTACCGATGCCGAGTCGGCCGCCCTGTTGGGCGAGCTCGCGCACAGCGATCTCATGGCGCGGGCCGCCGAGCTGGGCGTGAACACCACCGCCACCACCGCCGTTCCCGGCATCACCGCGGCGAGCGCCGAGCAGGTCCTGGAGCGTGTCCAGGAGATCGCGGCGCTGCGCGCCGAGCTGCCGTTCGGGATCGACGGAATCGTCATCAAGGCCGACCTGGCGGCCGACCAGCGGGCCGCCGGGTCCGGTTCACGCGCGCCGCGCTGGGCGATCGCCTACAAGCTCCCGGCCGTCGAAAAGATCACCCGGCTGCTGGAGGTCGAGTGGAACGTGGGCCGTACGGGCATCATCGCCCCGCGCGCCGTGCTGGAGCCCGTCGAGATCGACGGCTCGACCATCACGTACGCCACACTGCACAACCCGGCGGACATCACGCGTCGCGATCTGCGGCTGGGCGACCATGTGATGGTCCACCGCGCCGGCGACGTCATCCCCCGTATCGAGGCACCCGTCGCCCATCTGCGCACCGGCGAGGAGCGGGCCATCGTCTTCCCCGAGGCGTGCCCGAACTGCGGATCCGCCATCGACACCAGCGAGCAGCGCTGGCGCTGCGAGCAGGGCCGCAACTGCCACCTGGTCGCCGCGCTCTCGTACGCCGCGGGCCGCGACCAGCTCGACATCGAGGGCCTCGGTCATACGCGGGTCGTGCAGCTCGTCGAGGCCGGTCTGGTCGCCGATCTCGCCGACCTCTTCACCCTGACCCGCGAGCAGCTCCTCGGCCTGGAGCGCATGGGTGCCACCAGCACCGACAACCTCCTCGCGGCGATCGGGGCGGCCAAGGGCCAGCCGCTGTCGCGCGTGCTGTGCGCGCTCGGTGTCCGCGGCACCGGCCGTTCCATGTCCCGGCGCATCGCCCGGTACTTCGCCACCATGGAGCATGTGCGCGCGGCGGATGCCGAAACGATGCAGCAGGTCGATGGCATCGGCACGGAGAAGGCCCCCTCGATCGTCGCCGAGCTGGCCGAACTCGCCCCGCTCATCGACAAACTCGCCTCCGCCGGGGTCAACATGACGGAGCCCGGCGCCACTCCGCCCGCCCCGGCCGGTGAGGCCGACCCCGAGGCGGAGGGCGACGAGACGGCCGGCGGACCGCTGTCCGGGATGACGGTGGTCGTCACCGGCGCGATGACCGGGGCACTGGAACAGCTCAGCCGCAACCAGATGAACGAACTCATCGAACGCGCCGGGGGGCGTTCCTCCTCCAGCGTGTCGAAGAAGACCACCCTGGTCGTCGCCGGAGAGGGCGCGGGATCCAAGCGCGCCAAGGCGGAGACCCTCGGGATCAGACTCGCCGCACCGGAGGAGTTCGCCACGCTGGTCGCCGACTACCTCACCTGAGGCACGGCCCCGGACTCCGTCTCGTACGAAGACCCGACGGTGGGGCGTCCGGCTGAGGCCCGCGCCTCCGCCGAGAGGCGCTGGCCCTCCCCGCACCACGCCGACGGCCCCGGTCGCACTCTCCCGACCGGGCACGGCGTGCCGCGTCACCAGGCGGGCCGAGGCCGGCGCGGCGCCAGTCCTGGGCGCGGGAATCCGTTCCCCCGCCCACCGGGTGCCCACCGGGTGTCCGTGTCGCCGAGGGCCCTATCCGGGCGGTGGGCCGACCCTTCGGGCCAGTACCTGTCCCGGCCAGGTCCCGGAGAGGAATCGGTCGGTGGGAGTGAACCCGTTGCGCTCGTAGTACGCGACCAGTTCGCCCCCGCCGCCCGCCCAGCAGTCGACCCGCAGCAGGGCGACGCCCGCGCGCCGGGTCTCCTCGGCGGCATGCTCCAGCAGCGCCGCCCCGATGCCCCGACCGGCGTGCCGTCGGTCCGACACCAGCAGCCGGACGTACCGCTCGGGTTCTCCGGCGGGCTTGACCGGCATGTGCGGGCTCGGCCCCGAGTCCAGCACCAGGGCTCCGACGGGCGTTCCGTCCGACTCCGCGAGGTAGGGGGCGTTCTCGGTCGTGTACCGATGGACCCGCTCCACCCCGCCCGCCGTCAGCGAATACGGGGTCGTGCCCCACTGCTCGGTGTTGCCGCGGCCGTTCATCCAGACCACGGCGGCGTCGAGCATGCCGAGAATCGTCGCTGCGTCGGCCGGGCCTCCGGGCCTGATGCGTATGCCCTCTGTCGTGTCGTTCACTGCGGAAGCTTAGGCACCACCGCGCGAGCCTCCACAGGGCCGCGCGCCACCCGGCTGATCACGGACGAGTCCTGCGGGCCCGCGGGCCTGTGGGCCGCCGGGCGGGACCGGACCGTCCTAGGCGCACGAAGGGCACAGGCCCCGGTAGGTGACCTCGACGGCGGCCACCGTGAAACCGAATCGCTCCGTCGCCGGAAGGTCGGCCAGCGGGTTGCCGGTGGGGTGGACGTCACGGACGGTGCCGCAGCGGGAGCACACCAGATGCTGATGAGGGTGGTGGGCATTGGGGTCGTAGCGCTTGGCGCGGCCGTCGGTGGAGACCTCGATGACCTCACCGAGGGAGACCAGCTCCCCCAGCGCGTTGTAGACGGTCGCCCGGGAGATCTCGGGCAGCCGCTCGGCCGCACGGGCGTGCACCTCGTCGGCTGTGAGATGCACATGATCGCCGTCGAGGACCTCCGCAACGACACGCCGCTGGGAGGTCATCCGCCAGCCACGTCCTCGCAGTCGCTCCAGCAGGTCACTCATATGGGTTCACCTTTTCAGGTTCGGTGGGAGCCCGCAGTTTATCGGTGCGCATCCGGGTCCGATCGGATATGGGTTTGGCGTCCTTCTTGACTTGGACTCTGTCCATCGTAGGATCGGTTTTGGCACTAGCCAAGGGACAGGAAGACTCCAGTACGGGCAGGAGACGAAGACATGTCGGGACCACCGCCGCGGAACTGCGCGGCGTCGGCCTGCGCGTGACGGCCGCCCGTGACACGCTGCTCGGGGCCCTCCCGGGACCCGGGGCCACCTCGGCGACGAGGCGAGCGCATCCGGGGTACGCCGGCCCGGCGCCGCATCTCCCTTCACGTCGCATACGGCCCTCCGTCCGCTCACCGTGGCGAGACTCGTACCCCGCATCGGACCGGTCCAGCCGGTCCGGTGCGAGCGGTGTACCGCGTCCTCGCCCCCGGGTGTGCGGCCGGAGACGCCCCCTGCCTGTTCCCGTCCGATCACCACGGCCTCCCCGTCGACTCCGTCGACGGTCCGGGGGCCGGCCACCGGGGCCCCCGCCCCGGCAGTTCCACCACCCGCAGTCTCTGAGCACCGAGATCCGCCCCGTCCGGAAGGATTCCCATGTCTGAGAACCATGATGCGATCGTCACAGACTCGAAAACGGAGGCCGGAGGTGGCTGCCCGGTAGCGCACGGGCGCGCCCCGCACCCGACCCAGGGCGGCGGAAACCGCCAGTGGTGGCCGGAGCGGCTCAACCTGAAGATCCTTGCCAAGAATCCCGCCGTGGCCAACCCGCTCGGTGAGGACTTCGACTACGCCGAGGCCTTCAAGTCCCTCGACCTCCCGGCCGTGAAGCAGGACATCGCCGAGGTGCTCACGACCTCGCAGGACTGGTGGCCGGCCGACTTCGGCAACTACGGCCCCTTCATGATCCGCATGGCGTGGCACAGTGCGGGCACCTACCGCATCAGCGACGGCCGCGGCGGCGCCGGTGCCGGGCAGCAGCGCTTCGCCCCCCTCAACAGCTGGCCGGACAACGGCAACCTCGACAAGGCCCGCCGTCTGCTGTGGCCCGTCAAGAAGAAGTACGGCCAGAGCCTTTCCTGGGCCGACCTCATGATCCTCACCGGCAACGTCGCCCTGGAGCAGATGGGCTTCGACACCTTCGGCTTCGCCGGTGGCCGTGCGGACGTCTGGGAGTCCGAGGAGGACGTCTACTGGGGTCCCGAGACCACCTGGCTCGACGACCAGCGCTACACCGGCGACCGTGAGCTGGAGAACCCGCTCGGCGCCGTGCAGATGGGTCTCATCTACGTCAACCCGGAGGGCCCGAACGGCAACCCGGACCCGATCGCCGCGGCCCGCGACATCCGTGAGACCTTCCGCCGGATGGCGATGAACGACGAGGAGACGGTCGCCCTGATCGCGGGCGGTCACACCTTCGGCAAGACCCACGGCGCGGGCCCGGCGGAGAGCGTCGGCGACGACCCCGAGGCCGCCCCGATCGAGGCGCAGGGCCTGGGCTGGAAGAGCACGTACGGCACGGGCAAGGGCGCGGACGCCATCACGTCCGGCCTGGAGGTCACCTGGACCACCACGCCCACCCAGTGGAGCAACGGCTTCTTCGACAACCTCTTCGGTTACGAGTGGGAGCTGACCCAGAGCCCCGCGGGCGCCAACCAGTGGAAGCCGAAGGACGGCGCGGGCGAGGGCACCGTCCCGCACGCCCACGACGCCTCGAAGAAGATCGCTCCCTCGATGCTCACGACGGACCTGTCGCTGCGCTTCGACCCGATCTACGAGCCGATCTCCCGCCGCTTCCACGAAAACCCCGCAGAGTTCGCGGACGCCTTCGCCCGCGCCTGGTACAAGCTGACCCACCGCGACATGGGCCCGAAGTCCCTCTACCTCGGCCCGGAGGTCCCGGAGGAGACCCTGGTCTGGCAGGACCCGCTGCCGCAGGCGGAGGGCGAGGTCATCGGGGCCGAGGACATCACCGCCCTCAAGGCGAAGATCCTGGACTCGGACCTGACCGTCTCGCAGCTGGCCTTCACCGCGTGGGCGTCGGCCTCGACGTTCCGCGGCAGCGACAAGCGCGGCGGCGCCAACGGCGCCCGCATCCGTCTGGAGCCGCAGCGCGGCTGGGAGGCCAACGACCCCGACCAGCTCGCGGCGGTGCTGCGCACGCTGGAGGGCATCCAGCGCGAGTTCAACGCCGGAGCCAAGAACGTCTCGCTGGCCGACCTGATCGTCCTCGGCGGCGTCGCCGCCGTCGAGAAGGCCGCCAAGGACGCCGGTCACGACGTCCAGGTGCCCTTCACCCCGGGCCGCGTCGACGCGACGGACGAACAGACCGACGCGGAGTCCTTCGCCGCGCTGGAGCCGAGGGCGGACGGCTTCCGCAACTACCTGGGCAAGGGCAACCGGCTGCCGGCCGAGTACCTGCTGCTCGACCGGGCGAACCTGCTGACCCTGAGCGCGCCGGAGCTGACGGTCCTCGTCGGCGGTCTGCGTGCCCTGGGCGCGAACCACCAGGGTTCCTCGCACGGTGTCCTCACCGGGACCCCCGGCAGGCTGACGAACGACTTCTTCGTCAACCTGCTCGACCTGGGCACGACGTGGAAGGCGACGTCCGAGGACGCGACCACCTTCGAGGGCCGCGACGACGCCACCGGCGAGGTCAAGTGGACCGGCACGCGTGCCGACCTCGTCTTCGGCTCGAACTCCGAGCTGCGCGCGCTCGCGGAGGTCTACGCGAGCGATGACGCGCAGGCGAAGTTCGTGCAGGACTTCGTCGCCGCCTGGGACAAGGTCATGAACCTCGACCGGTTCGACCTCGTCTGAGTCCGACATCCGGCTGCGGGCGTCCGGGCCGGTCCCCAGGGGGGCCGGCCCGGGCGCCTTCGCGCGAACGGTCCGGTGCGCTCGGCCTCTCCGGGCCGGGGTCCGCCGTACCGGCGGGAAGGGCGGTCCGGCCGCCCGGCGCCGCGGCGTTCTAGGCTGGCCGCCATGAGCGCACACTTTGACGTGGTGGTCCTGGGCGCCGGCCCGGGTGGATATGTCGCGGCGATCAGAGCCGCCCAACTCGGATTCAGCACGGCGATCGTCGAGGAGAAGTACTGGGGCGGTGTGTGCCTGAACGTCGGGTGCATCCCGTCGAAGGCGCTGCTGCGCAACGCGGAGCTCGCGCACATCTTCACCCAGGAGGCCAAGACCTTCGGCATCCGCGTGGACGGTGAGGTGACCTTCGACTACGACGCGGCCTTCACCCGCAGTCGCAAGGTGGCGGACGGACGGGTCAAGGGCGTCCACTACCTGATGAAGAAGAACAAGATCACCCAGTACACAGGCCGCGGCACCTTCAGCGACGACCACACCCTCCAGGTCGCCCTGTCCGACGGCGGCGCGGAAACGGTGACGTTCGACCACTGCATCATCGCCGCCGGCGCCACCACCAAGCTGCTCCCCGGGACCTCACTGAGCGAGCGCGTGGTGACGTACGAGGAACAGATCCTGTCGGACACCCTTCCGGACAGCATCGTCATCGCGGGCGCCGGTGCCATCGGTGTCGAGTTCGCCTACGTGCTCCACAACTACGGAGTCGACGTCACCCTCGTCGAATTCCTGGACCGGATCGTGCCGTTGGAGGACGAAGAGGTCTCCGCGGAGCTGGCCCGCCGCTACAAACGCCTCGGCATCAATGTGCTGACGTCCACCCGCGTCGAGGCGATCGACGACTCCGGGGACGCGGTCAAGGTCATGGTGACCACGGGCGGCCAGCGCCAGACGCTGGAGGCCGGCAAGGTGTTGCAGGCGATCGGGTTCCAGCCGCGCGTGCAGGGCTACGGCCTGGAGAACACCGGCGTGAAGCTCACCGACCGCGGGGCGATCGACATCGACGCCCGCTGCCGTACGAGCGTGCCGCACATCTACGCCATCGGTGACGTGACGGCGAAGCTGATGCTCGCCCACGCGGCCGAGTCGATGGGCATCGTGGCGGCCGAGACGATCGCCGACGCGGAGACGATGGAACTCGACTACGTCATGATCCCCCGGGCGACCTACTGCCAGCCGCAGATCGCCAGCTTCGGCTGGACCGAGGCGCAGGCCCGCGAGAAGGGCTTCGACGTCCAGGTGGCGAAGTTCCCGTTCACGGCGAACGGCAAGGCCCACGGCCTGGGCGAGACCGCCGGTTTCGTCAAGATCCTCAGCGACGCGCGGTACGGCGAACTCCTCGGCGCCCACTTGATCGGCCCCGAAGTGACCGAGCTGCTCCCGGAGTTGACGCTCGCCCAGCAGTGGGATCTGACGGTCCACGAGGTGGCACGCAATGTGCACGGACACCCGACGCTCGGCGAGGCGGTCAAGGAGGCCATCCACGGGCTGGCCGGCCACATGATCAACATGTGACGCGCGACAATCTCCTCCATGAACGACGGTGCGCACGAAACCCGGAGCCGGCTCGTCAGGATCGAGCGGCTCCTGGAGTCCGGCGGGCGCGAAGTGGCGCCCGCCTGGCGGCGGGTGACGCACGGCGAGCCGCGCTGGGCGGTGACCGCCGCGATCCTGGTGGCGGTCACGCTCCAGCTGATGCTGCCGCACCGGCTGGCCTTCCGGCCGTCCTGGGTGCTGCCGGTCCTGGAGTTGGTTCTGCTCGGAGGCCTGATCGCCGCGAACCCCCGGCGGGTCGAGCCCCGGAACAGGCGTTTGCGTTGGCTGGGTCTGGCCCTGATCGGCCTGATCAGCCTGGCCAACGGCTGGGCGGCGGCCCGGCTGGTGGCAGGCCTCGTGAACGGCACCGAAGGCCTGGACGCCGGGCCGTTGCTGCTGACCGGCGGCGGCATCTGGCTGACGAACGTCATCGTGTTCGCCCTGTGGTACTGGGAGTGGGACCGAGGCGGACCGGCCGACCGGATGATGGGCCGACACCAGTACGCCGACTTCCTCTTCGTGCAGATGCAGAGCCCGGAGACCGCGCCGCCGGACTGGGAACCGGCTTTCCTGGACTACCTGTATCTCTCGTTCACCAATTCCACCGCGTTCAGCCCGACGGACGTGATGCCGCTGTCGCGCTGGGCCAAGATGCTGATGATGCTCCAGTCCACGGTGTCGCTGGTGACCGTGGTGCTGGTGGTGGCCCGCGCCGTCAACATCCTGCACTGACCGTCGCGCACCGCCGCCCGACCGCCCCCACCGCGGCCTGACCGTCGCGCACCGCGGCCGAGGTCGCGGCGACCCGCTCTCTGCGCCCCCTGGGAACTCGAGCCCGTACCTCGCCGTCCACGACGCGGACACCCGGACAACAAGATGCCCACCGCATCTAATGTGCCGGTACGCAAACCGATCGAGGGGTAGCCCGGACATGGCCGAAGTTCCGAACGAGGGAACCGACGGTGCCAGGGACGCGGTGGTCGCGCTCCGTGATGTGAGCGTCCACCGTCACACGAGCGGTCAGGTGATCCTCTCGGAGATCGACTGGACGGTGCGTGCCGGTGAGCACTGGGCCCTGCTGGGAGCCAACGGCGCCGGAAAGACAACCCTGTTGCGGCTGCTCGGCGCGCTGATGCATCCCACGACCGGGAGCGTCGAGGTGCTCGGTTTCCGGCTCGGCCGGGTCGACGTGCGCGAACTGCGCGCCCGGATCGGCCATGTGAGCACGGCCCAGCGCGTTCCGCAGGACATCGACGCCCACACCGTCGTCCTGACGGGTCACACCGGCACCGTGCAGCCGGTGTGGCGGAAGTACGACACCGAGGTGCGCCGGCGGGGCCACGAGCTGCTGGCCGAGCTGGACATCAAGGAGCTGGCCGACCGGCCGTACGGCGTCTGCTCGGGCGGGCAGCGGGCCCGCATCCTGATCGCCAGGGCGCTCATGGCCGAGCCGGCCCTGCTGCTGCTCGACGAGCCGTTCAACGCCCTCGACCTGCCCTCCCGCGAGGATCTCGTCGAAGCCATGCAACAGCTGGCCGAGCGCCGCCCCGAGCTGGCCACCGTGACGGTCACCCACCACCTGGAGGAGCTGTCCCCGGCCGTCAGCCACACCCTGCTCCTGCGCGAGGGGCGCATCCTCGCCCGCGGTGCCGTCGACGCCACCCTGACCGATTCCTGGATGACCAGCTGCTTCGGGCGCCGCATCACCGTGGTCCGGCACCATGGACGCTGGGCGGCCTACTCCAGTCACCACAAGGCCAGTTGACGGGCGCCGTGGACGAGATGTCGTGACGCGGCGAGCAGCGGCGCGACCAGGCGGGCGGCGGCGCCGGGAAGACCGCGCGGCTGCCGCGCGACGAGCAGGACGACTGGTGCGAGGCCCCGGCGGAAGGCCCCATCGAGGACGGATCCACGTGCGGGGCGCACCGATCGAAGGAATGCGCCCTGTACGCGCCTGCGCCTGTACGGCGAAAATGCGCCTGTCGACGGCCATTTGGCCAAGACACCGCGTACCCCCGCCGCCAAGTACCAGGAAAGCAGGTCGGCTGCCGTGCTGTTGCGTCTTCCCACGTCCGTGTCCGAAGCACAGGAGTGCATGACCGAGGGGGCCGTGCCGATCGGTGGCGCCACGCTGGTGTGGGCCGCCTGGCAACGCGACGGTTTCCCCGACCACGCCATGTCGCTGCGCGACCTGCCGGAAGCCAACACGATCGGGCGCGAGACCCTCGGCGCCGCCGTGGTGCTGAACCGCATAGACGACCGCGTGCCTGAGGTGATGCGCCGGGCGGCCGCCACCGTGGGGACGGGAGCCGTGCGCCGGACGGCCACGGTCGGGGGCAACATCGTCGGCAGCACGCTGCGTTGCCTGCTGCCCCCGGCGCTCGCCCTGGACGCCCGCGCGGTGATCCTGGAACCGGAGGGCGTGAACGAGACCGACCTGGCCGAGGTGCTGGCCAAGCGCCACCTGCTGCTGAGCCTGCGCTGGCGCGAACCGATCTCCAGCAGCTACCACAAGGCAGCCGGCGAGGCCGGTGGGCCGCCGCCGCTCGTGATCGCCGCCGCCGTGCACTCCGCGGACGACGGACAGCGCCTCCTGCGCGTCGCCGTCCGCGAGGACGAAGAGGTGTTCAGCGACAGCACCGTGTGCCACACCGACGCCGAACAGGACCTCCGGGCGCTGCGAGACGGTTCCTTCGGCCGGCTTCCGGCCGCGACGTGGGATGCGGTCCGCCGGCACGTCACGGATCTCCTGGCGCGCTCCGCCGACCGCTAGGAGCTCCGTCGGCGAGTCGGGTCGGCGGGTGTGACCGCCGGACCGACTCGCCGAGCGCGGCGTCTCCAGGCGCCCTACCTCGGACCGCCGACCGGCGCGGGAGTCCGGACCGCTCGCCAGTACCCGAGGGCGTGCACACGGTGCCGGGGCACGTTCAGCTCTTTGCGGACGAAGGACGCCAAGGTCCGTGTGGTCGTGGTGTCGACGGTGATCCACACATAGGGGTCGGGGTCGTCGCGCAGAAGCTCGGGCAGCTCCGCCCGCACGCGTTCGACGAGATGCCCGCCCGCGTCTCGGCGTGGGACGGGCCGCAGTTCGTGCACGGCCGGATCGGCGTCGCACGGCAGCTCCTCCGGGTCTCCCTCGAACCAGATGATCGCGGGCACGGAACCCAGCGCGCCGAGCAGGGAGTTGAGCGCCGGCAGCGACGCCGGGTCGACGATCGCGTACACGTGGGACGGCGCGGGCACGGGTTCCTCGAAGTCGGTGCCCTGCACGGTCGCCTCGATCGTGTCGCCGGGCTTCGCCGCCCGCGCCCAGTCGCTCGCGCATCCTTCGTGCAGCGCGAACTCCAGCGCGAAGGTGCCCGCCTCCGGGTCCGGGGCGACCAGCGTGTACGCCCGCTGATGAGGCCGGCCGGCGTTGGCGAACCAGAGCCGTACCCACATCGTCGGATGGACGCCGGTCGCGGCGAGCAGGCCTCCGTCGTCGACCCTGAGCCGCCGGTACAGCGGGGTGACATCCTCCACGTCCGTCACGGTGAGGACGAAGTCCCTCGCGCGCATCAGTTTGAGGACCGCACCCTCCCATCCACGTCTCTGCCCCATCGAACCTTCTCCCCTCCGAAACGATCTCCTGGAATTCTTAGGTAAGCCTAACCTAATATGATCGTCCCGGTCATAAGGCCACCCGCCACCCGGAGGAGATCCATGTCTGAAATGTGCGCCCCTGCCCGCCCGTTCGTCCATGAAGAGCACATCAAGGGCGTCGGCAGCTACCGCATCCTGCCGCTCGACGCGGCGGTCGACGCGGAGACCGTGCACGCCTGGGCGAGCCAGGAGCGCGCCGGCTTCTGGGGCATGAACGGCCTGACCCAGGAGGGGATCGCCGAGATCTACGCGCACATGAACACGCTCGGCACCCACCACGCCTTCCTGGTACGGAAGGACGATGTTCCGATCGCGCTGTTGCAGACCTACGAGCCGCAGGCCGACCGCATCAGCGCGTGCTACGAGGTCCGCCCCGGGGACATCGGAGTCCACCTGCTGCTCGCACCCGCCGGCCCCGAGGGGCGACAGGCCGGCTGGACAGCCGCCCTGGCAGCGGTCATCGCCTCGTACGTGCTGGGCACACTCGGCCGGAGCAGAGTCGTGACGGACCCCGACGTCCGCAACGAGAAGGCGATCAGCCGGCTGCTCAGACAGGGCTTCGTCGCCGGCCCGGAGGTCGTACTGCCCAGGATCGACCTGCCCGAGGTGCAACTGCCCGAGAAGCGGGCCCGGTTGGCCTTCCTGACGCGCAAGGTCGCCTTCCCCGAAGGTTCCTGACGGTCCGCTCGTGGCGCGCGACACCCAAGGGCCACGACAGAAATGACGGCCCCCTCGCGCCCACGCGGCCAGGGGCTTCGGATACCACCCGGCCGGGCGCCGACGGAGAGCCTCGCCCGGTCCGCCGTACGCCCTTGTACGACCTGGTACGACCTGGACGTGAAATTCAACAGCGGCCGGCCTCGGGCGCGGATCCGGGGACGGAGAGGCGGGCGTGCCCGTCCACGGCGGGCCGCCGTGGCGCGGGCCACGGCCCCTTGACCAGCACTTTTCCCCAGTTCGACGCCGAGCGGCGGCGACCGGACGCGGCCTCTCGTCACCGGTCGCCGGACCGCTTCCCTAATTCATCAACGTGGAAATCGCGCACCGGACTGCCGACTCTGGGACCAGGCACCGGGATCCCCCCGGACCGCTCGGACGAAGGACAGAGCACCATGCCCTCCACGCGCGCCCCTGCCGCCGGCTCCGCGCCGGCCGCACGACAGAACCTGATCCTGGTGGTCACCTGCCTCGCCCTCGGCACCGTGGTCGCCGCCATGGCCTCGCTCAACGTGGCGTTGCCCGATCTCGCTCGCGAGACGCACGCCACGCAGACGCAGTTGTCCTGGATCATCGACTCCTACAGCCTCGTCTTCGCGTCGCTGCTGCTGCCCGCCGGCGCCCTGGGCGACCGCTTCGGTCGCAGGCGGGCACTCCTCGCGGGACTGACACTCTTCGGAGCCGGGTCGGCCGCCGCCGCGCTGACGACCGAACCCTCCACACTCATCGCCCTGCGAGGCGTCCTCGGAGTGGGCGCGGCGTTGGTCATGCCGGCCACCCTGTCGACGATCACCAGTACGTTCCCACGGGCTCAGCGGGCGCGGGCGGTCAGCGTCTGGGCCGCCGTCGCCGGAGCCAGCGCCCTGGTGGGCCTGTTCGCGACCGGAGCGCTGCTGGAGGGCTGGTCATGGCGATCGGTGTTCCTGCTGAACGTCGCCCTGGCCCTGATCGCCCTGGTCGGGACGCTGTTCTTCGTGCCCGAGTCCGCGGAACCGAAGCAGCCCCGGCTCGACGTCGGGGGCGCTCTCCTTGCCGTCGCAGGTCTGGTGGCCCTCGTCTACTCGGTCATCGAGGCGCCGACCCGCGGATGGGCCGACCCGGTCACGCTCGCGGGGATCGGGCTGGGCCTGGCGGTGCTGACCGGATTCGTGCTCTTCGAGCTGCGCCGCGAGAACCCGCTGCTGGACCCCCGGCTGTTCCGCAACCCCCACTTCGCCGCGGGCTCCCTGTCGATCATGCTTCAGTTCTTCGTGTTCTTCGGGTTCATCTTCGTGATGATGCAGTACCTCCAACTGGTGCGTGGCGACAGCGCGTTGATGGCCGCCACCGCGATGCTGCCGATGGCCGTGACCATGGTGCCGGTCTCCCGCGCAGCCCCTGTCCTGGTGGCCCGGTTCGGCTTCCGGGGACCCTGGGTGGCCGGACTGGTCGGCGTCGCGGCGGGCATGGGAGTGCTCTCACGGCTCGACGCGTCCAGCCCGTACTGGCTCATCGCCACCGGTCTCGTGCCGCTGGGCGCGGGAATGGGTCTGGCCATGACTCCGGCCACGACATCCATCACGGACGCTCTGCCGCGCTCCCTGCAGAACGTCGGCTCGGCCATGAACGACCTGGCGCGTGAGCTGGGCGGCGCCCTGGGTATCGCCGTCCTCGGCAGCCTGCTCAGCGCCGCCTACCGCGATCACCTGAGCCTGCCCGGGCTGCCGGACCACGTTGCCGACGCGGCGCGCTCCTCCCTGGCCGCCGCCCACGCGATCGGCGGCCCGGTCTCCGGCCGGGCGACGACCGCCTTCATCGACGGCATGCACCTCGCGCTCCTGGGCGCCGGTGCGGCCGCCCTGCTCGCCGCGCTCGCCGTCGCCCTGCTGCTGCGTTCGGCTCCGCGGCCGGAGCAGGCCGCCGACGACCACGAGGGGCCGCGTCCCGTCGCTACGGAGAAGCAGCCGTCGTACCTCTGAGGGCTCCGGACCGGCGTCTCGCACCGTGCGAGGCGCCGGTTTCGGCGTGTCGGGGACCGCGACACCGGCGACGGAACCCGGTCGGCAGGTCAGGAACGCGACGCCGGTCGCCGCGCCGGCCGGGCGTCGCGCGCCGGGCCGCGTAGTGCCTGTCGCACCTGCGGGCTCACGAAGCGGGCCACCTCGTCGGGTGTCATAGATGTGATGGGCTCAAGGCGCAGCAGATAGCGGGTGGCGATCAATCCGGCGATCACGGTGGCGAACGCGGCCGCCCGTTGCCGGGCGTTCCGGCCCGGCACGAGGCCCGCGATCCGGTCCACGATCTCGCGCTCGACCGCCTCCTTGACCAGCTCGCCGAAAGCGTCGTCGTCGATCGCGCTCTTCAGCATCGCCAGCAGGGGCGGACCCGTCACGGGATCGTCCCAGACGGCGAGGACCTGACGGACGACCCGCTCGGGAAAGGTGCTGAGGTCGCCCTCCTCGACGACCCGCGCGAGGACTTCGGCCGGATTCGCGCCCAGCGCCAGAGCGGCTCCGAACAGCCCCTTCTTGGAGCCGAAGTAGTAACTGATCAGGGCGAGATCGACCTCGGCCTCTCCAGCGACGGACCGCAGGGTCACCGCGTGATAGCCGTCCTCGAGGAAGCGGCGCCGCGCGACATCCAGGATCGCGGCGCGAGTGTCCGGGCTTCCCGGCCTGCGCCCGCGCTGTGGCCCGGATTTATTCATCACGGACGAATTCTAGTGCGGTGGTGCACGTGGGCTGCCGACGGCTCGGCGGCGCGGTCCGGACCGGTGGCCCGGTGACCCGGTGGATCAGTGCGGCTCGGTTCTGGTGCACTTCTCACGAAATGATGTCGTTAATCCATATGAGTGGTGCATCTCACGTCGGGCCCGTAGCGTCAGAAGCGCCAGGGCAGCGACACACGCTGGTGACCGAATCGCAGAGCGTCCCGCACGGAGCAGATATGCGCAGAATTTCAGTGAGAACAGCGATCACCCTCTGCGCGGCCGCGTCGCTCGCCGCCGTCATGGGAACCGCCTCCGCCGCCCCGCCCGCCGCAGAGACCGCGAAGCCGCGGCAGGCGCCGCCCGTGCTCGTCGACTGCTTCTGGCACCCGGACGTGCGGCCCGCGAACTTCATCCTGGCCTGCGGCGACGGCAACAGCCGGCTCGTCTCGCTCCACTGGTCGCACTGGAACCAGAAGTCGGCGGTGGCCGAGGGCGTCAACATGGTGAACGACTGCAAGCCGTACTGCGCGGCGGGCAAGTTCCACTCGTACCCGGTCATCGTCACGCTGGACCACCCGGAGCCGTGGAAGAAGAAGCCGAACGTGCAGCACTACTCACAGATGACGCTGGTCTACACCGACGCCAGGCCGGCCGGATACGCCCACACGGTCACCTACCCGCTGTGGAACTGACGTCCACCCGTCGAGGAACCGGCATCGCGCACTGACGCAGCCGGCCCGAGGCGGCGGGATCGCCTCCTCGGGCCGGGGGTCGAGGGCGGCCGAGGGCCGCGGCACGGACTCGCCGACCGTAGAGGCTGCGTCGAAGCCCGCAGTCGCGGGAATAGGTACAAAATGGGGCATGTGGGTAACCGGCGCATGTCAGTGGACCGTCTCGTGGAGCAACCGTCGGGCCGCCGACTGGTGGCGATCCCACTTGCGTTGATCGTCGTGATCGCCGTGGTGGACATCCGCTCCCCCACCGACGTCCACCTGGGCCCGTTGCTGGTCATCGCGCCGACCCTCACCGCCTCACTCGCGGGCCCCGCCCTGACAGCCCTGGTCGGGGCGCTGGCCGTGGCCGCCCAGGTGGTCATCGCCGTGCTGCACGGCGGACTCGGCACCACCAACCACATCGCGCAGCTCATCGCCCTGGTGGTGCTCTCCGCGCTCGTCGTGTTCGTGTGCCATGTACGGGAGCGGCGTGCGCGGGAGCTGGTGCGGGCGCGCTCGGTCGCCGAGACCGCACAACGGGTACTGCTGCGGCCCCCGCCACGCCGGATCGGTCCGCTGCGGGTGGCCTGGCTGTACCTCGCCGCCGAGGACGACACCAAGATCGGCGGCGACCTGTTCGCGGTCACCCGTGCCGCCGGCCCGTCCACCCGCGTCATCATCGGCGACGTCCGGGGCAAGGGGCTGGCCGCCATCGGTGAGGCCTCGGTGGCGCTCGGCGCCTTCCGCGAGGGCGCCCACCGCTACACCACCCTGCCGGAACTGACGGCGGCCCTGGAGGTGAGCGTGTGCCGGGACATGGAGGAGGTGGCGGACACCCGGCACGACCCGGGCGAGCACTTCATCACGGCGCTCGTTCTCGACATCCCCGACGACGGTGCGCAGGTCGAGATGATCAACTGCGGCCATCCCCCGCCCCTGCTCCTGCGCGATCACGAGGTCACCGTCCTGCACGCCCGGCACCCCGTGCCCCCGCTGGGCATGTGCGAGCTGCCCGCCGTGAGCCACCGCACCGACCCGTTCGTCTTCGAGGCCGGCGACTTCCTGTTGCTGTACACCGACGGCGTGATCGAGGCCCGCTCCCCGGCCGGGGCCTTCTACCCCCTGGCCGAGCGGGTCGCCTCCTTTCCCGCCTCCGGCCCCGACGCCCTGCTGCGCCGGATCCACGACGACCTGGTCCGTCACATCGGCGACCAACCCGGCGACGACGCCGCCTTCCTGGTCATCGAACGCGTGGCCTCCCACCACCTCCACCTGCCCCACCGTCCCCTGGACGGCCACCACCGGATCCACACCGACGGAGCGCCGCCGCCCGCACAGCGCTGAACCGACCGCGCGCCGGGCGACGGCGCGTGTGCCCGGGCTTTCGTGACGGTCAGACAGCCGCCCGCTCAGTGGCGTGTCGTGCGGAGTACTCGTCCGGGTAGCGCTCGGTGAAGCGGACGGCGATGACGAGCAGAGCCACCGGAATGACCCAGTTCAGCCAGTCCGAGGAGCCCTCGGTGTGGACGGCGACGACGCCGAGCACGGCGATGACCACGAAGACGGCGCTCCAGACGGCGGTGAGGACGACGTTGATGTGCCGGAACACGGGCGAGTCCCAGTACTCGCGCGGTGTCGTCTCACGGGCGTACTGCGCCGTGAACGGATCGAAGGCGAGGGAGACCAGGGCCACGACGGCGATCACACCGTTCGCCAGGGGCTGGGCGTAGGTCTCCAGCCAGATGAGGTCGTGCCGGTCCACGGCGAGAGCGAGCACGCTGAGGACGGCGAAGAAGACGATGCCCGTCACTTCCAGGATCTTCAGCCGGCCGCGGCGTATGTCACCGATGTTCAGCACGACCGACGCCACCAGGGCCGCCAGCGCCGCGTACTTCCAGGTACTGGGGCTCGCCACGATGTCGAAGATGATCCACGGCGCGAAGGCGTAGAAGATGTTGCCCGTTCGTCTGCCCGGTTCGGTGCCTGCCACCGCGCACCTCCCGTGGGGGCGGTACAGGGTGAGGCTCGGTGCCCCTCCCGTCACGCACCATCGTGGCTTCCACCTGCCCTGTTCGCATCCGCTGTCCCGCCGCGCGCACCGGCGCGGGGGATCCTCGCGCCCGTGATCGAGTAGCCAGGCCGGTCGCCCCGGGGCCACGATGGAAGGAGATCCACTCGACGCAGGGGGCGTACGCAGGGAGGCTCCCGTGGCGCACACCTTCGGAACCGATGTGGTGGTCGCGGGCGGCGGCCCGGTGGGACTCACCGCGGCCGCGGAGCTGCGCAGACGCGGGGTGCGCTGCCGTGTCGTCGACCGGCTTCCGGCCCGGCTGCCGTACGCGAAGGCGGTGGGCATCCAGCCCCGCACGCTGGAACTCTGGGACCGCATGGGGCTGGCTCGCACGGTTCTGGAAGCGGCCGTACCGATGTACGGCCAGCTGGCGTACGTCAACGGCGTCGAACAGCCCCGGATCGACCTCGTCCTTCCGCCCGAAGTGCCGTACGGATTCGCCGCGTTGCCGCAGTACGAGACGGAACGCATCCTCGACGCGTTCCTCGCGCGGTTCGGGACCGGGATCGAACGGGACACCGAACTCATCTCGTTCAGTCAGGACGCCGCCGGCGTGACGGTCGCGCTGCGCTCTGCCTCCGGGGCCGAGGAGGAGGTCAGGGCGCGGTACCTGGTGGGCTGCGACGGCGCGCACAGCCTGGTGCGCAAGCAGTTGGGTCTCGCCTTCGAGGGCAGCGCGTTCCCCGAGGAGTACATGCTCGGCGACGTGGAGGTGGACTGGGACCTGCCGCCCGGGTACGGAGTCCGCGCCCAGCACCGGAACGCCGATGGCGAGGTGGACGACGTGCTGGTGTGCATCCCGCTGCCCGGCCGGAAGCGGTACCGGATGTCGATGATGGTCCCGCCCGAACTCTCCGCGGCGGGGCGGCCGGACGGACCGGCCGAGTCGTCCGACGGTGTCGCCCACGGCCTGGAGGGCGGCCACACACCCGGGCTCTCCGACATCCAGGCCGTGCTGGACCGGCTGTCCCCGCAGCCCACGACCGCCTCGGCCCTGCGCTGGTCCTCGGTGTTCCGCATCAGCCACCGGATCGTCGACCGGTACGGCGACGGCCGGGTCTTCGTCGCCGGTGACGCGGCGCACATCCACCCGCCGACCGGCGCCCAGGGCATGAACACCGGTATCCAGGACGCCTGGAACCTGGCCTGGAAGCTCGCCCTCGCCATCGAGGGCGGCACACACCCCGATCTCGCGGCGAGTTACGACGCCGAGCGGCGGCCGGTCGGCGTCGAAGTGGTCGAACGCACGGTCCGGCACGCCACCCAGGGCATTCAGGCCGATCCGGTCGACCCGCGGACCATGATGCTGCGTGAAGCCCAACTCCTCGTCGGCTACCGCGGCAGCCCGCTCGTGGACCCGGCCGCCGAGGGACCCGGACCCCAGCCGGGCGACCGGGCGCCCGACTGCGCCGGACTCTCGGCGCACATCGCCGCCTATCCCCTGCGTCTGTACGACCTCCTGCGGGACCGCGGGCATGTGCTGCTGCTGTACGGCGACGGAGACCGCGGATGGCAACTCGCCGACGCGGCGAGCGACTTCTCCGAGGGACGCGTCGACACCTGTGTGATCCTGCCCGCCGGTTCCGCTCCGGACTCCTCGGGCCCGCCGGCGTACGTCGACACAGCGGGCGACTTCGCCCGTCTCTACGCACTGGGCGACCAGCCGGCCGCCCTCCTGGTCCGCCCGGACGGGTACATCGGCGCCCGCCTCTCCCCACCGACGGCGGCGCAGCTGACGGCCCACCTCGCCCGGACGTTCGCCCCGGGCTCCGGGACGTAGCGGCGCCGCACGCGGCGGCGGCGACACACCAGGATCAGTCCGTCAATTGGGCGGCGAGGGTCGCGCCGAGCTCCCAGCACGCCTCGATGTCGGCCTTGCTCGGCTCGCCGGTCACGGCCACGCCCTCGGCCGCACGCCGCCAGCCCAGACCCGTCGTGATCGACTCGATGCCGCGCACCGCCCCGGTCACGTCGTTTCCGCCGTGCACGTAGTAGCCGAAGGGGCGCGCGGTCGTCGTGTCCAGGCACGGGTAGTAGACCTGGTCGAAGAAGTGCTTCAGCGCGCCCGACATGTAGCCGAGGTTCGCCGGGGTGCCGAGCAGATAGCCGTCGGCGTCGAGCACATCCGAAACGGTCGCGCCGAGCGCCGCCCGCCGCACCACCCGGACGCCCTCGATCTCGGGCGCGGTGGCGCCGGAGACCACGGCTTCGAACAGGGCCTGGCAGTTGGGCGAGGGCGTGTGATGCACGATCAGCAGAGTAGGCACACCCCGCACCCTGCCGCCCCGCCCGCCACCACCGCAAGCACCACCCGGCCGAGCCCACGGTCCACCTGGGCGAGGCCCCCTCGACGCCCCGGTCCGCGCGTGCGGACCTGTGCTTCCGCCCTCCGTCGTGATGGGCGCCCCACCCCCCTCAGACCGCCATGGCCTCCTGCAGCCACCGGGACACGCGGTACGGCAGCCACCACGCCAGTTCCCCCACGTGCAGGACCAGGTGTTCGGCGGTGAAGTCCTCGAGTACGTCGGCGGGCACGGCGGTTCGGGAGGTGCCGCGGTCGAGGAGGGCGATGGCCTCCATGTAGTGCGGCTCGTCGGCGGTGAAGCGGCGCAGGTCGCCCCAGCGGCGGTCGCGGATCTGCACGAAACCCGGTCCCTGACGCCACACCAGCTTGCAGAGGTAGTGACGGGTCCGCCAGGCGTGGAGCGCCTCGTCGCCCTCGGTGAGACCGGTGATGCCGCGGGGCGGGTGCAGATGGGAGAGCAGCTTCCACTGTTCGGCGCTGCCTTCCGCGGGAAGCCTCAGGTCCCAGTCGACCTGGACGGCCCGGGCGGTCAGGTCGCGGACCAGACAGAGCAGGTCGACGGCCCGCCGGTGCTCGGCGGCGCCCTCGGCGGCCAGATCGACCGGCTCCTCCAGTTCGACGAGCCGTACGCCCATCTCCCAGAGGCGGTCGGCGACGGCGGCCCCCGCCGGGACCGGGATGCGCCCGAGCGACATGCCGGGCAGGAGGCGGGCCTCGGCGTCGAGGTCACGCCATGCCCTCACGGCCGGGTTCGGTGCGGTCTGCGTTGTCATCGTGTGCGGTCTCCGTCGGGTCGTCGTGTACCGGTCCGCGGCGCCGGTGCGGCGTCGCCGACGGTCAGGAGAGGGCGGGGGACGGCGTCGGCGTCGAGCGGTCCTGCCGTGCCGGGGTGGTGGTGCCGGGCTGCTCGGAGCGCGGGCGCCGGTGCGTGTGCGCCATGTAGTCCAGCCGGAGCAGGTCCTGGTTGACCGCGGCCGGCGCGAGGTGGACGTACTGACCGGCGTCCGTGAACACCAGGCCCCGCTCGACCCAGGAGTCCAGCAGGCGCTGGAGGTCCTCCTGGGTGGTCTCCCGGTAACCCGTCGGGCCGTCGTTCAGCTTGCGCAGGAGGGCCGTGGAGGTGTGCGGCTGGTCCAGCAGACGGAACGCGGCGATCTCCGACGGGTCGGTGAGGCACAGGGTCCGCCAGTCGAAGGCCTCGCGCCGGCTGACCAGCACGATCCGGTCGCCGAGATCGGTGTGGGTCAGGCGCGCGTCGACATGGCGCTTCTTCCATGCCGCGATCCCGGCGTTGAGCCGGTCGACCGTCTCCTCGGTGATACCGCGTTCTGGCGCTTCGAATACGTAGGCCAGGTCGTACAGTTCGGCCTCGGGCAGGTCGTAGGTGAAGCGGTAGTGCTCCTCGGGGCGCAGGCCGGTGAAGCCCAGCTCGGGCTGCTTGAAGTAGGGGCTGAAGCGCTCGATGGCGATGCGGGCCGACAGGTCGACGGGCGGGTTGAGGTGTTCCAGGGCCGGGAGCTGACGTATGACGGGCTCGTAGTCCTCCGCGGTCTCCCCGGGAAACCCGTGCAGGTAGTTCCATGAGACGGACAGTCCCGTCTCGGCGGCGTCGCGGAGCATCCGGACGTTCTGGCAGCCGCTGACGCCCTTGTCCATCAGGTCGAGCACACGGCTGTTGAGACTCTCGATGCCCGGCTGGACATAGATGAGGCCGGCGTCGGCGAGGACCTGGAGCTGCGAGCGGCGCATGTTGGCCTTGATCTCGATGTGCATGCGCAGGTCGTGGCCGCTGTCGATGATGCGGGGCAGCACGGTCTTGAGATAGCCCATGTCGAGGATGTTGTCGACGACGTACATGTCCAGGACGCGGTGCCGGCGCGCGAGGTCCATGATCTCCTCGTAGAACACGTCCGGGCTCTTGCTGCGGAACTGCATGAAGGAGCCGTTGAGTCCGCAGAAGGTGCAGTGGTGCTTCTCGCCCCACCAGCAGCCGCGGGCTCCCTCGACGACGAGTTTGGGCTCGACCCAGTTGCGTGCCACGGACGCCCCGAGACGTTCGAAGTAGCCGCTGTAGTCGGGGGGAAGGATCGCGGCGGGCGGCAGCGGGCCGCTCGGCATCGGGTTGGCGACGGAGATGCCGTCGGCGCCCCGGTGGCACAAACCCGCGACGGTGGCCGGGTCGGGCTTCTCGTCCTGAAGTGCCGTCAGCAGCTGAGGGAAGGCCGCTTCGCCCTCGCCCCGCACGACGTAGTCGACGAACGGGAAGTTGCGGTGGACCGAAGCACCCTGTTCCGCGTCGCAGTTGGCCCCGCCCATGACCGTGACGATGTGCGGGGCGAGCTTCTTGACCTGGCGGGCAGCGGCCAGCGCCGCGGTGTTCTGCTGGAACGTGGAGGTGAAGCCGACCACGTCGGGCTCGTACTCGACGATACGGCGGGCGATCTCGGCGACGAACTCCGGTACCTGTTCGTGCAGTTGACGGGTCATGCGCATCCGGGACCTGCGCAGCTTGCCCTCCATGACGCGGGTGAACTCCGCGTCCTTCCATCCGGGGTCGTCGTACAGCGCCGAGGAGAAGACCCAGTCGCCGCAGCCGAGGAAGTAGGACGACAGCGCGTAGTACTCGTAGTCCTCCGCGGAGAATTCGGTGCGGCTGGTGATCCAGTCCGTGAACTCCAGGTTGGCGTGCAGCACTTCGCAGGTGGCGCCGGGTACCCGCTCGTCGACACTGCGTTTGAGGATGCCGAGGGCCAGGGAGGGAAGGTCGATGGGCGACCAGGGCATGTTGACCAGTAGGACGCGCACGGACGACTCCTTGTGAGGGCGCGGGACACGGGAGGGGAGCCCGGACGGCCCGTGGCGGACCACGGGCCGGCCGGGCGGTGGGTCACTCTTCGTCGTCGCCGCCCTCGTCGGCGTTGCGGAACGGGATGGTGATCGTGATGCCGATGCCCGGCTTGCGGTTTTCCTCGTCGCCCGCGAGCGGGTCGTTGTGGATGATGTCCTTCTGCACGGTGGTTCCTCCTTCGGTGAGGTGGTGCTGTGCACGACCCGGTCCCACTGGTGCATCAGTGGGACCGGGATCCCCCGAGTCGTGCCGGGGGACGCTGTGGGCCGGCCGGCCGGTGCGTGGCGGGCAGGTGGGTGTGCAGGAAGCGCAGGGACCGGCGCAGTACGGAGACATGGGCGGCGCCGTCGTAGCCGTCGTGTCCGGTGTCCAGCCACATCGCCTCGTGCGGCACCCCCGCCCGTTCCAGGGCCCCGAGGTAGCTGTGGATCTGACCGGGCGGACACTTGGTGTCCTTCGTCGCGCCCACCACGAGCAGCGGCGCGGCGACCTCGGCCGCGTAGGTGAGGGGCGAGCTCCGCGCGTAGCGTTCGGGCATCTCGTCGGGGGTGCCGCCGAACAGCCGTACGTCCAGGGCCCGGAGCGCCGGCGTGGTCGAGCGATGGGCGGCGACCCAGTCCGCGACGGGCTTGACGGCGATGCCGGCCCGCCAGAGGCCGGGGCGGGTGCCGAGGGCGAGCAGGACCAGATAGGCGCCCCACGAGACGCCCCACAGCGCGGTGGCGTCGCCGCCGATCAGCTGTCGTCGTACGAGCTCGGCGCGGACGGCGGCGAGATCCCGGACCTGGGTGTGCCCGACACCGTCCGTGAACGCCCGTCGCCAGTTCGGTCCGTATCCGGTGGAGCCGCGGTAGTTGACGCGCACGACGGCGTATCCGGAGGCGACGAGGGAGTGCACGGTGGCGTCGTAGGCGTCCCGGTCGTGGTCGGCCGGTCCACCGTGGACGAGGAAGACGGCCGGTGGCGGTACGGACGCGTGCCGCTCCGGCAGGCTGAGCAGGGTGTGGACGCGGCCGTCGGGGACCGGCGTCCACAGGTCGGTGTGGTGGCCGGGCACGACGGTCGTGAGGCCGGCCGGTGGCAGCGGGGTCGCGTCGGTGGCGCGCGGCACGGGCGGGTGCGCGGTGTCGGTCCACATGTAGTGCAGGGCTCCGCCGGGGCGCGGTGCCGCGTCGAGCAGGCTGCCCGCGGGCGTGGGGACGAGGGTACGGCGGCGGGTGCGCGGCTCGACGCGGTGCAGCAGGGAGCGTCCGTGCCGCTCCTGACGGACCAGTACCGCACGGCCCTCGGGATACCAGCGGGCGGTGATCTCCGTGTCGAAGGAGCACCACGGATGTGTGACCGTCCCGGCCGTGGGCGTCCAGGTCTCCAGGACGTAGCGGTGCCCGCTCTCCCGTACGAGCAGCAGATCCCGGTCTCCCTGCCGCGGGGAGAACCCCAGGCACCACAGGCGCCCCGCCGCGTCCCGGTCCGTCGGACGGGCCGGCAGGTCCGTGGACCCGCGCGCCTCTCCCGTCCCGGGGAGTACCGCCACCGTCTCGCCCCGGGTCGTCAGGACGGTGACGGCCGCGGCGTTCCCGGGCGCCGTCGCGACGACCAGCAGGCCGCCGTCCGCGCTGATGCCGCCGAGCCGGAACGGGGTGGGTGTGCGCAGCAGGGTGTGTGCCGCGCGCCCGCGGCGTCCGACCAGAAGGGTCGTGGCGTCGGAGTCGGCGACGGCCGCGGCGACCGTTCCGTCCGGTGCGATGGCGAGACCGCGTGGTTGCCCCGCGGGTGCTCCGGGAAGGCCGGGCCATCGCGGTCCGCCGTCGAACGCGCGGAACCACCAGCGGCCGTTCCCCTCGGCGTCGTCCTCGAACCACCACACGTAGGCGTCGCCGTCGATCGCGCAGTGCGCCGTCCCGCCGACGCGGTCGGTGACCTGGCGGGCCCTGCGGGTGCCCGCGTCCCAGGTGAACACCTCGCAGCGCCCCTCGGCGTCCCCGGCGAACACCATGCGGGTCGGGTCACTCGGGCAGACGTCCGGCAGTGAGCCGCGGAACACCTGGTAGGGATCGCTCATGGCTGCGGCTCCTGTCGGGTCGAGGGCCCGGTCGCGCGTTCGGGTCGTCGGGCTCCGTCGGCGGTGGCCGGGGTGAGCGTCCCGCGAGCGGCGGCATGGGTGTATCCGGCGAGCACGACCACGGCGGCGGTGCACAGCAACGCGGGTGCCCGGGGCCCGACTTCGGTCACCAGGAACGCGGCGCCGGCCGGTGCGCCGGCGGCGGCGAGCGCGGCCGCCGACCCGATGACGGCTCCGGCCCGCGACTGCGTCTCCCGCGGAGTGGCGGCGATGGCCGCGCTGGACAGGACGACGGTGATCACCGGCACCAGCACGCACAGCCCGGCGAAGGCCGCTCCGAAGACCCACGGGCCGTCGGCCGCGGTGAGCGCGGCCGTCGGGACGATGAGCAGCCAGGTCGCCGTCACGAGGGCCCGGCGCGCTCCGAACCGTCTCACCACCCGCACCGACAGCAGTGAGCCGAGAAGTCCCGCCGCTCCCGAGGCCGCCAGGACCAGGCCGGTCGCCGCCGTGCCGCCGTGCGCGCCGAGCACGAACAGCACGGTGAAGGACAGCAGCGTCACCACGCCGCTCGCCACCGACGTCCAGGTCACGACGAGTCTCAGCACGGCGGAGCGAGCGACCAGGGCGAGTCCGGCTCCGACGTCACCCGGCACCGCGCGCAGCGTCCCGAGGACGCCGGGGCGCGGGCCGCGCTTCCCGCGTGGTTCGTCGACGGGAGTACGGATCGCGCGGACGCCGAGCGCTGTCACGGCGTACGAGAGGGTGTCGGCCAGGAAGGGCAGGGGCCTGGCGAGTTGGAAGAGCACGCCGCCGAGGGCGGGTCCGGCGACCAGGGCGACCTGGTCGCCGGTCTGGATCCCGGCCGCGACCCGCGGCAACTCGTCCGGGAGGGCGACGAGATGGACCAGGGCACCGCGTGCGGCGGCCTCGTAGGTCACCGCGCACAGTCGCTCGGCCAGCGCGAGCGCCACGAGAATCCGTAACGAGGTACGGCCCTGGGCCGCGGCGATCGCGAGCCCCGCCATGGCCGCGGCGGCCAGCACCGCCGAGGCGATCATGATGCGCCGCCGATGACCCCGGTCGGCGGGGACGGCGACGAGGGGGCCGAGGGTCACTCCCGTGAGCGCGGCCGCGCTGGCGAACACGCCTGCCACGGCGGGGCTGTGTCCCAAGTGCAGGAGCAGCAGGGGGAACACGACACCGGAGGTCTGGGTACCGAGCCCGTCGACCGCGTTGGTCAGCCACAGCAGACGCACGTCGCGCCGGCCTCGGTCGGCGGGTCGCCGGGCCGCGGAGGCGGTGCTCCCGCGCTCGCCGCGGGAATCCGCGGTCGGCCGCGATGCCGCGCACTCGTCGACCATCTCCACCTCCCCCGTGCTTCCCGTGCCGGCCGGCGACGCTCCCGGTCGAGGAGGTCGCGCTACGCGCCAGGAACCGACGGACCGGCCCGTCCGGCCGGCCCGCACGTGCAGAAAATGTGTACGAAGTGCGAAAGTGAGCCGGAGCCTAATCACCGGCCACCGACAGCGACAAGGGCCCTACGGAACGGGACAGCGGGTCGGCGCCGCCAGTTTTGGCCGGAGGACGTCGGCCCGCACCCACCCGCGCGGAGCCCGGCCCGGCCGACACCCAACGTGTCCCCCGGCAGGTCGTCCGGCCCCGTGCGCGTTCACGGCCGCGCAGTCACCGACGCGGGCGGGTGGCCCGCGGTGCACCCCTGTCGACGCCGGTCACCTGCGCGCACTCCCGCATCACCGGCCCACACCGTCCGGCGCGACGGTCCCCCGATGTCGATTGCACGGGGTAACCGGCGCACGCGCCGGGCCGTGCGCGCGCGGCGCCACCACCGGCGTCTTCCGGCCACGAGAAGCCCGAAGGCGCCACGCGGCGAAGGCCGGTGTCCCTCGCGGTTATTGGCCGACAATGCGCGTCACGTCTCCCCAAACAGCAATCAAACACTCCGTTTCGGCGTACGCGTTCCGGCCCGCCGGGGGTTGGCGTCGGACCGCCGGTCAGCTGATATGCTGGATCTTGAGCCCGCACCGAACCATCGGTGACGAGCCCGGCGTTGGTGGTCCAAGGAAAGACGCCCCGCTTCCTGCGGGGAAATGCAGGTGCAAGGCCTGCCCGGCGCTCCACAAGCACCGCCTCCGGTCATCCCGGAGGCGGTGCTTTTTTGTGCCGCTGTCTCGCGCGCCGCCCGCCCCGGTGAGGACATCGCCCGGCGCTCGGCCGGTCTCAGTGTCCGGGGATCACCAGGTCGGCCCGTTCCCGGGGGCGGGTCGTGGCCAGGTAGTGCTCCTCGGCCAGGCGCCAGCGGGCCTCCCAGTCGATGGGGCCGTGGTCGTCACCGCGGACACGGAGCCGGCGCAGGGATTCGTCGGGCGGGGTGTCGACGTACACCACCAGGTCGTAGTGGTCGGCGAGTTCGGGCCGAGCGGTGTAGACGCCCTCGACGACGACGATGCCGTCCCGGGCGACCGCAAGGCTCCCGTCCGTCGCCAGAGCCCCGGTCGACCAGTCGTAGCGCCGGTAGCCCGCGTCGCGTCCGGCGGTGAGCGGGGTGAGCACCTCGTCGCGCAGCCGTTGCCAGTCGAAGTAGCGGTCGTAGCCCTGGGCGGGGGTCAGTCCGGCGCGTTCGTCCGCGTCCATCGGACGGTAGAAGTCGTCTCCGTGCACGACGACGGCGCCCCCGAGCCCGGCCACGGCCGAGGCCAGGGTCGACTTCCCCGAGCCGCCCATACCGTCGATGGCGATCAGCGCGAATCCTCGGCGACTTCGGGAGCGGGCGGCTGCCGCGACGCGCTCGGCACCGATCTGGATCTTCGACATGGGCTCATTGTGGCGGCACCACCCGCCCAGCACGTGCCGGATGGGCACACCCGTACGTTTTCACCCTGGCTCGCGCCGACCGGGGGTTCAGGGGCGTACAACACGACCGAGGGGCCGACATCAAGATGTCGGCCCCTCGGTCTTCGAGTAGCGGGGACAGGATTTGAACCTGCGACCTCTGGGTTATGAGCCCAGCGAGCTACCGAGCTGCTCCACCCCGCGTCGTTGAACTCAACCCTACGCCATATTTTCCGGCCCCAGGACCATGATCGCCGGCGACCGGGCCGCGAGGGGGCGCACACGGTCCGGGGAAACCGTCGGACCGGGGCTCTCCGCGTGCGCGATCCGTCCCGCGCGGGACACCCGAGGCCCGTCCAGCCGGTGGGACCCGCACGTGCGGTCGCGTGAGAGCGCTCCGACCGGCCGGCCTACGGCGTCGCGGTACGGGCCGGAGCGCTCCGAAGGGGGTCACACATCGGTGGGCAGACCGCTCACCTCGGCGATGCCGCGCAGTTCCTCGTCCTGGCGGTGCCGCTCTCCGATGAAGTCGGCGATCTCCTTGCACCGCTCGGGATCATCCGCGGTACCCGAATCCGTGACGACCCGGACGACCCCGATCTCCTCGGTCTCCAGCTCGACGATCCGGTTGTCCAGGCGTCCTGTGACGGCCACGGCGACCACGAGGGACGCCTCGTCACGGACCTCCTGCGAGACGCTGTCGGGTTCCGCGCCGTCCAGATTCAGTTCGATCGCTCCCGCCCTCTCCTCCCTGATCGCCTGGAGTACGGGCTCGACCATCCGCAGCAAGAGCGCGTAGTCCGCCGGAGCCATACGCAGGCGGAGCATTTCGAGGTACAGGTCGAGGGGCCGGTCATCCGGTGCCTGCTCTGATGCGTCCATGGAGCTTCGCCTTCCCCAATGTGGACGACATGATCGCGTCTTCCACCAGCATGCTGTGAATCGGCGCACACCGCCGGTCGAGATTGCCGCCCGGAACGCGGCCGAGGGGGCCCGTGCCCTGTCCACACAGGCCACGAGCCCCCTCAGAACTCATCCGTCGGAACTCGCCCGTCAGGACGTGTCCGTCCTGACGGGTCCGTGTCACATCGCGCTGCGCCGGATACGGCGGAGCAGCACGATGCCGGCGACCACGCAGATCCCGCCGATCGCGGCCGGCCACAGGTTCGCCCCGGTTTCGGCGAGCCCCCCGACCGCCTGCGGCTCGGTCTGCGAGGCCGCCGACGGGTCCGATCCGGCCGCGGGTGCCGTCTGAGCGGGCGTGCCCACTTCGGCGCTCTGGCCGTGGTCGGCGGTGTCGTGCGACGCCGTCACATCGGCCTTGGGCTCCACGTCGACGGGAGACTCCTTGTCGCCTGCCGGCTCGGTGCTCGGCGCGTCGTCCGAGGGCTCCTCGGTCTGCCCGCCGCCGTCGTCACCGGGGGCTGACCCCTCGTTGCCGTCGGAGGGGTCGTCCGCGGTGGGCGCCGGCTGCTCCGTGGGCTCCTCGGAGGGGTTCGGGGCTTCCTCCGAAGGATCGGGTGCTTCCTCGGACGGGTTCGGCGCCTCCTCGGACGGGTTCGGGGCTTCCTCCGAAGGGTTCGGTGCCTCCTCCGAGGGGTTCGGGGGCTCGGCGCTCTGCGACGGGTCCTGCGGTTCTTCCGCCCCCGCGCCCGCGCCGCACTTCCGGCCGGCGTTGATGCAGTCGACCATGTCGTTCATCAGGCCCTCGTCGAAGACGTTGATGAAGTCACCGTGGTCCGTCACCGGCTTGTGCAGCTGCTCGGGGAAGGAGTCCACCGCGAACAACGGTGACGTACGGCCACCGTCCTGCAGACTCGGCGCGTCGATGTCGTAGACGATGCGCTGGACCAGCTGCGGAATGGCCTTGAAGCCGCCGGGGCAGTTGCCCTCGGCATCCGCGAAGGCGACGTGGGCACGGTGGTTGGCGCTGTCGATGTTCGCGCCGTCCCAGCAGCTCTGGAACTTGAAGGTGCGGACCACGTCGCTGCCCTGCGGACAGACCGGGTACTTGTCCTTCAACTGCCGGTCCTCGAAACCGGTGCAGCTCCAGGAGGCGTTGGCGTTGGTGTTGCCGTTGACGAACGCCTTGGCGTCGCCCGTGATGATGCGCAGCAGCCGCGGCATGGCCGTGACCTTGCTGCGCGGGCTGCCGACGAAGTCCAGCGTGACCTGCTTGGGCGTGACGATCTCACCGGCGTTGCCCTCGGTCCCGCCTCCGGCGGCGTCGGCGTCCTTCTCGCGGGTTCCGTTCTGGAGCCGCACCACGGGCCAGTAGTACGAGGACTTGTCGCCTTCGTCCTGGCAGGAGGTGTCGGCCTTGGCCAGGTCGCCGTCACTGGCGAAGGCGTTGTTGGACTGGTTGCCGACATAGTCGTGGAAGTGGTGGGCACCGTTGGTGACACCGGGAGCCACGATCACGTTGTCGGAGTTGAACAGGCCGTTGGCGTTCACGCCGCAACTGGTGGCGAACTCGCCCCGGGAGGCGTTGTCCTGGGGTTGCGGCTTCTGCACGTTGGGCTGGACCGACTTGATGTCCGCGAAGTCGGCGGCCACGGGGCCGTTGCCGGCCGGGGCGCCACCGCCCTGCTGGTCGCCCTGTCCGGCGGCACCGCCCTGGGCCTGCCCGGCGCCGCCCTGTCCGTCCTCGCCCTGACCGCCGTTCTCTCCGCCACCGGACTGGTTGCCGGAGGAGCGCAGTTCGCAGGCCGCGAGGTCGTCGAGCCCGTCCGGCCGCTCGCCCGCGCCGTCGATGGCGGCCACGATGCGGCCGATCGACTCGGTGCGCTTCTCCTTGAGCGGATTCATGATGGCGTCGGCGTCGCTGTCGCCGTTCTGCTGCATCTGGTCGGCTTTTGCCTGGAGTTGCTGATAGGCCTCGGCGATCTGCTGGTCCAGGAGCGCGAGTTCCTTGTCGACATCCCCCTTCGCGGCCTCCGGCACCGTCGTCAACTCGTCCCCGATGTCGGGGCAGTCGATGGTGGCGGCGCCGGCGGACAGGACGTTCGCGCCCTGCGGGTCACCCGCCCCGCTCTCGGTCGCCGATGCGTAGACGTTGACTGCTACCAGTCCGCCTCCGCCCAATATCAGTGCGACAGCTGCTGAGGTCGCGCGTCGTGCGCCCGTGGGGCGTCTGCGCGTGTTGCGTCCCAAGGAAGTGCTCCTACGCGTCGTGGTCGGCTCGGCATGGAAAATCCCCCAGCCCTATACGCACGCGGATCCCGGCGTGTTCAACCGCCTCTCCAATTCACAGCAACACCGTATGGAGCAATGGTCCGTGGACACCTCGGCAACGCCGACAGACCGGCCCGTCCCGGGCGGACCGGCCCGCGGCGAGGGCGGCGCGCAGCTCCTCCGCGGTTGCAGCGGACGCGGTCCGGTGGCCTGATGGGAAGACTGCACCACACGTGGGCCCCGGGCGTAGCCCGTGGCCATGACCTGGGCGGGTGGGGCAGGGTCGGGTGCTCCGCCGCTTCCACCGTGGGCACGACCAGGCCACGGCGTGAGGCGGGTGAACAAGTGGCGGGAGCAGAGATCGACTACGGCGGCGTGTTCCACGCCCTGCCGGGCATGGTCGCGCTGCTCACCCCGCACATGGTCTTCGTGGACGCGAACGAGGACTATCTGAGCAACTCCGGCCGCTCCCGCGAGCAGCTGGTCGGCCGGTACCTGTTCGACGTGTTTCCCGACCGGCCGGACGATCCGACTGCCAACGGCATGCGGAACCTGGAGGCGTCCCTGCGCCGGGTGGTGGAGACCGGGGAGCGCGACGCCATGGCCCTGCAGCGCTATGACGTCGAGTCCTTGGACCGGCCTGGGGTCTGGCAGGAGAGGTACTGGAGTCCGGTCAACGCTCCCGTGATCGGCGAGGACGGCACCGTGGTGCTGCTGGTCCACCGGGTGGAGGAGGTCACCGAACTCATCCGCGCCCGCGGCGGGCCGGCGCAGGGCGACCGGACCCCCGTCATGGAGGCCGAGTTGTACACGCGCGCCCGGGAGTTGCAGGAGGTCAACGATCGTCTGCGGCGGGCCCATGCCCGCGAACGGGAGGTCGCCGTCGCCCTCCAGGACGCCCTGCTGCCGTCACCCCACCAGGTGGGGCCCCACCATGCCGCCGTGCGCTACCGGCCGGCCACGAGTGCGCTGAACGTGTGCGGCGACTGGTACGACCTGGTGGCCCTGACCGGCGACCGCATGGCGGTCGCGGTGGGTGATGTCGTGGGCCACGGCCTGTCCGCCGCCTGCGTCATGGGCCAGTTGCGCAGCGCCCTCAGCGCCGCGTCCCGGGCCTCCAGCGGCCCCGCGCGAGCCCTGGAGGTGCTCGGGCTGTACGCGCGTTCCGTCGAGGGCGCCGAGTCCACCACGGCGGTGACGGCCTGCATCGACTGGGAGACCCACGTCATCACCTACAGCAGTGCCGGCCATCCCCCGCCCGCCCTCCTGCACGGCGACGGGAGGGTGGAGTTCCTGGACCGGGCGACCGACCCGCCTCTCGGAGCCCGGCCGGATCACGTGCCCCGCCCCGAAGCCTCCATCGACTTCGCCGGGGGCGACCTCCTGGCCCTGTACACCGACGGTCTGATCGAACGCCGTGGTGAGGACATCGACGTCGGCCTCGGACGCCTGGCCGCCGCCCTGACCGACCACCGGGACGCCGAGCCCGATGCCCTCGCCGACGCCCTCCTTTCGGACCTGCTCCCGCCCGGCGGCGCCACGGACGACACGGCCCTGGTGATCCTGCCGCTGTGAGCGGAACCGGTGCCGGACGGCGGCACCCCAGCGATCTGAGGCAGCCGGAAGGGGTCACTCGGCGGACGGCATCAGGCGGCGGAGGTCGCACGGGTGAGACGGTGGGAGCGGACGACGGCGAGCACGCATCCGGCGACGAGCGCCGCGGCCAGGGCGGCCAGGTCGCGCAGCGGCCCGGTGGTCGCCGGTCCTGCCGCCACGGCGCGCGGCGGCACCCTCCCCTCGGGGTCGTAGACCACGGCGAGCACGTCCCCCGGCCGTGTGGTCCGCCCGCAGCCCCACCGGACAGGGACCTTGAGCGGTACGCCGTCCCGCGCGACCACCGAGCACAGGTAGCCGGTGCGGCCCGCGCCCGTATGCCCGCCGCCCTCGACGGACATGACCACCATGGGCTCCACCCGCACCCCGCGCACCGGCACCACCCCCGCGACGGTCTGCGGAGCCTGGAAGGCGAGGCACACGCCCAGCACCGCGACGATGCCGACCAGGGCTCGCCCCGCCCGCACGAGAACCAGGTGAAGGACGAGGACTCCGGCGCACAGCAGTCCGGCCTCACCACTGGCGAGTGCGGGCACCCCCGTCCAGTCGCCGACGACTCCGACGCCGACGATCGACCCGGCCCCGAGCATCCCGGCGAGGACGCCCTCCCCCACCAGCCACCGAGGTGGCAGACCGACGAACTCGGCAGGGCCCCACACCGTGCTCCGCAGATGCGCCGCCAGATGCGGCTCCGGCGCGGGCGTGGGAGAACACCACCGGCGCATAGCTCTCACACCCCCAGCGTCGTTCCTCGTCGGCCAACGCCTCGTATCCTGCCGCTCCCGCGCGGACCTCGGCCCTGCCCCTCTCCGGAACCAATGGCGCGGGCAACGTTTCCGGGACTCGGCAGCGAAGGCCCGTCCGCCCCCCGAGGGGGCCGCCCACTCTCCTCCCGGATCGAGGTGGCGGTGCTGCGAGCCCAGGGGCGGTGTGCCCGATGTCGTACGCCGGAGCACATGCGCCCGGTTGCCCGGTCCGACTCGCCCACCCGGCCCACCCGGCCCGCCCTGTCTGTCCTGCCCGTCCCACCCTGTCCAGCCTGTGCCGCCTGTGCCGCTCTGTCCGGCCTGTGCTGGCTGGTCCTGCCCGTCCGCCCTGCCGCCTATGTCGGCCGTCCTGGCAGTCCTGGCCCGGCAGTCCCGGCAGTCCCGGCAGTCCCGAGTCCCGAGTCCCGGGCGGGCTGGCCGTGCCGGGCGTGCCGGCTGCCCTCAGTGCCGGGGCTGCGGCGCCAGGGATTTCGTCAGCAGTACGCGCCCACTCGTGCCCGCCAGCAGCAGCCCCGCGATCATGGCGACGAGACAGAGAGCCGGGCCGGAGGACCAGTCGACGGCCGAGGCGCGGAACACCAGCACGACGGTCAGGGTGACCGCGGTGCCCGGCAGGGCGACCAGGGCCGAGCCGGTACGGCCGAGGTCGTCCTCGGCAAGGGCGCCGAGGACGCCGACCCCCAGGGCGAGCGCCCACGCCCCGAGCGCCTGGGCGTCCGGACGGTTGACGCTCCACGGCACGAAGTCGGCCCAGAAGCCGGGCCGGGCCAGCAGCCCCGTACCGATGCCGAGCCACGCCGAACCGAGCACGGCCAGCGCCGGTTTCGACCAGCCGGGCAGGGGCGCGACACGCGGACCGATCGGCTGGTCAGGGGTGAAGTGCTGCCACGCCAGCGCGATCAGGGCGCACACGCACAGCACTCCGAGGACGAACAGCCAGCCGAGGCTGAACAGCACCGGGACGATGGAGCCGCCCCGCGCGATGTACAGGTGCCCCGCGTTGAGCAGGCTCACCGTGAACAGGCCGACCAGGACGACGGCCAGCGGGAGGACGAGCGTGCGGGCCTCGTGCCAGGCGCGGGCACGGGTGGCCACCGCGAACAGTCCCGGCGCGGTGCCGAGCATGGCCGCCCCGATCAGTCCCGGCGTCAGCGACTCGGGCGAGCTCCACGCGCCGAAGACGTGCCCGGTGAGGGCCACGGCCGCCAGCAGTCCGCCGACGGGGACGCTGACGACAGCGACGGCGGTGGCCAGCATCGCCACACCGGGAGTCAAGGGTCGCCCGCCCGACACGAGGGGCTCCGCGGCCCGCCCCGACGCGCTCACCGGCACGTCCTGCGCCTCCTCCGCCTCTTTCACCTGCTGCGTCTCTCGCGCTTCTCGCACTTCTTGTGCCTCTTTCGCCTGTTGCACCTCTTGCACCTCTTGCGCCTCACGTGGCTCTTTCGCCTCTCGCGACGGCTGCGGGCCTTCTGCGGTGTCGTCGTGCCGGGGCAGGTCGGATGCGTTCGGCATGGGGATTCCGTTTCCGGACGGGGATCACGTGAGGATCAGGCGGATGACGTGCACGAGCCGCTAGGAGACCGGCGTCGGGAGGCGGGAAGCCGTACCGCGGGCGGGCGCGGCCCTCTTGAGGACTTCCCGCGCGTACATGACGCGCAAGCTCACCGTCAGGGTCGCCGCGAACGCCAGCGCACCGCAGCCGATCGCCGCCCCGGCGGCCAGCGCCGTGAGCCGGTCGAGCCCCAGCGATCGTTCGAAGAGCGGAGCGGCCCCGGCCGACAGCACCGGCGCCAGGCACAGGGCCACCCAGTGCAGACGCCACTCCTCCCGCGCCCAGAGACGGCCCTCCCGGCCGGCACGCCGGGCACGGAGGGCCATCACCGCGTACGTGACGGCGTACGGCAGGACATAGGCGAGCAGCAGTCGCCGCCCCTGCGTGCCGAAGTCCAGTGAGGAGCGCACGATCCACGTCATCGCGGCCGCACCGGCCAGATGCGCGAGGACCAGAACGGGCAGCGGGGCCCACGACCGTGACACCCCGGCGACCGTGGTCCGCCGGTCCAGGGCACGCGAGGCGATCAGGGCGCCGAACGCCACGACCGAGCCCAGGTGCATGGTCGCCACACGGTTGATCTCCGCCATCGACAGACCGGGCAGGATCAGGGGCAGGCCACCCCACTCGAACCGCAGCAGGGGTGCGGTCAGCAGGAAGCCGTAGCACAGCAGCATCCAGCGCTGGTGCAGGTCGGGGAATCCGCCGACGGCGGCGAGCACACCGAACGTCACACTCATCACGGTGCCCACCAGGATCGTGGCGAGCACGATCCAGAAGGCGGCGCCGCTGAACGCGTCCTCGGGTGCGGTGCGCGCCAGGTACAGCGCGGCACCCGCCATCGAGGCGTACACGGTGACCGCGAAGACCACGCCGAGCACGCGGTGCAGCCGGGGGCGGCGCCGTACGGCGGTGAGCACCTGCGCGGGGCCGAGCAGCATCAGCAGGCCGCCCAGCACGGAGTGCACGATCATCGGGACGAGGCTGTGGCGGTACGGCTCGATCCGGGTGGCCAGCGCGTCCGCGACGTAGCGCGGCGAGACGACATGGGCCAGGAGCCACTCACCGAACGCGGGCGCGCCGGGACGCGTGTACGGCCACAGTTCGGTCATCGCGATCGGCGCGTAGCCCACGCACACGGCCGACAGGGCCATGACGGCGACACGGCGCCAGGTGTTCCCCGTTGAACGACGCACGACGACTCCCTGCTCGTGGTCGCGGCCCGACCATCGATAGTCTCGTTTGGACTATCGAGACGGTAGGGGCGGCCGCCCGCCGGGTCAACGGTCTGTCGTGTCCTCGTCCCCACGCTCCTCGTCCCGGCGCTGCACCCATTGCCAGAAATCAACCATCATGCGCTCGTACCGGATGCCGAACTCCAGCGCGTCCCGCTGCCCGCGCGTCAGCAACTCGCCGACGCTCGATGCGAGTTCCTCGTAGTCGTCCAGGGTCCGACCGTGCTCGTCGAGCTGTACGGGACCGAGCAGTTCGGGCCGGCCACCGAACCACAACTTGAGAATGCCGCGTTCCCGCGCCTCCACCGGGACGAAGGCGGGGTCGTCGAGCCACCCCTGGAGGGCCGCCCTGCCCTGGTCCGTCAGCGTCAGCACCCTGCGGTTGCGGCCGCTCTCCTGTCGCACCTGCGACAACAGCCCGCCCTCGAGGAGGCGGTCGCACTGCGCGTACACCTGTGCGTGCGGCACCGACCAGAAGGGCGCGACCGTACGGGCCGCCTCCACCTTGACGTCGTACGCGCTGGCCTCGCCCAACTTGTCGATGATGCCGAGCACGAGAAAAGAGGCGGTGGTCAACCGAGCATCAGCCATGGGGCGACCGTATCGCCACCCGATCACCACGCGGCAGGCGCCGCCCGACGCGAAGAAGCTCCGGGTGCCCGGCACAATGCGGGGTAGACGGGCGATCACACAGCCGACCGCACTTCAGGCCCGCGGGGCACCCACGCAAGGAGTTCCTGTGACCACCTACGTCATCACCGTTCCCGGGACATTCGTCCACGGCCTCTCGGACGCGTCCCGTGCCGACGTGGAACGCAGGCTTCGCCCTCAGGACCCCCAGAACACGGACCTGGGCGAGACCGAAGAGCTGAGCCTGCTGACCGTCGACGAGAACCGCACGTTCTCCGTCCGGCTCGAGGTCGAGGCGGCGAACCAGAGAAGCGCCGAGGCCGAGGCCGTCCGGCTCGTCTCCGGCGCACTCCGCGACAGCGGCCTGTCGGAGGACGACGCCCCGCTGGGGCCGGCCGCCGTCACGGGGATCGACCGGGAATTCTGACAGCGCCCGCCACCACGACGTTCCTCCGGAGGTCCGGGCCTGTCTCAGGCCGGACGGACGACGCTGTGGATCGCCCCCTGCCCGGCGTAGTGGATCGACTCCTCGGCGATCCGCGCACCGGGACTCGGGGCATGGATCATCATGCCGCCACCGATACAGAGGCCGACATGGCTCACGTTGGCGTGGAAGAAGACCAGGTCACCGGGCTGGATACCGGTGAGGGCGATCGCGGGCCCGACCCTGGCCTGGTCCTGCGTCGAGCGGGGAAGCAGCACCCCGGCACTCTTCCAGGCCGCCTGGGTGAGACCGGAGGGGTCGTACGAGCCGGGTCCGGACGCGCCCCACACGCACGGCCTGCCGACCTGCGCACGGGCGAAGGCGACCGCCTCCGCGGCCCTGGTGTCGTAGCCGACGACCGGTGCGACGACCGGTGCGACGGCGGGAGCGGCACCGGTGCCGGCTCCTGCTCCGGCGCCGGCACGCGTGAGGCTGTCGATGTCGAACCCCGGAGTCGGAGTGACGGGCGCAGGGGCCGCGGGCCACGACTGGTCGCTTCCGGCCGGCCACGCCTGCCGCCACCCCGCGTCGACGGGCGGGGACGTCGACGCGAACGAAGCCGGCATGGGGGCCGGCTCGAAGTACGTGGGCAGGGGCGCCGGCGCGAAGGACGTGGGCACGGGCGCCGGCTCGAACGCGATCGGCAACGACGCCGACTGGAACTGGGTGGGCACTGGCGCCGCCTCGAACGAGGCGGGCAGGGGGGCCGACTCGAACGACGTCGGCAGCGGTGCCGACGCGAAGGACGTGGGCACGGGCGCCGACTCGAACGCGATCGGCAACGACGCCGACTGGAACTGGGTGGGCACTGGCGCCGCCTCGAACGAGGCGGGCAGGGGCGCCGACTCGAACGACGTCGGCAGCGGTGCCGACGCGAACGAAGCGGACAGGGGGGCCGACTCGAACGAGGTGGGCAGCGGTGCCGATGGGAACGGGGTGGGCAACGGTGCCGACTCGAACGAGGTGAGCCGGGGCTCCTCCGCCACCGGCCGGTACTCCATCGCCGGGGCCTGCACGACCGGCATGCTCTGCCGCGCGGCGTGCCTCGACAGCAGAGCCTGCGCGGCGGCCAGCTGGCGCCGGGCACGGTCCTTCTTGACCTGGAGCGGGGACAGCTGCGACGCGGCGTCCGGAGCGGCTGCCGCCGGCAGCGCCGCACGGACCGCCGCCCCGGGTCCCGCTGCCGCCGGGGCGCTCCCGGCCGTCAGCTCGGCCGCCGGACCCGCTGTCAGTTCCAGGACGGGGCGCGCGGTCAGTTCCGGAGTCGGACCCGCGGTCAGCTCCCGTGCCGGAGCCGCCGTCAACTCGGCCACAGGGCGGCCGGCTTGCTCCACCTGATACGTCGTCGGACCATCCACCGGACGTCTCGCACCCTGCGCCGGGCGGGCGGCTGCCTGACCGCGGTCGGGCTGCCTGTCGGCCGGAAGTACGGCCGGGACCGAGGGTCCGAGCCGGGAGCGCGCCCCGTCGAACCACTGCCGCATCAGATCGGCCTGGGCGGGATCGACGTCCGCGCGCCCCTGGCCGGCGGCTCGCCGGTCGGGCTTGCGGGAGAGGTTCGCCAGGGCCCGGGTCGCGTTGAAGTTGCCGGTGGCGTTCTCCGCCTGGTCGTACAGCGACGAAAGCCGCTGGCGGACTTCTTCCCGGGTGGGCTCCGCACGCCCGGCGGGCGGCTGGGCGTTCGTGGTCGGGGCGAGCGTCGACTCGCGCGACACGGCCATCGCCGCGACGGCGGCGTCCCGCACGCTCGGCAGGTTGGTGCCCGAGGTGGGCGGGGTGCGTTCCGGCGCCATGGGAGTGGCACTCCTTCCGTCATCCGCCTACCGGGTTAGCTGTCGGGTTCGGGCGGACGGTTCCGGAAGGTATGCCCTACGACCCTTGCCCCGTAAGGCGGTTGGGCCGATTCACCCCAAGTTCGGTGGGTCCCCGGCTCCAGCTGCCACGGGGACAGCCAGGACTCGGCGGAGGCCGCGCCGCCCGGCGAGCTTCGCCGGAGGGAGTCGGGCGACCTGGTCGCCAACTTAGCCATGTTGTGCACCCCATGTGAAGATCCACGTCCCAGATGTCCGATACGTTTTCGTGACCTTCATCGCACGACCTCGAAGGGCGACGGTGAGGGCACACGGCGTGCTCAGAACGGCGGCGGAGCAACCCCGTTGAGGGCGCTCGGAACTCCGGTCCTGTCCAGCCGCCCTGGTCCAGCCCCTTCCACCCCGCCGCTCGTGCGTCCCGCGGACCCGGGCCCGTGGTCCCGGGGCTTTCGGAAGTGCGTACGGAACTGGCGTTCCCTGACGCCTCGTTCGACATCGGCGGCGTCCGATGGTCACACCGTGACCGGTTGTGGCCGAGCTGGCCGGATCACCGCTGCGACCGCGTCCCGGCCCTACCTTCGAGGCACGGAAGACCACGCGAGCGAGTCGAGGATCCCACGTGCACGATGCGCCGATCTATGCCCAACTGATCTCCGAACGCGGCGACATACCGACGCTCGTCCGGAGCGAAGCCCGTCGGCTGCAACGCGACTTCGAATGGATCCTCAGCTGGGATCCGTCGACAGGTACGCCGCTTCCCGCCTCCGCCGCACGACTTGCGGCCGGCCCGCGCCGCGGCTTCTCCACCGGCCCGGACCCCGACGACCGGCTGGACTCGACCGGCCTCTAGGGCCCTGTCCGGTCGATCGCGGCGGAGACACGGGCGCGGTCGGTCTCCTCCCCCGTGATCGGCCGGACAGGATCCTAGAGAACCCCGGGTTCACCGCCGGGCCACTCGGCGAGAAGGGGTCCGAGCCCACCGTCGGCCCGGGACAGCAGCCCGGCGACCGTGGAGCCCGTCGCCCGGTGCCAGGTGCGCGCGCGTCGGAGCATCGCGTGGTCACCGCCCTCGACCCGAACGGCGCTCGCGGCGCAGCCCGCCTCGTCGGCACGGCGGACGAGGGCGAACGACGCCGCGGGATCGGTGACCCGGTCCCGGTCTCCGTGCAGAACGATCACACGCTTGTCCCGGAGGTGGGCCACCGGCTCACCCTCCGGGCACCAGGGTGCGAGGGCCACCACGGCCCGGACCTGTGGCGCGGCCGCGGCGCGCAGGGCGGCGCGACCGCCCATCGAGTGGCCCACGAGCACCACCGGCACCTCCCCCACCAGATCGGCGAGTTCGGCGAGCGCCTGCCGGACATCGGCGACCGGGTCGGCGTCCGCACCGTTCCACCCCCGGTGGCGGTAGCGCACCTGCCCGACGAACACGTCCTCGTCCGGCAGCGCTCGCGTCACGGCGCGCACGAAGGGCCGCATGCGCACACGGGCGACATGCCACGGACGGGACGGGGCCCTGCTGTCCTCCCTGCCACCGTGAAGGATCAGCACGGCGGCACGCGTCGGACCCGAACCCGGACCGGCGGTGCGACGCGTCTCCAGCGCCACCGGCGCCCCGGTCACCTCGGGCCGGGACACATCATCGGCGGACGTCCTCGCAGAGCCTCGCATGACACCTCTCCACCATCACGGCGTCTCTCCACGCCTCGCACCGACCGAGGAAGAATCGTCCCACCGGCCACTGGATATCCGTAGCCGACGGCACAACGGTTTGGTGGCGGGCCCGGAGAGGTCACGACCACTCCTCGAGGACCTCGCGAGCCTTGTGGACAGCGCCCCGGTTCCAGTGGGACTGCTCCTCCAGCTCGGTCCGGTTCTCGGTGACGAGCCGCTTCTGGATGCGTACGTCGACGGCGTGCACGGCCTTGATGTATCCGGTCCGCTGCTTGCAGCGGACGTCGGCGGTCGCGGTCTTCCTGTCGAGCGCGGACGGCTCGTCGGGGTCGGTCCGCTCGCCGGTCGGTCGCCGCTCCAGTTCCTCGCGGTCACGGTCGCGGCCCGTCCACGCGTCCCCTGGGGTGGCGTAGTGGAAACCCGCCTTCCGCATGCACGCCGACCACGCCTTGTCCGCCCGCTTCCAGGCGGGGTCCCGCATGCCCAGCCGGAGGCTCTTGCTCTCCAGCTCAAGGACCGGATCCCTGCGCTCCTCGGGACTCGTCCCGTAGATCGCGCGGTCGGCCTCGCCGAGAGAACCGCGTTCCGGGATCCGGTGGCCGTGGACCGTCTTCGGTTCGTCCCCGACGAACTCGCCGGTGAGCGCGAGGTACTCCGCGAGAGTCCATTTCCTCTTCGGGTAGCGGCGCTCGTAGTCGGCCCGCGACCCCTCATAGCCGTACCGCGCGGCCTGCCCGGGGTCCTGTATCCCGTAGCGGGCGTCGTCCGACATGTAGATGTCGGCCGTGGCCACGCCCGCGGTCGCGGGGCGTTCCGGCCAGGCGGGTACGGGGTCGGTGGCGAGGTTCGCCAGGCTGTCGAACCCGAGCCGCGCCATGCACTCCTTGGCGAGTGTCCACCGGGCCCTGCCGACCGTACGGACGTCACCTTCGGGCATGTCGTACGCGGCCAGGGGGAGGAACCTCGGGCCGTCGGACGAGGTGGGCCGCGCGTCGGACGCGGGCGGGTCGGTCCGCGGTCCGCAGGCGGTGAGGGCGAGGCACGAGGCGAGGACCAGTAAGTGAGGGGCGGCTGAGCGCATCCGGCCAGCTGATCAGGGCCCGGCGCGCCCGACTGTGGCGGAGGCCTCAGTTCCGGGTCACAGCCGGGTCACAGGTCCGATGCCGCGCTGCGGAGCGCGTGCCGACGAGTGCGGCATTCACTCGGTGCCCTCGGGCCGAGCGCGGTAGGCGTTGCGCCACTCCTGGTAGAGACGCCACAGGCGTTCGGCCCGGGGGCACCGGCCCGACTCCCGTTGGCACGTACGGCAGTTGCCGACGTGAGTGACGTACGCGGCCTCGGGGGCGTCTCGCCCCGGTTGCGGATTCGTCATGGCCCTCGGCACCCGTCGGCGCGACGCGCACGAGCGCAGCGCCGCTTCTGATGCCGTACTTCCGCGCCGAGGGCCGCGACGGATGCAGTTGCCGCGGTTCGATTCCCTTGTGACCCAGGCGACTTGTTCCCGAGCGCTCGTACACGTCACAGCGCCGACGAGCGACCGGATGCGGGAAGCGGGCCCCCGGTCGGCCGGACCCGCCCTCCGGCGCCTGCCGCCTGCCGCCTGCCGCCTGCCGCCTGCCGCCTGCCGCCTGCCGCCTGCCGCCTGCCGCCTGCCGCCTGCTGCCTGCTGCCTGCTGCCTGCAAGCGTCAGTCGAGGAGGCCTACGTCCTCCATCGCGGGGAACGGCTCGTCGAACTGGGGCCTTCGGACGTGCAGATGGGCCACCTCGAACTCCATCTCGGAGAGTTCAGGGGGCGGCGGCGGGTGGTAACGCCCGCCGCACACGGACAGGTTGACGATGAGGTAGGCCTGCCAGGTCCTGCCCACGCCGCGCCGGTCGGCGAAGGCGCGGGCTCCGTTCACCCACCACACGACACGGTGGGCGCCGAACTCGACCACCAGGTCGACCCAGGCTCCCGGCCGGATGGACTCGTCCCGGTAATAGCGGTGGGTGCCCCGTACATGGTTGGAGAGTTCCAGCAGGTCGGGGTTGTCGGGGTGGTACTCGAAGACGTCGATCTCCTCACCGCCGTCCCGCCACGTCCAGACAGCCGGCCACGCGCCGATCCCGGTGGGCAGCCTGACCCGCGTCTCCAGCACGTCTCCCGTGCGGACCATGAACGCGTCCGCGCTCCCCTCGGTGGTCAGCAGGCCCGCGTCCCATCTGCCGTCCGGTCGCCGGGTGGCTCTGAAACGGCCGGTCCGGCAGTAGGCCGGGTCGGCCACCAGATGGTCGAGCTTGTCGTCGTCCGGATTGACCGGACCGCCGTCGGGATAGGCCCAGGAGTGTCCCGCGATCCATTGCCGGGTCGAGGTGAAATCCGCTGTGAAGACGACATCGGACACGCGGCACTCCTTGGTGTCGGCGTTCACGTACGGCCCAGGTTCTCCCCGACACACCGTCGCCCACACCACGTTCGCGACGACCGGCCGCGAAACAACCCTTCGGGGTGAACCGGCCGCACGCCGGTGTGCGGGGCGACCGTCACGCGCCGCGGCGGAGCCGCTCGCGCGCAACACTTCGCGCGCGGTCCCCGCAGCTAACCGCGCGCGACGCCGTCCTGCGGCCAGGCACCTCGTCCGGCCAGACCGAGGATCAGCGCCGCTATGTTCCACGCGTCGTCCTCACCCCGGTGATGCCTGCCTTCCAGGGGCAGTTCCGCGATGCGCAGGGCCTGCGCCATACCGGGCCGTTTCCGCAGGCCGTACGCGGTGGTGAAGGCCGCTTTGGCGTTGGTGTGCCGGTGGCCGAAGGGGTACGGGGTCGTCGTGGCGGCGCACTGACGGGTGAACTGGTGCCGGTCGTAGTCGCCCCAACTCGCCCACGGCCGCTCCCCCGTACGGTGACGGGCGGCCAACTCACGGCAGGCCGCCGCGAAGTCGAGCCCTCCCGCGACCTCGTCCTGGGTCAGCCCGGTCAACTCCGTGCAGAAGTCGCTGACCGTCGACCGCGCGGGCCGCACCAGCAGGCGGTGCTTCTCCACCCGTACGCCCTTGTCCAGGTCGACGACCGTCAGACCGATCTCGATGATCTCGCTCACGGCCCCGGGCGGCGGCGGACCTTCCCAGCAGGTCGCCTCGACATCGACGACGTTCAGCAGTCCCCCTGCAGTGTCCATGCGGGTGAGGGTAGGAGGCGGCGCGTCACCACGTCATCGGGTTTTCCGACACCACGTCTCGCGCCTGAGGCAGTCGGACCGGGAGGTCAAGGGCGCGGCCAGGGACGACCGCCGATGCGCTCGATGTCCGTGTTGAAGCGCCGCAGGTAGGAGGCGAAGGCGGCGATGTCCGGCTCCGACCAGTCGGCCATGACCTGGTCCAGGGAGCTGATCAGCCCTTGGCGCTCCTGGTCGAGGAGGCGCGCGCCCTCGTCCGTGATGCGGAACTTGCGGGCCATGCCGCCCTCGGGGTCCGGGATGCGCTCGACGAGCCCGGCGCGCATCGCCGCCGCCGTCTGCCGGTTGAGGGTGGAGGCGTCGAGCCCGAAGGCGTCACTCAGTTCGCCGATCGACATCGGCCCCTGGACCCGGATGCGGCTGAGCAGGATGTAGGCGCTGCGCTCCAGGACGCCGTCCTTGGTGCGACCGCCCCGCTGGTTCAGCAGTCCATGGCGGCTGAGCAGCATCTGCTCGTACTCGACCTCGTGTGTGGGCCTGACCATCCGCCTGCCGCCTCCCGTCGTCGCCTGAGCCGCGCACCCCGCAGATATCGGTGCGGACCTCCTTCATGCTCCCACACCTGCATGCATGAGCCACATCACATGCGTGATACATACGACGTGTACGATGCACATCCCTTGCCCCGCAGACAGAACCCGAGGAGTCCCTCATGGACGCCCCCCAGCCCTCCGTCCGAGCGGGCGGCGTGGTCGCCACGCTCGCCTTCGCCGGCACCGTGGCGGCGATCATGCAGACGCTGGTCACTCCGCTCATCGCCGAGCTGCCGCAGATCCTGCACACCACACCCGCGAACTCCGCCTGGGTGATCACGGTCACCCTGCTGGTCGCGGCCGTCTGCGTCCCGGTCTCCGGCCGCCTGGGCGACCTGGTGGGCAAGCGCCGGATGCTGCTCGCCTGCTCCGTCCCGCTCATGGTGGGCTCGGTCGTGTGCGCGCTCTCCTCGTCCGTCGTCCCGATGATCGTCGGACGAGGACTCCAGGGAATGGGCATGGGCATCGTGCCGCTCGGCATCGCCCTGCTGCGCGACGTGGTGCCGGCGGAGAAGCTGAGCTCGTCCATCGCGCTGGTCAGCGCCTCCATGGGCATCGGCGGCGGCCTCGGCCTGCCCATCGCCGCCGCGGTCGCCCAGTACACGAACTGGCGCGTCCTGTTCTGGGGCTCCGCCGTGCTCGCCGTGGCGATCGGAACGCTGATCTGGTTCCTCGTCCCGGACGTGCCGGCCAGCGCCAAGGGTCAGCGCTTCGACGCGCTCGGTGCGCTCGGACTCGGCGCCGGCCTGGTCTGCCTGCTCCTCGGCGTCTCCAAGGGCGCCGACTGGGGCTGGGGTTCCGCGACGACGCTCGGGCTGTTCGCCGCCGCCGTCGTGGTCCTGGTCGCCTGGGGCTTCTGGGAGCTGCGCACCACGGACCCGCTGGTCGACCTGCGCACCACCGCCCGGCCCCGGGTCCTGCTCACCAACGTCGCCTCGATCTTCGTCGGCTTCAGCATGTACGCGAGCATGCTCATCATCCCGCAGCTGCTCCAGTTCCCCGAGGCCACCGGCTACGGCCTGGGCCAGTCGATGCTCGCGGCGGGCCTGTGGATGGCACCCGGCGGCATCATGATGATGATCATCTCCCCGCTCGGCGGGAAGCTGACGGACGCCCGCGGCCCGAAGTTCACGCTGGTCAGCGGTGTCCTGGTCGTCGCCCTCGGGTACGGGCTGTCGCTGGTTCTCATGGGCTCGGCCTGGGGTCTCATGCTGACCCTCATGGTCACCAGCAGCGGTATCGGCCTCGCCTACGGCTCGATGCCGGCCCTGATCATGAGCTCGGTCCCGCTCTCCGAGACCGCCGCGGCCAACGGCTTCAACACGCTGATGCGCTCGCTGGGCACCTCGGTCGGCTCGGCCGTCGTCGGCGTCATCCTCGCCCAGATGACGACCAGCGCGGCAGGCTACAGCTTCACCTCCGAGAGCGGCTTCCGCACCGGCCTCGTCGTCGGTGGCGTCGTCGCCCTGGTGGCCGCCGCCATCGCGGCCGTGATCCCGGCAGCCCACTCCGCCGCCGGCGGCGACACGACCGACTCCGGGGCCACGCCCGAAACGGCCGCGGCCGCGCGCTGAGGTCCGCGTCGTACCCGCACCGGTTCCGGCGGTCCACCGGCCGCCCGGAACCGGTGCGTCCCTGGTGTATGCATGGCGCATCCGTCGCACGTCCGCGTCTCTCCGCCCGCCGTACGCCCCGACCGGCGCACCGAGCGGGAGCGGTACGCCCCCTCGCACCGGGGCGGCTACGGTTGCCCGGAACTCCCCGACACCCGTACGACGAGCGGCCGTTCGGCGTGCGCCGCCTCCTCGACCACCGTGGAACGGCCCAGGTAGGTGAGCGGCCCAGGGTCCTCGACGGGGATCTCGTGGAAGCCGAGACGGTCGTAGAACGCCCGCGCGGAGGTATTGGCGGTGACCATGCCCAGATGGACGGCGCGCACCCCGCGGTCGTGCAGCGCCGTCAGGAAGGTGTTCATCAACGCCTTTCCGTGACCGCGCCGTTGGAAGTCCGGCAGCAGGTCGATGTGCAAGTGCGCCGGGTAGTCGGCGAGTTCGGGCAGGATCATGCGCTCGGGGGTGTGCAGCAGCCCGACCATCTCCTCGCTCGGCGTGCCGGGGGGTGCCGTGAGGGCGGGGTAGCGGTGCGCGACGCGCGGGATCCAGGTGTCGCGGAACCGGGCGACGAACTCCGCGGTGTCCCCGGTGCCGACGACATAGCCGACCGCCCGGCCGCTCCCGTCGTCCAGGACGAAGGCCAGTTCGGGATCGAGATGGCAGTAGGGCTCGGCGAAGATCGCCGGCATCAACTCCTCGTCGGGAAACCGGGCACGCGAATCGCCTCCCTCGTCCGCGGTGCTCACACAGACGTCGGCGACGGCCGCACGGTCGGTGGGCCGGTAGGCGCGAATGATCGGCAATGGGTTCATGAGCGGCATCCTGGCGCCTTGGGAGCGCTCCCACAAGAGGCCGGGGAGGGTTCCCCCACAAGAGGCCGGGGAGGGCGACCTTCCAACCAGGGACGCCTGATGCCGATCTCCGCCCCGGGCCGGGCAACAGGGCGCCCGCGGTCCCAACCGGAAACGACGACCTTCGCCACCGGCGACCCGCCGAGCGCGACCATGTCTCCTCGCCCCCTCGCCCCGCGACCACGTCTGCTCGCCGGGCGCGACCACGTCTCCACGCCCCGGTCCGGGCACTTCACCGTTCCGATGGCGGTGGCCGTCGTCCCAGCCACCGCGCCTCGCCGGGCGCGATCACGTCACCGTGTCCACGCCCGGCGCGCCGGCACCTCCGTGTCCTTGTCCCGCGTCCGGTCGCTGACCGGCCGTGTCACCAGCTGGTCCGATCAACGGGCCGCACGCCGTCGGTCCGCGGCAGGCGGCGGCACCGGCCCCACGGGCCGGGGACCGCAGGGACCGTCCCGAAGACGCCGAGTCACCGCCCGCCCGGCCCGGCGAAGCGCCGAAAGCTGCCCCGTCCGCACCGGCGCACCCCGCGTGGGTCGACCGATGGTGCACCGTGCTCTTCCGACCGGACGCGACCGGTCACCGACGGCCGTCTCCGGGCGTACAAGGTCTGCGCGGCCGTCTCCGGACGGGGAGACTCGTCGTATGGCACCTCACGAGGCAGCGGAACCCGGGTGGATCGTCGCCGAGGACGGCGGCCGTCCGGAGGGGCGGAGCTGCTCGCATCTGGAGCACGCCGTGCCCGAAGCGGGCTCCGCCGACGCGGGCGGCTGCGCGGAGTGCCTCGCCCAGGGCATTTCCTGGGTGCACCTTCGCGCCTGTCTGACCTGCGGGCATGTGGGCTGCTGCGACAGTTCCCGGGGCCGGCACGCGACCGCGCACTACGAACAGTCCGGGCATCCACTGGCCCGGTCCCTGGAGGCGGGCGAGACCTGGGCGTGGTGCTACAGCGACGAGGCCTTCCTCCGCCCGGATCCGCGCTGAGCTCCGCATGGTTGCGCGCGGAGGCAGCCGGAACCACGTGGATCCACGCCGAGCCGCGCCTCCCGGACACGCGCCGAGATCCCCGCACGAGTTGCCGGAAGCCGCCCGGTCGCGTCCGCTCCCACCGGGAACACGACAGCGCCCGTAGGCCGATCGCGCCGACCGCGGCCGGTGAGGCTGCAAGGAACCGGGCGCCCGCGCGTGCCATGCTGGAAGTCCGGATCATGACGTGGGAGCAGGGAAAAGCGGCAGCGTGAGGACAGTGACACGGCCGAGTCGGGCGGGGATCTGGGACCGGTTCGCGGCATCCGACCCGGGTCTGCTACGACTCATGGCAGGACTGCGGACCGTCGGTGCCATCGCTCTCGCGCTCGCCGTCCTCGGTCTGCTCGGAGCCGATGTCGGTCACATGGTGACCGGCGCCATGGCCGCCATGGTCGCGACCTTCGCCCTCAAGGAGAAGCAGCGCCGCGAGCAGGCGCTCACGCTGGCGCTCGGCCTGCCCGTGGCGGTCGCGGCGATGTCGCTGGGCGCGCTGCTGAGCGGCCATGTCGTCGCCGGCGACGTGGTCTTCATCGCGCTCATCTTCGTCGCGGTGTACTGCCGCCGGTACGGCGATCGCGGGACGGCGCTCGGGCTGATCGGGTTCCAGGTCTACTTCGTGTCCCTCTTCGTCGGCGCCACCCCCTCCACGCTTCCCGGGCTGTGCGCGATCCTGGCCATCGGCTTCGCCTGCAGCGCGGTGGTGCGGTTCGTCATCGTCGTCGAGACACCCGAACGCGTCCTCACACGGCTGCGCGAGGCGTTCCGGGCCCGCTTCGCCCAGTTGGTCTGTGCCCAGACCGAGTTGCTGGACGCCGACAGCGACCACGTCGAGAAGGCGCTGGACGACGTACGGCTGCACACTCGGCGACTGCACGAGAGCGCGATGATGATCCAGGGCCGGCTGGAGGAGGGCACCAGCGACAGCACGACCGCCTCGCTGCTCCAGCGACGGGTGGCCGACGCAGAGATCTCCGCCGAACGGCTCGGTCTCCTCATCCTCACCGCGCGCAGCGCCGAGCGCGCCGCCACGCTGACCCTGCACCTGCCGAACGCGCCTCTGCCCGCACCCGGCGACCGGCTCCGGGCGCAGGACGACACGACCGCGATCCTGCGCCGTGATCTCGACGCGCTGCGGCTCCTCGTGGTCCGCCCCCTCTCCGGTGAACACGGCACCGGACTGGCACAGGTGCGCAACCGGCTGCTCGGCTACCGGGACGAGGAGAACCTGCCGCGTGGATCGTCGGCCGTGCAGGACGTCTTCCGCGGCATCGGAGAGGCGGCCCGCGCCGTCCTCGGCCTGCGCCTGGCGATCGACGGCCCGCAGGACGAGTCCGACGACACCCCCGAGACGACTCGTTCCCGCGAGGAAATGGACGCCGAGGACGTGGCCATCGCCGCCGAGGAGACGGAGCTCGAAGAGCCGGACCCCAAGGGGCTGGACCGGCCCACGACCCGGGCGGCGGTGCAGGTCTCGGTGGGCTCGGCCCTGGCCATCGTGGGCGGAGAACTGCTCTCCCCGCAGCGGTGGTACTGGGCGGTGCTGACCTGCTGGGTGGTCTTCCTGAACACCTCCTCCACGGGGGAGATCATGGTCAAGGGCTATCGCCGGCTGCTGGGCACGGTCCTCGGCGTCATCGCGGGTGTCGCGCTGGCGGGTGTGGTCGGCAACCACACCTGGACGGCGTTCGCGCTGGTGCTGCTGCTCATCTTCGCCATGTACTTCACCGCCCCCCTGTCGTACGTCCTCTCGTCCTTCTTCGTGACGGCGATGCTGGGACTGCTGTACACCCTGCTCAACACCTACAGCCCGGCGGTGCTCGTCCTGCGGATCGAGGAGACCGCGCTCGGGGCCGTCTGCGGGATGGTCGCGGCCGCCCTGGTCCTCCCGGTCCCCACCGACCGCCGTACGGACGAGCTTCTCGCCACGGTGCTGATCCGGCTCGGCGACGTCAGCGACGCGGCGGTGGAGCAGTTGAGCGGCGGGATCTCACTCGATCTGCTGGACAAGGCCCGCGATCTGGACACGGCCCTGGATGATCTGCGGTCCTCCACCAAGCCGCTGACGCACCGGATCAATCCGTTGCGGGCGCGCCGTCACACCGCCCGCTATGTCGTCGCGCTGCTGGAGACGTGCGCCTATCACGCACGGACGTTGGCGGCGACGGCCGAACTCGTTCCCTACAGCAGGACGGTCGCCGCGGACCCACGGCTCAAGCTGGCGGGCAGCCGGATCAGTCGCAACATCGATGTCCTGGTCGCACGGGTGGCGGACGACGCCGGCGACGGCGTCGCGGAGACCGGAGCGAGCCTCGCCTCCATGCTGGAGCCGCGGACGCCGGACGCGCCGCGCCACGACCGCGTCACGGGCCGGGTCCTGCGGCACCTCCAGCGCCTGGACGAAGGGGTGATCGGCCTGGCCCGCCCGCTGGGGGTGCGGGTCGCCACGCCCGCCGGAGAGTCTGCGCGAGAGGTGGCGTCCTAGAGGGTGGCGGGCGGTGTGCTCAGCCCACGTTCCACAGGAACCGGTGGGTGTGGATCCCGAAGTACGGGAAGGACTGCACCTGACGGACGCCTTCGATCGGCCGTACGACGTCGTTGACGAAGTCCAGCAGATCCCGCGGCCCCGGGCAGACGACCTCGGCGAACAGGTCGAAGCCGCCCGAGGTCAGGACCGAGTAGACGACCTCGGCGCGTTCGGCGAGCGCGTCGGCGACCTCTCGCGGATCGCCGTCCACGGCGATGCCGAGGAGGGCCATCGACTGACCGCCCATGCCCATCGGGTCGGTGACCCCGACCACCTGGACCGCCTGCGAGTCGAGCAGGCGTTGCAGGCGCTGACGGGCCGCCGACGCGGAGAGCCCCACCTTCGGCCCGAGTTCGGCATAGGCGATACGGCCGTCGATCTGCAGTTCGCGCAGGATGGCCCGGTCGATCTCGTCCACGCTGTTCCTCTCCGGCTGACCCGGTCACCAGGTTAACGGCGCCGTTCAGCCGACCAGTTCGGCCAGGGCGGCGGCGAAGACGGCGGTGTGCCGGTCCACGTCCTCCTCGGTGGTCGCCGGGCACATGAGCGCCATGTTGTGGAACGGGGTCAGCAGGATGCCCCGGTTGGCGAGATACAGGTGGAGGAAGTCCTCCAGGTCGGTGTCGGCCGCCGCGGCCGATTCCGTTCCGGTGCGCGGCGCGGGGTCGGCGAACCGGTACTCGGTGCGGGCGCCGAGCCGGCTCACCGACCACGGCAGGGCCCATTCCTCGATGCCCGCCCTCACCCCGGCCTCGAAGCGTTCGGAGAGTTTCGCCATCGTGTCGAACGCCGTGTCGGTGAGGACGTGCTCGAGGGTCGCGCGCATCGCGGCCACGGAGAGGGCGTTCCCGGCGAGGGTGCCGCCGACGCCGCCCATGTCGACCAGGTCCAGGTCGGCGCGGCCGAGCAACTGGTCGGCGAGTTCGGCCGAGAGTCCGTACGCGCCGGCCGGGATGCCTCCGCCGACGGCCTTGCCGATGGTGAGCAGATCCGGTTCCAGGCCCCAGGCGGCGGTGCAGCCGCCGGGGCCCGCGGAGAAGGTGTGTGTCTCGTCGTTGATGAGGAGGGTCCCGTACCGGCGTGTGAGGGCGCGGACGCCCTCCAGGTAGCCCGGCTCGGGGAGCACGATGCCGATGTTGGTGAGTGCGGGCTCCATGAGAACGGCGGCGACGTCGCCGTGGGCGAGTTCGCGCTCCAGCTGGTCCAGGTCGTTGAACTCGGCCACACGGCTGGTGAGGGTGACGTCGCAGGGGGCGCCGACGTTTCCGGGGCGGGCCGTGCCGTGCCCGTCCGGGCCGACCACGATCAGCGACTCGTCCACGCTGCCGTGGTAGCTGTAGCTGTTCACCAGGATCTTCGGGCGGCCGGTGACCGCCCGCGCCAGCCGGATGGACCAGCGGTTGGCGTCGGTCGCGGTGAGCGAGAAGCTCCAGCGCGCGAGGCCGAAGCGGCGGGTCAGTTCGGCACCCACCCACTCCGCGTCCTCGGTGGGGAGCATCGCGGTCGCGCCGCCGCTCTCGGCGAACCGGGTCCGCACCGCCTCGGCGACCACTTCCGGGGAGTGACCGGCCATCGCCCCCGTGTCACCGAGACAGAAGTCGATGTACTCGTGGCCGTCGATGTCGGTGACGCGGGCGCCACGTGCCGTGCCCAGATAGCGCGGGAAGGCTCCCGCGGTCTTGTTCATCCAGGTCATCGGAACCCTGCCGAACAGATGATCGGCCCGCTCGTACGCGGCCCGGGACCGCGGGTTGCGGCGCTCGGCCTCGGCGCTCTCACGCGCCAGGAGCTGCTGCAGGCGAGTGCGGTCCATCGAGGGACTCCTCTGTCGGTGAACGGATTCGGCAATGGTACGAACGTATACGCAGTTTCAGCAAGACGTGACGATCGATTCGCGTGTCGACACAATCGATTCCGTCGCCTCGACGCTCGTTTCGCCGACCTTCTTCAAGGACCGAACCCGGTCCAGATGCATCACAACCGGTCGGAATGAGTCAACGAGCGATCTCCTTCGTATCTCTGGATCAGCGCGGAGTCGCCATCCGGATCAAGCGCGCAGTCGCCGAGGCGCGACCGGCGACAAGGAAGTCAAGGAGCGGGGCATGGCAGGGATCACGGGACCGTCGACGTGCGAGGGACGGAGCCGGACAGAAGTCGTCGCGTCCGGCGAGGGAGCCGTGTTCGTCGACGAGAGCGGGCGGCGGCGCTCCTGGATCCGGAGCATGGGCTGGATCGTCGCGGTCTCCTGCGTCTGCTTCGCCACGGCCCTCGCAAGCCTGGTCAGCGGCGGCGACGCGGCCGCGCCCTGGCTGTCCCTGCCGAACGGGGTACGCAAGGCGCACAAGGACTCCTCGGTCGCCGGTGGCGCGTCGCGCGTCGGTCAGCGGCCCACCGGCACGCCGTCCCCGTCGCCCGCGGACGGTGGGGTCCCGCGCACGAATCCGCGCGGGCTGCCCGCCGCGCGAACGGCCCTGCCGACGGACGCCCCGGGCACCGACCGACGGGTCGGCGTCGTCGGGTCCGAGGAGCGGCCGCCCGGCCCCGGTGCGAGTACGGCCCCCGCCCCCTCGCCGAGCGGCCGGGCCGGCACGGCACCTCCGCGTGCCACTCCCGCCGCGCCCGCCGGTGAGGCGTCCGGCTCGCCGACCCCCACCCCGAGCGGCACGCCCGGGGAGTCGACGCAGTCACCGGCCCCGGACCCGAGCGGCGAGACGACCACAGGGCCGGTCTCGGCCGACGCCATGCTCGCGCGGATACGGGTCACGGGGCTGCCGGCTTTCGGATAGGGGACCTCACCGCCCCTCGGCCCCGAACCATCCCTCGGTCCGGACTAAGCGGGCCTCGAAGCCGAAGCGAGGCTCCGGGCAGGGGCGGTGTCAGATGATGAGAAAGCGGAATCGCCCGCCGCGAAACACGTAGAGGGCGTAGAAACCCGCTGCCGCGGCCACCGCGGTTCCGAGCAGGAAGCCACCGATACGGCCCTCGAACAGGCCGGCCAGGGAGACGCTCCCGACGACGACGGCGACCACGGCCCAGAATCCGCCGAACAGGGCGCGCGACAGAACCTCGCGGGCCCCCACCGGTGGTGCGGACGGCGGAGACCCGGGTGGGGCCGACGGCGGAGACGCCGGACGCGGGGGCGCGGCCGGACGCGGATATCCCAGTTGCGCGTAGAGGTCGGGCGTCGGGCGGTGTTTCGTGTGGCTTCCGCACCCGGGGCAGTGCGCCCCCGGCTGATGCCGGTGGAAGTACGCGCATCCCGGTTCGAGACACGTCAGTTGACCGGGCCGCGCCTCCGCGACTCCGTTCGTCGGTCGTTCCACGTTCCCCCCTGATCACGGCAGCCGGAACGTACGGCCATCCATGTCGGAGGAGGCTTCACGCCGGACTGCGGTGGGTGAAGTCTCCCCACGGGAAGCACCCACCGCAGCCCCGCGCGGAGAAGGACCGCGCATCGACCGAGCCGGATCGAATGTGAAATCTTCTCGGTCCAGATCCGCCCAGGACGCGATCACTTCGCCGCCCGGATGCGGCAACCGTCCGACCCGGCCGGGGAATCGGCGCCGCTGACCCGCACGTCACCTACTGGGCGGCGACCTCCGGGGCCCACACCCGGTCGGCATAGTCCAGGAAGTTCGTGCCGAGGATCTTCTCGATGCGCCCGGAGGAGTAGCCGCGCTGTTCCAGGAGGCGAATCAACTCGCGGAACTGGTCCACTCCGCGCAGGTCGAGCACGAAGGGAAGCGTGTCGTCGCGCTCCCCCGCCGCGCCGACGCCGGCCTCGCGCCGCAGGGCCACGTGCTCGGCGAGGTGTTCGCGGTAGGCATCGAGGTCGTCGATGGAGGTGACGGTTCCGTCGGTGCCGATACCGACGTGGTCCTCACCGCACACGTCGACCGCGTGGACGATGTGCTCCACGACGTCCGCGGCCGTCGCGTGACCCGACACGTTCAGGAAGGGCATGAAGTAGATGCCCACGAAGCCGCCGCGCGAGGCCACCAGGCGCAGTTCCTCGTCCGTCTTGTTGCGGGGAAGGTCGGCGACGGCCCGGCATCCGGTGTGGTTGATCGACACGGGGCGCCGCGCGGTCTTCGCGGCGTCGAGGCAGGTGCGTTCCCCGCTGTGCGACAGATCGACCATGAGGCGGTGCTCGTCGAGGGCCTCGACGACGCTCCGGCCGAAGTCGGTCAGCCCCCGGTTGGCGGGCGCCATCGAGCCGTCGCCGATGTGGTTGGCCTGGTTGTACGTGAGCTGGACGACCCGCACGCCCCGGTCGGCGAAGGTGCCGATGCGCCCGGTGTCCTCACCGACCGCGACCGCGTTCTGGAATCCGTAGATGACGCCGATCCGGCCCTCCGCCCGGGCCCGGTGGATGTCGGCGACCGTACGGACCTTGAGGAGGTCGGCCGCGTTGTCGCGGATGATCCCGTCCCAGACGTCGATCTCGTGCAGCGTGTGTTCGTACGGAGGCAGATCGCCCATCGTGTAGCCGAGCGTGATGTTGACGGCGGTGAGGCCCGAGGCATGGGCGTCGGCCAGGGTGCGGGCGTCGATGGTCATCTGCTCGCTGGAGGGGTTGAGCTGCGCGGCGGCCTCGGCCGACTGCGGGGCGTTCGGATTGTCGAGCTGCCCGAGCGCGTTGATGATCATAGGGAGGGCGGTCATCGGGTCTCCTCGACGGGGTGGGTCGTTCCGGGCCCGTCGGCCTCGGAGGTCGGGACGCTGCCGGGCTGCCCGGCGCCGGGGGCGGTGCGCTCGAAGTCACGGCGCTCGAAGCGACGGCCGCGCTTGACGGTCAGCGCGACACTGCGCAGATGCTCGATGTCCCGCAGCGGATCGTCCTCCAGGACGACGAAGTTGGCGAGCTTCCCCGCTTCGACGCTTCCCATCACGTCCTCGGCACCGGCGCTCCTGGCACCGATCAGCGTGGCCGAGCGCAGCACCTGCTCGGGTGACATCCCGCAGCGGCGCACGAGGAAGGACAGCTCGTCGAACAGGGCGGGGAACGGGTCCTTGGCGTCGGTCTCGTAGTCCGTGCCGGTCGCGATGTCCACACCGGCACGGTGCGCCTGGGCGGTGAGGGTCGTGGCGAGTGCGGTGTTGGCCGCCGCCCGCGCCGCGTCCTCGGGCCCTTCGCCCGCCAGGGCCTCGCTCGACCACATGCTCGCGGTCGCGTCGAGGACGGTGCCCCGCTGCCGCATCAGGGCGAAGAGTTCCTCGATCCGGGGGTCGTCACCGGCGGCGAACCGGTCGTGGTCGACCGGTGGTTTGTTCTTGTAGCTGATCAGCTGTGCGTCGGTGCCCTCGAAGGCGAGCAGGGTGACGTGCGAGACGCTGTCCGCGCCGGCCGCCACGATCTGACCGGGCGTGGCCGGGAAGACGGTGGCATGGGCCCAGACGGGGATGCCCTGGCGGTGCGCCTCAGCGGTGATCGCGGCGACGGTGGTGTGGTCGAGGTCCGCGTACACCTTGATCGCGGCGGCATGGGTTCCGCGGGCCACGGCGACGGCGAGCCGCAGGTCGGTGTCCTTCGTGATCGCCTGCATCCACGGCACGGCGCCCGGGGTCTCGCCCTGGGACACCTGGTGGGTGCGCGGGTCGTCGAAGAAGCCGGGTCCCGCCATAAGCGCCGCGTACCGGATGTCGGGGCCGGGGATCTCGCCGACGAGCGTGGCCCGCGCGAGGTCGCCCACCTGACGCAGGTCGTCGGCCATGTCACGGATGGCGGTGACTCCGCTGTAGACGAGCCGGCGCAGCACCGCCTCGGCGACGGGCCGGTCGGGCGGCGTCGCGATGTGCTGGTGGGCGTCGATCAGACCGGGCACGACGAAGCGGCCGTCGAGGTCGAAGACCTCGGCGTCGGCCGGCAGGTCCTCGGCGATCGCGGCGTCGTCCCCGACGGCACGGATCACCGGGCCGTCGACCACGATCGACGTCGAGCTCCGGGCCGGCCTCCCGGTTCCGTCGAACAGCGTCGCGCCGCGGTACACCGCGACGGCTCCCTTCACCGCGGGTGCGTGCGGGGCCGGTGCGCCCGAAGCCTCGTCCGTCATCTTCACCTCGTCGTAGCTCTGCCTGGAGTCGTTGTTACGCTCTGGGTAACACACGTATCGTCTCTCGCAACATGCGTTACCGTACGCTCGCATCTCATGACGCCACAAGGAGGGGTCGGACGTGCCCGCAGCACCCCGTACCGCGGTGGACAAGGCTCTGGACCTGGTCGAGGCCGTCGCCCGTGCGCCCCAGCCGCCGCGCCTCACCGACCTGGCCGAGGAGGTCGGCCTGCACCGTGCGACCGCCTATCGCGTCCTCGTCGACCTGGTCCGGCGCGGCTGGGTGCTGCGCGCCGGTGATCGCTATCTGCCCGGAACCGCGGTCCTGCAACTGTCGTCCTCGGCTGCCAGGAACTCACTCGGAGCGCTCGCCCGACCGGTGCTCGAGGCGCTGTCCGAGCGCACCGGCATGATGGTCAACCTCCAGGTCCCGGAGGTCGACCGCTCCCGTGTGATCGATGTCGTACGCCCCGACCGCCTGGCGATGATCAGCCGTCTGACCGGTGAGGCCCTGCCCGTCCACCGGTTCGCCGGTCCGCTCGCCCTCGTCGCCGCCCTCGCCCCGGCCGACCGGGTCCCCTACCTGCGCGCCGCGGAGCTGAGCGGACACCCGCTGACCGGACCCGACGGACTGCTGGCCGACATCGAGCGCACCGAGCGGACCGGATTCGCCGTCGAGTACGGGCGCAACGAGCAGCCGGTCGCCTCGCTCGCCCGTGCCGTGGCCACGCGTCCGGGCGCGCCGGTCTGCGCGCTCACCCTGGTCGGCCTGGGCGCGGAGCTCGACGAGGCCCGACTCCCCCTCCTCCAGGAACGACTGCGTGAGGCGACGGACGAGCTGGCGCGGACCCTCTCCGGCCCCGGAGCCCCCGAGGTTCCCCAGACCCCCGAACCGGACTCGTCCCGGCCCGCGGATCAGCCGACTCCCCCGCCCACACCGACGTCCACGTCCACGTACACCGAAGGTCCGGCATGAGCGAGATCCTCTTCCTCGACGGGGCGCAGACGCGCGCCGCGCTCGATCCGCACCGCGTTCTGGACGCCGTGGCGACGGCTCTCGTCGCCATCGGCCGTGACGAGGTCTCCGTGCCGCCGAGGATCGCGGCCCACGCCCCGGGCGGCCTGCTCGGTGCCATGCCCGGGCATGTGCCCGGTCTCGGGCTCGCCGCCAAGCTCGTCTCCGTGTTCGCCGACCCGGCACGGCCCGGCCGCAGCAGTCACCGGGGCTTCGTCGCGCTCTTCGACGCGGCGGACGGACGCCCGCTGGCTCTGATGGACGCCGAGCCCCTCACCGAGATCCGCACGGCGGCGACCGCCACACTGAGCGCTCGGGCCCTGGCGCGCCCGGACGGCACCCGGGTGGCCGTCATCGGAACCGGTGCCCAGGCGCGCGCCCAGATCGCGCTGCTCGCGGCTCTGGATCCCAAGGCCCGCGTCTCCGTGGCGGGCCGCGATCCGGAGCGTGCGGAGAGCGCCGCCGCTCTCCACCCCGCCGGCCGGGTCGCGGGCGGCATCGAGGAAGCGGTCAGCGGCGCCGACACGGTGTTCTGCTGCACCGGCGCCGTGCGGCCGGTGATCCGTCGCACCTGGCTCTCCCCCGGCACGCACGTCAGCTCGGTGGGCGGCTCCCACGGTCCCGAGCTGGACGCCGACACCGTCCGGGACGCCCGCCTGTTCGCCGAATGGCCCGGCGCCGCCACGACCCGGCCCCCGTCCGGTGCCCACGAGTTGCAGGACCTCCCGCCCGAGCGGACCGTGGCGCTCCTCGGTTCGGTCCTGGCCGGCGAACACCCAGGCCGCCGCGACGACGGCGAACTCACCGTGTTCAAGTCGACGGGGCACGCCGCGCTGGATGTCGCCGCCGCCCACGTCGCCCACGCGGTCGCGCGGGCGCAGGCCTGGGGCACCCGTATCGCCATGTGAGCCGTACGCGAGGGACGTACGCGTTCGCCGTATCCGTGACCGGCACCCGACGGCGGAACGACCGCTCGCGGTGAACCGACGACGGACCGGGTCCGGCGTCGCACGGTGGCAGCCGTGTGCGGTGTGGACTTTCCTCCCTGCGTTCGGCCATCCTGAACAGTGCTTCCGCTTGGGCGCGCACAGCCTCGGAACAGCCTGTCGCGCTCTGCATCCGCCAGGCCCCGCGGCGGCGAATCACCGGGGGTCCGCGCGCCGGAACGGCGCGGGCGACCGGCGAACCGTCTCGCCGGTTCCCGGCAGGTCCGCGGGCCCACCCGGAGCATGAAGCGGAGGGAGGCCATGGCCCCCATGAGACTGACCCGACCGGACGGTGCCGGAGTGCGGGAACGGCTCGGCAGCGCTCTGTTCTCCCGGGTCGCGGGCCCGGACGGACCTGAGAACCGCGCACGGATCCATGACACGCCCGGCCCCCGGTGGTTCGGCCCTGACCGCCCGATCCGCAGGGTCCACGGGGACGCGTCGATGTTCATCGGCGGGCTCTCCGCGCTGCTGCTCCAGTCGCTCCACCCGCTCGCCATGGCCGCCGTGTCCGCTCATTCCGGCTTCCGCGGGGACCCCTGGGGAAGACTCCAGCGCACGAGCACGTTCCTGGCGGTGACGACGTACGGGACGGCCGAGAGCGCCCAGGAGGCCTGCGACCGGGTCCGGGCGGTCCATGGGCGGGTGCGTGGAACGACCTCGGAGGGAACGGCGTACCACGCCGCCGATCCGCACCTCCTCGGCTGGGTCCACGTCGCGGAGATCGACAGCTTCCTGCGCGCTCATCAGCGGTACGGCGCGCGTCCGCTGTCCGCCGCCGGCTACGACGCGTACGTGGCGGACACGGCCCGCGTCGCCACCGCGCTGGGCGTCCTGGACCCGCCGACGAACCGCGCCGAACTCACCGAGCGGCTGGCCCAGTACCGCGGCGAGGTGCGGGCGACTCCGGAGGCACGCGATGCCGCACGGTTCCTCCTGCTGAACCCGCCGTTGCCGCTCGTCGCCCGCCTCCCCTACGGGGTGCTGGCGGCGAACGCCGTGTCGCTGCTGCCCACTTGGGCGGCTGCCGAACTGCGGTTGCCCCGGATGCAGTTGGTGGACAGCGTGTGCGTACGTCCGCTCGGCTGCGCCTTCACCTCGGCCGTGCGCTGGGCGATGGAACCGTCACGTCCGCGGACCGCCGCCCCGGTCGCGTGATCGGCGGCCGCCCCGGCGCCCCCACCCGGGCGCCCCTGCCCACGCGGAGGGAGACCCGGGACCGAGTCGGCGGAGTCGGTGCGCCGGAGGGCCCAAGACCGAAAGACTGTGCGCGTGTTGAGAAATCTGCCGGTCGTTCCTCCCGACTTCGTCGGACGCCGGGAGGAACTCGCCCACCTGGACGGCGCGTTGCGCCAGCAGCACGTCGTCACCCTGACCGGCGCCGGCGGCGTGGGCAAGAGCCGCCTGGCGCTCCAGGCGGCCGACGGGGTTCTGTCCTCGGGCGCGCGCGGGGTGGCGTGGGCCGACCTCTGGCCCCTGCGGGACGACCGGCTGCTCGTCGCGTCCGTGGCCGACGCCGTGGACTTCTCGGATCACACCACCGACGGGGCATTGGACTCCCTGGTCGACTGGCTGGCCGACCGGGACGTCCTGCTCGTGCTGGATTCCTGCGAGCACCTGGTGGGCCCCTGCCGCCGCCTGGTCGCCCGTCTCGTCCTGGCCTGTCCGCGCCTGACCGTCCTCGCGACCAGCCGGGAGCCGCTCGGTGTGCCCGGTGAACACGTCGTCGCCGTGGGGCCGTTGCCGCCCGCAACGGACGCGCTCGAGATGTTCCGTCTGCGCGCCGCCGCCGCGGGCAGTCCGTTGTCCGCCCCGGCGGACCTGGTGGCCGCCGCCCGCCTGTGCCAACGGCTCGAAGGCATGCCCCTGGCGGTGGAGCTGATCGCGGGACAGCTGGCGCGCCGTACGGTCGAGGAGGTCGACCTCGAGCTCGGCCTGCGGCTGGACATCACGGCGGACGGCGTGCCCGCCGGGCCGCCCCGCCACCGGGCGGTGCGGACGACGATCGGCTGGAGCCACGAACTGTGCGCACCCGCGGAACGCCTGCTGTGGGCACGGATGTCGGTGTTCCGGGACGCGGTGGACGCACGGACGGTGCGTACGGTGTGCGCCGGAGGTCCGCTGCCCGCCGACGACGTCGACCGGGCGCTGGCGGGCCTGACGAGGAAATCGGTGCTGTCGCGCGCGGGCGACGAGTACCGCATGCTCGACACCGTCCGGGAGTACGGCGCCATGTGGCTCGGCCAGGTCGGCGAGAGCACTACCTTGTCGGACCGGCACGCCCGGCATTTCCTGGAGTTGGCCCGCGAGGCCCAGGACGGCTGGCTGGGAGAACGGCAGGCGGAGTGGTACGGCCGGCTCGGCTCGGCGCACGCCGATCTGTGCGCGGCTCTCGACCACGCCCTCGACGACCGCCCGGACACGGCGCTCGAACTGATCGGCCTGCTCGCCTTCCCGTGGACCTGCTGCGGACACCTGCGGGAGGCCGCGGCGTATCTGGAGGACGCCCTTGCGGTCTCCGCCGCGTCCGGCCCGGTCAGGACGCGAGCCCTGTGGGCGCTGGGTGTCACCCGGGTCCTGCGCGGCGAGCACGAGGCCGCACGGCAACTCGCCGAGTTCTGCCGACGTCGCGCGGACCTCCAGGAGGATGTCGACGGGACCCTGCACGCCACATATCTCCTGGGCCTGACCCACCTGCTGCAAGGCCGGCCGATGGCGGCCAGACACCAGGTCGAGGGCACTCTGCGCGGGGCGGGCGGGACAGCCTTCGCCTCGGCGGGCCACCTCCTGTGCCACCTGGTCAAGGTGTTCGCGCTGACCGCTGAGGGACTGCTGGACGAGGCACGGCGGGAGGCGGAGGAACTACGGCGGGGCTGCGTCGCGCGCGGCGAGTGGTGGACGCGCTCGTACACCGACTATCAGTTGGCGCTCATCTCTCTCTTCGAGGACCGCGCCGAGGACGCCACCGCGCACGCCGTGTCGATGCTGGACGGCAAGCGGCGCATCGGTGACAGCTTCGGGATCGCGCTGGGCCTGGATCTGCTGGCCTCCGCGCTCGCCGCGCAGGGCGCCGGTGAACGAGCGGTCGCCGCGTACGGCGCCGGGGAGACGTACTGGAGCGCGGTGGGTCATCCGCAGCGCGGCACACCCGAGCTGGGCCCGGTACGCGAACGCTACGAGGAAACCGCCCGCTCCCTCCTCGGCGACGAGGGGTACGAATCGGCCCTGTTGCGTTCGTCGCTGAGCGACCCCGAGACCGTGCTGCGTCGCCTGCTCGACGGCTCCGGCCGAGGCTCTTGAGACGCGACGGACCCGCCCGACGGCACGGCACGGCAGCCTGCTGGTCGGCCGACACGGCTCGGCGGGGTGAACACCGGGCCGGCGGAGTCTCCTCCGCGGGAGGCGTGGCGACGCCGTCGCCACGGCGAATCGGTTCGCTGCATCCGCCGCGCGTCCCCGCACCGAAGTAGGGGTGAGCCCGGCGGACCGGCCGGTCCCGGACGGCTCCGGATTCGAGGCGAGGCCCGGACATGATCTGCTGCCGCTGCACCCCCGGGTCCTCCGCGCGCAGGCGGGGCGCCCCTTACGCCGGCGTCTCGTCCACGGTTCCCGCCGGGGCCGCCGCGTGGAACTGGGGGCCCACGAGGAGGCGGAGACCGCCGGCGTGGGCGTGAGCACCGGTTTCCTGGCGCGGAAGCTCGGGGTGTCGCCCACGACGTTGCGCTCCTGGGACCGGCGGTACGGGCTGGGGCCCGCGGTGCGGGCGGACGGCCGCCATCGCCGGTGGGCCCCCGACGACGTGGCCATGGTCCAGGAGATGTGCCGGCTGACCGCAGCCGGCCTGCCCCCGGCCGAGGCCGCCCGCGTCGCCAAGGAGGCGGCCCGCGGCTCTGTCGCGGCTGTTCCCCTTCTGGTCGCCCGGGCACCCGCGGGCGTCCGGATTCCGGAGCGGTCGTCGGTGACGGCCCGGCGGCCGGACACACCAGGGGCTCGGCCGGGCACACCGGGCTCACGGTCGGGTACGGGGCTGCCGTTGGGTGACGTGCGCCAGGAGTGCCGGGGTCTCGCGCGTGCCGCCGTCCGGCTGGATGCCCTCGCCGTCCAGGAACAGCTGACGGCCGCGGTCCGGACCCACGGTCTCACCAGGGCCTGGGAGGAAGTGATGGTGCCCACCCTGCGGGCGGTGGGCCGCAAGTGGGAGTCCTCGGGCGACCGTTACGTCGAGGTCGAGCACCTCCTGTCCTGGCACGTCTCCGCCACTTTGCGGCATGTCTACGTGTCCGCGGCGGGGCAGGGACGGGACACCGTGACGCCGCCCGTGCTGCTCGCCTGCCTTCCGGGCGAGATGCACACCCTGCCCCTGGAGGCGCTCAACGCGGCACTGGCGGAACGGCGGGTTCCCGTCCTGACGCTCGGTGGCGCCGTCCCGCCCGAAGCGCTCATGACGGCGGTGCAGCGCGTCGGCCCTTCGTCGGTGGTCCTGTGGTCGCAGACGCGGAACACGGCGAACCTGCCGCTCGCCTGTCACATCGCCGCGACGCGCTGGGGCGTACGGGGAGCGCGGACGCGGAGCCAGGTCCTGCTCAGCGGACCTGGCTGGGGCAGGCAGTCGGGTCCGGGGCTGCTCCGCCCGCGACACCTTGCCGAGGCGCTCCGTCTGATCGCCACGCCGGAGAGCCGTGACGGCGCCGGGCGCCTGGCGCGGTCCGGCGGTGCCGAGGCCTGATCCACCGTCTCCCCGGCCCGGACGCCTACGACCGCAGGAATGCGGCCAGGCCCTCCAGCAGCCGTTCGACATCGTCCTTGTCGTTGTACGGCGAGAGACCGACGCGGAGACCACCGGTGTCACCGAGGCCGAGGTGCCGGGACGCCTCCACCGCGTAGAACGATCCGGCGGGCGCGTGCACACCGCGGTCCGCGAGGAACGGATAGGCGTCGGCCGCGTCCCGGTGATCGAACGTCAGCAGCAGGGTGGGCGTGCGCTCGGCCGCGCGGGAGCGGACCGTGACGCCGGGCAGCTCGGCCAGGCCCGCCTCCAGCCGCTCGCGCAGCGCTCCCTCGTGCCGCTCGATCGCCGCGAAGGCGGACCGCAGACCGTCTCTGCGCCCGCCCGTCGGGGCCGGGGCGAGCCCGGCGAGGAGGTCGATCGCGGCGGTGGTGCCGGCGAGCAGTTCGTAGGGCAGCGTCCCGAGTTCGAAGCGCTCGGGAACCGCGTCGGTGGACGGCAGCAGTTTGTCCGGTCGCAGCCGCTCCAGCAGTTCCGGGGAGGCCGTCAGGACACCGTGGTGCGGGCCGAGGAACTTGTAGGGCGAGCACACGAAGAAGTCGGTACCGAGCCGCGCGAGATCCACGAACGCGTGCGCCGCGTAGTGGACGCCGTCCACGTACAGCAGCGCCCGCGGGTACCGGTGGACCAGGCGTGAGATCTCGGCGATCTCGGGCACGGTCCCGATCAGGTTCGAGGCGGCGGTGACGGCGACCAGCCGGGTGCGCTCGGTCAGCAGCTCGCCGACCGCCGTGGGCGGGAGTTCACCCGTCAGCGGATCGAAGTCCGCCCAGCGCACTCGGGCCCCGGCCCGTTCCGCCGCCTGGAGCCAGGGACGGATGTTCGCGTCGTGGTCGAGACGGCTGACCACGACCTCGTCCCCAGGCCTCCAGTCCTTCGCCAGCGCACGGGCGAAGTCGTACGTGAGCTGGGTGGCGCTGCGGCCGAAGACGACTCCGGAGGGATCGCCGCCCACCAGGTCGGCCACCGCCTGCCGGAACCCCTGGACGATTCCCTCCGCGTTCACCTCTCCCGGTGTCCAGCGCCCCCGGATCGACAGCGGACCGGTGAGCGCGTCCGCGATCGCCCCGGCGACCCGTGCCGGGGTCTGCGTTCCGCCCGGGCCGTCGAAGTGCGCGACGCCGGACAGCAGGGCGGGGATCTCGGCGCGCAACGCGTCGACGTCGTAGGTCACTCGGACTCCTCACGGGCGGCGTCGTGCCCCGCCCCGCCCGGCCCTGAAGGGGTCGAGCGCGGGACGAGAGCCCACGATCGGGCGGGCGCACACGTTCTCCGGTGATCATCGCAGGACGGGCCCGGCGAAGAACAGGCGGGCAGGTAGTCCTGGGCGCACCCCCGGGCGTCCCGGGACGCCGTAGGAGTGCTGGCCCGCGAGACTGCTGTTCCCAACCCGCGGCTTGGCGCACCGGTACCCCTCACGAGGGGGCGCACTCCGAAATGCTCGCCGAGTTCACCCGGAGGGCTCGCGATTCCATGACGCACGGCCTGGGGCCGGCACCCGAGCATCCGGGTGCCGGCCCCAGGCCGTGCGTCATGCGCGTCCAACGAGCCCGGGAGCTCCTTCACGCGTGGCGGTGCGACCGGCGGTTGCCCGTCAGCGCCCGGTACAGAATCAGCAGAATCAGCGAGCCGACGATGGCGGCGATCCAGGTCGACACCTCGAAGAACCCGTCGACCGAGTCGACCCCGAAGATGACCTTGCCCAGCCAGCCGCCCAGCAGCCCCCCGGCGATACCGATCAGCATCGTGATGATGATCCCGCCCGGGTCCTTGCCCGGCAGGAGCAGCTTGGCGATGGCACCGGCAAGCAACCCGATCAGAATCCAAGCGATGATTCCCACAGTTCCTCCACCGTCCGTACAGGATTTGATTTCCTCAGTCCGTGTGCGCCGTCCGGGCCGGAACAAACCTTCGAATCTCAAACTGTTGCGGGTTTCCTCGCGGTCGCGGCCCCGCTCAGTTCGGCCGTGAACTGCGCGCCGGCCAGCAGCGCGAGGTTGGACAGCCACAGCCAGACGAGGAAGACGACGAGGCCGGCGAGAGAGCCGTAGAGCCTGCTGTAGGCGCCGAGGACGGAGGCGTACAGGGCGAATCCGGCGGAGACGACGAGCCAGAGGAACGCCGCCAGGACGCCACCAGGCAGGCTGTGACGGCGACGGCGGGCGGGCGGCGGACCCGTGTGGAACACGACGAGGACCAGCAGGGCCACCAGACACATGAGCACGGGCCAGCGGAGCACGCCCCACGCCACGGCCACAGGGGCGTCCACCCCGAGTACGCGGCCGACGGCCTCGGCCACGGGTCCGGTCAGCAGCAGGACGAGCGCGCTCACGACGAGGAGCCCGAGCAACGCCAGGGCGGTCAGCACCAGACGGGGCGCGGTCCGCCAGGCCGAGCGGCGATCCGCCACGTCGTGCATGCGGTGCAGGGCCCGGCGGAACACCGCGAGGTAACTGGAGGCCGACCAGAGCGCGCTCGCCGAGCCGGTGACCAGAAGCGTCCAGGCGGCGGATCGCTGTCGCACCATCTCCCCCAGCGCCTGGTGCAGTTCGGCCCCCGACTGTGCCGGTGCGTACGCCGTGACGTGCGCGATGAACTGCTCCGCCGTGTCCGGGCTGATCAGGCCGAAGGCGATGACCATGACGAGCAGGGCCGGCAGGACCGCCAGGATCGCGTAGTACGTCAGCGCGGCCGCCCAGTCGGAGATGTCGTCGTTCCACATCGAGACCGGCGTGCGGCGCAGGGCCGGCCACCAGAGGTCGGGCGGCCGCGGCCCGAACCGGCGGGTCCGCACCGGGCGGACCGCGTCGATGGCGCTGTTCGGCCCGGATTCAGCGGACATGCGCGGTCCGGTGGGGGCGGTTGCCGATCCGTACCCGGGTGAGGACCCGGCACGGGGCGGCCGCGTCCCGTGCCCGCGCGAACACTGTGACGATCGTTCTGCTCATCCCTCACCTCTCACCGCCGGTCTCCCGGCGTCCTCGGCCCCCTGTCTGTCGGGACCGAACGGAGTGGCCGGAACAGATGCCTGTCCCGGCCACTCCCTATTTCCCTGCCCGCCACAGGAAACTCCTGGCAGTCCCGCGGTGGTCGACCGCGGGGCCGGAGCGCGTCGCCGTGTCAGCTCGTGGGCATCAGGACGGTGTCGATGATGTAGACGTTCGCGTTGGCGGTCTTCACATTGCCGCACACCACCTTGGCGGAATCGTTCACCGTGTACGACTCCCCCGATCCGCTCGTCGTGAGCTTGCTCTTCTCCAGCGTCTCGAACGAACCGTTCTCCAGGTCCTTCGGCGCCAGCTTCTGACCCACGACGTGATACGTCAGGATCTTCGTCAACTGCGCCTTGTCCGCGAGCACCTTGTCCAGCGTCGCCTTCGGAATCTTCGCGAACGCGTCATTCGTCGGCGCGAACACCGTGATGTTCTCGGCATTGTTCAGCGTGTCCACCAGACCCGCCTTCTTCACCGCCGACACCAGGGTCGACAACGCCGGGTTGTTCGACGCCGCCGTGGCCACCGGGTCCTTCGCCATCCCGTCGAACGACCCCGCCCCGTCCTTGGGCACCGAGGCGCACCCCGGACCGAACGGCTCGTCGGAACTCCCGGCCATCCTCGCCGAACCGGCCGACTCCCCGTCCGATACGGTGGCCGAGGCCGAGGCCTTCGCGGAATTCGACGCGCCGCTGTCGTTGCCGTCGCCGGAACAGGCCGTCAGCGCGATCGGCAGCACAGCGGCGGTGGCAACGGCCATCGCGACACGACGGATACGCATGTTCATGAGGTTCTCCTGTCGGAACGAAAGCGGCATTCGCGGCGCATACCTGGGAATGCCGTGGTTTTCGAGCGCAAATTCCTACGAGAACGAAAAGGCGGACCTCTGCGAGGCGCCGGCCGCGGGCCCTGGGGCTCGCGTCGAACTCTTCGGATCTCGGCTCACACGGGGAATCCGACACCGGAGCCGTCATGGATTGGTCGGCGGATCGGCAATCACCGATTCGAGGGAAATACGCGCCGGGACCAATCCGGAACGCACGCAGCTTCGGAGAAGCGCCACCCGCGCTCGCGGCCACCATTCCGAGGCGCAGGCACAGGCACACAGACGGCCCGGACGCACCGAAGCCGCGGCTCGCAGGCCGCGGCTCGGAGATGCCCTCGTCATCACCCGCCGGGGAAGGTCAGGTCAGGGGGACGAACACGTGGATCGTCTTGCCGCCCTCGGGGCACGGTTCGATGGCGACGGTGCGGGAGAGACGGATGATCAGGGGCCACCCGTAGCCGTTCGCCTGGTGGGTCTTCGGGATCTCGCCGGTGCCGTAGGCGTGGGCGGGGACGACATCACTGTTGTCGCGCACGGCGAGACGTACGCCGCCGTCGGTGAACGCCGCCTCGAATCCTGCGAGTCCGTCGCCGTGCCGGATCGCGTTGGTCACGAGTTCCGAGACCACCAGCAGCAGATCGATGACCGCTTCCTGGTCCGCGTCGCCCGACCGGGTGCTTCCGTGTTCGCGCAGCATCTCCTGGACGTGCCGGCGTGCGGTGGCGGCGCTGGTGATCGCGAGGCTCGTGGGCGGACGGGCGGACGGCGCGGTGAGCGAGGCGAGCTGGGGTGCGTCGTTCTGGTTCATCATCCCGGTGTCCCTGTGGTCGGATTCCCCCGGACCGCCCGCTCCCGGACTCCGGTCGGGTGCGGGAGGGCGGTTGGCCGGGTTCATCGCCCGGTCGCCGGGTCCGGGAGTTCCAGCGCCGCCTGAACACTGTCGGCGAGAACGAAGAAGCCCTCGGTCCCTGTCACGTCGAAGAGCCTCCGAACGATGTCACTGAAGGGCCCGCACACCACCATGAGCGTGCCGCAGGCCCGGTGCGCGCGCTGCGCTTCGAGGAGGATGTGCAGGATCGACGAGTCCGCGAAGGCGGTCTCCGACAGATCGACCACCGTCCGCGCGGAGCCCGACCGTTGCGCCTGGTCCAGGGCCTCTTCCAGTCGGAACGCGCTCTCGTGGTCGATGTCGCCGCCGACGCGCACGACGAAGGCGTCTTGGGCCGCCCCGTGTGTCACGGTGGCCTCCAACCCGTCGGGCATATGAACACTCTTTCTCGTCTGCTCGTGCGAGGATGCCCGGCCGGCCGGGCCGGACGGACACCACGTGTCCCCCACGCATGTCGGCACGGGACCCGGTTCCGGATGCGCGACCACCGGCTGTCGCCTTCACGTCGTCGTACGACACCTCACGACGGCTCATGCGGGCTGCCTCGGCGGCAGGCTTCGGTAATAGCTGCCGACACTGGACAGGTACGCGGGGTCGAGGGTCTCGCGGTCGGTCTTGAACCTCGGTGCCGATTTGATCTCCTCGCGGGTGCACGCGACGGTGATCTTCTGCGACTCGGTGTCGATGCCGGCGACGACACCCACGGGCACCAGCACGCTCTTCCCGAACACCCAGACGCCGGTGTCCACGACCAGGTGCCGCATCCCGGAGTCGTCCGCCTGCCGGTCGACGTGACCTATGGTCCCGTCGGTCGCCTCGACGCTGTAGCCGGCCAGTTCATGCGCCTCGGGATGGTTGAACTCCGGTGCGTACGACCAGATTCTGTCGACCGTCATGTCTTCCTCCGTCAGCTCGCCGGTGCTTCCCGCCGACAGCTCGCCCGTGACGGGGACGCGGCGGGGAGAGGGCCCGAGGGCGGGAATCCGCCGCCGTGCCGCCTCTGAGCTGCAGTTACCCTGCAATCCGGTCTGCATTCGGTGGAATTCCCGTGCGAATCAGGGGCATTGACGCCGCACACACGCCTGGCCACCCCCGGCGTACGCCCCCTCAGCCGGTTCCGGGACGCAGCTCCCCCTTGCTCACGTCGCAGGGCGCCGTGAGGTAGTCCAGTGTTCCGGTGATCTCCAGCAGGCGCTCCAGGCCGGGGGGACGCCCGTCGAGGTGCAGCCGTACACCGGCCGCGTCGGTACGGCGCCGGATCATCAGCAGGGTGGACAGGCCCATGGAGTCGATGCTGTCGAGGCCGGTGAAGTCCACGCGCAGCTCGAGGAGTCGCCCTTGGTCGCTGCGCCGGTCGGCGAGGTGCTGATCGGCGGTCCTCATCAGCTCGTCGCACGTCTCGTAGTCGAGATCTCCGCCGACGTGGATCACCAGTGCGGTCGGCTCGGCCTGGACGGTCAGCGTGAACGTGGGGGGATGCGAAGTGGTCATGCGGGCTTTCCGGGGCCGGGGATCGTGGGTGCCGGCGTTCGGTTTCCGAGCGCCTCCCGCGCGTGGGCCAGCGTGCGGCAGGCGCGCGGGAAATCCTTGAGCTGCAGGGCCAGCAGCTCGAGAGCGGGGTCGAGGCCGTGCGCGGGGACGCGACGCGCGGTGAGGATGTCGGCGGTCCAGAGGACGAACCTCGTGAACAGCTCGTCGTCGGCGACGTACAGGGCCGTGGCCAGGTACTCGACGATGTGCGCGAGGTCCTCGGCGGTGTGCCGGCGCTGCCGCTCGGTGTAGCCGCGCATCGGAGGGAACCGGTCCTCCAGTTCCGTCAGCGTCTCCTTGACGAGCCGGTGGGCCGTGCGGGCGACGATCGTGTACTCCTGGTCGGCCAGGTGCGGCAGGTCGTCCACGGTCTGATGGGCGGCCATGGGGTCGGGGCGGTCGAGGCCCCGTTCGAGTACGGTCGCCGCTCTCCTGGCGTCGGGGGCCCATCCGTCGGCCCCCAGGGCACGGGCGTAGCGGCCGTCGGGGCCGAAAGCGGCACCGCCCGCGATGACGGGCACGCCCGCGGCCTGAGAGGCCGTGATGGCCGTGTGCGCCGTGGGCAGATGGGTGGGGATCGAGGAGGAGAGCGCCACCGCCCGCGGTCCGGTCCGGTGCAGATGCGCGATGAGGTGCGGGGTCGGCACGTGCGCGCCGAGGAAGTCCACCCGCCATCCGCGCAGCCGCAGCACCTCCGCGAGGAGCCTGGCCGGCAGCGCGTGCCACTCGCCGTCCACGCAGGCCACGGTGAGGCGAGGACCGCGCGGGCTCTCGCTCCGGTGGTCGGGGTGGTGGGCGAGGACGGCGATGACCCGCTCGTGGATGGCGGTGGCGGTGTGTTCCTGTGCGACGGTGAGCCGGTTCGCCGCCCACTCCGTGCCGACCCTGGCCTGCACCGGGGCGATCAGGTCGAGGAGGACGGTCTCGGCGTCGCCCGCCCGCTCCATCGCGTCGAGGACGACGGTCGCGGCGCGACGCTCGTCGCCCTCGTGGACGGCCGACCACAGCTGCTCACGGGCGTGATCGGGCACCACACCGCCGGGGTGCTGGAGGGAAGGACTGCTCATCCTGTGTACCTGCCCCGAGTGTGGCCGTTCACCGCGCTCAGATGCGCGTGGTGGGGGGCGGTGACCGCGAGGGTCGCCATGTCGTCGTGGCCGCCGCGTCCGACCCATTGCGCGGCGAGCATCTGGACGTGCTCCACCACGGCCTCGGCCGGCATGCCGGCGCACTGGGCGAGCGCCGTCTCCAGCCTCTGGACGCCGAAGAGTTCGCCTCCCAGGGGTCCTCCCCTGGCCTCGGTGATGCCGTCCGTGAAGAAGAGGCAGGTCTCGCCCGGCGCCAGTTCGACATGGGCCGTGACGGAGCTGATGTCCCAGAAGGCGCCGACGAGTGTCCCGCGTGTCCTGGCCTGCTCGACCGCGCCGTCGGCCCGCACGATCAGCGGAGGGGGATGTCCCGCGCTGGTGACGCGCAGATGGACGATGCCCGCGCGGCGTACGACGGAGGCCATGGCGAGGGTGGCGAACCGAGTGTGATGGGAGTTCATCAACGCCCCGTTGAGCAACCCCAGAAGCCGCTGATGGTCCTGGGCGAGCGGCAGGAGCGCCTGCACGGTGTTGCGGATCTTGCCCGTCAGCACGGCGGCCTCGAGTCCCTTGCCGCAGACGTCCCCGAGGACGACGAGGGATTCCTGTCCTTCGTCGGTACCGGGGTGGACGTCGTAGAAGTCACCGCCGACCCGTTCGGTCGGGCCCGCGGGGCGGTACTTCCCGGCGAACTCGACGCCGTGCACGGTGTGCAGTCGGGGCGGCAGCAGCTCGCGCATCAACGTCCTCGTGATGGCCGCCTGTTCGGCGTACATCCGGGCGGCCGACATGGCCGCACCCGCGCGCGAGGCGAACAGACGGGCGAAGATCTCCTCGCTCTCCGTGAAGGCGGCACGCCGGCTCGACCGGAGCAGGATCAAGGCGCCCGCGGGCACGCCGTGGCCGGGCAGCGGCGTCACGACCGCCGAGCCGACCGGTTCCGTGAACCCGTCCGGAAGGACCCACTGGGGGACGGTCGAAGGGTCGATCCAGCGGGACGGTACGGGCGGGAAACCGCGCAGGGCGTCACCGAGCCCGGGCAGCTGCTCCACGTCGTCCTGCACCGTTCGGTGCACCACGGCACCGTCGGGCCCGCAGAACGTGAGCGGAACCTTGCGGCCGCGCGGCGGAGCGACGATCACGGCGGCGTCGGCGAGGTGCTCGGCGGCCAGCCGTGCCGTGACCTCCATGCACCGTTCGACATTCAGTGACGACAGCAGGGCGCTCGACGCGCCGGCCAGGAAGGCGGTGCGTTCGCGTTCGGTCCTGAGCGCGTCCTCCGCCAGCCGCCGGTCGGTGTCGTCCACCAGCCACCAGATGACGTCGCCGTCGTCCGTGCGGGTGGGGTGCGCCTCGAACGTCCGGTCGCCGACCCGGCCGTGCGCGGGCGGTCCGGGCCCGGAGCTCCGAGGTCCGGGCACGTGGACCCGTAGCCGCGTGTGCGCGTCGGCGATCCACGCGGGCACCACGTCCTGCAGCCACGCGCCGGTGATCGCGCCCGGGAAGAGGACGGTCGCGGCGGCGTTCAGCTCGACCACGCCGCCGGATGGGTCCGCGACCACCACGGGGTAGGGGGCGGAACCCCACGTGGCGCCCGGACCGGCGCCGCGCGGGCTGGCAGGAGGCTGCTGGGAAGTGTCCACGAGCAAGGGCCCGCGTCTGCGGGCCCACCACCTTTCCGGACGACAGATTGTTTCCGTCCGACAACCATCTCGCGGCGGACCGTGTCACGGCAAGTCGCCCACGCGAAGTCACACGAACAGGGGGCATCCCGGCCGGGGTTCCGTCGCGGACGTCCGCCGACGGGACCCCGCCCCGGCGGTCAGCGTCGACGGCTGCGCGTCGCCCAGCCACCACCGACGCCGGACAGGTGAAGAGCGAGCAGGGCGAGCCCTATCAGCATCACATTCGTCGACGTGAACACGTCGTTGGTCGAAATGTCGGCGGCGTTGATCAGGAATGCGATGAACAGCAGTACGGCGGCGGCGATGCCGAGCATGAGATCTCCCTCGTGGATGGTCGATTGTCGAAGTGATGGGGTCCGAATGCCCCGAGAAAGCCGGCCGACACTACGTCGCGTGACGCATCGGCTGCATCCGCCCCGCGTTCTCACCGGAAAGACAAGTGGATCCCCCGCACTCCGGGAGACGTCCGCCTCGAACTCCGCGAAAGGGAAGTTCCATGGTCGAAGTCGAACGCACGCTCACCCTGCACCACCCCCTGCCTGAGGTGGTGGCCTATCTCGCGGACTTCTCACACGCGGAGGAATGGGACCCGGGCACGGTGAGCTGCCGTCCGACCAGAGCCGGCGCCCCCGTCGCGAAGGGTGCCGAATGGCACAACGTCTCGACGTTCCGCGGACGGCGCACCGAACTCCGCTACAGACTGGTCCGGCTCGAGGACCAGCGGCTGACCTTCGTCGGACGGAACCGGACCGCCACCTCCACCGACGACCTGGCCTTCCGCGACGAGAACGGCGCGACCCTCCTCGTCTACCGGGCCCGCATCGAATTCCGCGGCATGGCCCGACTGGCGTCTCCGTTCCTGCGGCGGGAATTCGAGCGCCTGGGAGACGGGGTGGCCCGCCGGATGCCGGCGGCGTTGAACAGCCATTTCGGCTCCGGTGCGGGCCTGCCGGGCTGATCCCGCCGTTCCGGGAGGACGGTGCAACCGCGTGGCGGCCTTTTGCGGAATAAAGAGGCGAAATGCGAGAGAATGGGCACTCTTCCACGTGCCCTCCCGTTGCACGAAGGGACGAGCGATGAAGCTCCAGGACGAACTGCCCGTCGATCACCAGCTGGGCGCCGTGTACCGATGGGGTGCCGCCTTCTGCGGGGTGGTCCTGCTGGTCTTCGGCATCCTCGGCTTCGCCGACGAGCTCAGTCCGTTCGACACGGACGGGGAAAGCATCGCGGGCATGTCGACCAACGGCGCCCTCAGCCTGATCTCCGTACTGGTCGGCCTGGCCCTGATCGCCGGCGGCTTCATCGGCGGGAACGTCGCCTCCACCCTGAACATGGTCGTGGGAACCCTGTTCCTGCTCAGCGGATTCGTCCACATCTTCATCCTCGACCGGCCCGCCAACATCCTCGACTTCGGCATGACCAACGTCATCTTCAGCTTCGTCATGGGGCTGGTGATCCTGACGTTCGGCATGTACGGGCGCGTGTCGAGCAAGCTGCCGCACGACAACCCGTACTGGCAGCGTCGTCACCCCCGAGAAGCCGCCCAGGAATCCCTGGCCCGGCGCAGGCGGCGGACTCCGGGCGGAGCGCTGCCGGCCGGTACGACACCGACGGCCCTCCGGGGGCCGACCGGGGCTCCCGGCCCGCAGCGCGACACCTGAGCGGTCCGCCCCCACCGGAACACCGACGACTCGACACCGCCTCGAAGGGCAGGCCGGGCCGACCGGAGAGCCGAGGGGCGACCACGCGGACGACGAGGGGCGCTTGCCCGGGCGGACTCCCGGGCAAGCGCCCCTCTCGGGCCGCGTCCTAGGACATGCTCCCGGCAGAAGCCCGCACGCCGTCGGGCGCCACCGCGCCGTCCACCGGACCGGTCGCCCGCCACCCGCTCTCGTCGCCCTCGGCCAGGCCGAGTTCGGCCAGACCCTTCAGGTGCCCGAGCACGGTGGAGCGCTGGAAGCCCACGGCCGTGGTGAGCTCGGCGACCTCGACTCCGCCGGAGCCCGCTTCCGCCAACCGCTGCCAGGTGCGCACGGCGTGGCGGCTCAGGCCGCTTTCGCTCACCTTCCTGGAGACGACGCCGACCCCTTCCCCGCTCTTGTTCTGCTCGGGGATCGGGGACGTGACCGGTGCCACCCGTGTCTCACGCGTGGCCGTCCGCTCCTGCACTGCGCGCGGCGATCTCCTCGGTCCGACCGGACGCGGCGTCATGTTCACCTTGCGGTGCCTACGGCCCTTGCGGTGTCGGCTCATCGATTCCTCATCTCCGCCTCGACGATGCTCACAGCAGGAGAACGAGCGGGAGCCGACAAGGTAGTTCAGCCGTTCGAAGGATTGGCGCACGACCGGTCACCCGGAGCTCAGGCGCTCCCCCACCGCGCCGGAGGCGCCGTCGACGGCATCGCCGCGACGGGCCTGACCTGGCGATCCCGGGGTAGACGGGCCAGGCAGGAAGCCCGTCACCCCGCACCGGAAGGATCGTCATGCCAGGAATGGTGGAGCGCCTCAAGCAGTTCGCCAAGAGCCCCCAGGGACAGCGCACCGCCGAGGAGATACGGCGCGCGGCGGCGGATCCGCGTCGCCGGGCCCAGGCGCAACGGCTGTTCGGCAAGCTGCGCGGACGCCGTTGACCGCCGTCGGCCGGATCGATCCGTGCCCTGGTGTCTCCGCTGTCCCCGCCGGATTTCCTCGCACACAGATCCAGCCACTCCAGGCCGGGTCCGTCGCCCGATCTTCCCGCCATCATTGAGCCCTCGCCACCTGGGCGCGGCCGCCGTCGGGCGTCCCGCCGTCGCACGCCCCGGTGGCCGGCAGCTCGTCGAAAGCGGAAAGAAATGGCCAACACCCGGTCCCCATGGGCCTGTTCTCCTGCCGGATACCCGTCATGACGGCGGCCCGCATCCCAGGACTGATTCTGCCCCTCTTCTTCCTGTGCGCCTTCGTCGTGGGCCTGGTCTGGTACTGGCGGCATCGCGGCGAGTAACACGGCCGGTCCGGCCCTCACCGCCGTCCTACGCGTCGAACCGAACAATCGGGGTAGCCAGCCGTCCTACCCGTTGCCGATGTGGGAGGTATCCGTGCCCGGAGACCTGAGCCCGTTGTCCATCGACGTCACCCTGCCCCGGGAGGACGTCGCCCTGCTGACCGTCGAAGGCTCGCTCGACGTCGATACGGCGACAGAGTTGCGGCATCATCTGGCGAACCAGTTCCATCACGGACGCCGCCGGTTCCTGCTCGACTTCTCGGCCGTTCCGTTCATGGACTCCTCCGGCATGAACGTCGTCCTGCGGAGTTACCAGGAGACCCGCAAGACGGCGGGCAGCGTCCACATCATCGCTCCCACACCGGCGGTGCGACGGATTCTGGACCTCACGGGGGTCAGTCTCACCGTGCCCGTGTCGGAGAGCGTCGACGAGGCGCTGGCGCTGGTGGACTCGTGGCGGAAGGAAGAGGAGCAGTCGGGAATTCCTGACCGCTGTTCATGAAGTGGGGGTCACCACCCGGCCGGGTGGTGACCCCCACTTCCCGCGTACGCCCGGCGATCAGAAGAGCGGCCCGGGCATGCCGAGGCTCTGGCCGTTCAGGGTCCGTACCTCGGTGGGCGGCTGCGTCAGCGGTGAGGTGGGCGGGGAGATCCCGCTCGGCGAGGCCGCCGACGACGTGCCGTTTCCCAGCAGTCCGCCCTGCTGCGTGTCCCGCCGGTTCCCTCCGGCCACGAGCATGGCGTCGGCCGCGACCACCGCGTCGTGCACGCTGGTCGTTCCCGTCATCACACAGAGCGTGTACGTGACGTCCTCCAGCCGGCGGGCCGTCTCCAGCGTCTCCTTCTCGGCGTACGCGATCTTCAGGGCCGCGTAACGCGTCAGCAGCCTCCGGACAACCTTCGGGTCGGGCACGAGCACGGCGAGGGCTCCTCTCTCGAGTTTCCGTCCGTGTGCCCGGTTCGCGGCGATTCATTCGCAACAGCCGCCCCAGACAACCTATTTGGCCCAACGTCATCTCTCTGGCGGATTTCCGCCGCACCACGCCCTCGCAGGGCACGGCCCGGCGCCCCGACAAAAGGTGTGACGCAAAGGAACCAGGGCACTTGAAGGCACTGGAGGTTGATACCGATGGTTCCCCTGCTTCTCGTTCTTCTGCTCGCCCTGCTCCTTTTCGGCGCCGGTTTCGCCGTCAAGGCGCTGTGGTGGATAGCGATCATCGTGCTTGTCGTCTGGCTGGTCGGCTTCGTGGCGCGTCCGGGGGCTTCCGGCGGCCGTCGCGGCCGCTGGTACCGCTGGTAGGCGCACCACGGACATCCGCAACGGAGAACACCCGCAAGAGATCTGCGCGCGAAGGAAAGGCACAAGGTGAATTCCACGACACCGCACTACACGGTTCCCGGCGTCAGCACCCACGACGGCGGCCGGATCATCGAGGTGCTGAGCACGCGGCTCCATGCCCTCAACGACCTTTCGCTCACGCTGAAGCACATCCACTGGAATGTGGTGGGTCCGCATTTCATCGCCGTTCACGAAATGCTCGATCCCCAGGTGGACCGCGTGCGTGACATGGCCGATGACACCGCCGAACGGATCTCCGCCCTCGGCGGGGTTCCGCACGGTACGCCTGGCGCGCTCGTCGCCGAGCGGAGCTGGGACGACTACAGCGTCGGCCGCGCCGACGCCATCGCCCACCTCGGCGCGCTCGACCTCGTCTACACAGGAATCGTCGAGGACCACCGCGCGGCCATGACCGAGGTCGGCAAGATCGATCCGGTGACCGAGGACCTGCTCATCGAACAGCTGCGCTCGCTCGAACAGTTCCAGTGGTTCGTCCGCGCGCACCTGGAGAGTTCGGGCGGCTCCCTGTCGCAGGCCCGGGCCCACACGGAGCGCGAGGCGGCGCGATCGGCCGAGCAGGGCACCGCCCGGTAGCGGCGGGAGAAAGCGGCGGCACACGTCGAGGGGCTCGAACCTGGGGAACAGGTTCGAGCCCCTCGACGTGTGCCGTTACGCGCGGGCGCCGTCACGCGAACACAGGTCACGTGCGGGCGATGTAGCTGCGTACGGTCGTGCCGAAGTGCTCGGTGTGCACTCGGACGAGGTCCGAGACGTAATGCACGAGGAACAGCCCTCGTCCGCCGATCTGGTCGGGGCGCACGGGATGCCGGCCGACCAGCGGATCGCTCAGCCGTCCCTCGTCCCGCACCTCGCACACGATCTGCTCGCTCTCGGCCCAGATCCTCAAGGTCCCCGAACCGCCCCCGTGCACCACGCTGTTGGTCGTCAGCTCCGCGACCACGAGGTTCAGATCCTGTAGGCGAGCCGGTGTCATTCCGCGTTCCCGGGCCTCGCTCGTCGCGAAGTTGCGGGCGGCGGGCAGGAGTTCCGCGTCGAAGCGGACGGTCGCGGCTCCCGGGGGGTGGCGCAGCGCTTCGTTGCAGCGCGCCAGCACTCCGTCCGGGTCGTAGACCGGGCTGGCGCTCTGCAGGCCGCCGCTGATCACGACGGGGTGCGTGACGTGGGCGTCGGCGATCACGTCGTGCGGGAGGGCTCGCGCGTCGTACGGACAGAGGATGGTCACGTCACGTCCGCCGAACGCCGTGTTGATCAGGGCCTCGTGCTGGACACAGGCCGGGTATTCCACCGCTGTACGGCCGTCCCAGATGGGCTCGCCGATGATCCGCACATGGCCGCCGCGATGGGCGTCGGCGAAGGCCCGCAGAACGGAGGGGATGATCCGGCCCGGGTTCCGGCCGGCCCGCGTCATGTCGATCCAGCGGACGCCGGTGCCGAGCGGACCCAGTTCGCCCCGGATGAGATCCAGCCGTGGGCCGGGCACGGCCACCGCCACCGGCTCCCCGGCGGCTACGCCGTCCGACACGAAACGTGTCGTCGCTTCCACGTACTCACGGTCGCCGCGATAGATGAGCGCGGGGTGGACGAAGGGTTCGCCGGGGAGTGCCGCCGTCGTCATGCCGCGACCACCGCGCCCCGGTGCCGGCGTCCGGCGAGCGGTCCCGCGTCGAGGCACACCGAGGGGCAGAGCGTCTGCGCTCCGTCCACTCGCTGCTCGATGCCCACGGACTCACCCCGAAACCCATTTTACGCGGCCGCCCCGGCACCGGAGCCGGGCCCCGGCCACGAGGGCGCCACCGCGTCGGCCGCACACACTCCTCACCTGCCCCGGGATCCCCGGCAGAATCTTCCGGGCATCGGCTCGAAATCTGACGCCACCGTCCCGCATCCGAACGAGGTCCCCGGACGGAAGTACACCCTGACCCGGCGCCGGGCGGGAGGCGGGACGTACGTGTTCCGCAGAATTTCTGCGACCGGGTGGCATGAGTGGTGTGATGCAGGGCAGACGGTGCCCTGTCATTGATTCCTTCGGACGATTTGGGGTGGACGGCATGGCGGCCGTGACGGCAGCGAAGGCAACGGACACGGCGTACCAGGCGGCGACGACAGAGGGGGGCGTCCTTCCGCAGATCGACGAGCCGCTGAAGATCAGCCCTAAGGACGCGCGTGAGCTCTCCCGCCAGTTCTTCGACCGGCTCGCCGTCCTCGAAGAGGGCACGCACGAGTACCAGTACGCGCGCAACACCCTCATCGAGATGAATCTCTCCCTCGTCCGGTACGCGGCGGCCCGCTTCCGCAGCCGCAGCCAGGGTGAGATGGAGGACATCGTCCAGGTCGGCACCATCGGCCTGATCAAGGCCATCGATCGGTTCGAGCTGACCCGCGAGGTCGAGTTCACCTCCTTCGCCGTCCCCTACATCGTCGGTGAGATCAAGCGCTTCTTCCGCGACACGAGCTGGGCCGTCCACGTGCCGCGCCGCCTCCAGGAGGCCCGCGTGGAACTCGCCAAGGCGACGGAGGAACTGCGCACCCGCCTCGGCCGTACGCCCACCACGCGGGAACTGTCCGAGCTGATGTCGTTGTCCGAGGAAGAGGTCATCGAGGCCCGCAAGGCGTCGAACGGCTACAACTCCTCGTCCCTCGACGCGGCTCTCACGGCCGACGGCGGCGCGGACGGCGAGGCCGTCCTCGCGGACTTCATCGGGGAGGACGACCCCTCGCTCGAGCTGGTCGAGGACTTCAACTCCCTGGCCCCGCTGATCGCCGAACTCGATGACCGTCAGCGCCGGATCATCCACATGCGTTTCGTCGAGGAGCGCACCCAGGCGCAGATCGGCGAGGAGCTCGGCATCTCGCAGATGCATGTCTCCCGGCTCATCACCCGCATCATCAAGCGTCTGCGGACGGGCCTGCTCGACCCCGCGGTCGCCTGACACGCCGCACGGCACAGCCGGTACGACGGTCCCGTCGCCCCGCCCCCGGACTCCGGTCCGGAACGGGTCGGCGGGACTTGTCGTGCGCGGTCCGGGCGACCCCAAACCAAGAGGGTTCTGTGTATCCCCTTCACTCGCGCTTATTCCTGCCACCGGCAATATTTTTGGGCCGTTGAAGAGTTTTCCTTCACGCTTTGTTCAGCGCCTGCCTTCTGGGTTAGCCTGCGGCGTATTTTCTATTCGGGATGACCCGTGATCTGCGGGAATGCCACGGACAGGCGCGGGGGCCGTCCGCGGGCCCGGCGTGGTTCCGAGTTCCGTCGCACGGAACTCCTGGGGAGCGGAACGAGGGTGGGCATGGCCAGGGCAGCGAGTGAGACGTCCGTGAGAACGCCGGGCGAGCAGGAGTTGCGCCAGTTGCTGGCCGGCCTCACCGCCGTGCGCGACGGCGACTTCGGCACCCGGCTCCCCGACGAGGCCGGAGGCCTGCTGGGCGACATCGCGACCGTGTTCAACGGCATGGTCGACCAGTTGTCGGTGTTCACCTCCGAAGTGACGCGGGTGGCGCGCGAGGTCGGCACGGAGGGGACGCTCGGCGGCCAGGCCGAGGTGCCGGGTGTCTCCGGTACCTGGGCCGACCTCACCGACTCCGTCAACGCCATGGCGGGCAACCTCACCACTCAGGTCCGTGACATCGCGCAGGTGGCCACGGCGGTCGCCAAGGGCGATCTCTCCCAGAAGATCGACGTGCCCGCCCGCGGGGAGATCCTCCAGCTGAAGGAGACCGTCAATACGATGGTCGACCAGCTCTCCGCCTTCGCCGACGAGGTCACCCGCGTCGCCCGCGAGGTCGGCACGGCGGGCAACCTGGGCGGACAGGCGCAGGTCCCCGGTGTCGGCGGTGTCTGGCGCGACCTCACCGACTCCGTCAACCTCATGGCGGGCAACCTCACCGCCCAGGTCCGCAACGTCGCCCAGGTGACGACGGCGGTGGCCCAGGGCGACCTCTCCCAGAAGATCACCGTCGACGCCCGGGGCGAGATCCTCGAACTCAAGAACACCATCAACACGATGGTCGACCAGCTCTCCGCCTTCGCCGACGAGGTCACCCGCGTCGCCCGCGAGGTCGGCACCGACGGACGCCTCGGCGGGCAGGCCGATGTCAAGGGCGTCAAGGGCACCTGGCGCGACCTCACCGACTCCGTGAACTTCATGGCGGGCAACCTCACCGCCCAGGTCCGCAACGTCGCCCAGGTGGCCACGGCGGTGGCCCAGGGCGACCTCTCCCAGAAGATCACCGTCGACGCCCGGGGCGAGATCCTCGAACTCAAGGAGACCATCAACACGATGGTCGACCAGCTCTCCGCCTTCGCCGACGAGGTCACCCGCGTCGCCCGCGAGGTCGGCACGGCGGGCAACCTGGGCGGACAGGCCACGGTGCGGGGCGTCTCCGGCACATGGAAGGACCTCACCGACAACGTCAACGTGATGGCGTCGAACCTGACCGGTCAGGTCCGCTCCATCGCGCAGGTTGCCACGGCCGTGGCCCGCGGCGACCTGTCGCAGAAGATCACCGTGGAGGCGAAGGGCGAGGTCGCCGCCCTGGCCGACGTCATCAACACGATGGTCGACACGCTGTCCGCGTTCGCCGACGAGGTGACCCGCGTCGCCCGCGAGGTCGGGACCGAGGGACGCCTCGGCGGCCAGGCCCACGTGCCCAATGTCGCGGGCACCTGGAAGGACCTCACCGACAACGTCAACTCGATGGCCAACAACCTCACCGGACAGGTGCGCAACATCGCGCTGGTGACGACGGCGGTGGCCAAGGGCGACCTGTCCAAGAAGATCGACGTCGACGCCCGCGGCGAGATCCTGGAACTCAAGACGACCATCAACACGATGGTCGACCAGCTCTCCGCCTTCGCGGCGGAGGTCACCCGTGTGGCACGGGAGGTCGGCAGCGAGGGCAGGCTCGGCGGCCAGGCCGAGGTGGAGGGCGTCTCGGGCACCTGGAAGCGGCTGACCGAGAACGTGAACGAACTCGCCGGCAACCTCACGCGCCAGGTCCGCGCCATCGCCGAGGTCACCAGCGCCGTGGCCGAGGGCGACCTGACCCGGTCCATCACGGTGGAGGCCTCGGGCGAGGTCGCCGACCTGAAGGACAACATCAACTCCATGGTCGAGTCGCTGCGTGAGACCACGCGCGCCAACCAGGAGCAGGACTGGCTCAAGACGAACCTGGCCCGTATCTCCGGCCTGATGCAGGGCTACCGCGACCTGGACGTGGTGGCCGACCTCATCATGGACGAGCTCACCCCGCTGGTCGCCGCGCAGTACGGCGCCTTCTATCTCGCCGAGGAGACCGCGAAGGGGACGGAACTGAGGCTGGTCGGGTCGTACGGCTACCCCGACGAGGACGGGCGCCCCACCCGTATCCCGCTGGGCCGCTCGCTCGTCGGGCAGGCGGCACGCAGCCGCCGTGCCATCACCGTGGACGAACTGCCGCCGGGCTACGTCACCATCTCCTCGGGCCTGGGACAGACGGCGCCGACGGCTCTGGTGGTACTCCCCATCGTCGTCGAGGAGCAGGTGCTCGGCGTCATCGAGCTCGCCTCGGTCACCCACTTCAAGCAGGGCCACCGCACCTTCCTGGAACAGCTGATGGAGACCATCGGCGTCAACGTCAGCACCATCGTGGCCAACGCCCGCACCGACGAGCTGCTCGGCGAGTCGCAGCGTCTGACCGCCGAACTCCAGGCACGTTCCGAGGAGTTGCAGGTCCAACAGGACGAACTCCAGCGCTCCAACGCCGAGCTGGAGGACAAGGCATCGCTGCTCGCGACCCAGAACCGCGACATCGAGGCGAAGAACCTCCAGATCGAGCAGGCCCGGCAGGAACTCGAGGCGCGGGCCCAGCAGTTGTCCCTGGCGTCCAAGTACAAGTCCGAGTTCCTCGCCAACATGAGCCACGAACTGCGGACGCCGCTCAACAGCCTGCTCATCCTCGCCCAGCTGCTGGCGCAGAACCCCTCGCGCAATCTCACGCCGAAGCAGGTCGAGTACGCCGGGATCATCCACTCCGCGGGCTCCGACCTGCTCCAGCTGATCAACGACATCCTCGACCTGTCGAAGGTCGAGGCCGGCAAGATGGACGTCACCCCCGAGCGGGTCCCGCTGCGTCAGCTGCTCGAGTACGTCGAAGCCACCTTCCGTCCGATGACCTCGCAGAAGAGCCTGGAGTTCACGGTCAGCACCGCTCCCGGATCTCCGGTCGACCTCCTCACCGACGACTCCCGGCTGCGGCAGGTGCTGCGCAACCTGCTGTCGAACGCTGTCAAGTTCACCGAGCGGGGACGCGTCGAGCTGCGGATCGAACCGGCGGCAGACCAGGAGATCCCCACGGGCGTACGGCGCGGCGGCACGGTCGCCGCCTTCCGGGTCAAGGACACCGGGATCGGCATCCCCGAGCAGCAGCTCGAGACGATCTTCGGCGCCTTCCAGCAGGCCGACGGCACCACGAGCCGCAAGTACGGCGGGACCGGCCTGGGGCTGTCCATCACCCGGGAGATCGCCCACCTGCTCGGTGGAGCGGTCACCGTCGACAGCACACCCGGACAGGGCAGTACGTTCACTCTCTTCCTGCCGGTCGCGCGCCCCGACTTCGAGGAGCTGCTGGCCGGCGGCCGCAAGCCCGAGTCGGCGCCGGCCGAGGGTGCCTCGGCGCTCGACGAACGGCGGCACACGGTCGCCGGTTCGATCAGTCCGCCGAGTCGGCGGCGGCGCCGGCTGCTGGTGGTCGAGGAACGGCCGCGGGGCCTGCTGACGCTGGTGGCCGAGAGCGCGGTCGGCGATGTCGCCCGCAGCCGGGACGAGGGTGACGCGCGCGAGAGCGTCGACGTCGTCACGGTCGTGGGGGCGGAGGAGGCGGCGAGCGCGCTGGCCGCCGAGCCGTGGCACTGCGTCGTCCTCGAACTCGGCATGCCGGAAGGGGAGACGGCCCGGTTCCTGGAAGCGGTGGAGGGCGACTCCGCTCTGGCGACGGTTCCCGTCCTCGTCCACAACGGCAGCCGCGTCGACCTCGCACAGGAGCAGGCGCTGCAGTCCCGCTCGGGCGCCCGGTCCCTGGAGTTCCTGTCCAGTCTGGACGAGCTGCGCGAACGCATCGCGCTGCACCTGTCCGCGGACCAGCCCGGCGACGTGGTCCCGCTGGTCCGCGCCGAGGAGGCGAGGAGCCGGCCCGCGCAGCCGATCGACGACGCGTTCCGGGGCCGTACGGTGCTCGTCGTCGACGACGACGCCCGCAACCTCTTCGCGCTCAGCGGGATCCTGGAGCTGCACGGGTTCCAGGTGCTGCACGCGGAGAACGGCAGGAAGGGCATCGAGACGCTGTTGAGCCGGCCCGAGGTCGCGCTGATCCTGATGGACGTGATGATGCCCGAGATGGACGGGTACACGGCGACCGCCGAGATCCGCAAGATGCCCCGGTACGCCGAGCTGCCGATCATCGCGGTGACGGCGAAGGCCATGCCCGGCGACCGGGAGAAGAGCCTGCTGTCGGGTGCCAGCGACCACGTCACGAAGCCGGTCGACACCAACGACCTCATCGCCTGCGTCCGACGCTGGCTGGGGGAATGACATGGCGCTCGGCACCCACCGCCACCTCCGGCCGGCGGGGCGTCCGCCACTGCCGCTCCTCCCCCACCCCGCAGAGGGTCCGCGTCGAAGAACGGCCGCACCATGAACATTCCTGAAGCGACCGACGCGAACGTCGCCGGTTCAGCGGACGCCGCCGACGAAACGGAGGCCGACCCGTCCGGCGAGCTGTCGGACGTGGCCCGGACCTCTCCGGTGGGCCGGCTGGCGGCCACGGTCGAGCGGCTGCGCCGCGAGGTGCGGGCCGCCCAGGCGGAGGCCGACGGACGGGCCCTGATCGAGCTGGCCAAGGGCATCCTGGTCGAGCGGCTGGGCTGCGGGCCGACTCAAGCCGCCCGCCAGCTCACCGAGTTGGCCGAGCAGGCCAAGGTGTCGCAGCTCCAGCTCGCGGTCGAGATCATCAACCAGGCGGCGCACGACCGGCTTTCGGAGGTGACCAGCGCCTTCCTCGCCGTCGCGACGGAACCCGCGCCGAAGGACGACGCCCCGGCGGTTCGGCTGCGCGCGGCCGAGAGCGGTGCCCTGGCGGCGGACGACACCCAGGCGGTGGCCGACTCCCTGCTCCAGCACGCGCTGACCCCGCTCGGGGCAGTCGCCGTTGCCATCTGGGCGGCGGACGCCGACGGTTCGCTCTCGCTGGCGGGCAGCGCCGGATTCTCGACGGCCGAGGCCAGGCGCTGGCGCTACGTACCACCGGGTGTGGCGACGATGGCGCGCCGCGCGCTGTCCGAACGCACCGCCCAGTGGGCGGCTTCGCTGTCGGGCACCGGACTTCCCTCCATCGGGCACGCGGCCCACCCCGACGGGGGGAGGGTCGCGGTACCGGCCGGCTCCGGGGGCCGTATCCACGGCGTCCTGGAGATCGCCTGGCCGTCCGCCCTGGAACCTCAGCCGCCGCAGGTCGTCCGTCAGGTCGAGGCGTTGGCGGAGCTGTGCTCGCACACGCTGGAGACCCACGCGCTGCCGGGCGAGGGTCACGACGTGCGGGGGACGAACGACGTCTCCGAACTGATCGACCTGGTGGACGGGTTGCACGATCCCGCCCTGGTCCTGGTGCCCCACCTCGACGACCAGGGACGGCTCGCGGACTTCCGCATCCGCCATGTGAACGGCCGTTTCCTCGATCCGGCCGGGCGGCCCCGCGGCACCGTCCACGGGGCGCTGCTGCTGGAGGCCTATCCGATGGTCGCCGGGGACAGCGACCTCTTCCAGTGCATCGAGCGGGTCTACGCCACCGGGGAGCCGTTCCGGGCGCGGCGCATGGATCTCACGGCGCTGGTCGACCAGGTGCCGCTGTCGGCCGTGGCCGACATCAACGTCAGCCGGCACGGCGGAACGGTGCTGCTCATCTGGCGCATAGAGGACGAGACCGCTCGGCTGGCGAGTCTCCTCCAGCACGCCCAACGGCTGGGCAGGATCGGTGGCTTCGAGGAGAACCTGCTCACCGGCGAGATCATCTGGAACGACACGCTCTTCGACCTGTACGGCCGCTCCCCCTCGGGAGCTCCCGTGCCGCTGGAGGAGTTGCCTGCGCACGCCCATCCGGACGACGCCGTCGCCATCGGCCGGTTCCTGCGCACCGTCCTGCACCATCGCCGGCCGGCCACGGCCGCGTTCCGTCTGCAGCGTCCCGACGGCGTCACCCGGCACATCCGCATGGTGGCCGAGCCGGTGCTCGACGCCGACGACCAGCTCTTCGTGGTCCGCGGGGCCTACCAGGACATCTCGGCGCAGCACTGGACCGAGGTCGCGCTGGCGGTCACCCGGGACCAGCTGGCGCACACCGAGCAGCAGGCGCACGAGCGCAACCGGCTGACCCTCCAGCTGCAGCACGCGATCATGCCGCCGACCCAGGCTCCGTTGCGGGCTCCGGGGCTCGAAGTGGCGGTGCGGTACCGGCCGGCGGAGACGGAGCAGCTGGTCGGGGGCGACTGGTACGACGCCGTCGTCCTGCCCTCCGGCCTTGTCCTGCTGTGCGTCGGGGACGTGGCCGGTCACGGGATCGAGGCGGCGACCAGCATGGTCGTGCTGCGCAACGCGCTGCGCGGACTCGCCGTGACCGGTGCCGGGCCCGGACAGCTGCTGTCGTGGCTCAACATCGTGGCGCACCATCTGACGGGCGGGGTCACCGCCACCGCGGTCTGCGGCATCTACGATCCGCGCCGCCGTGTTCTGCGCTGGGCCAGGGCCGGGCATCTGCCGCCCGTTCTGGTCCGTGACGCGGAGGCCAACCCGCTTCCGCTCCTCAAGGGCATCCTGCTCGGCGCCGTCCCCGAGGCGACGTTCGAGGAGGACGAGGTGCAACTGGCGGTCCACGACACCTTGTTGATGTACACGGACGGTCTGATCGAACGGCGCGACCGCTCGGTGGAGGTGTCGCTGCGCCAGCTCCTCAACGCGGCCCGTACGACATCCAGGACCCTGGACCACCAGCTCGACCGGCTCCTGACGTACAGCAGGTCCGACACCGACGACGACACCTGCATCGTCGGTATACAGGTCGCGTAGGACCGGCCGGGGAACGTCGAGCGGGACGGTGGCCGGAAGCGGGTCCGCAACGGTTCCCGGTCCGCACGCACGAATGCGGCCCCGCGGGCAGCCGGGGGGGGGTGACTGCCTGCGGGGCCGTACGGCTCGGGTTCGCCAGGGGGGGTTGGCTCACTCGAGTCGTCTCAGGATGCTGTTGCCCCGGTCCCGGCGATGCATGCACACGGGTTTCCGGCCAGGATTCCCCTCGTATGGCCGAGCGTCCTGGCCTTCGGCCATGGGTCAGTGGGCGATGTCCGCGATGTGCGGCACCACCCGGGTCAGCCGCAGTACGCCCCACAGGACCAGCCCGGCCCCGAGCAGCTCGGGCAGCAGCCACCAGCCGGTGCGGATCGTCTCGTCGAAGAGGATCACGCCCAGCAGCAGGCTGATCGTCGCGTCGCCGATGGTCAGCGCCGGCTGCGAGGCGGCCAAGGGGCCCGCCTGGAGGGCGTTCTCCAGCAGCAGGACGGCGCCGACCCCGGTCACGGCGAATCCGTAGGTCTGCCAGACGCCGAGGAAGGCGACGAAGCCGTCGTCGGTGAGCGTGCCCATGGCCGACTTGAGGAGCGCGGCCGTCAGCGCGTTGCTGATGGCCGACGCCGATCCGAGCACGGCGGCGCGGAACAGCGGCGGGCGGCCCGGGCGGGCGACGACGACCGCGACGGCCACGGCTCCCAGACACAGGATCAGCACCGGGGTCCAGCGCGCCATGGAGGCGTCGGACCGAGCGCCCGAGGGAGCTGCCGAGCCGAGGACGAGACCGAGGCCGGCCACCACACCGGCGACGGCCCACCACCCCGCGCGCGGCAGACGGCGGTGCAGCAGGGGGATGGCGATCATCAGGGCGAAGGGCAGTTCCAGGATGAACAGGGGCTGCACCAGGGACAGCGGTCCGTTCACCAGGGCCAGGGCCTGGAAGACCGCGGCCCCGATCACCCCCGCGATGCCGATCAGCCACGCAGGCTGCCGGGCCAGTCGCAGGATGAGCCGCAGTCCGCCGCCTTCGGCGACGCGAGAGGCCGCCTTGCGCTGGAATGCCGTGCCCATCGCGTTACTGGCGGCCCCGAGAAGCGCGAACAGCACGGCCAGCCCCATCACTCCTCCACCATGCCCCGGGCCGGCGGGCCGGGCCTCTCCGGGCTCGCCGACCGGACGAAGCGGGGCCCGGGCGGGCCGGTGTCAGGAACTCCGCCGGACCTCTTGCGGAGCGGACGCCGCCCCGGGATAGGGTCGGCGCGAGTGCTTGGGAAGCAGGCACGCACCGCGTTCTTTCCGCGGGGCCGCGCGGTCGCGCGTCCCGGCGGTGCGGCGGCGGCCCGTCCTGCCTTCCCGTGGGCGTCCGGGCCGCCGGTGGAATCAGACGCCGTCAGTGAGGATGCCGTACAGCATGAGCCAGGAGGCACCGCTCCCGCCCGCCGGCGGGCGCGTCCCCGAGCCGGAGGCGGACTCCGCCGACCTGCGCGGGGAGATCGTCCGTCTGCGGGAGCACAACGCCGATCTGCAGGAACGCCTGCACGCGCACCCGGCGATCTCGCTGGCGCAGGGTGTGCTGATGGAGCGCTACCGGCTGCCCGCGCCCGAGGCGTCCTTCGCCCTGCTCCGCGAGGCGTCGCAGCGGTTCAACATCAAACTGCACACGCTGGCGGACGCGGTCGTACGGACCCCGCACAGCCCCGACGGACCGGCGCGCGGAGCGGACCGCCCCCGGACGCCCCCTCCCCCGCTGCCCGGCCTGCGGACCGCCGGAGCCGATCGCACCCACCAGGGCGAGGTGCTGAGCGCCGCTCTGCACCGGGTCCTGGACATCACGGGGGCCGGCATGGGCAATGTCCAGCTCTCCGAGGGGGGACGTCTGCGGATGGTCCGGCACTCGGGTCTGGAACGTGAGTTCACGAGCTTCTTCGCGTTCGTCGACTCGCCCACCACCTCGTGCGCCCAGGCCGCCGAAGACCGCAGACAGGTCACCGTCCGGGACGTGGCGACCGCCGACGTCTTCGACGAGGACTCCCGTCGCGTCATCCTGCGGGCGGGCAGCCGGGCCTGCCACAGCGTGCCCCTGGTCAACCGGGCGGGCGTGCCGATCGGCATGGCCTCCTCGCACCACGAGCGGCCGTTGCCCGGGTTCACCCGCGTCCAGCTCGATGCCTTGGAGGCCACCGGCCTGATGGTGGGCCGCTGGCTCTCCTGGCACCGCCGCACCGTCGTGCTCGACGCACTGGATCATCTGCACGCTGCGGCGACCTCGGAGCGCTGAGCACCTGAGATCCGCCGCGTCCGCCTAGCACCGGGTGTTCAGTCGACGGTGACGACCACGGAGTGCCGGCCGTCGGCGCCGTCCGGGATGGTCCGGGTGCGCCCGTCGGTCTGGACGTGACCGGTGCGATCGGTCGCCCGGACCGTGAGGGTGTGGCCGCCGCGGGTGGCCTGCCAGGGGAAGGACCACTGGCGCCAGGTGTCGACGGTGTCCTCGGCCGCCAGTTCGGCCTCCTGCCAGCGCCCGTCGTCGATCCGCACCTCGACCCTGTCGATTCCGCGGTGCTGGGCCCACGCGACCCCGGCGACCATGACGGTGCCCGCCCTGGGCCGTGCGAAAGGCTTGGGCGTGTCGATGCGGGACTGGGTCTTGATCGGGGCCCTGCTCGCCCACTTCCGCTTCACCCAGTACGGGTCGTACGCGTCGAACGTGGTCAGCTCGATGTCCTTGATCCACTTGCACGCGGACACGTAGCCGTACAGGCCCGGGACGAGCATCCGCACCGGGAAGCCGTGCTCGAACGGGAGCGGCCGGCCGTTCATCCCGACGGCCAGCAGAGCGTCACGGCCGTCCATCACGTCCTCGACGGGACTGCCGATGGCCATGCCGTCGACGGAGCGCGCCACGAGCTGATCGGCCGGGCCGCCCTCGGACGGCAGCCGCACCCCGCACTCGGCGAGGAGGTCGGCCAGGCGCGCTCCGATCCAGCGGGCGTTGCCCACGTAGGGGCCGCCGACCTCGTTGGACACGCAGGTGAGCGTGATGTCCCGCTCGATCAGCTCGCGCCGCAGGAGATCGTCGAAGGTCAGAGTCATCGGGCGGGTGACGCCCCGGCCGTGGATTCTCAGCCGCCAGGCGGTGGCGTCCACCTTGGGGACCACCAGGGCGGTGTCCACCCGGTAGAAGTCGGCGTTCGCCGTCACGAACGGACTGACACCGGGCACCCGGAGCTGTGCCCCCTTGGGAATCGGCGCGGCCGGGGACGCGACGGCGGGCAGTACGAGGTTCGCGCGGGAGGCGACCGCGTCCTGACCGCGGGCGCCGTTCAGCGGCCGGCCCAGTGCCCCGGCACCGGCCGATGCCGCGGCGGCCGTGGTGGCGGTCACGATGAAGCCGCGCCGGTCCCAGCCGGACGCCCCCGGCACGGTGGCGGGGGCGGTGGCCCCGTCGGCGGTCACGGGGTCGTCCCGGTCCGGCCGGGAGTCCGGCGCGGACAGTGCGGGCCGGGTGGTGGAGAGCCGGCCGACCAGCGCGTACAGGAGCAGTGCGCCGCACAGGGCTCCGGTCACCGACGGCAGGGCGTCGGTCCAGCCCGTGGAGTCGGGACGGGTGAGCGCGGCGGTACCGCCGATCACACCGAACAGGAGCACTCCCAGAGCGCCCGCGCGGCGACGGCGCACCGCGAGCACGCCGAGCGCGCAGGCGAACAGCGCGAGGACTACCAGAATGCCGAGCTGGAGAACGAGTTTGTCATCGGTGCCGAAATGGCGAATCGCCCAGTCCTTCACCGCAGGCGGTGTGCGGTCGATCGCGGCGCCCCCGACGGCGACGATCGGGCCCGCCTCGGGTCGTACGAGCGCGCTCACCGACTCGGCGACGGCGAGGGCGGCGAACCCGGCGAGCATGCCGCTCAGGGCGCCGAGCGAGTACCGCACCCAACTGGCCGGTGCGTCTCGATCATTCGGTCCTGCCTGCCAAGTGTTCCCTGTCATCACGGTCGGAATCCGATCCCGGGCGTCCGGCGGATTGGTCGCTCACCCCGTCCGACGAAGTCCCTTCCCCCGTACGGGTTGGAAGCGTCGGACCCCGCGCGCATCCATCGGTCCGCCGGCGGACGGGTCGAGCGGTGGTGGGATGAAACCCCGCCGACGGGGCAGACGCCCGGTGGAGCCCCGTCACCCTCATCCCCGTGGGTGGCGGGGCTCCGTGTTGCCGGCACGGCCACGGCCGCCCCACGTCGGTCCGTCCGCCCTCCCCGCCGCCCCGGGCGGGACCGGCCCGCGTCCTGCCCGCGCCCCACGTCGCCGGGCCGATCGGAATGCGCGGCAACGCGGAATGGAGGACGGTTGTGGCAGAAGGAGGAGTGCCATGGCCACGAAGGCCGCGCCCGGTCAGCGGGACGACCAGCACCGGGGATGGCTGCGCGGCTCGCCCCCTCCGCGCTGGGTTCGCCTGCTTCCGCCGGTCCTGCTGGTGGGGGTCTGCGTGGCCGAGCTGGTGAGCAGTGAGGCGCTGGACATCGGCTTCATGCTGGGCGCCATCCCCTCCCTGGCCGTGCTCTCGTACGGGCCCCTGGCGACGGCCGCCTTCGGCGCGATCGTCGTGGTACTGCTGACCATCCCCGCCCTGCAGCTCAACCATCCGGGACAGGCCGACCTGCTCACCATCGTCTTCGTCGCCGTGCTCAGCGTGTTCGTGTCCCTGGTCCGCAGCCGAAGGGACGCGCATCTGGTCACCGTGCGGTCCGTGGCGGAAGCCGCCCAGCTCGCCGTTCTGCCACCGCTCCCCGAGAGCGTCGGGCCGGTGCGCTGCGTGGGGCTGTACCGGCCGGCGCAGCGGGAGACGCTGGTCGGCGGGGACTTCTTCGACGTACGCGACGGCCCCTTCGGGGTCCGGGCCGTGATGGGCGACGTCCAGGGTCACGGGCTGTCGGCGGTGGGGACGGTCGCCTCGCTTCTCGGGGCGTTCCGGGAGACGGTGCTGGACCAACGCGGTCTGGAGGCTGCCGCGGCCCGGCTCGACCGACGTCTCGTCGTGGACTCCGCAGCGGTGGATCACGCCGAGTTGTTCGCCACGGCTCTGCTCCTGGAGTTCTCACCCCGGGCCGACACCGTGCGGCTGGTGTCCTGCGGGCACCCGAACCCGCTGCTGTTGCGCGGCACGAAGGCCCTCGAACTCGACACCGACTCGGGGGCCCCGCTGGGGCTGGGTTTCTTCGAGCTGTCCCCGCCGCACCTGCGCACCGTCGACCTGGAGCCCGGCGACCGGCTGTTCCTGGCGTCGGACGGCGTGAGCGAGAGCCGGAATCCGGCCGGCGTCTTCTACCCTCTGCCGGACCGGCTGGCCGCGTTCGCCGAGGAGCCTTCGGACGCTCTGGTCGACCGCGTGTGGCAGGACCTCGTCGAGTACTGCCCCTCGATCCGGGACGACGTCTCGATCCTGCTCCTCGCACCGCGGATCCGGGGCGACGACGACCGCGACGGCGGCTGACGGCCCAGGGCGGTGCGGGGCGTACGGGCGGTACGGGACGGGCCGACGCGGGAGCAGGACCGGGGCCGGGCCGCCCGCACCGCGTCAGGCCGCCGCGATGTCCAGCGCCGCGATGTAGCCGAACGTCATGGCGGGACCGATCGTCGAGCCCGCTCCCGCGTAGCTGTGGCCCATGACGGCCGCGCTGACGTTGCCCGCCGCGTACAGGCCGGGGATCACCGTGCCGTCGGGGCGCAGGACGCGGGCCCGGGCGTCCGTGACCAGACCGCCCTTGGTGCCCAGGTCACCCGGAACGATCCTGAAGGCGTGGAACGGTGGGAGCCACAGAGGGGCCAGGCAGGAATTGGGAAGGATCGCCGGGTCCGTGTAGTAGTGGTCGTAGACGCTGTCGCCGCGGTGGAAGTCCGGGTCCGTGCCGTTCAGGGCCAGGCCGTTGAAGCGGCTGACGGTGGTGCGCAGGGCGGCCGCGGGGACACCGATCCGGCCGGCGAGGTCGTCCAGGGACCATGCCTTGTACGCGGCGCCGGAGGTGTACCAGGCGTCGGGGAACGCGAACGTCGGCGCGACATCCTTGAACAGGTAGCGGTTGCGGTAGTTCTGGTCGACGATCAGCCACGCCGGGATGTCCGGTGCGCTCGGGTTGCGGTCGTACATGGTGTGCACGACGTCGCTGTAGGGCGCGGCCTCGTTGACGAAACGCGCTCCGGCGGCGTTGACCAACAGGCCGCCGGGCAGCGTGCGTTCGGCCAGGCAGAAGTAGGGCTGGTCGGGCAGCGGGATGGCCGGACCCCACCATGCGTCGTCCATCAGGTCGAGCGCGGCCCCTGCGCGACGGCCCGCCAGGATGCCGTCGCCGGTGTTCTCCTTGGCGCCCACCGTCCAGGCGGTCCCGATGGGCTGGCGCTGGTACTGGGCGCGCATGGACGCGTTGTGCTCGAAGCCGCCGGAGCCGACGATGACCCCGCGCCGCGCCCTGACCAGTCCGGACGCGCCGTTCTGGGTGACGACCGCGCCGGTGACGGCACCGCTTTCCACGAACAGGTCGGACAGCGGGGTGTTCAGCCACACCGGGACCCGGGCGGCGAGCAGGCCCGCGCGCAGTCCGGCGGCGAGCGACTGGCCCATCGTCAGCGGCTTCTGGCCGAGCAGCGCCGCCTTGGTGCCCCGGGCCAGGCACTCGGTGGCGACGGCCGCGCCCTTCGCACTCACGGCGGCGAGGGTGAGCCACTTGTAGTCGGCGCTGAAGACGACCATGCCGGCCGGGACCGCCATGTACGCCGGGTTCAGGTGGGCGAGTTCGGCTCCGAGGATGTTTCCGTCGAGCTGGTCGGGCTCCATGGAGCGGCCGCCCGGGAGCCCGCCGGGAAGCTCCGGGTAGTAGTCGCTGTACCCCTCCATCCAGCGGAAGCGCAGCGGGCTGTTGGCCATGACGAAGGAGATCATGGCCGGTCCGTTGCCGAGGAAGGCCTGTTGACGGGCGGCGGAGACGTCCGGGCCGACCACGGCCGCGAGGTAGCCGGCGGCCTTGGCCGGGGTGTCGGGGACTCCGGCGGCGAGGATGACCGGGTTGTTGGGGATCCAGATGCCCGCGCCGGAGCGAGCCGCCGAGCCTCCGAAGGTCGGCGCCTTCTCCAGGACGACGCAGCTCAGTCCCTTCTTGGCGGCGGTGAGCGCGGCGGTCATCCCCGCGGCTCCGGAACCGACCACGACGACGTCGTACGTGCCCAGCAGCGGCAGGTCGGCCGCCGTGGCGGCTCCCGCGGTCCCGGCGGCGAGCGCGAGGGAGGCGCCCGTGGCCGCGCCGAGCACCCGGCGCCGCGACGGGCCGGGCGTCGGGATGGAGTCGGTGCGTCTGGCGGGGTCGGCGCTCGGGGACATCACAGGGCGCTCCAGCAGGGCGAAGGAATGTGAGGCGTTCCGTGCTCCGGGAGCCGACAGGCCCCCGCCGTACCGGTTCTGATGCAGCGTCAGGAAATGTCGCGCGAGGGTCTTGTGAAGTCAAGAGCAAGCGGATCAGACCTCGCCGATCACCCCAAGATCGGACACAAGTTACCAACCGGTATGTAGTGACTTAACAAGCTGGCAACAGTAGAACCTGTTCCCACTCATCGAGAGTGAGGAGTGTCACATGAGTGACATCAACCAGCAGAACAAGGATTCCAGAGGTGTCTCGCGCCGACGATTCATTGCTGGAACGAGTTCTATTCTTGGAGCCGTGAGTCTTGCCGGCCGTGCCGTCGCGGCCCCGGCGCAGGTCGCCACGGCGGCCTCGTCGATCCCTTCCGGAGCGCATGTCCCCGTCCTGGTGATCGGCACCGGATACGGGGGCTCCGTCGCCGCCCTGCGGCTCGCCCAGGCGGGCGTCGACGTGCAGATGGTCGAGATGGGCATGGCCTGGGACACCCCGGGCTCGGACGGCAAGATCTTCGCCAACACGACCAGCCCGGACTACCGTTCGTACTGGCTGCGCACCAGGACCAAGCAGCCTCTCAGCAACTTCCTCGGCTTCCCCATCGACAAGGACGTACCCCGCTACACCGGGATCCTCGACGCCGAGGAGATGGGCCAGATCATCGTGTACCAGGGCCGCGGCGTCGGCGGCGGATCGCTGGTCAACGGGGGCATGGCTGTCACCCCGAAGCGGGAGAACTTCGGCGCCATCCTCCCGTCGGTGAACGCCGACGAGATGTACGCGACCTACTATCCGCGCGCCAACGCCGGGCTCGGTGTCGGCCTCGTGGACCCGGCGTGGTTCGACACCACCGACTGCTACCAGTACGCACGGGTCGGCCGTAAGCAGGCCCAGCGCTCCGGCTTCCCGTTCGTCTTCGTGCCCGACGTGTACGACTGGGACTACATGAAGCAGGAGGCCGCCGGCACCGCCACCAAGTCGGCGCTCGCCGGAGAGATCCTCTACGGCAACAACTACGGCAAGAAGTCACTCCAGAAGACCTACCTCGCCCAGGCCACGGCCACCGGCCGGGTCACCATCTCACCGCTGCACAAGGTCACTTCGGTCTCACCCGCGGCCGGTGGCGGCTACACGGTACTGATCGACCAGCTCAACACCAACGGCGACGCCACGGCCTCCAAGACGGTGACCGCGGACCGCGTCTTCTTCGCGGCCGGAAGTGTCGGCACCAGCAAACTCCTGGTCAAGCTGAAGGCCACCGGCGCGCTGCCCGGCCTGAACGGCGAGATCGGCCAGGGCTGGGGCGACAACGGCAACGTCATGTGCGGCCGCGCCAACCACCTGTGGGATCCGACCGGCGCACTGCAGGCCAGCATTCCCTGCGGCGGCATCGACAACTGGACCGCGGGCGGCGCGTTCGCCGAGGTCGCACCTCTGCCCACCGGCATCGAGACCTTCGCGTCGTTCTACCTGTCCATCACCAAGAACCCGAACCGCGCCCGGTTCTCGTGGAACGCCGCGACCGGCACCGTCGACCTCAACTGGCAGACCGCCTGGAAGCAACCCGCCATCGACATGGCCAAGTCGATCTTCGACAAGATCAACGCGAAGGAGGGGACGATCTACCGGACCGATCTCTTCGGCGTATACAAGATCTGGGGCGACCACCTGACCTACCACCCGCTCGGTGGCGCCGTGCTCAACAAGGCCACCGACAACTACGGCCGTCTGCAGGGCTATTCGGGCCTGTACGTCATCGACGGCGCGCTGATTCCCGGCAACACCAGCGTCAATCCGTTCGTCACGATCACGGCGCTCGCCGAACGGAACATCGAGAAGATCATCGCCGTCGATCTCTAGGGCGCGTCCGGGCCGCCCGAGCGGCCCGGTCCGCTCAGTGGCCCGCATCCCGCGCGTTCCGGGTCGCCTCAGTGGGTCGGCAGCACGCACACGGCGTCGAGGCCCAGCACGTGGTTGAGCCGGCCGAACGCCAGCCAGGAACCGATGCTCATGCTCAGCTCCACGATCTCCCGCTGGGTGTACAGCGCGGTCATCCGCGCCCAGAAGTCCTCGTCCAGACCGTGGTGATCCAGGGCGTACCGCTCGGCGTACTCGGCGGCCAGCCGTGTGCGGTCGTCGAAGGCGTCGGTGGTACGCCACTGGGTCACCGCGTCCGCGAACTCCTCCTCGACCTTGTGGCCCTCCCGCTCCGTGCGCCAGTCGAGACAGAACAGGCACCCGTTGATCTGCGCGATGCGCAGACGGGCCGCCTCGAACTCGCGCAGGCCCAGCGTCGTGTGCTCGTACACCGACAGGGAGAAGTTCGCGGCGGCCATGCCGATGCCGGGCACCATCTCGCCCCACACGTATCCGATCGGTTCCTGTCCCTCGGGAATGTCGATGTGCAGGGTCATGGGTCACTTCCTTCCGAGTCGGCCGACTGCGGGGCGCAGCGGGACGTCGAGTGCGTCATAGAGCCCTGGTTCCGCGTCGACCAGCCAGTCGATGGCGCCGACCAGGCGGCCCACCGCGGTGGCGTTCCCGCCGGCGGAGCGGTTCTCGCCCTCGTCGGTGGCCTCGACGGTGACCTCGATGCGCGGGCGGCCCTCGATGATCACGCGGTGGGCACCGTCCCCGTCGGGCGGCGTCGGCCAGTCCGGCGCGCAGGAGGCGTGGATGCGGGTGACGTGCTCGATGACGATCCGGGGCTCTCCCCCGACGATCCCCTGCACCTCGAAGCGCACGGCGCCCTGGGTACCGGCCGCGAACTCGCCCATGGTGCGGGTGTTCACCGTGTCCGTGAGCGGGCGGCGCTCCAACGTCTCGCGGATGTCGTCGAGTTCGACGCCGAGCGCCCGTGCCATGAGCCGTATCTGGCCGCCCCACACCATGGTCGGGATCGACGGGGCGAGCATCAGCGGCTCGTAGTCCATCGGCTGCCCCATGCCGACCAGGTACCGGACGGATTCCTCCTGTTCGTACGTGGAGTAGTCGAAGATCTCCTGGCAGCGGATGGCGTCGACCGTGGTGCCGAGGCCGCTGATCAGCAGGGGCAGCACGTCGTTTCCCCAGCCGGGATCCACTCCGGAGACGAACAGGGAGCCGCCTCCGTCCGCGATGGCGGCGAGCACGGGCTCCCGGAACTCCGGCGGGGCGTTGCGCTGGTCGTAGAGCGGATAGAGCGCGGGCGTGACGACCACCGCACCGGCCCGGATCGCCCTGCCGATGTCGGCGAGGGCCTCGTCGGGGCGGATGTCGCCGGTGGCCGCGTAGACCACGGCTCCGGGGCCACCGGCCAGGACGGCGTCGATGTCGTCGCTCGCCGCGACCCCGAGGCCGTGGTCGAGCCCGGCGAGTTCGCCGGCGTCCCGGCCGGCCTTGTCGGGGTTGTGGACGAGCACGGCCGCGAGTTTCAGCTTCGGGTGGGCCTCGACGGCGCGGATGGCCGCGCGGCCGACGTTGCCGGTACCCCAGACCACCGTGGAAATCATGCGGCGGAGGGTAGCGAGACGACCTCGAGGTTCCTAGTGCCGTGACCGGGGAAAGATTCCGGGCCCGGAACCGGTCGAAGGGTTCCCGGGAACATGACGGGGGCGCCGGGGCCGGGTGCCGCTCGTCCGGGGTGACCGCATGCGGTTCGGGGCGTGCCGCCGGGGTCACCGCCTAAGCTCGGAACATGGCCAAGTACTTCGATGTGCACCCGGACAACCCGCAGCGCCGCATCATCAGCCAGGTGGTGGAGATCGTCCGGAGCGGCGGGCTGATCGTCTACCCGACGGACTCCTGCTTCGCGCTCGGCTGCGCGCTCGGCAACAAGGACGGGATCGACCGCATCCGTTCGATCCGCCAGCTCGACGAGCGGCACCACTTCACGCTGATGTGCGAGGACTTCGCGCAGCTGGGGCATTTCGTACGGATCGACAACGCCGTCTTCCGCACGGTCAAGGCGGCGACTCCGGGGAGTTACACCTTCATCCTCCCGGCGACGAAGGAGGCTCCGCGCAGGCTGCTGCACCCGAAGAAGAAGACCGTGGGGGTGCGGATTCCCGACCATGCCGTCGCGCAGGCGATCCTCGCCGAACTCGGCGAGCCGCTGCTGTCGAGCACCCTGCTCCTGCCGGAGGAGGACAAGCCGCTGACCCAGGGCTGGGAGATCAAGGACCGCCTCGATCATGTGGTGGACGCTGTCATCGACTCCGGCGACTGCGGCACCGAACCGACGACCGTCATCGACTTCTCGGGCGCCGAGCCCGAGATCGTGCGCCTCGGAGCCGGGGACCCCTCCCGGTTCGAGTAGGACCGGGCACGGCACCGCGGCCCGGGTCCTCCCTGCGGAGGACCCGGGCCGCGGCCTGGAATGTCAGGTACTGCCGGTCAGCTGGTCGTCAGGGCGGTGTCGTCCACGACGAAGCTGGTCTGGAGCGAGGAGTCCTCGACGCCGCTGAACTTGATCGCGACGGTCGTGCCGGCGAACGAGGACAGGTCGAACGTCTTCTGCGTGTAGCCGGTGGCCTTGTTGAGGTTCGAGTAGGTCGCCAGCGTGGTCGATCCGGCCGTGACCGTCAGCTTGTCGTACGCGGAGCTGGTGGTCGTCTCGGCCGTGTCGATGTGCAGGTAGAACGTCAGCGTGGCCTTGCAGCCGCTCGGGACGGCCACCGACTGGGCCAGCGTGTCGGTGTGGGTGGAGCCGTAGCCGTCCAGCCACGCCTTGTAGGAGCCGCCGTGGGCCGCCTGGCTGCTGGAGTTGGTGATGACTCCGCTGGAGGCGGTCCAGGTGGTGTTGCCCGACTCGAAGCCGGCGTTGCCGAGCAGCTGCGCCGAGGTGCAGGTGCCACCGCCGCCCGAGGAACTGACCGTCCAGGTGAAGGACGCGGTTCCCGTCGCGCCGGTGCTGTCCGTCACGGTGACGGTCGTGCTGTACGTCCCCGCGGTGGTCGGCGTGCCGGAGATGGCGCCCGTCGAGCCGCTGATCGACAGACCGGCCGGCAGACCCGACGCGGCGTAGGTCAGGGAGCCGGTGTTGGTGCTGCCGGCCGAGATCTGCAGGCTCACCGCGGTACCGACGGTGGAGGACTGACTGCCCGGGTTGGTGACGGTCACGCCGCTGGTCGGCGGGGTGACGTGGCTGCCGACGTTGATGCCGGCGAAGGCGTTCGCCACCCCCGCGTACTGGGCGGAGCTTGCGCCGTACAGCGCCGTGGCGGCGTTCAGCGCGGCGGTGCGGGCACCCGCGTAGTTGGTGGTCGACGTCATGTACGTCGTGAGCGCCTTGTACCAGATCTGCAGGGCCGCGGCCCGGCCGATGCCCGCGACGGCCACGCCGTCGGAGGTCGAGCTGTTGTACGTGACGCCGTTGATGACCTTGGTACCGCTGCCCTCGGAGAGCAGGTAGAACATGTGGTTCGCGGGGCCCGAGGAGTAGTGGACGTCCAGGTTGCCGACGCCGGAGTACCAACTGTCCGCGGAGCCGCCGTCCTTGCTCGGCTTGTCCATGTAGCGCAGCGGGGTGCCGTCGCCGTTGATGTCGATCTTCTCGCCGATGAGGTAGTCGCCCACGTCGGAGGAGTTGTTGGCGTAGAACTCGACGCCGGTGCCGAAGATGTCGGAGGTCGCCTCGTTCAGACCGCCGGACTCACCGGTGTAGTTCAGGCCCGCGGTGTTGGAGGTGACGCCGTGGCTCATCTCGTGGCCCGCGACGTCCAGCGAGGTCAGGGCGTGGGTGCTGCTGGTGCCGTCGCCGTACGTCATGCAGAAGCAGCTGTCGTCCCAGAAGGCGTTGACGTACGCCGTGCTGTAGTGGACGCGGGAGTAGGCCGCGACGCCGTTGTTCTTGATGCCGCTGCGGCCGAAGGTGTTCTTGTAGAAGTCCCAGGTGGTCTGGGCGCCGTAGGCGGCGTCCGCGCCGGCCGTCTGGGTGTTGGAGCCCGCGCCGGTGCCCCAGACGTCGTCGGCGTCGGTCATCAGGGTGCCGGTGCCGGAGGTGCCGTTGTTCAGCGAGTACGTCTTGTGGCTGCCGCGGGTGGAGTCGGTCAGCTGGTACGTCGAACCGGACAGCGTGGTGCTGAGCGTCACCGTGCCGCTGTACTGGGTGTTGCCGGTGCCGGTCTGGATGCCCTCGTACCGCGTGAGTTCCTTGCCGGTGGTGGCATCGGTGACGACGTGCAGCCTGCTCGGCGTGCCGTCGTCCTGGAAGCCGCTGATCACGGTCTCCCAGGCGAGCCGGGGTGTACCGGTGCCGGCCCAGATGACCTTGCGGGCACTGTCGGTGGCGGGCTTCTCCGCCTTGAGCGCCTTGGCCGTCTTGAGTGCCTTGGCCCCGGCGGCGGCCTTGGTGACCGACGCGGTGGTGGTCGCGACCTTGATGGTGTGCTTGTTGTTGAAGGTCGTGCTCACCGTGCCGGTGGCCTGCGAGGCCGGCGGGGTGTGGACGACGACGTCGCCGCCGAGTACCGGCAGGCCGGCGTAGGTGCGCTCGTAACGGGTGTGCAGGGTGCCGTCGTTGTCCTTGACGACGTCCTTGACGACCAGCTTCTCCTTCGAGCCGAGGCCGAGGGTGCCGGCGGTCGCCGTGGTCTGCTTGGATGCCTTCTTCAGCAGCGCCACGTGCTGGGCCGGGGTGAGCTCGGCTTCGAGTCCCCCTGTACGCAGGGGGGTTGTGTGGGGGGCGGGCTTGGCGGCTGCCGGGACCGTCTGTATACCGACGGCCAGCAAAGCGGCGGTGGCCACCAGGGCTCCGGCCGCGGTCGCCTGACGGGGGATACGTCTCACTCGTACTCCTACTGCTTCGGCCGCGGTCGGCGGCCGGCGACAGACCGGGCAGACGGGATGTGCTGTCCGGGACGAGCTGAGCAGGGGCGTGCGGGAACGCGACCGTGGGCAGGCCGTGAGCGACCTGCTCTACAGGTGGGGGAAGGATCGCACTCTTGACCTAGGCATGACACGCGCTTGCTGGCAATCGAGGGTTATCCCTAAGCCGGCGGCCGAAACACCCTGCCTCGCGCCGCACCCCCCGGGTGACATCGCCGACATTCCCCACGACCCGGGGGATGGAGGAAGCCGGGCAGCCGCGTCGGACCGGGCAGGTGTCCGGCCCAGCCGCGTCAGACCGGGCCGGTGTCCGGCGCCGCCCTCCAGAAGGCAGGAGCCCTCCGGAAGGGCAGGACTCCCGCGGTCGGCGCGTACGCCGCCGTCAGGGCCGGCCCGCTCCCGGCACCTCGACCCGGACGGCGAGCACCTGCCCGGAACCGGGCGTCACCATCCGGGGCTCCGTCATACCGCGCCAGTCCGCGGCCACGACGAACAGCGTCCTCCTGTCGTGGCCGCCGAGTACGCAGGCGAAGCCACCGCGGTCGAGATCGACCCGGTCCAGCACGGCGCCGCCCTCGGCGACGCGCACACAGCACCGGCCGGGGACGTCGGCGTACCAGACGGCGTTCCGCGCGTCGAGGCAGATGCCGTCCGGGGTTCCCTCTCCCAGGTCGGCCCAGACCCGGCGGGCCGACAGGGAGCCGTCCGGGCCGATGTCGAAGGCGACCAGGCTGTGCCGGTAGGAGTCGGCGACGATCAGCGTGGAGTCGTCGGGCGTCACGGCCATCCCGTTCGGAAACGCGATGTCGTCGGCCACCTGGCGCACCGAGCCGTCCGGGGTGACCAGCGAGACGGTGCCCGGCCTGGACGTCTCGCCCGCCACCGGGTCGAAGTCGACCCGGTTGACGTAGGCGTTTCCGCGGCCGTCGACCACGATGTCGTTCCAGCCCGGCCGGCCCAGGTCGGCGTACGCGTTCAGGGTGCCGTCGGATTCCCGGCGGAGCAGCAGGCCGTCCGGGGAGGAGACGATCAGCATGCGGCCGTCGGGGTGCCGGTCGGTGCACAGCGGCAGCGAGGCCACCCGGGCGACCACCTCGCTGTGACCGGCCACCGGATCGAGGGCGACGACCTCGCCAGCGGTCCAGTCGGAGAAGTACAGCCGGTCCCCGTGCCAGCGCGGCGACTCGACCAGCCCGTGCCCTCCGAGCAGCGTCCGTACCTCGTGCATCCTCATCACAGCCCTTGTTCCGCACCGGCACGACTCCGGTGTCCCACTGACTGAACGAACGGGCACCGGCCGGATCGACACATCCCGGACCACCGGAAGGCGAACAGGCCGGGGCGGATCTCGGCAGGCCGCGGTGATCGTCCCATCGTTTACTGACGGAGTCGGGGGTGTCGTCTTCCAGCAGGAGCAGCGCATGTCGGCGACGCAAGCCACTTCAGCCAAGGGGCGGAACAAGCCCGGGCGACTGCAGAGGCTGGGCGAATGGTGCGCCCGCCATTTCGTGATCGTCATCGTGGCCTGGCTCGTCGCGCTCGCCGCTCTGCAGGTACTGAACCGCTCGTTCGGCGGAGAGTACTCGGACAATTTCTCGCTCCCCGGAGTGCAGTCCACCGAGGGACTCGACGTCCTCAAGAAGCACGATCCGGCGGCCGGCGGCTACAGCGCCCAGGTGGTGCTGCGCGACACGCAGAAGCCCCTGACGTCGCTGAGTTCCCAGATGAGCCAGACCGTCGGCGATCTGCAGAAACTGCCGCACGTCCTGTCGGCGCAGAATCCGCTGCCGCCGCCGGGCTCCCAGCCGCCCTCGGGGCAGTCCCAGCAACAGAACGTCGGACCGCTGTCGAGCGACGGGAAGACCGGTTACATCACCGTCCGCTTCGACGAGCAGCCCTCGCTCCTCGGCGACAGCTATCTCGACGGCGTGGACAGCGCCGTACAGCCGCTGCGGTCGGCCGGCGTCGACGTCGAGTACGGCGGCACGCTGGGCGAACTGGCCAGGCCCGAAGCGGACGACCGGGTCAGCGAGGCCATCGGCTTCGCGGTGGCGATCGTCGTCCTGCTCGTCGGATTCGGCAGCGTCATCGCGGCGGGTCTGCCGCTGGTGACCGCCCTGCTCAGCGTGGTGGGCGGCCTGGCCTGCCTGGGACTCCTCGCCGCCGCGTTCACCTTCGCGACGGTGTCACCCACGCTCGCCACCATGATCGGACTGGGTGTCGGCATCGACTACGCCCTGTTCCTGATCACCCGTCACCGGCAGAACCTCATCAACGGCGCCGATCCGGTGCGGGCTGCGGGCCGGGCCACGACCACCAGCGGGCGGGCCGTCCTCGTCTCCGGCTGCACGGTGATCATCGCCCTGGCCGGGCTGTCCGTCTCCGGTGTCTCCTTCATCAGCAAACTCGGCCTCGCAGCGGCCGTGACGGTTGTCTCCGCGGTCATCGGCGCGCTGACCCTCGTACCCGCTCTGCTCGGACTCATCGGCAAGCGCATCGACCGCTACCACGTGCGCAAGCCGGTCGCGGAGACGGACGCCGACCCCGGGACGCCCGCGCACGGCACCTGGCACCGCTACGCACTGCGCGTGCAACGGCGACCCTGGTGGTTCCTGGCCGGCGGCCTGTTCACGGTGCTGGTGCTGGCCATCCCCGTGTTCTCGATCCAGCTCGGGCACATCGGCGACGGCGCGGATCCCAAGTCGTTCACGGACCGGCGGGCGTTCGACATCATGTCGGACTCCTTCGGGCCCGGCTCCAACGGTCCGCTGACCGTGGTCATCGACCAGACCGATGTGCCCTCCAGCCAGCGTTCCTCGCTGTCTTCACAGGCGCAGAAGACGCTCAACGGCGTGAAGGGGGCGGCCGTGGTCACGCCGCTGACGACCACCCAGGACGGCGACGTGCTGGTCGGCACCGTCTACTCCAAGGTGTCCCCGCAGAACCAGGACACCACGGACCTGACGAACCGTCTGGTCGACGACACGCTGCCGGAGGCCGTGTCCGGCACCAGCGCCAAGGGCTATGTCACCGGAACGACGGCCGCCCAGGTCGACTTCCGCAACATCGTCGCGAGCCGGCTGCCCCTCATCATCCTCGTGGTGGTCGCGCTCGCCTTCATCATCATCCTCATCGTCTTCCGCGGACTGCTCGTCGCGGTGAAGGCGGCGGTCCTCAACGTGCTGTCCATCGCGGCCTCGTACGGTGTGGTCGTCGCCGTCTTCCAGTGGGGCTGGGGCGGGCCGGCACTCGGGGTGTCGGGCAAGGTGCCCATCGAGAGCTACGTGCCGATGATGATGTTCGCGATCATCTTCGGGCTCAGCATGGACTACGAGATCTTCCTGCTGTCCCGGGTCCATGAGTTCTGGCTCGTGAGCGGGGACGCGAAGGCGAGTGTCGCGCACGCCCTGGAGATCACCGCCCGGGTGATCACCTGTGCGGCTCTGATCATGGTGAGCGTCTTCGCCGCGTTCATCGTGAGCGACAACATCGTGGTCAAGATGCTCGGGCTCGGGCTCGCGGTGAGCGTCCTGATCGACGCGACCGTGGTGCGGCTCCTGCTCGTTCCGGCGGTGATGACCCTGCTCGGGCCCCGTGCCTGGTGGACGCCGCGCTGGCTGGACCGGATCCTGCCGCACATCGACCCCGAGGGCGATCAGGCCGCCGCCGTTCCCGATCCCGTACCTCCGACCACAGGCTGACACCGGCCGGCCGGGCGCGCCGAACGCGCTCGGCCACGCACTCCCCCATGACTGTGACCGTGACCTGTCCGGACACGGCCGAGATCGAGGTGATGGCCGAACTGCCCCATGCGAGCGGGTGGTTCGAGGGTTCGAGGGGCATACGACGGCCGCCCGCCCGGCGTCCTCCCGCTTCCGCGTCAGGGACGCCCGTCGCCCCCTGCGCTCAGCAGGCCCACGATCTCGGTGAACCCGCGCGCCCGGCGTGCTCCAGGGCCGTCACGCCGTCGCCGTCCGGCAGCTCCGGCGAGGCGCCCGCCGCGAGGAGCAGTTCCACGATCTCCTGATGCGCCCGGCCCCCGTCGCCGAGGATCACGGCTTCCAGCAGAGCCGTCCAGCCGAGACGGTTGACGTGGTCGGCGTCGATGTCCGTCTCGTTCAGCAGGGCCCGGACGTAGGCGACAGGGCCGCGTTCGGACGCGGGGATGAGGGCGATGCCTCCGAAGCGGTTGCGCACCTTCAGGTCGGGCCGTGCCGGGAGCAGCGCGCGCATCATGGCGACGCTGCCCGTGACGCCCGTGACCAGCCAGGCGCTGTCCTCGCGGTCGTCCTGGGCGTTCGGGTCCGCGCCCGCCGCGACGAGCACCTCGGCGGCCCCGACGTGGTCGCCGAGCGAGGCGAGGAGCAGCGGAGTTCGGCGGTGACCGTCGCGCACCTCGCGGTCCGCGCCGGCGGCGAGCGCGGCACGCACGGCGTCGGCGTCGCCCGCACGGGCCGCGTCGAGCAGGGCAGAGTCGTGCGGGTTCATGGTGGCGTGCTCCTTGTCGTACACCTGGGGACGGGCCACGTGAGGGCTCGCGGACTGCTGCGTGCGGCACGGTGAGGCTTCCCGCGCCACAGGGATCATCATCCGTCCGGGGGCGCGGGTGCGGCGACGCCGGGCCGAGTGCGGGCTCACTCCAGGACCCGGGCGAGTCCGGGGCGCGGGTGCGGCGACGCCGGGCCGAGTGCGGGCTCGCCCCGCGGGCCCCGGGCGCGCGGCCCCCATCGTCGGCGGAACCGCGCGCCTGGGCCGCGCCCGCTATTGCAGGGTCAGTGCCCCAGCGCCGCGACGCCCGCCGCGGCGAACTTCTCGTCCAGGTCGCCGGACGGAGCTCCGGCGACACCGATCCCGGCCACGGGCGCGCCCTTCACGGCGACCGGCGTGCCGCCCGCGAGGAACAGGGTGCCGGGGATGTCCTTCAGGTTCGGCGCCTGTGCCAGACGCTGGGCGAGCTCCGACGTGGGCGCGTTCCAGGAGACGGCCGTGTACGCCTTGCGCTGCGCGGACTCGTACGACTGCGGGCCCGCGCCGTCGCCGCGCAGAGTGACGACGGTGTTGCCGTCGCGGTCGACCACGGCGACGGTGACCTTCTGGTTCTCCTTCTCCGCGGCGTCGAGCGCGGCCTGAGCGGCCTCGGCGGCGGCGTCGACCGAGAGACGGCTGGACGTGACGGTGTCACCACTCTTCACGTTCGCCACGGGAGCCGCACCGGCCGAGGAGGCCGAGGAGGCGTTCGCGGACACCGTGCCGAACGTACCGGCGGCGACGGCGGCGATCACGGCACCACCGGTGGCGACACGGGCACGGCGGGAGAGCTTCTTCATGCGGTCGACTCCAGGTCTGGGAGGGCGGTTCGCTTCTTCCGCTCCCCAGCCTGGTGCCGCGGAAGGCCCGTCACCGTCGGCGTTCCGGCTGCCCCCGAACTGCCGACCGGACCACGGAAGGGTCAACCGATCGGATGACCCCGGGGCCCCCAGGACGGGTCACCATGGGAGTGTTCGAGCAGGCCGGAGGGGTGGAGGAGGTGGACGGCATGGACACGAGCACGGCCCTGGCCCCCGGCGAGGAACCGGGCGCGGACCGGACCGCGGGCACCGGCGCGGGCGGGAGCGAGGGCGAGGACGCCCACAGGGACCCGCGGTACGACGCGGACGCCCGCCGGCTCGGCCTCGTCATGCACGTGGCGTTCTTCCTCCTGCTCGGCGGCGCCCTCGCCCGCTTTCTGCTGCGCCATCCCGGCGAGGCCCGCACGCCGTGGGTCATCGGCCTGTCCGTCGTCCTGGCACTTCTCTACGCAGTCCCCTCAGCGGGCGCCGTGCGCGTGCACCGGGAACCCTTCGGCCGGGAGGGTCGGCCCGGCGGTACCACCGGACGGCCGACCGTGCCGGGACTCGGGTGGCTGGCCGTCGTCGTCGCGGTGTGGGTGGTCCTCGTGCTGCTCGCCCCCAGTTTCGCCTGGTGCGCGGTACCGCTCTTCTACACGGGCTTGCGCATGCTGCCCGCCCGCGCTGCTCTCGTTCTCGTGGTGGTGCTGACGGTGTTCGTCGTCGCCGCGCAGCTCCGCCTCGCCGGCGGATTCGACCCGAACCTGCTGCTCGCCCCGCCTGCCGTCGCCGCGATCGCCGCCGCCGTCTTCCTCCAGATGGAACGGCAGTCCGTGCGTCAGCGCGCCCTCATCGACGACCTGATCCGCACCCGTCGCGAACTGGCCGCCTCCGAGCGCCGCGCGGGTACCCTGTCCGAACGGCAGCGCCTGTCCATGGAGATCCACGACACGCTCGCCCAGGGGCTGTCGAGCCAGCAGATGCTGCTCCAGGCCGCCGACCGGGTCTGGGAGTCCGACCCCGGCAAGGCACGCGTCCATGTGCGGACCGCCGAAGCCGTCACCGAGCACAACCTCGACGAGGCGCGCCGGTTCGTGCACGACCTGGCCCCGGCCGACCTGGCCCGCGGCGGCGGTCTCGACCAGGCGCTGCGCGCCCTGGCCGCGCGTGAGTCCGGTGAGCGGCTCGCGGTGCGCGTCCACGTCGACGACGACGGCGGCCGAACACCGCAGCTCCCGGAGCGGGTACGTTCCACCCTGCTGCGGATCGCCCAGGGAGCCCTGGCCAACGTGCGCGAGCACTCCGGTGCGCGGACGGCCACCCTCACGCTCACTCTTCTCGACGACCAGGTCGTCCTCGACGTCGCCGACGACGGCCGAGGCTTCGCCCCCGGGGAACTGCCCGTGTCCGCGCCCGCAGCCCGCGGGCACGGCGTGCCCGCGATGCGTGCGCGGGCGAGCCGGCTCGGCGGCACTCTGACCATCGAATCCGCGCCGGGAGAAGGCGCGGTCCTGTCCACCGCGATCCCCCTGGAGCCGCCCCGATGACCGGTGCGACCGACGCCGCCCGCCCCGTCCGCCCCGTCCGCATCCTGCTGTGCGACGACCACGCCGTCGTACGGGCGGGGCTGCGCGCCCTGCTCGACAGCGCCCCGGACATCGAGGTCGTCGGTGAGGCCGGCACGGGGGAGGAGGTGCTCGCCCTGAGCACGAAACTCACCCCCGACGTGGTGCTGATGGACCTCCAGCTCGGCGACGGCATCGACGGCGTCGAGACCACGCGCCGGCTGACCGCCGCTCCCGGCGAAGGCCCGCACGTGCTGGTCCTCACGACGTACGACACCGACGCCGACATCACCCGCGCCATCGAGGCCGGAGCGACGGGCTACCTGCTGAAGGCCGAGCGGCCGGAGGAACTGTTCGCCGCGATCCAGGCCGCCGCCCACGGCCGTACGGCACTCTCGGCCCCGGTCGCCGGCCGCGTGATGGCCAACCTGCGCAGCCCGCGGCCCACCCTGACCGGCCGCGAACGCGACATCCTGACCCAACTGGCCCAGGGCCTCGGGAACCGGGAGATCGCCAAGGCCCTCTTCATCAGCGAGGCGACCGTGAAGACCCACCTCGGCCGGATCTACGCCAAGCTCGGTGTCGACACGCGAGCGGGCGCGGTGTCCGTGGCGAAGGAACAACGCCTGCTTCCCTGACCGCGTGAGAGACGCCTGCTTCCGCGACCGCGTAAAAAAGGGGACACGCCGCCGGAACCGGCGTCCTAGCATGGCCGGATGCCCCGACTCGAAGCCCTCCGGCTCGGCCACGCACCCGCACTGCTCGCGTTCGAGCGGGAGAACCGCGCCTACTTCGCCGCGTCGATCTCCGACCGCGGCGATGCCTACTTCGCCGAGTTCGACGTCCGTCTTCGCGAGCTGCTGGCCGACCAGGCGGCGGGCCTGCTCCGCTTCCATGTCGTGGTGGACGACGCCGACGCGGTACTGGGTCGCGTCAACCTGGTCGACGTGGCGGAAGGCTCGGCGGAACTCGGCTACCGCGTCGCCGAGCGGGCCGCTGGGCGAGGGCTCGCCACAGCCGCCGTGCGGAAAGTCTGTGCCCTGGCCGCGACCACGTACGGCCTGCGCACCCTGCGGGCCGTGACCACCACCGACAACTCCGCTTCCCGGGCCGTCCTGGCGCACACGGGCTTCCTCGTCACCGGCGACATCGACCTGAACGGGCGTCCGGGCCTTCGGTTCGCACGCGACCTCTCGGCCGTCGGCGACGGTCCCGCCGGGGCGGGGCCCGGTCAGGGAATCGGTTCGACCGCGGGATTGATCGGCGACTGGTAGGCACCGCTGGCCAGCATGCGCACCTCCCCCGCCGGGCTGATCTCGGCGCGGAGAATGCCGGTGGGATCGCTGTACACCGGGTTGCCGCCCGGCCCTTTGGTACTCGTCCGTTCGACGACCACCTCGTCCGTCACCATGCTCGAATCCGGTCCGGGATGGGTGAAGGTCAGCCGGTAGCGGTCCACGGTCGTCATCAGGGCCTCCGCGCCGAAGCGACAAATGCGGGTGAAAGATACGTCTCCATGATGCGGCCGGACGCCCGCGACAGCACCGTCGGCCACGCCCCGCCGGCTCCCGCCCCGGTCCGCGACAGCGACGGCAACCGCTCACTATGCGTGACGCCCCTCGCCACCGGACGCCCGGCAGTGTAGACATAGCACATGGTCGGACTATTGGGTCGAACCCGGGCTCAGTCGACCCGCCGCCCCAGTACAGCGCGCCATCAGCGTGGGTCACACGAAGGCAAGCACAGGCAAGGCCCGTCCAACGGGCTCCGTTCCGCGCTCAGCGGGCGCAGTGTCGCCGGTCAGGTGTTCGTCCTGCAAGTGGTGATCGTGCTGCTCCTGGTCGTCGCAGCGGTGGTCGCACTGGTGCTCCAGGTACGGCACGACAGCACCCAGGAGGCCCGCAACCGCTCGCTCGCCGTCGCGGAGACCTTCGCCAACGCGCCCGGTACCCGCGCGGCCCTGAACGCCCCCCACCCCACGGCCCTGCTGCAGCCCAGCGCCGAAGCCGCCCGCAAGGCGTCGAACGTGGACTTCATCGTCGTGCTGAACACCGACGCGATCCGCTACACCCACCCCAAGCCGGACCGGATCGGGAAGAAGTTCGTCGGGACGACCGCGCCGGTCCTGGCCGGGCACGCCATCACGGAGCAGATCAACGGGACCATCGGGCAGCTCGTCCAGGCAACGGTTCCGATCAAGGCACCCGACGGCACCGTCGTCGGCATGGTCTCGGCCGGGATCACCACGGAGAACGTGGGCGGCGCCGCCGACCGCCAGCTGCCGCTCCTGCTGAGCGCCGCCGCTGTCGCGCTCGCGCTGGCGACCGCGAGCACCGCGCTGGTGAGCAGACGTCTGCTGCGCCAGACCCACGGCCTCGGCCCGCACGAGATGACCCGGATGTACGAACACCACGACGCCGTGCTGCACTCCGTCCGGGAGGGAGTGATCATCGTCGGCGCGGAGGGGGAACTGCTCCTCGCCAACGACGAGGCGAACCGCCTGCTCGACCTGTCCGCGGACGCCGAGGGACGGCACGTCCGGGAACTGGGCCTCGATCCGGACACCTCCGAACTGCTCGGCTCCGGGCGCGTCGCCACGGACGAGGTGCATCTGGTCGGGGACCGGCTCCTGGCCATCAACCAGCGGCCCACGGACCTCCAGGGCGGCCCGGCCGGCAGCGTCGCCACACTCCGTGACTCCACCGAACTGCGGGCGCTCTCCGGCCGCGCCGAGATCGCCCGCGAGCGGCTCAAACTCCTCTACGACGCCGGAGTGGGCATCGGTACGAGCCTGGACGTCACGCGGACGGCCGAGGAACTGGCGGAGGTGGCCGTCCCCCGGTTCGCCGACTTCGTCACCGTGGACCTGGCCGACGCCGTACTGAACGGACAGGAGCCGGACGCGGGCTCCGGCCTGCGCCGCACCGCCTCCGTCGGTATCCGCAAGGACGCACCGCTCTATCCGGTCGGCGAGCACATCGGGTTCATCCCCTCCACGCCCCAGGCCCACAGCCTCCGCACGGGCGAAGCGGTCGTCGAACCCGATCTCGGCGGCGCCCCGGGCTGGCTGGCCCAGGACCTCGAGCGCACCACGCAGGTCGTCGACTACGGAATCCACTCCCTGATCACGGTCCCCCTGCGCGTCGGGCCCCTGATCATGGGCGTGGTCAACTTCTGGCGCTCCGAGAAGCCCGATCCCTTCGACGTGGACGATCTGGCTCTCGCCGAGGAACTCGTCGCCCGCGCGGCGGTCTCCATCGACAACGCCCGGCGCTATACACGCGAGCACACGATGGCCGTGACACTGCAGCGCAGCCTGCTGCCGCGCAACCTGCCCGAGCAGAGTGCCCTCGACCTCGCCTACCGCTACCTGCCGGCACAGGCGGGGGTCGGCGGCGACTGGTTCGACGTGCTGCCGCTGCCCGGCGCCCGGGTCGCGGTCGTCGTGGGCGACGTCGTCGGTCACGGACTGCTGGCCGCCGCGACGATGGGGCGGCTGCGTACCGCGGTCCACAACTTCTCCGCGCTCGATCTGCCGCCCGACGAACTGCTCGGGCTCCTGGACGAGCTGGTCGGCCGTATCGACCAGGACGAGCTGCCGGAGGACAGCAGAGCCGCCGTCACGGGCGCCACCTGCCTGTACGCCGTCTACGACCCGACGACCCGGCGCTGCACCGTCGCCCGGGCCGGGCACCCGCCACCGGCCGTGATCCATCCGGACGGCAGCGTCGAGTTCCCCGACGTGCCGGCCGGGCCACCGCTCGGCCTGGGCGGTCTGCCGTTCGAGACGGCCGAACTGGATCTTGCGGAGGGCAGTCGGCTCGTGCTGTACACGGACGGGCTGGTCGAGGACCGGGAGCGGGACATCGACGTAGGGCTCGAACTCCTGCGCACCGCGCTGGCCGGAGCGGACCGGTCGCCGGAGGACACCTGCCGGGCCGTCCTCGACGCCCTCCTGCCGGCCCGGCCGAACGACGACATCGCCCTGATCGTGGCCCGTACCCACGCTCTTGGTGCCGACCGGATCGCCACGTGGGAGGTGCCGTCCGAACCGGCCGCCGTCGGCGAGGTGCGCGCCTCCGTCAGCCGGAGGCTGGCGCAGTGGGGGCTGGACGAGATGACGTTCACCACGGAGCTGATCCTCAGTGAGCTGGTGACCAACGCGATCCGCTACGGCAATGGGCCCATCGGGGTCCGCGTGCTGCTGGACCGCGCGCTGATCTGCGAGGTCTTCGACGCCAGCAGCACCTCACCGCATCTGCGGTACGCGGCGACGACGGACGAGGGCGGGCGCGGCCTGTTCCTGGTCTCACAGCTCGCCGAGCGCTGGGGCACCCGCTACACGCCCGAGGGCAAGGTCATCTGGGCGGAACAGCCGCTGCCCTGAGCCAGGCGCGCAGCGCGGCGGCACAGGGCACACGGGACACACGGCACACACGGCACACACGGCAGGTTCATCGGCCGGCAGCGGCCCGGAAGCGACTCGGGCGGCCCAGGGCCGGTCGCGGTCCCGGTCCCAAGGGGCGGGGCTTTCGACCAGGCGGAGGTTGGCCTGGACGGGCGGGCTCAACCGCTCAACCGGGGGGGTGGCGGACCCTCTCGGGAGTCCGACTCCCCCACCGGTGCCGCACGCGCGGACTCGTCGGCCGCGTCGCCGGATCCGTCCGCCGGTGTGAGGGAAGCGGCGCCTCCCTGGAGCCGCTCCAGGTCGGAGGGGCGCACCTGGATGACGATCAGGGCGACCAGCGCGGCGAAGACGGCGAAGATCGCGGCGGCGACGAACGCTCCCGAGATGCCGGAGGTCAGCACCTGTTGGCTCCAGGGCGCCGGCAGCTGTCCCGTCCTGCGGAACTGCAGCTGCTGCGCCGGCGTCGCCGTCGACAGGAACTTCGCGACCTGGTCCGTGGCCTCGTTGCGGCTCGCTGTGCCGAAGACGGTGACCAGCACGGAGAGGCCGAGGGAACCGCCGACCTGCTGGGTGGCGTTGAGGATTCCGGAGGCGGCGCCCGTCTCCTTGGGCTGGACCCCCGACACGGCCATCAGCGTCAGCGACACGAACTGCAGGCCCATGCCGAAGCCGAAGACGAGGGTGGGTCCGAGGATGCTGCCGAGGTACGTGCTGTCGACGTCGGTCAGCGTCAGCCAGCCGAGGCCCAGGGCGCACAGGACCGCGCCCACGGCCATGAAGGGTTTCGGCCCCCACCTGGGCAGCAGGTTGGAGGCGACTCCCGCGCCGACCGCGATGATCGCGCTGATCGGCAGGAAGGCGATACCGGCCTTGAGCGGGCTGAAGCCCAGGATGTTCTGCACGAACAGGGTCAGGAAGAAGAACATCCCGAAGATCGCGGCGGAAAGGCTGAGCATCATGGCGTAGACGCCCGAGCGATTGCGGTCGCGGAACATCCACAGCGGTGTGATGGGCTGTCTCGACCGGCGTTCGACGGCGATGAAGGCGATCAGGAACACCAGTGCCGCCCCGAAGGCCGCGAGGGTGACGGGGTTGCTCCAGCCCTTCTCCGAGGCCCGGATGAAGCCGTAGACGAGCAGCACCATGCCCAGCGTGGAGGTGAGGGCGCCCAGGAAGTCGAAGTGGCCCGGGTGGCGCTTGGACTCCTTGATGTAGCGGGGGGTGGCGAGCACGATCAGCAGGCCGATGGGGATGTTCACGAAGAACACCCAGCGCCAGTCGAGCCACTCGACGAGGATGCCGCCGGCCAGGAGCCCGATGGCGCTGCCGCCCGCGGAGACGGCCGCGAACACGCCGAACGCCCTGTTGCGCTCCGGCCCTTCACGGAAGGTGGTGGTGATCAGCGCCAGCGCGGTGGGCGACGCGATGGCCCCGCCGACGCCCTGCAGCGAGCGAGCAGCGAGCAACTGCCAGGATTCCTGGGAGAGTCCGCCGAGCAGCGACGCGAGGGCGAAGAGCACCACACCGAACATGAAGACCCGGCGTCTGCCGAGGATGTCTCCGGAACGTCCGCCGAGCAGCAGCAGACCACCGAAGGTCAGCGTATAGGCGTTGATCACCCAGGAGAGGTTCTCGGTCGAGAAGCCGAGCGAGGTCTGGATGTGCGGCAGCGCGATGTTCACGATGGTGATGTCGAGGACCACCATCAGCTGACACGAGGCGATGACGAGGAGCGCGATACCACTGCCTCGTCCCCGCTGCGGGGATTCGGCAGACTCGGCGGATGACATGTGATCGGCCGTCATAGGGATGGCCCTGCATCTCGGGTCGGCGGTGAACATGGATGTTCACTCCATCGACGTTAAGCCTGACCGCCCGGCCTCACCAATCGATCAACGACTCGGGCCCGGAAACACCGTCTCACCTGGCCAGTCGGCCCAGCAGTGACGAGGCCGACAGGATGCCGAAGGCCGCGGCCACGATCAGGACGCCGTAGTCGAGAGCCAGGTGCGCGGGCGTGCCGAGCAGCAGGCCGCGCAGGGCGTCGACTTGGTAGCTCAGCGGGTTGACCCTGCTGACGGCCTGGAGCCGGCCGGGCATGACGGCCACCGGATAGAGGGCGTTGGAACCGAAGAACAGCGGCATGGTGATGGCCTGGGTCAATGCCGGTCCACAAGGTAATCGCTGTCGGCTGACGCCCGACTGCCAGAACAGCCGCGCGTCTCAAGCAAACACCAGCCTGTGTCCAGGGGGGACCTTCAACGCGATCTGGAACTGCCACCCGGCGCCAGCGCGTGGGCAGACCGCGACTCCCTCGAAGTTGGCCAACAATCAGAGGTCGCTCCCGCGCGGCCATCCGTTGTCGGAACTCCGCATGGCCGCGCGGATCACCCCTGCACTCGGAGGAGATCAAAGGGTCGCCGCGACTGGCTCGCCCTCCGCTGAGGTGTCGCTCAGGGCGGCGAGGTACCGCTCGGCGTGATCTCCGCGATCTCGCTGTCGAAGGCGAAGGAGATCTTGTCGTAGGAGAACGCGCGGTTCTGCATCACCTGGGAGGCACGCAGGGCGGAGCGCCGGTGGACGACGCCTGGTGCGCGTTCACTGCGTCCATTTCACGCAGAGGCTGCAGGCCGCCAGGCTTCACGTGCCCTCGACGGGGGCCGCACTGACCGTCCCGCCGCTGAAGGGGACGCGCCGACGCTGGTTCCCGCGTTCGCCCGTCAGCGGCGGCAGGTCAGTGTGAGCTGCCGGCGGTGGAAGTCGAAGTGCTGGGTCGGGTAGCGGTAGAGGTCCGTGATGGTCATGACGTCGCGGAAGTAGGGGTCCCACCGGGTGGGGTAGTGCATGCTCAGCGCGAGGTCGGATTCCCGTTCGGCGTCGAGGCGACGGTGCAGGTCGGCAATGACATGATCGAATGCCTTTCCCATCCGGCGGCGCCCGAGGACCTTCGCGCCGCCCAGGGGGCCCAGGTAGTTGACGACGTCGAAGGGCCTGGTACCAGAGTTCAGCAGTCGGGCGAAGATTCGGCCGGCTCCGCGCGGCAGCCGCCCGAAGGTCCGTAGCAGGACCAGGAGAGGCCGGATCAGGATGTAGCCGAAGAGCATGTGGAACAGCAACTGCTCGTTCGTCCAGCGGGTGCCGTCGGTGGGCCGGCGCAGGTCGCTCTCGGTGGCATGGTCGAGGAGCTGATGGAACAGCGTACGGGCGCGCTCCATCTCTTCGTGGACCGTCTTGCGGTCCAGTGCGGACTCGCTCACCGAACCCACCTCCGCTCGAGCGTGTTCAGGACATGGTGCCGAGCATCTGCCCCATCGCGGCGACCACGGACGGCTCGACCCGGTAGTAGACCCAGGTTCCGCGCCGCTCGGAGGTGAGCAGGCCGGAGTCTTTGAGCTTTTTCAGGTGGTGGGAGACGGTCGGCTGGGAGACGCCGACGTCGGAGATGTCGCACACGCACGCCTCACCGCCCGCGTACGAGGCGACCTTGGAGAACAGGCGTAGCCGCACGGGGTCGGACAGCGCTTTGAACATCGCGGCCATCTTCTCCGCGTCGGCCCGCGACAGTTCCCCGGCGGTGATCGGAGGGCAGCACGGCACCGCCGCCCCGGTGTCCAGGACAGGCAGCTCGACAACCTCTGATTTCGACATGCGTCTATGTTGACAGTTGTCGATGCAGGTGACAAGCTCCAGACATCGACAGACATCGAAACAAGGAGTCGTCATGACCACTCGGATCCGCACCGCCTTCGCCGCCGCACGGGCCCGTCGCACGGATCGACACCTCGCCGGCATCAGCTTCTGCGACGGCTGCGCACAGGTCTGCGACGCGTCCTGCCAGGCCTCCAAGCGGCGCACGCAGTCCTTGCTCTCCTTCGCCCGCTGAATTCGTCCCCACCACTCAGGAGATCGACCACCATGAGCGAGCAGCAGCTCCCCGTCGTCGTCATCGGAGCCGGCCCCGCCGGCCTGGCCGCGGCCGCCCACCTTGTCGACCGCGGCATCGAGCCCCTGGTCCTGGAAGCCGGATCAGCCGCTGGAACGGCAGTGCGCGAATGGGCGCACGTCCGGCTGTTCTCCACTTGGGGCGAGGTCACCGACCCGGCCGCCGAGAAGCTGCTCGCCCCGACGGGATGGGTGAAGCCGGACGCCGCCACCTACCCCTCGGGCGGGGACTGGGCCGAGCAGTACCTCCAGCCGCTCGCCGGCGTCCTTGGCGAGCGGGTGCGCTTCGGCGCCACCGTCACCGGCGTCTCCCGTGCGGGCCGAGACCGGATCGTGGACGCCGACCGAGAGGACCAGCCGTTCGTCGTCCACGTCGCCCACGCGGACGGCCGTGAAGAGCGGCTGTTCGCCCGCGCGGTGATCGACGCCTCCGGCACCTGGACCACTCCGAGTCCGGCCGGCGGCAGCGGCCTTCCGGCCCTCGGCGAGAAGGCCGCGTCCGACCGGATCACCTACCGCGTGCCCAACCTCAAGGACCCGGTCGTGCGGGCCCGTTACGCGGGCAGGCGCACCGCGGTCATCGGCTCCGGCGCCTCCGCCTTCACGGCCCTCGCCTACCTCGCCGACCTCGCCAAGTCCGACGACGGCACCGGCACCAAGGGCGTCTGGATCCTGCGCCGGGGCATCTCCGGCTCCACCTTCGGCGGCGGCGAAGCCGACCAGCTCCCCGCCCGCGGTGCTCTTGGCCTCGCGGCCAAGGCCGCCGTCGACGAGGGCCACGCCGACGCGGTCACCGGCTTCCGCACCGACGCCATCGAGCGCGACACCGACGGCCGCCTGGTCCTCGTCGGCGAGGACGGCCGCCGTCTCGACCCGGTCGACGAGGTCATCGTCCTCACCGGCTTCCGCCCCGACCTGTCCTTCCTGTCCGAGCTCCGACTCGGCCTCGACGAACGCCTCCAGGCCCCCGTCGAGCTGGCCCCGCTCATCGACCCCAACCAGCACTCCTGCGGAACCGTCTACCCGCACGGCGTCAACGAGCTGTCCCACCCGGAGAGGAACGTCTACCTGGTCGGCATGAAGTCCTACGGCCGCGCCCCCACCTTCCTGGCGATGACCGGCTACGAGCAGGTCCGCTCGATCGCCGCCGCGATCGCGGGCGACCAAGAGGCCGCCGAGCGGGTCGAGCTGACCCTGCCGGAAACCGGGGTCTGCGGCGGCGCCGGCCTGTTCGACGACCCCACCGCCGCCCAGGACGGCGACGGCGGAGGCTGCTGCGCGGCCCCGACCACTCTCCAGATCGGCATCGGCGCTCCGGCCCCTTCCGGCGGCTGCTGACCACCACCCCACCCATCACCAGCAGGAGGCTCGCCATGTCCCGTGTCCAGCTCGCCCTCCGCGTCCCCGACCTCGCCGCGTCCATCGCCTTCTACACCAACCTGTTCGGCACCGAGCCCGCCAAACTCCGCGACGGCTACGCCAACTTCGCCATCGCCGAGCCCCCGCTCAAACTCGTCCTCGTCGAAGGAGCCGCCGGAGAGGACACCCGCATGGACCACCTCGGCGTCGAGGTCGACACGACCGAGGCAGTGCACGCGGCCACCACCCGGCTGACCGAGGCCGGGATGGCCACCCTCGAGGAGAACGACACCACCTGCTGCTACGCCCTCCAGGACAAGGTCTGGGTCCACGGCCCGGGACAGGAACCCTGGGAGGTCTACGTCGTGAAGGCCGACGCGGGCACCCTGGCCAAGCAGCAGGGCAGCACCTGCTGCACCGGACCGAGCGAGGACGCCCCGGACGGGCCGACGACCTCAGCGGCAAGCTGCTGCTGACCGTTGATGACCAACCTTCAGACCAGCGAGGCCGCGACCGGAACCGGGGACCGGTCGCGGCCTCGCGCCGCTTTGCCTGCCCTGTGCGTCACGCAGATCACCAGCTGGGGCATCGTCTACTACGCGTTCCCCGTTCTCCTCCCGCACTTGACAGCGGACACCGGCTGGTCGAGGGGTGCCACGACCGCGGCGTTCTCCGCAGCCCTGCTTACTTCGGCCGTTGCGGGTATACCGGTCGGTCGCATCCTCGACCGGCGAGGACCTCGCACCGTCATGACCACCGGCTCGCTGCTCGCAGCAGCGTCCCTGCTGATCATCGCCGTGGCCCCCAACTTCTACGTCTTCGCGGCGGCCTGGCTCATGGCCGGTGCAGCCATGGCGGCGACGTTCTACCAGCCCGCCTTCGCCGCTCTCACACGCTGGTGGGGCCCCGACCGCATCCGCGCCCTGACCATCGTCACCCTCGCCGGCGGCCTGGCCAGCACCGTATTCGCCCCGATCACAGCCCTACTTGCCGACCATCTCGGCTGGCGCACCACCTACGCGGTGCTCGCGCTTGTCCTCGCAGCTGTCACCATTCCGGCTCACGCCCTGGCTCTGAGAGCCCCTTGGCCGCCCGCGCCCCCGACGACGACGGCCCCCAGCCGTACGCCGATCGCTGGCAGCCGCCCCTTCCTGCTGCTCGCACTGGCCTTCACCTGTTCCGGCTTCGCCATGTACGCGGTTGTCTTCGGCATGGTTCCCCTGATGATCGAGCGTGGCGCAGGTCCGGCAACGGCCACCTGGGCACTGGGACTCGGCGGAGCCGGTCAGACCTTGGGCCGTACCCTCTATGCCACCCTCAGCCGCACAACAAGCGTCACCGCCCGCACGGCGACCCTGATCGCAGCGGGCGGAGCCACCACGGCGGCTCTGGCCCTCGTGCACGGCCCCATCCCTCTGCTGATCCTGCTGGCTGTTCTCGCCGGAGTCGTACGCGGCAATCTCACGCTGCTCCAGGCCACCGCCATCAGCGACCGCTGGGGAACATCGCATTACGGGCGACTCTCCGGGCTTCTCAGCGCCCCGGTCACAGTAGCGGCGGCCCTCGCTCCCTGGGCCGGCGCAGCGCTGGCCGGCTCTCTGGGCGGCTACGACGGGCTGTTCCTCGCCGTTGCCGCGCTCTCTGTTGCAGCCGTTGTGCTGGCACTTGCCTCGGGCTGGGGAACGATCCCTGAGGCACACCCTCGTCTCGATCGTTGACGGCTCGGTACGGTCTTGGTCGTGACTCGCGCACGCGGGCTGGTCACCCTTCGGCGTGCGCCGGCTGATCGCGCGCGACTCGGGGAACCGGAGGAAGTCAAGAGGAATTCGACCGCTAGCCATCGACCCTCAGCCGCGGGCACGCCGGCGGGCTCCTTGCCGGCGGTGATCCGGTAGGCGACTTCGGCGCGGTCCGCACCGAGGCGCAGCTCTTCGAGGATCAATGGGCGGTCGTAGGTCCGGTGCGTGACGCGCGCCAGGTGCAGGATCGGGGTCGCGTCCGAGAGTTGCAGGGCGTTCGCTCGTCCGGGAGCGGCATGCGCGCGCGGACCGCCGACCCGGGCCGCACGCTCGCGACGGGACACGTCGAAGACGCGGGCCGAACAGGGCCACGTTCTCCCGGCCCGTGAGGCCGGAGTCGGCGGACAGTTGCTGCGGCACATGGCCCAACAGGCGCCGTACGGCCATGCGTTCACGGGTGGCGTCGTGACGGAAGACGCGGACCTTCCCGGCCGGGACCGGCAGCAGGGTGGTGACGCAGCGGATCGCCGTCGTCTTGCCCGCGCCATTGGGCCCGAGCAGTCCGAACGCCTCGCCGTCCGCGACGGCCAGGTCGAGCCCGTCGACGGCGGTGGTCTCGCCGAAGGCGTAGACGAGTCAGGCACAGGACAGGGCGTCCGGGACGGCACTCGCCGCCGAAGCCGCCGAAGCCGCCGGGGCGGACCGCCCGGTCGGGCCGGCGGCCGTCGCCCCGTCGCGGTCCCCCGGCGTCCCTCCCCCGGCGGCCGGGCTCCCCCGTCGTACCGGGTCCGTCCGATCGCTCTCGTGCCGTGTCATGTCTCCTCGGCCTCCTCGTGCAGGTTCGCCGCCAGCCTGCGCAGGGCCAACAGGGCGGCCTCCAGTGCGGCACGGTCGGCCTCGTCGAGACGTGCGACGTGGTCGCCCACGAGCACCGCGCGCCGTCGCCGCCAGTCGCGCAGCCGGGTGTCGGCCGCGGGTGTGGACAGCAGACGTGCGGCGCGTCGGTCGGCCGGATCCGTCTCCCGGATCAGATAGAGGTCGCAAGCAGTGCGCCGGAGCGCGCATGCCCCCCGGGGGAGCCCGTTCCGTCCGCCGGACAACGGGCTGCCGCGAGCCGGGCCGCGGGGAGAGGCGCACGGAGGCGGTGCATCCGGACCCGCCCCCGCAGGCGAAGCCCAGGGTGTGTACGTCGCCGAAGCGCAAGGTGTGCACGTCGATTCGGCGGGTAACCGTTGACCTGCTCGCCGGCGTTCCCCAGCGCCGGATGGAACCCGACGGGTCAGTGCCCCTTGGAGGTAACCGTGCCGGCCGAACCAGCTCCTGTGTCCATCGACGTGACCCTGTACGACAAGGGCATCGCCCTGGTCACCGTCGCGGGGGAACTGGACGTCGAGACGGCCCCCGAACTGCGCAACCGGCTGGCCGACCAGATACGCGGCGGCCATCGGCACCTGCTGCTCGACCTGTCCGCCGTCCCCTTCATGGACTCCTCCGGCATCAACGCCCTCCTCAAGGCGCACGACGAGACCGGACGCGCGGGAGGCAGCGTGTGTCTCGTGTCCCCGGCGCCGGTCGTGCGGCGCGTCCTGGATCTCACGGGCGTCAGCCTCACGATCACGTCGCTGGACGGCGTCGAGGCCGCACTCGCCCACATCGGCGAGGGAACCGCCCGGCACTAGACCGACGGGACCGTCCGAAACCTCCCGAACCCGGTAGCCCTGCCGGCACGCCGGAGCCGTCGGACCTGCACAGAAGGACGTGACGGCAAGACCGCACGAGCGACAGTTGTCATTTGACAACTATAAATGGAAGCAACAAAGTGATCGCCCTCGGACAGGGAAAGGACCTGAGATGGCGCAGCAGGTGAGACGGGCGTGCCGCGCCCGGCGACCGCGCGACGCGGGCACGGGCCGACCGGCTCCGGCCCCGGACGCGGGCGGCCGCGCCGGTCAGGCCGAGCGGGCGTCCACCGTGTCGCCCTCGTGGAGCTGCGCCGCCGCGGCCGCGCAGAAGGCCGCCAGCCCTTCCACCAGTGCCGTCCGCCGGTCGGCCGGCATCTGCGCGAGGACCGCTTCCACGGCGCGCTCGCGCCGTGCGCGCAGCTCCGTGAGGAAGGTCCGGCCCCGGGGGCTCAGGAACAGCCGCAGCTCCCGGCGGCTGGTGGCACTCGGCGTCCGCTCGATGTATCCGACGGCCTGCAGCCGGTCGCAGAGCCTGCTGGTCGAGGGCGGCGTGGAGCCGAGCGCGTCGGCCAGCGTCCTCAGGTTGATGCCCTCGTCGTGTTCCAGGATGAACAGCACCCGCAGCTGGGAGGCTGAGACAGGAGCCGTCGAGGCGCGCCCCCAGAGGATTTCGAGCAGCTCGGCCGCCTCGGCGGTCACGCGAGCCACCTCACCGGGGTGCGGACGCGGGCCGGAGGAAGTCACCGTCTCACTCTCCCAGTCTTCTCGGGCACTGTCAGCCTGTCGGGGCAACGACAGGGACAAAACAATAGATACCGGCACCCACGCGTGATGGACCGGCTCCCCGGAGCGTGGACCCGGCATCGTACTAGTCGAAGAATGGCGTATCCGACATCGTGAACAGATTCGTGGCCGCGGAGCGGGCTTTGCGTACCGCGGCACCCCACCAGTTGCTGGACGCGGTCCGTGCCGTGCTGTGCGATCGCTACGCGGCCGAGTCCGTCGAACTCTTCATGGCCGACTACGGGCTCACCGTGCTCCAGCCCGTCTCGGTGCTGCCGCACACCCTGGACCCCATCCCGGTGCACAGCAGCCCCGAGGGCCGGGCCTTCGGGGCGCAGGAGCCCTTCGTCGAGGAAGCCACGGGCGAGAGCGTACGAGCACACCTCCCGGTGACGGTGCGGGGCGACCGGCTCGGCGTCCTGTCCGTCACCCTGCCCTCCGGGGCGCGCGACGAGGAGACGCTCACCGAGCTCGCCGACATCGCCGAGATCCTCGGCCACGAGGTTCTCGTGGCCGAGCGCGACACCGACCTGTATCTCCAGGCGCGCCGCAAGGACCGGCTGACCCTCGCCGCGGAGATGCAGTGGCAGCTGCTGCCCGGCCGCTCCTGCTCCCGGCGCGAGTACGAGCTCGGCGCCCAGCTGGAGCCCGCCTACGCGATCTTCGGCGACAACTTCGACTGGTCGGCCAGCGCCGACCGGCTGCTGCTCTATGTCACCAACGGCATGAGCGAGGGCATCGAGGCGTCGCTGCTGACCAACCTCGGCATCAACGCCCTGCGCAACGCCCGCCGGGCCGGCATCTCCCTCCAGGACCAGGCGGCGCTCGCCGACCAGGCGATCTACGCCCACTACCGCGGCCGCTCCCATCTGTCCGTGCTCATGGTGGACATCGAACTGTCCACCGGGCGGATGCGAGTGATCGACGCGGGGTCGCCCCAGATGCTGCGGCTGCGCGGCCGGACCGTCGAACGCGTCGACTTCGAGGCCCAGTTGCCCCTCGGCATGTTCGAGGAGACCGACTACGTCGTGCAGGAGTTCCAGGTGGAGCCCGGCGACCGGCTGCTGTTCGTCAGTGACGGCGTCTACGCCGTCGCCGGGCCCGGCGGGGAGACGTACGGGGAGAAGGCCCTGGCCATGGCGATCACCTCCACCCAATTGCTGCCCGCGACGGAGGTGCCCCGCGCCGTCCTGAGAGAGCTCACCGGTCACCGGGGCAGGCTCAAGCCGGAGGACGACGCCCTCGTCGTCTGTCTCGACTGGCACGGGCCGCCGACAGCGGAGTAGCGCGACCGCCGGCCTCGGGAGGCGGGCACACCCCGGCCGGCCGGGCCGGTACCGGGCCGCGACCCCCGCGACGAGAGCGGGTGTCGTACGCGTCCGGGCCATGACTACAGTTGTCGTACGACAAGAGATCGCGCCGGACGGCGGATCCCTGATGTCGGCACGGCGCACGACCAAGGAGAAGAACACGTGGCGGACCACCAGGCAGCGGTACAGCAGGAGTCATCGGCCCAGGAGGTCGGTGACTTCCTGCGTCGGCGCCGCGAGCAGATCGCCCAGCGCTGGGCCGACGAGGCGCTGTTCCGCACCGTCTTCACCGTCTCCCGGGACGAGGCCGTGGAGGCGGGCCGGGCCGTCGTGGAGGCGCTCGCCGCGGTCGCGGCCACGGGCCGGGTCGAGGACCTCGGTGCCGCCGGATTCGCCACGGTGCGCGATCAGCTGGGGCGCATGGCGGCCTCCCGCGCGCGCACCGGTGCCACCTCGTCCCAGATCGCCGACGAGGTGGCGGCCCTGCGCCCGGCGGCCTCCGAGCTGCTGAGCGCCGATCTCGCCGACGGCTCGCGCGAGAACGCCGAGGCGTGCGCGGTCACGCTCACCGCGCTGCTGGGAACGCTGCGGCTCGTCGTGCTGGAGACGGCGCTCAGCGCCGGACAGGAACTCATCGACCGCCAGCGCCTCCAGCTGCTGGAAGTGGCCACGCCCGTGATCAAGCTGTGGACCGGTGTGGTCGCCGTCCCCCTGATCGGCACCCTCGACAGCGCTCGCAGCCAGGTGGTGATGGAGAGCCTGCTCGACGCCGTCGTCGCCCAGCAGGCCCGGTTCGCCATCCTGGACATCACCGGGGTGCCCACCGTCGACTCCCTGGTGGCCCAGCACCTGATGAAGACCGTGGCCGCCGCGCGCCTGATGGGAGCGGAGTGCATTGTCTCGGGCATCCGGCCCGCCATCGCGCAGACCATCGTCCATCTCGGCATCGACCTCGGCACAGTGGTCACGCGGGCCAGCCTCGCCGACGCCCTCGCGTACGCCCTGCACCGGCAGGGCATCACCGTCGTCGACCAGGACCGCACCGGCCCGAGCGCGCGGTGAGCGCCCCCGTCGCCGACTCCTCGGGCACCCAGGTGCCCGTGCTCAAGCTCGGCACCATCCTCCTGGTCACGCTGCAGGGCGACCTGTACGACGAAGCCGCCGAACAGTTGCAGCGCAACATCGGCGAGGCCATCGCGGCGAGTTCCGTCACCGGTGTGGTCATCGACATCTCCGGGGTGGAGATCGTCGACTCCTTCCTGGGACGCGTGTTCGCCGAGGTCGCGGCGCACGCGAAGCTGCTCGCCGCGCAGACGGTGGTCGCGGGCATGCGCCCCGCCGTCGCCATCACCCTGGTCGAACTGGGCCTCACCCTGCCCGGGTTGCGCACCGCGCTCAATGCCGAGGAGGCCATGCGTCTGCTCTCCCCCGCGGCGACGCCCCTTCACCACAGCCCAGCACGGCAGGAGAGCCCGTGACGGACACTTCCGGCCGTGTCACCGCCTGCCTGCCGATCCGCAGCGACATGGATCTCGCGTGGGTGCGCCAGCACGTGCGCCAGGCTGCCGCCCAGCTCGGTTTCGGACTCGTGGATCAGACCAAGCTGGTCACCGCGGCCAGTGAACTCGCGCGCAACACCCTGGTGCACGGCGGAGGAGGCCGGCTCGAATCCACCGTCCTGGAGACGGGGGCCGCACGGGGCCTGCGCCTGACCTTCTCCGACCAGGGCCCCGGCATCCCCGACATCGAGCGGGCGCTCGGCGACGGCTACACCTCCGGCGGCGGTCTGGGCCTCGGGCTGGGCGGAGCCCGGCGCCTGGTGCACGAGTTCTCCATCGACAGCCGCCCCGGCGAGGGCACCGCGGTGACCGTGATCTGCTGGACCGCCGCGCTCCAGCGCCCCCGCGAGGAGAGCCGATGACGCGCGTCTGGGACGTACCCGTCCACGACTCCACCCGCGTCCGGGACGTCCGGGTGGCGGCCGAGGAGGCCGCCGACCACACCGGGCTCGGCCGCGACCGCCGGGCCGTCGCCGCGCTCGTCGCAACGGAGCTGGCCACCAATCTGCTCAAGCACGGGGGCGGCGGACAGGTACTGATCGACACCGTGGACGCCGACCTCGCGGAGCCCGGCACCGGACGCGGCCCGGCTCTCCAGATAGCCGCGATCGACCACGGCCCCGGCATCGCCGACCTCACGACCGCGCTGCGCGACGGGTTCTCGACGACGGCCTCGCTCGGCGCGGGGCTCGGCACCTGCCGCCGTGTCGCCGACCACTTCGAGGTGCACACCGTGCCGGGCCGGGGCACCGTCGCCCTGGCCCGGGTCCACGCGGCCCGCAGGGACCGGCCCGGACACCGACTCCCCGACACCAGCGCACCGGTGCGGGCGGGAGGCATCAACATCCCCCTCGCGGCCGCCGCGTACTCGGGCGACGCCTGGGCCTGTGTCCGTTCCGGCGACCGGATCACGCTGCTGCTGGCCGACGGCCTCGGCCACGGCCCGGCCGCCGCGAAGGCGTCCGGAGCGGCCGTGGACCAACTGCACCGCTGCGCGCATCTGCCGCCGGCCGAACTGCTCGGAGTGCTGCACACGGCGCTGCGCGACACCCGGGGAGCCGCTGTCGCGGTGGCCCGGCTCGACCTCGCGACCCGGCACCTCGACTTCGCCGGAATCGGCAACATCGGAGCCCGGCTGCGTTCCGGCGACACCTGGCGTCCGCTGCTGTCCCACCCCGGGATAGTCGGCGCCCACCGTCCGGCGCGGCTGCCGCAGTGCCGGCTGCCCTGGACCGCGGACAGCCTGCTCGTGCTCCACAGCGACGGCCTGCCCAGCCGCTGGGCTCCCCCGCCCGTCGAACCCCTGACCTCCTGGGACCCCGCGGTCACCGCCTCCGTGATCGTGCGGGATTCCAGCAGTGCCGCCCGCCCGGTGCGGGACGACACCACCGTGGCCGTGCTGACCCCCACCCCGCAGGATCACCGATCATGACCCATACCTGGCAGATCAGCACGGTCGACGACGCCGCCCGTGCCCGGATCGCCGCCGCCCGGATCGCCGCGGCGCACGGCGTCTCCACGGTCGAACGCACCCGCCTGGTCACCGCGCTGAGCGCGCAGCTGCGGCAGTGCCTCGTCAAGGGAGGCAGCTGGCTGCTGACCCTGCGGACGGCCGCGCCCCCGAAGGCGCAGTGCCCGGGCCGGCTCACGGTCACCCTCGACGCGGAGGCGAACGGGGAGGGGACCCGGCCGAGTTGGCGGGTGAGCGTCGGCGTCCCGGAACCGGAGCACGACGAGGGTGGTCGCGTGGCCCGGGTGCCGCGCGACCGCGCGGCCTTCGCCGACGCGCTGCTCAGCGCCGACGAGGACACCTCCCGTGTCCTCGACAGACTCACCGAACAGGAGCAGCTGGTCGCCTTCCACCGGGAGGAACTGCACCAGACCAACCAGGGTGTGCTGGCGCTGCACGCCGAACTCGACGCGGCCGGCCGGGTCCAGCGCGAGCTGTTCGACGCCGAACGCACAGCGCGTACCGAGGCGGAGAGCGCCCGGCGCAGACTGACCTTCCTCGCCGATGCCAGCGCGGCCCTCACCGCCTCGCTCAACCACGAGGAGATCCTGAGCCGTCTGCCGGGACTCCTGGTGCCGGACTACGCCCGGAGCGTCGACATCTGGCTCTTCGCCGACGACGACAGATCCCGCGAGCGCACCCCCCGCCCGGCGGCCGCCGTCGTCGCCGCCCGCACCGGCCGCCCGCAGTACGCGGCCGACCACACGGGCGGTCTGCCCGGCGTCGACGACCAGCCGCCCTCCGCGCTCCACCCGGACCAGCCCCTGCTGTGCATCCCGTTGCCGACCCGGCACACGCCCCTGGGGGTGGTGACGCTGACGCCGCCGCGGGACCGGTGGGACGCGGACGACGCCGTGATGCTCGTCGAACTCGCCCGCAGGGCCGGCATCGCGATCGACCACGCCCAGCGCTTCGAGCACAACCGCGACATCGCCGAGACCCTGCAGCGCGCCCTCCTCACGGACCTCCCCGCGACCCCCGGGCTCAGCCTGGCCGCCCGCTACCTCCCCGCCACCCACGGTCTGAACATCGGCGGGGACTGGTACGACGCGTTCCGCCAGCCCGACGGAGGTCTGGTCGCCGTCATGGGTGACGTCACCGGCCACGGACTGCACGCGGCCGTGATGATGAGCCAACTGCGCACCGCCCTGCGGGCGTACGCCGTCGACGGCGGCACACCGGGCCGGCTCCTCACACGCCTGCACGTGTTCCTCCACCATCTCCAGCCCGACCTGTACGCCACCGCGGTCATCGCCCGCTTCCACCCCGACGAGACCACCGTCACCTGGGCCGCCGCCGGACACCCGCCACCGGTGCTGCGGACTCCCGACGGCGATGTGCGCGTCCTGGACGCCAAACCCGGTGCCATGCTGGGCATCCCGTTGCACCAGGAGATCGGCGACCACACCGCGCAGCTTCCGCCGGGATCCACGCTCGCGCTGTACACGGACGGCCTGGTGGAACGGCGGGCCCAGGGCATCGACCCGGGCATCCGACGGCTGGCCGAGGCGCTGTCCGCGGAGAACGCGGCCGATCTGGACCATGATCTGGAAGGCGCCGCCGACCGGATCCTGGATCCGATGCTCCGCGATTCGCAGCGGGACGACGACGTCTGTCTGCTGCTCTGCCACATCGGCGACGCGGGAAAGCCCCGTATCCCCGAGCAGACCTCCCCCTGACACCCCGCCGGGCCGCGCGTCGCCACGCGCTCGTGCGTCCCGGTCCGCCCGTCCCCTCTACCCGTCCGGTCGGCGCTCGGCGACCGTCGTACGGCGTGCCCCGTGGAACGCGCGCAGCCCGTCCTCCAGACAGGTCCGCTGGAGGGGGGTCATCGCCGCCAGTGCGGCCGCCAGGTTCAGGGCGCGCCGTTCGCCGATCTCCGCGAGCGCCCTTCGGCCCCGCGGTGTGAGCAGCAGGTGCAGGGCACGCCGGTTGTCGGGGTGCGGGATCCGTTGCAGCAGGCCCGCGGCCTCCAGTCGGTCGCAGAGGCGACTCGCGGCCGGCAGGGTGATGCCGACGCTGTCGGCCAGGCCGGTGAGGGTGAGTCCGGAGCGGTGCTTGACGGCCTTCAGCGCCTTCAACTGGTGGGCGGACAGGCGTGGGTCGACCGACTGGCCGGCCGAGACCCACAGCTCCACCAGCTCCTCGACGGCGTCCGCCATCCGTGCGGCGACCGCCTCGGGGCGGTCGCCGGGCACCACTGCGCGGTTCACGTCGCCGTCATCCGCCACGGGTCATCACGCGCTCCCCCGGGGCCTGTTCACCGCGCGCCCGCGGTGCGCACGGAGGACCTCGTCGCGCGGACGGCGAACTCCGTCGCGGCCGGCGGTCTCAGCTGGATCGCGGATGATGCTCGTTCCTCGGAATCGTCAGAGGCGGGAATCGTCAGGGGCGGGAATCGTCGGGGGCGGGGACCGTCGGGGGCGGGATCGTCGGGGGCGGGATCGTCGGGGGCGGGATTCTCAGATCACCAGCGGGATGCTCAGAAGCGCACGACAGCACGGACGGTCTTGCCGTCCGGGCGTGACAGCACGGTCAGTTCGGAGGACAGCCGGCGTACCAGCGGCCAGCCGAAGCCGCCCTGTCCTGTCAGGTCGAGACGCCGCGGACGCGGCGGCTCGGGGTCGTCGTCGGAGACGGAGATGCCGACCCCGTGGCCCACGTCCCACAGATCCACGCTGCACAGCCGTCCGCGCGCGTGGCGCACCACGTTCGTCACCAGCTCCGAGACCACGAGGGCGACGGCCTCGGCCGCCTCACGCGGTACCTGGCGGGGCAGGCCTCCGAGAAACGTCCGGGCCATGCGCCGGGCGTGCACAGCGGCCTGCGGATTTCTCTCCAGCCTCGCACCGGGAACGGAGCCGAAGTCGCAGGGCGGTTCGACGGTGGTCATCCCTTCACCTCCCTTGCCGTGCTTCCCGCCCGAACGCCGCGCAGCGGCGCCACTCCGTGTCCGTCCGGCGTGTCGGGCAGGCTGTCCCCCCTTCTTCCCGAACCGACGGAGCCCATGTCACGGGTTCCCCCACCTTCACACCGTGGTCACAGGAGCACTCGCCGAGCACGTGGCACGGGCCGAACGCGCGGGAGCCGAAGGGCGGGACCGACCGCGTGGGGCCGACCGGGCACGGGCGGAACTCGCCGAGGCCGCACGGGACTGCCGCGGCCGATCGGGGGCACGAGAGCTCGCGTCGCGAACGCCCACGGGTGTTTCGGCGACATCGCTCCCGTCGCGGCCGAAGGGGCCGGGCGACCCCGAGGCCGACACGGTCGAGCGGGAGGGGTGGTGGCCCCGTCGGGCAGGTCCCGGCAAGGGCCACCACTCCTCCTCACACACCCGGAGTGACAGGGCGGGAACGCGGCACGGACAACAGGAGACGGCGAATGTCCCAGACCATCACGGCACGAGTCGAGGCGAACGGACCGGTGGATCCGGAAGAGGCGGGACGGCGCAAGCAGCGTCTCCGCAGACGCCTGGAGCGGCTCCTCGGCATCGCCGCGACCGAGGGGAACGAGCTCGTTCCCCTGCGCAACGGCGACCGGATCTTCGCCGCGATGCTCGAGGCGGTGCGGTCCGCCGAGCACACCATCGACATGATGACCTTCGTGTACTGGCGCGGGCAGATAGCCCGCGACTTCGCGGCCGCCCTGGCCGACCGGGCCCGGGCGGGTGTCCGGGTACGGCTGCTGCTGGACGGCTTCGGCGCGAAGCGGATCGAGGGGGACCTGCTGCGGTCCATGACCTCCGCGGGCGTACAGGTCGCGTGGTTCCGCAAGCCGCTCTGGCTCTCGCCCCTGAAGCAGAACCACCGCTGTCACCGCAAGGCACTCGTCGTCGACGAGCACACCGCGTTCACCGGCGGTGTGGGCATCGCCGAGGAGTGGTGCGGGGACGCCCGCGGTCCCTCCGAGTGGCGGGACACCCACGTCAAGGTGCGGGGGCCCGCCGTGGACGGCATCGCCGCCGCGTTCGCGCAGAACTGGGCGGAGTGCCACGACGAGCTCTTCGACGACCGGGACCGCTTCACCGGGCACGACCAGCCGGGCACGGCGACCGTCCAGGTGGTGCGGGGTTCGGCGAGTTTCGGCTGGCAGGACATGCAGACCCTCATCCGCGTGATGCTCGGCTCCGCCGAGGAGCGGTTCCGTCTCGCCACCGCCTACTTCGCCCCGGACGCCTACTTCGTGGACCTGCTGTGCGCGACGGCGCGCCGCGGTGTCCGCGTGGAGATCCTGCTGCCGGGTCCGCACACCGATCAGCGGGCCTGCCAGCTCGCCGGTCAGCACCACTACGGCGCGCTCCTGGACGCCGGTGTCGAGATCCGCCAGTACCAGCCGACCATGCTCCACACCAAGATCATGACGGTGGACGGGGTGGCCTCGCTCATCGGTTCGACGAACTTCAACCGGCGGTCCATGGAGCACGACGAGGAGGTCATGCTCGCCGTGCTCGACGAGGCGTTCACCGCGGCTCTCGACCAGGACTTCGACGAGGACCGGGAGCACGCCGTGGGCATCGAACCCGGCCGCTGGCGGCGCAGGTCCCCGATCCAGCGGGCGAAGGAGCTGGCCGTCGCCCCGCTGCGCCGCTTCCTCTAGCAGGGTCAGGCGGGTCGCTCGCCGGTCTCGCAGACCTTGCGGGCGACCTCCCGCAGCTTGATGTTGTGATCCTGGGAGGCCTTCTTGAGCACGTTGAAGGCGTTCTCCTCGCTGAGGCCGTGTCGCTCCATGAGGATGCCCATCGCCTCACCGATCTCGTGGCGGGTCTCCAGTGCCTGGCCGAGCTGCTGGTGCGTACGGGCCGCGGAGAGGGCGACGGCCGCGTGCGAGGCCAGGATCCAGCCGGCGCGCCGAGCCGACTCGTCGAACGTGTTCGGGCTGTGCGAGTACAGATTGAGGGCACCGAGCTCGTCGTCGTCGGTGAACAGCAGGAAGCCCATCATGCTGCCCATGCCCAGCTTCCTCAGCTCGGGGGCGAACCGGGACCACCGTTCGTGCGGCTGACGCATGTCCTCGATCGCATAGACCTGCTGCCGGTCGGTCACCGCGTCGAAGCACGGCCCCTCCCGCAGGTCCTGCTGGATCCTGTCCGCCATCCGCACGACATCGCTGGTCGCGGCCAGCGCACTGACCTCCCCCCGGCGAACCGTGAGAATGCCACCCTCGTCGCACCCGTTGATCAGCACCGTCGCGTGATCCACGATCCGGTCCAAGGTGGCCTGCACCGAGTCCTGCGCCAGCAGATCCCGTGCCATGTCCGCCAAGGCGACGGCGAACTTCTCCCAGACATCGCCGGACTCGTGCGCCATGGGCCACCCGCTCATTCGTCGAAACCCAACCGGCTTCACCTGGAGTTCCATCTTGCCACCCGGTGCGACCCGCCGCGCCGATCGGGTGACGTCGTTCCGGCGACCGGCCGCGCTTTCGCGCCACCTGGCGCGGCCGCCCCGTGCGGCCGATCCCATGTCCACGGGATCTTTGCATGCCCAACCCGTTTCATCCGGGAGATCAAGGGTGACCCGAGGGGGGACCGAACCCCGAAGAACGTGTGCACTTCGATCACAGGAGGCTCGCATGGACAACTGGCGTGATTCCGCGGCTTGCCGCACCGTCGACCCCGATCTGTTCTTCCCCATCGGCAGCACCGGCCCCGCCGTGCTGCAGATCCAGGAGGCGAAGGCCGTCTGCGCGGGCTGCCCGGTCCGCGACGCGTGCCTGAACTGGGCACTGGACACCGGCCAGAGCGTCGGCGTCTGGGGCGGTACGAGCGAAGCGGAACGACGCGCCCTGGCGCGACGCCGTTCCCGTCGGCGTTCCCAGGACACCCCGGTATAGACGGGCCGGCGGGAGCGCCGGGCCGTCTCCTGGGCGGGCGCGGGATACCAGGTGACCGGGTCGCGACGCAGTGAGAGACATTCCGCCGACGAGATCCGAACGAAGGGCGCGATGAAAATCGATCCGAGCCGGAAGCACAAGCCGTCGTACGAGGAATTCGGGACGCTCACCAGCGCGTTCGGGGGCGAGCTGCGCAACGTGACCGACGCTCGGCTGGCCGCGGACGGCTATCTGCGTGCCCTCGCGCGAACGGCACCGCCCTCGGCGCCCGAGCACTGGGACGACATCCTGCTCGTGGTCACCGAACTGGCCGCGAACACGATCCAGTACGCTCCCGGCCCCTTCGAGCTGCAGCTGCGTCCGACCTTCGACGGAGTGCACGTGACGCTGCGCGACAGCAGCACCACCCGGCCCGCGCCCCGCCGCTTCCGCCCCGAACAGGGCGGGGGTGGCATCGGCTGGCATCTCATCCAGGCGCTCTGCGACCAGGTGAGCGTGATCGTGCGGCCCGACGGCAAGGACATCCACGCCTTCCTTCCCTGGTGAGGGAACGGCATCCGTGTCCGCGAACGCCGACGCGCAGGTGTCGTTCCGGCCCAGGTGGGCACTCGGGTCCGGTGAAGGAAGCGGTCCCGTCGCACGATCGAGGTGAAGCATTGAGTCCCGAGCAGGAACCGTCCGAGCGGGAGCACGCCGTGTGGGACCGGGTGCGCCGCGCCGCCACCGGAATGAACCATCACGAGGCGAAGGCGGCCCTCGAGGAAGCGCGGAAGGCCGCCGGGGACGGTTCTCCCGGTGAGAGGCAGGCACGCGACGCGCGCGCGGAGGCGGACGAGTGGGAACGGATCACCGACACGCTCGCCGACCACGCCGGCTCGTACGACCCCGCCACGGACCCCTTCGTCCAGGGGCAGCTCGCCGCCCGGACGCACCGCGCACAGGCATCGGCGCATCGCGGCTGAACATCGCTCCGCCCGCGTTGTCAGTGCCCTGCGGAACAATGCTGATCAGCCGGAACGTCACCCCCTGGCGATGCGTGATCCCACCCGTCCGTCGAAAGGCCACATGCACATGACGCCGACCTCGCACCGGCGCGCCGCGCCGCGGGCCCCGATCGGAGGCCGGTGACCATGCTGCGGCCGCTGCCCCGCACCCGCACGCCGCTCAGCTCCGAAGGCGCCGAAGTCCTGCGTCTGATCACGCAGCGGCGGTTCTCCGTCCGTCTCACCGTGCACGCGAACGGCCGTCGCCGGTACGGCTATTGGCTCCCGCTGGATTCCGCCACAGGTCGCGGCGGCTGCTATGCGGCTCTGCCCACCGGCGAGTGCGACGCGCTGCACGCGGCGGGCCGGATCGTGCTCGGTGACCCTCTGGTCGACCCCGCGAAGACCACCTATCCCGTCCAGGCCGCGGCGCGGACCACCGCGGCCGGTCCGAGCGCCGCACCGGGTACGGGCCTGTCCCGGCCCGCCCTGACGGCCTGAGTCCTTGCGCGGACGAGCGAGGTCGTGACGGAATCGGGCCGCCGGCACCGACGGACAGCCGGTGGGACCGGCGTGCGCGTCCCCGGCGGCGACGGTGTGCCGTCGTCGCCCGCTCTCGTGGAAGGGAAGGAAGCGAGGCGGGCGCCGCGCGCTCAGCCCCTCGTGCTCGTCGGGAGCGGCACCACGGCCGTGATGCGCTTGCCTCCGGCCCGCAGGTTCGAGATGACGACATCGCTGGCCAGGGTGCAGACGATCATCCACCCGTGACCGCCGACCCGCAGACGGCCCGCGTCGTCGACGCGTCGCACGGGCACGGGCAGTCGATCGCTTCGGTCACTCACGGACAGGTGCACCTCCCGCTCGGTCGGCGTCACCTCGAACGCGGTGACGCCGCCGCCGTGGAGCATCGCGTTGGTGACCAGTTCGGACGCGACGAGCAGCGCGTCGCCGACGGCTGCGTCCGCGTCCCGCGTGTGGCCCCCGGACCGCCCCGCGAGGGCGTACCTGACCGCCTGCCGGATGTCGGCGGGACTGCCGGGCCCCGTCGAGACCACCTGCCGTGAAACGGCCACCGTGCCGGTGGCGGACCTCTGATCCTGCCCGCACATTCTTCGTTCCTCCGCTCCTGCCCGGAATTCCACAGGGCCCGTCGCGAAATACCGCGGCGGACCCTGTGGAAATGTTGCAGCCACTGCCGAAATACGTCTTTGGTCTTTTCCTCGGCCTGCCGCGCGTCGCCCTTGGACGGCGCGGCCCTGCCCTCGGCGGTCACCCGCTCTTCGCAGACCGCACATGCGACGGTCTCCCCGGCCTGGCCCTTCGCCTCTTCCGTCGTGGCCCTGGCCTTCTCGTTGCCGGCCGTCGCGGTTCGCGTCCTCACTGCTCGACCACGCGATTCACTTCTACGGCTGACCGTGAATCGAATTCCCAAACCCGGATGCTCGCGCATTCACCGGACTTCACCCGACGGACCGAAATCGCGCCTCTTCTTCGGGCCGGCCCCGCGGGCGGCTCGGGGCTCGTGACAACGGCCGTGTCGGGCAGTCCAAGGTCCTTGAAGTCGGGACCCCGGGCCCGAAGCCGTCGAGTCGCCTCTTGTCGCGCGCGGGACGACGCCCGCTCACCGCGCGCTCTCCCGGGAGCGCCGCGGACCTGGACGTACGCGAGCGGTGTCGCCGAACTCGCCCTGGCGGCCGGAGTGGCGCTCCCTAGCACGCGCCGGGTCGCCGCGCTGGCCACCGCCGCCTTCTTCGTCGGTGTCTTCCCCGCCAATGTCCAGATGGCCGTGGACTGGCGTCACCGTCCCGCGCCGCTCAAGGCGGCGGCGCTGGCGCGGCTCCCGCTCCAGGTGCCGCTCGTCCTGTGGGCCCGTGGGGTCGCGCGGTCCGGGGAGGGACGGTCATGACGTCTCCGCTGAACGTCGGCGACCAGGTCGAGGACTTCACGCTGCCGGACGAGACCGGGGCGAGCCGGAGCCTGTCCGAGCTGCTGGCCGAGGGGCCCGTGGTGCTGTTCTTCTATCCCGCGGCCCTCACCAGCGGCTGCACCGCCGAGGCGTGCCACTTCCGCGATCTGGCCACCGAGTTCACCGCCGCCGGTGCGCGGCCGGTCGGGATCAGTGGTGACTCGGTCGACCGGCAGCAGGAGTTCGCCGACCGCCACACGCTCGGTTTCCCCCTGCTGTCCGATGTCGACGGCACCGTACGGGAGCGGTTCGGGGTGAAGCGCGGCTTCTCGCTGGCCCCCACGAAGCGGGTCACCTTCGTCATAGCGCAGGACCGTACCGTCCTGGAGGTGGTCCGCAGCGAACTGCGCATGAGCGCGCACGCCGACCGCGCGCTCGCCGCCCTGCGCGAGCACCGGGACTGAGGACCTCCACGGCACCGCGCCGCGCGGCCGTTCGCGGGCGAACGGGCCCCGCCCCTATGCGGATGGAGGGCGGGCCCCGTTCACTGCGCAACATTCTGGGCACCGAGCGTGACCTCGAACAGGGAGTGCGACACGGCAAGTGCGCGACACGGCACACACCCTGTGTGCGCGCCGCGCTTCCCGTGCGCGGAGCCCGTCGCGCACGATCCGTCCTCCCCGCGAGGCGCCCTGTCGGGCGCCCTGCCCAGCGGTCATGCTGGACCCGACGAGCCGACACGATCAACGGAGCCCCCATGACGGACCAGGTCGCATGTCTCGAAGTGAAACCGGCGGCCGGACACATCGGCGCCGAGATCACGGGAGTCGACCTGGCGGAGGAGCTGACCGACGAGACCGTCGCCGCGATCCGGGCGGCGATGCTGCGCTGGAAGGTGGTGTTCTTCCGCGGCCAGCGGCTCGATCACACCTCGCACGTGGCCTTCGCGCGCCGGTTCGGCGAGCCGATCCGCCTCCGGTCCCGCGGCAGTGCGTCACCCAAGGAAGCTCCCGAGGTCGAGACGACGGCCGACCGTCTCGAGCTGGGCGGTCGCTTCGGAATGGAGCATGAGGAGTGGCTGCGCCGGCGGCGCCATTCGCTGCTGCGCGGATGGCACTGCGACCACGGCGCCCGGGTCGATCCGCCGGCCGCGACCGTCCTGCGCGCCGAGACCGTTCCTCCGTACGGCGGTGACACGACGTGGTCGAACCTGGCCGTCGCCTACGCGGGCCTCTCGGCTCCGGTGCGCGCCTTCGTCGACGGTCTGCGCGCCGAGCACCGACTGGGGGTCGGCTACCAGTCACGGCCGGGCGACGACGCGTACGCCCGGCATCTGCTGGACCGTCAGATCGCCACCGACCACCCGTTGGTGCGGGTGCACCCGGAGACGGGCGAGCGGGTGCTGTTCGTCAACGGCTACTACGTCGAGCAGATTCTCGGTGTGTCCCGGCCGGAGAGCCGGGCGCTCCTGGACATGCTGCTCGAGCAGGCGACGCGGCCCGAGTACACGGTCCGCTTCCGGTGGGAGCCGGGCAGCGTGGCCTTCTGGGACAACCGGGCCACCATCCATCTGGCACCGAGCGACACCGCCCATGTCGACCACCCCCGGGTCATGCACCGCGTCATGCTGGCCGGTGATGTCCCCGAGGGCGTGGACGGGAAGCCGTCGGTACCGATCGTGGGCAGCGAGCCCGGGCTCTGGTGAGCCCGGGCCGTGGGGCGGGAGCGGGGCTTCGTCAGAAAATGCCCTGCCCCGGGACCAGGATTCCTCTCGGGTCGTAGGTGTGCCGGGCCGTGGCGAGCCGCCGCCAGGCGGGGCCGAAGTGTTCGCGCCAGTCGGCCGCTCCGAAGGGGACCGAGCCGACCGGATAGTGGGTGCCGCCGGCCGCGTGGACGGTGTCGTAGGCGGCGCGGTTGGCGGCGAGGAGACGGTCGACGGTCGCGGTGTCGTCGGGCGGGGTCGTGCGCAGGACGGCCAGCAGGTACGACACCGGATCGTCGGGGGTGCGCAGCAGCGGGGTGTGCAGGTTCTCGCGCAGCACCGGGTACAGGAGGACGACGCCGGGTCCGAGGTCCGCCGGGGTGAGGTCGTCCAGCAGGGACTCGGCCAGCGCCGCCGCCGAACGGCCCGGCAGCAGCAGGTTGAGCCAGGGGTGGGCGAAGGCCCACAGGCCCGCTTCCTTCAACGCGGCGACCCCGGCCGCGAGCCGGTCGAGGAAGTCGTAGTAGCCGAGGTCGCTCGTCTGCACGCCCGCGGGATCGTGCCGCAGTCCGCGGAGCAGCGCCGCGTCGTCGGGGGCGGGACCGGCGGGCGGCCCGTAGGCGACGGCTTCGAGGACATAGCCGCGGAAGGCCCCCTCGGCGTCGGGGTTCACCTGGCCCTCGACATAGTCGAAACGGCCCTCCTCCACGAGCAGACGCTGGTCCTCGAGGAAGGTGCGCAGGTCGTCGTACGGAAGGAGGTAGTGGCGTACGGTCTCGGGCGCGGGGACCAGGCGCAGGGTGGCGCCGACGATGATCGCGCACTGGCCGAGTCCGGCGAGCACGGCGAGGAACAGGTCGCGGTGGCGGGTCGGGGAGCAGCGGACGAGGTCACCCGCGCCGGTGACGACCTGGAGTTCGCTCACGTTGTCGACCTGGGCGCCCTGTTGGTGGGTCTGGCCGCCGATGCCGCCGACCGACAGGGTGCCGCCGACGGAGAGTTCGAGATAGTCGGTGAAGGTGGGCGGGGTGAGTCCGTGGGCCAGGGTGGCCCGGGCGACCTCGCTCCACCTGGCGCCCGCGCCGACGGTGACCGTGGTGCTTCGCGGCCCGACCGGGCCGATGGAGGCGAGCGGCGTGGTCTCGATGACCAGGCCGCCGTCGACCTGTGCCTGTCCCTGCGTGGCGTGGCCCTGGCCGCGTGGGGCGACGGAGATGCCGTGCTTGTTGCAGAAGCGGACCATGGCGACGATGTCGCGGACCGAGCCCGGGCGCAGTACCGCGACCGGACGCCGGTGGACGATGTGGCCGAAGTCGTCGGCGGCCGCCGTGCGCGAGGCGTCGTCGGTGTACACGCTCCCGTCCAGCGGCGGGAGTCCCGCGAGCGGCCGGTCGGTGGCGGTGGCCGCCCAGCTCCGGGTGAAGGGATCGAACCCGACGACGGCGGCGCCGGCGACGGCGAGGCCCTGCAGTGCGGTACGTCGCGAGGGTGTCCGGGGCATGCGCTCCTCCTGGGGCGACCACGTCAAACGATCAACTTTCGCAGAGTGTAAGGGACTTGAGCGACATGCGAGTCGATTGCTCCGATCGGGGGTGCTGTTGCGCCGGTGCCGTGCGCGAACGACGGCGTCCGCCGCCCCGAAGGGACGGCGGACGCGACGGACCGTGGATCTCGGCTCAGTTCGCCGACGGCGAGCCCTTCTCCGGCTCGTCCCCGTCGACCGGCGTACGGGTGTACCCCTGGAGTTCGAGCGGGCCGTTCGGCTTCTCCGCGCGGCCCTCGGAGTTCTGGCCGCCCAGGTTCTGGCGGACCGAGTCGAGGATGGTCAGGCCCTGGGCGACCAGGCCGGCCGCTATCTCGCCGAGGCCGTCGGCGCCGTTGAGCACGTTGACGTTCGCACCCGCGAGGCCGCCCGCCGCCTCCTTGACGATGAGGGGGAGCTGGTCGATCAGCATCCGGTCGAGCGCGACCCGGTCGTGCGACGCCGCCGCCTCGGCCTGGATCTTCATGCGCTCGGCGTCCGCGATGGCGAGCACCTTGATCCGCTCGGCCTCCGCCTCGGCCGGCCGGACGATCTCGGCGACCAGCTGCTGCTGGCGCAACTGGGCCGCCCGCTCCGCGAGTTCGGTCTGCGCGGCGAGGACCTCCTGCTGGGCGTGGGCCTGGGCGAGCGGGCCGGCCTGGGCGGCCTGCGCCTGCGCCCGGTCCACCTCGGCCGAGTACTCCGCCTTCACGATCGCGGTCTGCCGGGCGTACTCGGCCTGGTTGCGCGCCGCGACCTGCTCCGCCTCGACGGAGGCCTGCGTGGCCTGCGCCTGGGCGATCTGGGCCTGACGCTGGATGGCCGCCTTGTGCGGCGCGGACATCGCGTCGATGTAGCCGGTGTCCCCGTCGTCGATCGACTGGATCTGCAGCGAGTCGACGATCAGGCCGATCTTCGCCATCTCCGTCTTCGAGGTGTCGAGGACCTCGGCGGCGAGCTTCTGCCGCTCGGTGACGATCTCCTCGACCGTCATCGAGCCGATGATGGAGCGCAGATGGCCCGCGAAGATCCGGCCCGTCAGGATCGACATCTGGTCCTGGTCTGACAGGAACCGCTGCCCCGCGTTGATGATGCTCTCGGTGTCGTTGCCGACCTTGAACGCGATCACGGCGCGGACGTGCAGCGCGATGCCCTGCCTGGTGACACAGGTCTCGGTGACCTCGGACTCGCACATGGACAGCGTCAGGAAGCGGGTCTTGCGGAAGATCGGCAGCACGAACTTGCCGTGCCCCGTCACCACCCGGAACGGCGCGCCCCCCAGTCCCCGCCTGCCACCCGAGATCAGCATCGCCTCATCGGGAGCGGGAACGCGATAACCGAACATACTTCTCCTCCTCAGCCTGCGCCGACGGCGTCGCCGTCCAGCGCGTCCAACGGATCGGCCCACTCGATGACGTCGACCTCACGACATCCCCGGGACTCGATCACCAACACGGTCGCCCCCGTCGGCAGGGGCTCCCGAGACCAGGCGAGGAAGGTCTCGGATCCGCCTCTCACGCGCACCAGGATCTCGCCGGGACCGACGGATCCCCGGGTGCCGATGAGCAGTTCCCCCGTGCAGCCGATCACGGCTTCGTCCTCCACCACAGCCGGCCACCCCCCATCACTCTGAATCTGCCTCTGACCATAGACCTGTCGTCCGCGAGCGCGTACGCCACCCGTCGCTCAGGAGCCACCGGCGGGGCACGCGCCCGGGTCCCACAGGAAGTGTGTTCTCAACTCCTGGTGAAGCGATAGGTCTTGCTGTCGGTCAGCACGCAGAATCCCGGTGACACGACGATCACGCGCAGGGTGCCGGTGCGCCGGTCGTAGTCGATTCCCTCCGCCTCGAACGTGCCCGAGCAGGAGCTGCGCAGCGGCAGTTGACGCAGCGCGGTGACATGGCCCGAGACGTCCGAACTGTTCGGTTCGCCGGACAGGTCGATCTGGAGCAGCGGCTTGGTCATGCCGAAGAGCGTGCCCGCGGGGTCGTCGGAGGAGCACAGCAGCCGGGTCGCCGTGACGAAGTCGCAGCCCTGTACGTCGCGTACGGCGTGGTCGAGGTTGACGGTGGACGCCTGCGGGAGGTTGGCGGCGGGCGAGGTGGCCGGGTTCACGCCGGGGGTCGGGAACACCAGGAGCCGGTTCATCGTGCCGTACTCGCCGGACACCATCCACGAACCGTTCGGCGTGATGGTGACGAAGGAGTTGTTCAGTGCCTCTCCCGCACTCAGCGCGTGGACGTACTCCGACCAGGCGCCGCCCGGTGCCTGGACCCGGAACATCTTCGAGCCGCCGGAGTCGCTCTGGTACGGCTCGATGTAGTAGCCGTTGTAGGAGGCGTCCGGGTCGCCGATGTGGTTCCAGCCTCTGCTGCTCACGCCGGTGGGGATCGTGCCGATGCCCGTGTAGTGGTTGGGGCTGCCGGCCGGGACCTCGACGGAGGTCAGGCCCTGGCTCTCGGTCAGCGGGTCGGCGCGGTCCGTGCCCACCTCGTTCCAGGTGTCGGCGGCCGAGGCCGGCGTGCCGGTGGCCACGGACAGGACGGCGGCGGTGGTGAAGGTGACGAGACCGGCCAGGACCGTGTGACAACGTTGCCGAGCGCGCATGCGCATGAGGTCTGCTCCTCGATGGGGGGGTGTCTGGTCGGCGCACAGTCTGACCCGCCCTGATGGTCATGTACAGACCAATGAAGGGCCCTCGGGCATCGACCCCTCGTCCGGCAGACGTCAACCGGCCCCGCGGTACGGAGGATCCGCCCACCCGCTCACCACCGGTCCGCCGGCCACCCGCCCCCTCGCCACCCCGTCAACCCGCCACCCCGTCGGCCCGTCGCCCCGCCGCCGGCAACCGCACTCGGCGCCGAGCTTCCGGCGTCGCCCCAGGCGTGGCCGCCCCGGTCCCGCGTCTCCTCCCGCCCCCGCGCGGCGCGGACACCTCACGCGCCGTACCTCCCTCCGACCGGACCACCCGCCCCCGGACGCACCCGGGCCCGGCGGCCCACCCGGGAGGATGGGTGAGCCGTCGGGCCCGGACGCGGGTCCGCCGGGCGGAGAGACTCCGCCCGGCGGACCACGAGCGTCAGTCGTTCACGCAGACGTTTCCGATCGCCGGGTTCAGCAGACCCACCACGTTGACCGTGTTGCCGCACACGTTCAGGTCGAGGTCGACGGGGATCTGGATGACATTGCCGGACAGGACTCCGGGGCTGCCCACCGCGACGCCCACCGGGTTGGGGTCGTCGGCGGCGGCGGTCCCGGCGGTGGCCAGCAGGGCCACGCTGGCAAGTCCGGCGGCGGCCATCAGACGAATACGCATTCCAGGCTCCGTTCATTCGCAGGGGTGCGAGCCCCTCCACCATCACCTCAGCGAGAGGTTGCCGACATCCCAGGAGAGCCGAACGGGGGTTCGCGCGCCGCGGCGGGCCGTGGGCCGAGGCCAGCCCGGGTGCGTCGCGCGGGGTCTGCGGAATGCCCGTAGCGTGAGAACAGATCCGGTGGAACAGGGAGAAACCATGCCAACCAGCCAGCCCGACGCGTCCACGCCCTCCGACGACAGGGCGACCCCCGACTCGCTGCTGCACACCGGGACCGAAGGCCCGGTGTCGGCCGAGGACCTGGTGCTCGCCGCGGGCCGCGACGTCACTCCGCAGAACCTCGCCTGGGCCGAGCGCAAGCTCCAGGAGGAAGGCTCCGCGGCGGTCGACAAGCTGCTGCCCTAGGAGCCTGCCCGCGGGACGACACGGCCGGCTCGGCCGGCTCCGATGCGGCGGAGCCGGCCGAGGATCCGCACGTGGAGCGGCGGTCAGGAGGCGGGGCACTCCTTCCAGGCCAGGTGGTAGACGGTGCTGATGTCACCGTCCGTCGAGTCCATGGTCATGAAGCTCGTGCTGCCGGGCGCCGACGTTCCCGCGCTGACGCGGAGTTCGGTGTTGATGTTGAAGTTGCGCTGGACACCGCAGGGGGCCCAGACCAGTTGGGCCCAGTCCGTGGTGTCCGTGGCCTGCCAGTTGTCGTCGAAGGGGCCACGGAAGGGGTGGGTGATGGCGGCCGTGTTCGAGGAGCCCTGGAAGTAGTACGAGGCCTTCTCCGTGCTGCTGGCCCCCTGCTGGAGCGAGGCGAAGCCGCGGTAGTCCGCGCTGGCGATGGCGTACGTGAAGCCCTGCGGGACGTGGACGATCAGGTTGAGCTGGCAGTTCTTGCGGAACGCGGTGGGGTCGGAGTTGCCTCCGACCTGGGCGAGGTACTGGCTGTACGTCACCGTGAAGGCGGTGTTGTCCGGGGAGACGGCGACCGCGGCGGTTCCCTGCGGACAGCCGGAGCCGTTCACCGTGGCGACCTTGATGACGATCTTGTCCGGGGGCGGGTCGACGAACCCGGAGGACGGGTCCGACAGGGGAAGCGCTGTGGCGAACAGGGCGGCGATCGCGCCACCCAGAAGCAGCCCACCAGCCATGGTGCTCCAATCCGTTGCGTTGGTGTTCCGGCGGCAGCCCGAAGGCGCCGCCGTGAAATGGGGGGTGCGGTTCCCGGACGGACGGGGAACCGTCGCAGACCAGTGCGTTGGATCAAGCTCGGCTCATTTAAGACATGCGCATGACAAATGCCCATGCGCGGCCCGCTCCCGGTTGTGAAGGAGCCGTGAAGGCCGGGAGTGACGAAAGCGTACGTACGGGCGGTCGCGGCCGACAGGGTCATCTCCGGCCATTCGACGTACGCCGTTACACCTGCCACCACGCCCACGAGACCCTTCCACCACCGTTCTCCGCGCCCGCGGCCGTCACCGCGAGGGCTCGGGTCCGCCATCGACCGTCACCGCGCGTGCCGTCCCTGCCGCCCCGGGCGGGCCTCTGGGGCGCCTCCGGCCCCCTCCTTGTGACGGACCGTGGGACGCGCCCCCTGTCCGGCCACCCCATGGCACACACACGCACCTCCCGGCCCACGGCCCCCGGGGCATGGCCAAAAGACGCACGCCGGGACGGGGTTGAGCCGGTGGCACACGGTTTCGCGGGACATGCCGCTTTCCGTACGTTCGAGGCGGACATTCCGGTACCGGGCGGCGGGCCGAAAGGCGACGGGCCCGCGCGAATCGCCCGCCGCCTCCTCGTGTCCCGGACGCCCCTGCGACACTGAGGCGCATGGATCCACGACACCTGAGAATCGGCCGCCGTCGCATATGGATGAGCAGTGCCGTCTGTTTCCTGGTGCTCGGGCCGATCGGCTGGTTCCTCGGTGGCTGGATTCCCTTCGCGCTGCTGGCCGTCGCCCTGACCCTCGCCACGGCGATCTCGCACTGGCGGGCACCCAGATGGCTCGCCCCCGCCATCGCCAAGGGCCAGTCGGAGAGCCGCCGGGACGTCGCCACCTTCTGCGTGGTCATCGCGGTGAGCGGCTACGCGCAGCCGCCGACGGAGCCCACCCCCTCGGCCGCGGACCTGTCGGCCCTGCGCCTGGAGGCGTACCGCTCCGCCGCGCACGACGATCTCTCCGAGGAACTGCGCCTCCTCGCGGCCGACGCCCTGTCCGCCGCGGACCGCGCCCAAGCCGAGGACACACCGGCGGGCTGGCGGGCGGCACGGGCGAGCGCCGAGCGACTGGCGCACGCCGCCCAGGAGGGCAATCCCTACGTACGGCAGCTGCTCATCCAGTGGGTCGAGGGCAACCCGGCCGGCGAACGCTAGAACGCCCGGCACCGCGTCGCAAGACACCCCTCAGGGACGTTCGAAGAACTGGATCACGCCTCCGGCCGAGAAGCACAGCGCCCCCACGAGGGTGCCCCAGTTGGCGATGTCGACGTTCACGAGGCTGCCGGTCTCGGGGCGCGTGAAGGCGGCCAGCGCCGAGACGAGGAAGAGCACGGATCCGAACTGGTTGACCGCGACGATCCACCAGCCGAGGTCGTGGGCGAGGACCCGCGGCCGGCCGTGGCAGACCTCGACGATCGCGAGGTGGCCGGAGACCAGGAACAGGACGCATCCGACCAGGTCGGGCGCCCAGACCAGGCGGTTCACCTGCTGGGCCGAGAGCCCCTTGAGCAGCGAGTCCAGCAGATTGACGCCGAACACGAGCGTTCCCACGAACAGCACGAAGGTGCTGAGCCAGTCGATCCGGCCGGGCTCGTAGCTCCACCACCGCCAGCGCCGGCCGGCCAGTGAGCCGGACTCGCTGTCCTGGCGCGGAGCGTTGACCGCCTGAAGCAGGGAGGCGTAGCCCCCGGTGTTGAAGAACAGGCCGCCCGCGAAGTAGATCCAGGCTCCCGTCAAACCGCTCGAGCCGAACTGGACGACCCCGGCCCCGAGGGCGAAGAGAAACCCGCCGACCGTGAACGCGGCCGCGGCGATGGCGTTCAGTCTGCGCAGCCGGCCGATCGACACGGTGTCGGCCCGTCGGGAGCGGGCCTCCGGTTCACCCGGGGCGCGCACCGTGAGAAGGCCACGCTTGCGGGCCAGGCGCGATTCCCAGACCGCGGTGCGCCCGTCCACGAGGCGCCAGGTCAGGCGGGTCGTGAACGGACCCGCTCCCTCGGAGCGCGCTTCGGTTCGACTCACCTGCCGACCTTAGCCCGCGGAGGCGAAAAGCACCGTTCGCCCACCCCGCCACCCTTCGGGCGGTTCAGGAGGCGGGACGGGAAGGTACCGCCCGACGTCCTGCCCGGCGCTGCTCAGGCCGGCGGGTTCAGGACTCCGCCTCGCGCCTGAGGAAGTTGCTCACCTGGCAGGCGAGGCTGTCCCTGGCCGGGTCGGGACGCGTGCCCGCATCGACGGCCGCGTCGTTCTCGACGCCGCCCGCCCAGAGGTAGCGCTCGGTCCACTCGTCGTCGACCTTCAGCTGGATCTGGATGTCCATCCGGTGCAGGACGGCGTCGGGGCCCGCGGCGAAGAGGACCGCCGTGGCCCGGCGCAGGGGGTAGATGTCGAAGCCCTCGATGAACTGCGAGTTCCGCCAGTCGAGGAAGGCGCTCTCGCCGTCGGCGCCGACGCGGATATCGATCTGGCCGTCTTCGAGGTGGATGCCGAAATGCTCGGTGGCGCGGTTCTCGACGGTCACCCGAAATCTGAAGTAGGTGAGTTCGTCGGCGGCGTCGTCGCGTCCCCGCGGGGGCTCCGCCTTTTCCACACCATGGACGCGGACACGCAGGCCGGCCTGCTCGTCGTACTCCTGCCAGTCCCCGACCACGTTCGGCTCGCGCACAGTTCACCTCTCCACTTCAGAGAGTTGTTCCTATCTGTGCTCTCAACGAAGTGTCAAATGCGCCGAACGTGCCGTGGCCAGGGATTTCCCCTTTCTTGATCGGCGATCAAGCCGTGCCCAGCCAGAACCTTCCCGCGGGCCCGTAAGGGGCATTTCCGCGCGTGCTGTACATCACGTTCCCCATACGTGTCAGGCGTCGTCGCGCAGGAGCCGCAGCTGTTCGTCCAGGGGACCCAGGCCGACATCACGACGGCGCTCGTCGACGGTCCCCGACAGGCGGACGGGGTACGGGCGCAGGGTGACGGGATCGACGCGCGTGCCGTAGAACTGCGGCCGGCCCAGTTCCACGGCGCAGTGGTCGGCGATGTAGGCGTGGTGCACGGCGGGGCAGCGCCCGTCGGCCGCGGCCTGGGCGATCAGGTCACGGCAGCTCAGCTGCAGGGAGAGGTCGGGCGCGTGCAGCAGGATCATCAGGGCCGCCGTCGAGGCGGGTGCGCCGACCCGGTCGACGGTCGGCCAGCCGTGCCGTCGGACGATCGTCCCGAGCGCTTCGGCGTTGCCCGCGCGGCACGCGGCGAGAGTGTCTCGCCATGGTCCGGCGGGATGATCGCGCGCCTGTCGCATCAGGCTCCGCTCCTGGTCGGCCCGGCGGACCAGCTCCGCCGCGAGGGCCGTCGCGAGTCCCGGGACCATCGGCGCGGCACCGCGGCCCCCGGGGTGCGCCTCGGCCTCCCTGGCCAGGTGTCCCGGGGAGACCTTCATGGCTCCCCCTGGAGCACCATCGAGAACCACACCTTCTTGCCCCTGGTGCCCGGGTCGGCCGGAGCGACGCCCCAGTCGTCGGTCAGCGCGGCGACGATCGCCAGTCCTCGTCCCGATTCCTCGGCCCCGGCGGCCGTACGCGCTCCGGGCAGGGCGGACGAACGGTCGGCGACGGACACCCGCAGCTCGCGCGGGCCGCACTCGACGGTGACGGTGACGGTGTCGCCGCGGTCCGGGCTGCCGTGCTCGAGGGCGTTGACGAAGAGCTCGTCGGTCGCGAGAACCGCGTCGTCGACGCACTCGGCGGGCAGCCGCAGGCGTCTGAGGTGCCCGGCGACCAGGTCCCGTACTCCGGACGCCCGCGAGGGGTGGGCCGGGACGGTGGTGCGCGCCAAGTGGGACCCGGGTACCCGGATCGCGGGGGCGGCCAGAGGCACGGTGGTGGCGGAGGGCGTGGGATCCACGGGCAGGGCGGGGGCCGCGTGCGGTACGGAACCCGCGGCGCGGCCGGCGGCCGGGGACGGAGCGCGGCCGGCGGGAAGGACCGAGGCCTCGGTCGACGCGGAGCCCGCGGGACGGTCGGGTTCCTGGGGCGGCACGGAACCTGCCGGAAAGGCGGAGACTCCGGGCGACCCGGGAACCGCGGCACGGCCCGGGGTCTCGGACTGCGCGGAACCCCCATGACGGCCGGGGGCCGAGGACGGCGGAGAAGTCGCTGGAGAAGCGGGTGGCGCGGACGATGTCGGTGCCGTGGTTCCGGTCGCATCGGCGGGCCGGGCGGGACCCGCGTGGCCGCCCGCCGTGCGCACCCCCTGCTCCGCCGCCCCCGTCTCGTGCCGCGACACCGAAATCCCGGGGTCCGGTGAGGGCCACGGCCCGCGGCGCTGTGCCCTGGATGCCGTCATCGGTCCTCCTTCGGGTGCAGCGCGTGGGGAGGCTGTCTCGGTGGCTGCCCGTGCAGCCAACAGGTCGGACTGCCTCGGCGACCAGGGGGTATTCGGGTTGTCCGGTTGCAGGCACGTAGTGGTGTGGGATGTATGTTCGATCTTGTGAGGAACGGGAGCGGGGGCCCGGCGACGGCACCCCTTGACGGTGACACCGGCTGGCCCGGGCTGCGCGGAAAACGCGTGCTGGTCACCGGCGGTACACGCGGACTCGGCGAGCAGATCGTGCGGCTGCTGTGCGCCGAGGGCGTACGGGTGGCCACCTGCGCCCGGACCGCGCGCGATCTGGAAACGCTGGCCGCCGCGACGAGCCCCGGTCTGTTCACCCGGCCCCTCGATGTCACCGGGCCCGGACGGCTGGAGGAATTCGTCACGGACACGACGAATCGTTTCGGCGGCCTGGACGGCGTGGTCGCCTGCACGGGCGGTTCGCGCGGAGGCGCCTTCGAGCAGGCCACCACCGAGGACTGGGCGGCCACCTGGGCGGTGAACGTCGCTCACGCGGCGCGGCTGGTGCGGGCCGCGGTCCCGCATCTGCGGGCTGCGGGCGGCGGCTCCGTCGTGGTGATCTCCTCGATCTCCGGCTGGAAGCCGGGCCCGCCCGCGCAGTACTCGGTCGCGAAGTCCGCGCAGATCCAACTGGCCGCGTCGCTGGCCCGCGAGCTCGGGCCGGACGGGATCCGCGTGAACGCGGTCTCCCCCGGTTCCATGCTGATCCCCGGCAGGCGCTGGGACCGGATGCGCCGGGAGGAACCCGAGGCCTTCGCCCGCTTCGTGGCCGCGGAGCTGCCGGGCGGTGCGCCGGTCGCGCCGCAGGAGGTCGCCCGGGTCGTGGCGTTCCTGCTGTCGGACTGGTCGAGCGGGATCTCCGGCGCGCACCTCCCGGTCGACCGGGCCCAGAACGCCCCTTCCCCCGACGGGTACTGAGCCCCGCGGCGGATCGGCGGCGCCGCTCCCGGTCATGACACGGCGCCCGCCCCGTCGGCGACTCCCCCGCCGCTCATGCCGCCGTCCCGAGGACACCGCGGGACCTGCGCTCGAATTCCTGCACGACCGGCTCGCCGCGACGGGGTTCGAGACGCCTGCGGAAATCGCGCAGGGCCTGGACGGAGCGTTCGCTGTGGACGGCACCGAGGGTTTCGAGAGCAAGCGTCGCGGTGCCCACCGCCTCGTCCAGGCGGTCCTGCTGGAGGTGCGCGGTCGCCAGTACGGAGCGGCTGATGGCCTGGCGCCTGCGCCGGTCGGCGCCCGAGCCGAGCGACTCGCTCGCCGTGCGCTCGGCCTGACGGGCGAGCCCCAGGTCGCGGAAGCACAGGGCGGACTCGGCCTGGAGGTAGTGGCTGTCGAGATAGCGGACCCACACCGACTCCTGCGCGGCCCCCTTGCTCGCCTCCAGCTGCCGCTCCGCCAGCCGCAGCGCCTCGGAGGCGTCGTCGGGGCGGCCCTGCGCGGCGTGTCCGCGCGCCGACATGGCGTACAGCCGCATCAGCCCGAGGGGGCTGCCGGCCCCCTGCGCGGTGACGATTCCGGCGCGTGCCAGTGCCACGCCCTCGTCGGGGCGCCCGAGGTTGGTGGCGAGGTGGGAGAGCCCCGCGAGGATCTGGCCGCCCAGCACCCGGTCACGGCCCTCGGCGCAGAGCCGCAGCCCCTGTGTCATGTAGCGCTGGGCGAGGCCGTACTCCCCCGCGTCGTACGAGCTCCAGCCTGCCATCGCGGCGAGCCGCGCGGCGGCCGCGAACAGCTGGCGGCGCTGCCGGGCCGGTGTGCCGCGCTGCTGGAGCATGGGGACGACCTCGGTGGACAGGTAGTGCACGATGCTGGTGCGGACTCCGCCGCCTCCGTAGTGGTTGTCCATCTGGTCGAACACGGCGATCATCGCGTGCACCTGCTCGACCGGGCCGCCGCTCACGGCCAGGCTGGAGGACACCGCGTCCTGATGCTCCAACAGCCAGAGCAGCCACTCGCGTTGCGGGTTCGTCAGGGCCGCCGCGACGAAGGGGACCGCGCCGAGGAGGCTGCGGCGGGAGATGTCGGTGGAGCCCAGTTCCGCCAGGGTGTGAAGGGTCTCCGCGACATCCTCGCCGTAGACGAGCGCCCTGCTCGTGACCGGGCGCTGGTGTTCGGAGTGGAAACCGAGGTCCGCGGGAGACACCGCGCGGCCGAGCCGCTCGGACAACACGGTGGCGATCAACTCCGGTGTACTGCCCCGCGGTTGCTGGCCCTGGAGCCAGCGGGTGACCGACGCCTTGTCATAGTGGGAATCCGCGCCCTGGCGGCGCCCCAGCTCATTGACCCGCAGCGCGAGGGAGGCGTAGGAGCAACCGGCTTCCTTGAGTGCGGCGGCCAGGACCCGATTGCCCTCGCCGGGGGTTTTGCCGGTGTTCCTCGCTTGCCCGTCGGTCACGGTGGCCATCCCCGAATCGCCTCACATCATCGTGCGGCTGCGCCCTGACCCATACCTGCCGAGACATCAACTCCGGTACGAACGAGCACAGTTAGGCGTGATCGTCGCCGAATGTGCGACAGGTCACTCGATCACTATGGTCGCTCGCGGACTCCCCGTGCAACCTGCGTTCTGATAATTTCAGAACGAACCGCGACGCTCTGTCACTGTCATCCACCGCGTGGCACACTGCACGCTGTGACGGCCGTTACCGGGAGGTAGGACGTGAGCGAGAACCGCTCTGGCGGCAGCGCGCCGACCGTCCTGCGGATGGTTCTCGGGAAACGGCTGAGGCACCTGCGGGAACGGGCGGGAGTGTCCTTCGAGGAGGCGGCACGCGCCATCGAGGTCACGCCTCTGACGGTCCGCAGGATCGAGAAGGCCGAGGTCGGACTCCGCATCCCGTACGTCAGGGAGTTGCTCCGCGCCTATGGCGTCCCGGCGACGGAGGTCGACGACTTCCTCGCCTTGGCCAGGGAGGCCAATCAGCCGGGCTGGTGGTACAAGTACCGCGATGTCCTGCCGGAGTGGTTCAGCGCCTACGTGAGCCTGGAGAGCGAAGCCAGCGTCATCCGCCTCTACGAACCCCACTACGTTCCGGGCCTGTTGCAGACCCACGACTACGCCACCGCGCTGATGCGCGTCGGCTTTCCCAACGAGTCGGAGGACGACGTCGCGCGCCGCGTCGCTCTGCGGGTGAAGCGTCAGGACCTGCTCGCCAAATCGGAGGCACCGGCCGTCTGGGCGATCCTGGACGAGACGGTGCTGCGCCGGCCGGTGGGCGGGCCCGCGGTGATGCGGGCCCAGTTCGACCGGCTGAACGAGGTCCTGGACATGCCGAAGGTCCGGATCCAGATCATGCGCTTCGGCGTGGGCGCCCATCCGGGCGCGTTCGGCCCGTTCCACCACTTCCGCTTCGGCTTCTCCGAACTCCCCGACATCGTCTACACGGAGAGCCTGGTCGGCGCGGTCTACGTCGACCGGCCCGACGACGTCGTCAGCTATCTCGAAGTACTGGACCGGATGTCCGTGCAGGCGGAGCCGGTCGCTCGGACCAGGGCCATCCTGGGTGAACTGCGTAAGGAGTTGTGATCCATGGGATCCGTGCACAGCGGCACGTCCGCGGTCGATCTGGGAACCGAGGGCTGGCACAAGCCCTGGAGCGGCACCAACGGCGGAAGTTGCGTCGAGGCCAAACGGCTTCCCGACGGGAGCGTCGCCCTCCGCCAGTCACGAGACCCCGAGGGGCCCGCGCTGGTCTACTCCCGCGAGGAGATGATCGCGTTCATCGAGGGCGCCAAATCCGGGCAGGCGGACTTCCTGATCGCCTGAACGCAGGAGGCGCCGCGACTCCCGCGCGGGCGCCACTACGCCCCAACAGCCGGACAACCCGCACGCACACTCCCGCCGTGCGGGTTGTCCCCCCACACTGGGCAGGCCGGTCGTCCCGGAGGGAGGAGGTACGGGCATGATCCTCCACACGGCCCTCACGCGGTGCCGGACCCTCGTCGTGGAGGGCCCCGACGGTCTCGACAGAAGCGCCCTGCTCGCCGAGCTGACCCGTCATCAGTTCATGATCCGCCGCTCCTGCGAGCCCCTCCATCACGTGGATCCCACCCAGCCGTACCGCGAACTCCTTTCCGCGCCGGGCCGGTTGGCCGTCGACGGCGGGCTCGTCCACGAGCTGGTCTACGGACCGCTGCGCCGCGGACGGTCGCGGGTGACCTGGATCCAGGCGCTCGACTTCGCGGAGGCGGTGGCCGAACGCGAGGGCGCGCTGGTCCATGTGACGGGCGCGACGGACGACACCGAGGCGGTCGCCGCCTACGAACGCGTGCTGCGCACCCTGGCCCAGCACATCCCCGTCATCACCCTCGACACCGCGGAACCGGACCGCCCCCTCCCGGCTCCGATCTCGACGATCCAGCAACTCGGCTTATGTGTACGTATGTTGACGATAGGTTAGAGATCCGACCGCGTGACGCACGGCAGGGAGAACTCTCATGGCAGACGGCCGACCCGCCCCCGACCAGGACGCGTTGTCCAAGATCGACACCACGGTCCCGCACTCCGCCCGCATCTGGAACTACTGGATGGGCGGGAAGGACAACTACGAGGTGGACCGGGTGGCCGGTGACGCCTACCGCGAAGTCGCCCCGAACATCGAGACCATGGCCCGGGCCTCGCGCGACTACCTGATCCGTACCGTCACCTTCGTGGCCGGCGAGCTCGGCATCCGCCAGTTCCTCGACATCGGCACCGGTCTGCCCACGTACGACAACACCCACCAGGTCGCCCAGCGCGTGGCACCCGAGTCCCGCATCGTCTACGTGGACAACGACCCGCTGGTGCTGCGCCACGCCCAGGCGCTGCTGACGAGCACTCCCGAGGGCGTCACGGACTACATCGACGCGGATCTGCACGAGCCCGAGAAGATCATCGAGACGGCGTCCCGGATTCTCGACTTCTCGCGGCCCGTCGCCCTGATGCTCATGGGCATCCTCGGCCACATCCAGGACTACGAGGAGGCCAAGTCGATCGTCCGGCGACTCCAGGGGGCCCTGCCCCCGGGCAGCTACTTCGTGCACTACGACAGCACGGACACCGACGCGGCGCTCAAGGAGGCCCAGCAGGGCTACGACGACACGGGCGCGATCCCCTACGTGCTGCGCAGCCCCGACCAGATCGGCGCGTACTACGAGGGCCTCGAATTGGTCGAGCCCGGCATCGTGTCCTGCCCGCTGTGGCGTCCGGAGCCCGGTACCTCGCCCGAGCCCACGGACGTCCACGGAGGCGTGGCCCGCAAGCCGTGAACGGACCCGCCCCGTCCCTCAGCCGGATGACGCCGGCTCGATGTTCTGGTTGAGGCGGAACAGGTTGGCCGGGTCACGGTCGGCCTTCACCCGTGCCAGGCGGGCGTAGTTGTCGCGATAGCTGGCCCGGACGCTCTCCTGGCCCTGGTCCATCATCATGTTGACGTACGCGCCGCCCGCGGAGTACGGGTGGAGCGCGTCGGAGTAGTCGACGCTCCACCGCTTGATGACGTCGGCGTTGGCCGGGTCGGAGTCCACACCGGCGAAGACCGAGGCCCAGTTGGAGTCGCGATAGCTCCAGGCGGTGTCCGTCGGAGCGTGGTCGTGGACGGCGCCGTCGATGGGATACATGTGCATCGTCGACTTCCAGGTCGGCAGCTCGGCACCGAACTTGGCGTGCAGGTCGACGGCCTCACCGGGGATCTCGTCCACGAAGTCCGCTCGCCAGTACCACTGGTCGCCGGGCGGGTAGACGCCGTCGAACGCGGACTGGATCGCGGGATGCGGCATCGGCGCGGGGCCGTGCAGCAGCGGCGCGGGCAGGGCGTCGAGCAGCGGTGCCATGTCCCTGGCCGCCGCGTCCGTGTCGTCGCCGATACGGCACCACACCACACCGCAGACCTTCTGCAAGTGGATCTCTTCCGGGAACGGCGGTCCCGGCGGGACCGAGCCGAAGAGGAAGAAGCCGCCCAGCTCGCGAGGCGCGTGCAGGATGAAGTCGCGGTAGGCGGCCAGCACTTCGGCGCCGAGTTCGACGGGCCAGAAGGTGGGCCCCGCGACGACCGTGCTCACCTCGTGCAGCCGGAACACGAACGAGGTGACGACACCGAAGTTGCCGCCACCGCCGCGGATCGCCCAGTAGAGATCGGTGTTCTCGTCGGCGTTGGCCCGTACGCGTTCACCGTTCGCCAGGACCAGTTCGGCCTCCAGCAGGTTGTCGATGGCCAGCCCGCACTTGCGGGTGAGATGACCGAGGCCGCCGCCGAGGGTGATGCCGCCGACCCCCGTGGTGGAGATGATGCCGCTCGGTGTGGCCAGGCCGTGCTCGTGGGTGGCGCGGTCGACCTCGCCCAGGAGACAGCCGCCGCCGACGCGGACCGTGCGGGCGGCCGGATCGACCTCGATGTCCTTGAGAAGGGAGAGGTCGAGGACCACACCGTCGTCGCAGACGCTCAGGCCGGCCCCGTGGTGGCCGCCGCCGCGCACAGCGAGCGGGAGACCGTGGTCGCGGGCGAAGCCGACGACCAGGGCGACGTCCTCCGGATCGGCGCAGAGCGCCACCAGGGCGGGCCGCCGATCGATCATGGCGTTGTAGACGGTACGGGCCTCGTCGTACCCGGAGTCCTCCGGGCCGATCAGCTGCCCCTTGAACCCGGACAGTTCCTGACGTGCCGCTTGTACCGGTGAGATGGACATGTGCATCCCCGTATCTGGCGACCGCTCCAGGTTCCGGTGTGCGGGCCCTTGGCCGGTCCCCTCCGATGGGTCCGATGTGCCCGTTCTAGCCCGATTCAGCACCAGCCTACATCCGTGTCCGTCACCCAGCTCGGCGACCCGGACTGCCTAGGTTTCCGCCCACGTGTCCGCCTACGCCTCACGGCCGGGCAGCAGACCCAGCTCCCCGGCACGGACGGCGGCCTGCCGGCGGGTGGGCACGCCGAGCTTGTCGAGGACGGCCGAGACATGGTGGTCGACCGTGCGCACCGAGACGACCAGCCGTTCGGCGATCTCGCCATTGGTCAGCCCCTGTGCCAGCAGCCGGATGACCTGGACCTGCCGTTCGGTGAGACCGGCGGGGTTCTCCCGGGTCACCGCGAGCGGGCCGCGCGGTATCCGGCGCAGCCCCAGCGCCCGCAGCTCCGCGCGGACCAGCCGGGCGAGCGGCCCCGCACCGAGGGCGTCCAGCACGGCGAGGGCCGCGAGCTTGTCGTCCGGGTCGGGGCTCTCGGCGAGCGCGGCGGCATGCTCGTACGGGCACCCGGCGGCCTTCCAGGCAAGTGCCGCCGCCCGCAGGCCGCCCGCGGCCTGGAGCGCGTACGGATGGCCGGACGAGTCCGCGGGAACGGACTGCCCTGCCTTGGTGAGCCAATAGCCCAGTTCTGCGCGATAGGTGACCGCGGACAGCCGGCAGGCCTCCTCGAACACCGGCCCGGCCGCCTCGACGACGGCGCCGGGTTCACCGCGCAGCCAGGCCGACTCGGCCCGGGCCGCCGCCACCGGAGCGGTGCGCTGGAGCTCCCGGCTACGCTCGGCGATCTCCCCGGCCTGCGCGAGCAGTTCGTCCGCGCCACCGGTGCCGCGGCGCACCCGCACCCGGGCCAGCACGGTCAGCGCGGGGCAGCGGGCGGGCACGAAGTCGTGAGCGCCCAGCTCGGCGTACTTCTCGGCCTCCTCCCATGAACCGGCGGCGAAGCGGCGCAGCGCCAGCTCGACGTTCAGGTAGCTGAGGAAGCCTAGGTGTTCGGCGCGGTCGGCCAGTTCCATGGCCGGGGCGAGGAAGCGGTCCGCCTCGGCGTACTCGAGGTTCTCCAGCAGGGACCAGATGATGTTGGCGTACGCCCGGCAGGCGTGCTCGACCTCGCCGGCCCCGAGGGCCACCTTGAGGCTTTCCTCCAACTGGGCCCGGCCCAGCGGGTCTCCGGCCCGCCAGCGGGCGGTGCCGACGTTGTTGAGGGCGTGGGCGAGGATCTCCACGTCCTCGGCCCGGCGGGCGAGTTCGATGGCGCGCTCGCCGAAGGCGACGGCCTGCGTGTGCCGGTCGGACAGCATGTGCAGCTGGGAGGTGTTGCTGAGGGCGAGTGCCAGGAGCCGGTCGTCGCCCGCGTCCTCCAGGACGCTGATGGCCTCCCGCGCGGCGGCACGCGCCTCCCCGGCGTCCCCGGCCCACCAGTGGATGCGCGAGAGCCAGCGCAGGTCGGCGCCGAGCGCCCGGGCGTCCCCGAGCGACCTGCGCAGGGCGACCGCCTCCCGTTCGGCGCGCAGGGCGGCCGCGGAGTCCGCGACGGTGTAGCTCTCGATGGCGTACCGCTCCAGGAGAGCGGCCCGTTCGGCCGGTCCGAAGAGCTCGCTCCGTTCCAGCACGAGCCGCAGATGGGCGGCCGCCTCGCGGTGGGCGCCCGCTCGGGAGGCGTCATCGGCGGCACCCGGACCGTAGCGTGCGACGGCCTCGGCGTCGCCCGCCTCCGCCGCGTGGTGGACGATCCGGGAGGCATCGGAGCCCGGCGTGGCGACGAGCACGGCGAGCACCTCCCGGTTGAGTTCGATCCGTCGAGAGGCGGGCAGCGAGTCGACTACCGCACGGCGTATCAACTCGTGTCGGAAATAAGTCCGTTGAGGGGTGACAACGAGAAGGCCGCGTTGTTCGGCGGCTGCCAGAGCGGCCATCCCGTCCGGCAACAGCACGTCGGCCAAGGGGCGTTCGACGGCGGACGGCACCACCGCCAGCTGCTCCAGCGCGTCCCGCGTGCCGTCGTCCAGTCCCCGGAGCCGGGCCAGCACGGCGTCGACGACCGTCGGTGGCACTCCCCCGGTGCCCCCGGCGGCCACCACCTCGGCGACGAAGAACGGGTTGCCCGAGGTGACGTCGTACACCTCGGCGGGATCCAGTTCGCTGGCCGCGCTCAGCCGGTGGACCGCCGCCGCGGAGAGCCGCTCGAGCGGCAGCCGGTGCACGCGCTCGGCCCGGGACACCTGGCCGAGCAGATGGCGCAGCGGGTGTTCGCGGTCCAGCTCGTCGTCGCGGTACGTCAGGACGAGCACCGCCGGGAGCCGCTCCACCCGGCGGACGAGGAAGCGCAGGGCGTCCAACGACGCCTCGTCGGCCCAGTGCACGTCCTCGACGACGAGTACGACAGGATGCGGCGCCGTTCTCAGCTCGGCGCGCAGTGCGTCGTACACCCGATGACGGTCACCACCCTCGGTGAGCGCCCTGGCCAGTTCCGCGCCGACACCGCCGACGAGGTCGCGGAACGGTCCGAGCGGGCGTCGCGTCGCGAGGTCGTCGCACTCCCCGAGAAGAACGCGCGCCTCACCGGGCAGCACCTTGGGCAGGGCCTTGACCAGGCTGGACTTGCCGATGCCGGCCTCACCGAAGACGAGCACCACGGACCCGGCGCCGTCGGCCGCCTCCCGCGCCGCGGCAGCCAGTCGGGCAAGCTCAAGATCTCTTTCGAGCATCCCCCGATCCACGGCACAATTCTGGCACGCGGCGCCCTGGAGGGTGCGGCGCCGGTGAACTCACTTACCGGCAGGGCCGTTTCGGTGCGGCCTGGACAGCAGGACGAGGCTGCGGGGCTCGACCCGGATGTCCGTGTCGGCCTTGCGTTCCGACTCGTCCGGGACGCCCTGGGGATCGGCCGTGTCGATCCGCGCCGTCCACCGCTCGCCGTACGTCGTGCCGGGGAGGCGGAAGACGACCGGCTCCCAGTAGCTGTTGAGCAGCAGGAGGAAGGAGTCGTCGAGCACGGGGGCGCCGTAGGGGTCGGGCTCGGCGATCGCGTCGCCGTTGAGGAAGACCGCGACCGCGTGGGCGCAGGGGCGCCTCCAGTCGTCGTCCGTCATCTCCACGGCGTCCGGGCGCAGCCACACCAGGTCGGGCAGGGGCTGGTGTTCGTGCGTGGTGGTGTCGCCGAGGAAGAAACGCCGGCGGCGCAGTACGGGATGGGCGGCGCGCAGCGCGACGACACCCCGGGTGAACTCCAGGAGTTCGCGCTGCTCGTCGCTCGGTCGCCAGTCGATCCAGGAGACGTCGTTGTCCTGGCAGTAGGCGTTGTTGTTGCCCCGCTGGGTGCGGCCCAGTTCGTCGCCGTGGGAGAGCATCGGGATGCCCTGGGAAAGCAGCAGGGTGGCGAGGAAGTTGCGCTGCTGGCGAGCGCGCAGTTCCAGTACTCCCTCGTCGTCGGTGGCGCCTTCCGCCCCGCAGTTCCAGGACCGGTTGACGCTCTCGCCGTCCCGGTTGTCCTCTCCGTTGGCCTCGTTGTGCTTGTCGTTGTAGGAGACGAGGTCGCGCAGGGTGAATCCGTCGTGCGCGGTGACGAAGTTGATGCTGGCGCGCGGTCGTCTGCGGTCGTGCTGGTAGAGGTCGGAGGAGCCGGTCAGCCGGGAGGCGAACTCGGCGAGGGTGTGATCACCGGAGCGCCAGAAGTCCCGTACGGAATCACGGTACTTGCCGTTCCACTCCGACCACAGGGGCGGGAAGTTGCCGACCTGGTAGCCGCCGTCGCCCACGTCCCAGGGCTCGGCGATGAGTTTGACGCGGCCGACCACCGGGTCCTGCTGGATGAGGTCGAAGAAGGCCGAGAGCCGGTCCACCTCGTGGAACTGGCGGGCCAGGGTGGCCGCGAGGTCGAAGCGGAACCCGTCGACGTGCATCTCGGTGACCCAGTACCGCAGCGAGTCCATGATCAGCTGGAGCACGTTGGGGTGCCGCATCAGCAGGCTGTTCCCAGTGCCGGTGGTGTCGTAGTAGTGCGCCGGATCGCCTTCCACCAGGCGGTAGTAGGAGGCGTTGTCGATACCGCGGAAGGAGAGCGTGGGGCCGTTCTCGTTGCCTTCGGCGGTGTGGTTGTAGACGACGTCGAGGATCACTTCGAGGCCGGCCGCGTGCAGCGCCTTGACCATCGACTTGAACTCGGCGACCTGCTCACCCCGCGTCCCGTGGGCCGCGTACGCGTTGTGCGGCGCGAAGAAGCCGATCGTGTTGTAGCCCCAGTGGTTCGACAGGCCCCGGTCACGCAGGAAGCCGTCCTGGACGAACTGGTGCACGGGCATCAGCTCGACCGCCGTCACCCCGAGCGACGTCAGATGCCCGAGGACCGCGGGGTGGGCGAGGCCCGCGTAGGTGCCGCGGAGTTCGGCGGGCACCTCCGGGTGCGTACGGGTCAGACCGCGCACATGGGCCTCGTAGATCACCGTCTCGGCGTAGGGGCGCAGCGGCGGCCGGTCGTCACCCCAGTCGAAGGCGGGATCGGTGACCACGCCGAGCAGGGTGTGCCCCGCGCTGTCGGCCGAGGAAGGTCCGCCCGGGTCGCGCTCGAAGAGGGAGGGGTCGTTGTCGGCCTGCCCGTCGACGGCCGTGGCGTAGGGGTCGAGCAGCAGTTTCGCCGGATTGCACCGGTGACCGGCCGCCGGGTCCCAGGGACCGTGTACCCGGTAGCCGTAGCGCTGCCCGGGGCCGACGCCCGGGAGATAGCAGTGCCACACGAAGCCGTCGACCTCGGTGAGCGGGACCGTCCGGACGTCGCCGAGCGCGTCGATCAGAACGAGATCGACGCGCTCGGCGACTTCGGTGAACAGGGCGAAGTTGGTTCCTTCGCCGTCGTATGTCGCCCCCAGCGGGAAGGGGCGCCCGTTCCAGATGTGCACGTGATCACCGTACGAGGATCACGGGCGCGTGTCCTGACGGGATCACCCGCGGGCGGGCACCGCCTCGCTCTCGTCGCGGGACCCGGCGAGCACGGGTTCCGGCAGCACCGTGTACCGGGGCGTCCGGCGCGCCTCGCGCAGGCTGGGCGCGGGCACGGGCGGGTCCAGCGGGGCGTGTTCGGCGGCGCGGGCCCTCCAGGAGAACCAGATGATCTTGCCGCCGACGTCCGTGGCACAGCAGCCCCAGCCGTCGCTCAGGGCGGCGATCTGGGCGAGACATCCCTGCGGCTCCTTGTGCGGGCGGATGTCCAGGCTGTTGTCCGAGACGGCGGCGATGAGGTGCTGACCGTTCCACCACATCTCGATGGTCGTGTTCTTGTCCGCGGAGTGCTGCTCGATGGTGCGGAGCAGCGCTTCCGCACAGTGGCAGACGGACTCGACGAGATTCTCCAGGTTCCAGTACCGGAGGTGGGCGGCCACGATGCGCTTGACCTGTCCGACCTTTTCCGGGCTGAGCTCCACGTCGAGGTGGTAGTAGCAGGGAACTGCGGCTTTCATCGTCGTTCGCTCCTCACCGGCGGTGCCCTCGCTCCTCCTCGCCCCCTGCGGGACCGAGCCCCGAGTACGAAGCGTGAGCACTGATCGCTCCTGAGTCACCTCCAGAGTGAGAGGGCTACTCCATTCGTGCAACACGAGGGCTCCCTCAATGTTGTTGAAGAACCAACAAGACGCTCGGTCGCGGTACAGGCACCATGAGTGAGGGTGTCGGTCCGTGACGGGTCGGCTCCCCTTCGCGTACGGCCCTCACTCGCCGGCCAGGCGAGCCGTCCGCGGTCGAGAGATCGGGAAGGTGACCAGCGTGATGCTGCTGCCTGCCAAAGCCGAGGTCGCCAGGCATCTGGAGCGCTACCGGGCGTGGGAACGCCTGCTTCTCGCGACTCCCACCGACCACGTGGTGCGGGGGAACTTCGAGAACACCGGATACACCCTGTGCGTCCTGATGGGGAAGCGGTGCGCGCGGGAGGCGGCGAACGCCGCCGAGGTCTATCTGCAGGACGTTCCGGCACGGATCTGAACGGACAGGACGCTCCGGCAGGGATCCGAACGGATCTGAACGACGGTCCCGAGGACCGCAACGAAAGGGCCTTTGGCGGCAACGACGAGTCGGGCCCAGAACCGCGGAGGCGAAACGCATGGACGCGAGCACGGACACCGGCCGTATCCCCGTCATGGATGTGCGGCCGGTCGTGGAATGCGGCAGACGGCCCGCGAAAGCGGTCGTCGGCGAGACCTTCCAGGTCACCGCCACCGTCTTCGGCGAGGGCCACGACGTGGTCGGCGCCAATGTCGTCCTGCGTGATCCGGACGGCCGCCCCGGCCCGTGGACGCCGATGCGTGAACTCGCCCCGGGAACCGACCGCTGGGGTGCCCGTGTCACTCCGTCGGAGGCGGGCCGGTGGACCTATCTGGTGGAGGCGTGGAGCGACCCGGTGACCGGGTGGCGGCGCGCCGCCGAGGTCAAGATCCCGGCCGGGATCGACGTCGGCCTCGTCCTGGAGGAGGGCGCCCTGCTGTACGAACGGGCCGCCTCCTCCGTACCCGAGGCCGCCGACCGGGACACGGTGCTGGGCACCGCCGACGCCCTGCGCGACGACTCCCGGTCTCCGGCAGACCGGCTCGCGGCGGCCCTGGCCCCGGAGGTGGACGCCGTTCTCGCGGAGCATCCCCTGCGCGAACGGCTCACCCGCTCCCTCCCGTTGCCGCTGCTGGTGGAGCGGGAGCGGGCGCTGTACGGCGCCTGGTACGAGTTCTTCCCGCGTTCGGAGAGCGGGCAGCTGGATCCGCCCGCGCACGGCACCTTCCGTACCGCCGCCGAACGCCTTCCCGCGATCGCGGAGATGGGCTTCGACGTCGTCTACCTCCCGCCGATCCACCCCATCGGCACCACCTACCGCAAGGGACCGGACAACACCCTGTCCGCCACGCCCGAGGACGTCGGCGTGCCCTGGGCCATCGGCTCCCCCGAGGGCGGCCACGACGCGATCCACCCCGACCTGGGCACCCTCGAGGACTTCGACGCCTTCGTCCGCCGGGCCGCCTCCCTGAAGCTGGAGATCGCCCTCGACTTCGCCCTCCAGTGCTCCCCCGACCACCCCTGGGTGGAGAAGCACCCCGAGTGGTTCCACCACCGCCCCGACGGCACGATCGCCTACGCCGAGAACCCGCCGAAGAAGTACCAGGACATCTACCCCATCGCCTTCGACAAGGACATGCCGGGCCTGGTCCGCGAGACCGTACGGGTGCTGCGCTTCTGGATGGACCACGGTGTCCGGATCTTCCGCGTCGACAACCCGCACACCAAACCGGTCGTCTTCTGGGAACAGGTCATCGCGGAGATCAACGGGACCGACCCCGACGTGATCTTCCTCGCCGAGGCGTTCACCCGCCCGGCGATCATGCGACGGCTCGCCGAGGTGGGCTTCCAGCAGTCGTACACGTACTTCACCTGGCGCAACACCAAGCAGGAACTGACGGAGTACCTCACCGAACTGTCCGGCGAGGCGGCCGCCTGCATGCGGCCCAACTTCTTCGTCAACACCCCCGACATCCTTCCCGGCCACCTCCAGCAGGGCGGCCGGCCCGCCTTCGAACTGCGCGCGGTGCTCGCCGCCACCCTCTCGCCGGCCTGGGGGATCTACGCCGGATTCGAGCTGTGCGAGAACACCCCGGCCGAGGCGGGCAGCGAGGACTACCTGCACTCCGAGAAGTACCAGCTGCGCCCGCGCGACTGGGAGGCCGCCGAGCGCGAAGGCCGCACGATCGTCCCGCTGATCACCCGGCTGAACCGGATCAGGCGGGATCACGGAGCCCTGCACGAACTGCGGAACCTGTGCTTCCACCGGACCGACAACGACGCCGTGATCGCGTACAGCAAGCGTTCGGGTGACGACACGGTGGTGGTCGTGGCGAACCTGGACCCCCGCCACACCCAACAAGCCACAGTGTCCTTGGACATGCCGCGACTCGCTCTGAGCGAGGACGCGCGCGTGCCGGTGCGCGACGAACTCACCGGCGAGACCTACAACTGGGGCAGGTCCAACTTTGTGCGCCTGGGTCCGGGCGGTGCACATGTGCTCACTGTCGGCCCGGCACCGCGGATCGGAGGGTCCCCCGCATGATGGTCAATGAGCCCGTCCCGGATACGTTCGAGGACACCCCGGCCAAGGACCGCGATCCCGAGTGGTTCAAACGCGCCGTCTTCTACGAGGTCCTGGTCCGCTCCTTCCAGGACAGCAACGGCGACGGCATCGGCGACCTCAAGGGCCTGACCGCCAAGCTCGACTACCTCCAATGGCTCGGCGTCGACTGCCTGTGGCTGCCCCCGTTCTTCAAGTCACCGCTCCGCGACGGCGGCTACGACGTCTCCGACTACACCGCCGTCCTCCCCGAGTTCGGCGACCTCGCCGACTTCGTCGAGTTCGTCGACGCCGCCCACCAGCGCGGCATGCGCGTCATCATCGACTTCGTCATGAACCACACCAGCGACCAGCACCCGTGGTTCCAGGAGTCCCGCACCCACCCCGACGGACCCTACGGCGACTACTACGTATGGGCCGACGACGACAAGCAGTACCAGGACGCCCGGATCATCTTCGTCGACACCGAGGCCTCCAACTGGACCTTCGACCCGGTCCGCAAGCAGTACTACTGGCACCGCTTCTTCTCCCACCAGCCCGACCTCAACTACGAGAACCCCGCCGTCCAGGAGGACATCCTGGCTGCCCTGCGGTTCTGGCTCGATCTCGGCATCGACGGGTTCCGGCTCGACGCGGTCCCCTACCTCTACCAAGTGGAGGGGACGAACTGCGAGAACCTCCCCGCCACCCATGAGTTCCTGAAGCGGGTGCGGGCCGACATCGACACGCACTATCCGGACACGGTGCTGCTGGCCGAGGCGAACCAATGGCCCGAGGACGTCGTCGACTACTTCGGCGACTTCCCCTCCGGCGGCGACGAATGCCACATGGCGTTCCACTTCCCCGTCATGCCCCGCATCTTCATGGCCGTCCGCCGCGAGTCCCGCTACCCCGTCTCCGAAATCCTCGCCAAGACCCCCGCGATCCCGTCGAACTGCCAATGGGGCATCTTCCTGCGCAACCACGACGAGCTCACCCTCGAAATGGTCACCGACGAAGAACGCGACTACATGTACGCGGAATACGCCAAAGACCCGCGCATGCGCGCCAACATCGGCATCCGCCGCCGCCTCGCCCCACTGCTGGACAACGACCGCAACCAGATCGAACTCTTCACCGCCCTGCTGCTGTCCCTGCCCGGCTCACCGATCCTCTACTACGGCGACGAGATCGGCATGGGCGACAACATCTGGCTCGGCGACCGCGACGCCGTCCGCACCCCCATGCAGTGGACCCCCGACCGCAACGCCGGATTCTCCTCCAGCGACCCCGGCCGCCTCTTCCTGCCCACGATCATGGACCCCGTCTACGGCTACCAGGTCACCAACGTCGAGGCGTCCATGTCGTCGCCCTCCTCGCTGCTGCACTGGACCCGCCGCATGATCGAGATCCGCAAACAGAACAAAGCCTTCGGACTCGGCTCCTACACCGAACTCCCCTCCTCCAACCCCGCCGTCATCGCCTTCCTGCGCGAATACCAGGACGACCTCGTGCTGTGCGTGCACAATTTCTCCCGTTTCGCGCAGCCTACCGAACTCGACCTGCGTGCCTACGACGGCAGACATCCGGTCGAGCTGATCGGCGGCGTGCGCTTCCCGGCCATCGGCGAACTGCCGTATCTGCTGACCCTCGCCGGACACGGCTTCTACTGGTTCCGGCTCCGCCCCTCGGTCGGGCCCGGCACCACGAGGCGTCCGTGAACACGTGCCCCTCGACAGCCCGCCCGCCTCTGAAAGGACGTGTCGCCATGGCGAAGACCGCTCTGCACCGTCCGAGCGGACTCGGTCCCGCTCCGCTGCTGACCTCGCTGGCCGAGCTGCTGCGCGACTGGTTGCCGCGGCAGCGCTGGTTCGCCGGCAAGGGCCGGCCCGTGACGGATCTGACGCTCGTCTCGTCGACCGAGCTGTACCCGGGGTGTCTGCATCTGCTGGTCCGCACCGAACACCTCGGCCCGCCGGCCCACGGCGGATCCGGCGCTCCCCCGCCCGAGGACTGCTACCAACTGCTCCTCGGCGTCAGGGAAGTCCTGCCGCCGCGTCTCGCCCACGCCTTCATCGGCCGGGCGAGCGCCGGCCCGCTGGCCGACCTGACCGTGTACGACGCCTTTCACGACCCGAAGGCGACGGGGCTGCTCCTGGAGCGTCTGCGCCGGTCCGGCACGGCGGGACCCCTGCGTTTCGACCGCGATCCGCGGGTGACGGTACCGGGCGGTCTGACGCCGCGTCTCCTCGACGCCGAGCAGTCCAACTCATCGCTGGTGTACGGCGACGCGTTCATACTGAAGGTCTTCCGGCGCGTCCAGCCCGGCATCAACCCCGACCTGGAAGTGCCGCGAGCGCTGGCCCGGCAGGGCTGCACCCGGGTCCCCGCGCCCGCCGCGTGGTTCCGGACCTCGGAGCCGCAGGAAGCGACCCTCGGCGTCCTCCAGCCCTACCTTCGGGACGCCGCCGACGGATGGACCCTGGCACTCGAATCCCTCGGTTCCGAGAAGGACTTCACCGGGGAGGCGTACGAACTGGGCCGTGCCACCGCCGAGGTGCATCTCGCCCTGGCCACGGCGCTCCCCGTGGACGCGCCGAGCCCGTACCGGAACAAGCGGCTCGCGGACGCGATGCACGAGCGCCTCGACGCCGCGGTCCGTTCCGTTCCCGAACTCCGCCCTCACGCGGCCGGGTTGCGGTCGGCCTTCGACGCGCTCGCCGCGCTGGACGCGACGGTCCGCCCGGCCCAGCGCATCCACGGCGATCTCCATCTCGGCCAGGTCCTGCGGGCCGGGCAGCGGTGGTCGGTGATCGACTTCGAGGGCGAGCCGGCCCGTCCGATCAGCGAACGCCGGCGTGTGCAGTCCCCCGTGCGCGATGTCGCGGGCATGCTGCGTTCCTTCGACTACGCGGCCCGCTCCCGTCAGCCGTGGCGTCCCGAGTGGGCGCAGCGCTGCCGCGAGGCCTTCTGCGCCGGCTACGCGGCCGCGGCGGCGTGGGACCCGCGCGAGGAACCCGAACTGCTGCGCGCGTACGAGACGGACCGTGCCGTGTACGAAGTGCTCTACGAGGCACGGCACCGTCCCGACTGGCTTCCGGTACCCATGGCGGCGGTCGGCCGGCTCGCCGCCTGCCCCTGACCACCGACCCACTGCTCATCACTCCCCCTGACCACCCTCAACACCCCCACTGCGAGAGGCCCAAGCCGTGACCCGCACCGCATCCACCCGCGTACGACGGGCCAAGCCCGTCTCCCCGTCGGCGCAGCACGCCGCGCTGGACCCCATGGATCGGGGGCGCCTTCTGGCCGGCGCCCATCACGATCCGCACGCGCTGCTGGGTGCGCATCCGGTGCCGGGCGGCGTGGTGTTCCGGGCGCTCCGGCCGTACGCCCAGGGCGTGGCGGTGCTGGTGGACGGACAGCGCACGGCGCTGGACGACCTGGGCGACGGGCTCTTCGGGGCCGTGCTGCCGCTCGACGCGATTCCCGCGTACACCCTGCTGGTGACGTACGACGGCACCGAGTTCGCTTCCGAGGACCCCTACCGGTTCCTGCCCGCGCTCGCCGATCTGGACCTGCATCTGATCGGCGAGGGCCGGCACGAGGAGCTGTGGCGGGCGCTCGGCGCCGAGCCGATGACCCACGAGGGTGTCGAGGGCACCCGCTTCACCGTGTGGGCCCCGAACGCGCAAGGGGTCCGGGTCTGCGGGGACTTCTGCCACTGGGACGGCGCCGCCGGGTTCCCGATGCGTTCACTCGGGTCGTCCGGTGTGTGGGAGGTGTTCCTGCCCGGCATGGGTGAGGGGGCGCTCTACAAGTTCGACATCACGCGCCCCGACGGATCCCGCACCCTGCGCGCCGACCCGATGGCCCGCCGCACCGAGGTGCCTCCGGCGACCTCGTCGGTCGTGACACGGTCGTCGTACACCTGGCAGGACTCGAAGTGGATGAAGGAGCGGGCGAAGCGCCGGCCGCTGCACGAGGCGGCGTTCTCCGTGTACGAGGTGCATCTGCCGTCCTGGCGCCCGGGTCTGACCTACCGTCAACTGGCCGACCAGCTCCCCGCCTACGCCACCGACCTCGGCTTCACCCACGTCCAGCTCATGCCCGTCGCCGAGCACCCCTTCGGTGGCTCCTGGGGCTACCAGATCACCGGGTTCTACGCACCCACCGCACGTCTGGGCACCCCCGACGACTTCAAGTTCCTCGTCGACGCCCTCCACCGCGCCGGTGTCGGCGTCCTCATGGACTGGGTACCCGCCCACTTCCCGCGCGACGACTGGGCCCTCGCGGAGTTCGACGGCCGTCCGCTCTACGAACACGCCGACCCGAGGCGCGCCGACCACCCCGACTGGGGCACCCTCGAGTTCGACTACGGCCGGCGCGAGGTCCGCAACTTCCTCGTCGCCAACGCCACCTACTGGTGCGAGGAGTTCCACATCGACGGCCTGCGCGTCGACGCCGTGGCCTCCATGCTCTACCTCGACTACTCCCGCGAAGAGGGCCAGTGGGCCCCCAACGAACACGGCGGGCGGGACAATCCCGACGCCGTGGCGTTCCTCCAGGAGATGAACGCGACGGTGTACCGCCGCAATCCCGGCGTGGTCACCATCGCCGAGGAGTCCACCGCCTGGGACGGCGTCACCCGTCCGACCTCCGACGGGGGTCTCGGCTTCGGCCTCAAGTGGAACATGGGCTGGATGCACGACTCGCTCGAGTACATCCAGCACGAGCCGATCCACCGCAAGTACCACCACAACGAGATGACGTTCTCGATGATGTACGCCTACAGCGAGAACTACGTCCTGCCGATCTCCCACGACGAGGTCGTGCACGGCAAGCAGTCACTCGTCTCCAAGATGCCGGGTGACTGGTGGCAGCAGCGCGCCAACCTCCGCGCCTACCTCGCCTTCATGTGGGCCCACCCCGGCAAGCAACTCCTCTTCATGGGCCAGGAGTTCGCCCAGGGAGGCGAGTGGAAGGAAGCCCACGGCCCCGACTGGTGGCTGCTGGACCCCGCCTACGGCGCCGAGGCCGACCACCGCGGGGTCCAGGATCTCGTCCGCGACCTCAACACCCTCTACCGTGGCGAACCCGCGCTGTGGGAACGCGACACCGATCCGTCCGGCTTCACCTGGGTCGCCGGGGACGCCGCCGACGACAACGTCTTCGCCTTCCTGCGCCACGCCGCCGACGGCACCCCCCTGCTCGCCGTCTCCCACTTCTCCCCCGCCGTCCGCCACAACTACCGCCTCGGCGTCCCCGAGGACATCCCCGCCTGGCACGAAGTCCTCAACACCGACGCCCTTCGCTACGGCGGAAGCGACATCGCCAACTCCGAGCCGGTGAAGGCCGAGGCGATCGGCATGCACGGCCGTCCCACGAGCATCGAGCTGACGCTGCCGCCGCTCGCGACGGTGTGGCTGCGGCCGGCCTGAGCCGTACCGCAGCCGCACCGGGCAGGCCCGCCTCAGGGAGAGGCGGGCTTGCCCGCCGTGAAGAGCCACGTGTGGAAGAGACCCGAGAGGTCCTTGCCGGACTCCCGCTCGGAGAGCTTGATGAACTGGGCCGTCGTGCCGTGCCCGCCGCGGTGGCCGGCGGCCCAGGAGCGCAGGATGCGGAAGAACGCGGGATCGCCGACGGCCGTGCGCAGTTTGTGCAGGGTCATGGCCCCGCGGGCGTAGACCGGCGTCTCGAAGATGTGCTCGCCGCTGCCGGGATCGGCGGGCGGGAACGCCCACAGGTCCTTGCCCGCGGGGGTGGCGTAGAGCGAGTCGAAGGTCTGCTGCGCGCTCTTGCCGCCGTGCTGCTCGTTGTAGAGCCACTCGGCGTACGTGGCGAAGCCCTCGTTCAGCCAGATGTCCTTCCACTTGGTCAGGGTGACGGAGTCACCGAACCACTGGTGGGCGCTCTCGTGGACGAGGGTGTCCAGGTCCGGCGCGGAGTCGTACACGGGCCGTGTCTGGGTCTCCAGGGCGTAGCCGACCTGCGGCGCGCGGTCGACGATGGCTCCGGCGGCCCGGAACGGGTAGGGGCCGAAGAGCTTGCTCTCCCAGGCCAGGACGGACGGCAGCTTCTTCAGGACCGGCGCGGCGGCGGTCGCCTCGCGGGGGTCCACCGCGTTGTAGACCTTGAGGCCGTCGCGGGTGGTGTACTGCTCGACCTTGAAGGTGCCGACGGTCGCCGTGGCGAGGTAGGCCGCCATCGGCTCGGACTGCCGCCAGCGGAAAGTGGTCTGTCCGTGGGCGGTCCTCCGGCCGAGCAGGACACCGTTCGCGACGGCGGTCCGGCCCTTGGGTACGGTCAGCGTGAAGTCGTACGACGCCTTGTCCGTGGGGTGGCTGTTGGCGGGGAACCACGTCATCGCGCCCTGGGGTTCACCGGCCACGAACGCGCCGTCGTCCGTGGGGATCCACCCGTCGAGGGAACCGTCGGGGTCGGTCACCGGCTTGGGCTTACCGGAATAGGTGACGGTGACGCGGAACTCCTGGCCCTTGCGCAGAGCCTTGTGCGGGGTGACGACGAGCTCCTGGCCGTCGCGCGTGAAGGCCGCCTTGGCGTGGTCGACGGTGATGCCGGTGACCTTCAGCCCGTTGAGGTCGAGGTCGAAGCGGGTCAGCCGCTGGGTGGCCCGGGCGGTGATGACCGCCTTGCCGTCGAGGTGTCCGCTCTTCGGGTCGTAACCCAGCGTCAGGTCGTAGTGGTGGACGTCGTAGCCGCCGTTGCCCGAGAGGGGGAAGTACGGGTCTCCCGCGCCGGCGGAGCCCACGGTTCCGGCCGCCGTGGCCGGTCCTGCGGCGGTCAGCAGCGCGGCGAGGGCGACGGGGACGGCCGCGACAACGGCTTCGCGGCGAAGGACGGTTGTGCGTCGTGCGGCCTCTTGCGGGCGTGGTGTCACGTTCGCTCCTCCGGTTCGACGGTGATCACTCGCGCACAGCCTATGAGCCGCTCCTCCGCCGATCGCCACGATCTGGTCAAAGTTGCGCCCCGGCCGTGTCGGCCTTCCTGATGCTCGGCGGCGGAAAGCCGTCGGGGCGGCGTGCCGACGCACCCGGGCGGGTCGCGCGCGGCGGCCGGCCCGGGGGTGGCTGCGCCCGGGACCGTCCCCGGTCGCTGTACCCGGGCCGGTCCCGGATGCTGATCCCGGCCCGGCCCGGGGAGAGGCGGCTCTGTCGGGGCTCAGACCCAGGGCGGCGGGCCGTCGGGGACGAGTTGGTGGACGTCGAAGAGGACGGCGGATTCGACGCCGAGCGCGGATCCGCCCATGCCGGCCGCCCAGGTGAGGAACGGGCGCGGTTCGAAGGCGCCCGCACCCAGGGCCTTGGTGTACTCGGCGTGCGCCTCCAGCGAGGCGATGCCGCGTTCGAGGGGTTCGCCGGTGACGTCGACGCCGTGGGTGGGCTGTTCCGGTCCGGCGAAGCACACCATCCGGATGCCGTTCCAGGGTTCCAGACCTTCGTCGGCGAGTTCGGGGAAGATCCAGCGATTTCCCGCATCGCGTGCCGCGTCGAGGGCGGCCAGGCCCACGGCCCGGTGGTCCGCCTGATTGGTGATGCCGCCGATCATCCGCACCGTGAACGCGCCGGACACCACGATCTCCGGCCGGTGGCGGCGCATCGCGCGCACGATCTCCCGGCGGAGCCCGAGCCCGTACTCGACGACGCCGTCGCGATGATCGAGGAACTCGACCGTCTCGACACCGACGCGCAGGGCACCGGCCCGCTCCTCGGCCTCGCGCAGCGGTGCGGCCCGGTCCGGGTGCAGGCCGTCGATGCCGGCCTCTCCCCGGGTCGCCAGGAGATAGCTGACCTCCTTGCCCTGTGCCGTCCACCGCGCCACGGCACACGCGGTGCCGTACTCGATGTCGTCCGGGTGCGCGGCCACGGCGAGACATCGCTGCCAGTCCTCCGGCAGCGCGGGCAGGCCCGAACCGCCCGCGGAGCCTGCTTTGTCCTGTGTGGGATCCATGTCCCGCATGATGGCGCGTGGCCTGTCGCGGGGGACAGAGGCGCGCTCTCCGCGTTCGTACGCCGGGTTCTCGCGCCCCTGCGAGCCCGACGGGCCGGGAGGCACGCCCGCGAGATCCGTCCTCCTGGTCGAACACCGCGCCGGCGTGGTGAAGTCTGTCCACACGTCCGATGATCCGACGCCGGGCTGCCGCCGTCCGCCTCGTCGTCGGCGCCGCCGGGCGACGGTGCGTCAGGCCCCGTACACCGCTGAGGAGATGCCCGTGACCACAACCTCGCCCACCTGGACCGACGCACCCGTGAGGGTGGGGCTCGTCGGCGCGGGGCCCTGGGCGCGGGCCGTGCACGCCCCGGTGCTCGCCGCCGGCCCCGAGACCCGGCTGACGTCGGTGTGGGCACGCAGGCCCGAGGCCGCCCGTGAGACGGCGGCTCCGCACGGCGCCGTCGCCGCCGCGACGTTCGAGGAACTGCTCGACGACTGCGAGGCGGTCGCGTTCTCGGTTCCGCCCTCGGTGCAGGCCGAACTCGCCCCGCGGGCAGCCGAGGCGGGCAAGGCGCTGCTCCTGGAGAAGCCGCTCGCGCTCGATCTGCCCTCGGCGCGGCGGCTCGTGGACGCCATCGACGCCTCGGGAGTCGTCTCCCAGCTCGTGCTGACGAACCGCTATCACCCGGCCACCCGGAAGTTCCTCGCCGAGGCCCGGGCGCTGGACGTCTCGGGCGCGCGGTCCTGCTGTCTCAGCGGCGCCTTCCTGGGCGGCGACTTCGCGACCCCCTGGCGTCTCGAGCACGGGGCTCTGCTGGACCTCGGGCCCCACGTTCTCGATCTCCTGGACGCGGCGCTGGGGCCGATCGTCCGGGTGCGCGGGGCCGGCGACCCGCGGCGCTGGGTCGAACTCACCTGCGAGCACGACAGCGGCGCCGTGAGCCAGGCCTCCGTGTCCGGGTCGGTCGACGTCGAGCGCGGCATCACCCGCATCGAGCTGTTCGGCCGGCATCCCGAGCTGGTCTTCGACGGCGGAGCGCTCGACCACGAGGAGTCCTGGCCCGTGCTGCGCCGCGAGTTCGCCACGGCCGTTCGGTCGGGGCGCTCCGGCGAACTCGACGCCCACCGCGGACTGCGCCTTCAGACCCTGATCGCCCAGGCGCTGTGCAGCTAGGAGGCCGGAAGAGGGCCGACGGCGCCGTCCCCGCGCGGCCGTTCGGGCGAAACGGGCGGCGGCGGAGCGTGCGTGATCGGCGGTGTGTCGACAGAACAGCTGTGGACCTGCCGCTGATCGCCCCCATGCTCGCGACCCCAGGAACCCTGCCGCCCGCCGGACAGGACCCGCGCTGGGCGTACGAGACGAAGCAGGACGGCCAGCGTGCCGTGGTCTATCTGCCCGGGGACGGCAGCGTTCTGCTGCGGGCCCGTTCCGGGGAGGACATCACCGCCGCCTATCCGGAACTCCGCGCCCTGGGCGGCGTTCTCGGTTCGACCGCCGCGATCCTGGACGGCGAGGTGCTGGTCCTGGACGACCAGGGCCGGGGCGACTTCCAGCTGTTGCAGTCCCGGATGGGCCTCGCCCGGTCGCCGGGCAAGGCCGCGCGGCGCGCGGATCAGGCGCCCGCTCATCTCGTCCTGTTCGACGTGATGCGTCTGCGGGACGATCTCACGGGCCAGAGGTACGCACGACGGCGGCAGACGTTGGAGAGCCTCGCCCTCGACGGGCCGTTCTGGTCGACGCCCGCGGCTCTCGTGGGGCACGGCGAGCAGGCCCTGCGGGCGACGCGGGAGAACGGTCTGGAAGGGCTGGTCTGCAAGCGGCTGGACTCGGTCTACGAGCCCGGCGTGCGCTCACGGTCCTGGGTGAAGATCCGCAACATGAGGACCGCGGACGTCCTCGTCGGCGGCTGGGTCCCCGGGAGGGGGCGCCTGTCGGGACTGCCCGGCGCCGTGCTCGTGGGTCAGCGGGACGCGGGGAGGCTGCGATATGTCGGGAGCGTGGGCACGGGCTGGAGCGAGGCCGAGCGCGTCGAACTGGCCCGGCTCCTGCGGGCCGCCGAGACCGGCCGCTGCCCCTTCGACAGCCTCCCGCGAGCGGCCGAGGCACGCTGGGTGCTGCCCCGGCTGGTGGGCGAGGTCCGCTACAGCACCCGTACCCGGGCGGGACTGCTGCGCCAGCCGTCATGGCTGCGGCTGCGTCCCGACCTCGCGCCCGAGGACTCGGCGGCCGATCTGCCGTGACCCGTGGGACGGATGAAGGGTCCGGCTGCCGGAGCAACTGCGAGGCTCGGGCCTCCCCGCCGCACACAGGCGCGACGCGAAGGAGCCCGCCCCTTGCGAGGTCCGGCTTCCCGGTCGGGGCCCCAAGTCCGGCTTCCCGGTCGCGACACGAAGGAGCCGGCCGCGCGCGAGCGGCCGGCTCCTTCGCGTCCCGGTCAGGTCCTGCCGGGGCCGCCGCTGCCGAAAGACCCGCTGGATCCCGGTTGCCAGCGCTTGCGATGCTGGTCGTCGGCGTGTTTGGTTCCCGCCGAATGCATGTTGTAGGGCATCAGCCGCTCGCTCTCGTTCGCGGCGTGCGGGACCTCGTCGGGTTCCCGCATCTCCCGTTCCTCGTGCACCGCCCCGCCCTCGGGCAGTCTGGGCTGCTCCTCGGGAGTGGGCGGGGGCGACTCCAGGCGCCGCACCCTGATGCCCATCCGGACGGCCCAGACGAGCGCGCCGGCGATGACGAGGCCGCCGATGAAGGCGGCGCCCGCGTTCAACGTCGAACTTGCTGCGATCAGGTCATGGCTCGCGATGTTCATGGTGTTCGCGTACCCCCAATACCAGGGGAAATTTGCGTACTAGCCCGTCAGCGACGGCCATCCCATTGTATTCCGGATCATTCCGGACGGTGCGCCACGGCCCCGAACATCGTCACGGACATGTGCAGACCGCCCTGCCGCGCCGCCTCCGTGAGGTCCTCGTAGAGGCGGTCGCGCTGGGCCTCGCCGATGAGTCCACGCTTCAGCGCCGAATCGCCCAGCATGCGGATGAGCGGCCAGGCGACCGAGGTGTGCTCCTGGAGGAGGGCCTGCGATCCACGGTCGTCGATGACCAGCCCGGCGCCCGTCAGCCGCCCCACCAGTTTGCGTCCGGAGTACGGGTCGGCGGCCGCGGAGAGCGCGCCGGAGGTGAGCGCGGCGACCGTCTCGGGGTCGCCGGGGTGCAGGATCGTGGTCGCCCAGTCGGTGTCCAGCAGGGCGACCCGCCCGCCGGGGCGCAGCACGCGCGCTATCTCGAAGACGGCCTTCTCCGGTTCGACCAGGTGCTGGAGGACGCGCTCGCACCAGACCACGTCGACCGTGGCGTCGGGCAGCGGCAGGGCGAGGGCGTCGCCGTCCGCGAAGCGGGCCGCACTGCGCTCCTCGATCGCGCGCTGCTCGGCCACCGTCCGCAGGCCGGGGTTCGGTTCGATGCCGAGCACCCTGCCCCGGGCACCCACGGCGGCCGAGAGGCGCCGGGTCTGCGAGCCGGTGCCCGCGCCGATGTCGAGCGCCCGCTCTCCGGGCCGCACACCCAGGGCGGCGTGCGCCCAGGAACGCAGCCGCTGTACGCCGTCGTTGACGTCCTGCGCATCCAGGGCGCCCACCAGCCGGGCCGTACTGTCCGCGCTGATGTTCTGCGCGTGGAATTCCGAGGTAGGTCGCGTGTCCCCCATGGCGGTCACTCTAGAACCACCAAGGTCCATTCCGTATTCAGATCACTATTCAGATTGTGTAACGCCTCAGGGCCGGTGTGGCCAGGGCGAGCCCCAGCACCGCCACGATCACCAGCAGGCCGCCGCCGGCTACCGCGGCGGGTGCGCCGAAGGCCGATCCGGCCGTGCCGTGCAGGACGTCGGCGACGCGCGGGCCGCCCACGACGACCACCGTGAACACGCCCTGGAGACGCCCGCGCATCTCGTCGGTGGCGGCGGACAGCAGGATGGCGCCGCGGAAGACCATGGAGACCATGTCGGCGACTCCCGCCAGGGCCAGGAACGCCACGGCCACCCACAGGCTGCGGCTGAGTCCGAAGCCGGTGATGGCCGCGCCCCAGGCCGCGACGGCGACGATGACCATCAGTCCGTGCCGGCGGACGCGGGAGAACGTGCCCGACATGAGTCCGCCGACGACCGCGCCGACGGGGATCGCCGCGAACAGCAGTCCGAGCGCCGGTCCCTCGCGGACCGAGGAGTACGTCTCGGCCGCGAGCTGCGGGAACAGGGCGCGCGGCATACCGAAGACCATGGCGATGATGTCGGCGAGGAAGGACAGCAACAGGACCTTGTGCAGGGCGATGTAGCGGAAACCGGCCACCACTTCACGCAGGCCCGCCCGCCGGGAGGCCGAGCCCTTGAGGGGTGGCAGCGCGGGGAGCCGCAGGACAGCCCACACGGTGACGGTCAGCGCCAGGGCGTCGATCAGATACAGCTCGGGCAGCCCGATGAGCGGGATGAGCGCGCCGGCGAGCATCGGCCCGGCCACCGAGCCGGTCTGCATGACGGTGGCGCCGAGCGCGTTGGCCGCGGGCAGCTCGTCCGCCGGGACGAGCCGGGCGATGGACGCGCTGCGGGCCGGGGAGTTGAGTCCGAAGAACGCCTGCTGCAGGGCGAGCAGGACCATCAGGACGGGCACCGAATCCCGTTCGGTGACGGCCTGGACCCAGAAGAGCAGCGAGGTGACGGCTATGCCGATATTGGTGACGAGCAGCAGCTTGCGGCGGTCCACGCTGTCGGCGATCGCGCCGCCCCACAGGGCGAAGACCACCAGGGGCAGCAGCCCGGCGAGACTCGCGTAGCCGACCCAGGCCGAGGAGCCGGTGATGTCGTAGATCTGCTTGGGCACGGCGACCGCGGTGAGCTGGCTGCCCACGGCCGTGACGGCGGTCGACGACCACAGCCGCCGGTAGGCGGGGCGGCGCAGCGGCCGGGTGTCCATGGCCCAGCGACGCCATCCGGAGCGGCCGGTGCTGTCGGGTCCGGCGCTCCCGTCCCGCTCCGCGGCGCCGCTGTCCGTACTGCTGTCGCTCGTGTCCACGCTCGTCCTGGTTGCTCGATACATCTTTCGATTCAGGGATCACTATGACCGAGCGTGAGCGGCGTGTGTCCCCCGGGGACCGGATTGACCCGCGGGGCATCGGGCGGCGCGTGGTCGCGGGGCCGGCGTCCCGTGCTCGCGGATCAGCCGTACGACGGTGTACGCCTGCTCAGGCGCCCGCGATCAGCGCGGCGCCCATCGCGATCATCGTCGTCGCGACCAGGCCGTCCAGCACACGCCAGGACGCGGGGCGGGCCAGGAAACGGCCGAGCAGACGGGCACCGAACCCGAGGGCCGCGAACCAGCACAGGCTGGCGAGCGCCGCGCCCAGCCCGAACGTCCAGCGCAGCGATCCGCGGTCGGCCGCGAGCGAGCCGAGCAGGAACACGGTGTCCAGGTAGACGTGCGGGTTGAGCCACGTCAGGGCCAGGCAGGTGAGGACGGCACGGCGCCAGGAGCCCGTCGACACGGTCGCCGCGTGCAAGGCCGAGGGCCTCAGCACCCGCCGGGCGGCGAGGACCCCGTACCCGACGAGGAAGCAGCCGCCGATCAGCCCGACCGCGGTGAGCGCGGCGGGCCAGGCAACCACCACCGCGCCGACCCCGCCGACGCCCAGCGCGATGAGCACCGCGTCGGACAGGGCGCAGATGCCCACCACGGCGAGGACCGCGTCCCTGCGGATGCCCTGGCGCAGGACGAAGGCGTTCTGGGCGCCGATGGCGACGATGAGGGAGAGGCCGGTGCCGAATCCGGCGACCGCGGTGGTGAGGGCGTCTGTCATGCCGTCGACGCTAGAAAGCGGATCGTCGGGAGTACAGCTAAAGATTCTTACGTATCGTTAGCGTTCGTGATGACGGAACTCCCGCTCGATCTGGTGCGCACCCTGCTGGCCGTGGTCGACGAGGGCACCTTCGACGCGGCGGCCGCGGCGCTCCATGTGACGCCGTCGGCGGTGAGCCAGCGGGTGAAGTCACTCGAACAGCGCACCGGCCGGGTCCTGCTGATGCGGACGAAGCCGGTGCGGCCGACCGAGTCCGGCGAGATCGTGGTGCGTTTCGCGCGTCGGCTCGCCCGGCTGGAGCGCGACGCGCACGCCGAGCTCGGCATGTCCGGATCCGGGGAGCCCACGAGGCTGTCGATCGCGGTGAACGCCGACTCGCTGGCGACCTGGTTCCTGCCCGCGCTCACCCGCGTGCCCGAGGAGCTTCGGCTCTGCTTCGAACTGCGCCGCGAGGACGAGGACCACACGGCCGCCCTGCTGCGCGAGGGAGCGGTGATGGCGGCGGTGACGTCGTCGCCCGACCCCGTGGCCGGCTGTTCCGTCCGTGCCCTCGGGCGGATGCGCTACCTGCCGGTCGCGAGCCCCGGCTGCGCCGAACGGTGGCTCGGCACCACGACCGGCACGCCTCTGCGCGACGTGATCGGCTCCGCCCCGGTGGTGGCCTTCGACCGGAACGACGACTTCCAGGACGATTTCGTCCGCGCGCTCGCCGGCGGTCCCGGAGCGAGCGCGCTGCGCCACTTCGTCCCCACGTCCGAGGGGTTCGTCGATGCCGTCGTGGCCGGAATGGGCTGGGGCATGGTGCCCGAGGTCCAGGCCGGACCGCTGCTGCGCTCCGGGAGGCTGGTCCATCTCCTGCCGGGCCGGGGCGTCGACGTTCCGCTCTTCTGGCAGCAGTGGAAGCTCGACTCCCCCGCGCTCGGCGCGATGGCCGAGGCCGTGGCGGCCGTCGCCGCGGAGACGCTCGCCGGCGGAACGGCTTCCTGAATCACTCGCTCACGGACAGCTCACGGACAGCTCCCGAACCTCCCCCGACCCGGTATGTTCGCGCTGGGCACATCCGGGCGCGGCCGGGAAGAATGGCCTCACGTCCTGTGCCGCGGACGACGTCGAGGTGCGGTCAGGGACCTGAGAGGCGCATTCTTGCTGTGTTACCCCCCTGGTGGCGGGCGGACGAGGGCAGATCGATGACACGGAGCGCCGAGCGTGACGGCCAGGCGCTGGACAGCCTGGCCGCCCTGCTCAGTGACGCGGTGACGGACGCGATCCGGGCCGCCCGCGGCTTCGCGGGAGGCGTCTACCTGCGCTCCACCACGCCCGGGCTGCTGCGTCTCGCCGTGCTCGCGGGACTGCCGGGGCCCCTCTTCCGCCCCTGGTGGCGCATGCACATGGACCGGCCGTTTCCGGTCGCGGACGCCCACCGGCTCGGTGTGGAGGTGCTGCTCGCCGATCCGGCGGAGACGATGCGCCGCTATCCGCAGCTCGCGGCGGGGCTGCCGTTCCAGTTCGGTTCGCTCTACGTGCCGGTCGTGGGCGACTCGACCCCGTACGGCGTACTCACCGTGCTGCGCCCACCGGCCTCGGACGAAACCGAGGTCCTGCCGGACCGCGACCGGATGACAGCGGTGGCGGCGGAGCTCGGAGCGCGACTGGCGACGCTGGACAAGCTCGGGTCCACGGTCCTGTGGGACGGGGAACCGCTGGGCACACGGCCACCGGCCGACGGCCCGTCCACCCGGTGCGTCGGCGGCTTCACCTGGGATCCGGCCGACAACACCATGATCGCGGACGACGCCTTGTGGGCACTGCTCGGGATCCCCCGGGACGACTTCGCGGGAACGCCCGAGGCACTCGCCGACGCGGTGGCCCACGACGAACCCCGGCTCCTGCTGGCCGCCCTGCGCGAGACCGCGGCCGGCCGGCCGCCGCCCCATCCGCTGCCGGTCCGCACGAGCGGCGGCGGCCTGCGGCTCCTCGAGCTGTGGACCTCGGGTGGCGGGGACGTCCCGCCGTACCGGGTCAGCGGCGCACTCGTCGACCCGGGGCCGGGGCCCGCGGCGGACGGGGCGGCCGACCAGCTCCCGGAGGGCGTCTTCGCCCTCGACCGGCTCGGGCTCATCACCTACGCCAATCCACGCGCCGCCGAACTGCTCGGCCGCCCGCGCGGCGAACTGATGGGGCGGCTCCTGTGGGACGTGGTGCCGTGGATGGACGGCCCCGCGTACGAGGATCACCTGCGGGGCGCGCTGCTGACGCCCGACCCGGTGCACTTCCGCGCCCGGAGCCCGCTGGGCAACGGCACCGAGACCGTTCCGGGACGCCCGGCGGGAACCTGGCTGAGCTTCTCCGTCTATCCCGGCCCGGGCGGTGTGACCTGCAAGATCATGCCGCTGGGGCGAGCCGCGGAGGCCACCGGGAACACCCCCTTCGAGGCGGAGGCGGCGCGAGCCCTCGGGGCCGACCTCGAAGAGCCCGACACCGGGGTCCCGACCACGGCGCCGCTGTACCGGCCGATCGTCCTCGCGATCGCGCTGACCGAGGCCGTCACCGCACGGCAGGTGTCCGAGGTCGTGATGCGCGAGCTGCTGCCCGCGTTCGGCAGCCGCCGCCTCGCCATCTATCTGCTCCAGGACCGGCGGCTCTACCTGGCCTGGGAGACCGGCTTCCCTCAGGGATTCCTCGCCCCCTTCGACGGCGTGGGCCTGGACGCCAAACTGCCCGGGGTCGAGGCGCTCACCAGCGGCCGGCCGCTCTTCTTCGAGTCGATGGCACAGCTGGCCGCCGCCTATCCGGGCATCGCCCTGGACGCCACGGTCGGCGCCCGGGCCTTCCTGCCGCTGATCGCCTCCGGGCGCCCGGTCGGCTCCTGCATCCTCGGCTTCGACCGGCCCCGCACCTTCAGCACCGAGGAGCGCACGGTCCTCACCGCGCTCGCCGGTCTGATCGCGCAGTCCCTGGAGCGGGCGCGGCGCTACGACAGCGAGGCGGCCCTCGCCCGCGGGCTCCAGGAGGCTCTGCTGCCGCACCGGCTGTCGGCGCATCCCCTGGTACAGACCGCCGGCCGGTATCTGCCCGGCACCGTCGGCATGGACGTGGGCGGCGACTGGTACGACGTCGTCGAGGCCGGCGACGGACTCGCCCTCGTCATCGGCGACGTACAGGGCCACGGTGTCCAGGCCGCGGCCACCATGGGTCAACTGCGCAGCGCCGTCCGGGCGTTCGCGCTCGGAGACCATCCTCCGGACGAGGTGATGAGCGGCACCAACCGGCTGCTCATCGACCTCGACCCGGGCCAGTTCGCGAGTTGCTGCTATGTCCGGGTCAACCCGCTCACGGGTGTCGCCCGGGCCGCGCGGGCCGGGCATCCGCAGCCGCTGCTGCGCCATCCCGACGGCCGCACCGAGGTGCTGGACCTGCCCGGCGGCGTGGTGCTCGGCGTGGATCCGCATGCCGACTATCCCGTGACGGATCTGATGCTGGAGCCCGACGCCGTGCTGGCCCTGTACACGGACGGTCTGGTCGAGCGGCCCGGCACGGACATCGACGAGGGGGTCGAGGCCCTCCGCGCGACCCTGGCCCGGGCGGGCCCCCCGCAGCGCCTGCGGCCGGGCGGCCCGTCCTTGTCCCGCGCCGCCGATCTGCTCACCGCGGAGGCCCGGCAGGCCAACGAACGCCCCGACGACATCGCCCTGCTGCTCACCACCCGCTGGACACCCATCGACGGTGAGAACCACTAGGGGGTACTGCTCGGACCGCTCGCGGCCGTCCCGCCTCACAGGGGTGTCAGTGGGCCGCGTCCAAGCGGGCGCGCTGGTCCGGGGTCAGTTCCAGGTCCACCGCGGCCAGGTTCTCCTCGAGCTGGGCCACCGAGGAGGCACCGGCCAGCGGAATGACGGGCAGCTCGCCGCCGATCTGCCAGGCCAGCACGACCTGGTTCATGGTCGCCCCCGCCTCCTTCGCCACCTCCCGGAGCACGGCGAGCCGGCGGGCGTTCCCCGGGTGGTCGTAGTCGGACGGCAGCGGCTTGTCCGGCCGTCCGTACCCGCCGCCCAGCAGCGGCGAGTAGGCGACCAGGGTCAGACCGGGCTCGGCGCCCAGATAGCTGACGAGTTCCCCGGTCGCCGCTCCGAGACCACCCTCGGGGAAGAGCCCGCTCGGTATGTCGGAGCGGGGGCGCAGAAGACTGTGGTGGTACTGGAGGACCTCGTAGCCGGGCAGACCGGCCGCGGCGGCGAGAGCACGGGCCCGCTCCACGCGCCAGACGGCGTGGTTGCTCACGCCGAGCAGTCCGACACTGCCTTCCTCGACGAGTTCGGCGAACGCCTCCACGGTCTCGCCCGGCGCGACGGTGCGGTCCTCGATGTGCGCGTACAACAGATCGATCCTCTCCACGCCGAGGCGTTCCCGGCTCCGCTCGGCCGCTTCACGGATCACCTTGGCGGACAGGCCTTCGGGGTTGTCCTCGTAGCCGGTCCCGGGGGCCAGCGGGCGTGCTCCCAGTTTGGTCGCGAGGACGATCTCGTCGCCGATGCCCCGGCTGCGCCGCCAGCGTCCGAGCAGTTCCTCGCTCTGGCCGCCCTGGCCGCCGTCGGTCCAGAAGGCGTAGTTGTCGGACGTGTCGATGAAGGTGCCTCCGGCCTCGACATAGCGGTCGAGGACGGCGAAGGAGGTCTTCTCGTCGGTCAGTGAACCGAACAGCATCGCGCCGAGCGCGAGCACGCTCACCTCACGACGGGTCCTCGGGTCCGTGCCGATCGTGCGGTACCGCATGGGTGTTCCCTCCCGTTCGGGCCCGAAGTCCCCGGGCCTGAACAGGAGTCTGGAACTTGAAGTGCTCTTCAGGTCAAGTCTTCTTGAAGGGGCCCTCCAAGGCGGCCCACTGCAACAGCATGATGGTCTTGGCGTCGGCGATCTCCCCGGTGCGGATCATCGACAGGGCGTCCCGGAAGGGCAGTTCGACGATCTCGATGTCCTCGCCCTCCTCGTCCAGACCGCCTCCCTCGTGGGTGCGGGTCGACGAGCCGTAGGAGGCGGCGTAGAAGCTCACCCGCTCGGTGACCGAGCCCGGACTCATATAGACGTCGAAGACGTGCTCGACCGCGCCGACGGTGTGCCCGGTCTCCTCGATGACCTCCCGTCGCACGGCGACCTCGGGGTGCTCGTCCTCCTCGTCGAGGAGGCCGCCCGGTGTCTCGGTCAGCATGCCGTCCGGATGTCCGTTGACATACGCGGGATAGCGGAACTGCCTGGTCAGCAGCACGGTTTCGCGGTCGGCGTCGTACAGCAGGAGGGTCGCTCCGTTGCCGCGGTCGTGGGTCTCGCGCTCCTGGGTGTTCCAGGTTCCGTCGGCGAGCTGGAGGTCGAAGGTGGTGGTGCGTTCCACGTACCAGTGACACGAGAGGAGCTGTACGTCGCGGATCTTGACCCGGGGGTTGCCGGTCAGGTCACGGCCCACGCGGTCGAGTCCGGTACGGCCCCGGCGGTCGGGGGTGTCGATGCCTGCGGTCATCGCACGCCGGCCCGGCGGGAGCGGGAGATGTCGTTCATGTGCCCTGTCTACCATCCCGAGACCAAGATCCCGGTCACAGCGGGCCTTCGCCCGTTTAGGCTCACAGCATGGAACAGACGGAGATCATCCTGCGCGCCATCGGCGTGCTCACCGAGACCAACGCCATGGTGCGCAGGATCGCCCAGGACGAGGAGGACGGGGTCGAGTCGGCCGAGAACAACCTGGGCGCGCTCGTCACCGAGGTGTTCCCGCGCGTCGAGGTGCCCGGCGACGCCGGCCCGGCGGAGGCCGGGCAGGCGGTCGCGGACGCCTATCTGCCCGCCACGATCTCGCTGGTGGGCGCCTTCGCGTTCCTCTTCTCCGAACTCGCCGATCTCCACGACTCGGGTCGCAGCGACGTCAAGACGGCCGATCTTCTCCAGGATCTCGCCCTGCGGATGTCCCGGGCCGACAACACCTAGCGTCCGGCACGGCCCGGGGCCGCCTCACCTCTTCTGCTCGACGCGCACCCAGTCGATCTCGGCCTGGACTCCCCCGGCCGCCACCCGGTCGACGCTGGACTGGGGCAGCCCCCAGTACGGCGTCGTGACCTTGTTCCAGCCCGCCGGATAGGCACCCCCGAGGGCGAGGTTGAGGATGACGTACTGGTTGTGGTCGAAGACCCACTGGCCCCGGGTGGACTCCATCTTGTTGCGGGTCGTCTCCTGGACCAGGGTGTCGTCGACGGAGAAGCGCATGGTCGTCGGGGTCCATTCCACGGCGTACGTGTGCCACTGGTCGGCGCGGCCCCCGGCGGGATAGGTCTGGCGGGCACCGATGTTGCCGTCGGCCGAGTAGCCCGGGCCGTGCAGGGCCGTGCTGGTCCAGTCCGCGTAGCCGATGTTCTCCATGATGTCCGTCTCGCCGGACGCCGGCCAGGAGACCGAGGGATCGTCCACGTTGCTGCCGAGCAGCCAGAGGGCGGGCCAGAAGCCGTCCCCGACCGGCAGCTTCATCCGGGCGCTGACCCGGCCGTAGGTGAAGTCGAACCTGGTGTTGGTGTCGACGCGTCCCGAGGTGAAGTCGTAGGTACCGCCGCCCGGATGGGTGCAGCCCTTGCAGTACTTGGCCTTCAGGACGAGGTTTCCGTTCTGGGTGCTGATGTTGTCGGTGGAGTCGACGTACGCCTGGGATTCTCCGTTGACCGGCCCCATCTCCGAACCCGTCCTGACGACACGCCACTTGGAGCGGTCGAGACTCGCGCCCGTGAAGTCGTCGAAGAACGCGGTCTGATAGGTCCCTGTCTGCTCCCCGGGCAGTGCGGGGTACGCGGCGGCGGCGCTGCCTCCCGTGCCCCAGACCTGGAACTCGTACAGGGAATAGCCGAATTGGGCCGTCGCGGGCGCCGGGTTGTAGAAGGAGCGGCGTTCCTTGCCGAGCATCCGCACATAGCGGCCCGTCGTGGGCTGGGGCAGCGTGACCGTGTCGTGGCGGCCCTCCGCGTCTCCCGGGGCCTTGACGTCGGCTCGGCGTGCGGCGACCTCGGCCGCGGACGGACGGTAGACGGTGCGCCAGGTTCTGTTGTCGTCGGAGACCTGGAGCTCGTAGTCGACGGCGTAGGCGGCCTCCCAGTACAGGTCGACGGTGTCGATGGCCGAGGTAGCGCCCAGGTCGACGGAGATCCAGCGGTCGGCGTTCCAGTCACTGGACCAGCGGGTCGCGTCGCCCCTCAGATCGGCGGGCCATCCGCCGTCGGTGGCGAACGCGGGTGAATTGCCCGCGTGCTGATACAGGTTGGAGTAGGCGGGGTGGTTGAGGGCGAGGTTGGAACGGGTGGTCGACACGGGAGCGGGTGCGCCGCCGTAGACCTTGAAGGAGTACAGCGAGTAGCCGTACGGCGTGGCCCGTTCGACCCCGCGCAGCCGGACGTAGCGGCCGGTGACCTCCTGCGGATAGGTGTGGGCGGTGACCGAGCCTCCGGTGCCGGCGGTCTCGGTGAAGAACGGCGTCCAGTCGGTCCCGTTCCTGGAGACCTCCAGGACATAGCGCTTGCCGTAGGCGGCCTCCCAGTCGAGGGAGACACGGTCGACGCGCAGGACGGCGCCCAGGTCGACGCGGATCCAGGCGTCGTCCGCGAACTGGCTCGACCAGCGGGTCGTGGCGTCGCCGTCGAAGGCGAGTCCCGGGGTGGTGCCGCCGTTCTCGCTGCCCGAGGCGGTCACGGCGGCGGGGTTCGCGGCGTAGGCGGCCGCGGCACGGTCGGTGTCCCAGCCGGCGTCGGCGGCCACGGCGGCCGAGGAGTCGGGTGCGGGGCCGGCCAGCGCCGGGCCCGCCGAGAACAGCGACACGGCGGAGAGGGTGGCGAGGGCGGTCATCAGCGTGCGGCGGGTGCGGGATGGCATGCGGCTCTCCTGAGGGGAGTTGGGGGTGCCGGTCCGTGCTGATGTGCGTGAGCGAGCGGGGTGCGCGCCGGGTCCCACCGGTGCGCGAGGTGCTCGACATGCACGGTTCTCGGAACGAGGTGCCGGCGGTGCGACGGGCTCGCGTTGCGAGGCGCCGGCGATGTGACGTGCTCGCCGTGCGACGCGCTGGACGTACGAGGTGCTCGGGGTGCCGGGTGCCCATCTCGCGTGACGGGCTATGGGCGATGTGCGATGGGCGAGTGCGGCTAGAGCGCCGGGGTCGAGCGGCGTGCGATCAGGCGTGTGGGAAGCACCACGGGGGCGGTCGGGTACTCCTGGCCCGCGAGACGGGTCAGGAGCATGCGGGCGGCCGTTTCCCCCATGTCCCGCATGGGCTGGCGGATCGTGGTCAGGGAGGGCTCGGTGTGCCGGGCCACCGGAATGTCGTCGAAGCCGATCACCGCGATGTCGTCCGGGACCCGGATCCCGGCGTCGCGCAAGGCGGCGAGCACACCCACCGCCGCGAGGTCGTTGTGCGCGAAGACGGCGTCGAACTCCCGTCCCTGGGCGAGCAGTCGGCGGACGATCTCGCGCCCGTCGTCCTCGGTGAAGTCGCCCTCGACGACCAGGTCGAGCGGTACACCGTGTTCGGCGCAGGCGGCGCGGAACCCGGTGAGCCGGTCGCGTACACAGCCGAACCGCGAGGGTCCGGTGATCACCAGCGGCCGGCGCCGGCCCGCGGCGATCAGATGGCGGGCCGCCGCCGCTCCTCCCTCGGTGTTGGCGGCGGTGACGGACGGGAACTCCGGATGGTGTCCCCGGTCGTCGACGAGAACGGCGGGCAGGCCCTCGCGGTGCAGCGCGGTCACCATGTCCAGCGTGTTCTCCGGCTCCACCACGAGCAGTCCGTCGAAGGCACGCGCCGACACCTGGCCGGTGAAGCGTGCGACGGACTCGGCACCGCGGTTGCAGGTGAACAGCAGCAGACCGAAGTCGGCGGCCTCCACCGTGTCGACCACACCCTGCAGCACCTCGCCCATCCACGGCCAGGTCAGCGAGGGCACCAGCATGCCCACCGTACGGCTGCTGCCGCGGGCCAGGCCGACGGCGCCCGAACTGGGTACATAGCCCATACGGTCGATGACCTGCCGAACCCGTGCGGCCGTCGACGCGTCGACCTCCCCGCGAGTGTTCAGCACCCGCGACACGGTCGTCTTGCTGACGCCGGCAGCCTGGGCCACATCGGCAATGGTCACGGCCACAACTACCTCCCGGCGCAAGGGGATCGCGGCTCCGCGCGGCGTGTCCGGAACCGGTACCGGAACCGGTTCCGGCGCTGGGCGGGGAGTCAACCCGAGTGTCATGACATCGTCAATACTTCACGTCAAGATTGCTCCGGACCGGCCTCGACACCGGGCATGTCTTCGGGACTTGAACGCGGCCGGTGCCGCACCGGCCGCGTTCCGACGGGTCCTCAGGAGTGCGGAACCACCGCCACCGGGCAGGGCGCGTGGTGGATCACCGCGTGGGCCACCGAACCGATCCGCACACCGACCGCGGAGCGCTCGGCCCGGCGCCCGACGACCATCAGCTGGGCCTGGCCGGAGAGCGACAGCAGCACCTGACCCGCGCTGCCCATCTCGACGTGCTCGACGACGGGCACCCCGGGAAAGCGTTCCCGCCACGGCTGGAGCGCCTCGGCCAGCGCCTTCTTCTCATACGGCTCCAGGCCGCCGGCCTCGTCCAGCAGCTTCAGCGAGCCGGGGCTGTAGGCGAACACCGGCGGCAGGCTCCAGGCCCGTACGGCCCGCACCGTCGCGCCACGGGCAGCCGCGGTCTCGAACGCGAACCTGAGACCGGCCTCACCGTCCTCCGGACCGCCCTGCTGGCCCACGACGATCTCCCGGCCTCCCGCCTCCGCCTCGGGCCGGTCCTCCGCACGCACCAGCACGACCGGGCAGGGCGCCTCCGAGATCACCCGCTGCCCGACCGAGCCGAGCAGGAAGCCGACGAACGCGCCGTATCCGCGCGATCCGAGGACCAGGGTCCCGGTCTCGGCCGCGACGGCCAGCAGGGACTCCACCGCGTCGCCGTCGAGCACGTCGGCCGTCACCGGCAGACCGCCGTGCCGGTCCGCGACCGAGCGGGCGGCGTCCTCGGCCATCTCGCGTGCCCCGAGTGCCTGCTCCTCCCGGTCGCCACCGCCGACCATGTCGTGCGGGGGCCAGTGCCAGGCGTACACCACCCGCAGGGAGACGCCTCGACGGACGGCTTCGCGGCCCGCCCAGGCCAACGCCGCCCTGCTCTCGGGTGATCCGTCCACGCCCACGGTGATCGGGTGGGTCATGCGCCTGCCTTCCGTCGCCGGCCCGCCTGCCCGGCCGTGGCTCGTCCATCCTGACCGGTCCAGTGTCCGTCACCGGCGCCGGAGAACTCGCCGACCGGCCTCGCGGCACAGCGCCTACGCCGACGCGCGGACCACGAGTTCCGGGTCGAAGATCAGCGACGTGGGTTCGGTGCGCACACCCTGGATGTGCTCGTCGAGGAGACCGGCCATGGCCGCGGCCATCTCCTCGACCGGCTGCCGCACCGTGGTCAGCGGTGGGCGGCAGGTCACGGCCACGCTGGAGTCGTCGAAGCCGACGACCGCCACGTCGTCCGGCACGCTTCTGCCCCGCTCCCTCAGCACCTGGCACACGCCTTGGGCCATCAGGTCGTTGGCGGCGAACACCCCGTCCACGTCGGGGTGTTCGGACAGCAGTCCGGACATGGCCGCCATGCCGCTGTCCAGCGTGAAGCCGCCCTCGGCGACCGGCACGTACGGATGTCCCCTGCGGGCCATCGTGTCGCGGAACCCGGCGAGCCGGTCCTGGCTCGCGGCCACGCCCAGGGGCCCGGTGACGGTGACGATCTTCCGGCAGCCCCGGTTCAGCAGGTGCTCGGCCGCCAGCCGCGCCCCGTCACGGTGGGCGAGATCGACATAGCTGAGCCGCACGGGACGGGAGGGCCGGGCGAAGAGGACGGCGGGCAGTCCCGCGTCGGCGAGCAGCGCGGGCAGCGGGTCGTCGGCGTGGGTGGAGACGACGAGCGCGCCGTCCGCGCTGCCCTGCCGGAGGTCGGCGAGGACCTGGCTCCTGGTCTCCGCGGATTCGGCGAACATCAGAAGCGGATGCATCGAGCGGGGGCGCAGGTACCCCACCACGCCGCTGACGACCCGTCCGAAGAACGGGTCCGCGAACACGCGCGCGGCGAAGGCGTTCTGTTCCTCCCCCGGAGTGTCGCCCGCGCCGGAGACGATCAGCGCCACCGTCTGGCTGCGGCGGGTCACCAGCGATCTGGCGGCCCGGTTGGGCGCGTATCCGGTCCGCTCGATGGCCTGGCGCACCACTTCCTGAATCCCGGGGTCGACGTTGCGGACACCGTTGATGACCCGGGACACGGTCGCGCGGGAGACTCCGGCCTCCCGCGCGACATCCTCCAGCCTGGGAGCCTGTCTGCTCATGGCCGCACCCTAACCGCACGGCGCCGCCTCGGGATAGAGCGCTCTCCCCGGCCACCCGACGCTCAGTCAGGGGCTCGGACCAGCGCGGTGGCCGTCAGCGGGAGAGCGCCCGCGGAACGGCCCGCGAGGACCCGGTAGGGGCCGGGCTGTGTGCGCCACGCGTGCTCGTCCTGAGCCCAATGGCGCAGCGCGCGGGCCGGTATCCGCACCACCGCCGTGGTCCGCTCGCCCGCTACGGCACTCACCGCCGTGTACCCCGCGAGCCAGCGTTCCGGTCGCTCCAGCTCGCCGGGGGGCCCGGCGAGATAGACCTGGACGACCTCGCGTCCGGGGCGCGGGCCCGTGTTGCGCACCTCGACCCGCACGGTGAACGGCTCTCCGGCCACGATGTCGTCGGGGACGCTCATCCCCTCGTACGCCCATGTCGTGTAGCCGAGACCATGGCCGAACCAGTAGGCCGGTTCGCGGTGGTGGCGTGCCCAGGCGCGGTAGCCGATGTGCAGGCCCTCGCCGTAGTCGAGGTGTCCGGCCGTGGGGCCGGTGCGGGTGACCGGGGCGTCGGCGAGGGCCGCCGCCCAGGTCGTGGGCAGCCGGCCGCCGGGTTCGGCGCGGCCGAACAGCACGTCGGCGAGGCCCGCGCCGCCCTCCTGGCCGGGGAACCAGGTCAGCAGCACGGCACCGGCCGTCTCCCGCCAGGGCAGTTCCACCGGTCCGCCGCTGTTGACGACGACGACCGTGCGCGCGTTGGCTTCGGCCACCGCCCGGACCAGCGCGTCCTGATGGCCGCCGAGGCCGAGATCCGTTCGGTCGTAGCCTTCCGACTCGCCGTGCTCGGTGGTGCCGACGACCACGATCGCCGCGTCGGCCTCGCGGGCCGCCCGCGCCGCGTCGGCCAGGGCCACCGCGGCGTCGGGGCGCGGCGGGGCCGCGGTCACCACCGTGGCCCGGCCGGTCCCCGGGGCGAGTTCGCGGCGCGCCACGACACGCACCGCGCGTCCGGCCGTGAGAGGCACCGGAACGCAGTGGACGGGCGGGTTCACGTGGACGACCGCGGGATCGTCGGCCTCCTTGCCGAACTCCCCCGCCAGGACGCTGTGTTCGTCGACGGCGATGCTCATGCGGCCGAACCCGCCGATTCCGAGGGTCCACGAGCCGGAGATTCCCGGAAGCAGGAGGGCGTCGATCTCGACGGTGTGCGCACCGGGTACGGATGGAGGCTCCAACTGGCGTCCTCCGATGCGGTGTTCGGAATGCAGTTCGCGACCGGCCGCGTCGAGGAGGCGCAGCCTGACGCCGGGGTCGCCCGTCACCGGATCGGTGCACAGGTCCGGTGCCAAGGGAGATGGAGGGGCGTCGTTCGAGGGGCCGGATGCGTGCACGAGGCGCACGCCGTCGCCGAGCGCGGCCCTGATGCCGTCCAGCGGTGTGACGACCCGCCCGGGGAAGACGCCCGCGCTGCCGCCGCCCTGGGTGCGCGGCAGGGCCGCGTGCGCGCCGATCACGGCGAGGGTGCGCAACCGGTCGGGATCGAGCGGGAGAACGCCGCGGTTGTGCAGCAGGACGGCACTCGCCGCGACGGTGCTGCGCAGCAGGGCGAGCGCGCTGGATCGCCCTGCGGCGGGAACGGCAGCCTTCGGGGGCTCCGGCGCGGACGCCTGCTCCGGCTCAGGAGGTGACGGCGTCTGCGGCGCGGACCCTGGCACCGGCTCGCGCGGCGACGATCGCTCCGACGCCGACGGCAGTCCCGGCCCGGACGGCGACGGCGCCTCCGGCCCGGACGGCGACTCCGGCTCGCGTGACAACAGCGTCACCGGCCCGGACCCAGGCACCGCCTCGCGCGGCCAGGACGGTAAAGGCTCCGGCTCCCGCTCAGGCGAGGACGAAGCCCCCGGCGCGGACCCCACCGGCTCGCGCGGCGACGATCGCTCCGACGCCGACGGCAGTCCCGGCCCGGACGGCGACGGCGCCTCCGGCCCGGACGGTGGTCCCCCGAGGGCGCCGCACGCGTCCGCGAGCGCGAGCAGCCGCCGCACCTTGTCGTCGACGGCCGACCGCGGAACACGTCCCGCCTCCACGGCCCGCACCAGCGCCTCGCCCCAGGCACTCTCCGGTCCCGGCATCGCGAGGTCGAGGCCGGCGCGCGCGGCCGGGTCGCCGGCGCGCACCGCGCCCCAGTCGGAGACCACCACGCCGTCGAAGCCCCAGTCCCGTTTGAGGGGGTCGGTGAGCAGCGGACTGGCGGTCATCGTGGTGCCGTTGACGCCGTTGTATCCGGCCATGACGACCCGGACGCCGGCCTGGACGGCCGCCTCGAAGGGTGCCAGGTACACCTCCCGCAGCACCCGTTCCGACACCCGCACGTCGACGGTCAGACGGTCGGTCTCGGAGTCGTTGGCCACGTAGTGCTTGGCGGTGGCGGCCACACCGTGCGCCTGGATGCCCCGGACGAGCGCGGCGCCGGTGCGGCCGGTCAGCTCGGGGTCCTCGGAGAAGCACTCGAAGTGCCGCCCTCCCAGCGGCGTGCGATGGAGGTTGAGGGTGGGCGCGAGAACCACGTCGACGCCCTTGCGGCGCGCCTCGGCGGCCAGCAGCCCGCCGAGACGCTCCACCAGTTCCTCGTCCCACAGTGCGCCCAGCGCGGAGGCCGAGGGGAGCAGCAGCGAGCGATCACGCTCGTCCCAGGACTGCCCGCGCACTCCGGCGGGACCGTCCGACAGGACCATCTCCCGCAGTCCCAGGGCCGGTTCGGCCCGGGTGCGCCACGTGGTCGCACCCGTCAGCAGCCGGACCTTCTCGGGGAGGGTCAGTTTGCCGAGGAGCCGTTCGCGTTCCGCCTCGTCGTCCGTCGTCTCCGTCAAGTGCGGCCTCCTTCCCGGGAGAGCGCTCTCCCTGTCGGTGTTCGACTCAGTTGTAGACGCCGAACTCGTAGAGCGAGTAACCCCATCCGGTTCCTCGCGCGGTGCCGTTCACCCGTATGTAGCGGCCGGTCCCGGTGACATCGAGGTCGTCGACGCCGCCGTTGCCGTCGGTGACCGTGCGGACGGTGGTCCAGTTCTGGCCGTCGTCCGAGGTCTGGACGGTGTAGGCCCTGGCGTACGAGGTCTCCCAGACCAGTTGCACATGCCGGAACGCGGTGCGGGTGCCGAGGTCGACCCGGAGCCACTGGGGGTCGCTCCAGTCGCTGGCCCAGCGGGTGGTGAGGTTGCCGTCGACGGCGCCCGCCGCGGTGCAGGGGCAGTCGCCGCCGCCCGCCTGGGACGAGGAAGCGGTGGCCGGTCTGCCGAGGGCGACGTTCGTGCCGGCCGGCGTGGGCGGCACCACCCGCACGGAGCGGGTCTCGACACCGACGTTGCCCTTGCCGTCCTTGGCCTTCACGTAGATCTTCCAGACACCGGGCCGGTCCGGTGCCGTCACCCTCAGCCGGCCCCCGCCGAGGTCGGTGAAGGGCAGCGGGTTCAGCTGCTTGCCCTGGTCGATGTACATGCTGTTGTCCAGCACCTCGTACGTGATCGGATCGCCGTTCGGGTCCGTGGCCTTCACCGAGAGCGTGAGATCGCGCCCGGCGGGCACCTTGCCCGCGTCTCCCTCCACGGTGAGGTCGGAGATGACCGGCGGGGTGTTGTCACGAGTGGTGTCGGCGCCGTACGCCTTCTTCACGGCGTAGTACGAGAGCCGCTTGTCGCCCGCGGGCAGCAGGTTGAACCAGATGCCGCCGAAGTCGTACTCGGTCCCGTAGTGGAACATCGTGGCGCCGAGTGCCACGCCCCTGTGCCCGGTGACGCAGTTCCACGCCCGGGTGTATCCGTCGGCCTTCGCGCGGTCGGTGGGTTCCGCGGGGACGCCGTTGGCGTCGTCCGGGACCTCCCACTCGCCCGCCGGTCCGGTCTCCGTGACGATGTAGGGCTTGGTGTAACCGCCTTGCTCCCAGGCCGACTTCACGTCACAGACTGCGTTGTAGGCGTTCACGGCGTACAGGTCCAGGTCGGGCGCGTTCTTCTTGTAGTAGGGCCAGGCGCCGGTCCACGCGTCGGTGGAGGTGACGGGGTGGTTGGGGTCGACGGCGTGGATCTTCTTGGTGATGTCGTTGACGAGGGTGGTGTAGGCGTCACGCTGGCGCTCCAACTCGGCACCGCTGTAACAGTTCTGGAGTCCGAGCACGGATTCGTTGCCCACGTTCCACATCAGGACACCGGGGTTGTCCTTGTAGGTGTCGGCCCACTTGGGGAACTCGGCGAGCATCTGGTTCTTGTAGGCGGTGTCCGTCAGGTAGTTCACGCAGCCGCCGCTGCCGGGGCCGCCGCCGGGCTGGAGCCAGAAGCCGGCGATCACCTTGATGCCCTGGGCCGCCGCCGCGTCGAAGAGGGGTTTGCTGGAGGCGTCGGTGCCCCAGGTGCGGATGGTGTTGACGCCCATCGACTTGAGGTCGGGCATGTAGCGCCCGGCGTCGGCGACGGCCGGGCCCCAGGTGAGGCCCTTGATCTGGTACGGGCTTCCGTCGACGGTCAGTTGCCAGTTGCCCTGCGAGCCGGTGACCTTGACGACGCCGCCGGCGGCCCGCGCGGGCTGGGAGGGCAGGGCGACGAGGGCTCCCGCGGCGAGCAGGCCCGCGGTGACGGGCGCCGCGATACGGCGCCGGGTGGTACGGGATCCGGTCATGAGTGTCCGTCCGGTGTGCGGGTGAGGGGGGATGATCAGAGGGTGCGGTCCGGGTGGTCCGGGGGTCCCGCCGGCCGGGGCCATGTACCGGCCGGCGGGAGGTGGCGGCTCAGGGAAGCCGGTAGTTCGCGTCGAGCGCCGCGCCCGCCTCGGGGTGTGTCTGGTCGTAGCCGCGGGCGTCGCACTGGAGCCCGCCGACGACGCAGTGGTCGACGAGCGCCTTGAGCGTCGGCGCGTCCCACGCGTTGAAGAAGTCGTAGTGGAAGGAGTGGCCGGCGCCGCTCGCCAGCCTGACCTGGGACATGTCGCCGTTGACCGGGAAGGCCATCTTGAACTCGATCATCGGCAGCGCGACCGGGTGGTCGTCCGGGCAGATGTTGTTGTTGGTGCCGGGGTTGACCACCGGATAGGCCATGTGACTCTGGTGGTTGGGGGTGTCCAGGTACTTCCCGTCCCAGCAGCTGGGCGCCTGGAAGCGGATGTTGAGCTGGACGTCGGCCCTGTTCGGGCACTGCTGCGGGAAGTCGACGTTGAAGAAGCTGTCGCCGCATTCCCAGCCCTCCACGAAGCCGCGGTGGTTGCGGAAGTCGGCCGCCGACTGCAGGGGACTGCCAACGACGAAGCGCAGCCCCTTCGGGAAGGGGCGCACGCTGGTGTAGTCGGTGACGCCTGCCTTGTAGTAGATGACCTGGGGGCCCACCGGCAGCACGGGCGTGTTGCCGTTGAGCAGGGTCGGCATCCAGTAGGCCGACCTGTCACCGGGGGCCTTGCAGGTGGTCCCGCCGGAGTCGAGCGAGGCGGTGGTGCTGGCCGCGTTCGTGGTGGTGTTGCCCAGGAAGGTGTGGTCGTGCGACTTGCCCGGCTGACCGGGGTAGACGATCGGGTCGTCCGGCCGGGTGTGGGACACCGAACAGTTCGCCTGGAACTCGTGGAAGTACCGATGGGCCGGCTCCGCCTTGGAGGGGACGACCCCGGTCACCGGTGGGTTCGCCGGGATGTACCCGTCGCCGTCCGGGTCCTCCGGCGAGGCGAGCGTCGAGGCGGCCATCACATGACCGGTGTGGACGGTCGTCGACCCGGCCGCGGAGGCTGTCGCACCGGGCGCCGGGTCGGCGCTCATCGCCACGCCGGTCAGGCCGAGCGTGGTGAGGACCAGCGCGCTGGACATCAGGATTCCTGAGACGATCTTCGATCTCCGTGCCATGGAGACCTCCTGCCACGTCGATGGGGACGGTGGGGGTCGGGCGGGCCCGGGAACGGCGTGAGCAGAGTGCCTTCCGGGGCCGCCCGCGTGACGGTCCATCACATGTGCCGAGGAAACTGGGAGAGCGCTCTCCCGTCGAGGAGTGTTGTGGCGGTTGAGCGAGAGTGTCAAGGGAGTTGACGGAGAATCACTTGCCTGCGATGTGCGCACCTCTTGAACACTGGATCGCGACCCCCACCCATCCCCATGTGGGTCTATGGCGCCATGAACTGCCGCAATTCCACGTCGAGTTGCCCGTTCACTGCGCAACAACATCCGGGACTCCGGTCACAACTCTTGACGCGTCGTTCACCTGGATGAAGCATGCATCGGCAAGAGAGCGCTCCCCCATACCTCCCATCGTTCACTTCCTGAACCAGGAGAGTCGCCCCCCATGCCTGCAACCCCCACAGACGCCCCGGACTCCGGCCGTTCCCCCGTCGCACGGCGCACCGTCCTCGGAGCGATGGCCGCAGGCGCGGCCGCGCCCGGTCTCCTCGCACTGTCCGCACCGGCGTCCGCCTCCCCCGCCGTACCCGCCCAGCAGCCGTCGGCCCTCCCCGGCGGCGGCGATCTCGGCCCGAACGTCATCGTCTTCGACCCCTCGACGCCGGGCATCCAGGCCAGGCTGGACCAGATCTTCCGGCAGCAGGAGTCGGCTCAGTTCGGCACGGGCCGCTACGCGCTGCTGTTCAAGCCGGGCACGTACAACGGACTCAACGCCCAGCTCGGCTTCTACACCTCGATCGCGGGCCTCGGCCTGTCACCGGACGACACGACGATCAACGGTGACGTGACCGTCGACGCCGGCTGGTTCAACGGCAACGCCACCCAGAACTTCTGGCGTTCGGCGGAGAACCTCGCCCTCAGCCCGGTCAACGGCACCAACCGGTGGGCGGTCGCCCAGGCCGCCCCGTTCCGTCGTATGCACATCAAGGGCGGCCTCAACCTCGCCCCCGACGGCTACGGCTGGGCAAGCGGCGGCTACATCGCCGACAGCCGGATCGACGGGTCGGTCGGACCGTACTCGCAGCAGCAGTGGTACACCCGCGACAGCTCGGTGGGCGGCTGGGTCAACGCCGTCTGGAACATGGTGTTCTCAGGTGTCCAGGGCGCACCCGCGCAGTCCTTCCCGAACCCGCCGTACACCACGCTCGACACCACACCGGTGTCCCGCGAGAAGCCGTTCCTGTATCTCAACGGCAGCGAGTACCGGGTGTTCCTGCCGGAGAAGCGCACGAACGCGCGCGGCACGAGCTGGGGCAGCGGAACCCCGCGCGGCTCGTCGCTGCCGCTCAGCCAGTTCTACGTGGCCAAGCCCGGAGTCACCGCCGCCACCCTGAACGCCGCGCTCACGCAGGGGCTCCACCTGCTGCTGACACCGGGGATCTACCACCTCGACCAGCCGATCCAGGTGAACCGCGCGGGCACCGTCGTCCTCGGGCTCGGCTACGCCACGCTGATCCCGGACAACGGCGTCACCGCGCTGCGAACGGCCGACGTCGACGGAGTCCGGCTCGCCGGCTTCCTGATCGACGCCGGGCCCGTCAACTCCAGCACGCTCCTGGAGGTCGGCCCGGCGGGCGCGTCCGCGGACCACTCGGCCAACCCGACCACCGTGCAGGACGTGTTCGTGCGCATCGGCGGGGCCGGCGCGGGCAAGGCGACGACCAGCATGGTCATCAACAGCCGTCACACGATCATCGACCACACCTGGGTGTGGCGGGCCGACCACGGCACCGGCGTCGGCTGGGAGACCAACCGGGCGGACTACGGCATCCGCGTCAACGGCGACGACGTCCTGGCCACGGGGCTCTTCGTCGAGCACTTCAACAAGTACGACGTGCAGTGGTACGGCCAGCGGGGCCGCACCATCTTCTTCCAGAACGAGAAGGCGTACGACGCGCCGAACCAGGCCGCCATCCAGAACGGGAGCATCAAGGGGTACGCGGCCTACAAGGTCGCCGACTCCGTGACCACCCACGAGGGTTGGGGCCTGGGCAGCTACTGCTACTACAACGTCGCCCCGACGATCGTCCAGCACCACGGCTTCGCGGCGCCGAACAGGCCGGGCGTGAAGTTCCACGATCTGCTGGTCGTATCGCTGGGCGGCAACGGACAGTACGAGCGCGTCATCAACGACACGGGCGCCCCCACCTCGGGCACCTCCACCGTGCCGTCCACGGTGGTCTCGTATCCCTGACCGTTCCCGGGAGCCCTCTTCGAGGGACCCGTCCCCGGGGAGCCCGCTCTCGACACGAGGCCGGACTCCCCAGGGGGCGACGGCACCGGCCGTCGCCCGCGTTTTCTCGCGTTCAGTAGCGCTGGGCCTTGGCCAGTACGGGGGTGAGCTGAGGCTCCGCGGGCTGCCTGCTGATCACGACCGGCTGCGCCTTCTTGCCCGGTTCGAGGTTCTCCTTGCCGACGAAGGCCGTCTCCACGACCTTGCCGTCGGGGTTCTTGAAGTCGACCTGCACGGCGTACGAAGCCGTTTTGTCGGTGTTGTTGGTGATGGTGACGACCACGGCGCGCAGCCCGCCGGTCTCCGCCGTGGGCAGGCCGGTCATGCTGACGTCCGACGTCGCGTTGCCGCTTCCCTTGACGTCCTTCAGCTGCTTCTCCGCGGTGGCGGCGGCGCGGGCGGTGTCGGCGGAGACCGACGCGGCGAACTCCGAGGCTCTGGCGGAGACGGAGGCCGCCGCCGATGACGCCCGCCCGGTCGCCGACTCGATGATCGAGGAGGCGGCCGAGGCGATGGCGGACGGCGGCGTACCCGTGAAGTTCGACGCGTTCGGCGGGGTGGGCCGCGGGCTGACGGATCCCGAACCGCTGTCACCGCTGTCCGAGCTGCACGAGACGAGAACGGAGCCGCACGCGATCGCGGACAGCAGGGCGGCAATGCGCCGTGGTCCGTTTCGGCCCTGGGAGACGCGTCTGCTCATGGGGGCTCGCCTCTTTCTCCCGTACGGGGCACGGGTGCTCGTCCACTTCCTGCCGTACGGACTCCCTCATGTTCCGGGCCACTCCCGGCGACGGCGAACCACGGAGGTCCATTGGGGTGGTGCGCGGTGGCTCAGCGCCGGTGCCGTGCTCCGTCGGGGTTGGTGCGCGGCGGCTCAGCGCCCGTGCCGTGCTCCGTCGAGCCACGCCTCCGAGATCGCCAGGGCCGCCGCCATGATGCTCAGCTGCGGGTTGACCTCCGGGCAGCTCGGCAGGACGGAGCCGTCCGCCACGAGGACTCCGTGGACCCCTCGGAGCCTGCCCTCGGGATCGGCGGGCGCCCGCTGCGGATCGGCGCCCGCGGCCACCGTGCCGGTGGGGTGGAAGGCCGACAGGTGCAGATCGCGGGCGCGCACCGAGGCGAGCAGTTCGTCGAGCGCGTCGAGCGACCTGGCGCGGGGCGCGGTCGGGACTCCGGTGAGGACCTCCTCCGCCCCGGCCGCGAAGAGCAGGCGGCCCATGGCGCGCACGGCGGTCATCAGGCGGTCGCCGTCGCGGGGGTCGAGGTCGTAGCGGACGAGGGTCCCGTCCCGGCCCCGGACCTGTCCGGAGGGACGGTCGGCGATCATGGCACCGAGGGTCGCCAGGTGGTCGGCGCCCTCCAGTTCGCGCCGCAGTTCCCGGCCGAGTCCCGGGAGGACGAAGCTGCCCATGCCGGGCGGGCTCGCGGTCGCCTCGACGAGGACCCCGCGCGCGTGCAGTTCCTCGACGCCGACGCTCTGCAGCACGCCGCGCGAGGCCGTCACCGGCTCGGCGAAGCGGCCGGCGACGCTGGTGGCCGCGTGCACGCTGAGATTGCGGCCGAGGCGGGGATGTCCGCCGAGGCCCGAGCGGCGCAGCAGGGGTGGTGTCTGGAGGGATCCGGCCGCTGTCACGACGAGGGGGCTGAGGATCTCCAGCTCGCTGCCGTCGGGGCGGCGCGCCAGGACCCCGGCGGCGCGGGGCGGGCCCGGCACGTCCTGGTCCAGCAGGATGCGGCGGACCCGGGCACCGGTGACGATCCGGGCGCCCGCGGCACAGGCGTCGGGCAGGACGGACAGCTGCACGCTCTGTTTGGCGCCGGTGGGACAGCCCACCACGCACTGGCACGACCCCTTGCAGCCGGGCGCGTTGCGGCGCAGCGGGGCGGCCCGCCAGCCGAGCCGTTCGGCGCCGATGAGAGTGAGCAGCCCGTTGTTGCCGAGGACGTCGAGGGGCTGGGTCGCCACCTGGAGGGTCCGCTCGACCTCGTCGAGCAGGGGCCCGAGTCCCTCGGCGAGCCCGAACCCGAAGTCGCTGCTCCAGCGCCGCCGGACATGGTCCGGAGTCCGGTAACAGGTACCGGAGTTGACCACGGTGGTGCCTCCGACGGCACGGCCGACCGGCAGCAGGACCGGTGGATTTCCGACGGCCACCGTGGCGCCGCCGTCGCGATAGAGCTCGGCGAACCGGTCGAGGGGTGCCCGGCGTCCGAAGGATGCCGTCGAGTGGTGCCGGCCCTCCTCCAGGACGACCACGCTCAGTCCGGCCAGTGCGAAGGTCCGTGCTGCCATCGCGCCGCCCGCTCCCGATCCGACGACGACCACGTCGGCGGTGCTGCGGGCGGGCCACTCCTCGGCCGCAGTGCAGTCGAGGGGCGGATCCGCCGGCGCCGTCGCGGGAGCGGGCGGGGCCGGGGCCGGCATGCGTTCGGTTCCCGCGGCCAGGAGCACGGGGACCTTGAGAAGGTCCAGCAACGGGCCGAGCCGGGGTCGCGCGGCCAGGGAGCCGATCACGTCCTCGCGTTCGTCGGGGCCGAGGGCCGCCAGGCGTCTGCCGGTGCGCAGGACGGTGTACGTCTCCAGCGCGGCGACGGCGGTGTGCACTCCGGCGCGGGCGGCCCGGGGCAGTGCGGCGAGCACCGAGTCGAGGCGGTGCGGCACACGGGCGGACCACTCGGTGTCGCCCTGGTCGGCGAGCAGCGCTGCGACGAACCCCTCGGCGGTCATCGTTCGCCCGCCTCGGCGTGCGCGGTGCCGTCCAGCACCCAGGTGGCCTCCGGGCGCCAGTGTCCCCACCAGCGTTCCAGGACGACACGGGCGTCGGCGGACTCGCTGTTGCGGCACACCGCGCGGGCGCCGTCCGGGTCGCGGTACTCGAGGGTGAGGGTCCGGTCCTCGGGCTGGTCGACCTCGACGCGGATGCGGCGCAGCGCCGTGCGGCCGGTGACCGTCCACGTGGGCAGGCCGATGGCGGCCCGGAAGCGTCCGAGTCCCAGCCGGCCGATCGCCGAGCGCTCCGCTCGCCGCGGCCACGTGCGGCCGTCGCGACGCAGGCGCAGGAAGACGAGCGGGGGCAGCCGCCGCAGGGCCGGCCGGGTGGACACGGCCGCGACGATCTCCAGGACGTCGCCGTCGCCCAGGTCCGCGTGCAGCCAGGTCCACCGGTGCGCGTTGCCGTGCCCGTAGATCCGGGCGGAGGCGCCGGCCGCGCCGCGAAGGTTCAAGGTCGTCTCCCCGTACGAGAATTCACCGTCGTACGTGGCTCGGGCGGCCGGGAGCATCTGGGCGGCGGGCAGCAGGGGGCGGCGCCACGACCATCGGGGGAAGGTGAACAGCGGCGGGCCCTGCGGGCGTTCGGTGAGCTTCCAGCGGAAGTCTCCCGCACTGCCCGTCAGTTGTCCGGCGGTGCAGGTCACGCCCTCGGTGGAGAATCCGTCGGTCGGCCGGGTCCAGGGGACGGGTCCGAAGCGGGTGTGCCGCACCTCGCCCTCGCGGGGGAACACCGCGGCCCATCCATGGGCGAACGGCTCGGATCCGTCGGTGGGCGCCACGAGTTCGTGGTGCAGCCAGACTCCGGTGCCGCTCGCCGGGTCGGTGAGGGTGGTGTACCAGACCTCGGTTCGGCCCGGGGCGCCGTTCCATCGCGGGACCATGTGTTCCGCGGGGTCCTCGCGGCGCGGGAAGCGGAAGCCGAGCAGGAAGGGCAGGAGGCCGGTGGCCACCGGGAAGCGCAGGACACCCTCGCCCACCCGTGCGTCGTCCTCGTACAGGGTGAACGGCAGCACCGTCATCGACGCGACCGGGCGGCGCGGGGTCACCGACTTCCAGCCGTCCAGGGTGAGGCGGCGCCCGTCGGCGGTGAACGTGAGGCGATAGCGGATGCGCCGCCGGGCGATCGGCGACACTTCCAACTCGCCCTCGGCGCTGGGGTCGTCGGCACGTCCGGCGATCCGGGCCCGGCCGGTGAGGCGTGCCTGGGTCGTCCGATGCGGGAGCAGTACCCGGTCGGCGGTGGCGCGCAGGTCGAGCCGGATGCGCCGCACCCCCGGCTCGCCGTCGAGGCGGACCGTGCCGAGCATCGTCTCCGTGAACACGGTGCCCCTCATGCGAGGCCCTCCAGCATGATGGCCTCGGTGACCCGCAGATAGGTGTCGGCCGCCGCGTGCGCCTGCCGCGCGTCCCCGGCGCTGACCGCGTCGACCACGGGCAGGAGGCGTTCGTAGGCGGTCTCCGGGTCGGTGAAGGGTCCCTTCAACAGGGAGCGGACCGGCAGGTAGGCGTTGAAGAGCGTGTTCGTGAGCAGGACGTAGACGCGGTTGCCGGTGGCCCGGGCCAGTGCGCGGTGCACCTCCACGTCGGCGAGCTGCACCGCGTCGACGCCCTCGGCCCGCCGCACGGCCGCGAGCAGTGCGCTCAGCTCGGCCCGCTGTGCGCGGGTGCCGCGGGCGGCGGCCCGCTCGGCGATCAACGCGCCCACTCCGCGCCGCACTTCGAAGACCTCGCGGACCCAGGTGGCGTCGTGCCGCACGAGCATGGGCAGGAGATCCGCCCCGCCGAGCCGGGCGTAGTCCCGCACACGGGTCCCCACCCCGTGCCGGGTCTCCAGCAGTCCGGCCTGGACGAGCCGCCCGAAGGCGTGCTTGAGCGTGGTGCGTGTGACGCCGTACCCGTCGGCGAGCCGTCGCTCCGGGGGAAGGTAACTCCCCGCCGGATGGCGGCCGTCGAGTATGTCCGTCCGCAGCCTGTCCTCCAGGACGTCCACGATGGTCTCGCGGGGCAGAGCCTCCACGTTTCCCCCTCCGGGCAAGTGGCTGAGTGGATGAGCCACTGAACCAGCGACGGGGTCGCACGGTCAACCCCCGCCACGGAAAAGGGCTGTTGTCGACGCATGCGGTCGAACCGCCCCCGAGGCGTGCCAGGCCGAGGAGCGGCTGCCAGTGGGGGCAGGCCCGGTCGCCTGACGCGGGCAACGGAGGGGCGTTGCGCGCGGACGGGCTGGCGGTGGCGGCGACCGCCGTGGTGAGTGCCACCGCGGCGAGCACCCACACGGAGCCGACCGGCCCGAGCCTGGTGAGCAGGTAGCCGGCCCCGAGGCAGGCCAAGGGCATGACTCCCCAGGACAGGGTCATGGCCGCGCCGGTCAGTACCCCAGCCGCTCGCCGGGAACCAGGACGGTCGCGTACGTGATGATCACGAGCTCAACCCGAACCCGCCCCGTGCACAAGCAAGTTGGACCGGACCAACTTTGTGTGAATCGTTGACATGTACGTAACCTGGCGCAATTCTGAGAGCGCTCTCAAAAGGAAGCGGACGAGCCGCGTCCGCGGGACTCCACCTCGCTGAACCCCCACATCAAGGAGGCAGAGAGTGCGCGTAACAACCAGATGGCCCGCTTGGGCGCTGGCCTCGGCCACGCTCACGGCCGCATTGCTCACCTTCGGCGCGCCTTCCCGCGCCGAGGCGGCGGTACCGACGACCATCCCGCTCACCTTCACCAACAACTCAGGCCGCAGTGAGCCGGTATACATCTACGACCTCGGCACACAGCTCTCGACGGGACAGCAGGGCTGGGCCGACGCGAACGGCACCTTCCACGCGTGGCCCGCCGGCGGCAACCCGCCGACTCCCGCGCCCGACGCGTCGATCGCGGGACCTGCCAACGGCCAGTCGAAGACGATCCGGCTCCCCAAGTTCTCCGGCAGGGTCTACTTCTCGTTCGGGCAGAAGCTCGACTTCCGGCTGACGACCGGCGGTCTCGTGCAGCCGGCCGTGCAGAATCCGAGCGACCCGAACCGCAACATCCTCTTCAACTGGTCCGAGTACACGCTCAATGACTCCGGCCTGTGGATCAACAGCACCCAGGTCGACATGTTCTCGGCCCCGTACGCCGTGGGAGTCAAGCTCCCCGACGGGACCACGAAGAACACCGGCCACCTCAAGCCCGGTGGCTACAACGGCTTCTTCAACGCGCTGCGCGGTCAGCCGGGCGGCTGGGCCAACCTGATCCAGACCCGGTCCGACGGCACCGTTCTGCGGGCGCTCGCTCCTGGGCACGGCATCGAGGCGGGCGCGCTGCCGGCCACCGTCATGGACGACTACGTCAACCGCGTCTGGCAGAAGTACAGTTCGTCGACGCTGACGGTGACACCGTTCGGCGACCAGCCGAACACCAAGTACTTCGGCCGGGTCTCGGGCAACGTCATGAACTTCACCAACAGCTCCGGAGCGGTCGTCACCAGCTTCCAGAAGCCCGACTCGGACAGCATCTTCGGCTGCTACAAGCGGCTCGACGCGCCCAACGACCTGGTGCGCGGCCCGATTTCACGCACCCTGTGCGCGGGCTTCAACCGCTCCACGCTTCTGACCAACCCCAACCAGCCCGACACCAGCTCCGCGAACTTCTACGTGGACTCGGTGACCAACCAGTACGCCCGCAAGATCCACGCGCAGATGGCGGACGGCAAGGCCTACGCGTTCGCGTTCGACGACGTCGGCAACTACGAGTCCCTGGTCCACGACGGCAATCCACAGGCGGCGTTCGTCACGCTGGATCCGTTCAGCTGACGGACGTTCCGTGAGGGGGAACGGGAGCGGGGGCGCGGCGTCCCGGGCGGGAACCGCCGCCCCCGTTCCCCTCACGTCACGCCACACGCCCTCGTCGGCATCGCGAGCGGGTGCTCGCGGGCGTCATCCGCGGGTCGCCGGCGTCACACACCGTCGTCGGGATCCAGGCACAGCACGGGGACCCGCTGCACGAGGTTGTTCACGAAGCCGCCTCTGTTCCACGGCTGGTCGAGGGGCTGCGTGTGCCCCTCGGCGTCGGTGGCGCGCGCGCTGAGCACATGGTGACCCGAGGTCGCCGTCCAGCTGAAGCGCCAGGGACGCCAGGCCCAGCGGTGGCCGTCGTCGCGGTCCAGTTCCGCCGGAGACCAGGAGCGCCCGTCGTCCGTGCTGACCTCGACCCCGGTCACCGGCGCGCGCCCGGACCAGGCCCGCCCCTCCAGGGTGACGGCGCCCGGCCGGACCGCCCGCGAACGCGACATGAAGTCGGGGAAGCCCGGCGGGACCATCAGGGCGCGCGGGGCGATCCGGGTGACCGGTTCGCCCTCGTCGCCGGCCTCCTGCCGGAGCCGGTACGCCACCGCCTGCTGGAATCCCCGGAACGGCGTCTCGGTCACCGTGATCTCGCGCAGCCACTTCACCTGCGCCATGCCGTACCAGCCGGGCACCACGAGCCGTAGCGGATGCCCGTGCTGGGGCGGCAGCGGAGCACCGTTCATCGCGTAGGCCACCAGGACCTCGGGCTCGTCGCCCCGCGCCACCTCCAGCGGAAGGGCTCGCTGGTAGTCCTGCTCGATCCCGCGCTCGACCCCGTGATCCGCTCCGGTGAACACCACGTCCACCGCGTCCTGTCCCACCCCGGCCTCGGCGAGCAGCACCCGCAGCGGCACGCCCGTCCACTCGGCCGTCCCGACCGCCTCCACCAGCCACGGCTGGCTCACCGGCCGGGGTGTCAGCAGGGCGCGCCCGTTGCCCGCGCACTCCATGGTCACCCGCTGTCGGACCGCGGGATACGCCTTCACGTCGTCGATCCCGAGCAGCAGCGGGCGCCGTACCCGCCCGCCGAGAACGAGCTGCCAGGAGGCCTCTTCCGTATACGGGATGTCGTAGTGCGTGAGCACATAGTGCAGCCCCGGCGGTGTGACCTCGTAGCGCAGGGCTTCCAGCGGCAGTCCGTGGTTCCGGGCGGCGAGAGCCAGCTCCTGGGCGCTGATGCCCTCGTCCGGGCCGGCGAGCCGGGCGGGTGCGCTCATGTCCTCAAGGCGATGCCCCATGGCCGCATTGTCCGCCCGCCCGGGGAGGCGGCGCTAGGCGAGGCGCGAGCCGACGCTCCGGTCCACCAGGTCGCGCCAGCCGGACTCCAGCCTCTCCAGCGACATGCCGCGCTGGCGGGTCAGATGACTGATCAGGGCCGGCTCCAGGTATCCCATCAGGGTCTGGGCGACGAGCTCGATGTCCGTGGCCGTGCCCGAGCCCGTCTGGCGCAGCAGCACGCACACGTGCATGAAGCGGACCCGGTACGGCGCGGAGGTGAAGCGCCGGGTGGCCTCGGGCTCGGCGGCGAGGTAGAGGTCGAGCTGTTCGGAGGTCTGGCGCAGGGCGTGGCATCCGAAGGCGTGCAGGCGCTCCACCGGTGCCGCGCCGGGGCCCAGCGGGGCCGGACCGCCGATGAAAGCGGTCTGGAAGAGCTGCTCGGTGTGGTCGAGCAGGGCCATCAGCAGGCCCGTGCGGTCGCCGAAGCGCCGGAAGACCGTCCCCTTGCCCACCGCCGCCGCGGTGGCGACGCCCTCCATCGTGAGCCTGGCCACTCCCTGCTCCTCGACCAGCCGGGCGGCGGCCTCCAGCAGGCGCGCCCGGTTGCGGGCGGCGTCGGCGCGCAGCGGGGCGTCGTCACGGGCGGTGAGCTCCATGAGGACGGGCTCGGCGGACGATTCCTGTCGCTTGGGAAACGGCGGGAGTGGGGTGGACATGAACCCAGCGTAACGTCAACCGGGGACAACTGGACTGCGGTCCGCTTCGGTGGTACACCTTTTAAGCGGACCTTGGTCCGTTTTGTTGCGGCAGTGTTTCATCGGTTCAGCGTTTTCCAGTTTCGGGAGATATCCATGTCCGTACGCATCCTCGCGCTCGTCGGCAGCCTGCGCGCCGGTTCCCACAACCGTCAGCTCGCCGAGGCGGCCGTCAAGCTCGCCCCGGAGGGTGCCGAGGTCGAGCTCTTCGAGGGCCTGGCCGAGATCCCCTTCTACAACGAGGACATCGACGTCGAGGGCAGCGTCCCCGCCGCCGCTGCCCGGGTCCGCGCGGCGGCCGGCACGGCCGACGCCTTCCTGCTCTTCTCGCCCGAGTACAACGGCACCATCCCGGCCGTCCTGAAGAACGCCATCGACTGGCTGTCCCGTCCGTTCGGCGCCGGCTCCTTCACCGGCAAGCCGGTCGTCGTGGTCGGCACCGCGTACGGCCAGTTCGGCGGCGTCTGGGCGCAGGACGAGGCCCGCAAGGCCGTGGGCATCGCCGGCGGCACCGTCCTCGAGGACGTCAAGCTCTCCGTCCCCGGCTCCGTGGTCCGCTTCGCGGAGACCCACCCGGTCGACGACGCCGAGGTCGCCGCCCAGATCGCCGAGGTCGTGAACCGGCTGCACAGCCACGTCGGCGCGTCCGCAGCCGCCTGACAACTCCCTTGTGGGCCGGTCCGGTTGACCCGGGCCGGCCTTCGGCATGTCGTTGCTCCGTCACCACGTGTCCCAAGATCGCCACGCCTCTGGCGGAGCCCCGTCCTCCGCGACACGATGCCCGCATGAAGAGTGATCTCTTTTCCAGTGACCACATGGTGCAGCCCGCGGTCGCGCCGGGCATGACCGTCCAGAACGCCAAATCCATCAAGTACGCCGTCCAGGGCGAGATGTTCGCGCGCCAGGGCGCGATGGTCGCCTACCGGGGCAATCTCCAGTTCGAACGCAAGGGCCAGGGCGTGGGCGGCATGCTCAAGCGGGCGGTGACCGGCGAGGGACTTCCGCTGATGACCGTCCGCGGGCAGGGCGAGGCCTGGTTCGCGCACGAGGCGCAGAACTGCTTCATCGTGGGCATCGAGCCCGGCGACGTGTTCACGGTCAACGGCCGCAACATCCTGTGCTTCGACGCCACGTTGTCGTACGAGATAAAGACCGTGAAGGGTGCGGGCATCAGCGGCGGCGGCCTGTTCAACAGCGTCTTCACCGGTCACGGCAGCCTGGGACTGATATGCGAGGGCAACCCGCTGGTCATTCCGGTCTCGCAGCAGCATCCGGTGTTCGTCGACACGGACGCGGTCGTCGGCTGGACGGCGCACCTGCGCACCTCGCTGCACCGCTCGCAGTCGTTCGGCTCGATGATCCGCGGGGGCTCCGGCGAAGCCGTTCAGCTGAAGCTGGAGGGCGAGGGCCACGTCGTCGTACGTCCCAGTGAGGCGACACCGCAGAAGCCGCAGCAGCACTGAGACGGGAAACGACCGAGGGTGCCCCGCCGTTCGGCGGGACACCCTCGTGTCGTCCGTCAGCGTCCCGCGGCGGGGGTGTTGGCGACGGTGACGTTGACGGCGGCCCAGGCCTTGCCCACCGCCTTGTACTCGGCGCTGCTCGCGCCGTACATGTCGGCGGCGGCCTTCAGCGTGGCCTTGCGCGCGTCATGGAAGTCGGTCGTGGAGACCATGTAGCGGGTGAGCGCCCGGTAGAAGATGGCGGTGGCCTTGGTCCGGCCGATCCCGGTCACCCGGGAACCGTCGTACGTCGGCGAGTCGTACGTCACGCTGCCGACCCTCTTGCGGCCACTGCCCTCGGCGAGCAGGTAGTACGCGTGCGAGGACACACCGGAACCTGCGTGCACCTCGGTGTCGTAGGCGGCGGGCGACCAGTAGTCGATCGCCTCCTCGAGCAGGTCGAGGGACGGGTGGTCGAGGCGGCGCAGGAACTTCTGGTCGAGGCCCAGCTTCTCGCCCACCAGGTAGTTCGGCGGGTTCTTCGGGTTGTTGGCCGAGAACTCGACGTTCGAGCCGAAGATGTCGGCGAGCGACTCGTTGAGGGCACCCGGCTCGCCGTACTGGTTGCCGTCCTCGTCCACGCGGGTGGGCTCGAGGGCCGCGGTGGCGTCGACGACGCCGTGCGTCAGCTCGTGGCCGGTGACGTCCAGGACGACCAACGGCTTCTTGAACCACTGGCCGTCGCCGTCGCCGTACAGCATGCAGCCGCACGTCGAGTCCCAGAAGGCGTTGCCGACCTTGTTCCCGAAGTGGACCATTCCCCGGGCACCGGCGCTGTTGTTCTTGATGCCCTTGCGGCCGAAGGTCTTCTTGTAGAAGTCCAGGGTCTTGGTGATGCCGTACTGGGCGTCGACCGCCGCGGTGGCCCGGCTGGACGTGGTGCCGGTGCCCCACTTGTTGTCGCCGTCGGTGAACTTCTTGCCCCGCGCGAAGGACTCCAGTTCCTGCCCCTTGGCGTCCCGGGTCTCGGTGTTCCACCGCTTCGGGTCCTTGAGGACGTAGCTGGTCCGCGCGGTCCTGGTGGTGGTGAGCGCCACCTTGCCGGCGAAGAGGGAGGCTCCGCTCCCTGTGGCCGTGGCCGGGTAGTGGCCGGCGGCGGAGGCGCCCGTCAGGCCGGAGAACCCGGTCGCCGTGCCGGTCTGCGGGGTCACGTGCTCGCCCCGCTCGCGCAGCGTGTCCGCCAGGGACGGCGATATGAACTCGTCGCTGTCCGGGGTGTTGCTGCGGATCCGGCCGTTGCGCGCGTCCACGACGACCGTGCGGGAGCCGCCGGCCTCCGTGGTGTCGCTGTCCTTGACGAGCACCTGGTAGGCGAGTGCGACGGCGCCGTCGCGGGCGTCCACGACGAGTCGGGCACTGCCCGCGTCGCCCTTCGCGGCGGCCGCGGCCTTCCGCTCCGCCTCCTGGGGCGTCAACTTCGCCTCGACGGTGGACGGTTCGACCACGTGGTCGGCGGCCCGGGTCACGCCGAGGTACTGCGCGCGCTCGCCGAGGTGGACGACCAGGTCGCCGCCGAGGACCGGAAGGCCCTGGTGGGTGCGGACGAAGCGGACGTGCTGCTTTCCGTCCGGGTCCGTCATCACGTCCTTGGCCTGGAGGGTGTCGCCCTGGGTGACACCGGTGGCCGAGGCGTGCGCGAACGCCGCCGCCCTGGCGGCGGCCACCGGCGAAGCGGCCGAAGTCGCCGTGCGGGCGGGCCCGTCGGGGGCGGCCGCGAAGGCGGGGCCCGGGAGCGTGGCGGCCGTCGCCACCGCGACGGCGATCGCCACGCGGCGTATGTGGGGTCTACGCACTGAGTTCCTTTGCACAGGGCGGCCGGGATCGCCGACCGCCTTACGGCACAGCGCTGTTGGGCGCCGTGGGGGCTTTCGGGCCCCGAGCCGCCACCCTCACCGATTCATCATGTGCATGTAAAGAAGAAAGATCCCTTTTCTTGCTTTTGGGGGCTTCTCTTTACGAATGTTTGCTTTTCGGTGATCAATGAGTGACCAACAGCGCGCCGACCGGACAGATGTGAGGGGGAATGAGGTGGTTGCCTGGCGAGGCCGATTGCCGCGCGTATGTGACCCATGTCGCACCGCCCCGGCCCGGAGCGGTCGGGTCCGGAGGTGCGGGGCGGGATGTGTCAGATCGTGCGGTCGGCGAGGGCGGACAGCACCGTGCGCAGGTCCGCCGCGGGCGCCGGGGCGAGGGACAGACCCGCGAGGAGCGTGTCCGCGGTGGCCAGATGGCGGCGTGCCTCGCGCACGGCCGCCGTGCGACCGCCGGCACGCTCGACGAGGACCGCCGCGCGGCGTACGCCCGAGAGGTCGAGCGGCGCGGAGGATCCCAGGAGCGCGGCGAGTTCGGAGCCGCCGGGGGCGCCGAGGGCCGCGAGGACCGGCAGGGTCTTCTTCCCCTGCCGCAGGTCCCCGTGGACCGGCTTGCCGGTGACCGACGGATCACCCCAGATGCCCAGCACGTCGTCGGCGATCTGGAAGGCGACGCCGAGATGGCGTCCGGCGCGGTCCAGCACGGTCACGGTCCCGGCCGGCGCTCCGGCCAGCCGGGCACCGAGTGCCAGCGCGCACCCGAGCAGCGCACCGGTCTTGCGCTCGGCCATCGTCTCGTACTCCCCCACGCCCACCGCCTCGGGCCCGGTCCAGGGGCGGTCGGCGAACAGCAGATCGTCGGCCTGGCCACGGACCAGGTCACCGAGGGCCGTGGTCAACTGCCGTACGGCGAGACCGGCATGGGGAGTCAGAGCCAGGGTCTCCACGGCCAGCGCGAACAGGGCGTCGCCCGCGAGGACGGCGGGACCGGTGCCGTACGCCTTCCACAGGGCGGGGCGGCCGCGACGCAGCGCGTCCCCGTCCATGATGTCGTCGTGGAGCAGCGAGAAGGTGTGGACGAGCTCCACCGCGACGGCCCCCGGCACACCCGCCTCCGAGGGACCCGAGACGGCCTCCGCCCCGAGGACGGCCAGCGCCTGCCGCACGCCCTTGCCCTGGCTGTGGTCGGCGGGAGCGCCGCCGACCTCGCATCGGCCGAGCGCGTATCCGGCCATCTCGGCGATCCAGGGGTGCAGCCCGTCGACCGCCTCGGCCAGGGCGGGCGCGGTGAGTGCGCGGCATCGGCGCAGAATCCGCGCGGCGGTGGGCGGTGCCGGGAGGGTCGAGGCCGTCGAGCGCTGCAGGGCGGTCGAGGTCATCACGCGGCCTCCGCCTCGTCGGTTCCCGGCGTCAACCCGAGCTCTGTCCGCGCCCGTTCGACCATCTGCCGGGCGTGCCGCAGCCCGATCCCCTCCAGTTCCACGGTCAACTCGTCCAGCTCGGCGGCGGTTTCGGCGTGGTCCCGGCCGAGACGGGCGAGGGACTTGACCAGCCCGAGCCGGGACAGGGCCCGGCCTCGGGGCTCGCTCATCGCCTCGAACTCGGCCAGCGCCTGCGCGTAGACATCGCGGGCCTGCTCGTAACGCCCGTCGCGGTAGAGGACGTTGCCGCGCATCTTGTGGTTGTAGGCGAGCGCGCCGGACAGCTTCATCGCACGGCAGGTCACCTCCGCCTCGCTCAGCAGCTCCAGCGCGCGGTCCGCGTCCCCGTCGCGCACGGAGACGATGTCCGCGAGACCGCGCAGCGCCCAGGCGTGGCCGCGCCGGTCCTCGGCTCCGGCGGCGATCTCGGCCGCCTCCTCGAACATGGCGTACGCGCTCTCGTACGCACCGGTGTTGCGGTGGATCTGGGCGATGCCCTCCAGGGCCCACACCGTGTGCCGGGCCTCGCCACGCTTGCGGGCCTCGGCCAGCAACTGCTCGTGGAGAGCGGTCACGGCCGCGTAGTCGCCCTGGATACGGCCGGTCTCCGCCATGCCCGCCAGGGAGTATCCGCGCACCACGACATCCCCCGCCTGTCCGCCGAGTTCGGCGGCCAGCCGCAGCAGCCGCCATGCCAGCGGGAAGGCTCCGCGCTGGCGGGCCAGCGTGCCACCGCTCCACAGCGCCCACGCCATCGCGGCCGGGTCACCGGCCTCACGGGCGGTGCGGTAACTCGCCTTCCACGCCCGCTCGGCGTCCGCCACCTGCCCGAGCCGGCGGTGCGCCTCGGCGACCGCGAGGCCCGACCGGGCGGCTTCGGCCCGAGCGCCCGTGCGCTCGGCGGCGCGCAGTTGCTCGGTGCCCGCCGCGAGGACGTCGGTCAGCGAGGAGTTCACGGACAGGGTGGTCAATGCGCCCTGGTACTCCGGGGCGAAGGCCTTGCCGTACATGAATGCCTTTCCGTATGCCACCGGCCGCGCGCATGTGATCCCGCCCGGCGGTGATGCTGTGTCTGGCTCCTTCGAGGCGTTGACGTGGGACGACCCTGCTATACGCTCGACGTATACACGGCATGTATACGCAAGAGGTATAGTGCACCGGATTTCCGCCGGCGAATTCCTGCTGCTTGGAGGTCGACGCGCCACCCGCCCGTTGCCGATCAAGACGACGATCGCCTCCGCGAGGTTGCCTGGCGGCCCGAAACGCGTTGCGGGGCGGCCTGAACCGGACGCAGGATGGCGGAAGTCGACCTTCTCCCCACGGAAAGCAGGCACCCCATGCCCGCAAGCCCGATGCACGCCGACGAGGCGCGGATCGACGGTTCGCTCGTACGACGCCTGCTGGCCGAGCAGTTCCCGCGGTGGGCCGAACTACCCCTGAAACGGGTGGAGTCGGCCGGGACCGTCAACGCCCTCTACCGTCTCGGCGACGACATGGCCGTCCGCCTCCCGCGTATCCCGGCCGGGGCCGACGACGTGACCAGGGAGCACACGTGGCTGCCGCGGCTCGCCCCGATGCTCCCGTTCCCGGTCCCCGAGATCCTCGGTCTCGGCACCCCGGCGGAGGGCTATCCGTGGCACTGGGCGGTCCTGCGCTGGCTCGACGGCGACCTGCCGGCACCCGAGGCCCTCCCCGACGCGCACGCGCTGGCCGCCGATGTGGGCGCCTTCGTCTCCGCCCTGCACGGGATCGACCTGCCCGGCGGGCCGACCGCCTACCGCGGTGTACCGCTGGCCACCGTGGACGCCGAGACGCGATCGGCGATCGGTGAACTCCGCGGCGCGATCGACACACGGGCCGCGACAGCTGTCTGGGAGGAATCGCTCGCGGCGCCGTTGTGGACGGGCCCGCCCCTGTGGCTCCACTCGGACCTGATGCCGATGAACCTGCTGACCCGCCGGGGCCGCCTCACGGCCGTCCTCGACTTCGGGACCCTCGGCACCGGCGATCCGGCCTGCGACTTCATCCCGGCCTGGAACCTCCTGCCGGCCGGAGCGAGGTCCGGCTTCCGGGAGGCCGTGGGCGCCGACGACGCCGGCTGGGCACGCGGCCGCGGCTGGGCCCTGTCCATGGCCCTCATCCAACTCCCGTACTACCGCACCACGAACCCGGTGATGGCGGGCAACGCCGCCCATGTGATCCGCGAGGTCCTGGCCGACCACCGGCGTCCGTAGCCGACGTCACTCCACCAGAGCCTGCGTGCCGAGGACGCCGAGGAGGGCGAGGCGTTCGGCGTCCTCCGTGCCGGGCTCGGCCGTGTAGACCATGATCCGCAGGTCGCCGCCGGCGACGCTGAGCACGTCGCAGTCCAGTGTCACGGCGCCGACCTGGGGATGATCGATGATCTTGCGGGACGCCTCGTGGCGGCCGACGGTTCCCGAGTCCCACAGCTCCGCGAACCGCACACTGTTCGCGCACAGGTCGTCGATCAGCTGCATCAGGCGCCGGTCCGTCGGATACCGGCTCGCGGTCGCGCGCAGGTCGGCGGCGAGCGTCGCCTCGAAGGCGCGCCGCTCCCGCGGTGTGTGACGCACCCGGCTGCCGGGTCCCACGAAGTTGCGCCAGACGCCGTTGCGTTCATAGCCGCGCCACCCCGAGGGATCACCCAGCAGAGCCGCGTACAGCGGGTTGGCCAGCAGCAGGGTCCACGCCGCGTCGTACACCGCCACAGGCGTCCCGTTCAGCCGGTCGAGCAGCCGGTGAACGCCCGGGGTGATGTGGGCGGGCACCATGCCCCGGCCCGGCGGCACCAGCCCGGCCACCTGGAAGAGGTGCGCGCGCTCGGCCCCGGACAGCCGCAGCGCCCGGCCCAGGGCCTCGACGACCTGCTCCGAGGGGTGGGCCGCCCGGCCCTGTTCGAGGCGGGTCACGTAGTCCACCGATATGCCGGCGAGCAGGGCCAGCTCCTCGCGCCGCAGTCCGGCCGCGCGCCGGTTCCCGCCACCGGGCAGCCCGGCCGCCTCCGGTGAGACCCGGTCGCGCCAGCGCCGCACCGTCCGCCCGAACTCCGTGTTCGCCATGCCACCAACTGTGCACCTCCGCGCGCGGACCTGCCTGGTACCGGCAGTCCCAGGAAGACCGGACTCCTGGCTGTCCGCACCACGCCGCCGGACTCTGGACGCATGACCACAACACTCATCACCGGAGCGAACAAGGGCCTCGGCTTCGAGACCGCCCGTCGGCTCGTCGCGGCAGGTCACACCGTCTACGTGGGCAGCCGGGACCAGGAGCGCGGCCGGCGTGCCGCCCGGGAACTCGGGGCGCGCGCGGTCGTCATCGACGTCACCGACGACGCGTCCGTCGCCGCCGCGGCGAAGACCATCGAGGCCGAGGGCGGCCTGGACGTCCTGATCAACAACGCGGGTATCGAAGGGCGCGGCGAAGGGAACAGCGTGTTCGGTGCCGCGGACGTCACCGCCGGGATGATGCGCGAGCTGTTCGAGACGAACACCTTCGGCGTCGTCCGCGTCACCCACGCCTTCCTGCCCCTGCTCCGGCGGTCCGCCGCCCCGGTCGTGGTGAACCTCAGCAGCGGCCTGGCCTCGCTGACCCGGGTCAGCGACCCGTCGAGCCCGTCCCACGCCTACCCGGGCGTCGCCTATCCGGCGTCCAAGACGGCCGTCAACATGATCACCGTGCAGTACGCGAAGGCGTTCCCGGACATCCGGATCAACGCGGTGGAGCCCGGCTACACCGCCACGGATCTGAACGGCAACACGGGGACGCAGACCGTGGCGGAGGGGGCCGGGATCATCGTGCGGATGGCACGGATCGGCCGGGACGGGCCGACCGGCGGCTTCTTCGACGCGGCGGGCCCGGTCCCGTGGTGACCACGACACCCGCCCACGCTATGGAACACATATTCGATTACCGGGGTACGCTGGCCGCATGGCCATGCACCTCCAGGGCTCACTCTTCGACCAGACCGACGAACTCCGTGCCGGTCCGCTGAACGGGATGCGCCGCACCGCGCTGGGCGACGGCGCCTGGATCGACCTGCTGCCCGGCTGGCTGAGCGGGGCCGACGAGCTCTTCGCCCGCCTCGCCGCCGAGGTGCCGTGGCGGGCCGAGCGGCGCCAGATGTACGAGCAGGTGGTGGACGTACCCCGGCTGCTCGCCTACTACCGCTCCGACGATCCGCTGCCGCATCCCGTCCTGGCCGAGGCCCGGGACGCGCTGTCCGCGCACTACGCCGACGAGCTGGGCGAACCGTTCACGACGGCCGGGCTCTGCTACTACCGGGACGGCCGCGACAGCGTGGCCTGGCACGGGGACAGAATCGGCCGGGGCGCCCGGGAGGACACGATGGTCGCCATCGTGTCCGTGGGCGCCCCGCGGGATCTCGTGCTGCGGCCCCGCCGCGGCGGGGACAGCGTGCGGCGCCCGCTGGGCCACGGCGACCTGATCGTCATGGGCGGCTCCTGCCAGCGCACCTGGGAGCACGCGATCCCCAAGACGTCGCGGGCGTCGGGACCGCGGATCAGCGTCCAGTTCCGCCCCGACGGGGTGAACTGACCCTCCTGGCCGTTCCCGCGGGGGCCGGCTCGCTCAGGGCGCGAGCTGCGCCTGCACCGCCGGCGCGTAGCGGTCGACGATGGTGTCGATCGTGGTGGCGCGCAGGTGCGAGCCCCGGGCGATGCCGTACATCACGCCGAGGCCGAGCAGGGTGCTCACGGCGAGTTCCGCGCGCAGGCCCGCGTCCGGCCCGCTCAGGCGCCCGGCGAGACGTTCGCTGACCTGGGCGCGGAAGTTGGCGCGCAGTATGTCGCCCTGTTCCCCCTGGAGCGGGGCGAAGACGATCCGCAGGACGGGGTCGGCGCCGCGCTGGGTCTGGCCTTCGAGGAGGTGCCGGACCATGTGCCGGCCGAGCGCCTCCAGCGGGGCGTCCAGCAGCGCGTCGGCGTCGGACTCGAAGGACATGACACGGGCGAACAGCGCGTCCTTGTTGCCGAAGTACTTGAGGATCAGCGGCGCACTCACTCCCGCCCGGTCGGCCACCGCCTTGAGGGTGATGTCCGCGTGGGCGTGCCGGGCCAGCAGATGGCGGGCCGCGCGCAGGATCGCCGCCCTGCTCGCCTCGGCGTCGCGCCGGGGCGCGGGGGCTGTTCCCCCGTCCGGTGCCGCGGAAGCCGGCGGCTCGCCGGGCTCCGGAACGGTCGGGGACGCCGCGCGACCGGAGTGCGGGGTGGTCACGGTGCTCATGCTCCTTCGAGGGCCTCGTCGCGGGGTGCGCCGGTACGACGGCCGGTGCGCCGGGTCTCGCGGGAGGCGGGGTCGGCGGGGTCGGTGGGTATCGACAGGGCGGCCGTACAGGCCACCAGTGCGACCGTACCCGCCATGGCGAAGGCCAGCAGATAGCCGCGCAGCGTGGGCACCGGGGCTCCCGCGACGAGGTTCGTGTGGTGCACCAGCACGGCGGCCACCGCGGCGCTGCACACGGCCTGCCCGATGGTGCGCATCAGGACGTTGACGCCGTTGGCGGACGCCGTCTGCCCGGCCGGCACCGCGCGCAGGATCAGGGTGGGCAGGGCGGAGTAGGCGAGGGTGGTGCCGGTCGCGCAGACCGTGGCTCCCAGGATGATCATCCAGAGGTCGCGGCTGTCCACGATCCGCAGGACGTAGCCGGAGGCGATGATCGCCGTGCCGAGGGCCAGCGTCACCCGGGGACCGCGGGATGCCGAGATGCGCGCCGAGACGGGCGAGAGCAGCAGCATGGTCACCCCGCCGGGCAGCAGGCACAGGCCGGTCGCCACGATGGACAGGCCGAGACCGTAGCCGGTGGCCGTGGGCGCCTGCACGAGCTGCGCGGTCACCAGTGAGTTGCCGTAGAAGGCGAAGCCGGTCAGGAGCGCGGCGATGTGCGGCAGGGCGACGCGCGGACGGGCTGCCAGCCTCAGGTCGACGAGGGGGCGTTCGGTACGCAGCTGCTGGCGCCACCACAGCGCGAGGACGGCGGCGCACGCGGCGAACAGGCCGAGGATCGTGGGGCTGGTCCAGCCCCAGGTACCGCCCTGCGACACGGCGAGCAGCAGACACACCAGTCCGGCGGCCAGGCCCAGCGCGCCCACCGTGTCGAAACGGCCCGGCTCCCGGACGGGCGACTCGCGGACCGCCCACCAGGCCAGCGTCAGCCCGACGGCACCGAGCCCGGTCGTCGCCCAGAACATCACGTGCCAGTCGGCGTACTGCACCAGAAGCGCGGCGAGAGGGAGCCCGAGGGCGGCGCCGATGCCCACGGTGGAGCTCATCAGCGCGACGGCGGAGCCCGTACGCTCCGGCGGCAGTTCGTCGCGCAGGATGCTGATCGACAGCGGGACCACGGCGGCCGCCGCGCCCTGCAGCGCCCGCGCCACGATCAGGACGCGGATGTCCGAGGTGAGCGCGCACATCAGCGAGCCGAGCGTCATCATCCCGAGCGCCATGAGCAGCACACGCCGCTTGCCGTACATGTCTCCGGCGCGGCCCAGGACGGGAGTCAGCACGGCTCCGGCGAGAAGGGTCGCCGTCACCATCCAGGAGACCGCGCCCGGCGAGGCGCCCGTCAGCCGGGGCAGGTCGGGCAGCAGCGGGACGACCACCGTCTGCATGACGGCCATGAGGATCCCGCCGAACGCCAGGACGGGGATCGCGAGCCGCTCGCGCAGAGCCGCCATCGGCACTCCAGAAGTAGACGTACAGAACGAGGTGAATGACAATTCACCATAGCGGTGAATTGTCATTCACCTCAAACGCCGCCGGCTTCTCGCGAGGTGGCCCGAGGGTGTCTACCGGCGCGCGCGGGCCTGCACGCCGCGGGCCACCTTCGGCCCGAGCCAGCGCTTGAGGCGGCGCAGCGCCTCCAGCTGTCCGGCGGCGCGGTCGATCCGGTAGTACAGCTGCGGCGGGACGTACGGCAGGAGCGGCGAGTGCCGCTGCCCGAGCAACGCGAACATCTGCGCCGGCGGAAGGCGGATGTAGCGCGGCAGGTTCTCGTACCACTGCGCACTGTGGCGGGCCGCGCTCTGCACCGACAGGAGCTCCGCCTTGCGCTCCCGCTCGTACTGCGCGAGCGCGGTTTCGAGGTCGTCGTGCTCCCGCAGCGCTCGGGCGAGGGAGATGGCGTCCTCCAGGGCGAGGGTGGTGCCCGCGCCGATCGAGTAGTGGGTGGTGTGGGCGGCGTCGCCGAGCAGGACGAGGTTGCCGCGATGCCAGGTCCGGTTGGTCAGGGTGCGGAAGGTGAGCCACCGCGCGGTGTCGTCGGCCTGCGCCCGGCCGATCAGCTCGTGCCCGTCCAGCAGGTCGGCGAAGAGCTTCTCCAGCAGCGCGAGACCGTCGGACTCGCTCGCCGCGTCGAGTCCGAGGCCGGACCAGGTCCGCGGGGAGCACTCGACGACGAGGGTGCTCCGGTCGTCACCGAAGCGGTAGGCGTAGCACCAGATCCAGCCGTGGTCCGTCTCCACGAAGGAGAACGTGAAGGAGTCGAAGACCTTGGTGGTGCCGAGCCAGATGTAGTAGTTGCGCCCGAGGTCGAACTCGCTGCCGAAGTGGCCGGCGTGGCGCTCGCGCAGGGCGCTGTTGACTCCGTCCCCGGCGACGACGAGATCGGCGTCGGGCAGCCGGTCGGCCTCGATCTCCCGCTCGTACTCGACACGGACCCCCAGCGAGCGAGCCCGCTCGGCGAGCAGCTCGAGCATCCGACGGCGGCCGATACCGAATCCCTCGTCACCGGGGTGCACGGTCGTGCGGCCCCCGACATGGGCGACCCCGTCGCTCCAGGAGACCGAGTTCTCGCTGACGGCGAGCGCGGACACGGGGTCGCCCTCGCGCAGCTTGTCGAGCAGGCCCGCCCAGTAGGTCACGCCCCAGCCGTAGGTCGATCCGGCCGGGTTCCGCTCATGGACGGTGATGTCATGGGACGGGTCCTGGAGCTTCATCAGGATCGAGAAGTACAGGCTTGCGGGTCCGCCACCGACGCACGCGATCTTCACGCGCACTCCCCTATGTTGCACAAAGCGGTCAGTTGATCACGAAGGGTAGCAGGGCGTGCCATCCCCGGAGTTCACGCCAGATCGCGGGCGTGAGCCGGGCCACTGGCCACAGGTCGCGGCCGCAAGATCATCGACATCGGGCCTCCCGGCAGGAGGATTTCCGGCCGCCGCCGCGTCACGAACACCCGGGACAACAAGATCATCTTCGTTCAACCTTGCACGACATGTACGCGATTGTCCGGATCACAGCCAACCGACATTCGGCGATTTCTCCCGCTCTTTGACGACCCGATAGGCATATCGGGTCATCAACACAGCTGATCACAGGAGGTCTCCGCATGCCGGAACTCACTCGTCGCCATGCCCTCGGGGCCGCTGCCGCGCTCGTCGCGGCCGCCGGGGCCCAGACCCTCGCCGCGTCCGCCGCGTCCGCGTCGCCGGAACGGCCGACCACCCCGCGCTCGTCCATGGCCGACCACCACCACGGCGGCCCGGAAGCATTCGACGAGGTCTACCAGGGGCGCCGCATAGAAGGCCGCCCGGTCACCGGCGGCGGTCACCATCACGGCGGCGGATACGCCGTGTTCATCGACGGCAAGGAGCTGCACGTGATGACGAACGCGGACGGCAGCTGGATCAGCGTCGTCAGCCACTACGACCCCGTGCCCACCCCGCGAGCCGCCGCACGGGCCGCCGTCGTGGAGCTCCAGGGCGCGCCGCTCGTGCCCATCACCACCAACTGAACCACCCAGCAAGAAGATCGTGGAGTCCCGCACATGACCGTACGCAAGAACCAGGCGAACCTGACCGCCGACGAGAAGCGGCGCTTCGTCGACGCACTGCTCCAGCTCAAGCGCAGTGGAAAGTACGACACCTTCGTCACGACGCACAACGCCTTCATCCTCGGCGACACCGACAACGGCGAGCGGACGGGCCACCGTTCACCGTCGTTCCTGCCCTGGCACCGCAGATTCCTTCTCGAGTTCGAGCGGGCCCTCCAGTCAGTGGACCCGTCGGTGGCGCTGCCCTACTGGGACTGGAGCAGCGACCGTACGGCGCGCTCGTCCCTCTGGGCGCCCGACTTCCTCGGCGGCACCGGCCGCAGCCTGGACGGCCGGGTGATGGACGGCCCGTTCGCCGCCTCGGCGGGCAACTGGCCGGTCAACGTGCGCGTCGACAGCCGTACCTATCTGCGCAGATCGCTGGGCACCGGGGTCCGGGAACTGCCGACCCGCGCCGAGGTGGACTCCGTGCTCGCCATGGAGACGTACGACATGGCGCCCTGGAACAGCGCCTCGGACGGCTTCCGCAATCACCTCGAAGGCTGGCGGGGAGTCAATCTGCACAACCGGGTCCACGTTTGGGTGGGCGGCCAGATGGCCACCGGCGTCTCCCCCAACGACCCGGTCTTCTGGCTGCACCACGCCTTCATCGACAAGCTGTGGGCGGACTGGCAGCGCCGTCACCCCCGCTCCGGCTATCTGCCGCTCACCGGCACCCCGAACGTCATCGACCTGGGCGAGACGATGAAGCCGTGGAACGACACGCGGCCGGCCGACCTGCTCGACCACACCGGGTTCTACACGTTCGACGCCGCCTGATCCCCGCCTGATCCCCGTCCGCCCGTACCCGGCGGTCCCTGCCCGGGGGCCGACCGGTCACGGGCCGCCGGGGCACGGGCCGCCGGGTGCGGACCGGACCGGCGCCGGTCGCGCCCCTCTCCGTCCCAGGGCCTCGGCCGCTCTCCGGGTATCCACCGCGTTGCGGTTGCCGTTGCTAGGTCGCCACCGCGTGGAGGTAGCCGTTCTCGCTGCTCACGAAGGCCACCCCGTCCACCACGGCCGGCACCGAGTAGACGGGCGCACCGGTGTCGAACCTCCAGCGTGATGCACCGGTGTCGGCGTCCACCGCGTACAGATGGTGATCGGTGGCGCCGATGTAGACGACCTCACCGGCCACCACGGGCGCCGCCAGGCCGCGCTTGCGGGTCGAGAACTTCCATCGCCCGTGACCGGCCGTGTCCACCGCGCGCAGTTTGCCGTCGGCCGTCCCGGCGTAGACGACCCCGTCGGCGACGGTCGGCGCCGAGAACGCGGCGCCGACGTCGGGCGACGTCCAACGCTGCTCGCCGTCCGCCGCGCGCACCGCGTGGAGCGTGCCCTTGTCACTGCCCGCGTAGACCACGCCGTCGGCCACGGCGGGAGGGCCGAACACGGTGCCTTCGGTGGCGAGGCTCCAGCGCTGATCGCCGGTGGCCGCGTCCACCGCGTACAGACTCCCGCGGCTCGCGGCGTACACCGCTCCGCCGGCCACCACCGGCCGCCCGGACACGAAGCTGTCGGCGTGGTGCACCCAACGCCGCTCGCCCGTCGAGGCGTCCACCGCGTGCAGGCCGCCGTCCGCCCCGCCGACGTAGACGACGCCGTCGGCCACGGCCGGTGAACCGGGGCCCGCGGCGAGGACCCGCCAGCGTTGTTCACCGGTGGCCGCGTCCAGGGCGTAGAGGTGGTCGTCGACGCTGTTGAGGTAGACCACGCCGTCGCCGACGACGGGCGACCCGAGGCCGACGCCGGAGAGGGGGCGTTTCCAGCGGGCCCGGCCCGACGAGACGTCCACCGCGCACAGGCTGCGCGAACCGCTGATGTACACCATGCCGTCGGCGACCGCGGGCGACCCGTACACGAGCCCTCCGACAGGGAATCGCCACAGGCGCTCGCCCGAGGCGGGCCGGGGACTTCGGCCGGAGGATCCCAGCTCGTGGATGTTCCAGCCGGCCAGGACGAGGCCGGTGACGGCGGCGCCTAACCCGAGTACGCGCCGCCGGGAGGGGCTGCCCACGGGCTCCACGATCTCGTCCGCCGCCTCGGAGGCCGGCGGCCGCGTCCGCTCGGTCACCGCGCGGAGCATGGCGGTCACCGGCTCGGGGAGCCAACCGGTGCCGGTGGGCGCCGAGTCGACTCCCGGGCCGCTCCTCGTGGCGACCGCGAGCCGCTCCAGGAGCGCGGCCACCGTGGGCCGCGCCTCCGGTTCCTTGTCCGTAACAGCTGTCACCCCCCTGCCCCGATCCCCGGCATCCGCCGAAGGTCCCTCATCTTTCCCGACACGCACCGTGTTCGCACTACCGTCCGGATGCGACGGCGCGATCCACCCGGAGGACTGAACGGGCGGATCGCACAAGGGATTAGGGACGGGAAGCTGGTGCCGGACGAAGGCTCCGCGGCGCGGGGAACGCCAGGGCGTCAGGCGTCGCCCGACTCATCGGTCCGGCACTCCGGGTGGCCCCAGCCCTGGGCGTTCTTGGCGATGGGCTCGCCCGCCGCGTAGGAACGGCCGCACAGGCACCGGCCGGGGAACTTGGCCTTGATGGTGCGGCTCGACGTGCCCTGCCGGGGCGTCTTGGCCGCGGGGCGGCGGCGGGAGGCTCCGGAGGGGGCGGGGGTGTCGGGCGACGCGGGCGGTTCCGCGGACCCGAGGTCGCTGCCCGCGGGCTGCTGCACGATCGCGGCCTGGCTCGCGGCACGGTCGGCGAAGTCGTTCAGCCGGTCGCCGTCGACCTGGTGGGCGGGGACGTAGCGGAACTCCACCGTGCGCCCGTCGAGGAGTTCGTCGATCCGGGCGACCAGTTCCTGGTTGGCGACTGGCTTGCCGGCGGCAGTCTTCCAGCCCTTGCGCTTCCAGCCCGGCAGCCAGGTCGTGACGGCCTTCATCGCGTACTGGGAGTCCATCCGGATCTCCAGCGGCACGTCCGGCGCCATCGCCGTCAACAGGCGCTCCAGCGCGGTCAGTTCGGCGACGTTGTTGGTCGCGGTGCCCAGCGGTCCCGCCTCCCAGCGGGTCGGGGTCTCGTCCCCGTCGGCGACCACCCAGGCCCATCCGGCGGGTCCCGGGTTTCCCTTCGAAGCCCCGTCACAGGCGGCCACAACGCGTTCAGGCATGCCCCCGATCATGCCACGCCCGGCCGGGGGCGCCGCCCACGGGGCGCGGGCTCACCGCACTCCGGAGAAGCCGGCGGTGTCCAGCAGACGCAGGCCGAGCGGGGTGGCCGCGTGCAGCACGTACTTCCCGTCACGACGGCTGGCCACCAGTCCCCCGTCGCGCAGGACGCTGATCTGGTAGCTGACGCTGGGCATCGCGATCCCCACCGCCCGGGCGACCTCGGAGGTGGTCCGGGAGCTGCCGGACGCCACCTCGGCCAGTACGGCGGTCCGGGTGCGGCCCAGCAGGCGTTCGATCCCGTCGTCGGCGTTCCGCGCCACGGTCAGCGGGGCCTTGGCCACCGGGTAGACCAGGACGGGATCGAGCCCGGGGTCGGCCAGCGCGGTCGGGCGGCGCCAGCAGAAGAACGAGGGGACGAGCAGCAGCCCGCGCCCCTCCAGATACAGATCGCGCTCGGTGGGATAGTCCACTTCGAGCACCGGGGCCCGCCACCGTGCCAGCGGCCGCAGCCCCTCGAGCAGCGCCTGCGTGCCGCCGTCCAGGACGGTCCGGGTGCGCAGGTCGACATCGTTGCCGACCGCTGTGCGGATGTGCGGCCAGTACGGCTCCAGCAGGGTACGGAAGTAGGCGGCGAGGGCGCCCGCCAGGGACCCGAGCGTGTCGTTGCCGGGGCGGCCCAGCGAGGTCGCCCAGGTGGGCAGCGGACGGGACTCGGCCAGCCGGGTCAGCTCACCGGTCAGTCTCGCCCGCGGCGTGCGCCGTAACGCGTCGAGCCCGGCCGCCAGCCCGCCGCCGGTGACCGGCGGGGTGAGGAAGTCCGGGATGTACCCGGCCGCCGGGATCAGGGCCCGCAGCGGGCGCAGCGCGCGGCCCGCGAGCGCGTCCTTGGCGAGACGGTCGCGGGCGGCGCGCCGCCAGTGCCCGAACTCCAGCGGCCCCTGTCCGGTCTCCAACCGGCAGACGCTGCAGATCAGTTCCCACAGCGGATCCGGCTGCCGGGCCACGCGGACGTTCTGCAGATCGTGCGAGGTGAAGTGAATGCGAAGCATGCGGTCTCTTTCGCTCGCCGTCCTGGTGGGGGATCCGGCCACCCGAGGGTGCCACGGCCACAAGAAGGGACGAATACCGCAAGCGTGTGGTTGCCCGCGCGCGCGGGACAGCGTCAGGACACGTCGTTCATCTTCGGCATTTCGCCCTGGGTCGTCGACATGTCGATGACGGAGAACGACGCGCCCTGCGGGTCGCTCAGCGCCGCGAACCGGCCGAACGGACTGTCCATCGGCCCGAAGCGCAGGATCGCACCGCGCTCGGTCGCCTTCGCCACCGCCTCGTCGCAGTTCCCGACGGTGAAGTAGACGTTGACGTACGACGGCACCTCGGGCGGGAATTCCTCCGTCATCTTCATCCGGCCGAGGACCGGCTTGTCGCCGATGCTGAAGATGCGGAAGTCGACGTTGTCGTCCTGCACCTGCTGGGCGCTGAAGGGGAAGACCGCCGGGAAGAACGGGTCGGACTTCTCGGGCTCACGGGTGAAGACCTCGGCCCAGGCGTACGCGCCGGGCTCACCGATCGATTCGAAGCCCTCGTGCACACCCGCCTGCCAGACGCCGAAGACGGCCCCGCTGGGGTCCCGGGCCAGCGTCATGGTGCCGAAATCGCCGACCTGCATCGGCTCCATCAGCACCTCACCGCCGTTGGCCTTGATCTTCTCGGCGGTCGCGGCGGCGTCGGGTGAGGCGAAGTACAGACACCAGGCGGACTGGCCCTCCTGCCCGGGCATCGGCGGCACGACGGCGGCCACCGCCTTGCCGTCGGAATAGGCCTGCGTGTAGTTGCCGTACTCCGATGACGCCTCGCCGAACGTCCAGCCGAGGACGTCTCCGTAGAAACTCTTGGCCCCTTCGACATCGCTGAACATCGCGTCCGCCCAGCAGGGCGTTCCTTCAGGCTGTACGGCCATGACTCGACCTTCTCCGGTTCGGTGAACGGTTGCGCTGTTCACGCTAGCCAGCCTTCGCGCGGGCCGCGCGCCGAGGAACGGGCGCTGGACGACACTGGAGGGCGGGCCGACCTGGTCGTCCAGAGGACGGGGTACGCGATGATGCGGGCGTGGGAAGTGGCGGAGCCGGGGCCGATCGAGGGAGAGCTCCTTCGCCTCGTCGAGAAGCCGGTGCCGGCGCCGGGGCCGGACGAGCTGCTGGTGCATGTCCGCGCCTGCGGGGTGTGCCGCACCGATCTGCATGTCAGTGAGGGCGACCTGCCCGTGCGCCGCCCCGGGGTGACGCCGGGCCACGAGGTCGTCGGCGTCGTGGCGGGCACCGGAGGCGCGGTGAGCGGCTTCGCCCCCGGCGACCGGGTGGGCGTCGCCTGGCTGCGCCGTACGGACGGCACCTGCGGGTACTGCGAGCGCGGGGCCGAGAACCTCTGCCCCGCGTCCGAGTACACCGGCTGGGACGCCGACGGCGGCTACGCGGAGTACACGACGGTGCCGGCCGCGTTCGCCTACCGGCTGCCCGAGGGCGTGGACGACGTCGCCCTGGCGCCGCTGCTGTGCGCGGGCATCATCGGCTACCGGGCCCTGCGCAGGGCCGCGCTGCCGCCGGGCGGCCGGCTCGGCCTGTACGGCTTCGGCGGCAGCGCCCATCTCTGCGCGCAGCTCGCGCTCGCCCAGGGCGCCACCGTGCACGTCCTGACGCGGGACCCGGCCGCGCGACGGCTGGCTCTCGCGCTGGGGGCCGCTTCCGCCCGCGGGGCGTACGACGAGCCGCCCGAGCCGCTGGACAGCGCGATCCTGTTCGCGCCGGTCGGTGATCTGGTCCCGGTCGCGCTGCGCGCGCTGGACCGGGGCGGTGTGCTGTCGGTCGCGGGGATCCATCTGAGCGACGTCCCTCCACTGCGCTACGAGAGCGACCTGTTCTACGAGAAGGAGCTGCGCAGCGTCACCTCCAACACACGCGAGGACGGACGGGAGTTCCTGGCCCTCGCGGCCCGCCACGGCATCCGCGCCACGACACACGTCTATCCCCTGGAGCGGGCGCGCGAGGCCCTGCGCGATCTCAAGGCGGGCCGCTTCGACGGGGCGGCGGTGCTGGTGAACGACCGGCCGCCGCAGAGCTGAGCATGCGGGCACGCCGACCGCGTGCGTGGATGGACCCAGGCGGTGCTTCGGTGGAGGTGCGATGGCGGGCCCGGGCGGTGGCGGCACTGCGGGTGCGGGGGTGCCTTTCGGCGCCATGGAGGACGCCGTCGAGTCGATCGGCACCACGCTCGACGAACGGACCACCTGCGAGGAGCTCGCGACGTTCGTCCACCGGCACTTCTGCGAGGCCGCCGCGGTGGACCTGCTGCCCACGGATGTCGTGGCCGACCACCACTCCCCGGCCCCGGACCTCTCCCGCGTCGCGGCGGCCGGCGACACCCGGCTCCTCACCCCGTCGGGCGGTCCGCGCCCCCTGTCCGTCCGGGCACTCGACGAGGGGCATCCGATCGCCTCCTCGATCGACCTGTCGGGGCGGATCCCGCGGCAGGTCATGACCGTGCCGCTGCTCGCGCACGGACGCCTCTACGGGGTGCTGCTCGCCGTCCGGCGGGGAGCGGCGTTCACCGACGCGGCCATGTCGGGCGCGCACTACGCGGCGCGCCTCGCGGCCGTCCACCTCGGTCACTCCCGCCGCCACAACGCCGTCCGCAGCACGGTCCTGGACCTCCAGCGGGCGCTGCTCGCCGAACCGGGCCGGCCGCATCCGAACCTCGACCTCGCCACGCGCTATCTGCCGTCCGGGGGAGGCACCCTGGTGGGCGGGGACTGGTTCGAGACCGTACGGCTGCACTTCGGGCGGACCCTGCTCGTCGTGGGCGATGTGATGGGCCACGGTCTGGACGCGGCGGTGGACATGAACGCGTACCGCTCGATGCTGCGCTATGTCGCCTCCACGGACCTGCCGCCCCACCGGGTGCTGCGCCGTCTGGACGCGGCGGTCGCCGAGGACGGCACCCGGCGTCCGGCCACCTGTCTGCTCGTCCGGGTCGATCCGGCGCGCGGCACCGCGGCGATCGCGGGAGCCGGACATCTGCCCCCTGTCCTGTTCGCCGGGGACGGTTCCGGCGAACTGCTGCCGCTGCCGGTCGGACCGCCACTGGGCACGGGGGTGGGCGGCTACGAGCAGGTGACCCGTGACCTCTCCCCCGACGACACCCTGGTGATGTTCACCGACGGACTCGTCGAGCGCCGCGGCGAGGACATCGACGAGTCGCTGGCGCGGCTGGCGGCCGTGCGGGTGCCTCCGGGTGCGGGGGTCGACGAGCTGCTCGACGAGGTGCTCGTCAAGCTCGACGCCCGGCACGCGGAGGACGACGTGGCGGTGCTGGCGGCCCGGATCCGTCCCCGGAACCACACGGCCTGACGCGGTCAGCCGGTGAGGTCGACGCGCACCGTGGTGAGCCCGGCGCCGACCAACCGGACGGCGGCGCTGTTGAGCCGGGGCAGGGTCTTCAGCCGGGCGCGGGCGTCGTCCCCGTGGAGCACATGGGCGGTGCCGGCATGCCAGCGCCCTCTGACGCGGACGCGGACGCGCGGATCGGCCAGGATGTTGCGCACGTACTGCGACCGGTCTCCGTACTCGGAGACGAACCAGAACTCCCGCCCGACCAGCCGGCCCCCGATCGGCGTCCGGCGCGGCAGGCCCGAGGTGCGTCCGGTCGTCTCGATGAGCGTCTGCACCGGCAGCCGCTTGAGGACGGGATTGCCGATCCGTCGCTGGAACGCCGTGACCGTCCGGTACTTCAGCTCGTGGTGGCGCGACACGCGTGGTCCTCCCCTGGGCCGTGGACCGCCATTCTGCGGTGCCCGGGGACAACGCCACCGCACCGCCCCACCGTTCGGGGAAGGCCGGGCCCCGCGAGCGTGTCCGGCACTGTGCTCGGGTTGGCCCATGCCGCCGACGTACCGGGCGGGGCCTGGGCGGGCGGAGCACACGCCGCGCAGGGCACCCGCGTGCTGCCCGCCCGGTCCGCGACGCCGGACGCCTACTCCCCCGCGTACACCTTCTCCAGGGCCGCGATGTCCAGCTTGGACATCTGGAGCATCGCCCGGGTCGTGCGGCCCGCCTTCTCCTGGTCCGGGTCGCTGATCAGCTCGATGAGCCGTGCGGGCACCACCTGCCAGGACAGTCCGTACTTGTCCTTGACCCAGCCGCAGGGGCCCGCCTCACCGCCGTCCTCGATGAACCTGTTCCAGTAGTGGTCAACCTCCTCCTGGTCGGCGCAGTGGATCTGGAAGGAGATCGCCTCGTCGAACGTGAACTGCGGCCCTCCGTTGAGCGCGACGAACTTCTGGCCGTTGGCCACGAACTCGGCCGCCAGCACCGAATCGGCGGGTCCGGGCCCGGCCTCGGTGTAGCGGCCGATCCTGCCGAGCCTGGAATTCTTGAAGATCGCTACGTAGTAGTGGGCGGCCTCCTCGGCCTGGCCGTCGAACCACAGACAGGTGGTGAAACCGTCGGCGGGCATGCGTACCTCCTCGGACGGGAAACGTCGTCACTACTGTCGACTGATCCTCGTCCGAAAACTCATCTGCCGCGCGCGCACGAAGGCGGCCGCGCCCGCCCGGAGCTGTCCCCTCCACCGGCTGCTACCGGCCGGTGATCCCGAGCCGACGGGGCTTCCGGCGCCGGGAAAATTCGATGCCGGGCGCGCCTCGCGCGGAGTTAGCATCCGCGGACATGAACTTCACCGACACCTCCGGCGTCCATCCGTTCCGCGTCGACTTCCCGCAGAGCGACCTGGACGACCTGCACCAACGCCTCGACCGCACCCGCTGGCCCGACGAACTGCCCGGCGTGGGGTGGGCCTACGGGGTCCCGAGGGACTACCTCCGGGACCTCGTGCGGTACTGGCGGCACACGTACGACTGGCCCGCGGCGCAGGCCCGCCTCAACACCTGGCCGCAGTTCACCACCGAGATCGACGGGGCGCGTCTGCACTTCGCGCACATCCGCTCTCCGGAACCCGACGCGACCCCGCTGATCATCACCCACGGCTGGCCCGGTTCGATCGTCGAATTCACCGAAGTCGTGGGGCCGTTGACCGATCCGCGCGCGCACGGCGGCGATCCGGCCGACGCCTTCCATCTCGTCGTGCCGAGCATTCCCGGATTCGGGCTCTCGGGGCCGACGCGGGACACCGGCTGGGAGTTCACCCGGGTGGCCGCCGCGTTCGCCGAGCTCATGCACCGTCTCGGCTACCGGCACTACGGCGCGCAGGGCGGGGACTGGGGCGGTGCCGTCTCGCGCGAACTGGGGCGGGCCCACCCCGACCGGGTGATCGGCGTCCACCTCAATCTGCTGCCGGGCTCGTCCGCCGTCACCGAGCCGGCCTCCGAGGAACTGGCCGCGCTGCCCCCGGTCGAGCGCGAGCGCACCCTCGCCTCCTGGCGGCGGGGCCAGGAGTGGAACCGTGACGAAGCGGGGTACGCGGCGATCCAGGCGACCCGGCCGCAGACGCTCGCCTACGCCCTCACCGACTCGCCGGTCGGCCAACTCGCCTGGATCGCGGAGAAGTTCCGGCAGTGGACGGACTCGAAAGACCGTCCCGAGGACGCCGTCGACCGGGATCTTCTGCTCACCAACGTGATGCTCTACTGGCTGACCGGCACGGCAGGTTCCTCCGCGCGGATCTACTACGAGCGCGCCCACGCCGCCTATTGGGGCACACCGCCCGAGCCGTCGGTCGCTCCGACCGCGCTCGCCGTCTTTCCCGAGGAGAACTTCGTCGCGCTGCGCCATGTCGCGGAACGCACCGACAGAATCGTCCGCTGGACCGAATTCGACCGGGGCGGCCACTTCGCCGCGATGGAGGAACCGGACCTGCTGGTCGCGGACGTCCGGGCGTTCTTCCGCGAACTCCGCGAGACCTCCTGAGGAAAGCGCCGGAACCGCTCTGCGCCACCGGGCTTTCGGGCTCTGCCCACAGCGAATCTGCTGCCGGCCGAGAAAGCCGGACCCGCACCGCCGACGGACCGAGAGTGGAGTCAGCGGCGACGCCTGCCGCGTCACGACTAGGAGGATCCATGACTCCCCTCATCACCGGCCGGTATCCGGCCCACGCGCCGCGGGCCGAGGAGGGCGACACCCCCGCGACCCGCTTCGACGACCATCTGGCCGCGCAGTTGCTCGCCCAGCGGATCGTCTTCCTCGGCACCCAGGTCGACGAGGTCTCCGCGAACCGGGTCTGCGCCCAGCTTCTCCTGCTGTCCGCCGAGGACGCGCGCACCGACATCAGCCTGTACATCAACAGTCCGGGCGGATCGGTGACGGCGGGCCTCGCCATCTACGACACCATGCGGCTGATCCCCAACGACGTCTCCACGCTCGTGATGGGTTTCGCGGCGAGCATGGGGCAGTTCCTGCTCAGCGTGGGGACGCGCGGCAAGCGCTTCGCGCTGCCCAACGCGCGGATCATGATGCACCAGCCCTCCGCGGGCATCGGCGGCACCACCGCCGACATCGAGATCCAGGCGCAGAACCTCGAGTTCACGAAGCGGGCCATCGAACGGATCACCGCGGAACACACCGGCCAGAGCGAGGAGACGATCTCCACGGACGGCGACCGCGACCGCTGGTTCACGGCCGAACAGGCCAAGGAGTACGGCATGGTCGACCGGGTCGTGGAGTCGCTCGACGACGTCCGCCCGGCCGCGTCACGGCGACGGATGGGACTCTGACATGGGTACGTACACGATTCCGAACGTCGTCGAGCGGACCCCGCAGGGCGAACGGTCGTACGACGTCTTCAGCCGGCTGCTCTCCGAGCGGATCATCTTTCTCGGCACGGAGATCGACGACGGCGTCGCCAACGTCGTCATCGCGCAACTCCTCCATCTGGAGTCGTCGAGTCCGGAGAGCGAGATCGCGATCTACATCAACTCCCCGGGCGGCTCCTTCACTTCACTGATGGCCATCTACGACACGATGACCTTCGTGCAGGCACCGATCTCGACGTTCTGTGTCGGGCAGGCCGCCTCCACGGCCGCGGTGCTGCTGGCCGGGGGCGATCCCGGACGGCGGTTCGTCCTGGAGCACGCCCGCGTCCTGCTCGGCCAGCCGGCGAGCGGCGGGCGCCAGGGCACGGTGTCGGACCTGAGCCTGCAGGCCAAGGAGATGCTCCGTATCCGCTCGCAGGTCGAGGAGGTTCTCGCCCGGCACACCCACCACGACATCGCCACCCTGCGCGCGGACATGGACCGCGACAAGATCTTCACCGCGCAGGAGGCCGTGGCGTACGGGCTCGCGGACGAGATCCTGAGCCGCCGTCTCGCCCTGATCTGAGCCGTGGCGTCACCGGGCCTGCCGGGTCAGGCGGCGAGGCACATGCCGTCGTACCGCGAGGCCGAGGTCGTGGCGGAGCGGCCCCGGCCGGACACCGCCCGGGTGTGGCGGGCCAGCTCGTGCTGGGCCAGCGACAGCAGCTCGGTGAGGCCGAGGCCGAGGGCGCGCGCGGCGGCCGCGAGGACTTCCGAGGAGGCCTCCTTGCGGCCGCGCTCCACCTCGGAGAGGTAGGGCATGGAGATACGGGCCGCGTCGGCCACATCCTTGAGCGTCCGCTCCTGGGCCAGGCGCTCGCGACGCAGGACGTCACCGACGAGGTCGCGCCACAACGGCTCCTTGCCCGTGGGAGCGGCAGGCGCCGGTCCCCGGCCCGGCGCGAGGACCGGCCGGGGCCGCTGCGGTACCCGTCCCGGGGCGTCGGCCGCCGCGGGGGTCCGGGACGGCGCCGGCGGTGCTGCTGCCCGGCGCAGCGGGATGACGCGGGCTTCGTTCGGCATGTGGTTGCTCACCCCTTCAGCCTAGAAGCGCCGGGCCGTACGGGAAGGGACCGGCATTGCGCTCTCGGTGAATCCGGCGGAACGCCGCGGGGCGCGGGCGCGACCTGCCGGTGCTCCCGGCATCCCGACGGCCGCTCCTCAGAGTTCGGGGGCCGTCGCCGAGTACCACGGCGCGCCGTTGGCCGACGCGGGAGAGGAACCGGCCGAGGACGCCGCCGACGACTGTGTCGTCAGACTCTCGGACGCCGAACCGGACGACGGGGCCGACTCCGTGACGGTCGACGGAGGCTCGCTGGACGGACTCTCCGGCTTCACGGAGGACGGCGAGGAAGAGGACGAGGAAGGAGAAGACGAGGACGAGGACGGCGACGAGCTGTCGGACGACGGCGAGCTCGGCGAGCAGCTTCCGGGTGCCGACGGCGTACCGCCGGGCGAGGAGGCGCACGGCGACGGGGAGTTCGAGACACTCACCGACGGCGAGGGGTTCACCGGCGGATGCGTCTTCTTGTCGTGCTTGCCGTCGTCACCCCTGTTCCGGGCGATCCACTCGTCGTTGTCCGGGTCGAAGATGACGAACACGTTGATGATCGTCGTCGAGGGCGCGACGACCACGACGTTCTGCGAGCGGTACGACGGCCACGAGTCGCCGGTCGGCTTGGGGGTGCCCTTCTGCGGGACCGGCGTCAGCAGCGGATTGCCGCACGCGCAGCGCACCCGGGGCACACCGCGGGCGTCCACGAGGACGGCGGTGCCGGCCTGGAGGACGGCCTGGTAGCTCGTGGCGGCACCGTTGCGGTAGCCGTGGTTGGTGACGCGGGTGTCCATGCGCAGCTGTACGGGGGTCAGGGAGCGCAGGTACGCGGGGACCGCGTCCGGCTGGATGCCCTCCACCGAGGCGAACGCCTTGTTCTTCGCCGGGTCCGCCTGGAGCGCGCTGATCTGCTTCTCCACATCGCAGCTGGCGACGTTGCGGGTGCCGCCGTAGAGGCCGGGCGCGGAGCCGGTCACGGCCCGGGTCGCGTTGGCGGGTGCCGACGCGGCCGGAGTCGAGGGGGTCTGGGGTTCGGTGGAACTGTCGTTGGCGGTCGACTCGGTGAACGGATCGGGCCCGGTCTTGCTCGCGGACTGCAGGAACACCTCACCGCCGGTGTTCTTGCTGCCGCCGTTGCCGGTGGTGAAGACCAGGCCCAGGATCACCGCCGCCGCCACGACACCGGTGATCAGCGCGACGCGCGGCGCCGACCGCCACCAGGGTCGCTCGGGTCCGCCGCCCGCCCCTCCGGGCCCGCCGGCTCCACCTCCGGGCCCATCGGCTCCACCGCCGGGCCCGGAGGGGCCACCCGTGCCACCGCCTCCCGTGCCTCCGGCTCCGCCGCCCGCGCCGGACGCGCCGCCGGGCGGTCCGGCGGGCGGGCGTCCGACGGGCTGGGTCGGGCTCGGCTGGGTCGGACCCGACAGCGGGCCCGAAGGCGGTCCGGTGGGGCGGCCGGAGGACGGCGGTTCGACACTCACGAGCTCTTCTTCCCGACGGAGGGATGCCACGCCGCTCAGGTGTTTTGCGACGCTTTCTTCCATAACGAACCCATTGTGTGCTCCGGTCCGGCGATGCCCGCAAGCCGACGCGGTCGGCCCTCCCGAGGGGCGGAGCCCGTCGGTGCTGCTTAGCGTGGCAGCGTGAGTCCCCAGACACCGTCCGACCAGCCGGCCCACCGCAGCGGTGCGCGTCCGGCCGCCCGTCACGGCTGGCTCCAGGCCCTCGTGACCGTTCTGGCCGGGCTGCTCCTCATGGGGGTGGTCGCCGCCCTCGGGCTGTGGGCGTCCGGCGCCATGGACCTCCCCGACAACGCCTATCCGCGCGTGGTCGCGGCCACCGTCGTGACGGCGGTCGGCGGCACGATCGAGTTCACCGGCGACGCGGGAGCGATCGCCGAGACCAAGGCGGGCCTGACGGTGATTCCCCTGTCGGTGACCCTGGCCGGTGCGCTGGTGCTCGGCGCGGGATTCCTGCGGCCACTGCGGCACCGCGCCGTGGCCGGCGCGCCGGAACTGGCCGGGTGGGCCGGCCGGATCGCCGTCCTGTGGCTGCTCGCCCTGATCGGGCCTGCCGTCGCGGCCCGCCAGAACTTCACCGTCGACCTCGGGGACGGCACCATCAGCGCCATCGGCGACCTGTTCGGCGCAACGCCCGAGGTGGGGTTCAAAGCCGACGTGGCGCAGACCCTGGTCTTCGGAGTGCTGTGGCTCCTGGGCGTGCTCGTGATCGCCCTGCTCGTCGCGCGGGGCGCGCCGCTCCCCGCCCGACTGCTGCGCTTCCAGGAGTCGGTGCGACCGGCCGCGTACGCCATGGTGGTCCTCCTGCTCACATGCGTCGGCCTCGGTGTGGTCATCGGGCTCGCGGTGGCGGCGACCCGCGGGCATGTGTCCGAGACCTTCGCCGTGATGCTCCTCGGTCTGCCCAACCTCGTCTGGCTCGCGTTCACCGTCGGTCTGGGCGCGACCTGGAACGGACGGGTGGATGGGCCGTTCGGGTTGCCGATGCCGCGTGTGCTCGACGAGGTGCTGCGCACGCCGGACGTCTCCGCGGTCAATCTCCGCACCCTGGGCGACTACGACGGCAGGATCTGGTGGCTGCTGGCCGTCGACGCCGTCCTGCTCCTCGGGGCGGCGTTCCTGATGGCGGCCCGTTCACCCGCCCGGACGCGCGCCTGGCAGCACGCCCTCCACATGGCGGTCGCGCTCGCGCTGACGGTGCTCATGATCTGTCTCCTCGGCCGGATCTCGGCGCACTACGGCCTGTCGATCCTCGGCCTCGGCGACATCGGCGGCGGCCTGAACGGGGAGCTCTTCCTGAAACCCCAGGTGTGGGGCGCCCTCGGCCTCGCCGTGCTGTGGGGGCTCGTCACCGGTTTCCTCGGCGCTCTGTTGGCCAAGGGCGTCCGCCGAAAGGGTGAGGTGGAGTCCCGCTGATCCCGGCCGCGGCGGGCAGCCGTGCCGTCGGCGGGCGGCGGGGTCTCCTCCGCGCCTGAACTCAGCGCCTGAACACCGGCCGGGCCCACCCCGGGGGCTCCGGCGGCGGCCCGGGCCGTCCGGGTGCCGGGGCGGCCCCGGCGTCCGTCCGCGACCCGGTGCCGCCTCCGGTCAGCGGACCCCGTGCGGCGATCCGCAGCGCGCTCACGAAGGCCAGGCACGAGTCGTACCGGTCGTCGGGGCTCTTGGCCAGCGCCTTCGCGAGCACGGCGTCGACCGCGTCCGGGATGTCGGGGCGCTTCGTGGTCAGGGCCGGTGGCTGGTCGTACTGGTGGGCCCACAGCAGCGCCATGTCGTCGTCGCGCTGGAAGGGGGGCTTGCCCGCCATCGTCTCGTAGACGACGCAGCCGAGGCTGTAGACGTCGCAGCGGCCGTCGACCGGCTTGCCGGAGATCTGCTCCGGTGCCACGTAGTCGAGGGTGCCCACGAACTGCCCGACGCTGGTGAACCCGGTCAGCGACAGGGACTTCTTGGTCAGGCCGAAGTCCGTGAGATAGACGTGTTCGGGGTGGTCGCTGTCGGTGCCCTGGGCGACCAGGATGTTGCCGGGTTTCACGTCCCGGTGCACCAGGCCGTGGTCGTGGGCCGCGTCGAGGGCGGAGGCCACCTGGAGACCGATCCGGGCGGCCACCGCGACCGGCAACGGTCCCTCGCGGTCGAGCAGATGGCGCAGATCGCGCCCGGCGACGTAGCGCATGGCGATGTACAGGACGCCGTCCGTCTCGCCCGCCTCGAAGACCGGCACGATGTGCGGGTGGTCGATGGCGGCGGCCACCCGCGACTCGTGGGTGAAGCGGCCGCGGAAGGTGTCGTTACGGGCGAGTTCCGGGGCGAGCAGTTTGAGGGCGACGGTACGGTCCAGGCGCAGGTCCTTGGCCTGGTAGACGACGGCCATGCCGCCGCGGCCGATCTCCCGCTCGATCCGGTAGTCCGCGATCTGCCGTCCGATCAGATCGGAGGGCCGCCCCGAGAACAGACTGGTGTCGCGCCGGGCCCCTTCGTCCATCAGCCGTCACCCCGGTCGCGCCCGGCGCCGTCCATCAGTCCTCGCCCCGCTCGTCGCCGTCGAAGGTGACCAGGCGGGTGGGTTCGTGTCCGCCGGAGGCGACTTCCTTCACGATCCTCGTGGGGTCCTGCTCGTGCTCGTGCGCCTTCCTCGGCACCTGTTCCGGCTCTCGCTCCCGGTCCGGGCCCTGGTCCTGCTCCCGGCGCTGGGGCGGGCCCTGGCTCTGCTGCTTGTGCTCCTGACCTTGGTCCTGGGGCGGGCCCTGGTCCTGGTCCTGCTCCTGGCCCTGCGGCTGCGGCTGCGGCTGCGGCTGCGGCTGCCCGACCTTGTGCGGTCTCGCGGGCATGCGCTCGGCCGCGAAGGTGCTCAGCCGCGTCCCGTCGCAGTACACCCACCGCTCGTGCTCGCTGTCGTACAGCCACAGCGACTCGCCGTCGACGACCACCCCGATCCGGTGGCCCTCCGTGCGGACGGCGAAGGCCTCCCCGTCGAGCTGCCCGGACGCCAGTTCCTCGACCGCCTTCCGGTACGAGGCGAGGGCCTCCTCGACACGGGCCAGCAGCGGGCGCGGATCGGCCGTGCGGGCGAGGGGGCTGCTCGCCGCGGGCGGTCCCTGCGGTACGGCGATGAGCAGCCGTCCGTCGACCCAGGCCGACCAGCCGTTCGCGCAGAGCACCCGCCCCCAGTCCCCCAGCCGGTCGACGAGCTCGACCGGCAGCAGCGCGTCGAGGGGAACGGTGGGCCGGGACGGGTCCGGCGTCTCCCAGGCGGGCAGCCCGTCCTGCGGAACCACGTGCGTGGGGCGGAAGCCGGGGCTCGTCATCGGCGCCTACTTCCGCATGACCGCGGGCTCGTGCCGGCGCAGCAGCCTGGCGACCAGCCAGCCGAACACGACGGAGAGCACGATCAGCATCCCCATGTTGAGCAGCCAGACGCCGGTCGAGTGCCGGAACAGCGGGTCACCGGTCAGCTCGCCGGGGACGATCCGGGAGAGGCCGACGGTCCCGGCCATCGCGCCCAGGGCCCAGCGGGAGGGCACCAGCCAGGACAGTTGCTCGACGCCGGGCACGCCGTGCAGCTTCAGCAGGGCGCCGCAGAACACCACCTGGACGATGGCCAGCAGCACCAGCAGCGGCATCGTCACCTCCTCCTTGCGCACCACGGCGGAGACGAGGAGGCCGAGCATCATCGCGGTGAACGAGAGCAGCGCCACCGCCACGGTGATCTCCACGAGCGGCGGCATCAGAACCCCTTCGCCGCCGGGCGCGTTGAGGTCGACGCCGAACAGGGCGACGAGGGTGAGCACGACGGCCTGGAGCACCGTGATGGCGCCGAGGACGACGACCTTGGACATCAGGTACGCCGATCTGGACAGGCCGACGGCCCGTTCTCGCTGGTAGATCGTCCGTTCCTTGACCAGTTCGCGCACGGCGTTGGCCGCGCCGGTCAGGACGCCGCCGACACACAGGATGAGCAGCGCGTTCATCGCCGTCTCCTGGGTCAGCTTGCTGCCCGCCAGCGCCCGCGCCATCACGCCCATGACGAACGGCAGGGCGATCATGATGGCGAGGAAGGTCCGGTCGGCGCTCAGCGCGGCGGCGTAGCGGCGGACCAGGGTGCGCAGCTGGGAGCCCCAGCTCTGGGCCTTGGGCGGCGGTCCGACGAGCCTGCCGGTGGCGTCGTCCGCCATCCTCGGCTGTGAGCTGGAGTTGTCGATGTACTGGCGGTGGAACGGCGAGTCCTGGTACTCCGTCGCCCAGTCCCGGTCCTTGTCGCGCTCGAAGGCCTCGAACGCCTCGGGCCACTGCCGGTAGCCGAAGAAGGCGAGGGTGTCGTCGGGCGGCCCGTAGTAGGCGACCTTGCCGCCCGGTGCGAGGACCAGGAGCCGGTCGCAGACGTCCAGGCTGAGCACACTGTGGGTGACCACGATGACGGTCCGGCCGTCGTCGGCGAGGCCGCGCAGCATGTGCATCACGGAGCGGTCCATCCCCGGGTCGAGTCCGGAGGTCGGCTCGTCGAGGAAGAGCAGGGACGGCTTGGTCAGCAGTTCCAGGGCCACGCTGACGCGCTTGCGCTGTCCGCCCGACAGGCTGTGGATGGGCTGGTCGGCGCGCTGCTCGAGGCCCAGCTCACCGATCACCTCGTCGACCCGGGCCTTGCGCTCCGCCTTGGCCGTGTCCTGCGGAAAGCGCAGTTCCGCGGCGTAGGTGAGAGCGCGGCGGACGGTGAGCTGGGCGTGCAGGATGTCGTCCTGCGGGACGAGTCCGATGCGCTGGCGCAGTTCGGCGTAGTCGCGGTAGAGATCACGCCCGTCGTAGAGCACGGTGCCGTGGTCGGCGGGCCGCTGGCCGGTGAGCGCGTTCAGGAGTGTGGACTTCCCGGCGCCGCTCGGTCCGACGACGGCGAGCAGACATTTCTCGCCGACGGGAAAGGACACCTGGTCCAGGAGAGTCTTGCGGCCCCGGTCGACCTCGACCACGAGGCCCTGGACATCGAGGGAGACCTCGCCGCTGTCGACGTACTCCTGCAGCTGGTCGCCGACGAGACAGAACGCGGAGTGCCCGATGCCGACGATGTCACCCGGTGTGACCGGGGCACGCTCGACAGGCTGGCCGTTGAGGAACGTGCCGTTGTGGCTGCCCAGGTCGACGATCTCGTACGTCCCGTCGGGCCGGGCCAGAAGTTCGGCGTGGTGCCGGGAGGCGATCAGGTCGTCGATGACCAGGTCGTTGTCGACGCCGCGCCCGATCCGTACGGTCCGGGTGGGCAGCGGCCGTACGGTGGTCGGCTGTCTGAAGGTGCCGGTGGCGGCCGGCACGGAGACGGCCGAGGGGCGCTCGGCCGCGGGTGGCGGGCGGCGCACGAGGACGGCGCGCGGGCCGTCGGCGGGACTGCCGAAGCGGATGACGCTCCCGGGTCCGACGCCCCATTCGTGGACGCGCCGGCCGTCGGCGTACGTGCCGTTCGTGCTGTTCTCGTCCTCCAGCGTCCAGTGATCGGCGTCGGGCCGCAGCACCGCGTGGTGCCAGGAGACCCGGACGTCGTCGATCACGACATCGCACAGCGGATCGCGCCCGACGCGGTAGTCGTGGTTCGGACTCATCACCGTCGAGCCCGTCTCGGTTTCGAGGACGAGCTCGGGTGCAGTCGCCGCGATCTGCCTCTCTGCCATGCCAGAATTCTAACGATTCGCCCACATACGCGCCTGATCAGCGGCCAGCGGCCGCAGCGCGCCAACGGTCAGGCGGCGGAGATGCCCAGCACCGCGGCGGTGCGGTGCATGCGCACCGCGTCCACCGATTCCGCGAGCAGTTCGTATTCGGTGGTGTCGTCGTTGGTGGAGACGCGGACGAGTCTTCCCGCGGCCAATTCGTCCGCCACCAGCTCTTGTTGCGCCGAGTCACCGCACCAGGCGCGCAACATCGTCGGCACGTCGGGGACGCTCTCCCCCACCGGTGCGATGGAGTTGGGCGGAAAGGTGGGATCCTCGGGCTGCGGATCGAGCCGTTCGGCCATCCAGATCGCCCGGTCCCGCATCCACCACAGGGCCAGCGCGAGGGTCGGCGCGCGATAGGTGCCCAGGGGTACGCCGACTCGCTGACCGCCGCAGATGCCGTACGCGGTGACGTGGCACAGGAATTCGTCGTGCACGATCTTCCCCCATTGGCGTCGCTCGTCGCCGGTCCGGCCTCACTTTCCCTGCGGCTCATGTGCAGTGCACCGTACTGGTGCCCGGGCGTGGCTGAATTGCCCTAGTGATTGAGTATCGTCACTACTGACACACTGTCACCATGTGATTCCAGCCAGTCTCTTGGCATATTCACCGCGGGCTTTGGCCGAAACGGCACCGACGGCGTACCGGGCCCCGAGAGGCCGGGTCCGGGGCATTACCCGCGGGGTAATCGACGCTCCGCGCGCTGCCCGGCAGGGTGGTCGTAACGCATCCCGGAGCGGCACGACGGCCCGGGATACGGACCCCGACCATGAATACGTCCCTCGATGGAGGCTGGTTCACCATGTCCGCGAACACCGACCGCTACGAGACCGCCGTCACCCGCTACTTCGAGGCCTGGAACGCGGGCGGGCAGGACACGCTGGCGAAAGCGGTGGCCGCCGCCTGGGCCCCGGACGGCAGGTACACCGACCCGCTCGCCGATATCCGCGGGCACGAGCAGATCGCGGCCACGATCACCGCGGCGCACGAGCAGTTCCCGGGCTTCGCCTTCCGCCTGCTGGGCCCTGTCGACGGGCACCACGACACGGCCCGCTTCGGCTGGGAGCTGGTCAGCGAGGCGGACGGCTCGGCGCCCGTCGCCGGATTCGACGTGATCGTCCTGGACGGCGAGGGCCGGATCCGGAGCGTGTACGGCTTCCTGGACCGCGTTCCAGCCTGACTCGCGCCGCACCCGGCCTCTCGCGATGAGTTTTCCCGCTCCCGGTGGTCTCTTGAAGGGACGATCACCGGACCGGGAGGACGAGATGAGCACGGCGGGCAAGGTCGACGCGGAATTCACGGCGGTGCTGCGGAAGAGCCCCGAGAAGGGCGGCTGGACCTACGTCGTCTGGCCGGAGTCCGTCGCGTTCTTCGGCACCCGGGGACTGGTCAAGGTCAGCGGCACGATCGACGGCCGGCCCTTCCGCAGTTCGTTCATGGCACTCGGCGACGGCACCCACAAGCTGCCGGTCAAGGCCGACGTGCGCAAGGCCATCGGGAAGGAGGAGGGCGACACGGTGACCGTACGCCTGGAGGAACGGCTCACCGCGTAGCGGTGCGGACGGCGGTGTCCGAACCGGTGGCGACACGCGTGGCCGCGCGGAAGGCCGCGGCTCGCGAGGCCCGGCGCCGGGCGCCGCCATGCCCCACGGAGGCGGGCGACCGCCCCCGCGGGGTATGGGTGAAAGCCTGACCAGCCGTCGGTCCGCCGTGCCGCCCTACCGCCCTACCGCCCTACCGCCCTACCGCCGTAGGCCTACGCCTTGACCACCGCGTCGATCCGGGCGAGCTCGTCCGCGGTGAACTCCAGGTTGCCGATCGCCGCGACGCTGTCCTCCAGCTGCCGCGGGCTGCTCGCGCCGATCAGGGCGGAGGTGACCCGGCCGCCGCGCAGCACCCAGGCGAGTGCCAGCTGGGCCAGCGACTGGCCGCGGGACTTGGCGATCTCGTCGAGGGTCCGCAGACGGCCCACGAGGTCCTCGGTGACCGTGTCCGCGCTCAGGAACGGGCTGTCGCTCGCGGCCCGCGAGTCCTCCGGGATGCCGTCGAGGTAGCGGCCGGTGAGAAGGCCCTGCTCCAGCGGCGAGTACGCGATGGAACCCACCTGGAGCTCGTCGAGCGTGTCCAGCAGGCCCTCGTCCTCCGGGCGGCGGTCGAGCATCGAGTAGCGCGGCTGGTGAATGAGCAGTGGGGTGCCCAGCTCGGCCAGGATGCGGGCGGCGTCGCGGGTCTGCTCCGCCGAGTAGTTGGAGACGCCGACGTACAGCGCCTTGCCCTGCTGGACCGCCGAGTGCAGGGCGCCCATCGTCTCCTCGAGGGGAGTCTCCGGGTCGGGACGGTGCGAATAGAAGATGTCGACGTAGTCGAGGCCCAGGCGGCCCAGGCTCTGGTCGAGCGAGGACAGCAGGTACTTGCGCGAGCCCCATTCGCCGTACGGGCCCGGCCACATCAGGTATCCGGCCTTGGTGGAGACGATGAGCTCGTCGCGGTGGTGCGCGAAGTCGGCCTTCAGCGCGTCACCGAGGGCGGACTCGGCGGCGCCGGGCGGCGGGCCGTAGTTGTTGGCCAGGTCGAAGTGGGTGACGCCCAGGTCGAAGGCGCGGCGCAGGATCGCGCGCTGGATGTCCACGGGCCGGTCGGGGCCGAAGTTGTGCCACAGGCCGAGCGACAGCGCGGGGAGCTTCAGGCCGCTGCGTCCGGTGCGCCGGTAGGGCATGTCCGCGTAGCGGTCGGGGTGTGCGGTGTACAACGCGTGCTCCTGGGAGGCCGGGGGATCAGGCCTCCACTCTCGCGCGCCCGGGGGCGGCGGTCCAACGGGAGGATCGGATGGCATTGAGCGCTCCCGCTTCTCAATCGGTGCCGACGCCCCCACCTCGGCGTCTAGGCTTGTGCCTCATGGAACTCCGCCATCTTCAGCACTTCGTCGCCGTCGCCCAGGACCGGCACTTCACCCGGGCGGCGGAGCGGCTGATGGTGTCGCAGTCGGGCCTGTCGTCGTCGATCCGCGCGCTGGAGCGGGAGCTTCAGGCGCCGCTGTTCGTCCGTACGACCCGCCGGGTCACCCTCACGGAGGCCGGTCGCGCCCTGCTCGTCGAGGCGGAGCGGATCCTCGCCCAGGTGCGCTCGGCGCACGACGCCGTGGCAGCCGTACAGGGTGTGCTGCGCGGCACTCTCTCCCTCGGCACCGAACAGTGCATCGCCGGCGTGCATTGCGCCAAACTGCTGGCCGCGTTCCGGCGGCGTCACCCGGACGTCGAGATCCGGTTGCGGCAGGCGGGCTCCGAGGCGCTGGCGGAGGAGGTCGCGGCGGGCCGTCTCGACCTGGCCTTCGCGGTGCGGACCCGGGCCGACTCCGAGCAGCTGCGGTCGGTTCCGCTGACGAGTGAACCGCTGACCGTGCTGTGCCACCCGGAGCACCCTCTCGCGACCGCCGCCGTGGTGACGCCCGAGGAGCTGGGCGGGGAGGCCTTCGTCGACTTCCACCCCGACTGGGGCCCGCGGCGCACCACCGACGCGGCGTTCGCGGCGGCGGGCGTGCAGCGGACGGTGACCCTGGAGGTCAACGACGTCCACAGTCTTCTGGAGCTCGTCCACGAGGGCCTCGGAATCGCCGTCGTACCACGCCACTTCGGCCTCAAGCCCGAGGCCCGCGACCTCACCGCTCTCCCCTTCAAGGGCGTCTCGGAAGCGTCGTACGACACGGTGGCCATGCTCCCGCCGCCGGAGACCACGAGCCCGGCCGCGCGGGCCCTGATGACGCTTCTCGACACGTCCCGTGAAGGCGTCTGACACCACCCGCGTGTCCACGGGACCACCCGGCGCCGGCGCGGTACCACCCCGGTTCCGTGGGCTGCCCGCGACACGGCGGAGGCGCATGGGTGCGCGATCACCGGGCGAGGTGTCGCGGGTACGTGATCGCCGCGGGGCAGGTGTCGCGGACGCGTCGGCGGGCACGACGGTGCGGGATTCCGGACGCAGGGACGGGCCCGATGCGCGATGGTGGATCCATGCTTGCCAAGGACATCCTCAGCGACGCGTTCGGCCGCATCCGGGAAGAAGTCCATGCCGCCGTCGACGGCCTCCCGCCGGACGACCTCAACACCCGCCCCAGCGAGACCGCCAACCCGATCTCCTGGCTGGTCTGGCATCTCACCCGTATCCAGGACGACCATGTCGCCGACGCCGCCGGCACCGAGCAGGTCTGGCTCACCGAGGACTGGGCGAAGCGCTTCGGGCTCGACCTGCCGCTGCGCGACACCGGGTACGGCCACACGTCCGCGCAGGTCGCCCGGGTACGGGTGGAGTCGGGTGACCTGCTGATCGGCTACTACGACGCCGTTCACGAGCGGACCCTCGCGTTCATCGGCGGACTGACCGCCCAGGACTTCGAGCGCGTCGTGGACGAACGCTGGGACCCGCCGGTCACCCTGGGCGTACGCCTGGTCAGCGTCCTGTCCGACGATCTCCAGCACGTCGGACAGGCCGCCTACGTACGCGGACTCCAGCGGGCGTAGCCCGGAAGCACGGCGTCCTGGACTTCAGGAGGCGTAGCCCGGAAGCACGACGTCCTCGATGAGGGCCTTGCGCTCGTCGAAGGGGATGAACGCGCTCTTGACCGCGTTCACCGTGACGGTGCGCAGGTCCTCGATGCCCCAGCCCGCCTCCTCGACGAGGAGCGACATCTCCCGGGTCATCGTCGTACCCGACACCAGGCGGTTGTCGGTGTTGAGGGTGACACGGAAGCCGAGGTCGCGCAGGGCGGTGATGGGGTGCTCGGCGATGGAGGTCGCCGCGCCGGTCTGGAGGTTGGAGGTCGGGCACATCTCCAGGGCGATGCGTCGGTCGCGCACCCAGCCCGCGAGGCGGCCGAGCTTGCCGTCCACGATGTCCTCGGTGAGCCGGACGCCATGGCCGATGCGCTGGGCGCCGCAGACCTGGAGGGCCTGGTGGATGCTGGGCAGACCGTGGGCCTCACCGGCGTGGATGGTGAACGGGACGTTCTCGATCCGCAGGTGCTCGAAGGCGGCCAGGTGGTCGGCGGGCGGGAAGCCGTCCTCGGCGCCCGCGATGTCGAAGCCGACCACTCCACCGTCCCGGAACGCCACCGCGAGGTCGGCGATCTCCCGGGTCCGGTCGAACATCCGCATGCCGCACAGCAGGGTGCCGACGCGCACCGGGGTCCCCGCCGCGGCCGCCTTGGCCATGCCCGCGGCGAGGCCCTCCTGCACGGTCTCGACGACCTCGGGCAGGTTCAGCCCGCCGTTCACCATCAGCTCGGGCGCATACCGCACCTCGCCGTAGACGACACCGTCCTCGGCGAGGTCGAGGACGTACTCCTCGGCCGTGCGCAGCAGTCCCTCGCGGGACTGCATCACGGCGAGGGTGTGCTCGAAGGTGGCTATGTAGCGCACCAGGTCACCGGAGTTGGCGGCTTCGTAGTACCAGTCGGCCAGGGCCTGCGGGTCCGTGGTGGGCAGGGTGTGGCCGACCGACTCCGCGAGCTCGACCAGGGTGGCCGGGCGCAGACCGCCGTCGAGGTGGTCGTGCAGGACCGCCTTCGGCAGGCGGCGGATCGTGTCGATGTCGATGCGGGGCGCGGTCATGTGCGGAGTTCCTCGGCAGGTCGTTCGGGTCGGAAAGGTGTGGGAAGGCGGGTCATTCGGCGGGCTGGAGCAGATCCCAGCGGTTGCCGTACAGATCCTGGAAGACGACGACCGAGCCGTACGGCTCGTGGCGGGGCTCCTCCAGGAAGGTCACGCCCGCGGCGCGCATCCGGGCGTGGTCGCGGGCGAAGTCGTCGGTGTGCAGGAAGAAGCCGACGCGTCCGCCCGTCTGGTCGCCGACCCGGCCGCGTTGCGCGTCGTTCTTGGCCCGGGCCAGCAGCAGTCCGGTCCCGCCGCCGTCCGTGCCCGGATCGACGACGACCCAGCGGGATCCGTCGGGCCTCGGGGTGTCCTCGACGAGGCGGAAACCGAGGGCTTCGGTGTAGTGGCGGATCGCCTCGTCGTAGTCGTCGACGACGAGGGTGACCAGGGCGATGCGTCTCATCGGGCCTCTCCAGGGTTATACGTAACACGTAGCGTACGGCATCCCGTCAAGCGGCTCGGTGACGATCACCGCCCGGTGAAGACGATCTCCGCCGGGCGGCACGGGCGCGTCCCCGGGCCCCCGCACGACACGGGAACCGCCACGGACCGCCGGGCGACACAGGCGTGCCCCCGGGCCCCTGCACGACACGGGAACCACGGACCGCCGGGCGACGCAGAACCGCTCCCGGACCCGCGCGCGACACCGGAGTCGTCCCCAGCCTCGATTCGTCTACAGTTGTGTAGACCGACTGCACCATCGCGGTCGCCGCGGGTGAGGTCTCCTGACGCCTGCGCGTCCGCCACCGAAAGGGGCAACACCCATGTCCGCAGCCCCGGGCCCCGCGCCCACACGCGAGGCCGATGCCGCTCGGACCCCGTCGTGAAGCCCGCGGACACCGGCCAGGTCGCCGGTTCGACGGCGGTGGTGCGTGTGGTGGCGGCGGGAAGCCTGGTCGCGTTCGTCCTCCTGACGCTGATCGTGACCGGCCACGACGGTGCCCCTTTGTCCGGTGACACGGCAATCACCTCCTGGTGCCTCGCCCACCGCCCGGACGTGGCGTTGGCCCTGGCACGCGGCGTGACGTACACCGGCACGGGAGTCGTCCCGTACGCGCTGGTCGTGGTGGCGGGCCTCGTCCTCGGGCGGACGGCGCGGGAGCGGGTCCGCACCGTCACCGCGTGCGTCTGCTGTCTGGCCGTCGCGCAGGCCGTCCGGTTCGCCGTGATGTCGCTGGTCGCCCGCCCCCGTCCTCCCATGGCGGACTGGGCCACCCACGCCTCGGGCTGGTCCTTCCCCTCCGGACACACCACCACCTCCGCCGTCACCGGCGGACTGCTCGTCCTCGCGGTGCTCGCCCGGGCCCCGCGGTGCGAGAGGACCCTCGTCCTGCTCAGCGTCGGCTGGGCCGTGCTGGTCGGGCTCTCACGCGTCTACCTGGGCGTTCACTGGTTCTCCGACGTCCTGGGCGGCTGGCTGTTCGCGATCTGCTGGCTGAGCCTGTTCGCGTACGTCGGCGCACGCTTCCTCCCCGGCGTCCACCCCCCGGCGTCGGCGCCCCGCCTCCGCCCGGGACCCACCGCGGAGGAGCGCCACGACGAACCCGACGACCGTCGTGACCTCCCCCCCGACTCCGCTTCGAGGAACGCGCGGGCACCTCGATCACCCCGGCCCACGGGATGAACGGCGGCAGCGCCGAGGCCGCCTGATCACGGCGGCGCCGCCAGAGCGGGCGCATTTCCTGCCGCTGGTCGGCCGCCGGGACCGTACCGGGGCCAGTGCCGGTGTCGGTGTCGGTGTCGGTGTCGGTGTCGGGGCCAGCGTCGGCATCGGCATGCGGCCTGTTGCGGAAGATCGCACCGGGTCCGACGCCGGACGTACTTGTCGGCGACATCCTTATCCGTGCACGGGAGTTACCAGACAGTAATCGCGGGTGATTTGATGTGCGGCGCCACTCAACCCCCCTCAATCACATGGAGACCCAGTGCCGCTCTCCTCACCGCGCCGTACGCAGGGCGCAGCCATGCTTGTTCTGTCGCTGACCGCAGCGGGGCTCGTCGGAGCCTCACCCGCCTCGGCGGCCGAAGCGACGACGCCTTCCATGAGGGTGCTGACGTACAACGTCTTCCTCATGAGCAAGAACCTGTACCCGAACTGGGGACAGGACCACCGGGCCGCCGAGATACCGAAGACCTCGTTCTTCCGTGGGAACGACGTCGTCGTCCTGCAAGAGGCGTTCGACAACGCGGCGTCGGACGCCCTGAAGAACGCGGCGGCGGCCGAGTACCCGTACCAGACCCCGGTCGTCGGGCGCAGCAAGAGCGGCTGGGACGCGACGGGCGGGGCGTACTCGTCGACCACGCCGGAGGACGGCGGGGTGACCGTGCTGAGCAAGTGGCCGATCGTGCACAAGGAGCAGTACGTGTACAAGGACGCGTGCGGCGCGGACTGGTGGTCCAACAAGGGCTTCGCCTATGTGGTGTTGAACGTGAACGGCGCCAAGGTCCATGTGATCGGAACCCATGCGCAGTCCACCGACTCCGGGTGTGGCACCGGGGAGGCGGCGTCGATGCGCAGCCGCCAGTTCAAGGCCGTCGACGCGTTCCTGGACGCCAGGAACATCCCGGCGGACGAACAGGTCCTGGTCGCCGGCGACCTCAACGTCGATTCGCGAAGCACCGAGTACGCCTCGATGCTCGCGGACGCGGACCTGGTGGGGGCGAACGCGCGGACCGGGCACCCGTACTCCTTCGACACGAAGGAGAACTCGATCGCCCTGGACCGCTACCCGACCGACCCCCGCGAGGATCTCGACTACGTCCTCCACCGAGCCGGTCACGCGCGCCCGGCGGTCTGGAAGAACGAGGTCGTCAAGGAGGAGTGCGCGCCCTGGACGGTGTCCAGCTGGGGTACCGACTACACCTACACGAATCTCTCCGACCACTACCCGCTGAGCGCGTCCGCGGGCTGAGCACAATGGGCCCCTGCCCGGGCGGGCGGGGGCCCTCGGTCTCACTCGTCCCCAGTGCCCTCGGGTTCCCGGGTGTGCAGCGCGTCGAGGCGGGTGAGCTGCGCGTCCGTCAGACGCAGGGCGCCGGCCGCGATGTTCTCGGCCAGGTGGTCCGGGTTGCCGGTGCCGGGGATGGCGAGCACGTGCGGGCCCTGCCGGAGGGTCCAGGCGAGGCGGATCTGCGCGGGCGTCGCGTCGTGCGCCTCGGCGACGGCGGTCACCTCGGCCTCGTCGCCCTCCCCCGGTCCCAGCGCGCCGCCGTTGCCCGCGATGGCGAAGAACGGAACGAAGGCGATGCCGTGTTCGCCGCAGGCCCGCAGGACGGCATCGCCTTCGGGGGACGGAAAGTCGAGGCCGTACCGGTTCTGCACGGACACCACCGGAGCGATGCCCCGGGCTTCGTCGAGGTGCCGGGTCCTGACGTCGGAGATGCCGAGGTGCCGGATCAGCCCCGCGTCACGCAGGTCGGCGAGCGCTCCGAAGTGCTCGGCGATCGAGTCCTGGCCCATGCGGCGGAGGTAGACCAGGTCCAGGTGGTCGCGGCCGAGCTGGCGCAGGTTCTCCTCGACGTGGGAGCGCAGTTGGTCGGGCCGGGCTGCGGCGCCCCACTCCCCCGCGTAGTCGCGGAAGGGCCCGACCTTCGTGGCGATGACGAGCTCATCGGCGTACGGCGCGAGCGCGCTGTTGATCAGCTCGTTCGCGGAACGCAGCGAGGAGAAGTAGAAGGCGGCGGTGTCGATGTGGTCGACGCCCAGCTCCACCGCGCGCCGCAGCACGGCGATCGAGCGGGCGCGGTCGCTCGGCGTCCCGTGGTGGAAGGCCGCGCTTCCCGTCAGCCGCATCGCGCCGAATCCGATGCGGTTGACGGTGAGTTCGCCGAGTCTCCAGGTGCCCGCGGCTGCCGCGGTGATCGTTTCTGCGGTCATCGGGGCAGTTTCGCATGGGGTCCGCGGAACGCGTCGACCGGCTGCTCGGCCCTGGAGGCGAAACCGGATGCGTTCGCGTGTCCGGCTCCCGCGGAGGCGATCACGGCGCGTGCACGAGCGATGAGGGCCACCGGGCTCGGAGCTCCGCGAGGTGGACCTCCCAAGTACCGTGCGGCGCACGGGACATACGCATGCCACAACGCCTCGGCCCTCCGACTCACGCGTCGGACGGCCGCCGCCGCTGGTGCACGACGGCGGCCGTGGTCGCGAGGACGCGAGGCCCCCCGGCCATCGTGTCCGCGCGCGCTGCCCTCCGCGACGGCGGGGTTGCGGGAGCACCCCGAGTGGAAACGCCGGGAGGACGGAAGCTGGAGCCGCGTTCTCCGGTGATGCGGCTCCGGCCGGCCTCGATTGCGACTCGGGGGCTGGGAGCCTGGGGAGGGGACTCGTCGGCGCCGTCGATTCCGACACGGACGAAGTCCCGCCTGCCCTGTTGGGAGAGTAGAGCAGTCGCAGGACGAACGGAACAGGGCCTCACGTACGCGTTCTCCCCAAGCGACGACGCCGCCGACGCGGCTGATCCCGGCCCCCGCGAGCGCGGAAGCCGTCCGGCTCTCCCTCCGAGCCGCGATCCGGACCGCCAAGAGAACGGCCCGGATCATGCCCGAGCCGTTCTCGCCGCAGTATGGTTGGTTTTGGGTTGGTTCACTCTCACGTGCAACCGCCCGGAAGGGCGGCTCCGGCGTGTTTGCGCCGGAGCCGTTGCAGGTCGCAGCCAGGACCGGGGATGTCCGCTGATCATCCGCATCGTGCTTCTCACCGCCGACGCGGAGGCCGCCGTCGGCCGTGTGCGGATCCCGGCGGCAGCATGTGACAGGCATGCGGTCGTCCCGGCCGGTGTTCGGTACCGGTGTCCTGACGAGGCCCGTCCGACCTTCCGCGGGAGTACCGTGGAGGCATCGAGAGTACTTCGCACACCGGCCGCCATGCCGGTGTCGTTCTCGGCGAGTGACGACACCGGGCCGCCGCCCCGAGCAGCAGCCGGAAGACAGGTACGCGCGATGTCCGCGACCACCAGCCACACCCCACTGCGGATCGTGCCCTTCAGGGCTCCGACCGCTCGTCTCGCGCTGAAGACCGTCAGCACGTCCCGAGGACCTCTCGACGGAGCCTGGTGGCCCCGCTCCCGGGACCTGGCTGACGAACTCTCCGCCTTGGCCGACGTATTGGACCCCTTGTCCGGACGGATCACCCGGATCGCCGTCAACCCGACGTACTGGCCGGCCATCCCGGACAGTGTGCCCGTCAACGGTCGCGTGGTGAAGGTCGGCTGGTTCACGAGGGAGCTGGACCCCCACAAGATCCTGCTGCTTTCCCACACAACGGGCAGCTGGAACCTGCTGGTGATCCCCCCGGAGACCAGTACCCCGGCAGCCGACCGCCTGATGGCCGCCGCAAGCGACGGCTCCGGCCCTCCGATGACCGCGAGCGCGCTCATGGCTGCGGAACACACCCTTCACGGCGGTTCCCGGGCCGACCGGCCGCAGGATTCCGAGGAAACCTGGGGGGACGGGGATGACGCCCCCTCCTACCAGGCGGACACTGCCCGGCGAGGCCGCCTGATCACGGCGCGGTGAGCGCCATGGTCACCGGCGTGGCCTCCGGCAACTCTCGGGTCTGACGCCTGGTTTACCCCGTCGACTCCTGCTGCCACGATGCCGAGTCCGGGGATGAACATCCCGCGGCCCCCGGGGGGAGAGGCTCAGATGCCAGAGGTGTACTTGCGCAGGCTGTCCCGATGGCAGGCCGAGCAGCAGCGGGACGCCGTCGCGGACGTCCATGTCGCGGCCTACCACGGGGCCGCCGGCGCCGAATATCGCGACCGTCAGGGCTTTCTGAGCCGCTTCGAGCAGCATGTGCAGCGCCCGGCCTTCGACATGGTGGTCGCCGACATGGGTGGCCTGGTCGGCTGCGCCTACGGGTACCGGATCCCTCGAACCGGTGACTGGTGGTCAGGCTTGCGAGGAGAGCTTCCCACCGACATCGAGGAACTCACCGCCTCCGGCCGTACGTTTCTGCTGGCCGAGTTGATGGTGCTGCCCGCCCACCGCCGCGGTGGCGTCGCGACACGCCTGGGTGAGTGGTTGCTGGCCCGCCTCGACACCGATCTGGTCGTCGCGGCCGTGGACCCGTCCGGCGACGACGGCCAGGAGAACGCGGCGGCAGGGACCTTGCACGCCTGGGGCTGGACGAAGCTCGGCGTACTCGGCTCCCACGCCCCTTCCGACTCCGGATCCGATGCCGGTCCCGGCCGGGCAGGGGCCGCTCGAGAGGTGTGGGTCCGGAGACCGCCGCGGTGATCCCGTGCCGCCCCGGGGAGCGCGGCGTCGCTCTCCGGGGCCGTGCATGGATCGTGCCGCCCGCGTCGTCCTGCACGCAGGCGGAGAGACGCCCGCCTCGGTCCCCGGACGGACGAACCGAACGTGTGGTGCGGGCCTCCGGGACCGGGTCTCGTCAGCGGGCGCCGACCGCCGCGGCCGCCATCAGCGGCTCGGCATCCGCGGCGTCGAGCTCCGGCGGCACGACCAGCAGGTCCCTACGGTCCCGGCCGTCGCTGAGCAGGGAGATGGTGTGCCGGCCACGCGACCCGGCCGACCTGCGCAGCAGAACGACGTGGTTGGCGACGAGCATGCGTCCCGGCGACATCGGCCACATCTCCGTGTTGACGCCGACGGCGGTGATGTGTCCCCACATACGGGGCAACATGCCGATCAGAAGCGGGAGTTCGACGAGGAGATCGCGCGACCGGGGCCACCACGCCCCGTCGATGCGGCGCGGCAGGGCGCTGTGCGGCGCCAGCCGCACGCGGGCGAGGGGCGGGGAGGGCAGGGGTTCGAGGACGACGGCCATGGAAGCTCCTGTCTGGGGGCACGCCTTCGGCGTGCCGATGACTCGCGTGCCGTGACCCGGCGGTGAGCGGGACGGCTCGGTCGAGCGGGCGACGGGCAGGGCTCGTGGAACTCGGTGGCCGGGGTGCGAACCGGCGGCCGGGGACTCGGGCCGGCTTCGTGTGTGGGTGCGCGGACCCTCAGTCGACGGCTCCGCCCCCGTCGTCACTCCGCTCGTCATGGACGAGGCACCGGGTCACTGCGCGGGCGGCACCACGCTCGGCCTCGGAGCGTTCGCCGGCGGTTCGGTCCCTGCGTCGCCGGCCCGGATCCACCGGCTGGACCGGCAAGGGGACTTCGGCCGCCGCATACCCGGGCACGGGGCGAACGCCTTGGGCCGTCATAGGGCGGAACCTGCCCCGGGCCATGAGCCACCCGGCGTCGTCCTGCGCCGGGGACGAGACCGGCCCGATCACCGGCGTACGACGTGCCCTCGGTTCACCCACCGTACCCCGCCCACCGGGAAACGGGACTTCGCAGACCGCACGTCTTGCGGAACCGCTGCGCACGCCCTTCCCTGGCGGCCTTCTCGCAGATCGCCCGGCTTCCGGTAGCCGTGGAGGGCCCTGCCGAGGACACCGTTCCGGGCCGGTCCGCCCGGCCGCCGTGGAACGGGCCGTCCGGGAGCCGAGCGCTCCCGGACAGCCCCGACCCCGCCGGCACTGCCGGCGGGCCACGCGTGGACCACTCCTCCGCAGCCGAGGCCGCCGCATGACGCACGGCCTCAACTGGGCTACGGATAGGTGTAGGTGTTCAGCGTATTCACCGCGGACGCGGGGTCGCCCAGGTCGTAGCGGTCGACGGCGAGGAAGTTGGGCTTCTTGCGGGCGGCCGGCTGGCAGAAGCGGCGGGCCCGGTCGGCGAGTTTGGTGTTGTCCGTGGCGGCGGTTCCGGAGAGTGCGGCGTCGCGAAAGTGGTTCATGACGAAGAGGGGGCGGAAGCCCGGCTCGGTGCGGGTGAGCGGGACGTTCGTGCCCGTGTCGTACCAGCGGCTGTAGCAGGACCAGTCGGAGGAACCGATGCCCGAGCCCATGGACCAGTAGTTCTCGACGGTCCATTCGCGCTGGTACATGACGCCGAAGCTGTCCCGGGTGAGTCCGGCGGACTCGTCGGAGGAACGGCTGTGGTCGGTGAAGATCAGCAGGCGCCGGCCGGCGGCGGTCAGGTCGGCGAGCTTCGGCCAGCCGTTCTCGCGCACTCCGGTCAGGTCGGGGCGGTAGAGAACGTCGGACAGGCCGTTCACCCGGGCGAGTTCGGCGCGCAGGACGCCCGGATCGACGTAGTCCTCCAGGAACACGGTGACGAACTGGTCGGGGTGCTGCTTGAGGAAGTCGACCATGCGCTGGAGGTCGACCCACAGCGCGACCGGCCTGCTGACAAGGGTGCAGCTGTTGTGACAGAGGATCGCACCGTCCGGGGTCTGGTGCAGGTCGAGCATGAACCCGCGCACCCCGTCGGCGAGTTGCCGGCTGATGCCGCGCGTCTGATTGGGCACCAGATTGACGAAGGGCGGCGCGAATCCTCCGTCCACTCCGTTGGCGTAGGCGTTGTGGGCCGTGAGGAACGTGACCTGGTCCAGGGTGCGTTGATCCGGGGACGGCATGGACCGGGTCTCAGGCGCGACCGGGGTCAGATACCAGGTGGCGAGGCCACCCCGCGCGCCGACCGCCAGCTGGGCGGGGTAGTTGGAGCCGGACGGCTTGGCGCCGACCGTCAGGTAGCGGTCCGTTCCAGGGACCTTGAGCGTGTACTGGTCGGCGCCGCTGGGGGCCACCTCCCACGCGGCGTCGGCGCTCGAACAGGCCACGGTCCGGGCCTGGTCGCCCGCGCGGCCCAGACAACTGCCCGCACTGTCAGCGCTTTCGAGAACGGTCGAGGAACCATTCGCGCGCAGGGTCCACTGCTGGTGGTCCTCGTTGCCCTTGGGGTTGTGCTGGACGACCGCGCCGGCACTGTCGGCGGCGTTCAGTCCCGTGGTCGCGCTCTGGACGAAATAGGCGCCCGCGGCCGGAACTTCTGCCGCACCGACGGCATCGGCGGGCGCCGGGACGGCGAGGACGGTGCCCAGTACGGCGGTGGCGGCGAGCAGGGAGCGTGGGCTCGGTCTCATGGCACGTGATCCCTTCCTGTGGGGAGCATGAGCATGCCATGTGCCGACGAGTGCCGACGGTACGGATCGCGTCAACCGTCGGTCTCGGGCGTCATCATCCGACCGAGTCCGCGATGTCGGTTTGTTTTGACGCCACTTGGGGCTTGTGGTCGGACTGCGCGGTGCCCTTCCCCCGGCCGATCGTCGCCCGCACCGCCACCGCGTCGGACGAACAGCGGACCTCTCCCGGCGAACCGACTTGACGATCCTTTGACCTTGACCTCAGACTCCCCCTGCAACTCCCCACCATCGAAGGAATTTTCGAAATAATGAAGAGATTCGCGCGGCCCCGTACCGGCGCCGCAGCGGTTGTGTCCGTTCTCTCCCTCGCCCTGGTCACCGGCTGCTCCGACAGCGGCTCCGGGTCGGGTTCCGACGACAAGGGCAGCGGCAAGGACTCGGCCGCCGCCGCGAAGCCCCTCAGCGACAGCGAGCTGGGCAAACTGATCATCACGGCGGCCGACGCCAAGGGCTTCAAGGTCAGTCCGGCCGACAAGGCCGACGCGTTCGCCGACTCCAAGAAGGACGTCAAGGTCGTCGACGAGAAGTGCGCACCGCTCGCGTACGTCCTCACCGGCTTCGCGCCGGGCGACTCGGTCTCCTACGTGAACCGCATGGCCCAGGAAGACCCGGCGGCCAAGGCGAGCGCGTCCCCCACCAAGGACATGGAGGACATGTCGCCGGAGGAGCTCGAGAAGGCCCTGGGCTCCGTCACCGACGCGCTCGGTTCGACGATGACCATCGTCTCGCTCTCCTCGTACGAGGGGGACGGCGCGAAGGAGACCATGTCGTCGGTCTCCGAGGCGATCGAGGGCTGTGGCGGCGGGTTCACCGCCACAGGCAAGGACGGGCCGCAGAAGTTCTCGAAGGTCGCGGGGGAGAAGGCCTCCGGGAACGGTGACGAGTCGGTGGCGTTCGCAACGACCGCTGACGCGGAGGGATCCCCGCTGACCGTGCACGCCGAGGTCGCGCGTCACGGCAACACCGTCGCGACGTACTACTCGCTCAGCCTCGCGGCCCTGGCCGGCGACGGCAAGGCGGCTGCCTACAGCGTGCCGGCCGCGCTCATCGAGGCGCAGACGGCCAAGCTCGGCTGACCCGGAGCCCGGTGGGAGAGCGGGCACGGTCGACCCGACCACCCGCCCTTCCGCCGGGCCCCGCGGCGACCCTCGCACCGCACCTCGCGCCGCCCACCCCCGGGCCGCCTCGTGCCTCCGCCGGTGCTCCCCCGCGCCGCCCTCGGCCGGGCTCCGGCGGGAGCCCCACGGCCGGCGGATGCCCCCACCCGACGGCCGCCTTCGCTGCTCGCGGCCCCGCCCGGTGAAGTCACCCACGGACCGTCCAACGCGGTTGCGGCGCGCCGCCGTTCACGCTCCCGGCTACGCCGGGCAGTGCCCGTCGGACGATGTCATCCGTACCGTCGGGCGACGTCAGGTGGTGCCGGAGGGAGTGCCGGGGTGCGCGATCCGCGCGGCGAAGGCGGCGATGTCGGCGACCACGCGTTCGGGCTCTTCCCAGTGGACGACATGGCCGGTGCCCTCGTAGGCGAGGAAGTCGGCGCCGTGCACGGCGTTCAGGATGGTCTGCTGGTCCTCGCGGGGCAGATACTCGTCCTGGTCGCCCCAGATGACGAGCGTGGGCACCAGGATGCCCGCGAGGGTCGCGCCCAGATCGGCGTCGAGGAGTCCGCCCACGGTCTCCTTCCAGACGTACGCGGGGAGTTTGAGGCTCTCCTCGACCATGGTCTCGATGAACCCGCGGGCGATCGGGCGGGCCGCCGTGCCCGCCATGAAGTCCTCGACGAACGCGCGGGGTACGGGATCGGCGAGGCCTTCCGCCGCCTCCCGCGTCTCGGCCGCCGCCGGCTTGTCCGCCAGGGTTCCGGGGACGCCGAGCAGAACCAGGCCGGCGATGCGGTCGGGGTGGCTGCCGGCGACGATCCGGGCCGGTACGCCACCGCTGGACGCCCCGACCAGAATCGTGCGAGGGATGTCGGCCGCGTCGAGGAAGGCCACCAGGTCGGCGGCGAAATCGTCGGGAGTGTAGCCCTCGGGAGGCCGGTCCGCATCGCCGTGTCCGCGCTGTGTGGGCGCGTAGCCGTGCAGGGATGCCGGAAGGCGCCTCAGGAGGGGCTCGAAGGACCACCAGGAGTCGGCCAGACCGTGCACGAAGACGACCGGTGTACCGCTGGGATAACCGGCTTCGGCGTACGGGAGGGTGAGCCCTTCCCGCACCTGCGCGGACTTCAGGGAGATCACGGTCACGGCACCCTGCCTCCTTCCGCCCGGCCACCGGGTCCGGGAACCCGGGAGCGGAGAGCGAGCGGCGATCACTTCCGACAGTACCGAGGGGCGGCACGCACCGCGCTGCGGGAAGGTGCGGCCGGGCCACCCGGATGAATCGGATGTGTTCGGTCGCGTCCTGCTCCAGGTGGGTGGCGCGAAGGGCCGAGGGGGTGGCTCCCCTGCGGGGATCCGTGTCCCGGGGCCGGCGCCTCCGCCGTACACAGGAGCGGGGGGATGAGGTTACTGTGTCCGTCGTACCGGACACGGGGTGCCCCCTCCGGGGGCTGAGATCACACCCGTCGAACCTGAACCAGTTCGTACTGGCGGAGGGATGTCTTCCATGCCATTGGCGCATGTTTCCGACGGGCTGCCCGTCGACAGCCGGCCCGCCGTCTTCGACGGACGGATGCCTGCCGCACCCGGGGACCTGCGGGTGGAGGGGCACGGCATCGAGCCGGTCCCGGAGAACAACCGCTACGGCGGGGCCGGGCGCCTGTTCACCGTGTGGTTCGCCCCGAACCTGACGATGACGGGCGTGTTCACCGGCACCATCGGCATCGCGCTCGGCCTGGACTTCACCGCCGCCCTCGCGGCGGTCGTCCTGGGTACCGTGCTCGGCGCGCTGCCCACCGCCTACCTCAGCACCTGGGGCGGCCTCACCGGCACCGGCCAACTTCCCCTCGCACGGCTCGCGTTCGGCCGGGCGGTGGTGCTGCCCGGGATGCTCCAGTGGCTGTCCTCGGTCGCCTGGGACGCGCTGATCGGCCTGTTCGGCGGGGACGCGCTGGCCCGGCTGTGCGGCTGGCCGTTCTGGCTCGGCGTGCTGGTCATGATGGTTGCCCAGGGGGCCCTGGGTGTCCTCGGCTACGAAGCGATCCACCGCCTCCAGATCGTCATGACGTTCGTGCTCGCCGCCGCCTTCGCGGTGATCGCCTGGCGCATGCTCGACGGCGTCCACCCCGCCGCGACGGGAGCCGCCACCGGAGCCGACCGCGCGGGCGCGTTCGTCCTGACCAGCACCATCGCGCTCAGCCTCTCGCTGTCCTGGGCGCCGTACGCCAGTGACTTCAGCCGCTATCTGCCGCGTGCCACCTCCCGTCCGCGGATGTTCTGGTACACCCTGCTCGGCCTCGTGGTGTCCTTCGTGGCTGTTCAGGTACTCGGGCTGTGGGGCGCGTCCGTGCTGACCGACCAGACGGCGGCGGGCGTCGACGTGTTGCTGGGCGGCGGGGCGGCGGGCGCGTTCGGGCTGCTGGCCGTGGCGCTGGCGGCGGTGTGCAGCAACGCGATGAACGACTACAGCGGTTCGCTGGCCCTGCAGACCCTGGGCGTGCGGATACCGCGTCCGGTGGCCGCCGCGCTGGCCGCCGGGCTCGGCTTCCCCCTGGTGCTGTGGATGCACGCTGCCGACACCACGGCCCGCTTCCAGAACGTGCTGCTGTTCGTGGGCTATTGGATCCCCGGGTTCGTCGCGATCGTCGTCGTCGACTGGATCGCCCGCGGGCGGGAGCGCGGCGGCGCCCCGGTGGACCTCGCCGTCGAGACCGCCCGCCCGCGCTCCGGACGGGTGTCACTGGTCGCCTTCGTCGGGGCGTTCGGCGCGGCCGTGCCGTTCATGGACACCAGCCTGTACGTCGGTCCCGTCGCCGACGCGCTGCACGGCGCCGACCTCTCCTACTACGTGGCGTTCCTCGTCGCCCTCGCCCTCTACGCCCCGCTGCGGCTGCGCCGCCGCGCCTAGGAACCGTCGGACAGGCCTTTCCGACGGGCCTGTCCGACGCGCCCGTTCGTCGCTCCGCCGGCCGGAAGGGACTCGCGCCCGAAGCCGAATCCGAGAGGAACATCTCGTATGACCACGCCGCCCCGCGTCCTGACCATCGCCGGATCCGACTCCGGCGGAGGCGCCGGCATCCAGGCCGACCTGAAGACGATGCTGGCGCTGGGCGCCCATGGGATGAGCGTGCTCACCGCGGTGACGGCGCAGAACTCCGTGGGTGTGCAGGGTGCTTGGGAACTGTCCGAGGAGGCGGTGCGCGCCCAGTACCGCAGCGTCGTCGACGACATCGGCGTCCAGGCCGTGAAGACCGGAATGCTGTCGTCGCCCGGACTCGTCACCACGGTCGCCACGTTGCTGTCCGACCTGGCCGCCCCGGTGGTCGTGGACCCGGTGAGCGTCTCCAAGCACGGGGACCGGCTGCTGGCCGACGACGCGCTGGACGCCGTACGGACCCGGTTGCTGCCGCGGGCGACGGTGGCCACCCCGAATCTCGACGAGGTCGCCCAACTCACCGGGGTGAAGGTGAAGGACGAGGAGGGCATGCGCAGGGCCGCCGACCGGATGCTCGCCTACGGTCCCCGGTGGGTGCTGGTGAAGGGCGGTCATCTGCCGGGACAGGCCGTCGATCTGCTCACCGACGGAACGGCGGAGCACTGGCTGCGGGCCCCGCGCCACGACAACCGCCACACGCACGGCACCGGGTGCACGCTCGCCTCGGCCGTCGCGGTGGGCCTGGCCGAGGGCCTGTCGGTGCCGGACGCCGTTCGGCGGGCCAAGGAGTACGTGACCGCCGCCATCGAGGCAGGGTTCGCGCTCGGCGCCGGTATCGGGCCGGTGGACCACGGGTGGCGCCTGCGCCGCAGCGTCTGAGTCCGGGCGCTTTCCCGCCGGCGCGGCACCCGTCTCGTCCGGCGCCTTCCCGACGGCGCGCAATGTCTGGGTCCGGTCGCTCTCCGGCGCGCCTGGGCCGGTCGCTCTCCGGCGCGCGGAGCGGCCGAGGCAGTTCCCTGCCCTGGGTCCGGATCGGCAGGTGCGAGTGCCGTCCCGAACACCGGAGCAGTCGGGTCCGGGTGCCATCCAGAAGACCGGAAAGGTCGGGCCCGGGTTTCGTCCAGAACACCGGAGCGGTCGAGTCCGGATACCGCCCGAAAGACCGGAACGGTCGGGTCCTGGTGCCACCCGAAAGCCCGGAACGGCCGGGTCCGGGTGCCACCCGGAAGACCGGAGCGGTCGGGTCCGGGTGCCGCCCGGAGAACCGAGCGCCCGCTGCGCCGCACCACCTGCCTCCGACGGTGAACACCCCGCCCCCTGTCGTGCGTACTGATCGGCACAGCGACAGTCGTCTGCTCGCCCGTCAGGTACGCGGGGAGGCAGATCCGGATCCAAGGAGCACACCATGAAGGCGACCGCGCAGATCGGCGTCACAGGGCTCGCGGTGATGGGCCGCAATCTGGCCCGCAACTTCGCCCGGAACGGCTACACCGTCGCCGTCCACAACCGCACCCCCGCTCGCACCAAGGCACTCGTCGAGGAGTTCGGGCATGAGGGCGCCTTCGTGGCGGCCGAGTCGGCCGAGGAGTTCGTGGCGGCGCTGGAGCGCCCCCGCCGCCTGATGATCATGGTGCAGGCGGGTGCGGCCACCGACGCCGTCATCGAGGAGTTCGCGCCGCTGCTGGAGACCGGCGACATGATCATCGACGGCGGCAACGCCCACTTCACCGACACCCGGCGTCGTGAACAGTCGCTGCGCGAGCGCGGCATCCACTTCGTCGGCGCGGGTGTGTCCGGCGGCGAGGAGGGCGCCCTGCACGGGCCGAGCATCATGCCCGGCGGCTCCCCGGAGTCGTACGCCTCGCTCGGCCCGATGTTCGAGTCGATCAGCGCCAAGGTGGACGGCGAGCCCTGTGCCACGCACATCGGCACGGACGGTGCCGGGCACTTCGTCAAGATGGTGCACAACGGCATCGAGTACGCCGACATGCAGCTGATCGGCGAGGCCTACGACCTGCTCCGCCGCGTCGGCGGCTACACGCCGGCGCAGATCGCGGAGATCTTCCGGCGCTGGAACAAGGGCCGTCTCGACTCGTACCTGATCGAGATCACCGCCGAGGTCCTCGCGCACACGGACGCCGCGACCGGGGAGCCGTTCGTGGACGTCGTGGTCGACGCCGCCGGACAGAAGGGCACCGGCCGCTGGACCGTGCAGACCGCCCTCGATCTCGGCTCCCCGGTCACCGCCATCGCGCAGGCGACCTTCGCCCGCGCCGCCTCCAGCCAGGCCGGACTGCGCGCCGCCTACCAAGGCCTGCCCGGCGGCACCCACTGGGACCTGTCGGGAACGGAGGCCGAGCGGTTCACCAGCCAGGTCGAACACGCCCTGTACGCATCGAAGTTGATCGCGTACGACCAGGGCTGGAAGATGATCCTGGACGCCGCCGCCGAGTACGGCTGGGACATCGACCTCGGCGAGGTGGCGAAGATCTGGCGCGGCGGCTGCATCGTCCGCGCGGCGTTCCTCGACCGCATCCGCGCCGCGTACGCCGTCGATCCCGGCCTGATCAGCCTGCTCTCGGACGCCGGGTTCGCGACCGAGATCAAGGACGCCCAGGTCCCGTGGCGCGAGGTCATCTCCACGGCCACCCGCCGAGGCGTCCCGGTGCCCGCCTTCTCCGCGGCCCTGTCGTACTACGACACCCTGCGCGCCGACCGTCTGCCGGCCGCCCTCACCCAGGGCCAGCGCGACTTCTTCGGCGCCCACACCTACCGGCGCACCGACCGTCAGGGCAGCTTCCACACGCTGTGGGGCGAGGCCGCCCGGAGTGAGACCGAGGTCCTGTGACCTCCGCCCGGCGATGAGCCGGTGAGGGGCGGGCCGGACATCCGCGGCGACGGATGTCCGGCCCGCCCCACGTGAACGCAGACGCGGAGACACAGCACGTCGGCAGGCCGGGAGGAGGTCCTCGGCCCTGTCGGCGCGCACACGGTCGCGAGCAACCGGTCGGGGCCCGGCGGGTGATCCGTCGAGGCCCTCAGTTCCGGCCGGTGCCCTGGCACATCCGGCCGATGATGGCCGCGCCCTGGTCCGGGTGTCCCTTGAGCCAGGCGCCGAGGTGTTCCCGGACGGCGTCGGCGACGCAGAAGCGCACGGTGTCACCGACGAGCCGGCCACGCGTGGCGCCCCGGAACTCGGGACGGTCCAACTTGACGGACACGACCGCTGTCAGGCCCTGGCCGATCCGGTCGGCGTCGAGGTCGGGGTCCGCCGCCGCCCGTTGCCTCATCTCGCGTGCGTACGCGTTGACCGCGGCTGTCATCCCCCGGCGGAAGCCCGCCACGTGCGCGCCGCCTTCGGGGGTGGGCAGGCTGTTGGCGAAGCCCCGGACACCCTCCTGACGGGATTCGCTCCACTGGAGGGCCACCTCCACCGTCCCCTCCATCCGTGGGTCCTCCCGTTCGAAGGCGATGACGTCCGGGTGAACGGGCACCCCCGCCCGCGCGCCGTGGAAGGCGACAAGGTCCCGTGCTCCGCCCGGATACCGGAACCGCTCCGACCGGGGCCCGCCCGGCGAGCGCTCGTCACGGAGCGAGATGTCCAAGCCCCCGTGCAGATGGGCCAGTTCCCTGAAGCGCTGGGCCAGTACGTCGAACGAGCACTCCGTCGTCTCGAAGATCTCGGGGTCGGGCCAGAAGACGATGGTGGTCCCGCTTCCGGCCGCCGGCCCGGTGTCGGTGGGCGGGGTGGGTGAGACACCGCGTGTGTACTCCTGCACCCAGCGGACGCCCGCGCGCCGCACCTCGACCGTCAGGCGGCTCGAGAGGGCGTTGGTGACACAAGGCCCCATACCGAAGGCGCTCATGGCCGCGTTGTGACGGCCACCGAGGTCCGTCCAGGCGAACGGACGGGTCAGCAGGGCTTCGAGCCCGGCACTGCCGTCGTCCGCGTCGGCCTCGACCGGGATGCCCGGGCCGTCGTCGGCGACCCGCACGCCGCCGTCGGACGTGAGCGCGATGTCGACGGCGCCGGCGCGGCCCGCCAGGACCTCGTTCACCGCCCGTCCGGCGACCTCGAACACCACCTGATGCAGGCCGCGTACACCGGTCGAGCCGACGTACATTCCGGGCCGGTTCCGGATGGCCTCCAGCCCCTCCAGCACCTGGATGTGGGAAGCGTCGTACTGGCCGGCTTCCTCATGCATGCGGTCCCCCTCCGAGCGTGTCCGGCAGTGCCCCCAGATTACGCAAATACTCGAAAAACACCAGGTCAGAGCCCCTTCACCGAAGGTCCGTACGGGCAGGTACCGACCTGCGCGGAGGTCGTCGACCCGGGGGGCCGGAACCGCGGTGACAGCGCGGCCGGGGGCCCGTCGAGACCGCGCACAAGCCCGTTCTCGACGGCCCTGGGGCCTCAGATTCCGATGGCGGGCACCCGTACGGAAATTGGGGGCGCCCCGTCCTGAAAGGGCGTCCGTCCGTACGGCTACGGCACCAGCTCCGAGAGCACGGCAAGGGGCAGCGACGGGTTGCCGGCCGCCGCTTCCACCACTGCGCCGTCGGCGTCGGTGAGCAACTCCACGATGACCGACGGCGGAAGTGCCGGATGGTCGGCTGCGATCGGTCTCGCCCGTTCGTCCGCCAGGCAGGCGAGCAGAGTCGGGGCCGTCGCGTTCCGGTGCCGGGCGATCACGCGGAACGCCTGCGGCACGGGCGGTTCGTGCCGGGTCAGGTGTTGCAGCAGTGCCGCACTCCCGTCCGGGTTCTTCGCCGCTTGGGCGAGGACCCGGACGCCGTGTCGGTCGACCATGGCGCGCAACTGCCCCTCGGTGAGGCCCGGATGAGGAGCGATGGACTTCACGACCTTGGCGTCGGGGTCGGCGGCCAGCACGTCGCGGACCGCCGGCGGCAGATCGCGCCGTTGCGCCAGGAGCATGCGCGCTGCCGGGTCCCGCGACCGGGCCAGTTCCTGCACCTCGGCGGAGGACGCGGCGGCGATCCGTGGCAGCAGGGTGGCGCCGATCCTGGCCGTTCGGGCCAGGCGGGTGAGCACGTCGAGCGGTACCCGAGGATGGTGGGCGAGCCTGCGGCGCACGTCGGAGTCGGGGTCGTCGGCCAGCTCGCGGATCAGCGCGTCGTCGGTGGCGGGGTTCTCGGCGAGGTCGGCGCGGACGCCGGGAGCCGGGTCCGAGGCGAGCCGTGCGCACACCTGCGGGGGCAGGTCCGGGCGGACGGCGAGCGCCCGGCGCAGCAGCGTCGAAGGATGGTCCGCGAAGCCGACAACGGCTTCTGTGGGAGTGGCGGGGTTGCCGAGTGCCGACTGCCGCATCGCGTGGACGGTGGACTCGTGGGAGCCGTCGCAGGAGGCGCCAGGCAGCAGATCGCAGTCGGGCCGCGGGCAGAACGGGTCGTGGACGAAGGGGGTTTCCTCGCGGTCGCAGACCAGACATCGCCGCGCGGGAGGAAGCCCCTCACCGGTGATGAGCGCGGCCAGTACGCCTGGGGGCGTCGCCTCGTTGGCCGCCACCGCGCGGCGGACCTCGGCGTGCGGATGCTCCGCGAGCCTGGCGGCCATATCCGGTGTGGTCCACAGCGCGAGCTCGGTGACGACGCGGACCTCCGGGTCCGCCGCGAGCGTCTCCACCACGTCGGGCGGGAGGCCGGGGCAGGCGGCCAGCTTCTCCCGGTGCTCCACCACCGGATCCACCGCGAAGAGGCGAGCCCACTCCGGGCTGCCGGATCCCTCGTCGAGCAGGGCGAGGGCCGCGTGCGGCTGTGCCGCGGGGTCGATGTCGGCGGTGGTCAACAGTCCCGCGTACGCGAGCTGGACACCGCACTCCTCGACCCGCGAGAGCAGGGCGACCGCCTGCGCGCGGCGGAGGTCCGCCCGACCGGCGAGGTCCCCGGCCAGGTCGGCGTCGGCGACCGCGATCAGCCGGTCCAGCGACTCGGACGACAAGGCGGCGTTGGTGGCGAGCCCGCGCAGGACATGGTTCACAGGGAGCATCCTGCCCGCACCGCGACCGATCGGTTTCAGGAGGAGGGCAGGTCGACCCCGTACAGCGTGCGGCCGCCGACGAGCTCCCGGCCGGTGACCAGTTCGGACGCGATGCGGATGAAGACGTCGCTGGGCGAGGTCACCCACGATCGGGGTCCTGTCCGGGCCAGGTGAGCGTGCTCGGCGGGATCGTTCACGACCAGGGCGCGGCCCGTCACCACGACGCTCCAGCCGGAGTGCGCGACCGCGTCCACGGCGTCGGCCTCGAACGCCACCACCACGCCGTCGATGGCGCGCGCCAGTTCCGAGTCCGCCGAAGTCCGCAGCACGACGGAGAACTCGGCGTCGAGACTGAAGTTGACCGGCAGTACGGCGGGCAGGGCGTTGCGGGTGTGGACGACCCTGCCGATGGGCGCCTCGACGAGCCGGTCCAGGCATTCCTGCCTGCCGAGTTCACGAAATCCGTCGTTGGGATTCATCACCGGAGCCAACTCTCACGCGATAAGGCGACACAGGGACAGAGCGACATTTGGTTCAGGCTGCGTACGGACGGGGAAGCGGGACAAGGGCCATTGGTCCCCGGTGAACGGAGAGTGTCCGCTTCCCGGCGCCGGAGCGTACGACGTCCCGATCCCCGCCGCGATCCACCGGTCTCCGGATCACCTTCCGGATCACTCCGGATCACCGCACGGATCACCGCACGGCGATCCGGCGACCGGTGATCCTGTCCTGATCGACACGTACCCACACGTCGCGATCCTCGCCGCCGGCCCAGGGGCCGCTGTAGGCGAGAGCGCCGAGGCGGCGAACGACCTCGGGATCGGTCACGGCCCGGGCGCGGCCCTGGACGAGCACGCTCCAGCCCTGGCTGAGTGCCTCGTCGACGTGATCGACCTCGAAGGCGACCCGGGAGCCGACCGCCCTGGCGGGCGCCGCGCCGGGCGCCGTCCTGTAAGTGACCGCTCCGTCGATGACGCTGTAGTTGACGGGAAGGACGACGATTCCGTCCGGGGTGTCGGTGGCGATCCTTCCGACGCCGTGCGTGGACAGCCGTGCCTGGCACTCGTCAGGGCCGAGTTCGACGAGTTCGGAGTGGTCGGCCGCCTGCCCGAGGCCCGGCGGGAGGTCGGCCTCGCCGCCGTGCAGGGCGGCGACGCTGGTGTCCAGGGCGTCGGCGAGCCGGATCAGGACACTCGTCCCGGGCATCGCGGTGGACTGCTCCTCCAGGTAACAGAGATAGCCGGCGGCCATACCCGCGCGGTCGGCCGTGTCCTCCCGGGTCAGACCGAGTTCCTCGCGTCGGGCGGCGATACGCCGCCCCACGTCGCCCGGTGCGGTCGCGGCCGAAGCCGCCAAAGGCGCGCGCCGCGGCACCTCCTCGACGCACGCTCTCATGTGAGCACCCGGTTCCGCGTCGGCGTCCCGTCGCATGTTGGCGTCCCGTTGCATGTCGGCGCCCGGTTCCGTGCCGGCGCCCCGTGGCACGTCGGCGCCCGGTTCCGCCCCGCCGCTCCGCTCCCTGTCGCCGCCCCGCTCCGTGTCGGCGCCGGGCTTCTCGTCGGCCTCCGGCCTCGCGCCCGGCGGACCCTCGGGCCCGTCCTCGCTCCTCGGGCTCCCGCCGGACATGGCCCGTCGCGGTTGTTCGGACATGGCCCGTCGTGTCGGTTCGGACATGACCCATCGCTTCCTTCCGTCGGGACGTGACGGCGACCGGGGCGGTCTGACGGTCAGGGCGTCCTGACCGTCAGGACGTCGTGCTGCGGCTCGCCGAGGACCACCTTGAGCGCCCCCGTGTCGGCGGCCCGTGCGAAGACGTCGTACGCCTCCTCCATGCGGTCCAGCGGGAACGTGTGGGTCACGAGGGAGGCCGCCGGGAGCCGGCCCGCGGCCATCATGCGCAGCAGGGTGGGGGTGGAGTACGTGTCCACCAGGCCCGTGGTGATCGTCAGGTTCTTGCTCCACAGGCTTTCGAGGTGCAGGGTCGCGGACCTGCCGTGCACGCCGACGTTGGCGACGTGTCCGCCGGGCCGGACCATGCGCGTGCACATCTCGAAGCTCTCCGGGACGCCGACCGCCTCGACGACGACATCGGCTCCGAGCCCGTCGGTGAGGTCGGAGACGAGCTGCTCGGCCTCCTCTCCGGCCATCGCGACCGCGTCGGCACCGAGACGCTTGGCGGCGTCGAGGCGGGCGGTGGCGAGATCGACGGCGATGATCCTCTCCGGCGAGTAGAGGCTCGCCGTCGCTATCGCGGCGAGTCCGACCGGCCCGGCTCCGACGACGGCGACGGTGTCTCCGGGGCGCACCCGCCCGTTCAGCACGCCGACCTCGTACGCGGTCGGGAAGATGTCGGCCAGCAGGACCGCGTCCTTGCTGTCCACGGCCCCGGGCAGGAGATGCGTGGACAGGTCGGCGTGCGGAACGCGGACGTATTCGGCCTGTGTGCCGTTGATCAGATGGCCGAGGATCCAGCCACCGCCGCCGCGGCACTGGCCGTAGGCGCCCTCTCGGCAGAAGCGGCAGCGGCCGCACGCCGTGATGCAGGACATCAGAACACGATCGCCCGGCCGGACCGTCCGCACATCGCCGCCCACCTCGACGATCTCGCCGACGGCCTCGTGGCCGAGGACCGTGCCGGGGGCGACCTCCGGGACGTCGCCCTTGAGGATGTGCAGGTCGGTCCCGCAGATGGTGACGGTGTCCACGCGCACGATCGCGTCGGTGGCGTCCTGGATGGCGGGATCGGCCACGTCCTCCCACGCGGACCTTCCCGGAGCGTGGAACACGAGTGCCTTCATGACGACCCCTTCACGTCGTGACTTGACCTGGCATTTACAGCCTGACCGGGGCAGATGTCTCCCGCATGGGCCGATCGGTCCCCACCGCGGGACCGGGCGGCCCCTGCCACCGCTCGCGCGCACCGCGATCCCCTTGCACTGTTGGGGTGTAACGAGGAGGTGCGGTGCCATGCGCGGAGCACAGGGTGCGAGGCAGTGGTGCTGGCGCTGGCGGAGGAATCCGCTGCGCCGCCGTGACGACGTCTTCGAGGCGTGGATCGTGCTGATCGTCTGGATGGTCATGGTGCTCGGCGGCACCGTGGCCGGCCTGGTGACGGCCCATGCCGCCGACACGTCCTTCACCCGGCTGCGCCACGACCGCCACGCCATCCCGGCCGTCCTGGTCGAGAGTTCGGGTGCGGCGGTACCGGCCGGAGAGGGCGCGGTCTACGACCAGGTCCGGGCTAAGGTCCGGTGGACCGCGCCGGACGGTTCCGCCCGTACCGGCCGCGCCCTGGTGGAATCCGGGCACAAGGCCGGAGCGCGCGTCGTGATCTGGATGGACACGAAGGGCCGGCTCGCCGGCGCGCCGCCGACCGCGGGCGCGGCGACGGCCGAGGCGAGCCTGCTGGGCATCGGCGCCGCGGTGTCTCTCGGCGGCCTGGTCTTCGGGGCGGGCAGCCTCGCACGGTGGCGGCTCGACCAGCGGCGCTATGACCGCTGGGCGCGCGAGTGGGAACGACTCGGACCGCAGTGGGGGCACAAGACGCCGTGACTCAGCGCGCCGACGCACGCGGAAGGAGCAGATCACCTTGACGACTCCGACATATCCGATGAGACCACCGGATCACCCCGTGAGGGTGAACGCCCGTCTCGACACACCGCTGTCCCGCTGGCTGTGGCTGGTGAAGTGGATCCTCGCCATTCCGCACTACGTGGTGCTGTTCTTCCTCTGGATCGCCTTCACCGTGGTGAGCGTGATCGCGTTCTTCGCCATTCTCTTCACCGAGCGCTACCCACGTGGGCTCTTCGAGTTCAACGTCGGCGTGCTGCGCTGGAGTTGGCGCGTCGCCTACTACTCGTACGGCGCGCTCGGCACCGACCGCTATCCACCGTTCAGCCTCGGTGAGGAACGGGACTACCCGGCACGGCTCGACATCGTCTACCCGGAACGGCTCTCCCGTGGCCTGGTGCTCGTGAAGTGGTGGCTGCTGGTGATTCCGCAGTACATCGTCGTCGGCTTCTTCCTCGGCGGCTCCCACCTCGGCTGGTGGGAAGGCGGTCTCATCGGCGTGCTGACCATCTTCGCGGGCTTCGCACTGGCCTTCACCGAGAAGTACCCGAAGGATCTGTACGCCCTGATCATGGGCCTCAACCGGTGGGTGCTGCGTGTGGCCGCCTACGCCGCCCTGATGACCGACGTCTATCCACCGTTCCGCCTGGACATGGGCGGCTCGGAGGAGAGCGCGGCCGAATTCGGACCGCGGCAGGACCGCTGACCGGTACCGGACGGCAAGCCGGTGGGCGACGGGGCGCGGCCGTGGATCCGTCCGGGCGGCCAGGCGGCCGAGGGCCCGGGGTCGTAGACCTCCGGGCCCTTGGCCGCCTGTCGGCGACCGTGCGGTCACCGGGTCACCTGGTCACCTGGTCACCCGGTCACGCGCCGTGAACAGCGTGGGCAGTCGTGCGGGTCAGTCGTGCGGGATCACCGCGACCGGTGCGGTGGAGTGGTGCAGTACCGCTTGGGTCACCGGTCCGATGTGGGTGCCGACCGGGGTCTGCCGGTTGCGGCGCCCGACCACGACCAGCGCCGCGTTCCGCGAGGCGTCCACGAGGTGCGGAGCCGCGCCGCCGATCACGGCCTGCTCCCGCACCTCGACGCCGGGGAACTTCTCGCGCCAGGGGCTCAGGACTTCCGTCAGCCGCTCTTGCGCCGCGGCGATCAGCTGCGCGTTGACCGCCGTGTCGGTGGCTCCGCTGTAGCCGTAGTAGGGCGGCAGACTCCAGCCGTGGACGACGCGCAGGTCGGCGGCTCTGTGGGCCGCGGCCCGGAAGGCGAACCCGAGCACCGAGGCGTCCGGGTGCTCCAGGTCGAGACCGAGGACGACGTCCTCCCTCCCGGACGCTTCCTCCGGCCCCGCTCCGGCTCGTACGAGAACGACAGGCGTCCGGCTCCGGGCCACCACCGATTGCGCGACGGATCCCGTCAGGAATCCGGCGATCCCGCTCAGGCCCCTGGACCCGAGGACCAGCAGCTCGGCGTCCTCGGCGGCGGCGAGCAGAGCCGTGACAGGCTGTTCGGCGACGCGCTCGGCGACGACGGACAGACCCGGGTGGTCCGCGGTGAGCTTCGTTGCTGTCTCGTGCGGCAGTCGTTCGGCCCACGCGCGCTGCGGGTCCTCCGCCGGCGGCGGAACCGAGACGCCGGCCAGGGGGCCGTACACGGAGGGGTGCCACAACCAGGCGTGCACGAGACGCAGCCGCGTGTCCGTGAGCCGGGCTTCGCGGGCCGCCCACTCGGCTGCCGCGAGACTCTCGGGCGAGCCGTCGAGACCGACGACGATGGTGCGGGACATGTGAGGACCTCCTTGAGGGATGCGTGATCAGTCTTGTGTCCGCACGGGTGCGGGAAGAGGGGCCGCTGGTCCTCGACAGGGGCCAACCGGCCCATGCGGCACAGGACTTCGAACCGGACGTCGCGTTCCTGCCAGGACGGCGCCCCCTGGGCCGGCCCTGCGGGGCGACCTGCCGCTCCCGGACGGAGATGCGTCCACTCACGTGTTCCGGCGACGGCTGTTCATGTGTGCCGCCGATTGCTGTTCATATGGGCCGGCGATTGCTGTTCACGGGCGGGCGGCGCCCGGCAGACCGTCATCGCCGAGGCCCTCGCAGACGGACAGACCTCGACCGCGTCGGCAGAACGCTCCGCCCCCGCGCGGCGGAGCACCGCGAAGAGGCCACCGCACGCGGCGGGGCGCCCCCGCACACGCACGGGGGCGCCCCGGTGCTTGCCCTGGCCCTGCGGTCACCGCAGCCAGGGGTTGCGGCTCACGACGGGGAGCCGCTCCCAGAGCCGGCCCAGGCCCCAGGTGGCACCCGCGCCCGCCGCGGCGAGGGCGATCAGCACGACCGCGTAGATCACGTGGTAGTCGGCGAAGGGGTTCGTCGACATGCTGGGCGAACCGTCGGACAGATGCCGGACGGGCGGCCACTCGGCGACCCACATCAGCGCCATCATCACCGTGCCCGCGACCGCGGCGAGCCGCAGGGCGACACCGGCGATCAGGGCGACACCGACGCCCAGCAGCCCGGCCATGAACAGCCAGTCGGCCCAGGTGTCCCCGGCCCAGGAATGGAACGTCGAGTCCATCGGGCCGGCCGCGACACCACCGAGGAATCCCTTGGTGGGCGAGCCGCCGTCGATCCAGCCCTTGCCGGACGGGGTGGCGTAGCCGAAGCCGAAGGTCTTGTCGAGGAAGGCCCACAGGAACACGAACCCCGTCAGCAGCCGCAGACCCGCGAAGGCGTAGGAGGCGGCCACCGTGGCCGACGAGGTCACGGCCTCACCGGGTGCCTGTGCCGAACGGGTCCTGCGCAGCGACGGGAAGCGGAACCCTGCGTGCCGGTGGGGTTGCTCGTGGACTGCCATGATGCTCATCCCTCCGAGGGGTGTTCGACGAGTTCGCGGTGGCGTCTGTTGCGCTTTCAATGTCTCGTGGTGGCAAGGGAGTTCGGAGGGGCCTCGGGTCCCTGGCGGCAGGGCCGAAGGTCCCTCTGCGAGGACCGGCCGGGCCGCACGCCGTCACCAACCAGGCTTCTCCATCAAGGAGTTCGTTCCTGCGCCGAATGCGCCGACTCGCATCGGCCTGCGCGCGGCGGCCCGGCGCATCTTGTAGGCGTGCGGGACGACGGCCACCGAACAGTCGGCGTGGTGCGGCACCGCGTGGGCCACCGGACCGAGGCGGGTGCGGGCCTCCGGTTCCCTGTGCCCCACACGATCGGGGCGTCGCCCGCGGAGGCGCCGGGCCCTTCGGCCGCGGCCGGTGCCATGCGGCCCGCGGTCGGGGCCGGGTGGCCCATGGCGGCGGGCGGGGCGCGGGAAGACATTGGGGGGTGGAAGCGTCGCGCACCAGGAAGAGGCAGATCATGAACACTTCCACCACGTCCACCATGCTGCGGGCGCTGCCCGTCGAGCACCGGGAACGACTGCTGCCGCTCGCCCGCGAGGTGTCGTTCCCGGAGGGCACCCGACTGTTCGAGGAAGGCCGGCACGCCGACCGGTTCTGGATCATCCGGACCGGCACGGTGGCCCTCGACCTGCGGGTGCCGGGTCGCCGCGCGGCCGTCATCGAGATCCTCGGACACAACGAACTCGTCGGCTGGTCCTGGCTGTTCGCGCCGCACACCTGGCATCTGGGCGCCGAGACGACCAGCCCGGTACGCGCCTACGAGTTCGACGCCGACGTGGTTCGGGCGATGTGCGAGGCCGATCCCGTGCTCGGGATGGCCGTGACGCAGTGGGCGGGCGAGATCGTCGCCCACCGGCTCCAGTCGGCCCGCACCCGGTTGCTCGACCTGTACGCCCCCTACGGCAGCGGCGACGCACGCTGACCGCGATCGTCACGCTGAGGCTCGCATTGGGCCGGTCGGCCCTAGTGCGTTCGGTCCCGACGCGTGATGATCGTCGTGAGCGGGCTCACGGTCCGTGGTCAACCATCACTGAACGAGGGGTCGTCATGGCCGAGGCGGGTACCTTCTCCGAGCAGAACCCGATCCGGGTCTTCCTGCTGGACGACCACGAGGTGGTGCGCCGCGGTCTGACGGATCTCCTGGACGCGGAGCCGGACATCTCGGTGGTGGGCGACGCGGGCAACGTCGAGCACGCCCTGGTGCGCGGCCCGGCGCTGCGCCCGGACGTGGCCGTCCTCGACGTACGGCTGCCGGACGGCGACGGCATCAGCGTCTGCCGGGAACTGCGCAGCCAGATGCCCGAGCTGTCCTGTCTGATGCTGACGTCGTTCGACGACGAGGAAGCCCTGCTCGACGCGATCATGGCCGGCGCGTCGGGCTATGTGCTGAAGCAGATCAAGGGATCCGATCTGGTCTCGGCGGTCCGCACCGTCGCGTCGGGCCAGTCGATGCTGGACCCCACGACGACCGCCCGGCTCATGCGCAAGCTGCGCACGGACCCCGCCGAGGAACCGGCCCTCTCGCCCGAACTCGCCAGTCTCTCGCCGCGTGAACGGGACATCCTCGCGCTGATCGGGGACGGACTCACCAACCGCGAGATCGGCAAGAAGCTCTACCTGTCCGAGAAGACGGTGAAGAACCACATCTCCCGGCTGCTGGCCAAACTCGGCGTCCAGCGCCGTGTCCAGGCCGCGGTGATGGCCAACCACCTCGAACACCCCGAATCGGCCGACCACTACCACACCCGCTGAGCCCCGAATCGGCCGATCACCACCACACCCGCTGAGGCCGGCCCGGTCGACCACCACGTCACGCGACGAGTCCCGGAGCGGCGGACCACCATCCCGGCCGAGTCCCGATGCGCGGGACCGCCCTCCCGAAGGTACGCGAACCGTCCCCCACGTGCCCTGTCGCGGATCGGCCGACGGTCAGCCGGGCTCGGGGTCCGTCCCAGGGGCTGACCGGGTACGCCGCATGGGCCGATCGGCCCCGCTCCCGGCCCTCACCGGATCCGTCCGACCCCTGTGCGCGAGGGGTGGAGCGGGTGGACGGTGAAGGCGCGCTTCCCGCACGAAGGCGTTGCTCACGGACGATGAAGGGTGAACCGCCATGGCGCAGCCGATCGCTGTCGGTCACGACCCCGGGCAGGAGAGGGTCCGGCCGGTGGTGCTCGGCATCGATGCCCGCCGTCCGTGCGACGCCGTCACGGGCTTCGCCTTCGAGGCCGCGCTGCGACGCGGTGCCCCGCTGCACGCCGTCCACGCCTGGCGCCTTCCCGCTCCCGCGGGACCGTCGCTGCCGGTCGCTCCGCCGGAGGAGGACCGGGGCGCCTGGGAGGACGAGGAGGTCCAGCTACTGGCGGATGCCCTACGGCCGTGGCGCGAGAAGTGTCCGCGTGTACGTGTCTACGAGGACGTCCGTCTCCAGAGCCCCCCGACCGCCCTCGTCCACGCCTCGGACACAGCCGGGCTTGTCGTCGTGGGCCGCGGTGGCGCGACGCTCGGGCCCACGCTCATGGCCGTACTGAGCCACGCCAGGTGCCCTGTGACGGTGGTCCCGCACTGACGCGGGCGGGCGGTGGCCGTGCGTCCGGCCACCGGTCGCACGTCACCGGAGCACGGTCGCGGGCCTCCGATCGCGGGCCACGCGTCGCGGGCCACCGATAGCGGGCCACGCGTCGCGGGTCGGGGATCACCGTTCCGGCAAGGTGAGGGTGCAGGACTCCCCCGGAGCGACCGAGACGGTTCGGTCCGGCAGTGCGATGTCGATCGGGGACTCGCCCGAGTCCGGGACGCTGACGCTCAACCTCCCTGCGCTCAGGCGCAGTTGTACGCCCCGATGGCCTCGGTAGCGGATCGTGAAGTGGTACTCGGACAGCTCCGGCAGCGGAACCGGGTCGAGCCGGAGCACTCCGCCGCGGGTCTCGAGGCCGGTCAGGCCGCGCTGGACGAGATCGAGGGTGCCCGCCATGGCGCCCAGGTGGATGCCCTCTCCCGTGGTGCCGCCCTGCAGGTCGGCGATGTCGCCCAGCAGGGCTTCGTGAACGTACGTCCAGGCGTCGGCGCGCCGGGCCCGGGCCAGCACCCAGCCGTGCACCAGGCTGCTCAGCGTCGAGCCGTGGCTCGTACGGCCGAGGTAGTGGTCGACGGTGCGGTTCCAGAGGGTGTCGTCCATCTCGTGTCCGAGTCGGCGGAACAGGCCGCCGAGTTCGGCGGGCGAGAAGAGCTGGCCCAGCATCAGCACGTCGGCCTGCTTCGAGGCCTGGTAGCGGTTGACGCTGTCGCCCTCGGACTCCAGGATCCGGTCGAGCCGCCGGATGTCGCCGTACCGTTCGCGGTATCCCGCCCAGTCGAGTTCCGCGAGGTCGCCGTAGCCCTCGAACTGGCTGATGACACCGGCGTGGAAGGGTACGTGCAGTCCGCGCGACACGTCGTCCCAGAGGCCGAGTTCCGCGGAGTCGAGGCCGGTCCGCTCGACGAGGTCCCGGCGGACGAGTTCGGGCAGCTCGCGCAGCGCGTCGAGGGTGCGGGCGAGCACCCAGGCAGCCGTGACATTGGTGTACGCGTTGTCGTCGAGCCCTGGTTCGTCGGCACCCGGGTAGGCGTCGTGGTACTCGTCGGGTCCGACGACACCGCGGATGCGATAACGGCCGAGCGAGCCGTCGTAGGCGGCGAAGCCGGCCCAGAAGCGGGCGATCTGCACGAGCATCTCGATGCCCTTGGTGTGCAGGAACTCGGTGTCTCCGCTCGCCTCGCAGTACTGCCACACGTTGTACGCGATCGCCGATCCGACGTGATGCTGGAGCCGAGAGTGGTCGGGCAGCCAGCGCCCGGAGCGCGGGTTCAGGTGCAGCTGCTGGGTCTCCTCGCGCCCGTCGCTGCCGCTCTGCCACGGGTACATCGCCCCGGTGCGTCCGGCGTCCTGGGCCGCCCGGCGGGCCCGTTCCAGGCGGCGGTGGCGATAGGTGAGCAGGGCGCGCGCGACCTCGGGGAAATGGAGGTTCAGATACGGCAGCACGAACAGTTCGTCCCAGAAGACGTGCCCCCGGTAGGCCTCGCCGTGCAGCCCGCGGGCCGGGACACCGACGTCCAGCTCCGCGGTGTGCGGGGAGAGTGTCTGCAGCACATGGAACAGATGCAGACGCAGGATCGGACCGGCACTGTTCGGGATGTCCAGGTCCGCGGTGCGCCACAGCTGTCGCCAGGCGGTGCGATGCGTGTCCAGCAGCGTCCCGAAGTCGGCGGCGCGGCCCACCCGTTCGAGCGCCGCGTGCAGCGGGTTCTTGATCGCCCGGTCGCGGGAGGTGTGCAGAGCGACCGTCTTGTCCACGGTCACCGTCCGGCCGTCGGTCAGGGAGAGCCGGAGCAGCCGGGCGGCGCGTCCCGGTGTGTGCGCGTCGGTGGCCCGGGCGGGCGCGTCGACGACCGTCCGGGCGGCCAGCGCGATCCGGATGCCGGAGGTGGTGGTGCGGCAGCGCAGCCAGTCCGTGTCCGGTGGGCGGGTGCCGGTGCGCGGGTGCGTGAGGTGGCGGGAGGCGAGTTCGCGGTAGCGCTCGACTCCGCTGTTGGTGACCGTTCCGTCGAGCGCCGATTCGATCTCGACGGGACCTGACCAGCCCTCGGCCGTCACCTCGGTGCGCAGCAGGGCGAGGTGGGGATCGGCCATGTGGACCAGGCGCAGCTGCCGCACGGCGAGGCGCCGGCCCTCCTCGTCCTGGTAGCGCGCGGTGCGCTCCAGGGTGCCCGCGCCAAGGTCGAGGCGCAGGTGGTGGTCGAGCAGTCGGTGGGAGTCGGGGGTGAGCCAGGTCCCGGTGGCGGTCCGCAGCCGGAGCGGCAGCCAGTTGGGGAGGTTGACCATGTCCTCGTTCTCGACCCGGCGTCCGGCCACGTCGGAGGTGAGGCGGTCGTAGCAGCCCGCCGCGTATGTGCCGGGGTAGTGGACGGCGTCCGCGGCGCACTCCGGGGCGGCGCCGCGGGTCGCGAAGTAGCCGTTGCCGAGGGTGCACAGCGACTCGCGCAGGCGTTCCTGTGCCGGGTCGTAGCCCTCGTACTCCCAGGTGCCGTCGCGCATGTCTCCATCCTCCGGTACGGGTGCCGTGCCGTCCCCCGGGGGCATGCTCCGGGGGACGGCGGACGGCGCTCGTCAGCCGGTCCAGGTCCAGTCCGCGACCTCGGGGAGGTCGGTGCCGTGCTCGCGGATCCAGTCGTGGTGGCGGGAGCGGGCGTCGGCCATCTTCTGGCGCACGGCGGCGGCACGGACGCCGAGGCCGGGGACGCGGTCGATGACGTCCATGACGAGGCGGTAGCGGTCCATGTCGTTGCGGACGACCATGTCGAAGGGGGTCGTGGTGGTGCCCATCTCCTTGTAGCCGCGTACGTGGAGGTGCCGGTGGCCGGTGCGTCGGTAGGCGAGGCGGTGGATGAGCCAGGGATAGCCGTGGTACGCGAAGATCACCGGCTTGTCCGTGGTGAACAGTCCGTCGTACTCGAAGTCGCTCATCCCGTGCGGGTGTTCCTCGCGCGGCAGCAGCCGGGTCATGTCGACGACGTTGACGACCCGGACGGCGACCTCCGGCAGATGGCGGCGCAGCAGGTCGCAGGCGGCCAGGATCTCCTGGGTGGGGACGTCACCGGCGCAGGCGAGGACGACGTCGGGCTCCCGGTCCCCGGTCACCGAGCCCGCCCAGTCCCAGATGCCGGCCCCGCGGGCGCAGTGGGCGCGGGCCTGGTCCATGGACAGCCAGTCGAAGCAGGGCTGTTTGCCCGCGACGACGACGTTCACGTAGTCGCGGCTGCGCAGCACGTGATCCGCCACGGACAGCAGGGTGTTGGCGTCCGGCGGGAGGTAGACCCGTACGACCTCGGGGCTCTTGTTGAGGACGTGGTCGACGAAGCCGGGGTCCTGGTGGGAGAAGCCGTTGTGGTCCTGGCGCCACACGTGCGAGGTCAGCAGGTAGTTGAGGGAGGCGATCGGGGCGCGCCAGGGCAGTTCGCGTGAGGTCCTCAGCCACTTGATGTGCTGGTTGACCATGGAGTCGACGATGTGCACGAACGCCTCGTAGCAGGAGAACAGTCCGTGCCGGCCGGTGAGGAGATAGCCCTCCAGCCAGCCCTGGCAGAGGTGTTCGGAGAGGATCTCCATGACGCGGCCGTGCCGGTCGAGGTGTTCGTCCACCGGAAGGGTCTGTGCCTGCCAGGCCTTGCCGCTGGCGCCGAAGACGGCGTCCAGCCGGTTGGAGGCCGTCTCGTCGGGGCCGACCAGCCGGAAGTCGCGGCGCTGCGAGGTCTCCCGCATGACGTGTTCGAGGAGGTCGCCCAGCACGCGGGTCGGCTCGTGCAGGGTGACGCCCGGCTTGTCGACGGGCACGGCGAACCGCTCCAGGGGCGGAAGCGGCAGATCGCGGACGAGGAGGCCGCCGTTGGCGTGCGGGGTGGCGCCCAGCCGCCGGGAGCCGTCGGGCACGCAGGCCAGCACGTCGGCCACCGGCCGTCCCTCGGCGTCGAAGAGCTCCTCGGGGCGGTAGGAGCGCAGCCAGGTCTCCAACTGCCGCAGGTGCTCGGGGTTCTCGCGGACTCCTGCCAGCGGCACCTGGTGGGCGCGCCAGGTACCTTCGACGGGCTCGCCGTCGACCTCCGCGGGGCCGGTCCAGCCCTTCGGGGTACGCAGCACGATCATGGGCCAGCGTGCCCGCTCGGCCACGCCGTCCTCGCGGGCGGTGCGCTGGAGCAGTGCGATCCGGTCCAGGGCCTGGTCGAACGCGGCGGCCATGGCACGGTGCACCCGCAGCGGGTCGTCGCCGGTCACATGGATCGGGTCGTGACCGTACCCTCGCAGCAGTTCGTCGAGTTCGGACTCCGGGATCCGGGAGAGCACCGTCGGGTTGGCGATCTTGTAGCCGTTGAGGTGCAGGATCGGCAGGACGGCGCCGTCGTAGACCGGGTCGAGGAACTTGTTGGAGTGCCAGGACGCGGCGAGGGGTCCGGTCTCCGCCTCGCCGTCGCCGATCACACAGGCGACGAGCAGGTCCGGGTTGTCGAAGGCGGCGCCGTAGGCGTGGGCGAGGGAGTAGCCGAGTTCGCCGCCCTCGTGGATGGAGCCGGGCGTCTCCGGCGCGACATGGCTGGGCACCCCGCCGGGGAAGGAGAACTGCCGGAACAGTTTCCCCATGCCCTCGGTGTCGCGGGACACGGTGGGATACGTCTCGCTGTAGGTGCCCTCGAGCCAGGAGTTCGCCAGCACGGCAGGGCCCCCGTGCCCGGGGCCCCAGACGCACAGCGCGTCCAGGCCGCGGGCCGTCACGACACGGTTCAGGTGGGTGTGGACCAGGTTGAGGCCGGGCGAGGTACCCCAGTGGCCGAGTAGCCGGGGCTTGATGTGCGCGGGGGTCAGGGGCTCGGTGAGCAGGGGGTTGGCGAGCAGGTAGATCTGGCCCACGGCAAGGTAGTTGGCGGCCCGCCAGTGGGCGTCCAGGGTGCGCAGTTCCTCGTCGGTCAGTACGGTGCTGTCCTGGTGTTCGACCTTGGTCATGGTGACTCCGTAAGTCATCGGGGTACGTCGGCGAGGCAGGTCAACGGGACGCTTCGCGTGAGGCGTCCTCGGGCGAGGAGGCGGCATGGCCGGCAAGAAGACGGCGAAGGTGCCGCTTGCGGCGTACGAGCGGGAGCTGCTGCGACTGCAGACGGAACTGGTCAAGCTTCAGGAGTGGGTGCGGACCGAGGGCGCCCGCGTGGTGGTGGTCTTCGAGGGCCGGGACGCCGCGGGCAAGGGCGGCACGATCAAGCGTGTGGCGGAACATCTGAACCCGCGCGTCGCACAGATCGTGGCGCTGCCCAAGCCGACCGAGCGCGAGCGCACCCAGTGGTACTTCCAGCGGTACGTGGAACATCTTCCGGCCGCCGGGGAGATCGTGCTGTTCGACCGCAGCTGGTACAACCGCGCCGGGGTCGAGCACGTCATGGGCTTCTGTACGAAGGAGGAGTACCAGCTCTTCCTGCGGCAGTGCCCGATCTTCGAGCGGATGCTGGTGGAGGAGGGCGTACTGCTGCGCAAGTACTGGTTCTCGGTGAGCGACGCGGAGCAGCAGAAGCGGTTCCGGCGCAGGCTGAAGGACCCGACGCGGCGCTGGAAGCTCTCCCCCATGGACCTGGAGTCGATCACCCGGTGGGAGGCGTACTCCCGGGCGAAGGACGAGATGCTGGTGCACACGGACATCTCGGAGGCGCCGTGGTTCGTGGTCGAGAGCGACGACAAGCGCCGCGCCCGGCTGAACATGATCGCCCATCTGCTCGACTCCGTTCCCTACCACGAGGTGCCGCCGCCGGTACTGGAGCTGCCCCGCCGGCCGCCGTCGAGGGGCTACGAGCGCCCGCCGCGCGATCTGCAGACCTTCGTCCCCGATCACGCGGCGAGCCTCTGAGCCGCTCATCCCCGGAGAGGCACGACGGCGACCGGGCAGGCCGCGTGGTGCAGGGCCGCGTGGGCGACCCGGCCGAGCTGCATCCCGATGTGCCCGTGACTGTCGTGCCGCCGGACCCCCACGACGAGCAGATCGGCCTCGGCGGAGGCCTCCAGCAGCACTTTGCGGGCGGTCCCCTCGACGGTGCGCCGGTGCACGTCCACGGCCGGACGGTCGCCCGAGGCCCCGCTCAGTGCCTCGTCCAGGATGTCCGCCGCGCGCTGTTCGTGCGTCCGGACGGGCTCGCCCTTCATCGGCGGGTGGTCGGTCGTCTCGTGCGCGGGGCTCCGCCAGGCCCGTACGGCTTCCAGCGGGACCCCGCGTTCCGCCGCCTCCCGGAAGGCGAAGCGGGTGGCCGCGTCGCCTTGCGAGGGGTCCCCGACCCCGAGGACGACCCGCCGGTGCCGGCCGGCCCCGACCTGGTTGCCGTGACCGCCGCGCAGCACGATCACCGGGCAGTGGGCGCGGGCGGCGACCGTGAGGCTCACCGACCCCAGGAGCCTTTCGGCGATACCGCTGCGACCCCGCGACCCGAGCACGAGCGCGGTGGCGCCGAAGCCCTCCGTCAGCAGCATGCTCACCGCGTCCTCGGGCAGCACGTCGGTGGTGACCTTCACCCCGGCGTCGCGACGGTGGGCGCGCTCGGCGGCGGCCTCGACGATCCTGTCGGCCATGATCTGCTCCGAGGAGCGGCCCAGCCCCTCGGCGAGGGCGGCGCCTTCGTAGCGTTCCCAGAGCGAGGCGTAGACCAGACGGAGCGGCAGACCACGCAGGGCTGCCTCGTCCGTGGCCCAGTCCACGGCGCGCATGCCGGGCTCGGACCCGTCGACACCCACGACGAGGGGCAGATCCACGGCGGTCAGCTCCCTTCGCCGAAGTCGAAGACGATCCGGGCCTGGATCCGGCCCTGCAGCACCTCGTCGATGGACTCGTTGACGGAGGCGAGGGGCCGGGACTCGCGGATGACTCTGGTCCTGCCCGCGGCGTGCAGTTCGAAGACCTCGGCCAGGTCCTGCCGGGTCCCGACGATGGAGCCGATCACGGAGGTGCCGTTCAGCACGGTCTCGAAGATCGGGACCGGGATGGTGCCGTGCGCCGGCATCGCGACCATGACGAGCTTTCCGCCGCGCCGCAGCCCGGTGTAGACCGCGGAGAAGGCGGCCTCGTTCACCGCGAGGGCGAGCGCGGCGTGCGCGCCGCCGTGGCGCTTGAGGACCTCGCCGGGGTCCTCCTTGCGGGCGTCGATCACGATGTCGGCGCCGAGTTCCGCGGCGAGTTCGAGTTTGTCGTCGGTGACGTCGATCGCCGCCACGGTCGCCCCGGCGATCTTCGCGTACTGCACGGCCAGGTGGCCGAGTCCGCCCACTCCGGAGATGGCGACCAACTGGCTGGGCCTGACGTCGGCGACCTTCAGGGCCTTGTACGTGGTGACGCCGGCGCAGGTGAGCGGGGCCGCGTCGAGCGGGGAGATCCCCTCGGGCACGGGCTGGGCGAAGTCGGCCCGGGCGAGCATCTTCTCGGCGTAGCCGCCGTCGCACCCGTAGCCGGTGTTGATCTGCTGCTCGCAGAGTGTCTCCCAGCCGGAGAGACAGTGCTCGCAGCGTCCGCACGCACTGCCCAGCCAGGGCACGGCGACCCGCTGTCCCACGGCCAGGTGGGTGACGCCGTCGCCGAGCGCCTCGACCAGGCCGACGCCCTCGTGCCCGGGGACGAACGGCGGGGTCGGCTTGACCGGCCAGTCGCCGTGGGCTGCGTGGATGTCGGTGTGGCACAGCCCGGAGGCCTCCACCCGGATGCGGACCTGGCCGGGTCCGGGCTCGGGGTCGGGACGCTCCTCGATGACCAGCGGCTCACCGAACGCTCGTACGACTGCTGCCTTCATGGAATGACTCTCCTTGCGCGGTCGGGCCGCGATCGGTGCTCGGTCGAGGGCGGCCCGTGGTGATCAGGGGTGCGGGACGACGGCGACGGGTGCGGTGGAGTGGTGCAGTACGGCGTGGGTGACCGGTCCGATGTGGGCTCCGAGCGTGGCGCGCCGGGCACGCCGGCCCACGACGACGAGCGACGCCTCCCGGGACGCGTCCACGAGGTGGTTGGCGGCCTTTCCGGACAGGGTGTCCTCGACGACCTCCACGGCCGGGTACTTCTCCCGCCAGGGGCGCAGCACGTCCGTCACGGCGGCGGCCTCCCGCGCGGCGAGAGCGGCGTTCATCTCGAGGTCCGGGGGCAGTCCGTACGCGATGTAGGGCGGCTCGTTCCAGGAGTGCACGACCCGCAGCGCCGTGGCCCGCAAGGACGCCGCCTCGAAGGCGAAGCCGATCAGCGTGGCGTCCGGGCCGGTGGTGTCGAGGCCCACCACGACGGGACGGAAGGGCGCCACGGCGGACGGTATGCCCGAGGGATCCATCAGGTGCTCGTCCGCGGCCTGTTCTCCGGCGCGTACGAACACGACGGGGCGCCCGGCGTGCGCCACGACGGCCAGGCCGACCGAGCCGACCATGAAGCCGCCCACGCCACTCAGCCCACGGGTGCCGAGGACCAGGAGTTCGGCGTCGTCCGCCGCCTTGAGCAGCGCCTCCGCGGGCCGGCCGGTGAGCTGTTCCGTCGTGACGTCGATCCCGGGGTGGCGTGCCCGTACTCCTTCGGCCGCTTCTCGCGGGATCCGCTCGCTCCAGTGCTGATGGGTCTCGTCACCGAGCAACGGCGCCTGGGCCATGGGGTCGGGTGCCGGTTCCCAGACGTTGACCAACCTGACCTGCAGAGCGCGCAGCCGCGCCTCGCGGGCGGCCCATTCGGCGGCGGCAAGGCTCTCGGACGAACCGTCGAGACCTACGGTGACAGTGCGGGGCATGGTGTCCACCTCCTGATCGGGGGCCGGATTCCAGCGTCGGGTCGAGACGGATGTGGGGGGCAGGGGCCGCAGGTCCCCGATGGGGGCCGTTCGGCCCAAGTCGGCGCACCCGGCCGCACGGGAGGCGGAACCCTCACGGGGTCCCGCTTCCCGCCCGGGGGCCGGTGCGGCCGTCGACCTGTGACCCGTCGGCCAGGTACGGGGCGGGCACCCACTCGGCGACCCGCATCAGCCCCACCTTCACCGTGCCCGCAACCTCGCAGATGCGCAGCACGAATCCGCCGATCAGGGCGAGGCCCCGGCCGAGCGACCCGGCTGCCCGGCTGCCCGGCCGTGACGAGCCTGTGGACCCTGGTGTCACCGGCCCGGCCCGGGGGCGGCGGATCCACGCCACCCCATCGATCGGGCAGCGACCCCGCCGGATCGGAAACCCTTGGCGGGCGAGTCACCGTCGCTCTGGCTCATTCCGGACGGGTGCACGGCCACCGCAATCGAAGAAGTCCTTGTCGAGGACGACCCAGAGGAGGGCGAACATCGTCAGCACATGCCAAGGCGGCGCGGACGCTGCACGAGCCCGTCGCCGAGTGGGCACGTCCGGCCACCTGGTGCGGCGGGCCTACGAGCGGTCCGCTGGGGGCGACAAGGCCTCGGCCTCACTCGGAGCCCGTGCCGAACGGGTCCTGCCCCGACGGGCGGCGGGGCGCGAGCGAATCAACTGCCCCTCACGGGCAGGTGCAGCACCAGGCGGAGACGCTGAGCAGGGCTGCCACGCCAGACGTGGCCGCCGCACGCCTGCCAGCCGCCCCGCCGCCCCGGCCCGGCGGGGCGAGGCAACTCCCAGGCGCCATGACCGAGGAAGGCCGGTAACCGTGCCCAGGGCGTGCCCGATCGAGCAGGGAACCACGGGGAACACCGGTCGATCGCGGGTGGGGTGGACACGGGAACGGCCCCCGACCGGGACACTTGATCAGGGGCCGTTCACCTGCGGTGGGTGTGGGATGTGAACCCACGGTGACTCGCGTCACGACGGTTCTCAAGCTTGTTGGCCGGCTGCATCGGCGCTCAGGTCCGCAGGCAGGTGAGCCACCACCAGACTGATGGCATCCTCAGCCGTCGCTACCTCTCCGAGGCGGGTCGCGCGACCGCCCGTGTAGACGCTGTATGGCGGCTCACCCAGCACGACGAACGGCAGATCATCAATCGGAGGCTCGTGCCACGGGGGAGCATCGCGGATGAACTTGAGCGTGCCGTGGGTGTGAAATGGAAGAGGGTGCGGAGCACGGGCTCCGCGTACGCGGCAGCCGCGATGGGCGGCAACGTGTCGTCGAACCAGCCTCGGGTCATTGGCCGACGCTCCAGCAGCCATGTCCACGCGGTCTCAGCATCAGGGGCCTCGGGCATGGACGTACGATCTTGCATCCGACAGACGCTTGGCAAGGTCTCCCCGTCGGTACAGCAGCGCCGTACCGCAACCGCGGCGACCGTCCGTGAACGCCCTTGACCTTTGAGGGCCGCCTGATCAGCTCGGCAGACCTCATCGACCCTCATGCCCATAGTGCGCATCGAGAGGCCAGGGGCCAGGGCCTTCGCGGGACCCTCGGCTGCGGACCTGTTGGGGCGGCCAAGTCATCGCGTTTCCGCAGGGCTCACGTCATCAGCCTTTCGCCCCTGTGTCACACTTCCGCCAGCCGTCAGGGCGCGGCCTTGTGAGGGGGGAGAGGGCATGGCATTGGCTATGTTGATCGTGCTGCTGGGTTTTTGGTGCGCGGGAATTGCGCTCCTACTCGCGGGCACCGCTGTCGGCATGTACGCGCTAGCCCTCGGGCGAGTACCCGGCCGACGGCTACAGCGCAACGTCGAGCACCCAAGGGTCTGGGGGGCCGGCGCCCTGTTGCTACTAGCTGGCGTGTTCTTCTCCAGGACGGTCGCGCTCATCGGAGCCGGACTCATCACCCTCGGATATGTCAAGAAGCCGACGTTCGATTACTGATCATCGACGGGCCCCAGAACGGACCGCCCAACCTCGCTCTTAAAGCGGGGCTCTGGCGCCGAGGGACGTCACCTTTCCGGGATCACACGGCTGGGCCGCTCAGCGGGTAGGCCAGGGCAATGACTCCGGTCCATGTCTGGGCCGCGTCCGGGCCGACATCCGTCCCGACCGGTTCCGCCGCCCGAAGGGCCGGACGCTGCGCGCTAGTGACGGGCGGCGAGGGAGTGGAACTCGAGCGCTCCGATCCCCAGGACGATGAACTGCACCACGCCGGGGATGCGCCATCGCAAGGCCAGAAGGCCACCACCCGTGACCACGACGCCACCGGCCAGGTACCACATGGCCCGCCCCGCGAACTTCTGCGCCTCGGGTGCGATGCTGCCGTCGTCGGTCCACCCCGCGAACCCATGGACGTACCACAGCCCGACGATGTACACGAGGTCGACGGCGAGCAGCAGTACGCCGACCATCACCTGCGCGCCGATGTACGGCTCACTCCCGCGCTCCACGCTCACTCCGGTCTGTTCGCAGTCACCGGTCCGCCGATCGCCCGCGGCCCAGCATGCCGACCCGGTACGTGCCACGCATGAGTACACGTACTCAGAAGCGAAGCGAGGACGCCCAGGACACGACGGCCAACCAGAAGTCAGTGGTGCCGGGATCCGTGAGCGATCGTCGTGGGCTCCCATGCCGACCACCGTCGCCGCAGGCAGAACCGAGCACCCCCCCCCGGCCGGGCGGCGTGCCTGTAGCGCCTCGGCACAACCCGCATGACCCGTCACTGACTGATCGACACAGAGCTCCTCACGGCAGGCGGCCGAGAGAGCCGTGCGGAGAACCTTGTGCGTCTCCTTCGAGGTGGCCGCGGTTGGACTACGACAACTACCATCGCCCCCACGGCCGCCTCGGCGGCCAGACCCCCTACGAACGCCTCAAGCAAAAGACCACGGCCCAGGCGTAATCGGTGATCGTCAGTTGCACACGAGTCCCGCATGCCTGCGGGATAGAACTTTCCCTACTTCATCAAGCACCCGGCTGCGCCCCGCTCCGCCGGGCGGGCTTTCCCGCTCCGCCCCGGCTGCGCCGACGCCCGCCCACACATGGACAGGGCCAGGGCCAAGAGTCGAGCACCGAGATGATCCGACGTACAAGTACGCCGAACTCGTCGAGCGCCCCGGTTCCTGACTTCAGCAGCTGACATCAACGGGCGCGAACAGCGGCGGCCGATGCTGGGCCTCACTAGACAACCAGTCGAGGCACAAAGCGAGTTGGCCAAGGTCGACGTCTCCCCTTGATCGACCTGATGAGGATGAGGCCAGACCTCAAAATCAGATTCCTAGACCGTTGCCCGCCGGACCTGATAGTCCCAGCGTGTGAGTGACCGGACGACGGTCTCGGCGCCAATGGGGTTGGCGCTGTGTACGAAGACCGTGCCGATTCGGAAGGGCCGCCCGTTGAAAGCGGCTTCTTCCATGAGGGTCACCACGGGCAAGATGCTGTCGTCACCGCCGAGGTCGTGGTCGAGCCAGAGTTCGTCGATGAAGCTGTCGCTGTGCTCTTGCAGGAGCTTGACACCTTCGCGGCTGCTGCGCGCGATCCGCGTGGTCCAGGGCAGCGGCCGGAGGTCATCTATGCCGAGGATGACGGGCGTTGGTGCGGGCGACTCTTCTTTCACCCGACCATTATCACGGCACGGCCGCGACCGGCTCAGGGGGCGTGATCGCCGAACTAGGTCGGTGCAGCTCTCGACGGTGGCACCCTCGGCGTCAGCGGCCGATATGGAGGTGAGCTGTGGCTACGAGACGCAGCGATGAGCGCATGGCACGGCGCGCCCGCTCAGTCGCCAAGCCCGCCGTCGGCCGAGGCACAGACGGGCTTCGTGTCCAACCTTTGACACTCCCCCTTCGCGAGGTGCGGTACAGCCACGAAGTACAGCAACCACAGCAACCGATCACGTCCCGCAACGCCCTTCGGAGACATGACGCGACCGCAACGACGGCAGGTGCCCGACTTCTGTAGAGCTACGGATCAGAAGGTTGCAGGTTCGAATCCTGCCGAGTGCACAGCTGGCCAGAGGCCCCGCGGAGGAATCCACGGGCCTCTGGCCTTTGTGTTGACGGCAGTGGTTGACGGCAACCGCTCCAGAGGAGCTGCCGCAGGATCGATGGGAAGGTGTCTGGCGAATCACGGGACCCATCTGGTGCGGAACTGAGTACCCGTACTCATGTGCCGCCTTGGGCACGTGGGCAAGGTGGCGAGTATGGAATTACCCGTTGCCCCTCCGGCCTTCGATGCCACCACCGGCTCCAGGCAGCGGCGCCGTGTGGACCGGGGTGCCGACATCGCAGCCGGGTGCGGTCTCATGCTCCTGGAGCTGATCGCCCTGGCGGTGATCTTCGGACTCTGGTTCCTGTCCGGTTTCGATCTCGACCCGGAAAAGACCGTCACGACCGATCCCCTGTGGGGCTATCTGGTCGCCGCCGGCGGAGTCGGAGTCCTCGCCGTTGCGGCGGCCGTGACAGCCGCATGGGTCGACGCCGTCGTGACGGTTGTCACCCAAGCTGTTATGGCCGTCTTGATCTTCATGATCTTCCTAGGAGGGGGTGAGGTCCAGTCTCACCAGGATCAGTTGTGCCACGACGTGCCGTCAGCAGCCAGTTGCAAGGACAGTGGCTAGGGCCTGTCCGGCGGATCATGTGACCACCAGGTTCGACAAGCGCGCCTATGTGCTCCACGGCACCGTCACCCTCGCCTCGATCCGGCTCTTGCTCCGCTCGTGACCCGCACGACAGGTCTCAGGCGCCGGTCCGCCCGTCGACGAGCTCACGCACGACGTCGAGGTGGCCGTTGTGGCGGGACGTCTCCTCAATGAGGTGGAGGATCACCCAGCGGAGATCGACGTGTCGGCCGTCGCTGATGGGACGCTTGGCCGTCGAGTTCAGCTCGTGGTCGGACACCAGGCGACGGTAGCGGGCACTCTGCTCCTCGTACTCGGCGAGAAGCTGGGACAGCGGGATGTCGACTGCTGTCCGCATCTCAGGGTCGGGATCGTCGTCGTCGCCTCGGTGAGCGGTCCCGCAGGCTCCTCGCCCAGGAACATCACTTGGAACCAGTGGTACTCGACCCACCGCAGATGGCTGATCAGCCCGCACAACGTCATCAGCGGTGAACTCGGGAGTGGGGCCTTGCGGGCGTCTTCGGCGGACACGCCCTCACACTTGGCTCGCGCGGTGTCACGGGAGTAGTCCAGGAAGGTGGCCAGCTGCGTACGCTCGTCCCACGAGGGAGGCGTGTCGGTTCGTTGAAGCATCACGGGAGTTTCCCGCAGCTCGGAACGGGTGTCGACTCAATTTGATCGGAAGCACCGTCACGTGCCACCGGCTGTGCTCAGGGAGAGCCCGGCAAGATCCGCCGGACAAACCCTAAACCGTGTGCCGCCGTCTCAGTTTCCGTCTCATTCAGCAACGTTCACGGTCGTTCAGACAGGACCAAGGCCTGAAGGCCGACCGAAGCCCAGCCGCCGATGAACGCAGGTGAACGCTCCCGTACACAGCCCGCCGCCCCGCCAACACAGTTGGAAAGCGTGTGGGGGTCCTGCCGAAGAGCGCCCGTATGCCTCGCGCATGGCCGACGGGACTAGGATCCCAGTCGGGCGAAGTCGTAGCGCAGAGGTAGTCGCGCGCGGTCTCCAAAATCGCGAGGACGCCGGTTCGAATCCGGTCGGCTTCGTCCGCCCCAGCTGCGGCGTCCATGAACACGTCCCAAGGGCACCAAGAGGCCCGTCAGAGGGTGCGCCGCATGATCAGCGATGTCCTGGCCTGTCCTGAGTGCAGCCAGCCGATGAGGTGTGGTGGACTCGTGCTCTCCAAGCGCGAGGGCGACGGTCGGCGGACCTGCCGATCGCTGTGGAGGTGTGCCGGCCGGCACGTCTGGTGGCGCTGAGCAGATCGGCCTGACGAGCCGTTGGAGATCTGCCCCGTGCCGAACTGTTCCGCTGACATCAACGACGCCGGACGAGGGCGTACGCCGGCATCTCTGTTCGGCCGCCACGCCAGGTGACAACACCAGCCGCAGCGGGCCCGGATCGAAGTCCTAAAGCGGGTGTCGCAGGTTCGAATCCTGCCGGGGGCACCATGGATTACCCGCCTGACCTGGGGTTTCACCCCCATGGAAGCGCTCTATTCAGCCTCGGACTGCTCGTCCGGGGCCGTTTGCGTGAGCGGTGCGTGATGCGAACTGAAGGTCGAACCCACTCAGGGAGCAGTGCGGTCTTGGTCGAGTTGCCCGGCGGTGGGAAGGCAGACCTGCGTCCGCCGCCCCGAGGACTGCAGCGGCGATCCCTGACTCCGTCCTGGGGCCCCATGGCTGGGCGAAGATCGCGACAGCGGCTACTCCTTGCCGGCCGAGCGGGCGCCGTGACGGCGTGCCCGGTACGCGCGTTTGGCCAGCGTGCCCTCGTCGAGTTGCTCGGTCGTGTCGTAGTTGCACCAGCCGGTGAGGCGCCCTTCGGAGTTGTACCTGGCTGACAGTCCAGGAGGATCCATGTGATCTCCGTGTTCCCGGACCAATTTCTGGGGCAGCACTACCACTGCTGTGACGCCGTGGGGAGATGACCTGCGGAGCTGGACGCGGATGCCGTGGCGGCCGGAGAGCCGGCCGACGACGAACATACCCATGCGCCGCGCCACCGAGACGTCGACGACTGGCGGGTTCAGGAGCCTGTGGTTGGCTTCCTCGAGGTCCTTTGTGGTCATGCCGATGCCGCTGTCCTGGATTTCGATTTTCGCGCCGCCGCCGGACAGCAGCTGGCTCGTGACGAGCACGTCGGTGTCCGGCGACGAGAACGTGGTCGCGTTCTCCACCAGCTCCGCGATGAGGTGGACGATGTCGTTCACCGCCCGGCCGTCGACGTCCGCGGTCACCAGTCCGCGTAGTTGCACACGCTGGTACTGTTCGATCTCGCTGATGGCGGCCCGGAGGACATCGATGAGCCGGACCGGGGCGCTCCAGCGGCGGCCCGCCTCCTCGCCGGCGAGGACAAGTAGATTCTCACCATTGCGGCGCATGCGGGTGGCCAGGTGGTCGATCTTGAAGAGGCTGGCGAGCAGGTCGGAGTCCTGCTCGCCGTTCTCCAAGCGGTCGATCAGCTCCAGCTGCCGTTCCACGAGGTTCTGGCTGCGCTGCGAGAGATTGACGAACGTCCTGTTGATGCGGCCTCGCAGTTGCGCCTGCTCAAACGCCAGCCGTACCGAGTCGCGATGGACGTCGTCGAACGCGCGGGCGACACCGCCGATCTCGTCGGTCGAGTTGATGGCCGTGGGCTCGACCTCGATGGCCTCCAGTGGCGCGGCGCCGGAGCCCTGCAGTAGCCGGACCACCTCGGGCAGGCGACGTTCCGTGATGTCGAGCGCGGAGGCGCGCAGTGTGTGCAGCGGGCCGACAATCGACTGCACGAGGACGTGCGTCGCACCGCACGTGAGCAGAAGAATCAAGAGCACGACGAGCGAGGAGACGAACTCTGAGCGCTCGGCCTGGTGCTGCTCGCGCGCGCTCTCGTCTTCGACCGATCCGACGAGCCGCTTCTCTACCAGACGCATCAGCTGAATCTTGCTCGTCATGGTGTCGAACCACTCGTCGGCGTCGAGGCGGAGCCGACTGGTGCCCTGCCCCGTCAGCGCCTGCTTCTCGAGCGTCTCAGCCCTGTTCACGACGTTTCCGGTGAGGGTGCGCTCGTAGAACTGACGCTGGGCCGGCGGCGCACTGGACCGGAACTGGTCGATCAACGTCCGTTGCTGCCGACTGGCGAGGGTCAGGCCCTGGGCCTCATTCGCATCGACGTGTCCCTGCGTCAGCGCCCCGCCCAGCAGCGCGCGTTGCCGGGACACTTCCTCCGTGGCCTGTGCGAAGGTCGCGAGCGTACTGGCCCTCGCGGCAAGGGTTGGGTGGGCGATGTCCGGCGTGAGAAGGTCAAGGGCGTCGCCGAGCTGGGCGATCAGCGCCGTGTAGGCGTCGACCAGGGACAGCAAGGGCATTTTCGAGTGGGCCGCCGTGTGGCGCAGTGACGCCACCTTCCCGCCAAAGGCGTTGAGCACCGCGAGCCGGGTGGCCAGAGCGGGATTCGTCCCGCGGTGGACATGGGCGGCCTCGGTACGGACTCGGGCGACCGCCGCGTCCACCTTGGAGCGCTGAGTGTCCAGTCGGCTCGTGTCGCCCGCACGCCCGGCCGCAACGTAGAGGGCGGTGACATCGCGTTCGTCCTCGAGCTCCTCCAACAGCCCTGTGCCCTTGTCGACGATACGGACGAGCTGACGGACGTTGTCGATGTCCTGTGCGTTCTGCACGGCCGAGCCGATCCGCAGTCCGCCCAGTACGAGCGCGGTGAAGATCGGGATGATCACCACAGCCAGCAGCTGGGTGCGTACGCTCCAATTACTCGGGGCGAACGCCGCCTGGCTGCTGCCCCGGTGCGGGCGACGGCCTCCACCCGCATGCACGGGGCTCGGATCGGTTCTGCCGTTGTCGGAACCGTTGTCCCTCGCCCCAGGCGACTGCACCGGTTCCGCCCCGTGGCCATGCACCGCGGGTTGTGTTTGCACGTGCCCTCGCTTCTTCCCGCCATTGCACGTGCGCGATTCAGGGGAGTGTCCGCGCATCGTTGACGCTCCGCTCATCGCGCGAGTGCGCTTGTCGTGGTGATGAATGAGGCCACGGCCTCGTGCGTCCCTGGCAGGTGCCTGCGGACGAGAACTACGCGTTGGTCCCGGATCTGTTCGAGGTCGCGACCATTTCGTGGACGGTGGTCGCTGCGGCGATCCGCCCTGTATGGGGGGCGGCTCAGCCGTCCGTCGTCTGTGCCCGCCGACGGGCAGGGTCTGGCATCGCCGGCGAGGTCGCCCGCGGCGCCGCGGGCCAACCGAACATGCATGAGGCGGGATTACTGATGAGGGTCCACGCCGACCCAACGCCCGACCGACACGGCCATGACCGACCCCGAGTGGCTGCGGAGCGTCCGCATCGCCAAGTACGAACGGGAGTACGCGGTCGAGGACCAGGTACCGGCGGATAGCGGGCACTCGCCCCTCTCGGTGCCGGTCCGCCGGCTGGATACCGCCCTCACGTCGCCGCCCCTGCGCCTGGCCACTCGTTCCTCCGCTCGCCCGCCGAGCTGACGGTCGCGAGAGCAGACAGAATGAGCACGGTCGACGCCGCGCCAGGGTCCTCGTGGCCGATGGTGCGAGCGCCGAGATAGCTCGCGCGGCCCTTCCGGGCCTGCATACCGGCGGTCTGCTTCAGCCCCCGCACGGCGGCGTCGGACGCCGCTCGGGTGGCATTGGCCAGGTCGCCGCCTGTGTCGATGACAGCCTGGTAGGCGGTCACGGCCGGGCTGAGGGCGTCGATCATCGTCTTGTCGCCCTCGAGCGCCGCGCCGATCCGCTGGATGCCGGTGAGCGCAGCCGCCAACGCCGCCCCGAGTTGTGCCGCGGAGACGTCGGGATCCTCGCCGAGGGTTCCCGCGGCCTGCCGGAACCCGGTGCCGTACAGCGGTCCCGACGCCCCGCCGGTCTTGCTGATCAATGCCCGGCCGACCGTGGCGAGCACCGCAGCGGGGGTGGACGGGTCAGTTTCGTCCAGCATTGCCACCGCCGCCTGCAGGCCACGGCGCATGTTGATGCCGTGGTCGGCGTCGCCGACAGCGGAGTCGAGGCGGGTCAGATGATCGGCGTTCTCGGCCACCAGTCGGGCGGCCTCATGGATCCAGGCCCGGAACATGCTCGCGTCCATCGTCGCTTCTCCCCTCTTGGAGTTTGTCGTCGGTGTCCGAGGCCGCTCAGCGTCCCCACCGCAGCGCGGGGGTCACGACCGGGGCATCCCACAGATAGGTGAGCTGTGGCGTGAGCCGGCACACCGTGATCGTGCAACCGGCCATCTCCAGGCTGGTCACGTAGTTGCCGACCAGGTTGCGAGTGATCCACACGCCATGGCCGGCTAGCCACTCGGCAACCGCGGCATACACCACGTACAGCTCGAGCAGCGGGGTGCCACCCAGGCCGTTCACCATCACGAGCACTTCGCCCGAGAGCGGCATGTCGGTGTGGATGGCGTCCAACGCGACACCGACGATCTCCCTGGCGGAGACGAGCCTGCCGCGGGCGCGACCGGGCTCGCCGTGAATGCCGACGCCCAGCTCGATCTCGTCCTCGCCCAGCTCGAAACCGGGTTTGCCCGACGCGGGCACCGTGCACGGCGTGAGCGCCACCCCGAACGAACGGGACCGGTCGTTGACCTCCTGGCCCAAAGCCGCGGTCGTGCCCAGGTCCGCACCGACCTCGGAGGCCGCACCGACGATCTTCTCCACGAACACGGTCGCCCCGGTACCCCGTCGGCCCGCCGTCCACGTGCTGTTCTCCACGGCGACGTCGTCATTGACCACGACGCCCTCCACCCGCAGGCCGTCGTCGGCGGCCAACTCGGCGGCCATCTGGAAGTTCAGCACGTCGCCGGTGTAGTTCTTCACGATGTGCAGCACCCCCGCGCCGCCATCGACGGCCCGCGTGGCGGCGAGGATCTGGTCCGGCACGGGAGATGTGAACACCTCACCGGGACAGGCCGCATCCAGCATCCCGTACCCGACGAACCCGCCGTGCAGCGGCTCGTGCCCGGACCCGCCACCTGACACCAGGCCGACCTTCCCGGGGGTCGGCCCACCCGCGCGGACGATGTAGCGCTCGGACGTGTTGACCGTCAGCGAAGGATGCGCGGCGGCCACACCGACGAGGGCATCGGCAAGCACCTCGTCGGGCGAGTTGATGAGCTTCTTCACGATTCAGGTCCCTTCACAACTGGACAGGAACATCAGCGGAAATCGCTGTGCGTGGCTCTGGTCAGGACATCGACGGCCGGCAGCACTGCTCGACAAGTCGCCAGACCTCTTCGGGGGTTCCCCGGGTGAGGGCGACGGCAGCCAGGGAGGCACAGGTGTCGTGGCGGAGCCGGCGGATACGGGCCCGGACCTCGTCGAGGGCGGCGGGGCCGACCGAGAGGCTGTCGCAGCCGACACCGATGAGGAGGGGGGTCACGAGGGGGTGTGCGGCGGCGTCGCCGCAGACGGAGACCTGACGATGGTGGCGGTGGGCGGCGTCGACGACGCGGGTGATGGCGTCGAGTACGGCGGGATGTGCCGCCATTGCGGGGGTGGCAGTGGGGTCGCGCCGGTCCAGGCCCAGGATCTGGCAGGTGAGGTCGTTGCTGCCGATGGAGAAGAAGGAGGCTTCGCGGGCGAGGTCGTCGGCCGCGGCGACGGCTTCGGGGAGTTCCACCATGATGCCCAGCGGTGGCGTCGGGACGCCGACTTCGTCGGCTGCGGCCTGGAGGAGGCGTCGGCAGGCGCGTAGCTCGTCGATGCTCGCGACCATGGGGATCATGATGCGCAGGTCGGTGTCGGCTCCCGCACTGAGCAGGCTGCGGAACTGGTCGGCGAAAGCATTGGGTTGGGCGAGCATGAGGGGCAGGCCGCGGCCGATCCGCCCGCCCTGGAGGCGGGCGAGGAACGGCGGCAGTTTGTCGTCGGCGAAGTCGAGGGTGCGGGCCGTGACGACCTGCCCGGTGAGCGCACGCAGGACGGGGACGAGGGTGGCCGCGTGTTGATCGCGGCTGGGCCAGGCGGGATGGTTGAGGAAGGGCAGCTCGGTGCGGAGCAGGCCGATACCCTCGGCGCCCGTGGTCAGGGCTGCGCGGGCCTCGGCCGGGGTGGCCACGTTGGCCCGCAGAACGATGCGGTGCTCGTCCAGTGTCTCGGCGGGCAGGTGGCGCTCTTCGGCGAGGGCGAGCCTGCGGGTTCGGGCGTTCTCCATTGCGCGCAGAGCCCTGGTGCGTTCGTCGTCGTCGGGGTGGTTGACCGCACTGGCCAGGTCGGCGTCGAGCAGGATCTCCTGCCCGTCCGGCAGCTCGAGCAGTTGGGGGTCGACGGCCAAGAGAAAGGGGATGCCCATCGAGCGCGCAACGATCGCAGCGTGGGAATTCGGGCCGCCGGTCACGGAGATGGCGGCTGTCACCGTCTGGCCGGGTTCCAGCAGGTCGGCGGCGCCGATCTCGTGGGCGACCAGGACGAGAGGCTGGTCGGGGGCAGGGCCGGTGTCGCCGTGCAGATGGGCCAGGACACGGCGGCCGACCTGCCGGACGTCCGCGGCGCGTTCGGCAAGGGTTGGATCGTCCAGGGCAGCGATGGTTCCGGCGTAGGTGTCGACGGCCTGCCGGACGGCGACGGGCACCGGCTGGCCGTCGTTCGCCCGTTTGATGGCCTGGTCGCGCAGATCCGGGTCCTGCGCGATGTAGCTGTTGACTTCCATGATGTCGGCCTGTTCGTCCTTGCCCTGTTCGCGCAGTGAGGAGGACAGGTCGAGCAGGCTGGTGGCGATGGCGTCGAAGGCGTCGGTGATCTGCTGCGTGGGGTCGCCGCTGGTGCGTTGAGGGAGCACCGTTCTGGTGGGTGGCCGGTCGGTACGGTGGACGAAGCCGAGGGCTATGCCGGGTGCGGCGGTGTGGCCGGTGTAGGTACGGCGGTCGGTCATCAGGCCCCCACCGTCTCGGCGAGGGCGCGGAAGATGAGGGCGGTGGACGTGGCGCCCGGGTCCTGGTGTCCGATGCTGCGGGCGCCGAGATACGAAGCGCGGCCCTTGCGGGCCTGCATCGGGGTTGTGGCGCGCATGCCCTCTTCGGCGGCGTCGGCGGCGGCCACGGCTGCGGCTGCGAAGTCGGCTCCGACATCGGCCTGTTGCTGGAAGGCTGCCAGTGCGGGCGCGTAGGCGTCGATCATGGTCTTGTCGCCGGGTGCGGCCGCGCCGAGCTTCTGGACGCTCGCCAGGCCTGCGGCGAGTGCGGCGGCGAACTGCCGTGTGTCGGTGGTGGGCGTTTCCAGGGCTTTGCCGATGGCGCGGAAGGCGCCGCCGTAGAGCGGGCCGGAGGCACCCCCGACGCTGGAGATCAGGGTGCTGCCCGTCTTGACCAGCACTGCCCCGGGGGTTTCTGCCTCGTAGTCGGCGAGTGCCATCCTGGTGGCGGAGAAGCCGCGGTGCATGTTGACGCCGTGGTCGGCGTCGCCGATGGCAGAGTCGAGCTGGGTGAGGTGGTCCTTGTGCTTCTCCACCGCGGCGGCGATGGCCTGCACCCACGTACGGGCGAGGTCGGTGTCCACGGAGTCTCCGTTCCTGGTTGGGTTGGGGCTTGGCTGGCTGGCTGGCTGGCTGGCGGTTGGGTGAGCCGGGGGCGGGGGCGGATGCGCGGGGATGCGGTCCGGGGAGAGCTGGCACGGGAAGGCTCCGTCCCGGCCCCGCGTATTGCGCGGCCCCGCCCCCGGCTCGGTTCAGATGCCCCAGCGCAGGGCCGGGGTGTTCACAGGTGCGTCCCACAGGGAGAGCATGTCGGTATCGGCCTTGCACACGGTGAGGGAAACACCGGCCATGTCCAAGCTGGTGACGTAGTTCCCCACCAGGTTGCGGGCGATGACGATGCCCTTGTCGGCGAGTGCGGTGGCGACTTCGTGGAAGACGACGTACAACTCGATGAGCGGTGTGCCGCCCAGGCCATTGACCATGACGATGGTCTCGTCTCCGGCGGCCAGCGGCTGGTCCGCGAGGATGGCATCCAGGGCGGTGGCCACGATCTCCTTGGCCGGGCGGAGCTTTTCCCTGCTGCGGCCGGGTTCGCCGTGGATGCCGACGCCGACCTCTATCTCGTCCTCGGGCAGGTCGAATCCGGGCTTGCCGGAGGCGGGGGTGGTGCAGGCGGTCAGGGCGACGGCGAAGGACCGGGAAGCGGCGTTCACGCGCTTGGCCATCTCGGCGACGGCAGCGAGGTCGGCGCCCTGCTCGGCGACAGCGCCGGCGATCTTCTCGACGAGGACGGTGGCGCCGGTGCCCCGGCGCCCGGCGGTCCAGGTGGAGTCCTGGACCGCCACATCGTCGTCGACCAGCACGGTCTCCACCGTGATGTCCTCCTCGGCAGCCAGCTCGGCGGCCATCTGGAAGTTGAGGACGTCACCGGTGTAGTTCTTCACGATGAACAGCACGCCCGCGCCGCCGTCGACGGCCTGGGCGGCGGCGAGCATCTGGCCGGGGACCGGCGAGGTGAACACCTCCCCTGGGCAGGCCGCGTCCAGCATGCCCAGCCCCACGAAACCGCCGTGCAAGGGCTCGTGCCCGGAACCGCCGCCGGAGATGAGGGCCACCTTGCCGACTCTGGTGCCGCCCGCTCGGGCGATCACCTTGTTCTCGCCGTCGACCTTCAGGTCCCGGTGGGCAGCGGCGATCCCGGCCAGGGCCTCGTCCAGCACCGCCCCAGGATCGTTGATGAGCTTCTTCATGACAGGGCTCCTTCGGCATTGGCGGGCTGGGCGGCCCGGTTCTCGGCTGCGGTTGCGGAAGCTGCGTTGCGGTGGGCGTTGAGAGCGGTGTAAAGGACGCCGGCGGCGAGGGCGCCGACCACCTCGGCGGCCAGGTAGACGGGCAGCTGATCCCAGTGGACCGTGCCGTCGAAAAGCTCGCCGGTGATCATCGGGCCGAGCGTCCTGGCCGGGTTGATGGACGCGGCGGTGGCGGGCGCCACCGGGATGATGATCGCGAACACGCCGAGGCCGATGGCCAGGCCCGCGAAGCCGCCGGCCGCGCGCCGGTCGATGGCCCCGAAGACGACGAAGGCGAGGATGAACGTGCCGATGGCTTCGGCGAAGAAGGCCTGGCCGGCACCGACACCGGTGCCGTAGGCGGCGATACCGAGGCCGACGTCGACCGCCTTCTTCCCCAGTACCCCGACGATCGCAAGCGCGCCCAGCACCGCCCCGGCCACCTGCGCCGCGATGTAGCCAGGGACGTCCCGCCAGGGCATCTTCTTCGTGGCAGCGAGCGCCAGGGTGATGGCCGGGTTGATCTGGCAGCCGGAGATATGGCCGATCGCGTAGACCATGGCGATGACCGCGGTGGCGAAGGCCAGCGAGATCATTCCCAGCTGCGCCATGGTGAAGGGGGCGTCGCCGCCGACGATGAGCGTGGCGGGGACCGAACCGACGCCGATGAACACCAGCACCGCGGTGCCCAGCATCTCGGCGAGAAGCTTCTGTGGGTAGGTGTTTTCTTCCATTGATGGCGCCCAACACCAAGCGGTGTGGGCGTCTCACCTCCTCCGCGTGGAGCGGGCTGTGAAGGGAGGTGGCCGCCAGGTGGTCAGGGTCGGGAACAACCTGGCGGCCGGCTCAGGGGAAACCGGACAGCTTAAGCAACCGGCTGCAAGAACGTTCATCATGGATGAACGTTGTTCCGGAAGTTAAGCCCGCGTTTCCTGCCTGTCAAGAGGTTCGGCGGCCATCGCGTTCCCTAGACAAGGGGAAGGCCCCCCGGCGGCGTGCCGAGGGGCCTGGATCAGAGGGTGGGGCGCGGGAAGGAGGGCAGCCGCTACCCGCGTGGAGGAGTAGGTCAGGTCAGGTCAGGTCAGGTCAGGTCAGGTCAGGTCAGGTCAGGTCATCGTGGTGCGTGCGGCCGCCCCTCTGGGGGCGCCCAGGTCGCGGGAGAGGTTGCGGGCGGTCTCCCGGACGGCTACCGCAAGCTCCTGACGTGCTGATTCGGCCAGCAGTCGCTCGACGGGGCCGACGATGCCGAGAGCGCCAACCACCTCACCGGAGCGGTCGAAGACAGGAGACGCGATACCCGCGTCCCCGATGGCGGATTCCTGGTCCTCGATCGCGTACCCCGTCCTGAGGACCTCTTTCAGGTGGCCTGCCAGCTCCTCCGGGTCGGTGATGCTGGCGCCGGTGAGCACGGCCGGCTCGCCCGCGAGCAGCCGCTCGCGTTCGTCAGCCGGAACGAAGGCCACGATGGCCTTGCCCAGGGCACACGTGCTCCACGGGATGCTGGCGCCCACCTCGAGGATCTGCACCGCGCCCTCCGGCCGGAAGGCATGGTGCACCACCAGGACGTGGTCGCCGGTGAGCACGGCCACCCAGACCGCCTCGTTCGTCCGGTTCGCGAGCTGGTCCGCCCAGGTCAGCGAGCGGGTCCGCAGCTCTTGGGTGTCCAGGTAGGCGTTGCCCAGCTGCACCAGGTTCGGGCCGAGCTGGTACTTCGAGCTGTGCCGGTCCTGCACCACCAGCCCCTCGGCCTCCAGCGTGCGCAGCAGCGCATGCACAGTCGGCTTGGCCACGCCCAGGCGGTCGGCCAGCTCGGTCACGCCCAGCCGGGGCCCGGTGGATGCGAGCTCCCGCAGGATCTGCACCGCCCGCTGTACCGCCTGAACCATCGAAAATTTCTCCTTGTTCAGTATTGATGAACAACGTTCCGAGATCTAAGGTAATTGTTCATGAGCACATCTGTCGGCATCGTACTCGTGTCCCACAGCGCCGAGCTCGCCGCGGGCCTTCGCCTGCTGGTGGAGCAGATCGGCTCTGACACGGTCCCCCTCGCCACTGCCGGTGGCACCGACGACGGCCGGATCGGCACCAGCTACGACCTCGTCCTGGCCGCCATCCGCCATGCCGACCGCGGAGCCGGCGTCGTCGTCCTTCCTGACCTCGGCAGCTCCGTCCTGACCGCCCGCACCGTCCTGGAAGACCATCCACGCCCCGACGTGCTGATCGTCGACGCACCCTTCGTCGAAGGAGCTGTCGCAGCCGTCGTCACCGCCGCATCCGGCGCCGACCTGAAGACCGTCGCCGACGCCGCCAAGGAGGCACGCCATGTCCCCAAGCTCTGACCCCACCACCACGACCGCCACGACCACGCCCAAACACGAGACGGCCGTCGTCCTGCCCGCCAACCTCCACGCCCGCCCCGCAGGTCAACTCGCCCGGGCCGCAGCGGGATTCACCAGTGCCATACAGCTGGAGTACGCCGACCGGACGGTCAATCCGACCGGCGTCCTCGCCGTGATGGGCCTCGGTGCCACCGCCGGAAGCACCGTGACCGTCCGCGCCGAAGGCCACGACGCCGAACAGGCCGTCACGGCATTGGCCCAGATCCTCGCCGCCGCCGAGTAACCCGACCGCCACCAGCGGCACGGATCCAGTCGCCGCTTTGACATGAGAAGCAAAGACCAGTGGAGGTGGCCGAGGATGAGCGTCCCCGCCACGAGCACGTCTCACGCCGATATCGCCGCGCCCACGCGGGCCGAGCTCGTCTGCGCGCTGTCGCACATCCCCGAGGCCGTCTCCGCCGTACGCCGGCGCGCACGCGCCGTCCTCGCCCAATGGCGCGTGCCCACCCCGACAGCCGACGACGCCCTCCTGGTGATCTCGGAGCTGACCACCAACGCGATCGTCCACGCCCTGCCTCCAGCAGTGCTGCGGTTGTCCATGCCCGAGGTCGGCAGCCGCCGCGCCCTCCGCATCGAGGTCACCGACGCGGGGCCGGTACCTCTACGGCGCACGTTGCCCGACGGTCCCCACCCCGCCGAACACAAGGAAAACGGTCGCGGGACCGGCATCGTCGCGGCCCTCTCCACACGACACGGAACATCCCGCCGCCCAGAGAGGACCACTCGATGGGCCGATTTCCACATGGGGACTTGACCGCCGTGGCGCAGCGGCCGCACGTCCCTGACGGACGTCACGGCAGGCACGAGGGACGGCCGAACCCCCGATGTGCAGGGATGGTGCCGCGACGCCATCCGTCAGACACCAGCACTGGGCGTGCCCGGTTCATCGACCCGGGCAGCGTGCACCGCTGCGGTCGTCGCTCAGAAGCTGGCCCGTTGCTGCGAGGCGAGCTACGGGTGGGGAACCGTGGTCGCCGGCGGGGAACGGCACAAACTGCGCCCGGCGCGCTGGGCAGACGTGCACCAGGCTGAGCCTGACGCGGGTCCGCCGTCGGCTCATGGGCGTGATCAGTGAGCCGGTGCAGCTCAGGCGGGTGCCGGGGCACGGTCTGGCGGCGCCGATGTTCCCGGGCGACGATGTTCTGGGACACCCACCGGGTCCCCTCTGGGCCAAGGCGGTCGGACAAGTCGACTGGGAGCCGAGCGACGGACTCAAGGTCGAGATTGGCCGAACCGTCTTCCACGGCGGGCAGGGCGATGCCATGTACGCCGCCTGCCCTCACTGCGCCGCCCACGTGCACCTGTATACCGATGAGTGGGACACGATCGAGGGCGCCTGGGAGCCCTTCAACAAGGCCATCGACACCTGGTACGACTCGGGCCGAGCTGCCGTCACCTGTCCACGCTGCAGTCGAGCCGGTGACCTGACCGCGTGGACGTGGGACAACGACTACTACGCGTTCGGCTACCTGGGCTTCGAGTTCTGGGACTGGCCCGAGTTCAGCCCCAGCTTTCTCGAACGCTTCGCACGCGTGCTGGGCGGCCATCGCACGGTCCTGGTGGGAGGCAAGCTCTGAGGGACGGTGCTTCACGCGACCGCTCCGGGCCGCCAGTCGGCCGGTCAGACCTCATGCGTGCACGTTTGGCACCTCGGAACTCGGGCCCAGCCCGTCTCAGTTTCCGTCTCATTCAGCCCCGTTCACGATCGCTCGGACGAGACCGGGAGCCGAGACCGGGTTGATGGCGAGCCGCCCACGAACGCAGGTGAACGCCCCCGCACGCAGCACACCGCCACGCCACCACAGTTGGAAAGCATGTTGGAGGCGCCCGCCCTCGGCGTGGTCACGGGTCCTCCCGACCATTCACCCAGGACAGCGCCCAGGCGGGCCGAAAATGCCCGCAGCTTCCCCAGCTGATGGCCCGCCAATTCAGTAAGGCCGCGGAATCTCATGCTCGCCCAACGCAGCCTCGTACCGGGCCAGCAGAGCGTCCAGGTGCATCAGAAGAAGGCCGGCGGAGCCCCGCGCTTCCTCCAGGTCCCCGCGCTCACACGACTCCACCACCTCAGCCATGTCGCCGCGGAGGATGTGAAGGGAGTCGCCCTGCACCAGCACCCCGGGGAACCGTCGGCCAGGCATGCGAACCACAGCATCGTTGCCGCCATCACTGAACAGCTCTGCCTCAATGCGCTTCATCGCGCCATCCAACCTGACGTCGCCGGCAGACCTCAACGACGGAGCGCGCAAGCGGCCTTGAGGACCATGATCGCCGGACGGTCACCACAGCCCAGTGGTGCCCCGCCTCCAGGTGGAGTCCCCCGCCCGAGTTGCTCCAGGACGAAAGAGGTCGTGGGTTCAACCCCGGGCAGCAGCTTTCGCCTTGGGCCGGCTGGACCTTGCTGCTGCTTCCACTGGTTCTTGAGTACGTAGCCCCGGCCTGGTAAGCCGTCAACGACCGTTCCCCGCAGCCCTTTGCTCGGCCCCGCTGGTGTAATCCCCCTATGGACGCAACCGTGGCAACTCTGATCGGTACCACCATCGGTACGGTCGGCGGACTGGCCGGTGGGCTCTTCACCGCCTTCGTCCAAGGCCGACAGGCACGAGCCCAGCTTGAGTTCGAAGAGCGGCGACGCAGAGACGGCCTACGACGCGAAGCGTGCGACGCCTTGGCCAACGCTGCTCACCAGTACCGGATGCACTGGTGGCACCTCAACTCCATGTTGGGCAAGGGAAACGCCGATCGGGAACTGTTCGACGGTACCGCCGCCCTGTGGGCCGAGGTGACGGCTGCACACAGCCGGGCGGCGATCGCCGGGCCGACGGAGGTCGCGGAGGCTGCCGACCAGTTGTTGGCGCAGCTGCACGCGATGGATACCGCCGGCACGGAGTGGTTCTCCAGCATCGAGTCCGGTTTCCAGCAGAACGTGGACGTGCTCCGTGTTGAGCTCCTGAAGGCGAGGCGTGCCGTCCGGGTCGGAGTGTTCGCGTCCGTCGTTCGGCGGGAACTCGGCAACGACGAGTCGTTGTACCCGCGCCCTCGTGTACAGGCGAAGCGCATGTCGCAGGCGAGGAGGAAGTCGCTGCCCGCTCCCCGGGCACGGCCGGGCAGCTTGGCCATGGTGACGGCCGGCAGCCGGCTCAGCCTGCGAAACAGCATGCCCAGGGAGGCGTCGCCGGGGCCTCCGGTTTCGCGGCCTCGGCGGTGTACTCGGGGAATTTCCATCGAGTGCGCGTGGCGGGGAGGCGCCGACCGAGCGCGCGGGTTCGGCTAGTCCGTGCCGGTTCCGGCCTGGTGCAGCATCCGGGACACCAGCAGGGCGCCTCCGGTCGCCGCCGCCCCTACCGCTCCCGCGGCCAGGAAAGCGCGGGAGGAGCGCCAGGACAGTACCGACCACCGCGACTGCGCGGAGAACAACGATCCTGTACTCAGCCACGAACCGGTCGAGATCAGTGACAGGGCGGAACCGATCGAGCCGACCGACAGGGCACTGCCGATCGAGCCGACCGACAAGGCCGAGCCGACGGACCCCACGGACAGCACCGAGCCCACGGAGCCGATCGACAGCACGGAGTCCTGTGACCACAACGACAGCACCGAACCAGAGGACGTACCAGGAATCGACCGTACGGACAGCTTTGTCATGAGGCCATCCTGCCCCCTCAGTCGGTCGTCGGCCGACCGGCCCGTGAACCATGTCGGCTTCTGGTGGCCCACGCCCGTCGGCCGCTCAGCCGAGCGGCTTCTCCAGGACCGCCTTGCGGTGGCTGAACGTCTCGATCGAGTAGCGGCCGTGGTAGCTGCCCATGCCGCTCTCCCCGACGCCGCCGAACGGCAGGTCGGAGACGGTCAGATGGGCGAGCGGCAGGCCGAATCCCAGGCCGCCGGACGAGGTCTCGGAGGCGATCCGCTCCCTTGTGGTGTCCGACTCGGTGAAGACGTACAGCGCGAGCGGCTTGTCGCGGTCGTTGATGAAGCCGATGGCCTCGTCGAGGTCCGCGACGGTGACGATCGGCAGGATCGGGCCGAAGATCTCCTCCCCCATGACGGGCGACTTCGGGTCGACGTCGGCGAGCACGGTCGGCGCGATGTACTTGGCGCCGCGGTCGCTGTCGCCGCCGACGACGGTACGGCCGGAGGCCAGCAGCCCGGAAAGACGGTCGAAATGCCGCTCGTTGACGATCCGACCGTACGCGGCGGACTGCCGCGGCTCGGCACCGAACAGCGCCTCGACGGCCTCGGCGAGTTTCGGCTCCAGGGCGCGGGCGGTCCCGGGGTCGGTCAGGACGTAGTCGGGCGCGACGCAGGTCTGCCCGGCGTTGAGGAACTTGCCGCGTGCGAGCCGGTCGGCGACGACGGACAGGTCGGCGTCGCGGTCGACGAACGCCGGTGACTTGCCGCCGAGTTCGAGGGCGACGGGGGTGAGGTGCTCGGCGGCGGCCCGCATCACGACGCGTCCGACCGTGCCGTTGCCGGTGTAGAAGATGTGGTCGAAACGCTCGGCCAGCAGGGCCGTCGTCTCCGGGATGCCGCCCTCGACGACGGCGACCGCGTCGGTGTCGAGGTAGCGAGGGATCAGCCGGGCGACGGCGGCGGAGGTCGCGGGGGCCAGTTCACTGGGCTTGGCGACCACCGCGTTGCCGGCGGCCAGCGCGCCCAGTATCGGGGTGAGCAGGAGCTGGAGGGGATAGTTCCAGGGCGCGATGACGAGCACGACGCCGAGCGGGTCGTACTGCGTCCAGGCTGTGGCGTCCTCGCCGAGGTGTGCCGGGACCGGGGCGGACTCGGGGCGCAGCCAGCCGTCGAGGTGCTCCAGGGTGTGGTCGATCTCGCGCACGGTGAAGTCGATCTCGGTGCGGAAGGCTTCCGTGGAGCTCTTGCCGAGGTCCTCGTGGAGGGCGGCGGCCAGCTCCTCGCCGTGCGAGGTGAGCAGTTCGCGCAGCCGTCGCAGCTGGTCGACGCGCCAGGCGACGGGCTTGGTGCGGCCGGAACGGAAACCGGCGCGCAGCCGGGAGACGACGTCGGCGGGCTCTTCGGGGGTCGAGTGGTTCACGGTGCCTCGCTGGTCGGGGCGCGGACGGGGGCCGGCCGCGCGAGCATGCTCTGCGGTCGGGCGCCTGGACCGACCGCACTGGATGTATATGCCAACCTTTCCGGGGGTCCGGTGCATTCCAGGCCCGCGCCGCTACTTTCCGCGATCCCTTGGCTTCAGAGCGTGGAGCGCGCGCCCGCCACGCCGAGCGTGTCCGCCAGCCGCTCCAGCAGGGACCGCAGCAATGCGTCGTCCCCGTCGCTCAGCACCGGCCAACCGGCGCGGACCTCTCGGTCCAGTCGGCGCCAGTACGTCCGACCGCGCGGGGTGAGGTGGGCGAGGATGCGGCGCCGGTCGTTCGGGTCGACCCGGCGGTAGAGGAGGTTCTGGTCGACGAGGTGGTCGACCAGTTTGGTGAGCGTGGCCGGCGGGAGGAAGACGGCTTCGGCGATCGCGGTCATGGAGTGGCCCTCGCCGTCGGAGAGCAGCGCGAGCACCCGCCAGGCGTCGAGGGAGCAGCCGTCCTCGTCCAGGACGGCCTGGAGCCGACGCGCGGCGAGGCGCTCGGCCCGCGTCAGCAACTGCATCAGATCCTGGGGCTGACGCGGCGATGGGGTCGGCATCCTGCTCCTCGCTCCCGGGGGGTGTACATGCTACGAGACGGATTGGAGTTCGCCGGCAGGACCCGGAATCATGACGCCATGTTCCGGCCCCCTTCACCTCCGCCCGACTGGTTCACGGCGGACGACTCCGTGTTCGGCGTGGCTCTCGTACTTCGGGGCGGTGCTGCGCCGGATCGAGCACACGGAGGCGGACGCGGTCATCATGCTGCTGGTGGGCAGTGACGCGGTGCGCTTCAACCGGGCGTTCGCCGCGGCCGGTCTCGACGCCCGCTGCCTCAGGCTGAGCACGCTCATGGACGAGAATATGCTGATGGCGAGCGGGCCTTCGGCCACGGCGGACCTCTACAGCACGGCCGGCTTCTTCGCCTCCCTCGCCAACCAGGACACCCTCGACTTCCACGGCCAGTACGCCCGACGGTACGGAGTCGAGGCGCCGGCCCTCGGCAGTCTCGGTGAATCCTGTTACGAGGGCGTGCTGTTGCTGGCAGCCCTGATCCGGCGCGCCAAGGCCATCGACGTGACCGCGATCGGCGCGGCGGCCGAGACCGTGTCGTACGAGGGGCCGCGCGGGCTGCTCCATCTGCGCGGCGGCCATGTGCGCCAACGCATCTACCTGGCGCGGGCGGAGGGCATGGACTTCGACGTGGTCGCCGAGCTCGACCTTCGCGGACCGCGCTCTTGACAGCGGCTCTCCCGCGCCAAGATACTTCCCGCAGGAAGTAATCAGAATGCCTTGGGCGTGTCATGAATTCGGATGCCGAATTCCGCCCCGGGCATTTTTTGTTGCCTGGTCGTCCCGCCGACGAATCCGTCATGAGAGCGGGAAGATACGGCCGGGAAAGTACCGCGAAACACCTTGGAAACAGCGTGACTTGAGGCTGTGGACCGCACTCCAGGAGGTCGTATCCTCCACAGCCCGAGGGGGTTCTATTGTCCAGCGGTTCCCGAATTCTCCGACGCCGGATCGCAGCCGGTGCCGCCGCGCTCGCGACCGTCGTCGCACTCTCCGCGTGCGGCGCCAAGACCGACGCGGGCGGTACGTCCGACAAGGCCGCGAAGGCGGACGTGAGCGGCGACACCGTCAAGGTGGGCCTGCTCAACTCACTGTCGGGCACGATGGCGATCAGCGAGGTCACCGTGCGCGACTCGCTGAAACTGGCCATCGGCGAGATCAACGCCTCGGGCGGAGTGCTCGGCAAGCAGATCAAGCCGATCAGCGAGGACGGCGCCTCCGACTGGCCGACGTTCGCCGAGAAGGCGAGCAAGCTGATCAGGGAGGACCGGGTGGCGGCCACGTTCGGCTGCTGGACCTCCGCGAGCCGCAAGGCCGTCAAACCGGTCTTCGAGAAGAACAAGTCGCTGCTCTTCTACCCCGTGCAGTACGAGGGCCTCGAGCAGTCCCCGTACATCTTCTACACCGGCGCCACCACCAACCAGCAGATCATCCCGGCCCTCGACTACCTCAAGTCCCAGGGCAAGAAGCGGATCTACCTGGTCGGCAGCGACTACGTCTTCCCGCGCACCGCCAACAAGGAGATCAAGGCGTACGCGAAGGCCAACGGCATGACGGTGCTCGGCGAGGACTACGCGCCGCTCGGCTCCACGGAGTTCAGCACGATCGCCAACAAGGTGAAGGCCTCGAAGGCGGACGCGGTCTTCAACACCCTCAACGGCGACTCGAACGTGGCGTTCTTCAAGGAGTACAAGTCCGCCGGGCTCACCGCCAAGGGGATGCCGGTGGTCTCGGTGTCGATCGCCGAGGAGGAGGTCAAGTCGATCGGGGCGCAGTACCTGGCGGGCCAGTTGACCGCCTGGAACTACTACCAGACCACCCCGGGGGCCGCGAACACCGAGTTCGTGAAGGCCTACAAGGCCAAGTACGGCCAGGACAAGCCGACCAGTGACCCGATGGAGGCCGCGTACACCTCGGTCTACCTGTGGAAGGCGATGGTCGAGAAGGCGAAGTCGTTCGACCCCGAGAAGGTCAAGGCGGCCTCCGACGGCATCACCTTCGACGCGCCGGAGGGCAAGGTCACCGTGGACGGCCCGACCCAGCACATCTACAAGACCGCCCGCATCGGCAAGATCGGCTCCGACGGGCTGATCAAGCAGGTCTGGGACTCCGGCAAGCCGATCGAGCCGGATCCCTACCTGAAGGGTTACGACTGGGCCTCCGGCCTCTCCTGATCACCCGTCGCGCGGGGCCTGTGCGCACAGGCCCCGCGTCCCGACTCCCCGGAGCCGCCGCATGACCGTGATCCTCGGGCAGTTGTTCACCGGCGTCAGCATCGGTGCCGTCCTGCTCCTCATCGCGCTCGGCCTCTCGCTCACCTTCGGCCAGATGAATGTCATCAACATGGCCCACGGCGAGTTCATCATGGCCGGCGCCTACACCACGTACGTACTGCAGAAGTCCATTTCCGACGCAGGAATTTCACTCATCGTCGCGCTGCCCGTGGCATTTCTTGTGTCGGGGACGCTCGGCGCGCTGCTGGAATGGCTGTTGATTCGCCGCCTTTACCTCCGTCCCCTCGACACCCTTCTTGTCACATGGGGTGTCTCGCTGATGCTTCAACAGCTCGCCCGTGACATTTTCGGAGCGCCGAATGTGCAGACCCGCGCACCCGATGTCCTCACCGGGAACATCACGGTCATCGGAGGCGACGACCCGCTCACGTTCGCCAACAGCCGGCTGTTCATTCTCGGGCTGGCGATCGCGGCGGTCGTGGCGCTGTCCCTGACGCTGCGGCTGACCCCGCTCGGGCGGCGTATCCGCGCGGTCGTACAGAACCGGGACCTGGCGGAGGTGTCCGGCATCTCCACCGGCCGCGTGGACCGCACCGCCTTCTTCATCGGCTCCGGGCTCGCCGGGGTCGCCGGGGTCGCGCTGACACTCGTCGGCCCGATCGGGCCGACGATGGGCACCAACGTCATCATCGACGCCTTCCTGGTGATCGTGGTCGGCGGCATCGGGCAGCTCAAGGGCAGCGTGATCGTGGCCTTCGTGCTGGGCGCGCTGCAGTCGGTCCTGGAGTACTCCACCACCGTCAGCGTCGCGAAGGTGCTGGTCCTCGTGGCCATCGTCGCGTTCCTCCAGTGGCGGCCGCAAGGCCTGTACACGCTGCGCACCAGGAGCCTCGTTTGACCACCACCACTCCCCTCGCCCCGAAGGCGGAGCAACGGCCCGGCCCACGGCGCCGGTTCGAGGCGGCTCGGCCCGCAGCGGGCTTCGTCGCCGCCGGCGTCGCGCTCTTCGCCGTCGCCCCGCTCGCCCTGTCCGACTTCCGGCTCGGGCTGCTCGCCAAGTATCTGTGCACGGCCATGGTCGCGGTCGGCATCTGTCTGGCCTGGGGGCGGGGCGGACTGCTGACACTCGGCCAAGGGGTGTTCTTCGGGCTCGGCGGCTATGCCATGGCCATGCACCTGAAGATCGCGGACGCGGGGCCCGGCAACCTCCCCGACTTCATGCAGTTGTACGGGTCCGCCACCGAACTCCCCTGGTGGTGGCGGCCGTTCGCGAATCCGGTGTTCGCGATCGCCGCGACGGTCCTGCTGCCGATGGTCGTCGCCGCGATCCTCGGCTCGTTCATCTTCCGGCGCCGGGTCAAGGGCGCCTACTTCGCGATCCTCAGCCAGGCGCTCGCCGCGGCCTTCGCGATCTGGCTGATCGGCCAGCAGGAGACGACGGGCGGCACCAACGGGCTGACCGACATCCAGGGCTTCTTCGGCTACGACCTGAACGACCCGGTCAACCAGCGGATGGTGTACTTCGTCATCGCCGCGGTGCTGCTCCTGCTGATCGCGCTGGCCCGTCAGCTGATGCACAGCCGCTACGGCGAACTCCTCGTCGCCGTACGGGACTCGGAGGAGCGGGTGCGATTCCTCGGGTACGACCCGGCGAACGTGAAGCTCGTCGCGTACGTCGTCGCGGCCGGCATGGCCGGACTCGCGGGCGCGCTGTTCGTGCCGGCCGTCGGCATCATCTCCCCCGCGCTGGTCGGCATCGTGCCGTCCATCGAACTCGTCATCGGCGCCGCGGTCGGCGGCCGCGCCAGCCTGGTGGGCGCGGTGCTCGGGGCGATCGGCGTCGCCTGGGCCAGGACGGCCCTGTCGGAGGAGTTCCCCGCGGCCTGGACCTACTTCCAGGGGCTGCTGTTCATCGTCGCCCTGGCGTTCCTGCCGGGCGGACTCGCCTCGCTGGCCGGCATCGTGCGGCGGCGCCGGGCGAACCGAGGACTCGCTGGAGACACGGCATGACGGAGTTTACGGACAGTGGGCCCGCGGGGCTGGAGATACGCCGGCTGCGGGTGACGTTCGACGGCTTCACCGCCGTCGACGGGGTGGATCTCGACGTGCGACCCGGTGATCTGCGCTTCCTGATCGGGCCGAACGGCGCGGGCAAGACGACGCTGGTCGACGCGGTCACCGGACTGGTGAGGGCGACGGGATCGGTGCGGTTCGCGGGCGCCGACATCCTCGGCCGGAGCGTGCACCGCATCGCGCGCTCGGGGATCGGCCGCACCTTCCAGACGGCCACCGTCTTCGAGGAGTTGACGGTCCTTCAGAATCTTGACATCGCGGCGGGTGCCGGGCGGGGCGCGCTGACGATGCTGCGGCGCCGCAGGGGTGTGCCCGAGCCCGTGGCGCGTGCCCTGGAGACGGTGGGTCTGACCGGCCGCGCCGACAGCCCGGCCGGCACGCTCGCGCACGGGCAGAAGCAGTGGCTGGAGATCGGCATGCTGCTCGTGCAGGACGTCCGGCTGCTGCTGCTCGACGAGCCGGTCGCGGGCATGAGCCATGACGAACGGCAGGCCACCGGCGAGCTGTTGGAGCGCATCAGCCGGGAGCGGACCGTCGTCGTGATCGAGCACGACATGGACTTCATGCGCTCCTTCGCGCGCAGCGTCAGTGTGCTGCACGCGGGCCGGGTGCTCAGCGAGGGGACGGTGGCCGAGGTGCAGGCCGACCCGAAGGTGCAGCAGGTGTATCTCGGGCACGCGGCAGCCGAGGACACCACGGCGACCGTGCCCGGACCGACCGCCGCTCAGGAGGCGTGATGCTGGAGATCGACACCGTCCACGTCGGCTACCACCGCAGTCTCGTCCTGCACGGTGTCTCCGTCGAGGTGCCGAGGGACGGGGTGGCGGCGGTGCTCGGGCACAACGGCGCGGGCAAGAGCACCCTGCTGCGGGCCGCCGTCGGACTGCTCGGCCCGCGGAGCGGCTCGGTCCGCCTGGACGGCGAGGACATCACCCGTCTGAGGCCCCATGAGCGGGTGGCGCGCGGCATGGCGTACGTCCCGCAGGGTCAGCAGGCCTTCCCGCACCTCACGACGGCCGAGAATCTCCAGTTGGTCGCGGACGGGCGGCGCCGCGGCAGGGCGGCGATCGCCGAGGCGCTGGACCTGTTCCCGGCGTTGCGGGCCCTGTCGGGCCGCCGCGCGGGGCTGCTCTCGGGGGGCCAGCGTCAGCAACTGGCCCTCGCACGGGCCCTGGTGACGGAGCCTCGGGTTCTCCTCCTGGACGAGCCGACCGAGGGCATCCAGCCGTCGGTGGTGGCCGAGATCGAGGAGACGATCCTCGCCCTGGCCGCCCGGGGCGGTCTGTCGGTGCTCCTGGTCGAGCAGCACGTCGGCTTCGCGATGCGGGCGGCGCGGCGCTACTACGTCCTGGAGGCGGGCCGGGTCACGTCGTCGGGCGAGGGCGGCCGGGACGCCGAACGGGCGGTGCGGGAGGCGCTCAGCGTGTGACCCGCGTGCGGTCCGTCGGAACGCCGACGGTCGGCGAGGTCGGCCAGGTTGTCCGATCGATCAGTGCAGGGAGGAAGACGTTGCGTACGGCCGCGGCCGTCAGGTCTCCGCGAGGGATGCTCGGGCCCGTTCGAGGTGAGCGCGTTCCGGCGCGCTCACGGACAGCGTGATGGCGGCGTCGTACGCCTGTACGGCCTCGGTGTGCCGTCCGAGCCGGCGCAGCAGGTCCGCCCGTACGGCGTGGAAGGCGTGGTACCCGTCGAGGTCGAGCTTGTCGACGACGGCGAGGGCGGTCTCCGGTCCCTCGACCTCGGCCACGGCGACGGCTCGGTTGAGGGCCACGACCGGGCTGGGGGCGAGGTCCATGAGCTGGTCGTACAGCCGGCGGATCTGGCCCCAGTCGGTGGCGGCCGCGGTCGGCGCGTCGCTGTGGACGGCGTTGACGGCCGCCTGGATCTGGTACGGCCCCGGCCGGTTGCGGCGCAGACAGCGGCGTACGAGGGTCTGCCCCTCGGTGATCAGGTCCGGGTCCCACCGCGTACGGTCCTGGTCGGCGAGGAGGACCAGGTCGCCGTCCGCCGTCGCGCGGGCCGGCCGGCGGGCCTCGATGAGCAGCATCAGCGCGAGCAGGCCGAGGGCTTCGGGTTCGTCCGGCATGAGCTCGACGAGGAGCCGTCCGAGGCGCACGGCCTCGGCGCAGAGGTCCTCGCGGCCGCCGTACCCCTCGTTGAAGACGAGGTAGACGACGGCCAGCACACCCCTGACGCGGTCCGGCAGGTCGGCGTCGCGCGGGATGCGGTAGGGGATGCCCGCGTCGCGGATCTTGGCCTTGGCGCGGACGATCCGCTGGGCCATGGTCGATTCGGGGACGAGGAAGGCGCGGGCGATCTGCGGGGTGGTCAGGCCTCCGAGGAGCCGCAGGGTGAGGGCGACCTGTGCCTGCGGGGCGAGCGCGGGGTGGCAGCAGGTGAAGATCAGACGGAGCCGGTCGTCGCGCACGGGGCCCTCCTCCACGGGTTCGTCCGGGGCGTGCAGCCGGGCCGCTTCGGCGTGCCGGGCCGCGCGGGTGGACTCGCGGCGCAGCCGGTCGACGGCCCGGTTGCGGGCGGTCGTGATGATCCAGCCGGCCGGGCTCGGCGGTACGCCGGTCTCCGGCCACTTCGCCACGGCCGTGGTGAACGCGTCCTGGACCGCTTCCTCGGCGAGGTCGATGTCGCCCAGGAAGCGGATGAGGACGGCGACCGCCCGGCCGTACTCGGCGCGGAAGACGGCCTCGATCCCGGCTCCGCCGACGGACATCAGTCCTCGGCCTCGTGCAGGAACGGCCTCACCTCGATGGGAAGCGTGGTCGCCACCGTCGCCTTGCGCCCCCATGTGAGCGCCGCGTCGAGGTCGGGCGCCTTGATCAGACAGATCCCGCCCAGGTACTCCTTGCTCTCGGTGTACGGCCCGTCGGTGACCAGCACGTCACCGTCCTGGGCCCGCAGCACGGTGGCCGTGTCCGGCCCGTGCAGTCCGCCGGCGAAGACCCAGGCTCCGGCCTCGCGCAGCTCCGCGTGGAACACGTCGAGATTGTGCATGATCTCTTCCAGGACCTCGGGCGCGGGCGGTTCGCCCTGCGGCTGCATCACGCTCAGCAGGTAGTACTTCATGATGTGTCCTCCTCGGTGGTCGTTCACCCGGCGTCTCACTGACTACACGAACGAGAGGGCGCCGGATCGACACACGCCACGACGACAGCGGGAGAATCCTTCGATGACCATTCCACCGCATCCGCTCGTCACCGCGGCCCGGAGGCTGGCGACCGAGGTGCTGGCGCCCCGGGCGGAGCGCGTGGACCAGGACGGCATGCCCGCGAGCAGCGTCGAGGCGGTCAAGCGGTCGGGTCTGCTCGGGATCGCCGCCCCGCTCGCGTACGGCGGGTCGGCGGCGCCCGCCGCGGTGGTCCGGGAGACGGCGGAGATCCTGGCCGGGGCCTGCTGCTCGACGTGGTTCGTGCAGACACAGCACCACACGCCGGTGACGACCCTGGCGAGGAGTGACCTTCCGGTGCGGGAGCGCCTGCTCGGTCCCCTCGCGCGCGGAGAACTGCTGTCCGGCGTCGCGTACGCCCAGTTGCGCGCCCACCCGCGGGTCCCGGTGCGGGTCACCCGCGAGCGCGGCGGCTGGCGCTTCGACGGGAGGGTCCCCTGGTACACGGGCTGGGGGCTGAACGACGTCATGCTGCTCGCGGGCGTGACGGACGCGGACGAGGCACTCTTCGCGTTCACCGAGGCGCGCGAACAGCCGGGACTGCGCCCCTCCCCGCCGATGCGGCTGGCCGCGCTCACGGCGTCCCGGACGGTCTCGCTGGAACTGGACGGGCTGTGGCTGCCCGAGGAAGCGGTGGCGCTGCGCACCCCGTACGAGTCCTGGGCGGTCACCGACCGCCCCAAGAACACCAATGCCTCACCGGCCGTGTTCGGTGTGACGGAGACGGCGATCGGCCTGCTGGAGGAAGATCCCTCCGCGAAGGAGACCGCGGGCAGACTGCGGGCGCGCCTCGACGCCGTCAGGCGGCAGGCGTACGACCTCGCCGACCACCCGGTGCCGACGGAGCGGATCGAGGAGCGGCTGGTGTGCAAGACACGGGCGTACGACGTGATGCGCGCGGCCACCACCGCGGCGGTGGTTGCCGGGGGCGGACGGGCGATGGACGTGCGCAGCCCGGCACAGCGGCTGGCGCGGGAGGGGATGTTCCTGCTGGTGCAGGGGCAGACGGCCCAGGTGCGCGCCGCGCACCTGGGGTCGCTGGGGTCGCCCGGTCCGCTCAGCCGGTGAAGGGCACCTGCGGGGCCGGGGCCGGTGGGGCCGCGAACGGGTGCTGCCACAGGCCCCGCTCGGCGAGTCGGGGCAGGACGCCCTCGCCGAACCAGTAGGCCTCTTCCAGGTGGGGGTAGCCGGAGAGCACGAACTCGTCGATGCCGAGGGCGTGGTACTCCCTGATCCGCTCGGCGACCTCCTCGTGGCTGCCGACCAGGGCGGTGCCGGCTCCGCCGCGCACCAGACCGATGCCGGCCCAGAGGTTGGGGTGGATCTCCAGGCCGTCCCGGCCGCCGCCGTGCAGCGCGAGCATCCGCTGCTGGCCCTGCGACTCGCTGCGGGCGAGCCCTGCCTGGACGGACCGCACGGTGTCCGGGTCGAAGCCGTCGAGGAGCCTGCGGGCCTCGGCCCACGCCTGTTCGGAGGTGTCCCGGGTGATGACGTGCAGCCGGATGCCGAACCGCAGGGTCCGCCCCTCCTTCGCCGCGAGCCCGCGGATCCAGGCGATCTTCTCGGCGACCTTGGCCGGTGGTTCGCCCCAGGTGAGGTAGACGTCGGCGTGGCGGGCGGCGACCTCACCGGCGGCGGGCGAGGAGCCGCCGAAGTAGACCTCGGGGACCGGGTCGGGGACCCGGGCGAGCCGGGCGTCCTCGACCCGGAGGTGCTCGCCGGCCAGGTCGACGGTCTTGCCGTCCCACAAGTCCCGGACGATCTGCAGGAATTCGCCCGTACGCCGGTATCGGGCGTCCTTGTCGAGGAAGTCGCCGTAGGCGCGCTGCTCGTGGCTCTCGCCGCCGGTCACCACGTTGAGGAGCAGCCGTCCGCCGGTCCGGCGCTGGAAGGTGGAGGCCATCTGCGCGGCGAGTGTGGGCGATACGAAGCCCGGCCGGAAGGCGACGAGGAACTTCAGCCGCTCGGTGTGCTGGCTGACCATCGCGGTGGTCAGCCACGCGTCCTCGCACCAGGCACCCGTCGGGGTGAGGGCACCGACGAAGCCGAGGTCCTCCGCGGCACGGGCGATCTGGCTCAGGTAGGCGACCGTCGGCGGCCGGTCCCGTCCGGAGGCGGTGGCGGGTGTGCCGTGGCCACCGCCGACGACATCGCGGCTGTCTCCGTTGGTGGGCAGGAACCAGTGGAAGGTGAGGGACACGGCGGGGTTCTCCGATCGTGGGGGCATGACGGGCGAGGAGGCCCGTCGGACGGGGGCCGACGTGCCCTTCCTGGCGAGCGGGACCTGATCCCGGGGGCTAGAGCAGGCCGTGTCGCGGCGGTTTGGTGCCGCTCAGGACGTATCGGCCGATGTGCTGGATCTTCCAGCGGGCCGGGTCGTGCAGGGTGTGGGTGCGGGCGTCGCGCCAATGCCGGTGCAGGTTGAGGGAGTTCAGGGCCGCACGGGTGCCTGACACCTCGAACAGGGCGTCCGCCACCAGTACGGCGGTGGCGGCGGTGTGCGCCTTGGCGGCGGCCACCGCGATGGATGCCTCGGCCGCCGACGTGTCGGTCAGCTCGTCGCGAGCCGTGTCGACCGCGCGGGCCGCGACACCGAGCAGCGCTTCGGATGCGCGCACCTGGAGGGCGAGTTCACCGAAGCGCTGGATGAGCAACGGATCCTCGGCCGCCGTCTCCACGCCGCTCTCGAACCAGGGCCGGCTCTTGGTGCGCACGAACTCCGCCGCCTCGGCGAGCGCGCCCGCCGCGATCCCGGCGTCGATGGCCGCGTGCAGCAACTGCGCCACCGCTCCGTGCAGTTGCGGCCCCCGGAAGGTGAGATGGTGCGGGACCACGCGGTCGGCCGGCACGTCGACGGCGTCGAGACGGACGGTGCCACTGGCCGTGGTCCGTTGTCCCATGCCGTCCCAGTCGTCGACGACCGTGACGCCGTCGGCGCCCTGTGGGACATAGGCGACGTGCAGGTTGTCGTCCTCGGCACGGGCCAGGACGGGGATCCAGTCGGCGAAGAGCGCTCCGGTGGAGTAGTGCTTCACGCCGCTGAGCCGGTACGAGCCGTCGGGCCGCGGTTCGAGCCGGGTGCGGATGTCCTGGACGTGCCGAGTGCCTGCCTCCGACTGGGCGTTGCCGAAACGCCGCCCCGCCAGGACTTCGGCGAAGAAGAACTCCTTCTGGGCGAGGCTGCCCTGATGGCGTATCACGTTCGTGTACACGAAGTGGTTCTGCGGGATCTGGGCGAGGCTGGCGTCCGCCGAGGCCAGCAGCCGGAAGATCTCCGCCAGGGTCTCCTGGCGTACGTCCGCTCCGCCGTGCTCGGCCGGCACCGTGACGGCCAGCAGGCCCGACGCGGAGAGCCGCTCCAACTCCGCGTACGGAAGCCGTCGTTCGGCGTCCCGCGCCGAGGCTCCGGTGCGGAAGTCGTCGGCGAGGGCGGCGGCGACGGCCAGGGCCTCGGCGTCGTCGGCGATCACTTTGGCGGTCATCAGGTCAGCCCGCGGCGGCCAGCAGGGGCGTACGGCCGAGGGCGGCCGAGAACTGGTCCACCACCTGGGCCAGGGCCTCGGCGGTGCCCGAGGCCACGGTGACGCTCCCGTCCTGCCCGGTGGTGATGTCCTTGTCGAGGGTGAACCAGCCTTGGACGATGTGTGCCGCGCCCATGGAGTTCAGCACCGGGCGCAGCGCGTAGTCCAGAGCGAGCACATGGGCGGTGCTGCCGCCGGTGACCAGCGGCAGCACGGTCTTTCCGGTCAGGGCGTACTGCGGGAGCAGGTCGAGCAGGGCCTTGAGGACGCCGGAGTAGGCGGCCTTGTACACGGGGGTGCCGATGACCACCCCGTCGGCGCGCGCGAACAGCGCGGTCGCCTCGACGATGGCCGGGTGCTGGAAGTCCGCGCCGAGCAGTGCCTCCGCGGGGATGGTGCGGACGTCGAGGGGAATCACCTCATGGCCCTGGGCGGCGAGCCGGGTGTCGAGGTGCCGCAGGAGTTTGGCGGTGCGGGAGGAGACGGAGGGGCTGCCGGAGACGGACAGGACGGTGGCCATGAGTCCTCTTTCGTGAGCGGGATTCTGAGTGGGCGGGCTGCCGGATCGGACGGGGGGAAGGGCGGGGAGACGGGCGCGGACCGCTCGTCACACGTGCGCCGCGGCGGACTCCTTCTCCCTGTCGGGCAGTTGGGCCTCCAGTTCGCGTACGAGGGGCAGCACGCGGCGCCCGAAGTACTCGACCTCCTCGTGGTAGTGCAGGAAGCCGAGGAGGAAGAGGTCGACGCCGAGGCGCTTGTAGGCGACGATCCGTTCGGCGATCTGTTCCGGGGTGCCGATGAGCCCCGTGCGGAAGCCGTCGTTGTACTGGACGAGGTCCTCGAAGCTGGAGTCCCGCCACATGCCCTTGCCGTCGGAGGTGGACGCTCCGGCCTGCTGCACGGCGGCGCCGAAGCCTTCGACGGCCTCGGTGTCGGCCTGCGCGACGATCTCGCGGAGGGTCGCGCGGGCCTCGGCCTCGGTGTCCCGGGCGATGAGGAATCCGTTGAGGCCGAACTTCGGCGGCGTGCGTCCGGCCCGGTCGGCGGAGACGCGGACGTCCTCGAGCTGCTCGACGACTCCGTCGAAGTCCTTGCCGTTGGAGAAGTACCAGTCCGAGACACGGCCCGCCATGGCGCGGGCGGCGGTGGAGTTGCCGCCCTGGAAGATCTCCGGGTGCGGGCGCTCGGGGGTGTTCAGGGGCTTGGGCCTGAGCGAGAAGTCACGCAACCGGTAGAAGTCGCCGGCCAGTTCGGTGTGGTCCTCGGTCCAGATCTGGCGGAGCGCGCGGATGAATTCCTCGGATCGGCGGTACCGCTCGTCGTGTTCCAGCCAGGGTTCGCCGAGTGCGGTGAACTCGGCCTTGAACCAGCCGCTGACGACGTTCACGGCGAAGCGGCCGTGCGAGAGGTGGTCGGCGGTGGCGCCGAACTTGGCGAGGACGCCGGGATGCCACAGTCCGGGATGGACGGCCGCGATGACCTTCAGGCGCTCGGTGGCGAGGAGCAGGGCGAGGCTGAAGGAGGTCGACTCGTGCTGGTACTCGGCGCCGTAGCCGGCCATGTAGCGGACCTGGCTGAGGGCGTAGTCGAAGCCGTTGTTCTCGGCGAGGACGGCGAGTTCGCGGTTGTAGTCGTAACCCCAGTCGGTGCGCTGTTCGATCTTGCTCGTGACCAGGCCGCCGCTGACGTTGGGCACCCAGTAGGCGAAGCGGACGGGTTCGGTTGCGGACACGGAACGACTCCTGATGTGCGGTACGCGGGCATGACGAAGAAAGGCCCGGGAATTCAGCGGGAATTCGGGCTGCGAAATGCGAGTGACGGGCAGGGAGTTCGTCCTGGCGCGCGGCGAGGGGAATCAGCCGGGGCGGACCGGTCCGTGCGAAGGGGACCCTACCGTCGGGATCGTCAGGCTTCGCGGCAACAGAAGGAGCTGGAGACACGCGCGAGGTCGACGTGGCGTCGCCGCGTGAGGTCCAGTCGTATCTTCATGTCGTCGATCGTCGCAGCCACCGGCCCGGGCAGTCAAGGAACAGCGGACCGGTCTCGTATCCCGGACCGCCGCAATTCACGAGGGCGTGACAGGGAAACCCTTGAACCGGTTCGCGCGGCGGCGGCATTCTGCCGGTGTGCGAATAGAGCAGCTGGAATACATCGCGGCGGTCACGCGGCTCGGCTCCTTGCGGCGGGCCGCCGAGGAACTCCACCTGTCCCAGCCCGCGTTGAGCGAGACCGTGCGGAACCTGGAACGCGAACTGGGGGTCGACCTGCTGGAGCGCAAGCGGTCGGGGGCGCGGATGAGCGCCGAGGGACGGGAGCTGCTCCCGCACATCGTCGATGTGCTGGACGCCGTGGACCGGCTGCGCGGCGCGGCGGGCGAGCAGCACCGCGTCCGGCGGATGGTCCGCGTCGGCACGGTCAACGCGGCCACCGTGCCGCTGCTCATCCCCACGGTCCGGGCTTTCCGCGTGTCGCACCCGCTGACGCAGGTGGAGGTGGTCGGCGCCCAGCAGGCGGAGATCCACCGCACGCTGTCCGAGGGCGGCCTCGATCTGGGCCTGGTGAACCATCTGGACGGCGATGATCTGCCCGCGGAGTTCGAGTCCACCCGGCTCCTCGGCGGACGGCCGGTGCTGTGTGTGCGACCGGACAGCCCGCTGGCCTCCCTGCCGTCGGTGTCGGCGGAGGACCTGCTCGCCGATCATGAGCCGCTCATCGCCATGCGATCCGGGTACGTCATGCACCGCTACGTCCACCGGTTCCTGGAGGGCCGGGACCCCGGTTTCTCGTACTCCACCCGACGGCGCGGAGATGGGCAAGCTCATGGTCGCCGAGGGACTGGGCGCGACCGTGCTGCCCGACTTCAGCGTCATCGGCGATCCGCTGGAGAGGTGCGGCGCGATCACCCACCGGCCGCTCACCGACGAGACGACACGGGTCCTGCTGATACTGCGGCGCCGACGGGCCGACGCGGTACCGCGAGCGGCCCAGGACCTGCACGAGGCGTTCGTCCGCAGGGCCGGGGAGCTCGGCGGCGCGCTGACGTCCGGGGCGTGATCGCGGGCGCGGAAAGGCAACCGCGGGCAACCGGCCCTGGGGCACGCCCCGCCGAGCGCCCTGCTCCGGGCCCCGGCGGCAGCCGTACTCCGGACCCCGGCGAGACGTGCGTCCCGGCCCCGGCGGGAACCTCTCTCACCCGACCGAACGGGACCCGCGCTCCGGACCTCGACCAGATGACCGCTCCGGGCCCCGGCACGGCCCCGTCCTGTGACCATCCGAAGAGTCACTCGTTTGACGGATCGGCGTGACACGACGTCAGTTCCTTCGGAAGGCATTCGTTCCATGCCCATCCCCTCGCTTCCGCGATCGGCCCGCCGCGGCAGGACCGCGCTCGACCGGGCCGAGACCGCCCTCTTCGAGGAGTACGGCGCTCTGGTGCGGCTCGCGTACCTCACACTGCCTCCCTCGCTGAGCAAGCACCGGCGCATCCTCCTGGCCCATTCGCTCGTGCAGCGCTCACTGCCGGGCTCCCGCGAGCGGGACCCCGGGCCTCGCCTGCCGAAACCGCGCGGCACCGGCCGCCCCTCCGTCACGCAGAAGGACCGGCTGCGCGGCCATGTCCTGCGCTCGGCGATCGCGTACGGGCGTCCGCCGCGCGGCTGGCCCCACCGGCTGCCGCCACCCCGCACCCTGCTGCCCGTACTGCCCGTCGTATGGGGGTTGCGGCTGTTCCCGCGCGCGGGCGGTGCGGACGACCTCGCGCTGGGCCGGGCTCTGGCGGGTTCGACAGCCGCCGCGCGCGCCGCCTTCGTCCTGCGCAGCGTGGACGAACGAACCGATGCGGCGATCGCGACGCTCCTCCGCGCCGCCGGGGTCGCCGACCCCGAGGGCGCTCTAGGGGCCGCGACCCGGCTCGCCGAGTCGGCGGGCCGGGCCACCCAGACGCTGCTCGGGTCACGGGAGTTCGACGCCTGCACGGTGCAGACCGGGCCCACCGATCTGCTGCGCCGCCGACGCCGCGTCCGTTTCCTGTGGGGCGCGCTGTCCGCCCTCGTGTTCACCGGGGTGCTGCTGGCGGTCTCCGCCCCGGGTTCCGCGCCGCCGTCGGCCGGCGACACCCCCGCGGGCGCGACCCTGCCCGGCCCCGCGGACCTCGTGCGCACGCCCCGGGACTCCTGGGCCGACACCGCGCGGGTCGACTTCACCGCCTGGCCGGCGCGTGGCGCCCGCGCCGACGATCCGGAGCTGCTCGCCCGGGCCCTGTCCGGCTGGGCCCGGCCGGCCCGCGCCGGGCACGTGACCACGACGGCGGGTACCCCCATGGACGCGCCGACGCACGCGCCCCAGCTCCTCTACGCGGGGAACGTGGACGGCGACGCCGTGGTCCTGCTGCACGACGGCCTACGCGTGGTGCGCTACAGCGAGCCGCTCGACGCGCCGGGGCACGGCGCCCTCGCCCTCGCGCGGACCGACGACGCGGATGTGACGACCGCCGCCGCCCTGGTCGTCGGGCGCGGCGCCCGGGTGACGAGGTTTCTCCTCGCCCCCTGGATCGCCGAGGCACGGACGCGCGACCTGACGCGTCCCGACTCTCCGTCCCGGCCGGTCGACGTCGCCCGGGACGGGGTCACCGCGCCGCTCGCCACCCCGGCCGCGGGCGCGGCCTGCGACCGTCGGCCGGTGCTCCAGCTGCGCTCCTCGGAACGCATCGCGGAGAAGCACGCGTTCCTGCTGACCGACCTGGGCGAGTTGTCGCCGGTCCATCTGACGTACACACCGCTGCCCGGGCACGGGACTCCTCCGGCGCGGCAGCCCAGGGAGGCGACCGGCCCGGCCGCGCTGGTCGCCTGGGCACACCTGGCGTGCGGGCTGGATCGGCTGCGCGGCGCCGGGGTCCGGGCTGTCAACGCCTGGGACTTCGCCGAGCAGGATCTGCCGGAGAAGGGCGGACACGCCGTGTGGGTGTGCACCCGGGCCGCCACGTGGCGCGGTCCCGGCGAGGTGCGGGTGCTGTTGCGCGCCCCCGCCTCCTCGCCCTCCGCACCCGCTCGGGAGGTCGCGCGGGCCGGGTCCACCGCGGCCTGCGGCCGGTTCGGCCAGCATGTGGTGGCCGACACCCACTGGCGTTCACGCGCGGGTCACTGGTATCTGCTCGCCGCCGGCAGCCGGGCCGTCACCCGTATCGAGGTGAGCGGCGCCGTCACGGCCCGGACGGACGGCCGTACGCTCGCCGTGCGGGCCCCGGAGGACGCCCGTCCCGGCGTGACGGCCCGTCTGGTGAACGGCGCGCCACTGGCCCCGGTCGGCGGCGGGGCGAGCCGATGAGCCGACCCGACCGCGCGCGGTCCGCCTCGGTCCGCGTCCCCGAGCGGGACGGAGACGCGGAATCAGTCCTCTTCGCCGATCGGGACGACCACGAGGAAGGCGTCCGACTTCAGGTCCATCACGACCGTCGCCGCCAGTCCCTCGGTCCGGCGTCGTGCCGCGTACTCCTCCGCGGTCCAGGATCCACGCGGAGCCCCTGCGGGAAATCGTTCCAGCACCTTTGTGCCCATGGCGGCAGACACCTCCAGCTCTGACCTCGGACCCGGAGCGACGAGTCCCGTGGAATCCGCTTGCCCGGGTTTCTCCGAGACATGTCAGGTCCGTTCACCGTCCTTCGGCAGCGCCGTACATGGACGCGTACATGGACGCGGACGCGGACGCGGACTTGTACTCGGACTCGGACTCGGACTCGGACTCGGCGACGGACACGGGCGGCCCGCCCGCGCGAAACCGCGCGGGCGGGCCCACTTCTGCCCGGGCCCAGGCACACGTGGGCCAGTCGCGCTCGGGCCTCTCGCATCCGCTCCCGTGACCCGGCCCTCTCACACCTTGACGCGCTCGACCCCGTGGGGCACGGGGTCGGGCTCCGGTTCTCGGCTCAGCCTCCCCGGCCACCAGGCGCGGCGGCCGATGTCGCGGACGAGGGCGGGCACCAGCAAGGAGCGGACCACCAGGGTGTCGAGCAGGACGCCGAAGGCGACGATGAAGGCGATCTGCACGAGGAAGGCCAACGGAATCACGCCGAGGGCGGCGAAAGTCGCGGCCAGCACCACGCCCGCCGAGGTGATCACTCCGCCGGTGGCGACGAGTCCGCGCAGCACTCCCCGGCGCACCCCGTGGAGCAGCGACTCCTCACGGACCCGGGACATCAGGAAGATGTTGTAGTCGACTCCGAGGGCCACCAGGAACACGAAGCCGTACAGCGGCACGGACGCGTCGGTGCCCGTGAAGCCGAATCCGTGCCGGAACACGAGTGACGAGATGCCCAGGGTGGCGAGGAAGTTGAGCGCCACGGTGGCCACCAGCAGGACCGGCATGAGCAGCGAGCGGAGCAGGCCGATCAGGATGACCAGGATGATGGCGAGGACCACGGGCACGATGAGCGTGCGGTCGCGTTCGGCGGTCTGCCGGGTGTCGTACTGCTGGGCCGTGTAGCCCCCGACGAGCGCGTCGGCGCCCGGCACGGCGTGCACCGCCTGGCGCAGCCGCTCGACGGTCTCCTTGGCCGCGTCGCTGTCCGCGGCGGACCGCAGGGTGACGTCGACACGCACCCGGCCGTCGACAGCCTGGGGCTCTCCCCCGCCGGGCAGTCCGGAGGCCGTCACCGCGGCGGCCGACGCGACCCCCTCCGTCGCGCGCGCCGCGGCCGTGACCCGCGTGACATGGTCGGCGTCCGCGATGATCACGGCGGGGTTCCCGGAACCGCCGGGGAAGTGGCGTCCGAGGGTCTCCTGCGCGGCGACGGACGGCGCGTCGTTGACGAAGATCTCGTCGAGGGGGACGCCCTTCGCGGTGAGGGTGGGCGCGAAGGCGGCGCAGGCCAGGAGCCCGGCCAGGGCGATCGCCCAGACCTTGCGCGGCGCGCGGTCCACCAGATCCGCGACCCGGTTCCAGATGCCGCTGCCCGTCCGCGGGTTCCCCGCCGGGCGGGGTCCCGCGGGCCAGTAGGCGGCGCGGCCGAGCAGCACCAGGACGGCGGGCAGGAAGGTGAGCGTGCTCAGGACGGCGCAGACGACGCCGATGGCGCCCACGGGGCCGAGCGCCCGGTTGTTCGTCAGGTCACTGAGCAGCAGCGCGAGCAGTCCGAGGGCGACGGTTCCGGCGCTGGCGACGATCGCGCCCCAGGACTGCCGCAGCGCGGCCCGGACGGCCGTGAACCGGTCGCTGCGCAGGGCGAGTTCCTCGCGGTAGCGGGCGGTCAGCAGGAGGGCGTAGTCGGTCGCGGCGCCGATCACGAGGATCGAGAGGATGCCCTGCACCTGACCGTCCACGCGCACGACGTCGTGGTCGGCGAGGACGTAGACGATCGCGCAGGCCAGGCCCAGCGCGAAGACGGCCCCGAGGATGATGAGGAAGGGCAGCAGCAGGCTGCGGTAGACCAGCAGCAGGATCACGAGCACCGTCGCCAGGGCCACCCCGAGGAGCAGGCCGTCGATTCCGGCGAAGGCGTCGGAGAGGTCGGCCTGGCTGGCCGCGGGTCCGGCGACCTGCGCGGTCGTTCCCGGGACGCGTTCGGCGGCGGTGCGGACGCGCTCGAGGGCGTCGGGGAGCTTCTTGCCGAGGTCGGGCCTGAGCTGGACGACGCCCTCCAGCGCCGTGCCGTCCCGCGACGGCAGGGCGGGTGACGCCCGGCCGACCACGCCGGGGGCGCCGGTGAGCGAGGCGAGCGCAGCGCTCGCGGCGGACCGCTGGGCCCCGGCGACGGAACCGTCGCCGTCCACGGTCCAGACGACGATCGCGGGCAGCGTCTCGTCCTGTCGGAAGGCCCGCTGCTGGGCCACCACCTTCGTGGATTCGGCGCTGCGCGGCAGGAAGGCGGCCTGGTCGTTGGTGGCGACCTCGCCGAGTCTGCCGGCGTAGGGGCCGAGGGTGCCTCCGATGCCGAGCCAGGCCACGAGCAGGACGACGGGGATCAGCCACAGGGCCCGTCGCGGGGTGATGGACATCGCTCTCCAGATTTCACGGGCAGGCGGGACAGGTGTCTCAATAATAAAGAATCTCAATCATTGAGATATCTTGGGCCAGATCGTAGACCACGCCCCCCGCTTCCGTACCCGGCCCCCATCCGGATGCACGGACGGCGACCGGACGGGTTCAGCGTCCTGGGGAGCGCACGCCGGAAAGGTGTTCGTTCATCTCCGTCAGGAAGCGGAGGACCACCGACAGTTCGTCCTCGCTGAAACCGGACCGCACGCTCGCGGTGACCTCGGCGAGCGGCCGGAAGTGGGCGCGCGCGGCCGACTTGGCATCCGGGACGTAGTGGAGGTGGACCACTCTGCGGTCGGGACTCTCCCGGACGCGCCGGATGTGGCCCGCGCGCTCCAGCCGGTCCAGGCACGCGGTGACCGCGCCCGAGGTGAGTCCGAGATGCTCGCGCAGCCGGCCGGGCGTGAGCGGCTCGGGCGCGTCGAGGATCGCGGCGAGCGCCTGTACGTCCGTGGCGTGCAGACCGTGCTCCCCGGCGAAGCCGTGGACCAGCCGGTTGATCTCGCCGTTCATGCGGCGCAGCTGGACCGCGAAGGCCTGGAGATCCGTCACCGGGACGCGCTCCGGCTCCCGGCCCGGGTCGGGGTCCGGGTCACCCGTCCGGTCGTCACGGTCGTCTCGTCTGGCCACGCGATCAGCCTATAGAAGTCCGCGGCCTGTCCCTCGTACGGCCGTCTCGCGCCAGGCCGTCCCGTTCGGCGCATCCGCGGGCGGCGCCGACGGGGAAGGGATCAGGAGGGGGCGGACGGCGGGGGCAACGGCGGCGAACGACGGAGGATGCATGAGCGACGACGACGCCCCCACCGGACCGAGGTGTCTGGTGACCGGTGCGACCGGCTACATCGGCGGACGGCTGGTCCCCGAGCTGCTGGCCGAGGGGTACCGGGTGCGCTGTCTGGCCCGCTCCCCCGCCAAACTGCGCGACTACCCCTGGGCGGGCGAGGCGGAGGTGGTGCGCGGAGACGTCACGGACGCCGCTTCCGTCGCCGACGCGATGGACGGGTGCGAGGTCGCCTACTACCTCGTGCACGCGCTCGGCACGGGTCACGACTTCGAGGAGACCGACCGCAGGGCGGCCCGGATCTTCGGCGAGCAGGCCCGCGCGGCGGGTGTGCGGCGCATCGTCTACCTGGGCGGCCTCACCCCTGCGGGCGTACCGGAGGCGGAGTTGTCACCGCACCTCAGGTCGCGGGCCGAGGTGGGCCGCATCCTGATGGAGTCGGGGGTACCGACCACCGTGCTGCGCGCCGCGGTGATCATCGGCTCCGGCTCGGCCTCGTTCGAGATGCTGCGCTATCTGACCGAGCGGCTGCCGGTGATGGTGACGCCGAGCTGGGTGCACACCCGGATCCAGCCGATGGGCGTACGCGATGTGCTGCGCACCCTGGTCGGCAGCGCCCGGATGCCCGCGGAGGTCAACCGCGCCTTCGACATCGGCGGCCCCGAGGTCCTCACCTACCTGGAGATGATGCGGCGGTACGCGGCCATCGCCGGGCTGCCCCGCAGACTCATCTTCCCGGTGCCGGTGCTCACGCCCCGGCTGTCCAGTCACTGGGTCGGACTGGTCACCCCGGTGCCCGCGTCCATCGCGCGGCCGCTCACCGAGTCGCTGCGCCACGAGGTCGTGTGCCGCGAGCACGACATCGTCCGGTACGTCCCCGATCCCCCGGGACGGCCGATCGGCTTCGACGCGTCGGTGTCCCTGGCGCTCCAGCGGGTGCGTGACGCCCAGGTGACCACGCGCTGGTCGTCGGCCTCGTATCCGGGGACGTCCAGTGATCCGCTGCCCACCGACCCCGACTGGGCCGGCGGCAGTCTCTACACCGACCGCCGCGAGCTGACGGTGGACGCGTCGCCCGAGGCGCTGTGGCGGGTGATCGAGGGCATCGGCGGTGACAACGGCTGGTACTCCTTCCCCCTGGCCTGGGCGGTGCGCGGCTGGCTCGACCGCGCGGTGGGCGGGGTGGGGCTGCGGCGCGGGCGCCGGGACGCCGCCCGGCTGCGGGTCGGCGACTCGCTCGACTTCTGGCGCGTGGAGGAGATCGAGCCGGGTCATCTGCTGCGGCTGCGCGCCGAGATGCGGCTGCCGGGTCTGGCCTGGCTGGAGATGTACGCCGAGGTGACGGACGACGGGCGTACGCGCTACCGCCAGCGTGCCCTGTTCCATCCGCACGGGCTGCTCGGCCACCTGTACTGGTGGAGCGTCTCGCCGTTCCACTCCGTGGTGTTCGGCGGTATGGCCCGCAACATCGCGAAGGCCGCCGTGAAGAACGCGCCCGCCGGGCGGGAGGAACCCGCGCTCACCCGCTGACCCCGCATCCGCGGGACCCGGCCGGGCCGAAGCAGACCGACGCCCTGCCCCCTCGCGGACCTGCCCCGGAGCCACACCATGACCATCTCTGTCGTCCTGTTCACCTCGGACCTGCGACTGCACGACCACCCGCCGCTGCGTGCCGCCCTCGACGGTTCCGACGCGGTGGTGCCGCTGTTCGTCCGCGACGAGGCCGTCGTGGAGGCCGGGTTCACCGTTCCCAACCGGATGGCCTTCCTCGCCGACTGTCTGGCGGATCTGGACGCCGGGCTGCGGGAGCGCGGCGGCCGTCTCGTGGTGCGTTCCGGCGACGTGGTGGCCGAGGTGGCCAAGACGGTCGCGGAGGCAGACGCCGACGAGGTGCACATGGCGGCGGGGGTCAGCGCCTTCGCGCACCGCCGGGAGGAGCGGCTGCGCGCCGCGCTGGAGGCGGAGGGGTGCCGTCTGCATGTCCACGAGACGGTGATCACCGCACTGGCTCCCGGCGCGGTCACCCCGGCGTCCTCCGACCACTTCGCCGTCTTCACGCCCTATCACCGCCAGTGGGCGCGGCAGCCGTTGCGGGACGCGGTCCCCGCTCCCCGGGCCGTCCGGGTGCCGGAGGCCGTCGGCTCGGAGGAGATCCCGTCCCGCTCGGAGGTGTCCGGAGTGTCGCCGGGGCTGGCCACGGGCGGTGAGACGGAGGCCAGGAAGCGCGTCACGGCCTGGCTGCGGGGCGGGATCGGGGCGTACGAGGACCGCCATGACGACCTGCCGGGCGACGCGACCTCCCGGCTCTCCCCCCACCTGCACTTCGGCACTCTGTCGCCGGTCGAGCTGGTCCACCGGGCGGCCGCCGCGAGCGGTCCGGGCGCCGAGGCGTTCGTACGGCAGCTGGCGTGGCGGGACTTCCACCACCAGGTGCTGGCCGCCCGGCCGAACGCGTCCGGCGCCGACTACCGCTCCCAGCACGACCGTTGGCGCTCTGCCGCCGAGGCGCGGGACGACATCGAGGCGTGGCGGGAGGGGCGGACCGGCTATCCGGTGGTGGACGCGGCGATGCGGCAGCTGCGGCACGAGGGCTGGATGCACAACCGGGGCCGCCTGCTCACCGCGAGCTTCCTGGCCAAGACGCTGTACGTGGACTGGCGGGTCGGGGCCCGGCACTTCCTGGACCTGCTGGTGGACGGCGATGTCGCCAACAACCAGCTCAACTGGCAGTGGATGGCGGGAACGGGCACGGACAGCCGGCCCAACCGCGTCCTGAACCCGGTGACCCAGGCCAAGAAGTACGACCCGGACGGAGCATATGTCCGGCGCTGGGTGCCCGAGTTGGCGGGGCTCGGGGGGCGTGCCGTGCACGAGCCGTGGAAGCTCCGGGGCCTTGACCGCGCGGCCTTCGACTACCCGGACCCGATCGTCGATCTGTCCGAGGGGCTGGCCCGGTTCAGGAAGGCCCGGGGCCGCGACTGAGCTTCGGCGCCGTGACCGGGCGTCGCGGCCGTGACCAGGTGCTTCGGGAGACTCGGCGACCGCGCAGAACTTGCCGGGATTTTACCCGGAGCGGTGATTGCTTCGCGGCCCGGCACCGTACATGTGGTCGTCCGAACCACTCGTACCGGATCCGTCCGTACCGGATCCACCGCGCGGCCGACCGGAGTCAACGGCTCCGGGGCGCCGCCCCGCCCCCCAGGAGGCTGCTCAATGCGCATTGCACGGAACGCGGGAACACTCTTCGTGACCGGCGCGTTGACCCTGACCCTCGCCGCGCTCGCCTATCCGGCCATGCTGGGGGTGTCGACCGCGTCCACCACCTCGACCCGCATCATCGCCAATCCGTCCTCGGGGCCGCTGACCGAGGCCGACCGCGACTTCGTCGTCAAGGTGCGCGCGGCGGGACTGTGGGAGTACCCGGTCGGGCAACTGGCCCTGCAGAAGGGGACCATACCGGCGGTCCGTACAGCGGGGGAGCACCTGATCTCGGGGCATGCCGGGCTCGACGACACGAGCCGCAAGATCGCCACGCAGCTCGGCATCACGCTGCCCAACAAGCCGTCCCCGCAACAGCAGGGCTTCGTGGCGACGTTGAGCGCGGACAGCGGCAAGAAGTTCGACACCGACTTCGCCAACATCCTGCGCATCACGCACGGACAGATCTTCTCGACCGTCGCGAAGATCCGCGCCACGACCGAGAACACCCTGGTACGTCAGCTCGCGGATCAGGCCAACGACACCGTGCTGGACCACATCACCGTGATGGAGAAGACCGGACTGGTCGATTTCGAGCAGGTGATCATCCAGGAGACGACCCTTCCGAAGGTGCCCAAGGACAATCTGACGCCTCCCGCGCCGCAGCCCGGCGAGCCGGTCGTCGTCCTGACGCCGCCCGCGGGCGGCGGAGCGGGTGGCGGAGCGGTTTCCGCGAAGCCCTCACCGACGCCGACGGTGGGCTGATCGGCGAGGGCGACGGTACGGCGGTGACGCGGGCGGCCCGGTGAGCGGCGGCCGGTTCAGCCGCCGGCCAGACCCGCCAGCGTGGTGAGCGCGTCCCGCAGTCCCGGCGGCCGGAGCATGCCCGGCTCCGCGCGTCCGGCCCAGCCGGGGCCGCCCAGGAGGACGGCGGGATGACTGCGGGCGCCCTTGACGCCCCAGGCGGTGGCGGCGATGTGCCGGGCCAGCGGGCGGTCGGCGGTGGAACGGGTCTGGGACCACAGCACGACGGCGACCGGCCCCAGCCGCCGCACCGCCGCGGTCAGTGCCTCCGGGGGCACCGCGGGGCCGAACATCCGGGTGGGCAGGCCCTGTTCGACGAGCCCCGCGTGCAGCGCCTCGAGCGGCAGGCAGTGCTGTTCGCCCGGCACGCAGGCCAGCACCACGGGTCCCGCGCCGGCGGCCGGCACTCCGGGCGCCGCCGGTCCGGGGGCGCGGTGCAGCACTCGGGAGATGTGCCAGGACAGCAGGTGCTCCACCTCCACGTAACGGTCCCCGGCGGACTCCCACTTGCGCCCCACCGCGTGCAGGGTCGGCACCATCACCTCCTCCCAGCCGACGACCACGCCGTGCCGTGTGACGAGGGAGGTCAACTGGTCGTCCACAGAGGGCGCGTCGAGGCGTACGGCGGCGCGCGCGAGACCCTTGCACTCCTGCCGGGCGTCACCGAGGGGCAGCGCTCCGGCCGCCCTCGAACGGGGATCGTCCGGCCCGGCGGGGGCATCGGCCTCGGGCGCGACCGGGTCGGCCCCGCCCTTCGCCGCCCTGGCCGCCTCGGCGGGCGGCACTCCCGCCGAGGTCAGCCGGCACATCTCCTCGAGCATCGCGACGTCCTGGGGCGTCCAGCGGCGGTGCCGTCCGTCGGAACGGACCGCGGGCCCCACGCCGTACCGGCGGTCCCAGGACCGCAGGGTGGTGGGTGAGACTCCGAGGCGACGGGCCAGCGCACCGGTGGTGACACCGGCCTCGGCGGATCCCGTGCCCGGTCCCCGCCCCTGATCCGCCCGGCTCTCACCCATACGGCGACTATACGACGCAGAAACGATGCGAGTTGTCGCCTCTGTCCCCTCGTTCACACGATGGGTTCACGGGCCCGCCGCAGAAGGCGCCCGGAGCGAGGAGCCGTGGCCATGAGCGCAGATCCGACCGTCGAACAGCGGACCGCAGAGCCCGCGGACGCGATCCCGGACACGATCACGGACGCGATCGCGGACGCGGACCTGGCGCGGGGCATCATCGACGGGGACGAGGCCTCGATCGCCGCCGCGTACCGGCGCTGGGCCCCCCTCGTCCACACGCTCGCCCGACGCTCGCTGGGCGACCCGCGCGAAGCCGAGGACGTCACCCAGCAGGTGTTCCTCGCCGTGTGGCGGGGCGGGCGGGGCTATCGCCCGGAGCGCGGCACACTCGCCGGCTGGCTCGTCGGCATCACCCGGCGCAAGATCGCCGACGCGCTGTCCGCGCGGACCCGGCGCACCGAACTGGTCGGTGCGGCCGGCGCCCTCCTGGTCCTCGCCGACGACACGCGGGCCCGGCCCGAAGCGGCGCTCGACCGGGTCCTGGTCCGGCACGAGCTGGCCAAGCTCCCCACACCGCAGCGCCGGGTGCTGCACCTCGCGTTCTACGAGGACCTCACGCAGACGCAGATCGCGCAGCGCACCGGCCTGCCGCTGGGCACGGTCAAGAGCCACTCCCGACGCGGTCTGCACCAGTTGCGCGACGGCCTGCGGTCGGCCGCGGAGGTCTGAACGCCGACCGCGCGCCGTGTTCCGCGGACCGCCCGTGCCCCGGCGCACCGTCGTGACGCGTCCCGGCCCGTCCGGATCTTTCCGGCCCCGGGCCAATCCGCCGCCCGACCTGCTTCGGATCACTTCCGAACCGTCAACGCGTCCTGGAGGACTCACACCGTGAAGGAAGCCGTGGAGATCGGGAGAAACCCGTCTGCGGAGCCGGACCTGCCGGATCTCATGGCCCGGGTCGCCCGGGGCGACCAGCAGGCGTTCGCCTCGCTCTACGACGTCGTGGCGGGTCCCGTCCTCGGCGTCGTGCGCAGGGTGCTGCGCGACCGGGCGCAGTCGGAGGAGGTCACCCAGGAGGTGCTGGTCGAGGTGTGGCGGACCGCCGCCCGCTACCGGCCCGAGCGCGGGTCGGTGACGAACTGGGTCCTCACCCTCGCCCACCAGCGGTCCGTGGACCGGGTGCGCTCGGTCGAGGCCTCGGCGGCGCGGGAGCACAAGGCCGCTCTCCTCGACCGGACGCCCGAGTTCGACGAGGTGATCGAGCAGGTCGAGGCGCGTCTGGAACGTGAGCAGGTACGGCGCTGTCTGCGCACCCTGACGGAGCTCCAGCGCCAGACGGTGACGTTGGCCTACTACCGCGGACTGACCTACCGGGAGGTGGCGGAGCTGCTCACGCTTCCCCTCGGCACGGTCAAGACCCGCCTGCGCGACGGCCTGATCCGACTGCGTGACTGCCTGGGGGTGACGGCGTGACCACGATGGACCTGCACACGCTGACCGGCGCGTACGCGCTGCACGCGCTGGCCGACGACGAACGGGAACGGTTCGAGCGGCACGCCGCGGACTGCGAGGCCTGTGCGCAGGAGGTCCGGGAACTGACCGCCACGGCCGCGCGGCTGGGCCTGGCCGTCACCACGTCGCCGGGCCCGGCCCTCAAGGACCAGGTCATGCGACGGATCACCACGGTCCGCCAGGAGGGGCCGCGCACGATTCCCCTGACGGCGCCCCGACGCGCCGGCACCCGCCGCGTGCGTCGGCCCGCGCGGTGGGCGCTGGCCGCCGTCCTGGCCGCCGCTGCCGCGTTGGGGGGTACGGCGGCATGGCAGCACGAGCGCGCCCAGGACGCCCAGGAGCAGGCCCGGCAGGCCGAGCGGCGCACGAACGAGGTGGCCGCGGTCCTCGCCGCCCCCGACGCCAGGTCGCGTACGGCGACGCTGGGGGACGGGGCGAGCGGAACGGTCGTGGTGTCCAAGAGCCGGGACCAGGCCGTGTTCATCGCGTCGCGGATGGCGAGGCCGCCGAGCGGCAAGGTCTACCAGCTGTGGTTCGCCGACGCCGGCTCCATGCGGTCCGCCGGGCTGATGGACCCCGGCCGCACCACCGAGGCGGTGCTCATGGAGGGCTCCGTCGACGGCGCGTCCGGCATGGGGATCACGGTGGAGCCGGCCGGCGGTTCGGCCGAACCCACCTCCGATCCGGTGGCTCTGCTGAGTTTCCCCGCCTGAGCGTTCGTGCCCTCGCCCACTGCACCGGTGAAGGGCACGAGGTGCTCGCCGTACCGCCTGTGGGTCCCCTCCGGCGGGAGGGGACCCACAGGCGACGCCGCGGTGCCGGGCAGGGAATTCCGGAGCGGGTCAGCCGTGACGCCTCGGCGGCCGCGGAAAGAAGCCGCTGGTGCGCGCCGCGTACTCGCGAAAGCCCGGACGCTCGGCCATGTGGCGCTCCAGCATCGGCTTTCCGCTTCCGCTGATGAGGAGGTAACTCATCACCAGCGGCGACACCACCGACACCGCCGCCGACGGCGCGCTGTCGCAGGCGAGCAGGAACAGGCCCCACCACACGCAGAAGTCGCCGAAGTAGTTGGGGTGGCGGGTCCAGCTCCACAGTCCGCGGTCCATGACGCGGCCGCGGTGGGCGGGGTCGGCCTTGAAGCGGGCGAGCTGGGCGTCGCCCACCGCCTCGAAGAACAGGCCGACCGCCCACAGCGCGGTGCCCGCCCAGGCGAAGGCGGTCAGCGGCCCCGGCACGTACTGCGCGGCCTGGACCGGCAGCGACACCAGCCACACCAGTGCCCCTTGCAGGAGGTACACCACGCGCAGGGCGTAGAGGTCACGGCTGCCGGGGGCCTTGGCCAGCAGGGCTTCGTAGCGCGGGTCCTCGCCGTGCCCCCGGCCGCGCCGCGCGATGTGCGCGGCCAGCCGCAGTCCCCACACCGAGGTGAGGACCGTGACCAGCACGCGCCGCGCGTCGTCGCCCTCCCCGGCGGATGCCAGGAACGTGACGAGGGCGACCGCGGTGAACCCGACCCCCCAGGCGACGTCCACGATCCGGTGCAGGCCCTTGCGTACGGCGACGACGAAGGTGGCGAGCATGACGGCGAGAGCCGCGGCGGCCGCGAGAGCGAGGTTCTGGGCGAACGCGCCCCAGGGGAAGCCGCTCATCGCTCGTCCGTGTCCGGGTACCAGGCGCGCGGGACGGCGGGCATGCCGCTGATCCCGGCGGGGGTGGGCCGCACGCTCAGGATCTGGTCGAGGCCCATGCGGCGCTCCTCGAAGGCGAGCGCCCCGCCGACGAGGTAGAGCCGCCACACGCGCGCCGTCTCCTCCCCGACGAGCCGCACGAAGTCGTCCCAGCGCTCCTCCAGGGTGCGGTGCCAGGCCGCGACCGTCCGGACGTAGTGCTCGCGCAGCGATTCCACGGAGCGCACCTCGAGACCTGCGCCCTCCAGGAGTCCGACGGTCTCGCCCAGGGGCCGCATGTGCATGTCGGGGGCGATGTACGCCTCGATGAACGCGCCGCCGCCCGGGGCGACGGATCCGCGGGACATCTGCTGCACGAGAACGCGCCCCTGGGGACGCACCAGCCGGCGCAGGGAGGCGGCGAAGGCCGGGTACTCGGCGTCGCCGACGTGTTCGCCCATCTCGACCGTGGCGACCGCGTCGTAGGCGCCTCCCTCGATGTCCCGGTAGTCCTGGCACACCACGTCGACCAGGTGCTCCAGTCGGCGCTCCCGCACCTGCTCGCGCAGGTACGCCGCCTGTTCCGCGGCCAACGTGACCGCGGTGGCCTGCGTCTTGTGCTCCTCGGCCGCGTACAGGGTGAGGGAGCCCCAGCCGCATCCGATGTCGAGGAGCCGGGCTCCCGGTACCAGACCGAGCTTGCGGCAGATCAGCTCCAGCTTGGCGCGCTGGGCGTCGGCGGGGCCGAAGGCGGGGTCGTCGCTCGTCCAGTAGCCGCTGGAGTAGGCCATGGTGTCGTCGAGGAGCAGGCGGTAGAACGCGTTCGACAGGTCGTAGTGGTGGCTGATGGCGGCCCGGTCGCGGGACCTGCTGTGCAGGCCGCCGCGCAGGCGTGCCTGTGAGGCGGGGGTCGCGGGCCGGGGTCCGACCGCCCCGAGGCGCAGGGCCGCCCCGGCGGCGTGGGCCCGGTCGGCGAGCGTGAGGCGGGGTGTGTGCAGACCGCGTTCGCGTACGGCGGCCCACATCACCCGGAGGGCCTGTGCGAGGTCGCCCTCGACGTCGAGTTCGCGTGTGATGTAGGCCTGGGCCAGGCCGAGTTCCCCGGGCTGCCAGAGCAGCCGCCTGAGGGCACGTCGTGAACGCACCACCACGACGGGGGTGCCGGGCGGTCCGGACTCGCTGCCGTCCCAGGCGCGCAGCCGCAGCGGGAGCGGTCCGCCGAGCGCGTCCTCGGCCAGTGCGGCGAGCCGGTGGGCGGCGCCGCGTCGAGCGGTGCGGGCGGCGGGCGCGGTGCTCATGGGGTGGGGTCCTCCTTCGTGAACAGGTACTGCTGGACGTCCAGATAGCCGGAGCGGAACCCGGCTTCGGAGTAGGCGAGGTAGAAGGTCCACATGCGGCGGAAGGTCTCGTCGAAGCCGAGCGCGGCGACCTCGTCCGCCCGCTCGGTGAACCGTTCGCGCCACAGGCGCAGGGTCTCCGCGTAGTGCGCCCCGAAGCCGTCCCTGCGGGTGACGCGCAGGGAGGTGTGGGCTCGGCTCACCTCGTCCACCGCATCCACGGAGGGCAGCAGTCCGCCGGGGAAGATGTACTTCTGGATCCAGGTGAAGGTGTCGCGGGAGGCGAGCATGCGGTCGTGCGGCATGGTGATCGCCTGGAGCGCGACGCGTCCGCCGGGGGCGAGGCGTGCGTCGAGGGTGGCGAAGTAGACGGGCCAGAACTCCTCGCCGACCGCCTCGATCATCTCGACGCTGACCACGGCGTCGTACGTGCCTCCGGCCTCGCGGTAGTCGCACAGCTCGATGCTCACCCGGTCGTCGAGTCCTGCCGCTCGTACCCGCTCGCGGGCCAGGGCCCGTTGTTCCCGGGAGAGGGTGAGCGAGGTGACCTGGGCCCCGCGCGCGGCGGCGCGTATCGCCAACTCTCCCCAGCCGGTGCCGATCTCGAGGAGCCGGGTGCCGGGTCCGACCTCGGCGAGGTCCAGCAGGCGGTCGATCTTGCGGTGTTGCGCGGTGGCCAGGAGGGACCAGGTGGCGGGGAAGCCCCGGAAGAGGGCCGCCGAGTAGCTGAGGGTGTCGTCGAGGAAGAGCGCGAACAGGTCGTTGGAGAGGTCGTAGTGGCGGCTGATGTTGTCGCGGGCGCCCGTAGGGGTGTTGCGCTGGACGTCGGGCCGGCTCATCGCCCACAGTCCCCGCAGCTTCTGGAGCGGGGCCGGGACGAGTTGTGCCGCGTTCCCTGCGAGCACGGTGAGCGCGGCGACGAGGTCGGGCGCGTCCCACTCCCCCGCCATGTAGGACTCGCCGAAGCCGATGAGGCCCTGGGCGCCGATGCGGCGGTGGAAGGCTGCCGGGTCGTGGATCTCGATGACGGGGCCGCCCGTACCGACGCGGGTGCCATCGGCGAACCGGGCCTGCAGGGGCAGGCGTTCCAGCGCCCGGCGCAGCAGGGCCCGGGTGACGGCGGTGCGGGCCCGCGAGGTGTCCGGCGGCGTCAGCACGTCCGGCCAGCGGTCCGGGTCGGTGTCCTGTCGTGGTGCCGCGACGGGGCAGGACTCGGCAGTCCTCATTTCACGTTCTCCTGGGCTCGGTGAGGGGTGCGGGGCTGGACGGGCAGTCCGCGCAGATAGAGGCGGATGCCGTGCAGCCGGATGGCGGCGGACACGGCGGCGGTGGACCACGGGTTGCGCAGGGCCTGGCGCAGCAGCGCGCCGACGCCCGCGGCCCGGCGGGTCCCGCGGACGGTGGCGGTGAAGGGCCGGGCGCCCTCGCGTTCCAGATGGACCGTCAGGTCGAGTCGGCTGCCGGGCCTGGGCAGCCGCATCCGGTACGCGCCGTCGACGGGGAAGAACGGCGAGACGTAGAACTCCTTGCGTGTCCGCGCGGTCCCGGTGTCGTCGGGGCGCAGCAGATAGGAGTGCCGTTCGCCGTAGGTGTTGTGCACCTCGGCGACGACGCATCGCGCCGTGCCGTCGGGGTCGTGACACCAGTACAGGGTCAGCGGGTTGAAGACGTGGCCGAGGACCCGGGCGTGGGCGAGCATCACCACCGGGCCGCCGCGCAGGTCGATGCCGTGCGAGGCGAGGAAGCGGTCCAGGGCCGCCCGGATGCTCGGCTGGTCGCCGTCGAAGTGGTCGCGGGGATCGAATCTGGCCAACGGGCGCAGGAGACGGGGCAGTTCGGGCGGACGGTCGGGGTCCGTCAGCCACATGTAGGTCCGGTGGCGCAGCCCGTACCGGGTGGGTGCGGTGCGTATGTGTGCGACCGTGCAGGGATAGAGGGCGGGGGTGTCGATCACCAGGTCACCCCCAGCGCGGCGGCGGCCTCGACGCCGGACCGGCAGCCGTCCTCGTGGAAGCCCCATCCGTGATAGGCGCCCGCGTACGCGGTCACCGGGCTGTTGAGCTGCGGGAGTCGGCGTTGCGCCGCGACGGACTCGGGCGTGTAGACGGGGTGTTCGTACTCCATGCGGGCCAGGACCCGGGACGGGTCGACGCGGTCCTCGCCGCCCAGGGTGACGACATAGGTCTCGGGCGCGTCCAGCCGCTGGAGGCGGTTCATGTCGTAGCTGACCCGGACCCGGTCCGCGTCGGTGCAGCAGTCCGGCATCAGGTAGTTCCAGGAGGCGCGGGCCCCGGTGGCGCGCGGCAGGAGTGCCGTGTCGGTGTGCAGGAGGGTGGTGTTGCGTGAGTAGCGGAAGGCTCCGAGCACCTCGCGCTCGGCCGGGCCGGGGTCCGCGAGCAGCCGCAGAGCCTGGTCGGGATGGACCGCGATCACCACGGAGCCGTACGAGGCGGTGGTGCCGTCCTCGGTGGTGATCTCCACCCCGTCGGCGTGGCGGCGCACGGCCCGGACCGGGGTGGAGGTGTGCACCGCGTCGAGCTGTTTGGCCAGTTGGTCGACGTAGGAGCGGGAGCCGCCCGTCACCGTGCGCCAGACCGGCGAGTCGCCCACCGAGAGCATGCCGTGGTGCTCCATGAAGCGGAACAGATAGGCGGCGGGGTAGCGGCGGGCGGTGGCCGCGTCGCAGGACCAGACAGCGGAGACGAGCGGGGTCATGAAGTGCCGGATGAAATAGGGCGAGAAGCGCTGCCAGGCCAGGAACTCGCCCAGGGTGAGGGTGTCTTCGCGGCCCTCGGCCAGCAGGCGGCGGGCAGCGCGGTGGAAGGCCGGCACCTCGGCGAGCATCCGCAGATAGGAGCCGCGCAGCGCGTTGCGCGGCCGGGCGAACAGGCCTGCGGGGCCGCGCGCGCCCGCGTATTCGAGTCCGCATCCCTCGCACCGCACCGACATGCTCATCTCGGACTCCTGGGTGGCGACGCCGAGTTCGGCGAACAGCCGCAGCAGGTTCGGGTAGGTGCGGTGGTTGTGCACGATGAAGCCCGAGTCGACGCGGTGCAGGCGCCCGTCGGACGAGGTCAGGTCGTGGGTGTGCGCGTGTCCGCCGAGCCGGTCGTCCGCCTCGTAGAGCGCCACGGGCCCCACGCGGCTGAGCACGTGCGCGGCGGTGAGACCGGCCACTCCCCCGCCGATGACGGCCGTACGCCGGCGCGCCCCCTGCCGTTCCCGCCCCATGTGCCCGGCGCCGCCGTCCGAAGCGTCCGCGGACCTGTTCCTCATCGGTTTCCTCCCGCCGGCTCCCTGCCGGAGCTCTCGGAGGTATTCCGGAGCTGGGGCCTCGACGGATTGGCCGGGGAGCGATCATCCTTCGATCGGGTGAGGAGGCGGCCGGAGGACGCCGTGACCGGTGGACCTCAGGCGCCGGGTCGCCCCCTCACCGGGTGCCCGTGCCCCCCGCCCCGCCCGTGTACCGGGCCAGTTCCCAGGGGTCGTGGGCGCTGAGGACGTCGACCTCGTCGCCGTGCAGGCGGACCAGTTCGCGCAGCCGGGCGTGGTTGGCGAGCCGCAGGGGCCGGTCCACCTCGGTGATCTGCTGGAGGATGTCCATGCCGGGGTGGCCCTGGGGGCGGTCGGGGTCGATCTCGCGGTGGAAGTAGTAGGCGTCACCGCAGTGCAGGAGCCAGCGCCCGGCGTCCCGGACGGCTGTCGCGCTGTGGCCCCGGGTGTGCCCGCCGAGCGGGACGAGCAGGATCTCCGCGTCCAGGCCCTCCAGCGGGCGGACCGCGTCGAACCCGAACCAGGGGTCCCCCGAGGGCTCCGCGTACGTGACCCAGTGCGGCCGGTGCGCCCACTGGGCCGGACGGTAGCGGACGCGGTCCTCGGGGTGGGCGCCGGGTGCCGCCATGGCCGCGCGGTGCTCGGCCTCGCTCAGATGGACCTTGGCCCAGGGGAAGTCGGGCAGACCGCCGGCGTGGTCGAGGTCGAGATGGCTGAGCACGATGTGCCGTACGTCCTCGGGCCGGAAGCCGAGGGCGGTGACCTGGTGCAGCGCGGTCTCGGCGAGGTCCAGGACCGGCTGGGCGCGGCCGAGGAAGTCCGCGCCGAGGCTCTCCTCGGGCCGTGCCACATCGGCCGTACCGATGCCGCTCTCGACCAGGACGAGGCCGTCGCGGTCCGTTTCGACGAGCAGGCAGTGGCACACCGCGGGGAGACTCCCCTCCGCGCTGTCGATCGTTCGCAGGGAACCGCAGTTCAGGTGGTGGATCTTCACGAGTGAGTCCCTTCGGGCGTCCGTGGATGCCCCCTGGCACCGGCACGGAGCTGTACTGGGGTGCGCTATAGATAACGAACGTTCGTAAGCTAATAGCGAACGGTCGTTAGGTTAAGCTGGCCGCATGAGCCCGCGCAAGTCCGTCGCCGAAACCGCAGCCACCCGCGACCGGATCATCGGGAGCGCCCTCTCGCTGGCCTCCGCCGAAGGCCTGGAAGGCCTCACCATCGGACGCCTCGCCACCGACCTGGCGATGAGCAAGGCCGGCGTGATCGGCCACTTCGGCAGCAAGGAGGCGCTCCAGCTCGCCGTGCTGGACGCGGCGGTCGAGCGGTTCAGGCTGCGGGTTCCGGCGCGAGCCGTCGGAGCCAGGCCCGGCACGGAGCGGCTGGCGCGCGCCTTCGACGAATGGATCGCCTACATGGCCGAGGACGAAGGGCACGGGGGCTGCTTCCTCACCTCGGTGGCGAGCGAGTTCGACGGCCGCCCCGGCCCGGTCCGCGACGCGGTCCTGGCCGCGCTGGACGCGTGGACGGCGTACGTCTCGGCGGAACTGACCACGGCGGTCGAGACCGGCCAGCTCCCCGAGCGCACCGATGTGGACCAGCTCGTCTTCGAGCTGGGCGGAGTGGTCCTCGCGGCCGACCAGTCGATCCAGCTGCACCGCGACCCCCAGGCGCCGACCCGGACGCGCCGCGCCATCGCCCGCCTGCTCATCGCCCCCTGACACAGCCTCGCCGGCCCGGCGGAGCGACGGGCCCGCCGGTCCGGTCGCCCCGATGGTCAGGTAAGCGACGCCTCTACACATAAGGATGAAATAAGCGCAGAATGGTCGTGCGCGGCGCCGACCGCGCAGCGCTTCGGGCGCGGTCGGGCCGTGGAGATCGGACCAGATCGAAGGAGACGAGTCATGGCCGACGTCTCACATGCCGGTGGCGACATCACCAGCCACCCGGATGCATCCGAGATGCGCGCGCGGTACGAGCGCGTGATCGGTGGTCGCGACGTGGCGCTCGTGGACGGGCCGGTGTTCCTGCTCGGCCTGTACTGCGCCGTGTCCCCGTGGGTACTCCACTACACGACGAGCCAGCCCGACCTGGCGACGCACAACCTCATCATGGGAATCGCCATCGGCGTGCTGGCTCTGGGATTCACCGTCACGCCGGGGAGAATGTACGGCCTGAGCTGGGCGATCTGCGCGATGGGCACCTGGATGATCATCTCGCCGTGGATCGTCGGCAACAGCCCGGACACCGGAGTCGCGCTCAACAGCATCATCATCGGCGCCCTGGCCGTCGTGCTCGGCGCCCTGTGCGCGCTCACGGCCAACAGAAACAGCGGCAACCGGTTGTAGCCCCGGAGCCGAGGTCCGGGCACCCGGTGTCGACAGAAGTAGCACGGCGGGGCGACCTGGCGAGCTCGCCCCGCCGTCTACACGCACCAGAAACGCGACAGGGCTCCGTTACGGACCGTCCTGCAAAAAACTCCTCGGCGCCCCGAACCTCGTGACCGTCATCGCGGTCATGCTCTTCGGCAACCCCGTGGGAGGGCTGCCGTATGCGGCGGGCGCGTCGCAGTTCGGTGAGCGACCGGATCACGACCGAGCTTGCAACACCCTCGTAGCCGCACGGGTGCGGCGTGTCCCTCACCGGGGCAGGTTCCGGCACTGTTTGAATCGCCTCATGACTAAGCGCGACGACGCGGCCCTGTTCGGTAACCGATTCCTGACCGCACCGGCCCCCTCGGAGAGCTTCCCCGAGGGAGGCATGGCCGCGACGGACGCCATGCGACTGCTGGACGCGGACCTCGCGATGGAGGGTGACCCGCAGCGCAACCTCGCCACCTTCGTCACCACCTGGATGGAGCCGGAGGCTCAGCGGATCATCGCCGAGAACCTCCACCGCAACTTCATCGATCACGCGGAATACCCCATCTCCGCCGAGATCGAGCAGCGTTGCGTACGCATGCTCGCCGACCTGTTCCACGCGCCGGGCAGGACAACCGGATGCCGGACCCAGGGCTCCTCCGAGGCGATCATGCTCGGCGCGCTGTCCCTGAAGTGGAAGTGGCGCGAGCGCCGTCAGGCAGCCAATCTGCCGGTCGACCGGCCCAACCTGGTCTTCGGCGGAGACGTCCACGTCGTGTGGGAGAAGTTCTGCCGCTACTTCGACGTCGAACCGCGGATCATGCCGCTCGCCGAGGGCAAGTACACGATCGGCCCGGAGGACGTGGAGCCCCACCTCGACGAGAACACGATCGGGGTCGTCGCGGTCCTCGGCACCACGTTCACCGGCCACAAGGACGACGTCGTCGGGATCGACAAGCTCCTGCGGGAGGTCCGCAAGGAGCGGGACCTCGACATCCCGATCCACGTCGACGGCGCCAGCGGGGCGTTCGTGTGGCCCTTCCTCTACCCGGACTCCAAATGGGACTTCCGGCTCGAGCAGGTCCGCTCCATCAACGTCTCGGGACACAAGTACGGCCTGGTCTACCCCGGCATCGGCTGGCTGGTCTTCCGCGAGGAGTCCGACCTGGCCCAGCACCTCGTGTTCCAGGAGAACTACCTGGGCAAGACCGACGCGACCTTCACACTGAACTTCTCCACCGGCGCCTCGATGGTGCTCGCGCAGTACTACAACTTCGTCCGGCTCGGCCGCCAGGGCTACACCTACGTCATGAAGATGATGCAGGAGAACGCCCACGCGCTGGCGGACAACCTGCGCAGCAGCGGCCGCTTCGAAGTGATCGGCGGCGACCTCGAGCAACTGCCGCTGGTCGCCTTCCGCCTCGCCGGCAAGCACTCCTACGACGAGTCCGACCTCGCCTGGCAACTCTCGGCCGAGCGCGGCTGGATGGTGCCGGCGTACACGCTCCCGCCCAACGCGGAGAAGGTGAAGATCATGCGCGCCCTGGTCAAGGAGACCCTCAGCCGCGAGCAGATCGACCGCCTGGGCCAGGACATCGCCGACGCGTGCCGGACTCTGGACAGCAAGGGTGCGACCCACGAGGTCGAGCGGGCCCAGGTCAAGCGCGGCACCGGCTACTGACGCACGCGGCGGTCAACAGCTTGGCCTCTGAGTCCCTTCCCTTACCGGGAAGGGACTCAGGTGCGTCCGATGCGTGGCTGGCCCCTGATGGGACCTTGGGGGCGAGCGACAAAGTCAGTCCCTGCCCGCGAGCACGACGTCGCCGGGCTGGATCAGCCGAGTTTCGGCGTTCCGCATCACGAACGCGCCGTTCTCACTGGTCCGGCCGGGCCGTGGACGGCGTAGCAGGCTGACCCTGCGTGGGGAAGTGGTCGGCGGAGATCCTCTGCCGGAAGACGTGATAGGTCCAGCCCTGGTAGCAGAGGACGACAGGGAGCAGGACGAGGACGACCACGGTCAGGACCTTGAGCGCGTAAGGGCCGGACGCGGTGTTGTGGACGGTCAGGTCGAAGGCGCCGCTCGTGCTGGAGACCATGACCCTGGGAAAGAGCTCGGCAAAGAGTGACGCCACGGTCGCGGCCATCGCCAGAGTCGTGGCGCCGAACGCCCAGCCGTCGTGGCCGCCGCTGATCAGCCAGGCCGCGGCGACGACGGCCAGGACGGCGGCGAGTTCGGCGAGATTGAGAAGGATGCCGCCGCCCGCGAGCGAGCGTGTCCAGAAGACGAAGGCGAGGACCACCAGGCCGGCGGGCACCGCGATGCGGCGGGCCAGCCTGCGGGCCTTCTCGCGGACGTCCCCGCTGGTCTTCAGCGCGAGGAAGGTCGCGCCGTGCAGGAGGCAGAGCGCGGTGAGGGTGATGCCGGTGAAGATGCCGTAGCCGGTGAACAGGTCGGCGAAGGTGCCCTCGTACTCCTGGTCGCGGCCGATGGGTACACCGTGCAGCAGGTCGCCCAGGGCGATGCCGAGCACCAGGGGCACGGTCACACTGCCGACGGTCAGCAGGACCGTCCAGTTCCGTCGCCATCGCACGCTGTCGACCCGGCCGCGGTACTCGATGGCGATGCCGCGGACGATGAGTCCGGCCAGCAGCAGGACAAGGGCGAGATAGAAGCCGGAGAACAGGGTGGCGTACCAGCCGGGGAAGGCGGCGAACATCGCGGCACCGGCGGTGACCAGCCAGACCTCGTTGCCGTCCCATACCGGTCCGATGGTGTGAAGCACGGCCTGGCGGCTCGATTCCTTGCGGGAGAGCAGTCCGTGGAGCATGCCGACTCCGAGATCGAAGCCCTCCAGGACGAAGAAGCCTGTCCACAGCACGGCGACGAGGATGAACCAGAGGGTGGTGAATGCCATCGCGGGCCTTCCGGGTGGCTCGTGACCTCAGTAGGTCATCTCGGTTGCGGGCTGGTCGTCCTGGTGCAGGGGGCCGGTGCCCTTGCGTGTGTGGCGCGTCATCAGCACGGCCGCGATCACGGCCATCGCGGCGTAGAGGAGGAAGAAGGCCACGATGCTGATCGCGACCTCGGCGGTACTGACGGAGGAGGAGACCCCGTTCTTCGTCAACTGGATGCCTTGCACGATCCAGGGCTGGCGCCCGTTCTCGGTCAGGAGCCAGCCGGAGGTGTTGATGAGGAACGGCAGCACTACGGCCCACACCGCCGCGGTCAGGAACCAGCGTGAGCGGGTGAGCCGTTCGCGGCGCAGCAGCCACAGGCCCCACAGTCCGAGGAGGAGGGCGAGCGAGGCGAGGTAGGCCATGACGCGCATCGCCCAGTACTGGATGAAGACGTTGGGCACGTAGTCGCCCGGACCGTAGGCCTGCTGGTACTGGCTGTTGACCTCGTTGAGGCCGAGAACCTTGCCGTTCCAGTGGTTGGTGGCCAACAGGGACAGCAGGTGGGGGATTTCCAGGATCTGCGTGGGTGTCTGGTCGTTGTTGCCGCCGCCGATCTGGAAGAGGGAGAAGGAGCAGGGCTGGCAGGTCTCCCACTGCGCCTCGGCCGCCGCGATCTTCATCGGCTGGTACTTGCCCTCGGTCACGCCGAGTTCACTCCCGACGAGCATGGCGAACATCAGGGCCGGCACGAGGACGAACAGCGACAGACGGGCTGACAGCCGGAAGCCGGCGGCCTCCCCCTTCATCGCCGCCGGGTCGTCCTGGCCTTGGGACTGGGACTGGGCTTGGGCTTGGGCTTGGGACTGGGACTGGGCTTGGGACTGGGTCTGGGCTTGGGACTTGGCCTCGTCCTCGGTGCCGCCCTTGTCATCGCGAAGGGCCTTGCGCAGTTGCCAGGCGGAAACGGAGAGCATGACCATCGAACCGGTGACCAGTGCGGCCAGCAGCACGTGCAGGTAGCCGCGGAGGAAGACGGGGTTGGTGAAAAGCGCCCAGACGTCATCGAGCTGCGGGCGGCCGGTGGACGGGTCGACCTGGTAGCCGACCGGGTGCTGCATCCACGAGTTCGCGGCCATGATGAACAGCGCGGACAGCGCGCTGCCTCCTGCCACCGCCCAGATCGTCGCCAGATGGACGCGCTTGGACAGCTTGTCCCAGCCGAAGATCCACAGCCCGAGAAACGTCGACTCCAGGAAGAACGCGGCGAGGCCCTCCATCGCCAGAGGCGCCCCGAACACATCACCGACCGTGCGGGAGTAGCCCGACCAGTCCATGCCGAACTGGAACTCCTGGACCAGGCCGGTCACCACGCCGACGGCGACGTTGATCACCAGCAGGGTCCCGAAGAACCGCGTCAGCCGCAGGTACGCGACCTGTCCGCCTCGGTACCAGGCGGTCTGGAGCGTCGCGGTCAGCAGGCTGAGGCCGATGGTCACCGGGACGAACAGGAAGTGGTAGATCGACGTCATCGCGAACTGCAGCCGCGCCAGGTCCAGCTGACTCATCTGTCCTCATCCATCGCATCGCACCGCAGCGCAGGCTGATTCGCCGCCCAAGACAAACAGACTGGTTCCCGGATGGCCGACAAAACGCACTCCCGGAAGCCAGTGGCCATCCGTTCGGGGTATTCGCTCGTTCCGGAACGCCCGGAGTTGCTTGCGGACGGCGACCGCATGCGGCGATGGCATCTTGCGCGTGCCCGCCGGGGCAGCTCGCAGGTCGGGATGCCCGCGCAACAGAACGGGCGCAGGACATCTCCGTCGCCCGGGCCGTTCGACGCCCCTGCCGGACGGCAGGGCAAACGGTCAGGGTCACCCGGACGGCTCCGTGGCGGTGCGTGCCGAACGTGGATGTAGTCGATTGGATCTCGGAGAAGCCCGTCTCGTGCCCAAGTTGGCCTGGGCGCGGGGCGGGCTCGGCGGAGTTCTGAAGGCGACCCTCGTCAGCGTCGAGCCGGACGCAGCCGGGTTCCAAGAGCCCCGTAGGCGGGGGCAGGTCTTGTGGACGCGCTGGAACCCCACGGGCCACAAGTTTTACGAGGAGGGCGACCGCCATGACGGACGAGGACATTCTCCTGGGCATCGCCCTGACCGTCGCGCTCGCCACGGGCTCGCAGATCCTGGCGAACAAGCTGCGTGTCCCCGCGCTGATCATCCTCCTGCCGGTGGGGTTCACCGCGGGAGCCCTGACCGACGTCATTCACCCCGCGCGGCTCGTCGGCCCGGACTTCCCCGCGCTGGTCTCGCTGTCCGTCGCCGTGATCCTCTACGACGCGGGCCTCGGGCTGAACCTGCGCAACCTCACGGGCCGCACCCGCGGAATCGTCGTCCGGCTGCTGATCATCGGCATCCTGGTCACCTTCCTCGCCGTCGGGGGTATCGGGCCGGCCTTGTTCGGCATCCCGCTGCGGGTGGCGGCGATGATCGGCATGATCCTCGTCGTGTCCGGTCCCACCGTCGTCGGCCCGCTGCTCGAGTACGTCCGGCCGACGGACAGGCTGAGGCGCATCCTGATCTGGGAAGGAACACTGACCGACCCGATCGGCGCCATCCTCGGAGCCGTCGTCTTCCACGCCGTCTCGACCTCCCACCGGGTCGACCTCGGCCGGGGCTACCAGATCGGACAGTTCCTCATCAGCGTGGGAGTCGGTCTCGTGGGCGGCGCGGTGGGAACCGCCATTCTCTGGCTGACGCTGCACAAGCTGCGACTCGGTGAAACGCTCGGCACCCTCGCCCAGTTGGCGACGGTGATCCTCGTCTCCGCGGGCTGCGACATCGTCCGCGACGACACCGGCCTCATCGCCGCCATCTTCACCGGACTCGCCATCACCAACCTGCGGGGGATGGACATGCCGGCTCGCCGGCCCTTCCTCGAAACACTCGTCCAGATGATCATCGGCCTGCTGTTCATCTCCATCTCCTCCGCGGTCACCCCCGCCTCCGTGGTGCCCGTGCTCGTCCCCTCGCTGATCCTGATCGCCGTACTCGTCCTCCTGGTCCGGCCGCTCATCGCGTACGCCTCCGCCTGGCGTTCCGACCTGACCGTGGCCGAATGGGGCTTCATCGGGTGGATGGCACCGCGCGGCATCGTCGCCGCCTCGACCGCGTCCGCCTTCTCCGCCACCCTCGTAGCGAAGGGGCTGCCCGGAGCATCCAAGATCCTGCCGATCACCTTCCTCGTGATCGTGGGAACGGTCCTGCTCTACGCCCTCACGGCCGCGCCGGTGGCCCGGAAGCTGGGTGTCGTCCGGTCCGCACGGACGCGGCCGCTCCTGGTGGGCGGCGCTCCGTGGGTCATCGGCCTGGGGAAGGCGCTGGAGACTGCCGGACTCGACGTGCTGATGTGGGCCGGGCTGGAGGAGGAACGCGAGCGGATCACCGCATCTGGAATCGAACTCGCGCACGGGGAGATGCTGGCGACCGCGACCAACCCCCGAGCACGCCTGGAGGGCGTCACCGCGGTGTTCCTGCTCACCGACGACGACGACTTCAACGCCCTCGCCTCCGTCGTCATCAAGGACAACGTGCAGGGGCCCGTCTACCGGGTGGGGCCACCGCGTGACAGCCACGGCGTGGTCGCCCCCTACACCGGCGGCGACATCCTCTTCGGTCGCGCGCTTGTCCGGCACCGCCTGGCGGCCCGCTACGAAAGGGGCGCGCGCTTCCACGTGCAGCCCGGCTCCCAGCCGATCCCCGCGGACCGCGACATCCTGTTCGTGGTCCGCGCCGACGGCCAGCTCGCCCCGGTCACCGGAAGACAGACGATCACACCTCTGCCGGGCGACACCGCCGTCCTGATGGGCTCCGCATGACCTCGTGGGCCACCCGCTTCCGGCTACGGCAGTACGTCAAGGCGAGTCTGTGGATCGTGCCGCTGTTCGGGCTCGTCCTCGGAGTCGTCCTGGCCGAGGCGTCCTCCGCCGTGGACGGGGCGTCCTGGCTGCCGAAGAGCTGGGACTACTCCGCCTCGACAGCGAGCAGCGTCCTCAGCTCAGTGGTCGGCTCGATGATCGCGCTGCTCGGGTTCGTCGTCACCATCGGCGTCCTCGTCATCCAGCAGGCCACCGGCACTCTCTCGCCGCGCTACATGCGGCTCTGGTACCGCGACCGGTTGCAGAAGGCCGTGCTCGCCACCTTCACGGGCACCTTCTCGTTCGCCTACACGCTGCTGCGGAGCATCGAGGCCGACTCTGTCCCCAACCTCGGCGTGACCCTGGCCGGTATCGCCGTCTCCGTGAGCCTCCTCCTCTTGCTGATCTACCTCAACCGCTTCACGCACAACCTGCGGCCGGTGGCGATCGCCGACATCGTGGGACGCCTGGGCGAACGGGTCCTCGACCAAGCGGCGGCGCACGTACAGAGCACCGCGGTGCCCGACGGCGCGCTGTCGACGGCCGGTCCGGTGGCCCGGATCCGGTCCGAGCGTGGCGGCGTCATCCAGGCCGTCGACGCACACGGCATGGTCTCGCTCGCGGCCCGGCACGACTGCGTGCTTGTACTGGGCGCCGCTATCGGCGACTTCGTGCCGCCCCACGGCACCATCGTCGAGATCCACGGTGGTCGGTCCGCGCCCGATCCGGGTCGGGTATCCGGCCTCCTCGCCCTCGGCGTGGAGCGGACCATCGAGCAGGACCCGGCCTTCGCCCTGCGCATCCTGGTCGACATCGCCATCCGCGCCCTCTCACCAGCCGTCAACGACCCCACCACGGCCGTCCAGGTGCTGAACCACATCGAGACGTTCCTGCATGCCGTCGGACGAGTGGGACTCCGCAGCCACTACGTGCTCGCCGACGACCGCGGCAGGCCGCGTCTCGTGCTGCCTGGCCGCCCCTGGGAGAACTACCTGGAACTCGCCGTCGCCGAGATCCGCGACTACGGTGCGACCTCGCTCCAGGTCTGCCGACGGCTCCGGGCCCTCCTCGAAGGTCTTCTCGCAACGCTCCCGGACGAGTGCGGGCCCTCTCTCCGCGCCGAACTCGGCCTCCTCGACACCACGATCGAGAGAGAGTTCGGCGACGCCCGCCGCCGTGCCTGCGCACGCACGCCCGACTCCCAGGGCATCGGAGGACGGCAGGCCCAGGCCGCTCCCCCCGATGTCCCACCGAGTGGCGAGCCCGGCCTCTAGTGCTGTGGCCGGAAAGGTTCGCCGGGGCGGCGGGCGGGGCGCGTCGCTGGATGGACAGTGACGTCTGATCTGATCGCTGGAGGTGTTTGGGACCGCATCCCGGACCGGGCACTCCTCTTCCCCGATGAATCCACCCTCGGTTATCGTCCGTCCTGTGCCCGTGAACCCGAGCCTGGTCGTCGGTTTCCTGACTCTGTCGACAGTGCTGTCAGCGATCCCGGGGCCATCTGTCTTGCTCGAAACCAGCCGTGCCATCACCCTGGGGCGTCGATCTGCGATGTGGATCGTGCTGGGGAATGCCCTAGGCGGTCTTGTACTCCTGGCGCTCGTGCTCGCTGGCCTCGGAGCAATCGTCGCGGCATCGGCCAAGCTCTTCGTAGTCGTCAAGGTCGTCGGCGCGTGCTACCTGTTCTGGCTGGGCGTCAGTGCGCTGCGCTCCGCCCGGTCCAACTCCGTGAATGAGCCCTCCGCCACAGCCGATGTCCCGGGCAGGACGTCGTGGACGCGATCGGTACGGCAGGGCTTCCTGGTCGGTGTCGCCAACCCGAAGAGCATCGTGTCGCTGATGGCCGTCCTACCCCAGTTCGTTGACCACTCGCGCGGAAACCCCGTCCTCCAGATGCTGGTCATCGGCCTCGCCGGAGGCGTGGTCCAAGCATTCATCGAAACCATCTGGGTCTGTGCCGCCGGATCCATGCGGACCTGGTTCTTGGGGAAAACACGCCGTATCCGGGTACTGAAGGCCAGCGGCGGAGTTGCCATGATCGCATTTGCAAGCAGGCTCGCAATCGAAAGCCCGTAGAACCATCCGCTGCCGTGATCCCGCCGGCCAGCCTGTACATCATGGCGTCAGTGTTGCCGGTGCTGTTTGCAGGGTCACGCGGCTTTCGCCGGTCGCCCGCCCCAGCGGATGCCCTTCTCACTACGGATGCGGGCGCGCTCGCGCCGCTGGGCGGCCAGCACGTCGGGATGGCGGGCGTTCTTGTTCCGCCAGCGCAGATAGGCGTGCAGGGCGCGCGTCTGCGCGGTGTGATTGCGGTGGTGGGAGTTGGCGACGGTGAACTGGCGCAGTGGTCCGAAGTGGGCCTCGATCGGGTTCGCCCAGGACGCATAGGTCGGGGTGAAGCACAGCTTGACCTTGTTCTTCTTCGCCCAGCGGCGGACATTGGTGCCTGTATGGGCGGACAGGTTGTCCAGGATGACGTAGATCGGTGCGCCGTCCGGGCGGGCAGTCCGGATCGATTTCAGCGCGGCCAGGGTGTTCGCGGCACCCTTCTTGCGGCGGTTGACGCCCCAGAGGGTGTCGTCGCCGATGGAGTAGCAGCCGTGGAAGTAGCGGACCCCGTGGGTGCGGTGGTAGGTCGCGGGATGCCTTTCGGGCCGGCCTTGCTCGGCCCAGCACGACCCGGCGGTGGGCCGGATGCCGAGCGGCCCGAACTCGTCGAACGCAAACACACGGTCCGGGAAACGCTCCAGCACCTCCTCAATACGATCCAGCTTGGTCTCTCGCTCCGGATCGGGCGACTCCTTCCACGTCTTGGTCCGTTGGAAGGTGACGCCGCGGCGGGCGAGCAGGCACCGTAACGCCTCGCGGCTGATCCGAATGAAGCGGCCGTGGACCTGCCGCAGGTACGCGGCGAGTTTGCGGATGGACCAACGGGTGAAGGGCTGGCCCAGCTTGGTCGGGCGGGTGGTGGCCGTCTGGATGACGAAGTCCTCGTCGTCACGGTTGAGCAGGCGGGGACGGCCTCCCGCCCATCGAGGGTCCAGACAGGCCAGGCCGATCTCGTTGAAGCGGTGGATCACATCCCGGACGGTGTACTCGTCGGCCTGCACCAGCTTCGCGATCACCGGCACCCGGTTCCCGCCCGCCGAGGCCAACAGCATCATCGCCCGCCGGTAACGCACCGAACTGGTGCTCCCCCGGCGCACGATCTGCTGCAGCTTCTGCCCCTCCTGATCGGTCAACCTGCGCACACGAACAGGCTCAGCCACCACACCCCCAGCAGTCGGACGGACCCGTCCAGACATCCAACCGCGGCAACCATCAACCCGGCCAACCTTCCCGGTCAGAGCACTAGCCCATCTCCGGGGCCCGAGCGTCCTCTGCGGGCTCGCGCACCGCTGCCGCGCCGACTTCGACGGCGCGGCAGCGGTGCGCGCTGGGTTCAGCGCAGGCGTTCCGCGATGCGGTCGCCGACCCGCATGGCGTTGGCGATGGCTGTCAGCGAGGGGTTCACCGCGCCGATGCTCGGGAAGAAGCTGGTGTCGACGACGTAGAGGTTGTCCAGGTCGTGGGCCTTGCAGTCGACGTCGAGGGCCGAGGTCCGCGGGTCGGTGCCGAAGCGCACGGTGCCGGCCTGGTGGGCGGTGGCGCCGATCGGCATGCCCTTGTGCAGATAGAGGCTGTGCGGCAGCAGGTGGTGGGGGTGCATGCCCAGGTGGCCGAGCATCTTCTGGAGCTTGTGCTGAAGACGCTTCAGCCCTTCGGTGTTGTTCTTCTCGTCCAGGCTGAGGTGGATGTCACCGTCGTTGTCGAGGGTGACGCGGTTGTCGGCGTGAGGCAGATCCTCGCCGCACAGCCAGAAATCCACGGCATGGTGGGCCAGCACCGCGAAGGGAAGGTCCGGCGAGGCCATGCCCGCCCACCGCGGCGCCTCGCCCCGGATCTGGTCGGTGTCCGACTTGCCGAGCATCTGGATGCCGCCCAGCGGGAAGTCCCAGTCGTCCGCGCCCAGGTACCAGTCGTTCAGGGCAAGGGTCTTCTGGAACTGGGTGTCGTTGGGCTCCTTCGACACCGCCATCAGCGCGAGGTTGTTGTGCCGCATGTAGTGGCGGCCCACCACCCCCGAGCCGTTGGCCAGGCCGTCCGGATGGTGATCGTTCGCCGAACGCAACAGCAGGGCAGCGGAGTTGACGGCACCACAGGCCACCACAACGACGTCTGCCGAGTACGCCACGGTCGTCCCGTCGGCGAGTTCGGCGATCACCTTGTCGACGCTGCGGCCGTTCGGGCCGGTCTCCAGCTTGCGAACGTCGGCCCCGGTGATCATCGTGACGTTGTCGTGCTCCAGAGCCGGGTCGACACAGATGACCTGGGCGTCGGCCTTGCCCTCCACCAGGCACGGGAATCCGTCGACCCGGTTGCAGCGGATGCACACGCTTCCATGGGCCGCGTTTCCTTGGGCGTCCTGGGTGAGGTTGACGCCGATAGGCAGGTGGAAGGGGTGCAGACCCTGCTTCTCCAGGTCGTCGCTGAGCTGCTGGATCCGCGGCTCGTGCTGCACCGGCGGGTACGCGTACTGGTCGCTGACCGGCCCCTCGCTCGGATCCTCGCCGTGGTGTCCGTGCACCAGGTACAGGTGCTCGGCCTGGGTGTAGTAGGGCTCCAGATCCTCGTAACGGATGGGCCACGCCGGGGAGATGCCACCGTGGTGCTGCAACTCACCGAAGTCCTCTGGGCGCAGGCGGAACAGCGCGGCACCGTAGAACTTGGTGTTCCCGCCGACGTAGTAGTTGACCTCGGGCGGGAACTTCTCGCCGTGCTTGTCGTACCAGAATTCCGGGGCCCGGTATTTGCCCTTGACGAAGACCGCGGTCGACTCCCAGTTGTCCCGCTCGCGAGGCAGGTATCCGCCGCGTTCGAGGATGAGGACACGTTTACCGGTAGGAGCGAGGCGGTGGGCGAGCGTGCCGCCGCCTGCTCCGGTGCCGATGACAATGACGTCGTAGTGCTCGGTTCCTGCCATGGGTACGCCTCGGATCATGGGGGGGGGACGGGTGTGGGCGGGCCGGGGCCGGTCGGCACCCAGGGCCGGCCGGCTCCCGGGTCAGAGGATGGCGATGGGGTTGACGGGGGAACCGGTTGCCGCGGGGAGCCGCAGGGGCGCGACCACACAGAGGAACGACCAGCGGTCCCCCTCCTCACAGAGCGGCACCAGGTCCTCGAACTGCAGGTAGTCCATGAAGTGCAGCCCAAGAGCGTGGATGCCCAGCACGTGCACAGGGAAGTCGACGCCCTCGGTGAGACTGGGGGCCGTGTCGTTGTTGCCGTCGCTGCCCAGTACGGCGACCCGGCGCTCGGCCAGGAACTCCATCGCGTCCGGATGCAGGCCGGCCCGGCTGCGCGAGGCGTCCCACGGCCCTGCCTCCTCACGCCTGCGGCGGTGACCGACCCGCACGAGGAGGATGTCCCCGGTGCCGACCCGTACGCCCTGGGAGTACTCGGCGGCCCGGAGATCGTCGAGGGTGACGTGGTCGCCCGGCTCGAGCCACGGAACGCCGCGCAGCCGCGGGATGTCGAGCAGGACGCCACGGCCGACAATGCCGTTCCGTACGAGCTTGACGGAAAGGGCGCCGGCGCCCTCGGCAGTCACGGTGCTCGCGGGGATGCCGCCGGAGATCGTGCCGTTGTAGACGACGTGGCACAGAGCGTCGAGGTGGCTGTCCGCGTCGCCGTGCACGTTCATGGAGAAGTGGTCCGTGGCGAAATGCAGCCCTGTGGCGGCGGACTCGGACTCTGGGCTGCTGGTGAGCCCGTGGTCGGCCGGGTGCGGGTTGTCGAGAGCCACGTCGGTCTCGATCGGAGACGACAGCGACACCGTCAGGCCCAGCCGCACCTCGCCCGCCGCGGCAAGGATCTTCGCCGGTGTGATGCCGGCCAACGCCCCGAGGCCGCCTTCGGAGAGCGAGGATCCGGCGGCCTCCGCCTGCTGCCGCAGGCGGGCATACAGGGCATCGAAGGCGGCCCGGCTCTGTGGGCACTGGTCGGGCTGTGGCCCGCCCGGCCCTGGCTGCCCGTGTCCTGGTTCAGTCACGCTGCCGCGCCCGGTCAATGGCCTCGTCCAGCGTCGATGCCGCCATGATGAGCGACAGGTGGGTGAACGCCTGCGGGAAGTTGCCGAGTTGCTCGCCGCTCGGGCCGATCTCCTCGGCGAACAGACCGACATGGTTGGCGTAGGTGTGCATTTTCTCGAAGGTGTAACGCGCCGGACGGATCCGCCCGGCCCGGGCCATGGCATCGACGTAGAGGTAGGTGCAGAGGCTGAAGGTGCCCTCCGAACCGCGCAGGCCGTCCGGTGAGGCGGCCGGGTCGTACCGGTACACGAGGCTGTCCGAGACGAGCTTGCGCTCCATGGCGTCCAGGGTGGAGAGCCACCCGGGGCTCTTCGCGGAAAGGAATCCCACGCGCGGGATCAGCAGGAGAGAGGCGTCCAGAACGTCCCCGCCGTAGTGCTGTACCAGAGCCTGCTCGGACTGACTCCAGCCCTTGTCCATCACCTGTTCGAGGATGCTGTCACGGGCGTTGCGCCAGCGCGGGATGTCGGCGGGCCGGCTGAGTTCGGTCGCCAGACGCAGGCCCCGGTCGAAGGCGACCCAGCACATCACCCGGCTGAACGTGAAATCGTTGCGGCCCCCGCGCGTCTCCCAGACTCCCTCATCCGGACGGTCCCAGTTGTCGGACAGCCAGTCCAGCGTCCGGGCGAGCCCCTTCCAGCCGTGGTAGCCCAGCTCCTCGCTGACGTCCATGCCTTCGGCCATCCCGTAGATGGCCTCGCCGTAGATGTCGAGCTGCAGCTGGTCGGCGGCGGCGTTCCCGGCGCGTACCGGATACGAGCCGCGGTAGCCCTCCCAGTGGTCGAGGATCTCCTCGGTGAGGTGGGGGTCCCCGTCGACCCGGTACATGATCTGCAGGCGCTCACCGGGCAGGTCCGCCCGGTCGCGCATCCGCTCCCCCAGCCACTTGGTGAACGCCGACGCCTCCTCGGCGAACCCGAGGTCGAGCAGGGCCCGCACCGAGAGCGACCCGTCCCGCACCCACGAGTACCGGTAGTCCCAATTTCGCTCACCGCCGACCTGCTCCGGCAGGCCCATGGTGGCGGCGGCGACCGGCGCACCGGTCGGGTGGTAGGTCAGGAGCTTGAGCGTGATGGCGGAGCGGTTCACCATCTCGGCCCAGCGCCCCCGGTAGCGGGAGGTGTGCAACCACGCCTGCCAGAAGTCCACCTCACGCCACAACGCGTCCGTCACGCCCTCGACCGAGAGCGGAGGCGGCGCCTCACCGTCGACGGCGCACGTCGTGAACACGGCGACGGCCGACTCGCCGACTCCGAGACTGACCGAGCCCTTCACGTCCTGCCCGTCCCGCACCAGCGGGAAGGACGCCTGCAGGTGGCCCGCGATCCCGGGGCCCCGGAACACTGCCTCCTGGGGCCGCAGATCGAGCTCGTGGTCGGCCCGGCCGTAGTCGAACCGCGGCCTGCACTCCAGAACGAACCGCACGGTGCCGCGCACCACCCGAATGACCCGCATCAGGCTGTGGCGGTCACTGGGGACGCGGCTGGTGTTCGCCGGCATCCAGTCGATGACCTCGCCGACGCCCTCCGGTGACATGAACCGCGTGACCAGCACGCCGGTGTCCGGGTAGTAGAGCTGTTTGCACGACACGTCCGCGTGCTCCGGTGCCAGCCGGAAGTAGCCGCCGCCTTCGTGATCGAGCAGCGAGGCGAAGACACTGGGCGAGTCGAACCTCGGCGAGCAGAACCAGTTCACCACGCCCTGGGAGGACACCAGGGCGGCGGTCTGCAGGTCGCCCACCAGACCGTGGTTGGCGATGGGGGGATAGCGGTCCATGAGCGTCCAATCCAGGAGGTTTCGACGCGATCCACTATCTGGCAAGCGATATGTCGGCGCCTCTCGGAGCCTCGGACGGCCCAATCGGAGCGTGGCCCGGAACAGGTCCCGGATGCACTCGGTTTCCCGAGTCGAGTGCCCGGAGAAGCCTCCCGGCTGCCAAGAGCGGCGAGGGAGTCGTTCCCTTGAACCAACAGCTCGCTCAGGGTGCCCGCGCCCGCTTCAGCGACTCGGCATCAGCCACGGCTCCTGCGGCAGCGGACTGCCGGTCTCCAGCAGGGACTTCAGGTTGGACAGCACCGCGGCCCAGCCGGAGGCGGCGTCGCGCAGCGCGCCCTCGTCGGGCAGGTCCTCGTGCGTCACCGTGAGCCGGACGATGTCGGCGTGCGGCTGGATGTCGAAGGTGACGCGGGAGCACCGGTCCGCGTCACCCTCGTCCTCAGGAGCGGCCCAGGTGGTCACCAGGCGGGTCGGCCGCTCACTCTCCACGACGGTCCCGATCACGTCGGCGATGCCGGAGCCGTCCGTACGCCGGTGCTCCCAGCGGGACCCGGCGCGCCAGTCCGAGACATTGCTGTGGCCCCAGTAGGCGGCCGTGAGATCGGCGTCGGTGAGCGCGTCCCAGACCTTCTCGGGCGTGCTCCGGATGTAGGTGACGTAGACGAAGTTCGGCTTGTCGGTCATGGCTTCCTCGGCTCGTTCCTTCACGGCGCTGAGCGCGCGCAGCCGCGGGCGCTCGAACTTGTCGATCCACCGCTCCTGGATCTCGTGGAGCGGCACCGGATTCAGGTAGTGCAGCTTCTCGCGCCCCCGCCGCACGGTGCTGACGAGGTTGGCGGCCTCCAGGACGGCCAGGTGCTGCGTCACCGACTGGCGGGTCATCTCGATGTGTTCGCACAGCTCGCCGAGCGTCTGGCCGCCGTGCCCGTGGAGCCGGTCGAGGAGTCGCCGCCGGGTCCCGTCGGCGAGCGCCTTGAAGACCTGGTCCATTCCGGAGTCACTCTCTGATCGCACACTCAAAGTTACGCAGGCAATTGCCTGCATGTCAAACGCCGGGGAACTCGCACGACGGCCGGTGACGGTGACGGGCGGAGGTGACGGTGACGAGCGGAGGTGACGGTGACGAGCGGAACGTCAGTTGACGCCCCGGTCGTGGCCCTCCCAGTACGGCTCGCGCAGCTTGTACTTCTGGAGCTTGCCGGTGGCCGTCCGCGCAAGCCCGCTCCGGAACTCGACCGAGGTCGGCGCCTTGTACCCGGCGAGGCGCTCCTTGCAGTACTGGATCAGCTCCTGCTCCGTCGTCTTCGCGTCCGGCGCGAGGACCACCAGGGCCTTGACGGTCTCGCCCCACTTCTCGTGCGGAACGCCGATCACCGCGACCTCGGCGACCTCGGGATGGCTGAAGAGCGCGTCCTCCACCTCGATCGAGGACACGTTCTCACCGCCCGTGATGATCACGTCCTTCTTGCGGTCGCTGATCGTCAGATAGCCGTCCTCGCCGATCGATCCACCGTCGCCGGTGTGGAACCAGCCGTCGGCCAGCGCCCGTTCGGTCTCCGCCGGCTGCTCCCAGTACCCCTCGAGGACGACGTTGGAGCGCGCGAGGATCTCGCCGTCGCCGGAGGTCCGCAGGGTCACGCCCAGTGCGGGGGCACCGGCGCGCACCAGTTTCTCGGCCCGGGCCTGCGGGTCGAGGCCGTCCCATTCGGACCGTGTGCGGTTGACGGTGAGCAGGGGCGAGGTCTCGGTGAGGCCGTAGATCTGGATGAACTCCCAGCCCAGCAGGGACTCGACGCGTGCGACGGTCCTGGTGGGCGGCGGCGCTCCGGCGACGATGATGCGCACCCGGTCCCGGCCGGGGATCTCGCCCTCCCACGACTCGGCGGCGGCCAGCACGGCGTTCACGACGGCGGGCGCCGCGCACATCACGGTCACGCCGTGCTCGGCCACCCGGCGCAGGATCTCCGCCCCGTCGACCTTGCGCAGCGCGATCTGCCGAACGCCCAGGCCCGCCATGGCGAACGGCATTCCCCAGCCGTTGGCGTGGAACATGGGCAGGGTGTGCAGATACACATCGCGGTCGGTGACACCCGCGTGCAGGGCGAAGGTCGCGGCGTTGACCCAGATGTTGCGGTGGGTGATCTGGACGCCCTTGGGGCGGGCCGTCGTTCCGCTGGTGTAGTTGATCGTGGCGGTGGCGTTCTCGTCCGCCTGCCAGGGACGGGGTTCCGCGCCGAAGCGGTACAGCTCGGCGTCGGCGGCGGCGCCGAGCGTGAACCGGTGCTCGCAGCTGATCCCGGCGAAGCGGTCCGTCAGTTCGGGGTCGACGAGCAGGACGCTCGCGCCCGAGTGGTCGACGATGTAACCCACCTCGTCGGCCGTGAGACGGAAGTTGACCGGTACGAGGACCCGGCCGTGCCCGCTGACGCCGAAGAACGAGGTGAGCAGCCTGGCGCTGTTGGGCGAGACGACGGCGACGCGCGCGCCGTGCGGGACACCCAGCGCGTCGAGCCCGGCGGCCTGGGCTCTGGCGAGCTCCCCGACGCGCCGGTACGTCAGCCCCTCCCAGGGCTCGGCCGGCTGGTCCGGTTCGTCGACCACGCCGACGCGGTCTCCGTACACGGTGACGGCGCGGTCCAGGAAATCACGGGCCCCGAAGGGGACGAACATCACGGCCTCCCGACGATCGGACGATGTCCAAGTTCTATCCTGGCCACGCCCCCGCGCATCCGGACAAGCCCCAAGTGGCCTCGACCGCGTGTCCGCCTCCCCGTCCCGCGAGGCACCCTTGGCCCCGACCCGCTCCACGCGTCAGGATCGTCCGATGGACAGCCGACCGACGTTCGACTTTCCCGGGCCGCTGCGCATCGACGGGCTGGGGCTGCAACTGCGCGAGTGGTCCGACGACGACGTCGCGGATCTCGTCGCGCTCTACGACGATCCCGAGATCGACCGGTGGACTCCGGTCGCCTCACCCTTCGACACCGAGGCGGCGCTCGCCTACCTCGCGGCGGCCGAGCAGAAGAGCACCGAGGGGCGGGCCGTGCAACTGGCCATCACCACGGACGGTGAGCGGCCCGAGGGCGAGATCTTGCTGTTCCACGGCTCGGCCGACGAGCGGGACGTCGAGCTCGCCTACGGCGTGGGGGCCGCGTACCGGGGCCGGGGGCTCGCGACCCGGGCGGTCCGGCTCGTCGTGGACTTCGCGCGCCGTCATGTCGGCGGGCGGCGCATCGTGTTGTGCATCGAGGACGGGAACACCGCGAGCGAGGGGGTCGCCAAGGCGGCGGGCTTCGTACTCGCCGCCGACGAGCCCGTCGTCCGTACGGCGAAAGGCCGGGTTGTCGTCCTGCGGACCTGGAGCCATCTCGAGGACGACGGCCCGCTCCGCGGGTGAGGCCATGCTCCGGCGGGTCCGGCGGTGGCCGGAACGGTGCGCGCGGCCCCCGCCGCCACGTGCCTGTCGGCCGAGGCCGACGGTGGGGCAGGGGCTGCGCCTGGGCGGGGCGGGGGCAGTGCGGCGCGGCGGCAGGGCGGGGGCCGTGCGGGTCCGGGGAAGCACGCGCGCCCCGGAGTCGGGTCCCGGCGGGCGCCCCCGGCGGGACCCTGGGCGGGCGCCCCCGGCGGGACCCTGGGCGGGCGCCCCCGGCGTCAGGTGTCCAGGAGCTCCCGCACTCTCACGCCCCGGCCCGCTCCGCCTCGGGAGCCGGCTCCGTCAGATACTCCTCGGTGACCTCCTTCGGGCCGAACGGCCACACCTTCTCCAGACGTGCCCAGACGAAGAAGGCGACCAGGCCGAGAGCGAGCCAGGCCAGAGACCACTCGATGGGGTGACGGCCCGGGGAGTTCTTGTCCGCGTATCCGTAGATGGTGAGCCAGCCGGCCAGCGCGAGGAAGCTCGGCAGGGGGTAGAACCACATCCGGTACGGGCGGCGCAGCCCCGGCTGCCGCTTTCGCAGCACCGACAGGGCCACGATCTGGGCCAGCGCCTGGACGATCACCATGACCGTGGTCAGCAGTTGGATGAGCGTGGCAAGGTCGGTGTGACGGCCGATCAGGAAGCCGATCGCCGTGATGACACCCATGGTGGCGAGACCCAGCGTCGGGAAGCGATGCTTCGGGTGCAGTGTGGCGTAGGGACGGAAGAAGACGCGTTCGCGTGCGGCGTCGTAGGGCACGCGTGACCCGCCCAGCAGCCCGGTGAAGACCGAGGCGAACGCGGTGATCAGGATGAGCACGGTGACCGTGTCGGCGGCGCCCTTGCCCCAGGTCTCCTCCAGGACCGCGGAGGCCACCGAGGTGGAGGCGATGTCGCCGGGGTCCGTCATCCGGTGCCAGTCGATGACGCCGAGCGTGCCGATCTGGAGCAGCAGGTAGATCGCCATGATGCCGAGGATCGAGTAGATGACGGAACGGGGCAGGGTGCGGCCGGGGTCCTTGATCTCGGCACCCATGTACGCGGTGGTGTTGTAGCCGAGGTAGTCGTAGATGCCGATGGTCAGGCCCGCGGCGAAGCCGACCCAGAAGTGGCTGCCGGACAGCTCGAAGGCGCCGGACGGGTAGGTGAAGGCGAGGTGGGCGCTGAAGTCGGTGGCCGCGGCGACGATCACCAGGAGGACCGAGGTGATCATCACGGCCCACATGACGGCGGTGATCCGCGCGATGTGCTCGATCCCGCGCCACAGCAGGAGGACGACCAGGGCGACGATGCCGAGTCCGACGAGGTCCCCTGTGGTCTCCCCCATGTCGGGGGCCAGATAGCCCAGGTACTGGACGAAGCCGACCACGCCGGTGGACATGATCAGCGGGATGAAGAGCATCGCCGTCCACACGAACAGGAACGGCATCAGGCGTCCGGTGCGGTACTGGAAGGCCTGGCGCAGATAGACGTAACTGCCGCCGGATCCGGGCATGGCCGCGCCCATCTCGGCCCAGACGAGCCCGTCGGCGAGGGCCAGCAGGGCCCCCGCGACGAAGCCGATGACCGCCTGCGGACCGCCGAACGCGGCGACCATCAGCGGGATCGTCACGAACGGCCCGATGCCGCACATCTGGCTCATGTTGATGGCGGTGGCCTGGAACAGGCCGACGCGGCGGACGAATCCGCCGGTGGGTGGCGGACTACCGGACATGGGGCCTCCTCAGAACAGGGCGCGGGGAGAGGTACGAGGGGACGGCCGCCCTCGATGGCGGCCGACGGATCAGGGCGGAGCAGGGGCGGCGGGTGACCGGCGGGCGCGGGGCTCCCCTCGGTTCGCCCGGCGAGGCTGACTGGGCGATAAAGTTAAGGAGCCTTACTAGATGCGTCAAGGGGGCGTCATGAATGAGTGAGAATGGTGCGATGCCCGCCAGCGACCCCGCAGAGCAGCCCGAACAGCCCTGGAACCGCCGGCGGCTGCGCAGCACCAACGAGCGTCTGCTCCTCGACCGGCTGCGCACCGGTGGCGCCGCCTCACGGGCCCAGCTCGCCCGCGAGACGGGCCTGTCCAAGCCGACGGTCTCCAGCGCGCTCGCCGCGCTGGAGGAGGCGGGACTCGTCCACGAGGTCGGGACGCACGCGCCCGAGCGCGGCCGGGTCGCGGTCCTGTACGCCCCCGACCCCGCGGCCGGGTACGCGCTCGGCATCGACATCGGCCGCAGCTGGCTGCGCGTCGCGGTGGCCGACCTCGACGGCGCGGTGGTGGCGCGCGCCGATGTGCGCAACCGCGCCCGCACGTCCGGGGCCATGGCGGACCTCGTGGTCTCCACCGCCCACCAGGTCGTCGCCAACTCCGGTGTCGGAGCGCACGAGGTGGCCCACGCGGTGGTGGGCACGCCGGGTGTCTACGACGAGGAGCGGCGCCGGGTGCGGTACGCGATGCACCTGCCCGGATGGGGGCGGGCGGGTCTGTTCGACCGGATGCGCGACGAGCTGGGCATCCCGCTGGAGGTGCACAACGACGCGAACCTCGCGGCGCTCGGCGAGTACACGTACGGGGTCGGCGCCGGCAGCCGGCTCTTCGCCTACATCATGATCGGCACCGGTCTCGGCATGGGTGTCGTCAGCGAGGGACGGCTGTTCACGGGCGCGCACGGCGGGGCCGGCGAGATCGGTTTCCTGCCGTGGCCCGGCCGGCAGAAGCCCGACACGCTGGAGGACGCGGTGTCCGGCGAGGCCGTCGTCGAAGCCGCCCGGCACTTCGGTATGACCGGGCAGCTGACCGCGAAGGCCGTCTTCGACGCGGCGCGGGAGGGACACGGGCCCGCGGTCGAGGCGGTCCGGCTGGAGGGCGAGCGGATCGCGCACACGGTGGCGGCCGCGGCGGCGGTGCTCGATCCCGATCTGGTGGTCCTGGGCGGCGGAGTCGGCCACAGCGTCGATCTGCTGCTGCGGCCCGTCCGCGAGACCCTGCGAGCTCTCACGCCCCTGCGCCCGCGGATCGCACCCGGCCGTCTGGGCGAGGACGCGGTGCTGCTCGGCGCGGTGGCGACGGCTCTGGGGACGGCACGCGATGTGGTGTTCGAGCGCCGGTCGGCCTCCTGACCCGGGACGGCACGCTCGACGTCCGGCGCGGCTCGGGCACGGCGCGTCCCGTGAGCCGGACAGGGGTGGCCCGCCCCGCTGGTGATTGACATGACTAACTCAGCGGCCTAGCTTGTGGATCCAGTTAGTAAAGTTTCCTAACTTGCAGTGTCGAAGCGCGGATGCTCCCCCACCTCCCAAGGAGACCACCGTGTTCCACCGCCCTGCCTCCCGGCGGCGTCTCGCCACGGCCGCCGTCGCCCTAGGCCTGCTGTGCACCCTCTCCGCGAGCGCGTGGGCCGACGGGCCCGACCCCCGAACGGCCGCCGGACCGCACGTCCGTGTCACGCCGGTGGCCTCCGCGCCGGGCAGCACCACGGCACTGTCGGGGTACGCGATCCAGTCCACCGCAGCGGTCTCCGACCCGGCGGCCGAAGTCTCCAGCCCCGGCTATCCGGCCAGCGACTGGTACCCGGCCGGCTCCCGCTCCACGGTCCTCGCGGCGCTGCTCGCGAACGGGAAGTACGCGGATCCCTTCTACTCCACCAACCTGGCGAAGATCCCGAAGGCCGACTTCGCCGTGCCCTGGTGGTACCGCTCGGACTTCACGGTCGCCGACACCTCCCTGCGCAGCCGGCTGGACTTCAGCGGGGTGATCTCGGCGGCGGACGTCTACGTCAACGGCCGTCAGGTCGCCGACGCCGCCCAGGTGACCGGCGCCTACACGCACCACGAACTGGACATCACCTCGCTGGTGCGCGCGGGCACGAACACGGTCGCCTTCCGTATCCGGCCCAACGACCCGAACAAGAACCTGACCATGGGCTGGATCGACTGGCTCCAGCCGCCACCCGACCAGAACATGGGCATCGTCCGTGACGTCCTCGTCCGCCGCGGCGGCCCGGTCGCGCTGCGCGACACGCATGTGGTGACCGCCCTCGACGTCCCCTCGCTCCGCTCCGCGGATCTCACCGTCAAGGCGCGGGCCCGCAACGAGACCGGCTCGGCCGTCACCGCCACGGTGTCCGGAAGCATCGGCCCCGTGTCCTTCTCGAAGACCGTCCCGCTCGCGGCTCACGAGACGAGGGCGGTCACGTTCTCACCGTCCGACGTCCCCGGACTGCGCCTGACGTCACCGAAGGTGTGGTGGCCGGCGGGCATGGGCGGGCAGCCGCTCTACGCCCTCGATCTGACCGCATCCGTCGCCGGCACCCCCTCCGACACCGCGCACGAGGACTTCGGCATCCGCGAGGTGAAGGCGCCCCTGAACTCCGACGGCGCCCGGCAGTACCGCATCAACGGCCGCAGGCTGCTCGTCAAGGGCGCCGGCTGGTCCCCCGACGAGTTCCTGCGCTGGGACCGCGGGTATGTCGAGGACCGGTTGAAGTACGTCCTCGACCTGGGCCTCAACACCGTCCGCCTCGAAGGACACATCGAACCGGACGAGTTCTTCGACCTCGCCGACCGCCACGGCGTTCTGACCCTGCCCGGCTGGGAGTGCTGCGACAAGTGGGAGGGGCAGGTCAACGGCAGCGAGACCGGTGACAAGTGGACGGCTTCCGACTATCCGGTCGCCAAGGCGTCGATGGCCGCGGAGGCCGCCCGGCTGCGCGACCACCCGAGCGTCATCTCCTTCCTCATCGGCAGCGACTTCGCCCCGGACGCGACGATCGAGAAGAACTACCTCGACGCGCTGAAGGCGGCCGACTGGCCGACCCCGGTGGCCGCCGCCGCATCCGACAAGTCCTCCCCCGTGTCCGGCAGTTCGGGCATGAAGATGACCGGACCCTACGACTGGATCCCGCCGGGCTACTGGTACGCCAAGCGCGAGGGCGGCGCCACCGGATTCAACTCCGAGACCGGTGCCGGTCCCGACATCCCCACCCTCGACACCCTGCGCCGCATGATGTCGCCCGCCGAGCTGGACACGCTCTGGAAGGACCCGGACGTCAGGCAGTACCACCGCTCGCCGTCCCCGGTCTTCGGCACCCTCAAGATCTACGACGCCGCCCTGACCGGCCGCTACGGCGCACCGACCGGCCTCACCGACTACGTGCGCAAGGCGCAGCTCGCCCAGTACGAGAACGTGCGGGCCCAGTTCGAGGCGTACGGGCGCAACGCCACCGACGCCTCCGAGCCGTCGACCGGAGTCGTGTACTGGATGCTCAACAGTGGATGGACCTCGTTGCACTGGCAGTTGATGGACCGTCATCTCGACCAGGGTGGAGCCTACTTCGGGGCGAAGAAGGCCAACGAACCCCTGCACGTCCAGTACTCGTACGACAACCGGTCCGTCGTCGTGGTGAACAACCGGCACGCGGGCGCGTCCGGCCTCACCGCACGCGTCACGCTCTTCGGCACCGACGGCACACAGAAGTACGACAGGACGGCGACCGGCGTGAACGTGGGCGGCGACGGGGCGCGCACCACCGCGCTCACGGTGCCTTCCTCGGTGAGCGGTCTCCCCACGACGTATCTGGCACGGCTGGTCCTGAGCGACGCCGGGGGCAAGGAGGTCAGCCGGAACGTCTACTGGCTGTCGACCCGGCCTGACACCCTCGACTGGGCGAACACCGACTGGTACTACACGCCGACGACGAGCTACGCGGACCTCAGGGGGCTCGGCTCCATGGCGCGGGTGCCGGTCTCGGCCTCGGTGTCGACCTCCTCCGGTTCCGGCGGGACGTCCACGACGAAGGTCACCCTGCGGAACGACGGGACCGGGAGGACACCCTCGCTGCTGACCGACGCGCATCTCGTCGACGCCGAGGGCCGGCCGGTGCTGCCGGTGCGGTGGTCCGACAACCAGGTCAGCCTGTGGCCGGGTGAGTCGGTGACAGTGACGGCGACCTACCGGACGGCCGATCTGCACGGGGCCACACCCCGGGTGCGGATCTCCGGGTGGAACACCCCGGAGCGGACGGTCCGGTCCCGGTAGAACGGCGCGAGGGGCGGGCCCGGCCCGGGTCCGCCCCTCGTCCGGTTCGTGCTCAGCTCGTGCTCAGCTCACGTTGAGCGCGGCGTCGTCGAGGACGAACGACGTCTGGAGGGTGGAGCCCTCGACGCCGGTGAACTTGATCGTGACCGTCTGCCCGGCGTAGGTGGTGCCGAGGCTGAACGTGCGCTGCGTGTACCCGGAGGCGGCGTTCAGGTTCGAGTACGTGGCGAGGGTCGACAGCACGGTGCCGCCGCTGTTGACGACCTGGGCCTTGAGGGTGTCGTAGGCCGTGCTCGTGGTCGTCTCGGCCGTGTCCACGTGCAGGTAGAAGCTCAGGGTGGCCGAGCAGCCCGAGGGGATGGTCACAGCCTGGGAGAGCGTGTCGGTGTTGGCGGAGCCGTAGCCGTTGAGCCACGCCTTGTACGAGCCGGTACGGGCCGCCTCGCTCGAGCTGTTGGTGATCACACCGCTGGTGGCAGTCCAGGACGTGCTGCCGGACTCGAAGCCGGGGTTGGCGAGCAACTGGGCAGCCGTGCACGTGCCGCCACCACCGCCACCACCGCCACCACCGCCACCACCGCCGCTGCTCGTACCCGCGAGCCAGTCGGTGGCGTTGAGGGCGAGCGCGGCATTGGTGGCGCCGGTGTCGTTCCAGCCGTCGTACAGCGTGTTGCCGGACTGGCCGGTGCCGTCGTCGATCGGTGAACTGTCACCCCAGAAGGCGACCTTGCCGCTGCCGAAGGTGCTCGTCGCGAAGAACGCGCCGGTGTTTCCGGAGTAGCCGGTCGGTAGAGCAGGCCCTCGCTGCTGGAAGTCCTCTTCGGTGAGGACGCCGCCTAAGCTGCCACCACACCAGTGATCCCGGGAGCGTTTCTGAGGCCCTCCCGGGATCACGTGGCCAGTCGCGAGAGGACTGACATGCGCAAAGCTACCCTGCCCGCTCCCCGCCGCAAGAGCCGCCCGAGGGTCGCGGTGTACCTCCGGGTCTCCACCGCCCAGCAGTTGGAGGGGTACGGCCTGGAGGTCCAGGAATCCCTCTGCCGCACCAAGCTGGACGGCATCTTCAAGAGCGGTTACGACGTCACGGTCTTCACCGATGGCGCCGTTTCCGGGAAGCTGGCCAGCCGGCCGGACCTGGACGACATGAACCGTCAGATCAGGTCAGGCGCCTTCGACTCCGTCATCTTCGGCAAGCTCGACCGCATCGGGCGCACGATGAAGGACATCCACCGCTGGGTGTACGACACCCAGGACCTGGGTGTCCGCGTGCTCACCGCGGACGGGCGGCTGGACTCCGACGACGATACGTTCGGGATCATGATGAGCCTGCTCGCCTTCATGGCGGAGCTGGAGCACACGCTGATCCTGGAGCGCACGCTGGGCGGAAGGGACCGCAAGCTGACCGAGGGCGGCTGGCCCTCGGGGGTCACGCCGTACGGTCTGGCCCTCCAGGGCAAGGGCAAGGACGCCGTGGTGGTCCTCCACGAGGACGAAGTCCAGGTCGTCAACCGGGCCGTGGCCCTCTTCCTGGACGACGGCCATTCCAAGGAGGAGACGGGCCGCCGGCTCAGCGAAGCCGGCGACAGGCGCCGTTCGGGAAAGGAGTGGGACTGTGCCAGCGTGGACCGGCTGCTGAGCAGCAGCCATCTCCTGGAGGGCAAGGTCTACTTCCGCAAGACGGACGGCAGCACGAAGACCAAGCTGGACGGTGACGGACAGCCCCTGTACGGGCCGACCGTCGCTCTGCCGGTACCGCGGATCCTCTCCGAGGATCGCGCCGGATCTCTGGCCAAGGCTCTGGAGGACCGGGGCCGCGAGAAGCGGGCCAGCGACAAGTACCCGTTGAGCCACCACATCAACGGCTCGTGCGGGAAGACGTACGTCGGCGCCGGACGTCCCGACGGGACGCGCATGTACCGCTGCCAGGGCGTCGCAGACGCCACGCCGTGCGGTGACAGCTACCTGGAGGCCCAGGCCGTGGAAACGGCAGTCTGGGGCGAGCTGAGCGCCTTCCTGGAGCAGCCCGAGCGGCTGCGCCAGCTGGCCGAGGAGTGGGCCGCGGGTCTCCCCGGCAGTCAGGTCGCGTACATCGAGCGGGCCGAGTCGCTGCGCAGGCAGGCGGACGAGCGCCAGAGGGCACTGAAGAACGCGTTCAAGCACGCGGCCCTTCTCGGTCTCGATGAAGAGGCTGTCAAGGAAGCCACGGACGAGCTGAACATGGAGCTGGAGGCACTGCGTGCCTCTCTCACCGAGACGGAGGCCTGGCTGGCCGAGTACGACTCGGCCCAGGTGCGGGCCAAGGACATGGTGGAGCTGATCAAGAAGGCCAAAGGCCGCATGCACACACTGGATCTCGACAAGCAGGCCGAGGTGTTCGACATGTTCGGCATCGAAGTGACTCCTGAAGAGCACCGGTTCGCCCGCCGCAGCGGGAGGCGCTGTTCGGTCACGGCCTGGCATGCGGAGAGCGCTACGCCCGTGCCGGACGACCCGGACGACACTGCGTGGGGGCAGGTCCAGGACGTCCTTCTGGACGTCGACCCGGACCTACTCAAGGGCCGCTACGACCTCCGTGAGGCCCTGCGGGCGATGCTCCACCGGCTCCGCTCTGGAACCACCTGGGAGGAGCTGGACGGCGCCTTCGGGGTCTCGAAGTCGAGCCTGAAGCGGGCTCAGGGGCTCTGGTTCAACTCCGGCGCCTGGGAACTGATGATGCCCGTGCTGCTGGCACGGAGCGAGGGTGCGCCGGTCTATCAGGCGCCCGTGATTCCGCAGCTCAAGGTGCGCGGCAAGATCACGCAGGATCTGTTCACCAACCTGGATCCGATTGAAGGGTCTTCTCGGCCGTGGTGAACAACGTGTTGGGTTCGGGCAGCACCAGCTCGTCGAGGTTCGACAGATCGGTCGCGGCCGTACCGCCATAGGTGAGGCTGGAACCCGAAGGCAGCGTCTTGAGGCTGTAGTTGCCCGTCTTCTGCAGGGCCACGCCCGTCACGAGTGCCCGCGCGGGAGCGGACTGGCTCCGCCCGGAGGGGGCAGATACATAGCAGCGGGGGACCGACCAAGAGGGGCGGAGATGGAGATCTCGGGCATCATCAGTGCCATCCTCATCGGCATCATCATCGGTGTGCTGGGCCGGCTCGTGGTGCCGGGCCGCCAGCGCATCGGCATCCTGTGGACGATCGCGGTCGGCATCGTGGCCGCGTTCATCGGGTCGGGGGTCGCCGCCGCGTTCGGCGTCGCCGACACCAAGGGCGTCGACTGGATCGAGTGGCTCATCCAGATCGGCCTCGCCGCACTGGGCGTCGCCGCACTGGACCGGTCGAGGGCGCGCCGCTGAGCGACCGAGGCCGACCGGCAGCCGCCTTCGCCTCGGGGCTCCCCCGCGGCTCGGGACCGGTGAATCGCGTTGCGGAGCAGGTTCGGTTCCCCTTTCCGTGCGGCTCGGGGGCCGGTGAATTGCGTTGCGGAGGAGGCTCCCGTGCGGCTACGTTCTGCGGGCTTCGCACCCGTACGTCCGACGCCACGGAGAGACCTTGCCGCCACGCATCACACCGTTGACCGATCCCGAATCCACCACGTCGAGCCGGCGTCTGGCCTGGCTGGCCTCGGACACCGAAGGGGTCCCGGTGGGCTCGGCGTTCCTCCGGCTGTTCACCAGGGAGGGTCTGGATCACCTCGCCGAGCTGGAGATCGCCGTACATCCCGCCGAACGGCGCAAGGGAGTGGGCGGCGCCCTCCTGGACGCCACCGCGGCCGCCGCGCGAAGCGAGGGGCGACGGTCGCTGGTGTCCCGGGCCACGGTGGGCACTCCCGGCGACGGGTTCCTCGCGGCGCGCGGGTTCCGCCGGGCGCTGTCCCTGACGTACGCGCGGCTCGCGCTGACCGAACTCGACCTCTCTGCCGTCACCCGGATCACCGAACGACCGCACCAGGGTTACGCGTTGACGCACTGGGACGGAGTCGTGCCGACCGAGCTCGCGCAGACCTACGCCGATTCCCGGCGGGCCATGGACGACATGCCGATGGAAGACAGCGATCACGGGATCGACGTCTGGGACGTGGAGCGGGTCGTGGCGGTGGCCGAGGTCGTTCTCAAGCGGGGCGACGCGCTCCACACCGTGGCCGTGGTGGACCGCTCGGACGGCTCGATCGCCGGCTTCTCGGAACTCGTCGTGCCGGGCGACGGCCGGGGCGACGCCCAGCACTACGGAACGGGAGTCCTGCCCGAGCACCGCGGCCACGGCCTCGGGCTGTGGATGAAGGCCGAGTCGATCCGCCTGGCCCGACTGCGGTACCCGGCGCTCGAAGGCCTGTTGACGGACACGGCCGAGAGCAACGCGCCGATGATCGCCATCAACGACACCCTCGGCTACCGGCCCACCCACCGTGAGGTGGAGTACCGGATGGATCTCTGAGGCACGTTCGCCAGGACGCGTGCCGGGGGCGTGGAGTCCGAGCCCGGTCGCGGCGGGGTGCCCGGACTTCGCGGTCCCGACGGCGTCCGCCGGAGGCCCCGGTCGGGATCGGGCGGCCTGCCGGAGGCCGCCGGAGTCAGGCGGCCGCCTTCAACGCGGCGAGACCGTCGTAGGCGGACGGGTGCGCGGGTGTCCAGCCCAGCTCCCGTTCCGCCTTCGCCGAGGAGACCCGCAGCGTCGTCCGCATCATCACGTGCGCGTACGCCATGGGCCTCATCATCCACAGCGGTACGGTCATCGGCTTCGGCAGGCCGAACTCCTGGGCCACGGCCCGGACATGGGCCGCGAAGCCCAGCGGGGTCCGGTCGGCCACGTTGTACGCCTCCCCGGGACGGCCGTGCTCCACGGCGGCGGCCACCGCGCGCGCCGCGTCGGCGAGGTCCACCCAGGGCAGGACCCGCCCGTGGTCGTCGGCGACGGGGAGCTGCCGCCTGCGCAGCATGGGCAGCAGGGCGTCGGTGCCGCCCGCGCCGTAGAAGAGCCCGAAGCGGAGCGCGACTCCCTCCAGGCCGGTGGCCTCGAAGGTGAGCCGCTCCTTGGTGCGCATGGCCGCGATGTGCCGTTCCAGTTGCGGCGTGGCTCCTTGCGGCCCGAAGGTGTCGGCCTCGGTGACGACATGGTCCCCGTGGTCACCGAATCCGTACCCGAAGACCATCGACTCGGCGACCAGCCGGCGTGCGCCGGTGGCCCGCGCGGCCTCGACGAGGTGGGCGGTGCCGTCGGTGCGCAGGGCGTCGGTCGCGTGCATGTCGCGGTGGCGCAGGGGCGGCTTGCGCAGGGCGGTCGCGGCCAGGACGACCGTGTCGTAGTGCTGTCCGTCGACGGCCCGCAGCAGCGCGTCGCGGTCCATCAGATCGGCCTGGATGTCGTTGGCGGGGCTCCGGCCGAGACCCGTGACCCGGTGGCCCGCTTCTGTCAGGGCCCGGGTGATGTGCCGGCCGAGAACACCGCTCGCGCCGGCCAGGAGAATGCTCTGGTTCGTCGTCATGCCGATGCGACGGATGGCGTGTGCGCGGATGTGACATCGTCCCCGGCCGCTGCGCTCGGACGGGGACGGGCGTCACTCCTCGTAGAAGTACGGTGTCGTCGTGGTGAGGGGATGGAAGCCCAGCCGGGCGAGGACGGGGCGGCTCTGGCTGGAGGCGTCGACCTGGACGTAGCGGTAGCCGCGGTCGGCGGCGACACGGGCGCGGTGGGCGACGAGGGCGCGGTAGATGCCGCGGCCGCGCCAGGCCTCGACGGTGCCGCCGCCCCACAGTCCGGCGAACCGGGCGCCCGGCAGGAGTTCCATGCGGGCCGCGCTGACGGGGACGTCGCCGGCGAGGGCCACGACGGCGACGACCGTGTCGCCCGTGAGCTGGGCGAGCAGTTGGTGGCGCAGACGGGTGCTGTCCCCGCCGAAGGCCTGCTCGTGGACGTCGGCCACGAGGTCGACGCCCGCGCGGTCGGTGACCGGCAGCAGCCGTACGCCCTCGGGAGGTTCGGCGTCGAGGGTCAGATCACCCAGCTCGGCGATCATCAGTGTCTCCTCGGGCTGGGCGGTGAAGCCCGCCGCCCGCAGCCGCTGCCCCAGGTCCTCCGGCCGGTCGTGGCCGTACAGCTTCCACTCGAAGCCTCCCCCGAGCCCGGAGAAGAACCGCACCTGCCCGGCGATGGCCGCGTCGGCGTTCGTCTCGTCCAGGTCGGACCAGAGCACGCCGTTCCAGCCCTTGTCGGCCCCGACCTGGCGCACCACCTTGTCGACACGCTCCACCCGGGCGCCCGGCGCGTCGGGCCGCGCGCCTTCCCGCATGTCCCGGTCGAACAGGGCGAGTACCGCAACGTGATCCATGGGCTCACTCCAGCACCCCTGGACGAACGGGGCAACGGGAATAAGTGGCCCTTCGGCGGTCGGGGCGGTCACCGGGGGCCGGGCGGCGGCGCCCGCCGTGACGGGTGCCCCCGCCCGGCCGCCGCGGCCCCGGACACGAGAGCGCCCGGGCGGACCCTTCATCAGGCCCCGCCCGGGCGCCGGTTCCATGTCGCCCCGATCAGCCGGTGGCGGTCAGCTCCTGGTGCTGCACGGGGCTCGGGGGCGCCACCTGGACGCGGCGCAGGCCGGTCAGGCTGACGAACACCAGGGAGAAGACGCCCGCGAGGGCGAAGGCGGTGAAGCCCGCGGTGGTCGAGCCGGTGGCGAGCAGCTGGCCGCCGAGCCAGGGACCGAAGACGGCGCCGAAGCGGCCCATGCCCGAGGTCCAGCCGACCGCGGTGGCGCGGTTGTCGTCCTCGGAGCGGTGCGCCACGGTGGCGTAGATCATCGCCTGGGCGCTGAAGAGGAACATGCCGGTCAGGAAGACGACGGTGTAGGTGAGGGGCAGCGGCATCTTGAAGCTGAGGGAGTAGATCCCGACGGCGGTGGCGCCGAACCAGATGGCGGAGATGAGCGAGCCGCCGAACTTGTCGGTGAGGCGGCCGCCGACCAGCATGCCGACGATGCCGCCGAGGTTGATGACGATGACGAAGCCGATCGAGGACCCGAGGTTGTAGCCGTTGGCCTTCATCAGCGAGGGCAGCCACTGCGATACGCCGTAGACGAGCAGGAGACCGCCGAAGGACGCGATCCAGAAGAGCAGGGTCTGGGCCCACCGGCCACCGCGGAACAGGTCGGTGAGGGCGCTGAAGCGGTCGGCCGCGGCCTGGCGCTTCTCGGCGCGGGCGGCGAGGTCGACGCCGTAGCGGTCGGCGAGCACCCGGGCCTCCTCGGTACGGCCCTTGGCCTGCAGGAAGGCCATCGACTCCGGCAGGAACCTGGCCGCCAGCGGCACCCCGATGAACAGCGGCAGCACACAGATCCAGAAGGAGACACGCCAGTCGCCCGTCCCGAGCGCCACGAATCCGGCGACGATGCCGCCGGCCTGGTGGGCGGTCATCAGCGAGCCCACGATCAGGGCTCGACGGCCCCGCGGGGCGTACTCGGTGACCATGGTGATCGCGCTCGGCAGCAGGCCGCCGAGGCCGAGGCCCGCCAGGAAGCGGCCGAGGCTGAAGACGCCCAGGCTCGAGGCGGAGGCGCAGACCGCCGAGGCGAGCGAGAACACGGCGGTCGACCAGACGATCGTCTTCTTGCGGCCGACCCAGTCACTGACGGTGCCGGAGGACAGGGCGCCGATCAGCATGCCGAAGGTGGCGTAGGAGCCGACGTCGCCGGCCTTGCCGGGGTCGATGCCGAGTGCCTTCGTCTCCAGCATGTGCGGCAGCACGGAGCCGTAGATGAACATGTCGAGGCCGTCGAAGAGGACGACCAGCCAGCAGAGGCCGACGACTGTCGCGGCCAGTCTGCCGCCGCCGCGAGCGGGCAGGGCGAGGGAGGAGGACATCGTTGTTTCCTCTCGTCCAGGAGGCGTGGGCCCTGGAAGGGGATCGGGGATGCGGGTCGACGCGGCTCGTGCGGCTGACCCGATGGTGCGACAGACGCTAAGGAGTGAACTCGCAGAGTGTCAACGCTTTTGTCAACAATCCACGAAACAATCCGGCCACCCTCCGGGACGGTCCCACAGGAGCCTGAGAAGCAGGTGAAAAGGGGTGCGGGCGGCACCCGGTCCGGTGCCGCCCGCATCCGCGTGCCGGCTGGAACTCGCCGCTCGGCCGATCGGCCGACGGGCAGCGGTGACCCGCGCTCCGGCCGATGGGGAGCCGTCACGGGGGGGGCGAGCCGACGGGACCCGGCACAGGCCTGGGCCTGCCGGCACACGGCGGCCGCGGGCGTTGATCAGCCGACGGTCGGCCGCCGAGGGGGCCGGTCAGCCGATCGGCGGCGTGCCATGGGTGTGGAAGGACTCGATGGTCTTGAGACCCCAGGCCTGGCCCTTCTTCCGCTCGTTCTCGGTCCACGTGACCAGGGGCCAGTCGGGGGCGAGGACGAGTCGGGTGAGCGGGTTGCACAGCTCGATGCGGTTGCCGCCGGGTTCGTAGACGTACAGGAAGAACGTCTGCTGGATGGCGTGCTTGTGCGGGCCGGTCTCGATGAACACACCGGTGTCGATGGCGAGGTCGGCGGCGCGCAGGATGTCCTCGCGGGTGTCCGTGGCGAACGCGATGTGGTGCAGGCGCCCGCTCGAACCCGTCCAGTCCTCCGTGTACACGATGTCGTACGACTTGCTGCTGAAGGTCAGCCACTGGGCGGCGATCCTGCCGCTGTCGAGCTGGATCTGCTCGGTCGGGCGGGCCCCGAGCGCGTCACGGACGAAGTCTCCGTTGGAGGCGACGTCGGAGGCGAGGAAGTTCACGTGGTCCAGGCGTCGTACGCCGACCCCGTGGCCGGGCTTGGCCTGCGGCTGGTTCTTCAGACCGGGCTTGAGATGGTCCGGCGCCTGATACCACTCGCTCTCCCAGTACAGGGCGAGTTCGTGACCGTCGGGGTCGGTGGTGACGTAGACCGGGCCGAGACCCGGCTCGTCGTTCACCCAGCGGCCCTCGCGGCCGGCGCTCTCGATCTCCTTGACCCGGCGCTGGAGGGCCTCCTCGCTGGAGGCGCGCAGGGCGGTGCGGCGGATGCCCGAGGTCGTATGGGCGGTGAGGGTCAGGCTGTGGTGCTCGTAGTCGTCCCAGGTCCGCAGATAGACGGAGTCCCCGGAACGGCCGTTCTCGGTCAGGCCGAGGTAGTCCGTGAAGAACCGGACGCTGGCGTCCAGGTCGGGGGTGAGCAGTTCGACGTGCCCGAGGTGGGCGATGTCGCCGAGCGGCGGGGCCATGGGGGGCCTCCTCAGGGTTGAAGTGCGGCTCCGGCCGGCCGGGGGAAGACCGTGCCGTCGAAGATCTTGCGTGCGGTGCGGACGACGGCTGTGCGCCGGGCCACGGGCGCGGCGCCCCCGGGGCCGTACTCGACACCGGCTTCGATGTCGAGGAATCCGGTGGGGTGTTCGATGCGCAGCCGGTCCCCGTGTTCGGGCGGGCGGGCCACGGTGTGCCCGACACCGCCCTCCACGCGCAGCCCGGCGGCGACGCCGGCGGCGCCCAGGACGCCGATGGAGGTGTGGCAGCGCACCGGGATGAAGGTGCGGGTCATGACGGCACCGCCGTCCCGTGGCGGCGCGAGCAGGGTCAGCTTGGGCACGGTGGCGTTCTCGACGTCCCCGAGACCCATCCGCTTGCCCGCCTCCAGGCGGATCTCGCGGAGCCGGTCGGCCAGCGTCAGATCCTCCTCCAGGTCCTTGGGGGCCTCGTACCCGGTGACACCCAGCGAGGACGCGGCGATCAGCACGGTCGGCATGCCGTTGTCCACGCAGGTCACCGGGGTGTCGGCGACGATGTCCCAGGCGTGGCCGGTGGGCAGCAGCGGGCTGCTCCCCCGCGGGAACTCGATCACCACCGGAGCGGCGGTCCCGGGCACCCCGGAGATCCCGGCGGAGCCCGTGTAGACCACGCGCCCGCCCTCGGTGGGGAAGCACGCGACCGCGAGGTCCCCGGAGTTGACCATGCGGACGCGTACCGAGGTGCGCCCCTCCCCGGGCTCGACCAGTCCGCGTTCGACGGCGAACGGCCCGACCCCGGCGAGGATGTTGCCGCAGTTCTGACGGTCCGACACTTCCGCCCGGTCGACGGCGACTTGGAGGAACAGGTAGTCGACGTCGGCCGCGGGGTCCGCGGAGACCGAGATCACGGCCACCTTGCTGGTCAGCGGGTGGGCGCCGCCCAGGCCGTCGATCTGACGCGGGTCGGGGCTGCCCATCACGCGCAGCAGGAGGTCGTCGCGTTCGGCGGCGTCGGCGGGCAGGTCCTCGGCCAGGAAGTAGGCACCCTTGGAGGTACCGCCGCGCAGGAGCATGCAGCGCACCTCGTCGGGCCCGCTCACGGCGCGGCTCCGTCCCGTACGTACTCGTCGTACGACGTGTACGTCACGCCCAGGCGTACGAGGGTCTCGCGCAATCCGTAGCGGTCCAGGCCGAGTTCGCCTTCGAGGAAGGCGGCGCGGGCCAGCGCCTCCTTCCGCTCGCGGGCCTCGGACGCCTCGGCGACCCGGCGGGCGTCCTCGCGCGGCACACACACCACGCCGTCGTCGTCGGCGAGGATCACGTCGCCGGGCCGGACGATCTGGCCGCCGAGGACCACCGGTACGTTGACGGAACCGCCGGTCGCCTTCACGGTGCCCTGCGGGCTGACCGCGGCGGACCAGGCGGGAAAGCCCATCTCGCGCAGTTCGGCGGTGTCCCGGATACCGGCGTCGATGACCAGACCGCGCACGCCGCGCCGGTGCAGCGCGGTGGCGAACAGCTCCCCGAACATGCCGTCGGTGGACGGCGAGGTGGTGGTGACCACCAGGATGTCGCCCTCGCCGCACTGCTCGACGGCGGCGTGGATCATGAGGTTGTCGCCGGGCCAGGACAGGACCGTGACCGCGGTGCCCGCGACACGGGTGCCCTGCTGGATGGGGCGCAGACGCGTACCGAGCAGGCCGGTGCGGCCCATCGCCTCGTGCACGGTCGCGGTGCCGTATCCGGCGATCGCCTCGACGTCCTTCGCGTCCGCCTTGGGCGGGCCGGTGACGATCACGCCGCTCATGCCAGCTCCTTCGCGATCTGCGGGTAGGGACGCATGAACGCCTCGGCCATGGTCTTGTGGGCCAGGCCCAGATTGGGACCGGCGTTGCGCTTGAGCTGCACCCCGCGGCGCACGGCGAGGTCGGTGTAGTAGTCCCACAGATGCTGCTGGGCGCCGAGGCACTCCATCGCCTTGCGCTTGGTCTCCCACACCTCGGTGATGTCGAGGAGCACCTCGGGCCTGAAGCCGCTCATCTCGGGCTGGTGGGGTTCGAAGTAGAAGACGGGCGGGGCGCCGATGATCTCGCCCTCGCCGGGATAGCCGATGGCCTGGGCGAGGACACGGGCCTCGAGCGCCATGCGGTTGGCGGCCGGGTGGTCGCCGTTGTACGGGTCCTCGGTCGGGTGCGTGAGCACGACGTCCGGCTGGGTCTCGCGATAGACCGTCACCAGCCGGTCGTTGAGCTCGGCCGTGGCGGTCAGCGGGTAGTCGCCCGCGTCGAAGAAGCGGACCTCGGCGCCGAGCGTGGCGGCGGCCTTCTCGGCCTCCTCGCGGCGTATCGCCTTGATCTCGTCGAGCTTCTTTCCCTCGCGCCAGGCCTTGGCGGACTCACCGCGCTCGCCGAAGGTCAGACAGGCGATGGTGACCTTCTCGCCCCGGGAGGCGGCCAGGGCGATGGCTCCCCCGGCCCGCCACACGAAGTCTCCGGCGTGCGCGGTGACGACCAGGGTCGACCGTGCTGAGCGCCCCTCTCGCTCGGGCGGGTCCGAGGGTTCGGGGGCGGCGGGCGCGTTGCCGTGCGTCATTGCAGCAATCTCCTTGGTGGACAGGTGCGCGCCCGCCTCGGCTGTCCGTCGTACCGCGCGTCGCCGCGCGACACGTCAGTCGCGCAGCGCTTCGATCACACTGCCGAGGTGAGCGCGGACGGCCGCTTCGGCCGCCTGCGGGTCCCTGGCCCTGATCGCTTCGATCATGGCCAGGTGTTCACTCAGGGACTGCTGCGCACGACCGGGTCGCAACGCCAACTGGAACCGGTGGCGCACCAGTTGGGCGTTGAGCCGCTCCAGGAGTCCCACGGCCGTCTGCTGGCCGGAGAACTCCCTGATCCGGGCGTGTACTTCGTGGTTCAGCTCGGAGTAGGTCACCGGTTCGCCGTCGGCGACCGCTTTCGACATGGCCGCGCCCAGGTCCGCCAGTTCGGCGAGCTGGTCGTCGGTGGCCAGGGCGGCCGCCTTGGCGGCGCAGAGGCTTTCGAGTGCCATACGGCACTCGGTGATGGCGACCGCTTCCTCCACGGTCACCACCCGGACGCGCGACCCGCGGTTGCGGATCCGCTCGACCAGTCCCTCCGATTCCAGCTCGATCAGCGCCGCGCGGGCGCTGGCCCGGGTGACACCGAACTGCTCGGCGAGTTCGTTCTCCACCAGCCGCTGGGCCGGTGCCATCTCTCCGCGCAGAATCGCCTGCCGCAGCTGCACCAACGCGTGCTGCTTGGCCTGCTCGCCGGTGCCTGGACGGGCTTCCTTCTGCATTGCTGCCCTCCCTGAGTGAGTGCCTGTCGAACGTAAATCTAGACCAACAAGATTGTCAACAATTTTGTTCGGTATGTTGCCGACACGCTTCGGGCTCCGACAGGCACACCCGGGACCGCCGGTCGGGCGCCGCTTCCTTCACTGCCGCCGCGGTGCGGTCCCTGGAGGAAACTCCCGGACACCACCGTGCGGCGCTCGGGTGACACGCCCGGCCGCCGGGTTGCGGTGCCCGAACGACACCCCCGCGGCCACCGGGTTGTGGGGCGTGGGTGGCGGCCTCACCATGAACTGCGACCGCCTCGGCCGACGGTCCGGCGGCGGCCCACTCCTCTGCGTGCACCGATCCCACCGAAGCCCGGGACTCCCGGGCGCGGCTGCGCCACACTCCAGAACGGAACGTCAACTCACCTTCGAGCGAAGGGACTTACCGAATGCGCGCCTCGCTCCGCACCGGGTCGGCAGGGGCCGCGGCCCTGTGTCTGTCCCTCGTCGCCCTTCCCGCTCACGCGACTCCCCCGGGCCCCGGGGTCCGTGGCAGGGTCATCGCGCAGAGCACCGTCGGCGGCACCGACTACATCCTCCGGAAGATCACCGTCCCGCCCGGCCAGGCGACCGGCTGGCACTACCACGACGGCCCGCTGTACGCATACGTCAAGCAGGGCACCCTCAGCCACTTCGACTCGAGGTGCGCGCGCGACGGCCGCTACCGGGCCGGCGACTCCCTCACCGAGTCTCCCGGCCCCACGAACGTCCACATCGGACGCAACCTCGGCTCGAAGCCGCTGGTCCTGGACGTCCTCTATGTACTGCCGCACGGCTCGCCCCTCTCCGAGGACGCCCCCAACCCCGGCTGCCCCTTCCAGTAGCGTCCGAGGGCGCCCGACGGACGGACCCGTACGTCTCTCCTCGCCCGTCCGGCGGTGGCCTCCCTCGCCGCCGGGTCCCCGCCGCGCGATCGTTCCGACCCGCGGGTGTCGCCGGCCCGTCCGTCCGACACCGGGGACCTGAACGGCAGCGCGCCCGCCCTCCTCGTCACCGCGGAGTTCGACCTCCTCGGACCGGAGGGCGAACGCTACGCGGGACGGCTGCGGAAGGCGGGCGCGCTGGTGGACCACGTCGACGTGCCGAAGGCGGACCACGGATACGACGGCACGGACGCCGACCGGGCCCGGGAGATCTGTGCCGTCATCGCACGGGATGTGCGGCAGACCGTCGGCACCGGGGCGGGCGAGGCCGACTGGCCTCGGGACCCGGTCGCCGACTCCGGCTCGCGAGGGCTCCGTCGGCGGGGTGGTGTCGCGGACGGCGGGACACCACGGGACCGGGCTGCGTCACGGGCAGGTGGCGCCCCGGACGGGAGGCCGGGGGTCTCGTTGTCGCGGGAACCCCGGCCGTCCGGTCCTCCATGCCCCTTCGTGGAGCTCGCGCCGGGGACTAGGCGCTGACCTGGGGCGGTGAGATGCCCAACCTGTCCGCGTTCTCCATGAGTTCGCGCCACACCTTGGCCGCCACGGGCACCCCCTCCCCCGCGCGCCGCTCCGCCACCGAGGCGCTGCGCTCGCCCGGATAGAACACCCCCTGCGCACCGTCCGCCGGGGTCAGCGCCTTGAGGGTGGTGAGTGTGGCGTCGACCGCCGCGGTGAACGCTGCCGGGTCGCCGAAGGCCGCCGGGTCGATGGCGATCAGCAGGGCGTTCTGGCGGTGCTTGCGTCCCGCGGGATCGTCGGAGTGGAAGGCGGCGAAGATGGGCGCTCCGACGAGCACGCTGGTCAGCAGCTCGAAGGCGAGCGACATGCCGGACCCCTTGGCGCCGCCCAGCGGCAGTGGCATCACGGCCTGGTCCGGGTCGGTGGTGGGGGTGCCGTCCTCGGTGGCGGCGGCGCCCTCGGGCAGCGGGGTTCCGCTCGCCCGGGCCTGCCGGATCTTGGAAGTCCTTCAGCATCGCGGTGCCTTCGACGGCGTTGTCCTGGGGAACGCGGGCCATGATGCCGAAACGGTCCGGGTGGGCCTCGCAGGCTTCGAGGGCGTAGTCGATGCGGTTGCCCTCCCACGACGGGGGCAGAATCAGCGCCCGGTTGACGCCGGCCTCGTCCATCAGCTCGAGGGCCTCCTCGTAGGAGAAGGGGTCCTCCCGGTGTCCGTTGAGGCGGATGCGCTCCCGTGCGCCCGGGACCCAGGGGCGGTCCGGGGTCTCTTCCTTCCAGATGTGGATCTGGGTGTCGACAACGAACATGTCATCTGCCGTTTCTCTGCGAAGGGGGTGGTGAGGTGGTGCGGATGGAACGCTAGGTCGGCGGAAGGCCTTTGCCGAGGGCTGGGAGTGCAAGCAGTTCTTGCGCGAAAGTCCCCTGCACGCAGGGCATGTTCAGGTTGCGCGGATGTCGCCGAAGACGGTGTCCGCGATGTGTTCCGCGATCGCCATCGAGGAAGTCGCCGCGGGCGAGGGCGCGTTGCGTACGGCGGTGACCGCACCGACTTGACGGATGACGAAATCGTCCACCAACGAGCCGTCCCTGCCGAGTGCCTGGGCGCGTACGCCGGCTCCGACGCGCACCACGTCACCTGGGTGGATGGCGGGGACGTACGCCTTGGCGGCCTTCATGTAGGCGTCCACCGACAGGGAGCCGTGCATCTCCTTGATGCCGGTGCGCCAGTGCCGCCCGGCCAGCCGCCACATGCCGGGGAAGCGGGCGATGCGGGCGAGTTCGCGCAGGTCGATGTCCGAGCGGCGGTAGCCCTCACGGGAGAGGGCGAGGACGGCGTTGGGGCCGACCTCGACGTCGCCGTTCACGCGGCGGGTGTAGTGGACGCCTAGGAAGGGGTAACGCGGGTCGGGCACGGGGTAGATGAGGCCGCGGACCATGTGGGCCCTGCTCGGCGAGACCTTCATGTACTCGCCGCGGAAGGGGATGATGCGCGGCTCGTCCCCGTCGTCGGCGAGCCGGGCCACGCTGTCGCTCTGGAGTCCCGCGCAGAGGACGAGGCGGTCGACCCGCAGCGTTTCGGCGGCGGAGGCCACCTCGATGCCGCCGCCGGTCAGCCGGGTGACGCGGGTGACCGGGAAGCCGAGGCGTACCTCTCCGCCGGACTCCACGATGTCCCGGGCGAAGGACCGGGCGACAGCGGTGTAGTCGGTGATGGCGGTGCGCGGGGAGTGCAGCGCCGCCAGGCCCACGGCGTACGGCTCTATCTCGTGGATCTCGCCCGCGCCGACCCGGCGCAGGCCGGGCACCCTGTTCTCCAGGGACTTGGCGTACAGGGCCTCCAGGCGCGGCACTTCGTCGTCCGTGACGGCGACGACGAGCTTGCCGCACTCGTCGTAGGGCAGTCGCCGCTCCTGGCAGTACGCGCGGATCATCGCCATGCCCTTGGTGCACAGCCGGGCCTTGAGGCTGCCGGGCGTGTAGTAGATGCCGGCGTGCACCACGCCGGAGTTGTGCCCGGTCTGGTGGACGGCGACCTCCTGTTCCTTCTCCAGCACGACGACCCGTGTGCCCGGGCGGCGCAGGGCGATCTCCCGGCCCGTGGCCAGGCCCACGATGCCGGCGCCGACGATGCCGATCGTCTCGTCAGCCATCGGCTTCCTCCTTTTCGTCGTTCGGTGCCGTGTCAGACACCGAAGTGGATGGCGACAGTCTTGACCCGGGTATAGAAGCGCAGCCCTTCCTCGCCCTGCTCCTTGAACGGCGACCCGGAGTCCCGGAAGCCGCCGAAGGGGTGGTGGACGTCCCAGCCCGAGGTGGTGGTGTTCACCGCGATCTGCCCGCACTCGGCCTGGTCCGCGAACCGATGGGCCGCGCCGAGGTCCTGGGTGAACACGGCGGCGGCGAGACCGAAGACGGAGTCGTTGACCGCCTCGACCGCCTCGTCGAAGGAGTCCACCGCGCACAGCGCGACGACCGGCCCGAACACCTCCTCGCGCCAGATGTCGAGCTCCGGGGTCACCTCGCCGAGCACGGTCGGGTTGACGTAGCAGCCGTGGCTCAGCGCCTCGTCCGTGGGCCGGTCGCCGCCGGCGAGGACCGTGGCGCCCTGCTTCACGGCGCGCTCGATGTCGGAGAGGACGCTGTCGCGCTGCCGGGCGCTGACCAGCGGCCCCATCGTGGTGTCCGCGGCGAGTCCCGGTCCGACGCGCAGCGCCGCCGTCTCGGCGAGCAGCAGCGCGGTGAACTCCGCGTACACGGGGCGCTCGACGATGACCCGGCTGGTGGCCGTGCAGCGCTGTCCCGCCTGGGCGAAGGCCGCGGCGGCCACGGCCTGGGCGGCGGCGTGCAGATCGGCGTCGGCGAGGACCACGGTGGCGTTCTTGCCGCCCAGTTCGCCCTGGAAGCGGACGCCTGTACGGGCGAGCGCTGCCCGCAGGCTCTCGCCGACCTCGTTGCTTCCGGTGAAGGTGAGGGCGGAGAGGCGTGGGTCGCGGAGCAGTGCGTCGGAGATCTGCGAGCCGCGTCCGGTGACCACGTTGAGGACGCCCGCGGGCAGCCCGGCGTCGTGCAGGGCGCGGGCGAAGTGCAGGGCGGCCTGCGGGGTGTCGGTGGCCGGCTTGAGGATCGCCGCGTTGCCCGCCGCGAGGCACGGGGCGAGCTTGCGGGCCGGGGTGATCAGCGGGTCGTTCCAGGGCGTGATGGCGAGGACGACGCCGATCGGCTCGCGCTGGTGGTGGGTGCGGGTGTCGGGGCGTACGTCGTGCACCAGCGTGCCGTAGCCCTGGCGGGCGATGCCCGCGTAGTACTCCAGGAAGTCGGCGGCCTTGAGGGTCTCGCCGGTCGCCTCGGCGCGGGTCTTGCCCATCTCGGTGCTGAGGTCCTCGGCGATCCCGGCGACGCGCTCGCGCAGCAGCCGGGCCGCGTCGGTCATGATCCGGGCGCGTCCGAAGGGGCTGGTGCGCTTCCAGACGGCGAAGCCCTGTTCGGCGTGGTCGTAGGCGTCGGTGACGTCGGCGGCGCTCAGTGCGGGAACGCGGGCCACGGGGGTACGCAGATCCGCGGGGTCGTGGACCTCGATCCACTCGCCGGTCGCCACCCACTCCCCACCGGAGAGGGTTTCCAGGGTACGCATCAAGATCACTTCTCTCGTCCGCCGCGGTGCGGGGCCGCGGTCAACCGGATGGGACGGCCCTAGGGCCGCAACGACAACACACGAGGGGAGGCGGGGCCGTCCACCCCCGCGGCGGCAGACATTGCTTTCGCTCCGCGCGGGCCGCCCATCAGGGGATTCGTGCTGGAATCGGCGGGCCCGACAGCACAACCCCATCCGGAGGAAAGACATGGCTTTCGCAGTCGTCGCCCACTACCGGTGCGCACCCGCCGACGAGGCCACCGTGCGCGCCGCGCTGCTGAAGATGCGCGAACTGACGCCCACCGAGCCCGCGAACCTCGCCTACGAGGTCCACGCGGAGGCGGACCGGACGGGCTCGTTCGTGCTCTACGAGCGGTACACGGATCGCGCGGGTTTCGAGGCGCACAGGGCGGCGGACCACTTCACGGAGTTCATCGTGGGGTGTGTGCTGCCCCTGCTGACGGAACGCACGGTGACGTTCGCCGAGGTCCTCTGAGCGGTCGGCCGGAAGACCGGGAGGCGCCTCCCCGGCGTGCGCCGAGCCGTCGGCAGGCGGGCGGCTCGGCGCGCTCACGGACCTGCTCCGAGCCGTCGGCCGGCAGAAGGCCCGACGCGCCGTCCGACGTACTCCGAGCCGTCGGCCGGGAGGCGGTCCGCGTCTCCCGGCCGGCGTCGGCCGACGGTCAGAACTCGTTGCCCCAGCAGTAGCGGGCGAGTGTCTCCACCAGGACCAGCTTGCGGCGCTGGTCCTCCGCGCCGAGCAGCGGCCGGGCCGCCACGTCGGCGAAGCCGCGGGACGGCGCGAGGGCCATGTCCTCGATGTCCTTGATCTCGGCAGCAGCGTCGATGCGCGCCAGCACCATGTCGATCTCCTCCAGCTCGGGCGTGGTCGCGTCCACGACCCCGAGGCACGCGTCCCGGTCCTCGGGCAAGGCCCTGAGCAGGTCGGTCTCGCCCGCCGTCCCCCGGTCGTACGGGAGGATCCAGCGGTCCGCGGGGACCTCGCCGTACAGCCGCTCGGCCCTGGCCCTGTCCACCGCGGCCGGTGCCTCCCAGCCGGGGCTGACACCGATCCGTACACCCTCGGGCCGTTCCTCCAGGCGTACCGCCATGGCCTCCACGGCGAGCGCGTCCTCGAAGGACAGCGCGCCGGGGGCGGCCGGGTCGGAGGCGAGGTGACCGAGGAGCAGGGGGTTGTTCAACTGGATCAGGCGGACGCCACGGGAGACGAGCAGGGCGATCTCCGCCTGGATGATCTCCGCCAGGGCCTCGCCGAGTTCACGGGCCGAGGCCGGACCGCCGGAGGCCGCGAGGCCGGGGTCGAAGGTGGTCGCGGCGAGGTAGGCCGGAGAGGGCAGGGACGCCTTGGGGGCGATCACCGTCAGCTCGGCGAGCCGGGCCACCCGGTCGGCCAGCAGCGGGCCGTTGGCCTTGGGCATGGACTCGGCCACCCAGCGGGACAGTCCGTCGGGCCCCGTGTCCTCTGTCCGGCGGAAGCCGGAGACGGTGCCGAGGACGGCTCCTCGGAAGTCCTCGCGGGGGAAGTCGCCGTCGGTGACGACCGTCGAGCGCACCTTCCGCTGGAGGGCCACCGCCTCGGCGACCGCTTCGTCCAGCGAACCTGGGTCGTCGCCCGGGGCGGTGAGGGTGACGGGGCGGACCAGGCTGCCGTGGTGGTCGATGCGGTAGTTGAACGTGTCCGCCATGGTTCAGGCACCCTTCTCGGTCTGCTCGGGCTGCTCGGAGCGCTCGGGCTGCTCGGAGTTCTCGGGCCTTCCGGCGTCGTCGGCCGCGGTGCCGGCGACGCCCCAGGCGGCGAACTCCAGTTCGTAGCCGAGGGACGCGAGGACGTCGTCGGCGACCTGCTGGTCCTCGTCCGCGGTGCCGCCCGCGATGCCCAGTCCGCCGATGATCTCGCCGTCCTTCTTGATCGTGACACTTCCCTCGGCGGCCATGATGGGCAGGGCCGCGCCGGGCAGTTGGGAGAGCTGGGAGAAGAAGACCGGCTGGCTCTCCTGCCACTTCTTCAGCATCTTGCCGGGGCGCTGCATCACGGCCGCGGTGTACGCCTTGGCGCGGGCGATGTCCGGGGTGAGGGGACGCGCGCCGTCGGAACGGCGGACGCTGATGACGAACCCGCCCGCGTCCACCACGGCGACGCTCACCGCCTTCCCGAGCGCCTGGGCGCGCTTCAGAGCGGCGCCGACGATCTCTTCGGCGGCGTCGAGGGTGAGGCTGCTCATGCTGCTTCCTTCTGTCCGAGAGTGCGGCGCAGGTGCGCGACGGCGTGGTTGTACACCACCTACGTCCCCTCCCCCGTCCCCCATCTCTTCAGGAACATCGGCGACGGCCCGCTGCGCATCCTGTGGGTGTACTCCTCGGGCCATGTGACCCGGACGTTCACGGGGACCGGCAGGACGGTCGAACACCTCTCGGACGAGGACCAGATGGGCTGAGCGTTCCACGCACGGGGCGGCGGCCGGCGCGCGGGGCGCGTCTCGTACGGTGATCATCGGCGTCCGGGGCATCGCGTCCCCGTGCGCCGGTCACCCCGCCCGGGAGGAATCGCGTGCGGGACCGCTCGATCCCCTCGTGAAAGGTCTCGTCCAGTGCCCGTCGACGCCCCGCGCGACCGTGTCCGTACGGCGGCGATCGGTGCCGCCCGTTCGCGGCCGTGCACCCTCGTCGTCTGCCGAGGCTGCTGTTGCGGCGATCCCCGGAAGTTCCCGGACAGCGATCACGCCTGGCAGCTGGAGCGGTTGCGGGCCGGCGCCGAGGCGTCCGGGGGACGCTTCGCCGTACGGACGACGGATTGCCTCGGGCCCTGCGACCAGGCGAACGTGATCGTGGTGCAGCCGTCGGGCGAGGGCAGGCGCGGCGGCGGCCGGCCGACCTGGATCGGTTTCGCCATGGATGACGACTGCACGGACGAGCTGCTGGCGTGGGCCGCCGCCGGGGGGCCGGGCGTCGCCGCGCCACCGGTCGCGCTGGAGCTCCAGTTCGTCCGTCCGCCCCGCGAGGCCCGGGCCCGCCGGCGGCGTTGAGGTCACGGACGGCGGCTTCCCCCCTCGGCGAGGCCCCCGCCGCGGGCGAGAATGACGACGGCCCCGCCCATGAGGGCGGGGCCGTCTTCAGGAGCGGGTCCGCACGCGGCTACCGGGTCGGTGCCCCTTGCGAGGGCGCCGGTGCGAGGCCGGTGGGCCGGGTGGTGAAGACACCCCGTCCCTGCGTCCGGCTGCGCAACCGGGTCGCGTAGCCGAAGAGTTCGGCCAGCGGCACGGTGGCGGTGATCACCGTCGTACCCACCCGGGTGAGCGAGCCCGAGACCCGGCCGCGCCGGGCCGCGAGGTCGCCGAGCACCCCGCCCACCGCGTCCTCGGGCACGGTGACGGTGACCTCGACCACCGGTTCCAGCAGGAGCATGGCACTGGCGCGCAGCGCCTCACGCAGCCCGAACCGGCCGGCCGTGCGGAACGCCATCTCCGAGGAGTCCTTGGCGTGGGTCGCACCGTCGGTGAGGGTGACGCTCACCCCGGTCACCGGATGACCGCCGAGGGGACCCTCGGCGAGCGCGTCCCGGCAGCCGGCCTCCACGGCACGGACGTACTCCTGCGGTACCCGGCCGCCGACGACGGTCGAACGGAACACGAAGCCCGCCGGACTCCCGTCGGCGCCGCCCGGGGCGGACCCCAGCGGCTCCACGTCGAGGACCACATGGGCGAACTGCCCGGCACCGCCGTCCTGTTTGACATGCCGGTACACCAGGCCCGACACCCCGCGGGCCACCGTCTCGCGATAGGCCACCCTCGGCCGCCCGACGGCGACGTCGAGTCCGTGGGCGCGCCGGATCTTCTCCACCGCCACCTCCAGATGCAGTTCTCCCATGCCCGACAGCAGCGTCTGCCCGGTCTCGGGGTCGGTGCGGACGACCAGCGAGGGGTCCTCCTCCGCCAGACGCGTCAGCGCCGACACCAAGCGGTCGGTCTCGGTGCTCCTGCGTGCCTCGACCGCCACGGACACCACCGGATCGGCGACCGCCGGCGGTTCGAGGAGCAACGGCGCCGCAGGGGCGCACAGGGTCGCCCCGGCCCGGGCGGACTTCGGCCCGATCACGGCGACGATGTCACCGGCCACCGCGCGCTCCAGCTCCGCGTGGCGGTCGGCGCGGACCCGCAGGATCCGCGCGATCCGCTCGGTGCGTCCCGTGCCCACGTCCACCACCGCCTGTCCCTTCTCCACCGTGCCCGCGTAGACCCGCACATACGTCATCCGTCCGGTGGCAGTGGCGTTCACCTTGAACACCAGCCCGGCGAACGGCGCCGCCGGGTCCGCCGCCCTTTCCTGTTCCGCGCCGCGGTGCGTGCCGCGCACGGCCGGCACGTCGAGCGGCGAGGGCAGATAGGCCACCACGGCCTCCAGCAGCGGTTCGATGCCACGGTTGCGGTAGGCCGAACCGCACAGCACCACCACTCCCTCACCAGTACGGGTCAGGTCGCGCAGTGCGGCCGAGAGGGTCGCCGCGGAGACGGTGGAGCGGGCGCAGAACTCCTCCAGGGCCACCGGGTGGAGTTCCGCCACCGCTTCCTCCAGCAGCCGGCGTCGCCGTCGGGCCTCCTCCAGCAACGCCTGCGGCACCGGGCCCTCCTCGGCCGACTCGGCGCCGTCGGCCCACACCGACGCGCGCATCCGGAGCAGGTCGACCACCCCTGTGAAGGCGTCCTCCGTTCCGATCGGCAACTGGACGACCAGCGGCGCCGGATGCAGCCGTTCCCGGATCGACGCGACCGCGCTGTCGAGGTCGGCACCGGCACGGTCCATCTTGTTCACGAAGGCGATCCGCGGAACGCCGTGCCGGTCGGCCCGCCGCCACACCGACTCGCTCTGCGGCTCGACGCCCGCCACGGCGTCGAACACCGCGACGGCGCCGTCGAGAACACGGAGCGAGCGTTCCACCTCGTCGGAGAAGTCGACGTGGCCCGGGGTGTCGATCAGGTTGATCCGGTGGCCGTCCCAGGCACAGCTGACGGCCGCCGCGAAGATGGTGATGCCACGGTCGCGCTCCTGGGAGTCGAAGTCGGTGACGGTGGTGCCGTCATGGACCTCGCCCCGTTTGTGGGTGGTCCCGGTGAGATAGAGGATCCGTTCGGTGACGGTGGTCTTCCCGGCGTCGACATGGGCGAGGATGCCCAGGTTGCGGACGGCGGCGAGGGAGTCGGTGAGGTGGAGGTGCAGGTCGGTACGCACGGCCCAGGGCCTTTCGGACGATCCGGAAACGGGTCGGCGCGATTCCCGGACGACACGCCTGTGATCAGGCGGTGGAGGACCTCCGGCAGGCAGGGTGTTCGGCGACCGGGCGTGCCGGTCGCCACCGTGCGGGGCGGGAGGTCAGAGGGTCGTCGCGGGCATCCGGTTCCGGCCGCGCAGCCGGTACCGGGCCCGCAAAGACACGAGGATCACCTCGTACTGTGACCGGGGAACGACGACAGCGATGCGGTAACGCACGGCCCGGCTCCCCTCGTTCGTCACGACACACGCGGCGCCGAACGGGCGGCGTGTGATTCCGTGGCGAGTGTAGGGAACCGGGCGCGGGCCGCGCACCGGGTTTTCCGAGGTCCGCTCAGGCCGCCGATCGGCCCGTCAGTTGCGGCTCCACCGCTGGTTCGTTCCGCCGTTGCACGACCACAGGACGATCGGTGTGCCGTTCGCCGCGCCGTTGCCCGACGCGTCGAGGCACAGACCGGAGACTCTGTTGGTGATGGTGCCGGCAGCGTTGACGGTCCACTTCTGGTTGGTGCCGCCGTTGCAGTCCCACAGGACGACCCGGGTGCCGTTGGCGGTCCCGCTGTTGTAGGCGTCCAGGCACTTGTTGCCGTAGACGACGAGTTCGCCGCGCGAGGTGGCGGTGAACGTCTGGTTCTGTCCTCCGCCGCAGTCCCAGAGTTCGGCCTGGGTGTTGTTGGTGATGGCGCTTTTGAAGAAGTCGAGGCAGCGTCCGGAGCCGGTGCCGACGATCGCGGTCCCGTCGGTTCCGGGGAGGGCGCGGACCGCGACGGCGTCGACATCGGGCGCTGTGCCCGAAGTCGCCGCGAAGGTCAGGGTGTTGGAGCCCTTGGCCAGGGAGGCGAGGACGGAGACGGTGCGGTACGTGCTCGACGACCCGGTGGGCGGGAAGGCGAGGGTCTGTGTGTACTGGTCGTTGACCCGGAAGGTCGCCCTGCGCGCCGTGGAGCCGCCGTTGGCGTAGCTGATGTCGACCAGTTTCGTGCCGGCGGCGGCCGTGCTGACGCCGGTGAAGGTCGGTGTGGTGGCGGAGGTGGTGTCCTCGTACGTCGTCCCGGAGCCCTCGGTGCCGGCGACGGTGAGCAGGACGGCCTCTCCCGCGGGCACACCGGTGGTGTAACTCGTCGCGTAGGAACCGGCGTTGGTGGCCGACCACACATTGCGGACCGCGGCGGAGGCCGTGGTCAGGCCCATGTCCGCCCAGCGGGCGGTGATGTTCGCCGCGGCGGACGTCCGGTTCAGCAGCAGGACCGCGCGCTTGCCGGCGCCGGAGAGGACCTTGCTGTAGACCTGAAGGCCCGTCGTGTCCTCGGCGACCTTGACGCCCTGGAGACCGCGCGGGTCCTGGTCTATGGCGATGACCTCGGAGTCGGTGAGGACCGACGTGGTCGACGCGCTCATGGTGGCCAGGTTGTTGCCCGCGAGCAGGGGCGCGCCGGAGATGGCCCACAGTCCCATGTGGGTGCGGTTCTGGGCGGTGCTCAGTCCCGTCATGCCGACGGTCATCATGTCGGGGTCGTTGTAGAACCCGGTGTGCTGGGCGCCGGGGTGCAGTGACTTGTCGAAGTTCGCGAGGACGCTCGACATCGAGGGGTTGTCGGGCCAGTAGACGATGTCGGTGCTGGTGCGCCACAGGTCACCGGTGCCGGCGGCCCAGTTCCACGGATTGCCCGTGCCCCATTCGCACAGCGACAGGACGAGCGGGCGTCCGGTGACCGCGGTGGCGGCGGCGTTCGCGTCGCGGATCGCCTTGTACGTCGTCTCCTGGTCGAGGCCCTCGGCGTCCCCGCCGCACCAGTCGACCTTGACGAAGTCGAAGCCCCAGTTCTGGAAGGTCTGGAGGTCCTGCTGGTTGTGTCCCTCCAGCCCGGTGCCGGGGGCGGGCGGCGTGGTGGAGGGGGTCGGGTAGTAGTAGCCGCAGCCGTTCTTCCCCGCGTCGGTGTAGATCCCGGCCTTGAGTCCCTTGCCGTGGATGTAGTCGGCGATGGCCTTCATGCCGCCCGGCCACTGGGTGGTGTCGACGCTGATGTTGCCGCCGCTGTCGCGGGCGCCCTGCCACCAGCCCTCGTCGATGTTGACGTACGTGTATCCGGCGGCGGCCATGCCGGAGGAGACGAGGGCGTCCGCCTGGGCCTTGATGGTGCCGTAGTCGATGGCGCTGGCGAAGCTGTTCCAGGACGCCCAGCCCATCGGCGCCGGGGTGACCCCGATCTGGCTGGTGGCGACCGCGGCGGGCTCGGCCCCGAGCGGCGCGGCCGAGCGGCCGAGTCCGGTCAGTCCGGCGACGGCGAGCAGCAGGACGGCGCAGTGGACGCCCGCGCGTCTGAGGAGGTGCACGAGAAACGGCGTGTTCGAAATCGGGGACATGCGGCTCTCCCTTGGGGGATTCGTTCGCAGACTCGAACAAAAGTCAACGCGACTCGCCATATGGCAGCGTCTCGGCCGGGCCACGTCAAGTCCCCTGCCACAAAAGGCCGTTCACTCTCGGACCGCCCTCGACCGACCCAGGGACGCCGGGTGCGTGAGGCGCGGCCCGCTCGTGACGCCGAGGGGAGCGGAAGGGGGAGAGTGAACGGGACGCGGAGCGACGGCCGTACGCCGACCGGCGCGCCCTCGCGATACCTTCGCCCTGTCAGAGCCCCCTGGGGCCACCAGCAGGTCTTCACCATCGGGATGGACATGCGCGAGGAAGCGATCGTCGAGGCAGCCACCGGAGTTCATCTGGTGCACGGCAGCAACACGAACTGGGTGGTGCTGACCGAGGGCGACTCCGTCACCCTGATCGACACGGGCTATCCCGGCGACCGCCAAGAGCTCCTGGCGTCACTGAGGGCCCTCGGGCACGCGCCCGAGGCCGTGAGCGCCGTGCTCATCACGCACGCGCACAACGACCACCTCGGCTCCGCCGAGTTCCTGAACAGCACCTACGGCACGCCGGTCCAGCTGCACGCGGCCGAAGTGCCGCACGCGCGCCGCGAGTTCCTGCACCAGGTGAGCGTCGGGCAGGTGATGCGACAGTCCTGGCGTCCCGGCGTGCTGCCCTGGGCGGTGCACGCCATCCGCTCCGGCGGCACGGCGGACGTGCGCATGACGAAGCCCGAGGCCTTCCCGCACGAGGGGCCGCTCGACCTGCCCGGCCGGCCGGTCCCGGTGCACACCCCCGGCCACACGCCGGGCCACTGCGTCTACCACCTGCCGGACGCCGGAGTGCTCATCTCCGGCGACGCTCTGGTGAGCGGCCACCCCACGTCACGGATACGGGGTCCGCAGTTGCTGCCCGCGATGTTCGACACCGAGCGCGGCGGGGCACTCGCCTCGCTCGATCGCATCGAGGCCCTGGCCGCCGATGTACTGCTGCCCGGGCACGGACCCGTGCACCGCGCCCCGGTGCGCGAGGCGGCTCAGCGCGCCCGGGAGCTGGCCGGCTGACGACGTTCGGCCGCACCGCCCGCGGGCCGGGCCCGCAACCGGGTCCCGCCCGCGGACCCGGTTGGGTCACGCCCGCGGACCCGGCCCGCGGGCGGGACAGCGGTGCCGCTTGACGCGTGGGACATACAGGCGCAAGGTGTACATATACCTCGTAAACATACGCTGTCCGTTCCCGTATCTCACCCAGGAGCGTCGTCACCATGACGCACAGCAAGCCGAGTCGCGCGGAACCTCCGGAGGCCGGGTCCCCTTCGGCCGGGGTCCCGGACGTACAGACCGTCCGGCCCACCCCCGGGCTCCGGCACCAGGTCTGCCGTGCCCATGCGGCGCTCGCCTCCCGACCGCCGCCCGCGCGCACACGAAGGAGCCGGGCCCATGAGTGCCCCCTCAACCATTCTCGTCACGGGCGGCGCAGGATTCATCGGCAGTCATGCCTGTGTCGAATTCCTCGACCACGGCTACGAGTTGATCGTGGTCGACGACTACTCCAACAGCAGTCCACAGGTGTTCGCCCGCGTGGAACGCATCGCGGGCCGCTTTCTCGGCACCGTCTATGAGCTGGACATCCGTGATCGACGTGCCCTGTCGGCCGTCTTCGACCGACACTCAGTGGACGCCGTCGTGCACTTTGCCGCGCACAAGGCCGTCGGCACGTCGACACGGATGCCCATCGAGTACTACGACGTCAACGTGGGCGGAACGACCGCGCTGCTGAACACGATGCACGAGCACGGGGTGCACCAGCTCGTCTTCTCCTCCTCCTGCTCCGTCTACGGCGACGCCGGCCACGGACCGCTCGACGAGTCCACCCCGGCCCAGCCCACCAATCCGTACGCGGCCTCCAAACTCGCCTGCGAGCAGATCCTCGCCGACGTCTGCCGGCGCCGCCCCGAGTACACCGTGCTGTGTCTGCGGTACTTCAACCCGGCCGGCGCCCACCCCAGCGGACTGCTCGGCGAGGACCCCGGCGACTCACCGGAGAACCTGCTGCCGAACGTGGCCCAGGTGGCCGTCGGGCGCATGGAACGCCTCCGCGTCTTCGGCGACGACTACCCGACAGCGGACGGGACGGCGATCCGCGACTATCTGCACGTCATGGACACCGTCGAGGCCCACCGCGTCGCCCTCGACCACCTCGCGGACGAGCGGGGCATGCGTGTGTACAACCTCGGTATGGGCAAGGGGAGTTCGGTCCTCGATGTGATCGCCGCCTTCTCCAGGGAGTCCGGCAGGACCATTCCCTACGGGATCGTCCCGCGCCGCCCGGGCGATGTCGCCGAACTCGTGGCGGACGCCTCCGCCGTGGCACGTGCCTGGGGTTGGCGCCCTTCCCGGGACCTCGCCGACATGTGCCGGGACGCCTGGCGGTTCCAGCAGCTCAACCCCCACGGTTACTCCGGCTCCGCGCGGCGCCCGAACGGCAAGGGATGACGGGCGCCGCATGACGGGCGCCGCATCACCAGCACGCCGCATACGCATGCGGCGTGCCGGCGCATGAGGAGTGCCGGGCGCATGATCTGAGGGCCCGCAGTGCGCGGGGGTGCGGAAGAACTGCCTGGCCGGTGGCCTCGGTGTCATGAGCGACCCGGCTGCGGCTCCGACAGCAGGAACGCGGTCTCCACCAGCGCGATATGGCTGAACGCCTGCGGTGCGTTGCCCAGTTGGCGGCCCGTTTCGGGATCCCACTGCTCGGACAGCAGACCGACGTCGTTGCGGATCGCCAGCACTCGCTCGAAGGCTTCCCGGGCCTCCGCCCTGTGTCCGGTCGCGGCGAGCGCGTCGGCGTACCAGAGCGAACACGCCACGAACGCGCCCTCACTGCCGTGCAGACCGTCCACGCGGTGCACGCCCTGGCCGTTGTGCGCGTACCGCCGCACGAACCCGCCATGGGTCAGCTCCCGCATCGCCTGCACCGTACCGCGCACCCTGTCGTCACCGGCCGGCAGGAAACCCAGCCGGGGAATCAGCAGCGCCGACGCGTCCAGCGCGGACGAACCGTAGGACTGGACGAAGGACCGCCGCCCCGCGTCCCACCCGTCACGGCACACCTGTTGGTGCACCTCGTCCCGCATGGCCCGCCACACGTCCGAGGACCCGTTCCTGCCGAGCAGTTCCCCCATCCGCAGGGCGCGGTCCGCCGCCACCCACGTCATGACCTTCGAATGCACGAACTGGCGTGCCGGACCGCGCACTTGCCACAGACCCTGGTCGGGCTCGCGCCAGTGTTCGCGGAGGTGGCCCATCATGGCTTCCACCAGACTCCACACATGGCCCGGCATGGGGATCCCCGCTCGCAGCGACAGAAGAAGCGTGTCGAGAACCTCGCCGTACACATCGAGCTGGAACTGGCTCACCCCGGAGTTCCCGAAGCGAACCGGCCGCGACCCCTCGTAGCCGGGCAGCCACGGCGCCTCCGTCTCCGGGAGCAGTCGCTGTCCGCCGACGCCGTACACGGTCTGGAGATCGGCGGGCTCCCCCGCGATGGCCCGTACCAGCCAGCCCAGCCACGCGGTCGCCTCGTCCAGGTAGCCGCTGTGCAGCAGACAGGACAGCGTCAGGGTGGAGTCGCGCAACCAGCAGAAGCGGTAGTCCCAGTTGCGTTCGCCGCCGATGCAGCCGGGCAGGGAGGTGGTCGGGGCCGCGACGATGCCTCCGGTGGGCGCGTAGGTGAGCGCCTTCAGAGTGATCAGGGACCGCACCACGGCGTCACGCCACGGCCCCTCGTAGCGGCATTGGCCGGTCCAGCCCAGCCAGAAGTCGCTCGTTTCCTTGAGGACGGTCTCCGCCGGAATGGACAGCGGCGCGGGCGGCTCGGGCACGTACGAGGGCGCCCACACGAGCGTCAGAGTCATCTTCCGCCCGGCCCGGACGGTGAGGTCGTGGACGATGGAATCCCCGCCGTCGAGCTCCCGCCCCAGGCCTTCGGTGTTCAGCCAGACGGCGTCCGGCCCGGCGACGGCGACCGTGCAGTCCTCGCCGGCCTGGATCCACGGCACGACCCTGCCCTGGTGAAAGCGCAGCCGCAGTTCGCTGCGCATGGACACGGCACCCCACAGACCTTCCACCACGCGCACGATGCAGGGCAGTTGGCTGCGCGGAGGCATGAAGTCGGTGACCCGAACGGCGCCCGTGGGGGTCTCCCATCGGGACTCCAGGACGAGCGTGTCCGGGCGGTACGCACGGCTCGCGCAGGGGGCTCGTGCCAAACGGGAGACCGGCGCGATCCGCCAGAAGCCGTTGTCCTCCGTGCCCAGCATCGCGGCCAGACAGGCCGGCGAGTCGAATCGGGGCAGGCACAGCCAATCGATGGACCCGTCCCTGCCAACCATGGCAGCCGTTTCCAGATCGCTGATGAGCGCGTAGTCCTCGATGGGTGTGTTCATGATCGAAGCTACGCCGTCGTGCACATTGCCGCTTCTCCAGCATACGACCACCGGGACGTAATGCACATTCCGACCAGATACGAACTCCCCGGCAGAATCAGCCGGTCGGTGAAGCGCCGGCCCATGCGGGCCGGCGCTTCACGCCCGTCGTCGACGACCTGGTGAACCGTGAGCCGGGAGACAGGTTCCCGCCCCGGCTTGGCGTCGGCTCTGGTGACCGGCCCGCCCCCCGTCATGCCGCCGGACTCCCGGCTCCCTGCCGGGCCAGTTCCTCGCAGACACGGTCGACCGCCCTGTCGGTGAGGTCGAGGTGCAGGGGGAGGGACAGCAGTTGGTGAAAGAGCGCGTCGGCGCCCGGCAGACCGCCGGGCGGAATCGTCGCGGTGCTCCTGAAGTACGGCATGCGGTGCAGCGGGATGAAGTGGACGGAGGTGCCGATGCCCCGCTCGGCGAGCAGTTCGATCAGCTCGTCCCTGCTCGTCCCGTACTCCTCCGACACCCGCACCACGTACAGATGGCAGGCGTGTTGCCCGGGGGTCGCGGCCTCCAGGGGCTCGATGCCCGGGACGACCTCCAGCGACTGCGCGTAGTGCTCCGCGAGGGCGTGGCGGCGCCGCTGCCAGGCGTCGAGGTGGCGGAGCTGGGCGCGTCCCACGGCGGCCTGGACATCCGTCATGTTGGCCTTCAGGCCCGCTGCCTCGACGGTGTACCGCCAGCTGTCGCCCGGCCTGTTCCGGCGCGCGGCGTCGGCGGACATCCCGTGGAGCCTCGCGCGCCGGATCCGCTCGGCGAACGACGGGTCGTCGGTGGTGACCATGCCGCCGTCACCGATGGGGAGGTTCGTGGTGGCGTGGAAGCTGAAGCAGGTCCCGCGCGACAGACTTCCCACGGAACGCTCACCCACCGATGTGCCCAGGGCATGGGCGGCGTCCTCGATCACGTGTGTCAGCGGGAGCTGCGCGGCCTCGGCCAGTTCGGCCACCGGGGCCGGGGCACCCGCGTAGTGCAGGACCATCATGGCGTCGGGGCATGCGCAGGCTCTCGACGCGCGGGCGACGGTGTCCGGGTCGGGCATCGCGGTGCGCGGATCGACGTCCACCAGCACGGGCTGGAGTCCCGCGTGCAGGACGGCGTGCGCCGCGCCGCAGAACGTCATGGTCGGGAGCAGCACCTTCCCGCCGGGCGGCAGTCCGAGGGCGCGCAGGGACAGTTCGAGCGCGGCCGTGCAGGAGCTGACGGCGACCGCGTGCTCCGCGTCGACGTGCGCCGCGAACTCCTGCTCGAAGAGCTGGGTCTCGTAGCCGGTGGTCACCCAGCCCGAGGCGAGCACACGCGTCGCGGCGCTCCGGGCCTCCGGGCTGATACGGGTGACGGCGAAGGGAACGTCCTGTTCCCCCGCGCGATTCCGCGGACCGGCACGCTGGTGCGACACGCCGCTCAGGGCAGGCCGGGCGTGCTCCCCCGGCTGTTCGCGAGGCCGCATCCGATCGACTGTCATGTCGTGCTCCCCGGTACCGACTCCGTTTGGGGAAAGAATGTCGACGTCGCACTCGCCCGAAAGACGTAAATTTACGCCATATATGTACACCTTGCCCCCGTAGGTGCATAGAGTCAACACGAGCAGGATGGGTGGAGCGGGCGGCCGTCTGGAGGCAGGACATGGCCAAGGAACCGGCGCGAGGCAAGGACAGTGAGACGACCGCGACCCCGGCGCGGCGCGCCAGCGACCGGGGCCACTACGGCCGGCTGAGCCGGGAGCGCGTGCTCGCCGCCGCCCTCGACCTGGTGGACCAGGAGGGCCTCTCCGCGCTGAGCATGCGCAGGCTCGGCGCCCGGCTCGGCGTCGAGGCCATGGCGCTGTACCGGTACGCGGAGGGCAAGGACGCCCTGCTGGACGGACTGGTCGAGGCCCTCTACCTCGAACTGGAGGAGCACCTTTCCGCCGGCCACGCACCCGATGCCGGGTCCACGGAGTCCGCGCCGGACGCGTGGCGCGCGGATCTCCATCGGATCGCGCGTGCGACGTACGAGGTCGGCCTCGCCCATCCCCAGGTCGTGCCGCTGCTGTCCACCCGCATGCTCGCGGTCCCCCTGGCCCGGCGGCCGCTCGCCGTGCTCAAGGAGCACGAGCGGGTGCTCGCCCTGCTCGAGGGCGCGGGACTGGACCGGGACCGTTCCGCGGCCGTCTTCCGCGCTTTCACCGGCTGGGTTCTCGGCTATCTGTCCGTGGAGCTGCGCGCCATGGTGGACAACCCCGAGGAGGCGGACCCCGCCTTCCGTCTGGGGCTGCACCGGATGCCGCCCCAGGAACTGCCCAGGCTCCGCGAGATCGCCGCGACCCTCGCCGACCGGGGCGGGCCGGAGGGCCTGGCCGCCGGTCTGGACGCCCTGCTGGACCGCTTCACACAGCCCTAGTACTCCAGCAGCGCAGATCAGGAGGTGCGGCCGGACTCCGGCGCGGCCGCTGTACGGACCCTGCACGGCCGCTGGATCTTGGTATGAATCCTCAGGGCAGCCGTCCCGGAGGCCGGCGACGGCGCGCTCCACCTGAGGATCGGTCAGGCCATCCCGGTGAGAACCGACTTGGCCGGGCAGCGGGCCCCAGGAAGGCCCTGACGATCATGGAACCAGGACCGGTGCAGCGCGACGAACGCGGTCAGCGCGATCCCTTCGGCTGAGCCAGGCGGCGGGCGGGCAAGGTGGCGGTGGGCATCCGGAGGCTGTCGCCCGCGGTGCGGCGCAGGTGTCGCAGGAATTGCTCTCGCGGTACGAGAATGCCGCCCAGGTCGCGGACGTGCGGGCTGTCCCACTCCGCGTCGAGCAGCACGCCGCCGGCCTGTGCGAAGCGCGCCGCGAGGTCGGTCACCGCGACCTTCGAGGCACCGGGACGGTGGAAGAACATCGAGTCCATGCTGAACACCGATCCGACCTGGAGGCCGAAGACGCCGCCGACCAGATCGCCCTCCTCCCACACCTCAACGCTGTGGGCATGACCCAGATCGTGCAGGCGGACCATGCTTGCGATCAGCTCTTCGGTGAGCCACAGGGGGGTGCGGCCGGCGCGACATTCACGGACGACCTGCTCGAACCGCCGGTCCAGGCTGGTCGACCACGGCAGCCGGTTGCGCAGCCGCCGAGCGAGGCTCCGGCTGAGGTGCGTGGCCGAGACCGGCAGCACCGGCCTGGGGTCGGGGGACCACCAGGTGACGGCGTAGGGATCGGCCGACTCCTCCCCGACGAGCCGGATGCGGCCCTCCTGGATCTGATCGGCGAGGACCACCTCGTTGAGAGCGCGGGTGTACTCGTCGGATGCCGGGAACGGATAGACCCCGGCGCCGTACGCCGCCAGGAGGTTGGCGGGACCGAGGTCGGCGCAGAGGGCCACCGGACCGTCGGGCGCCGCTTCCAGCACGTCCAGCTCCTCCCAGCCAGGGCATCGTCTCACCACCATGCCGCTCCCTGCCCTGGGCTCTTCACCGGCCGGACGTAGTCGGCCTGTTGGAGGAATTCGATGTGACGGTCCATCATCTCCGCGTCCACCGGCGGAATGTCGATCCCGGCGTCCATCAGCGCCCGTTCCGCATTGCCGCGGGTGAACTCCGGGAAGACGTCGTGGAAGTACATCTCGCTCACCGTCATGTCGGCACGGGCACACCGGTCGACGAAGAGCGGGACGAACGGGGTGATCGGGTCGGTGGGGTGCCCGGCCGCGTACTTCACCAGAGCGGCGATCCACTCGGCGTACGGGATCTCCTGGACCGGGTGACCCCGCCGGCGCAGGCGCTCGCCGAGCGAATCCAGCATCGTGGGAAGGGGGTTGGTGAGGTGGTAGACCTCTCCGCCAGCGGGATGGTGGGTGGAGATGTGTCCGATGGCGCGGGCGAGATGGTCGGCCGGCAGGAGGTCCAGCGGCAACTGGACGTCGGGACACAGCCCGGTCCGCGCGATGAAGTCGATGAGGGCGGCCATCTCGCTGCCGGTGTTCATCACGCCGGTTCCGCTGCTGCCCGTGATGTCCATCAGGCGGTAGACGGCGACCGGCAGGCCCGCGCCGGACGCCTTCTTCAGCAGCACCTCGGCGACCCATTTGGTCTCCACATATCCCACCGACAGATACTCGGGGAAGCGCAGAGTCGTGTTCTCTGTCACCTCGCGCACCCCAGCCGGGCCGAATCCGGCGAGAACCGCCATGCTGGAGGCGAAGTGGACAGGGACGGCCCTGCCGGCGGCAAGGCGGATGATCTCGTATGTTCCGTCGACGTTGGCCGCGCGCAAGTCGCGGTACGGGTAGATGAAGTTGACCTGGCCGCCGAAGTGGTAGACGGCGTCGATGGTCGATCCCAGCTCCTCGAACCGGCTTGGGGGCAGACCCAGTCCGGGCTTGCCCAGGTCGCCGACGACCGGCTGGACGCGGGCGCTGGACAGATCACCGAGGACGTACCGCTGGCGGCTCGCGCGGATCCGCTCCATGCCGTGCTGCTCGTCGGAGGCCCTGACCAGGCAAAGGATCCGTCCCGTCGTCCTGCGCAGCAGCTCGTCGATCATGTGTGCGCCGCAGAACCCCGTCGCCCCGGTGAGCAGGACGTCGCCGGGGTGCCGCGGGTCCGGAGCCGGCCCGTCACGGCCTACTGCCGGAACGCGCCGATCGGTCTCGGCCGCGAAGTCGACGCCTCCGCCGTCCTGGTGGGCCAGTGTGCCGGCGCGTGCCCGGCGCACGGCCTCGGCGAACGCGGCGAGTGTCGGATGCCGTAGCAGTGAACGGGTCAGGTCGCGGATCTGCGTGATGCCGATGCCGAAGATGACGCGGGTCCGGGCGAGCATCTCCATGGCCAGCAACGAGTTGCCGCCCAGTTCGAAGAAGTCGTCGTGCGGACGGATGGAGTCCACCTCCAGAATCTGACTCCACAACTGGGCCATCCCCTGCGGCACCGGACGGTCTTCGGCACCGGCCGATGCCGGCGCGGTCACAGGTTGTTCCGGCACGGCCCTGCGGTCGATCTTTCCGCCGGGCGTGACGGGCAGCCGCTCCACCGCGTGGAAGGCTGCCGGGATCATGTAGCCCGGCAGGACCTCGTCGAGTGCCGACCGCAGCCGGGTGCGCAGTGCCGCCTCGCCGCCGGTCGGCGGCTCGGCCGGCGTGTAGTACGCGATGAGGTGCGGGTCGCTGTTGTCGCGCGCCCGAGCGACAACCATCGCCTGGCCGATCTCCGGCTGGGAAACGAGCGCGGCCTCGATCTCGGCCGGGTCGACCCGAAACCCGCGGATCTTCATCTGGTCGTCGACCCTGCCCAGGACTTCCAGGTTGCCGTCCGAGCGCCGACGGCCCAGATCCCCGGTGCGATACATCCGGTCCCCCGGCGCGGAGCCGTACGGGTCGGGCAGGAACTGCTGTGCGGTCAGGGCGGGTTGCCGCCAGATACCACGCGCCAGCCCCGGACCGCCGACGTAGATCTCGCCGCGCTCGCCCGGCGGCACCGGGCGCAGTTCGGCGTCGAGCACGTGGACGTGATTCCCCTTCATGGGCCTGCCGATCGGGGCGACGGCGGTGTCCGGCGCGGCAAGTATTTTCTGGTTCAGGTCGCAGAACGTGGAGGTGATGGTGGTCTCGGTGAGTCCGTAGGCGTTGATGAGCCGCGCGCCGGGGATCCGGCGCAGAACGGCGCGGCAGTCCTTCGCGGTGACGATCTCGCCGCCGACGATGCCGAGCCTCAGCGACGCAAAGCTCTCGCCGCGATCCGCGACGGTCACGATCCGCTGCCAGTAGGCGGGGGGCAGGTCGGCGACGGTGATCCTGTACTCCGGGAGGCGGTGCAGCAGGTCAGTGGGCGCCCATGTCCCGATTCCGGAGAGCACGAGCGTCGCGCCGCTGATCAGCGTGGCGAAGACCTGCTCCAGTGAGGTGTCGAAGCCGAGCGCCCCGGCGTGCAGCACCCGGTCGTCGGGCGTCAGTTCGTATGCCCGGGCCGCCGCGGTGAGGGAGTGGGCCAGCGACCGGTGGGTGATCAACACGCCCTTAGGAGGTCCAGTGGATCCGGAGGTGTAGATCATGTAGGCGAGATCGTCGGGCCGGGGGCCGGGGACCGGCCGCGATCCCTCCAGCGGGGCCTGCGCGGCCGGATCCCCGGCGTCGACGATCCGTACCTCGTACCCGGCGAACATCGGGGCGTGCTCGCGGCTCGAGACGATGAGGCGTGAACCGGACTCCCCGATCAGTGCGACCATCCGTTGACGCGGCGTCGCCGGGTCCAGGGGCAGCAACGCGCCGCCGGAGCTCAGCACCGCCAGCAGCGCGACGATCAGCTCGGGCACACGGTCGAGGCACACGGTGACAACGGACTCGGTGTCGACGCCCGACTCCCGCAACTCGTGGGCGAGCCGGTCGGCCTGGCCGGTCAGCTCGGCGTAGCTGAGCCGACCCTCGTCCGAGATCACCGCGAGAGCGGAAGGCTCACGCCGCGCCCGCTCCCGGACCAGCTCGGGCACGGTGCTCGGCCTGGATCCCGGAGGCCCGCCCTCGGCACGGGTACTTGCGGGCCGCATGTCGGCCCACAGGCGGTCGACCTTGCTCCGGCACCGCTTCATGGACGCAGGTCCGCCAATCTGGCGCCACCCGGCCGGAATGGGGCGATCGGCGGGCCAGATCGCGTACTGCTCCTCGTCGTTGCTCAGCACGACGCACGGCGCAGCCGATCCTGCCGACGGATGATCACGTTCCGTCACCTTGGGACTCCTGCCTCGCGCGGCGCCCTGCGGAGCATGACCTGCGCCCTTCGCGGGAGAGGGCCGCCACCATCACCGCTTCCCTTCCGAGGGCGCCACAGGCATTCCGGCCAGGCGGCCGAACGGCGGCGCGAGGACGAGGTGTTCCGTCTCCTCGGCTCCGACCGGCTCGGCGAAGAGGTATCCCTGGCCGAACCGGCAGCCCATGGAGATCAGCAACTCCTGCTGCCTCACGTTCTCCACCCCTTCGGCGATCACCGTGAGGCCGAGTGTGTCCGCGAGATGGTTGATGCCCTCGACCAGGGCGTACTGTTCGGACGAGCGGCCGAGTTCGTCGACGAACGACTTGTCGATCTTGAGTATCGAGATCGGGAACTCACGCAGATAGCTCAGCGACGAATAACCCGTTCCGAAATCGTCGATCGCGAAACGGATCCCGAGGTCGGTGAGCGAACTCATCTCACCCAGTATGCGTTCGTCGTTGTACATCAGTACGCTCTCGGTCAGTTCCAATACGAGAGATGACGGTTCGATGCCGGAGAGATCCAGGGCTCGCCGGATCACGTTGTAGAACTCCTCGTCCCGGAACTGACGCGGTGACACATTCACGCTGACGTAAGGTGCGTTGCGGTCGAGCGTTGGGTCGCGTCGCACGGAGTCCTCCCACCGGACAGCCTCGGCCGCAGCCTGATCAAGTACCCAGGCGCCGAGCGGGACGATCTGCCCGCTCTCCTCGGCCAGCGTGATGAAGCGCTCCGGCAACACCATGCCGCGCGAGGAGTGGGGCCAGCGAACGAGCGCCTCGAAACCGTTGATCTGACCGCTGGCCAGCTCCACGATGGGCTGGTAAAGCACCAAGAACGAAGTCTCGATCGACGAACTGTCCAGACCCTCCTGCAACTTGGCACGCTCCTCCATGCCGCTCTGCAGATCCGGGTGGTAGCGACGCCACTGGCGCTTACCCGCCGTCTTCGCCGCGTACAGCGCGAGATCGGCATGTGTCAGCAGTTCGACCGAGTCGACGCTGTCCTCCGTCGTCGCGACGCCGATGCTGGCGTACGTGCTCACCGGTCCCACACTCAGCCGGAACGGCTCGGCGAACACGGTCATCACGTGTTCGGTGAACCGCTCCACGCCCTCCGGCGTGGCGGAGCCCTCCACCAGGAGTGCGAACTCGTCGCCGCCGATGCGCGCGGCGGTGTCGGAGGCACGCACCGTGGTCTGTAGCCGGAGTGACAGCGCGACCAAGAGTTCGTCGCCCACACCGTGGCCGTGTATGTCGTTGACGACCTTGAAGTCGTCCACATCGAGGAAGAGCACGCCAACCACCGTGCCGTCGCGCTGAGCCTGCACCAGGGCGTGGTTGACCCGCTCCTGGAAGAGCACGCGGTTGGCCAGGCCGGTGAGCGAGTCATGGAACGCCTGGTGGGTGAGCTCACGTTCGAGTTTGCGCTGTTCGGTCACGTCCCGCAGGGTGAGTACCAGCCCACCGACGGTCGCCTCCTGACGCAGGTCGCTCCACCTCACCTCGACCTCGATGGACGACCGGTCGGCGCGGACCATGCGCCAGTGCTCGCGCCTGGTCTGGTACTCGTGGCTCCTTATCCGGCCGAGCGTCTCGACCACCCCACGGCTGTCCTGCGGCCGCACCAGATCGATGAGGTGGGTGCCCTCCAAGTCCTGAACGCCGAGCATCTGGTCGGCGGAGGGGCTGGCGTAACGGACCCGGTCCTCGTCGTCGAGTATCAGGATGACGTCGGAGGCGTTCTGCACCAGCGTACGGAAGTACATCTCACTGTTGCGCCGGTTGACCTCCTCGGCGAGGGCAATCCGCGTCACGGTAAGTGCCGTCTGCGCGGCGAGAGTCGCCAGCGTTTCGCGGAGCATGAGCAGGTCCTGCTCGTCCCCGGCCACGATCAGCATCCCGATCAGCGGATCGCCGGCGGGGTGATCCTGCGAGATGAGCCGGCAGACCAGCGCGTGGCCGGTGCGGGTCGACTCCTCGTCCGGGCCCGCGAGGTGGGCGGCGAGATCGGGCCCTACACCGTCGAGGGCCACCAGGCGGTTCTCGCCGGACGCGGCCAATTCCCGTACGGCTGCCGTCCCCTTCGAGGGCAGAGGCCCCTGTACGCCGCCGTGCGCCCCGGTCACGCATAGCGCGTTGTCCGGCACGGTGAGCAGCGCGGAACGCGGCGGGCCGTGCGACGTCAGCTCCATCACCGCGAGATGGACGGCGGAGGCCGCATCCCGCAGATCGCTCGCTCCGCCCAGCGACGACACAGCGACGCGCAACGCCTCCTCTCGGCCGACCGCCCGCCGGTGGGTCGCCACCACGCCAGCCAGGCGGTAGAGCACGAGGAGGAAGAGCAGCGCGGAGAACACTCCGATGACGCCGACGTTGGAACTCTCGCCGCGTACTGCCTCCACCAGGAGGATGACGGGCGCAATCAGCGACGCGAGGGTGAGCAGGCTCAGCCGGCCCATGCCGGTCTCGGGGCGCCATGCCACCGGCTCGGTCAGCGACCGCATGGTCGGATCGAGTGCTGCGGCCGCCCAAGCACCGTAAAGGACGGCCCAGCCGAGATCGACCGCGGTGCCCGTACGCCACGTTCCGTGCAGTTGTATCAGGCCGTAAGCCACGTCGGCGGTGAGCAGGCCAAGGGTGCCCGCGGTGAGCAGCATGAGCGAGGGGCTCTTGCCTCCACGGCCCGCGAGCAGGCGCAGCATCATGGCCAGGACGAGGATGTCGCCGAGCGGATAGGCGATGGAGAACGCTTTCTGCACCCAGGTGAGACCCGGAGTCTGTGCGAACGGCCCGATGAGGAAGAGCCACGACAGCAGCGCCAGGCCGACTGTCAGCGTCAGCGCGTCGACGAGGCTCGCGCGGTCACGCCAACTCGTGCGCCAGTGGACGAACCCCAGCAGCCCGGCCGCATAGAGCGGATATGCCGCGAGATAGAAGCCGTCGGCGACCGATGGAAACGAGATCTCCTCGGCGGGCAACCGCATGAGGATGATCTGGGTGAGCTGGCCCACGGCGAAGGCGAAATTCCCCGCGGCGAGCAACAGCCAGGGGATTCGATGCACCGGGCGGTTGAGAAAGACACCCAGAACGATACCGATGACACCGACCGCTCCAATGGCGATGAAGATCAGCGACTGTTCCGGGAATATGTAGTAGAACGCGGTCAGCATGACGATACAGAAACTGACGGCGGCCATCGCGGCCCGGCTTCGCAATCGCGCGTTCACCCCAACTCACCTCCTGGGAGGGCTGCTTGTCGAGCGGACTCAGCTGAGCGAACGCCACCGGACTACAGCGAAGAAGCCGGGGGGGCGGGCTGGCAAGGGAGAATTCAAAAGGGCCGGGAATCGACCCTTTTCACCTGAGAACACGATCGCCGGTATGCGCGATCGCCGGGATACGGGCTCCTTCTCGCCGAGACGAGGTGTCTTTCCATCCAGCGTACCCGGATCGCCATTTCCCGCACGTGCACGGAGAGATGGCGCCTCGCGTCGCGAGAAACCGCGCCATGCGTGAAAATGGCGATCCGAGTACAGGAGGTACGAGGAAGCAGTGACCGGACCGGATCCGGCGCGGAGCCGGTCGGGCCGACTCGACACTGGGTCTCGACAGTCACCCCGCAGCGGATTTCCCTGCGACGCGCGGAGCTACGGCTCGGGATCGCGGGGTGCCCTGATGCCGAAGGCGACCAGGGCGGCGAGCCCGGAGACGAGTGACAGCAGTCCGAACAGGCGGGAGTAGCCACCCAAGACGGTGGAGGCCAGGCCGCCTGCGAGGGTGACGATGGTGCGGACGCGAAGGTGGTCGGGGGCCCACCAGCGGGTCAGCGGCGCGAGGCCGCGCCCGGTCCCGGTCCCCGGCGCCGGTCGCGGCCTCGCTGGTGTGAAGGTCGGTCATCGCGTGGTCAGCAGCAGCCACCGGCCGCGGCCGGTTCGGCCCCACTGGCGCAACAGGTGCTGTTCTAAGTCGGGAATTCTGTTCAGATAACTGGCGAGGATCTCGTCCGCGGTCTTAGTCAACCCCGGGCATCATCGGCAACATGGGCTGGGGCCGGTCCAGAGCCTGGATCTGCGACTTCTCGTCGACGCAGAACACCAGGGCCCGCTCGGGCGGGTCCAGACACAGGCCGACGACATCGTGGACCTTGTCGACGAAGTACGGCTCGGTCGACAACTTGAAGGTCTGCGACCGGTGCGGCTGCAGGCCGAACGCCCGCCAGATCCGTGACACCGACGACTGCGACAGGCCCATCTCCTTCGCCATCGACCGCGTCGACCAGTGCGTCGCGTTCTTCGGAGTGGATTCCAGAGTCCTGGTGACCACCGCGGCGACCTGTTCGTCCGTCACGGTCCTGGGACCGCCCGGACGCGGCATGTCACCCAAACCGGCGATCCGGTACTGCATGAACCGGGCCCGCCAGCGGCCCACCGCATGAGGCGTCGAACCCAGCAGCTCCGCAACATCCTTGTTCGACGCGCCGATCGCACAGGCCAGGATGATCCGACACCGCGAGTGCGACCCGTTCCGCATCCCACAGTGTCAACTCGGCCTTCGGCCGCCCCGTCGCGCCATAGAGCAAGCCTATACATCTGACCAGAATTCCCGACTCAGAACACCAGGGGAGGACGTCCGGGCCCGGAGGTCCCCCAGGTCCGACGCCCCGGCCGAGCGACGGTGGGGCCCGTACGGAGGGGCCGCCGCGCACCGGCCCTCACGCGTGCCGCGTCGCACCCAGGAGATGCACCGGGCCACCGCCCGGCCGTACGATCAACGCAGCCCCGGAACCCGGCGAACGGTCCTGTGTCGTACGACGTAGGGAGGCGGTTCGGCTTGCTGCGGGCACAGCGCCTCACAGGCGTGTACGCCCTGCTGGTGTCGGTCGCAACTCTCGTCTACATGACCGTTCCGGCAACCCGGCCACCCCTGTGGGCACTCATCGGACTAGGCGGCTTCGCGGCCGTACTCACGGGAGTCCACGTCCACCGACCCGCTCACCGGTGGCCGTGGTGGCTTCTCGCGGCAGGGCTGCTGGCCTTCTCCGCGGGCGACACCTCCTACAACGTGATGGAGGCGTACTTCAACTTCTCCAACCCGTTCCCGTCCCCCGCGGACGCCTGCTACCTCGTCGTGTATCCGCTCTTCGCCGCCGGGCTGTACGGCCTCGTGCGATACCGCTGGCCGGGACACGACCTGCCGAGCCTGCTCGACGCGCTGATCTTCGCCCTGGCTCTCGCGCTGCCGGTCTGGGTCTTCCTGGTGCAGCCGCTCGCGCACGTGGAGGGCATGACGTGGCAGCAGCGCGCGATCAGCATCGCCTACCCCCTGGGTGACGTCCTCGTACTGGCGATGCTGGCCCGCCTGCTGGCGTCGAGCCCCGGGTCCGGCCGCAATCGCTCCCTGCAGCTCCTCGTGCTGGGCACCACGACGCTGCTCGTCTTCGACATCGCGTACGGCATTCTCCAGCTCAACACGCTGTGGCAGACGGGGACCGCGCTCGACGCCGGCTGGATCGTCTTCTATACGGCCTGGGGGCTCGCCGGGCTGCATCCCTCGATGGTGGAACTGACCCGGCCCGTACCGCGGCAGGAGTCCCTGCGGCCCACACGGCGCCGGCTGCTGATGCTCGCCGCGGCCACCCTCGTGGCGCCCGGCGTTCTGCTGTACGAGGGGCGGCAGGGGACCACGGAGGACGCTGCCGTGATCGCGGTCTTCTCCGCCGCGCTCTTCCTCCTGGTGATCCTCCGGCTGTCCGGGATGGTCAGGGCCCACCGCAACGCCGTGGCGCGCGAGCAGGCCCTGCGCACAGCGGCCGTCTCCCTCGTCGCGGCGACCCGGCCCCTGGACGTCGCCCAGACATGCGACGCGACGGTCAGCGCGCTGTTCGGGCCCAAGGTCGCTCACCGGAGTCTTGTCCTGTCGGCCGAATACGCGGGCGGCCTTGCGACCCGCCGCTCGCACCTGGTGCCCACGGCCGATCTCGGGGAGGACATCGCGAGCAGGCTCGACGGCCTGCCGACCACACTCGTGTGCCCCATGATCCCGCCCGACGAGCCCGCCGGAGAGCTGCCGGGCGTGCTGATGGCGGCGGGCCCGGAGCAGCAACTCAGCGAGATCCAGAGCTCGTTGGAGATCCTGGCCTCGCACGCGGGCCTGGCCGTGGAGCGCATCGCGCTCCGCCAGGAGATCATCCGCAAGGAGAGCGAGGCGTACTTCCGCACCCTGGTGCGCAACGCCTCGGACGTCATCCTCATCATCGAGGAGGACAACACGGTGCGGTACGCGAGTCCGTCCGCGCGAGCCGTCTTCGGCGGGGCGGAGCTGACCGGCGTGCCGCTGCCGGATCTGGTGGACTTCAGCGACCGGCACCGGGTGGGCAAGGGGCTCGCGGCCATGCGGACCGGAGGGGCGTCCGAGACCCACGACCACTGGTGGGTCCTGCGCGACGGCGGGCGCATCGAGGTCGAGGTGCGGTGCAGCGACCTGCGAGAGGACCACACGGTGGGCGGTCTCGTCGTCACGCTGCGGGACGTGACCGAGCAGCGCCGCCTGGAACACGAGCTCACGGAGCGGGCCTTCCACGATCCGCTGACCGGTCTGCCCAACCGGACCCTGCTCCTCGAGCGCATCGAGCGCGCGCTGTTGCGCAGCCGCCGGGGATCGACGCTCACCTGTCTGCTCTTCATCGACCTCGACGACTTCAAGATGGTCAACGACACCATGGGGCACTCGACGGGCGACCACCTGCTGACCGCCGTGGGCGAGCGGCTGTCGGGAGCCCTGCGCCGCACGGACACGGCGGCCCGCCTCGGAGGTGACGAGTTCGCGGTACTCATGGAGGACGCGAAGAAGCCGCTGGACGCCGAACTGCTGGCGGCGCAGGTGATCCAGGCGCTGAGCAGGCCGTTCATCCTTCAGGAGGGCTCGTTGAGCGTGTCCGCGAGCGTGGGCGTGGCCACCGCCAGGGACAGCACGGACGCCGAGGAACTCCTCGGTCACGCCGACCTGGCCCTCTACGCAGCCAAAGCGGCGGGCAAGCGGCAGTGGCGCCGGTTCCAGCCGCGGCTTCGGGTGCGGATGGTGGAACGGCACGATCTGCAGGCACGCCTCGAGGGCGCGTTGGAGCGGTCCGAGTTCACGCTGCGCTACCAGCCCGTCGTCGACATCACCGCGGGCGAGGTCGTCGGATTCGAGGCCCTGGCCCGCTGGCCGCATCCGCATCACGATCCGGTTCCGCCGGACCAGTTCATCGCCCTCGCCGAGGAGACGGGGCACATCACGCCGCTTGGCGCCTGGGTGCTGACCAACGCCACCACCGACATCGCCGGCCTCCAGCGGATGACCGACGAAGCGGACCCGCCGTACATCAGCGTCAACGTCTCCGCCCGCCAGTTCCGGGACACCGGCTTCCTGGGCGAGGTCCGCAAGGCGCTGGAGACGCCGGGACTCGCTCCCGGGTCGCTCCAGCTGGAGCTCACGGAGACGGTGCTGATGCGCCGGGACGCACAGATCCAGGCGATGCTCTATGCCCTCAAGGACCTCGGGGTGCACATCGCGGTCGACGACTTCGGCAGCGGCTACTCCTCGCTGCGGTATCTGCGGGACTTCCCCGTCGACGTGCTGAAGATCGACAAGACGTTCATCGACGACATCGCGCTGGACACCCGGCAGGTCGCCCTCGTCGAGGGCATCGTCAGCCTCGCCGACACCCTGGGCATCCAGGTGATCGCCGAAGGGATCGAGGACCAGGCGCAGCGGGATCTCCTGGCCGGTATGGGATGCCGCTACGGGCAGGGCTTCCTCTTCGCACGGCCCATGACGCTGCAGCAGAGCGAGTTCCTGCTGCGGCAGCGGGACGGGACCCGTGCCCCGGCACGAGCCGTCGGCGCGCCGACGCTCCTCGGGCCGCAGAACGAGCAGACACTGCGGGCTCCCGACCCGGCGCCCGAGGAGCAGCCCGCCCTGTCCGGGGCGACGGAGACCGCCCCGTCCAGCGCGACGGAGACCGACGGCCCCCGCCGCTCCAGACGCTGGCGCGACCTCGAACACCTGCGACAGACCAGCCCCATGAGCGACGCCGTCCTGGACGAGGTGCGCGGACGGCACATCCGCTGCGGGGACCACTGGCTGATCGACTTCGCCTCCTGCAACTACCTCGGCTTCGACTGCGATCCGGAGATCATCCAGGCCATCGAGCCGGCCGTGCGCCTCTGGGGAACTCACCCGAGCTGGTCCAGACTGATCGGCAGTCCGCGCCTGTACCCCGACATCGAGGAACGGCTCGCCGACCTGCTCGGCGCGCCGGACACGCTGCTGCTCCCCACGCTGACCCTGATCCACGCCTCGGTGATCCCCGCCCTGGCGGGCCAGGGCCATGTCTTCGTCGAGGCCACCGCGCACCGGACCGTGTTCGACGGATGCGTGGGGGCCCGAGGACAGGGCGCGACGCTGCAGCGGTTCCACGCCGAACGGCCGGACGAGCTGAACACCCTGCTGAGCGAGGTGCCCAGCGGCCTGCCCCGGCTCGTGTGCCTGGACGGCGTGAACAGCATGAGCGGGAACATCCCCGACCTGCCGAGGCTGGCCGCGGTGTGCCGGGCGCGGGACGCGACGATGTACGTCGACGACGCGCACGGCTTCGGAGTCATCGGGGAGCGCGGCCCGCACGAGTCGTGTCCGTACGGGGATCGGGGCAACAGCGTGGTACGGCACCTCGGAGAGTCGTACGAGGGGATCGTGCTCGTCGGCGGATTCTCCAAGGCGTACTCCTCGCTGCTCGCCTTTCTCGCCCTGCCCACCTCGCTCAAGGAGCGCCTGAAGACCGCCGCGGCGCCCTATCTCTACTCGGGCCCCTCACCCACCGCGTCCCTCGCCACGGCGCTCGCGGGGCTCGACGTCAACGACCGCCGCGGGGACGCCATCCGCGCCGATCTGTACCGCAAGACCGTCCGTGTGCTCGACCACCTGGATGCGCTCGGGGCCGGCACACTCAACACGGACCGTCTGCCGATCATCGAGATCCCCCTGGCCGACGCGGACGACCTGGACGCGGTCGCCGCCTTCCTCTGGGACAACGGCATCTATGTGACCCTGGCGGCCTATCCCCTCGTCCCGCGCGACCGGGTGGGTTTCCGGATCCAGCTCACGGCGCTCAACTCCGACGAGGACGTCGACCGGCTCAACGACGCGCTGAGCCGGCTCTCCGAGCGCTATCAGTTGCGGCCGAGGGACGGAGTCCGCGATGGCGGTCCTCAATGACGACGTGAACTGGGACAGCTGGCCCGTCGAGGACTACCTCGCGGAGAACTACCGCGAGCTGCACCCCGCCGACGCGGCGATCATCACCCACCACTGCGCGTTCTACCGCGAGCTCGCGCCCGGCAGCATCGGCCGGTCCGTGGAGGTCGGGGCCGGCCCCAACCTCTATCCGCTGATACTCGCGTCCGCCGTGAGCCGCCACATCGACGCCGTGGAGGCCGGCGCCTCCAACGCCGCTTACCTGGAACGGCAGTTGAACCGAACCCCCGACCCGAGCTGGCTGCCCTTCCACGAGTTGTGCCGCAGCCTCAATCCCGATGTGCCGGCGACCCTGGAGCGTTCGCTGTCCGCGGTGCGGCTCGTGCACGGCGACCTCAGGTCCCTCGCACCCGGCAACTACGACCTCGCCTCCATGCACTTCGTGGCCGAGGGGGCCACCGAGGACTTCGAGGAGTTCAAGCAGTTCTGCCGCCTGTTCGTCCGCTGCGTCGCCCCCGGCGGGCGTCTGGTCGCCGCCTTCATGGAGAACATGCCCACCTACCGGATCGGCGCCGCGTCACGCTGGCCCGGCTGCCCCGTGGACACGGAGATCATCACCGAGGTGTTCACACCGCTCACCGACGAGCTGACGGTCAGTCACATCCCGTCCGACCCGACGCTGCCGGACTACGGTGACTCGGGAATGGTCGTGCTCACCGGGGTGGCGGCAGACCGTCCCGCGGCGTGAGCCGCGGCACCGGCACGTGGCACATGCGGGGCCCGGGCCGGCGCGGGCGGACGCGGGCGCACTCCCTCCCCACGTCGTACGCCCGTCCCCGCTACCCGAGCTCCAGCGACGTGACCCCATAAGTCCGCTCCCCCGCGAACTCCCTGACCGGCCCGGTGTACATGCGGGCCGTCTCGAAGGAGGGGGTGAGGCCGAGCTTCTCGGCGAGAGCGACGGCCGCCGCGTTCGTCTCGGGCACGTCGATGGCGACCGGCTTCCCGTCCGCGTCGGCGGCGAGCACGGCGAACAGGGCCTCGGCGTCGTCGGCGGTGTCGGCGAACAGGGGCCCGATCCGCAGGGAGTCACGCGCCGGACGGATCACGCCGTAACCGCTCAGCCGGCCGTCCTCGGTGTGCCGGACGACGGTGCGGTGCCCGGGGGCGGTCAGCCATGACTCCAGGAACACCGGCCGGTCGGCGGGGTAGCACGCGCTGTCGTACGCCGTGATCGCCGCGTGATCCGCCGGCTCGGCCGCCCGCACTCCCGACGGCTCCTCCCCCACCGGGGCGACGCCGCCGAACCGGACGGTCCGATAGGCGAGTTCGAAACCGGACTTGCGGTAGTTGCCCTGCTGCGCGACCACTCCGTCGAGTCCTACCGTCCGGCCACCGGCGTGGGCGAGGGCCGTCCGCCAGGTGGCGAGGCCGTAGCCGTGGCCGCGCACGTCGGGGCGTACGAGGTAGAAGCCCAGGAAGGCGTAGTCGGGGCCGTAGTTGACCACCGAGATGGCCGAGACCGGCTCCCCGTCGATGCGTCCGACGAAGAAGCCCTCGGGGTCCTGGGCGAAGAAGCTCGCGCTGTCGGACAGACCGGGGTTCCATCCCTCGTCCGCCGCCCAGCCGCCGACGACCTTCCAGTCGTCCGGCGAGGCCTGGCTGACAACGAGGCCGTCGGGTCCCGGAGAGGTCATGGGGGCACTCCAATGCGTACGGGTCGCGGGGTGCGCCGGCCGGGCGCACGCGCAGCATCCTTACCGATCTCCGTGCCGATCGCAGCGACGAGCACCCGCGCGGGAAGGGATTCGGCCACTTCGGCACAGGCGTCCGCCTCTCCCGGCCGAGTGGTCCTGCTTCCTGCTTCCTGCTCCTACTCCTGCTCCGGCTCCGGTCGACGGGCACGGTGCACCGGCGAGCAGGACATGGAGGAGGCCCCACCGGTCACCCGTCCGGTGGAGCCTCCGGTCCGTGATCGCCGCGGGTCAGCGCACCGCGGCGGGCCGGAACCGGCGGTACAGGACGGCGCCGCCCAGCAGCAGCGCCGCGCTCGCCGCGAGGGCGGGCGCCGTCTGGTCCGTGCCGGTGTGGGCGAGGGAGGCCATGGAGCCGCTGTGCGGCCGGACCTGCCCCGGCGCTCCGGGGTTCGGGTGGGCCACTGGCGGGGCGGGCGGCCGCGGGGCAGGGTTGTCGGGGTGGTGCGGCTGCCAGGGCTTGGCGCCCGAGGTGGTGGCGGACTCGTTTCCGGCGGACGCGTTGCCCAGTCCGACCACGGTCACGGAGTTGCCGCTGACGTTGACCGGGAGGTCCACCGGGAGCTGAAGGCCATTGCCGGACAGCACACCCGGCGAATCCTTTCCGCCACCGTGCGCGACCGCTCCTCCCCCGTTCTGCGCGCCACCCCGGTGAGTGCCGCCGCCGTGCGCGGCACGGTCGCCGTGCCTCACTCCGCCGGACCGGGCGGCACCGTCGCCGTCGCTCCGATGGGCGCAGCGGTTGCCCGCGGCGGGGTTGAGGAGCCCGGCCACGTTCAGCGTGTTCCCGCACACGTTCACCGGAACGTGCACCGGGAGCTGGACAGTGTTGCCGGAGATCAGCCCGGGCGAGCCTGCCGCCGTGCCGTCCGCCGCGGAGTCGGCGTGGGCCGGCATGGCCCCGGCCAGCGCGCCCGAGGCGGCGGCCGCGGCGATCAAACCATTTCGGGTCACCCGTTTCATGGGTTCACTGCCTTCCAGAGCGAGGTCGCGGGCATGCGCCCACAGTGCCTAGAACGCGTGTGAACCATCCGAGTTATGGCTTATCGGCCTTTCACCCCATCGAGCGTCCCGCATTTCGAACGGGTGTGCCTCAGCCTTTCCGGGGGGCGCCGGCGGACAGGGTAAGGCACGGCGGCGGGTTCCGCTCGCCCAGAGGCGTGCCCCTGAGGCCGCGTCTATCGTGATCCGGGAGGTATCGCCGGTCCACCGCGGGCGACCCTGGAGGCATGCATGCTGTCCATGCACCAACGCTTCGCGATCGTGGGAGCCGCGACCGCGGCGCTGACCCTGCTGGTTGCGGGCCTGCCGACGACGGCGACCGCCGACGAAGACCCCGACCTGTCCCGCTTCTACGGGCAGAGGATCACGTGGGCCGCCTGTAAGGGCGAGGGCATGCCCAAGGACCTGCAGTGCGGCAAGATCACCGTCCCGCTGGACTACGCGCGGCCGGACCGCGGCACACTCGACCTGGCCCTGGCCCGCTACCGGGCGACGGGCGACTCACGCGGTTCGGTGCTGTTGAACTTCGGCGGTCCCGGTGGCGCGGGAGTCCCCCAGCTCGCCGCGGGCGGCAAGGACTTCATGGGCCTGACGAACGGCTACGACGTGGTGACCTTCGACCCCCGCGGCGTCGGCCGGTCCTCGCCCGTCAGCTGCGGCGAGGGCATGGACCAGATCTTCGAGGCGACGGACAGCGGCACCGACACCAGCGACGTGCGGGCGGCTCTCGAGGTGGTCAAGAAGGCCGCCGCCGAATGCGCCGAGAACTCCGGCGCCGTGCTCCCCCACATCGGCACCGTCAACGCCGCCCGCGACATGGACGTGATGCGCCAGGCGCTCGGCGACAAGAAGCTCAACTACCTCGGCTTCTCGTACGGAACGCGGCTCGGCGCGGTGTACGCGGCCCGGTTCCCCGAGAAGACGGGGCGGATGGTGCTCGACGGTGTCGACACCCTCACCGAACCGATGACCGAGCAGGGCCTGACAGGTGCCGAGGGACAGCAGACCGCGCTGGACGACTTCATCGCCTGGTGCACGAAGAGCATGGCCTGTCCGTTCGGCGAGGACGCGCGCAGCGCCCGCGACCAGGTGGTCCAGCTCGTCGACTCGCTCGACGCGGAGCCGGTGCCGTCGGACTTCGGCCAGCAGTTCTCCGGCCAGGACCTGGTGGGGGCGATCAGCCAGGCGCTCTACAGCAAGGAGATGTGGCCCACCCTCGAACAGGCCCTCACTCTGCTGATCCAGGACGGCGACACCCACGGACTCGTCCAGCTGTCCGGAGGCGCCTCCTTCCCCGACGCCACCCCGTCCGCCCAGCGGCTCAAGAAGGGGGACGGCGGGCTCGCCGACGTCGAGGACATCCCCCTCGACAATCTCCCCGCCGCCCTGATGGCCATCAACTGCGCCGACGACCCCGACCGGCCCAGCGCCGAGCAGGTCACCCGGCAGGTCGAGAAGCTGCGTGCCGCGTACACGGAGGCCTCGCCCGTCTTCGGCCAGTACCGGCTCACCCAGGTTCTGATGTGCTACGGCCGCCCCAAGGGCACCGACTACATCCGCGACGACGTCCGCGACGTCGGCGGCCCGAAGAAGCTGCTCGTCGGGACCCGTGGGGACCCGGCGACCCCCTACCGCTGGACCCAGGAGACCGCGGAGCGCCTCGGCTCCTCAGCAGTGGTGCTCGACAACAAGGGCGAGGGGCACACCGGCTACGCGTCCTCGAAGTGCGTGCACCGGAAGGTCGACGACTTCCTGCTGTACGGATCGCTGCCGGCCAGCGGCAGTTCCTGCGGCGCGGAGGACACGGACCGGGACTGACCTGCGGTCCGCTGCCCCGAACGGCCGAGGCGGCACCCCCCGGAGGATGACAGAACAGGCGCGGATACGTAACACAGACAAGTCGGTTACAACCTCTCGTACCCCCCGAAGGTCACACTGGGCAGGCGTCGCCTTCATCCGGCCCGCCGGACCCGCACCCGCACGTGCCCACAGCAGGGGGAACATCACCGATGCGCATCCGACCCGTCCTCGCCCTCTCCTCCGTCGCCGCCGCGCTGCTCCTCGCGGTCCCCCAGAGCGGTGCGGCGGCCACGCCGGCCGCACCGTCCGGCGCCCATCCCCCGAAGGCCGCCACGCAGCCGAAGAAGTGCTCGGCGAACACCCTCAGGCTGCGGGCCGAGCAGTCCTCGGACCGCCGCGTGCTGCACCTGCGCGTGACCAACCGGTCGAGCCGCGCCTGCACCGTCGACCGCATCCCCGTCGTCACCTTCGGCAACCTCGACGGCGCGGCCCTGCCGAAGCCCGCCGGGCAGAGCGGTCCGTACCGGATCTCCGCGGGCAGGACGGCGTACGCGTCCGTGCGCACGATCGCCGACCGGTCCGACCCGCAGGCCCGCCGGGTCCGCTCGATCACCGTCTCGGCCGATCCCGCGCGCTTCGGGCGTTCCTTCACCGCGCGCGAACTGGGCGCCGGCAGCACCGTCCTGGTGTGGGAGCCGGTGACGACATGGTGGAAGCCGTCCGCGGCCGCCGCCGACCGGGTACTCGGCCTCCGCTGAGCGATTCCCCCCGGGCCCGCGCGCTCGCACGGCACGGGCCCGGGGGAGGCGGCCCCTGGCCGGCCGGTCGCGCACCCCGCCCGATCCCTGGGGGTTCCGATCGGCGGCTTTCGTCCCCATGGGTTTGACTCTTGGTGTGCGCCGGATGCTCTCGCTGCTGCTCGTCGCCCTCGGTGCGGCCGGGGCGCTGGTCCTCGTCCGCGGCGTCTCGGCGTGGTGGTGGTGCGCGGCTGGCCCGCTGCTGGCGCTGACCGTGCTCGGCTGCTGGGACCTGGGGCAGCGACGTCACGCCGTGCTGCGGAACCACCCCCTGCTCGGCCATCTCCATCTCCGCCTGGAGGCCCTGCGCCCGAGGCTCCAGCGGTACTTCACCGAGAGCGACGACGACGGGCGGCCCTTCGACCGCCAGGTGCGCGCCCTCGTGTACGAGCGCGCCGAGGGCGTCGAGACCGAGGGGCCGTTCGGAAGCGGGCGTGACGTGTACGCGGACGGGCACGAGTTCCTGGAGCCCTCGATGCGTCCGGTCGACGTACCGGACGAGCCGCCCGTCGTCCGGGTCGGCGGCCCCGACTGCACCCAGCCGTACGACATGGCACTGCTCAACGTCTCCGCGCTGAGCTTCGGCGCTCTCTCCTCGAACGCGATCATGGCGCTCAACCGGGGCGCGGCGCTGGGGCGTTTCGCGCACGACACCGGCGAGGGCGGCCTGTCGGACCACCATCTGCGGGGCGGCGGCGACCTCGTCTGGGAGATCGGCACCGGGTACTTCGGCTGCCGCACCTCCGCCGGGGACTTCGAGGCGCGGGAGTTCGCGGACAAGGCCGCGCTGCCCGAGGTGAAGTGCGTTTCCCTGAAACTCTCCCAAGGGGCGGAACCGGGGACCGGCGGGGTCCTGCCGGGGGCGAAGGTGAGCGCCGAGATCGCCCGGGCGCGCGATGTCCCCGAGGGCGAGACCGTGGTGTCACCGCCGTCCCACCGGGTCTTCTCGACCCCACGGGAGCTGGTGCTGTTCATCGCGCGGATGCGGCGGCTGGCGGGCGGGAAGCCGACCGGCTTCAAGCTCTGCGTGGGCTCGCGGCGCCAGTTCCTGGCCGTCTGCAAGGCGATGCTCGCCGAGGGCGTGACGCCCGACTTCATCGTGGTCGACGGTTCCGAGGGCGGCACGGGGGCCGCGCCCCCGGAATACGCCGGCACCTTCGGCGCGCCCCTGACCGAGGGCCTGATCACGGTGCACAACGCGCTGGTCGGCACCGGGCTGCGCGACCGTGTCCGGATCGGGGCGAGCGGCAGGGTCGCCACCGGCTCGGACATCGTCAAGCGGCTCCTCCAGGGCGCCGACTACACCAACGCGGCCCGCGCGATGATGCTCGCCCTCGGCTGCGTCCAGGCCCAGCGCTGCCACACCAACGCCTGTCCGGTGGGCGTGGCGACGCAGGATCCCCTCCGGGCCCGCGCGCTGGACGTGGCCGACAAGTCCGAGCGGGTACGCCGCTATCAGCGGGCGACCGTGCTCAGCGCGAGCCGGATCATGGCCGCGATGGGCGCACGGGATCCCGGCGACCTCACGCCCCACCGTCTGCTGCGGCGCGTCGGCCCGACGGCCCCGCGGTCGTACGCCGAGCTCCACGAGTGGCTCGCGCCCGGGGTCCTGCTCGCCGGGCCGCCCTCGTCCTGGGCGGCGGACTGGGCCGCCGCCGATCCGGACTCCTTCTGAGCGTCGGGGGGGCAGCGGCGGGGTCAGAAGTCGACGGGGTCCCGCACGATCGGGCAGGTCATGCAGTGTCCGCCGCCGCGCCCTCGCCCCAGCTCGGCCCCGACGATGGTGATGACCTCGATGCCGGCCTTGCGCAGCAGGGTGTTGGTCTGGGTGTTGCGGTCGTAGGTGAACACCACGCCGGGCTCCAGGGCGACGGCGTTGTTGCCGCTGTCCCACTGCTGCCGTTCGGAGGCGTAGATGTCGCCGCCCGTCTCGACGACCCGCAGTGCGGACAGTCCGAGCGCCTTGGCGACGACATCGGTGAAGGGACGTGAGCCCTCGTCGGTGAGTTCGACGCCGGGGGCCTTGTCGCTCGGCCGCAGCGAGAAGGTGTGGACCGAGTTCATGATGGCCGGATACAGGGTGACGAGGTCGCGGTCGGCGAAGGTGAAGACGGTGTCGAGGTGCATCGCGGAGCGCAGTTTCGGCAGGCCCGCGACGATGACGTGCTCGGCCGCGCCGTTCTGGAACAGGGCGGCCGCGACCTGGCTGATGGCCTGCCGTGAGGTGCGCTCGCTCATGCCCATGAGGACGACGCCGTTGCCGACCGGCATGATGTCGCCGCCCTCGAACGTCGCCTGGCCCCAGGTGAGTTCGGGGTCGCCCCACCAGACGGTGGAGCCCACGTAGTCCGGGTGGAAGGAGTAGATCGCCTTCATCAGGAGCGTCTCGTCGTGGCGGGCCGGCCAGTAGAGCGGGTTGAGGGTGAGGCCGCCGTAGAGCCAGCACGTGGTGTCGCGCGTGTAGAGGGTGTTGGGCAGCGGTGGCATCAGGTATTCGCGCACACCGGTCGATTCACGGGCGAGGCCGAGATAGCCGGAGCGGAACTCGTCGGGCAGGTCGGCGGTGGCCAGTCCGCCGATCAGGTACTGGGCGAGGGCAGCGGGTTCGAGGGACTCCAGGAAGGCCCGGGTGGTGTCGACCAGGCCGAGTCCGACCTCGTTCGCTGTGATCTTGCGGTCCAGGAGCCAGTCCTTCGCCGCGGGGAGCGCCATGGTCCGGGCGAGCAGGTCGTGCAGTTCCACGACGTCCACGCCGCGTCCGCGCAGCTTGTTGACGAAGTCGGCGTGGTCCCGCTGGGCGTTCTCCACCCACATCACGTCGTCGAACAGCAGGTCGTCGGAGTTGGTGGGGGTGAGCCGGCGGTGGGCCAGGCCGGGTGCGCAGACCAGGACCTTGCGCAGCCTGCCGACCTCGGAGTGGACGCCGTACGCCGGACGGCTCGTGGTGTCTTGACTGGTCACGGTGTGCCTTTCTCCAGGTCGGAGGCTGACGGGTCAGAGGCTGATCCAGCCCAGCGCCAGGGCGACGATCCCGAGGACGGCACCGGCGATCGAGATGACGAGGATGACGACTTCGCGGGGCGAGAACGGCGCTCTGCCCTGCTCGCGTCGCGCCATCACGAACAGCACGGTGGCGGGCGCGTAGATGATGAAGGAGACGAGGATGAACCTCAGTCCGGCCGCGTAGAGCAGGAACGCGGTGTAGACGGTGGCGAGGGAGGCGACGACGAGGTCGCCGCCGAACCTGCCCCGGGTGATCTTCACGGCGAAGGCCGCCGCCAGCAGGAACGGGATGAGCGTCAGGGCGCTGGTCAGGTCGAGCGCGAAGTTGAAGGCGTCGTCCGAGAACAGCGTGACGACCAGGAAGACCTGGGAGAGCAGAGTCGTCAGGAGCAGCGCGGGCACCGGGACGTCGGCGGCGGTGGAGCGGGACAGGAAGCGGGGCATGTCCTCGTCCTTGGCCGCGACGAACAGCACCTCGGCCGCCATCAGCGTCCAGGCGAGGTAGGCGCCGAGCACCGAGACGATGAGGCCGACGCTGACGAAGACCTGGCCCCAGGTGCCGACCGCGCTCTCCAGGACCCCGGCCATCGACGGCTGCCTGAGCTCGGCGATCTCCGCCATCGGCATCAGCCCGTACGACACGATCGTGACCGAGGCGAAGATGGCGAACACGCTGAGGAAGCCGAGGACGGTCGCCCGGCCGACGTCCTCGCGGCGTCTGGCGTGCCGGGAGTAGACGCTGGCCCCCTCCACTCCGAGGAACACGAACACCGTGGCCAGCATGGTGCCCTTGACCTGCTGGAAGAGAGAGCCTGCGTAGTCGGCGCCGCCCCAGTTGTCGGCGAAGACCTGGGGCTTCAGATAGAAGAGCGCCAGGATGATGAAGACGAGGATCGGCACGATCTTGGCCACGGTGACGATGCGGTTGATGGCCGCCGCTTCCTTCACCCCGCGCCGGATGAGGAGGAAGAACGCCCACAGGCCGACCGAGGAGAGCACCACCGCGAGGACCGTGTCCCCGTCGCCGAGCGCGGGCGCGATCGCCCCGATGGTCGACATGATGAGCACCCAGTACGTCACGTTGCCCACGCAGGCGCTGGCCCAGTAGCCGAAGGCCGAGAAGAAGCCGAGGTACTCGCCGAAGCCCGCCTTCGCGTACGCGTAGACGCCCGCGTCGAGGTCCGGCCTGCTGATGGCGAGCCGCTGGAAGACGAAGGCGAGCATCAGCATGCCGGTGCCGGCGACGGCCCAGGCGATCAGCGCGCCGGCCACGCCCGTCTCCTCGGCGAACCGCCGCGGGAGGGAGAACACACCGGCGCCGACCATGGAGCCGACGACCATCATGGTGAGGGTGATCAGCGTCAGCTTGGCAGCCGGTGGCGCCGGAGTGTCCGTGTCGGCCTGCGTCATGGGCGTCCTGCGGAGACGGGCATCGTCGTGCGGGACCACGATGCGGGGCAAGGTCATCTGGCGACCCGAGCGACACTAACAACCAATTGCCCTGAATGCCCGATAAGAGGCGACAGATAAGCGGACCCAGCACTTTCGTCCATGGCGGGATCCATGTGGCGCGAAAGGCATCACCGGGGTACTGCCTTATTGATCTATCCGGCCGACAATCGGATCAGAGGGACGGAACGATCCCGAGTTGTCGTCGGAGAGGTGCGCATCGCGTGAGCGAGCTGTTGGGTGTGGCGGTACTCGGTGCCGGACATATGGGGGCCGACCATATACGTCGTCTCGACCAAGGAGTGAGCGGTGCCAGGGTCGCCGCCGTGGCGGATCCCGACACCGATCGCGCCGCGGAAGCGGTGGCGGGCATCGACGGTGTCTCGGTCCACGCCGAGACGGCGTCCGCGCTCGACGCGCCCGGCGTACGGGCCGTACTGATCGCATCCCCGGGCCCCGCGCACGAGGAGGCGCTGCTCGCGGCCTTCGCCCGGGGTCTGCCGGTGCTGTGCGAGAAGCCGCTGGTGCCGGAGTCGGCCGGGGCGCTGCGCGTGGTGGAGGCGGAAGTGCGGCTCGGACGGCGGCTGGCGCAGGTCGGGTTCATGCGCCGGTACGACGCCGAGTACCAGCGCCTCAAGTCCCTGCTGGACAGCCGCCGGCTGGGCCGCCCGCTGATGCTGCACTGCACGCACCGCAATGTCGCCTCGCCGCCCGGCTTCACCTCGGCGATGCTGGTGAACAGCTCCGTCTCGCACGAGATCGACGCGGCGCGCTGGCTCCTGGGCCAGGAGCTCACCGCGGTGACCGTGCTGCGCCCCCAGCCCTCCGCGAACGCCCCCGAGGGACTGGTCGACCCCCAGTTCGTCGTGTTCGAGACGGCCGGCGGCGCCCTGGTCGACGTCGAGGTCTTCGTGAACTCGGGGTTCGGATACCAGGTGGGGTGCGAGGCGGTCTGCGAGGCGGGGACCGCGCGCATCGGGGACGAGCGCGGCCTGGCCGTGACGACGGCGGGCGGCAGGCACGAGGACGTCGCCCAGGACTACCTCGTCCGCTTCGCCGACGCCTACGACCGCGAGGTACAGGCCTGGGTGGACGCCACCCGGGCCGGCCGGGTCACCGGACCCGGCGTCTGGGACGGGTACGCGGCGTCCGCCGTCGCCGAGGCGGGTGTCCGGGCGCTGGAGAACGGCGGCCGGGTGACCGTCGACCTGGCCCCGCGCCCGGACCTCTACGCCTGATCAGCCGCTGACGCTCGCGGCACCCGTCTCGAGGTGGCCGGTGAACCGGCGCGACCAGCTCGCGTCGGAGCCGACCGTGATCGTGAAGTCGTACCAGCCCTCCTGATACGCCACCGCGTTGAAGTAGTCCTCCGTCGAGCCGCCCGCGGCGACGGTGTACGTCCAGGGGCCGTCGGAGCGGTAGTGGTTCGAGGCGACGGTGAACGTCACCGGGGAGGCGGAGGAGTTGGTCATCCTGAAGTAGACGGCCGTCTTCCCGGTGCCGGGCTCGGTCGCGTACCGCACACCGACCTCGGCCGACCTGCCCGCCTTCGTCGCGTCTCCCTTGAAGCGGCGCAGGAAGCGGTTGGGGCCGGTCATCGTGAAGTCGTACTTGCCGTCGCCGTAGCCCGTGCCGATGTTGAAGGAGTCGGAGGCGGTGCCACCCGCGTCGACCGTGTACTGCCAGGGCACGGTGTCCCGGTAGGCGTTCGGATGGAGGGAGAAGTGCGCCGCCCTCTTGGCCGGGGCGCCCTGGTTGGCCATGGTGAACCAGGCGAGGATCCTGCCGGTCGCGCCGAACTCCAGGTGGTCCAGGAAGCCGTTGGGCTGATACGGCAGCGCCCGGGCGGGCCGGGTTCCGGGCTCCTGCGCCGGCTGCGCGTTGGTGGTCGGCACAGGGTTGGGCAGCGGACCGCAGGTGGCGTACCCGATGACGCTCGTCGCGGGGAGCGACACGGCCCCGTGGACCGGGTGCGCGAAGTCGAACACCCCGGTCAGGTCACCGGTGACCCTGCGGCGCCAGGCACTGATGTTGGGGCAGGCCGCGGGCTTGCCGAGAGCTCCGGTCCAGGTCTCCAGGAACCGCAGGACGGAGGTGTGGTCGAAGACCTCCGAGGAGACCCAGCCACCGCGCGTCCAGGGCGAGACGACGAGCAGCGGGACCCGGAAACCCAGGCCGTACGGAACGCCGTTCAGGTACTCGCCCGCGGTGCCGGCGGGTGGGGCGGGCGGCGGCACGTGGTCGAAGAAGCCGTCGTTCTCGTCGTAGTTGAGGAACAGGACGGTGGAGCCGAAGACGTCCGCGTCGGCGGCGAGCGCCTTGTACACCAGGTCGACGAAGTGGGCGCCGTCGCCGGGTGGGGCGTACGGGTGCTCCGAGGAGGCCTGGTCGGCGACCACCCAGGACACCTGGGGCAGGGTTCCGGCGACGACGTCGGCCCTGATGGCCGCGCCGATGTCGTCGGGCGTGGAGCCGGTGGTCTTCGGGACGGAGGCCATGCCCCGGTCGTGGAGCGGGTCGCCGGCCCGGGCGGCGGCGAACTTCTTGAAGTAGGCGCAGCCGTTGTCGCCGTAGTTGTCCTGGGCGTTCTGGTAGACCTTCCAGCTCACACCCGCCGCCTGGAGAGCCTCGGCGTAGTTCTGCCAGGTCAGGCCCGACTCGTCGCCGCCGTCGTGGCTGGAGCCGTCGACCTTGCCGCTCCACAGGTAGGTGCGGTTCGGCCCGGTGGCGCTGAGCGCGGAGCAGAAGTAGGCGTCGCAGATGGTGTAGTTGTCGGCGAGCGCGTAGTGGAACGGGATGTCGGAGCGGTCGAGGTAGCCGAGCGACCGTACGTTGCCGACGCCCGAGACCCAGTTGTCGAGCCGCCCCTTGTTCCAGGCGGCGTGCTGCGAGGACCAGGAGTGCGGGAGGTCGCCGCTGCACTGGGCGAGGGTCTCGCCGTCCTTGCCGCCCGCCGCGGGCGTGGAGCTGAGTTTCCAGGGGTACTGCCTGCTCTGGCCGTTGGGCTGGTTGAAGACCGAGTACCCGCCCGGCAGCGCGATACCGCTGCGGTCGTCGAAGCCCCGGACCCCCTTGAGCCGCCCGAAGTAGTGGTCGAAGCTGCGGTTCTCCTGCATCAGGATGACGACGTGCCGTACGTCCGAGATCGTGCCGGTCGCCGTCGCCGCGGTGGCCGCGGCCACCGCGGGACGCGAGCCGGCGCCCGTCGCGACTCCCGCCGCCACGGATGCGCCGAGCCCCACAAAGCCTCTTCGGCTGATCGGTGTCATTCGCCCGCCCTCGTCACTGGGTGGGTGCCCCTGTGGCACACCGCGAGCCAGCGTGCACGGGACGTTCGCCGAGGCTCAACCGGTGCGGTGAGGCCTGGATGAACAGCGGTCGAACCTGTTCGCGCGGGCCACGAGTCGTCCGTCGCCGCTCAGTGCCGCAGGTGCGCGTTCGCACCCTGCACCGCACCCCCGGCCCCTGTACCCCCGGCGCCGAGCCGCCTGGCACCGCCGGCACGGTCATCATTCCGTAACTACTTATCGCGACCGTGATAGGCTCTAACGCAGGTGGCGCTCCTTCGCACCCCGTCAGCCCAGAAGCCCACCAGCCCGCCCGTAGACCCGCACCCGACACGAAGAGGCGATGACATGGCCGCAGACCCCCGCACCGGGACGGGCCCGCGCGACCGGTTTCGCGCGCAGGTCCAGCAGGAAGTGAAGACGGCGGCACTGCGCCAGCTGGCCGAGGGCGGCCCTGAAGCGCTGTCGCTCAACGCGATCGCCAAGCAGCTGGGCATGACCGGACCCGCGCTCTACCGGTACTTCGCGAACCGCGACAGCCTGCTGACCGAGCTCGTCGTCGACGCCTACGGGGACCTGGCTTCGACCCTTCGGCGCACCGCCGAGGCGTGCACGGCGGACGCGGTCACCCGGCTGACCGAGCTGGTCCGCGCCTACCGGCTCTGGGCGCTGGCCGAGCCGCACCGTTACCGCCTGCTCTTCCGGGCCCCGCTCCAGGGGTACGACGCCCAGTCCACCAGCTTGGTCGAGGCCTCTCAGCCCGCCATGACCGTGCTCCTCGACGCGGTGAGCGCCCTCGCCGAGCCGGGCACGCGGGTCCCGGAAGACGCGGCCGCGCAGTTCGGCGAGTGGCGCGAACGCCACGGCTTCGAGGACACGTCGGAGGCGGTCGCCGTGCGCTCCACGATGCTGTGGGCCCATCTGCACGGCCTGGTCGGCCTGGAGATCGAGGGCAACTTCACCTCGATGGGCATCGATCCGTCGTTTCTCTACGAGACCGAGGTGAAGGACTTCGTGCGCTGCCTGTGAGGCGGCGGGCGATCGGAAGAGATTCCCGAGCCCGAGGACTCGCACACATGCCCCTCGAACAGGAGAATGAAGGCAGGGCACGAGTAGGCGATGGGGACCTCAAGTCACGTACGGTGTCTACGACTTGACCCCGTACGACACCTACCGCATCGGGACCACTCGCCCGGTCCGGGAGGACTGCGGCATATACCAGAAGCACCACCGTATCGGGTGTTGCCAAATCCCTTACAGCGCGTCGCGGGCTGTGCGACAGTCGTAACGGTCCTTCCGTCAGCCTAGGTCGTACCGTTCCCGCATCGGAGTACGTCATGCCCTCCCATCTCTCTGCGGACCGCCCCGCCGCTCAGCCGCCCCCCCGGCGCGGCACGGTCGACGCGCTCATCTCGCAGACGCGGCACCTGCGCGGTGAGGTGGACGCCGTACGGCGTGAGGCACCCGTCGACGACGAGGACGCGCAGGGGCGCTGGCAACGGGCGCTGTGCAATCTGGCGCTCCATCAACTGAACGACCTGGACGAGCACTTGGCTCAGCTGCGGGACGGACCGCCGGCCGTGCCCGTCCAGCCCACGGACACCCCCGCCGCCCTGTCCGTGCCCGCCGCACCCCGGCGCGGCTCACTGCTGAGCCGGGTCGGCAGCGCCGAGTGGAACCTGCTGACGGACGAGGCCAGTTGGTCCGGTGAGCTCTACCAGATCCTGGGCCGGGACGCCTCCGCTCCCCCGCTCACCCTCGACGAACTCCCCTCCCTGGTCCTGGACGAGGACCGGCCGATGCTGACGACGATGGTCACCGACTGCCTCATCGACGCCAAGCCCATCGACGGAGAGTTCCGCATCGTGCGCCCCGACGGCGGAGTGCGGACCGTGCACATGATGGGTGAACCCGTCCTGGACGCCGACGGCAGCACCGCCTCGATGTGGGCCGTGCTGCGCGATGTCAGCGAACTGCGCCGCAGCCAGCGGACGGTGGGGCGGACCCGTGAATCGCTCCAGCGTCAGCAGCACGTCGCCGAGACCGAGCACCGGCTCGCGGTCGAGCTCCAGGAGGCCGTGCTGCCGCCTTGGCGCGGCTCCCTGCGGTTCCCGCGCCAAGGGCCCGGGGCCCTGGACGTGGCCGCCCACTATCTGCCGTCCTCGACCAGCGCGCTGATCGGCGGAAACTGGTACGACGCACTCGAACTCCCCGACGGCGAGACCCTGTTGAGCGTCGGCGACCTCACCGGTCAAGGGGTCACCGTGACCTCGGGCATGGCGATGCTGCTCGGCGCCCTGCGCGGTATGGCCGTGGCGGGCACTCGGCCGGGGCAGCTCCTCTCCTGGCTGAATCAACTGCTCGACGCCACCGTCCAGCCCGCCCTGGGCAGCGCCCTCTGCTGCCGCTACCGGCCCGAGACCCGCACCCTCAGCTGGGCGCAGGCGGGACACCCCGCCCCGCTGCTGTTCCGCGACGGGACGGGGCGTGCGCTGGCCGCACCGGAGGGCGTCCTGCTCGGAGCCACCTCCGGCGCCGTCTACGGGCAGGCCGAAGAGACCCTCCACGTCGGCGACGTGCTGCTCCTGCACACCGAGGGACTGGTGCCCCGGCGGTCGGGGTCCCCTGGTCCGGACAAGACCGGGAGCGGGGGAGGAACGACGGCCGCACGGAGCCTGCTCGACCTGGCCCCGCGCTTCGACGGGGCCCGAACGGCTCAGGACTGTGTACGGATGGTTGTCGAGGAGTTCGGCGAGACCGAGCGCGAGGACGACGCCTGCGTGCTCATCGCCCGGATCGGATCCTGACGTCGGGGACTGATGACACCCTTGCCCGACGCCGGCGGCCGACGACAGAGGGAGTCGGCCGGGATCGGCCGCTGACGGCTGACGCCCTTGTCAGCCGAGCCGTGGCAGCACGCGTCACGCGGCGACCACACCCGGAACACCCGTCCACGCGGGGAAGCAACTCCCCTATGCCCGCGCGCTGTTGCCGCCCTTGGGCTTCGACGAAACCTTCGGCAGCGCGAGTTTGATCTCCTCACGCAGATCGCTGATCTTCGGATAGCTGGAGTACTGCCCGGTGAGCCGGTACATCTCGCGCAGGCGGTCCCAGGTGCGATGGGAGGAGTTGGACCCCATCGACGTCAGGGCCAGTCGCGCGTAGCGGTCGGCCTGTTCGGGGTCGTCGGCGATGAAGCAGGCCGACGCGAGGGAGATGTGGTCGAAGATCTTCGACCGCTCCCGGCCCGACTCCCGAAGCTTCAGCGCCTCTTTGGCGTGACGCTGCGCGGTGGCGGCCGCGGACGGCTCGTGCTCGGCGAGGGTGCGGTAGGCGAGAGCCTGCATGCCGTGCATGTCGGCCTCGTCGAACAACTGCATCCAACTGGGCGGCGGTACGTCACCGCGGTCGGAGACGAACAGGTCCTCCGCCACACCGAGGGTGCGCCGCATGGCCTGCCCCTTGCCCATGGAGGCCTGTGCCCAGGCCTCGATGGTGTGGAGCATGGCCCGGGTGCGGGGCAGTACCTCCTCGCCGGAACCGGACTTGGCGAGCTTCATCAGGTCGAGCGCGTCGTCGGGCCGGCCCAGGTGCACCATCTGGCGAGCCGCTCGGGAGAGCGCCTCACCCGCGCGTGGCCGGTCACCGCCTTCTCGGGCCGCGTGGGCGGCGATGACGAAGTACTTCTGGGCCGTGGGCTCCAGGCCGACGTCGTGCGACATCCAGCCCGCGAGGACGGCGAGGTTGGCGGCGACGCCCCACAGGCGCCGCTGGAGATGGTCGGGGTGCCGGTAGGAGAGCATGCCTCCCACTTCGTTGAGCTGGCCCACAACGGCCTTGCGTTGCAGCCCGCCGCCGCGGGCCGCGTCCCAGGCCCGGAACACCTCGACGGAGCGCTCCAGTTCCTCGATCTCCTGCGACCCGATGGGGGCGGCCTCATAGCGGTCGAACCCGGCGGGGTCGGCGTGCAGGGGGTCTTCGAACCGTGGAGCGTCGGCCGCGAGGGCCGGATCGTTGCGGAGCCAGTCGTGCATGGCAGGGCTGAGTGCGGATCCCGCGGCGAGCGCGGCACCCGCGCCCACCAAGCCGCGTCGGTTGAGCATGAGGTCCATTCCCGTGAATTCGGTGAGGACCGCGGCGGTTCGGTCGGGCGCCCACGGCATTCCGTCGGGATGTTCCACACTCCCGTCGCCTTGCCGTTTCCCCGTACGCCCGTGCCTGACCAGACCGAGGTCCTCGATGGTCACGACACGGCCGAGACGCTCGGTGAACAGAGCCGCCAGCACCCGCGGCACCGGATCGCGCGGGATCTCTCCCATGTCGATCCACCGCCGCACCCGCGAGGTGTCGGTCGCCAGCTGGGGGTGGCCCATGGCCGCCGCCTGCCGGTTGACCAGCCGCGCGAGTTCGCCCTTGGACCAGCCGGCCAGGCCGAACAGGTCCGCCAGGCGGGTGTTGGGTTGTCCGTTCACGTCAAGCCCCCAGGTTCTCGGCTGATTTCGACAGTAACCGCCTGTCAGTTGCTGAGCGACTATTCGCCAGGGTTCGCCAGGGTGCGCCAGATGGTGTGCCAGTGGACGCCGGGTGTCAGGTAGGAACGCGCCACCCCGACCCGGTTTGCCAGGGACATTCCCCAGGATGAGCCAGGGCGGCCGGGGCGGGCGGCGCGGCAACTTGCAGGCACACGAAGGGATCTGTTTCGCCCATGTACACAGCATCGTCCTCCGTGTCCGCTCCGCCCCGGTCGTTGCACCCCCGCCCGGTGGGCAGCGGCCCTTACCTCGACCCCGCGCGTCAGGCGGCCGCCGTGCTCGGCGCCGGCCGGACGCGGCGCGTGCCGGGGCTCGGCACCCAACCGCTCAGCGGGAGACTCGACTTGTCCGGCCCTCAGGGCGCCCAGTTGCGCACGGCGATCGCGTCGGTGCACCGGATCTGTCCGGAGTTCGCTCCGGTCCAGGTGCTGCGCCGCAGCGGACGCTCCGTGCTCCTCGTCGGCACGACGGGGCGCAGCACGGCCGTCGCCAAGTGTTTACTGGACCACTCCCCCGTCTGGGCCGAGCGGATCCGGCATGAAATAGCGGCGTACCGCTCGTTCGTCCGGCACCGCCCGCCGGTTCGGGTGCCCCGGTTGATCGCAGCGGATCCGGACAACTGCACGCTGGTGATCGAGCGCATGCCGGGCCGGGTGGCCGCGCTCCACCGGCACCCGGCCGAGGCCCCGCCCCGCGCGGACATCCGCGCAGCGCTGGGCGCCATCTGCCGGCTGAACGCGTGGCGGCCGCCGGCGGGGACCTTCAACGCCCCGCTGGACTACGCGGAACGGATCTCCCGCTTCCATGAGCTGGGGTTGCTCACGGACCGGGACATGGGCGATCTGCAGAAGCTGGTGCACGGCATCGCGGCTTCGTCCGGCCGCCAGGGCATGGGTCAGTTCTGCCACGGCGACGCCCTCCTGTCGAACGTCCTTCTCTCACCGGCCGGTCCAGTGCTGGTGGATTGGGAACACGCGGGGTGGTATCTGCCGGGGTACGACCTGGCGACACTGTGGGCGGTCCTCGGTGACGCTCCCGTGGCGCGCCGTCAGATCAGTCAGCTCGCGCAGTCGGCAGGCCCGGCCGCACGGGACGCCTTCCTGGTGAACCTGATGATCGTCCTGACCCGGGAGATCCGTACGTACGAGACGGCCGTGCAGCGCTCCCTGCACGACGCGGCCCCGGCGGCACCGGGCCCGGCCCACCCGGCTGCTGCGCCGTCCGGCGAGGAACAGCGGCTGCTGCTGAGGCGGCTGCACGACGACTGCCAGATGGCCCGGCGGGCCGTTCGCGCGGCGGTCGGAACTCGCTGAAGGGGACGGAGGTCCGCGGTCGCGCCGAGACACCGGCGCACCGCGGGCCTCCTGTCATGCCGGGGCACCGCCGTTCGGGGGCATTGGTCCACTCCACTGACGCCTCGCAGGCCGGGAGGCCACCGCCACGAAACCCCCTTCACCCCGCCCTGACATGGGAAATCGCCTGCCTCTGGGCATGATTGACGGATCGTCGGAGAGCCGGTAGCACTGACGCGTTCGGCCCTCGCACGCCCCACCGCGCTCGACCGTCCCAGGAGGCTGCTTTGCACTGGTCCGCCACCGAACCCAAGGGAACCACCGGGCACAGACGCGCGCGCAGGACCGCGGGAGCCGTCGCCTCGGCGGCGCTGCTGCTGCCCCTGCTCGGCGCGGCCCCTTCGAGCTCCGCCGAGGAGTCTCCCGCGACCGGGTTGCAGCGGGCCTTCGCCGCTGCCGCCACCGAGTACCACGTACCGCAGAGCGTGCTGCTGGCCGTGTCCTATCTGCAGTCCCGCTGGGACGCGCACGCCGGTGCGCCGAGCGTCGGCGGCGGCTACGGTCCCATGCATCTGACCGATGCCCGGACGGCGATCGCCGGGGCACCGCACCACGGCGACGGCACGGAGGACGCCCGCGGCGACAGCTCGCGCCCCGCCCTCCTGCCCGACACCAAGGCGCCGGAAGACTCCGAACTCCCGGACCGGCTGAAGACCTTGACGAGGGCGGTCGGCCTCACCGGGCTGCCTGCGGAGCGGCTGCGTACCGACGCGGCGGCGAACATCGCGGGCGGCGCCGCGCTCCTCGCCGCCGAGCAGCGGGACCTCGGCGAGCCCCTGAGCGGCGACGCCGCCGACTGGTACGGGGCGGTGGCGCGCTTCTCGGGAGCGGACGACACCGCCACCGCGGCGACCTACGCCGACGACGTCTACGAAGTCCTGCGGGCGGGCGAGCAGCGCACCACGGACTCCGGTCAGCAGGTGACGCTCGCCGCCCAGCCGGGGCTGAGCCCCGACACCGCGCCGCTCGCCGGCGCGGGGCTGCGGACGGTCTCCGCCGAGGGCACGGAGTGCCCGAGGACGGTGTCCTGCGAGTGGATCCCGGCCCCGTACGAGGAGTTCGGCGAGGGCGACTACGGCAACCACGACCTGGGCGACCGGCCTGCCGCGCAGAGCATCAAGTACATCGTCATCCATGACACGGAAGGGACCTGGGACGGTGTGCTGAACCTCGTCCAGGACCCGACCTATGTGTCGTGGAACTACACCCTGCGGTCGACCGACGGACACATCGCCCAGCACGTGAAGGCGAAGGATGTGGCCTGGCACGCGGGCAACTGGTACATCAACGCGAAGTCGATCGGCCTGGAGCACGAGGGTTTCCTCACCGCGCCCGATGCCTGGTACACCGAGGAGATGTACCGGGCGTCGGCACGCCTGGTGAAGTACCTCTCCAGGAAGTACGACATCCCGCTGGACCGGCAGCACATCCTCGGGCACGACAATGTGCCGGGCCCCACGACCTCCACGATTCCGGGCATGCACACGGACCCGGGCCCGTACTGGGACTGGCAGCACTACTTCACCCTGCTCGGGCACCCTTTCCACCGCACGTTCGGCAAGGGGGGCGGCCTGGTGACCGTCCTGCCCGACTTCGACGCGAACCGGCCGGTGTACACGGGCTGCGTCACCAAGGGCGAGCCCTGCGTGGCACACGGTTCGAGCGAGGTACGGCTCTACTCCCGGCCGGACGTGAGCTCGCCGCTCATCCAGGACATCGGCCTGTACCCGAAGGGCGACGCCTCGACGACCGGGGTGAACGACGTCGGTTCGCGTGTTTCCACCGGACAGCGGTACGCGCTCGCCGGCCGCGAGGGCGACTGGACGGCGATCTGGTACCTGGGCCAGAAGGCCTGGTTCGAGAACCCGAGGAAGCAGCCGACGGCGGTGAGCGCGTCGGGGCCCGCCGTGACGCCCAAGGAGGGTCTGGCGGAGATCCCCGTGTACGGAAGGGCGTACCCGGAGAAGGAGGCGTACCCGGCGGGTGTGCCCGTCCAGGCCGTCTCGCCCCTGCCGTACAAGGTGCTCGCGGGCCAGCGGTACGCGGCCGGTGACAAGGTGCCGGGCGAATATTTCTACGCGCCGACCTTCGACACGACACCGCACAGGGTCGTGATCGGTACGGACCAGTACTACGAGATCCAGTTCGGTCACCGGGTGGCGTTCGTGCGGGCCGTGGACGTGGACCTGGTTCGGTAGCGGATCCGACGGTCCGGAGACCGGGTCCGCGTGCAGCGGGCCCGGTTTCCGTCGGTCGGCGAAGACAATGACACGGGCAACCGACCAGGGGATGTGCCGCCAAGGACAGGTTCGACCTCGGTAGGGCCAGTTAACGACATGTAACCGCGCGCCCGACCGATGTGCGCTGGGATGGGTCGCTCACGGTACGCGGCACATCTGGGGCGGGTATGGGCGACTTTGTCAAAGAGACTTCAACGCGGCCCGCCGATGCGGCGGACCCACGGCAATGCGAGTGCGGCGGCAGAGCGCGTGACAAGGCACCGGCGGGGGCCGAGGAAAGGTTTCGGGGGCTGCTCGAGGCGGCACCGGACGCCATGGTCATCGTCGACGACACGGGCACCATCCGACTCGTCAACGCCCAGACCGAAGCCCTCTTCGGATACCGACGCGAGGAACTGCTCGGCCACCCCGTCGAACTCCTCGTACCCGGCCGCTTCCGCGCCCACCACCACCGTCACCGCGACGGGTACGCCGACAACCGCCAGGTCCGCCCCATGGGCGCGGAACTCGAACTCCACGGCCTCCGCAAGGACGGCACCGAATTCCCCGTCGAGATCAGCCTCAGCCCGCTCGAGACCGCCGACGGCCTCCTCGTCTCCGCCGCCGTCCGCGACGTCAGCGACCGCAAAGCAGCCGAGGAAAGGTTTCGGGGGCTGCTCGAGGCGGCACCGGACGCCATGGTCATCGTCGACGACACGGGCACCATCCGACTCGTCAACGCCCAGACCGAAGCCCTCTTCGGATACCGACGCGAGGAACTGCTCGGCCACCCCGTCGAACTCCTCGTACCCGGCCGCTTCCGCGCCCACCACCACCGTCACCGCGACGGGTACGCCGACAACCGCCAGGTCCGCCCCATGGGCGCGGAACTCGAACTCCACGGCCTCCGCAAGGACGGCACCGAATTCCCCGTCGAGATCAGCCTCAGCCCGCTCGAGACCGCCGACGGCCTCCTCGTCTCCGCCGCCGTCCGCGACGTCAGCGAACGCAAGCGCGCCGAGGCCCGCATCAACGAACTGGCCGGTCTGGTGGAGTCCTCCCAGGACGCGATCCTCGCCAAGACCCTGGACGGGCACATCACGTACTGGAACGCGGCGGCCCAGCGACTCTACGGATACTCCCGGGCCGAGGTGATGGGCAGGCACGTGTCGCTGCTCGCCACCACCGAGCGGCGGGACGAGATCGACACACTCCTGCACCGTCTGCGCAGCGGTGAGAAGGTCGAGCACTTCGAGACCCTGCGGCTGACCCGCTCCGGTGCCCTGCTGGACGTGGACATCACCCTGTGGCCCACCCGCGCGCCGGACGGCTCGGTCGTCGGTGCCTGCGCCATCGTCCGGGACATCAGCGACCGCAAGAAGGCCGAGGCGGAGCTGACCTTCCTCTACGAACAGCAGCGGCACATCGCCCTCACGCTCCAGCGCAGCCTCATGGGCACCCCGCCCGCCATTCCCGGTCTGACCACCGCGAGCCGCTACCGGCCCGCCACGCAGGGAGCCGGGGTGGGCGGCGACTGGTTCGACCTGATCCCGCTGGGAGCCGGGAGGGTCGGGGTCCTGATCGGCGATGTGATGGGCCGCGGTCTGGACGCCGCCGCCGTGATGGGCCAGCTGCGCTCGGCCGCGCACGCCCTGGCCAAGACCGGCATGCAACCCCGCCAGCTGATGCAGGCCCTGGAGGCCGTCGTCGGCGACCTGGACGTGCCCGACCAGCTCGTGACCTGCTGCTATCTGGTCATCTCCGCCGACGCGGGCGAGGTGACGGTCTGCTCGGCCGGCCATCTGCCGACGCTGGTCGCCACACCTGGCGTGGGCGCCCGGCCGCTCCCCGCACCCGTGAACGCGCCCCTCGGGGTCGGCGACGTCCTCTACGAGCAGGCGACCTCGGTGATACCGCCCGGGGCGACGCTCGTCCTGTACACCGACGGTCTCATCGAGACGCCCGGCAGCGACATCGAGGACCAGCTCGCCCAGCTCACCGCGACGCTCGGGGGCCTGTTCGTCACCGCGCCCGATCTGGAGGTGGCCGCCGACCATGTGCTGGCGGCCCTGCTGCCGGACGCCGACGGGCACAACGACGACGTCACGCTGCTGCTCACCCGGCTGCCCGACGGACCTCTGGCCACCGTCAGCACCGACCTCCCCGCGGCTCCCGAATCGGTGCCGGAGGGCCGTGCCTTCCTCAGCAAGGCCCTGACCTCATGGGACTGCGGGCCCAGCGCGGACGACGCCCGGCTCCTGCTCTCCGAGATCCTCACCAACGCCGTCCAGCACGCCCAGGGACCCATCGGCCTGCACCTGTGCCGCACCGCCACCGATCTGACCGTGGAGATCAGCGATCACAGCCCGCATCTGCCGCATCCCCGGATGGCCACCGAGAACGAGGAGTCGGGACGGGGCCTGATCCTCGTCCGCGCGCTCGCCGACGACTGGGGCGTACGTCCCACCGACGCGGGCAAGACCACGTGGTTCACCCTCAAACTGTGACCCCGGGACGGGCGTTCGGCCTCAGCCCTGTTGGAAGAGTTCCGCCGGGAGCGGCTTCAGCAGGGCGTACAGGTCGTCCGTGATCGGACGGTCCCAGGCGGCGATGGTCACCAGGACGTTGTCACTGCGGTCGAACTGAACGCAGGAGATACGGGTCTCGGAGAGCTTCAACCGGCGCACGATCAGCAGGTTGTCGCCCTGCATCACCGGCATGTCCTCGGTGCCGGTGACGGTGCACTCCTCGTCGTTCTCCAGCGCGATCAGCAGCTGGGCCACCTCGAAGGGGACCTCGCCCTCGGCGACGTCACGGGCCGGGGAGCCCTCCGGCAGGTTGCCGATGATCATCGCGGGGCCGCGGCCGCCGAAGAGGTCGTAGCGCAGGAAGACGCCCTGGCAGCTGCCGTCGGGAGCGGGCAGCAGGCCCGCGCCGAGATTGCCGGGCCAGTCGCCCGGATCCATGGCCAGAACGTCGAAGTCGGGCCCGGCGGGCGTAGCGCTGCGGCGGCGGAGGAAGGACATGCCGCAATGGTACGTGCACGGGCGCGTACCGGGCCCCGCGGGCGCCGTCCGCCCGGGACCGGGAGACCGGCCCGCTCGCGTCAGGAAGTGGCCTGTTCGCCCAGTGCCGCCGCCAGCCCCCTGTGGTCCGTGCCGACTTTGCGGTAGACCGCCGAAAGGAGCCGGGCGACGGCGTGCTCGTCGATGTTCAGTTCCTCGGCGATCTGCGCCGGCGTCCGGTCCCGCGCCGTGAGTGCTGCGGCGGTGCGCTCGCGGGCCGTCAGGGTGTCCGTCTCGGTGCTGTGCAGGCGGCGCGGCCGCAGCCCCGCCCCCGCCAGTTCGTCGCGGGCCTCCTCGATCAGCCCGTCGGCACCGCACTGGACGGCCGCGTCGAGGCCTCGGTAGAGGTGCTCCGCGGCCTCCTTGGGGCGTCCGGCGCGGCGCAGTTCGGTGCCCAGGGCGACCAAGGCGCAGGCCAGTTCGTAGGCGGCCGGGGAGCGCTCCAGATGGCTGACGGACTCTTCGAGGAGCTCGACGCGGGCCGGGCCCGGCGAGACCTCGGCGGCGGCGCGCAGGGCCTGGCCGATCGCGGAGGGGGTGCCGTACTGGCGGGCGCGATTCACCGCTTCGAGTGCGGTGGCGATGGCGCGCTCCGGGGTGTCGTGGCTCTCGGCTCGGGCTAGGTGGAGCTGCCAGGGGCACCATGCGGGGTTGCGCATGCCGCGCGGGTCGAGGCGGCGGCCGGCGGACGCGAGCTCGACGGCGGCGTCCTTGGTGAGGCCGCGGGCGAGCAGGAGTTCGCCGTACACGGTCTGGGCGTCCGGGAAGGTCACGGCGGCCGGGAAGGGCGCGCAGAACGCGTACTCCTCGCCGGTGCGCGCCGCCTCCTCGACCCGGCCCCGGGCGAGCAGGACCTGGATGAGGGTGCCCACCGCGTACCAGTGGACGGGGGTGCCGGGTCCGACGCGTTCGGCGAGCCGGAGGCCCGCGCGGACGAAGTCCTCGGCCTCGGCGAGACGGCCGCGGCGGAAGCGCACGTATCCGAGGATCGTGTAACCGAAGGACAGGTGGGCGCCGTGCCAGCCCTGGGCTTCGAAGTCCGCGATTCCGGTGGCGAAGAGTTCTTCGGTGCGGCCCGGCCGGTCGGCGTACATGAAGGTCATGGCGACCAGGACCGGGACCTCGAAGCCGCGGTCGGCCTCGGCCCAGCCGAGGCCGCCGGCCAGGGCGCGTTCGGCGTGCTGCAGGGCGATGTGGGCGGGTTCGCCGCGCAGGGTGGCGTCCCAGGCGCGCAGCCCGATGACATAGCGCTCGGTGAGGTCGCGGCCGGTGAGCCGGTCGGCGAGACGGGCCAGCCGGCGGGAGCGGATGGGCGAGTCGGGTTCGTCGGCGCGGAAGGCGTCCCACATGAACTGCTCGGACTGCATGCGCAGCCGTACCCGGGCGTCGCCGGTCACCCGGATCTCACGGGCGAGGGTCTCGGAGGCCTCGGCGAGGCGGTCGCTGTGCGCGAGGACCTGGGAGAGGCGGTACACGATGTTGTGGCGCAGCTCCGGGTCGGTGATGGGCTCCTCTAGGGCGGCGCGCAGGTGGTTGACCGTGGTCGCCGGTTCGGTGAGCAGGGACGCGCAGCCCAGTTCGTACAGGACCGCGGCGCGGTCCCCGGGGGGCGGCGGTTCGCGCAGGGCGCGGGCGAGGCAGCGGCGGGCGGCGTCGGGGGCTCCGGCACGCTGGGTCTCGCGGGCCGCGGCACGCAGCTGCTGGACGATCCAGGTGTCGCCGTCGGGGTGGGTCTCCATGAGGTGACGGGCCGCGGCGGCCGGACCGAGGCCTTCGTTGATCACACACCAGGCGGCCTGGCCGTGCAGGGCGACGCGGACGCTGCCGGGGATGTCCCGGTAGACGGCGGTGGCGATGAGCGGGTGGACGAATTCGAGGGGGTCGGCGCCGGTGAGGATGCGGGCGGTGCGCAGGGCGTCCGCCGCGTCGGCGGCTTCCTCGGGGCCGAGGCCCGCGACGGCGGCGGCGAGCGTCGGATGGATCTCCGTGCCGAGAACGGCGCAGGCCCAGGCGAAACGGACGGTCGCGGTGCCGAGGCGTTCGAGGCGGGCGATCAGGCCGCTGCCCTTGACGGCGGCGGCGAGGTCGCGCAGGAGGTGCGCTCCGTCCTCGGTCGGGGTCAGACCGCGGTCACGGACCTTGGCGGTCAGCTCGACGGCCTCGAAGGGGTTGCCCGCGGTGACCGCCCAGCACTCGCGGCAGAACGCGTCGTCGGCCTGGGTGCCGAGATCCTCGCGGACGAGCCGGGCGACGGCCGCCGCGCTGAGCGGTTCGAGGCCGAGGGGGCGCTGTCCGGCGCGGCCGGGCAGCCCTCTGAACGCCTCGGCGTGTTCGGGGAGTTCGTCGGGGCGGTAGGCGACGACGAGCAGCAGCGGGAGTTGTTCGGCGCGTGGTGCGAACGCCGCGAGCCAGCTGAGTGATTCGGCGTCGGCCCAGTGGGCGTCGTCCAGGACGAGCACCATCGGGGCGCGCTGCACGGCGAGGTGGGTGAGCACCCAGTCGAGGCCGGCGCGCAGGCCCTGCTGGTCGGGCGGGGCGCCCTCGGACGGCGCGCAGAGGCCGAGCGCGGGGCCGACGATCGCGTACCAACTGCCCAGGGACGCGCGGAGTTCGGCCTCGGAGAATCCGGCGAGCTGCGGCTGCAGGAGCTGGCGGGCGACGTGGAAGGCGACGCGCTGTTCCTGTTCTCCGCCGCGAGCGCTCAGCACCATGCAGCCCTTGGCGGCGGAGCGCCTGCGGACTTCCGCGAGGAGGGTCGTCTTGCCGATTCCGGCGCGTCCGGCGAAGGCGAGGAGCGCGCCGCGGGGGCGGCCCGGTGGCTCGCCGGCCTCCCGGCGCAGGCCTACCAGGTCGCTCAACGCCTCGTCGGCGGCGGACAGTTCACTCTCACGCTCGAAGAGCGTCCGACGGCTGCGCAGGCTGCGTTGCCCCATGATCACCCCCTGTCACGATCGCGCGTCCGCGCGGGGAGCGGATGCGCACCGTGACCTCCAGGCACCTCAGCGTACGCCCGGATCAACCACGGGGCAGCCCGTTCGAGCGCTCCTGGTCAGAACCGTGTGATGACGGCGTGTCCGCCGAAGGGCCGGGCGGCGAGGGGCCACTTGGGGGCGGCACGTCAGGCCGCCACCCCTCCCCGGCAGGGGGCGGGGCGGGAGGGCCCGGCGGTCGTCGGTTCAGGTCAGGTCGAACTCGCCCTCGCGGGCTCCCGATACGAACGCCCCCCACTCCGCGGGTGTGAAGATCAAGGAAGGGCTCTGTGGGCGGCCACTGTTGCGCATCGCGATGAAGCCCTCGACAAAAGCGATCTGGACGTCCCCCCGCCCTCGGCTGCTGGACTGCCATTCGGCGTTGCTCAGGTCCAGCTCAGGCTTGTCCCAGCCCGCGAGCGGGTGTTGCTCGATGGTGCTTTCGGCCACGTCCGTGCTCCTCCCGGTTCGTCGTCCGCGGCCAGCCTAGCGATCGGTCCCGATGGCGGACAGGCCACGTGAGGGGGACGGTTTCAGGAGGCGGGCGGCGCGGCGCCGACCAGCCACATGGAGAAGAACTGGGATCCGCCGCCGTAGGCGTGGCCGAGCACGCGGCGAGCCCCGTCGACCTGGTGCTCTCCGGCCTGACCGCGCACCTGGAGTGCCGCTTCGGCGAAGCGGATCATGCCGGAAGCGCCGATCGGATTGGTGGAGAGCACCCCGCCCGACATGTTGACGGGCAGGTCGCCCTCGAGTTCGGTCACTCCCGACTCGGTGAGCTTCCACCCCTCGCCCTCCTCGGCGAAGCCGAGGTTCTCCAGCCACATCGGCTCGTACCAGGAGAAGGGCACGTACATCTCGACGGCGTCGATGTCACGGCGGGGATCCGCTATGCCCGCCTGGCGGTACACGTCCGCCGCGCAGTCCTTGCCGGCCTGCGGGGACACGAAGTCCTTGCCGGCGAAGAGGGTCGGTTCGCTGCGCATCGCGCCGCCGTGCAGCCAGGCGGGCGGGCGCGGTGAACGGGCGGCTCCCGCGCGGTCGGTGAGGATCATCGCGCAGGCTCCGTCGGAGGAGGGGCAGGTCTCCGAGTAGCGGATCGGGTCCCAGAGCATGGGCGAGGCCTGGACCTTCTCCAGGGTGATGTCGTGCTCGTGGAGGTGCGCGTAGGGGTTCTTCAGCGCGTTGCGCCGGTCCTTGTACGCGACGAGCGAGCCGACGGTGTCGGGCGCGCCGGTGCGCCGCATGTAGGCGCGCACGTGCGGTGCGAAGAAGCCTCCGGCGCCGGCCAGCAGCGGCTGCTGGAAGGGGATGGGCAGGGACAGGCCCCACATGGCGTTCGACTCGGACTGCTTCTCGTAGGCCAGGGTCAGGACCGTGCCGTGGACCCGGCCCGCGACGAGGTTCGTGGCGACGAGGGCCGTGGACCCGCCGACGGAGCCCGCCGTGTGGACGCGCAGCATCGGTTTGCCGACGGCGCCGAGCGCGTCGGCGAGGTAGAGCTCGGGCATCATGACGCCCTCGAAGAAGTCGGGCGCCTTCCCGATGACCACGGCGTCGATGTCGGCCCACGTCAACTCGGCGTCGTCCAGAGCTCGTTGCGCGGCCTCCCGGACGAGTCCCGCGATGGACACGTCCCGCCGCGCCGCCACGTGCTTGGTCTGGCCGATGCCTACGACGGCCACGGGCTCCTTGCTCATCGGGCATCCCCTTCGAGTACGGCGACCAGGTTCTGTTGGAGGCAGGGGCCCGAGGTGGCGTGGGCGAGCGCCCGGTCGGACTCCCCGCGGTGGACACGCACGGCGGCCTCGCCGATGCGAATGAGCCCGGCCGCCATGACCGGGTTGGCGGCGAGCGCCCCACCCGACGGGTTGATTCGCACGCTGTCGTCCAGCCGCAGCGCCTTGCGCAGGACCACTTCCTGGGAGGTGAAGGGGGCGTGCAACTCGGCGGTGTCGACCGGCCGTTCGAAGGCGCCGGCCCGTTCGGCGGCCAGCCGCGTGGACGGCGAGTCGGTCAGGTCGCGCACTCCGAGGGAGTGCGCCTCGATGCGGTGGTCGATGCCCCGGATCCAGGCGGGCCGCTCGCAGAGGTCGCGTGCCCGGTCTCCCGCGGCGAGGATCACGGCGGCGACGCCGTCACCGATGGGCGGGCAGTCGCCGGTGCGCAGCGGTCGTACGAGATAGTCGCCCTGCGGCACCGAACCCCGCAGTTGCGCGTGGGAGTTGGCGGTCGCGGACGTCCGGCTCCGGGCGGCGACCGAGGCGAGCGCGAGTTCGTCGGTCTCGCCCGCGTCGATGAGCGCCTGCGCCTGGAGCGCGGCGAGGGCGACCGAGTCGGGCCACAGCGGGGCCAGGTAGTACGGGTCCAGCTGCCGGGTCAGCACGTCGCGCACGGACCCGGGCGACGACTTGCCGTACGCGTACACGAGCGCGGTGTCGGCGTCACCGGTCAGCAGCTTGGTCCACGCCTCGTACAGCGCCCAGGCGCCGTCCATCTCGACGTGCGACTCGCTGATCGGCGGCCAGGCGCCGACGCCGTCGAGCGCCATGGTGAAGGAGAAGGCGCGGCCCGCGAGGTAGTCCGTGGAGCCGGAGCAGGTGAAGCCGATGTCGCTGGTCTGCAGGCCCGTCCGGTCGAGGACGTCGTGCAGGACCGGGAGGAGCATCTCGACCTCGGAGAGCTCGTCGGAGGTGCGCCGGTGGTCGGTCTGCCCGAAGGCGACGACGGCGATGTCCCTGACGGTCCGCATCTACAGCATCTCCTTGTACGTCTCGTAGTCCGCGTCGGGCTCCCCGGTGGGCCGGTAGTGGTCCGGGTAGCGGCCGCCCTCCGTCCACACCGGCTCCACGCGCAGGCCCATGCGGACCTCGTCGTAGGGGATGCCGCCGATCCGGCCGTGCAGCGCGAGGCCCGCGCCGTCGAGGGCGATGTGGGCGTATACGTACGGCACTTCGATGTCGAGGTTCTTCGCCTTGATGTTGACGATGCAGTACGTGGTGACGGTGCCGCGCGGTCCGACCTCGACCTGTTCGGAGGTGGCCACGCCGCAGGTGGGGCACGCTCCCTTGGGCGGGACGTACACCTTGTGGCAGGACGGGCAGCGCTCGCCGACGGTCCGCCGCTCGGAGAGGCTCGCGATGTAGGCGGCCTGGGCGCGGCCCGGCGAGTAGACGTAGTCGAGCCGTGCGGGGGCGACGATTCCGGTCACCATGTCCTCGAACCTGCCGTCGTGGCCCGTGAGTTCGCCGGGCGCGCCGTCGTAGGGCTCGAAACAGGCGATGTCGGTGATCGCGCCGGAGCGTTCGCGGGCCCAGCGGACGCGGACGCGCATCCCGGTGCGCACGGCGTCGGGGCCGGGGGCGTCGAGGGCGTGAAGCAGGCCCGTGTCCGCTCCGTCGAGCTGGACCAGGACCCAGGCGAAGGGCGTGCCGAGGGGTTGGCCGCGGCGGGGTTCGTGGTTCCAGGCCCAGGTGGTGACGGTGCCGGTGGGGGCGACCTCGACGAGGTCGCGTATCTCCTCCGCGGTGACGGGGTCGTACTCGACGGGCGGGACGAGCGTGCGGCCGTCGGCGGTCCGTACACCGAGGACGACCTGCTCGCGCAGGCCCGTGAGGAACGCGCTCTGCACGGGCCCGAGCGAGCGGGTGAAGGGGAACTCGACGACGAGGGGGGCTTTGAGGACTTCGGGCATCCCGTATCTCTCCTTCCGAGGGCCGGACGCGCCGCGTCCGCGGGGCGGGTCGGACGCGTCCGGGCGCGGGCACGTGGGTCAGGCGCGCCGGTAGACCGGCGGGCGCTTCTCGGTGAAGGCCCGGGAGCCCTCCTTGGCGTCGGCGGTGTCGAATACCGGCCAGCCGCGCCGCAGTTCGGCTGCCAGGCCGTCGGTCTCGCTCAGCTCGGCGGTCTCGTACACGGACGCCTTGACGGCCTCGACCGCGAGCGGGCCGCAGGCGTTGATCTGCTCGGCGACGGCGAGGGCCTTGTCGAGCGCGGTCCCGTCGGGCACGACATGACCGATCAGGCCGATGCCCGCGGCCTCCTCGGCGGAGTACGGGCGTCCCGTGAGGAGCATCTCGAGGGCGTGGGTGCGCGGGATCTGGCGTTGCAGCCGGACCGTCGAGCCGCCGATCGGGAAGAGTCCGCGCCTCACCTCGAAGAGCCCGAAGGTGGCGGAGGCTCCCGCGACCCGGATGTCGGTGCCCTGGAGAATCTCGGTGCCGCCCGCGACGCAGTACCCCTCGACGGCTGCGATCACCGGTTTGCGGGGGCGGTGGTGGCGCAGCATGGCCTTCCAGTGGAGATCGGGGTCGGCCTTGAGCCGGTCCCGGTACTGCTCGCCCTCCATGCCCCTTCCGGCCAGCGCCTTGAGGTCCATCCCGGCACAGAAGGATCCGCCGGCGCCGGTGAGCACGATCGAGCGGATCGCGTCGTCCTCGTCGGCCTCGATCCAGCCGTCGTACAGACCGACCAGCATCGGCAGCGAGAGCGCGTTCTTGGCCTCGGGCCTGTTGAGCGTGAGCACCAGTGTGGCGCCTTCGCGCTGCACGGTGAGGTGTTCCGTCCCACCCATTGCCGTCCTCCCGTCTCAGGAACGAGAACAGGTTGCAGGAGGCGTCGAGCCAGTACAAGGGTTTTCTGACAGACAGTCAGATTTCTTGTGCCGGGACCCTTCCCAGTTCGGTCCGGCTTTGCTCTGATGACCGTCGGACGCCCAGGGCGGACACGCCCCGGGGCACCCGGCCACGGACGCAGACGGTCAGGAGGAACGGTGGAGTACAACCTTGCCGACCTGTTCGAGTCGGTCGTCGACGTGGTCCCGGACCGCGAGGCCCTCGTGTACATCGACCGCCCCGGCACGGGCGCGGAGCGCCGCCTGACGTACGCGCAGCTCGACGCGGCCGCGAATCGTGTCGCGCACCACCTGATCGACAGCGGGATCCGCCCGGGCGAGCACCTCGGCCTCCACCTCTACAACGGCATCGAGTACCTCCAGACCGTGCTGGCCTGCCTGAAGGCGCGCGTCGTACCGGTCAACGTCAACTACCGCTATGTGGAAGAGGAGCTGGCCTACCTCTACCAGGACGCCGATCTGGCGGCGCTGGTCTTCGACGCGGAGTTCACCGACCGGGTGGCGGCGGCACGGCCACGCGCCCCGCGGCTGCGGCACCTCGTCCGGGTGGGCACCCCGGCGTCCGGAGCGGACGCGCCTGACGCGATGAGCATGGTGGACTTCGCCGACGCCGCGGCCGCCGGGTCACCCGTGCGGGGCTTCCCCGCGCGTTCCGCGGACGACCAGTTCATCATCTACACCGGCGGCACCACGGGGATGCCCAAGGGAGTGATGTGGCGGCAGGAGGACCTGTTCTTCGCCGGCCTCGGCGGTGGCGCGCCGACCGGCGATCCGGTCACGAGGCCGGAGGAGCTCGCCGAGCGGGTCGCCGCCGGCGGCGCGGGGATCACCTTCTTCCCCACTCCCCCGCTGATGCACGGCACGTCGACGCTCACCGCTTTCATCGCCTTCAACTTCGGCCAACGCGTGGTGCTCCACCGCAAGTTCGCGCCCGAGGAAGTGCTGCGGACGATCGAGAGGGAGCGGGTGACCAGCGTGTCGCTGGTCGGGGACGCGATGCTGCGGCCGCTGATCGACGCGCTGAACGGGCCTCTGAAGGGCACGGACTGCTCCGCGCTGTTCAGCGTGTCCTCGTCCGGCGCGATCATGTCGGACACCGTGCGCGAACAGTTCCAGGCGCTCGTCCCGAACGTGATGCTGCTCAACAACTTCGGCTCCTCCGAGTCCGGCTTCAACGGCACCGCGACACCCGACTCCGGCCCGGAGCGCGGCTTCCGGATACGGGTGAACTCCCGTACGCAGGTGGTGGATCCGGTCACCCACGAGCCGGTCACCGTCGGCGAGCCGGGGCGGGTCGCACAGCGCGGCCATGTGCCCCTCGGCTACTACAACGACCCCAAGAAGACCGCCGAGACCTTCTTCCGGAAGGGCGACGAGCGCTGGGTGCTGCTCGGCGACATGGCCACGGTCGACGAGGAGGGGATCGTCACCGTCCTCGGCCGCGGCTCGCAGTGCATCAACACCGGCGGCGAGAAGGTCTACCCCGAAGAGGTCGAACAGGCCCTCAAGTCGCACCCGGACGTGTACGACGCGCTGGTCGCCGGAGTGCCCGACCCCAAGTGGGGCAACCGCGTGGCGGCCGTCGTCCAGCTGCGGGAGGGCGCGCCCTCACCTTCCCTCGACGACATCCAGACGCACTGCCGCACCCACCTCGCGGGCTACAAGATCCCGCGCCGGCTCGTCATCGCCGACTCCATCCAGCGCTCCCCGAGCGGCAAGGCGGACTACCGCTGGGCCCGGTCGGTCGCCGCGAACGCCACGCACTGAACGGAACACCCTTCACCCGGCGTACTCTTTGCCCGCGATTGACCCTCGCGGCTGAACGATGGGTGAAGATCGGCCGTACGGAAGATGGCACACCTGCCTTGCCCCGGGGCGTGTCCGTCGTGTCATCGCGGGGCTTCGTACGGAAGGACCATCGGCGTGTCGCACATCACGCGCTCCAGTCAACTGCCGGAACAACCGGAGAAGGAGACGGAGCCGCATCCGGACGCCCGTACGGCGACCGGAACGCCCGCTGATGCGGAGCCGGAGACCGGACCGGCGCCCGGACCTGCCGCCCCGGACGCCGACGCGATCGCGGGAACGGACGACACGGAAGCCGACGGCAGCGTGCGTACGGACGACGCGGAAGCCGACGGGCCCGCGGTAGCGGATGACCTGGACACCGATGGGACCGCGGGTGCGGGCGCCGTGGACTCGGACAAGACGGTGAGCACGGTGGAGGCCCCCGCGGGCACCGACGCGGCGGCGGGTGCGGCGGCAAGCGACGCCCCGGCGAAGGCCGATGCCGACACCGACGGCGTTTCCGAGGCGGCCCACGCGGATGGCGACGCGGGCGACGACCGGTCCGAGAAGGCCGACGCCGATGCCGCCGGGGGCGATGGCGTCCCCGAGAGGGCCGATGGCGATGCCGACCGGGGCGGCCGCTCCGAGAAGGGCGACGGGGCCGGGGGCGACGGGGACGATGGCGTCTCCGAGAAGGCCGCAGGTGGGCGGGGCGTCCTGCGGGGCCGCCTGGCCAAGTATCCCCAGGTGGCGCGGGTCGTGACCGTCGGGACGACGGTGCTCGCCGCCGCACTCGTACTCTTCGGCCTCCTCGTGCCGAACAAGCTCGAACGCCTCGAATTGGGCGCCTTCGTGCGCATCCCGGCGGAGGGAGTCCTCCTCGCCGCCCTGCTGCTGGCGCTGCCGCCGAAGCCGAGGCGCATCACGTCGTACGTCGTGGGGGCACTGCTCGGCCTGGTGACCATCCTGAAGTTCGTGGACATGGGCTTCTACTCGGTCATGGCCCGGCCGTTCGACCTGGTCCTGGACTGGATCCTGTTCGAGAACGCCGCGGACTGGGTGAAGGAGTCCTTCGGCCGCTCCGGTGAGATCGTCGCCGTGATCGCGGTCGTCGTGCTCGTCATCGCCCTGCTCGTCCTCATGACGCTCGCGGTCGCGCGGCTGACCGACGTCATGGTCCGTCACCGGCCCGTCGCCACCCGCACCACCCTGATCCTCGGCACCGCCTGGATCACCTGTGTGACGCTCGGCGTGCAGTTCACCGACGTACCCGTGGCGTCCCAGATGAACGCCACGATCGTCCAGAACCGGGTGGACCAGGTGCAGGCGAGCCTGCACGACGGCCAGATCTTCGCGAAGCAGGCGTCCGTCGACGCCTTCGCCGACACCCCGCCGGATCAGCTGCTGACCGGACTGCGCGGCAAGGACGTGCTGTTCACCTTCATCGAGAGCTACGGCCGCACGGCGATCGACGACCCGGCGATGTCCAAGGAGATCGACTCGGTCCTCTCCGAAGGGACCAGCGGGCTGAAGTCGGCCGGGTTCTCCTCGCGCAGCGCCTGGCTGCGCTCGCCCGTCACGGGCGCCGGCAGCTGGCTGGCCCACTCCACCTTCCTTTCCGGACTGTGGATCAAGAACCAGCAGCGCTACCGGAGTCTGACCACGAGCGACCGGAACACGCTCACCAAGTACTTCCAGAAGACGGGCGCCTGGGACACCGTCGGCATCGTGCCGGGTGTCCGCCGCGCCTGGCCGGAGGGCAAGTTCTTCGGCCTCGACCGCATCTACGACTCCGAGCACCTCGGCTACAACGGCCCGTACTTCAGCTGGACGCCCGTGCCCGACCAGTTCAGCCTGGGGGCGTTCGAGCGTCTGGAGCACGGCAAGAAGAACCGCAAGCCGATGATGGCCGAGATCATCCTCGCCTCCAGCCACAACCCCTGGGCGCCGATCGCCCACATGATCGACTGGAACGACCTCGGCGACGGCTCGGTCTACAACCAGATCAAGAAGGAGGGCAAGGACCCCAAGGAGGTCTGGAAGAACCCGGAGAGCGTGCGCAGGGAGTACCGCAACGCCATCGAGTACTCGCTGCACAGCCTCACCCAGTACGTCGAGAAGTACGGCGACAAGAACACCGTGCTGGTCTTCCTCGGCGACCACCAGCCCGTGCCGACCGTCACCGCCGGCAGCACGAGCCGGGACGTGCCCGTCACGATCGTCGCGAAGGACCCGAAGGTGCTGGACAGGATCTCCGACTGGGGCTGGACGGACGGCCTGAAGCCCTCCAAGAACGCGCCGGAGTGGCGCATGGACACCTTCCGCGACCGCTTCATGACGGCCTACGGCCCGCATCCCGGCACCGCCGCGGCGACGCCGACGCCCTGACCGCCCCGCGACCGGCCGGGCACGTCCCGGCCCGCCGCAAGTCACCCTCCCCAGCAGCGGAAGCCCCCCGGCTCCGCCGCGCCACCGCCGACGCCCGCGACCTCCACGGCCGCGGGCGTCGGCGTTCCCGGCTCGTCGCCCCCTAAAGCCCCGCCCCGGAAACACCAGAGGGAACGGACGGAACGGGTCCCCGTCCGCGTGCGCCGAAGCAGCCTCCACCGGCCGGCCTGTCTGCCGATCGCGTTCGGCTGGGCGCTCACGTCCGCCGTCATCGCGGGTGCCACCCGGACCCTGCAGAAGAACCAGAGGTCGGCAGCCGAGTCAGGATCGCCGACGGAGCACTGCGGAGCAGCGGCGCTCTCCTTCAGCGCCCGCCGTGAATCCACGTCGCCGTATCCATTGACCCCCAAGGGTTCACGAACGTAACCTGTGTTCGCATACATAGACGACATCTGTATATAGGGATGGGGCTCATGGCGGGGTTCAGCGTGGAGCACGAGCGCGTGGTCGAGCGGCTGCGGGACGGCATGGTGAGCGGGGTGCTGTCCTTCCCGCTCACGAGCTTCACGGAGGACGGCGACCTCGATCCGGACTCCTACCGGACCTATCTGGCCGCCCAGTTGGCCACGGCGCCGGGCGCGGTCTTCCCTGCCTGTGGGACCGGCGAGTTCAGCGCGCTGGACGAGGACGAATACCGCGCTGTCGTCACCGCGACCGTCGAGATCGCCGACGGCCGCCTGCCCGTGGTCGCGGGCGTCGGCTACGGCTGGGCGCAGGCGCTGCGGTTCGCGCGGATCGCGGAGGAGGCCGGAGCGGACGCCCTCCTGGTGCTGCCCCACTACCTCGTCGAGGCCCCGGAAGGCGGCCTGGTCGAGCAGCTGCGCCGGATCGCCGCCGGCACGCGGCTGCCGCTCATCGCGTATCAGCGGGGCCCGGTCGCCTTCACGCCCGAGGGGCTGCGCGCCATCGCGGCGATCCCCACCGTCATCGGGCTCAAGGACGGCCACAGCGACCTCGACCGCCTCCAGCGCCTGACGCTCGCCGCGCCCGACGGCTTCCTGTTCTTCAACGGAGCGGCCACCGCCGAGATCCAGGCCCGCGCGTACGCCGCCGTCGGCGTCCCGGCCTATTCGTCGGCCGTCCACGCCTTCGCTCCCGAGATCGCCGACGCCTGCTTCGCCGCACTGCGGTCCGGCGACGAGGCGACCGTGACCAAGCTGCTGCGGGACTTCTACGTCCCGCTCGTCGAACTGCGCGACCGGGTGCCCGGCTACGCGGTCTCGCTGGTCAAGGCCGCGGCCCGGCTGCGGGGCCTTCCGGTCGGCCCGGTGCGCGCGCCGCTCACCGATCCCGATCCGGCCGATCTCGCCGCCCTGGAGCACCTCCTCGACACCGGGCTGGCGCTCGTCGGAGCCACACGCCGACCCGCCTGAAGCGCACGGGGGACGGTCCCGGGGGACTCGGGGCGGCCCGTCCGCCCGCCCGGCCCGTCGCCGTCATTCTGTGATCACCGGCCTCGGTCACCCCCGTACACAAGGATTCTGATGATGAGCCAGCAACCTACGATCACCGAGTTCTCCGTCTACCCGGTCGCGGGACGGGACTGCATGGAGCTGAACCTGTCGGGCGCCCACGGCCCCTATTTCACCCGCAATGTCGTCGTCCTCAAGGATTCCGAGGGGCGGACCGGGCTCGGTGAGGTGCCCGGCGGCGAGAAGATCACCCGGACACTGCGCGACGCGCAGCCCCTCGTGCTCGGCGCGAAGGTGGGCGACTACCAGCGCGTCCTGCGCGAGATCGGGGACCGCTTCCGCGACCGCGACGCCGGTGGGCGCGGCGCCCAGACCTTCGACCTGCGGACGACCGTCCATGCCGTCACCGCGGTCGAGTCCGCTCTCCTCGACCTGCTCGGCCAGCATCTCGACGTCCCGGTCGCCGCCCTCCTCGGCGACGGCCTCCAACGCGACCGCGTACGGGTGCTGGGCTACCTCTTCTACGTCGGCGACCCGGACCGCACGGATCTGGCCTACGCCCGGGAGAGCGACTCGGAGGTGGACTGGTACCGCCTGCGGCACGAGGAGGCCCTCACGCCCGGGGCGATCGTCCGGCAGGCCGAGGCCGCCCACGATCTGTACGGCTTCCAGGACTTCAAGCTCAAGGGCGGCGTCCTGGAGGGCGCCGAGGAGGTCCGGGCGGTCCGCGCGCTGAAGGACCGCTTCCCCGAAGCCCGGATCACGCTCGACCCCAATGGCGCCTGGTCGCTGCGCGAGGCGATCGAGCTGTGCGAGCCGCTGGTCGGCACACTCGCCTACGCCGAGGACCCCTGCGGCGCCGAGGACGGCTACTCGGGGCGGGAGATCCTGGCCGAGTTCCGCCGGGCGACGGGGCTGCCGACGGCGACCAACATGATCGCCACGGACTGGCGGCAGCTGACCCACGCCCTGGCCCTCCAGTCGGTCTCCATCCCGCTGGCCGACCCGCACTTCTGGACCATGCGGGGCTCGGTGCGCGTGGCCCAGCTGTGCAACGCGATGGGCCTGACCTGGGGCTGCCACTCGAACAACCACTTCGACATCTCGCTCGCCATGGTCACGCACTGCGGAGCCGCGGCACCGGGCCCCTACAACGCCCTCGACACCCACTGGATCTGGCAGGAGGGTCTGGAGCGGCTCACGGTCGCCCCGCCGCGCATCGTCGACGGCGAGATCGCGCTCCCGGACTCCCCCGGTCTCGGCGTCCAGCTGGACATGGACCGGCTCCTGGCGGCGCACGAGCTGTACCTGAACGAGTCGCTCGGCGCCCGGGACGACGCCGTCGGGATGCGCCACCTCGTCCCCGGGTGGGAGTTCGACGCCAAGCGCCCCGCCATGGTGCGTTGACCGTCACCCCCGGCCACCCCCCTCCCGCACTCCCCCGCGCCCCCTTTCCCCCGCTCCCGCAAAAAGCGCCGCCGACCCCTTGCACTGACGCTGGACACCTGAATTACTGATCCAGAACAGAACGACCGAATGATCGGTCGTCCGGAATCGCACGGTTGGCGAGGGAGAAGTCGCGATGGCGGGCTCGACGGACGCGAAGGACCTGCTCGACGCGGGCGAACGGCTCGACGCGGAGGGGTTGCGGGCCCTCCAGCTGGAGCGGCTGCGCGCGTCACTGCGCCACGCGTACGAGAACGTTCCCTTCTACCGGGAGTCCTTCGACAAGGCCGGGCTGCGCCCGGACGACTGCCGCTCGCTCGCCGACCTGGCACGGTTCCCCTTCACGACGAAGGCGGATCTGCGCGAGAACTACCCGTACGGAATGTTCGCCGTGCCGCAGGACCGGATCCGGCGCCTCCACGCGTCGAGCGGGACGACCGGGCGCCCGACGGTCGTCGGCTACACGGAGAACGACCTGTCCATGTGGGCCGACATGGTGGCCCGTTCGATCCGCGCTGCGGGCGGCCGGCCCGGCGACAAGGTCCACATCGCCTACGGATACGGGCTGTTCACGGGCGGACTCGGCGCCCACTACGGCGCGGAACGGCTCGGCTGTACGGTGATCCCCGCGTCCGGCGGCATGACGGCACGTCAGGTCCAGCTGATCCAGGACCTGAAGCCCCAGATCATCATGGTGACACCCTCGTACATGCTGACACTGCTCGACGAGTTCGAGCGGCAGGGTGTGGACCCGCGCGGCACCTCGCTGCGCGTCGGGGTCTTCGGAGCCGAGCCGTGGACCGAGGAGATGCGCCGCGAGATCGAGGAGCGGTTCGCGATCGACGCGGTGGACATATATGGCCTCTCGGAGGTCATCGGCCCGGGTGTCGCCCAGGAGTGCGTGGAGACCAAGGACGGTCTGCACATCTGGGAGGACCACTTCTACCCGGAGGTCGTCGACCCCATCACCGGTGAGGTGCTGCCGGACGGCGAGGAGGGCGAGCTGGTGTTCACCTCGCTCACCAAGGAGGCCATGCCCGTGATCCGTTACCGGACACGGGACTTGACGCGCCTGCTGCCCGGCACGGCGCGGGTCTTCCGCCGGATGGAGAAGATCACCGGGCGCAGTGACGACATGGTGATCCTGCGGGGGGTCAATCTCTTCCCGACGCAGATCGAGGAGATCGTGCTGCGGACGCCCGGGGTCGCCCCGCACTTCCAGCTCCGGCTGACCCGTGAGGGCCGTCTCGACGCTCTCACCGTACGGGCCGAGGCGCGGTCCGGCGCCACGCCCGAGACGCGGGAGGCGGCGGCGCGGGCGATCACCGCGGGTATCAAGGACGGGATCGGTGTCTCGGTCACGGTGGAGATCGTCGAACCGGAGTCGCTGGAGCGGTCGGTGGGCAAGCTCAAGCGGATCGTGGACCTGCGCCCGCGCCCGTGACCGGCCGTGGCCACGCGTTCCCCGGCACCCCAGCGGTCGCCGAACCGGCCCCGCACGTCTCCCTGTCGGGAGGGAGCCGCGTCGCCGGCGCCCGTCAGATCCCGCCGAACCGGTCCCGCAGCTCCCGCTTCAGGATCTTGCCGCTGGCGTTGCGGGGCAGCTCGTCCACGAACAGGACCCGCTTGGGTGCCTTGAAGGGGGCGAGCTTCTCGCGTGCGTGGGCGATCAGTTCGTCCTCGGTGACTTCGCCCCGGGGGACGACGACCGCGGTGACGGCCTCGATCCAGCGCTCGTCGGGGAGCCCGACGACGGCCACTTCGGCGACCTGCTCGTGGGTGTACAGCGCGTCCTCCACCTGCCGTGAGGCGACCAGGACGCCACCGGAGTTGATGACGTCCTTCACCCGGTCCACGACGGTGAAGTACCCGTGGGCGTCGCGGACGGCGAGGTCCCCCGAGTGGAACCAGCCGTCGCGGAACGCCTCGGCCGTCTCCTCGGGCTTGTCCCAGTAGCCCTCGCACAACTGCGGTGAGCGGTAGACGACTTCGCCCGGTGTCCCGTCGGGCACGTCCTTGCCGTCCTCGTCGACCACCCGCGCGTCCACGAACAGCACCGGGCGTCCGCACGAGTCCATCCGGCCCTTGTGCTCGTCGGGTGCGAGGACGGTGGCGAGGGGGCCGATCTCGCTCTGGCCGAAGCAGTTGTAGAAGGCCAGCTTCGGCAGCCGTTCACGCAGCCGTTCCAGGACGGGGACCGGCATGATCGACGCCCCGTAGTAGGCCTTGCGCAGGCCGCTCAGGTCGCGGTCGGCGAAGTCGGGGCGGTTCGACAGACCGATCCACACGGTGGGCGGCGCGAAGAGGCTGTCCGCCCGGCCCGCCTCGATGAGGTCGAAGATCTGACCCGCGTCCGGCGAGTCGAGGATGGTGTTCGAAGCGCCGATCGCGAGGTAGGGCAGCAGGAACACGTGCATCTGCGCCGAGTGGTAGAGCGGCAGCGAATGGACCGGCAGGTCCCCGGCACTCAGATCGAGGGCGGTGATCGCGCTCAGGTACTCGTGCACCAGGGCACGGTGCGTCATCATCGCGCCCTTGGGCAGCGCGGTGGTGCCCGAGGTGTAGAGGAGCTGCACGAGCGTGTCGCCGCGCGGCTCCTCACCGTCGTACGGAAGTGCCGTGTCCAGCCGCGCGAGGAGCGAGTCGTCGGCGTCGCGCAGCGGCAGGGTCCGTACGCCGTCCGGGAGCCGGTCGGCGAGATCGGGGTCGGCCAGGACGAGGGTGCTGCCCGACTGGCCGACGATGTAGCCGAGATCGTCGCCGGTCAGGTTCTGGTTGACCGGGACGTGGACGAGTCCGGCACGGGCGCAGGCGAGGAAGCCGATCAGATAGGCGTCCGAGTTGTGGCCGTAGGCGCCGACGCGGTCGCCGGGGACCAGCCCCTCGTCGAGGAGGACGGTCGCGGCGCGGGAGACGGCCTCGTCGAGTTCCGCGTACGTCCAGGAGCGCTCGCGGTAGTCGACCGCGCGCCGCGCGGGTGTGCGCCGTGCGCTGCGGCGCAGCACCCCGTCAACCGTACTGCCGTGTCCAGGCGTCATGTCACGTGATCCTCGGCCCAGGGAACGGGGAGGTCAAGTCACCGCACGTCCTCCAGGCGGGACGGCGCGGCGGGTGCGCCGGGGTCGGGGAAGGTCCCTGCGTCACATCGCCCGGGTGCGGCCCTCCCAGTAGGGGTCCCGCAGACGGCGCTTGTACAGCTTTCCGTTGGGGTCGCGGGGCATGGTCGCGATGAAGTCGACGCTCTTGGGCCGCTTGTACCCGGCGAGCAGGCGTTCGCAGTGGCCGAGGATGTCGGCGGCGAGCGCCGGACCGGCCTCGTGGCCCGGCGCCGCCTCGACCACCGCCTTGACCTCCTCGCCCCAGTCGTCGTGCGGGATGCCGAAAGCTGCCGCGTCGGCGACGGCGGGGTGGGTGAGCAGTGCCGCCTCGATCTCGGCCGGGTAGATGTTGACCCCGCCCGAGATGATCATGTCGATCTTGCGGTCACGGAGGAAGAGATAGCCGTCCTCGTCGAGAAGACCCAGGTCGCCGACGGTGAAGAAGTCTCCGATGCGGTTCTTCCGGGTCTTGTTCTCGTCCTTGTGGTACGAGAATCCGCCGGTGCTCATCTTCATGTAGACGGTGCCGAGTTCACCGGGCGGCAGCCGGTTGCCGTCGTCGTCGAAGACCGCCAGCTCGCTGATGGGCCACGCCTTGCCGACGGTGCCGGGTTTCTTGAGCCAGTCCTCGGCGGTCGCGAAGGCTCCTCCCCCCTCGCTGGCCGCGTAGTACTCCTCGACGCTGTCGCCCCACCACTCGATCATGGCCCGTTTCACATGGTCCGGGCACGGGGCCGCGCCATGGATGGCGTGCCGCATGGAGGAGACGTCGTAGCGGGCTCTGACCTCGTCGGGCAGTGCCAGCAGCCGGTGGAACTGGGTCGGCACCATATGGGTGTGGGTGCACCTGTGTGCGTCGATGACACGCAGCATCTCCTCGGGCGTCCACTTGTCCATCAGCACCAGCCGGTGGCCGATGTGCAGGGACGCGCCCGCGAACTGGAGGACCGCGGTGTGGTAGAGCGGCGAGCAGACGAGGTGCACGTTGTCGTCGAACGGCCGGATGCCGAAGATGGCGAGGAAGCCGCCGAGGTACGACTCCTCGGGGAGCTTTCCGGGCAGCGGGCGCCGGATGCCGCGCGGGCGGCCGGTGGTACCCGAGGTGTAGTTCATGACCCAGCCGAGGGTGCGGTCCTCGGGCACGGAACCGGGCTGCCCGTCGAGGAGTTCGGCGTACGGCCGGAAGCCCTCGATCGCGCCGACGGCGTACCGCCGGTCCCCGGGGAGCTTCGCCTCGTCGGCGGCGTGCCGGGCCGCGTCGGCGAACCGTTCGTGGGCGATGAGGACCTTGGCGCCGGAGTCGGAGACGATCCAGGCGATCTCGGGGCCGACGAGGTGATGGTTCACGGGGACGAGGTAGAGACCGGCCTGCGAGGCGGCGAGGAAGGCGACGAAGAACTCGACGCCGTTGGGCAGCACGACCGCGAAGGAGTCGCCGCGCCGGAGGCCGGCGGCACGCAGTCCGTGGACGAGCCCGTTGGCGGCCGCGTGCAGCCGTCCCGCGGTCCATTCCTCTCCTTCGGGGGTGACGAGGACGACGCGCTCGGGGTCCGCGGCGGCCTGGGCCCAGAAGCCGTTCGGTGCGGTGCTCATCGGAACTCCTCCGTAGATACCCCGGCCTTCGGGCCGGGTGGGGGTACCTCCCGCTTGCGGGGGGAGAAACGGACTCCTGCGGAGCAGGGCAGCGGGCTGGGATTCGCCGTCAGGGCGGATCGCAGTGCTCTGACCGGCAGGTTCGATCCTTCGCTGACGTTGGCGCTAGTTTGTGGGCCGTGGCCACTTACGTGAAGCGGGCGTTCAAGTACCGCTTTTGTCCGACCGATGCGCAGGCGGCGGAGTTGTCGCGCACGTTCGGATGCGTGCGGAAGGTCTACAACCTGGCGCTGGCCGCGCGTACGCAGGCGTGGACGCGGCAGGAGCGGGTGAACTACAACCAGACCTCGGCGATGCTGACGGTCTGGAAGAAGACCGGGGAACTGGCCTACCTGAACGAGGTGTCGTCGGTTCCGTTGCAGCAGGCTTTGCGGCATCTGCAGGTGGCGTTCACCAACTTCTTCGGCAAGCGGGCGAAGTACCCGCGGTTCAAGTCCCGGAAGAAGTCGCGGAAGTCCGCCGAGTACACCACCAGCGCGTTCCGTTTCCGGGACGGCCGGCTGACGCTCGCGAAGATGCGCGAGCCCCTGGACATCGTCTGGACCCGGCCCCTTCCGGAGGGCGTGAGCCCGTCGACGGTGACCGTGTCCCAGGATCCGGCCGGACGCTGGTTCGTCTCGATGCTGTGCGACGATCCGTCCGTCCAGCCCCTGCCCGCCACGGACACGGCCGTGGGTATTGACGTCGGCCTGAACCATCTGCTGACCCTGTCGACCGGAGAGAAGATCACCAACCCGAGGCACGAGCGCCGCGACCGTGCCGCCCTCGCCAGGGCACAGCGCCGCCTGTCGAAGAAGGCCAGGGGCGACGGCGCGAACCGGGCCAAGGCCCGCCGCAAGGTCGCGAAGATCCATGCCCGGATCGCCGACCGCCGCCGTGACACCCTGCACAAGCTGACCACCCGACTCGTGCGTGAGAACCAAACGCTCGTGATCGAGGACCTGAGTATCCGCAACATGGTCAGGAACCGGAGCCTGGCCCGGGCCGTCTCGGACGCGGCATGGGCGGACTTCCGGAGCCTGCTGGAGTACAAAGCCCAGTGGTACGGACGTGAGGTGATCGCCGTCGACCGGTGGTTCCCCTCCTCCAAGCTGTGCTCCGCCTGCGGCGCTCTGCGGGAGCGGATGCCGTTGAACGTCCGCGCCTGGACGTGTGACTGCGGCACGACCCACGACCGGGACGTGAACGCGGCGAAGAACCTGCTGGCCGCCGGACTGGCGGTGACAGCCTGTGGAGCTGGTGCAAGACCTCAACGGAGCACTCCGGGCGGGCAGTCGGCGACGAAGCAGGAAACCCCACGGCGCGAGCCGTAGGAATCCCCCCTTCAGGAGGGGGAGGAAGTCAAGCCTGTTCCTCCCTGCCCGCGATGCGGTTGATGCGGTCGACGGCGCGCTCGAAGCCCCGGGTCAGGTCGTCGAAGACCTCCTGGACGGCGCGTTCGCTGTTCATCCGGCCGACGATCTGCCCGACCGGTGTGCCGAGCAGCGGCTCCACCTCGTACTTCTGGATACGTGAGACGGCGTCGGCGACCAGCAGCCCCTGGAGCGGCATGGGGAGCGTGCCGGGACCGTTCGGGTCGTCCCAGGCGTCGGTCCACTCGGTCCGCAACTGGCGTGCGGGCTTGCCGGTCAGGGCGCGTGAGCGGACGGTGTCGCCGGAGCCGGCCGCGAGCAGCTTGCGGGTGACAGCGGGCGAGTGCATGTCGGCCTCGGTGACGGTCAGCCAGATCGACCCGAGCCACACGCCCTGGGCGCCGAGGCTGAGCGCGGCGGCCACCTGCTGCCCGCTGCCGATGCCGCCGGCGGCGAGCACGGGCAACGGGCCGACGGCGTCGACGACTTCGGGGGTGAGGACCATCGAGGCGATCTCCCCGGTGTGCCCGCCGGCCTCGTAGCCCTGCGCGACGACGATGTCGATGCCCGCCTCGGCGTGCTTGCGGGCGTGCCGGGCGCTGCCCGCGAGAGCCGCGACGAGCACCCCCTGGGCGTGGGCGCGTTCGACGACGTCGGCGGGCGGCGAGCCCAGCGCGTTGGCGAGCAGCTTGATCGGATAGTCGAAGGCGACGTCGAGCTGGCCGCGGGCGACCTGTTCCATCCACCCGGTGATGCGCCAGCCGGACGCCTCGCCCTCGGCGAGTTCGGGCACGCCGTACTTGGCGAGGGTGTCCTTGACGTACTGCCGGTGTCCCTCGGGGATCATCGCCTCGACGTCCGCCTCGCTGACGCCCTCGACCTTCTTCGCGGGCATGACGACGTCGAGGCCGTAGGGCTTGCCGTCGACGTTCGCCTCGATCCAGTCGAGGTCGCGCTCGAGGTCGGTGGGGGCGGTGTAGCGGACCGCGCCGAGCACACCGAATCCGCCCGCGCGACTGATGGCCGCGGCGACGGCGGGAAACGGCGTGAAGCCGAAAATGGCGTGCTCGACTCCCAGTTCCTTGCTCAGCTCCGTCTGCATGGCCGCAGGATGCCGCAGACGTCCGGACGAGGGAAGGCCTTTTCTGATACTCCGTCAGATCACTGGAGGTCCGCCGGGGAGGTTGACACGCCTGCGCCTGACGGGAAAGTTTCACTCGGCACGGCAGACCCGGAAAGATACTTTCAGGCTACGTGAGCAGGAGGCTTCTCGATGACCGAAGGCGCGAAGGGCAGAGCGGGCGACGGACTGACCCGTCGCCAATGGGGCAAGGGCGTACTGGCCATGGGCGGAGCGCTGGCCGTCGCGCCGTTCCCGGCCGGCCCCGCGGTGGCCTCGACGGGGGACGGCCGCCGGACCCTGCGGCACGGCACCCCCGGCCAGGCCGGACTGCTCGCCGGGCATCTGCGCCAACTGGTGGCGGACGCGGAGTCGTTCCTCGGCCCCTCCCCCCAGCACCCCTGGTACGCCGGTGCCGTCCTGCTCGCCGGGCGCGGCGGCACGGTGGCCCTGCACCAGCCGATCGGCATGGCGGTTCGCTACGCAGCGTACGACGAGAAGACCGACACCGGCGTGGAGTTCCCCGCCGACCGGCAGATCCCGGCGGCGAGGGACACCGTCTATGACCTCGCCTCCGTCTCCAAGCTGTTCACGTCGATCCTCGCCGTGCAGCAGATGGAGCGCGGGGCCCTGGAGCTGGAGGCCGCCGTCGCCTCCTACCTCCCGGAGTTCGCGGGCGGCGGCAAGAAGGACATCACCGTCCGTCAACTGCTCACCCACACCTCGGGGTTCCGCTCCTGGATCCCTCTGTACAAAGCGCCGACCCCCGAGGGCAAGCTGCAGCTCATCTGGGACGAGGTGCCCCTCCATCCGCCGGGCACCACGTACCTCTATTCCGACCTGAACCTGATCTCGCTCCAGCTGGTCCTGGAGCGGATCACCGGCCGGACCCTCGACATCCTCCTGCGCGACGAGATCACCGGCCCCCTCGGCATGGACCGCACCCGCTACAACCCTCCCGCCTCCTGGAAGCCCCGGATCGCCGCCACCGAGGACGCCCGGCTGCCCTGGTCGGGACTGGACCGCGGGCTCGTGTGGGGCGAGGTCCACGACGAGAACGCGTACTCCCTCGGCGGGGTCGCCGGTCACGCCGGTGTCTTCTCCTGCGCGTGGGACCTGGCCGTTCTCGGCCGTACGCTGCTGAACGGCGGCGCGTACGGCAGGGCACGCATCCTGAAGCCGGAGACGGTGGACCTGATGTTCACCGACTTCAACACCGCCTTCCCGGGCGACGAGCACGGTCTCGGCTTCGAGCTCTACCAGCACTGGTACATGGGCGCGATGGCGACGCCGCGCACCGCGGGCCACACCGGCTTCACCGGCACCTCGCTCGTCCTCGACCCGACGACCAACTCCTTCCTGATCGTCCTCGGCAACTCCGTTCACCCCGTGCGCAATTGGCGATCCGGCTCCGCCCCCCGGGTCACCGCCGCGAACCACCTGGCGCGGGCCGTCGCGGTGCATTCCGCGCGCGGCCGTACATCCTGGTTCTCCGGGACCGCGAGCGCGACGACCGCGACCCTGACGCTGCCCGTCCTCGACACCACCGCCGGTCCCGCGCGCCTCGGGTGTGTGCTCTGGTGGGACACCGAACCCCGGTCGGACCTCCTGTTCCTGGAGTCCTCCACCGACGGCGGAACGACCTGGCAGCCGATCCCTTTCACGACCCGGCGGCACTCCGAGGACCCGCAGGACCATCCGACGGGCACGGCCACCGGCTGGTCGGGGCGCGTGTGGCACCGACTCGGCGCGGACCTGCCGAGCGCCGCGGGGCTCACGCTGCGCTGGCGGTACACGACCGACCGGCTGTACGTCGGCCGCGGCGCGTACGTCGACGCCCTGCGGGTCGAGAGCGGTGACCGTGTCGTCTTCGACGAGTCACGGCCCGCGGACGCGGCGCGGATCGCGGCGGCGGGCTGGAAGCCGTCCAAGGACTGATCCCGGGGGCGGCGGGCGCGGCGGGGGCGGTGACCGATCGACCCCGACGCGTACCGCAATCCATGCCAGACCACAAAGCCCTCACCCAATTCGGGATTCCTTGACCGAGATGGGCGCAAGCCTTCCGAAAAGCCTCCGTAAGAAAACGATTAAGGAGTGGCTTGTTGATCTTCGCGGTGGTACCTTATGGCGTCGACCTCATTTGAAATGGAGCGGAATTGAACATCCGACGAGCTATTTCAACTTCCGTGGTTCCGCTGGCGGCCGCGATCGCGCTGATCATCCCGACGGCGGGTGCCGCATCGGCGACTGCCAGCACCGGTTGCAATGCCAGCGGGACTCACAACGGGTGTATTCGCCTGTTCTACAACAGCAACAGGGCGGGTTCGAGCACCTATTTCGACGCAAACGTCTCGGACCTGGCGGGGTACACCTTCCTCACCTCGGGGACCGGCAAGGGCAACGCGGTGAAGAACAACGCCGCAAGCGCCCTGAACGACAGTCCGAGCATGGTCACCATCTATTACAACAGCGGCTATGTCGGGGCCTGTGACACCCTGTCGGCATATGCGATATCGGACCAGCTGCACTACACGTACAACAACGACGCATCCTTCCGTTGGGATTACACCAGGAGCGATTGCTACGACTTCTGACGGAAAGCCCTGGCCGCATGCGGCCAGGGCTTTTTTTCTGCAAGGAGACACATGAAAAGGGCTCACGCTCTCATCGGTGCGGCGTTGTCGGGCACGCTGCTCGTCAGCGCCTGTTCCGCGAGTGATGGCGGGACTGCCAAGAGTGATGCGCACGGCGCTCCCACGTCCCGTGAGGTCACAGCGGGGAAGCGCGGAGATGACGTCAAAGACTTCACCCACGCCCTCCCCATCGCGAAATATGAATACACCCCCGCCCAGGAGCGCCTGATAGCGAGGGCGAAGGATTCCCTTACTCGCGGGTGCATGCAGCGATTCGACCTGGGTTACCACCCGGCAGATACCGATATCACGGACACCCCGACTCCGTCCGATCGCCGTTACGGAATTTCCGACCCGCGCGAAGCGGCGAGGTACGGTTATCACCTGGCCCCTTCTCCTCAGACCGTGCCGGTGCCCTCCACCGATCCGTCCTACCCAGTCCTCTACGGTGCGGTATCCACTTTCGACGGAAAGGAAGTGCCGAAGGGAGGATGTCGCGCCGAGGCGGTCCATACATGGGAGAAGCAGCGACCCACCACCAAGGCGGCGGACGTGGCGCGTGAAATCGCAGTCAATGGTTTCCGTAAGTCGTTGTCCGACCCGTCGGTTCTGAACGTCACGAAGCAGTGGGCCTCCTGCATGAAAGCAGAAGGATTCTCCTACTCTTCACCCCTGGCGCCTCCGCGCGACTTCGATCTGGACACACCTGCCGTGCGCGACGACGAGCGAAAAGTCGCCGTGGCGGACCTTTCGTGCAAGAAGAAGACGAACCTGCTGAATGTCTGGTTCAACGCCGAATCACGCATTCAGCGAGCGGATATCCAGACGAACAGAGCGCGCCTTGCCCAACTCTCTGCGGAGCATGGCAAAGTAGCGGAATTCGCGCGGTCGACCGGCTCGGCGCCGTCGAAGGCGTCACCGTCGAACGGTGGTTGATTCGACAGCCTCGACAGCGGGACGAGTCGGCGCAGGGTCGGACAGGTCCGCCGGCGCGGCGACCGGCAGGACCCGGTCCTCCAGCGTCAGGCCCGCATCTGCCGGCCCCTGCGGACCGGGTCCGCAGGGGCCGGCAGATGCGGGCCGGGCCTCAGCGTCCCTGGCCCGGCGACTCCAGTACGGCCTTCGCCGCGTTGTGCCCCGGAACTCCGCTCACCCCGCCACCGCGCACGGCGCCCGCCCCGCACAGCATCACGTTCGCGTGCCGGGTCTCGACGCCCCAGCGGCCGGTGCCCTCCTGCACGTACGGGAAGGCGAGGTCGCGGTGGAAGATGTTGCCACCCGGCAGCCGCAGATCGCGCTCCAGGTCCAGCGGGGTCTTCGCCTCGATGCACGGCCGCCCGTCCGCGTCGGTGGCCAGACAGTCGGCGAGCGGCTCGGCGAGGTGCGACTCCAGCTGCGCCAGCGTCGACTTCAGCAGTTCCTCCCGTACGGCGTCGTTGTCCCGCTCGAAGAGCCGGGCCGGCGTGTGGAGGCCGAAGAGCGTGAGGGTCTGATATCCCTGCTCGACCAGGTCCCGGCCGAGGATGCTGGGGTCGGTGAGGGAGTGGCAGTAGATCTCCGAGGGCGGCGCGGCGGGCAGTTCACCGGACGCGGCCTGCGCGTGGGCGGTCGCCAACTGCTCGTAGCCCTCGGCGATGTGGAAGGTCCCTGAGAACGCCTCACGCGGGTCCACGGAGGTGTCCCGGAGCCTCGGCAGCCGCTTGAGCAGCATGTTCACCTTGAGCTGGGCGCCCTCGGCGGGGGTGGGCGGCTCGTCTCCGGTGAGGCGCGCGAGCTCCTGCGGCGAGGCGTTCACCAGGACGTGCCGGGACGCGACGACGCCCTCGCCGTCGGCGGTCCGGTAGGTGATCTCGGCGGACTCGCCGTCCGTGTCGATCCGCAGCACCTCGTGTCCGGTGGCGATCACCGCGCCCGCGGTGCGCGCCGCGGCGGCGATCGCGTCGGTGAGGGCGCCCATGCCGCCGACGGGCACGTCCCAGTCTCCGGTGCCGCCGCCGATCACGTGATAGAGGAAGCAGCGGTTCTGCCGCAGGGACGGGTCGTGGGCGTCGGCGAAGGTGCCGATCAGCGCGTCGGTGAGGACGACACCGCGTACGAGGTCGTCGCTGAAGTACTCCTCGACGGCCACGCCGACCGGCTGCTCGAAGAGGATCCGCCAGGCGTCCTCGTCGTCGACGCGCGCCCTCAGCTCCTCGCGGGTGGGCAGCGGCTCGGTGAGCGTCGGGAAGACGTTCTTCGCGACACGGCCGGTCATCCCGTAGAAGCGCTGCCACGCCTCGTACTCGCGGTCCGAGCCCGTCAGCCGGGCGAACGCCTCGCGGGTGCGCCGCTCGCCGCCGACGACGAGCAGCCCGGTGGGCCGTCCGTCGCGCTCGACGGGAGTGTACGAGGAGACCGTGCGGCCACGGACCCGGAAGTCGAGACCGAGGTCCCGCACGATCTTCCGGGGCAGCAGGCTCACCAGGTACGAGTAGCGCGACAGACGGGCGTCGACTCCGGCGAACGGCCTGGTGGAGACGGCGGCGCCGCCGGTGCTCCCCAGGCGCTCCAGCACCAGCACGGACCGCCCGGCCCGGGCCAGGTAGGCGGCGGCGACCAGTCCGTTGTGGCCTCCGCCGACGATCACGGCGTCATATTGCTCGTGTGCAGGCATGGTTCTTCGTAGCACGTGATGATCTACGTCGGCCAGGGGTGCGCGGCAAGCGGCGGGCGGCCGTACGAGGGGGCGAGGACATCTCGGACTCCGGGGTCGTCGCCGGGTGGGCTCCGGGGTCAGCGGCCTCCGGCGGCCCGCTGCTGTCGTAGCGCGGCCACCCTTCGGTACAGCTCCACCGCCTCCTGCCCGTGCCCCAGCTGCTCCAGGCAGTGCGCCTCGTCGTTGCGGCTGGCGAGGGCGTCGGGGTGGTCGGCACCGAGGACCCGCTCGCGGGCGGCGGCGACGCGCCGGTACTCGGTGAGGGCGTCGGCCCAGCGGCCGAGCCAGCCGAGCCCGACGGCCACCTCACGACGGCTGACGAGGGTGTCGGGGTGGTCGGCGCCGAGCACCCGCTCGCGGATGGCGCACACGTCACGGGACTCGGCGAGGGCCTCCTCCCAGCGGCCGAGGCGGCCGAGGTTCACGCCGAGCCCGTGCCGCGCGCGCAGCGTCTCGGCATGCGTGGCCCCTTGTGCCCGGGTGCGGTCGTCGACGAGGGAGCGGTACAGCTCCAGCGCCTGCGCGCTGCGGCCGAGCCGGCCGAGGCTGATGCCCACCTCGTAGCGCGCGGCGAGTGTGTCCGGATGGTCCGGGCCCAAGGCCTGCGCACGGGCCGCGGCCACTTCCTGGTAGGTGTGCAGCGCCTCGGGCCAGCGTCCCAACTGGCCGAGCGCGTAGGCCACTTCGTAGCGCGTCACGAGCGTGTCGGGGTGGGCCGGGCCGAGCACCCGGGCGCGGGCGGCGGCGACCTCGCTCGCCATGCGGTACGAGTCCTCCAGGCGCCCGAGGCGGCTGAGGTTGAAGGCGAGGTTGTGGCGGCAGCGCAGCGTGTCGGGGTGGTCGGGGCCCATCGCGCGCTCCCGTACGGCGAGCACCGCGCCGTAGGCCTGGTGCGCCTCGAAGTGGCGGCCCAACTGGCCGAGCACATAGGCCATTTCCTGCCGGGCTGCCAGGGTCTCGGGGTGCTCGGCGCCGAGCACCCGCTCCCTGGCCAGGGCGACCCGGGCGTACTCGCGCAGCGCCTCGGCGGGGCGCCCGGTGCGACTGAGGGTGAAGCCGACCTCGTAGCGGCTGGCGAGGGTGTCCGGGTGGTCGGGCCCGAGCAGATGCTCCCGTTCGGCGGCCACCGAGCGGTGCACCTCTCCCGCCTCGGTCCACCGGCCGAGCCGCCCGAGGCTCAGCCCGGCGTTGTGCCGCCCCGCCAGGGTGGTGAGCAACTCGGGTGCGGGAGTGCGCCGTTCGCTGCGGACCGGCTGGGACGTCACGGCCGTGGAAGGGCGGGCGATCCACTCGCCGGTCAGGCCGGCGGAGGCGTCCGGCGGGGTGACGCGCAGTCCCGCGCCGGTGGCCTTGTGGCCGGTGGTCATGCCCTGGGTCCAGGACGGCAGCCGGGGTTCCCGGGAGGGCGGCTGCTCGGGTCGGGACGTGCCCCGAGGCGCCGGGGGCCGCCCACCGGCGGCGGGGGGCGGCGGAGCCGGGGTGACGACCGTCGGCACGTACATCGGCGTGGCGCGCCCGGCGCTGATGCGGCGGCCGAGTTCGCGGGCGTCCCGCGGGCGCTGCTCGGGCCGCTTGGCGAGCAGGTCGAGGATGATCCGCTCCAGGTACTCGGGGAGTTCGGCCCGGTGGCTGCGGGGCGGCTCGGGCACGGTGTCGCGGTGGCCGACGAGGACGGCCCAGGCGTCGTCGAGGTCGAAGGGCGGTGCCCCGGTGGCGATTTCGTAGAGCACGCACCCGAAGGAGTACAGGTCGCTGCGCTGGTCGACCTCCGAGCCGCCGATCTGTTCCGGTGACATGTAGTGCGGGGTGCCCATCGCGATGCCGGTACCGGTGAGCCGTGAGGTGAATCCGATGTCGTGGCCGAGGCGGGCGATGCCGAAGTCGCAGATCTTCACGGTGCCGTCGGTCAGCCGCATGATGTTCGCGGGCTTCAAGTCGCGGTGGACGATGCCCTGTTGGTGGGTGTAGGCGAGGGCAGCGGTCACCTGGTCGGCTATGTCGACGACCAGGGCGACGGCGAGCGGATGGTTCTTGTTCTCCTCCAGGAGCTGGCCGAGGTTGCTTCCCTCCAGCAGTTCCATCACGAGGTACAGCACGCCGTCGGACTCTCCGAAGTCGTGGACGACGGTCACCCCGCGATGCTGAAGGGCCGCGGCGACCCGGGCCTCGCGCCGGAACCGCTCGCGCAGGACGCGGGTGAAGGACTGGTCGTGGTGCGGGCCGAGCGGCTTGAGGCACTTGACGGCCACTTGGCGGCCCAGCGATTCGTCCCGCGCCCGCCACACCTCGCCCATGCCGCCGCGCCCGATCAGGTCGAGCAGCCGGTACCGGCCCTGGATCAGCCTGCTCTCCGCCATCTGGTGTGATCGCCCCCGTCACTGCTCAGCCTCGAGCCCTCCCCCGGCCCGTCCAGTATGACGAGCTATCTGCCGACTTTGTACGGCGCCGGTCGCGAGCCGGGGCCGAGCCGTGACATGGCCGAGAGAATGTGTTTGGGCGGGAGTTGCCAGCGCAGCCGTGCGGGGACACAGCGCAGCGTGGTGCCCGTGACGCGCAGACCCCGGGTCACCGCGGCGGGCGGCGGCGCCGGCCTGCCGTACAACGCGTGGGCGTACGGCGGCAGAGCGGCGTACGCGAGCCGGGCCACGCGCCGCCACAGCAGTGCGCGCGCCGGTACGAGCAGCGGGTGGACCGGCGGACGCGAGAGGAAGTCGTCCACGTCGCGGGCCTCGGGTCCCGCGGCGAGTTCGGGGAGCACCTGCTCGAAGTACGCGGCCAGTTCGGTCCGGTCAGCCGGCACCCGGTCCGGGTCGAGCCCCACCAGCCGCGCGCCGACCCGGTGTTCCTCGATGTAGCGGTCGGCCTGCGCGTCCGTGAGGCGGAAGCCGGAGCGTCGCAGGACGTGCAGATAGGAGTCGATCTCCGCGCAGTGCACCCAGAGCAGCAGTTCGGGCTCGTCGACCCCGTAGCGCTCGCCGGTGTCCGGGTCGGTGGCGGTGAGCATCCGGTGGATCTTCCGCACCCGGGCCCCCGCCCGCTCCGCCGCCTCGGTGGTCCCGTACGTCGTCGTTCCGACGAAGTTCGCGGTGCGCATCAGCCGGCCCCAGGCGTCGTTCCGGAAGTCGGAGTTCTGCATGACGCCGCGTACGGCGCGCGGGTGGAGGGCCTGAAGGTAGAGCGCGCGGACCCCGGCGACCCACATCATGGGGTCGCCGTGCATCTGCCAGGTGACCGAGTCGGGACCGAACAGCCCGGGGTCACCGGCTCCGGTGGGGTCCACTCCGCCAGTGTGCCCGGGATTGCCAATTGGCACACGCGAGCGCGCCTGAACTGCTGTGATGCCCGGACCTGACCACCGGTCACGGTCTGACAACAGGCCAGGTTCGGGCCCCTGGTCGGGCCCGTGGTCGGGGCCCGTGGTCAGGCCCGTGGTCAGGGCCGGCCACTTCCAGGAGCTCTGTTGCAGGCGCTGACTCCATGCGGCTCTCGGACTCGGACGTCTCGAACCTCTCACGTCCGGTAGCCCGCCGACTGGACGGTCGCGGCAGACGGCCGTCATGGCCTCATCCCCCTCGAACCCGTGACCAGGGGGCCGTCGACACGCGGCACAGCCATGCCCTCGCCCCCGCTGCAACCTGCTCGCCCCGGCGCACCCGGTGCGGGTGCCCCGCTCCGTCGGGACGAAGAGATCACACAGGCAATGGATCACGCCGTCCCGCTCTCCGGGTACCGTCAGGGTATGAGTCACCCGCACCCCGACCTGAAAGCCGCCCCACCCCTTCCCGAAGGAGGGCTGCGGGTCATCGCCCTGGGCGGCCTGGGTGAGATCGGCCGCAACATGACCGTCTTCGAGCACGCGGGCAAGCTGCTCATCGTCGACTGCGGCGTGCTGTTCCCCGAGGAGACCCAGCCCGGCGTGGACGTCATCCTGCCGGACTTCACCTCGATCCGGGACCGGCTGGACGACATCGTGGCCGTGGTACTCACCCACGGCCACGAGGACCACATCGGCGGTGTGCCCTACCTGCTGCGCGAGCGGTCCGACATTCCCATCGTCGCCTCCAAGCTGACGCTGGCGTTCCTGGAGGCCAAGCTCAAGGAACACGGCATCCGGCCGCGCACGGTGCGGGTGCGGGAGGGCGACCGGCGCGGCTTCGGACCCTTCGACTGCGAGTTCGTGGCGGTCAACCACTCCATCCCGGACGGCCTCGCGGTCGCGATCCGCACCGGCGCCGGGTTGGTGCTGCACACCGGCGACTTCAAGATGGACCAGTTCCCTCTCGACGACCGCATCACCGATCTGCGTGCCTTCGCCCGCCTCGGCGAGGAGGGCGTGGACCTGTTCCTCACCGACTCCACCAACGCCGAAGTACCCGGCTTCACCACCTCCGAGCGTGAGCTGAACCCGGCGATCGAGCAGGTGCTGCGCACCGCGCCGCGCCGCGTCATCGTCTCCAGCTTCGCCAGCCATGTGCACCGCATCCAACAGGTCCTTGACGCCGCCCACCAGCACGGCCGCAAGGTCGCCTTCGTCGGCCGGTCGATGGTCCGCAACATGGGAATCGCCCGTGACCTGGGCTATCTGAAGGTCCCCTCCGGTCTGGTCGTGAACACGAAGGAGCTGGAGAAGCTCCCGGACCACAAGATCACTCTGGTGTGCACCGGCTCCCAGGGCGAACCGATGGCCGCGCTGTCACGGATGGCCAACCGCGACCACCAGATCCGTATCGGCAAGGGCGACACCGTCCTGCTCGCCAGCTCCCTCATCCCCGGCAACGAGAGCGCCATCTACCGCGTCATCAACGGGCTTACCCGGTGGGGCGCCCACGTGGTCCACAAGGGCAACGCCAAGGTCCACGTCTCCGGGCACGCCAGCGCCGGCGAACTCGTCTACTGCTACAACATCGTCAAACCCCGCAATGTCATGCCTGTGCACGGCGAATGGCGCCACCTGCAGGCCAACGGCGACCTCGCCATCCGTACCGGTGTCGACCCTGACCGGGTCGTCATCGCCGAGGACGGCGTCGTCGTTGACCTCGTCGACGGCCGTGCGTCCATCACCGGGAAGGTCCCCGCAGGCTACGTCTACGTGGACGGGATGGAGGTCGGCGGCGTCACCGAAGCCTCCCTCAAGGACCGCCGCACGCTTGGGGAAGAGGGTGTGGTCACGGTGGTGGCGATCGTCGACGCCGACACCGGCGCCCTCGCCGAAGCCCCCGACTTCCTGGCCCGCGGCTTCGCCCATGACGACACCACCTTCGAGCCGGTCATCCCCGTCATCGAGAAGACCCTGGCCACCGCTGCCGACGAAGGCATCGGGGACGCGATCCAACTCGAACAGCTCATCGCCCGCGCCGTGGCGAACTGGGCGTTTCGCACCTACCGCCGCAGGCCCCTCATCATCCCCGTCATCATCGACGCCTGAGCCCCGGCAGCACGGCCCCCTGCCTTCCGTGCCCGGCCACGCGAATATCGAAGCCGGGCACGGGAGTCAGCAGCCGCCTCGGGAGGCCGGGGTGGCAACACACTCCACATGATGAGTCATCGGAGAGATGTCTCAGGGGACGGCATCGGGAGAAGACGCAGTTCAGGAGCGGTTTCTCAGATCCAGAAGCACGGCGTGAGACGTTGGGAGCGTCACGAACAGGTGCGCGTCGCCCTCAGCGGATTGCCCCAGGCCAGGCCGCAAATACCCATGGCACCGGGCGACACCCGCAACCTGCCGGACGACGCTTTCTGAATCGATGTCACCGGTAAAAGCTTGGTTCTCTCATTCCAGCTTCACTCGCTCCCTCAGGAGAACAGCACGAGCTGCTCTTCCTCAGGCGCTTGCGCGAGACCGGGATCCTCCGCACATTCCGGATCCACGTCTGCCGGTTCGGTGTTCGCCTCCTCCGCGATCACCCCTAGCGCCGCGACTACCCGCTGCCCATCGGCGGTGCCTTCTACCTCGTCAGCAACCGGCTCCTCCAGAGGGGTCTCCTCTGTCTCGCCCTCGGCGACCGTCGGCAGTACGTAGTGCTGGGCTAGGCTCGCCAAGTGCAGGGGCAGCGGTAGGGAGAGTGCGTCCAGATAGTCGGGAGCTTGGCGAAGCTGGTGCACCGCGAGGGCGAGGGCTTCGGGTGAGTCGCCGGCATCCGGGTGGCAGCCCAAGACCGCGATTTCCACCAGCCCTGGGTTCCAGGCGGGGATGTGCGTGTCGATGGTGGGTTTGCCCTTGTTGGGGCCTTGACGTAGCGGGCGGGGAGCGATCTTGTCGGCCTCGACGGCGGAATCCCGGAAGGTGCCCGCCTGGGGAGTGGTGCTGTAGAAGATTCGCCCTGATGACCGGATCGCGTCTTCTTCTTCCACCCACAGCCCCTGGGGCAGTCCGTTAACCTCGCCAGGAGCGGCGTTACCCCACCACTGGGGGGTCTCTCTACCTGCACAAGGCCGAGGCACTGTCACGCGACGGCGACCACCGGAACGCCGGAACGGCGCTCAACCGAGCCACGTCCCTCTGGGAGCACCGCTCGGCGGAGGAGAACCCTGACTGGCTCAACTGGTTCGGCGAGGCACAGCTGAAGTCGACCGAGGGCAAGGTCCTGTTGCGTTCCGGGCAGGTGGAGCGCGCGACGCGTTCCCTGGAGACCTCCGTGGAGACCGCGGCTCCTCGGGACAAGGCCGTACGGTCCAGCCGCCTCGCGGAGGCACGGCTCGCCGGCGGCGACCTGGAGGGGGGCTCTGGACGCCGCGAACTACGGCACCGGGCTCTTGGAGAGCAGGGTCAGCTCCGTACGGGCTCTGGACCGCATGAAGGAGTTCAACGCTCGACTCGATCCGCGCAAGTCCGTCTCCGCCGTCCGCGAGTTCCGCGAGCGTCTTGAGGCGCTTTCCATCGCGGCCTGACAGTCACCGTCTCGCACTTCGAGCGCCAGCCCGCCCCGCCGGAGTAGTCGATCCAAATGCCAGGATGGACGGCATGACGACGATCGACGGCGAGGTCGAGGCTGGATTCGAACCGGTGCGTGAGGCGTTCGAGGCAAACTTCTCCCAGCACAGGGACATCGGCGCGGCGGTATGCCTGTACCAGCACGGCCGACCGGTGGTGGACCTATGGGGTGGCATCGCCGATCCGGAAACCGGTCGTCCGTGGACACGAGACACTCTGCAACTGGTCTACTCGGCCACAAAGGGGGCGACCGCGACAGCGGCGCACATGCTGGCCCAGCGCGGCGCGTTGGACCTGGACGCGCCGGTGGCGAAGTACTGGCCGGAGTTCGCGGCGAACGGCAAGGCGGACATCCCGGTGCGCTGGCTCCTGTCCCACCAGGCCGGGTTGATCGCGCTGGACCAACCGGTCCCGCTGAACGAGGCGTTGGCCTGGCACCCGATGGCGGCCGCCCTGGCCGCGCAGCGTCCCCAGTGGACGCCCGGCACTGCGCACGGGTACCACGGTCGAACGTGGGGCTGGCTGGTCGGCGAGGTGATCCGCCGAGTGTCCGGCCGAACGCCGGGCCGCTTCTTCGCCGACGAGATCGCCGCTCCCCTCGGGTTGGACTTCTTCATCGGATTGCCGGCGGATGAACGCGACCGGGTGAGCCGCATGGTGTACCAGCGACCAGCCGTGGACCTCACCACCGTGCCCGCCGAGTCGATTCCCGAGGAACTCCGCGAACAGGTTGCCGCCTGGCGGGATCCGGAGTCATTCAGCAACAGGGCGTACGCCGTCACCGACCCCGCCGCGATCGACTTCGACTCGCCCAAGGTGCAGGCCGCGGAACTCCCGTCCTCCAACGGCATTGGCACCGCACGTGGACTGGCGCGCATGTACGCCGCACTGATCGGCGAGGTGGACGGTGTGCGCCTGCTGACCTTGGAGACCCTGGCTTCGGCGACCAAGGAGCAGGCCAGCGGGAAGGACCAGGTGATGCTGATCCCGAGCCGGTTCAGCTCCGGGTACATGCTGCCTACCCAGACCAACCCCATGACTGGCCCGAGCGCCTTCGGCCACACCGGACGAGGTGGCTCACTCGGCTTTGCCGATCCTGAGCACGGCATCGCCTTCGGCTACGCGATGAACAACATCATCGGAGGGGCCGACGACATGCGTGCAACTTCACTGGTCGACGCAGTACGGAAGTCACTGGCGTGACGGATCGAAACTGAGACTGGCAAACCGGCCTCTTGACTCCAGCCGTTGGGGAAAGGGCCGTCGCGGACTACGAACGGCTCCGTTGGACGGCTGACACTCAGTCAATGGCCCCAGCGGGCAAGGCGGACCCTGGCCGAAAGCCCCCACGACACACCCGCACGAGGTAGTCGGCGGACGTGTGGTCTGGCGGGTCACGGACGGGCCGAGTGCGGCGCGCAGCTCGGCGATGGACCCGCTTCCTGATCCGACGTGGTCTTCCGGCCCACCCGCCGCGACATCGACCCCGTCACGGGGGATAGTCATGGGACGGCATCATCGAGGTGTCCTGGACGCAGTACCCGCCCATCTGGGTCCGGACGAGCTGTGAGACTAAGGCTGCTCCCGGCATCACTGGCATGTGAGGCGGCCCAGTTCGCGGTCGCCGGGGCGCTGGAGCCGGCCGATCACGTCGGGGGTGACACCTTCGACTACGTGATCGACCGGGACACGGCCCAGCTCTCCGTCACCGACGCCATGGGCCACGATGTCGATGCCGCTCTGCTCGCAACTCTCCTGGTGGGCGCCCTGCGCCGGGCACGGCGGGCCGGCGCTGGCCTCGCCGAACAGGGCGATCAGGCCGTGCGCGAGCACAGCCGCCACGGCTACGTCACCGGGCAGCTCCTTCGCATCAGCCTGCTCGACGGCACCGCCGAGTTCATCAACGCCGGGCACCCCTGGCCACTGAGGATGCGGGACGGACAGGTGCGGGAGATCACTCCGAAGATCGATATGCCGTTCGGCTTCCACGCACCGCGCAGCTACCGGGTCCAGTCGCTGGGCCTGTGGCCGGGCGACCGGGTGGTGATGCTGACGACGGCATGCTGGAGCGCAACGCCAACAGCCTCGATCTGCCGGACAGATCGTCCGCACCCGCGCGCTGCATCCCCGCGAGGCCGCCCGCACCCTCATCGCCACGGTCGTCGACGCCAACCACGGTCACCTGCAGGACGACGCGACCGTCATGTGTCTGGACTGGCACGGCATCGGCCACTCCCATCGGGACGCCGACACCGGCGCCAACCTCGCCGACGCCTCCGCCCCGTCCCCACCTGCGGACAATGACCCTGAGACCGCTCCACCCCCCGCTTCGGCCGACCCGTCGCGGCCCGGCACGTTTTCCGGCGTGACCTGCAACTTTCTATCAGCCGTCAGCCCGGAGCGAACCGGCCGGGTCGCCGCCGCCCGCCCCTGTGCCCGTCGACACGCTCGACCGTGCGGCAGCGAGAGGCGCATTCCAACTGGGCCGCCGGCGAAGGGAATGCGTTCTTTTCGGCACGGCCTACTCGGTCAACCGGCTCTGTGCGAACAACAGGAGGTCGTCGCCCCCGATCTCGCGGGGCCGGCCGTCCGGTGTCTCCCATTCCGCGATGAACCACGCTCCGTGCCACTCGACCCGCCACACCTTGCCGTGGCGGTTCTCGAACTCGACGAAGCTGCCCTCACCGCCCTCCATCAGCCGAAGCTCCTCCAGCAGGCGCTTCGGTTCCGTAAGGCCGCGTCCGGGGTTGCTGCTCCGGCCCCGGGTGCGCGTATTGGTGTAGCGCATCTTGAGAAAGGGGAGAGGCTCGCGGTCGAAGTTGTTCATCTTGAGCATGCGGTACCGGGAGACGGCCTCTTCGAGGGTCTCGTCTCCGGAGAACTCGCAGGAATAGGCGGGAAACGTCAGGCGGACGTACGGAGTGAGGTCGGGATTCTCGACCCGGTAGAAGCCGTGCACCTGCGGCCCCACCCCCGCGACCACGTCGAACCGCCTTCCCCCGGGCGCCGCGAATCCGCCGGCCGTGCCCAGATGGGGATGGCCCGCGAAGATGTCCTCCTCGTGCTCCCGCGCGAACTCCAGTGTGGCGACGGCCAGTTCCTGGTCGTACGAATTGCGGGCACTGAGCTGGAGCAGCCGCTGACCGTCCGCGGAGAGCGCGCCCGCGAAGTCGATCCCCGGAGCGGGTGACCAGTGCCAGGCGTCCGCCGGGCCGGGAAGCGGCTCCACATTGCGGAAGCCGCTCACTACGGCACGGATGTCCATGATTCCTCCACGATCAGGTGCATGAGTAGCCCTCCCCGACTTCCTGGATGTAGGTGTCCGTCATACGGCCACCGCCGCGTGAGTTCTCGCTCCAGTCCATCGGTTCCAAATGATCCGTGTTGTTGTAGAAGCCGTTGCGCGCCGCCCTGTCACTGAAGCGTCCCTCGCGGTTCCAGTGCTGGACCACGGGGTCCAGATGCTCGTAGGTCACCGTCCGGTTGAAGGGCTTCGGGTTCTCGGCGGTCGGGTCCCAGATCAGCTCGTCGTTGCCGTTGCGCCAGGTGAGCTGATCGCGCGGGACTCGCACATCGTTCGCGTCACGCGGTACTCCTCCGAGCGCCCGGCCCTCGTCGGTGTAGTTCTCGACCATGTAGTCGTGGGTGGATGTCCGGTATTCGGAAGGGTACTGATTGTCGCGCGTGTACTCGCGCTCACCCTCCGGGAGGGCCGGGTCCCGCCCGAACCGCATGCCGTTGTTCGGGTCCTGCCAGGACAGGCCCAGCGGGTCGATCCACCGGTAGGGATTGGGCACGTAGGCGCTGTCGTTGGGGCCGGCGGCCAGGCCGAGCGGGTCCGGGCTGGTGTACTGCGCCGTCGCGGGGTCGTAGTGGCGCTCGTAGTTGTAGTGCCACCCGGTCTCCCGGTCGGCGTACTGGCCGGGGAAGCGCAGGAGGCACTCGATCTCCCCGGTGCCGGCGCCCTGGAACCGCTCGGGGAGGCGCTCCCCCCACAGGGTCGTGCGGGGCTGCCAGGCCACCTCACCGTCGGCGGAGACCAGCTCGGACGGCGCGCCCGACAGGTCGGTGACGATGGCGTGGAAGCGCGCATCCCGGCCGGCGCCGGGCCGGTCGAGCTGGGCCACCGGCTGGTGGCCGCCCGGGCGGTAGTCCCACGACGTGGCCCGGCCGGCGCGGGTGACCTGCTCGATGAGCCTCGTACCGTCCCAGGAGAAGCGGATCTCGTCGGCGACGGCTCCCCCGTCGTCAAGTCGCTGCTTCGCCACGCGCCGCCCGACGGAGTCGTACAGGTACGTCCAGCGCTCGCCGTCCCGGGTCGTCGTCCCGGTCAGCCTGTTGCGGCTGTTCCACGTGTACGTCTGCGTCCGCTGCTGCCCGTTGAGGAGGCGCAGCACGGAGCGCACGACGCGGCCCTCGCCGTCCCGCTCGTACCGGGTGCGGCCGCGGTGCGTGATCCGGTCGCCGGCGTGGGTGCGGTCCGCGTCGGTGGCGTCCGTCCCCGGGAGCGCTGCGCGGCTGACGTTGCCCGCCTCGTCGTACCGGTAGCGCTCGGTCCAACCTCGTCCGTCGACCGCCGTGACGCGGCCCCGCGGGTCGAGGCCGAACCGCTTCTCTCCCCCGGTGAGTTCCTCGATGCCGGTCGGGATGCCGTCGGGCCGGTAGGTGTACTCACGCCGCTGGAGGAGCGTGTCCGCGGAACCGCGGACCAGGTGCTGGGCGCCGAGCCGGCCCGCGATGTCCCAGGACTGGTCGAGCGTGACGCCGCCGGGCAGCCCCCGCTCGGTCTCCCGCCCGCAGGCGTCGAACCCGAACGTGATGCGGTGTCCGTCGGTGTCGAGCGCGGTGGGACGACCGGCGCCGTCGTACGTCCAGGTGGACTCGATGCCCGTGGGGGTGCGCCGCAGGACGCGGCGCCCCAGGGAGTCGTACGCGTATCGGGTGGTCCTGCCGTCGATGCTCTCGGACAGCAGCAGGCCGAGCTCGTTGTACTCCCGCTCGACGGTGACCTCCGGGCCGCTCTCCCGTACCACACGCCCGGCCGCGTCGTAGGCGAAGCGGATCGAGAGGCCGTCGTGCCGCATCTCGGTGAGCCGGCCGAGTACGTCACGGCCGAACTCCACCATCTCGCCGACGCCGTTTGTCCGGGACGCGAGCGTGCCCATGGCGTCCAGCCGGTAGGCGAGGGTCCGGCCGGTGAAGTCGCTCTCCTCGATCAGCCGATTCACCGCGTCGTACGTGTACTGCCAGGACCGCTCGTGCGGATCCGTGACGCTCAGCAGGTTCAGCTCGGTGTCGTAGCCGAACGAGAGGGTGGTGCCGTCGCTCGTCGTCCGCGCCGCGACCTGACCGAAGGGTCCGACCGTGAAGGAGGTGACGTGTCCGGCCCGGTCGGTCTGGGCGAGCAGATTCCCCTCCGCGTCCCACTCCCAGGTCTCCCGGTGCCCGTCGGGACCCCGACGCCACACGGTCCGGCCCTCGACCGTCGTCCCCAGGCGTGTGGTGCGGCCGAGCGGGTCGGTGACGCCGGACACCCTGCCGAAGTCGTCGCGTTCGATCGTGGTCACCGCGCCCTGGACGTCGGTGAACTCCACGGGCAGCCCCGCGCCGTCGCAGCGGGCTCGGCTCGTCCGGCCGGCCGGGTCCGTGGCGGCGACCAGGCCGCCGTGCTCGTCGTAGGCGTACCGGGTCTCCAGACCGGTCGGGCCGATCGTGGCGACATGGTTGGCGCCTTCGTAGACGTTCCGCCAGACCCCTCCGCCCGGAGTGACCGCCCGCACCAGCCGGTGCAGCTCGTCGTACGTCGCCTCGGCCGAGGTCCCGTCGGGACGGACGACGGCGGTGACGTTGCCGGCGGCGTCGTGCCGGTAGCGGACGGTCCCGCCGAGCGGGTCGGTCTGGGAGACCAGGCGGTCGAACCGGTCCCATTCGGCGGTCACCGACTCGCCGAGGGCGTTCGTCGTGGAGACGAGCTGGAGCCGCTCGTTGTGGCGGTACGTCGTGCTGCGGCCGAGGGAGTCGGTGTACCGCGTGGTGCGTTCCTCCTCGTCATAGGCGATGACGCAGTTCAGTACGGAGTCCACGCCGGTGCCCCTGACGACCCGGTCGAAGGTGTCGTACTCGTAGCGGTACCAGTCCCCGGTGCGGTCGGTCCAGGAGGTGATCCGGTCGTCGCCGTCGTAGGTCAACCTGTACGGCAGGCCACTGGAGTTGTAGATCTCGGTGAGGTTTCCGTCCTTGTAGCCGTATCGCACCAGGGGCGTCGGCTCACCATCGGACCGGCGAAGCCCGAGCCCCGTCACGCGCACGCCGTCCGCCTCGACGATCACGTGGTAGCCGCCGGAGTGTCGCATGGCGGTCGGGGTGCCGGAGGCGTCGTAGTCGAAGTCGACACGGTTCCCGTTGCGGTCCGAGACGGCCGTGACGGGAAGCGTGAAGGCGGTGTCGTGCCGCTGGTTCCGGCCGACCGGGGCGAAGTGCCGGGTCAGACCCGTCCTCGGGTCGGTGATGAGCATGGCGCCCGGCCGCTCGCGGTCCCAGGCCAGGGGCCACCGCGGGCCTTCCGCCGGCATGACGGCGTCCGCGCCGACCGGTACGGGATAGACCAGGATCATCCCGTCCTCTGTCGCGAACAGCACGCCCTCGTCGTCGAGTTCCAGGCGCTGGTCCAGCGTGGATGCCCACGAGGGCCCGAACCAGCGCCCCGAACGGTAGGTCGAGACATGAGTTCGCGCCACACCCAGACGCAGCACTCCCTGGAGGAGGACGTCCGTCTGCGTCATGAGCATCTCGCCGGAGACCATGTCGACGGGGTCGCCGTTCTTGCACCGGCCCTTGGCGGGCTTGCCGGCGGCCACCGCGTCGTCCGCGCCCCTGCGCAGCCCGCTCTTCAGGCCCTTGAGCATGCCTCTGAGGCCCAGCTTGCCCAGCGACCTGAGCCCCTTGGCGAGACCCCCGAGCGTGGTCAGGCCCTTCATGCCGGGTATGCAGTCCAGCGCGGCGAACGCCACATCCCACAGCGACGCCTGCCCCTTGGCGTACTTGCTCAAGGTGTCCGCGAGGACGACCAGTGCGGCGATCAGCACGATCGTCCCGAGAATCGGCCCACCGATGATCATCGCGATGATCCCCAGGACGGCGACAACCACCTTGCAGACGGCGACGATGGTGTCCCAGTTGTCGACGAACCAGTCCCCGACCTCCTCGTACCACTTACGGTTCCGGATCCCCGCGTCGGACGCATCATCGATCTTGCGCTTCGCCTCACCCGCCGCGTCCTCACGCATCTGACGGGCATCCGCGGCCATCTTCTTCGCCGCGTCCAACGCGCTCTGCGCCGACGTCACATCCGACTGCGCCGACGTGTGCGCAGCCTTGGCACTTTGCGCGTCCCGCGTCGCCGCACGCACCTTCGCCTCGTCCGGCTTCGGCACATCCTTGCCCGCGCCCTTGTCCTCCTTGTACTTGTCGGCTTCCTTGTTGGCGCGAATAACCCACGAATCGGCCGACGAGAGACGGGACTTGGCGGACGTTAGATCGGCCCGGGCCTCCCGCCCGTCGGCCAGGGCCTTGTCCGCGAGGGCCTGCGCACGCTCCAGCTTCGGCCAGTACGCCGCCAGCGCGTCACCCGCCAGGTCGTACGACTTCTTCAGCTTCTTCAAATTCTTCGGCACACCCGAGAACTCGTCCCGGAACACCTCTGCGGTCCTGCCCGCCATCGTCAGGACAGCGTCTTCCTCCGCCATCCCCTTCACCAACCGCAACGCGTCCTGCACGTCATCGGCGAAGTCGTGCAGACTCCTGGCAAGCGACTTCACCCGAACCGGATCCCCCGGCGTCGGGTCCCTCTCCAGGTCCAGCACATGCCAATCCGTGGGCCGATACCCCGCCACCACGCAACCCCCGTCACGCCAACGCCGTCAACCACACATACGAACATGCGAAGTTACTCGGTACTGACGTTCGATGGGAAACTCGCGTGACGACCCTGGCCGAGCTCGCACTCGGGACGGCGGCCGCCTCGGGACGCATGCGCAAGCCGTGAAGCCAGACCTCGGACTCGGTATCTGTCGTGATGAGAAGGCCGGTTGGTGCGGCTCACGCCTCGCCGAACTCGGAACGTCCGACGAGGTGACCGTGTGCGAAGGGAGTAGGGCGGCAAACGCGAGCTGCTGCGCCGCCTCAAAAGGTACTCCGACCTCCTCGCTACCGCCTGCGACCGGCCCGCTGCCTTGGCGCAGACGGGCAACCTCGAGATCCGGGTACGGGCTGCGCACTTGCGCGAGGCCCAGTCTCCGTAGAAAAGGGCACACCGTACGCCGACGCCCCTGGGCGAACGGCGAAGGCGGGTACGGACTGCCGCCGTTCGCCCAACGCTCGAATGAGGAAACCAGTGCCGTGCCGCAGACGCCACAGACCATTCCCCGCAGCAGGACAGCCTGGGCGACATCGCCGAGAACAGACCGCATGTGTTGCGGCATGGCAGCCGCGGCACTGAAGCGGCTGAGCAGGCTGCCGCCTCGGCGCAGGTGAACCTCGGCCGACCACCAGGGTTGTTGTGCTCCCAGGGGAGGCCGGCCTCCGGGTCCGCATCCACGAAATCGTACCCGGGGCCAACCTCGGCGTGAGGCTCAAAGGCCTCAGTCAGTCTGCAACCCAGGCTCATTACCCTCCGGTCCGCGCCCTCGGCCGATGCCGGCCATCCCGCTCCTGTGCCAACTAGAGACTTCGTCACATCGTGTGACCAGGATCGATAGTTGGCACTGGGCAACGTTCGTGGCCTGCGCTGATGCCAAGTAGCTGCAGCAGGCCGTCACAGCGCGTGTGACCAGGATCGATAGTTGGCACCAGGCAACGTTCGTGACCTGTGTTGATGCCAACTAGGTTCAGCAACTGTGGGTGCGGAATCAGAGAGATAGTTGGCACTTTGGTACACCGCAGGTCACGGGGTGTAACGGCGGCAGCAGGGGATCATCTGCCCTCCTAGGGGAAGGCTCTCTCGGGTGTGGCCGACGGACTCAGGTCCCGATACAGCTTCTCTGTTGATGATCCGTACGGTGGTGCATCCAGAGCACCACGTCGCAGACCCGCAGCGCACTGACAGTGCGGGTACGTCGGCGGACTGTCGTAGGGCCGTCAGTTCACGGTGCAGCGCATGGTTGTCAGCACGCAGCGCGCCATGCAAGTCGAGCCAGAATGACTTCGGCCGACCGAGAACGCAGCGAACTACCTGATCGTAGACGGGCAGCCACCGAGGCCGTTGGGTCTGCCGCACGATCGGGTGACATCTTGACCTGCCCCACCATTTGGGCTCCAGGCTTGGTGACTAACCAGCAGCCGGGGTGGTGTCGTTCTCGGAGAGTAGTTCGTACTCGATGGGGGTGCGATAACCCAATGCTGAGTGTCGTCGCTGGCGGTTGTAGAAGATCTCGATGAACTCGAAGATCGCGTTGGCCAGTTCGACCCGGGTCTTCCACCGCCGGCGGTTGAGCAGCTCGATCTGCATCGAGGACCAGAACGACTCCATCATCGCGTTGTCCAGGCCGTCCCCGACGGTGCCGAACGACGGCAGAAGGCCGGCGGAGCGGATCCGCTCCCCGAAGACCCAGGAGGTGAACTGGGTTCCGTGATCGGCGTGAACTATCCCGCCCGGCTCAGGGCGGCGGTTGCGGATGGCCATGTCCAACGCGTTGACCACGAGGGTGGAGTCCTGCCTGGAGTCGATGGACCAGCCCACGATCCTGCGGCTGAACGCGTCCAGGACCGCAGGGCAGTAGACCCATCCTTCCCTGGTCCGGTGCTGCGTGATGTCGGTGACCCACAGCTCGTCGGGACGCAGCCGATGGAACTTGCGATTGACCAGGTCCTCGGCGGTGACGATGCCACGCAGGCGCTTCACGCGCACCAGTCCGGGCAGGCCGTGGATCCCGGCCTGCGTCATCAGCACCGACACGGTCCTGGAGCAGACCTGGATGCCCATGCCCATGGTGAGCTCGGCGTGGATACGGCGGTAGCCGTCGGTGCCATGGGAGGCGACGTGGACCTCCCGGATCAGCCCGGTCAGCCAGTCCCGCCGTAGCTGCCGCGGTGTGGTCGGTGTGCGCTTGTGCTTGTAGTAGTTCTGCCGGGTGACGCCAAGGATCCGGCAGCATCGATCGACCGGTGCCCCGGCATCGACGAGTCGGTCGATCACCGGGTAGAGCCTTTTGGGCGGGGCTTGTCCTCGTGAAGGAACTTCGCCGCCTGCCGGACGATCCCCAGCTCGGTTTCCAGCTCACGGATCCGCCGGCGAGCGGCCCGCAGCTCAGCGGACTCGCTCGACGGCGTTCCCGGTCGCCGCCCGTTGTCGATGTCGTCCTGCCGCAACCACTTCGACAACGTGACGGGATGGATGCCGAGCTCGACCACGGTCTGCTTGCCGGCGCGGACCAGCGCGATGGCACGTGCCCGGAACTCCGGAGGATAAGGGCGAGGCATGACTGCCAGCCTTCCGTGAAGGACTGTCAGTTACCCACCAGAACTGGAACCCAGGACCTGGGGCAGGTCAAGATGTCACCCAAACCTGCATCAGACCTCCATGACCATGTGTGGCGTCGGCTGGTCACGTAATTCACCGACCTTTTCGCGGTCGTGCTGCTCGTCGCCGCGGCGACCACCTTCCTCGCCTACCTGCTGGGATGGCCCCGGTATTCCGCCACCCTGCAATTGGCCCTGGTGATCCTCGGAGTTGTGCTCCTGAACGCCGGCATCGGCTTCGCGCAGGAATACTCCGCCGAGCGCACGGCGGAGTCGCACCACGTTCTCCGGCCTACTCGGATTGCAGCTCACGAACTCGGGCACGGAACACGCGCCAGCGCCTCTCGTTCTCATGCACAAGAATTGCTGATTCCGCCATCAGGTCGGCAGCCCTGTCGAGCAGCTCGGAAGCCGAATAGAGATAGGCAGGGGCCTTCCGCTCGCCTCGCAGGTCGGCCCGAAGTGCTGTCGGCGAGAAGTCGACCTGGGCCAGCAGGTCCAGGGCCCGGCGCAGTAGTCGCGCGACCAGAGCCTGTATGCCCGCCGATTGCCAGTCATTGGCGATGATCCGGTGCCGCTCTCCCAGCAGGTCGGCAAGGGCCGGATAGGCAGCCAAGTTTCCCGCCATGCCCCAAGCCTGCTCCATCGCTTGGGCCAGCCAGTCACCGCCCTGCTGGGTCTCATCGGCGAGCAGGGCGACTTGGCGCTTCAGCCTCTGGAGTTCGGCAGGTTCTCCCTCCCCTTCCATGAAGAGGATTCCCGACTCCGCCACGAGCCCTGGCGCATTCAGGTCCTCCGTGCCGGCGAACGTGATCGGCGACGTCTGCTCACCGGCCTCGACCACGCTCCACCGGTCGGCCAGTGACTTCAGCGCCCGAGACCGCGCCTGGAGCTCGCCCGCCTGCTGCAAAGGCGCTTGCGAGTAGTACTCCTCATGCTCTCGATGGAAGCGCGAGAGGTTGGCGATCACCTGCAGCAATGGCTCCGGAGGGGTGAGCTGCGCCTCGTCATCGGGCATGCCAGCAGCTTGCACCTCGCCTCACACCAAGGGCAGCTGGGCACGCCCTCGGAGGTAAACACCAACACTCGTTCGGTGGAAACGAGATCACGTGCCTCACCCACACCCATGCGAAGCAGGAGCCGACACGACTCCCATGGGGAATTGTCACCGCGCTCCTCGCCCCCGAAGCCACCACCGCCCACCGCTTCCAGCTGGAATTGGGCGGGCATGGCCGACACGTGCGTCCCGGTGCCCACCGGCCACGACGCCGTCAGCGCCCCAACCGCGAGCGAGCCCGGCCCGCTGACCTGCCGACCTCATGGATCCGATCGGCGTCAATCCTTCACCACTGGCGTCGCCGACCACCGCCTTTGCCCGCGCCCCCTACACGCGCGGCAAGATGGCCGAGTCCGCCCGCCGCAGCCGCCAGGGCGATCTCTGTCCAGCCGAGCGCTACCGTGCCGAGCACCGCGCGGAGGAAGGGCACATACAGGGCAGCGACCGCAAGCCCGGCCGAGACGGCCACCGCCGCCGGCAGGAACAGGTTCTCCCGGGTCAGCAGACGGTCCCGCAGCCCGAGCACGACACCCAGCTGCGCCGCGAGCATGGTCTGGGGACGCGTGTCCAGCAGTTCGGCGATTCTTCCGAGCGCGCTGGCCTTCCCGGTGGCCGTCGCCAGTGCCACACCTCTGCCGCGGACCACGATCGTGCCGGCGCGCAATGCCGCGGTGTTGCTGGGGCCCTGAGGCGTCCAATTCCGGTCGCCCGGAGGAATCCGGCCCGCGGGACGGCACAGCCTTGTCGACGGGCACGGACTCGCCGGTCAACATGGACTCGTCGATCAGAAGCGACGACGCCTCCGTGAGCCGAGCGTCGGCAGGCACGATGTCGCCCTCGCCGAGCAACAGGACGTCGCCCGGCACCACCGCCGAGGACGGCACCTCCGTCGCGGCGCCGTCACGGAGCACACGCGCGCTCGGTGCCGACAGCGCCGACAGCGCTGCGACCGCCTGATCGGCTCTGATCTCCTGCACCACGCCCACGGTCGTATCCACCACGATGACGAGCGCGATCACGACGGAGTCGGCGTGGTCGCCGATCGCCAGGGTCAGGACGACGGCCGCGAGCAGCACCATGATCAGCGGATCGCGGAGCTGCGCCGCCACGCGTACGTACAGGGGAACGGAACGTTCGGCGGTCACTTCGTTGGGACCGTACCGAGTCAGGCGACGCGCCGCCTCCTCATGGCTGAGCCCGGTGTCACCGGCGCCCGACGCCGGAGCGGTGTCCGTCCGGGCAGGTGACACGGCTTCTCCCGTCCGGTTCCGGTTCACTCGACGGCCGGAGTCCCGGCTCAGCCATGCCGGGACGCTGGCACGGTGATCACCGGGCACTCCGCCCGGTGCAGCAGGCCATGAACCACCGACCCCAGCCTCATCCCGGAGTACCCCCCGCGCCCGTGCCTGCCGACAACGACCACAAGGGCGCCGGCCGAAGCGAGAGCCAGTTCCTCCACCGGATGGCCGCGCAGAACCTCACGGGTGATCTCCACATCCGGGTACTTGTCCGCCCATCCCGCTACGGTCTCGGACAGGATCCGGTGCCGTTCCTCAAGCCCCACCGCTTCGTCACCGAAGGACACCACCGGCCGCCGCCACACCCACACGGCGCGCAGCGCAGCGCCACGCAGCGCTGCCTCTTCTACAGCGAACTCCACGGCGGCCCTGGAGGATTCGCTGCCGTCGACACCCACGACGAGATGGGGATGCCGCTCCCCCACGTGCTCCGGCTCCCTGACCACGACGACCGGGCAGTCCGCCTGGGCACTGACCGGAACGGCCACCGAGCCCGCGCTCAAGAGCTCCTCCGGTCGACTGAGCCGACGGGAACCGACGACGACCATCCGGGCCTGCGCCGCCTTCTGGCAGAGCATCACCGACGGCGTGCCGTCGAGCAGTTCCGTCGCCAGGGGCACTTCCGCATGCAGCGCCCGTACCGTGTCGACTGCCTCGGCAAGGGCGCCTTCGCCCTCGACCCGGAGCATCCTGCGACGCCACGGTGCGTCGATGTGCTGCCCGCCGGGCAGGGGCGGTACCGCCACGACCAGACGGAGGGGCAACCTCCTACGGACAGCCTCGTCGACCGCCCAGGCGAGCGCCGGAACGGACTGCTGGCGCGGATCGATTCCGACGATCACCTCATTGCTTACAGCGGTGTCCTTCATGGCTCCTCCTGCCACCTCATCCGTCGTGGGGAACGCCCTGCAACGAGTGGGCTCGGCATCGCCGTAATGTCCTCGGCCATGCCCCGTCCAGTGACGCTCGGACGGGCGCACCGTTCACGCTGTCATCGCGGCCGCACGAGGGCCAGGGCCAGCAAGCCTCTGTGCAGGGCCGAAGGTCCTGCACGTGGCCTGTCCCATGCCACTCTTTCCCTGGACGGGCTCGCCCGCCGCCCCATGCCCCTGGGCCGACGGAGCCCAGCGTTCTCGTCAGCGGGCGGCCGGCAGAACAGCCGGAGTGCCGGTGGCCGCGCCGCCGGCCAGGACGAACTCGGTGCCCGTCGAGAAGGTGGCCTCGGCGACGACGAACACGCCATGTGGGCAACCTCGTCCGGATCCCCGTAACGCGGGATGGGCTGTCCGGAGGGAACGACTCGTCGATGTCGGCTGACACGCGATGCGTACGACGCCAGGGTGGACGGACAAGCCACCGTCCCACACCGCCGTTCACAATCCGAGCTGAGAGGGAAGTCCTCCTGGTCTCCCACACCGCCACTGAGCAGGAGATCCACGCGGCATTCCAGTGACAGCCGTGAGACCCCCGGGCTGAGCCACCGGTTTTCAGGAAGGCCCGGCGCGGCGGGAGACACCGGCGGCGAGCACGTGCCCGGCGGCCCACCGCCGCCGGACCGCGTCCTCGCTCTGCTCCGCCGCCAGATCGGCCCGTGCAAGGCCGTCGCGCAGCCGTGGGGCAGTGCCGCCGCAGCGCACGGCCGCGGGCCATCATTTCCTCCTGTCATGACGCCCGGATCGTCAGGGCATCGTGCTGCTCCCCGCCGAGAACTACCTTGAGCGCACCGGTGTCGCCGGCCCGTGAGAAGACGTCGTACGCCTCTTCCATACGGTCCAGCGGGAAAGTGTGAGTGACCATGGACGCCGCAGGAAGACGGCCGGCGGCCAGCATGCGCAGCAGCATGGGAGTGGAGTGCGTGTCGACCAGGCCGGTGGTAATCGTCACGTTCTTGATCCACAGGTCTTCGAGGTGCAGCGTCGCGGGCTTGCCGTGCACGCCGACGTTGGCCACATGCCCGCCAGGCCGCACCATGCGCGTGCACGTCTCGAAACTCTCCGGCACCCCGACCGCTTCGATGACCACATCGGCTCCGAGCCCTTCGGTGAGGTCGGCGACCAGCTGCTCGGCTTCTTCACCCGCGACGGCCACGGCATCGGCGCCGAGGCGCTTCGCGGCCTCCAGCCGGGACGGCGCGAGGTCCACGGCAATAATCTTCTCGGGCGTGTACAGCCGGGCGGTGGCGATCACGGCGAGCCCGATGGGTCCCGCTCCGACCACGACGACGGTGTCTCCGGGCCGTACGCGTCCGTTCAACACACCCACCTCGTAGGCGGTGGGGAAGATGTCGGCCAGCAGGACGGCGTCCTTGCTGTCCACCGCACCGGGAAGGGGGTACACGGACAGGTCAGCGTGCGGCACACGGACGTACTCGGCCTGGGTCCCGTTGATCAGATGGCCGAGGATCCAGCCTCCGCCGCCGCGACACTGTCCGTATGCCCCTTCCCGGCAGAATCGGCAGCGGCCGCACGCCGTGATGCACGAGACCAGGACGCGGTCGCCGGGGCGGACACTGCGCACGTCACTGCCCACCTCGACGACCTCGCCGACGGCTTCATGCCCGAGCACCGTGCCGGGGCGTACCTCCGGCACATCGCCCTTGAGGATGTGCAGGTCGGTCCCGCAGATGGTCACGGCGTCGACGCGGACGATCGCGTCTGTCGCCTCCTGGAGGCCGGGATCCTCGGTCTCCTCCCAGGCGGACTCGCCGGGGCCGTGGAACACGAGTGCTTTCATGACGATCCCTTCCTGCACCTTCCAGGTGCTTGTCGCGGGGTCCGACAGCGACGGGGTCCCTTACGCGCGGACACCCGCTGCCCCTGGGAACCAGCGACGTCGACGATGGCGGGACGCACTTGGGCGGCCGCCTTCGAGCGAAGTGACCTCGTCTTCCAGCCTGCCCCTGACGGCCGCCGTCCGCAGAGGCAGGCCAATCCCCATCGCCTGAGCGGGCGGAGCCCTTCGGGCCGAGCGACCCACCGCACCGTGCATCACGACCGTCGCACCGCCCTGGCCCCACGGCGACACGCGCTTCGAGCCTCGGAGTGCCTCCGCCCGGGTTGCGCCACGCCGGTTTGCGGCGATGGTGGAGTCATGCGGCCGGGAGCAGACGCCGCTGGGTCCCACCCCCGCCATGCCTTTCGCATCGGCCGCGTGATGAGAAGTCCGTGACCGGACAGGAGCCCCTCTCCACTTCTAGGTCACGGAGAAGGGACGACCACCGTGGTTGCGAGGACCGGCGTTTTCGGCACCCTGACCAAGGAGCATCGCGAACAGCTCATGGCGCTCGCCCGTGAGGTGTCGTTCGAGGCAGGCGAGCGTATCTTCAACGAGGGCGGCAAGGCCGACCGCTTCTGGATCATCCACACGGGCACGGTCGCTCTCGACCTTCAAGTGCCTGGCAGGCGGGCAGCGGTCGTCGAGACCCTTGGTGCCGGAAGGCTGCTGGGCTGGTCCTGGCTGGTCCCTCCCCATCACTGGCATCTGGGGGCCGAGGCCAGCAGCCCGGTGCGTGCCTACGAGTTCGACGCGTCGGCAGTTCGTGAGATGTGCGCGAACGACTCGGGGCTGGATCACGAGCTGTGTACGTATGTCTCCGGCGTGCTCGCGCGCCGGCTCAGGTCAGCCCGGGTGCGATTGCTCGACCTGTACGCGCCCCACGGTGCGGGCGAGGTTCCGTGACAAGGCGAGACGAGGTGCTTCGAAGTGCCGCAGACCCCGCACATCGTGAGCGATGTGATGACTCAGACGGTCGTGTCTGTGGGACGTGACGCGCCCTTCAAAGAGATGGTCCGAACGATGGAGCAGTGGAAGGTCAGCGCCATGCCCGTCCTTGAGGGCGAAGGCCGCGTGATCGGTGTGGTATCCGAAGCCGACCTGCTGCCCAAGGAGGAGTTCCGTGACAGCGACCCGAGCCTCGTCGAACAACGTCGGCGTCTGTCCGACGTCGCCAAGGCTGGCTCAGCAACGGCAGAAGAACTCATGAGCGCCCCCGCCATCACGGTCCACCCTGACGTCACCCTGGCCCAGGCAGCCAGGATCATGGCCGTCCGGCACGTCAAACGTCTGCCCGTGGTCGACGACCTCGGCATGCTCCAGGGCGTCGTCAGCCGTGCAGACCTGCTGAAGGTCTTCCTTCGGCCGGACGAGGACATCGAGGAGGAAGTCCGCCGCACCGTGGTGTCCTACCTCTTCCCGGCCTTCAGTCACGCCATCCACGTGAACGTGCACGAGGGAGTCGTCTCCCTCCGCGGACACATCCGCGACACCTCGCTCATCTCGGTCGCCGTGCGCCTCGTGCGCGCCGTGGAGGGCGTCGTGGACGTCGAGCCCCAACTCACCGGCGAGTCCGCAACTCCGGCCGGGCCACGAGACGCGCGCTGAGTCGGCAGGGCGGCGCCGCGACAAGGGTCGAACGGGGGTCTGCGTCGGCGCGAGTCACTGCACGGTCGAGCAGGTTCTCACTCACCTCTCGACCGAAGTAATGCGGTGCCCCGTGCGGGTTCGCGCCTCGGGCGGGCGCTCTTCGGTGCGGCTGAGAGGGCCGGGCGTGTGCGGCGAATCCTGTGCGCTCATGGTCTGGCCTTCAGCCGTTGCGTGGTGCGTCCCCCCACCACGGCTGATTCCTCGCCACGTTCCCATGGCGGCCGATCTCGGTCCACAGGGCCAAAGGCCAGCCCCCGCCGACAGACCACCGGCCCCTCAGGGCTCCGCCTGGTCATATCTGCGGAACGACCGCGATCGGACACGGCGCGTGGTGCAGCACCGCATGGTTGACCAGGCCCAGCTGAAGACCGACGTGCCCCTGTCGTCTGCGGGCTCCGACAACCAGCAGATCAGCGGCGGACGCGGCATCCAGGAGCGCCCGTCGTGCCGGGCCCTCGACGACTTCGCTGCTCACCGGCACGTCCGGATACCGTTGTTCGGAGCGGTGCAGGGCGTCGGCCAGAACCTGGGCAGGCGGGCGGTCGAGGGCTTTGAGAGCGTAGCCGGACAGGGCCGGAGGCCCGGGGTTCCCCACGGGGACGCTCCAGGCATGCACCGCCAGGAGCCTACAGCGCCGCAAGTGTGCCTCACGGAACGCGAACTCCACGGCCGTACCGCTGCCTTCCCCGGCCTCGACTCCGACGACGACGCACCCGAACCGGCTGTGGCGGTGCTCGACCCCGCCACGTACGACGACGACCGGGCAGTCGGCACGGGCCGCCACAGCCAGGCCGACCGATCCGAGGAGCAGCCCGGTGAGACCTCCGAGCCCTCTGGACCCGACCACCAGAGCGAGAGCGTTGCGTCCTTCGCCGACCAGCGCAGACGCCGCGTCCTCGGAGAGCACCACACTCGACAGCTGTACCGCAGGAGCACTCTTGCCGGCGCGCTCCGAGGCTGCGGCGACCAGGTCTGACGCGTCGTCGTCCGCAGGGGCCGCGTGCAGGAGGCGGAGCGGCACCCCGTGCCGGGCCGCCTCGTCCGCGGCCCAGTCCACCGCCTCCAGGCTCGCCTCGGACCCGTCGATGCCGACCACCAGGGGAACCGCCATTGCTTCCGCCTCCTCATGCCGGACTTCATGCCCGTCCCTTACCGCGTCCCGGGGCCACATGCGCTGCGAGGCGATCTGGGGTACTCCTCAAGGGAGAAGCGCCGTGCTCGACTCGCCGACACAGATGCTCATGCGCTGCTCCGGTTACGTCCCACAGCCGGCTCTCGCACGGCCAAAGACTCACCGAGACCGCAGCAGTCCGGACAGCGGCCACACTCACCGTCCTTCCAGCTTCGTACGAGACGGAGGCAGTCGCCATGGAACGAGTCCTCACCGTGGGCCTCGACGGCTCACCCGAGAGCCTCGCCGCTGCCCACTGGGCCGCCGACGAAGCCCAGCGGCGCAAGCTCACCCTGCGCCTGCTGCACGCGTGGCCCCTGCTGGCACCGGAACCGACCGCCGTCCCCTCGGAAATCGACCAGAACTACTGGGCGAGGCGGCTCATGCACAACGCCCGGACGGAACTCCAGGCGCACCACCCGGGCCTCACCGTCGTCGGCAACCTGGTCGCCGACGACGCGCAGGACGCACTGATCCAAGCGGCGTCCGAGTCGGAGATACTCGTGCTCGGCTCGCGCGGCCTGACTTCTGTGGAGAGCTACTTCCTCGGTGACATCGGCATGTCCGTCGTGGCAAGCGCCGAGGGGCCCGTGGTCCTCGTACGCGCAGACAAGCGTGCAGAACGGCCCTCGACGTCTCAGTCAGGTGCAGCAGGCGAAGTGGTGATGGGGCTGAAACTGCACGGCCCGTGCGACGACCTGCTCGAATTCGCCTTCACAACCGCAGCAAGTCGGGACGTGCCCCTCCGCGCCGTCCACGGCCGCGGGATCCCGATCCACGCGTACGCCCCGTGGGGCGTGGACCACACCGTGACCCAGGAGATCATCCAGGACTCGCAGAAACATCTGAGCCAGGCCCTCCGCCCCTGGCGCGAGAAGTTTCCGGGCGTGGCCGTGACGGAGGACATCCGCCTCGAAAGCCCCGCCAGGGTCGTCGTAGCAGCCGCCGAACGCGCCGAACTCCTGATCGTGGGCCGACGCAGCCACCACGCCCCGGCACCCCGCCTGGGTCCCGTGGCCCAGGCCGCCGTCCACCACGCGCGCTGCCCAGTCGCCGTCATCCCTCATGAGTGAGCGCCGCCACGGGGAGCCGGTGGTGGCGGACGCACTCGGCCGGTAAGGCCGGAGACGGTGACGACGGGCACCCCGGACGAGATCCGCAGCCTCGCCCCCCTTGCGCAACAGCGTCCGCACCCCTGCGCAACAGCCGACGCCCCGCTGCCGGGACCTCTGGCAGCGCCAAGCGCCAGGTGTCAGCCCTCGGGGGTGTTCCCTCCGCGGCGGCCGTGCCCGCCCGTCGCGACGAGCGGGCTTCCAGGCCGTCAACGGTGATGACGACACCGGTGATCGAGTCGGCCCACTGGAGGCACCGGGGCACGAGCGCGGGCCGTGCCTCTCAGCGGAGGCAGCTGGGGGCACGCCTCGTTCACCGGGTCTATGCACCCAGCACGCGTGGCATGCAGGCGATCCCCATGGAGCGGACAGTGGAGGTCGACGTCACGAATCGCCTCCGCGCCGAGAGCGAGACCGCAGCAGGTGCACCGGGGCGGTGAACGATCACTGTCTTCCAGCATCCGTCACTCACCGCCCTGCGGTCCTAACCGCTCGCTGGCTCGTACGACGGCGACCGGGCATTGCGCGTGATGCAGCAGTGCCTGGCTGACCGAGCCGAGCAGCAGGCCCGTGAAGCCGCCACGGCCGCGGGCGCCGACCACGACGAGTTGCGCGTCCCGGCTCGCCTCGATCAGCGCCGGGCGAACACCGGAACGCATCAGACGCCGCTCCACGGCGAGCCGCGGATGACGCTCCTGCCACGGGGTCACAATCCCGTCCAACAACCGCTGCTCGTCCTGGCGGAGCCCCTCGATGTCCGCCACCGCGTTCAGAGGATCACCAGGGCCCTCGTGGGCCCGCTCGCTCCGGGCGTTCCAGACGTGAAGCGCCACCAGGTCCACGCCGCGCAGCGACGCCTCGGCGAAGGCGAACTCAACGGCTCCCTCGCCCGCCGGTGAGCCGTCGACCGCCAGCAGTACGGGACCGCTCGGGTCGGGCCGGCCGCGCACCACCAGCACCGGGCAGCGGCCGTGCGCGGCCAGATGCACGGCGGTGGAACCGAGCAGCAGGCTGCCGAACGCGCTCAGGCCCCGGCTGCCGACCACGACGAGCGAGGCGGTCCGCGACTCGATCTCCAGCACCATCAGCGGTTCACCGACGGCCACCTCTCGCACCACACTCACCTGCGGCACGGCTCGGCGGGCTCGCTCCTCAGCCTCGATCAGCGTGCCGTCCACCGACTCCCTCACCCTCGCCATGGCCGGGTTCCACGGGGGTCCGCCTGGTGGTAGGTGTACCGACGGCCACACGAAGGCGTGCACCAGCCGCAGTCCCACGCCGCGCGCCCCGGCCTCAGCTGCCGCGACCTGCACCGCGTCGAGGCTTGACGGCGAGCCGTCCACCCCCACGACGACCAGGTCCATCACGGCACCTCCATAACCGCCGCAGACCTGTCCGGCCCGGCGCCGACTGTCCCGTCTCGCTCCTTCCAGGCTCCACCAGGCTGCGACGCCCCGCATCAAGCGGTTGCGCATCGCGCGGCCGTCCACCTCGGCCACCCGGCCTGGCATCGCAAAGCCACGAACCGCCGGATGAGCCCCCGCGAGACCGTGACATGGCGGCTCCCGACGGCCGGGGTCACGCTGGAAGGACAGCGAACGGACGGCGGCACGGGAATCTGCGGAGGTGCCATGAGTGGTACGCACGGACGTGAGCCGATCGTCGTGGGCGTCGACCCCGATACCTCGAAGCGGCTGGCACTCGCCTGGGCCGCCGACGAGGCGGAACGCCGTGGCCTGCCGGTGCGGCTCGTCCACGCCCAGGGCGTACCGAGGGGTGGATACAGCTCTGGCGAGGCACTGCCGTCCTGGGAGGAGTGGAACCGGACGCTGCACGAGGCGGGTGCCGAGGTACTCAAGGAGGCGGTCGCCTTCGTCGAGTCCCGGCGGCCGACGGTGGAGGTGTCGACGGTGCTGGCGGAAGGAGAGCCCGCGTGGGTTCTGCGGGAGGAGGCGCGGAACGCCTCGCTGGTCGTGGTGGGCTCCTGGCATCTGAGCACCCGGCGCGAAATGTTCACCTCCGCCTCCGTGTCGCTGCCTGTCTCCGCCCACGCTCCCTGCCCGGTCGTCGTCGTTCCGGAGCCGGAGCACATCACCCAGGAGCCCGCGTATTTCGTCGTCGGCGTGGACGGCAGTCCGCACGCGTCCGCGGCGGTGGATGTGGCGTTCGAGGAAGCGGCCCTGCGCGGAGCGACCCTCAGGGCCCTGTACGTGTGGCATCCGCCGCTCCTCGGCGTGCTGGACGAGGACGCCGCGGTGCGGGAGTGCCGCCGTGTGCTGTCCGAGACGGTCGCGGGCCGGACCGCGAGGCACCCGGGAGTGGAACTGCACCACGAAGTCGTCCTCGGCCACCCGGTGCGAGTCCTGACGGAAGCCTCGGAACACGCGCTGGGCCTGGTCGTCGGTACCCGCGGGCACGGAGGTTTCACGGGCATGCTCCTGGGCTCGGTGAGCCAGGGTGTGCTGCACCACGCCCACTGCCCCGTCATCATGGTCCCGGTGTGAGGCGCCGATCGGGCCGGTTCCCTGCCCCGTACGGCCCTGGTGGCGCAGGCCGACCCGTCACAGGATGAGGAGCAGCCCCGCCGACGATCGGGGGCGGCACACCGGCGGGGGACGGCCGCCGAACTCACTGGAGTCCGTGATGGAAACCTCACGCAAGGCCCTCCGCGCGAACCGACCGGTTCCGCCGGAACCGAGGACCTCGGCGCCATACGGGTTCGGATGATGCGCACCGGTACGGACCCGCTGGTGCCGGGCGGAGGGGCGGACGCGGCGGTCGACGCCACGTCCGGTTCCGGTCCACGTCCTCCGGTACGGGAACTCGCCGCCGGTGACGTCTTCACCGCGCTGGGCACCTCACGGCGCGGCTTGTCGGCGGATCGGGCACGGGCGGGGCTGGAGCGGTACGGGGCCAACGAGATGCCGCGTACGAGGCGCCGCCCCGTGTGGCGGCAGCTGGGGGCGCAGTTCACGGACCTCTTCGCGGTCGTGCTGCTGGTCGCGTCGGTGATCACGTTCTTGGCCTACGGGCTTCAGGAGCCGCGTGACGTGGGCACTCTTCAGCTCGCGGTGGCGATCTTGTGCGTCGTGGTGCTGAACGCCGCCATCGGCTTCGCGCAGGAGTACTCGGCCGAGCGGACGGCTCAGGCGCTGGAGGCGATGGTCCCCCATGCCTGCCGGGTGCTGCGTGACGGTCGACGGCTGGAGGTGCCTGCCCGGGATCTGGTGCCGGGGGATGTGGTGGTGCTGGAGGCCGGGGACGCCGTGCCGGCGGACTGCCGGGTGGTCGAGGCGCACGAGTTGGCGGTGAACAACGCGCCGTTGACCGGAGAGAGCAACGCCGTGGGCCGTACGGCCGATCCGGTGGCGGCCGGGCCGCCGCTGGAGGCCCGCAACTGCGTGTTCATGGGAACCGACGTCGTCGCCGGGTCCGGACGGGTCGTGGTCTTCGCCACCGGTGCGACGACCGAGTTCGGGCGGATCTACCGTCTGGCCGCAGCGGCCCCGCAGCAGAAGACCCCACTGCAGCATCAGGTGGCCTCCATGGCGCGCCGGGTGGCGGGGACTGCCCTGGCGATCGGCGCCCTGATGTTCGCCGTGCGGCTGCCCACCGGGGAGTCCCTGGTGCCCACGTTCGTGTTCGCGCTGGGGGTGATGGTGGCGATGGTGCCGGAAGGGCTGCCCGCCACGCTTTCGGTGTCCCTGGCGATCGGCGTGCGGCGGATGGCGCGCCGCCGTGCTCTGATCAAGAAACTGCTGGCGGTGGAGGCGCTCGGTTCGACCACGGTGGTGTGCACCGACAAGACCGGAACGCTCACGCAGGCCGAAATGACTGTCACCCGGGTATGGGCGGGGGGCGCGGTGCACCCGGTGACCGGCGTGGGGTACGCCCCGGCCGGGGAGGTCGCCGATGGGGCGCCGGTACGTGAACTGCTCCGGGTGGCGGGCCTGTGCTGCAACGCCCGCCTGGTTCCGCCCGAGGGCAGGCAGCGCTGGAGGGTGCTCGGCGACACGACGGAGGGAGCGCTGCTCGTCGTCGCGGCCAAGGCCGGTCTCGACCCGGGCGCGGAGGAGGCCGCGGCTCCGCGCGTGACCGAGTTCCCCTTCGACTCAAACCGCAAGCTGATGACCACGGTGCACAAGAACGGCGCGGGCTACCAGGCATGCGTCAAGGGAGCGCCGGCTGAGCTGCTGGCGCGCTGCACCGACGTGGAGTGGGAGGAACACCGCGGGCCTCTGACCGAGCAGGAGCGGGCGACGGTCCTCGCGGCGAGTGACGCGCTGGCGTCGCAGGCGCTGCGGGTGCTGGCCGTCGCGCGGCGGGAGCTGGACCGGTCCCGCCCGGCGCAGGACGAGGCAGAGTCCGGACTCACGCTGCTCGGACTGGTCGGCATGCTCGACCCGCCGCGTCCGGAGGTCGCCGACGCGGTCGCCGCCTGCCGCAGGGCCGGAATCCGCATCGTCATGGTCACCGGCGACCACCCGCTCACCGGGGAGGCCGTCGCGCGGCGGGTGGGGATCGTACGGGGGCCGGATCCGGTCGTGGTGACGGGCGCCCGGCTCGACGCGATGGACGAGGAGGCGCTCGACTCGCTGCTCGCCGAACCGTCCGAACTGCTGCTGTGCCGGGTCAGTCCGGAGCACAAAATGCGCGTCGTCACCGCCTTCCAGCGGCGGGGCGAGGTGGTGGCGGTCACCGGGGACGGCGCGAACGACGCCCCGGCGCTCAAACACGCCGACATCGGCGTGGCGATGGGAGCGTCGGGCACCGACGTGGCCCGGGAGGCGGCCTCGATGGTGCTCCTGGACGACTCGTTCGCCTCGATCGCCGTGGCGGTGCGGCTCGGCCGGGCGGTCTACCAGAACATCCGCAAGTTCCTCGTCTACCTCTTCAGCCACAACATCGGAGAGCTGGTCCCGATCCTGGCGGCGACCTTCGCCGGCTTCCCGCTGGTACCCATCAGCGCGGTGCAGATCCTGGCGATCGACCTGGGCTCCGACGTACTGCCCGCCCTGGCCCTGGGCGCCGAGCCGCCCGAGCCCGACGTGATGGAGCGCCCGCCCCGCTCCCGCCGGGAACGGCTGTTCTCAGCCGCTGTCGTGGGTCGGATCCTGTTCCTCGGCGGCATCCAGGCGCTGTGCGTCACCGCCGTCTTCTTCTGGCACGTCGGATCCTCGGGCATCCCGTTCGACGACTTCACCAAGGACACGCCCGTCTACCGGGAGGCGATCACCATGGTCCAGGCCGGGATCGTGCTCAGCCAGTTCTTCAACGCGCTCGCGGTGCGCACCGACCGGCAGAGCATCCTGAAGGTGGGGCTGCTGTCCAATCCGGCCCTGCTGGCGGCGGGCGGCTTCGGCATCGCCCTCATGGCCGCGATCAGCTATGTGCCGCTGCTCCAGAACGTCTTCAACACCGCCCCGCTCGACGCCGCCGACTGGGCGGTACTGGCCGGGCTCGGAACCCTGCCCCTGATCGCGGACGAGGTCCGCAAGTGGTGGCTGCGCCGCCGCGCCGACCGCCCGAAAGGAGCACAACCGTGAAGGTGATCGTCGTCGGCTGCGGACGGGTGGGCGCCACCCTCGCAGGCCTGCTCGCCTCCGAGGGGCACGACGTGCAGGTGGTGGACCGGCGGCCCAAGGCTGCCCGGCGGCTGCCCGAAAGCCCCCGTATCCGGTTCCACGAGGGCAACGGCTACAGCCGCGCCGTACTTCAGGCGGCCGGTATCGAGCACGCGGACGCCTTCGTCGCCGTCACCTCCGGAGACAACAGCAACATCGTCAGCGCGCGCACGGCGAAGGAGACCTACCGGGTGCCGAACGTCCTCGCCCGCATCTACGACCCCCGCCGCGCCGACATCTACCGCGAACTCGGCATCCCCACCATCGCCAGCGTCCGCTGGACGGTCCACCAGATCCACCAGATGCTCCTGCACCGCCACCTCTCCCCCGAAATCAGCTTCGGCAACGGCGAGACCCTGCTCTACCGCTCCGAACTGCCGGCCTATCTGACCGGGCGGCCGCTGGCCGAGTTCGAGGTCGACGGCGAGATCCGCGTCGTCGAGGTCACCCGGGCGGGCCGCTCCCTGGTCCCCGCGCACAGCACACCCGCGCGGGTGGGCGACCTGGTCACCTTCGCCGTCGCCGCGACAGCGCTCGGCAGGCTGCGCGGCTTTCTCGACAAGGAGCTGGGGACGTGAACGTGATCATCGCCGGGGCCGGACGGCTCGGTACCCAGATCGCCCAGGTGCTCGGCGCCGCCCACAACGAGGTGACGCTGATCGACGCCGACGACGACCGCGTCGCCGAACTGGAAGGGCGCGTCCCGGTACGGCTCATCGCCGGGGACGCCTGTGAACCCACCCTCCTGGAACACGCCGGCGCTCTCACCGCCGATCTCGTCATCGCCGCCACCGGGGACGACGAGGACAACCTCGTCATCAGCCTGCTCGCCAAACGGCAGTTCTCGGTGCCCCGCGTGGCCGCCCGGTTCAACGACGCCGACAACGCCTGGCTGTTCGACGGGCGCTGGGGCGTCGACGTCGCCGTCCCGGCCGCCACCCCGCTGATCTCCCTCATCGAGGAGGCCACCGGGGCCACCGACACGGTCGCCCTGCTGCGGCTCAGCAAGGCCGGCGTCGACGTCATCGAAACGGCCATCACACCGCAGTCCAGGACGGCGGGACACGCCCTGGGCGACGTCAGGTTGCCCGAAGGGACGGTCGTCGCCACGATCGTCCGCGACGGACAACCGACCGTTCCGGATCCGGCTGTGCGGCTCCGACCCGGTGACGAGATCCTGCTCGTCTCGCACAACGCGACCGAGCAGGAGATCCACGCGGCGTTCCAGTGAACGGTCACCGCTCGGGGCTCCGAGCCGCCCAGCGCCGCCGGACGCCGTCCTCGTGCTCGGCCTGCTCCAGGGCGAGGTCGGCCCGGTCGAGCGCCTCCCGCAGGCGCGGAATCCAGCGGCGCCGCAGGGCACGGACCCGGTGCCGGGTGCTGATGACCTCGGCGCCCAGCAGTTCGGCGGCAGCATGAGCGGCGGCGTACTCGCCGCCGGCGCGCAGGGCACGACCGTAGGCCGCTTCGGCGTGCACGAGGGCGGTGTTCGTGGGAGCGGCGGTGGTGGGTGATCGGGCGGGTACGGACACAGCGGCCGCCGCAGGGTGGCGTACCCCCATGGAGGTGGTCCAGCGCAGTGTGACCTGGGCGGGACCGATACCCGCGGCGGCCGCGTCCAGGGCCTGTTCCCCGCCCAGGAAGAGCCCTCTCAGCAGCCAGTCCTCGGCCTCGGACAGCAGGTCCCGCCAGGCACGGGCTGCCGACCTCTCCTCGCTCAGCAGCCGCTCGTGCTCGGAGCGCAGGATACGGAGCATCTGCTCCCGCAGGTCGGCTCCGCGTTCGGCGACATCGAGGCTGTGCCGCAGTCGCAGCCGTCCCGCCCGACCGGGCGGTGTACGGCGGGCGCCGGTCATCGGGACGCCTCCGTGTCCGGTCCGTCCCTCGCCCCGTGGGCGTCGAGGAGCCCGGTGGGGAGCATGGAGAGCTGGCCGCGCGGCAGCGTGAGCAGGGCCTGCCAGCCGCGTTCCAACGAGGCGTCGAGGCTGCGGGACTCGTCGCTGCGCTGGTCGGCGAAGTCCCGCAGGAACGCCTCGTCGAAGTCGAGGTAGCGGCGGTCGGTGGGGCTCAGCGCCGCCAGGCCGACCAGATCCGCGAGGTCACGAACCTGCCGGACTCGGGCCGGGCGGCCAGCAGCTGGGCGGCGACGTCGAGGTGGTCGTCACGGGTACGGCCCGGGCTGGCGCCCTTGCGCATCAGCCGGGAGAGGGAGGACAGGGCGTCCAGCGGCGGGTACACCCCCCGCGCGTGGGTCTCCGGCGAGAGCACGATCTGTCCTCGGTGATGTAGCCGGTCAGGTCGGGTACGGGATGGGTGATGTCACCCGCGGGCATGGTGAGCACCGGCAGCACGTGACGGAGCCGGGCCGCCCGCGGATGCGTCCGCAGCGTCCACCCGGAAGAGAGGGTGGCGGACGCAGCGTGGAAGGCCGCGCACGGCCGGTTGAAGCGCCTCCCCGTGACCGACCGTCACGGTCGGCTCGTCGGTGTGGTGAGCCGTCACGATCTGCTGCGTGCCCTGATCCGTGACGACGCCGAGATCCTCGCCGAGGTCGAGTCCCTGGTCGGCCGACATCTGCTGGATCCACGCGCTGTCGGGGTCGCCGTGGAGAACGGCGTGGTGACCGTGACAGGGAGAGTGGACGCGGCACTCGTCCCCGAACTGCTCGCCTCGGTAGGGGACATCGACGATGTGGTGGGTGTCGTCGACGACACCGAAGCGGTCTGAATCGTTCGGGTCCACGGAGGGCGTCTCACCCTGTGCGGGCGACGAGGAAGTCGGCACTGTCGGACAGCGTGGTCAACCGGAGCGTGTCCTCGTCCTCGATGCGGACGCCGGACCGTTCGCTGAGGACCTCGACGAAACTCAGGAAGTCCAGGGAGTCCATCTCCAGCGCGTCACGGAACGCATCGTCGGGCCTCAGTGCGGCGACGTCGGCGCCAGGAACGACCCGAGAGATCGATTCCCTCACCATGTCCAGTGCGTCGGTTCGGTCGATGTTCACAGCTGCTCCGGATTCTGCAAGAGGCGGGTGACCGCCGTGAGGTAGCGGGCACCGACGGCACCGTCGGTCGCTCGGTGGTCGGCCGAGAGGGTCGCCGTGACCATGGGCCGCACGCCCAGCAGGCCGTCGACGGCGCACGGCCGGTCGACCACTCGCCCGAAACCGACGAGGGCCACCTGCGACGGGTAGATCACTCCGAACACGGTCTCCACGCCCTGATCTCCGAGGTTGGTGACCGTGATCGTGGCGTCCGACACCTCGGAGCCCCGCAGTCTGCCCGTACGGGCCCGGGTGACCAGATCCTTCAGGGCCGTCATCAACTGCGGGAGTGCCAGGGTGTCGGCGTGGTGCAGTGCGGGGGCGACGAGACCTCCACCCCGCAGCGACACGGCCACGCCGAGATGTACGCCCCCACCGGCCGTGAAGTGGTCGTCGGTCCAGGAACCGTTGAGCTCGGGTACGTCCCGAGCCGCCAGGGCCGCCGCCTTGAGCAGCAGAGCGGCGGGAAGCAGCCGTTCACCGACCGGGCTGCGCCGATTGTGCTCGTGGAGCCAGTCCATCGCGGCGGCCAAGTCCACGGTCGTGGAGAGGTAGTAGTGGGGAATGTCCCGGTTGGCGCGGCTCATCAGACCGGCGATCGCCCGGCGCATGGCGGTCCCCCGGTCTGCCGAGAGGCGCTCGGCGGACGGACGTGCCACGGGGGCGCCGGCATGCGCGGACGGGGGCTCGGTCACAGGCCCCGGGGCCGCCTGGCGTACGTCCGCGGCACGGACGGCCGACTCCTTGCCCGTGCCCTTCACCGTGGCCAGGTCGACGCCCAGTTCGGCGGCCAGTCGCCGCGCGAGAGGGGTGACACGCAGGCGCGGCTGCCGGGCGGCCGCCGCCTTCTCGACGTCGGTTCGGGTGACGCTTCCTCCGGTTCCGGAACCATGCAGCGTCTCCAGGTCGACGCCGCTCTGCTCCGCCAGATGCCGGACCAGCGGGCCCACCTCCATGTGACCACCCCGCCGAGCTGTGGACGGTACCGGGGCCGGGACTGTGGCGGGTTCGGGAGGCGGGGACGGATGCTTGGCAGGCTCGCGCTTCTTCGGTGTGCGACGGGCCGCTCGTCGCTTCTCCGCCTTCTCGGTCTTCCCAGTTTCTGCAGGGCCCTCGGGTTGCCTGACCTGGCGTGGCTTCCGGGTCCTGTGCGGCTTCCCCGCTCCTTCCGGTTCCCCGGAGGTCTCCGCCGTCGCCCCGATCAGCGCGAGCGGTGTGCCCACCGGCACCGTCGTGCCGGGCTCGACGAGCAGCTCGGCCATGGTTCCGGTTTCGAAGCACTCCACCTCGATGGTCGACTTCGCGGTTTCGACGACGGCGACCGGATCCCCCTTGTGGACGAGGTCGCCGGGCCCTACCAGCCATTCCAGGAGGGTGCCCTCGTCCATGTCGGCGCCGAGGGACGGCATGGTGAACTCGGCCATGGTCAGTCCACCGCCCGGTGGGCGGCCGCGACGATGTCGGCGGTCTGCGGCAGGGCGGCCTCCTCCAGCTGCCGGGCGTAGGGCATGGGCACCTCCGCGCTGCACACCCGCTCGACGGGCGCGTCCAATTCGTAGAAGGACTCCTCGGCGATACGGGCGGACACCTCGGCGGCGAAGCTTCCCGTCCGCCATGCCTCGTCGACGACCACCGCACGGTGGGTACGGGCCACGGAAGCAGCGACGGTCTGCGCGTCAAAGGGCCGGAGGGTACGCAGGTCGATCACTTCGGCGTTGATGCCCACGGCGGCCAGCTCGTCCGCCGCCGCGAGGGTCTTGGGCAGCGAACCTCCGTACGTGATCAGGGAGATGTCGGTGCCGGGCCTGCGTATCGCCGCGTGATCCAGATCCTGTGGTGCGGTGGCCGGGAGGAGTTCGCCGGAGACGTTGTAGAGACTTCCGTGCTCGAAGATCAGTACGGGGTCGGGATCGGCGAGCGCCGGAGCGAGCATGTGGCGCGCGTCCTCGAGGGTGGCGGGGGTGAGGACGCGGATTCCGGGGATGTGCGCGTACCAGCCCTCCAGGCTGTGCGAGTGCTGCGCGGCGAGCTGCCGTCCGGCGCCTGTGGTCATGCGGATGACCAGAGGTACGGACAACTGGCCGCCCGACATGTGCAGCAGGGTGGCGGCGTTGTTGAGGATCTGGTCGAGAGCGAGCAGGCTGAAGTTGACGGTCATGATCTCGACGATCGGCCGCAGCCCGGCCAGGGCGGCGCCGATGCCGGCGCCCACGAACGCGGACTCCGACAGCGGGGTGTCGCGAACGCGTTCGGGGCCGAACTCCTCCAGCAGGCCGAGGCTGACGCCGAAGCATCCGCCGTAGTGGCCCACGTCCTCGCCCATCAGGAAGACGCGGTCGTCGGAGCGCAGGGCGTCCCGGAGCGCGTCGCGCATCGCTTCCCGGTAGGTCGTCTTCGCCGCCTCCAGCCGCTTACCGTCACCCATGGTCAACTCGCCTCCGCCGGTGCGCTGGTGACGTGGTGCAGGAGATGCTCGACCGGCTCCTCGGGCGCCTGCTCGGCCGCCTCGACGGCGTGGTCGACCTCGGCGGCGACCCGGCGCTCGATCCCGGCGAGTTCCTCGTCGACCGGGTCGCCGTCCTCGCGCATGCGGTCGAGGAGCCGGTCGATCGGGTCACGGTGCTTCCACCGCTCGACCTCGGCCTTGTCGCGGTACCGGTCCGGGTCGTACATGGAGTGGGCACGGAAGCGGTAGGTGCGAAGTTCGAGGAAGTGCGGCCCGGCACCGGCCCTGATGGCCTCGGCGGCCCGACGTGCGGTCTGTTCCACGGCCTCGACGTCCATGCCGTCGACGGCCCAGGCGACCATGCCGTACGAGGCGGCCCGCATGGCCAGGTCGGTCTGCGCCTCGTGCCGAGCCAGGGCCGTGCCCATGGCGTAGAGGTTGTTCTCGCAGACGAGCAGCAAGGGAAGCCGCCACAGTGCCGCAAGGTTGGCCGTCTCGTGGAACTCGCCCTCGGCGAAGGCTCCGTCACCGAAGAAGCAGCAGGTGACTCGGTCCTGTCCGCGCATGCGGTCGGCGAGTGCGAGACCGGCGGCCAGGGGAAGTCCGCCCGCGACGATCGCGTTGCCGCCGTAGAAGCGCCGGCTCGCGTCGAAAAGGTGCATGGAACCGCCCCGGCCGCCACTGCACCCGGTCGTCCTGCCGTACATCTCCGCCATGACGGCCTCGGCCGTGATCCCGCGGGCCAGGGCGTGGCCGTGTTCGCGGTAGGTGGCGACGACCGCGTCCTCGGGTGTCAGTGCCTCGTTGACGCCGACAGCGACGGCCTCCTCGCCGATGTACAGGTGGACGAAACCCCGGATCTTCGTGGCGCTGTACAGCTCGACACACCGCTCCTCGAAGCGCCGGATGCGCAGCATGGCCTCCAGCAGATCCGTCCGGTGCCCGGCGGCCGGACGGTCGGACGGAGATCCGGCGCCCGTCTTCCGCTTGGACTTCGCGATCTTCTTGATCTTCTTGCCGGCCTTCCGGGGAGCCGGATCCTTCCGTGCGCTGGTGGGGCGGGCCGGGCTCATGAGGATCCCTCCAGGGTGGACAGGTCGCCCGTGGGCAGGCCGAGTTCGCGTGCGCGCAACAGGCGGCGCATCACCTTCCCGCTGCGGGTCTTGGGCAGGTTCTGGTCGAACGCGATCTCCCTGGGTGCGACGGCTGGTCCCAGCTTGCGGCGGCCGAAGGCGAGCAGCTCCCGCTCCAGATCCGGAGTCGGCGGCACACCGGGGCGCAGCGACACGAACGCCTTGACGACGTTCCCGGCGACCGGGTCCGGCCGTCCGATCACGCCGGCCTCGGCCACCGAAGGGTGCTCCATCAGCGCACTCTCCACCTCGAACGGGCCGATCAGATGGCCGGCCGACTTGATGACGTCGTCGGCGCGCCCTACGAACCAGTACCAACCGTCCGCGTCCCGGCGCACCAGGTCACCGGTCAGATACCAGCCGTCCGCGAACGCGGCGTCATAGCGCTCCTTGTCGTGGAGATAGCCGCGGAACATCGCCGGCCAGCCCGGCCGGAGCGCCAACTCGCCCTCAACCTGGGGGCTTCGCACCTGCGTGACCCGGCCGTCGGTGACCAGGGCCCGGCCGTCCTCGCCCTGTTCCAGCACGGTCGCCTCGATGCCGGGCACTGGCCGCCCCATCGAGCCGGGCCGGATCTCACAGGCGGCGAAGTTCGCGATCACGATGCAACCGGTCTCGGTCTGCCACCAGTTGTCGTGCACCGGCAGGCCCAGCACGTCCTGGCCCCACAAGACGGCCTCCGGGTTGAGGGGCTCGCCGACGGAGGCGATGAAGCGCAGGGCCGACAGGTCGTAGGAGCGCGGCAGGTCGTACGGGCCCTGGCGCGGTGTGGCGCGCATCAGCATCCGCAGGGCCGTAGGGGCGGTGTACCAGACGCCGACCCGCTGTTCGCCGAGGATCCGGTACCAGCGCCGGGCGTCGTAGTCGCCCTCGTCGACGACCACCGTCACACCGTGGACGAGCGGGGCGATGATCCCGTACGACATGCCGGTGACCCAGCCGGGATCGGCGGTGCACCAGTACACGTCCTCGGGGTGCAGGTCGAGGGCGTACGCGGCTGTGGCGTAGTGGGCGACGACGGCCTCGTGGACGTGGACCGCGCCCTTGGGGGTGCCGGTGGTGCCACTGGTGAAGTGCAGCAGGGCCATGTCGTCGGGCGAGGTCGGCGGGATGGTGAAGGTGTCCGGGGCGGCGGCCATCACGTCGTCGAAGGAGACGGTGCCGGGCAGTTCCGCGGCGCCGGGCCCCACGATCAGGACGTGTTCCAGTCCCGGAACCGAGGCCCGCCGTTCGGCGACCTTGCGCCGGTACAGGGCCGCGGTGGTGACCAGGACACGGGCGTCACCGAGCCGCAGCCGCTGCTCCACCGGGTCGGGGCCGAAGGCCGAGAAGAGCGGGCACAGCACGCTGGTGTTCTTCAAGGCTCCGAGCACCGCCGTGTACAACTCGGGGCAGCGGCCGAGCAGGGTGAACACCCGGTCCCCGCGGCCGACGCCGAGTGACCGCAAAACGTTCGCGAAACGCGCCGTACGGCGGGCCAGTTCCGCATAGGTGACGCTGGCGACGGAGTCGTCCCGGGCGACGCAACGCAGGGCGACCCTCTCCGCGTGATCGGACGCCGCGTGCCGGTCGACCGCCTCGTGGGCCATATTGAGGCCGCCGCCGGGCAGCCCGGCCAGCTCGGTACGCGCCTGTGCCCAGGTGAAGTCCGAGCAGGCCCGCTCGTAGTCGGCGAGACGGGGTGGGACGACCGATGTCGTGTTCTTGCGGATGGTTTCCCAGGTCATCGGTGCTCCTCCCGGCACTGCGTCCCATGGACCGGCTGGCCCGTTCGGGCTCCTGCTTCAGGGCTCCTCTCACTCCCGGTGCAGCACGACCTTGAGGGCACCTGTGGTGGCGCCCTGCGAGAACACCTCGTAGGCGTGCTCCATCCGGTCGAGGCCGAAGGTGTGGGTGACCAGCCGGGAGACGGTCAGGTATCCGAACCTCAGCAGCTCCATCAGCCACGGTGTGGAGGACGTGTCCACCTGGCCGGTGCTGATCGTCACGTTCTTCCGCCACAGGGACTCGAGGTGCAGCGTGGCCGGTCTGCCGTGCGTCCCGATGTTGGCGATGTGTCCTCCCGCCCGGACGGCCTGGGTGCAGAGGACGAAGCCGTCCGGTTCGCCCGATGCCTCGATGACGACGTCGGCGCCCGGTCCCTCGGACAGTTCGGCGATCATCCTCCCCGGTACTTCGGCGGCATCGGCCCCCACGCGGGCGGCGGCTTCCAGCCGGGCTTCGGACAGGTCCACCACGATGATCCGACGGGGTGAGTAGAGCCGCGCGACGGCGACCGTGGCGAGACCGACGGGACCCGCGCCCACCACGACGACAATGTCTCCAGGGCCGACATGTCCGTTCCGTACCCCGACCTCGTAGGCGGTGGGGAGGACCTCGGCGAGCAGAAGCCCGTCGTCGAGCGGGATCGCGGGAGGCCGTCGGTGGGTGGAGTGCTCGGCGAAGGGGACCCGCACGAACTCGGCTTGGGTTCCGTTGATTTGGTTTCCCAGGATCCAGCCACCGCCCTCGCTGCACTGCCCACGCCTGGTGTCCCGGCACGCCTGACAGCGGCCGCAGGACGAGACGGTCACCTGGTGGCCCGGGCGCAGACCGTGAGCATCACGGCCGACCTCCAGAACCTCGCCCACGGCCTCGTGGCCAAGGACCGTCCCCGGTTTCACCTCAGGGAGGTCTCCTCGCAGAATGTGCAGATCACTGCCGCAGACTGTGGTGGCGTCGACCCGCACGATCGCGTCGGTCGCCTCCTCCATCGCAGGGTCCGGGGCGGTGTCCCAGGAGATGTGCCCCGGGCCGTGATAGACGAGCGCTCGCACGCTACTCACTCCCTCGCTCCCCCACCTCCACGGTCACCCCACCGGAACACCCCGGCAACACGGACCGCCGTGTCGTCGTGCGTCTGCCTCAGTCCGGCTCCATGTAGGGGCGGCGGAAGACCGGGGCCTGGCCGGTGCCCCAGGGACGTACGGCTGCCAACGCCCGGGCGACCGCGGAATCCAACGTGCCACTGGTGTCGACGGCGACGGCCTCGGACCACGCGGGCTCCCTGGCCGCCATGGCGGTGGCGATGTCGAGATCGGCGTCGGACGGGCCGGAGGCGCGCGTGCTCAGGCGGGCCGCTGACACGTCCTCCGGAACGTGGCAGCGCAGGGCGACCAGGTCGGCGCTGGTACGTTCGGCCACGCGCCGTGCCGATTCACGCTGCGTCGGGTCGGACCATGTGGCGTCCAGAACGACAGACTCGCCTGCGGACAGCAGGGCGGCTGCCCGGTCGAGGAGGATGGCGTAGGTTCTGGCCGTCCACTCGGGTGTGTACAGCCCTTCGCCGTAGCCGGCCGCCGCGGACTGCTCCGCGGGAATACCCGCCAGTTCCTTGCGGACGCGGTCACTGCTGAGCAGGGTCACCCCCAGCCGGTCGGCCAGCGCACCGGAGAGGGTGGACTTCCCGCTGCCCGGCAGCCCGCCGACGACGGTCAGGCCGACGGCAGAGGTGCGCAGGTGGCGCAGCGTCGTCGAGACCAGTCGGCGTGACGCCGACTCCGCGCCCGGCGCGCCCTGACGGGCCTGGATCAGGGAGACCTTGGCACGGACGAACGCACGGTAGGCGACATAGTGGTGCCACAGCGACGCGGGAGCCGGATCACCGGAGTACTCGCTGTACTGCGCGAGGAAGTACGCGGCGGCCTCCGGGGCGCCGAGCCGCTCCAGGTCCATGGCGAGGAAGGCGGCGTCGTCCAGGCCGTCGACGTAGCGCAGCCGGTCGTCGAACTCCAGGCAGTCCAGGACACGGGGGCCGTCGTCGAGGCAGAAGATGTCCTCGGCGAGCAGGTCACCATGGCCGTCGACCACCCGCCCTTGCTCGATACGGGACGCGAACAACCGCTCGCGTCCCGCGAGATAGCGGCGCACCAGTTGTTCCGTCTCCGCCATCCCCTCGGGTACGGAGCCGTCGTCGGCCAGCGCGTGGACCTGCGCGAAGCTGGCCTCCCACCGTGACGACAGGGCGTCTCTCGCGCCCTGCTCGTCCACGTCCGGGCCGCGGGGCGCCTCCGCGTGCCACGCGGCGAGGTGCCGGGCGACGGCCCGCAGGACGTCGTCCAGGACCGCCCCTTCTCGTACCAGGCGGGAGAGCCGCCGGTCCGCGGGCATGCGTCGCATCACCACGAGGGGTTCGGGCGCCTCGGCGTCGGGGCTGCGGAACTCACCCAGGCCCAGATAGACGTCGGGGGCGAAGCGGCGGTTGAGAGCGACCTCGCGTTCGCACGCGTGCCTGCGCGCCGCCCGCGTGGTGTAGTCCAGGAATCCCAGGTCCACCGGTTTCTTGACCTTGTAGGCGCGGTCCCCGGCGAAGAACACGATCGCGGTATGGGTCTCGCACACCTCCGCGCGTGGGGGCTGTGGCCCGTGGTGGCCGGGCTCAGTCATGGGGGACGACAGCGACGGGGCAGCGCCCGTGATGGATGGCGGCGTGGGCGACCGGACCCAGGTGGGGTGCCACACCGTGCCGGTGTGCCCGCCGGCCGACGACCAGCAGCGCGGCGCCTTCGGCGGCCTGCACGACGGCCTTGGCGGGGCTTGCGAGACGGATGCTGTCGGCCACGTCCACCTGCGGGTACTTCTCGCGCCAGGGACGGAGCGCCTTGCTCAGCTCCTTCTGCGCGTCCCGCGTCATCTCTTCGGTGGCGTCGTGGTCCACCCCCCAGGGCACGCGCGCGTGAAGCGGCACGCTTCGGCCGTGCACAGCCACCAGCGGAACCTCCCTGGCCGCAGCGGTGTGGAACGCGAAGTCGAGCAGGTCGTCGGAGGATCCGTTCAGTTTCAGGGCCACGACCACGCGGCTCGCGGGTGCCGGCGGTGTTCCCTCCACGGAGGTTTCGGCGCGGACCAGTACCACCGGCCGCTCCGCCCGGGCCACGACCGGCATGCTGACGTCGCCCAGGAAGTAGCTCTCGACGGGCTCCAGCCCCCGTGAGCCGAGCACGATCATCTCGGATTCCGACGCCGCCTGGAGCAGAGCGTTCTGGGCGTCGTCGGCCACCAGGCTCCCGACAACGGTCAGGCCCGGGTGGCGAGTTTGAAGTTCGGCCCTCGCGGTGTGGACGAGACGCTTCGCCCAGTAATTCTGATCGACCTCGGAGGAAGCGTGCGCGGGCTCCGGCGCCAGCAGCGGCCACGCGTGCAGCAGACGCAGCGTGAGCCTGCGCTTCTCGGCCTCGGCGGCTGCCCAGTGAGCGGCGGCGAGACTCTCGGGTGAGCCGTCGAGGCCCACGGTGATGACTGGCTGCATGGCGGCGGCCTCCGTCTCGTACGAAGCTGGATACGACGGTGGATGACGGTGAACGTGTCCGATGCCGTGCACGCTCCGAACGTCGCCGACATGCCCGAGCACGGTGCTTCTCTGCTTCGAGGAGTACCCCAATCCACTCCCCGGCGCATGTGGAGCCGTGGAGGAGGAGGCCGACGCGTGACACCGCCGCGAGAGGAGACAGGTGCGGTGGCGATTCCCCTGGTGGTCGGCATCGATGGGTCCGAACCAGGTCTGGAGGCGGTGGACTGGGCCGCCGACGCGGCGGTCCGGCACAGCGTGCCGCTCCACCTCGTGCATGCGGCGGCCGGTGACCCCGAGCCGTCCGACGTGATCAGTGCCGCCTCGGAACGCGCCAGGGAGAGAGCTCCCACGGTGCAGTTGTCGAGCGAGGTGCTGCACGAGGACGCCGCCGCCGCCCTCGTCGACAAGGGACGCAACGCCTTCGCGCTGGTGCTCGGGTCCAGAGGGCTCGGAGACCTCACCGAAATGCTCCTGGGCGCGGTCAGCCTGGCCGTGGCAGCCCGGGCGGACTGCCCGGTCGTCGTGGTGCGCGGGGCCGCTCAGCACAGGGACGGCCGGTTCGGGAACATCGTCGTCGGTGTCGAGGAGGGGGAGGGCAGCGGTACGGCCTTGCAGTTCGCGTTGCGGGAGGCTCACGTGCGGGGCTGCCGGCTGACGGCGGTGCACGCCTGGAATCCGTCATCCAGGACTCTCACCACGCGGCCGGCTCCGTCGTGGTATGCCATGGAGGCCCATCGGCGCCCGCCGTCCCAGGTCCTCGACGACGCCCTGCGCGGCCTTGCGGAGCGATATCGCGACGCCCGGGTGAGTTCCAGGGTGATCGAGGGCCCGGCCCGTCGAGCGCTGCTGGACGCGGCATCGGAGGCGGACCTGCTGGTCGTCGGCGCCCGCAGGCGCCAGGGCCACCCGGGCCTGCAACTGGGCCTGATCAATCACGCGCTACTGCATCACGCGCCGTGTCCCGTCGCGGTCGTACCCCAGATATGACCGACATGACCACGGTCTGCGGAAGCGAACCGGGCCGGCGACCGGTGGGTCTGGGCCGAAAGCCGGCCCGACAGGGACTTTCGGCCCTGTGCCCCGGACCCACTGCCGGTCGACGGTGGGAGCTGGTGGCGGGGGACGGCCGGCGAGTTGCTGGAGGCCGACTCATGAGCGCACACGGTTCGCCGTACGCATCCGGTCCGCCGTCCAGGCGGGGCGATCACGCGCCCAAGGGCGCGAACTCCCTGAGACGCACGTCCGACAGGTGCGAATACTGGTTCCGCCGCATCCTGATGGTCGTTCTCGTCCTCGGGCTGCCGGCCGCCGCGGTCAGTGCGGGACTGACCGCGTACGCGGCATCGATGCGCACCGTCCGAGCCCAGGCGGCGGAACGGCACCAGGTCACCGCCCGACTGACGACGGGCGTCAAGAGCGACGACGACCGTGCGAAGCGACCGGCGCAGGTCCGCTGGACCGACGCCAACGGTGTCGTGCGAACGGGAGCGGCCCTGGTGAAGCCGGGAACGCCCAAGGGCGCCACCGTGCGAGTGTGGGTGACCCGGGAGGAAACCGTCACCAGTCCGCCTGCGAGCGCTCTCAATGCGACGACAACTGGCTGGATGGTGGGCGGTATGGCGGCGTTCGGCGTGGCTGCCGGGTCCTACGCGGCCTGGGCGGGCATACGCCTGGTCCTGGACCGGAGAAGGTATGCGCAGTGGGACGCCGAGTGGGATCTGGTGGAACCGCAGTGGTCCGCGCGCTTCCGCCGGTGACGAGCAGGAGACCGACCGGATGCCCAGGAGGTGACACCGATGTCGGATGCGACGACCACCGATCTCTACGAAGTCACGATGGCCATGTCCTACCTGCGGGAGGGGATGACCGGCCCGGCGACGTTCAGCCTGTTCGTCCGCGCCCTGCCCCCTGAACGCGGGTTCCTGGTGGCGGCGGGGCTCGAGTCGGCACTCGACTACCTCGCTGACTTTCATGTCGGCCCCGAGGACGTCGACGCCTTCGCTGCCGCGCTGAACCGGCCACCAGGAGACCTGGCGCCGCTGCTCGGCCTGACGTTCACCGGCCAGGTGCGGGCGGTACCGGAAGGGCGGATCGTGCTCGCGGGTGAGCCGTTGCTGGAAGTGACCGCACCTCTTCCGCAAGCGCAGTTGGTCGAGTCGTATGTGCTCAACCGACTCAGCCATCAGACGGCGATCGCTTCGAAGGCCGCACGCTGTGTGCTCGCGGCGGCCGGTCGCCCGGTGGTCGACTTCTCCCTGCGGCGCACCCACGGTCCGCAGGCGGGGTTCCAGGCCGCTCGTCTGGGTGCAATGGTCGGCTTCGCCGGGACCAGCAACGTGGCGGCGGCCACTGCTGAGGGCATACCCGCCGTCGGCACGATGGCCCACTCCTTCGTGGAGGCGTTCGCCACGGAGGAGGACGCGTTCCGCGCCTTCGCCCGGTGCCACCCCGGCCCGGTGACCCTGCTGGTGGACACCTACGACACCGACGAAGGTGTCCGCGTCGCGGCACGTGTCCTGCGGGACCTGGACCGCGGGCCCGGCTCCGCCGTGCGGCTGGACAGCGGTGACCTCGGCGACCTGGCGACACGGGCCCGGTCGATCCTCGACGACGTGGACCTGCCGGACGTGCGGATCATCGCCAGTGGCGGTCTCGACGAATACTCCGTGGACGACCTCGTCCGCTCCGGAGCACCGATCGACACGTACGCCGTGGGCACCCGCATCGGCGTTTCGGCCGACGCGCCGTACCTGGACTCCGCTTACAAGCTGGTCGAGTTCGACGGCCACCCGGTGATGAAGCTCTCGTCGGCGAAGGTGACGGCACCCGGCCGCAAGCAGGTGTTCCGCCGCCCCGGCTGCGCCGACGAGATCGCTCTCGCCGACGAGTTGCCCCCCGACGACGGCGTTCCGCTGCTGGAGACGGTGATGCTGAACGGGCGGCGCACGGGCAGGAGGCCCACGCTCGACGAGTGCCGGGAGAGGCTCTCCGCGGACCTGGGAGAGCTGCCCTCGGCCGCCCGCCGGATCCGGGCGCCGGTCGCGCCCCGCGCGACAACCTCCGGGCGGCTGAGCGTACTCACGGCCCACGTCCGGCAACGCATCGAGGACCAGATGCCGGCCGTCCCCGCACGGCAAGCCCCGGAACGAGCCCCAGCAGGATCGCATCGGTCCATACCGAGGTAGGGAGTAGAGCGATGCCACACACGTTGGAATGGAAGGTTCGTCTTCACCTGTTCGAGGACGAAGAGGGAACGACGAAGGCGCGTCTGACCCTGGACACCGGCACCAGGGAACTGACCGGTCACGGGAGCGCGCACTGCAGTCCGGCGGACGTGGACGTGCCGGAGATCGGCGACGAACTGGCCGCGGGCCGGGCCATGAACGACCTGGCCCGACAGTTGCAGAAGACCGCTGCGCGCGACATCGAGGGCATGGGCGCACCGCAGCCACACGGCCGGGAGGCCGCCGGGTGGCCCACGTGACGGAGAAGGGAAAGGCTCAGCGCATCGAGATCACCGGCTGAGTCGGTCGACGGCCGAGCGGGAGCGAGGCGGGGCAGCCTCCCCTGCTCATCGGTCCCGTGCGGCCGATCGTCGCGCGTGGCACGTTGGATACAGCACCATTCTGAGGAGAGGCGGACGCCATGCGAGCTCACCTCGGCGACCAACTCGTCATCGAACGCACGAGGGACGCCGCCAAGCGCGACGGCGAGATCGTCGGACTCCATCACAAGGACGGAACGCCTCCTTACGACGTGCGCTGGTCGGACACGGACGAAGTGACGCTCGTGTTTCCCGGGCCCGATGCACACATCCGCCATCTCGAACACGGCCGGCCCGGGAGCGCCCAAGCCCCCTCCGGCTCCGACACGGCCGAGGCGGAGGCCATGCCGCCCGGGGCACCCGGCCCCGGCGACATCGGCCGACGTGTCGCCGTCGAACGCCGGAGACAGCGACTCAGCCGCGAGGAGACGGCCAGCCGCGCCCGTATGTCCCCCGGCTACCTGGAGTACCTGGAGGAACGGCCTGCCGACCCGAGTGTGGCGACCCTCATCAGGCTGGCCGACGCGCTGGGCACCACCGTCACCATGCTGCGCGGCGGAGGAATGGATCTGCCACCCGGCCAAGGACAGGCGCTGCTGCATCCTCAGCTGCGGGACCTCGGCCCGGAGGAATGCCGCACCTTGCTCTCCACCCACGGCGTTGGGCGCATCGCGGTGTCAGCGGCCGACGGCCGCCCGGCAGTCGTGCCGGTCAACTACGAGGTCGTCGATGACGCGATCGTCTTCCGGACCGCGCCGAACTCCACACCCGCGGCATCCATCGGAACGGAGGTCGCCTTCGAGATCGATCACATGGACGAGGCCCTCAGCCAGGGCTGGAGCGTCCTCGCCGTCGGCCCCGCGAGCGTCGTGACGGAGTCTGACGCCATGCGCAGGCTCACCGAACTCGCCCACACCACGCCATGGCCGGGCGGTGAACGCGAGATGTGGGTGTCGATCCGGCCCGCACACCTCACGGGCCGCCGCATCACTCCGGCCGATGGATGACCCGGCGCGGGCCACCGAAGAGTGCTTCCGTCCTGCGCCTGGGATACGGCCCCAACGGTCCCGGCACACGGCGCCGCCCTGTGTCGGAGGTACTCGACATCGAAGCCTGACCCTGGACTGTCCACGGCCCGGGTTCACGCCCAGACGTCGAGGTGGACCGTAGTCCCGCGAGCGGTGATGTGCTCCTCTGCGGTCACCATCCCTCCTCGGAAAGCTCTGACAGATGCTGATCCGGGGCGTGGCGCGCCAGCGCATCGCAACCCGCCGACCGCCACCCGGTCCGAGCGCCCGCCCGTATGTCGCGTCGGCGCGCGGGCGGTGCGACGGTATTCACAGGGGTTTTGTCAGCAACGGGACGGAAGGCGGTGGCCCGATGGAACTCCCCCTGGTCGTGGGCGTCGACGGATCGGAATCCAGTCTGCTGGCAGTCGACTGGGCGGTGGACGAAGCGGCCCGCCACGGTCTGTCGCTGCGGCTCGTCCATGCCTCCCGCTGGGAGCGTTACGAAAGAGCCCGGCCCTCCCTCAGCACCGATCGTCCCGCCGGAGAGGTCATGGCGCAGAACATCGTCGCCTCCTGCACGGAACGAGCCAGGCTCCGCGACCCCGAGGTGAAGGTGTCCGCCGATGTAGTGGCCGCCGATGCGGTGTCCACACTGCTTCGGGCGGGGTCCGAGGCGTTCGCCCTGGTCACGGGCGTTCGCGGGCGCGGCGAGGTCGCCGGGCTGCTGCTGGGGTCGGTCAGTCTCATGGTGGCGGCTCGCGCCATGTGCCCCGTCATCGTCGTCCGAGGCGAGGAGCGCAACCTTCAGGGGGCCCTCGGCCGGGTCGTGGTGGGAGTCGGCGATGCGACCGGCGGCACGGGTGCCGTACGCTTCGCCGCCCGAGAGGCCGAGGTGCGGGGCTGCGCCCTGACCGCCGTACGGACCTGGCGCAGTCCGGTTCACGAACCGGGCTCCCCTCCCGCAGAGTCCGTCCCGGGGGACCCCCGGCTCGCGGCGGACGCCGCCGTGGCGCCCGAGGAGCAAGTCTCGGCCACCCTCGACGACGCGCTGCGCGAGGTCGTACGGGAGCACCCCGAGGTCGATGTCAGCCGCCGCGCGGTCGAGGGCCCCGCCCACCGTGTCCTGCTGGAGGCATCGGCCGATGCCGACCTGCTCGTCGTCGGTGCTCTGCGCCGACACGGGCACTTCGGTCTGCAACTCGGCTGTGTCGCCCACACCCTGCTGCACCACTCCGCGTGCCCGGTCGCCGTCGTCCCTCATCGGGTCTGAGGTTCGCCGTGCAGCTCCCGCGGCTTCCGAACTGAGGAGGGCTACGGATGTCGGAGTGGACGTGGGAGTGGAAGGGATACGACCCCGCTGCCGAGCGGCTGCGGGAATCGCTCTGCACGCTCGGCAACGGATACTTCGCCACAAGAGGCGCGGTGCCTGAGTGCCGGGCGGGCGTGGTGCACTACCCGGGAACCTACGCAGCCGGATGCTACAACCGCCCGGAGTCGACCGTGGCGGGACGACAGGTGGTGAACGAGGACCTGGTCAACCTCCCGAACTGGCTGCTCCTGCGGTTCCGCCTGCGCCGCGCCGAGGGAGCGTGGGGCCCCTGGTTCTCCCCCCATCCGCACGCCCTCCTGGACCACCGGCACACCCTGGATCTGCGCCGCGCCACGCTCACCCGTGCCTTCCGCCACCAGGACGGGGAAGTCGGCGTGGTCGCCGTCGAGCAGAGCCGCCTCGTGCACATGGGCGATCCTCACCTGGCCGCGCTGCGGACGGTCTTCACCGCCGAGGACTGGTCGGGAGAGGTCGAGATCGAGTCCTGCCTCGACGGCGAGGTGCTCAACGGCAATGTCCACCGCTACCGTGCCCTCAACCACCACCAGCTGACACAGGTGCGGACCGGGGCGCGGGAACCTCACACCGTCTGGCTGACCTGCCGGACCAACACCTCCGACATCAGTGTCGCCATGGCCGCCCGGACGGTCGTCACCGACCGGCCACCGACCTCGTCGGAACTCCGTCCGGGTCGCCACCGTGCCGTTCACCGCCTGGTGGTCCCGCTCGCTCCCGGCCGTCCCGTCGCCGTGGAGAAGACCGTGGCGCTGCACACTTCACGCGACACGGCGATCAGCGATTCCCTCGGGGCAGCGGTCGACCGGGTGTCCTCGGCCGCGGATTTCGCGACCCTGCTGAACTCCCATGCCTCGGTCTGGGAGCGGTTGTGGCGGCGCGCGGAGATCCAGGTGCCCGGCCGGTCCGGACGCGTCCTGCGCTTCCACCTTTTCCACCTCCTGCAGACGCTGTCCCCGCACACGGCGGACCTGGACGTGGGCGTCCCGGCCCGGGGGCTGCACGGCGAGGCGTACCGGGGCCACGTGTTCTGGGACGAGCTGTTCGTCCTGCCGTACCTCAACCTGCATTTCCCGGAGGTCTCCCGGGCCCTGCTGAACTACCGGTACCGGCGCCTCCCGCGGGCCTGCGAAGCCGCCGCCGCGATCGGCCGGAGCGGGGCGATGTACCCCTGGCAGAGCGGCAGCGACGGCCGTGAGGAGACCCAGGAGTGGCATCTCAACCCCGCCTCGGGCCGCTGGCTGCCGGACCACTCCCGGCTCCAGCACCACGTGGGCTCGGCGATCGCGTACAACGTGTGGCAGTACTGCGAAGCCACCGGCGACACGGAGTACCTGCACACCCGGGGTGCGGAGATCCTGCTGCAGATCGCCCGCTTCTGGGCGGATCTCGCGGCCTTCGACCCCGAGACGGAGCGCTACCACATCCGTGGAGTCGTCGGCCCCGATGAGTACCACGACTCCTACCCGGGCGCCGTCCTGCCGGGACTGGAGGACAACGCGTACACCAACGTCACCGCCGCCTGGGTGCTCGGCCGCGCCCTGGACCTCCTGCGGCGCCTTCCCGCATGGCGCCGGGAGGAGCTGCGCGATCGCATCCGGCTGGACGGTGACGAACCGCTGAAGTGGGAGGAGGTGTCCCGACGGTTGTGGGTGCCGTTCCACCGTGGCGTCATCAGCCAGTTCGAGGGCTACGACGATCTGGCCGAGCTGGACTGGGACGCCTACCGGACGCGCCACGACGACATCCGGCGGCTGGACCGGATCCTGGAGGCCGAGGGCGACACGGTCAACCGCTACAAGGCGTCCAAGCAGGCCGACGTCCTCATGCTCGGCTACCTGTTCTCACCCGGCGAGCTGCGACACCTGTTCGAGCGTCTCGGCTACGACCTGGATGACGAGGTCTGGCGTGGGACAGTCGACTACTACCTGCGGCGCACCAGCCACGGCTCCACACTCAGCGGCCTCGTCCACGGCCTGGTCCTCGCCAGAGCCAGACGGTCCGAGGCGTGGCACTACGTACAGGAAGCCCTGGAGGCGGACATCGCCGACATCCAGGGCGGCACGACCGGCGAAGGCATCCACCTCGGGGCCATGGCCGGAACCCTCGACCTGGTCCAGCGTGGGCTGACGGGCCTGGAGACACGCGAGGACGCCCTGTGGCTGGACCCCGTGCCTCTTCCGGCGCTCTCCGAGTACGGATTCTCGCTGCGCTATCGCGGCCACTGGGGTGTGCGCATACGGCGCCTGAGCGGACAGTTGCAGATCAGCGTGCCCGACTCGGAGGAGTCGGCGATCCGCGTGGTGCTGGCGGACCGGGCCGTGACCGTGGCGCCCGGGGAGACCTGCACGCTCGTTCTGAAGGCGGATGATCCGAGCGAATGAGCGTGGCGTACCCGCATCCGCACCGTCACGCGCCGCACACGGCCTAGGCTCCAAGGCAGGTTTCCGTTTCATGCCAAAGGGCCGTGGGAGACGCGGATGAAGTGGTTGGTCTCGCTGGCCGGTGCCGGGCTCGTCATGGTCACCCTGCGGGACCTGTTCCACACACTCTGGCACCCCACACGCCACGGTGGCCTGAGCCGCCTCGTGATGACAGCACTGTGGCGCCTCGCCCAGCGTTTCCGCACGCCCGGCCGCGTAGTCGGGCTCGTCGGGCCGCTCGCCATGGTCACGGTCGTGAGCATGTGGGCCGTCACCGTCGTACTCGGCTGGGCGATCGTCTACTGGCCCCACATGCCCGGGGCGTTCACCTTCTCCCCCGGTTCCCAGGCAGCGCAGCAGCCGGCACTGCTCGACTCCGTGTACCTGTCGCTCGTCACGGTGGCCACCCTGGGACTGGGCGACATCGCACCCGACGAGGGCTGGCTCCGTCTGGTCTCACCGCTCGAAGCCCTCATCGGTTTCGCCCTCCTGACGGCCACCGTCTCCTGGGTGCTGGAGATCTATCCGGCGCTGACCCGCAGGAGGGTACTGGCCGTCCGGCTGGCCCTGCTGCGTGACGCGGATCCGATGACGCGGCAGATCGACTGCACCGCGGGCGCGCTACTGCTGGACAGTCTGGCCACCGACGTCGCACGTGTCCGCATCGACTTCACCCAGTACGCCGAGGCGTACTACTTCCATGACGGGGAGGACCACTCGTCGCTGGCAGCCATGGTCGGTTACGCCGCCGTGCTCGCCCAGCGCGGGCAGGGCGCGGGACTACCTGAGGTGCGACTGGCGGGTGCCCTGCTCTCCGGCGCGCTGAAGGACCTCGCCTCCATCCTCGACCAGCGCTTCCTCCACACGGGCGGCCCGCCGACCGACGTGTTCGCAGCCTACGCCGCCGACCACGGCCGCGACGGCGCTCAGCCGTGAACGAGCAAGGCTGGCACCCTGCGGCCGGCGTGGGCATGGGAGACCGGATGCCCCTGACAGTCCATGATTTTCCTGGTTCTCGGGGCGACTCAGCTCGGCGGGGCACTCGACTCCCGGGCTCGCCCGGGCAGCCTGCCCAACCCGTTCCTGCTGATCGCGGTGGAACGGCCCTCGGCCTCCAGGCAGCCGGCGTCTACCTGCCTCCCCTCCAGGACCTGCTGGGTACGGAGCCTCTCGATCCGGTGATCGCCTGTGCCCTGTCCGGCCTCTGCCATGTCGTCATGCGGCTCCAGACGCGACTGAGACCGGAACGCCCGCCTTGTGGGAGCCCGCTGGCGGCCAGGGACGTCGTCGAGCGCACCGCCACGCGGTGACGTGGCCGTCTCTTGCCCGGCATGCGCAGGGGAGGTGCGGAGCCGACACTGGTCATGAGGACGAGATCGGCCGGGGCGGGTCAGACTCCACGAGCTCCTCCCGCGCCGACAACGACGCCGGAAGGACACACCATGACGACTGCCCAGGAGATCATGCACGCCGGTGCCACCTGCGTGCAGGAAAGCGAAACGCTTCAGGACGCGGCGCGCAGGATGAAAGAACTGGACGTGGGGGCCCTGCCGGTCTGCGGGCCGGACGACCGACTCCACGGGATCATCACGGACCGCGACATCGTGGTGAAGTGTCTCGCCAGGGGCAAGGACCCCAGGACCATGACCGCCGGCCAGCTGGAGCAGGGCAAACCGATCACGATCGATGCCAAGGCCGATGTCAACCAGGTCCTGCACACCATGGAACAGCACAGGATCCGTCGGCTGCCGGTGATCGACGACCATCACCTCGTCGGCATGATCAGCGAGGCGGACCTCGCACGTCACCTTCCCGACGACCGGGTGGGCCACTTCGTCGAGATCGTCTGCGCGACCTCCTGACCGACCTGTCATTCCCCGGCGAGTCTTCGTCGAGCATCGGTTCAGGAGGTCGTAATGGGACGTCTCAACGAGCGAGTGGCGATCGTCACCGGTGGAGCCAGAGGGATCGGGGCCGCCGTAGCACGTCTTTTCGCCACTGAAGGGGCGGCGGTGACGGTCGCCGATGTCCTCGACACCGAGGGAGAAGAACTGGCGGCCGAACTCGGTGACCCCGCCCGGTATGCGCACCTGGACGTCAGCGCCGAGGACGGCTGGCAGACGGTGGTGGCGGAGACGGAGCGGGAGCTGGGCCCGGTCTCGGTGCTGGTGAACAACGCCGGCATCCTCGAATGGGGAACCATCGAGGAACAGCCCCTCGAATCCTTCCGCCGTGTCCTCGACGTCAACCTTCAGGGCTCCTGGCTGGGCATGCGTACGGCTGCCCCTTCCCTTCGTCGGGCGGGTGGAGGCGTGATCGTGAACATCTCCTCACTCGCCGGCATCACCGGCTACGCAGGAATCGGAGCCTATGTGGCCAGCAAGTGGGGACTGCGCGGCCTGACCAAGGCCGCGGCACTGGAACTGGCCCCGGACGGGACCCGTGTGTGCTCGGTCCATCCCGGTGCGGTGCGCACCGCGATGACGGCAGACTTCGACGACTCCTTCACGGCCGCGCAGCCCCTTCCCCGGTTCGGTGAGCCCGAGGAGGTCGCCCGCATGGTGCTCTTCATCGCCGCCGACGCCACCTACTCCACCGGCACGGAGTTCATCCTGGACGGCGGCGTCACCGCCGGCCCACCGACCGCTCTGACGCCCGACCACTGATGCGGCTGCAGCACCAGGTCGCCGACCAGTCCGTCTCTCACCAACGCGAGAGCAGCCAGGCCGAACTGAACCCGGTGGGAACCCGAGACTGCCCCACAGCGGCGGCTTCCACGTCCAGCCCCGCCGCCGGGTCATCGAACGCACCCTCGGCTGACTCATGCACCACCGCCGCCTGGCCCGCGACTACGAAACCCACCCACACCGCTCAGCCGCCATGATCCAACGGGCCGCCATCAAGCTCATGACTCGCCGCCTCACCCATGAGTCCACCCCGAACTGGCGTGACAGCTAAACCAAATGAAACGGACAACCGAGAATCAAACCTTCACTGAGGCCGTCCGTTGTCCACAAGGTCTCTCTGGTCGAATGCGTTGCCGGACGCCTCGGCGAGCGTCACCATGAGGCGGCGGTCCCAGCGGCTGTGCCTAGGAGGGAACGATGGACCGGGAAGTCGTCCGTGCGGAGTTGCAGCAGGCCCGTGCCACGTTCCACCAACTCTTGGACGCGGCCGACGCTGACGACCTGCGCCGCCGGAGCAGCGGAACCCGTTGGACCAATGAGCAGTTGCTCTACCACATGCTCTTCGGCTACATCGTCGTGCTGGCACTGCTGCCCCTGGTGCGTCTATTCGGCCGTCTTCCGCCGGGCGCGAGCCGTGCCTGGGCTAGGTTGCTCAATGCCTCCACACGCCCGTTCGACGTGATCAACTATCTGGGGGCCGTGGGCGGCTCCCGGCTGTACAACCACCGTCGCATGGGTGCGAAGTTCGATCGCACCCTTGCGGCCCTGTCCCGTCACTTGGAAGCGGAGACCGAGGCGACATTGGCGCGGAGGATGCACTTTCCCGTGCGGTGGGATCCCTTCTTCAAAGACGCGATGGCCCTTGAAGACGTGTACCGGTACCCCACTCAGCACTTCGACTTTCACCGCGACCAACTCACCCTGGGCACCCCGCCCTGACCTGTACCGCAAGGTTGTGAAGCTGAACGGCCGCCCGCCGTGGCCGATCACACGCGGCGACCGTGAAGGCCCTCAGTCAGTCCTGCCAGCCACAGTTTGATGCCGCCTCGGCTTCCGCGACTTCGGGTGCGGGATCGGCACGGTCTCCGCTGGTGCGCAATAGACGATGGCCCCGCCGCCCGCACGGTGCCTTTGACGCCGCACCTTGCCATGTTCATGAGGCTGACGGCGATCAGAGACCGGGGTAGCGCCGCCAACACCGCCCAATTCCGGGCGGCACGCCGATGCGGCCTGCGGCGCTACCTGGCGACCGGCTGGCGTCGGCGGGCCGGTAGCGCAGTTTCTGCCGAACAGTCGTTCACGTCTTGGCCGTGCACGCTGCGCATCGGGAAGAACATCCCCTCCGCCTGCCCATGGCAGGCGCGCAGCACTCCGGGGCTGCCCTTGGAGCGCGCGCGCCGGGCTCCGTCGCACCGGTACGACGGCTACACGTCCTGTCCGCTGGTGACCGCTCGCGACCGGATGCTGCTCGCCGAGTTCGACTACGACCTGAACCCTGCCCCCACGTTCCCGCTGATCGACCCCTTCAAGGAGCGGCGCACGATGTGGGTGTTCAAGCGGTACGGCCTGCCGCCGGTGTACTGGCACGGCATGCTCACCGGCCGCCTCTGACCGCCCGGCCCGGGACATCCCCCGACCCGGGCCGGTCACCCCGCCCTCGAAACCAGGGGCGGACCAGACCCTCCCATATACCCCCTGGGGCAATCGAATCCTTCCGATGTGGAGCCCCGAAGATGTTCTTCGCCCAGTACTACCTCGATTGTCTCTCCCAGGCGTCCTACATGATCGCCGACGAGACCACAGGCCGGGCCGTCGTCGTCGACCCGCGCCGTGACGTCACCGAGTACCTCACCAACGCCGCCGAGCACGGCTTCACGATCGAGGCCGTCGTCAACACCCACTTCCACGCCGACTTCCTCGCCGGCCACCTGGAGCTCGCGGACCGCACCAGCGCCTGGATCGGCGGACAGCGCGCCGAGGCCGAATACCCCATCCGCAAGCTGACCGACGGCGAGCGCATCCGCCTCGGCGAGGTCTCTCTCCAGATCCTCGAAACCCCCGGCCACACACCGGAGTCGATCAGCGTCCTGGTGTACGAGCACGCCGACGACACCGTTCCGTACGGCGTCCTCACCGGCGACGCCTTGTTCATCGGGGACGTGGGCCGGCCTGATCTGCTCGCCTCGATCGGCGTGACCGCCGACGAGCTCGGCCACATGCTCTACGAGAGCGTCCAGCACAAGCTGATGACCCTCCCGGACGCGGTGCGGCTCTTCCCCGCGCACGGCGCCGGATCCGCCTGCGGCAAGAACCTCTCCACCCAGCGCCAGTCCACCATCGGTGAACAGCGCGCCACGAACTACGCCTGCCGGCCCATGAGTGAAGAGAAGTTCGTCGAACTGGTCACCGAGGGCCAGCCGTCCGCGCCCGCGTACTTCGTCTACGACGCCATACTCAACCGCAAGGAGCACGGCCTGTTCGACGCGACCGCCGCGCCCCGGCCGCTGTCGGTCGAGGAGTTCATGCGGCGGCGCGCGGCGGGAGCGGTCGTGGTCGACGCCCGCTCGCCGCGTGACTTCGCGCCCGGCCATCTGCGCGGCTCGGTCAACGTGCCTGCGGACGGCCGCTTCGCCGAGCAGGCCGGCATGGTCGTCGCGCCGGAGCAGGACGTCGTCGTCATCGCGCCGCAGGACCGCGAGGAGGAGGTCGTCACCCGGCTGGCCCGCATCGGCTTCGACAAGGTCGGCGGATACCTCGCGAACCCGAGGGCGCCTTCCTCACGCTGGCCGACGAGATGGAGCAAGCCAGCCGTCTCACCGCCGACGAGCTGCGTCGGGTTCTCGATGGCGAGGAGCCGCCGCTGGTCCTGGACGTGCGCAACGCCGCGGAGCGCGAGGAGGGCTTCATCGAGGGCTCACTGCACATCCCGCTGGCCGAACTCGCCCGTCGTGCCGACGAGATCCCGGCCGGACGGCCCCTGGTCGTCCACTGCGCGGGCGGCCACCGCTCCTCCATCGCCGCCAGCCTGCTGCGCCACCAGCGCCGCACCGATGTCTCCGACCTGCTCGGCGGCTACGGCGCCTGGCTCGCCCAGCCCGTTCCGGCCGACGCCTGATCAACCGCACACCGGGCGGCGGCCGCAGGCAGGGGCCGCCGCCTGTCCCGAGAACACAGGGACGGCGAGGCGGACCCGTAGGAAGACGCCCGTACGGACGAGGATTGCGCTCACGCGGAGGAATGAGGTGCACGAGATGGACGCAGCGGGCTGGGACGAGCGGTACCGCGGCAGCGAACTGGTGTGGAAGGCGGAACCCAACCGGTTCGTCGAGGAGGAGTTGTCCGATCTGGAACCGACCGGGCGGGCGGTGGACATCGCCGCCGGTGAAGGGCGCAACGCGGTCTGGCTGGCGGAACGGGGCTGGGACGTGGACGCCGTCGACTTCTCCGCCGTGGCACTGGAGAAGGCCGGGCGACTGGCCGCCGACCGAGGTGTGCGCATGCGCGCCGTCCGCGCCGATCTGAGTGCCTGGGCCCCTGACGAGGCGAGCTACGACCTGGCACTGATCGCCTATCTCCATCTCCCGTGGACCGCGATGGCCCAGGTACTGCTCCGGGCCGCTACCGGCGTACGCGAGGGCGGAACCTTGCTGCTCGTCGGCCACGACGCTAGCAATCCCGAGCGAGGTCACGGCGGCCCACAGGATGCGCGTGTGCTGTACACCGTCGAGCAGGTGGCCGACATCTGGCGGCCGTACGCCGACATCCTGCGGGCCGAGACGGTCACCCGCCCGGTGACCGACGCCGACGGCAACAGCCGTACGGCCGTCGACGGCCTCGTACGGGCCGTGCGCCGTTGACGTCGTCCCGCTCAGACCAGGCGCATCGGTCGGCATGCCAGGCGAATCGAGCATGCCGGGTGCGTTCGAGACGCTGATGTCCAGGCTTCCCCTCGAAGCTCGGGGTGCGGTGCAGCGACAGCAAGCTGAAATGGGTTGTAGAAACTTGCAGCAAATCCTTCCATGAGTCTTGTCGACTCCTCCGCGCGGTGGCACTGTCTTCCCCGCGCGGTGCGGCGCTCCCGGGTCGGGTCCCGGAGTCGCGGCAACCGTCGCCGCGGACGGTCCCACCCACAGCACTGCCCTGCCCCCGGAGCCGCACATGCATCTCACCCTCCACACGCCCGCAGCTCCCAGACCCCAGATCCCGAAAACTGCAGGCCACCCCCGCCTCCACCGCCCTCCTCGCTGCCGTCACGCCGCTCGCCCTCGTCGGCGGCAGCACGCCCGTAGTGGCCTCGCCGCCCGGCACGGGCAACGACGTCATCGCCAACCTGTTCCGGTGGAACTGGAACTCCGTCGCGTCCGTGCACCTGACCGGTCGTGACCGTCGACGCGAACGGCAACGCGGCCGTCGCCGTCGCGCCCGAGGACGCGATCGCCGTCGACGTCAACAGCCCCTGCACGGGCAGCAGTTGCGGCCGGGCCGACAGGTCTCCGTCGCCTTCGACGAGTACCCCGACACCTACTACGGCCAGAACGTGTACGTGGTCGGCTCCATCCCGGCGCCGGGCAACAGGAACACCGCCGCGGTGGTCCCACTCTGGGCCGCCGACTACCCGACCTGGTCGACCGCGCTGACCTTGCCGTCCAACTCGAGCTTCGCCTACAAGCACATCAAGAAGAATCCGGACGGAACGATCACCTGGGAGAGCGACCCCCACCGCTCCTGCACCACCCCCGCCTCCGGAGCCGTCACCCTCTCCTGGCGCTGACACCGGCCGATCACTCCCGGTCCCCGGTGACCCGTCGGCTCCCCGGCGCTCACGTCCCCACCCCCGCACACCCCGACTCCCCCACCACCCCACCCGAGAACGGCAGGACGGGCAGCCGCAGGCCGCTGCGTGTACCTGTCGACCCTCGGCCTGCCCGGAGGCACTCCCCTTCATGAGTCGCAGACCACACCCCCGCGCCGGAATGCGCAGAGCCGCAGCCCTCGGCGTGTCCGCCGTCCTGCTGGGCGCCGGCACCGTCTCCCTCTCCTCCTTCCCCGCCAGCGCCGCCGCGCCGAGCGCGGTCACCCTGCCCGGAACCTTCGACAATGAGATCGGCTGCTCCGCCGACTGGCAGCCGGACTGCCCGCAGGCCCAGATGTCCCCGCGGGCCGACGGCACCTGGACCGCCTCGTTCAACGTGCCAGGCGGCAGCTACAGCTACAAGATCGCGATCAATGACAGCTGGACCGAGAACTACGGTGCGGGCGGCGTAGCGGGCGGCTCGGACATCTCGATGACCGTCCCCTCAGGCGGCGAGGTCGTCGACTTCGTCTACGACCCCAACACCCACCTGGTCACCGACGACTCCGCCCGACCCGTTGTCACGGCGGCCGGTGACTACCAGTCCGAGCTCGGCTGCAGCGCGGACTGGTCCGCCACCTGCGCCACGACGCAGATGACCGACCCCGACGGCGACGGCGTCTACACCTACAGCACCACCGCGATCCCGGCCGGCAGTTGGAACACCAAGGTGACCCTGGGCCAGTCCTGGACCGTGAACTACGGCGCGGGCGGCACGGCGAACGGCGCCGACATCGCCTTCGACGTACCCTCGGCCGGGGCGACCACCACCTTCTCCTACAACTCGGCGACCCACTGGATCACCGTCGTGAGCAACGCCGGCAGCACGTCCCCGCTGAACACCCTCGGCGCGCTCTACACCCCGACCGGCACCACCTTCCGGCTCTGGTCGCCGGACAGCTCCAACGTCAGCGTCAGCGTCGGCGGCAGCAGCCACCCGCTCAGCCCGACGACCCTCAGCGGCTACACGAACGTCTACCAGACCGTCGTCAGCGGGGACTTGAAGGATCAGACGTACCAGTTCCACGTCGGCGGCGTGGCCGTCCCCGACCCCTATGCCCAGATGACCACCCCCGGCACCTCCCAGGGCGTGGTCGTCGACACCGCCGCCGTGACGCCCACCGGCGGCAGCTGGGCGGCGCGCCCGGCCCTGAGGAACCGTGAGGACGCGGTCGTCTACGAGCTGAGCGTCCACGACTTCACCATCGACGCGAGCTCCGGCGTCGACGCGGCCAAGCGTGGCAAGTTCCTCGGCCTGGTGCAGACCGGGACGACGGAGAACGGCGCGAAGACGGGCATCGACCACCTGAAGGAGCTGGGCGTCACCACCGTCCAGATCATGCCCTCGTTCGACTTCGGCAGCACCGTGCCCAACTGGGGCTACGACCCGGTGGACTACAACGTTCCCGAGGAGCAGTTCTCGCAGTTCACGGCGCCGGAGGACCGGATCCGCGAGTTCAAGGACATGGTCAACGTGTTCCACAAGAACGGCATCCGCGTCGTCATGGACGTCGTCTACAACCACACCTTCAGCAAGAGCGTCTTCGGCAACATCACCGGCAAGTACTACACCTCGACCGACCTGTCCGGCACAGGCAACTCGATCGACGACGGCAACCCGATGGTCGCCCACATGATCCAGGACTCCCTGGAGCACTGGGTCCGTGACTACAACGTCGACGGCTTCCGGTTCGACCTGGTCGGCGTCCACTACACCGACAACGTCAACAACTGGGCCAACTATCTCAACACCGCCTACGCCGCTCGCACGCTGATGATGTACGGGGAGCCCTGGAACGGCGGCGCGAGCGATCCGCAGGAACCGCAGAAGGTCCGCTACGGCAACCTCCCCACCCTCGCGCCCGCCCACTTCGGCGTCTTCAACGGCGTCTACCGCGACGCGATCCGCGGCGGCACGGACACGAACACCATGGGCTACATGGGCGGCACCGGCAACGCCGCGGCCATCGCCTTCGGCATGCGCGGATCACCCACGGACGCCAACAGCACCGCCCCGGTCTCCAACCTGTGGACCCCGGCCTTCGCCGAGGACCCCGAGCAGACCATGAACTACGCCTCGATCCACGACAACCTGAACCTCTACGACAAGATCACGTACTCCGGCGCGACCGGCGGAGCCACCGGAACGGCCGGCCGCATCGACCGGTTCGCCGTCGGCATGATCCTCACCTCCGAGGGCGTCCCGGTCATCGCCGAGGGCGACGAGTTCCTCCGCTCCAAGGTCGTGAGCGGCGACTACCAGACCGCGATGAACTCCTACGCCGCCTCCGACGCCGTCAACGCGATCCACTGGGGCGACAAGACCGCCAACGCCAACATCTTCAGCTACTACAAGGACGCCATCGCGCTCCGCAAGGCCGGCGCGGCCCTGCGCCTCACCACCTGGGGCGCGGTGCACAACCAGGTGTCCGCGACCGTCGACGGCCCGGTGGTGATCGGCCGCTTCAGCTCGAACCCCGCCGCGCCCACGACCTACGACACCGTCGTCGTCGACAACCCCACCGGCAGCACGTACAACGTGGCGCTGCCGCCGGGGACCTGGACGAAGGTGCTCGACACCACCGGCGCCGTCGCCGCGAGCGACAACGCCTGCGCGAGCCTGGCGGTGACGGTCTTCAAGAAGAACTGACACCACTGCGGGTCTCGAACAGTACGGTCGGACTGACAGTCGAGAGGCACCCCTCGGGGTGCCTCTCGACTCGGACACCGCAGTGAGAGCCACCAGCGGTACCAGGCGGTCACCATCGGGTGTGTGTTGTCGCGTTCACCCCCGCGGCGGGGAACCTCTTCTCGGCCAGGCCAAGGACAACCTTCAGCGCATGCCGGCGAGCGTCCGCTTCCGCTCAGCGACGAGGAACGCGCCGACGACGGCCAGGCCGCACTCCACCATCTGCTGGAACGGCTGGTCGACGTTCCCGCACCGGCTGGGACGACACCCCGCGAGATCGGCGTTCCAGCGACGGCGACGCTCCTGCCGATCGTCGCAGTCAACCAGGGCAAGAGGTTCGCCGAGATACGGCCGGAAGGGATGCGGCTGCGGACGATCGGCGGGTGAGACCAGGACGGTAATCTCGAGGCGATGGACGGTTCGGGGGGAGAAGACCAGCGGCCGTGGGACGCCGCGGCCGTGCTGGTACGGGCCGCACGGACCGGGGACGTGCTGGCCATGGACGAATTGCTGGCCTTGGTGACGCCGTACGTGACCCGGCTGTGCCGACCGATTGCCCTGTCGGACAGCGAGGACGCCGTCCAGGAGACGCTGGTGGCGATCTTCCTGGGAGTGCGGGGGCTGCGTGATCCGCAGGCGTTCTACGGCTGGGCGCGCACGATCACCGTGCGCGAGGCGGTAAGGGTGGCGCGGCGCACTGCTGTCGAGCGTGCCGTCGACCCGGATGACCTGGCCCGCCTACGCGGCCTCGTCCCTCATGGTGACGGCGAGCTGTCCGTACAGGTGCGGGACGTGCTGGCGCGGATGCCGGTGCATCACCGCGCGGTGCTCGTACTGCGTGAGCTGGAGGGGCTGGATGAACAAAGTGCCGCCAAAGTGCTGGACATCGCGCCGGGCACGGTCAAGTCCCGTCTGCATCGTGCTCGTTCGGCGTTCCGGAAGGCGTGGCAGCGATGAGCGTTGACTGCCTGGCCCGGCTGCGGGTGATGGCCGCAGGACTGCATGCCGCGATGTACGCGGAGGAGCGATTGGACCTGCCGTACGACGAGGTGTGGGCGGTCGCCGAGGATCTGGCGGGTGAGCTGCCGCACCTCGTGCCCTTCCTGCGTGAGTTCCGCGTCCCGCCGGGTGACGCCGATCGCAAGCCGGCCCGGGCGGTGGGACCGCTGGGTGTCCGCGGCGATTTCGAGGTGCGGCTGGCTCCCGGCTGGTGCCTGATGCAGTCGCGCCTCGTGGTGGGTGGCATGGCCGCCGCCCCGGAGGGCGACGGCACCCGCTTCGCGGTGCTCGGTGCGACGCGTCCCGCCGTCCTGCGGCCGGTCCAGTCGGTGTACGGCCGGCTGCTCGGGGCCCGCCGCGGGCAGGCATTCGTCCGCAGAGTCGCACTCCGGGCGGCCGCACGTTAGCGGCTTCAGCAGCCCGTCACGAACAGCTCCTTCATCGCCTCGGCCACCGCTTGTGGGGCCTCCTGGGGCAGGAAGTGGCCCGCGCCGGGCACGATGCGCACGGTGAGGTCGTCCGCATGGCCCTCGCCGCCGGCCAGCATGGACGGGGGGATCACGTTGTCCCGCTCGCCGCCCAGCAGCACGGTCGGCACAGTGAGCCGGTGCCCGCGCCACGCGCCGCGCAGCAGCGCCGGGATGTCCCGGACGACGTACTGCCAGAACATGGCCTGCCCGGCGTGCGCGCCGACGCGGGCGGCGGCGGTGAACTCGGCCACTTCGTCGACCTGCCAGACCGACCGGTCGGCGACTTGATGGCGCAGCAGGAAGCGGATGAACGCCGGCCACCGGCGCAGCACGACTTTGCCGATCACCGGATACTCGATGAAGGCGGTGTACCACTGCCGCCACAGGTTCGGCAGGATCGCGCGGTGCTGGGCCCACGGGTGGGCCATGTTGAGCGCCAGGTAGCCGCTGAACCGCTCCGGTGCCCGCAGGCACAGCCGGAAGCCCACGTGGGCACCCCAGTCGTGCCCGACCAGGCCCACCCGGTCAAGGCCAAGAGCGTCCATCAGCGCGAGCATGTCGTCGGACAAGCCCTCGATGTCGTAGCCGCGCCTGGTCTGCTCCGACCAGCCGAAGCCCCGCAGGTCCGGGCAGATGAGCCGGTGTCCGGCAGCCGCCAGCACGGCGACCCGGTGCCAGGCGAACCAGTGCTGTGGGAAACCGTGCAACAGCAGGACCGGCGCGCCGGTTCCGTACTCGGCCACGTGCAACCTGGCGCCGCTCACCTCCAGCCATCGGTGCTCCGCCCCCTCGGCGGCCGGGAGCGCTCTGGGGGCAGTAGGCCTGCCCGAGGTCGTGCTCGATGCCATGGAAACGCCTCTCGCCTTCGGCGGGTCTCTTGCGGAACCGCATCGGCGGGTCAGGAGGAGAAGCCGAGCCGAAACGTTCCCCCGCCTCCTCTGATTTCGCCGCGGCTCCACAGCGTCCGTTCGGTGAGGGATCCCGCGGCGGGTTAGTGCAAGGCGCGGTCACCGGGGGCGGGGCGGCCGGATGCCAACGTGCTCCCAGGTGTCGGGGACGGTCTCGCGTACCTGCCAGTGCCCGCATCCGCAGAGGGCGCTCATCTGCTCCTTCTGCGTCCAGGCGGCGAAGGTATCGGCGGTGATGCGCGGGGGTACCGACCGGGGACTTCCAGGTGTGCTCGGCGCAGGCGAAGATGCGGTCGGAATCGACGAGTTGGGGCAGTTGTTCGGGGACGCGGGGGGTGAGCAGTTCGTTGCGGCCCTGGCCTGCGGTGGTGTGAATCAGACCGCGGCGGCGCAGGGCCTGCCATTCCGGGCACGTTCGGGGCGGGGGGAGTCCTGCTGCCGGCGATGCCAACCGGGTGGGAAACGGGCAGGGCGATGCCTCGTTCGACGCGCCCCTCGCTCCGGTCCCCCCGGGGGGCAGGCCGCGGGATGCCGCGTTCAGCCGCGAGCGTCGCCGCGGCGACGCCGGGACGCGCGCCCGCGCGTGGTGGGGGCTTGGGGGTGACCCCTGCGTCGGTGAGGATGCTCAGATCCAGCGGTATGCGGGTCGCCGGGTCTGCCGTGCGGGGTGGACGTCCTACCGTGGGTGAAGCAGTGCACCGCTGTGAGTGTGCCGCCGTCGGCCAGCAGAATGAGGAGGCCGCCCAGCCCGAACACCTCGTCGTCGGGGTGGGCGACCACCGCCAGTACGTGCCGTACTCCGTCCGGCAGGCCGGGGAGGGTGCCGGACATCTCAGGTGTAGATGATCTGGCCGCGGGCTGCGCGCTCGTAGAACTCGCCGACCGTGATGATGCCCTGGACCTGCTCGACGAGGTCGTCCTTGTCGAGTTCGAAGAGGTCCACCGACGCCTTGCAGGCGTAGATGCCCGCGCCGGTGTCGGAGATCATCTCGATGAACTCGGGGATGGGCGGGATGTCGAGCCTGTCCATCTTGCGCTCCATGTACCGGGTGATCAGGTCGGGCACCCCCGGCATGCCGCCCAGCAGGGTGGGCAGGTGCAGGCCCGGGTTTCCGACGGTGGCCAGCTTGATGTGCTCCCAGCGCTTCTTCGTGATGGCGTCGAGGCCGAAGAAGGTGAAGAACAGATCGGCCTCGATGCCTTCGGCGCGAGCGCCGTTGGCCATGATCAGGGCCGGGTAGATCCCTTCCAGGGATCCCTTGGAAACGATGATCGAGACCTTCTCTGTCGTGGCGGTTACGGCCATGACGGCACGCTCCTCGATAGCAGGGACGATGGCTGGGATGTCAGATGCAGCCACGCGGCTTGGGGATGCCGGCGATCTTCGCTGCGGTCTTCGCTGGGCCCTTGGGGAAGAGCTGGTAGAGCTCCTTGACGCTCACGCCGGAGGTCTTGCCGAGGACGCGCACGGTGGGGCCGGTGCCCTTTTCCGCGTATTGGGCGCGCATGAAGCGGATGACCGTCCAGTGCCGGTCGGTCAGCGTCTCGATGCCTGCCTCGCGGGCGATCTGCTCGGCCATGGGTTCGGTCCACTGCGCGGAGTCGGTGAAGAAGCCCTCGTCGTCGACAGGGACGGCTGTCTCGCCGTAGGTGGCTGTGGGCATGGCTGCGTTCTCCTTCGTTCAGACGCTCGGACGTTCAGGAGTGGACGTGGTGTTTGCCGCGCTCGGGCATCGCCGAGTCGATGCCGGGCAGTTCCCGGCCGGGCAGGAGGCTGTGCCAGTACAGCCACTCGAAGGCGAGCTTGCCGAGGTGGTTGGCGTGCGACTCCTTCAGCAGCGGCAGTCCGATCTCTGCCGGGAAGTGACCCGGCAACGGTTCGGTGTCGTAGTTGAAGTCGATCAGCAGCGCCTTGTGGAAGCCGGTCTCGACGAAACAGTTGGTGTGTCCGTCGAAGGTTGCGTCCAGCGGCTGTCCGGCCAGGAAACGGCCGATGTTGTGGGTGAGCGTCTCCCCCGCGAAGTGCGCCACCGAGCCGGCCTTGGAAGCCGGCAGCCCGGCCGCGTCGCCGATCGCGAACACCTCTGGGTGGTCCGGGTGTTGGAGGGTGTGCTGGTCGACGGGGATGAAGCCCAGCTCGTCGCCGAGGCCCGGGGAGCGGCCCACGTACGAGGCGCCGCCGTGCAGCGGCACGACCACTGCCAGGTCGAACGGGACTTCGCGCTCGTCGTACGAGACCAGTCGGCCGCCTGCGCCGTCGACCTCTCCGAGCGTGAACTCGGTGACCAGTTCGATGCCCTTCTGCTCCAGCAGCCCGCCGAGCGCCTTGGCCGCGACGGGCTTGGTGAAGGCGCCGTCCAGCGGGGTGACGTAGGTCAGCTCGACCCGGTCACGGATGCCGCGCCGCCGGAAGTACCAGTCGGCCAGGAAGGCGAACTCCAGCGGCGCCACGGGGCATTTGACCGGCAGATCGGCAACGTTCACCACGAGGCGTCCGCGCTCGAAGCGTTCAAGGACGTGGTGCAGTCCGACGGCTCCGGGCAGGTCGTAGAAGGTGAAGACCTTCTCGCCCCAGCCGGGACCGGTCAGCCCCTCGGTCTCCTCCGGTAGGAGTGCGGCTCCTGTGGCGACCACGAGGACGTCGTAGGTCAGTCGTATGCCGCCGCCGAGGTGCACCGTCCGCGCGTCCAGGTCGACCCGCTCGACCTTCGCCCGCTCGTAGTCGACGGCGGCGCTCAGCTGACGCGGGCGGGACCGGACGAGGTGGCGCGGTTCAGCCGTGCCGAAGGGAACGAACAGCAGGCCGGGCTGGTAGACGTGGTCGTCGTCCTGGTCCACGACGGTGATCCGGCATGCGTGCTCGTCGTACATGCGGCGTAGCCGGTTGGCGGCCAGCGTACCCGCGGTGCCGCCTCCGAGTATCACGATGCGTGTGCTCATGTCCCCACTGTCGTCGGGGAGATGAGGCCTTGGCATGGGCCACTGGTCCCACACCGGTACCCACCCGGGTATATCTTCGCTCCGCCTCTCCGACCCCGCACGCCGCACGCCGCACCCCGCACGCCTGCCACATATACACCGAAAAAATACCCTCCAGGGTATACTTTTGAAGCGGCCGGCGCGAGGGCCGAACGGGCCAGGTCTCACCCCGTCGGCCTCTCGATCAGCCGTGCGGTTCGCGGTCGACTGGAACTGGCACCAGCCGACGCCGAAGAGAAAGGGCCCGGCCATGACCGGCACCGCACCCCAGGCCATCACCACAAGCCCACCGCCGCAGGCGGAGGCGCACCGCTTCGAGGTCACTCACGTCGACCGCGACATCTACACCGTGGACATCCGCGGCCATCACTTCCAGGTAGACCAGCCTCTCGAGGCCGGCGGCTCGGACCTCGCGCCCACTCCCACGGAGTTGTTCGCCGCCTCCCTGGCCACCTGCGTCGCCTTCTACGCGGGCCGATTCCTCCACCGCCACAGCGTGAACCAGGCCGGACTGCGTGTCCGTACGGAATTCACGATGGCCACCGACCGACCGGCCCGTGTGGCCTCCGTGCACGTCACGATCATTCCGCCGCCCGGGCTGACCGAGCAGCGCCGCGCGGCCCTGCTCGCCGTCGCCTCGCGCTGCACGGTCCACAACACCCTGCACCAGCCACCCGAGATCGACATCAAGCTGGCGTCATGAGCACGCCGATCGCCGCACCAGTGACACCGTTCGTGGACCGCATCCGCCTCGGCCTCATCGGCGATGACGAAGTGCTGGAGGGCCCCTACGGGCCGCGTCGCCTCGTCTACGCCGACTACACCGCTTCCGGCCGCTCCCTCGACTTCATCGAAGACTTCGTGCGCGAGCGGGTGCTGCCCCTCTACGGCAACACGCACACGGAGAGTTCGAGCACCGGGTTGCAGACGACCCGGCTGCGCGAGGACGCCCGGCGCATCGTCCATGACGCGGTCGGTGGCACCGACGACGACCTCGTCGTCTTCTGCGGCTCGGGAGCCACCGCGGCGGTCAACAAGCTGGTCGGCATCCTGGGACTCCGTCGGTCCGCCCCGCTTCCACAGGCCCTACGACCGGTCGTGTTCGTCGGCCCCTACGAGCACCACTCGAACGAACTGCCCTGGCGGGAGTCGGTCGCCGACGTCGTGGTCATCGACGAGGACCCGGACGGTCACGTCGATCTCGGTGAGCTGGAGGCACAACTGGTCCAGTACGCCGACCGGCCGCGGCTCATCGGCAGCTTCTCCGCCGCCTCCAACGTCACCGGCATCCTCACCGACACCGACCGCATCGCCCGTCTGCTGCACGCGCACGGCGCCCTCTCCTTCTGGGACTACGCGGCCGCCGCCCCGTACATCCCGATCCGGGTCGCAGAAAGCGCGTCCGGCACCGGTGACCACAAGGACGCGGTCTTCCTGTCGCCGCACAAGTTCGTCGGCGGCCCTCAGACGCCGGGCGTCCTCGTCGTACGCCGTGAACTGGTCCGCAACCCGGTACCCACCGCGCCCGGCGGCGGCACCGTCGCCTTCGTCGGCCCTCTCGGCCACCGCTACCTCGACGACCCCGTCGCCCGCGAGGAGGGCGGCACCCCGGCGATCGTCGAATCCATTCGCGCCGGGCTGGTCTTCGCCCTCAAACAAGCAGTCGGCACCGACACGATCCAGGCCGCCGAAGAGCGCCACTGGCGGCAGGCACTGGCCCGCTGGGACGCCCATACGCACATCGAGATCCTCGGCAACCACCACGCCCGGCGCCTGTCCATCATCTCCTTCCGCATCCGCCACGGCGATCGCTCCTACCTTCACCACAACTACGTCGTCGCCCTGCTCAACGACCTGTTCGGCATCCAGGCCCGCGGCGGCTGCTCCTGCGCCGGCCCGTACGGCCACCGTCTGCTCGCCATCGACGCGGCCACTTCCGACGCCCTGCTCGACGAGGTCGTCCACGGCTGTGACGGCATCAAACTCGGCTGGACCCGCCTCAACTTCAACTACTTCATCAGCGACGCCGTCCGCGACTACCTGATCGACGCGGTCGACCTGATCGCCACCTACGGTCATCGGCTCCTGCCCGACTACCGCTTCGACCCGCACAACGGACAGTGGCACCACCACACCGGTACCGCCGATCCCCTGCTGCGGCTGACCGACCTGCGGTTCAGCGCAGAGGGAGGCATCAGCGCCCGGTCCGTCCGCCACCACCGGATGGGCGAGGAAACGCTGTCCGGTCAACTGGGCCGTGCACGCGAGGTGCTCGTCTCTCGCTCCGACCACCTGGACGACGGACCCACCGGACTGCCGGCCGACTTCGAGCGCATGCGCTGGTTCCCGCTGCCACCCGTCTGTCTGGCCCCCGGGGAGGATCGGAGCGGATTTTGACGGCAGTGGGATGATCTTGCCCGTTCAGTGAATCGGCCTGCTCGGCAACCATGCGCACGCGTTCGTCGCCGAGTTGCCAAGAGTTCCCCGGAGGCACTGGCCAGGTGCGTGGTCCGGCCGAAGGTGGCGTACGAGCGCAGGGGGCAGCGGTTTGAGCCGTCGAGGGCGGCCGGCATGAAAGCCATCCCTGCCCCGCCCCGGCAGTCCCCGAGTCGCGAACTGGTCTCGCTCATGCGGCACCGGCCTCGACGGGGAGGGCGGCCAGGCGCCATTCAAGCATGCCGTCGGCGAGCCGCAGGGCGCGGTGGCCGCGGCTGGTGAGCAGGCGGACGGCTTCGTGGGAGAGCACACAGTTGGTGCCGCGGCAGTAGGCGACGACCTCCACGCCGTCGGGCAGTTCGGCGAGCCGGGCTTCCAGCTGGTCCAGCGGAACGGAAAGGGCGCCGGGGATGTGGCCGGCGGCGTACTCCGCGGAGGGACGGACATCGATGAGGGTGGCTGTGCCGGCCTTGACGCGCTCCAGCAGCTGCTCGCGGGTCAGCTGCTCGGTGTCCTCGGGGCCGAGGTAGGCGGAGCGTGCCTGCTCGGTGGCGGCCCGGTGGGTACGGGCGACCTGCTGCAGCAGCGCGTACAGGGCGGCGACGTCCTCCCCGGCCAGGCGGTAGTGGATGCGTACCCCATTGCGGCGGGTCATGACCAGCCCGGCCTGCTTCAGCGTCTGCAGGTGGGCGGAGGCCGTGGTCAGGCCGAGCCCCGCGGCCTTGGCCAGGGCGTCGACACTGCGCTCGCCCTGGGCGAGCAGGTCGAGCAGTTCCAGGCGCTTGCCGTTGGACAGGGCCTTGCCGGTCTGGGCGAGGGCGTCGAACAGCTCCGCTTTGCGGGTGGGGTCTCCCAAGACATCCTCCATAAATCCATGGAATATTGTATGAGTAGCTGGGTGGGATGGCCACCCCAACCCTGTCCATCCGGAGGACGCCGTGGGTTTCACCGACGAGCACCTGATACCTCCGGCCGACGACGGGCTGGGCAACAGCGCCTACCTGGTCGACCTCGGCGACGGCCGCACCCTGGCCGTGGACGCCTCCCGGCACCTGCGCGCGCTGCGCGAGGCGGCCGACCGGCGAGTTCCGACCGGCGGCGCCGACGACCGGGCGAAGGCCACCGGCCAAAACCTGGAGGACGGCGCGTGACCAGGCCCGCTCCCGCGACCACCCCGGCGGCCCGTGGCGGCATACACCTCGGACTGCGCGCCAACCTCGCCCAGTTCACCCTGCTCGTCGCGATCAACGCCCTGGTCGGCGGCATGCTCGGCCAGGAACGCACCGTGCTGCCCCTGCTCGCCGACCAGACCTTCCACCTGTCCGCGTACACCGCCGCCCTGACGTACATCGTGGCGTTCGGCGCGACCAAGGCCGTCACCAACTTCTTCGCCGGAACGTGGTCCGACCGCTACGGCCGCAAACCGGTCCTGGTCGCGGGCTGGCTGATCGCGCTGCCGGTACCGCTGCTGCTGATCTGGGCGCCGACCTGGGGCTGGGTCGTCTTCGTCAACGTCCTGCTCGGCGTCAACCAGGGCCTGACCTGGTCCACCACCGTCATCATGAAGATCGACCTGGTGGGCCCCGCCCGGCGCGGCCTCGCGATGGGCCTCAACGAGGCCGCCGGCTACGGGGCGCTGGCCGCCACCGCCATGGCCACCGGCGCCATCGCCGCCCACTGGGGCCTGCGGCCCCAGCCGTTCTTCCTCGGCATCGCCTACGCCGCCCTCGGACTGGGCCTGTCCGTGCTCGCGGTGAAGGAGACCCGCGAGCACGCCCGCGCCGAGGCAGCCCGCCATCCCGCACCGGCGAACCCCGACCACCACGGCGAACTGACCACCGGACAGATCGCACGGCTCACCAGCCTCCAGGACAAGTCGCTGTCCTCCGCCAGCTGGGCGGGCATGGTCAACAACCTCAACGACGCTCTCGCCTGGGGAATCTTCCCGCTCCTGTACGTCGCCCACGGCCTGTCCATCGCCCAGATCGGCCTCCTCGCCGCCCTCTACCCCGCCGTGTGGGGCCTGGGTCAGATCCTCACCGGCTGGTGGTCCGACCGGATCGGCCGCAAGCACCTCATCACTGCCGGGATGTTGCTGCAGGCTGCCGCCATCGGCCTGGTCGCCGTCGGCACCGCGTTCCCGGTCTGGGCCGTCGCCCAGGTCCTGCTCGGCGCCGGCACGGCCATGGTCTACCCGACCCTGTTGGCCGTCGTCGGCGACGTCGCCCACCCCGCCTGGCGGGCCCGCGCGGTCGGCGTCTACCGGCTCTGGCGCGACGGAGGCTTCGCCGTCGGCGCCGTCCTCGCCGGCGTCCTCGCCGACGCCTTCGGCCTCACCACCGCCATCTGGGCCGTCGCCGCCCTCACCGCCGCCGCCGGACTTGTCGTCGCGGCGCGCATGTACGAAACCCACACCCGCCCCAGCGCCGGATAGCCCGGAGAACAGACAACCGACGGCAGGCCGAACCGCCCTGCCGTCCGCGCCAGCCGCCGCGTGGCGTCGGTCCTGGCACGGCCGCGACAGACCCCTGGGCCGGTTCCGCCGCACGGGGGGATTCAACATGCAGGCGCTCGCAATCTGCAACGACCCGCGGTACGGCACCGAACGGTCCTGGAACGCCATTCGCGCCCTGCGGGCTCACTGAGCCGCCTGCATGGACGCCGAGGCGCGTTTGAATGCGTGCCACGCCTCCCTCCGGCCCGGAGGTAATTCATTCCGATCCTCTGGGGTCCTGCCTGGAACAAACCCGGACCGGCATCGGTTGAAAGAGATACCCCACCGGGTATATGAGAGGAGACCGGTCCCATGCCGACCGTCGAACTGACCAAGGACAACTTCGAGGAGACCGTCACCGGTTCGAAGATTGTGTTGATCGATTTCTGGGCGGCTTGGTGCGGCCCGTGCCGGATGTTCGACCCCATCTACGAGAAGGCGGCCGAGCGCCACCCGGACATCGTGTTCGGCAAGGTCGACACCGAGACACAGCCCGAACTGGCAGGGGCCTTCCAGATCACTTCCATCCCCACGCTGATGGCCGTCCGTGAGCGGACCGTGCTGTTCTCCCAGCCGGGCGCGCTGCCGCCGCAGGCGCTGGAGGAGCTTATCGGCGGGATTCGGGCCGTGGACATGAAGGACGCGCGCCGACCGGACTCGGCGGTGGCGAGCTGACACCCAGGACACCCGTGCCGCCTCCGCGGGCGTCCTGAAGCGCCGGGCTCAGCCGTTACGCGGAGCGGCGAACTGCGGCGCCCCAGGCGCCGGTGCCGCCCGTGACGAGAATGCGGAGGGCTCGCAAATCTGTCGCGACTCGGGCAGGACGCGGCGAGAGTACCTGTGTCCCTGACGCGGAGTTCGCGGAGCGGGTGCATGCCCGCTCGGCATCAAGGGCGGCAGGCGACTGAGCCGACCTCGGCGCGTGTGATTCTTGATGGTCGACGCCGTCCCGAAACGGGACGTACAGTACCCCTAGGGGTATTTTTCGAGGAGTAATCGTGGAACTGGAACTCGCGGGTGCGGACCTGAAGGCCGTACTGAACCGGCTGCGCCGCGCGCAGGGGCAGATCTCCGGCGTGATCCGGATGATCGAGGAGGGGCGCGACTGCGAGGACGTCGTCACACAGCTCGCCGCCGCGTCCCGCGCACTGGACCGGGCAGGATTCGCGATCATCGCTACCGGCCTGCAGCAGTGTGTGGCAGACCTCGACTCCGGCCGGCAGAACGGCGAGGACACGGACGTCATGCGTGCCCGGCTGGAGAAACTGTTCCTGTCGCTGGCGTAAGGGCTCATGCCGCTGCCGCCGTCACAGGACAGCGTCGCTCAGCATGCACCCGGCGACGGTCGGCAGCCGCAGCACGAAGATCCGCTGAAGCGTGCCTCTGGACATACGGCCGTGACGCCGATCCAGGTACCCCAGAAGGTATCCACAAGGGTGGGAATGACTGAAAGCACTTCACCAGCACCTCGCTGATGAAGGGCTATTCGTCCCGCGCCCTACGAGCAGCCGAAGAGAAGGACCGACGCCATGCGCTACGACCGCACAGTGCACCTCGACACCGACTTCGCCACCACCGTCGCCCGCACCCGCGACGCCCTCGCGGAGCAGGGGTTCGGAATCCTCACCGAGATCGACGTCACCGCGACCCTCAAGGCGAAGCTCGACCACGACATGGAGGACTACGTCATCCTCGGCGCCTGCAACCCACCCCTCGCGCATCGCGCCCTGGAGACCGACCGCTCGATCGGCCTGCTGCTCCCGTGCAACGTGGTCGTCCGCAGGGACGGCGACCGTACGGCCGTCCAGGCCCTCGACCCGAACACCATGGTCGCCCTCAGCGAGCTCGACGCTCTGCGCCCCGTCGCCGAGGAGGCCGCCCGTCGTCTCGATGCCGCCCTCGCCGCACTTACGGCAGCCGATACCGACAGCTGAGATCCCCCGACGAGCAGAGACCCCGCGTTCCGACCACCAGTCTCCGGGCGAACCGACGATGAACCTGACGCACCTACGGGTCCCGGTCCATCTGGCAGTGTCGGTGACCAGGTGCCACGCGACGCCTGTGAACAGCACCAGGCGAGAACCGACAGCCGTCGAAAACGCCCCTCACCACCCGAATCACGCCTCAGCGCCTGTCCCAGGCGTCAGCGGCGTACCCGACGGGTCGGCTCTCCTCATCGGCGGAAGAGCCTGACCCGGAAATCCCTGTCTCGATCATCGCTCAGTCGCGGCGTCCGTCTGCTCACCAAGGCGCTCGGCCAATTGGAAGATCGCCGGCAGTGCGTTTGCGATCGCCGCCCGGGCGGCGTCATCGAGGGCGGAGAGTGCCACGTCCATGCGGTGTTCGTGGGCGGTGGTCCAGGCGGCGAGCTGGTCGCGTCCGGCGGCGGTGAGCGCGACGACGGACGCGCGGCGGTCAGTGGGATCGACATCGCGGGTAACCAGCCCCGCCGTGATCATCTGCGTGATCAGGCCACTGACCGTGCTGGGCGCCAGCCGCTGGCGCCCAGCGAGGTCGCTGATCCGGGCAGGTGAGTGCTCGCCGAGCACCTGCAGCAGTTCGACCTGGGCCATGGGAAGGGGTTCCCACGGGTAGTCGGTGCGGATGGAGGCGCGCAGTGCGCGGCGCAGGCGGGTGACAGCCTCGGTGAGCAGGCGGGCGTCCGGTACCGCGCCGATGCGCCGGGGCAGGGAGACCTCGGAGTGGGGCTGCGCGGACATGCGGCAAGGGTAGCCGGATCGCACACGGGTGCCGCAGCTCGTGCGTCGCAGGGAAGGGCAGCGGCCAGGTCGCAGCCGATTCCGGATAGTTCGGTGTCCGATGTATTGTCGGGCGAGCTGTCGCGGCCCACCAGCCGGCCCCCGTGCACGTGAGAACGGTCGAGTCCATGAACCTGGCGTACCTGCCGAGCCCCTCGCAGGGGGTGTGGCACCTCGGGCCGCTACCGCTCCGCGCATACGCGCTGTGCATCCTGGCCGGCATCCTCACCGCCGTGTGGCTGACCGGACGCCGCTGGGCAGCGAGGGGCGGGCGCCGGGAGGACATCGCCGATATCGCGATCTGGGCCGTGCCGTTCGGCGTACTCGGCGGCCGTCTGTATCACGTCGTCACCGATCCGGAGCTGTACTTCGCCGCGGGTCGACAGCCGCTGCACGCCCTGTATATCTGGGACGGCGGTCTGGGCGTTCCCGGTGCCGTGGCGCTCGGCGCAGTCGGCGCCTTTCTCGGCTGCCGACGCCGGGGCATCAAGCTGTCCGACTTCGCGGATGCCGCCGCACCGGGACTGGTGCTGGCGCAGGCGATCGGCCGCTGGGGCAACTACTTCAACCAGGAACTCTTCGGCCGTCCCACCGACCTGCCCTGGGCGCTGTACATAAACCCGGCACACCGCCCCGCCGACAGCGTCTCGGTCGCGCTCTACCACCCGACATTCCTGTACGAGTCGCTGTGAGACCTCGGCATCGTGGCACTCCTGCTCTGGCTGGACGGCAGATACCACCGACGGCTCCGCCGGGGACGCCTTTTCGCCTGCTACGTATTGGCCTACACCGCCGGCAGGGCCTGGATCGAGACGCTGCGCATCGACCACGCCAACCACTTCCTGGGTCTGCGCCTGAACGACTACGTCTCCCTCCTGCTGTTCACCGGGGCGCTGGTGTACCTGATCGCCACCCGCCGCCCTCGTCCGAGCGACCTCGCCCCGTACCCCGGCGCGGAGGATGGCGACGAGGCCGTGCCGCCGGTCGCGACCGGCGTTTCCGGCCGGAAGGGCGTCTGACCGCGGCTCCGGGCACCGACGTATCAAAAGGTCCAGCCGACGGCTCTTCCCGAAACCGGCGCCTCGGCCTGCTGCCGCCTGCCCCGCAGCGTTCCCTGCAGTCTTACCAAGGCGCAAGAACACCCCATCGGGGGCGGGGCTCTCGAAGCCAGGCTCCGCTCGGTCACCGCCGATCACCAGATTGCCGCGTATGTGCTGGTCGGGCCCTCCCAGCGCAGACACGAGACAGCTGCCGACGGGGTCTCGGGCGGCGAGGTGCTGTCGGGGCCGGGGTCATCGATGATGTGGGCCGTGCAGACCGTGACCGCCCCAGCCTGCGCGATGGATCGTGAAAGTGGCGGTGGTGCCGCGACCGGCTCCGGCTTCAGTGTCCGTTGGCCCCGGGATGCCAACTGACCCCGGGATGCCGTCGCAAAACTGTAGTCGGCCATCGCAGCGGATGAACGCGTAGGTGCTGTGCATGGCAATGCCTGGTTTCACGTCGATGGGCATGATCCGTGAGCGGCAGGCACCGCGCCCGAAGCCAGGCAAGGGAGGCAGGGGAAGCGAGCCTGTCTGTCCACTGAGTGGCTGCTTCAATCCTCCGCCCTTCCCCTGCCGGAAGCCACCCCGCCGAGGGCTCCGCGCACTGTCAGAGGATCAGTTCCGCGGTGGTTCCTCGGTCCGGCGAGGGCAACTTCCGCGCGTGGCCAATCGGACTGAGTGCCTGGTTGGTGTCACCGGCCGGGTTGGAGGCGTCCCAGCCCCAGGCGGACCAAGGTCGCCATCAGTACCGGCAAGGCGATCGCCAGGGGGACGCTGAACGGCGGCGTGACCGCGATGGCGAATACGCATCCGGGCCTCGGAGGGCCTGCGGTCGGCCAGGGAATGCGGCAGCGGCCGGTCCCGGCCTCACGAAGCCGGCGGGCAGCACGGCTGGCGCCTCAGCGCGCGAACCAACCAGGCAGCGGCCCGCAGCCGACGACCGGACCGAGATCGAAACCCCGAACGGAATACCCCCGGGGGTACCAATGTTAGGGTGCATATACCCCGGGGGGTACATTCGACGGGAAGGAAGCATCTCCGTGTTCTTCATCGACACCATTGAGCTCGAGGGCCTGGGCAACCGCAGCTACCTGGCCGGCGGCACGCAGACGGCCGTGGCGGTGGACCCGCCGCGCGATGTCGACCAGGTTCTGGCGGCCGCCGCGCGCCGGGGGGTACGGATCTCGCACGTGGTGGAGACGCACATCCACAACGACTACGTCACAGGCGGTCTGGAGCTGGCGCGGGTCACCGGCGCCTCCTACCTGGTGCCGGCCGGGGCGCGCGTGTCGTTCACGCGGGTCCCGGTGACCGACGGCGACACCGTCACCGTCGATGGCGAGCTGGAGCTTCGGGCGGTCGCCACCCCGGGCCACACTCCGCACCACACGTCCTACGTCCTGCAGGACCAGGGGCAGCCGGTGGCCGCCTTCACCGGCGGCTCCCTGCTCATCGGCACGGTGGGCCGTCCCGACCTGGTCGAGCCCCGCCTGACCGAAGACCTGGCCCGCGCCCAGCACGCCTCCGCGCACCGCCTGGCGGCCGAACTGCCGGACGAGACGTCCGTGCTGCCCACGCACGGCTTCGGCAGCTTCTGTTCCTCGGCGCAGGCCGAGGGGGACGCCACCACGATCGGCAAGGAGAAGGCGGTCAACGCGGCTCTGACGACGGACGTGGACTCGTTCGTCGCCCAGCTCCTCGCGGACCTTGACGCCGTCCCCGCCTACTACACGTACATGGGGCCGGCCAACGCCGCCGGTCCCGCGCCCGTGGACCTGACTCCTCCGGCCGTCGCGGACGCCGACGAGATCGCCGCGCGGCTCGCGGCCGGTGAGTGGGTCGTCGACCTGCGCAACCGGGTCGCGTTCGCGGAGGGCCACGTCGCTGGATCGTTCAACTTCGAGGCGGACGGCAAGATCGCCACGTATCTGGCCTGGATGATTCCGTGGGGCAAGCCGGTCACGCTTCTGGCCGAGTCTCCGGAACAACTGGCCGCCGCGCAGCGGGAACTGGTCCGGGTCGGCATCGACCGCCCCGCGGCCGCCGCCACCGGCACGCCTCAGGAGTGGACGGCCGAGGGCGACGCTCTCGCGTCCTTCCCCCGCTCCACGTTCGCCGGCCTGGCCGAGCGGGGCACGGACGGCATCGTCGTCCTGGACGTGCGGCGCGACTCCGAACGGGCCGCCGGACGCATCGAGGGCTCCGTGCACATTCCGATCCACCAGCTGCACAAGAGGCTCCGCGAGGTACCGGCCGGCACCGTCTGGGTGCACTGCGCCGGCGGCATGCGCGCCGGTATCGCCGCCTCGCTGCTGGATGCGTCCGGCCGTGCCGTGGTGGCGGTCGACGACGGCTTCGACGCCGCCGAGGCGGCCGGACTGACCATCGTCACCGGCTGACCGCAGCCAACTGGCCCGTACCCGAGAACTCTTCGAGAGGTTGTGTGATGTTCCTTTTCCGTCGCGGCGCGAACCGCGTCACCGTGGACGAGGCCCACCGGCGCACCCAGGGTGCCAACGCCCCGGCCGTCCTGCTGGACGTGCGCGAGCAGACCGAGTGGAACGTCGGACACGCACCCGGCGCCATCCACGCGCCGCTGTCCCGCCTGGCAGCGGGCGCGGCCCTGCCGAGCGGGGCCCAGGCGAGGCCGCTGGTGGTGATCTGCCGCAGCGGGCGCCGCTCACAGCAGGCCGCCGAACTGCTGGCTGAGCGCGGCTCCGACGCCGTCGATGTGAAGGGCGGTATGCAGGCGTGGGCCGCCGCCGGACACGCCGTCATCGACAAACACGGGAACGACGGCTCGATAGCATGACCGCCCTGATCCTCGCCCTCGTCGCCGGTGGCGTCATCGGCCTGGCCCTGGGCGGACTCGGCGGAGGCGGCAGCGTCCTCGCCGTCCCCGCCCTGATCTACCTGCTCCACTTCACCCCGGCGCAGGCGACGACGGCCAGCCTCATCATCGTCACCCTCACGTCCGTCACAGCACTGGCCGGGCACGCCCGGGACGGCAACGTGGCCTGGCGCACGGGGCTGCTCTTCGCCGCCGCGGGCATCGTGCCCGCGGTGATCGCCGGAGCCGCCGCCGGCCACCTGCCCGACGCCATGCTGACCGTCGCCTTCGCCGTCATCGCGGCACTCGCCGCCGTGCGGATGCTGCGCCCCGCGCGTACCGAGCCGCCCGGCCCGGTGAACCCCCGCAAGGCCGGGGCAGCCGGCGCCGGGCTCGGCGCGGTGACCGGATTCCTGGGCGTGGGCGGCGGCTTCCTGGCAGTACCGGCGCTGGTCGGCGTGCTCGGACTGAGCATGCGCCGGGCGGTCGGCACCAGCCTCCTGGTCATCACGATCAACTCAATGGCAGCCCTCACCGCACGGGCCGGCTCGGGCATGCAGCTGGACTGGGCCGTCATCGCACCGTTCACCGCGGCAGCCATCCTGGGCGCCTGGGACGGCAAACGGCTCTCGAAAAAGCTCAAGGGCCAGACACTTCAGCGGGTCTTCGCCTACGTACTCCTCGCAGTCGCCGTCTTCATGCTGGTCGACGTGCTCGTCTGACCCGCTCACGGTCAAAGACTCCGATCATCCCGAACACCCGCGGCTGTGCCCGGCGCAGTTCCTTCGGTACCGATCGGCACAACTCCTCACCGGGTGGCCGAGTTCCACCGCTCCACGTCCTCACCCACACCCCATCGGCACGAGAGCTCCTCCGGCCGGGACACTCCAACACACAAGGATGACAACAACCATGACCACCCCCACCACCCTCGACCCCCACCAGACCCACGCCCGCCTGCACGAGCTCACCATCGTCGACGTCCGCACCCCCGGCGAGTACGCCGGCGGCCACATCTCCGGCGCCCTGAACATCCCCCTGGACCAGCTCGACCGCGCGCTGCCCGACCTCCGCACCGCCGCCCAGACCGGTGAAGTCCTCGTCGTCTGCGCCTCCGGCGCCCGTTCCGAGAACGCCTGCCGGATGCTCGCGGAGAACGGCATCCACACCGCCACCCTCGCCGGAGGCACCGGCGCCTGGGCCGCCCAGGGCCACGACCTGCACCGCCCCGAGAGCACCCAGAAGGCGACCTGGGGCATGGAGCGCCAGGTCCGCCTCACCGCCGGCTCCGTCGTCCTGCTCGGCCTGGCCCTGGGCGAGTTCGTCCACCCGGCCTTCCGGCTGCTGTCAGCCGGCATCGCCGGCGGCCTGGTCTTCTCCGCCGTGACCAACAGCTGCGGAATGGCCGCCATGCTCGCCAGGCTTCCCCACAACCGGCCCCGCAAGGCAGACCTCGACGCGACGCTGGCCCGCCTGCGCAACAGCTGACACACGCAGGCTGCGACCACTCCCGAATGTGTCCGTACCGATCCCGGTACGGATCGCAGCCGCCCAGGCCACACTGTGGCGGTCACGGTGATCGCGGTCGCCGGGCACGGGAAGCGGGAGCCTCGCAACCATCTTTCAGCCGCTATGGGTTCAGCGGCCTCACACCCCACGTTCATGGGCGGAAGGACGGCTCCGTCTGGTGTGGTGGGGCGGGAGCACCGTAGTTGACGAAGGCCCGACCGAAATCGGGCGGGCCTTCCTTCGCCCTCGTAGCCAGTTGTCAGACCCGCTCGCCAGTCCCGCTACGGCCGCCGCACTGGCACTGTGCGCCGAAGCCGTGCCCACCGTGCTCATGAGCGGATACCTCAGATTCTCGGCGTGCCGGCAGCCTCTCCCCCTGGCGTCCCTCGCCCCTCGGCACGACCGTACGGCCCGGTGACCCGGTCCTGATCGGTCGTGTGCTCTCCGGTGAGCACGCCTGGCCGCACATCGCGCGCCGGCCGCCGAGGTCACCCGGCCTCGTGCCGCAAAGTGGCGAACGCCCCTCGACAACCTGTTGGCGTCCGCACGGGGGGGGGCGAACTGTGGTGCGACTCGTCCCTCGCCCTGCAGCGGCCCGGTAGCTGAGGCGCCGAGCCCCCAGCACCGGGCCGTCCGCGCGCTGTGCATCCGGGTTTCGTGGTCATCCGGACGCTCACGCTGCTTCAGGTGGCGTGCCCGCCGTCACCTCACTTCACAGGCCTCTGATCAGGTGAACGGAATGGTGAGGACGGAGCCTGAACCCACCTGGAGGGTGGACGGGGTGTTGCCCAATACGCTCCAGACCTCGACGCGGATCGTTCCGCCGTTCAGGTCACCCAACGTGCCCGATGCGGAGTGCAGGCCCTGCCGGGCCGATGAGTAGGCCTCCCATCCGGAGATCGGATCCGTGGCGAAGTAGCGGAACGTCTCGACACGGTCGAACGTCCCGTCACCAGTCAGGTCGTACGACACCCGGGCCTGCTGGGCGTTCCCGACGACGGTGCCCGCGTCGACCTTGAAGTCGAGGGCCGTTGTGGCGCCCGCCTTCAACGTGCCCTTCACGTTCTTCACCTCGTAGACGAGCGGATTGCTCGGCGTGCCGTCGTTGTTCGTGCCGCCGGCGGACTGGATCGTGTCGGAGGACGGCGTCGCGTCCGCCGTGGTGCTGAGGAGGCCGCCGGACTGCGGGTAGAAGGTGTCGCCCGTGACGTACGGCGGTGGAGTGTCACCGGTGGTGGTGACGGTCACGGTGCCGCTGGCCGAGCCGACCTGGTTGGCGGTGTCGCGGGCCTTGACGCTGTACGTGTACGCGGTGCCTGGGGTCAGCCCGGTGTCGGTGTAGGCGGGCTCGGTGACCGTGGCGACCTTCGCGCTGCCCCTGAAGACGTCGTAGTTCTTGACGCCCTTGTCGTCCTCGGCGGCAGCCCACGTCAGGGTGACCGAGTTGTCGGTGACATCGCTCGGGACCGGGGTGCCGGGTGCGGTGGGCTTCCTGTCGTCCGGCGGCGGGGTGTCGCCGCCCGTTCCGCAGAGATTTTCGAGCTGCGTGTCGTCGCCCGCTCCGGACGCGGTGGACCTTGCCGGAACGTTGAGGACGCCGCTGTCGGAGAACTTCACCGAGCACGCCTCGGCACCGTAGTTGTGCGCGACGTACGTCTTGGTGTCGTTCTTCTCGAAGACCACGGCCGATGGCATGTTGGCCGTGACGGTCATGTCCGGCGCACCGACGGAGTTCATCGTGGCGATCCAGTGGTAGGTGTGGGCCTTGGTCTCGCCTTCCTCGGGGACGTAGCCGCCGTTCCACTGGTTCCAGAACGTCATGGCCCTGTCCGGGTCGGCCAGGGCCTGGGCCTCCCAGAGGATGTCCCGCCACTCGACGGCCGGGCCGCCGTTCTCCGTCTCCATCTCGGCGATGCTGCGGCGGAGCATGCCCTTCTCGCGGGCCAGGTGCAGCGACCCACCTGTCGCAGGGAGGAAGTTGATGCCGTGGATCTCTTCGGGGTTGGCGGTCCACCAGGTGGAGTAGGCGCCGCCGCTGCTCCAGACCATGCCGACGACATCGTGGGTGAAGTCCTCGGGGAAGACCTTTTGGTCGGTGTCGAACCAGTACTGCGCGATCGACTCCGACTCGGTCGTCATCATGTAGACGCCCTGGTCGCGCAGCGCCTTGTCACCGGTGGCCGAGCCCCACATGATCAGCCCCGCGCTGAGGTTGATCGACTCCGAGGACGACTCCTGGTTGTTGCCCGCGGCGAAGGACTCGTGGCCGGCGGCCCAGCTGTGGCCGGCGTAGACGTCGAAGCCGCGCAGGAACGGGTATCTGGCGTCGTCCCTGGCCGAGTTGGCGGCGTCCTTGATGAGTTCCTTGACCATGCCGCCCCATTCGGAGTCGGCGGCCCACTGAGGATCGTATTGCGCCACTATGGCCGCGGCCATCACGTAGTACGAGTAGTGGAAGTGATGGTCGTTCAGCTCCAGGTCGCTGCCGTACGAGGCTGGGTAGCCGATGAGGGTGCGCCAGTCCTTGTCGTAGGAGAACTCGGAGGGGCCGCCGACGGTGAACCACTCCTCCATACGTCCCTTGATCAGGTCGAGGAGCTTGTCGCGGTCGGCGGTGTCGCCGATCTGGTCGGCTATCGGTACGAGCTGGGCGAGTTTGCCCAGGGCCTTGCCGGTCCAGTAGGTGTCGACGGCGCCGCTCAGCGGGTCGCCCTGGGTCAGCACGTCATTGATGTAGGTCTTGAGCTTCGCCTTGTCGACGCCGGCGGCGCTGGGCAGCCCCGGCAGGACGCCGTTGACGTCCTGGACCGTCGTGAAGGAGGTGCCCTCTCGGACCTTCATCTCACCGCGCGACGAGACGTAGGTGTAGTCGGTCAACTCGTCGGTGGTGTGCAGCCACTGGTGGCGGTAGAGCGCCTGGAGGGTCCCGGTCTCGTCGCCTTCCTTCGCCTCGGTGGTCAGCGAGTAGGTCGCCTTGATCTTGCCTTCGCCTTCCTGGTAGTCCCACTTGGTCGTGGAGCCGGTGACGAAACTGAACGCGTACTTCGTGTAGTCGGCGAGCGCCTCCTTGCTGGGCAGGACCGCGAGGGAGAAGTAGTCCTTGGTGCCGAGGTCGGCCCGGATCCCGTTGCCGGAGACGGTCCAGTCGCTGCCGCTCGGGGCGAACAGCGCGTAGTCGTGGCCGGAGATGGTGACGCCGAGTACGTTGCCCCGGTCGGCGAAGACGGCCGGCGGGGCCGCCGCGGTGATCTGCGCCGCGCCGCCGGTGCCCTCGGCATACACGTACGGCGAGCCGTGGCCAATGGTCGCCCGCAGGGTGCGCGCACCGTCCTTCCAGTAGGGGGTGACGGTCCAGTCGCTCCACCCGTCCGCCTTGGCGTCGGGTGAGTTGAGACCCGCGAGGCCGAGGGTCAGGTCGGCTTGGTGCGGAAACTCGTACTGGCGGCCGCCGCCCACAATCTGGTGGGTGGTCGGGTAGCCGACCTCGAGACCGCCGGACACCGCCTTGTAGGTGAGGGGGTGGCCGTACATGTTCTCGGACCACGGGTTGCTGGAGAATCGCTGAAAGATCAGCGAGGACCACCAGTCGTTGGTCGGCACCGGCTTGTCCGCCATGGCCGGCGTGACCTTCGGCTTGACCGACTGACCGCCGTTGTCGGAGGGCCCTTGCCTCCCCGCCGGACGAACGTCGCTGTAACTCCCCTTACCCACACCGATGGTGGCGGCGGAGGCAACACCGGCACCGGCGGTCACCGACAGGCCCGAGGCGGCCACGGCGGCTACCGACAGTAAGACGAGGCGTCTTCGGAATCTCATGATCAACCTTTCTGAGAGCGCTCTCAAGGACGGCGTCAACGTAGGACCCCGATGGTTGACGGTCAATACTTCGCGGCAAGCCGACGCGGGTACCCGAGCAATCACGCGCCAGGGGCCCAGGACATCACCCTGTGCGACGTCTCATCCGGCAAGGTGTACGTGGGCCGCCTCTTCAACAGGCTGCACGGGGTACGGCAAGGCGAACCGCCAACTGCCACGGTCGACTTGTCCACCGGCCCGAGCAGCGGATTCAGAACGTCCACGCAGGTGAAGCCCTCCACCCCGCCGACCGCTTCCGCCGCACCTGAAGACCGAAGCAGCAGAAGAACACGAACAGCCGGTTCAGGGCGAGCCGCTCCCCTTCGGGGCAGTTCGCGACTCCGGTCGGCAGCGCCGCGAAGGGGTTGCCGAGAGCGGGAGGACATACCTGTCCGCGCGTGGACGACTGGCGGAGCCTGTCGTCGAGGTGGTCCGCCATTCCGCCCGACTGCCCTCACACTCAGTCACCGCCCTGCGTCCGGTCGATCACGAGCGGAGTGCCTTCGAGTCGTCGGCAACAGCCCTGTGCTCCGCCCACCTCTCGCCAGGGCGTCAGGGAGCGCGACGCGGACGAAGTCCTCAAAGACCGAAGAGGGGAACCTGAACACCGGGATCAAGCGTCTCGTGAGCGTCAGGAATTCTCACCGATGCTGGACACTGCCACCGGCGCAGTTCCTGCCATGCGATGAACTTGCAGGTCAGAGGCCCTTCTGGGCAGGTTGGAGAATCGCCACGCACTCCACGTGCGAGGTCATCGCAATGGTGTCGGCCAGGACATACTGGAGAAAAAGGCCAGCCCAGAAGCATATTCCCGGCACTACTGGTCGGTCATCCGCTGCCGGCAGGTCACCGACTTCGCTTCGGACGTCGACAATCTGGAACGGCTGGTCCCGGCCACAATCGTCGCCGAGAAGCTGCAACCGGCCCCGGGCCCGGTCTCGTTCACCTCCCCCGGGCGTCGTCCATCGGCGACGCTCCGGCCTGTGCTGCAGCAGGTGTTGGTGGAGGGTCGAGGCTCCGCCTCGGTCCGCGCGGGCGCCATGGTGAGGAACATGATCCTCGGTTTGCCTGGATCGGGTGGGTACGCCACAGCGCCGACGAACATTTTGAACACTCTGACATTCTATGCAATTCTTGTCAGCATGTTGGAGGACGAGCGACTCAAGTTGATCCTGGACGCGGCGTACACGTGCTTCACGCGGCACGGCGTCAGGCGCACGACCATGGACGACATCGCGCGTGAAGCGGGCATGTCCCGCCCCGGGGTCTATCAGTACGTACGCAACAAGGAAGACGCCTTCCGGCGACTGGCGACGCGCCTGCTCGACGGCGCACTGGCCGACGCCCACGCGGCGATCGACACCCGGGGAACCCTGCGCGCCCGACTGACCGCGGCACTGGAGGCGAAGCTGGGGCTGGCGACGCGGTTGTGGCACGACAGTCCCGCACACGCGGCGGAGCTGCTGGGCGTCGACACCCGCCTCTCGGCCGAGCAGGTCGAGGCTTACAACACCGCGATGCGCGACATGATCGGCGCTGCCGTCGCCGCCGACCACCCGGACGCGGACGCCCTCGAAGTCGCCGAACTCCTCCTGGCCTTCACCCGCGGGCTGGAGGCCGACCTCACCGACACCGACGCTCCGGTACGGCGCCTGCGCCACGGAGTCGCACTGATCGTCGCCGGCCTGGACCACGCGGGCGAGCAACTCGAATGAACGACCACGCCCAGACACCCCACACCCCTGAAGGAAACGTCATGACCACCTCCGTACTGATCACCGGAACCTCCTCGGGCATCGGCCGCGCCACAGCCCTGCGACTGGCGCGCCGCCCGGAGCTGACCGTCTACGCCACCGCCCGCCGTTCCGAGACTCTGACCGACCTGGCTGATGCGGGAGCCCGCATCCTGCCCCTGGACGTGACCGACGAGACGTCCATGAAGCAGGCGGTGGAGGCCGTGGAGGCCGAGCACGGCTCGGTGGGCGTCCTCGTCAACAACGCCGGCTACGGCGAGTACGGCACAGTGGAAGAGACCGGCCTGGACGGCGTGCGACGCCAGTTCGAGACAAACGTCTTCGGCCTCTCCCGGATGACACAACTCGTCCTGCCGGGCATGCGCCAGGCGGGCCGGGGCCGGATCGTCAACGTTGGTTCGATGGGCGGACGAATCGTCTTCCCCGTGGGCGGCTACTACCACGCCAGCAAGTACGCGGTGGAAGCCCTCAGTGACGCTCTGCGCTTCGAGGTCGCGCCCTTCGGCGTCAAGGTCAGCCTGATCGAGCCCGGTCTGATCCGCACTTCCTTCGGCGACACCGCAGCGGACACCCTGGCGGAATCCGCCGCCCCGACCGGTCCGTACGCCGCGCTGAACGCGGCCGCCGAACAGCAGATGGCCCGGTCGTACGACTCGAAGGCCCTGTCCGCACCGCCCGAGACCGTGGCCGAGGTCATAGAGCGCGCCGTCACCGCCGCCCACCCCAAGGCCCGCTATGTGGTCACCCCCGCCGCGAAGGCCCTCATCCACATCCGGCGCCTGCTGGGCGCCCGCGTCTTCGACGCCTACCTGCGCATGCAGTTCAGGACCACCACCTGACCACCGGCCAGCCGACTCGACGCCGGTCACCACGCCCCCTTGGGGCCCCTCGCCCGCCAAACGATCTCATCCGCCCAGGTGAGAGACACGAGAACATCGGCATGCCCTGGGAGGCCCGGCAGCAACGGCGAACCCTTCCGGATTGGCGACTGTTCGCCGAGCCATTCTTCTCCGAGATCGTCCGCGCGATCGGACGTAAGAGCAACCGCAGCAGGCGGTACACGGAGGAGTTCAAACGGCACGCGGTCGCGCTCGTGCATTCTTCAAGGAAGACCGTCACCGAGGTGGCCCGGGAGCTCGGGGTCAGTGCCGAGGGGCTGCGGAACTGGGTCAAGCAGGACACGGTCGACCGCGGGCAGGGGATGCCGTGAGAGCTGACAACGGTCGAGCGTGAAGAGCTGCGCCGGCTGCGGAGGCTGGCCGCCGAGCAGGCGGGAGACGATCGAGGTGCTGCGAAAAGCGGCGGTCTTCTTCGCGCAGGAGAGCGGTCGATGAGCGAGGTGTACGCGTTCATCGAGGCGGAGAAGACCACCCACAATGTTGCTCTGTTGTGCCGACTGCTGCACGCTCCGGCACGGTCTCCGCCAGATCCAGTACCGCAGCAACCTCATCGACGGATGTCTCGCCGAAACCGGCCTCACCTTGATGACACCACGGCCACAACCTCAGTAACGTCTGTGGTCACAGCGCGCTAGCGCCGCACCCGGGGCATCCCCAGTCCGATCCACGAGATGATCTCCCGCTGGATCTCGTTGTTCCCGCCGCCGAACGTGAAGATCACCGCCGACCGGTAGCCGCGTTCGAGTTCGCCGTGCAGGACGGCCCCGGCGGAGCCCTCCTTGAGGACACCGGGGGCCGCGACGATCTCCATCAGCCAGGCGTACGCGTCCCGGCGCGCCTCGGAGCCGTACACCTTGACGGCGGAGGCGTCCTGCGGGGTGAGCGTGCCCTCCTGGACGGCGTTCACCATCCGCCAGTTGAGGAGTTTCATGGCGTCCAGTTTGGTGTGCGTCCGGGCGAGGAGGCGGCGAACCCAGGGCAGGTCGACGACGCGGCGGCCGTCGGCGAGTTTGGTCTCCATCGCCCAGCGCTGGACGTCGTGCAGGGCGCGGATGGCCATGGTGCCGTGCGCCGCGAGGGTGACGCGCTCATGGTTCAGCTGGTTGGTGATCAGCCGCCAGCCCTTGTTCTCCTCGCCGACCCGGCGCGTGACGGGGACGCGGATGTTCTCGTAGTAGCTCGCCGTGGTGTCGTGCGAGGCGAGCGTGTTGATGATGGTGCACGAGTAGCCGGGGTCGGAGGTCGGTACGAGGAGCATGGTGATGCCCTTGTGGGGCGGGGCCTCCGGATCGGTGCGGACGGCGAGCCACACCCAGTCGGCCGTGTCGCCGTTGGTCGTCCAGATCTTCTGGCCGTCGACCGTGTAATGGCCGGTCTCCTCGTCGCCTTCCCGGACGGCCTTGGTCCGGAGCGCGGCGAGGTCCGTCCCGGCGTCGGGCTCGCTGTAGCCGATCGCGAAGTCGAGCTCGCCGGAGAGGATCTTCGGCAGGAAGAACGACTTCTGCTCCTCCGTTCCGAACTGCATGATGGTCGGCCCGACGGTGTTGAGCGCCATCAGCGGCAGCGGCACCCCGGCCTGCGCCGCCTCGTCGAAGAAGATGAACTGCTCCATCGGGCTCAGACCTCGCCCGCCGTACTCCTTGGGCCAGCCCACCCCAAGCCAGCCGTCCGTGCCGAGCCGACGGATCGTCTCGCGGTAGAACCGCTTCTGCGCCGCCGGATCGCCGTACCGAGCGTAGGCGTTGTCCGGTACCAACTCAGCGAAGTAGACCCGCAGTTCGGTGCGCAACCGCTGCTGCTCCGGCGTGTATTCGAGATGCACGGCGCCTCCTGCCTCCCCGAGCCCGACCTGACGGCGCACACCGTAGAACGTGTTTCAGAAATTGGGAATGCAGATGACGGGGAAGCTCAGCCCGGGAACCCGTCGGAGGGCCCGGCCGGGCGGCCGTACTCCCCTACCCGCTCGAACTCGGCGTGGAAATGCCCGAACCAGGGCCCGTCGCGATCCGGACGCAGCGTGAACACCGCGTCCCCGCTCGCGGGACTGTGCGAGGAGATGTCGACGTGGATGATGCCGCCCGGCCGCCGCGGATCGAGCACCACCAGCCCGAAGGCCGGCACGAACGGCAGGAATCGCACCTCGACCCGGACCCCGGCCCCCGGTCTCTCCATCAGCTCGCGCAGCAGGTCGATCGAGGGGCGCAGCCCCGTCTGCCGAAGCGCAGCCTCGCCCGCTTCCACCGGTCGCGCCGACCGGTGTCCGTGTGGTATGCGCCCAAAAGCGCTCACGGACCCGGGCGTTGCTGGAAGCCGTCGAAGCGGGCCGGAAGACCGAGGACCCAACCGGGTGCCGTCCTGGCGGACCACTGCCACCCTTGCGCGTGTCCGGCTCAGGGGGCGGGCCCACCGGCTCTTCAGGCGACCGTACGGGCGAAGGTGAGTGTCGCAGTGACGGTGGCCCGGCCGCGGATCATGCCCAGCTGGTTCCAGCCCATCCCGAACTGCTCCCGGTCCACGGTGAACTCCATGGCGAGGCCGATCGTGTCGTCACTCGACGCGGCGACGTGGGCGGTGACCGTCTGCGGGCTGCTGGCACCCCGGACGGTCAACTGGCCGGTGATCTCGGCGGTGTCGTTCTGGGGCACCGCTGCGTCGTGGACGGCGAAAGAGATGGTCGGGTGGTTTCCGGTGTCGAAGAAGTCGCTGCCGCGCAGGTGCTCGTCTCGCTTCGCGTTCTTGGTGTCCAGGGACGTGGCGTCCACGCTGACAACGCCGTGGGCGGTCCCGTCGGTCCTGATCTCACCCTCTCCCGTGACGCTGCCGAAGACGCCCTTCACCGTGACCAGGCCCCACATGGTCCGATGCGCGATGGCCACGGTGGACCGGGCGGGATCCAGCTGCCACAGGCCGGTTTCGATGACGACGGTCATGGGAGTTCTCCAGAAGGGGTGAGGAGGAAGGAGCGGGGAAGCCACGTCCGCGACCGGAGCGCCGGGACTGCGCCGCTCCGGTAGTCCAAATTTGGATGACTGCTCGCACGCTAGCGGGTTATCCAAAAATGGACAACCGTTAGACTGTGACACCATGGCCGACTCTCCCGCCCCCGCCGATCACCCCGAACGCGAGCCGTCAGACGACACCGGGCTGCTGCCCGCCGAACTGCGCTCCTGGATGCGGCTGTTGGCCGCGGCCGGCACGATCGAGCAGCAGCTCCGCTCGCGGGTGAAGGACGCGACGGGGGTCTCACACGACGAGTTCCTGGTGCTGTGCCTGCTCGCCGATCAGCCCGGCTCCAGCCTGCGGATGACACGGATCGCGGAACTGCTGGGCCGCCCCAAGACGCGGCTGACCTACCAGGTGGCCTGCCTGCAGCACTCGGGACTGATCACCAAGAACTCCGCATGCGGCGACCGACGCGGCGTCGAAGTGGCCCTCACCGACAAGGCCCGCATCCTGCTGAGCGAATCATCCCGCCCGCTCGCCGACGCGGTCGCCGAGGCCATCGCACGAACGGCCTGCGCCCAGCGGTACACGCAGTTGCAGTACCTGCTACCGACGAGCCAGGGCTCCGAGGAGCACACCACCCAGCAGAAGAAGTAGCAACAGGGAACCGAACCCGGAGCTCGCCAGAAGTCGGGACGGAGCCTACGGACAGCGGCACGACGCGAACCCGCCGAACATCGACGCCGGCGCCGGCGCCCAGCACGACGGCCGGCACGGGGGTTGAGGAACATCGGAACAAAAACCGGCGCTAAACCCACGAGGGCCCTGGGGAGGCGTTGACCTGGGCTTCTGGTTGGGCGGAGCCTTCGGCAGTCGTTGTTGATCGACTGTCCGGAGCGCCGGGGTGCCGGTTGAGTTTCCGACGGATGAGCAGACGGATATCTGTATCTGTCGCTGCGGTAGGCCGGTTTCACCTGCGCTTTCGTGTGGCTGACAGTGTCCACCACGTGCCACTCGGTGCTCGCGAGCCGAGAGTCCCAGCGGGCTGGACCGAGGGCTCGCATCTGTCGCGGGCACGAGGCGTCTGGACTATTGAGTGGTCGGGGTGGATGAGATGAGCCAGACTTCGTGGCCATGGACAGCACGGTCACTCAGCGGGTCGGCGAGCTCGATGCGGATTCGAGCGAGGTGGCAGAAGATGCCCAGCATGCGCTGATCGCCATGGGGCCAGAGGTGCTGGACGAGCTGATCGCGGCAGCGCCTCACCTCGGGGCCTTCGGGCAGCTCTGCGCCATCGAGGTCTTCACAGCGCTGAAGGACACGCGGCCGGGAGACGTGCTTGTCGACCTGCTGGACAGCGAGAACGCCACCGTCCGCCAATGGGCGGCCGAAGCCTTGGCGGACCTGGAGATCCAGCGTGCCGTGCCGGCTCTTCAACGAGCCTATGAAGCCTTCCGGCAGCGAGGCGAGGCCCCCGACGACAGCGAAGGAGTGGCACTTCGCTGGGCACTGGCCGATCTCGGAGCCCGCGAGATCGTGATCCCGCCTCGGGCCGCTGCACTGCGGGCCTCGCTGGACAACCTGGATCCGGCATGGCCGACGGCTCACCTTGCCGAAGTCATCGAGGATCTTGCCGCTCACGATCAGGCGGTGCTCTCTTTCCAGGTATGGCGGATCAGGCAGGACAACGGGGCCTTCGGAGGCCACGGCCCGGGCATCGATTGGGACATCGACCGCCAGTTGTCCTGGGGTCAGATCGTGGCCGACTGCCGGGATTGGGCACTTCTGGCAGCCGAGGCGACTGACAAGGCTCCCGATCTGGTAGCGACGATTTGTTGGATCGACGCCTCGGATCTGTGATGGCCCCCGGCCCGACCGGGTGGTCGTCAACTTTCCCACCCGGACGGCGAAGCGTGCCATCCGCGACTCGTCGAGCCGGACACCACACCGATGAACGAGACGTCTCCGGCGGCACGCGCCCGTACCTCGGCCGCCAACTCCCCGACCTGCCGCCTGCTGCCCAGCAGGCCGCCGGCCGGCAGGGCGAGGGTCGCGAGCGTGGCCGCGGAGAGCGCCTTGCCGCTCGCGGCGTCGAGAGCGCCCAGCACGGCCGAGGTCAGCGGGAGCAGGGCCGTGACGCAGATCCCCAGGTTCTCTCCGGCGGAGAGAACGGCCCGCACACGCAGCAGAACCGCAGGGACGCCATCGTCCGGACCCGCCCGCGGTCCGTCAATGGCGCGTCCGGGGCCGGGCGCCGCCGCGGGAGGCGGAGCCCGGCAGGTGCCGGTCCGGGCGGGGCCCGCCCGCGCGTTCCTCGTCGCCGTCAGTGGCAGGGGAAACCGAGCAGGTGGCGGGCGTCGTGGACCCACTCGTGGACGTTCTCGCCCGACACGAGGGAGGTGGCGCCCTGTTCGGCGCCGACGAAGTAGAGCAGGACCAGCATCAGGATGCCGAAGAAGGCCGCCCAGGGGACGATCGACCCGATCGGCAGCTTGGCGGGAACGACGGTGGGGGTGACGGTCGGCTGAGCGACGGACTGCGCCATGGGGCAGAACCTCCTGGGGAACTCGCGTCCCATCTCGGTGGTGCACAGGACGACAGCCACGGGTCTGACTTGGCCCGACCCATCACCCCTGGCCGGAGCGACGTGTGCTGGGCTTACAGTGGCGCGACCGTGCCGGATTTCCACCGGGCTTCCGCCGAACCGTCGTCAATATCCACGCGACCGTACCGCGAAGCCGGGTCCCGGCCAAGGGCGCGCACGCCCCGCACCATGTGCGCCCCGTGCGCCGGGCAGCACGGCAACCGCCCTGCCGGATCAGGTATTTGCCTCCGGGCACGGTCCAGAACGTATGAGGAACGTATGAGAGTGATGGCATGACGAGCCGAGTGATCTTGATCTCCGCGGCGATCAGCGAGGCGCTGCGTGAGGCCCGCTTCGACGACGGGTCTCCGGTGGACGCCGCGGGCCTGCGGGCCGCCCGGACGGCGGCCGCTGCGGGCGCCGTGCCCGCCGGGGGCCGGCTGTGGGTCTCCCCCACCGCGCGGTGCCAGCAGACCGCGGAAGCCCTCGGGCTCGACGACGGCGTCGACGCACCGGAGTTGGCCGGTCTGGACGTGGGCCGCTGGTGCGGTGCGACCCTGGCCGAGGTGAGCGCGAAGGAACCGGAGGCGGTGGCCCGGTGGCTCGCCGATCCGGCGTCGGCACCGCACGACGGGGAGTCGGTGCGGGCGTTCTGCGACCGGGTCGCGGAGCGCCTGGACTCGGCGGCGGAGTACGGGGGCCGCACCGTCGCGGTCGTGGAGCCGGAGGTCGTACGGGCCCTGGTGGTACGGGTGTTGGGGGCGCCGGAGTCGGCGTTCTGGCGTGTGGACGTGCCGCCGCTCACCGTCACGGAGTTCAGCGGACGCGCGGGGCGCTGGAACGTCCGCGCCGGGCGTCCGCTCGTCTGGCCGAGCCGAGCCGAACCGAACTGAGCTGAGTCGACCGGACCCGAGGGCCCGCGCCCTCAGCGCAACGTGGCGATGAAGTCCGCGCACGCCTGGGCGCACGTGCGACTGGTCTTCGCCGCGATCTCCGCGCCGGGGTGCCTGTCGAAGACGTCCGCGCACTCCAGGCAGACATCACGGCACCACTCCAGCTGGGCGCGGATGCGCCGCTCGCTCTGCTCCGGCTGCCCGGACAGGACATGGCAGGTCGCCTCGCACGCCTCCGCGCACTGGATGCCCTTGCGCCGCGCGAGGTCGTGTTCCTTCGGCCCGTCCGGATCCATGAGGCTCGCGCCCAGCGCACAGGCCAGCGCGCAGTCGGCGCAGGCCTGTGCGCAGGCGAAGCGGTCCTCGAGGAACCGGAAGAGCTCCTGCTGGGAAGTCGTCGTCGTCACAACGGCCGGGTAGCCGGAGGGAGTCGGTTCAAACAGCGCGGGGGCAGAGACCTCAGGCGCCGGCCGCTTCGCGGGAGATCTGCTCGAACTGCGCTCCCATCGCCTCGGAGAGCGCCTGCGCGGCCGTCAACGGACGCACCATCACGGTGAATTCGTCGATGAGTCCGTCCTCGTCGAAGTGCAGGAAGTCGCAGCCGTTGATCTCCTTGTCGCCCACCTTCGCGGTGAAGACCAGCGCGTGGTCACGGCCGTCGGCGCCGGCGATCTCGCGCACGTAGCGGAAATCGGTGAAGACGCGCCAGACGCCGCGCAGGATGGCCGCGGTGATCGCCTTGCCCGGGTAGGGCTTGAAGGCGACCGGGCTGGTGAACACGACGTCGTCGGCCAGCAGCTCCTCGACCGCGCCGAGGTCCCCGGCCTCCACGGCCTTGCGGAAGGAGTTCATCGCGCCCACCTCTCATACTCAACTAATTGATTAGGTGCGGATCAGATTAGTCGTGCGGGTGCATGCCGTCTAGCCTTGGAGGATGGCATTGCGCAACGCAGTTCTGGCCGCGCTCCTGGAGGGCGAGGCGTCGGGCTACGACCTGGCCAAGGGGTTCGACGCCTCGGTGGCCAACTTCTGGATGGCGACCCCGCAGCAGCTGTACCGGGAACTCGACCGCATGGAGTCGGACGGGCTCATCGAGGCCCGGCTCGTGCGGCAGGAACGCCGGCCCAACAAACGGGTCTTCTCCCTGACCGAGGCCGGCCTCGGCACCCTGGCCGCCTTCACCGCCGGTCCCGCCAGGCCCACCGCGATCCGCGACGAGCTGATGGTCAAGGTGTACGCCCTCGACGAGGGGGACGCCGACGCCGTCCGGGCGGCGATCGCCGAGCGGCTGGAGTCGGCGCGCGCCAAGCTGGCGCACTACGACCGGATCGGCGCCCGCCTCCTCGACGGCCGTACCGAGGAGGAGTACCTCGCCGGGGCCGAGCGCGTCGGCCCGTATCTCACTCTCCTGGGGGGACGCGCCTTCGAGCAGGCGATCATCGACTGGGCCGAGCAGGCGCTGCGGGTCCTGGAGCGGCGCGCGTCCGTGCCCCGCTAGGCGGTCGCGGGCCCCGGCCGCCGCCGCGGCCGGCGGGTATTCCCGCGCCCCCATCGGATGGCCTATGGCTGCGAGCGGGTTCCCTATTGGTCACCTATGTCCGGCGCGCATACGGTCGAAGACATCGCCGCCCCGACGATCCGCGCACAGAACGTCAGGGCGTACGGCCAAGATCCCTCCCCGGTCCGTCCGGGCCCGCACCCTCGGAGAAACGCACCATGTCGAAGATCCTTTTCGTTTTGACCGGCGCCGACCACTGGACGCTCGCCGACGGCACCCTGCACCCGACCGGCTTCTGGGCCGAGGAGGCCGCGGCACCGTACGAGGCCTTCAAGGCGGCCGGGCACGACGTCGTCGTCGCCACCCCGGGCGGCGTCGTGCCGACCGTGGACAAGGGGAGCCTGGCTCCCGACTACAACGGCGGCCAGGAAGGCGCCGACAAGGTCGCCCGCACCCTCGCGTCCATGACCGAGCTCCAGCAGCCGCTCAAGCTGTCGGAGGTGAACCTCGACGACTACGCCGCCGTCTTCTACCCGGGCGGCCACGGCCCGATGGAGGACCTCTCGGCCGACGCCGACTCCGGCAGGCTGCTCACCCTCGCGCTGGAGTCGGGCAAGCCGCTCGGTGTGGTGTGCCACGGCCCGGCGGCGCTGCTGGCCGCCACCCGGGAGGACGGCTCCAACTCCTTCGCGGGCTACCGGATCTCGGCGTTCACGAATGCCGAGGAGACCCAGGCCGGTCTCGCCGACCGGGCCAAGTGGCTGCTCCAGGACCGGCTCGTCGAGGCGGGCGTGGACTTCCAGGAGGGCGAGCCGTGGGCCCCGAAGGTGGTCGTCGACCGCAACCTCGTCACCGGCCAGAACCCGGCCTCGTCGGCCCCGCTCGCCGTGGAACTGCTCAAGAAGCTGGCCTGAGCCATGACACGCCCCGGCCCGCGAAGCCCGGCCGGTCCCAGCGATGCCCGGTGACCGGCTGGACGAGGTCCTCGACGCCGCCTACGTCTGCCTGACCCGGTACGGCGTGCGGCGCACGACGATGGACGACATCGCCTCCGCCATGGGGGTGTCCCGGTCGGCGGTCTACCAGTACGTCCACGGCAAGGACGACGCCTTCCGGCGCCTCGCCGGGCGCCTGCACGAGCGGGCGCTCCTACGGGCCCGCCGGGCGGCCGGCGCCGAGGACGCCCCGTACGCCGAACGCGTCCGGGGCGTCCTGGCCGCCAAGCTCGACCTGGCGCGCGGTCTGGCCGGGGACTCCCCCCACACCGCCGAACTCCTCGACGAGAAGGCCCGGTTGTTCGGCGACATCTGCCACGCGTTCACCGGTGATCTGCGGGGGCTGCTGATCGCGCTGTTCACCGCGGCGGACACGGGAGCCCGGTCACCGGCCGGTGTCGAGCCTGCCGAGGCCGCGGACATCTGTCTCGCGCTGGTGGCCGGGCTGGAGTCGGCGCCCGACGGCGGGCGGCTGCTCGCTCCGGCCGCGGACGCCCTGCTGACGGGGTTGCTCGGCACACCCGCGGATGCGGCCGGCGAACCCTGGGGCTGTCGTCCGGATCATGCCGCGGACGTGGGGGCCGGCACGCCCGTCCGCGACACTGTCCGCGCCCTGCGACCTGATCCGATCGACGGCCCTAGGCGCCCGGCGGTCCCGTCGTGCCGCGGACTTCGAGGGCCGGAGCGGTGAGGACGACCTCGCCGGGGCGGGCGGGGTCCTCGATACGGTCCAGCAGACGATGCGCGGCGCGGCGGCCGATGTCCTGGCCGGCGTTGTCCACGGTGGTGAGCCACACGTGGCGAAGGCGCGCGAGGTAGGTGTTGTCGTACCCGACCAGGGAGAGGTCGCGCGGCACCCGGTGGCCCAGTTCCTCGGCGGCCGAGAGGGCGCCGATCGCGGCGATGTCGTTGAACGCGAAGACGGCGGTGGGGCGTTCGGGCGCGCTGAGCAGCCGTACCGTCGCCCGGTAGCCGCCCTCCTCGGTCAGGTCGCCCTGCTCGACGACGGCCGTCCCGGTCAGTCCGTGCTCGCGCATGACCGCCTCGAAGCCGCGCCGGCGCAGCGTGCCCGCCCTTCCATGGCCCGCGATGTGCGCGATGCGCCGGTGGCCGAGGCCCACGAGGTGTTCGGTGGCGAGGCGGGCGCCGTGCTCGTCGTCGCCCGCGACGATGTCGACGCCGGACAGCTCGGGCTCCCGGGCGCCCGCGACGACGGTCGGAATCCGTCCGGCGGCCGTGCGCAGCGCTTCGGAGGCCGGGAGGGTGCCGACGGCGATCAGACCGTCGACGCGCAGGTCCAGGAAGGTCCGGGTGAGGTCCTCGCCGAGCCGTCGGTTGAGGTGGCCGTCGGCGAGCAGCATGTGCAGACCGGCGTCGTGCAGCCGGGAGTTGAGCCCGTCGAGCAGTTCCACGAACCAGGGGTTGCGCATGTCGTTGAGGAGCACGCCGACCGTTCGGGTGCGCCGCTCACTGAGGCTGCGCGCCGCGGCGTTGGTCCGGTAGCCGAGCTCCTCGACGGCGGCCAGCACCGCCTGCCGCTTCTCTTCGCGGACCTGGTCCGAGCCGCGCAGGACGAGCGAGACGAGCGACTTCGACACTCCGGCTCGTTCCGCGACGTCGCGAATCGTCGGAGCTCTCATGACCTGGACCGTTCCACCTCTGGACCGTTCCACAGGGTTGGTGAGCCTGTCAAAGGGGTTGACGCGTCCTTATGTGGGCTTCAATCTGAATCGAGAGGCAGTTGGACCGGTCCAAAGAAGGGCAGTCATGGTGCGTACGCTCGGTGTCGCCGTCGTGGGGTTCGGCTGGATGGGACGGGTGCACACCCAGGCGTACGCCCGCGTGCCCCACCACTTCCCGGACCTCGCGCTGCGGCCCGAACCGGTCGCCGTCGCCGACGAGGTGCCGGGCCGGGCCGAGGAGGCCGCCGCGCGGTACGGCTTCGCCACCGCCGTGCGCGACTGGCGTGAGATCGCCGCCGACCCGCGCGTCGAGGCCGTGAGCATCGCCGCGCCGAACTTCCTGCACCGTGAGATCGGTGTGGCCATGGCCGAGGCCGGCAAACACATCTGGATCGAGAAGCCGGTGGGCCTGACCGCCGGCGACGCCCGGGCCGTGGCGGACGCGGTGGCCAGGGCCGGTGTCCGGGGCACGGTCGGCTTCAACTACCGGAACGCGCCCGCCGTCGTGGCCGCCCGCGAACTGATCGCCTCCGGCGACATCGGCGACGTCACCCACGCGCGCGTCCGTCTCCTCAGTGACTACGCGGCGCATCCGGAGGGCGCGCTGACCTGGCGCTACGAGCGGGAGCGGGGCGGCAGCGGAGTCCTCGGCGACCTGGCCTCCCACGGCGTCGACCTCGCCCGTTTCCTTCTGGGCGAGATCGACGCACTGGCGGCGGACACGGCCGTCTTCCTCCCCCTCCGGGCCCGCCCGGCCGGCGCGACCGCGGGCCACGCGCGCGCGACGGGCGGCGAGCCGGCCCCCGTGGAGAACGAGGACTACGTCAACTGCCTGCTGCGCTTCGCCTCCGGTGCGCGCGGTGTCCTGGAGGCGTGCCGGGTCTCGGTGGGCGAGCAGAACAACTACGGCTTCGAGATCCACGGCACCAGGGGCGCCGTGTTCTGGGACTTCCGTCGCATGGGCGAGCTGAGGGTCAGCCGGGGCACGACGTACCAGGACCAGCCGGTCAGCACCGTGTACGTCGGTCCGGGGGCCGGGGACTACGCCGCCTTCCAGCCGGGAGCGGCGAACAGCATGGGCTACGACGATCTCAAGGTCGTCGAGGCGCACACCTTCCTGCGGTCCGTCGCCGACAACACGCCGTACGGTGCGACGCTGGTCGACGCGGTCCGCAGCGCGACCGCGCTGGACGCGATGGCGCGCTCCGCGGAGTCGGGCGGCTGGGTGACGCTCGGGGCCGAGTGATCCGGGGCGTCCAGGGCGGACCCGGGCCGGGGCCCGCTCCGGGAAGGTCCGCCCCGGAAGCCCGCTCCGGAAGCCCGCTCCGGAAGGCTCCGGTCGGGGCCCGCTCCGGGAAGCGCCGAACCTGAAGCCCGCTCCGGGAAGCTCCAGTTGGGGCCCTGTGAGCCCGGGTCACGAACGGCCCGGTGAAGCGGGTTCACGGGCCGCGTGGTGGGCCCGCTTCACAGGTGCCGAAGTCTCATGGGCGGACGAGCAGCTGGAATTCGAAGGCGTAGCGCGTCGCGCGGTAGATGTGGGTGCCGTACTCGACGGCGCGGCCGGTGTCGTCGTAGGCCGTGCGCCGCATGGTGAGCAGGGCCGCGCCCACGGGCTCGTCGAGGAGGCCGGCCTCCTGCGCCGTGGCGGAGCGGGCGCCGACGGACTGGCGGGCGCTGTGCAGGGTGATACCGGCGGCGCGCATCATCCGGTAGAGGCCGGTCGACTCCAGCCGGACGGTGTCGACGTCGAGCAGCCCCTCCGGGATGTAGTTGCGCAGAGCGGCCACGGGCCGGCCGTGGGTGAGCCGCAGCCGCTCCAGGCGGTGCACGCCGCTGCCCTCCGCTATGCCGAGCGCGACGGCGGCCTCGGGGGACGCCGGTTCGAGGGCGTTGTGCCGCACGCGGGTCGTCGGGCTCTGCCCGGCCTTCTCCAAGTCGTCGTAGAGGCTGCTCAGTTCCAGTGGGCGTTTGAACCGGCTGTGCACGATCTGCGTGCCCACGCCGCGACGGCGGACCAGGAGCCCCTTGTCGACGAGGGTCTGGATGGCCTGGCGGACCGTGGGCCGGGACAGGCCGAGCCGGGCCGCGAGCTTCGCCTCGTTGCCCAGCAGACTCCCGGAGACGAGCACGCCGCGCTCGATGGCGGTCTCCAACTGCCGCGCCAGCTGGTAGTAGAGCGGGACAGGGCTGCTGCGGTCGAGCAGGAGGTCGAGGTCGAGGCCCTCGGGCGGGGCGGCCGGCACCCCTGTCGATCGGGCGCTCCGGCGGTCGGGAACCTGTGCCATCGCATCGTCCTGACGGTCGGCCCCGGAGACGGTCGGCACGCGAGGCCGGGGAGCCCCCGCGCCGAACGCCGTTCCTGGGCGGCGGGAGAGGTCAGAGGTGGCGCCGGCGGTCGGCGGCATGACCGTCGTACCGTTCGCGGGCGTCCGACGCGGCCTCGCGGGAGGCGACCTCGGCGACCGGGACGTCCCACCAGGCCGCGGCGGGCGGCGAGGTGGGCGCCGGGTCGGTCTCGACATGGACGCAGGTCGGCCGGTCCGAGGCACGCGCCGCGGCGAGCGCGTCGCGCAGTTCCCGTACGGTCTTGGCGCGGATGACGTCCATGCCCAGGCTCGCGGCGTTGGCGGCGAGGTCGACGGGGAGCGGGTCTCCGGTGAAGGTCCCGTCGGCGGCCCGGTAGCGGTAGGCGGTGCCGAAGCGTTCGCCGCCGGTCTCCTCGGACAGGCCGCCGATGGAGGCGTATCCGTGGTTCTGGATCAGGACCAGGTTGACGGGTAGGCCCTCCTGGACGGCGGTGACGATCTCGGTCGGCATCATCAGATACGTGCCGTCGCCGACGAGCGACCAGACCGGCGTGCCCGGGGCGGCCAGTTGGACGCCGATGCCGGCCGGGATCTCGTAGCCCATGCAGGAGTAGCCGTACTCGAGGTGGTACTGGCGCGGACTGCGCGCCCGCCACAGTTTGTGCAGGTCGCCCGGGAGCGAACCGGCCGCGTTGATGATCACGTCGTCGTCGCCGACGACCGCGTCGAGAGCGCCGAGGACCTGGGTCTGGGTGGGCACCGCGGAGTCGTCCGCCGCGAAGGCCGCCTCGACCACCGCGTCCCAACGCGCCCCGCCCGCGCGGTACTCGGCCTCGTAGGCCGGGTCGACGCGATGGCCGGACAGCGCCTCCGTGAGGGCCCTGAGGCCGGTCCGGGCGTCCGCGACCAGGGTGCGGGCGGCCAGTTTGTGGGCGTCGAAGGCCGTGATGTTGAGGTTGACGAACCGCACGCCCGCCTCCTGGAACAGCGTGGTGGAGGCGGTGGTGAAGTCGCTGTACCGGGTGCCGACGCCGATGATCAGGTCTGCGGTGCGGGCCATGTCGTCGCAGACGGCGGTCCCCGTGTGACCGATGCCGCCGAGGTCGGCCGGGTGGTCGTGGCGCAGCGATCCCTTGCCGGCCTGGGTCGAGGCGACCGGGATGCCGGTGGTGTCCACCAGCGCCTTGAGCGCTTCCTCCGCCTCGCTGTGGTGAACTCCCCCTCCGGCGACGATCAGCGGGCGCCGCGCGGCGCGGATCGCCCGGACGGCGGCGGCGAGTTCGACCGGGTCCGGCGCGGGACGGCGTACGGGCCAGACGCGTTCGGCGAAGAACTCCTCGGGCCAGTCGTACGCCTCCGCCTGCACGTCCTGCGGCAGGGCGAGGGTGACCGCGCCGGTCTCGGCCGGGTCGGCGAGGACCCGCATCGCGTTCAGCGCGGACGGGATCAGCGTCTCCGGGCGCGTGACACGGTCGAAGTACCTCGACACGGGGCGCAGGGTGTCGTTGACGGAGACGTCGGCCTCGACGGGGTGCTCCAGTTGCTGGAGCAGCGGGTCGGCGGGGCGCGTCGCGAAGTAGTCGCCGGGCAGCAGGAGCACGGGGAGGCGGTTGATCGTCGCGAGGGCCGCGCCGGTGACGAGGTTGGTGGCGCCGGGGCCGATGGACGTGGTCACGGCCTGGGCGGAGAGGCGGTTGAGGTGGCGGGCGTGGCCGACCGCCGCGTGCACCATGGCCTGTTCGTTGCGGCCCTGGTGGAACGGCATGGCGTCCTCGCCTGCCTCGAGGAGCGCCTGGCCGATCCCCGCCACGTTGCCGTGGCCGAAGATTCCCCAGGTGCCGGTGATGAGCCGGTGGCGTACGCCGTCGCGCTCGCTGTACTGCGCCGACAGGAAGCGCACCAGGGCCTGGGCTGTCGTCAGACGGCGGGTCGTCGGGCTCATCATGACCTCTCGGGGGCGGTGTAGAGGGGCAGTCGGGGGTCGACGGGCTGCTCGGGCCATGTGGTGCGGATCCAGGCGTGGTCGGGGTGGTCGCGGATCAGCCAGGCGCGGTCGGGGTCGGGGCCCGCCATGACGTTGAGGTAGTACATGTCGTGGCCCGGCACGGCCATGGAGGGGCCGTGCCAGCCGTCCGGGATGAGGACGACGTCGCCGTCGCGCACCTCGGCGAGGACGTCCGTGCCGGTGCCGTTCCCGGAGGGCGAGACGCGCTGGTAGCCGAGGCCGGGGGTGCCCTCGTGGGCGGTGAACTCGAAGTAGTAGATCTCCTCCAGCTCGGACTCCTCGCCGGGGTGGTGCTCGTCGTGCTTGTGCGGCGGGAAGGAGGACCAGTTGCCGGCCGGTGTGATCACCTCGACGGCGATGAGGTTCTCGCAGTCGAAGACTCCTGCCGCGCCGAAGTTGTTGACCTGACGGGAGCAGGCGCCGGTGCCGCGCAGTTCGACCGGTACGGAGGAGGCGGGCGCGTGGCGGGCGGGCAGCCTGCGGGTGCAGCGGGCGCCGGTGAGCGCGAACCTGCCGCCGTCGCGGGAGGTGATCGAAACCTCGGCGTCGCGGGGGAGGTACGCGAAGTCGGTGACCCCGGCGAACACGCTCGCCCGGCCGGTCAGCCGGAAGGTCTCGCCGTCGACGGCGACGGTGCAGGCACCCGCCAGCGGGAGCACGATCCACTCGCCGTCGCCGGTGTCGAGGACGTGCCTCCCGCCGGGCGCCAGCTCCAGCACCCGCAGGCCGGCGTGACCCCAGCCTGCCGTCGCGGGGGTGACCTCGACGGCGTAGGCGTCGGTGCGGGCCTTGCCGGCGGGCAGGTGGTGCGTGGTGGTCATCGGCTGGCTCCTCTACGGGGGTGGGTTCGGGTCGGGTTCGGGTCCGGTTCGGGTCCGGTGGGTGGGTCGGGGCCGTGCCGGTACATCCCAGTCCGTCGCCGCTGGATCAGACGTGAGTGCATGAGGGAGCCGCTGCTCGATCCGAACGTAAGCGACGGACATCAGGGATGTACCGGCACGGCCCCTCCGGCCGCATTTCGGCTGCGGGTGCGTCTCCCCTTTTCAGCCCCTCCGCCGGTCGGCAATCTCAGCCCCTCCGGCGGACGGCAGTCTCAGCCCCTCCGGCGTTTGAGGAGCGGGGTCTGGGGCGGAGCCCCAGGTACGGGTCGGGTAGGGGCGGAGGGGGCGAAAGAAGGTTGTAGGGCCGGCCCGGACCCCGGGGGCGGAGTAACGGGCGGTGTGGGGATCCCGGGTGATGCGAGGGGCGGGGAGCCGGCTCCGCTGTCCGTTCGGCTGCGCAACGGGGTCAGAGGAGGGCGACCGCGGTGTCCACCGCGGTTTCCACGTCGCCTTCGGCGGGGTAGAGCAGGGAGCGGCCTACGACCATTCCCTGCACGGTGGGCAGTCGCAGCGCCTTGCGCCATCTCTCGTACGCCCCTTCCTGGTCCGTGCCGACCTCCCCGCCGAGCAGCACGGCGGGCAGCGTGGACGCTTCCAGTACCTCGGCCATGTCGTCGGGGTCACTGGTGACGGGCAGTTTGAGCCAGGTGTACGCGGAGGTTCCGCCGAGGCCGGAGGCGATGGCGATGGACCGGGTGACGGCTTCGGCGCTCAGGTCGTTGCGGACCGCCCCCGTGGCCTTGTCGCGGTGGGATATGAACGGCTCGACGAACAGGGGCAGTCGGTGTGCCGCCATCGCGTCGACGGCGCGGGCGGTGTTCTCCAGAGTCGTGAGGGAGCCGGGGTCGTCGTAGTCGATGCGCAGCAGCAGTTTTCCGGCGTCGAAGCGGAGCCGGTCGATGTCCTCGGCGCGGTGGCCGGTGAAGCGGTCGTCCATCTCGAAGGAGGCGCCGGCGAGCCCGCCGCGGTTCATGGAGCCCATCACGACCTTCCTCTCCAGGACGCCGAGGAGCAGCAGGTCCTCCAGGATGTCGGCGGTCGCGAGCACCCCGTCGACGCCGGGCCGGGACAGTGCCACGCAGAGCCGTTCGAGGAGGTCGGCGCGGTTGGCCATGGCGAGCCGGTGGTCGCCGACGCCGAGCGCGCCGCGGGCCGGGTGGTCGGCGGCCACGATCATCAGGCGGCCGGTGTCGCCGATCAGCGGGCGGCGGACCCGGCGGGCGGCCGCCTCGGCGATGGCCTCCGGATGCCGGGCGCGCACCGCGACGAGGTCGGGGATGCTGATACTCAAGTCAGGCTCCGTTCAGGGGTGGCGTCGGTCAGCCCGGTCAGGCGCGCGCGAGGAGGTTCTCGACCTCGGACCCGGTCGGCATCGCGGAGGAGCATGCGAGGCGGGAGGCGACGAGCGCGCCGGCGGCGTTGGCGTACCGGACCGTCCGCTCCAGCTCCCAGCCGGACAGCAGGCCGTGGCAGAGGGACCCGCCGAACGCGTCGCCCGCTCCGAGGCCGTTGACGACGTCCACCGGCACCGGCGGGACCTCGGCCTCGGTGCCGTCGCGGTGGACGGCCAGCACACCCCTGGGGCCCTGTTTGACGACGGCGAGTTCGGCTCCCGCGTCGAGGAGGGCCTCGGCGCAGGCCCGTGGTTCGCGTACTCCGGTGGCGATCTCGCATTCGTCGAGGTTGCCGACGGCGACCGTGGCGTGGCGCAGGGCCTCGGCGTAGTACGGGCGGGCCGTCTCCGCTCCGCGGCTGTTCCAGAACATCGGGCGCCAGTCGAGGTCGAAGACCGTGATGCCGGTCCTGGCCCGGGCTTTCAGCGCGGCGAGGGTGGCCGAGCGGCTGGGTTCCTCGCTCAGGCCGGTCCCGGTGATCCAGAAGATGCGGGCCGCGCGGATGGCGAAGTAGTCCAGCTCGTCGGTGCGGATCTCCAGGTCCGGCGCCTTGGGCTGCCGGTAGAAGTACAGCGGGAAGTCGTCCGGCGGGAAGAGCTCGCAGAACGTGACCGGTGTCGGGTACGCGGCGACGGGGGTGACCCAGCGGTCGTCGACGCCGAACTCCTTGAGTTCCTGGTGGAGATAAGAGCCGAAGGGATCCTGCCCGGTCCGGGTGATCACCGCGGTGGACCGGCCCAGGCGAGCGGCGGCGACGGCGACATTGGCGGCCGAGCCGCCGAGGAACTTTCCGAAGGAGTCGACCTGGGCGATCGGCACACCCGTCTGCAGCGGATAGAGGTCGACGCCGATGCGTCCCATGGTGATGAGGTCGAAGGCTTCTGCGGACTCGGCGGCGACGACCCGGGGTAGAGCGGACTCAGGCATGCGTGACGCTCCTGATGCGGGGGATGTGGGCAACGGGGCGCCCGGTGCCCCTTAGGTGTAGGACTCCCGGCTCCCCTCTGTCAAGACTTTGTACGGACATTCGGACCTGCTCCTGAAATGATGTCTTAACAAAGTATTGACACGGGGGTGCGACAGGGACTTGTATCCCGTCCCAACGAATCCGCCGCATCAACGCGTCACGCCCGGACCTGCCGTCCGGGTCCCGCACGGGCCCCGCGCCCCGCGCCGTCCCGTTCCCTTTCCCCCGGTCGCACAGTGAGGTGCTGGAAAGATGGATCGCACGTTCCACCCCCGTTCCCGGAGAATCGCCCCCCTCGTGGCCCTGGCCGCGGCGTCCGCACTGCTCGCCGCCGGCTGCTCCAGCAGCTCGGGCGGGAAGAAGTCCGAGGACAACGGGGACGGTGCCGCCGCGGGCAAGGCGAACACGCCCCGAATGACGGTCGCCCTGGTGACCCATCAGGCGCCCGGCGACACGTTCTGGGACATCGTCCGCAAGGGCGCCGATGCCGCCGCCGCCAAGGACAACATCAGGCTCGTCTACTCCGCCGACCCCAGCGCGGGCGCTCAGGCCAACCTGGTCCAGAACGCGATCGACCAGAAGGTCGACGGCATCGCGATCACCCTGGCCAAACCGGACGCCATGAAGGACGTGGTGAGCAAGGCGACTTCGGCCGGGATACCCGTCGTGGGGCTCAACTCGGGTCTGAGCGACTGGAAGAAGCTCGGACTGACGGAGTTCTTCGGCCAGGACGAGACGGTCGCGGGCGAGGCGCTCGGCAAGCGGCTCAACTCGGAAGGGGCCAAGAAGGTCGTCTGTGTGGTCCAGGAACAGGGCAACATCGGCCTCACCCAGCGCTGCGACGGCGTGAAGAAGACCTTCAGCGGCTCCACCGAGAACCTGTACGTCAACGGCACCGACATGCCGTCCGTGAAGTCCACGATCACCGCGAAGCTCAAGCAGGACAAGGCGATCGACTACGTCGTCACGCTCGGCGCCCCGTACGCCCTGACCTCGGTGCAGTCGATCGGTGACGCCGGGAGCAAGGCGAAGATCGCCACGTTCGACCTCAACAAGGACCTCACCGGCGCCATCAGCAAGGGGACCATCGAGTTCGCCGTCGACCAGCAGCCCTACCTGCAGGGCTACTTGGCGATCGACTCGCTGTGGCTCTACAAGAACAACGGCAATTACAGCGGTGGTGGGGAGCAGCCGGTCCTGACCGGTCCCGCCTTCGTCGACAAGAGCAACGTCGACACCGTCGCCAAGTTCGCCTCGAAGGGCACCCGGTGATGGGCATGGCCCAACAGGCCGGTCCGGCGGTGACCGCACCGCCGGCTCCCGGCCCCCGGAAGACCGACGGGCGGACGGCGCAGCGCTCCCTGGCGCTGCGACTGCTCGCCCGGCCCGAGGTCGGGGTGTTCCTCGGCGCCGTCGCCGTCTTCGTCTTCTTCCTGATCGCGGCGCCGTCGGTACGCTCCGGCAGTTCGATGGCGACCGTGCTCTACCAGTCGTCGACGATCGGGATCATGGCGCTGCCCGTGGCGCTGCTGATGATCGGCGGCGAGTTCGACCTGTCCGCGGGTGTCGCGGTGATCGCCTCGGCGCTGACGGCGAGCATGCTCAGCTACCAACTGACCATGAACGTCTGGGCCGGTGTGATCGTCGCGCTCGTCGTCTCCCTCGCGATCGGGGCGTTCAACGGCTGGATGATGATCCGCACCGGGCTGCCCAGCTTCCTGGTGACCCTCGGGACCTTCCTGATCCTGCAGGGCGTGAACCTCGCCGTCACCAAGCTGGTCACCGGCAACGTCGCCACCGACGACATCAGCGACATGGACGGTTTCGGCCAGGCGAGGAAGGTCTTCGCCTCGTCCTTCGACGTCGGCGGCGTCCAGGTGAAGATCACCGTCGTGTGGTGGCTGGTCTTCGCGGCGCTGGCCACCTGGGTGCTGCTGCGCACCAAGTACGGCAACTGGGTCTTCGCGGTCGGCGGCAGTCAGGACAGTGCCCGCGCGGTCGGCGTGCCGGTGAACTTCACCAAGATCACGCTGTTCATGACGGTCGGCTTCGGCGCCTGGTTCGTCGGGATGCACCAGCTGTTCTCGTTCAACACGGTGCAGTCGGGCGAGGGCGTCGGCCAGGAGCTGATCTACATCGCCGCGGCGGTGATCGGCGGCTGTCTGCTCACCGGCGGCTACGGCTCCGCGATCGGCCCGGTCTTCGGCGCCTTCATGTTCGGCATGGTGAACCAGGGCATCGTCTACGCCGGCTGGAACCCCGACTGGTTCAAGGCCTTCCTCGGCGTGATGCTGCTCGGCGCCACGCTCATCAATCTGTGGGTCCGCCGCACGGCGACCCGGAGGTGAACCGACCCATGACAACCAACGGATCCGGAACCGCGGGCGCCGTTCTCCCGGACGCCCCGCCCGGGGACGGCACCGCGGCGATCGTGGAACTGCGCGGCGCCGGCAAGTCGTACGGCAACATCCGCGCCCTGCACGGCGTCTCGCTGGCCGTCCGCCCCGGCCGGGTGACCTGCGTCCTCGGCGACAACGGCGCCGGCAAGTCCACCCTCATCAAAATCATCTCGGGGCTGCACCGGCACAGCGAGGGCGAGTTCCTGGTGGACGGCACGGCGGTGCGCTTCGGCACCCCGCGCGAGGCCCTCGCCAAGGGCATCGCCACCGTCTACCAGGACCTCGCGACCGTGCCGCTGATGCCGGTGTGGCGGAACTTCTTCCTCGGCTCCGAGATGACGAAGGGACCCTGGCCCGTACGCCGTCTCGACATCGCGCGGATGAAGCGGACCGCCGACGAGGAACTGCGCAACATGGGCATCGTCCTCGACGACCTCGACCAGCCGATCGGCACGCTCTCCGGCGGCCAGCGCCAGTCCGTGGCCATCGCCCGCGCGGTCTACTTCGGCGCCCGCGTCCTCATCCTCGACGAACCGACCGCCGCGCTCGGCGTCAAACAGTCCGGTGTCGTGCTGAAGTACATCGCCGCCGCCCGCGACCGCGGTCTCGGCGTCATCTTCATCACCCACAACCCGCACCACGCCTACATGGTCGGCGACCACTTCAGCGTGCTGCGGCTCGGCACGCTCGAACTCAGCGCCGACCGCGGCGAGGTGAGCCTGGAGGAACTCACCAACCATATGGCGGGCGGAGCCGAACTCGCCGCGCTCAAGCACGAGTTGGCTCAAGTGCGCGGGGTCGACGTCGAGGAGCTCCCTGAGGCGGAGGACCTCCGTGCCCCGACGGCGGCACCGGCACCGGCCTCCCCCGACGGAACCTCCTGACCTCCGCCGCCGCGGCACCTGAACCAGCGAAGGGACCACCGACCACATGACCCAGCACGGAACACTCGGGGTCGCCGTCATCGGCACCGGCCGGATGGGGGCCGACCATGTCCGCCGGATCACCGAGGTCATCAGCGGGGCGCGGGTGAGCGCGGTCGTGGACATCGACGCCGAGCGGGCCAAAGGGCTCGCCGACGGCATCGACGGCTGCACCGCGTACACGGACACGGCCTCGGCGCTGGCGTCGGACGACGTCGGCGCCGTGGTCATCGCCTCCCCCGGCCCCGCTCACGAGGCGGCGCTGCTCACCGCGTTCGAGCACGACCTGCCGGTCCTGTGCGAGAAGCCGCTGACCCCGGACGCGGCCTCAGCGCTGCGAGTGATGGAGGCGGAGCGCGCACTCGGGCACCGGCGGGTCCAGGTCGGGTTCATGCGGCGCTACGACGCCGAGTACCTGAGGCTCAAGTCACTCCTGGACGGGGGCGAGTTGGGGCGCCCGCTGATGCTGCACAACCAGCATCGCAACGCCGATGTCCTGCCCTATTTCACCGAGCAGATGCTCATCAACGACTCCGTCGTGCACGAGATGGATGCCGCCCGCTGGCTGCTCGGGCAGGAGATCACCGCGGTCACGGTGCTGAAGCCGAGGTCCTCCGGCAACGCGCCCGAGGGACTCCCGGACCCGCAGTTCGTCGTCCTGGAGACGGACGGAGGTGTGCTCGTCGACGTGGAGATCTACGCCAACTGCCGTTTCGGGTACCAGGTGCAGGCCGAGGCCGTCTGCGAGAACGGCACGGCACGGATCGGCGAGGCCCACGGGATGCTGGTCAACTCGGCCGGACGGTGGGGAGGTTCGATCGCGCCGGACTTCGTGGAGCGGTTCATGGAGGCGTACGACCGCGAGGTGCAGGCGTGGGTCGACGCCACGCTGCGCGGCGAGGTCACCGGGCCCAGCTGCTGGGACGGGTACGCGGCGGCGGCCGTCTGCGAGGCGGGCGTCCGCGCGCAGGCCGAGGGCCGCCGCACGGAGGTGGACCTGATCGAGCGGCCAGCCCTCTACCGCTGAGCCGGGCCGCCCTGTTCGCGGGGACGTCATCGAGTGCGCCGGCGGTCCGCTCGCCCGGACGAACGCCCCCGGCGCACTCGACCACGCTGCCCCGCCCCGCACCGGTCGGCCGGGGTGGGCCGCTCCATCCGGCCGCCTCCTCGGCACGTACCCGAGGAAGTCCTTGACCCGGCGTCGTACGCGGCGAGCAAGGAGCGTGTGTCCGGGGCCACCGCCGGTCGGCGCCTCCCGCCCCGGATCACAGCCCCCGAGGGGGGACGGTTACGGGCGAGTAGGAACGGTTACGCTGAGATCATGCCGTCCACACGTCGTACAGCGCGCCAGACCGACCTGCTCGAGCGGCTGGTCGCGTTGCTGGTGGCGGAGGGTTTCGCAGCGTTCACCCTCGACGAGCTGACCGAGCGGCTCCACTGCTCGAAGACGACCTTGTACCAGCTGGCGGGCAGCAAGCAGGAGTTGGTCCGGGAAGCGGTGAAGCACTACTTCCGCGAGGCCGCCCAGGCGGTCGAGAAGCAGGTGGCCGACACCTCCGCGCCCTCCGAGCGGGTGGTGGTCTACCTGAACGCGGTCGCCCATCAGTTGAGACCGCTGTCCCGGCAGTTCCTCGACGACATGGCCCAGTTCGAGCCGGCCCGCGAGGTGTACGAGGCCAACACGCGCCTCGCCGCGGGCAGGATCAGACACCTGATCGCGGACGGCGTGGCCGCGGGGGCGTTCCGTGACGTGCATGCCGCGTTCGTCGGCGAGGTCGTGGCCGCCACCATGCAGGAGATCCAGCGGGGCGAGGTCGCCGCCCGCACCGGGCTGAGCGACGCCGAGGCCTACGCCGAGCTGGCGTCACTCATCGTCCACGCCGTTTCCCCCTGACCTCGGCACGGACGGCCTCCCAGCGGACACCCCGGCCCGGCGGACAGCCGCGGCCCTCCTGCCCCAGGCCGGCGCCCGTGCCCCGGGCGTGGACGAGCCCTGGATCCCGCTCGCCGCGGTCGTCAGGTCCGAATCCGGGGCGCAGTCCTTCGACGAGGACGTCGGCCCACGCGGCCGATTCCTGATCAGCGCGCGCCCGCGTACTCCTTGAGATCGGCGAGGACCGGCCGGCGGCCGCGCCGGACGATCTCGGTCGCGCCGGACGATGTCGGCCGGGCCGTCGGGGGCGAGCCGCGGCCTCCGGCCGGGCGGGCGCTCGACGCGCACCACGTCGGCGCCGAGGCCGGCCGGCACCTGACCGCGTGGGGGTCCGAGCCCCGCGAGTGCCCGAACACGTGAGCCGGCCGGAGGACCGGTGGATCCATCGGGGGACGCCATGGCCCGGCGGTACCAAAAACGATACTGTTGTATCGCCTGGCGTATCAAAATCGTCAGGGCCGCGACCCGTAACCCCGAGGACACGCCATGCCCGCGACCCGCACGCTCCCCACACCGGAAGCCGTCGACCTGATCGCCCTGACCCGCGAGCTCGCCGAGAAGGAGCTCGCCCCGCGCGTCGCCGAGGCGGAGGCCGAGGAGCGGTTCCCGCGCGAGGTCTTCCGCACGCTCGGACGGGCCGGGCTGCTGAGCCTGCCCTACCCCGAGGAGCACGGCGGCGGCGACCAGCCCTACGAGGTCTACCTCCAGGTCGTCGAGGAGATCGCCGCCGTGTGGGCGAGCGTCGCGGTGGGCGTCTCGGTGCACGCGCTGTCCTGCTTCGCCCTCGCCTCGTTCGGCACCGAGGAGCAGAAGAAGGAATGGCTCCCGGACATGCTCGGAGGCGAGCTGCTCGGCGCCTACTGCCTGTCCGAGGCCCATGCCGGTTCCGACCCGGGCGCGATGCGCACACGGGCCGTCCGGGACGGCGACGACTATGTGCTCAACGGCGCCAAGGCCTGGACCACGCACGGGGGGCACGCGGACTTCTACACGGTCATGGCCCGTACGGCCGACACGGGCTCGCGCGCCATCTCCTGCTTCCTCGTCCCGGCCGACACGCCGGGCGTGGTGGCCGATCCCCCGGAGCACAAGATGGGCCTGACCGGGTCCGCCACCGCCACCGTGCGCCTGGAGAACGTCCGCGTCCCCGCCCACCGCCGGATCGGCGAGGAGGGCGACGGGCTCCGTATCGCCTTCGCCGGGCTGGACTGCGGACGGCTCGGCATCGCGGCGGTGGCCACCGGCCTCTCCCAGGGGGCGCTGGACCACGCGCTGCGCTACTCGCGGGAGCGCGAGACCTTCGGCCGTCCCATCATCGAGCACCAGGGCCTGGCCTTCGTCCTCGCCGACATGGCCGCGGCGGTACAGGTGTCCCGGGCCACCACGCTCGCCGCCGCCCGTCTCAAGGACGAGGGGCTTCCCTTCCAGTCCGAGGCCTCGATCGCCAAGCTGATCGCCACCGACAACGCCATGAAGGTCACCACCGACGCGGTGCAGGTACTGGGCGGCGCCGGCTACACCCGCGATTTCCCGGTCGAGCGCTACATGCGCGAGGCCAAGGTCATGCAGATCTTCGAGGGCACCAACCAGATTCAGCGCCTGATCATCGGCCGCGCGCTGAAGGAGGACGAGCGCGGCAGCCTCCGGGTGCGGAAGACGGGCAGCTAGCGCGCCCGAAGCTCGTGGGACCGGTGAGTGCGCGCCTCGGTGAGCGCGTACTCACCGAGGCGCCTTCTCCACCGAAGAACGTCTCCGCACGTGACCAGCGCCGCCCGAGAGCCGATACTTCCCAGAGTGAGCTCCTCGCACCGCCGACCCGCTCGCCGGCCAGGCAGTCCGGCCGGTCGGCCACGTTCGCGACGGACGGGCACGGGCCCCTTGGGCGCCCGTTCCCCGAAGCGGCGCCGCCCCGCGGTAGCCGATGTGGCGGACCCACTTCTAACGTGGGCAGTGCAGGACAGGGGCCCGGCGACTCTTCTCACCAGGAGGTTCCCATGAAGATGCTCATCAACGTGGCGGAGACGGTGGTCGCGGACGCGCTGCGAGGCATGGCGGCAGCTCATCCGGAGCTGACGGTGGACGTCGAGAACCGCGTGATCGTACGCAGGGACGCCCCGGTCGCGGGGAAGGTGGGCCTCGTCTCCGGCGGCGGGTCCGGGCACGAGCCGCTGCACGGCGGATTCGTGGGCCCCGGGATGCTGTCGGCGGCCTGCCCCGGCGAGGTGTTCACCTCCCCGGTGCCGGACCAGATGCTGCGGGCGGCGGCCGCCGTGGACAGCGGCGCGGGCGTGCTGTTCATCGTGAAGAACTACACCGGCGACGTCCTCAACTTCGACATGGCGGCGGAGCTGGCCGAGGACGAGGGCATCCGGATCGCCAAGGTCCTCGTCAACGACGACGTGGCCGTCACCGACAGCCTGTACACGGCCGGGCGGCGCGGAACGGGCGCGACACTGTTCGTGGAGAAGATCGCGGGAGCTGCGGCCGAAGAGGGCGCGCCCCTGGAGCGGGTCGAGGCGCTGGCCCGGCAGGTCAACGAGAACTCCCGCAGCTTCGGCGTCGCGCTCAGCGCGTGTACGACTCCGGCCAAGGGCAGCCCGACGTTCGACCTGCCGCCCGGGGAACTGGAACTGGGCGTCGGCATCCACGGCGAGCCGGGCCGGGAACGGCGCGCGATGATGACCTCGAGCGAGATCGCCGACTTCTCCGTGAACGCCGTCCTGGAAGATCTCGTGCCGCGCAATCCGGTGCTGGTCCTCGTCAACGGGATGGGCGCCACCCCTCTGCTGGAGCTGTACGGCTTCAACGCGGAGGTGCAGCGGGTGCTGACCGAGCGCGGTGTCCCCGTGGCGCGCACCCTGGTCGGCAACTACGTCACCTCCCTCGACATGGCCGGCGCGTCGGTGACCCTGTGCCAGGTGGACGAGGAGCTGCTGCGCCTGTGGGACGCGCCGGTGAAGACGCCGGGACTGCGCTGGGGCGTGTGAATCCGGTCAACGCGAGTCCGGCTGCCGCCCGGCGTCAACCGGCACCAGGGCAACGTTCGTACGACGCAAGGAGATTCCGTGCTCGACGCCGATTTCTTCCGCCGTTGGATGACGGTGACCGCCGCGTCGGTGAACCGCGAGGCGCAGTGGCTCACCGACCTGGATTCGCCCATCGGTGACGCCGACCACGGCAGCAATCTGCAGCGCGGATTCACCGCCGTGACCGCCACGCTGGAGAAGGAGGCTCCGGAGACTCCCGGCGCTGTTCTCACACTCGCCGGGAGGCAGCTGATCTCGACGGTCGGCGGCGCGTCCGGGCCGCTGTACGGCACCCTGCTGCGCCGGACCGGCAAGGCGCTCGGGGACGCGCCGAGGTCACCGAGGAGCAGTTCGCGGACGCGCTGCGCACGGGCGTCGACGCGGTCATGGCGCTGGGCGGAGCCGCGCCCGGCGACAAGACCATGATCGACGCCCTGGTGCCCGCGGTCGACGCGCTGGCCGAGTCGTTCGCCGCGGCGAAGGCCGCCGCCGAGGAGGGCGCCGTCGCGACGACGCCCCTGCAGGCCCGCAAGGGCCGGGCGAGCTATCTGGGCGAGCGCAGCATCGGGCACCAGGACCCGGGCGCCACGTCCTCGTCGCTACTGATCGCGGCACTCGTGGAGGCGGCCGATGAGTGACACCGAAGGCAAACTCGTAGGCATAGTGCTGGTCTCCCACAGCGCCGCGGTCGCCGCGTCCGTCGCCGAGCTGGCGACGGGTCTGGCCGGCGGCGGCACGATCGCTCCCGTCGCCCCGGCGGGCGGCACCGTGGACGGGGGCCTGGGCACCAGCGCCGAGCTGATCACCGCCGCCGCGGCCTCCGTGGACCGGGGCGCCGGGGTCGCCGTGCTCACGGACCTGGGCAGTGCCGTGCTCACCGTCAAGACGCTGCTCGCCGAGGGTGACGAACTCCCCGACGACACGCGTCTGGTGGACGCCCCGTTCGTCGAGGGGACGGTGGCCGCGGTCGTCACGGCCTCGGCGGGCGCCGACCTCGCGGCGGTGGAGGCGGCGGCAGCGGAGGCGTACACGTACCGGAAGGTGTGAGAACCGGGCCGCACTGCCGTCACTCACCGGAGTCGGCCCTCATCGGACCGGACCATCCCGCCGACCCGTGGTCAGCGCGGGGGGTGTCTCCGCCGCGTCACGAGATTCCGTTCGCCGCGACGACGAGAGCCGAGCGAACAGTCGCAGCCAGCTCCGCCTGAGCCGTCGCGGGGTCGGGCTCCTCCTCGTCCGTGCGGCCGGCGTAGTGCTCGACCGCCGCACGCAGCGCCGCGTTGAGCCTGGCGGCCTGGATCTCCGAGCGCAGATCGACGGCGGCCAGCCCTGCGCGGTCGGCGAGGGCGCGGGCGAACACGGGCTCGGCGTCGTCGTGGGCCTGGAGCCAGACGGCGCGCAGTCCCGGCTCGGTCCGGGTGAGCCTCAGCAGCGTGCGGACCCTCGGCGGTTGGGGAGCCGCCATCGGGCCCTCGCCGCTCGTGGACGCCCGGTCCAGGGCGTCCTCCAGGGGACGGTCCGTGGGCCACGCCCGCCGGGGCTTGGAGCTGAGGGCCAGGAGCCGGGGGCCCGGCACTCCGCCCCAGCGGCCGGCGCTTCGGGCGCCGGGCGCCGCGGCTCAGCGCTCCTTCACGTCGCTCACGAACTTGCGGGCCAGCCGCTCCCCCGCCGCCACCGCGGCGGCGTGATCCTCGATGGGCGACACCCGGGAGTTCTTGAAGACGATGTAGGTGACCCCGGAGGGGGTGCCGCCGCCGTGCGGATCGGGGCGGATACCGAGCACCCTGGCCGTCGCGTACGAGGCCTCGCCGATGATGTCCTGCGGACCGGTGTCACCGACGACGGCGTACTGGACGCGGTCCTGATAGATCACGGCCGCCACCGAGCCCGCCCCGATGCCGTGGTCCCGGTAGTTCCAGATGCCGCTGGGGGCCGGGACGACGATGTAGGGCAGGGTCTCGGCGCTCAGGTATCGGCCGTCGGACTGCTGGAAGGCCGTGGCGTCGGAGAAGAGCGGATCGGTACGGCTGTTGCACAGGGGGCCCGGTCTGCCGTCGCAGTCGATGTCCATGTCGGCCTTCCAGAAGACGGCTCCCTCGGCACCGCAGACCGGGATGTCGGCCCGGGTGCCGTCGTCGCTGCGGTAGCGCCCGTTCGAGACGACGGCGCAGCCACGCACCTTCGCCAGCAGGTCCGCGGCCTGGACACTGCCCTCCCGCGTGACCACGCCATGGCTGCCGGGGCGGCCTGCGATGGGGGCGGTGGACAGCAACGCCGGGGCCGGGACGAGCACGGCCGCGGCGGCCGCGGCCAGTGCCAGCGAGTGGGCACGCACGATGGGAGACCCTCTCCTGGGGGACATGGACGCTCATTTGCCCAAATCTGGGGGGCGTCCGAGAGCGCGTCCACCGGGAGGGGGCCGGACGGTGCACGGTCACTTTTCCGGCCGTCGTACGGCCGAGGGCCCGAGCCACAGCCGGCTCCGGCCACTCGACCGCACGCGCCGGCGCGGGATCAGCGACGACAGCGGTCCGCGCCGTGGACACGAACTCCCCTGACAACGGGGCGAGTTCACGCCGTGTCACGGATCAGCATACGTACCTCCGAGACGGTCCGGCCGACAGCCCGCCCCTCCTCTTGATGTGGCCGCGTCAGCCGTGTCTTATAGGTACAGACCAATCCCGCCGAGGGAAGGCAGACCCGTGCGACGCGTTCCCCCCACCGTCCTGCGCGTGCTGGTGTGCGGCGCGCTGCTCCTGCTCGCGTCCTGCGGATGGGGGGCACCGGCCTCGGGCCAGGGCGAACGGCAGCCCGCCGCGCCGATGGGCGTGACCGCCGCCGCGGGCAGCGCGACCAGCGTGCACGTCATGTGGAACCTGGCCGCCGAGGACCCGAAGATCACGCGCTACGAGGTATATCGCGGCACCACCAAAATCAAGGAAGTGCCCGGTTCGGAGCACATGGTGGACATCACCAGGCTCGAACCGTCCACCGCCTACGTCTTCACGGTCCGGGCCCGGAACGCCGCCGGTGTCCCGGGGCCGCTCAGCAAGCGGGTGCGGGCCACCACCCCGGCTGCGGCCGCGGCCGATCGCACCCCGCCCACGCGCCCCGGCAGCTCGCACGGCAAGGCGGTCGGCAGCCGGGCGGCCCAGCTGTCGTGGGCGAAGTCGGCCGACGCGCGGGGCGTGGCGTCGTACGACATCTACCAGGGCACCTCGAAGATCCACAGCGTCGGCGGCGCGCAGACGGCCACCGTCGTCACCGGGCTGCGGCCCGGCACGGCGTACAGCTTCACCGTGCGGGCCCGCGACGCGGCGGACAACCTCTCACCGCCGAGCGCCACCGTCCGGGTCACCACGGCAGCGGGGACGGACGACGGCCGAGGCACGGCGCCGACCGATTTCCGGGCGACGACGCACCGCAGCGAAGGCGCGTACTACATCGACCTGAGGTGGACCGCGCCCGCGCCGGCGGAGTGATCACGGAATATCAGGTCCATCTCGACGGGCGTCCCGCGACCTCGCTCGTCTGGGGGGCCGGTCCGCCCCGCGGTACCTCCACCTACAGCTTCTACGTCGGCCGGGAGGCGGACGAGGCGCACCGGGTGCGGATCCGGGCGAAGCTGCCCGACGGGACGTGGGGAGGGTTCTCCGCGGAGCGTTCCGTGACGACGGGCCGGCGGTGAGGGGGCGCGGCGGAGGGTGGCCTCGAGCCGTGGGCTGACGGCGACAGGCCCGGCGGGCGGGCCCGGCCATAGGCCCGCATAGGGTTGGACGTATGGCCCATAGGGAATCCAATGCCGGCGCGCCGCTCGACCTGACTCTGCTGCGCACGTTCCTCGCGGTGCACCGGGCGGGTTCGTTCACGGCGGCCGCGCGGCTGCTGGGTCTCTCCCAGCCGACGGTGACCACCCAGATGCGGTCCCTGGAGGAGCAGTTGGGCCGGGAGCTGTTCGAGCGGGGGCCGCGGGGTGTGCTTCCCACATCCGTGGCGGACGAGCTGGCCGCGCAGGTGGCGGCGCCGCTGGACGCGCTGGCGTCCGTGGCGGACCGCGGCGGCCCCGGCGCCGGCCAGCCGCCGGACCCGGTCCAGGTGGCGGGCCCGGCCGAGCTGCTGTGCGCGCGGGTGCTGCCCGCGCTGGCGCCGCTGACGGCCCGGGGTGTGCGGCTGCGGATCAGCACCGGGCTGACCGACGAACTCCTGGAGGGCCTGCGCGGCGGCCGCTTCGACCTGGTGATCGCCACGAGCCGGCCGCGCGGGCGTACCCTCGCGTCGGTCCCGCTGATGGACGAGGAGTTCGTGCTCGTCGCCTCCCCCGCCTGGGCCGAGCGCATCGGCCCCGACCGGGTGGCGGCCGAGGGGGCCGCGGCATTGAACGGGCTGCCCCTGGTCACGTACGCCGAGGATCTGCCCATCGCCCGCCGCTACTGGCGGCATGTCTTCGGGGTACGGCTGTCCGGGCAGGCCGCGATCACGGTGCCCGATCTGCGCGGCGTCCTGGCGGCGGTCGTCGCCGGTGCCGGGATCACCGTGCTCCCCCGCTATCTGTGCCAGGACGAGCTGGCCTCCGGCGCCCTGGTCGCGCTGCTGGCGCCCGAGGATCCGCCGATCAACACCGGCTATCTCACCCAGCGCCCCGGGCCCTCCGACAACCCGCACGTCGCCCTGGTCCGGGACCGGCTGCTGCGCGTGGCCCGCACCTGGTGACCACGGCCGGGGCGGCCCGAGCCGGGTGACATCCGCCGCGAGCCGCGCCGCCGGGTGACTCCTCACGGGTACGGCCCGGCCCGGTGACCACGCGCGCACACGCCCCGGATCCGGCACCTGCGGGGCCACCGGCACACCGCGCCGTCAGGCCCGCGATATCCGCCGGCAGTGCGCCGGACGATGGAATTCGTCACCTGCCCGGTCCCCGTCCGCATGCGGGCCCGGCCCGGGGCACATTGGCTCGCTCTGAGGCAGCACGGGCCTTTCCAATCCTCGGCGGCGCATGGGATGTACCGCCAACCGTGCCGCTGGAGGGCAGTTCCTATGCGTACCACTCAGACATTTCTCCGATTCGGCCTGACCGTGGCCGCCGCCGCTGCGCTTCCGCTCGCCCTGGCCGCCCCGGCGGCCGTCGCCTGGGGTTCCGGGATCTCCGTGAGCACCAGCGGCACCACGGTCTCGGTCACCACCAGTGCCTGCCCGAGCAACGGGAGCAGCTTCGGCGACGCCTCGCTGCTGTCCAACGGGCAGGCGAACTTCGCCCAGGGGCGCCAGATGTCGCTCACCGGGACGAGCACCAGTCAGTCGGCGTCCTGGACGGGCGTGGGCCCCGGCACCTACACGGTCATCGTGGTCTGCCAGGACGGCTCGACGGCCGGAACCCAGTCGATCATCGTCTCGGCCCCCGCGGCGACCCCCACGATCTCGACCACGACCACGCCGACGGCGACGGCCTCCCCGTCGCGCGGCGTCATGGGCGGGCTCGGCGGAGCCGTGAAGGACTACGGCACGGCCACCGTCGTGGGCGGCGGGGCCCTGGTCGTGACCGGCACGGTGGCGGCGGCGTGGTTCCTGCGCCGCCGGTCCAAGCCCCACCGGCTCTGAGCCGAAGTCCGTCACGTCGGGCGGCCGTTCCGTCGACTCCGGTCGCGGGAGGGCCGCCTAGTCGCGCCCCGGGAGTGCTTCGAGCTCCGCCAGGGCGTGGGTGAGCCACTGGGTCCAGAAGGTCTCCAGGTCGATGCCGGCCCGCAGCACGAGGTGCCGCAGACGGTCCTCCGGGGTGTCCTTTCCCGGCGGGAAGTCCCGCTCCTGGATCTCCTGGTACTCGGCCAACTGGCTTCGGTGCAGGTCGAGATGGCGGCGAAGGTCCGCCTCGAGGCCCTCGGTGCCGACGACCGCGGCGGCACGCAGGCGCAGCAGCATCGTGTCGCGCAGCGGCTTCGGGTCCTGGGAGGCGGCGGTCCAGCGGGCCAGTTCGGCACGGCCCGCGGGCAGGACTTCGTAGCTCTTCTTCTGGCCCCGGGCCGGCTGCTGCGGCGCCAAGGCCCGGATGTATCCCTCGGCTTCCAGTTTTCCCAGCTCGCGATAGATCTGCTGATGCGTCGCCGACCAGAAGTAGCCGATCGACTTGTCGAACCGCCGGGTCAGTCCGAGGCCCGACGAGGGCTTCTCGAGCAGGGCGGTGAGGATCGCGTGCGGGAGTGACATGGGGTCATCCTAGGGAGGGCCGGAAGTGCCGCCCGGTGCCCGGCCGTGGTCCGCCGGACACCGCGACAGTCCTTCCGTGGTTCGTCTCTTCCGGTGCCCTAGAGCGCCGCCGCCAGTTCGGTGCCCTGCTTGATGGCCCGCTTGGCGTCCAGTTCGGCGGCCACGTCTGCGCCGCCGATGAGGTGGACACCGCGGCCCGTGGCGCGCAGCGCCTCGTACAGGTCCCGGCGCGGGTCCTGTCCCGTGCACAGCACGATCGTGTCGACCTCCAGGACCTGGCTGTGCCCGTCGACGGTGACGTGCAGTCCGGCGTCGTCGATCCGGTCGTACTGGACGCCCGGGACCATGGTGACGCCCCGGTGCTTGAGTTCGGTGCGGTGGATCCAGCCGGTGGTCTTGCCGAGTCCGGCGCCGACCTTGGACGCCTTGCGCTGGAGGAGGTGCACGGTGCGCGGCGGGGTGGGCCGCTCGGGGGCGCCGAGACCGCCGGGCGTCCGGTAGTCCATGTCGACACCCCAGCTGCGGAAGTACGTCGCCGGGTCCTCGCTCGCCTTGTCGCCGCTGTCGGTGAGGAACTCGGCGACGTCGAAGCCGATGCCGCCGGCCCCGAGGATGGCGACACGGTCGCCGACGGGGGCTCCGTCGCGCAGGACGTCGAGATAGCCGACGACGCTCGGGTGGTCGACGCCCGGGATCTCCGGGGTGCGCGGGCTGACACCGGTGGCGACGACGACCTCTTCGAAGGACTCCAGCGTGTCCACGGTGGCCCGCGTGTTCAACCGGACGTCCACGCCGTGCAGTTCGAGCTGCGTGCGGAAGTAGCGGATCGTTTCGTCGAACTCCTGCTTGCCGGGGACCTTGCGGGCCACGTTGAGCTGACCGCCGATCTCGCCCGCGGCGTCGAAGAGGGTGACGTCGTGGCCGCGTTCGGCGGCGCTGACGGCGCAGGCCAGTCCGGCGGGCCCGGCGCCCACGACGGCGACGGTCTTGCGCAGCCGGGTCGGCGCGAGGACGAGCTCGGTCTCGTGGCAGGCGCGCGGGTTGACCAGGCAGGAGGTGATCTTGCCGCTGAAGGTGTGGTCGAGACAGGCCTGGTTGCACCCGATGCAGGTGTTGATGGCCTCCGGGCGTCCGGCCTCGGCCTTGGCGACGAAGTCGGGGTCGGCGAGCATCGGCCGGGCCAGCGAGACCATGTCGGCATGGCCGTCGGCGAGCAACTGCTCGGCGATCTCGGGGGTGTTGATGCGGTTGGTGGTCACCAGCGGTATCGAGACGGAGCCCATGACCTTCTTGGTCACCCAGGCGTACGCGCCGCGCGGCACCGAGGTCGCGATCGTGGGGATACGGGCCTCGTGCCAGCCGATGCCGGTGTTGATGATCGTCGCCCCGGCCGCCTCGACGGCCCGTGCGAGCGTGATGACCTCGTCCAGCGAGGAGCCGCCGGGAACCAGGTCGAGCATCGACAGGCGGTAGATGATGATGGAGTCGTCGCCGACGGCCTCGCGTACGCGGCGGACGATCTCGACGGGGAAGCGCATCCGGTTCTCGTACGAGCCGCCCCAGCGGTCCTCGCGCCGGTTGGTCTGGAGGGCGATGAACTCGTTGATGAGGTAGCCCTCGGAGCCCATGATCTCGACGCCGTCGTAGCCCGCCTGCCGGGCGAGCCGGGCGGCACGCGCGTAGTCGTCGATGGTCTGCTCGATCTCGGCGTCGCTGAGCTCGTGCGGCGGGAAGGGGCTGATCGGGGCCTGCAGCGCGCTGGGGGCGACGAGGTCCTGGTGGTAGGCGTACCGCCCGAAGTGCAGGATCTGCATCGCGATCTTCCCGCCCTCGCGGTGCACCGCGGCGGTGATCCCGGCGTGCCGCCCGGCCTCGGCCTCGGTGGTCAGCTTGGCGCCGCCCTCGTAGGGCCGGCCCGCGTCGTTGGGCGCGATGCCTCCGGTGACGATCAGGCCGACGCCGCCTCGCGCGCGGGCGGCGTAGAACTCCGCCATGCGCTCGAAGCCGCGCTCGGCCTCCTCCAGACCCACGTGCATGGAGCCCATGAGCACGCGGTTGGGCAGGGTGGTGAAGCCCAGGTCGAGCGGGTTCAGCAGGTGCGGGTAACGGCTCATCTGGCCCTCCGTGCGCGGTGTCGTACGACTGTTGTAGACGACGGGCCGCGCATTGTGCAACTAGTTGCACAATGACGAGGATCACTCGAGCCGGCTCCGGAGGGCCCCTCAGCCGAGGGCCACCCGGGCCACGAGTTCCGCGATCACGACGGGCTGGTCGACCATCACCAGATGACCCGCGTCGGCGACCGCGACCATGGTCACGTTGGGGCTGGCTTCGAGCCCGGCCCGCTCCTCCTCCGCCAGTCCGACGTCGTCGTGGTCGCCGCGCACGACCCAGGCGGGCACGCCCGAGTCACGAAGCCGGGGGACGAGGGATCCGTACCGGTCCAGGTAGTCGAAGTAGTGCCGGATCGCCTGGCGGCAGAACGCCGGATCGTTCTTCTCGAACTCGGCGGTCAGCGCCTCCCGGCGGGCCGGGGGCAGTTCGCTCACCATGACGCGGGGCGTCAGTTTGACCAGACCGGACCAGGCCAGCGCCCCGATGCCGGGCACCCGCCCGAGGCTGTTGGCGATCGTGAGCGCCTTGTCCTCGTCGGATGCCGAGAACGTGGGGGAGAGCAGGACGACGGGACCGGTGAAGTGCCCGCCGGCCGCCATCTCCAGGGCGATGTTGGCGCCGATGCTGTGGCCGACCACGACAGCGCAGCCCCGCTCGGCGGCCAGGGCACCGGCCAGTGCCGCGTAGTTCTCCATGCCGAGATCGCGCGGCGGCGTGGTGCCCGCATGACCCGGAACGGTCGCGGCCACCAACCGCACCGGCGCGGAGGCGAGCGGCGGTGCGGCGGCCAGGTCGTCGTAGAAGGCGGTGCTGCACATGCCACCGGGCAGCAGCAGCACCTTCGTGCCCGCGTCGGCGGGCCCCGACTCCTTGATGTCCCACGCGTCGAACTTCTCGGGGGCACTGCTCACGTTCGGGCCTTCCTCCGGCGTCTGCGGTCAAGCCAGAGTGTGGCGCGCGGGGCGGGACAATCAGCAGATCAGGGCCCGAACGCGGCATGTCGCCCGTGTCGCCCCGCCCCCTGCGTCAGGGCTTCACGCCGATCACCACGTTGGCGTACCCCTCCTCCGAGACGGCCAGCCGGGCGATCAGACCACAGCGGGCGAAGGCCTCGACGGCCACGGGCGCCTGGTGTTCGCTCGTCTCCACGAGGAGGCAGCCACCGCGGGCCAGCCACCGCGGCGCCTCGGCGGCGACCCGGCGCACGAGGTCGAGTCCGTCCGTGCCTCCGTCGAGGGCGACCAGGGGTTCGTGGTCACGGGCCTCCGACGGCAACAGCCCGACCTCGTCGGTGGGGACGTACGGCACGTTGGCGGCCAGGACGTCGACGCGGCCTCGGAGGGTGTCGGGCAGCGCGGCGAAGAGGTCGCCCTCGTGGACCCGGCCGGCGTACGGCGCGACATTGCGACGGGCGCAGCGCACCGCGGCCGGATCGATGTCGACGGCGTGCAGTTCGGGCCCGCCGAGGGAAGCGGCGAGCGCGGCGCCGACCGCGCCCGAGCCGCAGCACAGGTCCACGACGAGGGACGCGCCCCGCGCGAGCGCGACGGCCTGGTCGACGAGGAACTCGGTGCGGCGGCGCGGCACGAAGACCCCGGGTTCGACGGTGATGCGCAGTCCGTGGAACTCCGCCCAGCCGAGGACGTGTTCGAGGGGCAGTCCCGCGACGCGCCGGTCCACCATCGCGGCGGCCTCGTCCGGGGTACGGGCGGCGGAGAGGATCAACTCCGCCTCGTCCTCGGCGAAGACGCAACCGGCGGAGCGGAGCGCGGCGACCACGGGGTCTGTGGAATCAGGGACATCAGGAGAGAAGGGAGGCATGAAGCCGAGAGCCTTTCGACGAGCCGAAGGGCGCTCCCACGGTCACCCGGAGAAGGTGACCGCGTTGCCTGGAGAGGAGAGCACCCGACCTGACACAGCGGTAATGGGTCCCACCTCCTCGGCAGCTCGTCGGCCGAGACAGTCCACGGCCGGGACGGCCACTTTACAGGAACGATCAGTCGGCGACGGGCTGCTGCGGCCCTCCGACGCGGGAGCCGATGCACGGCGCGAGACTCTGCGCGCGGGCCGTCGCGCGCGCCGGTGAGCCCGGGGCCGGTGACCTTCGCGCCCCCCTTCCGCCGACATGCGCGACTCTCTCCGCACCCGGCCGAGTTGTACTATGCAACCAGGGTGGCGAAGGGAGGTCCCGCGATGACGTCCGAAGCGGCCGGTGAGGCCGGGCGAGTGGACGGTCCGACGGCCGACGCCTCCGTGGAGACCATCCAGCGGGAGATGACGGTGTTCGCGCGGCGGGCCCGCGCCTCGGCGGGACGCATGCATCCCGAGCTGTCCCTGGTCTCGTACACGCTCCTCGGCCATCTGGAGGAGGTGGGCGGCTGCCGTGCCACGGACCTCGCCGCGCACTACGCGCTGGACAAGTCCACGGTGAGCCGTCAGGTGGCGGCGCTGGAGCGGGCCGGACTGATCGAACGCCGGATGGACCCCGAGGACCACCGCGTCCAGGTGCTGCATCTGACGGACGCGGGCACGGACATCCTCGCCCAGGTGACCCGCAGCCGCCGTACGGCGTTCCGCGAGCGGCTCACGGGCTGGTCCGAGGAGGACCTAGCCCGCTTCGCCTCGTATCTGACGCGCTACAACGCCACGGCCACCGCCCCGGAGACGTCGGACGACAGGTCGCCGGGGGACTGAACGGACGTCCCCGCGGCCGGTCGTGAACTCAGCGGCGCGGTGTCATCCCACACCCACGGTCCGCTCGTCGCCCAGATGCTCGGGCACCCGCGCGGCCATGAAACGGGTCCTGCGGCGCAGCGTGAACCCGAGGGACTCGTACAGGCGGATGGCGTTGGCGTTGCCCGCGCCGGTGTGCAGGAACGGGGTCTCGCCGCGTTCCCGGATGCCGTGCGCGACGGCCAGGATCAGGCGACTGGCCAGGCCTTCGCCCCGGTGGGCGGAGTCGGTGCAGACCGCGCTGATCTCGGTCCAGCCTGGCGGATGGAGCCGCTCCCCCGCCATGGCGATGAGGACGCCGCCCCGGCGGATCCCCAGATACGTGCCGAGCTCGACGGTGCGCGACAGGAAGGGGCCGGGCCGGGTCCGTTCCACCAGGTCGAGCATCTCCGGCACGTCGGCGGGGCCGAGCGGCACCGCCTCGGCGTCCGGCGCCGCGGCGAGTCCGTCGTCGACCAGCTGGACACCGTCGATGCTGAAGGTCACCTCCCAGCCGTCCGGGGTCCGCCCCCCGAACCCGGCCAGCGGGGCCTCGCCGCCGGGCCCCACGAGGGCGGCCAGATCCGCCCAGTCCTCGGCACCGGGATCGTCGGGCAGCGCCAGCCAGGGCGACACGTCCACGGGGTAGCGCAGGACGCGTCCACGGCGTTCGGCGAAGTGGGCGTGGGGCCCGGTCAGCGAGCCGAGGGCCGGGTTGTCCAGGGGATGGGCGCTCACGCGGTCACCTCGATCACGATCTTGCCGCGGGCGTGCCCGTCCTCGACGGTGCGCAGCGCCTCGGCGGCGCGGTCGAGCGGGAACGTCCGGGTCACGAAGGGGCGCAGCCTGCCGTCGGCGGCGAGCCGGCCCACCTCGTCGAGCACGGCGGCCGTACGGGCCCGCTCGACGCCCGCGCCGCCCAGCTTCGCCACCGTCTCGCGGTCGGCGGCGGTGATCAGCTTCGTACGGTCGGCCAGCAGCGTCGCCGCGGCCTCCAGCACCTCTCCCCCGACGAGGTCGAACACGGCGTCCACCCCGGTCGGCGCCGTCGCGCGCAGTCGCTCCTCCAAGCCCGGCCCCGACGGGACGTGCACGGCTCCGAGCGACTCGACGAAGTCCTTCTTCCCCTCGCTCGCGACCCCGACGACCCGCAGCCCGGAGGCCCGCGCGATCTGGAGGGCGGCGACCCCGACTCCGCCGCCCGCGCCGGTGATCAGCAGGGTCGCGCCCGCGGGCAGGCCGAGCTGACGGATTCCGTCGTACGCCGTCGCCGCCGCGACGGGCAGGGCAGCGGCGTCCGCGAAGGACAGCCCGGCGGGCTTGTGCGCCGTGACGGCGACGGGCAGCACGGCGTACTCGGCGTATCCGCCGTCCACCGGGTTCCCGAAGACCTCGTCCCCGACGGCCAGGCCGGTCACCCCGGTGCCGGCTTCCACTACGACCCCGGCGACCTCGTTGCCGAAGACGGCGGGCAACGAACGCTGGGGACCGCCCGGGCGGCGGTGGCCGGTGCGCTGCTTCCAGTCGACGGGGTTCACACCGGCCGCGCGCACCGCGACGAGGACCTCTCCGGGGCCGGGGCTCGGGCGGTCCCGCTCCACCAGGGCCTCGGTCTCCGGCCCCCCGAACCGTGTGAAGACGTACGCCTTGGGCATCTGGTCCCTCACTCTCCTTCGCTGTCGTCACCGGTCGTCGCGGCCCCGCTCACCGTCTGTGCGTGTACAGGCCACCGGAGTCGGCATCAGCAGCAAGGAAGATCGCGGCGCGACTATTCCCGGACGCCGGGAGAGTTCATACGGCCGCAATGATCAGCGCTCCGCGCCGGCTCGGAGAACGGTCCGTCTGCGCGTACGGTTGAATGGTTAAGCACCGGTGCGCACCCGCGAGACCGACCCGTGGGTGCGCGCCGATCACGCTCGATCCGCGGGCCGCGGGCCGCGGTCCCCGGCGGTCCTGGAGGCACCACCCGTATGAACGTCACGCGAGGCTTCACCGGGCGCCCGCGCGCCCACGACCCCGGACTGCCCCCCGGCCAGTACGACGCCGGCGACGACTGGCCCGTCCTGTCCGCCGAGGTCACCCCGGACCTGGCCCCCGCCGACTGGACCCTGCGGATCGACGGCCTGGTGGCCGAGCCGCACACCTGGGACTGGGACGAGGCACACGCGCTGCCCCCCTCGGCGTACGAGGGAGACATCCACTGCGTGACGAGCTGGTCGAAGTTCGGGGTGCGGTTCGGGGGCGTGTCTCTGGACACGTTCCTGGAGGCCGTACGACCGGACCCGGCCGCCACCCACGCGGTCGCGTACGCGCACACCGGGTACACCGCGAACCTCCCGCTGGCCGACCTCACCGGCGGCCGCGCCTGGATCGTGTGGGAGTACGACGGCAGACCGCTGCCCGCCGAACACGGCGGCCCCGCACGGCTGATCGTGCCGCATCTGTACTTCTGGAAGAGCGCCAAGTGGATCGCGGGCATCCGGATCCTCGACCACGACGAGCCGGGTTTCTGGGAGCAGAACGGCTACCACGCCCGCGGCAACCCCTGGGAAGAGCAGCGCTACTCCGGTGACTGAGACGATCCAGACGATCCCGACGACGGACATCACCGCGCGGAAGGCGCCGGGGACGGGGACGAGCAGGATGAGGGAGGCCACCCGGTGACAGCGACGACGACAGCGACGTTCGTGCCGCCGACACGGTTCGCCGTGCCCGGACGTATCGCCGTGAACACCCGAACGGCCACCACCTGGCAGACCGCCACCCTCACCGGCATCCGCCGCGAGACCCCGCACGCGGCGACCTTCCGGTTCGCCGTGCCCGCGTGGGAGGGGCATCTGCCCGGCCAGCATCTGATGCTGCGGCTCAGGGCCGGGGACGGGTATGTGGCGCAGCGCCATTACTCCATCGCGTCCTCACCCGACGACACCGGTCACATCGAACTGACTCTGGACCACGTCGACGGCGGCGAGGTCTCCGGCTGGTTCCACACCGTGGCCCGGCCCGGCGACTCCGTCGAGGTGCGCGGCCCGCTCAGCGGCTTCTTCGCCTGGCCCGGGGACCGGCCCGCACTCCTCGTCGGCGCCGGCTCCGGTGTCGTGCCGCTGATGTCGATGCTGCGTCACCACCGCGCGCAGGCCCTGGACGTACCGGTGCGGCTTCTCGTCTCCTCGCGCAGCCCCGAAGAGCTCATCTACGCAAGGGAGTACGGCGAGGAGACCACAGCCGTCTTCACGCGGAGTGCCCCTGAGGGTGTGCGGGTCGGACGTATGGCCGCCGCACATGTGACGCCGCTCCTGGCCGAGCAGCCGCCCGGTGGGTGGGAGGCCTACGTCTGCGGTTCCAACGGATTCGCCGAGCACGCCTCGCGGTTGCTGGTGGAGGCGGGGCAGCCGGTGGACCGGATCCGGATCGAGCGGTTCGGCTAGGGCGAGTTCCCACAGGCGCGGACGGCCGGGCTGCTCGGGCAGCAGGCAGCAGAGTCGGCTTCCCGGGGATCGTGGCGGGCTCTTTAGGGCGCACGTACGGTGTGATCACCGCACGCCGTATGCCGAAAGGTGGTCCTTGATGGCCCTGTTCGACCTCCCTCTCGACGAACTCCGCACCTACCGCAGCTCGTCCACCGAGCCCGAGGACTTCGACGCCTTCTGGGGCAAGACTCTCCAGGAAGCCCGAGAGCACGACCTCTCCGCCCGCTTCGTGCCGTTCGAGATCCCGCTGAAGACGGTCGCGGTCCACGACGTCACGTTCGCAGGGTTCGGCGGCCATCCGGTGAAGGGCTGGCTGACCGTACCGGCGTGGGCGAACTCCCCGCTGCCCACGGTCGTCGAGTTCATCGGGTACGGCGGCGGGCGCGGACTCCCGCACACGCATCTGCTGTGGGCCTCGGCCGGGTTCGCGCACTTCGTGATGGACACACGCGGCCAGGCGAGCACCTGGGGCGGCGGCGATACCCCGGACCCGGTGGGCAGCGCGCCCGCCTTCCCCGGCTTCATGACGCGGGGGATCGAGGACCCCGAGAACTACTACTACCGGCGCCTGTTCACGGACGCGGTGCGCGCGGTGGAGGCGGCTCGCTCGCATCCCCTCGTCGACTCCGCGCGCGTCGCGGCGCTGGGCGGGAGCCAGGGCGGCGGCATCACCATCGCGGTGGGCGGCCTGGTGCCCGATCTGGCGGCGATCGCCCCCGACGTGCCGTTCCTGTGCGACTTCCCGCGCGCCATGACGATCACGGACCGGGCCCCCTACCGGGAGATCGGCAACTACCTCAAGACCCACCGCGGCCGCACCGAACAGGCGCTGCGCACCCTCTCCTACTTCGACGGGGTCCACTTCGCCGCGCGCGGCCGGGCGCCCGCCCTGTTCTCGGCGGCGCTGGAAGACCAGACCTGTCCGCCCTCGACGGTCTTCGCGGCGTTCAACGCCTGGGCCCACGAGGAGAAGCAGATCGAGGTGTACGACTTCAACGACCACGAGGGCGGCGGCCCCTACCAGCAGGCAGAGCAGCTGCGCTGGCTGCCCGCCCGCCTCTGACGCCGACGATGGACACGACGGGCGACACCAGGTTTCACACCGGTGCGAGGACCGGAGGGGACGGTGGGACCGGCGGGACCCATGACGTCGAGGCGCCCCGGAACTGCACGCGGACGCGTCCCTCCACCCGTCCGTCACCCGGTTCACGGAGCCGCACCGCGGCGGGAACGAACTCGCCGCGTATATCCGCCGATCCGTTGTGTCCGAGAGCACGACCGATGTTCGGTTCACCGACCGCGTGGCCGGCCAGGCAGTCCGCGTTGTGGCCAAGTGGCGCGCCCTCGCGGACAAGCCCGTCCGCCCGTCCGCCCGGGCAGCCGGCAGGCGCGCTCAGCGTGGTTGCGATCCAGGCGACCTGGAGCCAGCCCGTGGTGGTGTTCTCGAACGCTTCGCCAGTCGGCGGGCGCGTCCCGGTCGGCTGTGGTCGACCTGGACGTGTCCGGCGTGGCGGATCGGTCGGACACTCCCTGAATCCGGTGTCAACTAGAGCTTGCGCGGCGCTTCACTTCGGCGGACCTCGGGGGCGAACTCGTTTTGCAGCAGGGCGTATTCACCGGGCGGACACCTTCGCACAACCCTTCGTACGCCTCGTGAGTCACAGCCCCGGAAGCCCTTCCCCCTCTTGTTTCCCCTTACGACTACGGGAGTTGCCCGTGCGTGTACGCACCCTGACCGCCACCGCCGCCGTAGCGGCCCTCACCGCCGCCGGTCTGACCCTGCCCTTCGCCGGAAGCGCCGCGGCCGCGACGACTCCGCGGTTCGACTTCAACGGCGACGGATACGCGGACATCGCGGTCGGCATGCCCAACGCCACGGTGGACGGCAAGGCCAAGGCCGGTTATGTCAGCGTGATCTATGGCGGCCCGCAGAGCCCGTACCAGTCCACCGGTGTCATCAGCCAGGCCGAGGCCGGCATACCCGGCACGCCCGAGGCGGGCGACCGGTTCGGATCCTCCGTGGCACCCGTCGATGTGAACGGCGACGGCGTCTTCGAGCTTGTCGTCGGCGCGAGCGGCGAGTCGCTCACCTCCGATCAGCTCAAGGACGAGGGCACCATCACCGTCCTGGACGGCTCGCAGTGGAACGCCAAGGGCGTGACCGTGGCCAGGGGCACGTCCGAGTACAGCAGCATCGGCCGCACCATCGCCACGGGCGACTACGACGGCGACGGCGACACCGACCTGGCGTACGGCGAGAACGGCGAGGAGCACGGCGCGCTCCGGTTCCGCCCGGGCCCGCTCACCGCCGACCCGGTGACCACCACCACCCTGCGCCGCTACAGCATGGGCGGCGCCACCCGCGACCTGGTCACCGGCGACTTCGACGGCGACGGCCGGGACGACCTCGCCGCCAGCTGGCAGGGCACGGAGGACTCCAGTACCTTCATCACACGCTGGGACGACCAGGCCAAGCCGGCCCAGTGGTACGCCGACGCCGACCGGGGCAGCTCGCTCGCCGCCGCCGACTTCGACCGGGACGGCACGGACGACCTCGCGGTCGGCCTCGTACAGCCCAACCCCGAGTCGGAGACCACGCATTGCGAGGACCGGCTCGGCGGTGCGGTGCTCCTGCTCAAGGGCTCGAAGACCGCGAACTTCGGCACCGAGAGCGAGTGCATCACCCAGTCGAACCCGGAGGTCGGCGGCACCGCCGAGGAGGGCGACGACTTCGGCGCCGCGCTGGCCGCGGGCGACCTGAACGGCGACAGCCGTCCGGAACTGGTGGTCGGCGTGCCCGGCGAGGACGTGGGCACCGTCAAGGACGCGGGCGGGTACGTCACCATGAACGGCACGGAGCACGGCCTCTACGGCGGTCTGGCCCGCAGCCAGAGCACCACGAACATGCCCGGCACGGCCGAGGCCGGCGACCGCTTCGGCGCCCAGGTGGCCGTCGGCGACTACAACCGCGACGGACTGTGGGACACCGCGGTGAGCGCGCCCGGGGAGAACGCCGGTGAGCCCAGGTCAGGTGGCGTCTGGTTCGCGCCCAGCAGCGCCGAGGAAACGTACCCGCAGGGCAAGTCGCTGACCCCGTTCGGCTTCGCGCTGCCCTACGGGGCCATCAAGTACGGTGAGGTGCTGGGGCTTTAGGCGCCGCTTCTTGTGGCGTGATCGGTCAGCTTTCTTGAAACAGGCCCTGGAAAGGGCCGTGACGCATGATCAGATATCGTGCGCAGCCATGGGTGAACTGATACTGATCAGGCACGGCCAGACCGAATGGAGCCTGTCGGGCCGGCACGCCGGCCGGACCGACATTCCACTGACCGACGCGGGCGAGGCCGTGGCCAAGTCGCTCGCTCCGAGGCTTGCCCGACGCCCTCTGACCGCCGTGTTCAGCAGCCCGCTGGGCCGCGCTGTGCGGACGGCCGAGCTCGCGGGCCTGACCGGTGTCAGACCCGATGCCGACCTGATCGAGTGGGACTACGGCGGCTATGAGGGCCTGACCGCGGCGCAGATCCAGGAAACGAGGCCGGGCTGGGACCTGTGGCGGGACGGCGTCATTCCCGGCGACGCCGCCCATCCTGGCGAGAAGCTCCAGCAGGTGGCCGCGCGCACGGACGCGGTGCTGGACCGGATCCGGCCGCTGTTGGACGATGGCGACGTCGCCATTGTCGCCCACGGTCATCTGGCTCGCGTGCTCACCGTGCGCTGGCTCGGCCTCGACGCGTCCGCCGCCCGACTGCTCGGCCACCCACATCCAGGCACGCTCAGCTTCCTGGCCACCGAGGGCGAGCAACCCTTCATCGCCTCCTGGAACGTCCCGTAGCGGCAGCCCGCTGCCTCACGCCTGCCGCGCGAGGCGCCGTAAGGAATGAGCGCCGCGGCGATCCCGATCCATCCGGACGTGCCGTCGGCCGGGCTGTGTTGTTCGGCCCGCCGATTGGGCACACTGGCGACATCGAGTGAGTTGGGGAATCGGCCCGGGCAGGGGGGCGCCGTGGGTCATGGAATTCGATGGACCGTCGTCGTCATGTCCACCCTCAGCGCCTTCGCGCTGCCGTGGACAGTGATGACACTCGCGGGAGCGGGGCCGGAAGCTTCTCTCGCTCTCGCCTCGACAGCCAGTGCTGCGGTACTGAGCGCCGGAGGCTGGTTCGCGGCGCGCGACCCGTCGGAAGCCCGAGCGGAGGCACCCCCATTCTCCCGGCTGGAGGGGACGCTGGTCGTCGGCCCGCTGCCTCGCGAGCCGGTCGCCTTCCAAGAACGCGCTGAGTTGGTCGAGGCCGTTGACGAGGCGATGAAGCGAAACAGGGTGGGTGTCGTCTGTGCGCTCACCGGTGGTCGGGGCGTGGGCAAGACGCAACTTGCCGGCGCGTATGCCCGCTCTCGCATCGACGCGGGATGGCGCGTCGTCGCTTGGATCATTGCGGAGGAACCGGGTCAGATCGTAGCTGGACTCGACAACCTCGCGGAAGCCGCAGGGATCAAGGGCGGTATCCAGGACGCCGAGCGTGCCGCCATGGCGGTTCGCCAGTGGCTCGAACGGCTTCCTGAACCCGCCCTTCTGGTCCTGGACAACGTCGTAGATCCTGATGAGGTGGCCCGGTGGCTGCCGCGCGCAGGCCAGACCCGCACACTGATCACGAGCACCGTACGCTCGGTCACCCATCTCGGGTCCGCCGTTGACATCGACGTGTTCACACCTGCTGAAGCCGTCGGTTTCCTCCAGGAGAGAACCGGCCTGGTGGATGATGTGACGGCAGGTGAACTCGTCACGGATCTAGGGCATCTCCCCTTGGCCTTGGCGCAGGCCGCGTGGTTCATTCGGACCCAGGGTTTGACCTTTGCTGAATATCGCGAACGTTTTCGCTCCGTCCAGGCCAGCCAGTCCATGCGTCGCGTGCCGGGAGAAACGTATCCCATTGGTGTGGCGGAGGCCCTGTCACTTGCCGTCGCCCAGGCTGTGACCGGAGAGCACGCACAGACGGTGCGACGCGGCATCGAATTGGTGGCGCTCCTGTCGCCCTCCGGCGTGCACCGTCAGCATCTGAGGGCCATGCTGCCGGAGCGCTCCAACCTCGAGATCGATGCGGCGATCGGGCGCATGACCGAGGCATCGGTGGTGACTCTCAGCCTCGACGGCAGCGTGGTGCTGATGCACCGCTTGGTGCAGCGTGTCGTCCGCGACCGGCTCTACCGTGGACGACGCCTTGGCGCCCGGATCGAGGAAGCCGCCGCGGCGCTTCGGGAGATGCTGCCCCAACCGTACGGCGGCCTTCTGAGTGATGGTGCCGACCGCGCCCTCCCGGATCACGCTCTCGCCCTCTGGACTGCGGCTGAGCCGCTCGGTGACGACGCCCTGCGCGGCCTCCTGGACCTCCGCCGCTCCGCTGTCTTCAACCTTGCAACACTGAATGAACTGGATCGGGCCCAACGCTTGGGCCAGGACGTCTTGGTGGACCATGAACGGCTCATGCCACATCAAGACGATGCAACGCTCGCGGCCGTCGCTGCACTCAACCATGTCTACCACGAAGCGAATCAGTTCGATCTGTCTGTCGCCTTGTGCAGGCGTAGCCGCGACGAATGCCAGGCTGCCTTCGGCCGCGACGATCCCCGGACACTGAGCGCCGTGAATAGTCTCGGATTCGCGTTGGAGTGCGCCGGAGAGTTGGACGACGCTCTGTCGCTGCACTCGCAGAATCTGGCGGACTGTCTGCGAGTGAACGGAGTTCATGACCAGACTGCGTTGAAGGCGCAGATCAACATAGCCAGCACTCTCAGATCCCGGGGCGACAACGAGAGGGCTCTGGTCGTCTTCGAGAAGAACGTCACGGACAACGAGCGCTTCATGGGGGACGATCACCCGTCCACGGCCAATTCACGAGGCGAATTGGCCCGCATGTACGAACGAGTAGGGCGCCCTGCCGAGGCGTTGGCCCTGTACGGGCGTGTGCTGGCAGCCCTGGCCGGCTTCTACCCACCCAATCACCAGACACATCTGTGGTGGGGGCGCTACCACGCTCTCGCCCTGCAAAGCGCTGGTCGTACTGACGAATCCATCGCGAACCTGAGCCGGCTTCTGAGGAGGAGCGAGCAGCAGCTCGGCGTGGACCACCCAGAATCGCTGTGCATTCGTATCTTCCTTGCCCGCGCATACCTCGCCGCTCACAACTACCCGGAGGCGCTGACGCTGTTCAAGACCTGCGTCGCCGACCGAGAGCGTGTATTCGGCTCCGACAGCAGGGCCACACTGAACGCTCGCCGCAATCTTGGCCTCGCCCTCTTGGCTGCCGGTCGACGATCTCGCGGGATGGCCTGCCTGAGATCAGTCCTCTTCGACTATGAGCGCGTCATGGGCCCGCAGCATCCCTACACAGTGGGTGCTCGCCTCAACCTCGAACAGGCCTCCGCCACTTCCCGGATACTGCTACGCCGCCGCTCACCGTCCCGTACGTAGCTTCGAAGGATCAGACGACTGCGGTCTTCGCCGACTTCGCTTCAGGTGACGCTGCATGGAAGGCGAATGCCCAGTGGGACCCCCACATCACTGATCGCGGCGACCGACTGCCCACTCACCGGCCCGGCATGCCTCCGTGCGGGCTGTTGACCACCAAGGGCAGTGACCCTTCGGCGAGGTAGAAGTGCCCGGGGAAGTAGTCGATGTGGAGGTGACCACCGTCCTCGGCACTGGCCAGGTCCCTCAGATTCTCCGCGAGTACTGCCCTGCCGGCGGAGTCACCGCTGATCACGAGGATCTGCCGTTCGGCGTCCCTGTGGATGAGGACGCCGGGGCCGGAAGTACCTTTGACCTCGACCCCGGCCAGGCCGTTGTCGCCCGGCGAGAGTGTGGAGCCGAGCAGCCCCTCACCCTGGACCACCACGCTTGCCAGCAAGGTCAACTCTTCCGCCGAGGCGGAGAGATCCACCTCGCCGTACCTCGGGTCGGAGACCAGTCTCATGGGTGTCATTCCTCCAACGTCGGACCCCATGATGCCTGCCACGATGGTCAGTCGCGTCTCTGGGGCAGCGAGGACGGCCGGACGCGGCGACGCACACGCACCCTCACAGCGGAGCTGCTCGTGGGGGGCATCGGCGTCAGGCTCGACCAGGGCTTGGCTGATGGGGTGACACCTCACGCCCGGACCCGCGGGGCCGCACCACCGCGTCGGAGGTCAGGACGTCGTCGTTTCAGCCTGGTTCGAAAAGAACGGCGAACGGGCGCTCCCCGACCTACGATCCCTCGCATGTTGATTCGCCGGACATTACGGATGATCATCGTGCTCGCTGTGGCCCTCACCGGCGCGATCGGGGGTGGCGTGGGGACGGCGCAGGCCGAGGAGAGCCGGTCGTCGCACGATCGGCAGTTGCTGTTCTACAACCACTCCTACGGTGTCTTCGACCGGGAGACCGCCGACGCCATCGAGCACTCCGACTATCTGCGGGACTTCGCCAACTTCCAGGTCCGCACCACTACCGGTACCGACGGACAGACCTGGACCGGTCGCTATCTGATGGGCCGCGAGACCTACCTCGAGCTGTTCGGGGTCGGTGACATCGCCGGCCAGGACGGCACCCTCGGCTCCGCCGGGCTGGGCCTCTCGACCGAGCGTGCCGGAGACATGGCGACGGTCACGGAACGGCTGAAGGACGAGGGCGTCGCCGACCCCGTCGAGTTCCTCCAGACGCGTGACTTCGGTGACGGCGTCCCCGTTCCGTGGTTCGACGCCATCCTCACCACCACCGAGTACGACGCCTTCGGAGCCTGGGCGATGGAGTACCGGCCGGAGTACTTCGCCGATCCGCGCGGCAACACCGAGCCGGCCGGCTTCCCGGGTGACGTCGGCCGGGAGCGCTACCTGTCGGACGACTATCGCACCCATCTGATGCGTGACGTGACCGCCGTCGAGCTCGCGGTCACCGAAGGCGACCTCGCCGACACCGTGCCGCTGCTCCGGGCCGGCGGGTTCGCCGTCCGGACCGTGCCGGACGGTGGCGTCGTCGCGGAGCGCGGCGGCACCAGGATTCGCTTCGACGCCGTCGCGCGCGACGATGCGGGCCTGAAGCGGATCGAACTGTCGCTCAACCGGCCCGTGAAGGACCGTCGCGTGGAACGGATCGGTCACTCGAAGCTCGTCGTCGGCCCGGGCAGCCGCGCCGTGTGGACGTTCGGCGACGGCGGCACCGAGTAGCCCTGTGGCCCGCGGGGCGCGCCCTCGGCGAGGGCGCGCCTCCGTCACGCCTCATCGGCGGCGGCATCGCGATGGGAAAGGCCTACTGCCGTTCGTTCGCAATCGGGCCGTGGAAATCAGCCGCTCGCTGAGCGGCCTCTCGTACGTCCTTCGCACGGTCTGCTCGTGATGACAACCACGGATGACGGAGCCCGAGCGCTCGTGCCGGTGCCGGGGAACCTAGCGGGGTTGCGGTTCCTGGAGGCGGACGGTCATGCTCACCGTCACGTCGTCCCCCGCCGAGAGGCCGCTCGGTCTGCGCACGGCGACCTTCAGCGGCAGCAGGTAACCGCTGTCCTTGGGGAAGAGCGACGTCTGGAAGGCGACCTCGCCGATCCGAGCCTCGACCGGGATCACGCCCCAGCCGTAGGTGGCGATCGCGGCCACCTCACGGATGTCGGCGGCCTCCTCGTCCGGCACACGAACGAAGTAGTAGGGCGACGGTCCGCGCCATTCGATCACTCGGCCGGAAAAGACAAGCTCCATGCGGTCGGTTTCCTTCCTCGACGACGGCCAAGATACGCGATCCCCCGGCGGGAGTCCCCGGTCCTCCCGCTCCTTGACGAAGTAGTCGTACGGCGCCACGGAAGATGCCTTCTTCAGATACTGCCCGAGGCGAGATAACCGCGTGCCCTGGCCAACCGCGCCGTAGAAGCTCGGAACGCGATTCCCGATTCGCGTGATCCAAGGGTCACGTCGAAGAGATCCTGACGGACGGTCATGTCGATGGTTCCGGCGGCAGCGGCATCCCAACCCGTCACCCGGAGTCCCTCCACTCCTCCGAAGACGAGAATGAACTCGAAGGCGTTGAATCCCCTCTCGTGCCATTCCGCAGGGGCGTTCACCGGGAGGGTCCGTGTGTCGAACCCCAGGGTCACCGAGTTCTCACGTTCGTCCACGTGTACATAAAACGGATCGCATGAGCCGGCCGGAGGCGGGGTGCAGCCGTACAGGTCCCCCAGGTATTCGGGGTACGCGAGGAGACGAGACCAGTCAGCGCTCATAGAACGTCCTGTCCGCGGTGCCGGGAAGAGAGTTGTGCCGTCGGGCGTCGACTCTGCTCATGAACAGATGCGGCCCGTCGTCGGCTCCGTCCTCCCCGATCCTGAACGCGCTGACGTGGCCGACGCTCACGGACTCGCTGCAGGTGAAGTCCAGGGACAGCCCTCTGCCTCCGACACTCACCCGCATGCGTCGCTCCGTTCCCCACGGAACCATCTCGACGCTGCCGACGACCGGTGGAGTCCAGTCGGCGAGGGAGATTCCTTCCACCGCCAGGAACTGGAATTGACACTGCACCGTGTCCAGGCCCGCGTCGGTCCATTCCTGTGGCGCCGATTCGGGAAAGGAGGGCAGGTCGACGCGTAGCGCCACCGTGGGTCCGCGCCAGTTCAGATGGATCGATCGGATCCGCACGCCGATGACGTCCGGGACTTGCCCGTAGAGCGACCGCAGCGGCTCCGGATTCACGAGGAATCCTTCGGTCGGCTGCCGCCCCCGGGACGAACGAACATTTCGTCCGTCGGTCTCGCTCGCAGGTCCGCCCGGAGCGCGTCCTGTGGGTGGGCTGTTCACGCGGCGGACCAGGTGCCGAGTGCGTGGGCCAGCCGGTCGCTCTGCTCTCGGGTGATGCCCTGGGCGAGGCGAGTTCCGAACCGGGGACTCATGGGCCCGTCGCAGTGGAGGATTCCGTGGAAGGGCAAGGGGTCCTTTCCTCCTGAGAGCGGGGAGGCGCCGGAAAGCGTCCACTCGGCCGGCTCCCACAGGGGGTGGTCCACGAGGAGCGCTTCCGCGGTGCCCCGCGTCTCCGTCACGGGAAGGCCCGCCTGCTCCAGCGCGTCGCCGATTATGTCCACGGCGTCCTCGGGCATGCCCTGGTCGCCGAGCGTGGGCAGCAGCAGGAGCAGGCGGGCGTGTTCGGCGTGGACTCCCGGGGCGCTGAGGTCGGGTGTGCGGGCGATGTGGTGGAGTTCCCGCCAGGATAGTCCCGGGCCGGCGTGGTGGCCGCCGAGCGTCGTCAGGTGGCCGTGCCGTCCCCATCCGGGGTGGGTGATGAAGTACTCCGTTCCCGGATCCTCGGGAATGTTGCAGCCCAGGACCATCGCGGTGTGACCGCCCGCGAACGGGATCCGGAAGACGGGCCATTGGTCCTCGTCGCTCAGGGCGTCCCAGGCCGCGTCGGCGTCGGCCCCGTCGACCCCGAACCACTCCGGTTCGGGGTCGCAGTCCTCCGTCCGGCTCAGCCACATCAGGTAGGCCGCCCAGAACCCCGGCAGGGCCAGCAGTTCCTCTCCCACGACAACAGGGGCGTTCTCGAATCCCTCTATCAGCACCGGCCCAGACTCTCACCCGCCTCTGACAGTCCGTGCGGCGCTCGGGGCTCCACCAGGCGCTGTCGTCTCCCCCTGGCCTCACCCGGCGGGGAACCGCACGGGCAGCGGACGCCGGGGACGCCGGCGGCGGGGCGAGGCGCGTTGTCGTCGCACCGCTTCCCTTCAGTCCGACCAGTCGGTATGTTCAACCGGCCCGACCTCTTCCCGACCACCCGCGGACGCATCACGGAGGGCTCATGACCCGGCAAACCCCCCTGACAGAAGGCCATTGCGACCCGCGCTTCGCGGCGGTGCGCGCCGCGTTCGAGGCGAACTTCCGCGACCTCGGGGAACTGGGCGCGGCGGTGTGCGTCACGCTCGGCGGGGAGACGGTGGTGGACTTGTGGGGCGGCTGGGCCGACGCGGCCCGCACCCGCCCGTGGGAGCGCGAGACGCTGGTCAATGTGTGGTCGACCTCGAAGGGGCCGACGGCGCTGTGCGCGCACATCCTGGCCGACCAGGGCCTGCTCGACCTCGACGCCCCGGTGGCCGCGTACTGGCCGGAGTTCGCGGCGGCGGGCAAGGCCGGCGTCCTCGTACGGCATCTGCTGTCCCACCGGGCGGGGTTGTCCGGGCTGCGTGAGCCGCACACCTTCGCGCAGCTCTGCGACTGGGAGCTGACCGTCCGGCGTCTCGCGGAGCAGGAGCCCTGGTGGGAGCCGGGGACCCGGTCCGGCTATCACGCGCTGACGTTCGGGCACCTGGTCGGTGAGCTGGTGCGGCGGGTGTCGGGGCTGTTGCCGGGCGCGTTCCTGGAGCGGGAGGTCACCGGGCCGCTCGGTATCGACTTCACCATCGGACTGCCGGAGAAGGAGGCCGGGCGGGCGGCCGAGCTCGTCCACCCTCCGGTCGCGTCGAGCAGCGAACAGGCGGCGGTCTTCGCGGAGTTGGCGCCCGCGGCGCTGGCGGCGCTCGCCAACCCCTCGGTCGGTGCCGCCGAGGCGAACACACCGCGGTGGCGGGCCGCCGAGATACCGGCCGCCAATGGCCACGGAACGGCGCGCGCGATCGCCGAGCTGTACGGAATCTTCGCACTGAAGGGCGCATACGGCTCCCGGCAGGTGCTGTCCCCGGAGGCGGCCGAGCGGGTGCGCGAAGGGCAGGGCAGTTGCCGCGACCTGGTGCTGGGCGCCGGGTTCGCGAGTGAGACGGAGGCCGCACTCGGGCTGTGGCTGAGCGGGGTCAACGGATCGTACGGACCCAACCCCAGGGCTTTCGGACACGACGGGTTCGGCGGCTCCTGCGGTCTGGCCGACCCGGAAGCGGGGGTCTCGCTGGGGTACGTGATGAACCGCATGGGCCCGCACATCGCAGACGACCCAAGGAAGATGGCGCTCGTCGACGCCCTGTACAGCGCCCTCCGTGAGCACACCGCGCCCGCCCTGGACGCGGGTTGAATTCGGCCGAAGTCTCCGGCCGCCCTTTCCTGGTGGTTTAGACCAATGCTAGATGTGGTGGCGCAATGAGCCCGCACGGCTACGTCTAGTCACCACGCAGGAGCGGACATGGCCCGCACCACCCCTTCATCCGACCAGGAACCGCTTTACGCGCGGATCGCCGTACAACTGCTCGGCGAGCTGCGCGACGGGACCATCCCGCCCGGCGAACGCCTGCCGGGAGAGCGCGAGTTGGCCGGCCGTTTCGGCGTCAGCCGGGAGACCGTACGACAGGCGTTGCAGATGCTGCGACGCGGCGGCCAGGTCTCCACCGACCGGCGCGGCAGCCATGCGACGCTGCCCGCCACCGGCGCCGAGCCCGTCCCGTCCCTGGACTTCCCCGTCGGCGCGCACACCAGTGAACCGTGCGCACGCCAACGGACCTCCGTGACCTGGGAGACTCCCCCACCCGAGCACGCCAAGGCCCTCGGGCTCGCCCCGCGGCGGGCGACGCTGGTCCACCGCTACGAGTCGGCCGCCGCCGACGGCAGCGGGCTGCGCACAGCCGTGACGTCCTTCTCCGCGATCGCGGTGACCGAGGTCGAGGAACTCGCCCGCTACCGCGACCGTGCGGACGGCCACGCCTCGGCGCAGCTGTCACGGGCCTACGACTGGATGCGCAAGGCGGGTCTGACCCTGCATCACCGGGACGCGATCACCCGGCTCCCGCAGTCGGTGCGGGTCACCCGCCGCGTGCACGACCAGTACGACCGGCCTCTGGAGATCACCGACCTGACCGTGGACGCGCAACAGGACGCCCTGGTCTACGAGTTCACGCTTCCGGCGGCCGAGTGAACCACGAGTGACGAGAGACGGTCGCGGCGGCGAACATGACCGGAGGGGTGGGGGCCTCGCCCGGGGTCACCCACCTGTCCGGAGCTGGAATGCAGTCATCTGACCGATCCCAGCGGGGCTGTTCGCGTCTAGCGTCGAGACATGACCTCCAACGACGCGCAGCAGATCGAGCGGGCCAACGCGACGGGCCGGACACCGGTCGTCTTCGTCCACGGTCTGTGGCTGCTGCCCAGCAGCTGGGACCGGTGGGCGACCCACTTCGAGCAGGCAGGGTTCGCTCCGGTCTCGCTGTCCTGGCCCGACGACCCCGACACGGTCGAGGAGGCCAAGGCTCACCCCGAGGTCTTCGCCGGCAAGACGGTCGGTCAGGTCTCCGACCACCTGGAGAGCCTCATCGGCGGCCTCCGGAAGAAGCCCGCCGTCGTCGGCCACTCCTTCGGTGGTCTCCTCTCCCAGATCCTGGCCGGCCGCGGCCGGTCCGCCGTCTCGGTGGCCATCGACCCGGCTCCGTTCCGCGGCGTGCTGCCTCTTCCGGTCTCGTCCCTGCGCTCCGCCGCGCCCGTACTCGGCAACCCGGCGAACCGGAACCGGGCCGTCCCGCTCACCTTCGAGCAGTTCCGCTACGGCTTCGCCAACGCGGTCGGCGAGGAGGAGGCCAAGGAGCTGTACGACACCTTCGCCGTGCCCGCGCCCGGCGCCCCGCTCTTCCAGGCGGCCACGGCCAACTTCAACCCCTGGACCGAGGTCAAGGTCGACACCGAGAACCCGGACCGGGGGCCCCTGCTGATCATCTCGGGCGAGAAGGACCACACCGTGCCGTGGGCCATCGCCAACGCGTCGTACAAGAAGCAGCAGCGCAACCCCGGCGTCACCGAGATCACCGAGATCAAGAACCGCGGCCACGCGCTGACCATCGACCACGGCTGGAAGGAAGTCGCCGACACGGCACTGGAGTTCGTCCGCCGCTTCGTCTGACCACCACCTCAGCCGTGCGGCGCCCGCACGCCGCACCGCACCATCGCGCCATCTCTCGAAAGGGATCGACCCATGAGCACCTTCACGACCTCCGACGGCACCGACATCTCTTACAAGGACCTGGGCAGTGGGCAGCCGGTCGTCTTCAGCCACGGCTGGCCGCTCAACTCGGACGCCTGGGAGGGTCAGTTGCGGCTGGTCGCCGAGAACGGCTTCCGCGGCATCGCGCACGACCGCCGCGGGCACGGCCGTTCGGCACAGACGTGGCAGGGCAACACCATGGACCGGTACGCCGACGACCTGGCCGAGCTCATCGAGTCGCTCGACCTCGACGACGTGATCCTGGTCGGGCACTCCACGGGCGGCGGCGAGGTGGCCCGCTACATCGGCCGGCACGGCACCGGGCGGGTCGCCAAGGCGGTCCTGCTGGGCGCGGTTCCCCCGGTCATGCTGAAGTCGGACACCAACCCGGAGGGCACGCCCATCGACGCCTTCGACGGCATACGCGCCGGGGTCGAGGCGGACCGCTCGCAGTTCTACCAGGACCTGGCCACACCGTTCTACGGCGCCAACCGCGAGGGTGCCACGGTCTCGCAGGGCAAGCGCGACGAGTTCTGGCTGCAGAGCATGCAGGCCGGGCTGAAGGCGGCGTACGACTGCATCAAGCAGTTCTCGGAGACCGACTTCACCGAGGACCTCGCCAACATCGACGTCCCGACGCTCATCGCGCACGGCGACGACGACCAGATCGTGCCGATCGGCGCCGCCGCACTGAAGACGGCTCAGCTGGTCAAGGACGCGACGCTGAAGGTGTACCCGGGCGCCCCGCACGGCCTCGTGGGCGCGTTCGAGCAGGCCTTCAACGCCGATCTGCTCGACTTCATCCGCGCCTGACGGGCGACGCAGCCCACCCGGACGCCGTGACCGGCTTGGACGCCGTGACCGGCCCGGGTGAGTAGGCGGCGGGCGAGTTCGCCAGGCGGGGGCGGGCCGACGTCCGCCAAGGCAGGAGAGTCCCCCGGGTCCGCGGGGCCCGGGGGACTCTCGTCAGCGCTCGGGAGGCCGTCCGAGGGCGCGGGACCGGGTGCGGCGGAGGCGCGTCCGCGCTCCGGCTGCCGGGGAGGCGACTCGGCCCCGGCAGCCGGTCCTCGTACGCCCCGCAGGCCGAGAGGGCCGAGAGGGCCGCTCCCGGGCGCTCCCGTCATACGGCGACGGAGGACCTCACCGACGTGTCCTCACCGACGTGTCCTCGCGCGTGGCCACGACCATCCGGGCCCGCGGGCTGCCGTCCCGTCGGCGGCCGAACTCGGGCAGCGCGTGCAGTTCCGTCCGGAAGCCGGCCCGAGCCAGTTCTCGCTCCACGTCACCGAGCCGGAACGCGCGGTAGTACATGACGAAGGTCGGACGCCGGACGGCATTGCGCACCCGCATCACCGTGTCGAAGCCCAGCAGGGCCCAGTACCACGGCGAGCTGGGCCGCGGCGGAGCCATGATCGGGAACGCGAAGCGTCCGCCGGGGCGCAGTACGGCGTGGACCCCCGCGAACACGCCGGGCAGCTCGCGCGGCAGAAAGTGCCCGAAGGCGCCGAAGCTCACGACCAGATCGAACGCGGACCCGAAGGGGAGGGTGCGGGCATCACCGCGCACCCAGGCGACCGACGGTGCGCCGTCGCCGCGGACTCGGAGCACGGAGGGTGCCCCGGCCCCCCGTACGGAGGCCGCAGAGGGCAGCGTGCCGCCCTGCGCCGGAGCGACGGACGGCGACCTGCCTCCCGGCGTCGGGGCGACCGGCGGTGGCCCGTCGTCGCGGAGCCCCTCCGGGGAGGGCGAACCGTCGGCTTCGGTACCGAGGCGCTCGCGTCCGACCGTCAGCATGCCCGTGCTGATGTCGACGCCGGTGACGCTCTCCCGGCACAGGTCCCGCAGGACCTCCATGCCCGCGCCGGTGCCGCAGCAGAGGTCGAGTCCCGCGGTGAACGGTCCCATCGGCGCGAGGGCCCGTCCGACCGCGTCGAGGATCGCGTCCGGTGTCCGGAACGGCGTGTGATCGAACTTGGGGGCGAGCAGGTCGTAGCCGTGCTCGATGGACGAGAGGCCCTGCACGGCCAGTTCGCGGAGGGTGGGACCTTGCGGCGTGAACATCTGGCCGAGCTTAGGGGCAGCGAACGCCGGGTGTGCTGATCTATCGTCCCCGGCATGACCTCGTTCCGCCCCGCCCCCGCCTGGCTGGCCGACGCCGTCTTCTACCAGATCTATCCGCAGTCGTTCGCCGACTCGAACGGCGACGGCATCGGCGACTTCGACGGGATCGCCGAGCACCTCGACCACCTCGCGTGGCTGGGCGTGAACACCGTATGGCTCAACCCGTGCTTCGTGTCACCGTTCGGCGACGCCGGATACGACGTCGCCGACTACCTGGACGTCGCACCCCGATACGGCTCCTCCGACGACCTCGCCCGCCTCGTGGACCAGGCCGGCCGCCGCGGCATCCGCGTCCTCCTCGACCTCGTGGCGGGTCACACCTCCGACCAGCACCCGTGGTTCCTGGCCGCGATGGACGATCCGGCCGACGACCGGTACATCTGGGCGCCCGAGGGCTCCCCGGACGGCTTCGTTCCCTCCCCCGGAACCCGACCGGGGGCGTATCTGCCGAACTTCTTCGCCTTTCAGCCCGCCCTCAACTTCGGCTACGCGCGCACGCACCCGGACGAGCCGTGGCGCGGGCCGGTCGACGCGGAGGGCCCGCGCGCCAACCGTGCCGCGCTGCGCTCCGTGATGGACCACTGGCTGGGCCTCGGCCTGTCGGGCTTCCGCGTGGACATGGCCGCCTCGCTCGTGAAGGACGACCCGGGCAAGAAGGAGACGGCCGCGATCTGGACGGAGTTGCGCCACTGGCTGGACGACGCGCATCCGGACGCCGTGCTGCTCTCGGAGTGGGGCGACCCCGAGGTGTCCGTTCCCGCGGGGTTCCACGCGGACTTCTTCCTCCAGTTCGGCGGGCCCACCGACGGACTCGCCCTGCGCTCGCTGTGGAGCAACGGCGAGGGCACGGTCAACGAGGCCTGGGATCCGCTCGACTGCTTCTTCGACGCCGAGGGCCGGGGCTCCCCACGCCCCTTCGTGGACGCGTGGAGCCGGGCGGTGTCCGTGCTCGGCGAGGGCGGATCCATCGCGCTCCCGACCGCCAACCACGACTTCTCCCGCCTCAACTGCGGCCCCCGCACGGCAGCTCAGCTCCCCGCCGCCTTCGCCTTTCAGATGACCTGGCCGACCCTTCCGGCGATCTACTACGGCGACGAGATCGGCATGCGTTACCTTCCGGGACTGCCCGGGAAGGAGGGCAGCGTGCTGGGGCCTCGCTACAACCGCGCCGGTTCCCGCACACCGATGCAGTGGGACGAGGGCCCCAACGCCGGCTTCTCCACCGCCCCCGCCGACCGCCTCTATCTCCCCGTCGACCCGTCCCCGGACCGCCCGACGGTCTCCGCCCAACTGGCCGACGACACCTCGCTCCTGCATCTCGTGCGCCGCCTCGTCGCCCTGCGCACCAGCGCCCCGGAGCTGGGGCCGGGCGGTTCGGTGGAGGTGGTGCACGCCGGGTACCCGTTCGTGTACGTGCGGGGCGGCCGCTACCTCGTCGTGATCAATCCACGGCGGGAGCAGGCGAGTTGCCGCTACGACGGCGCCACCGAGGCCCGCCTCCTGGAAGGCGACGGCGTCCGTGTCGCCGACGGCGTCATCGACGCCCAGGGATTCGGCTACGGCGTCTTCGAACTCGACGGGCCGAGAACTGAGCGCTGAGCGCTGAACACTGAGCACTGAGCACTGAGCACTGAGCACTGAGCACTGAGGGAGGGTTCCCCCTCTGCCCGTCGTGTTCGGCGCACCCTGCCCGGTCGGCCATCGCGGCAGGGTGGTTCAGGCGAGCCGGCCGGCTGTCCGCAGCGGGCAGCCGGTGCCGACGCGTGTGGTCAGTTCGGTCCGCAGGGTGACCAGTTCGGCGATGCGGGCGTCGATGACCTCGATCTTCTCCTCGAACAGCGCGGACAGTGATTCCGCGGTGTCCGGCGCTTCACGCAGCTCCTCGCCGTGCCGCGCGATCTCGGCCAGGGAGAACCCGAGGGCCTGCGCGGTGCGGACATAGTGCAGCCAGGGCACCGCCTCGGGCGGGAAGTCGCGATATCCATTGGCGAGGCGGCGGCCTTCGACCAGGCCGACCTTTTCGTAGAACCGGATCGTGTCTCTGGATATGCCTGCCTGCGCGGCGAGTTCACCGATGCGCATGACCCTCCGTCGGAGATCGGGGCTCGGGTTGGGGCTTGACCTTGGACCGTACTCCACTGTTTAGCGTGAGGCGTCGCCGCCACAAGACCAGCAGGAGTCTCGCCGTGATCCGTCTTCCCGACCCCGGGCAACCCGCCTATCTCCGCCTCGTACGAGCCAGTGCCTGGTACGACCTCGCCGTCACGGCGGGATTCGCGACGCCGTGGACCTACAGGCTGGTGCACGACGCGCTGTCGTCGTCTGGCAACGCGCTCGGACTGGGCACTCTGCCCCAACCCGATACGTGGCAGACCCTGTTCGCGAATCTGATGGGCTCGGTCGTGGTCGTCTGGTCGCTCCTGCGCATCGTCCGGACCCAGCCGGAACACGGACTGTTCGACGGCGTCGCGCGCACCTTGTTCGCGGCGTGGCAGGCGTACGCGCTGGCCCAGGGAGCCTCTCGGATTCTGTGGCCGTTCTTCGCCGTCGAGGTGGTGTTCGGTGTCCTCCAGCTCGCGCCGTGGTGGCAACGCCGGCGCACGAGCCCGGCGAACGACACCGCCGTACCGGCGAGCCGGAAATCCACTTCCACACAGGGAGGTTGACGGAATTGGCAGTTCGCGGCGGCGTCCGGGAATCCTCCTGAATGTCCTGGCAAGGGCCGGGGACCACCCCTCGCGCGTGCCTGTCCGGCCGGCCGGGTCACCCGGTCGGCCGCCGGGTCCCCCGGAGCAGCGTCGACGCGCATCCCAGCCCGACCGCCGCGAGCAGCGCGCATGCGGCGAACGCGGCCCGATAGCCGGCCGTCAGGCCCGCGGGGCCCGGACCGTCCGCGACGGACAGGGCCACCGAGGACACGACGGCGACACCGAAAGCGCCCCCGATCTGGAAGGCCGCGGTGTTGATGCCGGACGCCACGCCCGACTCGCGTTCCGCCACGCCGGTCAGCGCGGCGATGGATCCGGCGACCGCGCAGGCTCCGAGGCCGGGACCGAAGAGCAGCAAGCCGGGGAGCAGGTCGCGTACGAATCCGCCGTCCACCGGGACCCCGGCCAGCAGCACACTGCCAGCGCCGACCAAGGCGAGCCCGACGGCCGCGACCGGGCGGGCGCCGACGCGGGTGACCAGGGCCTGACCGGCGTAGGAGCCGATGACGGCCGTCGCGGGCATCACGACGTTGCAGAGGCCGAACCACAGCGGCGAGTAGCCGAGGACGCCCTGACCGTACTGGGAGAGCGTGAACGACATGCCGAAGGCGCAGCTGCCCAGCAGGAACACCACGAGGTTGCCGCCGCTCACCGACCTCGAGCGCAGCAGTCGCGGCGGCACCAGCGGCTCCGGCGCCCGCGTCTCGATGCGCGCGAAGAGCAGCGCCAGCGTGGCGAAGAGAGCGAGCAGCCCGACCGTCTGCGCCGACAGCCATCCGGCGCGGGGTGCCTCGACGACGGCGTAGATGCAGGCGACGAGTGCGGCCGTGACCGTGAGCGCTCCGGACGGGTCGTAGGAGCGGGAGCGTGCTTCGGCGCGGCTCTCGCGCAGCAGCAGCGGACTGAGGGTGACGAGGAGCAGCGCGGCCGGCACGTTCAGGAAGAAGATCCATCGCCAGCCGAGGACATCGGTGAGCGGTCCGCCGATCAACAGGGCGGCCGTGGCGCCGAATCCGCCGCTGCCGGACCAGATGGCGAGGGCCTTGTTGCGCTCGGGGCCCTCCTCGAACGTGTCGATCAGCAGTGCCAGAGCGGTCGGTGCCATGACGGCGGCCGAGACCCCCTGCACGGCGCGCGCCGCCACCAGGACGCCGGCGCTCCACGCGAACCCGCACAGCAACGACGACAGCCCGAACAGCAGCGTGCCCGTCATGAACACCCGACGGCGGCCCAGCAGATCCGCGACGCGGCCGCCGAGCAGCAACAGGCCCCCGAATCCCAGCAGATAGGCGCTCATCACCCACTGCGCGCCGCCCGGGGCGAAGTCGAGCCCTTCGGCGATGGACGGCAGCGCGAGCACGACGATCTGGGCGTCCAGGATCACCATGAACCCGGCCAGGCAGAGCAGCACGAGGGCGCCCCGGCGGCAGCCCGGCGTGGTGAGGGTGGCCGAGGAAGCGGTGGTGACGGACATGGTCAGCTCCCCAGGCGCAGGCCGGCCAGCCAGACGTCCGGGGTGCCCGGGCCCGCTTCCGCCGGTGGGGCCGACGGCGCGGGGCTGACGTCCTTGGGGCGTGCGCGGCGCGCGAGCAGCAGACGGAGCGCACTCCTGCCGCGCGGGGTGGGGGCGAGGGCCGGGGCGGGGACGCTCGACGGGGGAGCCGGGGTGGAGGCCGTCGCTGCGGGGGCGAAGGTGGCCGAGGTGGCGGTCGGAGCGGTCGAGGTCGTTGCCGAGGCAAGGGTGGTCGAGGCGGGCGCGGTCGTTGCCGAGGCAGGGCCAGTCAGGGCGGTCGAGGTCGTTGCCGAGGCAGGGCCAGTCGAAGCGGGCGCGGTCGTTGCCGAGGCAGGGGCGGTCGAGGCGGGCGCGGTCGTTGCCGAGGCGGGGGAAAGGGGGGTCGGGGTGGATGCGGTCGGGGTGGATGCGGTCGTGTGGGCTGGGGCGGTCATCGGAACCTCCGGGGGCGTCGGGTGGCCGGTGTCGGCAACCCCGGGCCGGCAGTCGCCCGGGGTGTCTTCACCCCACCGACGAAAGGCCCCTAGGCCGATCGACACTCCGCGAGCCGCTTCTCCAGAAATCTCCGCTCGGACGCGTTCTCCACCAGTTCGAGCGCCCGCTCGTACGCCGCGGCGGCCTCCGCGGGACGACCGCCGCGACGCAGCAGGTCCGCACGGGTGGCGGGCAGCAGGTGGTAGGCGTCCAGCTCACCTTCCTCCTCCAGTTCGGCGACCAGGGCGAGCCCGGCGTCGGGGCCTTCGGACATGCCGACGGCGACCGCGCGGTTGAGCCGGACCACGGCGGAAGGCACGAAGCGCCGGAGCTCGCCGTAGAGGGCCGCGATGTCGGCCCAGTCGGTCTCCTCGGCCGTGGCGGCGGTGGTGTGGCAGGCGGCGATCGCGGCCTGGATCTGGTACGGCCCGGGGCGCCCGCGGCGCAGGGCGGTCTCCAGCAGTGCGGCGCCCTCGTCGGCCTCCGGCCGGTCCCAGGCGCTTCGGTCCTGGTCCTCCAGGGTCACCAGGTCGCCCGCCGCGTCGACGCGCGTGCCGCGCCGGGCGTCGTGCAGCATCAACAACGCGAGCAGACCGAGGACTTCGGGCTCGTCGGGCATCAGGCGGGACAGGACGCGGGCGAGGCGGATCGCCTCGGCGCAGAGGTTCGTGCGCACCAGATCTGCGCCGGTTGTGGCGGCGTACCCCTCGTTGAAGAGCAGGTAGAGCACGCCGAGGACGCCCGTGGTGCGTTCGGGCAGCAGGTGCGCGGGCGGTACGCGGTACGGGATGCCCGCGTTGCGGATCTTGCGTTTGGCGCGCACCAGCCGTTGCGCCATCGTCGCCTCGGGGACGAGGAAGGCGCGCGCGATCTCGGGCGTGGTCAGCCCGGCCAGGGTGCGCAGGGTGAGCGCCACCCGGGCCTCGATGGGAAGCGCCGGGTGGCAGCAGGTGAAGATCAGCCTCAGCCGGTCGTCCCCGGCCCCGCTGTCCTCGTCGAACTCCGGGTCGTACGGACCCTCGTCGCGCGCCAGCACCGCCACCTCCCGCAGCTTCTGTGCCCCGACCGCCTCGCGGCGCAGCACGTCCAGGGCTCGGTTGCGCGCGGTCGTGGTCAGCCAGGCGCCGGGGCGGCGCGGCACTCCGTCGCGCCGCCACCGGTCGAGGGCCTGGGCGAAGGCGTCCTGCGCGCATTCCTCGGCGAGGTCCCAGTCGCCGGTCACCCGGATGAGGGTGGCGACGACCTGGCCCCACTCCTCGCGGAACGCGGCGGCTACCGCCTGCTCGATGTCGTCGTTCACTCCCAGACCGGCCGCACCTCCACCGAACCGCCGCTCAGCGCCGCCGGATGCCGGGACGCGAGGGCGATGGCCTCGTCGAGGTCGGCGACCTCGATGATGTCGACGCCCGCGACGTACTCCTTCGATTCCACGAACGGGCCGTCGCTGAGCAGGACTTCGTCGCCCTGGACGCGGACGGTCGTGGCGTCGCTGGGGGGACGCAGCCGGGCGCCGCCCTTCACGATGTCGCGGTCGCGGACCTCCTGGACGTACGAGGTGAACGGGGGGTCGTCGGCGATGTCCTCGGGACCGAGTTCCTCGCCGCCGACGGGCGCGCAGATGAACAGGACGTACTTCACGACGGGACCTCCGCCGCTCCCGCGATGCCGGCGGCGACCGGAACCGACGTGTGCTGGTGGACGATCTGCCAGCGGTCGCCGGCCGCGCGGTAGCCCGTGGTGACGCGTGCGGTGGTGTCGAGCGCTCCGCCGTCGACGAGCGTGGCGCGCGTGCGCACCAGGGCGTGACTGAAGGCGACGCTCTCGTCGACGCGCAGGCGGAAGTCGAGCACCTGCCGGTCGACGGGGCCGGCGAGCGTCGCGAACCACAGTTCCTCCGCCTTGCGCAGGGCGTCGACGCCGCTCTGTTCCAGGCCGCTCACGGGGTGGAACACCTCGACGTCCGGGGCGTAACAGGCCATCGCCCGGTCGATGTCACGCTCGCGGGCGGCCTCGGTGAGCTCCGCGTCGAGGCGGCGGATCTCCGGCTCGGCGTCCTCCTCGTCCCAGAACGCTCGGACCTCCATGGCGCCGATGGCCGCGACCGGGTGTTTCGCCGCGGCCTCGATCGCCTCCTCCATGTCGGCGCAGTCGAGGATGTCGAAACCGGCGACGTACTCCTTCGTCTCGGCGAAGGGGCCGTCGGTGCGCAGCACCTCACCGTCCCGTACCCGGACGGTGACCGCGTCGGCGGGCAGCCGGAGCCGGTGCCCGTGCAGCCGTACGCCGCGCTCGGCGCCCAGCTCCTCGACCCAGGGTTCGACGGGCGCCATGCCGGAGGCGTCGGCGGTGTCGTCGCCGCAGACCAGCAGCATGTACTTCATGGTTCCTCCCGGTGCTCATGAGCTTCCTACACCCCACCGACGAACGGCGGCACGGCGAATCGACACGCGGCGGTGATCTCTTTCTTCCGGCCGGCGCCACAGGGCACGCGGGCGCGTGCACGCCGTCAGAGGCGGGAGGCTCCCGGTCGCACGGGAAGGGCGCGGACGCTGTTGCCCACGAAACTGGCGTGACGGGTGAGCTCCGCCTCGGACAGGGCGAGGTCGAGGTCGGGGAAGCGGGTGAACAGCCGCTCCAGGGCGATGGTGGCCTCCATCCGGGCGAGCGGGGCGCCGAGGCAGTAGTGGGCGCCGTGCCCGAGGGAGAGGTGGCGGACGGCACCGGGCCGCCCGGGGCGGGTGATGTCGAAGCGGTCGGCGTCCGGTCCGTGGGCGGCCCGGTCACGGCCCGCGGCCGAGTAGCCGGCGAGGACCGGCGTTCCCTGCGGAATGACGGTCCCGTCGACGGTGAGGTCCCGCACCGGATAGCGGAACGGGAAATAGCTGACGGGCGCGTCCCAGCGCAGGGTCTCCTCGACGACGTCCGCCCAGCTCGACTCGCCCTTGAGGACGGACTCGAGCTGGTCCCGGTGGCCGCACAACGCCCGTACGGCGTTGGTGATCAGGTTCAGTGTGGTCTCGTGCCCGGCGATGATCATGAGCACCAGCGTGCCGATGAGTTCCTGCTGGCTCAGGCGGTCGCCCTCCTCGTCCCGGGCGGCGATCAGTGCGCTGGTGAGGTCGTCGCCGGGGTTCTCCGCGCGCGCGGTCGCGACGGCGACCAGCACGGCCACCAGTTCGCGGTTCGCCGCGACGACCTGCTCCGGACCGATGTCGGTGGCGACGACCTGGTTCGACAGATGGTGGAGCCGGTCGAGGTACTCGGCCTCGACGCCGAGGAGTTCGCCGATGACGCCCATCGGCAGCGGGAGCGCGAAGTGCCGCCGCAGATCGGCCACTCCCCCGCCCTCCTGTGCCGCCGCGTGCAGGCCGTCGAGCAGTCCGGACGTCAACTCTTCGATACGGGGGCGTAGTTGCTCCACACGTCGTGTGGTGAACGCCTTGCTGACGAGGGAGCGCAGCCGCCGGTGGTCGTCCCCGTCGGCGGTCGTCATCCCCTGCACGGTGGCGAAGGTCAGCAGGGGCCAGCCATCGGCTATCCGTCCCTCGCGCAGGGCCGTGAAGTGCCGGGCCCCCTTCGCGACATCCGGGTGGGCGAGGAACTCCTTCAACGCGTCGTGCCCGAGCACCGCCATCCCTTCCACCGCACCGGGCAGCTCCACCGTCGCGACGGCGCCCCGCGCGAGCAGGCGCTCGTTGTCGGCGTGCGGGCAGCCGCCCGCGGGGTCCATGCGGTGCGGCGTGACGGGCGAGGTGTCCACCGGGTTCTCCTTGCTACGGGGCCGAGTTGGCGGTCGTACGACACCGTCGGGCGCCGTACGACGATCGATTCTGCCTGCTCAGAGCAGCGTGCGCAGCAGCTCGGCGAAGCCCTTCGGGTGGGTCAGGTTGCCGTTGTGGCCACCGGGGAAGTGGATCGGTGCGACACCGAGTCCGGCGGCCAACTCCTCGGCGCAGCGGTAGTCGAACACCTGGCGCGGCGTGGTGCGTCCCGCCGCCGGCACGACGCGGACCGGCCCGCGCCCGAGCGCTCCGATCTCGTCCTGTCCGAGTTCGGCCCGGCTCATGGTCAGTGCGTCGTGCGCGACGAAGAAGGTGAAGTTCGCCTCGCGGGAGGCGTCCAACGGGGCCATTCTGGCGCCGGGTTCGACCTCCTGGCGGGCCGGGTCGATGCCGAGGATCTCGCCGATCCTGCGTACACCGGCGACCCATCCCTCACGACGGAAGACCTCACGCATCTCGTCCAGCTCCCGCCGGGCGCGCAGCTTCTCGGCCTCGGGCAGCATGCCGGGAATGGCGGGCTCGTGCGCGACCAGGACACTCAGCCGCTGGGGATGCCGCTGGGCGAGGCGGAGCCCGATGACGGCGCCCATGCTGCAACCGAGCATGAGCGCGGGCTCGTCGGTGAGGCGGGCCAGCAGCCGGTACACGTCGTCCACGTGCTCGTCGAGGGTGACACCGCGGGCCGGATCGTCGAGGACGCTGCGGGACAGGCCGCGTCGGTCGTACGTGACGACGGTGTAGGCGTCCACGAGGTGGTCGACCATCGCGTCACTGCGGTTGGCGTCGCCCTCTCCGCTCTGCGAGACGAGCAACAGGGGTCCTGTGCCGCGCACTTCGTAGTGGAGGGCGGCTCCGGGGACGGACAGGGTGCCGGTACGGGTGACCTGCATGGCGGGCTCCTCACGTGGATGAACACGGACGCCCTTCGGCGTCCCTCCCTCACCGAACGTACTCCATCATTTTTGATGCATCAATACCGATGCATTATTTCTGATGCATCTTCCTTGATATGATCTGTGGTCATGAACGGAGCGGAACTCTTCCTTCTGGGCCGGACCCTGATGAAGATCGGCGAGGAGGCCATCCCCACCGAGGGGGTCGGCCCTCGGTCCACGAGCACCCGGTCCATGCTGATCGTGATGCTCGACGTGTACGCCCACACCGACACGACGGTCGGTGAGGTCGCCCTGCGGACCGGCCTGCCGCAGAGCGCCGTGTCCGCGTGCGTCGCACGCCTCAGGGAAGCGGGCTCGATCCTCACCGCGACCGACCCCGCCGACCGCCGCCGCTCCCTGATCCGGCGCAACCCTGAGATCACCGGCCGCCGGGCCGAGGTCGCTGCGAGCCCGATCGACAACGCGCTGGGCGCCGCCCTCGGCACCGAGGACAGCGCCTCGATCGCCGAGACGGTCACCCTGCTGGAACAACTCGCCGAACGGCTGTCGCCGGACGTCCTCGGGCGCCTGCGCTGACGCCGGAGCGTCAGCTCTCGGAATGGACGAGGCCGAGAACGCGTTGAGGCAGTGAGCGGTGGATCCGGCGGCGACCGGAGAGCGGCCGACTTCTCCGGCCCCAGAGGGGCCGGATGACCGGGAGGCGTCCGGCCGGCGACTGCCGCCGAACCCACGGATCCCCCTTCCGCCGGCCCCCTGCGCGAGCCGCCGAGAGGCGGATCACAGCGGAACGCGCCCAACCAGTGGTACTGTCTCAACAGCACTCGTGTACGCCGCTTGTTCCAGGCGCCGGTGCCAGTTCCTTCTCCCGCTGTCACGCTGTCGATTCCGACCGGCGGACCAGCTTCTCGGCATCACCTCCCGAGCACGACCCGGGGATCTCTCCCGTCGTACCCGAGGTGATGTTCCCGCCGCACCGAGGCGCGCCCCGCGCCCTCCGTTCGCGGCCTCTCCCCCTTCCTTCCGCATGACCCATGCATTCCCGTCCGTGAAAGGACATCCCATGACCACCACACTCGAACGCCCCCCTGTACAGCAGCGGTCCCAGACCCAGGTCGCCACCGGTGTCCTCGACATCGACGGCAACGGGAAGGGGCACCTGCGCTCCGCGAACTGCCTGCCCTCGGCCACCGACCTCCAGGTCTCCCCCGCGCTGATCCGCCGTCACGGCCTGCGCAAGGGCGACACCGTGGAAGGCGTGCGCGGCGGGCCCCGGATCCTCACCGAGGTGGCGCGGATCAACGGCCGTACGCCCGAAGAGCTGCGCCGCCGCCCGCACTTCGCCGACCTCACCCCACTGCACCCACGTGACCGGCTCCGGCTGGAACACCCGGCGAGCGGACTGACCGGACGCGTCGTCGACCTGGTCTCGCCGGTCGGCAAGGGCCAGCGCGGCCTGATCGTCGCCCCGCCCAAGACCGGCAAGACGGTACTGCTCCAGCAGATCGCCGCCGCCGTGGCCGGCAACCACCCCGAATGCCATCTGATGGTGGTGCTGCTCGACGAGCGGCCCGAGGAGGTCACCGACATGCGGCGCTCCGTACGAGGCGAGGTCTTCGCCTCCACCTTCGACCAGTCGCCCAAGCAGCACATCGCGCTCGCCGAGCTCGTCATCGAGCGGGCCAAGCGGCTCGTCGAGGCGGGCCAGGACGTCGTGATCCTGCTCGACTCCCTCACCCGGCTGTGCCGGGCGCACAACAACGCGGCCGCCGCCGGTGGGCGCACCCTCAGCGGCGGTGTCGACGCCGCCGCGCTCCAGGGACCCAAGCGCGTCTTCGGAGCGGCGCGTCTCGCCGAGGAGGGCGGCTCGCTGACCATCCTCGCCACCGCCCTCGTGGAGACCGGCTCCCGTGCCGACGACTTCTTCTTCGAGGAGCTCAAGGGCACCGGCAACATGGAGCTCCGGCTCGACCGGACCCTGGCCGCCCGACAGGTCTTCCCCGCGGTCGACATCACCCCTTCCGGCACCCGTCGCGAGGAACTCCTGCTTCCAGCGCCCGAGTTGGCCGCGGCACGAGGGATTCGCCGCGCCCTGGGGACGCGGGACGGGCAGGCCGGCCTGGAAACGCTCCTGGAGCGGCTGCGCGCCACCCCGGACAACGCCGCCTTCCTGCGCCAGGTTCAGCCCACCCTCCCCTCCTGACCCCCGCGCCTGTGGCATCCGGGTGCTCAACGCCGCCACTCGGCCCGGGCAGCCCGGCGTGTCGTGACTCCGTTCCTACGTTTGCGGTATGACCATCGGATTCTCATTCCGGACCGCCGTTTCTCGCTCCTCGGTCACGCGCGCCGCCCTCTCCTGCTCCGCCGTCTGCGTGGCCGGGGTTCTGGCCGCCGCGGCGAGCCCGGCCGCCGCACTCGCCGGTGCGGGCCCCGGAGCACCTCGGCCCGCCGCGTCACAGTCCTCGACGCTCTACCGGACAGGGACGCAGGTACGTCCCCGGACCGGGGCACCCGACGTCCCCGAGGACATCTCCGCGCTGTCGTGGGTGGTGGCCGACGCCCGCACCGGCGACGTGCTCGCCGCGCACAACGCCCACCGCAGGCTCCCGCCCGCCAGCACCCTCAAGACCCTGTTCGCCCTCACCGTCCTCCCGTCGCTGCCCGGCACCCTCCAGCACACCGTCAAGGAGGAGGAGCTGGAAGGAATCGGCGCGGGCAGCAGCCTGGTCGGCGTGGCCGAGAACCACACCTACAGCGTGGCGGACCTGTGGCGCGGGGTGTTCCTCAACTCCGGCAACGACGCCGTGCACGTGCTCGCCGCGATGAACGGCGGCTGGGCGGCCACCACCGCCCGGATGCAGGCCAAGGCCCGCTCGCTCGGCGCCCGCGACACCCACGTCGTCTCGCCCGACGGGTACGACACACCCGGGCAGGTCTCGTCGGCGTACGACCTCGCCGTCTTCGGACGGGCCGGGCTGCGCAACGCCGACTTCGCGCGGTACTGCGCCACCGCCGAGTCGATGTTCCCCGGCGACGGCGGCTCCTCGTACGGCATCCAGAACACCAACCGGCTGCTGACCGGCGCGAACGGGGTGGCGCCCTACCCGGGTCTGATCGGCGTCAAGAACGGCTACACCACCAACGCCGGCAACACCCTGGTCGCCGCCGCGCGCCGCGACGGGCGCACCCTCGTCGTCACGCTGATGAACCCTCAGGCGGGCGGCGGGTTCACCGTGTACGAGGAGGCGCGCTCGCTGCTCGACTGGGGATTCGAGGCGGCCGGCCGTGTCGAGCCCGTGGGGACACTGCTCGACACACGTGCCGTACCCGCCGCCGGCCCGTCCGCCCCGGCCAATCCGGCCAGTCCGGCCACTTCGGCCGGCGCCACCGCACGGCCCGGCGCCGCCGCCCGGCCCGGTGCCACCGCACGGCGCGAGGCCACCGCACGGCCCGCGGCCGCCGCGCTCCCGGACGACGAGGGGTTCGACTGGTCCGCCGCGGCCGGGATCGGGGGCGCCGCCGGTCTGGGTGCCGCGAGCGTCTCTCTCGCCCTGCGGATCAAGGCGGCCCGGCCCCCGCGCGGCTGACCGGCGGGCAGCCACGACAGCAGCCCGAGCGTGACCCACGTATAGGTGTTGCTGCCGAGGAACCCGTCGAGGCCCGACGCGTCGTCGAACCACAGCCACACCACGCTGCTGCACAGCACCGCGTACAGAGCCGCCGCGACCCGCGGTCGGTGCCTGTGCAGCAGCACGGCGAAGGACGGCAGCAGCCACACCAAGTGGTGCACCCAGGTGATCGGGCTGACGAGACAGGCGGCGAGACCGGTGAGGGCGAACGCCGCGGTCCAGTCCTCGTCGGCCAGAGCCCGCGAGACCCGCCGGGCCCACACGCACAGCACCAGCAGGGAAGCCGCCGCCCACAGGGCCCGGCTCGGGTCCTCGGGGGCCGTGAGCCGGGCCAGGACGCCCTGCAACGACTGGTTGGAGACGTAGGCCAGACGTCCGACGCGGGCCGTGTCCCACAGCGCGTCGGTCCAGTAGAAGCGCGACGCCCCCGGTGCCGCCCAGGCCGCCAGCCCTGTGGCCAGGGCGGCGACGGCCGTCGCGACACCGGCGGCACGCCGACGGCGGCCGAGCAGGAGCAGCACGATGAAGAGCGCCGGCGTGAGTTTGACCGCCGCGGCGAGGCCGATCCCGACGCCCGCCCAGCGGCCGCGCCCGCTCGACAGCAGCCAGGCGTCGCTCAGCACGAGCGCGAGCAGCACCAGGTTGACCTGACCGAAGCTGACGGTGTCGCGGACCGGTTCGAACAGGGCCAGCAGGCAGGCCGTCAGGGCGAAGCCGAACCAGCCGTAGCGGCGCAGTGCGGGTCCGACCAGGATCGCCACCACGGAGGCCAGCGCGGCGAGGTTGAGCAGCAGGGCGACGGCGATCGCCGTGGGCAGCCCGACCAGGGCCATCGGCAGCATGCCGAGGGCCGCGAACGGCGGATAGGTGAACCCGTACGTCGTCCCCGGCACCCGGTAGTCGTAGATCCGGCCGCCGTGGTGGACCCAGGTGTCGACCGTCCCGTAGTACACACGCAGGTCGAACCAGTCGCGCAGCAGCGGCACGGTGGCCGTGAACACGCCGACGACGACGGCCAGTCCGAGGACGAGGGCGAGGCGCCGGCGATCGGTGCTCAGCATCGCCGCCGTGCCGCCGGGCCCTCTCGGCCCGCCCGGCAACTCGCCGCTCGGACCCCGTACGCCGCGCGGACCCCGTACGCCGCTCGGCATCTTCACTCCCGTCGTCCCCTCGACCCGCTCGGACCCGTCCCGGACCTCCGGTCCTCTGTCATGCCGTCCGCTCCCGTACCGGTGCGTTGGGCTGTGCCGCCTGGTGGGCCTGCCAGAGCACGACGAGGGCGAGCACTCCCCCGGAGACGGCGAGGAGCACCTGTCCGACGTCCGCCGGTGCCCCGCTCGGCAGCACCGCGAGCGCGAGCACCGCGCTGACGGCGGCGACGCGGCCCCGCAGCGAACCGGTGGGGGCCGCCGCCGCTATGAAGAACAGGCCCCACAGCGCGTACCAGGGCCGGATGGCGGGCCCGAACACCGCCACCGTGGCCAGACTCAGGCCGAGCGCGTAGACCGGGTGCGGTCGCAGCCGGAGCCATATGAACAGCAGCAGGCACGCGGTCGCCGCGAGTCCGGCCGCGTGCCAGGCGGGCATGGCGAGCGGCGCGAGGCCGCTGCCGAGCTTGTGGAGCACGGCGCCTGTGGCGCGGCCGAGCACGCTGGTGGGTGACCAGTTGTGCGGCGAGACCGGCGTCTTCAGGGCGGCTATCCAGCCGTACCCCGTACCGGCCACCGCCGTCGCGGCGACCGTCGTGGCGGCGGCGACCACCAGGGTCGTCACCGTGGCCCGCGCCGTCCCCCGGCGCCTTCGCCCGCGCAGCGCGACGACCGCCAGCAGGCCGAGCGCGGCGGGCGCCTTGACCAGCGCCGCGAGGGTGATCAGGACGACGCCGAGAACGTGCCATCGGCCGCGCGCGGCCACCAGGCCGACACCGAGCAGACCGAGCATGATGGCGTCGTTGTGCGCGCCGGCCACCAGGTGCAGCAGGACAAGGGGGTTGAGCGCGCCGAGCCACAGCGCGGCGGCCGGATCGGCGCCGCTGTGCCGGGCCAGGCGGGGCAGGGCCGCCGCCATCAGGGCGACGCCGAGCAGGGCCACCAGGCGCATGCCGAGCAGTCCGGCCGGTATCTCCCCGCGGGTCAGCGCCGACAGGGCGGAGGCGACGGCGAGGAAGACCGGGCCGTACGGCGTCGTCGTCTGCTGCCAGACGGGCGCCACCTCGTCGGCGAGCGGGCCGCCGAGCCGCGCGGGTCCGTACGCGTACACGTCGATGTGGGCGTCGACCATGGCGCCCTGCGCGAGGTAGCTGTAGACGTCCCGGCTGAACAGCGGCGGCGCGAGCAGCAGCGGCGCCGCCCAGACGGCCAGAACGAGCAACAGGGAACGCGGGACCGGCGGTTCGGGCCCGCGTACGACGGTGCCCAGCAGCGCCCAGGCGGCGATCAGCAGAACGACGCCGAAGTACACCCCCACCAGGCCGAGTACGGCGCGCCCCGACTCGGGGGCGAGGAATTCGCGCGCGGGCAGGGCTCCCGCGGTCTCGCCGCCCAGCGCGAGAAAGGCGGTTCCGGCCAGGCCCAGAGCCTGGCAGCGGCGGAGATCGACGGGGAAAGCCATGGCCAACACTCCGCAAGCGTGTCGCCGCCGGGTGGCCGGAAGGCGACGCGGCGCTCTCCTCGCGGGGTCGGGCGTATGACCTCCGTGCGGTGGCGCGAAAGCCGGGCGGATCGGCCCGGGCCCACGGGTGACGTGGGGTCTGCGGGTGGCGCGGCAGGGGCTAGAACACCGATACCCCGGTCAGGGTCGTGAAGCGGTCCAGGGCCGCCACGCCGGCCACCGAGTTGCCCCGCTCGTCGAGACCCGGGCTCCAGACGCACAGAGTGCAGCGGCCCGGCACCACGGCGATGATGCCGCCGCCCACCCCGCTCTTGCCCGGAAGCCCGACCCGGTAGGCGAAGTCGCCCGCGGCGTCGTACGTCCCGCACGTCAGCATGATGGCGTTGACCTGTTTGGCCTGGCTCTGGGTGAGCAGCCGGCCGCCGTCGGCGCGGATGCCGTGCCGGGCCAGGAACCCGGTGGCGAGGGCGAGGTCGGCGCAGGACGCCTCGATCGAGCACTGCCGGAAGTACTGTTCGAGCAGGACCGGCACCGGGTTGTCGATGTTGCCGTAGGACGCCATGAAGTGGCCGAGCGCCGCGTTGCGGTCGCCGTTCGCGGCCTCGGAGGCGGCGATGTCCCTGTCGAAGGTGAGCTGCGGGTTGCCGCTCTCGGCCCGCAGGAACTCCAGCAGGGTGCCGGCCGCGTCCCCGGTCCGGGTCTGCAGCCGGTCGGTGACGACGAGGGCTCCCGCGTTGATGAACGGGTTGCGCGGGATGCCGTTCTCGTATTCCAGCTGGACCAGGGAGTTGAACGGGTTGCCGGATGGTTCGCGCCCGACGTGCTCCCACAGTGCGTCGCCCTCGCGGGCCAGGTCGAGGGCGAGCGTGAAGACCTTGGTGATGGACTGCGTGGAGAACGGCTGCCGCCAGTCCCCCACTCCGTACACCGTGCCGTCGAGCTCCGCGACGGCCATGCCGAAGCGGCGCGGGTCGCAGGCGGCCAGCGCCGGGATGTAGTCGGCGGGCCGCCCCCGTCCCGGCGTCTGCGCGATCTCGGTGGCGATGCGCTCCAGGACCGGCTGGAAGGTCAGGGAAGAGGGATACGACGAAGGCGCGGGCATGATCACCATTGTGCCGCCCGCCCGGTCCCGCCGCTCATCGCCCGGGCGGTCCCGGGCGTGCTCGCGACGACCTCGGGCCGCGCAGGTCCGGCAAGCCGCTCGGACCGCAACAGGGCTCTCTTCAGCGCGACTTCGGCCTGCCCGCAGGGGGTCGCGTGGACTTCCGCAGGGCGTCAGGCGTACGCCGGCCGGGCGAGCGGATCGAGGGCGCGGACGGGACGGACGCTGCCGACCACCGCACCGCCGCCGAGGAGGGGTGCGCCAGCGAACTCGGCGAGGGCGGCCGGGTCGACCCCGGCCCGCGCCAGGGCCGCGGCGGCCACCGGGACACGTGCCCGGTCGGCGCCGTCGGCGATCTTCACGGCGACGGCGCGGCCGTCGGGCAGCGCCGCGACCTGCACGCCCTCGAAGCCGTCCTTGGCGAGCAGCCCGGGCACGGCCCTCATCAGCGCGGCGACGTCACGCCCGGACCCGGAGGCCATCTCGGCGTGATCGCGCATCGCGTCGGCCACCCGGGCCTCCGGGGTGCCCGGCGCGGCGCCCGCGATCCGGACGGCGGCGCGGGCGAGGCCGTGCAGCGAGACGGAGAACAGGGGCGCGCCGCAGCCGTCGACGGTGACCTGGGCGACGGCCTGTCCGGTGAGGTCCTCGACGGCCTGGGCGATCGTCCGCTGGAGCGGGTGGGCCGGGTCGAGGTAGTCGTCGAGCGACCAGCCGTTGAGGCGGGCGGTGTACAGCATGGCCGCGTGCTTGCCCGAACAGTTCTGGGCGAGCCGGGAGGGCAGTCGGCCCTCACGTATCCAGGCCTCCCGGACGACCGGGTCGAACGGCAGGTCGGCGATGTTGCGCAGCCGCTCCTCGGGCAGCCCGGCGGATTCCAGGATGCGGCGGGTGCCGGCGAGATGCCGTTCCTCGCCGGAGTGGCTGGCCGCGGCGAGCGCGAGCAGTTCGCCGTCCAGCGGGAGGCCGGCGCGCAGCATCGCCACGGCCTGCACGGGCTTGAGTGCCGAGCGCGGGTAGAAGGCGGCCTCGATGTCGCCGATCTGGAGGTCCACGCTCCCGTCGGCGGCGAGCACGACGACGGAACCGTAGTGGATGCCCTCGATCACGCCGCCGCGCACGAGGTGGGCGACGGGCGCGTGCAGGGGTTCGCGGATCACGGGGGCCTCGACGGCGAGCGGACCGCCGTGCGTCATGGTCGGGTTCACGCGTCGGCCCCGACCCGTATCCGGGCGTGCGGGCGGCAGGTGCCGTACCGGCCCGCGGCCGGCGCGGCGGCGATGGGCGCACGGCGCGGCCCGGCCGAACGGCGAGAGCCGACGGGCGCGGACGCCCGGAACGCCACCCGGATGTCCTGCGCGGACGTCCGGGAGGTCATCAGGTGACCCGCTGCCGACGTACGGGACGCCGCTGGGATGTCGTGTCGCGGGGAGTGCGCGCTCATGCCTCGGGGCCGCCTTTCGTGAGGGTGTCCGCGCGCTCGGGGCGCACGATGGAGGTCAGTGCGGTGTCCACACGGTCGAGGTGGTGGGCCATGGCCTCGGTGGCGTCGTGTTCGCTGCCGTCGACCAGCGCCTCGACGATCGCCCGGTGTTCCCGGTTCGACTGCTCTCGACGGCCGCCGAGGTCGTTCAGGAAGGCCGACTGACGGGCCAGCGCGTCACGGATCTCCTCGATGACACGGCGGAAGACCGGGTTCTGGGAGGCCTCGGCGATGGCGATGTGGAAGATCGTGTCCATGGCGACCCAGGCCGTGGTGTCGGTCTCCCGCTCCATCCGGTCGAGCAGATGCGCGAGGTGGTCGAGGTTCTCCGCGGTGCGGCGCAGGGCCGCGTAGCCCGCGACGGGGATCTCGACGTGGCGCCGCACTTCGAGCAGGTCGCCGGCCGCGTAGTCGCCGAAGGTGGGGTCCTGGACCGCGTCGGCGACCACGAAGGTGCCTTTGCCGGTACGGGACACGGTCAGGCCCATCACCTGGAGGGCCCGCAGTGCCTCGCGCAGCACGGGGCGGCTGACCTCGAGACGGCGGCAGAGCTCCGCCTCGGAGGGGAGTTTGTCGCCGACGGGGTGGTCGCCGCGCTCGATGGCGTCGCGGAGGTGGGTGAGCACCGCTTCCATGGCACTGACACGCCGCGGCATCGCCCCACCTGTCTGGCTGTCTGACAGGTTCACGGACGCGATACTCCGGGTGGCCTGCCGGGATGTCAAGCGGACCGGCGGGAAGCACACAGGGGGCGCGAAGCCCGGAATTCGGCTTCGCGCCCCCTGGGAGCGGCTGGTTCGTGTCCTCGGGGCGGGCTCGCACCCGGCACCCGGGCGGGATCAGCTGTCGAGAACTCCCGCGCCGAGCAGCCCGAAGAGCGCCAGGCCGATCACGATCCGGTAGATCACGAAGGCGTTGAAGGAGTGCTTGGCGACGAACTTCAGCAGCCAGGAGATCGAGCCGTAGGCGACCACGAACGACACGAGGGTGCCGGCGAGCAGCGGGGCGGCGCCGACACCGGTGCCGAGGGCGTCCTTGAGCTCGTACAGGCCCGCGCCGGTCAGGGCGGGGATGCCGAGGAAGAAGGAGAGCCGGGTGGCGGCGACGCGGTCCAGGTCGAGGATGAGCCCGGTCGACATGGTGGCGCCGGAGCGCGAGAAGCCCGGGAAGAGCAGGGCGAGGATCTGGGAGCTGCCGACCAGCATCGCGTCCTTGAACGAGGTGTCGTCCTCACCGCGCTTGTGGCGGCCCATCTGGTCGGCCGCCCACATCACACCGCTGCCCGCGATCAGCGAGCCCGCGACCACCCACAGGGAGGCCAGTGGACCCTCGATGAGCGGCTTGGCCGCGAGGCCCACGACCACGATCGGGATCGTGGCGTAGATGACCCACCAGGCGAACTTGTAGTCGTGGCTGTGCCGCTCCTCCTTGTCGCGCAGCCCGCGGCCCCAGGCGGAGACGATCCGCACGATGTCCTTGAAGAAGTACACGAGCACGGCGGCGATCGCGCCGACCTGGATGACCGCGGAGAAGCCGACGACCGCGTTGTCGTCGACGGGGATTCCCATCAGCCCTTCGGTGATCTTGAGGTGGCCGGTCGAGGAGACGGGGAGGAATTCGGTCACCCCCTCGACGGCTCCGAGGACGACGGCCTGACCGACGTTGATGACGCTCATGGGATCCAGTTCTGAGGAGTTGGTCGACAGTGCTGTAGACGGTGCAGGAGACAGTGTCGCCTATGCGCGACGGCGCCCGGCACCTACGTCCACAAAGCTTGCGCGAACGAGACCCCGGCGAACGCCGCGCCGAGGCCCGCCGTCACACTCACGATCACGTTGGCGGCAGCGTAGAACCCCGCACCGGTCTCGGTCAGCCGCAGGGTCTCGTACGAGAACGTCGAGTACGTGGTCAGCGCCCCGCACAGACCGGTCCCGATCAGCAGTTGCAGGTGTTCGGAGACCTGACCGGCCGAGGCGGCGCCGGTCAGCAGGCCCAGGATCAGGCACCCTGTCACGTTGACGACGAGGGTGCCCCAGGGGAAGACCGTATCGTGCCTCAGCTGCACCGCCCGGTCGGTCAGATAGCGCAGGGGCGCGCCGACCGCGGCACCGAGGATCACCAGCAGCCAATTCACGACGACTTCTCACCTTTCCCAGGCGTTCCGCCACCGCCGGCGCCGGATGTGTCCCCAGATGTGCCGTCCCGCCCGACGTAGCGGATGACCTCGCAGTCGTCGAGGATCACCAGCCCCTCGGTGACGAGTTCGTCGATCTGCGGCAGGAAGGCCCGTACGCGTTCCTCGGTGTCCACCACGATCACCGCCACCGGAAGGTCCTCGCTGAGCGAGAGCAGCCGCGAGGTGTGGATGAGGGAGGACGCGCCGAACCCCTCGATGCCCCGGAAGACGCTGGCGCCCGCGAGGCCCGCGGCGTGGGCGCGGTGCACGATCTCCGCGTAGAGCGGCTTGCGGTGCCAGGTGTCGTTCTCGCCGATGAAGATCGTCACCCGCAGGGCGCTGCCCGTCAGCCTCGTCATCGCCGCCTCCGTGTCAGGGCCCGGCGGGCCGCCGTCGTCCCGAGCCACACCGCCGCGAGCGACGCGCACAGGGTCGCGGCGAGGTAGCCGAGCCCGGTGCCCGGGTGGCCCGTGCCGACCAGTGTCCGGATGTCGACGGCATACGTCGAGAAGGTGGTGAAGCCGCCGAGGACCCCGGTGCCGAAGAAGGGCCGTACGAGGCGGTGCGCCGCCCACGCGTCGGTGATCAGCACCATGAAGACGCCGATCACGGCACAGCCCACCACATTGATCGCGCACGTGGTCCAGGGGAAGGCGCCGGTCTGCGTGGGCCACAGCCGGCCCGCTCCGTAGCGGGCCGTGGCGCCGATGGCTCCGCCGAGGGAGACCATCGCGACGACCGGGCCCTGGCCCCGCCAGGGGGACGCCCTGCGCGCGGGCGCGCGCAGGGGGGTGCCGGATTCGTCGACGCGCTCGGGATGCGGGACTGTCATGTACCTGGGCTCCTACTCGCCGGGCCGGTGCGGGCGCACGGCATCGCAAGCAGGGACCGTTGGCGGCATCCGTGCCGCGGTTCGGGTACGGCGGGCCCCACCGCCGCGCCACGACGCAAGATCGCGGCCGGTCAACAGGGTAACGCCGGAGGTGCGGGCCGCGCATACGCGGACCGTGCCGTGACAGGCCCCGCGCGGCGGCTCAGCCCGGAGCGCCGGGCAGATCACAGACGGCGAGGCCGCGCTCCCAGAGACTCCCGAGGATCAGCAGGCCGTCGGCCTCGCAGACGCTGGTGACCATGCGGAATCGCGCACGGCGGCCTTGCAGATGGTGCAGGACACGGCCTGCGTCGTCGACCGCGAGAGCGCCCATGGTGCCCGGTGGGCGGAAGGGGGCGCGTACGGCGATGCGGGCCGCGGTGCGCCGGACGGCGGGGCCGCGCCGGTGCAGGAGTTCCAGGGCGCCGACGCGGGGTCCCGCCAGCGCCACCCAGATCGGACCGCCCGGAGCGCGCCAGAGGTTGTCCGGCTGGCCGGGGAGGTCGTCGAGGAAGGTCTCGGCACGGCCCGCCGACGGCCCGGTGAGCCAGTAGCGGGTGAGGCGTGACATACCGGTCTCCGCGAGGACGAGGAAGGACTCGTCGGCCGAGGGGGCGAGACCGTTGGCGAACTGGAGCCCCTCCAGCAGCACTTCGGGTTCCGTCTCCCCCGGTACGAGCCGCACCAGGCGACCCGTACCGGTGTGCTCGACGAGATCGCCGATCCACTGCCCGAGGGGGTAACTGCGGCTGGAGACAGTGAAGTACACCGTGCCGTCCGAGAGGGCGACGACGTTGCTGCAGAAACGCAGGGGCGCACCGGCGACCCGGTCGGCGAGGACGCGGACGACTCCGTCGTCGAGCCCGATCCGCAGCAGTCCGCGTTCGGCGTCGCATACCAACAGGGCATTGTCCGGGAGGAGTTCGAGGCCGAGCGGTCTGCCGCCCGTCTCGGCGACGACCCGGACGCCGGTGCGGGCGGGATCGCCGAGCCCGTCGACGCGGACGATGCGGCCGTCCTCCAGACCGGTCAGCACCCCGCCCCGGGAGTCGGCCACCACGTCCTCTGGGCCGCGGCCGCCGAGCTCCACCAGGCGCCGGGGCAGGAGCGCGGTGGGAGCCCCCGTCTTGGTGGACTGGTGTCCCACGCGCCTACCAGCCCTTCTCGAAGTAGTGGCTGACTTCGGCGATGCGGAACTCGTCGCGGCGGTAGTAGGTCCGCCGCCCGACCTTCTTGGCGCGCAGCAGTCCGACTCCGGTGAGGAGGTCGAGGTGGGTGCGCGCCACGGCCCGGCTCACACCGAGCTTGACGGCGAGGGCCTCGGGGCTGACGCCGTCCTCGAGGAGATCGCCGCGGCGCTGCGGCGGAAAGTGGACCGCGGGGTCGCGCAACCACTCCAGGATGTCCAGCCGTTGCCCATTGACGGGCCCCTTGAGCATCTCTCGTCCCCCTCCGTCGTGACGGTCTCCCGCTACTGTCCCGCAGCCCGGGGCAGCTCGCACGGCCTTCCACGACCCTGGCCGGAGCCGAACGGCTCCGAAAAGGCACGGGGCCCGGCCGCACCGGCGGCCGGGCCCCGTCACGCTCAGCGGTGACTGAACAGCGACATGGCCGGAAGGGCCTTGTCGTCGAAGCCGAACAGGGCCTGGTTCTCCCATCCGTTGCCGGAGTCGGAGTCGGCCGGGTCCCAGCCGTTGCCGGTGACGGCCGTCCAGGTGGCCTCCCAGTAGAAGACACCGAGACCGCGGCCGTTCGGCACGGCCTCGACGACGTTCATGACGTCCCGCAGCCAGTTGGACTGCCCGGCGGTCGTGGCCGCGTAGCCGGAGACCAGTTCACCGGTCGTGTCGATCTGGTTGACGAGGGCGTCGTCACTGTCCAGACGGAAGGGGTAGGCCGTCTCGGCGAGGAAGACCGGCTTGCCGTAGCGGGCGGCCGCGTCGTCCAGGGTCGTCTGGAAGTCGTAGAGCGAGCCGTGCCAGTAACCGTAGTACGACAGGCCGATGGCGTCGAACTTCACGCCGTTGGACACCGCGCTGTCGAACCACCAGCGGGTTCCGGCGAGGTCGCCGCCCTTGGCGAGGTGCAGCGCCACGACGGTGGAGGAACTGACCGCCTTGGCCGCGTCGTAGCCGGAGTTGAGGAGACCGGCGAGCTGCGCGAAGTTGTCGGTGGAGCCCTCGGACCAGAGCATGCCGCCGTTGATCTCGTTGCCGATCTGCACCATGTCGGCCGTGGTGCCCTGCGCCTTCAGGGCGTTGAGGACGTCGTACGTGTGGTTGTAGACGTCCGTCTTCAGCTGGCTGTACGCATGTCCGGACCAGGCGGCCGGCTTGGTCTGGGTACCGGGGTCGGCCCAGGTGTCCGAGTAATGGAAGTCGACCAGGAGCTTCATGCCCTGCGCCTTGATGCGCTTGGCCATCGCGAGGACGCGGGCCTTGTTGTTGTAGCCGTCGGCCGGGTTCACCCAGACCTTGAGGCGCGCGTAGTTCATCCCGGAGGACTTGAGGATGGCGAGCGCGTCACCGGTGGTGCCGGAGCTGGTCCTGTAGACCCCGCCGTAGGCCTCGCTCTTGGCGAGCGAGGAGATGTCGGAGCCCTTGACGGTCAGTCCGGTGGTGCCGGAGGTGAACGTCAGGTCGTCGACGTTGATCCAGTTTCCGGCGTTGGCGTCGGAGTAGACGCTGATCGTGCACTGGTTGCCTGTCACGGCGACGGGCACGACCAGGTGGATCCACCCGCTCGCGGAGACCGGCAGATCGGTGCGCTGCTCGGTGCCGCCGCAGTTCTTCAGCGCGAGGTAGGCGGAGTTCTGCCCGCCGCCCGAACGCACCCACGCGGTGAGCTTGTAGTTCCCGTTGGTCAGCCCGGAGAGGTACTGGTAAGTCTCCACCTTGTACGCCGAGGCGGAGTAGTGGCTGAGGCGGTAACTCCCGCCGTGGCCACCGGCTTCGACGTACGAGGCGCCGGTGCTCCCGGACTCCGACCAGCCGCTGGGCACGGCGGCGCCGGTCCCGTCGGCCTCGAATCCGGCGTTGGTCAGGGTGCTCGCCGCCTGCGCGGTCTGCGCGGGGAGGGCGGTGAGGGCGAGCCCGGCCGCGAGCGGCAGCAGCAGAGCCCTGAGTGTGCGTCTGGGATGGAACATCATCGTCCGTCGTCCCTTCGACGTGGTGGGGAGGAGGTGCCCCCGATGGGTCCGGGGGCGAACCCCTCCGCCCGCGGCTTCATGGCTCACACGGGCGGAGGGGAGTCGGGGCGCCGTCGAGCACCTTGACCCGGACGGCGGGTGGAGCGACCGGCGGGTGCGGAACCCGTCCGGGCGGGGCGATCACCGGGTGGTGACCCGGTGGGATCGGGAGCGGTCACCGGGTTGCGCGACCCGGACGGCTCGGTTCGATGCGGAGCGGCCGACGGATCGCGACCCCGACGGCTGGGGCGGTTGCCGGGATGACGACCCCGACGGGGTGGGGAGCGGCGGCCGGATCGCGAGCCCGACGACTCGGGGTGGTCGCCGGATCGCGAGCCCGACAGCTCGGGGTGGTCGCCGGGCCGCGAGCCCGACGGCTGTCGGCGGTCGCCGGGTGCGACACCAACGGCCGAGGGTCCGTCGCCGGGGCCGCGACCCGGGCGATGGTCGGTTCCTCGCGCCGGGCCGGAAGACCCTGCGTTGTCGGTAACGTCGCCGGGAGATGGCCCGGACGGCCTCGGTGCCGCCACCGGATCGGCGGACCCGGCGGCGTGTTCCGGTTCGGACGGATCGGGACCCGGCGGCATCTGGCGTGGTCACCCGGGTCCCCGCCCCGGCCGAACACCGGAGCCGGCCGGATCGCGGGCACGTCCCATGAACCGGAGGCCGGTCGGCTGTCCGGGCCGCGCGCGTCGGACGGCCCGCGCGGCCGGTGACCCGGGTCAGTCGTCGAGGCGTACGACCCGCACCGCGCCCGCCGGGACCGCGAGGCGGCCCGCGGCGCGTTCGCCCGTCAGGAGCTCGGTTCCGTGCGCGTCCAGCGGCACCTTGGCGTCCGACGCGGTGTGGTTGACGGCGAAGACGTAGGTGCCCGACTCACCGGTGCGGCGCACCACTTCGACATCGCGGGGCAGATCGGCGCGCGGCGCGACGCGGGCGTCGTCGGCCGCCCAGCCGATCAGGGCGTCCAGGCCCTCGGCACCGAGGCGCGTCGACACGTACCAGGCCGAACCGGCGCCGAGGCGATGCCGGGTGACCGCCGGATGACCGGCGGTCAGCCCGTCGGCGTACGTCCAGACGGTCTCGGCGCCGCGCGGCACCACGAACTCGGTCCATACGTCACCGGTGAGTTCGGAGCCGTCGGGCCCGGTGATCCGGACCAGCTCGCCCTGGAGCAGCGGGGAGAACTCCTCGACGGTCAGGCCGAGTACGTCCCGCAGGGCGCCGGGGTGGGGGCCCTCGTGCACGGCGTCGTGCTCGTCGACGATGCCGGAGAAGTACGAGACGACAAGGGTGCCGCCGTTGTCGACGTACTCCCTCAGGTTGTTCCCCGCCGCCTCGGTCATCAGGTAGAGGGCGGGTACGACGACAAGGGGATAGGCCGACAAGTCGGCTTCCGGATGGGCGAAGTCGACCGTGAGGTGGCGGTCGTAGAGGGCGGCGTAGAAGGCGTCGGCGCGCTCGCGTGCGTCGTGGTCCTCGCTGGGGCGCCACTGGAGGCTCTGGGCCCACCAGGACTGCCAGTCCCACAGGACGGCCACGTCGGCGACCGTGCGGGTGCCCATGATGGAGGCCAACGAGTCGATGGACGAGCCGAGTTCGACGACCTCGCGCCACACGCGTGAGTCGGTGCCGGCGTGCGGCAGCATCGAGGAGTGGAACTTCTCGGCTCCGCGCCGGGACTGCCGCCACTGGAAGAACATGGCACCCTCGGAGCCGCGCGCCACGTGGGAGAGGGAGTTGCGGGCCATCTGTCCGGGCGCCTTCGCGGGGTTGCGGGGCTGCCAGTTGACGCCCGACGTGGAGTGTTCGAGGAGCAGCCAGGGAGCGCCGCCCGCGACCGATCGGGTGAGGTCGGCGGCCATCGCGAGGTTCACGTGGGTGCGGCGGCCGTCGGTCATCAGGTAGTGGTCGTTGGTGACGAGGTCGACCTCCCGGCCCCACGCCCAGTAGTCGATGGAGTCGCACTGGCTGAGGGCCGTCATGAAGTTGGTGGTGACCGGGATGCCCGGGGCGAGGCGGTGCAGGATGTCCCGCTCGGCCACGAAGTTCTCGCGCATGGTCGCGTCGGCGAACCTCTTGTAGTCGAGCGCCTGGGCCGGATTGCCGACGGTGGGGGTCACGCGCGGCGGGTCGATCTGGTCGAAGTCGGCGTAGCGCTGGCCCCAGAAGGCCGTCCCCCAGGCCTCGTTGAGCGCGTCGACGGTGCCGTAGGTGCCGGCCAGCCATCGGCGGAAGTGCGCGGCGCAGGACGCGCAGTAGCAGGCCGAGACGGGGACGCCGTACTCGTTGTGGACGTGCCAGAGGGCGAGCGCGGGGTGATCGGCGTAGCGGGTCGCGAGCCGGGTGGTGATGGAGGCGGCGGCCGCGCGGTAGTCGGTGTTGCTGTGACAGATGGCGCCGCGTGAGCCGAAGGAGTAGCGGGTGCCGTCCGGGGCCACGGGAAGCGCTTCGGGGTGCTCGCGGTAGAACCAGGCGGGCGGCGCGACGGTGGGGGTGCCCAGGTCCGCGCGTATGCCGTTCTCGTGCAGGAGGTCGAGCAGGCGGTCGAGCCAGCCGAACTCGTAGGTGCCCGGAACCGGTTCGAGCAGCGCCCAGGAGAAGATCCCGACGCTCACCATCGTGACGCCCGCCTCGCGCATCAGCCGGACGTCCTCGGGCCAGACGCTTTCCGGCCACTGCTCGGGGTTGTAGTCCCCACCGAAGGCGAGCCCGGTGAGGCCCTTGGGGTTGGTCTCCGGCATGGATCTCTCCCGTGTAATCGATCATTTGGGAACGTGCACACACAGCGCCAGCGGCGTGAGTCCAACATAACCGCACAGCAACAACCATTGACAAGTGTCCGGGATGTTTCTCTACTGTGAACGCTCACAGAAGCACCGCGAGTGTGCCGAAGGGGGAGCTCCGGTGTCGAGAGGCGACCGTGCGAAGGCCCGAAAGGCCGGGCGCGGGGTCGCTGTCCCGGTACCGGCGGCACGCCCCCGAAGGCGAACCGCGCAAGAACAGGGCAGGCCTCCGCAGCAGGCGGGGGCCCAGGTCAGGGGAGAACGTTCCATGCCCAACACGAAGCACAGCCGCCTCGTGGCCAGCACCATCGCCGTCGTCCTCGGCGCCACCTCGCTCGCCGCCTGCGGCTCGTCGGACGACGACAAGAGCGAAACCCAGTCCGGACCCGCGTCGCTGACGTACTGGACCTGGGCGCCGGGCATGGACAAGGTCGTCGACCTCTGGAACAAGGGTCCGGGGAAGAAGCAGCACATCACCGTCACGGTGAAGAAGCAGGCGTCCGGCGACACGCTCGTCACCAAGATCCTCACGGCGCACAAGGCGAAGAAGGCACCGGACCTGGTGCAGGCCGAGTACCAGGCCCTGCCGACGCTGGTCAGCAACGACGCCCTCGCCGACATAGCCGGCGAGTCGAAGGAGGCCAAGAGCAAGTTCGCCGACGGCGTCTGGCAGCAGACGACGCTGGGGACGGACGCGGTCTACGCGATCCCGCAGGACATCGGCCCGATGATGTTCTACTACCGCGCGGACCTCTTCAAGAAGTACGGCCTCACCGTTCCGACCACCTGGGAGCAGTTCGCCGAGACCGCCCGCGCGCTGAAGAAGAAGGCGCCGGACAAGGCGCTGACCACCTTCTCCGCCAACGACTCCGGCCTCTTCGCGGGCCTGGCCCAGCAGGCGGGCGCCCAGTGGTGGACCACGTCCGGCGACAAGTGGAAGGTCGGGATCGACGACGCGGCCACCCGGAAGGTCGCCGACTTCTGGGGCGGTCTCGTCAAGGAGGGTGCGATCGACAACCAGCCGATGTACCAGCCCGCCTGGAACAAGGCGCTGAACACCGGCAAGCAGATCGCCTGGGTCAGCGCGGTGTGGGCTCCCGGCACCCTGACCACGGCGGCCCCGGACACCAAGGGCAAGTGGGCGATGGCCCCGCTGCCGCAGTGGTCGGACAGCGACAACGTCACCGGCAGCTGGGGCGGTTCCTCGACGGCCGTCACCACGGACTCCGCGCACAAGGCGGCGGCCGCGAAGTTCGCCGCCTGGCTCAACACGGACCCGCAGGCGGTGGCCGCGCTCGCGAAGGAGAGCGGCATCTACCCGGCCTCGACCAACGCCCAGCTCAGTGACGCCTTCTCGCAGCCGCCGGCCTTCTTCTCCAACCAGCCGGACTTCTACACCAAGGCCTCGGAGATCGCCAAGACCACCGCCCCGTCCGCATGGGGCCCGAACGTCAACGTCGCCTACACGTCCTTCAACGACGCCTTCGGCGCCGCCGCCAAGAACAAGTCGGACTTCGGTGCCGCTCTGAAGACCATGCAGGACGCCACCGTCGCCGACCTGAAGAAGCAGGGCTTCGGGGTCGCTCAGTGACGACCGCACGCCGGAAGCCGTACGGGGTCAAGGGGGCCCCGTACGGTTTTCTCCTCCCCGCGACGATCCTTTTCGTCCTCTTCTTCGCGCTGCCCATCGGCTACGCGCTCTGGCTGAGCCTGCACAAGGTCCAGGTCAAGGGCCTCGGTCTGGGAGCCGGCGCCCGCAAGGAGGTCTGGGCGGGCCTCAGGAACTACACCGACGCCCTGACCGACAGCGAACTCATCGACGGCGCGCTGCGCGTGGCCGGCTACGGCGCCATCGTGGTGCCGGTGATGCTCGGCCTCGCCCTGCTGTTCGCGCTGATGCTCGACGCGGACAAGGTGCGTCTCGCTCCCCTCACCCGGCTGGCGATCTTCCTGCCGTACGCCATCCCCGGTGTGGTGGCCGCCCTGCTGTGGGGGTTCCTGTACCTCCCGGACGTCAGCCCCTTCTACTTCGTCCTCGACAAGCTGGGCATGCCGCAGCCGAACCTGCTGGACGGCGGCCCGCTGTACTTCGCGCTGTCGAACATCGCGGTCTGGGGCGGCACCGGCTTCAACATGATCGTCATCTACACCGCGCTCCAGGCCATCCCGGCCGAGGTCTACGAGGCGGCGAAGCTGGACGGCGCCACCCCGCTGCAGACCGCCCTGCGGATCAAGATCCCGATGGTGGCGCCCTCCCTGGTGCTCACCTTCTTCTTCTCGATCATCGCCACCCTCCAGGTGTTCAGCGAGCCGACCACGCTCAAGCCGCTCACCAACTCCGTCTCCACGACGTGGAGTCCGCTGATGAAGGTCTACCGGGACGCGTTCGGCGCCGGTGACATCTACGCGGCCGCCGCCGAGGCCGTGATCATCGCCGTGGTCACACTGGTCCTGTCCTTCGGCTTCCTGCGCGCCGCCAACTCCCGTACCAAGCAGGAGGAAGCACGATGAGTTCTCTTGCCGTCCGCAAGGCGGCGCCGGCCGCGGGCACGACGCCCGGCACCGCTCAGGGACCGCCCCTGCGCCGGCGGATCGCCCTGGTCCCGACCCTCACACTGCTGCTCGGCGCGCTCTACTGTCTGCTGCCCGTCGCCTGGGTGGTGATCGCGGCCACCAAGTCGGGCCGCGAGCTGTTCTCGACGTTCACGTTCCTGCCGGGCACCGGCTTCACCCAGAACGTCCAGGACCTCAACGCCTACCGCGACGGCATCTACTGGACGTGGATGGGCAACTCCGCCCTCTACGCCGGTCTCGGCGCCCTGCTGTCGACCGCCGTCTCGGCGATCAGCGGCTACGCCCTGGCGATCTACCGCTTCCGGGGCCGCGAGACCATCTTCAGCGTCCTCATGGCGGGCGTGCTGATGCCGCCGGTGATCCTCGCGATCCCGCAGTACCTGCTGCTCGCCAAGGCGGACCTGACGGACTCGTACGCCTCGGTGCTCCTGCCCCTCGTCCTCTCCCCGTACGGCGTCTACCTCGCCCGGATCTACGCCGCCGCGGCCGTCCCCGGTGACGTCGTCGAGGCCGGGCGGATGGACGGCGCCGGCGAGTGGCGGATCTTCACCCGGGTCGCGCTGCCCATGATGGTGCCCGGTCTGGTGACGGTGTTCCTGTTCCAGTTCGTGGCCGTGTGGAACAACTTCCTGCTCCCCTACATCATGCTCAGCGACGACGAGAAGTTCCCGATCACGCTCGGCCTGTTCACGCTCCTCGAACAGGGCTCCAACACCCCGGCGCTGTACACCCTGGTGATCACCGGGGCTCTGCTCGCGATCATCCCGCTGGTCGCGCTGTTCCTGGTCATCCAACGCTTCTGGAGCCTCGACCTGCTGTCCGGAGCCGTAAAGTCATGACCATGAGCAACACGGGGGGCCGACGCAGGCCGCCGACGATCCACGACGTCGCGCGCGAGGCCGGTGTCTCACGCGGCACCGTGTCACGCGTGCTCAACGGCGGGCACTATGTGAGCCCGTCGGCACAGGAGGCGGTCAACGCCGCCATCCGCAGGACGGGCTACGTCGTGAACCGGCACGCCCGCTCACTGATCACCGGACGGTCCGACTCGGTCGGCTTCCTGCTGACCGAGCCCCAGGAGCGGTTCTTCGAGGACCCGAACTTCAACGTCCTGCTGCGCGGCTGCACCCAGGCGCTCGCCGCGCACGACGTGCCTCTCCTGCTGATGCTCGCCGGCACCCAGGACGAACGGCGGCGCATCACGCGCTACATCACGGCCGGCCATGTCGACGGGGTGCTGCTGGTCTCCAGCCACTCCGGCGATCCGGTCGCCGAGGAACTGCGCGAGGCGGGCGTGCCGCTCGTCGCGTGCGGCAAGCCCATCGGCCTCGGGTCCAAGGTGAGTTACGTCGCCGCCGACGACCGGGACGGCGCCCGGGACATGGTCACGCACCTGCTCTCCCTCGGGCGGCGCCGGATCGGTATGGTCACCGGCCCGCTGGACACCCCCGGCGGAGTCGAGCGCCTCGCCGGCTACCGGGAGGTGCTCGCCGAGGCGGGCATCGAGGCCGACGAGCGCCTCATCGCCTCCGGCGACTACAGCCGCGCCAGCGGTGAGGCGGGCGCCGAACGGCTCCTCGAGAGCGCCCCGGACGTGGACGCCGTCTTCGTCGCCTCCGACCTGATGGCCCAGGGTGTGCTGGCGGCACTGCGCAAGGCCGGCCGCCGGGTCCCCGAGGACGTCGCGGTCGGCGGCTTCGACGACTCCCCCGCCGCCACGGCCGCCACTCCGGCCCTCACCACCATCCGCCAGCCCTGGGACCGCATCAGCTCCGAGATGGTCCGGGTGCTCCTCGCCCAGATCGGCGGCGAGGACCCGGCGGCGGTGATCCTGCCGACGGAACTGGTGCGCCGCGAGTCCACCTGAGGCCGGCGCCGGAAGCCGCCGGGGCCGGCCCCGATGCCACGAGGCCCCGCGGGGCGACCCTCCCCGGGGCCTCGCCGCGCTCCGGGCGGGCGCACCGGTCAGGATTCGAGAAGCCACACCCGCCTCCCCCGGCTTAGCGTGAACGCACCGTCGGAACGCCGACGGCACGACAGTGGGCCGACACGGCCACCACGCACCACGGAGGAGTCGCCATGACCGCCGGGCTCAAGACCATCATCTACCCCGTCAAGGACCTCGCACAGACAAAGGCCCTGTTCAGCGCACTGCTGGGCGTGGAGCCGTATGTGGACGAGCCGTACTACGTCGGCTTCAAGGACGCGGGCCAGGATGTCGGCCTGGACCCGAACGGCCACTCCAAGGGCCTGACCGGCCCGGTCCCCTTCTGGCACGTCGACGACATCAAGGAGCGGCTGTCGGCCCTGCTCGGCGCCGGCGCCGAGACCCTCCAGGAGATCCAGGACGTGGGAAACGGCAGGCTGATCGCGTCGGTCAAGGACGCGGACGGCAACCTCGTCGGCCTGATCCAGGACCCCGCCGCCTAGGGACGGCCGAGCGACCGGCTGCGGGGGAACAGCCATCGCGACCGGCGATACCGGCGATTGGATGCGGACGCACTAGTTGCACACTCAACTACTGGCCGGATCTCTGTTACCGTTCAGTTATGGCAACGAAGACGCCCAGTGCCCGCCTGGAGGACCAGTGGCGGGACATCCTCTCGGTGCACGCACGCACGATGTGCGAGATCGACCGCGTGCTGCATCCGCACGGCCTCGGAGCCAGTGACTTCGAGGTCCTGGACATCCTGGCCTCGGGCACGGTCTCGGAGCCGGGCGAGCAGTGCCGGGTACAGAACATCGCGGGCGGGGTCCATCTGAGCCAGAGCGCGCTGTCCCGGCTCATCGGCCGCCTGGAGAAGGACGGCCTGGTGGAGCGCACCGTCTGCCAGGAGGACCGCCGCGGAGTATGGGTCGCCCTCACCTCGAAGGGCCGCGACCTGCACGCCGAGGTGCTCCCCCTGCAGCGGTCGGTGCTCGCCCGCATGCTGCGCGACTGACCGCCTCTCGGGGCGCGTCCGCGAGGAGCGACACCCGACCCCCTGCCCCGCCTCGGTGGCACCCGGGACGGCCACGGACATACGGCGGCGGCTCGTCGTACGGGGGCAGCCGTCGGCGGAGGGAGGGGCGGGGCTCGCATGAGTGCGCCGCCCCGGGGCGGCGCTGCCGTCAGCCCTGCGGCCGGACCAGCAGGGTGCGCACACCCTCGGAGGTGAGGGTCAGTCCGTGCGGTGAGCTGGCGTCGATCGTGAGAGACAGATCGTCCGAAGGCCACTGGGAGGCGAGCGCTCCGAGCGGCACGAGACGGTAGCGGGAGACGGACGGTAGCAGCTCGGCCATCTCCAGCTCGGAGGTGAACACCGGAACCACCTGTTCGCCGCCCGGCTGCTCCAGGACGGGCAGAGCGACGGCCGTGGGATCGGCGACGTCCGCGTCGGTGGCATCCTCCGGCACGGGCACCAGCACATCGCTGCCGGCGAGGGTGTCCAGCGCCGCGGTGTCCTCTGTGTTCTCCGCGAGGGTGTTCAGTGCCTCCTGGGCGGGTGTCGCCGCTGCTGCGGTGGGGTGGTGGTTGTTCAAGGGCGTGTCCATGGCAGATCCCGGGGGTAGTGGCGGGCGGGCGGCCACCCGGGCCGGTCTCGCTCCCGGGCGCATCGACCGACGCGTACCCAACGCACACCACGCCATTCATCCCGGCCCTTTCTCCTCCGCCGCGGGGAGCCGCGATCCCTTGTCCCGCCCGGGGCGGGAAGCGGCGATCCGGTGTCCCACCCGGGGCCGGGAGCGGCGATCCGTTGTCGACCCCGGGACCGGAAGCGGCGATCACGGCGTCGTGCTCGGGCGTGAGGCACCCGGCGTGACCACGGTGATCGCCGCTCCCGCGCCCGCACACCGGGCGCGGGCTGCCTGAGGCAGGCGCTGCGCGAGTCGGCGGCTACTTCAGGTACGGGCCGGCCGCTCCGATCTTGCCGGGCCCGTTCAGCACATACACCCGCAGGTTTCCCGTCCCGGGTGCGGCCACCGACAGCGTGCCGGCGGACACCGTCTTCACGTCCCCGGTGACGGCGTCCGTGTACGTGCCGTTGGGGATGCCGCTGTACGTCGCGCCGCCGGTGACCGTGACGAGCGCGAAGCTGTCGGTGGAGCCACTGGTGTAGCGGCGCTTGAAGGCCATCGAGCCGCTGATGCCGTCCGTCGAGTACTGGCCCGACTGCAGGGCCGGGATCGCCCGGCGGATCTGGTTGAGCCGCTGGAGGTGCTTGACCAGCGGCTGAGCCAGGGTCGTCGCGACCTCGCCGCTCGCGGAGTCGGCCTTGCCGAAGTCGGAGGCCGTGACGCTGCCCGCGAGATGACCGCCGTAGTACGCGCGTCCGGTGGTCGCCAGCGGGCAGGTCGGCCCGCAGTCGATCTGCTTGCCCTTCTGGAACTCGATCTCCGATCCGTAGTACAGCGTGGGAATGCCGCGGAAGGTCCACATCAGCGCCATGTTCTCGGCCCAGGCGTCGGTGCCGCCGCTGTAGCGGGTGCTCGACTTGTTCGGGCCGTAGTCGTGGCTGTCGACGTAGACGACGTTGTACGTGGCGTCGTTGACGGAGTCGTCGGAGTCCTTGCCGTTGCTGTAGGCGTTCTGCGCGTCGCCGAAGTTCATGTGCATGCGCATGTCGATGATGTTCATGCCGGAGAACTGGCTGCGGTCCGGTGTGTGATAGCTGTTCCCGCTGAGGAAGGCGTTGGCGGAGGTGGGCTGGTTGCCGGTGCCGAGCTGCTCCTCATAGTTGTACTGCTCGATCGCCGCCGTCACGTCGTCCGCGCTGTACTCCTTGCGTTCCTTCCAGGTGAAGAACTGCGCGGAGTGGTTCACCGAGCCGCGGTTCCACTTGTCGTTGACGAAGGCGCCGACCTCGCCGAAGACGAAGAAGTTCTTCGCCGCCTCCGCGCCGAACCGCTGGGTGACCCGGTCGTAGATGGCGGGCAGGAAGCGGCGGTTCCAGGTGACGCGCGGAATGTGGACGGCGGTGTCGACGCGGAATCCGTCGACGCCCATGTCGATGTACTTGTCGTACGCGCCGATCAAGTAGTTCTGGACGGTGGCGTTCTCGGTGTTGAAGTCGGCGAGGTCCTCGTGCAGCCAGCACGAACGGGAGTCCTCGCCCTCCCAGTTGCCGATCCAGCACTGGTGGTAGTACGCCTTCGGGAACATGCCCGACGTCGGGCTGGGCCACTGGCAGTTGTACACGGTGTAGCCCTCGGCGCTCTTTCCTCCGGTGGGCTTGCCCCAGTTGAGGCAGGTGTTGCCGGAGGGTTCGGCGGTCGACCACAGGTCACCGTTGTAGTACGACTTCCCGGACTTGGGCTCGACGGTCAGGCCGTCGTACTCGAAGCCCTCGTTCTTCTCGTCGTAGTACCAACTCCACTGGGAGTCGCGCACGCCGTAGACGGTCGGGGTGAACAGGCCCTTCGCACCCCAGCGGGAACTGTGGTTGTACACGACGTCCTGGTAGATCTTCATGCCCTTGGCGTGGGCGGCGTTGATCAGGTCCTGGTAGGAGGCTCCGGCGGACTCCAGGCGCGGGTCGACCTTGTAGAAGTCGTAGCCGTGATAGCCGTGGTAGTCGTAGTCCGAGCGGTTGAGGACGACCGGGGTGATCCACACCGCCGAGAATCCGAGCGCCTTGATGTATTCGAGTTTGTCGACGAGACCCTTGAAGTCCCCCCGGAACATGGGGTCGTTGTTGTTGGCGTTGCCCGACTTGACGTCCTGGCTGCCGCCGCGGTTGTTGGAGCTGTCGCCGTCGTAGAAGCGGGCGGTGAGGACGAAGTAGATCGGGTCCTTGCGCGGGTCGGTGCCGAGCGGGGTCCCCGAGGCCGGGGCGGGGGCCTTCTCCCCGGTCGTGACGGTGGCGCCGGCGGAGGCGGGCGAGGTGTTCCCGGCCGCGTCGACCGCCTTGACCGTGTAGGTGTAGTCGGTCTTCTCCTCCAGTCCCGTGTCGGAGTACACCGTCGAGACGACGTCGGTGACGACCGTTCCCTTCGTACCGCCGGCGCGTGTGAGCTGGTACTTCGTCACGGCGGTGTCGTCGGTCGCCGGGTCCCAGCTCACCACCACCGAGGTGTTGGTGGCGGTGGCCGTGACCTTCGTGGGCGCGGTCGGTGCCTCGGTGTCGGGCTCTTCGGCGGCGCACGGGTCCTTGGCGTCGGCGGTGACGGTCCGGTCCTTCACGGTCGTGGTGCCGTCCGCGACGGTGTAGTCGGTCCCGTTGTTGTTGTCCCAGACGCCGTTGCCGTTGTTGAAGGCCGCCTTGAGCGAGGTCGCCGTACCGATGTCGAGGGTCTTCTTCCACCAGCCGGTGCAGGCGGTCTCCATGCCGACGCCGGGGGCCGTCGTCCAGGAGCCGCCCGTGGGCGCGTAGTGGATGTTGGCCGTGGTCCAGCCGGACGTGGCGGTCGAGTAGTAGACGGTGGCCTGGTTGCCGCTGCCCGTACCGGTGTCGGCGCACGGGTCGCTGTGGGCGATCACGCCGTCCTTGACGGTGATGGTGCCGGTGCCCAGCGCGTAGTTGCTGCCGCCGTTGTTGTCCCAGGTGCCGCTTCCGTTGTTGAAGGTGGCCTGCAGTCCGGCGGCCGAGCCGAGGTCGACGGTCTTCTTCACCCAGTCCGTGCAGGCCGCCTCCATCTGAACGCCGGGCACGGTGGTCCAGGAGCCGCCGTCGGGGGCGTAGTGCAGGTAGGTGGTGGGCCAGTTCTTGGACTTGGTGTAGTAGAAGACGGTCGCCATGGCGGAGGTGGCGGCCGTGCTCTCCAGGGGGACGGAGGCGGCGTCCGGCGGGGTCGGTCCGAACAGTCCGGTCACCGCGACGAGCGCCATCAGCGTTCGTAGCGGCGGGCGTTGGGGTCTGCGTCTCATGGGGCGTCTCCAATGCGGTTCCGGGGAGGGGGAGTTGCATTGCAAGAAGAACCGGCAAGTTCCTGAAAGCCCTTGCGGCCGGAAGCTACAGGTACATGACAGCGACGTAAAGAGATCTCGCAACGACCGGATCGCGGAGCGAAATCGGACCAGGGGTGGTAGTCGTCGCCCCGAGCGCGGAACCGAGGGTGAACCGGCCGCTCACGACGACCGAGGGGCGTGAGTCGCCGCTGCTCGGTCCTGCGCAGGTCAAGATTCACCCGGGCGGAGGCAATCCCGGCGACACCCGGTGAGAAGCTGTGGCCGAACCGGCGTATTCAAGGCGGAGGGGCATCAGCAGCCCGAGCCCGAGCCCTTCCCCGACCGGAGGTACCTCAAGCGTGACCATGACCAAGGCAGCCCCGCCACCGGTTCACCGGCCGGACGGGGACGACGGCCGAGGCCTGCCGGACGGAGGCGACCGCCAGGGCCGGCAGGGCTGGAACATCAGCTCCCCGCTCGCCCTGACGATGCTCCTGCTGCTGGTCATCGCGTCACAGGGCCCGATCCGCGGGGCGCTGTCCACACCGGTGATGCAGAGCTGGATGACCGTGTTCGTCGCGGTGGTGGTGCAAGCGCTGCCCTTCCTCGTGCTCGGTGTGCTGCTGTCGGCGGTCATCGCGGTGTTCGTCCCGCCGTCGTTCTTCGCCCGCGCGCTGCCCCGGCGCCCGGCACTCGCGGTGCCGGTCGCCGGGATGGCCGGGGCGATCCTGCCCGGCTGCGAGTGCGCTTCCGTGCCGGTCGCCGGGGCGCTGGTGCGCCGCGGTGTCACCCCGGCGGCGGCGCTGGCCTTCCTGCTGTCCGCACCGGCGATCAACCCGATCGTGCTGACCGCCACGGCCGTCGCCTTCCCCCGGAACCCTGAGATGGTCCTCGCCCGTTTCGTGGCGAGTCTCCTCGTGGCCTGCGCGATGGGCTGGCTGTGGCAGCGTCTCGGTCGTACCGACTGGCTGCGCCCGCCGGGCCGCCCGGCCCACGAAGGCCTCGGCAGGGGGGCGGCGTTCTGGGGCTCGGTGCGGCACGACGTGATGCACGCGGGCGGGTTCCTCGTGCTGGGCGCGATGGCCGCGGCCACGCTCAAGTCCGTCGTCCCGGCGAGCTGGCTGCAGGCCGCCGCCGGGAATCCGGTGGTGTCGATCCTCGCCCTCGCGATCCTGGCCGTGCTGCTGTCGATCTGCTCGGAGGCCGACGCGTTCGTGGTCGCCTCGCTGAACCAGTTCTCGCTCACCGCCCGGCTGGCGTTCCTCGTCGTCGGACCGATGATCGACCTGAAGCTCTTCGCCATGCAGGTCGGCACGTTCGGCCGCGGATTCGCCCTGCGGTTCGCGCCCACCACCTTCGCCCTCGCGATCCTCATGTCCGTTCTGATCGGGGCGGTGCTGCTGTGAACCGGCAGGCACAGGCGGCCGTGCTCTTCCTCCTCGGAGCGGCGGTGCTGCACGCGAGCGTCACGGACCTCTATCTGCGGTACGTCAAGGCCGGTTTGCAGCCCCTGCTGCTCGCGGCGGGCGTGGTGCTCATCGTCACGGCCCTGGCCACGGTCTGGTACGAGGTGCGCGAGCACCGAACGGCTTCCGCCGGCCGTCCCGACGCCGACAGCGACAGCGACAGCGACAGCGACAGCGAGGAAGCGCACGGGCGGGAGGACGTGCACACGACCACTGCCGCGAACGCGGTCGCGGTCGCTGAAGGGCCGGCGGTCGCGAGCTCGAACGCGCCGGGCCACGCAGACGCGGGCGGACTCACGAACGGACCCGGACACGGGGACGCTCCGGGCCACACGGACATGGACGCGCCCGGGGACGGGTCCACGGACGACGCGCAAGGGCACGGGCACACGCATCGCGAGCCGCGTATCTCATGGCTCCTCGTCCTGCCTCTGCTCGCGCTCATCCTGGTCGCCCCGCCCGCCCTCGGCTCCTACAGCGCGATGCGCACCGGTACGGCGCTCCAGGCGCCGTTCGGCTACGCCAAGTTGCCCGCGGGCGACCCGGTCCCGCTCGGCCTGGTCGACTACGCGAGCCGGGCGGCGTACGACCACGGCCGTTCCCTCGGCGGGCGCCAGGTGAAGATCTCCGGCTTCCTCGCGCTCGACCATGCCGGGACGCCGTATCTCGTCCGCATGGCCCTCAACTGCTGCGCCGCAGACGCCCAACCGGTCAAGATCGGCCTGACCGGGCGGATTCCGCCCGTCCTCCGGCCGGACACCTGGCTCGAGGTCACCGGTACCTACACCGGCAGGCGCACGAAGGACCCGGTCAACGGCGGCATCATCCCGTTCCTCGACGTCCGTGCGGCGAGGCCGGTCGCGACACCGCACGATCCGTACGACGAGAGCTGGAACAACTGATCGCAGGGGCCGGCGAGGGCAGGTCGGGGTCGCTCAGGCCGCCGGGTCCGGCAGATAGCTCGCCAGGCCGCGCAGCATGATCTCCAGACCGATGTCGAACCTCTCGTCGGAGGAGTCCGTCACCATCACCCCGGACAGGGCACGCAGATGGGGGAAGTCCGCCGGGGGCAGGGACGCGAAGTAGTTCTGCATCTCGTCGGCCATCACGCGCCAGTCCGGACGGGCCAGGGAGGAACCCTCACCGCTGTGCTGGGCGGCCCGGTCCTGCCACATGCCCTCCTCCAGGACGAACCCGTCGATGTAGGTGGAGATGAGGTCACCGGCCTCGGCCGCGATGCGGTCGGGCAGTCCGGCGGTGCGGAAGACGGCGAGCAACGCCTCGACGTGCGGCAGCAGTTCCGCGGTGAAGGGGACGTGGGCCATGGAGATCCTGGCCATGTCGCGATGGGACGACAGGCGCTGCCGCCACGAGCGCGCGTAGTCCCGCACCTGCTCCTGCCACCGCTCCGGGTCGGCTTCGGGGATCGCGAAGCCGTCGAAGAGCCGGGTGTACATCAGCTCCAGAAGGTCGTCCTTGGAGCTGACGTAGGCGTAGAGGGCGGAGACCGTCACACCCAGTTCGGCCGCCACCTGGCGCATCGACAGGCCGTCGAGTCCCTGGCGGTCCAGAACGGTGAAGGCCGCCTCGACGACGCGTTCGCGTGACAGCGGTGCGCGGTCACTGGCGGCGCGGCCGCGAACGGGACGCTCGCGCTCCCAAGGAGACGGCGGAGGTGGTGCGGGGGTGCCGGCGGCCGCGTCGCTCATGAGGACAGTCTAGGCGTCCGGAGAGCAGTGTTCTCTCTCGGTGAGCGGCGTTCACCCAGACAGAACGCGATATATCTTGTCCGCGTCGCCGGGTTGCGCTATATCTTAATGAACGCTGTTCTCTTGGTGAGCACTGTTCTGCTAGATTGAACAGTGTTCTCCGGTGTCTCGTCGCCCGTCTCTCCCTCCGTGCCGGCGAGCCGGGCAGTCGCATCCGTCCACCCACCGCCCCCGTCGATCCTCACCGCGGGGCGGCCTCTTCACGAGGAGTTCCGATGTCCACCACCGGTGTCGCGTCCGCCGAGACGACCATCGACTCACCAGCGCCGTACCGGTGGCGCTGGGCTGCGCTCTTCGTGATCCTGGCGGCCGAGGTGATGGATCTCCTCGACGCCGTCGTCACGAACATCGCCGGTCCCTCCATGCGGGCCGACCTCGGCGGCAGCGCCTCCACCCTGCAGTGGCTCGCCGCCGCCTACACCCTCTCGATGGCCGTCGGGCTCGTCACCGGAGGGCGGCTCGGGGACATTCACGGGCGCCGCAACATGTTCCTGGTGGGAGCGGCCGGCTTCACCCTGGGTTCGCTGCTCTGCGCGATATCCGTGTCGCCCGAGATGCTGATCGGCGCGCGTGTCGTCCAGGGACTGTTCGGCGCGGTGATGCTGCCGCAGGGCCTGGGCATGATCAAGGAGATGTTCCCGCCGAAGGAGTCGCAGAAGGCCTTCGGCATGTTCGGCCCGGTCATGGGTCTGTCAGCGGTCTGCGGACCGATCCTGGCGGGCTGGCTCGTGGACGCCGACTACTTCGGCACCGGCTGGCGCATGATCTTCCTGATCAACCTGCCGCTGGGTGCCGCGGCGCTTCTCGGTGCCCTGCGCTATCTGCCGAAGACCCGGTCCGACAGCAAGCCGCGCCTCGACATCCCCGGCATGCTCCTGGTCTCGCTGGCCGCGCTGCTGATCATCTTCCCGCTGGTGCAGGGCCGCGAGTACGACTGGCCCGTGTGGACGTTCCTGATGATGGGCGCCGCGGTGATCGTCTTCGTCGTCTTCGCCCGGTACGAGTCGCACCGCAGCAAGGCCGGGCGGGACCCGCTGGTCGTCCCCAGCCTCTTCCGCAAGCGCGGCTTCAGCGGCGGCATGATCCTCGGACTGGTCTTCTTCTCGGCCATGCAGGGCTTCATGCTGGTCTTCAACCTCTACACCCAGATCGGCCTCGGCTACTCGCCGCTCAAGGCGGGACTGGTGATGGTGCCCTGGTCGGGCGGCATGATCGTCGGCTTCGGGATGGCTCAGGGTGTGGTCCGTTTCGGACGCGCCGTCCTTCAGGCGGGCGCGCTGGTCATGGCGGTCGGCGTGTTCGGCGTGTGGCTGACCCTCGACCAGGTGGGAACCGGTGTCGGCCCCTGGCAGCTCCTGCCGTCGCTGCTCGTCACGGGCATCGGAATGGGCCTGCTCATGGCGCCCTTCTTCGACATCGTGCTCGCCAGCGTCGAGCAGCACGAGACGGGTTCGGCGTCCGGCACGATGACCGCGGTGCAGCAGCTCGGCGGCGCCTTCGGCGTGGCCATCCTCGGCACCGTGTTCTTCGGTCTGCTGGGCGGCGGGATCGCCACCGCGGTCGACCATCGCTCGGACCACCTGCGGGGGCAGCTGACCGCCGCGCACGTCTCACCCGCGGCTCAGGATCGCGTCGTGGCGGACCTGCGTAAGTGCGCCTCGGACCGCGCCGTCGCCAAGGACCCTGCCGCGACCCCGGTATCCTGCGCGCGCCTGGAGAAGGACGCCCGGTCCGCCGCGACCTCGCCCCAGGCCGGCGGCCGTATCTCCGCCGCGCTGGGGACCACCGCGTCGTCCGCCTTCCAGAGCGGTTTCGGCTCCGTCATGAAGACGCTGCTCTGGATCGTCGACGGCATGCTCGCCCTGACCTTCCTCCTCGCCTTCCTCCTGCCGCGCCACGCGCGCCCGGAGGAAGCCGCCGGACACTGAGCCCAGGCAGCGCAGGCATCGGCGAGGCGGACGGCCGGGCACCCTCTCAGGGATGCCCGCCCGTCCCGTCTCCGTCGTCGACACCACACCCATTCCGCCTGCCCGGTCCGGTCGGGCCATGGACCCCGGGCCGGTCAGCGCGGTGGGAAACGCGTACCGTGCGAGCGGGTGGAGACACGCGCCGTGGGCGAACGGCGGACACCGGTCCGCCTCACACGCGGCGCATCTCACCTGGCGCACACGCCGTCACGCAGCCCGAACAGCCCGACCCGCGCCACCACCTCGACCAGCGCGACCAGCCCAACCCGTTCTGTCCCGGAAGGACCGAGCCCCGTGCTCACGTCGTACGCAGCCCACTTCAACACGCCCCCCGGGTACCTCGACTTCGCACGGTTCGGTCCGCCGTCGCGGGATGCCGTGGCCGCCACCGCGCTGGCCATGGAGGAATCCGCGCGCGCCGATCACTCCACCGTGGACGGCCTGATGCGCGCGGAGGCGGCCGCACGGGACGCGGCCGCCCGCCTCGCGGGCACCGACGCCCAGCACACCGTGCTGCTCCCGAACGCGTCCACCGGTCTGTTCCACGCCGCTCTCGGCATCCGGGAGGGGGTCGTCCTCGCGCCGCGCACCGATTTCCCGGCCAACCACTATCCATGGCGCCGTACCGCGGACCTGGGCCGGGCCACCCCGCGCTGGCTCGAGCCGACGCCCGGCAGCGGGGTCACACCCGAACTGGTCCGTGCCGCGCTGACCGACGACGTCGTCGCCGTGTCCGTGAGCGCCGTGGACTTCCGCACCGGCTTCCGCGCCGACCTGGCGGCTCTGCGCGAGGCGATCGGACCGGACCGGCTGCTGATCGTGGACGCCATCCAGGCGTTCGGCGTGGCCGAGATGGCCTGGGACGCGGCCGACGTCGTGGTGGCGGGCGGTCAGAAATGGCTGCGCGCGGGCTGGGCCACCGGCTTCGCGGCCCTGTCCGATCGCGCGCTGGAGTCCCTCGAGCCGGTCCTCACCGGCTGGACGGGCGTCGAGGACGTGGGTCTCTTCGACGGAATCGAGCACCCGCCGGCCGCACACGCGCAACGGTGGTCGATCACCAACCTCAGCCCGGTGACGGCCGCCGCGTTCGTCGCCGCACTGGACCTCGTCGAGCGGCACACCGTCGCGGCGATCGAGGCCGCCGTCGCCACGCGGGTCACCGAACTCACCGACGTCGTCGAGAGGCAGGGCGGTCACATCCTCTCCCCCACGGACCCGGCGCGACGGGCAGGCATCCTCTCCTTCACGATGCCGGACCACGATCCGTCCGTCGTGGCGAAGGCGTTGCACGCCGAGGGGGTCACTGCGACGGCGCGCACCGACTCGCTCAGGTTCTCCCCGCACGCCTCGACCCCAGCGGAAGCGTCCGAGCGGGTTGGCGCGGCGCTGTCGTCGCTGAGGAACTGAACGGCCCCTTGTGGTCCGGGGCCTTTGACGTCCGAGGCCTTCGAGGTCCGCGAACACCGTCCGGAGAAAGGGGCGTTGCTCCAGCCTCTCGTACTACGGGCACGAGACCGCGGCGGGACGCCCCCATCACCACGCTCACGGCTTGCCGCTGCGGCCGGGGCGCGGCCTCTCCCCGCTGGTCAGGGGATCAGAAGGGTGTCAGACAGGGAGACATTGGACTCCGTCGCACCTCGCGTTTATCTGGTTCTTATCCTTCGTGTAGCGTGCGCGCGTTCGATCTCCATGCAACCTCTAGGAAGACCGCCGATGAGCGCTCCGACGCCCTCCGCCGCCCCGCAAGACCCTCAGTCCCCGCAAGGCGGGCCCATACCCGAGGCCGCGCCCGCCCCCGCGCCCGCCAAGAAGAGCAAGCTGAAGAAGTTCCTCACCGTCGTCGTCATGATCGTCGTCGCGGTGGCGGTGAAGCTCGGCATCGGCTACGTCTTCAACTCCCCGGTACGCGCTGACGTCGGCGACTGCGTGAAGGTCACCGGCTCCGAGAACAACCCCGACGTCGAGACCAAGGGCTGCGGCGACGCCGACGCCAACTACAAGGTCGTCAAGGTCGTCAAGGACACCTTCGACGTCAACGCCTGCACCGTCGGCGAGGCCGCGCTCGCGCAGGAGTGGGACGCCGACAAGTTCGTCCTCTGCCTGGACCCCGTGAAGAAGTAGGGCACATCGGGACGTGACGCGGGCTGGGCGGCGGTCAGCCGCCCAGCCCCCACCAAGACCCCATCGGCCAAGGAGCGTGAGCCCGTTGTGGCGATCGGTTCAGCGAGACCCTGTGCCTCTAGGAGGAGACAGGAACTTCGGGATTCCGCCGTGGACTTCATCGGCTTCCTCGTCGCGCCCGAGCGCACGGAGGTTCCGCTCCAGGCGTGAGCGTGTGTTCTTGGTGCCCGAGTAGTCCTTTCCTGCCGCTCTCTCGAACCTCGGCAGCAGGTCGGCGTTCACGGCACGTGCCGCCTCGTGGTCGCCGAGGCCGTCCAAGCCGACGGCGATGCCCGCAGCCGCTTCGAGTGTCACGAGGGAGTTCTCTCCCGACCTCTCTCTGTGCCACTCATGGATGTACCGGTACAGACTCAGGGCCTGGTCCGCCTCCCCCAGCCTCAAGAGGCTGCCCGCAAGGTTGCCGGTCGCCAGGATGGTCGTCCTGTCGCGCTTGCCGAGTCGCCGCCGACACCTCTGTACGGTGTCGGTGTTCAGCCGGGACGCCGCACGGAAGTCCTCCAGCGCGTTGAGGCACGCCCCCAGGTTGCAGGCGGCGAGGAGAGTGTCGGGGTGGTCGTCTCCGTACTCACTCGACCGCAGTCGAAGGATTCTCTCGAACACCGGTCGGGCCTGCTTCGCGTCACCCTGGGCGAGCAGGCACGCGGCGAGTCGTCCAGCGGCATCGATCGTGTCGGCGTGCAACTCCCCCATACGCGCCACCCAGTCCCGGTGGACGCTCTCCGCCAAGAGGACGCCGGGCTCCGCCCGATCGGCCTTGCGGAGGTACCGAAGGACGCGGATCACCAGGGAACGGAACGGCTCCGGTTCACTGCTCGGGACGTCCGTCTCACGCAGACAGCCGACCAGCGTCCGTACGTCGGCGGTGACCAGTTCGTACGAGGTCCAGGTGCTCGGATCGTCCGGATCGAGGGTCGGCAGCTCCGCGAGCCGGTCCCGGGCCGCTCGGCACACCGCGGCCGGCCCGGCCGGGTCCCGGGTGGTGCTTTTGCGGAACAGGTTCACGACGTCCGTATGCGCCTTCTCGACCGCGGGGTCGACCGGATGCGTCATGACGCCCGCCGCCCGTCCGAGCGGCCGGTGGCGACGAGTTGCGCCAGCCGGACGCCGTCCACGACCTCGGGCGCCCTGCCGTCGGGAGACGTACAGGCGAGAGCACGAGCGATGGCCGAGCCGAGGGTGGCCGCCGCGTCGGCGCCCAGTGCGTCGATCACGGCGTCCCGCCCGTGTTCCAGCAGCGCCATGGCGGAGGACCAGTCCTTGGAGGCGAGGTCATAGAACGTGCGCAGCGCGACCGTCGGCGCACGCTCCAGCAGGGCGGGGAACAGGCGCACCACCACGTGGTCCGGGATCCATTCCTCGCCCGGCCAGCGGGATACGCAGTGGCGGGACTCGTGCAGGAGGTCGACGGGATCCACCAGGTCGCCGAAGAGCGGCGAGGCCGCCAGGGTGGCCAGTGCGTCCACCCCGATCGTGGAACCATCGCCTGCCTTCGCGACGACTTCTTCGCCCAGCGCGCGGAGTTCGCGCTCGTGTTCCGGCCTGGCCTCCGCGGCGAAGACCAGCAGGTCGGCGGCTGCCGGCAGCGGACCGTCGTCGAGCATCTTCCGTATGCGCCGGGTGAACTCGGAGCTGAGCGGCGCTCCGGGCTCCGGGACGACGAGGTCCACGGCCGCGTCGTAGACCGGATCGTCGAAGCGGAGGTGCCGCGCCCTGGAGCGGTGGCCGGGCACCTCTCGAGCGATCCGGTGCTCCTGGTAGGCGACCGCTGCCAGGGTGCTCTTCGTCGGCGCGTCGGCCTGGCTCAGGCCCTCGACGGGGCTCAGATTGCGCAGATGCATCTGCGCGAAGTCCGGATGAGGGCGCTTGCCCGCGATCATGTCGTTGGCGTGCACCACGGAGGCCCACAGGAGCATGGATCGTCCGAAGGCGTGGCGGAGGTAGGCCAGCCCCTCGAGTCCCAGCATGTCCTGCTTTCGGCAGCCCAGGGCGCGCACTGCCAACTCGAACCGGACGCGGTGGTCGGGACGGACGTAGGCCAGCGCGTAGTCGTCCCCCACCGTTTCCCGCGCCCCGGCGACGCCGACGGTCCATCGATGGCGCGGCAGGTCACCGAGGGCCCGATCGATCTCCTTCGAGAAGGTGTCCGCTTCCGGGCCGTGATGGGAATCGCTGTGGTCGGGGCCATGGGCGGCCCGGTGCAGTTCGGCGAAGCCGATGGCACGCTCGGCGGGATCCGTGATCGAGCGGACGAGGGCGCCCGCCCAGGAGAGATCCTGGTCCGCCAACCGCCCCGCGAACCGGCGTACGACTCCGGCCGTGCTGCCGCGTGCGCCCAGCTCGACCGCACGGACCACGTCGGCCGGTGCGCGGAAGAAGTGATTTCGCGCGTGTGCGGCCCAGTGCTGGTCGACATTCACCAAGGCCGAGAATCCGAAGGGGTTCACCTCTTCCGCCTGGTTTCTGGCAGACGGCTCACGCGACTCGTCGGCGGAGCTCGCGAAACTCGCGCCGACACCGCCGCCCCCTCTGAGCGGGGCCGGCTCCTCCACGCTCCGCAGCACCTCTTCCAGGATCGCGGCGGCCTGGGTCTCCTGGCCCCGGCCGAGATGGAGGTGGGCGACGCCGGCGAGAACCGAGTACCGGTCGTAGCCGCCGTACATGGCCGGGGTCCCGTCCCCGGCGTCGGCGTGCCGTGACCAGGTGGCCGTCCAGTGGTCGCTCCAGTCGTTCCTCCAGTCGGTCCGTTGGATGCCCTTGGCCATCTGCGCCGCCCTGGCCAGGTCGTAGACGGCCATACGCCTCACGACGCCGATCAGTTCCTCGTCGCGCCGCATGCTGCGAAATCCGTTCGCCTCCGGATCGGCGGACGGCCCGGGAACGGCCGCGTGGGCGCGTTCGACGAGGGCCAGTTCCTCCGCTCGGTTCGACTCCCCGAGCACGGTCGAGGCATCGAGCCTGGCCCAAGAGCTCAGGCCTTTGGCCTGGTACCGGCGCAGGAGGGTCCGCGCACGATCGGGCGCGCCGAAACGGGTCCAGAGCCTCGCGCCGTCGAGGACGGCGCGCTCTGTGATGCCGTTGACCACGACCGTGTCGAGGCGGGCGAGCAGAAGACGGGCGGTGGTCCGGTCGACGTCGGCCAACACCTCGGCTGCCCGCGCGAGTTGGGGCGCGAGTTCCCGCTCTCCCTCGGCCAGGAAGAGCTGTGCGCGCACTTCGGCGAGAACGGTCCGGCTGGTGTCCGGATCGTATGGGGCCCATGCGGAGGCCAGCCTCGCCAGGCCCAGAAGTCGGACTGCCGGGCCCACGCCCTCCAGGGCCTCCTCGGCCTCCCACAGCAACTCGACGGCCTTTCCAGGGTCGGCCCGCTCGGCGAGATTCAGGTAGTCCGCCCAGCGCTCACCGGTGATGCCGTCGATGAGTGCGCGGGCCCTGTCCACGTCCTGCTCGGCGGCGCCGATCGCGGCGGCCCGGTACACGGCGTCCGGCTCCCTCTCGGGGCCCTTGGAATGCGGAGCCGTCTCCTGTCCGTGCCGCCAGAGCCGCAGGGCGCGTTCGACGTCGTGAGGTGCCAGCATGCCCGCGGCCACCTCGATCGCTCTCCAGGCGTCGATGTCGCTGTTGCGGCCGACGCCGGTGCTCGGAACCGACACCGCGGACTCCCCGAGCATGTCCAGGAGTTCGTCGGCCGGGGGCGTTCCGGGTCCGGGACGGGCGTACCGCAGGATCTCCGCGAAGGCCATGACCCGGCACAGCGACGGACTGATCCCGTTCGCGTGCTCCAGCGCCTCCCTCACCCTCCCCACCCGCGCGAGCAGCCCGATCACCCGCGGCGGCAGCGCACCACTGGTCCGGGCAGCCTGGTGGCGTACGACGCCGAGGTACGCCATCGCCTGCAGCCCGGTGGCCACGGGGGCGGTGTCGGCGATGTGGTGGGCGATGCTGTCGACGAGTTCGAGGAATCGGCGTTCGGCGCCGAACTCGGCTCTGACGGCGCGGCGCAGACCGGCGCAGACCAGGTCGGCGGCCTCGGCGGAGACGCTCGGGCCGGACTTCAGGAGGTGCACGGCCAGGTGGGAGAGACCGTAGCGGTCCACCCGGGACCAGTCCACGTCCGCCCAGGTGGGCGCGGTGCCTCGGTATGCGCGGGCGATCTGTTCGTGCCATCCGGTCTCGTCGACCCAGCACTCGGGATGCTTCTCACGCGCTTCCGCCCCGGCCAGGAACTCGCCGATGGAGGTGTGGAAGAAGGCGAACCGGTCGCTCCGGCGCTCCAGCAGCCAACGCAGGCTCGTGAGGACCTTCTGCGCGGGCCGGTCCCGGAGCGAGGTACCGGACATGACGGCGAGTTGTTCCTCCGTCAGCGCCTCTCGTGCCACGGTCAGTACACCGATGATCGGCAGGCCCACCCCCGCCCAACTGCCGGTCTGCTCAACGGTGCCGGACGTCCGTCTCGGCGCGAGTTCCTCACGGACCAGTTCCACGAAGAAGCCGTACAGGCCCGGCAGCCGGCCCGGCACTCCGTTGAAGACGAGGAGCCGGTCGACCAGGGCGTCGTCCTGTTCCTCGGCGGCGTCGATCAACGCCTGTGCGTAGGTGGCCAGATACAGGAAGTTTCCGGCGGCCCGGCGGACGGCGTGCCGCTTCGTGCTGCCCGGGAGGTTGCCCCTGGCTCGCTCGGCGGCCAGGACGGCGGGCCGTTCCAGGACGAGGTTCGCGTAGGTGTGGAGGTCGCCCACGACCTGGGGTGAGCCGGCGTCGATGACCACGTCGGTGAGCCTCTCCTCCCGGGCCGAGCGGAACAGCCGGAGCCCGGCGTGCGGACGGGAGGTCATGATCACTTTGACGTTGGCGGGCAGTTCGGGGGAACGGGTCAGCCAGTGCAGAAGCCCTTTCCTCGGCTCCGTCGTGCGGTCGTCGGCGATCTCGTCCAGCGCGTCGAGCAGGATGACGATCGTGGCTTCGGGATCCTGTTCGGCCATTACCTGCGCGGGTCCGATCAGCGCCAGGTGGGCCAGGTTGTCGGGGTCGAGGAGACGGGGCTCCAGGTGCGCCGTGCCGATCTCCACGCCGATGGCCTCGCCCGCCACGTCACGGACGCGCTGCTCGACCTTCAGGGTTGCGGTGCGGTGGAAGGGTGAGACCTTCAGGTCTTCGATCCTGATGCCGGTCAGCCGGCCCTCGGCCGCCACGGAGTCGATGTGCTGCTGGACGACGACCGAGAGGCTTTCCAGTGCGAAGAGTTCCGGGCGCTCCTGGGCGAGTTGATGTCCGATGCTCAGCAGGAACGACTCTGTGTCGCCGCCGGTGACCGCGGTCCGGCTGTCCCGTCGGAAGAAGTAGCGCAGCCGGTCGGGACGGGCCCGCGCGATACCGGCGAGCAGGCTGGTCTTGCCCGCTCCCGGCTCGCCCGTCACCAGGACGTACTGGCCCTCGTCGGACTTCAGGGCCCGCTCGATCTCGTCGTACAGCCACTCACGTTCGACGAAGTCCGCCCCCGTACGGGCCCGGATCACCTCCTCGAAGGCGCGGCGTGGGCGCGGGCGGCGGGCGCCGACGGTCACGACTCGCCTCCGGGGGTCGTCTGCCTGAACCCGGTCACGTTCGCGCGGCGGCCCACTCGCCCGGCCTTGACGTAGCCCTCGAAGTCGCCCGTGGCCCGATCCGTGTGCACCCCGGTCACCTCTGCCTCTTCCTCCACGTCGCCCACGTCCACGCTGCCCCGCACCACGTTCGTGTCGTGCCGCGCACCCTCGAGTACGGCGGGACCCAGGTCCACCTGCCGTACGTCGGCCCCCGGAACCCAGATCCAGGCCGCCCCCCGGTACTCCTTCTCCTTGACCGGCACCTCGCGGAACTCGTTCTCCCGGATCGTGGTGTACGCCTCTCCCTGTACGACGTCCCGGAAGACGGTCGCCGAGAGTCCGACCGCGAGGGGGGCCTCCGGCAACTGGTCCAGGGCGGCACGCAGGGCCGCGCAGTCACGGATGCGGCCGATCTCGACGGGGGCGCTGCCGGCGAAGCCGTTGGCGGCCGGCGAGGTCTCGCCGAAGTGGACGGCTGCCCTGAGCCTCAGCCGCGCCTCCTGCGCCCGGTCGAGGTTGAAGGCCCGCAGACCGGTCTCCAGACTTCGCATGAAGGAGTCGACCAGGGCAGGCTCGGAGGCGCCTTCGGGCAGGACCGCGAACAGCGAGTCCCCGCCCTCCTGTGTCAGCCACGCCTCGCGGTCCAACCCGGCGGCGCCGGCCGCCAGTTCCGTCAACCGCACGATCGCTTCCTGGAACTGGTGCTGCCGGATGGTGCCGGAGCCGCCGTATCCCTTCGCGTCGACGGCCAGCAGAAGTCTGCGCCTGAAGGCGCCCGCTCCGCCCATCCCGTCCTCACCGTTCTTCGCCATGACACCTCTCGGTACACGTACTTCGGGGGGAAACTCCGTCACTTCACTCAACCCCCCCATGAATCAGCGGGGGTGTAACACGACAGACCGGCGCCCGCCCCCCTTGCGGGCGCCGGCAATGCAGTACTACATCCGGCTCCCCGTGAGGACCCCGTACTTCTACGTGGTTCGGCGTGGTTTCACGGAACGCGGGGATGAGTGACCCCTCGTGGGGTCCGCGTGACCCTCTCAGGGCCCCAAACGGTCCGCGTGTTTCGACAACCCGTAGAAGTGGCTGGTCCCGTCAAGGACGGCGGTCCTTACTGGACTGCGGACGCCCCATCACCCACCGCGTGACCGAACACGCGCCGTCGTCGATCGGAGGAGACCTCCATGGCAAGGACCGGGCAGGCCGCCGAAAGCCGTCCCGCACAGAACATGTTCACCGTGCTCCACACGACCCATCAGCACGCGGACGCGAAGGCCGGCATCCTCGCGGCGACGCAGGTGGCACTGGGCGGCACGGCGGGAACGTGGAGTCAGCGGGCCGCGCACGTCTGGGACAGGGGCGGACCGGCCGGGGTGTTCGCCGGGGCGCTGCTGGCCGTGTTCCTGTGCGCCCTGATCGGCGGCGTGGTGAGCGTGGCGGCTTCGCTGACGCCCCGGTTGCTGAGGGATCCGGACGTCAACCGGTACAGCTTCGTCCATCTCGCGTCGGGGCCCGACATCCCGCCGCCCGTCGACGGCGCGCGACCGGAGGAGGAGGCCGCACCGGCGGAGGCCGCGGATCGCCGAGAGTTGTCGCGCACGGTACGGTTCCTCGCGCTTGTCGCGGTGCGCAAGTACCGCTGGGTGACGGCGGCAGTGATGTGCACGGCCGTCATGGGTGCGTGCGCGGGCCTTGGCGTGACTCTGCTGCCGCTGCTGGCCTGACGTCGCGGCTCAGGCATCGCGACTCAGGTGTCGCGGATCAGGCCTCGGCAACGGGTCCGTGAGTCGTTCGGATGAGGTCCGCGAGTCGTTCGAGGCGGGGAAGGTCCCGGATGATGGTGGAGCGGTAGCCGGTCTCCAGCAGACGGTCGGCACGCAATTCACGCAGCACCTTGTGGATCGTCGTCTCGGCGGCACCGACCATCGTCGCCAGCTCCGGCTGCGTCAGCCGACAGCCGATCTCCACTCCGCCGGCCCCGAACGACCCGTAGGACTCGGCGAGTTCCACCAGCAGCCGGGCCAGTCGCACCTTCGCCGGATACCCACGGAAGTCCAGCCGCCGCCGGTTCGCCCAGCGCAGCCGGTCGGCGACCATCCCGGTCAGGGCCATGGAGATCACGGGCCGGTCCTCCAGCAGGGCCCGCAGTTCATCGCGCCGCGACACACGGGCCGTCAGCGGGCCACAGGCGGTGACCGTCGCCGAGCGCGGGGCTCCGGTCATGGCCGCCATCTCGCCCACCGTGTCCCCAGCGGCCCTGACCGCGAGGAGTGAGGTCTCACCGTTCTCCACGGTGGCCGTGACCTTGGTGAAGCCGGACACCAGCAGATAGATGTGCTGGTGGCTGTCCCCCTCCCTCAGCAGCACGGCACCCGCGTCGAACCGGACCTCCGTGCCCAGGCCGAGCAGGTCCTGCCTGGCAGAAGGCGATAGCACCCCCAGCAGGCTGCGCGCAGGCCACTCGCCGGACCCGATGGGCTCTGCCACGGGTGTCCTCCTGACTCCGTCCGCGTCCGGGCGTGGTCGCCCGAACATCATCGTGCCGGTTGGAGCAGCCCCGTGGAACAGGACTGTGGTGAACGGCGGATGCGATGTCATGCGGCGCCCCTGAGCCCGCACCGCCCGCGACCGCACCACAAGCGCACCGGTTCGGGCAGCCGGCGCTCGTACAATTCCTCCCATGGTGACTGCGACTGTCCGCGAGTGGAGCGACGAGGAAGGGTGGGGCGTGCTCGACTCGCCCCAGACCCCCGGCGGTTGCTTCGGACACTTCTCCAACATCGAGGCGACCGGCTTCCGTACGCTGTCGCCCGGACAGCAGGTCGACCTCACCTGGGAAGCTCCCGGCTTCAAACAGGACGGCTACGACTACCGCGCGCTGAGCATCGTGCCCCGGCCTGCCTGACATCCACGGCCCGCGGCAACTACCCAGCCGACCGGCCCACTTCCCGCCTACACGCCGGGCACTTCATGGACCACGACCACCCCGTGCGAGAAGTTGAGCTCGGAGCCTCCGCCACCGGCCGCGATGGATCCGGCGCCCCACACCTCATGGGTGTCCGGTACCTGGACAAGTTCGCTGAGGGCCAGTTGCTGGGCCCGGTCGAACTCGGTGACCTGGCCGGTCCTGCCCGGCAGCAAGGGCGCCTTGTCGATTCTTTCGTAGGTGCCGTCGGCGCGAAGCCGGCCCCACCGGAAGACCAGGCCGTGGGCGCCGTCCGGGGCGACCGGTCGGGGCCCGGGGAGCTGGTCCGATGTGGGCCCTTCCTCCCAGCGGCTGCCGTCCCAGTGGGCGAGGACGGGCGCCTCGTCCTGTCCCTCATCGGGATCGTCGCCCGGGTAGGTCTGCGTGCCGATCACCCACACGTCGTCCGGCCCGGCCGGTACCACGTCGTTCAGGACCGCGCTCCGGTCGTCGCCCGGGCCCGCATTCACCGGAGGCTGGAACTGCGGGGCCGGGACGAGCCGCCAGCCGCGGCCGTCGTAGTGCATCGCGGCCGGCGTGGCACGGCGACCTGGGGTGTTGTTGTCCACCTGCGCGCCGGGGGCGCTGCCGACCGCCCAGATGTCGTCGCCCGCCCGCCCGGCGATCGCGTCCGCCCGGGCCGGCAGCCGGACCTCGGTCCAGTGCGCGCCGGTCCAGTGCCAGACCGTCTGCTCCTCGACAGGCCATCGCCCCGGGAGCTCGCCGGCCTGCGTCCCTGTCAGCAGCCACACGTCGTCGGGGCCGAAGACGGCCGCGTCCTTGATCTGGTCGGTCATCCGCGGTGGCAGCGGCACGTCCCGCCAACGGCTGCCGTCCCAGCGGGCGATGACCGAGGCGACGTCCTGGGTGCCCACCGGGTTGTCGGTGCCGAAGAACCAGGTGTTCCGCGGCCCGGACGACGCCAGTTCGACGAGGGGCAGCCGACCGAGCTTCGGCAGGTCGGCAGCGGCGTCGTAGTCCCGCCACTGCCGGCCGTCGTAGTGGACGAAGAAGGTCTTGTCCCAGTCGTCTCCGGCGAGACCGACCGCCCATGCGTCCCGGTCGGAAGCGACAGACAGAGCTCTCAGCTCCGCGTTGTCCGCCTTGCTGGAATAGGCGATCCTCCACGCTCCCCCCTTCGCGGAAGGACTCGGGGACGCCGTCTTCGGCCGCGTCGTCGCAGGCGCCTTGCCGTCCGCGTCCCGCACCTGGCCGCCGCAGGCCGTGAGCAGCGTCAGGCACAGAGCGGCACCGGCACCGGCGACCCGCGCCGCTGTCCGACCGCGGGAGTCGATGGCCATGACGGACCTCCAAGCTGGGGGAAAGATCGCGGGAGTCTACGTGCCGACGCGACTGCCCGCACCAGATGATCACCGGGCAGGGCAGGCCGTCCAGTCACCCACCGGAATCCGCACCATGGTGGGCGCGCGCACTGCATCGCGGCGCCGTCGGAGACGCTGATGAGAAGTCCGGCCACCGCCCCGCCGAGCGCACGGCCGGCATCTCGGAGGGGGCGACAGGTCTGCATGACGTGGGGCGGCCTGATCATGCTGCTCCTGTTCGCGCCTCTACAGCGAACTCGGACCGGCCATCACCGCCGGCGCCCGGTGGTCCCGCGGCGGTCGTCGCATCCTGGTGGGCGACGCCCTCGGCAAAGTGAGCACGGCCCCACCGGCCGCGGCATCCCCTCCTGGTCAGCGTTCACCGCGCGATCCGCTGGTGTGGGCGAAGCGACCCCCGGTGTTATTCAATGAGGTGTGCGGTCAGGGATCTCGGTGCCCCGACGCACGGGTTCGAGTACAGCCCCGGCGCTGTGCCGGGGATTGCTGAGAGAGCCGCATGGACTCCACACCCTCCCCCTCGTCCTCTTCACCGTTCGAGCTGGTCAGCAGCGCCCTGGGGCGCTACATCCCGCGCGGCGGAGCGGCAGCGGCGGCCGGTTCCGCGAACGCGCAGGGTGACCGCGCCACCCGCCAACGCGTACCCGACAACCCGGCAGCCGACCGTCAGGATCAGATTCTCGGCGTGGTCAACCTGGACAGGGATCTGAGAATCACCCGCAGCAATCTGGACGCCCCCGTATTCGCGGGTCTGGACGCCGTGGCCGGGAGTCCTTTCGCCGATCTCCTGCCCGCCGGGGACGTACCGACGGTCACACGGCGGTTGCGGCAGGTTCTGGAGATCGGTGAGGCGCACGTCGCCCGGATCCAGCGCCTGCGGCGCGGCGACGGGTCGGAGCTGGTGGTCTCGCTGAGCATCCTGCCCGCCGCGGCGCCTCAGGAGGGCTTGACCGTCTCCGTGATCGCCATGGCCAGGAGGCTGCACCTGTACGCCGCCGAGACCGCGATCGGCACCTCGCTGGACATCGGCGAGACCGCGCAGTCGCTGGCGGAGTCCCTGCTGGCTTGGGGAGACGTGGCCGCCGTCGACCTCGACTTCGCCGTGTGGACGGGCGAGGGAGTCACCGAGCAGGCGCAGGGTCGCATCCGGCTACGGCGGGCGGCTCTGGTGCCGGACCGGGCGTGGCCCGAGGGTTACGTGACTCCGGGCGGCGATCTTCCGATCGACGCGAGTCGCCTGCTGGCACAGGCGGTACGGCGGAACGATGCCCCGCAGGCCATCGTCATACCCGACCGGGAAGCGGTCGAGCGGCTGCTCGGCAGTCAGCGAGTGATCCGCGCCCTGGTGCCCGGTGACCGGTCGGCGAGTGTGGCGTGCGTGCCGCTGGTCCTGGACGGCACCCCACCCGTCGTACTGGGCCTGGCAGAGGTCTGGCGGCGGGCGGACCGCCCCTTCCGCGACAGCGAGTTGTTCGACCTGCAGGAACTGGTGGCCAGGACCGCCCATCACGTCGACCTGGCCCGTCAACACCAGCGCGAGCACACGCAGGTGCTGGCGTTGCAGCGCCGGCTGCTGCCCCGGAGCGGCGGCCACACCATTGAGATCGCCAGCGTCTACCAGCCCGCCACCCCCGACAGCGCGGGCGTCGGCGGCGACTGGGTGAACAGCTTTCCGCTGCCGGACGGCCGTACCGCGTTGGTGGTCGGTGACGTCGTCGGGCACGGCCTGGGAGCCGCGGCAACCATGGGCCAGCTGAGCATGGAGGCCCGCGCGCTGCTGTCCGCGGGGCTGGCACCCGACGAGGTGCTGGAGCACCTGGACGAGACCGTGACGCTGCTGGACGACGCGGAGTCCGGGCTGGCGGCCGGCTACAGCGCCCTCGGCTCCACCTGCTGCATCGCCCTCTACGACCCGGTCAGCCACCACGTGACGCTCTCCAGCGCGGGCCACCTCCCTCCGGTCCTGGTGCTTCCGAACGGGCACGCAGGCCCGCTCGCGGTCCGCCCTCACCCCGGCCTGGGCGCCGAGTTCGCGCTGCGGGAGCCGTTCGACGTGCACACGTTCGGCGCGCCCCCGGGCTCCCTGCTCGCCCTCTACACCGACGGCTTGGTGGAGGATCCGGCCCTGTCGATCGACGAGGGCATCGGCAGGCTGACCGATGCCGTGTCCACGGTGCACCCCTGGGACGCCCTGCAGCAGGCCGCACGGCACGTCGTCTCCGCGCTGGCGCCCGTACGCCAGCGCGACGACGTGACCCTGCTGCTCGCGCGCATGATCGGCTACCACAAGGGGGACACCGCGACCTGGCGGCTGCCCGCTCGCGACGACGCGCCCGCCCGTGCCCGCGCCCACGTCTCCGCACTGCTACGGCAATGGCACACCAGGAGCGACACCCAGGACGACGTGCCGCTGCTGGTCAGCGAGCTGGTCACGAACGCGGTGCGCTTTGCCACCGGTCCCATCACCATACGACTGATCAGGGCCGGTGGTGGTCACGGCCTGCTGTGCGAGGTGGGCGACACCGGCAACGGCAGGCCGCGTCTGAGCCGGGGCGGCCTCCTCGACGACGGCGGGCGTGGCCTGCACGTCGTGCACCGGCTCACCACGCGGTGGGGGGTGCGGTGGACGGACACCGGCAAGGTGGTCTGGGCGGAAGTCGCAAGATGACGCGGCTGCGGGGCGGGGTGCGGCCAGGCGCAAGCGAGAGCGGCGAGGGCAGCGGCGGCGTGCGCGTCAGCCGGCGCCACCGACGCTACGGACGGCGCCCTCAGCGGTACCGGTGGCGTGACCGGTGATGCGGGCGGCCCGTTCCCCGCTACGGGTGGCGCGGGCTCGCACTACAGCCACTCCCCTTCCAGGGCGGTGGCGGTGAGGCCCGGTGCCGCCGCGTACAGGACGGCGCGACTGCCCGACTTCTGCCCGGCGTCGTGCGCCCGCCTCAAGATGTCGAACACGGCGGCGCCTCCGCGGTTGCCGCTGGTGTAGCTGTCCCGGCTGTAGTCCAGCAGCCCGGACGGCCACGCGTCGGGCATCGTCTGCTCCATGTACTCCAGCACCCGGGTCCCGCCGGGGTGCGCGAGCAGCACGTCGGGGTGCCAGGAGTCGGGGTCGTCCTGGTTTCGGGCGCTCAGCCACTCCCACATCGCGGTGACCGTCTCCTGTACGGCGCGCGGCCCGCGCCGGTCCATCACGAAGTGGGTGCCGTCCGCCCGCGTTTCCAGGCAGTGCAGGTCTTGGGTGTCGGGCACGGTGTGGTGCCAGGCCGCGTCCAGCCGCAGCACCGACTCGCGCCTGGGGCGGCCCGTGACCACCGCGGCGACCGCGGTGTCCGCGAACAGCAACCGGACGATCAGGGACTCGAGGGTGTCGTCCGCGGGCTGGTAGGTCGTGCTCAGCGCCTCCGCGATCACGACCAGGACCACCCGATCGGGGTCCGCGGCCACGAGGTCGGCCGCCAGGGCCAGGGAGCGGGTCCCCGCGACACAGGCCCACTGCGTGGCCGGCAGCAGCATCACGTCGTTGCGGAGCGCAAGTCTGTTGGCCAGGGCGATGTCCAGGCCGGGGAGCGCCGGGGTGGTGGAGTGACTGGTGATCAGGCAGTCGATGTCGGCGGCGTCCAGGCCGGCGATCTGCAGGGCCCCGCGCGCCGCACGCTCCCCGTAGGACTGGACGGCCTCCCAGGCCGGCGCGGTGCGCTCCTGGACGGTCTGCGGCGCGGGTATCGCCTCGAGGGCGGCGATCACGCGGTCCACGTCCTGCTGGGTGAACCCGTCGCGTGCCAGCGCCTCTTGGGCGGTCCCGATGCCGACAGCCTGCAGGCCGCTGCCGTGACCGGGCGCAACGGCGGTCTCCAGGGGCAGCATCCACCCGCGGGTCTCGATGCCCGTACTGGCCGCGATGCCGTCGATCCGCGGCGCCCACGCCGCATGCGGGTGCCGGTCGCGCACCTCCGCCACGATCTGGCTGGTCTCCACGGCGTGCTCGCCGTGTATCACGGCAGGAGGACAGAGGTAAGCGGCCATGATGGGCACCTTTCCAGGGGAACAAGGAGGAACGTCACGAGGGCTGCGCCATGGGCCGCTTCGGAACTTCGCGCCCATGCCGACGGGCTCCACTTCGGGAGTCGCTGTCCGGATCGAGCATGGACGCGAAAGGGACATTTCCGCTGTGACTAAGGCAACTTGGGCGGGCTTTGAAGGGCGTGATACGGCACACACCGCTGAAGCAGAGGGGCCCTCAGAGCGGCACCACAGGCCTCACCTGACTCACCGTCAGTGGGGGGGGGTGGCTGGTCCGGGGCGCTCCGGCTCAGCCCCCGGATCTCCGAAGTCGCCGTCCTCGACGGTGCGGTCACGCTCACCGGGCAGCGGGAAAGCGGCGCAGCGCCGCCGTCGCGGTGGGTCCGACGCGCCCGCCGGACGGTGTCGTCGACGTCGTGGACGACCTCACCCACCGCTTCGACGACAGGCACACACGGGCCACCGGACCGACCGAGCACGGAATTGCCGACGACCGGCCGCGCGGGTCATGGGCCCACGGACCCCGCCCGCTGCCGGCCCGCCTTGCGGCCACGGGGGTCAAAGGCCCTCGGACATGGTCGAGATGGCCCACCGATCGGGGCCGGTCGCCCGCCCGGCTGCCGGTCCGGCTCAAAGGGGCCCGCACTCCGCCCCGCCGGGCGCCGCCGCCCGACGGAACGTATCCGACACGGATCAACGGGGTCCGGCTGCGGATCATCGAGGGCAGCCTCCGCAGGATCGCCCGCGTCGTCCGTGCGCTTGCGGAAATACCCCGACGAGTGCGTGAGCGAGCCGTACGCGAGGTGAGTACGTCAGGCCGCCACCGCAGAGAGTCAAACTGCCGCGAGGCCACCGCAGTGGCCTCGCCGGCCCTCAGTGCGCGGCCCCGTTCCCGGCGGCCGTCATGCCAGCTCCAGGACGAGTTTGCCGACGTTCTCGCCACGGAAGAGCATCTGCAGCGTCTCGGGGAAGTCGTCCACGCTCCCTCTCACGACGTGTTCCTTGACCTTGATGCGGCCGTCGGCGATCCAGGCGGAGATGTCCTGCGCGGCCTGTGGATAGCGCTCGGCATAGTCGAAGACGACGAATCCCTCCATCCGGGCGCGGCGCACCAGCAGTGTCAGGTAGTTCGAGGGGCCCTTGACCGGGGTGTCGTTGTTGTACTGACTGATCGCACCGCAGACCACGACGCGCGCGTGCATCGCCAGCCGGGTCAGGGCGGCGTCGAGGATGTCGCCGCCCACGTTGTCGAAGTAGACGTCGATGCCGTCGGGGGCGTGCCGGCGCAACGCCTTCCTGACGTCGTCGGCGCGGTAGTCGATCGCCGCGTCGAATCCCAGTTCTTCGGTGAGCAACGCGCACTTCTCCGGCCCTCCGGCGATGCCCACGACCCGGCAGCCCTTGGCCTTCGCGATCTGACCCGCGATGGTACCGACCGCGCCGGCCGCCCCCGACACCACGACGGTCTCGCCGTCCTTCAACGCCCCGACGTCCAGCAGGCCGAAATAGGCGGTCATACCGGGCATACCCAGTGCGCCCAGATAGGTCGAGGGCGGGGCGAGGGAGGTGTCGATCTTCATGGCGCCCTTGCCGTCGGAGACCACGTGCTCCTGGACGCCGAACATTCCGACCACGTGATCACCCGCCTGGAAGTCGGGGTGGCTGGAGGAGGTGACCTCGATGACCGATCCGGCGCGCATCACCTCACCGATCGCCACCGGCGGCAGGTAGGAGGGACGGTCGTCCAGCCAGCCCCGCATCGCCGGGTCCAGGGAGATGACGCGCGTGCGACCCGCGAACCGGCCAGGGCCCGGTTCCTCGACGGGCCCCGCGCAGTGCTCCCAGTCATCGGGTTGCACCTCGCCCACGGGGCGGGCTGACAGACGGATCTGGCGGTTGGTCGCGGACATCGCGCCTCCTGTCGTTGCGGCTCCCCTGACCATACCGACCAGTAGGTACGCCGGGGGCCGTGATATGCGCCATAGTCCGCCCCGCCCGGCGGGCACCTAAGGTTCACGGACCGTCGAGCCGTGAACCGGCAGCGCCCGCCGGATGTCGCGTCGAGCCCAAAACGTGACACCCCACAGACTGTGCCGCATACCAACCAGTCGGTATCGTGCGCCGCCACTCCTCTCCCCCAGCCCTCGACGGAACCGAGCCGAGCCGGAAGGTCACGCGATGACATATCCCCATGACCAGTGGTACCCGCAGCAGGAATGGCCGCGGGCCGAGCCGTACGGCCGTGCCCCTCGGTACGAGTCGTACGGACGCGATCCGGCGCAGGACCCCTCCCCGTCCGGATACGACGACGCCCCGTACGACTGGTACGGGCAGGCCGCCCGGCAGGAACCGTACGCGCACGAGACGCCTCGGCACAGCGCCGACCTCGCCGCCCTTCGCTCGGCCTACCGCGTACTCCGCCGGGTCTCCACGATCACCGCACTCGGCTCCTTCGTGGTGTACGTGGTGCTGTCCTGCTACGCACCGGAACTGATGGGGACCAGGATCACCGGGGAGCTGAGCCTGGGAATAGCCCTGGGGATCCTTCAGCTCGTCGTCACCTTCGCGGCGGTCTTCTCGTACGAGCGCAGCGCACAACGCTCGGTGGACCCGTTGGCCCGCGTCGTCAGAGAGCGGGCGGCCGGCCGGCCCACGGGGGTGGCGAGATGACCGACTTCGACGCCGGGTCGCAGGCCACCGTCCTCGTCCTCTTCACCGCCCTGGTCACCGTCACGCTGCTGATGTGCGTGATGACGGGACCGGACCGCGACGACCTGACGAACTTTTACACCGGCTACCTTTCGCTCACCCCGTTGAAGAACGGCCTGGCCATCGCGGGCGACTACATCTCCGCGGCCACGGTGCTGAGTACCAGCGGCATCATCGCGCTCGCCGGATACGACGGCTATGTCCTCACGGTCAGCACCGCCCTGTCCCTGGTGCTGCTGATGTTCCTGCTGGCCGAACCTCTGCGCAACGCCGGCAGGTTCACCATGGGCGACGTCCTGGCCCGCACCATGCCCGGGCGGGCCGTGCGCATCGCTTCCTGCGTCGTGACGCTTTCGGCGACCCTGCCCTTCCTGGTCGTCCAGCTCTCCGGGGCTGGGTCGCTGCTCACCTTCATCCTGAACATCCCGCACGGGGCGGGCGCCAGGACGGCATGCATCGTCATCGTCGGCAGTCTGATGATCATTTACGCGGCGCTCGGCGGTATGCGGGGTACCGCGCTCCTTCAGATGATCAAGATCGTCATCCTGCTCGGCACCAGCCTCGTCGTCGCCGCCCTGGTCCTGAACCGCTTCGGCTGGAACCCCGGAGACCTGCTCAGGGCCGCCCAGCACGGCAGCGGTACGGGCCCCGCCTTCCTTCAGCAGGGCCTTCAGCTGGGCACCTCGGCCGGCGACCGGCTGGACTTCGTCGGTCTCCAGATCACCGTGGTCCTCGGCGTGGCCTGCCTGCCCCACATCACCATGCGTCTGTACTCCGCGCAGGACGCACCGGCCGTGCGTCGCTCCATGTCGTGGGCCGTCGGCACGGTCACCACCTTCTGCCTGCTCGTGATCATCTTGGGTACGGGCGCGGCAGCCCTGGTGGGATCGCGGTCCATCACTGCGGTCGACCCGCACGGCAGGACGGCGGTGCTCATGCTGTCGCAGGTGCTCGGCGGGGCCCCCGCCTCCGCGGGTGCGACGATTCTCTACTCGGCCGTGGCGGGCATGGTGTTCATCACTCTGCTGTCCTCGGTCGCGGGGATGACGCTGGCCGCGGCCTCGACGCTCGCCCACGACCTGTTCGCCCATGCGGCGCGACGGGGACAGGCGGAGCCGCGTACGGAGATGACGGTGGCGGCGTGGACGAGTGTGGCCGTGGGAACCGTGGCCATCGGGCTCGCCACCCTCGTCCAAAAATGGGACGTCGGCGTGCTGACCACTCTGGCCGTCTGCATCGGGGCATCCGCGGTGGCTCCCGCGCTGACCTACTCCCTGTTCTGGAGAGGATTCACGCGCACCGGCCTGCTCGCCACCCTCTACGGCGGCACGGCCTGCGCACTGGTGCTGATGGTCTTTTCCAAGGCCGTCTCGGGCACGCCGTCGGCCGTCTTCCCGAACGCCGACTTCCATTGGTTCCCCATGCAGTCCACCGGACTGGTCTCCATCCCGTTCGGATACCTGGCGGGCTGGCTGGGCAGCCGTCTGGACCACCGGCGCCGCGCCGCCGACAGCCGGGAGAGCCGGCTGCTGTACGAGGAGAGCGAGGAGCGTCTGCTCGCCGCAGCCGAATGACCGAGGTGGCGGGGCGGACCGCGCAGGCGGCCTCGCTGCCGCCGCCGCAGTCCGCCCAGGGCCCTGCACGGAGCCCCATGACAGCCGTCTGCCTCCACGCGCGCCGATGGGTGAGCCGACAGCAATGGCCTGGGACGGTCAGGGGTGCGTGCCGGCCAGTGGTTGCTCGGTCCACACCGTTTTGCCTTCGCGGGTGTAGCGAGTGCCCCAGCGTTCGGCCATCTGGGCCACCAGGAACAGGCCGCGCCCGCCCTCGTCGGTGGTACGGGCGCGGCGCAGGTGGGGTGCGGTGTGGCTCGCGTCGCTGACCTCGCACACCAGAGACCGTTCACGGATCAGCCGCAGGGTCGCAGGGCCACTGGCGTACCGGTAGGCGTTGGTGACCAGTTCGCTGGCGATCAACTCCGTGCTGAACGCCAAGTGCTCCAGGCCCCATTCGGTCAGCTTGGCCGACGTCAATGCCCGGGCCCGGGCGGCGCCGGCGGGCTCCAGCGTCAGCTGCCAGGAGGCGACATCCTCCGGTGGCAGCATGCGGGTGCGGGCGATCAGCAACGCGATGTCGTCGCTGGGGTGTTCGGGCACGAGCGAGTCGACCACGGCTTGGCATGTCCGTTCCAGCTCGTCCGCAGGGCGGGTGAGCGCTGCGCACAGCTTGCTCAGGCCGATGTCCGCGTCGATGTTGCGTTCACCGATGATTCCGTTGGTGTACAGGCACAGCAGGCTTCCCGCGGCCAGATCGATCTCCCGGGCCTCGAACGGCAGGCCCCCCAGGCCGAGAGGTGGGCCTGCGGGCAGATCGAGCAGCGCCACGTGTCCATCCGGGCCGGTCACCACCGGAGGCGGGTGGCCCGCGCGGGCCACGGAGCACCGCCGGGAGACAGGGTCGTACACGGCGTACAGGCAGGTGGCGCCGACGACCTGCTCGCCCACGGGCTGTTCGCCGAATGCTTCCTGTTCTGCCGCCAGCAAGGTGACCAGGTCGTCCAGGCGGGAGAGAACCTCGTCCGGTTCCAGGTCGAGGCTGGCGAGCGTGTGTACGGCGGTACGCAGCCGGCCCATCGTGGCTGCGGCGTGGATGCCGCGTCCCACCACGTCGCCGACGACGAGAGCGACCCGAGCCCCGGACAGCGGAATGACGTCGAACCAGTCGCCGCCCAGGCCCGGGGCCGCGCTGGCCGGCAGGTACCGCAGGGCCACCTCGACGGCCGACTGGTCCGGAACCGTCCGGGGCAGAAGGCTGCTCTGCAGCGTGAAGGCGGTCTGCTGCTGCTGGGTGAAGCGCCGGGCGTTGTCGATGGCGACGGCGGCGCGCGAGCCGAGTTCCTGGGCGAGGGTGAGGTCGTCCGCCTCGAAGGGATCGGGGCGGCTCGAACGCCACAGGGTCAGCACACCCAGCACCAGGCCACGTGCGGCGAGAGGTACCACGATCAGCGAGTGGGCGCCCGGGTCCGGGGCGTGGGCGTCCTGGCGGCTTCCGGTCGAGACGGAGCCGGCCGACAGAACCGGTTCCAGGACGGGCCGCCCTTCGGCCAGGCATCGCGACTGGGGTGTGTCGGGTGCGAACTCCACCGGGGCGCCCTGGCCGTGGGGCGGGCCGGGTTGCTGAGTTCCGATGCCGCAGACCCCCACGCGAACCACGGGTCCCGCCAGTGCCCGAGCCGGCTCCTCACCGCAGGTGACCGACTCGAGCAGGTCCACCGACGCGTGGTCGGCGAGGTGCGGCACCATCACCTCGGCGAGTTCCCGGGCGGTCTGTGCCACGTCGAGCGTGGTTCCGATGCGGCTGCCGGCCTGGTCGAGGAGGGCGAGCCGACGCTGGGCCCGATGGCGCTCGGTGATGTCCTCGATCATCTCGGCCACGCCCAGGACGCGGCCGGCGCGATCCTCCATCCTGAAGGCCGAGACCAAGGCGACCCGCTCTCGTGCCGGATCCGCCTCGAGGCGAGCGAACTGCTCGGAGTAGATCAGCGGTCTGCCGGTCTCCATCACCTGACGCACACGGTCCACGGCCTTGCGCGCGTCGTCGGGAAGGAGCATGTAGCCGGTCGGCAGACCTCGAAAATCCGCTGCCGGGACACCGGTGAAGCGTTCGACGGCCCGGTTGACCCGGAGAACTTTCAGGTCGGGGCCGTGGACGACCAGGCCGATCGGACACTGGCGGTACAACCCGTCGAGAATCGCGCGGTCCCTCTGCCAGTCCACGACGTCGGCCGCGAGTGCCCCGGCGACAAGCCACTCACGGACCCGGCCGGCGCGGGAGAACGTCTGGGCCCTGAGCCCCATCTCCACAAGCCGCCCGTCGCGGTGCCGCACGTTGAGCACCCCGAACCAGGCCCCGGCTCTCCGGCAGCTCCCCGCGGCTTCCCTGACGGCCGGCAGATCACGCGGATCGACGAGGACCTCGAAGGCCTGACGACCGATCACGGCTGTACCCGAATGGCCGAGGAGCTCCTCGGCCCGCCGGTTCCACCCGACCACGGCACCCCGGTCGTCGAGCACCGCCAGGGCGGCGAGGCGCGGGGCGAACGGATCGTCGTAGCTTGCGCTGAGCTCCGTCATCCGCATCTCCACCGCCGGCTGACCCGCTGATACGACCAAGCCTAGTGAACCCGGTGGGGCCGCGCGCGGCCCCACCGGGGCCGACGCGAGTGATCACGGCGGGCCCGCACGGCTCCGGGCTCCCGTGACGGGGCGAGGGCGGTCCCCGGGCGTCGGGGCATCGACGCGGACCGCCCTCGCCGCCTCACTTCGCCGCCGGGCCGAACTCCTTGCGGGTGTCGACCGGCTTGCCGAACAGCTGCCACCGCTCGCCCTTGAACCGCATCAGCTGCATCGTCTCCAGCGGGAAGGCGTCACCGTGGCCGGTGGACATGGTGACCCCGGGCAGGAGCATGCCCACCTTCACGTCCTTCAGGCTGCGCACCGCGTCCCGCAGTCCTTCCCTGGTCGGGCACTTCATCGCGTCCAGGGCCTGGTGCAGACTGGAGGCGGCGGCCCAGCCGTAGGCGTTGAACTGGTTGGCCGGGTCGGCGTCGGGTGCGTACGTGTGCAGCGCGTCCTTGTACGCCTTCATCTCCGGGTCGGCGGCCCACCGCGGGTCGGCGGGGTCCTTGAAGTAGGTGGCCGAGACCACGCCTTGGACGTTCGCGAACCCGACCGGCTTGAGCACGGCGGCGGACGAGGCCACGTTGTTCACGATGTGCAGCGGGTTCCACTTGGTGTTCTTGGCGTCGGCGGCGAGGGCCTGGCTGCCGAACTTGGGGGTGGTGACATCCAGCAGCACGTCCGCCTTGGAGCGCGCGAGGCTCGCCATCTGTGCCGACACGGAGGGGTCGGTGACCTCGTAGCTCTCCTCGGCGACCACCTTGACGCCGCTGTCGGCGACGGCCTTCTTGAACCCGCCGAGCAGGTCCTTGCCGAAGTCGTCGTTCTGGTAGAGGACCGCGACCTTGGCCTTGGGCCTCGCGTCCTTGAGGTACTTGGCGTACACACGTGCCTCGGCCACGTAGTTGGGCTGCCAGCCGATGGTCCAGGGGTGCTGGTCGCCCGTGCCCCAGGCGGAGGCGCCCGTCGCGACGAAGGGCTGCGGCACCTTCTGCTTGTTGAGGTAGTCCCACACGGCTGCCGTGGACGGGGTGCCCAGGGTCTGGAACACCGCGAAGACCTTTTCCTGCTCGACGAGTCTGCGGGCCTCCTCGACCGCCTTGGGCGGCTGGTAGCCGTCGTCGCGGACGACGAACTCGACCTTGCGGCCGTCTATGCCGCCCTTGTCGTTGACGTGACTGAAGTAGGCGGCCACGCCCTTGCTGATCGTGCCGTACGCGGAGGCAGGTCCCGACAGCGGGTAGATCCCACCCAGCTTGATGGTCTTGTCGGTGATGCCCGTGGTCTGCTGGCCCTTGCACGCGCCACCGGCGGCGGTGTCCTGGGCGTCCTGACCTCGCTGGCTGCTGCAGGCGGTCGCGGTGAGCAGGGCGGCGGTCGCGGCCGCGGCCGCCCGCAGAGCGGTCGTCTTGCGCATGTGGTTCATTCCTTTTCCGTGCGGGGCGGTGCGCCCACGGGTTCGGCGTCGACACCTGCGGGGTCCGCAGGAGTGTGGGTCTCGGAGGGTCCGGACAGGGCCTGGGACTCCGGCTCCGCATCGGGCGCGGATTCGGCCTCTGGCATCCGGTCGAGGGCAGCGGTGGTGCGAGGCGGGCGACGGGCGACTGCGCCCAGGAGACGGCCCGGCAGACCGGCCAGTCCCGTCGGGGCCACGAACATCACCGTGATGATCAGCAGGCCGAACACCACTCCCGGCGCCGCCTCGCTGACGTCCTGGGACACGCTCGGCACGTACATCACGAACGCCGCCCCCAGCAGGGGTCCGTACAGAGAGCCGAGACCCCCGACCACCAGGCCGGCCAGCAGGGTGATGGACAGAACGAAGCTGAAGGAGTCGGGCGAGACGAAGCCGATCACCCAGGTGTACAGACACCCGGCGACCCCCGCGAACATCGCGCTCCACGCGAAGGCGAGGGTCTTGTGCAGCGACAGCCGCACGCCCATGACCTCGGCGGCGCTCTCGTTGTCCCGCACGGCCAGCAGTGCCCGGCCGACCCGGGACCGCAGCAGGTTGCGGGCGAGCGTCAGGGCCACCGCAGTGACGGCGAGGACGACGAAGTACATCCACTGGTCCTCGGCCAGCCCGCTCCACGCCGGCGGCTGCAGCTTGTCCACGGTCAGTCCCATGGAGCCGCCCGTCACCGGTTCGAGCCGCTTGAGCAGGGGCGGCAGGAACACCGCGAACGAGAGGGTGACCAGGGCCAGGTACAGCCCGCGCAGTCGCAGCGCGGGCACGCCGAACCCGAGGCCCAGCAGGAAGCATCCGGCGGCCGCGACCGGCAGCGTGGCCGGGTGGCCGGTGTCGTACCGGTCGAGCATGACCGCCGCCGTGTAGGCGCCCGCCGCGAAGAACGCGCCGTGCCCGAGCGAGATCTGCCCGCCGAATCCGGTCAGCAGGTTCAGGCCGGACAGCGCCACGGCGTACACGAGCACCATGGTCAGCTGGAAGACCTGGAAGGGGGCGAAGTAGAACGGTGCGCCGACGGCGACCGCCGCCGCGACGGGCACAGTGAGCGTGGGCCGCAGCCACCGGACCCGGTCGGTGCCGAGTGACGCTGTGATGGTGCTCATGCGCGCTCCACCGCCGCCCGTCCGAAGAGGCCCTGGGGCCGCACCAACAGCACCGCCAGAATGATCACCAAGGGGACGCCCACCTTCAGATCGGCGCCGATCACGTCCACGTACGCCCCGGTCAGGGTCTCGGCGACACCCACGAACAGGCCGCCGACGACAGCACCGACCGGGCTGTCGAAGCCCCCGAGAGTGGCCGCGGCGAACGCGTAGATCAGCACCCCGCCCATCATGTTGGGCTCCAGGAACAGCACCGGGGCGACGAGCACGCCCGACACCGCTCCGACCGTCGCGGCCAGGCCCCAGCCGAGCATCAGCACCCGGCCCACCCGGATGCCCGACAGCCGGGCGGAGGCCGGATTGCAGGCGACCGCCCGCATCACCAGACCGATGGAGGTGTGCTGGAACAGCAGGTACAGCAGGCCCATCACGACGGCCACCACACCGATGATCCCGAGCGTCGACCAGTCCATACGCACACCGCTCAGGTCGAGTCCGCCGTCGGGGAAGGGCTGCGGGAAGTCCTTCACGGTGAACGACCAGATCAGGCCGGCCAGCGCGTTGACGAAGATGAACAGGCCGACCGTGACGATGACCACCGTCAGCTCGGGCGCGCCCTGTACGGGGCGGATGACGATCCGCTCGAGCAGCATGCCGCCGGCGAAGGACACCGCGAGGGTGGCCGGCAGTGCCAGCCAGTACGGCATCCCGGACGCCACCAGCTGCCAGGCGACGTACGCCGAGAGCATGGCCAGCTCGCCCTGCGCGAAGTTGACGATCCCCGTGAACCGGTGGATCAGCACCAGGGCCAGCGCCAGGCTGGCGTACACGGCGCCTGAGCCCAGTCCCTCCACCACTTGCTGGAGCAGATCGGTCACCGTCCTCACCCGGCCTTCCGGGAGAGGACGGAGACACCGAGGTACACCTCGGCGACCTGCCTGTCCTCGCGGATCTGTGCGGCGGGTCCGGACAGCACCAGGCGACCGGCCTCCAGTACATGGGCCCGGTGCGCGATATCCAGCGCGAGCTGGGCGTTCTGCTCGACGACGACCACGGTGGTTCGTTCCTCCTCGTTGACGGCACGGACGATCTCGAACAGCTCGCGGGTGACCAGCGGCGCGAGCCCCAGGGACGGCTCGTCCAGGAGCAGCAGCGAGGGCCGCAGCATCAGCGCCCTGCCGACGGCGAGCATCTGCTGCTCGCCGCCGCTGAGGCTGCCGGCGGCCTGCCGCGACCGCTGGCGCAGCTTGGGGAAGTAGTCGTAGATCCGTTCCAGGTCGGCCACCACGGCCGCACGCTCGGTGCGGCCCCGCCGCCGCGGGCCGGTGCGCAGATGGGCGCCGATGCGCAGGTTCTCCTCGACGGTCAGGTCGTTGAAAGTGCCCCGGCCTTCGGGCACATGCGCCACGCCGAGCCTGGCGGCCTGCTCGGGCGAGCGGCCCAGCAGTTCCGTGCCGTTCAAGGTGACCGAGCCCCGGCCGCGGACCATGCCGCTCAGCACCCGCAGCGTCGTGGTCTTGCCCGCGCCGTTGGGTCCGAGGATCGCGCACACCTCGCCACGCGCGACCGAGAAGTCGAGGCCCTGGAGCACGCGGGCCTGGCCATATCCGGCGTGCAGGTCGGCAACCTTCAGGAAGTCCGGCTCCGCAGTCGCCGCGTCCTCGGTGCGGTCGGTGGTCGGATCGCTCATGCGGCCACCCCCAGGTACGCCTCGACGACCGCCGGATCGCGCTGGATCTCCTCCGGTGTGCCCTCGGCGATCTTGCGGCCGAAATCGAGGCAGACCACCTTGTCGCACAGGCCCATCACGAAGGCCATGTGGTGTTCGACCACCACGAGCGTGAGGTCGAACTCCTGGCGCACCGAGCGGACCAGATCCGCGAATTGGTCCACCTCGCCGTGGCTGAGCCCGTTGACGGGTTCGTCGAGCAACAGCAGCCGGGGCCGTACCGCGAGGGCCCGGGCGAGTTCGACGCGTTTGAGCGTGCCGAACGGCAGTCCGGAGGCGGGGTGGTCGGCGACGTCCGCCAGCCCGAGCCGCAGTAGCAGGTCGTCCGCCAGGTCACGCAGTGTCCTCTCCTCCCGCCGGACGCGAGGCAGCCGGAGCGCCGCGGCGAGGTGTCCGGTGCGCCCCCGGCTGTGGGCGCCGACCATGACGTTCTCCTGGACCGTGAGCTGCGGGAACAGGCCCAGGTTCTGGAAGGTGCGGGCGATGCCGCGCCCGGCCACGGCGTGCGGGGGGAGGGCGAGCAGGTCCTCGTCCTCGAACCGCACGTCTCCTCCGTCGGGAGCGCAGCGCCTGGTGAGGCAGTTGAACAAGGTGGTCTTGCCGGCTCCGTTCGGCCCGATGAGCCCTACGGCGGTGCCCGGCTCGACGGTGAAAGCGACACCGTCCAAGGCCGTGATCCCGCCGAAGCGCACGGTGATGTCTTCGACCGCGAGCATGAGTGACGCCCTTTCCGACGTGCTGGGGGGTGGGCGAGCGTCACAGTAGGCGGGGAGGTTCCAGGCGCACATTGGGTGTGAGCACCCAACTTCCCGGTCACGAAACTGTGCGCGGCACACAGGTGCCGGGATATGTCTCACGCCCAGCCTGTTGACGAAGCACGAAGTGGGCGGCGACGATCGGCGCCATGCCTCGCGGTCCTGCCATGGGCACTCCCCGACTGTCCGAACCGCTCCGCCTGGAGCGGCGGCGGATCCTGCACGCCGTCCACGACCGGGTCGAGGAGGTGGCGGAGACCGCCGTCGAGGTGATGCGTGCGGAGATCCCGTCGTACGCGCTGCAGGACGAACGGTTCTTCGGCGACGTACGGGACCAGGTGCTCGAGCACTACCGGATGCAGTTGGCGGCGCTTGCCGGAGATCGCGACATCGACCCCGAGGACCTGGTCTTCAGCCGCGCGGCAGCGATGCGCCGAGCACGCGCGGGGTTCGCCCTGGAGGACTGGATCAGTGCCTTCCGGGTCGGCCGGCAGGTGCTGTGGGACGCGCTGCTGGACTGCGCGGGCACGTCCGCCGGGGCCCAGCAGGCCGCACTGTCCCTCGTCACCCCGCTGATGCGGTACGTCGACTACGCCAGCACGCATGCCGCGCAGGCCTACGTCGAGTACCAGCAGCACGTGGTGGCGGACGCGGACCGGGAGCGCCGGGATCTCCTGGACCAGCTCCTGGCCGGGGTGGCACCGACGCGCGGTCCGCTGTTCGCTGCGGCGCAGGCGTACGGCGTCGGACCGCGCTCGCCGATGATGGCGGTCGTGGCGGTGTACGTCGACGACGCCCGCGCCGGGGACCCCACCTCGGCCGAGAACGGGTATGCCGCCAGCGCGTCGATCAGCGTCGCCGGGCCCTGGGCAGGCAGAACGCTCGTCGTCGTGCGCCACGGCGAGGTGGTGGCCGTGCCCGTGGTCCGGGCCGGCATGGCCGCGGAGGACATCTGCGCCCACTTCGAGACCGTGCAGCGGCGGCTCGCGCGCGCCGGAACCCTGCTCTCCATGGGGATCAGTACGGTCGCCCAGGGCGCAGGTGAACTGCCGCGTGCCTACCAGGAGGCGCGAGCCGCCCTCGACCTGGTGCCGAGCGAGGGCGGGGTGGCGGCGCTGCCGCGGCTGTCCCCGTTCGACTATCTGGCGCTGCGCGCCGACGACGTCGCCCGCCAGCTGGTCGATCCCCGGGTGCGTGCGCTGCTGGACGAGGACCGCAGACGTGGCGACACGCTGGCCGTCACCATCCGGGCCTTCGCGGCGGCGGACCTCAATCTGCGGCTGGCCGCCGAGCGGTTGCGGGTGCACCACAATACGGCGCACTACCGGTTGCGCCGGATCGAGGAACGCAGCGGCCGCAATCCGCGCCGGATCGCCGACCTCCTGGAACTACTGGTCGCCCTCGCCATCCGCGACGGGGCCGAGGAAAGCGGGGATGGCGAGTGAGCGGCATCGGGGAATCTGCCGGGCCCGAGGCGGCACGTCAGCCGGGCGGGCAGGGGGGAACAGGCCTGCCGGAGGGGTACGCCGGGCAGGACGGAAGCCTCCGGAGCACGCTGCTCGACGCCGCGCTGGAGGTGTTCGCCGAGCGCGGTTACACCGACGCCGGTCTCAGCGAGATCGCGGCGCGCTGCGGCATCCCGGTGGGCAGCCTCTTCCAGCACTACGGCGGAAAGCGAGGGCTGTACCTCGCCCTGTGGGAGGAGTTCCGGGAGGAGCAGGAGCGTCGAACCGCGGCCACACTGACCGCCGAGCGCAACCGCGGCGTGGAGGATCCCGTCGCCCTCTTCGTTGCGGGAGCCAGGGCCTATCTGGAGGGTGCCTGGGACAACCGGAGGCTCGGCAGACTCCTCGTGGAAGACGACGGCCCCGCGGGCTTCGACGCGCTGCGCCGCCAGTGGGACCGCGTATGGGTACGGCGCAACGCCCGGCTCCTGGAGATCGACGAGCGGCGGCGCGCCGGCCGGGTCAGGGTGAGCGTGCTGACCACCGTCATCGGAGGAACGGCGCGCGAGCTGGGCGACTGCGGGGACGAGACGGAAGCCCGGGAGATCGTGGACGAGGTGTGCGGCATCCTGATCCATCTGTCGGCGCCGCCCGGCTGAAACGCGCGGGCACCGGGCCGAGGCGACGGGACCGGCACCGGCCCGACGACGCCTCACTCCCCGGACAGCCCGCGCCGAGCGCTGCCTCAGGACAACAGCGGCCACGAGGGTGTACGCCTCGGCGTCGATCGCGACGCTGTCCGGGCCAGGACCTTCCGGCCGATCAAGTGGCCGGAAAGGGACGGTGCCTGTCCAGCGCCGCGTCCGCGGCGGGATCGGCCGGCCAGGCCCTAGCTAGACACCGGTGTCGGCTCCCTGCCGGAACGGGATCGCGTCACCGAGCACCTGTCCGCCGTCGATCACCATCGTCTCGCCGGTGATCCAACTCGCGGCGTCCGAGACGAGAAAGGCGACCGCCGAGGCAATGTCGGCCGGCTCCCCTATGCGCCCGAGTGCCGTGGCGGCGGACAGGGCCTGCTCATGGTCCTTCCACAGGGCCTCGGCCAGCTTCGTGCGCACCACCCCCGGCGCCACCGCGTTGACGCGAACCTTGGGCGAGAGTTCCAGCGCAAGTTGCTTCGTGAGGTGGATCAGTGCGGCCTTCGACGCGTTGTACAACCCGATGTTCGCCTCGAAGGTCATGCCGCCGACCGAGGCGGTGTTGACGACGGCGCCGCCGTGCTCGCCCATCCAGGCCCGCACGGCCAGCCCCGTCCACAGGACGGGAGCCCACACGTTCACGTCGAAGGTCTTGGCGAACCGGACGTGGTCCTGGTCGATGACGGGTCCGAAGGCCGGGTTGGTCCCCGCGTTGTTGACGAGGATGTCGAGGCTTCCGAAGCGATCGAGCGTCAGATCGACACAGCGCCGGGCCGCTTCTTCGTCGACCGCGTGCACACCGACGCCGATCGCCGTGCCCCCGACCTGGGCCGCGGAGGCGTCCGCCGCCTCCTGGGACCGGGACGTGAGGACGACGTTTCCGCCGGCGGCGGCGATGGCCTGGGCGATCGCCAACCCGATACCCCGGGAGGCGCCGGTGACGACGGCGGTGCGACCGCTGAGGTCCAGCCCTGCCATTTCAGCTCACCTCTGCCTTGTGGCCGCCGCGGGTGCCCGTGCCGCTCGCCGCCGTGGTGGCCCCGTCGCGGTACCGCCGCAGTTCCTGCCTGGCGATGGCCCGCTTGTGGACCTCGTCGGGACCGTCCGCCAGCCGCAGTGTCCGCAGCTGCGCGTACATCATCGCCAGCGGGAAGTCCTCGGTCACTCCGGCTGCTCCATGCACCTGGATGGCGCGGTCGATGATCTTCAGAGCGATGTTCGGGGCGGCCACCTTGATGGCCGCGATCTCGGTGCGCGCTTCCTTGTTGCCGACCGTGTCCATCAGATACGCGGCCTTGAGCGTGAGCAGCCGGATCATCTCGATGTCGATGCGCGCTTCCGCGATCCAGTCCTGGATGTTGGACCGTTCGGCGACCGGACTACCGAATGTCACCCGTGACTGCGCGCGCCGGCACATCAGCTCCAGCGCCCGCTCGGCCGCGCCGATGGCCCGCATGCAGTGGTGGATACGACCGGGCCCGAGCCGGGCCTGGCTGATCGCGAAACCCTCGCCCTCGCCCTTGAGGAGGTCCTTGGCCGGCACCCGTACGTCGGCGAAGTCGATTTCGGCGTGCCCCTCACGGTCCTGGTAGCCGAACACCGGCAGGCCGCGCATCACCGTGATCCCGGGGGCATCGATGGGGACGACCATCATCGACTGCTGCCTGTGCGGAGCAGCGCCAGGTTCCGTCTTCCCCATGACGATGAGCACCTTGCAGTTGCGGTGCAGGGCATTGGAGGCGAACCACTTGCGGCCGTTGAGCACGTACTCGTCACCGTCGCGCTCCATCCGCAACTCGATGTTGGTGGCGTCGGAGCTGGCGACACGCGGCTCGGTCATCGCGAAGGCCGAGGCCATCGTGCCGTCGAGCAGGGGCTTGAGGTACTTCTCCTTGTGCTCGTCGCTGCCGAACAGCGTGAGCACCTCCATGTTCCCGGTGTCGGGAGCGTTGCAGTTGCACGCCTCGGGGGCGATGTGACTGCGCCCCATGATCTCCGCCAGCGGCGCGTACTCGAGGTTCGTCAGCCCGGGGCCCCATTCCGGGTGCGGGTGAAACAGGTTCCAGAGTCCGCGCCTTCGCGCCTCCGCCTTGAGTTCCTCGATGATCGGCGGGTGGAAGTGCGGGTCACCCGACGCGCGCATCTGCACGTGGTACACCGCCTCAGCGGGGTAGACGTGTGCATCCATGAACTCGAGCAGATCCGCCTGGTACTTCTTGGCGCGATCCCGTATCTCGAACAGGGACATCTGAGCTCCTGACGGGTTGGCGTGCGAAGCCGGGGCACGGCCGAGAGCCGGCGTGACCATGCTCTTGCCGAACTTTATAATTGAATCTGGCGTCAAGTTCAACAGTGAGGCGCACGGCGACGCGCGAAGAAGACCGCCCACCTCCCGCGGAGGAGACGGCAAAGCGGAGGAGACGGCAAAGGGGGACGAGAATGAAAAGCACCCGGCAGTACCGGGTGCGGTGAGCCAGGCGGTCCAGGCTCCCGGGTCAGCGGTGGCCGGGGAACCGCAGGGCGTTCGCCCAGAGACGGGTGACCGTGGACACGAGCTCCTCGAAGTCCACCGGTGCACCCTCTTCTTGCCGTTCGCCGACCACGAAGGCGTTGTAGGCCAAGACGCTGACCATGCCCGACAGGGCGCGGGAGGCCATCATCGGATCGACCCCACGGTCTGCGACATCCCGCGCCTGCAGATCGGCGATGCCGCGGGCGTTGCGGCGGATGAACGCGTCAGCGCGCCGGCTTCGGAACTCGCGGAACTCCGGCTCCACTTGTGCGACCTGCTCAAGTAGGGCCATCAGCTTCGCATTCCGCTTGTACGCCTCGAGATACGCGCGGTTGCTCGCTTCGAGTACCGCATAGGGATCGTCGGTACCCTGCACCCGGCCCATGCCGGGGTGCATCATGTCCTCCTGCGCCTCCAGGAGGACGGCGGCGAGCACCTCCTCCTTGTTGGCGAAGTAGGTGTAAAAGGATCCCGCCGCGCATTGAGCTTCTTTGGTGATGTCGGTCAGGCGAGTGTCGAGGTAGCCGTCCCGTTCGAACACCTTCCGCGCGGCCTTCACCAATGCGGCCCGTGTCCGCGCTCCGCGCTTCGTCGTCGGCGGCTCGCGAAGGTTCGACAGGGGCGCCATGGGAGGTGCGTACTCGCCGTCGATCTCCTCGGGCGCGGTGGTGTCCATTCCGGAAACGGTACTTGAATCCGACGCCATAGTCACAAACGTGAGACTGATCCCCGGCGCCGCGCAGCGCAATGGTGTCGACAGTGACGGCCCTTGGCGGCACACAGGACCGACATCGCCGATCGTGGGCGGCGCCTGCCGAGGATGGGAGCAGGTGGCCGTGCGGGTCTCATCCCCGCCGAATCAGCGATCAGACGGTGATCCCGAAGCGCTCGGCGAGTTGGCGGCGAGTGTCGGCGGCGCTGGTGTGCAGTACGCCACCGATTCCGATCCGTGCCGCTCCGTCGAGGTTCTGCTGCAGATCGTCGATCATGACGGCCGCTTCGGGGCCGATGCCCAGGCGTTCACATGCGATCGCGTAGATCCGCCGGGAGGGCTTGCGGATCCCGACCTCCGCGGAGATCACGACCGCATCGGCAACGGCGGAGAGGTCGACGCCGTCGTAGGTTCCGGTACCGAACGAATTGGACACGAGCGCGACGGGACGGCCGACGGCTCGAAGTTCGCCGAGCAGCGCGAGCATGTCCTGATCGATCGACATGCCCGCCTGCATCCGGGCCGTGAGCCCCTCGGCCGGTACGTCTGCGCCGTGGACGCGGAGGCGTTCGGCGAATCCCCGCTCGAAGTCCCCGGCATCGATACGGCCGCACTCGTGATCGGCCAGGAGGGTGCGTGATCGCTGGTCCCGGCCGAGGAGGTCGAGCGGCAGGCGCGGGTCGCCGCCCAGCGAGGCGCCGAAGTCGGTGAAAGCCTGCAGCACACTGGAGGTGATGACCCCTCCGAAGTCCACCAGGACCGCGGTTCGGGGTTTTGCCGCTGACTTCGACACGGTATCCACATCTCTCTCTCACGGTCGGCCTGCTGCCGCGCAAATGCGACGGCAGCCACGTTCTCCAGCCGGGATGGGACCTCAGGCGACCTCGAACAGTCCGGCTGCACCCATTCCGCCGCCGACACACATCGAGATCACCACATACCGAACGCCCCGGCGCTTCCCCTCGACCAGGGCATGCCCCACCAGCCGGGCACCGGTCATTCCGTACGGATGACCGACCGAGATGGCGCCGCCATCGACGTTGAACCGCTCGGGATCGATGTGCAGTTCGTCCCGGCAGTACAACGCCTGGGAGGCGAACGCCTCGTTGAGTTCCCACAAGCCGATGTCGTCGATGGTGAGGTTGTGCTGCTTCAGCAGTTTCGGAATGGCGAACACCGGGCCGATGCCCATCTCGTCCGGCCCGCATCCGGCAACGGTCATTCCCCGGTAGACACCGAGCGGTTCCAGTCCGCGGCGCTCGGCCTCCCTCGACTCCATCAGCACCGACGCCGAAGCCCCGTCCGACAACTGCGAGGAGTTGCCCGCCGTCACGCTGGAACGCGCGCTCACCCGGCCGTCGGGCAGCACCGGGGCCAACCCGGCCAGGCCTTCGAGCGTCGTCGACGCGCGGTTGCCCTCGTCCCGGGCCAGGGTGAACTCCTCGTCCCGCACCTCCCCGGACTGCTTGTCGAGAACCTTCTTGGTACTGGTGAGCGCGACGATCTCCCGGTCGAACCGGCCGGCCTCCTGCGCCGCCGCGGTGCGCTGCTGTGACACCAGCGCGAACTCGTCCTGACGTTCCCGGCTCACGCCGTAGCGTTCGGCGACGATCTCCGCCGTCTGCAACATCGGCATGTAGATGCTCGGCTTGTGCTCGACCAGCCAGGGATCCGCCATGCGGTGGGTGTTCATGTGGTCGTTCTGCACCAGGGAGATCGACTCGACACCGCCGCCGACAGCGACCTGCATGCCGTCCGTGACAATCTGCTTGGCGGCCGTCGCCACGGCCATCAGACCCGACGAGCACTGCCGGTCGATCGTCATCCCTGACACCGCGTCCGGAAGTCCGGCACGGAGAGCAGCCTGACGCGCGACATTGAAGCCCGAGGCCCCCTGCTGCACGGCGCAGCCGAAGATCACATCTTCGACCTCACCTCCCTCGAGCCCGGCGCGTTGCACCGCGTGTGAAAGGGCATGAGCGGCAAGCTCCTGCGCCTGGGTGTCGTTGAACGCGCCGCGGTAAGCCTTTCCGATCGGCGTCCGCGCCGTCGAAACGATGACTGCTTCCCTCATGTCGCCTCACTGTTTCCTGTTGGTCCGGTTCGTCCGGGAGCCTCGGGGCCGGGATTCCGAGCGCCGTGCGCCGGCTCTATTGCCGGCAGGGGGCGCCGAACGCCAACTGTCGTGCGGAGATGGCTCATTGAGCGTCTCCTCGAGCGGCCTTCGACGTGAGTCACGGCCGCGGCAGCGACAGGGAGTCGGCCTTCCGATCGTTATAGTTGAATTCGGCGTCATGTTCAACAGCAGGCAGGTCTTGACAGCCGCCCTCCTCACCTGAAGGCTACCGACCAGTCGGTATGAAGAGGTGGATCGTGACACGCCTGAGCCTCTCCACGGGTGCGGGCGTGTTCGATGCGATCGTGGCGGGTCCGCCCGGAGGCCGCCCGGTGCTGCTGCACGGCCTCCCGCAGACCGGGCTGGTCTGGAAACGACGGATCGCGGCTTCGGCCGCGCACGGCTACCGGGTGGTGGCACCCGACCAGCAGGGGTACTCCCCCGGCGCCCGGCCCAGCGACTATCGCATCAGCGTTCTCGTCGACGATGTGGTCGCGACCACCGAGGAACTGGGCTGGGCGGCGTTCGACCTGGTCGGCCATGACCGGGGAGGCGCGGCGGCTTGGTGGACCGCTCACTCCCACCCCGGCCGCGTACGCACCCTGCCGGTCGCCTCGACCCCGCACCCCGGCGCGCTGACCACCACCCTGCGCACCGACCAGGATCAGCGCAAGCGCGCGCACTGCATGATCGACGGCAGCGCCCTCCAGCGCGGTCAGAATCCGCGCCTCGCGGGCCACGTCGTTCGCCGACGCCGGCAGACGACCCAGCGGTGGGCACCGCAGCACCCACCTGCGGCCCTCCTGGTCCCGCACCAGTTGGGTCAGACTCGACTGGCCGGGCCCGATCCGGTCAAAGACAGGCGGCCCTGCGAAGTCGACGCCCAGGGTCTTGAAGTCGCAGGTGCTTGCAGATGACGTGCGTGGTCATGGATGGGGACCTTGCTGACGTCAGGCTGTGGGCAAGTGAACTGGATGCTGGGCACGAGCGGTTCGTGCACGGGTTCAACCGGTCCGAGCCACGGGAGTAACCGCCGGCCTCCGGGGCACCACACACCTGCCGGCCATCCATCCGCCGGCCACCACCTGGCTGCCGCGCACCCCTGGGTGTCCAGCGGGCCGGTGGACGGCGTGCCGTGCCCCCTTAACCTGCGCGACGGCGGGCGCGACCGAGGCAACTCAGTCGCGACGGCGGGCGCGACCGAGGCAACTCAGCCCAGCAGCTCAGCGCTGCCGGCCGGTTCGCGCCGCTCTTGCCCGTTGATGCGGTGCCGTTCGATGGACGAGCGCCGGTAGACCTCCTGCCGCACCCGCTGAATCTCGCCGATGGGCCGGTGGTCCTCGCGTGAACGCCACGGCGTGATCGACGTGGCGTCGGCAGCCGCCAGGTTGTCGTACCCGCCGATGGCCTGGCGCGGGAGATCCACCCGGGCGACCGTCACCCAGGGGGACAGGTCCTCGGGCCACTTGACGGACGTGTTGTCCACCGGCATACGGGCCAGATCGGTGTTGAGCTGGACCTGGAGCTCGAAGGAGTGGTCTCGCTCCGCGGCCTCGGCCACCAGGGTGCGGCGGAATGCCTCATTGTCCGCGCGCACGTCCACGATCTGCTGCGTGATGGAGGCCAAGGACGCGGCGGTCGGCACGGTACGGATCTTGGCGATGTGTTCGCCGTACCGGAAGGCGCCCATGCTGTTGTAGCTGTACGACAGCAGGTTCCTGCGCGGGACACCGGTGAACGACAGCATGGCGAGCAGTTCGTCCCACAGCCAGCTGTCGGGATCGGTGAGCGTCAGCCGGCGGGTCAGGAACTCCGCCATCCAGGTCTTGCGGCGGGCTGGGTCCACGAGGGCCTCGGGCAATTCGGCGAACAAATCCTCGATCACCATGTAGTCGTAGGCCGTGTTCGCGAAGAAGACATCGTTGTTGATCAGGTTGAGGTCGAAGGTGCCGCTGTCTCGTTCGTCGTCCAGCAGCGAGGGGCCGGGAACGCCGAACAGCTTGATGCCCATTCCGCAAGCCGCGCCCAGCTGGTGGTCGGGGCGGTCGTGACCCAAGCCGTTCGAGTAGCGGACGACGGCGTCGTACGCGGTCGGCCGCGCGAAGATTCCCTGCCGGTAGAAGCCAGGATTGTCACCAACCGTGACCGTGGCCTTGAGGAGGCCGTAGGTCTTGCCGTGGGCCGTGCGGACAGCGCGGCCGACGGTCTCGCGCTCGACCGAGGCGCGCGTACGACGCGCCACCTGGGCGATGACCGCTTCCATCTCCTCCTGGTAGGAAGGGCGTTCGATGGGTCGGTAGTCCTCGTAGCGAACAGGATTCATTGTGCCGACTCCCTCTCGTTGGTGTCCTGCACACAGACGCTAGTACGCAATTTAATTGTGCACAACATAACTGTGGGCGATCGCACGTTCCCAGCACCGGATCGTCGGTGCCGGCTACTCGTCGGTGCCCCGTGCGTGGGATGCGGCTCGTAGGGACGACGGACAGAAATGAACGGCTCCCACAAGCAGTCCGGTCACTACCTGGTCTGTCCAGCCAAGGTCCGCCGGCGCATCGAGCACGACTACCGCGAACTCAACACGGCCTGGGCCCGGACCACTTCGAAAGCCGAGTCCTCGACACCCTCCGGGACGTTCCGAAGTGCTGGACCGTGTCTGCGCCACCTGCCACCAAGCCGCCTTGCCAACCTGGTGTGCCGCCCGCTGGGCGGCCGCCGCAACCCCATGACCACTGGATGGGCGTAGTTGTGGTCTCTGTCGGCGCTGGCGAGCCCGCTGCCGATCAGGCGGATGCCGTGCGCGGACCAGCTGGAGGTTTCTGTGCTGGGGAGCCCTGCCAGTGTTTCAGCCATCGGCTTCCCTTTTGCTGCTCGGCGAGCCACTAACTGGTGGAAGAGGCGCTGATGCTGCCGGAAGGACTGACGGAAAGACTGGCGGAGGAACTGGCGGAGGGCCTCGCGGAAGGGGTTGCCGTCTGCGAGGGCGAGCTGGGGCGGCGGCCGCTGGAGGCTCGGGGGGTCGGCTTCGCCTTCACTGGTGGCGGCGTGGTGGTGGCGGGAGGACGAGAGACCGGTGACGTGCTGCGAGTCGCCGTTGGCAGAGGACGCCGGATCCTGTCACCGTTTCGATCCCGGACGCCCTTTCGGGCCGGGTGCGTGGTCACACGCTCCGGTGACGCCTGTGAATCGGGAACGCGGACCCCGGGCTCTTCGGGGGACGGCTGTTCCGGGATCGAGGCTGCCCGTGGGGCCGTCGACTGGGGAACCACCGATGCGGTAGCCAGGCCTCCGAGGAGAGTGAAGGCGGCTGCGGCAAGAGACCGGACGGCATACTTCTTCAGCCGCGCCGGACGATCGTACCGGTCAGCCGACAGGTCTTGCGAGGCAGTCGGTGACCCGGGAAAGGGCGACCCGGAGGAGCTCGGTCCCCGACTCGAGCGGACCTCCGGCATCGCGGCCTCTACGGCCGGAGCACCGCCTCTCCGATCGCTCAGCTGTGCCATGCCGGGGTCGTATGCCCCACACTCTGGGCAGGTAACGGCGCCGTTGAGCGTGCGGCTGCACGGGATGCAGTAGTCCATGAAGCGACCGTCCTCAGTTCTTGAGTTGACGGGAGCAAAGGTGTACCCAACCCGGGCAGCAGTCAGCGGTGGGGAGACGCCGCTTGGTTTGTTTCGGACCGATCTTTGACATGCACGAACCTCACTTACCGGTCTACAGGTGGGTTACCGGTTACTGGGGTCAACGGGGCGCATCGAATGAGTGCTCACCCGCAGGCTGAAATGTGGGGTATGTAACTCTGCTGGAAGGGACGTTGATGACCGGGACGCCGCGGCAGCCGCGGCGTACGAGCTGAACGGTTGCGGCTCGATCCGGGCCGAGTGCTGCTCACTTCCCACGGCTCGACGCCCCCTGGGCGCAATTTCTTCGCTCCTGCGATGTCCTGGGCCAAGGTGGTCAGGCTGAGGAAAGTCCCACGGGCAGCAGCAACCGCACTGCGACCACAGCCGGTCGTCTCGGGGGCCGCCGAGTCTGCTCCCACCTTCGAGACCTGCCAGACCGCGGGAGGGCAACCAGAATTGAGCACTGACCGGCATGGAGGTGAGGCGCGCCAGACTGCCGGGGCCGACGCGGCGACAGCGGTCGCATCACCGTCGACGCTGCGGAACACCACCCTGATCACGCAGCACGCGGCCAGGTCGTGAGCACCCGGGTCGGGGGGTCGGACCGCGCAGCCGCGCGGCCCGGCACCTTCCGGCCATCCAGCGGTGCCCGTCGAGGGGCAATTGTTCAGGGGCAGTTGACGGCCGGGTCCCCTGTGTCGCGGTTGCAGGTGTCGAAGCCGAGGCCGCCGCCCTCCTTCTCAAGACCTGCCCCATCACTGGGAAGCCGCGCTGAAGGTGGAGTCGACCATGCGCACCGGCTACGAGCACGGCTTCCGGGTGATCACTCTGACCGACTGCGTCGCCGTCACCTCGTAGGAGGAGCAGGACAACGCCATCGCCTAAGACTTCTCGATGTTCTCACTGCCGACGTTCGCCGTCCGGTTCCAGGTCCACTGCGGCGGCCTCACCGAGCCAGGTATGTGCCGCGGTATGTGATGTGCCGGCACCTCACTGGCCGTCGGCAACCCAGCGGGCGCGATGTCACGACGCGGTGACCATCACCCGCATCCCACGACGGCCCTGCCTCCATGCCTCAGGGGCTGGGGTCACCGGCCTCGTCCATGCTGTGTGGCCGCCCGAGCGGCGACGCCGCGCAGGCGCCGCACGCCACGGCCGGCGTGCCGGAACGGCCCGTCACGTCACGTCACGTCACGTCACGTCACGTCACGTCACGTCACGTCAGGCTCGACGGAACGATTCCGTAGCGGCGCATCTTGCGGTACATCGTGGCGCGGGAGATCCCGAGGTCCTGCGCGGTCCGCTGGACGTTGGAGTTGCGGTCCATCAGCCCACGCAGAATGGCGTCGCGTTCCAGCGCCTCGATGGTGGTCAGGACCTTGTGCGAGGACACCCGGCATTCCGGCGGCAGGTCCTCCACCTGGATCACCCGGCCGGAAGGCCGCCGCGCCAGGCCGCGGATCACCGACTCGAGCTGCCGGACGTTCTCCGGCCAGGGGCATCGCTGAAGCAGGGCCAGCGCATCCGGGGAGAACGTGCACTCGCCGCTCGGCCGGTACTTGCGCAGGAACAACCGCGCCAGGTGCTCGATGTCCCCATAGCGATGACGTAGGGGAGGCACCTCCACCGAGGCGCCACAGAGCTGGTCGAGCTGGTCGTCGGAACTGACCATCGACGGCTGGCAGATCATGACCAGTTGCCCGGTCGCGCTGCCGTCCAGCTGCACCAGCAGGTTGCTCAACCGCTGCCGCAGCTGGTCGCCCAACAGGTGGACATCGCTCAGGACGAGCACGTTGGACGGCACGATGAGCAGCTCTCCGATGTCGTGCAGCCAACGCTCCATGACGGCCGGTGCATCCGACAGCGGCGCTTGCGTCATCTCCAGTCGCCGTCCGGCGCCGCGGGCCCGGTGCAGGGCCTCGACCAACGTCCTCTTCCCGACGCCGGCTTCGCCCAGGAGATGAAGCCATGTCCCGGCGACGAACGCTGTTTCGCTGTCGGCGACCGCGCGCAGCCAGTGCGGGGACGAGCCCACCAGTCCCAGGTTGGAGCGGGCGGGCGCGGCGGTACCCGCAGGTGTGGGCTGGGGCCTTCCGATCAGCCGGACTCGGAAGACGGCGCCCGCGTCGCTGTCCTCGCGCCGACAGCGACTGACCCTGAGTTCGGCGACCCGTCCCGAGGGCAGGGCGATGCTGCGGGTCCCCTCAGGCCGGGGATGGTCGGCGATCTCACGGGCGTGGTCGAGCAGCGCATACTGATCCGGCCCGGTCACGGTGGCGCTGAGCTGCTCGTTCATCATGACGACATCGCGGTTGAGAGCGAGCACGGGTCCTGGGCGCGCCGAGGAGCACGCCTCCATGTAGTCCTGGAAAAGAGCCCGCTCGCGCCGCGAGGTGATCGCCGCGATCTCGGCCTCGATCTGGGCCGCGACGGAGCGGGCGAAGGCCATCAGCATGCCGTCGGAGCCCTGACGGATGGTGGTGAGGTTGAAGGCTCCCAGCAGGGTGCGCCGGGTGGGATGCAGGATCGGCACGGCCGCGCAGTGGAAGTCCCGCAGCGCCTCGACGTAGTGCTCCATCCCGGCGATCATGACCGGGTGGCCGCTGGCCAGCGCGGTCCCGATGCCGTTGGTGCCCACATAGCGCTCGGCGAACACATGGCCCGGGGCCAGGTGCACCCGGTTGAGGTTCGTCGTCAGCCCCTCGTGGGAGACCTTCCGGGAGAGGACCACTCCATTGCGGTCCGTGATCATCGTGGAGACCGGGTCGTCGGCGAGCTGCTCGTGCAGCCTGTCCAGGATCGGCAGCCCGGCCCTTGCGAGGGGGCTGTCCAGATTGGGGTTGTCCAGGTACGGAGCGTCGAGGCTGCCCGACTTCACCTTGTACTCCATCGAGCGATGCCATGAGGCCACCACAAGCGGCCGGGCGCTTGGATCCTTGGTGACTTCCAGGTAGAGCTCTCTGGCCACTCTCAGTGAGCTTTCGGGTTGCTGGCGGGGCATTAACACTCCCGTACGGCGCGCGTTACATCCCTCGGTGCAGTGATTGGACCAGCTCGACAGCGTGGCGCCTACGGCGTGTACCACATTGAGACATCCGCGGACGGATTCTGAGACATCGACCTGCGGTCGGCGGCCTGTGTAATCGGCGCACCACCCCACCCGCCGACTCGCAGGGAGCCGCTATGAAAGCCGTGCAGGTCATCGAGTACGACGAGCCGCCCGTGCTCGTGGACGTGCCGGACCCGCAGATCACCGGCCCGCTGGATGTGATCGTGAAGATCGGGGGCGCCGGAGTCTGCCGGACCGATCTGCACATCCTCGAAGGACAGTGGAAGGACAAGAGCGGGGTCGCCCTTCCGTACACGATCGGTCACGAGAACGCCGGCTGGGTCGCGGAGGTCGGGCAGGCCGTCACCAACGTCAAGGTCGGTGACCCGGTCATCCTGCACCCGCTGGTGACATGCGGTCTGTGCCGCGCCTGCCGGGCCGGCGACGACGTGCACTGCATGAACTCGGCCTTCCCCGGCATCGACGCCGACGGGGGCTACGCCGAGTACTTGAAGACCAGCGCCCGCTCGGTCGTGCCTCTCGCCCCGTCCCTGGAGCCGGCCTCGGTGGCGGCCCTGGCCGACGCCGGGCTCACGGCGTACCACGCCGTCGCCAAGGCGGCCCGGGTGCTGCGGCCCGGCGACAAGGCCGTGGTCATCGGCGCCGGCGGACTCGGACACATCGGAATTCAGGTGCTGCGGGCCCTGTCGCCGGTGGAGATGATCGTCATCGACCGCAGCCCGGAGGCCCTGGCTCTGGCCAAGGAACTGGGCGCCGACCACACCCTCGTCGCGGACGGAAGCGAAGCCGACCGCGTACGGGACCTCACCGGCGGTCACGGGGCGGAGGCCGTCCTGGACTTCGTCGGCGAGGGGGGTGCCGTCGAGACGGGCGTGGCCTGCCTACGCCGCAACGGCAACTACTACGTCATCGGCTACGGCGGCCACCTCCACGTGCCGACGATCGACGTCATCTCCACGGAGATCAACTTCATCGGCAACCTCGTGGGGTCCTACAACGACCTCTCCGAGCTGATGGTCCTGGCGGCCCAGGACAAGGTCACCCTGCACACCCAGCGATACCCCCTCGCCTGCTTCCGGCAGGCCCTCGACGACCTCGACACCGGGGCCGTACGCGGCCGAGCGATCTTGATCCCCTGACACGTCCAAGGAGCAATTCCATGCGTACGAGACCTTATAAGCGGTTCGCCGCCGTCGCAGCCGTCGCCGCCCTGACCGCCACCGCGTGCACCGCCCCGAACCAGGCACAGGACAAGCCGAAGGAGAAGGCCCCGCTCTTCAAGCTCGGCTCGGAGATCAGCTACAAGAAGTACGGCAAGGACTACCCGGACACCAAGGTGGAGGACTTCCCGGGGCCGTGCAGCTATGAGGCAATCAGCCGGAAGGACTACTCCGGGCAGACGCTGAAGATCATCAGCCACGCCGTCCCGGTCATCGGCGAGCCGACCCAGCTGCACGCCAAGCAGTTCGAGGAGATCACCGGGGCGAAGGTCGAGGTGGTCAACGTTCCCTTCGGTGAACTGCACCAGAAGATCCTCACGCCCCTGCAGGCGGGCCAGCCCGCCTACGACGTGATGTTCTACCCCTCGCTGTGGATCGGCGACATGGCCCCGTACCTCGCGCCGGTGCCGAAGAAGTATCTGGACACTCCCGGCATGAAGGACGTCACGGGGACCTATATGGACGTGGCGACTTGGAACGGGAAGGTCGTGCAGTACCCCATGGACGGGGACCGGCATTACCTCAAGGTCCGCGCCGACGTGCTGAACGACCCCAAGCAGCAGGCGGCTTACAAGGCGGCCACAGGCAAGGAGCTGAGAGTTCCGAAGACCTGGGCCGAATACCAGGACGTCGCCAAGTTCTTCAACGGTAAGGACTTCGATGGCGACGGCAAGCGCAACTACGGCAGCGCCGAGGTGACCAAGCGCGACGACCTGACGTTCTCCGCCTTCATCAGCCGGGCGGCGCCGTATGTGAAGAACCCGGACGTCAAGGGCGGTGTCTTCTTCGACCTTGAGACCATGAAGCCGCTGATCAACACGCCCGGCTTCGTCCGCGCCCTGGAAGACATGGTGAAGGCCAAGTCGACCTGGGCACCCGGTGGCGCCAACTTCGGCCTGGGAGACGAGATCTTCTCCTTCGGCGGCGGCCAGACGCTGATGTCGTACTCGTGGGACGACGCCTTCATCCAGGCCCAGCAGCCCGACAGCAGGATCCGCAACAAGGTGCAGGCGGCGCCACTGCCCGGATCCAGCGAGGTCTACAACCGCACCACCAATTCGTGGGACACAAAGGCGAACCAGGCTCCCTATTTCACCTGGGGCTGGACTTCGGCGGTGGCCAGGGCCTCCGGCCACCAGCAAATGGCGTTCGACTACCTGTGCTTCTTCAGCAACGAGGCCAACTCCGCCCTCGACCTGAGCATCGGCCGGTTCGGCGTCAACCCCTACCGCTACTCCCACTTCGACCCGAACTTCTGGGAGAGGCTGGGCTGGGACCCGAAGGTCGCCAAGTCGTACGTGAAGACGCTCTCCGACATGGAGCAGAGCCGCAACCGCGTCTTCGACCTGCGCGTTCCTGGTGTCAACCAGTACATGTCCGCGCTGGCCAACGGCGTCGCCGCGGCCCTTGCCGGCCAAAACTCCCCTCAGGACGCGCTGGACGGCGTGGCCGAGGAATGGTCCAAGATCACCGGCCAGATCGGCAAGGACAAGGTCCAAAGCGCCTATCGCAACGTGGTCGCGCTCGAGGACAACTCGATCCGACCGTAGGACGCCGCGGGTGGCCGGACCGGACCGGCCACCCGGGGGCGCCCGCCCGCTTCCGCAAGGAGAACCATGGACGGCCTGCGCCGGCACAAGAGCATGTTCCTGCTGCCGGGACTGCTCACGCTCTTTCTGATCATCATTTTCCCGCTTCTGTTCACCATCCGGGTCAGCTTCTCCGGCTGGAACGTCAGCAACCCTCAGATGGACTTCATCGGAGGCGCCAACTACACCGCGATGCTGCACGACAGCCGCTTCTGGGCCTCCATCACCCGGCTGATCCTGCTGGCGGGCGGCACGGTCCTGATCCAGTACGTCATCGGGTTCGGTATGGCCATGCTGGTCTGGCGCGAGGCACGCGGCCGCAGATTCTGGCGGGTGCTGTTCCTCGTCCCCATGATGACCACGCCCGTGGTGATGGCCGCCATCTGGCAGACGATCTTCCATGAGTCGCTGGGTCCGGCGAACGATCTGCTGGGGATGCTGGGCCTGACGAATGTTCCCTGGCTCACCGAGTCCGGGCCGGCGCTGGTCGCGCTGATGACCGTCGAGGTCTGGCAGTGGACCCCCTTCATGTTCCTGCTGCTGCTGGCCGGCCTGCTCAGCCTTCCCAAGGAACCGTTCATGGCCGCCGCGATCGACGGCGCCGGCACCTGGCGCACCTTCTGGAAAGTGACCTTCCCGCTGATGGCACCCGTCTCGGTCGCCGCGGTCATCATCCGGCTGATCGAAGCGTCCAAACTCTCCGACAGCGTCTACGTACTGACGTCCGGCGGGCCGGGGTCCTCCACGGAAACCCCGGGCTATTACCTCTACATCCAGGGGCTCCGCGATCAGCAGACCGGCTACGGCGGGGCGATGTCCCTGACCTACCTCGTCCTCATGATCGCCACGCTCACGGCCGTTGCCGCCCTGCTCACCAGGGCCCTCAAACTGAAGGGGGACTCATGAGGTCGCACCTATATCCCGTCTTCAAGTACACCGTGATCGCACTGTGGGCATGCTTCGTCGCCGGACCGTTCTTCTGGGCGATGACGACCAGCTTCAAGGACGCCAACGCCGTCCAGGGCGGCCCCACCTACATACCCTGGGTGCAGTACAAACCCACACTCACCGGCTGGCGCAACATCTTCGGCGGAGCCGGCGGCATCGATGTGGTCGACCCGTTCATCAACAGCGCGATCATCACCATTGCCGCGTCCGCCATCAGCCTCGCCCTGGGGTCCCTGGCCGCCTACGCACTGTCCCGCTACCGGTTCAAGCTGGGCTTCATCAAGAACAGCGACATCGTCTTCTTCTTCGTCTCCCAACGGATCATGCCGCCCGTCGTCCTGGTGATCCCGTTCTTCTACCTCCTGCAGTGGGGTGGCCTCCTGGACAGCATCCCGGGCCTGGTCATCGTGACGGTCGCGCTGCTGCTGCCCATCGCGGTCTGGGTGATGGTGGACTTCTTCAACGGCATCCCCCGGGAAATCGACGAGATGGCGATGCTGGACGGCTGCCCCCCGTTCCAGACCTTCGTACGGGCGATCCTGCCGAACTCCCTGCCCGGGCTGACCGTGGCGGCGATGTTCTGCGCCGTGTTCGGCTGGAACGACTTCTTCTTCGCCTTCCGGCTGACCTTCACCGAGGTCCAGACCCTGCCCCAGGCGGTCGTCGCCCTCAACTCCTCCATTCCACCATGGTGGACGCTGTCCGCCGCCGCGCTCTTCGGCGTGGCACCGCTGATCCTGCTCGCCCTCTGGGTGGAGCGCCTACTGTCCAAGGGGAACCTGTCGGGAGCGGTCCGATGAACCTCAGCGCCACTGATCTGTGCCTGACCGTCGACGGCGTCGGCCACCTCAAGAACGTGACCGTCACCTTCCAGCAAGGACGGCTCCACACCGTCATCGGCAGGACGATGGCCGGGAAGACAACTCTGCTGCGAGCCCTGGCCGGCCTGCAGAAAGTGGACTCCGGCTCGCTGACCCGGGCGGGAGCCGACTTCCTGAAGACGCCGGTGTGGCGGCGCGACACCGCCATGGTCTACCAGCAGTTCATCAACTACCCGCATCTCAATGTGTACAACAACGTGGCCTTTCCGCTGAAGCGGGCCGGGCTGTCACGGGACGAGATCCAGCGACGGGTCCGGCAGAACCTGGCGAGCGTGGGGCTTGCGGACTTCGAGAAGCGCAAGCCCTCCCAGCTCTCCGGCGGCCAGCAGCAGCGCGTCGCGATGGCTCGCGCCCTGGCCCGCGGTACCGGCATCCTCCTGCTCGACGAGCCACTGGCGAACCTGGACTACAAGCTGCGCGAACAGTTGCGCGACGAGTTCAAGGCCCTCTTCTCGGACCAGGGCGACACGATAGTCATCTACACGACCACCGAACCCGCCGAGGCGATGATGCTCGGCGACGTGGTCCTGGTCATGCACGAGGGGCGGATCCTCCAGACCGGCACCCCGCAGGAGGTCTTCGAACGCCCGGCGACCACCACGGTGGCGTCCATCATCAACGACCCGCCCATGAACATCTTCGCGGGCCGGATCGAGGGCGGCCAGGTCACGGTGGCCGGCTTCCAGGCCACGCACGTCTCCGCGCACCTGGCCGACCTGCCCGACGGCACTTACCAGTTCGGCCTGCGTGCCACCGATGTCAGCCTGGCTTCCAGCGGGGTTGAGGGCGGGGTCACCTTCGTCGAGATCTCCGGCTCCGAGACCTTCGTCCATGTGGTCGTCGCCGAGACCCCCTTCGTCGTACAGATCGAGGGCATCCTCGACGTCGCCCTCGGCGACCTGGTCAAACTTCGGCTCCGTCCCGACCGGTTGTTCGCCTTCGACGAGCACGGGACGCTCGTGCGAACACCTTCATACGATCTCGCTTCAGTGGAAGGGCGTTGAAATGGCGCAGTTGGACATCGTCGACGTCGGGCACGCGTACGCACCGGGTGCCGAGGAGGAGCGCTGGGCTCTCAAGCCGCTGAAGCTGACCTTCGAGTCCGGCAAGACCTATGCGCTGGTCGGACCCTCGGGCTGCGGCAAGACGACGCTGCTGAACATCCTGTCCGGCCTGGTCAGACCATCCCGGGGACGGGTGCTGTTCGACGGCGTCGACGTCACCGCTCTGCCCACGAAGGCGCGCAACATCGCCCAGGTCTTCCAGTTCCCCGTCATCTACAAGTCGATGACGGTCTACGAGAACCTCGCCTTCCCACTGCAGTGCCGGCGCTGGGACAAGGCGAGGATCGACGCCAAGGTCCGGCAGGTCGCCGAGGCCCTGGACCTGCACGACCGGCTGGGGCAACCCGCTCGCGGGCTCACCGCCGACGACAAGCAGTTGATCTCACTCGGCCGCGGCCTGGTCCGTGATGACGTGGCGGCCCTCCTGATGGACGAGCCGCTCACCGTGATCGACCCGCAGCTGAAGCACTCGCTGCGGCGCAAGATCCGAGAGATCACCGAGCAGTTCCGGCCCACGGTGATGTACGTGACGCACGACCAGTACGAGGCGATGAGCTTCGCGCAGGAAGTGCTCGTCATGAAGGACGGCCGCGCCGTGCAGCAAGGCACCCCTGAGCAGCTCTTCGAGGCGCCCTCCTCGACCTACGTCGGCTACTTCATCGGCTCACCGGCGATGAACTTCCTGACCGTGGACCGTAACGACGGGCCCTTCGCGCTGGGCGGCCGGACGCTGTCCGTCGCCTGGGACATCCCCCAGAGCACGACCGGGGTCCAGGTCGGCGTCCGGCCCGAACACGTCAAGGTCGTCACGGACCCCGGTCCCAACACCTTCCCCGGCCGGCTGCGGGGCGTCAGCGACCACGGCGCGCAGCGCGTGCTCGAGGTCGAGGTCGCCGGGCAACTCGTCAGGGCCAAGACGCCGCGGGAGGAGGGAGTTCCGGTCGGCGAGGAGGTCCTCGTGCATCTGCCGCGCGCCAAGGTCCTTCCGTACGCGGACGGTCAGTTGGTACTCCAGTCGTAACGATCCGTCGGGCACGCCCGCGCCACCTACCCGCTCCACCCCAGCGGGCCGCCCATCGGGGGCCCGCTGGGGCGCGTGAGGCGCCGCAGCCGTGCGGCGGAATGCCGCGACGCGTCCGCTGTCGTGGGGTCGGCGAGCCGGCGACAGCAAACCGAGGTCCTACGATCCGCCGTACGCAACGCCCGTTTGATGCAGAACGCACATCAGCGAAGGAATCCCATGATCTTCATTACCGCCAAGCCGACCGCTGGCCCGAGATCACCGCCGACTTCACCCGGGCCACGCGCGCCGAGCCCGGCTGCCTGTGGTTCGACTGGTCGCTCCTTGGTGAGATGGCCGTCCCCGGACAGGAGTAGCTCCCAGTCCGGACGCGCGTCAGCGAGCAGCGCGCTCACGGTATGACCGCTGTGCCTCCGAGTTCAACGGAGCGTAGTCAGCACCAAGTCAGCACGGGAGAGGTGAAGACGGGCGATGACGTGGGCTTTTAGTTCCACACCGAACCAGCACGGGAGTCAGCACCGCACCGTCAAGTCACCCCCGACTTCGCGTCCCGGACGGCACTCGATTCGCCCACCTACGAGCCCCTGAACCGCCCGTCCGCGAACCGGCATGGTGGCCGCACGCATAGCCAACCCTCGAACTATGTTGCCCCACCACATGTGCCCCTGACGTGCGTCTTCCTACCGTGTGCCAACACGTACCCGTCCCCACCGCACACGAGGAAGTGGCGCACATGGCCTCCGGAACCACCGCTCCCCCACCCCCCGCCAGCCTCAAGCGCATCGTCGCCGCCAGCCTCATCGGCACCACCATCGAGTGGTACGACTTCTTCCTCTACGGCTCGGCCGCCGCCCTGGTTTTCAACAAGCTGTTCTTTCCCGAATCCGACCCGCTCGTCGGCACATTGCTGTCCTTCCTGACCTACGCCGTCGGGTTCGCGGCCCGGCCCCTGGGCGCGCTCGTCTTCGGGCACTACGGCGACCGGCTCGGCCGCAAGAAGCTGCTGGTACTGAGCCTGCTGCTGATGGGCGGGGCGACCTTCGCGATCGGTCTGCTGCCCACGCACGCGACCGTAGGCGTGGCGGCCCCGGTCCTGCTGACCGCACTGCGTCTGGTGCAGGGCTTCGCGCTGGGCGGCGAGTGGGGCGGCGCCGTCCTGCTGGTGTCCGAGCACGGCGATGCCAAGCGGCGAGGGTTCTGGGCGTCGTGGCCGCAGACCGGGGCACCCGCCGGACAGCTCCTGGCGACCGGCGTCCTTTCCTTGCTCACCGCGACCCAGTCGGACGCCGCCTTCGTCTCCTGGGGCTGGCGCATTCCCTTCCTGCTCTCCGGCGTCCTGGTCGTCGTCGGTTTGTGGATACGTCTGTCTGTCGATGAATCGCCCGTCTTCAAGAAGGCGTTGGCCCGGGCGCAGGCCCGCAAGGCGGCCGGGACGGACAAGCCGGAGAAGCTTCCGCTGGTCTCCGTCCTGCGGCACCACTGGCGGGACGTACTCGTCGCGATGGGCGCCCGCATGGCCGAGAACATCAGCTACTACGTGATCACCGCCTTCATCCTCGTGTACGCCACCACCTCCGCCGGCGTCTCCAAGCAGACCGCGCTCAACGCCGTCCTCATCGCCTCGGCCGTGCACTTCGCCGTCATCCCGGCCTGGGGCGCGCTCTCCGACCGCGTCGGCCGCCGCCCCGTATACCTGTTCGGCGCCGCGGGAATCGGCCTCTGGATGTTCCCGTTCTTCTCCCTGATCGACACCGGCGGCTTCGGGAACCTGGTCCTCGCCGTCACCGTCGGTCTGGTCCTGCACGGCGCCATGTACGCACCCCAAGCCGCCTTCTTCTCCGAGATGTTCGCGACCCGGATGCGCTACTCGGGTGCCTCCATCGGCGCCCAGTTCGCCTCCGTCGCGGCGGGCGCGCCCGCACCGCTCATCGCGACGGCGCTGCTCTCCTCGTACGGCAGCTCGACCCCCATCTCCCTGTACGTGATCGGGGCGGTCGTCTTGACCCTGATCGCCGTGGGCCTGGCGAAGGAGACCCGCAGCCGCGACCTGTCCGACGTCGAGGCCACGACCGACGAGCGGCCCGCATCCGCGACGCCGGCGGACGCCCGTACCGTCTGACCGAGGCCGCGCCCCTGATCCCCGTACGCGATCCGCGTGCGGGGATCAGCGCGGTGCGTCCGACGACAACCGGTGCAGTCTCAGAGCGAGTTGGATCTCCAAAGCGCGGGCCGGGCTCTGCCAGTCGTCCCCGAGCAGGCGCCCCACCCGCTCCAACCGCTGTGCGACGGTGTTCACATGCACGTGCAGGGCGTCCTTCGTGCGCGCAGGGCTCATGCCGCTCGCGAAGTACGCGTCGAGGGTGTGCAGCAGGTCGGTGCCGCGCCGTTCGTCGTAGGTGACGACTCCGCCGATGGTGCGGTCGACGAACCCGGAGATGTCCCGGTCCCCTGCGAGGAGCAGTCCCAGGAACCCGAAGTCCTCGGCGGCCGCGCCGTCGCCGGCCCTGCCGAGCAGGCGCAGTGCCTCCAGGCAGCGTCGGCCCTCCGTGTACGCCGAGGCCACCGTTTCGGGTCGCGCCGCGAGCCGGTCGACGGGTGCCGAGGCACCGACGCTTACCGCTTCGTGGACGGCGGTACCGAGCTGCTTGGCCGTGCGGCGGGCCAGTGTCGTCGCTGTGTCGCCGGGTCCGAGGGGGAGCAGCAGGACGGTGCCACCGTCGCGGGCGGCCGCCAGTCCGTGGCGGGTGGTGGCGAGATGGGACGCGGCGGACCACAGCCGTCTGCGTGCGCTCGCCTCCTGGTCGGCGTCGGCGGCCGTGACGTCGAGTCGGGCCGCGAGCACCACGTGAAGGCCGTCGAGGTCGGCGTGCAGCCGCGCGGCCCGCTCGCGCAACAGCCTCGGATCGCGGTCCCGGGCGTCCAGCAGGTCGTCCAACAGCTCGCCGCGTACGCGCTGTTCGGCTTCCGAGGCCGAGCGTCTGGCGAGCAGGAGCAGGGAGGTCACCATGGCGGCGCGCTCCAGGGTGCGCTGGTCGACGGGGTCGAGGCCCGGGTGCCCGCGGAGCACCAGGGCGCCGAGCAGCTCGCCGCCGGCTGCCACCGCGGTGACCCAGTCGTCACCGTGTCGCACGGCGTGGCCGTCGGCGCGGGCGGCCTCCACCGCGATGGCCGGTGTGGCACCGGGCTCGGCGAACTCGACCGTGCCGTCCAGGACTTCGGACACCGCGGCGGCCACGTCATGGACTCCCCCGCCGCGCAGGACGAGTTCGGCGAGCCGGTCGTGGACGTCCGAGGCGCGCTCGATCACTCCGCTGCGGTCCCGGATGATGTCGTTGGCGCGGCCCAGGCGGTCGAGGGCGGATCGGGTGTCCGCCAGTGCGTTGGCCGTGTCGATGGCTGCCGCGGCCAGCGCCGCGAAGGAGCCGAGCAGTGCGATCTGTTCCCGCTCGAAGACGCGCGCCCTGCGGTCCGCCGCGAACAGCACACCGATGACCTGGGGTCCGATCATCAGCGGCACGCCGAGGATCGCGACGAGCCCCTCGTCCCGTACGCCCGCGTCGATGGTGCGGGTGTGCTGGAAGCGCGCGTCCTTGAAGTAGTCGTCGGTGACATAGGGGCGGGCCGTCTGCGCGACGAGCCCTCCCAGGCCCTCCCCCATGCCGAGCCGCAACTGCTGGAAGCGTGCCGCGACCGAGCCTTCGGTGACACGCATGTAGGTGTCGCCTTCGGCCGTGTCGTTCAGGCTGAGATATGCCACGTCCGTGCCCAGCAGGGACCGGGCCCGCTGCACGATCGCCTGCAGCACGGCGTCGAGGTCGCGCAGGCCCGCGAGGTCGTGCGCGGTCTCGAAGAGCGCGGAGAGTTCGGCCTCGCGGCGGCGCCGTCCCTCTATCTCCGTGCGCACGCGCAGGGCGAGCAGCTTGGCCTGTTCGAGCGCGGCGACGCGGTCGGCGGGCAGGCCCTCGGCCCGGGCGAGCAGCACCGGCCGCTCGTAGGCGTCGGCGGTCGCTCCTCTGGCCAGGAGTTCCAGGAACGGCGCTTCCACGCTGTCGGCGGAGCGCTCGGCTGATGGCAGGTGATCGCGGGACATGGCAACAGGATGGCGCATCCGCGGATCGGCGCCGCGGCCCTGTGGATAACTCACGACCTGCTCCGATACGGCTCGACGCGGGGCGGGCTTCGGCCTCGCTCAGTGCGCGGTCCAGCCCCCGTCCAGAGTCAGCGATGTTCCGGTCATGAAGGCCGCCTGCGGTCCGCAGAGGTAGGCCACCGCCTCGGCGACCTCCGCCGGCTCGATGAGTCGCTTGACGGCGCTGTCCTTCAGCAGGATCTCGGTCAGGACGCGCTCCCGCGGGATGCCGTGTGTCCGTGCCTGGTCGGCCAGTTGTTTCTCGACGAGTGCGGTGCGCACATAGGCGGGGTTCACACAGTTCGAGGTGACTCCGTGGGGTGCGCCTTCGAGGGCCGCAGTTTTCGACAGGCCTTCCAGTCCGTGTTTCGCGGCTACGTACGCCGACTTGAACGCCGAGGCGCGCAGCCCGTGGACGGAGGAGATGTTGACGATGCGGCCCCAGCCCTGTCCGTACATGTGGGGCAGAGCCCCGCGAATGAGGCGGAACGGTGCCTCCAGCATCACGGTGAGCACCGTGTGGAACACCTCGGGCGGGAATTCCTCGATGGGACGGACCATTTGCAGCCCGGCGTTGTTCACGAGGACATCGGTGCCCCCCGCGGCCTGTTCCGCGGCGTCGAGGTCGGTGAGGTCGAGGACGTGCGGCTCGACGGTCCCGGCCAGGCCGTGTATCTCGTCGGCCAGGGTCTCCAGGCCTCCGGCATCCCGGTCGACCGCTCTCACCTTGGCTCCGGCGGCGGCGAGCCGCAGCGCGCAGGCGCGGCCGATGCCACTCGCGGCGCCGGTGACGAGGGCGGTGCGGCCGCCGAGGTCGAGTGCGGAAGCGTGGGGGCCCGGGAGGGCGCTGGGCGCGGTCATGCCTCGACCCTAGGCAGCACCCACGCCCCAACCGATGTGGTCAGCCCACACACTTCACACTCAGGACATGGGCTCAAACCATGTGGGTGCGTCAACCAGCGCCTGCTTGATCCGGAAGAGGGCCTGCTCGTTCAGCTTCGGCAGTGCGTCCACGTCGAACCAGCCGACCTGAAGCGACTCGTCGTCATTGACATGGGCCTCACCTCCGACGGCGCGGCACCGGAGCGTGGTGTCCATGAACTGGCAGACGTCGCCGTTGGCGAACGCCACCTGCTCCCCCGCCCGGACCAGGACGACGCGCTCGACCTCGACCCGCACGGCGGTCTCCTCGTACACCTCGCGCACCGCGCAGGCCGCCGGCTGCTCTCCCGGGTCCGGAATACCGGAGATGAGCGCCCACTGGTGGTTGTCCGAACGCTGCCCGAGCAGAACTCTGCCCTCGTCGTCGAAGACCACGGCGGTCACCCCTGGCATCCAGAGGAGCTGGTGGCCCGCGAAGGCCCGGATCTCGCGGATGAAGTCGGGAGTAGCCATGGCCCCGACCCTAACGGCGCGATTCCGTCACCTCGGCACGGGCCCCGGACCGCGTCCCAGGAGGCTCCTAGGAGTCGGCGTTCCGCCGCCCGCGCACCGCGGTCGCCGCGGCCCAGCCGAGACCGCCCGCCGCGACCAGCACCAGGAACATCTCGGGGATGATGCCGAGCTGGGTGGCCGGGGTCTCGGAGGAGCGCAGCGGCACCTTCTGGACCAGCGAGTCGGCGACGAACATCCCGGTCTTCTGGGTGATCTTCCCGTCCGGCATGATCACGGCACTGACACCGCTCGTCACGGGCACGGTGACGGTGCGGCTGTGCTCGACGGCGCGGATGCGGGACATGGCGAGCTGCTGGTAGGTCATCTCGCTGCGGTCGAAGGTCGCGTTGTTGCTGGGCACCGAGATGATCTGCGCGCCGTCGGTGACGGTGCTGCGCACGGCCCAGTCGAAGGCGGCCTCGTAGCAGGTGGCGAGGCCGACCTTGGTGCCGTTCATGGTGAAGACGCCCGGCTCGGTGCCGCGGCTGAAGTCCTGGCGCACCATCGACGTCCAGTTCTCGTTGATGGCACCGAGCAGCGAACGCAGCGGAAGGTACTCGCCGAAGGGCTGGACCTGCCGCTTGTCGTACGTGTCGACCGGGCCCTTGGCCGGGTCCCACAGGATCTGCTCGTTGTAGAGCTTGCCGTCCCGCTCGACGACCCCACCGACGGAGATGGGGGCGCCGATCGCCTTGGCGGCCCCGTCGATCACGTAGCGCGCGTCGGCGTTGGCGAACGGATCGATGTCGGAGGAGTTCTCCGGCCACAGCACCAGGTCGGGCTTGGCGACCTTGCCCGCCTTGACCTCGGCGGCCAGGCGTTCGGTCTCCCGCACGTGGTGGTCGAGGACGGCACGCCGCTGGGAGTTGAAGTCCAGTCCCGCCCGCGGCACGTTGCCCTGGATCAGCGCGACGGTCGTCGTGCCGTTCTCGGCCTTGTCGCTGACCAGCGTCCGCGCTGCCAGCGCCCCGACGACCGGGACGGCGACGCTGAGCAGCGCCACCGCGGCCGCACCACGGCGCAGGACCCGGGTGCCGCGCGCCTCGACGGCCAGGCGGACGATCTCGTAGAGCCCGAAGCCGCACAGCACGACCGCGAAGCCGAGCACCGGAGTGCCACCGAGCGCGGCGAGCGGCAGGAACACACCGTCGGCCTGCCCGAACGCGATCTTGCCCCAGGGAAAGCCGCCGAAGGGCGCACGCGCGCGTGCCGCCTCTCCCGCGATCCATATGGCCGCCGCCCACAGCGGCCACCCCGGCAGCCGGGAGACGAAGGTGATCCCCGCGCCGACGAGCGCGACGTAGACCGCCTCCACCGCGACCAGCGCGAGCCAGGGGCCGGAGCCGACCTCGACGCCGGTCCAGACCAGCAGCGGCAGCAGGAATCCGAGGCCGAACAGATAGCCGAGGCCGAGACCGGCCTTCCAGCTGCGACCGCGCAGGGTCCAGCCGAAGACCGCGAAGGCCGGCAGGGCCAGCCACCACAGGGTCCGTGGCGGGAAACTGACGTAAAGCAGCACTCCGGAGAGCGCCGCGGCGGCGGCCGGAAGGAGGCGACGCACCCAGGCTGCCCCACGCGAAGCGGGCACGGCCTGGGGTTCGAGCTGGTCCGGCTCGTCTACGGTGGTTGCGGTGGCGGTCACTTGGGGAGTGTACGGCGCTTGACCTGGGCGCCGACAGTTCGGCCTCATCGGTCCCGATGGGCGGAACGCCGCTTGGCGGGTTCCCTCCTACGCGCCTGCTGCAACGTTCCTGCACAACATGTCCCCAAACCGGCGCATCACCCGTTACGGTGTGCCCGAGCCTCTGACGTGCGGCCTGATGCGGTGACGGCACCCGAGGTCAGGCGGAGTCGGGGGGCGACGGGGTGGGTTCCACGGGGACGGTCTCCACGGCCGATTCGGCGGCCACGGGCGAAAGACGCAGCGGCGCGGACGGCGCCGGCGTGGCCGTGCTCGCCGCGTGTGCCGCCTGGTCGCTGATCACGGCGACCGCGCACGACGGCCGGCCCGAGGGCATGCTGCTGGCGGTGCTCGCCGTGGCGGCGGGCTACGCCTCGGGGCGGATCTTCGGGGCACTCCTGCCGGTCGCCGCCCCCTGTGCCGGTGCGCTCGCCGGGCTCGGCCTCGCGATCGCCACACCCGGCCCGCAGATCAGCCTGGAACTCGGCCACAGCGGCGCCACGGCCGCCCTGCTGATCCTCTCCTGCGGCGCCGCGTGCTGCGCCGCCTGGGCAGCACGCCCGCCCGCCCTGCGTCTCGCGCTGCGGCTGCTGGCCGCCGGGATCGTGGTGACGGCCGCGGTCCTGGGATCGACCACCGGATTCGTCACCTGCGTCGGGGTCCTTCTCTGTTCACTCGCCGCCGCCCGTGTGCGACGTCGTGCCCTCGCCCTCACGGGCCTGGCGGCCGCCGCGGTGCTGGTGACCGGGGCGACCTGGGCCATCGGCGAGGACGCGCTGCCGGGCGGACTGACCGCGTCCCTGGAGGGCCGGCTCACCGAGCACCGGGTCCAGCTCTGGCACGACGCCCTGCGCATGGCCCGTACCGATCCCGCTCTGGGGGTCGGACCCGGACGCTACGGAGAGTTCAGTCCCACCGTCGCCCAGTCGCTGGTGCCCGACGGCAAACCCCATTCCGCGCCCCTGCAGCAGGCCGCCGAGCAGGGTCTTGTCGGTGTGGCCCTGCTCGCGGCGGCTTTCTGCTGGGTCCTGTACGCGCTGTTGCGCTCGCCGCGTTCCACCCCGATCGCGCTGACCACGGGCGCGGCTCTGACGGCGCTGGCCGCCATCGCCTCGATCGGCAACGCGCTGAGCTTCATGACGGTGACCGCGGGGGCGGGACTGCTCGCCGGGCTCGCGACCGCGCGGCCCTTCACCACGACCGAGCCGGACGTCGTCCCGGCCCCGGCCCGGCGCTCCGACGATCGTCGGGAGTCATGAGCCGACCTCCGTGTGGGACGTCAGCGCACCACACCGGTCGTGTCCGGGCGCAGATGGCCGCGGATGATCCGTACCGCCGCCTCGGCGTTGTCCACGGTGATCGTGAACGTGTGGCCGTCGCCCAGGCGCAGCACCACGCCCTCACCACGCCGGACGATGACGGCGGTTCCCTGCTCGGGCCGCCAGCGATATCCCCAGCCGCCCCACTGGCGCGGGGTGACCTGAGGCGCGAAGTCGGCGCCGACGACCGTCGAGAGGGGGATGCGGCGGCGCGGCAGCCCTATGTGGCCGCAGCGCACCTCCAGACAGTCCTTGTCCACCGTCACGGCGACATGCACGAACGCGAGCGTGCCGAAGAGGATGAGCAGTCCGGCAGCGATGCATCCGATGACGGACATGATCAGCGGGGCCGTTCCCGACGTCCAGCCGGAGTCGACGGCCAGCTCGATCCCGAGCGCCAGGCAGGCCAGGCCGCCCAGGGCGGGCAGCAACTGAACGCGATTCCTCGCGTGCCCGGTCCACAGAGCCGGGTGCGGTGAGGTTTCGCCGTGGGGGTGGTCCCTCATGTCCATGAGAGTACTCAGGTTCCGCTGCGCGGGCACCGGGTCGCGGAGCGTTACTCCGCCGGGTGGACGAGATTCTCCTTGTGGGAGACCGAGCGGTGACGGACCGTGCCCGTACGCCGGGTGTCCGCACGTTCACCGCAGGTGTCCGCCAGCCGGACGCCTTCGCCGACGAGCAGGCGTCACGGGGGTGGAGTGGGGTGCGGTCGTCGCTCAGCGCGCGGGGCTGACGGCCGACAGGATGCGGCCTTCCTCATAGGTGAGCGCGGTCGCCGGCAGCGTGCCCTCGTGCCCGCTCAGCAGCACCGTGACCGTGGAGCCGGCGGGGGCCGCGGGGTCCGGCATCTCGCCGATCCGGCGCAGCGCCTGGGCGGCGACCGCCCCGGCGGAACCGTGCAGGACGAGCGGCGGGCGCCCCGGGCGCTGCACGGCGGCGCGGATGCGCTCGGCGACCAGTTCGTAATGGGTGCAGCCCAGGACGACGGCCCTTACGTCCTCGGGGGTGTGCGCGGCGGCCTCGGCGATCGCGGCGTCGATGGCCGCCTGGTCGGCGTGCTCCACCGCGTCCGCGAGCCCGGGGCAGGCCACCTCGGTGACGTCCACTCCGTCGGCGAACTGGTCGATGAGTCCCCGCTGGTACGGGCTGCCGGTGGTGGCGGGCGTGGCCCAGATCGCGACGGGCCCGCCGCCCGCGGCGGCCGGCTTGATCGCCGGGACGGTGCCGATGACGGGCACTTCCGGCTCGAGGCGGGCGCGCAGGGCGGGCAGGGCGCGTACGGAGGCGGTGTTGCAGGCGACGATCAGGGCGTCGGGCCGGTGCAGTGCGGCGGCCTCGGCGACGGCCAGGGCGCGTGCGGTGACGTCCTCCGGTGTGCGCGGCCCCCAGGGCATGCTGCCGGGGTCGGAGGAGAGGACGAGATCGGCGTCGGGCCGCAGTCGACGCACCGCGGCGGCAGCAGCGAGCAGTCCGATTCCGGAGTCCATGAGCGCGATCTTCACCCGGTCACCATAGACGATCCCTCTCGACGGGAGTCTGCGGTGGGGCAGACTTCGACAGGTGAGCGCCCTCGTGTGGATCGCTGTCGGATCACTGGCCGCGTGGCTGTGGCTGCTGCTCGGCCAGGGCTTCTTCTGGCGTACGGACGTGCGGTTGCCCGCCCGCCACGATCCCGTCGACTGGCCTTCCGTGTGCGTCGTGGTGCCGGCCCGGGACGAGGCCGCCGTCCTGCCCGAGAGCCTGCCGTCGCTCCTCGCCCAGGCCTATCCGGGGCGGGCCGAGATCTTCCTCGTCGACGACGGGAGCTCGGACGGCACGGGAGAGCTGGCCCGCGAGCTGGCGCGCCGACACGGCGGACTGCCGCTCACCGTCGGCTCACCGGGTGAACCGCCGCCGGGCTGGACGGGCAAGCTGTGGGCCGTGCGCCACGGCATCGGCCTCGCCCGCGCGCGGGACCCCGAATATCTGCTGCTGACCGACGCGGACATCGCGCACGCGCCGGACAGTCTGCGGGAACTGGTGGCGGCGGCGCGCACGGGCGGTTTCGACCTGGTCTCGCTCATGGCGCGGCTGCGGGTGGAGAGCCTGTGGGAGCGGCTCGTCGTACCGGCGTTCGTCTACTTCTTCGCCCAGCTCTACCCCTTCCGCCGGATCGCGGTGAAGGGCTCACGGACGGCGGCCGCGGCGGGCGGCTGCGTCCTGCTGCGCGCGGACACCGCCGAGCGGGCGCGGATCCCGGAGGCGATCCGGCATGCCGTCATCGACGACGTGGCGCTCGCCCGCGCGGTCAAGCGGGGCGGTGGCCACATCTGGCTCGGCCTCGCCGAGCGGGTCGACAGCGTGCGCCCGTATCCGCGGCTCCACGATCTGTGGCGCATGGTCTCGCGCAGCGCGTACGCCCAGCTGCGGCACAGCCCGCCGCTGCTCGCCGGAACGGTCGCCGGGCTCGCGATGGTGTATCTGGTGCCGCCGGTCGCCCTTCTGGCGGGCCTCGCTACGGGAAGCACGTGGGCGGCGGCGGCCGGAGGGCTCGCCTGGCTGCTGATGACGGCCACGTATGTGCCGATGCTCCGGTACTACCGGCAGCCACTGTGGCTCGCTCCCCTGCTGCCGGTCACCGCGTTCCTCTATCTCCTCATGACGGTCGATTCCGCGGTGCAGCACTACAGGGGGCGCGGTGCGGCCTGGAAGGGCCGCACCTACGCCCGCCCCGACACCGCCCTCGACGAGAACTGAGGAGCAGGGGCCCGACGGTCATTTCCTGCCGGGCGTCCAGTTCATGCCCCAGCCGTAGGCGTAGTCGACCGTGCGCTGCGGACTCACGCCGCGCTCGGGAATGAGGTACCGGGCCTCGCGCTGGACGACCATGTCGGTGCCGTTGCCGGTGATGAGGGCGAGCGCGCAGACCGTGGAGGGCACCGTGCACTCGTCGAGCGAGAAGTCGATCGGCGCGCCGTTCAACGGCTGCAGGGTGACCGTGGCATGCAGGTCGGCGAAGGACCGCGCGCCTTCGTAGATGGTCACGAAGATGAGGATGCGCCGGAAGCTCTGCTTGTGATCCAGGTTGATGGTGAGGTTCTCGCCGCTGGCCACGGCCCCGGTGCGGTCGTCCCCGTCGAGATGGATGAACGGTGGCTGGTGCAGCGCCCCGAAAGCGTTGCCGAGCGCCTGGACGACTCCCTTGCGGCCGTCGGACAGCTCGTACAGCGCGCACAGGTCGAGGTCGAGGTCGGCGTGCATGGCGACGGCCCGGCCGCGCTTGCTGCCCCACCCCTTGAACTGCTTGCGCACCTCCCAGTTGAGGTTCACGCGCATGGCACCGGACGTTCCGCCCTGTTTGTTGAGCGATACGGAGGGCGCCTCCTTGGTGAGCGTCACCTTGGTCAGGCGGACCGGCGCCGGAGGGGCCGCGGGCGGCTGCGGAGTCATGGGCGGAGCCATGGGCGGCGGCATGGTCACGGGCGGGGCGACCGGCGGTGGCACGGTGACCGGGGCCGCCACGGGGGGCGGGGGCCCCTGGACGAGAGTGGCGGGCCCCTGCGGTGCGGGGGCGGCCGGTGCCGCGTGCTGCGGCTCGTCCACCGTTATCCCGTAGTCGGTGGCCAGTCCTTCGAGACCGCTTCCGTAGCCCTGTCCGACGGCACGGAACTTCCAGGCGCCCTGGCGCCGGTAGAACTCGCCCAGCACGAAGGCGGTCTCCACGGTCGCGTCGGCGCTGTCGAAGCGGGCGAGTTCCGTGCCCTGCTGTGCGTCGAGCACCCGTATGTACAGACCGGGAACGCGCCCGAAGGAGCCACCGTCCGCGGAGGCGGCCAGGACGACGGTCTCGATGACGGGCTCCGCGCGCGCGAGGTCGACGAGCAGCGCGTCGCTCACCTGGCCGCCGTCGTTGCGCTTCCCCTCGTGACGCACAGCGCCCGAGGAGTGCGCCGGCTGGTTGTAGAAGATGAAGTCGGCGTCCGAACGGACCTTTCCGGACACCAGCAGAAGGGCGGAGGCATCCACGTCGGGCACCCCCGGTCCTGATCGCCACCCCAATTCCACCCGCAGTGCGGTCGTCGGGACAGGAACATTCGATCCCTTAGGCATTGACATGTACGCCCCCATCACGTGTCTCCGCGCCGGTGCGCGTCCCGAGCGGACCGCCGGCTCCGTTCCCGCCAAACCTAATCCCCCGGCCCGTCGAACTCCCATGACTCGCACTGGAAGATCCTGGTCAACCGCCGGTAACCCGTCCGCAGCTCGGCCTTTACACGATCTCAACCATCTTTGGCGTCCTTTTTTGCCGAGTTCGCTCGCATTGGGGATCCCGCGTCACTGCCGACACGGAAAACAACCCTCTTATCGGTCTCCCCAACCAGCACATCGTGGGCTTAACTTATGTGCCATGACCTCCCCCCGCTCCACCTATGGCGGCGGTTACTACTCCGCCTTCCAGGACACCCCGATCTACGACTCCCTCGTCGCCGAGCGGGGTACCCCTCAGATCGCCCCGATCCGGGTCCCCTCCGCCTACGACTCGGGCAGCAACCTCCCGGCGCTGCCGTCCGCGCTCCCCGCGCTGCCGGCCGGCCCCTCGCACCAGTACGGCTACCAGCAGGCCCAACAGCCTTCGCCGCTGCAGCAGGCCCCCGCGCCGTACATCCCGCAGCAGGCCGCCGCGCCTCGGGGCTATCCCGGCCCCCAGCAGCAGCCCCGCCCGATGGCGAGCGGCACGGGCTACGAGGCGATGCGCCCCGCGGCTCCCCGGCCCGCCCCGGCTCCTTACCAGGACCCCTACAACGGGCAGCAGTACCGCGGGTACTGACCTCCCCGAACCGGATTGTCGGTGCTTCCTGGCACCATGGCGGTCATGGGGAACGCGCAACTGCACTCGATCCACGTCCATCCGGTCAAGGCGTTCCGGGGCCAGTCACCCCGGGAGGCCGAGGTGGAGCCCTGGGGGCTGGCCGGAGACCGACGCTGGGTCCTGATCGACGACGGGGGAAAGGTCGTCACGCAACGCGAGCAGCCGCGTATGGCGCTGGCCGCCGCCGAGATTCTCTCCGGCGGCGGCCTTCGTCTGTCCGCCGAGGGCCGTGAGCCGGTGAGCGTTCCCGTGCCCGAGCCCATCGGCACCACGACCGTGCAGATCTTCGGCGACAAGGTGGAAGCGGTCCTCGCCGACCCGGCCGCGCACGACTGGTGCAGCGGCTACCTGCGCGCCGATGTGCGCCTCGTCCACATGGACGATCCCGCCACGCGCCGGCCCGTCGACCCGGAGTTCGCCCTGCCGGGCGAGACGGTGAACTTCGCCGACGGCTATCCCCTGCTCGTCACCACGCTCGGTTCGCTGGACGCGCTCAACTCCCTGATCGCGCGGGGTGACCACGCCGACGAGGGGCCCCTGCCGATGAATCGCTTCCGGCCGAACGTCGTCGTCTCCGGCACGGACGCCTGGGCCGAGGACGACTGGTCGCGGATCGCCATCGGCGAGGTGACCTTCCGGGTGACCAGGATGTCGGGTCGCTGCGTCGTCACCACGACCGACCAGGACACCGCCGCACGCGGCAAGGAGCCGCTGCGCACGCTCGCCCGCCACCGACGCTTCGCCGGCAGGCTGATCTTCGGGCAGAACCTGGTGCCCGAGTCCCGCGGCACGCTGCGCGTCGGAGACCCGGTCACGGTCCTCGCCTAGCCCAGCGATCACATTTCGCCAGAAGCCGCGCACGGGGAACCCCGGCCCCGGGCGGGATCGTTGAGTCGGCGTGAGATGTTCACGCAGGGCCCGGGGGAGGGTGATTTCGCTCTCTCTTCCCCCGCGTCTCGAGTGAACGGCTCCGCTGCGGGTTATCACGGACGCGGGAGGGGGTGCGGGACGGTGCACGCGATCATCGGTCTTTGGCGCTGGCGGCACAATCCGCTGCGTCGCACGACGGATCTCGTGGAGGCCTGGCTGGCCCTGGCCGCCCTCCTGTTGGTGCTCGTCGGTGCGCCCCTGGTCGGAGCGGTCGTGGGGGCCTCGGCCCAGGAGGCGCTGCTGCGGTCCGTGCGGGAGCAGCGCGAGGACCGTCAGCAGGTCGCCGCCACCGTGGTCAGAAAGCTTTCCCGAGGCCCGCTGGCGCCGGACCCCGAGACGTCGTCGGCACGGGACACCCGCAGCCGCGTCGTGGCCGACTGGACGGCACCGGACGGCACCCCGCGGCACGGCACGGTGATCGCCGCCCTCAAGTCCCCCCGTCCGGGGGACCATTTCCCGCTCTGGACCGATCTGCACGGCGGCATAGTGGGCCGCCCGCTGGACAGTGCCACCGCGGCCACACACGCCGTTCTGGCCGGTTTCGGCGCGGCCGTGCTGTCGGCGGGACTGGTGGCGGGAGCCAGACGGTTGATCGTGGGGCACATGATCCGTCGGCGTCATGCCCGTTGGGACCAGGCATGGGACAAGGCAGGTCCCGACTGGGGCAAGGCAGGCACCGGCAGCTGACGCCTTCCCGCTCCGGTCAACCGGGCGTCTCCGCGCACGCTACGGTGGACCGGCCGAACTGTTCGGCACCGTCGTGAGAGGCTGTCCGGCAGGGACCGGGATCCCGACCGACGGGGCATCAGCACGACCTCGCAGGACCCGCGTACGACGAGGTGGGGGCACAACAGCGCCATGGCACAGGGCACGGTCCAGGTGACGCACACCGGAACCTCGCGGTGGCGGCGCCGCACGGGTGAGTACGCATCGCTGGCCGCCGCCCTGGAGGCCGCGGCCGACGGTGACGTCCTGACCGTCGCTCCCGGCACCTACCGGGAGAACCTGGTGGTGGAGCGGGCGGTGACGCTGCGCGGCCCCGAGGGCTCCCCCGGCTCCGTGCGCATCGCACCGGTCGACGGCGTGCCGCTGACCGTGCGCGCCTCCGCCGTGGTCCAGGACCTGCATGTCGAGGGCCAGGACTCCGCCGCGCCCGCGCTGCTCGTCGAGGACGGCACACCGGAACTGCTGGACGTGCGGATCGTCACCCGGTCCGCCGCCGGGATCGAGGTGCGCGGTGGCGCCCGCCCGACCGTGCGCCGCTGCACGGTCGACAACCCCGCGGGCGTCGGCATCGCCGTGCTGGACGGCGGCGGCGGGGTGTTCGAGGAGTGCGAGGTCGTCGCGGCCGGTCAGTCGGGCGTCGTGGTCCGCGGGGGCGCGCATCCGCGCCTCGAGCGCTGCCGGGTGCACCACACTTCGGGTGCGGGCCTGTCGGCGACCGGCGAGAACTCGTCGCTGGAGGCGGTGGGTTGCGAGGTGTACGAGGTCAAGGGTTCCGGGGTGCAGATCACCGGCCGGGCCACGGCTCACCTCACCGACTGCGATGTCCACCGGACGACCGCTGACGGCGTCACCCTCGACACGGACGCGGTGCTCACGCTCGCCGACTGCCGCATCCACGACATCCCGGAGAACGCGGTCGATCTGCGCTCGCGTTCGGTGCTGACACTGACACGCACCAGCGTGCGGCAGTTCGGGCGCAACGGCCTTTCGGTCTGGGACCCGGGCACGCGCGTGGACGCCAACCAGTGCGAGATCTTCGACAGCACGGGCGACTACCCCGCGGTGTGGGTGAGCGACGGCGCGACCGCGGTGCTGGACTCGTGCCGGGTGCACGACGTGCCGGACGCGCTCTTCGTCCTGGACCGGGGCTCGCGCGCGGATGTCGTCGACTGCGACATCTCGCAGGTGCGCAACACCGCGGTGTCGGTGAGCGACGGCGCCACCGCGCAGCTCGACGACTGCCGCATCCGCGACGCCGCGACGGGTGCCTGGTTCCGTGACCACGGCAGCGGGGGAAACCTGTCCGGCTGCATCGTGGACGGCACGCAGACCGGAGTGATCGTCACCAAGGGCGCCGATCCGACGATCGAGCGCTGCACGGTCACCTCGCCCACCGAAGCCGGTATCTACGTGTCCGCCGACGGCCGGGGCAGCTTCCTGAACTGCCGGGTGGCGGACAGCGGAGGCTACGGCTTCCATGTGATCGACGGCTGCCGGGCGACCCTGCGCAAGTGCCGTACCGAGCGGTGCGCGCGCGGCGGCTTCGAGTTCGCCGACGCGGGCGCGGCGCCCGGCGGAGGTCCGATCGTCGAGGACTGCGCGAGCGACGAGAGCACCGGACTGCGCGCCCCGGCGCACGAGGCGGCGGTCGAGACGTCCGGTTCGTCCGCGAGTCTGCTGGGGGCGATCCCCGGTCAGCGCAGCACCGAGCGGGAGCCGCTCGTCACCGCCGCGGAACCCGCGCAGCCGGCCCGCGGGTCCAAAGTCGTCCTCGGTGAACTCGACACGCTGGTCGGCCTGGAGAACGTCAAGCGCGAGGTGCGGGCCCTCACCGACATGATCGAGGTGGGCCGCCGCAGGCAGCAGGCGGGCCTCAAGGCGGCGTCAGCCCGGCGCCATCTCGTCTTCACCGGCTCCCCCGGTACGGGCAAGACGACCGTCGCCCGGCTGTACGGCGAGATCCTCGCCTCGCTGGGTGTGCTGGAGAACGGGCATCTGGTCGAGGTGTCCCGGGTGGACCTGGTCGGTGAGCACATCGGGTCGACCGCGATCCGTACGCAGGAGGCGTTCGACCGGGCGCGCGGCGGCGTGCTGTTCATCGACGAGGCGTACGCGCTGTCGCCGGAGGACTCGGGCCGCGACTTCGGGCGCGAGGCCATCGACACGCTGGTGAAGCTGATGGAGGACCACCGGGAGGCGGTGGTGGTGATCGTCGCGGGGTACACCGCCGAGATGGAGCGGTTCCTGTCGGTCAACCCCGGTGTGGCGTCCCGTTTCTCACGGACCATCACGTTCAACGACTACCTCCCCGACGAGCTGTTGCGCATCGTTGAGCAGCAGGCCGAGGAACACGAGTACCGCCTGGGCCCTGGCGCGGCCGAGGCGCTCCTGAAGTACTTCACGGCGATTCCGAAGGGGGCCGCGTTCGGCAACGGACGCACGGCGCGGCAGACGTTCGAGGCGATGGTGGAGCGGCACGCGGGCCGGGTCGCCCAGCTGGACGAGCCGAGCACGGACGACCTGACCTTGCTCTACTCGGAGGACCTGCCGGAGCTGCCGTGAGCGTCCTTCCGGGGACGCTGGCCCGGCACCTCGGGCAGCAGCCGGGCCAGCAGCAGTTCCCGCTCGTCGGCGAAGGCCGGGTCCGCCTGGTAGTCGGAGTGGCCGAGGACCGGCGCGGGCAGCGGCTGCCGCTCGGTGCGGCCGTAGGCGAGCGGGTCCTTCAAGGGCTCGTGGTCGACTTCGGGGCCGCAGTCGCCGGGCAGCCGGACGGGTCCTCCGATGGGGTCGGTCGGACGGTACAGATTGCGCCAGCAGGCGACCTCTCGGTGCAGTGAGGCCAGGGCGGCGGGGCCGAAGTGGGCCGGGAACCAGCGTCCGTACAGACGCTCCAGCGGTGAGCCGTAGGTGAGCAGCGCGATTCTCCTGCGGACCGCGGGCTTGAGCTGCCAGGCCGCGGCGGCCGCCAGCACACTGCCCTGGGAGTGTCCGGAGAGCACGAGCCGTCCGCCGGTGGCACGGATCCAGGTGGCCATGCGCCAGGTGAGGTCGGGCACGGCGCGCTCGGCGTAGCAGGGCGGCGCGAAGGGGTGGGCCGCGCGCGGCCAGAAGGTGCCGACGTCCCAGAGGATGCCGATGGTGCGGCGGGCGGCCGGGTCCTTGTAGGCGCGGCGGCCCCAGGTGACGAAGAGGATGAAGCCGAGGCCGATCAGCCAGGAGCCGAGTGCCTGCGCGGTCTCGGCCGTGCCCCGGACGACGCCGTACGTCCCCCGCGCTGCCTCGCTCGGGGCGTCCCCGGTGGCGAAGGCCCCGGCCAGGGCGCCGGCCCCGAGCAGCAGCGTCACGGAGGAGACGACGCCGACCATGAGCGGCGCACGGTCGGTGAGGGCGGCCATCGCACGGGTGCCGGCGATGCGGCGGGTGCGGGCGATGTCCTTGGCCTCGCTCGGGTAGTCGCGTTCCACGGCGATCGTCTCGCGGCGGCGCAGCTGCCAGGTGCGCCGGGCGAGCCAGCCGATGAGGGCGAGCAGGACCACGAGCAGTGGCGGGATCGCGGAGGCCTGCCAGGTCAGCAGGACGGGCGGGCCGGGAATCGAGTGGCGGGTGCCGTCGAGCCAGTCGGCGACCCGCTGGGACACTCCTCCGGACATCACGCCGCCGAGCGCGCAGGCGAGCATGGCGACGGCGGGGCCCGCGAACCCGCGCATCGCGGTGCGGGTGTCCTCGGTGCCGGTCCCGGTTCCGCGGGAGCCCGGGACCTGGGGGTTCGCGCGGTACAGGATGCGGGCGACGACGCCGAGCGCGATCACGAGCAGGCCCTGCGCGAGGGCGAGGCCGCCGAACGTGGCGTCGCCGGGCAGGCGCCCCGTCGAGTGCCACTCCGGTCGTGACCAGCCGGCGTACACCAGGGCGAGGACGAGCAGGACGACCGAGCCCAGCGCCAGTCGGCGTACGAGCGTCCGGTCGCGCGCGTGGTCGATCCGGTTCTCGGTACGGCCGCGACGGCAGACCACCCACAGCACAACGGCCCCGCCCACCACGAGGGTTGCGTTCAGGAGCTCGCCCAGCGCTTCGAGTGCGGCGGGCCCACCGGGCCTGCGGTCGTAGCGGGCCGCCGAGGAGCCGACGGCTGCGGCGACGGTCAGGAAGCCCGCGGCGGTGTGCGCGGCACGCAGCCGGGCCACCAGTCGGCGCCCGTACCAGAAGCCGGGGCGACCCAGTCCGGTGCCGTCGGTCTCCTCGTCGGGCTCGGCGGCGCGGGACATCGGCTGCTGCGACTCGTACGCGCTCCAGGTGCGGTGCGACAGGTACCAGAGGAGGGCGGTGAGCGCCGCGGGCACCAGGCAGGCCAGGGCGAGGCGGCGGCCCGGCTGGCTCCACCAGCCCGCGTCGGGCCGGTCCGGGGAGAGGAAGCCGAGCCAGGAGTGGTTGCGCACGCACGCGCGGGTGCCCGCGCACTGCCAGGCGGCCAGGTCGAGGGCGACCTCGCAGGCGGCGGCGACCAGCAGCACCGTGAGGGTGAGTCCGGCGAGGCGGACGAGCAGCCCGTACAGGCGCACGGCCCGTCCGCGGCCCTGCGAGGCGGGGCGCATCCAGTGCGCGAGGTTGACCACCATGAAGGGCAGTAACAGGAGCCATAACGCGCGGGCGCCGTTGCCGGACGTGAGGTTGCACCACACGTATGCCTCGCGCACCGGCCCACCGCGGTGGTCGCCTGGCCGGGCCTCGGCATCGACGTCCTCGGCGCGCCGGAAGACGGCCGCTGTCGCGTCGCCGGTGATCCGGACCGTCCGCGGATCGTCCAGCATGTCCTCCGGCGTGGCGCCGCCGACCCCGTGGACCAGGAGTTCCAGGGCGGTTCCGGCCGCTTCGGACGGCTGTACGGGGCTGCCGGGCTCCCCGTCGATGGCATGTTCCCGTGCACGTTCCACTGTTCCGCACTTCCCCCGTGCCACGCCTGTCGCATGTGTCATGTGCAGGCACAAGGATCGCGCGCTCCGGGCTCCGCGCACACCCGAACTCACGGAATCTCCCCGATACGTGTGAAAGTGGCGGCACGGAAGGGACACCGTGGGCGTGCGGGCAGTGGCGCGACTGTCGGTGTCCCGTGCGAGGATGGGTCGTCCTCCAGACCTCGGACAAGGAGAATGTCCACGTGGGAGTGGGTTCGGACGGAGTGTCGGGCAGGCAGCGGCGAAAGGACCGGAGCGGTCGTGAGTGAGAATCAGAACCTCCTCGCGGAGCAGCGGCGCGCTCTGATCCTCGACGAGGTGCGCCGCCGCGGCGGTGTCCGCGTGAACGAACTGACGCGAAGACTCGGCGTCTCCGACATGACAGTCCGCCGCGATCTCGACGCGCTGGCCCGCCAGGGTGTCGTCGAGAAAGTGCACGGCGGCGCGGTGCCGGTGGTCGAGGCGAGCACGCACGAACCGGGTTTCGAGGCCAAGTCGGGCCTGGAGCTGACCGCCAAGGAGGACATCGCGCGGGCCGCCGCCGAGTTGGTCGCGGCGGGCTCGGCGATCGCCCTCTCCGGTGGTACGACGACGTACGCGCTGGCCCATCAGCTCCTGGACGTCCCGGACCTGACCGTGGTCACCAACTCGGTGCGTGTGGCGGACGTGTTCCACTCGGCGCAGCGCACCTCCGGTCAGCGGCCGGGCGCCGCGACCGTCGTCCTCACGGGTGGGGTGCGCACACCGTCCGACTCCCTGGTCGGTCCGGTGGCCGATCAGGCCATCGCGGCACTGCACTTCGATGTCCTCTTCCTCGGCGTGCACGGCATATCGGCCGAGGCCGGACTGTCGACGCCGAACCTCGCGGAGGCGGAGACCAACCGGCGGCTCGTCCAGTCCGCGCGACGTGTCGTCGTCGTCGCCGACCACACCAAGTGGGGCACGGTGGGCCTCAGTTCGTTCGCCGCGCTGGAGCAGGTCGACACGCTGGTGACCGACAGCGGGATGCCCGCCGAGGCCCGCGCGGAGATCGCGGAGCACCTGCGGCGCCTGGTGGTGGCCGGTGAACCCGAGGACGATACAGACATCTGACGGTCCGCCAGCTAGGGTGACGCTGCCCGCGCCGCCGGTGAGACAGCCGGCGCCGTCCGTGGCGCGGGTGCGACCCGGTCGTCGTCGCCGCCGACCGGGGTCGGTTCCGCGAGGCGGCCGGGCGGATCCCGTCACGGGCGCTCCGTCCACACACGGGAGCCAGGACCCGGTTCCCGCAAGGGGGTTCGCTCATGGCACGTCACCTGCGTCCGGTAGGACCCGACTTCGTCGAGACGGCTCCGGTGCGTCTGGTGTTCGCCCGGGAGGTGACCGCCCCTCCCGAGGCGGTGTTCTCCGCGCTCGCCGAGGACGTGTCCGGCTGGAGCGAGTGGTTCGCGGCGGTGACACTCGCCCGGCCCACCGCTGATGGCACAGGGCGTGAGGTGCGGCTTCGCGGGGGGACTCGTTTCGAGGAGACCGTCCTCGTCGCCGAGGCTCCCGAGGTGTACGCGTACCGGGTCGACGTCACGAACGCGCCGGGGATACGCGCCCTGGTGGAGGAGTGGCGGCTGACCCCCGCGGGCAAGGGGACCCGCGTTCAGTGGACATTCGCCGCCGACGGAACAGCCCTCTTCCGGGCGGCTCTCACCGTGGGGCGGGGAGGCCTGGGCCGCGCCTTCCGCGGCGCGGTCACGGCACTGGACCGGCGACTGGCGCCGACACCCGGCCTGAATCCTGGCGCACCGCATCAGGCGTGACGCGCGCCGTCCTGCGTAAACCGACCGACCCGGAGGCCCGCCCTGACCCCGCGCAGGTCGGGCGTCCGGCCTCCCCCTCCCGCCGCCACGGCGACCAGCTACCAGCTACCAGCTACCAGCTACCAGCTACCAGCTACCAGCTACCAGCTACCAGACCAACTGCGCTCCCCCGGGCCGGTGTTGGAGAGCCCGGGCCCAAAAGGCGTGCCCGGACGCCGGGTTCGGGTCAGGACGGCCAGACGCCCGTCTCCAGCAGCGAGGTGATCGCCGCGGTGTACGGCGCGATGTCCAGGCCTTGTTCGGCCAGCCACGCGTCCGAGTAGTACTTGTCGAGATAACGGTCCCCGGGGTCGCACAGCAGCGTCACCACGCTTCCCCTGCGCCCCTCGGCCACCATTTCGGCGACGATCTTCAGGGCACTCCACAGACCGGTGCCGGTCGAGCCGCCCGCCTTGCGGCCGATGGACTGCTCCAGGGCGCGTACGGCGGCGACGCTCGCCGCGTCCGGCACCTTCATCATGCGGTCGATGGCCCCGGGCACGAAGCTCGGCTCCATGCGCGGTCTGCCGATGCCCTCGATGCGTGAGCCCCTGTCGCAGGTCACGTCCGGATCGCCGGTGGTCCAGCCCTCGAAGAAACAGGAGTTCTCCGGGTCGGCGACACAGATACGGGTGTCCGCCTGCATGTAGTGGACATAGCGCGCGAGGGTCGCCGACGTACCGCCGGTGCCTGCCGTTGTGACGATCCAGGCGGGCTCCGGGAATCGCTCCAACGCCAGCTGGCGGAAGATGGATTCGGCGATGTTGTTGTTCCCGCGCCAGTCCGTGGCCCGTTCCGCATAGGTGAATTGATCCATGTAATGGCCGCCGGTCTCGACCGCGAGGGCGGCGGACTCCTCGTAGATCTTTCGCGCGTCGTCCACGAAATGGCACTGCCCGCCGTGGAATTCGATCAAGCGGCATTTCTCGGCGCTCGTGGTGCGGGGCATGACCGCGATGAAAGGCACGCCGATGAGCCCCGCGAAATAGGCCTCGGACACGGCGGTCGAACCACTGGACGCCTCGATCACCGGGCGGCCCGGCCGGATCCAGCCATTGCACAGGCCGTACAGGAAGAGGGAGCGGGCGAGGCGGTGCTTGAGGCTGCCGGTGGGGTGGGTCGACTCGTCCTTGAGGTACAGGTCGATTCCCCATTCCTCGGGCAGCGGGAAGCGGAGCAGATGGGTGTCGGCCGAGCGGTTGGCATCGGCCTGGACCTTGCGGACGGCTTCTTTGAGCCAGCTCCGGTACTCCGCGTCACTGTGGTCGACATCGAGGGTCTCGCCGGTCCGGGACTGCTGGGGAGTGCTCACGGGAAGGCTCCTAACGCATGGCGCCGACACCGCTTCAGCCGGCCGGACGCCTCGATCATAGACATCTTCCACACGCTTCTCACCTGCATAAACACACCTTTGAGCACCCCAAAGGCACCCCTGGGGGAATGGAGCGGAGCGGGAAAGGAGGGGGCGCATCCCGGCCTTTGCTCCCGCCGCCTCCACCACCTCGTCGTGCGCACTGGTGCTCGGCGCCGCCCACGGGCAGACTGCACCGCACGGGGCGTCCGCCCCCGGCGGGGATGCACACTGGGTCACGTCAAGACACGGCCGGAGCGCACAAGGGGGCGGGGCATCATGGCGGAGCCGGAGTTCACAGCCACGGGCGTGCGGATCGGGAAGAGGCTGCGCTCGCTCACCCGGGCCGGACAGGTCCGGATCAGCGACGGCAGGCTGGAACTGCTCACCAGCTACGGCAGCGAGATCGACAGCGCGCCGGTGCAGGCGGTGCGCGCGTCGAAGCCCTGGTTCGCGCACGAGGACCGCGCGTTGGCGGACGTCAACGGCACGCGCTACTCCCTGACGCTCGGCGAGCACGATCCGGCGCCCGGCAGGCCGGGGCCGCCCTCGGCACGTCGCTTCATCGAGGCGGTCCGCAGGGCGGCGGGACGCAACGGCTGAAGTGTGCCCGCCCGCTACCCCTCGTGAAGCGCCGCGAGTTGCAGGACCGCGCCCCCTGCGTCACTCTGTTGTCACATCACTCTGGGTTTACCGGCGATAACGCTGCGAACCAGCCCGCCGGCCATCACAGCAGGCGGCCGTTCCCCTCAGCCACTCTGCTGGATCCGATCTCCGTCTTCTTCCGGACCTCAATTCGGGGAGTCGCAGCCGTGATCAGCCAGCCAAGCAGGCATTGCACGGTGGAGCTCCAAGCCCTGCCGTCGCGGATCGGCCAGGTCCGCAGAATCGTCTCTGCGCAGTTGCGCTACTGGCATCTGGACCCCTTGATAGACCGGGCCGCACTCGGAGTCACCGAGCTGCTGACCAACGTCCACCGGCACGCCCAGCCGGACAAGCAGTGCACCGTGAAGATCGAGCTGCTGCTCGACCGGCTCACCGTCTCGGTGCACGACCACGACCCCCGGCTTCCCGTAGTACGGGAGGCGGACCCCGGTTCCACCTGCGGACGCGGCCTCGCCATGGTCGCGGCGGTCAGCGAGAACTGGGGTGCACAGCCCGACGGAGAGTCGGGAAAGGTCGTGTGGTTCACGCTTCCGGCGTCGTCGCCCGCGGTGACGGCCGCCCTCCGTTCGCCGTACGAGATCGCCTGCGAGGCCACTCTCAGGCACACCGTCGACGTACGCAGGCCGGAACACGCTCCCGCCCGGTCAGCCGTTGCCGGCTGACCGGGCGGTGACCCCCGCCTCGTACGCCGCTCGTTCGCGGGCGTCGTACGGCCGCGGGTGGCTCACTCGGTGGCGATGGCGCGCAGCACGTCCAGGCGCGCCGCCCGCCGTGCCGGGCGCAGTCCCGCGAGGGCTCCGGCAGCGAGGCCCACCAACGCCACCACCACGAGCCGCAGCGGCGGTATCGCGAAGGCGAAGGCACTGTCCGACGCTCCGTCGGAGGCCTCGACGAGCACCCAGCCGAGGAAGGCACCGAGGGCGAGCCCGCCCGCCGTGCCGAACGCGGCGACGAGGACCGACTCCCAGCGGACCATGGCGCGCAGCTGCGCCCGGGTCTGTCCGACGGCCCGCAGCAGACCGAGTTCCCGGGTGCGCTCGTGGATCGCGAGCGTGAGGGTGTTGGCGATGCCGAGCAGTGCGATCAGCACGGCGAGGGCGAGCAGGGCGTAGACCAGGGTCAGCATCATGTCGATGCCGCCCGCCGAGGACTGCGCGTACTCGTCCCGGGTCTGCACCTCGGGACTGCCGTACCGCTCCGCGACCTTCTCCACCGCGGCCTTGCCCTCCGCCGTGCCCACGCCGTCCTTGAAGGAGACGGCGACGAGCGTGTCGGAGTCCTGGGTGCGGTGCGGGGCCCAGGCGGCGCGGGTGATGACGTAGTCGCCCGCCAGTTCCGACCGGCCGTAGACGGCACGGACGGTGAAGTCGGCCTTCTGCCCGTCGGTGAAGGCGAGCCGGGCCGTGTCACCGGTCGCCAAGTGCTGCTTGTCGGCCTCCGTGCGGGTGATGGCGATGCCGTCGGTGCCGAGGGCGTTCAGCGAGCCGTGTACGTCGCCGAGGTCGAAGACCCTGCCGAGCGTGACCGGGTCGGTGACCGTCAACGCGCGGCCCTTTCCGTTGACTTCGGCGACGCCCTTGCCCAGCCCGACGGCGTTCTCGACCGTCGGCTGACCCGCGATGGCGGGGGCCAGCTTCGGGCTGAGTCCGCTGCCGCCCGCGCCGAACGACGGTGTGCTGACGGCGACATCACCCGCGAAGGAGCGGGAGACCGTCTGGTCCATGGTGGCCTTGAGCGAGGCGCCGAAGACCGTGAACAGCGAGACGACGGCGACGCCGATCATGAGGGCGCCGGCGGTGGCGGCGGTCCGCTTGGGGCTGCGCAGCGCGTTGCGCCGGGCGAGTCCGCCGGTGACCCCGCGCAGTTTGACGAGCGGTGCGCCGAGGACCCGTACCGCGGTCGAGGACGCGACCGGTCCGAGGACCACGAAGGCGGCGAGGGCCAGCACGGCGCCGAGTCCGGCGAGCCACAGCGACGGGGTCAACAGGACGCCCGTCAGGGTGACGCCCATGGCCAGGGCGGCCAGTCCCCCGCCGACGGCCGCGCGTCCGCGGGAGGCACCGGAGGCGTCGACCGCCGTCTCGCGCAGCGCGGCGAGCGGCGCGATGCGCCCGGCCCGGACGGCCGGCAGCAGGGCGGAGCCGAGGCAGACCACGATGCCGACGCCGAGCGGCAGCACCATGGAGAGAGCGCTGATCACCAGGTCGCCCTCGGGGAACGGGAACCCGATGGCCGGGAACAGCGCCTGGAGTCCCGCCGCGATCCCGATGCCGCCGAGGAGTCCCGCGGCCGAGGCGGTCACGGCGACGACGCTCGCCTCGGCCAGGGTCGACACGGTGACCTGTCGGCGCGAGGCGCCCAGGGCGCGCAACAGCGCGTTCTCACGGGTGCGTTGGGCGACGACGATCGCGAAGGTGTTGTGGATGGAGAAGGTCGCGACGAGGAGCGCGATGCCGGAGAAGACGAGCAGGAGCGTGGTGAAGATCGTCAGGAACTGGCTGGAGATCATGTCGGTGTTCTCCTGCGCGGACTCCTGCCCGGAAATGGCCTCGACTCCCTTGGGAAGCACGGGAGTCAGGTCGGAGACGAGATCGTCCTGACCGACTCCCGGACCCGCGCGCACCCGGATGCTCGCGGCCTCGCCGGGCTTCGCGGTCAGATACTTCTCCGCGTCGGCCTGCGTCATCCCGGTGAAGGTCACCTGGGCCATGCCGTCCTCGCCACCGAAGGTCGCGAGGCCCACGATCGTCACATGGACGGGGTCGGGCGTGCGCAGGACCGTCGTGTCGCCGATCTTCAGGTCGCCCTTCTTCGCGGCTCCCCTGTTGACCACGACCTCGCCGGACTTCGACGGGGCGCGGCCTTCGGCGAGCCGGTACGCGTTGAGCTTCGGGTCGTCGATCCAGTTGCCCGCCAGTGTGGGCGGGCCCTGGCCGCCGATGGGCTTGCCGTCGGAGCCGATGAGCTGGCCGGCGCCCTGGATGTCCGGCGCGGCGGCCGCGACACCGGGGGTCCGCTCGATCGTGTTCACCAGATCGGTGGCGACGGGCGCGCGTACGCCCTGGCTCTCCCCCGGCGTGGTGATGGTGTCGGCGCTGCGGACGACGGCGTCGGTGCCTCTGGTCGCGTTGCCGAACATCGTGTCGAACCCTGCGCGCAGGGTGTCGCCCATGACGAGCGTGCCGGCCAGGAAGGCGACGCCGAGGAGCACGGCGAAGAACGTGCCCGCGAAACGGCGTTTGTGGGAGCGCAGCGACGAGGCGCTGAGGCGCAGGGCGGCGTTCATACCGGTACCCCCTTGCCGTCGAAGGCCTTCATGCGGTCGAGGACCTTGTCGGCCGTCGGGTTCTCCATCCGGTCCACGAGGCGTCCGTCGGCGAGGAAGACCACCTCGTCGGCGTGCGCGGCGGCGACCGGGTCGTGCGTGACCATGACGACCGTCCGGTCCATCTGGCGTACGGCCCGGCCGAGAAGGTTCAGGACCTCGTTGCCGGAGCGGGAGTCGAGGTTGCCGGTGGGCTCGTCGGCGAAGACGACGTCGGGCTGTCCGGCGAACGCCCTTGCCACGGCGACGCGTTGCTGCTGGCCGCCGGAGAGCTCGCTGGGGCGGTGATGGAGCCGGTCGCGCAGGCCGACGACGTCGACGAGGGCGTCGGTCCATTCACGGGAGCCCTTGGTTCCGGCCAGGTCCATGGGCAGGGCGATGTTCTCGGCGACCGTGAGCGTCGGGATCAGATTGAACGCCTGGAAGACGAAGCCGATCCGGTCGCGGCGCAACAGGGTCAGACGCCGGTCGTCGAGGGTGCCGAGCTCGGTGTCGCCGATGTACGCGGCCCCCGAGGTGAGCGTGTCCAGGCCGGCCGCGCAGTGCATCAGGGTGGACTTGCCGGAGCCCGAGGGCCCCATGATCGCGGTGAAGCGGCCGGCCGGAAAGCCGACGCTCACCCCGTCCAGGGCCCTCACGGCGGTGTCGCCGCCGCCGTACACCTTCACGGCGTCGGTGACGCGTGCCGCGTCCCGGCGGGCGGTCGTGGCCGTCATGCCGCACCGCCCTTGCCCGTGCGCCCGAACTGCTCGTCGAGGACGGAGAGCCGGCGCCAGTACTCGTCCTCGTCGATCTCTCCGGAGGCGAAACGGCGGCCGAGCACGGCGATCGGCGAGTCACCGGCCGGGAGGGAGCCGCCGGGGCCGAATCCGCCCGTCGCACGCCACGGGCCACGGCGTCCACGCCAGGCGGTGCGGCGCAGCACGGTCACGACGCCGATCACGACGGCCGCCCAGATCAGCGGAAGGAACAGGATCCACGGGCCGGGGCCGCCGTCCCAGTTCGCCAGGGTCTGCATCTCGAGTCATCTCCTCGGTGGGGATCGCGGGTGGGAACCGCGCGTTTCCGCGGGGTCTCCTTGCGATGCTTCGAGACTCGCCCAGGCAGGGGGTCCCAGTCGTCGTACGGCCAGCGGCAGTGCGCGTACCTCCCGGGGAGTACGCCGGGCGTCTCGGGCTGCTTCGTGCGGCGGCTCTCCCCCGGGTGGCGCGGTGGTCCGCACGCTCCATCGCGCGTCCGGGCTCGGACGGCCGGGAACGGACCTCGCCTCTGTACCTACTGGTATGTACAGTGGATTCATGAGCACTCCGGACCGACTGATCGAGTCCACGCGCGAGCTGCTGTGGGAGCGCGGGTACGTGGGCACCAGCCCCAAGGCGATCCTGGAGCACGCGGGCGCGGGGCAGGGCAGCATGTACCACCACTTCCGGGGCAAGCCCGACCTGGCGCTCGCCGCGATCCGCCGCACCGCCGAGGAGATGCGGGCCGGCGCCGAGGCCGTCCTCGGCTCGCCCGGATCGCCGTACGAGCGGATCGAGGCCTATCTGCGCCGCGAACGCGACGTCCTGCGCGGCTGCCCCGTCGGGCGCCTCACGATGGACCCGGACGTGGTCGCGAGCGACGAGCTGCGCGCACCGGTCGACGAGACCCTGGACTGGCTGCTCGGGCGGCTGGCCACCATCGTCGAAGAGGGCAAGGAACAGGGGCAGTTCGCGGCCACGCTCGACGGCGCGGAGATCGCGGCGACGATCCTCGCCACCGTCCAGGGCGGCTACGTCCTGGCGCGCGCCTCCGGTTCACCGGCCGCGTTCGACACGGGAGTTCGGGGACTGCTCGCCCTGCTGGCGCCCGCCCGCTGACACCGCCGCGCCGAACCTCCCGGACGTGTGTCCGCCCCTCCCCGCGAAGGACGACCGGCAGAGGGCGCACCCGGCATTCCGGGCATGACCCAGGAAGCTCGAGGAAGGACCTTCCGATGCACGCCATGCAGTACGAGCTCACGCTTCCCGCCGACTACGACATGACCGTGATCCGCGACCGAGTCTCCCGCAAAGGCCGTCTGCTGGACGCGTGGGACGGGCTCGGGTTCAAGGCGTACCTGATCCGCGAGCGCGGGGTGGACGGCTCCCCGGTCAACCAGTACGCGCCGTTCTACCTGTGGAACACCACCGAGGGCATGAACTCCTTTCTCTGGGGCGGGGCCTTCCAGGGCCTGGTGAACGACTTCGGGCGCCCCGTCGTGCAGCACTGGACCGGTCTCGCGTACGAGGAGGGCGGCGCCGCGGGATCGCCGGCCAGGGTCGCGGTCCGTCGGCGCCGGCCGGTCGCCGAGCGCGTGGAACTGTCCGAGGCGATGGAGGACGCGGTGCGCGAGGCCGGGCGGCTCGCCGGGATGGACGGGGCCGTGGGCGCGGCCGCCGCCGTCGATCCCCGGCACTGGGAGGTCGTGCACTTCTCGCTCTGGGACCACGACTCTCCCAAGGCGTCGGGTGAGGTCTTCCAGGTGCTGCACCTGTCGCAGCCGGAACACGAGCGGCTGCCGCGGGGCCGGCAGTGGTGAGCCCGGCCGCCACCGTCCGTACGGTCCTGGGCGACGTGCTCCCCGAGCGGCTCGGGGTGTGCGACGCGCACGACCATCTCTTCTTCGGCAGTCCCCTGCTGCCGGGCGAGGAACTGCGCGCCGCGTCCGCCGCACGGGCCGAACTCGCCGCGTTCCGCGCGCAGGGCGGCGCCGGCGTGGTCCAGTGGACGCCGTACGGCCTGGGCCGGCGGGCCGCGGATCTCCCGCTGATCTCCCGCGACGCCGGGGTCCACGTCGTCGCGGCGACCGGACTGCACCAAGCGGCGCACTACACAACGGAGTTGCTGAACCGGCTGCGCGGAAGGCTGGCCGACGTCTTCGTCGCCGAGCTCACCTCGGGCATCGGAACGTCCGGCGTCCGGGCCGGGCTCATCAAGGTCGCGGGCGGCTTCCACGCCCTGGACGCGCACGCTCGCTGGACGATGACCGCCGCGGCGGAGGCTCATCACGCCACCGGCGCGCCGATCGCCGTACACCTGGAGCTGGGCACCGGCGCCCTCGACGTACTCGACCTGCTGTGCGGCGAGTTGGGCGTGCCGCCCCACCGGGTGATTCTGGGGCATCTCAATCGGTCGCCGGACCTCGTGGTGCAGCGCGAGGCCGCCGCGACGGGCGCCTTCCTCGCCTTCGACGGCCCGTCCCGCGCCCACCACGCCACGGACTGGCGCATGCCCGACGCCGTACGCGCCCTCGCCGACGCCGGATTCGGCCACCGGCTGCTCCTCGGCGGCGACACGACGACCGCGGCGGCGCGCTCGGTCAACGGCGGCCCGGGGATGCCGTATCTGCTGCGCCGGGTCCGCCCGAGGCTCGAACTCGCCCTGGGCACGGACCTGGTGGACCGCATCCTCACCGAGAACGCCGGGCGCGCCTTCGCCGTCGCCTGGAGCTCCTGAGCGTCAGACGGGCAGCGCCGTCAACGGATCGTCCAGCACCGGCTGCCACGCCAACTCGGCAGCCCCGACCAGGCTGTTGTGGTCCAGGGTGCACGCGAGGATCGGTACCCCGCCGCTCCGTCCCCACAGGCTGCGGTCGGCGACGACGGCACGCAACCGGTCCGGGTCGGCGTCCAGCAGGGCGCGGTGCAGTCCGCCGAGGATGATGCGGTCCGGGTTGAGGATGTTGACCAGGCCCGCGAGGCCGAGGCCGAGGCGGTCGATCAGCGCCTCGATGGCGGTACGGACGGACGGATCGGCGTACTCGTCGCGGATCAGCTCGTTGGCCTGCTGGAGCAGCGACACCTCGGGGCCCGGGGCGCGGCCGGCCGCGTCGAGGAAGGCCAGCGGGTCCGCCTCGACGTCGAGACAGCCCCGGCTGCCGCAGTAGCAGGGGCGGCCCTCGGGATTGACGGTGAGATGGCCGACTTCGAGGGCGAGCCCCGAACTGCCTGTGTGCAGGCGCCCGTCGAGCACCAGCGCGCCACCGACACCACGGTGCCCGGTGGCCACGCAGAGCAGGTCACGGGCGCCCCGGCCCGCTCCGTGCCGGTGCTCGGCGAGGGCGGCGAGGTTGACGTCGTTGCCGGCGAACGCCGGCCCCTCGATACCGGCCGCGCGCACCCGCTCGGCGAAGATCTGCTGGACGGGGGCGCCCGCGGGCCAGGCCAGGTGCAGGGGGTTGAGGGCCAGCCCCTCGGGTTCGGCGACCGCGGAGGGGACGGCGAGCCCGGCGCCCACGCAGCGGCGCCCGGTCTCGCGGAGCAGTTCGGCCCCGGCGTCGACGACGGAGCCGAGGACCTTGGCCGGATCGGCGTCGACGGCCTCGCAGCCGGGCGCGGTCGCGACGATCCGGCCGCCGAGGCCGACCAGCGCGGCGCGGAACCCGTCGGCGTGCACCTGCGCGGCCAGCGCGACGGGCCCGTCCTCGGCGACCTCCAGCCGGTGCGAGGGGCGTCCTTGGGAACCGGCGGCGGCACCGGGCCTCGCGTCGACCCGGATCAGTCCCAGCGCCTCCAGCTCGGCGGCCACCGCGCCCGCGGTCGCCCGGGTGACCCCCAGCTCGGCGGTGAGCACGGCACGTGTCGGCGCGCGCCCGGTGTGCACGAGCTCCAGCGCCGGTCCGAGCGCTCCGCGCCCCCGGTCGAGCCGTGTCCGCGTGTTCCCATCCCCCGCCGTCCGGGGGCCCGCCTTGCCGTTCATGAGGGCGAGTCTCCCATGATCCGCTCCCGCGAGGCCCGTCCGGTCCCGGCGGCTCCGGTGAGGAGACACGCGGGCGCCGTGCCTGGCTTTCGGATCGCTCCCGGGCGCTGCGGTCCGAGGCGGGCCCGACCGGACAGGTCCTAGAAGCCGCCGGCCCGGAGCGTGACGTTCAGCCGCCCGGCCAGTCCCAACTCTGGGGGCGCCGTGCCCCCGTACACCCTCGGTACCCCGTGATACGCGAGCCGTGACGCGCCGCCGAACACGAAGAGATCGCCGCTGCGCAGCTCGACGTCGGTGTAGGGCCGTGTCCGGGACTCCGTGTTCCCGAAGCGGAAGACGCAGCTGTCGCCCAGGCTCAGCGACACCACCGGGGCGTCGGACGATTCATCGCTGTCGCGGTGCATGCCCATGCGGGCATCGGCGTCGTAGAAGTTGATCAGTGCGATGTCGTACCTGGCGGCATCGTCGGTGCCCAGGGAGTCGGCGCCGAGGGTGTCCACGACCGCCTCCCGGGCCAGGCCGCCGAGCAGGTCGGGGAAGGGCTTCACCGGGGAACCGTCGCCGTCGACCACGGTGCGGGCGTAGCCGTACGGGTACCAGTGCCAGCCCAGACAGACCTGCCGGGAGGTCATCGTGCCGCCGCCGGGGGTGGGGACCGTGCGCAGGCCCGCCGGTGGGCGGGCCCAGCCCCGGCAGGCCTCCAGAAGCCGTCGCTGACGGTCCGCGTCCAGCCAGTCCGGGAGGTGCACCGCGCCGGGCGCGATCTCCGTCCGGCCGCGGGGGAACAACTCCGCGTCCATCGACATGCCCCCATCCTCGCGCACCCGGGCCGCTCCGCGTCGCATAGCCTGGACCCACGATGAACGACCGTATGACCACACCCTGGGGCGATTACGAGCTCGCCCGTCATCCCGAGGACCCTCGCGAGCGGCTGCGCGCCTGGGACGCCGCCGACACCTATGTGCTGCAGCACCTCGCGGACAGCGACATCTCCCTGACGGGTTCGGTCGTGATCGTCGGCGACCGGTGGGGCGCGCTCGCCACGGCGCTCGCGCCGCGGCGGCCGACGCAGATCACCGACTCCCTCCTGGCGCAGGAGGCGACCCGCGCGAATCTGGCGCGGGCCGGTGTCGAGGAGTCCGCTGTCCGGCTCCTCACGACCCAGGACCCGCCTCCCGAGCGGATCGACGTGCTGATCGTGCGGGTGCCGAAGAGCCTCGCCCTGCTCGAAGATCAGCTGCACCGGCTGGCGCCCGGTGTGCACGAGGGCACGGTCGTGATCGGCACCGGGATGGTCAAGGAGATCCACACCTCGACGCTGCACCTCTTCGAGCGGATCCTCGGTCCGACCCGCACCTCGCTGGCCGAGAAGAAGGCCCGGCTGATCTTCTGCACGCCGCTCCAGGGGATCGCCCGGAAGGCCAACCCCTGGCCGTACAGCTACGAGCTTCCTGACGGCGTCGGCGTGGTGTCCGGCCGCACGGTCGTCAACCACGCGGGCGTCTTCTGCGCCGACCGCCTCGACATCGGCACCCGCTTCTTCCTCCAGCACCTGCCGCGCAGCCGTGGAGCCGAACGGGTCGTGGACCTGGGCTGCGGCAACGGCGTGATCGGTACGGCGATGGCGCTGGCCAATCCCGACGCCGAGGTGCTGTTCGCCGACGAGTCCTACCAGGCGGTGGCCTCGGCCGAGGCGACCTACCGGACGAACGCGGACGGGGTCGCCGAGTTCCGTGTCGCCGACGGACTGGCGGGCGTCCCCGCCGGGAGCGTCGACCTCGTCCTGAACAATCCACCGTTCCACTCCCACCAGGCGACGACGGACACGACCGCCTGGCGGATGTTCTCGGACGCGCGGCGCGCACTGCGGCCGGGCGGCGAGCTGTGGGTGATCGGCAATCGCCACCTGGGCTACCACCTGAAGCTGCGCCGGCTCTTCGGCAACAGTGAACTGGTCGCGGGTGACGCCAAGTTCGTGGTTCTGCGGGCCGTGAAGAAGGACGTCAGCCCGTAGCCCCGCGCAGCACGCGGGGCGGGGCACCCAGCTCCCGCCTGCAGGCCTTGTTGAAGGCCTGCAGGTCGGGGATGCCGACCGAGGCCGCCACGGCCGGGATGGACAGGGTCGAGGCGCGGAGCAGGTGGTGGGCGCGTTCCAGTCTGCGGCGGCGGATGTAGGCCACGACCGTGGTGCCGGTCTCGGCGCGGAAGAGCCGGGTGAGGTGGTTGTGGGAGATCCCGGCTGCGCGGGCGATCTCCGGGACGGTGAGCGGAGCGGCCAGCCGGGCCTCGATGTGGGCGATCGCCGTGCCGACCGCGGGGTGCGGACCCTGGCTCGCGACGACGGCCGGGGTGAGGCCGGCGACGCGCCACAGCGCGGTCCAGATCTCGGACCTGGTGCGTTCGGGCGCTCCGGGGGCCGCCGCGATGGCGTGCAGCAACAGCCCGGACAAGAAGGGAAGTTCGGGTCCGGCGTCCTGGACGACGGGGACGGTCCTCGACGGTCCGACGGGGGCGACGCGCAGGTGCGCGTACAGATGCTCCGAGCGGCCCTGGTAGCGGTAGCGGACCGTGGTGCCGGGCGGTACGAGGCTGACGCGTCCGGGTCGGATCAGGTGCGGGGTGCCGTCGACGGTCAGCTCGGCGTCGTACTGATAGAGGTGCAGCTGCCACAGTTCCGGCAGCCGGAAGACGTCCGTCGCGCTCGCGACCCCGTGCACGCCGACTCCGGCGCCGGCCACCTCCGGCGGCTCGCCGAGGTGCAGACGCGTCTCCCGCATGGTGAGAAATTACCAGTGATGGTGATTGGGGCCAACGCGCCCCGGAGGGCGCCGCTCCTACGGTGGGGCCATGACCGACGCCAAGCTTCTGAGTTCGGTGCGCATGGCGCACTTCGTTGCTCACGGCTCGTTGCGACTGGACGCCGCGGTGCCGCCCGAGATGAACGCCGAGGGCATGGAGGTGCTGCGCGAGGGACTGCCCGCCGTGCCGTACGGAACCCCTGTCCCGGAGGCCTACGCCGACGGCTCGTTCGTCCGCCGTCTTCTCGAACTTCCCTTGGTCGCAGGCGTGTTGCTGAGTCTGGTCGGCCCCGGACCCGCCGTCGACCACCACGCGGTCCACATCCGCGAGCCGCACGCGGGTCAGGCCCAGCCGCTGCACGGTGACGCGATCATCGATGTGCGCACCGACGCCTTCGACGTCCAGTTGATGTACTACCCGCACGACGTCACCCTCGACATGGGCGGCACCCTCAGCGTTCCCGGCAGCCATCTGCGCCGCACCAACGAGTCGGACACCGGCCGCTACCAGAACCTGCGCGGGCAGAGCCGGCTCGTCTGCCCCGCGGGGACCGTGGTGTTTCTGCACCATGGCCTGTGGCACGGTGGACGACGCAACGACAGCGACACCGCACGCTACATGTTCAAGATCCGCTTCAACCCGGCGGTACGACAGCGGCGGCTGTGGAACACCTCTGACCTGGCCGATCCGGGCGTCGCCGAGGAACTGGCCACCACTTTCCCCTGGTACGAGCCCGCCACCGGCCGCCTGGAGGTCTACAACCGCGTCCTGCTGTGGCGCTCGCTCACCGGGAACGACTCCTTCGACCTGGACCACTGGGTGACCCGGGTCTCCAACCGCCCCGAGGGGAAGCTCGCATGACGGGCCGCCAGCAGGTTCTCGTCCTCTATCTGGCCACCTCGGCGCTGGACGCGGATGTGGTGGGCTGGTCGCTCTACGACGGCACCGGCCGCACCTCCCCCACGACCGGCGACGGCGACGAGCCTCCGTACACATCGGGCGTGCACGCCCTGCGGGACGGCTGGCGGCTGTTCCAGGCGGCCCAGCTGATCCCGCCGTATCCGGGACACGAGTACGACGTGTCGTTCCTCAAGCACGAGTTCTTCTTCGAGAGGCTGGTCGACACCGGGAGCGAGCCCGGGAGTGAGACGCCCCCGGGGCCGTGACCTCGGGTGACGTGACCTCCGGTGGCGTTCCGCCCGGCGGCGGGCAAGCCCCCTTCACCACCTGCTCGCCGGACCGGCTCACGGGGAGGTCCGGCGGCTCGTGGACACCCCTGATCGTCGCCGGGAGACAGAATCGGCACACTTTCTGATCTCCCGTATGCGCCCACGTGTACGAACGTAGAGTGTGGGCGCTCGTCCATGACAACTGGGGGAACCATGTCGCGCCGTGCTGTCGTCATCGGTGGGAGCGTGGCCGGCCTGCTCGCCGCCGCGGCACTTTCCCGGTCCGTGGACGAGGTGACCGTCCTGGAACGCGACGAGCTCCGCGACGGGCCGCATCCGCGCAGGCGGATTCCGCAGGCTCGGCACGCTCACGTCCTCCTGCCCAGCGGACGCGACGCCGTCCAGGAGCTGCTTCCCGGAGTCGACGTCCGCGAGCGCCTGCTCGCGTCGGGAGCTCACGAACAGTCCCTCACCGACATCCTGGGCTTCGGCCCGCAGGGCTGGTTCCGGCGCTGGCCGCCCGTCGTCGACGAGTTGCTTCTCACCCTGTGCAGCCGGGACCTGCTCGAATGGACCGTCCGTGAAGCCGTCCTCGGCAGCACCTCGGTCACGGTCCGCCGGGGCGAGGTGGTGTCCCTCCGGGGAACGGCCGGGCACGTCACCGGCATAGGCGTCCTCGCCGACGGCACCGAGGAGGATCTGCCGGCCGATCTCGTCGTCGACGCGAGCGGACGGGGATCACGCGTCGAACACTGGCTCGAGTCGCTCGGCGTGACGGACATACCCACCGACGAGGTGGACTCGGGACTCGTCTACGCCAGCCGCGTCTTCCGCGTTCCGCCGGGCGCGGAGAACTTCCCGCTGACCCAGGTCGAGGCGGAGCCCGACCACTCCCGGCCGGGGCGTTCCGGAAATCTGGTACCGATCGAGGGCGGCCGCTGGCTGGTCAGCCTGGCGGGTACCCGCGGCGGTGAACCCACCGCCGATCCCGAGGAGTTCACCCGCTTCGCGCTCGGCCTGCGCCACCCTCTCATCGGGCAGCTCATCTCCGGTGCCGAGCCGCTCGACGAGGTGTCCCTCAGCCGCAGCACCCGCAACAGGCGCCGCGACTTCGACAAGGCGGCCATGCCCGAGGGCCTGGTGGTGCTGGGTGACGCCGTCGCCACCTACAACCCCGTCTACGGGCAGGGCATGTCCGTCGCGGCCCTGGGTGCCCTGGCTCTGAGCCGGCGGCTGCAGCAGGCCGATGTCACCGCTCCGGGCTTCGCCCGCGAGGTCCAGCGGGCGGCCGCCAAGTCCGTCTCGGCCGCGTACACCCTGAGCACCTCCCAGGACCAGTGGTTCCCTGAGGTCATCGGCAAGGCTCCGACGCTCGTCGACCGGCTCCTCAGCCGCTACATGGGCCGGATGGCACGCGTGGCGACCACCTCCTACCCGGTGTCCGCGGCCATGTGCTCGGTCATCACGCTCCAGGCCGACGCGAGCCGTCTCGTGCACCCCAAGCTGCTGCTCGCCACTCTGAGAGGGCCCGTCATGGAGCCCCTGTCCGGGCCGCCGCTGACCCCTGAGGAGAGCGGCTTCCTCGACACCCTGGGCCCCGTCCCCGTATGACGCTCGACGCCCCGGGCCCCGGTCCCGTGTGACGCTCGACGCCCCGGGCCCCGGCCCCGTATGACGTTCGACGCCCCGGGCCCCGGCCCCGTGTGACAGTCGACGCCTTGGGCCCCGGCCCCGTGTGACGGCGTCCGCGGTGCGAGCGCGGGGCAAGGGTCCTCGCTCCGGTCGCGGGTCCGACAGTGCGGTCGGGCAGCGGATACGTAGGTCACCGCGGCACCGGGGTCAGGAGAGCTGGCGCACCGTGGTTCTCCTCGACTGGATCGCGGCATCCACGATGGGGGTCCGCACCGCCCGGGACAGACTCAGCAACGACGGCTGACGCGTGTCCAACGACCGCGAACCGGCGGCGGGACGTCGCACGCGCGCGCTGACCGAGACCACCACGTCGACGTCCCCGACCGAGATGCCGATGGTGCCGGTCTCCGCTGCGGGGGACGGAGCCTCGGCGAGAGCGGCCACGGCGACCATCGCGGCCAGCCCGATCACCTCGGCGTCCGCCGCACAGGACCCGGCGGCGAGCGCCTCCCGGTAGGCGCGGCGCCGCACCTGGTCGTCGAGCTGACCGGCCAGTCGCTTGAGGCCGTCCCGTATGGCCGTTTCCCGCGTGGTGAGCTGCAGTTCGACGTCGCCGATCGTCCGCCACGACAGCGCCGTGACGCAGCGCCGACGGCTGTTCGGCCCCGCCAGAAGGCAGAACAGCGGACGCAGGCGTACGAACGTGATGGCGGAATCGATGCGCGGACCGATGAGGGGAAGGATGTAGCCGGCCGAGGCGAGACAGGAGCCGACGGCCACGAGCGGTGCGACGCTGGTGCTCAGACCGTCCCAGCTGTGCCCGAGCCAGTGAGCGGTCAGCGCGACGGCCTTGACGACGCTGTAGGCGCTGGTGAACAGCCAGCCCACCACGAGCAGGGCCAGCGACCCACGCGTCCAGCGCTTGACCTTCCGCGTCCAGCGCCAGCACAGCAGGGTCGTCGTCACCGCGGCCACCATGTGCGCCACCAGGTACAGCACGATCATCTCTCGGATGAACGGAGTCGAGGCGTAGTAGGTGTCGAAGTCGGCCCGGCGCTCCACGGGCGCGTCGCCCAGCGTGAACAGGACGCCCTCGGCGGCGATCACTCCCAGGTAGCTGAACAGCCATGCCCGGGAGGTGCGTCGGACCCGGACGGGGTCGCTGCCCCGCCAGTGCACGATGAGGATGAGGGAGGCCGCGCCGAAGGCGGTCACCGCGCCGTACGTCAGGGGCGCTGCCACATTCGGTATGCCCGTGAGGCTGTTGACCAGGGCGACGGTGGGCGGCGCGCCGAGCACGAAGCAAAGACCGGACAGGAGGATGACGGCGCAGAAGGACCTCTTCAGCGGGTCTCTCCAGTGGCGACGCAGGTCGGGGAGTTGGGCGGCGAGTCCCATCCAGAGGATGGCCGCGGCCAGGTAGTAGATCAGTCCGTTCACATCGGGCCCAGGGACGATCGGCGGCGCACGTGTCGACGCGCGCCGGTTCGCGGACCGGTCACGGACAGCGCGATGTTCACCAGGGTGCACATGTTCGAGCCGCGCACCGATGTGCTGGTTCCGGCCAGAAGTTGACCGCTCAAGGCCTCCTCCGTTCCGCGCCCGGCCCAGCGCCGGCTCTGCCCCGAAAACACCGCCAACCCCTGCTCCCCGCCTCAAAGGGGCATACGGACGCCTGTCCGAGTGGCCTTGGGGCCGATGTCCCGCCCGCGAGCCTGCCGTGCCCTTTCGGCCTTCTCATACTTGTTCACCCTAGCCACCTTGTCACCCACTCGAACTGCCGTGGGTGCAAAAGCACATGCGTCAGAAGCGGCCCCGGACGGAGCCGCCAGCGGCAAGGTGACGCTTTGGCCCGTATATCAGGCCGTAGAGGCAGGTATGCGAAGGGCGGATCGGTGCGGCGGGAGGACCACCGCCGTCGAACGGTCCGCGACGAAGCGGGGGTTCGCGGGTTCACGGGCCGGGTTCGCGGGTTCGCGGGTTCGCGGGTTCGCGGGTTCGCGGGTTCGCGGACCGGAGCGGACGTCATCCGCGGCGGAGGTCCGGCCGGCTGTTCGCCGGGCGGGAGCCGGCCCGGGGGCGACCAGGTCGACTCCGCGGCTCCTGGGCGGAGCCGACACTCACCCCTGGAGCACGCCGATGAGTCCCGCCACCGTTCGCGCCATCGCCTCCCGTCCCACACTGAGGTATTTCCGTGAATCCACGGCTTCGGGGCGGGAGGCGAGGAACTCCCGGATGGCGCCGGTCATCGCGATGTTCAGCGCGGTGCCGACGTTGACCTTGGCGATACCGCCCTCGACGGCCGCCCGGAGCTCGTCGTCCGGGACCCCGGAGGAGCCGTGCAGGACGAGAGGGACACCGAGGGACGCGGCCAGGCGTTTGAGCAGGCCGTGGTCGAGGGCGGCGGTCCGGGTGGTCATCGCGTGCGAGCTGCCGATCGCGACGGCCAGCGCGTCCACGCCGGAGTCGGCCACGAAGGCGCGGGCCTCACCGGGGTCGGTGCGGGCGCCGGGCGCGTGCGCGTCCCGCGGCGGCTCACCGTCCTTTCCGCCGACCTCGCCCAACTCGGCCTCGATCCAGAGGCCTTGGGCATGAGACCAGTCGGCTGCGGCGCGGGTCGAGGCGAGATTCTCCTCGTACGGCAGGCGCGACGCGTCGTACATGACGGAGCTGAACCCGGCACCCGGCGCCTGCCGGAGCAGGTCGTCGCTCTGGACGTGGTCGAGGTGCAACGCGACGGGCACCGAGGCCCGTTCGGCGGCGGCGGTCGCGGCACGGGCCAGCGGGAGCAGCCGGCCGTACCGGAACTTGACCACGTTCTCGCTGACCTGGAGCACGACCGGCGCGCCGACGGACTCCGCCCCCGCGATGACGGCCTCGACGTGCTCCAGGGTGATGACGTTGAACGCGGCGACGGCGGTCCGCGCCAGGGCGGCCCGGGCGACCAGCTCACCGGTTGCTGCGAGGGGCACAACTCCTCCTTCTCCGTGGATGGTCGGGCCGGTTCAGTCGCTGAGGATCACGGAGCGGGTGAGGTGGCGCGGCTGATCGGGGTCCAGGCCGCGTGCCGCGGCGACGGCGACGGCGAGGCGCTGGGCGCGGACGAGTTCGGCAAGCGGGTCGAGGCCGCCGTCCACCCACAGTCCACCGGTCCGCCGGACCTGTTCGGCCAGCCCCTCGGGTGCCTCACCGAGCATCCAGGTGGCCGTGCCGTGAGTGGTGATGCTGATGGGGCCGTGCCGGTACTCCATCGCCGGGTAGGCCTCGGTCCAGGCGAGGGACGCCTCCCGCATCTTGAGCCCGGCCTCGTTGGCGAGGCCGACGGTCCAGCCGCGGCCGAGGAAGGTGAACTGCGCGCAGCCCACGAGTTCTTCGGGCAGCGGGGTGTCCAGCGCGGTGCGCGCGTCGCCGACGACGGCGTCGCTGTGCAGTCCGAGGTGGGCCCGGAACAGGGTGAGCGCGGTGGTCGCGAAGCGGGTCTGCACGACGGACCGCTCGTCGGCGAAGTCGAGCACGACGACGTCGTCGGCCGACTCCATCACGGGCGTGTGCGGATCGGCGGTGACGGCGGTCGTACGGGTGTGTCCGCGCAGTCGCCCGAGGAGCTCGAGCACCTCGGTGGTCGTACCGGAGCGCGTGAGGGCGACCACGCGGTCGTAGGAGCGGCCGGCCGGGAACTCCGAGGCGGCGAAGGCGTCCGTCTCGCCCTGCCCGGACTCTTCGCGTAGTACCGCCGCGGCCTGCGCCATGAAGAACGAGGTGCCGCACCCCACGATCGCGACACGCTCCCCCGCCGCGGGCAGCGCGGCCCTGTGCACCTCCGCCTCCCGCGCGGCGCGGATCCAGCACTCGGGCTGGCTGCTCAGCTCGTCCTCGACATGGGTCATGCCTTACCCCTCCCACGGATGCTCGTTCTTGCAAGATATAGCGAAGTTTCGAGCACAATCAAGCATTCGAGCGGAGGTGGGGTGCGCTAGGGTCGCGGAAGATCGAGGACTGGAGGGTGCGGATGTCGCGCGACGCCCGTTGGAAGGCGCTGCTGGAACTGCTCGTGGAGCGGGGCCGCCTGGATGTCGAGGAAGCGGCGACGCAGCTGGAGGTCTCGGCGGCGACGATCAGGCGCGATTTCGACCAGCTCGCCGAGCAGCAGATGCTCGTGCGCACCCGGGGCGGCGCGGTCGTGCACGGCGTCTCCTACGAACTGCCGCTGCGCTACAAGACCGCCCGCCACGCCTCGGAGAAGCAGCGCATCGCGAAGGCGGTGGCCGACCTCATCGCCCCCGGCGAGGCGGTGGGCCTGACGGGCGGCACCACGACGACCGAGGTGGCCCGCGCCCTGGCCGTACGCCCGGATCTGGCCTCGGGCTCCCCCGCGCTGACCGTCGTCACGAACGCGCTGAACATCGCGAACGAACTCGCCGTGCGTCCCCAGTTCAAGATCGTGGTGACCGGCGGGGTCGCGCGCCCACAGTCCTACGAGCTCATCGGGCCGCTCGCGGACGGCGTACTCGGGCAGATCACCCTGGATGTCGCGGTGCTCGGCGTGGTCGCGTTCGACGCCACGCACGGCGCGGCCGCCCACGACGAGGCGGAGGCCGCGATCAACCGCCTCCTGTGCGAGCGGGCCGAGCGCGTGATCGTCGCCGCCGACTCCAGCAAGCTGGGACAGCGCGCGTTCGCCCGTATCTGCGCGGCCGAGTCGGTGGGCACGCTCGTCACTGACGTGGCGGCGGGGCCGGAGGCGATCGGGCGGTTCGAGGAGGCGGGCATCGAGGTCATCGCCGTATGACACCGAGGCCGTCGCCCGGCTTCGAGGCCGTCGCCCGGCTTCGAGGTCATCGCCTGACTTCGTGGCCATCGTTTGCCTTCGGAGCCATGGCCTGCCTTCGGAGTCATCGCCTGACTTCGGAGCGATCGCCCGACTTCGGGGCCATCGCCTGACTTCGGAGCGATGGCTTGCCTCCGGGGCCATCGCCCGCGCCCGTCATGGGCGTGTGGTTCCGCCTCTCGTCTCTCCGTTCCCCGGGCCCGACCTGACACCCAGGCGCGACCGCGAGCCGGTGTGGACGCCCGCGGGCCCCTCTCCACCCGAAAAAGGCCCCACACCCGAGGGCCGGATCTCAGCAAGCGGCGCCGAACCGCGCCGCACAGCCGCGCCCGCTCCTCGGGCGGCCGCCTCCAGGCACGGCCGCCTCCAGGCACGGCCGCTCTCGAGGCGCGCCCGAGGGACACCTCGCTGCGCCGTACGGCTCGCCGTGCCGTACGGCCTCGAAAATCCCACTCCCTGGGGTTGCCGCGCCGCCCGGTCAGCGTTCCCCGGGTCCCGCTCCGCCGGCTTGAGCGCGGTGCGACGCGCGCAGCGTGCCGACGGTCTTGAGGAGGCGGTCCGCCGGGTCACGCAGCGTCGGATGGGCGAGGACCGTGTTCCGCAGACCGCGCACGGGCCTGCGCCACATCCGGTGGGCCGCCGCCACCGGATGGGGGCGGGCCACGAACCCTTCCCCCACGCGCAGTTCGCGGGTCTTGAGCCAGTCCTTGTACTCCTTGTCCCCGCGCCCCAGATCCAGCAGGCTCACGCCGTGCCGACTGGCCGCCTCGGCGGTCCGCAGGTGCATCATCAGCCCGGGCGAGTACCGGTGGAACTCGGGGTCGTACGCGGTGAACCAGGCCGCGAGCACCGTGCGCGACCGGGGTCCGAAGTGGGCGGCGACCGGCCGGTCCCCCGCGTAGAGCACGGACAGCACGCCGGTGAAGTGCTCCTCGCGGACATCGAACAGGTGGTTCACCAGATCGACGATCCAGGGCCGCGCGAAGCGGTCCATGCGTCCCGTCCTGCGGTACTGGGCGGACTTCCACCGCATGAGCGTGCGCAGCATGCGCGGGTCGCGCTCGTCGAAGACGAACCGCACCTCGCCCACGTCACGCCCGAGCCGCCGTTCCTTCTTCAGGGTCGTCTTGGCCTGCCCCGGGTAGGCGCCGCGCAGCCACTCCGGGTAGCCGCTGTCCCCCGGCTTCAGGTCGACGACCGGGGAGGCGAACGTGCCCGTCACATAGCGTCCGAACGGCTTCTGCTCCTCGACGAGATGGTCGAACTCGAAGATGGACATCCCGCAGGCGCGCAGCACCTCCGGTGCGTCCCAGGTGACCCCGGGTCTGTGCACCAGGGCCTGGCAGTCGGAGAGTCCGAGGCCGATGGCTCTGCCGACGCCGAAGACGTTGCGCTCGTACGGCAGGAATCCGACGGGCTCCCCGTCCTCGCGCAGGACAGCGACCTGCGCACCGCTCCGGTATCTGCCGACCCCCGTCGCGAACTCCGGCGCCAGGAACGGATTGGCGTACTCGGGCGACTCGTCCATCGCCCGGTGCCAGGCCTCGCGCAGCTGGACGCTCAAGCCGTCGAGTCTGTGGATCGTGATCTCCACCTCAGATCAACCACCCTTCCGTGGGCGCTGCGAGGAACGTACCGGTCACAGCACAGGCCAGTAGGGCGTGTGGATCTTTGCTGCTGGATCGCATGGGCGACAGCTCCCCCCATGACGCGCTGTCCGCGTCCTGCCACTCTTCTGATTTCCGCCGTCCCGCACCGCGCATGGACTCGTCTCCCGGTCGAGCACCGAGATCCGAGCCAATCGGCGGGGGCTCAAACGTCGCGAAACAGTACGCACGCTGTCAAGGGTGCCTACCGCAACGAATGAGCCCAGGTCGGAAGACAGGGGCTTTGTCGTACTGGTGGACGACATCGTGAGGCCCACGGCGAGCCCCCATGGAGGGGCGGAATCCGAGGCCGCGAACGGCCCCCGCCGACGCCGCGTTCCGTGTGAGTGGACACCACGTGAACGATCGGAACGAGGGCCGGTTAGCATATGAGCGCCACCTAGCTCGAAAGATGATTCTGTGACTGTCAACGACGACGCGTTCACCAACTGGAAGACCCGCGAAGAGATCGCGGAGTCGATGATCCCGATCATCGGGAGGCTGCACCGGGAGCAGGACGTCACGATCCTCCTGCACAGCCGCTCCCTGGTGAACAAGTCGGTGGTGAGCATCCTCAAGACCCACCGCTTCGCCCGTCAGATCGCCGGCGAGGAGCTCTCGGTCACCGACACCCTGCCGTTCCTGCGGGCGCTCACCACGCTCGACCTCGGCCCGTCCCAGATCGATCTCGGCATGCTCGCCGCGACGTACCGGGCCGACGACCGCGGTCTGTCGGTCGAGGAGTTCACCGCCCTGGCCGTCGCCGGCGCCATGGGAGACAACAAGATCGAGCGCCGCGAGGGACGCGACGTCGTCCTCTACGGCTTCGGCCGCATCGGCCGCCTCATCGCCCGCCTGCTCATCGAGAAGACCGGCTCCGGCAACGGCCTGCGACTGCGCGCCATCGTCGTACGCCAGGGCGGGGACCAGGACATCGTCAAGCGCGCCTCGCTGCTGCGCCGCGACTCCATCCACGGGCAGTTCCAGGGCACGATCACCGTCGACGAGGCGAACAGCACGATCATCGCCAACGGCAACGAGATCAAGGTCATCTACGCCAACGACCCGTCCGAGGTCGACTACACGACGTACGGGATCAAGGACGCCATCCTCGTCGACAACACGGGCAAGTGGCGTGACCGCGAGGGCCTCTCGAACCACCTGCGCCCCGGCATCGACAAGGTCGTCCTGACCGCGCCGGGCAAGGGCGACGTCCCGAACATCGTGCACGGCGTCAACCACGACACGATCAAGCCGGACGAGCAGATCCTGTCCTGCGCCTCCTGCACCACCAACGCGATCGTGCCGCCGCTGAAGGCGATGGCGGAGGAGTACGGCGTTCTGCGCGGCCACGTGGAGACCGTCCACTCGTTCACCAACGACCAGAACCTGCTGGACAACTACCACAGCTCCGACCGCCGAGGCCGCTCCGCGCCGCTCAACATGGTCATCACCGAGACGGGTGCCGCCTCCGCGGTCGCCAAGGCGCTGCCCGACCTGAAGGCGCCCATCACGGGCAGCTCGATCCGCGTCCCGGTGCCGGACGTCTCGATCGCGATCCTCAGCCTGCGTCTGGGCCGCGAGACCACCCGCGAGGAGGTCCTCGACTACCTCCGCAACGTCTCGCTGACCTCGCCGCTCAAGCGCCAGATCGACTTCATCAGCGCCCCCGACGCGGTCTCGAGCGACTTCATCGGCTCGCGTCACGCCTCGATCGTCGACGCCGGCGCCACCAAGGTCGACGGCGACAACGCGATCCTCTACCTCTGGTACGACAACGAGTTCGGCTACTCCTGCCAGGTCATCCGGGTCGTCCAGCACGTCTCCGGCGTGGAGTACCCGACGTACCCGGCTCCGGCGGTCTGAGCCGGAAGCAGCGCGTGGTTCGCCGTCCGGGCCGGTGGGACGGCGAACGCCGGGCCGCGGGGCGACAGGGAATCCCCTCTGATCGGGGTCCCGGTCGCCCCGTTCCTTCGTGGTGCCCCGTCCGGCACGCTCCGACCCGCCACCGCTCTCGTACGCCCTTCGCGCCGCAGCGCTGCACCCGTCCAACGCTTCCCTTGCCCTGAGCCGGGCACCCGTCTAACGTGAGTTTGTGCCGCTAATAAACAAAACCAGCCCGCACAGCGTTGTGCCGGACCGCTCCCTCACCCGACTCCGCGTCGTCCTCACCGCGTTCTTCGCCCTCGACGGATTCGTCTTCGCCGGCTGGGTCGTCCGCATCCCCGCCATCAAGCACCAGACCGGTGCCTCCGCCGGCGCTCTCGGTCTCGCTCTCCTCGGCGTCTCCGCCGGTGCCGTGATCACCATGATGCTGACGGGGCGGCTCTGCCGACGGTTCGGCAGTCACCCGGTGACCGTGGTCTGCGGCGTGCTGCTGTCCCTGAGCGTCATCCTGCCCCCGCTCACCCACTCGGTACCGGCCCTGGGCCTCGTCCTGCTGCTCTTCGGCGCCGCGTACGGCGGTATGAACGTCGCCGCGAACAGCGCGGCCGTCGATCTCGTGGCCGCGCTGCGGCGCCCGGTGATGCCCAGTTTCCACGCGGCGTACAGCCTGGGCGGCATGCTCGGGGCGGGGCTCGGGGGGCTGGTGGCCGCGCATCTGTCACCGACGCGCCATCTGTTCGGCATCGCCGTCCTCGGCCTGCTCGTGACCGCCGTCGCGGGACGCGCGCTGCGGCGGCAGGACGCCCCCGCGGCACCGGACCGCCCACGGAGCGACGGGAGCCCGGCGCGAGCGCGTCTCGACGGCCGTACCCGTGGTCTGGTCGTCGTCTTCGGCCTGATCGCCCTGTGCACGGCGTACGGCGAAGGCGCTCTCGCGGACTGGGGCGCGCTCCACCTGGAGCAGGATCTGGAAGCACACCCGGGGATCGCCGCCGCCGGCTACTCGTGCTTCGCCCTGGCCATGACGATCGGCCGCCTCAGCGGGACGGCACTGCTCGAACGGCTCGGCCGGACCCGCACCCTGGTGGCGGGCGGCACGACGGCCGCGCTCGGCATGCTGCTCGGCTCGCTCGCGCCCTCCACCTGGGCCGCTCTGCTCGGCTTCGCCGTCACCGGGCTCGGCCTCGCCAACATCTTCCCTGTCGCGGTCGAGCGAGCCGGAGCCCTCGCCGGAGCGGGCGGGGTCGCCATCGCCTCCACCCTCGGTTACGGGGGCATGCTGCTCGGGCCGCCCGCGATCGGGTTCATGGCCGACTGGTACTCCCTGCCGACGGCGCTCACGAGCGTCGCGGCACTGGCGGCCGTGGCCGCCCTCATCGGATTCGCGACGCGCCGGGCCGCGGTGGGATGAGGAGGCTCGGGGCCCCGAGGCACGGGGCCCCGAGCGCTGCCCCGGCGGCTCCGCGGAGCCCTTCGCCTCTCCGCCGGCCCGCACCGGCTCCATCCACGAAGGCCCGAACTCCGACCCCCACCCGAAGAACGATCCCCGCACGCGAGCCGCGCCGGCGGACCCAGCGCCTCAGCCGCCCCGGAAGCGGTCGTCCCGCCTCGTCCCCTGGACCGCGGTTCAGGGGCGGACCGGCAACCAGCCCTGCTGGACGGCGCGTACGCCGGCCTCGAAGCGGCTTCGCGCGTCGAGGCGGTCCATCAGTTCGGAGGCGATCCGCCGGGCCGTGCGGTGCGACACCCCGAGCCGTTTCGCGATCGCCTCGTCGGTGTGCCCCTCTGCCAGGAGACGGAGGGCGGTCGCCTGCTGGCCGGTGAGCCCGTTCGGGTCGGTGGGGACGGCCTCACCGAGCGGCCGGGCGGCCTCCCAGGTGGTCTCGAAGAGCGCGCACAGCGCGGTGAGCGTGCCCTGGCCGGTCAGCAGGACGGCGCCCGCGGCGGTGTCGTCGCTGCTGACCGAGATCATGGCGGTCACCCGGTCCATGAGGATCATCCGGGTCGGCAGGGACGGAGTCGTCCGGATCCGGCCGCCCAGTCCGGCCAGCCACGTGGCGTGTTCGACGGTGGGCCGGTTGGTGCGCACGCTGTCGAGGTAGATCGTGCGCATCCGCACCCCGCGGCCGAGCAGATCCTGGTTGAGCGGCCGGGAGGCGGCCATGTTCTCCGCGGTCTGCGGCCCGCCCGGGGCGAAGGTCAGGAACTCCTCGCGCACCTCTCGGGTGAGCACGGCCAGCCGGTCGCGTATCTGGTCGAGGCCGACCAGTTGCTCCACCCCGGGATGACTGGTGGCGGGACGGAGCTCGGCGTACTCGGAGATGAGCTGGGCCGCGGCCGCCCGCGAGGCTTCGAGCCGCTGCTGATGGGCCGCCAGCTGGGCCTGTTGACGGCCCATCAGGATCTCCATGCCGATGTCCGGGGACACCGCCCTGAGTCTGCCCGCGTCCCCGGCCGCGGGGCGCACCAGCGCCAGCTCGCTCAGCGTGTCGAGGGCGTCGCGCACCTCTTCTCCGGACAGCCCCACGTCCTCGGCAAGGGCCGCGACACCGGCGGCCGGGTGTCTGAGCATGGCGCGGTACACCGTCTCCGCGACGGAGTCGAGCCCGAGAGCGGTCAGCATCTGGTTCCCCCCAGTTTCCTGCACACAGCATCCCCTGTTCGTCGATGATCTTTGCAGAGCTGCCGGGGATCGTCACGGGGGCAGGACGGAACCGGTCATGGCCTCAACCGTCCATTCCACAAGGTGACTTGCTCACACCTTCGGTTGAGACTCTGGGGCGCATGTACCTGGTCCACACGCATCTGGAACTACCCTCCGGCGAAGAACTGCCGCAGAACATCAGGGCGTTGGTGCGATCGGCCATCGTCTCCCGAGACCTCGTCGAGCACGTTGCCGTGCACCCCACCCCTCCCTCCCACCTCACGCTCGGCTTCTATCTGTTGACCGAGTCACTGGATGAGGCGGAGGAGCGTGCGGTACGGGTCTGCCATCGACTGCTGTGCGATGTACCACAGTTGGCCACGGCGCGCCTGACCGGCGCGGGGGTGCCGCTGATGCCGCTGGCCTTCGCACCGCACAGGGTGGACTGAAGCGGCCCGCGTGGACGCATCAGTCCAAGGCCCTTTCCGTCCATCCCTGAACTCTTTTCACGGACATGAGCTGCGGCGAACCTATTGATCACCGGCCGAGCCGAGCGTCACCGCGGGACGCGACAGCGGGCCGGACACCGCAACTCATCCCTGGAAGGAACGGAAACAGCCATGCTTCGCACCCGAATCGCCAAGGTCGCCGCGGTCTCCTCCCTCATCGTCGCCGCGGCTCTCGCCGCCCCGGTGATCACGCTCCGGTCCACGGCGGCCACGGTCCCGGCCTCCGTCGTCGTCGCCGACGCCGGCTGGCAGGTCGCCCCGACGGACGCCGGCTGGCAGTAGGCCGCCCCCAGCGCCGTCCTGTTCCGCACACGTACGCCCCTCTCCCGTAACAGCCACTCGCCGCGGCCGACGTCCGCGCACCGGCCGTTCGGCCACCGTCCGACGCCTGCCCGACCGACCACAACCGCCCCCGGGGGACCGAAAAGTGAAGAACATCCGCAAGAACGGCCGGAGAATCGCGGGTCTGCTGACAGCCGGTGCTCTCGGCACCGCACTCCTCACCGTGACCGCCCCGACCGCCGAAGCGGCCACCACCTGCTCGGGCGGGGTCAACATCTACGGCGTGCTCGACGACGGCAGGCTGACGTTCAGCCAGATCAACCCGGCCACCGGAGATCTCGCCAAGGTGCTCGTCGGGCCGGACCTCGGCTTCGAGCCGAAGGCCATGGCGACCCTCAACTTCAACACGGTCCTGGTGACGTCGACCTCCGGCGCCCTCTACCGCGTCGACATCAGGACCAACAACACCAGCCTCGCCCTGCTGAACGCACCGGTGAAGATCGCCGACAGCGGCTGGACCCACGACAAGCTCACCTACGACGGCCACGGCCACCTCTACGGCACCACCGCCGCCGGGCTGCTGCTGCGGTACAACGTGACCGAGGACAAGCCGGCCGGCTCCCAGCACATCGGCGTGCGCACCGAGATCGACTCCGGGTTCGTCCTGAAGACCCTCACCGCCACCGGCGACGACCGGCTCAGCGCCACCACCGAGGACGGACGGCTGCTCGACTACTCCGTAGCGGGCGCAGGCTCCTGGAAGAGCAACGCCCTCAAGTCCTCCGGCTGGTCCGGCTTCAACCAGCTCGTCTCGCCCGGCGCCGGCCTCTACTACGGGCGCCTGTCCACCGGCGCCATGTACTGGTACAAGGACGCCAACCCGACCGACGGTTCCGGCTCCGACATCTCGTACCACCTCGACGACCCGGTCAACACCAGCGGCTGGACGCAGAAACTGCTGTCCGCCCAGCCGGTCACGTACACCTGCACCACCACCACGGAGACGGTCGACCGGGACGACATCACCGAGGTCAAGGCCGCCGGCAGGCAGATGATGAACAACAAGGACGCCTCCTGGGCCACCTCCGCGCAGTGGGCCTGCCTGGAGACGCTCTGGGACCACGAGAGCAATTGGCGCTGGAACGCGACGAATTCCTCCTCCGGCGCCTACGGCATCCCGCAGGCGCTCCCCGCGACCAAGATGGACGTCGCCGGTGACGACTGGAGGGAAAACCCTCTCACCCAGATCAAGTGGGGTCTGAGCTACATCGACGGCCGCTATGGCTCCCCCTGCAACGCGTGGAACTTCTGGCAGGCGAACAACTGGTACTGACACCGAAGGACTTGAAAAGGGCGGCGCCCCCTCGGACCGAGGGGGCGCCGCCCTTTGGCATGGGCCCACGGAGTTCGGCGGCCTTCCATGACACGGATCCACTCGTCCCTCGACGAGTCCATGGAGCCCACCCCGAGCTTCACCGTGAGCAGGGTTCCGGCGATCCCCCGTTCCCCGCTCCCCGCTCCCCGCTCCCCGCTCCCCTGCTACCGGCGACCGCCCGGCACGTCGAACAGCTCGCGTCGACCGCGAACCGGAGGTGACGGTCTCCGGGGCGTGTCGGCCGAGGAGGTGGTGTGCACGAGGCCCGGCACGACCCCGGGCACCGCCGACGACGTTGCTCACAAGTCAGCCCGGGAAGCCCCGCCGGACTCGGCGGTGTGGTCGACGGTGGGAGCCCAGCCCGCGTCGGACGCGCTGCGAGCGTCTGCCGAGTACGGCGCCACCCCGGCCGGCTCCGCACCGCCCCGCCCAGCCCCGGCCGGCTCCGCACCGCCAGGAATGCGGCCCTCGGCCCTGGCGGGCACGGTGGTGAGGTCCGCCGCCTCGGCCGGTGGGGGGCCACGGACGCCTCGAAGGCCCCGCCGGGAACCGGCGGGGCCTTCGAGGAAGCGGGAGGGGCGTCAGGCGATCTTGTCGTAGCGCAGGGCGATGTACGACGAGGCCGGGTGGCTGTCGATGGTGCCGCTGTAGACGTTCGCGGTCGAGTAGTTCATGTCCGAGGACGGGCTGCCCTCGGAGTAGTAGTAGAAGGTGCCCGCGTCCTGGTCCTTCCAGCCCGCGAAGAGGACCACGTGCTCGGAGTAGTCGTTCAGCGCGTCACCGGGCCTGAGGTCGGCCTTGGAGATCTGCGTACCCGCGCTGGGGAGGGATTCGGTCGTCAGCGAGGTGGTGAGGTGCCAGGCCATGGAGACGAAGCCGGAGCAGTCGGTGCGATAGGAGTCGTCGCCCTCGATGTCGGTGGCGTAGGCGGTCTGGCTGTACTGGACGTTGCGGTTGTACCAGTCCTTGGCCCGGGTCATGACCTCGTTGCGGTAGATCGTGCCGCCCTGCACGGACTTCGGCGGGGCCGGTGCCACGTAGGCGCAGTTGTCCGCGTAGGCCGACAACAGGGTCTGGGTCCAACCGGACGCGTCCACCGGGTCGTTGGGGTGGTAGGCGATGTCGCTGCCGTCACCGTCGGTCGGGTCCGAGTCGTGGTACCAGTACATGCCGCCGCCGGTACGGCCGTAGTAGAGGCCTCCACCCGGCGAGGAGAGCGAGTCCACCGCCGACCAGCCACTCGACTTCAGGACCGAGCGGTCCCAGTCGTTCACGCCGTTGATCTTGTAGCTGAGCAGTCGGCCGTCCGAGGTCGAGGCGATGATGCGGTCGTCGCCCGCGGCGGCCAGCGTCTTGAGGACGAAGCCGGTGTCGATCACGACGTGCTGGCCTATGTGGGCCGACCCCGAGGGCTTGTCCTGCGACACCAAGTACTGGTGGAGCTGTCCGTCGACCGTCCCGTAGAGATGGCCGGCGCCGTCGTAGACCATCTTGTCGAAGGTCCAGCCGCCGTCCCAGATCTTGACGACGCCCGCGACCGCGAGGGATGTGTTGTTGGTCTGCACGTCGACCCGGTAGAGGTCACCGGTGGTCGAGGTGACCAGGACGGTGTTGAAGTTGAGGGTCGCCATCGCCTTGGGCGTGAAGCCGAGGTTCGGGCCGATGAGCGTCTTGACGCGGTCGCCGGTGTTCGGCTCGATCTGCGTGTACGTCAGCCGGCCGTCGGACAGTGTGCCGTAGATCGACACGTTGCCGGTGCACGAGGCGACGGCGTGTGCGGCGCCGCCGGTGATCGCGACCAGTCCGAGGGACATCGCGCCGACGGCGACCGCGGCGGCGGTGGTACGGCGGATGGCATGGCTCAGCTTCATGGTGTCTCCTGCGGCATGTGAGTCGAGCGGGCGAAGGCATTTCCCCGGCCCAGACAGCTGCCCTGCAGGTGCAGCTGTGAAGGATGTCTCGGGTGTGACGCCCGGTGGCAGGAACTACTTTCGCCGCAGGTCACGGGGGTTGGAAGAGGAGACCCATGGACGCAAAGGTCCTTGGCCTGTTACGTCCTGACGGGGCGTCGGCGGCCGCCCGAGCGGATCCTTTTCAGTCGTCCGCGCAACCTGGCCGACCCCGACGACATCGCGCCGTGGCGTTACCTTTCCCGCCGCTGCGGCCGGTGGATCAGCACCGCGTGTGCGGTGGCGTATACCGCGCAGCAGGCGGTGACAGCCACTGCCAGGGACGCCGCGGCCAGGGCGGCGGACGCGCCCCCGATGCGCAGGCGAGGCCGACGCAGAAGGCCAGGGCCTACCAGGGCCACGCCTCGTTCAGGACGAGATAAGCGGCACGACCGGCCGTAGAGGTGTCGGTCTCAAGAAGTCGGGTGAGGGCGGAGCGCCAGGCTCCCCGCTCCGCCGCCCCCTACTCCCCCGACGGCCCCGCATCCGGCACACTCGCGGCATGGAGATTCCGGAATTCGTGGAAACCCTGGACAGGGAAGGCCGGTTGCTGGTCGCGGCCGCGGTGGAGGCGGGTGTCGAGGCCAAGGTCGCGACCTGTCCCGGCTGGCAGGTCAGGGATCTGGTGCGGCACACGGGCATGGTCCACCGCTGGGCCACCGCGTTCGTCGCGGAGGAATACACCTCGTACCACCCCGACGGCGGACTGCCGGATCTCGACGAGGACGAGCTGCTGACCTGGTTCAAGGAGGGGCACCGAACGCTCGTGGACACCCTGGCGGGCGCCTCGCCGGACCTGCGGTGCTGGAGCTTCCTGCCCGCGCCCTCGCCACTCGCCTTCTGGGCGCGCAGGCAGGCGCACGAGACCACCGTGCACAGGGTCGACGCCGAATCGGCGCTCGGCGGGGAGGCGACCGTGATCCCAACGGACGTCGCGGTCGACGGGATCGACGAGTTGCTGCGCGGGTTCCACGGGCGCTCGAGGAGCAGGGTGCGTACCGAGGAGCCTCGCGTGCTGCGCGTGCGCGCCACCGACCGCCCGGACGCCGTGTGGACCGTACGGCTCTCGTCCCGGCCGCCGCTCAGCGAACGCGGGGAGCACGCCCAGGTGGACGTACATGCGGAGGTGGACTGTGAGCTGGCAGGTCCGGCCGCTCGGCTCTACCTGGCGCTGTGGAACCGTGTGCCGTTCCCGAGCGTGACGGGGGACCCCTCGCTCGCCGGCCTGTGGCGGGAGACGTCCGGAATCACCTGGAGCTGATAGCCGAAGCCGGGTGCTGGGCGCCCGAAGCCGGGGTCCGGGGCGCCCGGAGACGGCCGACGAGTGGCCTGGGCGCCCGCAACCGGAGGGCCGTGGCTCCCCTCGCGCCCGAACGCACGGCCGTGGCCCCTCGCCCGGCCTGAAACGGGCCGCCCTGGCGACCACGGCGGCGGGACCGCCCGGTCACTCGCAGGAGGCCGCCGGGCCGCCCGCCAGCATCCGGGTGAGGACCGCGCGCTGCAACGGCTTCACCTCGCCGTGCAGTTCACGCCCCTTCGACGTGATGCACACGCGCACACCCCGCCGGTCCTCCGGGCACATTCCGCGCGTCACGAGACCGTCCTTCTCGAGGCGGCCGATCAGCCGGGACAGGGCGCTCTGGCTGAGGTGGACGCGCTCGGCGATCTCCTGGACACGGTAGGAGGGGCCGCCGTCCGCCGCGGTGCCCTCCGCCAGCACGTCGAGGACCTCGAAGTCGCTGGCGCCCAGGCCGTGTCGATGCAGTTCGCGGTCGAGCTCACAGAGGGTGCGGGCGTGCACCGCGAGGATGTCGCGCCACTGGTCCACGAGCCCTTGCTCGGCATTCTTCGCCGCCATGCCCGCACCGTAGCAAAGAATCGACTTTGTTGCATCGGAATTAAATGCGCTTGCATTGAATGCATGTGCATGTACTGTCGGACCCATGACCTCTCCGCTCACCCACCCCGCGCCCCAGGGACGCTGGACCCCCCGTCTGTGGGGCACCCTGCTCGTGCTCTGCGCCGCGATGTTCCTGGACGCGCTGGACGTGTCGATGGTCGGCGTCGCACTGCCGTCCATCGGCTCCGAACTCGACCTCTCCACCTCGACACTTCAATGGATCGTCAGCGGCTACATCCTGGGTTACGGCGGGCTGCTCCTCCTCGGCGGACGCACGGCCGACCTGCTGGGCCGCCGCCAGGTCTTCCTGGTGGCCCTCGGAGTGTTCGCGCTCGCCTCGCTGCTCGGCGGGCTCGTCGACTCGGGCCCGCTGCTGATCGCCAGCCGTTTCATCAAGGGCCTGAGCGCCGCGTTCACCGCGCCCGCGGGCCTGTCGATCATCACCACGACCTTCGCCGAGGGCCCGCTGCGCAACCGCGCGCTCTCCATCTACACCACCTGCGCGGCCACCGGCTTCTCCATGGGCCTGGTCCTGTCCGGTCTGCTCACCGAGGCGAGCTGGCGGCTGACCATGCTGCTTCCCGCGCCCATCGCCGTCGTCGCCCTGTTCGCGGGCCTGAAGCTCATCCCGCGCAGCGAGCGCGAGAAGGACCACCGCGGCTACGACATCCCGGGCGCCATCCTCGGCACCGCTTCGATGCTGTTGCTCGTCTTCACGGTCGTCCAAGCGCCCGAGGCCGGCTGGGGATCGGCCCGCACCCTGCTGTCCTTCCTCGCCGTCGCCGTACTGCTCACCGTCTTCGTCGGCGTCGAGCGACGCAGCCCGAGCCCGCTGATCCGGCTCGGCGTCCTGCGTTCCGGCAGCCAGATCCGGGCCCAGCTCGGCGCGATGGCGTTCTTCGGCTCGTACGTCGGATTCCAGTTCCTGGTGACGCTGTACATGCAGTCGCTGCTGGGCTGGTCGGCCCTGCACACCGCGCTCGCCTTCCTGCCGGCCGGCGCGCTGGTGGCGCTGTCCTCCACGAAGGTGGGGGCCATCGTCGACCGGTTCGGCACACCCCGGCTCATCGCGACGGGCTTCGCCCTGATGGTCGTCGGATACGCGCTCTTCCTCCGCGTCGACCTCGACCCGGTCTACGCGGCGGTCATCCTGCCGACCATGCTGCTGATCGGCGCCGCGTGCGCCCTGGTCTTCCCGTCCCTCAACATCCAGGCGACCAACGGCGTCGACGACCACGAGCAGGGCATGGTCTCGGGCCTGCTCAACACCTCCGTGCAGGTCGGCGGCGCGATCTTCCTCGCGGTCGTGACGGCGGTCGTCACCGCCAACTCCTCCGAGGGCTCCTCGCCCCAGGACGTTCTCGACAGCTACCGGCCCGGCCTGATGGTGGTGACCGGCATCGCCTTCGTGGGGCTGCTGATCACTCTGCCCGGCCTGCGGACACGACGCCCTCAGGAGTCCGTCGTCGTCGCCCAGTCCGTCCGGAAGGCGGCGGAGTCGGAGTCGGAGCGTGTCGCCGTCCGCGACTAGGGGACGCTTCCGACGCACGCGCCCGGCGGGTCCTTGCCCCGCCGGGCGCAAGCCTGTTGACTCGACGCATGAGCAACAACGGGGAGAGCGCCGACAGTTACCGCGCCCACACGCAAGGGACACGCGCTCGGCGCACCCAGGCGCAGCGGGACGCGGCCACTGTCGAGATCGGATACGCCTTGGCCAGCGCGGCGTTCGTCGCGGCGGTCGCCTTCGGGGTCGTCAGCGGGCCCGCCCTCTTCCTGGACCTGTCGCACGGCACGGTACGGGCCCTCGTCACCGCGGGGGCCGGCCTGGCCGCCGTCCTCTTCGCCCTACGGGTGGCCACCGTACTGTTCCGCTTCCCCGACGAAGCGGAGCCTCAGCCCAGCCAGCCCGGTCGCACCAACCCCGACTCATAGGCCAGCACGACCAGTTGGGCCCGGTCGCGGGCCCCCAGCTTCACCATCGTCCGGCTGACATGGGTCTTGGCCGTGAGCGGGCTGACGACCAGGCGGCGGGCGATCTCGTCGTTCGAGAGGCCGATGCCGACCAGGGCCATCACCTCCCTCTCCCGTTCGGTGAGTTCGGCGAGCGACCCGGCGGACTCGGGTTCCTTGGAACGGGCCGCGAACTCGGAGATCAGCCGGCGCGTCACCCCGGGCGAGAGCAGGGCGTCGCCCTCGACCACCGCCCGTACCGCCCGCAGCAGTTCCTCGGGCTCGGTGTCCTTGACCAGGAAGCCGGAAGCACCGGAACGGATGGCCTCGAAGACGTATTCGTCGAGCTCGAAGGTGGTGAGCATGACCACCTTGACCTCCTTCAGGTCCGCATCGCCGGTGATGCGGCGCGTGGCGGCGAGGCCGTCCAGCAGGGGCATCCGGATGTCCATCAGGACGACGTCGGGACGCAGTTCACGGACGGCGCGCACCGCTTCCTCGCCGTCGGCGGCCTCTCCGGCCACCTCGATGTCCGGCTGCGCGTCGAGAAGCGCCTTGAAGCCGGCCCTGACCAGTGACTGGTCGTCGGCGAGCAGTACGCGGATCACCGGTCCTCCTTGACCTTCCACGGCAGTACGGCCAGCACCCGGAACCCTCCGTCGTCGCGCGGACCCGCCTCGATCGTGCCACCCAGTGCCGCCGCCCGCTCCCGCATACCCGCGAGCCCATTGCCGCTGCCGCCCGCGTCCACGCCGGTGGCCGGCCCGTCGTCGTCGATCCGCAGTCGCAGCGCGCCCTCCGCGTGATCGAGCCGCACGCGCGCGCGGCGCGAACCCGAATGCCGTACGACGTTGGTGAGCGCCTCCTGGACGATGCGGAACGCGGCGAGATCCGTGCCGGGCGACGGCGTCGGGACCTCGCCCTCGATCTCGACCGTCAGACCGGCGTCCGCCGCCTGCTCGACCAGTTCGGGGAGCCGGTCCAGCCCCGGCGCGGGCGCGCGCGGCGCCTCACCGGGTGCGCGCAGCGTGTCGAGCACCTGGCGGACCTCGCCCAGCGCCTCCTTGCTGGCCGCCTTGATGGTGGTGAGCGCCGTACGCGCCTGCTCGGGGTCGGAGTCCAGCAGCGCCAGGCCGACGCCCGCCTGGACGTTGATCACCGAGATGCTGTGCGCCAGCACGTCGTGCAGTTCTCGGGCGATCCGCAGCCGCTCCTCGTCCGCGCGCCGCCGGGCGGCCTGCGCGCGCTCCGCGCGGTCGCGGGCCCACTGCTCACGGCGCACCCGGACCAGTTCCGACAGCGCCAGCACCGCCACGACCCAGGTGGCGATGCCGATCTCCTGCATCCAGGAAGGGGGGCCGTCGCCCGTCGGAGGCAGTCCGCGGTACAGCCAGTGGGCCACCACGAGATGCCCTGCCCACAGCAGGCCGACCGCCGTCCAGGCGGCCCGGCGGTGCCCGGCGACCACGGCGCTGAAGCAGCCGACGGCGACAGGAAGGAAGACCGGACCGTACGGGTATCCCGCGGCCAAATAGACCAGGGCGACGGCAGCGGTTCCGAACACGACGAACACGGGGTACCGCTGCCGCCAGAGCAGCAGACCGGAGCCCACCACGAGGAGTGCCCTGGCGAAGAAGTCCAGGGCGAGCCGGTCGCCGTGCTGGGCGTGGGCCGCGAAGTTGGAGCCGAGGAGCACGAACGCGGTCAGCAGCAGCGTGGAACGCCACGGCCAGCGCGCGCGGCGCTCCTCGTCGTTCCACCGGCTCCACCCGGGCGGCCCGTGCCACCGCCGCGGTGGACCGCCCCACGTCGGACCCGCGGGCGTGTGCTGCTCTTCCATGACCGTCACGCTAGACGGACGGACACTCCTACGGCGTCCGCCGGGCGAGGTGATCACCCGTACTCCCCGCGGAGTACGGCGTCGGTGAGCCCGGGCCCACGCCGGAGGTGGTCCCGGCCTACGACGAAGGCGTACCGCCGGCGGTCGCGCCCGGCTCCGGATGGACGAGCCCCACGTCGTGCGCGAGCCGGCCCACGGCATGCCGGAAGAACGGTTCACGGTCCTCCACGACCCGGTTGAACTGGCCGAACAGCTCGAATCCGATCAGCCCGTAGAGCTGTGCCCACGCGGCCACCAGCGCCACGATCACCTCGGGCGGCAGATCGGGCGCGAGATCGGCGGAGATCCGCTGCGCCTCGGCCTTCAGTTCGTCGGGCAGCGGCGTACGGGCCACACCCTTGCCCCGGTACGCGTCCCGGACGATGCCGATCAGGAGCAGGCCGACCCGGGAGGCGGCCGGAACCGTCTCCTGCGGCGCCGTGTACCCGGGGACGGGGGAACCGTAGATGAGCGCGTACTCGTGCGGATGCCCCAGCGCCCAGCGCCGAGCCGCCACGCACACGGTGATCCAGCGCTCGCGGGGACCGGCGGCGGCCACCTCGGCGTGCGCCGACTCGGCGGCCTCACCCAGGGAGTCGTAGGCGTCGATGATGAGCGCGGTCAACAGGTCGTCCCTGCTGGGGAAGTACCTGTACAGCGCGGACGAGACCATCCCGAGCTCACGGGCCACGGCCCGCAGCGAGAGCTTGGCGGCGCCCTCCGCGGCGAGCTGGCTGCGCGCCTCTTCCTTGATGGCGGCGGTGACCTCGATCCTGGCTCGGGCACGTGCCCCTCGCGCGGTACTCATGGGGAGCAGTGTCCCACGAATCCAGAGCGGTGCACACAAAAGTGAGCAGTGATCCGAATCTGGATCAGTGCTCCACTTCGGGATCAGCGCCCACCGGGGAAAGCGGCGCACAAAAACGAGAGCAGTGCTCTTGCATTGGATCACCGATCTGATGCAGACTCTTCTCAAGCGAGAGCGGTGCTCACAAAAGAGATCGGCGCTCTCATCACAGATCTCGAGGGGTCACCGTGTCCACACACGTCCAGAAGCCGGGCTGGTTCACCGTCAACGTCTTCAACCGCGCCGTGGCCTGGGTGACCAGGCGCGGCATCAGCGTCTGGGGTTCACGCGTCCTGGCCGTCCGGGGCCGCAAGAGCGGCGAGTGGCGCACGACGCCGGTCAACCTGCTTACCGTGGACGGCGAGCAGTACCTCGTGGCCCCTCGCGGACATGTCCAGTGGACGCACAACATGCGGGCGGCCGGCGCCGGCGAGCTGCGCCTCGGCAAGAAGGTCGACACCTTCACCGCCGTCGAGGTCGCCGACGACGACAAGGTCTCCCTGCTGCGCGCCTACCTCAAGCGCTGGAAGGCCGAGGTCGGGGTGTTCTTCGGCGGCGTCGGCCCCGACTCGTCCGACGAGGAGCTGCGGCGCATCGCTCCCGACCACCCGGTCTTCCGGATCACGGTCACGAGCTGACGACGGTCGCCGCCGCCGCTCCTCCACCTCGGCGGCCCCACCTTCGAGGCGGCGGAGGATCGAGGGAGGGCCGAGGTTCGAGGTTCGAGGGCGGCCGACGATCGAGTGCGGTCGACGGCGGCCACCTCCCCTACCGCCGCTCCCCTCCTCCTGCTCCCCTCCGGCTGTTCGCCTACTCCTGCTCGCCGTCCGCCGCCTGCGGCCCGCGGTCGATCGCCGTCAGGGCGCGTCCGACCATCGGGTGGGAGCGGATGATCTCGCCGAGCGTGGTGGAGCCGCGGGTGATCCCCGTGAAGGCCTTCCACACCGGACGCAAGCCGGTGAGTCCCGCGTGGAACATGCCGGGACGACGCTCGAAGGCCGCGAGCAGGCGCTTTCCGACGCTCATCTCGATGCCGAGCCCGGCCTTGATCGCGAAGGCGTAGTTGAGGGCCTGTCGGCGGGCGTCCACCGCGTCGTGCGCCTCGGCGATCCGGACCGCCCACTCGCCCGCCAGTCGCCCGGAGCGCAACGCGAACGAGATGCCCTCCCGGGTCCAGGGTTCGAGCAGTCCCGCCGCGTCGCCGCAGACGAGGACCCGGCCGCGTGACAGCGGCGAGTCGTCGGCGCGGCAGCGCGTCAAGTGGCCCGAGGAGATGGCCGGTTCGAAGCCGGCGAGGCCGAGCCGGGCGATGAAGTCCTCCAAGTACCGCTTGGTGGCGGCACCTTCACCGCGCGCTGAGATCACGCCGACGGTGAGCGTGTCCCCCTTCGGGAAGACCCACCCGTAACTGCCGGGCATGGGGCCCCAGTCGATCAGGACGCGCCCCTGCCAGTCCTCGGCGACCGTCTCCGGCACCGGGATCTCGGCCTCCAGACCGAGATCGACCTGGTCGAGCTTCACCCCGACGTGCGCTCCTATCCGGCTCGCACTGCCGTCCGCGCCGACCACCGCACGCGCCAGCACGGTCTCACCGCCTTGCAGGACCACGGCGACGGTGCGCCGGTCCGGCACCGCCGACCCGTGCTGCTCGACGCGCGAGACCGTGACACCCGTACGCAGCTCGGCGCCCGCCTTCTGCGCGAACTCGACGAGTTGCTGGTCGAACTCCGGCCGGTTGATCAGCCCGAACAGCATGTGCCGGGACCGCCGGGTGCGGGCGAACTTGCCGTCCATCGAGAAGGTGACCGCGTGCACCCGGTCTCTGAACGGCAGTTCGAAGCCGGGTGGCAGGGCGTCGCGCGAGGGGCCGATGATGCCACCGCCGCACGTTTTGTAGCGGGGCAGTTCGGCTTTCTCCAGCAGCAGGACGCTGCGTCCCGCGACCGCTGCCGCGTAGGCGGCCGAGGCGCCCGCCGGTCCCGCGCCGACGACCACGACGTCCCACACCTGCTGCCCGTCGTCCGCCGTACGTCGCCCGTCGTCCGCCGAAGAGTTCTCGCTGCTCACGTTGGTCTACTGCTCCCAGTCCAGCCGTCTGCCGCACCTGTCTCCCGCATCCTACGGCGGGCATCGCCGCAGGCCGCTGTGGGAGGATCGGCAGCGTATGCGTCCTGCACACCAATACGCATCACCCGATCATCTGTACACAGAAGTACAACGTCGCACCTACGAGGAGCGTGCCCATGTCGTCGAATCCGGTCGCCGAGACCGTCGCCTCGCTCATGCCCCGGGCGAAGGCGGAGCTCACCGAGCTGGTCGCCTTCAAATCGGTGGCGGACTTCGACCAATTCCCCAGAAGCGAGAGCGAGGGCGCCGCGAACTGGATCGCCGACGCGCTGCGCTCCGAGGGCTTCCAGGACGTCGCTCTGCTCGACACCCCGGACGGCACGCAGTCGGTGTACGGCTTCCTTCCCGGACCCGAGGGCGCGAAGACGGTCCTGCTGTACGCGCACTACGACGTGCAGCCGCCGCTGGACGAAGGGTCCTGGGCGACACCGCCGTTCGAGCTGGTGGAGCGCGACGGCCGCTGGTACGGGCGGGGCAGCGCCGACTGCAAGGGCGGCGTCGTCATGCATCTGCTGGCCCTGCGCGCCCTGAAGGCGAACGGCGGCGTTCCGGTGCACGTCAAGGTGATCGTCGAGGGTTCGGAGGAGCAGGGCACCGGGGGTCTGGAGCGGTACGCCGAGGAGCACCCGGAACTGCTGACCGCCGACACCATCGTCATCGGCGACGCGGGCAACTTCCGTGCGGGCCTGCCGACGGTCACCGCGACCCTGCGCGGCATGACCCTCGTACGGGTGCAGGTGGACACCCTCGAAGGGAACCTGCACTCGGGACAGTTCGGCGGGGCGGCGCCCGACGCGCTGGCGGCGCTGATCCGCGTACTGGACTCGCTGCGGGACGAGGAAGGTTCGACGACCGTCGACGGCCTGGCGGGCGACTTCGCCTGGGACGGCCTGCAGTACGAGGAGCAGGCGTTCCGTGCGGACGCCAAGGTGCTCGACGGGGTGGAGCTCATCGGCTCCGGCACCGTCGCCGACCGCGTGTGGGCGCGTCCGGCCGTCACGGTGCTCGGCATCGACTGCCCGCCGGTCGTCGGCGCGACGCCGTCGGTGCAGGCCGGTGCCCGAGCGCTGGTCAGCCTGCGGGTGCCGCCGGGCGTCGACGCGGCCCAGGCGACGAAGCTGCTGCAGGCGCACATCGAGGCGCACACGCCGTGGGGCGCGCGGGTGAGCACCGAGCAGATCGGTCAGGGCCAGGCGTTCCGCGCCGACACGTCCAGCCCCGCGTACGCGTCGATGGCCGAGGCCATGGCGGTCGCCTACCCGGGCCAGGAGATGCAGTCGGCGGGCATGGGCGGCTCGATCCCGCTCTGCAACACGCTGGCCTCGCTGTACCCGCAGACGGAGATCCTGCTCATCGGCCTGAACGAGCCGGAGGCGCAGATCCACGCGGTGAACGAGAGCGTTTCCCCGGACGAGCTGGAGCGGCTGTCGGTCGCGGAGGCGCTGTTCCTGCGGAACTACGCGGCGAGCTGATCCGCAGCGGTACGGCAGGGGCCCACGTCGTCGGACGTGGGCCCCTGCCGTGCAGGCGACCCGTAGGCCGCGACACCCCTTTGCGCGGACCGACCCGTGGTCCGTAGGCACCCGTCGTGCGCGCCGCGGCCGGTCAAGGATGCCGTCGACGGAGGTGGCGGGGTCAGCCGAGCGGGACTCCGGCCTCCAGGTACAGCGCCGCGCCGCGCTCGCGGGCCCGCAGGGCCCAGCGGAGTCGTTCGTAGCGCACGGGCGGCAGAAGGTCGGCCGCCTCCTGCTCGGTGACGAAGCGCCAGCCGCGCAGCTCGGGTCCGGGCAGCAGGAGTCCGCCGATGGCCTGCTCGTCGAGGCGTCCGCCGTCGAACAGGAGCCGCAGACCGCCGTAGCCGGGGGGTGCGGGCGACTCCCAGTCGATGACAAGGAGCGTGGGCACCTCGTCGAGGGTGATGCCGGTCTCCTCCGTGACCTCGCGCATCCCGGCGCGGGCGGGGGCCTCGCCCGCCTCGACCACTCCGCCGGGGAACTCCCAGCCGGCCTTGTACGTCGGGTCGACGAGCAGGACCCGGTCGTTCTCGTCGAAGAGGAGCACCCCGGCGGCGACCGTCTCGGCGGTGGGTTCGGGGGTCTGCACGATGGCGCACACGGGTGCCTCCCCGGTGCGTACGGCCTCGGCGATGCGCAGGGCGGTGTCGTACGGGGTGAGCGCGCTGGTGTCCACGGGGTGGGCGTCTGCCGTGAGCCAGCCGAGGGCGGCACGGTACGGCTCGATGTGGTCGTAGCACCACTGGCGCACCCGCATCTCGCCGTCGGGCAGCTCCGGAGGCACCTCGCGCCCGGCTATTCGCTCACGCAGGATCGTTTCCGCCGGGGCGAGGAGCACATGGTGGACGGGGATCCGGCGCGCGGCGAGCCCGCCGAAGATCTCGTCGCGGTACTCCTGGCGCAGCAGTGTCATCGGGACGACGAGTACGCCGCCGAGCTCGGCGAGCATGGCGGCCGCGGTGTCGACCACGAGCCGCCGCCAGATCGGCAGGTCCTGGAAGTCGCCGACCTCGGCGAGGTGTTTGGGCGGGAGCAGGTGCGTGAGTGTGCCCCCGATGACCTCGGGGTCGAAGAGCGTGCTGTTCGGGATCAGCTCGATCAGTTCCCGTGCGGTGGCGGTCTTCCCCGCACCGAACGCACCGTTGATCCAGAGGATCATTCGTACTCCAAAACTTCAAGGCCGCTGAACAGCGGCGGAGCCGCTTTCACAAGGTCATCCGGGAGCGACGCGGGAAAAGGAGGAGTCCACAGGCCCTCGCCCACTACTTCCTTCTCCCACACGCCTCGGAGATAAGCCAGAATCCGCTCCTCCATCGCGACCGTTACCTCACTGAACCTCTTTCATCTTGAATAGTCGCAGTTCAAGAGTGTGTGAATGGCTCGGATGACGGTGCCGATACGCCGGGTTGAACATCGGGCTCGCCGTAACAGTCGCCAGGACTTCAGCTGTGCGAAGGCGCGCTCGCCGGGAGCCCGCAGCCGCGCGTGGTCGCGGTTGAACTGCTGGTAGTGCTCGGGCTGTTCGCTGTAGTGGTAGTAGGGGGTGCGGACAGTGGCGCCGGCACCCTGGTAGGCCCGGTCGGCAAGCACGAGGATCTGCCGGGTCAGGCACGCTTGGACGATGCCGTGGGCGCGGGCCGCGGTGAGGTCGCGGGTCCGTCCCGGTGTCGCGCGCGAGAACCACAGCGGGATTCCGTCCGGGGCCGCGATGACCTGTACGTTCATGCCGTGCTGCTGGTGTTTCTGCGAGTAGTACGGCTCGTCCGCCCTGATGCGGTCGGTCAGGATGAGGGTCCCGTCGACGATGACGAAGTCCCCCTCCCCCAGGCCCACCAAGGCCTCGCGCAGGCCCGGCGCCCAGGCGGCCAGGACCTCGAGCGTCTCGTCGACGTAGCACCATGCCGTCGCCTCCGACACCCCGAACCCAGCGCCGACCTGTGCGAACGTCTCGTTCTTCCGCAGATGGGCCAGTGTCGGCAAGGCTTGCTTGAAGCAGCTCGACTTCCGCCACGGCGAGCGAAGTTCACGCCTTCGGGTGTAGATGAGCCAGGAGACATGCTCGACCAGCTCGTGCGGGACGTCGAGCGTGGAAGGATACGGAACCAACGAAGCCCCCCGGCCGTCGGCGTGTTGAGTGAGATCACCACACCAGCGACGAGGGGCTTTGCTACGTCACCCCACCTGACCAGCCTGTTTCACTCCTCAGACCCCAGCATGAAAGAGGTTCACCGTCCGTCACTCCATCAGGGCGTGAACACGGCCTTGCCGATGAATACGCGACCCCGCGAAGTGCGAGCCTGCCAGTCCCCGGGCCGTAAACGGAAGCGACCGATTGACGTGATGATTGCGTCACTATATCATCGGGTGATGCTCTTCACCATGCCTGATCTCACCACGGACGACCGCCGGGTCCTAGATCAGATCGACCAGATGCGCGAGACAATGCGGCATGCCGTGCAGACCTCCGCCGTGAAGTGGAGGGAGGGCCTACGGAAGTTCCTCACCGCAGACGCGGTAGCAGCCTCGAATTCTATCGAGGGCTTCAAGGTGTCGACCGTGGACGTCGAGGATCTCATGGAAGGCGAGACCGAGGTCGACGTCTCGGAGGAGAACCGGGAGGAGACTCTCGCCTACCAGCGGATGATGACCTACATCCAGACCCTCCACGACGTCGAGGACTTCTCCTACAGCAAGGGCCTGCTCAACAGTCTTCACTGGATGCTGCAAGGCCACCGGCACAGCATCCGCCGGCCAGCGGGCCAGTGGCGCAAGGGCCCCGTCTACGTCACAGACCCCCGCGATCCGAGCATCGCCGCCTACACCGCCCCTGACGCACCGCTCGTCACCGGTCTGATGCAGGAACTCGTCGACTGGCTCAACGAGAGCGACGGCACACACGCCCTGGTGCGGGCCGCCATGGCCCACCTTCATCTGGTCTCCATCCACCCCTGGGCCGACGGCAACGGCCGTATGTCCCGCTCACTGCAAACCCTCATGATCGCCAGAGAAGGAGTCCTCGCACCGGAATTCTCCTCCATCGAGGGCTGGCTGGGTCGACCGGGCAACACATGGGAGTACTACCGCGAGCTCAACGACCGGGGCAGCCAGTACCAGCCCGACCAGGATGTTTCTGGCTGGATCAGATTCAACCTCACCGCCTACCACCAGCAGGCACAGACCGTCCAGGGCCGCCTCACCCGCTCGGGCCGCGCCTGGACCTCCCTCGCCGACTTCGCCGACAGCCAGGGCCTCGACGAACGCACCGTCACCGCACTCCATGACGTCGCCATGGCCGGACGCGTGCGCCGCTCCCGCTACCAGCACGCCGAGGACCTCAGCCTCCAGCAGGCCCAACGCGACCTCCGAGACCTCACGGCCAGCGGCGTCCTCCAGCCCGTCGGCCGCACCCGGGCGCGCTACTACACTGCCGGCCCCCAGTTCCCCCAGGACGCCATCCACATCGCACGGACCCCCATGTCCCTGACACACCCCTACCGCACCTGATGGGCCCGATCTGCGAGACGTTGCGGAACCGCTGTCGCGTCACGCTGGCGGGAGGCTACGCCGCACTCCCTTGACTCTGTCGGTGATCTCGGTATCGCGAGCGTGTCTGAAAGATCGCGTAAGTCCGTGATGTGACAGCCTGGCCCGAGGCTCGGCCTCGGGCTCTTGGGCCAGGCGGATCGGACGAGTCATGGCAGACAAGACGGAACCGGTTGCCTCTACGGCCGGGGACGAGATGGTGAATGAGGTCGCCGGGCGGTTGCTCGACAAGGCCGATGCTTCCGGGCTGGCTCTCCTCGGTGAGGGCGGGCTGCTGACGGAGATCACCAAGGCTGTTCTGGAGCGGGCTCTGGAAGCCGAGATGAGCGAGCATCTTGGCTATGAGCGGGGCGATCTCGCTGGTCACGGATCGGGGAACTCCCGCAATGGCACCTCGCCCAAGACAGTTCTCACCGATGCCGGCGCGATCGCTCTGGCGGTGCCGCGGGATCGCAACGGCGAGTTCGAACCGCGCTTGGTACCGAAGAACGCGCGGCGCTCCCCCTGTGCTCTCACGCAGGTACTCCACTGCTACGCCGCCTACCGTGATGCCCATCAGATGGGAGGTGTCAGGGGCATACCGCAGGCAATGCCAGCTCCCGGCGGCAGTGTGTAAATGCATCATCCGCAGAGCCGTAGGCAATCCTTCACCCAGTCGACTTTGGGCAGCAATCGAGGCAAACGCGAGAGTCAGCGCGTTGAGACACGGCGGGGTGATGCTGCTGCGGCCCAGGACTGGAGCAGTTGCTCTGCGGTGAGGCTGGGCAGGCTCAGCGGTGCTGCAACATTTTCGATCAAGTAGGGCGGGGTCGGCCGACGGCGCGTGGCGAGAGTCCGCCGGGCTTGCCTGAAGGCCCGTTCACGATTGGGGCGGCGATAGGTCATGACAGCCAGGATCTCAGGCGCTCAGGCCCTGCCAGTCCACACTCCGCGTCCGATCCTCCGCGCACCAGGACGCTAACGAGCCGGGAGCAGGATGACATCCGCCACGTCGCGCTCGACCTTCACAATCACGGATACGGGTGAAGTGCGGAGAAGCGCTGCGGTACACGACCTCTCACCGTGTCGGCGGTTCTACCAGGGAATGAGGCGTCTAGCTCCGTGCCGGTATCAGCGTCGGTCGGAACTTCGGCACGCCGTGACACCTGGGAACCTCAGTAGGCGAACGGACCATACTCGGTCGCGGGGCAGCCCCGCGCGTGGCACTGCCAGCTATGGCGGGAACAACACTGATGATCGTGCGTCTATGAGCTGGGCGGCTACCAGACGATCACACCGCGTCGAAGATACGTCCGACCTGGCAGTGCATGGAGCGTAATCCCTCTGCATGCTCATTGAGTGCACGGGGTCGGATCCTCGTACGATGCGTTGTCAGTGGAAGCAGCTACGGTGGTAGCGCACCGGGATTACGGGGAGGTGTGGCGCGGATGGCGGCCAGCGCTGAACATCTGAAGGCCCTCGTCCGGGCTCACGCTGAGGCGGATGACGACAGGTTCTACAGTATTGCCCTCCAGGTAGCGGCCAAGTCCGCACGGCAGGGGCATGGCAAGTTGGCTGTGGAGCTTCGTGACCTTGTCGAGTCGGTGCGGGAACAGGGGGCGAGGCCCCTGAGCACGGTCAGTCCCACACCGGTGGTCCAGCCCCGCGGGGAGTTGGCGAACCTTCTAAGCGCGGGGTATCACGATCTTCGACTCAACGACATGACCCTCGGAGCAGAGCTCCGGGCTTCCTTGGACCGGGTCCTGCACGAGCAGCGGCAGCGTGCCCGGCTGGAGCGCTTCGGTTTCACCCCGGCGCACCGCATCCTGTTGTCAGGGCCACCCGGCACTGGCAAGAGCATGACGGCGGCGGCGCTGGCCGGCGAGCTCTCTCTGCCGCTCTTCACCATTCGTTTGGATGGGTTGATCAGCCGTTTCATGGGCGAGACGGCGTCAAAGCTGCGGCAGGTCTTTGACGCTGTGGCGCAGACGCGCGCTGTCTATCTCTTCGACGAGTTCGATGCACTCGGCGCGCAGCGTGCCATCGGCAACGATGTGGGCGAGGCACGCCGCATCCTTAATTCTTTCCTGCTCTTTCTGGACGAGGCTCCCTCGGAGAGCCTGGTCGTTGCTGCCACCAACCATCACGAGATCTTGGACCGGGCCCTGTTCAGGCGCTTCGATCTGGTGATCCCGTACGAGCCGCCCACGCCTGAGCAGGCGGTGGAAGTGATGCGCAGGAGGCTCGCGGGAATGGACACCAGGACAGTACGGTGGTCCTCAGTAACTGAGAGTGTGGCCGGGCTGAGCCATGCGGAACTGGTGAAAGCTGCCGAGTCCGCCGCCAAGCAGGCCATCCTGGGGGGTGCCGAAATGATCGACAATCGTCTCTTGCTGGATGCGCTGAGAGATCGGCACGCCCTGCACCATGCCTGAACCGCACACGCCACCCAGCACCCCGCACCTCCTCGTCACCTGGCGGTCCAGGACTCTGACCCCCAAGCCTCCCCAGCCAGCCGTGGGAGGCAGCGCCATGGATCGCTCAGCCGACCGGCAAGGACACGCGTCCCGTCTCGTGGACGGCTTGGAACAGGCCCAGGAGGAGGCGACGGAGGCACGCAACAGTGCCCCGGAGCCGTATCGGGCAGACGGCTTCGCCATCCGAATCGAGGCGGCGGCGGGACATGATCTGAAGCTGGACGCTCTCGACAACTCCGGGCTGACGTTGATGAGCGTGCACCCGGGTACTGAGCAGAGTCCCGAGAACGCGATCGTGTGGCTGCCGTACGAGAAGGTCGCAGACTTCTCCCGCCGCATCCAGCAGTTCACCCAGGACACCCCCACCGGCGCACCCAAGCAGGCAGCCCTTGTCGCCAACATGGAGGCGGTCCAGCGAGCGCTCTTTCAGCACCTGTGGCAGGAGGACGACCCGCTGCCCCCGTCGGCAGAAACCCGCTGGTGGGAGCTGTGGTTCGACCCTCAGATCGTGCAGTCGGACCCTGTCACTACGCTGCGGGAGGTGGCCGCAGAGCGTCAGTGGCCGATGACCGAGGTCGCCATCGCCGTCGGTGACCGTCTCGTCGCCCACGTCCAGACCACGTCCGAGGAACTGCAGGCCTTGCTGGCCACCAATGCCTGTCCGGTGGAGATCCGGCGCCCCAGCTTCGCCCAGGAGCTGCATGCCTCGGACCGTTCTTTCCAAAAAGACCTGGTGTACGACCTCGCGGCGCGGGTGGAGGCTGCCCCACCAGATGCCCCGGCCGTCTGTGTTCTGGACACCGGCGTCAGCCAGGAGCACCCCCTTCTCAAGCCTGCCTTGCACGGGCGAACGCACAGCGCTCTGCCGCAGCAGTCGCCCGCCGACCGCCATGGACATGGCACGGAGATGGCAGGGATCGCTCTGTACGGAGATCTCGCCGTACCGCTGGAACGCCAGGACGCCGTGACACTCAGGCACGGCCTGGAGTCCGTGAAGATTCTGGACGGCAATCCGAGAGATGCCGCGCACCCGCGTACATACGCCGAGGTGACCGCGAACGCGGTGGCGTCAGCGGAGATCGGGGCCGATGGCGCGACGCCGCCACGAGCACGCGTGTTCTCCATGGCCGTCACCCGCCAGTCCGGTGACGGCGAGAACGGGGTCGACGGGGCACCGACCTTGTGGTCCGCCGCCTTGGATGCGCTTGCCGCAGGGACGGACGTGGTCACCCATGACGACCGCATCGAGTTGATGGGCACACCAGACCCAGACGCCTCACGGTTGATCGTGGTCAGCGCAGGCAACATCAGAGACTTGACGCCACAACAGATCCGCGGTGCCGATGGCACCCTTGACCACCTGATCATGTGCGACCTGTCGCGTATCGAGGAGCCGGCCCAAGCACACAACATCCTGGCCGTTGGAGCATTCACCGAGCTCACCGGAACACCCAAGGACGCCTCATTCGCAGGATTTCGGGCGCTTGCGATGCCAGGGCAGCTCTCGCCCTTCAGCCGGACGTCTGTCGCACTGACCGGGATGCCGGTGGTGAAGCCCGACATCGTGATGGAAGGCGGCAACCTCCTCGTCGACTCCTCCGAGACGCTGCTGGATCCCCACGACGTCGTCAGCGTGACAACCACCCACAAGGACCCGTTCCGGTTGGTGTCATCCGCGAATGCCACCAGCGCCGCAACTGCTCAGGCAGCACGGCTAGGCGCACTCGCCTTTGCCGCATACCCGGGGTTGTCTGCGGAAGCCGTGCGCGCCCTGCTGGTGCATGAGGCGCGCTGGACGCCCGCGATGATGGGTGACGGCCTGTACAAACGCACGGGAAGCCCCAGACTGACCAAGAATCAGCTGATGCGGCAGGTCATCCGACGGTACGGCTGGGGGGTTCCCAGCGAGGAACGGGTGCTGTCCAGCGCCTCCAACGCCGTCACCCTGATCGTGCAAAACCAGTTGGTCCCCTTCCGCCGGGACAAAAGCGGCGGTGCGCGTCTGGCGGAACTGCAACTCCATGAGCTCCCCTGGCCTCTGGCGCAGTTGAGAGAGCTGGGTGCCGCCGCGGTGCAGCTGCGGGTGACCCTGTCCTACTTCGTCGAGCCGAACCCGGGGCGCCGCGGCATGCGCGGTCGCTATACCTACGCGTCCCACAGGCTGCGTTTTGCCATCAAGTCACCCAATGAGTCCGCAGACGGCTTCGAACGGCGCATTACCGCCCAGGCCGAGACCGAGACGGATACTCCCTCTTCCGCGAAGGCGTTCGAAGGAGATGCGAATTGGCTCGTCGGTCCACGCAACCGGAATCAGGGGTCGCTGCACTCCGACATCTGGCAGGGATCCGCGACAGAGCTGGCTGACTGCGGTGTCCTCGCAGTCTTCCCCTCCGGCGGTTGGTGGAAGACCCATAACCGCGCCGACCGAGTAGGCCGGCCGGTGCGATACGCACTTCTCGTGTCACTGACGACGCCCGAGGTGGAGGCCGATCTGTACACGCCGATCGCAAACCAGCTCAACATTCCAATTTCGGGCACGCCACAGGTGCGCAACGAGGTCGAATTCAGCGCCCCTACACAGATGGAGATCGGTTGGTGACCGGCGTTGGGGCGAGGCAGCGGCGGGTAGCGAGCTACGAGGAGAGCGCTCCACCCCATGCTGCTCAGGCCGGGCTGCACACAGAAGCCACGCTGACCGGGCCTCGCGGACGGCCTCCAGCTCGCCGCCGAGAACCTGAGCGGTCCACGCGACCATGCGGCCGATGAAGCCTGGGGCAGAGTCCAGACCTCGGGGTGCTCAAGCCTGTGGTGACGCGGGAGGAACGCGATCCCTGGGCCCTGGGCGCCAAAGTCGCTGTCTTCACCCAGATCCGCATCGAGCGAGGCATGACCCGCCGAGCACTCCCCGAGGCTCCCTCCCGGCGCTGACCAGCTGGCCGACGGCTGCGTCCTGCGCTGCCGCCGGCGGAGCTGTCCCTCTCGGCGTGGGGGCGGCTGTCGGATGCATATCGCCAGGCCAGGGCCCCTGTGCCGGTAGCGGATACCGGCACGACGGCGGGATGGGCCGACGTTGCAGGCAAGAACCCGCACAGCAACACCAAGGCTTGGCCCGGCAAGCGCCACGCGGAGCAGTTGGACGTGCTCCGTGCTGCGGACGCCAAGCATCGGCTGGGTGTGAGCTCGCGTGCCGGTGGTTGAAGCGCGGCTATGGTCTCTTCTGCGGGGTGGGGGTGCGGGGCGCCCGGTCCGGGCTGCGGATGAGGGATGTTCAGCCGTCGGCGGCTTGTGTCGTGTCGGCGGCCAGGGTCCACTGACCGGTCTTGTCGAACGGCCATGCGTGGGCGTAGGTATCGCGCCCGAAGTATTCCTGCAGGGCTTGTTGTGTGGCCGGAGGGTCGGCAGGTGCGGTGAGGGAGCGGGCGAGCGGGTCGATCGCCGTCGCGTACTGCTCGGCCCATTGCACCCAGTCTGCCGCGCTGTCCGCCTGACGGGCGGCGGCGCAAAACGCGCGGATGTCTTGTGCCAGGCGCCAGTTCGTGGCCTGTTCGGCGATGATCACGCTGCGGTGCTGGGTGATCTGCGCTTCCCGGGCCTGTCGGAGGGTGCTGTACCAGTTCCGTTTGCGCGCTGCTTCTGCCTGCTCTGCGGCAAGGCGTTGTTCCTCGGCGCGTTCGGTACGTTCTTCCAGGTCGCGCAGGAAGTGGCCGAGCCGGTCTTCCAGCACCCATCTGGCGCCGTCCGCGTGGCTGTAGGACGGCCTGTAGTAGGCGTCGCGGTGCGGCGAGGCGATCATGAGCTGGCCATTGGGGTTGTGGTCGTACTTGGGGATGCGGTTCCAGGGGTGTTTCTCGTGGTCCCGGAGCTCTTGGGGGGTGGGCTCGTGGGGGACTTTGGCCGTGCGTTCCGCGATCTCCCAGGGGTATTCGTGGATTCCGATGCGGACCACCAGTTGGTGTGTTTCCTCGCCACGGTGGTGGCTGGTGACGGTGGTGACCTCGTAGCCGCGTCGTTCGGCTTCGGTGATGAGTACGTGGGCGATGCGCAGGGCCCGGTCGGCGAGGTGGCGGGAGACGTGGACCGGGACGACGTCGGCGCGGTCGCGGGTGTCCACCGTGGTCTTCGAGCGTCCCAGTGCCTTGAGCGTGCGGGTGATCAGGGCGTGTGGCTTCGTCGGGAGCTGGTCAGGGACCTCGATGGCAGGAATGACGGGCGGTTCTGCGGCCTTGAGCGCGGCTTCGTCCAGGAGCCGTATGATCACGTCGCCCTTGTCCCGGCCGTTGAAGCGCAGCTTGCAGTCTTCGGGGACGTGGCCGTGGTGCAGAGCGTGGTAGTAGGCGGCGCGCCAGCGTGCGCGTGTCTTGGGGCCGGGGCCCGGCACGGTGATCGTGCCGTTGGACTCGCGGATCCGGGTGAGGAGCTCGGGCCCGTCAGCCGGTGCGAGAGCGGCTTGGGCAGGATCGTTCTTCAGCCGCTGCTTCTCCTCCTCCACCTCTTTGGGATGCTTGCCGTGCTTGAGGTAGAAGCGGCCGTCTGCTGTGAGCGTCACTACCTGGCGCCCCGTTGCCCAGCTGGTCGTCACCAGAGTCCGTTGCCGAAGCGCCCACAGAACACCGCTGTGCGCACCGGTCGCGTCGAATGCTTTCGGTACGGCCGCTACCTTTTTGAGCAGCTCGAGTTGCTTGTCGTTCAGCCTGTACTTCACTGATCCCTCCCCCACCCGCGACGGACCGCGGGCTCTTGGCTGAAGGCAGTAAGGCGCAACGCCCGCCCCCACGCGCTCGGTTCGCAGAGATTTCATCCACGCGGGTTCCTGAGAGAGGCACGTACACTGCGCTCTCCTGTACACAGAGCCGGGCACTCCGCCCGGCGCAGGGGCGCCGGCACTGACGAGGCGCCGACGGCAGAAAGTCGATGACGGTGGCCAGGTAGAGCCAGCCCACGAACGGCCCCGCCCGGATCGCCGAGTGGGGCCGCCGCGTGCGGATCAGCCTTCCCAGCCTCCGTCGAATCCCGAGGTCAGCTGCGCCGAACAGATGTTGTAACCGCCCGCCGCGTGCCCGGACTTCGACTTCCGTCGCGGGAGCCCTGTTCGCACTGACACGTCTGGTAGGACCACTCGCCGTGGCGCTACACCAGTAGTGCGGCCGGGCAGGCACGGAGCGACACGACAGAAAGAGTGCGCGGTGTAGCGCTGTGCCTAAACAATCGACCGGGGCACGCTCAGCGCGGAGGTTCGCCAGCAGAAGGTGCTCCCGCACGTAACGTCCTTACGGGAACCCCATGCCTGCCGCCTGCCGGTGAAGGTTGAGAAGACCGATCACGCATGGTGAGTGGGGAGCAGTCGAGAACTGGCGATGTTGAGGCGCATGCCGGAAGGGATCCGGCCGGCGGTGTCTAGCAGGGCCGGGGCAGCGGCCAAGAACTCGGCACGCAGGCTCGCGGTCTGCTCCGGATCGAGCACCGCCAGGTCGTAGAAGGCTTCGGTGGCGGCACCCCAGACCTGCTCTGGGGTGCCACACATGTCGATGATCACGGATTCCAGCTCACCGGCGCGAATCCGGCTGGGCCGAACAATTCGTTCAGGCCTTCCCGGCTGCGAGCCCTGCCATCACCGAGCCGCGGAATGGACCGCTCCGGCGGTACTGCCTTGAAATAGGGGCGGGCGAGGGTCAGAACAGGCTCATGGCCTGGCCTTCGACGGGCCCACCCCCAACGGCGACGGCGAGTCGGCCACCGGGCGCCAGGACCCGAGCCGCCTCGGCGGCTATCCGGTCCACGTCGTGCATCAGCATCAGCGCCATGTGCGACACCACGGCCTCGAAGGAGCCGTCGGCGAAGGGCAGTTCTTGGGCCCGCCCCTGCCGCAGGTCCGCGCCAGTGAGCGCGGGACGCATCCGGGCCAGCGCCAGCTCCTGATCCGCCAGGTCGATGCCCGCCAACTCCTCGGCACCAGCTTCGGCCAGCACCTCCAGCAGGGCGCCGTCCGCACATCCCAGGTCGGGCACCCCGCGGACTCCGGCAACCTCGGCGGCCGGAACCTGGCAGCCGGTGCGGCCATCGGCAAGCGGGGCCCGCTCCATGTTGACCGACTGGCGCCCGGGTCCGTTGTTGTGGAAGTCGCGCAGGAACATTTCGGCGGCATCGGAACTGGAGCTGCAAGGCGTGGGAGTTGTGGCCATCTTCGGGACCATCGCCTGACGCGCCCCACCCACAGCGGTTGTTGCCCACCGGGAGACGGCTCCAGCCACTGCGGCTCCACCACGGCATTCCCCCGACTTGGCCGGGCTTCTGGCGGACAATGGGAGGCAGTCCGAGGCCATGATGGGAAGGCAGGCTTAGACTTTCTCACAACCGCACTCCACGTCAGGATCGACATGCTGCAGAGCTCGCCGCAGCTCGCCCCGTGACTGCCGATGGTCGGGGCCAGCGTCGGTACTCATGTGGTCATCGTGGCATTCGACCCGTTCTGCTGGATCGGTTGGTGCGCAAAACTCGGAGGCGCAGCTCCGTTCGCAGCCCGCGCCGGCCCTGGGTCCTCGCGTGCGGTCGACTTACCGTCAGACAGTGAGCCAGCGAAACCGGTTCCCCTTCGTCGATGCGAACTCGGGCGGCGAACCCGTCCAGGCCCACCGCCCGAGTATTCAGGAGTCGGTGGTCCCTCCGAGCCGGTCGTCGCGGATCTCGGCCCAGCTCAAGGAATCACGAATGCCTTGGGCAATGGAGTACTGGGGCTTCCAGCCGAGCAACAGCTGGGCCCGGTCGCTGCGCGTGTACGCGCCGGCGACGTCACCCGGGCGCGGGTCTGTCTCGACGATCTGCACGGGCGGCTCAACCACGCTGTTGAAGGCGTCGGCCAACTCGAAGACGGTGGTGCCGGTGCCGGTGCCGAGATTGATGACCGACGAGCGCGCACCGGCCAGTCCTTCGTCGAACTTGCGCAGCGCGGCAATGTGGGCGGTGGCGAGGTCCCACACGTGGATGTAATCACGGATGCCGGAGCCATCACGAGTGGGCCAATCGGTCCCGGTGACGGAGAAGGCAACTCCCTCGGCGTGTGCCTCGATCAGCTTGCCCAGGGCATGGCTGGGGCGACGCAGCTGAAGGCCGGTCCGCAGCTCGGGGTCGGAGCCGATCGGGTTGAAGTAGCGCAGCGACAGGACGCGGATCGGCTGGGTGGCGGCAATGTCGGCGAACATGCCTTCACATACGGCCTTGGTGCGGGCGTACGGGCTCTGCGGAGCAAGGCTGGACTCCTCGTCCACGCTGAAGTCCTCGCCGGGCAGGTAAATCGACCCGGAGGACGAGAAGATCATCTTCTCGCAGCCGTTACGGATCAGGCTGCGGACGAAGGTCAGGCTCTTGGCCACGTTGGCCTCGTAGTAGCCAATCGGGTCACCCACCGAGTCCGGCACCACGATCAGGGCGGCGCAGTGTACGACCGCCTCGATCTCCGGGTGTTCGGCAAAGATTCGGTCCACCAGTGCACTGTCGGCGATGTCACCTTCGTAAAAGGTACGCCCCTCCGTGAACTCGCGGCGACCGGTGACCAGACTGTCAAGGATCACCGGGGTGATGCCGGCGTCGAGACAGGCCGAGGCGACTGTGCTTCCGATATACCCGGCACCGCCGGAGATCAGGACCTTCATAGCCTAGTAGTGACCTTTCTGTGCACCCAGAAACTGGACGGACGGCGTGCAGGCAATCCTAGCGATCTTAAGCCTGACACGTCCGTAGGGAGCAACTGGCCGCCATGGAGCGGGAACGCGGGCGCCCGCCTCCCGGGGAGAGGCCAGCCGCAACGCGGCATTCCCCTTCGAGGCACAGCGATTGCCGAGTTCTCCCTGGCTCCCAGTACGGGCCGGCCGGCGATTCACTTGCCGCATAGGAGGACTCGCGGACTTTAGGGCAGGCGATCGCGCAACGAGTTCACCCTCCACTGAAAGTAGCACGCCAAGTTCATGACAGCACGTCAAGTCACTGCCAGACGAGTGGCGTTCGCGCGCTTCACGTGGCATATCACAGGCAGTACATCCAGAAGGAATAGTCAGCGTAAAGGTTGAGATAAGGGCGGCCGCGACTCTCGGCGGGAATGCGGAGACCATAGATGACAAGCAGGAAAATATCGGACAAACGGCAGTAGAACACGTCAAGAAATATGCGCTTTGCAAAGCCTCCTACGAGTCAGTATGATCTTCGTTCGTTGCGGGAACGTAACACGGGGGCTGTACGTAGACATGGGTGAACTGTCACTTGTTGCCCCCTCTCAGGTAAGAAATCTCCTCGCCCTTGCGGCGGGAGCTTGGAACTGGAGGGGCATGACCCGCCCGAGGTCTCTCTTAAGCGCAAAATATCCCGGCAAAATCGGGGCGTGGGTGGCTGAAATGGCCTATGACGTAGCCACCCCCATTCATGAGGCTATTCTCTGCGAAACTAATGAGGGTACGCTCGGCTACAACGATCCCATCAGTATTGCTCAGGGCCGTAATTCGGTTTCCGCGTGGCTGCTGCGCTCGTATGACTGGGACGTCGAGCCGACATCCGTCGGCTTCGTCAGCGATGTCGTCAGCGGTTTCGCGGCGGTGCTGCGACACTTCGTCCCTGCAGGCAGCCCCGTGGTGGTCCCAACTCCGGCCTACGGCCCGTTCCTGACGGTCCCAGAGCTGTTCGGTCACCCGGTGATCCGGGTACCTATGTGCGAGGGGCCGTTCGGCCCGGCCATGGACATTGACGGCATCGAGCGAGCCCTGCACGCCGGTGCACGCCTGGTCGTGCTCTGCAATCCGCACAATCCAACCGGCCGGTCCTACCGCCGGACGGAGCTGGCCGCCCTGGCAGATGCGGTCGAAGCCCACGGGGCGCGGGTCTTCAGCGATGAGGTGCACGCGCCGCTGAACCTCTCCGGCCGGCCCCATCTGCCGTATGCGGCTGTGGCTGCGCGGACCGCAGAGCACACGATCACTGCCACGTCTGCCTCCAAAGCCTGGAACATCTCAGGGCTCAAGTGCGCCCAGCTCCTCTTCTCTGCCACGCGCGACGCCGAGACGTGGCAAGGCGTGGCAGGCCACTACGTCCGGTCGGTGTCCCGGCTGGGCGTCGCGGCTCTGCGGGCCGCCTACGAGGAGCCGGAGTCGCAGGAATGGCTGTCGGCGACTCTGGAGCGTCTTCGGCGCAACAGCGAGTCGGTCGTGCGACGAGTCAACAGCGAGATGCCAGGGATTTCCTGCCGTCCAGCAGAGTCCACCTATCTCGCCTGGCTGGACTGCACCCGTCTCGGGGTCGCCGATCCGGCCCGGCTCTTCCACGAGCACGCCGGAGTGGCGCTCTGCGACGGCGAGGAGTTCGGCTCACCGGGATACGTCCGGCTGAACTTCGCCCTTCCGCAGGCACAGCTGGAGCGGGCGCTTGATGCCATGGCAGCGGCGGTGGCGGCGGAGCAGCGGCAGCTGTCGTCCGCCACCGGGCAAACGATCGGGAGTACAAGGGGGAACACGTGATACGTGTTGTTGTGTCAGGTTATGGGGTAATGACGCGCGGGGTTATCCCGCATTTGGCTCGCCAGGATGACGTATCAGTGGTCCTGCTAAGCCGGCACCTGTCGGAGCCGCCGTGTGAAGGAGTGGAACTCACCACGCTGGACACCATGGTGTCAACGCCCCCCGACGTCATCATCGGATGCTTCGAGACCGACGAGCGCAGCCGCGAGTTCTGGCTGGACCAGCGGGTTGGGCAGGCCGTGGCCGAGCGGGGCGCAGGCTGCATCGAGATGTCCACACTCAGCCTGGGTTGGGCTCGTGACTGGCACGGGGCCGTCTCTGCAGCGGGGGGCATCAGTGTTGAGTCGCCGGTCACCGGCAGCCGCCCCGGGGCGACGAGCGGCACGCTCTCGGCGTTCGTCTACGAGAGCGCCCCTGACCCCAGGGTCCGACGTGTCCTGGACTGCTTCGTCAGCAAGCGTTACGACTTTCACCTGCCGGGCAACCCGACGTGCTTCAAGCTTGTCTACAACGCTTGGGGGGCCTCGCTGCTGCACTCAGTTGCAGCGTATGTGCCGACTCTGCAGGACCGCCTGGGCAGGGACTTCGATGTCGCCCAGGAGATCCTCAGCAGCGACGGCTGGATGGCTCTGGTCTGCGCGAGCAAACTGAGCCGCGTGGTCGCTGCGGATTTCGACGATCCCGACTTCGCAGTCCGGCACATGGTCAAGGACCTCAGCTACGCCCGCGACATGGTGGGCGCCCCGCATGCTCTGCTTGACCTCGTTCACCACTCCTTCCGTACGGCGGCAGCTGCCTTCGGCGGCGATGCCGACTACACCGCGGTTGCTGGCGGGGCGAGCGAATGAAGATCACCGAGATGGAACGGCTCAGGACCCGACTCGATGCCGAACTCGCCGGAGTGAGCGAGGTTTCGGTCGCTCTGTCGGGGTCCATGGCGCGTGGTGACTACCGCGCCCACGGCGGCCAGGTGCTCTCCGACCTGGATCTCATCCCCGTCATCCGTAGCGTCTCCGACGTCGGGATCGCCCGGAACCGGATCGGCCCGGTGCTCAGGACCCTCGCGGACGAGTTCGAGCTCACGTGCACTGCGGCAATCACCCTCGCCGACAACTTCCTCCGGGTCCGCAATGCGGCCTACGTGACCAGCATGTCCAATCGGCCGTTCCTGTGCGACCCCCTTCGTCTGCAGGACGAACTGGACCGGCTGACGACTCCGAACACGCAGGACGCGTTCCCCTGGCTGGTGCAGCCCGTAACGTACTACCTGGCTAAGGCTGGTTGGACCAAGCCGGAAGAGAATCTCGGCAAGGCTCTTACGTCAACTCGTCTGCTGATCAGCGAGTTGGCGGGCGACGACGCCGTGTTGCGTGACGTGTCAGGCGAGCTGCCGGCCGTACCGTCGGATCCGCGAGTTCCTCTCGACCCGGCCGAAGCCGCGACCCTTCTCGACGACTGCGTCAGCATCCTCACCGCCCTGACAGGCCGACACGAGATCGACCTCCTGCCGTCGTCACGGGAGTTCTTGCGGCGGCACGCCGCCGGTGACGCAGGCGAAACCATTTTTCTCGCCGTTCGCGAACAGGCCTTCCTGGAGAACCAGGGGCTGCCGTTCGAGAAGTCGTCCATGGCGGCCCGCCCGACCTCGCGATGCTAACGGAGTAAGCACTGTGCCCATCAACCTGCCCAACAATTTCCTCTGTACGGCGACAACTGCCGTCTTCGACGAGCCGATCCCCATCGACTTCCAGCATCTGGCCCAGCCCGGTCTGCCCGAGCTCCTGCTCGAGCAACTGTCTGCACACCGCTTCCTGGTGACAACCTCCGTCGTCACCTCCACCGTGTCGGCCGAACACTCCATCAGTTTCGTTGAGACGCTGTTCAAGGTCCCGGTGAATCTGGGCGGACGGGATTTCCTGTTTCCCGTCGTGACCTACGTCGACCACGAATATTCGCTCGTGCGGGGCTATCTCATGGGCTTCAACAAGCTCCTCACTCCGAAGCGGCAGGATGCCGATCCCCTCGCCTTGGTGTTCGCCGACCACGACCTGGACTTCCGGGCTGCGGCCGAGGATCCCTCGCCCACACCGCAGTTGCCGCCGGAGCAGGACTACCCGATGCTGCTGTGGACGGACTACTCCGTCGGGCCCGCTCGTTCCCACGGCTTCATGACGCTCGACATCGACGCGTACTGCCGTCGGCAGGTCCGATCTCTGGCCGCCGAGCGTGCCGTGCAGACGGTCTCCGGCCACAAAGTGACCATCAGTCAGCTCTATGTGATCGAGGACACCTTCACGATTCGGGACGTCCTCCCGGTTCTGGCCCAAGAGACGGAGGACCGGTCGTGATGCGTCTTCTGTCCGATACAACCACCGACCGCCTCCAACTCGCCTCGGGAGCAAGGGTCGCGACCCTCGGGCCGGTCGGCACCGACGCACACGCCGAGGCCAGCCGTTTGTTTGACGACATCGTGCTGACCGACTCGTTCGCCGAAGCCGTCGCCTACGGGGAACGGCACCAGAGCTACGCACTCGTCGCTGCCGGCTTCATCGAACGCAGTGCGAGCGACATCACCGACAGCTGGGTTGATTTGCACTTCAGGGCGTACGGCCGCATGACTCTCGCGGCGGTCTGGGAGCAGAACACCAAGGCCATGTGTATCGCCACCAACCCGCAGCATGCAGAGACACTGGATGCCGTCCGCAGGATAGCCATCCACCCCGCCACGGCCGTGTTCGCGCGCACATACACGCCTCAGGCCGAAGTCGTATACGTCAACGCCAAACCCATTGCCGTGGAGTGCGCGAGCCAGGGGACCGTCGACGCGTGCGTTGGCTCATTGGACGTCGTCACCCAGGCCTCGAACCTGATGGTCCACGACGTCTTCCGGCCGACGATGGTGTGGTGCCTCTACGAGCCGCCGACGCACACAGTCCCGGAGCCAACCGACCCCATCGCTCACCCGCACATGAACACGTCGGCCGCCCACATCGAGGAAATCTCCCATGGTCACTGACCTCACCGCAGAGTCGGCCCCCCAGGAGACACCCGAACTACCTCTGCGCCGTAACCTGAAGTTCCAGACCTACTGGATCGGGGCAACGGCCGGCGGAACCGGAATCGGCATCACCAACCTGGCCTTCCCCCTGCTGATCCTCTCTACATCCGGCTCACCAAGCCGGGCAGCGATGTTCGGCGCGATCCAGGCCGGTACCCAGATTGTCCTTGGCATTCCGGCAGGGGCGCTGGCCGACCGCATGAACCGGCGCGGGCTACTGATCACCGCCGAACTCGTACGGCTTGCCGCGCTCGCGGGCATCGCCGCAGCCTTGTGGCTGAATGCTCTTACCTGGCTGCAACTGCTCGCCACCGCAGTCGCCATCGGCTGCGCCCAGGCACTGGGCGGCCCGGCCCGCGCCCTGATCCTGCGCACGATCGTGCCGCGTTCCCAACTGACCCAAGCCCTCAGCCAGGACGAGGTGCGCGTCAACGCCGCAGGGATGCTCGGCCCGATGGCAGCCGGATCCCTGTTCGCCGTCGCGCGCATCGCGCCGTTCCTGGCCTCCATGGCCGGCTTCCTCGTTTCGCTCTGTACCGCCTGCCTGGTGCCGTTCGACGGACGTCCCACCGGCGACGCCAAGGGCAGAACCAAGGGCGGCGCGTTGGAAGGACTGCGCATCCTGTGGCGCAACCGCGCGCTGCGATGGATCACCACTGCTGCGGCAATGGTCAATCTCGCTGGTGCCGCCGTGGTGCTGATCGTCGTGGTCATGCTGAAGGAGCAGCATTTCTCCAGCGCAGCCACAGGCTTCGCACTCGCCGGTGAGGCCCTTGGCGGGATCGCCGGTGCCACGGTCACCGGCCGACTGCACCGTTGGATGCAGCCCGGCAAGCTCCTGCTCACCGTCTGCTGGCTCTGCCTGCCCTTGATGGCCGCGCTCACCGTGCCTCTCGGCCCGCTATGGATCTTCGCCCTGATGTTCTCGTTCGCCGCCGGCGGGCCTGCGCTGCTGGTGATGGTTGACATCCTGGTGTTTCGTCAGGCACCCGACGAGGTCCGCGGGCGGGTGATCGCCGGGACATTCATGGCGTTCACCGTCGGCGCACCCCTCGGCAGCCTGATCGCGGGCAAGCTGCTGGACCACTTCTCCCCACAGACCTCGATCCTGGTCGTCTGCGCCCTCCTGGTAATACCGCTGTCGCTGGTCACGTTCCAGCGCAGTCTGCGTGACGCCGTGTGGCCGGACTGACCAGGACTGAATAGAGACAACGATGACGAACACCACCAGCACAAACACCACCGTCGCGAGCGGTCTGGGTGACGCAGAGGTCGAAGCGACCGTGCTGCTCGGGGCCGAGGAACTCCTGGGCGCCGCAGCCGCACCCACCGACAACTTCTTCGCGCTCGGCGGCAACTCGCTCTTGGCTACCCGCTTCACCGCACTGCTCCTCAAGCGCCTGGACGGCATCGAGGTGTCCTTGAACGACGTGTTCGAGGCACCCGTGCTCAAGGACCTCATCGCGCGACTGCACAGCCGAGCTGCCACGACCTCCAGCCAGGCACAGGCCCAGTCCAAACAGGAACCGGCCATAGAGCAGCTGACCGCGATCGATGAGCACAGCAGAGAGGTCCCATCTGTGCGGGCCACCGTGCTGGGCCTGCCCGGGCAAGCCATCCCCCTCACCTACAGTCAGAAGCGGCGTCGCGTGCGGGACGTCTCCTCCTCTGGCGACCGCATCCCGCACCACATCTCCGCGGTGCTTGACCTGTCGGGGCCGGTGGACACCACGGCCCTTCGACTGGCGTGCCTCGATCTGGTTGACCGGCACGCGTCCCTGCGCACCTTGTTCCGGTCAAACGAGGAGCACCATGGCGCGAGCTTCGTCGACCCGGCTGAACTGTGTCTGGACGACCTGTTCCGCATTGTCCCCGCCTACGACCACAGCGCGCAGGAACTCGACGGGCTCACCGAGGTGGAGGCGACCCGGCTCTTCGACCTGGCCCGGGACGTCAAGCTGCGGGTGACCCTGTTCCAGCGTGACGAGACCAACGCGCGACTGATCGTCACCACCGAGCATCTGGTCGCCGACGGCGAATCCTTCAAGCTCCTTCTCGAAGACCTGTCCACCGCATACGCCGCACGGCAGGCCGGCGCGGAACCCGACCTGGGGTGGCCTGACGCCCGCGGCCGGGCCTGGGGCGAGGTCGAACAGCTGCTGAACCATGAGCGGTTGGCAGCCAACCTCGACTACTGGCGCAGCAACCTGGACCCGCTGGAGGCGCTTCCTGAGGTTCGGCTGGCGGGCATGCACGAGCCCACGAGCCGCCCGACCAGCCCCGCGCAGGCTGTCACGACGATCAGTGCCGAACTCGTCCACCGACTGCGACAGTGGTGCGCGGAGAACGGCTGCGGCCTGTATAGCGGCTTCCTCGGTGCCCTCGCGCTGAGCGTGCTGGCGAACAATGGCAGCAGCGTCGTGGGAGTCGTCGGCCCCACTTCCATCCGGCCCGAGGGCTGGGAGCGCGAGGTGGCCTGGTTCTCCACCCTGTCGATCTACCGGTTCCGGATCAACTCAGAACTCGCAATGTCCGAGGTGCTGCGCTCGGCACGGGCGACGGTGCTGGACGGTATCTCTCACGCCCTGCCGCTGCCGCTCCTGGTCGACCACCTGCAGCCAGGCCGCGACACCGTCCAGCTCTGGCGGCCCTGGCTTTACCTGGATGTCCAGGAGGTCTCGGACCAACCGGCTCTCCAACTGACCGATGTGCAAGTTGCTGAGGCTGACGCCGAACTCATGCCGGCGCTGCGCCCTGGAGTGTCCATCGGCATCGTGGTCGGGCCGCAGTCGACGTCGGTGGTGCTGCAGTACGAAGTTGAGGCCTGGGCGGCCCCGATGGCCGAGGCCTTCTCGGCGTCACTCGCGACGTCCGTCGAACTCCTGGTGGAGGGCGGCGTGACCTTGGAAGGTCTGCGGACCCTGCGCGAGCGTCACGGTTTCGCCTGAGCGGCGCCTCACCATTTACATGATCCCGGCGGCAGTCCGCGGTGCCACAGGCGGCACCGGGCGGTGGCCCCTGCCAAGTTGGCAGCGACGCCCCTTCACAACCAGGTGAGCTCGCAGGTTTCCCCGACCTATCCAGTTCGGGGATTCGACGCGCTGGATTGCCCGTCCCGGCGAGGGTGAGAACCGCGCCCAGACGTCCGATAGGCGGCGGCGAGCGTCGTCCGCGGCACGCGGTTGTCCCAGGGCGGCCCTGTCGCGCAGCGGCGGCTTCGTCGCGCCTCAGGACCTATGTCCGCCAGATTTCCCGAAAGTTTTCACGCCTACTACAGGGTGAGTTTATGCAGGATCGGAAGAATCGATGAGCACCTACGCGCAAGCCCCTGCGCTGACACCATTGTTGACTGCCGCGGCGCAGATTTTGGGGCGGGATCCCGATGACACACGATCCGCGGCACAGCACTGCTCATTCGTCGCCTTGGGCGGCACCTCGCTCAGTGCAGTCGATCTCGTTGCGCGGGCCGAACGGCTGGGCCTGGAGATTGAGTTGCCGGCTCTGCTGAGCAACGACTCACTGGCCCAGGTCTTGTCAGCGGCACGTCCGGTCCCAGACCAGGTCCGGAACCGGACACTGACACCACGTGCCGACCGAGCCGCCACCGTGGGCGAGAGTGCGATGCTGATGAGCGAGGACCTGGGTGCTGGCCATCCCTGGCGCCTGCTCTTCAGCGTTGATCTGTACGGCAAACTGGACGAAGACGCGCTGCTCAATGCCGTTCAGACGCTCACGGACCGGCACGAGGCGTTGCGCACCGTGTATTTCCGCGGACCTGAGGGGCTACGTGCCCGCGTCATCCCGCAATGGCGGGCACGACTGCATGTCAACGAATTGGAGCTTGCCGAGGGAGAAGCCGGTGTGGACACCGTCCACGCCATGCTCGGCGCGGCTTCACCCTCCCTGTTGGCGCCGTTCGAGTGTCCGCCTGCTGTCTTTTGCCTGACCAAGAGCGGCAGCGGACGCCGTGTGCTGAGTCTGCTGATTCACCATGTGGTGGCCGACGGCTGGAGCATTGGGCTGCTGTGGCGAGAACTGTTCTCGTACTACCAGGGCACCGGGCCCGATGCGGCGGCGCCCGCATTCTCGGAGTGGCCGGAGCCCGACCCGGGCACCGAACACATCGCGGTCCGCCGGACCGGCGAGCTGTCCGACACGCCGACCGTGCTCGAGCTGCCCAGTGACTTGGGTCGGCCTGATGTCTTCGACGGACGAGGAGCGCGTATCCCCGTTCACCTCGCCGCTGACATCCGTGACCGATGCAACGAGGTGGCGCAGGTATGTGGCGTCACTCGCAACGTTGTGTTGCTCGCGGCGTGGTCGCTGGCCATTGCGCGTCGGGCTGGTCATGCCCGACTGCTGGTCGGTCTGTCCTGGGTCGGCCGATCGACGTCGGCGCAGCAGTCCACGGTCGGACTGGGTACATCAATGCTCCCGGTGAAATGCGAGATTGACGGCACAGCGACCGTTCGCGCTTACATCGAGAACGTCGGCCGCGACGTCCGGGCCGCGATCGGCGCCCGGGACGTGCCGCCGAAGCGGCTCGCCACCGGGGTCGGCGTTCAAGCGGACGCCCGGCGCAACCCATTGGTCCAGGTGGGCTTCGCCGCACATGACGAGATGGTGCCCGAGCGGCTCGATGTCCCGGGTCTGGAAGTCCGGTTGCACGAGGGGCACTGCGGTGGCGCGACACTCGATGCCCTGCTCTACGTGCAGCGATGGGGCGAAGAGCCGCGCCTGTGCGTCGAGTATGCGTCGTCCGTCATTTCTCCTGGTGAAGCGGCACTACTGATCGCAGACTTCCTCACAGTGTTGCGACAGACGACCGAGAACCCGGAGCGTCGGATCCGGACCGTTACAGCGCAGCAAAGTGGCCTCCTGCCGCCTTCGGCGGTGACGTCCATGCCGGTTGCGGTGAGTGGAGCCGATGAGACCCCGCATACGGATACGGGCCTGTGGCAGCTGATCGAGCAGGTGGCGGAGCAGAACCCCGATGCGCCGGCGGTGACGCTACCTGGCCGCACGCCGCTTTCTTACGCTGCCCTTCTGCGTGCCGTGGAAGCCCAGTCCGCTGCGTTGTACGACGCCGGCGTCCGAACGGGCGACTGCGTCGTCATCGCTGTTCCTCGATCGGCCGAGGAAATCGTCGCGGTGCTGGCTGCAATCCGGCTTGGAGCCGCATACATCGGCATGGAGCCGGCGGCACCGGCAACGGTCATACAGCGCGTCGCCGAACTGGCCCGACCCGCTGCTGTGTTGGCTCGCCCTGAGCGTGCGGCCGAACTCTCCTCCTCAGGGCTCGTGACCACCTCCGTCGACCCCCTTGACCCGTGGTCGGCCTCGGACTCGACCGCTGCTACACCTTCATGCGCCGCACCCGACCCGGAACGGGTCGCTTACATCGCCTTCACCTCCGGTTCGACCGGCCTGCCGAAGGCAGTACGCATCCCCCACCGCGCCGTGCTCCGACTGATCCTTGACCCAGATGTGGTGCGACCGAAGGCACTCGGGCGATTCCTCAGGCTCGCCCCGCTCTCCTTCGACGCCTCAACGCTGGAACTCTTCTCTCCACTGGCCGCAGGTGGATCCATCGTGGTCTACCCGAACCAGCAGCCGACGACCGCGGCACTGGCTCGCTTCCTGCACGATCACGCGGTGACCGGGCTCTGGTTGACCGCCGGGCTGTTCCGCCTGGTGGCGGATCACGAACCGGAGGCCTTCAGCGCAGTCGATCATTTGCTGACCGGCGGAGACGTTGTGCCCGCAGCACAGGTGCGCCGCGTGTTGCAGCGCTGCCCCGGACTGCGAATCACCAATGGTTACGGACCAACGGAGAACACGACCTTCACCACAGTGCATCACCTGGACGATGCCGCCGCAGTCGGCGATGCGGTACCCATCGGCCGGCCGATCGCCAGAACGGACGTGCTCGTGGTGGACGAAGCCGGTCTGCCAGTTCCACAAGGCGTGATCGGCGAACTGTACGCGTCGGGAGACGGCCTGGCCCTCGACTATCTGAACGATCCCGCAGAAACCGAGCGCAGCTTCGTAGTGGGACAGGACCAACGTCGTTACTACCGCACTGGCGATCTTGTGCGCTGGGACGGGGAGGCCAACCTGCGGATTCTGGGCCGCCGGGATCGCCAGGTCAAAGTCCGGGGATTCCGCGTGGAACTGGAAGAAGTAGCCGCGGTTCTGCGGAAACTCCCTGATGTCTCGGACGCCGTTGCGGTGACCACAACCACTGACGGGGGCGAGACACGGATCGTGGCGGGAGTCATCGCCGGCCGAAATGCTGTCGACCCACTGCGGTTGCGGGCACTGGCGTCCGAACAGCTCCCAGACTACGCAGTGCCCTCCCTCTGGGCCGTCATCGAACGCCTTCCGGTCACATCGAACGGCAAGGTGGACGCGGCGATGTTGACTGATTGGGCACTCTCCACATCCCAGCACACCGCGTCTGCTCCCGACAGCGACGAAGCCGATACGTCCGACGAGATTGAGGAACTCGAAGCGATCGAGGACCGAGTCGCAGAGATCTGGGAAGAAGTCCTGGGGACAATCGATTTCGGCTACGACGATCGGTTCTTCGACGTAGGCGGGGACTCCCTGCAGATACCCCAGGTCCGCAAACACCTGATTGCCGCCTACCCGGGCCATGAGGTCAAGCTCGCCGACATGTTCAGGTACGCAACCGTCAGGCAACTGGCCGCCTTCATGCACGCAAAGGTGTGTGTCGCATGAGTGACGCGACCTTCATGGGTTCGGACGCCGATACCGCTGTCGCCGTCATAGGCCTCGCCGGACGGTTCCCTGGTTCCGACTCCGTCGACCAGATGTGGTCCAATCTTCTGGCCGGCGAGGAATCCCTCACCCGATTCAGCACCGAACAACTCATTGCCGCAGGGGTACCAGCGGACGAATACAAAGATCCCGACTACGTACCAGTGCGCGGAATTCTGAGCGATGTAGACCTCTTCGACGCCGCGTTCTTCGGGTACTCGGCACGAGAGGCGCAGCTGACAGATCCGCAACAGCGACTGCTCCTCGAATGCGCGTGGCATGCATTGGACGCTGCCGGATACGGCGGATTCGAAGGCCGGGGCGGCGTGTTCGCCGGAACGGGCATGAACAGCTATCTCCTGCATCACCTGCTGGCCGATCCGCATGGGCCGAAGGACACAGACCTCCTTCAACTCATGCTGGGTAACGAGAAGGACCACGCAGCTACCCGGATCGCATACAAGCTCGGCCTGCGCGGCCCTGCCGTGGCTGTCCAAACTGCCTGTTCCACCTCCCTGGTCGCGGTGCATCTCGCGAGGCAGAGCCTGCTGATGGGTGAATGTGACATCGCCCTCGCGGGCGGCGCCTCAGTCCAGTTCCCTCAGCACTCCGGATACGTATACTCCCGCAACGGGATCCTTTCACCCGACGGTCACTGCCGCCCCTTCGATCGTGATGCACGCGGCACGGTCGTGGGTCACGGAGCCGCCTTGGTGGTTCTCAAGCGGGCCAGGGACGCGTACGCCGATGGTGACACCGTGCATGCTCTGATCCGCGGATCAGCCATCAACAACGACGGCGGACGCAAGGCCGGATACACGGCTCCCAGCGCCGAAGGCCAAGCTGAGGTGATCGGCGCGGCACTGCGCTCCGCGGGAGTTGCCGCCGATACGATCGGCTACGTCGAAGCGCACGGCACGGGCACCGAGATCGGCGACGGCATCGAGATTTCCGGCCTGACAGAAGCCTATCGGCACTACACGGACAAGACCGGCTTCTGCACGATTGGCAGCCTCAAGGCGAACCTGGGGCACCTCGACGCGGCAGCCGGTGTGACCGGGCTGATCAAGGCAGTTCTCGCCGTTCGCGAAGGAACGATTCCGCCAGCGGTTAACTGCCCGGAACCGAACCCGGAAATCGACTGGTCATCCACACCGTTCTTCGTCAATACCGGGACTCGCACCTGGCTGGCCGAGGGCGGGCCGCGGCGGGCCGGCGTCAGCGCTTTCGGCATCGGCGGTACGAACGCTCATGTGATCGTGGAGCAGGCACCGGCACAGCCGGTGCCGCCTGCACAGCGCTCCAGGCCGTCCCTGATGGTGCTATCCGCCCGCGATCCGCAAGCTGCCAGGGCATCCGCGGACTTGCTCGCGCAGAGCCTGGACACAGCAGTCGCGGCAGATGTTCCGGACATCGCGTACACACTCCAAGTCGGCAGAGTCACCAACAACTGGCGCACCGCAGTGGTCGGCGGCGACCCTCACGCCCTGCGTGATCAGCTGCGATCGGCCTTGCCGCGCCGCGCATACCGCGCAGGCACACTCGGGTTCATGTTCCCCGGCCAAGGGGCACAACGACTCGGCATGGCATCAGGGCTCTACGATGAGTTGCCACGGTTCCGGGCGGTTGTCGACGAGTGCAGCGAGCACCTCGCCGGACAGCTCGGCATCGATCTGCGCACCCTGCTGCTGGACACGACCGGCGACACCGGCCTCGAAACGACCCTGCGCAGAACCCGGTTGGCCCAGCCAGCACTATTTGTCACCGAGTACGCGCTCGCCAGCCAGCTCCTCGACTGGGGCATGAGGCCCAGAGTGCTCATCGGCCATAGCCTCGGTGAGTACACCGCCGCCTGCGTGGCGCAAGCGCTCTCATTGCCGGATGCTCTGGATCTCGTCGCGGTGCGTGGCCGCCTCATGGACGGTGCCCCGCCCGGGGCCATGCTTGCTGTTCACGCTGCGGGGGACAAGGTCGAACCACTGCTTCCCGAAGGCGTTTCCATCGCGGCCTGCAACGCTCCCGAGGCGGTCGTGGTCTCGGGACCATGCGAGGCCGTGGAGCAATTCGCCGAGACAGCCGCTAAGCGCGGCATCTTCGTTCGGCCGTTGCGAGTCTCCCACGGGTTTCACAGCGTGCTGATGGACTCGGTACTCGACGAGTTCCGGGATCACGCGTCTGCCGTGCGCTACCGGCGTCCACGGCTGAGGGTGATGTCGAACCTCACCGGAGAACCGGTGAGAGCGTATTCGGCGGAGTACTGGACCAGGCATCTGCGCGAACCAGTGGGGTTTTCCGCCGGGCTGGCCCGAGTGCTTGACATGGCCGATCCCATGCTCGCGGAAGTCGGCCCCGGGCGGACCCTAACCAGCTTTGCCAGGTCACATGAGCGGGACGCAGCACTGCCGTGTCAGCCGATGATGCCAGGCACTGAGGGCACGGACCCTTATACAGCGCTCCTGGCAGCAGTCGGCGCGCTGTGGACCGCCGGCACTGAGGTCGACTGGACGGCCTTCAGCGGTGGGCAGGGACGCCGAATCGTCCTGCCGCCCTACCCGTTCCAACGTCGTCGGCATTGGGTGGAGCGGTCCGCACCTGCCCGAGCCGAGCCCTTGCCTGCGCCGAAAGAGGCCACCGAGCTTGTCGCTCAACAGCAGGAGCCCATGCGAGAGGGACCGGAACCGGCCACGGTTGAATCGAGGCTCCAGGCCATCTGGAAGCAGTTGCTCGGCGATCAGCCGATCTCGGATGACGCCGACTTCTTCGGCCTGGGCGGTGACTCCCTGCTCGCAGTACGTCTTCTGTCGCTGATCCGGCGCGAGTTCGCTGTGACCCTGAATCTCGACACAGTGCTCGAACACCCGGTCCTTGCTGCGCAGGTGGCACTTGTCCGGGAGCGTTCGACGGAATCCTTCACACCCGCCGACGGCCATGCCGGAGAGGACACAATCGCCCCATGAGTTCCGAAGGAAAGCCGCTGGCACGGATTGCGGCATTGCACGACAGTGCTGTGCAGCCCGTGGTGGTCGTGGACTTCAACGAGTTCACCGCCAAGACCACGCTGGCCGACGTAGCGTCCGCGATCACCGCCGAACGAGGCCTCTACAGAATCGACGCGGTAACCGCACCTGTCACGGGCACAGCCGGCATCGAAGAACTCGCGCAGGCGTGCGCTCAGGAGCTCAGGCGCCAGGGGGTGTATCCGGAGACCGTCATCGGATACTGCAGTGCCGCGACGTTGAGCATGCATCTTGCTGCGGAACTCACCGTCCCTGATTCTCCCGGGCCGCGAGTAATCCTGGTGGAGCCCAGTTGGTTGACACCGGATCTGGTCCGGGCCGATGCGGCAGGGATCCGGGCGAGCCTGGACGCGACTGCGCGGGAGGACTTCCGCGGCGAGCTGTCCATCGAGCCCGTCATGGACTGGTTGCGTCTGGCTCTGGTCAGCAGATTGCGCGCCGACGGGCTTCCCGAGGACGACATCGATCTGTGCCTTGGCATGCTCAGCGATCGCTATCGCGCCTGGTTCACCTTTCTCCTGCAGACGCTCAACACTCCGATCCCCCCCGGCATACGGCCGGACGCGGTCATCGTCGGCAACGACGCACTCCGATTCCCTCACCCGAATTGGGCGGATGAACGGATCCAGACAGAGCAGTTGCCGCTACCGACGGGCTCCCTGCTCGACGATCCGCAGACTGCCCGGCTTCTGAGCCAGCTCATCGCCCCAACGTCGCTCGCATCCAAGCCGTCGGAGTACGGTGAGCCGGCGTGGGAGGACGGAGCACGCATGGTGGAGCTGCTGAGGCGTGGGTTCGACCTGGCGGACAGCGCATCGGCAATCTCGGACGAATCTGAATCAATCACGTACCGCGAACTCCGACGGCGCGCTGACGACTTGGCGCAGCAGTTGCGCGACCGAGGGGTCGGATCTGATGTGACCGTCGCTGTCTGCGCGGAACGATCCGTAAGTCTTGCCGTCGCCATCGTTGCCATTCTGCTCGCTGACGGAGCATTCCTGCCCCTGGATCCGGCCTGGCCAGCCAGCAGAATCGAGCACGTAGTCAACGAGGCCGCACCGCTGGTGATCCTGGGCGACGACCGCTGCCGTCCGTTGCTGCCGCCAAGCCTCGGCCCTTCGGTATTGGGTTTGGACGGCGCTCCCGATTCATCGACTGAACCCGCGGCCGAACGCACTCCACCGCAGCACCGTGAAGTCGACGATCTGGACCTCGCCTACGTGATCTACACGTCGGGCTCTACCGGCCGGCCCAAGGGAGTCGGAGTACCTCACCGCGGCCTGGTCAATAGGCTGCGCTGGATGCAGGAGCAGTTTCCGATCGGCCCCGGCGACGCGATCTTGCAGAAAACCCCCTACACCTTCGACGTTTCCGTCTGGGAGTTTCTGTGGCCGCTGACCGCGGGTGCCCGATTGGTCATGGCCAGGCCAGACGGCCACCGGGACCCGGAATACCTGGCCGAGACGATCCGTCGCGAGGGCATCACGGTTGTCCACTTCGTTCCTACGATGCTCGAGGCCTTCCTGGCCGAGACGGCAACAGCTCCGTGCCCCTCACTGCGACACGTCATGGTCAGCGGCGAGGCGCTGAGCCATGGGCTCGCCAACCGGTTCATCGCTTCGCACAACGCTCGATTGCACAATCTCTACGGACCTACCGAAGCGTCGATCGACGTGACTTGGTGGGACTGCCGAGCGTCCGAACCCGGTCCCGGTGTTCCGATCGGTCGGCCGATCCGGGGAGTGCATCTGTCCGTTCGTGACGACGCTGGGAAACCGATTGCAGCTGGTGAACTGGGCGAGTTGTACCTCGGTGGGGTGTGCCTTGCTCGTGGTTACATCGGTCAGCCGGAACTAACTGCGGCAAGCTTCTTCGACGATCCCGACGCCTCGGGTGAGCGCTTCTACCGCACCGGCGACCTGGTCCGGTGGTCGGATGGCGGATTCCTAGAGTTCCATGGCCGCCGTGACCATCAGATCAAGCTTCGCGGGCTAAGAATCGAGCCAGGCGAGATTGAGGCTGTGGCCTGCGAGCACCCTTCGGCGGACTCGGCCGTCGCGATGGTTCGCTCGGACGTTGCCGGTAGTCCGAAACTCGTGCTCTATGTGACGCCCGTCCTCGACCAGGAGGAGACCGCCGCACTACGCAGCCATCTTGCCGCAATGCTGCCGGAGTTGCTGATCCCTGCTGCGATCATCTCTCTCACGACCTTCCCCGTCACTGCCAACGGGAAGTGCGACAGGGCAGCTCTGCCCGCTCCTGCCGACACCGGCCTCGGCCGCGGCAGTACTCGTCGGCGTCGCATAGGTGCAGTCCGCCCCGCGAGCCCGCACCAAGCTCAAGCCTGAGTGACCTTATTGAGGATCTTGGAATAGCTGCACACATTCAACCTCAATGGCTTCTGCTGCCATCAGGGGCGGAAACGATGCAGCGAGGCCGGACTACAACACTTCCGATCGCCACGGTCCAGTGACCGTGGCGATCGGGAGGAGCTACCTTCTTCCGGTTCAGCGGCCGCCTCGGCAGCGAGCCGACCACCCGATCCTGCTGCCAGCGCTGACCACAACGACGGAGTGCCCTCCCCGCAAGGTCTACGCGAGAAGCAACGTGGCTCGTGCCATCAAGGTCGGCGCCGCCCCCAAGGCGACGACCGCGCCGGGCATCAGCGGCCGCATTCCTGCTTTGCCGTCTGGAAGCACCCCTCCACCGCCTATCGGCTGCCGGCAATGCGGATCAGCTCGTCCAGCGTGGTCTGGGCCGCAATAGGAGCTCCCTTCGGGCCTGCTCACACTGCGGCGGGCGAGAACCCAGTGCGGGCGGTCCCAGCGGTGCCAGGGCCGGATCTCGACACGGGCCCAGTCATAGATTCTCCGACCGTGGGCGCCTGCGCCGTATGAACGGCATTTCCGCTTCTGCCGCAGCAGGCTGGGGAACAGGTCATTGACGGGGTGGTCAATGGCCCAACGGGTGACGACGGTGTCATGCCGCGTGGTTGCCATGATGTGGAAGACATCCGCCTGCTCCAGCTCGAACCGCCAGACCTTGCTGAACCCATATGCGGCGTCCGCGGTCACCCAACTGAAAGGATCTCTTCCGCGATGCCTTTGCGGACCATCGCCTTGACCATCGCCACCTTCGTCTCGAACCCGACGGCGTCGTCGATGCCTGCGCGACGGCAGCGTTCGCGGTCGTCCGTCCAGGACATGGGCAGATACAGCCGCCGCTCCTCGCGTCCCCGTGCACAGCGAGGACGTACACCTCGTACGCCCTGCACTTGATCCGCAGGGGCAAGGCGGGGGAGTTCAAGCCGGACACGGTCAAGCAGTACGGCGCTCTCCTTGGGACGGCATACGCCGTCGCCCTCGTCCGTAAAGTGCGCTGTGCCTGCCGCGACGTAGGTGCGGGCCACGAACGGCGTTCTGTCGACCCACGGCTCCCACGTGAAGAGCACCGCCCCGGCGATAGCAAGGAGCAGGCCCCCGGCAGCGATCAACGTGATGCGCCGCTTGCGCTGCACGATCACGTCGGCTCCAGAGGCCTTCACGAGGGATATAGGCGTGAGCTGTGGCATGGCCGAATCATGCACCCAATTGATCAACGAGCAGCCGAAGTTCTCGCAACCCGTGCAACGGGTCCAGGCGCTATTGCCGCCCAGGACACACAGGTCCGGGGCTTGCTGTGTCAGCGCTCGCGGGGCACGAGACTGTGCGAGTGAATGCCGAACTGGCAGGCGCGCAGGCCGGGGTGTCCGCAGATCGCCGCGCGCGGGACTGCTCCGTGGTTCGGTCGCCGCCGCTCCTGCTCCCCGAACCCCCGTGCCCCGCACGCACGCCGCGCGCTACTCCCCCGCATCTCCGCTCGAGCGAAACCCTGCCCCCACCTGCACTCGGTAGCCCTGACCACCAGCCCAGCCCTTCGATAAGCAGCCCACTCGGCATTTGCCCGGCCCTCCCTCGCGAACACTGGCTCCACGGAGATCAAACCGGTATGTGACTACTCGAGCCGTCAGCCGGCCTGTGACTTGAACCGCCATACGGCGTGCTCCAGCCCGCCGGGTTCGTGCCCGAGAAGAGCGGTGGCCCCTTCGTAGGCGGCGCGCAGCTCTTCGTATCGCAGACTCGCGACACCGACATCTCAGCTGCCGACGGTGCGGCCCGTCTGCGCCCACCGGCCGTCCGGCGTGACTCCGAAGCTGAGTCGCCACGGCTTGTGTCCCTCGGCTTCGCAGTCGACCCACAGCCTGATCGTCGCGTCCTGGTACTGCTGCCGCCAGCGCTCCTCACCATCAGCGCCTTCGTACCAAGTCGGCTTTACAGACGGGTCAAGAGCCAGCCTGGTGCGGTCGCCCGCCTCCAGTGGAAACGGTGGGACACTCCGCCCTAGTGGGTCGGCACCGTTGATCCCGGGCTGGAACCGGTAGGGGCCCCAGATGGTCCGTTCGATCTCGTCCGGTGTCGGACCGCCGGCAAGGCTGGGCACCTGGGAACGGTCGAAGTCGTCACGGATGGTGAGTCGTACGCTGAGCCGACCCAGCTGGGCCGGACCGTCAAAGCGGACGTAGAGCAGCAGTCCGTCCGACTGCTGCAGTTTCAAACGGAGTTGAGGAGTCAGCGCGTCGTACCAGCGGTCCCGTTCGATCCGAACAACGGAAGCCGCGGCATCGTTCGCCTCACGCGACGCCTTCCAAGCCCCGAAAGCAGCGAGTCCGCTGAACGCGGCCGAAAGAGCCGCGATGGAAGTGTCTGCAATGCCCATGCGGGACTGTAACCCAGGCAGAGCAGCAGCCATTACGTGCGGGTGGGCCTCGGGTCCCAACCTGCCCCGCGCCAGTGCGACGTGAGGGCTCGGCGGAAGCTCACTCCGTATCGGCCCTCGTCAGTCAGGCTTCCGATCCTGTCCAACAGCTCGAAGAGGGATGTTCCCGCCTCCGACCTCCTTGAGGTCGGCGCGGCAAGTCAGGCGCCGGGCAGGGTGCGCAGGAGTTGGCGGAGGGCACGGCGCAGGGCCATGCGTTTTCTCGTCGAGCTCTGCGCCGCCCACGGTCGGTGAGGATGCCAGTCCGAGGGGGGAGAGACCTCGGGGATGGGACGTGCCAGATGATCGGCGGGGCTTGAGTCGGTCGTCAACTCCACCGTCTCGCCTTCGTCCATGGACTGAGGCGGGCCGATGAGCCACGCTGCCAGGCCGCCTCTGCGACCATCGGTGGATGGTCGACAGTACTGATCGTTCAACGCTTCGCGCACTGGTCGGCGAGGTGGTCGCAGGGCTTGGCTTTCTGACGCACCGGGAACTGAATCCGGCCTTCGAACAACTGGGAATGCCCCCGGTACCGGAGGATGCCGGGAGTAAACGTGAGCGGATCCAACTGAGCCTGGGCAAGGTGCCCGACGCTGATCTTCCACAGGTCACGCGACGCATCCTGGAACAGAGTCGAGTTCAGGTGAGTCCGTCGATCCGGTATCAACTCGAGGACCTGCTGTGGGCAGGGTCGTCGCCCGAGATACCCAAGAAGATCCGCCGTGAACTGGCACGTGCCCTCGACCTGTCGGAGTTGGCCCAACATCACGACCGGTTCCTGCAGCTGCTTGACCGACTCTGGACAGCCGAAGACCCGGGCCTCTCCTTCGAGGCGCTTGAGGGCCTGCTCCTGAACGGCATGCGTCAGGTGACACTGCGGGACCGCATCGAGCGGCATGTCTTCCGTAACCCTGGAGACTGGTCGACCGAGGACCTCTTCGACACCCTCGGTGCGTTCGAGGCCGGGGACGCCAGGTTCGCCCGTTTCCTGGAGGGCCTGGTGTCAGCCGACGTCCTCCTGGACGAGCACCTCCAGGACAAGACTGTCAGCACGATCAACGACTGTCTCCGGGCCGCTGGAGTCGAGTTGAGGGCAGTCGGCAGTGACGGCGGTTACCCAGTATTCGCCGTGGTGTCCACGCGCCTGCAAGGCCACCGGCGGCCGAAGAACATCATCTTCGCCTCACTGACCAAGCCGGACATCCGCTTCCGGTCTTCGGTCGACAACGACATCGAGATCGTCGGAGAGAGTCCGGACGACACCCTCGTCTATGACCGTGAGATCCCCATAGAGGGCCTGCGATGGCGCGATCTCCACGCCTGGTGGCAGGACACCCACAAGATCAGTGCTGAGGCTGAAGCACGAAGCGATCTGCACCAGAGGCTCCTCCAAAGCCTGCCGGACAACTCGGAAGGCCAGAAGAACCTCTTCATCGCCTACCACCGAATTCTCGGGCCCACTCCTGAGGATCCAGCTCTCCTCCCCGAAGTGTGGCTGCACTGGGACCACCGCACTGTCAAGGAACGGGGCCCCGAAGCACTGCTGCGCTCCCGCATGGACTTCCTGTTGCTGCTGCCTCACGGCCAGCGCGTCGTCCTGGAGGTCGACGGATCCCAGCACTACACCCGCGACCGCGGCCGCACTCCCGATTCCAGCAAGTACGCAGACATGGTCGCCGCCGACCGAGATCTCAAACTCAGAGGGTATGAGGTGTTCCGCTTCGGCCACAGTGAACTCAAGCACCTCGACGCTGCGGAGGCCCTTCTGCAGCAGTTCCTCCCAGACATGTTCCGCCGCTTCAAGCCTGGAACCTGACGCAACCGGCTTGCCGAAGCCATTGGCCTCGACGTCGCCAGCGAAGGCCGGTGCGGGTGACTTGTTCCGCTGACCTACTCACCCGCTTTTCCCCTCCAGTATGCGAACCGGTGACTTTTACTGTGGGGGCATGCCTAAGCCACAGTTCAGTGCAGAGGACTACGTCAACCCCGAGGCCCCCGAAGACGAGCGACGCTTGCGGCCCGACCATCCTCGGGTGCGCGACCACTCCTACGACTGTGCGCGCAGCACGCAGGAGTTGGACCTGTGGAAGGGATCACTCGTCTCGACGGTGATGGAACCTTGGGACGCCTACGTCAGCCTGGAGGAGATCCCCGAGGATGCCGTACCAGGCCCGTCGCTCACCCTGTTCATCAAAGAGCGCAGCCGCGGGCCAGGCTACGTCGCGGACTTCGTCTACAAGGCAGCCGATCTGCCGGTCACGGTGCACGGAATCCTGGCCAACCAGGGTTCCGGACTCGGCCTGATCGAACTGGAACTGTGGCGCCCGGGTTGGGGGTACTGGGACGACTTCGGAGACTTCGTCGGGCCGCCAGAAAACAATGAAGACGCGCCGGACCAGGATGAGCGGCCGGCAGTGTTGGTGCCGGTCACCGGCGACGTGCTGCGTCGCATCCCTGTGGGCCAGATCCTCGCCCGAGCCCAAGCCGAACTGGCTGACCAGTCCTGGAGAGACGAGGGCGTCATCGTCCTCGGGCGATCCCGGGCGGCGGGACCAGACCTGGCGCCCCGAACCGTGCAAGCGCTGGAGAACGCACACCTCCTCGCCACACCGGCGCAGCGAGGGCGACCGCAGCTCGACGAAAGCCTCTTGCACAGGGTGGCCCACGCATATCTCCGCGAAGCCATCAACGGACCGGGGCTTACCCGGCGCCTGGCCAGGCTGTTCGACCGGCCAGAGCCCACCATCAAGGACTGGATCAAAGCAGCCCGGGAACGCGGCTACCTGTCCCCCGCAGTCCCTGGTCGCCGAGCTGCCGGCCCAGGTCCGCTCCTTCGCCACCCCGAGGAACACTCGCCGTCATCTCCCTGAGCGCTCTACGTCTCAGTCGCTCACGTCGCTGTCCTCCGCGCGGCGCGAGATGACCGTCTATGACCGTTGGCCCGCCCCATGCCACCACAGAGGTGGAATCGCATGCTGGCCTCACTCGTACGTACGGACGCGGCGTGCGACGCCTGCCGAACGGGCTCACTGTGGAGTGCAGTCGGCCCGACGCGATCCCTGTGGCCGGCTCCGGCCCGAACTACGTGTCCGCTGCCCCCGGCCACGTACATCGGGCAGGGCGCACCGGTCGATGCGCGAAGGGTGAGGACCCGGGACCGTGGCGGCGCTGAGTCCTCACCCACTACACCGAAGCGCACCTCGACCAGCGCCCTGCTGGCCTGATCAAGTCAGAGCCTGCGCGCTACGAGATCCTGATTTCGCGAGGTTCCGGTACGGGCCCCGCCGATGGGAGGGCAGGATCAGGGGAGGGCGCCCCGTCGGTTGGGGGCGCTGCAGGGGAGAGTGTGTGCCGAAGCAGGCGAAGAAGCGGGGGGTGCGGATCCCGTGGGGCACGGACAGCCGCGGGGACCGCTACGACCGGTCCGAGATCGATCGCCAGCCCGAGCCGCGGTATATGGCGCCCCTGAAGTGTGGCGGGTGCGGGGCCCGGGTGAGTGCCCGGCACGGCAACGCTGATGATCCGGACAGTCTCACCTCCCACTACTTCAGGATCGACCCGCACACGGCGGCCTGCCGGTATGACCGCGACCAGCGTGGCAAGCAGCTCGTCGACCAGGCGCCCGGCACCGTGGTGCGCAAGGCGGGCCAGTGGCCTCCTTGTCTCTAAAGTGAGTGAATGAGCTTCACTGCGCTTCACCGTGCACTCGGAGTCCCTCCAGGACCGTGGACCGAGGATCTTCTTGATGCCGCGGTAGCGGCAGGCGTGATGGAAACGAATGATCTGGACTGGAAGACCAACTTGCCCCCAGCCAAGGGGTTGTCGCAGACGGACTTCCCCAAGGACGTTGCGGCGATGGCCAACAGCGGCGGCGGCGTGATCATCTACGGCGTCTGCGAGTCTCAGAAGGCGGCCGCTGGGAGGATGGATGCCGGCGAGCTCACCGAGGTCTATGAGCGCTCGTTGCGAAGCGTCGCCATCACAGCCATCTCCCCGCCGGTGTTCGGACTGAACATCCATAGCCTTGGGACCACAGGAAACCGGGCTGTCGTGGTGGAGATCCCCGCAAGCGTCGACGGACCCCATCTGATCTACAGAGGCGACTACTTCGGCGCGCCCGTACGCAACGACGCCGACACGGTCTGGATGAAGGAGCGGCAGATCGAGGCGATGTATCGCGCCCGGTTCGAGGAGCGCCGCCATGCCACAGAGGCCCTGGACGCACTCTTCACCGACGTGTCCGCCGGCCGGGATATGCACAAGAGAGCCTGGCTCATGGGCGTCGCTCACCCGCGCGTTCCCCGCCTGTCAGAGCGACTGACACGCGAGGGCGCCCGAGCGGTGCTCAACCAGACGGAAAAACTCGCACTGAAGTACGCGAGCAGGCGAGGGATGCACCCACTGGAGAACGTGGACATGCTCAATCCACGTCCAGGCCTGCGCCGCTGGGTTTGCGTGAATACCGCAACGAGCGAACGGTCACGATGGAAGGAGGCGTGGCTCGCGATCCACCACGACGGCTCGGTCTCTCTGGCCGCAGCAGTCGGTGGTCATCCAACACCGGAAGCGGGTCCAGGACACTTCGACGGCCACCAGATCGAGTCCTACGCCATCGAGTGCGCGGTAGCCGACCTGATGGCACTGCTCCGGGCCACGGCGGAGGCAACCAGCAACGACGAGTACGACCTGCGCGTCGGGATCGAATGGACCGGCAGCGAACCCCTCGCCATCCTGACGAAAGACCAGATTGGCTTCACCTACACCGACACATCGACCCCTCTGCACAGATTCACGCCCGTCGCGACAACCGTGAACGCCGTAGAACCTGATCTCGACTACTTCTGGCACGTTCACGACTTGGCGCAGGACTGCGTGAATCAGGGCGGCGTCTCCTACGTGCATCTGATCTGCCCCCCAGAACGCGATCAGTGAGTCCCACTTCCTCGCCGCCAGATGACAGCCGCGCCCCTCCCTTCCCGCTGCTCAGGGCCTCAAGGCGCTTCACGACCAGCGACAGCGCCCTCCTCAGGCCCGGGGATGAGCACGCCGGTAGCACCAGGTGAACCGGGTTGTTCTGGGGCAGCAGAACAACGGATGGCCCATTCGGCCTGTCCGGGACAGCCAGCGTTAGGCGGAGGCCTCCCGCGGGCGTCCGACCCACGCTTGGTGGCAAGGCGCCACCTTCAAGCCCTCGCGCAGGCGGCCTCGGAGAACACCGACGCGGGTCCGCCCCTCCAGGACCTGAAGACCCCCGTCCGGCGGTGCCAGGAGACGCCGGTCGATCAGGAGCGGAGGACGCATCCAGGTGCCGTGATCTTCCCAGTGGCAGCCGATGCGTTCGGGACGAACGCTGACCCAGTACACCGGGTTTTCGGCAATGTGGTCGATGAGACCAGCCTCGGACGCTCCGGTGGGCATGTCGCGGAAGTCTGTACGCGAGATCATCTCTAGGCGCCACGTGATGCCCTCGAGATCGATGTGCCCATAGTCCTCCTCAAAGGGCAGGTGGCTGCCACCGTGCTCGTAGAGGAACTGCTCCAGGACACAGTCCGGCCAGCGAAGCGGTGCCAGCACAGGGTCGGCACGAAATTCCTGAAAGGCGAAGGCGGGTCCCCGCTCGATGCGGCGGGCGAACAGCGGACTGAGGTCGGCCAGCTTCATGTCTACCGGTGTACCGCACAATCTCCACCACGTTCCCTCCGGTCTCCTCTCGGGCCGACGGGCTACGAGTGAACGGCGATCGAGGTTCGCCGGGTGGCTGAGCAGCACCCCTAAACGGTCGCTGACGACTGGACGTAGCGAGCGGCCATGAGCTTCCGCAGCTTCCGCTGGGACGTGGTCGAGCGCGTCATGCCCGTGCCGTACGTGCCGACCCTCGGGCCGGTACACCCCGGCAGTCCGCTCCCCGAGCTGTTCGCCGCGGTGGTGGCGGCGGCCTCGACGGCCGGTGCCTCCCGCACGACAAGGACCGCCGTTGGTCGGAGAGGAAGGCGGTGCGCGTCCTGGTCGACGCGATCGAGCACGACCGGCAGCGGACGCTGATCCCGACGTTCTTGGAGCGCGGTGCCGGCACGATCCGCGTACACGTGTACGGGGAGGGCCTGGACGACGTTGCGGACCTCGCCCGGCAGCTCGCCGACGCCCAAGGTGCAGCGCGTGCCCGGGTGGTGTCGTTCCTGGGTCCCGGCGAGCCCGAGGAACGCGCCCGGGGTGGTACGCGCGTCCAGTACAAGGACTTCACCGCCGGGGCCGGACCGGCGCCCGGTGGGACCGTCCTGGAGGCCGCGCAGCTCCCCGAGACGGCGGGGTTCGCGGAGTTCGCGGACGCCATGGCTTCGCACGGGGTCGTGTTCCTGCACGCGCGGATGCGGGCCGGCACCGTCGGGCCCGTTCTCGTTGTCCGCGACGGCGGCCGGGTGGCCGGTGCCATCGGCCCGATGGAGACCCTGCCCGACGCGACCGGAGCCGTCCGCCTGCTGCCCAGTACTTCGGCGTCCTGCCCGAGCACCGCGGGCGCGGCCACGGCCGGACCCTGTGGCGTGCGGCGATGCACTGGGGAGGGGAGCACGGCGCGGACTACCAGCTCCTCCAGACCGAAGTCGGCGGGGCGTCGGACCGCCTGTGCACGACCGAGGGCCTGCTATCCCTCAGAGTCGTTCACCAGGCGGAGGCGTAGTGCCATCTGCCGGGGCACTCCATGTCAGTTGATCCCGGGGGCTTCCCCGGCTGCACGTCAGCCGGACGGATCGCCGACTGCGATGTCCCTGGCTACAGCTAGGGCGCTTCGGTTCCCAGGGCTTTTCGGGCGGCTTCCTGGAAAGCGCGGTCCGGGGCACGTTTCGCCTGCCACGCCTCCTGAAAACGCTCGGAGTGCTCATCGAGACGACCATGACCTTCCCGCAAGGCCGCAGCAAGCCAGTCAATCCCGGCCTTCTCCCAGTCGTACATCACCACACGCAGATGCTCGGCCGCCTCCGCGGCGGCGACCGGCCCGGCAACGGCGACGGAGGCGACGGAGGTGCTGAACTGGGTCCACGCCTCGTGCGCTTCCGCAAACGCCGCCCGCCACTGGTCCGGCGTGGACTGCTCGTTGGTCACCAGGTTGGCGAACCGCCACCACGCGTTCGACAGCAGCTTCGTGCTCGCGATACATGCGCCGTAGGCCTCCCGACGTGCGGCTTCACGTCGATGCTCGCGGTCGGCGTGCAACTGCCTCTGCTGTTGGCGACCTTGACCGAGGACGGAGACCCAGCCGCCGGCCACAGCCCCCAGCGCGCCGATCGCCGTACCCGCTAGTCCCACCACGCTCGCGTCCATCCCCGCGGGCCGCCGGTCAGTCGGTCTCAGGGGCTTCGGCGTCTGCCCTCGCACCGGAACCCGGCGGCACAAGGCTCAGGTGCGGTCTCGCACCGGGTGCGGTTTCGGGCTGCGGAGCGCGGGCCCAGCCGTGGGCGCGCATGGTCTCGGCCTCCCAGTCCTCGAACAGCCGGGCCACGGCCGTGAGATCGCGGTCCGGATCGCCGTACCAGTCGATGAACGCCCGGGCGGCCAGCCGGTGAGCGTCGCAGACGGAGCACAGCTCCATCCACACGCCAGTCATGAGCGGACCGTTCCACTGCAGCAGGAGCGTGGCGCCGCAGCGGGAGCAGGGCCGGTTCGGCTGTTCGTCCTTGTCCCGGCCGGCCCAGAGCCGGGCGAGCTCCTCGTCGCTGGTGTTGTCGAGGCTGCCGTCGATGTTGGCGACGCGACAGAAGTCGCCGTCGGGCTGCACGACGTAGCGCCAGGTGAGCGCCATAGATGCCCCCTCTCGGGGTGGAACGTGAGCGAACCGCTACGATCCGCCCGCGCTCAGACCAACGTCAAGAGGCCGGGACGTTTCCTTCCGATTGGTCGAGCAGCGACTACAGCCACTGACGCCCGGGTTCTGGGCGTCGTAGCGCGTACCGAAGTTGGCCCGGCGACCTGAACGGTTCGCCCCCTGTTGGCGGTGCTGCCTGCGGATCTATCGTGGTCGGCGGGCTGTTGGGGGGCGTCGACGTGCGGGACACACGGCTGGTGCAGACGGCGGTGATCGGTGACGAGCACTCGGACGTGCCCGTCGTCCTGCCGACCGAGGCCGTCCAACTGGACGCCTTCCGCCGCCTGCACGACCACGACACGTTCTGGTGCGGGCTCCTGCTCGGCGGCTGCGGTGCCCAGCTCGCGCACAAGCTGTACCTCGACCGGCAGTGCCACTTCCAGCATCAACCGCAGCCGGGCGGTGCCCCGCACGACTGCCGCCGGCCGAAGGTCGGACAGTCCAGCGCCGATCACCTGTACGTGAAGGCGGCGATGGCCCATTCCCTCCTGGACTACGGTCGCACCGGCCGCTTCGCCTACCCGGCGCCGATCGGCTCGCTCCTGGACGTCGACCTCGACGACGGCGTGGCGCTGCGGGTCCACATGGACGGCTCCGTGGCGCCGGACTGGGCGGCCGGCCGCACTCCCGTTCTGGGCCCGGGCGTGATGCCGGAGCCGGGGATCCTGTCCCGCTGCCCATACGTGTACCGGGTCCGGTGCGAGAACCACGGCGCCGGCCGACAGGTGTGGATCGGTACGCAGAGCCTGGCCCGGCCCACCGAGTGGGTGCCGCTGGCCGACTGCTCGTGGAACGAGGACGGCCTGATCACCCCGGCCGCCACAGACATCCTGCGCCGCCAGCCCGCCCCCACCGGCCCCACGCCCGCCCCGGCCGAACAGGTGCACCGTCCGGGCGCCTTGCCTGAGAACGTCATCCGGTTCATCCGCGGCCTTGAGGCCGCCCAACGTGCCGGAACGGTCGAGCATGTCCGACGGCTGTGCGGCGGCAGCACCGACTTCCTCGACCAGCTCGACCCCGCGGTCCGGGCGGAAGCCGAAGAGGCCCTGGCCGAAGCCCGGTCCTGGCTCGCCGTCCATGAGGACTACCAGCAGCGGGTCTTCGCCGACCTCGAAACGGCCGTCGCCGAACGCCGGGCCTGGGACGTGCGCTCCCAGCTGCAGACCGCCACCGCCCTCACCCGTCGCGGAGCCAGCGCCGAGGAACAGCGCGTCCTGGCCGCGGCCCGCGCCTTCGTTCGCCGCCAGGACCACCTCCCCGACACCCCGCCGCGGTCCGTGCTGCACCCGCTGCTGGCCCCACGCCCCAAACGTGCACCCGGCAAGGCGACAGCGGCTGCCTGGCCTGAGCCCCCACGGAGAGAACCGCCCCAGCCCGCGCCGAAGAGGAGGGAGAAGCCGCAGCAGACGGCAACATCGAACGCCTCGCGTCAGGAACGACGGGACCGCCGTGAGGCCCTGCGCCGGGCCCGGTTCATCCTGGACCACCTCGACACACAGCGCTTCCACCTCTCCCGCGACGAACAGCGCGAGCTCGGCCGAGAGCTGGAAACCGTCGCGGACGCCGCCGGCGACTGGCTGTCCGCCGACGAGCAGCGCGATGCCCGCTACTGGATCAGGAAGACGTCGCGGCCGGCCAAGAAGGACCGCCCGAACCCGGCCCGTCGAGAACTCCCTCCGGACGTGCTTCAAGCCGCGGCCGCCGCCGTGCGCGGGGCACTGAAGAAGACCGCACGCAAGCAACAGACCACCACCTGGGCCCACCTGGAACAGCAACTCGGAACCGCACTCCCCCGCATGACCCTCGCCGACCGCGTGCAAGTCCTGACGCTCGTTGACCAGAGCACTCCCAGCGACCAAGCACTCCTATCCTCCCTCGTCGCCGCCGGGGACCCGGACCTGACCACGTCCTACCGCCAGATCGCCGGAACCCTAGGCCTGGACATACCCCCGAACGACGACGACCTGCGCGACATCGTGGAAGCCGACGTACAACAGGTTCATCACCACTGGCGCCACCGCTGAGGCCCTCGAGGAGGACGGAAGCGTGAAGTACTGCCGCTCTGCCCATCTGCCCAACAACTTCGGCTCCCGCGGTGCTTTGCCAGGAGCGCAGCCGGTCGGCAATGTCGTAGACGGTGAGTCGTAGCGCGCGGATGTCGGTGATCAGGTCTCGCCACGGCTCGAAGGAGTCGTCGACTTCCTGCCCCGAGGCTCGGATGTAGAGGCTACGTTCCGTCGTCGATGAGGTCCGGTGTGAGGTCGCCGCGTACGCGCCGCACGCGCGGCCTGTGCCGATAGCGGCCGAACTCCAGCCGGTCCTGGTCGACCTCGATCTCGACCACCACTTCGGGCTCCACCGGCAGGAAGCGCACCGGGTCGGCGCCGGGAAGTCCGCCCACCGTGCCCGGCAGCTCGCGCATCTCCCCGCCCGCCGCGCGTAGCAGCGGCGCCACGGCGGCACGGACGTGCTGAGGAAGCGGAAGGCTCACAGCCACGGCACGCATCCTCCCGCCGTGAGGCCGGCCCAGGACGAGGGCTTGGGCCGCCGGAGTCCGGCCGGTCACCCCGATGACCACCGCCTCGGTGGTGTGGCGCAGGCGCCACTTCACCCACCCCGAAGCCAGGCCCGCCGCGTACCGGCCGTCGGCCCGTTTGCACACCAGCCCTTCCACCCCAGCCAGCGCACCGACCCAGTCCAGGGCCTGCTCGTGGTTCTCGGTGGCCGGTACCGCGCGCAGCGTGGGCGGTCCTTGCTCGAGGAGGTGCAGCAGTTCGGCACGACGTTCGGTGTAAGGGTGCTGCCGCCAGTCCTGCTCGCCGACCGCGAGGACGTCGAAGAGCGCGACGTGGACAGTGAAGTCGGCACCTGTTCGAGGGCCGCGGCTGCCGGTCCGGCTCTGCAGCCGGTCGAAGGCCACCCCGGATCCGTCCTTGAGGACCGCAACCAGCTCGCCGTCCAGGACTGCGTCCGGCAGGCTCGACGCAGCGCGTGCGATGTCGCTGAACTGTCGGGACAGATCAGTGCCGTGGCGGCTCCACACTCGCCCGGTCGCGGTGTGGATCTGGCAACGCCATCCGTCCCACTTCGGCTCCAGCATCCAGCCCGACGACTCGGGAACGGCCTCGACCGCGCGCGCCAGAGCAAGCGGGGCAGGCAGAGCAAACGGGGGCACCGCGACCTCCAGCAGGGATCGGTTCTCGTGTACAGAGCCGGCTGCCGACGGTGTCCTCCAGTGCCCTTTCGGGAGGCATCAGGAGCGAGCGAGCCCGACCCCGCCAGAGCGTTACGGGGGCCGGGCTGCCCGTCAGACCCTAGACCGTCGCGGAAGTCGGAAGCCCACTGCGGCGGCGGCTGGACCGGTCGCGCCAGCGGCGCCATCACCATCGAGGCGGTCCGCATCAGCAGACCCCGATCGCGCAGAGGCCCGGGGCGCCCGTCAGCGGCCGGGCCTCACATACGTTTTACGCAGGTCGCCGGGATCTGCCCACCTTCCCTGATGATTGAGCAAGTTCAAGCGTCAGGGGAGGCGCAGGTTGCTCGCGTGGCATGTGGTGTGGGTGCCGGATCCGGGGTAGAGGGGGACCCTGCCGACTGAGGGGCCAGGCCGGCATCCAGCTCCTGTGGGTCGGCCAGCGGGAATGGTCACATGCTGCTTACTCAGGGTTGCCGAGTGCCTGCTTTTTCGCTACTCCCCGTGAGTGAGCAGGGATTCGTCGAAATACTTCTTGGAGAGTTCGTCCAGGGTGGGCGTTGGCGATGCTTCAGCCTTCTTCCCGGATAGGCCCTTCTTGCGGTTGAGGCCGATGTGGGTGCGAACACGCTGCATTCGCGATGCTTGAATCCTCTTCTTCAGACTCATGGGATCACCTCACAGCCTTCACACCTACCCCGATGCCCCCTAGGACCAGGGCCGATACTAGAAAGAGTACCGCGGAGGTAAGGCAGCGCTTCTTGGGCTTGATCACGTACTGGGTGGTGTTGAGATAGACCTGAGCAGCTGTCGTGAACGCGATCTTCTCGCTCTTCGTCAACGGTTTGTCGAAGTGCTTGATGAGACTCTCAGGAGAGATGGACCACGGCCGCCGGGGAAAGAACTTCCGGAACAGTCCTGGGGGCTCGCGGCGTAGCTTCTTGGAGGGAACCACGAAGTCCGCCAGCGACAGCAGGACGAACAACATGCTTGTCGCAAGGGAGGCGAGCGCGGCTCCCTTCCAGTTCGGGCAGGACTCAATGCCAAGGCCCACAACACCGAGGACGGCATCAAAACCGAGAAGCGCGGCCGCGAAGGCATTGAGCCCGGTAACGGCAGTGGTCTGGTGTGAACGCTCCTGCAGAGAGATGTCTAACATCAGGCGCCGTGAGGGAGCGTCGTCAGCGTCGACGGGCGGTGCTGGAGCGCCGTCCACGTTTCGCAGACGTCGGAGAACCAGCCAGCCAGCCGATACGGCGGCGATGTACCGCACTCGCATATCTCGATGGTCACTCTGTCCTGGTGATCGTGCGAGTCGGCTCGTGCATTCCGACCGTCCGTCCGCTGTCTACCGCACGGGCACCCGCCCCCCCAGTAGTTCGGATCTCTCTGCAGGTCACGGGGATTTGAAGCGCAGCAATGCTCCCGCTTGCCGTTCGGTTGCCTGACCAAGGACGCCAGCCCAAGCGCCAACGGAAGCGTCTTTAAGGCGGCTGCCGTGAGAGGCGACGGCCGCGGGCCGATGCCATCATCCGCGGCCATGCCCAGCCAGAGCTCGTCCTTCCAGTGGGTCAATAGTCGCTGGGAGACAGAACAGAAGAACTTGATAGGGAACCCGCCGTGCACCACGCGCCAGACCGAGCCGGTGCGACCGCACTTGCGGTACGCCGGGCCGCTCTGGGTCCGTGCGATCGCCTCGACGCACGACAGGACGACGTCGCCGCGGTGGACGTAGTGGTCGATCGGGCTGTTCGGCTTGGCCACCGGGCCGTCGTTCCATGCCGGCCGCCGCACTGCGACCGCCCGTCCCGTCACCCGGTACTTCGTCGCACACACTGCCCGGGCCGACGCGTGCTGAGACGAAGCCGCTGAAGCTGGCGGCGCCGCCAGCACGCCAGCGAGGACGAGCGCGGTCGCAGCAGCCCAGGAGGACATGCGTTGGTGTCGAGTCATGCCTGGACAACCGCTGCCGAGACCAGCTGTTACGGCTTCGCTGAGGTGATCACCCGCCGGGGAAGGCCCAGCTGGGTGACAGGTGCAGGAGTGTCAGGCGCCGAGATGTTCGCTGAGACAGACGTACGTGGGGGCCTCCTGGTCGCCGACGCCGCTGTAGTCCAGGACGGCCGGGTAGGTCTGGCGCGTTCCCGGGTGCAGGGGTGTGCAGTCCTGCTCGGTGTCGTAGAAGACGGTGTACTCCCCCGGTGCATCCCCGGTGCCGGCGGGGTTCACCAGGTCGGCGCCGCACTGGACGCCAGGGGCGTTCATCAGGAGGACGCCGTCGCGGGTGGTGTCGCTGGCGCTGCCGGTCCAGGCCACGCAGTAGAAGACGCTTGGGTCTCCGCCGGTGGACGGCTCGGAGATGATGTTGACCCGCTGCAGGGTGGGCGGGCCGCCGCACAGACGGTTGATGTCCATGATGTAGTACGGGGCTCCGATCGCGCAGATGTCCTTCTTGGACTCGCAGGACGCCGGACCCGTGGGCAGCTTGTAGGTGACCGGCAGGCACGTGGCGGACTCGGTCGCCGGGGTCTTCGTCTCTGGCCTTCCTTCCGGAACGCCTGCGGCCGGGGAGGCAGTCACGGCGCTAGATCGTTGGCCCGGGGAGGCCGTAGTGCCCGCACCGGCCCGCGTGCTGCCCCGCTGCCCGTCCCGGATCTGATCGGCGATCAGGTACGTGCTGGCTGCGGCCACGACGAACCCAGTGACGGCGGCCGCGGCCACGAGCCAGGTGCGGCGGCGGGCAAACCGGCGCCGGGCCAGGGTCCAGGCCGGATCATCCTCTGCCGACGGCAGGCCCTCCCAACCGGCCGCCACCAGATCACCCGCCAGCGTCGGCGCCTCGGCCCCTGGCTGCAGGACCTGAGTGGTCTGGGAGGCGAGCAGCGCCGTGCACTGTCCGGCCAGCGCGGCGGCCGTGGGCCGCTCTTCCGGGGTTTTGGCCAGTGCGGACGTCACCAGGGCCAGGAGGTCGTCGGGGATCCCGGCGAGGTCGGGGTCGGCGGACATCACCCGGGCCGCGACCGCGTCCGGGGCGCCGCTGCCGAACGGGAGGCGTCCGGTGGCGGCGTAGGCGATCAGCGCTCCCCAGGCGAAGACGTCCCCGGCCGGCCCCGCGACGCCGGTGCGATAGCCCTCAGGACTGATCCACCCTGCGGTGCCGGTCATCACGCCGGTCCGGGTGACCGAGGTTCCGTCCAGGGCGTGGGCGATGCCGAAGTCCAGCACCCGCGGCCCGTCCGGGGCCAAGATGACGTTCCCCGGCTTCACATCACGGTGCACCACCCCGGCCGCGTGGACCGCCGCCAGCGCGGCCGCCGTCCCGACCGCCAGCGCGTACAGCCGGGCTCCGGAGAGCGGGCCGTGCACGGCGATGTGCTCGCCGAGGGTCAGGCCGGGCACGTACTCGGTGGCCAGCCAGGGATCGGCTGCGCCGGGGTCTGCGGCGAGCAGCGGCACCAGACAGGGCCCCGTGACCCGCCGGGACAGCTCGACCTCCCGCTTGAACCGGGCCCGGAACTCCTCGTCGCCGGCCTGCGCCGGGTGGACGACCTTCACCGCCACCCGCCGACCGCCGGGATCCAGGGCCGCATGGACCGTTCCCATACCGCCCGAACCCAGCCGGCCGATGACCCGGTACGGGCCGATCCGGCCCGGATCACCAGGCCGTGATGGATGAACACGCGCAGACAACGACGCCCCCCACAGGCAAGAACACCCCAACCCACGTCGGTCGGAACCGCAACCCTCTCACGCGCCCATCGGCCAGCGCGTGCTCACCATCCGTACAGTTCGCGCATACGTACGCGCGACTCGAACGTGCGGCAACGGCCGGGCCACAACCGTCACAGCCCGGTGACCGCACACCCGGCCGGCCGCCTCTTCCCGACCGTCCGGTCCATGATCGCCTCTCCGAATCCACAGGAGGGGGAAGCTCTGATGCTGACCACATTCCGGAGCGCAGTCGCGGCGGCCGTACTTTCGGCCGCACTTGTTGCCCCGGTCGCGGTGGCGACCGACGCGGCAGCGGCGACGTGCGCCCGGCACACCACAGGCGTCTGCAAGGCCAACTCGCCGCACCCGCGCGGGGCAACGGCAAAATGCAAAGACGGCACCTGGTCCTACAGCGCCCACGCCCGCGGCACCTGCTCGCACCACCGGGGCGTCAAGTACTGGTACCGGTAGCTCTCAGGTGCAGGCAGCACGGGGGCCGGCCGCGTCCCCACGGCTGGCCCCCGTGCTGTCTGGTGGTGGTCCGGTCCCGACCGGGCAACGATGACGGTCGTCCCGGCCTCGGCCCCAGCTTGCGCGTCGTAGGTCAGGACGTCTGGTCATCGCGGATGTGGACGTAGCCCGCGCGGCATTCACGGACCGCGTGACTCAGCGCTGTGACTGCGGCCTGTGCTTGTTTCCTGTCCTGGCCCTGGTCGATGACGTCGAGTGCTTCGGCTGCCGCCACTTGCACGGGGCGCGGCAGGTCGTCGTAGGCGGCCATCCGGTAGGCGATCGTGCGCCGGGATCGTCGCTCCTGGGTGCTCACGCCGCCGGGAGCCAGCGGGAACGCTGCGGCCTCGTACAAGATGGCCCCCCAGAGGGCCATCTCTGCGGCCCCTTCCGCTCGCCCGTCGCCCACCACGATGCTCTTCCAGGCATCCTGCGACTGCAGGTGGCACAGCCAGATCGTGATCCTCGCGCTCAACACGACCGTGACCGCGCCCGCCAGCGCACCCGCCTGCGCAACCCACCAGCCGCCGAGGAGGAAGCCCGCACAGGCTCCCCCGGCTATCGCGCACACGGTCAACAGTGCCATCGCCGCCCATAGGCGGGTGCGGGGCGGGAAGCTCATGACCAGGAGTATGCCCAATGCGGCCGTGACGCGACGGACGGTCGAGATGTTGGGCAATGCAGCGCGCATCGGTTCCACCTGCCGGTGCGCGCGCTGGAGGCTCAAGCCCCTTGCCCGGTCCCGGGCCTTCAAGCTGAGAGGCTCCCGTAGTGGTGGCTCATCCCTCGGCCCGGCCCGGCGCCGTCGCCGGAGTGGGCACGGACGATGGCCTCGGCTGGGGAGCCGGCCGGACGCCGATCCGGTCCGGTGCTTCAGCGGGGGGCCTTGTGGCCGACCTGCTGCTGACGGCGTTTCCGCGATCCCCTGCACCACCGGACCTGACTCCTCGGACGCAATGGCGGCTGGCACCGGACATCGACGCCGCCCTGCAGCGGCGCCCGGCTGTCCCGTGGGGGCCGACTATCAGCTGACGGCAGTGTGCGCAGAGCCTGACCGTGCCGGTACGCGTCAGCAGTCGTTCCAGGAGTAGTCGTCGGTGGCGCTGTCGACACACTCCTTGAGGCCCTCGATCGAGTCCTGCTGCACGCCCTGCTCGATCGTGTCGAGGGTCGTCTGCGCGAACGCCCGGCTCTCGCTGCTGAAGCAGTCGGGGTTCTGCAGGATTGCGTTGGCGAGCATTCGACCGCTGGTCCGCTTCTCCGCCACGTCCTGCTCTGGGGTGATGGCGTCGACATACTTCCGGTACAGCTTCCGAGGCTCCGAGCATTGGGACGCGCTAGAGCTGGAGTCTGGGGCAGTGAGGCGGCCAGCGGTGAAGCCACCGCCAGCAAGGGCTAGGGCAGCGACGGTTACGCCGAGGATGCGAGGAGCGGAGAGCATGAGGCATCTCCGCCCTCATCGGACACCGGCGTCACGGGTTCGGCGCCAAGCGTTGTGCGCCCGCCGACCGAGGCGCAGCTGGAGCTGGCGGCCCCGGCAGCGGGGGCCGGTGCGCACCTTCCGGAACCGCTCGATCTCACCGGTTCCGCGCACTCGGGGCTCGGGCACGTGGAGCGCGAAGACGCGTTGACGTAGGTCGCGTTCGTCTGCCCGGGGTTTCGTCGAGGGAGGCGGCGCCGCTCCCGTCACCCTGGGCCGGCTGGCAGCGCCAGCTGCCCTCCGTAGGATCAGCGCTCGCCGCGACGGTTGCGCCAACGACCCCGGGGAGACATCATCTGTGCAGGTCACGGTCGTACATCAGTTCGGGAAGCGGACCACGACCGAAGATCGACAGCCACTATTCTCCCCGTATGTCCCCATTCGATGCGCAGTGGCTGCTGCGTAGTGACCCGCGCACCGCCATTGTGGCCACACGCGAGGTCGTCCTCCCTCCGTTCCACATGGCACAGGCTCTGCACCGTACGCTTCGGCCCAGGGAGCGGGTGCTGGCCCTCTACTACCACGGACTGGGGTACGCGGCGCTCACCGAGAAGGCGCTCATTCTCCTGAGCATCGGGGGGGGTGGCGCCCTCGCGGGTCGCGAGGCCCCTGGTGATTTTGCGCCCCGCGTACGAAGACTCCTCACGCGTGGACGCCTCACGCGTGGACGTGTCCGTGGACGGACGACGGATCACCCTGTGGGGATCGCGGATCGACGGTTCCTGCACGCTCTTGCAAGGGACCCGAAAGGCGAGATCCGGCTCCCCTGCCGGTGATCCGCGCCTGGCCGCGGCGGCCGGGGAAGTCCTGCCCGCCGACTCCTCCGCACGCCCCCGCGGCAGGGCCCGTTTGTCCGCATGGGTCCGCAGACGCCCCGTCCTCGCCTCCGTGGTCGCGGCGACGCTGATCTTCGCCGCCTGGGGCGCGGGACACGAGACACCCGCCCGCGCGGGTACTGAAGACCGCTCCGTGGCGGTGCCGGACTTCGCGGGAGCGGCTCTCACCACGGCCGTCGCGGACGCACGACGCCAGTCCTGGATGACGGTGTCGGCCGCCGATGCCTCCTCGTCCCTGCGGCCGGTGGCCGACGGGGCGCCCGGCTGGCGAGTCTGCTTCCAGACGCCCTCCCACGATGAGACGGTTCGCCCGTCCGTGAGCGCGCTGAAGCTCTACGCGGTCCCCGAGAAGGAAGCGTGCCCGTCGCGACTGCTCGCCCCACGACGGGTGATCATGCCGGACATAGTTGGCGAGCGGTTCGACGATGCCTCACGCGCCCTGGACGACCTCGGGCTTGCGCACACGACCGCCTTGCACGCCCACACGGGTGAGCGCCTGGACGACGGCGCTCAGGACGTGGACGACTGGCAGGTGTGCCGCCAGGAGCCGGAAGCCGGCCACGAGGTGTTGCTGTCGACCTCGGCCGACCTCTGGTTGATCAGCCAGGGTGACTCCTGCACCAAACCCAGTCCGAAGCCCACTCCGAAGCCGAAGCCCAAACCCAAACCCAAGCCGAAGCCTGAACCGAAGCCGCGCATCGGGGGAACGAGCGGCTCCGCTACAGGAGGTGGCACGTCAGGCGGCGGCTCCAGCAGCGGTGGGTCCAGTGGAGGCTCTTCCGGGACCTCGGGCGGAACCACCGGTGGCACGGGAAGTCAGCCCGGCATCCAGTTCGGGGGGTACTGCTCTCCCGTGGGCGCCATCGCGACCACCGCCGACGGGCGACCCGCGAAGTGCTTCATGGGCAGCGACGGCCGGGCCCGGTGGGGCTACAACTCCGGCTGATCCGGTCGCCTCTGGGACACAGGGACGGCCGTGGTCATGGCGGTGATCAACTGGGTACTCATCGCGGTGCCGGCCGCCATCGCCGCACTGCTCCGGGACCGGGAGACGTCCCGCACCGGCTGCCCCGGGGCAGGTCACCTGAGCTCAACAGCGTAGGAGTCGCCGCTGAACGCCCAGCCGTCGGTGCCTTCGCCGATGATGTCGTCGATGAAGCGGTCCTCAAAGTCGTCGTCGCGCAGGTCGCCAGCCAATCAGAGCGTCTCAGTGTCGCTCCGGTCGCCGCAGCTTGCGTCGATACGAAGGGGTGCGGCGCAGCGCCGGTCCGGGTGACCGAGGTGCCGTCCAGGGTGTGGGCGATGCCGAAGTCCAGCACCCGCGGCCCGTCCGGCGCCAGTCTGCCGGTCGAACCAGAGACGATCACCTACGGATGGCGCGGGTGACGACACCAGCGATAGCGGCGAGCGCGCTCATGACGGCGGCTCCTACCCCCAGAGGCTGCGCGAGACCCGGGTGCACACGGGCCACGTAGACGGCCGCCGTGGTGATGAGCAGCCCCACCAGCAGGGTGAGCAGGAGGAGCACCAGGCGCAGTTCCCGGAGGCTGCGGTCCTGAGGACGGGATGCGTCCGTGTCCGTCGTCATCGTTGAGTCCTTTGCGGATCGGGCACGGCGTGGAAGCGCCCAGGGTCGGGCGCGCTGTGCGGGCAGCGGGCCGGATGGCTTCAACAGTGGCGGAACCGCCACGGCGTCGGTATGCCGTCCGTATGCCGTGTGACTGCCATTCCAGAGGACGGATAGCAGAGCGACCGGACAAAGGTGGGGGGTCTCCAAAACCGACCTGCCGCCGATGCGGGCATCGCTAGCTTCGCGTCATGCCTTCCAACGACGGTCCCAGCTCGGCCGACCAGCAGCTCATCGACCACGCGGCACGTCACAGCCTCACCATCACGGCCAAGCAGCTCGAAGTCTGGCGTCGTGCCGGACTGCTCCCGGGCAACATCCCCGGCGGAGGCCTCGGCCGCGGCCGGGGCAGCACATCCACCCCGCCGACCGAGAGCTTCGACCTGGTCCTCGCCCTCGCCCGCCGCGCCGGCCGGGGCAAACGGCCCACCGACCTGGCGCTGCTCCTGTTCGCCGACGGGCACCCGGTGCCGGAGACGACGGTGCGGGCCGCCTTCCGCGCAGCGGTGGACTCCGTCGCCCTGCCTGGCGAGGACGACAGCCTGGGCGATGATCTGGACCTGGAAGATCACGTGGACCATGTCGCGAGCCGCCTTGCCGAGGCCGGCCAGACCTTCGTCCTCGTTCCCGCCCGGGCCAGGCGTATCGACGAGCGCATCGCCCGCATCCTGGGCGAACTCCCCGAAGAACTGGCCGAGCTGGACAAGAACACCGAACCCACGCCGATGACTCCGTCCGACGCGTCGCTGGCCGCCGTGACCGCCGTCCTCGGCGGCACCATGTCCGTGCAGGAGATCGGGGACCTGCTGCGCGGGATGAACCCGGGCATGACGGCTCATCCGTTCGCCTCGCTCGTCGAGACCACCCAGCAGGACGCCCCGGAAGCCGCGGACCTGGTGACGGCCGACGACGGCTCGCTCTCCTTCCTCGCCGAAGGCGACGCCCGCGACCGGTTGCGCGGTCTGGCCGACACCGCCTCGCAGGAAGACCTCCGCGCCGGCTGGCGCACGGCCCAGCAGGTGCGTGAGTGGGCCCTGGACCTGTGTGAGCGGGTCGAGGCCGAACTGGATGCCGGCCAGCCCGCGGAAGCCGTCACCATGTGGCTGACCGGGAGGGGGCTGCCGTCGGGGGTGTCTGTCCTGGAGACCTTGCGCGAGCGCCGCTGGACACCTTCCGGCGCTGCCCTCTCGACGCTGCTGTTGCTGTTCCAGTGTCAGATGTACGTCGTGCTCGACGGGCTGGTGCCCGGCTGTCAGTGGCCGGTCTTGGAGATGCCGGGGGTGCTGGCGCCGCCCGTCCGCGACCTGATCCTGACTGCCGTCCGGCCGAAGACGACCCCGGCTCAAGAGATTGCCGACTGACGTACCGCGCCGACGACGGACCCGCAAAAAAGGGTCCGCGCGTGTGCGCCCCGTGGCCTGGTGCTCACCGGATCGCTGCGGACAGGGTCGCGATGACGGCGCAGGCGAGGGTAAGTACGCCAGCGAACACTGCTGGCGAACACAGTGCAGCGTCCGTCCCTCCGGTGATGCTGAGGAACGGACGCTGGCACAGAGAGACGCATATTTCGCCCTGGTCTCCGCCTGCCCCCGGCCAGGAACAGGACCGGGGGCAGGCGGGACCGGGTCAAGTCGGGTCAGTGGTGGAAGTGGCGGCGGCCCCAGGAGGCGTCGTCGATGAAGCGGCCGTGGTCGTTGCGCAGGGTCGCGGTGTCGCGGTCGTTGTTCCACACGTAGGCGCGGCGGTCCTGGAACAGGTCGGTGCGGCTGTCGCGGCCGATGCCGGTGTGGACGCGGACGGTTGAGCGGCCGCCCAGGCGGTAGTGGTCGAAGGTGTAGGTGTGGCCGTCCGCGTCGGAGAGGGTCCAGCCGTCCAGGTTCACGCTGCGGCGGGTGTTGTTGGTGATCTCCACCCATTCCTGGTTCAGGGAGCGGTTGGAGCGGTCGTCACGGCCCGGGGAGTCGTACTGCACCTGGCTGATCTCCACCGCCTGGCGGTGCGGCCGGGGGGCGGCGGCGGATGCCGGGACCGCGATCGCGGCGGTGATGGCAGCAGTGGTCAGCGCGGCGGCGGTCAGACGACGGGCAGACGTGGATACGGTCACAGGAATCCCCCTGCATTGTGCGGGCACAGCCTCAAAACGCCCTGGTGGGTGCCGGGTTGTGCGGTGTGCGGGTGGCGGCCGGCCGGCCGCGGATTCACACCATGCCCGCCGACTCGTCGGGATGTGAACGCCATCCGGGGTGCGTTACCGATCAACCGCACCGCCGTGACACTTGACTGCAACAGCCATCCATTCCGCCGGTGTACGAAGTTGACGCGCGCCCGCTCTCAGCAGCCTTGCCGCAGTTGGCCCTCACGCACTATCCGCCAGGTACCGCCACCCCACCGGACAGCTGGCCGTCACCCGAAAGTGAGTAACAGCCCCTGGGCCGTGCGCACTTTCCGGTTCGACTCGGCTTCCAGGGCCCGGACGATGAGTCGGCGCAGCGTGACCCGCCGGGCCGAGGTCAGGGCTGGCAGGAGCCTCGATCGGGGTCGCGGGCTGGGCGACGTCGAACGTCGTCACAGGGTGGCTGACCACCGGCCGCGGGAGAGCGTGGTCTCGCCGTCGGGGGTGATCGTGACTGCGGCGCCGTAGACGGGCAGTTCGCCCGCGGTGTTGAGGCGGTCGCGGATCTCCTCCAGCATGTCCCACAGACGGCGCGGGCCGCCCTGGTGGACCATCGGTGACTGGCGTGGGCCGTCCGCGCAGGCCCGTGCCCAGGCGCCGTCGGGGTGCGCCATCCAGACGGTGCGTTCTCCGTTGCCGCCGCGCTGGGTACGTTGTTCGATCCCGGGGGCCGCAAGTTCCAGCATCGAGCGCACCGCCCAGGAGTCCGGCACGTACAGCAGTGGATACCGGCTGATCATCACGTCGTCGCCGTCGCCGTCCGCCGTCTCCCACATCGCGGCCGCCGGGGTGGTGTCGTCGTAGTCGTCGCCGTGACGGGTGCTCATGAACGAGGCCCCGTCATAGGCGATGTGCCCGCGGGCGCCACCGTCCGGTGTCTTGTCGGCGACGAGGATCAGCCCGGTGCCGGTGATGGTGGTGACCAGCCGCCCGCCGGGGCGCAGCGCGTGAAGCCAGACGGCGGGGACGGGCCGGACCGACACGGTGGAGACGATGCGGTCGAACCGGCCGGGAAGGGGCGCCTGGGTGAGATCGCAGACAGAAGTGTGCGGGTGCAGTCCGATGACGGCCAGCCGGCCGGCCGCGGCCTCCACGAGGTAGGGGTCGACGTCCACACTCGCCACCAGCTCGGCGCTGAGCCGGTGGCCGGCCAGGGCAGCGCCGTATCCGGTGCCGGTCGTCACCAGCGTGCGGGAGCCGTCGCCGAGCCTTCTTGGGGTTCCCTATGAACCTCCGCGGGCCTTGATGCCCTTGATCTGCGCGTTGACCGAGCGGTCGATCATGATGGCCGCTCGGACCTTGCCATCGACGCCACCATCCGCTCCAAGCGGGCCAGCCGCGTCTTCTCGGTACGGGCGGTGACCAGACCGAGGTAGAGGGTGAACTGGTCGGACTTGCCGAGCATGTCGTAGAACACCCGCGCTGCAGGGTTCGCGTCGAGGGCTTCGACGAGATCCGGTGGTGCGGTGGCGTTCTTCTGCGAGGCGTATGCCGTCTCCCAGCGGCCGTCCGCCCGCGCCGCCTCGACCTCGGCCAGGCCGCGGGGGCGCATCCGGCCTGCCGCGATCAGGGCCTCGGCCTTGTCGACGTTCACCTGCGACCAGGCGGAGCGGGGGCGGCGGGGTGTCGTGCGCTGCAGAAAGTACGAGTCGTCGAAGCCTCGCCGCTGACCGTCGATCCAGCCAAAGCAGAGCACCGTGTCGACCATCTCTTCCCAGGTGAGCGACGGGATGCCGGTATGCTTCTTGGCGATCTTCACCCAGAGCGCGGCTTTCTCCCCGTGATGCTCTTCGAGCCACGCCTCCAGCTCGGCCGGGCTCGCGGGGACAAGGATCTCGACGCCGTCCTCGTGTTGCTGCATAAACCGCAGACTAGAGGCCATATGGGACAGATGTTGACCTATCCAAGCGACCCGGTCAGGCGACCTGATCGGGTCACTACTTGGCGAGCTTCGCCCTGCTTGGACTACGTCCGCGAGTTCAACACGACCCTCGCCCCGTGGCAGTGCGAGCCGTCCGTCCGCGACTTCATCCACCGGCCCCGCAAGGAACTCGGCGTCGCAGCGTGAAGCACCGCCGGACGGAACGTACTCAGCCGCAGGCGGGCGGCCGGGGCCGAGTGGGCAGGACATGCACCACCGGATCCGGGTCGGTCAGTTGCTTGCGGAGCTGCCGGGCATAGGTGACAGGGGCTGAACTGTTGCTTGCTCGCGCTGCCCCGATCACCTCGGCCGCTCTGTCAGCCGGCCAACAAGGTTCGGCGCTGTGTACGCGCCCGCTCATCAAAGGGGGTGCGCTCGCGCAGATGTTGTCAGAAGAGCTGCAAGTCGACGTGCTCGGCAGCTTGTTCGGTCCGCTCCGGCCGCCACTTCCACCCCGGGCGCGCTTCGAGTTCCGCGACCCGGGTAGCCGGAACCTTTCCCTGCTGATGTTCGGCACGGATAGAAGCGACTTTGGCCCCGAGCGGGTACCCGTCCTCAATGTGTCCGTACGGGGCGCGGGCATGGCCGGTTCGGGCGACGAACGAATCCAGGGCATCGGTGAACATCTGCCAGCGAAACGCGCTCCAGTCCCATACCCACCCGGGTACCGCTTCGAGTAGCTGGATCTGCACTGGGGGAAGCTTCCCGGCGCGGTACAGGCGCCGCTGTTCCATGACCCACCCGCCCAGCGCGCAGTCGCCCTCCCAATGGGTGCTGGTGGGATGGCCGTGCCCTTCCCGTCCCGCGAACGTGCGAAGGGCCTGCAGTCGCTCCTCGAATCGCGGGGGCGGGCTGGTCCACTGCCACGCCGGCCGTTCCACGGTCCGGGCTGCGTTGATCTCGGCGGCCAGCAGGGCGCGACTGGGCGCGTCGAGGACTGTGAGGAGGTGCGTGAGCAGCTCGGGGATGAGGGTGTCCGCCTGGGCGGCAGGCAGGACCGGCACGACCAGGTCGTGGTCGTGTGTCGGGACAAGTGGCGTTTCCCGGAGTCGGACGACTTGCCAGCCGACAGCGCGCAGCGCCTGCGACTTGGCGGCGTCGTGTGTGTCGCGGCCGCGGTGGTAGAAGGACCCGTCGTATTCGAGGGCCAGGCGCAGCGCGGGGATGGTGATGTCCGGTTCGCGGGTCCGGCCGTCGAGCCCGCGGACCCGTGCGGGGCGGGAGTCGATCATCAGGCCCGGAAGCGCCTGGGCGAGGGCCGATGCGAGCGCGAGCTGGCGTAGCGAGGCTCGCGTGGGATAGCAGTCGGGGCACCCTCCGCCCCCGTTCGCCGCGGCCCGGGTCCGAGCGACGACTGGGACGGTCCAGGTGTGTCCGAACGCGCAACGCCAGGTCGCCGTCGTGCTCGAGGTCGCGACGTAGTGGTGCGCTGTGCGGCCTCCGTTGAGGGCGGGGTCCAGCTCTCCGGCGATCTGAGGGAACAGGGTGGCGAGGCTGTTGGTGACCGACACGCGCTGGTTCAGGCAGAAGGGACAGCCGTGACCGGTCCGGGCCCGGCTGGCGACGGTCGTGCACCAGCGGTGGTCGGGGCCCATCGGGCACCGCTGGTGCACCTTCTGGCGGGCGGACTGGTGCAGTGACTGCGGTGTGTGCGGCGCGTTCTTGGCGAAGTCGAACTGCGCAACCAGTTCCGGAAGGAGCGCGAGAGTGTTCGTCTGGGACGTCCGGCGGTTCGCGCAGTAGGGGCAGCCGGTGCCGCCTTTTGTTCTGGCTACGACGGACGCTTCCCACACGTGGTCCGGCCCCCCGGTGCAGCGCCACCACAGGACCTGCGCTGTGCCGGCCAGCACCAGGTCCGGGAGCAGGCCATCGTTTCGCTCGGGGCACAGTTGCGCGGCGACGTCCGGGTAGAGGGAGGCCAGGCTGTTTGTGGCGGAGAGCTGATACCCGGCGCAGCACGGGCATCCTGTGGGGTTCTTCGCGCGGGTGCGGGCGCTCGGGCTGGCTGCCCACTCGTGATCACCGCCTGCCGGGCACTTCCACCAGAACTTCGTTGCACTGCCGGGCATGACGTCTTGGGGCCGCGTTTCGCCGTTGCGGGTGGGGTGCCACTGGGCGGCGATGTCAGGGCGCACGTCGGCGAGGCTCGTGGTCGATGTGAGTACGCGGCCGGCGCAGTTGGGGCACCCTGCCTTACGCCTGTCGGTGCGCGGCCCGACGCTGGCCACCCAGCGGTGATCGCAGGTCGAGCAGCACCAGCCGACCTTGCGGTGCGATCCAGCAACGATCCGGTCGGCGGTCAGGCCTGCCGTGGCAGGGGCATCGAGGTCAAGCTCGGCGGCAACGTCCGGGCAGAGCGCAGCCAGGCTGTTGGTCTTGGAAGGGTACTTTCCGGCGCAGAACGGGCAGCCTGCACCGGCGGCGGCTCGCCGGTAGGCAGGCGCCTCCCAGACGTGGTCGTCAGCCTTCCCGCAACGCCACCTGCAGGGCTGCCGGCCTCGAGCGGAAATGCTCGCCGCCGGGCCTTCGTCGGGATGCAGCTGCGCGGCGAGATACGGGAAGTCGGCGAGCGTCGCTTCGGCAGGGACGACTGCGCGCTTGGAAGGTCGGGGAGGCACAGCGGGAGGCTGTGACAACACCGTCCCGCCCGACGAGGCATCGAGTCTTCCACGCGCCTGGGCCGCCACCACTGGGTCGTAGAGCGGTCCGTGGCCTGGCTCGCAGGCTGCCGCCGACTCCATCGCCGCTACGAACGCAAAGCCGAACACTTCCTCGCCTTCGCCGCCATCGCCTGCACCCTCATCTGCTACCGCCGACTCACCACATAGGACACGGTCCTAGGCCCTGATAAGCCGCTGAGTGCTCGTCTACCGCACCAACGAGCCCAAGGCGGGCAGCCAGTTCCACAACGTGCACGTCGTCGTCCGCCTCCTCGACCAGGGGGAGGGCACGCTGTCCAACGACGTCGCCCGACAGCTCCTCGTCGGCGACGCCGGAAGCGACGAGAACCGAGCGCAACAGGCGTGGCGCGCGGCAGGCCTCCCGCTGCAGGGCCAGATCCCCGTCGCCGACCTGGACCCGGTACGCCGCAAGGTCCGCGGCGAGCAGGCCTAGCCGCATCCGTCAGCGGGTGATGACGTAGCGCACGGCAAGGAGTCCGCCGAGGCCGAGGAACAGGCCGTTCAGCGCCATGAGGCCCAGCACCGCCCTGGCAGCGCCCGGCCTGTTTCGGTCCTGCAACGTGTCAGCCCGGTCGCTCAGGCTGTCGCTCATGAAGAACAGCAGCACGGCCACGGCCGCACCGAGGGCAAGACCGCTGATCCACCTGCCGGGCGTGGTCTGCGACCAGTGCGCCCACGGCATCTCCCATACCGCATTGGTCAGAACACCGCTGATGACCGCCACCGCGATCGTGCCGAGCGTCTGCTTCCCCGTACTGCTGCTCACGCCGCCCCCTGGCTCGTTGCTGTGCTGCGAAGAGTAAGGGTTGCGCAACCTGTAACGCCTGGCCGTCTTACTCCGTCTATGTGGCGACGGAGCGCGCCGCCAGGCCTGAAAACTGCCTAGCGGAGGTCGGGGCACCAGGTCCCGGCGGGCGCGCTCCTCCATCCACCGGCGAGCCGAGGAGATGACCGTGCCGCAGTGCAACGTCTACTTCAGCGCCTCGCGCGTCTGCCGCCTGCACGGGCCGGACTGCCACATCATGTGGGGCTACGACCCCGCCCACACCGACTCGACGCGCCCCTACACGCTCCAGGAGCCGGCCGAGCACACCGAGGGCCCCCATCGCTACGCCTATCCCACCGCGGCGGCCTACGAGGAGGGTTGGGAGTTGTGGCGGGCGCTGCGCCGCGACAGCGGGCCGGTCTACCTCGAACGCCTGGTCGCCATCGCCGCCCGCCTCGCACCCCACGCCGCCGTGGACGAGTTCCGCCCCGTTGACCACGCCCCGCACTGCGGCGTGGCCCGGGAGCTCGAAGGCCTGGAAGGCGTCCCCGACGGCTTCGCCCTGGCCCTCACGCAGATGTGCGCGTGCACCTACCCCGGCTGGGCACCAAAAGCCGGACTCCGGTTTACAGAACAGAGCCAAGACGCAGCGCTACGGCCCCGCCACCGCGGAGCGACACTCAAGCCCCCTGTGCAACGTCTGCGAGGCCAAGCTCGTCGCCCCGCCTCAGCGCTAGGCCATGCCCAGAGTGCACATGCGTCAAGCTGCTCTCGGCAGCTCCGACCTACGCGCGCTCCTCTCGTAGGGGGTAGGGGCGGAACCGAGCCCTACCCCCTTGGCCTCTCAAGTCACGTGCGAGCGCCCGGCGGCGCCGCGTACGTCAGGCGTCTGGCGTGATGGGCCTCTTGCCGAGCGTGGGCCGGTGACTCACTATGCGTTACGGCAGGTAGTTGACTGGTAACAGGGTGGGGGATCATGTCGACAGGGACGGGCGGGACCTACTGGCAAGGCAAGGCGCTGCCCAGCGTGTTCAAGCACGACCTGCTGCGCCGCTACATTCCGCCCTTCGGCGGCATGACGGGCACACAGGCTCAGGACCGGCGTGTGGTGTACCTGGACGGCTACGCCGGCGAAGGCCGATACGAGAACGGCGAACCGGGCTCGGCAGAGATCGCGCTGCAAGTCGCCTCCTACTACCGATCACGCGGACTGAACCTGTCGTGCTTCTTCGTGGAACAGCAGGCCAGGTCGTTCGTGCGATTGCAGCAGGTCCTGCGCGGCTACCAGGCCCGCGGGGTTGACGCCCGCGCGCACCACGGCGAGGTCAACGACGTCCTGGACGACGTGGTGCAGCGTGCCATGGGCGTGCCCCTGTTCCTTTTCCTGGATCCGTGCGGGCTGTGCCTGCCCATGGACCGGCTTGTCGACGTACTGGCACAGCGTCGGCCGCAGCGACGTCCGGCGACCGAGCTGCTGATGAACTTCAGCATGATGGCGGTGCGCCGCCTGGGAGGCCACGTCCGCTCTCCCAAGGGCAACGAGAAAAGCCTGGAGCGCTTCGACGCAGTCTGCGGGGGCCGCTGGTGGCGGGAGTACTTCACTGGCGGAAGCGCCGAAGAGGACGCGGCAGAGGCCGTGGCTGCCGAGTACGCCCGTCGCCTCAAACAGCGCACCGGCATGTTCGTCCACTTCGTTCCGGTGGCCAAACATCCCACGTGGAAGCCGGTCTACTATCTCGTCTTCGCCACTCGCAGCCCGTATGGCCTGTGGGTGTTCGGCGACGCGGTCGCCCGTGCCCGGAGCGAATGGTGGAAGACACTGGAGCTGCAGGAAGAGCAGGAGGAACCGGACGCTCTGTTCTCCACGACATCGATCCTGCGCCCGGACCCGTCCGTGGTGGAGAAGGAAGCGGTTCCGATCATCGCGGCCAACCTGGAGCGGCTGCTGCAGAGCGGCCGCGCCGTCAAACTTGTCGATCACACGCTGGAACTGTTCGGGCAGTACTACGGACAGGTCACCGAACCCGCGGCCCGCAAAGCGGTCAAGTACCTGCACAGTGAGGGCAAGACACCCAGTACGGGCATCGGCGGCGACAAGACCCGCGAGCTGATCGTGCAGCCGCCGACGGCCTGAACCTGCGCCAGGCCGCCACCGACGACCCGGCGCAGGATCACACTGCGACTGGCAGCGGCATCTCATCCCACGTACGGCCCTCCAGCAGGCGGCCGGAGGCCTTCGGTGTACGCCCGCCCCACTGTTTGAAGAAGAACGCGACGCCAGCGTCCTGGCAGGTCTCCCGGATGTGGGTAATCCACTCCTCTTCCACCGGCCTGAAGCGGGGGCCGGACTCGCCGCCGGCGATCACCCAGTGCACGTCTGCCAGGTCCAGGCCGTCCAGCCGCCCGAGCAGCGGCTCGCAGGACAAGAAGCGGACCGCGGCCGGAACCTGCCGCAGGTCGTCGACGCGCGGCAACTCCTTGACGGACTCGACCGACACCCCCATCCACAGGTTATCCGGCCACTCCAGCCGGTCCGCGACCTGGCGCAGACGTCGTGCCCGCTTGGTGAGCACCTGGTAAGTGTGCTGCGGAGTCTCCGCGATCACATCGAAGACACGACGCACGTAGTCGAGCGGCACCCGCGCGTGGAACAAGTCGCTCATGGAATTCACAAAGACGGTGCGCGGGCTCTTCCACCCGTACGGCACGCGCAGCGCGTCCGGATGCACCGTCAGCCCGAACCCGGGCCCGGAAGTTCGCGCGTCACCGTCGGCCTGATACTTCGGCGACCCCATCGCCTTCAGCCGCTTCGCCAGCGTCAGCGCATAGCAGTTGTCGCACCCTTCGGAGACGCGGTCGCATCCCGTGGTCGGGTTCCACGTCGCCTCGGTCCACTCGATCGAACTGCGATCACTCACCGGTCGGCCCTCCATCCCCTCGAACCGAGCCTCATCTCCGACGGCGCAGCCGCGGCCCGCTGTAACCCCAACGAACCGCCGCACCACCGGATACCGGCATCCAACCATCCGACGCCCGTACCGTACTCACTACCCCAAAAATGAAACATATGTTCCCTTCCTTGTGATGGCCTGTGTGCTACAAGCCCGCCCTCCCCTGGATGCTGGGCCCGCCACCTCCCGACCCAGTCCCCCACCCGGGCCTGTCAAACGAGCGGCTCTGTTCCGTAGTCGGTGGTGACGGTGCGTTCTCCCTATTGCAGGAGGATGCGGTGGCGGAGGAGGTCGAATCCTGCTCGGCCGTGCATCTGCCGCATGATCTTCTTGGTCCGGGTGTTGACGCCTTCAGTCCGGCCGTTGTGGTGGGGCAGGGTGAGGCCGGCGTTCACGGCGGCGCAGTCGAGTTCGAGGCCGTTGCAGAAGCTGTGCAGGTGGGGCAGGCCAGCGGTGCGGACTGTGGTGATCCACTGGGTGAGCTTGTCGTTGTTGGCCTGGGCCGGGGTCAGGAGCGCGGCGAACTCGCCGGTGAGTCGGGCGAGTGCGGTCATCTCCGGGCAGGCCGCGGTGAGGAGGCCGAGCAAGTCGGTGTCCTTGGTCCACAGGTGCTCGGGGTGGGTGAGCAGGAGCCGGGCGACGCGGCGGGGGGTTGTCACGGGGCGGTCGCCTTCGGCGCGGCCCTGGTTGAGGTAGCGGACCAGCAGGTTGGCGCTGCCGATGTAGCCCAGCTCCCTGATCTCGTGCAGGAGGTGCGTGACGGGGACGGCCGGATTGTCGGCCCGGCGCCGGCGCAGGTGGTCGCGGTAGGGGTCGACCAGGGTGGGCCGGTAGCGAGGGGCGATGCGATCCGCGGGCGGTTCGGGGACGTTGGGCGTGGGCGCTGTGGCGGGACGACGATGCTTGTCGCTACGGTCGCCAGATGACCTTCGAGGATGAGCTCGCAACCGACTTACGACTGAGCGAGGCACCAACCGGGGTGATCGTCAGCGCGCTGCGCTGGGACATCCTGAATGAGTGGGTCCGGTACTTGAACGACGACAAGCACCCGGACAAGACAGCCGAGATGGCGTACGTCTGGGGATTCATCAACCGGGATTTCGGCGGCGACACACTGCGGTGCCTGTGGGGCAAACACGAGACCAGCTACCCCATGTTCGCCGAGGCGGTGTGGTTGCTGCACCGTGAGTTCAGCGAGGGCACCGGAGCCGAGCATCACCCGCTCTTCGCCGACTTGCCACTGATCCCTGCCGACATCCTGTTCCGGAAGATCGCGAGTTCCTCCGCGGTGGCGTTCCGGAAACTGACCGAAGACCGGATGCTCGAGATCCTCCGCAAGGCGCCGCAGGACTACGCGGCCATGCGGTAGACGCCCACTCGAACCGCCAGTGCCCCGCCCGGGAGTTCATCGGCTGGGCGGGGCTGACCATGGTTTTCGGCAACCGGACCTGGACTTGGGCCTGTTCTGGATCTCCGGTACGGAACTGCATGCGGCCGTGCCAGGGATGCCGCTACAGTCGCGAGCGGCGCCCGAAGCCACCTCTAACGGCTTCGGGCGCCGTGGTCGTCGCTGTGCAGGTCAGGCTCGGGTGGGTGCGATGTAGTGCCGGACGGCGACCATGAGGCACCCGGCGGCGGCGAACCCGGTCAGGACTCCGCCGACCCGTGCGCCTGCGGCGCCGGAGTCGGTCAGGTGCATGGCGTCAGCCAGTTCGAGGGCGCCGACGAAGGATCCGGCCCATAGCGCCATACAGCCCAGGAAGAGCAGGGCGATGCGGGCCCCGGCGGGAAAGCCAGTCGAGGAAGACATGAGTGCCGCCGGCGGAGTCCGTGCGGATCAGTGTCTGCCGGCCCCGCCGCAGGTGTTTGGGGAGTTGGGCCAGGGCGAGCTGGGTGGTGGTGATGTGATCGCTCGCGGTGTTGGAGCCAGCGTTGCCGGGCCGCAGCAGGGCGGCCACCGACTCTCCGGACCCGGCCCGGCCGTGGTCGACGAACGCAACGAGCGGATGATGGCCGAAGGTCTTCTTCCAGGTCGCGGTGGCGTCCTGCTTCTCGGAGTACGTAAGGACCAGCACGCCGTCGATGTCCACGATCACGTGACCGTCGGCGGCCGGATCGCGGTGAGCACCCTCGGGCCGGCTGCGGGCCGTCAGGTGGTGTGCACCCCGGTCACGAAAGCGCCGCGGATCTCCCGGAGACCTCCTACAGATGCTGCGCTCCCCAAGCAAAGGCGAGAGGGGTCACTCTCTGTCCGCCCTGCCGGGCAGGGGTGCTGGGGGTGGCTCGGAGATCCCCGGGACGCGGCCGACCGCCGGCCGCTCCCGCCAGAGCGTGAGTCCGACGTCGACGAGGCCCACCCGCTCCAGTGCGGGTACCTGCTTCAACGGGTGCCAGGCCGCCATGTCGGTGGAGCCGTCCGTTTCGTGGCGCAACTCGCCGCCGGTGACCCGGGCCTCGTAGACGATCCGCAGGCTCTGGAAGTCGGCGGTGGCGCCGAGACGGCGCGGATAGGTGTGCCGCTGCGAGTCGACACCGAGCAGCGCCACCGGCTCGGTCGCGTACCCGGTCTCCTCCTCGACCTCCCTGATCACGGTGTCGTACGGGTCCTCGCCGTGGTCCATACCCCCGCCGGGGAGCGTCCAGCGTTTGCTGCCGTCCCTCAATGTCAGGCGTGCGAGGAGTATCGCCCCGTCTCGCGCACACACGGCGTAGGCCGCCACTCTCAACTCCTGCTTCATGCACCGACGTTAGAGCTATGGGACCAGCACGTCCCGGGAGTTCTCCAGCATGCCCGTTCTCACCCCCAGCAGACGGCCACCGGTTATCAAAGTTCCCCGCTCGACCCACCCGTAGCATTTGGCACGACGCAGAGGCGGTCAGGGACGCTTCGGGCTCGGAGGTGTCAGCAGTGTGGCTCGCGCGGCCGTGAACAGTGCTCGGCGAGCGGTCTTCGCACGGGTCAACGCCGTCTCGTAGTTGGCGTTGCCAATTCGGATCGCGTCCTCGGAGCCTGCACACAGGGCCCACTGCTTCAGCCGATTCTGCACTACGAACAAGGCCGTACCCGCTTCGTCGGCCAGTGGCTCGACGGCTTGCGGAGCGAGCAACATGAGCTGCTCCCGCAGCTTCAGACTCGGTTCATAGATACCCCAGACCAGCTGGGTGACGTATTCAGCCAGCTCCTCCTCGTACATTTCCGGGTGAAACCGCCCGGGATGCGTATGTTCGTCGATGTCCTCCGCCACCTGTTTCAAAGCGTCCAGCACCCGATCCCAGGCGTCCAGGTACGCGACGAAGGCTTCCTGCCGCTGCCCGCGGAGCCACTGGCCATGTTCGACGGTGGCTTGGTCGGCGGTTTGTCGACGGCCGACCACAATGCCGGCCAGGATGCCGATGATGCCGAACACACCCGCAGCCACCGCAGCAACGACCGCCCCCCATGCTTCGTTCACGTCTCTCATCCTGCCGTGAGCGGTAGACAGTTGGTAGTGACGATCATGGAATCGGCAGAGTGCTTCCCGCCGGGCGACGGTCGCCTCAGGCTGTGCCCTGCACGGTCAGCACGGACGAACGGATCTCCTGAAGTACCTCGTACAGCCCCTGTGCCGCCGTGCTGCCCGGGGTGCCGAGGTCCTCGCGGACGGCATCGAGCAGGACGGCCAGGTGGGGGCCGCGGATCCGGACGGTGTCGGTGCGCCGGGCCTGCCCGAGAGCGGCTCGGCTCGACTAGGTCAGCAGAGCGGCGATGGCCGCGGTCACAGCGGCAGCGAGGGTGATGACCGCGGCGAAGGCGGTGGCGGCGCGGGTGAGGGCGGTGGGGTAGGTGGCGCCGTCCATGCGGGCGAGCGTGGCCGCGCCGGCGGCCGTCATCAGCGCGACGACGATGACGAGCGCGGCAGCGAGGAGGACAACGGCGACGATCACGGCAAGCTCCCTTTACACGATGAGGTGTTGACGTGATCGAAGGTCGCGGAAGTCGTGTGCGCCGGTGTTCGCCGGGACAAAGATTGAACACGGCGAACACCATCACGGCCCGGGGGCAAGCACGTGCGCGACGAGCAAGACGGGAACAATCCGGCACTGGCCGAACTGCGCCGGAGACTCGATGCCGGGCTCAAGCGCAAGCGGTTGGACAAGAAGGCTCTGGCCGGTCTGGCGGGGCTGAGCCGTACGACGGTCTCGGAGGCTTTCCAGGCCGACGGGCCGGTTCCTTCGGAGAGGACCGTGACGGCGTTGGCCCTCGTACTGAAGCTGCCGGTCGAGGAGTTGCTGACGCTACAGCGCGAGGCGGCCGGAGTCGGCAAGAGTGGGGGCGGTGAGCAGTCGGTGCCCGGCAGGCCGATCGGGGAGTGGGATCCGCACGATCTGGAGGTCCATCCTGCGGGGCCCGGACAGACCGCTTCAGGCTCTGGTAGGTCCAGGGTGCGGGCCCTGCCCGGATACGTGGAGCGCAGTCACGACCGGGTGCTGGCCGAAGCGGTGAAGGACGGGGCGGCCGGCAGCAGCCGGATCGTGGTCCTGGTGGGCGCTTCGTCGACCGGGAAGACACGGGCCTGCTGGGAGGCCGTGCAGCCGCTGGCGGGGAAGGGATGGCGGCTGTGGCATCCCTTCGATCCGACCCGGGCCGAGGCCGCGCTGGCGGATCTGCACCGCGTCGGGCCGCGCACGGTGGTGTGGCTGAACGAGGCCCAGCACTACCTCGGGAGCCGGACGGCGGGTGAGGAGATCGCGGCGGCAGTGCACCACCTGCTGGTCAGCCCGGAGCGCGGGCCGGTCCTCGTGCTGGGCACGCTCTGGCCCGACTACGCCTGCCAGTACACCGCCCTGCCCGACCCAAAGGGGAAAGATAAGGGGAAAGATCCGCACAGCCGGGTACGAGAACTGCTCTCTGGCCACACCTTGACCGTCCCCGACGTCTTCGACGTCGATGCCCTGGCCGTTGCGACTGCCGTCGCCGAGGGCGGTGACCGATTGCTGGCCGACGCCCTCAGCCGGGCCCGCGCCGACGGGCGAGTGACCCAGGACCTGGCCGGCGCCCCCGAGCTCCTCAACCGCTACCAGCACGCAAGCCCGGCCGCCAAAGCGCTGCTGGAAGCAGCGATGGACGCGCGCCGCCTCGGCGTCGGCCTCCACCTCCCGCAGGCTTTCCTCATCGACGCCGCCACCGACTACCTCACCGACACCGACTACGACCAGCTCACCGACGACTGGGCGGAACAGGCCTACGCCGAGCTCGCGAAACTCGTCCACGGCAAACAGGCCCCCCTGCGCCGTACAACCCCCCGAGCCCCACGACGCCCGCCCGTCTCTTTTATCGATGCTGACACTCCTGCCCCGCCGTATGAGGGGCCGGTGTTCCGGCTCGCCGACTACCTCGAACAACACGGCCGCACCACGCGAAGCCGCCTGTGCCCGCCCGCCTCCTTCTGGCACGCCGCCCACACCTGCCTCACCCACCCCGACGACCTGTACAACCTCGCCCAAGCAGCCGGGAAGCGCCACCGCCTGCAATGGGCCCACCTCTTCAGCCACCGTGCCGCCGACCACGGCAGCACCGACGCCCTGCGCCTCCTGGCCGACCAGTGCAAGAGGGCCGGGGACCGGGAAAGGGCGGAACGTCTCCTCCGGCTGGCCGCCGACGGCGGCAGCATCGACGCCCTGCACGACTTGGCCGTGATGCTGGACGAGGCCGGGGAGCGGGAAGGGGCGCAGCCCCTCCTCCGGCAGGCCGCCGCCGGCGGCAACATCGGGGCCTTGTTCCGCCTGTCGCAGATGCGAGAGCACGCCGGGGACCGGGAGGGCGCCGAAGACCTGGCACAGGAAGCCGCCGCCCACGGCAGCACCGGTGCCCTGCTCCTCTTGGCCTTGGGACGGAACGACGCTGGGAGGGCGGAACACCTCCTCCGGCAGGCCGCCGACCACGGCAACCCCACCGCCCTGTTCCACCTGGCGATCGCGCGGGAGGCGGCCGGGGATCAGGAAGACGCCGAAACCCTGGCACAGGAAGCCGCTGCCCACGGCAGTGCCGACGCCCTGTACCGCCTGGCCGTGAGGCAGGACGAGCACGGGCACAAGCAAAGAGCGGAGCACCTCTTTCAGCGGGCCGCCAACGGCGGCAGCATCGACGCCCTGTACCGCCTGGCCGTGAGACAGGACGAGCACGGGCACAAGCAAAGAGCGGAGCGCCTCTTTCGGCAGGCTGCCGACGGCGGCAACGCCCAGGCCCTGGACCGCCTGGCGCTGATGGCGGAGGCGGCCGGGGATCGAGAAGGTGCCGAAACCCTCGCCCTGAAAGCCGCCGACCATCGCGACCCAGAAGCCCCCTACCGCCTGGTCATGATGCGGGAAGAGGCCGGGGACAAGGAAGGAGCGCAGCGCCTCCTCCGGCAGGCCGTCGACCACGGCTGTACCGACGACATCCTCGAAACACTGTGGCCGCACGGCTTCGACCCGGACGGCACGCCGACACCCCCATGGCAACCGTCGGAATACGCCCCGCCCGGCACGCTATAACGCCGTTCATACGGCGTGGCCTTGTTCACGAGAGCAAGAGCGGACAGCAGATGTTCACCACGTCCGGAGGCACCTGAGCGAACCGTGGGAACCGAATTGCTCATGCACGTGCCGAAGCATCTCAGGAGACAGGCGGTGCGGCCTTCGCGCAGGCGGCATCGACGCCGACTGCCCCTGTGCGGGCGCGCTGCTCGGTGCGCCGAGGTCTTCGCGTGCGGCGTCGAGCAGGACGGTCAGGTACTGGCCTCGGATCCGGACGGTGTCGGTGCGCCGGGCCTGGCCGATGGCGGCGTGGAGCTGTTGGCGGTAGGCGCCGGGCTGGATCTGGGCGAGCCGGCCGCGTCGCAGGTCGATCCGGGCGGCCGCGTCGTGCAGGACGGAGCGCAGTGCGGCCGGGATCCGCCGGTAGGCCTCGTCGTCCAGGTCCGGCGGCGGCACCCAGGCCACCTCCGCCGCCATCACGGCACCGACGGCGGCGTTCCGGCTGGCGTGGGCCGGGCCGCGGCCGAGGGAGCGCCGCCAGTGGACCGCCGTCCACCGGGGTACGTCGGTCTTGCGGCGCCGGAGCGGGGCGACGGCGCCCACGTCGGTGCCGTCAGCCAGCACCCGGTAGCCGCCCACGTAGTGGGGGCTCCAGCCGCCAGGCGCGGCCGCCGATGACGCCCAGGTCGATAGGCCCCGCCTCCTGCACGGGGCTCTGGGGACGGAGGTCCTCCAGGGCGCGGAACAGCGCCTGGGCCTCCTTGCCCCGGCCCAGTGCCGCCTCGTCGAGCGCGGTGAGCCGGGTGAGGTCATCCTCGCCGGGCACGCGCAGCGCGGTGCGCAGGGCGGCGGCCCGGACCTCTTCGGGGAGCCGGGCCAGCCGGCCGCCGCGCTCCTCGGTGGCGGTGGCCAGCGGGATCACCGCGGCGGCCGCCGGGCGGGTGCTGGCCGTGGTCAGGTGGTGGCGGATGACCGCGCCTGCGGCCTGTTCACGGTTGGCGAAGTGATTCTGGCGGAATGGGGGGTGCGGCGGGATCGCGTGGCTGGTGCGGGCGGACCAGCCCAGCAGCGAGGTGCCGTGCAGGGAGTGCTCGGGCCGCAGCGTCCCTGCGATCTCGCCGTCGCGCAGCACCCGCCACGAGCCGAGGTCGTCCGGGTAGCGCACCAGCGCACAGCCGGATCCGCCGTGCACGCCCAGGTCCACAACCGCTACCGGCCCGCGCCCCGGACTCTCGCCGCCGGCGTCCGGCTCCGGCTCCGCCGCGCGGCCCGGGGCGGGTGCGGAGACCGGGCCGTCGTCGCCGGGACCCGCTGCCGGTCCGGCCGCCGCACCGGGGGCGTCGAGCCGCTCGCGCAGTGCGGCCGCCTCTTGGCGGTGGCACTCCCGTTCCGCATCGAGCCGGGCTTCCAGCCGCCTGATCGTCTCCCTGAGCTCCGCACGGTGCTCTTCGTCCTGTCCGAGCCGGGCCTGCAGGCCGGTGTTCTCGCTCTGCACCCGGGCCAGGTCGGCGATCAGCCGGTTCTGCGCCTCCGCTAGGCGGTCGTTCTCACCGGACAGCTCCTCGGTACGGGTGCGCAGCGCCTTGGCCTCGCCCTGGAGGCGTCCGTGCTCGGTGCGCAGGGCGCCGTGCTGGCCTTCGAGGGCGGTATGGGTCTGCTCCAGCTGCCCGTGTCGCGCCGTCAGTTCCTCGTGCCTGCCGCCCAGTTCGGCGTGTCGCCCCGTGGCAGCGGGCCGGGCCGCGCGCCGTCGAGCAAGCCCACCTGAGCGTGCAATGACCTCTTCGGCACGCGAGCGCGAAGGCGATCAGCCTCATCGAGGAGATGGATTGGCGATCTCTTCGATGAGCTGGCTCTGGTGCCGGATGTCGTCGCTCTCGCTGGGGGTGAGGTCGTACCGGGCGAGGGCTTCCATCTCCGCACGGGCACCAGGTACGTCGCCCGCGAGAGCTAGAACGAAGGCACGCTGTGAACGAATCCCGACGATCATGTCCAGGAGGTTGTTCTCCTGGGCCGCGCGCAGCAGTGAGTCGAGCTGTTTCAGCGCCCCGGCGGGATTTGTCCAGCATTCCACGTCTGCGAGGTCCTGCCCCGAGTCAATGGCCGACCGCGTGGCGCCGGAGGCGTTGTAGAGCTTAAACGCCCATAGTGCCCAGGGTTCGAAGTCCATTCTGTTGAGTTTTCGCGCGATTTTGACCAGGAGGCCGAAGCAGTCGGCGAGCCTCTTGAAGTCGTCTGGTGTGGCGTGGCTGACGCATCGCTCGTGGAGCACCTCGACCGGTAGCAGGATGTCGGGATGTGTGAGCCCGAGGTGGTCCATGTAGGTGTCGGTGAGTCCCGCAGCGAGTTTGCCCGCCTCCCGGTATTCTCCCACCTCCCACAAAGCGCCGGCGTACTCGTAGCGCAAGCCCCGGTCGAACCGGGAGGGAGCAGGCGTCTGGGCGTGTGCTTCGGCGAAGGCTCGGCGAAGTTGTGTGAGGGCTCCCGCTGGGCCGTAGAGACGGAACTGTCGGGAGGCAACGAGCATGGCCTCTCGCGGACCGAAGTCCGGGTGTCCGGCTCGATGAATCGTCTCCATCGCGTGGACATGTGAGGCTAGCGCCTCCATGTCTCGTTCATTGAACGCCCATGCGGCCAGCGCGTTGTGAGCGTCGAGCCGCAGTGCGGGATCCGAGGCCGGATCACGCGCCGTGTCAGCGAGGTCGGCGCGCACCTCACGGGGGTAGTCACGCTCGAAGAACCCCTCCTCCTCGGTGAGGGCGATCAGGACCCCGATCTGTCCCGTTGAGCCCAGCAGTCGCATCCAGCGGGAACGTCGCGCGGGATCCCAGTCACCCTCCACGATCTGGCACAAGATCCGCTGCAACCGGTCGGCCGTCTCCTCGTCGAGACCTTCAAGCACCTGCGGGACGACAGGGCGTGCGGCGTCATGAAGCTTCAGGTGACCGTCCCCGAACGACTGCGTCAGCCCGGGGCCAACAAGCTCTCGAAGAGCACGGCCGTTGACCGACCGGCTCGCCAGCCCCATGCCCGCAGCCAACAGCTGCAGCTCGTCCTGCTTCAGTGGGACCTCGGCCAGGGCGAGAAGGCCGGCCAGTGCCGTAGCCGTCTCGCCGAGGCCTGCGAAGGCCCGCTCGAGGATGCGCTCCTGAGCAGTGGACATTGCGTGCGTCCCCTCCCCGAACGCGTCGCAGAACTCGGCCACGTCGGCGCCGTACTGGCTGCGGGCGAGCACGGCGGCCTGACCGACGTACAAGGGCAGACCGCCGGTGAGCGTGATGACGCGCTGCGCCGTGGCGTAGTCAGTCCGGCAGCCTTCAGCCGCGAAGACCTCAACCACGGTGTCGACACTCCATCCGGGCAGCACCTGCGAGGCGATTCCGAGATGAGTCTCAAGAACGGGCTGGTCAGGCCAGGGGTGCGCCAACAAGACCAACTGTGCAGTGGGCAGCGCGGCAATGAGCGCGCGGAGTCCGTCGACGGGAACGCGGTGGGCGTTGTCGAGGACGACAGCAACGATGATCCCCGCTTCTTCCAGCCGCCGATGGACCGCTCGCAGGACATCCAGGCTCGACCCGTAGGGCAGCTCCGTTCCCGCCGGACCGCTGAGGTGCCTGGCCGCGAGTTCCCGGGCCAGCGACTCGACGAGAGCATCGGCCGACACGCCATCTGCCACATCGCAGTACGTCACGGGCAGCGAGCACCGCTTAGCCGCATCCGCTGCCCAAGTGGTCTTCCCTGCGCCTGAGTACCCGACCACCAGCCGCACCGGCTGCTCGCCGACCAGTTCGGGATCGGTCTTCTGGGGTCGGTAGGTATCGGGGGTCTCCGGGAACGCCTGCAGCTCCTGCACGAACTGCTCGAACAACTGGGCAAGGTCCGCTGCTGCGAAGCCCTGACCGAGAGCGCCCGTGGACGCGTACTGCACCCGGGCCGCCAGTTTCTCCACCAGCGTCCGCGGTTTGAGCGAGGCGAATCGGACATTGCTGGCCTCGGCCGTGCACCACTGCATCATGGCCTTGAGGTCGGGCGCCGGCGTCGGCAGCCACGCCTCAGCCTCAGAAGGTCTGCCCGGGTACAGCAGATGAACGTCGCTGGGCCAGTCCACGGCGACTGTCCTGCCCAGCAGGTCAGGTCCAGGCTGGGCATTGGTGATCACGATCAGCGAGGGACTGCCGCTGCGCCGGCCTGCATCATGCTCGGCCCGAACTCCACGGTACTGATCGAGCGCGTCGCGGATGTCGCTCCAGACCAGGGCGCCGCTCTTGCGCGTTTTGACCTGGAGATACAGGCGGCGGCCTGGGAGCACCACCTCCAGGTCCTCGTCGCGCTCCACCAGCAAGCTCTCAGCGCCCGCGTCCCGCAGTCTCAGCAGGCAGCCAACAGCGTAGAGATTCTGATACGTGAACCCGCGATGGGTGGCCCGGATTCGCAACTGCTGCGCAGTGTCCAGCGGGGGCTCCCCGATGAATTCCTGTGTTGCATCATGATCATCACCTTGCGGTACGGCTCCGCTCACACCCATGACGCAATGCTCTCAGGCGCAGACCCGGGCGCCGCGGTGCAGCAGGGGCGGCGCGCGTGGGTGGCGTACACGGCGTACGAGGGCGGCATCGAGGTGTACGAGATGGGCTGGAACGGATGACGGTCCCGGCCGCCCCTACCCACTCTGTTCACGGCCACGCCCGACGCGTCCGGACTGTTCCACCTATGCCAGCAAAGGCCCCTGAACCGAAACTTCCCGAACCTGGTCGGTGAAGTACCCGGCTCTGGCCCGCCCGACAGCCGGTCGCTGCTCGTCGTTGTCCTCGGACTCCCACCACTCGGCGACAATGCGCAGCGCGTGGGCGTCTGAGGTCCTAGCCCGCTCGTACGACCACAGTTCGTAGCGCTCCTGCGGCTTGCTGAGGGGATGGTACGAGCGCAGGTTGCATACGATCACGCCTGTGCGGTCCAGGTCGCTTGCCAGATCGTCGGGCGGCTGGAGGTCAGTACCGTAGAAGGGATTCGCCGCCAGAAGGCCGACGACCCAGTCTTCCTCGTCCCAGCCTTGATCGGCGGGCTCGATGATGTACCCCAGCACTTGCAGCGGGATGCGGCCGTCGAATCGCTCTCGGGTGACTGACCGTTCGACCAACGGACGGAAGTAGCCGCGGCTGGGGACGTCGAACTGCCGGTAGAGCTGCTGCAGCGAGCCAGGGTCCAGCGGTATTCCGATGAGCTGGAAGGAGACATTGCAGCGCATGACATGGCGCGTTTCTTCTGCGGAGATGCTGCCTGACACGGTGTAGAAACCGCCGTCACAAACTTCGAAGTAGACGAACTCCTCGCTGTGGTGGGGATCTTCAAGCTCACTGGTCCGTTCTTCCCAGTTCCTGAGAGCCTCGGCAAAGCCATCGGCGCCACAGCCATGCCAGTTCCGGCCATGCTGCTGGATGCTCCACTGACTCCGCTCTCCCATCCACCCCAGTTCGTTCAGCGCGTCAAGGAGGCGGAGGAGGCCAGGCTGGCCCCATGCGGTGACTGGCATATCCAGGCACACGCCGCTTCCCGCAGCCGGCACCCAGTCGACATCGGGCAGGTCGAGGCAGAAGACCCCGGGGCTGAACCCTCCTGCTCCGTAGAACCATGGCACCGTGTCCCCGCTGCCGTTGAGCAGCCCGTAGCGGCTTGTAGGCAGCTTCCCTGCCTTCTGGCCCGAACTGCGGGCGGCCTTCTCGGCCTCCCGCTCCTTTTCGCCGCGATGGACACGCCCGCGGACAACGAGTTCATCGTGCTTCAGGCGAAGAAGGCGGTCCAACTCCTGCGGGTCCCGCAACGCAAGAAGGATGTCCACCTCGTCGAAAACGAGGATCAGGCCGTCCCTGCGAAGATCGGTGATCCTCTTGTCTGCCGGCTCAGTGATCCCGGCCATCGTGAACAGTAGGCCCACGACAGTGCCGTCGTGATCGCGCAGGCGGCTGCGGACCGCGTCGATGTCGTTCGTTCCGGCGGGGTGATTTTTCCACTTCGCTTCGACGAGGTAGCGGTGATTGTGGGAGACGACCGCCAAATCGGTCTGCCGGGGGCCGGCCATCCTCGGATTGCGAGTGGCGTGGAAGTGGGCTTGCCGAAACATGCGTTCCAGCAGTTCTTCCAGTTTGTAACCACGACGCTGTGGATTGGGGAGCGCCCGGAGCGCGTGGAGGTCCTGAAGCAGCTCCGACCCATGCCAGGGCTTGATCTCGGGGCCGTCGTCCGCCGCATCAGGGCGTTCCTCTTTACGGAGGGTCATACCTGGTCATCTTTGCCTACATCTGCGACTCTGTTGCGCAATTCCGGGACGTCTCCTAAGGATGGCGGTCCGGAAGGCCGGGTAGCGACCGGTGCCGCTGGGACACGGGGAAACCCGCCCGGACCGCCAGACGAAACGCAGACGGCCCGCCATCCCATCGGGACGGCGGGCCGATGCGGGTGGCCCCTGTACTGCGAAGGCGACGCTACGCCCCGACGATCACCACGCCCAGAGCCCGGATGCCACGCCCTCAGCCCTTCGGCTGGAGCCGCTCACCCGGCTTGATTTCGACGATCTCCACGTCCGTGGCCCCACCAGCCTCAAGCCGCGCCTTCCGATCGTCGGCGCTCGCCCGGTCGTAGGAGACGACGGACGCCTGCGCGGTGCCGTCGGGATCGGTCCAGGTCAGGCCAAAGCTCGTCATCGTGATCGTCATGACGCCATCATCGCTGGTGGGTCTGACAGCGCGCCCTCACCAGTGATAGGACACCGAACTCAGCAGGATGTCCTGCCCGGGAAACATCACCTTCAGCCGACGCTCAAGCCGCGTCTCCATCTCCCGAGCCGCGTCCGCCCCGGCGGCATCACCCAGACCGAGTAGGTGGGCGACGTAGTGCAGCGCCCGCGCTTCCCCGACGGTCAGCAGCGGCAGCAGCTCTCCAGGCTCGTCCAGCAGGTTTGACAGTTCCTCGCCTCCGGGCTCCATGCCGTGCCAACGCCCGGTCGACCGAGGCGGCACGGCTTCGCCTGGGCATGTCACCCAGTCGGAGGCGCACGCCGGAAGCCGCCTAGCACGGGGGCGACCACGATCGAAGACTTTCAGCCGCGATCTATCCCCATGGCCGGTTCCGGGTACATGGTGTGCGTGTGGCGGTCCTCCCCTCCCCGGGTGAGAACAGCCCACCCCCTGGGCCCCGCAGGGTCCCGCCACGTCTTCCGGGCGGCGGGGCCCGCCGCTCCTCCCGGCTCCCCACGGGAGGCCAAGCGGCTGCCCCGGCTCAGCCCTGAGGCGGCTGCTCAGGAACCTCCCGCATGACCGCAACGCGCCTGAGACAGCCCCATGCCCCTGCGAGGCAGAGCAGTGTGATGCCGACGTCGCCGGTGAGCGTCGCGGCGTCGGAGTAGTGCGCGATCCGCTGCAGGCCAACCAGGGCCAAGCCGCCCAGGACGGTAGCGAGCAGGTACCAGACGGCCTTCATTGCGCCCCCAGATGTGCGTGGTGAAGGCGTCAACGTAGCGGCGTTGGCCGTCGAGCGTCAGGCCTTTGGCAGTTCACCCGGCTTGGTCTCGACGATCCGTACGCGGTGCAGCCCTCGCCCTCGAGCCGAGCCTTCCGGTGCTCTGCGCTGGGCCTGTAGTAACTGACGGCGGACGCGCGGGGCGTGCCGTCGGGGTCGGTCCAGGTCGAGCGGACAAGAGAACCTAAATTCCGTCTGGTGTTGTCGTAGTCAGACGACTGCGTGCCTGCCGCCTGTGGATACTCCTATGCTGCCTCCACCGGTTGATGGCTTGGGGGAGACGCGTGGCTTCTGAAGGTCGACCTTCCTGGGCACGCCCGATACTGCGGCTGCATCACCGGAGCGTCGAGAAACGTGTAGCCGCAGGTGAGGCAGCAGCAGTGGAGTTGAACGTCAAGCTGGAAGGCGACACCATCCGTGCCGCGCTGGCGTATGAGCGGCGAACGTATCTGCGGGAAATGCTCAAGATCACCGTCATTACTGACGCCTTCACGGCCCTGGCTTGGGCCTTGAACCGCGGCCTGTGTACGCCCGGGGGAGTGTTGGAACCGGAGACCGACATGGACTGCACGTTGGGTGTGCTCAATTGGGACAACGTGGTCCACCTGCTCCTCATCTTCAATGTGCTCACCCTCGGCTTCGGCTGGATTCAAATGGCAGCGATGGGCGAGACCGTACCGCGCTGCTCACAGCCGATTTATCCTCTGCTGAAGTTGCTCACGGCCAGCGCAACCGTCGCCCGCCGGAACGCCCGACACGGGGAAGCGATCAAGCTCGGCCAGCAGGTCTCCGAGTTAGGTCCCTTGCTGCGGGCGTTAGCCCGCCACGTGGCCGAAGATTTCGGCCAGCGCCGTGCCCTGCGTAGAGCACTGACCACACATCTCAGCCGTGTCGACGCCGCTTTCATCGAGGTGGCAGACCTGCTGGCTGCCGACCGCACGGCCTCCGCCAAACAACTGGCCGAACTTGCAGCTCTTGCCGCCAACAACATCGCCGCTGGTCACTTCACCGCGATTTTGCCAGCGGAGGCACTGGCCGAGCAGGCCACACTTGAACCCGACCGGCTCGACGGGCGGCGCCTGGCAACCGCCTGCCGGTGGGCGGTAGTTATCGTGACCGTCTCGTTCGTTGTCCTGTCGTCTTTGGGGGCGCCAGCGGAGTTTTTCGTGCCGCCGGCATTCGTGGTGTTCCCCGTGCTCGTCTACGCTCGGCTCGCGTTCCGGTACGGGCTTTCCGAGGCCACCCGACTGACGCGGAGTATCTTCGGGTTCTTCCCTCCCAACCCGCCTCTGTAGCCCCTTTGAAGTGGCAGTTGTGTCTGCCCCGTGAGTGGACGGACGGGTCGGATCGATGCCGCAGGGCAGGAAGTCCCGGGCCTGTCCGGCGGTCGTCTGGTGTCCGGTGCTCTGTCCGGGCAATCAGCGGACGCGGGTCACCGTGACCACCACGTGCCGTGTCGTGCCGGCGAGGACTTCCACCGTGAGGCCCGGCGCGACGGTCGTGTAGCTGCCCGTGGCCCGGCTGCGCGCCCGCCTCCCCGGACCGGTGACAGCCACGTGCGCGGACACTGCCGCAGCGAGCGGAGCGGTGAGGGCCCGCGACAGAAAACGCCGCCCGTCAGCGAGCTCGACTACGACGGCGCGCGGCCGCGCCCCGGGCCCGGTGTGTCCTACGACTTCAGCGTCGACCGTCTCGGCGTGCCGGACCTTCTGCCAGATCCGCCCGGCCCGGTACGTAGAGCTGGCCCGCTTCGCCACGATCCCTTCGATGCCCTGCTCTTGGAGCGTGTCGTACCAGACCTGCGCCACGGTCGGATCATCGGTGGCGGGCACGGCCTGGAGCGGCGGTGGCACATCGGCGAGGACGTCCAGGAGCAGAGCCCGGCGCTCGGAATACGTACGGCTCCGGACATCACCCTGGGTCGGGTGCTGGAGCAGGTCCCACGCGGCGAACGTGGCCGGACACCGGTCGGCAAGGTCGCGGGCGCGCGGCAGAGCGGAAGCAGCCCGGGACTGCGCGGCCCCGAAGTCCACCCGCCCGTCGCGGTAGATGACCGCCTCCCCGTCGAAGACCGTACCGGGCGGCAGCGTACGGACCGCGGCCAGCGCGAGGTCCATCCACACGCTGGTGACGTCCCGCCCGGACCGGGCCTGCACGCGGGCTGTCTCACCTTCGCGCCAGATGACCGCCCGGTGACCATCGAACTTCGGTTATGCGCTGTTGAGCTGTCCGCAGATACTCGCACGGTATCGCGATCATCGACTGACGGTGCTTCTGCGCCTCTGCTGCGATCTCGCTCGGTTGCGCAGACAGAAGTCATCTGGGGCGATCCGGTCCGGACAGGGCACTCCGCTGTAGCTACGGGTGGACTCAAGAGTTGCTCGGGGCAGGTACTGGTGGAGTCCATGGGTCGGCTATGGATCTCTCGGGTTCCCAGCCGTACCGTTCAAGCTGCCGGGCGTCATTGCGTCGTCCGGCTCTCACCAGACAATCAACGGCGCCGATCAGAGCCATCAGGTCGGCCTCATCGGCGGCGCGCTCGAACCAGGGCAGCGCCTTTTCCAGTCGGCCCGCTTTCACCAGGTGCCTGGCCGCCGTTGACAGATTGCCGGCGATGCCCGCATCGGCGGCGCGCTGGAACCAGGGCAGCGCCTCTTCCAGCCGCCCGGCGTGCACCAGGTGGTTGGCCGCCGTTTCCAGTGCATGGGTGTCGCCTGCGGCGGCGGCGCGCTGGAACCAGGGCAGCGCCTCTTCCAGCCGCCCGGCGTGCACCAGATACACGGCCTCCGTCTGCAGAACGTGGGTGTTGCCTGCGGCGGCGGCGCGTTCGAACCAGGACAGCGCCTCTTCCAGCCGCCCTGCGTGCACCAGGTGCTTGGCCGCCGTTGCCAGAGGATAGGGGTCCACCAGAGACCCGGCCGCGCTGTGCAGAGAATAGGTGCTGCCTGCGGCGGCGGCGCGCTCGAACCACGGCAACGCCTCCTCCAGCCGACCCGCGTCCACCAGATACCCAGCCCCCATCCGCAGACCATGGGTGTTGCCTGCGGCAACGATGCGCTCGCACCAGGACAATGCCTCGTTCAACTGTCCGGCCCTCGCCAGTCGCTCGGCCACCGTCCAGAGGACGCGTATGTCGCCGGCCTCGGCGACACGCTCGAACCGGGACAATGCCTCGTCCAACCGTCCGGCCCTCGCCAGTCGCCCGGCCGCCCACCACAAAGCACCGGCGTCGCCTGCGGCGGCGGCGCGCTCGCACCAGGACAGCGCCTCCGGCATCCGGCCAACATGCCCCAACCACTCGGCCGCTGTCCGCAGGGCGTGGGTATCGCCTGCGGCGGCGGCACGCTCGAACCAGGGCAACGCCTCCTCCAGCCGACCAGCCCACGCCAACCACCCGGCCGCTGTCCATAGGGCACCAGTGTCGCCTGCGGCAGCGCGCTCGCACCAGGCCAATGCCTCCTCCAGCCGACCAGCGTCCACCAGATACCCGGCCCCCATCCGCAGAGCATGGGTGTTGCCTGCGGCGGCGGCGCGCTCGCACCAGGACAGCGCCTCCGGCATCCGGCCAGCGTCCACCAGATACTGGGCCGCCGTCCGCAGAGCCGTGATGTTGCCTGTGGTGGCAGCATGCTCGAACCAGGGCAGCGCCTCTTCCAATCGGCCTGCGTCCACCAGGTGCTTGGCCGCCGCTCGCAGATCACCAGTGTGGCCTGTGGCGGCGGCGCGCTCGCACCTGGACAGCGCCTCCTCCAACCGACCCGCGTCCATCAGATACCCGGCCGCTATCCCTGTGACATGGGTGTCGCCTGCGGTGGCGGCGCGCTCGAACCAAGACAGCGCCTCCTCCACCCGGCCAGCACGCCCCAGGTGCCCGCCCGCCGTACACAGCGCATGGGTGCTGCCCGCGGCGGCGGCACGCTCGAACCAGGGCAACGCCTCCTCCAACCGACCCACGTCCACCAGGTGCTCGGCCGCCGTTGACAGAACACTGGTGTTGCCTGCGGCTACGGCGCGCTCGAACCAGAACAACGCCTCTTCCAACCGACCCGCGTCCACCAGGTACTTGGCCGCCGTTTCAAGAACAGGGGTCTCGCCTGCGGCGGCGGCGCGCTCGCACCAGGACAACGCCTCCTCCAACCGACCCGCGTCCGCCAAGTGCTTGGCCGCCGTTTCAAGAACAGGGGTGTAGCCTGCGGCGGCGGCGCGCTTGAACCAGGGCAACGCCTCCTCCAGCCGGCCAGCACGCCCCAGGTGCTCGGCCGCCGTACACAGCGCATGGGTGTCGCCTTTGGCGGCGCGCTTGAACCAGGACAGCGCCTCCTCCACCCGGCCAGCGTCCACCAGGTGCTTGGCCGCCGTTTCAAGAACACGAGTGTGGCCTGCGGCGACGGCGCGCTCGAACCAGGGCAACGCCTCCTCCAGCTGACCTGCTTCTGCCAAATACTCGGCTGCTGATGCCAGAGCTCGAGTGTCCCCGGCCTCGGCGGCATGATCGAACCAGGGCAACGCATCCTGCAGTCGACCAGCGCGCGCCAACCAGTTCGCTCCTTTTCCCAGGGATTCAGCCTTGTCGGCATCGGCTGTGCTGGCGTACAGGGCAAAGGCGATTCGGTGCAGGGAGCGGTTATGCGCTGCGGTGGCGAGGGCCAGACGGTCGGACGTCAGGGCATGGGTGATCAGGGCGTTCCAGAGCGCGGAGTGGGTGGGGGCGGTACGACGGTAACGGCGGCCATGCTGTTCCAGGTAGTCAGCCAGGCGGTAGTGAGGTTGGGCGGAAGCGGGTTGTCCGGGGCGTGGGCGGATGCGGGTTAGGAGTCCGTGTGCGCCGCGTACTGGGTGCGCGTTGTATGCGAGTGCCTGTTCGAGCCAGCTCTCGGGCAGATGGTCCCATTGGGCGTCGTCGAGGTATCCCGGGGCTGCGGCCGCGAGGAGTGCCAGTGGGAGGGCGGGGCCGTGGCCGAGTCGGCGGGCATCCATAGCTGCCTCAACCAGTGCACGTGCGCCGTCCGGTGCGGCGCGCAGCCGTTCCAACAGGGCTGGCGCGCCGGCAAGGTACTGGGTGATGGCACCCTGCTCCGCATGGTGGGCAGCGTAGGCCAGACGTGGGTCCTCGTCCGTGCGGCCTGCCAGGGCACGCAGGTCGACGCTACTGAAGTTCGGCGGAACCGGTAGATCGCGGCCTGCCAGCAGTACACGGGCCTGACGGCAGGGGTCGTCGCGGGCTCCGGGCTCAGGGAGAGCGGTGAGCGTGCTCCAGTATTCGGGCCACAGGGTGCCCAGGACCAACACGGGCTTACGGTCGGGGTCGGTAAGCAGGGTGCGCAGTTTCGCCGCGACCCGCTCACCGAGGTCGGACGTAGTCAGCAGGTAGTTCTGGGACTCATTGAGCCAGACCACCGTATTGGGGGCGAGCTGCTCAATGCCGGCCAGAGCGGCTTCGGCATGGGTGGGATCGTACGGGTGCCAGAGGCGCCATCCGGTGGGCAGTTGGCGCACCGCTTCCCAGCACGCTCGTGTCTTACCGGTGGATGATCCGCCTGTCAGCATCACAAACTGGCTCTCCCCGCGTTGGGCGGCCTCGACGATGACGCGCAGCCTCGCGTCGTGATCCCGTTTGATGTAGACCGGGAGGACGGGAAGCCTGGGAGGGGCAGTGAGCAGGTCAGCGCTGATGGCGCGGTGGACCTCCAACTCAAACGGATCAGTCACTTCGTGCAGTGGTCTGCCTGGCGGCGGGGCTGCCAGCCGGGCCTCGACCCAGAGATCGGCGATGCGAGAAGCCGTGTGGCCGCTGTCCCAGCTGGCCCAGCGCGCCAAGACAACGGCGACGGCAACCACGTCTGCTTGCTCAGCCGGCACGTTCGGGTCACTGATGCACCGCCGGACTGTGTCACGCCCCGGCGCCCCAGATAGGGTCTCGTCCTTTTCGATGGCCGCGGCAATCTGATTCAGGGTCGGCTCGCCTGCCGCCGTGTATGCCTCGAAGAGCAGATCCTTCAGCTGTCGCAGCGGGCCTGGTCCGATCACAGCTCGCTTCAGCTTCTTCGGGCGCCTGTCCGGACGGCCCACCGTGTCGCCGCTCATCGCACCATCATGACCGGATGTTGTCTGGCATACGGGGTGAACAGCCCTTATCCCACGACTTGTTGTCTGCTTGTCGCAACTTGGAGTGGATCTTGCAGATGCCTCGACTGTGGATTCCAAGCCGGCCGGCTATCCACCGTCCACCCCATTTGCATCCGTGGAGGTCTCATGTCCAAGGAGCGCCTGACGCGCCCCGAGCGGCTAGCACTGGCCCGCGCCGTGCTTCGCGGCGCCGTCTCCGGCGTCGCCCGAGCCGTCACCAACTGGCTCCTGCAACAACTGTCGTCATAACTGGACCGGCAATCACGCTGGCCCCGGTGTTCTCCAACGCGTCTATGGGGTTTATCGGTTGTGGCCCTGGCCACGTACCGCAGGAACGCGGTACGTGGGCAGCCCCAATGCCATTGGCCCCCACACGCGATACGGGACGGCTGCACAATCACCGAAAGTGCACGGTGCAACCATGAACCCAGGGCACTTTTCTTCCCACTCTGGTGTGTGGACAGCGGACAATGTCAAACCCCTGTCCATAACTTGATCTCGTACCACCAGCCGCTTCCCACCGGAAGGCGCGGCACCGCCTCGGCGAGCGCGACATCCACCGGAAACTCCATGTCATCACCATGATCCGCACGGCCGGTGGCCGCCCGGCAGGCTACTCCAGCACGCCGAGCTCCGTGTCCGGCCGGCAGTGCGTGCACGCGGGCACTCCCTCGGCGAGTGCCTGGCGTGCCTGGTCGCGGGAGGCGTTCCTGCTGCGCTTCCCCTTCATGTGGCAGTGGCCGAGGTGTACGTAGACGGGCCGACCGCCGTTGAGGCCGTGCTCGATCATCCAGTCGGGCTGCGGTGGCCGGGCCTGCCGTCCGTGCTCGCGTTCCGCTTCGCCCTGCTCGGCCGCGGCGATCGCCTGGTCGAGGCGGTCCACCCAGAGGGCGTGCCAGGTCCGTAGGGTGCGGAGTCTGGGCAGGTCGGGTGGCAGGTCGTGCATGCGTCCAGCTTGCGCCATAAATCGAACACGCGCTCTAATTTGGTGTATGGCCAGACACAGGGTCGACTACCTCACCGACGTCCAAGAGCACATCCTCCGCACCATCCGCGAATCCATCGTCGACCGCGGCGAAGCACCCACGGTCGTCGAGATCGGCGCGGCGGTCGGAATGACCAGCCGCAGCTCAGTGCACTATCAGCTCCGTGAATTGGAGACGAAAGGCGCCATCGTCCGAGAGCCGCGTCGGCCGCGCGGGATCCGGCTGACGTGACCGACGCAGCCGAGCGGTTCCACCTCACCCTGACCCTCCGCGACAAGAGCGTGCTGCACGGCTGATGGGGGAGCGAGGCGGCGGCCCGCGACCAGATCCCTGCCTGGATCGGCACCTGGGGCGTACCCGGCGCCCACATCTCCCTCGCGGATGAGGAGACCGGGATCCTGCTCACGGAGTGGCCGAGCGACGACCGGTTGGTGAGTGCGCCCAGGCTTCCGGGCCACCGCCGCGCCACTCGATGAGCGTCGACGCCTCCACCCATGCCGGGTCCGGGTCGGGCAACCCCGCCCGCTGCAGGAACTCGGCGCCGCAGAGGGGAGTGCGACCTGCGACAACTCGGTGATCGGTGCGGCCTCCCCAGTCGGTTGCTGCTGTCCGGCCGAATTGCTCAGCTAAGTCGTGGGTCGCCACGGGAGGCGTCTTCGGTTTCAGATTGCAGTGTTCGGCTGCGGCAGGTCGCGCTTTCACGCTGTGCTGTGGGCCTGGGCGATACCCGGCTGGAACCTGTAATGCTGTCGGAGGCCGAGCGGCTGACGCTTCAAAACTGGGCCAGGCGCCGCTCGACCGCGCAGGGGGCGCATCCAGTGCCGGTCCTGTTGCGGCGCCCTGGGCCCCCCACAACTTTGTGGCCGCCGCCGTCGGGGATGCGGTCGAGTTTCTTGACGTCGATGTGGACCAGCTTGCCGGGTCGGCTGCGTTCGTAGCGGCGGACCGGCTCGCCGGTGGCCCGGTCGCAGGCAGCCAGGGCGGGCAGGTGGTGCCAGACGAGGATGCGGTGGGCCGCGGACGCGGCGACGCCGCACCGAGCCGCCAGCTTCACCGGGCCGATCCGGTGCTCGCGTCGCAGCCGCACGACCTGCTGCTTGTCCGCGGCAGACGCCCGGCGGTGCTGGCGTGAGGGCGGCTGGAGCGTTCCTGCATGCCGCCTCGCCGTGCCGTCGGTACCGATTCGCCCAGCGGGCGGCGGTGGTGCGGCTGACCTGGAAACGTTCTGCGGCCCGCCGCAACGGCCAGCTGCCCTCGACGACGCAGCGCGCCAGACGCAACCTGCCGGTCGGCGTCAGCGGGGCATTACGGTGGAACACGAGGGCCTCCTGCGGTCGGGTGTAGATGTCGCAATCCACACCGAACACAGAAGGCCCTCACCTGTCCAAGCACCCAGCACGCGTGCCACCAACGTCCAGCACAGCCAGCGCCCGGGCTCGCTCCGTGCCTCCATGGGAGACGAATGGGAGAACGATCTTGCCCACCAAGGCTAAGTAAAGCTAACTGAAGCTAACTCAGGCTAGGTTCCTGGAGGGCGTTCCAGCAGGAAAGCCGCTGACCAGCGACTTTCCAGGTTGAACCGTTGATCCAGACGATCACGATTCCCCCTCTTCTGTTGGCCCCCTGAGGCTTGCCCGCTCCACCCTGCCATGGAAACCAGCCGCTGATGAGGGCGCCGGAAGCGCGGCGCCGGTGCCCCATGGCGGGGACACCGGCGCGACGTGCGGTCCTTCAGTTCTCCTGACCGCCGAGGGCGCCCTCGTCGACCGCCAGGCTGTCGCTGCTGAGCGTGTGATCGACGGTGCTGAGCGTGTCGTTGACGTTCAGATCGCTCAGGGCGTCCGCGCCGAGGGCGTGGGAGGGGGTGATCGCCGCGACGACGAACCCGGTGGCGAGGGAGGCGATGGCGAGCATGCTGCGCTTCTTCATGCCCGGTTCAACTACGAAGGCCGGACGGAGTCACGGGTGGATCAGGCACCTTCATCCGGGCCGGCGCTCGGCACCCCGGGCATGCCCGGCACTCCGGGAAGACCCGCCGACGGCACGAGTGAGCTCGGTTCGGAGGAGATCAGTACGACGGAGATCCACTCGACCCGGCCGAGCCGGACGGACGCGGTGCTCCACCTGAGAAGCCACCGCGTCGTGGTCCCGCCGGTGGGACCGTCGCCGTCAGACGCGGGAGGCGGGCGCGTGTGCCTTCCGGCTGAGCGCGGCGGAGGCCGCGCCGACGAGCCCGGCGTCCGTGCCCATCAGCGCGGGCGCCACGGTCAGCCGCCGGACGAAGGACAGCGTCGCGTAGTCGGCCAGCGCCTTGCGCAGCGGCGTGAAGAGCACCTCGCCCGCCTTGCCCACTCCCCCGCCGATGACGGCGATGTCGATCTCGACCAGGGTCGCGGTCGCCGCGATGCCCGCCGCGAGGGCCTGCGCGGCCCGCTCGAAGGAGGCCACGGCGACCGGGTCGCCCGCGCGGGCCGCCTCGGCGACCGCGGCGGCCGAGGTGTCGCCGTCGGGGCCGGGCTGCCAGCCGTCGTCCAGCGCGCGGCGGGCGATGTTCGGGCCGCTGGCGATGCGCTCGACGCAGCCGCGGGAACCGCAGGGGCAGAGATCGCCGTCCAGGTCGACGCTGATGTGTCCGATGTGGCCCGCGTTGCCTGTGGGGCCGGCGTGCAGCTGTCCGTTCAGCACAAGACCGCCCCCCACACCGGTGGACACCACCATGCACAGCGCGTTGTCGTGGCCGCGGGCGGCGCCCTGCCAGTGTTCGGCCGCCGTGATGGCCACGCCGTCGCCGATCAGCTCGACGGGCAGTCCGCCGGTGGCCTTGGCGGCCCGCTCGACCAGGGGGTAGCCGCGCCAGCCGGGCACGTTCACCGGGCTCACCGTGCCGGCGGAGGCGTCCACCGGGCCCGCGCTGCCGATTCCGAGGGCTCCGGCCCTGCTCCACAGCGGGGAGACCGTCAGCTCGCCGAGCACGTCCTCGACGGCGCGCATCACGGTGTCGCCGTCCTCCCGCGCGGGCGTCGCGCGCTGCGCGCGCAGGAGAATCCGGCCGTGGCCGTCCACCAGCGCTCCGGCGATCTTGGTGCCGCCGATGTCGAGCGCGGCCACGAGGTCGGTGTGCATCAGAGTCAGGTCTCCCATGGGGTGTCGAAACGGGCCCGCCCCGCCGCGGGCCCGGGGTCCCCGGCCGGGAACCGGGCAGGATCGGGCCCTGTCGCACGCCGCGCGGAGGGCGTCGGCGGACGACGGGGACCGTGCGCCCTGGGGAAGGCGCAGGCCGGAGATTGCGGTGGACAGTGTCTCCCGCATCTGACAACGTTGTCCAGGCTCTATGCTCGACGCCACATCCTCATACAACCCCATGGACCTACGCATCCCCGTGGACGACAGGACAGGACAGCACATCGTGGCCGAGACCGCCCGCCGATCCGATAACCGCTACGGAAACCGTCCGACCATGAAGGACGTAGCGGCGCGTGCGGGAGTCGGCCTGAAGACGGTCTCCCGCGTGGTCAACAGCGAGCCGGGGGTCACCCCGGACACCGAGCGGCGCGTCCAGGAGGCCATCGAGGCGCTGGGCTTCCGCCGCAACGACAGCGCCCGGGTGCTCCGCAAGGGCCGCACCGCGAGCATCGGGCTGGTCCTGGAGGATCTCGCCGACCCCTTCTACGGCCCGCTGAGCCGCGCGGTCGAGGAGGTGGCCCGTGCCCACGGCGCGCTGCTGATCAACGGTTCCAGCGCGGAGGACCCGGACCGCGAGCAGGAACTGGTTCTCGCTCTGTGCGCGCGCCGCGTGGACGGGCTGGTCGTGATCCCGGCCGGCGACGACCACCGCTATCTGGAGCCGGAGATAAAGGCGGGCGTGGCCACGGTGTTCGTGGACCGCCCGGCCGGGAGGATCGACGCCGACGTCGTCCTGTCGGACAGCTTCGGCGGCGCCCGCGACGGCGTCGCCCACCTCATCGCCCACGGCCACCGCCGGATCGGCTTCATCGGCGACATGCCGCGCATCCACACCGCCGCCGAGCGGCTGCGCGGCTACCGGGCCGCGATGGAGGACGCCGGCATACCGGTCGAGGACGAGTGGATGTCCCTCGGCGTCACCGATCCGCAGCGGGTGCGCAGGGCGGCGGAGGACATGCTCTCCGGCACCTCGCCCGTCACCGCGGTCTTCGCGGGCAACAACCGTGTCACCGTCACCGTCGTGCGTGTCATCGCCGAGCGCGGGCGGCCCGTCGCCCTCGTGGGCTTCGACGACATCGAGCTCGCCGACCTCCTGGAGCCCGGCGTCACCGTCGTCGCCCAGGACGCGGCCGCCCTGGGCCGCACCGCCGCCGAACGCCTCTTCCGCCAGCTCGACGGCAACCTCATCGCCCCGGAACGGATAGAACTCCCGACCCGGCTGATCACCCGGGGATCGGGGGAACTGCCGCCGGCGCGCTGAACCGGTGGCCGCTTCGGTCTCCGTGCGCCCTGAGGGCGCTGCCGCGCGGAGGCTCCGCATGCCGTTGGGCGGAGCCGTCCCGGCGCCCGACCGGTCCGCAGACCGTGCGGGAACAGACGGGAATCCCGGGCCCTCGGGCCCGGGAGGATGTCAATGACCCGAAACCGTCAGATCCCCCCGCCGCGGACCGGCGAAGTTCTCCAGGTCGCGGCGGGTCAGTCCGGTCGCTCGGGCCACCTCGGGGACGTCCAGGGCGCCGCAGTCCAGGCCGCGCAGGAGGTAGCCGCTGAGGGCCTTGGCGGTTGCGGGCTCGTCCATCACGTCGCCGGACGCGTGGCCGGCGTAGCGGGCGAGGCGGGCGGCGGCCTGTTCGAAGCCCTCGCGGTAGAAGGCGAAGACGGCCGCGTAGCGGGTCGGGATGTGGCCGGGGTGCATGTCCCAGCCCTGGTAGTAGGCGCGGGCCAGGGCGCGGCGGGTGAGGCCGTAGTGCAGGCGCCAGGCGTCGTGCACCTTCGCGGTGGGGCCGACGGGCAGGACGTTGGTGGAGCCGTCCGAGAGGCGTACGCCCGTGCCGGCGGCCGCGACCTGCATGATCGCCTTGGCGTGGTCGGCGGCCGGGTGGTCGCTCGACTGGTAGGCGGCTGAGACGCCGAGACAGGCGCTGTAGTCGAAGGTGCCGTAGTGCAGACCGGTGGCGCGGCCCTCGGCGGCCTGGATCATGCGGGCGACGGTGGCCGTGCCGTCGGCGGCGAGGATGGACTGGCTCGTCTCGATCTGGATCTCGAAGCCGATCCGGCCGGGCTCCAGGCCGCGCGCCTTCTCGAACTCCTCAAGGAGCCGGACCATGGCCGTGACCTGCTCCGGGTACGTCACCTTGGGCAGGGTGAGGACGAGACCCTCGGGCAGGCCGCCCGCCTCCATGAGACCGGTCAGGAAGATGTCGAGGGTGCGGATGCCCCGGTCGCGCACCGGTGCCTCCATGCACTTCATGCGGATGCCCATGTACGGGGCCGCGGTGCCGTTCGCATACGCCTCGGCGATCAGCCGGGCCGCGCGGGCCGCCGTCGCGTCCTCCTCGGCGTCCGGACGCGGGCCGTAGCCGTCCTCGAAGTCGACGCGCAGGTCCTCGACGGGTTCGCGCTCCAGCTTGGCGCGTACGCGGTCGTACACGGGTCCGGCGAGTTCGTCGGTGAGGCCGAGGACCGCGGCGAAGGACGCGGCGTCCGGGGCGTGTTCGTCGAGGGCGGCGAGGGCACGGTCACCCCAGGTGCGGATGGTGTCGGCGGCGAAGGCGTCTCCGGGGACGTACACGGTATGGACGGGCTGCCGGGTGCCGGGGTCTCCTGGGTAGAGGCGCTCCAGTTCGGCGTCGACGGGGGCGAGAGAGGCGCTGATCGCTTCACTGACGGCGCCCGCGAGGCTCGTCGCCACCTTCTCCTGCTGACCCTGACCCATCCGACACCCTCCCGTTTTCCGCAGTGCGGAATCAACAATCCGTAGAACGAAGTTATCCGGCGAGCTTCCCGCGGGTCAACACCCTCTTGCATCGCGGGACACTCCGCCGCCCCGCAGCGTTCACTCGCGCCTCGGTCGCTTCGGGCAGCCTGTCTCGGTTCCTTCCCCTCCGGTGATGCGCACCCCCATCCTGACTCGCGACCGAAGGAGCACGCGTGCCCGACTCCAGCAGAGTGACCCGACGCGTGGGGCTCAGAACCGCGGTGGTCACCACCCTCGCCATGCCCCTGCTCGCCGTGCCCCTGTTCGGCACGGAGTCGGCCTCCGCCACGTGGCGGGCCCGCCCCCGCCTGGACGTCATGACCTTCAACCTGCGCTACGCGAGCAGGGTCGGACCCAACAGCTGGAAGGTGCGCCGCCCGGTGATGCGTGAGCTGCTGCGCGGCGAGACGCCGCACGTCCTCGCCACGCAGGAGGGCCTCTACCGGCAGCTGCTCGACATCGAGTCCGATCTCGCACCGCACTACGAGTGGATCGGCACCGGCCGCGAGGGCGGCAGCCGCGACGAGTCCGTCGCGATCTTCTACGACACGCGCCGCCTGGCCCCGGTCGGACACGAGACCTTCTGGCTCTCCGACACGCCCGGGGTGATCGGCTCGAGGACCTGGGGCAACACGCTTCCCCGCATCGCCACCTGGGTGCGCTTTCGCGATCTGCGGGACGGCGGACGGGAGTTCCACGTCCTCAACACCCATCTGGACCACGCGAAGCAGTACGCGCGTACACGGGGCGCCTCCCTCATCGCCGAGAGGATCGCGCAGTTCGACGCCTCCCTGCCGTGTCTGGTGACCGGCGACTTCAACGCGGCGGCGCACGGGAACGCGGCCTACGACATCCTGCTGGGCGCCGGACTCGCCGACACCTGGGACACGGCAGCCGAGCGGAGCAGGCTCTACGCGACCTTCCACGGCTACCGACCGCTGACGCCGGACGGCGAACGCATCGACTGGATCCTCGCCACCCCGGGCGTCACCGTGCACCGGGCGTCGATCAGCACCTTCTCGCGGAACGGCCAGTTCCCGAGCGACCATCTGCCCGTGCAGGCGTCCCTGACCCTTGGGTGAACCCGGGCCCGGGACGAACGAAGGCCCCCGTGACCGGCGCGCGGTCACGGGGGCCTCGTACGGCACTGAGCGATCAGCCCTTGCGGGTCTTGATCTCCTCGGTGAGCTGCGGGACGACGTCGAAGAGGTCGCCGACCACGCCGTAGTCGACCAGGTCGAAGATCGGCGCCTCGGCGTCCTTGTTGATCGCCACGATCGTCTTCGACGTCTGCATGCCGGCGCGGTGCTGGATGGCGCCGGAGATGCCGGAGGCGATGTAGAGCTGCGGCGAGACGGACTTGCCGGTCTGGCCGACCTGGTTGGTGTGCGGGTACCAGCCGGCGTCGACCGCGGCGCGCGAGGCACCCACCGCGGCACCGAGCGAGTCGGCGAGACCCTCGATGATCGAGAAGTTCTCGGCGCCGTTGACGCCACGGCCGCCGGAGACGACGATCGCGGCCTCGGTCAGCTCGGGGCGGCCGGTCGACTCGCGCGGGGTGCGGGCGGTGACCTTGGTGCCGGTGGCCTTCTCGGAGAAGGAGACCGCGAGGGCCTCGACGGCGCCGGCGGCCGGCGCGGCCTCCACGGCGGCCGAGTTCGGCTTGACCGTGATGACCGGGGTGCCCTTGGCGATGCGGGACTTGGTGGTGAAGGAGGCGGCGAACGCGGACTGCGTGGCCACCGGACCCTCGTCACCGGCCTCCAGGTCGGTGGCGTCGGTGATGATGCCCGAGCCGATACGGATCGCGAGGCGGGCCGCGATCTCCTTGCCCTCGGCGGAGGACGGGACGAGCACGGCGGCCGGGGAGACGGCGTCGTACGCGGCCTGGAGCGCGTCCACCTTCGGCACGACGAGGTAGTCGGCGTACTCGGCGGCGTCGTGCGTGAGGACCTTCACCGCGCCGTGCTCGGCGAGCGCGGCGGCGGTGTTCTCGGCACCGGAGCCCAGCGCGACGGCGACGGGCTCGCCGATGCGGCGGGCCAGCGTCAGCAGCTCCAGGGTGGGCTTGCGGACGGCACCGTCCACGTGGTCGACGTAGACAAGAACTTCAGCCATGGGAATGCTCCTGCGGATTGCGAAGTCTGAGGGCGATGAGCGGGGTGGGCCTTGGCCGCTGCGACGGTCCGGAGGCGAGCCCCGGACCCTCGGCGACTAGATGAACTTCTGGCCCGCGAGGAACTCGGCGAGCTGCTTGCCGCCCTCGCCCTCGTCCTTGACGATCGTGCCTGCGGTGCGCGCCGGACGCTGGGTGGCGGAGTCGACCTTGGTCCAGGCACCCTCGAGGCCGACCTCGTCCGCCTCAATCTCCAGGTCGGACAGGTCCCAGGACTGAACCGGCTTCTTCTTGGCGGCCATGATGCCCTTGAAGGACGGGTAACGCGCCTCACCCGACTGGTCGGTCACCGACACGACCGCGGGCAGGGAGGCCTCCAGCTGCTCGGAGGCGCTGTCGCCGTCGCGACGGCCCTTGACCACGCCGTCCTCGACGGAGACCTCGGAGAGCAGCGTGACCTGCGGGACACCCAGACGCTCGGCCAGCAGGGCCGGGACGATGCCCGCCGTGCCGTCCGTGGACGCCATGCCGGAGATGACCAGGTCGTAGCCGGCCTTCTCGATCGCCTTGGCCAGCACCAGGGAGGTGCCGATGGCGTCGGTGCCGTGCAGGTCGTCGTCCTCGACGTGGATGGCCTTGTCGGCGCCCATGGACAGCGCCTTGCGCAGGGCGTCCTTGGCGTCCTCGGGGCCGACGGTCAGCACGGTGATCTCTGCGTCGTCCGCGTCATCGGCGATCTGCAGCGCCTGCTCGACGGCGTACTCGTCGAGTTCGGACAGCAGACCGTCCACGTCGTCACGGTCGACGGTCAGGTCATCGGCGAAGTGCCGGTCGCCAGTGGCGTCGGGCACGTACTTCACAGTGACAACGATCCTCAAGCTCACGCCGGCTCTCCTACTGCATCGTCATTTCTGGGCTGCCTTCTTTCAGGCAGCATAGGCGCCTGAAGCGGCCGATCCCGGTCGGGGCGGCCCGCGCTCCGACCGAAATATTACTCGCCAGTACACCCACTGGACGCCCACTAAGCAAGCGCTTTGGACTGTGACCTTCGCAACTCTGCGTAACCGGCGAGTAGAACCGGCGAGTAGCCCCGGCCGCCTCTTCAGTCGCGCAGGCCGTTGAAACGCCCCTGGTGGTACAGGAGCGGACTGCCCGCGCCTGTCGGATCGCCCTGCACGACCTCCGCCAGGACGATGCGGTGATCCCCTGCCGGCACCCGCGCCACGACACGGCACACCAGCCAGGCAAGGACGTCGTCGAGCACGGGAACTCCCTCGGGCCCGTTGCTCCAACGGGTGGGCGAGCCGAACCGGTCGGCGCCGCTGCGGGCGAAGGTGGCGGCCAGTTCCCGCTGGTGTTCGCCGAGCACGTGGACGCCGACATGGTCGGCCTCCGATATGGCGGGCCAGCTGGAGGCACCGGTGCCGATGCCGAACGAGACGACCGGGGGTTCGGCCGAGACCGAGGTGAGCGAGGTGGCGGTGAACCCGACGGGACCGCGGGCGCCGGAAGCGGTGATCACGGCGACACCGGCGGCGTGCCGCCGGAACGCGGATCGCAGCAGATCAGGGGAGGCGGGCCGAGGAGTACCGAGGCGGGGCGTGGCCGTCATGGAGATGTCCTTCTGCGAGGGCCGGCGTGGGCGTCCCCCCGCGTGGGCGGCGCCGAGTGCGGGGAGGGGTCCTTGGCTGCTCAACAGCCCGGACAGCGCGCACTCGCGGTGCGGGCCGGGTCCGCCTGGACGGGCTCGGGGAGAAGGAGTTCCGGGGGCATACGGTCAGGCTGACGAGAGGCGACGGGCGCAGTCAAGGGCGTACCAGCAGATGGGAGATCCCTCACCATGATCGTCACAGGTCACACGGCCTCTCCGAGCGCGGCGATGACATCCGCCTTGCGCGGCTGGCCCGTGGCCCGCCGCACGATCCACCCGTCCGCGTCGAGCACGAGCACGGTGGGCGTCTTGAGGATGCCGAGATCGCGTACGAGGTCCAGGTGGTCCTCGGCATCGATCTCCACATGGGACACGCCGGGGACCATGCCCGCCACCTCGCCGAGCACCCGCCGGGTCGCCCGGCAGGGGGCGCAGAAGGCGCTGGAGAACTGCACGAGCGTGGCCTTTTGACCGAGCCCCTCCCCGAGTTCCGCCGCACCGAGCCGCTTTCCGCCGTCGCGCCCGCGCACTCCGACCCTCCCGCTCCGCCACCGGTGCAGCACTCCGTAGACGCTCGCCGCCGCGAGCACCACCACGCACACCACAAGTCCGTTCATCACATGCACAAGCATTCATGAGACCGCAAAGATTCCCGGGTCCGCGCTGAGCCCTTCATACGGAATGCTTGATTCATGGACATCGATGCGAGAGGGCCGCGGTTCGGTGCGGCGGTGACGACGGTCGTGCTGGCGGTGACGCTGATCACCGGGAGCGTCTGGCTGCTGGCGTGGCAGACGCTGGCGTTCGCGCTGGGCGCGGCGGGCGGCGTGACGCGCTCGCCCTACGGCTGGATCTTCAAGAAGGCCGTGCGGCCACGGCTCGGGCCGCCGACGGAGTTCGAGCCGCCGCAGCCGCCGCGGTTCGCGCAGACGGTCGGGCTCGCCTTCGCGGTGGTGGCGCTGATCGGCTGGACCGTGGGCCCGCAGTGGCTGGGGTCGGCGGCAACCGGGTGCGCGCTCGCCGCGGCGTTTCTCAATGCGGCGTTCGGGTACTGCCTCGGGTGTGAGATGTACCTGTTCGTGCGTCGCGTAACGGTACGCGCCGAGTAAAGGCGGGTTAAAACTCCGAGGTGGATCAAGGGGACGACGTGACGAGGATCTCGCCGTTCCGGGGCACCGGGGCTGGCCTCCCGTCCGTTCTTCGGGCACGATCTGCGCAATGCCGTAAACCTACGGCTGCGTAACTTTCCCGCCGGGAGCCCCCTTCCCAGGCAGAGAGAAGGGTCCACCCCGTCCATGGCAGAGCTTGTCTACCGTCCCGTCGTCGGCCTCGCCCAAACGCTCTTCAAGGCGTGGGACCTCAAGATCGACTGCAAGGGGTCGGAGAACATTCCGCGCTCGGGCGGCGCCGTGCTGGTCAGTAACCACATCAGCTATCTGGACTTCATCTTCGACGGCCTGGCGGCCCTTCCGCAGAAGCGCCTGGTGCGTTTCATGGCGAAGGAATCCGTCTTCCGGCACAAGATCTCCGGTCCGTTGATGCGGGGCATGAAGCACATCCCCGTGGACCGTCAGCAGGGCGAGACCGCCTACCAGCACGCGCTGGACTCGCTGCGTTCCGGTGAGATCGTCGGCGTCTTCCCCGAAGCGACCATCTCGCAGTCCTTCACCCTGAAGAGCTTCAAGTCCGGCGCCGCGCGCATGGCCCAGGAGGCCGGCGTCCCGCTCATCCCCGTGGCCCTGTGGGGCACCCAGCGGCTGTGGACCAAGGGCCACCCGCGCAACTTCAAGCGCAGCCACACCCCGATCACCATCCGGGTCGGCGAGCCGGTGGAGGCCCCGCAGGACCAGTACGCCGGGGCCATCACACGGCGGCTGCGCGAGCGGGTCCAGGAACTGCTCGAAGCGGCACAGCGCGCCTATCCCGTACGCCCCAAGGGGCCGGACGACACCTGGTGGATGCCCGCCCACCTGGGTGGCACCGCGCCGACCCCCGAAGAGGTGCGCGCGGCCGAGAAGCGCTGAACCTTCTCGAACGGCGCGCCCGGCGCGCCGAGCCGTCATTCCGGGGCGTGGACGGTGATCCGCGCCCCGGGGCTGAACTTCTGGAGCAGCTCGGCGAGTTCGGCGCCCGCGGCCTCGACGTCGGCGACCGGCATCGGAGCCAGGCTCTCCAGCAGGAAGACCGCCGCGGTGGATTCCTCCGTGAGCCGGGTGCGCGGTCCCTGGCGCCAATTCCAGCGGCGACAGGTGACGCCGGTGTCGTCGCGCCACACGACTTCGCCCGCGTCGGGGTGTTCGACGACCTCTTCACCGCCGGAGACGGTCACGAAGTCCTCGTCGCCGGTGGCGCGCACCAGACGCATCGCACCCCGGATGTGATCGGTGTCCTCGCCGCCGACCGGGATCAGGTGGGCCACGCTGATCGCGTTGTAGACGTCCACGAGGACGTTGATCCGCGGCAGACCCGCCCCCGAGAGTGCCCGCTTGGCCAGCGCCTCGGCGGAGTTGCGGGTGCGCGACGGCTTGGAGCCGAACGCCGTGTAGATCTCCCGCCAGGCCGCCATGTGCGGGTCCTCGTGCGGAGCCCGCCCGGCCAGTCGTCCGGACAGCCGCCGGGCCGCGTCGTCCAGCAGCGCCGAAGTCCCCTCGGTACTGGGCCCGTTGACCAGTCCGTCCGCCTCGACGGCGACGTGGGTGAATCCGGGCGCGAGGACGCGCACCTCGTCGGACACGGTGAGCGTGAGAGTCATCGTCTGCCTCGCCTCAGAGTGCGGTGGGGAGCGTCCGCCACAGGGACAGCCGGTCGGGGGCGACCTTCAGGGCGCTGAGCACGGCCGGGTGAGGTTCAGCGTACAACACCGGGTAGTCCAACTCATTGGACTTTGGGTCGGGTGCGAAGGCCAGCCGCTCGCCGTCGAGGGAGAATTGGGCATTCACGCCGGGCTTGTTGCCACGGGGGTCCTGCCGGTGCCAGGCGCCGCGGAAGCGCACGGCGACGAGTCCGTGCACCTCGTCGAACTTCTGGTAGCAGAAAGCGGTCGGGATGTCCTCGGCCCGCAGGAGCGCGGCCAGGGCATGGGCCTTGGCGTAACAGATGCCGGTACGCCGCTCCAGCACGTCGGAGGCACGCCAGGTGACGCGCAGATCACCGGAGTCATGCGAGTGCGGGATGGCGTCACGCACGTACTCGAACGCCGAGCGCGCATAGGCATACGAGTCCGCAGCCCCCTCCGCGAGCCGTGCGGCGGTCTCGCGGACCAGCGGATGATGATGGTCGACAACCTCGTCGGCGGCCAAGTACGCGGACAGGTCGCTGGTTTCCTGGATCAGCTCCATACCCGTAGAGCATAGGAATGCGATCACCCGAGAGTCAATGACTTTTCAGGTGACCGCATATCTATGCATCGCTGCGTCGTGCGCGCGTGCTCGGAGTGCCCCGCCTACCGCTGGGCCATCTCCTCCTTGAGCGCGGCCACGAACCCGTCGACGTCGTCCTCGGTCGTGTCGAAGGAGCACATCCAGCGGACGTCGCCGGCGGTCTCGTCCCAGAAGTAGAAGCGGAAGCGCTTCTGCAGCCGCTCGCTCACGTCGTGCGGCAGCCGGGCGAAGACCGCGTTGGCCTGGACCGGATAGAGGATCTCCACCCCGTGCACGGCGCGGACACCCTCGGCCAGGCGCTGCGCCATCTCGTTGGCGTGCCGGGCGTTGCGCAGCCACAGGTCCTTGGCGAGCAGCGCCTCCAACTGCACCGAGACGAAGCGCATCTTGGAAGCGAGCTGCATCGACAGCTTGCGCAGATGCTTCATGTGGCTGACGGCGTCCTGGTTGAGGACGACGACCGCCTCGCCGAACAGGGCGCCGTTCTTGGTGCCGCCCAGCGACAGGATGTCGACGCCGACCGCGTTGGTGAACGTCCGCATCGGGACGTCCAGGGAGGCGGCCGCGTTGGATATCCGGGACCCGTCCAGATGCACCTTCATGCCGTGCGCGTGGGCGTGGTCGCAGATCGCGCGGATCTCGCCGGGGGTGTAGAGCGTACCGAGTTCGGTGCTCTGGGTGATCGACACGACCTGCGGCATCGCGCGGTGCTCGTCGTCCCAGCCGAACGCCTGCCGGTCGATGAGGTCGGGCGTGAGCTTGCCGTCGGGCGTGGGCACCGTGAGCAGCTTGAGGCCGCCCATGCGCTCGGGAGCGCCGCCCTCGTCGACGTTGATGTGCGCGCTCTCCGCGCAGATCACCGCGCCCCAGCGGTCGGTGACCGCCTGGAGCGCGACCACGTTCGCACCGGTGCCGTTGAAGACCGGGAAGGCCTCCGCGGTCGCGCCGAAATGACTCCGGATGATCCTCTGGAGGTTCTCCGTGTAGGCGTCCTCGCCGTACGCGACCTGGTGCCCGCCGTTGGCCAGGGCCAGGGCGGCGAGCACCTCGGGGTGGGTCCCCGCGTAGTTGTCGCTGGCGAAGCCGCGGACGGCTGGGTCGTGATGACGCCGGGCGTCGGTCTTCGGGGGATTCACGGCTTCTCGGTCAGCCACAGACGCTTTCCGTTCACTTCACCGGCGGGCCGGTCCCAGACGTCGACGATGGACTCGGCCAGTTCCTTGACGTCCGTGAAACCCGCGAACTTCGCGTTCGGTCGCTCGGCGCGCATCGCGTCGTGCACCAACGCCTTCACCACCAGGATGGCAGCGGCGGACGTCGGGCCCTCCGCGCCCTCGGCGTTCCCGGCCTTGCGGAAGTAGTCCGCCATGGCCAGCGTCCACGCCTCGGCGGCGGCCTTCGCCGCGGAGTAGGCGGCGTTCCCCGCGGTGGGGTTGCTCGCGCCGGCCGCGCTGATCAGGACGTACCGGCCCCGCTCGCTGCTCTGCAGCGCCTCGTGGAAGGCGAGCGTGGTGTGCTGCACCGTGCGGATCAGCAGCAGTTCCAGCAGGTCCCAGTCGTCGAGAACCGTCTTGGTGAAGGTCTCGCTGCCGCGCCAGCCGCCGACGAGGTGGACGAGGCCGTCCACCCGGCCGAAGTCCTTCTGGATGCGCGCGGCCCAGTCGCGGGTCGACTGGAGGTCCAGCAGGTCGACTGTGTCGCCTACGACGGTGGAACCGCCGTGGGCGTAGCGGGCCGCGTCCACGGCCTCCGCCAGCCGCTCCGCGTCGTTGTCCGCGCCGATGACGGTCGCGCCCGCCTCGGCGAGCCTGAGCAGTGCCGCCCGGCCGGCGGGTCCACCCGCACCCGCCACCGCGATCACCGCACCGCTGAGAGCCCCGTTCCCCATGGTCTTCGCCTCCTGAGCAATGTTCTCGGTACCGCGGTCGGTCACGCGGCGATCCGCTCGGAGTCGGCCGCGGTGATGCCCTTGGTGGAGGCGATCACGTTCTTCAGCTTCTTGGAGAGCGCCTCATAGAACATGCTCAGGGGAAACTCGTCCGGAAGCACGTCGTCGACGAGCTTGCGCGGCGGCTGGGACAGGTCCAGGGCGTCCGGACCCTTGGCCCAGCGGGAGCCCGGGTGCGGTGCGAGGTAGGTGGAGACGAGCTCGTACGCCTTGAACCAGTGGACGAGCTTGGGCCGGTCGATGCCCGCCCGGTACAGGTCCTCGATCTCGGAGCACAGCTGGTTGGTGACCTGCGGGGCGCGCTGCCAGTCGATGTGCAGCTTGTTGTCGGTCCAGCGGACGACGTCGTGCTTGTGCAGGTAGGCGAAGAGGAGCTGGCCGCCGAGACCGTCGTAGTTGCGGACGCGGTCGCCGGTGACGGGGAAGCGGAACATCCGGTCGAAGAGCACGGCGTACTGCACGTCGCGGCCGTGCTCGTTGCCCTCGGACTCCAGCTTCACGGCCTCCTTGAAGGCGGTGAGGTCGCAGCGCAGCTCCTCCAGGCCGTACATCCAGAACGGCTGGCGCTGCTTGATCATGAACGGGTCGAACGGCAGGTCACCGTGGCTGTGCGTGCGGTCGTGGACCATGTCCCAGAGCACGAAGGCCTGCTCGCAGCGCTCCTGGTCGTGGACCATGGCGGCGATGTCCTCGGGCAGCTCGAGACCGAGGATGTCCACGGCGGCGTCGGTGACGGCACGGAAGCGGGCGGCCTCGCGGTCGCAGAAGATGCCGCCCCAGGAGAAGCGCTCGGGCGCCTCGCGGACCGCGATCGTCTCCGGGAAGAGAACGGCCGAATTGGTGTCGTAACCCGCGGTGAAGTCCTCGAAAGTGATGCCGCAGAACAGCGGATTGTCGTAGCGGGTGCGCTCCAGATCGGCCAGCCATTCGGGCCACACCATGCGCAGCACGACCGCTTCGAAATTGCGGTCCAGATTGCCGTTCTGCGTGTACATCGGGAAGACGACCAGGTGCTGGAGGCCGTCCTCACGGTGCGCGGCGGGCTGGAAGGCCAGCAGCGAGTCGAGGAAGTCGGGCACCTTGAAGCCGCCGTCGGCCCAGCCGCGCAGGTCCTTCACGAGCGCTTCGTGGTAGGCCACGTCGTGAGGTACCAGCGGGGAGAGCTGCTCGATCGCGTCTATCACCCGGCGCACGGCCAGATCGATGTCGGAGGCGTCGGGGGCGGCGTCACCCTCGAAGTCGACGGAGCCGTCCTTGGACTGCCACGGCCGGATCTCCTCCACGGCAGCCTTGAGCACGGGCCATGCCGGGTGCTCCACCACCCTGGCCACGGGAGGAACCCGCTCCTCCGTACCCACTTGCACAAGAACTTCCGTCATGTCCCATCCTCCACAGGAAAACCTCGCGTATGGACACCGTATGTTTGCGAGGATCCTTCCCGCAAGTGGGAACCCGGGAGATTATCCTGCGCACCCCCCACCTTCACCGCTCTTTTTCCTGCCAGACACCGTCGAGACAATGACATCCGCCACAGCCGCCCGGGCGGCACGGGCGTCGGCGAGAAGCTCGGGGAAGCCGAAGAATCCGTGGAACATGCCCGGGTAGTGGATCTCCGTGACCCGTACTCCGGCTTCCCTCAGCCTGACGGCGTACGCGTGGCCCTCGTCACAGAGGGGATCGAAGCCCGCGGTCACGACATGGGCGGGCGGCAGACCCTGCGGATCGGCCACGAGGGGCGAGGCGTACGGGTGCGCGCGGTCGCCGTCGGGACCGAAGTACTGCTCGGCGAACCAGCGGCCGTGCGTCGCCGTGAGGAAGTACGCGGAGCCGTCCGTGGAGGGCGCGGCCGCTCCCGGCCGCGCGTCCGTCGCCGGGTAGAGGAGCACCTGGAGCGCGAGCGCCGGGCCGCCCCGGTCGCGGGCGACGAGCGCGGCGACGGCCGCGAGGTTGCCGCCCGCGCTGTCGCCGGCGACGACCAACGCGCCGTGATCCGCGCCCAGTTCACCGACGTGTTCGGCGGCCCAGCACAGCGCGGCGTACGCGTCGTCGACGGCCGCGGGAAAGCGTGCCTCCGGGGCGAGCCGGTAGCCGACCGACACGACGGCCGCACCGGCGTCCCGGCACAGGGCGCGCGACCGGGTCGTGCGTGTCGAGACCGCCGATGACCCAGCCGCCTCCGTGGAAGAAGACCACGGTGGGGCGGGGGGACACGGGTCCGGCTCCGGTCGCCGGCGCCGGGGAGGGCAGATAGACACGTACGGGGATGTCCGGCGCTCCCTCGGGTCCGGGTATCGCCCGGTCCTCGACCGAGCCGACCGCCGGCGGCTCGAAGGGCCAAGCGGGTGCGGCGGCGAGGATGCGGCGGGCCTCCGCCGCTTCGGTCACGGTGCCGCCGATGTCCGGGAAGTGGGCCTTGATGGCGTCGATGAGCGCGAGGACGTCGGGCGCGGGTTCGGTCGGCATCGCGGCACCTCTTCCGGGACGGACGGAGGGACTCGTCTTCCGGGTGGACGGACGGACTCGTCTTCCCGAAGGACCGACGGACTCGGCTTCGGGGCGGGCGGAGGGACTCGGCGAACGCGCCGGAACGGCCCGTCCGGCGGCGCGGGGCATGTCTCCCCCGTTCCGTCCCGTCCGACACCCCCCGTGCCCCGAGTGAGCCCGACACTCCCATTGACCCGCGTAGGAACGGGTACATCGCACAGTCAGGCCATTAGGCTGCGGCCTTGCCGCGTGGACGCCCCCGTCGGAACCACGCGCGAGCCGAGCCGCCGTCGACGGAAGCGAGTCGAATCTTGAACTTCCTCACCATCGGTCATCGCGGAGTGATGGGTGTAGAGCCCGAGAACACCCTCCGTTCCTTCGTCGCCGCCCAGAACGCGGGCCTCGACCTGATCGAACTCGATCTGCATCTGAGCAAGGACGGCGCACTCGTCGTCATGCACGACTTCGACGTGGACCGTACGACCGACGGCTCGGGGCCGATCGTCGACAAGACGCTCGCGGAGCTGCGGACGCTGGACGCGGGGCGCGGTGAGCGTGTCCCCGTCTTCGAAGAGGTGCTGGAAGCCGTCAGGACGCCGTTGCAGGCCGAGATCAAGGATGTCGCGGCGGCCAGGGCCCTCGCCGAGGTGATGCAGCGGCGCGACCTGGTCGGACGGGTCGAGGTGTCGTCGTTCCACGACGAGGCGGTCGACGAGATCGCCCGGCTGGTGCCGGGTGTCCGTACCGCGCTGATCGCCAGCCGTTACGGCATCGATGTCGTGGACCGTGCCGTGGAGGTCGGTGCCGCGACCGTCTGTCTCAACATCCGCAGGCTGAGCCTGGAGGTCGTCGAGGCGGCCCGCAAGGCAGACCTTCGGATCATCGGCTGGGTGGTGAACACCCAGGACCAGCTCCGGCTGGTGCGCGCCCTGGAGCTGGACGGCGCCACGACCGACTACCCCGAGATCAAGCGCACCGGCCGCTTCACGGCCTGACGGGGACGAGGCGAGCGGCGGCACCACGAGGGCCGCTCGGGCGGGACGGCCCGAGCGGCCCGAACGGCTCGACCGCCGGCCGCGGTCGGTGGCCGGCGGTCGGGCCGAGGGCAGCCGGGGTCACGCGTGATCGCGAGCCTCGTCGGGGGCGGGATGCCCGACCTCCCCGGACGGCCTCCGCCGCGGCCGCCCGGATCAGACCTGGGCGAGCGGCTTGACCAGCAGCTCGAAGCGCAGGTCGTCCCGCTGCGGGATGCCGAAGCGCTCGTCGCCGTACGGGAAGGGCGTCATCTGTCCCGTACGGCGGTAGCCGCGCCGCTCGTACCAGGCGATGAGGTCCTCGCGCACGGAGATCACGGTCATGTGCATCTCGGTGACGCCCCACGTCTCTCGGACCGTCCGCTCCGCCTCGGTGATGATCACCTTGCCGAGCCCGCCGCCCTGGAGTGCGGGACTGACCGCGAACATGCCGAAGTAGGCGTGGTCGCCGCGATGCTCCAGCTGGCAGCAGGCGACGAGCGCGCCGTCCCGCTCCACGATCAGCAGCCTGCTGTCGGGCGCCTTCACGACGACGAGCACCGCCTCGGCGTCGGTCCGCTGACCCTGAAGGATGTCCGCCTCCGTGGTCCAGCCGACCCGGCTGGAGTCACCTCGGTACGCCGAGTCGATCAGCGCGACCAGGGCGTCCACATCGCTGTCGGTGGCGTCGCGGAAGGTCAGTCCGGTGGCGGCGGCGGTTTCCATGGAAGCGGTTCTCCATTCAGTGGCGCGGCTGGGCACGCCCGAGCGTAACCCTCCTCTAGGCTCCGGGTGCATGGTGCATGTACTGAGCAGCCGGACCCTTCTGCGCCCGACCGACCCGGAGCGCTCGCGCGCCTTCTACGGCGGGCAGCTCGGCCTGGACATCTACCGCGAGTTCGGTACGGGGCCCGAGCGGGGGACCGTGTACTTCCTCGGCGGCGGTTTCCTGGAAGTCGCCGGCCGGTCCGAGACGCCGCCCTCCCCCGCGCTGAAGCTGTGGCTCCAGGTCGCGGACCTGACAGTGGCCCACGAGGAGCTGACGGCCGCCGGTGTCGAGGTCGTACGCGGGCCGGTGCGGGAGCCGTGGGGGCTGATCGAGATGTGGATCGCGGACCCGGACGGAACCGAAATCGTGCTCGTCGAGATCCCGGCCGATCACCCCTTGCGGCACCGGCCGTGAAGGGGCCGGCCAAGAAGGGCGGCCGATAGAACCGAACTCCGCCGGAAGAAGCTGAGACTTGTTCAGGAAATAACTTTCGCCCGGGTTATTGATCCGCAAACAGAATCCTTTACTCAACATCAACCCTACTGACGCGTATTCAGAAACAACCAAATCCGGCCCTTCCTCTGGAATTAACAATTCCACATCCCCGGGTGCATAGAATGGATCAACCATGGCCCGTCACGGGGCACCCGCGAGCTTCGACAGGGACTTCGAAGCAGGGGAGGGCAAGTGGAGAAGCCGTTGCGCTTCAAGATTCTCGGTCCGCTGGGCGTACTCGCACACGATGTACAGGTGAAGGTGGGCGGGCCGCGCCATCGCACCATTCTGGCACTCTTGTTGCTCAATCCGGAGAGGACCGTATCTGTAGACAAACTGGTCGACGCGGTCTGGGGAGACCAGCCGCCCGCCACGGCGCGCACGCAGGTTTCGATTTGCATAGCCGCCTTGCGCAAATCAATCAGGAAAGCTGGAATCACCGGGGAAGTCATCGTCACCGCGCATCCGGGATATCTACTGCGTGTCGGCGGTCATCAGCTCGACAACCTCGAATTCTCGGCGCTCGTCTCCCGGGCCGAACACGCCGTCCAGGAGAAGCGGCTCGCCGACGCCGCCCGGCACTACTCCGACGCGCTGCGTCTGTGGCACGGCCCCGCGCTCGCGGGGGTGACCGGAGCGGCGGTGGAGGACGAGGCGCGGCGACTGGAGGAGTTGCGTCTCAACACCTATGACGACGCGATCGCCGTCGAGCTGGAACTCGGCCATCACCAGAGAGTCATTCCGGAACTGGCCGCCACGGTCCGCGCGCACCCCATGCGGGAGCGCACCCGGCACCACCTGATCACCGCGCAGTATCGTTCCGGCCGTCGTGCCGAGGCACTGGAGACGTTCCGATTAGGGAGGCGGCTGTTCGTCAGTGAACTCGGGCTCGAACCCGGCCCGGCTCTACGCGAGTTGCACGACGCGATCCTGCACGACGACCTCGTGCCCGCCGCGCGCGACCGGGAGCAGGCGGCCCCGGAGCACGAGCGGCCACGCGACGCGCAGGCCAAGCCGTTCGAACTACCGCCGGACGTCGCGGGGTTCACCGGTCGCACGGAGGAAATGACCCTGCTGGACGCTCTGCTGGATCGCACGGAGGAAGTACGGGGGCCGACGGCCGGTCTCATCACCGGAGTCGGCGGTCTGGGCAAGACCTGCCTGGCCGTGCACTGGGCGCACAGCGTCGCCGAGCACTTCCCCGACGGCCATCTCTTCGCCGATCTGCGCGGCTACGACGAGAACCACGAACCCACCCCGGTCGGTGAGGTTCTCGGCCGGTTCCTGCGCGCGCTCGGGGCGCCCGCCGACCGCATACCCGTCGGCCTCGAGGAGCGGGCCGCGCTGTACCGCAGCATCCTGGCCGAGCGGCGGGTCCTCGTGGTCCTCGACAATGTGCACTCCTACCCGCACATCGTGCCGCTGCTGCCCAGCAGCCCCGGCTGCTGCGTGCTGATCACCAGCCGGGAGCAGCTCGCCGAGCTCGTGGCCTGGCCACCGCGTTGCCGGGTGCAGCTGGGCCGGCTGACCGAACCCGAGGCGGTCGAGCTGCTCGGGCGGATCGTCGGCGAACGGCGTGTCGCGGACGACCCCGCGTCCGTCGCCCGGGTCGCCGAGCTCTGCGACCGGCTGCCGCTCGCCCTGAGGATCGCCGGAGCCCGGCTCGCCGCCAAACCGCACTGGACCGTGGCGCGGCTCGTCGCGCTGCTCAGTGACGAGCGGCGCAGGCTGGACGAGCTGAGCGAGGGCGAGTCACAGGTCAGAGCAGGTTTCGCGCTGAGCTATCGCTGCCTGAGTGACGAGGCCGCCCGGCTCTACCGGCTGCTCGGCCTGCTGGAGATACCCGACTTCGCTCCGTGGCTCGGCGCCGCGGCCCTCGACACGGATTCCGCGACGGCGGAGCGTCTCCTGGAGCAGCTGGTCGACGCGCAGTTCTTGGATGTCGCCGGCACCGACGCGACGGGCCGGCCGCGGTACCGCTTCCAGAACCTGCTCAGGCTGTACGCCCACGAGCGTGCCCACGACAAGGAGTCCGAGCCGCAGCGGCAGGCCGCGCGCGAACGGGTCTTCAGCGGTGCGCTGTCCCTGGCCGACCAGGCCCACCGGCGCTTCTACGGCGGTGACTTCAGCATCATCCACGGCACCGCCGTCCGCCGTCCGCTGCCCGCCGACGTGACCGCCGATCTCGCGAACCGGCCCCTGGAGTGGCTGGAGGCGGAACGGCTCACCCTGTCCGCCGTGGTGGAACAGGCGGCGGAGCTGGGCCTGGACGAACTGGCCTGGGATCTCGCCATGTCCACGGTGGTGCTCTTCGAGACCCGGGACCACACCGACGACTGGCGCGCCTGCGCGGAGAACGCCCTGGTCGCGACGCGGGCCGCCGGGAACGTCCGGGGGCAGGGCGCGATGCTGCACATTCTGGGCGCTCTGGAGATGCGGTTGCGGCGTTTCCCGGAGGCCGAGGAGAACTTCGCCGCCGCACTGGCCCTGCACACCCGGGCCGGGGAGCGGCACGGCCGGGCGCTGGTGCTGCGCAGCATGGCGATGATCGACGAGATGCGCGGCGAGCTGAGGAGAGCGATGAGCCGCAGCACGGAGGCCCTCGAGGTGTTCCGTGCGGTGGGCGACCTCTCCTCGGAGGCCCATGTGCTCAACAACATGGCGCAGATCGAGCTCGACCGCGGCTCCGTCGGCCGTGCGGCCGAGCTGGCCCGGGAGTCCGTCCGGGTCGCCGAGGTCATCGGGGAGGGCTGCTCACGCAGTCTCGCGCTCGCCACCCACCGGCTGGGCCGGGTGCTGCTCGCCCAGGGGCGCTTCGTCCGGGCGGAGGAGGCCCTGTTGCGCATGGTCCGGATCGTGCAGGACAACTCCGACACCCTGGGGCTCGCGCACGGGCTCCTCGCGCTCGGCGAGGTCCGGCTCGGGGCGGGCCGCTGGGAGCAGGCCCGGACGACGCTGACGCAGGCCCTCGACGCGGCGGAGCAGGTCAGTAATCCGCTGGTGGAGGGGAGGATCAAGCTGGTTTTGGGCGAGGCCTGCGCCAAGTGCGGTCACCGGGCCCGCGCCCTGCGCCATCTGACGGAGGCCCGGGACTGCTTCGCCCGGATCGATGTGAAGTCCTGGCTGGAACGGGTCGACGGTGCCCTCGACGCGCTGCGTCCGGAGAGCGCTTCGTCGCAGCCTCCGGCTCGGGCGTCGTCGGGCGACTCCCAGGACCGCGGAGGCGCGACACGCACCGCGGCCACGACGCCGACCCGCCGACGCTGAGGCGCGGTTCGCCCCGCAGCGGGACCCCGACCGGCGTCCGCCTCGCTCCCCGGAGCCGGCCCGGGCTCGTCCCCTCGTCCGTGCGGTACGGCACGAGCGGGACCGTCGGGTGCTCCCGGAACGGGATTCGGGCGCGGCCCCGCGCGGGTCGGGGGCCGGCGGGTCGTGGGCCAGTGGGGCAACCCGCAACCCGGCAACCCGGCAACCCGGCAACGGATGGTGGGCCGGCGGATGGTTGTCGGTGCCGAACCGGAGGGCGGTCGCGGCGGGTTTCCGGTGCGCCGGGGGTCGGTGAGGTGCGGGACGAAAGCGGATCGATAGGGGGCCGAAGCCCGGCGCCCGTAGTTTCGATTGCGAACGAGGGCGCGGGTGTTGAACACCGTCACCCGGCGCACCCGCCACCACCGACGAATGGAGAGTCGCCATGCAGCACGACTGGAGCACGGCCGCGAGGCAGATAGTCACGGTCTGGATCATCGCGCTCTGCGCGCTCGGTGCGGCGGGACCCCTAGCCGGTGCCACCACGACCGCCGCCGGTCCGGCCAGTTCGACGGTCGTCGGCCTCGACGAAGAGGACTGGCACTGAGCAGCCACCGCCGACAGACCGGTCCGGCCCCGCATCGGCGGAGCCGGACCTGTGTCGGCCCGATTCAGGCCCTATCTCGAACCGTGGGCAACGCTGTCATCAGCTCGCCGCGGCGGACCTCTCCCGTTCGCAATGTGCACTCGCAAGAGACTCCGCGAAGAGCAGGACCAGCTCGTGGAAGCGGTACAGCGGCCGGCCCAGACGGTCGACTCCGCAGATGTCGAGCAGCGCGGCGTCCACCAGGTGTTCCAGACTCTCCTCGGCCGCGGACTCCGGCTCGGCCAGATGGCGGGCGGCCCGCTGGGCGGGGAAGGGCTCCGTGCCGATCCCCGCGAGGCGGACGAGCGTGCGCCCGGCCGGTCCGGGCAGCTGCCGCAAGGAGGGAAGCAGTGAGCGACGTAACTCCAGCCCTCCGTACGAGAGTTCGCGCAGCCGATGCTCGGGCTCCGCGAGCCGCGACGCCAGCCAGGAGACCGGCCAGTGCGACCTGGCGGCCAGCCGGCTGCCCGCGATGCGCACCGCGAGCGGCAGCCCCGCGCAGTAGGCGAGAACCGCGTTCGTGGCCTCGGGTTCGGCGAGCAGCCTTCGCCGGCCGACGCCGGCCGCCAGCAGCTCGTACGAGGTGTCAGGCTCGAAGGGGGTGAGGACGGTGGTCCTCGCCTGGGTCACTCTGGTCAGCCTCGCCCGCCCCGTGATGAGGACGGCGGCCGCGGCCGACCCCGGCAGCAGCAGGTCCAGTTCCCGGCTGTCCACGGCGCCGTCGAGGACCACGAGCAGGCGCCTGCCCGCCGTACGGGTCCGGTAGCGGCGGATCAGTTCGTCGATCCCGGCGCCGCGCCCCGTGCCCTCCACCGGCGCCCCGAGAGCGTTGAGAAGGACCGTCAGGACCTCCTCCAACCGCTTGGGGCGGCCGTCGGAGTGGGCGAGTTCGGCGAAGAGCTGACCGTCGGGGAAGTGTCCGGCGCTGCGATGCGCGGCCCGTACCGCGAGCGCCGTCTTGCCGACGCCGGCCATGCCGGTCACCAACAGGGCACGCGGTCCGCCGCCCTTGCGCGACTCGGCCAACTGCCCGCACAGAGCGGCCAGTTCCTCCTCCCGCCCGATGAAGTCCTCGATGTCCGGAGGAAGGGTGGCAGGGCTCGGCCCGTAGAGGTCGCCGCCGTCCCCGTCGGCGTACGCGGCGGAGACGGTGGGCCGGAGCGGGGTGACGTTCCGGCTCCTGGCACCGAGGCTGCCGACGAGGACGGCCTGATAGGTGGCGCCGAGGGCCTCACCGGGCTCGATGCCCAGCTGCTCGTCCAGCACCTTGCGGCCCTCGTGGTACGTGTGCAGCGCGTCGGCCTGCTGGCCGCAGCGGAAGAAGGCCGTCATCAGCTGGGCGCGCAGCTTCTCCCGCAGCGGGAACTCGGCGACCAGGCCGGTGAGTTCGGCGGTGAGCTGCTCGTGCCGGCCGAGCTCCAGGTCGGCTTCGACCCGGCTCTCCAGGGCGTGCAGACGCAGTTCTTCGAGGCGGGCCAGTTCGGCGCCCGCCAGGTACTCCGTCACGTTGCCGAGCGCGGCGCCGCGCCACAGGCCGAGCGCCCGGCTCAGCTGGGTGCTGGCCTCACGATGGCGGCCGCGGCCGAGAGCCGTGCGTCCCTCCCGGTCGAGCTGCTCGAACTCCAGGAGGTCGATCGTGCTGTGCGGCGCCCGCAGGACGTAACCCGGCGGGCGCCGGTCGATCTCGACGTCGGCGCCGAGCAGTTTGCGCAGGCGCGACATGTAGGTGTAGATCTGCGCTCCGGCCGTGGCGGGCGGCTCCCACCCCCACAGCATGGAACTCAGTCGATCGTCGGAGACGACGCGTCCCCGGGCGAGCAGCAGGCTCGCGAGGACCGTGTGCACCTTGGATCCGGACAGTGCGATTCTTACGCCACCCTTGCGGGCTTCCACCGGGCCGAGGACTTGGAAGTCCATTCGGCACCCCCCGTTCTGACATGTGCGGAACTTGACTCGGTGGAGAAGCTATGGAGGACCGTTATTCCTGCGTTATCCGTCGCCTTCTTTGGCTTGGCGGCGCCTTGTGCCAGAACCTGTCCGTTCGATCACGGCGGAGGAGACCGACAGCGCCCGCCTCTCCGCCGGGATCGGCCGGACAGGCCTAGGCGGAGATGATCCTTCCGAGAGCGGCGGCGACGGCCCGGTGGACCTCCTTGCCGTTGTCCGAGTTCGTCATCACGACGAGGCCGGTGCCGGACCGCAGCCGCACCGAGGAGAGCGCGCGGAATCCGGCGGTCTGGCCGCCGTGGCCGAATTCGGGCTCACCCTGCGTGCCGTCGATCACGGCGCCCAATCCGTAGAAGCTGCCGGGAAAGGCCTCGGTGAGCATGACGCCCGCGAGGCGTGCGGACAACAGGTCGCACAGGCCTCGGTGCGCGCGCCGCAGGGCCCCCGCGAAGACGGCCAGGTCGGCGGGGGTGGACCACAGACCGCTGCCCGCCCGCACCGGGCGTACCCGGTGGCCGCCGGCGAGTTCACGCCCGTGCTGGTCGTGTCCCGTCGCCGCGTCCGCGCCGCCGGGTGCCCCGAAGGCGCTGTCTCGCATACCCAGCGGCTCGAAGACCAGCTCCTGGACGGCCTTGTCGAAGCCCTGGCCCGTGACATCGGCCACGACCTGCTCGACCACCGCCCACTGGGCACCGTCCTTACGGAACAGGGAGCCGGGCTCGTGTTCCGCACGGACCTGGTCCAGGATGCCGGAGAGGTCCGGCATCACCTCGTCGGGACGCCACCAGGTGGCCTGAGCGCCCGCGAGGCCCGAGGTGTTGGACAGACACTGGCGCAGCGTCACGGGCCGCCCGCCGGGCGCCTTCGGCAGCGTACGGCTGATGAGGACGCCGTCCAGGTCCCCGTCGAGGTCGAGCGCGCCGCGGTCGACGAGGCGCAGCACGGCGTAGGCCGAGATGTGCTTGCTGATGGAACCGGCCTGGAATCGGGTGCGCAGGGTGACCGGAGCGCCCGTCCCGGTCGAGCGGACTCCGTGGGCGTGCACGCCCACGGGTTCGCCGTCGCGCAGCAGCGCGACGGCCGCGCCCGGGATCCGGTGCTCTGCCATGACCCGTTCGATCTCGGCCGAGGAGGGGCCACTGCCGGCGCCGGTCGTCATCGTCGGTGTCTCTCCCCTGGTCGTTCTCGTCTCTTCGAGGGCCGTCGCGAGGTCCTCGATCGTTCCGTTGTCGAGAAGCATGCGCAGGGTGAGGGCGAGCCCCGCTCGGCGGGCGGCCGCGAGAACATGGACGATCCGCATGGAATCGGCTCCGAGATCGGCCAGCCGGTCGCGGACACCCACGTCCGGCACGCCCAGCACCTCGGCGCAGACGTCCGCCATGCGCTGTTCGGTCGGGGTGCGCGGCGCGACATACGCCCCGTCGGAGACCAACGCCGAACGGCCGGGGGCCGGGAGCGCCTTGCGGTCGATCTTGCCGGCCGCGTTCAGCGGGAGCTCGTCGAGCAGGACGAACGCCGCGGGCACCATGTACGACGGGAGTTCCGCCGTCAGGCCGGCGCGCAGCGTCTCCTGGTCCGTGGCCGAGGCGGGGTCGACCGCCACGTACGCCGCCAGCCACTTCTCCCCGCCGGGGTCCTCACGGACCACGACGACGGCGTCCCGCACACCGTCCCGGCGCAGCAACCGCTCCTCGATCTCCCCGAGTTCGATGCGGTAACCGCGGATCTTCACCTGGTGGTCCTCGCGGCCCAGGTACTCCAGTTCACCGTCCGCGCGATAACGCGCCAGGTCACCGGTCCGGTACATGCGCGAGCCCGGCGCCCCACCGAACGGCTCCGGCAGGAACCGCTCGGCGGTCAGCGCGGGCCGTCCCACATAGCCGCGGGCCACCCCGGCGCCGCCCACATACAGTTCGCCGACCACGCCCACCGGGACGGGCTGGAGCGCCGTGTCGAGCACATAGGCGCGCATGTTGTGGATCGGGCGGCCGATCGGCACCGTGGCCACTCCGGCCTCGACCTCCCATCCGGTGGCCCAGATGGTCGTCTCGGTCGGCCCGTACAGGTCGACGAGCCGATCCACCTGCCCGTGCAACTCCCGTGCCAGGGGCGGCGGACACGCCTCGCCCGTGGTGATGGCGGTGACGGCCCGGTGCTCGAACCCGGCGGCCCGCAGCAGCTTCCAGCCCGCGGGGGTGGCCTGCACATGAGTGACACCCCGGCCGTCGATCAGCTCCAGCAGCGCCCCGGAGTCGCCCGTCTGCTCGTCACCGGCGAGCACGATCCTGCCACCGGTGATCAGCGGCAGGTACAGCTCGGCCGCGGAGATGTCGAACGACAGCGAAGTCGCCGCCAGCCAGATGTGATCGGGTCCGGACCGGAAGCGCTCCCGCATCGAGAAGAGGAGATTCAGGAGCGAACGGTGGGCGATCTGCACGCCTTTGGGGCGTCCGGTCGAGCCGGAGGTGAAGAGGGTGTAGGCGAGGCTGTGTTGCAGACTGTCCAGTGGTCCGTCGGCCGCCCCGAGGGCCGACTCGGGTGCCGTGTCCGGCTGTCCGGCGATCACCTCCCGTTCCTGGTCCAGATCCAGGAGAACGCCGTCGAAGCGGCCGGAGACGGCCGGCCCCGGCCCGTCGGACCCCGGCTCGACGTGACCCCGCTCGACGGGCCTCGGCTCGATGAAACGCGGGTGATCCGCACGCGGGTGATCTGACCGCGGGCGATCTACACGCGGGGCGTCGGGGCGCGATGAGTCTGGTCGCGGCCGGACTTGGTCGGCCCCCACGCGCTCCGCCAGGTCCGTCTCGGTCACCACGAGCCGGGCGCCCGCCGCGCCGAGCATGTAGACGAGGCGTTCGCGCGGGAGTGCCGGGTCCAGCGGGAGGTGGGAGCCGCCGGCCTTCCAGATGCCGAGGAGCACGGGCAGCAGGCCCCGACGGCGGCGCAGCAGCACGCCCACCACGGACTCGGGCCCGACGCCCGCAGCCCGCAGCCGGTGGGCGACACGGTTGGCCTGCCGGTCGAGTTCGCCGTACGTCAGGGTTCCGTCCACCGCCTCGACGGCCACGGTGTCCGGGCGGTCGGCGGCGGTGTCCGCGAACACCTGGTGCACGCGGCGTGGTCCTTGTCGCGGATTGCTCATTCCCACTCCACCTCGGTGTCGTTCCAGTCCTCAAGGATCTGTGCGCGCTCCGCCTCCGGGACGACCGTCACCTGAGCGTCGCCGCCCTGGCCCGCGGCCATGGCTTCGAGCACGACCCGGTACATTCCGGCGAGCCGCTCGGCGTTGGACCGGTTCAGCCCGGTGCTGACCGCCCGCAGGACGAGCCGCCCCGGCACATTGGCGAGGGAGAGCGTGAACTCGTTCGAGCTGTCTCCGGCGCCGGCCGTCACGTCGACCGTTCCGGTGTCGACCTGGTGGAAGTCCTGGTAGCGGAACATGACGTCGAACAGCCGTCGGCCGCCCGCGAGTCGCTGCACGGCAGGCAGCGGATGGCGTCGGCGTTCGTACACCTCGGCCTCGCGGTCGAAGACCTGGCGAACGAGCTCGCCCCAGGTGCGGGCGCCCCGCCGGTGGGCGAACGGCAGCGTGTTGAGGTACATGCCGTACACCCGCTCCACGCCCGGAACCTCGGGCCGCGCGCTGTACAACACACCCGTCTGGAAGGCCTCTTCATGGGTGAGGGTGCTGAGCACCTTCAGATGCGCGGCCAGCAGCACGGCCTTGAACGAGGTCTCCGTCTCGGCCGCCAGCGCGCGCAGCCCGGGTTCGATGTCGCGGAACTCGACCGACAGCTTGAAGTCCTCACGCGGCGTGCCGGGTTCGTCGCCCCAGTCGGCCGGCAGGCTCCACGGATGGTGCTCGTCGACGATCCGCTGCCAGTACGCGCGGTCCGCCCCGGACTCCAAGGAGGCGAGTTCGGCCGCGATGAAGTCGGCGTACCGTACGGCCACGGGCTCCGGCTCCGCGGGCTCTTCTCCCTTCCCGTAGGCCTGGTAGAGGCCGAGCACTTCCATCAGAAGGGACTGCTGGCTCCAGCCCTCCGTGATGGCGTGGCAGTGGGTGAATCCGAGGTGCCAGGCCTCGTCCGACTCGACGAGCGCGGAAATCCTCAGCAGCGGCGCCCTCTTGAGATCGAACAGGTCACGGCGCTCCTGGGCGATGTGCCGGCGGCGTGCCTCCTCGAACTCCTCGGCCGTGCCGCCCCGCAGATCGCGTACGACCACGGGCGCCTCGGCCGCGGCGTGGACCAGTTGCAACGGCACCTCGAAGTCCTCCAACTCGATGGAGGTCCGCAGCATCTCGTGCCGGCCGACGACCGTACGCGCGGCACGCGCGAGCGCGTCCCGGTCGAAGGGGCGCCCGTCCTTGATCCGGAAGGTCGAGCTGTTGTGGTACTTGTTCAGGCCGTCGTCGGCGAGCATTTCGAGCACCATCCCGAGCTGCACCTGCGAGAGCGGGTAGGCGTCGACGACGTCCTCGGGCAGCGTGTCCCGCACCCGAGCGGGGATCAGGGCGAAGCGCTCCACGGCGGCGGGAGCCCCTCCCGGCGTGCCGGCCGGCGCGCCGAGCGCTGCCGCGAGTCCGGCCACGGTCCTGTGCCGGAACACATCGCTGACCGCCGCCTCGAAGCCCTCGGCGCGCAGGGCGCCCACCAGGGCGATCGCCTTGATGGAGTGGCCGCCGAGGTCGAAGAAGTTGTCCTCCACTCCGACCTTGTCCAGGCCCAGGACCCGTCCCCAGACCTCGGCGATCGTCCCCTCGGTCTCGCTCCGCGGCGCGATGTACGTGTCCGTGGCGATGGCCTCCGGGTCAGGGAGAGCACGCCGGTCGAGCTTGCCGTTCGCGGTCAGCGGGATCCGGTCCAGCTCCACGAACGCGGACGGGACCATGTATTCCGGAAGCGTGCCGCCCAGCCACTCCCTCAAGTCCTCCGGGTCACCCCCGACGACGTAGGCGACCAGGCGCTGGTCCTGGGTCACGATGACCGCCGCGTCGGACACCGCCGGGTGAGCTGTCAACGCGGCCCGGATCTCCCCGAGTTCGATCCGGTAACCACGCACCTTCACCTGGTCGTCGATCCGGCCCAGGAACTCCACCGCACCGTCCGCACGCCACCGCGCCAGATCCCCGGTCCGATAGAGCCGCGAGCCGGCCTCGCCGTAGACGTCGGGCAGGAACCGCTGAGCCGTCCGCACAGCATCACCGGTGTAGCCACGGGCCACCCCGGAGCCGCCCACGTACAACTCCCCCACCACGCCCACCGGCACAGGACGCAGTTCGGCGTCCAGGACACGCATATGGACATTGGGCAGGGGCCGGCCGATGGGAACCACACCCTCGTACGCCGTCTCGATCGGGAAGACACACGTACCGACGGTCGCCTCGGTCGGACCGTACTCGTTGACCACCCGACCGTCACCGAGCAACCGCCGCCAACGCTCCACCAGAGCACCCGGCAACGACTCACCCGCCACCACGATCCGCGTCGTCAACGCACCAATCTGCTCATCCGACAACTGCCCACCGAGCACCTCCAAATGCCCAGGCGTCAGCTTCAGGAACGAGAACGGACCCGCCTCGGCAAGTGCCCGCCCCAGCTCGGTCAGCTCACCGCCGTACAGCCACACCCGCTGACCAGCTGCCAACGGCGCCCACACATTCGGCACCACCAGATCGAACGCCACCGACGAGAACACCGGCGCACCACCCGAACCACACGACGCCAACTCCCGCACCGCCCAGTCCACATGATTCACCAGACCCCGATGCGTGACCTGCACACCCTTCGGCCGACCCGTCGAACCCGACGTAAAGATCGTGTACGCCAGACCATCCAGATCCACCGACGGCAACGGAACAGACGTCTCCGGGTGATCCACGTCCGCACGGACCACATCCACCACGAACCGATCCGCATAACCGGCCGACGTCACCGCCACCGACACACCCGCATCCACCAACATCCCGGCGATCCGCTCCCGCGGAAGCGCGGGATCCAGCGGCACATATCCCGCACCCGCCCGCCACACCCCCAGCAACGCCACCACCAGATCCACCGAACGATCCAGCAACACCGCCACCGAGGACTCCGCACCCACACCACGCGAACGCAGCACACCCGCAAGCCGGTTCGCCCGCACCTCCAGCTCCCCGAAAGTCAGACGAACACCCCCCGCCTCCACCGCCACCGCACCCGGCGACACCACCGCACGCTCCGCGATCAACTCCGGCACCGACACCCCACGCACCGACACCACCGTGTCGTTCCAAGCGGAGAGCACCAACTCACGCTCACCGCCGGGCAGGTACGTGGACTCCGCGTCGCCGTCGACGTCCTGGGCCATCGCCTCCAGGACGGTGCGGTACATCGAGGCGAGTCGGTCCACGGCGTCCGGGGCCAGTCGGCCGGGGTCGGCCGTGAGGAGCAGTCCGCTCGCGCGGGCCGCGATGGCGAGGCCGAACTCCGTGGCGCCCTCGCCCATGCCGGAGTCCGCGTCGACGATGTCGGATGCGGCCTGGGCGTCCTTGAGGTCGAGATAGCTGAAGCGGACGTCCAACAGACGCGTGCCGTCGGCCAGTTCGCGCTGCATCACCGGCATCGGATAGCGGCGGTGGGGCCAGAGGGCGGCTTCCTGGTCGTAGACCTGACGCACGAGTTCGCGCCAGGTGCGGGCGCCGCTCCGGAAGGCGAACGGCACGGTGTTGAGATACATGCCGTAGACGCGCTCGGCACCCAGGATCTCGGGGCGACCGCTGCACACCAGCCCGGTGTGGAAGGACCCCTCCGGGGTGAGCAGGCTCATCACCTTCAGGTGCGCCGAGTGCAGCACGGCCTTGAGCGAGGTGCCGGTGTCGCTCGCGGCGGCACGCAACGCCGGCGCGAGGTCGGCCAGCGGAACGCGGACCGTGTGCGCCGCGCCGCCCGGCGTGAGGTCACCGCTCCAACCACTCGGCAGCTCGAACTTGGCGTGGCCCTCGATCACACCGCGCCAGTAGGACCGGTCGTCGTCCGACTCCAGGGAGGCACGCTCGGCCGCGACGAAGTCCGCGTAGCGGACGGCGGGCGGCTCGGGCGTGGGCAGCGTCCCGCCGCCGCGCACGCGCAGATAGTTCTCGACGATCTCGCTCAGCAGGGAGCGGTGACTCCACCCCTCGGTGATCGGGTGGCAGACGCTGACCGAGAGCCACCATGCCTCGTCGGACTCCACCAGCGCGGAGATCCTCAGCAGGGGCGGACGTTCGAGATCGAACGTGGCCGCGCGTTCGGAGGCGATGTGCTCGCGCCGGGTGGCCAGTTGGCTCTCCTCGTCCTGGCCCCGTAGGTCGTGCACGGTGACCGGGATCTCCGCGGTGGGGTGGATCAGCTGGAGCGGCAACGAGTAGCCCTCCAGAGCGAAGGACGCGCGCAGCATCTCGTGGCGCTCCACCAGGGCCCGAGCGGCCTGTTCCAGCGCGCTCGGGTCGAAGGCCCTGCCGTCCCTGATCCGGAACGTCGTGGTGTTGTGGTACTTGTTCAGGCCGTCGTCGGCCAGCATCTCCACCAGCATGCCGAGTTGCACCTGCGCGAGCGGGAAGGCGTCCGCCAGTCCCTCAGGGAGGCCGGCCCGGTCAACCTCGGACAGCAGTGAGAAGGGGGCCACGACAGGGGGCGCTTCCTCGGGGGTGCCGGCGGGCGTGCCGAGCGCTGCCGCGAGTCCGGCCACGGTCCTGTGCCGGAACACGTCGCCGACGGATGCCTCGAAACCCTGGGCCCGCAAGGCTCCGACGAGGGCGATCGCCTTGATGGAGTGGCCGCCGAGGTCGAAGAAGTTGTCCTCGACGCCCACCTTGTCCAGGCCCAGGACCTGGCCCCAGATTCCCGCGATGCTCTCCTCGGTCTCGCTGCGCGGCGCGATGTACGCGTCGGTGGCGGCGCCGGTCTCCGGGTCGGGCAGAGCACGCCGGTCGAGCTTGCCGTTCGCGGTCAGCGGGATCTTCTCCAGCTCCACGAACAGGGACGGGATCATGTACTCGGGCAGCACACCCGCGACCGCCTCGCGCAACCCGTCCAACTCACCGACGACATACGCGACCAGACGCTGGTCCTCGGTCACGATCACGGCCGCGTCGGACACCGCCGGGTGAGCTGTCAACGCGGCCCGGATCTCCCCGAGTTCGATCCGGTAACCACGCACCTTCACCTGGTCGTCGATCCGGCCCAGGAACTCCACCGCACCGTCCGCACGCCACCGCGCCAGATCCCCGGTCCGATAGAGCCGCGAGCCGGCCTCGCCGTAGGGGTCGGGCAGGAACCGCTGAGCCGTCCGCCCGGCATCGCCGGTGTAGCCACGGGCCACACCAGCACCACCGACGTACAACTCACCGACAACACCGACCGGAAGCGGCAGTTGACGTGAATCCAGAATGCGCATGGTCATGTTGGGCAGGGGCCGGCCGATGGGGACGACACCGTCATGGGCTTCCTCGATCGGGAAGACGCAGGTGCCGACGGTCGCCTCGGTCGGACCGTACTCGTTGACCACCCGACCGTCACCGAGCAACCGCCGCCAACGCTCCACCAGAGCACCCGGCAACGACTCACCCGCCACCACGATCCGCGTCGTCAACGCACCAATCTGCTCATCCGACAACTGCCCACCGAGCACCTCCAAATGCCCAGGCGTCAGCTTCAGGAACGAGAACGGACCCGCCTCGGCAAGTGCCCGCCCCAGCTCGGTCAGCTCACCGCCGTACAGCCACACCCGCTGACCAGCTGCCAACGGCGCCCACACATTCGGCACCACCAGATCGAACGCCACCGACGAGAACACCGGCGCACCACCCGAACCACACGACGCCAACTCCCGCACCGCCCAGTCCACATGATTCACCAGACCCCGATGCGTGACCTGCACACCCTTCGGCCGACCCGTCGAACCCGACGTAAAGATCGTGTACGCCAGACCATCCAGATCCACCGACGGCAACGGAACAGACGTCTCCGGGTGATCCACGTCCGCACGGACCACATCCACCACGAACCGATCCGCATAACCGGCCGACGTCACCGCCACCGACACACCCGCATCCACCAACATCCCGGCGATCCGCTCCCGCGGAAGCGCGGGATCCAGCGGCACATATCCCGCACCCGCCCGCCACACCCCCAGCAACGCCACCACCAGATCCACCGAACGATCCAGCAACACCGCCACCGAGGACTCCGCACCCACACCACGCGAACGCAGCACACCCGCAAGCCGGTTCGCCCGCACCTCCAGCTCCCCGAAAGTCAGACGAACACCCCCCGCCTCCACCGCCACCGCACCCGGCGACACCACCGCACGCTCCGCGATCAACTCCGGCACCGACACCCCACGCACCGACACCACCGTGTCGTTCCAAGCGGAGAGCACCAACTCACGCTCACCGCCGGGCAGGATCGCTTGTTCGGCGTCCCCGTCGGCGTTCGTGGCCATGTCTTCGAGGACGGTGCGGTACATCGAGGCCAGTCGGTCGACGCCGGTGCGGCCGATGATGTGGCGGTTGGCGGTGATCACGATGAAGCCGGCGCGGGTGGAGACGCCGAGAGGGAACTCGGTGGGGCTGTCGTCGATGGTGGCGGCGTAGTCGATGACGTCCTGGTCGACCTGCCGGAAGTTCTGATAGCTGAAGCGGACGTCGACGAGGCGTTCCGTGGCGCCGAACTCGCGCTGCATGGCACCGAGCGGATAGCGGCGGTGCGGCCAGACCTCGATCTCCTGGTCGAAGACCTGGCGGACGAGGTCGCGCCAGGTGCGGGCACCGCGCCGGAAGGCGAAGGGGAGGGGGTTGAGGTAGACGCCGTGGACGCGATCGGCGCCGACGGCCTCGGGACGGGCGTTGGTGACCAGGCCGGTGCGGAAGGTCTCGTCGGGGGTGAGGCGGCTCATCACCTTGAGGTGTGCGGCGTGGAGCACGCTCTTGATCGGGACCTGGGCCTCGGAGGCCAGGGCGCGGAGCCCTGCTTCGAGGTCGTGGTAGGGGACCCAGGCGCGGTGCAGACCGCGCGGGGTGGTGAGCGGGTCGTCGCCCCATCCGGCCGGCGGGACGAACTTGGGGTGGCTCTCCACGATGCCGTGCCAGTAGGCGCGGTCCTCCTCGGAGTCGAGGGACCTGAGCTCGGCGGCCACGAAGTCGGCGTAGCGCACGGCGGCGGGTTCCGGCTCCTGGAGCGGCTGTTCGTCGCGCAGGGCCCGGTAGGCGCTGACGAGTTCCATGAGGAGGGAGTGATGGCTCCAGCCCTCCAGCACGGCGTGGCATTCGGTGAGGGTGAGCCACCAGCCGCCGTCGTCGCGGGTGTGCGCGGTGAAGCGGATCAGCGGGGCACGGGTGAGGTCGAAGAGTTCGGCGCGCTCCTCTGTCATGAAGGCGCGCAGGGAGCGTTCGGCCGCCGCGGCGTCGAGGGACGTCAGATCCCGGGTGCGGACGATGGTGTCGACCCGTGCCGGGTCGTGGACGAGTTGCAGCGGTACCGAGTAGCCGTCCAGGGCGAAGGAGGTGCGCAGGATCTCGTGGCGGCCGATGACGACCCGTACGGCCTGTTGGAGTGCCTCGGCGGAGAAGGTGCCCTGGTCGAGGATCCGGAAGCAGGTCGAGTTGTGGTAGTGGTTGCGGCCGTCGTCGGCGAGCATCTCCACGACCATGCCGAGCTGTACCTGGGCGAGCGGATAGGCGTCCACGACGCCTTCGGGCAGGCGCTCCCGGTCCTCGTCGGCGAGCAGCTCGAAGGGGGTCACGCCGGGCTCGGGGCGAGCCGGGGCCGGGCGGCCGGTGAGGTATTCGACCAGGTCGGCCGGGGTGCGGTGCGCGAAGACGTCGCGGACCGTGACGTCGTGGTCGGCCTCGCGCAGGGCTGCGGCCAGGGCCACGGCCCGCAGCGAGTCGCCGCCGAGGTCGAAGAAGCTGTCCGTGACGCCGACGCGGTCGACGCCCAGGACCTCGCGCCAGAGGTCGGTCATCCGCTCCTCGGCGGCGGTGCGCGGGGCGACCTGGGTGCGCCCGACGGCGAGCGCGTCGCGGTCGGGGGCGGGCAGGGCGGCTTGGTCGAGTTTGCCGTTGACGGTGAGCGGGATCCTGCCGAGCGCGAGGAACGCGGTGGGGATCATGTAGGCGGGCAGCGTGCGGCCGAGCAGGGCCCGTAGTTCACTGGGCGCGGCGACGGCCTCGCCGGCGGGGACGACGTAGGCGACGAGCCGCTTGTCGCCGGGGGTGTCCTCGCGGGCGACGACGACGGCGTCACGGACGAGCGGGTGGGCGCTCAACGCGGCCTTGATCTCGCCGAGTTCGATGCGGTGGCCGCGGATCTTGACCTGGTGGTCGATGCGGCCGAGGTAGTCGAGGCCGCCGTCGGGGCGACGGCGGGCGAGGTCGCCGCTGCGGTAGAGACGGGTGCCGGGCGGGCCGTACGGGTCGGGTATGAACCGTTCGGCGGTGAGGCGGGGGCGGCCGAGGTACATGCGGGCGACTCCGGGTCCGCCGACGTGGATCTCGCCGGGGACACCGATGGGCACCAACTCGCCGTGCGGCCCGTGCAGTTGCACCTGAAGGTCGTGGAGCGGGACGCCGATGTCGTTTCCGTGGTCGGCGTCCAGGTCGGTTTCGGTGACCGGGTGGTAGGTGGTGTGCACGGTGGTCTCGGTGATGCCGTACATGTTGATGAGGGCCGTACGGTCGAGGGCGCGGCGCGCGACCCACGGGCGCAGGGCGGGCATGTCGAGGCGTTCGCCGCCGAACGTGACCACGCGCAGGGCGAGTTCGTCGATCAGCGGGTGGCCGTCGCCGGCCAGCGCCACCAGGCCTCGGAAGCCGGAGGGGGTCTGGTTGAGGACGGTGACGCGCTCGTCGGCGAGCAGGCGCAGGAAGTCCTCGGGGGAACGCGCGATGTCGGGCGGTACGACCACGAGACGGCCCCCGTACAGCAGGGCGCCCCACATCTCCCAGACGGACATGTCGAAGGCGTACGAGTGGAAGAGCGTCCAGACGTCGTGTTCGTCGAAGCCGTAGTGCTCCTCGGTGATGGTGAAGAGGCGGAGCACGTTCGCGTGGGTGAGTCCGACGCCCTTGGGCCGGCCGGTGGAGCCCGAGGTGTAGATGGTGTAGATCAGGTCGTCGGGTCGGACGTCCACGGCCGGGGCGGTGGTGGGAGCCGCGGCGAGGGCGGCGCTCTCGCGCTCGCCGTCGAGGTTCACCAGGTGGCCGTCGTGGGCGGCGGCGAGGTGGGCGGCGTGGGTGTCGTCGGTGACGACGATGCGGGCGCCGGCGTCCTGGAGGGTGCTCGCGAGGCGCTCCGCCGGGTGCTCGGGGTCGAGCGGGAGGTAGGCGGCGCCGGATTTGAGGACGCCGATCAGGGTGGGCAGGAGGTCGGGTCCGCGGTCGAGGCTGACGCCGACCAACGATCCTGGTCCCGAGCCGAGTTCGCGCAGATGGTGGGCGAGCCGGTTGGCGCGGGCGTTGAGTTCGGCGTAGCTGAGCCGTTGTCCGCCGCAGACGACGGCGGTGGCGTCCGGGGTGGCGGCGGCCCGTTCCTCGAAGACCTGGTGGAGGCAGCGGTCCGGGTCCGGGAAGAGACGCGGTTCGGGGACGAGGACGGCCAGGTCCGTGTCGTCGAGCAGGTCGAGCAGGGAGAGCGCGCGGTCCGGGTCGGCCGCGGCGGATTCCAGCAGGCGTACGTAGTGGCGGGCGAGCCGTTCGGCGGTGGCCCGGTCGTAGAGCGCGGTGCTGTACTCCAGCGTGCCGTGGACGGAGCCGTCGGCGCGCTCGCCGAGCTGGAGGGTGAGGTCGAAACGGGAGACGCGGGAGGGGGCGCGCAGCGGTTCGGCGGCCACGCCGGGGAGCCGGAATCCCGCGGTGCGTTCCTGGTGCAGGGTGAAGGCGACCTGGCACAGGGGGGTGCGGGACATGTCGCGTTCGGGCTGGAGCTCGTCGACCAGCCGGGCGAAGGGGTACTCCTGATGGTCGAAGGCGTCCAGGACGGTGTCGCGGGTGCCGTCGAGCAGGGCACGGAACGACGGGTCGCCCTGCCAGCGGCCGCGCAGGACAAGGGTGTTGACGGCGTAGCCGACGAGCTGCTCGAGTTCCGGGCGGCCGCGGCCGGAGACGACGGTGCCCACGGGGATGTCGTCGCGTCCGGTGTAGCGGGACAGCAGGGCCTGGTATCCGGTGAGCAGAGTGGTGAAGAGGGTGGCGCCGTGCGCCGAGCCGAGGGCGCGGAGCCGTTCGGCGAGGGGGGCGGGCAGGGTGACCGGTACGGCGTCGCCCGCCCAGCTGCGGGTGGCGGGGCGGGGCCGGTCGGTGGGCACCTCCAGCGGGGTGATGCCCCGCAACTGCTCGCGCCAGTAGGTGACGTGGGTGTCGAGCGTGCCGTCGGCGAGACGGGAGCGCTGCCAGGCCGCGTAGTCGGCGTACTGGAAGTCCACGGGGGCGAGCGGGTCGGGCCGGCCCGCGCCGAACGCTTCGTACAGGGCGCCGAGTTCGCCGAGGAGCAGCCCGACGGACCATTCGTCGCAGGCCACGTGGTGCAGGACGACCGCGAGGATGTGGTCCTCGTCCGCGACGCGGATCAGCCGGGCGCGCAGGGGGCCGCCGTGCTCCAGGTCGAACGGGCGGCCGGGCTCGGCCTCGGCAAGGGCCAGTGCCCGCCGCTCCCGCTCCGGACCGTCGGCGAGTCCGGTCAGGTCATCGACGGGCAGGTCGAACGGGCCGGGAGCGTCGATGAGTTGGACCGGTTCCGCGCCGTCGAGGCGGTAGCGGGTGCGGAGGATCTCGTGGCGGGACCGCAGTGCCTCGAAGGCGCGGCGCAGCACGTCGGTGTCGAGCGGTCCCCTCAGCCGCAGCACGACCGGGACGCTGTACTCCCAGCTGTCCGGGTCGAGACGGCTGAGGAACCACATCTGCTGCTGGCCGTGGGAGAGGGCCAGCGGGCCGTCCCGGTCGGCCCGCCGCAGTGCGGCGCGCCGCCCCCGGCGGGCGCCGGCGAGCCGGGCGCGCACCAGTTCCTCGCGCTGGTCCCTGGCTTCCTGGCCCGTACGTACTTCGCCCGTGCTCATGCTGAGCGCTCCTCCCCCACCGTGTGCTTCTCTGTTTCCGGCCGTGGTGCTGTGTGCGTGTGCCTGGCTCTGCGGAGTGCGCGGGTCAGGCGGACGCCTGCGCCATGCGGCGGCGCAGGCCGGCCGGGCGCAGGTCCGTCCAGACCTCCTCGATGCGGTCCAGGCACTCCTGCCGGGTCCCCTCGGTTCCTTCCGCGTGCCAGCCCGCGGGCAGGTCCCGGTCCGCGGCCCAGATGGAGTACTGCTCCTCGTCGTTGAGGACCACCCGGTACACGCGGTCGTCGGTCTGCTCGTCAGCCATGTCGGCTCTCCCTCTCGGATGTCTGTTCGGACAGCGGACCGGAAGGCGATTCCGGATCCGCCGTCAGCTTCCGGTGGGGGCCTATACCGGGCCTCTACGCGAACTGTCGTACGGGCGAAGGGGATTGCGGGTGTCGCGCCGGGCACGACGAAGCGCGCGACCCGGTCCCCACGGGGGGAGGGACCAGGCCGCGCGCGGTCTTTCGGGACGGGTGCTCGCGCGCCGCGCGAGCACCACCGGCCGGGGCTACTCCCGGGCGCCCACGAGCTGGACGATCCGGGAGCGCAGTGCCGCCGTGACCGGCAGCACCGTGCCGATGACGGCGAGGACCGTGGAGACGGCGGCGATGCCGACGACCACGAGCCAGGGCGCCACGATCGGGGTCGTACCGAAGAGCTGGAGCAGTGCCGCCCACAGGGCGGCGATGTTGAGGGCGGACGCGATCAGGGCGAGGACGACACCGATCGCGGCCACCAGCAGGGATTCGGCGACGAAGAACCGTACGACCTGTCGGGGCGTGGCTCCGGCCAGGCGCAGGACCGCCAGGTCGCGGCGGCGGTCGGCGGTCGCCATGAGGAGGGTGTTCAGGATCGCGATGAAGCAGAACAGCACGACGATCACGGCCGTGGAGCGCTGCCGCACCTCGATGAGATGGCGGGCGTAGGCGGCTTCCGAGGCGACCAGTTCGGCCCGGGTCAGGAAGTGTGCCCCGCTGCCCCGGACGGCTCGGGTGATCGCCGCGGTCGCGGCGGCCTTGTCCGTGCCGGGTTCCAGGTTGATGTAGGCGCGCCGGGCCAGTCCGTCCCGGGCGTACGCCGCCGAGGCGGCGAAGCGCTGCGGGAGGTAGGCGACGTCCTCGCCACGCATGGCCTTGTAGACCGCCGCGACCTTCAGCGTCGCTTCGGAGCCGTCGCCGAGCAGGATCTTCTGCGAGGTGCCGGCGTCCCAGCCCCACAGGTCGGGGGCGGCGATGCTGTTGTCGTCGAGCTTGTCCAGGGAGCCCTGGGTGATGGTCAGGTCCATCGTCGACTTGAGCACGGACGTGTCCACGACCATGCCGTCGTTCTCGTCGTAGCGGTCCTCGTCGCGGGTGTAGACCGTGGTCAGGAGCGGTGCCGCGATCTGTACGCCGTCGATCTTCCTGACCCTGTCGACGACTTCGGGGCTGATGCCCGGGGTGCCGTCGGGGGCGAGGGCGTACGGGGAGGCGATCTGGTTGCGCAGGCCGTGGTCGCGGGCCGCGCCGAGCGAGTCGGTGGCGGCGAGCAGCGACAGGGCGAGTCCGACGGTGAGCAGGATGGGTGCCGCGGTGGCGGCGGTGCGGCGTCGTGAGCTGAGCACGCTCTCGCGCACGAGCATCGCGGTGGGTCCCGCCGTGTTGCGGAACGGCCACATCAGCAGCCGGGCCAGCGGGCCGATCGCCAGGGGGGCGATGACGGCGGCGGCCAGGACGGGGACGAGGAGTTCGGTGACGTAGGTGTTGGGCGAGAGGATGGTGGCCGGTTTGCCGACCGCGATCCACGCGGCCAGGCCGACGCCCGCTCCGATGCCGAGGGCGCCGATCAGCAGCCGCGACGGGGTCATCCCGGAGTCGTCGACGGCGGCCTCGCGCAGCGCCTCGACGGGCCGCACCCGTCCGGCGCGGTACGCGGCGGTGGCGGCTCCGCAGAGCGCGACCAGCACTCCCACGAGGAACGCGCCGGCCAGCGGGGCGGTAACCGTCCAGTGCAGCGACGTTCGCACCTGGAACCAGGGCGGTGAGATGTCGAGGTCGATGAGCATGTCGGTGAGCAGCTGGGCCCCGTACAGGCCGAGGGCCGCGCCGAGCGCGGAGGCCAGGGTGCCGACGAGCAGGGCCTCGCCGCGGATCATGCGGCGGACCTGCTTGGGCGTGGCGCCGACGGTGCGCAGCAGGGCGACCTCGCGGCGGCGCTGGATGACGGCGAAGGCGAACGTGGACGCGACGACGAACACGGAGGTGGTGCCCGCGACGGACGCCATCACCGGGACCAGCGTGATGGTGTTGTCGAGGGTCTCGCGGTCCTCCGCCTCGCTGGCGTCGGCCTTGTGCCGGTCGCTGCCGGTGAGCACTTCGGCGTCCTTGCCGACGGCCTCGCGCACCTGGGCGGGCGGGGCGAGCGCCACCAGCGCCTGGATGCGCGGGGAGATCCGGGCCGCCTCGGCGTCGCCGAAGAACACCGCGTTCTCCCAGCCGACGGGGGCGACCGTGCCGGACACCGTGTAGGGGGAGACGCCGGCGGCGGTCATGACCGTCACTTTGTCGCCGGTGTGCGCCTGGTCGGAGGGTACGACGATCTCGCGGTCGCCCGACGGCTGCGAGCCGCTCGTCAGCTTGTAGCCGCCGAACCGGGCGACCGCCCAGGGATGGCCGACCTGATTGCGCGGGCCGTCGTGGAGCTGTGCGTAGAAGGCCCGGTCGACGACGGTCTCGCCGGTGGCCCGGACGCGGTCGAGCAGGTCCGGGGAGACGCCTTCGGCCTCGGGCAGCGAGCGGACACCGAGGTCGTGGTGGGCGGGGTCCCAGTCGGGGTCGGTGGGCAGCACGACGGCGGAGGCCTGGGAGAACCGCTCCGGCGGCCGGTCGGGCAGGTCGAGCATGGTCATCAGCAGGATGCCCATCGCGGCGACCTGTGCCACGCCGAGCACGAGGGCCACGATGGTGCCGAGGAAGGACACCCAGCGCGCCCGGAGCGTCTGGAAGGCGATGCCGAGCACTACGACACCGCCAGATCGGTCATGCGGGCGGCGACCGCCTCGGCCGTGGGGTCCTTCAGCTCGCCGACCAGCGCGCCGTCGGCGAGGAAGACCACGCGGTCCGCGTAGGCGGCCACGTTCGGGTCGTGCGTGACCATCACGATCGTGGTCGGCTGGTCGGGCTCGGGGTCGTCGACACTCCGCTCCCCCGTCACCGGGGTGCCCACCAGCTTCCGTAAGACTTCCAGCAGTTCGCGGCCGGTCGTGATGTCGAGCGCGCCGGTCGGCTCGTCCGCGAAGAGCACGGCCGGGCGCGTGACCAGCGCGCGGGCCACCGCGACCCGCTGCTGCTGACCGCCGGAGAGCTGGCTGGGACGCTTGGCGGCCTGATCCTCGAGGCCGACCTGGGCAAGGGCCTTCAGCACGGTCTGGCGACCGGGTTTGCGGCCGGCCAGCCGCAGCGGCAGACCGACGTTCTGCGCCGCTGTCAGCGAGGGCAACAGGTTGAACGCCTGAAAGACGAAGCCGGTGGACTCCCGGCGGAATTCCGTCAGTCGGGTCTCGTTCAGGCCGCCGATGTCCGTACCGTCGATGAACACCCGCCCGGACGTGGGCCGGTCGAGCCCGGCGGCACACTGCAGCAGTGTGGACTTGCCCGATCCCGAGGGCCCCATGACGGCGGTGAAACTGCCGCGCGGGAAGGACAGGCCCACGTCGCGCAACGCGCTGACCGCGCCGCTGCCCGAGCCATAGGTCTTGCTGAGCGACTCCAGCCGCACTGCGTCATTCATCGATTCTCCGTAGCGTCATGGTGGTGGGGGGACCGGCCGTCAGCTCCCGCTGATGTCCGGACGCCTCGTCCTGGGCGCTCCGGTCTTCGAGCTCCGCCCCTCGGCGGGTGAACACGACGGTCGCCACCACGGCGAGCAGGGCCATCACTCCGGATGCGATGGCCAGTGTCCCGCGCGTGCCGACACCTTCGAGGAGATAGCCGGTTCCGAGCGCGCCGATCGAACTCGCCCCCGAAACCAGGAGCATGACGACGCTGCCGACCCTCCCCTGCATGGCGTCGGGTGTGATGCGCACCTGATGGGACATGCCGCAGACGGTAACAGCCGCTCCTATATGCGACGTTATGAAGAAGAGAATCCCAAGTGTCACCGGATGAAGCAGAAATACCGTTCCGGGCATGATCAGAGCCCAGGCGACATGGGCGTAGATCATGACGCGCCGCATCGGCAGCCGCCTGGTCAGCCACCCTCCGCTGAAGGCCCCGAGGAGTCCGCCGATGCTTCCGGCCGCCATGATCAGACCGACCGTGCTCGCCGGTCTGCCCTGCTCCCTGACGAGCACGGCGACCGTGAGAATGAGCCCCTGGAAGACCAGGTTGCTCCCCGCGATGACGAGCAGCGCCGAGCGGAAGTAGGCGCGCTCCCACACCCAGCGCAGTCCACTGGAGATCTCCTCACGCATCCCCCGGGCGCTCTTGCCCGCTCCGCCGGACTGCCGCTTCGGGATCCTCAGCCGGGTGAGGGTCAGCAGGGACAGCAGATAGAGGCCGGTGCTGGACAGGAACGGTACCCACGCCGACAGGCCGAAGAGCACACCGCTCGCCGGGTGTCCGACGAAGTTCACGGCCCGGGACCGCGCTTCGTTCTGTGCCATCGCGGTCGACACCTGCTGCGGTGGTACGACACCGCGTACCGCCGCGCGTTCGGACAACTGGTAGAAGACGGTGAGGCTGCCCTGGACGAAGGCGACCAGGGCGATGTGCCAGACGCGCACGTCGTCCCCGACGAGCGACACCGCGACCGATCCGATGGCCAGCGCCCGGCCCGCCACACAGAAGAGCATCACCCGCCGCCTGTCCCAGCGGTCCACCAGCACACCGGCCGGCAACTGCATGACCAGCATGGGCAACAGGGCGCTGAAGCCGACCAGTCCGGCGGCGCTCTTCGACCCGGTGTGCCACAGGACGAGCAGGGTGAAGGCCATGGTGGAGGAGCGCTCCGCCATGACCGAGAGCGCGGATCCCCCCCACAGCAACCGGAAGCGTACGTTGCTGCGCAGCGGAGGCGGCTTCTCCTCGCCGCCGTCCCGCACCTGGACTTCCGTGCTCATCGACTGCCCGCCCAGCACCACTCCAGGACAGCCATCGCGCTGTGCAGCTTGTGCGTGGCCTGGGTGAAGGCGATGCTCGTCGGCCCGTCGAGGACCTCGGCGGTGACCTCCTCGCCGCGGTGGGCGGGCAGGTCGTGCAGGAACACGGCCTTCGGGCTGCCCTCCCACAGGGCACGCGTGACCTGGAACGGGGCGAAGACCTCCCGCCAGTCCTCGGTGGGCTTGCTGGTCCCGGTGGTCTGCCAGCGGGTGGTGTACACGGCGTCGAGATCGGCGGGCAGCGCGCTCATGTCGTGCCGCTCCACGATCTTCGCGCCGCTTCGCGCGGCCTGCTCCGTGGCCCGGGCGAGCACGTCGGTCGCGACTCCGTAGCCGGGCGGTGTGCGCAGTTCCAGTTCGGTGCCGGGAAAGCGGGTGAGGGCCAGCGCCAGGGCGGCGGCGCTGTTGTTGCCCTCGCCGACGTACAGCAGCCGGATGCCGTCCACCCGCCCGAAGTGCCGTTGCAGCGTGGTCAGATCGGTGAGCCCCTGCGTGGGGTGCTCCTCGGCGCTCATGGCGTTGACCACCGACATGTCCCCGGCCGCCGCCCACGTCCGCAGTTCCTCGGTGGCGTCGGCGGTCCTGGCCACCAGCAGGTCCAGCATCCCGGCGAACACCCGACCGGTGTCCTCACTGGTCTCGCCGGTGTTGGTCTGGAGGTCGGCGGGCCCGAACGTCACGGTCTGCGCGCCGAGCCGCAGCGCACCGGCGGTGAACGCCGTACGGGTCCGGGTCGACGTACGGCGGAAGTAGACGCCGACGACGGCGCCGTCCATGGTCCTGGCCCGCTCTCCGGAGGCGAACGCGACGCCTCGCGCCACTATCCCGCGCAGCTCGTCGTCGGTCAGGTCGGTGATGGAGATGAGGTGTCGCACGGATCCCATGACGATGGGGGTCCCTTCTCGTGGGCTGATGGCGGGGCGGCGCGGGAGCGATCGGCCATGGCCGGCCGCCGGGGCGGGGAGGCTCAGGGCGCTTCGGTGAGGAGCGCGTCGATCTCGGCCCGCACCCGGTCCTCGATCTCCACGGCGAGCTGCGCCACGGTGGGCCGCTCGAAGGCCACCCGTACCGGGAGATCGAGGTCGTACTCGGCCTGGAGCCGGGAGATCAGGCGGACGGCGAGAATGGAGTGGCCGCCGAGGTCGAAGAAGTTGTCCTCGACGCCCACCTTGTCCAGGCCCAGGACCTGGCCCCAGATTCCCGCGATGCTCTCCTCGGTCTCGCTGCGCGGCGCGATGTACGCGTCGGTGGTGGCGCCGGTCTCCGGGTCGGGCAGAGCACGCCGGTCGAGCTTGCCGTTCGCGGTCAGCGGGATCTTCTCCAGCTCCACGAACAGGGACGGGATCATGTACTCGGGCAGCACACCCGCGACCGCCTCGCGCAACCCGTCCAACTCACCGACGACATACGCGACCAGACGCTGATCCTCGGTCACGATGACCGCCGCGTCGGACACCGCCGGATGCGCGGTCAACGCGGCCCGAATCTCACCGAGTTCGATCCGGTAACCACGCACCTTCACCTGGTCGTCGATCCGGCCCAGGAACTCCACCGCACCGTCCGCACGCCACCGCGCCAGATCCCCGGTCCGATAGAGCCGCGAGCCGGCCTCGCCGTAGACGTCGGGCAGGAACCGCTGAGCCGTCCGCACAGCATCACCGGTGTAGCCACGGGCCACCCCGGAGCCGCCCACGTACAACTCCCCCACCACGCCCACCGGCACAGGACGCAGTTCGGCGTCCAGGACACGCATATGGACATTGGGCAGGGGCCGGCCGATGGGAACCACACCCTCGTACGCCGTCTCGATCGGGAAGACACACGTACCGACGGTCGCCTCGGTCGGACCGTACTCGTTGACCACCCGACCGTCACCGAGCAACCGCCGCCAACGCTCCACCAGAGCACCCGGCAACGCCTCACCCGCCACCACGATCCGCGTCGTCAACGCACCAATCTGCTCATCCGACAACTGCCCACCGAGCACCTCCAAATGCCCAGGCGTCAGCTTCAGGAACGAGAACGGACCCGCCCCCGCCAACGCCTCACCGAGGTCGGTCAGCTCACCGTCATGCAGCCACACCCGCTGACCGGCCACCAACGGCGCCCACACATTCGGCACCACCAGATCGAACGCCACCGACGAGAACACCGGCGCACCACCCGAACCACACGACGCCAACTCCCGCACCGCCCAGTCCACATGATTCACCAGACCCCGATGCGTGACCTGCACACCCTTCGGCCGACCCGTCGAACCCGACGTAAAGATCGTGTACGCCAGACCATCCAGATCCACCGACGGCAACGGAACAGACGTCTCCGGGTGATCCACGTCCGCACGGACCACATCCACCACGAACCGATCCGCATAACCGGCCGACGTCACCGCCACCGACACACCCGCATCCACCAACATCCCGGCGATCCGCTCCTGCGGAAGCGCGGGATCCAGCGGCACATATCCCGCACCCGCCCGCCACACCCCCAGCAACGCCACCACCAGATCCACCGAACGATCCAGCAACACCGCCACCGAGGACTCCGCACCCACACCACGCGAACGCAGCACACCCGCAAGCCGGTTCGCCCGCACCTCCAGCTCCCCGAAAGTCAGACGAACACCCCCCGCCTCCACCGCCACCGCACCCGGCGACACCACCGCACGCTCCGCGATCAACTCCGGCACCGACACCCCACGCACCGACACCACCGTGTCGTTCCAGGCCTTGAGGAGTCGGCGTTCCTGGACGGAGGTGATGTCGACGGCGGACAGGGAGGTGTCCGCGTTCGCCGCGACGGCTTCGAGGAGTTGCACGAAGTGGTGGGCGAGGCGCTCGACGGTGTCGTGGTCGAAGAGCGAGGTGGCGTATTCGAAGGCGCCGATCAGGGAGCCGTCGGACTGGCGCCAGACGAAGAGGGTCAGGTCGGTCTTGGCCACACGCCAGGCGCCCTGGAAGGCGTCCATGAGGACGTCGTCGGCGGCCACGGAGGTGGCGCCGTCGTCCTGGAGGTCGAAGGCGACCTGATAGAGCGGGGTGCGGGAGAGGTCACGGGTGGGCTGGAGTTCGTCCACCAGGCGCTCGAAGGGCAGCTCCTGGTGGGCGAAGCCGGCCATGACCGTGCCGCGGACGCGCTGGAGGAGTTCGGCGAACGTCGGGTCGCCGGTCAGGTCGCAGCGCATCACCAGGGAGTTGAGGAAGAAGCCGACGGTGTTCTGGGTCTCGGGGCGGGTGCGGCCGGTGACCGGGCTGCCGATGCCGAAGTCGTCCTGGCCGCTGTAGCGGCCGAGCAGCGCGCCGAAGGCGGCGAGCAGGGTCACATAGGGGGTGGCGCCGTGCCGGCGTCCGATGCCGGTGAGGGCGTCGGCGAGCGAGGCCGGCACGGAGAAGCGGACGCCGGAGCCGTGCGCGTCACGCCGGGCGGGCCGGGGCCGGTCGGTGGGGAGCCGGAGTTCGGGCAGGCCGTCGAGGGCCTGCTTCCAGTGGTCCAGTTCCCGCGACGACGCGATGTCGTCGGCGTGTTCCGACTGCCAGGCCGCGAAGTCGGCGTACTGCAGCGGGAGTTCATCGAGCCGGGGTGAACGGTCCTCGCGCGCCGCGGCGCACAGCTCGCGCAGTTCGCGGTCGAGGAGGACGGTGGACCAGCCGTCCGTGGCGATGTGATGGGTCGTCACCAACAGGACCGGGCCGCCCTTGGGCACCCGGACCAGCAGCGCCCGCCACAGCGGGCCGTCGGTGAGGTCGAAGCCGCGGGCGAACTGCTCGCCGAACAGCCGCTCCAGGTGCGCTTCCGAGGCGTCCTCGACGCGCAGTTCGACCGTCCCCGGGGCGACGACCACCTGACGGGGTTCCTCACCCTCGACCGAATAGCGGGTGCGCAGGGACTCGTGGCGGGCCTCCAGGGCGTCGAGCGCGGCCTGCACGGCGTCGCGGGTGGTACCCGCCGGCAGCCGGAGGAAGAAGGGTGCCACCCACTCGGGGCTGCCCGGGTGCATCCGGTCCAGGAACCACAGCCGGTGCTGCCCGAAGGAGAGCGGCAGCGGCCGGTCCCGGCCGACCGGGGTCACACCGGGCACCGCGGGCCGTGCGTCCTCCAGGAGCCTCGCCTGCGCCTCGACGGTGAACGCGCCGAACAGGCCGCGGAGTTGAATGTCGTCGCCGGACGCCTTGCGCAGGGCGTCCGCGAGCCGGGTGAGGACGAGGGAGGAGCCGCCGAGGGCGAAGAAGTCGTCGTGCGCGCCTACCTGTTCGATCTGGAGAAGCTGCTCCCACACCTGGGCGACGAGCCGTTCGGCGGGTGTGCGCGGGGCGACGTACTCGGCGTCGCGTGCCTGCTCCTGGACCGGGTCGGGCAGGGCTCCGCGGTCCACCTTTCCGCTGCTGGTCAGCGGGAAGGCGTCCAGCGGCACGAACACCGAGGGGATCATCGGCTCTGGCAGTCGGCCGCGCAGGAAGGTGCGCAGTTCGTCCCTGGGTATGCGGCGCCCGGTCGTCACATAGGCGACGAGCCTCTTGGTCTCGCCCGCGACCCGGGCGTCGACGACCGCGCCCCGTACGTCCGGGTGGGCGTTCAACGCGGCCTCGACCTCGGCCGGTTCGATCCGGACGCCGTTGACCTTGACCTGCTGGTCTGCGCGGCCGAGGAAGTCCAGGGCGCCGTCGGAACGCCAGCGCACCAGGTCCCCGGTGCGGTACATCCGGCCGCCGGGGGTGCCGTGCGGGTCGGGCAGGAAGCGCTCGGCGGTCTGTCCCGGGCGGCCCGCGTAGCCGCGCGCCGTGCCGTCGCCCGCCGCGTACAGCTCCCCCACGACGCCGATCGGCACCGGGTCGAACTCGGCGTCGAGGACGTACACCCGCATGTGGTCCATCGGGCGTCCGATGGGGACCGCCTCGGTGTGCCGCTCGGGGTCGAAGAGCTGGGCGGTGACGTCGATGGAGCACTCGGTGGGCCCATAGGTGTTCCAGACCCGGGCGCCGCCGGGTTCCGCGAGGCGGCGGCACAGTTCGGCGTCCAGGGGCTCGCCGGCCGAGCACACCATGCGCAGGTCCGCGCAGTCCGCCCAGCGGGGCTCGGCGACCAGGAGCCGCAGCACGGACGGCACGCCCTGGAGGACGGTCACCCCCGCGTCGGCGACCGTCGCCACGAGCAGCGCCGGGTCGGCTTCGGCCCCCGGCGGCGCCATGACGACGGTGGCACCCGCGGCGAGCGGGGTGAACAGCTCCCAGCCGGCGGCGTCGAAGGTCAGCACGGTCTTCTGGAGCACCCGGTCCGTCGCCGTCAGCCCCTGGTTGTCCAGCGACCAGGCGACGCGCCCCGCGATGCCGCCGTGCTGCACGAGCACGCCCTTGGGGCGGCCGGTCGAGCCCGATGTGTAGGTGAGGTAGGCGGCGTGGTCCGCGGTCACCTTCAACGGGAGTGCTGTGTCCGGGAGTTCGTCGAAGATCTCGGAGTCCAGGGTCACCACGCCACCGGGCAGGAGCTTTTCGAACGTCCCGGCATCGGCCGCGGTCGTGACCACGGCGCCCGCACCGCTGTCCGCGACGACCCAGGCCGTACGTTCCTGCGGATGCCCGGCGTCCAGCGGCACATAGGCCGCGCCCGCCTTCCAGACACCCAACAGGGTCGCGACCAGGTCGTGACCGCGCGGCAGGCAGACGACGACCCGGTCCTCGGCGCCGATGCCACGGGCCGCGAGCAGCCGTGCGACGCGGTTGGCGCGCCGGTCGAGCGCTTCGTAGCTCAGCGGCCCCTGGGCGCCGTCGACCGCGACGGCGAGCGGGGTCGACACGGCCTGATGGGCGATGAGTTCGTGCAGCGGGACAGTCATCTCTTCTCCAGGGAAGGTGAACGCACGTGCGGCGGTGCGGCGGCCCTGCACGGCAGGGGCCCGTACGGCGGAGGCGGGTGCGGCGGGAGCCGGCGGTTACGCGGCGGGTGCCGGCAGGAAATCCGTCACGTCGGTGCCCAGACCGCCGGCGCGGGCCCGGTCCCGTACGAAGCGGGCGAGCGCGAGGTCGAGGACGCCTAGCCCGAACGGCGAGTAGACGAGGGGCCTGCCCGGGCGCGGGTCGAGGCGGGCGGTGCCGCGCAGCAGCGCGCCGATGCTGGCGTCGATGAAATCCCGTCCGCCGGTGGCCAGTTCGGCGAGGTGCACGGAGGTGTTCTCGCGGCAGACGTGGTCCGGGTCGTCGACGACGTTGTGGGCTTCGAGCACGGCGCTCGTGGTCAGGTCGCGCAGCGAGACGTGGAGCACCACCGTGCCGGGCGGGCAGGCGTCGAGTCCGGTGTGCGGGGTCGCGGCGGTGGTGGCGATGGACACCAGGTCGTGGACGGCCAGCGCGTCGTCGAGCGAGTCGCAGTGGCGGACGGCGGCGGACGGGAGCAGCCGCGCGTTGTCCTCGGTGAACCTCCGTGCCCGCTCGGGGTCGGTGTCGTACACGGTGAGCCGGTCGAGTCCGGGATGTTCGACGCCCAGGAAGCGCAGCACCTCGCGGTTGATGACTCCGCAGCCGATGAGTGTGATCCCGGAGGGCCTGCGGCCGCCGAGCAGCATGCGGGCGCCGACGGCCGCCGACGCGGCGGTGCGCTGGGCGGAGATCAGGGAGCCTTCGATGAGCGCCTCGGGCTGTCCGTTGCGCAGCGAGTTGAGCAGGATGGCGGCGCTGGCCCGCTGGACTCCGTCGGCGATGTTGCCGGGGAAGGAGGCGATCCACTTCATGCCGGCGATCCCGTCGTCGCCTGCGTCCGCTCCTGTGCCTGCACCCCGCTCCCCCACGCTGCCGCCGAGGTAGCCGGGCAGACCGATGATCCGGTCCCGGGGCCGGTCGGGGAAACGCAGGAAGACGGAGTGCGGCAGGCTGGTGCGGCCCTCGTCGTGGCGCCGGTAGGCGTCGGCGACGAGGTCCATGACCTCCTTCTCGCGGTCCTGGAGGAGCCCCGCGACCGTCTGGTGGCCGATGATCAGCATGTTCCCACCGCCATGGTGTGCTCCGGTTCCTTCCACAGGTGGCTCACCTCGCCGAACTGGCGGCGCACCCATTCGTCGTCGTAGATCGTGTCGAGGTAGCGGTCGCCGCGGTCCGGGAAGATCAGCACGCAGGTGCTGCCGGCCGGGACACGGTCCGCGAACCTGCGCAGCGCGGCCGTGACGGCGCCGGACGAGCCGCCGGCGAGGATGGCCTCGCGCTGGGTCAGGGTCCGGCAGCCGACCACGCAGTCGAGGTCGGAGACCAGCACCACCTCGTCGGCGAGCGTCGGGTCGAAGAGAGCGGGACGGACCGCCGCGCCGTGTCCGGGCAGCAGCCGGGGTCCCGGAGGCCCGCCGAACAGCACGCTGCCGAGGGCGTCCACGCCGATCAGCGTCGTGGACAGGCCGCTGTCGCGGATGTACTCGGCGCAGCCGCGCAGGGTGCCGCCGGTGCCGGTGGCGCAGAACAGGTAGTCCACCTGGTCGTCGAGCGTCTCGGCGATCTCCCGCATGGTGCGGGTGTGGGCCCGTGGGTTGAGCGGATTGGCGTACTGGTTGGGCCAGTAGGCGCCGGGTGTCGCGGCCACCAGTTCCCGGACCCGGGCGAGCCGGGCCGGGAGGTAGGCGCCGGTGTCCGGGTCGGGTTCGGTGACCATGTCGACGGTGACCTGGTAGGCGCGCAGGATCGCCAGGTTCTGCCGGGTGGTCTTGGGGTCGACGACACAGATGAAGTCGATCCCGTAGTAGCGGCAGATCTGGGCGATGCCGATGGCCAGGTTGCCGGAGCTGGACTCCACGACCGTGGACCGGCCGGGGATCAGTTCGCCGCCCCGGATCCGGCCCAGCAGCATGGACAGCGCGGACCGGTCCTTGACGCTGCCGCCGGGGTTGAACCCTTCGAGCTTGGCGAGGACTCGGGAGGGGAAGCGGGGCAGCAGGCCGCCGAGCTCCACCAGATGTGTGTCGCCGATGGCGTCGAGGATGCCGTCGAGCACCGGTCGTGGCGTCATGGCCGCGGACTCCTGCCGGGGTCGTGGTCGGTCGCGGGGCGCCGTGCGGGGCGGGTCTGCCGGCGCCCCGAGGGGTCGTTCATGAGGAGCCGCCGGTGCCGCCGAGCGCGAGCAGGGCCCGGCGTTCGGCGTCGTCGGTCAGCGGGATGCGGGAGACGCGCTGGTCGGGGTCGTCCGCGGCCGCCTCGACGAACCGGACGAAGAGGTCGAACAGCCGCTCCACCGTGGCCTGTTCGAAGAGATCGGTGTCGTAGCGCAGGGCCACGGTCAGGCCGTACACATCGCGGGTGATCTCCAGCGAGAGGTCGCACTGGCCTTCCAGATGCGGGATCTCCATGTACGTCGTCTCGATGCCGGCCACGTTCATCGGCTCGCCCGAGGCGGCTCCGCCCATGCCGGATCCGAACCGGTCGGTGGAGACCATCGTCACGGAGATCCGGTACAGCGGACCCGCCGTACCCGCGTCACGGGCGACCAGCGGGTACGGGTAGGAGACGCGGGCGGTGGCCTGCCGGACCCGGTCGGCGGCCTGCGCCATCGCGTCCGCGAGCGTGGTCTGCCGGTCGAACCGGGCGCGGATGAGCACCGGGTTGACGAAGTAGCCCACGACCTGGGCCGCGGAGGAGCGCCGGGTGGACGCGGGGCAGGCGAGCAGGAAGTCGCGCTGGCCGCCCCACCGGTGCAGCAGTGCCTGGAAGGCGCCGAGGGCGAGGGCGAACGGGGAGACCCCGCGGCTCGCGGCGGTGCGCAGCACCTTGTCGGAGAGCCGGTCGGGCAGTCGGCGCAGCAGGCTCGCGCCCGACTGCGAGGAGACGGCGGGGCGGGGCCGGTCGGTGGGGAGTTCGGCGGCGCGGGCGCCGGCGGCCTCCTCCTGCCAGAACTCCGCCTGCCGCTTGCCGCGCGAGGACTCGAGGAGCAGTTGCTCCCGCTCGACGGAGTCGTCGTAGGTGACGGGAAGGGGTTCCCAGCCGGGGTGCCCGGCGCCGGACGCGAAGGCCTCGTAGGCCTGGAGGAGGTCGCGCCACAGGAGCCACTGCGAGAAGGCGTCGGTCGCGATGTGATGGGTGACGACGAGTGCCACCGCGTCGCCGCGCCGGCGCAGCAGTACGGCGCGGAAGGGGCCCTCGGTGTCCAGCCGGAACGGCCGTCGCACCTCGGCCCTCACCAGCTCGTCGAGCTCCTCGTCCGAGGCGTCCGGGATCTCGTGGACCGTCAACTCGCCCAGGGTGCCGGTCTTCTGGACGACACGGAAGGGCTGGCCGTCGGTCTCCGTGTAGAGGGAGCGCAGCATGGGGTGACGGTCCGTCAGCGCGCGGACGGCGCGGGCGAGGATCGCGGGGTCCGGCGCGGGCGTCATCCGGGCGCCGCCGGCCAGGTTGTACGTCGCGCTGTCGGGGGTCAGGCGCTGGAGGAGCCAGAGGCCCTCCTGCCCCACGGACAGCGGGAGTCGGGTGTCGAGGACGGGTTCGGCCGTCGGCGCTCCGTGGGCGGATTCCATCGCCGACCCCCCGTGGTCGAGTCGCACGGTCAGACCTCCGCCTTCGCCGTGGCGAGGAAGGCGACGACGTCACGCACCCGCAGCAGGTCGGCGACCGTCTCGTCCGGCACCGAGAGGCTGTAGGTCTTCTCGACGGCGGCCAGCAGGTCGACCCGGGTGAGTGAGTCCATGCCCATCTCCTCGAAGCTGGAGTCGGCGTCGATGTCGCCCTCCAGGTCGGGGGCGGTGCGCTTGACGAGTGCGATGACCTCGGCGGTCAGGACATCGGTGGTGGGCTCGTGCGTGGTCATGTGAGGTTCCGTCTCTGTGTGGATGTGCGGTGGCGCTGGAGGAGTGGTGGTGCCGCGCGTGCCGAGGAAGGGGCCTGGTCAGGGCATGCGGACGACTTGTCCGGCGTAGGTGAGTCCGGCGCCGAAGCCGAGCAGCAGGACGTGCTCGCCCGGAGTGGAGCGGCCGCTGTCGTAGAGGCGGCTGAGCGCGAGCGGCACCGAGGCGGCGGAGGTGTTGCCGGTGTCGACGACATCGTTGACGACACGCTCGGGCGGCAGTTCCAGCTCGCGGGTGAGGGTCTTGATGATGCGGTTGTTGGCCTGGTGGGGCACGAACCAGTCGATGTCGGCCATGGTGATCCCGGCGGCCGCGCAGGCCCGGTGGGCGACGTCGGGCATGGTGGCTGTCGACCACTTGTAGACCAGGGGCCCGTTCATGGCGACGTACTCGCGTCCGTCGGGCCGCTCGGTCAGGCCGAGGACGCTGTGCCGGGCGCCGTCGCTGCCCCATACGGCGGGGCCTATGCCGGTGCGGTCGGAGCGCGAGATGACCGCGGCGCCGGCGCCGTCGCCGAAGATGACGAAGGTGTCGGGGTCGTTCGGGTCGATCCAGTCGCTGGTGCGCTCGGCGCCGACCACCAGGACGTGCCGCGCCTCACCGAGCCGCACCGCGTTGGAGGCCATCGCCGTCGCGTAGGTGAAGCCCGCGCACACCGCGTTCAGGTCGTAGGCGCCCGAGTTGGGCAGGCCGATACGGCTGGCCACTTCCGGGGCGATGCCGGGCATACGACGCTTGCGGGTCGCGGTGGCGACGACGGTCAGGTCGACCTCGGCCGGGTCGATGTCGGCCATCACGAGGGCCTTCTCGCCCGCGGCGACGGACATGGTGACCAGGTCCTCGGCCTCGCTCGCGTGGTGACGGGTCTTGATACCGGTGCGCTGTTCGATCCACTCCGGGGAGACGGTCGTCCGCGGGGACAGCTCCTCGTTGGAGAGCAGTCGCGCGGGCCGGTAGGCGGCGATGCCGGTGATCCGGGACCCGTGGGTCGGCGGGGTCAGATAGGTGTCCAACGGAGCTTTCCTCACCTCGGGTTGTGACATGGCGTCCTCAACTCCCCTCGTCCGAACGGGTGTCGGACGGTTCGGCCATGGCCACGGCGATCCGCCGGGGCCCGGTGAACGGCTCGCGCGCGTGCGCGGTGAGCATGTTGTCGACGATCAGCACGTCGTCGCGCTGCCAGTCGAAGCGCACGGAGTTGGCCCGGTAGACGGCGCGCAGATGGTCCGTCACCTCGTCCGGGATGGCTCCCCCGTCGCCGTAGTACGTGTTCGTGGGCAGGTCCTCGTCGGGGAAGATCGCGCGCAGGCCCGCTCCGACCTCGGCGGCGACCGTGGTGACGTGGAAGAAGGTGGCGTGGTTGAACCAGACGCGTTCGCCGGTCACGGGGTGGCGCTGCACGGCCGCGCGGTGCGCGGTGGTGCGCAGTCCGCCGTCGGGCCGCCACTCGGCGACGATGTCGCGCTCCTTGCAGTACGCGATCACGGCGTCCGGGTCGGTGGTGTCGAACGCCTCCTGCCAGGGCACGCCGAAGCCGGTGTGGAAGTTGCGCACGACCTGCCAGCCGCGCCGTTCGAACTCCTCGCGCACCTGGGCGTCGAGTCCCGCCAGCACCCGCCGGGTGTCGGCGAGCGGGGTGGCGCCCTGGGTGACGGGCGGCTCCGCGCAGTAGAAGTAGAGGGTGCCGGGCCATACGGCCTGGTAGGAGTTCTCGTTGTGCAGGAAGATCTCCTCGGCCGGCGGGTAGTCGGTCGAGGTGTAGACCTGGCCCTTGATGGTGCTGCGGGGTGAGGAGCGCTCGGCGTAGGCCAGGGGCGGGGTGCCGGAGAAGGCGCGTACGACGGCGTCGAAGCCGTCGACTCCGCCGACGGCGTAGCCCCGCAGCAGGAGCGCGCCCCGCCGGGTCAGGGACTGCCGAAGCTCGGCGCGATGCCGGCGGATGTCGTCGAGGACGGACGCGCCGTCGCCCGCCGCGCTGTACAGGGCGGGTGCGGTGCCGGTGCCTGCCCAGCCGGGCAGCGGCTTCTGGTCCGGGGTCGTCATGTCGTCGTCCCCCGGCTCAGTCGGACATCGCGACGAGGACCCGGCGGTCGCCGGTGAACGGCCGCCGTCCGTGCGCCAGCAGGACGTTGTCGATGAGCAGCAGGTCGCCGCGGTGCCATTCGACGTCGACGGCGACGGCCAGACCCCGGTCCCGGATCTGGGTGACGTGCGCGGCGGGGATGGGGCTCCCGTCGGCGAACTTCACCATCTGCGGCAGCTCGTCCTCGGGGAGGATCGCGGCGAGTTCGGCGGCGGTGTCGTCGCCGAGCCCCGCCGGGTGCCACTGGTCGGCCTGGTTGAACCAGACCTCGGCACCGGTGACGGGATGCCGGGTGGTGGACGGGCGGACCGACTCGACGCGCAGGCTGCCGTCACGGCGCCAGGTCCACTCGGCGCCGGTACCGGACAGGAACTCCTCGACCTCGTCGCGCTCCTTGGTCTCGAAGGTGTCCTGCCAGCTCTTGCCGAGGCCGTACCCGTCGTGCAGGTTCTGGAGGTAGCGCACGCCGCCCGCGAAGGCCTCGCGCACCTCGTCGTCGAGCGCTGCCAGCCAGCGGGCGGCGTCGGAGACGGGAGTCGCGCCACCGCCGCCGGGCGTCACCTCGCAGTAGAAGGCGAGCCTGGTGGGCCAGGCGTGCGCGTAGCTCATCTCGTTGTGCATCGAGATGGTGTACTCCTGCGGGTACTCGGTCGACGTGTACACGTTCCCGCCGACCTTGGTGCGCGGCGAGTTGCCGTGGACGTACGCCAGGCGGTGCGGCAGCAGCCGGTCGAACGCCGTGTCGAGCGTCTCGGGTGTGATGCCGAAGCCGCGGAGGACCAGGCCTTTCTCGCGGACCAGGAGGTCGTCCAGGCCGGGGTCCAGGGTGTCGAGCCGGTGGAGCAGTTCGTCGGCGCCACCACCGTCCTCGGCCGTGATCTCCAGTGGTGCCCAGGTCTCGGTGTCGGTCATGGAGCTGTCCTCGCGGTCGTGGCCGCCGGTCGTGCGGCCTGGCGGGCGGATGCGGTGAGCCCCTGCGGCGGTGCGGCGAGCCGCGCGGAGATGTCCGCGGTCAGCTCGGCCTCCCGCGGGGCCAGATAGAAGTGGTCGCCGGGGAAGGTCCGCAGGTCGAAGCCGCCGGTGGTCAGGTCGGCCCAGGCGGTCACGCGTCGGACGTCGCAGCCCGGATCGGCGGCACCGACGTACGCGGTGACCGGGGTCCGGAGCATGGGCGGGTTCCTCGGGGCGTAGGTCTCGATGAGGCGGTAGTCGTCGCGCAGCACGGGCAGCAGCAGTTCCCGCAGTTCGGGGACGCCGTACGGGTCGCCGCCGAGGGTGCCGAGCCGTCGTACGGAGGCGAGCAGGACGTCGTCGGCCGCGCGGTGCAGGGTGGTGCGGGGCGCGCGGTGCGGGGCGTTGCGCGCGGAGAGGAACACGTGGCGGGGCCCGGGACCGGTCTTCTCCAGGCGGGCCGCGACCTCGTACGCCACCGCGGCGCCCATGCTGTGCCCGAACAGCGCGAGCGGCACGTCCCGGTATGCGGAGAGGGCCGCGGCGATCGGGTCGGCGAGCTCCTCCATCGACGTGGCGCACGGCTCGGCCATCCGCTCCTGGCGCCCGGGGTAGCGCACGGCGAGCAGTTCGACGTCGCCGGACAGCCGGTGCGGCCAGCCGTGGAAGAGCTGCGCGTTCCCGCCGGCGTGCGGAAGACACACCAGGCGGACGCGCGGAGAACGCGCCGCCGGATAGCGGCGGAACCACGGGGCGTCGGGGGTCACAGCGCCATGCCCCCGTCGACGCGCAGCACCTGTCCGGTGATGTAGGCGGCCTTCGGGGAGACCAGGAAGGAGACCAGGTCGGCGACCTCCCGGGGCTGTCCGAACCGCCCCAGCGGGATGCGGGTGAGCGCTCCCTCGACGACGCTGTCGGGCAGCCCCGCCACCATCTCGGTCTCGATGAAGCCGGGTGCGACGGCGTTGGCCCGTATCCCGTAGCGCCCGGCCTCCTTGGCCAGCGACTGGGTGAGGCCGATGATCCCCGCCTTGGACGCGGAGTAGTTGGCCTGGCCCGCGTTGCCCGCCACCCCGGCGACTGAGGAGAGGGTGACGACGGCTCCGGCACGCTCGCGGATCATCGGCCGGATCACCGAGCGCAGCAGATGGTAGGTGCCGCTCAGATTGGTACTCAGGACCGAGTGCCAGTCCTCGTCCCCCATGAGAGCGAGGGGCCGGTCCCGGGTGATGCCCGCCGAGGTGACGACCGCGTCGGGAGTGCCGAGCTCCGTCTCCACGGCGGACACGAACTCCTGCACCTCCTGGCGGACGGCCACGTCGACCCTGCGGGCCAGCGCCCTGCTGCCTTCGTCCTCGATCTCCTTCGCCACGAGCTGCGCCGCCGCCTCGTCCGACCGGTAGCAGATCGCCACGTCGAAACCGTCCTGCGCCAGCCGTACGGCGACCGAGCGTCCGATGCCCCGCGACCCGCCGGTCACCACCGCCACTCGTGTCGCGCTCCCGTCCCGCCCCATGTCCGAGCCCCCTCATTCGTTCGAGTGAGTCGAGCGTGGGTTCGGTCGCTATATGGGGCCTATACGGTGTCCAGCACGGCGCCGGGCGGGCGGTGACCGCATGCCGGACGCGGCGTCCGGTTGGCCGGTGCTCCGTGGCGGGCTTAGCGTGCTGAGGGGGCTCGCTGCGGAAGGAACCTCATGAAGCTCGACAGGCCGGTGACCGGCGGACCCTGCTGGACGGAGCTCGGCACCAGCGATCTGGAGAGCGCCAAGGGCTTCTACGCCGATCTGTTCGGCTGGCGCCCGGAGACGGATCCGCGCCAGGAGGCGGGCGGGTACACGGTCGCGCACATCGGGGACGCGGCCGTCGCCGCGATCACCCCGCTCTACCAGGAGTCGCAGCCCGTCGCGTGGAACGTGTCCTTCGCCGTCGACGACGCGGACGCGGCGGCGGAGGCCGTGCGGGCCGCCGGCGGGACCATCGTCCTCGCCCCGATGGACGTGCTCGACGTGGGCCGGTTCGCGGTCGCCTTCGACCCGGGCGGCGCCGCCTTCCAGATGTGGCAGGCACGGGCCTTCTCCGGTGCGGGGCTGTTCAACGCGCCGGGCGCGCTCGGCTGGGTGGAACTCCTGACCCGGGCCCCGGACCGGGTGACGGAGTTCTACACGACGGTGTTCGGCTGGACCGTGCGAGCGTCGGAGAGCTACCCGCAGTGGGGGATCGACGGAGCCGACTTCGGCGGCATGATCACGATGGACGAGAACTTCCCGCACGAGGTCCCCTCGCACTGGCTGCCCTATTTCGCCGTCGAGGACGTGGACGCCACGGCGAACGCGGTGCTCATGGCCGACGGCCACCTGCTGATGGAGCCCGTGTCGCAAGGCCACGGCCGGCGCATCGCCGTCGCGCGGGACCTGCAGGGCGCGGCCTTCGGGATCTACGCGTCGCCCGAGGACGAATGACGAGCGAGCCGCTGTCGCGGAAGGTGTGCCGAAGGGACGTCAGGCGACCGGCGTCACCGTGACCTGGTCGATGACGGGGGCGTGGGCGCCGCGGTGCCGGTCCGGGTGGGGACGGGTGCGGTCGCGGTCGGGCGGGGCGTCGGCGGTGAAGGTGAGGGTGTTGGGGCCCTCCCGCAGGGTCACCGGGACGGTGAGGTCGCAGAAGGCGTTGAGGTGGAACGTGGTGGGGAAGAGCACGCGCCGCGCCGGCTTCCCGTTGACAAAGAGGTCCGCGTGGCGGCAGACCGGGTCCGGGTTGTAGTGGGTCGCCGGTGCCTGTTCGCCGTTGGAGTAGCGGACGGTGAGGGCGTGGCGGCCGGCGCGGGCGGCGGTGACGGTGAGGGTGAGCGCGTTGGCGGCTCCTCCCCCGATGCCGTCGACGGCTTTTCCGCCGGTGGCGAGACCGTGGGCGCCCGTCACGTGGGCGGTGCCCGTCACCACGCCCTCCTCAGCGGGATGCACGGTGGACCTCAGAGCGCCCTTTCCGGATCCGACGAGCAGCCGGTCCAGGACGATCCGGTCCGAAGTCGCGGTGACCGTAAGCTTGTTGACACCCCCGGCCAGAAAGAGCGGGATGTCTGTCCGCGCCCCGGGACGCCGCAGGTTCGCCGAACTCCCCAGATTCTCGCCGTTGACGGTCAAGGTGCCCTCCCCTTCCCCCAGTTGACCGACCGTCACGGTCGCCTCGCCGTCGCCGTCGGCGTGCACCCAGAACGTGGCGGTGCCGCCGGCGGGCAGTACGGCGGCACCGGGTCCGGCGGCTCCCTTGTGCGTGTGACTCACCCGCGCGCCGCCGTCGAGGACGGCGTACGCGGCCTCGTACAGCGCGGGTGCGTCCACGTGCTCGTCGCGCAGCGCCAGTTCGATCCTGTCGATGCTCGCGTCACCTCTGGTCTCGCCGAGGTCGGGGTCCTGGGCGGCGAGCGTGATGCCGTGCCGGCCCGCGGTCAGCCGGACCCGGGTGTCGGTGCGGCCCCAGACCCCCCGCTTGTAGGCGAGGGGCAGCCGCAGTTCCCGCGGTTCCCGGCCGTCGACGCGGAGGAAGACATGGGTCGGCCCCTGCTCCCGGACCAGTTCGTCGAGGTTGTACGAGTTCGCGAACACCGTCAGGTCGTACGTCCCGTCCCGCGGGGCCTCGACCTCGAAGGCGAGCACCGCGTCGGAGCCCGTGCGCAGACCGCCGATGTGGTGGGTGCCGAAGGAGGCGAACCGCTCGACGTCCGCGACCGGGCCTTCGGGTCCGTTCCTCGTGCAACCCGTCCCCGCGCAGCCGGCGTTCTCGGCCGCGTAGGTCCGCCGGTGCCCGACCGAAGGCGGCGCGAGAACGGCACCCCGGCCGCCCGGCGAGGCGATGACCTCGTAGGCGGACATCGGGTCGAGGCCGGTCACCCGCAGGACCACCCGGCCCTCCGTCACGGCCACTTCGCAGTCCCGGAGGCGCAACGGCTGTGCGGATGGCCCGACTTGGCCGGTCCAGGGGATCTCGTGGAGCCGCAGGTGCACGGTCTCGCCGAAGATCCCGGCCGGGACGTTCGTCAGGACGAGGTCCCGGGTTCCGCCTTCACCGCCGAACAGCACCCGGACCTGCCGCTTGTCCGGGTCGAGCGTGGCCACGCCCTGGAGGGTGTCCGGGACGTCGGGCCGCGGCGCGGTCACCCGGACCGTGCGGCCGGTCATCCGGCCGTAGGCGTTGAACAGCCACCACTGGCCGTTGCCCTTGTTCGCCTCGACCACCGAGTCGTTGAGGTTGCCGTCGATGTTCCAGTACGCCATGTCGGCGTCGACCTTGGCCTCCTCGATGGCGGAGATCCACTGCACCATCCGGCCCGGTACGGACAAGTGGCGGTTGTGCGCGTACTCGTTGATGTTGACGGGAAACGGGCCGATCCCGAGGTCCCGTTCCGTTCGGCGGTACCGGGCGACGTTCGCGCGGACCGCGTCGGGCGTGGACAGTTCGTGCCAGGTGATGACGTCGGGCAGTACGTCGTGGGCCGCGGCGAACTCCAGGAAGCCCCTGACCTCGTCGTACAGGAGGCTGGTGTTGGGGCCAGCGACCCGCGCGTCGGGATCGAGGCGCCGGATGAGCCGGACGGCGTCCTTCCAGGCGGCGAAGTAGTGACGCGGGTCGGTGCGCCAGGAGACCCGGTCGTAGCTCCACTCGCCCGTGCCGAACATGTTCCCTTCGGGCTCGTTGAACGGCACGTACACGACATGGGAGGCGAGGGCGCCGGCCGTCCGGACCTGCCGCACCTGCTTCTCGACGAGGGCCAGATACCCGGCGAGCCGCTCCTCCCCGGTGGCACCCGGCCATTCGTAGGGGAAGCCGCGGTAGATGTCGGTCAGGTAGACGTAGACGTCCCGGCCGCCGCAGCCGACGAAGGGCGCCAGGATGTCGAGCGCGTCGGCGCCCGGGTGCTGGGCGCCGTCCTGGGCCTTGGTGGACACCGTGCGGAGGTACATGCCCTCGACGACGTTGCGGCTGGGCACGCCGTCGCCGTACAGGCCGTAGAGGGTGCCGCTCGCACCGCCGTGGAAGGGCCCGGTGTCGGTCCCCAGGTCGATGGTGAGCGTCACGCCGCCTCCCGTCCCCGCGGCCTCGGCGCCCCAGAGCCCCAGAGCCCTACAGCCGAGTTCGATATCTCGCACGTAGACCGAATGGCCGAACCGATGCGGCCGAACGTAGGAGGGACCGCGAAGCATGTCAATGGTCGGCCTGGGCCCGGACAGCGGCGGACCGCACAAAAACGGTGCGGGGCGGCGCGCACGAGGTGCCACGTCGGGGCCGGAGCGGCCGGAACGGCGTCAGGCGCGCGGCAGCCTCAGGCGGCCTTCGAGCTGCCCGAGCAACTCGCCCAGGAGCAGGGCCAGTTCACGCTGCCGATCGCGGTCGACCCCGGACAGGACCTTCGTCTCGTAGGCGAGTTGATCGGGGAGGACGTCGTCGACCAGTTCGCGTCCCGCGTCGGTCAGCCGGACGTGCGCGACCCGGCGGTCACGCGTGTCACCGCGCCGCTCGACCAGACCGCGCTCCGTCAGCTGCTTGAGCCGCTTGGTGACGGCGGCACCCGAGGAGAAGGTCTCCCGGGCGATCTCGCTCGGGGTCAGCTCGTGCCCGGTACGGCGCAGCGTCCCGAGCACGTCGAACTCGGGGCGGGTGAGCCCGGCCCGGCGCAGCGGCGCGTCCTCCGCCTGCTGAAGGAGCGCGGCACAGCGGTTGACCCGTCCGATGACCTCCATGGGCCCGGTGTCGAGATCCGGCCGTACGGTCTCCCACTGGCGCACCACGGCCGCCACCGTGTCGGCGGGCACCGCCCGGTCCGTCGCCGGGTCGCCGTCCGCCGCGCTCCGCCCGTCCGCTGTCGTCATGCCTGTGCGCCCTCCCAGCAGTGCAGTCCCTGGCGTCGTACCGTCGCCGCGAGCGTACGGTGTCCGGCCTGCTCGGCCCGCATCACCCGCTCCTCCGGCAAGGCGCGTTGCCACCATTCGCCGGCCGCGGCGTCCGCGGCGGAGCGCAGGTCCACGACGGCGGCAGAGAGACCGCGTCGGGCGGCCTCCAGGGCGCCGGGCTCCGGGCGCTCCTCGGCCAGCAGTCCGGCGGCGTGTTCCTGGGCGCGCTCCACCTTGGAAAGCGCGCCTTCGATGCGGTCGCCGGCCCTCCGGTTGGTGACGGCGACGGCGGCGGCGAAGCCGACCAGCGCGCCCACGAGGGTGTCCAGGACCCGGGCGGTGATCAGTTCTCCTGGCTGCTGGGAGCGCGCGAACTCGGTGATCAGCAGGGCCATGGGGGTGACACAGACGCTGCCGAGCCAGTAGTTGCGGCCGATCAGCGCCTCCGCACCGAAGTTCAGGGCGAGGCAGCACAGGACGAGGGCCGCCTGGCCGACATGGGCGAGCGGGGCGAGGGCGGCGAAGGCCAGCACGCCGAGGAGGTTGCCGACCACGCGCTGGACACCCCGGCTCCAGGTCAGGGTGACGTTGGCCTGATAGAGGGAGGCGGCGGTGACCAGCGCCCAGTAGGGGCGGCCGACGCCGAGCGCGAGCGAGACGTAACCGGCGAGGGCGCAGCCGAGCGCGGTGCGCAGGGCGATGGGGGCGAGCGGGCCGAGGCGGCTGAGCAGCGACTGTTCCATGGAGACGAGAGCGGCCTCGACACCGAGCAGTTCGTCGGCGGCGTCCCCGAGGCCGTCGGGGCGCGGGACGGGTCCCGTGCCGGCCAGGTCCCGGGCCCAGCCGCGCAACCGCCCGGGGTCCGTCTCGGAGGGTGCGGCGATCGCCACCTCGGCGCGCACGACGAGCCGTTCGAGGGCGCGCCGGGCCGCGGAGCGGGCACCCGTGGACAGCAGCGACTGCCAGGCGGCGTGCGCGGCGGCGGCCGCGGCGGCGCGGGCACGGGGGTCGTCCGGCGCCCCGGCGGACACCGCCGCGGCGTTCAGCGCGTGTGCGGTGGCACGCCGCTCCGGGCCGTGCGGGCGGACGAGCCCGGGGGCCATGCCCACGATCCACGCCCAGGCGCCCGCCGTCGCGCCCAGCGCGAGATGGCCCGGCACCTGACCGAGGGTCTGCGGTACGAACAGGGACGCCGAGGAGATGAAGGCGAGAACCACGTGGCCGGGCGGGCCGATGCGGGTGGCGTCGCACAGGGCCTTCTGGGCGGCGGCCAGCAGCGCGCCGACGGTGACCAGCACGACGGCGTTCGTGGTGAGCGAGGCCGCGACCAGGGCGACGCCGAGCCCGGTGAGCATCCCGACGACGACCCAGGCGAGGGCGCGGGCCCGGGCCGCGTAGGGACGGTTGTGGGCGTAGAGCGCGCAGAGCGACCCGGCCATGGTGTACATCGCGAGGTCCAGACGGCCGAGCGCCAGCAGCGTCAGATTCGGCGGGGCGACCGCGCCGACGACGCTCAGGGCGGGCTTGAACCAGATGTCGGAGGGCCGGCCGAGGCGCAGCACACCGGCCAGCGGAAGGCGGCGTGCACGCGAGGGGACGGAAGGGGTCGCACTGCTCATACCTTTAACCTTAGCAGGTGTTTTATCTGTAAAGCATTTCGCTCACCATCACTCCCACCTGCGGTGCACTCCCGCACGCTCCCCCGTGTACACCCTTGCGCTCGTATGCGCACCGACCTCCTGGGGCATGCCCTGACCGACTGGCCGATGTCCGGCGGAGCCCGACCCGCACCGCCCACCGGCATCGCGTGTCCGACATCGTCGAACGGGGAGGTACACGGTGCACGGACCGGCTTCGCCCGGCTGGCTGCTCGTCGCACTGTGCGCGGCGACCGGGGCCTACTGCCTGCTGCGGATGCGCAGCCCGGTCGAGGAACAGCGCCGCACCGCGGGCGGCGAGGCGCTCATGGGGTTCGGCATGGCCGCGATGGCCGTACCCGCGGCCGTGGCGTCCCCGCCGCGCTGGGTCTGGCTCACCTGCGCGGTCGTCTTCGGCGTCGCCGCGCTGCGCGCGGTCCGGGCGGCCAGGAGCAGCCGGCACCACCTGCACCATCTGATGGGCGCCTTCGCGATGGTCTACATGGCGGCCGTGATGACCACCTCCCCGGCGCACCACGTCCACGGCGGCGCCGGCGTCCCCGTCCTCACCGGAGTGCTCCTGCTCTACTTCACCGGCTACGTACTCCGCTCGGGTGTCCGCCTGCTGCCCCTGGCCGTCGCGTCGGGGACAGTCGCCTCGGGCGGGGGACCGCGCGCCGTCGGCTGGGGCGACCGCCCCGAACTCTCCCAGGCCTGCCGCCTGTCGATGGGAATCTCGATGCTGGCGATGCTGGTCACGCTCTGATCCGAAGCCGTGGCGTACGTCACTTGGCGTCGCTGCCCGTATCCAGCGGCGACGCCCCGCTCATAGGCTTCGGCCCATGATGGTCCCCGCGGCACTGTTGCTGCTCGGCGCCCTGGCCGCCGTGGTCGCTCCGCGACTGCTCGCCCGGGCGGACTGGCCGGACCGGGAACCGGTGGTCGCCCTGTGGGTGTGGCAATGCGTCGTGGCGGGTGTTCTGCTGTGCTGCGCCCTGTCGATGACGCTCAGCGCGTCCGCCGCCTGGGCGGTCGTGCGCGGCCATGTCTTCGGCGGAGCACCGGCGTCGGTCGTGGACGCCTACGCGCTGAGCGCGGGAAGCCCCTGGGCCGCCACCACCGCCGTGGCGCTCGCGTGCGGCGGCGCCTGGACGGCGGCGATGCTGGCCCGCGAGATCACCCGGGCGCGGTTGCGCCGTCGGCAGCGCCGGTCCGAACTCCTGGTGCACTCCCCGTTGTTGCCCGGCGAGGAGTCCGGAGCCGATCGTCTCGTCGTCCTCGAGGGAGAGCGCCCCGACGCCTGGTGGCTGCCCGGCGCGGCTCCCCAACTGGTCATCACCACCGCCGCGTTGCGTCGCCTCAAGGGGCGCCAGCTGGACGCCGTGCTCGCCCATGAGCAGGGGCACGCTCGGGCCCGGCACGACTGGCTGTTGCACTGTTCGGCCGCGCTGGCCAACGGCTTCCCCCAGGTGCCCGTCTTCGCCGCGTTCCGCGACGAGATGCACCGACTGGTCGAACTCGCCGCCGACGATGTGGCGTCGCACCGTTTCGGCCGGCTCACGATCGCTCTGGCGCTCGTCGAACTCAACGAGGACCGGGGCGTGTTCGGCCCCTGCCCGACCCCGGGCGCGCATGTCCCGCAGCGGGTCGACCGCCTCCTCACTCCCCGGCACCGGCTCACCGCGGCCCGTCGGCTGCAACTGACGGCGGCTGCCGCGCTGGTGCCGGTGGTCCCGGTCCTGGTGGCGTTCGTGCCGGGGTTGCGAGCACTGGGCTAGCAGTTGCGGCGCCGGTGTCACCTGCGCCTCCGTGGGCGGCGCCGCGCTCCGTGGGCGGGTCGGATCCGTGCGAGGGCGGCCGCGGATGTGTGGGGCGGGCCGCCCATGAGCCTCTGTGCGGCAACGTTCGACCTCGCGCGGATCGGGTCGGCGAGGATCGTTCCATGAACTCCCCCACGCCGGGCGCCCGCGCGGCGGTGCTCACAGCGGCCGCGCTGGCCCCGGTCGTCGTCGTCCTTCTCCTGCTCGTCGCGTTCTCCTGGGACCCGCTGATCGGCCTCGACGCCGGCATCGCCCGGACCACGCACATCTGGGCGGTCGACGCCTCGGGCGTCACGCACGGCTTCCGGATCCTGACGGACTGGGTGTGGGACCCCTGGACGATGCGAGCACTGAGCGCGGGAGCCGTGGTGTGGCTGCTCTGGCGCCACTCGGCCTGGGGACCGGCCCTGTGGGTGGTGGCCACGTGTGCGCTCGGCACACTGGTCCAGCAAGGGATGAAGGCGGCGGTCGGACGCGAGCGCCCGGTCTGGCCCGACCCCGTCGACTCCGCCCACTACGCGGCCTTCCCCTCCGGCCACGCCCTGACGGTCACCGTCGCCTGCGGCCTCCTGCTGTGGCTGCTGCGCCTGTACGACGCAGGGCGCGCCCTGCGTCGTACAGCACTGGCTCTGGCCGTCATGAGCGCCGCGGGGGTCGGACTGACCCGCGTCTGGCTCGGCGTCCACTGGGTGTCCGACGTCGTGGGCGGCTGGCTCATCGGTGCCCTGATCGTCGCCCTGTCGGTGGCGGCATACGAACGGTGGGGCGACCGAGGCCGCCTTGACCGGCACCGGCCGCGCCGCGAAGGATTGCCCTCATGACGATCAAGGGCGTGCTCTTCGACTTCTCCGGAACCCTCTTCCGAGTCGAGCCCACCGAAGCATGGCTGCGCGCGGTGCTCGCGGAGACCGGTCACACGCTCCCGGAGCGGGAGTTGGCCCAGAAGGCGCGGGATCTGGAGTCGGCGGGCGCGCTCCCGGGCGGTGCCCACCCGGTCCGGCCGGTGCCGGCGCACCTCGCGGCGCCATGGGAGGTGCGCGACCGGAGCGCCGAGGAGCACAGGGCGGCGTTCACCGGCCTCTCCCGGCAGGTGCCGCTGCCCGATCCCCGTCTGCACGACGCGCTCTACGACCGCCATATGAGGCCCGCCGCCTGGAAGCCCTATCCCGACGCCGCCGAGGTGCTCGGCGCGCTCCGCGAGCGGGGCCTCGCGGTAGGGGTGGTCAGCAATATCGGCTGGGACCTGCGGCCCGTCTTCCGCGAGCACGGTCTCGACCCGTACGTCGGTACGTACGTCCTGTCGTACGAGCACGGCATCCAGAAGCCGGATCCGCGGCTCTTCGCGATCGCCTGCGCCGAACTCGGCGTCGCTCCGGCGGACGCCCTGATGGTCGGCGACGACCGGCGGGCGGACGGCGGTGCGGCGGCCCTGGGGTGCGCGGTGCACTTCGTGGACCATCTGCCGGTGGCGGATCGCCCGGACGGCCTGCGGCCGGTTCTCGACCTGGCGGACTGACACGGCGGGCCAGGGTCTCAGGAGAGGGCGGACGGCCGGCGGGCCTCGCCGGCTGCGACACCCTGGTGCGGGCGCCTCCGTCGAAGGCCTTCGCAGTCGCCGCCCGCTGGGCGCTCGGCGGCGCGCCCAGCGGCCCTCGTGACACGCGGGCCGGGAGGCTCCGGCGTCAGCCCTGATAGCCCTCGACCTGCGACGACGGACGCACCTGTGCCTCGTCCGGGTTCTCGCCGAACTCGGACTTCGCGCGCCGCTGGCGCAGCAGGTCCCAGCACTGGTCGAGATCGCGCTCCAGTTGTCCGAGCCGCGCGTGCTCCGTGGCGCCGTCGATCTGCCCGGCCGCGAGCGCGTCGCGCAGCCGCCGCTCGTCGTCCACCATCGCCGTGATCCTGGCCAGGATCTGATCTTGATCCATGTCCGTAATCCTCCTCGGGGCTCCAGCCCACTCTAAAGAGGACTCGGGGCGGCTGCGAGTGATGGAAAGCGGCCCCGGGCGACCGTCCGCGCAGCCGCGCGTCCGATCCGGGGCGATCGCCCGCACCGCCCCGGCAGGCGAGGCCGGCATACGAACGCCCACGTCAGCCCGGGAACGGCTGTTCGCGCTCCGAGATCACAACGCGCCAGGCATCTCGACGCGGAACCGCTGGCTTCCGGTCCCAAGCGACCCGGCCCGGTCAAGAGAAGACCAAGAGAGTGCAATGGGTCCCAAATGCGTTGGCCATGGCTAAGTTGGCGCCCCCGCCGCACACTTCCGAGGTCCGCAATGAAGACAGCGTTCTGGATTCTCCTCGCCAGCCTGCTCACGTACGTCACCGCCGCCGCCCTGTACAACGCGGCCCGCAGCCACGACCGGGAAACCCTCGTCGGCAACGTGCTGCTGAGCTTGTCGGTCGGCTGGTACATGGTCACGAGTTGGTGGCGCGTCCATCTCGCGACCTACCGGCGACCGTCCTACGGGGAGGCGGGCGCGGAGCGGGAGGCCGGTTCATGAGCCGGTGGCCGGCAGGCGATCGCACAGCTCCACGGCCGCGCGCTGCCGCGCGTCCGACCTGAGGCGATCCCCCGCGTCGCCCCAGGTCGGCGGCAGCCCGGACCGACCCGCGGAGGGTCTTGCTCCGGACGCGTTGAGTATAGTTGGCTGGCAGCCAGTCAACGCAGGAGTTACAGCATGTCCCCGCGAAGCGCCTCGGTCAATGAAGAGTTGCGGCGGCGTTCCCGGGAACGGTTGCTGCAGGCCGCGGTGGAGCTGGTGAGCGAGCGCGGCTACGACGCCACGACGCTCGGGGACATCGCCGATCGCGCGGGCTCGGCGCGCGGGCTCGTGTCGTACTACTTCCCCGGCAAACGACAGCTCCTGCAGTCCGCGGTGCACCGGCTGATGCACCGCACGCTGGAGGAGGCCCTCGAACGCGAGCCGCGCACCGAGGACGGCAGGGAGCGGATGGCGCGGGCCATCGACGCGATCCTGGGCCTCACCCAGGACCAGCCGGTGCTGATGCGGCAGCACATGGCCGGACTGCTCCAGGCCGAGGGGTTCGTGCAGTGCCCCGAGCAGCGGCGGCTCTCCGAGCTCCTCGGAGACACCGTCGCACGGTACGGCTCGCAGCAGGTCACGAACGACTACCCGATGCTGCGCGCACTGCTCATGGGCGCGGTGTACGCGGCGCTGGTCCCGGGGGTGCCGATGAGCGTTCCGGTGCTGCGGGCCGAGCTGTTCAAGCGGTACCGGCTGGACTGGGAGATGGGGGTGCCGCCGGACGCCGAGGCGTCCGGCGGCACCCGCGAGACGGATCTGTCCCGCTTCTTCGCGACCGAACCGGAACCGCAGGACGGTCAGTCGAAGTAGTCCGGCTGCGTCTGGACGTTGAGCTCGCGCAGGTGGACCCGCTTGGCCGGATCCGTGCGCCGGTCGCTGAGCTTCAGGACGTCGAAGCCCTTGGCGATGTCGTTCGAGTAGATGTAGCCGTTGTAGTAGTACGCCGACCAGGATCCGCCGATCTGGAGGGTGTCCGTGGACAGCGGGCCGCGCTCGAAGTAGGCGATCTCCTTGGGGTTCGCGGAGTCGGTGAAGTCCCAGACGGAGACGCCGCCCTGGTACCAGGCCTGGACCATGAGGTCCTTGCCCCTGACGGGGATCAGCGAGCCGTTGTGGGCCACACAGTTCTCGGTGTCGGCCTGGTGGCGGGGAATCTTGTAATAGCTCTTGAAGACGAGCTTGCGGTGGTCGCCCTTGCCGACGATGTCGTAGATGCCGTCGGCGCCGCGGTTGGGACCGATCGCCGCGTTGCAGGTGGCCGCACCGCCGCCGCCCAGCTCATCGGTGAACACGACCTTGTCGGCCTTCTGGTTGAAGGTCGCCGAGTGCCAGAACGCGAAGTTCACGTTGTCCTCGACCTGGTCGATGACCTTCGGGTTCTCCGGGTCCTTGATGGAGAACAGGATGCCGTCGCCCATGCAGGCGCCCGCGGCCAGGTCCTTCGACGGCAGGACCGTGATGTCGTGGCAGCCGGTGGTCTTGGAGACGCCCGGGTTGGTGGGCCCGCCCGGGTTCCCGCCGCCGTCCGGGCCCTCGCCCGGGAAGAGCACGGGGAAACTCACCACGGCAGCCTTCTCGGGGGCCTTGCGCGGGACCTTGATGACCGAGATGCCGTCGTGCGGGGGCTGGCAGTCGGGGAAGGTGGCGCTCGGCGAGTACGAGGAGACGTAGATGTAGACGTTCTTGCGCTCGGGCACCAGCGAGTGGGTGTGCGAGCCGCAGGACGTCTCGACGGCGGCGACGTACTTCGGGTTCGCCTTGTCGCTGATGTCGAAGATCTTCATGCCCTCCCACGACGACTTCTCCGTCGCGGGTTGCGAGGTGCTGGCGCAGGAGTTGTCGCTGCGCGAGGAGTCGGTCGACACGAAGAGCAGGTCTCCGGAGACGGAGATGTCGTTCTGCGAGCCGGGGCAGAGTACCTGCGCGACCGTCTTCGGAGCCTTCGGGTCGCTGATGTCGAAGATGCGGAAGCCGTCGTAGTTGCCGGCGAACGCGTACCGGCCCTGGAAGGCCAGGTCCGAATTGAGGCCGGTGAAGGCCTCCTTGGGAACGTTGGCGAGGTGCTCGATGTTGTCGGAGTGGACGACCTCGTCCGTCCCGGGTATCTCGCCGCTCGCGATCGCCGCCCTCGCCTCGGCCTCGTCGCTCTTGGAGATCTGCTGCCGCGCGGTGGGCCCGTCCCCGGGGTCGGGGGTGGCGGCCGCCGGGCCGGCCGTTAACAGCGCGGCCAGAAGTCCGGCCGCGGCTACGGCAACTCCCAGTCGTCTGTGCCGCGTTCGGGGGTTGTTCAACAGGGTCACTGTGTTCTCCCTTGTAGCCGTTCGCAGTTGAACGGTTCACGGACCCCTGAAGTATCGTCCGCACCATGGGCAGATCAACAGATGGCAACGTACCCGCAACGAACGTTTTTTGATCAGTCACGTTCGGGCAGGCGCCAGGACGGTTATCAACACTCGTGAGATGCCCGCCGATTCGTGTGCCGCAGGAGGCCGCTGTGCTCGCTGGTCATACGTCCCGTACGTCCCTGGTCACGGCGTCGCTGGTCGCCGCCGTGCTCGCGCTGGCAGGCTGCGACTCCGGCTCCGGGGCCGAGTCCGCGGAGACCGGAGGACCTTCGGTGATCGCGCCCGGCAAGCCCGGAGAAGCGGCCGAAACACTCTCCGCCAAGGACGCGGCCGAGCGGCGTGCGGACGACGACTCCCCCAATTCCGCGGACCTCGCCTACGCGCGGATGATGATCGCGCATCACACCCAGGCCCTGGAGATGACCGAACTGGCCCCGGACCGGGCGAAGTCGGGCGATGTGAAGCGGATCGCCGCGCGGATCACGGCCGCGCAGGGGCCGGAGATCACCACCATGAAGAGCTGGCTCGAGGCGCACGACGACGCCGGTACCGCCCAGGGACACGAGCACGCCGCCATGCCCGGCATGGCGACCAAGGCCCAGCTCAAGGAGTTACGGGCGGCGAAGGGGAAGACCTTCGACCGGCTCTTCCTCAAGCTGATGATCACGCATCACGACGGGGCGATCACCATGGCCACGGAGGTGAAGGCCCAGGGCAACAACATCCAGATCGAGGAGATGGCCGACGACGTGATCGCGCAGCAGACGAGCGAGATCACCAGGATGCGCGAGATGTCCTGAGGGGCCCGCCCGTCGACGGTGTCACCGGCGGGCGTGCCGGGGCGTCAGGAACCCGGCGTCACGCGCCCCCGCGATCAGCCTCAGGGACTTGCGGCGGCTGTGTCCGGTGGCGCCCATGACGGCGAGCACCGGGTCCACGCCGTCCTCCTGCGCCGCCCGGTACTCCCGCGCGACCAGCAGCCGGCCCTCGACCCCGCGCGGCCAGGCGGGCCGGGCGCGACGCGCCTGACTCTCGCGCTCCTGGTCGGGACCGGGGCCGAGGCCGCTCCCGCACGCCTCGAACAGCGGCTCCTCGATCCAGTCGGCGACCGCCGCCAGGTCGTCCAGCGAGAGGGGCGGCTCGGCGCGTACGTCCTCGATCGACAGGCCCGCGTCCGACAGCACGGCGAGCAGATCGACCCGGGCACCGTCGGTGAAGGCCAGCCGGACGTCGAACCAGGACGTGGCCCCGGCCTCGGACTCCCGCACCTCCCAGGCCGGCCGCACGGACACCGCGCCGTCCGTGCGGCAGCGGTCGGACAGATTGAGAAACGATGCTTCCAGCACATACGGAACGTAACCGCATCATCACATTCCATACGAACGGACACGCACGCAGACACCACGCACCGCACCCTGTCAGCGGAGCACCGGTGGTGCGATCCTGGAAGCACCAGCGATGTCCTGTCAGCGATCTTCCTGATCCCTCGGGTGAGGAGTTCCGCAGTGCTGCATGTCGCCGTCGTCGGCTCGGGGCCCAGTGGGGTCTACAGCGCGCAGGGTCTTGTCCAGCGGAGCGGACCGCCCGACGTCCGGGTCGACGTCCTGGACCGGTTGCCCTGCCCGTACGGCCTGGTGCGCTACGGCGTGGCACCCGACCACGAGAAGATCAAGTCGCTCCAGAACAATCTGCGGACCGTGCTGGAGGACGAGCGGGTGCGGTTCCTCGGCGGTGTCCAGGTGGGCCCGGGCGGGGTGCCGGTGGCCCGGCTGCGGGAGCTGTATCACGCGGTCGTGTACTGCGTGGGCGCCGCCACCGACCGTCATCTCGGCGTGCCCGGTGAGGACCTGCCCGGCAGCTGGTCGGCGACCGAGTTCGTGTCCTGGTACAGCGCGCATCCCGACTCGGTGGCCGACGGATTCGTGCGCGGCGCGCGCTCGGCCGTGGTCATCGGCATCGGGAACGTCGCCGTCGACGTCACCCGGATCCTGGCCCGCGGCGCACCCGAGCTGAGCCCCACCGACATGCCGCAGGCGGCGCTCGACGCACTGGCCGCGAGCGAGGTCACCGAGATCAGCATGGTCGGGCGGCGCGGACCGTCGCAGGCCCGCTTCACCACCAAGGAACTGCGCGAGCTGGGCTCCCTGCCCGAGGCCGACATCGTGGTGGACGAGGCGGAGTTGGCATTCGATCCGGCCTATCTCGATCCGTCGGGACTGCCCGCCGCGCAGCGCCGCAACGTGGAGGTGCTCCGGGGATGGGCGGCGGCCGCGCCGCTGGGCCGCCCGCGTCTGATCCGCCCGCGCTTCTTCCTGCGCCCCGTCGAACTCCTCGCCGACGGCGGGCGCGTGGGCGCGGTGCGTTTCGAGCGGACGGTGCCGGACGGAGCGGGCGGGGTGACGGGAACCGGCCGATTCGAGGACATCGAGGCCCAGTTGGTGCTGCGTTCGGTGGGCTATCGCGGGGTGCCGCTGGAGGGGCTGCCGTTCGACCCCGGCCGCGGCACGGTGCCGCAGCTGGCGGGGCGGGTCCTGCGGGACGGCGTGGTGGCGCCGGGCGAGTACGTGGCGGGCTGGATCAAGCGCGGCCCGACCGGGGTCATCGGAACCAATCGCCCGTGCGCCAAGGAGACGGTGGCCTCCCTGCTGGAGGACGCCCCCGCGCTCGTACGACGAGAGGTCGCCGAAGATCCGCTGGCGACGCTGCGGGCCGAGGGGGTACGACCGGTCGAATGGGCCGGGTGGCAGGCCATCGAGCGGGCCGAGGCGGAACTCGGAGCCGAACTGGGCCGCCGCGTCGTCAAGCTTCCCGACTGGGACGCACTGTGGACGGCGGCAGGGACGGCGGGAGCCTGACGCGGACCCAGCCACGGCCCGACGAGGGCCCGACGATGGCCCGGCGAGGACCCGGCGAGGGCCCGGCGAGGACCTGGCGAGGACCCGGCGAGGACCCGGCGAGGGCCCGGCGAGGACCCGGCGAGGACCCGGCGAGGACCCGGCGAGGACCCGGCGAGGGCCCGGCGAGGACCTGGTGAACCCGGCGAGGGCAAGGCGGGGCCGGCGTCCGGTCGACGCAAAGCTGTCGTGGCGCGGTCGGTCTCCGGCGCGTCGCGCGGGGCCGTAGCGGAGTCCGTGGCAGTTCCGTGGGCATGACACATATCGGCAACAGACCGGAAATCAACAAACTGTTTAAACCCTCTACGGTCTCGTGCTGTCCGGGCGAACACGTGTCGCGCGGACCCTTCCCCTCTCCCGCAGCCCTCTGGAGTGCCCATGGCAACCACCGCTCCCGTGCATCCCGTCGACGAGGTTCCACCTGTAAGCCGGCTGGCCGCCTTCGGACTTCAGCATGTGCTCGCGATGTACGCGGGCGCGGTGGCCGTTCCGCTGATCGTGGGCGGCGCGATGAAGCTCTCCCCCGCCGATCTGGCCTACCTGATCACCGCTGACCTGCTCGTGTGCGGAATCGCGACGCTGATCCAGTGCGTGGGCTTCTGGCGCTTCGGGGTACGACTGCCGATCATGCAGGGGTGCACCTTCGCCGCCGTCTCCCCTATGGTGCTCATCGGTACGACGGACGGCGGACTGCCCGCGATCTACGGTTCGGTGATCGTCGCGGGCCTCGCGATCGTCCTGCTCGCCCCGGTCTTCGGAAGGCTGCTGCGCTTCTTCCCGCCGCTGGTCACGGGCACGGTCATCCTGATCATCGGAGTCTCGCTGCTGCCGGTGGCCGGTAACTGGGCCGCGGGAGGCGTCGGCTCGAAGGACTTCGGGGAGCCGAAGAACCTGGCGCTCGCCGGTTTCGTCCTGGCCGTGGTGATCGGCGTACAGCGGTTCGCTCCGGCCTTCCTGAGCCGCGTCGCGGTCCTCATCGGCATCGCCGTGGGACTCGCGGTCGCGGTGCCGTTCGGATTCACGGACTTCGGCGGGGTCGGCGACGCCGACTGGGTCGGGATCAGCACGCCGTTCCACTTCGGAGCGCCGTCGTTCCACGCCTCCGCGATCGTCTCGATGCTGGTCGTGGCCCTGGTGACCATGACCGAGACGACCGGTGACTTCATCGCCGTCGGCGAGATGACCGACCGCCCGGTCGAATCGCGGGCCCTCGCGGACGGCCTGCGCGCCGACGGCCTGTCCACCGTGCTCGGCGGCGTCTTCAACACCTTCCCGTACACCGCGTTCGCGCAGAACGTGGGCCTCGTCGGCATGACCCGGGTGCGCAGCCGCTGGGTGGTCGCCGCCGCGGGCGGCATGCTCGTCGTGCTCGGCCTGCTGCCGAAGCTGGGTGCCGTGGTCGCGGCGATACCCGCGCCCGTGCTCGGCGGCGCGGGTCTCGTGATGTTCGGAACGGTCGCCGCGAGCGGTCTGCGCACGCTCGCCGAAGTGGACTTCAAGGGCAACAACAACCTGACGGTGGTGGCTGTTTCGGTCGCGATCGGCATGCTGCCGGTCGGGGTGCCGGGGGTCTACGGGAAGTTCCCGGACTCGTTCCAGACGGTGATGAACAGCGGGATCAGCGCCGGGTGCCTGACGGCGATCGCCTTGAACCTTCTGTTCAATCACCTTCCCGGCAGGGCGAGTTCGGCGGAGGCCGGAGTCGAACCCGCGCCCGAGGCCGCCCCGTCCGGCGCCTAGGCCGTCGGTCGCGTCCCGCCGATCGGTCTCCCGCCGATCGGTCTCCCGCCTGCCGGTTGTCGGCCTGCCCACCGGGGGAGGCCGACAACCGGCAACCGCCGTGCCTGCGGCGCCTCCTGATCGATCGGCGGGTCCCGCGCACCACGGGTCCGGTCGATCTGGCCGTCAGGCGGCGGTCACGCGGTGCCGGTCGGCTTCAGGAGCTCGTGAGGACGACGAGTTGCCGGGTCGCCCGGGTCATCGCGACATAGCGGTCGACCGCTCCTTCGACACCCTCGCCGAACTCCTCCGGGTCGACCAGGACGACCAGGTCGAACTCGAGCCCCTTCGACAGCTCCGGGGTCAGCGACCGGACCCGGGGCGTCGCCCGGAACGTGGGATCGCCGATGACGCAGGCGATCCCCTCGGCATGCGTGAGAAGCCAGTCGTCGAGAATCGAGTCCAGCTCCGCGGTCGATCCGTGGACGACGGGGAGGCCCGCGCTGCGGACGGACGTCGGCACGTTGGCGTCCGGCAGCGCGGCCCGGATGACCGACTCGGCCTCCGCCATGACCTCTTCCGGCGTCCGGTAGTTGATGGTCAGGGGGGCCACGTCGATCCGGTCGAGCCCGATCCGCCCGAGCCGTTCCTGCCACGACTCGGTGAAGCCGTGCCTGGCCTGGGCTCGGTCCCCGACGATGGTGAAGCTCCGGGACGGGCAGCGCAGCAGCAGCATCTGCCACTCCGCGTCGGTCAGTTCCTGAGCCTCGTCGACCACGACATGGGCGAACGGACCGGCGAGCAGGTCCGGTTCGGCGGCGGGCAGTCCGGTCTCGTCGATCAGAGTGTCCTGCAAGTCCCGTCCGCGCAGCATCGTCACGGCGCCCTCACCGTCGTCATCGGCGGCGAGCACGTTGTCGATGACGCCGGCCATGCGCTCGCGTTCGGCGGCGACGGAGGCCTCGTGCCGGCGTGTGCGCAGTGCCGCCTCCGGGTCGCCGAGCCGCTGCCGTGCCGCGTCCAGGATCGGCAGGTCGGACACCGTCCAGGCCTGGGCGTCCGCGCGCTGAAGCCGGCGAACGTCGTCGGGGCCGAGCCAGGGAGCGCACATCCGCAGGTAGGCGGGTACCGACCACAGGTCTCCGACGAGGTCGGCGGCCTCCAGAAGCGGCCACGCGCGGTCCAGGGTCCCGACCAGCTCACGGTCGTGCAGCAGCGACCTGCGGAGCAGCTCGGGCGGGACGTCACCGTCGTGCTTGTCCATCAGGATCGTGACCAGCGCCTCCCAGACCAGGTCGCGCGCCTCGTTGTGCGGGATGCCCGGCTCCGCCGCTTCGAACGCCTCGGCCCAGTCGTCGGCGCTCAGCCGGACGTCGGACCAAGGAGTCGTGACGGTCATTCCCTGGGCGGGCGGATCCTCGTAGAACCGGACGGCCTTCTCTATCGCCTTCACCATGTTCACGGACGACTTCAGACGGGCCACGTCCGGGTCGGGCTCGATCCTCGCTCCGGCTCCCTCGGCGACGAGGTCCCGCACGGTGCAGGTCTGCACGCCCTCCTCCCCGAGGCTGGGGAGGACGTCGGCGACGTAGGCCAGGTAGGGCTGGTGCGGACCGACGAACAGCACGCCGCCCCGACGGTGGCCGAGACGGGGGTCGGAGTAGAGGAGGTAGGCGGAGCGGTGCAGGGCGACGACCGTCTTGCCCGTGCCCGGACCGCCGTCGACGACGAGCGCGCCACGGGATCCCGCCCGGATGATGGCGTCCTGGTCGGACTGGATGGTGGCGAGGACGTCGCGCATCCGGGCCGACCGGTTGCCGCCCAGACTGGCAATGAAGGCGGACTGGTCGTCGAGCGCCGCGTGCTGTTCCAGCCCGTCGGCGGTGAACACTTCGTCCCAGTAGTCGCTGATCCGGCCCCGGGTCCAGCGATACCTGCGACGGCTCGTCAGGCCCATCGGGTCGGCGTGGGTCGCGGCGAAGAACGGTTCAGCCGCGGGAGAGCGCCAGTCGGTCAGCAGCCGGCGGCCGTCAGTGTCGGTGAGGCCGAGCCGTCCGATGTACACGGGCTCGGGGTCGTCCGCGCGGACGATGTGCCCCAGGCACAGGTCGAGACCGAAGCGGCGCAAGGCGCGCAGACGTGCGGTCAGCCGGTGGATCTCCGCGTCCCGCTCCATCGCCTCGCGGCCGAGTCCGCCGGGTGCCCTGCGCTCGGCGTCGAGACGGTCGGACAGTTCGGCGATCGCCTGCTCGAGGCTCTCCGCGATGGCCGCGAAGTGCCGTTCGTCAGCACCGATCAGCGTCGGGTCGGCCTTGGGATCGAGATGGTCGGGGAGGCAGAACGCGCTGGTGGTCAAGGGGTTCATGTCAGCGGCTCCGATCCGGGGTCGTGCCCGCGAAGGCAGCCGGCGCACCCACCCGCGCCTCGCCGCCGGACGGCCTCGACCGCAGCGCGATTCCCCCTTCGCCATCACCGCACGACCTGTAAACCGACAACAGCACACGCACTTGGTGAATCTCCCATTTCCGCAGGTTGTGGCCTCGGCGAGTGATTGTGCGGCATCACCCGGGCCTTGCCGCAAGCCCCCTGGTGCGCTATAAGTTGAGAGTGGCAAGGGGTGGGTGTTCCCCTTTGTCTCTGTCGCCCGCCATCGACGGGCAGGATCAACTCGTACGGCAGCCGCGCTCCGCGTACACCGGTTCTGTCGGCCCCAGCGGTCCGGTGCCGTCGACTCCGTTGGTCGCCCCCCGGTCCGCACGCACTCTCCCCCGACCGCCCGGGAACATCACCGTCGGCTGTCGTGGCCCGTCACCTGACGTGAACGTCACGGCGTCGGGCGTCACTGCGTGGGGCGTCACGGCGTGGGGCGCCCGGCCTGCCGGGTGGCCGCCTCCAGGACACGGTCGAGGAGGCCGGGGAAGAGCGCGTCGAGGTCGTCCGTGCGCAGGCCGTTCAGCTTCGCCGTGCCGCGGTAGACCTGCCGGATCACCCCGCTCTCACGGAGCACCCGGAAGTGGTGCGTCGTCGTGGACTTGGTGACCGGCAGGACGAAGTCCGAGCAGGAGAGCTCGACGCCACCGGCGGCCAGCTCGCACACGATCTGGAGCCGCATCGGGTCGGACAGCGCGTGCAGCACCGACTCAAGCCGGATCTCCTCGCGCACCGGGTGCGGCAGATCACGGCCACTGGTCGCGGCGGTCGTCACGGCGGCTCCACTTCTCCGGGGACCTTCGTCTTCGTCCGGGGACTTCACCCGACGCCTGCATAGTACGAGACCTGTCGTAGTTTGACACTCACCGTACTACGATGCTTATCGTACGAAGCGTACCCCGGTCCCGCGACGAATGGAGTCGGCCGTGAGCGCGCTCTTCGAGCCCTATGTCCTGCGCGACGTCACCATCCCCAACCGAGTGTGGATGCCCCCGATGTGCCAGTACTCGGCCGCGCCCGAGGGCCCCTCGGAGGGCGCCCCGCACGACTGGCACTTCGCCCACTACGCGGCCCGCGCCACCGGCGGAACGGGACTGATCATCGTCGAGGCGACGGCCGTCTCCCCCGAGGGCCGGATCTCCCCGTACGACCTGGGCATCTGGAACGACACCCAGGTCGAGGCGTTCCGCCGCATCACACGCTTCCTCACCGCACAGGGCGCGGTGCCGGCCGTCCAGCTCGGGCACGGTGGACGCAAGTCCTCGACCGAGCGCCCCTGGAAGGGCGGCGGACCCCTCGGCCCGGACGCGTACGGCTGGCAGACCGTCGCCCCGAGTCCGCTCCCCTTCGACGACACGCACCCCGTCCCCGACGAGCTGACGGTCGCCGGCATCCAGGAGATCGTGGGGCAGTTCGCGGACGCGGCCCGCCGCGCACTGGCCGCCGGTTTCGAGATCGTCGAGATCCACGGCGCGCACGGCTATCTCATCAACGAGTTCCTCTCCGCGCACTCCAACCACCGCACCGACGCCTACGGCGGCTCGTACGAGAACCGCACGCGGTTCGCCCTCGAAGTCGTGGACGCCGTACGGGAGGTCTGGCCGGACGACAAGCCGCTCTTCTTCCGCGTATCCGCCACCGACTGGCTGGAGAACGCCGGCTGGAGCGCCGACGACACCGTCCGCTTCGCGGCCCGACTGCACGAGCACGGCGTGGACCTGCTCGACGTCTCCACGGGCGGGAACGTCCCGGGCGGCCGGCACATCCCTGTCGGGCCGGGCTATCAGGTCCCGTTCGCCACCCGGGTGAAGAGGGAGACGTCGCTGCCCGTCGCCGCCGTCGGTCTCATCACCGAGGCGGAGCAGGCCGAGAAGATCATCGCCAACGGCGAGGCCGACGCGGTGCTGCTGGGCCGCGAGTTGCTGCGCAACCCGTCCTTCGCCCGCCTCGCGGCGCGCGAGCTCGGGGCCGAGGTCCACGTACCGGAGCAGTACCACCGGTCCGTCTAGGCGTCGGGCCACGAAGGTGCCGAGGCGGGTTCCGGCAGCCGGTGGCCGAGGCGGACCCCCGCCTCCCGCCCGGGCCCATGCCCAGGCCCAGGCCCGCGCCGGGAACTTGGGTGAACTCCCGTCGATTTCCGGCGCGTCGGGATGGTCCGAAGGGCCGGTGTCCGTCGATCGCAGCGGACACCGGCCCTTCGCATGTCAGGCGGCGGCCCGCGTGGTCGTCGCCTCGACCTCGGCGGCGGCCCGGTCCTCCGCCTCGGCGAGCAGCGCGACGAGGGCCGATCGGGCACGCGCCACGCGGGAGCGGACCGTTCCGACCGGGCAGTCGCTGACCAACGCGGCCTCGGCGTAGGGCAGTCCCATCACCTGGGTGAGGACGAACGCCTCGCGCCGGTCGTCGGGGAGCGCGGCCAGCAGGTCGAGCAGCGCGATGCCGTCGTCGAAGCCGGGCAGGCCACACGGCTGCGCGCGTTCCGCCGCGCTCTGCCAGTCCGCGGCGTCGCTCGACCGCGGCCGGGCAGCGGCGTGCCGGAGGCTGTCGATCACCGCGCGGCGGGCGATGGACAGCAGCCAGGCCCGGGCCGAGGAGCGCCCCTCGAACCGGTGCAGACTGCCGAGCGCCCGCAGGAACGTGTCCTGGGCGAGGTCGTCGGCGGCCTGCGGATCGGCGGACAGGTGGGCGACGAAGCGCACGACATCGCGGTGCAGCGCTCGGACGAAGTGGTCGACGGCTGCCGGGTCGCCGGCCCGGGCGGCCAGCGCCCAGGCCGTTATCGAGTCGTCGGCCGAAAGCGCTCTGTTGCCTTCGTCCCGTTTCTCGCCTCCACGGCGCGAAACAGGCAGGACAGGAGTGATCACCAGGTGTCCTTCTCGGGTCATCCGTGATCCGGACCGGCGCGAGGCCAGGGTCCGGTGCTGGGGGTACGGCCGTACATGAGGTACGGCCGAAGCCCGGAGCACGCGGGAGGCGCTCCGGGGGACCGGCTGTCTCAGGCGACAGCGGTCCCCACGGGCGGGCCCCGCGAAGTGATCGCGTGAACGAGAAGGAGACGGCGCGGAGCGCGGTCAGAGGAGGCTCGGCGCGAGCGGACCCTCGGCCGGTGCGGCGGCGTCGGCAGCGCCAGCAAAAGCCGCAGCGGCGCGGCCAGTCGGCCGGCCAGCGCCCGCAGCGTACGGAACACGGCGCGCTCGCCGTACGCGAGCCAGAGGCCGCACAGCAGCGCCGCGAGCACATGGGCGGCGAGCATGCCGAACGAGGAAGGGGAGCCCGCCTCATGCCCCATGGGAAGCAGGTGGGCAAGGGCGCCGGACCCTATGTACCCCACATCCATGGCACCCATCGAGCCCATGTCCGCAGAGCTCATGTCCATGGAAGCCATGTGCACGGAACCCATATGGAGGGAGCCCATGTCGTGACCCATGGCGCCCGTCGACCTGCCGCTCATGCCACTCATCGCATGCATGGCATCCGTACCGGACCGGCCCGGCCCGGAAGCCGAGCCCATGTCCGCCTGCGCGTCCGCGGTGAGCGACTGCGCGATCGAGAACGCCGTATGGAGCACGCCTTGAGCGAGCACCACGACGGACACGATGAGCGGTAGTCCACGCTCGCGGCCGGCCAGGCACCAGCCCGTGCCGGCCGTGGCCGCCCCCGCACAGGCCAACGCCCACCAGGCCACCGGAGAACCGGACATCATCACGTGGCCGAGGGCCGCGAGCACTACACAGACGGCCGCGAACATCGCGGCCCGCACCGTGCGAGTACCCCACCCAGCAGTCATGACGGCCCTCATCCTCGCATCCGGGGTTCGGACGTCTTGGACAGGTACGGAAATCAGCCGCGCGTGCGGTGGGTGGCCCACCCGTGATCCGCGTCACGACGGGCCCGGATTCGCCCGAACCGTGTGGAGGGCGTCGCCCGGGGTACCGGTCGGAACGCGGCGGGAGCACAGCCGGAACCGTTGACCCTACGTGCTGTAGGGTCGCCGCGGTGAGCGTCCTACAGGGGGAGAGTCCGTGAGGGAACGTGACGCCGGGCGTACGGGACGCGGACCGATGTCCGCGCCGGCGCTGCTCGTACCGAGTCTCGGGATCGCCGCGCTGGGCGTGTACCACCTGTGCGGGTTCGATCTGCACGCCCTGCACGAGCGCCCGCACCTCGGTGACGGACTGACCATGGCCGGGGTCATCACGGCCCTGGTGTCGGCGGGCGCGGCGCTGGGAGACCTCCTGTGGCGGATGACCACACGCGATCGCCCGCTCGGGGAGGGCGAGGAGCCGCGCCCGGGCGGGCACTTCGGGAGCACGGGCCGCAACCGGCCCGCCTCGGGCGGCCGTTGAGGAATCCGCCGCGCTCGCGCACCGGCGTGGCGCCGACCTGCGAGCCCTGATTCTCACCACCTCCTTACCCCGTCATCCCCCTTCCGGCTGGCGACAGCCCCGCCCTTCCCTACACCATGTAGGGGTTCCGGCCTCCCTCCCCCACCGGTTCCCGGCTCCTCCCCAAGGTGATGCTCCACGGTGTCCGTACAACAGTCAGCGCTCATCCCGGCACAACGGAACGCGAGCTCACGCCGGGTGGCCCCGGCCGGACGAGCGGGCTCCGGAATCCGGCCACGAGCGGCCGCGTGCACCGTCTGGTACCTGCGGCTGCTCGCCCTGCTCAACATCGCCGCGGTGGTCTCGCTGCCGTTCCGCGAAGAGGTGCACGAGCACAACGGAGGCGAGTACTTCACCCCGTATCTGGCCACCGCCGGGCTGATCTCGGCGGCGCTGGCCCTGTTTCTCGCGCTGGTGATGCGGCGCCGCAAACGGGCCGCGTGGATCTTCAACGTGCTGCTGGCCGGGCCGCTCCTCGCGCTCTACACCGTGGCGCTGACCCAGGACCGCTACCAACGGCACTGGTTCAACTGGCTCTCGGCGCTGCTCACCGCACTCTTCGTCGCCGCCCTGCTGGTGGGACGCACGGAGTTCCACGCCGTCGGGGACCGCTCGAATCCCCGTCTCGCGCTGGCCGTCGGCGCCGGTGGTCTCCTGGGCGGTGTCACCCTCGGCACCCTGCTCGTCAGCGCCACCAACCGCGTGACGGGAACACCGCTGAGCGACCGGATCGCGTACACCCTGCTGCGGGGAATCAGCGTCGGCCCGCTCGCCGACCGCTTCGACACCGTCGTCGCGCCCCGCTGGGTGGACATCCTGATCAACGCCCTGACGGCCGCCACCTTCCTCCTGGTGCTCTACGCGTGCTTCCGCTCCCCGCGCGGGCTCGAACTCCTCGGCGAGGAGGACGAGACACGGCTGCGCGCCCTGTTGGCCCGGCACGGGGAACGCGATTCGCTGGGCTACTTCGCGCTGCGCCGCGACAAGGCGGTCATCTGGTCCCCCAGCGGCAAGGCGGCGATCGCGTACGGCGTGGGCAGTGGTGTGACCCTCGCCTGCGGCGACCCGATCGGCGACCCGGAGGCGTGGCCCGGCGCGATCGAGGCCTGGCTGCGGGAGGCACGACGGCACGCGTGGACGCCCGCGGTCATGGGCGCGAGCGAGGAGGCCGGGACCGTCTACGCCCGGCACGGCCTGGACGCCCTGGAGCTCGGCGACGAAGCCGTCGTGGACCGGTCCGACTTCACTCTGGAGGGGCGCGCCATGCGGGGCGTCCGGCAGGCGCACAACCGGATCCGGCGCGCCGGTCACACGGTCCGCGTACGACGGCACGAGGACATTCCCGACGCCGAGATGGCCGCTGTGACGGAAAAGGCGGACCAGTGGCGCGACAGCGAGACCGAGCGGGGCTTCTCCATGGCGCTCGGACGGCTGGGAGACCCGGCCGACGGACGGTGCGTGATGCTGGAGTGCCAGGACAGCGACGGGGAACCCCGGGCCCTGCTCAGTTTCGTGCCATGGGGCGAGCGGGGACTGTCGCTGGACCTGATGCGCCGCGACAGGAGCTCCGAGAACGGGCTCATGGAGTTCATGGTGATCGAACTGCTGCTGCGTGCCGAGGAGTTCGGCGTCGAGCGGGTGTCCCTGAACTTCGCGATGTTCCGGTCCGTCTTCGAACGCGGCGGCCGGCTGGGGGCGGGCCCGGTGCTGCGCCTGTGGTGCTCGGTGCTGACGTTCCTCTCGCGTTGGTGGCAGCTCGAATCCCTCTACCGGGCCAACGCCAAGTACCGGCCGGTCTGGGAACCCCGCTACCTCCTCTTCGAGAAGAGCGCCGACCTTCCCCGCATCGGTGTCGCCGCGGCCCGCGCGGAGGGCTTCCTCGCACCGCCGGCCCTGCCCCGGTTCACCTCCGGCCGCGCGGCGCACCCGCCTCGACGGCCCCCCGCGCCACCGCTCACGGCGCCCGGGGCGCGTCGCACTCACCCCGCGTCGTCCGCGCCGCGCCCCTAGCCGCGGCGGCGGACACCGGCTGTTTCCGGGATTCCCCCTCCCCCGCCGGGCCATCTCGGCCTCCTCACCCCCTCCGACCGTCGTAAAGCGGCCGTTCGCGCCGTAGTTGGCTGGGTTGTCGCCATCGACGCGGCCGCTGCCGGGCGTCACTGTCAGTGCTGTGGTGCACACTCACGATCAACGGCCGTACGCCTGGGGAGGACACCGTGTTCAGGGGGATCGACGAGGTCGACTGGGCCTCGATGGAGCATGCCTACGGAAGCGCCGCGGACGTGCCTGTGCTGCTGCGGGGACTCGCCTCGCCTCGCCCCCGGGAGCGGGAGACCGCGCTCGACGGGATGTACGGGGCCGTGCACCACCAGGGCGATGTGTACGACTCGACCCTGGCCTCCATCCCCTTCCTCTTCTCCCTGGCCGCACACGGGGAACTCCCCGACCGGGGAGGGATCGTGGAGTTGCTCGCCAGCATCGGAGGAGCGGACTCCGGGGACGATTCCGGGGAGCACGGCGAGGACGGCGTCGGCCCGGGCGAGGACACCGGGGACGCCGCGGACGCCGAGGACGACAACCGGGCGATGGCGCGCACCGCGATCCGCGCGGGTGCCAGGGTCTTCCTGGACCTCGTCGCGGACGGGGACGCGGAGGTGCGCCGCGCCGTGCCGTCGGCGCTCGTCCGCTTCCACGACGAACCGCCGCGCGTGCTGACCCTGCTGAGGGAGCGGCTGGCGGACGAGACGGAGGAGAGCGTCCGGCTGGCACTGGTCGCGAGCCTCGGGCTGTTCGCCCGGCTGTACGCCGAGTCCGCGGCCCCGGCGGTGGACCGCCTGGTGTCGTTGTGCGCCACCCCGAACGAACCGGGGCTGCAGCTCGCGGCGCTGGGACAGCTGGCCTCGTGCGCCCCCGATCGACTGCCCGCCGATCTCGTGCCCACGGTCATCGCACTGCTCCATACCCGGTCACAGCGCTTCCGGCGGTCCGTCGAGCCCACACGGACGTCCACCGACACCCTCATCGGCCGACTGCGCCGCATGCGCCCCGCCGACGAGGAGGGCGCGCAGCTGCTCCGGACGCTCCACCAGGCGCTGGGCGCCCGCACCGCGGACCGGATCGCCCTGATCGAGGGACAGTTGAGCAGCCAGGACACGGCCGACCGGTGCAACGCCGTGTGGATGTCGGCGGGACTGTTCCGCGAGTGGCGTGCCGCGTACGAGGAGCCGGTCGCGCTGATCGGTGAGCAACTCGGCTCGGAAGAAGAGCAGTTGCGCTACGCCGCGGTGTCCGTCCTGGAGTTCCTCTTCACCCTCGCGGCCCCGGCGGCCGACCGGCTGGCCACGCTGGTGGAGTCGGACCCGGATTCCTGGGGGTGCGGTACGGCGACGCTGGGCCGTCCCCTCAAGGCCCTGGCCAGGTCCGGCGACGCGCGGGCGGTCCCGGCCCTCGCGGAGGTCCTGCGCCACCCCGTGGTGCCCAACGAGGCCGGGTACACGATCGGCCATCTGGGCCCGGCCGCGGCGCCCCTGGCCCCGCTGCTGCGGGAGCGGCTGGGCGCTGTTCCCCTCGACAGCCCGGAGACGTACAGCCGTGCCGCGCCCCTGCTGTACGGGCTCGGCACACTGCGGTACGCCGCCGCCCTGCCGGAGGTGCTGCGGCTGCTGCACGGCACACCACGCGAACTGCGGCTCCGGGACGCACTGGTGAAGGCACTGGCCCGGGCGCTCGGCGCGTTCGGGGCGGGAGCGCACGAGGCGATACCGGCGTTGCGGGAGTTGCTGACCGGCGAGAGCGCCGCGGCGGCGGCCGACGCCCTCTGGTCCGTGGAGGCGGACGCGGAGGCGGTCCTGCCCCCGTTGTTGCGGGCGCTGGGTTCGGAGAGGGACACCGGTGGTCCCCGGGTGGCGGCCGAGACCCTCGGCCGCATGGGGGCGTTCGCCGCACCCGCGCTCCCCGGACTGCGTGGCCTGGCCGCTTCCACCGAGGTGTGGGAGCGGACGGCCGCCGCGTGCGCCCTGTGGGACATCTCCGGTGACCCGGAACCCGTCCTGCCGGTGTTCCGTGCCGCCTGGCGCCAGAACCCGTACGTCCGGGGCACCGTCACCGCATGTCTCGTCCGGATGGGCGGCGCCGGCGCGCCCGTCCATGATCTGGTCCGCACGGAACTCGCCTCGCCCCGGCGGCACCGTGCCCGTTCAGGCGGCCACGGCGGCGACGACGTCCTACAGGACGAACGGCTCCTGGGCGACTGCCGTGCGGCCCTGGACGCCGCGTCCTGAACCGCCCGCTCAGCTCGTCATGCGCCCCCACAGGGGCCCGACCCGTTCCCACTCCTCGTCCCACTGCTCCATGCGCAGCTGTTCCAGGCGGCCGCGGAGGAGCCGCCCAATCGCGAAGGGGACGCCCGCCGCGCCCACACCCACCAGGACGCCGACCAGGGAGGACCGCACACGGGCCTCGGCGGCGGTGGTGGGTCTGGTGACCAGACGGCCCTCGGGGTCGGTCCACACCGTGACCGGGGTGCCCGCCGGGGTTCCCGCGTAGACCCGTACCCGGCCCGAGCGGCGGGTGCCGTCCGGCGCGGTCCAGCGCACCTTCGCCCACACGACGCCGGCGCCGGACTCGGTCTCGCTCAAGTCCGGCGCGTCCTCGGTCAGCCGGGCGGGAACGCCGTGCCACCGCGCGCGATCCAGGGCGAGGCCGTGCTCCACCGCCTGGGACGCCGCCAGGCCCGTGACCGCTCCGCCGAGCACGGTGAACGCCCAGGCCGTGAGCATGATCCAGGCCTCCAGGGCATCGCTGCGCCGCCGCAGCGGGTTGCGCCGCCACCGCCACAGCCAGACCTTCGGACCACGGAATGCCGCCATCGAGGCATCCTCCTCACCACCGCACGGACACACCACATCTCCCTCCCTTACGCGCCCGCTCCCCACGATGCTCACGCCGTGCCCGTCGGCTCGTCCGGCCCAGGGGCCACAGTGCCGCGCGGCCCGCCCTGCGCCGGGCGCCGTGAATCCGTGCCACCGGCCGACGCGACCCGTCCGAGCTGCGGAAACGCGCTCCCGGAGGAGACTGTCAGTGCCGGGGTGCAGACTGGCCCGTATCGCAGACAACGACGTCGCGGAGGTGGCCTGCCATGGCCGACGTACTGCTCACCGTAGGCACCCGCAAGGGCCTCTTCATCGGGCGACGGCGCGGTGGCGCCTGGGAGTTCGACGACCATCCCTACTTCAACGCCCAGGCCGTGTACTCCGTCGCGATCGACACCCGGGGCCACCGGCCGCGGCTGCTGGTCGGCGGGGACAGCGCCCACTGGGGCCCGTCCGTCTTCCACTCCGACGACCTGGGCCTGACGTGGACCGAACCGGCGCGGCCCGCCGTCAAATTCCCCAAGGACACCGGCGCCTCGCTGGAGAGGGTGTGGCAGTTGCACCCGTCGGCCGCCGAACCGGACGTGGTGTACGCGGGGACGGAGCCCGCCGCGTTGTACCGCTCGGAGGACCGGGGCGAGTCCTTCGAACTCGTCCGTCCCCTGTGGGAACACCCCACCCGCTCGAAGTGGGTCCCTGGCGGAGGCGGTGAGGGGCTGCACACCATCCTCACCGACGAGCGCGACCCGCGGGCCGTGACGGTCGCCGTCTCCACGGCCGGCGTCTTCCGCACCGGCGACGGCGGCGCGAGCTGGGAGCCCGCCAACTCCGGTGTGTCCGCGGTGTTCCTGCCGGATCCGAACCCGGAGTTCGGGCAGTGCGTGCACAAGGTCGCGCGCGACTCGGCCAACCCGGACCGGCTCTATCTGCAGAACCACTGGGGTGTGTACCGCAGCGACGACGCGGGCGGGCAGTGGACCGACATCGGTGCGGGCCTGCCGTCCACGTTCGGGTTCGCGGCGGCGGCGCATCCGCACCGCGGCGACACGGCCTACCTCTTCCCGATCACCGCGGATTCGGACCGGGTCCCGGCCGACCGGCGGTGCCGCGTCTTCCGTACGGCGGACGCCGGAAAGAACTGGGAACCACTGACGGCGGGACTGCCCTCCGAGGACCACTACGGCACGGTGCTGCGCGACGCGCTGTGCACGGACGACGCGGATCCGGCGGGCGTGTACTTCGGCAATCGCAACGGCGAGGTGTACGCGTCGGCGGACGACGGCGACAGCTGGCGGCAGCTCGCCTCGCACCTGCCGGACGTCCTGTGCGTCCGCGCGGCGGTGGTGGCCTGAGCCCCGGAGGTGTCCAACGGCCCACCGCGACAGGCGCCTTGTGCCGGGGATGACCGATTCGACGACGAATCGGTCATCCTCGGTCGCACGGCGGACACCGGTTTGATCTCCGCCGCGTGTACGGCAGTAGGGTGACGCCCGTGGCACCACGACCGTTGCATGAGATCGTCGAACCGGGCTGGGCGAAAGCCCTGGACCCCGTGGCCGGACAGATCGCCCAGATGGGCGACTTCCTGCGCGGGGAGATCACCGCGGGACGCACCTATCTACCGGCCGGGGCGAATGTCCTGCGGGCCTTCCAGCAGCCCTTCGACGAGGTGCGCGTCCTCATCGTCGGGCAGGACCCCTATCCGACCCCGGGACACGCGGTGGGGCTGTCGTTCTCGGTGGCCCCGGAAGTGCGTCCGCTGCCTCCCAGCCTGATCAACATCTTCCGTGAGCTCAACACCGACCTCGGGGTGCCCCAGCCGTCGAACGGTGACCTCACCCCTTGGACGAAGCAGGGCGTGCTGTTGCTCAACAGGGCGCTCACCACGGCTCCGCGGAACCCGGGGGCGCATCGCGGCAAGGGCTGGGAGGAAGTCACCGAACAGGCGATCCGGGCGCTGGCCGCCCGGGGGCGCCCGCTGGTGTCGATCCTGTGGGGCCGTGACGCCCGCAATCTGCGTCCCCTGCTCGGCGATCTGCCCTCGGTGGAGTCCTCGCACCCCTCGCCCATGTCGGCCGACCGCGGCTTCTTCGGCTCACGCCCCTTCAGCCGCGCCAACGACCTGCTGACCAGGCAGGGAGCCGAGCCGGTGGACTGGCGCCTGCCGTGACCCGCGACGGCGTCCACGGCACACGGCAGGGCGGTCCGGGCCCGTCCGCGGTGCTGGGCGTGGACTCCGGAGGTTCCGGACTGCGCGTGGCTCTCGCCGCGCACGGGGTGGCGGGCGACGCCGGCTCCGCCGTACGGCAGGATGCGACGCCATCCGCTCCCCCGGCGCCGCTCAGTGACCCCCTGACCTCCAAGGAGCCGGTCCGTACCGGTCCGCGCGGGATCTCGGCCGGGCATCTGCTGGATCAACTGCTGCCGATGGCACGACGGTTGATGAGCGAGGCAGGCGTCGAGCAGCTCGGTGCCGTCGCCGTCGGCGCGGCCGGTCTCGCCACGCTCGGCGACGAACTGCGGGCCGAGCTGCCGACGGCTCTGGAGCGTGAACTCGCGGTGCGGCGGCTCGCCCTGGCGGCCGACGCGGTGACCGCGTACACGGGCGCCCTCGGTCCGCGGGCCGGCGCGGTGATCGCCGCGGGCACCGGCCTGATCGCGATCGGTACCGACCTCACGTCGTGGCGCAGGGCCGACGGGTGGGGTCATCTGCTCGGCGACTGCGGCGGCGGCGCGTGGATCGGCCGTGCGGGCCTGGAGGCGGCCCTGCGGGCGTTCGACGGCCGACCGGGCGGCTCAGCGGTGCTGCTGGCGCGGGCGGAGGAGATGTTCGGCCCGATGCCGGGACTGCCGGGCCGGCTGTACCCGCGCACCGACCGGCCCGCCGTGCTCGCCTCCTTCGCTCCGGAGGTGGCCTCCCGCGCCGGGAGCGACCCTGTGGCGGCGGACATCCTGCGGGCCGCCGCACGGCACCTGGCCGAGTCGGCCGCGGCCGCCTGCCCGGTCACGGGCGAACCCCGTCTCGCGCTCACCGGGGGCCTGTTCAAGATGGGCGACCCGCTCCTCGTGCCCCTGCGCGAGGAGTTGGCCGAGCGGCTGCCGCACGCCCGGCAGGTTCCGGCCGCGGGCGACCCGCTCGACGGCGCGCTCCGGATCGCCGCCGACCTGGCGGACGGCCGGCTCGTACTGCCCCGGGACGAGCGGATGTTGTACGTGGTGACCGAAAAGCCGTATCCGGAAGCCAATGGCCGGATTTCGCCGTAGTCCCGACAAGTCCGCGAGTACTGACCATTTCTGATCCGTACGTAACTCATCAGACAAAAGCGGACGGATACCGCTCACCTGCACCCTCCCCGAACAGGGGAGCCCAGGAAGCCAGTAACATGCGGCGCCATGAGCTCCCCCACTGGGCCCGCGTCCGGCCTGCCAGTACGAATGCCGCGACCCCGCCAGCCCGGGCGGCACCGCCGTCCGGAACCCCTGGCGGCTCCCGAGGGCGCGCCCGCGCTCGTCCTCGCGGTGCCGGGCACTCCCAGCGCCGCAACGCGCAGCCTCGCCGAGGAGGTCGTGAGCATCGCGCGCTCCGAGCTCCCCGGCCTCGACGCCCGCATCGGGTACCTGGACGGGGACGACGAGTTCCCCACGCTGCAGTCCGTGCTGACCCACGCCGCCGAAGAGCGCACCGCGCGCTTCGAGCAGGCCCGTGCCGCCGGTTCCGACGTGGCCGAGCCCGACGGCCCGGTCGGCATCGTGGTCCCGCTGCTCGCCGGTCCGGACAACGCGCTGCTGCGCCGGGTCCGCCAGGCGGTCATGGAGAGCCGCGTCGCGGCCGAGCTGACCGATGTGCTCGGCCCGCACCCGCTGCTCGCCGAGGCGCTGCACGTGCGCCTGTCCGAGGCCGGTCTGGCCCGCGCGGACCGCGCCCGGCTGTTCACCGTGGCGACCGCCGCGGACGGCATCGTGCTCGCCACCGTCGGCGGCGAGGAGGCCGTGCAGGCGGCCGGGATCACCGGCATGCTGCTCGCCGCGCGGCTCGCCGTGCCGGTCATGGCGGCGGCGCTCGACGCGGAGGGCTCGATCGCGGCCATCGCCGAGCAGCTGCGCGGTTCGGGTTCGCAGAACCTCGCGCTCGCCCCGTACCTGATCGGTCCGGAGCTCGACGCGGGTCTGCTCGACGCGGCCGCCAAGGAAGCCGGCTGCAGCGCCGCCGAGGCTCTCGGCCCGTACCCGGCGATCGGCAAGCTCGCGCTGGCCCAGTACACGTCGGCGCTGGGCATCGCCCCGCCGCAGACCCAGGGGGCACCGGCCTTCTAGTCGGCCGGTACACCCGCACGACCCGTACGACCGCACATCGAAAAAAGGGCCCGCTCCTGTGGCAGGAGGGGGCCCTTTCCCGTGGATGGGAGACGCGTCCGGCCGCGCGCGGGGCGCACCACGCCCGAACGTCCCGGCCGGGTCAGCCGAAGACCACGCAGGACGCCGCGGGCGCCCGGACCGAGCCGCCGCGGCGCGGCACGCCCGTGTCCGGATCGACGGTGAACCAGGTCACGTCGCCGGAGCGCTCGTTCGCCGCGTACAGGAAGCGGCCCGAGGGATCGAGGGCCAGCGCACGGGGCCAGACGCCGCCGCAGGGCACCGTGGCGACGAGCCTGAGCCCCTCGCCCACCGCGTCGGGCGTGAGCACGGAGAGGACGTCCTGCCCCCGGGTGGCGGTCCACACGAAGCGGCCGTCGGGCGAGACGACGATGCCCGAGGGGTACGCGTCACCGTCCGGGACACCGGACAGCACCGGCGTCTCCCCGACGGGCCGCAGCGAGCCCTCGGCGGCGTCCCAGCGGCAGACGGTGACGGTCGGGGCGAGTTCATTGAGGACGTAGGCGTGCTCGCCGCGCGGATGGAAGACGAGATGGCGCGGCCCGGAGCCGGGGCGCAGGGCGATCTCGCGGTGCAGGGTGAGCGTTCCGCCGGCGAAGGCGCAGACCCGGACGGAGTCCGTGCCGAGGTCGACACTCACCGCCCAGCGGCCGGTGGGGTCGGGCTGCACCTGGTGGGCGTGCGGGCCCTGTTGCCGCGGTGTGTGGGGGCCGGAACCGGTGTGCTGGAGCACGCTGGAGGCGGTGCCCGCCAGCCCGCCGCCGGGACGGATCGGCACGGCGGTGACGCTGCCGGAGCCGTAGTTGGCGGTCAGGACGTGGCCGTCGAAGACGCTGAGGTGGGTGGGGCCGCTGCCGCCGGTCCGGATCGGCGGACCGGTCAGCTCCGGTCTGTCGGCGTGTACGCGGTAGGCGGCCACCGCGCCCTCGGCCGTCTCGCTGACCGCGTACAGGACGTCTCGTGCGGGCGACAGCGCGAGGTACGAGGGGTCGGGGACGCCGTCGACCGCGCTCAGCACGGTGAGCGCGCCGCTGCTCGGATCCATCGCCGCGGTGAGGACGCCGAGGCCTCCCGCCGCCGTGAACGAGCCGATGAACGCCCGCTGTTGCGCCCTGCCGCCGTCTGTCACTGCTGTCCCCTCTCGGTCCCGCGTCCTCGGGGGCGACGGTAGCAGCCGGGGAGCTGCGGTCTAGACCAGACCGGACGGGCGGGGCGGGGCGGCCGGATCGGCGGGGCAGCGCGGTGCCACGCCCCGCGCCCGGTCGAGGGCTTCCGGGTGGTGGACGTATGCCGGAGTGCGTTCGACGGTCTCGAAGGTGCGGTGGAAGACCGGCGTGGCGCTGCCGGAGATCGGGGGCACGATCCAGGACCAGTCGGCGCCCACCGGGCGGCCCTTGCGCTCCTCGCGTCCCAGGTGCGTCAGGAAGCGCCGGGACTCGGTGTGATGGTCGGTGACGGTGACGCCCGCGCGGTCGAAGGAGTGCAGGACGGAGCGGTTGAGCTCGACGAGGGCGCGGTCCTTCCACAGGGAGCGGTCGGTGCTGGTGTCGAGCCCCAGTCGTTCGGCGATGAACGGCAGGAGGTCGTAGCGGTCGGTGTCGGCGAGGTTGCGGGCGCCGATCTCCGTGCCCATGTACCAGCCGTTGAAGGGCGCGGCCGGGTAGCAGACGCCGCCGATCTCCAGGCACATGTTGGCGAGCGCGGGAACCGCGTGCCAACGCAGGCCGAGCGCGTGCCACCAGGGGTGCTCGGGGTGCGTGAGCTCGACTTCGAGGACCGCGTCCTCGGGCAGCGCGAACCAGCGTGGCCCGGCGCCGGCGTCCTCGATCACCAGGGGCAGCACGTCGAAGGGGGTTCCCGGTCCGCCGGGCCAGCCGAGCCCGCGGGCGGCCGCGGTGAGGCCGACGTTGCGCGGGTCGCCGGTCACACCGCCGTCGGGGCCTGCGTAGCCCGCGTACCGGATGAGCTGTTCGTTCCAGATCCTGGGGCCGGGGCGCTGCGGCGTGTCCGGCGCGAAGACCGTGATGAGCGCCCGGATACGGCCGTCGCGCGTGGCCTCCCGCAGGTGGTCCGCGGACGCCTCGGCGACCTCCTCCGCGTCCCGCACGTCCCGGCGGTCGCGCACGCTCAGCGAGTGCCAGTACAGCCGGCCGATGCAGCGGTTGGCGTTGCGCCAGGCGACCCGCGCGCCGAAGACGAGTTCCCGCGTGGTGTGCCGGTACGTGCCCGTGTCCGCGATCTCCGCGCGGACGGCGGCGATCCGCCGGGCCGGATTCCCCAGCCGCTCCTCGATGTGGTGGAGCGTGATGAACTCGGCGGCGGCGCCGGGGAGGTCGCCGGGGCTCGCTTCCGGCGCGCGTGGGGGCGGGAGTGGGGCCGAGCCCGGTTCGTTCCGGGCAGGACCGGTCCGTCGGACGCCGGCCCGCGGGTCCGGCCCGTTCCGGCCGGTGTCCGGCGCGGGTCGGGTCAGGGCCTCGGCCGCGGCTCCCCCGGCGGTCAGCCGCCCCCCGAGTCCCGGGATCGGGGTGGCGCCCCGGTCGGTCCGTAACCGTGCCAGGGCGTCGACCTGCACGGAGAGGGCGCGGAGCTCCGCGGCGGCCTCCCCGAGGCGGGCGTCGGCCCCAGGCGCCGACAGGGACACGTCGTCCGCCCGGCGGGGCTCCGGGACCTCGTGCGGCGCACGCGACAGCCCAGGGTCCCCGTGGCGGTCGGCCGGGGCGTCGGGCGCGTACGGGTCGTGAGGCTCCGTGGCGTCCGTACGGCGGCCGTCACGAGCTTCGCGGCGGTACACCGGGCCGTCGGCGGCGGGCGCCGTCGCGAGGCCCTCCAGCGGGCGTCTGCGCCACCGTTCGGGATCTTCGCCGTCGTACGCGTCACCGTGCCGTATCCGGTCCAGCCAGCCGCCCGGGCCGACACCTCCGGGGGCCGGGTGCGCCGGGTGCGCGGCGTCGGTGGTGCGCTCTTCGTCCGTACTTCTGCGCGGGAAATCACGCATGTGCCGCCCCCAAGAGTTCCGCCCGCGGGCCGCTCCCGCCCGGTCCGCGGAGTCCGTGCGTCCGATAGCCGCGGAGTTACCCGGCGAGTGCGGTGATCCACCCTGTAGATGGCCGGTAAATCTGCCTCATTCCGGGCGTCCGTGTCCACAGACACAGGAATGCCATGGAGCGGAACGGACGGCGGTCCGACGCCCCGGGAAACGGCCCGAGGGGCCTCAGGCGGCGATGACCTGCGAGCCGCGCAGCGGTGTCGCCAGTTCGACGAGCGCCTGTTCCAGGCCGTGCAGGTGGACGAGCGCCTGCTCGGCACCGGGGTGGTGGCCCGGGGTGCCGTGGTGGGCCGTCAAAGCACCTCCCGGTACGGCGCCGACCAGCGACTCCATCGCCGTCTCGACGCGTCCGCAGGCCGCCGTGAGGCGGGCGTCGTGCGAGGCCTCGGGGTCGGCGGCGACAGCGGCGAGACCGCGCACCTCGCGCGCGCAGTCGTCGAGCAGGGCGAGGATCGCGCGGGCCCTCTCCTTGCGCTCACGCATCGGGTTGAGCGGATGCACCAGGGGCGCGAGAGCCATGCGTACGCGCCCCAGAAGTGCTTCGAGCTCCCCCGCGCGCGGCGCCGGGTCCGCCTGGGCGTCGCCCGCGAGGCGCCGGGCCGCCGCAGCGGTGCAGCCGTGCACCGCGTGCAGGGCGCGCTCGATCCACCGGTCGGTGACCGTGTGCGTGGTGATGGGCAGGACCAGCGCGACGGCGAGCGCGGCACCGAGCGCGCCGACGCCGGTCTCGGCGAGCCGGAGAGCCAGCAGTCCGGGGTGCAGCACGCCGAGCAGCCCGTAGAGCGAGCCCGCCATGACGGTGACGAAGAACATCATCCAGCTGTACGAGGGCGCTGCCGTGTAGAAGATCCCGAAGACACACACCGCGACGAGGACGGCGGTGGGCGCCGGGGCGCCGTGCAGCGGCACGGCGATCAGGAGCCCGGCGGCGATCCCGGTGACCGTGCCGAGCACGCGCCGGAAACCGCGGACCAGCGTCTCGCCGCGCGAGGCCGTGTTCACGAAGATCCACCACGCGGTGCCGACGGCCCAGTACCAGCGGTCGTGCGAGAGCAGCTGGCCCGCGGTGAGCGCGAAGGCGCAGGCCGCGGTCGCCTGGAAGGCCTGGCGGGTGGCGGGGCGCGCCAGCCCGCGTCCGTCCAGCGGCAGCGGCGCGGCGGGCAGGGGGCTGCGCCGCTCGATGCACCAGGCGCCGAATCGCACCACCGAGGACGCCACGAGCGACAGCGCGACGGCGGCGTAGAGCTGCGGGAGCTGGCCGGGCACCGCGTGCAGGAACTGGGTGGTGAAGAACATCATGAACGCGAAGATGCCGAGCGCGTGCCCGCGCGGTCCGAAGCGGCGGGCGTACACCCCGCAGAAGACCACGGCGAGCCAGGTCGCGTCCCGCAGTGTCGGCACCCCGTGCAGGGCCGTCGCGACCGCGAGGACCGGGAAGCCGGCCACCGGCAGGAGCGCGGTGGTTCCGGCCTGGCCGCGCACCGTCGGGTCGCCGACGGTGAACAGGGCGAGGAGCGCCGCGAGCCCGCCGGTGATCGACGCGGGGAGCGAGAGCCCGGCCAGTTCGCACAGGGTCACCGCCAGCCCGATACCGAGGACCGCCCGGAGCGAGACCCGCAGCCGGAACAGTCCCGGATCCGGAGCCATGAACATCTTCTTCACCGTCGGCGGCCCGCCCCCACTTCGCGTCTCAGATCAGGTTCGGCATGCGCAGCGCACATGCGAAAGGCGCCGCGGGTCCGGTACGGCGTCCTTGCCGTCCGGCGCTGCGCAGCGCCATCAATACGCACAAGGTAAGCGGGAGCCCGGAACTGGCTCAACCGGCACGATTCCAGCTGGGCCATTGGTACAGTTGGAGATGATCAATGTCGGCCACAGGGAGGCCAACGGACCATGGCCGTGGACGAGCTCGACACCCGCATCCTGAAGCTGCTCCTGGAGCAGCCGCGCACCAGCGTCCGCGAGTACGCCCGCATTCTCGGCGTCGCCCGCGGCACGCTCCAGGCCCGCCTCGACCGGCTGGAGCGGGACGGAGTGATCACCGGGACGGGCCCGTCGCTGTCGCCCGCGGCCCTGGGTCACCCCGTCCTCGCCTTCGTGCACATCGAGGTCACGCAGGGCCATCTGGACGATGTCGGCGACGCGCTGGCCGCCGTACCGGAGATCATCGAGGCGTTCTCGATCACCGGCGGGGGCGATCTGATCGCCCGGGTCGCGGCACGCGACAACGCCCACTTGGAGGATGTGATCCAGGCACTGATCAGCCTGCCCGGCGTGGTCCGCACCCGGACCGAGGTGACACTCCGCGAGCGCGTCCCGCACCGGTTGCTGCCGCTGGTGGAGTCGATCGGGCGGGCCGCGAAGAGCTGACCCCCGCCACCGCGGAACGTCCGGCGCCCGCGGGCACGTTCCGGAGCGCCGGTGACGACCGAGGTGAGCGCGGCTGTGCGGCTGTGCGGCTGTGCGGGATCTTCCCCGGGCATCCTTGACCGTATGAGCACCTTCGGCAGCACCTCGGTCATCTTCGACCTCGACGGAACGCTCGTGGACAGCGAACCGAACTACTTCGAAGCGGGACGCCGAACTCTCGCCGGGCAGGGCGTCACCGACTTCACCTGGGCCGAGCACGAGCGGTACGTCGGCATCAGCACCCAGGAGACGATCGCGCTCTGGAAGGAGCGCTACGGTCTGACGGCCCCGCTCGACACCCTGCTCGCCGAGAAGAACCGCCGCTATCTGGAGCTGGCCCGCGCCTCCACGCCGGTGTACCCGGAGATGCGGACGTTCGTGGAACTGCTGGCCGCCGCGGGCGTCCCGATGGCCGTGGCCTCCGGCTCCTCGCCCGAGGCCATCGACGCCATCCTCGCCGGCACGGGCCTCGCCCCGCGGTTCACGACCGTCGTCTCGGCCGACGAGGTGGCGCACGGCAAGCCGGCCCCCGACGTGTTCCTCGAGGCGGCGCGGCGGCTGGGCGCCGCCGCCGCGGACTGCGTGGTCCTGGAGGACGCCGCACCGGGCGCCGCCGCAGCACACGCCGCCGGCATGCGCTGCGTCGCCGTCCCCTATGTCGTCGCGCAGGCCGACGACCCCGCCTTCGCGCGGGCCGATCTGCTCCTGCGAGGCGGCCAGGCCGAGTTCACGGCACGCGCCGCGTACGACTGGCTTTCCAGGACCGTGTCCCCGACCTCCGGCGGCCGTGCCTGACGGGCCTGCCACGGCCGCGCCCGCCACGACCGACTCAACCGGCCGCCGCCGTCGGCGTTCCCGTCCGGTCGTGGTGGATCGGCGTCGCTGACCCGGTCAGCGGTGTCCCCGTTCCGCCGCGCGCGGCAGCGACGATCTCGGCCGCGATGGACAGGGCCGTCTCCTCGGGGGTACGGGCACCGAGGTCGAGGCCGATCGGGGAATGCAGCCGGGCCAACTCGGCCCCGGTGAGGCCTACTTCGCGCAGGCGTCGGTCGCGGTCCCGGTGGGTGCGGCGCGAGCCCATGGCGCCGACGAACGCGACCGGAAGCCGCAACGCCACCTCCAGCAGGGGGACATCGAACTTCGCGTCGTGCGTGAGCACGCACACCACGGTGCGGTGGTCGGTCCCGGTGCGCCGGAGGTAGCGGTGCGGCCAGTCGACCACGACCTCGTCCGCCTCCGGGAAGCGGTCGCGCGTGGCGAAGACGGGACGGGCGTCACAGACCGTCACGTGGTAGCCGAGGAACGTCCCCGTCCGCACCAGCGCCGCCGCGAAGTCCACCGCCCCGAACACGATCATCCGGGGCGGCGGCACGCTCGACTCGACGAACAGCGTCACCCCGCCCGGGCAGCGGGAACCGTCCTCCGCGATCTCGACCGTGCCGGTGCGCCCCGCGTCGAGCATCGCCCGCGCCTCCCCGGCCGCGCTCCGGTCCAGTTCCGCACCACCGCCCAGACCACCGTCGTACGACCCGTCGAGCCGCAACAGCATGGCCCCGCCCAGGAGTTCGGCCGGACCCCGGGTCACCCGGGCGAGTGCGACCGCGTCTCCCCGGGCCACCGCCGCGGGCCACTTCGCGAGCACCGGCACGGCGGCGCTCACCGGCGTGACCAGCACGTCGATGACCCCGCCGCAGGTGAGGCCGACCGCGAAGGCGTCGTCGTCGCTGTACCCGAACCGCTCCAGCACCGTCCTGCCGTCCTGGAGCGCCCGCACGCACAGGTCGTACACCGCGCCCTCCACGCAACCGCCGGAGACCGAGCCGACGGCCGTGCCCCCGGCGTCCACCGCGAGCGCGGCTCCGGGCCGGCGCGGCGCGCTGCCCCCGACGGCCACCACCGTGGCCACCGCGAAGTCCCGGCCCTCCTCGATCCACCGGTTCAGCTCGCGGGCGATGTCAAGCATGTCCGCCCGCACCCGCCGTCAGCACCCGGTCGGGCCGGATCGGCAGGGTCCGGTGGCGTACGCCGGTCGCGTGCCAGACCGCGTTGGCGATCGCGGCGGCCGCTCCCACGACCCCGATCTCGCCGATGCCCTTGATGCCGATCGGGTCGTGCGGGTCGGGGTCGTCCAGCCAGTCCACCTCGATCGCGGGTACGTCGGCGTGCGCGGAGAAGTGGTAGCCGGCCAGATCGGCGCCGACATGCCCGCCGGAGGCCTGGTCACGGATCGCCTCCTCGTGCAGGGCCATGGACAGCCCCCAGGTCATGCCGCCGATGAACTGCCCGCGCGCGGTCAGCGGGTTGACGATCCGGCCCGCCGAGAAGATGCCGAGCATCCGCCGCACGCGCACCTCCCCGCTGGTGACGTCGACCGCCGCCTCGGCGAACTGGGCCCCGAAGGTGTGCCGTTCCATGTTCGCAAGCGCGCCCACGGCGGCCGAGGTGTCCGACCGCACGGTGATGCCCTCGGGCGGGACGGCCACGCCCGGAACCAGCCGGTCCCGCAGTTCGCGCGCCGCGGCGATGATCGCCCAGGACCAGGAGCGGGTGCCCATCGAGCCACCGGCGATGATGGCGGACCCGAACTCGCTGTCCCCGATGCGCATCCGGACGCGGTCCGGTGGCACGTCCAACGCGTCGGCGGCGACCAGGGTCAGCGCGGTCCGCGCACCCGTCCCGATGTCCATCGCGGTGACCCGTACGGTGAAGGTGCCGTCCGCCTCCGCCGTCACGGCCGCCGTCGAGGGGGCCGACAGGGTCGGGAACGCCGCCGCGGCCGTGCCGGTGCCGAGCAGCCAGCGGCCCTCGCGGCGAACACCGGGCCGCGGATCGCGGTCCGCCCAGCCGAACCGGCGGGCGCCCTCCTCGAAGCAGCCACGGAGATTGCGGCTGCTGAACGGCAGTCCGGACAGGGGACCCACGGCCGGTTCGTTGCGCAGGCGCAGGGCGATCGGGTCGATGCCGCACTTCTCGGCGAGTTCGTCGAGCGCCGACTCCAGGGCGAACGACCCCGGCGCCTCGCCCGGCGCACGCATCCACGTCGGAGTCGGAACGTCGAGCGCGACCACCCGGGTCACGGTGCGGTGGGCGTTCGCGTCGTACAGCGGACGTCCGAAGTCGGCGGCGCGCTCGACGAATTCGTGCACGGTCGAGGTGAGGCACTCCGCCTCGTGATCGAGCACGCGCAGCCGCCCGTCGGGGTCGGCACCCAGCCTGACGCGCTGCGCCGTGGGGCTGCGGTAGCCGACGAGCGAGAACATCTGCCGGCGGGTCAGTACGACGCGGACCGGGCGGCGCAGGACCGACGCAGCCATGACCGCGAGCACCGCGTGCGGGCGGGTCCCCTTGGACCCGAAGCCGCCACCGATGTGCTCGGAGCGCACGCGCACCGACTCCGGGTCGAGCGAGAACAGCTTGGCCAGTTCGTCCGCCACCCACCTGCTGCCCTGGTTGGAGTCGATCACGTCGACCCGACCGCCGTCCCAGCGAGCGGTCGCGGCGTGCGGTTCCATCGGGTTGTGGTGCTCTTCGGGGGTGCTGTACCGGGCGTCCACCACGACCGCGGACGCGGCGAGTTCGGCCGCGGCGTCGCCCTTGCCCTCCTCGGCGCTGTCCGGTGTGTACAACCCGGGACGCCCGGCGAAGAACGCGACGTCGTGCGGCTCCTCGTCGTACCGGACGACCAGCGCCTCGGCCGCTTCCCTGGCCTGCTCGGGCGTCTCGGCGACGACGAGCGCCACCGGCCTGCCGACGAAGGGCACCCGGTCGTGCTGAAGGAGCTGAAGCCCCGGGTCGGGCGGACCGAACAGGGTCATGTAGTTGCTCTCGAGCCGGGGCGCGTTCCCGTGGTGCAGAACGGCGAGCACACCGGGCATGGCGAGCACGGGCGTGTCCTCCACGGACCGGATACGGCCGCGCGCGATCGTGGACAACACGATCCATCCGTGCGCGAGTTCGGGGTGGGGAACCTCTCCGGCGTAGCGTGCCGCTCCGGTGACCTTGGCGACGCCCTCCACCCGTGTGCGCGCCGTGCCGACCGCCTTCGTCACCGTCACGCTGTCGGTGGTGGTGCTCATCGCGAGGCCTCCTCTGCGAGTTCGGACAGCACGGCGACGACGAGGTTCCGCATCAGCTGGACCTTGTAGCCGTTGTGCGGCAGCGGTTCCGCGGCCGCCAGTTCGGCGTCCGCGGCGGCGGCGAAGGCCTCGGCACTCACCGGGCCGCCGAGCAGGGCCCGCTCCGCCTCCCGGGCCCGCCACGGCCGGGACGCCACGGCCCCGAAGGCCAGCCGCACGTCGTGGACGACACCGTGCCGGACTTCGAGAGCGGCGGCGATCGAGCCGATGGCGAAGGCGTACGAGGCGCGCTCGCGCACCTTCCGGTAGCGGGACCGGGCGGCGAGGGGGGCGGCCGGAAGGGTGACGGCGGTGATCAGGGCCCCGGGCGGCAGCGCGGTCTCCCGGTCCGGGGTGTCACCGACGGGCCGATAGAGGTCGGCCAGCGGCAACTCACCTGTACCGGAGGCCGTTTCGTACGAGACGACCGCGTCGAACGCGATGAGCGCGACCGCCATGTCGGAGGGGTGGGTCGCCACGCAGTGTGCGGAGGCGCCGAGGATCGCGTGGTTGTGGTGCTCACCGGCGACGGCCGGGCAACCGCTCCCGGGCTCCCTCTTGTTGCACGGCTTCGACAGGTCGGTGAAGTAGCCGCACCGGGTGCGCTGGAGCAGATTCCCGCCGACCGTCGCCATGTTGCGCAGCTGCCCCGAGGCGCCCGCCAGCACGGCCTGCGCCAACGCCGGGTAATGACGGCGCACTTCGGGATGGGCGGCGAGGTCGCCGTTGGTGACGGTCGCTCCGATCCGCAGCCCGGTCGCCGGAGTGAAGTCGATCCGGTCCAGGGGCAGTTCACGGACGTCGACCAGCCTGGCCGGTCGCTCCACCCCGGCCTTCATCAGGTCGACGAGGTTGGTGCCGCCACCGAGGAAGCACGCGTCGGGGTCGTCGGCGAGCAGGGCGACCGCGCCGGAGACGTCGACGGCGCGCTCATAGCCGAACTCCCTCATGCGACGCGCTCCTCGATGACCTCGGCCTGCGGCTCGACGGCGCTCTCCGCCTGCGCCTCGGCGGCCCGCGCGACGGCCTCGACGATCGACACGTAGGCACCGCAGCGGCAGAGGTTGCCGCTCATGCGCTCCCGGATCTCCTCGGCGTCGAGCGACGGTGGCCCCGCTTCCGGCCGGACGTCGGGGGTCACGGCGCTCGGCCAGCCGGCCGCGTGCTCCGCGATCACCCCGAGGGCCGAACAGATCTGCCCCGGAGTGCAGTAGCCGCACTGATAGCCGTCGAGTTCGAGGAAAGCCTGCTGCACCGGATGCAGGCGCTCCCCGTCCGCCACGCCTTCGATGGTGGTGATCGCCCGCCCTTCGGCGGCCACGGCGAGCTGCAGGCAGGACACCGCCCGGCGCCCGTCGATCAGCACCGTACAGGCACCGCATTGCCCCTGGTCGCAGCCCTTCTTGGTGCCGGTGAGATCGAGGCGCTCGCGCAGGGCGTCGAGCAGGGTGGTGCGGTGGTCGACCCGCAGCGTGTACTTCTCGCCGTTGATCTGCAAGGTGATGGCGCTGGACGTCGGTGGGGCCGTCGATAGGGCCATGGTCAGCCTTCTTTCGCGTGGTGGGCGCACATCGAAGTCGCCTGTGCGGTGCGCGCGTCGAGCCGCTTGTGCGGTGCGCGTCGAAGTCGTCGAGGAGAGATCCGGACTCGTACGGGAGCGTCGAGGGCGTGAGGGAAATCGAGAGGTCTCGGCCGGAAATCCACCGGGTGCGCGAGAATGCCGGTCGGCGACAGGTTCCGGCCATCCGCGCGGGGCGGGCCAGCCACTAAAGTGGGCTCCAAGCGGACAGCTGTCCACTATCGACGAACCTAGCGGACAGCTGTCCGGTTAGCAAGGGCGGTCCGGCCGTGGCCCCGGGAGGATTCCGGCCGTCGTTCCGGAAGGAGTACGCGTGCACCCCAGCAAGGACGCACCGGCGGGCTCGGGCACGCCCGCACGTCCGGACGGCCCCCTGCGCTCGGACGCGCAGCGCAACCGCGAGCGCATCCTGGCCGTGGCCCTGGCGGAGCTGACCCGTTCGGCGGACACACCGCTGAGCGCGATCGCGAAGAAGGCGGGGGTCGGACAGGGGACCTTCTACCGCAACTTCCCCCATCGCGAGGCCCTCGTCCTGGAGGTCTACCGCTACGAGGTGCAGCAGGTCGCCGACACGGCGCCGCACCTGCTCGCCACCCGCGCACCGGATCAGGCGCTGCGGGAGTGGATGGACCGGCTCGCGCAGTACGCCATGGCCAAGGCGGGCCTGGCCGAGGCGCTGCGGACGGCCACCAGCACGCCGCGGGGCACGCTCACGAAGCTGGGACACGGGCCGATGAGTTCGGCCGTCGCGCTCCTGCTCAGGGCCAACGAGGAGGCGGGCACCATCCGGCCCGGGGTGACCCCCGACGACTTCTTGCTGGCCATCGCCGGGCTCTGGCAGCTCGACCCGCACGGCGACTGGCAGGGGCGTGCCCGGCGCCTGCTGGACCTGGTGATGGACGGCCTGCGCGTGGGCGCCCCCGGACCGGGCACCCCCGCGCAGGAGACCGGACCGGGCACCCCCGCAGAGGAGAACTGAGCCTGCTCACGCGGGGGCGGGTTCACGGGCCGGACGCGGGCCGCCCCCGTGACGGTCAGCGACGGACCAGCCGGGCGTGCGTGGCGCTCGGCGATCCGACCAGCTCGGCGACCCGGTAGCCGTCGATGCCGTCACCGAGGTTGTCGAACAGGCGCTCACCCCGGCCCAGGAGGGTCGGGACGATGGCCAGGTGCAGTTCGTCGATCAGGCCGGCCCGCAGATACTGCTGCACGGTGGCCGCTCCGCCGCCGACCCGGACGTCCTGGCCCGCCGCCGCCTCGAAAGCACGGGCGAGGACCCGCTCGGGGGACTCGTCGGTGAAGTGGAAGGCCGTTCCGCCCTCCATGACGACCGAGGGCCGCAGGTGGTGCGTCCGCACGAACACGTCATGGTGGAAGGGGGGATTGGGGCCCCACCAGCCCGTCCACGACTCGTCCTCCCACGGTCCGCGCTGGGGTCCGAACATGTTGCGGCCCATGATCGTGGAGCCGATGTTCTCCTCGCTGCGCTCCACGTACTCGACATCGATTCCCCCCTTCCCGTCGGCCCGGTCGCGCAGGGCCGCGAACATCCAATCGTGCATGTCCCCGAAGCCCTCACCGAGCGGGTGTTCCAGACACTGACGGGGACCGGCCGCGTAGCCGTCCACCGAGACCGTGATGTTGTGTGCGCGCAGCTCGGGCATGACCGTGCTCCTCGGGTCCGTGGTTTGCGTTCTCACCCATGCGTCGAACGGGACACTCCTGGATCGACAGCTTCTCCCGGGATCCCCGGAATCCCGGGCGTGACCGCATCCGACGTCGGCAGCCGGGCCCGAGCGGCGCGGGTTCGCACGGGTGCGGCCCGGCACCGTCAGCGAGCCGCCGAAGGAGGCGGCAGGCGCAGTTCGGCGAGGTCCGGGGGGATCGGGGTGTCGGGGCGGAAGAAGGGCGCGGGCTCGCCGTCGACGGCCGCCGCGGGAGCGTCGGTGAGGCGGAAGCGGTCGCGGAGCCGGCCGTAGAAGTCGGTGGGCCCCAGCCGGATGAGGCACACCCGCTGCGGAGCCCGGAAGACACCGATCCAGTCGCCGGGGTCGAGCACTCCACGCAGCTGGCCGTCGATGCTGACGGCGGCCTGACCGGAGTGGGGCAGCACCCGCAGGGCGACGGGCTCGTCCGGTGCGGCGACCACGCTGCGGTTGAAGGTCATGTGCGGCGCGATCGGCGTGAAGACGACGGCGTCCATGTGCGGGGACAGCACGGGACCGCCGGCGGCGAAGCTGTAGGCGGTCGATCCGGTGGGGGTCGCGACGGCGAAGGCGTCGGCCGAGTACGAGGCGAGCCGCCGTCCGGCGAGATAGACGCCGACGCCGACCTGGCGGTCCCGGGCCAGCTTCTCCAGGACGATGTCGTTCAGAGCCGTCACGTCCAGGGCCACCCCCCAGCCGTCCCCCTCCGTCGTCTCGGCTCTGACCTGCGGCGGCGGCAGCCCGGCACCCCGTCCGTACTGGAGCAGGGCCTCCATGCCCCCGGGGATCTCCAGGGCCCGGGAGGCGCGCATGGTCAGCGTCATGCGCTCCTCGACGGTGGCCTGTCCGTCGTGGACCGCCTGCAGCGCCCGCGTGACGTCGGCCGCCGGTACCTCGGTGAGGAACCCGACCTTGCCGAGGTCGACGCCCAGCACGTTCGCGCCGCTCTTGACGGCGATCCGGGCACCGCGCAGGAAGGTGCCGTCGCCGCCGAGCGTGACGACGAGGTCCGGGTTGCCGGCCGCCTCCGCTTCCTCACGCCCACCACGACGCCGCTGGTCCTTGGCCCAGACGTCGATCTCGGTGCACCGGATGTCGCGCGCGTCGCACCAGGCGTGTACGGCGCGAGCGACGTCGCGGGCCGCGCTCCGCCCCTGGTGGACGACCAGTCCGACGCGGTGTACGGGCACAGCAACCTCCGGGTCCACGCGAGCACGTACCGCAGGCCCGGGGCCTTCGACGGGCGGACCGTGGCGGCCCCTGCCGGAACTCGGACCCGGGACTGAACACGATCCTTCCACGAATGCGGCGTTCCGGTACGGCGAGGCGGGCCGGCCCGCCCTGCCGGGATCGGATGGGGAGCCCCGCCGGGCGAGGCGGTGGCCGGCGTACCTCTGGCGCGTACGTCGCGTCCGGCCCCGGAGCGGGCCGGCGGGGCGTGCCACCGTTGGGCTCCAACTCCGCCCAAGGGGCGGCGACTTCGCCGTTTCCCCGATCATGGCGACGAGTTGCCCGGAGACTCGCTCCGGCCACCCGTGCCGCCCGGACGGATTCCGGCCGTGTCATCATCGACCGGATGCGCCAACATCCTTACGGCCAGGGCGAGTTCAGACACCGGTCATGGGCGCGCGCCCGGGCCGGAGCTCTCCCGCGGACCGAGCAATTTCGGACACTTGGGCATCTCGCCGAACGCTGAACGACTATCGTCTCGAATTGACGTCTCCTGAGCGACCGATAAGGCTCGGAGATCCCGTCATGGCCGCTTTCATCCACTTTGTGAAATAATCCGACAGGCCCCATGAAAGGTTCCTTTCGTGATCAACAGCAATCACGGGACTGATTACGAGAGCATCCGGCTCGATCGCAGCGGCCAGGCCGAAGCCTTCGACGCCATCGGTGACCGCTACGACGAGGCCTTTCCCCACAAGGAGGGCCAGGTCGCCGCGGGTGAGTGGCTGATCGGATCGCTGTCCGAAGGATCGCGGGTCCTGGATCTCGGCTGCGGCACGGGCGTGCCGACCGCGCGCCAGATGACGGACGCCGGGTTCGAGGTCGTGGGCGTCGACCTCTCCGGCGGCATGGTGACACTCGCGAGCCAATACGTCCCGGACGCGACGTTCCACCAGCTGGACCTCGCCGACCTGCGGCCGGGAGGCCCGCGCGACCTCGGCCGCTTCGATGCCGTCGCCGCCTTCTTCTCGCTGCTGATGCTGCCGCGCGCGGAGATTCCTCTCGCCCTGCGGACCGTCCGTCATCTGCTCGCTCCCGAAGGCCTGTTCGTCCTCTCGATGGTCGAGGCCGATGTGGACGACTTCTCGATCCCGTTCCTCGGGAACACGATCAGGGTCTCCGGCTACCTGCGGGAGGACCTGCACAAGGTCATCGAGGCGGCGGGCTTCGAGATCGTCAAGGAGACCTCGTACACGTACGCCCCCGCGGTGGCCGACGTCCCGCCCGAGGAACAGGTCTTCCTCTGCTGCAGAAGGTGTGACTGAGGAGGCCCGGTCCGAGCCGCGGACCGCGCCACCCACTGGACGGGACAGAACGTGTGACCGAGCACCACACCCCCCACGAGGACAACCCGCCGCAGGGCCTCGCCGCACCTGCCGCGGTGACCGACGGCGCCCTGCCGCAGACGGACCGTCTTCGGTACCTCGATGTCGCGACGCGCCGGATCGCCCGCGGGATGGACCTGGACGAGACGCTCCGGGAACTGCGGCAGGCGGCCGTGCCCGCGTTCGCGGACGCGATATTCATCCACCTCGACGATCCGCTGCCGTTGGGCACGGAGCAGTCGGCGGCACCCATCGTCCTCCAGCTGCACAGCGCGGACCGCGCGTCCCCGCCGGCGCCGCACCCCGCCGGGGCTCCGCCCGTGCCACCGCTCCCCGAGGTCGCCGAGCGGGTCGAACCGGCCGGCAGCGGCCGGCTCGCGCACCTGCTGCGGGACGGGCGGCCCGCGTTCGGTGACGCGCCGGGCAACGCGCCCGCCGTCGCCGAGCTGCTCGGAGCGGGGACGGACCCACCGGTGAAGCCGCCACCGGGCCACCGCATGATCATCGCTCCGTTGCAGGGCCGCCATCACGTCATGGGCACGGTCGTCCTGCTCCGCAGGACGAACCGCCCCGTCTTCACCCGCGACGACCTGCTCGTCGCCTCGCAGCTCGCGACGCACACCGCGCTCGGGGTCCAGAAGGCCGTGATGTACGGCCACGAGGCAGCCGTGGCGGACACCCTCCAGCACACCATGCTCCCGTCGTCGCTGCCCGAGCCCACCGGCATCCGGCTGGCCAGCCGCTACCTGCCCGCCTCGAAGACCGCCCAGGTCGGCGGCGACTGGTACGACGCGATCCCGCTCCCCGGCAACCGCGTCGCCCTGATCGTCGGCGACGTCATGGGCCACTCGATGACCTCCGCCGCGATCATGGGCCAGCTGCGCACCATCGTGCAGACCCTCGCCGGACTCGATCTGCCGCCCGACGAGGTCCTGCACCACCTCGACGAGCAGGCCCAGCGGCTGGGCAGCGACCACATCGCGACCTGCCTCTACGCGATCTACGACCCGATATCGCACCGCCTGCTGATGGCGAACGCGGGTCACCCGCCCGCGGTGCTGCTGTACGAGGACGGCCGCGCCGAGGTCCTGGCCGTCCCGCCCGGTGCTCCGATCGGCGTCGGCGGCGTCGTCTTCGAATCGGTGGAGATGGCCGCTCCCACCGGGGCGACCCTGGTGCTCTACACCGACGGACTCGTCGAGTCCCGTGACACGGACATCGGAAGCGGTGTCGAGGCGCTGCGGGTCCGGCTGCAGGGCACCGCCCGGGGGCTCACCTCCCTGGAAATGCTGTGCGATCACGTACTGGGCACCCTGACCCCGGGCGCCCGGGACGACGACATCGCCCTGCTCACCGCCCGGTTCGAGGGCTTCCCGCCCGACAGCGTCGGGTACTGGTACCTCGCCCCGCACCCGATGACCGCGGGACAGGCGCGCCGGCTGACCCGCAGGGCCCTGCGCCGCTGGGGCCTCGAGTCGCTGATCGACCCGACGGAACTCATGGTCAGCGAGGTCGTGACGAACGCCGTGCGCTTCGCCTCGCGGCCCCTCTCGCTGCGGCTGCTGCGCACCGATGTGCTGCGCTGCGAGGTGACCGACGACTCGCCCCAGGTCCCCCGGATGCGCCACGCCGACCTCGGGGACGAGGGCGGCCGTGGCCTGTTCCTGGTCAATCAACTCGCCCTGCGCTGGGGAGCGACGAGGCTCAGCAGCGGCAAGGTCGTCTGGTTCGAGCAGAAGATCCCGGCGAAGTAGCCGCACTGAGCCACCGGCGGCCGGTGGGGGCCGCCTCTCCCCCGCTCGGCGTGCCCGGTGGCCCGTACGACAGCCGGTGTCAGTGCGGCCGGTAGGCCCTGGGGAGGCGCATGCCGCGGTCGGCCATGATCTGCCGTACCCGGTCGGGGTAGTCGGTGATGATGCCGTCGACGCCCATGTCCATGAGCGCCTCGACGGTGGCCGGGTCGTCACACGTCCAGGGGACGACCTTCAGACCTCGGGCATGAGCCTCGGAGATCATCGACGCGTCCGGATAGAAACGGAAGCCCGGGTCGCCGACCTTCCCGCTCTGCGGGAAACCGTAGTTGGGCGAGAGGGCCCTGACGCCGGGAACGGTGGCGGCGGCTTTCACGAAGTCGCCGTCGTAGTCGTCCGCGTCGATCCCGCCCAGCCACGGCGAGGCACCCGGCTGACCGACCTGGAGGAAGTCGTAGTTGGTCAGGGCCACGAGCGGCCACTTGGGAGCGAGCCGGTGCATCTCCTTGAGCGCACCCCAGTCGAAGGACTGGATCGTGACCTGACGCTCGATGCCCGAGGCGTGGATCTCCTCGTACACCCGGCGCACGAACAGCGCGCGCGGCGCCGTCTGTTGGGGTGCGCCGGCCTCGACCTTCGTCTCGATGTTGAGGGTGATCTTCCTGGCCCGGTAGCTCTTGACCAGGTTCAGGACGTCCTTGAGCTCGACCATCCTGAAGCCCTTGACGACCTCCTGCTCGGGGAAGCCGGGCAATTGCCGGTAGCCGCAGTCCATCGTCCTGATCTGAGCCAGGGTCAGATCCTTGATGTACTTCCCGACGTACGGGTACATCGGGTCCCCCGGCGTGACGGGAGCGGTGTCCTGGCACTTCTGGGCACTGACCTGCCGGTCGTGGTTGACGACGACCTTGTGGTCCTTGGTGATCTGGGTGTCCAGCTCCAGGGTGGAGACCCCGAGGCGCATCGCCTTGCCGAACCCGGCCAGGGACTCCTCGGTCGTCAGACCGATGCCACCACGGTGCGCCTGCAGATCGAAGGAGGTTCTGTGGGGCGGCACTCCGGAGCGGTCGGCCGGTGTCGCCCGAGCGATCGCCGGCGAGGCGAGCATCGGAACCAGGGCCAGGGAGACGAGGAAACGCCGAGGGGACATCAAAACCTCACTCGTGTCGGTACGCGTGTCGGTACCCGCGTTGGTACTCGTGTCGGTTCGGGTGCCCGGCGGATGCTAATGCGCTGTCCCGTGACAGCCGAGGGATGGGACGTGATGCGTCTGCCGGCCCTGGGAGAACCGGCGGGATCCGGCCGTTCGACCGCCCGCTACCGTCCGCCGTTCCTCTCGCGCAGCCAGCTCTCGAACTCGACGGCGACGATCCGCTCGTCGTGCACCCCGGCCGCGTCGTCGGACGCCAGCCAGACGATCGGAGGGCCCATCACCGCGGGCTCCAGGAACGCCCGGTCCCCGGGCACCGCCTCCGGCGGCAGCATCCCTGTGACGGTCGCGCCTCCGGGGAGCAGCAGGTTGACCGTGACGCCGGTGTCCCGCAGGTCGGCGGCCATGATCCGGGACAGGGACTCGCTGCCGGCCCGCGATGGCCCGTAGGGGACGAACCCGGCCCGGCACATCGTCGATTCGCTCACCGCGACATTCACGACGCGCCCGCCCCCGGGGGCTGCCAGCATCCGCGGCACGACCTCGCGGGCGACCAGGAAGTAGCCGGTCAGGTTGGTCTCGACCACGGCACGGAAGCCGTCGACCGGTACCTCCCAGAAGCCCTGCGGGCGTGTCATGAAGTGCGGGTCGACCGTGCGCATGCCGATCCCGGCGTTGTTCACCAGCATGTCGATGCCGCCGAGCCGTGCCTCCGCCCGGTCGATCGCCCTGGCCACCGAGGTCTCGTCCCGCACGTCCAACTCGATGCCGATCGCTCCCGGCAGTCCGCCGGCGACCGACTCCGCCCGCCGGCCGGATCGCCCGGTCAGCGCCACCGCCGCCCCGGCCTCGGCCAGAGCGGAGGCCATGGCCAGTCCCAGCCCGCTCGTCCCGCCGGTCACCAGCACTTTCATGGGGCTCCTCCCGCTTCGGGAACGACCGGCCCGCGACACCGAGCCGGTCTCCTCAGCAGCGTCGACACGCCGATCACCGTGACGCTAGGGCGTGAAGCACACTCGAAGTCAAACGGCGGCGCTGTCGTCGCTCCCCACGTAGTGGCGCCCTCGCCGAGTCGGTCCCTCCCGCACGTCCCCCGGGTGTGCTCGGAGCCGGAGCGAAAACGCGTCGACAGAACCCGTCCCGCCCGCCAAAGTGGCCTCCCATGACGAGCAGCGAGCTGTGGACCCGTGCGACCGCCGACCGCTACGACGCCGAGGAGAGCGAGAACTCCTCGCCCGCCGCTCTCGGACCGGCTCTCGCCTTCCTCGCCGAACTCGCCGGAGACGGCAGGGCACTCGAGTTCGCGATCGGAACCGGACGCGTCGGCGTCCCGCTGCGGGAACGCGGCGTGCCGGTGGCGGGCATCGAACTGTCCGAGCACATGGCGGCGGTCCTGCGGCGCAAGCTGGACGAGGACACACTCCCGGTCGTCATCGGGGACATGGCCACGACCGTCGTCCCCGGCGAGTTCACCTTGGTCTATCTCGTCTACAACACGATCACGAACCTGCTCACGCAGGACGAACAGGTCGAGTGCTTCCGCAACGCGGCGCGCCATCTGACGCCTGGCGGCCGGTTCGTCATCGAACTGGGTGTTCCGCCACTGCGGTTCCTGCCTCCCGGTCAGGTCGCGGTGCCCTTCGACGTCTCGGAAGGGCACCTCGGCTTCGACACCTTCGACCTGGTGGAGCAGATCCTCGTCTCGCACCACCTGACCCGCGACGGCGACGACGGCCGCTATCGCCGCGACGCCTCCCGGCACCGGTACGCGTGGCCGGCCGAACTCGACCTGATGGCACGGATCGCGGGGCTCGAACCGGAACGGCGCGTGGCGGACTGGGACGGGGCGCCGTTCACCCAGGACTCCGCGAAGCACATCTCCGTGTGGCGCAAGCCGGGCTGAGGGTGGCCCAAGTCCGCCCGAGGCCGGGAAGGGCCTCGCGGCCCGGAAGGGCCCCGCGGTCCCGGCCATGCCCGGGCTACCCGAGGAACGACAAGCGGACCTCACGGTGGGGGTTGTCCCGGTTCGTGTCCACGAGGCACACCGACTGCCACGTCCCCAGCTCCAGGCTCCCGTCGACCACCGGCAGCGTCGCGTGCGGCGGGACGATGGCGGGGAGGACATGGTCACGGCCGTGACCGGGGCTGCCGTGACGGTGCTGCCAGCGGTCGTCCGCGGGGAGCAGGGAGTGCAGCGCGGTGAGGAGGTCGTCGTCGCTGCCCGCGCCCGTTTCGATGATGGCGATTCCGGCGGTGGCGTGGGGTACGAAGACGTTCAGGAGACCGTCACGGCCCGCCGCGACCTCGCGGAGGAAGGCCTCGCAGTCTCGGGTGAGGTCGACGACCGCCTCCGACGAACCGGAGGAGATGTTCAGGACGTGCGTGGTGAAGGCATCGGACATGCCTCAATCCTCTCCCATACGACGGATTCCGCACGTGATCCAGGGCGCTGCGCGGAGGGATGCGGGACCCCCTGCACCTCACGGGTCCCGCGCGCGAAGCAGGGCCGGTCCTGACCGGAGGTGACAGTGACGGCGGGGTCGGCCGGCCGCGGGCGGCCACCAGGCGTGGGACCGTCGGGTGGCTCACAGTCGGGCGCCCGGCGGGAAGATCCCGGAGACCGGTCCGGTTGGTAGAAGGGTGAACGACACAGGGGTACGCGCGCGTGAGGTCGATGTGGTCGTCATCGGCGCCGGACAGGCCGGGCTGGCCGCCGCCTTTCACCTGCGGCGCACCGGCTTCGAGCCCGGACGGGACTTCGTCGTCCTCGACCACGCGCCGCGCCCGGGCGGCGCCTGGCAGTTCCGCTGGCCGTCGCTGACGTACGGCAAGGTGCACGGGATGCACGCTCTGCCCGGTATGGAACTCACGGACGCCGACCCGGCCCGTCCGTCGTCCGAGGTCGTCTCGGAGTACTTCGACGCCTACGAGCGCGCCTTCGACCTGCGCGTACGCAGGCCGGTCGATGTCAGGGCCGTCCGGGAGGGACCCGACGGGCGCCTGCTGGTGGAGACCGGCGACGTCACGTGGTCGACCCGGTCTCTGATCAACGCGACGGGCACCTGGGACCGCCCGTTCTGGCCCCGCTATCCGGGCCAGGAGACCTTCCGCGGGCGGCAGTTGCACACGGCGCAGTATCCGGGCCCCGAGGAGTTCGCCGGGCAGCGCGTGGTCGTCGTGGGCGGCGGCGCTTCCGGCACCCAGCATCTGATGGAGATCGCCTCCCACGCCGCCACGACCACCTGGGTCACGCGGAGCGCCCCGGTCTTCCGTGAGGGCCCCTTCACCGAGGAGTTCGGCCGCGCCGCGGTCGCGCTCGTCGAGGAGCGGGTCCGCCAGGGACTTCCGCCCCGGAGCGTCGTGTCGGTCACCGGGCTGCCGCTGAACGACGCGATCCGGCAGGCGCTGGCCGACGGAGTACTGGAGCGGCGGCCGATGTTCGACCGGATCACCCCGGACGGCGTGGTGTGGGCGGACGGGCAGCGGGTGGACGCCGACGTGATCCTGTGGGCGACCGGTTTCCGGGCCGCCATCGACCATCTGGCGCCGCTGCGGCTGCGCGAGCGGGGTGGCGGCATCCGCGTCGAGGGGACACGCGTGGTCGCCGATCCGCGGATCCACCTGGTGGGCTACGGACCGTCGGCGAGCACCATCGGCGCCAACCGGGCCGGACGTGCCGCCGTCCGGGACATCAGGCGGCTGCTGGCGGGCGCGCCGGTCGCCGCGTGATGCCCCGCGCGGTGCCCACCGGTGACGCCCCGCACAGTGCTCGACGCGCGGTGCTCAACGCGTGGGAGAGACCGCGGTGGGAGCAGCTGCCGTGGGAGGAACCGCGGTGGGAGCAGCCGCGGTGGACGCGGCCGACGTGGGAGCGGCTGTGGCGGAATCGCCCGCCGTGGGGGACGCGCCACGGTGGTTCCGGTTGAACTCGGCGACGTTGCGCTGGTGCTCCTCGTAGCTGGCCGTGAAGCGCGTGTCGCCCGGCTTGACCGTGACGAAGTACAGCCAGTCGCCCGGGGGCGGGTTGATCGCGACACGCATCGCCTCCTCGCCGGGGTTGGCGATCGGTGTCGGCGGCAGGCCCATGCGCTGGTACGAGTTGTAGGGGCTGTTGATCCTCGTGTCGGCCTGGCTGGTGCTCAGGGTGGAGCGGTTCAGCGCGTAGTTGATGGTGGAGTCCATCTGCAACGGCATACCGCGCTCCAGGCGGTTGAACACGACCCGGGCCACCTTGCCCATGTCCGCCTTGGTCGCCGCCTCCGCCTGCACGATGCTCGCGATGGTGACCGCCTGATAGACGTTCATCGCGTTGCGCTGCGCGCCCGCCGCGATCGGCGCTCCGTTGAACTTCTTGTTCGCGGTGGTGACCATGAACGTCAGGAGCGATTCCGGGGTCGTCTTCTCCCCGAGCGGATACGTCGCCGGGAAGAGATAGCCCTCGGGGTTGCCCCGGGCGTCGTTCGGGAGCTTGAGGGCGGCCTTGACGAGGGACTTCTTGGTGGTGCCCGCGGGCACCCGGAGGGCCTTGTCGACGGCCGCGTAGACCTGGCCGGAGCGCCAGCCCTCCGGAATGACGAGCGACGTCGGGGGCGCGTCCTCGTTTCCCATGCTCAGCAGCGGCACCGCCACGGCGGTGGCCGCCACGACGGCTCCGGTCGCGATGAGGGCGACCCGGCCCCGGCGCGTCAGTCGAATCGTGCTCGGTGGCGGAGTGTTCATCTGCATAACGGGCACGGTAACCCGCTAAAGCCCACAAACCCGGCATATCGTCATCTTGTCGGCTCCAGTTGGGCGTCCCGGTGCACCAGGGCGGCGTAGCGCCCCTCCTGCGCCAGCAGTTCCTCGTGCGTGCCGCGCTCGACCGCGCGGCCCGAGTCGAGGACCACGATCTGGTCGGCGCCCCGGATCGTGGACAGCCGGTGCGCGATGGTGAGCGTGGTGCGGTTGGCCGACAGAGCGTCGATGGCCTCCTGGACCGCGTGCTCCGTGCGGGTGTCCAGGGCACTGGTCGCCTCGTCGAGGATGAGCACGGGCGGGTCGCGCAGGATCGTCCGGGCGATGGCGAGGCGCTGCTTCTCGCCGCCGGAGAACCGGTGGCCGCGCTCGCCGACGACCGTGTCGTACCCGTCGGGCAGCGAGGTGATGTGGTCGTGGATCTGGGCCGCCCGCGCCGCCGCGTGCAGCTCCTCGTCGGTGGCGTCCGGCTTGGCGAAGCGCAGGTTCTCGGCGACCGAGGCGTGGAAGAGGTACGTCTCCTGGGAGACGACGCCGACCGCGCGCGCGAGGGTGTCGAAGTCGAGGTCGCGGACGTCGACCCCGTCGAGGGTCACGCGCCCGCCCGTGACGTCGTACAGCCGCGGCACCAGATAGCTGAGTGTGGACTTGCCGGAGCCGGTCGGTCCGACGACGGCGAGGCTGCCGCCGGCCGGGACGGTGATGTCGATGCCGTCGAGGATCGGGGCACCCTTGTCGTCGTAACGGAACTCGACGTCCTCGAAGCGGATCTCGCCCTTGACCTGGTCGAGGTGGACGGGGCTCTCGGGCTCGGTGATGTCGATGGGCAGGTCGAGGTACTCGAAGATGCGCTGGAACAGCGCGAGCGAGGTCTGGATCTGCACACCGGTGGACAGCAGGCTGACCGTCGGCCGGAACAGGCCCTGCTGGAGCGAGACGAAGGCGACGAGCGTGCCGATCGAGATCGAGGGGCCGCCGAACTGGAGGGCGACTCCCGCGGTCCAGTAGATGACGGCGGGCATGGCGGCCATGACGATGCCGATGACGGACATGCGCCAGCGTCCCGCCATGTTCGACCTCACCTCGAGGTCGACGAGGCCCTCGGACTCCTCCGCGAACGACTTCGTGAGCGAGTCGGCCCGCCCCATGGTGCGCCCGAGCAGGATGCCGCTGACGGAGAGCGATTCGGTGACGGTGGCGGCCATCGCCGCCATCTGCTTCTGGCGCTGAGTGGTGATCTTCCTGCGTTCGTTGCCGACCCGGCGGCTGATCCACACGAACACCGGCAGCAGGAGCAGGGAGACGACGGTCAGGCGCCAGTCCAGGGCGACCATCGCGACGATCGTGGCGACCACGCTGGTGAGGTTGGAGACCAGCGAGGTGGCGGTGGAGGTGACGGTCGCCTGCATGCCGCCGATGTCGTTGGCGATGCGCGACTGGACCTCGCCCGTGCGCGTCCTGGTGAAGAAGGCCAGCGACATGCGCTGGAGGCGGCCGTAGACCGCTGTGCGCAGATCGTGCATCACGCGCTGGCCGACGGTCGTGGAGATCAGCGTCTGCAGGACGCCGAAGACGCCGCTCAGGACGGCGCTCAGGATCATGCCGAGGGCGAGCAGGGTCAGCAGACCCGTACGGCCTTGGGGGATCGCGGTGTCCAGGATCGCCTTCAGCAGGAAGGGCGTGGCGACGGACACGAGGGACGCGGCGCCCACCAGCAGGCCGACGATCGCGAGGCGGCCGCGGTAGGGCCGGAAGAGACTCAGGATGCGGCGCACCTGTCGTGGCTGTTCCTTGTCGACAGGTGGCGGGCTCCAGCTTGACTGGTCGGGACGCAATGGACTCCTAGGGAAATGGGACCACGGGGACATCAGAGAGGTTCCGACGGCTGACGGAGCCTAGCTCATTGTTACCTATACTCACAATGAACGGCATCCTGATATTGTTCCCGCATGACCACCCCCGATGCCGACGGTCTGCTCGCCGAGCAGCTGCTGCGCCTGACGCGCCGCGTGCACCGCATCCAGAAGCGCCATCTGGAGCAGCGCGAGCTGGGCATCACACCCGCCCAGTCACGGCTGTTGCGCACGCTCGCGCACTACAGCTCACCGCCTCGCATGGCCGATCTCGCGGAGCGCCTCGAAGTGGTACCGCGCGCCGTGACGACGCTGGTCGACGGCCTGGAGGCGAGCGGCAGGGTGCGCCGGGCGCCCGACCCCACCAACCGCCGGGTGATCCGTATCGAGGTCACGGACGAGGGACGCAAGGCTCTGCGCGAACTGCGCGCCGCGCGCCGCGGCGCCGCGGAGGAGATCCTGGCTCCATTGACGGACGAGCAGCGCGAGGTGCTCGGCGGGCTGCTGGACACCTTGGTGGACGGCATGCCGAGGGTGGAACACCGTTGCTGAGACGCTTCAGGACGGAACTCCGCCGCTGAGACCGCCCGGGGGCGGAACACCGCCTCCGGACCGGTCGAGCACGGGAGCGCGCCGCTCGATGAGCCCGAGAGGGAAGGGTGCGCGATGCCTCTGCTGGAGCCCGACCCCGACGCACTGCGCCCCGACGGTCACCGCGAGGCCCCCGCGGCCGACCGGGTCCCCGAGGACCGGGCCGGGGGCACCCCCGAGCCACTGCGCCGTGACCTGATCGCACTGCTCGGCGCCGACAAGGTGCTGACCGGGATCTCCGACCTCGTGCGCTACGCCTCCGACGCCAGCCCCTACCGTTTCGTGCCGCGGGTCGTCGTGGTCCCCGAGGACATCGACGACGTCTCGGCCGTGCTCTCGTACGCGCACGGCAAGGGCCGCGAGGTGGTGTTCCGCGCGGCGGGGACCTCACTCAACGGCCAGGCGCAGGGCGAGGACATCCTCGTCGACGTACGCCGGCACTGGACCGGCGTCGAGGTCCTCGACGGCGGAGCGCAGGCCCGTATCGCGCCGGGCACGACCGTCGCGCGCGCCAACGCCGCGCTCGCCCGGCACGGGCGCGTGCTCGGTCCCGATCCGGCCAGCGCGATCGCTTGCACGGTCGGCGGCGTGGTCGCGAACAACGCCTCCGGCATGACGGCGGGCACCACCCGCAACTCGTACCGAACGCTCGCTTCGCTCACCTTCGTCCTGCCCACCGGCACGGTCGTGGACACGGCGGAGCCGGACGCCGACGAACGGCTCGCGCGTGCGGAACCGGCCCTGTGCGCCGGGCTCATGGAGCTCAAGGCGGAGATCGAGGCCGACGCCGGGCTGGTCGCCCGCGTCCGCGCCAAGTACGCGATCAAGAACACCAACGGCTACCGTCTGGACGCCTTCCTCGACGGCTCGACCCCCGTCGGGATCCTGCGCGGTCTGATGGTCGGCTCGGAGGGCACCTTCGGCTTCATCTCGGAGGTCGTCTTCGACACTCTGCCGCTGGAGCGACGGGTCTCCGCCGCGCTGCTCTTCTTCGCCTCGCTGCCGGCCGCGGCCGCCGCCGTGCCCCTGTTCACCGCCGCGGGCGCCTCGGCCGTCGAGCTGATGGACGGCAACACACTGCGCGCCTCGGTGAGCGTCGAGGGCGTACCCGCGGACTGGGCCGGTCTCCCCGGCCCGACGACCGCGCTGCTCGTCGAGTTCCGCGCCCCTGACGAAGCCACGCAGGACGCCTACGAGGCAAAGGCCCGCGCGACGCTGGAGCGGCTCCCCCTGGTGTCCCCCGTGCCCTCGGTGGCGAACTCCTTCACCCGCGACCAGCGGATCGTCGCCGGCTACTGGAAGGCCCGCAAGGCGTTCGTCACGGCGGTCGGCGGTGCCCGTCCGTCCGGCACGACGTTGATCACGGAGGACTTCGCGGTGCCTCCCGAGCGGCTCGCCGAAGCCTGCGAGGCGCTGCTGGAACTCCAGACCCGGCACGGCTTCGACGCCGCCGTCGCGGGCCACGCCGCCCACGGCAATCTGCACTTCCTGCTGGCCTTCGACGCGTCCGAGCCGGCCGATGTGGAGCGTTATGCCGCCTTCATGGACGAGTTCTGCCGCCTCACCGTCGAGCGCTTCGACGGATCGCTGAAGGCCGAGCACGCCACCGGACGCAATATCGCGCCCTTCCTGGAGCTCGAATGGGGCACCGGGGCGACGGAGTTGATGTGGCGCACGAAACGGCTGATCGATCCCGACGGAGTGCTCGCGCCGCGCGTCGTGCTCGACCGTGATCCGCGGGCGCACGTGCGAGGCCTGAAGACGATCCCGCGGGTCGAGGCCATCGCCGACCCCTGCATCGAGTGCGGCTTCTGCGAACCGACCTGCCCCAGCCAGGACCTGACGACCACACCGCGCCAACGGATCGTGCTGCGCCGCGAGATGATGCGCCAGCCCGGCAACTCCGCAGTCGAGAAAGGCCTCCTGGAGGCGTACGGATACGACGCCGTGGACACCTGCGCGGGCGACTCGACCTGCGGACTCGCCTGCCCGGTCGGCATCGACACCGGCGCCCTGATGAAGGAGTTCCGGCACGCGCGGCACTCGCGGCGCGAGGAGAAGGCGGCCGCGCTGGCCGCGCGGCACTTCCGCGCCCTCGAGGCCTCGGCCCGGCTGGCCGTCGCCGCAGCGGACCGGATCGGCAGTCGGCGGGTCACCGCCGTCACGCGCGCGGCGCGCAGGGTCGTACGCCCGGACCTCGTGCCCGAATGGCTGCCGCGGATGCCGGGAGCCGCCGGCTCCGCCCTGCCCGCCACCGCTCGCGTGGGGGCCGTCGCCGTCTACTACCCGGCCTGCGTCAACCGTATCTTCGCCGGCCCCGGAGACGTGTCGCTCGCGCGGGCCGTCGTCGCGGTCTCGGAGCGGGCGGGAAAGCCGGTCTGGATCCCGGACGACGTGAAGGGGACGTGCTGCGCGACGATCTGGCACTCCAAGGGGTACGACGCGGGCAACGTCGTGATGGCCAACCGCGTCGTCGAGGCCGCCTGGGGCTGGACCGCCGGCGGCAGACTGCCGCTCGTCGTGGACGCCTCGTCCTGCACGCTCGGCATCGCGCGTGAGGTCGTTCCGTATCTGACCACCGACAACCGGGAGTTGCACGCAGGGCTGACGGTCGTCGACTCGCTGGTGTGGGCCGCGGAGGAGCTCCTCCCCCACCTCACCGTGCGCCGGACCCTCGGCTCCGCGGTGCTCCACCCGACCTGCTCCATGCGGCACTTGGGCGACGAGGCACAGCTGCGTGCGGTGGCCGAGGCGTGCGCCGACGAGGTGGTGGTGCCCGACGACGCCGGGTGCTGCGCCTTCGCGGGCGACCGCGGCATGCTCCACAGGGAACTCACCGAGTCGGCCACCCGTGAGGAGGCGGCGTTCGTGACCTCCCGCGATTTCGACGCGCATCTGTCGGCGAACCGTATGTGCGAGGTGGGCATGGATCACGCGACGGGCCGCGGCTACTACTCCGCCCTGCTGGCGCTGGAGCACGCGACCCGTCCCGTGACCGAGGGCCGGTCCGGGTGACCCGGCGGGCCCTCCGGACACTGCCCCTCCGGACACGGCTCCACCGGGCGCCGGGCACGGGATACCGGACGGCGGGCGCCGTGGAGGGGCGTCCCGGGTCCGCCGTCCGTCCTCGTCCAGGCCGCCGGCCCGGGGAACCGCGGCCCTTCGGCGCCCGCCTCAGCAGCCGGTGCGATCCTCCGTCAACACCCCCTGCACGGTGGTGAGGGAGCGGTCGTAGCAGCCTGGCGACCCGTACCGGCGATAGCGCTCGCTCGTCGTGGCGACCGCGTGACGCTGGTCGCGCGACACGTTCGCCGTGTACGTGGCGTCACCCGTGTAGGTGTCCTCGAGCCGTGACCACGCGGTGCGCCGGCCGGCCGACGTCTCGGTCACGGCGGTCCGGTCGCCGAGTGTCAGCACGGTCCGCAGCCGGTCGTCCGCGCCGAGGACGGTCGTGCCGTCCATCGTGTACGTGCGCCGGGTGTACGTCGTCGCGGCGGGGCCGCGTCCGTCGACGGTGACCGTCTCGTCGTCGGTCCACTTCGCCTCGAGGCCGTCCGTGGTCTCGCCGTCGGTCCAGCGGTGCGCGGAGGTGTTCCCGAGGGTCCGGCTGACGGTGGTCCGCACCCGGCCGTGCGAGGTGTCGAGGTATCCGGCGACCGTCAGACGGTGCCCTCCCTCGGTGTCGAGCCGACTCTCCGAACCGGGCTTGTACGTCGAAGAGTTGGCGAGGTCGCCGGCCTCGGCCCGGGTGAGGGCACCGCCCACGTGGGCGCGACGCGCGTCCTGCCAGACAAGTACGTTGACCGGCACGCTCCAGCCGGACTGCCCCTCGGGGACACCCACGACCGAGACGTCGATCCGGTGCGGACGCCCGTCGTTGAGCAGACCGGCGAACGGAGTCAGGTCGTACTCGACGGGCTTGACGTCGAAGGCACGGGGCCCCGGAATCACGTACCAGAGGAAGGGGTTGGACCAGCCGCCGGTCCACACCGTCGGGAACGGCTCGGCGATACCCGCGAGTTGGCCGTCGACACTGATCTGCACCTCGCGGTAGGGACCTTTGTCCGCCTTGCAGGAGTAGGGAGCCTCGTCCGGGACCGTGAGATACCAGTACTCCTCGCAGCCGCCGCCGGACCCGGTCGCGTACACCTCGGCGATCACGCGCTCGCTGTTGCGCGGGGTGGTCAGGGTGCCGTCCTGGAGGGTCAGGACACGGTCGGGGGTCGCGGCGGACCCGCCCGCGTAGAACGTCAGGGTGGCCCTGACGTCGAGGACGCCCGTGTACGTGTCGTCGACGACGTTCCCGATGAGCATCTCGACGTCGCGGCCGCGCCGGAACGTGTCGCTGTAGCGCGTCACGTCCTTCTCGACGGACCACGCGATCCCGTCGGGCGACGGCTCCGGGGTGGACGTACGGAGGATCTCCACCCCGCCTACGTGCAGATACCCGAGGCGGTCGAACTGGCGCCCCTTGACCTTGCCTTCAAGGCGGAGCACGACCTTGCTCCAGCGGTCGCCGCAGCCCTTCGGCGGGGTGTAGGTGCCCGTGTAGGGCGTGAAGTCACGGAACTGCGCCTCGGCGAGGGTCACTTCGCAGGAGGTACCGGCGGGCCTGCCGACGGGCGGGGAAGCGGTGACGGGGTCGTGCCAGTCGCTGCCGAACTCGGCGGGCACGTCGGCGGATCGAGCGACGGCGGGCGCGCCGGACGCATGAGCCGCGGCGGACGCGGGGGCCGCCGGGGCCGGGCCCGCCCCGAGGAGGGCGCCCGCCACGAGGATCACCCCGGCGAGCATGGACATGATGACCGGTCTACTCATGTGCGGTGTTCTACGGGGCGGTTGAGCCGTCCGCAATGGTGCCCCGGCGGCCGAAGCGGCGAAACGGCGGAGCCCCGGCGCGACGGGTCAGGCCTTCAGGTCCGCCTTGTCCCCCATCACGACGACGGGGTGCTGGTCCGGGTCGAGTGTGCGCAGCAGGTACTCCATGGCCGGCTTGGACAGGCTCACGCACGCCGACGTACCGCTGCCGTGGTCCATGTGCAGCCAGATGCCGCCGCCCTTCTCGTCGCCCCACGGGCGGGTCGGGTCGTCCGGCGGATTGCCCTTGAGGCGGTTGTAGTCGATGGCGATGACGTAGTCGAAGTCGTGCCAGTGCGACTTCGCCCAGTAGTGCGGTGCCTGGAAGTCCTCCGACTGCGTGTACGGGAGCCGGGCGCCCGGGTCGTCGAGCACACCACCGGCGTCGCTGAGCGTGAACACGCCGACCGGACTGCGCTTGTCGTCCTCGTGATGGTCGGTGGTCCAGCCCTTCTTCCCGTTGTGCGCCGCCCAGCTGCGGGACTTCTTCCAGGTGGAACCCGACTTCGTGTACAGCACCACGGTGGAGTTCGCGGAATCCTTGCCCTCGCCGTAGACCGCGAGGACCTGGCGGGACTCCGACGGGATCTTCCGCTGGAGCTTGTCACCCACATCGGGGATGCGCCTCGGATCGACCGGGGGCGCGCTCGTACGGGCCGCCGCGCCGTCCGATCCCGCGTGCCCCTTCGTCCCGCTCCCGCCCGCCGAGCCACCGCAGGCCGACAGAGTGACCGCGACGGCCCCGCAGACCAATGCCGCGAGCCCCGTACGCATCGCACCGTTCTTTTGCATGCCGCCCATCCTCGCACCACGTCTCGGACGAATCGCCCGCTCCCCCCGTCCCGGCCGGTCGGGGCCGGTGGGGCCGATTCCGTCCCCCTGCCCGGAAAATCGTTTGCTACCGACCACGTTGCGACGCGAACCTTTCACGGTTTGCTACCGGCCCCCACGGCCGGAAGGTTGCCGAAATCCGCGGCTCCCTCCACCACCTGACACGAGCCACTGGGACGTCATGCAGATCCAAGACCTTCCGTATCCCGACCCGGGCGTGCCGGACACGCGCTCAGGTCCCCGCTTCCTGTGGTGGCTCGGGCGGAACCAGCTCGGTGGTCAGCTCAAGGCCCTCGCCTGGGGCCTGCTGCACTTCGTGGCCGTCTCCGTACTGCCGTTCTGTGTCGGTCTGGCCGTCCAGGCCGTCATCGACCACTCCGGCACCCGGCTCGCCCTGACCGGCGCTCTGATGGTGCTGTGCGGCGCGTGCATCGCCCTGGGGGAAGCCATGCTGCACCGCGCGGCGGTCACCAACTGGATCACCGCGGCAGCGCGCGTGCAACAGCTGCTGGCCCGCAGAACCGCGCAGCTGGGCTCCGCGCTGACCCGGCGCGTCGCGGCGGGCGAGGTGGTGGCGGTCTCCACCGGCGACGTCGAGAAGATCGGCTGGTTCGTGGAGGGCATGTCGCGCTTCACGGCGGCGGCCGTGACCGTGGTGCTGGTCTGCGCTGGCCTGGTCGTCTATCAGCCGGCGCTCGGCGTGATCGTCGCCGTGGGCGTGCCCGTGCTGGCGGTCGCCGTGCTGCCACTGCTGCCCCGTGCCACCCGGCGCGCCGACTTCCAGCGGGAGAAGGCGGGCCGCGCCACCGAGCTGGCCTCCGACACCGTCGCCGGCCTGCGGGTGCTGCGTGGCATCGGCGGCGAGGAACTCTTCCTCGACCGCTACCGCCGCGCCTCCCAGGAGGTCCGCCGGGCCGCCGTGCGCAGCGCCCGCATGTGGTCGCTGATCTCGGCGATCCAGGTGCTGCTGCCCGGTCTGCTGATGATCGTCGTCGTCTGGCGTGGTGTGCAGCTGGCCCGCGACGGCCGGATCACGGTCGGCGAACTGGTCACCGCCTACAGCGCCGTCATGCTGCTCACCTACCCCTTGCGGCATTTCGAGGAAATCGCCATGGCCTATTCCTTCTCGCGTCCGTCGGCCCGGCGGGCCGCCAGGGTGCTGTCCCTGGAACGGGCCATGGACAGCGACGGCTCGCGCGCCGCTGAAGCCCCGGCCGGCGATCTGTACGACCCCGTGACCGGGCTGCTGGCTCCCTCGGGGCGGTTCACCGCCGTGGTGTGCGGCGACCCGGACGCGGCGGGGCTGCTGGCCGAGCGGCTCGGCGGGCACGCCTCCGAGCGGAGCCCCGAGGTGCTCGTCGGGGGCGTGCCGCGGAGCAGCTCGGTGGTGCTCGGGGGCGTACCGCTGGACGACCTGCCCCTGGACTCCGCCCGCACCGCGGTCCTCGTCCAGGACAAGGACCCGGTGCTGCTGTCCGGTTCCTTGCGCGAGCTGCTCGACGTACCCGCGTCGGGTCTCGTGAGCGCGGAGGCGGCGCTGGCCGCCGCGCAGTGCGGCGACGTGCTGGACGCGCTCGCGCAGGGCTCGCTGGACGCCGAGGACCCGATGGACGCCCGCATCACCGAACGCGGGCGCTCCCTGTCCGGCGGCCAGCGTCAGCGGCTCGCGCTGGCCCGGTCGCTGATCACGGACCCGGAGGTGCTCGTCCTGGACGAGCCGACGTCCGCGGTCGACTCCCACACCGAGGCCCGCATCGCCGATGGGGTGCGCTCCCTGCGCGCCGGGCGCACCACCGTGGTCCTCACCTCCTCACCGCTGCTCCTGGACCAGGCCGACCGGGTCGTCCTGGTCCACGACGGCGAGGTCGTCGCGGTCGGCGTGCACCGCGATCTGGTGCGCGACGAGCCGCGCTACCGGGCCGTGGTGACCCGCGAGACCGATGAGGAGGCCGCCGCCGAGGCGGCGGCACAGGCCGCTCTCGGCGGCGTGAGCGTGGACGACGAGGCCGTTCTGGACGGCGTACTGGAAGAAATCGAGGAGACCGCATGATCGGCGTGGCGCCACCGGCGTACGACCCGGCCGCCCCGACGACGGCGAACACGCTGCCCGTCGGCGCGCCCGCGACCGTACGCGCCTACGTGACCGAACTGTTCCAACGGCACCGCAGGGCCTTCCTGCTCCTGGTCGCCGTCAACACCGTGGCCGTCGTGGCCTCGATGGCCGGGCCCTATCTGCTGGGCTCGGTCGTCGAACGGGTCTCGGACCACGCGCGCGAACTCCATCTGGAGGCCACCGCCGCCCTGTTCGTCGTCGCGCTGGTCATCCAGGCCGTGTTCGTCCGGCAGGTGCGGCTGCGCGGCGCGATGCTCGGCGAGCGCATGCTGGCCGATCTGCGCGAGGACTTCCTCGTGCGGTCGGTCGGGCTGCCGCCGGGCGTCCTGGAGCGGGCCGGGACGGGCGACCTGCTGTCCCGCATCACCACCGACATCGACCGGCTCGCCAACGCCATGCGTGAGGCCGTGCCGCAGCTGGCCATCGGTGTGGTGTGGGCGGCGCTGCTGCTCGCCGGGCTCACCGTGACCGCCCCGGCGCTCGCCCCCGCCGTGCTGGTCGCCGTTCCGCTGCTGGTGGTGGGGTGCCGCTGGTACTTCAAGCGCGCGCCGTCCGCCTATCGCTCGGAGGCCGCCGGTTACGCCGCCGTCGCCGCCGTCCTGGCCGAGACGGTCGACGCCGGCCGCACCGTCGAGTCGCACCGCCTGGGCAGGCGCCGCATCGAGCTGTCGGACCGCCGGGTCCAGGAATGGACGGCATGGGAGCGGTACACGCTCTGGCTGCGGTCGGTCCTCTTCCCGGTCGTCAACATCACGCATGTGACGGTGCTCTGCTCGGTCCTGATGATCGGCGGGTTCCTCGCCCTCCAGGGCTGGATCGGGGTGGGCCAGCTGACGACGGGTGCGCTGATCGCGCAGATGCTCGTCGACCCGGTGGGACTGATCCTGCGCTGGTACGACGAGCTGCAGGTCGCCCAGGTCTCGCTGGCGCGGCTGGTCGGTGTCCGGGACATCGAGCCGGCCGCCGGTGATCCGGCAGTAGCGCCGGAGGGACGCGACGTCCACGCGGACCGGGTGCACTTCGGCTACCGCGAGGGAGTGGACGTCCTGCGCGAGGTCTCCCTGGCGGTCGCGCCCGGCACCCGGCTCGCCCTGGTCGGCCCGTCCGGCGCGGGCAAGTCCACGCTGGGCAGGCTCCTCGCCGGGATCTACGCACCCCGGGACGGCCGGATCACGCTCGGCGGCGCCGAGCTGTCCCGGATGCCCGCCGAGAAGGTCCGCACGCATGTGGCCCTGGTCAACCAGGAACACCACGTCTTCGTGGGCTCCCTGCGCGACAACCTGCTGCTCGCCGTCCCGCACGCCCGGCACGGCGCGGACGAGGAGACGCCGGCCGAGGCTACGGCCGACGCGATCGACGCCCGGTTGTGGGCGGCTCTCGGCGCCGTCGACGCGGACGGCTGGGCGCGCGCGCTGGACGACGGCCTGGACACCGAGGTCGGCTCGGGCGGGTTCGCGCTCACTCCGGCCCAGGCCCAGCAGATCGCGCTGGCCCGGCTGGTGCTGGCCGACCCGCACACCCTGGTCCTGGACGAGGCGACCTCGCTCCTGGATCCGCGGGCGGCCCGCCATCTGGAACGCTCGCTGGCCCGGGTCCTCGACGGCCGCACCGTCGTCGCCATCGCCCACCGCCTCCACACCGCCCATGACGCGGACGTCATCGCCGTCGTCGAGAACGGCCGCATCAGCGAACTCGGCAGCCACGAGCAACTGGTCGCGGCGGACGGCGCGTACGCGGCTCTGTGGAGGTCCTGGCACGGGTGAACGGAGGTCGCCGGCCGGGCCGCGCCCGGCCCGGCGGCCGACGCGCCGTTCCGCTCCCGCCCGCACGGTGGACCGGACCGGCGCGCACCCGCCCGCCGGGCGTCCCGCGCCGCTCTCGGCCCGTCTCTCATCGGAGTGGGCCGACGCGGACCGGGCCCGGCAGTGGGCTCCGGTCGGTTGCGTCCCGCTTCGCGCCGGAAGCCGGGTGGCGTTCTCGCCGGGAGCCGGGTCGCGTTCCCGCCGGAGCCGGTCGCACCGGCCCTCCGCGCACCCCGCAAGACGCCCGCGGGGCGGGACGTCGGCCCTTGTCGCACTGCTGGTCGGCCCCTGTGGCGTTGCGCGGTGGCGAAGGGGGGTGGAACCCTGGACGTGGGCACCCGCTCGGGGGACACCCGGGAACCACCCGGTTCGCTCGGGGCGGCGCCCGTGTCCTGTGGCCCGCGGGCCCGTCGTCGAGTACGGCGGCACCGGTCCCGTCCGCACCCCCTGGAGGTAGCCGTGGACAGCGCCGACGGATGGGGAGACGACGTCTACCAGCCCGACGGATCCGAGGTACAGGACGACGCGGGGCTGCTCGACGGCGAGGACACACTGGTCGCCGACGGCGTCAATGACCCCCTGGACCGTGGCTGGTCCCCGCCGGAGCGGCCGTGGGCGGTGGAGAATCGCGGGGTGACCGCCTCGGAGCGCCGGGCGGGCGAGACCCTGGACCAGCGCCTTTCCGAGGAACTGCCCGATGTCGCCGAACCCGACGGTGACGGCATCGGCGACTGCCAGGGCACCGACGGAGAGCCCCTCGACAACGAGGTGGGTGCCCTCCGCTCGGGCCGTCTGGTCGCCCCGAACGAAGGCGCGCACGAGGACGAGGAGAGCGGGCTCATCGCCACGGACATCGGCATCGACGGCGCCGCGGCCTCGGCCGAGGAGGCCGCGATGCACATCGTCGACGAGGACGCCGTGTCCGGCTGACCGGCGCCCGGCCCGCCCCTGCCCCAAGGAGCACTCATGCAGCAGGACAAGCAGCCCGACTACCACCCGGTGGTCTTCCGCGACCGCACCGCCGGCTACGCCTTCCTCACGCGCTCCACCGCGACGAGCGAGCGGACCATCGACTGGGACGACGGCGAGACGTACCCGGTCGTGGACGTCGAGATCTCCTCGGAGAGCCACCCCTTCTACACGGGCAAGGCCCGCACGGTGGACTCTGAGGGCCGCATCGCCCAGTTCGAGCGGCGCTACGGCGGCGAGGAGCCGGGATCGGGCGCGGGCGAGAACGCCTGAGCGGGACGGTCGCCGCAGGCGGGGGCCGCCCGATACCGGCAGCCGGACCGGCGACGCCGGACGTCGGAGTCTCCGGGAAGGAGACGGCCTCAGATGAAGTTCAGCGCGGCCGCGCAGCCCACGCCGCCCAGCAGCATGAACACCGGCGTCAGCACCTTGATCTCGACCCAGCTGCCCGCGCGGAAGCGCATCACCTTGGGCGGGCCTATCGGGTACCAGCGCTTGCGGCCGACCGGGATGGGCCACAGGATCGGGCAGCCGGACACGGTCAGCGCGTCCCCGATGTCGTGAACCAGCGCGCCGAGGATGATCGGCAGGCCGAGCCAGAGGTACTCCTGGCCCGGTGCCGTGAACAGCCAGTCCGCGCCGTTGCCCGGCTTGTCCAGGGTCTGCGCGAGGATCCACGAGCTCGTCGCGGCGAGCAGCCAGACCAGGACGTCGCTGCTGGAACCACGGGCGGCCCGCCACAGCAGACCCTCGATGGCGAGCACCATGTGCACGAAGAGAATGGCCAGGACCGCCCAGCGGCCGCAGGTGATCGCCAGCACCGCCGTACCCGATCCGATCATCACCGCCCACAGCCAGGTATGGGTCAGCGTGCGGTGACCGCCGCTGCGCCGGGGGTCGCCCGGCTTCCTGGTCCCCTTGTAGGCGGCGTAGGAGAGCTTGTCGACGATCTCGCACAGCCTTCGCGACACCGGTCCGAAGGCGTTCGAGATGGTGGCGGCCTTGTGGTCCAGGTCCGGGGCGAGAGCGGCGCCGGCGCAGATCAGGGCGCCGACGAGCAGGACCGGCCAGGGCATGGTGTGGCCGGCCGCGGCGGCCGCAGCTCCGACGCCGAGCCAGGCCGCGGCCCCCGACAGTGAGTGTGCTGGTCCCATCATGGCCGTTCCCCGCCCCATTCCTCTTGTACCGCTGTCCAGTTGCCCGGGCGCGCGGACGCGTCGCCGGCGCCACAGCGTAGCGGTCGTGATCTTTCCCTGAGCATCCGATTCCCCCATCACGTGTATCGACAGGCAAGATGGGGGCGTGACCCTTATCGATCAGCTGCCGCAGACCGCAGACCCCGACGCCCTCTACGAAGCCTTCGAGTCGTGGGCCGGGGAACGCGGTCTCACCCTCTACCCCCATCAGGAGGAGGCGCTGATCGAGGTGGTCTCGGGTGCGAACGTGATCGTCTCGACGCCCACCGGCTCGGGCAAGAGCATGATCGCCGCGGCTGCGCACTTCGCGGCGCTCGCCCGCGACGAGGTCACCTTCTACACGGCGCCGATCAAGGCACTCGTCTCGGAGAAGTTCTTCGAACTGTGCAAGATCTTCGGCACCGAGAACGTCGGCATGCTCACCGGCGACGCCTCCGTGAACTCCGACGCCCCGGTCATCTGCTGCACCGCCGAGGTCCTGGCGTCCATCGCGCTGCGGGACGGCAAGCACGCCGACGTGGGCCAGGTCGTCATGGACGAGTTCCACTTCTACGCCGAGGGCGACCGAGGCTGGGCCTGGCAGATCCCGATCCTTGAACTTCCCCAGGCGCAGTTCATCCTGATGTCGGCGACACTCGGCGACGTCTCGATGTTCGAGAAGGACCTCACGCGACGCACGGGCCGCCCCACCTCGGTGGTCCGCTCGGCGACCCGGCCCGTCCCGCTGTCCTACGAGTACATGCTCACTCCGCTGACGGAGACGCTCACCGAACTGCTCGCCACCAAGCAGGCCCCGGTCTACATCGTGCACTTCACCCAGGCGCAGGCCGTGGAGCGGGCACAGGCGCTGATGAGCATCAACATGTGCACGCGTGAGGAGAAGGACCGGATCGCCGACCTGATCGGCAATTTCCGGTTCACCACCAAGTTCGGCCAGAACCTCTCGCGCTACGTACGTCATGGGATCGGTGTGCACCACGCCGGCATGCTGCCCAAGTACCGGCGACTGGTGGAGAAACTGGCCCAGGCCGGTCTCCTGAAGGTCATCTGCGGTACGGACACCCTCGGTGTCGGTGTCAACGTGCCCATCCGCACCGTGCTGTTCACCGCGCTGACCAAGTACGACGGCACGCGGGTGCGCACGTTGCGCGCCCGTGAGTTCCACCAGATCGCCGGCCGGGCCGGTCGCGCGGGGTTCGACACTGCGGGCTACGTCGTGGCTCAGGCGCCGGAGCACGTCATCGAGAACGAGAAGTCGCTCGCCAAGGCGGGCGACGATCCGAAGAAGCGTCGCAAGGTGGTGCGCAAGAAGGCCCCCGAGGGCTTCGTCGGCTGGACGGAGGGCACCTTCGACAAGCTCATCACCTCCGATCCCGAGCCGCTGACCTCGCGCTTCCGCGTGACGCACACCATGCTGCTCTCGGTGATCGCCCGGCCCGGCAACGCCTTCGACGCGATGCGGCATCTGCTGGAGGACAACCACGAGCCGCGCAAGCAGCAGCTGCGGCACATCCGGCGGGCCATCGCGATCTACCGCTCGCTCCTCGACGGCGGCATCGTGGAGAAGCTCGACGAGCCCGACCCGACCGGCCGTATCGTGCGGCTCACCGTCGATCTCCAGCAGGACTTCGCGCTCAACCAGCCCCTGTCGACGTTCGCGCTCGCCGCTTTCGACCTGCTGGACCTCGAATCCCCCTCGTACGCCCTGGACATGGTGTCCGTCGTGGAGTCCACGCTGGACGATCCGCGGCAGATCCTCGCCGCCCAGCAGAACAAGGCCCGTGGCGAGGCCGTGGCCGCGATGAAATCCGACGGCGTCGAGTACGAGGAGCGCATGGAGCGGCTCCAGGAGGTGTCGTACCCCAAGCCGCTGGAGGAGCTGCTCTTCCACGCCTACAACACCTACCGCACGAGCCATCCGTGGGTCGGCGACCACCCGCTGTCGCCGAAGTCCGTCATCCGTGACATGTACGAACGGGCGATGACGTTCACCGAGTTCGTCTCCAACTACGAGCTCGCCCGCACCGAGGGCATCGTCCTGCGCTACCTGGCCAGTGCCTACAAGGCCCTTGAGCACACCGTCCCGGACGACCTCAAGTCCGAGGACCTGGAGGACCTGATCGCCTGGCTCGGCGAGATGGTGCGCCAGGTCGACTCCAGCCTTCTCGACGAGTGGGAGCAGCTCGCCAATCCCGAGGTGGTAACGGCCGAGGAGGCCCAGGAGAAGGCCGACCAGGTCAAGCCGGTCACCTCGAACGCCCGCGCCTTCCGTGTCCTCGTGCGCAACGCGATGTTCCGCAGGGTCGAGCTGGCCGCGCTGGACCATGTCCGCGAACTCGGCGAGATGGACGGCGAATCCGGCTGGGACGCCGACGCTTGGGGCGAGGCGATGGACAAGTACTGGGACGAGTACGAGGACCTCGGTACGGGTCCCGATGCCCGTGGCCCGAAGCTGCTGTCGATCGTGGAGGAGCCGCAGAACGGCCTGTGGCGTGTCCGTCAGACCTTCGCCGACCCGAACGGCGATCACGACTGGGGCATCAGCGCGGAGGTCGACCTCGTGGCCTCCGACGCCGAGGGCCGTGCCATCGTCAAGGTCACCGACGTCGGACAGCTGTGAGCACAGGAGAATCTCACCGATGACGAACCCCGCCGAGAAGCTCGTCGACCTGCTCGACCTGGAGCAGATCGAGGTCAACATCTTCCGAGGCCGCAGCCCGCAGGAGTCCCTGCAGCGGGTCTTCGGAGGCCAGGTGGCGGGCCAGGCGCTGGTCGCCGCCGGCCGTACCACCGAGGGCGACCGGCCGGTGCACTCGCTGCACGCGTACTTCCTGCGCCCGGGCCGGCCGGGCGTCCCGATCGTGTACCAGGTCGAACGGGTGCGGGACGGGCGGTCGTTCACCACACGCCGGGTCACCGCGGTGCAGCAGGGCCGCACGATCTTCAATCTGACCGCCTCCTTTCACAAGCCCGAGGAAGGGAGCTTCGAGCACCAGCTGCCGCCGGCCCGCGAGGTGCCGGATCCCGAGTCACTGCCGACGGTGACAGAGGAGATCAAGGAGCATCTGGGCGCTCTTCCCGAAGCGTTGGAGCGCATGGCGCGGCGCCAGCCGTTCGACATCCGCTATGTGGACCGGCTGCGCTGGACGCCCGAGGAGACCAAGGGCGCCGAACCGCGCAGCGCGGTGTGGATGCGTGCCGTCGGACCGCTCGGCGACGACCCGCTCGTGCACACCTGTGCCCTCACCTACGCGAGCGACATGACCCTCCTGGACGCCGTCCGTATCCCGGTGGAACCGCTGTGGGGACAGCGGGGTTTCGACATGGCGTCGCTGGACCACGCCATGTGGTTCCACCGCCCGTTCCGCGCGGACGAGTGGTTCCTGTACGACCAGGAGTCCCCCATCGCGACGGGCGGCCGCGGACTGGCCCGCGGACGCATCTACGACCTGAAGGGACGTCTGCTCGTCTCGGTCGTGCAGGAGGGATTGTTCAGGGCACTGTAGGAAGTGTCCGACCATCCCAGGAGGGGCTGTTCAGAGCGCTGCAGGCGGACACGCGTCCGGCTTCCTGCGGCGCAGCCATCCGAGCAGCCTTTGTGTTCGCGGGGACTCCGGCGTCGTGAGCCGGTCATCCGGCCCGGGGTGCCGTGGTCGCGAGGCGTGCTGAGCACTGATCGGTGACGGCGCGGCTGCTGACCGTGGAACCACGAATGGTGGATCCGCCGACGCCGAGTCCGCTGCGGATGAGGCGGTCGGTGTCGGGCGGGGCACGGGGCGGTCCTGCCTGGCTTCGGAAAGGCTCTGAGCCAGGTCGGCCCTGAGCCAGCCGATCTCGTCGGGATCATCCGCCGTCGCGATGCGCTCGGCGATCCGCGCCGCCGGCGATTCCGGGGCTGCCCGCGAAACACGTTCGGGCCGCAGGCTGTCGAGGCGGGCGCGCTCGTGGGGATCCTTGACGATCTCCGCCACTTCGACGGGATCGAGCAGGGACGCCACCACGGCTGCCTGGGCCCAGGGATCCTCGGTCTGCCTCAGCAGGAAGCCCAGGTGGCGGCCGCGCCAGTTGCGCGGCCGGAGGTCCAGGCCTTCGTCCAGCTGATCTCGGAGTCCTTGGGGCGTCCGGCCGGTCATCAGTGGCGCGTTCTGCTGGTCCGCGGCGAACTGCCGCAGTTCCTCGGCGAGGTAGAGCCAGACCACCGCCCGGTAGCGGTTCAAATAGAACTTGACCGGCACCACCAGTCCCAGGCGCGCGAGTCGGGTGAACCGGGTGGTCGTGACGCCCATGAGAGCGGCGCCCTCCGTGGTGCCGACAGCCTTGACCCGCTCGCGCAGCACCTCCGGGAAGCCGTCCTCGGCGCGCACCCGGTCGATCTCGGCGCGCGCGACCCGGCGTCCCCCGCCTCCCTCGTCGGGAACCGAGCGCACACAGCCGAGGTGCAGGGCGAGATCGAACTCGCCGCGCCTGAGATCCAGTTCTCGTGCCGCGCGGCTGAGCGACGAGGTGGCGGACTGCGTGATGGTGCTTGCGGACATGGCTGTCTCCCCCGGGCTGTCGGGCGCTCGCGCCGGTGCGCGCTCGCTCCGGGAAAAACCGTATCCGGCTTGCCGGACATCGTGTCGAGCCTGTGGACAACCCCGCCCACGACGACATATCCGCACGTCAGAGGTCTACGATGGGTTTGCCTTCCGGCTGTCGCACGTCCACGCGAAGGTGTTGGCCGACGCGGTTCACCAGCAACGTCATCTCATAGGCGACCTGGCCGATGTCCGACTCCGCGCCGCTGAGGACGCACAGACAGCTGCCCGCTCCGGCCGCGGTGACGAAGAGCACCGCCTCGTCGAACTCGATCATCGTCTGCCGCACTTGTCCGGCGCCGAAATGGCGGCCGGAGCCTTTCGCCAGGCTGTGCAGCCCCGACGAGACGGCGGCGAGGTGCTCGGCGTCCTCGCGCCGGAGTCCGGAGCTCGCGCCCGTCACCAGCCCGTCGTTGGACAGCACCAGCGCGTGCCGGACGTGCTCGACCCGTTCGGTGAGGTCGTCCAGCAACCAGCCAAGTCCCGTGTTCTGCTCCATGATCCGGTCTCCCCCCGCGTCGTTCCCCCTGGCCGGAGGATTCGACCAGCAAGCCTTCCCCACAGCCGCCGTCCGGGCAAGGAGGATGGGCGGCATGGCAGAGAAGATGACCGACGAGCAGTGGCGAGCATTCGTCTCGCAGGGGACCCGCACGGGGAAGCTGTCCACCGTCCGGGCCGACGGAAGTCCCCACGTGACACCGATCTGGTTCCTGCTGGACGGCGACGACGTGGTGTTCAACACCGCGAAGGACAGCGTCAAGGGACGGAACCTGGCCCGGGACGGCCGCGTCGCCCTGTGTGTGGACGACGACCGGCCGCCCTTCGACTTCGTGGTGCTGGAGGGCCGGGCGGTGCTGTCGGAGGATGTCGACGAGTTGCGACGCTGGGCCGCCCGGATCGGCGGCCGCTACATGGGCGAGGAGCGCGCGGAGGAGTTCGGCAGGCGCAACGGGGTCCCGGGTGAACTGCTCGTGCGCGTGAGGATCGAGAAGGTTCTGGCCTACGCGGCCGTGGCCGACTGAACACGGCGGCCACGTAGGCGTGGGCGCCCAGGGGCTGAGCAAGGGCGTCCGTCGGTCCCCCGCGGTGTCAGCCGACGGAGTCGAGCAGCCGGGCGGTGTGTACCCGCCCGGCGTACTCGACGAGCCGGATCAGCACCTCCTTGCCGGAGTCACGGTCTCGCGCGTCGCACAGGACGACCGGTGTACCCCGGTCGAGGTCGAGGGCGCGGGAGACGTCCTGGGCGCCGTACGCGCGAGCGTCCGCGAAGCAGTTGACGGCCACCACGAACGGGATGTGGCGGTGCTCGAAGTAGTCCACCGCGGGGAAGCAGTCTTCGAGCCGTCGGGTGTCCGCGAGGACGACAGCGCCCAGGGCGCCCGTCGACAGTTCGTCCCACAGGAACCAGAACCGGTCCTGCCCGGGTGTTCCGAAGAGATAGAGCGACAGGCCTGACCTGATGGTGATGCGTCCGAAGTCCATGGCCACGGTCGTGGTGACCTTCTGGTCCACTCCGTCGGTGTCGTCCACCGACTGACCGGCCTCGCTGAGCAGTTCCTCGGTGCGCAGCGGTCGGATCTCGCTGACCGCGCCCACCAGGGTGGTCTTTCCCACGCCGAATCCACCGGCGACCAATATCTTCAGCGCCAGGGCGGTCGAGTCGCCACCCGAGGCGTCGGAGTACTCGGAGACCATCGATCACTTCTCTCGGGAGTGCCGACAACCGTCGGCATCGGTGCTTCGGTAGCGGTGAGCGAAGTCAGCATCATGACAACCGCGGCGCCGCCGGACGGGGTTGGACCGCACATTGCCCCTTGCGATCGGAACCCGCCCTTTCGGTGCCCAGGTGTGAACGCGATGAGCCACAGTGCCGACCGAAGTGGGTCGCCCTAGAGCGCCCTCAGTCCCTCGATCACCTCGCGGAGGATTCGCTCGTCGGGCAGTTGCGCGGGGGGCACCGGGCGGCTCACGGTGACGCAGCTCCGTTCCAGGAGGTCGCCCAGGAGCACCCTGACCACCCCCAGGGGAAGATCGGCGTCGGCGGCCAGTTCGGCGACCGACTGGGTCTCGGTACGGCACAGTTCGATGAGGGTGCGGTGCTCCGGACCGAGCGAGGTGTCGTCGTCGGCTCCGGGTGCGCCCGCGTCGAGCGTGACCAGGGCGATCAGATCGAACTGGACCCCGGTCGGACCGGCTTTGGTACGGCCGCCCGTCATCGCGTAGGGGCGGACGAGCGGTCCTGCCTCCTGGTCGTACCACTGGCTGCCCGGCTGCGGCGGGGCTCCCGGAGTGTCCTCGGTCATCTGCACAGGCCGTCCTCGGTCATCCCGCGGCCGGCGGCTGTGCGGCGACGCGCGGTGGGGCGTGGAGATGCTCGCCGACGCGCTTGACCAGGAGCGCCATCTCGTACGCCACGAGGCCGATGTCGGCGGTCACGGCGGTCAGGACGGCAAGGCAGGAACCGTCCCCCGCCGCGGCGACGAACAGGAAGCCCTCGTCCATCTCCACCATCGTCTGGCGCACCCCGCCCGCGCCGAAGTGGCGGCCCGCTCCCTTGGCAAGGCTGTGGAATCCGGAGGCCACAGCGGCGAGGTGTTCGGCGTCCTCACGCCGCAGACCGGTGGACGCGCCCACCGCCAGTCCGTCGTTCGACAGCACCACGGCGTGTCGTACTTCCGCCACGCGCAGCACCATGTCGTCCAGCAGCCAGTCGAGTTCGCCGGACCGGTGGGCGGCTCTCGTACTCGGGTCCTGGATCATGCGGGGTCTCCTTCGCTGCTGTCGCTGCCCGCTTCCGGGTCGGGGGTGGCGCCGACGCCGGGTGACCGGCCTCCGCCGCGTACCCAGCCGGCTCGGTACGCGGCCATACGCGCCCTTACGAGTTCGGGTGTGCGCTCGTCGTCCACCCCGGGCACCGGGGGCTCCATCTGCTCCTCGGCACGCTGTCCGCGCAGCTGGGGGGCCAGGTTCGCCTGGCGGACACGCCGGGGAAGTTGGTCGGATTCGGGATCCTCCGGGGGACGGTGCAGCCTGAGGGCCGCGACTCCCGAAGGCGGGGTCTCCCGCGAACCGTTGGCCGGGGCTTCGGTGGCCTTCTGTCTCGGTGGGACCAGTGCGGGCCGCTCGACGACGGGCTGGACGGCGTCCTGCTCCGGGACGGCCGACACGCGCGCGTACTCCCTCTCCACCGGCCTGTCCGCGTCGGCCTGACGGAGGGAACGTTCCGTCGGACCGTCGTGCAGCAGCGCCGTGGGCAGCAGGACGACCGCGGTGGTGCCCCCGTAGGGCGAGGTCCGCAGGTGCACCTTGATGCCGTGCCGGGCCGAGAGCCGGCTGACCACGAAGAGGCCGAGCCGGTCGCTGTCGAACAGGTCCAGCGCCTCGGACTGCTCGATACGCCGGTTGGCCTCGTCGAGCCTCTCCTTGCCCATGCCGAGGCCCCGGTCCTCGACCTCGATGACATAGCCGTTTCCGACGGGTTCGCCGGTGATCCGCACTCTGGTGTGCGGGGGCGAGAACTGGGCGGCGTTCTCGACGACTTCCGCCAGCAGATGGGTGAGGTCGGCGACCGCACCTCCGACCACGGCCGCCTCGGGGAGTTGCCGTACCTCCACGCGCGCGTAGTCCTCGACTTCGGAGACGGCGGCCCGTACCACGTTCGTCAGGGGGACGGGCCTTCGCCAGGCCCGGCCGGGCGCGGCTCCGGAGAGGATGATCAGGCTCTCGGCGTGACGCCGCATCCGTGTGGTGAGGTGGTCGAGCCGGAAGAGGTCGCTCAGCTCGTCCGGATCTTCGGACCTGCGCTCCATGGTGTCCAGCAGATTCAGCTGGCGGTGCACGAGAACCTGGCTGCGCCGGGCGAGATTGACGAAGACCCCGGAGATGCCACCGGCCAGTTCCGCGCGCTCGACGGCGGCACGCAGAGCGGCTCGGTGCACCGTGTTCAGCGCTTCGGCGACCTGTCCGGTCTCGTCCTCCGAAGGCCCTCCCAGCGGGGCCTCGGCGTCCACGTCGACCGACTCGCCCGCACGCAGTCTGCGCATGGCCGCGGGGAGTTTCCGACGGGCGATGTCCAGGGCGCTGTCGCGCAGGCCGACCAGCTCGACGACGAGATCTCGTCCGATGCGCACGGAGATGATCAGCGAGGCGACGACGGCGGCGAGGCCGAAGAGGACCGCGGCACCGGCGGGGGTGAGCAGCGCCTTCCCGAACGGGTCGGCCCGGTCCGCGTCACCGCGGCCCGCTTCGGCACCGATCGCGCGCATGGCGTCCTGCACACGCGCGTGGGCGAGGTTCCAGACGGTCTCCGGCGCGGCGTCGAGGGCCTTGGCCCCGGGGCGCGAGACGAGCACCTTGTCCTCGACGGCACGCACGTCCCCGTACGCGCTTCCCTCCACGAGGTCGTTCCAGGCGGCTCGTTCGGGCCCGCTCAGATCTGTCGCGGCTGCGTCCGTCAGTGTGCGGCGGGTGCCGGCGGCCCCCGTGAACAGCCGTAGCCGCTCACCGTCGAGGGTCCCGGCGAGCCGGGCTGCGCCGAGCACGGCGTCCTCCTGGGCCAGCGCCTCTCCCGCCCGGGAGAGTTCGAGCAGGACGCGGTCGTCGGAGCGCAGGCCCGTGCCGGGGATGCCGGTGAGCGCTCCGTCGACGCTGAATGCCGTCGCGATGGTCCTGGTGTACTGGCCGTACGCCTCGCCCCATCCGGTACGGCGGTCCAGGACGGCGGTGCGCAGCGGCCGCAGTCGCTGCGCCTCGGTGACGAAGGTGCCGAGCCGCCCGGCGACTCCGGCGGGCAGGTCGGCGCCGTCGGCGACGGTGTTGTGGTCCCCCAGGCGCAGCTTCGCCACGGCGCGGTCGGTGAGCCGTGAGAGGTCCTTGAACTCACTCGGCTGCACCGTGGCGGGGTCGGCCGCGTAGCGGACGGCCGCTGCCCGTTCCGCCTGGAGCGCGGCGACGGCGGTGTCGACGGGAGCCCGGACCGTCGAGTCCACGCGTTGCAGCTGGCGCAACCGGGCGATGTCCTGCGCCGTGCTCACCGTGGCGAAGGCCCACAGGGCGAGCAGGGAGACGATCGGCACCATCAGGAGGCTGACGATCTTGGCCCGGACGGTGCGGGGCCTGATGTGCCACCGCCCTCCGCGGAGTATTTCCGGCGAAGGCCCGGCGGCCGGCTCGCCGACGTCGGCGCCTTCGTCGGCAGGCGGTCCCGCGTGTGCGCGGCGGCCGCGCAACGTGGGCGGTGGTTGGCCGCCGGCTGTCGTGGTCCTACGGGGTGTACGCATGGCCTCCTCGATCGGAGAGATTCGGGGCGTGCCGTCCGGGCCGCGTGGCTCCGGGCCCGCCGTCAGCGGGCGACGCTCTCGACCGGCCGCCGGTCCGGCGCGGCTGCTTCGCGCCGGTCGGACATCGGGGACAGCGCGACGAACGCCGCTGTGAGGAAGAGGTAGGACCCGAGACCGACGGCGAGGGGGAAGATGAACTGCATCGCCGTGGCCCCGGGCAGGGCGCCGCCGGAGGGGCTGACGCGCACGCTCACCGCCATCATTCCGGTGTAGTGCATGCTGCTCACCGCACCGCCCATGACGAGAGAGGCGACGGCCACTGCGACGGGCGACCGGATGGAGAGCGCGGCCCACAGGGCGGCGGTCGCAGCGATCACGCCGATCACGACGGAGAGCCCGATGAGCGCCGGGTCGTAGCGCACCTGGCCGTGCATGCGCAGCGCCGCCATGCCCAGGTAGTGCATGCTCGCGACGCCGAGTCCGGTGGTGAGCCCGCCGAGGACGAGTGCGCGCCTCCTGTCGCGGCCGTATCCGACGGCGAAGAGGCCCGTGCCGACGACGGCCATGGCGATCAGCAGGCTGAAGAGGGTGAGCGGCACGTTGTAGCGGATCTCCGTACCGGTGACGCCGAAGCCCAGCATCGCCACGAAGTGCATCGTCCAGATGCCCGTGCCGATCGCGGAGGCCGCGGCGAGGAGCCAGTTGCGGCGCGACCGTCCGGCTGCGTCGAGCGCGCGGACCGTACACCGCAGTCCCAGTGCGGCACCGATGCAGGCCATCGCGTACGACAGTACGGGGGTCAGCCAGCCGAAGGCGGCGTGGTCCAGGTGTCCCATGACCCAGGGACGCTAGTGCGCACGGGGGCGCACAACTGGGGCGCATTTCGAAAGCTGTTGCAAAGTGGCGAAGAGGTGCACCAGAGCGATCGTGTCAGGCTCGAACGTGTGCACCGCGTCATCCTTCGTGTCGGTGAGAGATCATGCGGCACATGAGCGACGACCACACACACGTCCAGGAGTTCTTCGCCGCGCGCGCCGCCGACTGGGACACCCGGTTTCCCGACGACGGGCCCGCGTACGCGGCCGCGGTGGCGCGCATGGGGCTGCGCGCGGGCGACCGCGTGCTCGACGCGGGCTGCGGCACCGGGCGCGCCCTGCCTCCGCTGCGAGCGGCCGTGGGTGGCGCCGGGGTGGTCCTCGGAGCGGATCTGACCCCGGCCATGCTGGAGGCCGCCGTCCGGGCCGGACGGGACCGCGACGGGCGGCTGCTCCTGGCCGATGTCACCGGACTGCCCCTGCGTACGGAGTCGCTGGACGCCGTGTTCGCGGCCGGACTCGTCGCACATCTGCCGAACCCGCGGGAGAATCTGCGGGAGTTGGCCCGGGTGGTGCGGCCCGGCGGCACGCTGGCCCTCTTCCACCCGATCGGCCGGGCGGCGCTCGCGGCCCGCCAGGGACGGCAGATCACCCCGGACGACTTGCGTGCCGAGGTCAATCTGCGTCACCTGCTGGCCGGTTCGGGCTGGGACATGACCTCGTACGTGGACGAGGACGCACGCTTCCTCGCCCTCGCCGTACGCCGGGATGATCGCCGGTAGAACCCTGCCCGTCAGGCCGGGCCGGCGACGGCCGCGGCGAAGGCATCGGGATTGTCGAACATGATGTTGTGTCCGGCGCCCGGCACGGTGACGACGCGCACCCCCGCCGCCTCCAGGCCTTCGGCGCCCGGCAGTTCACCACTCAGCTCGCCCTGGAGATAGACGCGCTCCGCCGTCAGTCCGACGAGCAACTGACGCATCGTGGGGCTGGTGCCCTGCATGAGGCCCTTCGCCGTGCGGTGCAGAGCGCGTGGATCGGCGAGGCGCATCGTCGCGGCCCAGGAGGGGCCGACCTTCTCGAGCACGCGCGCGTGGCCGCCGTTCTCGACGTAGTCGTCCTCCTCGTAGGAGGCGATGCCGCTGCTGCCCGCGGTGACCGGAGGGTACGGGTCGAGGTTGGCCTCCACGAGGACGAGCCGTGAGACGAGGTCGGGCCGCCGGTCGGCGAGCACGATGGCGACGGCACCGCCCATGCTGTGCGCGACGAGTTCCGCTCCGGTCACACGGGCGTCGTCCAGGGCGACCGCCAGCGCCGCGGCGTGGTCCTCCAGGGTGTAGCCGAAGTCCGCGGGCCGGTCGCTGATGCCGTGCCCGGGCAGGTCGACGAACAGGGTGCGCCGGCCTGCCAGTTCGGGGCGGGCCGCGATATGGGCGTTGTAGACCGTGGAGGCCGATCCGAGTCCGTGCACGTAGACGCGCGCCGGTCCGTCGCCGGCCGCCTCGGTCCAGCGGATCCGGCTTCCCCTGCCGTCGAACTCTGCCTGCCGCACAGCACTCCCCTGTTCGCCGTTCCTTCGTTTCTCTCAGCACCAGGAGAATACATCGGTTCCGAGGTATAGCGATAGCGATGTACAACGCTGGTGCGGCAGAATGTGGTCATGCTGGAGCTGGCCATCCTCGGATTTCTGTACGACGCCCCACTGCACGGCTATGAGCTGCGCAAACGCATCACCGCCCTGACGGGACACGTGAAGCCCGTGGCGGAGAGCACGCTGTACCCCGCGATCAAGCGGCTGGAGAACGCGCATCTGCTGGAACGGACCACACAGCCCGGCTCGGTGGCCGCCCCGCGTCACGTCCTCACGCTCACCGAGGAGGGCGGGCGCGAACTGCGCCGCAGGCTCGCGGAACCGGCGCGACGCGACATCACGGACGAGAACCGCTGGTTCACGGTGCTCGCCTTCCTGAGACACCTGGAGAACCCCGAGGCCCAGGCCGCCGTACTGCGTCGCAGGCTGGCCTTTCTGGACGAGCCCGCGAGCTTCTTCTACGACGGCGACCGTCCTTTGCGCGCCGAGGAGTTGGACGACCCCTTCCGTCGCGGCATCCTCACCATCGCGCGGGCCACGAGCCAGGCCGAACTCACCTGGCTGCGGACCACCCTCGACTCACTCGACGCGGTCGGCAGGTGAGACGAGGCAGCACCGCACGCCGGGGGAACTCGTACGCGGAGTTGAGCCGGGGGATGCCCGAGGCCTCCTGATCCGGATCCGTCCGGCGGATCTGTTCGAGCCGCTCGTAAGGCTTCACCGGGCCGTCCCCCTTCTGTCTCCGCGACTCCAACTCTACGTTGAGTAGCAGCAGATGGACGGTCAGCGATCGATCGCACAGGGGAAAGGTGACCCGATGTCCGGCATATTCGGCAGGCTCCGCACGATGGGACGCAAGAAGACGGCCGAACTGCCCGAAGGGAACCCGCCGACAAGGGCACGGCAGGAGAGGAAACGCACCTACAACCTCTTCGAGGCGGCTGCGGTGTACGTGTCCGCGTGCGCGGAGGACAATCAGGAGCAGATCGACGAGGCGGCCGCCTGGGTGTCGCCCGAGGCGCTGTCCTTCGGTGTGAACGAGCTCGCCTGCCGGGCCGTGATCGCTCTCGCCCGGGAGCGCGACGAGTCGCCACAGGCGGTCGCCCGAACACTGCTCGGCCTGCCCGCGGCCTGACAGGGTGGGGCCCACGAGGGCGTTTCGCCCCCGTCCAGCCGGATAACTGCAGCTCCGCATGTGTTTCGGGCCCGTGACAAGCGCCTTCCGGTCGCTTAAGGTGCGCCGACAGATGGAGCGATCGGGAGGCTGGAATGGCCGGGACGGACGAAGACGCCGTCGCCACCGGGGACGACGACGCGCTGTACGTGCTGACGGCGGTGTTGCTGACACCGGCGAAGTTCCCCAGCGTGCTGGGTGACGACTATCCGGAGGCCTGCGCGACGCTCGACCTCGCCCCGCTCGCCGAGGGGTACGGACTGGTGCTCGGCCAGGACGGAGAGGGCGCGCGGTGGACCGTGGTGATCGACGACGTCTCACTGGTCGCCGTCGCCATCGCCTCCTGGGACTGCGGGATGGAACACGAGCTGTCGCCGGACGAGCGGACGGTCGTCGCCGCGCTGCCCGGCTGGCCCCTCGACGTGGCCGTCTCGGCCCCCGGGATCCCGGCTCCGCACGATCCGTCGACCGAGCTCACGGAGCGGCCCCCGCTCAGCCCGCCGGACACCGCCACCTGGGGGCCGGCTCAGCGACGCCTCGGCGCGGACGAGATCGCGCTCCAGTGGGCGACATGGCGCGAGCAGATCGACGACAGTGAGTTCGCGCCCTCGGACGGCGCCGAGGCGTCCGAGACCCCGGACAACGCCGAGGGCGGGGACGAGAGCGGTGACGGCGCGGACCGCACCGGTGTTCGCCGCGTTCTCGCCGAGGCGCGCTCGTATGTGGACACACCGCCTCCGCTGGGCCGTGTCCGCTCGTCCTTCGCCACGGGCGACGCTCGCACCCTGCGAGCCGACGGCCCCGGCTGGTCTCTCGTCGCCAGGACCGACGACATCGCGTTCGTCCTGCTCGACGAGGAACCCGGCGAGGTCCTGCCCGTCGGCCGCGGACCGGAACTGCCCGGCCTCCTGGAAGCCCTGGACAAGATGGCGGTCCGCCCCAGCTGAGTGACCGCGCCACGCGGAATCCGCGTGGCGCGGCCCCTGCCGGTCCGTCGCGTCAGCCTCTCCGGCCCTCAACGGGCGTCACCGGACCTCTCCGGCCACGGTGAACCGAAGGGCGGCCGGCGCGGCGGCGGTCGCTCCTCAGCGACCGAGCTCCTTACGGGTGGCACGGCGCAACCTGCGCCGCTGCGAGGGGTCCAGCGCCAGGTACGCGGCCGCCGGGACTCCCAGCACGATCAAGAAGGCGGCCCACCAGGGCAGCCAGATCAACAGGATCAGGCCGACCGCCACACCCCCTGCGGCGATCTTCGCGTTCTTCGACATGTGTCGCCTCCTCCGCGGCTGCTGCCGCTCTCTGTCCTGAGAACGGGTCCCCGTGTCCCACGGTTCCGGACCGCGACCCTGATACGTCCCTGACGCTTGCCCCCTACGCGACCCTGAGAACAGCCAACTCCAGGCAGCGCCCGCGCACCAGGGGTCGGGCACGGCCGGGTGCGAGGCGCCCGGTTGTCACGCACGCGTCCGGGAAGTGCGCGCGGAAGCCGCGGATCATGACCGAAACGGGTTCTCGTACACCCCCCGGCGTGCTGTACCCTCGGCGACCCGGCCCCCAGTAGTCAAACTTGAGGAATGCATCATCGCTGAGCAGAGGATTCCCGCGGCCACACCCGCCGAGATCTCCGAGCTGGCACGCTGCCACGCCGTTTTCGTGCCCGCCGGTCCGTCACGTACGGGCGGCATCGCGTTCTGGCATCCGACGGGTGACGGGCCTTCCGTCGTGGCGTCCGGCTCCGCCGAGCACCTGACAGTGGTCCTGCCCGCGGAGGGCGGAGGCGTCGAAGCCGTGTCCGTACCCGCCCTGCTGCTGCCGGTGAGGGACGCCCTGCCGGTCCTCACGCGCGCGCGTGCCGCCGCACACGCCCACCGGGCGACCTCGTTCTGGGGCGCGGCCGCCGTCCTCGCCCTCCAGTTCGCCGCTCGCGGGCTGCTGCTGCCCGGGCTCACGGCCGAGGACCATGACGTCTGGCGCGCCGGCCCGCTGCGCGCGGAGGACCTGGAGCGCGTGCGTGAACTGGCCGCCGCGATGCCGCCGGAGGCGCACGCCGTGCCGGTGGCGGGCACCGAACCACCGCTGCTGCCCGATCCGGAAGGGCTGGTGCGTGCCTTCCTGGACGCCGTCGCCGACGCCCTTCCGCGGTCTCCGGCGGCGGCGATCGCGGCGGGTGGTCCGCCCTTCGCGGCGCCGGAGCCACAGCCCGTACCGCAGCATCGCGCATGGGCCAGGGAAGTGGCCGCCGTTCACGACGCGGACGTGCGGATCTCTCTGCGTGTGGAGGTGCCGGGGCTGGCGTCGGCCGTGCCGGAGGAGACGCGGACGCCGTTCCGCGCGGTACTGCAACTGCACAGCGTGAGTGACCCCGCTCTCGTCGCGGACGCCGCGGCCGTGTGGGCCGGGTCCTCGCCCCTCGGCCCGCGCGCGCGGATGGACGCCCTGCTCGCGCTGCGGCGCGCCGTCCGGGCCTGGCCGCCCCTGGCTCCACTGCTCTCGGCCGCCGTGCCCGATTCCGTCGAGCTCGCCGACGAGGAGGTCGGTGAACTCCTCGGAGCCGGCGCCCGGCTGCTGGCACTCTCCGGTGTCGACGTGCACTGGCCGAGGGAGCTCGCACGGAAGTTGACGGCCCGGGCGGTCGTCGGCCCGCACGAGGAGGCCGGTAGTCCGGGCGGGGTCGCGTCGGCCAGCGAGGACGGCTCCCGAGCCAAAGCTCTCTCGGACGCCCCGTCGTTCCTGTCGGCGGACGCCCTGCTCTCGTTCGACTGGCGGTTCGCACTGGGCGACCAGCAGCTCACGCGGCAGGAGCTGGACCGGCTGGCCGAGGCGAAACGTCCCATCGTGCGCCTGCGCGACCAGTGGGTCCTCGTCGACCCTGAGGAGGTACGCCGCGCGCAGGCGCAGCGGGACCGCCGGGTCACACCCGTCGAGGCGCTGAGCGCCGCTCTGACAGGCTCTGTGGAGGTCGACCGCGGCCGGGTCGACGTCGAGCCCACGGGGTGGCTGGCGGCGCTGCGAGAGGCCTTGGCCGACCCTGAGGGGCAGCGGCCCGTCGGGCAGCCCGCGGCACTCCGCGCGACCCTGCGTGACTATCAGTCCCGGGGCCTCAACTGGCTGGCCCGGATGACCTCCCTGGGCCTGGGCGGCTGTCTGGCCGACGACATGGGCCTCGGCAAGACGATCACGCTGATCGCACTGCATCTGCACCGGCAGACCGACGAATCGGCCGCGGGTCCGACGCTCGTCGTCTGCCCGGCCTCCCTGATGGGCAACTGGCAGCGCGAGATCGAGAGGTTCGCCCCCGGTACCCGGGTACGCCGTTTCCACGGTTCCCGGCGCAGCCTGGAGGGCCTCGGTGGCGGCGAGTTCGTGCTGACGACGTACGGCACCATGCGACTCGACGCGCCACGGCTCGGAGAGGTGTCCTGGGGTCTGGTGGTCGCGGACGAGGCCCAGCACGTCAAGAACCCGTACTCGGCGACCGCGCGGGCGCTGCGCACCATCGGGGCACGCGCGCGCGTGGCGCTCACCGGCACCCCGGTGGAGAACAATCTCTCGGAACTGTGGGCGATCCTCGACTGGACGACACCGGGGCTGCTGGGCCGGCTCGGCACCTTCCGCACCCGCTACGCGCAGGCGGTCGAGAGCGGAAAGGACCCCTCGGCCGCCGAGCGACTCGCCCGGCTCGTAAGCCCGTTCCTGCTGCGCCGCCGCAAGTCGGACCCCGGCATCGCACCCGAGCTGCCGCCGAAGACCGAGACCGACCGTGCCGTGGCGCTCACCAAGGAGCAGGCCGGCCTGTACGAGGCGGTGGTGCGCGAGACCCTCGCGGAGATCTCGGGCGCGGACAGCATGGCGCGGCGGGGTCTGATCGTGAAGCTGCTCACCGGCCTGAAGCAGATCTGCAACCACCCCGCGCAATTCCTCAAGGAGGAAGGACCGAGGATTCCCGGCAGGTCCGGGAAACTGGAGCTGTTGGACGAACTGCTCGACACCATCCTCTCGGAGGGGGCGAGTGTTCTGGTCTTCACGCAGTACGTGCAGATGGCACGCCTCATCGAGCGCCATCTCAGCGCGCGTGCCGTGCCGACGCAGTTCCTCCACGGCGGAACGCCCATCCCTGCACGCGAGGCGATGGTGGAGCGCTTCCAGGAGGGCGAGATCCCGGTCTTCCTCCTGTCGTTGAAGGCCGCCGGCACGGGGCTGAACCTGACGCGCGCGGAGCACGTCGTGCACTACGACCGCTGGTGGAACCCGGCCGTCGAGGCGCAGGCCACGGACCGCGCGTACCGCATCGGCCAGAACCGGCCGGTCCAGGTGCACCGGATCATCGCCGAGGGGACGATCGAGGACCGGATCGCCGACATGCTGCGCCGTAAACAGCGGCTGGCCGACGCCGTCCTGGGCTCGGGCGAGGCGGCACTCACCGAGCTGACCGACACGGAACTGGCCGACCTGGTGGAACTGCGAGGGGGCGCACGATGACGGATCACGACCGGGAGCGCACTTTCGAGCCGCTGCCGCCCGCGGGCGGACGGGGTTTCGCGCAGACGTGGTGGGGCCGGGCCTGGCTGACGGCCCTGGAGGACGCGGCGCTGGACTTGGGGCAGCTCAAGACGGGGCGCCGGCTCGCGCGAGCGGGGGCGGTCGGCGCGGTGTCGGTGCGGCCCGGGCGGGTCACCGCCGTGGTCAAGGACCGTGACGGCACCGCCCATCGCGCGGACGTCCTGCTTCAGGAGCTGTCCGAGGAGCAGTGGGAACGCTTCCTGGACATGGCCGTGGAGCGCGCCGGTCACATCGCGGCGCTCCTCGACCGAGACATGCCACCGCACCTGGTCGAGGACGCGGCGGCCTCCGGAGTCGAACTCCTGCCGGGGCTCGGCGATCTCGACGCGGAGTGCGACTGCGGCGCCTGGGACCACTGTGGCCACACGGCCGCGCTCTGCTACCAGGTGGCCCGGCTGCTCGACCAGGATCCGTTCGTACTGCTCCTGATGCGCGGGCGCGGTGAACACACCCTCCTGGACGACCTCCAGGAGCGCGGCAGGCAGCCCGTCCACGAGCCGCGCGACGACCGTCAGGAAGGCGTGGACGCCGCCGAGGCGTACGCGGCCGGTGACATCCTGCCCTCGCTGCCCGGCGTTCCCCACCTGCCCGACGAGCCCGGACATCCGCCGTCCTTGGACACCGACGCGGCGCCCGCTCCCGGATTGGATCCCGCCGCCCTGGAGTTCGTCGCCGCCGCGGCTGTGGGCGAGGCATACCGAATGCTGGCCGAGGCACTGTCGCCCGGACACGGGGAGCATCCGGTGGAGGCGGGACCGACCCTCGCCCAGGACGCGGTTCGGCTGGCCGCCGGCGACCCCGACGACGAGACCGCCGGGCGGCTCGCCGCGGGTTCGGGGCGCGAACGCGAGGACCTGCGCCTCGCCGTGCAGGCCTGGCGGTACGGGGGTGTCGCGGCGCTGTCGGTCCTCGAGGACGAGTGGCTCGTCGAAGGGGAAGCACTGACACGCGCGCGTGCGGCCCTGCAGGCGGCCTGGGACGAGGGCGAACGCCCGAGGCTGCGCGCAGCCCACAACCGCTGGACGGCGGTCGGTACCTCCACGCAGCTGCGGCTCGGACACGACGGCAGGTGGTGGCCCTACCGCAAGGAGCGGGGCCACTGGACGCCTGCGGGGCCGGCGGTCAGGGACCCGGCGACCGCTCTGGCCACGACCGAGGAAGACCCGATGAGTGGTTGACACCCGGCGTTCACCCTCAGGTCGCACGCCGTTCGACGCCGGGGCCAACTCTGGCCGCTGTCAATGAACTTGTGCCTCAGGAGGCCTGATGTCCCCGCATGCCGTCGGCCGGCGCCCCGTCCACCGATCCGTCGCCCTGGGCATGCCGCTCGCCGTGCTGGCCGCCTTCGTGGTGGCGGGCACCGCCGGCGCGACGCCCGGACCCGCCCAGCCGCGGGTCACGCACACCGCGACGCTGGGAGACCTGCCCCTCGGCACGTTCAGCAACACGCTGCTGCCCGGCACGGTGAACGACGACCGCGGTGTCGACCTCGGCGGCATCGGCAGCGACCTCTACCCGGCAGGACGCAAGGGCGAGTTCTGGACGGTCACCGACCGGGGGCCCAACGGCCAGATCAAGGTGGACGGCAAGAAGCGACGGACGTTCCCGGTGCCGGGCTTCGACCCGGCGATCGTGAAGATCCGGGTGCGCGGTGACAGCGTGACCGTGCTCGACGCGATGGCGATCACCACGTCCTCCGGGAAGCCGGTCACCGGGCTGTCCGACCAGGCGGGACGCGACGAGGCGCCGTACTCCTTCGACGCGCAGACCCCGCTCGCGTACAACCCGAACGGCGTGGACACCGAGGGCATCGTGCGGGCGAAGGACGGTTCGTTCTGGCTCGTCGACGAGTACGGCCCGTCGCTGATCCATGTCTCCGCGCGCGGGAAGGTGCTCACGCGCTATGTGCCCAAGGGGCTCGGCCTGACCGGCACGGACTACCCGGTCGTCGAGGCGCTGCCCGCCGTTCTGCTCCACCGGAAGATCAACCGAGGCCTCGAAGGGCTCGCCCAACTCCCCGACGGCGACCTGGTGATGGCCCTGCAGAGTCCGCTCTCACTGCCTGACGGGAACGCGGGAGACGCTTCGCGCACGACGCGGCTGCTGCGCTTCTCACCCAAGAAGCGCGCCGTGACCGCCGAGTACGCCTACCGCTTCGACCCGGTGAGCGTGGTCGACCCGAGCGAGGACGACACCTCCGAGCTGAAGATCTCCTCCGTGGTGGCCGTCGGCCGCGACCGGCTGCTCGTCGAGGAGCGCACCGACAAGGCGGCCCGTCTGCAGACGGTACGGCTCACGCGCGACGCCGACATCCTCGGCGGCCCGTGGGACAGCGACACGACATCGCCCTCCCTGGAGCAGCTGGACGACCCGGCGTCGGCCGGTGTCCCGGTGCTGGGCAAGCGTCTGGTCGTCGACCTGGGCACTGTCGCGGGGGTCCCCGGCAAGATCGAGGGCGTCGCGCGCGTGGACCACGACACACTCGCCCTCATCAACGACAACGACTTCGGAATGACCGACGGGACCGGTGCCTTCGACCCACAGGGCCGGCTCGTGGACAGCGGTATCGAGACCAGCGTGACCTACGTACGACTGCCGCGCGGGATCTGATCCCGGCCCTTCGGGCTCGGCACGCGCGCGGGGACGATGGACGGCGGCCACGCGCGCGTGCCGATCACTTCAACGGTTTCGTGAGTTTGTGGGTGCCCTTGCCGACGTCCGCGGCCAGGCTGCAGGCGACTTTGTCGATGCCGATCTTGTAACCGCCGGTGTCGGGGTACTGCACGAGCGTGTCCCGCACCGTGCCGGCGGCCTGGCCGGCCGCCTTTCGCTCCAGAGGCCCCTGGCACAGCGTGGACGCGGCCTTCTTGAGAGCCGCGTTCGTCTTGTAGGTGCCGTTGAGTTCGGCGACCTTCACGACTTCCGCGTCGTGCGGTTCGGTGCACGGGCGCTTGACCGCCTGCCCCGGCAGGCCGTCGTCCGTGTCGAAACAATCGCCCTTCTGGAGCATGTAGTAGGGCACTTCGTCGTCCGCGAGCGACGGGAAGAACGATTCCGGATCGGTGGGCACCAGTTCGGTGGGCACGAGGTCGGTGGGCACGAGGTCGGTGGGCAGGTCCGAGGGAAGCGAAGGCACGACACTGGGCAGGCCCGAGGGAAGAGAGGGCAGTCCGGACGGCAGACTCAGCGAGGGACTCGGCGAACGCCCTGTGCTCTCGGTGGGGGACTTCTTGTCCTCGGTGCCGCCGCCGGTGGCCGCCACCGCCACGGCGACGATGACGCCTATGCCGACGATCACGGCGATGACGAGGAGCAGGGTGTTGCGGCGCCGCCCTCCGCGATGACCGCCGGGTCCGCCCGGCGGTCCGGGAGGCGGACCCGGAGGCGGCGTTGGGGGCCATCCCCCGCCGCCCTGCCCGGGAGGCCGATCGCCCCCCTGTGACGGCGAACCGTAGTCCCCCGAGGGAGGTCCGCTTCCCCCCGCAGGAAAGCCGTAGCCACCAGGCGGCGGACCATAGCCCCCCGAGGACGGAGGGCCGTAACCACCCGAGGACGGGGGACCGTAGCCGCCCGAGGACGGCGGGCCGTAACCACCCGAGGGCGGAGGGCCGTAGACCCCGGACGGCGGGTCCGGAACATCACCGCCGGGAGGCGGCACGCCTCCCGGCGGCCGTGAAGGCTGAGGCGGTACGGGCGGCATGGCCATACCGCCAAGAGTCGCCTCGAACCGGTCATGGCGCGACCCCTGTGCGGAAGTTGATACGGACTCATGCCATGGATCGCATGATTCCGGTGAATTCCACGCGAAGATCGACAGCCGAAGAGGGCGGACCGGACCCGCCCGAAGGCGGGTCCGTGCGCCCGGGGAGCGATCCCGATCAGCCTCGCGCGCCCAGGAGATGGTCCATCGCCAGCTGGTCCAGGTGCTCGAAGGCCATCCCTCGCGCGGCCGCGGCCTCGACGTCGAAGTCCTCGAAGGCGGCGCGGTCGGCGAGCAGCCCCGCCAGGCCGTCCTCCGCGGTGGGCTTCGCCAGCTCGTCCAGCCGCGAGGCGCGCAGCGCCGCCTGGACCTCGGGGTCGGCCCGGAAGGCGGCCGAACGCTCGCGCAGGATCAGGTAGTTGCGCATGCAGCCCTCGGCCGACGCCCATACGCCGTCGAAGTCCTCGGTCCGCGGCGGCTTGAAGTCGAAGTGCTTCGGGCCCGCGTAACCGGCGCTCTCCAGAAGGTCGACCAGCCAGAAGGCGGCCCGCAGATCGCCCGCGCCGAACCGCAGGTCCTGGTCGTACTTGATGCCGGACTGTCCGTTGAGGTCGATGTGGAAGAGCTTGCCCGCCCACAGTGCCTGCGCGATGCCGTGCGGGAAGTTCAGCCCGGCCATCTGCTCGTGACCGACCTCGGGGTTGACGCCGTACAGCTCCGGGCGCTCGAGGCGCTCGATGAAGGCGAGGGCGTGACCGACGGTGGGGAGGAGGATGTCGCCGCGCGGCTCGTTCGGCTTGGGCTCGATCGCGAACTTCAGGTCGTAACCCTGGGAGATCACGTACTCGCCGAGGAGGTCGAAAGCCTCCTTCATGCGGTCGAGGGCGACGCGTACGTCCTTGGCGGCCCCGGACTCCGCACCCTCCCGGCCGCCCCAGGCGACGTACGTCTCGGCGCCGAGTTCGACCGCCAGGTCGACGTTGCGGATGGTCTTGCGCAGCGCGTAGCGGCGCACATCCCGGTCGTTCGAGGTGAACGCGCCGTCCTTGAAGACGGGGTGCGTGAACAGGTTGGTGGTGGCCATCGGCACCTTGAGGCCGGTGGCGTCCAGGGTCTGCCTGAACCGCTTGATGTGCGACTCGCGCTCGCTGTCCGAGGATCCGAAGGGGATCAGGTCGTCGTCGTGGAAGGTCACTCCGTAGGCGCCGAGCTCGGCCAGGCGCTGCACCGACTCGACCGGGTCCAGGGCGCGCCGGGTGGCGTCGCCGAACGGGTCCCTCCCCTGCCAGCCGACGGTCCACAGGCCGAAGGTGAACCTGTCCTCGGGGGTGGGCTGGTAGTTCATGCCGCGGCTCCTTGCTAGCTCCGACTATTTCGTCATGGCAGTTTACAAATTAGTATGCGAACGCTTCCCTGGGAAGAGACGAAGTACGAAACCCTGGTCACGTCGGTCCAGGGACGAAGCGCGGGATCCGGGTCGTGGCGGCCTGGACAGCCCCGTGACCAGGACAGATCCCGCGGAACCGCGGAAGAGGGAGAGCCCGATGTCAGCAGCCGAGGGTCCGCTCGTCGTCGGGGTGGACTCGTCCACCCAGTCCACCAAGGCCCTGGTCGTCGACGCGTCGACCGGACAGGTGGTGGCGAGCGGACAGGCGCCGCACACCGTCTCCACCGGGGCGGGCCGCGAGAGCGACCCCCGCCAGTGGTGGGACGCGCTCTGCGAAGCGCTGCGCCAGTGCGGTGACGCCGCGCACGAGGCCGCGGCGGTGTCGATCGGCGGGCAGCAGCACGGGCTGGTGACGCTCGACGCGCGGGGCGAACCCGTACGCCCCGCCCTGCTGTGGAACGACGTGCGCTCGGCACCGCAGGCGCGTCGGCTGGTCGAGGAACTCGGCGGCCCGAAGTCCTGGGCCGAACGGACCGGCAGCGTGCCGGCCGCGTCCTTCACGGCCACGAAGTGGGCCTGGCTGGCCGAGCACGAGCCGGACGCCGTCCGGGCGACGGCGGCGGTCCGCCTGCCCCACGACTACCTCACCGAACGACTCACCGGGCAGGGCACCACCGACCGCGGCGACGCCTCGGGCACCGGCTGGTGGGCCTCCGGGACGGAGGCGTACGACGAGGAGGTCCTCGCCCACATCGGCCTCGACCCCGCCCTGCTCCCCCGCGTCGTCCGGCCGGGCGAGGTGGCCGGAACGGTGCACGCCAAGGGTGAGCTCCCGTTCTCCAGGGGCACTCTGGTGGCGGCCGGGACCGGGGACAACGCGGCCGCCGCGCTCGGCCTCGGGCTGCGCCCCGGCACCCCGGTCGTGAGCCTCGGCACCTCGGGCACGGTGTACGCCGTCTCGACGCGCCGTCCCGCCGACCCGAGCGGCACCGTGGCGGGGTTCGCGGACGCGCACGGCCACTGGCTCCCACTGGCCTGCACGCTGAACTGCACGCTGGCCGTCGACCGGATCGCCGCGCTGCTCGGCCTCGACCGCGAGGCCGTCGAGCCGGGTGCCTCGGTGACGCTGCTGCCCTATCTGGACGGCGAGCGCACTCCGAACCTGCCCCACGCCTCGGGGCTCCTGCACGGGCTCCGGCACGACACCACGGGCGGACAGCTGCTCCAGGCCGCGTACGACGGCGCCGTGCACTCCCTGCTGGGCGCCCTGGACCTGGTGCTGGACGCGGACGCCGACCGCTCGGCGCCGTTGCTGCTGATCGGCGGCGGTGCGCGGGGCAGGGCCTGGCAGCAGACCGTACGCCGGCTCTCGGGCCGGCCCGTCCAGGTGCCCGAGGCCAGGGAGCTGGTCGCGCTCGGCGCCGCCGCCCAGGCGGCGGGTCTGCTGACCGGAGAGGACCCGGCAGCGGTCGCCCGGCGCTGGGGCACCGCCCGCGGGCCGGTGCTCGACGCCGTGGAGCGGGACGAGGAGACACTCGCGAGGATCACCGGGGTACTCTCCGACGCGGCCCCGCTGCTCGAACGGGAGCCGAACAAGAACTGACCAGGGTCGACCAGGCCGCCCGGCGGGGACCGGCTCCCACGCATGCCGGTCCGACGTGAGCCGGTCCGGCTGTGGGGCCACCCACCGGGCCCCTCACGACGAGGGACCGCCTGGTGGGGACCGGCACCGACAGAGGCCGACGGGAACGGCCGGACGAGGATTGACGGAGGCATGACCGCACCGCTGCACGAGGCCCACCCCACCGGTTCCGGCCGGCGGCTGCCCGACACCCAGCAGGGCATGCGCCGCCGCAACCTCTCCCGGGTCATGCACACCGTCAGCGCCGAGGGACCGTTGTCACGCGCCGCCGTCGCCTCCCATATCGGCCTGACCCGGGCGGCCGTGTCGACGCTGGTCGACGAGCTGATCCGCGCGGGGTTCCTCGAAGAGCTGGGGCCCGAGCGGCCGGGCACAGTGGGGCGTCCCGGCTCCGCGCTCGCGGTCAGCGGCCACGGTCCCGCCGGGATCGGCGCGGAGGTGGGCGTCGACCATCTCGCGGTGTGCGCGGTCGACCTCCGCGGCGCCGTGCGGGCCCGGGCGGTACGCCACGGCACGAACCGCGGGCGGCCGGCCGAGCCGGTGATCCGCGAGCTGACCACGCTGATACGCCAGGTCGTCGCCGAGGCCGAGCGGGAGGGTCTGTGGCCCGCGGGCCTCGCCGTCGCCGTCCCCGGACTCGTGGCACGCGATGCCCGGACCGTGGTCCGCGTCCCGAATCTCGACTGGCACGACACGGACCTCGGCGCGCTGCTGCCCTCGGAACTGCCACTGACCGTGGACAACGAGGCGAACTTCGGCGGTCTCGCCGAGCTCTGGCTCGGGGACGCGACCCCACGTGACTTCCTGCACGTGTCCGCGGAGATCGGAATCGGCGCCGCGGTGCTCGTGGACGGGCGACTGCTGCGCGGTACCCGTGGTTTCGCGGGCGAATTGGGCCATGTGCCCGTACGTCCGGAGGGACCGGAGTGCCCCTGCGGTGGACGCGGGTGCCTCGAACAGTACGCGGGCGAGGAAGCCGTGCTGCGTGCCGCAGGTCTGGAACTCGGCGAGGACCGGGTCGGGCTGCTGAGCCGACGCGCCGCCGAGGGCGATCCGGACGTACGCCGTGCTCTGAGCGACGCCGGAACCGCCCTCGGCATCGCCCTGACGGGGGCGGTCAACCTGCTGGACCCGGAGACGGTCGTGCTGGGCGGGGCGCTCGCCGGTCTCGCACCGTGGCTGCTTCCCTCGCTGGAGCGCGAGTTGGCCGGACGCACGGCGGGTCCCGCCTGCGCCGTTTCCGTCTCCCGACTGGGATCCGAGGGACCCCTGCTGGGCGCGGCTCACTCGGTGGTGCGAGGGGTGCTCGACGACCCGGCGGCGGTGGCCGGGCGGTCATAGGCGGCGGAAGCCGGGTCGTTCCCCCTTGCGGGTGATCGTCTTGTCCACAATCGCCGGGCCGTCCACCGACCCGCGCCTCGCCCTTCCTGCCCAACCGGCGGGCGCCGTACCGTAATTCACGCGAGGCGCAGCCGTCCTGCCGATGGCTGCATTCCGGGCGGATCGGGGGGCACATGTCGGACGCGCTGTTCTGGATGTCGGTGTTCCTCACGGTGGTCGGCCCGACGATCGCCGATGCCGGAACGCGAGCCGGCGTCCCCACGCGAACGGCCTTCGTCCTGGGCCGGATTCGGGTCCTGTCGCTGCCTGGCGTCATCGCCTTCGTCCTCGCCCCGCCGACGGCCGCTGGCCTGCGGGTCTTCGACCTCCCGACCGCGCCGCCCGCCCCCGTGTCGTGCGCGGGGCCGGTCGTGGCGGTCCGGATGTCGGCCGGTGTCGTGATATTGATCATCCTGCTCCGCCGCCCCGGGCGGACAGCCGGGACCGCCCGTGTCCACCTCGAGACTTCCACCCCCGCCCCTCGGCAGAGCGGAGCCGTGCAGCCATGAGCGACCCCCGGATCCTGACCGTGCGGCCCGAGCCGGGCGAGTTCGCCTGGACGTTCGGCGGCGCACCGCCCGTGGCACGCATCGCGCCGGGCACCGTGCTGGATCTCTACACCGAGGACTGCTTCGCCGGACGGGTGCGCTCCGAGAAGGACTTGGTGTCCGAGGTGTGCGAGTTCCCGTTCCTCAATCCGCAGACCGGTCCCTTCCATGTGGAGGGGGCGGAGCCGGGTGACACGGTCGCGGTCCACTTCGTCTCGATCGAGCCGGCCCGGGACTGGGCGGCGTCGACGACGGTCCCCCTGTTCGGGGCCCTGACCTCCACGCACACCACCGCGACGCTTCAAGCGCCGCTGCCGGAGACCGTGTGGATCTGGCAGCTCGACCGGGAGCGGCGAACCGCGCTGTTCAGCGCGCGGGACAGCGACATCCGGATCGAGCTGCCGATGGATCCGATGCACGGCACCGTCGGTGTGGCGCCCGCGAACCTGGAGGTGCGTTCCGCCCTGGTGCCCGACGCTCATGGCGGGAACATGGACACTCCGGAGATGCGGGCCGGGGTGACCTGCTATCTCGGTGTGAACGTCGAGGGAGCCCTGCTCAGTCTCGGTGACGGGCACGCCCGGCAGGGTGAGGGCGAGACCTGCGGAGTCGCCGTCGAGTGCGCGATGAACACGGTGGTGATCGTCGAGCTCCTCAAGGGGGTCGCCACCCCGTGGCCGCGCATCGAGTCCGACACCCACATCATCTCGACCGGCTCGGCTCGGCCCCTGGAGGACGCGTTCCGGATATCCCAGCTCGACCTCGTGCGGTGGCTGGTGCGCGACTACGGGTTCAGCGAGCTGGACGCGTACCAGTTCGCGACGCAGACGGTCGAGTCACCCCTCGCCAACGTCTGCGACACGAACTACACATGCGTCGCCAAGCTGCGCAAGGAATGGCTGCCCGCGCGTGAGACCCATCGCGGACTGCACGCCCGACTGCGCGAGACGGCCGCGGCGCTCCGGCACTGACCGCGCGACCCGCGGGAACCCGGACCGGCTCTCCGACTCCGCCTCCGGTCCCCCACCATCCGTCCTCACTGCCCCACCCCACCCCCCCACCGACGAAAGGCCAGCACTCCATGGAGCGAGCACGGTCGTTCCCGAGCCGGCGGCGGCTGCTCAAGGGCGCTGCCCTCGCCGCCCTCCCCTACGCGTTACTCCCCGATGTCAGGGCGACGGCACAGACCGCGGCCGTCGACTATCCGGACGCCGAGTGGACTCCGGCGACCAGCTCCAACTACACGGCGTCCGATCGCCCCGACAGCTATCAGCTCGACTATGTGATCATCCATGTCACTCAGGCGACGTACGCCAACACCCTGGCCATCTTCCAGAATCCGCAGAAGAAGGTGTCCGCGCACTACGTCGTGCGCTCGGCCGACGGCCATGTCGCCCAGTGCGTGAGAGAGCACAACGTCGCCTGGCACGCGGGCAACTGGGACTACAACACCAGAAGCATCGGCATCGAGCACGAGGGCTGGGTGGACAATCCCGCCTACTTCACCAACGCCCTCTACGAGGAGTCGGCCAGGCTCACCGCCACGATCTGCGACCAGTACGGGATTCCCAAGGACCGCGCCCACATCCTCGGCCACTACGAAGTGCCGGGCACGGATCACACCGATCCCGGTCCGCTCTGGGACTGGACGCGGTACATCAGGCTCGTCAACTTCGCCTGACCCGGGGAGGCCTCTCGGTGAGCCCGGGCGGGCGCGCCGCGAGGCTCGACCGGAGGCACCGACCGGAGGCACCGACCGGAAGGTGAGCGTCACACGGGTTGTCGAGGCCCGCACCGGGAGTGACGATGGGACCCAGCCGCATCGCCTTCCGGGAGGCCGAGTTGACCGATCCTTGGGTGGCCCTGGAACCGGGGACCGACCCCGCCGAGCGGGTTCGGCTGCTGCGCCGCGCGTACGAGTCGTTCACCGAGGCCGGGACGGTGCCGCGGCCGGTGCGTTCCGTGGTGGCGGACTCGTGGCGGCGTTCGGCTCGGGCGGGCGTCGTCCCGGACGGCACCGCGAGCGTGGAGCTCATGGACGGGGAACTCGGTTCCTACCGGGCGGAACATCCGCTCGCCCGGGTGATGCCGTTGTTCCGCGAGCTGATGGGGACGTTCGCCGCGGACGGGGAACACCTTCTGGCGGTGTGCGACGCGCAGGGCAGGCTCCTGTGGGTCGAGGGCCATCCGGGGACGCGGCGGCAGGCCGGACGGATGAACTTCGTGCCGGGCGCGCGGTGGTCGGAGACGGCGGTCGGTACGAACGCGCCGGGCACGGCGGTCGCCGTGGACCGTCCGGTCCAGGTGTTCGCCGCCGAGCACTTCATCCGGCGGGTGCAGCCGTGGACCTGCGCGGCGGCCCCGGTGCACGATCCGCGCACCGGGCGGGTGCTCGGCGCGGTCGACATCACCGGCGGGGACGGGCTCGCGCATCCGCACAGCCTCGCCTTCGTGCAGGCGGTGGCACGGGCCGCCGAGGCCCATCTGGCGCTGCTCGCACCGCCGCAGGCCATGGCCGGCGCCCTCGAACTGACCGCGCTGGGGCGCGACGAGGCTCAACTCGTCGCGGAGGGACGGAAGATCAGACTCAGCCGCAGGCACAGCGAGATCCTGGTGCTGCTGGCCCGTCATCCGGAAGGCCTGACGGGCGACGAGTTGCTGTGCGCGCTGTACGAGGACGAGTCGGTGACGCCGGTGACGCTGCGCGCCGAGCTGGCGCGGCTGCGCAGAATCCTCGGTCCGGGCCTGCTGGGCTCGCGTCCGTACCGGCTCACCCGGCCGGTGGACACCGACGTGACGGTGGTGGAGCGACGGCTCGGTGCCGGCGCGGTGACGGCTGCCGCGGCGGTGTACGCCGGTCCGCTGCTGCCGGGGTCGACGGCGCCCGCGGTGGTGCGGTTGCGGCGCAGGCTCGCCGACGGGCTGCGGACGGCGCTGATCGCCCGGCGGGATCCCGACCTGCTCGCCGACTGGGCCCGTACACCGTGGGGCGAGGACGATCTCGACGTCTGGCGGGCACTGTCCGCGGTGCGCCCGGCAGCGGCCGTACACGCGCGCCTGGCGGAGCTGGAGTCCGAGCAGGCCGCACCGGCCGGATGGGCGCGCTCCACGAGGAAGGGCCGTGGGCGGCCGGAGCCGCGCTGACGGAGGACGCACGTTCCCGCCTGCGGAACGGGTAGGGCGGTTCCGGGGCCACGCAACCTCGTTGCAACGTCCGGGTTCCTAGCCTCGCGGCGAGAGCTGCCCAACGGCGGGCAGCGCTTCTCCGGGAGGCAGACAGCATGACCCGTTACGCGGCGCCCGGCACTGAGGGCGCGATCGTCTCCTACCAGGCGCGGTATGACCACTTCATCGGCGGGGAGTACGTTCCGCCGGCTCGCGGGCAGTACTTCGAGAACCCGAGTCCGTTGAACGGGCAGCCGTTCACGGAGGTCGCGCGAGGCACCGCCGAGGACGTGGAACGCGCGCTCGACGCTGCACACGCGGCGGCTCCCGCCTGGGGCCGCACCTCCGTGACCGCGCGCGCCGACATCCTGCTCAAGATCGCCGATCGGATGGAGGCGAACCTGGAGAAGCTGGCGGTCGCCGAGAGCTGGGAGAACGGCAAGCCGGTACGCGAGACCCTGGCGGCCGACATCCCGCTCGCGATCGACCACTTCCGCTACTTCGCGGGCGCGATCCGCGCTCAGGAGGGCTCGCTCGGCGAGGTCGACGACGACACCGTCGCGTACCACTTCCACGAGCCGCTCGGCGTGGTCGCGCAGATCATCCCGTGGAACTTCCCCATCCTGATGGCGGTGTGGAAGCTCGCTCCGGCGCTGGCGGCGGGCAACGCGGTGGTCATCAAACCGGCCGAGCAGACACCCGCGTCCATCCACTACTGGATGAGCCTGATCGCGGACCTGATCCCGCCGGGTGTGGTGAACATCGTCAACGGCTTCGGCGTGGAGGCGGGCAAGCCCCTGGCGTCCAGCGCACGGGTGGCGAAGGTCGCGTTCACGGGTGAGACCACCACGGGGCGGCTGATCATGCAGTACGCCTCGGAGAACATCAAGCCGGTCACGCTGGAGCTGGGCGGGAAGTCCCCGAACATCTTCTTCGACGACGTCTGGGCGCAGGACGACGACTTCCGCGACAAGGCGCTCGAAGGCTTCACGATGTTCGCGCTCAACCAGGGCGAGGTGTGCACCTGTCCCTCGCGCGCCCTCGTCCAGCGCGGCCACTACCGCGAGTTCATGGAGGCTGCGGTCGCCCGCACCGAGCTCATCAAGCCCGGGAACCCGCTCGACACCGACACGATGATCGGCGCCCAGGCCTCCAACGACCAGCTGGAGAAGATCCTCTCCTATCTGGACATCGGCCGGCAGGAGGGCGCCAAGGTGCTCACCGGCGGTGAACGCATCGAGCACGACGGGGAGTTGAAGGGCGGTTACTACGTCCAGCCGACGATCTTCGAGGGCGACAACCGCATGCGGATCTTCCAGGAGGAGATCTTCGGCCCGGTCGTCTCGGTGACGTCGTTCGACGACTTCGACGACGCCATCAAGATCGCGAACGACACGCTGTACGGACTCGGCGCCGGTGTGTGGACGCGGGACATCAACACCGCGTACCGGGCGGGCCGTTCCATCCAGGCCGGCCGGGTCTGGACGAACTGCTACCACGCCTATCCGGCACATGCCGCGTTCGGTGGCTACAAGCAGTCCGGTATCGGCCGCGAGAACCACAAGATGATGCTGGAGCACTACCAGCAGACGAAGAACCTGCTGGTGAGCTATTCGCCGAAGAAGCTGGGCTTCTTCTAGGCACAGAAGAAGGGCGCCTGACCAGGGAAGACCCCGTCAGGCGCCCTCCGCGGCGCACAGCCGAGCGGTGTGGACCGGCCGAACGGACCGGTGGACGCCGGCTACTGCGCATGCGGCGCTTCCCGGATCACGGCGAAGAGCGCCCGGTCCGTGGGGAGACCGTCGGCGTCGAAGGCGCGGTGCCGACCGAGGTGTTCGATTCGCCCGCCGGTGCAGGTCGTCTGCAGGTACTCCGTGAGCCAGGCGTCAGGCGTCGGCACCATGCGCGGCAGTCCGAACGACTCGGGCATCTCGTTCTCGCCGCTGTCGAAGAACATCACCTTGCCGGTCCGGGCCCAGAGCCCTCGAAGCAGGTCAGTGGCGGCTTCAAGACCCAGCTCCCGCACCAGGTGATGCCAAACGGACAACAGGAGGGTGCATTCGGTCTCCGGCAGAAGGCCGAGGGTGTCGGGGCGAAGCTCGAGGTCCATCACCGCGACGTTGTCCAGCTGGTTCCGTCGTACGGCTGTCATCGCTGTCCGAACGCATTTCGGATCCGACTCCAGTGCCACGGAGGGTATCCCGCGCTTGGCGAGCTTGATCGGGAAGTAGCCGACATTCGCGCCTACATCCATCGCGCTCTCCACCCCGAGCCGCTCGACGACCGGCTCCATCGCCGCCCATCGCGACCCGGTACCGACCGATCGCTTCGCCTTCCGCACGGGGATGCCCGGGACCGGCTGGTAGATGCCGTCGGGCAGTGCATCGAGCTTGAGGCGGACCAGATCGATCGCGTCGTCGAGCTTGCGACGCGTGCTGCTCATCAACCGAACCGAGGGAAATCGCTGATGGAGGCGCACCATGCGCGTCGAGCTCTGAGTTCCGTCCAATTGGTCCACGGGTACCTCTATCGACTGGCGATATTCAGGTCACTGGTATTCCCATTCTAAAGCGATAATACCTTTCACTATAGCGTTCCGCAATTTGACGTCGAGGGAGAGAAACCGGGGGTTGCGTTCGCCCCGGTGCGACCGCGGTGGTGGCTCTCGGCCGGGCTCGTGAGAGCCCACCAGGCAGCCTGCCCCCCGGGTCAGGAGCCGCGCGGTCGATGACCGTGACCAAGATGCGGCCTGATGAGTGATAGAGCACGCTTGAACGAGTGAAGGTTCAAAACGCCTACCGCTTACGACGCGTAAGGAAGTAGCGTCATGCGTTTTTCGGGCCTGCGAACCTCGTCGACCTGGGACCATCTCGATGTAACGAGTCCGGCGCCTCGGGATAAGTGGCAGCGCTTGGTCGACGGGAGCGACGAGGCGCTGATTACCCAGACCCCGGGCTGGCTGGACTGCATTTGCGCCACCGATTCCTATGAGGATGCCAGTCGCCTTTACGAATTCGACAATTCCGGCGGGATCGTCGTGCCGCTGGCCCGGCGACGCGGTTGGCCCGCCCATCTGATCGCCCAGGACGCCTGGCCCTCCGAGTGGGGCATCGGAGGGCCTGTCGCCGCAGAGGCACCCGACCCGAAGCAAGCGCGCGCCGTCTTCGGCGATCTGGCCCGCCTTCCCGCGAATCGCGTGTCCGTGCGGTTCGGGCCGGGCGTCGACCCCGCGTGGCTGTCAGCGGTGCCGTCCGACTTCACCACTTTGCATCACACGACGTACATCCTGGACCTCGACGGCGGCTTCGGTGACGTCTGGGGGCGGAGGTTCAAAGGGGCGGTCAGAACCGCCGTACGCAAGGGCGAGAAGACAGGGGTCGACGTGGAGGTCGATCGCACCGGGCGCCTGGTGCCGAACTTCTACGCCCTCTACCAGCATTCGATCGCTCGTTGGGCGCAACAGCAGAACGAGCCGCTGGCCCTCGCTCGCTGGCGCAGGAACCGGATCGACCCGCTGCACAAGTTCCAGACCGTCGCCGAGACTTTCGCGGAGTCCTGCACCGTGTGGTTGGCCTCGTACCAAGGTCAGCCCGCGGCAGCCATCATGGTGCTCCGCCACGGGCCTCACGCGAAGTACTGGCGGAGTGGCATGGTCAAAGAACTGGCTGGTCCGAGTCGTGCCGCCACGCTGCTGCACAAGCTCGCCATCGAGGATGCCTGTGCGGCCGGTTGCCGCTTCTATCACATGGGCGACTCGGTCCCCGGTTCCTCTGTCAGCGTCTTCAAGGAACGGCTCGGCGCTCGCGGCTACCCATCGTTCGGCTACCGCAGGGAAGTGCTTCCCCTGACATCGATCGATCAGCTCCTGCGGAGCGCGGCGAAGCGTCTCATCGGTTTCAAGGACGAGTGACGCCCGATCCCACCGAGGAGAGGCTCGTGAACGCACCTGCTGAGCTCCTGATCGACACTCCGGCCGGTCCCGCGCACATCACCACACCTGCGCCACGTGACGTCTGGTGGGAGTTGGCGGGCGAGGACCCGGACACGAACCCCTCCCAGACCCCGCTCTGGCTGGACTGCCTCTGCGCCACAGGGCCGTACCAGGACGTGAGCCGCCTCTACGAGTTCGAGCGAGGCTATCGGCTCGTACTCCCCCTCGTCGGCAGAAGGCATCGCCCGCAGATCCTGGGCGCGGAGGAGTCCTGGCCGGCCGACTGGGGCATCGGAGGGCCGGTGTGCCCGGAAGGCGTGAGTCCGGCGGAAGCGCGCGCGGTCTTCGCCGATCTCGCGCGGCTGCGCGCGCTTCGGGTCAGTGTGCGGTTGCGGCCGGCGGACCAGGCCGTGTGGGCGGACGCCGCCCCTGGCTTCCGTCCCGAGCCCCACATGACACAGATGGTGGATCTCGACGGCGGCTTCGGCACCGTCTGGGAGCGCCGCTTCAGCCGTCATGTGCGGCGGGAGGTCCGCCATGGCGAGCGCTCGGACGTCGAGGTCGAGGTGGATCGCACCGGCCGGCTCGTTCCCGCCTTCTACCAGCTGTACCAGAAGTCGATCGTGCGCTGGGCGGAACAGCAGCACGAGCCGCTGGCGTTGGCCCGCTGGCGCAGGACGCGGGAGTTCCCCGTGCGACGGCTGGAAGAGGTGGCTGCCCGGTTCGGTGAGGGGTGCGCGATCTGGATGGCCTGGCGCGCCGGAGAGCCCGCTGGGGCATGTGTCGTCCTGCGCCACGGTCAGCACGCCAAGCTGTGGCGCAGTGCCATGGATCGGGAACTGGCCCATCCGGTCCACGCTGTTCCCCTGCTGTACCGGCTGGCGATCGAGGACGCGTGCGCGGCGGCCTGCCGGACGTTCGACATGGGCGAGTCCGCCCCGGACTCCTCCCTCGCCACGTTCAAGGCGGGGTTCGGAGCGGAGAGCTTCTCCTCCCCGCGCTACTTCCGGGAACGGCTTCCCGTCTCGGCGGCCGAGCGCCGGCTGCGGACGGCCGTCAAACGCCTGATCCGCTTTCAGGACCCCTGAGGCTTGCTCGCCTCAGTCGTCGCCCCACACGTCGACGGGTTCCACGTCGGCGCTGTGGTGCAGGGGGTTGAGGTCGTAGGCGTCCAGGAGCATGCGCAGCAGCCCGTACTGATTGTTCGGTTGGGCGTGGTCGCCCGGCCGGACATGCTCACCCACCAGGATGGTGGGGACACGGTTGGGCCCTTCCCTGTCGTCCTCGTCCCAGGTGACGACCAGCAGGCTGTTGTGGGTCATCGCCCAGTCGGCGTAATCGCCGAGACTGTTCCGCAGCCAGGTGTCCGCCTGCCGCACGCTGCCGTCGTGCATGTCGTGCTCGAGGTCCGGGACGACGAACGCGACCGTCGGCAGATCCCTGAAGTCGCGAGGGAAGTCGGTCCAAGGGCGGTTGACGGAGGCGGGAAGGTTGTTGAAGTTCACCCAGGGGTTGTGCCGGCGCACGTAGGCACCGCTGGCGCAGCCGGTGAAGCCGACGCGGGGCATGGTCTGCGCATAGCCCACGAAGGTCAGATCGGCCTGGCGGAGTTGAGAGCCGAGATTGCGCGACGTGAGCGCGTGGGGGCAGGAATCGTCGCTGACCCCCAGGAAGGAGCCCGAGAAGAGTGCCAGGTAGTTGGGCTGACTCGGATGGGTGAGGGCGTAGAACTGAGTGAGCGAGGCGCCCTGCCGGGCCAGTTGGTTGAGGTACGGGGCATCCGCGCTTCCGATGACACCGTCGTACGACTGGTTCTCCTCGATCACCACGACGATGTGGTCCGGACGGGGAATCCGGGCCTGAGCCGATGAGTGGTCACAACCCGCTGTGGTCAGGAGCGTCGCCATCACGGCCGCCCAGGCCACGAGCCACCTCATGAGGAGACGTGCCGGCCCCGGTCGTGCGGCCCTCACTCGTGACTTCACCGCTCTTCCCTCCGGCACCGTTTCGACGCGCACTGAGTGTGATCGCTACAAGCTGCCACTTGCAGCGATCGGAAATAACGTCACAATCGGTATTAATACCTCATATCGGTCCCACCGGACACTGATGTGGACCGACGAGGGGAGTGCCGTCAGCCGGTGTCACTGAGGGCCGTTCGCCGGGGTGGGAGACCGAACAGGCCGGATCCGGAAGGTGCCACATGCGTCGAGTCAACGCCCCTGTCTGCCGCGGCGGGAGGGTGCCGGATCCTGTTGAGGAGCCGGCGTCCCGCGTCGCGAGGACCGTCGTCGGAGCACCGGTTCCCCGGGAGACCCCTTCATGGGCAAGCTCCAGACGCTGACAAGCGGGCGCGTGGCGTCCTTCACCAGCGCCGTGGCGCGGTGGCCCGGTTCCGCCGCCGGAGAGCGACCTCGCCCCGACCGGATCACGGCACGCCAGTGGACGGCACGTCTCGTCCTTCCCGCGGCCCTCGCCCTCTGGTTGCTGTCCCTGCGCCATGTGCGCCTCACCGAGATGCGCGACTACGGCCTGCTGCAGGTACTGCCGGTGCTCTTCTGGGTCGCCCTCGGTCTGCTCACCTTCGGCTTCTGCCTGGCGCTGACCGACCGACGGACCGCCGGTGGATGGTTCGCGGGCTACGTCCTGGGACTGGTCGCGGTCATCCACGCGACCCCCACCCTGCTCTACCCGACACTGCGCTACAGCTGGGCGTGGAAACACGTCGCGGTCGTCGACGCGGTGATCCGCCACCGCGGCGAGGTACCCCACGCGGACAAGCTCGCCCTGTACAACCAGTGGCCCGGATTCTTCGACCTCAACGCGTTCTTCCTGCAAGCCACCGGTCTGGACTCGGCGCTCGGCTACGCGACCTGGACCCCGCCCGTCTTCAACGCCGTACTGCTCGCTCCCCTGCTGCTGCTCTACCGGACGGTGACGCGTGACCGCCGGCTGATCTGGGGGGCGGCGTGGGTCTACTACTCGTGCTCCTGGGTGGGTCAGGACTACTTCGCCCCCCAGGCCTTCGCGTTCCTGCTCTTCGTGACGGTGATCGCCCTGGTCATGGGGCAGTTGCCCACCTCGGCGCTGTACGGTGCGAGCGACGCCCTCAAGGACCGATGGCCCGTCGGCCGATTCGTGCTGGTCATGGTGATCGCAGCCGTCATCATCTCCTCACACCCACTGACTCCGCTCATGCTCATCAGCGCACTGGTGGTGCTGTCGCTTCCGCGGCGCAACCGACGGGCCGTGCTGCCCGTCCTGGCCGGTACGGTGCTGCTGACCGTGGCCTGGGACGCCACCGTCGCCCGCCCCTACATCTCGGAAAACCTGAACGACTTCCTGGACGCGCTGCTGAAACCCGACACCAACGTCGTCTCCGGGCTGGCCTCCCTCGGCACCGCGGCCCCGGGTCATGTCGTGGTGGCCTGGGTCGACCGGGGCCTGTCCGCCGCGGTCTTCCTTCTGGCGGCCATCGCCTTCGCGGCGCGCCCCTGGGTCCGCCGCACCAGCCTGCCCCTGCTCGTCCTGGCACCGCTGCCGGTCCTGACGGCGAACGCGTACGGCGGAGAGATGATCTTTCGTGCCTACCTCTTCGCCCTGCCTGCGGCCTCGCTCCTGATCGCGGCCCTCTTCCTCAAACCGGGCAGCAGGCCGCGCCTTCACGTGCTGGCCGCCTATCCCTTGCTGCTCGCCCTGCTCGCGGGACTCATGTTCGGCTACTACGGCAAGGAAGCGGCGAACTACTTCACGAAGGACGAGGTGTCGGCGGGGCGTTTCGTCGCGGCCACCGCTCCTCCCGGGTCCACGATCGTCTCCCTCACGTCGGCCGTACCCGGCCTGTACCTGCACTACGACGAGAACACCCAGGTGCAGTTGGACGAGCAGGACATCGGCGACCGGCGGCGCCTGGTGAATGATCCGGTGAAGGGCCTGGCGGGGTTCGTCCAGCGGGCCACCCCTCAAGAGCCCGCCTACGTCATCCTGAGCCGGGCTCAGGCCGCCGACATCTACCAGAGGGGGGTCCTGCCCGGCGACACCGTGCAACGCATGGACTCGGCCCTGTCGAAGAACCCGGACTACTTCCCCGTCTACCGCACCAAGGACGCGGTGGTCTACCGGTATCAGGGAGCGAGAAGCGGAACGGGATCATGACCTCCGTACGCTGGGGGCTCGCGCTGTCCGGCTGGGTGGCATTGGCAGTGGTCACCTTCCTGCCGGACGCCCTGGTCCTGCGCGCCACGGTGACGACGGCGTTCCTGCTCGTCTGTCCCGGCCTGGCGGCCTCCCGGTGGGCCCGGTCGGTCGCGGTGCGCGCCACGGACCGCACGGCGCTGCTGGAGACGGGTGTCCTGACCGTGACGGTCAGCGTGTCGATGGCGGCGCTCGTCGTGGAGCCCCTGTTCCTGACCGGCACGTTCACCGTCACCCGGGCGCTGCTCGCACTCGCCGCCGCCACCTCCGTGCTGGCCCTGCCGCCCAGGCCCGGCGGGCGCCGGCGCCGGGCGCCGCGTGCCGTTCCGGACGAGGACCCACGGGCGGCTGACGCCAGTCGGCCCGAGCCGCCGGCCTCGGAGTGAGGCGCCGCGGCGGCCTCGCAGAGGTGCCGCAACGGCCCACGTGAAGCATCTCGGCAGTCCCGCACAAGCCTCGCGGCAGCCCCGCACGCCCGCGAAACACCGGCTTCGCCCCCGCCTGCCTGGTGGGGGCGTTATCGAGTCGTCCCCCGTCGCTCGCTTGACGTCGCTCCCAAATCGGGCGAAGGTGTAGATATACGTTGTAAATATATGCCGTAGGGCACTCGGAGATACATGATCATGTACAACGAACCGATCATCAGTAACGAGCGGGAAGCCGGGGCACACGCCACCGTCAGTCTGGTCGTCCCAGCCCTCAACGAGGCGCGCAACATCGCGTGGGTCTTCGAGCAGATCCCGGCATGTGTGGACGAGGTCATCCTCGTCGACGGCGACTCCACCGACGCCACGGTCCCGATGGCGCAACACTGCCTGCCGACCGTGCGCAACGTGCGGCAGAGCGGCCCCGGCAAGGGCAACGCGCTGCGTACCGGCTTCCTCGAGGCCAAGGGCGACTACGTGGTGATGATGGACGCCGACGGCAGCATGTCGCCGGCGGAGATCCCCCACTTCGTGCACTTCCTCGACCACGGCTACGACTTCGTCAAGGGCTCGAGGTTCGTCGCCGGCGGTGGCTCGCTCGACATCACCCCCATCCGCAAGATGGGCAACCATGTGCTCCTGCTCGCCGCCAACCGGCTGTACGACGCCTGCCTGACCGATCTGTGCTACGGCTACTGCGCCTTCCGGCGCAGCTTCCTCGACCAGCTGGACCTGCACGCCGCCGGTTTCGAGATCGAGGCCGAGATGATCGTGCACGCGCTGCGCTCCGGTCTGCGCATCGCCGAGGTCCCCAGCCTGGAACTGCCCCGGCGCAGCGGCTGCTCGAACCTCCACGCCATATCCGACGGGCGCCGGGTGCTGCGCACCCTGTTCTCGGAACGGCCGGGCGCCCGGTCCTCCGCCGCCCGGCCCGAGAAGAGCGCATTGTGAACTCCGCCTCGGCCCGCTCCCCTCTCGTCCGGCCCCCGGTGCCGGTGGTCGACATCGACCTGGCCCGTCCAGGCGAGTTCCGGCTGCCCGGAGACCGGGGGCAGGTCCGGCCACAGGGACAGGCCCGGGCACTCGTACGACTGCACGGTCGTCCCCTGGGCATGGTCAGCGCCGCGAACGCCTCCGGCCCCGACGGCCTGTGGCGGGCGCTGGCCGGCACCGCCCACGTGGAACTGGCGGGGCAGCTCGCGCGGCACCGCGCCGTGGACGGGACGGGACCCTCGGACGGTGACACGGACGAGGCGTGCCGGAACGTCCGGCCCGACGCACTCCACCAGGCACCCGTCATCAGCGTGGTCGTGGCCACGCGTGACCGGCCGGAGAAGCTGCGACGCTGCCTGCGATCGCTGCTGCGCTCGACATACCCCGAGTTCGAGATCATCGTGGTCGACAACGCCCCGGCCGACGGTGCGACCGAAGCCCTGGTCCGCGGAGACTTCACCGGACGGGTCCGCTACGTCCACGAATCCGTCGCCGGGCTCGCCCGCGCCCACAACCTGGGGCTCGCCCGGGCACGCGGATCCGTTGTCGCCTTCACGGACGACGACACACTCGTCGATCCCGGATGGCTGTCGGCGCTGGCCGAGACCTTCGCACGGGACACGCGGATCGGCTGCGTGACCGGGCTGATCGTGCCCGCCGAACTGGAGACCCCGGCGCAGAGCGCCCTCGAACGGCAGGGCGGTTTCGCGAAAGGGTACGTGCCGCGCACCTGGTCACTGTTCGATCCGCCGGCGGACCCGCTGTTCCCGTTCACCGCCGGCCGCTTCGGCTCGGGCGCCAACATGGCCTTCCGTACCGATGTGCTCCGCGCCCTGGGCGGCTTCGACCCTGCGACCGGTGCCGGAACCCCCGGCCGGGGCGGTGACGATCTGCTCGCCTTCTTCGAGATCCTGACGGCCGGTCACACACTCGCCTACCAGCCGCGTGCCATCGTCTGGCACTGCCATCGCCGCACGCAGGACGCCTTGGCCGCGCAGGCTTTCGGCTACGGCGCCGGCCTCGGTGCCTATCTCACCGGCGCGCTGCTGAGCAACCCCCGTCGGCTGCCCGCGCTGTTGCGGCGGCTGCCCCGCGGCATCCGCTACGCCATGACCAGATCGCGCGACCGCGGCGCGGACCCCGAGGCCGGCTGGTCCCGGCGCCTGGCTCTCCTGGAAATACGGGGAATGGTCTACGGCCCCTGCGGCTATCTCCGCGGACGCCTCACCGGCGCCGGCGCCGGAAGCTGACGGTGAGCCCCTTGGACACCAGTCCGGTCACCGACTCAGCCACAAGAGGCGCCGGAATGCGACGACGTCCCCTGCGCATGCTGCGCGCCGGTGTCGCCGCCGCGCTCCCGGGTGAGCCCGTACTCCGCACGGGACACGTCCTCGCGGTCAGTTCCCTCGTCAACGCGGGCCTCGGCTTCTTCTTCTGGACCTTCGCGACGCACTGGTACGACGAGCGGACCGTGGGCCTGGGCTATTCGGCACTCATGGCGTCCCTCCTGCTCACGGGCATCGGGCAGCTCAACCTGAACGACTTCCTGGTGCGGTTCGTGCCGACCGCCGGCCGCCGCACCCGCCGAATGGTCCTCACCTGCTACGCGGCGAGCACGTCCTTCAGCGTGGTGGTGGCCGTGGCGTTCCTCGCGCTGGTGCCGGTGGTCGAACCGGGGCTCAGCTTCCTGCTGACACCGGTCACCGCGACCTCCTTCGTGGTGGCGACCGCCGGCTACGCCGTATTCGTCCTCCAGGACGGCGCGCTCACCGCGGTCCGCATGCCGGGCTGGGTCGTGGGCGAGAACCTGATCTTCGCCGTCGTGAAGATAGTGCTGCTCGCTCTGGCCGCCGCTCTGGGCATCTTCTCCGGGATACTGCTGTCGTGGGCGGGAGCTCTCGTGGTCTCGCTGGTCGTGGCCAACTTCGTCCTGATGAGCAGAGGCATTCCCCGGCACGAGCAGGCAGCGACGACCACGCCGCCACCGCCCCGCATGCTCGGGTACGCCGTGGCCGACTGGGTCGGTTCCCTGTTCCGGGTCGCCGGCTACACCCTGGTCCCGCTGATCGTGCTGAACACCTGCGGTGCCGAGGCGAGCGCCTTCTACTCGGTTGCCTGGGGCGTCGCGTACGTGCCCTACCTGATCGCCCGCAACATGGGAACCTCCCTGCTCGCGGAGTCGATGCGCGGACCGGAACGACTCGTGGAGCACTCCCTGCGCGTCCTGCGCCACTCGGGTCTGCTGCTGGGCGGCGTCACGGTCGTCCTGGTCGCCGCGGCCCCGCAGATCCTGTCGATCTTCGGTGCCTCGTACGCCGCCGAAGGAACCACGCTGCTGCGGCTGCTGGCCCTGTCCGCGCTGCCGAACCTGGTGCTGAGCGTGGCCATCGACGTGGCCCGGGCGCGGCGTCGTCTGCACTGGGCGGTGTGGCTGCAGGTGGCGATGTGCGTCCTGGTGCTCGGGCTCACCCGTCTGCTGCTGCCGGAGTTCGGTGTCGCGGGCGCGGGCATCGCCTGGCTCGTCACCCAATGCGTGATCGCCGTCTTCCTGGTCGTGTCCTGGTCCCGCTGGCTCGCCCCCGTCGCTGAAGGGTCATCATGAACAGCGCACTCTCCCCCGAACGCACCGTCCCCACCCTGTCGGTCGTCATCTGCGCCTACACCCTCGACCGTTGGGAGGACCTGCGCGCCGCGATCGCGTCGGTACTGGTCCAGGACCCGCCGGCCGACGAGGTCGTGCTGGTGGTCGACCACAACCAGGCCCTCCTGGAGCGCGCCGAACGCGAACTGTCCGGCGTCCACGTGGTGCCCAACCAGCGACGCCGCGGTCTGTCGGGGGGCCGCAACACCGGAGTGTCGGTGTCGCGGACCGACGTGGTCGCCTTCCTCGACGACGATGCCACCGCGGAACCGGGATGGACGGGCCGTCTGCTGGCGCCCTACCGCGACCCCCGCGTGGTGGGCGTCGGCGGGTTCGTCCGGCCGTGGTGGGCGACCGAGCGACCGGTGTGGTTTCCGCCGGAGTTCGACTGGGTGGTCGGCTGCTCCTACCGGGGACAGCCCCGGCAGGCCGCCCCCGTCCGCAACTTCATCGGCGCCAACATGTCCTTCCGCAGAAGCGAACTGCTCGCCGTCGGCGGCTTTCTCGACGCCCTCGGACGTGTGGGCAGCCGACCGGCGGCGAGCTGCGACGAGACGGACCTGTGTCTGCGGCTCGCCGCCCGCGACCCGGAGGCCGTCCTGCTGTACGAGCCGGCCGCCGAGATACGGCACCGGGTCCCCGAGTCCCGTACCAGCTGGTCCTACTTCCGCAACCGCTGCTACATCGAAGGACTGTCCAAGGCACTGGTGGCACGACGCTGCGGCAGCGGACCGGCGCTGGCCAACGAGCGCGTGTACGTGCGGTCGACCATCCCGCGGGCCCTCTCCCGCAATGTGACCCGGATCCGGCGCCCCGGCGCGCTGCGCACGATCGGTGCGCTGTCCGGGGGTGTGTGCGCGACCGTCACCGGTTACCTCGTCGGATCGATCCGGCCGTTGGGTTCCCAGGGCTTCTCCCGGCGTCGGCACGGAGTGGCGAAGCCGACGACGACGGCCCCGTCATGAGCGTCGTACCCGTCTTCCTCTATCACGCGGTGTCGGACGACTCACCGTCGTGGCTGGCGCAGTTCACGGTGAGTCCCCGCACGTTCATGGAGCACCTGGACATGATCGCCGACAGCGGACTGCGCGTGATCCCCTTGCGCCGGCTCGTCGCGGCACTGCTCGGCGGCCCTCCGGTGCCACCGCGGTGTGCGGTGCTGACCTTCGACGACGGATACGCGGACTTCGCCTCCACGGTGGCTCCACTGCTCGCCGCACGGGGACTTGGCTCGACGTTGTACGTGACCACGGGCGCCCTGAGCGCCGCGGGCCGGCCGTCGGGCGGCGGACCGTTCCCGTCCGTGGCGACGCTCAGCTGGGCCCAGGTCAGGGAGCTGGACGCGGCCGGGGTCGAGATCGGCGGTCACACCGTGAACCATCCGCAACTGGACACGCTGCCCCGGACATCGGTGCGGGAGGAAGTGGCCGGCTGCAAGCAGCGGATCGAGGACGAGCTCGGGCACCGTGTCGACTCCTTCGCCTACCCGCACGGCTATTCCAGCCGCGGCGTCCGCGCGCTGGTGCGGGAGGCAGGCTGGACCTCGGCCGCCGCCATCCGCGCTGCCTCGGCCTTCAGTTCGGAGAGGGACGACCCGCTGTGGTTCGCCCGGCTCATGGTCCGGGCCGACACCGGACGGGACCGCTTCGCGCTCTGGACGCGCGGTGAGGGGGCCCCCGTGGCGCCGTTCCCCGAGGGACTTCGGACCAGGGGCTGGCGGGCCTACCGCCGGGCGCGAGCGGTGACGGGGCGACCGTACCGGGCGATCCCCGCGTGACCCCGCCGTCCGGGTGCCACCGTCGCCCGGACCGCTGAAGGCCCGTCAACTCTGCCAGACCCGGACCCAGTCCACGAGCATGCGCGCCGAGTCGGTGCCCGGCGGCGGGGTGTAGGGGAGGCCGACGGCCAGGTTGAGGATGACTTCCATGGGCACGTGCGGAATGCGCTCGGGGGCGGTCACTCGGAACCGTTCGATCCCGTCGACGTACCAGACGAGTCTGTCCTTCTCCCAGAGCAGCCCGAAGACGTGGTAGCCGTCGGGAAAACCGGACGCGGTGAAGGTCCCCTTCTGCTTCCTCTTGGCGCCCTCGGCGTTCCGCCAGTGCACGAACATCGCCAGTTCACGCGTGGTGCCGAGGAACTCCATGATGTCGATCTCGGGCGGGGTGTAGCGGCTAGCGGGCATCATCCAGAACTCCGGTGCCATCCCGCCCTGCGCCGGGATGCGGATCGCCGCCTCGAAGTAGCCGTAGGTGAAGGTCTTTCGTGGCTGGGCGTACCAGTTGTCCCGGCCGGTGGAGATCATGCCGGAAACCCAGGGGTAGACCTTTCCGTCGCTGCCTCGAGTGGCCCGGCGCTGGGCGGTGAGGGTCAGTTTCCCCCCGCCCACGGCGACCTGACCGGGCTGGTACCACTCCAGTTCGTTGTTGGAGCTGATGGTGCAGCCGCGGTCGTTCCAGTCGTAGCACGTGGTCCAGCGGTCCTTGGCGAGACGGGAGCCGTCGAACTCGTCGTGGAACACCATGCGCCAGTCGCCGCGTACCGGAGGCCGCGGCGCCCCCGTTCCGGGCGTCGAACCGCAGCCACCGCATGCCACCAGCAACAACATGAGCACACCGAGCACCACGCCCCGTGACGTCATGGGCGGGTGCGCATCCCGGCCGCGACGGAGCCGGCCACCCGGCGCGCGGCGAATCCGGTGCCGGCGACGAACCGCAACACGGGGCCGAAGGTGGGAGCGGCGGCCAGTCCGGTGAAGAAGAGCCCCGGCACGGAGGACTCGAACCCGGACGACAGCCGGGGGGCTCCGTGGAACGTCTCTACCTCGCGACGGAGTTCGGGTGCCAGCAGCCCGAGCCGGTCGACGTCCACCCGGTACCCCGTGGCCAGCAGCAGATGGTCGGCCCTCAAGGTCTCCGTACGTCCTCCGGTGTCCATGACCCCGACCTCAAGACGCACCATGCCGTCCTCGACCCCCGCGGAGCGGACCGTGCGGCCGCACAGCACCGGGAGCCGGCCGTCGACGCGGTCTTTCAGCCACCACCCACCGGACGGACCGAGCACGCTGTGCAGCAGCCGCATCCGCAGCCCCTCCGGCAGATGGCGAAAGGCGCCACCGCCGTAGCTGCACGCCAGCAGCGACCAGCCCGGTCCGAGCGGCGAACCCGGCTTGACGATCCGTACCGGACGCGGCCGGTCGGAAGGACGGTCGGTGTCGGGCGGGTTGCCGAACGCGACGGACGCCGCGCGGGCGATCACCGTGGGAAGGGCCCCGGCCTCGTGCAACAGCGCGGCGCTCTCCAGAGCCGACTGCCCACCGCCGAGGACGGCGACCCGCTGCCCCGAGAACCGGGTCAGATCACGGTGCCGACTGGTGTGGGAGAGCCGTTCCCCGGGGAGGGTGCCGGCCAGTTCGGCGGGCTCGTGGGCGAACGGGACCTGTCCGGTGGCCATCACCACGTTCTCGGCGAGGAACTCCTCCCCGGAGTCCAGGGTGACGGCGAACAGCCCGTCCACATGCTCGACGGTGCGGACCTTCCGGCGCTCCACTTCCGGCACGCGGCGCTCCTGGAACCACCGCCCGTAGGCGATCATCTCCTCGACGGGGATGGGGTACCGGTCGCCGACGGGTCCGAGTCCCCGCGCGGCACGGAAGTCCTCCAGCCGGTATCCGGGCTCCGGCGCGGAGAGGCAGGAGGCGGCGGGGACAGACTTCAGAAACATACCTGTGGGCATGTTGGTGTGCCAGGACTCCATGGGTTCACCGAACACACGCCGTGGCGCTCCTGCCGCACTCAGCCAGGCGGCCGTGGCGAGCCCGTAGGGGCCCGCCCCGATGACGACCGTGGGCGGCCGCTGCCGGGAGTCATGGGTGCCCCCGTTCCTGGCCGCTTTGCGCCGGGCGCCGAAGCCGGTGTTCGCGGGCATGGTCACTCCCTTTGATCTCGTTGGTCTCGCGCGGCGCCGAGGCGGTCACGGCCGCGCACCGGCCCAGCGGGCGCATTCGTCGAGCACGGGTGCGACCGTGTGCGTGAGCCAGCCGTAACTGCGGCCGAACCTCGGAGATTTGCGGACATTGTTCGCCACGTGCCATAGCCAGCTCAGCAGGGGAATCGCCACCGGATCGGCGACACCGTGGTCCGGGTCCAGCCCGGCCAGCGCGAGCAGTGCGCGGTCGGCGTCCGGTACCCGGCCGGCGCGCAGCGTCTCGGCGACCAGGCCACCCAGGGGGCGGCCGGTGAGGGTACTGCGCAGGGCCAGTACGAAGGAGTAGGCGTCGATCTCGCACGGCCCGTCGGCGCGGCCGCTGCTCCAGTCGAAGACACCGGTGACCTGGAGGGGGTCACCGCCGAGCAGCACGTTGCCGGGGTGGTAGTCGCCATGGGTCCAGCCCTCGGTCAGCACGGCACCGGCCAGGGCCGCGTCCAGCCGGTGGCGCAGGGCCTCGAATTCGGCCGCTCGCCGACCGGACCGGTATCGGGGCATTCCTGCGGAGAGAGCCGTCAGCTGCGACTCGCACCAGGCAGGGACCCGGTCGGCCGCCTTACGGCGACGCCCGGTGGCGGCCCGCAGATCCGCCAGCAGTTGCATGGCGGGAGCTGCGACGGCAGATGGGTCCTCAGGGGTGTCCAGGATCAGTCGCTCCGCCGGGACGCCCGGGAGCCGGCTCTGGGCAAGGGTCCCCGCGGGTTGGGACGAGCCGACGACTCGGGGCAGGAGAGGACGCCAGGGAGCGAGCCGGCTGTCGGCCTCGAGCTCTTGCAGGACGTCCCGCTCCCGCGCCGTGACGTCGGCCCCGGCCTCGTTCCTGGGGTGTTTGACCACCAGGCTTCCCGCGCCGCGTCGCAGCTCGAACACCAGCAGGCCCGCCTCGGGCAGTGAGGGCCGCCGGACCACGGTGATGTCCCCGCGACCGGCGCCGCGCATGAGCCAGTGAGCCCGGAGACGGTCGTCGAGCCCTGCCAGCGCGCGCGGGAAGTAGAGGGGCAGCAAACCGGAGATCGAGGACATCTTGGCGGGAGTCTTCATACCAGACCTTGCCGGGCCTTCCGCTGCACGACCCGCGCATGCGGGGGACAATGAACATGGTCGATATGCAGCCATTGAAGCTATTGAATAGCTCTGGAACCTCCGTACATATTAGTACCTTTCGGGACAAGATTCCCGGAATGGGCCGGGTGGTCGTCTTGCTGGACAACGAGGTGCCCGTGCTCCTCGCCAGAATCGGCAACTACCCGCTGCACCACGGCAGCCTGGGCGTGGTGCGCACGGTCGGGCGGCTGGGCGTCCCTGTCCACGCCGTTGTCGAGGACCGCTTCACACCGGTCGCCGTCTCACGCCATCTGACGAGCAGAATCGTGTGGCCGACGACCGGCTGCGAGGAACCGGAGCGGCTCGCGGACGGCCTGCTGTCCATCGGCCGGACGATCGGCACCCGGTGCGTGGCGGTGCCGACCGACGACGAGGCGGCGATCCTGCTCGCGGAGTACGCCGACCGGCTGCGGGAGTGTTTCCTGATTCCGCCCGTACCGGCCCACCTGCCGCGTCTGCTGGCCTGCAAGGCCGGCCTGCACCGGATCTGCGCCGAGGCCGACGTGCCCTCGCCGCGGTCACGGGCACCGGAGAGCCGTGACGAACTGGTCGACGCGGGCCGCGAACTCGGCTATCCGCTGGTGCTCAAGAACCTGGCACCGTTCAGCCGGCTCCGCACCCCGGCCGTCAGCGGCACCACCACCGTGGTGCTCGACGAGCGAGAGCTGCTCGACCGCTTCCCGAAGGCCGCGCCGCCTCCCGTCCTCGTGCAGGAGTACATCCCCAGACAGCAGGCGGAGGACTGGATCACCCATATCTACTGCGGTGCGGGCGGTGTGCCGCGCGTCCTGTTCACCGGCTTGAAACTGCGCTCCTGGCCTCCGTACGCGGGCATGACCGCCAGAGCGGTGGCGCTGCGCAACCCCGAACTGGCCGGCCTTGCGGAGCGGCTTTGCCGTCGCATCGGTTACAGCGGACTGGCGGATCTCGACTGGCGTTTCGACCGGCGGGACGGGCAGTACAAGCTCGTCGACTTCAACCCGCGTACCGGCGCCCAGTTCCGCCTCTTCGAGAATGTCCACGGAGTCGATGTCGTCCGCGCCATGCACCTCGACCTGACCGGCCGGGACGTGCCGGGGGGCGCTCAGGTCGAGGGGCGGGTCTTCGTCGCCGGCCAGCTGGACTTCGCGTCGGCGGCGGCGTGGCTGCGCCACGAGCGCCGGCTGCCACCCGGCCTCCTGAGCGAGCGACCCACCGAGCGGGCCTGGCTCTGCTGGGACGATCCCCTGCCGTCCGCGGCCGAGGCGATCCGGTTCACAGCGCTGGTGACATGGCGCCTGCTGCGGGCGGAGCGCTCCGGCCGCGCCGGGTGCCGTTGACCGAAGGGTCCACCGGCACCCCTCGACGTCGTGCCGACGGCGCGTTTCCCTCCGTGGCCGGCGGGCCGTGAGGCCGCTGATTCATGTTCCTCCCCACGATGCGCGTTGACCTCAGCCCAACATGGGGTGACTATGTACGTATACGTCGTAAATATACGGACTTCTCGGAGAGTGACATGCGCCTCACAGTCATCGGCACCGGGTACGTCGGAGCGGTCCACGCCGCCTGCATGGCGGAGACAGGCCATGAGGTCCTCGGCGTCGACGTCGACGAGGAGCGGGTCGCGGCGCTCGCCGCCGGGCGCCCCCCGTTCCATGAACCCGGTCTGTCCGCGATGCTCCGGCGGACGGTGGCCGCAGGCCGGCTGCGCTTCACCACATCGCTGGACGAGGCCGCCCTGTTCGCCGACACGCACTTCGTCTGCGTCGGCACCCCGCAGCGGCCCGACTCGGGCGCCGCCGACCTGCGCCATGTCGAGGCGGTGGTGGACGGACTGGCGGCGGCTCTGAGCGGTGCGGGCCACGACGGGGCACTGGTCGTCGGAAAGTCCACCGTGCCGGTCGGTACGGCTGACCAGCTGGCCGCACGGCTGTGCGGGACCGGGGCCGACATCGCCTGGAACCCGGAGTTCCTGCGCGAGGGATCCGCGGTCCAGGACACCCTGCGGCCGGAACGCATCGTGGCGGGCGTTCGCTCGGCGCAGGCCGAGGCGAGGCTGCGCGCGGTCTACGCGCCCCTCGTGGCGGCCGGCGCGCCGTTCATCGCCACCAGCACCGTCACCGCCGAACTCGTCAAGGTGGCCTCGAACTCCTTCCTCGCCACCAAGATCTCCTTCATCAACGCCATGGCCGAGATCTGTGACGTCATGGGCGCCGACGTGCTCACTCTCGCCGAGGCGATGGGCACCGACTCCCGCATCGGCCCCAGTTTCCTGGCCCCCGGCCTCGGCTTCGGCGGCAGCTGCCTGCCCAAGGACATCCGAGCCTTCGCCGCCCGGGCGGAGGAAATCGGCCGAGGCGAGTCGGTGGCGTTCCTCCGCCAGGTCGACGAGATCAACACACGGCAGCGCCGGCGCACCGTCCAACTCGCCGAGCGGTTCGTCGGCGGGAACTTCGAGGACCGCGACGTGGCGGTTCTGGGTGCCGCCTTCAAACCCGGCAGCGACGACGTACGGGACTCTCCGGCGCTCGCGGTCGCGGAGGCGGTGCGCCGACGCGGGGCCCGGGTCCGGGTGCACGACCCGGAAGCGGTCGACAACGCCCGAGCCGCGTACCCCGATCTGCAGTACGCCCTGGACGTGACCAAGGCGTGCGAGCAGGCCGATGTCGTCCTGCACCTCACCGAGTGGCCCCAATACCAGGAACTCGATCCCGCCGCGCTCGCCACTGTGGTGCGCAGCCCGGCCATGGTCGACGCCCGCAACACCCTTGACGCCCAAGCCTGGCACTCGGCGGGCTGGCGGCTGAGCGCTCCGGGCCGTCCGCGGCTCGGCTGAGCGACAGGAGAATCTCATGCGCGTGCTGGTGTCCGGTGGCAGCGGCTTTCTGGGGTCGCATCTGTGCGAGGAACTGCTCCGCAGAGGTGACAGTGTCTGCTGCCTGGACAACTTCTCCTCGGGCCGAAAGGCCAACATCGCCCGCCTGCTGCGCGAGCCGGGCTTCCACTGCTCCCCGTGCGACGTCACGGAGCGGTTCCGCGTCTCCGGGGCGGTCGACGCCGTCGTGCACCTCGCGTCTCCCGCGTCGCCCGCCGACTACCATCACCATCCGCTCGAGACGCTGGCGGTCGGCAGCCGGGGAACGGAGAACATGCTGCGGCTGGCCGAGCGCCATGAAGCGCGCTTCCTCCTGGCATCCACCAGCGAGGTCTACGGAGATCCCGCGGTGCATCCGCAGGACGAGGACTACTGGGGGCACGTCAATCCCATAGGCCCCCGCAGCGTCTACGACGAGGCCAAGCGTTTCGCGGAGGCTCTCTCCATGGCGTACCGGCGCAGCCGGGGGGTCGATGTCGGGATCGTCCGGATCTTCAATACGTACGGCCCTCACATGCGTCCGCATGACGGCCGCGTGATCTCGAGCTTCATCAGGCAGGCACTGGAGGGGGAGTCGCTGACGATATTCGGCGACGGTACCCAGACGCGGAGCTTCTGCTACGTCGACGACCTGGTCCGTGGCCTGCTGGCCATGCTCGACTCCGCCGAGCCGGGCCCGTTCAATCTGGGCAATCCGGAGGAGCGCACGGTGCGGGAACTGGCGGAGATGGTGACGGGGATCACCGGATCGAGCAGCGCGCTGCGCTATCTTCCGCTGCCCGTCGACGACCCCGTCCGTCGATGCCCTGTCATAACCCGGGCCCGCGAGGGGCTCGGCTGGCAGCCGTGGGTGCCTCTGGAAGAGGGGCTGCGGCACACCGTCGACTGGTTCGCGGCCGAGGCACAGACCTTCGTGCGGGCGCCGGAGCAGGCCGCCGTGGCTGGGCCGTCATGACGTACGACGACTCGCCTCGCACACCGCCCGGCCACATGGAGATCGGCGCTTCGGGGGCCGACGCCCAAAGGGCGCCGGGGGCGTGAGCCGCCCGGCGCCCGGGGGCGTCGATGGGGTCAGTGCTGCCAGGCCCTCACGTAGTCGACCATCATGTCCGCGGGGACCACGTTGGTTCCGCTGTGACTGGGGTTGATGGCGTTGTTGAGGATCAGATACATCGGGGCGGACGTGATCCCGGAGGTGATCTGACCGACCTGCTTGCCGTCGTAGTAGTACGTGACGGAACCCTGCTTCCATTCGGCGCCGAAAGTGTGCCAGCCGCCGGAGTAATTGCCGGAAGCGCAGCCTCCCGGACCGCCTGCCGTGGAATGGAAGTGATAGCAGGCCGAGCCGCCCAGGCCCTCCAGGACGTCCAGCTCACCGTCCGTCGGCCAGTTCTGCCCGTCCAGCCAGAAGGAGGGCCAGTTGGCCATCTGCGTCCCGGACGAGGGCGTGTAGATGCGGGCCTCGAAAGCGCCGTAAGTGAACTGGGCCTTTCCGTTGCTGGTCACCAGGCCGGAAACGTTGGGATACGTCTTGCCACTGACGGTGGTCGGCTTTTGGATGAGCTTGAGGTGGAGGGATCCGTCGCTGACAGTGACCTGCGACGGGGAATAGGCGGACCCTTCAGCGGAGTTGGGCGGCTTGGTGTCACACCCGGAACAACCGAACCAGTTCGGGTTCCACTTGGAACCGTCAAGACCGGTGCCGTTGAATTCGTCGCTGAACACAGGGCGCCATGAGCCGGCAATACCGACAGGCGCAGCGGCGCTCGTGGGCGGCGCAGAGGACGTCGCGCTGGGGGTCGGCGTCGCTGTCGGAGCAGGGGACGCGGTTTGCGTGGGGGTGGGCGCAGGAGTTGAAGCCGTCGGGGTCGGTGTCGGCGTCGCGGTGGAGCCGGTGCCGGAGGTGAAGGATTTCACCGGAGAGAGACTGCGCCAGGTGTCGTGAGACTTGTACGCGACGAAATAGGTATAGGTGCCCGCCGGGAATGCGCGGGAGCCCGAGGTGTATTTGGTGGGCTTGGTCCCCAGGGTGGTCGCGGTGGCTCCGGGAAAGTCGTAGTGACCACCATTGGCGGATCGCACGGCGACAGTCAGCGCCTGCAGTTTGACCGTCCTGGTGCCATGGACCGTGGCAGTGGCTTTGATCTGTCCGTCCGTGGGCGCCGACACGGACAGGGAATCGACCACGACGTTGGTGGTGGCGGCTTCCGCCTGGTCCGTTTGCGTAAGGACGCCTCCGGCGACTGCGGCAGTGGCGAGCGCAAGTGCTCCCAGCTTTGTTCGCGCAGCGCGAGGACGACGGTGTTTCGGCATATCAGTTGTGCAATTCATTGGCATGTACGCGTGACCTTTCGCCCCCCATGCGACAGTCGGGCCATGATCAATAGGTGAACAGTGGCGGACTGAATGGTCATGGACTCTGCGCGAGGCGAACTCGATCCGCAAGTGCTTGACCGACGCCGAAACATGCCTATGAGCCGTGGAAATTCTTGCCGTGCAAGCGAGTTGGCCAACTCGAGCCGGATTCAGTGACGTCCGACACGCCAGGGATAATTCGGGCATACGGGTTGAATTGCGGGGTGCTGGAGGGTCTGACGTTCAGTGAGCCGGCGGTCGGCCGTGCGTCGGTGCCGGCGGCAGGTCGCCGTCGGGCGGGCGCCCGACCGGTGCGGTCACTCACGGGCCGGGGCCCAGGTGTGCGCGGTCGGCGGGCACCGGAACACCCTGGCGTCCACCCCTGCCGGGCAGCTGCTGCGGATCTCGCCCGTCCTGCCCGGCCGTGCCCACGACCGGACCGCGCCGCCCCTCCACCCCTCCACCATCCACCCCGCCGCCCCGCCGCCCCGCCGCCCCGCCGCCCCGAGACCGTGGCGTCACCAGCCGGCACGGCACGGCGCACCATCGATGACACTCATGATCTGCGCCCCACGCGGGGCACCGGCACCGGCCGCGGGGCTCCACAGGGCTCCATCGCTGAAGGGCCTCTCCCGGACGACTTCGGAATCGGGCATGATGCATCATCTGCACCGGTCGATGAACGCCGCCTTGCCGTCGGAACTGAACCAGTCGCCGCTCACACACGTCGAGTGAAGCCACTCCGCCCTCCCCTTCCACGCTGCCGGTCACGCCCGCGCAACGGTGCGGTCCAGTGGCACCGCGGCGACAGCGATGTCGTCATCCTCGAAAGGAAGTACCGTGGCGCCGGTGCTCGTTGGACGCGAAGGACTGCTGGTCGGCGAGCGCATACCGGTGATCGGCACCCGGGTCACCTTCGGGCGCAATCCGGAGAACAGCGTCGTCATCTCCAGCTTGAGCGTTTCGCGCTTCCACGCGGAGATCGTCCTCGACGACACCCAGGGCTACGTGCTGCGCGACTGTGGGAGCAGCAACGGAACGCTGGTCAACGGTGAGGAGATCGACTCCCAGCTCCTCAAGCCCGGGGACGACATCACCATCGGCGACCAGGAGTTCCGTTTCGAGGTTCCCGACGCCATGGAGACGATCATGGCGCTCTCCTTGCCCAGGTCCCTGACCCATGCCGACGAGGAGGTCGAGCACGGGCCGGTACTGCGGGTCACCATCGCGGGCGGCGGCCCGGTCGGCCTGTCGCTCGCGTTGCTGCTGGAGCACTTCCTCGGCGCCCAGGTGAACATCACCGTCTATGACGGCCGTTGGCGTAAGCAGGGCCGCAAGATCGTCTGGAAGGACGCGAGTCAGGGCAATGTTCGGCGCCAGCAGGTGGTGACCGTACAGAGCCGCCAGTACCTCAGCCTGCCCGATGAGGTGCAGGCCCGGCTCTTCGACCCGGACAGCTACACGGAGATGTGGCCGTCGGGTCCCGACTCCATCGGCGATCACCACCCGCGCAACATGCGCATCGCCTACATCGAGGACCGGCTTCTGGAGGTGGCGAACGAGAAGCCGAGCCGAATCCGCCTCGTCCCCGCCCGGTTCGGCATCGATGAGCAGCAGGACGCCCTCGCGGACCAGCACGTACTGGCGATCTGCGACGGCGGACGGTCACGCACCCGCGAGCACTTCGCCGCCAAGTTCGGCACGGCGGACGCCTCCATCTACTCGCTGAAGAACCGCCATCTCCAGGACGTGATCCTCGGACTGCGCGTGAAATCGGCTCTGCCCGACCCCATGGCGGTGCTGCTGACCGTGGGGCAGAACCGGTTCCTGCTGAACTCCTTGCGGGGCGAGGGTTTCCTCAACATGCGTCTGACGGACGCGGAGGCCGCCGAGGTCGTCGGTATCGATCCGGTCCGCCGCGTCTTCGAGGAGTGCATCGCCTCTCGCCCCTGCCTGATGGGGCGCGACGAGCACGGCGACTTCCGGTGTTCCACGCACAGCACGCTGTTCCTGCCGGCCCTCATCAGGGGCTCGGCCCTGTGGAAGCGGGTGGGTGAAGGGCTGCGCCTGTTCGGTGTCGAGCCGGACGAACTGAGTGCGGTCACGTCCTTCCGCCTGGACATGGTGCAACGCCCGCGCTTCACCGCCGAGTTGCTGCCGCCCACGGCCAACTCCATCGGCACGTACGGCTTTTTGCTGGGCGACGCCGCAAACGCCATCCACTTCTGGCCGGGACGGGGACTCAACAGCGGTCTGTCCTCCGCGATCTCGCTCGCACGGTCCCTCAACGGAGCGTGGAAGGGCAAGCCCTTCCGGGACGCGGACTTCCTGCGCCACGAGGCCGCCATGTCGATGCTCCAGTACCGGCACAAGAGCCGCGCCTGGAAGGCGATGGTGACCACCGACGACCAGGGCACCACGTGGGCCATCAAGGACATCATCGCCCACGGCATCGAAGGAATCTCCGAGGAGCCGGATCGCGAGGCGGACACCGCGACGCTGTTGGAGCGACTGCACGGAATCCGCTCCCGACTGGCGACGCGCATGCCCGGTATGCCGGACGACCAGGCGATCCTGGAACGGCTGGGGACCCTGGAGGGCATAACGCTCCGCATGCTGGTGCTCAGCGGCGCCTGGGACACACTCACCATGGGCGGCGAGGAGGTCGACATCGACATCTTCTACGGCCAGGACTCCGCCGCCGCGGCAGCGGCGGTCGAGGGCCTGGATCCGGCCGCCCAGCCCTGAGGAGCGTCGAGTCCGTCCGCGCGTGCGGACAGACCGAGTGTCCGCGACCGGCGGCTCACCGTGGCCTCGCCCTGCCTCCCGGGGCCTGCGGAGGAGGGCCTCGATGCCCAGGGCGGCACGGCAGGCTCTCGCCGACGCTGAGCAGCCCCCTGGTCGCGGAGGATGACCGGACCTCGAGCGGCTCCGGCCCACCCGCGCGCACGGGACGACAGTGCGCCCCGACGATAGGGCCCGTTCGCACTTACCCACGACACTTCCGGTCGGTAACCATAGGAAAGGCTGTTTGTGCATTGATGACCGGAATGAGCTGATTCCCAGGAGGGCTCATGGACGCCCCGACCGCGACGACGGCCGACCCCGTCGCGCAGGACGAAGCGCAGGACGATCCGACCGTCCACATTCTCTGGATCAACGCGGGGCTGAGCTGCGACGGGGATTCGGTGTCGCTGACCGCCGCGACCCAGCCGAGCATCGAGGAGCTGGCACTCGGTGCCCTGCCAGGGCTGCCCAAGGTGGCGGTCCACTGGCCCCTGATCGACTTCGAGTGCGGGCCCGTGCAGGGCGCGGACAATTTCGTCGAGTGGTTCTTCAAGGCCGACAGGGGCGAGCTGGAGCCCTTCGTGCTGGTCGTCGAGGGGTCCATTCCGAACGAGCGGGTCAAGCCGGAGGGCTACTGGTGCGGTTTCGGGGACGATCCGGAGACGGGTCAGCCGATCACCACCAGTGAGTGGCTCGACCGGCTCACCCCCAAGGCGCTCGCCGTCGTCGCCATCGGCACCTGTGCGACGTACGGCGGTATCCACGCGATGGCCGGGAACCCGACCGGCGCGATGGGAGTGCCGGACTATCTGGGCTGGGAGTGGAAGTCCAAGGCGGGCATCCCGATCGTCTGCATCCCGGGCTGCCCCGTGCACCCGGACAACGCTTCCGAGACCCTGCTCTACCTGCTGTACCAGGCGGCGGGCGCGGCACCCATGATCCCGCTGGACGAGGAGCTGCGGCCGACCTGGCTGTTCGGCGCCACGGTTCACGAGGGCTGCGACCGTGCCGGTTACTACGAGCAGGGACAGTTCGCGACCGAGTACGGATCGCCGGAGTGTCTGGTCAAGCTCGGCTGCTGGGGCCCGGTGGTGAAGTGCAACGTGCCCAAGCGCGGCTGGATCAACGGTGTGGGCGGCTGTCCGAACGTCGGCGGCATCTGCATCGCCTGCACCATGCCGGGCTTCCCCGACAAGTTCATGCCGTTCATGGACGAGCCGCCGGGCGGCCATGTGTCCGCGACGGCGAGCGGCATCTACGGATCCGTCATCCGACGACTGCGGAACATCACCGCGAAGACCGTCGACAAGGAACCGAAGTGGCGCGGCAAGGGCGAGAAGCTCACGACCGGCTACAAGGCCCCGTGGTGACCACGGTTACCCGCTGAGCAGGACACTCGACAGGAAGGTGGCGCGGCACCATGGCGACGGCGACGAACAAGCCGGCCGGTGACGGCCTCACGGAGATGTCGTGGGACCCGATCACCCGCATCGTGGGCAGTCTCGGCATCCACACCAAGATCGACTTCAAGGCGAAGCGGGTCGCGGAGTGCTACAGCACCTCGTCCGTCTTCCGCGGGTACAGCGTGTTCATGCGCGGCAAGGACCCGCGCGACGCGCACTTCATCACCAGCCGCATCTGCGGTATCTGCGGCGACAACCACGCCACCTGCTCGGTGTACGCCCAGAACATGGCGTACGGCGTGGCACCCCCGCACCTCGGCGAGTGGATCATCAACCTCGGCGAGGCCGCGGAGTACATGTTCGACCACAACATCTTCCAGGAGAACCTGGTCGGGGTGGACTACTGCGAGCGGATGGTCCGCGAGACCAACCCCGGGGTGCTGGAGCTCGCCGAGCGCACCGAGGCCCCGCACGCGGCCGACCACGGCTACCGCACGATCGCCGACATCATGCGCTCGCTCAACCCGCTGGAGGGCGAGTTCTACCGCGAGGCGCTCCAGGTCAGCCGCTACACACGGGAGATGTTCTGTCTGATGGAGGGCCGCCATGTGCACCCCTCCACGCTCTACCCGGGCGGTGTCGGCACGGTCGCGACCATCCAGCTCTTCACCGACTACCTGACCCGGCTCACCCGCTACGTGGAGTTCATGAAGCGGGTCGTCCCGCTCCACGACGACCTCTTCGACTTCTTCTACGAGGCACTGCCCGGCTACGAGGAAGTGGGCAGGCGCCGTGTGCTGCTGGGGTGCTGGGGCGCGCTGAACGACCCGGAGTACTGCGACTTCCAGTACGCCAACATGGAGAACTGGGGCCGGCGGATGTTCGTCACCCCGGGTGTCATCGTGGACGGCAAGCTGGTCACCAACAGCCTCGTCGACATCAACCTCGGCATCCGCATCCTGCTCGGCAGCTCGTACTACGAGGACTGGTCGGGCATGGAGAAGTTCGTCGAGCAGGACCCGCTCGGGAACCCCGTCGACGAACGGCACCCCTGGAACCAGCACACCATCCCGGCCCCGCAGAAGCGGGACTTCGACGACAAGTACAGCTGGGTCATGTCGCCGCGCTGGTTCGACGGCACCGACCATCTGGCCCTGGACACCGGCGGCGGCCCGATCGCCCGGCTGTGGTCCACGGCGCTGTCCGGACTCGTCGACATCGGCTACATCAAGGCCACCGGGCACAGCGTGCAGATCAACCTGCCGCGCACGATGACCAAGCCGGAGATGGCGCTGGAGTGGAAGATCCCGCAGTGGAGCAACGCCCTCGAACGCAACAGGGCCCGGACCTACTTCCAGGCGTACGCCGCCGCGGCCGCCCTCCACTTCGCCGAGCAGGCGATGGAGGAGGTACGCGCCGGACGCACCCAGACCTGGGAGAAGTTCGACGTGCCGGACGAGTCGATCGGCTGCGGCTTCACCGAGGCGGTCCGGGGCGTGCTGTCCCACCACATGGTGATCAGGGACGGCAAGATCGCCAACTACCACCCGTATCCGCCGACGCCGTGGAACGGCAGCGTGCGCGACAGCTACGGCACACCGGGCCCGTACGAGGACGCGGTGCAGAACACCCCCATCTTCGAGGAGAACCCGCCCGAGAACTTCAAGGGCATCGACATCATGCGGGCCGTCCGCAGCTTCGACCCGTGTCTGCCGTGCGGCGTGCACATGTACGTCGGCGGCGGGCGGACCATCCAGCAGACGCACATGCCGACGGGGCTGAGCGGACTGGCGGTCTGACTTCCTCAGGAGAGGGGCTTGCCGATGGCCGGACAGGAGACGGGTGAGCGGATAGGCGCGCTGCTCGACGAGCTGGCGCAGCAGGCGGGACCGCGGGCACGCGACACGGCGGACGAACTCGTGCGCTGCCTCGTGGAGTTCTACGGCGAGGGCCTGGCCCGGGCCGTACGGCTGCTGCGCGCGGCCCCGGACGGCGCGGACCCCCTCGCCGTCCTGACCGCCGACGAACTCGTCAGCGATCTGCTGATCCTGCACGATCTGCATCCGGAGGACACCGCGACCCGGGTGGGCCGGGCCCTCGACAAGGTCCGTCCCTACCTCGGCTCGCACGCGGGCGACGTCGAGGTGGCCGGGCTCGACATGGAGGCCGCCGACGGCCCGACACTACGGCTCAGGCTGCGCGGCAGCTGCGACGGCTGTCCGTCCTCCACCCAGACCGTGCGCTGGACCATCGAGGAGGCGGTCGCCCGGATCGCCCCCGAGGTCGAGCACATCGAGGTCGAGGGAATGGCCGAGGAGAACCCGGGGCCCGCACTGCTCCAGATCCTGCCGCACCGCCCGGACGACGTTCCGGGTGACCCGGCCGCGTCCGGAGGACCGGGCGACCCGGCCCGCTGGTACACCCTCGCTCCCCGCGCGCTGCCCCTGGGCGAACGGGCCACCGGCGTCACCGACGTCGCCGGCCGCACCCTGCTGCTCGTCCGCCTGCCGGGACAGCTGTACGCCTACCGCGACCGCTGCCCGGTCTGTGCCGTGAGCCTCGCACCGGCGGTCCTGGACGGCGAACTGCTGCGGTGCTCGGGATGCGCCGCCGAGTTCGACGTGCACCGGGCGGGCCGGGGCGAACGGGCTCACCTGGAGCCCGTACCGCTGCTGGAGGAGGACGGATCCGTACGGGTGGCCCTGCCCGGTGAGCTGCTGGGGGCGGGGCCATGACCACCGACGTCCTCAAGCAGTTCACCCGGAGGCCGCCGCCCGTCGGTGAGCGCTGCGACCTGTGCGGGGAGCCGCTGCCCGCCGAGCACCGGCATCTCGTGGACACCTCGCGACGGTCCCTCAAATGCGCCTGCCCGCCCTGCCATCTGCTCTTCACCCGGCCGGGCGCGGGGCAGGGCCGCTTCCGGGCCGTCCCGGACCGGTATCTGACCGATCCCGGGTTCGAGCTGGACGAGGCGGACTGGAACCGGCTGCAGATCCCGGTCGCGCTCGCCTTCTTCTTCCGCAACTCCGAACTCGACCGGCTCGCGGCCTTCTACCCGAGCCCGGCGGGCGCCACCGAGAGCGAACTCGATCCGCAGACCTGGGACGCGGTCCTCGGACGCAGCCGGCTCGCGGAGCTGCTCGAACCCGATGTGGAGGCGCTGCTGCTGCACCGCGGACGCGGCGACTCGGTTACCTGCACGCTCGTCCCGGTCGACGTCTGCTACGAACTGGTCGGCCGGATGCGGCTGCACTGGAAGGGCTTCGACGGCGGCGCCGAGGCACGCGCGGACATCGCGGAGTTCTTCGAACGGATCACGGCGGCCGCCCGCCCGCTGGAATCGGAGACCGGGCCCACCGCCGCATCGGCGCACCCCGGGCCCACCGCCGCATCCGCGGAACCCGGAACCCCCGCCGCTCCCCCGGATCCCGGGAATCCCGCCGCTCCCCCGGAATCCGGGAGTCCGGCCACGCACTCCGGGGGCGCCCCGTGACCGATCTCCAGTTCACCTGTACCGGTGTGCGCCCCGAACCGTACGGAGCCGGGCCCACGTTGCTGTTCGGGCTGCGCATCGAGGAGGCCGATCATCAGCCGGTGCACGCCGTCGCGCTGCGCTGCCAGATCCGTATCGAGCCCGCCGGGCGATCGTACGAGCCGGAGGAGGTCGGCATGCTGGGTGACCTGTTCGGCGAACCGAGCCGCTGGAACAGCACGCTCAAGCCGTTGCAGTTCGCCCACGCCTCCATCACGGTCCCGGGGTTCACCGGTTCGACCGAGGTCGATCTCCCGGTCCCCTGCACCTACGACACGGAGGTCGCGTCCGCGTCGTACTTCCGGGCGCTGTCCCGCGGCGAGGTCCCGCTGCTCCTGCTCTTCTCCGGCACGGTGTTCACGGGCCGGGACGGCTTCCGGGCCGAGCCGGTGCCCTGGCACAAGGAGACGTCGTACCGGATGCCGGTGGACGTCTGGCGGAACATGATCGAGCAGTACTTCCCCAACTCGGGCTGGCTGCGCGTCCGGCTGGACGTTCTGGACGCGCTGCGCCGCTACCGCTCCGCCCACGCCCTGCCGTCCTGGGAGCGGGTCTTCGAGGAACTCCTCGCCACCGCCGACGCGAAGGGGGCCGACTGAGATGAGCAATCCCCTGGAGAGCGGCTTCGAGCAGGCCCGCACGGTGGCGGACGCCGTCCTGTTCGAGGGCTATGTCCTCTACCCCTACCGCGCCTCGGCCGCGAAGAACCAACTGCGCTGGCAGTTCGGCGTCCTGGTGCCGCCCGCCTGGACCGCGACGACCGGGGAACACGCCGTCCAGCGCACCGAGTGCCTGCTGGAGCCCCGCGCCGGCGACCGGCTCCACACCGAACTGCGCTTCCTGCACGTCCGCCGGCGCACGGTCGAACGGCTCGACGCCGACGGCGGTTACACGGAGGTGCCCGAACTCGACCTTCCCGACCGGGTGCTGGTGCCGTGGGACGAGGGTCACGAGGAGCGCGTACTGATCCATGAGTCGCTCGCCGAACTGATGGGTGATCAGGCGGCCGTCCACGCCGTACGGTTCGACCTGCCCGATTCCGTCGAGTACGAACCGGTGACCGACGCGAAGGGCCGGACGCTGGGCCGTCTCGTGCGGCGCAGGAAACGACTTACGGGCGAACTGCGCCCGCGCATCGAGGAGTTGCCGGGACCCTACCGGGTGCTGCGGCTCACGGTGAGCGTGCACAACACCACCGTCGCCCCGAAGGAGGCCGGCACCGACCGCGAGACCGCCCTCGCCCACAGCATGATCGGCACCCATCTGCTGTTCGGCGTGCCCGGCGGACGGTTCCTGTCGCTGACCGACCCGCCCGAGTGGGCCCGCCCGGCCGCCGCGAGCTGCCACAACGACCACACCTGGCCCGTACTCGCGGGACCGCCCGGTACGGAGGACGTCATGCTGTCCTCGCCGATCATCCTGGAGGACCATCCGGCCGTCGCCGAGGAGAGCCCGGGGCCCCTCTACGACGCCACCGAGATCGACGAGATCCTCTCGCTGCGCACGGCCGCGCTCACCGAACGGGAGAAGCGCGAGGCGCGGGGCACGGACGCCCGTGCCGCCGAGGTCATCGACCTGGTGGACGACATGCCGGAGGCGGTCCGCGAGCGGCTGCACGGAGCGATCCGGGGGCTGCGCGAGATCACCGGCGACGACCTTCCGGGCACGGCACGCCCTGCCGCTCCCGACACCGGACTGACCCTGCCCGAGGGCCCCGGGCACCCCTGGTGGGACCCGGCGCAGGACCCCGGGGCAACCGAGGTACCGGCCGTCGTCGTCATCGACGGCGAGAGCGTACGGGCCGGCAGCAGAGTCCTGCTCAGACCGGGCGCCCGGCGTTCCGACGCCCAGGACGCGTTCCTCTTCGGCCGGCACGCCACGGTCGAGGCCGTGGTCGGCGACCTCGACGGCGAGACGCACCTCGCCGTCGTCGTGGACGACGATCCCGGCACCGACGTACGCCGCGCCCAGGGCCGCTTCCTGTACTTCAAGCCCGACGAGGTGGCTCCGCTGAAGGAGGAGGCGACATGACCGGACCCGATCCCACCGACGCCTCCGGTACGGCGGAACCCGACGGGACCCGCCGGGTCCTGGTCGCCGGGGTCGGCAACGTGTTCCTCCAGGACGACGGATTCGGGGTGGAGACCGTACAGCGCCTCGCCGTCCGCACACCCGAACTGCCGCCCGGCGTCGAGCTGATGGACGCCGGCATCCGCGGGGTGCACCTCGCCTACCGACTGCTGGAGGGCTATCGGACCCTCGTGCTGGTGGACATCGTCAGCCGGGGAGGCCCGCCGGGCACGCTCTACACGATCGACGTCGGCCCCGAGCCCCCCGCGGCGCGGCCCGAGCCGGGGCCGATGGACACTCACGCCATGGACCCCGCCACCGTGCTGGCCCTGCTGCACGATCTGCACGCCGGCGCGGGCGGCACTCTCCCCGAGGAGGTCTACGTCATCGGCTGCGAACCCCGCGACACGGACGAGGGCATGGGCCTGACACCCCCGGTGGCCGACGCCGTGGAGGCCGCCGCCGACCTCGTGCTCGACCTGGTACGCCGCGCTGCCTCTGTACCCCAGAGGAGCTGACCACGATGGAGGCAAGGATGGAATGGCAATGGGTGGGCGTGGCCGCGGGCCTCGTACTGGCCTACGGAGTCGCCAGGAACCTGTCGGACATCCGCCGCTACTTGCGCATGCGGCGCATGTGATCCGGCGTACGCGCATGATCCGGCGCACGCGCGTCGGCGCCCGGGCCGTCGCCCGAGCGCCCCGCGCGGCCACCGACGTCCTCGAGCTGCACGTACCGCTCGAGGAAGAGATGCAGGGTGCCGTGGAGCTCGCCCAGGCGGACGAACCACAGGGCGAGGTTCATGGCGCCCTGCTGGGTGATCGCGTAGACGCGGCGCGCGGGGCCGCTCTCGGAGGCGTGCCAGTGCGACGTGACCTCACCGCTGCTCTCCATGCCCCGCAGCAGCCGGTACACATGCGCCTGATCGGCGTCGGCACAGCCGAAAGCACCCAGGCGCTGCACCAGCTCGTAACCGTGCCCTTGGCGTTCGGCCAGCAGCAGGAGCAGCACCGGGGTGAGCAGAGCGCGTCGCTCGACCTCGTGGCCAGTCATCGTCTTCTCAGAGTAACCAGTCATGCGCGAACCCCACACCTGGGCGCCGGACGGCCCCACGAGGGCCCGGCGGCGGGAGGTGAGGGCCGTGCATGAGCTGTCCATCGCCGTGGCGGTCGTCGAACAGGTCGAGGAGGCCGTGCGGGAGCAGGGCGGCACGGTCGCGTCACTGACCCTGCGGATCGGCGAGCTCGCGGGGGTGGTGCCCGAGGCGCTGGACTTCTCGTTCGGCCTGGCGACGGAGGGCACCGCGCTGGCGGGGGCGCGCCTGCTGATCGAGACTGTCGAGGCACGGGCGCACTGCGACGGCTGCGGCCGCGAGGCGCCGACCGGGATGCCTCCGGTGCTGTGGTGCCCCGCCTGCGGGGCCACGCTGACCCTGCTCAGCGGCCGGGAGCTGGAGATCGTCCGGGTGACGCTGGCCGACGGGCCCCCGGACGGGAAGAGCGCGGACGGCGGGCCACGGGCCGCGCCGGCCGGGCTGCCGACACACGACGAGGAGACGAGCCATGTGCCGCACGGTTGACCTGCATCAGGCCGTCCTCGCCAAGAACGACGAGAACGCCCTGGCCCTGCGGAGCTATCTGGGCGACCGCGGCACGGTGGCGGTGAATCTGCTGTCCAGTCCGGGCAGCGGCAAGACGGCCCTGCTCGAACAGCTGCTCGCCCGCGCCGTCGCGGGCGGCACCCCGGCCGCCGCCGTCACCGCCGACCTGGCGACGGAGAACGACGCGACACGGCTGGCCCGCTCCGGCGCCCCCGTGAAGCAGATCCTGACCGACGGGCTCTGCCATCTGGAGGCGGGCATGCTCCAGCGCCGGCTCGAGGACTGGATGCCCGAGGGCACGCGCCTGCTGTTCGTCGAGAACGTCGGCAATCTCGTCTGCCCCGCCTCCTACGACCTGGGAGAGACCCTGCGCATCGCGCTCGCGTCGGTGACGGAGGGCGAGGACAAGCCGGTCAAGTACCCGGCGGCCTTCGGACTCGCGCACCTGGTCGTGATCACCAAGACCGACATCGCGGACGCCGTCGGCTTCGACCGGGAGGCGTTCCTGGCCGGTGTTCAGCAGGTCAACCCCGGAGTGCCGGTCCTGGAGACCTCGGCCCGCACCGGCCAGGGGGTCGACGCGCTGCTGGCCCACATCCTGCGCTGCGCGGCCGGCGACGAGACCCATGTCCCCGTCCTGGCGCGGCAGCACGAGCGGTACCTGCACAGCCACGAGAACGGCGACGGCCACCGAACGGAGGGGCACCCGCCCGCGGACGGCTCCTCGCCCGCCGACGGACACCGGCACCCGCACGAGCGGCAGGACGGGGCCGGCCGGAGCCGGACGCCCGCTCAGGAGCACGCGCGGTGACACGGAACCCGGGGCGCGAGCGCAGGCACGTCACCGTCACGGGCGTCGTCCAGGGAGTGGGATTCCGACCCTTCGTGTACACCCTCGCCGAGGAACTGGGGCTGACCGGCTGGGTCACCAACAACGCGCGGGGCGTCGAGGCCGAGGTCGAAGGCCCGGCCGCCGACGTCGAGACGTTCTGCGTCCGGGTCGGGACGCGTCCGCCGCCGCTCGCGGTGGTCGAGTCGGTCGAGCACCGTGCCGTGCCCCTGGAGAACGACGGATCGGTGTTCACCATCCGCCCCTCCTCCGGCGGCCCCGGCCGCACGCTGGTCTCCCCGGACACCGCCACCTGCGACGCCTGTCTGGGCGAGCTCGCGGACCCCGCCGACCGGCGGTACCGGCATCCGTTCATCACCTGCACGCACTGCGGCCCCCGGTTCACCATCGTGACCTCGTTGCCGTACGACCGGGACCGCACCACCATGGCGGACTTCCCCATGTGCGCGGACTGCGCCCGCGAGTACGCCGACCCGGCCGACCGGCGCTTCCACGCCCAGCCGATCGCCTGCCCCGCCTGCGGCCCCCGGCTCACCCTGCGCACCGGGCCCGGTGATCCGGGCGAGCTGCGGGACGCGCAGGCGATCACCGAGGCCCGCCGGCTGCTGGCCGAGGGTGCCGTGGTGGCGATCAAGGGGATCGGCGGCTACCACCTGGCGTGCGACGCGGGCGACCCCGCGGCCGTCCGCACCCTGCGCAAGCGCAAGAACCGTGGCGGCAAGCCCTTCGCCGTGCTGGCGGACTCGCTGGAGACCGTGCGCCGGCTGGCCCACGTCGGACCGGCGGAGCGGGAGTTGCTGCTCGGGCCGCGCAAGCCGGTGGTCCTGCTGCGGCGACGGGCGGCCTCCGGCGAGATCGCGGCGGGGGTCGCCCCCGGCAGCCCCGACCTCGGCTTCATGCTCCCGTACACGCCGGTGCACCGGCTGCTGCTCGGCCTGCCCGGTGATCCCCCTGGCCCGGCCGTCCTCGTCATGACCAGCGGAAACCGCTCGGGCGAGCCCATCGTCACCGACGACGCGGAGGCGCTGACCCGGCTGGCGGGGCTGGCCGACGCCTGGCTCGCCCACGACCGTCCCATCCATGTGCCCTGCGACGACTCGGTGGTCCGGGTATGCGCGGGAGCCGAGCTCCCGGTGCGCCGTTCGCGCGGCTACGCCCCCTTCCCGATCGCGCTCCCGGTCCCGGTGGTCCCCGCGCTGGCCGTGGGCGGCGACCTGAAGAACACCTTCTGCGCCGGGGACGGCCGCTACGCCTGGCTGTCCGCGCACGTCGGGGACATGGACGACCTGGCCACCCTGACCGCCTTCGAGCGGGCCACGGGCCATCTGACGGACCTCACCGCCGTCGCGCCGCGCCTGCTGATCGCCGACCGGCACCCCGGCTACCGCTCCACCCAGTGGGCGCGGCGGGCCGCCGAGGCGCGCGGCCTGCCGCTGCGCCAGGTGCAGCACCACCACGCCCATGTCGCCTCCGCCATGGCCGAGCACGGTCTCGACGGCTCGGCCCCGGTGATCGGGGTCGCCTTCGACGGGACCGGATACGGCGACGACGGTGCCGTGTGGGGCGGCGAGGTGCTGCTCGCCGACTACGACGGATACCGGCGGTTCGCTCATCTGGGCTATGCGGCGCTGCCGGGCGGAGACGCGGCCGTACGCAACCCCTACCGGATGGCGCTGTCGCACCTGCGGACGGCGGGACTGCCGTGGTCCGACGAGCTGCCGTGCGCCGCGGCCGCCACCCCGGAGGAGCGGCGGCTGCTCGAACGGCAGCTGGAGCGGGGGTTCAACTGCGTTCCCACGTCGAGCATGGGCCGCCTCTTCGACGCGGTGTCCTCGCTCGCGGGGGTCTGCCACCGGGTGGAGTACGAGGCGCAGGCGGCGATGGAGCTGGAGAACGCGGCACTGGACGACCTGACGGGGCCGCTCGGCGACGACGAGCGGAACGACGGGTACCGGTTCATGCTGAGAACGGTCCGTCAGGACCCCGAGGCGCCACTGATCGCCGATCCGGCGCCGGTCCTGGCCGCCGCCGTCGCGGACGTCCGTGCCGGCGTCACGGCCGGTCCGGTGGCACGTCGGTTCCATCGGGCCGTGGTCGCCCTGGTCCAGGAGGTGTGCACGGTGGCGCGAGAGCGGACCGGCATCCGCACGGTGGCCCTCAGCGGCGGGGTGTTCTGCAACGCCCTGCTCACCGAGGGCTGCGGCGCCGTTCTGGAACGGGACGGCTTCACCGTACTGAGGCACCACAGGGTTCCCCCCAATGACGGCGGTCTTGCCCTCGGGCAGCTGATCGTCGCCGCACGGATGCGGGACTAACGCGGCGGAAGCGCAGAGCGAGTCAGGAGCGAGTCATGTGTCTGGCCGTACCCGGCCGAGTGCTGGAGATCGAGGAACGCGACGCGACGCGGATGGCCAAGGTGGACTTCGGCGGTGTCGTCAAGGACGTGTGTCTGGAATACGTGCCGGACATGCAGGTCGGTGACTACGCCATCGTCCATGTGGGATTCGCGTTGCAGCGGCTGGACGAGGAGTCGGCGAAACAGACCCTGGAGCTCTTCGAGAACCTCGGAGTGCTGGAGGAGGAGTTCGGCGACGCCTGGGGCAAGGCCGCCCGGGACGCGGGCGCCGAACGCCCCGCCGGAACCGGACCCACACCCGTGGATGGCGTCGAGAAGGAGGCACGGTCATGAAGTACCTGGACGAGTTCAGCGATCCTGTCCTTGCCAAGCGGCTCTTCGACGACATCAGGGCGACCACCACCCGGCCCTGGTCGATCATGGAGGTCTGCGGCGGTCAGACGCACTCGATCATCCGCCACGGCATCGACCAGCTCCTGCCCGAGGAGATCCAGCTGATCCACGGGCCGGGCTGTCCGGTCTGTGTGACCCCGCTGGAGATCATCGACAAGGCACTGGAGATCGCCTCCCGCCCGGACGTGATCTTCTGTTCCTTCGGCGACATGCTGCGCGTGCCCGGCAGCGGACGCGACCTGTTCAAGGTCAAGAGCGAGGGCGCGGACGTACGTGTCGTGTACTCGCCGCTGGACGCGCTGAAGATCGCGCAGGAGAACCCCGACCGGCAGGTCGTCTTCTTCGGCATCGGCTTCGAGACCACCGCGCCGCCCAACGCGATGACCGTCTACCAGGCCAAGAAGCTGGACATCCCCAACTTCAGCCTGCTGGTCTCGCACGTCAAGGTGCCTCCGGCCATCGACGCGATCATGAACTCGCCGGACTGCCGGGTGCAGGCGTTCCTCGCCGCCGGGCACGTCTGCACGGTGATGGGCATGGGCGAGTATCCCGAACTGGCCGAGCGGCACCGGGTGCCGATCGTGGTGACCGGGTTCGAGCCGCTGGACATCCTGGAGGGCATCCGCCGCGCCGTACGGCAGCTGGAGGCCGGGCAGCACACCGTGGAGAACGCCTATCCGCGGGCGGTGCAGCCGGAAGGGAGCCCGGCGGCCCGGGCCATGCTGTCCGACGTCTTCGAGGTGACCGACCGGGCCTGGCGCGGGATCGGCATGATTCCGCAGAGCGGCTGGCGGCTGTCGCCCAAGTACCGCGAGTACGACGCCGAGCACCGCTTCTCGGTGACCGGCATCGACACCCAGGAGTCGACCGTCTGCCGCAGCGGCGAGGTGCTCCAGGGCCTCATCAAGCCGCACGAGTGCGCCGCGTTCGGCAAGGAGTGCACCCCGCGCAATCCGCTGGGCGCGACGATGGTCTCCAGCGAGGGCGCGTGTGCCGCCTACTACCTCTACCGGCGGCTGGAGGCCCCGAACAAGGAGGCGAGCTCCGTTGGGTGACTCCGCTTCGGCTCCCGTCGACTTCTCCTCCTGGACCTGCCCCGCGCCGCTGCGCGACCACGACAGGATCGTGATGGGGCACGGCGGTGGCGGCACGCTCTCCGCCGAACTGGTGGAGCACCTGTTCGCGCCGGCGTTCGGCAGCGACGTGCTCGCCGAGCTCGGCGACTCCGCGCACCTGCGCCTGGGCGGCGCCCGGCTCGCCTTCTCCACCGACTCCTTCGTCGTCCGCCCGCTGTTCTTCCCCGGCGGCAGCATCGGGGACCTCGCCGTCAACGGCACGGTCAACGACCTGGCCATGGCGGGGGCCGTACCGGCCTACCTCTCCTGCGGGTTCATCCTCGAAGAGGGCGTCGAGCTCTCCGTCGTGGGACGCGTGGCCGAGGCGCTGGGCGAGGCGGCCCGGACGGCCGGGGTCGTGGTCGCGACCGGCGACACCAAGGTCGTCGACGCGGGCCACGGCGACGGCATCTTCATCAACACCGCCGGGATCGGCCTGATCCCGGACGGCGTCGACATCCGCCCGCAGCGCGCGGCACCCGGAGACGTGGTGCTGGTCAGCGGACCGATCGGCGTGCACGGCGTGGCGATCATGAGCGTGCGGGAGGGGCTGGAGTTCGGCGTCGAGATCCAGAGCGACACCGCGTCGCTGGCCGGTCTGGTCGCGGACATGCTGGCCGTCTGCACCGACCTCCATGTGCTGCGCGATCCGACCCGTGGCGGCCTGGCCACCTCCCTGAACGAGATCGCCTCGGCCGCGGGAGTCGGCATCACGCTCGACGAGCGCTCCCTGCCCATCCCGGAGACGGTCGCCAACGCCTGCGCCTTCCTCGGCCTCGACCCGCTGTACGTGGCCAACGAGGGCAAGCTGGTGGCGTTCGTGGCGCCGGAGCACGCCGACGCCGTGCTCGCGGCGATGCGCGCCCACCCGCTCGGCAAGGAGTCGGTGGCGATCGGCCACTGCGTCGCCGACCACCCCGGCATGGTCGTCGCGGCCACCGGTCTGGGCGGCACCCGCGTGGTGGACATGCCGCTCGGAGAGCAACTGCCGCGCATCTGCTGACCCACCGCACCGGCCGGCACCCGTCCGCCGGCCCCCGGCACCCGCCTTTCCCGAGGCCGGTCCCCGGTGACGACCCGCATCGAGCGGGCGTCACCGGGGACCGGCCTCTTTCCGGGTCCGCGGCGTGCAACCCTCTCGCAACCTCCCGGATGGTCGGCTGAGTCCTGCCCTGCGCCGGCGGTTCGTCCGCGGCGGGCCGCGGACCGCGTGTGCGAGCCGTGAGACCCGAGAGGGAGTGCCGATGGACGTCGTCCCCCGTGTGGAGCTGACCCCCGCCGCCTCCGAACTGCTGCGGCGACTGCGCACGCTGCACGGACCGCTGATGTTCCATCAGTCGGGCGGCTGCTGCGACGGCAGCGCGCCCATGTGCTACCCGGAGGGCGAGTTCCGTACCGGAGGCTCCGACGTCCTGCTGGCCGAGCTGGAGGTCGAGGGCGTCGACGAGCCGGTGACCTTCTGGATGTCGAAGAGCCAGTACGAACTGTGGAGCCACACGCGTCTGATCGTGGACGTCGTGGCGGGCCGGGGCAGCGGCTTCTCTCTCGAGGCACCCGAAGGAGTGCGTTTTCTGATCCGTTCCCGCGTCGTCGGCGCCTAGCCACCGGCCCGGGCACCGGCCTCTGGTGCAATTCCCCTGAGTCCTGCGAAAGTTGACGAGACATCAGGGGGCACTGTGACGCGTCGCGACGGACGGTTCAGAACGGCACTGACGGTCTTCACGGCATGCGGAGCGCTGGCCGGTGTCGCCCTGATCGGGGCGGCACCGGCCAGCGGCGCGGAGAGCGCGACGGACATCGCGCCCGGCGTCGAGTACACGCAGTTGGACATCCCGGCGGCCAAGGGAATGGCGCACGCACATGTGTTGAGCGTCGACCTGCGCAATCCCCATGTGCGCGTCGACCTCTTGTACCCGGGAGCCGTGGCGTCCCGGGCGCCCGTCTCCCAGCTGGCCGACTCCCGGGGCGCCGTCGCCGGAGTCAACGGCGACTTCTTCAACATCACGGAGACCCAGCATCCGGGCGTCGAGGCGACGGGCGCGACCGTCGGCCCGGCGATCGCGAGCGGCCACGGGCTCAAGGCCGCGGTTCCCGAAGGCCAGCGTTTCGGACCGGAGCTGCCGCCCGGCACGACCACCGAGGACGTGTTCGGTGTGGGCGTCGACCGCCGGGCCCGGCTGGACAGCGTGGCTCTCGACGGCTCCGTCCGCAGCTCCGACGGCACCTGGCCGCTCGGCGGGTTCAATCAGTACGCGCTCCCGGTCGGCTCCGTCGGCGCGTTCACCGCGGACTGGGGCAGCGTCTCGCGGATGCGGGCGACATGCGGCACGGACAGCGACAGGGCCGCGCCGTGCAGCGGCGACACCTACGAGGTGACCGTCCGCCGCGGGCGGGTCGTGTCCGCCGCCGGCACTCCGGGCAGCGGCCCCATCGCGCCGGACACCACCGTGCTGGTGGGGCGCGAGGGGGGTGCCCAGCAGTTGCGGAAACTGTCCGTGGGCGAGCGGGTCGGGGTGCGGCACCGGCTGGTGGCGGAGTCCTCCCGGGTGCCGTACCGCTTCGCGGTCGGGGGCTACCCGTTGATGACCGACGGCGTGCCGCTGCCGGGTCTGGACGACCAGGCCTCCGCCGTACGGACCGCGGTGGGCTTCTCCGACCACGGGCGCCGCATGCAGCTCCTCGCCCTGGACGGCGCCCCCGAGTTCCGCGGCGGGCTCACCATCGCCGAAGTGACGGCGGCGATGCGGCAGTTGGGTGCTCGGGACGCCTTCAGCCTGGACGGCGGCGGATCCACCACGATGGTCGCCCGACAGGCAGGAGCGGACGCCGTCACCGTCCTCAACCACCCGAGCGGCGGCGCCGAGCGTCCGGTCCCGAACGGCATCGGGGTGTTCGCGCGCCCGTGACGCGGCGGCAGATCATGGCGTCAGACTGCCCACGATGTCCGCCGTCGCGGTGAGGCCGCTGTGGATGGTCGGGGCCATGCTCGTGCTGGCCAGCAGGAACCCGAGCAGGGCGCAGACCAGGGCGTGGGAGATCTTCAGCCCGCCGTTGCGGAGGAAGATCACCGCCAGCACCAGGAGCAGCAGCACCACAGAGATGGAAATGGCCATCGTCAACCTCCTCCGCCACGTCCACTTCGCGGCGTTCGGCCGTAAGTGTGGCGTAGCGGAGGGTTCGCCCGGGCGGTTGACGTGTCCTCCGAACGAGTGGTGTTCTACCGCCGGTCGTGGGCGTCGAGGAACTCTTCGAGACCGCCCAGGTCATCGGTGTTGAGGTGGTCGACGTCGGCGGCGAGCAGTTCGCGCCAGAGCGCCTCGCGTGTCGGACCCGCCAGATCGGGTGTCGCCCAGAAGCGGACCCTCTGCCGGCGCGCGTGCGCGGCCGCCATGATGCCCCGCAGCTTCTCGCGCTCGGCGTCCGGGAACGGGCCCGCGCCCAGCCAGCTGAAGTTGAGTGTCCAGTTGTCGCTGATCAGCGGGATGAAAGAGGCGGGGGCGGCGCTGCCGAGGTCGGTGAGGCGGCCGTCGTAGAAGGCGCGGCGCACGGTCTGTGCCTCCATGGGCGCCCGCGCGGCGCGGTCCCCGGAGATCACGGCCGTGACCGGGCCGGGGTGCACCCGCCCCTGCGCGTACGTCGTGAACAGGTGCCGGTAGCAGCGCAGATGACGGTCGAGTTCGAGGTACGTCGAGGAGCCCTCGGTCTTGATGTCGATGAGGAGTTGCAGCGGCCTGCGGCAACCCCGGTACACCGAGCCGTGGTTCGCCCGGACGCGAGCGGCCAGCGGGTCGAGGTAGAGGGATTCGAGTGTGCGGGTGGGGTCGAGGTCCACCGGGTCGTGGGCGACGAGGAGTTGGTCGCCGACGAGGTAGATGTCCGCCTCGACGCTGCCGAACCGGTGGTCGAGGGCGTCGAAGAGGGGGCGTGGATGGTCGTAGTCGTTGTGCGCGTGGGCGCGCCACAGGGGTCGCTTGCGGGGCTTCGCCTCGCCGGCCAGGGCCCGCGAGGCGGGCAGGGCGATCGAGCCCGCGAGGGCGGCGCCGAGGGTGGTGAGGGCTCTGCGACGGGTGGTTGGGGCCATGTTCCGCCTCCCTTGAGGGTGCCGTACGGGACCTCAGGGAGTATGCGGTCGGAAGGGCCCAAGGAACCCTGCCGTGAAGGGAGTTGGCCGGACCGACGCCATGCGTTCACTTCACCGGATCCGGGCGGGACACGGCGTTCGCCCGCCCCCCGCGGGCACACGGGAAAGCCCGCCCCAGGTGGGGCGGGCTTCACTCGAAAGGGCGTCAGGGCGCTTGGAGATCGACCAGTCCGGCCAGTGCCGCGCGATGCGCGCCGGCCGTGCCGTACGCGATCGAGTCGGCCTTGGCGCGCTTCAGATACAGGTGCGCCGGGTGCTCCCACGTCATGCCGATGCCGCCGTGCAGCTGCACTGCCTCCTCGGCGGCGTGCACGGCGACGGGTGCCGCGTACGCCTGGGCGACGGCGACCGCCACGTCGCTGTCCGCGCTGCCGGTGGCCAGCGCGTCGGCGGCGTTCCGCGCAGCGGCACGCGTGTTGACGACCTCCAGCCACACCTGGGCCAGCCGGTGCTTGAGCGCCTGGAATCCGCCGACCGGCCGGTTGAACTGCTTGCGCTCCTTGAGGTAGCGGACGGTCTCCGTCAACGACCAGTCGGCGAGCCCGAGCTGCTCGGAGGCGAGCAGCCCGGCGCCGGCCCGCAGCGCGCGCCGTACGGCCGGTTCGGCGTCGCCGAGCCGACGGCCGGGGGCGCCGGTGAGCGTGACGGTGGCGAGCGGGCGGGTGAGGTCCAAGGACACCTGCGGGGTGATGGTCGCGGCGGAGGCGTCCACCGCGTACAGGCCGCCGTCGTCCGCGGGCACGAGCAGCAGGTCGGCGCCCGCCGCATCGGCGATGCCCGTCAGCTCACCGTGCAGGGAGCCGTTCTCGAGCCGTACGGTCGCGAAGGTGGCGCCCGGAGCGGTGTGCAGCCCGACGGCCAGCGCACCGATCGACGTGGCGGACGCCAGGCGCGTGAGCAGGTCGTCGGCGCGGCACTCCAGCAGTGCCTCCGTGGCGACCACGGCGCTCGTCAGATACGGCACGGGCGCGACCGCCCGCCCGAGTTCCTCGAGGACCACGGCGGCTTCGCGGTGCGTGGCGCCCTGGCCGTCCAGCTCCTCCGGCACCAGTAGGCCGGCCAGGCCCATTCCGTCGGTCAGTGCCTTCCACAGCGCGATGTCGTGCGGGGCGTCCGACTCGGTGCGCGCGATCACCGCGGCCGGGTCGCAGCGGTCGGTCAGCAGGTCACGGACCGCCGACCGCAGCGCCTCTTCCTCCTCGGTGTAGAGGAGGTCGGGCTGGGTGCTCTCCTGGCTCATCGGGCGAGGTCCTTCCATGCGACGTCCTTGTCGGTGCGCGGCTCGGACGGCAGGCCCAGGACGCGTTCGGCGACGATGTTCAGCAGGACCTCGCTGGTCCCGCCCTCGATGCTGTTGCCCTTGGAGCGCAGATAGCGGTATCCGGCGTCCCGGCCGGTGAAGTCGACCATTTCCGGCCGACGCATCGTCCAGTCCTCGTACAACAGGCCTTCCTCGCGGAGGAGTTCGACCTCCAGTCCGCTGATCTCCTGGTTGAGCCTGGCGAATCCGAGCTTCATGCCGGCACCGTCGTGGCCGGGCTGGCCGGCGACGAGCTGCTGGCGCAGCCGCTCGCCCGAGAGCCGGGCGACCTCGGCCTCGACCCACAGCTTCAGGAGCCGCTGGTGCGCGTCGTGGGTGCGCAGTTCGGGCCGCTCGCGCCAGGTCTTCGAGACCGGGCCGATCATGCCGCCCTCACGCGGGATGCGCATCCCGCCGATGGAGACGCGCTCGTTCATCAGCGTGGTCTGGGCGACCCGCCAGCCGTCGCCGACCTCGCCGAGGCGGTGCGCGTCGGGGATGCGGACGTCGGTGAGGAAGACCTCGTTGAACTCGGCCTCGCCGGTGATCTGGCGCAGCGGCCGTACCTCGACGCCCGGGTCGGTCATGTCGCAGATGAAGTAGGTGATGCCGCGGTGCTTGGGCACGTCCGGGTCGGTGCGGGCGATGAGGATGGCCCAGCGGGCGACGTGGGCGCTGGAGGTCCACACCTTCTGCCCGTTGACCACCCACTCTCCCCCGCTGCCCGCCTCATCGCCGTCCGCGCGGACCGCGCGGGTGCCGAGGGCGGCGAGGTCGGAACCCGCGCCGGGCTCGCTGAAGAGCTGGCACCACACCTCCTCGCCGACCCACAGGGGCCGCAGGAAGCGCCGCTTCTGCTCCTCCGTACCGAAGCCGAGGATGGTCGGGGCGGCCATGCCGAGGCCGATGCCGATCCGCCGCGGGTCGTTGTCGGGCGCACCTGCGGCCGCCAGCTCGGCGTCCACGACGGCCTGGAGGCTGCGCGGGGCGCCGAGGCCGCCGAGGCCCTCCGGGTAGTGCACCCAGGCGAGTCCGGCGTCGAAGCGCGCCCTCAGGAAGTCCAGGCGATCGGTTTCCAGGGGAGGATGCGCGGCCAGCAACTCATGTGTGCGGCGGCGCAGTTCGGCTGCGTCGGTCATGCGGCGGCTCCGTTCTGAAGTGCGGGCACCACGGCGATCCGTCCGGTGGTGACTCCGTCGGCGACCCGCTGCACGGCGGCGGCTGCCCCGCTCAGCGGCACCCGTTCGCTCACCAGCGGCTTGATCGCGCCCCGCGCGGCCAGCTCGGTGAGCTGCTCGTGGCAGTGCAGGACCAGCTTCGGGTTCTTGGTGTTGTACAGGCCCCAGTGCAGGCCGAGGATCGCGTAGTTCTTGACGAGGGCGTGGTTCAGGGCGGGGCTCGGGATCGAGCCGCTCGCGAAGCCGACGACCACGATCCGGCCCTCGAAGGCGACGACCTTGGTGGACTGGGTGTAGGCCTCGCCGCCGACGGGGTCGTAGATCACGTCCGCGCCGCGTCCGCCGGTCGCCTCCTTGACGGCGCCGATGACGTCCTCGGCGCGCCGGTCGATGACGACGTCACAGCCCAGCTCGCGCGCCACGGCGGCCTTGTCTGCGCCGCCCACGACACCGATGACGCGGGCGCCCGCCGCCTTTCCGAGCTGCACGGCCGCGCTGCCGACCCCGCCGGCGGCGGCGTGGACGAGCAGGGTCTCGCCGGCTTCGAGGCGGGCTCGGCGGTGGAGGCCGAACCAGCCGGTCTGGTAGCCGATGTGCAGGGCCGCGGCCTCGGCGTCGTCGAGGGCGTCGGGCGCGGGCAGCAGGGCGGCGGCGTCCGCGACCGCGTACTCCGCGAATCCGCCGTGGGGCAGCGCGGGATTGGCGATCACCCGGCGTCCGTCCTCGGTCTCGCCGCAGATCTCCACACCGGGCGTGAACGGCAGCGGCGGCCTGACCTGGTACTGGCCGCGGCACATCAGCGCGTCCGGGAAGTTGATGTTCGCGGCGCGCACCTTGAGCAGGACCTGGCCGGCACCGGGCGTCGGCCGATCCACCTCCTGGAGGCGCATCGCCTCTGCGGGCTCGCCGGTCTGATGCACTTGCCATGCCTGCATGCGGGGCCTCCAGGGGACTGCGTCGTCTGACCGGGGTCGAAGGCATACTAAGCGGTCGCTTGCCCACCTGGGAACAGGAGACGCCAGTCGTCTTCGCCACGACCCTCGCGAGCGGCCCCGCCGCCCGTTCTCACAGCTCCTTGCCCCGCACCTTGGGCCGCGCCCGTACATGCATCCGCTCACCCTGCGGCCCGAAGAGGCTCAGGAACTCCACGGGCCCCTCCCCCGTCGACCCGAACCAGTGCGGAACCCGGGTGTCGAACTCCGCCGCCTCCCCCGCCCCCAGCACGACGTCGTGCTCGCCGAGCACCAGCCGCAGCCGCCCGGACAGCACGTACAGCCACTCGTAGCCCTCGTGGGTGCGCGGATCGGGTGCCATCGTCCGCTGCGGTTCGAGCACCTTGTAGGCCTGGAGTCCGCCGGGCTGGCGGGTGAGCGGCCAGTGCGTACGGCCGTACCGCACGATCGGCTCGGCGCGCACCCGGGGGTCGCCGACCGGCGGGGCGCCGACCAGTTCGTCCAGCGGGACCTGATGGGCCCGCGCGATGGGCAGCAGCAGCTCCAGGCTGGGCTTGCGGAGCCCGGACTCCAGGCGCGACAGCGTGCTCACGGAGATACCGGTGGCCTCGGACAGTCCGGCCAGCGTCGCGCCGCGGTCCTTCCTGATCCGGCGCAGGCGCGGACCCACCTCGGCGAGGACCTCGTCCGTCGCCGCGTCGCCGCCCGCTGTGTGCCGGACTCCGTCACTCACACCCGCATGGGCCGCGTCACTCATGCCCATATTGCAGAATCGGCAAAGCCATTTGTCAATCCGGCCGGTATCGGGCGACCGTCTCCGTGGAGGTGGTCACCATGACCGGGACATACGAAGTGGTCGTCGTCGGCGGCGGCACGGCAGGACTCTCCGCGGCGCTGGTCCTCGGCCGGGCGCGGCGCCGCACGCTCGTCGTCGACGCGGGCGAGCCGCGCAACGCGCCCGCCGCGCACCTGCAGGGCTATCTGACCCGGGACGGGATGCCGCCCGCCGAGTTCCTCGCCGCGGGCCGGCGGGAGGTCGAGGGGTACGGGGTGGAGATCGTCCGGGACCGGGTGGCGGACGTGGTCCGGGACGGCGCCGGGGAGTTCGACGTCACCGTCGGAGCAGGGCGCACCGTCCACGCGCGCCGCCTGATCGTCACCACGGGGCTGGTCGACGAGATGCCGTCGGTGCCGGGCGTCGCCGAGCGCTTCGGGCGCGATGTGCTGCACTGCCCCTACTGCCACGGCTGGGAGGTCCGCGACCAGGCCTTCGGCGTGCTGGCCAGCACGCCGATGGGCGTGCACCAGGCGCTGATGGTCAGCCAGTGGTCGAAGGACGTGACGCTGTTCCTGCACACGGTCGGCGAGGACGAGCTCTCCGACGAGGACCTGCGCCGGCTCGCCGCGGCGGGGGTCGCCGTGGTGCCGGGCGAGGTCGCGGAACTCGTGGTCGCCGCCGACCGGCTCACCGGTGTGCGGCTCACGGACGGGTCCACGCACGACCGCTCGGTGCTGTTCGTGGCGCCGCGGCCCGTGCCGCAGACCGGTCTGCTCGACCGGCTGGGCGCGGAGATGCACGAGACGCCGTTCGGCGCGTATCCCGTGGTCGACCCGACAGGGCTGACGAGCGTGCCCGGTGTCTGGGCTGCCGGCAACGCCGCCGGTTTCGCGGAGCAGGTCGTGAACGCGGCGAGCGGCGGCTACCGCGCGGCGGCCACCCTCAACGGCGAACTCCTCTTCACCGACATCGACGCGGCTGTCGCGCGGGGGCAGGCCTAGATCGTCAGGAGCGGGGCCCTGGGCCAGGTCCTGCCCTCCGGGTCCCGCCGCTTACGGGTGTGAACCCGGCGTCGGCGTTGCACCATGGCTGCATGCTGCTGAGCCGGCTCGCCCATGTGTCCCAGGAGGTCGCCGCCACCTCGGCGCGGTCCCGGAAGACCGCGCTGCTCGCGGAGCTGTTCCGGGACGCCGAAGCGGACGACGTGCCGATCGTGATCCCGTATCTGGCGGGCCGGCTGCCGCAGGGCCGGCTCGGCATCGGCTGGAAGGTGCTGAGCAGGCAGGTCGAACCGGCCGCCGGGCCCACCCTCACCGTGCGCGAGGTGGACGCCCGGCTCACCGCGCTCGGCCAGGTCTCCGGCACCGGCTCGCAGGCCGAACGGGCTCGCCTGGTGGGCGAGTTGATGGCAGCGGCCACCGAGGACGAACAACGTTTCCTGTTCGGGCTGCTCACCGGTGAGGTGCGTCAGGGCGCGCTGGACGCCGTCGCGGTCGAGGGGCTCGCCGAGGCGACCGGCGCGCCCGCCGGGGACGTACGCCGGGCGGTGATGCTCGCCGGTTCGCTCCAGGCGGTGGCACGGGCCCTCCTCGCGGACGGCCCGGAGGCCCTGGAGGGCTTCCGGCTCACCGTCGGCCGCCCGGTGCTCCCGATGCTGGCGCACACCGCCGCCTCCGTGTCCGAGGCGGTCGGCAAGCTCGGCGCCTGCGCGGTCGAGGAGAAGCTCGACGGCATCCGCGTACAGCTGCACCGCGACGGCGAGGACGTCCGCGTGTACACCCGCACCCTCGACGACATCACCGACCGGCTGCCCGAACTCACCGACGCGGCACTGGAGTTGCGGGGCGAGCGGTTCATCCTGGACGGCGAGGTGATCGCGCTGGACGACCAGGGACGGCCCCGTTCCTTCCAGGAGACGGCCGCCCGGGTCGGGTCCCGCGTGGACGTGGCGACGGCCGCGCGGACGGTGCCCGTCTCCCCTGTCTTCTTCGACGCCCTGTCCGTCGACGGGCGGGAGCTGCTCGACCTGCCGTTCACCGAGCGGCACACGGAACTGGCACGGCTGGTGCCCGAGCCGATGCGGGTCCGGCGGACGCTCGTGCGGGGGACCGACGAGGCCGCCGAGGCCGAGACGTTCCTCGCCGACACGCTCGCCCGGGGCCACGAGGGTGTCGTCGTGAAGGCCCTGGACGCCCCGTACAGCGCTGGGCGGCGCGGGGCCTCCTGGCTGAAGGTCAAGCCCGTGCACACCCTCGACCTGGTGGTCCTCGCGGCCGAGTGGGGCCACGGGCGGCGTACCGGCAAGCTCTCCAACCTGCACCTGGGCGCCCGCACCGGCGACGGCTCCTTCGCCATGCTCGGCAAGACGTTCAAGGGCATGACCGACGCGATGCTCACCTGGCAGACCGACCGGCTCCGGGAGCTGGCCGTCGAGGACGACGGCCACGTGGTGACCGTACGGCCCGAACTCGTCGTCGAGATCGCGTACGACGGCCTGCAGAGGTCCACCCGCTACCCCGCCGGCGTCACCCTCCGCTTCGCCCGGGTCGTGCGCTATCGGGAGGACAAGCCGCCGGCCGAGGCCGACACGGTCGACACGCTGCTCGCCGCACACCCGGAGGTGACGCGATGAGCGGGAAGCAACACGGAAAGAGGAGCGCCGGACTGCTGTTGTTCCGGCACACCGACGACGGCCTGGAGGTATTGCTGGGCCATATGGGCGGCCCCTTCTTCGCACGGCGGGACGCCGGCGCCTGGTCCGTTCCCAAGGGCGAGTACGAGCCCGACGAGACGGCCTGGGACGCGGCCCGTCGCGAGTTCAGGGAGGAGCTCGGGCTGCCGCCGCCCGACGGGGAGGCGGTCCCGCTCGGCGAGGTCACGCAGACGAACGGCAAGGTCGTCACGGCCTGGGCGATCGAGGCGGATCTCGATCCGGCGGCCGTGGTCCCCGGCACGTTCACCATGGAGTGGCCGCCGAGGTCGGGACAGCGGCAGGAGTTCCCCGAGCTGGACCGGGTGGAGTGGATGACCCCGGACCGGGCCCGGACGCTGATCGTGAAGGCACAGGCCGTGTTTCTCGACCGGCTGGCGGAGCACTCGGACTGAGAGCCGGTGTCCGGCCACGTGCACCGGCTCCCCGATGCGCCCTCCGCGTTGCGCCGCACCGCGCCGCGCGGGAGGGTCGAGGAACAGCCCGCTTTCAGGAGGTCGGCCATGCCCATCGCGACGGTGAACCCGGCGAACGGCGAGACGCTCAAGACGTACGACGCGCTCGGCGCCGAGGAGATCGAGCGCAGGCTCGCTGCCGCCGAGTCCGCGTTCCGTACGTATCGCACCACCTCGTTCGCCGAGCGGGCCCGGCTCATGCACCGCGCGGCCGGCCTCCTGGACGAGGACCTCGAGGACATCGGGCGGGTGATGACCACCGAGATGGGCAAGCCGGTGAAGCAGGCCCGGGCGGAGGCCGCCAAGTGCGCCAAGGCCATGCGCTGGTACGCCGACCACGCCGAGGACCTGCTCGCCGACGAACTGGCCGCCCCCGCCGACGCCGCGGACTCCGGCGCCTCCCGGGTCCTCGTGCGCTACCGGCCGATCGGACCCGTGCTCGCCGTGATGCCGTGGAACTTCCCGCTCTGGCAGGTGGTCCGGTTCGCCGCGCCCGCGCTGATGGCGGGCAATGTGGGCCTGCTCAAGCACGCTTCGAACGTGCCGCAGACCGCCCTCTACCTGGAGGACCTGTTCCGTCGGGGGGGCTTCCCCGAGGGCTGCTTCCAGACGCTGCTGATCGGCTCGGCGGCGGTCGAGGGCATCCTGCGCGACCCGCGCGTCAAGGCGGCCACCCTCACCGGCAGCGAACCGGCCGGCCGGGCGGTCGCCTCGGTCGCCGGGGACGAGGTGAAGAAGACGGTCCTGGAACTGGGCGGCAGCGACCCGTACGTCGTGATGCCGTCCGCCGACGTCGAGCGCGCCGCGAAGATCGCCGTGACGGCGCGTGCGCAGAACAACGGTCAGTCGTGCATCGCCGCCAAGCGGTTCATCGTGCACACCGACGTGTTCGACGCCTTCGCGGAGCGGTTCGCGGCGGGCATGCGGGCCCTGAAGGTCGGCGACCCGCTCGAGGAGGACACCGACATCGGGCCGCTCTCCACCGAGCAGGGCCGCGCCGACCTGGAGGAACTCGTCGACGACGCGGTGGAGAACGGCGCGACGGTGCTGTGCGGCGGTGAACGCCCCGACGGGTTCGGCGACGGCTGGTACTACGCGCCGACGGTGCTCACCGACATCACGCCCGAGATGCGCGTCCACCAGGAGGAGACCTTCGGGCCGGTCGCCACGCTGTACCGGGCCGCCGACCTCGACGAGGCGGTCGCCATCGCCAACGACACCCCGTTCGGGCTCAGCTCGAACGTGTGGACGCGCGACGAGGCCGAGGTGGAGCGGTTCGTCCGCGATCTGGACGCGGGCGGGGTGTTCTTCAACGGAATGACGGCCTCGCACCCCGCGTTCCCCTTCGGCGGGGAGAAGCGGTCGGGCTACGGGCGTGAGCTGTCGGGGCACGGAATCCGAGAGTTCTGCAACATCACCACCGTATGGCACGGAGCGTGAGCGTTCCGCAGTTACGATCCCCCCTGTGAACCGCGAAGTGACCCTCCCTCTGATCGTCGACGACCGCGGCACGTTGCAGGTGTCGGCCGCCGACGTCAGCAAGCTGCTCCGCACGGTGGGCGGCCGCTGGCTGCATCTGGTGGAGGCCGGCCAGGACGGCCTCGACGAGGACACGGTGGCCGCGCTCACGATCGAACTGGCCAAGCTGGCCGACCGGATCGACGTCGCCTGCATCGCGCACAGCAGCGGGACGAGCGGCGGCTGAGCGACGGGCTCGATGGCGGGCTCGGGCCCGTGCGGGCGATGGGCGGCCCGCTGGTCGGCGGCCGCCCGGCACCCCGCGGGACCCACGCCCGGCACCCCGCGGGACCCGCTCCTGACGCCTCGCAGGGCCGCGTCAGGCGACCCGCTGGTCCAGCTCCCACAGGGCGTGCCAGAACTTCGTCTCATAGGCCTGGAGCAGCCGTCCGTAGCGATGGACGTCGTCCAGCGAGACCCGTCCGGCGTCGAGCCCGGCCTGTACGGCGCCCAGTGCCCTGCGCTCCAGCTCGGGGGCGGGCGCGGCGAAGAAGTCGAAGAAGCCGCAGGCCTCGTCGCCGAAGCCGTAGTGGTGGCGCAGGGCTTCGGCGATCGTCTCGCAATAGCCACCCCACGCCGCGAAGTTGGCGCCGAGGGCCAGGACCACGTCGGCCGGCTCCCCGTTCAGGGCGAGCCAGGCGACGTACGCGGGATAGGCCTGGCAGTCGGCGAGCGGTTCGTAGGCGGCCGCCCGCGATGCGTCGGCCCCCACGGCGTCGGCGAACGCGGCGAGCCGGTCCTGGGCCAGCGCCTCACCCTCCGCGAGCATCTCGAAGAAGGCCCCGCACGCGGGGTCGGCGGCGGACGTCCCGGTGCCGATCACCGACCGTTCGGCCAGATGCAGGAACGCGCGGTGGTCCGCGGCGATCACATGACGCTGTTCGAGGGCGAGGGCCGCGAGCGTGGTGCGCTGGGCGGCGCCCCGGGCGATCACGGGCAGCAGCCGGTTGGCATGGGGATCCGGGGCGAGTTTCGCGGTGGTGCTCTCCAGCAGTTCCCTGGCCGTCGGCGTCATCGCGTGCTCCTTCGGTCCGGCTGACTCCGAGCCCCTTCGACCAGGGTGCCATGCCGGGACCAGGTGCCCCCGGTCGAGCGCGGTCCGGCGCGATGCCGTAGGTCCGGCCGGTGATCGTCGCCCCGGAGGCGAGCCGGACCGCTCACCTTCGGGCCGCGCGTGCGAACTCCCCCCGACGCCGGGACCCCCGCGATCCCCACGGTGCCCGCGATCCCCGCGATCCCCGCGGTGCCCGCGATCCCCGCGGCGCCCGGTGACGGGCGCGGGGCTGCGGGGAACGCGCGAGGGGCCGCGACCGCCCCGCCCGCGCGGACCCTCTACCGGATCGGCATCCCGGACAGCGTCCGGGCGATCACCAGCCGCTGGATCTCGCTGGTGCCTTCGAAGATCGTATAAATGGCGGCGTCACGGTGCATTCGCTCCACCGGGTACTCCCGCGTGTAGCCGTTGCCGCCGAGGATCTGGATCGCCTGACCTGTGACCTTCTTCGCCGTCTCGCTGGCGAACAGCTTCGACATCGATCCCTCGGCCGCCGTGAACTGCTTGCCGTTGACCGCCATCCAGGACGCCCGCCACACCAGCAGCCGCGCGGCGTCGATCGAGGTGCGCATGTCGGCGAGCTGGAAGGCGACACCCTGGTTGTCGATGATCGGGCGGCCGAACTGCTCACGCGTCTTCGCGTAGTCGAGGGCGACCTCGTACGCGGCCCGTGCGGTGCCCACCGCCATGGCGCCGACGGCCGGACGGGACGCCTCGAACGTCGCCATCGCGGCGTTCTTCACCCGCTCGCCGCCCCCCGCCCTGACGCGCTCACGGGCTCGGGCCAGGCGCTCGTCGAGCTTCTCCTTGCCGCCGAGCAGGCAGGAGCCGGGGATACGGACGTTCTCCAGGACGACCTCGGCGGTGTGCGAGGCGCGGATGCCGTGCTTCTTGAACTTCTGGCCCTGGGACAGTCCGGGCGTGTTCGGCGGCACGATGAAGGAGGCGTGGCCCTTGGAGCCGAGGTCCGCGTCGACGACCGCGACGACGACGTGGACATTGGCGATGCCGCCGTTGGTCGCCCAGGTCTTCGTGCCGTTGAGGACCCACTCGTCCTTGGCCTCGTCGTAGACGGCACGCGTGCGCATGGAGGCGACGTCGGAGCCGGCGTCCGGCTCGGAGGAGCAGAAGGCGGCGACCTTGACATCGTTGGCATCGCCGTACATCTGCGGGATCCAGGTGCCGATCTGCTCCTCGGTGCCGTTGGCGAGGACGCCCACGGCCGCGAGGCCGGTGCCGACGATGGAGAGTGCGATGCCCGCGTCGCCCCAGAACAGCTCCTCCATGGCCATCGGGATACCGAGACCGGTGGGGTCGAAGTACTGCTGGGCATAGAAGTCCAGGGAGTAGATGCCGACCTTCGCGGCTTCCTGGATGACCGGCCAGGGAGTCTCTTCGCGCTCGTCCCATTCGGCGGCCGCGGGGCGGATGACATCGGCGGCGAAGCCGTGCAGCCAGTCCCGGACCTCCTTCTGTTCGTCGTTGAGCTCCATGGTGAACTCGGCCATGTCCCCTCCAGCGCTGCACTAAACTGTTACTTGCGGTAACTGGAGTGTGTTACCGGCTAGTAGAAAAAGTCAACTCCCGAGCTCCGCTCGGCAGCCCGTTCGATACCCATACGGCGATCAGTGTTAGTTTGCGCAGGCGTCACCGAATCACCACGGGTGGGGAGAGCACATGGACACCACACAGCGGACCGATCAGCAGAGGTCCGCCGACCGCCGCCGGCGCGAGCTGCTGGAAGCCGCCGACAGAGTGGTGCTCCGCGACGGCCCCGGGGCCTCCATGAACGCCATCGCCGCCGAGGCGGGTATCACGAAGCCGATCCTTTACCGCCACTTCGGCGACAAGGGCGGGCTCTACGCCGCCCTCGCCAAGCGGCACACTGACGCACTCCTCGGAGCGCTGCGGGCGGCACTGGACGCCCCGGCCGAGCGCCGTGAGCGCGTCGAAGCGACGCTCGATACGTATTTGGCCGCCATCGAGGCCCGCCCGCAGGTCTACCGGTTCCTGATGCATCCGGCGGAGGGCGGCCAGCCGGGCGACCCCGGCTTCGACGTGGGCAAGTACTCCGCGCCGGTGCTGCGCCGCATGGGCGAGGAACTGGCCGAGGTCATCGAGGAGCGGGTGGATCTCGGTCCGGGCAGCCAGCAGTTGGCGCGGGTCTGGGGCCACGGGATCGTCGGCATGATGCACGCCGCCGGGGACTGGTGGCTCGGCGAACGGCCGTGCACACGAGCCGAGTTGGTGCGAAGCCTGGCCGACCTGCTGTGGGGCCGCCTCGCGGCGGCGGGCGACCGCGTCGGCGGACCGGGATTCTGACCCGGACTCAGGCGGACACCCCGTCAGGGGCACGTGGCACCGCCCGCGGGGGCGGGACACGGCCCACGGGACAGGCCGCCGCGCGCCGGACACGGCCCACGGCACAAGACTGTTCTCAGCCGTTCCAGGAAGCCCGTGCCACCTGGCGCAGCAGCCGCCGCCGACGCCACCCGGTGAGGCGGTCCGCGTACACCCCGCCGTCGAGGTGATCGCACTCGTGCTGGAGGCACCGGGCGAACCAGCCGGTGCCGTGCACGGTCAGCGGCTCGCCGGTGACCGTGCGGCCCTCGACGACCGCGTGGTCGTACCGCTCCGTACCGGCCTCCAGACCGGGCAGCGAGAGACAGCCTTCCGGTCCGCGCAGGACCACACCGTCCGCCTCGACGAGACGCGGATTCACCACATGTCCGACATGGCGGACATCATCGTCGTCCGGGCAGTCGTACACGAAGACCCTGAGCCCGACGCCGACCTGGTTCGCGGCGAGGCCGACGCCCTCGGCCGCGTACATCGTCGCGAACATGTCCTCGACGAGCTCGGCGAGTTGAGGGCCGAAGTCGGTGACGTCCGCGCAGGCCGTGCGCAGGACGGGGTCGCCGAGCAGGGTGAGGGGCCGGACGCGCCCGTGGGTGCCCGGGATGGAACCGTGTCGCATGGCGGCAAGGGTACGGTCCTGGGAGGCGCGCGCATGTCGCGCCGGCACCGAGGTGGTGCCGCGATTCGGGCCCGTGAGTGGATCTCGATAGGCTGAGCCCCCAACGGTGCCGGGGGCAGGGGCGCGGCGCGTACGCAAGGAGGATCGAGAAACGATGTCAGGCAACTCGGACCCGCTGTCGCCGCGGGCCAAGCTGGCCGTGACGGCGGGCAAGGCGGCGGCAGCCGTCTCGCGAGCCGCCGGACGCGGCAGCGGATCGGTGATCGGCGGCCGGGTGGCGCTCAAGCTCGACCCCGACCTGCTGGCGAGGCTGGCCACACACCTGGACGTGATCCTGGTGTCGGCGACCAACGGCAAGACCACGACCACCCGGCTGATCGCGGAGGCGCTCGGCGCCGCGGGCCCGGTCGTGTCCAACGCGCTCGGCGCCAACATGCCCGCGGGCATCACCTCGGCGCTCGCCGGGGGGTCGGACGCCAAGTTCGCGGTCATCGAGGTCGACGAGAAGTACCTCGCCGGTGTCGCACGTGACACCGACCCGAAGTGCATCGCGCTGCTGAACCTCTCCCGCGACCAGCTCGACCGGGCCGCCGAGACGCGGATGATGGCCGAGCACTGGCGTGAGGGGCTGGCCGGTTCCAAGGCCGTCGTCGTCGCCAACGCGGACGACCCGCTGGTGGTCTGGGCCGCGTCCTCCTCGCCGAACGTCATGTGGGTGGCGGCCGGTCAGATGTGGAAGGACGACGCCTGGTCCTGCCCGTCCTGCGGCGGTGTGATGCAGCGCCCCGGCGACGACTGGTTCTGCGGCGACTGCGGCTTCCGCCGTCCGACGCCGACCTGGGCCCTGTCCGGGGACCACGTCCTCGACCCGCACGGTTCCGCCTGGCCGATCCACCTCCAGCTGCCGGGCCGCGCCAACAAGGCGAACGCCGCCTCGTCGGCGGCCGTGGCCGCCGTCTTCGGGGTGCCGCCGCAGGTCGCCCTGGAGCGCATGTACCAGGTGCAGGCCGTGGCCGGACGCTACGACGTGGTGCAGTTCATGCAGCGCGACCTGCGTCTGCTGCTCGCCAAGAACCCCGCCGGCTGGCTGGAGACCTTCTCCCTGATCGACCCGCCGCCGACCCCGGTCATCCTGTCGGTGAACGCGCGCGGCGCCGACGGCACCGACACCTCCTGGCTGTGGGACGTCGACTACACCCGCCTGACCGGGCACCCGATCTTCGTTCTCGGCGACCGCAAGCTGGACCTCGCCGTGCGCCTCGAAGTCGCCAACCAGCAGTTCCAGGTCTGCGAGACCCTCGACCAGGCCGTGCAGCTGGCACCGCCCGGACGCATCGAGGTCATCGCGAATTACACCGCGTTCCAGGACTTGAGGCGTCGTGTCGGCAACTGAGCCACGGAGGACGAAGAGAATGAGTGACAACAGCCTGCGTCTGGTGTGGATCTATCCGGACCTGCTGAGCACCTACGGCGACCAGGGCAACGCCCTCGTCGTGGAGCGCCGGGCCCGTCAGCGCGGCCTCGACGTGGCCCGCGTGGACGTGCGCAGCGACCAGCCGATCCCCACCTCCGGCGACATCTACCTCATCGGGGGCGGCGAGGACCGGCCCCAGCGGCTCGCCGCGGAGCGGCTGCGCCGCGACGGCGGTCTGCACCGCGCGGTCGGCAACGGCGCGATCGTCTTCTCCGTCTGCGCCGGCTACCAGATCCTCGGGCACGAGTTCATCAACGACCTCGGCCAGCGCGAGCCGGGCCTCGGCCTGCTCGACGTGGTCTCCACGCGTGGCGAGGGCGAGCGGTGCGTCGGCGACGTCCTCGCGGACATCGACCCGCGGCTCGGTCTGCCCCAGCTGACCGGCTTCGAGAACCACCAGGGCGTGACCCACCTCGGGCCCACCGCCCGCCCGTTCGCGAACGTGCGGCTCGGCAAGGGCAACGGCACGGGTGACGGCACCGAGGGCGCGTACAACGACACCGTGTTCGGTACATACATGCACGGGCCCGTCCTCGCCCGCAATCCGCAGATCGCGGACCTGCTGCTGAAGCTGGCCCTCGACGTCAACGCGCTGCCGCCGATCGACGACCGCTGGTACGAGGCGCTGCGCACGGAGCGCATCGCGTCCGCCCAGCAGCCCGCGTAGCACCCGCCCGCCCGGCGGGCCGGAGGAACCGTTCCTCAAGGAGGAACGGTTCCTCTTCGCGTTTCCCGGGGAAGACCTCTCCGCGCTTCCCCGGAGGACCTCCTCGCGTTTCCCGGGAGGACCTCTCCGTTTCCCGGGAGGACCTCTCCGTTTCCCGGGAGGACCTCTCCGTTTCCCGGGAGGACCTCTCAGCGTTTCCCGGGAGGACCGTTTCCGCTCGAGGGGGGTTCCGCGCAGCCCCTTCCGGAGCCCGTCTGACAGCGCATCCGCACAGGTGAGCGGGTGCGTCCAGCAGGCGGACGCACGGTACGGCCGGGCCCCCTCCCGCCGGTAGGGTGGCCGGGATCCTCGCCGGACAACGTGGTCCGGTCCCCGGACCACGTTGAGAAGGTATTTCGGGCTATGCGCATTGGTGTCCTCACGTCCGGCGGCGACTGCCCCGGCCTGAACGCCGTCATCCGGTCGGTCGTACACCGCGCCGTCGTCGACCACGGCGACGAGGTCATCGGCTTCCGGGACGGCTGGAAGGGTCTCCTGGAGTGCGACTACCTCAAGCTCGACCTCGACGCGGTGAGCGGAATCCTGGCTCGCGGCGGCACCATGCTCGGCTCCTCCCGGGTCCAGCCCGCGCATCTGCGTGACGGCGTGGAGCGGGCCAAGGGCCACGTCGCGGACCTCGGGCTCGACGCGATCATCCCGATCGGCGGAGAGGGCACGCTGAAGGCGGCCCGCCTGCTGTCGGACGGCGGCCTGCCGATCGTCGGCGTGCCGAAGACCATCGACAACGACATCGCGGTCACGGACGTCACCTTCGGCTTCGACACGGCCGTCGGTGTCGCCACCGAGGCCCTCGACCGGCTGAAGACCACCGCCGAGTCCCACCAGCGTGTGCTGATCGTCGAGGTCATGGGCCGCCACACCGGCTGGATCGCGCTGCACTCCGGCATGGCCGCGGGCGCCCACGCCATCGTCGTACCGGAGCGCCCCTTCGACATCGAGGAGCTGGCCGCGCGGGTCGGCGAGCGCTTCGAGGCGGGCAAGCGGTTCGCCATCGTGGTCGCCGCCGAGGGCGCGAAGCCCCGCGAGGGCTCGATGGAGTACGACGAGGGCGGCAAGGACATCTACGGCCACGAGCGCTTCGCGGGCATCGCCCGGCAGCTCTCCATCGAGCTGGAGGAGCGCCTCGGCAAGGAGGCCCGGCCGGTCATCCTCGGGCACGTGCAGCGCGGCGGTACGCCGACGGCCTACGACCGTGTGCTCGCGACCCGGTTCGGGTGGCACGCCGTGGAGGCCGTGCACCGGGGGGAGTTCGGGAAGATGACCGCACTGCGCGGGACGGACATCGTGATGGTGTCGCTCGCGGAGGCGGTCGAGACCCTGAAGACGGTTCCGGACGAGCGGTACGCCGAGGCGGAGTGCGTGCTCTGAGACGCAGGTAGCCCGAACCGCCCCCGGTCGCAGCAGCGGCCGGGGGCGGTTCTACTCTGGTGCGGACAGACAGCACACAACCCTCCCCCAGTGCCTTAAAAGGGCGTGGGAGGTACCCCAGAAACAGGAGCCGGCGGATGGATCACAGCGGGCACGGCATGACCATGGATCTGCCGCCGTTCACGCTGGGGCGGGGGCTCGTGTGGTCCGCGGACCCGTTCTTCCTCGTCGCGTGCCTGCTCGGGCTCGGGCTGTACGGCTGGGGTGTCGCGCGACTCGCACGGCGCGGCGACGCGTGGTCGTGGGGCCGTACGGCCTCCTTCGTCATCGGCGTGCTGACCGTGATGCTCGTCATGTGCACCCGGCTGAACGACTACGGCATGGTCATGTTCAGCGTGCACATGGTGCAGCACATGGTGATCAGCATGCTGTCGCCGATCCTGATCCTGCTCGGGGCGCCGATCACGCTGGCGCTGCGGGCACTGCCGGTCGCGGCGAAGCGGGGCAACAAGGGGCCGCGCGAGCTGCTGCTGATGTTCCTGCACAGCCGGTACATGCGGATCGTCACGCACCCCGCGTTCACCATCCCGATGTTCATCGCGAGCCTGTACGCGCTGTACTTCTCCCCCATCTTCGACTTCCTGATGGGCTCCACGGCCGGTCACATCGTGATGATGTGCCACTTCCTCGCCGTCGGGCTGGTCTTCTTCTGGCCGATCATGGGCGTGGACCCGGGCCCGCACCGCCCGGGTTACCTGATGCGGATGCTGGAGCTGTTCGCGGGCATGCCGTTCCACGCGTTCTTCGGCATCGCGCTGATGATGGCCTCGGAGCCGATGGTGGAGGCGTACAAGAATCCGTCGGCCTCCCTCGGCATCGACGCGCTCGCCGACCAGACCGCCGCGGGCGGCATCGCCTGGGCGTTCAGTGAGATCCCCTCGGTCCTCGTCCTGCTCGCGCTGCTCTTCCAGTGGTACGGCTCCGAGCAGCGGCAGGCCAAGCGCCAGGACCGGGCCGCGGACCGCGACGGCGACAAGGAACTCGAGGCCTACAACGCCTATCTGGCCTCCCTCAACGCACGCGGCAACTGATTCAACCGCGTCATTCGCGCTTGCCTGAAAGGCTTTTCCCTTCAGTAGCATGGAGACGAAGCTCCGCGCCCGGTCTCCGGTTCGCGGGGTCCAGGGGGAAACCGCGAGGGGGAGCGGTCATGACATTCAACGTGTCCATGCGAAGGGCCGGGTTATCGGCGGCCCGCAGGACGGCCCTACTGCTGGTTTCCTTACTGGTAATCAGCGGGTGCAGTAAATCCGATCAATTGTTCGCCATACGCGCCGTGGCCGCAGGGGTTTCCCAGGCCCATCCCTTCTTCCAGGAGGACGGCGCACTCGGCAGGGACGCCACCGACGGACAGCGGGCCCGGCCGATCGGCGGGGTGCAGGCCAGCAACAGCCCGGGGTTGTACGGAGGTACACCCGGCGGCCACCAGGACACCGGCGGGCAGGGCGGGAGCGGCGGCACACCCCGACCGGACGGGTCCGGTGCGCCCGCCCCGGACTTCGGCGGCTCGGCGCGGCCCGGCACCTGCGCCGTCGGGAAGCTCAAGAAATTCCTCACCGCCCCCAAGAACTCCGCCAAGGCGCGGGAATGGGCACGCGTGCTGAATATCCGGCCGGCCGAGATCCCCGGATATGTCGATCGACTCACACCCGTGGTGATCCGCCACGACACCCTCGTGACGAATCACGAGTACACGCACGGCAAGGCCGTCCCATTCGACGCCTTGCTCCAGACCGGAATCGCCATTCTGGTCGACCGTCAGGGGCTTCCCGCGGTGAAGTGCTCCTGCGGTAATCCACTGCGCCCGTCCCAGGCGAACATCGAAAAGACCTCGGTGCAGTTCAAGGGCGGAAACAGGAAATGGTCCGGATACCGTCCGGACCGGATCGTCGTCGTCGAGCCGCCACCGGGGAAAGCGCGGATCGACCGGCTCCGGCTCGTGGACGTCGAGAACCCCGACCGGGGGATCACCCGCCCGCTCGGCACGGCGGGCGAGGACGACACACCCTTCGACCCGCACGCGGAGAAGACGGTGCCGCGGGTGACGGGCCTGACGTTCGCCGAGGCGAGCGGACGGCTGGCGCAGGCGGGACTGGCCCTGGCCTACGACGGCGGCTCCCTGCCCCGGGACGATGTCCGGGTCACGTCCTCCCGCCCTGTCGAGGGCAGCACGCTGGAGTGGGGCGACTCCGTGACGCTGTTCGTCGTGTCCGACACGGACCACGTCGAGGCCCCGGACACACCCAAGGACACCGGTGGGCCGACTCCGAGCCGGGACGGGTCCGGCACGGGACCGGGTGAAAGCACCACGGGGGCCACGACAGGTACCACCACGGGCGAGACGAGCGCGGGCGAGACCACGACAGGTACCACCGCGGGCGAGAGATCCACAGGCCAGACCAGCGCGGGCGAAACCAGCGCGGGCGAGACAAGCACAGGTCCCACCTCCACCGGGGGCGAGAGCGGCACGGGCGGAACGAGTGCGGGCGAAGCCGGTGCGGGTGCCGGCATCACAGGTGAGACCAGCACAGGCACCAGCACCAGCGGCGCGGCCACCGCGGGCGAAACCAACACCGGCGGCGCGACCAACGCGGGCGAAACCAACACCGGCGGCGCGGCCACCGCGGGCGAAACCGACGCCGGAGCGACCACCACCGGCCGGACCACCACCGGTCCCGTCGGCCCCACCACCCCAGGGACCGGCGACACCGGCGCCGGTGAGTCCGGTTCGGCCGATTCCGGTGGGGCCGGCGACTCCGCCGGACCGTCCTCCCCCGACGAGGGAGCGACCTGATGACGGGAGCACCTCAGTCCGGCGTGGGCCGGATCATCGCCGGCCGGTATCTGCTCGTGGACCGGGTCGGATCGGGCGGGATGGGTCATGTGTGGCTCGCGCACGACCAGCGGCTCGACTGCGACGTCGCGCTCAAGGAGATCAGGTTCCGTGACATCCCGGAGAGCGGCGCGGAGCACGAGTCCCGCACGGCGCGGGCCCGCGCAGAGGCCCGGCACGCGGCGGTGCTGCGCGGACACCCGCACGTCGTCACGGTCCACGACGTCCTGGAGCACGAGGGTCTGCCATGGATCGTGATGGAGTACGTGGCGGGCGCCGAGGATCTGCGCGACTGGCTCGCCCGGCGCGGTCCGCTGGCCCCCGACGCATGTGCCCGTGTCGGTCTCGCCGTCCTTGACGCCCTGACCGCCGGACACGAGCGCGGGATCATGCACCGGGACGTGAAGCCCGCCAACATCCTGCTGGCCCCGGACCGCACCGGGAGTCCGGCGGCCCGCATCCTCCTCACCGACTACGGGATATCGGTCCAGCCCGACTCCCTGGAGACCCGCTGGACCCAGACGTCCGTACTGGTGGGCACCGCCGGCTATCTGGCTCCGGAGCGGGCCACGGGCGGTCCGCCGACCACCGCGGCCGACCTCTTCTCGCTGGGCTGCACCCTGTACTTCGGGGTGGAGGGCCACGGACCGTTCGACCGGGACACCGACCTCGAGGCGATCACCGCCGTGGTTCTGGAAGAGGCCCCACCACCGCGGCGGGCCGGTGCCCTGCGCCCGGTCGTCGAGGCGCTGCTGGTCAAGGATCCGGCCCTGCGGCTCTCCGCGGAGGACACGGCGTCGGCGCTGGCCCGGATCCTCACCCCCCAGCCCCATCCGCCGACCCGTCTCGACACGGGCTCGCAGCCACCGTGGTCGGGACTCGTCACGTCCGACGGGTCCCCAGGGGTGTCCGGCCCGGCGCGAGACCGGAACCGGGCCCAGGAGCCGGGCTCGTACACACCCACGCGCCATGGTCACGGCTCGTACACACCCACAAACCATGCTCACGGCCCGTACGCACCCACCGGCCGGGCCCATGACTCGTACACACCGCCGCCGCGGCACGGGTTCGACCGTTCTGAGCCCGGTGGGCCTCTGCCGGGGTACGGCCAGGGCTTCGGACCGCCCTGGAACGGGGCGCCGCCCGCCCCGGTCCCCGGACCCCCGGGGCGGCGACGGCGAAAGCGGCGACGCGCGCTGCAGGCCGTGGCCGCGGGGCTGCTCGCGCTCGGCCTGGCGGCCGGGGTGGTCTGGTACGCGGGCGCGCACCAGACGCCACCGCTGCCGTACGGCGAGGCGGTCGGGCTCACCGAACCGCTCCACCGGGGCGACTGTGTCTACGGTGATCCGTCCCTCTCGAAGTCGGCCTCCGTGCCACGCCTGCGGCTGGACGCCAGCTGCCACGACGAGAGCCCCGACGCGCAGGTCATGGCGGTGATCAAGGCGTCCTCCTTCGAGGCGGCCCACCACTACGGCTCGCGCCGGTGCGAGGAGAAGACCAAGGGCACGGCCCGCAAACTCGCCTGGAACGTGGGGAGCATGGCCGTCGTGCCCACCCGGGAGGGCTTCGCCGCCACGGGCGGCACCGTCGCCTGCCTGCTCGCGGGCCGGCACGGGCCGGTGTTCGGGCCGCTCGGGGACCTCCGTCCCTACGGGATGACGTTCACGGACGCGACGCAGATGCAGCGGGACGACTGTCTGGGCCATGTGAGCGGCGAGGCGCGGGTCAGTACGCACTTCGAGCTGGTCGCCTGCGACAAGGAGCATCAGGGAAAAGTCGTCGAGATCACCCACCTGAGCGTGTACCGGTCCGGGACGGACGCGCTGGAGCAGGCGAACGACCAGTGCGCGGTCGACGCGCCACCGGAGCGCTACGGCTACGACTCCGCCACGCACTGGAGTCATGGCCTGCGCAGTACGGGTGTGTGGGCCCGGCCGTACTACCTGGTGATCTGCTCGATCGAGGAAGGCCAACGACCGCCGCAGGGAGCGTAGTAGTCCCCGGGGCCCTGGCGAACCTCGTCCCTCCGGGTGAAAATGGCCCCAAAGGCCACGGCCCGCGTCGCGGACCCGCCTGGAGGAGGGTGTTGCGATGCCCGGTACGACGAAGACGATGGGGGTGCTCACCGTGGGCGGGCTCGTCATGGTGACGGCCTACACGGTGGCGCTGGGCAGTAACGGCTGGCTGTGGTTCGGCTGGGTCGTACTCGGCCTGATCACGTTGGGGATGGTGGCCTCACGCAGCGCCTGAGCCCCGCTACCGCTCCGGCCGCGCAGTTCCCGGGGTCGCGCCCGCGGCCTCGGCCGGGAGTCCGCAGGGCCCCGGCCCACCGCCTCGGCCACTCCCCGGCCCCGGACCGCCGTCCGCGCCGGTCATGGTCGGCGTGCCGCCGAGTGCACGCCCGGCTGGTATTTGGGGAGCCGGGCGGTGATCTTCATTCCCGCCCCCACCGCGGTCTCGATGACGAGGCCGTGATCGTCCCCGTACACCTGGCGCAGCCGTTCGTCGACGTTGGAGAGCCCGATCCCCCCGGAGGGGCTGCCCTCTCCGGACAGGATGCGGCGCAGCCGTTCGGGGTCCATGCCGGCGCCGTTGTCCTCGATGACGACCAGTGCCTCGGCGCCCGCGTCGCGCGCGGTGATGCTGATGTGGCTCTTGTCGGTCTTGCCCTCGAGGCCGTGTTTGACGGCGTTCTCCACCAGGGGCTGAAGGCAGAGGAAGGGCAGCGCGACCGGCAATACCTCAGGCGCGATCTGCAGGGTGACGGACAGCCGCTCGCCGAAGCGGGCCCGGACGAGCGCCAAGTAGTGATCGATGGCGTGGAGTTCGTCGGCGAGGGTGGTGAAGTCGCCGTGCCTGCGGAACGAGTAGCGGGTGAAGTCGGCGAACTCCAGCAGGAGTTCGCGGGCGCGCTCCGGGTCGGTGCGGACGAACGAGGCGATCACGGCGAGCGAGTTGAAGATGAAGTGCGGGGATATCTGGGCGCGAAGTGCCTTGATCTCGGCCTCGATCAGCCGGGTCCGTGACTGATCGAGGTCAGCGAGCTCCAACTGGACGGAGACCCAGCGCGCGACCTCGCCCGCGGCGCGTACGAGGACGGCCGACTCACGGGGCGCGCAGGCGACGAGCGCTCCGTGCACCCGTTCGTCGACGGTGAGCGGTGCGACGACGGCCCAGCGCAGCGGACAGTCGGGCTCGTCGCAGGTCAGCCGGAAGGCCTCGCCCCGGCCGGTTTCCAGCGGGGCACCGAGCCGTTCCATGATCTCGGTGCGGTGGTGGGCCCCGACACCGTCCCAGACGAGGACCGTCTCCTGGTCCGTGAGGCACAGCGCGTCCGTGCCGAGCAGGGTGCGCAGCCGCCGGGCCGACCGGCGGGCCGTCTCCTCGGTGAGTCCCGCGCGGAGCGGGGGCGCGGCCAGCGAGGCGGTGTGCAGGGTCTGGAAGGTGGCGTGCTCGACCGGCGTGCCGAGCCCGCCGAGGCTCTCGGGCCGCGCGGTGCGCCTGCCGAGCCAGAACCCGGCTGTCAGCAAGGGGAGCACGGCGACACAGAGCCCGGCGAGGAATCCACTCACCCGGTCACCGCCCCGCCCGCGAGACCGCGCGCGAACGTCCGCCCCGGCGAGCGTCGGTCACCACCGCGGCCGCGGAGCCACGCCCGTACCACCGTCGGTCCCGCCCTGCCCCGGGCAAGAGACTCACCTCGCACTCCGGTCACCCCCGCTCGCGAATCCGCGCCCATGCGACCGCCTCGGCGACCGCCGACCTGTCGCACCCCCGCAGGGGCCCTCACACCGCGGCCCGGCCTCCGGCCCACCCGCACAGCCGTAGCCGTGGCCGTAGCCGCGCAGCCCTCTCGGAGGCCGCCGCCCTGCCACACGCCCGGCGAACACCCCTCACCTCGTATCCCGTTGGCCGAATCCCTCATGCACCGGACTCCTTCGCGCCCGCGGCCGCGCTCGCTGTCCCGCTCACGGCCGCGCGGATCTGGCCGTCCGTGAGTTCCTCCGGGAGGTGGAAGCGGGCCAGGATCGCCGCCGTCCCGGGGGGTACCCGGGTGGCGGTGGCCAGGGACACCAGCACCATGGTCACGAAGCCGAGCGGCACCGACCAGAGCGCAGGCCAGGCGAGCAGCGCGTGCAAGGGCCCCGTGCCCGGATAGCCGGCCATGGTCGCGCCGACGGCGACGAGTGCCGCACCGCCGCCGACGAGCATTCCGGCGGCCGCCCCCGGCGGGGTGAGCCGCCGCCACCAGATGCCCAGCACCAGCAGCGGGCAGAAGGAGGAGGCGGACACGGCGAACGCGAGCCCCACCGCGTCGGCGACGGGCAGCCCGCCCACCAGCACGCTCGCGGCGAGCGGCACGGCCATCGCCAGCACGGTGCCGAGCCGGAAGTGCCGTACGCCGCGGGAGGGCAGCACGTCCTGGGTGAGCACGCCCGCGACCGCCATGGTCAGTCCGGACGCGGTCGACAGGAACGCGGCGAAGGCGCCGCCCGCGACGAGCGCCCCGAGGAGGTCCGCGCCGACTCCGCCGATCATCCGGTCGGGCAGCAGGAGTACGGCGGCGTCCGCGTCGCCGGTGAGGCTGAGTTCGGGGGCGTACAGGCGGCCCAGCGCTCCGTAGACGGGCGGGAGGAGGTAGAAGGCGCCGATCAGGCCGAGGACGGCGACGGTGGTGCGGCGGGCGGCGACACCGTGCGGGCTGGTGTAGAAGCGGACGACGACGTGGGGCAGCCCCATGGTGCCGAGGAAGGTGGCGAGGATCAGCCCGTAGGTGGCGTACAGCGGGCGTTCCTCCCGTCCGGCGGCCAGCGATGTCGACATGGCGCCGTTGCTGCCGCGGTCGGCCGCCGGGACCGGGTCGCCCTGCGCGAAAGTCAGCCGGGTACCGCGCTCGATGTGGTGGGAGCCCGGCGGGAGCCGGACGCGTGTGTCCTCGTACCGGCGGCCGTCGACGGTGCCCGTCGCGGTGACGGTCAGCGGCCGGGACAGCTTCAGGTCGAGCGTGGCGTCGACCTGGACGAGGCGCCGCTCGCGGAAGGTCGGGGGTTCGTCGAAGGCGTCGCGGGGGGTGCCGTGGGACTGCCAGGCGAGGATCAGGAAGAGCGCGGGGACCAGGAGGGCGGTGAGCTTGAGCCAGTACTGGAAGGCCTGGACGAAGGTGATGCTGCGCATGCCGCCGGCGGCGACCGTGGCCACCACGACGACGGCGACGAGCACCCCGCCGAACCAGTCGGGCGCGTCGGTCAGCACCGCCAGCGTCAGCCCCGCGCCCTGTAGTTGGGGCAGCAGATAGAGCCAGCCGACACCGACGACGAAGGCCCCGGCGAGCCTCCTGACCGCCTGGGAGCCGAGCCGGGCCTCCGCGAAGTCCGGCAGCGTGTAGGCGCCGGAGCGGCGCAGCGGAGCCGCGACGAAGAGGAGCAGGACGAGATAGCCGGCGGTGTACCCGACGGGGTACCAGAGCATGTCGGGGCCCTGGACGAGAACCAGGCCGGCGATGCCCAGGAAGGAGGCGGCGGAGAGGTATTCGCCGCTGATCGCGGCCGCGTTGAGCCGGGGGCCGACGGTGCGCGAGGCGACGTAGAAGTCGGAGGTGGTCCGGGAGATGCGCAGCCCGAACGCGCCGACCAGGACGGTCGCGACGACGACGAGGGCGACCGCGGGAACGGAGTAGTTCTCGTTCACGGTTCAGCGGTCCTCGACCAGGCGCACGAAGTCCTTCTCGTTGCGCTCCGCCCGCCGTACGTACCAGCGGGCGAGCAGCACCAGCGGCGGGTACACGCAGAAACCGAGGACGGCCCATTCCAGGGTCGCGCCGTCCGGCATCGCGGCGAAGACCAGCGGGAGCGGGCCGACGAGCAGCACCAGGACGGCGAACACCGTCAGCGCCACGCGGAGTTGACTGCGCATCAGGGACCGGACATAGGTGTGGCCGAGGGTGGTCTGTTCGTCGATCTCGGTCCTCGGCCGGTAGGAGCCGGACGCCTGGGGGTAGCGCCCGCGCGAGCGAAGCCGAGCGTGAGGGAGGGTGCGCCGGGGTGCTCCGGTGACGGTCACGCGGCGTTCGGTGGGGTCCTGCGGCACGCCGTCCTCCTCAGCTCGTGGTCCGGCGCAGCAGCAGATCGCGCAGCTGGCGGGCGTGACGGCGGCTGACCTGGAGTTCGACGGAGTCGACGAGGACGCTCACCGCGCCCGCGTCCAGGCGGAGTTCGCCGATGTGGCGCAGCGCGACGAGGTGGCGCCGGTGGATACGGACGAAGCCGCGGGGACGCCAGCGTTCCTCGAGGGTGGACAGCGGGATGCGCACCAGGTGGCTGCCCTGCGCGGTGTGCAGCCGGGCATAGTCGCCGTGCGCCTCGACATGGGTGATGTCCTCGACGGCCACGAAGCGGGTCACTCCGCCGAGTTCGACGGATATGTGGTCGGGGTCGGGCTCGTGGACGGGGATCAGGGGTGCGGTGCCCCGCAGCTGGACGGCCCGCCGTACCGCCTCGGCGAGCCGTTCGCGGCGTACGGGCTTGAGGACGTAGTCCACGGCCTTGAGGTCGAAGGCCTGCACGGCGAAGCCCTCGTGGGCGGTCACGAACACGACGAGCGGCGGCTGGGCGAACCCGCCGAGCAGCCGGGCCAGGTCGAGCCCGTCCAGGCCGGGCATGTGGATGTCGAGGAAGACGACGTCGATCGCCTCGGGCCCGCCGGGTCCGGACTCCAGGGCCCGGTTGATCCGGCGCAGCGCCTCGGTCGCGTCGCTCGCTCCCTCGGCGCTGCCGACCCGGGGATCGGCGTTCAGCAGATACAGGAGTTCCTCGAGGGACGGTTGTTCGTCGTCGACGGCGAGCGCGCGCAGCATGAGAGTGGAGTGTAAGAGCGATTGCCACGGCTGGACATGTGCGGGACATGGACGTCGTCCCCGGCGTCGTCCCCGGCCGGGTGGAGGCTGTCGCTGGATACAGTGCGGCCATGAACAGCAAGCCCGCGATGTTCGACGAGCTCGACCGCAAGATCATCACGGCTCTGATGGCCAATGCCCGGACGAGCTTCGCGGAGATCGGCGCGGCGATCGGGCTGTCCGCGACGGCGGTCAAGCGCCGGGTCGACCGGCTGCGCGAGACGGGCGTGATCACCGGGTTCACGGCCACGGTGAAGCCCGTGGCGCTCGGCTGGCGCACGGAGGCGTACGTCGAGGTGTACTGCGAGGGTGCGGCGCCGCCCCGGCGGCTCGCGGAGGTGGTGCGCAACCATCCGGAGATCACCGCGGCGATGACGGTGACCGGGGGCGCGGACGCGCTGCTGCATGTGCGGGCCGTCGATGTGGAGCACTTCGAGGAGATCCTGGAGCGCATCCGGGTGGAGCCGTTCATCCGGAAGACGATCAGCTACATGGTGCTGTCCCATCTGCTGCCCGAGGCTCCGGAGGCCGGGGCGACATACGCAGCCCCGGACGACGCAGGAAACGTGCGCTGACCCAGCCGATCACGCAGCAGTACTGCGTATACGCGCAGCTCTCGACGCTTGTCGCCCGTATCCCCCGTTTCTTACCGTGGAGGCATCCCACCAGCCGACACCGCAGGAAGCGGAGGAACCTCTCTGTGCCCGACAGCCGTGTGCCGCGCCCTCGGCGCTTTCTCGTCTGCGAACCCAGACACTTCGCCGTGCAGTACGCGATCAACCCCTGGATGCGTCCCGACACCCCCGTGGACGTCGATCTCGCGCGCGATCAGTGGCACGCGCTGATCAGCGCCTATCGCGCGCACGGCCACACCGTCGACTCCGTCGAACCGGTCGCCGGTCTTCCCGACATGGTCTTCGCCGCGAACTGCGCGCTCGTCCTTGAGGGCCGTGTCTTCGGCTCGTCCTTCCACGCGCCGGAGCGCCGCCCCGAGTCCACCGCGTACGAGACCTGGTTCAAGGCGGCCGGTTTCGACGTCTACCGCCCCGAGTCGGTGTGCGAGGGCGAGGGGGATCTCGTCCCGACGCGCCGGTACGTCCTCGCGGGGACCGGATTCCGCACGACGCCCGAGGCCCATCGCGAGGTCCAGGAGTTCTTCGGCGTCCCCGTGATCAGCCTTCAGCTGGTGGACCCGCTCTTCTACCACCTGGACACCGCGCTCTTCGTCCTCGACGACGACAACATCGCCTACTACCCGGAGGCCTTCTCGCCGGGCAGCCGCGAGGTGCTGGCCCGGCTGTTCCCGGACGCGGTTCACGCGACCCGCGACGACGCCTTCGCCTTCGGCCTCAACTCGGTCTCCGACGGGCGTCATGTCTTCATCGCGCCGCGCGCCGAGGCCCTCGCCGATCAGCTCGTCCGCCACGGCTACGTCCCCGTCCCCGTCGACCTCTCGGAGTTCCAGAAGGCCGGCGGAGGCATCAAGTGCTGCACTCAGGAGATCCGTTCATGACCGCTCCCGCCCGTACGACTGCGTCCGCCGTCGCCGGTACGCGCAGCTCCGACGAACTGATCCGGGCCGAGGCTCCCGTCCTGGCGCACAACTACCACCCGCTGCCCGTGGTCGTCGCGCACGCCGAGGGCAGCTGGGTCGAGGACGTCGAGGGCGGCCGCTACCTCGACATGCTGGCGGGCTACTCGGCCCTCAACTTCGGCCACCGCAACCCGGTGCTGATCGAGGCCGCGCACCGCCAGCTCGACCGTCTCACCCTCACCTCGCGGGCCTTCCACAACGACAGGCTGGCCGGATTCGCCGAGTCCCTGGCCGAGCTGACCGGCCTGGACATGGTCCTGCCGATGAACACGGGCGCGGAGGCGGTGGAGAGCGCCATCAAGGTGGCCCGCAAATGGGCGTACGAGGTGAAGGGCGTCGAACCCGACCGGGCCACCATCGTGGTGGCGGCGGACAACTTCCACGGCCGTACGACCACGATCGTCAGCTTCTCCACGGACGAGACGGCCCGTACCGGCTTCGGCCCCTTCACGCCCGGTTTCCGGGTCGTGCCGTACAACGACCTGGCCGCCCTCGAAGCGGCGATCGACGAGACGACGGCCGCGGTGCTGCTCGAGCCCATCCAGGGCGAGGCGGGCGTGGTCATCCCGGACGACGGCTATCTCGCCGGCGTCCGCGAGCTCACCCGCCGCACCGGCTGTCTGTTCGTCGCGGACGAGATCCAGTCCGGCCTCGGGCGTACCGGCACCACCCTGGCGGTGGAACACGAGTCGGTCGTCCCCGACCTCCTGCTGCTCGGCAAGGCGCTCGGCGGCGGCATCGTGCCGGTCTCCGCGGTCGTCGGACGCCGGGACGTGATGGAGGTGCTGCGCCCGGGTGAGCACGGCTCCACCTTCGGCGGCAACCCGCTGGCCGCGGCGGTCGGCTCGGCGGTCGTCGGGCTGCTGGAGACCGGTGAGTACCAGCGCAGGGCGGCCGAGCTGGGCGTCCTCCTGCGGGACGGGCTGACGGCCCTGGTGGGCCGGGGTGTCGAGGGCTTCCGCTCGCGCGGGCTGTGGGCGGGCGTCGACATCGACCCCTCCATCGGCACGGGCCGCGAGATCAGCCAGGGCCTGATGGACGAGGGGATTCTGGTCAAGGACACGCACGGTTCGACCATCCGGCTGGCGCCGCCGCTCACCATCACGGCCGAGGAACTCCAGTCGGCTCTAGGGGCCCTTGAGAAAGTGCTGACGCAAGGGGTCTGATACCGGCCAAGAGGCCACAGAGGGTGACACCGCACTGGTTACGCCCGGCGACGGCCGCGCCTACACTGATCGCTCCCCGGGGGAAATGAGGAGCGCCCCAGTGTTTTATTACGTGCTCAAATATGTGCTTCTGGGTCCACTGTTGAGACTGGTCTTCCGGCCTCGGATCGAGGGCCTTGAGCACATTCCGTCGTCGGGCCCGGCCATCGTGGCCGGCAACCACCTGTCCTTCGCGGACCACTTCCTGATGCCGGCGATCCTGAAGCGCCGGATCACCTTCCTCGCGAAGGCCGAGTACTTCACCGGGCCCGGTATCAAGGGGCGGCTGACGGCCGCCTTCTTCCGCGCCGTCGGCCAGATTCCGGTGGACCGCTCCGGCAAGGAGGCGGGGCAGGCCGCGATCCGCGAGGGGCTCGGCGTACTGCGCAAGGACGAGCTGCTCGGCATCTACCCCGAGGGCACCCGCTCGCACGACGGACGGCTCTACAAGGGCAAGGTCGGCGTCGCGGTGATGGCCCTGCGGGCCCAGGCCCCGGTCATCCCCTGCGCGATGATCGGCACGTTCGAGGCGCAGCCCCCGGGCAGGAAGCTCCCGCGGATCCACCCCGTGGTGATCCGCTTCGGCAAGCCGCTCGACTTCTCTCGCTACGCCGGGATGGAGAACGAGAAGGCCATCCTGCGCGCCATCACCGACGAGATCATGTACGCGATCCTGACCCTCTCCGAGCAGGAGTACGTCGACCGGTACGCGGCCGTCGTCAAGGCGGAGGAGGCCGCGGAGAAGGCGGCGGAGAAGGCCGAGGCAGGGCGCAAGTTTCCTCGTATGCCGCTAAGTTGACCCAACGGGGAACTCATACGTACGTCCTGTACGTTTCTTACGTATGAGACGTGCTGTGGTGATCGGAGCGACAGGGCAGATCGGGCGCGCGGCCGTGGACGCGCTCGCACGGGACGGCTGGGACGTGACGGCCGCGTCGCGCGGCGGCGGCCGCGACGGCGGCTGGCCCGCCGAGGTGCGCACGGCCGCGCTGGACCGGGACGACGCCACCGCACTGGCCACGGCGGTCGGTGACGGCTGCGACGCGCTGGTCGACATCGTGGCGTACGGAGCCGGCCACGCACGGCAGTTGACGGCGCTCGCCGGCCGGATCGGCTCGGCGGTCGTCATCTCCAGCGTGTCGGTGTACGAGGACGGCAAGGGGCGCGGTTTCGACACCCAGTCCGAGCCGGACGGCTTCCCCGCGTATCCGGTGCCGATCCCGGAGAGCCAACGGACCGTCCCGCCCGGCGAGTCCACGTACAGCACGCGCAAAGTGGCCCTGGAGAGTGAACTCCTCGCGGCGGGCGACCGGTTGCCGACGACGCTGCTGCGGGCGGGCGCCGTCCACGGCCCGTACGGCCGCACACCCCGCGAGCTGTATGTCGTCAAGCGCAATCTCGACGGCCGCCGCAGGCGGATCCTCGCGTTCGGCGGCGCGAGCCGTTTCCATCCGGTGAGCGTCCACACCCTCGCCGAGCTGATCCGCCTGGCCGCCGCGCGACCGGGCTCGCGCGTCCTCAACGCGTGCGACCCCGAGGCGCCGACCGTCGCGGAGATCGCGCGGGCCATCGACACGGTGATGGGCGCCCGGACGGAGGACGTCCTCGTCGACGGGCCTCCCCCGTCCCCCACCGTGGGCGACACCCCTTGGTCGGTCCCCCAGCCCGTGATCTGCGACATGAGCGCCGCCGAGCGGGAGTTGGGGCATCGCCCCGTGATCCGGTACGCCGACACGCTCCCGGAGACGATCGCCTCGATCGAGCGGCAGCTCGCGGGACGGGACTGGCGTGAGGCGTATCCCGCGATGTTCAGGAACTACGGGGATCTGTTCGACTACGCGGCCGAGGACGCCTGGCTCGCGTCCTGAGGCGGCGATGTGACACGTACGACCGAGGGGGCGGCCGGTCGGACCGGCCGCCCCCTCGCGCAGCGGGACTACGGCTGCGGAGTGGCGTGCGGCGCGCACGTCACGTCGGCGGCGTCCGTCTTGCCGGTGAGCAGGTAGGAGTCCACCCGCCCGTTGATGCACGGGTTGACCAGACCGGTCACACCGTGCGAGCCCGCGCCCTGCTCGGTGATCAGGCGGGAGCCCTTGAACCGCTTGTGCAGTTCGACGGCGCCGACGTACGGCGTGGCGGCGTCATTCGTGGACTGCACGATCAGGACGGCCGGCAGACCCTTGCCGGTCCTCACGTTCACCGGGGTCTGCTGCTTGACCGGCCACGTGGCGCACGGCAGGTTCATCCACGCGTTCGCCCAGGTCATGAAGGGATACTGCGCGTGGAGCCGTGTGTTGTCCCGGTCCCACTTCTTCCAACTGGTGGGCCACTGGGCGTCGGTGCACTCGACGGCCGTGTACACGGCGTTGCCGTTCTCCGAGGAGATGTTGCCGGCCGTGTCGGACAGGTCGGGGGACGCGGCGTCGACGAGCGCCTGGGTGTCACCCGCGACGTACTTGCTGAACACCGAGGCGACCGGCACCCACGACGAGTCGTAGTACGGGGCGCTCTGGAAGAAGGAGATCAGCTCGGCGGGGCCGACGACGCCGCCCAGCGGGCTCTTCTTCGCGGTGGCGCGCAGCTTCAGCCACTGGTCCTGCACCTTGGCGCGGGTGTCGCCGAGGTGGAACGTGGCGTCGTTCTTGGCGACCCAGTCCTCCCAGTCCTTCCAGCGGCCCTCGAAGGCGATGTCCTGCTCCAGGTTGGCCTGGTACCAGATGTTGTCGCGCGCCGGGTTGACGACGCTGTCGACGACCATGCGGCGCACGTGGCCCGGGAACAGCGTGCCGTAGACGGCGCCGAGGTACGTGCCGTACGAGACGCCCAGGTAGTTGAGCTTCTTCTCACCGAGCGCGGCCCGGATGACATCGAGGTCGCGTGCCGTGTTGGGCGTGGTCATCTGCGCCAGCACGGCCTTGCCGCTGCGCTCGGCACAGCCGTCCGCGTACGCCGCGGCCAGCTTGCGCTGGGCTCGCTTGTCGGCCTCGGAGTCCGGGACCGGGTCCGCCTTGGGCGCCTTGACGAACTCCTGCGGGTCGATGCAGGAGATGGGCGCCGAGTGGCCGACACCACGCGGGTCGAAGCCCACGAAGTCGTAGGCCTTGGCGGTGTTCGCCCACAGCGGGCTCTTGGTGGTGACACGGCGCGGGAAGCGCATGCCCGAACCGCCGGGGCCGCCCGGGTTGTAGACGAGCGCGCCCTGGCGCTCCTCCTTGGTACCGGTGTTCCCGATGCGGTCCACGGCCAGCTTGATCTGCTTGCCGTAGGGGCGGGCGTAGTCCAGCGGCACGCTGACCCAGCCGCACTGGATCGGCTTCTCGAAGCCCCAGTCCGCCGGGCAGTCCTGCCAGTCGATCCCGGCCTTGGCGGCCCGCTCGGCGGCGACGGCCGCGCCGCGCTGCTCGCGGCTCTGACCGTAGCCCTGACCGTGGCGCGAGTCGGCGGTGGCCGACGGGGCCGCGACGGCTCCGGCTATCAGGGTCGCCGTGACGAGTGCTCCGGCCGAACCGAGCGCTGTCACCCGTCTTGTCGGTCTCTTGGACCTCAAGTGGGTACCTCCCCGTACATCGTTGCGATTGATACGGGGATCCTTGCCGCTGTGAGGTCCCTGAGAACAGATGTGACCGGGGTTCTTTACTAATCCGATAGCCGGTACGCCTTGTTCCGTTGAGCGGTGAATGTACCGCGAACCAGCCTTCGTTCAACGGCTGTTGACTTCAGGCGCGCGCGGACTGCCGGTCTCAGCGAGTTCACGCAGCGCCCCGTCCAGCACCCGGCGCAGCAACAGCGCGTCGGGGGCGAGTGCCGTCACCAGCACGGCGGGCCCGGCCAGCGGGGTCAGCGCGGCATACTCTCCCAGCAGTCGCGCCGACGGCATCTCCTTTTCGAACTCCGGTCGTACGACGACGAGTTGCCCGATGGCCCGATGGCCCGCCAGGACGGCGGGCCCGTCCCAGCCACCGGGTGCGCCGGGACCGCACGCCAACTCCTGGTCGAGCAGGGCCCGGCCGTCGCGTCGCACGGTGAGACGGCTGGTGAGCCGCCCGGGTTCCTCACCCACCCGCCCGAGAACCTGCTCCTCCCGGAAGACGAGCCGGGCCCCGAGCCCGAGGTCGACGCACGAGGAGACGGACAGTTCACTGCCACCGGCGGAGATCAACTGCTCCGGCAGCCACACCAGTTCGCCTCCGTCGGCGACATCGAGGCGCACGTCGTAGCGGGCCTCGCCCTTGGCCTGACCCGGCAGGGCGATGGTGGCCGCCGCCGAGCCGACCCGCAGTCGCGCGCCCGGACCGACCCGCGCCTCGACGGTGAGGTGATCGCCGCCGAGCGGTCCGCTCATCGCCCCGACCAGCATCACGGTCGCCTCGGACCCGCTGCTCCGCACCCGGCGCAGGGCGAGCGGCCCCTCCCCGTCCAGTACGGGCAGCGACGTCCCGCCCCGCCCGTCGTCCCGCGCCTCGATCCGCGCGGTGGCGCGCACCCCCGCCGTCGTCATGCCGTCCACGCGCTGAGCCGTTCCCGCACCCAGCCGGCGACCGCCGTGACCCCGCCCTCGGTCCGCAACGACTGGAAGACCACGGGGAGTTCGGCCCGCTGCGCCTTGGCGTCGGCCGCCATCCGGCCCAGGTCGGACCCGACGTACGGTGCCAGGTCGGTCTTGTTCACGACGAGCAGGTCGGCCGTCGTGACACCCGGCCCGCCCTTGCGCGGGATGTCGTCCCCGCCCGCGACGTCGATCACGAAGATCTGCGCGTCGACCAGCCCCTTGGAGAAGGTCGCGGTGAGGTTGTCGCCCCCGGACTCCACGAGGATCAGATCCAGCGGCCCGATCTCGTCCTCCAGGTCCTCGACCGCCTCGAGGTTCGCGGAGATGTCGTCCCGGATCGCCGTGTGCGGACAGGCGCCCGTCTCCACGGCCGTGATCCGCTCGGGCGGCAGCACCGCTTCCCGCAGCAGGAACTCGGCGTCCTCGCGGGTGTAGATGTCATTGGTGACGACGGCGAGGGACAGCTCGTCGCGCAACGCCCGGCAGAGCGCGGCGACGGTGGCGGTCTTCCCCGAACCGACGGGGCCACCGAGCCCTATCCGCAGGGCACGGCGCGAGCCGTCGGGGCGGTGGGCGTCGGCGCTGATCGCGGACGGCCCGTGGTGCGTGTGGTCGAGGTGCACGGTACGGCTCCAACTTCATTCGGTCCGCGCCGACGCGAGGCGGCCTGTCCGGCGTTCACGGACCGGGCCGTTCGGGCCGACGGCGGGGGTGTGGGGGCGGCTGCCCCGGAAGCGAGGACTCCTACGACGCGAAGAGGCGTACCGGCCAGGCCGCGTGTGCCTCCGCGCTGATCTCCAGCAGCGGTGCCGACGCCGCGGGCAGCGCCTCGACCCCGTCGTCGAGAGCCCGCCGCGCCGCACCGGCCGCGGCGTGGGCGACGACGTCGAGTTCCGGTGCGAGGCGGGCCAGTACGGCCGTCGCGTCGAACGGATCGAGACTCAGCAACCGCACCGTCGCCGACGCCGGCCCGCTGACGCACTCGTACGCGGAGCAGTACGCGGCGTCCTCGGGCCCCAGTCCGGCAGCGCGCGCCGCCACACCCAGTACCACCGGCTGATGGGAGCCCTTGGGGAACTCCCGTGCCAGCGCGTCCAGTTCGGCGGAGGGCCAGGTCGCCCTGGCCGCCCGCATGAGCTGCCGTCCGAGCCGACGCGCGGCGGCCCGCAGCGCCGGCGAGGGCGTGCGGGCGTCGGCGGCCGCGTCCAGGGCCGACGGATCGATCCCGAGCGCACCCGCCGCGGCCAGTGCGGCCGCGACGAGTCCGGTCGTGTGCAGCCGGCCCCTGCAGAAGTCCTCCAGGGTCGCCGCTCCGGTGATCCGCCCGGCCTTGACGGCCGCCTCGGCCCCGCCGGAGTGCGCGTGCCCTCCGGCGGGAAAGCGGCCGTCGGCCAGGACGAGAAGCGCTGCCCGGGACATCAGAAGAGGAAGTAACGCTGGGCCATGGGCAGTTCGGCGGCCGGAGTCGCCTCGACGAGTTCGCCGTCGATGTGCACGGCGAAGCTGTCGGGGTCGATCCGCACCTGGGGCCGTGCGTCGTTCTCCCGCATGTCGGCCTTGGTGACCGCCCGCGTCGAGTCGATGGCCACGAACCGCTTGCCGAGCGAGAGCCGTTCCGGGAGCCCGTCCTCGATGGCGAGCGGCGCGACGAAGTTGAACGAGTTCGCTGCCGGGGCCCGCCCGATCGCTCCGAACATCGGCCGGGGCAGGATCGGCTGAGGCGTCGGGATCGACGCGTTGGCGTCGCCCATCTGCGCGTACGCGATCATTCCGCCCTTGATGACGAGGTGCGGCTTGACCCCGAAGAACGCGGGCTCCCACAGCACGAGGTCGGCGAGCTTGCCGGTCTCGACGGAGCCGATCTCCCGCGCGAGGCCCTGGGCGAGCGCCGGATTGATGGTGTATTTGGCGACATAGCGACGGACCCGGTGATTGTCCGCGCGGCCGTCACCGGGCAGCGCGCCCCGGCGCCGCTTCATCACGTGGGCCGTCTGCCAGGTCCGCATGATCACCTCTCCGACCCGGCCCATGGCCTGGGAGTCGGACGAGATGATCGAGATGGCACCGAGGTCGTGCAATATGTCCTCGGCGCCGATGGTCGACGGCCGGATCCGGGACTCGGCGAAGGCCAGGTCCTCGGGCACCGCCGGGTTCAGGTGGTGGCACACCATCAGCATGTCGAGGTGTTCCTCGGCGGTGTTGACGGTGTAGGGCCGCGTCGGGTTGGTCGAGCTGGGGAGCACGTACGACTCGGAGACCACGGACATGATGTCCGGCGCGTGCCCGCCGCCCGCACCCTCGGTGTGGTACGCGTGAATGCCGCGTCCGCCGATCGCCGCGAGGGTGTCGGCGACGAACCCGGCCTCGTTGAGCGTGTCGGTGTGGATGGCGACCTGGATGCCGGTGCGGTCGGCGACGGTGAGCGCCGCGTCGATCGCGGCGGGCGTCGAGCCCCAGTCCTCATGGATCTTCAGGCCGAGCGCGCCGCCCCGGATCTGCGACAGCATCGCCTCGTGCGAGACGGTGTTGCCCTTGCCGAGCAGACCGAAGTTGAGCGGATACCCCTCCATCGCCTCCAGCATCCGGGCCAGATGCCAGGGGCCGGGTGTGACGGTGGTCGCCTTGGAGCCCTCGGCGGGGCCGGTACCGCCGCCGACGAGCGTCGTGATGCCGGAGGCGAGCGCCTCGTCGGCGATCTGCGGACAGATCAGATGCACGTGCGCGTCGATGGCGCCCGCCGTCAGGATCCGCCCGTTGCCCGCGATGATCTCGGTCTCGGGGCCGATCACCAGGTCGGGGTGGACACCGTCCATGGTGTCCGGGTTACCGGCCTTGCCGATACCGGAGATCCGGCCGTCACGGATGCCGACGTCGGCCTTGACGATCCCCCAGTGGTCGATGATCACGACACCGGTGACGACCGTGTCCGGGGTGCCGTCTGCGCGCGTAGCGCGCGCCTGGCCCATGGATTCCCGGATGACCTTGCCGCCGCCGAACACCGCTTCGTCACCGGCGAGTCCGGGACCGCCGGAGCGGTCCTCCTCGATCTCGATCAGCAGGTCGGTGTCCGCGAGGCGGATGCGGTCGCCGGTGGTCGGGCCGAACAGGTCGGCGTACACGGCACGCGAGATCTCAGGCATCGAGGGGACCTCCGGTCTCACCGCGCAGGCCGGGCACCACACGGGCGCCGGCGAGCGGGACGAGTTCGACGTCGACGGGGATCCCGGGCTCGAAGCGCACGGCCGTGCCGGCGGCGACGTTGAGCCGCTTGCCGCGCGCGGCGGCGCGATCGAAGTCCAGCCCGGGGTTGGCCTCGGCGAAGTGGTAGTGGGAGCCGACCTGGACGGGGCGGTCGGCGGCGTTGAGCACGGTCATGCGGGTGACCTCACGGCCCTCGTTGAAGACGACGGGCTCATCGGCGAAGAGGATCTCTCCGGGAATCATGGCGCTCGCTCTCCCGTCAGACGATCGGGTCGTGGACGGTGACGAGCTTGGTGCCGTCCGGGAAGGTCGCCTCGACCTGGACGTCGTGGATCATCTCGGGGATGCCCGACATGACGTCGTCCCGGGTGAGGATCTTGCGCCCGGAGGACATCAGCTCGGCGACGGTACGGCCGTCGCGGGCGCCCTCGAGGATGTGCGACGTGATCAGGGCGACGGCCTCGGGGTGGTTCAGTTTCAGCCCGCGGGCCCGGCGCTTCTCGGCGACGTCGGCGGCCACATGGATCAGCAGCCTCTCCTGCTCGTGCGGGGTCAATTGCACGGCGTCCCACCTCACATCCTCGCTCCGGACCGTGCGGGGCCCGGTGGCCGCAGCCACCAAAACCCCTGGTGGCGTGGATGCGCACGCTAGTTGGCCGGAGTTTCGAGGACGTTAACCAGCCTGTGATCCTTCCGGGGCCGATCGGCCGGACACCGCCACCCACGAGCGACCGCCCCGCTTCCCCGGTTCCGCCTCGCCCGCCCGCGCCGACACCCCGGAGAGCCACGGCCCCGGAGCGGACCGGACCGTATACGGGATACCGCAGGGGCGAGGGCGAGGGCGCAGTCGTGGTCCACAGTCACGGTCCGGGTCGCGGTCATGGCCGTGGTCGTGGTCGTGGTCGTGGTCCACGGTCACGGTCCGGGTCGCGGTCATGGCCGTGGTCGTGGTCGTGGTCGTGGTCGTGGTCCACGGTCACGGTCCGGGTCGCGGTCATGGCCGTGGCCGCGATCCTGGTCACGGTGACGGTCGCGATACCGGTCACGGTCGTGGTTGCCGTCCCGGTCGTGGTGGCGTTTCCGGTCACGGTCGAAGTGCCGCTGCCGCGGACGCGTGCCGGGCCGAATCGTCGGCGGACACCCCACGGGCCACGCCGGGAGCCGAGCCGAGCCGCCGGCGGCTAGGAAGCGCTGGGCCCCCGGTGCTCCGCGGCGATGCCGAACCGCTGACGTTCGCGGGGCGCGGACGCGACCTCGCGCACGCTGGACAGCGCGCTGATCACCTGCTCGTCCGCGGGCTCCTGAAGTTCTTCGAGGCGCTCCAGGTCGGCGGCGGAGACCAGGGCGACGAGCGGCTTGCCGTGCCGCGTGACGACGACGCGCTCCCCGCCGTACACGACGCGATTGATCAGTTCGGCGAGCTCAGCCCTGGCTTGCGTCACCGGAATCTCGTAGGCCATGACGTCCAGCTTAGACCGGGCCCGGCGGCACCACGGGGTGCGCAAGATCCCGCCGCCCGGCGGGAGAGGGCGCCGCCGGACGGCCTCCCGGTCCGGCGGGCCGCCGTTTCGCTCTCAGCATGGCCCCCTTCCCCAGTGACGTACGTCCTGTACATTTTTTACATACGCCGAACCAGAGGAGGCGCTCGACATGACCAGCCCGTCCGCCCGCCATGTCCTGCCCGAGTTCACCGAACGCACCAGCACGGGGCACCGGACGCAGGATCCGTACTCGAAGCTGCTCAGCGAGCGGATCGTGTTCCTCGGGACGCCGATCGACGACATCTCGGCGAACGATGTGATGGCCCAGTTCATGTACCTCGAACACCAGGCGCCCGAGCAGGACATCTCGCTCTACATCAACTCCCCCGGCGGCTCCTTCAGCGCGATGACCGCGATCTACGACACGATGCAGTTCGTGACCTGCGACGTCGAGACGATCTGCCTCGGTCAGGCGGCCTCGGCCGCCGCCGTCCTGCTGGCCGGCGGCACTCCGGGCAAGCGGCTCGCCCTGCCGGGAGCCCGCGTCCTCATCCACCAGCCGTCGGTCCCGGAGCCGATCCAGGGGCAGGCGAGCGATCTGGCCATTCAGGCCGACGAGTTGGTGCGCACCCGCGAGACACTGGAGGAGATGCTCGTACGGCACACGGGACAGAGCCCGGAACGGGTCGCGGCGGACATCGAGCGGGACAAGATCCTCGACGCGCCGGCGGCGCTGGCCTACGGGCTGATCGACCGGATCGTCCCGAGCCGCAAGGTCGCGCGCGACACTCCCGGCGCGAGGTGAGCGGCCGATGATCCCGGACCTCCCGCCGCTGCCCGCGCTGACCCGCGCCGAGGCCGAGCTGATCGACCGCTACCTCGACGTGGTCGACCTGGTCGGCCGTATCAACCCGGCCCGCCCCGGAGACACCTATCGCGGCCTGAGGGCGGCTCAGGCGCTGGTCGGCAAGGCGGTGGCCCTGCGGGACGCCCTGACACTGATGCACCAGCGGGGCGAGAGCGAGGTGCACGCCCCGACCCTGGCGCAGGCCCTGCGGGTTCTCGACGGGGAGCGGCGAGCGGCCCGGGTCACCGTGCCGCCCGATTCCGGAAGTTGACGCACCCACATCGGAGCCGACACGCGCCACGACTCCGCGCCGTCCGGCCCGGGACTCAAACGGACCGGATGGTGTACCCCCCGATGGCGTAGAGAACGATCCTTTCTGCGACCCCTTCAAGTTGCGCAACACGCGGAGCAGAAAGGCGGGATGAGCCCTTCGTCGCAGGTGCGGGCATGGTCGGTGTCCCCAACACCCCCTCGAACGGAGGGGTGTCCACCCGAACGGGTGAGTGGTGAGTAAGCCCACAAAACACCGGTTCCGCTCGGATTTTCCGACACTGATGAGTGAAGATCCCTTCCGACGACAAGCCCCCGCCACAGCGGCGGGGCGGTCCGGGCGGACGCCGAGTCCTGCCGCCGCCCGGATGACCGGTCGACAGATGTGCATCGGCAGGAGTGGAGGACCCAGCACGACGGTCCGCCGGAGCGATCCGGGCGGACCTTGGGGTGAAGCCGCGTCAGCGGCCGGGCAACTTCGCCAGCCCGAATCCGACAGGTCATCCTTCACAGGCGGCTGACGAAGGGTTGCGCATGACTGCGCTCAATCGTGTCCCGTCGCTGTGGACCCGGGCCGGTACGGCCTCGGCGCTCACCATCGCCGCCGTGGGCGGCAGCCTCGTGGTCCCCGGCGTCGCACCCGACGCCCAGGCGGCCACGCCTGCGACGAAGGCACTCCAGGTCGCGGCGTCCAAGCACGGCTCCCCGTACAAGTGGGGCGCCACGGGACCGCACCGCTTCGACTGCTCCGGGCTCACGCTCTACTCGTACAAGAAGGCGGGCAAGAAGCTGCCTCGTACGGCCGCGGCGCAGTACAACAAGACGCACCATGTCTCGGCCTCGCACCGCAAGGCCGGTGACCTCGTGTTCTTCCACTCGGGCCGGAACGTGTACCACGTCGGCATCTACGCCGGGAAGGGAAAGATCTGGCACTCCCCGAAGACCGGGGAAGTGGTGAAGCTCCAGAAGATCTGGACGAGAAGCGTCTGGTACGGCAGGGTCAGCTGACTCTGCCCCCGGGGCGGCGGCCCACGCCGCCGCCCCGGGGCCACCTGCCGCGTGAACCGTGTGCGACCCGGCCCCGACCGGTTTCTGATTCCCCATGACCACCGGCCACCGACCAGGCCCGCACGCCCGCCTCGCGACGAGACGTCCGGGTCAGCTCCTCAACGGCTCCAGCACCAGGACGAGGCCCAGAACGGTGAGGGCGCCGCCGGTGACCGCCTCCACGGCGCGCGCGGCCCGCGGCCCGCGCAGCCACCGTCCGAGCCGGTCCACGAGCAGCGCGACCGCCGGGAACCACAGCAGGGCCAGAACGACCACGATGAGCGCCAGGAGCAGCGTCCGCGGCATCGCCGGGCTGCCCGCCGGAACGAACTGCGGCAGCAGGCTGAGAAACGTGATGGGCGCCTTCGGGTTGAGCGCGTTGGTGACGAAGCCCTGCCGCAGCGGACGCGTGCCCGGGTCCGCCTCCCCCACCGCCCTCGCGCGCGGGCCCTCCTCCCCCGCCACAGCCTCTCCCGGACGCGGGTCCACCCCGTCGGACGCCGCCTGACGCGGACGCCCCAGTGAGCGCAGCGTGCGCAGGCCCAGGTACAGCACATAGGCGCCGCCGAGCAGCTGGAGCGTCCGGAACAGCGCCGGTACGGCGGTGAGGACCGCGGCGACCCCGGCGACGGCCAGCGCGGTGTGGAGCAGCAGCCCGCCCGCGATGCCGAGGGCGCACGCGACCCCGGCCCGGCGCGAGACGAGGGCGTTGCGTACGACGACGGTGAAGTCCGCGCCCGGCATGGCGACCATGCCCGCGGCGACGCCCGTGAAGGTGACCAGCTGTGCGTCCATGCCCCCAGGCTGCCCGGTCCGGGCCTTCAGCAGGTATGTCGAATATCCTGGGCAGGTCTTAAGCATTCGTATAGACCGGACGGTCCTTCGCGTCCGGCGCGGTGCCGCCGGACCCGGGAGGAACCGATGTACGACCCGACGCGACTCGCGGCGCTGGTGGCGGTCGCCGAGGCGGGGTCGATCACTAGGGCCGCCGAACGCCTCGGGTACACCCCGCCGGCGCTGTCCCAGCAGGTGGCGAAGCTGGAGCGGGAGGCGGGGGCGACGCTGCTGGTGCGCTCCCATCGCGGGACACGGCTCACCGGGGCGGGCGAACTGCTGGTGGCACGGGCCCGCCGGGTCCTCGACGAGATGGAGCTGGCCCGGCACGAACTGGCCCGGCTGGCGGGACTGTCGGGCGGCACACTGCGGCTCGGCACCTTCCAGACGGCGGGCATCCATCTGCTGCCGCCCGTGCTCAGCGCCTTCCGCCGGGCCCACCCGGACGTGGAGCTCACGGTCGCCGACTACGAACCTCCGCACGGCATCGCGGCGGTGGCGGCCGGCGAGGTGGACCTGGCCCTCACCCACACCTACCAGCCCGCCGCACCGGTTCCGCTTCCGTCGTCCGTGGGCGTCGAGCCGGTCCTGGTCGAGGAACTGGTGCTGGTGACCGCTCCCGGTCACATCCTCGCGGGCGGATCGGCGCGGCTGCCGCTCGCCGAGCTCGCCGGGCAGCCGCTGATCAGCATGGCCCCGGACCATCCGCCCCGGCAGGGCGTGGAGGCCGCGCTGGCCCGGGCGGGTGCCACGCCTGCGGTGCTCGTCGCGACTCCGGGGTACGCGCTGGTGTGCGCGCTGGTCAGCGCCGGGCTCGGGATCGCGGTCGTGCCGGAGATGGTGGCGGCGACCGCGGCGACGCCGGTGGGGACGCGGTCGCTGGAGCCGGGAGATCTGCGCCGTACGATCTCGGTCGTCCACCGGACGGATGTGACGGCCCCCGCGGCCGACGCGTTCCGTGCCCTGCTGCGCGGTGCCTTCGGACGGGCCGGACAGCACCGGCTCGGCCATCGCGCGGAAGGCTAGGGCCTGCCCGAAGGCCCGGTCGGAATCGCCTCTCCGAAGGGCCTTGTCCGAAAGGCCTTGTCCGAAAGGCCTTGTCCGAAAGGCCTGTCCGAAAGGCCGGTCCACCGACCCGCTCCGAAACGGCCTCTCCGAACGCGGGCGCTATGGCTCTTGCGGGCCCCCGGCCGTCACCGGCTGGACCGGTACCGTCCACGGGAGTTCGATGGAGACCGTCTTGCCGCCCTCCCGGGTCGGCCGGACGGTGAGTCTGCCACCGCATTCGGCGGCCAGCCAGCGGATGATCACCATGCCACGGCCGTTGTCCTGCTGAACAGCCGCGGGCAGCCGCTTCGGAAAGCGCGGATGACTGTCGGTGACTCCGATGCTCAGGTGCTCCTCCCGGTCGAGACGTACGTCGACCGTGAAGGTGGGCGACTGCCCGAACGTGTGCTGGACGGCGTTGGTAGCCAGTTCGGACACGATCAGCCGTACTGTGTCGGCGACTTCGGAGTCGCACGGCAGGCCCCATTCGGCCAACACCTCGGCGACGAATTTACGGGCCGTGGAAACCGAGACGGGTTCGCTCCGCAGCGTGACGGATGCTTCCTGGTGATCTGCCATGGCGACGTCGTCCCTTTCCCACGGGACCGGAGCCCGACACCGAGCGGACGGTTCGAGTACGGTCCCGGACTGGTGCTTGCGCCAGACTGCCATTACCGGGCGGGTCACGGGTGCGATCCACCGGGTAATGCATATATCTGTCGCTCGATGCGGTGAACTCTGCGTCGGCAGAGCGTATTCGGGCGACTTGGAGGGGGTAAGGAGAACCGCCATGCAGCACGGTCCCGCGGTGCGCCGCCGCAAGCTCGGCGCCGAACTGCGCGCGCTGCGCGCGGGCTCGGGCCTCACGAGCGGCCAGGCGGCCCGCCAGCTCGGCTGGCACCAGTCGAAGGTGAGCCGCATCGAGACCGGCACCAGCGGGGTGAAGCCGGCCGATGTGGAACGCCTGTTGGACGCGTACGGCGTCGAGGATCAGGAACTGCGCCAGCTCCTCGTCGTGTTGGCGGGGTCCGAGGGCAACGGCCGTCATCACTGGTGGCACGCGTATCGCGGGGTGCTCCCGCCCGCGTACCGCGACTTCATCAGCCTGGAGTCGGGGGCCAGCGGCATGCGCACCCTGGAGACCTCCGTCGTACCCGGGCTGCTGCAGACGCCTGACTACGCCCGAGCGGTGACGCGGGCCGCCGTGGACGGACTGGAGGAGAGCAAGCTCGACGCCCTGGTCGAGGTGCGTCTGGCCCGGCAGGACGTGCTGCGTTCGGACCCGCCGCTGAGGCTGTCCGCGGTGCTGGACGAAGCGGTGTTACGGCGGGAGGTCGGCGGTCCCGAGGTCATGGCACGCCAGCTGTGCCGGCTGCGCGAGGCCGCCACCCTGTCTCAAGTACGGCTGCAGGTACTGCCGTTCGCCGCCGGAGCCCACATCGGAGTCACTGGGCCTTTCGTTATTTTCTCATTTCCGAACACAACTGATCTGGATGTGGTTGTTCTCGACCACTTGACGAGTAGCCTCTACCTCGAGCGGAAAGAAGACCTCCAGGCCTACACCGAGGCCTTCAACGCCCTTCAGTTCCACGCCCTTTCGCCCGAGGACTCGTTGGACTACATCGCCGGGATAGCTGACGGCGCGTAAGGAGGCACCCCCATGTCCGCAATGCCTCGGTACGTACCCTCCAGTACCTCACTGCACGGCGTGCGATGGCTGCGCAGCAGCCGCAGCACGGGAATGAACAACTGCGTCGAGACGGCACGCCCGGGCTCCGGGCCCTGGTCCGGAATGGTCGCGGTACGCGATTCCAAGAACCCGGCCGGACCCGCCCTGCTGTTCGCCCCTGGCGTCTGGGAGGGGTTCATCACCGGACTGAGCTGACCCGCACAGCACACCGCTTCACCGGTTCACCGCTTCACGGCTTCACCGGTTCCGGCTGATCACGTCCACCGCGTGCTCGATCTGCTCCTCGGTGAGGTCCGCGCGGGCCGTCAGCCGCAGCCGCGAAATACCGTCGGGCACCGACGGGGGACGGAAACAGCCGACGGCGAGGCCCGCCTCGCGGCAGTCGGCCGCCCATCGCACCGCTCGTTCGGGGGACGGTGCCCGCACGGAGACGACGGCGGCGTCCGGTCGTACCGCGGCGAGGCCCTCCGCCGTCAGACGGGTGTGCAGTGCCGTGGCCACCTCGCGCGCGCGTGCCGCCCTCCCTGGTTCGCGGCGCAGCAACCGCAGCGCCGCCAGGGCCGCGCCCGCCGCCGCCGGCGCCAGACCGGTGTCGAAGATGAAGGTGCGCGCCGCGTTGATCAGGTGGTCGATGACCGCCGCCGGGCCGAGGACGGCGCCGCCCTGGCTGCCGAGGGACTTGGAGAGCGTGACGGTCACGACGACGTCCGGGTCTCCCGCGAGCCCCGCCGCGTACGCGGCGCCCCTGCCGCCATCGCCCAGGACACCGAGTCCGTGCGCGTCGTCGACGACCAGTCCGGCGCCGTACTCCCGGCAGGCGAGGGCGAGTCCGGCGAGCGGCGCCGCGTCGCCGTCCACCGAGAAGACCGTGTCGGAGACCATGACGGCGGGTCCCTCGTGGGTGCCGAGCGCCTTGCGCACACCGTCGGGGTCGGCGTGCCCCACGACCTGGGTGGTGCCGCGGGCCAGCCGGCAGCCGTCGATCAGTGAGGCGTGGTTGCCCGCGTCCGAGACGACCAGCGAGCCGTGCGGCGCGAGCGCCGTGACGGCGGCGAGGTTGGCCGCGTATCCGGAGGAGAAGACGAGGGCGGATTCGAAGCCGCAGAAGTCGGCCAGCTCGCGTTCCAGCTCACCGTGCAGTTCGGTGGTGCCGGTGACGAGCCGGGAGCCCGTCGCACCGCCGCCCCACGTGCGAGCGGCCCGTGCGGCGCCCTCGGTGACCTCCGGATGGCGGGCGAGCCCGAGATAGTCGTTGCTCGCGAGATCGAGAAGCGGCGAGTCGGCGGGGCGCGCGCGCAACGTACGCACGAGTCCGGCCCGGCGGCGCGCCTCGGCCTGCTCGTCGATCCAGCCGAACGCCATGTGTCCTCCGGGGCTCGTGGCCAGTGCGGTGGCGGGTGCTTTGTAGGCAGTGCACAGACCCTAGCGGTCGCTCCTTCGGCCCAGGATGTGGCAATACCCACACGTCGAACCATCTCTGTTGTGCAAACTCTCCTTGGCCGAGAGCGGTCGCATGGTCCAGGATCGGACCTCATGGACCTGCTGAACACGCTGGTGGACAAGGGGCTTCGGCGCGAGCTGCCGACCCGCGACGAGGCGCTGGCCGTACTGGCCACCTCCGACGACGACGTGCTCGACGTGGTGGCCGCGGCCGGCAAGGTACGCCGGCACTGGTTCGGCCGACGGGTGAAACTGAACTATCTCGTCAACCTGAAGTCGGGCCTGTGCCCGGAGGACTGCTCGTACTGCTCGCAGCGCCTCGGCTCCAAGGCGGGCATTCTCAAGTACACCTGGCTCAAGCCCGACGAGGCCTCCCGGGCCGCGGCGGCCGGGCTCGCCGGGGGCGCCAAGCGGGTCTGCCTGGTGGCCAGCGGCCGCGGCCCCACGGAGCGTGACGTGGACCGGGTCTCCGACACGATCAAGGCGATCAAGGACCAGAACGAGAACGTCGAGGTGTGCGCCTGCCTCGGCCTGCTCTCCGACGGCCAGGCCGAACGGCTGCGCGAGGCGGGCGCGGACGCCTACAACCACAACCTGAACACGTCCGAGGGGACGTACGGGGAGATCACGACCACCCACACGTACGCCGACCGGGTCGACACGGTCCAGAAGGCGCACGCCGCGGGGCTGTCCGCCTGCTCGGGTCTGATCGCGGGCATGGGCGAGTCGGACGAGGACCTCGTGGACGTCGTGTACGCGCTGCGCGAGCTCGACCCTGACTCCGTTCCGGTGAACTTCCTGATCCCCTTCGAGGGCACCCCGCTCGCCAAGGAGTGGAACCTCACCCCGCAGCGCTGTCTGCGCATCCTCGCCATGGTCCGGTTCGTCTGCCCGGACGTCGAGGTCCGCATCGCCGGCGGCCGCGAGGTCCATCTGCGCACCCTCCAGCCGCTCGCCCTGAACCTCGCCAACTCGATCTTCCTCGGTGACTACCTCACCAGCGAGGGCCAGGCGGGCAAGGCCGACCTGGAGATGATCGCGGACGCCGGATTCGAGGTGGAGAACGCGGGCGAGGTGACGCTGCCGGAGCACCGGGCGTCGGTCGCCGGAGGCTGCGGATCGCACGCGGACGCCGGATGCGGATCCCACGACAGCGCCGGGTGCGGGTCGCAGGCGGAGTCCGGCTGCGGGTCCCACGCGGACGGCGGGGTGTGTGGTTCCACGGCCGCGGTTCCGGCAGCGGCAGCGGCACCCGCCGAGGCCCGCACGGATCTAGTCTCCGTGCGCCGCCGCGGTGCCGGGACGGACCTCGCGCCCAATGCCTGACCTGTCCGTACGGGAACTGCTCGACCTCGACCGGCGGCACGTCTGGCATCCGTACGGGCCGATGCCCGGCCGCCAGGAGCCGCTGGTCGTGGAGTCGGCGAGCGGGGTCCGGCTGCGCCTGGCCGACGGTACCGGCGAGCTGATCGACGGCATGTCGTCCTGGTGGTCGGCGATCCACGGCTACAACCACCCGGTCCTGAACGACGCGGCTCGCGGCCAGCTGGAGCGCATGAGCCACGTGATGTTCGGCGGGCTCACCCACGAGCCCGCCGTACGGCTGGCGAAGCAACTGGTCGACATCTCGCCGGAGGGGCTGGAGCACGTCTTCCTCGCCGACTCCGGCTCGGTCGCCGTCGAGGTCGCCGTCAAGATGTGCCTCCAGCACTGGCGCTCGCTCGGCCGGCCGGGCAAGCAGCGGCTGCTGACCTGGCGGGGCGGCTATCACGGGGACACCTGGCAGCCCATGTCGGTGTGCGACCCCGAGGGCGGGATGCACGAGCTGTGGCAGGGCGTGCTCCAGCGTCAGGTGTTCGCCGAGGCGCCGCCTGCCGCCTACGAGGAGACGTACGCCGAGCAACTGCGTGAGCTCATCGGGCGGCACGCGGACGAGCTCGCCGCCGTCATCGTGGAGCCGGTGGTGCAGGGCGCGGGCGGGATGCGTTTCCACTCCCCCGCGTATCTGCGGGTGCTGCGCGAGGCCTGCGACGAGCACGACGTCCTGCTGGTCTTCGACGAGATCGCCACCGGCTTCGGCCGTACGGGTGAGCTCTTCGCGGCGGACCACGCGGGCGTCACCCCGGACGTGATGTGCGTCGGCAAGGCGCTGACCGGCGGCTATCTGACGATGGCGGCGACGCTGTGCACCGCGCGGGTGGCCGACGGCATCTCGCGCGGCGAGGTCCCGGTGCTCGCGCACGGCCCCACTTTCATGGGCAACCCGCTCGCCGCGGCGGTGGCGTGCGCGTCCGTCGACCTGCTGCTCGGCCAGGACTGGCGGACCGAGGTGAAGCGGATCGAGACGGGCCTGCGGGACGGCCTCGAGGAAGCGGCGTCCCTGCCGGGTGTCCGGGACGTGCGGGTGCTCGGCGCGATCGGGGTCGTCCAGCTCGACCACGAGGTGGACATGAGGGCGGCGACGGCCGCCGCGGTGCGCGAGGGCGTGTGGCTGCGGCCGTTCCGCGACCTCGTCTACACGATGCCGCCGTACGTCACGGGCGACACGGATCTGGCACGGATCGCCCGCGCGGTGTGCGCGGCGGCGCGGGAGGGTTGAGATGCCGGTACTGGTGATCACGGGGACGGGCACGGAGGTCGGCAAGACGGTCGTCACGGCCGCCGTCGCCGCCACGGCTCTCGCGGCGGGGCGGTCCGTGGCCGTCCTGAAGCCCGCGCAGACGGGTGTAGGTCCGCACGAGCGCGGCGACGCCGACGAGGTGGCCCGGCTCGCGGGTGGCGTAACGACGCTCGAACTGGGCCGTTATCCGGAGCCGTTGGCGCCCGCGACCGCCGCCCGGCGGGCCGGCCTCGCGCCGGTGTCTCCGCAGGAGGCCGCGGAGGCCGCGGCCAAGCTGGCCACCGAGCACGATCTGGTGCTGGTCGAGGGCGCGGGCGGTCTGCTCGTCCGGTTCGACGACGAGGACGGGACGCTGGCGGACGTGGCCCGACTGCTCGACGCACCCGTGCTGGTCGTCGCGTCGGCGGGACTGGGCACGCTCAACACGACGGAGCTGACGGCCCGTGAACTGCGGCGCCGGGAGCTGGACTTCGCGGGCGTGGTGATCGGCAGCTGGCCGGACTCCCCCGATCTGGCGATGCGGTGCAATCTCGCGGACCTCCCGGCGGTGTCCGGGGCGCCCCTGCTGGGCGCGGTACCGGCGGGCGCGGGGGCCCGTTCGCCCGCCGAATTCCGTACGGGGGCGCCGAGTTGGCTGGACCATCGGTTGGGCGGACGCTGGAACGCCGACGCCTTCGCCGCGGCGCACAGGATCTGACGGGCACCTCGCTCCCGTGACACGGCGGGAGCGAGGAGGTTCGTCTCCCCATCCCGGTGTACCCGGACGTGGCCACCAGGGCCGCACGCCTGCCCGTCGGCGTGCGCGTCGGCGTCGGCGCCCCTTGCCGCGGCCCCTTCGTGGAGAGGGCGCCGGCATGCCCCGCGCGTGCGCCGGACCTCCTGAGGGGAGAATCCCGGTACGACCCGTCCTCCCGGGAGGTCCGTCATGCCGTTCATGTCGCGTCGGCCGGCCGGCTCCGGCAAGGTCTCTCCGGAGGCCGTGCACCATCCGGTGTTCGCCCGCTACTACGCCCGCGTCAGCGTCGCCGCCGAGACCCGGATGGGGATGGGCCGGGTACGCGACCGGCTGCTCACCGGGCTGTCGGGGCGGGCCATCGAGATCGGCGCGGGCAACGGCCTGAACTTCGCGCACTATCCGGGCACCGTCTCGGAAGTCGTCGCCATCGAACCCGAGCGGCTGCTCCGGCAGCTGGCCGTGGAGGCGGCGCTGCGCTGCGAGGTGCCGGTCGATGTGGCGCCGGGCGCCGCGGAGGCCCTGCCGGTCAAGAGCGAGGCGTACGACGCCGCCGTGCTCTCCCTGGTGCTGTGCAGCGTGCGGGACGTGCCGAGGGCGCTCGCCGAGGTCCGGCGGGTGCTGCGCCCCGGCGGCACGGTGCGGTTCTTCGAGCACGGCAGCGGTGGCGGGCGGGTGATGGCGTCCGCCCAGCGGGGCCTGGACCGCACGGTGTGGCCGCGGCTGAACGGCGGCTGCCATCTCTCCCGCGACCCGATCGCCGCCCTGCGTGCGGCGGGCTTCGAACTGGGTCCCTACCGGCGGCTGCTGATGCCCGAGAAGGGCCCGCGCCTGCCCACCTCGTACTGCGTCCTGGGCACCGCCCGCCGGCCGCTCGGCTAGAGGCGGTCGGGCAGGATCGGGCCGCGGGGCACGGACGGCGTCACAGGCTCCAGCGGCGCAGTTCGTCCGTGATGTCGTGCACCGTGGCCTCGCCGTTCTTCACGAGGCGGGCCAGCTCCCGCACCTGCTCGGGCGAGGTGACGACCTTGAGGCCGCTGGCGACGAGATAGGCGTACGCGACGGCCGAGGCGAACATCGCGTTGGAGCGTTCGAGCGCCGGGACGTGCAGCAGGAGCTGGAGCAGCGCGGCGGCGCGGGCGTGCGGGCTGTCGTAGACGGGGATGCCGAAGATCTCCGCCTCGTGCCGGCTGACCGCGGCGACGAGGGCTCCCCAGTCGGTGACCTGGGGATCTCCGGGCGTTTTCTGTTCGGCGATCATGAGGAGCCAGGCAAGATCGACTCTGAGACTGCTCAAGGGATCAACGACGACCTTCGCGGGTGCCTTCACGGTCCGCGCCGAACTCCTCGGCGAAGACGGACTCGTACTGCTTCATGAAATCCGCGGCGGCCTCCACGAAGGTGTGGCCCACTTCCCCGGTGTCCTGCCGGACGAGTTCTTCGATGTAGCGGTTCACGCTCATCCCCCGTTCCAGGGCTCGCTCCCGGGCGGCCCGTGCTGTGCCCTCGTCCACCCGGACGTTCAGCTGAGTCTTCGCCATCCTTCGAAGCTAGCGCGGAATCACTAGCACCGGCAAGAGGGCCGCCGGGACCGGGGGGTGGAGAACTCCGGTGGAAAGTGCCCCTTACATCGGTATCAGGGCCACACCCTGGGGCGGAGACCATCCGGCACTCAAGAGGGATACCGAGTGTGCCTCCGATCACACTACGCTCGGGCCGGACGCGGAGTCCGGACACCCATCACAGAGGAGGCGGTCTTGTCCACAGCTGCTGCCGAGCATTCTCCCGGCCGCGCGGAAGGGGACGGGATCGCCGCCCGCGCCCGCGGCCTGACCAAGGCGTACGGTTCCGGCGAGACCGCGGTCCTGGCCCTCGACTCGGTCGACGTGGACATCGCGCGCGGCCGGTTCACCGCCGTCATGGGCCCCTCGGGCTCCGGGAAGTCCACCCTCATGCACTGCCTGGCGGGCCTCGACACCGTCTCGGCCGGACAGGTGTGGCTGGGCGACACCGAGATCACCGGGCTGAAGGACCGCGAACTGACCCGGCTGCGACGGGACCGGATCGGCTTCATGTTCCAGTCGTTCAACCTGATCCCCACCCTGAACGCGGCGGAGAACATCACGCTGCCCATGGACATCGCGGGCCAGAAGCCCGATCAGCAGTGGCTGGACCAGGTCATCGACACCCTCGGGCTGCGCGACCGGCTGAAGCACCGGCCCGCCCAGCTGTCCGGGGGGCAGCAGCAGCGCGTCGCCTGTGCGCGGGCGCTCGCCTCCCGCCCCGAGCTGATCTTCGCGGACGAGCCGACCGGCAACCTGGACTCCCGCGCGGGCCTCGAAGTCCTCGGCTTCCTGCGCGAGGCCGTCGACGAGCTGGGCCAGACCGTCGTCATGGTCACGCACGATCCCGGCGCGGCCGCCCACTCCGACCTGGTCCTCTTCCTCGCGGACGGGCGCATCGTGGACGAGATGGAGCGCCCCACCGCGGAGGCCGTACTGGAGCGGATGAAGCGTTTCGACACGGTCCGGGTGACCTACGACGGCGGGCGCGGCGCGGCCGGTGACCCCGTCCCCGGCACAGACTCCGACGGCGGCGCCCGCTCCGGCGACACGGGGGAACCGGCTCCCGTCACCGGCAAGGGCGGCACCGCCCCCGGCAGCTCCGGCGGCACCGCTCCCGACAGCGGCTCCGGCGACGTAACCCTCGACAAGGACTGAGGCGGGCGTGCTCAAGGCGACACTGCGAAGCTTTCTCGCGCACAAGGGCCGGCTGCTGCTCTCGGCACTGGCCATCGTGCTGTCCGTGGCCTTCGTCGCGGGCAGTCTCATCTTCTCGGACACGGTGACGCGCACGTTCGACCGGCTCTTCGCCTCCACCTCGGCCGATGTGACCGTGGAACCGAAGAACGACCTGAACTCACAGCTTCCGACCGGCGCCACGGAGACGGTGCCGGCCTCGCTCGCGGACCGGATCGCCAAGGTCGACGGAGTCGCCTCCACCCATGTGGACGCGTCGGTGGAGAACGCCCCGGTCGTCGACAGCGAGAACAAGTCGGTCGGACCGACGACAGGCGCTCCCACCATCGTCACCAACTGGGAGATCACCGAACGCAGTCCGGTGAAGCTGACCTCCGGGCACGAGCCGAAGGGCGACGGAGAGGCACTGCTCGACGCCGACACCGCCGACAAGAAGCACCTCGGTATCGGTGACACCCTGACGGTGCAGGCACAGCCCGGCTCGTTCCAGGTGCGGATCGTCGGGATCGCCACCTTCACCACCACCAACCCCGGTGCCGCGCTGATCTTCCTGGACACCCCGACCGCGCAGACCAAGCTGCTCGGCGCCCCCGACGTCGCCACGAGCATCTCCGTGGACGCCGCGCCGGGTGTCGGTGACGATCAGCTCAAGCAGCGCATCGCCGCCGAACTCGACACCAAGACGTACGACTTGAAGACCGCCGATGAGCAGGCCGAGTCGGCAGCCGCCCAACTCGGCGGATTCCTCGACGTCATCAAGTACGTGATGCTCGGCTTCGCGGGGATCGCCGTGCTCGTCGGGATATTCCTCATCGTCAACACCTTCTCCATGCTGATCGCCCAACGCACCCGGGAACTCGGCCTGTTGCGCGCGCTCGGCGCCGACCGCCGTCAGGTGCGCCGGTCGGTGCTCACCGAGGCGCTGCTCCTCGGTCTGGTCGGTTCGACCCTCGGCCTCGCGGCGGGGATCGGGCTGGCGATCGGGCTGATCAAGCTGATGAGCACATTCGGCATGAACCTCAAGTCCACCGAGATGGTGATCGGCTGGGGAACTCCCGTGGCGGCGTACGTCGTCGGGGTCGGCGTCACCTACGTCGCGGCGTATCTCCCGGCCAGGCGCGCGGCGGGCGTCTCCCCCATGGCGGCCCTCGCGGACGCCGAGATCGCGGGTGTGGGCAGGTCGTTGCGGGTACGGGCCGTGGTGGGCGGTGTCATCGGGGCGGCCGGGGCCGCGGCACTCGCCGGATGCGCGGCCTCGTCGAAGACATCGACGTCCGCCTCCCTGCTCGGACTCGGTGTCGTCCTGACGCTGATCGCGACGGTGATCGCCGGGCCCCTGCTCGTCCGGCCGGTGATCCGGGTGCTGGGAGGCGCCTTCCCGGCGATCTTCGGCCCGGTGGGCCGGATGAGTCAGCGCAACGCGCTGCGCAATCCGCGGCGCACGGGCGCCACCGCCGCCGCGCTCATGGTGGGACTCGCCCTGGTCGGCGGCATGTCCGTGGCCAGCGCGTCCATGAGCAAGTCCTTCGACGACCAGATCGACAAGACGCTCGGCGCCGACTTCGTGATCCAGAACGACAACTTCGTCCCGTTCTCCAAGGAGCTCACGGACAAGGTCCGCGCCACCGAGGGCGTCGGGCTCGTCGTCCGCCAGCGGTTCACTCCGGTCGCGGTGCGGATGCCGGACGGCAAGAGGATCGAGACGGCCGCCTCCGCCTACGACGAGCGGCTCGACGACGTCGCCCACATCACGTACGCGCAGGGCGACACGGCGGCGGCGCTCGGCGACGGTCGCATCGCCATGGACGCGGAGTTCGCGAAGGACCACGACGCGCGGATCGGCAGCACGATCCCCGTCGAGTTCCCCGCAGGCCGCAAGACCGAGCTGACGGTGGGCGCGCTCACCGACCAGGACGGCAGCGACGGGTTCGGGATGCAGGGCGGGCTCGTCATCGGCTTCGGCACGATCGAGAAGTTCGTGCCCGGCGGCCAGGACTCAGCGCTCTACGTGAACGCGGCCTCGGGCACCACCCCGGACCAGCTGCGCCCCCGCCTGGAGAAGACCCTCGAGCCCTACCCACAGGTGCAGGTCCGCGACCAGGCCGACTACAAGAAGCTCATCCACGACCAGATCGCCGTGCTGCTCTACCTCGTGTACGCGCTGCTCGGGCTGGCGATCGTCATCGCGGTGCTCGGCGTGGTGAACACGCTCGCGCTGTCCGTCGTGGAGCGCACCCGCGAGATCGGGCTGCTGCGCGCCATCGGGCTCGGCCGGCGCCAGCTGCGCCGGATGATCCGGCTGGAGTCGGTGGTGATCGCCGTGTTCGGCGCCGTCCTCGGACTGGCGCTGGGGATCATCTGGGGCGTCTGTGTCCAGCAGGTGCTCGCGCTGCAGGGCATGAAAGCGCTCGCGATCCCCTGGACGACGATCGTCGCGGTCGTGGTCGGTTCGGCCGTCGTCGGTATCGTCGCGGCGCTGCTCCCGGCACTGCGCGCGTCGCGCATGAACGTGCTCGAGGCCATCGCGCACGAGTGACCGGCTCGCCCCGGTCCGACCGGACCGGGGCATGTCACCGACAGGGAGGGAACGTTCATGTCGCGCCCGTTCCGTTTCGGCGTCAGCCTGCTCACCGCGGCGCCCGCCGCCGAGTGGCGCGCCAAGTGCCGCCGCGCCGAGGAGCTCGGCTACGACGTGATCACCGTGGCGGACCATCTGGGCATGCCCGCCCCGTTCCCCTCGCTGGTCGCCGCCGCCGAGGCGACCGAGCGGCCGCGGCTGGGCACGTTCGTGCTCAACACGGGCTTCTGGAACCCCACGCTGCTGGCCCGTGAGGTGGCCACTACGAACGCGCTGACGGGCGGCCGTCTCGAACTCGGCCTCGGCACCGGATACGTACCGGCGGAGCACGAGACGGCGGGTCTGCCCTGGGGGACCGCGCGCGAACGCGTCGACCGTCTTCGCCACACGGTCGAGGAGTTGGGGCGGATCCTCGGCCCCGGCCTGCTCCCGCACGTGCCGCCTCGGCCCGGCGCGGGGACACCCGAGCCGCCGACCGCACCGGAGCCGCGGGTGCCGTTGCTGATCGGAGCCAACGGCGACCGGATGCTCCGCATCGCCGCGGAGCACGCCGACATCGCGGCGTTCACGGGCGCGCGCACCCGGCAGAACGGCACTCTGGAGCCGGTCACGGCCGGTGAACTCGACGAACGCGTCGCGCTCTACCGGGAGGCGGCCGCCTCCCGCAAGGAACCCGCCGAGCTCAACCTGCTGATCCAGATCGTCGGCGTCAGCGAGGACCGTGGCGCCGCCATCCGGCCCTGGCTGCCCCGGATCCCGCATCTGACCGAGCGGGAGGTCCTGGATCTGCCGGTCGTCCTGGTGGGCACGGTCGAGCAGATCGTCGAGCAGGTGCGGGCCCGGCGCGAGCGCTTCGGATTCTCGTATCTGACCGTGCTGGAGCCGAACCTCGAGGCCTTCGCTCCCGTGGTCCGTGAGCTGCGCGGCCGGTGACCGTCCGCATGACGGAATACGGGGCCCGCGTCCGGCCTCCGTGATGGGATCGGCCCATGACCGACTTGCGGATACGGGCCGCGCGGCCCGATGACCTCGATGCCGTGCTCGCCTTCTGGAAAGTGGCCGCCGAGGGCACGAGCATCAGTGACGACCGGAACGGCGTGGAGCGGCTGGTCGCCCGCGACCCCGAGGCCCTGCTCCTGGCGGAGCGCGACGGCGAGCTGGTCGGCACCGTGATCGCCGGCTTCGACGGCTGGCGCTGCCATCTGTACCGGCTGGCCGTTCATCCCGGACGGCGGCGCCTCGGCATCGGCTCGGCCCTGCTCGCCGCCGCGGAGGAGCGTTTCGTACGGCTCGGAGGGCGGCGCGGCGACGCCATGGTGCTGCGCCGGAACGAAAGCGCCCACCATGCCTGGCGGGCCGCCGGGTATGCGCCCGAGGAGCACTGGCGGCGCTGGGTGAAGCCGCTGACCGACTAGAGGCTCCGCTGCGCCGGGCGGAGGCCGCCGAGGAGGCCCCTTTGCCCGTCCTTTACCATTGGTGGACCATCGGCCCTCCAACGAAAGGTGTGAGCGTCCGCCCATGGGCGAGCCTCCCAGTAGCCGGAGCCGTGTTCCCCACGGCTGCCCCGGACATCGCGCGATCCCCCCGTCCCTGGCCGATCATGGAACGGAGGTGACCCGATGACGGAAGTGTTCCTGCTGCTGGTGGCGGTTCTGCTGTCGCTGGCCTGCGGCGGCTTCGTGGCGGCGGAGTTCTCGCTGACCACGGTCGAGCGCAGCGAGCTGGAACGTGCCGTGGAGCGCGGCGAGCGGGGCGCCTCGGGCGCGCTCAAGGCCGTACGGAACCTCACCTTCCAGTTGTCCGGCGCCCAGCTGGGCATCACCGTGACGAATCTGGTCGTCGGCATGCTCTCCGAGTCCTCGATCGCCAAGCTGATCGCGGGTCCCCTGGAGTCGATCGGCGTCCCGGCCTCCGCCTCGCGCTCGGTGGCCCTGGTCATCGGTACGGCACTCTCGACGATCTTCCTGATGGTCGTCGGTGAACTGGTCCCCAAGAACTGGGCGATCTCCTCACCGCTGGCCGTGGCCAAGCGGGTGGCCACTCCGCAGCGCTGGTTCAGCGCCGCGTTCCGGCCGTTCATCGCGCATCTCAACAACACCGCGAACCACGTGGTACGCCGCTTCGGCCTCGAGCCCGCCGAGGAGCTGGCCTCCGCCCGCGGCCCCCAGGAACTGGTGGCGCTCGCCCGCCACTCCGCCAAGGAGGGCGCGCTGGAGGCGGACACCGCCGAGCTGTTCGTGCGCACTCTGAACCTCGCCGACCTGACCGCGGAAAACGTGATGACGCCCCGCGTCCAGGTCATCGCGCTGGACGTCCAGGCGACCTGCGAGGACGTGGCGAACGCGACCCGGGCGACCGGCCTGTCCCGCTTCCCCGTCTACCACGGCAGTCTCGACGAGGTCGTCGGCGTCGCGCACATCAAGGACGTGCTGACCGTGCGGGCCGGCAGCAGGACACAGACCGCCGTCTCACAGATCATGCGTGAGCCGCTGCTCGTGCCGGAGTCACTGACCGTCGACCGGCTGCTGGACCGGCTCGTCGGCAAGCGCACGATGGCCGTGATCATCGACGAGTACGGCGGTACGGCAGGCGTCGCCACGCTGGAGGACATCGTCGAGGAGGTCGTCGGCGAGGTACGCGACGAGCACGACCCGCACGAGACACCCGACCTCGCCCCGGTCGGCACGGACGACGAGGGCAGGGCGCTGTACTCGGCGGACGGCTCCGCCCGCACCGACCAGCTCGCCCGCGTCGGACTGCGTGTGCCCGACGGGCCGTACGAGACGCTGGCCGGCTTCGTCGCGGCCGAGCTCGGCCGCATCCCCGCCGAGGGAGACACCGTCGAGGTCGCCGGGTGGCGGCTCGACGTGGTGGACGCCTCGGGGCGGCGGGCCGCACGCGTGCTGCTGCACGCGCCGAACGACGCCGAGGAGGGCGCGCGATGACCGCCGTACAACTGCTGATCGGGCTCGCGACGCTCGTCGTGAACGCCTTCTTCGTGAGCGCCGAGTTCGCACTGATCTCGGTGCGCCGCAGCCAGATCGAGCCGCACGCCGAGCGGGGCGACCGGCGGGCGCGCAGTGTGATCTGGGGCCTCGAACACGTCTCGGCGCTGCTCGCGACAGCGCAGCTGGGCATCACGCTCTGCACCCTGGTGCTCGGCATCGTGGCCGAGCCCGCGATCGCGCACCTGCTGGAGCCGGTGTTCCACGCGATGGGTGTCCCCTCCGGTGCGGGGCACGTGGTCTCCTTCGTCATCGCGCTCGCCCTGGCGACGTATCTGCACATGCTGCTCGGCGAGATGGTTCCCAAGAACATCTCCCTCGCGGAACCCGTGCGTACGGCGCTGGTGCTGGGGCCGCCGCTCGTCGCGCTGTCGCGCGCGCTGCGCCCGGTGATCTTCACGGTCAACGCCTTCGCCAACGGGCTGCTGAGGCTGATGCGGGTCGAGACCAAGGACGAGGTCGCGGCGACCTTCTCCGACGACGAGCTGGCCCGCCTCGTCCAGGACTCCAGTGCCGCGGGGCTCATCGACCATCGCGCCCAGGAGCGGCTGCACGACGCGTTGGAGCTGGGCCGCCGCCCGGTGCACGACGTGGTGCTCCCGGTGGAACGCGTCGTCTACGCACGCGTGGGCGTCACTCCGGAGGAGCTGGAGCGGCTGTCGGCCGAGTCGGGCTTCTCCCGCTTCCCGGTCGTCGACGACGGCCGCCGCATCGTCGGCTATCTGCACGTCAAGGACGCGCTGGACGCCATTCCGCGCGAGGTGCCTTTCCGTGTCGAGGACATGCGGCCCATCGCTCGCGTCCGGGAGAGCACCCCGCTGGACGATGTCCTGACGGCGATGCGCCGCAGTCGTACGCATCTCGCGGCCGTCATGGGCAGCGACGGACGGCTCACGGGACTGGTGACGATGGAGGACGTCCTGAGAGAACTCTTCGGTCAGCCGGCATAGGAACCCGTCGAACGACGATCCCGGCCCGGACCGATCCCCCCGTCCGGGGCGATCCAAGCCCTTGGGCGATCCCGGCCGGGGGTCCCAGTCCGAGGCGGTCCCGGCCGGGGGCGGCCCCGGCCGGGCGACCGCTGCCGGGTCGGGGTCACCCGAGCGGGGTCGCCGGGCGGAGATCGTCCGGGCGGGGTCCCCGGGCGGAGGCCGGCCGGCCGTGGGTCGTCCGGACGGAGGTCGCCCGAACCTCGGCCGTCCGGACGCGGGACGGAGGTGGGTTTCGTCGGTGGCGCCGGGCGGGGGGCTGCGCCAACGGCCCGCGGGCCGACCGGCCCGTGAGCCCGACCGACCGATGAGTATGTGTTCGGGTTACCATCTTTCCCGCCATGCAGACGAATGCCACCTACACCAGCCTTGTCGCGGTCGGCGACTCCTTCACCGAGGGCATGTCGGACCTGTTGCCCGACGGCTCCTACCGAGGATGGGCCGACCTCCTCGCCGGCCGGATGGCCGCCCGGACACCCGGTTTCCGCTACGCCAACCTCGCGGTGCGCGGCAAACTGATCGGCCAGATCGTCGCCGAGCAGGTGGACGTGGCCGCCGCCATGCGGCCCGATGTGATCACGTTGGTGGGCGGCCTCAACGACACCCTGCGGCCCAAGGTCGACATGGGACGGGTCCGCGGCCTCCTGGAGGAGGCAGTGGAGCGGCTCGCCCCCGCCTGCGAGCGGCTCGTCCTGATGCGCAGCCCCGGCCGCACCGGTCCGGTGCTCGAACGCTTCCGGCCCCGCATGGAGGAGCTCTTCACCGTCGTCGACGATCTCGCGAAGCGGCACGACGCGCTGGTCGTCGACCTCTACGGAGCGCCCTCGCTCGCCGACCCCCGTGTGTGGGACGTGGACCGGCTGCACCTGTCCGCCGAGGGGCACCGCCGGGTGGCGGAGGCCGTGTGGCAGACCCTCGGGTACGCGGCGGAGGACGCGGAGTGGCGCACCCCGATGGCACCCACGGCACCGCCCGGCTGGGTCGCCCGCCGCGGCGCCGACGCCCGCTTCGCCCGGCAGCATCTGCTGCCGTGGATCGGGCGACGGCTGACGGGGCGCTCGTCCGGCGACGGACTTCCGGCGAAACGGCCGGAGCTGCTTCCCTACGAGGGTCCGGTCACGGGCGGGCACGGCGGCTGACCGCGTGCTCCAGCGAGGGTGATTCCAGAAATCCCGGGTCACGTCCGTGTTCCGGGGAGGCCGAGCGCGGTGGCCACGAGGGCTGAAGGGAGCGCCGATCCGGCGGCTTCCGCCGTGCCCCTCTCTCGAGTGACACGGCGGCCCATGCTCCGCATGAAGAGGACGCTACCGGTTCGCCCCTCGACCGCCACAGGGCGCACAGGGGGCGCTTGACAGCGCGGGAGTGCTGTTGATGCGCTCACTCACGCGCCCCGGAACTACGGCCGGGTCCGGCAGCGTACGCCGGACCCGGCCGACGGCCCCTCCAGCTTTGCGGAGCATGGAGAGGAGCCGTCTCGCCACCCTGGGACGGATGGCAAGTAACAGGCCAGCCGGGAAACCCAGCCGGAATCAACATCAAAGCACTCATGCGTGGGCCTGAGAAGTACGCCCCTGACCACCGCCGAAGGAACTCCCGGTAACGGCTCGCGGGCGTGGCCGGGGCAAAAGCGTGTGCGTACCTTTTCGCACCGTCACGCCATCGGTGGACGGATCAGGGCCGATGTGCCCCATCGGCACCACCTCGGCGAGTCACCGGGAGGGTGGGAAACCAGCCACATCGAGCAGCCGCGCCTACTACAGATCAGGGATGTTCTGGGCCAGGTGCAGTACACGTCCCCGGAACCGGCGTGGACGCATGGCCTCGGGTCGCCTCGTGCAGAGGTGCGGGGCGCCACGGGTGAGAAACAGCCAGCCGAAGCAGCGGTGCCCGGTGGTCGTCACGCACTGTCCCCGGCCATTCCTTCGGTGGGGAGCTCGGATGGGGGCGGGGTGGCCGTCAGCGGGCCGTGCGCCATGACGATCGAAGCCAGCGGATACGGAGGACCGTCCGTTCCGCGCAGGATCAGCAGAGGCATCCCGCGCTCGTCCTGCCGCCGGCCGAGGGACAGCCAGATGCGGTCGGCCCGGTCGACCTGCCCCATTCCGAGGTCGTAGATCCGTCCCCAGAGGTAGAAGGGGTCGGCGGCGGCGTCGCTCGCTTCCTGGAGGAGTTCGGGGACGCCGTGCGCGGTGAGGTGGACAGCCACTCCGTCCAGGGTCCCCGCGGCCACCTGGGCGTGCCCCGCCGTCCTGGTCCGGACGTTGCGGGGAGCCCCGATCGCGTCGAGCCAGTACTCCCAGTCGGCCAGGCACGTGGCCTTGATGGCCACGGTGACCCGCTCGCCGTCCGCGCTGATCTGCATGGCTTCGAGCCGCGCGAGGTGGTCGGACTGGAGGGCCGCGGCGACGGAGACCGCGCGGGCGGAGGCGCTGCCCCATCCGACGGCGCGCGTCCGCGCGGAGGCCGGCCGCACCCGCGGGACCTGGCCGTCGACGCGCCGGGGCACCGGCGCCGCCCCGTGCTCCACCGCGGCCCGTCCGGCGCCGCGGTCGGCGAGGTGCAGCACGATCGCGCCGCGTGCGGCCGGCACCAGCGGCGAGGACGCCGGGGCACGGTCGTGCCGCGGCTCGGGGTCCTCGCCGACGGGCTTGAGCCCCGTGCGGTTCGGCGAGGGGACGGAAGCACGCTGCCTCTCAGGCTCGGACTCCTGCTCGGACTCCGGCTCGGGCTCGGACTCCGGCGCGCGGTCCTCACCGCCGGGGATCAGCCCCTTGCGGTTCAGTGCGGTGGCGATCCTCATCGCGACCTCGCTCGGGTAGCCGCAGTCCTCGACGATCGTGTCGACGGCCGCGTGATAGGCCTCCGGGCAGTTCTGCCACGTCTCGACCTGTGTCCGCAGCCGTTCGAGGACACCGGCACCGCCCACCTCGACCAGCCTCCCCTGCGCCTCCAGTTCGGCGACGAACTCCCGGGCGAACGTGCCGAGTTGCTCGGCGAGATGCGCTTCGACGGCCGTACGGATCCCGGGCACGGTGGTCATGCCGCCACCCCCAGGTACTCGCTGCGCAGCTTGGCCAGAGCCCGGAACTGGAGGGTCTTCACAGCGCCTTCGCTCCGCTCCATCTGGCGCGCCGTCTCGAGCACCGAGAACTCCATCAGGAAGCGACGCGTGAGGACTTCGCGTTGTGGCGGCCGCAGCTGTTCCAGCGCCTGACGCAACAATTCCTCGTCCAGACCGATCAGTACGGTGTCCTCCGTACTGACGGTGAGGTCCTCGTCGAAGCCGAGCATGTCCTCGACGACGAACTCACGGCGCTGCGCGCTCTTGCAATGGTCGATGACCTTGTTCCGGGCGATGGTGATCAGCCACCCGACGAAGCCGACGCCGCGATAGGTAAAGGTGCCACGTTTCATCCAGGCGTTGAGAAAGGTCTCGCCGGTGATGTCCTCGGCGACCTGCCGATTGCGTACACGGCGCTGTACGTAGGCCAGCACCGCGGGGTGGTGCAGAGCGTAGAGCTCCCCGAACGCGTCCCGGTCGCCCGCGAGTGCGCGGGCGATAAGGGCCGGTTCTCTAGTGTCGAACCGCGGTGTTGCGGCGTTAGCCTCGGCGATCAAGGCCTACTCCGTTCATGAGTGGATGAACTGTGGTGGGCAGGTGCTGCGACGGTCCGCTCCGGCATGGCCGGCCTCGGGCGCCGGATGACCGGGTCGTCGTGTCCGAAGGTTTCGAGGCGTCCCCCGCAGATGCCTCGCAGCTCCGCAACGTGGTCGAGCTGATGCCGAGGCGGTGCAAATAGGGTCCCCTCAAAGGGACTTGCATACGTGCGACTAACTCACAGTCATGCAACATATGCAACTTGCGTACACGTACGCAAGTTGCTTCGCCGGTATGACGACGGGACTTTTTGTTGGGAACTGGAGTGCGAACCGTCCCCCTTGGCCTGGCATGACGCCCAAACAGCCGTTGACCTGCGAAGATGCACGCATGCAAGTCGCGTGCAAGTTGCATACATGCGCGCTACTCTCCGGGACATGCGGAGCATGGAAGAGTCCCCCCACGAGTCCCGCGGTGAGCGACAAGCTCTCGCAAGGAGGGTTGGCGAGTACCTCACGAACGCCGCGACAGCGGCCGGGTACGACGTCCGCCCACGAGCCGGTGGCCGGGCTCAGCTGGCCATCGCGATTGGAGTGAGCCTGACGACGATCAGCAGAACACTCGAAGGCAAGACCCTCCCCCTCCCCTCGCAGCTGACGACATGGGCGTCAGTGCTTGGCCTCGACCAGCGGGAGATGTTGGTCAACAGCGGAATGCTTCCTCCGGAACACGGGCCTCAGCCTGCGGTACGGAGGGTAGCCTCAGTCACACTCACCCCGGAGGAGGCCATGGACGCATGGGGCATCACTGATCTCAGAATCCGCACAATGCTCAGCGGGAACATCGTCCAAGCGATCGAGCTCCAGAAGGACCTCGATGCCGACGACAACCGGGGGGCCACTGCAAGGGGGTAAAAAAACGTGGCGTACAGACTGGCATTCGCGTCCACCGCCAGCTGCACAGCCGGCTGGACATTCGTGGGCGAAGGCGTCTGGCACCATGCATGGGAGTCGGCGGCAGTCGGGGTCGGCCTGTTGACCATGGGAGTGGCAGGGGTGCTCGCAGCCCTGCTCCGTCACACGGTCAACCAGGTCGACGTCCGCACACGGCATGATCTGAGCGTCCTGGCGGAGCACCGAAGACGCCTCGAGCTGGACATGCACAAACGCGAGCTGGAGCTGTCCCAGCGAGAGAAGGCCATGGCCCGCAGGGCCACCATCACAGCCATCAGACTCGGCAGCCACGCCCGAGCCCTCGACGAGGCGCGGAACGCGAACACGGCACTCCGCGCCAAGAACTCCTCACTCATGCAGGAGATCGAGGAAGTCAATGACGAGCGCAACCAGCTGATCACGGCCGAGCTCACCCTCGCCCACGACCGGTTCACCTCGAAGACGTACGGGGGCCTGCGCGCTGTGGTCGGCAGCGAGCAGTCCCACCCCGATCCCCACGCGCAGGCGGGCTACGGAAGCCGCCCCCCGCGTTCAGGGTCCTGAGTACGGCACTGCGAAATCGATCCTCCAAGACATCTCCCTACTCAATACGATGAACAACTCTCTTTTACTCAAAGGAAGTTGAGCGTCATTCCGCCGGGACCACCGGCGGACGGCAGGAGCGACGACGCGGTCTGTGGTGCCCGCCCCCGCGCGGTACCTCCGTCCCGTCCCCGCACCTCTCACGCACACCCCGGTCCGCCGGGGGGTGCCGCTCCGCCCCGACCTGCGCATTCGGGACGCGGCGGACGTAACAGGCCCCGTGCCGGACAGCCGGTAAACTCCACACACGTGACTGCCGCGCCTGCAAAGCCCCGTATCCCCAACGTCCTCGCCGGACGCTACGCCTCCGCCGAGCTCGCCACGCTCTGGTCCCCCGAGCAGAAGGTGAAACTGGAGCGTCAGCTCTGGATCGCCGTGCTGCGTGCCCAGAAAGACCTCGGGATCGAGGTGCCGGACGCGGCCATCGCCGACTACGAGCGCGTCCTCGACCAGGTGGACCTCGCCTCCATCGCCGAGCGCGAGAAGGTCACCCGGCACGACGTGAAGGCGCGGATCGAGGAGTTCAACGACCTCGCCGGGCACGAGCACGTGCACAAGGGCATGACGTCCCGCGACCTCACCGAGAACGTCGAGCAGCTGCAGATCCGGCTCTCGCTGGAACTGATGCGCGACCGTACGGTGGCGGTCCTCGCCCGGCTGGGCAAGCTCGCCGGCGAGTACGCCGAGCTGGTCATGGCCGGCCGCTCGCACAACGTCGCCGCACAGGCCACCACGCTGGGCAAGCGCTTCGCGACCGCCGCCGACGAGCTGCTCGTCGCGTACGGCCGTCTCGAGGAGCTGCTCGGCCGCTACCCGTTGCGCGGTATCAAGGGCCCGGTCGGCACGGCGCAGGACATGCTCGACCTGCTGGGCGGGGACGCGGCCAAGCTCGCGGACCTGGAGCAGCGGATCGCCGGGCACCTCGGCTTCTCGCAGGCCTTCACCTCCGTCGGCCAGGTCTACCCGCGCTCCCTGGACTACGACGTCGTGACCGCCCTGGTGCAGCTGGCGGCCGCCCCGTCCTCGACGGCCAAGACGATCCGGCTGATGGCCGGGCACGAGCTGGTCACCGAGGGCTTCAAGCCCGGCCAGGTCGGCTCGTCCGCGATGCCGCACAAGATGAACACCCGCTCCTGCGAGCGCGTCAACGGTCTGATGGTCATCCTGCGCGGCTACGCGTCGATGACCGGCGAGCTGGCCGGCGACCAGTGGAACGAGGGCGACGTGTCGTGCTCGGTCGTGCGCCGCGTCGCGCTGCCGGACGCGTTCTTCGCACTGGACGGTCTGCTGGAGACCTTCCTGACCGTCCTCGACGAGTTCGGCGCCTTCCCGGCCGTCGTCGCCCGCGAGCTGGACCGCTACCTGCCGTTCCTCGCGACGACCAAGGTCCTGATGGGCGCGGTGCGCGCCGGCGTCGGCCGCGAGGTGGCCCACGAGGCGATCAAGGAGAACGCGGTCGCCTCCGCCCTCGCCATGCGTGAGCAGGGCGCCGAGCGCAACGAGCTCCTCGACAAGCTCGCCGCGGACGAGCGGATCCCGCTGGACCGCGCGCAGCTCGACGAGCTGATGGCCGACAAGCTGTCCTTCACGGGCGCGGCCGCCGACCAGGTGGCCGTCGTCGTCGGTCGCGTCGAGGAGATCCTCAAGCAGCACCCGGAGGCCGCCGCCTACACGCCCGGAGCGATCCTCTGACACGGCTCACCCCCGCGGACCTGGAGGCCGCCCGCGACCGGCTCGTGCCGGATGTCGTCGCGGACGGCCTCTCGGTGCTCTTCTGCGGCATCAACCCGGGCCTGATGACGGCGGCCACCGGCCATCACTTCGCCCGGCCCGGCAATCGGTTCTGGCCGGTACTCCACCTGTCCGGGTTCACCCCCCGGCTCATGAAGCCGTCCGAGCAGGACGAGTTGCTCTCCTTCGGACTCGGGATCACCAACGTGGTGGCCCGGGCGACCGCGCGGGCCGACGAGCTGAGCGCCGAGGAGTACCGCGAGGGCGGACGGCTGCTCGCCGAGAAGGTCGAGCGGCTGCGCCCGAGGTGGCTGGCGGTGGTGGGGGTGACCGCTTACCGGGCGGCCTTCGACGACCGCAAGGCCCGCGTCGGCCCTCAGGAGCGGACGGTCGGGTCGAGCCGGGTGTGGGTGCTGCCCAACCCGAGCGGGCTCAACGCGCACTGGACGGCGGCGACGATGGCCGAGGAGTTCGGCCGCCTGCGGACGGCGGCGCAGACTCCCTGAGTCACGGCGGGTCGACCTCCGTGACCACGGCCAGCAGCTGGAACGGCAGTTCGCTGTCCCACTGCGAGATACCGAGGGCGACCCAGCGGTCCTGCCCCTCCGGCTTCCAGAGGTGCACGTCGGGCACGTGCGAACTCAGGAGCCCCCAGGGCTCCGGTATCTCCTCGCCGTCAGTCGCCCGCTCGAAGGCGCTCGACAGACTCAGGAGGTCCGGACGACCCCAGCGTCCGGTGAGCAGCTCCGAGAGACCCTCCCGGTCGGCCTCGTACTGCTCTTCGGTCTCCTCACGTGCCGCGCCGTCGGCTTCCCAGAAGTCCCCACTCGTCGCTAACTCGGCTATGTGGTAACCGGGTCCGGCGAAGCCGACATCCGACCGGCCGGGCTCCGGGGGAAACTCCTCGGAGCACAGCCGGTCGATCGTGGCGAGCTGCTGCGCGATGGTCATGCCGTCCAGTAAAGCCGCCACCACTGACAATTGGTGAGGCGTCAGGAGGCCGTTGAGGTCATGCGTCCCGGCGCCGGACGCTCCACGCGCCCGCACCGAGTGCCGCGACGGTCCACACCGCGGTCACGGCGAGCCCGCTCCAGGGGCCCAGGGCACCGTCCGACGTCTCGTGCAGAGCCGTCTGCCCGGCCTTGTCCGGCAGGAAGTCGGCGATGCTCCCCGACGCTCCCCCGACGACGAAGGACACGATCAGGAGGAAGGGGATCAGGATGCTCAGCGTGGCGACCCCGCTCCGCAGGACGGCTGCCAGGCCCGCCGCGAACAGGGCCATCAGGGTCAGGTAGATCGCGCAGCCGACCACTCCCCGGAGTTCCTCCGCCCAGGTCAGCCCGTTCGCCCGGGAACCGAGCACGGACGTCCCGACGACCAGACTGGCCACTCCCGTGACCAGGCCGACGACCAGGACCGGTCCGCCGATCGCCACCGTCTTCGCCAGGAACCAGCGGCCCCGGTCGGGAACCGCCGACAGCGAGACACGCAAGGCACCGCCCTGGTACTCGGCCGAGACCGCCTGCGCCCCGAAGGTGATGGCCGCGATCTGGCCGAAACTGACACCGAAGAAGGTCGAGAAGAGCGGGTCGAACTCCTGGCCGTCGGAGTCGTCGAGCCCGGCGAGTGCCGAGAACGCCACCGTGGCCGCGAGGACGGCGAACAGGCCCCACAGGAGCGAGCGCAGGGTTCGGATCTTGATCCATTCCGCGCGGAGTACGGGTGCGAAGGACACGGTCAGACCTCCTGAGGCTGGGTCGGGGCGGCGGCGAACTCGGTCTCGTTGGCTGTCAGATCCAGATAGGCCTGCTCCAACGTGCCTTCCTCCGCGGCGAGTTCGAGAATCGGCAGAGCGGCGGCCGAGGTGAGGCGCCCGATGTCCTCCAGCCGCGCGTCGAGGGCGGTCCAGCGGCCGTCCTCGCCCTCGACGGCCTCGATGCCGTGCTCCGCGAACAGGACCGCCAACGCGCCGCTGTCCGTGCTGCGCACCCGGACCCGAGGCTGCACACGTGCGTGGATGAACTCGCGCATGGGCATGTCGGCGAGAAGACGGCCGCGGCCCAGGACGACGAGCTGGTCGGCGAAGGACGCGGTCTCGTTCATGAGGTGGCTGGAGACGAGGACGGTGCGCCCCTCACGGGCCAGCCTGCGCAGCAGTTCCCGGATCCAGATGATCCCTTCCGGATCGAGCCCGTTCGACGGTTCGTCGAGGAGCACCACGGGCGGGTCGCCGAGGAGCGCCGCCGCGATGCCCAGACGCTGACGCATGCCCAGGGAGTACGTCTTCACCCGGCGCCCCGCCACCGAGGCGAGCCCCGCCTCCTCCAGTACCTCGTCCACCCGGCGTTCGGGGATGCGGTTGGTGGCGGCGAGCGCCCGCAGATGGTCCCGGGCGGTCCGCGATCCGTGCGCCGCCCCTGCGTCGAGCAGGGCGCCCACCTTCCGGAGCGGTTCGTCGAGGGTGGCGTAGGCACGGCCCCCGACGGTGGCGGTGCCGGACGTGGGCCGGTCCAGGCCCAGCACGAGCCGCATGGTGGTGGACTTTCCGGCGCCGTTCGGGCCGAGGAATCCGGTGACGCGGCCCGGGAGAACGCTGAAGGTCAGGCGGTCCACGGCGCGCTTGCTGCCGTACTCCTTGGTCAGGTCTTGGACGTCGATGCTGGTCATGGCCCCAGCGTGGCCGTCGTCGGCCGGCCCTCACCTCCCCCGCGGGTGGAGATCCTCTCCCCCGCCCGGGGGAGGTCCGTTGTCAGTGCCGGCTGGCACGATGACGCAATGGCCCGGTTTCTGCGCCCGCTGTTGTGGGGGACGACGTACACGCGTTTGCTGCACCTGTGGGTGCCGATGCTGTTCACCAGCGTGTGGCTGTTCGTCGACCTGACGAAGCCGTGGATGCCCGCGTTGCTGGTGATTCCGCTGGGGCTGATCCCCGCCGTGCGGCGGGGCGAGGGGGTGCAGGCGCGGTTCATGCTGTCCCCGGACGAGCGAAGAGGCGAGGACCAGGTGTTCTCGGTCGCTCCTTCGATCACCTGGCGGGACCGGTGGCGGACCGTGCTCTGGCTGGAGGCGCGCATCCTGCTGGGATGGGTGGCCTGTGGCGTCACCGTCTGGATGCCCCTGTTCGCCGTCGACCTCGGCAGGGCGGCCACCGGGTACCGGCCGACAGACGACCCCGTGGTGATGCTCCTCGACCCGCACTGGAGCTGCGCGCTGCTCATCCCGCTGCCCCTGCTCGTGCTGTACGGCGTGGTGGTCGGCCTCGGCGAGCTGACCACGGCGCTCGCTCGGCGGCTCCTCGGCCCCTCCCCGACCGAGCGGCTCGCCGCACTGGAGGAGCGCACCGAGCAGCTTCTGGAGCGCAACCGCATCGCCCGTGAGCTCCACGACTCCATCGGCCACGCGCTGACGGTCGCCGTGGTGCAGGCCGGCGCCGCACGGGCGGCGGGCGACCCGGCTTTCACCGACCGCGCCCTGGTCGCCATCGAGGAGACCGGTCGGGCCGCCCTGGAGGACCTGGAGCGGGTGCTGGGCGTGCTCCGCGAGGCACAGCGTCCCGTGAGCGGCCGCCCTACGCTGACCGACGCCGACCGGCTGCTGGAGTCGGCGCGCACGTCGGGAGCCAAGGTGGACGCCGAGGTGGCGGGGCCGCTCGAGACCGTGCCCGGTCCGGTGTCCAGAGAGGGGTACCGCATCCTCCAGGAGTCGCTCACCAATGTGCTGCGGCACGCCGGGAGCGTCCCGGTGCGGGTCCGTATCGAGGTCAAGGACGGCGCACTCGCCCTGGAAGTCCGCAATCCGCTGCCGGCCGGCATATCGGGGCCCGGGCGGGGCAGCGGCCTGCGCGGCATACGGGAGCGGGCCGCGCTGCTCGGCGGCAGCGCCCGGACGGGTCCGCACGAGGGCGACTGGCAGGTGCATGCAGAGCTGCCGTTGCGCTGATCTAGGCTGGCCGGATGCCGGTCACCGTTCTGCTCGTCGACGACGAACCTCTCGTACGCGCGGGGCTGCGCGCCGTTCTGGAGGCGCAGCCCGACATCGAGGTCGTCGGTGAGGCGGCCGACGGCGCCGCGGTGATCCCGCTGGTCCGGCAGCTGCGGCCGGACGTCGTCGCCATGGATGTCCGGATGCCCCTGATGGACGGCATCGAGGCCACACGCGCGGTGCTGCGCACCGTCACCGATCCGCCCAAGATCCTCGTGGTCACGACGTTCGAGAACGACGAATACGTCTACGAGGCGCTGCGCGCGGGTGCCGACGGATTCCTCCTCAAGCGGGCGCGGCCGGCCGAGATCGTGCACGCGGTGCGGCTGGTCGCCGAGGGTGAGTCCCTGCTGTTCCCCGCCTCCGTACGGCAGTTGGCGGCCGAGTACGGGGACAACGGCGGGAATCCGGCGGCGCGGGCGGCCATGGAGCGGGCCGCGCTGACCGAGCGCGAGGCGGACGTGCTGCGGCTGATGGCCCGGGGGATGTCGAACGCCGAGATCGCCGCACGGCTGGTGGTCGGGACGGAGACGGTCAAGTCGCACGTCAGCGCCGTACTGGCGAAGCTGGGGGCCCGGGACCGTACTCAGGCGGTCATCGCGGCCTACGAGTCGGGGTTCGTGGCGCCGGGCTGACGGCGCCCGGGGGACGGGCCCGGCGACACCCCGTGAGAGGCAAAGGGTCCCCGGCCCTCGCCGGTGTCCCCCGCGCCGAGTACGATCCGGCCAACACGCGTACGAGCTGGGAGGACGGACGTTGGGGCAGTTGACCGGCGGGGATCCCTCTCTGCTGCGACGGATCAATTCCGCGGTGGTGCTGCACGCCTTGCGTGCGACGGACTGCGCGACCCTCACCGAGATCACCCGGGTGACCGGATTGTCACGGCCGACGGTCGAGGGCGTCGTCGAGGGGCTGATCGAGAACGGGCTCGTCGTCGAGAAGGCGGCCGAGGAGGGCGCCACGCGGCGCCAGGGGCGTCCGGCGCGCAGGTTCCGGTTCCGGGCCGAGGCGGGGCATCTGCTGGGCCTGGAGATCGGCCCGCACCGTGTCGCGGCGCTTCTCGCCGACCTGGACGGGCGCGTGATGGGCGCGATGGCCAAGGACGTGGACGAGACGGCATCCGCCGACGAGCGGCTGGAACGGCTGCGGGTGGCGGTCGCCGAACTGCTGCGCAGGGCCGGTGTCGCCCGCAGCTCCCTGCGGGCGGTGGGGGTGGGAAGCCCCGGCATCGTGGAGGCGGACGGCACGGTGCGCCTGGGCACGGCGCTGCCGGAGTGGACGGGTCTGCCCCTGGGCGAGCGGCTGAGCCGTTCCTTCAAGTGCCCGGTGCTCGTGGAGAACGACGCCAACGCGGCGGCGGTCGCCGAGCACTGGAAGGGTGCGGCGACCGAGTCCGACGACGTCGTGTTCGTCCTGGCGGGCCTGAGTCCGGGCGCGGGCTCGCTGATCGGCGGGCGGCTGCACCGGGGGTACGGAGGGGCGGCCGGTGAGATCGGCGCGCTCCATCTGCTGGGCCGTGACGTCACCCCCGAGACACTGCTGTCGACCACGGGCGAACCGTTGCACCCGCTCGACGAGCAGGCGGTCGCCAAGGTGTTCGCGCTGGCCAAGGGCGGTGACCAGCGGGCGCGTGCGGCGGTCGACCGTTTCATCCAGCGGCTGGTGCACGACGTGGCGGCCCTGGTCCTCGCCCTGGACCCGGAGCTGGTCGTCATCGGCGGCTGGGCGGCCGGTCTGGACGGCGTACTGGAGCCGCTGCGGCGGGAGTTGGCGCGCTACTGCCTGCGTCCGCCCAAGGTGGCCCTCTCCCTGCTGGGCGAAGCGGCGGTGGCGACCGGGGCGCTGCGACTGGCCCTCGACCATGTGGAGGAGCAGCTGTTCGCGGTGGAGGGAACCGTGACGGCGCGCCGCTGAGGCTGCGGCGGCACGGCCCTGGCGGGCATGGCCGCTGCCAGCGCCGCTCCCCGCAACGGTGATCTTGAGTAGCGGGTTCCCGCTCCGTGGCGGCACGACTGTGCCGACGCGGCCATGGCCGGCCACACGGCAAGGGCGACACGGCCATGGCGGAAAGCGGCGCGCCCCGGAGTGTCTCCGGGGCGCGGCGGCGGTTGTGATCCGGGGGCGGCTCGAAGAGCGCGGCGGGTCCGGGCGGGACTGCTCAGGAAGCGCGACGCTCGGGGTCGTGGTGGATCTCCACACCGCCGGAGTCGCCGAACGTGAGCCGGCAGGTGTCCGCGCGGTACGTGGCCACCGAGACCGCGGCGGTGCGCCCCTCGGTGAAGAAGCGGGTCGTGACGACGAGAACGGGCGCTCCGGGAAGGCGGTCGAGCTCCTTGGCGTCGTCCGCGCGGGCCGAGCCGAGCTCGACGGCGCTGTCCTGGCCCTCCAGCTCCAGCCGCTGAAGCTCCCGCAGCACAGCACGCGCGCGTGCGGCACCCGAGGGGGCGTCGATCGCCGACAGGTCCGGCACCGAGGACGCCGGGACGTAGAGGAGTTCGGCGGCGACGGGCTGACCGTGCGTCACCCGGGAACGCCGCACCACGTGCACCTGCTCGCCGGCGGCTGTTTTCAGGACGGCGGCCACGGACGCGGGCGGCGCCCCCAGGGTGCAGTCCGCGGCGTGCCAGGCGTCGCCGACCGCCCCGGGCCACACCTGCTGTTCGGTTCCCACGGCCACACCCACGCGCGGCGGGGCGACGGTGGTGCCCACGCCGCGACGGCGCTGCAGGCGGCCTTCCAGTTCGAGCTGTTCGAGCGCCTGGCGCAGGGTGGCCCGGGCGACACCGAAACGGGCCGCCAGATCACGTTCGTTGGGCAGGATCTCGCCCACGGTGAACTCGGAGTCCAGTGCCTCACTGAGCACGGTCTTGAGATGCCAGTACTTAGGTTCCGGCACCGATTCCAACTGCGTGGTCCCCACCCTGTCCTCCGCAATCGCCGTGGCCCGGCGGCGTTTTAACGCCCTTGTTTATTAAAGGTTCCTGCACTATCCCTGCGACCATAGGGCCGCCCCCACCCTTGGTCAAGACCAATCCTCGATCCCTTGCGGTTTGCACAGGTGCCCGGCCGCGGAGCGTTCACGGGGTGTTCTCGCTGGGCGATGTTCGCGTCACAACGCCGAAAGCCCCCGTCTGCGAGACGAGGGCTTTCGCGGTGTCCCGTGACTCCGGCGGAGCCCTTCGGGAGGAGAGTCGTGCGGGGCTAGTCGGCGGAAAGGGCCACCAGCTTCTCCGGGTTGCGCACGATGTAGACGCACTGGATGCGGCCGTCCGCGACGTCCAGCTGGATGACGCTGTCCGGCTTGCCCTCGGACAGCGCGAGCACCGCGAAACCGCCGTTGACCTCGAGGAAGCGCAACGACAGGCCTGGTACGCCCTTCCTGGTGACGCCGATGACGAAGCGGCCGACCTTGTCGGCGGAGTCGAGGACCCGCAGGGGCGCCTGGGCCAGACCTCCGCTGTCGCCGATCAGGCGCGCGTCCGGCGCCAGCAGGGACATGAGTCCCTCCAGATCGCCCTCGCCCGCCGCGGCGAGGAACCGCTCGGTCAGGTCACGGCGTTCGGCCGGGTCGACCTCGTAGCGCGGCCGCCGTTCCTCGACGTGCTTGCGCGCCCGTCCGGCGAGCTGACGCACCGCCGGTTCGCCCCGGTCGAGGACGGCGGCGATGTCCGCGTACGGATAGCCGAACGCCTCCCTCAGGACGAACACCGCGCGCTCCAGCGGTGACAGGGACTCCAGGACGACGAGGACGGCGAGGGAGACGGAGTCGGCGAGGACCGCTCGTTCGGCGCTGTCCGGGACGCTGTCGCCGAAGTCGGTGACGTAAGGCTCCGGGAGCCATGGCCCGACGTACGCCTCATGGCGCGACTGGACCTGGCGGAGCCGGTCGATGGCGAGCCGGGTGGCGACGCGGACCAGATAGCCGCGCGGTTCCCGCACGTCCGACCGGTCGTCGGCCGACCAGCGCAGCCACGCCTCCTGGACGATGTCCTCCGCGTCGGCCACCCGGCCGAGCATGCGGTACGCCACGCCCATCAGTACGGGGCGATGTTCTTCGAAGACGTCGGTCGCGGTGTCGGTGGCCACCGCACCATCCCACCCGACACATTCCTCCGTGTCCAGGCGAAACCGCCGCCCCCGGAGCACAATGACCGCGGGCCGCCGGTGGCCCACGCGGTCGACACGGGAGGAACGACGATGCGGTACGCGGTTCTGGGCACGGGCGACGTCGGGCGCACACTGGCCGGGAAGCTGGTCGAGCTGGGTCACGAGGTGACGCTGGGTTCGCGCACGAAGGACAACGCGGCGGCCGTCGAGTGGGCCGACAGCTCGGGTCCGGGCGCGTCGCACGGCACGTTCGCGGAGGCCGCGGCCTTCGGCGAGGTGATCGTGAACGCCGTGGGCGGGCGGGTGGCGCTCACGGTGCTGAGGGCGGCCGGCGAGGAACACCTGGACGGCAAGGTGCTGCTCGACGTCTCCAACCCGATGGAGTTCGAGGAGGGCGAGCTGCGGCTCTCTCCCGTCGAGTCGGACAGTGTGGGCGAGCAGATCCAGCGCGCGTTCCCACGGGCGCGCGTGGTCAAGAGCCTCAACACCGTCAACTGCCTTGTGATGGTCGACCCCGCCAGGGTGCCGGGCGAGCACCAGATCTTCGTCTCCGGTGACGACGCGAGTGCCAAGGAGCAGGTGACGGCACTGCTGGGCGAGTTCGGCTGGCCCGCGCACCGCGTTCTCGACCTCGGGGGCATCCGGACGGCACGGGCCGTGGAGATGTATCTGCCCCTGTGGCTGGGCCTGTTCCAGGGCGTCGGGCACCCGGACTTCAACGTGGAGGTGCGCAGGGCGCGCTAGCGCCGGACGCGAGGAGCGCGCCGGTGCGCGACCCGTAGGACAGCGGCGGGGACACGGGCAGTCGGCTCCTGGCTGCCCGGCCCCACGGCGTAGGGTTCATGGCGGCCTGGGGCTACCCGTCGGTAGCAATTGCTGACAAGCTGTCTACAAGATGGTTCGTCACGGCGTCCCAGACGAGGAGCAGTCCCATGTCCGACACGGTCTCCGTCAGTCTTCCTTCCTCGCGCGGCCCGAGGGCGGTCACCCTCTCCTACGCGCGCGTGGGCGCCGGGGAACCGCTGCTCCTGCTGCACGGGATCGGCCACCATCGGCAGGCCTGGGACCCGGTCATTCCCATCCTCGCGGCCGAACGCGACGTCATCGCCGTCGACCTCCCCGGTTTCGGCGCGTCCCCGGCGCTGCCCGAGGGGCTCACCCACGACCTGGCGACCGTGGTACCCGTGCTCGGCGCGCTGTGCGAGGCGCTGGAGATCGAGCGGCCCCACGTCGCCGGCAACTCGCTGGGCGGGCTGCTGGCCCTGGAACTGGGCCGCGAGAAGCTCGTACGGTCCGTCACAGCGCTGTCGCCCGCCGGTTTCTGGTCACCGGTGGAACGGCGCTACGCCTTCGGGGTGCTGCTCGCCATGCGACAGGCCGCCCGGCGCATGCCGCTGCCGGTCATCGAACGGCTCTCCCGCTCGGCGGCCGGGCGGACGGTGCTGACCAGCACCATCTACGCCCGGCCCGGCCGCCGTTCACCGGACGCCGTCGTCGCCGAGACACTCGCGCTGGCCCACGCCGAGGGTTTCACCGAGACCCTCCGGGCGGGCACGACCGTCCAGTTCACGGACGACATCCCGACGCTTCCCGTCACCGTGGCCTGGGGCACCCGTGACCGGCTGCTGGTGCGCCGCCAGGGCGTCCGGGCCAAGCAGATCATTCCGCGGGCCCGGCTGGTGCGGCTGCCCGGCTGCGGCCACGTCCCGATGAACGACGACCCGGCGCTCGTGGCCCGCGTCATCCTCGACGGCAGCCGCTGAGCGGCGGCGCGCCGCCCCGGCCAAGCCCGTGCGGGCGCCGCGCCGCCCGCCGCCCTCGGCGGCGGCCTTCGAGCCCCGACCACCGTCACCCTCGGACACAGCCCGTGAGCCACGCCCGACGACGAGACCCAACGCGCCTGATCCGAGGGCGACTCCGGCACCCACGAGGGCACTTCCCGCGGCCTGGGGGACCCCGTAGGCGCCCGTGCCCACGAGCGGCGCGGTACAGGCGGCGGCCACGGGGATGAGGCCGGAGAAGAGGGTGGCGCGCTCCGCGCCGATGCGCTGCATGCCCATGTACCAGCAGACGAAGCCGACGACCGTGACGACCGCCGCCTGCCACAACAGTGCCGTCGCCTCGGTGGCGTCCGGCACGCGCAGCCACGCTCCACGGTCGGTGATCACCCCCGCCACCGCCGACTCGGCCGCGGCGATCCCGCACACGGTGGCCGACAGAAGCCGTGGCCCGAGGGGGCGCAGGACGGGCACGGCCAGCACGGCGAAGCCGACCTCCCCCGCCAGCGCGCCCACGGAGTACCCGATCCCGGTCCCGTCCGTGCGGCCCCACCCCTGAACGGCGAAGGCGCCCAGGGCGACGAGCGACGCCCCGTACAGGACGCGGCGTTGTGGCCGACGGCCTTCCTGGAGAGGGACGAGAACCGCCACGAGGACCGGGGCGCAGCCCACGAAGACGCCCGGGACCGCCGGTTCGGCCGTGCGCTCTGCGGCGATCACCGCGAGGTTGAAGCCGACCATCCCGACGGCCGCGAGCAGGGCGAGGCGCCCCCACTGGCGGGCCGCGAGCCGCCGCAGCGGGGCGGCACCGCCCCGGCCGACCAGGGGCAGCAGAAGGACACAGGCGAGGCCGTAGCGCAGGAACTGACCTCCCGCGTACGGATAGTGGCCGAGGACGCTGTTGGCGGTGAAGGAACCTCCGACGAGGACACAGGCGAGGGCGGCGAGCAGGGCGCCCCGAATGGTGGTGGCGTTCATGACCGTGACGCTATGAAGGGACGTGGTCCGGTTTAAGGTCCACTTCCATGAAGTCATCGGGGACCAATCGCGACGGGCCGCCTCACCACGCTCTCCCCGGCGCGGCACCCTGGTCGGCCGCCTGGGAGCTGCTCCTGCCGGCCGCGGCCGCTCCGGCACGCGCGCGTGGCCGCACACTGCAGGCCGCGCTGCGCGAGGCGGTCCGTTCCGGGCGGCTCGCACCCGGCACCCGGCTGCCGTCCAGCCGTGAGCTGGCCGGTGATCTCGGCGTGTCGCGGGGACTGGTCACGGAGGCGTACGAGCAGTTGACGGCGGAGGGGTATCTGCGCAGCGACCGCGGTGCCGGTACCTGGGTCGGCGGCGCGGTCCGTGCGGTGGGTCCACGCGCGCGTGACCACGCGCCGCGGCCGGCCGGGGTGCGGGCCGATTTCGTCGCGGGAACCCCCGACCTGTCCCTCTTCCCGCGCGCCGCGTGGGCCGCGGCGCACCGCGGAGTGCTGGCCGAACTGCCCCACCAGGCACTGGGCTACCCGGATCCACGGGGCCTGCCGAGGCTGCGGACCGCCCTGGCGGAACTGCTCGTTCGCCGCCGGGGCGTGGTCGCGGACCCGGAACGCGTCATCGTGGTCTCCGGGGTCGCGCAGGCGATGACGCTGCTCGGATTCGTGCTCCACGCGCGCGGGGCGACCGGCGTGGGTGTCGAGAATCCGGGCAGTCCGGAACACGTTTCCCTGTTCGCCTCGGCCGGCGTCGGCACCGTACCGCTGCCCCTGGACGGCGAAGGCCTCGCCATCGCTCCGCTCAGGGCCTCCGGCGTACGCGCCGTGGTGACGACGCCCGCCCACCAGTTCCCCACGGGCATCGCGTACTCGGCGCGGCGACGAACGGAACTCCTCGACTGGGCCCGATCCGTGGACGGGCTGGTCGTCGAGGACGACTACGACGGCGATTTCCGCTACGACCGTGCCCCGGTGGGCGCCCTGCAGGGGCTCGACCCCGAGCATGTCGCGTACACGGGCTCGGTCAGCAAATCGCTCGCCCCGGGGCTGCGGCTCGGCTGGCTGCTCGTCCCCGCGGCCCATGTCGAGGAGGTCGTCGAGCGCAAACGCACCATGGACCTCGGCAACCCCGTCCTCGACCAGGCGCTCCTGGCCCGCTTCGTGGAGCGGGGCGACTACGACCGGCAGTTGCGCCGCTGCCAGCGTGCCTACCGGGAGCGGCGTGATTCCTTGGTGGCGGCCCTGGAGGAGCACTTTCCCGGCGCGGAGGTGTCCGGGATCGCGGCGGGCCTGCACGTCGTCGTCACCTTGCCGGCCCGGTACGGCCCGCAGGACCGGTTCCGGGAACGGGCCGCGGCGGCCGGAGCGGTGGTCCGGCTCACGGCACACTACGGAGAGACGGCCGTGGACGGCGTACGACTGGTGCTGGGGTACGCGCATCTGTCGCCCGCGCGGATACGCGACGGTGTACGGCTGATGGCGGACGCTGTGCGGGGCGAGGGGGGTCGATGAGGGGCCCCGGCCTACCTGAGGGGGCCCAATGACGGCTTCTCAGGCCCGGCGCCGGGCACCGGGCGACATCGAGCCGGCAGGAGTGCCCCGTGAGGCGGCCCCTGTCGGTTCCTGCCGCCTGAGGAGCACCGGAGGCGGACCCCCCGGACTCCGTCAGCGCCCGCGCCGGCCGCCACCGGCACCTCGCACCCGGTCCGCCGCGGGGCAAAACCGCGGGCCGGTCTTCCGCATCCACCCGCCAGATCTCGCGTTTGTCGGCAATTCCCCGTCTTCCAGGGTCAGTTGTTCACCTACGGTTTCCGTGTGCGCTGCGGCGCACCAGTAGTTGTGGCACTGCACACTGGCCGAATCCGTCCCCGGAGGCGCATTCATGTCGCACCGTCCGCCCAGCTCCCTCCCAGGCCGCCGCAGCGTGCTGCGCGGCTCCCTCGCCGCGTCGGGGGCACTGGCTCTGCCCGCCGCGCTCGGCTCGGCACCCGCGTTCGCCCTGTCCGGCCGGCCGAAGGCGGGCTGGGGCGTCCAGGCCGGCGACGTGACCGCCGATTCCGGTCTGGTCTGGGTCCGGTCCGACCGCCGGGCCCGGATGATCGTCGAGACCTCGGCGACCGAGTCGTTCCGCAACCCGCGCAGATGGCACGGCCCGTTGCTCGGCACGGACACGGATTTCACGGGGACCACCCGGCTGCGCGGACTGCCCTCCGGCGAACAGATCCACTACCGCGTCCTGCTCGCCGACCCCGACGACCCTCGGCGCACCGGAGAGCCGGTGACCGGAACGTTCCGCACGACCCCGCACGGGCGGCGCGGCGGCGTGCGCTTCCTGTGGTCGGGTGACCTGGCGGGGCAGGGCTGGGGCATCAACCCGGACATCGGCGGCTACCGCATCTACGACGCGATGGGCCGGCTCGACCCGGACTTCTTCCTGTGCAGCGGCGACAACATCTACGCGGACGGCCCGATCGCCGCGACCGCCGCGCTCCCCGACGGCAGCACATGGCGGAACGTCACGACCGAGGAGAAGTCCAAGGTCGCCGAGTCGCTGGCGGAGTTCCGCGGAAACTTCCGCTACAACCTGCTCGACGAGAACCTCAAGCGGTTCAACGCCCAGGTGCCCTCCATCGTCCAGTGGGACGACCACGAGGTGCGCAACAACTGGTACCCGGGCGAGGTGATCGCGGCCACGGACACGCGGTACACCGAGAAGAGCGTCGACGTACTGGCCGCCCGCGCCCGGCGCGCGTTCGGCGAGTACTTCCCCATCTCGACCCTGCGGTCCGGCGACCGGGACGGGCGTGTGCACCGCGTCGTGCGCCACGGTCCGCTCCTGGACGTTTTCGTCCTCGACATGCGCACCTACCGCAACGCCAACTCGCCGGGCGACCAGACCACGGATCCGCAGGGCATCCTCGGCGCCGAACAGCTGGAGTGGCTGAAGCGCGAGCTGTCGCGTTCGCGTGCCGTGTGGAAGGTGATCGCCGCGGACATGCCTATCGGCCTCGTCGTGCCGGACACGACCGAAGGGAAGCGCAACATCGAGGCCGTGGCGCAGGGGGACCCGGGCGTGCCGCTCGGACGTGAGCTGCAGATCGCCGAGCTGCTGCGGTTCATCAAGCACCGGAGGATCACCGGCACCGTGTGGCTCACCGCCGATGTGCACCACACCTCGGCACAGCACTATCAGCCGTCGCGGGCCGCGTTCACCGACTTCGAGCCGTTCTGGGAGTTCGTGTCCGGGCCGCTCAACGCCGGCGCCTTCCCGGCGAGCGCGCTGGACAACACGTTCGGTCCGGAGCGGGTGTTCGTGAAGGCGCCCGTCGCCTCGAACGTCTCACCCGCCGGCGGCTACCAGTTCTTCGGCGAGGTCGACATCGACGGCGACAGCGGCGAGTTGACGGTACGGCTCCGGGAACAGGACGGGTCCGTGCTGTTCACCCAGGTGCTCCAGCCGGGGCGCGTCGGGCAGTAGACGGGACTTGCCGACGGCGTCGGCGTGGCAGGCGGGCGGCCGACGCCGCCACTCCGGAGCCGGCCGAGGCGACTGACTCGTGAGCGGAGGGCGGACGGTCGTCGCACGCACCCGGTCGGCTGTGCGGCACGTCCGGCTCCCGTACCCTCGAACCATGCGCCGCGCACCGGAGTCATCCCCCGGTGCGCGGCATCGCGTGCCCACCGCAGGAGCCGACCGAAGGGCAAGTCGTCGCAGGTCAGGGCCGCTTGTCAGTGGCTGCCTCTACGGTTTTTCCATGACGCGATCTTTGCAGGCCGTGGCCTACACCCGACCCTCCGCGCTGGAGTCCGCGCCGGGCGGACGGCGCCTGGGACTTGAGACCTCGCGGGGCGCGACGCCCAGCGGGATCGAGGACCATCCGCGGTTCTTCGCGGGCTTTCTGAGGTCACCTCAGGTGGCGGCCGCCGGGCTTCTGGCGGTGGCCGACGTCGCGGCGGCACGCTACTACCAGCGGCAGCTGCGCGCCTCCCTGGACCCGGTGGTCACGGGCAACGGCGACCGGCTGCGGTTCGAGTCCTTCTCCGGCTGCGGCGGGGTGTACGCGCGCCTGGACGTGCTGACAGCGGGCCTCGACAGCGGCGAGATCGGTCACGGGACGACCAATGTCGACGTCAACAACCCGCTCCGCGAAGCCCTTTCACGCATCGGCACGGACGACCCGCTGCACCTTCGGGTAGGCCCCGACGAGATGGCCGTGACGACGCTGGACGGGCCGGTGGTGGAGAAGAAGGTGCCGCTGCCCGATCGCTGGCTGCGGGGATTCGCCGACGCGCAGGTCATAGCGGCCGGGTTCGATCTGCGGGCCGAGCTGCCCGCGGCGGAGGCCGTGCGGTTCCTGCGCTCGCTCCCGCGGGGCACCACACGGGGGGCGTCGGGCGGTGCGCGATGGGTGGTGCCCGCGGGCCGCGGGCTGCGTCCGACGACCCGACCGGTCCCGGGGGCCGTGTGCCTGCCGGGCCCTGAGCGGCTGATCGCGCTCCAGCGGGTGCTGCGCCATGCGACGGCCCTTCGGGTGTACGGCCCACCGGTCACCGGCGACGCCGTCGCGGCCGGCGCCTGGGAGGCCGTCCTGCCCGGCATGCGGCTCACCCTCACCCTGTCGCCGGACGCCTCCCGTGGCTTCTCCGGGGAGGGCGGGGTACTGGACGCCCTCTCCACCGACGAGGCCGCCGAGGACGCGGAGCTGATCGCGGTCCTCCTGGCCTGGGAGCCGCGCGTCGACGTGGCTGACCTGGCCGCCGCCTCGGGTCTTCCGGCCGAGCGGGTGAGGGCGGCCCTGGTCCGGCTCGGCACGTCGGGGCGCGTGGGGTACGACACCGCGGAGGCCGCGTACTTCCACCGCGAACTGCCCTATGACGCGGGCCGGGTCGAGCGGCACAATCCGCGGCTTCGATCGGCCCGTGCCCTGGTCGCGGCGGGGGCGGTCGCCCTGGACGGTGCCATCGGCACGGTGACCGCCGACGACGGTCATGTGCACCGGGTCCGCGACGACGGGGGAACGCTGAGCTGCTCCTGCCTGTGGTGGGCGAAGTACCGGGGCGGACGCGGGCCCTGCAAGCACGCCCTCGCGGTGCGGATGGTCCGGCGGGACGCGCGGCCCGGGCACGGGGTCGGTCCGGCTCCGGCTCCGGCTCCGGCTCCGGCTCCGGCTCCGGCTCCGGCCGGCGGACGACGCGCAGATGTGGAAGTTCCGGTCGACGGGGGCGATGTGTGATGAGCGGCGAAGCGCTGTTGAAGGCGGTACGGGCGGGGCACACGGTCGAGGCCGCCGGCCTCCTGGACGGGATGACGGACGGCGAACGCCGTTCCTGTCTGCCCGACTTGAAGGAACTGCGCAAGGAACTGCGGGCCGCGCCGTGGAACGCGGCATCCCGGGTGGCCCATCCCGCGCTGCACGCGGCGGGCGCCGCCTGCCACACCGGCGCCGCCGGTGCGGCGACCTGGATCGCCGCGGCCGACATGCGCTGGTCCCAGGCCTCCCCCGGAGTCCTCCTCCATGTGCTGGGCGACCGCGAGACCGACTGGCTGGCCGACCTGACGCATCGGCTGGCCGCTCGGCCGGACACTTCCCGGATCCCGTTCGCCCTGCTGTCGGGACTGGTGGGGCTGTCCGGCTGCGAGGTGCCGACGACCGATGCCTATGTGCAGGGCTGGTTCGAGCACATCGGTGCTTCGTGGCACAGCGGGGGCACCGTGGCGCAGCGACTGCGCCAGGAGCCGCACCTGCCCCGGATGATCGCCGCGCTCTTCGAGTCACTGGACGTCACGGGGCGCATCGCCTGGCTCTTCGGCGACGGGCCGGGCAGCTGGTACAACGCCCTCGCCGAACTGGCCGAGGAAGGCACTCTGGACCGCAAGGTCCTGGTGGACGCCTGCGTGGCCCGGCTGCTGCGCGGCGGTGCCCCCGCCGACCAGCGTTTGTTCCTGCGTCTGTTGTCGTGCCTCGCCCCGACACGTGACGAGGAACGCGAGCGCTCGGCCGACTGGACGGCGCTCGCCTGCGAGGCCGTGGCGCCCGTCGCCTGGCACGCGCAGTCGGTGCTCGGCTCTCTCGCACTGGACGGTGAATTGACGCCCCGACAGCTGGCCGAGATGTCCTCGGGCGTGCTCTTCCGTACGGAGAAGAAGCTGGTACGGGCTCAGCTCATCCTGCTCGGCAAGGTCCTCAAACGCGATCCGTCCACGGCCGATGTGCTGCTGCCCGCGGTGGCGCAGGCCTTCGGACATGAGGACACGGAGGTGCAGGAGCGCGCGCTGAAGCTGGTGGAGCGCCATGTCAGCGCACTGGACGACTCTGGAGACACGCGCGATCGACTCGGCGGATGCGCGGCCGAGTTGAGCCCGGGGCTGCGGATCCGGGCTCGGCGAAGCCTCGGCATCGAGGCCCTCGACTCCGATTCGGCCGCCCACGAGGAGGTGCTGCCACTCGTGCCGGAGCGGGCACGACTGGCGGCCCCACCGGATTCGGCGGCCGAACTGGCCGAGGAAGTCAGCGCGTTGCTGGCCTCCGACGGTGGGGTTGCCGCGTTCGAGCGCACCTTGGACGGCCTGGTCCGCCACGCCCACCGCGATCGGGCCGCTCTGGTGGAGGCCCTCGGGCCCGTGGTCGCGCGCTGCTGGTGGAAGGATCTCGATCCGCGGCACTCGACCACGAGCGTGCGCTTCCGAGAGGCGCCGCACGGTCTCGAAGTGGTCCTGGCGGCCCTGTTCGAGCAGGTCAGCATGGACACGCTGCATGCGGCGGTGCAGCAGGGCACGACGAACGGGAACTGCCGGCACAGCGCCCTGTCGCGCGCTGTGGACGCGCGCCTGTGGGAGGTGGCGTACCGGCTCCGCGCCGAGCCGATGCCGTTCCTGCTGGCCACTCCCACCTGGGCCACCGGATCGCTGGAGCCGGACGAGCTGGTGGCACGCCTGACCGAGTACCGGCGGCTCGACGCCCGTCCGGGAGCCGCCGACTTCGCCCAGGCACTCCTGCGGGTACGGCGCGACGACCGTGCTACGGCGGAGCCGGCGGCGGCGCGGGCCCGGGCCCTGGGCAGTCCCGAGGGGTACCGGCTGGCCCAGTGGCTCACCGCCGACGCACCGGCACTGCCCGCGAGCCGCCGGCGGACGGCGGGCGTCCGCATCCTGCTGGAACTCGGTGAACTCGAAGAGATACAAGGCTCGTTCCCCCCGGAGTTCCGGCAGCTGGGACGCCCCTTCACCGTGTTCAAGGACCGCCAGTACTGCCGCCACTGGGCCGTTGCCGAGAGGCAGCACTGGCAGGCGGTCGTACCGGGCCGACGGGAGCTGGTGGCGGCACGTCTGCTGCGCGACATCAGCATGGTCGCGGTGGACGACAGCCGCGCCGACGCAGCAATTCTGCCGCTCCTCGCGGAGGCCGACGGCACGGCGGGCGAAGCACTGCACCTGTGCCTGGCGTACGGACTGGGAGCCCGGCATCCCGAGGATCGACTCGCCGCGGTGGACGCCCTGTTGATCCTTGCCGCGCGAGGTCAGCTCGACGCCGGGCTGCTCGGCGCGGACGTCGGGGAGTTGGTGCGCCGGGGAGCGGTGAAGCCGTCCAGGCTGGCGGAGTCGATCCGCACGGCGGCGGCCACGGGTGCGTACGCCACTGTCTGGTCGGTCCTGCGCGATCTGTTGCCGGCCCTGCTCGCCGATCTCGCGGCGGACGGGGCGAGCGGCAGTCCCGTACGGGGGCTGGGCGAGTTGCTGACCGTCGCCGCCGACTGCGCCGAGCGGTCCGGGGCGCGCGGTGATCTCACGCATCTCGCCGGGGCCGCCGGACGGCGCGGCTCGTCCAAGGTGGCGGTGCAGGCCCGCCGGCTACGGACGGCGCTGACGCAGGAGGCCGCCGCCTGACGTAAGGGCCTCCACGCCGGCGGTCTGGCGACCCGAGCCGCGCGGCCCTGACCAGGGCGGGTGGACCGATCGCGCGTTCGAGGCAAAAGACCCGTAAAAAGAACTGCAAAAGGTGCAGAACGACACTTAACCGATCAGTCACAAGCCGTTCGTGATCACGCAACACCATTCCTTCACAGTGGCTGTATGACTCCAGACATGTCTGATGTGACGCGTGCGAAGCACGGCCGCCCCGTACACCACTGGCGGCGCGATGTCGTCGAACTCGCCGCGCTGTTCACGGCTGTGGCGGTCGCGGACGGAGTGGCCAACCTGATCGGGCACGGGCCGGACGGTCCCGCGCTGCTGGTGACGTCCGCCGTGATCCTGGCCGCCACGGCCGGGTTCCACACATGGTGGGCACGGCGCCACGGTCACGCGCCGCCGACGAGCGATACCGGCGCCCCGCCCCTCGCGGACGAGCGAGCGGCCGGGCCGTCCGGCGAAGAGGGAGGCGCCTCCGCACCGGTGACCGTCGCGGAGACGACCGTGCTGTGGCGGATGCGTACGACGGTCAAGGACGCCCCGGGTTCGCTGGCCGCACTGTGCATGGCGCTCGCGCGGCACCAGGTCGACATCCTGAGCCTCCAGACGCACCCGCTGGCCGAGGGGACCGTCGACGAGTTCCTGCTGCGCGCCCCCGCGGAGCTGGCCACCACCGAGATCACCCGGAACGTGGCTCAGGCGGGCGGCACCGAGACCTGGATCGAGCGGGCCGACGCCCACGATCTGGTGGACGCGCCGACCCGGGTGCTGGGCCTGGCCACCCGTACGGCCCTCGACGCGTCCGAACTGCCGCTCGCACTGAGGCAGTTGCTCGGCCGGTGCACGATCCGCTCGCTGCCCGCCAAGTCTCCCGGCTCCGGCCGGGCGGCGGAGGGGGCTCCCGTGGAGGGGGCACTCGAGGACACGGTGATGCGGCTGCGGGCGCCCGAGGGCGGGGTGATCACGGTGGAGCGGCCGTATCTGCCGTTCACGCCGACCGAGTTCGCGCGGGCCCGGGCCCTGGTCGAGCTGGACGCGCGGCTCGGTCCGCGCATTCCGCGCGGACAGGACCTGCTGACGCTGCCCGAGGGCAACGCGATCACCGTACGGCGTGCCGACGTCTCCGACCTCGAGGCCGCCAAGGCGATGCACGAGCGCTGCTCGCCGCGCACGCTGAGCATGCGGTACCACGGTCCCGTCGGGGACGCGGACCGCTACCTCAACCACCTGCTCAGCCCCAGTTTCGGGCGCACCCTGGCCGTGCAGACCGCATCCGGCAGGATCGTCGGGCTCGGTCATCTCCTCTGGGACGGCGACGAGACGGAGGTGGCGCTGCTCGTCGAGGACGACTGGCAGCGGCGCGGAATCGGCGGCGAACTGATCGGCCGACTGGTGGCGATGGCCGTCGAGGCCGGGTGCGAGAGCGTGTACGCCGTGACGCAGGCGTCCAACACCGGCATGGTGTCCGCCATGCGCAGCCTCGGCCTCCCGCTCGACTACCAGATCGAGGAAGGCACCCTGGTCATCACCGCCCGCCTGGAGGCGACACCGGTGACCTCAAGGCTGCCGTACGACCAGGTCCAGGCACATGTGCAGCCGGGAGCCGGCACGCGGGCCGGGCGAGACTAGCCCGAGGCTCCGGCCCCGACCCGCCCACTCCAGCCGCGGCCGACCGGCCGGGCCCGGCCGCCGCCGACCCGTCGCCCTGGACGCAACCGGTCCATCGACCCGCCGGAGGAAGCCGGGCAGGAGCCGGCCGCCAGCCGCTCCGCCCGATACGGGAACACCGGGTGCCGGTGATGCGGCGACGGTCGGCCGCTCCATCCGCCACCGGCCCGCCGGGCCCGGCCGGGCCGATGGACCCCTCGCCCCACAGGCCACAGGTCCATCGGCCCACCTGAAAACGCCCGGCAGGGACCGGCCGCCAGCCGCTCCGCCCGACGCGGGAACACCGGATGCCGGTGCTGCGGCGACGGTCGGCCGCTCCATCCGCCACCGGCCCACCGGGCCCGGCCGCCACCGACCCGTCGCCCGGCGGGCGGCGCTGCTCCGGGCGGCGGGCGACGGTCCTCCGGGGCGGTATCCGCAACGGGGCATCCGGTGGCTCGCCGGGCCGGGGCGTGGCCGGTGCCCTCCGTCGCCCGGCGCAGGGCGGTCCGCGGCCGCGGCGCTGCTGGCCGGTGTCGGCCGCCCCGAACCCGGCATCCGGAAGGTCACCGGGCGGCAGACTCCGCCCAGCCCTCTCCCCCGGCCCCCGGCCCGGCGCCCCGTGCCCCAGCTCCTCGCCTGGATCCTCAGCGCCCGCTGGTGAACCCCAGTGCGCCGTCCAGGTCGGACCACAGGTCGTCCACGTCTTCCAGGCCGACCGAGAGGCGCAGCAGGCGGTCGCTGACGCCCGCGTCGTGGCGGTCCTCCGTGGGGACTATGCGGTGGCTTATGGAGGCCGGGTGCTGGATGAGGCTGTCGACGCTGCCGAGGCTCACGGCGGGGGTGATCAGCCGGACTCCGGCGATGACGTCGTGCGGATCGCCGTGGACCTCGAAGGCGATCATGGCGCCACCGATGCGCGGATAGTGGACGCGGGCGACGCGCGGATCGGCGGCGAGCCGGCGGACGAGTTCCGCGGCGTTCGCGGACGCGGCCCGCACCCGGACGGGCAGGGTCGAGAGGCCGCGCAGCAGCAGATAGCCGGCCAGCGGATGCAGGACACCTCCCGTCGCGAACCGCACCTGGCGCAGCTTCCGGGCGAACGCCTCGTCGCACGCGACCACTCCGGCCATCACGTCCCCGTGTCCGCCCAGGTACTTGGTGGCGCTGTGCAGGATCAGGCGAGCGCCGTGTTCGGCGGGGCGTTGCAGCACGGGCGTGGCGAAGGTGTTGTCGGCGAGGAGGGGCACGGAACCGCAGGCGTGCGCCACGGCCCGGAGGTCGAGCTCGGCGAGCGTCGGGTTGGCCGGGGACTCGACCATCACCAGGCCCGTGTCCGGACGCAGCGCGTCGGCGATGCCGGCCGGGTCGACCCAGGTGACCTCGCTGCCGAGCAGCCCGGCCGTGAGGAGGTGGTCGCTGCAGCCGTACAGGGGACGTACGGCGACGACGTGCCGCAGTCCCATCGCGTTCCGTACGAGGAGGACGGCGCTCAGCGCGGCCATGCCGCTCGCGAAGGCGACCGCGCTCTCGGTGCCTTCGAGGCGCGCGAGGGCGGTCTCGAAGCGGGCGACGGTCGGATTCCCGAGGCGGGCGTAGACAGGCGGGCCCTCGGGCTCGGCACCGTCGGCCGCGAAGGCGTCGATCCGGGCGGCCTCCCCGCGGCTGTCGTACGAGGGGTACGTGGTCGACAGGTCGATCGGGGCCGCGTGCAGTCCCAGAGCCGCCAGGTCCTCCCGGCCGGCGTGCACGGCTTCGGTGGCGAGTGCCCGGGCCGTGGGAGCGGCGAAGACCTGGCCGTTGCCGTTCAGGTCGTCCTGCGCGTCGTACGCGCCGTGGGTGTCGTACACAACGGAGTCCATGGGCCGAAGCCTGAACACTGGGCGGGGTTCGGGCGCCACATCCCGTGTTACGTTCGCGCCATGGCCGATTCTGTCGTACTCGATCCGGTGGATCTTCATCTGTTGCGGCTCTTGCAGAACGACGCACGGACGACGTACCGCGATCTCGCGGCCCAGGTCGGGGTCGCGCCCTCGACCTGCCTGGACCGGGTGACCAGACTCCGGCGCGCAGGGGTGATTCTCGGCCATCAGCTGCGGCTGGACCCCTCGAAGCTGGGCCGGGGTCTCGAGGCACTGTTGTCCGTACAGGTCCGGCCGCACCGCCGGGAACTGGTGGGGCCCTTCGTGGACCGGATCAGGGTGCTGCCGGAGTCCCGGACGGTCTTCCACCTCACCGGTCCCGACGACTACCTCGTCCATGTCGCCGTCGCGGACATGGCGGATCTGCAGCGGCTGGTGCTCGACGAGTTCACCTCGCAGCGTGAAGTGGCGCGGGTCGAGACGCGGTTGATCTTCCAGCAGTGGGACTGCGGCCCCCTGCTGCCGCCCGTCGCGCCGGGCGCTTCGTCTCCGGCGAAATCCGGCTGATGCGGTGAAGAGCCCGGCTGACCGGGCTGACGTGGCGCCCGTCCCCGTATGAGGATGTGCGCATGTCACAGACGAAGAGCCCGTTGCCCCGCGAGGTCGCCGACGCCTATGTCGACGAGCTCATCGCCCTCGACCCGGTTCTCGGTACCTACCTCGGTGTGCAGGAGAGTCACGGCAGGCTCCCCGACACCTCGCCCGCCGGCCAGGAGGCCGTCGCCGAGCTGGCGCGGGTGACGCTCGCGCGGCTGGACGAGGCGGAGCGCCGGCCCGGCGCGGACCGTGACATCGAGCGCCGTTGCGGCCGGCTGCTGCGTGAGCGGCTCACCGCCGCCCTCGCGGTCCACGACGCGGGCGAGGGCCTGCGGTCGGTCGGCAACCTGCACACGGCGGCGCACAGTGTGCGGGAGGTCTTCACCCTGACGCCGACGGAGACCGACGAGGACTGGGCCACCGTCGCCGAGCGGCTGCGCGCGGTACCGGCCGCGCTCGCGGGCTACCGGGAATCCCTGGCGCTGGGCCTGGACCGCAAGCTGTACGCGGGCCCGCGCCCGACCGCGACGTTCATCGAGCAGCTCGCGCAGTGGTCGGACACGGACGGGCAGGGCCGTGGCTGGTTCGAGGACTTCGTCTCGGCGGGCCCCGACTCCGCGCGAGCGGAGCTGGACGCGGCGGCGCGTGCCGCCACGGAGGCCGTGGTCTCCCTCCGGGACTGGATGCGCGAGGTGTACGCGCCCACGATCGAGGGCGCGCCGAACACGGTGGGCCATGAGCGGTACGCCCGCTTGGCGCGCTACTTCAACGGCACGGATCTCGATCTCGGCGAGGCGTACGCGTACGGCTGGGCCGAGTACCACCGTCTCCTCGCCGAGATGAGGACCGAGGCCGAGAAGATCCTGCCCGGCGCCGCGACTCCCTGGGTCGCGCTCGCCCATCTCGATGAGCACGGCCGCCACATCGAGGGCGTCGAGGAAGTCCGGACGTGGCTCCAGGAGCTGATGGACGAGGCGATCGCGGCCCTGGACGGCACGCACTTCGAACTCGCCGAGCCGGTACGGAAGGTCGAGTCGCGCATCGCCCCGCCCGGCGGCGCCGCGGCCCCCTATTACACCGCCCCCTCGCAGGACTTCTCCCGTCCGGGCCGTACCTGGCTGCCCACCATGGGACAGACCCGCTTCCCCGTCTACGACCTCGTCTCTACCTGGTATCACGAGGGTGTGCCCGGCCATCACCTCCAGCTCGCGCAGTGGGTGTACGTCGTCGACGACCTGTCCCGCTACCAGGCCACCGTCGGCCAGGTCAGCGCCAACTGCGAGGGCTGGGCGCTGTACGCGGAGCGGCTGATGGACGAGCTGGGTTTCCTCGCGGACGCGGAGCAGCGGCTCGGCTACCTCGACGCGCAGATGATGCGGGCCGCCCGGGTCATCGTCGACATCGGCATGCATCTGGAGCTGGAGATCCCGGCCGACTCGCCGTTCCACCCGGGCGAGCGCTGGACCCCCGAGCTGGCGCAGGAATTCTTCGGCGCGCACAGCAGCCGCCCGGCCGATTTCGTGGAGAGCGAGCTGACCCGCTATCTCACGATGCCCGGCCAGGCCATCGGGTACAAGCTCGGCGAGCGTGCCTGGCTGCTGGGCCGCGAGAACGCGAAGAAGCGTCACGGTGACGCCTTCGACGCCAAGGCCTGGCACATGGCGGCTCTGTCCCAGGGCTCCCTGGGCCTGGACGACCTGGTGGACGAGCTGTCCCGGCTCTGACGGCCGCGCGCGGCGGCCGGCTTCGGACCGTCGGGTGCCGGTGTCCCACGGCACGGGCACCCGACGGCACGGCCCGGTACGGCGCCTAGGGCTCCCCGGCCGACACGGGGAACGGGCGCCGACGGCCGCAGTCCGGGGAGTCCGGCCGTCGCACGCCGAGGAGAGCCGGCCGTCGCACTCCGGGTGGAGTTCCGGCCGTCGCGCCCTGGTTCGGTGCGGGGTCAGTACGTCAGCCGACGCAGCTGTACGAGGCCCACCCATGTCTCGGGTCCCGGCGCCACACGGGCCGCGCGCACCCCGTACCGTCCCGGTTCGAGGGCCACCTTCACGTGGTCCGTGCGCTCCGAGGCGGTTCCCGGCCAGGCCGCGTCGAACAGGACGACGGGGCCGGGCACGTTCCACTGCACCTCGGGTTCCCACACGGCCGCCGCCAGCGCCGCCGGGACGACGGCGAGCAGTTCGTCCTCGGACTCGGCGGCGCACCAGCGGACGAAGGTGCCGTGCTCGGGAAGGTAGGCGGTCGAGGCGGGTTCGTCGCCGAGGACCAGAGCCCTGGTGTCGCCGACGGGCAGGAGCCCGACGAACCCGTCGACGTCACAAGCCCGGTCGTAGTCGCAGGACATGTCGTCGCCGTCGGCCCCCGACCAGAACGGGAGCACCACTTCCGGGATCGCTATCAGCGGCCCGCCGCCCGACTCCACCCACTGGACCGCACCGGGGTCCGCGTATCTGGCCATGCGCAGAAGTTACACGGCTGGGATTCACCCCGGTAGCGCAGGCGTCCGCGGAAGGCCGGAGTCGGACATCGGCGGGGGCGCGTGTGTCGAGGCCGACGGAGCAGGACCCCTCTCGGAGTCAGCAGCCGCAGTCCTCCGCGTCCACGGGCGCCGTCAGCGAGTCCGCGGTACGGCGCTCACGCCCCTCCCACGTCTCGAACTCGAAGCCCTCGCGCGCCCAGTACTCGAAGCCGCCGAGCATCTCCTTGACCTGGAAGCCGAGTTCGGCGAGGGCGAGAGCCGCTCGGGTCGCGCCGTTGCAGCCGGGGCCCCAGCAATAGGTCACGACCGGCACCGACTTGTCCAGGAGCTGCTCCGCCTGCTCGGCGATGAGTGCGGTGGGCAGGTGGACCGCGCCGGGAATGTGTCCCTGGTCCCACGACTCGGTGGAGCGGGAGTCGAGGACGACGAATCCTGGGTCGCCACCGGCGGCGAGGACGGAGGCCACGTCGGACACGTCCGCGTGGAACGCGAGGCTCGCCCCGAAGTGGGCGGCCGCGGCGGCCGGCGAGGCGGGCGCCACCCGCAGAACGGGGTTCACCACCGTCACGGATCGTGCCACGGAACCGGTCACCTTGCTCTCCGTGGTGGTGGTCGGCGCGGAAACGGTCACCGTGCCGTTCCCGGTGGCGTCGGCAGTCGCAGTCATGATCTGGCCTTTCTCCCGAGCCCCGCCGAACCGGTGCCGCCTTCGCCACCCCGGTGCCTGGTCCGCACCGATCTCGCGGGACTTCCTGACCAGAAATCTACGTCGGCCGATCTCCGTGCTGAAGTGACGATCCACGGCATCACTCTTGATCGGCCGGTGATTCACCTGGTATCCATCACGGATGACCGCGTATTCCCCGGACGCCACCGACTGGCGCATCCTCGATGTCCTCCAGCGCGAGGGCCGGTCCAGCTTCGCCGAGCTGGCCCGTGCCGTCTCCATGTCCGCGAGCGCGGTCACCGAACGCGTGCGCCGCCTGGAGGAAGCGGGCGTCATACAGGGATACGCCGCTGTCGTCGCCCCCGAGAGCCTCGGCCTGCCGATCCTGGCGTTCGTACGGCTCCGGTATCCGAACGGCAACTACAAGCCGTTCCACGACCTCATCGAGGCGACGCCCGAGATCCTGGAGGCGCACCACGTCACGGGCGACGACTGCTTCGTCATCAAGGTCGCGGCGCGCTCGATGAGTCACCTGGAGACGGTCTCCGGCAAGATCGGCACACTGGGCTCGGTGACGACGAGCGTCGTCTACTCCTCACCGCTGCCGCGCCGCCCGCTGGGCCACTGAGACCGCTTCGGTCCGGCCCCGGCCGCTCGCCTCACACCTCACGCCTCCGCACCCCGCTGCCGTACGACCGACCCCGTTCTCCCCTTCACCACTTCCAGCTGGGCGTGGATGCGGCGCCGCAGGTCGGCGACATGGCTGACGATGCCGACGCTGCGGTCGCGTTCCCGCAGCGAGTCGAGGACGTCGAGCACCTCGTCCAGGGTCTGGTCGTCGAGGCTGCCGAAGCCCTCGTCGATGAAGAGCGTGTCGAGGCGGACCCCGCCGGCCTCGTCGGTGACCACGTCGGCGAGTCCGAGGGCCAGGGCGAGGGAGGCGAAGAAGGTCTCGCCTCCGGAGAGCGTCGCCGTGTCGCGCTCCCGGCCGGTCCAGGCGTCCACGACGTGCAGCCCGAGCCCGCTGCGACCGCGGCCCGCCCGGTCGTCGGAGTGCACGAGGGTGTAGCGCCCCGAGGACATCCGCTGGAGACGGACCGTCGCGGCGGCGGCCACCTGCTCCAGACGTGCGGCGAGGACGTACGACTCGAGGCGCATCTTGCGTTCGTTGTCCGCCGACGTGCCGGCGGCCAGACCGGCCAGCCGGGCCACACGGTCGTACTCCTCGCGCAGCGGGGCGAGCCGGTGGACTCCCCGGGTCGCACGGGTGGAGAGCGCGTCCAGCTCCGCACAGCGCCGCACAGCCGCGTCCTGCGCCGAGGCGGCGTCCCGCAGGCGGCGGGCGGCGGACTCCGCCGTGAGCTCGGCGGCCCGCAGGTCGGCGGGCGGGCGCCGCGCCGCGGCCGTGGTGTCGGCCTCGGCGAGTACGGCCCGAATCGCGGACTCCTCCAACTGCCAGGCGTCGAGCTGTCGTTGCAGATCACGGTGGGCCGCGTCACCGAGCAGCGCGGCGGCCGCGGCCTGCGGGGTCTCGAACCCGGCGCGGAAGGCCGCGTCGGCGAGGCGGGCGTCGGCTTCCTTGAGGCGCTGCGCGGTGTCCTCGGCCGCGCGAACGCGGTCCGCGGCCTCGGTGAGCAGCGCGACCCGGCGCTCCAGCTGCTCGGCCCGCTCGGACACGCTCCCGGCGGCGCCCCGAGCCTGCTCCAACTCTCCTGCCAGCGAGGTCTTTTCGCGGTCGAGGGCATCCCTGAGCGAGGCCCGTGAGGCGACCCGGCGGGCGGCCTCGTGCTGGGCGGTCAGCCGCCGCTCGTGTTCCCGCTCGGCCTGTTCGCGGCCCTCGCGCGCGGCGTGCAGCCCGGAGGCCGCCGCGCGGGCCTCGCCGTGCAGTCGCTCCAACACCTCTGCCTGTTCAGCGAGTTGCCCGGTCGGGGTGTCCCCCGCCTCGGCGGTCGCGGCGGCCAGCGCCTCGCGGACGACGCCGAGCCGGCGCTCGGCCTCGGTGCGCTCCTCGTCGGCGCGCCGGTAGGCGGCGAGGGCCTTCTCCTCCGTCTCGCGGTCGACATGACCGGCGATCTTCCGGGCGGGCGCGGGGTGTTCGGTGGCGCCGCACACGGCGCAGGGCACGCCGTCGACAAGACCGGCGGCGAGTTCTGCGGCGATGCCCTGGAGCCGCTGTTCCTTCAGTTCCAGCCAGTGGGCGTGGGCCGCTGTCGCGTGCTCGCGTGCGGTGAGGCTGCGCGCGTGGGCGCCTTCGGTGTCCTTGGCCAACGCGTCACGCAGGCGGGCCGCGTCGAGCCGCTTCAGGGCCGGTTCGCGCTGGACGGCGAGCTGTTCGGCGCGGGCGGCACCCTCCTGGGCGGACTCGATCCGCGCCTCGACGCCCGCGCGGGTGTCCTCCCAGCCTGCCAGCCAGCTCTCGGCGTCCTGGAGGACATCCTCGTCGGCGCGCTCCTGGCGGTCCAAGGAGGCACGCTCCGTGCCCAGTTCGGAGAGGCGCAGCTCCGCGCGCCGTGCCGACTCCAGGCCGCCCAGTTCCTCGGTGGCCTTGCGTGCGGCTGCCGTGAGCCCGGGTGCTCCGGCGCCTGCGAACGTCTCCGGCAGGGCGGCGCGCGCACGGGTCTCCGCGGCGGCCGCCCGCCGGTGCTCCGCTTCGGCGGATTCCCGCAGGTCGAGTGCGGGGGCCACTGCCTCGGCCTTGCGCCCGCGCTCCATCCGCGCCTGGGTGTCCCGGTGGGCGTCGGCGCGTCCTTCGAGACGCGCGGCGCGCTCCCGTGCCTCGGTGAACCGGCGCTGCAACCGGTCCACTTCGCGTACGTCGTCGAGCTCGCGGTCCGCCGCGGCCTGCGCCGATTCGGCAGCCGCGCGGGCGCAACGGGCGATGGTCAGCTCTTCGCGAGCGGTGCTGCGGGCCATCGCGGCCCAGGAGAGCACGGACTCGGCGAGGCCCGGATCGCCGGGCGCGAGGTCGGGCAGCGGTTCCTCGGTGGTGGGCCCGGCCTCCTGGTGCATCCGGTGCGCGTCGGCCAGCAACGCGGCGTCACCGGCGCGCACCTCGGCCTCGGCCGCGCGACGCCGCTCGGCGAGGCGCTTCTCGACCTCGGCGAAGCGGTGGGTGTCGAAGAGCCGGCCGAGCAGCTTGCCGCGGGCTTCGGCGTCGGCCCGCAGGAAGCGCGCGAAGTCGCCCTGGGGCAGCAGCACGACCTGGCAGAACTGCTCGCGGCTCATACCGAGCAGCTGGGTGATCTCTTCGCCGATCTCCTGGTGGGAGCGGCTGAGGTCCTTCCAGGAGGCGGCGGTCGCGTCGTACTCGCGCAACCAGGTCTGGGCCTTGTCGACGGTCGTACCGGGCCGGTTGCCCTTCTTGGGGCGCTCCCAGGGCGGCTGCCGGGTGACTTCCAGCCGGCGGCCGGCGACGGTGAGTTCGAGGCGGATCTCGGTACGGGTGGCGGGTTCCGCGTGGTCACTGCGCAGGCCGAGGCCCTGACCGCTCTGCCGGGCGCCGGGGACGGCTCCGTACAGCGCGTAGCAGACGGCGTCGAGGACGGATGTCTTGCCCGCGCCGGTCGGTCCGTGCAGCAGGAAGAGCCCGGCGGTGGACAGTTCGTCGAAGTCGACCCGCTGGGCGCCGCCGAAGGGGCCGAAGGCGGTGATGTCCAGGCGGTGCAGCCTCATCGGGTCCTCTCGCTCTCCGGGCGGGTGGCCCCCTGGGTGTACGGCGGACGTGGGGTCACCGGGCCACCTCCCGTACGGTCTCGTCGGCGCGGACGGCGTCGAACGCGTCCCGGAGCACGGCCTGTTCGTGGGTGTCGGGGCCCGCGCCGCGCACATGGGCCACGAAGTCCTCGGCGATCTGCTGCTCGCTGCGGCCGGCCAGCCTGCGGGCGTAGGAGATGTCCGGGGCCTGCGGGGAGCGCTCGGGGTCGAAGACGAGGCTGAGCGTGTGCGGGAAGCGCTCGGCGAGCCGCGCCATGGGGTCGGCGGGCCGCACGGGGTCGGTGAGGGTCGCCTCGACCCAGGCGCCGGTGTGGCGCTCCAGCTCCGGGTCGGCGAGCAGGTCGTCCAGGTGTCCGCGGACGCGGGCGAGCGGGCGGGGCACGGGGCAGTCGATCCGCTCCGTGGCCAGGGAGCCGTCGGGGCCGAGGTCCACGAGCCACATGGTCTTGCGGTGGCCGGCCTCCGAGAACGAGTACGGCAGCGGGGAGCCCGAGTAGCGCACGCGCTCGCCGATGATCTGGCTGCCGTGCAGGTGGCCGAGGGCGGTGTAGTCGACGCCGTCGAAGACTCCGGCGGGCACGGAGGCGACGCCGCCGACGGTGATGTCCCGCTCGCTGTCGCTCACCTCGCCGCCGGTGACGAAGGCGTGGGCGAGGACGACGGAGCGGGTTCCCGTCGCACGGGTGGCGAGGTCGGCGCGGACCCGCTCCATGGCGGCGGCCAGCACGGCTTCGTGGCCCGTCTTCTCCACCCCGAACTCATCCTTCACCAGGGCGGGTTCGAGATAGGGCAGGCCGTAGAAGGCGACGTCGCCGTGGGCGTCGGCCAGGACCACGGGTGTGCCGCACCCCGCGGGGTCGGTCCGCAGATGGATGCCCGCGCGCCCGATGAGCCCGGCTCCGACGCCGAGCCTTCGGGCCGAGTCGTGGTTACCGGAGATCATCACGGTGGGCACGCCGAGGTCGGCGAGCCGGTGCAGGGCCTCGTCGAAGAGCTGGACGGCGGCCAGCGGCGGGACGGCACGGTCGTACACGTCTCCCGAGACGACCACCGCGTCCACCTCGCGCTCGCGCGCGGTCGTGACGAGATGGCCGATGAAGTCGGACTGGGCGCCGAGCATGTTCACCCGGTGGAACGCCCGGCCCAGATGCCAGTCGGAAGTGTGCAGGAGCCTCATGATCCCCGAAGGGTAACGGCCGGGTCTGACATCACGGGCGGTTACTCCCGTATCGGCCCGTCATGACCGACACGGGAGTTGACCGATTCACCCTTATTGCCCGGACTGTCATGCGTCTCCGTAGGCCTCGCCGCCCAGCTCCAGCCCGGCCGTCCCCGCCGTCGCGTCGGCCAACCACGCCCGGAAGGCCTCCACATCGGCGTCCGGCAGCCCGATCTCGATGGTGACGGCCTCGCCGTAACGCACATCACGTACCTCGCGCCCGGTGGACCGAAGATCGTTCTGCACCTTGCCGGCCCGCTGGTGGTCGACCGTCACCGTGGCCAGCCGGAACCGGCGCCGGGTGATGGAGCCCAGCGCGTCGAGCGCCTCGCCCACCGAGCCGCCGTACGCCCTGATCAGTCCGCCGGCCCCCAGCTTGACCCCGCCGTAGTAGCGGGTGACGACGGCGACGACGTACCGCATGTCGCGGCGCAGCAGCATCTGGAGCATGGGGACGCCCGCGGTGCCGCCCGGTTCGCCGTCGTCGCTCGCCTTCTGCACGGCGGCGTCGGCTCCGATGACGTACGCGAAGCAGTTGTGCGTGGCGTCCGCGTGGTCCTTGCGGACGGCGGCGATGAAGTCCTGGGCCTCCCGCTCGGTGGCGGCCGGGGCGAGGGCGCACAGGAAACGGGAGCGGTTGACCTCGGTCTCGTGCACGCCCGGGCGGGCCACTGTGCGGTACTCGTCCTGCATCACGCCAGCGTATGCGCTGCACGCGCGCATGGCCGACGGCAGGTCTCGCCCCCCGCCCCGCGGGGCCGGTCACACCCGCTCCACGCTCGGTCACGACCCGGACGCGACCCCGGTCCCCGCCGGACCACCGTGACCTCCGGCCCGGCAGCCCGGCGCGCGTCCCCGTCCTCGACGGCGGCGACGACGAGGCGACGACGGCGACGGCGACGGCGACGGCGACGGCGACGGCGACCGAGCCTGTCACCCGCGAGGTGCTCCGCCACGCCGCGTCCGGCCCGGACCGAGGTCGGCGGGTGCACGTCGGCCGGGAATCACTCCTTCTTGCCCCTCGGGACGACCACATCCGTCAACAGCGCCGCACCGGGGCCGAGTTCGTGCCAGGAGCTGCCGTGCCAGACGAGGACGGCGACGGCCGAGGTCGGGAACTTCGTCCGGACCAGGGCCAGCGTGTCGTCGAGGCCGTCCACGGCCAGTTCGAGGACCAGCTCCTCAAGTCCCGGGTTGTGCCCCACCAGCAGCAAGGTGTGGACGTGTTCCGGGACTTCGCGCACGGCTTCCAGCAACTCCGGTACGTCCGCGCCGTACAGCCGTCCATCGTGGCGTACGGGCGGCGGAGTGCCCCACTGTTCGGCGGCCAACTCCCAGGTCTCCCTGGCCCGTACGGCGGTCGAGCACAACGCGAGGTCCGGCAGCAGGTCGGCGTCCGCCACGGCGCGTCCGACGGCGGGGGCGTCGCGGCGGCCCCGCGTCGCGAGCGGCCGCTCGTGGTCCGGCACTCCGTCGGGCCAGGCGGACTTGGCGTGCCGCAGCACGACCAGCCTTCGCCTCGGACCCGACGCGACGCGCGCGTTCACAGCGACGCCCCGATCTCGCGGGTGAGTTCGAGGCCGAGCAGCCGGTCGGCGTAGGCGTACGTCTCGAAGCGGGCGCCCTCCGCGAGGTCCGACGTCTCCACCCACCGCAGTACATCCAGTACGCCGGGCACGTCCAGGTCGTCCTCCCAGGCGGCGCGCAACCGTGCGCGTACGTCGTCGGGGACGGGCTTGGACGGCCGGGTGGCCCATCCGGCGACGGCGGCGCGCCAGCGCCTGAGCGTGCCCTCGGCCTCCGACAGGGCGCCCGCGTCGAGGTGCAGGGGCAGGTCTCTGCGGGCGAGCAGCGCCAGACGCAGCACGGTGGGATCCGCCGGAGCGGGACCGGCGCCGATGTCCGTTCCTGGAGAGCCGTCGGAGTCGACGGGCGCCACCTCGAACCGTACGCCGCCCGTCGCGGTGCCCTCGGGGACGAGGACGTCGATGGTCTGTGTCGCGGCCGGTCCGGGTCCGGCGTCGTGGTGGTCCTCGAAGGGCCGGATACCGAGGTCCGCCGCGCTCGCCCGGAGGCGCGCGGCATGCGCGGGATCGGCCGGGTCAGCCGTCGACGTCAGGGTCGCCCAGACAGGACTGCCCCCGATCTCCAGGGCCCGCACCAGGACATCGGCGAAGAGGAGCACGCGCAGACCTGTCGCGCCGAACCCGGGCAGGTGCGCGTGGACACGGACCAGGCCTCGGCGGGCGCGGGCTGCGTCGATGGGTTCGCCCGTGCGGGCGTCGAGGATACGGAGCACGAGGTGAGCCTAGGCGGGCGAGCGGTCGGACGTAGGGAGGAGCGGGCCGTTCCGGACAGGCGCCGACCTCTCCGACCCGTCCACGACCGGCCTCGCCTCCCTGTTCCGGGAGCCGGCCCACCACGCGCCCGGGCTCGCCGAGGGCATGCGGTCCGGCGTCCAGGAGGAGTGGGCGGCGGGCCCGGGCGACCGCGACCCGCGTTGCCGGGAATCACCGCGTGACGCGCGCTGTTCTCCCCGCTGAGCAGCCATGACGGGAACCACAGGGAGGCCGACCGTGTACGGCGACCAGGCAACGATCCGCAAGATCCTCACCGAGCTCGGCGACACCTGGGCCATCGTCGGACTCTCGTCGAACCAGCGCCGCGCGGCCCACGGCGTCGCCGACGTCCTCCAGCGGTACGGCAAGCGGATCGTGCCCGTGCACCCCAAGGCCGAGACCGTGCACGGGCAGAAGGGGTACGCGTCCCTCGCGGACATCCCCTTCGATGTCGACGTCGTCGACGTCTTCGTGAACAGCGACCTCGCCGGGCCGGTCGCGGACGAGGCCGTCGCCATCGGCGCCAAGGCCGTCTGGTTCCAGCTCGACGTGATCGACGAGGCCGCGTACGACCGGGCGCGTGCCGCCGGGCTCGACATGGTGATGGACCGCTGCCCGGCCATCGAGATCCCGCGCCTCGGCTGACCCCCCGCCGGGCAGCGCCGCCTCCATCGCACCTGTCGCTCCCGTCGCTCCCGTGCGCAAATGCTGTTGACGCCGCGCGGCCCGCACCGGTTTCCTGCTGCGGTGCCCATCCTTCGCATCGAACAGCCGGACGACGAAGCCCGTCTCGCGGACTGGCAGCACGTCCACAACGTGATCGTCCCGCCCGCCGCCATGTCGCTCGACGACGTGCGGGAGCGGGTCAGGCGCAACCGTCTGGAGGTCGCGTACCTCGGCGACGCCCTGGTGGGCTGCACGACGGTGCGTCCGCCCACCGACGACAGCGCGACGGCGACCGTGATCGCCCGCGTGCTCGCCGAGTACCGCGGGCGGGGCTTCGGCGAGGAGTTGTACGCACGCGGTCTGGAGCAGGCGCGGGCGTTGGGCGCGGAGAAGATCGAGACGGTCGTCCTCGCGGCCAACGAGGACGGGCTGCGCTTCGCGGAGCGACACGGCTTCGTCGAGATCGAGCGCTATGTCCTGCCGGGCGAGACCGCCGAATGGATCGACCTGCGGCTGGCCTGAGGCGGCGGAGGCACTGGCGGCAGGCCCGGGCGGGCCGTTCCCGCCGCCGGTCCGGTGGCCGGCGCACACCTACGAGACACCCCCGCCCGTCAGTCCCACCGGCCCTCCCGTCCGACTGCCCCACCGGCCGTCCCGTCCGGCTGCCCTACCGGCTGTCTCTCCCGTTGGCCTCCCGGTCGAGGAACCCCGCGACCGCCTCACGGAAGCCCCGCGGGTCGTCGAGCCACGGGAAGTGGCCGGCGCCCGGCAGAACGGTCAGTTCGGCGCGGGGGAAGAGATCCGCGACGGCGGCGGCGACGCGCGGCAGCGGACCGCTGTCCAGCGCGCCCGCGACGATCAGTACGCGCGCGTCCCAGGTGGCCACGGCCTCGCGCGCGTCGGCGGGCCGAAAGGCACCGGGAGCCGCGTAGCGATCGGCGGCCTCCTCGTTGGTCTCGTCGACCTCGGTCGCGGCATGCGCCCGCGCCGCCGCGTCCCACCGACCGTAGGAGAACGGGGTGGCCGCGTCCCAGTCGGCATCGGTCGCGGTGCCCGCCCAGATCCGCCCGTACGCCTCGTGCGCGCTCGCGAACCACGGCTCCTCCGCGCGCCGCGCCGCGCCCTCCGCGCGGTGCTCCGCGGTGAAGTCGACGCCGAGGGCCCGCGCCCGTGCGGTGACCAGGGTGAGGGAGCGCACCCGCCCCGGGTGACGAAGGGCGTAGAGGAGCGCGAGGTCGCCGCCCGCCGAGTGGGCGAGCAGATCGACCCGGTCGAGCCCGAGGTGCGCGCGGAACGCCTCGACGTCGTCGACCTGCCGGTCGCAGCGGTACGTCGCCGGGTCGTCCGGAAGCGCGGAGCCGCCGGTGCCTCGCAGATCGAGCACATGCAGCCGACGGTGCAGCGTCAGTCCGCCGAGGTCACCGAGGTAGACGGAGGCGCGCATCGGTCCGCCGGGCAGACAGAGCAGCGGTGGTCCCTCGCCCCTTGCGTGATGGGCGAGTCGGGTTCCGTCGGGGGCGGTGAAGAGCGGCATGGCCGTCATCATCTTCAGCACTTCGCCTTGCGGGCAAGCATTTTGATGAGACATCAGTGACGGTGGGCTGAAGCCGAGTTGCCCGCTGAGCCCGCAACCACACGTTCACCACGCCTCGCCCGTGCGAGGGTTTGCCTCGGGTTCTCCTTACGTACGCCTCCGATTGCTTCCCTTGGGGGATGGACCACAACACGGCGGCTCACGGATCGTCCGGACGACGGGCAAGGGGCTCCCCGGCATCCAGCTCCCGCAGGGTTTCGCGGTCGAGGCGGCCTCCACGGCCGTGATCCGTACCTCCGCCCACCTGGGGTTGACCCTCTCCCACCCCGCAGGTCTGCTCCGGCGGCATCCCCGGCGCCGGGCCGGGCAGGCGACCGACCGGGGTGCGCGGCAGTGGTGGCGTGCGGCATCTACCTGATCGTGCCGCAGGTCCACCGACACGGCGGGAAGGAGCCGATCGGCGGACAATCGGAGCAGGGGACGAGGAGGGCCGGATGACGGAACTGCTGGCAGACATGCGGGTCGACTACACCGACCACGACGACCCCGTACTGATCCGGCCGGACGGCAGTCCGGTGGACACCTGGCGGGAGAACTACCCGTACGAGCAGCGTATGGAGCGCAAGGAGTACGAGTGGCACAAGCGGCTCCAGCAGATCGAGCTGCTGAAGCTGCAGAGCTGGATCAAGGAGACCGGCCGGCGGCTCGTCATCGTCTTCGAAGGGCGCGACGCGGCCGGCAAGGGCGGCACCATCAAGCGCTTCACCGAGCACCTCAACCCGCGCGGGGCGCGCGTGGTCGCGCTGGTGAAGCCGACCGAGCGGGAGCGCGGGCAGTGGTACTTCCAGCGGTACGTGGAGCATCTGCCGACCGAGGGCGAGATCGTGATGTTCGACCGGTCCTGGTACAACCGGTCGGGTGTGGAGCGCGTGATGGGTTTCTGCACCGAGGACGAGTACCGGCGCTTCATGCGGCAGGCGCCCGCCTTCGAGCGGATGCTCGTCGACGACGGTGTGGACCTGATCAAGTTCTGGTTCTCGGTCTCCCAGAGTGAGCAGCGCACCCGCTTCACGATCCGCCACGTCGACCCGGTACGGCAGTGGAAGCTGAGCCCCATGGATCTGGCCTCGCTGGACCGCTGGGACGACTACACGGCGGCCAAGGTCGCCATGTTCCGCGAGACGGACACCGAGCAGGCGCCCTGGACGGTGGTGAAGAGCAACGACAAGAAGCGGGCCCGCGTCGAGGCCATGCGCAGCGTCCTGGCCCGCTTCGCCTACGACAACAAGGACGAGGAGGTCGTCGGCAGCCCCGACCCGAGCATCGTGGGCGCGGCGGCGAACCTGCTGGAGGAGGGCGAGGAGGGCGAGGACCACGTGGCGCCCCCGGGCGGTCACGCGGCGCCACCCTGACATCAGCCTCCGCACCCGGACTCACCCTCACATCAGCCGCCTCCGCACACGGACCGGCCCGCACGTCAGCCCGGCCGTGGGCGGACTCGCCGCGGCCTCACCCCCAGGCCGGCTCCGGCGCGGGCCCGAGTCTCCGCACGTGCTCTCAGTCGTGTGCCGGCCGGTCGGAGAGCCGGTGGTCGGCGAGGCTCAACGCCTCGTCGACCACCCGGCGCAGATGCCCGTCCCCGAGCGAGTAGATCACCCGGCGCCCCTCCTTCCTCGTGTTCACCAGCCCGGCGAGACGGAGCCGGGCCAGGTGCTGGCTCACGGCCGGACGGGCCGCCCCGCATGTCTCGGTCAGCGTCGAGACATCGGCCTCGCCGCCGGTCAGGGCGTGCAGCAGCGCGAGGCGGGTGCGATCACCGAGGAGGGCGAGAAGCTCGGCGGCGAGCGCGAACTGTTCCTCGCCGGGGGTGCGCGGGTGCGCATCGTTCGCAGGTGATAGGTGCATGCGTGCGCTCATACGCACATAATGGCGTCGTGGGCGCCCGTACGTCCACTCCCGCGCACCGGAAGGGGACGGACGTGAACGACCCGCACCATCACGAACACGGCCACGAACACAAACACGGCCACGGTCACGGCCACGCCCACGGTCACGGCCACGGCCACGCCCACACGATGCCCCGAGGGCAAGGCCATCCGCGCGGGCTCACGAGCCGGCTGCGCCACCTCCTCACCCCTCACTCCCACGAAACCGCCGACAAACTCGACTCGGCACTGGAGTCGTCGGCCCGGGGCATGCGGGCCCTGTGGGTCTCCTTGGCCGTCCTCGGCGCAACGGCCCTGGCACAGGGGGTCGTTGTCGTGATGTCGGGGTCGGTCGCGCTGCTCGGCGACACCGTGCACAACGCGGCCGACGCGCTGACGGCGCTGCCGCTCGGGGTCGCCTTCGTGCTGGGCCGCCGCGCCGCGACGCGGCGCTTCACCTACGGCTACGGGCGGGCGGAGGACCTGGCGGGCATCGTGATCGTGCTGACGATCGCCGCGTCCGCCGCCTTCGCGGCCTTCGCGGCGGTGGGCCGGCTGCTCGACCCGCACCCCGTGCGGCACATCCCCGTGGTCGCGGTCGCCGCGCTCATCGGCTTCGCCGGAAACGAGTGGGTGGCCCGGCACCGCATCCGGGTCGGTCGCGAGATCGGCTCCGCCGCACTGGTCGCGGACGGACTCCACGCCCGTACCGACGGATTCACGTCGCTCGCGGTGCTGGTGGGCGCGGGCGGCGCGGCACTGGGATGGCAACTCGCCGACCCACTGGTGGGGTTGGCGATCACCGCCGCGATCCTCCTGGTGCTGCGCGACGCCGCCCGGGAGGTCTTCCGGCGCGTGATGGACGCCGTGGAACCGGAGTTGGTGGACCGCGCCGAGCGGGCGCTGCGGGAGGTCGCGGGGGTGCGTGACGTGGGCGAACTGCGGCTGCGCTGGATCGGGCACCGGCTGCGCGCCGAGGTGGCGGTCGTGGTGGACGGCGAGGCGACCGTGCGCCGGGCCCACGACATCGCCGTCGAGGCCGAACACGCCCTGCTGCACGCCGTCCCGAAGCTGACCGCAGCGCTGGTCCACGCCGATCCGGCACCGGTGCCCGGGGAGGCCGATCCGCATCGGACGCTGGCACATCACACCCCGGCGTGAAACCGCCGTCGGTCATCGGGGAGCCGCTGGCAAGCCCGCACCTGGCGCCGAGCACGGCGAGCACGGCGAGCACGGCGAGCACGGCGAGCACGGCGAGCACGGCGAGCACGGCGAGCACGGCGAGCACGGCGAGCACGGCGAGCACGGAACTTCAGAGGACGTCGATCCGTCACGCTTCAGCGCGACCCAGTGCGCCCACGCCTGGCGGGGGGGGCGAAGCCCCGTCCCGCACCGACCCATCACGCCCCTGCGTGCGGGATCAGGCGATCCCCAGCCCCTCCAGCACGACCGCGTTCGGCAGCTCCGCGAACGCCTTGCCCGGTACCAGGAGTTTGCCGCGCCGGCGGCCGCTGCCCACGAGCACGTACGGCAGGTCGACCACGGCGGAGTCCACCAACACCGGCCAGTCGCCCGGGAGTCCGACGGGCGTGATGCCGCCGTACTCCATGCCGGTCTCACCGGTCGCGGTGTCCATCGGAGCGAACGAGGCCTTACGGGCACCCAGTTGACGCCGTACGGCGCCGTTGACGTCGACACGGGCGGTGGACAGGACGAGGCACGCGGCGAGCGTGGTCTCGCCACCACGCCTGCCCGCGACGACCACACAGTTGGCGGACAGGTCGAGCAGCTCCTTGCCGTAGTGCTCGACGAAGGTGGCGGTGTCGGCCCACTCGGGGTCGGTGTCGACGTAGACGATCCGCTCGGCGGGGGTGGTGCCGCGCCAGTCCCGCACTGCGTCGGCGACGGGGCGGACGAGCTCGTCCAGGCAGTCGGGGGCGGGGACGGCGTGGTCGAAGTGTCCGATGGGAGCGCGCATGACGGCACGCTAACAGCCGCGCGGACCGGGCCGGCCGGAGGCCGTCAGTGCACGAGCGGGACGGACACGGCCATGACCATCTCGACCGGGACCTCGCCCTTGTTGGCGTACGTGTGGGGGGTGTTGGCCTCGAAGGACACGCTCGCCCCCTCGGGGACGTGGTGCTCGACGCCGTCGACGGTGAGCGTCATGTCGCCCGCGATGACGTGCACGAGTTCGACGGTGCCGGAGGGGTGCGGGTCGGACGGGCTGCCCTCGCCGGGCATCAGCCGCCAGTCCCACATCTCCAGCGGGCCGGGCGCCTCGGTGCCGGCCAGCAGCCGGTTGTAGCTGCCCGCGTCGGTGTGCCACAGACGTACGGCCTGTTCGGCGGGGACGATCCGGACCTTGGGCCCCTGCTCGTAGTCGAGGAGGGTGGTGATGCTGACGCCGAGGGCGTCGCCGATCTTGACGACGGTACCCAGGCTGGGGTTGGTCCTGGCCTGCTCGATCTGGATGAGCATGCCGCGGCTGACTCCGGCGCGGGCGGCGAGCGCTTCCAGGGTGAAGCCGCGCTCGGTGCGCCAGCGCTTCACGTTGCGCGCCAGGGACTGAGTCAGCAGGTCGAGATCCGACACATTCCGTCCAATATTTTGAATGACAGAGTTCAATCAGATGAACTATCGTGTGGTGCACCTGATCGTTCACCGAACTGTACTGCGAGGCACCCCGTGACAGCACTCTTCGCCCTGGCCACCAGCCTCCTGTGGGGCCTGGCCGACTTCGGCGGAGGTCTGCTGACCCGGCGCACGCCCGCCCTCACGGTGGTCGTCGCCTCCCAGTCGATCGCGGCGGTGGTCCTCGGCGCGATCGTGGTGGCCACCGGCGGCTGGAACGCGGCGGGGCCGCAGCTGTGGTTCGCGGTCGCCGCGGGACTGGTGGGTCCGATCGCGCTGCTCTCGTTCTACAAGGCGCTCGCGCTCGGACCGATGGGCGTGGTCTCGCCGCTCGGATCGCTGGCCGTGGCCGTCCCCATCGGCGTTGGCCTGTTCCTCGGGGAGCGCCCCGGGCTGCTGCAGATCGCGGGCATCGCGGTCGCCGTGGGGGGAGTCGTCCTCGCGGGCGGGCCTCAGCTGCGGGGCGCGCCCGTGCAGCGGCAGGCGATCCTCCTCACGCTGATCGCGGCGGCCGGCTTCGGCACCGTGTTCGCGCTGATCGCGGAGGCGTCGTCCTCGGTCACCGGGCTCTTCCTGGCGCTGTTCGTCCAGCGCGTGACCAACGTCGTCACCGGTGGCGCGGCCCTGGCCGTCTCCGTCCGGCGCGGCGCGCCCGCCCTCCCCGAGGGCGGTTTCCCCTGGGCGTCGCTGCCCGCGCTCGCCTTCGTCGGCCTCGCCGATGTCGCGGCCAACGGCACGTACTCGATCGCCGCCCAGCACGGCCCGGTCACCGTCGCCGCCGTCCTCGCCTCGCTCTACCCGGTGGTCACGGCCCTGGCCGCACGTGGCGTCCTGAGGGAGCGGCTGCGCGCGGTGCAGGCCGCCGGAGCGGGGCTGGCGCTGGTCGGCACGGTGCTGCTGGCGACAGGCTGAGCCCGGAGCTCAGATCCAGGAGCCGACTCGGATCCACCCCGGTCCGGGCGGTCGACATCGAGTGGCCGCGGGTCGAGGTCTCGGCTCGCACCGGCCGCGGCTCAGGGGGCGGCTCGGCACATCGGCCCGCCCTCGCCTCGACCAGCCGCGGATCAAGGACTCGGCGTCCACCGGCTGCCCGTCCAGAACTCGGCGCGGACCGGCGATCGGTCCAGAACTCGGCGCGGACCGGCGATCGGTTCAGGACTCGGCGCGGACCGGCGATCGGTTCAGGACTCGGCGCGGACCGGCCGTCGGATCAGGACTCGGCGCGGATGTCCGCGGGCGGCGCGTGGACGTCACCTGAGGCGTCCCGGGCGTCGAGGTCCAGTTCCGCGAGTCGCGCGACCGTCTCCTCGTCCAGTTCCGAGAGCGCCAGCAACTGGTCCGGGGTCACCCCGTCGGGAATCGGCACCGGCGGCGGTGTGCGCAGCGGCGGCTGCCATCCGGCCACGGGGTCCCAGCGCCGGACGACACGTGCGGGGGCTCCGGCGACCACGGAGTGGTCCGGCACCACGCCCCGCACCACCGCACCGGCCGCGACCACGACGTTCCGCCCGATCCGCGCACCCGGCAGGATCACCGCGTTGGTCCCGATCCAGCAGCCCGGCCCGATCTCCACGGGCTCCATGCGCGGCCACTGCTTGCCGATGGGCTCGTGCGGATCGTCGTACGAGTGGTTCGTGGACGTCACGTACACGTAGGGCCCGAAGTAGCAGTCGTCGCCGATCGTGACCGTCGTGTCGGCGATGACGTGGCTGCCGCGGCCGAGCACGACGCCGTTCCCGATGCGCAGGATCGGCTCGGGACCGAGGTCGAGATCGGGCATCAGGCCCGCGGTCAGCGTGACCTGTTCGGCGACGATGCAGTACGAGCCGACGTGGATCCAGGGTTCACCGAAGACCGTGCCGAGCGGGAAGGCCAGTCGGGTGTTGGCTCCCATGGCACCGAAGCGGAACCGCCCCGGGTGCTCGGCCGTGACCGCGCCCTTGCGCTGCGCCCAGGCCCAGCCCGCGTGGACGGCGCGCTGCGCGAGGCGTCGCCGCCATGATGAGAACGTGTTCTTGCTCCTGGACACCCGCTCACGGTACTCAGAGCGGCCGTGCCGATGAGGCCGCACGGCTGTGATCTTCGCCCCACCGGGGGTGGGGGTGATGACATACGGTGCCGGTGTACCCAGCGGGACCGGACAACGAGACGACGAGACGGTGACACGGTGACGACGCAGCAGGCGCTGATCAAGGGGATCGGCGGCAAGGAGCCGCAGGTGGACGAGGAGGCGTTCGTGGCGCCCACCTCCGTGGTCATCGGAGACGTCACGCTGCACGCGGGCGCGAGTGTCTGGTACGGCGCGGTGCTGCGCGCCGACTGCGGCCCGATCGTCATCGGCGCCGACAGCAACGTGCAGGACAACTGCAGTCTGCACGTGGACCCCGGTTTCCCCATCAGCATCGGGGAGCGGGTCTCGATCGGGCACAACGCCGTGGTGCACGGTGCCACCGTCGAGGACGACTGCCTGATCGGCATGGGCGCCACGGTGCTCAACGGGGCCGTGATCGGGACCGGCTCGCTCGTGGCGGCCCAGGCGCTGGTGCCCCAGGGGATGCGGGTCCCGCCGGGCTCACTCGTCGCGGGTGTCCCCGCGAAGGTCAGGCGCCCGCTGACCGACGAGGAGCGCGAGGGCCTCTCGCTTAACGGCACCTTCTACGTGGAACTGGCGAAGGCGCACCGCGAGATCCACGAGTAGCCGCTCTACTCGGCGGCGGGGACCGGCTCCGGCTCCGCCGCGGCGTGGTCCGTCGCCGCCTTCTTCGCCTTGCGGCGGACGATCAGCATCGAGGCGAGTCCGATGAGCACCGCGGCGACCAGGCCGAGCCACGAGAAGCGCTTCAGCCAGGACTCGGCGACGACACCGACGTAGTAGATGACCGCGGTGGTGCCGCCGGCCCAGATGATGCCGCCGAGGACGTTGGCGATCAGGAACTTCCAGTAGGGCATCCGCAGCACACCGGCGAGCGGGCCCGCGAAGATCCGCAGCAGCGCGATGAAGCGGCCGAAGAAGACGGCCCACATGCCCCACTTCTGGAAGGAACGCTCGGCCGTGGCGACATGGCCTTCGCTGAAGTGTCTGGGGAACTTCGCGCCGAGCCAGGCCAGCAGCGGGCGTCCGCCCTTGCGGCCGATGGCGTAGCCGATGGAGTCGCCGACGATCGCCCCGACGCTGGCACACGCGCCGAGGATGAACGGGTTGATGCCCTCGTGCTGTGAGGAGAGCAGCGCCGCCGAGACCAGGACGATCTCTCCGGGCAACGGAATGCCCAGGCTCTCCAGGCCGATGACCAGGCCCACGAGCGCGTAGATACTGACCGCGGGCACCGTCTCGAGCCAGTCCTGGACGTGCAACGCCGGTTCCTCCCGTTTGGCTGTACGTGACCCGGGCGACCGCGTTTCGCGTGATCACCCGGGGTGCGCTTCCCCGGAGCGCCCGCCGGGAAGCCTACCTGGTCGCTCTGAACGGCCCTCCGGACGCGGGACTCGCCCTGCCGGTCGGAGCCGGTACGGCGTCCGCGCTCCGGGTGTCCTCGATCAGGACGCGCCGACTCGGTCGGCACGCGTGCGTTCCTCTCCGTCGGCGGCCTCGCGCTGCCGCCGCCAGGACTCGTAGTGGTCGAGGAGCGTCTCCTCGACCGGGCGGTAGGTGATCCCCAGTTCCCGCACGCTCCGGCTGTTGTCCACGCGGAACCGGATACCGAGGTGTTTGCGGATGTAGTCCTGCGTCAGTCCGAAGGCCGGACCCAGGATGCGGACCGGCCAGTGCGGGAGCGCGGTGCGGGGCAGCCGGAGACCGCGGGGATACCGGCTCCGGACGATGCGCGCCATGTCGTGGAAGGACGTCATGGTCTCGGCCGCGACGATGTAGCGGCCCCTGGCGTCCGGGCGCTCCGCCGCCGCGATGTGCGCGTCGGCGACCTCACGGACGTCCGCCGTGGTGAAGCTGAAATCGGGTGCGCCGTAGAAGAAGTAGCCCTTGAACAGTTCCTCCAGGAGGAACAGGCTGCCGGATTCCGATGTGGGGGTGAGGGACGGGCCGAGGATCAGGCCCGGGTTGACGGACACCAGGCGCCAGCGGTCCTGGGCCGCCTCCGCCGTCCACGCCGCACGCTCCGCGAGCGTCTTCGCGTAGTGGTACGGGTTGTTCTCGACCGTGCTCGTGGTGTTGAAGTACCGCTCCGACAGGACTCCGCCGTCCATGCTCCGGACGTCGATGTAGTCGCCGAAGACCGCGCCGACGGTGGAGGTGAGGACGACCTTCTCGACCGTCGCCGTCCGTTCCACACCCGCCAGCACGTTGCGCGTGCCGAGCAGGGCCGGGTCGACCATGTCCCTGCGGCCGTCCTTGATCCTCTCCGGCATCAGGAACGGCGACGCCACATGGAAGACCACGCCGCAGCCGCTCATCGCCGCGTCGAAGGACCCCTCGGCCAGCAGGTCCGCCTCGAACAGCGCCAGCCGGCCGGGAAAGGCCTCCTGCATCTCCCTCAGCGGCCGTGTCTTCGCCGCGCTCGCGGTCCCGCGCACGGTGGTGCGGACCGTGTAGCCCCGCTCCAGCAGCCGCCGGACCAGATGGCTCCCGACGAATCCGCTGCCACCGGTCACCAGGACGGCCGTCCGCCCGCGTACGCCCACGCCCGCACTCCTCGCCGGTCCGGGGACCGGCGCCCCGGCCCACGGGCGAGTGCGCACGCACCGCCCACGGGCCAGCGTCGGGCATGGACGGCCGGAAGGGAACAGGCGTGCGTCCCGGGCGACTGCGGCGCACCGGCCCTCGCGCTCTCGGACCCTCGCGCTCTCGCCTCGGGCGGTCCCGGTCGTCACCGGCGGACCACCGTCGAGGCGGGGCGCCGCGGATGCATGAGCAGCCGGGTCACTGTCCTCGCGGACGCCTCCTTCGCCGTCGGTGTCAGGCCGCCTCCCTCGCCATCGGTGTCAGGCCCGTACCTCCGCCGCCGTACTGAGCCGCAGGTCACCCGAGGAGGCCCCCACCCACAGGGTTCGGCGCCCGGTGCCGAGCACCCAGGCGTGCTTCCTCGCGTCCCAGGAGGAGAGCGTGCGCGACGCGACGCGGACGGTGACCCGCCGCCGCTCCCCCGCCCGCAGCGCGAGCCGCTCGTAGCCGCCGAGCACCCTCACCGCCTGGTCGAGTCCGAGATCGGGCGACGGACCGACGTAGACCTGCGCGACCTCGATCCCGGCCCGGCGCCCGGTGTTGCGCACGGTGAAACTCGCCCGCAGCCCGTGGTGGTCCCGGCGGACCCGCAGGCCGTCGTACACGAAGGAGGTGTACGAGAGTCCGTGGCCGAAGGGGAACAGGGGCCGCACGCCTCCGGCGTCGTACCAGCGGTAGCCGGCGTGGATGCCCTCGGAGTACTCCTCGGTGCCGTCGAGGCCCGGGTAGCGCCGCGGGTCCCCGGCGACCGGGTGATGGGCGTCGTCGACGGCGAAGGACTGGGTGAGCCGTCCGCCGGGGTCGCAGTCGCCGAACAGGACGGCGGCGGTGGCGGACGCGCCCTCCTGGCCCGGGTAGTACATCTGGAGCACGGCGGCCGTCCTCCGCAGCCACGGCATGGAGGTCGACGAGGAGGTGTTGAGGACGACGGTGGTCCGGGGGTTCGCCGCCGACACCGCCTCGATGAGCCGCTCCTGATGGCCGGGGAGCGCGATGGTCGTGCGGTCCAGTCCCTCGGTGGCGTCCTCGAAGGCGAACAGGACGACGCTGTGCGCGGCCCGCGCCGCCGCGACCGCCTCGGCGACGTCCTGGGCGCGGGTGGCGCCGGTGATGCGCCGCAGCCGGAACAGCTGTCCCCCGGTGCCGCCCTTCGCGGTGATCTCCACCTTGTGCGCGCCCTTGGCGAGGTCCAGTGTCCTGCGCCGCACCGACAGGCCGTCGGGTGCGGCGGAGACGAGTCCGCCGGAGAAGTACTCGCCGTAGCCGGGCGCCACGGGGAAGAGGTCCTCACCGTCGAGGAGGACCTTGGGGCGTTCGCCCGAGTAGTGGATGACCAGGGTCCACTCGTCGGCGTCGGCGACGGTGAGGGTCCCTTCGTACGTCCAGGTCTGCCCCGCGGCGATGCCCTGGCCCTCGGTGGAGAGGGCCGGGCTCAGCGCGCTCGCGGGGACGGGCTTGCCGAACAGGTCCTCGCCCAGGGAGTAGGAGACGTGTGCGCCCCTGCCCGCGCGGGATCCGATGGCGTCGAGAGGGCTGTCGGCGCGGTCGGGGACGACATGCGCGCTGCCTCCGCCGCTGACGAAGGGGAGTGACCCGGTGGGCCCGACGACGGCGATGCTGCGGGCCGCCGCGCCGGTCAGGGGCAGCGCCCGGTGCTCGTTGCGGAGCAGGGTGGCCCCCGCCTTGGCCACCTCCAGGGCCACGGCGGCGCCTGCCTTCGCGTCGCGGGCGGGACGGGCCGGGACACTCCCGTCGAGCAGGCCGAAGCGGTCCATCACCGCGAGGACGCGGCGCACGGCCCGGTCCACATACGCCTCGGGCACGCTTCCGCTCCGGACCGCGGACTTCAGGGCGGCGCCGAAGTAGGTGCCGTCGGGCATCTCCATGTCGAGACCCGCGGCGATCGCGGCGGCGGTGCTGTGGGCGGCGAACCAGTCCGTCATGACCCAGCCGCCGAAGCCCCACCGCTCGCGCAGGATGTCGGTCAGCAGCATCGGGTTCTCGCAGGCGTAGGTGCCGCCGACCTTGTTGTAGGCGCCCATGACCGCGCCGGTACCGGCCTCGACCGCCGCCTCGAAGCCGCGCAGTTCGACCTCGTGCAGGGTCTGCTCGTCCACGACCACGTCGACGGACTGGCGGTCCTTCTCCTGGTTGTTCAGCGCGAAGTGCTTGACGGTGGCGATGAGACCCTCGCCCTGGATGCCGCGGATCTCGGCGGCGACCAGGTCGCCCGCGAGCAGCGGGTCCTCGCTGAAGGTCTCGAAGTTGCGGCCCGCGTACGGGGTGCGGATGAGGTTGACCATCGGGGAGAGCAGGACGTCCTGGCCGAGGGCGCGGCCCTCACGTCCGATGACCTGGCCGTAGCGGCGGGCCAGGGCCGGGTCGAAGGCGGAGGCCAGCAGGACGGGGGCGGGCAGGGCGGTCGCGTGCCGGGTGACGCGGACGCCGGCGGGGCCGTCGGCGAGGCGCAGGGCGGGGATGCCGAGGCGTGGGACACCGGGGACGTAGCCGGCCTGGCCGAGCGAGTCCGGGTCGGTCGCGCCGTGCAGGAGCGAGATCTTCTCGTCGAGCGTGAGTCTGCCGATCAGCCCTTCCACGCGAGGGCCCGCGCCGGACCCTGACTCCGCGTGGGCGAGCGGGGCGGGGCCCGCGGAGGTGGCCGCCGCGGCGACCGCGATGGCACCCCCCACGAGGCGCAGAGCCGATCGCCGGGAAAAGGTCGGGGACATGGGCCGTCACTCCTTCGGTGCGCGGGCACGCCGTCGTGTACCGCGTGGACACCTGTCGGCGGCCGTCGCGTTCGGCCCTTGAACTCGCTGGGCGCCGGAGGCGACTTGACCGACTGTCAGGAACCACGGGTACGGCGCGAAAGCTACGACCGCAGGTGACTCGTGTCAATGAAATGAACGGAAACAGCCTGTCGCCCGACAAGAACCGAAGGAGGCACGTGAGCCGGCCGGTCCAGGACGCCGTCTCGCGCCCGTACGAGCCGTGCGCTCCGGCCGCGGCAGAACGCGACCGGAGGGGCACCGCCCGCTCCCCGGGCTCACTCCCCGTTCACTCCCCCGGGCTCACTCCGCCAGCCAGGACGCGGTCAGGTCCTGCACGGCCGAGCCGTCGGCGTCGGCGAGCTTGACCCCCGTGAAGCCGGCCGCCCAATCGGAGCTCTGGTAGCGGAACCGGGGTTCGTCGGCCGTCAGCGCGCCGACGACGACCTCCGCGCACTCGCGTGCGCTCTGCGCCGTGGAGAACGACTTCGTGGTGCGGTCGAGATAGGCACCGATCACCGGTCGGTAGACACCCGCCCCGGCGACGAGGGCCTCGATGTCACGGTCGGCGCGGACGTTGGCGACGAACTCGGTGGCCACCGCGCCGGGCTCGATGACACTGACCGCGACGCCGAGCCTGCCCACGACCGGGGCGAGGCTCTCCATCCAGCCCTCGACGGCGAACTTGGCGGCGCAGTAGGCCTCGTTGAACGGCTGGCCGACCACACCGCCGACGCTCGTGACCGTGATCAGACGCCCCTTGGAAGCGCGCAGATGCGGGAGCGCCGCCTTGGTCACCTGGACGACACCGAAGAAGTTGACCTCCATCACCTCGCGGACGTCGTCGACGCTCTCCAGCTCGATGGTGCCGAGGTGCCCGGCGCCCGCGTTGTTGATCAGGGCGTCCAGCCGCCCGTGGTCCGCGATCACCGACTCGACGCAGGCGGCGACCGAGCCGGGGTCCGTGACGTCGAGCTGCCGGACGTCGACGCCGGGCAGCCGCTCGCGCAGGGGCCCGGCCTTGCCGGTGTCCCGCATGGTCGCGACGACCTTGTAGCCCGCTTCCCCGGCGAGGACGGCGGCCTCCAGACCGATGCCGGTGGACGTACCGGTGACAAGGGCGATCTTCATGACGGTCCTCCATGGTTGCGTGTACACACACATATTAGAGTTGCGTGCACACGCACGCAACTGGGTAGACTCGTGTCGTGACGGAGATCAAGCTGAAGCAGGCGGAGCTGACGGTCGAGGACCAGGCGTACTACCGCATCGTCGGCGTGGGTGCCGCCCTCACGGCGCGGGCGAACGCCCGCCTGGAGCACGATTTCCGGCTGCCCGCGTCCTGGTTCGAGGTGCTCCTCTGGCTCTACCACCAGGGCGGCCCCCTGTCGGCGACCGATCTGGGTTCCTGCGCGCTGATCAGCCGCAGCCAGGTCTCCCGGGTCATCGACGCGCTTCAGTCCCGGGGCCTGGTCACCCGCGCCCCCTCGGCCGCCGACGCCCGGTCCGTCGAGGTGACCATCACCGAGGAGGGCCGCGACCTCTTCGAGCGCGCGGACCGCGCCCGCCGCGAGGCCCTGGCCCCCGCCCTGACGGAGAAACTGGAGCCGGCCGAGCTGGAAGAGCTGGCCCGCATCCTCCTCAAGCTCAAGTACTGACCGCCGGGCCCGGCACTCGCCAAGGGCGAGGCGTTCCTCCTGCCGGCCGAGCACTCCCCCGGGCGCCCGCCCGGTCGGCCCGAACCGCCGGACCGGCCGGGCCCCTTGACGAAGGGCGCTGATCAGCCGCTGTCGTCCGGGCGAAGGGCGCGAGGACGTCCGCGCGGGAAGGGCGCGGTCGACGACCCGCGTGTCGCCGATCCAGACGGAGAAGCCGTCCTGGAACTCTCCCAGCCCGCAAGGGAGTTGATAGAAAGGATCACCGACTTCCGTCCCGCCCCCTCCCACAAGGAGCTTGCTGTGACCGTCACCGCCGAAGACATCTACGCCATGGCCCCCTATGCCAGGACCCTCGGCGTGCGCTTCACCGCCCTGTCGGCCGAGGGCGTCGACGCCGAACTCGACTTCGTGCGCGAACTGTCCACCGCGGGCGGCGGGTTGCACGGGGGTGCGCTGATGGGCCTCGCCGATGTCGCCTCGGCGGTGTGCGCGGCGCTGAACGGCCCCGCGGGCGCCGTTCCCGCGACCACCACCTCCACCACCCACTTCCTGCGGCCCGTGCGCGAGGGGGCCGCGTACGCGAAGGCTCGCGTGCTGCGGGTGGGACGCGACACGGCGGTCGTCGAGTGCGACATCGAGGACGACCGGCGACAGCTCTGCACCCGCGTCACGCAGACGGTCACCGTACGAGCGCCGCGCGGCTGACCGGCCGCGGCCCCCGGGGCGGGCCCCGGCGCAACGGCCGAGGGCCCCGATCAGGTCGCACTCCCCGATCAGGGCCCTTCGTGGGAGGTGGGGCTCAGCCGTTCGGGCGGAGCGTCCACACGACCGTCATCTCGCCGGTGACAGCGCCGTCGGCGCGCTGGATGGCGATGGCGACGGGGAACTCGGGTCGCAGGCCGGCGTCGAGTTCGGCGACGACGTCGGCAGCGGGGCGGCCGAGCGTCGCGGTGGCCGTCACGGGACCCATCGCGAGCTTCTTGTAGGCGATCTCGGCGCTGACCGCGAGCGGCACGGCCCGGGAGAGCTGGTCCCCGAAGGCGGCGAGGACGATCGCTCCGCTCGCCGACTCCCCCAGGGTGAACATGGCTCCGGCGTGCGGTCCGCCGACGTGGTTGTGGAAGTCACCCTGGTCCGGGAGCGCCACGACGGCCTTCTCCGGAGTGGTCTCCACGAACTCGAGGTTCAGGGTCCGGGCCATCGGCACGGTCGCGGCGAGCATCTCGCCGATCGTCATCTGGTCTGCGCTCATGCCGCGATGTTACCCATGAGTAGCAACCCTTGGCCAGCCCCACGGCCCGGCGCCGAAGTCGATCAAGGGCGCGGACGGGGCGGCACTCCGGTACACGCCTGACGAGACGCGGTGACCGAAATGTTTCACAGGCGCCCCTAAGGTGACGGCCATGTGGCCAGGACAGCAGCCGCCCGGGGGCGAGCAGAACCCGCAGGACCAGAACCCGTACCAGCAGCCGGGGTACCAGCAGCCCAACCCGTATCAGCAGCCCGGATACCAGCAGACCGGGCACCAGCAGCCGGGCCCGTACGGACCGCAGCCCGGACAGCAGCAGTGGGGTACGCCCTCTCCCGGGGGCGCGCCCGAGCCGCCGCGCGGGAACGGGAACCGGACGAAGGTGATCGCGATCGTGGCGGCCACCGCCGTGGTCGTGGCCGCCGGAGTGACCGGCGTGCTCGTGCTCGGCGGCGACAAGGACGACAAGGCCGTCGGCGGCGACACGGACAAGGACAGGAAGCCCACCACGAGCGCTCCGAAGGACCCGAGCGCGTCGCCCTCCGACGACGACCCGCGCGGCGGTGAGGGCGAGCAGCCGACGGTCGCCGGCTGGAAGGTCGTCGTCAATCCCAAGTGGGGCACGGCCTTCGACGTCCCCGCGGACTGGGAGGTCGAGTCGCCGGGCACCTCGATCGGTTTCGAGAAGGACAACGCGAAGGCCGGCGACAAGCCCATCATCGTGATGTCGGCGCCCGCCTACTTCAAGTCCAAGTGGTGCTCGTACGACGACGACAAGGACGGCCGTACGGAGGACACCGCGCTGGGCGCCGTGGGCACCAAGGGCGCGAGCGGCGCGAAGAACACCGATGAGGTCGCCGTGAACCAGGTGCCCTGGTGGGTGTTCGGCGGCTACACCCAGCCGGACAAGAAGAGCATCACCTTCGACAAGAAGGCCAAGCCCTACACCACGGAATCGGGCGTCACGGGCAGCGTCGCGTGGGCCAGGTCGAAGAACACGCCCCAGAAGGGGAAGTGCGCGAGCGACGGCAAAGCCGTCACGTTCGGGTTCAAGAACTCCGCGGGCGACTATGTGGCGTGGAACCTCTACGGAGCCACCGGCGTGAAGAACGAGATCCCCGACGCCACGATCCTGAAGATCCTGAGCACCGTACGCCTGCACGGCGATCCGACGGAGTCCTGAGCCGGGATCAAACGGACAAGTGCCCTGGCGGCCCGGCCCTTTCGGGTACCGCCGTGGCACTCGGGTCCCGCGCCCCTCTATCGTTACCGGCCATGTGGCCAGGACAGCAGCCGCCCGGGGGCGAGCAGAACCCGCAGGACCAGAACCCGTACCAGCAGCCGGGGTACCAGCAGCCGAATCCGTACCAGCAGCCGGGATACCAGCAGCCGGGGTACCAGCAGCCGAATCCGTACGGACCGCAGCCGGGGCAGCAGCAGTGGGGTGCACCGTCGGATCCCCTCGGCGCGCCCCAGGCGCCCGGAGGCGGTGGCGGTGGCGGTGGCGGCGGCAACAAGACCAAGATCACCGCGATCATCGCGGCCTCGGCCGTCGTGATCGCCGCCGGGGTGACCGGAGCGATCGTCCTGGGCGGTGGCGGCAAGGACGACAACGCGGGCGGTGACACGTCCAAGTCCCCGAAGGCGTCGGCCTCGACGTCGCCGAGCGCGAACGGGAGCGACGACAACCCGCGCGGCGGCGACGAGGAGAAGGCGACGATCGCCGGCTGGAAGGTCGTGGTGAACCCGAAGTGGGGCACCGCCTTCGACGTACCGGCGGACTGGAAGGTCGAGACGCCCGGCACCTTCATCGGCTTCGAGGACGACAAGAAGGGTGACGGCTCCGTGCTCATCGGCATGTCCGCGCCCGCGTTCCTCAAGGAGAAGTGGTGCACGTCCGACGACGACAAGGACGGCTACTCGAGCGACTCGTCGCTGGCCGCCGCGGGCACCAAGGGCCAGAGCGGTGCGAAGAACACCGACGACGTGGCACGCAACGACTCCGCCTGGTGGGTCTTCGGCGGCTACACCGACCAGAAGAACGCCTCGAAGAAGCTGCTGAAGATCGGCAAGCCCAAGGCGTACACCACGGCCTCGGGCATCAAGGGCAGTGTCGCGACGACGTACTCCTCGGGTGTCGTCAAGAAGGGCAAGTGCGACTCCGACGGCAAGGCGACCACGTTCGCCTTCAAGAACTCCTCGGGCGACTTCGTGTCCTGGTCGTTCTACGGCGCCAAGGGCGTGTCGGAGGAGGTCTCGGACGCGACCGTCCAGAAGATCCTCAGCACCGTACGGCTGCACGGCGAGCCGACGGGTTCCTGATCGTGCCGGGACCTGGGCGCACGCGTGGACGCCCGGGCTTCCCGGCCTCCCGCCGAGCCTCCCCGGCCCGGTGAGAAGGGGCGCGGAGCCCCGGCCGGGCGGAGTTCGGGCCCGGTGCGTGCGCAATCGGTTTGGCAAGTCGAGCACCGGGCGGCGATAGTCTCCCGGTGACCTCAGCCGCCGACCTGCGCCGACCCTCCCGCCGTCCTTCCTGGGCGGGCCGGAACTACACCCTGCTGACCGCCGCCGCGGTCGTCACCAACCTGGGCAGCCAGGGCGCCCTCATCGCGGCGGCGTTCGCGGTTCTCGAGACGGGCGGCGACGGCGGCGACGTCGGCCTGGTGGCCGCGGCGCGCACCCTGCCGCTGGTGCTGTTCCTGCTGATCGGCGGGGCGGTCGCGGACCGGCTGCCGCGCCATCGGGTGATGGTCGCGGCGAACGCCCTCAACTGTGTGTCGCAGGCGGTGTTCGCCGTCCTGGTCATCTCCGGGGACGCACGACTGTGGCAGATGATGCTGCTGTCCGCGCTCGGCGGCACCGGGCAGGCGTTCTTCAACCCGGCCGCCGAGGGCATGCTGATGTCCTCGGTCCGCGGTGAGCAGGCGAGCCGCGCGTTCGCGATGTTCCGGATGGCGATGCAGGGCGCGGGCCTCGGCGGCGCGGCCCTCGGCGGCGTGATGGTGGCCGTGATCGGGCCGGGCTGGGTGCTCGCCGTGGACGCGGTGGCGTTCGCGGTCGCCGGGGCGCTGCGTTCGTTCCTCGACGTCAGCCACATACCGCCGCGTGAGCCCGGCGGCGGTCTGTTCGCCGATCTGCGCGACGGCTGGCGCGAGTTCGTCGGGCGGCCCTGGCTGTGGACGATCGTCGCGCAGTTCTCCGTGGTGGTCGCGGTCGTCGGAGCCGCCGACGCGGTCTACGGTCCGCTGGTCGCCCGGGACAGTCTCGGCGGTGCGGGACCCTGGGGGCTGGCACTCGGCGCGTTCGGCGCCGGGACCGTCGGCGGCGCGCTGCTCATGACCCGCTGGAAGCCCCGTCGCCTGCTGTTCGCGGGCACCCTGTGCGTCTTCCCGCTCGCGGCGCCGGCCGCGGCACTCGCGGTCCCCGTGCCGGTGGGGCCGTTGTACGCCGTGATGTTCGTCAGCGGTCTGGCGATCGAGGTGTTCGGCGTGTCCTGGATGACGGCGCTCCACCAGGAGATCCCCGAGGACAAGCTCTCGCGGGTGTCGGCGTACGACTGGTTCGGCTCGATCGCCATGGTCCCGCTGGCCACGGCGCTGGCGGGCCCCGCGGAGCAGGCCTTCGGCCGTACGCCCGCGCTGTGGGGCTGCGCGACGCTGGTCGTGGTGGTCACGGCGGCGGTGCTGTGCGTCCCGGACGTCCGGAATCTGACGCGTCGGACCCGTCCGGTGGCGCAGGGCATCCCGGCATCGGCCGATGCGGAGCCCGCGTCAGCCGATGCCGAAGGCTCCGTCGGGCGGCTCGGGTGACGCAACGGCGTTCTCGTCGCGCACCGGAGCGGCACCGCCGATGAAGTCCCGCAGCCCGGGTCCGTGTTCGACGCGTGCGGGAAAGGCGTCGGCCGCGGTACGGCGGGCCAGGGCGGCCGTGTCGAGCGGGCGGTGGGAGGCCACGAGCACCGCGTTCCCGAACCGCCGTCCGCGCAGCACGCCGGGTTCGGCGATGAGGGCGATCTCCTCGAACACGGTCGAGAACGTGGCGAGTTGGGAGCGGAGGAACGCGAACGGCGCCGCGTCCGCGAGATTGGCGAGGTAGACCCCGTCGGGGCGCAGCACCCGTTCGGCGGCGCTCGCGTAGGTGGTGGACGTCAGGTGCGCCGGTACGCGCGAGCCGCCGAAGACGTCCGCGATCAGGATGTCGGCGGAGGCGGGGGCGGCGGCTTCGATCCAGCTGCGGGCGTCGGCGCCGTGCACCTCGATACCCGTCCCGCCGGGCACCGGCAGATACTCGCCGATCAGGGCCAGCAGGCCCTCGTCCGCCTCCACCACGTGCTGGCGCGAACCGGGCCGGGTGGCCGCGACATAGCGGGGCAGGGTGAGCGCCCCGCCGCCGAGATGGAGCACGTCCAGGGCGCGTCCCGGTTCCGCCACCGTGTCCAGCACGTGCCCGAGACGCCGCGTGTACTCGAACTCGAGATGCGTCGGCTCGTCCAGATCGACGTACGACTGGGGTGCGCCGTCCACCGTCAGCAGCCACGCCCGCCCGCGGTCCACGTCGGGCATCAGCTTGGCGGTCCCGTGATCCACGGCCCGCATCACGGGTATCGGCTCGTCCACGGGTCCATTGTGCGGCACGGACAACGGCACGCCTGTGCGGCACCGACGACGGCTCGAACGGGTGCCCGCCCTCTCGGGGCGGGCACCCGCATCGCCGTACCGGGGCGGGCGTCAGCCGACCGACGTCACCGTCCCCGCGCCGACCGTCCGGCCGCCCTCGCGGATCGCGAAGCCGAGGCCCGGCTCGAGCGGCACCTCGCGCCCGAGCTCGACCGTCATGGTGACGGTGTCGCCGGGCCGGGCGACGGCCCGCTCGCCGAGGTCGACGTCGCCGACCACGTCCGCGGTGCGGATGTAGAACTGCGGCCGGTACCCGGTGGAGACGGCTGTCGTACGGCCGCCCTCGCGCGTCGACAGGACGTACACCTGCGCCGTGAAGCGGCTGCTGGGTACGACGCTGCCGGGCGCGGCGACGATGTGCCCGCGGCGGACCGCGTCGCGGGGCACACCGCGCAGCAGCAGCGCCACGTTGTCGCCGGCCTGCGCCTCCTCCATGGGCCTGCCGAACGTCTCCAGGCCGGTGACCACGGTGTCGACCTCGGCGCCGAGCACCTCGACGCGGTCGCCGACGTGGATCGTGCCGCGCTCCACGGCACCGGTGACGACCGTTCCGCGTCCGGTGATGGTGAGCACGTTCTCGACCGGCATCAGGAACGGCGCGTCGAGATAGCGCTCGGGCATCGGCACATAGGTGTCCACCGCGTCGAGCAGCGCGTCGATCGCCGCCGTCCATCGCGGGTCCCCCTCGAGGGCCTTGAGGCCGGACACGCGTACGACGGGTACCGAGTCGCCCCCGTAGCCCTGCGAGGAGAGCAGTTCGCGGACCTCCAGCTCCACGAGGTCGGTGAGCTCCTCGTCACCCGCGTCGGCCTTGTTGAGGGCGACGACGATGTGGTCGACACCCACCTGCCGGGCGAGCAGCACGTGCTCGGCGGTCTGGGGCATGATCCCGTCCAGCGCGGACACGACGAGGATCGCCCCGTCCAGCTGGGCCGCGCCCGTGACCATGTTCTTGACGTAGTCGGCGTGGCCCGGCATGTCCACGTGCGCGTAGTGCCGGGTGTCGGTCTCGTACTCGACGTGCGCGATGTTGATGGTGATGCCGCGCGCGGCCTCCTCCGGCGCCCGGTCGATCCGGTCGAACGGGACGTAGCGGGTGGAGCCGCCGGAGCCGCGCTCGGCGAGAACCTTGGTGATGGCGGCGGTCAGGGTGGTCTTGCCGTGGTCGACGTGACCCATGGTGCCGATGTTCAGGTGCGGCTTGGTGCGCACGTAAGCCGTCTTGGGCATGGCTGTACCTCGAAGCCTCTTCGGTGTCAGCTGAGCTGAGTGATGGCCCCGGCGCGTAAGGGCCGGGACGGGGACCCCGAGGACTTCCCGACCCTCCCCCTGCGGGGTCCGCCGGACAATCCGGGAAGGGTCAGCTTCGGGCGCCGTCGACGGCTGCCGTGATGATCTGGACGGCAGCCTTCGGCGCGTCCGCGACTGCGGATGCTGCGAGGAGGAAGGCGTACCGGAACATGAGGAGATCATTGCCGACGCGTCTGCCCACGTCGAATGGTTTTCCGGGCCCCTGCGGCCGGCGTGGTGCGGACGGTGTCTCAGGGGGCCGAGGGGTCCCCAGGCAGGGCGTCGGCGGTCTCAGGGACCGATGTTCTTGAGCGCCTCGCGCACGGACAGCGGCGCGAGTCTGTCCCGCTCCGCGGCGACGAAGTCCCGTACCGCCCGCGGGTCGGTCTTGGCGTACTCGCGCAGACACCAGCCGATCGCTTTACGGATGAAGAAATCGGGATGGCCGGACCGGCGGACGCAGTACGCGAAGAGGCGCCCGGTGTCGGTGGCCTCCTTGTAGCGGAGCTGATGGAGCAGCGCGGTACGGGCGGTCCATAGATCGTCGTCCTCGATCCAGGCGTCCATGTCGGTCCGCAGTTCCGGGTCGGCTGCCACCAGGCCTCCCACCACGTGCGCGGCGAGCGCGTCGACCGTGTCCCACCAGGAGACGGTGGTGACGAGGTGCCGGGCCACCGGCAGGAAGCCCGGCGACAGGCGCGCCACATGGCGGCGCAGATAGTCGACGGCGAAGTACTGGTACTCGCGTTCCGGCAGCTCCCAGCAGCGCAGCGCGATCGCCGTGCAGTCCGCCTCGCCGGGGCGGGCGGTGTCCACGAGCACGGTGCGGGACAGGGCGCGGCGCTCGGGCGTCGTCAGCCCGAGGAAGGGGGCGATGTCCTTCATGTACGCGCGCATCGACGCGGCCCGACGGGGGTCTGCGGCGGCCGCGTAGACAGCCGTGAGCCGGTCCAGCACGGTGTCCGCGAGGGGGCTGTCCGGCACCTCGAACCGGGCACCTGACGTTCCGGAAGCTGTGACGCCCATGAGACGAACCATACGGCGATCACACACGTGTGTCGGTTAGTGTCACCGGATGCTCGATGCCACCACCCGCTCTGGGGGCACCGCCACGGCCACTCCCCAGGCCGCCGCCACGGAGCTCACCGTCGTCGCCGACCTGGTCGTCGCCTCGGAGATCGCCGTCGCCGCCCCCGTAGACCCGACCGCCGCACGCACCGGCCCGGCCGGACGCTGCCTGAGAGCGCTGCTCTCGCCGTGGTCTCGGCTCTCCCTGCTGGTCGTGCTGCTCGCGGCGGCCGCGTCGAGCGTGCTGCTCTTCGAACCGCAGCGGCTGCTCGCCGACGGCTGGCCGCCCCAGCTCGGCGGCGCCGCGGCGGCCGTCGCGTTCGCGGTGGCGTACGGGCTGTGCACGGTCGCGTTCGTGCCCCGCCCTCTGCTCAATCTGGCGGCCGGCGCTGTGTTCGGCTCGCAACTGGGCCTGGGCACAGCCCTGGTGGGCACGGTGCTCGGCGCCGGTGTCGCCTTCGGGCTGGGCCGGATCCTCGGACAGGACGCGCTGCGGCCGCTGCTGCGGGCCCGCTTGCTGAAGGCGGCGGACGGTCAGCTCAGCCGGCACGGCTTCCGCTCGATGATGGCGGCCCGGCTGTTCCCGGGTGTGCCGTTCTGGGCCGCCAACTACTGCGCGGCCGTCTCCCGCATGGGCTGGCTGCCCTTCCTGCTCGCGACGGCGCTCGGCTCCATCCCCAACACCGCCGCTTACGCCGTCGCCGGCGCCCGCGCGTCGGCACCGACCTCCCCGGCCTTCCTGATCGCGATGGCCTTCATCGCGCTCCCGGCCCTGGCCGGAGCGGTGGTGGCCTGGCGCAAGCGCCACCACCTGCGCGGTCACTGAGACACGACGGCCCTACGGGCGCACGGCTTCCAGGATCATCGCGTTGGCCAGTCCGCCCGCCTCGCACATCGTCTGGAGCGCGTAGCGGGCGCCGCGGGCGCGCATCGCGTGGACGAGGGTCGTGGTGAGGCGGGTGCCGCTCGCGCCGAGCGGGTGGCCGATCGCGATCGCCCCGCCGTGCACGTTGACCTTGGACAGGTCCGCGCCGGTCTCCTGCTGCCAGGCGAGGACGACGGCGGCGAAGGCCTCGTTCACCTCGAAGAGGTCGATGTCGCCGAGGTCCAGCCCGGCCTTGCGCAGCACCTTCTCGGTGGCCGGGACGACGCCGGTGAGCATCAGGAGCGGGTCCGAACCGGTGACGGCGAAGCTGTGCAGACGGGCAAGGGGCCGCAGGCCGAGGCGAGCCGCGGTCTCGCTCGACGTGATGAGCACGGCGGACGCGCCGTCGTTGACCGGGCTCGCGTTCCCGGCCGTGACCGACCAGTCGATCTGCGGGAAGCGCTCGCCGAAGGCGGGGTCGTAGTAGGCGGGCTTCAGCCCGGCGAGTATGTCCGGGGTGCTGCCGGGCCGGACGCTCTCGTCCCGGGTGACACCTTCCAGGGGCGCGACCTCGGCGTCGAACAGACCGGCGCTCCAGGCCTCGGCGGCCTTCCGGTGCGAGTCCACGGCGAAGGCGTCCATCCGCTCGCGGGTGATGCCCCACTTGGCGGCGATGAGTTCGGCGCTGATCCCCTGCGGCACCAGCCCCTCGGGGTAGCGCTCGGCGACTCCGGGCCCGAAGGGGTCCGCGCCGGCCGGCACGTTGGACCACATCGGCACACGGCTCATCGATTCCACACCGCAGGCCACGACCATGTCGTACGCCCCCGACATGACGCCCTGCGCGGCGAAGTGCACGGCCTGCTGCGACGAGCCGCACTGACGGTCCACCGTGGTCGCGGGCACCGACTCGGGGAATCCCGCGGAGAGCACGGCGTACCGGGTGGTGTTCATGGCCTGCTCGCCGACCTGGTCGACGGTGCCACCGATGACGTCGTCGATCAGCGCCGGGTCGATCCGCGAGCGCTCGACGAGCGTACGGAGGGTGTGGGCGAGGAGTTCCACGGGGTGGACGTGGGCGAGGGAGCCGTTCGGCTTGCCCTTGCCCACCGGGGTGCGTACGGCTTCGACGATCACGGCGTCGCGCATGGGATGCCTCTCAGGTCTCTGAGGTCGGGAACCGGCGACCGGGCGGGTCCGGTCTTCGAACTCGGTGAGTTTGATTTTCCAACTCTCCAAGTGACCCAAGAGTAACCGAGCGGGTTGGAAGTTCCAACCCACTCGGTAGACTGATGGCATGAAGGACGCCCGCCCCTGCTCGATCGCCGCGACGCTCGCCCTCGTCGGCGAGAAGTACTCCTTGCTGGTCCTGCGCGAGGTGTCGCTCGGCGCCACGCGCTTCGACCAGCTGGTGCGCAACACCGGCGCCCCTCGAGACGTGCTGACGACCCGGCTGAAGCGCCTCGTCGACGCCGGGCTGCTGGAGAAGGCGGAGTACAGCGACCGCCCCAGGCGCTACGAGTACCGGCCCACCCGGGCGGGGCTCGAACTGGAACCCGTCCTGCTCACCCTCATGGCATGGGGCGACCGGCACCTCCAGGAGGGCGGCTTCCGTCCCATGGTGCTGGAGCACACCTGCGGCCACGAGCTGGTCCCCCAGCTGGTCTGCCGGGAGTGCGGGGAGCAGGTCGAACACGACGCCCTCACGGCCCACCCCCAGGCCCCGGGCTGGACGGTGACGGGGCCCGCGGTGGCGTGACCGCCGGCCCGGCACCGGGGACGCGGAGAGGGGCAGTGAGCGATGCGACCCTGTCCCGGGGGTGGGGCCGTGCGTGGCCGTACTCCCTACTCGGCCCCCTCGTAGACGTCGAGCCGCCCGCACATGCCGAACCGGCCTCGCGCGGAAGGCCGTTCGGCCCGCACGACGGCACCGGCGAGATGCGAGGCGTCGCCCCGCTCCAGCCGGTCGAGCTGGTCCTTCGTGGCCGTGGCGGCGGCCTCGGCGCCTCGTCGCCACCGCGCCCGCCACTCCGCCAGGCGTGGGCGCACCAGGGCCGCGGCGGCCCGGTGGAACGCCGCGAGCGGCGCGGGTCCGTCCGCGTCGCGCAACGCGCGATAGCCCTCCAGGGCGAGATCACGCCGGGCGCGGGCGAAACGCGCCTGCTCCCCCTCCGGGGCGTCCGCCGGAATGACGGTCGCCGCCGCGTAGGTCCCGGGATCGGCGAGGTACTCCGGGGGCAGGGTCATGACCGCGTCGCCCGCTTCTGGCAGCCCGTTGTTCTGCATGAGCACGGTGATGCGCAGGTCGTCCTCGTTGACGAGCCGGTGGATCGTGCCCGGGGTGAACCAGGCGACCGTGCCGGGCACGAGCGGTGTCACCTCGTACGCCGATGTCGTCAGCGTCTGGACCGAACCCCGCCCGCCGGTGACGACGTACGCCTCCGAACAGGTCAGGTGGAGATGGGGGGGTTCCACCGCACACGCCGTCGGCCGCGGGCCAGTCGTACACCCGCAGGTGCGACACGGCGACGGCCCCCGGGAGCCCAGGGAAGCCGCGCGTCACGGCGCTCACCAGGGATGCTCCGCCAGGTACTTGACGATGTCCTCGCGCTCCCAGGCACCCTCGGCGACGACCACCCGGTAGCGGCGGGCGAGGGTGTCACCAGGGGCGAGTTCCAGTTCTTCGAAGAAGGCCGGGGACGGGGCGACCGCCGCGAAGGGTTCGTTGCGCACGAACCAGTGGGCCGGGTGGGTGCCCCGCGACCCGGAGTGGTCGTTCTCGGGGGCGTGCGCGAAGACGAGGGTCGCGTGACCGTCGGTGCCGTCGTGCTCGGCCGAGTACGCGAGCCAGGGCGCCTGCCGCCCCATCAGGTCGGGCCCTTCGGATTCCGGACCGATGACCCGCCCGTCCCGGAAGGAGCGCGGTCCGCGCCAGAACAGGCCCGTGTAGCCGGCCATCTCACGCCCCGCGGTGGTCGGACTGCCGAAGCGCAGCGGCACCTCGCGGCGGTTGGTGACCGCGGAGCTCCAGGTCAGCGCCCAGGAACCCGCCCCCGCGTCGACGTCGTGCACCTCGACGCGGCGCTCCTCCTCGGCCCACAGCTCACCGTCGTACGGATGCCAGGTGAGCCGCTCGGCGATGACCGCGCCACCGCCCTCCGCGGTGACCTCGTCGAAGGCCACATGCGCCATCGACCCGACACGCTCCGGGAGTTCGAGATACCCCTTTCCGTGGACGTATGTGTTGCCGCCCCACAGGTTCTGACCGGAGAGGTGCGAGGCCGTCATCTGGAGGCCCTTGTGCCAGCGGTGGTCGTTCGGGCGGTAGTCCGTGACGACGTTGCCGGCCAGCGTCCGCAGGGGATGGAGATAGGGCTTCGGGGACTCCCAGGCCGCCTCGGGCCGGTAGACATAGTTCAACAGCTCGACGCCGGTGGAGACCTCGCTGATCGCGATGCGCTCCCCGTGCGCGTGGACGAGCCGCAGCCCCCGCTCGGACGGCCCGCTCATGCCCGGACCTCCGCGCCGACCGCCCCGGACGCCTCGACCCCGGACGCCTCGACCCCGGACGCCTCGACCCCGGACGGTCCGGCCCCGCCCGGCGCGGCCGGCCGGCCGCCGGCGTCCGCCGCCTCCGACGGCCCCGTCCCGTCCGGCGCCTCGGTCGCGGTGGGCGCCCAGCCGGGGGCGCCGCCGTGCAGCGCCGTGTAGTACGGGTCTCCCGGACCGATCTCCCCCGCACGGACGGTCGTGTCCGTGAACGCCGACTTGTAGAGCGCGGTGATCAGCTCCAGGCTGTTGCGCCCGTCGGCACCACTGCTGCGCGGCCGTTCGCCCGCCCGCATGCTCGCGACGAGGTCCCGCAGCTGCGCGAGGTGCGAACTGGGCACGTCCTCGCCGAAATCCCGCCAGGCCGCGACGTCCGCCTCCGGCACGTCAGGGGCCGGAGTGATCCGCCAGTTGTCGTTGCTGTGACCGTAGAGGTGGGTGAGCTCGACGGTCGCGCGCTCGCAGTCGACGCGGATACGGCTGACCTCGTCGGGGCTCAGGACGCTGTTGACGACGGTCGCCATGGCGCCGTTCGCGAAGCGGACCAGGGCGGTCGAGACGTCCTCCGTCTCCACGTCGTGCACCAGACGACCGGTCATCGCGCGCACCTCGGTCCACGGCCCCAGCAGATCGAGGAGCAGATCCATCTGATGGATACCGTGCCCCATCGCGGGCCCGCCGCCCTCCGTCGCCCAGCGGCCGCGCCAGGGGACGGCGTAGTAGTCGGCGTCGCGGTACCAGGTGGTCTGGCAGTGCGCGACGAGCGGCCGGCCCATGGCCCGCTCCGCGATCAGGCGCCGTACGTGCCGGGCACCCGAGCCGAAGCGGTGCTGGAAGACGATCGCGGCGTACGGCCCGCCGTCCGCGCCCTCCGCCGCCTCGACGGCGTCGAAGTCGGCGAGCGTCGGCACGGGCGGTTTCTCGCACCACACCCACGCGCCCGCCCGCAGCGCGGCGACGGTCTGCTCGCGGTGCAGGGTCGGCGGGGTGCAGACGGCGACGAGATCGGGCCGCTGTTCCTCGATCATCCGGTCCAGATCGGTGTACGCGTGCGGGATGCCCGCCTCGGCGCAGAACGCCCGGACCGCGCCTTCGGCGATGTCCACCGCCGCGACGATCTCCGTCTCGCCCTCCTCGGCGAGCCGGGCGAGTGCGGGGTGGTGGCTCCCGCGCGCGATGGCTCCCGCGCCGACGACCGCGGCCCTGATACGGCGGCCGTCGAGCGGGGTGCCCGCGCTGCTCGGGGTGTTCACGGTGTCCGCGGTGCGGCTCGGAGGGGCCTGGGGATCGATTGCGGTACGGGATGAGGTCATCTACCTGATCAGCGCTCCATCGGCGGACGTGATATCAGACGTGGGCCAACGCGTGGAGCCACCGAACGCATGGCCCCCGGCGACAGCAAGCGCTTTCCCTGCCGCAGCAACGTAAGCGGCGGCCCGGCGGCCGGTCAACACCCCCGGCCACCGCACGGTCACTCCCCATCACACCGCGGGCCCGGACCCCACCCGGCCCCAGCTCGGACCTGGGCCGGAGCTGAACCGGCCCGGGCCGGGACCTGGGCCCGACCTCGGCGGGACCCGAACCGGACCTGCCTGGCGACGGACCACCCAGGGCCCGCCACCAGGGACGACGACGCCCTGCACCTGGACGGCGGCGGGCGGCCGTCCGGCAGCGAAACCCCTCTGACCGGGCTGTCGCACGCGGACGCTACGCTGCCCCCTACACCCGTGATCACCCCGCACCGCGATACGGCGTGCCCGTCGCCCCTTCCACGACCAGCACTTGGACCACGTAACTTCATGTCTTGGTTTGAATCCCTCATCCTCGGACTCGTCCAGGGGCTGACCGAATTTCTTCCCGTCTCCTCCAGCGCGCATCTGCGGCTGACCGCGGCGTTCGCGGGCTGGGAGGATCCCGGTGCCGCCTTCACCGCCATCACGCAGCTCGGCACGGAGGCCGCGGTGCTGATCTACTTCCGCAAGGACGTGGGAAGGATCCTGTCGGCGTGGTTCCGCTCGCTCACGAACAAGGCGATGCGCGGCAACCACGACGCCCAGATGGGCTGGCTGGTGATCGTCGGCTCGATTCCGATCGGCGTGCTCGGGATCACGCTCAAGGACCAGATCGAGGGACCGTTCCGCGATCTGCGGGTCACCGCCACGATGTTGATCGTGATGGGCATCGTCATAGGCATCGCCGACCGGCTCGCGGCACGCGACGAGTCGGGCGGAAAGCACCGGGCAGCCAAGCAGCGCAAGGTACTTGAGGACCTGAACACCCGGGACGGCCTGCTGTACGGCGTCTGCCAGGCGATGGCCCTGATCCCCGGCGTCTCCCGGTCCGGCGCGACCATCAGCGGCGGCCTCTTCATGGGCTACAGCCGCGCGGCGGCCGCCCGTTACTCCTTCCTCCTGGCCATGCCGGCCGTCCTCGCCTCCGGCACCTTCGAGCTCAAGGACGCGGCCGAGGAGGGCCACGTGTCCTGGGGCCCCACCATCTTCGCGACGATCATCGCGTTCGCCGTCGGTTACGCGGTGATCGCCTGGTTCATGAAGTTCATCTCGCACAAGAGCTTCATGCCGTTCGTCTGGTACCGGATCGCGCTCGGCGTCGTCATCATCGCGCTGGTCAGCACGGATGTTCTCAGCCCTCACGCCGCCGAATCCGCCGGCTGAGGCAGCGCCTCCCCTCCAGGACCGCGTCACGCGCCTGAACTCGCGCCGGTCGCACCCTCAGGGAGAGGGATGGAACGACTTGGGGGCCTGTCTCCCAGCCGTCTCCCACTCGCCACGACGACCGTGTCGGCCGCCGAGCGGAGCATGCTCCGTGCCGAGCGGGGACGACGCACCAGCAGGCAGCCAAGCCGGAGACGGCAACTGCCCCAAGGGCCGGCTGGGCCGGCCTCTACCCATGGCCCGCAGGAAGTCGCGGATCATCAGCCTCGTCCGGCTCGACCGGCCCGTACCGCAGGCCGGTGACCGGATCCGCACGCCGCACGGCCGCGCCGCATGCGACCGCGAAGTCGTCACCGTCGTCGTCGCCGTCGCCGTCGCCGTCGCCGTCGCCGTCGCCGAGCTTCGGACCACGGGTGCCGTTCAGCGCCACCGGGTCTGCGAGCCATGGCTCAGCGAGAGCGAGGATGCGGCGGACCACCTCGCCGAGAACGGATAGGGCAACCGCCGGCCGCTCCGCCGTCGGACTCGATCCCAGCGGTCGACGGCCGGGCGGGCAGGTCGAGTGCCCCGCGCGGGCATCACTCCGGCGGGGCCCCAGCAGCAACAACCCGACTGGATCGCTGGGATGTTGGCACCAGCCTACGAGCCGCCACTGACAGCGAGGTCGTCACGGGCCGCCGCCTTCCGACATCGCCCCGGCCCGGACGGCGGCTGGGGCACGCCTAGTCACCGGACGGCGGGTGAGCGGTGACGCCGGCGAGGACGAGGTCGATGCCGGCGAGGAACTGCTCGCGGTCGTCGTGGTCGCGCAGCTGGTCCGCGACGGCCCGGGTGAACGGGTAGTCGTCGGGGTCGAATGCTTCCCACGCCTTCGATACGGAGTCGAGGAACTCGCTGCGGCCCACCCCGGCCCCGAGAGCGCGGGCACTCGCGGAGTTCGCGGCGTTCTGGCCGGCGGCGCCGAGGATGTAGTGCACCAACGCCGAGGTCGCCGTGAACCAGCCGTCCTGGGGCACACCCAGCGCGGGAACCTGCCGACCGACGCTTTCGAAGATCCGCGGCGTGACCGAGCCCCAGGGGCTGCGGGAGAGATGCGTCGAGAGCTGTGCGGCCAGCCACGGGTGTTCCTCGATGGCGTCGAACAGGCCGAGCGCGACGACGCGGATCTCGTCCCGCGGCGAGCCCGGAGACTCGGCGGGCTCGCCGGCCAGAGCGGCGGCGACGACCGCGTCGGTCGCGGCGTCGAGCAGCTCACCCTTGTTCGCCACATGCCAATAGATCGCCCCGGGCCCGGTGGCGAGGCGCTCGGCCAGCGCCCGGAACGTCAGCCCGCCCTCACCCGCGCCGTCGAGCAGCTCGACGGCGGCCTCGACGATGCCCGCCCGCGAGAGCGCCTCCGTGCGCCGCTGTGACCGGCGCGTTCGTGTTGCCATGCCTCCATCCTAGACACCGTGGAACACCGTTCCAGCTTGACAGGGAATGGAACACCGTTCCATCCTGGCGGTGCTGGAACGGTGTTCCAGCGGGTGACCGCCGGGTGGAGATGTTCGCCCGTCGGTCCGCGATCAGGAAGGAAGCACCATGACCACTCCCGTCACGATCATCGGCGCCGGACTCGGCGGCCTCACGCTCGCCCGCGTCCTGCATGTCCACGGAATCCCGGCCACGGTCTACGAGGCGGAGACCTCTCCGGACCAGCGGTCACAGGGCGGCATGCTCGACATCCACGACGACACCGGCCAACCGGCTCTCCAGGCGGCGGATCTGATGGACGAGTTCCGCGGCATCATCCTGGAGGGCCGCGAGGCGACACGGGTTCTCGCCTCGGACGGAACGGTCCTGTACGACGACGACAGCACGCGTGGGCGCCCCGAGGTGCTGCGCGGCGAGCTGCGGCGGATCCTGCTCGACTCACTCCCGGCCGGCACCGTCCGGTGGGGCCACAAGGTCAGCGGCGTTCGCGCCCTCGGCCAGGGGCGCCACGAGGTGACCTTCGCCGACGGCGGCACCACCGCCACGGACCTGCTGGTCGGCGCGGACGGGGCGTGGTCACGGGTCCGGCCGCTGCTTTCCGACGCGGCACCCGAGTACATCGGCCGGTCGTTCGTCGAGACCTACCTGTTCGACGCCGACACCCGGCACCCCGCAAGCGCGAAGGCGGTCGGCGGCGGAGCACTGTTCGCGCTCGCGCCCGGGAAGGGGATCCAGGCCCACCGGGAGAGCGGCGGGACCCTCCACACCTATGTGGCGCTCTCCGAGCCGCAGGACTGGTTCGCCGGCATCGATTTCACCGATTCCGCCGCGGCCGCCGCGCGGATCGCGCAGGAGTTCGACGGCTGGGCCCCGGAGCTCACCGCGCTGATCACCGACGGTGAGACCCCGCCGGTCCTGCGCACTCTCAACGCCCTGCCCGACGAGCACCGGTGGGACCGCGTGCCGGGGGTGACCCTGCTCGGCGATGCCGCCCACCTCTCGGCCCCGAACGGCGAAGGCGCCAACCTGGCCATGTTCGACGGTGCCGAACTCGGCGAGGCCATCGCCGCGCACCCCGACGACCTCGAGGCCGCGCTCACCGCGTACGAGCAGGCCCTGTTCCCCCGCAGCGCCGCGGCCGCCACCGACGGTGCCGACCTCCACGAGCTCCTCTTCGGCGACAGCGCGCCCCAAGGCCTGATCGACATGTTCACCGGACACGAGCAGGCCCGATGAGCCACGCGCCGAGCGGGCCCCGGGGCACGGACGAACCGGCCAGGGCCTGATGGCGGGGCCCGACGTCGTCTACTGCCGGACCTCGTCGTCCTCCGCCGGTGCGGTGTCCGCCGGCTCGTCCGGAACGGAGACCGTGCTCATGGCTTCTGACCGCGGTCCCGCGGGGAGGTGTCGCCGGTCGCGTAGGTGGCCAGGATCAGTCCGCCGGGGTGCTCTTCGTCGCGGACGAGGCGCCAGGTGTTGCCGCCTCCGTCGTCGATCGACTCGTCGTCACCGCGTCGCCACTGAGGCAGGACGTTCTCGTTCACATGGGCGGCGAGCCTCCGCGCCACTTCGTCGATGTTCTCCGACGTGACCTTGAGGCCCAGCTTGTGCCGGGCGTAGAGGTCCACGACCTTCCCCCCGACCGGGAGGCCGATGTGCCTCGCCACTCCCTCGCGCTTCCAGGCGGGCATGCGGTTCGGTCCGGCGATGCGGGAGGCGACGCCGGTCCGGTACTGGGCCCAGGTCCGTTCCATGTGCCGGGTGCAGTACCGGAGGATGTGGCTGCGGTCCTCGCTGATGAGCAGGCCGTAGCCGTGCTTCGGGAAAAAGACGCGCCAGGCGCCGGTCTCGTTCCGCTCCGTGGCCGCGTGGTCGGCTATGAGGTCCTCGAACAGCGATCTGATCTCTGTCTCCGCGTTCCGCGGCTCGACCGCGTGGACCCTGGCGTAGGTGGCCACGGCCCGTGGCGTGACGTCGATCTCGTACGCCTCGTCGGAGTCCATCCCCAAGGGGGCGGGCTTCCAGTCCCCGGGTCCCCAACGCCAGGCGGAGCGGCGCGGCTTGGCCTCGGCGTCGGTGCCCGGCGGCTCGGGTGTCGTGTACCCCTCGCACTGTCCGCACCAGCCGTCGGCCCTGTTCGTGGCGTTGCCGCACTTGCCCCCATCTGCGCCGTAGCGGACACAGGCCCGCCTCGGCGGTGCTGGAGTGATCACTCGCCCCCCAATGATTCCTCGTCACGCACCATCGCGACCTCGGCCGAAGTCCCGCACAAGGAACGTTAGGCGCTGGCCGTCGCGGAAGGACGGCTTCGCTCGCCACCGTCGTCGGCGGCCGCCCAGGACCGCGCACAACGGCACGGCTTCCGTGGACGTGGGCTCCCGAAACGCTCGGCCACCGCTCCCGGTTCCGCCCCGGACGGTGCGGCGCCAGGGCGGCAGTCCGCTCCTTTCCGTGCCGCTGGGCCGGCCCTGGCCGGGCGGGCGATGCCCGGGCCCCGAGCCCGGTTCCGCCCGGCATGCCACGGGCGATGTACCAGGTGAGGGGGGCAATAGGCCGTCTGGCCGTACATTTTCTGCCGACTGCGGTGGAGCCGCCTTAGCGTGGTCTCCACGACTGGAGGTGGAGCATGCCGAAGGAACCAACGCTGGGCCGGTTGGGCATGGAAGCGCGCAGTGTGAAGTTTCCGGACGGCAGCCGCGGGATCATCCTCGTGAAGGCCGGGATCCCTCAGGACGAGGCGGATGCGCTCGCCGCGCAGGTGTGGGCGGAACGGCCGGAAGCGGGCCTGCCGAAGGGCTGAGCCCGCAGCGGGAGCCCCGGATCGCTCCGGACGGCGGCATCCGATCCCGACGCCGGCATACGAGCGTCCACGCGCCGCCTGCCCGGACGATGGCGGCGGGCGCGCACGCCCGGCGACGAACTCGTAGAACGTGAGCGCGTCGCCCGGGCGGCGAGAACTCGACCGTCGATCCCCCGTCGGTTCGTCGAGCGCCCCCCGGCCGCCGCACGACGAACCGAGGCCTCTGTACGCGGAGCCGGACGAACGACGCGGTGTCGCTCGCGTGCGCCGTGACGAAGGGCATACGGCTTGCGTAGCCGTCCGGTAGCGCAGTGTCAGTCCTTGCCCCTAGGCTGGTGCGCATGTCCCCCGATTTCACTCCGTCTGGTTCCATGCGCTCTGCCGCCGCGTTAAACGAACAGATCCGCGCCCTGTGGACGCGAGCGGGCGGCTCCCTGTCCGCACAGGAGCGAGCGGAGTACGAGCTGTTGGTCGTGAAGTGGGCCGAGGCGATCCGCGGCGAGATCATCGAGGCGGCGTAGGACCGTCCCCGCATGCCGGTGCGACCGCACGGCCGATACGTCGGCTCGGACGCCGGGAGAGCAGCCGGGCTCACCGCCCGCCGGACACCCGCAACACCGCCCCCGTCGTGTACGACGCGTCGGGCGACATCAACCACGCGACGGCGGCGGCGATTTCCTCGGCCCGGCCGACGCGGCGCAGCGGAATCGACGAGGCGGCCCGCTCGGCGCGACCCGGGTCGCCCATGGTCGCGTGCATCTCGGTGTCGATCATGCCGGGAGCGACCGCGTTGACACGGATCCCGTCGGGACCGAGTTCCTTGGCGAGTCCCGTGGTCAGCGCGTCGACGGCGGCCTTGCTCGCCGCGTAGTGCACGAACTCGCCGGGACTGCCGAGCGTGGCGGCCGCCGAGGACACATTCACGATGGCGCCGCCTCCGAGGGCGGCCATGGACCGGGCCGCGCGACGCGAACACAGCAGCGTGCCCAGCAGGTTGACCTCGATCACGCGCCGCAGGTCGGCGGGGTCCGCGTCCGCGAGCCGTCCGAGCGGTCCGGTCACCCCGGCGTTGTTCACCAGTCCGGTCACCTGACCCACCCGGTCAGCGGCCGTGTCGAAGAGCCGCTCGACGTCGGCCTCGTCGGAGGTGTCCACCCGCACCGTGACACAGCGCGCCCCTGCCGCGCGGACGGCGGTCGCGGTCCGGGCAGCGGCCTCGGCGTCGCTCACATAGCCGACCACCACGTCATGCCCGTCAGCCGCGAGCCGGACACAGGCCGCGGCTCCGATCCCCCGGCTACCACCCGTGACGATCGTGACCGGACGTGCCATAAGAGCCTCCTGGTGCGGCAGAACAGAAGTCACCGGTGAATCGGCAGGGGTGGTCGACGGAGTGGGAGGCACCCCGGACCGGATCGCCCTGGCCGGATCGCCGACCGTGGACCGTGGACAGTGGATCACCAACGATCGCAGATCCGCGCCGCCCTCGGCGTGCCGTCTCGCGGTTCAGGATCGGCAAGCGGGTGTACGGGCGCCACGGCACCCCCGTACCCCAGCCGGACGGGGGTGGCGGATGCGGAACCGAATCCACCGGACATCGAATATCCCCGCCCAGCCTCTTGGCGTGGCAGGCCCGGTGGCCAACACTGAGCCGATGACGCAGCGTGTGGAGCTCGCGACCGTGCTGGACCGGTTCGCCGTGGACGAGATCGTCACCGCCTACGCGGTGGCAGTGGACGACGGCGACTGGGAGGCGTACCGAGGGCTGTTCACGCCGGACGGACGCGCCGACTACCGTTCGGCCGGCGGCATCGAGGGCGACGCCACCGAGGTCACCGGGTGGCTGTCGCGGAGCATGGACCTGTTCGCGATGCGCCAGCATCTGATCGTCAACCGGCGCCTGCGATTCGGCGTGCTGGATCAGGACACCGGCGACACGGCCCGGGTCCAGGCGGACTACATCAATCCGATGAGGTTCGCGGGCCAGGACGGCGAATCCACCGCGCCCGACTTCGTGTGCGGCGGGCGGTACGTCTTCGGTCTGCTGCGCACCGACGACGGCTGGCGGCTGCGCCAGGTGGTCGTCCAGGAGAAGTGGCGCCGGATGCCACAGCCCCGGCACGCACCCGCGAGCGCCTGAGTCACCGTCCGGCTCCCTCACCACGCGGCGGCCTCGCGTCGACGCGTGCTCGCCCCGCCTTCGCGACCTGGGGCGCTCCCCCGTCGACGCGCCCCCTCCCGGTCTTCTTGCCCCCTGTCGGAGATCGCCGCCGACGCGCACACTGGAGGGACCACCGGGGAGGGAGGCGAAGGATGAAGAGGCCCGACGCTGGATTCGGCCGATGGCTGGTCTCCCCTTGGCGGCGCGGTGTCGTCGCCGCGCTGGCGGGTGCGCTGCCCATGCTCGCCTTCCCCGCGCCGTCCTGGTGGTGGTTCGCGTACGTCGCGCTCGTGCCCTGGATCCTGCTGGCCCGCTCGGCTCCCACGAGCCGGCGTGCCGCGTACGACGGCTGGCTCGGCGGACTCGGTTTCATGCTGGCCGTGCACCATTGGCTGCTGCCGAGCCTGCATGTCTTCACGGTGGTCATAGCGGCGCTGCTCGGCGCTCTGTGGGCCCCCTGGGGCTGGCTCGTCCGGCGGTTCCTGGCGGGCGTGCCGTCACCGGGCCAGGTCGGCGCCGCCCTCCTCGTCCTGCCGTCGGGGTGGCTGATGGTGGAACTCGCCCGGTCCTGGCAGGGCCTGGGCGGTCCGTGGGGTCTGCTGGGATCGAGCCAGTGGCAGGTGGAGCCCGCGCTGCGGCTGGCCTCGGTCGGCGGGGTGTGGCTGCTCAGCTTCCTGGTGGTGGCGGTCAACGTCGCGGTCGCCGTGCTGGTCTCCGTGCGTGAGTCCCGTATGCCCGCCGTGGCCGGACTGGTCGCGACGGCCGCCGCGACCTCGGCGGCCTGGGTGTGGTCGCCGCGCCCGGATGTCGACGGCCGGGTACGGATCGCCGTCGTGCAGCCCGGTGTCGTGGACGGCAGCACGAGTGGCGACAGGCGGTTCGCGCGCGAGGAGGCGCTCACCCGAGAACTCGCGGGCCGGGGTGCCGACCTGGTCGTCTGGGGAGAGAGCAGCGTCGGATTCGACCTGGCCGACCGGCCCGATCTGGCGCACCGCGTCGCGGCGTTGTCACAGGATGTCGGCGCCGACATCCTGGTGAACGTCGACGCGCGCCGCTCCGACCGGCCCGGCATCTACAAGAGCTCGGTCCTGGTGGGTCCGCAGGGTCCGACCGGCGACCGCTACGACAAGATGCGGCTGGTCCCGTTCGGCGAGTACGTTCCCGCGCGTTCCCTGCTGGGCTGGGCCACCTCCGTGGGCAAGGCGGCCGGCGAGGACCGTATGCGGGGCACCGAGCAGGTGGTGATGAACGTCGGCCACGGGCTGCGCGTCGGGCCGATGGTCTGCTTCGAGACGGCGTTCCCCGACATGAGCCGCCACCTCGCCCAGGACGGCGCCGAGGTGCTGCTGGCCCAGTCCTCGACCTCGAGTTTCCAGCACAGCTGGGCGCCCGAGCAGCATGCCTCGCTCGCCGCGCTGCGCGCCGCCGAGACCGGCCGCCCCATGGTGCACGCGACGCTCACCGGCGTCTCCGCCGTCTACGGCCCGAGCGGTGAGCGCATCGGCTCCTGGCTCGGCACCGGTGCGAGCAGAGCGACGGTGTACGAGGTGCCGGTGGCCCGGGGCGTCACGCCGTACGTCCGGTTCGGCGACTGGCCGGTGCACGCGGCCCTGCTGGTGCTCGCGGCGCTGTGCGTGACGGAGGGCGCGCGGGCGTTCAGGCTGCGGCGGACTGCTCCTGAACCGCTCGTACCACCCGCTCGCACAGCTCATGAGTCGCCAGCGCGTCCCGGGCGCTGAGCACCTTTCCCGCGCGCACGGCGTCGAGGAACGCGAGGACCACCTGCTCGATGCCGCGTTGTCTGGCCACCGGCACCCAGTCCCCGCGCCGTCGCACGGTCGGCTGCCCCTTGTGGTCGATCACCTCGGCGAGGTTGACCACCTGCCGCTTGGTGTCCTGGCCCGAGACCTCGAGGATCTCCTCGTTCGACCCGCTCAGCCGGTTCATCACACCGAGTGCCGTGAAACCCTCTCCGGCGAGCTGGAGCACGACATGGTGCAGCAGCCCGTCCTCGGTACGGGCGCGCACCGTCACGTCGTCGACCGGACCGGGCACCAGGAAGCGCAGGGTGTCGACGACGTGGATGAAGTCGTCGAGGACCATCGTGCGGGGTTCCTCGGGCAGCCCTATGCGGTTCTTCTGCATCAGGATCAGCTCGCGCGGGTGTTCGACGCACTGCGCGTATCCGGGCGCGTGACGCCGGTTGAATCCGACCGCGAGACTGACGTTCCGCTCCTCCGCCAGGCGTACCAGCCGCTCCGATTCGGCCAGCTCGTACGCGAGCGGCTTGTCTACGTACGTCGGTACGCCCGCCTCGAGCAGGCGGGTGACGATCTCGGGGTGGGCGACGGTGGCCGCGTGCACGAACGCCGCGTCGAGGTCCTGTGCCAGCAGGTCCGCCAGGTCGGTGTGGCGCTGCGTCGGCGGCAGATGAAGGCTGTCGGCGACCCGGTCGAGCGTGGCGGGCGTCCGGGTCTGCAGATGCAGTTCGACCCCGGGCTGCACGCCGAGCACCGGCAGATACGCCTTCTGCGCGATGTCGCCGAGTCCGATGCAGCCGACCTTCACGGAGATCTCCTTCAGTTGCCGACGCGGGTCCCGTCGGAAGCATACGGCCGCTGCGGCGGGCGCCGGTCGGCGATTCCGTCGAAGCCCCGCAGGAACAGCGCCGGCCCCGCCGTGGACAAGGCCGTGATCGCCGTGTTGCGCGGGGCGATTCCGGCGCGGTTGTCCATCGTGTTCGTCCGGGCCACCTGGAGGGCCTTTCGGGCGACGGCGGCCGTGCGGGGCCCTGTCCGCCGAGGTGACGGCCAGGTCGGCGCCCCGCGCCGCTTCGGCGTGGTGGGCCTGCACGATCGGCGGCCTGCTTCCCGCCCTCCCGAGGGCCGGCGCCCCGACGTGCGCGGCGTCGCCGAGCTGTCCGGAGTCTCCGGCCCCGCCCCAACCGAAGGGCGTGTACCCCGGAAGCGGTCAGTTTGCCGGTCTCCGTGCCCGCCGGAGGAGCGGAAGGATCACTCGTGCGGGGCATCCTGGGCCTCTCCGCTCCCCAAAGCGGCCCGGAACCAGCAGAGTTGTGGGGGTGTATCGAACGACGACGACCGCAACGCTCCTGGTCACCGTGGCAGTCACCGCCCTCTCCGGCTGTATGACCGTCCAGCCGGTGCCCGCCTCCGGCTCCCCTTCCGCCCCGTCCGGGGCCGGCGTGCCCCACCCGGACAGCAAGGCGAAGCCTCAGATCGTGCAGGCGCCGGCCCGGGAGGCACTGGAGCGCGTCGGCCCTCCACGGAAGCCTTCACCCGACGAGGCGGCCCGGCACCGGTCGACTCCCCCGCCCCAGGGACCGCAGGCCGTGGCACCCGTACCCCCTCCGCAGCGCTCCCGCCCGGCCCCGCATGCCGAGCCACGGCATCCGAAACCCCGCGTCGCCCGCCCGCCCGGTACCTCCGACCTGCCGAAGAGGTCCGACCTCTGCGCCCTCGGCAGGAAGTACGGAGGCTGGACGGCGGACAGCCCGGAGGCGGTCATCTGCGCGAAGACGTACGGACACTGAGGCAGCCCGCTGCACCCGGACCGGGCCGCGGGCCAGCCAAGCCAGCCGGTCGGTCATCCACCCCGGAAAGGCGGCGTTCGAGGCCACGGGCCAGGGCGGGACCGGGTTCAGGGCCGCTGTCTGGGTGGCCCCAGCGTCTCGCCGCCGGGGCCGCCGAAGCGGTCGGGTCCGGCGGTCTCCGCCGGGGTGCCGGTGTCCTTGAGCCGAAGCTCCAGGCGGCCGATCGCCGCGCGGACGCCGTCCCCGTACCGGTCGTCCCCGAGGACGCCGACCGCGCCACGGGCCCGGCGCAGATGCGTACGGGCGGCCTCCCCCCGGCCGAGCTTCACATAGTCGGCGGCGAGGTTCAGATGAAGTGAGGGGTAGATCGCGCGGACGGCGAGGGACTGGTGGCGTGCGGCGATCCGGTCGTCGGTGAGCTCCTCGGCCGCCGACAGGGCCCGCAGATCCCAGGCGAGTTCGTCCGCGGGGTCGTCCTGGGTGTCGGCCATGTAGTGCGCCAGCGTGCAGCGGTGGAGGGCGTCGCCGCCTTCGCCGATCTCGCCCCACAGGTCCAGGAAACGGCCGCGGGCCTCCTCGCGGTCACCGGCGTGGTGCAGCATGACGGCCTGTCCGATCCGGGTCATCATGGCGTCCGGCGCCGCCTGCTCCTGCTGCTCCGCCACCGCGTCCTCCAGGCTCGTCACTGTCCCTCACGACGCTAGCCGGAGCCGCTGACAATCCCGCTCAGGCGCCCCCGTACGCCGCTGGGCCAGGCCGGTGACGGTCCTGGCCAGCGGCTCGGCGGTCAGCCCAGGTCCGGGATGCGCCAGTCGATCGGCTCATGGCCCTGGGCGGCCACGGCCTCATCGATCTGCGTGAAGGGACGCGAGCCGAAGAACTTCTTCGCGGACAGCGGTGAGGGGTGTGCCCCCTTCACCACCACATGCCGCTCCTCGTCGATCAGCGGGAGCTTCTTCTGCGCGTAGTTGCCCCAGAGCACGAAGACCGCGGGGTCGGGGCGGTCGGCCACCGCGCGGATGACCGCGTCCGTGAACTTCTCCCAGCCCTTGCCCTTGTGCGAGTTCGCCTCGCCGGAGCGGACGGTCAGCACCGCGTTGAGCAGCAGCACGCCCTGCTCGGCCCACGGCATCAGATAGCCGTTGTCCGGGATCGGGGTGCCCAGCTCCTCCTTCATCTCCTTGTAGATGTTCCGCAGCGACGGCGGGGTCTTCACGCCCGGGCGGACCGAGAAGCACAGGCCGTGTCCCTGGCCCTCGCCGTGGTACGGGTCCTGACCGAGGACGAGCACCTTCACCCGCTCGTACGGGGTGGCGTCGAGCGCGGCGAAGACCTCCTCCCGCGGCGGATAGACGGGACCCTTCGCTCGCTCCTCCTCGACGAACTCGGTGAGTTCCTTGAAGTAGGGCTGCTGCAGTTCCTCACCCAGGACGCCGCGCCAGGACTCGGGCAGCATGGCGATATCGGTCACGTCAACTTCCTTCGATGTGCGGTGACTTCCAGACCACAGAACCTACCGTCGCCCACTGACAATCGGTTCCCGTCCCCCGCGTCACCGACCGGTTGCCCTGTTCTCCGGGCAACCGGTCCCCGGGTCCGCTACCAGCTGGTCTTACGGTCCAGCTCCCACACCGTCATGATCGTCGACGGATCGAGCGCCTTCTCGGCACCCGAGATCTCCTCGTTCGCGGCCACGTACTGCCTGCCCTGCCACAGGGGCAGCAGCCGGGCGTCGTCCACGAGGATCTGCTGGGCCTGCTCGAACTCCTTGACCACCGCCGCCCGGTCGCTGACGCTGCGCGACTCGGGCAGCAGGTCGTCGGTGATCCGCGGGGCCGGATAGGGAGTACCGAGCGCGTTCTGCCGGCCGACGAAGGGCGCGATGAAGTTCTCGGCGTCCGGGAAGTCGGGGAACCAGCCCCGGCCGAACACCGGGTACTCGCCGTCGCGGTAGCCCGCTTCGTAGGTCTTCCAGGGGCGGCTCTTGAGCGTGACGGTGAACAGGCCGGAGCCTTCGAGCTGGCTCTTGAGTTCGCGGAACTCCGGGGCCGTCTCGGAGCCGTAGCGGTCCGTGGTGTACCAGAGGGTGAGCGGGACACGCTCGTCGATGCCCGCGTCCCGCAGGATCTTGCGGGCCTTGGGCACGCTCGGGCTGCCGTAGTCGTCGAAGTAGACGGTGGTGTGCCCGATCAGGCCGGCGGGGACCATCGAGTAGAGCGGGTCGACGGTGCCCTTGTAGACCTTGTGCGTGATGGCCGGCCGGTCGACGACCTGGGCGATCGCCTGGCGGACCGCGAGCTTCCCGGCCCACGGGTCCTTCGGGTTGAAGACCAGATAGCTGATCTCGGTGCCCGTGCCGTCGATGAGCTGGATGTCCGACTTGGAGTCCCGCCCCCGGAGCGCGACGATGTCCGCGGCGGCGAGGCCGCGGTAGGTGACGTCGATCTTCTTGTCCCTCAGGGCCTTGACCATCTGGGCCGAACTCGGGAAGTAACGGATCGTGACCGCGTTGTTCTTGCGTTCGGCGAAGCCGTCGTAGTGATCGTTCCTGACGAGTTCGGCCTGCTGGCCCTCCTTGTAGGACCGCAGACTGTAGGGCCCGGAGCCGAAGACCTTGTTGTCCTTGCGCAGGGCGTCGGCGGGGTAGTCGTCGGGGTCGACGATCGACATCGCCGGCGTGGCCAGGACGAACGGGAAGGTGGCGTCCGGCTTGTTGAGGTGGAAGACGACTTCGCGCTCGCTCAGCGCCTGGACCCGGTCGAGGCTGCCGAGCAGGCCGGCTGGGCCTCCGCGTACACCGATCTTCCTGATCCGGTCGATGGAGTACTTGACCGCCCGGGCGTCGAGCGGGTCGCCGTCGGAGAACTTCATGTTCGGACGCAGCACACAGCGGTAGGTGCGATTGGAACCGTCCGTGAACGCGCAGCTCTTGGCGGCGTCCGGCTTCGGGGTGACCGAGCCGGTGGGATAGCCGAGCAGCGTCTGGTAGATGTTGCGGAACAGTTCCCACGAGCCGTCCCACGAGGCGGCCGGGTCCAGCGTGCTGGGGGCACTGGTGGTGCCCACCACGATCGGTCCCTCGTCGTCGGACGACCCCGAGGAGAGAACGCCGCACCCGGCCACCAAGGTTATGGACGTGATCGCCGCAAGCTGTCGAAGACATCGGTTCCGGTTGAACACGCGCACGCTCCTCGATCTGCCGTACCAAGGGTCGGCAGACCATACCGCAGTGCCCCGCCGGGGGAACCGTGTTCCCGGCAGGGCACTTGATCAGCACATTTGTGACTACGTTGTCAGGGCTCTGTGCACCCGCCGACGCACCGGATATCGGACTCCTGGTGGCTCGAAACGGACACCGGCTCCGTCAACTCCCGACAAGATGCCGGTCGGTCGTCCGCGCGCGCGGGGCGCGGGGCCCCGGCGCGCGGACGGCATCCGCACGGACGTCGTGTCACTCGACTCCGGCGTTGAGGAAGATCCCGCCGTCGACCACGAGCGTCTGACCGGTGACCCAGTCCGACTGCTGCGAGGTGAGGAACGCGGCGGCGCCGCCGATGTCGGAGGGCACGCCGAGCCGGCCGAGCGGGTAGGCCGCGGCGGCCTCCGCCTCACGGCCCTCGTACAGTGCGGCCGCGAACTTCGTCTTCACCACGGCGGGCGCGATCGCGTTGACCCGCACCTTGGGCGCGAACTCGTGCGCCAGCTGCACGGTCAGGTTGATCATCGCGGCCTTGCTGACGCCGTACGCGCCGATGAACGGCGAGGGGGCGAGGCCGGCGACGGAGGCGATGTTGACGATCGCGCCGCCGTTCTCGCTCTGCCAGGCCTTCCAGGTCTGCTGGGCGAAGCCGAGCGCGGAGATGACGTTGGTCTCGAAGACCTTGCGCGCCACGTTGAGGTCCAGCTCGGCCATCGGCCCGAACACCGGGTTCGTACCGGCGTTGTTGACCAGGAAGTCGACGCGCCCGAAGGCCTCCATGGTGCGCTCCACGGCGACGGCCTGGTGGGCCTCGTCGTGGGCCTTGCCCGCGACGCCGATGACGCGGTCGGCGCCGAGCGTCTCGACGGCCTCCTTGAGCGCGTCCTCGTTGCGGCCGGTGATGCAGACCCGGTCGCCGCGGGCGACCAGGGCCTCCGCGACGCCGTAGCCGATGCCGCGACTCGCGCCCGTGATGAGCGCGACCTTGCCCGAGAGTTCGGGGAGTGTGGTCATGTGTCTTTCCCCCGGCCCTAGTTGAGCGGTCCGCCGGCGACGTACAGCACCTGGCCGGAGACGAATCCGGCGGCCTCGCCGGTGAAGAAGGCGATGGCGTTGGCGATGTCGTCGGGGTTGCCGACGCGCTGCACGGGGATCTGGGTGGCCGCCGCGGCCTGGAAGTCCTGGAAGTCCATACCGACGCGGGCGGCGGTGGCGGCGGTCATGTCGGTGACGATGAAGCCGGGCGCGACGGCGTTCGCGGTGACGCCGAACTTGCCGAGCTCGATGGCGAGGGTCTTGGTGAGTCCCTGGAGACCGGCCTTGGCGGTGGAGTAGTTGGCCTGGCCGCGGTTGCCCAGCGCCGAGGAGGAGGACAGGTTGACGATGCGGCCGAACTTGGCGTCGACCATGTGCTTCTGGCAGGCCTTCGCCATCAGGAAGGCACCGCGCAGGTGCACGTTCATGACGGTGTCCCAGTCGGACGCGCTCATCTTGAACAGGAGGTTGTCGCGCAGGACGCCCGCGTTGTTCACCAGGATGGTTGGCGCGCCGAGCTCCTCGGCGATCCGCGCGACGGCGGCCTCCACCTGGGCCTCGTCGGAGACGTCGCAGCCGACGGCGATGGCCTTGCCACCGGCGGAGGTGATCTTCTCCACGGTGTCCTTGCACGCGGCCTCGTCGAGGTCGATCACCGCGACGGCGCGGCCCTCCGCGGCCAGACGTACGGCGGTCGCGGCGCCGATGCCGCGCGCGGCACCGGTGACTACGGCGACGCGCTGCTCAGTGGTGGACATTGCTGGTTCTCCTCGCCCTTGGAAAAGCCGGCCCAAGCCCGGCCAAGCTGTCTCGACAACCTTGCGGCGCCTTCGGTGGTCCCGAAAGACCTGCGGCTCATACGGTACGCCCATCGAGTGAGCGACCGCTTAGTACCTTCAGCAGACGTGACGCTAGAAGCCCTGGCACTCGGTGTCAACGGCACACCGCGCTGGTGTGATCCATTACCTGACCAGCAATTGGAGCAACCGGTCGGCCTCGGCGCGCGGATCGGCGGTCAGGCCGGTGTGCACGGGACCCGGCTGAACCACGGTCGAACGCGGCGCGATCAGCCAGCGAAATCGCCGTCCGGCGTCGTCGCCTGCCGCTTGACCAGCGGCTTTTCCTCCGCCGCAGACACCTTCGACCGCGCGCAGCGCGGCCCGTACGCCCACCACGTCCGCGTCCGGGTCGAGCGCGAACAGCTTGTTCTCGTCCAGATGGGTGCGCGCCGCGACGAAGGAATGGGCCCGGCAGTACACCAGCACTCCCGCGTTGAAGCACTCGCCGCGCTCGACCCGCGGCACCACGCGCAGCAGCGCGTACTCGAAGACGTCCCGCTCGCTCACTTGTCCCCCTTGCTGCCGTCGATGCCGTCGAGGCCCTTGATCCGCTCGTGGACGACGCCGGCGCGTGCCAGGAGCGGCCGTGCGTAGGCGCGCCGCAGCGATTCCGGCGAGTCGAAGCCGGGCTCGTCCGCCAGCCATGCCTCGGGGATCTCGGCGGTGACCTCGGCGAGCAGGTCCTCGGTGACCCGCGGGGCCAGCTCGGCGGCGGCCGAGGCGATGTCCGGGCCGAAGGGCGTGAGCGCGTGGTCGGAGACGTCGTACGGCTTGGCCGCGGAGGCTTCGGCGCCGGGCCAGTGGTGATGCCAGATCATCGTGGCGCCGTGGTCGATGAGCCACAGGTCGCCGTGCCACATCAGCAGGTTGGGGTTGCGCCAGGACCGGTCGACATTGTTCACCAGGGCGTCGAACCAGACGATCCGGCCGGCTTCCTCGGCGCTCACCTCGAAGGCGAGCGGGTCGAAGCCGATGGCGCGGGAGAGGAAGTCCATCCCGAGGTTGGGGCCACCACTCGATTTCAGCAGCCCCTGGACCTCCTGGTCCGGTTCGGCGAGCCCGAGGACCGGGTCGAGGCCGATCGTCACCAGGCCGGGCACCCGCAGACCGAGCCGCCGGGCGAGTTCGCCGCAGACGACCTCCGCGACGAGCGTCTTGCGCCCCTGTCCCGCGCCGGTGAACTTCATGACATACGTCCCGAGGTCGTCGGCCTCGACGAGTCCCGGCAGCGAGCCGCCCTCACGCAGCGGCGTGATGTAGCGGGTGGCGTTCACTTCCTTGAGCATCGCCCCAGGTTACTGGGGTGGTCCCGCCCGGTGGACGCTGCCGGGGAGCGGCGGCGTCCCGCCCGGTGGACTCTGCCGGGGAGCGGCGGCCGGGGGCGGACCGCGGAGGGCGGCGGCTCTCCTGTCGAGACGCTGTCGATCCGGTCAAGAAGTCTCCATCCCCTGAACAGCGCGCGGAGCGGGACCGTACTTCTGAGCAGATCCACATCACGTCCGTTGAAGGGAAAGCCAGCATGACCAGCGAATCGCTTCACCCCGCACCGGCACCGGCCCGGCGCACCGTCGTGGCGGCGGTCGGCGCGGCGGGGCTCGCCGTCGCGCTGAGCGCGTGCGGGGCGGACGACAATGCCTCCGACACCGTGGGCTCCGACAACGGCGCGGCCGGGAACGCGGCCGGCACCGAACTCGCCAAGACCTCCGACATCCCGGAGGGCGGCGGCAAGGTCTTCTCCGACCAGGGTGTCGTGGTGACCCAGCCGACGGCGGGCACCTTCAAGGCCTTCTCGTCCAAGTGCACCCATATGGGCTGTGCGGTCAAGGGCATCGCGAACGGTGTCATCAACTGCCCTTGCCACCACAGCGAGTTCTCCGCCACCGACGGCAGTGTGAAGAAGGGGCCGGCGACGAGCGCGCTGGCCGCGAAGACCATCACCGTCGAAGGTGACTCGATCATGCTCGCCTGACCGCCCGCGAGGTCAGGGGCGGCGGCGCTTGAAGCAGGCGAGCACGTCGTCGGTGGTCGTGATCGTGGCGACCAGCGCGAGCGTGTTCCTGATCATGGCGGGCGTGTACTCGGAAGGGACCCCCGCGATGGCGTCCGCGGGCACGACGACGGTGTAACCACGGTTCACGGCGTCGAACACGGCGTTGGGGATGGCGATGTTGGCCGAGACTCCGGTCACGACGAGGGTGCGACAGCCCAGGTTGCGCAGCAGCGGGTCGACGTCGGTGCCCGCGATCGGCGACAGACCGTGCAGCCGGCGTACGACGAAGTCCTCCTCGGCGACCTCGACGGGCGGCGCGATCCGGACCGCTGTCGAGCCGGTCAACTGCTGCACGGGCAACCGCTCGGCGGCCCGGAACAGCCGGGCGTTGCGGTTCGCGCCGCGACCGTCGGGGCGGCGCTCGGCGACCGCGTGGATCACCTGCACCCCGCTCTCGTGCGCGGCGTCGACCAGCCGGGCGACACGGGTGAGCGCTCCGGACGACCGTGCCTCCTTGGCCAGTTCCGGTAGCGCACTGTCCAGGCCCACGACACCCTGTTGGCATTCCACGGTGAGCAGCACCGTGCCGACGGGGTCGAGGAGTTCACTGAGTTGTTCGAACGACGGCATGACTCTCCTTGTCGTCGCGGGTCGGGGCGGGCGAGCGTAACGACCATTGCGTGAGGACGGAAGACGCCTCATGCTTTTCTGACGGAACGTCAGAATACTTCGGTGGGCCCGGGCGGCCCGCCGGCAGAGCTCGGCACGGACAGGGCCGACACACAGAAGAAGAGGGGACCGTATGGCCGTCACTCAGCGCAGAGGCCGGAAGATCATGATGACTCCCGGTGAACTGGACGAGTTCCTCACCACTCAGCGCACCTGCCGTGTCGCCTCCGTGTCGAAGGACGGAGTCCCGCATGTGAGTGCCCTCTGGTTCACCTGGGACGGCACCTCGCTGTGGCTGTACTCCGTGGTGCGCAGCAAGCGCTGGGTGCAGCTGCGCAACGATCCGCGGGTCGCGGTGGTGATCGACTCCGGCGAGGAGTACGGGGAGCTGCGGGGCGTCGAGCTGTCCGGCACCGTGGAGTTCGTGGGCGAGTTCCCGCGCACGGGCGAACTGTGCGCCGAACTCGACGTACCGGAGACGCTGTTCGCCCGCAAGAACTTCGGCCTGGAGGAGATGCCGCACGACGGCCGGCACGCCTGGATGCGACTGACACCGGACGCGATCGCCTCGTGGGACTTCCGCAAGCTCCCTCCGATGTAGCCGAACCACCCTTCGACGGGCTCTACTTGACGGCCTCACCGGCTCTGCGCAAGGCGTCCACCGCCGCCCTGATCGAGGGTCGGCGGTCGGCGTCGGCCCGCCACACGACGTACACATGGCGGCGCACGCGCTGACGCACCGGCACCGTGACGACCCCCTCGGGCATCGGATGGCGCCCGAGGAGCGGGGCCACGCACACGCCGAGGCCGGCGGCGACCAGTCCGAGCTGGGTGTGTGTCTCCGCGGCGCGGTGCGCGATGCGCGGTTCGACGCCCTTGGAGCGCAGCGTGAACATCAGCCACTCGTGGCAGAACTCGCCCTCGGCCCAGGTGATCCACTCGTCGTCGGCGAAGTCCCCGAGGTCCACCTCGTCGCGGCCCGCGAGCCGATGGCCGACGGGCATGGCCACATCGGCCGGGTCGTCGAGGATCGACGCCTTCACCAGGCCGTCGGGCAGCGGCATCGGCTTGTTGTGCCAGTCGAGCACGACCGCCAGGTCCAGGTCCCCGCGCACCACCCCCGCGACCCCGGCCTCCGGTTCCAGCTCGCTGGAGCGCACCCGCAGTCCCGGGTGGTCGGCGCGCAGCTCGGCGAGCGCCGCCGGGAACAGTCCGCGCGCCGCGGTCGGGAACGCGGAGAGCCGCAGCTCGCCGACCACCTGACCGCGCTGCGCCTCCAGGTCGGACTGCGCGAGCTCGACCTGGGACAGGATGCGCGCCGCGTGCTCGGCGAGCAGCCGCCCGGCGTCGGTCAGGCGCACCCCCCGGCCGTTCTTGGCGAGCAACTGCTGCCCCACCTCGCGCTCCAGCTTCGCCATCTGCTGGGAGACGGCCGAGGTGGTCACGTGCAGCCCCTCGGCCGCGCCGCTCACCGAGCCGTGCCGGGCGAGGGCGTCGAGAGTGCGCAGGCGCTCCAGGTTCAACATATAAGCAATGCTACGAGATAACGCTTGGTAATTCTCGCTTGTGCTACGAGATTGTTCTGCTTCATTGTTGGCCCCATGAGCACCGTCGCCACTCCTCGACCCGTCACACCGACCGGCGTCGCACCCCGCCGCCGCACCGCCCTCGACTGGCGTATCCGCTTCGGCGTCCTCTCGCTGATCTGGGGCTTCAGTTTTCTGCTCATCAAGGTCGGCACGGAGGGCTACGCGCCGTTCCAGGTCACCTTCGGGCGGCTGCTGTTCGGGACCGCGGTGCTCGCGGCGGCGATGGCGGTGAAGCGGGAGCGGCTGCCGCGCGGGGCGCGGACGTGGGGACACCTCACGGTCGCGGCCCTCCTGCTGAACGCGCTGCCGTTCTCCCTCTTCGCCTACTCCGAGCTGACCATCCCCTCCACGCTCGCGGGCATCTGCAACGCGACGTCGCCCCTGTGGGGAATGGCCCTCTCCCTGGTCGCCCTCTCCGAGGACCGGCCGACCCGGCGCAGAGTCGCCGGTCTCGGCATCGGCTTCCTCGGCGTACTGACGGTCCTCGGAGTCTGGCAGGGCTTCCACGGCCTGGACGCCACGGGCACGGCGATGGCCCTGCTCGCCTCGCTCAGCTATCCGATCGGGTGGATCTACGTCCGCCGGACACTGGCCGGCACCGGCAACTCGCACCTGTCCATGACCGGCGCCCAGCTGCTCCTGGCCACCGCCCAACTGGCCCTCGTCACCCCGCTGTTCACCACCCTGCCCCGCCACTTCGCGGTGGTGCCGCTGCTCGCGGTCGTGGCCCTGGGAGCCCTCGGCACCGGTCTGGCCATGCTCCTCCAGTACGGCATCGTCGCCGAGGTCGGCCCGACGACGGCCCAGATGGTCACGTACTTCATCCCGGTGATCGCCACCGCGGCCGGTGTCGCGATCCTCGGCGAGTCGCTGGCCTGGTCGACACCGGTCGGCGCGGTGATCGTCCTCGCGGGCGCGGCCCTCACCCAGGCGAAGCCGCGCCGCTGACGCCCGCGGGGCCGGCCGTCGGCGCCTCCACGGCACCCGTGCGCACGGGTCTTACGACACCGGCCGTACGGGCTGTACGGGCTTCACGACAGGGGCCGTCCGCGCTCCCCGGGCACCCGCCGTCCCGTCCCGGCCCCTGCGGCACCGGCACCTCAGACGTACCGGCGTGCGGGTGCCGGTCCCACGGCGGACGCGACGGCGGACGCGAGCGGCTCGATGTCCTCGGACCGGAGCGTCGAGACGGTGATCCGGATGCCCGGCGGCGAGCCCATCCGGAAGCGGGCCCCGGGCGCGACCGCCCAGCCCGCGTGCAACAGGCGGGCGACCGCCCCGGTCTCGTCCGGGACGGGGATCCAGACGTTCATCCCGCTGCGCCCGTGCGCCTTAACGCCACGCGCCTTCAGGGAGCCGATCAGATCGTCGCGTCGCCGCCCGTACGAGGCCGCCACGGCCCCGGCGTCGACCGTGCCGGACGTCCACAGATGGACCACGGCCTTCTGCAGCAGGCGGCTCACCCAGCCGGGCCCGAGCCGCTGCCGCCCGTGCACGCGGTCGACGGTGACGGGGTCGCCGGTGAGCACGGCGAGCCGCAGGTCGGGCCCGTACGCCTTGGCGACGGAGCGCACGAAGGCCCAGCTGTGCGTGACCCCGGCGAGGGAGTGCAGGGGCAGGTCGACGATCCGGTGGCCGTGGTCGTCCTCGATGAGCAGCGTCTCCGGGTGCTCCCCGAGCACGGAACGCAGGGCACGCGCACGCGGGGCGGTGATCGCGGCCCCGGTGGGATTCTGCGCCCGGTCCGTGACGATCAGGGCCCGTGCCCCGGCGGTCAGCGCACGTCGTACGTCGTCGGGAAGCGGACCCTCGTCGTCGACGCCGACACCGACCGTGCGCAGCCCGAGCGCCGGGGCGAGGTCGAGCAGGCTGCCCCACCCGGGATCCTCGACGGCCACCGCGTCGCCGGGTTTGAGGTGCGCCATCAGCACGCGCTCGATGGCGTCGAGCGATCCGGAGGTGACGACCACGGGCCCCGCGGGCACGCCGTCGGCGTCGAGACCGGAGCGCGCGAGTCGCCCCAGCTCCGGTTCGACGGCGTCCTCCCCGTACTGCACGGGATGGCGGTCGGACTGCCGGGCCGCCGCCGCGAACGCCTCGGCGAGGGTGGGCAGCAGGGCGGGGTCGGGATTGCCGTCGGCCACGTCCCGCACACCCTCGGGGACGTCGACGCGAAGGTACTCGCGCCCCGTGGTGGCCGGCTTCGGGCGCACCCTGCTGCCCCGCCGGCCGGCGGTCTCGATGACCCCGCGCTCGCGCAGCGTGCGATAGGCGGCCGCGACCGTATTCGCGTTGACCCCGAGCTCTTCGGCCAACTCCCGCATCGGCGGCAGCGTTTGCCCCGGCTCCAGCTCACCCGACCCCACCGCCCGCTCGACGCTGGCGGCGATGTCGGCTGCGCGACGGCCTTCGATCCGATACTCTCCTAGCACAAACAAGATTATGCACTAGCGCAATGGAGAAGGCAATGCCGGAGACGAGCACCCAGCCGAGGACGACGCAGTCCGCTGCCTACACCCCGACCGACCGCACCGTCCCCACCCGTTCCAAGGAGCGCGCCGCGTACGACCACGAGCTGGTGCACGCGATACTCGACGAGGGGTACGTCTGCCACCTCGGCTTCGTCCGCGACGGCGCGCCGGTCGTCCTGCCCACGCTGTACGCACGGGTCGGCGAGCGGCTCTACGTGCACGGCTCGACGGGTTCGCGCCCGCTGAGGATGACCGGCCAGGCCGATCCCGGGCTGGCCGTGTGCCTGACCGTGACCCACGTCGACGGGCTGGTGCTGGCCCGCTCGGCCTTCCACCACTCGATCAACTACCGCTCCGTGGTGGTGCACGGCATCGCCCACCAGGTGACGGACCCCGACGAGCGGCGCGTGGCGCTGGACGCGCTGGTCGATCACGTCGTCCCCGGCCGCTCGGGCGACTCCCGTCCCGCCAACGCCAAGGAACTCGCGGCCACCGCCGTGATCCGCCTGGATCTGGACGAGGTCTCCGCCAAGCTGCGCAGCGGCGGCCCGAACGACGAGCCCGAGGACCTCTCCCTCCCCCACTGGACCGGCGTGCTCCCGCTGACGAAGGGGTACGGCGCCCCGGTCCCGGCGGACGACCTGGCGCCGGGCATCGAAGTGCCCGGCTACCTGACCGCCCTGTGAGCATGCGAGCCGTCCGCGACATGAACCTGTGAGGGGCGGGTGCGGGACCGCACGGTCCCGCACCCGCCCCTCACGAGAGCACACCGGCGCTTGCCCCGGCCGACACCTAGGAGGGCAACGGCCGCTGCGTGTGCCCGGAGCCTCGCAGGGACACCGGCTCTCCCGGGACCGCGCCCCACACTCCGGACGGCACCGGGCCCCGAACGGGCGCCGGGCCGCCCCGCCCGGACCGGTGCCCGTCCGTCCTCACACGAGCGCCGCCTCCTTCTCGGGTGCCGTGCGCCGATCGGCCCCCGCGGCGCGCGTCTCGGCCACCGCGAGTCCCGCGACCGAGCCGAGCATCAGCAGGGTGCCGGCGAGTGTCGGCAGGGTGAGCCGCTCACCGAGCAGACCGACGGCGAGCGCGGCCGCGCTGACCGGCTCCAGGAGCATGATCACGGACACGGTCGCGGAGCGGACGACGGCGGCGCCGGCGAAGAAGAGGGCGTAGGCCAGCGCCGTGGGGACGGCCGCGATGTACGCCAGCAGGGCCAGCACCTCCGCAGGCTGCGCGGCATGCGGGACCAGCCCCTCGGCGAGCCCGAGCGGCAGCAGGCAGACGGTGGTGACGGCGAAGGTCCACACCGTCGTACCGGATTCGTCGACGCGACCGTCGCGCCCCCACCAGCGGGTGAGCAGCGTCATCGCGGAGTATCCGGCCGCGGAGAGGACCGCGAGCGCGACACCCCAGGGGCGCACCGTGGCACCCTCGCCGCCCAGGACCAGCACGCCGAGCCCGGTCAGCGCTCCGACGACGGCGATGCTCCCGCCGCGGCCGAGGCGTTCCGCCAGGGCCAGCCGGGCGCCCAGCGCGATGAGCACGGGCCCGGCGCCCAGCGTCACGACGGTCGCCACCGCCAGGCCGGTCGCCTCGACGGCGGCGAAGTAGGCGGTCTGGAAGACAGCCAGCCCGAGGCCGGTCAGACCGATCCGCAGCGCCTTGCGGCGGATCGGCTCCCGCACAGCGGGGCGGACGGCGGTCCGGCCCGGGCGCAGGCGTACGGCGAGCAGCAGGGCGAGTCCGCCCGCGCAGCGCCAGAAGGACAGGGCGATCGGCCCCATGTCACTGGCCCGGTAGACCAGTGACGCGGCGGCGCCCGCGGTGCCCCAGGCGGCACCGGCGACGATCAGATAGAGCAGGCCTCGCCCGACGGGCAGGCCGACAGCATGGTTCGACACGTGTTCTCTCCGCAGATCCGCAGAAGTTCAGGAAGGGACCACGTCGCAGCCCGTGCCGCGAGGGCAGGAACGTACGGGAAGGTCCTCGGACTTCTTCTGCGGGCAGCGCCGTTCCGCCCGGCACGGGGCCGGGCCGGGATTCCGGTGTGCCCGCCTCAGGCGGCCGGAGGCGGAAGAACGAGCGTCGTCGGCATGATCAGCACCTTAGACGGCCGTTCCGTGGGCCGCCAACTCCCTTTCGGCGTCGCCCGGCCCACTCGCGACCGGCTCCTGCGAGGGCTTCGCCGGGGCCGACGACTGCGCGATGAACGCGCCGAGCAGGACCACTCCGCCACCCACGATCTGCGGCGCCGAGAGGTGCTCGCCCAGCAGCACCCAGGCCAGAACGGTGGCGATCACCGCTTCGAGACAGGCCACGACGCCCGCGACCTGCGGGGAGAGCCTGCGCACGGAGAGGACTCCGGTGACGTACGCGACGACGGTCGCGATGAGCACGATCCAGCCGAGGAGCAGCGAGGCGAGCACGGATGTCCCGTTCATGTCCGCGCTGCCGCCGAGGACGGACCAGTCCATGCTCCAGGGGCGCGCGACCGCGGTCAGCACGAGGGTGCCGACGAGCAGCCCGTACGCGATCACGCCGAGCGGGTCGGGTGCCTCGTCCCCCGCGTCGCTGCCCTGGTCGGACAGGACGAAGTAGCCGACCTGGCAGCAGGCGGCGCCCAGCGCGAGCAGGAGTCCGACGAGGTCGAAACTCAGGCCCGACCACACCTCCACCACGCAGGCGAGTCCGCCGACGGCGAGGACGACGCCGAGGGCCGCGGCACGCGTCACCGGCCGGCGCTGCACGAAGCGCACCCAGCCGAGCACCAGCGCGGGGGCGAGGTACTCCACGAGCAGGGCGACACCGACGGGGATGCGGGAGATCGCGGCGAAGTAGAAGGCCTGGACTCCGGCCACGCCGAGCAGTCCGAACCCGGCGAGCAGCGCGGGGCGCCGCTTGACCAGGGCCCGGTGCCGCACGGCCAGCGGCAGCATGACGAGGGCGGCGCCCGCGACCCGCAGCCACACCACGTGGAGCGGGTCGAGCCCGGCCTCGATCAGCGGCTTCGCCGCGACACCCGAACCACCGAAAGCGACCGCCGACACGAGCGCCAGGCTCAGGCCGACGCCCCTCCCGCGGTTCCCCTGACTCCCCTGAGACGTATGCACAACCACATGATGACAGGCGACGACATGACCGTCACCCCGGATGACACCTGTCTCGATGACTGGACTCCGGCGCCGCTCCCGCCGACCACCGCCCGGACCATCCGGACCGCACGCGCGGACGCGGCGACCGGGCGCCGGCCCGCCGCACCGCCCGCCTCCATGCCTGCTCCGCACCCACCTCTCCGCTTGCCTCCGCGCCCGCCTCCGCTTGCTCCGCGCCCGCCGGGACTCACCAGCCCCCTTCTCCCCGGCTCACACGCTCCTCGCAGCCGCTCTCGATCCGCTCCAGCAGCGGCGGGAGATCGACCCCCGCACGCCCGAGGACCTCGGCGGCCCGCGACCGGCGGTCGGCGACGAGTGCCGCGAGCAGGTCGAGACCGCGGGCCCGCTCGTCGCCCCGCAGAACAGCGCGCGCGTACGCCTCCTCCATGGCCCCCGCCGCCACCGGGGACCAGCCCGCATCGACCACCACAGGCCCGGCGCCGAAGTCCTCGACGGTGCTCTGCCAGCGCAGTCCGTAACCGATGCTGCGCTGCACCAGGTAGCCGAGCAGCCGGGCGACCTGCGCCCCGCCGTCGAAGACGGCGCGCACCTCGGCGTCGGACTCCAGCAGCGAGTGCAGCAGGTGGGCCGTGTCGATCTGCCGGTCCCCGTCCCGCAGCGCTCTTCTGCGCGCGCCGGAGACCACCGAGGCCAGCTCCGCGCTGAGTCCGGCCTCGATGCCGGGGTGGTTCCGGCCGCTCTCGCGGGCGGACTGCCGGGGGATACGGGACGACACAACCCCCACCTCATCAGTCCCGGGGAGCCGGGTCATCCGCGGCGGGCAGCATCTTCACGTCCCACGCAGGTTGGGCAACCCTGTGCGGGTTCTCCTCCCTACGGATGACTTCGCGCCGATTTCCCCTCAAGGGCGCGCGCCGCCTTGCCCCGCGCCCCACAGACAACCGGGCCGCACCGAGGCTCGTCCTCCGGGGCCCTCCACAATTTCTGACGGTTCATCAGTATTGAATGTTCCACGACCTGCGACTACGTTCCGCGACACCGTAGCTGCGCCGGGCGCAGCGCCCGACACGAAGGGGTGGTCGCATGGCCGAAGTCAGCGCGGAAGCACGTATCGAGGCGCCCGCCGAGAAGATCTGGGCCCAGCTCACGGACTGGTCCGCGTACGGCGAGTGGAACGCGACGCACACCAACTTCCCGAAGGGCGGCCCGGAAAAGCTCGAAGTGGGCGGCACCTTCACGGAGAACATGAAGCTCATGGGCTTCCCGGCCGAGGTCACCTGGACCATCGACGAACTGGAGCCCGGCCGCACGCTGGCCATCCGCGGCAAGGGCCCGATGTCGGTGAACGTCACCACGCGCTACACGCTCACCCCCGACGGCGACGCCACGTCCGTGCGCATAGACGGGGAGTTCACGGGTGCGGCCGTCTCGCTGATGGCCGGCAAGCTCAAGGACTCGGCGACGGCCGCCCTCGACGAGTCGCTGCGCAAACTGGCCGGGCTGGTGGCCTGAGCCTCGCTCGGCCGCGCGTCGCTCGAAGCGGCGCCGGGCTCTCCATACGCGGAAAGGCGCCCCGCGGAAACACTTCCACGGGGCGCCGGCAGGTACCACAGCACGCCGTCAGTCCTCGTCGGCGAGGATCAGGTACAGCTTCTTGCGGGCGTCGTTGATGACCGCCAGCGCCTTGTCGCGCTGGCCCTTGCTGCCGGTCTTCCAGACCTGGCCGAAGGCCTCCATGAGGCCGAACCCGGCCTGCCGGATCTCGTGCAGCGTCTCCCAGTCGACCCCGCGCCCGGCTTCTTCCCAAGGCGCGTCGGGACCCTCGTCGGCCGCGCTGCGGCCGGACTCGGTGAGGGCGAACAGCTTCTTGCCGCCCTCGGCCTCACTGACGATGAGGCCCTCGTCCTCGAGCAACTGAAGGGTCGGGTACACCGAACCCGGGCTGGGCTTCCATGCCCCGCCGCTGCGCTCGGCGATCTCCTGGATCATCTCGTAACCATGCATGGGCCGGTCCTTGAGCAGGGCGAGGATCGACGCTCGTACGTCACCGCGCCGTGCCCTCCCCCGCAGTCCGCCCCGGCCGCCGCGCCCGCCCCAGGGACCGGGGCCGAAGCCGGGTCCACCGAAGCCGGGGCCGCCACCGGGACCACCCGGTCCGAAGGGCCCGAAAGCCCCCCGCCGGCCATCGAAGCCGCCCCGGCCTCGATGGCCGGGTCCACCGTGGTGTCCGTGTCCTTGTTCGTATCCGAAGTCTTCTCCACGGGAACGCATCGCAATCACTCCATTCCATCGTTGATCGGTCGCGATGCGTCAACGATATATCGGGACTGTTCTTATGACAACCCCCTGCGAGCGACAGGGCAGAGGCGCGGGCACTCCTCGGGTCCTCGACCCGGCCGACGCGCGCGTGCGTGTGTCCCGGGCGGATCCGACCGCCCTCGCCCGGGACACACGCACGACGCCCGGATCGGCCGCGGCCTACCTGGCGAGTCCCGCCGGCTCGTCGAGGCTCGTCAGTTTCCGTGGGTTCCTCACCAGGTAGACCCGGGTGACCTGCCCGTTCTCCACCAGGACACTGAGCGCCGTGGCCAGTTCGCCGTCGATCTCGATCCGGCCCGCGGGCGCGCCGTTGAGCCACACGAGCGTCGTCTCGATCGCGGTCGCTCCCGCCCGGCTCGCGCGCGTGAGCACCGTCGCCACCGGCCCGGCCCCGTGGATCGGAGCGAGGGCGGCGGCCGCGAGCCCGCCACCGTCGGCGATCAGGACCACGTCGGGCGACATGACGTCCACCAGCTCCTGCAACCTCCCGGTGCGCAACGCCGCCAGGAACCGCTCCACCACGGCCTGCTGCTCCGACCTGCTCACCCGCGTCCGAGGCCGCCGGGCCGCGACGTGCTCGCGCGCCCGCCGCGCGATCTGCCGCACCGCGGCCGCGGACTTCCCGACGGCTTCGGCGATCTCCCCGTACGGCATGTCGAAGACCTCGCGGAGCACGAAGACCGCCCGCTCCGTCGGACCGAGGGTTTCCAGCACGGTCAGCACCGCGATCGAGACGCTCTCCGCGAGTTCGACGTCCTCGGCGACATCGGGGCTGGTCAAGAGCGGTTCCGGCAGCCATTCGCCGACGTAGTCCTCGCGGCTGCGGGACAACGACCGCAGCCGGTTGAGCGCTTGCCGGGTGACGATCCGGACGAGGTACGCCCGCGGGTCACGCACCCGTGCGGGGTCCACGTCGGCCCACCTCAGCCAGGACTCCTGCACCACGTCCTCGGCGTCGGCCGCCGAGCCGAGCATCTCGTAGGCGACGGTGAACAGCAGGCTGCGATGCGTCACGAACGGGTTCTCCGTCACGTCGGCGACACCACGGCGGACGACGTCCCGGGACGCGCGGCCGGTGGAATCTCGCAGGCGTCGGAGAAGCCCTGCGAGGAGATCCCGTTCGCGTTGTTGTTCCTGGTCGCCATGTTGACGAAGGCGATGTACGCCGTGAGTTCGACCATCGCCGCCGGGCCGAGCCGGCCGAGCAGGCCCGCATGCAGTTCGTCGGTGACGGTCGGCGGCGTGTTCGTCATGGCCTCGGCGTATTCCAGTACGTCCCGCTCCAGCGGGGTGAACACCTCCGACTCCCGCCAGCGCGGCACCTGGCTCGCCCTGGCCAGGTCCAGGTTCTGGTTCTGAGCCTGGAAATAGCCCACATCGAGGCACCAGTCGCAGCCCACCTGCGCCGCGACCGCGATGTGCGCGAACGACTTGAGGCTCGCGTCGGCCTCGTCCCACTCGGCCAGCCTGGCCGAGAACTCCAAGTTGGATGTGGCGACCTTCGGGCTGTGCCACACCACCTCCACCGGCTCGGGCACCGCACCGAGCCGCGCGATCATGTCTGCGCGGAGTTCGGTGGGGAGTTCGGCCTTCGGAACGCGTATCACCATGGTGTCCTCCTCGGACGTCTGCTTCCTCGGCATGAAGACACCACCGGGCCAACGGATGTGACACCCGCCCTCACCACCACGTCCGACACCCGTGCCACGGGTGCCGGTCGTCCCGCCGTCCGGCCGTTTCCGCCGTCCGGCTGTTCCGCCGTCCCGCGGTCCCGGCCTCGCCACGGTGCCCCGGTCACCCGTGCCACCCGTGCCACCATCCCGCCCTCGCCCTCCGTGCCTCCCCCTCCGCCCTCACCGCCCGCCCGGGCCGACATGAGTCCAGATCCCCCGGATTGGCCTTGGCCCGCGGCTTCCCGCGAGCGCTAGCTTCGGGACATGCGCATTCGTATCGTCGACGCCTTCACCGACCGTCCCTTCGCCGGCAACCCGGCCGGGGTCCTCCTCCTCGACTCCTTCCCGGACGACGCCTGGCTCCAGAACGTGGCCAAGGAGGTCAACCACGCGGAGACGGCGTTCGCGCACCGTCTTCCCGACGGCGGCGAGGCCGACTGGGCGCTGCGCTGGTTCACCCCCACCACCGAGGTCGCCCTGTGCGGGCACGCGACCCTGGCGGCGGCGCACGTCCTGTCCAGCACGGGCGCCCACGAAGGTCCCGTGCGTTTCGCCACGCGCAGCGGTGTTCTCATCGCCACGCCCGACGCCGACGGCTCGATCACCCTGGACTTCCCGACCGCCCCGCTCACCCCGGTCGAGATCCCCGAAGGCGTGGCCGAGGCACTGGGCGCCGAGCCGCTCGCCACCCTCGACACCGGCCCGAACACCGGTGACCTGCTGGTCGAGGTCGCCGACGAGAAGACGGTCCTCGGTCTCGCCCCGGACCACAAGGCGCTCGCCCGCTACTCCGAGCGTGGCATCATCGCGACCGCCCGCGCCGAAGACCCCTCCCGGGGCTACGACTTCGTCTCCCGCTGCTTCTTCCCGAACGTCGGCATCGACGAGGACCCGGTCACCGGCAGCGCCCACACGGCGCTCGCCCCGTTCTGGTCCGAGCGTCTCGGCCGCCCCGGTCTCACCGGCCTGCAGGCCTCCCCGCGCTCCGGCCTGGTCCGCACCGAAGTGCGTGGCGACCGCACCCTCCTGACCGGGCACGCGGTCACCGTCATCGAGGGTGAGCTGCTCGCGTAGCAACCCCCGGGCCTCGCGCGACAGCACACGAAAGGGGCGTACGAGATGGTCGTACGCCCCTTAGAGATCCGTCGAGATCAGGTCCCGCCGCTCGGCTCACGCCGTCGGGAGCCACCCCACCTTGCCCGCGAGCAGCGCGTAGCCCACGAAGGCCCCGATGTCGAGCAGCGAGTGTGCGACCACCAGCGGCCCGACCCGGCCCCAACGCCGGTACAGCCAGACGAAGACCACGCCCATCGCCATGTTGCCGACGAAACCGCCGATGCCCTGGTAGAGGTGGTACGAGCCGCGCAGCACCGCGCTCGCCATCAGCGCGGTCCCCGGCGTCCAGCCCAACTGCCCTAGCCGGCGCAGCAGATACCCGACGACGATGACCTCCTCCAGCACGGCGTTCTGCACCGCCGAGAGGATCAGCACCGGGAACTTCCACCACACGTCCGGCAACGCCTCGGGCACCACCGTGAGGTTGGCGCCGAACCCGCGTGCCGCCAGATAGAAGGCGATCCCCGTACTGCCGATCACGGCCGCGACCACGGCACCGCGACCGAGGTCCGGCCAGGGACGCGTCCGGTCGAAGCCGATCACCCGCATCCCCTTGCCCTCGCGCATCAGCAGGTGCGCGACGAGCGCGACCGGCACCAGAGCCGAAGCGATGCCGAAGAGCTGCCAGGCCAGATCGAGCCAGGGACGGCCCGGCGCCGCCGAGGCGTTGAGGGTGGCCGCCTGGTCCTTGAGGCCCCCCGGTTTGGTGACCGATCCGACGAAACTGATCAGCGCGGACACTCCGCTCGCGCCGAGCGACAACGCCAGGACGAGCAGCGTCTCGTCCCGGAGAATCCGTCGTGTCAGCCCCTCCGTCCCCGGAATGGAATCCCCCACCGCCCCAGCCTCCACCTGCACTCCCGCCTCCAGTTGGGTAATCCCGCCTCATCCCCATCTTCGCCCCGCTAGGGTCTCGAAAGAAGTTGCGAAGATCGTGCGCGACAGGCCGTTGGGGGGCGGGCGCCGTACGGGGCACACTTCCCCCCTGCCTGTTCTACGGCTCTCTCACGGCTCAGGCCTCACCTGGGAGGAACATCACCGTCATGGGACGACACAGCTTGCCCGACGCGTACCGGGCGGGCACCGCCGACCCCCGGACCCGCGCCCGCCGCCGCAATGTGGCCGTCGCGACGGCGCTCGTCCTCACCGTCGCCGGAGGCACGGCCGCCGCTGTCCGTGGGGGCCTGCTCTCCTTCGAGAGCTCCTGCCAGGACGACGCCGTGCACATCGAGGTGGTCGCCTCGCCGGACATCGCGCCGGCGCTCAGGGCCACCGCCGAGGACGCCCGCGAGAAGAACATCACCTCCGACGGCCGCTGCCTCGACGTCAGGGTGAAGGCGCGCGAGTCCTACAAGGTCGCCGACGAACTCCGGTCGGGCAAGAAGACCGACGCCCAGGTCTGGGTCCCGGACTCCGACGTGTGGGTGCAGCGCGTCGCCGAGACCAGCACCGCGACGCAGGTCACCGGCGCGGGCAACGTCGCCTCCTCACCGATCGGCGTCGCCATGGTCCCCTCGGCCGCCAAGACGCTGGGCTGGCCGAGGAAGACGTACACCTGGACCGAGCTGGCCGGGGCGACTACGGCGGGCGAGGGACTCAGGCTGGGCACGGCCGATCCCGCCCACAGCTCGACGGGACTGCTCGCGCTCACCCGTCTCAGCGCGGCCGCCGCCCGGGGCAAGGGCGGGGACACCCAGGCTGCCGCCACGGCGAAGACGCTCTCGCGGCGCACGTCCGACAGCGATACCCAGGTCCTGGACACCCTGCTCCACGACTCCTCCGGCACCGGTCGGAGCGATGCCGGGCGCAATCAGGCGCTGATCCTCTCCGAGCAGGCGGCGTTCACCCACAACACCTCGCAGAACGCCGGCGCCGGCCTCGACCTCTTCTACCCCGAGGACGGCGCGCCGCTGCTCGACTACCCGTACACGCTGGTCGACAACCCACGGCTGAGCACGGACGAGAGCCGTGCGGCCCTGCGGTTCATGACGCTGCTCGAGGAGCCGGCACCTCGGCAGTTCCTGCGGATGTTCGGTTTCCGCACGGACGCGGAGAATCCGTCGGACACCCTGGTCACCGAGGCGGGCGGGAGGTCTCCGCAGCCGTACGCGCGCGTCCTGACCGGACCGTCGTCGGCGGAGGCCGTGCAGGAGGCCCTCGGCATGTGGACGATAACGGTGGAGAACGCCCGGATGACCACGGTCGTCGACGCCTCCGCCTCCATGTCCGAGCTGGTACCGGGCAGCGACCGGTCCCGCATGGAGGTCACCAGGACGGCCCTGCTCCAGGCGCTCGCCACATTCACCCCCGAGGACGAGATCGGGCTGTGGAAGTTCTCCACGAAGCTCGACGGCGACAAGGACTACCGCGTGCTCGTGCCGACCGAGCGGCTCGGCGACGGCAAGGGCGCCGGCACCCAGCACGCGAAGCTGTCGGCGGCCTTCAGGTCCCTCAAGCCGGTCCCGGAGGGGGACACCGGTCTGTACGACACCACACTCGCCGCGTACAAGGCGGCCGTCGCCTCCTACGCCGAGGGCCGGTTCAACGCGCTGGTCATCCTCACGGACGGGGTCAACAAGGACCCCGGCAGCATCTCGCGGTCCGAGCTCGTCTCCGAGCTGCAGAAACTGGCCGACCCGGAACGCCCGGTGGCGCTGATCGCGATCGCGGTGGGCCCCGACACCGACAAGCGGGAGGTCGATCAGATCGCCAAGGCGACCGGCGGCTCCGGCCAGCGGGTCAACGAGCCCTCGCAGATCCACTCGGCGATGCTCAAGGCGATCGTGGCGGCAGGCGCGAACAACGCGACCTGACGCCCCCCCTCGGCCTCCACCCGGCCCCGTCGGCAGAGTCGCCGGCACGCGACGGCCGCCCAGGGCGCCGGGCCCGGTCCGCCCTCGGTACCGGCTCCGGCGTCCCCGCGTCAGCCGGAGGGCACCGTCGCCCCGCCCCGCGTCACCCCAGCGGAACCGGCTCCGGCAGGCCCACCGGCCAGGTGTGCACCGGCTCCCCGAGGTGCATCAGCTCGCCGTACCGCCGCGTCGTGGCGGCCAGTGCGGCATCCCGCCCGAGCCCCTTCTCGAGGGCCCGGTGGAAGGTGGCCGCCTGCCAGGTCGCGCCGTTGACGCGCAGCCGGCACCGGCCCTCGATCACGCCCAGGTAGAAGTCCCGGTCGGCGGGTTCGACACCCCAGGCGTCGAGCCCGGCTGCCGCCAGCGGCAGCAGCTCGTCGCGGATCAGGTTCGCGGCGTCCACCTGCGTGGTTCCGCCGTAACGGCCGCGCCGCGGCCACTCCAGGCGCGCGTCGATGCCGTGCCGGCAGGCCGCGTCGAAGTTCGCGGCGGCCGCCTCGAAGGACAGTCGTGTCCACACCGGTCGCGGCTCCTCGGCGAGCGCGCGCACCAGCCCGTAGTAGAACGCCGCGTTGGCGATGACGTCGGTGACGGTCGGGCCGGCGGGCAGCACCCGGTTCTCGACGCGCAGATGCGGGACGCCGTCGGCGATGCCGTACACGGGCCTGTTCCAGCGGTACACCGTGCCGTTGTGCAGCACCAGCTCGGCGAGCTTGGGTACACCCCCGGCGTCGAGGACACCGAGCGGATCCTCCTCGTCGCAGATGGGCAGCAGTGGCGGGAAGAACCGCAGATTCTCCTCGAAGAGGTCGTACGCCGAGGTGACCCACCGCTCGCCGAACCAGGTGCGCGGTCTGACGCCCTGCGCCTGCAGCTCGGGCGGCCGGGTGTCGGTGGACTGCTGGAAGAGCGGGGGCCTCGACTCCCGCCACAGCTCGTGCCCGAACAGGAACGGCGAGTTGGCTCCGACCGCGACCTGCGGGGCGGCGACCGCCTGCGCGGCGTTCCACACATCCGCGAAACGGCCCGGTGTGACCTGGAGATGCAACTGCACCGAGGTGCAGGCGGCCTCGGGCGCGATGGATGCCGACCTGCAGACCAGGCGCTCGACACCGTCGATGTCGAGCTCGAAGTCCTCTCCGCGCGCGGCCACGATCTGGTCGTTGAGCAGCGTGTAACGGTCGACGTCCGAGAGGTTCGAGGACACCAGGTCTTCCCGGCCGAGCGTCGGCAGGATGCCGATCATCACGATTCCGGCGTCGACCTCGCTGGCTTTCCGATGGGCATACGCGAGCGAAGTGCGGATCTCCTCGGCGAGCCGGTCGAAAACCCGGCCGCCCAGACGGTGTGGGGCTATGTTGACTTCCAGGTTGAACATGGCGAGTTCTGTTTGGAAGTCGCGGCTCGCAATCCTTTCGAGTACTTGCGCATTCATCATCCTCGGCATGCCGTCCGGGCCTGCGAGATTCAATTCGATCTCCAGCCCCATCAGATTCTTCGGGCGATCGAACCGCTTCTCCTCCAGCAGTCGCTCCAGCCCCGTCAGACACTGTCGGAGCTTGTCGCGGTAGCGCTGCCGATCGGACAGGCCGAACGTCCCTGCCACGACCTTCTCCCCCATCGAAGTGTCCCTCCTCGGATGGGCAGGCCGACGCTCCGGCCCTGGCGTCCCGGGTCACGGGGGATGATGCCCAGGCAACGCGATCCATAACGTCCCGCGCTCGCTCTTCGACCGCTAGGCTGGGCTCCGTTCCCCCGGGCACATTCACCAGGCATGAAGCAATACGCAAGTTTACCGCCCGACATGATCTCGTGAAAAACGCCGACGAGAATCGGCCGACCGCTCCGGCGAGGTATTCCGAGGTCATCGCGGTTCGAGCGCGCAGAATCGGGATGAACTCCTCATTTCATCGACCGAATAGCGACTTGTTCTTCATATTCGGGACGACTAGACGAAACATCGCCTGAACACGCGTCGTATAAACTCCGCTACCGAGGCAGAGAGTTGGCGCTCGCGGTCCTAGGTCCTGTCGTCTCGGTGACGGCGACAGGCGACAACCTGTCGGCAGATCCAGACCCCTCGCCCCTCTGACCCGAGAGCTGACAGCGCCGTCCGCCCCCGCCCTCGCGCCACTGTGCCTGTCGAATGAGAGGCGACCCACCATGCCGCTGCACGTACCCCCGGCTCCCGCGCCCGCCCTGCGCACCGTTCTCACGGCACTCGGTTCCCCCACCGCTGTCCGCGAAGCCCGTACCCCGTCCCTGCGCCTGGCACAGGGACCCGCCACTCCCGAACTCCCGCTGCCCGTCCACGTCCTGGACCGCATCACTCCCGAGGGCGCCTCCACCACCCGGCTCGCCGGGTGGCGCTTCCTCATCCGCTGCGGCGAGCGCGCGGTGGCCGCGGCCGACACCATGCTCACTCCGGACGGCTGGGCGTTCTCACGCTTCTTCGAGGGCCCCTACATCGCCGCGACGGAACACGCCGTGCGGCAGGCCGAGACCATGCAACAGCCCTACCAGGCACGCCTGTTGTCCGTACCCGAGCTGTACATGCTCACCCTGTGGCTGCACGGCGACTGCACGGCGGACGGCGCCACCGGCCATCCGGCCGCCACCGACCTCCTGGTCCCGCTCGCACCCGCCCCGCCCGGCATCGCCGCACACCGTCCGCACCGCGTCGCCGAACTGCTGCCGGTCCTCACCCATCGGGTCACCCCCGCACCCCTGCTCAGCTCACCCGCCTGAGCCCCGACGTCCGTGCCCCGCCGCCGTCACCCGGTCGCGGGGCACGTCGCTGTCTCCGACCAGGAATGCCGCTCGCTCGTTAGGGCTCCACAGCGCTCGTACGAGGGAGAACGCGCCCCGGGTCCGACCTGACTAGCCCTATTCGGCCATCTCGAACCACCCAAAAAGGCAATGCAGTTGAGGTGAACCCTCCGCACGGGTGACGCGTCATGAACCTGTGAGAAGCGGTGCCCGCAAATCCCTGCGGATTCACGCCCGTGGGGCAACACTGGGTTCCGGACCACAACCAACGGGGGGCGGCCATGAGCACTTCAAGCCGCGCGACAGACACCACTGCCATCACTCACGACTCGACCCAGCGAAAGATCCCATCCATGTGCCAGCACCAGCCGCCGTGTCCCTCAGCCGAATCAGCCGACCGGGAGTCCGCCCGCCTTGCGGCGCACCACCCGGAGCAGGGATGGAGCCTGCTGTGCAACGGCGTTCTGCTCTTCGAGGACACCGGTGAGCTCCTGCCGGACGGCCAGATCATCGCCCCGCACCGCCCGCTGGGCGGCGCACCGGTGATGACGGCCGCCTGAGCCGCACGACCCGGGCGGCCGTGACAGGCCGCCCAGACACACGAGGGGCCGGCCCGGAGACGTACTCTCCGAACCGGCCCCGACGCATGTCCGAGGGTGATCACTCCCCGTAGGCGTCCACGTGCCGAGCGCTGATCAGTCCTCGTAGGCGTCCAGCGGCGGGCAGGAGCAGACGAGGTTCCGGTCGCCGTACGCCTGGTCGATGCGGCGCACCGGCGGCCAGTACTTGTCGGCGGCCGAGACACCGGCCGGGAAGACGGCCTCCTCGCGGCTGTAGGGGCGCTCCCAGTCGCCGCCGAGCGCGGCGGCGGTGTGCGGGGCCCCACGCAGCGGGTTGTCGTCCACGGTCCACTCGCCGGAGCCGACCTTCTCGATCTCCGCGCGGATCGCGATCATCGCCTCGCAGAACCGGTCGAGCTCGCCCAGGTCCTCGGACTCGGTCGGCTCGATCATCAGCGTGCCGGCCACCGGGAACGACATCGTCGGCGCGTGGAAGCCGTAGTCGATCAGACGCTTGGCGATGTCGTCGACGCTCACACCGGTCGCCTTGGTGAGCGGACGCAGGTCGATGATGCACTCGTGCGCGACCAGACCGCCGGGACCGGTGTACAGCACCGGGTAGTGCGGCTCCAGGCGCTTGGCGATGTAGTTGGCGGAGAGCACGGCCACCTGCGTGGCACGCTTGAGGCCCTCGCCGCCCATCAGCCGGACGTACGACCAGGAGATGGGCAGGATGCCCGCGGAGCCCCAGGGAGCGGCCGAGATCGGGCCGACACCGGTCTCCGGACCGGCCTCCGGCTGGAGCGGGTGGTTCGGCAGGTACGGCGCGAGGTGCGCGCGCACACCGACCGGGCCGACGCCCGGACCGCCGCCGCCGTGCGGGATGCAGAAGGTCTTGTGCAGGTTCAGGTGCGAGACGTCGCCGCCGAAGTGACCCGGCTTGGCGAGGCCCACCAGGGCGTTGAGGTTGGCGCCGTCGACGTAGACCTGGCCGCCGGCCTCGTGCACCTGGGCGCAGATGTCGGCGACGTGCTCCTCGAACACCCCGTGCGTCGAGGGGTACGTGATCATCAGGACCGACAGCTCGTCGCGGTACTGCTCGATCTTGGCGCGCAGGTCCTCGACGTCGATCTCACCGTCGTCCGCGGTCTTCACGACGACGACCTTCATGCCGGCCATCACGGCGCTGGCGGCGTTGGTGCCGTGCGCGGAGGACGGGATGAGGCAGACGGTGCGCTGGTCGTCACCGTTGGCGCGGTGGTAGCCGCGGACGGCCAGCAGACCGGCCAGCTCGCCCTGCGATCCGGCGTTGGGCTGGAGCGACACCTTGTCGTAGCCGGTGACCTCGGCGAGCTGGTCCTCCAGCTCGTGGATGAGCGTCAGGTAACCGCGCGCCTGCTCGGCGGGCACGAAGGGGTGCAGCTGCCCGAACTCGGGCCAGGTGACCGGCTCCATCTCGGTGGTCGCGTTGAGCTTCATCGTGCAGGAGCCCAGCGGGATCATGCCGCGGTCCAGCGCGTAGTCGCGGTCGGAGAGCCTGCGCAGGTAGCGCAGCATCGCGGTCTCGGAGCGGTGCTCGTGGAAGACGGGGTGCGTGAGGTACTCGTCGGTGCGAAGCAGCGCGGCCGGCAGGGTGTCCTCCGCGCTCGCGTCCAGAGCCTCGACGTCGGCGTCGACGCCGAAGGCGGTCCACACGGCGGCCAGCTGGGCGCGCGTGGTCGTCTCGTCGCACGAGATCGACACGTGGTCGGCGTCGACGGGGTGGAGGTTGACGCCGTTGTCGCGGGCGGCGGCCACTATGCCGGCGGCGCGGCCCGGGACCCGCACGGTGATCGTGTCGAAGTACGCGCCGTGCACGACCTCGACGCCGCCGGCGGTGAGACCCGCGGCCAGGAGGGTGGCGTAGCGGTGGGTACGCCGCGCGATGGTCCGCAGACCGTCGGGACCGTGGTAGACGGCATACATGCCGGCCATCACGGCGAGCAGCACCTGAGCCGTACAGATGTTGCTGGTCGCCTTCTCACGGCGGATGTGCTGCTCACGCGTCTGCAGGGCGAGGCGGTACGCCTTGTGCCCGTCGGCGTCCACGGAGACACCGACCAGCCGGCCGGGGAGGCTGCGCGCGAACTTCTCGCGCACCGCCATGTAACCGGCGTGCGGGCCGCCGAAGCCCATCGGCACACCGAAGCGCTGCGTCGTGCCGACCGCGATGTCCGCGTCGAGCTCGCCGGGCGAGGTCAGCAGGGTCAGGGCGAGCAGATCGGCGGCGACGGTGACGACCGCGCCCAGCTCGTGCGCCTGCCCGATGATCGGCTTGATGTCGCGTACGACACCGGAGGCGCCCGGGTACTGGATCAGCACGCCGTTGATCTCACGCCCGGCCAGGTCGGCCGGGATGCCCTCGCCGAGGTCGGCGACGACGACCTCGACACCGGTCGGCTCGGCACGCGTCTCGATGACGGCGATGGTCTGCGGCAGAGCGTCCGCGTCGACCAGGAAGAGGCCCTTCTTGTTCTTGCCCATACGGCGGGACAGCGCCATCGCCTCGGCGGCGGCGGTGCCCTCGTCGAGCAGCGAGGCACCGGACGTCGGCAGTCCGGTCAGCTCGGCGACGACGGTCTGGAAGTTCAGCAGCGCCTCGAGACGGCCCTGCGAGATCTCCGGCTGGTAGGGCGTGTACGCGGTGTACCAGGCCGGGTTCTCCATGACGTTGCGCAGGATCACCGGCGGGGTGAACGTGCCGTAGTAACCGAGGCCGATCATGGAGCCGAGCACCTGGTTGCGGTCCGCGAGGGAGCGGAGCTCGGCCAGTACCTCGGCCTCGGTGCGCGCGGCCGGCAGCTTCAGGGCCTCGACGTTCTTGATCACGTCCGGCACCGCGGCGGCCGTCAGCTCGTCGAGCGAGCCGTATCCGACGTGCGCGAGCATCTTGGCGCGCGCTTCGGAGTCGGGTCCGATGTGGCGCTGCTCGAAGGGGATTCCCTGTTCGAGCTCGGAGAGCGAAATGCGAGGGGCGGTCATGGCGGAGGCCTCCTGGTCTGACGCGACCTTCGAGGGGCACCCCGGCACGGGTACCCCGACGGCCTCCCCCTCTGTCATCTCAACCTGAGAGTTTCACCGGACCGCCCGTGGGCGACCCGGCTTTCACCGTCGGTGAGAGCGGAGGCCATCGACACCCGCCCTGCTTTCCAGAGTGACCTCGTCCGTGCGGTACGTGAGCCTGAGAGATTCCGGGGAGGAGTTGCTCCTTCGGCGCCTCCGGTGAAGTCTGGAGGACTCTCCCGCACGGGATCAGCAGCCAGCTGCCAGCCTACCAGCGGGGACAAGCCGCCAGCCTTCGAGTGGCCGCCTTCCCGAATCTGCTCTTTTGTAGTACTTACGGATGAGTTTGCGACCACGTGGAGGGACCGTGCAGACCGACATCGATCCGCGCAACCTGATCGGCCGCAAGGCGTTCGACAGCAATGGCACCAAGATCGGCACGATCGACGAGGTCTACCTCGACGACGCGACCGGTGTCCCTGAGTGGGCGGCCATACGCACCGGCCTGTTCAGCAGAGACGCCTTCGTTCCCCTGGAGCCGAGCGAAGTCGTCGAGGGGACCCTGCGCATTCCCTTCGAACGAGCCCTGATCAAGGACGCCCCCGACTTCGGTGTCGGACGTCACCTCTCCCCCGAACAGGAACTCCAGCTCTACCACCACTACGGTCTCGACGTGGCGGCCCCTCCTCCGCCGCCGGACCGGGACTTCGGCCGGCTCGCGGGCACGGAGGACGCCTGAGACCCCGGGTCCGGATCCTGCGTCCCGGCTTCCTCCGCCCACGGCCCGGAACCCGCCGGCAGCCCATCGGCCGTCTCGGGGGTCGTCTCGGGTCTTCGCTCCACCAGGGGCAGCGGATCCGCCGGTTCCAGCTGCGGATCGTCCGTCCGGAACGTCCGCACCCGCCCGGGCCCGGAGTAGGGCGTCTCGAACCGGACCGTGACCCGCCCCAGGCCGCTCCCCTGCACCCATCCATGCCCGTGCTCGGCGTGCCGCACGTCGTGCCCCGAGGGCCACCGCCGCTCGGCCGGCGCCTCCTCCTCCGCGACGGCCCCTTCCGCGGGCTCGTCCGCCGGATGATCCTCGGCCGTCGGCTCGACGGAGGCCTGGGCCTGCGCGAACAGGTCCTCCTGCGTGTAGTCGGCGAGCCCGGAGACGCCGACCCCCAGCAGGCGTACGCCTCCGGTGGTGTCCACGCCCTCCAGCAGCCGCGCGGCGGCCTCCCGCACGACTCCGGTGTCGTCCGTGGGCCCCCGCAGCGTCTCGGACCGGGTCAGCGTCGAGAAGTCGTACCTGCGCACCTTCAGCACGATCGTCCGCCCCGACAGTCCGGCCCCGCGCAGCCGCCGCACACACCGGTCCGCGAGCCGCGCCACCTCCAGGCCCACCCGGACCCGGTCGTGGATGTCCACGTCGTACGTGTCCTCGACCGACACCGACTTGGTCTCCCGCTCGGCCACCACCGGCCGGTCGTCGTGGGCCAGCGCCATCGCGAACAGCGCGTGCCCGTGAGCCTTCCCCAGCAGGCGCACGAGCTCGTCCTCGCCCGCCTCGGCGAGTTCCTCGACGGTGGCGATGCCCGCCCGCCGCAGATGGTCGCCGGTCGCCGGCCCGACACCCGGCAGCGTCCGCACCGGCATCGGCCCGAGCAGCGCCCGCTCGGTGCCCGGCTCGATCAGCACGAGACCGTCGGGCTTGGCCTGCTCCGAGGCGATCTTCGCCAGCATCTTGGAGGCGGCCAGCCCCACCGACCCCGTGAGCCCCGTGACCGCCCGGATGTCCGCGCGCAGCTTCGCACCGGCCAGCCGCGCCGAGGCGTCGTCCCAGGCCGTCCCGCCCGCCTCCAGATCCACGAACGCCTCGTCCAGACTCAGCGGCTCCACCAGCGGCGACAGGGCCCGCAGCAGCCCCATCACCTGCTCGCTGATCTCCCGGTAGAGGCCGAAGCGCGGCACGAGATAGGCGGCGTTCGGAGCGCGCCGGCGTGCCTGGGCCATGGGCATCGCCGAATTCACCCCGAAGACGCGTGCCTCGTACGAGGCCGTGGCGACGACTCCACGGGGTCCGAGTCCGCCCACGACGACGGCTTTCCCGCGCAGGCTCGGCTTGGACGCCTGCTCCGCCGAGGCGAAGAAGGCATCCATGTCGAGATGCAGGATCGTGGGCGCGGTTCTCACATGTCCGATGCTGCCCTACGCCACTGACAATGCCCCGGCACGCCGGGGCATCACGTCATCGAAGGTCCCACGCGTCACACCGCGCGGTTGCGTCTGCGCGCCAGCTCGTCGGCGGGATTGTGCCCGAGGAGCGTCTCACCGGTGTCCACGCGCTCTCCGTGCAGCTGCGACAGGGCACTCTCGACGTCCCGCCACACGACGCCCACGGCAATCCCGAAGACCCCCTGGCCGCCCTGCAACAACGCGTGGACCTCGTCGGGCGAGGTGCACTCGTAGACCGTCGCGCCGTCGCTCATCAACGTCATGCGCTCCAGGTCCTGGAAGCCGCGCTCCCTCAGGTGCTGGACCGTGGTGCGGATGTTCTGCAGCGACACCCCGGTGTCGAGGAACCGCTTGACGATCTTCAGGACCACCACGTCCCGGAAGCTGTAGAGACGCTGCGTCCCCGACCCGTAGGCGGGACGCACACTCGGCTCGACCAGCCCGGTCCGCGCCCAGTAGTCCAGCTGCCGGTAGGTGATGCCCGCGGCTGCGCACGCCGTGGGTCCCCGGTAGCCGACCTCCTCGGGAACAACCTCTCCCTCGCCGGGCACTGCCGTCGGCCGCCGCGGAACCTGATCGGCCGCGCCGCCATGATGAGGGTGCCCCCTGCTCGAGTCGAGCCGAGAGCTTGGGGGAGGGTACGGGCCGCTCTCCCCCAGACCGCGTCCGGGGGCACCCCCAGCCGTACCGTCGCCGCTGCTTCTCACGCCGACCTCCGTCCTTGACCTGCCTTCTCGACGGTAGGCAGTCACCAGGGGCGCGTCAACGATCGCCACACTCGGCACGCCGAGTGATAATCACCCTAAGAGTGGTTTCCCGTGCCCTACCGCGGGGAAAGGCTAGCCGAATGCTCCCGGCACGGGCCGCGGCACACCACACTCGCCGCGGGCAAATGCCGCCCGGAGCTTCCCTCCGTTCCCCGGCGTCACTGACTGTTGGTGCCGAAGTCCTCGGGCGAGATCTGGTCGAGGAACTCGCGGAACTTCTCCACCTCGTCCTCCTGCTCGTCCGGGATCGCGATGCCCGCGTCGTCGAGCACGCCGTCGCTGCCGTAGATCGGCGTCCCCGTGCGCAGGGCAAGCGCTATGGCGTCGGACGGACGGGCGCTCACCTCGACCCCGCTGGCGAACACGAGCTCGGCGTAGAAGACGCCCTCGCGCAGGTCCGTGATGCGTACTTCGGTGAGCTCCTGGCCGACGGCCTCCAGCACGTCCTTGAACAGGTCGTGGGTCAGCGGTCGGGCCGGGGCCATGCCCTGCTGAGCGAAGGCGATCGCCGTCGCCTCCCCCGGTCCGATCCAGATGGGGAGGTAGCGGTCGCCTCCCACTTCACGCAGAAGCACGATCGGTTGGTTGGAGGGCATTTCGACCCGGACACCTACGACATCGAGCTCGTTCACACAGCAACCCTAGGCCGTGCCCGGGACGTTTGGGTAGTCGGGCACAGAACGGGTGGACGATCCACCGCCTGCGCCGGTGCCCCGGATCAGCGCAGTCGCACGCCCAGCGCGGTCTGCACGAGCGCCGCGTGCAGCTTCACCGTGAGGCCCGCGAGCTCCTTCGTACGGGCCTCCGCATGCGCCCGGGTCTGCGGATTGCGGTGCCGCCGCAGGGGCGCGACCACCTGATCCACGAGGCCCGCGTCGCGCTCCGCCGCCGCCTTCATCGCCCGCAGATGGCGCGGCTCGATCCCGAAGCGTCCCAGCTCGACGACGAGCGCTGCGACGGTCACCGCCTCGGCGTCGTAGACACCGTCGGGCAACGGGCCGATCAGCCCGTACGACTCCCACTCCTGGAGCTCCTGCTCGCCGATCTCCGCGGCGGCCAGCAGCTCCTCACGGCCCACCCGGGCCGCCGTGGGCCCCTCGGGCTCGCCGTAGAGCCCTCCCGGGGCTTCTCCCTCGGCCGAGTCGCGCTGGCGCCCCACGGAGGGCAGACGCACCTGCTCACCGCGCTCCAGGGCGTCCAGGTGCTCGCGGATCACCTTCAACGGCAGGTAGTGGTCACGCTGCATCCTCAGGACGTGGCCGAGGCGCTCGACATCGTTCGGGCTGAACTTGCGGTACCCCGAAGGGGTACGCCGCGGCTCGACGAGCCCCTCCGACTCCAGGAACCTGATCTTGGAGATGGTGACTTCGGGGAACTCGTCGCGCAGCACGTTCAGCACCGCGCCGATGCTCATCAGCCCATTGTCCGCCGCGGCGGTACCGCTGCCGGCACCGCCGCTCGGTGTTTGAAGCATGGACATTCCCTCGGTGTCCCCCCGGACGGAGTTGGGGGAGGGTCAGATGCCCCGCTGGCTCGCGTAGAACACCAGCCGGTACTTGCCGATCTGCACCTCGTCACCGTTCGACAGCGGGACCTGGTCGATCCGCTCCCGGTTGACGTAGGTGCCGTTCAGGCTGCCGACGTCGGCGACCGTGAACGAACCGTCCGCCACGCGACGGAACTCCACATGCCGGCGCGACACCGTCACGTCGTCGAGGAAGATGTCGCTCTGCGGATGGCGCCCGGCCGTGGTCAGCTCACCGTCCAGCAGGAAGCGGCTGCCCGAGTTCGGGCCACGCCGCACGACCAGCAGCGCCGAGCCGACCGGCAGCGCGTCGACCGCCGCCTGGGCCTCCGGGGAGAGCATCGGCGACGGCGTCTGGCCCGTCACCTCGGCGTCGTAGGCTTCGATGCCGGAGATGGAGATCGTGGACGTCGTCTCCGACGGACGCTCCGCGGCGCCCCGCAGCGGCGCACCGCAGTTGGAGCAGAACCGGCTGTTCTCCGCGTTGCGGTTACCGCACCTCGTACACACCTGGGCCGACATGGACGGATCCTCCTGCCGCGGCTGCCCACCAGGGGCATGGGACGCATACGGATCGGGGGCGAACCCTCCACCCGTGCTTGAGGCTGACGGGTCCCCGAAACCTATGCGGCCAGGCTGGGCAGGGTCAACAGACGACGCGCCCTGACCACCGGGACCGGTGACCTGGTCCCGGAACAGCGGGCGGTCGCCGCCCTGGGCCTCCGCGTCTCCCTGGCGCGGTGCGCGGTGCCGGGCAGTCGCGTTGTCACCGCTGCCCTCTCGCGCGCTCTTGCCGAACAACTTCGCAAACAACTTCACGGGCGATTCCCCTTGACCGAAACAGACCCGCCCGTGGGGCAGGACGAACCCTGATTGAACACACCGGTCGACCCGGACATCCTCACAACGTCCGTATCCACCAGACAGTTTCCACCACGCACCACCCATTCGGTGCGCCGACCCCCCGCAACCTCATGCCCTCGCCCGGCGGTCCCCATGCGACCCCGGTTCACCGGGAGGACGACCGAGCGTAGTCAGGCCGCTCCGCCGGTCGCAAGGCGTCCACGACGATCTTCGTCGAGCGGTCCACCGTGACGGTGGCCTGCTCCTTCTCCAGTGTCTGCACCACGCCTCCCGGGATGTTCAGCGCCGGCTCAAGGTCCTGAGGCTTGCCGATGACCTTGAAACGATAGGGCTGGGTGATCTTGTTCCCGTCGACCTTCACTCCGCTGCCGGAATCGGCGAGATAGGTACCGGCGACCACGCGTACACCGTTCACCTGGATCGCCTCCGCGCCGGCCGCGCGCAGTTCCTGGATCGCGTCGAGCAGCATGTCCGCCTTGACCGTCCCCTTCGTGTCGTCGATCGTCAGGGTGATGCCGGGTCCCTGAGCGGCTACGGTGCCCGCCAGAATGCCGAGTTGCTTCTCCTTCTCGACCGTCTGCTTGCGGGCCTCCTCGGCCTGGTCCGAGCTGTTCTCCAGCTCGGTGCGCTGATCCTCGAGACCCTGCTTCTCGTCCTCAAGACGCTGAGTTCGGTTGTCGAGTTCATCGAGAATGCGCACGAGATCCTCTTGGCGCGCTCCGCGCAGGGCGCTGTCCCCGTCGCTGTTGGACGCCACCTGGACGGCCAGGCCGAAACCGAGGCCGAACAGCAGCACCGCGACGATGAGTTGGGCGCGCGACACACGCGGCGGCCACAACCCCTTGCCCAGCCTCTGACGGCCGGAGAGCGACGGCTCGCCGCTCTCCTCTGCCGTATCCGGCTCGGGCTCCTCCGCGGCCGCGGAGACCTCTTCAGGCAGCTCTCTGCGCAGCGGGTTCTCGGGGGCTTCGTCCTCGTTGCTCTTGCTCATCGCCCTCACGCCCGGAACACGTGGCGACGGATCGCCGCGGCGTTGGAGAAGATACGGATGCCGAGGACGACCACGACACCGGTGGAGAGCTGGGCACCCACACCCAACTTGTCGCCCAGGAAGACGATCAGCGCGGCGACGACCACGTTCGACAGGAACGAGACCACGAAGACCTTGTCGTCGAAGATGCCGTCGAGCATCGCGCGCAGACCGCCGAACACGGCGTCGAGCGCCGCCACGACGGCGATCGGAAGGTAAGGCTCGACAACCGCCGGAACCTCGGGCCGGACCAACAATCCAGCCACGACTCCCACGACGAGGCCCAGTACGGCGATCACGATGTGCCCTTCTCTGTGCTCGGCTCTGCTGTACGTACGATCACACTCGGTGCGGCGGACAACCGGACGTCGCCCTCGGTGGAAATGCTGGTCCGGATGCCGTAGTTCTCCTGCAGGGCATGCAGATACAGCCCGTCGGCGCTGTTCTGGAACCTGGTGCTGAGCCGCTGGCCGTCCCCCACCGCGAGCACCGTGTACGGCGGCACGAGCGGCTTGTTGTCGACCAGTATCGCGTCACCCGCGGCCCTGATCGCCGAGAGGGCGGTCAGCCGCTGTCCGTTGATCGCGATGGCCTCGGCGCCCGACTCCCACAGACCGTTGACCACGCGCTGCATGTCACGGTCCCGCACGCGTCCGGTGTCCGAGAACCCCGAGGTCTCCCTCGGATTGCTGCCGTCACCGCCCGTGCTGGCTTCCTTGGCGTCGTTCACGACGAGCTTCACACCCGGGCCGTGCACATCGGTGGCACCCGACAGGATGCTCACGAGGTCGGCCTGCTCACCGCCGCCGTCCTTCTTGAGCGCCTCGCGCTGGCGGGCACTCACATCGGCACGCAAGGTGTCGACGTTGTTCTCCAGCTTGTCCGCGGCCGACGTCTCCCGCTCGATGCGGTCGATCAGCTCCTGGCGCTCCTTGGCGACGACAGGAGCCGCGATCCGCGCGTTCGCCGCCCCCACGGTGACCACGAGCGCCGCGAGCACCAGACCTGCGGCAAGACCCAGCTTGGACCGGAGCGTCTTCGGCATGCCGCCGGCGCCCTCGGCCTCCCTGCGGGCGGCCGCCTCGGCGTACCCGTCGTCGAGGCTGTGATCCATGACGTTGGTGAGCAGCGACATGGAGGCGTCCGGGCGCGGGGGGCGCGGAGCGCTGCTCCGAACGGGGGGCTGCTGCGGCATGCCGCACATCGTCGCACGTCGCGGGTGCTACCTCCGAATGGCCCCACCAGCGTGCCGGACAGGCCCCCTTGGGGACACTTGTCCGACACGCACGAGTGAAGATCGTTTCAGCGGCCGGCGCTGTCCACAACAGCCGACCACTCGTCGAGCAGAGCCTCCGCGGAAGCGTCGTCCGGACCCTCCGCCCACAGGTGGGTGACCGCCTCGGCCGGGTCGGGCAGCACCATCACCCAGCGCCCGTCGGTCTCCACGACCCGCACGCCGTCCGTCGTGTCCACGAAGCGGTCTCCCGCCTCCTCCACGACCCGGCGCATCACCAGCCCCTTCACGGCCCACGGCGTCGCGAGGTCCCGCTTGAGGACATGCGCCCGCGGAATCCGTGCGTCGATCTGGCTGAGCGTGAGCTGTGTCCGCGCCACAAGACCGATGAGCCGGACGAACGCGGCCGCGCCGTCGAAGACGCCGCTGAACTCGGGAATGATGAAGCCGCCGCGGCCGTCGCCCCCGAAGATCGTCGTCTCCTCGCGGCCCACCCGCGTCAGGTCGTCCGGCGACGTGGTCGTCCACTCCACCTGCGTGCCGTGGTAGGCCGCCACCTGCTCGGCGATCCGTGTGGTGGTGACCGGCAGCGCCACCCGCCCACTGCGCCGCTCCGCGGCCACCAGGTCGAGCATGACGAGCAGGGCCCGGTCGTCCTCGACGATCCGTCCCTTCTCGTCGACGAGCGACAGCCGCTCGCCCACCGGGTCGAAGCGCACTCCGAACGCGGCTCGCGCCGACGCGACGATCTCGCCCAGCCGCACCAGGCCGGCCCGCCGTGTGTCCGCCGTCTCGGTCGGCCTGGACTCGTCGAGACCGGGATTGATCGTCAGGGAGTCGACGCCGAGCTTGCCCAGCAGACTGGGCAGCACCAGTCCGGCGCTCCCGTTGGAGGCGTCGACGACCACCTTCAGCCCGGAATCCGCGATACCGGTGGTGTCGACGTTCCGCAGGAGCGATCCCGTGTAGGAGTCGAAGACACTGGCCGGGAAGTGCAGATCCCCGATCTCGCCGGGGAACGCGCGCCGGTACTCCTGCCGCGCGAACACCCGGTCGAGCTTCCGCTGCCCGCCCTGCGACAGGTCGGCACCCTGCCCGTCGAAGAACATGATGTCGACGGAGTCCGGCACTCCGGGTGTCGTCCGGATCATGATTCCGCCCGCACTGCCCCGGGCCGTCTGCTGCCGGGCCACCGGCAGCGGTACGTTCTCCAGGTCGCGTACGTCGATGGCGCTGGCCTGCAACGCCGAGATCACGGCCCGTTTCAGCGCGCGAGCACCTCGGGAGTGGTCACGGGCCGTGGTGACGGTGGAGCCCTTCTTGAGGGTCGTCGCGTAAGCCCCCGCGAGGCGCACGGCGAGTTCCGGGGTGATCTCCACGTTCAGGATCCCGGACACACCGCGGGCACCGAAGAGCTGTGCCTGCCCCCGCGACTCCCAGATCACCGAGGTGTTGACGAAGGCGCCGGCCTCGATGGTCTTGAACGGGTAGACGCGGACGTTGCCCTGAATGATCGATTCTTCACCGACGAGGCACTCGTCGCCGATGACAGCGCCGTCCTCGATCCGCGCGGCTCGCATGATGTCGGTGTTCTTTCCGATCACGCAGCCGCGCAGATTGCAGTGCTGACCGACGTACACGTTGTCGTGCACGACAGCTCTGTGCAGGAAGGCACCGGTCTTGACGACGACGTTGGAACCGATGACGGTGTGCTCGCGGATTTCGGCGTTCGCCTCGACCTTGGCGTAGTCACCGATGTACAGGGGCCCACGCAGCACCGCGTCCGGATGCACCTCGGCACCCTCGGCGACCCATACGCCCGGAGAGATCTCGAACCCGTCGAGCTCGACGTCGACCTTGCCCTCCAGGACGTCGGCCTGCGCCTTCACGTAGCTCTCGTGAGTACCGACGTCCTCCCAGTAGCCCTCGGCGATATAGCCGTAGATCGGCTTGCCTTCCTTCATGAGCTGGGGAAAAACGTCTCCGGACCAGTCGACGGATACGTCGGCCTCGACGTAGTCGAAGACCTCGGGCTCCATGACATAGATGCCGGTGTTCACGGTGTCCGAGAAGACCTGGCCCCAGGTCGGCTTCTCCAGGAAGCGTTCGACCTTGCCTTCCTCGTCCACGATGGTGATACCGAATTCCAACGGGTTGGGGACGCGCGTCAGACAGACGGTGACGAGCGCGCCCTTCTCCTTGTGGAAATTGATGAGTTCGGTGAGATCGAAGTCGGTGAGCGCATCACCGGAGATGACGAGAAACGCGTCGTCCTTCAACGCGTCCTCGGCGTTCTTGACGCTCCCGGCAGTGCCGAGGGGCTTCTCCTCATTGGCATAAGTGAGCTCCATGCCGAGCTCTTCACCGTCACCGAAGTAGTTCTTGACCAGCGAGGCCAGGAACTGAACAGTAACGACGGTCTCGTTGAGCCCATGCCTTTTGAGCAGCCTGAGCACATGCTCCATGATCGGCCGGTTCACCACCGGCAGGAGCGGCTTGGGCATGCTTGAGGTCATAGGGCGAAGGCGTGTGCCTTCGCCTCCGGCCATCACGACGGCCTTCATGTCGGAAGCGTCCTCCTTGAAGAGACGACGGTACAGCCGACTTCACCCGTCCTGATTGTCCCGCAGTTTTCGAGCGCGGGCCATCGGGGCACTACAGCCGCCCAATCGGGCCGAGCTCAATCGGCCATGGTGTCCGCCCGGACCAACCGGCGGACCTGCACCACGTAGAGGACTCCTGCCCACCAGTAGAGGGTTGTACCCCATCCTGCGAACGCCCATCCGAAAATAGCGCCGACTGACGCGATCCAACCGTTCGCGTCACTGAGCAGCAGCAACGGGAAGGCGTACATCAGGTTGAAGGTGGCCGCCTTCCCGAGGAAGTTCACCTGCGGGGGCGGATAGCCGTGACGCCGGAGGATCCACACCATCACCAGCAGAACCAGCTCGCGTGCCAGAAGCGCGGCCGTCAGCCAGATCGGAAGAATCTCGCGCCAGGTGAGGCCGACGAGCGTCGACAGAATGTAGAGCCGGTCCGCCGCGGGATCCAGCAGCCGGCCGAGGCTGCTGATCTGGTTCCAGCGCCGGGCGAGCTTCCCGTCCAGATAGTCGGTGATACCGCTCAGCATGAGGATGAGCAGCGCCCAGCCGTCGCTGTTGGGGCCGCCGAACTCCGGCCTGAGGATCAACCACAGGAAGACGGGTACGCCGACGAGGCGCGCCATGCTGAGGATGTTCGGGATGGTGAGGACCCGGTCCGTCTGAACGCGGGTCTCCTGGACCTCCACCCGGGGGCCTCCTGTGGGAAATGAGCCAACGATGCCCCCTGACCTTACCCGCAGCCCCGACGCCGCAGCGCAGAGGGGGAGGCGTCACGGTAAAACGTCACGGGGAAAACCTGCCGGAAAACAAAAAAGCTCCGGCTCTCGGGATGAATCCCGAGAGCCGGAGCTCTAATTTTAGTTCGGCGGCGTCCTACTCTCCCACAGGGTCCCCCCTGCAGTACCATCGGCGCTGTGAGGCTTAGCTTCCGGGTTCGGAATGTAACCGGGCGTTTCCCTCACGCTATGACCACCGAAACACTATGAAACTGTCAACCGGAGCCGTGGCATAGCTACGACGGTTGTTCGTGGTTTCAGAACCAACACAGTGGACGCGAGCAACTGAGGACAAGCCCTCGGCCTATTAGTACCAGTCACCTCCAGCGGTTGCCCGCCTTCCAGATCTGGCCTATCAACCCAGTCGTCTACTGGGAGCCTTAACCCCTCAAGGGGGTGGGAATACTCATCTCGAAGCAGGCTTCCCGCTTAGATGCTTTCAGCGGTTATCCCTCCCGAACGTAGCCAACCAGCCATGCCCTTGGCAGGACAACTGGCACACCAGAGGTTCGTCCGTCCCGGTCCTCTCGTACTAGGGACAGCCCTTCTCAATATTCCTACGCGCACAGCGGATAGGGACCGAACTGTCTCACGACGTTCTAAACCCAGCTCGCGTACCGCTTTAATGGGCGAACAGCCCAACCCTTGGGACCGACTCCAGCCCCAGGATGCGACGAGCCGACATCGAGGTGCCAAACCATCCCGTCGATATGGACTCTTGGGGAAGATCAGCCTGTTATCCCCGGGGTACCTTTTATCCGTTGAGCGACGGCGCTTCCACAAGCCACCGCCGGATCACTAGTCCCGACTTTCGTCCCTGCTCGACCCGTCGGTCTCACAGTCAAGCTCCCTTGTGCACTTACACTCAACACCTGATTACCAACCAGGCTGAGGGAACCTTTGGGCGCCTCCGTTACTCTTTAGGAGGCAACCGCCCCAGTTAAACTACCCATCAGACACTGTCCCTGATCCGGATCACGGACCCAGGTTAGACATCCAGCACGACCAGAGTGGTATTTCAACGGCGACTCCACCATGGCTGGCGCCATGACTTCACAGTCTCCCACCTATCCTACACAAGCCGAACCGAACACCAATATCAAACTGTAGTAAAGGTCCCGGGGTCTTTCCGTCCTGCTGCGCGAAACGAGCATCTTTACTCGTAGTGCAATTTCACCGGGCCTATGGTTGAGACAGTCGAGAAGTCGTTACGCCATTCGTGCAGGTCGGAACTTACCCGACAAGGAATTTCGCTACCTTAGGATGGTTATAGTTACCACCGCCGTTTACTGGCGCTTAAGTTCTCAGCTTCGCCACCCCGAAGAGTGACTAACCGGTCCCCTTAACGTTCCAGCACCGGGCAGGCGTCAGTCCGTATACATCGCCTTACGGCTTCGCACGGACCTGTGTTTTTAGTAAACAGTCGCTTCTCGCTGGTCTCTGCGGCCACCCCCAGCTCACCGAGTAAATCGGATCACCAGTGATGGCCCCCCTTCTCCCGAAGTTACGGGGGCATTTTGCCGAGTTCCTTAACCATAGTTCACCCGAACGCCTCGGTATTCTCTACCTGACCACCTGAGTCGGTTTAGGGTACGGGCCGCCATGAAACTCGCTAGAGGCTTTTCTCGACAGCATAGGATCATCCACTTCACCACAATCGGCTCGGCATCAGGTCTCAGCCTTAATGTATGACGGATTTGCCTATCACACGGCCTACACCCTTACCCCGGGACAACCACCGCCCGGGATGGACTACCTTCCTGCGTCACCCCATCACTCACCTACTGCAGGTCTGGTCCGTCGGCTCCACCACTCCCCTTTGCCCGAAGGCTCCGGGGCGGCTTCACGGACTTAGCATCGCCTGGTTCAATGTTTGACGCTTCACAGCGGGTACCGGAATATCAACCGGTTATCCATCGACTACGCCTGTCGGCCTCGCCTTAGGTCCCGACTTACCCTGGGCAGATCAGCTTGACCCAGGAACCCTTAGTCAATCGGCGCACACGTTTCTCACGTGTGTATCGCTACTCATGCCTGCATTCTCACTCGTGAACCGTCCACCACTGCCTTCCGGCGCGGCTTCACCCGGCACACGACGCTCCCCTACCCATCACAGCGGGCGTTGGCCCTATTGCTGCAATGACACGACTTCGGCGGTACGCTTGAGCCCCGCTACATTGTCGGCGCGGAATCACTAGACCAGTGAGCTATTACGCACTCTTTCAAGGGTGGCTGCTTCTAAGCCAACCTCCTGGTTGTCTGTGCGACTCCACATCCTTTCCCACTTAGCGTACGCTTAGGGGCCTTAGTCGATGCTCTGGGCTGTTTCCCTCTCGACCATGGAGCTTATCCCCCACAGTCTCACTGCCGCGCTCTCACTTACCGGCATTCGGAGTTTGGCTAAGGTCAGTAACCCGGTAGGGCCCATCGCCTATCCAGTGCTCTACCTCCGGCAAGAAACACACGACGCTGCACCTAAATGCATTTCGGGGAGAACCAGCTATCACGGAGTTTGATTGGCCTTTCACCCCTAACCACAGGTCATCCCCCAGGTTTTCAACCCTGGTGGGTTCGGTCCTCCACGACCTCTTACAGCCGCTTCAACCTGCCCATGGCTAGATCACTCCGCTTCGGGTCTTGAGCGCGCTACTGAATCGCCCTATTCGGACTCGCTTTCGCTACGGCTTCCCCACACGGGTTAACCTCGCAACGCACCGCAAACTCGCAGGCTCATTCTTCAAAAGGCACGCAGTCACGACGCATTGAGTAAACTCAATGCGCGACGCTCCCACGGCTTGTAGGCACACGGTTTCAGGTACTATTTCACTCCGCTCCCGCGGTACTTTTCACCATTCCCTCACGGTACTATCCGCTATCGGTCACCAGGGAATATTTAGGCTTAGCGGGTGGTCCCGCCAGATTCACACGGGATTTCTCGGGCCCCGTGCTACTTGGGTGTCTCTCAAACGAGCCGTTGATGTTTCGACTACGGGGGTCTTACCCTCTACGCCGGACCTTTCGCATGTCCTTCGCCTACATCAACGGTTTCTGACTCGCCTCACAGCCGGCAGACTGTGAAAGAGAGATCCCACAACCCCTTGCATGCAACCCCTGCCGGGTCTCACACATACAAGGTTTGGCCTCATCCGGTTTCGCTCGCCACTACTCCCGGAATCACGGTTGTTTTCTCTTCCTGCGGGTACTGAGATGTTTCACTTCCCCGCGTTCCCTCCACACTGCCTATGTGTTCAGCAGTGGGTGACAGCCCATGACGACTGCCGGGTTTCCCCATTCGGAAACCCCCGGATCAAAGCCTGGTTGACGGCTCCCCGGGGACTATCGTGGCCTCCCACGTCCTTCATCGGTTCCTGGTGCCAAGGCATCCACCGTGCGCCCTTAAAAACTTGGCCACAGATGCTCGCGTCCACTGTGCAGTTCTCAAACAACGACCAACCACCCATCACCCCCGGTTTCCACCGGAGTGCACTGGGGCCGGCACTGAAGGCAGCCAACATTCGGCCGTACCTTCAGACACCCAACAGCGTGCCCGACACCCTCGCCACTCATGATCAGCTTTCCACGCTCCGAAGAACAGTACTTGCAGCCCGAGACGACTGAGAGTGCCGAATAATCAACGTTCCACCCATGAGCAACCACCGTCGAACGTGTGCCGACGTAATGGCCCTGGACCACCAAGCGAACTCGGCGGCCTAGATGCTCCTTAGAAAGGAGGTGATCCAGCCGCACCTTCCGGTACGGCTACCTTGTTACGACTTCGTCCCAATCGCCAGTCCCACCTTCGACAGCTCCCTCCCACAAGGGGTTGGGCCACCGGCTTCGGGTGTTACCGACTTTCGTGACGTGACGGGCGGTGTGTACAAGGCCCGGGAACGTATTCACCGCAGCAATGCTGATCTGCGATTACTAGCAACTCCGACTTCATGGGGTCGAGTTGCAGACCCCAATCCGAACTGAGACAGGCTTTTTGAGATTCGCTCCGCCTCGCGGCTTCGCAGCTCTTTGTACCTGCCATTGTAGCACGTGTGCAGCCCAAGACATAAGGGGCATGATGACTTGACGTCGTCCCCACCTTCCTCCGAGTTGACCCCGGCAGTCTCCTGTGAGTCCCCATCACCCCGAAGGGCATGCTGGCAACACAGAACAAGGGTTGCGCTCGTTGCGGGACTTAACCCAACATCTCACGACACGAGCTGACGACAGCCATGCACCACCTGTACACCGACCACAAGGGGGGCACTATCTCTAATGCTTTCCGGTGTATGTCAAGCCTTGGTAAGGTTCTTCGCGTTGCGTCGAATTAAGCCACATGCTCCGCTGCTTGTGCGGGCCCCCGTCAATTCCTTTGAGTTTTAGCCTTGCGGCCGTACTCCCCAGGCGGGGAACTTAATGCGTTAGCTGCGGCACCGACGACGTGGAATGTCGCCAACACCTAGTTCCCACCGTTTACGGCGTGGACTACCAGGGTATCTAATCCTGTTCGCTCCCCACGCTTTCGCTCCTCAGCGTCAGTAATGGCCCAGAGATCCGCCTTCGCCACCGGTGTTCCTCCTGATATCTGCGCATTTCACCGCTACACCAGGAATTCCGATCTCCCCTACCACACTCTAGCCTGCCCGTATCGACTGCAGACCCGGGGTTAAGCCCCGGGCTTTCACAACCGACGTGACAAGCCGCCTACGAGCTCTTTACGCCCAATAATTCCGGACAACGCTTGCGCCCTACGTATTACCGCGGCTGCTGGCACGTAGTTAGCCGGCGCTTCTTCTGCAGGTACCGTCACTTTCGCTTCTTCCCTGCTGAAAGAGGTTTACAACCCGAAGGCCGTCATCCCTCACGCGGCGTCGCTGCATCAGGCTTTCGCCCATTGTGCAATATTCCCCACTGCTGCCTCCCGTAGGAGTCTGGGCCGTGTCTCAGTCCCAGTGTGGCCGGTCGCCCTCTCAGGCCGGCTACCCGTCGTCGCCTTGGTGAGCCACTACCTCACCAACAAGCTGATAGGCCGCGGGCTCATCCTTCACCGCCGGAGCTTTTAACCCCCACCCATGCAGGCAGGAGTGTTATCCGGTATTAGACCCCGTTTCCAGGGCTTGTCCCAGAGTGAAGGGCAGATTGCCCACGTGTTACTCACCCGTTCGCCACTAATCCACCCCGAAGGGCTTCATCGTTCGACTTGCATGTGTTAAGCACGCCGCCAGCGTTCGTCCTGAGCCAGGATCAAACTCTCCGTGAATGTTTACCGGTAATCCGGTGAAACATCATGAGAGCGGAACAACCGGTCGGAATAGGACCGGCGTTCACAGCGTCCTCGCTGATGCGCCTACCAGGCAGTGCCCGGCAGGACTTTTTCAAAGGAACCTCGTCCCGACCGATCGGCCGGAGACGGGGTATCAACATATCTGGCGTTGATTTTTGGCACGCTGTTGAGTTCTCAAGGAACGGACGCTTCCTTTGTACTCACCCTCTCGGGCTTTCCTCCGGGCGCTTCCCTTCGGTCTTGCGTTTTCGACTCTATCAGACCGTTTCCGTATCCGATTTCCTCGGTGCTTTCCAGGTTCTCGCTTTCGCGTTTCCCTTTCCGGCGAGTCCGACTCTATCAGTGGTTTTCCGTCTCTCTGACCACCGTCCCGTAGACATACGGAAGGGGACCCCGAGATAGGATCTGACAAGTTGGGTGCTGCCGGGCAACGACGCTTGGTCACGCCGCTCATCCTCAAGCAGGAGTACGACTCTACATCGGGGCCGGGAGCGGGCGCAAATCGTTTGCCCTGTGCTCTACGGCGCCAACCGGGACCTCTCGCACGGAACCGGCACTTCATATGACATACCCTGCTCAGCAGTGTGCCGTCCGGGACAGGCAGTGACGGCCCATATAGATCTCCACCCCTGGGAGGCTTCCCATGACCACAGTGACGTCCCCTCTTGCAGGACGCGCCATCGGCCTTGCCGCGGTACCGGACCCCGTGTTCTCCGGGGCCATGGTCGGTCCCGGCACGGCGATCGACCCGGTGCGTGAACCCTCGGAGGCTGTCGCCCCCGTGGACGGAGTGATCGTCTCTCTTCACCCGCACGCGTTCGTCGTCGTCGACAGCGAGGGCCACGGTCTCCTCACGCACCTGGGCATCGACACCGTGCAGCTCAATGGCGAGGGCTTCGAGCTGCTCGTCAACAAGGGGGACACCGTGACGCGCGGTCAGAGCATCGTGCGGTGGAACCCGGCTTCGGTCGAGGCCGCCGGTAAGTCCCCGGTGTGCCCGGTCGTGGCTCTCGAAGCCACGGCGGACTCCCTCTCCGACGTCCGCGAGGACGGCGATGTGAAGGCCGGCGACGAGCTCTTCGGCTGGCAGTGACATCAACGCTGTCTCAGACGGCGCGTTCGACAACCATCACGGCGGCGAGACCTGCCGCACTATCGGAGACGGGTGAGATGGAGACAACGCTGCGAGGCGTCGGCGTGAGCCACGGTGTGGCGATCGGCGAGGTTCGGCACATGGGAACGGCGGTTCTCGAACCGCCGGCCAAGCAGATTCCCGCGGAGGACGCGGAGCGCGAACAGGGGCGTGCCCGCAAGGCCGTGGAAGCTGTGGCAGCCGACCTGATTGCGCGCGGCAATCTGGCGGGGGGCGAAGCCCAGGCGGTGCTCGAAGCCCAGGCCATGATGGCCCAGGACCCGGAGCTGACGGCTGACGTGAACCGGCGGATCGCCGTCGGCAGCACGGCCGAGCGTGCGGTCTACGACGCGCTCGCCGCCTACCGGGCGCTGCTGGCCGGCGCCGGTGAGTACCTCGCCGGACGCGTGGCCGACCTCGACGACGTGCGGAACCGTATCGTCGCGCGGCTGCTCGGCGTGCCCATGCCGGGAGTCCCGGACAGTGACGAGCCCTACGTCCTTATTGCACGTGACCTGGCTCCCGCCGACACGGCGCTGCTCGACCCGACGCTGGTTCTCGGCTTCGTCACCGAGGAGGGCGGGCCGACCAGCCACAGCGCGATCCTGGCGCGTGCGCTCGGTGTACCGGCGGTCGTGGCGCTCCCCGGCGCCGGTGAGATCGCAGAAGGCACCGTGATCGCCGTCGACGGCAGCACGGGTGAGATCTTCGTGGAGCCGAGCGCGGACAAGAAGGCGCAGCTGGAGTCCGCGGCGGCCCAGCGCAAGGCGGCACTCTCCGCATCGACGGGTCCCGGTGCCACCTCTGACGGGCACAAGGTGCCGCTGCTGGCCAACGTCGGCGGCCCTGCCGACGTACCGGCGGCTGTCGAGGCGGGTGCCGAGGGCGTCGGTCTGTTCCGTACCGAGTTCCTCTTCCTCGACGACAGCAAGCAGGCGCCGTCGGAGGAGAAGCAGGTCGAGGCTTACCGCCAGGTGCTCGAGGCCTTCCCGGAGGGCCGTGTCGTGGTGCGCGTGCTGGACGCGGGCGCGGACAAGCCGCTGGACTTCCTGACTCCGGCCGACGAGCCGAACCCCGCGCTCGGTGTGCGGGGGCTGCGATCGCTGCTGGACCACCCCGATGTGCTGCGTACGCAGCTCACCGCCCTCGCGAAGGCTTCGGAGGGGCTGCCCGTCTATCTCGAGGTCATGGCTCCGATGGTCGCGGACCGTACGGATGCCAAGGCATTCGCGGACGCGTGCCGTGCGGCCGGGCTGCAGGCGAAGTTCGGCGCGATGGTGGAGATCCCGTCGGCCGCGCTGCGGGCGCGGTCGATCCTGCAGGAGGTCGAGTTCCTCTCTTTGGGGACGAACGACCTCGCGCAGTACACGTTCGCCGCCGACCGGCAGGTGGGTGCGGTGTCCCGTCTGCAGGACCCGTGGCAGCCGGCGCTGCTCGACCTGGTCGCAATGTCCGCCGAGGCGGCGAAGGCCGAGGGCAAGAGCTGCGGTGTCTGCGGTGAGGCCGCGTCGGACCCGCTGCTCGCCTGTGTGCTGACCGGTCTGGGCGTCACCTCCCTTTCGATGGGTGCCGCGTCGATTCCCTATGTGCGGGCCACGCTGGCCAAGTACACGCTGGCCCAGTGCGAGCGCGCCGCCTCGGCCGCACGTGCCGCGGACACGGCGGAAGAGGCGCGCACCGCGGCGCAGGCGGTGCTGTCCGGCGAGTAGCCGGGCCGCGTCGTCGACGAGCGACATGCGGTGGGTACGGAGGGTCGCTCCATCTGCGGATGGGGCGACCCTTTCGCGTTCAGTGCGTGTGGCCCGTCCCCTTCACCTCGTCACCGAGGTCGGGCGGTACGCAGTAGTCGACGCCCGATTCCGGGGAGACCAGGTCGCCGGATTCGATGTCGGTGCAGTAGGCGTCGAAGACCTCCGCGGCGGTGAGGGGCTCGAGGGTGTCTCCGCGCAGACGCCATCCGTAGACGCGGTCGGTGGTGTCGGGTGCGGTGGTGCGCATGACGAGTCCGCCGGCGCTTGCCGTGGCGATGCCGAGAGCCAGGACGGTGGTGAATTCGAGGGCCTCGGCTTCGTCGAGGCGCGTTGCGCCTTCGGTGCGTTCCTCCGCTCGGAGCACGGCGACGAGTGTGTCCGGTGCCGCCGAGACGCTGCACACGAGGTGGAGGTCTCCTGGGCTCGCGGTGTCGACGACTCGGGTGAGCAGGTGAGCGGCGCGGACGAAGGAGGTGCGGCCGATGTCCTCTCCGCAGGTCGCGCAGGTGCCGATGCGGGCCAGGAGTGTGGTCGCGTATTCCCAGGTGGCCCGGCGGACCGCTTCGTCGACGAGGTCCGGGACCAGCTGGTCGAGGGGTTGTCCGTCGTAGGGAACGGTGGGGCCGGTCGCCGCGAGTTGCGCGGTGAAGCGGGTGCGGCTGGTCGGGGCGTCGGGTTCCAGGCCGCTTTCCGCGCAGTATTCGGCGTACTCGTCGGGGTCGAAGAGCACCACCGTGGTGTGGCTGCCCTGGGCGGCGAGGGTCCTGAGCAGGGCTTCGACCTGTTGGAGATAGGTCGTGTGGTCGTCGAAGGCGAAGGTGCGGTAGCGCCGCATCGCCCGGAAGTCCTGTTCGTCGGTCAGCAGGCCGATGGTGCCGGCGATTTCGCGGCGCAGGACGCGTCGCATGGTGAGGTGCTGGGTGTGCGCCATTTTTTCCCCCTGTGCGCAGTCGATCAATGCTCACTCACGGTAACGGGCGGCACTGACAATGCCGGGCGGGTGAGCCGGTCACGCACGATGCGATGCTGAAACATGCAGGTCAGGGCTATGACTGTACCGAAGAGGGTCCAGCCGGGTGGGCCTGCGGCGATGGCCGCGGTGACGGCGAGTGGCCCGACGCTGCGCTGTGCGGCCTGGGCCAGTCCGTGGACACCGAGATAGGTGCCCTGCGCGGTTTCGGGGGCGAGGGCCACCGAGAGTTCCCAGGAGACGGTGGCGTGCAGCATCTCGGCCACGGTGAAGGCGGCGGCCGCGACGGTCAGGAAGAGGGTCACGGCCACGACTCCGCCGGTTGCGGAGAGCGCCATGGCGGCACCGCCGAGGGCGAAGACGGCGGAGAGCGGCATGAGCAGGGCCCGGGCCGCGGCCGTCGTGGCGCCGAAGCGGGCCAGGGGGACCTGGAGGGTCACGACCATCACGTTGTTGAGGACCATCAGCAGTGGTGCGAGCCCGTGCGGTGCGTGGTCGGAGTGGGCGATCCACAGGGGCAGCCCGACCTTGAACACGGCGTCGTCGAGGAAGAGGACGGTCTCGGTGGCCACGTAGGCGAGGTAGGTGCGGTCGCGCCACGGACTGACCGGCCGCGTCGCGGGGACGGGGTCCTTCGATGTGGCGATCGTGCGGGTGGCCGAGGGCGATTCGCCGCAGCGGGCGGTCGCGAGGGCGACGGCCACGAACGAGACGGCGTCACCCGCGAGCAGCCATTGGTACGCGGCGGTGGTGCCGATGGTGAGCGCCGCCGCCGCGACGAGGCCTCCCAGGGCCCAACCGGCGTTGGCGACGGTCCGGTTGACCGCTTGGTAGCGGACACGGTCGGGTCCCGCGACGCGGGTGGCGTAGAGCTTGGTGAGGACGTTCGCGGCGCGGTCGCCGAAGCTGCCCGCGGCGGAGAACGCCAGGAGGAGGGCGTAGTTGTCGGTGGTCAGCAGCGCGAAGGAGGCGAGGGCGCGCAGGAGCTGGAGCGCGATCAGGACGCGGGTGAGCGGCAGTCGGTCGGCGATCCGGCAGCCCAGGGGCGCGCCCGCGATGCCGACGGCTCCGGCCGCGGCCACGAGGGTGCCGATCTGCGCGACCGAGAGACCGGTGACGTAGGTGAAGTACAGGACGGAGACGGATGCCCACAGTCCGCTGCCGATGCGGTCCATCAGGGCGATCCAGAGCATTCTGCGGCCGTCGGGGCCTCCTGGAATGCGGGTCGACCATGCGGCTGCGCGGCGCATCGGACTCACTGTTCCCCCTTGCCATGGATTATGTATTGATACATACTCAATAACGTGGCAACACAATATGGGATCAGTGGTACGACGGCCAAGGGAATTGCCGCGTCCGTCGAACGGGGCGTGGCCGAAGGCTCTTTGGAGCCGGGCACCGCACTGCCTCCGGTGCGCGCCCTGGCCGATCGGCTCGGCGTGAGCCCGGGGACGGTCGCGACGGCGTACAAGGAGTTGCGGCGGCGCGCGATCGTGGTGACTCGTGGGCGCGGCGGAACCGTGGTCGCCGCCGCGCCCGCCGTGGCGTCACGGCGGCCGCCGCGTGTGCCTGACGGGCTGCGCGACGTGGCCGGCGGGCATCCGGACCCCGAACTCCTCCCCCATCTGGTGCCGCCGTCGCGGCTCTCCCCCGGTGCGCGATCGCATCGGAGTACGCCGCGTCTGGCACGGCTGGAGGACGTGGTGCGCGACTGGCTGGGGCCCGACGGAGTACCGACGGAACACGTGACGTTCGCTCATGGCGCGCTGGATCTGATCGGGCGACTGCTGTCGGTGGAGTTGCGTCCCGGGGACGCTGTCGCGATGGAGGATCCCGGCTATCACCATCTGCTGGATCTGGTCACGGCGCTGGGACTGCGCACGGTTCCGGTCGCGGTGGACGACCAGGGCATCCGTCCCGAGGCCCTGCGTGCGGCACTACGGGCGGGGGTACGCGCGGTGGTGTGCAGTCCGCGGGCGCAGAACCCCTACGGCGGCGGCTTCTCGGAGGCACGGCGGGACGCACTGGTCGACGTCCTTCAGGCGGAGCCCGATGTGCTGGTCGTGGAGAACGACCACGCGTCGTCGGTCGCCGACGCGCCGCTGCACACCCTGACCACGGGCGGCCTGTCCCGCTGGGTCCATGTGCGGACGGTGAGCAAGTTCCTGGGGACCGATCTCCGATGGGCGGCCGCGGCGTGCGATCCGACGACCTTGGCCCGGCACGACGGCCGCCTGCTGCTGACGTCGGGCTGGGTCAGCCATCTGTTGCAGGAGACGGTGCACGGACTGATGACGGACGAGAGCACGCGCGCGTTGGTGGCGCGCGCTCAGGAGACGTACGCGCTGCGTCGGAACGCACTCGTCCGTGAGCTCGCCGACCGGGGCATGGCGGCCCACGGCGTGAGCGGGCTGAACGTCTGGGTACCGGTGCGGGACGAGTCGGCCGTCGTGAACGGGCTGCGCTCGTACGGATGGTGGGTCGCGGCGGGTGCGCGCTTCCGCACCTCCGCCGCACCCGGCGTACGCATCTCGGTCGCGGAACTCGCACCCGCCGACGCCGTGCGCCTGGCCTCGGACTTCGCCGCTGTGCTCGGCGAGTCCGAGGCCACGTACGGAGGCTGATCAGCCGCGCTTGCGGGCCAGCTCTTCGTAGAAGCGCAGGAGCTCGACGTTGTCCACGGAGCCGATGTTGACCGCCTTCTCCATGGGGGCGCCCTGGAGGAGACGCTTGACGGGCACCTCGATGCGCTTGCCGGTCAGGGTGTGGGGCACTCCGGGTACTTCGATGACCTCGTCGGGGACGTGGCGGGGCGAGAGCTGCTCTCGGATGGTCCGCTTGATGCGGTTCAGCAGGTCCTCGTCCAGCACGGCTCCCGGGGCGAGGTGGACGAACAGCGGCATCCAGTAGCCGCCGTCGGGTTCTTCGATGCCGATGACGAGCGATTCCCTGATCTCGGGGAGTCGCTCGACGGCTTCGTAGATGTCGGCCGAGCCCATGCGCACGCCCTGCCGGTTGAGCGTCGAGTCGGAGCGGCCGTGGATGACGACGGAGCCTCGTGAGGTGACGGTGATCCAGTCGCCGTGGCGCCACACTCCGGGATACGTGTCGAAGTAACTGTCGTGGTAGCGGCTGCCGTCGGGGTCGTTCCAGAAGCGGATGGGCATCGACGGCATCGGGTTGGTGACGACGAGCTCGCCGACCTCGTCGGTCAGGGGCTTTCCGCTGGGGTCCCAGGACTGGAGATCGGTGCCCAGGCCGGCGGCCTGGAGTTCGCCGATGTGCACCGGGAGCGTCGGTACCGCTCCCGCGAAGCAGGAGCACACGTCGGTGCCGCCGCTGACGGAGGCGATCCACAGGTCGTCGCGGACCTCGTCGTGCAGCCAGCGGAATCCGTCGGGCGGCAGGGGCGAGCCGGTGGTGGCGACGCACCGCACGCGCGTGAGGTCGAAGTCGCGCGAGGGGTGGACGCCGGCCTTGCGACAGGCCATGACGTACGCGGCGGACGTGCCGTAGAGGGTCGCTCCCGTGCGTTCGGCGATGCGCCACTGGGCGCCCGTGTCCGGGTACCCGGGGCTGCCGTCGTACAGGACGATCGTGGTGCCCGTGAGCAGACCGGAGACGAGGAAGTTCCACATCATCCAGCCGGTGGACGTGTACCAGAAGAAGCGGTCCTCGGGGCCCAGGTCGCAGTGCAGGCCGAGCTGCTTGAGGTGCTCGACGAGGATGCCGCCCTGGGACTGGACGATGGCCTTGGGGAGGCCTGTCGTGCCGGAGGAGTAGAGCACCCACAGCGGGTGGTCGAAGGGGACCTGCTCGAAGACGGGCTCCACGTCGGCGGAGGTCAGGGCCGCCCAGTCCAGGGCGCCCTCGGGTGCCTCGGTGCCCAGCAGCGGGATGTGCACGACGGCACGCAGGGTGGGCAGTTCACGGCGCAGTTCGGCGACCTCGTCGCGGCGGTCGTGCTCCTTGCCGCCGTAGCGGTAGCCGTCGACGCTGAAGAGGACCACGGGCTCGACCTGCTGGAAGCGGTCGAGGACGCTGCGGGCACCGAAATCGGGGGCACAGGACGTCCAGACGCCGCCCACGGCGGCTGTGGCGAGCAGGGCGACCACGGCCTGGGGAATGTTCGGGAGATAACCACTGACACGGTCTCCGGGACGTACGCCGAGGGCGCGCAGCTCGGCGGCGAGGGAGCCCACCTGGCGGCGCAGGTCGGACCACGTCACGGGCACGGACTCATGGGTCTCGTCGACATACAGGAGGGCCGGTTCGTCCGCGCGGGTCTCCGCGGCGCGCAGGGCGTGCTCCGCGTAGTTGAGGGACGCTCCGGGGAACCACGCGGCGCCGGGCATGGACCGGTCGCCGAGCACGCGCGCGTAGGGGGTCGAGAACCGTACGTCGAACCACTCGGTGACGGCTTTCCAGAAGGTGTCCAGCTCATCCACCGACCAGCGGTGCAAGGCCGGGTAGCCGCCGTCGGACGGGGCTCCGTGCCGTTCGGCCGCCCAAGCCTGGAACTTCGTGATCTGTGCCTGGGCGATGACCTCGTCGGTGGGCTGCCAGAGCGGTGAGGGGTTCGGAGTGGACATGGAGCGGCTCCCGGACTGTGCGCGTCGTGTGCGTCGGTCGCGCACGAGCGGGGGTGTGCGCGTCACGCGGCTGACACGGACGATGCCATGTGATCGACTTCAGCACCAGGGCACGCCACACATAGTCGGCGACATGAAGATGTGGTGTCGCTACAGGTGAACGGCAGCTGAACGGCTCACTCGTAGGGTTCCGGTAGTGGCAGGGTGAGCACCATGGACGGTCGTGACCTGGTGCGTTCGGTGAAAGCGGTCGGCTCGGGGGGTGCTGCTCAAGGGCTGCTGACGGTGCGTGCCGCATGGCGCAGGAGGCGTGCCGACGCCGCCGGGTTGCCGCGGCGGGGCGCCGAGCGGGCCCGGGTGCCCGGGCCGGTGCTCGGTGTGGAGCCGGGCCCCGGCGGCGGGGTCGTCCGGTTCACCCGGTCGGAGCTGCGGATCACGGTCGCGGTGAACGGAGCGGTGTTCTGGGGCTGGGACGCGGTCGCGCCGGAGCCGTCGTACGCGCTCGCCGGCCGCTGCCCGGAGCCGGACCCGCGAGCCGTCCTGGAGCCGGACAAGGACGGCGGCTGGCGGGTCGTGGCCGAGCGGGTCACGGTCGTGATCTCCCGGCACGGCGCGGTCGAGGTGCTCACCCCCGGTGGGGTGATCCTGCGCCGCGACCTTCCGCCCCGGTGGTGGGAACCCGTCGCGGGCGGCGCGGCCCGCTGGATGCAGCGTTCCGAAGTCGCGGCAGACGCCCGTTTCTTCGGTCTGGGTGGGAGGGCCTCGGGTTCCCGGCTGCGCGACGGGACGTACCGGCTGTGGAACACGGACCCCGGGCAGGCTTTCGGGCCGGGCGACGATCCGCTGTACCTCACGATGCCCGTGCAGATGGTGGTCGCCGACGCGGCCACGCACCTCGTGTTCCACGACACGTCGTGGGACGGCACCGTGACCCTGCGCGAGGGTGAGGAGGGCGCCGGCTCCGGGCACGACCGCGCCGGATCGTGCGAGCTGCGCATGGACGGCGGCCCGCTGCGCTGCTGGGTGATGGTGGGGACTCCCGCGCGCGTGCTGCACGCCTGGGCGTCGCTGACCGGCGCGGCCGCGCTGCCACCCGCCTGGGCCCTGGGGCATCAGCACGCGCGCTGGGGCTTCGGCAGCGAGCAGGAGGTGCGGCGGATCGTCGCGGGCTATCAGGAGCGCGGCCTGCCACTGGACGCCGTGCACCTGGACATCGACCACTACGACGCCCATCAGGTGTTCACGGTCGATCGCGACAACTTCCCGAAACTTCCCGTTCTCGCCGACGAGCTGCGGCGCGACGGAATCCGTCTGGTGTCGATCGTCGACCCGGCGGTCAAGGCCGAGCCGGGCAACGCCGTGTACGACAGCGGTCTCGCGGAGGACGCCTTCGTGCGGGATGTCTCGGGACAGCTCGTGAAGGGGGTCGTGTGGCCCGGGGAGTCCGTCTATCCGGACTTCACGCACGCGCGGGCGCGTGCGTGGTGGGGCGGGCTCTACAAGGAGCGCCTCGCGCAGGGGTTCGCGGGGTTCTGGCACGACATGAACGAGCCGACGTCGTTCACGGCCTTCGGGGAGCCGACGCTGCCGCGCTCGGCCCGGCACTCCCTGGAGGGCCGCGGCGGTGACCACCGCGAGGCGCACAACGTGTACGCGCTCGGCATGGCCCGGGCCGCCTATGAGGGGCTGCGGGAACTCGCGCCCCAGGAGCGGCCGTTCCTCTTCTCGCGCTCGGGGTGGGCGGGCCTGCAGCGCTACGGAGGGACCTGGTCCGGCGATGTGGCGACGGGCTGGCCGGGGTTGCGGGCGTCGTTGTCCCTGGTGATGGGGCTCGGGCTGTGCGGGGTGCCCTACTCGGGACCCGACGTGGGCGGCTTCGACGGCAGCCCGTCGCCCGAGCTCTATCTGCGGTGGTTCCAGCTCGGCGCGTATCTGCCGTTGTTCCGTACGCACGCGAGCCTGCGAGCCGGGCGAAGGGAGCCCTGGGAGTTCGGTGACGAGGTTCTGAAGCACGCGCGCGTGGCTCTCGTCGAACGACGGCGGCTGCTCCCGTACTTCATGACGTTGGCGCACCTGGCGCGCCGCACGGGTGCCCCGTACGTCCGGCCTCTGTGGTGGGGCGCGCCGGAGGACCGGGCGTTGCGCGACTGCGAGGACGCCTTCCTGCTCGGCGACAGCCTCCTCGTGGCCCCCGTACTGGATCACGGGACGGAGCGGCGGGCGGTGCAACTGCCCCGGGGACGCTGGTACGACACGGTCACCGGGGCGGCGTACGAGGGACCGGCGCAGGTGCTGGTCGACGCCCCCTTGTCGCGGATTCCGGTGCTTGCGCGGGCCGGTGCCGTCGTGCCCGTCCGCGGAGCCGACGGCGGTCTGGAGCTGGAGGCGTGGGCGCCCGCCCGAGGGCGCACCGGAGGCGGGCTCGTCGTGCCGGACGCGGGTGACGGCTGGGAGGAGCCGGAGATCGAGCGTTACGTGACCCGCTGGGAAGGTGACGAGGTGGTGGTACGGCGGGCCGGGGAGGGTCCCGGCGAGCCGCCGTATCCCGTGCGGGTGCTGGGGGCACGCTGACCCTCAGATGTATCGTCCGTCGAACCAGGCCCGGGCCGCCAGGGTGTGGAGCGGGAAGGCGAGTTCGGCCGGCCTGCGGAGCAGATGCCAGCCTTCCGTCTCGTCCGTGGCCGCGGACTGCGGCAGTTCGGCGGCCGGACGTTCCGGGAGGAGCCCGAAGAGCAGCAGATGGCCCGCGGGAGAGCTCATCGCGTCGGCGAGCCGCACATCCCTGCTCGCCGCGTCGATGCCCGTCTCCTCCTTGAGTTCACGCACGACGGCGTGGCGCCAGTCCTCGCGGTGGTCGATGAATCCCCCGGGCAGGGCGACGCCCCCGCGCGCGGGAGAGATGGTCCGGGTGATGACGACCAAGCAGGACCCCCTGTCGTCGTAGACGGGCTGCAGGGCCACCGCGACCGGCAGGGGATTGCGGTAGGCCACCGTGCCGCAGGCGGCGCAGGTGCGGGGCCAGCCGGAGATGCCCTCTCCGTAGGGGGCGCCGCAGCTGGAACAGTGCGAATCGGGCGCGAAGTCGGCGGGTGGGTGCGGGGATGCTGACACGCCGCGGACTGTAGCCGATCACGGATCGGGCGTCTTCAGGGCGGTCAGGATCGGGTGGCCGGAACCACCCCCGTGGGCCCCGGCCACCCCCACAGGTACTTCGACGCCCGAGCGGCACCAGTGGTTCGCCCGTGCCCTGCCCAATTCCCGTTGCCCGTGGCAGACTTCTGACGTTCCGTCAGATCCAGCGTCGTGGAGGGATCTTGTCGCGCTCACGCACACCTGTCGTCGCCGGGTGGTTCACCGGGGACGGGAACGACTTCCGCCTGCTGGGCACCCGTTGCTCGGCGTGCACGTCGGTCTTCTTCCCCCGCGAGGACGCCTTCTGCCGCAATCCGGGGTGTGGGGGCGGCGAGCTGACCGAGGTGCCGCTGTCGCCCCGGGGCCGCGTCTGGTCGTACACCGACAGCCGCTACCGACCTCCGTCACCCTATGTGACCGATCCGGAACTCTCCTGGGAGCCCTACGCGTTGATCGCTGTGGAGCTGGAATCCGAGCGCCTCGTGGTCCTCGGCCAGGCGGCTCCCGGGATCACCGTCGCCGATCTGGCCGTGGGCATGGAGGTGGAGGTCGTCCCCGGTGTGCTGCACGAGGACACGGAGACGACCTGGACGACCTGGCACTGGCGGCCGACAGGGGTGACGGCATGAAGGGCGCACGGCGGACGGGGGTGGCGGGATGACCGGCGACGTGGCGGTGCTCGGGGTGGGGATGCACCCATGGGGCAAGTGGGGGCGGCGTTTCGTCGAGTACGGCGTCGTGGCGGCGCGCACGGCACTGACGGACGCGGGGATCGACTGGCGGGACGTCGGCTCGATCGTGGGCGCCGACACCGTGCGCGGAGGCTATCCGGGATATGTGGCGGGGGCGACGTTCGCGAAGGCGCTCGGATGGCAGGGGGCGCGCGTCGCGAGCGTGTACGCGGCGTGCGCGTCCGGGGCCCAGGCCCTCGGCACGGCGCGCGCGCAGATCCTTTCGGGACTCGCGGACGTGGTCCTCGTGGTGGGCGCGGACGCGGCGCCCAAGGGCTTCTTCCGTCCCGCGGGCGGGGACCGGCAGGACGATCCGGACTGGCTGCGCTTCCGTGTCCTCGGGGCGACGAATCCGACGTACTTCGGGTTGTACGCGCGCCGCCGGATGGCTCTGTACGGCGACACCCCGGAGGACTTCGCCCAGGTCAAGGTGAAGAACGCGGCGCTGGGCGCACTCAACCCGAACGCGCGCTACCGCAAGAGGGTCACCGCGGAGGAGGTCGCCGGGTCGGCCGTGGTCGCCGACCCGCTGCGGCTGCTCGACATCTGCGCGACCTCCGACGGCGGTGCGGCCGTGGTGCTGGCCAGCATGGAGTTCGCGCGCCGGCACGGGGCGTCGGAGCCGGTGCGGATCCGCGCTGTGTCGACGGTGACGCCGCGCTATCCCAACACCGTGCTGGACCTGCCGGACATCGCCACGGACTCCGCGGTCGCGGTGGAGGCCGCGGGCGGCACCTTCCGGGCGTCGATCGCCCGAGCGGCATACGAGGAGGCGGGTATCGGGCCCGAGGACCTCTCGTTCGCCGAGGTGTACGACCTGTCGACCGCCCTGGAGCTGCAGTGGTACGAGGATCTCGGGCTCTGCGGGGAGGGCGAGGCCGCGAAGCTGCTGCGCGAGGGCGAGACGGCGCTCGGTGGACGCGTACCGGTGAACGTCAGCGGCGGGCTCGCTTCCTTCGGAGAGGCCGTCCCGGCACAGGCCATCGCCCAAGTGTGCGAGCTGACCTGGCAGTTGCGGGACGGCGCGGGTGACCGACAGGTCGCCGGGGCCCGCGTCGGGATCACCGCGAATCAGGGTCTGTTCGGCCACGGCTCCTCGGTCGTGGCGCTGCGGTAGCCCCGCGTGGCCCGGCCGGGGGCACGGTCAGGGGGCGACCGGCCTGGACCCCGCCGGGCCGCGACAAGCACCCGTGACCGGGGGTTCCCGACCTGGACCGGCCCGCGCTCGAACCAGTCTCCGCAGAAGGTCTGAGCGGCGCGTCCGGATGCCCGTACGCACGCATTGTGACGACTTCGGAATCCTGCGTGAACACCTTATGAATCGGGCACCGGCGCACATCGGCGGCGGCATGCTGCTGCCGTGCCCTCCAGGACGGATACTGTCCGCTTCGCCTTCCAGCCGGTCGTCAATCTGACCACCGGAGGGGTCGCGGCGCTGGAGATACTCGCCCGTCCGGAGTCCGGCGACATCCTGGCGCAGGCCCGCCGCGATCCCGAACTCGACGGGCGGCTGGCCGCGTTGGCCATCCGGGCCGCCGCCCGCAAGGAGACGCTGCTGCCGCTGCACGTCAACGTGTTCGCCGGAACCCTGGCCGACCTCGGCAGGCTCTCGGCGCTGCGGAACGCGGTGCGGGAGGCCGAGCGGCTGCCCTGGGAGGTCACCGTCGACATCGGCCCGCCGTACACGCACGTGCCGCAGCACGCCCTGCTGGAGGCGGTGGCCGTGGTGCGCGAAGAGGGCTTCCGGATCTGCGCGGACGGGATCGGCGACGGCGACGTACCACTACGACTGCTGACGGACCTCGCGCCGGAGTTGATGAAGCTCGACGTGTCCCTGCTGTCGCGCCCCGCCGCCGTGCGTGCCATGCGGACCCTGTGCGAACAGCTGGGCGCACTGCTCTCCGTCGAAGGCGTCGAGACGGAACTGCAGTGCGCCGCCGCGGTGTCGGCGGGCGCGCAACTGGCGCAGGGCGAGCTGTTCGCACCGCCCGCCCGGCTGCCCTCGGCAGACGTATACGTTCCGGCGCTGTCGCCCGGCGCCGTCACCACGCCCCGGTCCGGGCCGTCCGTACGACAGTTCGTACGCCCGGCCGCGCTGCTGCCCACCACCGCATCGGCAGGGCAGGTCAGGGCGCTGCTCACCGGGTCGCCCGACGTGTCCGGCGTGGTGCTCGTGAACCCTTCCGGGATTCCGGTCCGGTCGGTGCACCGGTCACGGTTCCTGTTGTCGATGTCCGGGCGCTACGGGCACGCGCTGTACGCCGATCGGCCAGCCGCCAGACTGGGCGATCCTCCGCGTACGGTCGGCGTCGACGCCACGGCCTGGGAGGTTCTCGACGTCGTCGCGGACGGGGATCGGGACCGTACGTCCGACGACGTCGCGGTCGTCGACCGGTACGGGCGGTGCGTGGGCGTCGTACGCCTCGCGGACCTCGTACGGGCGCTGTCCGAGAGCCGGGTCGAAGAGGCGGCGGGGCTCAACCCGCTGACCCGGCTGCCCGGTTCGGACGCGATCACCGGGGAGGTGGACCGGCGGATCGCGGACCGCAGGATGTTCGCGCTGAGCTGGCTGGACGTCGACCACTTCAAGCAGGTCAACGACGGCGCGGGGTTCGCGGCCGGCGACGAGCTGATCCGGGCGGTGGGGCGGGTGTTGCAGGTCTCGGCGTCCGAGGCGACGCGCGTCGGTCACATCGGCGGCGACGACTTCCTGGTCCTCGCCGACCCGGACAACCTCGTTCCGCTGGCGGCCTCGGTGCTCGACGCGCCCTGGACGGCGGGCGGGCGCGCCGTCACGATGTCGCTGGCCACGGTGGTGTGCGCCCCCGGCAGCGTGAGCGATCACCGGCAGGCGGCCGCCTGTCTGGCACCCCTCAAGCAGGCGGCCAAGGCCCTGAACGGGGCGAGTTGGGTGCTGGGACGAGCGGGGCTTCCCGGGCACGAGGTCCGCCGCGGCACGGGGGCCGCGCCGATGGAGCCGTACGGGCAGACACTGACCGGCTGACCGGCCGACTCACTCGCTCACCGATTCGCTCGCATCTGACCGCCGACCGCAGGCGGCTCGCGGCCGGTCGCCGACCTCTTTGTGCCCTTCGAACCGTTGCGGTCCGCGACCTTGACGCCCCCTGGGTGCCGGTGAACACTTCCGGGTGTCAGTCGGCATCGCCGCATTCGAGCGTCCTCATGCACCGCACCGCTCGAGTCTCCGACCTGTACCCAGGGCCGTCCCCACGGGCGATTCCGCTGCGACGGCACGCTCGTCACGGACGCCGGGCGGGGCGCGGGATCTCCCTGCCTTCGGCTGAAGTAGCCATGGGAAACGCACCCTGCACGGTGGCCCGGAGCGGATCGCCCCGGGCGAAGGCCTAGGAGCCGCCATGAGCAACGGAGACATCTTTGTCGGCGAGTTGATCGGCACCGCGATTCTGATTCTTTTCGGCGCGGGTGTGTGCGCCGCCGTGACCCTGAACAAGTCGAAGGCCCAGGGGGCCGGCTGGGTCGTCATCGCCTTCGGGTGGGGCTTCGGCGTCCTCGCCGGCGCCTACACCTCGGCACCGCTGTCGGGAGGGCAGATCAACCCGGCGGTCACGATCGGATTCGCGATCGAGGGCTCCACGAAGTGGGAGGACGTGCCCTTCTACATCCTCGGACAGTTCGCCGGAGCCATCATCGGGGCCGCCCTGTGCTGGCTGCTCTACCTCGGCCAGTTCAACCTCAACGCCGAGGAGGACAAGGCCATCGAGACGCTGGGGATCTTCTCGACGCGCCCAGAGATCGACAACCCGGTGCAGAACCTGATCACCGAGATCATCGCCACCGCCGCCCTGATGCTGCCCATCCTCGGGCTGGTCGGTGGTAGCAAACACGTCGCGGGCATCGGCAACGCGGGCCTGCCGGTCCTGCTGATCTCCTTCCTCGTCGTGGGCATCGGCCTCTCGCTGGGCGGTCCCACGGGATACGCGATCAACCCGGCCCGCGACCTCGGACCGCGCCTCACCCACGCGCTGCTGCCCATTCCCAACAAGGGCACCTCGGAGTGGAGCTACTCCTGGATTCCGGTGGTCGGCCCGATCGTGGGCGCCGCCATCGGCGCCGGGATCTACAACGTGGCCTTCTGACCGATCGCCGCCTCCCCCGAAAACGCAGCCTCCTGACAAGAACGCACGCTCCTGACGAGAACGCAGCCTCCTGACGAAGAACACGTAAGGGGACGTCATGACGGACAACGCCGAGAAATACGTCGCCGCAATCGACCAGGGCACCACTTCCAGCCGCTGCATCATCTTCGACCAGGACGGCGCGATCGTCGCCGTCGACCAGCGCGAACACCGCCAGATCTTCCCCAAGCCCGGCTGGGTGGAGCACGACGCCACCGAGATCTGGTCCAAGGTGCAGGCCGTGGTCGCGGGAGCGATCGCCAAGGCCGGGCTGCGCGCCGACCAGCTGAGCGCGCTCGGCATCACCAACCAGCGCGAGACGACGGTCCTGTGGGACCGCGCCACCGGCAAGCCCGTCCACAACGCGATCGTCTGGCAGGACACCCGTACGTCGGCGCTCTGCAACGAACTGGGCGGCTCGGACGGCCAGGACCGCTTCCGCGAGCAGACCGGACTGCCCCTGGCCAGCTACTTCTCCGGGCCCAAGGCGGCCTGGCTGCTCGACAACGTCCCGGGCCTGCGCACGCGCGCCGAACGCGGTGAGATCGCCTTCGGCACCATCGACTCGTGGCTCATCTGGAACCTGACCGGCGGCACGGACGGCGGGCGGCACGTCACCGACGTGACCAACGCCGGCCGCACCATGCTGATGAACCTGGAAACCCTCCAGTGGGACCCGTCCATCCTCTCCGCGATGAACATCCCCGAAGCGGTGCTCCCCGAGATCAGGTCCTCCGCCGAGGTGTACGGCACCGCCGTGGGCCAACTCGGTGGTGTCCCGGTGGCGTCGGCGCTCGGCGACCAGCAGGCGGCGATCTTCGGACAGGCCTGCTACGACGTCGGCACGGCCAAGAACACCTACGGCACGGGCAGCTTCCTGCTGCTGAACACCGGTAACCGCCCCGTTCCCTCGAAGAACGGACTGCTGACGACCATGGGGTACAAGATCGGCACGGAAGCGCCGGTCTATTGCCTGGAGGGGTCGATCGCGATCACGGGCGCGCTGGTGCAGTGGTTCCGCGACCAGCTGGGCATCATCCGTTCCGCCGACGAGATCGAAACGCTCGCGGCGAGCGTCGAGGACAACGGCGGCGCCTACATCGTGCCCGCCTTCTCTGGTCTGTTCGCCCCCTACTGGCGCTCGGACGCCCGCGGAGTGGTCACCGGTCTCACGCGGTACGTCACGAAGGCGCACCTCGCGCGCGCGGTCCTGGAGGCGACGAGCTGGCAGACGCGCGAGGTCGTCGACGCCATGTACCAGGACTCCGGGGTGCAGATCACCACCCTGAAGGTGGACGGCGGCATGACCAAGAACAATCTGCTGATGCAGCACCAGGCGGATGTCCTCGGAGTGCCGGTGATCCGTCCGAAGGTCTCCGAGACGACCTGTCTGGGCGCCGCGTACGCGGCGGGGCTCGCGACCGGCGTGTGGAACGACCTCGACGAGCTGAAGACGCACTGGCAGAAGGACGTCGAATGGACACCGTCCATGGAGAGCTCGGTGCGCGACCGCGAGTACCAGAACTGGCGCAAGGCGGTGGAGAAGAGCTTCGGCTGGCACGACGACGCCATCGGCTGACTCCCGCGTCCGCGCCGACGGAGCGTCGGCGCGGAACGGGTGTCCACGCGCGCGTGCGTCCCGCGTGATCCACGCGCGCGTGCGCGACCGCGGCCCGTACCCCGGTCGGCGGGGGTACGGGCCGCACCTGTCCCGCATGACGGCCTCGGGGCCGCGGGGGCGTCCGCGTGACGGCCTCGGGGCCGCGGGGGCGTCGGGTCGCGCGTCAGGTGGCGACGGTCTCCCGGAGGGCGGCGGCGTAGGCCATCGCGTGCTGGACGACGCGGATGAGGACCTCCTTGACGGACTCCCGGTCCCGCGCGTCGCAGAGGACGACGGGCACACCCGGGTCGAGGTCGAGGGCCTGGCGCACGGATTCCGCGGGGTAACGGGCGGATTCCTCGAAACAGTTGACCCCGACGACGAAGGGTATGGACCGCCGTTCGAAGTAGTCGACCGCGGCGAAGCAGTCCTCCAGGCGGCGGGTGTCCGCCAGTACGACGGCGCCCAGGGCGCCGGTGGCGAGCTCGTCCCAGAGGAACCAGAAGCGGTCCTGGCCGGGGGTGCCGAACAGGTAGAGCACCAGGTCCTCGCGGAGGGTGATCCGGCCGAAGTCCATGGCGACGGTGGTGGTGTGCTTACCCTCCACGCCGCTGGTGTCGTCGATGGGCCGGCCCGCCTCGGTGAGGAGTTCCTCCGTGCGCAGCGGCTTGATCTCGCTGACCGCGCCGACGAGGGTCGTCTTGCCCACGCCGAAGCCTCCGGCCACCAGGATCTTGAGCGTGACGGGCTCGACCGGAGGCTTGCCGCGCTCAGAACGCCCGAAGATCATCGATCTCTTCTCCTGCTTGATGGGGGTCGCGCGGCGGTGGGCCGTAGCCTCCGCCGCCGGGGGTTTCGATGACGAGTACGTCGCCGGGGCCGACGTCCGCCGCGCCGCTTCCGCCGAGTTCCGTGACGGTGCCGTCGGCGTGCTCCACCCGGTTGGAGCCGAGGGCACCGGGCTCGCCGCCCGCCATGCCGTACGGCGGCACTCTGCGGTGCTGGGAGAGCGTCGAGACGGTCATCGGTTCGTGGAACGTGATGCGGCGCACGGCGCCGTCGCCGCCACGCCAGTGTCCGGGGCCGCCGCTGCCGTGTCTGATCGCGAACTCGTCGAGTCGGACGGGCAGTCGCCACTCGAGGACCTCGGGGTCGGTGAGCCGCGAGTTGGTCATGTGGGTCTGGACGACGGGGGCGCCGGGGAACCCGTCGCCCGCACCCGATCCGGAGGCCACGGTCTCGTAGTACTGGTGGCGCTCGTTGCCGAAGGTGACGTTGTTCATGGTGCCGGAGCCCTCGGCCTGCACGGCCAGGGCCGCGTAGAGGGCGCCGGTGATGGCCTGGGACGTCTCCACGTTGCCGGCGACGACGGCGGCCGGGGGCTCGGGGGCGAGCATCGATCCCGGCGGCACCACGATGCGCAGGGGGCGCAGACAGCCGTCGTTGAGCGGGATGTCGTCGTCCACCAGGGTGCGGAAGACGTACAGGACGGCGGCGTTGACAACGGCGAAGGGTGCGTTGAAGTTGGTGGTGAGCTGCGCGGATGTACCCGTGAAGTCGACAGTGGCGGCGCGTGCTTCACGGTCCACGGTGACACGGACGCGGATGACCGCCCCCGAGTCGGTCTCGTAGGCGCACTCGCCGCCTTCGAGCGTGTCGATTACGCGGCGTACCGCTTCCTCCGCGTTGTCCTGGACGTGCTTCATGTACGCCTGCACGACATCGAGCCCGAAGTCCTCGATCATGCGTCCGACTTCGTCGACGCCCTTCCGGTTGGCGGCGATCTGGGCACGCAGGTCGGCGAGGTTCGTCCTCGGGTTGCGCGAGGGGTGGGGCGGCTCGGTGAGCAGGGCCAGTGTCTCCGCCTCGCGGAAGCGGCCGTTCTCGGCGAGCAGCCAGTTGTCGAAGAGGATGCCCTCCTCGTCGATGGTGCGGCTGTTCGCGGGCATCGAGCCCGGGGCGATGCCGCCGATCTCGGCGTGGTGGCCGCGCGAGGCGACGTAGAACAGGATCCGGTCACCCTCCGTGTCGAAGACCGGGGTGATCACGGTGACATCGGGGAGGTGGGTGCCGCCGTGGTAGGGATCGTTGACGGCGTACGTGTCGCCCGGCCGCATGCTGCCGCCGCGCCGCCGGACGACCTCCTGGACGCTCGTCCCCATCGAGCCCAGGTGGACCGGGATGTGCGGGGCGTTGGCGACCAGGTTGCCGTCGGGGTCGAAGAGGGCGCAGGAGAAGTCCAGGCGTTCCTTGATGTTGACGGACTGGGCGGTCGACTCCAGGCGGGCGCCCATCTGTTCCGCGATGGACATGAAGAGGTTGTTGAAGACCTCGAGCAGAACCGGATCCGTTTCCGTAGCGAGATCGGAACTCTCCGTGATCGCCGCGCGTTCCATGACCAGATGCCCGTCGTCCGTCGTCGCGGCCCGCCAGCCGTCGTCGACGACGGTCGTCGAGCCCGATTCGGCGATGATCGCGGGTCCGGTCACCCTCTCGCCGGGCGGGAGTTCCTCACGGCGGTGCAGGGGCACGTCGCGCCAGGTGCCGCCCGTGTGGAGCCTGACCGTCTCCCGGGTGGCCGAGGCGGACGCGGGTGCGGCCCCGTGGGGGGCGAGGGCGGACAGATCGGGGGGTTCGGTGAGACCGGTGGCTTCCACGGAGAGGGCTTCGACGACGACCGGGCGGTCGAGGGTGAAGGAGTAGGTGGAGCGATGGCGTTCTTCGAAGGCGTGGGTCATGGTGTCGGGCTCGGTGAGCTCGACGGTCAGCGCCGTGTCCGTGCCGTCATAGCGGAGCTGGGCCCGGCGGGTGATCCGGATGCGGTGCTCGGGGACGTCCTCGGCGAGGAGTTCGGCGCGGGTGGCGCCTTCCAGGTCGTCGGCCGTCTTGAGGATGCCCGGCATCGAGGACGGTTCCAGAGGCGCCTCGACGGACTGTTCGCGCATGGCTGTCGTGTCGGCGAGTCCGATGCCGAGGGCGGACAGGACGCCTGCCATCGGCGGGACGAGGACGGTGCGGATGCCGAGCGAGTCGGCGACCATGCACGCGTGCTGTCCACCGGCGCCGCCGAAGGTGGTCAGCGCGTAGCGGGTGACGTCGTGGCCCTTCTGTACGGAGATGCGCTTGACGGCGTTGGCGATGTTGGCCACGGCGATCTGGAGGTAGCCCTCGGCGACCTGTTCCGGGGTGCGGTCGTCGCCGGTCCTCTCGCGGATCTCACGCGCGAGGGCGGTGAACCGGTCGCGGACCAGGGCGCCGTCGAGAGGCTGGTCCCCGCCTGGGCCGAACACCTTCGGGAAGTGGCCGGGCTGGATGCGGCCGAGTGCCACATTGGCGTCGGTGACCGTCAGTGGGCCGCCGTTCCGGTAGCAGGCGGGTCCGGGGTCGGCGCCGGCCGAGTCGGGGCCGACGCGGTAGCGGGAGCCGTCGAAGTGGAGCACCGATCCGCCGCCCGCGGCGACGGTGTGGATGTCCAGCATGGGGGCGCGCAGCCGGACCCCGGCGATCTGCGTGGTGAAGACCCGCTCGTACTCTCCGGCGAAGTGGGAGACGTCCGTGGACGTGCCTCCCATGTCGAAGCCGATGACGCGGTCGAAACCGGCGAGCTGCGACATCCGGGCCATGCCGACGATGCCACCCGCGGGTCCGGACAGGATGGCGTCCTTGCCGCGGAACTGGCCGGCCTCGGCGAGGCCTCCGTTGGACTGCATGAACATCAGCCGTACGCCCCGGAGTTCATCGGCGACGCGTCGGACGTAGCGGCGCAGCACGGGCGACAGGTAGGCGTCGACGACGGCCGTGTCACCGCGGGGCACCAGCTTCATCAGCGGGCTGACCTCGCTGGAGAGGGAGATCTGCGGGAAGCCGACGCGGGCCGCCAGCTCACCCACGGCTTGTTCGTGGGCGGGGTGGAGGTGGCTGTGCATACAGACCACGGCGACCGCGCGGATCCCGTCGTCGTACGCCTCCTGGAGAAGTACGGCGAGGGCGTCCAGGTCGGGGGCGCGCAGGACGGTGCCGTCGGCGGCGATCCGTTCGTCGACCTCGACGACCCGCTCGTGGAGCAGCTCGGGGAGCTCGATCGCGCGGGCGAAGATGCGGGGGCGGTTCTGGTAGGCGATGCGCAGGGCGTCGCGGAAGCCCCGGGTGGTCACCAGGAGCGTGCGCTCGCCCTTGCGTTCCAGCAGGGCGTTGGTGGCGACGGTGGTGCCCATCCGGACGACGTCGACCGGGGCGCCCGCGGCGTCCCCCGCGTCACCGAGGAGTTCACGGACGCCCGCGACGGCGGCGTCGGCGTAGCGGGCCGGATTGTCGGACAGAAGTTTGTGCGTGAGCAGGCGACCGTCGGGGCGCCGCGCGACGATGTCCGTGAAAGTACCGCCGCGGTCGACCCAGAACTGCCAGCCTGTCACGTCTGTTCCCCGTTTCCGCCCAGCTCAGAGTGCCCGGAGGCCACTGATCACGTCGCGCAGAATACTCTCGTCCGGCAGCTCGGCAGGGGGTACGGGACGTGTCACATGGACCATTTCGTCGTCCACCAGGTCCCCGATGAGGACCCGCACCACTCCGATGGGCAGATCGAGTTCCGCCGCGAGTTCGGCGACCGACTGGGGAGCGTCACGGCAGAGTTCGACGATGTCCACGTGTTCCGGGGACAGTGTGTGGTCGGCCTCGGGGTCCTCGGCGTGCTGTTCCGTGACCACTACCGCGATCAGATCGAGGCGGTGCTGGGCCGCGCTGGTGGTGCGGCCGCGTGTCATGGCGTACGGACGGACCACCGGTCCGGCCTCGTCGTCGAACCAGTGGCGTGTTCCCTGACCGTCTCCGCTCATGTCATCCCACTACCCGCCCGAAGGCAGATCGGTGCGCGGACTGGCGGCCAGATGTACGCCGACCCGCTTGACGAGGAGCGTCATCTCGTACGCGACCTGACCCACGTCCGAGTCGGCGTCCGACAGCACCGCGAGGCAACTGCCGTCACCGGCGGCCGTGACGAACAGGAAGGCCTCGTCGAGTTCGACGACGGTCTGCCGGACGCTGCCCGCCTCGAAGTGCCGGCCGACGCCCTTGGCGAGGCTGTGGAAACCGGAGGCGACGGCGGCCAGGTGCTCGCTGTCCTCCCGGCTGAGGTCCTTCGAGGCCCCGGTCGGAAGGCCGTCGCCGGAGAGCACGATCGCCTTGCGGATGCTGGCGACGCGGTCCACCAGTTCGTCGAGGAGCCAGTTCAGCTCGCCGGACACGTTGCTGGTCGCGGGCCCTGCGGCCTTCGGTGCGGTCATCGACCGTCCCCCTTTGTCGTTCGTCGTGCTGAGCCGTCCTGGGCCTGGTCGCCCACGGCGTTCTCGTCGCGGCCGCGCTGCCAGCCCCGCTGGAGCGAGGCCATCCGGCTGCGTACTTCGCCGGCGTCCCGCTCGGCGGGGTCCGCCCCCGTGCCGCCGCGGGCCTTGTCACGCTCGGCGAGCCGCGCCGGTCCGTCCTTCAACTGCGGGGCCAGACTGGCCTGCCGGACGCGCCGTGGCAGCGGGTTCGTCTCCGATTCCGCCGGGCCCGCCGCGGTGTCACGGCGGGGGGCGGTGTCGTCCGGGCCCGCGTCAGCGGCGGTACCGCGGGTGCGGCGGGGCAGGGCCGGGGCGTCGTGGAGGCCGGGCGCCGGGCGGAGCTCGGGTGCCTCATGGAGGCCGGACCTCTCGGGTGTGCCGGAAGGTCCGCGCGGACCGGGGACACCGGGACGCTCGCCGCCGCGCCGGCCCGACGGCGTGGACCGCTCGCCGCGCCGCTGGGGCAGTGGCTTCATGCCTTCGAGCTCCGCCCCACGACGTTCCGGGCGGTCCGCTTCCTTCATCGGCTCCGGGTCGGACGGGGTGCCGAGGCTCTGCACCGGCTCCAGGTCCTGCCCCGGGTCGCCGTCCGCGTGGTCGCGCCGCGACCTGGCCTGGCCGACAGGACGGCCGTGGGAGCTGACGAGCTTCGGTGTCCGGCGTCGCGGCAGCCCGACAGGAGCGGTGCCCGAGCGGTCGTCGTCACCGGAGCGGGCGGGCTCGTCGCCGCTCTCATCGGTCTGCTGGTGCTGCCTCGCGGGGACGCCGGCTATGGAGCGCCGCGGACGGAACAGTCCTCCGCGTTCGCTGTCGTCGTCGCCGAGGGCGCCGGGGAATCCGGTGAGCGTGTCCAGGTCGACGGGCGCGTCCAGCTCGACGGGGCCGTCCAGGATCGAGGCGGGCAGTCCCGGCAGACGCACCGGCGCCTGGGTGAGTGCCGCCCTGCGGCCCTCCTCCGACTCGGCCTCCTTGGCCGGCAGGGTGCGGTCGAGGCGGAATCCGATGCCGTTGGTGTCCGGCACGTCGTCGGTGAGCAGGGAGTCCGGCATGAAGACGACCGCGGTGGTGCCGCCGTACGGGGACGGCTGGAGCGAGACGCGGACGTTCTGCCGCTGGGCGAGCCGGCTGACCACGAAGAGACCGAGCCGGTCGGTGTCGGAGAGTTCGAACTCGGGAGTCTCGGCGAGCCGCAGGTTGGCGTCGAGCAGCGCCTCGGCCGCCATACCGAGGCCGCGGTCGTGGATCTCCAGGGTGAAGCCGTTGGCGACTCGTTCGCCGACCACGTGAACTGCCGTGTGCGGGGGCGAGAACACCGTGGCGTTCTCCAGGAGTTCGGCCACGAGATGCGTCAGGTCGGCGACGGCGGGACCGGTGACGGCCACTCGCGGCAGGCGGCGTACCTCGATGCGCTCGTAGTCCTCGACCTCGGCGACGGCGGCGCGGACGATGTCCATGAGCTGGACCGGCTTGCGCCACTGCCGGGACGGCGCGGCGCCGGACAGGATGACCAGGCCCTCGGCATGGCGGCGCATACGGGTGGTCAGGTGGTCGAGGCGGAACAGGTCGGCCAGTTCGTCGGTGTCCTCGGTCCTGCGCTCCATGGTGTCGAGCAGGGTGAGCTGCTTGTGGAGCAGTACCTGGCTGCGGCGCGCGAGGTTGACGAAGACCTCGGAGACTCCCTCGCGCAGTTCGGACTGCTTGACGGCCGCCTCGACGGCGGCGCGCTGAAGGGTGTTGAGGGCCTGGCCGACGTCGCCTATCTCGTTTCTGTCGTACTCCAGGCGCGGCACTTCGGTCTCGACGTCGACCTGCTCGCCGGCGGAGAGACGGCGCATGACGCTGGGCAGCCGTACACCGGACGCCTCATGGGCCTCCAGGCGCAGCCGTCGCAGGTCGCGGATGAGGCTCCGGCCGATGCGCACGGACATGACGAGCGAGATCAACAGGGCGATCAGGCCGATCACTCCGGCGACGACGGCCTTGAGGATGACGGCCATGGCCACGGGCCTGACCCTGTCCTGGTAGTGGTCGCCGGCCCGGTCCTCGAGGGTGCCGAGTTCGTCGAGCACCGGTCCGGCCGCGGCGTCCCAGCTCTTCGCGGTGACGCCGCGTGGCGAGCCGGTGGTGGAATCGGCGACGGCCTGCTCCGCCACGTGCAGGGACACCATGGCGGCGTTCTTCTCGTAGCGCTCGAAGCGTTCGCGTTCCGAGGCGGGCAGCAACGGCAGGCTCACGTCGTACAGGAGTGCGCGCTGGGCCACGAGGTCGGAGATGTCACGGAGTTCGTCGCGCGTGATGCGACCGGTTACCAGCGCGGAGCCGAGCAGGGCGTCCTCGCGGGAGAGCAGTTCGCGGGCACGGGACACGTTCACGAGAGCACGGCCCTGCTTGTCCAGCTCCACGTTGTCGACCACGTGCAGGTTGGCCAGCAGGACGTAGCAGGGGTCGATCAGACGGTTGTAGAGGCCGAGGGCCCCGGCCCGGTCGACGGTGCCCTCCTCGACACCGGCGCGCAGCGAGTCGATCCCGTCGATCGCTTCGAGGAGGGAGGTGAGGCGCTCCGAGGTGCCCCCGCTCAGCTCCTTGCGTACGTCCGTGTCCTTGGCGTTCCTGCGGACCTTCGCGACGATCCGGTCCGTGGCGCTCCGGCTGCGCTGGAGGGCCGCGAGTCCGTCGGAGGCGCGGGGATCGGCCAGATAGACGAGCGTCTGGCGGCGTTCCCGCTGGAGGACCCTGACGGTGTCCTCGGTCGGATAGGCGATCTTCTCCACGATGTCCGACACGCTGAAGAGCTGACTGGCCTCACGCCCCGTGAGTACGGTCGCAAACGCCCAGATCGCGGTCAGGGACACAAGGGGCACGAGGAGCAGCGCCACAATCTTCCGGCGGATGGACTTCCCGCGAAAGCGCATGGCCTCCCCCAGCTCGACCCCCTCCGTCCGGGGGTACACAGGTGCGTCAACAAACGGCGTGAGCCTACTACTGACTCATAGGTAACTCGAAGACCCGTCCGGTCGCGCAGCCGCTCGACGGGGAACGGGACATGGGGAGTTGTCCGTTCATTGGGTGAGATTGCCTCCCTGAATCCGGCACTTGGTGCCGGATCACATCGGAGCGGGGAACTTCGTCAGTTGGCCGAAATTCTTCGCTCGTTGGGAATCTTCGGGGCAGGTCGTTCGTCTTTCTGTACGGGAATTGAGGGCGGAATCGGCCACAGGTGCCGCATGCCGCGCTCAGGCGGCGTAAAAGAGCGCAAGCCGGGCAGCCACTGGGGAGCGGGAGTCGCGAGACACCCGTGCGAGAGGGTTGCTGGGCGGTGGGGAGTGACGAGTTGATGGGCACGGCGGAGCGGAGCGGGGCACCCGGGACACGGGATGCGACACGCGAGGCGGCAGAACTGGCCACTCAGGCCCGGGATCACGACATTCCGGCGACCGAGCAGGGTCAGCCGGACAGGCGGCGGACCGCGACAAACGGGCGCGTCGTCGCGGACGTCGGGGACACTGCCACGGACATACGCGGCCGAGCCGATGAGATGGGCGCCGCCACGGACGGACACGAGAGCCACGACGAGCAGGCGTACTACCGGCCGCTGTGGATCGAGGAGCCCGCGCGCAGGCGCCGGCTGCCCGATCCGGTGCGCACGTCGGCCGTGCGCGCGGTGCTCATCATCGCGGTGACGCTGACGCAGGCCGTGGTGGCCTTCCTCTGCACGATGGCGGGGTCCTGGCTGGCCTTCCCGATGGTCCTGAGCAGCGTGGCCAGCACGGTTGTGGCCACGTGGGGTGCCCTGGACGTCTGGGTGACACGGCAGGTGTGGAACCAGCGGAACGGCGTGGTGTCGGTACCGAGCAGCACCGCGAGGGCACTGCGGCGCGAGCGCCGCAAGGCCCGGCGTCAGGCACGGATCGCGGCGCGGGCCCAGGAGCGGATACGCAGGCGGGGCGGGGCCGGGCAGTTGTCGCACTCGTAGCGGAGCGGCAGCCGCGTCCACCTCGGGCCCCGAGTGCGCGGAGCGACGCGTTCCGACGCGTTGCGACGGAGCCTGAGGTGGATCGCTGCTCACGCGGCCGGGCCGACCCAGGAGGAACGGAACGGATCTCCTGGCCTCGCGTCGGCCGCCTCCGGCGTGATCCCAGGGCGCATCCTCACAGGGCGGCCGGCTCCACCGGGTCCTCGTTGCGCGCCAGTTCACGGCGGACGCGCATGAAGGGGCGGGGGCGGTCGATGCCGAGCACCGCCGTCGTGCGGTCGGCGCGCTCGTAGAGGGCGAGGAAGCCGCCCTCGGCCGGTCCGCCCTCATCAAGGGCTCCCTCGACGATCCGGACCGTGTCCGAATCCCGCCTCCGCCCCGCGAACTGGAGCCGCGCACCGTACTGGTCGGACCAGAAGTAGGGCAGGGACCGAAAGGCCGTCACGGTGCGCCCGGCGAGCAAGTTGCCCACCGCGACGCGGGGTTGCTCGGTGGCGGAGGTCCAGTGTTCGGCGCGGGTGCCGCCGACCCGGGCGACGTCACCGACGGCGACCACCTGCGCGAGTCCGGTCGCACAGCCGTCGTCGCACAGCACACCGTCGTTCAGGGCGAGCGTCGATCCCGCGAGCCAGCCGGTGTTCGGGGACGCACCGATCCCCATTATCACGACATCAGCGGGCAGGAAGCGCCCGTCGGACAGTTCCACTCCGATGACCGCGCCGGGCGACGCGCCACCACTCCCCCGGATCCCGGCGACGCCGGTTCCGGTGACGAGGACGGTGCCTGCGCGCCGGTGCAGTGCGGCGCACACGGCGGCCATGTCCGGGCCGAGTTGAGGAAGGAGGGGCAGCGGGGCAGCCTCGACGACGGTGACGTCATGGCCGAGGGCGGCGCACGAGGACGCGGTCTCGGCGCCGATGAAGCCTCCGCCGATCACGACCACGCGGCGCTGTCCCGCGGTGAGTTCCGCGCGCAGGGCACGGGCGTCGTCGAGGGTGCGCAGCGTGTGCACGCCGACGAGCTCGTCGCCGGGCAGACGGCGAGCGGAGGCGCCGGTGGCGATGACCACTCCGTCCGTGGAGACGGTGCGGCCGTCGTCCAGGAGGACGGTGCGGCCCCGGGCGTCGAGACCGCGGGCGCGTACACCGAGGAGCCACTCGGCGTCGAGTTCCTCGCTCTCCTCGGTGTCGGTCAGGGCGAGTTGGTCCTCGCCGGCGCGACCGGTGAGGAAGTCCTTGGAGAGAGGAGGCCGGTCGTACGGGCGGTGGGGTTCGTCACCGACGATCACCAGGCGTCCGTCGAAGCCCTGGGTGCGCAGTTCTCGGGCCGCGTACAGACCGGAGAGTGAGGCACCGACGACGGTCACGGTCCTCATACGGCCCGCCCTTCGTCGGCGGCGAGAGCGGTGACGCGGCCTCCGGGTGCGAGGGTCACAGCGGTCATGCGGCGGTGCCCTCCTCCACGGCGAGGTGGACGTGGATGATTCCGTCGTCGACGGTGACGCGGTGGGTACGGACGGGACGGCGCGCGGGCAGGCACGTCGGCCGGCCGGTGCGGAGATCGAATGAGGCCGCGTGCAGCGGGCATTCGATCAGGCAGCCCTCCAGCCAGCCCTCCGAGAGGGAGGCGTCCTGGTGGGTGCAGGTGTCGTCGATGGCGTACAGCTCACCGTCGGCGTTGAACACGGCGACCGGTGGCGTGGTCTCCACACGGACGGATTCGCCCTCGGGGAGGTCTTCAAGGCGGCAGACGGGAATCATGGGCCCCCCTCTCGGTCCGGACGTCTCGTCCGCGACCTCAGGTCCAGGTCGTCGGGAACCTTCCGGGTTCCGGACGCTTCGGTAACATGATGTTTCGCATGGCGCACGAGGGAGCGCTATGCGCAACAGAATCCGCGCGGGGATCCCGTCACGTCAAGGGCTTCCCGCAGATGCGGCCCGAACACGGCCGTCAGGTGGTGAGAGTTGACCTATGACCCGCACGCAGAAGCAGGCTGAGCGCACCGAGGAGACCCTCGAGAAGCAGAGCGGCAGAGGCACGGGCAGCGCCGTCCAGTCGGTGGACCGCGCCGTGAGCGTGCTGGAGATCCTCGCCCGGCTCGGCGAGGCGGGCGTCACCGAGATCGCCGAGGAACTGGACGTGCACAAGTCCACCGCGTTCCGGCTGCTCGGCGTCCTGGAGAACCGTGGCCTGGTCGCCCAGGCCAAGGACCGCGGCAAGTACTACCTGGGAGCAGCCATGCTGCGCCTCGCCGGGGCGGCGGCGGTACGCCTCGACATCTCCCAGGAGGGCGTCCCGGTCTGCCGCGAACTCGCCGACGAGCTGGGCGAGACCGTCAACATCGCGGTCCTGGACGACGACGCCGCGGTCAACATCATGCAGGCCCGCGGCACGGCGTCGGTCACGGCGCAGAACTGGCTGGGCAGACGCACGCCGCTGCATGCCACGTCCAGCGGGAAAGTGCTGCTCGCGCACATGCCGCCCACGCTGCGGGAGGGTCTGCTGGCACGCCCTCTGCCGCGTTTCACGGAGCGCACGATCACCGGGCCGTCCACGCTGCGCGGCGAGCTGGAGGCCGTGATCGAGCAGGGGTACGGCATCACCCTCGAGGAGTTGGAGCTGGGGCTCGCCGCCGTGGCCGCTCCGGTGCGGGCGCACGACGGCAAGGTGATCGCCGCGATCAGCGTGTCGGGGCCGGTGTACCGACTGAACGCGGACCGCTTGCCTGAGCTGGCCAAGCGGACGGTGGCGGCGGGGGCCGAGTTGTCCCGCCGGATGGGCTACGGCTTCTGAGACGGCGCTTGTTCGCCGGCATCGGCGCCCCCTCGGGCGCACACCCGCTCCACGGCGCAGGGCCGGGATTCCACCGGCCCCGCGCCGTCGTGTGTCGGCCACGTTTCGGGCCTCCCGTTCCTTTTGCCAAGGGTTAACTCCCACCCCTTGACGGCCGCCTGACGGCGTTCTCAATATGTTCCTCATCACGCAACCCATCGTGCATTGCGCAACAGCAGAGGAGCTTGTCGTGCCCCACGAGGTCCGTGCCGTAGTCGCCGTCAAAAAGGGCGCACCCGTCGAGGTGCAGACGATCCTCGTTCCCGACCCGGGCCCCGGTGAGGTGCTCGTCGACGTCCAGGCCTGCGGGGTCTGCCACACGGATCTGCACTACCGGGAAGGCGCGATCAACGACGAATTCCCCTTCCTGCTGGGTCATGAGGCGGCCGGTACCGTCGCGGCGGTCGGCGACGGCGTCACGGACCTGGTCCCCGGCGACTACGTGGTCCTCGCCTGGCGCGCCCCCTGCGGCACCTGCCGCTCCTGTCGCCGCGGCCGGCCCTGGTACTGCTTCGACTCGCGCAACGCCACACAGCCGATGACGCTCCTCGACGGCACCCCCCTGAGCAACGCCCTCGGAATCGGCGCCTTCGCCGAGAAGACCCTGGTCGCGGCCGGGCAGGCGGTGAAGATCGACCCGGCGGCGCGGCCGGAGGCCGCGGGGCTGATCGGCTGCGGCGTGATGGCCGGATACGGCGCCGCGGTCAACACCGGCAACGTCGGACGCGGCGACACCGTCGCCGTCATCGGCTGCGGCGGCGTGGGCAACGCCGCCATCGCGGGCGCCTGTCTGAACGGCGCGATGAAGGTCATCGCCGTCGACATCGACGACAAGAAGCTCGACCTGGCGGAGAGGTTCGGCGCCACGCACACCGTCAACTCGCGGGGAACGGACCCGGTCGAAGCAGTCCGCGCGCTGACCGACGGCTTCGGAGTCGACATCGCCATCGACGCGGTGGGCCGGCCCGAGACGTACAAGCAGGCCTTCTACATGCGCGACCACGCGGGTGTGCTCGTCCAGGTCGGAGTGCCCGACCCCGAGATGAGGATCGACCTCCCGCTGATCGACCTGTTCTCGCACGGCGGCGCCCTGAAGTCCTCCTGGTACGGCGACTGTCTGCCGAGCCGCGACTTCCCGTTCCTCATCGACCAGTACCTGTACGGGCTGCTGGACCTCAACGCCTTCGTCAGCGAGACGATCTCCCTCGATCAGGTCGAGGAGGCGTTCACGAAGATGCACCGGGGCGAGGTGCTCCGGTCGGTCGTGGTCCTGTGAGCGCCTCGGGCACCTTACGGGCCGGACGCGTCGTCTCAGCCGGCACGTTCGGCCGTACACACGCGGACCGGCCGGCCGGCGAGACCGCCGTCCGCGACCCGCTCCTCCTTCCCGGCAACACGGTCGTCCCCAGCGGACACGGCTCGGACCGCACGGTCGCCGCCCAGCGGCCCCGCGTCCCGGCCACCTGAGCGCGTTCACTCCCCCACCCCGGCAAGGAGGGGCATGTCCAGCACGCCCGCAACCCGTCCCCGCGTGGTCGTCATCGGCGCCGGCATCGTCGGCTGTTCCCTCGCCGACGAGCTGACCGCCCGCGGCTGGACCGACGTCACCGTTCTCGAACAGGGTCCGCTGCCCGCCCCGGGCGGCTCCACCTCGCACGCACCGGGCCTGGTCTTCCAGACGAGTCCCTCCAGGACACTGACCGCGTTCGCTCGCTACACGGTCGAGAAGTTCTCCTCCCTCACGGTGGACGGCGTCTCCTGCTTCGACCAGGTCGGCGGGCTGGAGCTCGCGACCACCCCCGAACGCCTCGCCGACCTGCACCGCAGGGCCGGATACGCGGCCGCCTGGGGGGTCCGCGGCGAGATCGTCAGCACCGACCGGTGCAAGGAGCTCTGGCCGCTCCTCGACCGTTCGGCCGTCCTCGGCGGCTTCCACACCCCGGACGACGGCCTGGCCCGCGCCCTGCTCGCGGCCCGGGCCCAGATGGAGCGCGCGACCGAGCGGGGCGCCCGTTTCCTCGACCGCCACACGGTCACCGGCATCGAGAAGGCGGACGGCAGGGTCACCGGCGTCGTCACCGACCGGGGCACGTTCCCCGCCGATCACGTGGTCTCCGCCGCCGGCTTCTGGGGTCCCGTCATCGGGCGCATGGCCGGAGTCGACGTACCCCTGCAACCGCTCGCACATCAGTACGCGAGGACACAGCCGCTCCCCGAACTCGCCGGAGCGGCGTCCGAAGCCTCGAAGCCCATCCTCCGCTTCCAGGACCGCGACCTCTACTTCCGTGAGCACCACGACCGCATCGGCATCGGCAGCTACGCCCACCGGCCCCTGCCGGTCGACCCGTTCGGGATCCTCCCCTACGACGAGGCACGCGCGAACGACATGGAGATGCCGTCGTCGTATCCGTTCACCGAAGAGGACTGGGCGCCGAGCTGGGACGACTGCCGCCGACTGCTTCCCGCCCTGCGTGACACGGAGATCGAGGAGGGCTTCAACGGCGTCTTCTCCTTCACCCCGGACGGCATGCCGCTGCTCGGGGAGTCCCGGCAGCTCCGCGGCTTCTGGCTGGCCGAGGCCGTCTGGGTCACCCACTCCGCCGGTGTGGCGAAGGCGGTCGCCGAGTGGATGGTCGACGGGCGTGCCTCCATCGACCTGCACGAATGCGACCTCGCCCGCTTCGAGGACGCACAGTGCTCACCGTCGTACATCCGCGAGCGCGGCTCACAGCAGTTCGTCGAGGTCTACGACATCCTGCACCCCCTCCAGCCGATGGAACAGCCGCGCCCCCTGCGCGTCAGCCCCTTCCATGTCCGGCAGGAGCAACTCGGCGCGCGCTTCCTGGAGGGCGGCGGCTGGGAGCGGCCGCACTGGTACGAGGCGAACGCCCCGCTCGTCGACACACTCGGTCCCCTCCCCGAACGCGACGCCTGGTCGGCCCGCTACTGGTCCCCCATCGCCGCGGCCGAGGCGCGGGCGACCCGCGAGAAGGTCGCCCTCTACGACATGACCCCGCTGCGCCGGCTCGAGGTCACCGGCCCCGGCGCCCTCGCCTTCCTCCAGCGCATGACGACCAACAACCTCCGCAAGAAGCCCGGCGCGGTCACCTACACGCTGCTCCTCGACGAGACCGGCGGCGTACGCTCCGACCTCACCGTCGCCCGGCTGGCCCCCGACCGCTTCCAGGTCGGCGCCAACTCCCCCGCCGACCTGGACTGGCTCCTGCGGCACGCACCACAGGACGTGCACCTCAGGGACGTCACCTCCGGCACCTGCTGCATCGGCGTGTGGGGTCCGCTCGCCAGGGACCTCGTCCAGCCGCTGACCCGCGACGACTTCTCGCACGAGGGCTTCGGCTACTTCCGCGCGAAGGAGACATACCTCGGGCATGTCCCCGTCACCGCCATGCGGTTGAGCTACGTCGGGGAGCTCGGCTGGGAGCTGTACACCACGGCCGACCTGGGACTCAGGCTCTGGGACACGCTCTGGGAGGCGGGCCGCCGGCACGGGGTGATCGCGGCCGGGCGCTCGGCCTTCAATTCCCTCCGCCTGGAGAAGGGGTACCGGGCCTGGGGCACCGACATGACCGACGAGCACGATCCGTACGAGGCCGGTGTCGGCTTCGCCGTCCGCATGGACAAGGACGGCTTCGTCGGCCAGGAGGCCCTGCAGGGCCGCGCGGCGCGGGAGCCCGCGCGCAGGCTCACCCCGCTCCTCCTCGACGATCCCTCCGCCGTCGTCCTCGGCAAGGAGCCCGTCCACGTCGACGGCGCACCCGCGGGCTACGTCACCAGCGCCTCGTACGGCTACACGCTCGGGCGCTGCGTCGCCTACGCCTGGCTGCCGGCGCTCGCCACCGGCACGGGCGTGCACATCGACTACTTCGGCGAGAGGATCCCCGCGACCGTCTCCGAGGAACCACTCTTCGATCCGAAGATGAACCGAATCCGCCGTTGAATCCGATGAAGAGGCAAGAGCCGGACAAAAAGGCTGGAGGAGGCCCTGTGTCCCCCACGTATGACGTCATCGTGATCGGTCTCGGCGGCATGGGCAGCGCCGCCGCCCACCATCTGTCCGCCCGAGGCGCCCGTGTGCTCGGGCTGGAGAAGTTCGGCCCGGTGCACAACCGCGGCTCCAGCCACGGCGGCTCGCGCATCACACGGCAGTCCTACTTCGAGGACCCGGCGTACGTCCCGCTGCTGCTGCGCGCCTACGAGCTGTACGACGAGCTGGAGCGGGCGACGGGCCGTGACATCGCCACCCTGTGCGGCGGCGTGATGGTCGGGCACCCGGACTCGCGGACCGTCTCCGGTTCGCTGCTCTCGGCGCAGCGGTGGGACCTGCCCCACGAGATGCTGGACGCGACGGAGATCCGGCGCCGCTTCCCGACCTTGAATCCGCACGACGACGAGGTCGCACTGTTCGAGGCGCGGGCGGGGCTGCTCCGCCCCGAGAACACCGTCGCCGCGCACCTCCAGCTCGCCACCCGGCAGGGCGCCGACCTGCAGTTCGACGAGCCGATGACCCGCTGGGAGCCCTACCGGGACGGCGTGCGGGTGCACACGGCCGAGAACACCTATACCGCCGCTCAGCTGGTGATCTGCCCGGGGGCCTGGGCGCCGCAGCTGCTCACCGATCTGGGGGTGCCCTTCCGGATCGAGCGGCAGGTCATGTACTGGTTCCAGCCGACCGGCGGGGTCGGGCCGTTCGTGCCCGAGAGGCATCCGATCTACATCTGGGAGGACCCGGCCGGAGTCCAGGTCTACGGCTTCCCCTCCATCGACGGACCCGAACTGGGCGCGAAGGTCGCCTTCTTCCGCAAGGGCGTCGAGTGCACCCCGGAGGACATCGACCGGACCGTGCACGAGGACGAGATCCGGGCCATGGCGGAACACATGTCCCACCGCATCCCCGATCTGCCCGGCGCCTTCCTCAAGGCCGCCACCTGCATGTACTCCAACACGCCCGACGAGCACTTCGTCATCGCCCGACATCCCGCGCACCCGGAGTCCGTCACCGTGGCCTGCGGGTTCTCCGGACACGGCTTCAAATTCGTACCGGTCGTCGGTGAGATCCTCGCCGACCTCGCCCTGGACGGCTCCACCGAGCACCCCATCGGCCTGTTCGACCCCCACCGCCTCGCCGCCGCGCCCGCCTGAGGAGTCCGCACGTGACGACGATCCCCGTCTCCCCGTCCCCGCTGTCCCCCAGCCTGATCGCCACGCTCCCCGGGCACTACTACACCGACCCGGAGATCTTCCGGCAGGAGCAGGAGCGGCTCTTCGAGTCGATGTGGTTCTGCGCGGTGCGCTCCGCGGATCTCGCGAGGCCCGGAGCCTTCCGCACCGTCCAGGTCGGCCGGGAGAGCGTCCTGATCACCCGTTCCCGCACGGGTGAGCTGCGTGCCTTCCTCAACATCTGCCGGCACCGGGGTGCCCGGCTGTGCACCGAGGAGTCGGGCGAGGTGCGGCGCAACCTCCAATGCCCGTACCACGCCTGGACGTACGACCTCGACGGCAAGCTGGTCGCGGCGCCGAACCTGGTGAAGATGCCGGACATCGACCGCGTCGAGTACGGCCTGGTCAAGGTCGCCCTGCGCGAGTGGCTCGGCTACGCCTGGGTGTGCCTGGCCGACGAGCCGCCCTCCTTCGAGGAGACGGTGACGGGCGCGGCCGTGGAGCGGCTCGGCACCACGGCGGCCATCGAGCACTACGGCGCCGAGAACCTCGCGCTCGGCCGGCGCGTCACCTACGACGTACGGGCGAACTGGAAGCTGATCGTCGAGAACTTCATGGAGTGCTACCACTGCGCCACCATCCACCCCGAACTGACCGAGGTGCTCCCGGAGTTCGCGGACGGGTACGCGGCCCAGTACTACGTGGGCCACGGGGCCGAGTTCGGGGAGGAGATCAAGGGCTTCACGGTCGACGGCAGCGAGGGCTTCGCCAAGCTGCCCGAGGTCGCGGACGACCAGGACCGCCGCTACTACGCGATCACCGTGAAACCGACGGTCTTCGTCAATCTGGTCCCGGACCATGTCATCCTGCACCGCATGTTCCCGCTCGCCGAGGACCGCACGGTCGTCGAGTGCGACTGGCTCTACGCCCCGGAGGTCGTCGAGTCGGACGCCGACGTGTCCAAGTCGGTGGAGCTTTTCCACCGGGTGAACGAACAGGACTTCGAAGCCTGCGAAAGGACACAGCCGGCGATGGCGTCACGTGCGTATCGCAACGGTGGTGTGCTGGTTCCGACAGAGCATCACATCGGGGTCTTCCATGCGTGGTTGATCGAGCGACTGGGAGGCCCACGTGCCTGACCTGTACATCGACGGATCGTGGCGGGGCGCGCTCGACGCGCGGACCCGCGAGATCCGCTGCCCCGCCGACGGCTCGCTGGTCGGAGTCGTCGACGAGGCCGGCGGCAAGGACACCGTGGAGGCGATCGCCGCCGCGCGCCGCGCCTTCGACGAGGGCCCCTGGCCCTCGGTCCCGTCGGCCGACCGCGGTGACCTGCTGCTGCGCGTCGCCGATCTCCTCGTCCGCGACAAGCACGCCCTCGCCCGCGCCGAGTCGCTCGACACCGGCAAGCGGCTCGTCGAGAGCGAGTACGACATCGACGACATCGCGAACTGCTTCCGCTACTTCGGCCGGCTGGCCGCCGCCGAGACCGGCCGGGTCGTCGAGACGGGCACGGAGAGCGTCGACAGCCGCGTCGTGTACGAACCCGTCGGGGTCTGCGCGCTGATCACTCCGTGGAACTACCCGCTCCTGCAGACGGCCTGGAAGGTGGCGCCGGCGCTGGCCGCGGGCAACACCTTCGTCCTCAAGCCGAGCGAGCTGACTCCGCACACGGCGATCCATCTGATGCGGCTCCTGGAAGAGGCGGGAGTGCCGCCGGGCGTTGCCAACCTGGTGCTGGGCGCGGGCCCCGAGGCGGGCGCCCCGCTCGCCGACCATCCGGACGTGGACCTGGTCTCCTTCACCGGGGGCCTGGCGACCGGGCGCCGGCTGATGGCCGCCGCGGCCGGGACGGTGAAGAAGGTCGCCCTCGAACTCGGCGGCAAGAACCCCAACATCGTCTTCGCCGACGCCGACTTCGAGACGGCCGTCGACATGGCGCTGACCGCGGTCTTCCTGCACTCCGGGCAGGTCTGCTCGGCGGGCGCGCGACTTCTGGTCGAGGACTCGCTGCACGACCGGTTCGTCGACGAGGTCGTACGGAGGGCCTCGGAGATCCGACTGGGCGGACCGTTCGACGAGCGGGCGCAGACCGGGCCGCTCATCTCCGCGGCGCACCGCGCCAAGGTCGAGGCGTACGTCGCCAAGGGCCTGGCGGAAGGAGCGGTGCTGCGCTGCGGTGGCACCCGGCCGACGGGCCCCGGCTTCGACGCGGGCTTCTACTATCCGCCGACCGTCCTCGACGAGTGCAGCGGCGACATGTCCGTGGTCCAGGACGAGTCGTTCGGGCCCGTGCTCACCGTGGAGCGCTTCAGCGGCGAGGCGGAGGCCGTGCGCCTCGCCAACGACACCATCTACGGACTGGCGGGCGCCGTCTTCAGCACCGACGAGGCCAAGGCCCAGCGTGTCGCGGCCCGTCTGCGGATCGGCACGGTATGGATCAACGACTACCACCCCTACGTCCCGCAGGCCGAGTGGGGAGGCTTCAAGCAGTCCGGCTTCGGGCGCGAACTCGGGCCGTCGGGACTGGCCGAGTACCGCGAGGCCAAACACATCTGGCGCAACACCGACCCGTCCCCGCAGGGCTGGTTCGCCTGATCCTGATCGTCCGGGGCGGCTCACCCCTGCCGCCCCGGCGCACCGACGCGGACATGGCGCCCGCGTAGCACCCTCATGGAACCCGGCACCCGCACGAGCCGCTCCCTCACCCCGCCCCCAGGCCCACCTGGAGTCCGCTCATGACGACCACCGAGCAACCGTCCGGCCCACAGCACCACGACGACGCCGAACTCGCCGAGTTCGGCTACAAACCCGAACTCAAGCGCACCCTCGGCAACTTCCACACCTTCGCCGCCGGCATCAGCTACATCTCCATCCTCACCGGCACCTTCCAGCTCTTCTACTTCGGCTACGGCAGCGGCGGTCCCGCCTACTGGTGGTCCTGGCCGATGGTCTTCGGCGGGCAGTTCATGGTCGCCCTCTGCTTCGCGGAACTGGCCGCGCGCTATCCCGTAGCGGGCTCCGTCTACAACTGGTCGAAGAAGATAGGCAATCCGCATCTCGGCTGGCTGGCCGGCTGGATGATGCTGATCGCCTCCATCGTGTCGATCTCGGCGGTGGCACTCGCCTATCAGCTGACGCTCCCGCAGATCTCCGACACCTTCCAGTTCGTCGGGGACGGGACCGGGAAGTACGACGTCGCGACCAACGCGGTCGTCCTGGCCACGGTGCTCATCCTCTTCACAACCCTGGTGAACGCCTTCGGCGTGAAGCTGATGGCCACCATCAACAGCGCGGGCGTGTTCATCGAGCTGATCGCCACCGTCGTCCTCATCGTGCTGTTCGCCGTCCACATCACCCGGGGACCGCAGGTGGTGACGGAGACGGCGGGCACGGGCGCCGGGCACTCGTCCGGCTATCTGGGCGCGTTCCTGGTCGCCTCGCTCGCGTCGGCGTACGTGATGTACGGCTTCGACACGGCGGCCTCGCTCGGTGAGGAGTCCCTGGACCCCTCCCGCAACGCCCCGCGGGCCATCATCCGCGCGATCGTCGCCTCGTTCGTCCTGGGCGGCCTGGTGCTGCTGCTCGCGCTCATGAGCGTCTCCAGCCTGAAGGGGGAGAAGCTGTCCACGGACGGCCTGCAGTACATCGTGCTCGACGTGCTCGGCCCGACGGCGGGCAAGGCGATGCTGTGGTGCGTGCTGATCGCGGTCACGGTGTGCGCGCTCGCGGTGCACACGGCGGCGATCCGGCTGGCCTTCGCGATGTCCCGGGACAACAACCTGCCCGCGTCCGCCCTGATGGCCCGGGTCAGCCCGCGCTTCAAGACGCCGGTCCTGCCCGCCGTGATCATCGGCATTCTGGCCGTGGCGATCCTCGTCGTGAACATCCGCCAGCCGCAGATCTTCACCGTGGTCACCAGCATCGGCATCATCATGATCTATCTCGCCTACCTCGGTGTGACCGCCCCGATGCTGGTGGCCCGGCTGCGCGGCACGTGGCAGCCCGCGGGCGAGGGGAAGTTCTCGCTGGGCCGCTGGGGTCTGCTCGTCAATGTCCTCGCCGTCGTCTGGGGCGCGGTCATGACGATCAACCTGATCTGGCCGCGCGCCGAGGTCTACAACGCCGCCGCGCCGTTCCACTGGTATCTGCGCTGGGGCGCGGTGCTGTTCGTCGCCGTCATCGCCGGCGGCGGCTTCGCCTACTACTGGTTCGTCCAGCGCCACCGCACCGGCGTCCTCGACGAGCACCGGCTGCAGCCCGCCGTCACGGCTCCGATCACCGCTCCGGCGGCCGACTGAAGGAGGGTCAACAGCTGATGAGCAACGATGAGTTCGACTATGTCGTGGTGGGCGGCGGTACCGCGGGGAATGTGGTCGCGGCCCGCCTCTCCGAGGACCCGTCCGTCACCGTGTGCGTCCTGGAGGCCGGACCCAGCGACGTCGGCGACGACGACATCCTCAGACTGGACCGCTGGATGGGCCTGCTGGAATCCGGCTACGACTGGGACTACCCGGTCGAGCCGCAGGCCACCGGCAACAGCTTCATGCGGCACGCCCGCGCCAAGGTGCTCGGCGGCTGCTCCTCGCACAACTCGTGCATCGCCTTCTGGGCTCCCGCGGAGGACCTCGACGACTGGGCCGCCGCGGGCTGTACGGGCTGGAGTTCGGCCGAACTCTTCCCGCTCTACCGGCGGCTGGAGTCGAACGACGCTCCGGGAGACCACCACGGCCGCACCGGCCCGGTGAAGCTGCGCACGCTGAAGGGCGAAGACCCGTGCGGCGCCGCCCTGCTGGAGGCGTGCGCGCAGGCGGGCATCCCGACCACGGCGTTCAACAGCGGCACGACGGTGGTCCGGGGCGCCAACTGGTTCCAGATCAACTCCGACGAGAACAACATCCGGCAGTCCTCGTCGGTCGCGTACCTCCACCCGGTCATGGGCAAGCGGCCGAACCTCTCGGTGCGGACGGGGGTGCGGGCGAAGAAGCTGGTCCTGGAAGGCCGCAGGTGTGTCGGCGCCGAGTACCTCGACCCGGATCTGATCCACACCCGGACGGTCCGCGCCCGCCGCGAGGTGATCGTGTCCTGCGGTTCCATCGACACGCCGAAGCTCCTGATGCTGTCCGGCATCGGGCCCGCCGGGCACCTGCGCGAGGTCGGCATCGACGTGGTCGTGGACGCGGCGGGCGTCGGCGAGAACCTCCAGGACCACCCCGAGGGCGTCATCATGTGGGAGGCGAAGCGGCCCATGCCCACCACGTCCAGCCAGTGGTGGGAGGCGGGCATCTTCTACGACACCGAACCGGGCCTGGACCGGCCCGACCTGATGTTCCACTACGGCTCGGTGCCGTTCGACATGAACACCGCGCGGCACGGATTCCCCACGTCGGAGAACGCGTTCTGCCTCACCCCGAACGTCACGCGCGCGAAGTCCCGCGGCACCGTGCGGCTGCGCACCCGCGACTACCGGGACAAACCGATGGTCGACCCGCGGTACTTCACCCACGAACACGACGTGCGGGTGATGACGTACGGGCTGAAGCTGGCACGGCGGATCGCCTCGCAGCCCGCGCTGAGCGGCTGGGCGGGCGCGGAACTGGCCCCCGGGCCGGACATCCGCTCCGACGAGGAGCTGCTGGACTACATCCACAAGACCCACAACACCGTCTATCACCCGTCCTGCACCGTGAAGATGGGCGCGGACGACGACACCTCGGCCCCGCTCGACGCACGGCTGCGGGTCAAGGGGGTCGAGGGTCTGCGGGTCGCGGACGGTTCGGCGATGCCGGATCTGATCTCCGTGAACCCGTGCATCACCACGATGATGATCGGCGAGAAGTGCGCCGACATGCTGAAGGAGGACGCGTAGACGAGCGCCGCCGCGAGGGCGAGGGGCAGTAGCGACATGCGGCGCCGTCGCGTCGGCCGACCGGCCACGGACGGCCCGCAGTCGCCCCTCCGCCGTGTCCCTACGGGGCGATCGGCGCCGGGCGCTTGTACATCCGCGTCGCGGTGATCTCGGTGTGCACGGTCTCCCCGGCGGGCGCCTCACGCGGCAGTCCCGGTCGCAGATGCTCCTCGACGCTGATGTACTTCAGCCCGGCACGCAGGTCGGCGTCGTTGCGCAACCGGATGACGAGGGGGAACTCGGCGAGCGCGGTCGTGTCGAACAGACCCGTGGTGTAGAGGAGCTGGACGCCGAGCGCGTCCGAGACGGCCCGCTGGAGCTCCAGCAGATACGTCGCGTTGGCGCGCCCGATGGGGTTGTCGAGGAACAGGGTGCCCGCGTGCCGGTGCTTGTCACGGCCTCGGTCGTTGCTGCGCAGCGCGGCCATCGTGCAGTAGAGCGCGATGGCCGCGGTGAGCAGCTGACCGCCGGAGAACACATCGCCCATCTGGCCGACGGGGACCCGTTCGGCGCGCAGGACGGCGTCCGGCTTGAGGATCTCCACGGCAATGCCCTTGGGCTGGAGCGCGGCGCCGACCCCGCGCAGCAGCAGCGACATGCCGTCGCGCCGCATGTCGGAGTTCTTCTTGACCGCCGCGCGGGTGGCCTCGTCCACCACCTCGCCGAGCCGCTCGGTGAGGGTGGCCTGGTCGGGTTCCTCGAAGCGGATGCGCAGGAACTCCTGCCCGGACCACTCCCCGAGCCCTTCCGGCAGCCTGGACAGCCGCTGCGCGGACCGCAGGGTGGCGAGGGCGGACTCCACGAGCCCGCGCAGCCGGTCCACGATCGAGTCCCGGTTGCGCTCCAGCTGCTCCAGTTCGTCGGTCAGCACCCGCAGCCGGGGCGCGAACGCGTCCGCCCACTTCTGCGCGTGCTCGGGCAGCGAGGAGGCGGGCAGCTCGCGGATCTGCTGCCGGGCGGGCGTGCGCACCTGCTCGTAGCGCGTGGAGTTGGCATGCCGTACGAGGATGTCGCTCGCCTCGCGGACGGCGGCCTCGGCCGCGGAGAGGTCGGCGGCGCAGCCGCGCAGCGAACGGCGGCTCTCGGCGGCGGAGTTCCGCGCCTCCTCGAGGGTGCCGGGGTAGGGCTCGGGCTCGTCCTGCTCCTCGTCGGAGTGCTCCCGGATCAGGTCCCTGAGCAGGGCGGACGTCTCGTCGAAGCCGCCGGCCGCGTCCTCGGCGGACCGGTGGGCACCGAGGAACTCGGCGTGCGACTCGCGTGCCTGGTTCAACGCCTCGGTACGGGCGGCGAGTTCGGTCGTGGCGGTGCGCAGCAGGGCCTGCGCGTGCTCGGCGTCGCTCGGGACCAGGTCATCGGCCAGCTCGGTGTGCGCCTCGCCGTCCTCGGGCGCGTGCCGCTCGGCCTCGCCGCGCAGCCGCCCGAGCTGTTCGCTCGCGGTCGACATCCGGGTCTCCAGGAGCTGCACCAGTTCGTCGGCCCGCGCCGCGGCGGCCTGCCGTGAGGGGCTGTCGGAACCGTCCGGCGACTCCAGGAGCTGCGCGGCGCGCGTGCGTACCTTGTTGCTGAGGCGGTCCAGTTCCGCGAGCGCCGCGCTCTCGTCGCTCTCGGCCCGGGCCTGTTCGGCCCGCAGATCGGCGCCGACGCCGACCTGCTCGTACAGCTGCGACGCGGCTCGGTACGCCTCGCGCAGAGCGGGCAGCGAGGCCTTGGGCGTCGCCGTCCCGTCCTGCGTCACATCGTCGGGGGCGCCCGCGATCTCCGCGCGCTCGGCGCGCAGCGCGCGGGCCGTGCGGCGGGCGTCGTCGGCGGCGCGTTGGGCGGCGCGACGGTCCTCGTCGGCGGCGCGGGCACGCTCCAGGCACACCTGGGCCCGAGCCTCCGACTCCGCGGCCTCGTCGGCGAGTTCGCGCACCTTGACCTGCCATCCGGCGCGCTCGCGGAGCCGGAAGGCGAGTCCGGCGAGGGCGTCGGCCGCGCGCCGGGCCTTCTGTGCGGCCTCCTGCCGCTCGTCACGTACATGGGCGGCGTCGGCCGCCGTCTCGTCGGCTTCCGCCCGGACGGTACGGGCCTCGGCCAGCTCGGCCTCGGCCTCCTCCGCGAACGCGCGCGCGTCCCGGGCGGTCGCGGCGAGCTCGATGAGCCGCCCGGCCGGGCAGCCGGTGCGCCAGGACGCGAGCCGCGCGGCCAGCTCCCGGTCCTTGCCGAGCCGGGCGGCGAGGGTACGGATCTCCTCGTCGCGCAGGCCGGTGCGGGCCCGGAGTGTCTGGCGTTCCTCGTCGGCCGCGTGCTCGTCGTGCATGGCCGGGTTCGGCGGTACGAGGAAGACGCCGCCGTCTCCCGCGTCGGAGGCCGGAGTCGGGGCGAGCAGGGCGGCGGCCGTACCGACGGCCACCGCCGAGCGCGGCAGCAGCGCCGCGTCGCTGAGGGCCTCGCGGGCCCGCGCGTGGGTGTCGGGGTCGGTGATGATCACGCCGTCGACGAGTTCAGGCCGGGCGGCCAGCACGCGCGCGTGGTCGACGGGGTCGACGGCCTGCGCGAGGTAACGCCAGCCGGGCAGCGCGGGGATGCCGTGCTCACCCAGGTATTCGACGGTGGCCAGGACGTCCGGGCCGGGCGGCAGCAGCCCGCCGTCGCCGAGCGCCCCGAGAATCCGGGCGTCGTCGGCCGCGGCGGTGCGCAGTTCGAACAGCTGCCGCTCCGCGGAGGCGACTCCTTCGTCGAGGAGTTCGCGGAGTTCGTCGGCGTACCGGTCGAGCTCTTCAGGCGTCAGCGGCGCGCCCCCGGACGAACCGGCGGGTCCGTCGGACTCCTCGTCGCGGCGGGGCTGCGGAACGCCGGCGCGGGCGCCGGCACCCGGCAGACTGAGCAGCTCCGCGAGCCGCTCCTCCTCCGCCAGCGCCTTCGCCGTGCGCCGTTCCGCTTCGTACGACCGTTCCGCGGCTGTCGCCGCGTCGGCCGCGCGGGCCGCCGTCAGCTCGGCGCGGGACTCGGCGGACGCCGCCTCCCGTGCGTGGTCCGCGGCGCGCCGCGACGCCTCTCGGGCGGTGTCCCAGGCGGCGACGGCCGACTTCTCCGCGTCGCTCGCGGCGAGGGCGGCCCGGGCGGGGTCGGCGTCGGGGGCAGTGTCGTCGAGCCAGCCGGCCCGGACCGCCTCGGCGGTCTCCTGCTCGACCTCGGACAGGCGCTGCCGCAGATGACCGACCTCGCTGCGGGCGCGCTGGGCGGCGGTGGCGGCGGACGTCGAGTCGGCGTGCGCCGTCTCGCCCACCTCCTGGAGGCCCGCGGACCGCTCCTCCTCCTCGTTGGCGAGGGATTCGGCGCCCTCGGCGGCCCGGTGCAGGGCGCGGACGAGGTCGACGGCGGCCCGGGCGCGGGCGGCGAGCGCGGGAGCGGCGTCCCGTTCGGCCTCGCGGATCGCGTCGGCCACGCGGGTCGAGCGGTCTGCGGCGGCGCGGTGCCGCAGGACGAGCTCGGCGGCCTGCCAGGCCGAGTGCAGCGTGCGCGCGTCGGCGAGCTCGCGCTTCTGCGCGGCAGCGGACTTCTCCGCGCCGGCGAGCGCCAGCGAGGCGTGCCGGTAGGCGAGTTCGGCGGCGATCAGCGCGCTGCGCTCACGGGCGCCCTCGGCATGGGTGACGGAGTACGCGGCGGCGGTCACGCGCTGGGCGAGCTCACCGGCGCGCACGCGCTCCCGCACGGCCCGCGCGGACAGCCGGCGTGCCAGCGTCCGGGTCCGCCGCTCGGCGCCGGTGTGGATGTCACGCGCGCGGGCTCGTGCCTCGGCGGCGTCGACGATCCGGCCGAGCAGATCCACGGAACCGGCGGTGAAGTCGCGTTCGGCGATGAGTTCGGCGCGGCGCCCCAGCTTGTTGCCGAAGCCGCCGACCAGGTCGGCGAGCCCGTCGGTGTCGCGGGTGTCGGTGACCGCGCGCAGCAGGAGATCGGTGAAGTCGGAGTCCTTCTTGACCGCGAAGAGGCCGGCGGCCTCGCCCTCGTCGGCGTTCATCTCCCGCTGGTAGCGGAAGAGTTCGGGGTCCAGACCCAGGTCGCCGAGGTGTTCGTTCCAGCGGTCGTGGATCTCCTCCCAGTGCACCTCCAGGTGCGGGTAGGCCTTGCCGGCCTCGGTGATCGCGTCGCGGAAGCCCTTCATGGTGCGCCGACGCCCCTGCGCTCCGGAGGCGCCCTCGACGGGCGGTCGTACCGAAGTGGCTTCGGCGACGGGCAGGTTGTCCAGGCTGAGCCCCGGTCCCGGCCGGAACGAGTACCAGGCTTCGGCGAACTTCCGCGGGTCGTTGGAGACCTGCCGCCCTCGCCACTCGCTGGCCTTGCCGACCACCACGCACTCGCCGGTCAGCGTGTGCTGCCACTCCAGGGCGACGTGTCCGCAGTCGTCGGCGAGCAGGAACTTGCGCAGCACGCCGGAGCTGGCGCCGCCCAGGGTGTTGCGGTGTCCCGGGAGCATCACCGAGAAGATCAGCTTGAGCAGGACCGACTTGCCGCCGCCGTTCTCCAGGAAGAGCACGCCGGCGGGCGCGGGCCGGCGCGGCGGGCCGACCGGCTCCTCCTCGAAGAACTCCGCCTGGGTGGGCGCGGGGTCGGGCACGGGCTCGCCGACACCGCGCAGATCCAGCACGGTGTCGGCATAGCGCGCACCGGCGGGCCCGATGGAGTAGAGGCGGACCCGGGACAGCTCGTACATGGCGGCGGACTCTCGTAGTCGTAAAGGGAGGTGAGGTCGTGGGAGGAAGCCGGGGGCGGCCGGCGGACGTCAGGAGCGGAAGGGCAGTCAGGAGTGGAAGGGCAGTCCCGCTCCGGCCGCCAGCTCCAGGTCGTCGGAGTCCTCCGCGGGCACCAGCGTCGCCGTGCCGTCGGTCACCGGGACGACGCCCAGCTCCAGCAGTTCGGCCATGGCCGCGCTGCCCGCCATGTCGCGGACCTGGAGCTGGTACCGGGCGGTCGTCCGGTACGTCCCGCCGGAATCGTCGCCGGTGCGCTGGAGGAACCCGGAGTCGGTGAGGAAGGCGACGGCCTTGGCGATGATGCCCGTCGTCGAGCCGGCCAGTCTTCGCGCGTCCTTGGTCGCTCCGGTGGAGCTGCGCCGCGCCCAGATCCGCCAGGCCGCCTCCAGGCCCGGCGCGTCGGTCGCCGGGTCGGTGTTCTCACCGGTCTCCTCGGCCCGCTCCTCCAGGCGTCGGCAGGCCTGCCGTACGAAAGCGTCGACGCCGTTGACCGAGACGCGCCCGATGTAGCCGTCGTCCGCGAGGTCCTCGGGGCGGGGGAAAGCCAGGGCGGCCACGGCGAGGTGGGCGAGTCCGTGCAGGAAGCGGTCCCCCGAGTCGGCCGAGGCGCGACGCGCGTAGTCGCCCATGCGGACGGCGAAGACCGAGTCCTCGGCGGCGGTCACGGCCATCCCCGCGCGCGGGGACACCTCCAGGACGATCAGCCCGAGACCGGCGGCGACCGCGTCGGCGAGCCGCGCGAAGGGCGGGTCCTCGCGATAGCGGCGCAGCAGCTCGGCATACTCCTGGTCGCGCGCGGGCTGCAGCTTCGGCTGCAGCCCGAAGGCCACGAGCCGCGCCGCGTCGGCGGCGTCGGCCGGTGTGACGGGGGCGTTCGCCGGCGCGGCGGTGGCCTCCGGTTCACTCCACTCGACGTGCTCGGTCACGGCTGGGGCTCCTTGTTCGGAAGTACGGAGTTGCGTACGAGGGTGCGGGCCGGTGCCCCGTGCGGGGCGGGCCGGCCGGACGGCTGGGGCTTCGTCGGGCGGGCACGGCCGACGACGCCGGACCCGAGGATCCGGCCGTACCCGAGGATCCCGCTGGTCGCGGGGATCCGGCTGGTCGCCGGGGCGGGGACGGGGTCGGACGGGAGGACCAGGAGCGCCCCGCTGTCCCCGAGCTCGTGCGGCAGACCGTTCATGCCCGGTCCGCCTTCATCCCGGCCGCGTCGAGCAGGGCCATGCCCACGATCAGGTCGGCCCCGCCGAATTCCGGATCGTCCAGCTCGGTCCCGTCGTCCACGGAGAAGAGCAGGCGCCCCTCGCCCTGCCGGTAGGCGGTGCCGACCGGCGGACTCGCGGCGTGCACGGCCAGGAGTGCCACGAGATACGGCAGCTCGGGATCGCGGCGGCGGGCCTCCGCGAGCAGCCCGGACAGCCTGCGCGGCGCGTCCGGGGACAGATTCAGCAGTTCCATGGCGGAGGCGAGCTGCTCCTCGCTGAACCGGCTGTCGTCCGGTGTCGCGATCAGATCGGGCTCGGGCATCGCGGCCCCGAGGTGCTCCCGCTCCAGCGGCGGCGTCAGCAGGATGTCGACGAGGTCCCCGACGCGTACGGCGACAGGTGTGCGCAGACCCGTCCCGCGCGCGAAGAACGCGTCGGTGACACGCAGCGCCCGCTCCACCGGCAGGGGCAGCACCGGCGCGACGAGATGGCCGTAGAGGTCGATCCCCGAGGTGGTCATGGGGGTGCCGAAGGCCTGCCGGTCCTGCTCGGCGCGGAACAGCGGGCCGGCTTCGAGCAGGCGGGACTGGAGCTGGGTGTGCCGGCGGATGCAGTCCTTGACTATGTCGACGAGCTCGGCCGCGCGCCGCTTCTGCTCGGGGTCCTCGGACTCGTCACGGGCCTTGCGGATGTTGGTGAGGATCGCGTTCTCGTGGCGGTACCGGTCGGCCACGTGGTCCAGGGCCTCGGCGATCATGTCGGGCACGGCCTGGAGCCAGTCGACGGCCCGGACGTTGCGCCGGGTGGCGTCGAGGGCCTTGCGCAGCGTTTCCGCGTACTGCACGGTCCGGTAGCGGGCCTGCTCGGCGGCGAGCTGGGCGTCGGCCAGCCGCCCGCGGCTGATCAGGACCTCCAGCTTGACCTCGGCGGCGATCTGCGCGCTGGTGACGTCGGTGTCGAGAGCGCCGACGAGGACGTTGACCGCTTCGTCGGTCGTACGGAGGTAGACACTCCCCCCGTAGCCCGGTACTTCCTCGATCAGCTTGAAGTCGTAGTCGCGGCGCACATAGGTGCCGTCGGGCGCGAAGGTGCCGTACACGGCGCGGAAGCCCCGGTCGACGCTGCCGACGTTGATCAGGTTCTCGAGGACCCAGCGGGCCACGCGCTCGTGCTCGACGACCGGGCGGCGCGGGGCCTGGGCGGCGATCCGCGGGATGAGCCTGGCCACTATCTGGTCGTGGTCGGCGCCCGTGTCGAAGTCCATGTTCAGTGTGACGAGATCGATGGCGGCGAGGGCGACCTCGGCCATGCCGTACACCGTGTACTCGCCCGCGAGGTTCGCCTTGCGCACGTCCAGGTCGTGCAGCGGCGCCGTGCAGGCGAGCGCGCGCAGCCGCCGCGCCAGGCCCTCGTCGGCGGCCGGGCCCGGCGCCGGGCGCGGCCCCGCGCTGAGCTGGGGCGGAGCGCTGTCCGTCGATGCAGGCGAAGTCACGGTGCACAGACTAGGTCCTCGGTCCGACAACGGTCGAAACGGCGCAGAAGCGACCGCCGCCCCCGGCCCCTACCCGAGACCACCACTCCCGGCACCCCACACCCGCCCCACCACCGCACATTGGCCGCATGGCCGGGCCCCCACCCCGGCTGCACGGCGGTCTCACGCCTCCGGCTGCACCGCAAGGCCCGCATGCCCCGCACCACCAGGCAGGGAGCGCCTGGCCAGGCCCGCCGCCGCCGACACCACCAGCCCCGCCCCACCGGGCAGCCACCGCAGGACCCGCACCCCAGCCCGCCCCACGGGGCTGCACCGCGGGCTGCACGGCGGTCTCGCGCCTCCTGGTTGCACCGCAGGGCCCGTAGCGCCAGTCCCGCACCGCCGGGCAGCCACCGCCAGGCCTAGCGCCTGGCCAGGCCCGCCGCGCGCACCACCAGCCCCGCCCCACCGGGCAGCCACCGCTGGACCCGCGGCGCCAGGCCAGGCCGGCAGCGCCAGGCCGGACCCGGCGCCGCCCGCACCACCCGCCCCGCTCCCCGGACCTGGACCACCGGGGCCCGCACCGTGGACCCCGCCCCGCCGGGACCGGAGCACCGTGGACCCCGCACCACCCGGACCGGAGCACCGTGGACCCCGCACCACCCGGACCGGAGCACCGTGGACCCCGCACCACCCGGACCGGAGCATCGCGGGGCCCGCACCGCCGGGCTCGCACCGCGGGACCTGGACCACCGGCCGACGGACGCCCGCCCGCGTCGGCCGCGGCCCGGACGGGCGGCGGCACCCACCGGGCGCGGCGCCGCGGCCTCCGGTGCCCCCACCGGAAGCCCACCGCCTCAGTCGGCGGTGCCCTGCCCCCCGTCGGCCACCCTGCGTGCGTAGACCTCGACGAGGCCCTTGAGGGAGTCGTCGAGGTAGCCGGCGAGAAGGCGCTCCGCGCCGTCCCCGTCGCCCGCCTGGAGGGTCCGCAGGATCTCGTGGTTGCGCGCGAGGTAGGGCTCGTGGAGCCGCTGGGGGTCGTCCACCACGTGGAAGGCGAGACGCAGCTCGGCGAAGACGCTGCGCATCACCTCGTCGGTGCGGGCGCTGCCGGCGAGGGCGACCAGCTCGCGGTGGAAGTGGATGTTGGCGGTCGACACCCCTTTCCAGTCACCTTCACGGGCCGCCCGCTGCCCTTCGGAGACGGCCCTGGCGAGCCCGTCCACGGCGTACGGCGACCTGCCGAGGCCCCGGACCACGGCGCACTCGACGAGGGCACGGGTGCGGTAGATGTCCTCGACGTCCTCGACGGTGAGCACTCGTACGAACACGCCGCGGTTGAGCTCGTGCACCAGCAGCCGCTCGTGCGTGAGCAGCCGGAACGCCTCCCGCAGCGTGTTCCGAGAGACGCCGAGCGCACCGCCGATGCTGTCCTCGGACAGCCGTGTCCCGGGCGGGAAGAAGCCCTCGGCGATCCGGCTCCTGAGGATGTCCGAGACCCGCTCGGCGGTGCTGGTGCGCCCCAACAGGGCGCGATCGTCGGCCAGTTCCGTCAGCTCTGCCATGCCCGGAATTCAATCGCAGATACAAGAACGAAACAACATGGGTATTGAGGGATCGTTCAACGATCCTCTACCTTGTCGGGCAGGCGCTCCCCGAAGGAAAGCGCCCACGGCTTCCGCACGGCACAGCACGGCACGGCTCAGTCCAAGCACTCTCCGTCCCTCACTGCGAGGTGCCCATGAGCACGACCCCTCCATCCCAGGCCCTGACCGCCGGCACCCCACCCGTCGCGGGTGAACCCACCGCTCAGGAAGGCCCGTTCGGCTGGCTGCGCGCACTCGGCCCGCGGGGCCGGCGCGCCTTCGGCGGCGCGTTCGGCGGCTACGGCCTCGACTCGTACGACTACTTCACCCTGCCGCTGAGCATGGTCGCCCTCGCGGCCTACTTCGGCCTCGACAGCGGCCAGACCGGTCTGTTCACCACGGTCACGCTGGTCGTCTCCGCGGTCGGCGGCGCCGTCGCCGGTGTGGTCGCGGACCGGATCGGACGCGTCAAGGCGCTGATGATCACCGTGATCACCTATGCCGTGTTCACGGTGGCCTGCGGTTTCGCGCCCAACTACGAGACGCTGCTGGTGTTCCGCGCCCTCCAGGGCCTCGGTTTCGGCGGCGAGTGGGCGGTCGGCGCGATCCTGGTCGCCGAGTACGCGAGCCCCCGGCACCGGGGCCGCACACTCGGCGCGGTCCAGAGCGCCTGGGCCGTCGGCTGGGGCCTGGCGGTGGTCGTCTACACGCTGGTCTTCCAGTTCCTCGACGACGACATCGCCTGGCGGGTGATGTTCTGGACCGGCGCGCTGCCCGCGCTGCTCGTGGTCTGGGTCCGGCACCGGGTGCAGGACGCCCCCGGGGCGGCCGCGGTCCGCGAACAGAGCGCGGACAAGGGGTCGTTCACCGCGATCTTCAAGCCCGGTACGGCGAAGGACCCGGGCCTGCTGCGCACCACGTTCTTCGCGGTCCTGCTCTCGACCGGCGTCCAGGGCGGCTACTACACGCTGGCCACCTGGGTGCCCACCTATCTGAAGACGGAGCGCGGACTGTCCGTCGTCGGCACCGGCGGCTACCTGACGCTCCTGATCTCCGGAGCCTTCCTCGGCTACCTCACGGGCGGTGTCCTCACCGACAGACTGGGCCGCAAGCGCAACATCCTGCTCTTCGCGATCCTCTCCGCGGCGTGCATCCTCGCCTACGCGAACATCCCCGCAGGCTCCAACACCCTTCTCCTCGTGCTCGGTTTCCCGCTCGGCTTCTGCATGTCCGCGATCTTCAGCGGCTTCGGCTCGTTCCTCAGCGAGCTGTACCCGGCGGCGGTACGGGGCACGGGACAGGGCTTCACGTACAACACCGGGCGGGCCGTCGGCGCCGCCTTCCCCACCACGGTCGGCTTCCTGGCCGACAGCTGGGGCGTGGGCGGCGCGCTGGTGTTCGGCGCGATCGGTTACGCCCTGGCCGCGGTCGCCCTGATCGGACTCCCCGAGACGCGTGGCAAGGAGCTGCTGTGAACGACACCGTCCAGGTACGGCCTCCCGCCCTCGCCGGGAACCCCTCGCAGAGCCTGTCGGCGATCGACGGCCACGCGCGCGCGTGGACCCCCGGAGAGGCGCGCCGGCGGTTCCGTTCGGGGCTGTCGGTCCCCACGGCCGGAATCGCCGCGGGCCACACCCAGGCGAACCTCATCTCCGTGCCCGCCGACTGGGCGTACGAGACACTGCTGTTCTGCCAGCGCAACCCGAAGCCGTGCCCCGTCCTCGACGTCACCGACGCCGGTTCCTGGACCACTCCGCTCGCGACGGGGGCGGACCTGCGCACCGACCTGCCGCGCTACCGGGTGTGGGAGCACGGCACGTTGGTGGCCGAGCCCACGGATGTCGTCGCGTACTGGCGGTCCGACCTGGTGTCCTTCCTGATCGGGTGCAGCTTCACCTTCGAGTGGGCGCTGAGCTCGGCGGGCGTCCCCATGCGCCACATCGAGCAGGGCCGCAACGTCTCCATGTACGTGACGGCGCGTCAATGCCGCCCCGCGGGGCGGCTGCACGGGCCGATGGTCGTGTCGATGCGCCCCGTGCCGCCCGAGCACCTGGCCGCGGCGATCCGGGAGAGCAGCATGCTGCCCGCCGTGCACGGCAGTCCGGTGCACTGCGGGGAACCGTCGGTGCTGGGCATCGAGGATCTCTCGCGCCCCGACTTCGGTGATCCGGTGACGGCGGCCCCGGACGACATCCCGGTGTTCTGGGCGTGCGGAGTGACGCCCCAGGCGGCCGTGATGGCGTCCCGGCCACCGTTCGCGATCACCCACGCGCCCGGACAGATGTTCCTCACGGACACCCGCGACGAGCAGTACCGAGTGGCCTGAACGGGCCGGAAGAGGAGACACGGCAGCTCATGACCCCCATCGATCTCAACGCGGATCTCGGCGAGGGCTTCGGCCGCTGGCGGCTGACCGACGACGAGCAGCTGCTGTCCGTCGTCACCAGCGCCAATGTGGCCTGTGGTTTCCACGCCGGGGACGCGGCCACCATGCGGCGGGTGTGCGAGCTGGCGGCGGAGCGCGGTGTACGGATCGGCGCCCAGGTCTCCTACCGCGACCTGGCGGGGTTCGGGCGGCGCGCGATGGACGTGCCGCCCGACGAGCTGGCAGCCGAAGTGGCCTACCAGATCGGCGCCCTGGAGGTCTTCGCGCGCGCGGCCGGCTCGCGCGTGGCGTACGTGAAGCCGCACGGCGCGCTCTACAACCGCGTCGTGCACGACGAGGAGCAGGCGGCGGCGGTCGTCGACGGCGTGGTGCTCGCGGGGGCCGGGAGCGGGGCGGGGCGCCTGCCGGTCCTCGGGCTGCCGTCCTCGCGCTTCCTGAAGGTGGCCGAGCGGGCCGGACTGCCCGTCGTCACCGAGGCGTTCGCGGACCGCGCGTACACCGAGGAGGGCACTCTGGTGCCGCGGACCCAGGAGGGCGCGGTGATCACGGACGCCGGGACGGTCGTGGAACGCTCCCTGGGCCTGGCCCGGTTCGGGGTGGTCACGTCCCACTCCGGGGAGCGCGTTCCGGTCCGCGCCCGCTCACTGTGCCTGCACGGGGACACTCCGGGCGCGGTCGACCTGGCCCGCCGGGTGCGTGCCCGGCTGGAGTCCTCGGGCGTGCGCGTGGAGGCGTTCGCGTGAGCGCTCGGCCGGCCGGCGACGGCGACGAGGGCGCCGGTGGGGGCCGCGCGGACACGGTGTCCGCCGACGCCGGCATGAAGGCCCTGCCCGTCGGGGACCGGGCGCTGCTCGTCGAGGTCTCCTCGGGGGAGGCCGCCCAGGCCCTGCACGCCGAACTGCTGCGGCGCCGCGCGGAGGGCTCGCTCTCCGTACGGGAGATCGTCCCGGCCGCCCGCACGGTGCTCCTGGACGGGCTGGACGATCCCGCGCGTCTCGCGGAGCGGCTGCCCGGCTGGGAGATCCCCCCGCTGAACGCGCGCGCGGACGACGCCGTCGAGATCCCCGTACGCTACGACGGTCCCGACCTGGCGGATGTGGCGGTCCTTTGGGGGGTGGCGGTGCGCGACGTGCCGGAGATCCACGCGGCGGCCGAATTCCGCGTCGCCTTCTGCGGGTTCGCGCCCGGCTTCGGCTACCTCACGGGACTGCCGGCGCGCTACGACGTGCCGCGCCGGGCGACCCCTCGGACGTCGGTTCCCGCGGGCTCCGTGGCGCTCGCGGGCCCGTACACGGGGGTGTACCCGCGCAGTTCGCCGGGCGGCTGGCAGCTGATCGGCACGACGGACGCGGTGCTGTGGGACCACGCGCGCATACCGGCCGCGCTGCTGGCCCCCGGCGCGCGCGTCCGCTTCGTACCTGCGGGTCGTCCATGAGCGACCGGGCCCTCGCGGTGGTGCGGGCCGGAGCGCTGACCACCGTCCAGGACCAGGGGCGACCGGGCCACGCTCACCTCGGCGTGCCGCGCTCCGGAGCGCTGGACGCGCCCGCGGCGGCGCTGGCCAACCGGCTCGTCGCCAATCCCCCCGAAGCGGCCGTGCTGGAGACGACGCTCAACGGCTGCGCCCTGCGCCCCCGTTCGACGGTCACCGTGGCGGTGACCGGAGCGCCCTGCCCGGTCACGGTGGACGGCCGCCCGGCCCCGTGGGGCGCTCCCGTCCGGGTGCTCGCCGGTGCGCTCCTGGACGTGGGTTCCGCGCGCGCGGGGCTGCGGAGCTATGTCGCGGTGTCCGGCGGTGTGGCGGTCGAGCCGGTGCTCGGCAGCCGCTCGACCGACCTTCTCTCGGGGCTCGGCCCCGCGCCCCTCACGGACGGCGCGGTGCTTCCCCTGGGGCGTCCGGGCGCCGTTCACGCGCGCGTGGACGTCGTTCCCCACAGCGCCCCGCCCGCCGAGCTGGTCCTGCGCGTGACGCTCGGCCCGCGTGACGACTGGTTCACGGAGCCGGCCGTACGGACGCTCACGACCCGCGCCTACCGGGTGTCGTCGGCGAGCAACCGTATCGGCCTGCGGACGGAAGGGCCCTCGCTGGAGAGAGCCGTCTCCGGCGAACTCCCCAGCGAGGGCATGGTGCTGGGTGCCGTCCAGGTGCCTCCCGACGGCTGCCCGGTCGTGTTCCTCGCCGACCATCCGACCACCGGGGGATATCCGGTGATCGCGGTCGTCCGCGGCACCGACCTCCCCGCCGCCGCTCAGGCGGTCCCGGGAACCCCGGTGCGCTTCGTGGCCGTGCGCCGCCGCTGAGGCCGTCAGGGGCCCGTACGCCGGTGTCCGGGGCGCCGGGGTCACGCGCGCCCCGCACGTCCCGCGCCCTTCCGCCCACCCGTCATGCCACGTCCGGCTGTTCGGCCACCGACAGGGCGGCCAGGGCGGACGCGACGGCGTGCGAGGCGCTCAGGTCGAGGCGGGCGCTGGTGCCCCGGGCCCGGTGGCGCACTTCGGACGCCGCCAGGGTGAGCAGTTGGGGCAGCAGGTCCGTGCAGCGCCGGGCCACCCATCCCGTCCCCGCGGTGGCCAGCCACAGGAGGCTCGCGGAGCGGGTCGGCGCGGGGAACTCGGGCTCGGCCGAGGGCGTGATCCCGGTGGCGACGCCCTCCTCGGCGAGGAGGGCGTGGAAGTGCAGGGCGAGCCGGCGGTGCCCGAGCTCCCCCGGGTGCAGCCGGTCCGCGCTCCACACGGCGCGCTCTCTCAGCCATTCCTCCTCCGCCGCGTGCAGATGCAGCGCCCCGTGCCGCTCGGAGAGGGCGTGCACGACCGCGTTGACCGCGCGCTGCCGCCGGGCCAGCGGGCGGGCCAGGGCTCCCGGCAGCCCGAGCATCGAGCCGGGGTCCGGGAGGCAGGCCGTCATCACGACCGTGTCCCGCGCGCGGAACGCCGCATACACCTTGTCGAGCCGTTCGGCCACGGCATGGATGTCGAACGTGCACCGCAGGGTGTCGTTGACGCCGATCACGACGGAGACGAGGTCGGGCTCCAGAGCGAGCGCCGCCGGGGCCTGCCGCTCGAGGACGTCCCGTGTCTGTGCTCCGCTGACCGCGAGATTGGTGAACCGCACGGGGGCGTCCGCCGGGGCGAGCCCGGGGGCGAGCAGCTCGGCCCACCCCCGCCACCGGTCCCCGACGGGGTCGCCCACCCCTTCCGTGAGCGAGTCCCCGAGGGCGACGAACCGCACCGGTCTCATGCCACGCCCTCCTGGAGGCGCGGCCGGTTCGGGACCACCGCGTCGTGCGCGGCGAGGAAGCCCGCCACGGCCGCGTCCCAGCCGAAGCACTCGGCACGCGCGCGTGCGGCCTGCCTGCGCTCGCTCTCGGTGCGGCCGAGGAGCAGCCGTACCGCGTCCGCGAAGGAGTCCCCGCCGTCGGAGGCGGTGGCTCCGGCGGAGCCGACGATCTCCGGCAGGGCGGAGAGCGAGCTGGCGACCACGGGGGTGCCGCAGGCCATCGCCTCCAGGGCGGCGAGCCCGAAGGTCTCCGCGGGCCCCGGTGCCAGGCACACGTCGGCCGAGGCCTGGAGCGAACCGAGCAGGGTGCGGTCGGCCACGTGCCCGAGGAAGGTGACGGGCAGCCGCCGGTCCCTCGCCCGTTGTTCGAGCCGGGCCCTGAGCGGTCCGTCCCCGGCGACGACGAGGACGGCGCGCTCTCCGCACCGCAGCAGCGCCTCCAGGGCGTCGAGCGCCGTACCGGGACGCTTCTCGACCGAGAGCCGCGAGCACAGCACGAGCAGGGCCTGGTCGGAGCGCGCGTAGCGGCCACGCACCGCCGGGTCCCGCAGTTCCGGGTGCCGGTTCACCAGATCGACGCCCAGGGGCGCGCGTACGACGTTGCGGGCGCCGATGCGCACGAACTCGCGCTCGGCGAACTCCGTGGTGCACACCACCCGCGCGTAGGTGTGCGCGGTACGGACGTTGAGGGCGTCGGCGGTCCGCCGGGCCATCCCCTCGGACAGCCCCCAGGTGCGCAGCACACCGTCGGCGGTCTCGTGGGAGACCATCACCGCGGGCACCCGGGCCCGCCGCGCCCAGACTCCGGTCCAGCGCAGGGTGGTGCGGTCGGAGACCTCGAGGCGGTCGGGGGCGAGCGACTCCAGGAGGCGGGCCACACGCCGCTTGTCCGTGAGGACGCGGTAGCCGCCGGTCCCGGGCAGCAGTGGCCCGGGCAGCGTGATCACCCGCCCCTGCTCCGTGTCACGGTCGCTCGCGCGCTCACCGGGTATGACCAGCACCGGTTCATGGCCGGCCGCCCGATAACCGGCTCCCAGCTCCCGCAGCGCGGTGCGCAGGCCTCCTGAGGCGGGGGCGACGAAGTTGGCGAGCCGTACGATGCGCAGACTCATGCCGCCACCAGCTTCCGCGCGGACAGCACGTCCTCGTAGTGGCCGATGAGCTGGTCGCCCACCGCGGCCCAGGTGCGGCCCTCGACCATGGCATGTCCGGCGGCGCCGCAGGCCGCCCGCAGCGCGGGATCGGCGGCCAGTGTGCGCACCGCGTCGCGTACGGCGGCGCTGTCGCGCGGCGGGACCAGCAGCCCGGTGCGCCCGTGGGCGACCAGGTCGAGCGGTCCGCCGGCGGCGGGCGCGACGACGGGCACCCCGCTGGCCATGGCCTCCTGCACCGTCTGGCAGAAGGTCTCGAAGGGGCCGGTGTGCGCGAAGACGTCCAGTGACGCGAAGATCCGCGCGAGTTCGTCACCCGTGCGCCGGCCGAGGAAGACGGCTCCGGGGAGCGCGCCCCGCAGGGTGGCTTCGCTGGGTCCGTCGCCGACCACGACGACCCGGACGCCGTCCAGTCCACAGACCCCGGAGAGCAGTTCGACCTGCTTCTCGGGGGCGAGCCGGCCGACGTAGCCGACGATCAGTTCGCCGTTCGGCGCCAGTTCGCGGCGGAGCGCCTCGTCCCGGTGCTCGGGGCGGAAGCGGACCGTGTCGACGCCACGCGCCCACAGCCGCACCCGGGGCACGCCGTGTGACTCCAGGTCGCGCAGGGCCGCGCTGGACGGCGCGAGGGTCCGGTCGGCCGCCGCGTGCACGGAGCGGATGCGCCGCCACGCGGTGGCCTCGCCCGCGCTGATGTACGTACGGGCGTATCCGGCGAGGTCGGTCTGGTAGACGGCCACGGCGGGGATGCCGAGCCGGGAGGCGGCCGCCATGCCGCGGACGCCGAGGATGAAGGGGCTGGCCAGGTGGACGATGTCGGCGCGGTGTTCGGTGATGGCCGCGGCGACGCGTCGGCTGGGGAGGGCGACGCGGACCTGGGGGTAGCCCGGGAGCGGAAGGGAGGGGACTCGGACGACCGGGCACGGCGCCAGGGCTTCGGGCCCGGTCCCGGCGGGGGTCCCTCCCGGTTCAGAGGAAGCCGAGAACCTGGGGGAGGTGGCCGGGGCGACGACCAGGGGAGCGTGACCGCGATCGACGAGGTGCCGGGCGGTCTGGAGCGCGCAGTGGGCCACGCCGTTCACATCGGGGGGAAAGGATTCGGTCACGATGACGACACGCATACGGGTGTTCTCGCCGCACCGGACGTGGCCGCGTCAACGTGGATCTTTGCGAACGATGAACGTCCCGTGAGCGTTGCACTCCGCCCCCGTCCAGGTCAGCCGCCGTCCACGCACCCCTGACTCCCGGGTCACCGAACGTTCATACGGCCGGCATGTCGGGCCCGATCCGGCTCCGTACCGCTGTCTGGACCTCGGCCTCCTCGGCCGGATCAGCGGCCAGTCGTCGCAGCTGATCCACCACACGGGCGTCACCCGTCTCGGCGTGCCGGGCGGCGGTCTCCCGGGTGGTCTCCTCGCAGTCCCACAGGCACTCGACGGCGAAGCCGGCGGGGAAGGAGGGATCGGTGACGGCCAGGGCACGGGCGGCGCGCTGGCGCAGATGCGACGACGCGGTCTCCCGGTAGATGTGCCGCAGCACGGGGGCGGCGCACGCGATGCCGAGCCGTCCGGTGCCGTCGACGAGGGTCCACAGGGTCGGCGCGTCGGGGCCCTCGCCCCGTACCGCCTCGCGCAGGGCGGCCAGCACGAGGTCCCGGTCCTGCGCCCCGCCCCGGCAGGCGAGCATGCGGCCGGCGGCCGCGCCGAGGGCGTCGGGCCGGTGCGCCCAGCCCCGCGCGCGGTCGACCGCGGCGACGCTCCGCATCCGTTCGAAGGCGTCGACGGCGGCCTCGGCGACGGCCGTCGGACCGGCCGCGACCGCCTCCTCGATCAGGTCGAGGGCGTCTGGGTCATTGCCGTCGGCGAGATAGCGCAGGGCCGTGCAGCGGGCCCCCTCGGAGCCCTGGCGCGCGGCCTCGACGATCTCGGGACGGTCCTCCGGTCCGGCGACGGCGGTCAGACAGCGGGCGGCCGGGACGTGCAGCGCGGCTCCGCGGTCGATGCCCTGCTGGGCCCACTCGAAGACGGCGCGGACACTCCACCCCGGGCGGGGTCCTGTCGGCCGCATCTGGCGCTGCCAGCGGTCGAAGGACCCGGCTTCCTGGGCGGCACGCACGCGTGCCGCGATGGATGCGCGGGGGTCGTCGGCCCACAGCCGCCAGGGCCGCGGCTCGAAGGAGTCGCGTACGGCGGCGGCGAGGGCGGCCTCGCCCTCCGCGTCGGCCGGGAAGCGGGCGAGCACGGGGACGGCGAGGGCGCGCAGGCCCGCGTCGTCGTCGCGCAGGGCCAGTTCGTCGAGGGCCCAGGCCCAGTTGGTGCCGGCGGCGGCGTACCTGCGCAGCAGCGCGAGCGCGTCCGGCCTGCCGTAGGAGGCGAGGTGCCCGAGGACCGCGAGGGCGAGTCCCGTGCGTGACTCGCAGTCGTCGAGCACGTCCTCGGCATCGAAGAGGTGCCGCTCGATCTCGTCGAGCTCACCGCTCAGATCGAGGTAGAGACGGGCGTAGTACAGGGAGCGGTTCTCCACCTGCCAGTCATGGCGGGGGTCCCTCAGAACACAGTGGTTCAGTGCCGCGAGCGCTTCGGCTCGCGGTGCGGTGAGCGCGTGCAGCGTGCCGTCGCCGCGGCCCCTCTGGAGCAGGCCGAGCAGGGTTCCGCTGGGCGCTATGACCGGATCGAACATGGGAAACAGCCTCACATCAAGCGTCGACGCAACCGGGATCCTGCATTACCTGGCCGCGTGACAACACGTCGGAGCGCCCGCCGTCTCTTGCTTGCTGTAGACCATCTTCCTCTGCCTCTCGTCGGTGGCCCATGCGGGCCGCGTCACGGCCCGCGCGGTGCGGCAACTTCTGCCCAGCCATCACGTCCGTGAATCACGTCGTCATGATGACCCGGCGGTTCTTCCCGCCGCGACCGTATTTCCGGCGGCCCCGTTCCGCCTCCCTGTTTTCCTGCGTTTCGCCTGGTCAAGGCGTTGGGTTCAGCGTGCTCCGAACAGTTCGAGCAGGTCCGTCTTGGCGAACATACGCGCCGTGTCGACGGCCGAGGGGGTGCCCGCGGCCGGATCGGCGCCGGCCGCCAGGAGGACCCTGATGACGGCTTCCTCACCCTTGAAGACGGCTCCGGCGAGCGGGGTCTGGCCCCGGTCGTTGACGCGGTCGGCCTCGGCCCCGCGCTCCAGCAGGGCGCCGACCGCCTCCGCGTGACCGTGGTAGGCGGCGAGCATCACGAGCGAGTCGCCGCGGTCGTTGGTGAGGTTGGCCGGTACGCCCGCGTCGACATACGCCACGAGCGTCTCCGTCTCGCCGCGTCGCGCCAGATCGAAGATCTTGGTCGCCAGCTCCACGACCTCGGGGTCGGGGGCTCCACTCATCGGCCGGACCGCCTCTCACTGCAACCGTTCGGGTGAATCGACAGGGTACTGGCTCCGACGGCACATGACAGGCACCGCCCGCGGAAAAGATCACAAAGGGTGCATCGGGAGCAACAGACCAGCTCAGGCGGCCCAAGTGGGCTCCACCACGTGAGTGAAATCTGCTGAAATTCACCCACTTGCACCTTTTATCGTATGGATACATGCTGTGATCCTGGAACAACTCATGGTGACTGTCCCCACGAACCAGGAGAGCTCAAATGATTCTGTCCATGTCAGGCGTCGTCCTTCTCGGCATCATCGTCTTCCTCTTCTTCAAGAAGGACGGACTGAAGGCGTCGCACGCCCTGGTGGCCGCACTCTTCGGCTTCTACCTCGCGAGCACGGCCATCGCGCCGAGCATCAAGGCCGGCGGGGAGAGCCTGGCGGGCCTCCTCGGCGGGATCAAGTTCTGACGACGTCCCCCACCTCGTACGCACCTTCAGGAGACAGCAGTGGCTCGGCGCCCTCTCCCCCGCATCCTCAGCAACGGCAACGCACAGATCGCCAAGAGCCGGGAGCTGGCCCGGACGGCAGCCGACAGCGCCACCGATGTCCTCCATCCACTGATCACGGTCACCCGTGGACTGCGCCGGCTGGCAGCCGCCGGACGGCGCAAGTGGGCCGCCACCCCCAAGGACCGGCGAGGTCCGCTGCTGTTCCTGGTGGCCTCGGTGATCCTGGTCGTGGCCCTGGTGCCGTACGGACCGCTGCTCGCCGTCATCAGCCTGATGGCGGCGGCAGCCTGGACCGGCCGGGACCGCACCCCACCGCCCCCGACCGGTCCCGACGAGGCACAGACGGGTCGCCTCCAGTCCCTCTACGAGGCCCTCGTCCCGTACTTCTCCGCCGCCGAGGACCCCGATCCCCTCTACGCCCACGGCGGCGACTGGGAGAAGGCCTTCGACGCGTACGACTTCGACGACGACGGCCGCGTCTCCCGTCTCCTCATCCGCTACCCGGCGTACTTCACGGACGGCGAACCGGACTCCCGCGCCCGTATCGAGCAGCTTCTGCACGCCAAGTCGGGCCGCGGCCGTGAGTACCACTTCGACTGGGACGAGGAGGGCAACGAACTCACCGTCACGGTCCTGCCGCCCCTCCCCACCGACATCGCCGCCCAGCGCTTCGTGACCGCGCCCGGCGAGACGGTCCTCGGCTTCACCGATCCGGCCGACGTGCAGCGCACGCTCCCCCTCACCCACGGCGAGGAACAGCGCGACGTCCCTCCGGTCGTCTGGCGCACGGGCGCCCGTTCCACCGAACCGCACCTGCTGATCGCGGGCGAACCGGGCACCGGCACGTCCACCCTCCTGCGCTCCATCGCCCTGCAGTCCCTCCAGTACGGCGATGTCGTCATCGTCGACGGCGGAGGCACGGGCGAGTACGCGTGCCTGACCGGGCGCGACGGCGTGCTGGCCGTCGAGTGCTCGGCGACCGGGGCGCTCGCCAGTCTGGAATGGGCGGCGCACGAGACGGAGCGGCGGCTGATCGCCGCGAACCGCGCCCGTCAGGCGGGGCATCCCGCCCCCGACGACATCAAGAACCCGCTGTGGATCCTGCTGGACCGGCCGAGCGCGCTCGGCCACCTGGCCGCCGCCGACGGACGGGAGGACCCGCAGGCCCTGCTCCAGATTCCGCTGCGGCACGGCCGCGCGGCGGGCGTCACGGTGGTGGTCGCCGAGCACTTCGAGCACCTCGAATTCCTCAGCGACGCGGTACGCCAGCACACCCGCGCGCGCGTGGTGCTCGGGCCGGCCTCGGCCGCCCAGCTGGAATCGGTCCTGGGAGCGCCCCCGCACACCACGCCGACCCGGGACGTCCCGCCCGGCCGCGGCTACGCCCGCCTGGGCACGGGGCCCGTCCTGCGCCTCCAGGTCCCGGCCACCCCCGACCCGTACGACGACGCGACGAGCGAGACGCACCGGCGTGCGGTGCTCGACCTCCTCCCGGAGCGGACCACTCCGGGAGACACGGCACAGGTCCCCTCGGAGGTCGCCGGGGTCGCCGAAGTCGCGGTGGCGGAAGGGTAGGGCCGGTTCCCCCGAGGTCTTGTCGCGTGCGTGACGGACGGGCCGGAGACTCCTGGAGAGTCTCCGGCCCGTCCGTCACGCGTGCCGCTCCCGCCTCCGAGCCACTACGCCACGAACGTGCGCGGCCCTTCGTCCCCTCCGTTCGCGCCGGTCTCCACCAGCCGGGCAGCCGCGGCCAGCCGCGTCGCCGCCTCCTCCGCGACCGCCCCGCCCACGGTGAACGGCAGCCGCACATACCCCTCGAAGGCGCCGTCCACCCCGAACCGGGGCCCCGAGGGAACACGCACGCCCACGCGCTCACCGACCTCGGCCAGCCGCGACCCGGACAGACCGCCCGTGCGCACCCACAGGGTGAGGCCTCCGTGCGGCACCGAGAACTCCCACCGGGGCAGCTCCCTGCGGACGGCCGCGACGAGGGCGTCGCGGTTCTCGCGGGCCTGGCCGCGCCGGATGTCGACCGCCTGCTCCCAGCCCCCCGTGCTGAGCAACCAGTTCACGGCGAGCTGCTCCAGCACGGGCGTGCCCAGGTCGGCGTACGCGCGCGCGGCGACCAGGCTGCGGATGACGTCGGGGGCGGCCCGCACCCAGCCGATCCGCATACCCGCCCAGAAGGCCTTGCTCGCCGAGCCCACGGTGATCACGGTCGAGCCCGACGGGTCGAAGCCGCACACGGGCCGCGGCATCTCCAGTCCCTCGTCCAGATGCAGTTCGCTCATCGTCTCGTCGACGACCAGGACGGTGCCCGCCGAGCGCGCCGCGTCCACCAGGCCGCGCCGCTGGTCCTCGCCGGCGAGCGCCCCGGTCGGGTTGTGGAAGTCGGCGACGACATAGGCGAGCCGGGGGGCCGCGTCACGCAGAACCTGGCGCCAGCGGTCCATGTCCCAGCCGGCCAGTCCCTCGGCCATGGCGACGGGCACCAGCCGGGCACCGGCCTCACGCATCAGCTGGAGGATGTTGGCGTACGAGGGCGACTCGACGGCGATGCGCTCGCCACGGCCGGCGAAGAGATGACAGATCGCGTCGATCGCGCCCATCGCTCCGGTGGTCACCATGATCTGCTCGGGCATGGTCGGAATCCCGCGCGCCGTGTACCGCTCGGCGAGCATGGCGCGCAGCGCGGGCAGTCCGGCGGGGTAGTCGCCGTGCGTGTGCGCGTACGGCGGCAGCTCCTCCAGGGCACCCCGCACGCTGCGGGTCAGCCACGGCTCGGGCGCGGGGAGCGCCGCGCAGCCGAGATCGATCATCGACCCGAGGGTCTCGGGAGGCAGCGGCTCCAGACCGCGCGCGGGCAGCGGATTCCCGGCGGGGACAGCGGTCCAGCTGCCTGCTCCGCGGCGGGACTCCAGGAAGCCCTCGGCGCGCAGCGCCTCATAGGCCGCGGCGACGGTCGTACGGCTGACGGACAGGGCCAGCGCCAGCTCCCGCTCGGCGGGCAGCCGCGCGGCGACCGGGACCCGCCCTTCGAGCACGAGCAGCCGGACGCCGTCGGCGAGCGCGCGATACGCGGGCGGACGACGGGTGCCCGGGCCCGCGGGGCGCTCCTGCTGGGAGTTGAGGAGCCGGGCGAGCTGTGCGGCCCCCACCGCCGAAGTCCACTGCGCCATGATTCCAGTCCACCTTCCCCGAATTGGCCATGGATGCGACCACTTCTCAAGCCACAGAGTGTCATGCGCCAGGCCACTACCACCACTGGGGGGCATCCCGTGTCCACACGTTCCGAGTCCGCACCTGCCGAGGCTCCCGGACCAGGACGGCTCCCCCGCCGCCTCGTCCAGCTCTACGCCGGCCTCGCCCTGTACGGCGCGAGCTCGGCGCTCCTCGTGGAAGCGGGTCTCGGGCTGGAGCCGTGGAACGTGCTGCACCAGGGTCTCGCCGAGCTGACCGGTCTGACGATCGGCGTGGTGTCGATCATCGTCGGCGCCGCGGTGCTGCTCCTGTGGATCCCGCTGCGTCAGCGCCCCGGCCTCGGCACCGTCTCCAACGTCTTCGTGGTCGGCATCGCCATGGACGGCACCCTCGCGCTGGTCCCGGACGCGCACGCCCTGGCCGTACGGATTCCGCTGCTGGTGGCGGGCATCGTGCTGAACGGTGTGGCGACGGGCCTCTACATCTCCGCCAGCTTCGGCCCGGGTCCCCGCGACGGCCTGATGACGGGACTGCACCGGCGTACGGGCCGCTCGGTCCGCCTGGTGCGCACGGTCCTCGAAGTGACCGTCGTCGCGAGCGGCTTCGCGCTCGGCGGCACGGTCGGCGTCGGCACGGTGCTCTACGCCGTCGCCATCGGACCCCTCGCCCAGCTCTTCCTGCGCGTGTTCGCCGCCCGTCCGGCACCGGTCGGCAGCGCGGTCGTTGCCACCGGTCACCCGGAGCGCGCCATACTGCCCGGGTGAGCACCCGCACCCTTCACCCGTACCTCGACCATCCCGGCCCGATCCCCTTCGCGCACCGCGGCGGGTCGGCGGACGGTCTGGAGAACACACTGACCCAGTTCCGGCGGGCGGTGAACGCCGGATACCGCTACGTCGAGACCGATGTGCACGCCACGGCCGACGGCAGGCTGGTCGCCTTCCACGACACGACCCTGGACCGGGTCACGGACGGCGCGGGCCGGATCGCGGACCTCCCCTGGGACGACGTATGCCAGGCGCGCGTGGCGGGCGAGGAGCCGGTCCCCCTCTTCGAGGAACTGCTCGAAGAGCTCCCCGAGGTGCGCTGGAACGTCGACGTCAAGGCCGAACCCGCCCTCCTCCCGCTGCTCGATCTGATCGGCCGCAGCGACGCGTGGGACCGGGTCTGCGTCGGTTCGTTCTCGGAGGCGCGCGTGGTCCGCGCCCAGCATCGGGCCGGGCCGCGCCTGGCCACGTCCTTCGGCACCCGCGGAGTGCTCAACCTGCGGCTGCGCTCGTGGGGCGTACCGGCCGCGGTCCGCCGCTCCGCCGTCGCGGCCCAGGTGCCCGAGACCCAGTCGGGTGTGCCGGTGGTGGACCGCAGCTTCGTACGGGCCGCCCACGCGCGCGGGGTTCAGGTGCATGTGTGGACCGTGAACGAACCGGAACGCATGCACCGGCTCCTGGACCTGGGAGTCGATGGCATCATGACCGATCACATCGACACGCTGCGCAAGGTCCTGGAAGACCGGGGCACCTGGTTCTGAGCCTCCTCGCGCGGTCCGTTCACGGAGAAGCGAGGGCACGGGTGAGCACGGACACCGTGCGGGCGGGGGCGGCGGAGGATGCCGCCGAACGCCGGCGAGAACAACGCGGCTGGTACTTCTACGACTGGGCCTGCTCCGTCTATTCGACGAGCGTGCTCACCGTGTTCCTCGGCCCCTATCTGACAGCGGTCGCCAAGCACGCGGCGGACGCGGACGGGTTCGTCCATCCCCTGGGGGTCCCGGTCCGCGCCGGTTCCTTCTTCGCGTACGCGGTCTCCGCCTCCGTCATCCTGTCGATCTTCGTGATGCCGATCGCGGGCGCGGCCGCCGACCGCACGGGCCGCAAGAAACCACTGCTCGCCGCGGCGGCCTATCTGGGCGCCGGAGCCACGGCGGGCATGTTCTTCCTGGACGGCGACCGCTATCTGCTGGGCGGGCTGCTGCTGATCGTCGCGAACGCCTCGCTGGCCGTCTCGATGGTCCTCTACAACTCCTACCTGCCGCAGATCGCCCCGCCCGACGAGCGCGACGCCGTCTCCTCCCGGGGCTGGGCCTTCGGATACGCGGCGGGCGCGCTGGTCCTGGTCGCGAACCTGATCCTGTTCACGGCCCACGACAGCTTCGGCGTCTCCGAGGCGACGGCCGTGCGGATCTGTCTCGCCTCCGCGGGTGTCTGGTGGGGCGCCTTCACCCTCGTACCGCTGAGGCGGCTGCGCGACCGCCGTACGGCCTCCACCGGACAGGCGTCCGCGCACGGATGGCGGCAGCTGGCCGCCACGCTGCGCGACATGCGCGGCAAACCGCTCACGCTCTCCTTCCTGCTCGCCTACCTCATCTACAACGACGGCATCCAGACGGTCATCTCGCAGGCCTCGGTCTACGGCTCCGAGGAGCTGGGCCTCAGCCAGTCGACCCTGATCGTGGCCGTACTCCTGGTCCAGGTGCTCGCGGTCGGGGGTGCGCTCGGCATGGGCCGGCTGGCCCGCACGTACGGCGCGAAACGCACCATCCTCGGTTCGCTCGTCGCCTGGACGCTCACCCTCGGCGCCGGGTACTTCCTGCCCGCGGGCGCGCCCGTGTGGTTCTTCGTCCTCGCCGCCGGCATCGGACTGGTCCTGGGCGGCAGCCAGGCGCTGTCGCGCTCCCTGTTCTCGCATCTCGTACCGAGCGGCAAGGAGGCCGAGTACTTCTCGGCGTACGAGATGAGCGACCGCGGAATGAGCTGGCTCGGCCCTCTGCTGTTCGGGTTGACCTACCAGCTGACGGGAAGCTATCGGGACGCCATCATCTCGCTCGTGGTCTTCTTCGCCCTCGGATTCGTCCTGCTCGCGCGGGTCCCGATCCGGGAGGCGATCCGCGACGCGGGCAATCCCGTACCCGAGAGGATTTAGCGTCCGGGGCCAAAGAGCGGTAGTGTACGCGTTTGGCCTGCCTGGCGTACCGTTACTGCGCGTCAATGATACTGAAGCGTTGGGTGACATCTGATGCCAGATGTGACAAACCGGGCGACGGTGGGTACAACAAGGGGCGGCTACGACGGCGACGCATGACCCGTAACGGGAATCTTTACCGCCGACCGGACGTTGACCGGATGACGACGACAGCGACACCTGTCCTGTGGGCGACAAGCCCGGGAGGCACGATTCATGAGTGAGCGAGCTCTTCGCGGCACACGCCTCGTAGTGACCAGCTATGAGACGGACCGCGGCATCGACCTGGCCCCGCGCCAGGCCGTGGAGTACGCATGCGAGAAGGGGCACCGCTTTGAGATGCCCTTCTCGGTGGAGGCCGAAATTCCGCCGGAGTGGGAGTGCAAGGTCTGCGGGGCCCAGGCACTTCTCGTCGACGGCGACGGCCCTGAGGAGAAGAAGGCGAAGCCCGCGCGCACGCACTGGGACATGCTGATGGAGCGGCGCACTCGCGAGGAGCTCGAAGAGGTCCTCGAGGAGCGTCTGGCCGTTCTTCGCTCCGGCGCGATGAACATCGCGGTGCATCCGCGGGACAGCCGCAAGTCCGCGTAACCCCTCCGAGGGTTGAGCGGCATACACAACGCACGCCGAGACCGCGGGCACCGTACATCACGTACGGGGCCCGCGGTCTCGTGCGTTCCGGTGAATTCCGGGGCGCCGTTCGCCGTACTTCGGCGGCAGCGTCGGGCACTTCGGCGGCAGCGCCGGCCGGACGCGCGCCGGGCAGCGTCCGCCTGACGCACGCCGCGTCAAGCGACTCGGCTCGACCGGGCCCCGCGGCCGGCGGGCTTCCCCCGCCGGCGCCGGCGGGGCTAGCCGTTCAGCGGCGGATAGTGGCCGTCGGGCTCGCGCGGGTCGTCGTTCCTGATGACCTCGCCCTGGACCACCTTGCCGTCGGGGCGGTGGATACGGGCCTGCTGGAAGGCGTCGCCGACGGTTCCGGGGGCGGCCACACGCATCCTGCGGTCGAAGGTCCGCTCCGCGTAGCGGCTGAGGCCCTTCTGAACGGGCGGAACCAGCAGGAGCAGGCCGACCGCGTCGGAGATCAGGCCCGGGATCATCAGGAGCACACCGCCTAGCATCATCAGGCCGTTGCCCCGGCCGCCCTCGCTCGTGGGCGTGACACCGCTCTGCGCCTGTTGCAGCGTCTGGCTGAGGTTCCTGTAGGCGCGGCGGCCGGCCCGCTTGATGACCACGGCGCCCAGCACGAACCCGGCGACCAGCAGCAGGAACACCGTGAAGCCGCTCGTGGCGCGCGCGACCATCGTCAGCAGCCAGATCTCCAGCACCAGCCACACCGCGACACCGAGCGGCAGGAAGGTACGCAGCCGCGAGCGCCGCGGGCGGGCGGGGTGGGTGGGGGTCGGAGCGCCTGTCGTCATGCTCCCAGTGTGCCTGGGCCCGCCTCAGTACGGGATAAGCTGATGATCAGTCCCCGCCGGGGAACCGCAGCGAACCGGGCCCGTCCCGGGCGTCAGAGCGGCCCGTGGGCCGCTCCCGCGGGTCAGGACCGCTTGCGGCCCGTGATGCGCCCGACCCGCTCCCCCACACCCCACGTGGTGACGCGCCACAGCGCTTCCACGAGGATGTCGCGGCTCATCTTGGAGTCGCCCAGCTCGCGCTCGACGAAGGTGATGGGGACCTCGACGACGTGGAACCCGGCCTTCACCGCCCGGCGGGCCAGGTCCACCTGGAAGCAGTAGCCCTGGGAGGCGACCTCACCGAGGCCGAGGCCCTTGAGGGTCTCGGCCCGGAAGGCACGGTAGCCGCCGGTCACGTCCCGGATCGGTACGTCGAGCAGCACACGGGAGTAGAGGCTGCCGCCTCGCGAGATGAACTCGCGGGACTTGGGCCAGTTCACCACCCGGCCGCCGGGAACCCAGCGCGAACCGAGCACCAGGTCGGCGCCCTTGAGGGCGGTCAGCAGGCGGGGAAGTTCCTCCGGCTGGTGGGAGCCGTCGGCGTCCATCTCGATGAGCACGCCGTAGCCGTGCTCCATGCCCCAGCGGAACCCCGCGAGATAGGCGGCGCCGAGCCCTTCCTTGCCCTTGCGGTGCAGCACCTGGACGTTCTCGTCATCGGCCGCCAGCTCGTCGGCGAGCTTGCCCGTGCCGTCGGGGCTGTTGTCGTCCGCCACCAGAACGTGCGCCTCGGGCACGGCGGATCGCACCCGGCGGACGATCTTCTTGATGTTCTCCGCCTCGTTGTAGGTCGGAATGATCACCAAGGCCGTGCCGAGCGGGCCGAACTGCCTCCCCTGGGCTTCCGCCGCGAGGGTCCCGTCGCCGTCGTTCACTGCTGCCCCTTCGTATCCGTACGCAGGGGTCCACCATAGTGCGCCCAACCTGCGCTGCTGCGTCGCGGCGTCCCTACGGGGGTGTCGGATCCTCGAGAGCCGGGTAGCAACCTGTGTTCCGGGGCGGAAACCGTGTGCTGCGGATCGGGGCCCGGCGCCCTTCGGGCCGACCAGGGACCCGCTGGCTGCGGGTCGACCGAAAGCCGTTGTCTACTGAACGTCCGGGCCCCACCCGGGTCGCACCTGCCGACTTGTCGGAACGTTCCCTCGCCTCGTGGCGCGAGCGCTGGGCCTGGCTGCCAGTGGCGATGCGCCGGTGCGGCACACCACCCCTGACCCAGCGGCGCTGCGAGGCCGCGCGGAAGTTCCCCGGTCGGCCGTCCGGTGGTGGACCCGGCCGAACCTACCGGCCACCTGCCGTCGGCTGTCAACACTGGCTTGATCTGCACCTTTTCCCTCAAAGCCCTGGTCAGCCCGGAGGATGCGCAGGTCGCGCGACAGGGTGCCGGGCCATGATCGTGACACCGGAACCCCGGGACATCACTCGTTAGGCCGTACGAATACCGTCCGTCCGCCGACCACGGTGCGCAGGCAGACGGGCAGGTCGTTCCCGGGGGTCAGATCGGGGAGTCCGGGGGTGCCGGAGCGGGGGTCGGTGGACCAGCGCGCGACCCGGTCGTCGGGGGCCTGCACGACCAGCTCGTCGGTGCGCCACACGGCGTAGTCCGCGGGCGCGCCCGGCACCAGGATGCCCGCGTCGTCCCGTCCCACGGCCCGCCAGCCGCCCCGCGTATGGGCGGTGAAGGCGGCGCGCACGGACACCCGGTGCTCGGGCGTCCGGTGGAAGGCGGCGGCCCGGACGGTGCCCCAGGGATCGAGCGGGGTGACCGGGCTGTCGGACCCGAAGGCCAGCGGCACACCGGCGCGCAGCAGGGCCGCGAAGGGGTTGAGCGTGCGGGCCCGTTCGGCGCCCAGGCGCTGGGCGTACATACCGTCCTCGCCGCCCCACAGCGCGTCGAAGGCGGGCTGCACCGAGGCGGTGAGGCCGAATTCGGCGAAGCCAGCGACGGTCTCCGGGGTGAGCATCTCGGCGTGCTCGACGCGGTGCCGGGCGGCGCGCACGCGGGCCAGGCCCACCTTCTCGGCGGCGGCGCGGACGCCTTCGACCACGGAGGTCACCGCGGCGTCCCCGATGGCGTGGAAGCCCGCCTGGAGGCCCGCCTCGGTGCAGGCCACCACATGCGCGGCGACGGCGTCGGCGTCGAGGTGGACGACGCCCGTGTGGCCGGCGTCGAGGTAGGGCTGGTGCAGGCAGGCGGTGTGCGAACCGAGCGAGCCGTCGACGAAGAGGTCACCGGCCGCGCCGACGGCACCGAGGGCCCGTGCCCGGTCGGCGTCGCGCTCGGCCCAGTAGCCGACGACCCGCGGTCCGGGCTCCTCGGCGGCGAGCCGCAGCAGGCCGGTGAAGTCGTCCTCGGAGGAGATCTCGGGGCCCGCGCACTCGTGCACGGAGCCGATGCCGAGCGAGGCGGCGTGGGCGAGCGCGGCGCGCTGGGCCTCGGTGCGCTGCCCGCCGCCGATCGCGCCGAGGGCCGCGGCGCGCACCGCGTGGTGGGCGTCACGGGTCAGCGGCCCGTCGGGCGCGTAGCCGGCGCGTGCCGTGACGCCGGGGACCAGGTCCAGGAGCGCGCTGGTGGCCACCGCGGAGTGCACGTCGATGCGGGAGAGGTAGAGCGGGCGCCCGCCCGTCGCCTCGTCGAGTTCGGCGCGGGCCGGGGGGCGTCCGCCGGGCCAGCGGGCCGCGTCCCAGCCGTGCCCGAGCAGCACCCGGTCGGCCGGACGGGCGGCCGCGAAGTCGCGTACGAGGGCGAGCGCGGCCTCCAGGGACGGCGCGTCGGACAGGTCGAGGCCGGTGAGCGCGAGTCCGGTGGCGGTGGTGTGCACATGGGCGTCGGTGAACGCCGGGGTGACCAGGGCGCCTTCGAGGTCCACGACCTCGTCGACCCCGTCGGCGAACGCGTCGGCTGCTCCTTCCGAGCCGACCCAGGCGACTTGTCCCCGTTCCACGACCATGGCGGTGGCGAAGGGATCGGCGGGGCTGTGGACTTCTCCACCGCGCAGCAGCACGGTGTCCGACGGGGCGGTGCTCTCACTCATGGAGGACAGTCTCGCGCCTGCCGGCGCCGGGTCGCCCCCGGGGTCGGTCCCGGCACGGCCGCCCGGACGGGCCGGCGCGGCCACGGGGGCCGGTCCGCACGGCTGTCCCGGCGGGCCGACGCGGTCGCGTGTACGGGTGCGCGAGGCCGTCCACGCGGGTCGGCGCGGTCACACGGACGGGTCCGCGCGGTGCGCCGCGCGGGTTCCGGCGATCACCCTGCGATCCCCCTCGCGAGCCTGCGCGGCCACGCCCTGGGTCGGTCGGCGTCTCCGTCCGGGCGGGCCCGCGTGATCGCCCACGGCCGGTGCCCGGGGCCGTCCGTGCGGGCCCCCGTGATCGTGCCCGGAGATCCGCCCGAACGCCCGCGGGCCGGTCGGAACCGGGCCGGGTGAGTCCGTCAGAGGCGGGACAGGCGGGTCCGTCGGATGCGGGACGGGCGGATCCGTCAGATGCGGGGTGGTCGGGCCTCGTACGGCGTCGACAGGACGACCGTCGTCCGCGTCGACACCCCCGCGAGGGCCCGCAACCGCCCGAGGAGCTCCTCGAGTTCGTGCGGGGTCGAGACTCGCACCTTGAGGATGTAGTTCTCGTCGCCCGCGACACTGTGGCAGGCCTCGATCTCCGGGACGCCGGCGAGGCGTTCGGCGATGTCGTCGGGGGCGCTGGGGTCGAAGGGTTTCACCGAGATGAAGGCGGTCAGGGGCAGCCCGACGGCCTCCGGGTCCACCTGCGCGGCGTAGCCGCGGATGACGCCGCGCTGCTCGAGCCGGCGCACCCGCTGGTGCACGGCGGACGTGGACAGGCCCGTGGCCTTGCCCAGGTCGGTGTAACTCATCCGCCCGTCTGCGACGAGCAGCTGCACAATCTGTCGGTCCAGCTCCTCCATGACGCAAGAACCTACAGGGCCGTTGATCCCCCCGGATACCTCAGCGGCGCAGGTCATACCCGCTTTGTGATGTGGCCTAGAGTCAGTCGTGCGCCACCCGGCGGAGAAATTCCGCCGGGCCAGGCACCTGCGGTCGGCATGTGACGAACGACACATGGATGCAACCGGGTCCGTGATGTTCACGTGATTACCGCAGAGACGGGACGGGAAGTGCTTGCTGTGGTCGAGGTCGCAGCGCCTTGTCGGCCCACCCGAGGGGGAGAATCCCATGCAGAATCTTAAGCGCCCTGGTCGTACCGCGCCCAAGCGGCAGCAGTCCGTTCTCGAGCCCGAGCCGGAGGGTGTCGAATCCGACGCCCTGGACGGCGATGAGTTCGACGCGTACGACACCTTCGAGATGTACCGGGTGATCTGCCCGGACTGCGCGCAGCCGATCGCGCTGCTGGCGGACGAGGAGGTCCTTCCGGAGCACGCGCTGTGCGCCTCACCGTGGAACCCGTTCGGGCTCACGGTCTGCTCGGGCACGGGCCGCACGGCCACCGAGGCGCGGCCCGCGGACGAGTCCGCGGAACTCCAGGAGCAGGACACGGCCCTCCTGTTGACGCTCCCTCAGGGCCTCGACTGGCGGACGCAGCCGTTCTCCCACGTGGGCGGCCCGGGCTCGCGCCCGATGCGTGTTCCCGATATGCGGCGCCAGGCCGCCTGAGCGGTCCGCGCGCTCAGCGGGCGACGCCCGGTTCATCCCAGTAGCTGCCGTAGCTGCCCTGCACCATGGCCCGCAGGCTGTCGTGGTGCAGGATCAGTGTGTCCGGGTCCGGGGGGACGGTCACTTCGCCGAAGTGCGCCTGGCGGTAGGCGATGCGCAGCATGACGATCGCGTGCCGCAGGGCGGCGTACAGCGTGTAGAAGTCCATGTCGCGCGGGGTGTGGCCGGTGAGGCGGGCGTAGCGTGCCTCGACGCGGTCGCGGCGCAGGAAGCCGGGCAGCCCCGGCTGCCCGAAGCCCACGGTCAGGTCCTGGAAGAAGCGGTGCAGATAGACGGTCCAGCCGAGGTCGACCTCGCGCGGGGCCGGGGCCGCCATCTCCCAGTCGAGCACCGCGACGGGGTCGAAGCCGTCGTAGATGACGTTCCCGATGCGCGCGTCGCCCCAGTTGAGCACCGCCTCGCCCTCGTCGCGCGGCCAGAGCGCCTCCAGCCGGTCGAAGGCGCTCTCGATGAGAGGCGAACGCGACTGCCCGTCGATCACCCATGCGTAGTAGGCGCGTTGCGCCGTCACATGTCGGCGCAGCGGGCTGCCCTCTCCGGGCAGGGTGAGGAAGTGGGCCTCCTTCAGGGGGACTTGGTCGTGCAGCCGGGCTAGGAGCCCGATCGAGGCCGCCTCCAGGTGCTCGCGTTCGCGGTCGCTCGCCGCGTGCAGCCAATTGCCCTCGTACGTATAGGGCATGACGTCCGGAGGCACGCGACCGGCGACGCGTTCCATGACGAAGAACGGCGCCCCGAGCGGCCCGGGGTCCTCCTCCAGCCACAGCACCCGCGGCACCGGCAGATCGCTGCGTTCACCGACGAGGCGCATCGTGCGGTACTGCCGCACCATGTCGTACACGGGGAACACGCTGTACGCGGCCGGGTCCGCGGCGAGTCTCAACGCACAGTCCCGCAGCGGCGGTTCGGGGTGTTCGACGGCGAAGAGCAGGGTCTCGCTGGACATGCCGTTGGACTCCGGGACGGTCACGTCGACCACCTCGGCGCCCGGGAGGCGGGTGCCCAGCCAGGCGGTGAGCCGACGCGCGAGCTCCTCGGGGTCACGGGTGGTCGTGCGCGGGCGGGGCGCAGTGGACATCTCTCCACTCCTCTCAGGGCGCGACCGAGTCGAACCCGGTGAAGCCGCTCGGGTCGTGGCGGCCGAACGAGCCGTGCTCGAAGATCCCGTACCCGACCTGCCCGTCGAGGGTGAAGCGGGCGGCGTGGTCGGTCACCCCGTAACCGGCGAGGGGCTGGGCGGCCGGATCGGAGAGGTCGTAGACGCGACGGTCGGTCCAGGCACGGCCTCGCCAGGTGCCGTGCTGCCAGTCGTCGGCCGGCGGATATCCCGCGCCGACCGCGAGCGGGGACGAGGCCAGCACCTCCACCCCCAGCTCGAGCGGCTTGCGGTCCGGGGGGCGGGTGAGGTGGAGGACGGCCGAGGTGGGCTGCCGGGTGCCGGAGCGGTAGGTGATGTCGGCCTGGGGCCAGCCGAGTTGGAGGTCCCGCGCGCCGTCGCGCACGAGGGTCGCGTCGTTGAGCGAGCGGTACCCGTCGGCGTCCTCCTGGACGACGACCATCAGGAAGCGGTCCTCGAAGCGCACCGGGCACCAGATCCAGTGGAATCCCTCGGTCGGGTTCTCGGCGGCGAGCCGGCCGCCCTCCTCCCCCGGGATCGGGCGCACCCCCCAGCTGCGGTCCCGGGTGCCGGTCCACTCCCCCGGGCCGACGGGTATCTCCTCGCCGCCGACGCGTATGACGCCCTCGACACCGCCCGCCTGCACGAATCGGCGGCCCTCCAGGGTGAGCCTGCCACCGCGGCGCTGAACGTGGTGCGGCTCCCAGAGGGCGGGGAAGCCGGCGGTCCAGGTGATGTCGTAGGAGAGGGTGTCGTCGTCCGAGCGGAGCCGCAGCCGGCGCAGCGGCTCCTCGACGGTGATCCGCAGGGGTCCCACGGCCAGGTTCATCCGGTCGTCGCCGAGCGCGTCGGACGCCCGGACCGCGTGCAGTGCGTCGCCGAGGCGCAGCGTGGCGTACGCGTCGATCACGCCGACGTTCGGATAGACGCCGAGGCCGAGGATCAGCAGGGCCCGGCCCCGGTGGTCGAGAACGTGGAAGATGCAGCGGTCGTACGCGTTCCGGTCACCGCTCGCGACATGCTTCATGGACAGCGGGACCTGGTGCACGGGGTACTCGTCGAGGGGGACGGGGCGGTCGTCGGTCACGTCAGGCCTCCCAGGGAGCGCGGCAGTCGACGTCGCCCGGAGGGTACGGCCCCCGGCGGCAGAGTTGACGGTACGTCAGATACAGGTCCCCGGCCAGACAGCGCGCTCCGCGGGCGGCCCCCTGGGGGTCCGCCCGCGAACGCACGCCCGATTCCGTGGGCGGTGACCTGTCCGCCCGCCCAGGCGTTGCCCCGGTATGAGCCCCACACCCTCCGCGACCGGGCGTCGACGCCGGATCCTCGTCCCGGCTCCGGCAGAATCGGTTCACCGGGCACCCTTCCCGCCGCCGCCCCCGCCGGCCCAGGATCCGCCCATCTACCGTGCCCTGATGCGCGCCTGGGCCGATCGCGGCCGCACGCTGCCGGGCCGCCACGACCCCGAGTGGGCTCGACTGGCGGCGCCGTCCGTGATGTACGGGTACGGGCAGTTCGGCGCGGTCGCGGAACCGCGGGCCGAGGCGCGCTTCGTACCGGTGCGGGAGCCACGGGCCGAGGCACGCTTCGTCCCGGTCCGGGACCTGCGGGGCGAGGGACGGTTCAACGCGTCCCGCGACCCTCGGAACGAGTTCGGCGTGAGCCAGGACCCGCGCGCGGAGTTCGGCGCGCAACAGGACCCACGAGGTGACCTCAGCGCGGACCGGGACCCACGAGGTGACGCGCGATGACCATGCGCTGGATCTGATTGGTGCCCTCCACGATCTGGAGGACCTTCGCCTCGCGCATGTAGCGCTCCGCGGGGAAGTCGGCCGTGTAGCCGTACCCGCCGAGCACCTGGACGGCGTCCGTGGTGACCTTCATCGCGGCGTCCGTGCACAGCAGCTTCGCCATGGCGGCCTGCTTGGAGAAGGGCCGGCCGGCGTCACGCAGCCGTGCCGCGGCCAGGCAGAGCGCACGGCCGGCCTCGACCTGGGTGGCCATGTCCGCGAGCATGAAGCGGATCCCCTGGAAGTCCGAGATCCTCCGCCCGAACTGGCGCCGGCCGGTGGCGTACGCGACGGCCTCCTCCAGCGCGGCCCGGGCCACGCCGACCGCGCAGGCCGCGATGCCGAGCCGCCCGGAGTCGAGCGCCGACAGGGCGATCGCGAAGCCCTGCCCCTCGTCGCCGAGGCGTCGGCTGTCGGCGACCCGCACGCCGTCGAAGTGCACCTGTGCGGTCGGTGAACCCTTCATGCCCATCTTCCTCTCGGGCGGTGCGGCGCTGAGCCCCTCGGCGTCGCCGGGCACCAGGAAGGCCGTGATGCCGCTCGGGCCCTCGCCGCCGGTGCGCGCGAACACGGTGTAGAAGTCGGCCACCCCGCCGTGCGTGGTCCACGCCTTGGTCCCGGTGATCACCCAGTCGTCCCCCCGGCGCTCCGCCTTCGTCCGCAGGGAGGCGGCGTCCGAGCCCGAGGCCGGCTCGGAGAGGCAGTACGCCCCCAGGAGGCCGCCGCCGAGCATCGCGGGCAGATGCCCGGCCCGCTGCTCCGGGGTGCCGTAGTTCGCGAGGGCGTGGCAGGCGAGGGTATGGACGCTCACGCCGAGGCCGACGGTGAGGCGGGCCGCGGCGAGCTCCTCGAGGACCTGGAGGTAGACCTCGTACGGCTGGGACCCGCCACCGTGGTCGGAGTCGTACGGCAGTCCGAGCAGTCCGGAATCCGAGAGCAGCCGGAAGACCTCGCGCGGGAAGCGCCCGGCGTCCTCCTCCTCGGCCGCCTTCGGAGCGATCTCGCGCCGCGCGATGTCACGGACGAGCGAGAGCAGCTCCCGGGCCTCGTCCGTGGGCAGTTGACGGTCCACCGGCGCCGGGACGCGGTCGGGCATGGTGACGCTCCTCCCTGTTCGGGCACAAAGGCGAACACGCACCCGGGTGGGGCGGTGCCGCCGGGTCTCACCCGGCCCAGCCGATGCTCCCGGTCCGGATCGCGGAACCCGCCGATCAGCGGCTGTGGCGCGGTGAGTATGCCCGAACGGAGGCACCCCTTCACCGGATGACGGCCGTCCGCCGACGCGGTGGCGAATTGGTCCGAACCATTGACGCAATGGTCTAGTCCTCCTACTGTTCCCTCAACGCCTCACCGCGTTCATGCCAATTGGCGATCGGCAGGCCGCCGCGCGGCCGCCGGAAGGTCACAGCACCATCCCCCACACTCCCCTCCCCCACGAGGAGAACCGATGCTCAGACCACACCGACCCCGCGCCCTCCCTCAGCTCCTCGACTCCGTTCGCCCCAAGGGCACTTCACTCCGGGCACTGGTGTCCGCCGCATGTTGCGCCGTCCTCGGAGCCGGACTGCTGGCCGGCGCCGGAACGGCTACGGCCACCGAGACCGGAACCGCGAGAACCACGAGCACCGTCGGCGCACAGAGCGCGGCCGCGGCCGGCTCCAAGGTCGTCGGCTACTTCACCGAGTGGGGCGTCTACGACCGGAACTACCACGTCAAGAACGTCGAGACGTCCGGCTCCGCCGCCAAGCTGACCCACATCAACTACGCCTTCGGCAACGTCACCGGTGGCAAGTGCGCCATGGGCGACGCCTACGCGGCCACGGACAAGGCGTACACCGCCGACCAGTCCGTGGACGGCACCGCCGACACCTGGGACCAGCCCCTGCGCGGCAATTTCAATCAGCTGCGCAAGCTGAAGAAGAAGCACCCGAACCTCAAGGTCCTCTGGTCCTTCGGTGGTTGGACCTGGTCGGGCGGCTTCACCGAGGCCGCCAGGAACCCGGCCGCGTTCGCCCAGTCCTGCTACGACCTGGTCGAGAACTCCAAGTGGGCGGACGTCTTCGACGGCATCGACATCGACTGGGAGTACCCCAACTCCTGCGGCCTGTCCTGCGACACCAGCGGCAGGGCGGCGTTCAAGAACGTGATGTCGGCGCTGCGGGCGAAGTTCGGCAGCGGCAACCTGGTCACCGCGGCGATCACGGCCGACGCCACCGCGGGCGGCAAGATCGAGGCGGCGGACTACGCGGGCGCGGCACAGTACGTCGACTGGTACAACCCGATGACGTACGACTTCTTCGGCGCCTGGGACGCGGCGGGCCCGACCGCCCCGCACTCGCCGCTCAACTCCTACACCGGTATTCCGAAGGCGGGTTACTACACCTCGGCGACCATCGCGAAGCTCAAGGGGCTGGGCATTCCCGCCTCGAAGCTGCTGCTCGGCATCGGCTTCTACGGGCGCGGGTGGACCGGTGTGACCCAGGCGGCGCCGGGCGGCACGGCGACCGGCCCGGCGGCGGGCACGTACGAGCAGGGCATCGACGACTACAAGGTGCTCAAGACGAAGTGCCCCGCGACCGGCACGGTCGCCGGCACCGCGTACGCCAAGTGCGGCACCAACTGGTGGAGCTACGACACCCCGTCGACCATCGCGGGCAAGATGAGCTACAAGAACGCGCAGGGCCTGGGCGGCACCTTCTTCTGGGAGCTGAGCGGCGACACCTCGAACGGCGAGCTGATCAGGTCGATCAACTAGCCTTCGGCGAAAGCGACTCGGGGCGGGCACCGGCCACGGTGTCCGCCCCTTCGCCGGCCGGCCGGCCGGGCAGGACACCGTCCACGACGGGCGCGCCTTCGCCGGCCCGCCCCCGCAGAGGGTCCGCCGTTCGGTCAGCCGTCCCTGCGGGCGCCGGGTGGGGCCACGTACGAGGGGTCGAGTTCCTCGACGGCGCGCATCGTGCCGCCCAGCATCTTCACGAGCAGCTCGCGCATCGTCTCGCGCGGCAGCGTCTGGTGGCCGATCCAGTCGAGGGTGGCTCCCTCCACACTGTGCAGCCAGCCCAGCAGGGCGATCCGGGGCAGCGGCCCTGTCCGGCCCCTGCCGTACGCCCCTTCGGCGATCGTCTCGACGATGACCTCGCGCACGCCCTCGCGTATCGCCTGCACCTCGGTGTCGAAGCCGACGCCGCCGGTGATGATCGTGCGATAGGCGGCCTGATTGTGCTCGGCATAGCGGAGATAGCCGTCGATCGTGCGGTGCACCCGCTCCACCGGAGGCAGCTCCGCACCGTCGGCGGCCCGCGAGACCAGGTCCGCGACCGAGTCCTCGACGATGGCGAGGTAGTAGCCGCGCTTGGACTTGAAGTAGTAGTAGATCAATCCCTTGGCGACATGCGCCTGACGTGCGATGTCATCCATCGACAACGCGTCGTACGACGTGTCGGCGAACAACTTCCGTCCGATGGCGATGAGTTCGGCGCGGCGCGCCAATGAGCGGTCGGTGCCCCGCACCCGGGGACGGTCGACGCCGCGCTGTTGACTATTATTCAATTTCGGCCCTGGTCTCCAACTGCCGACGGAACATGCGCAGTATGGCAGAACCATGCCGACCGCTCATTCGGGTGCGGTCGGCAACCGGTCACCGCGAGGCGGGAGCGGCAGCCCGGCCGCAGGGCGGGGGCCTGCCGCTGCTTGCGGACCGCCGCGGGCCTCGCCGCGAGCTCTTGGGGGTGTGACGGCTCAGAGCAGACCGAGCTGCGTCACCAGCATCGCCACGACCACCACGAGGATCCAGCCCACGGCGTGCTCGACGATCTTCGGGCCGTCGTCCTTGGGGCCGCCCGTGCGCGCGCGGAGACGAGGGGCGGTGGCGGAGCTCGCGGTCATGGCATCTCGCTGACGTAGTGGTGCGGTGGAACCCCCCGCCTCCCGTCGGCTCCCCACCGACCCGACCACCTTGCCACCGGAGCCGCTCCCACCGGTAGAGACCTGGGTCACGTCCACGCTTCGACCACCTTCGAATCCCGCAGGATTCCACAACGGTGCGCTCCGCGTGTGCGTCTCATCACACGATCCCGGTCAGCCAACCGAAAGGTCCCCGATGAGCACGTTCCGGACGCCTCGCCGCAGAGCTCGCCTCGCCCTGGCGGCGGCGATCACCGTGGCGGCCGCCTTCACGGGCCCGGTCTCGCAGGCAGCCTCCTCGCCCTCCGACGTCCCGTCCCCCGGCGCGCCGGGGCTCGGCGACCCGGTCTTCCCGCTGGACGGCAACGGCGGCTACGAGGTGAGCCGCTACACCCTCGACTTCGACTGGCAGGCACCGAAGACGCCCTTCGAGGCGTCCACGACGGTCAGGGCGACCGCGACCCAGGCCCTGTCCCGCTTCGATCTGGACTTCGCCGGCAACACCCTGCACACCGTGACCGTGAACGGCAGGACGGCCGCCGCCGAGCGGGACGGCGACGAACTGGTGGTCACCCCGAAGACGCCCCTCGCCCGGGGCAGGGCCTTCACCGTCAAGGTCACCTACACCGCCGATCCCACTCGGATACGCCACCGTGACGACGCGATCGAGGACTACGGCTGGATCCCGACGCCGGACGGCACGGTGCTCTATCCCCAGCCGAACGGCGCCAAGATGATCTTCCCGTCGAACGACCACCCCAGTCGGCGGGCCCCGATCACCTTCCGCGTCACCACCCCGGCCGGGCTGACGGCCGTGGCCAACGGCAGGCTCACCGACCGCACCGAGCGGGCCGACGGGCGCGTGCGGTGGACGTACGACTCCGAGCAGCCGGTCGCCACCCAGCTCGCCCAGCTGGCGATCGGCCGGTTCACCTTCGTCGACAACACCGGGCCGCACGGACTGCCGGTCCGTGACGTGGTCCCGGACGACCTGGTCGCGCCGACCGAGCAGTACCGCAAGCTGACCACCGAACACATCGCGTGGCTGGAGGAGCGGCTCGGCCCGTACCCCTTCGACCGGTACGGCGTTCTCGTCGGCGACACCGATCTGGGTGTCGCCCTGGAGACGCAGACGCTCTCCCTGGTCCCCAAGGCCGACCTGCTCGGGGACCGGGTCAGCGCCGAGCGCAATCTGGTGCACGAGCTGGCCCACCAGTGGACCGGCGACAGCGTCGGCATCAAGACCTGGTCCGACCTGTGGCTGAGCGAGGGTCACGCCCGCTTCTACGAGCGGCTGTACTCGGAGGCGCACGGCGGAGTGAGCTTCGAGGACACCATGAGGACGGCGTACGCGAGCCACGACCAGTGGCGCCACGACTACGGCGCCCCGGCCGAGCCCACCGAGCCGAACCTCTTCAAGCGCATGCGCTACGACGGCTCGGCGCTGGTGCTGTACGCGCTGCGCGAGAAGGTCGGCCAGGAGACGTTCGGGAGGATCGAGCGGGCCTGGGTCACCAAGTACCGCGGCAGGACCGCGAGTACCGAGGACTACATCGGCCTGGCCTCGAAGGTCGCCGGCCAGGACCTCGACGGCTTCCTGCGGCCGTGGCTGTTCGGCGCGACGACACCGCCGATGCCGAACCACCCGGACTGGGTGGTGGATCCGGTCCAGGGCTGAGCCCGGACGGGCGGCCCCCACTGCCGGGGGCCGCCCCTCGGATCACCGGACGCCGACCGCCGCGAGCGCCTTGCGCTGCCGCGACGAGGGATGCGCTGGGAAGTACAGGTAGCAGACCCCGCCGGTTCCGGAGACGACCTTCCCGGAGGCGTTGTAGCGCTTGGTCCGGAGCCAGATGTTCTCCCACTCGGAGCGCTTGTAGACCCTGCGCACCGCGTCGTCGCCGGGTGACGCCGGATCGTTGGCGATCACATCGCCGTCCGCGGTGAACCCTATGACGGTCATGAGGTGGCCCGAGGTGCCGTAACCCGCCCCCGTCAGCTCGGACTTGAGGAACGACTGGGACGTTATGGCCGGAATTCCGGCGGCGATCAGCGTCTCCAGGTCGGTGAGCGAGGCAAGCCGGGTCACCACGCCCTGGAGGTCCTTGTACGTCGCCGCGTAGGCGGCGTTGAAGGGCCAGTTGCCGCAGCCGGCGTACTGGTGGTCGTAGGTGTAGCGGGCCGCGTGGCACACCTGCGGGTCGGCGTACGTCGGGTCGACCCAGGCGAGTTGCTCGGCGGTGGGCCTGCGCCCCCAGTACTCGATGATCATCTGCGAGGAGGTGGGGCTGCACCAGGCCTCGCCGCCGTTGTCGTACTCGGGGTACTGGCCGGCGTGGATCTCCTGCGAGTAGCGCGGGACCTTCAGCTCCTGGGCGAGCCCCGGCGTGGAGGCGGGGACCGTGAACCGGTCCGGGATGTCGGAGCCCATCGCGCCGAGCCGCCACACGGTCGGCGTGATCCTGGAGCCCGGGGTGCGGTAGAGGGTCAGGCGCAGCCGGTACGAGACGAGACGCAGGCCGGAGGCCGCGTCGTCGATGGAGAAGGTGTCCGTCCAGATGCTGCTGCGGCCGTCGGTCTGATCGTCCACGGAGGTGCGCCGGATGTCCTGTTCGCCGGCGGCCCAGCGGCCCATCACGTACCAGGGGGTGTCCGTGCCGTCCGAGTACGTCCCGGTCAGCTCCACCTGGAGCCAGGTGCCGGCCGGGGTGTGCGCGTTCCAGGAGGCGATGGCCCCCGTGGACGGGACGGCGAGCCGGTGGACCGGTGTGGTCCAGGTCGCGTACTCCCAGGTGGCGGTCTTGCCGGTGTGCGGGTCGGTGTAGTCCGTGGTGCCGGCCGGGGAGACGATCACCAGGCCCGGACGCGCGCCCGGCACGGCCCGCGTGCCCCGCGCGGTGCCACCGCGCCAGTCGCTGTAGGAGGTCCAGGCGCGGTTGTCGACGAGACCGCCGGACGCCTTGGCCCGGCGGGCCGGGGCGGCGGCGGCCGACGGGCCGGCGGCCCCCACCGCCGCCGCGGCGACCGCGGCGGCCAGGACGGTTCTGCGGGACGGCTGTTCGGCTCTGCTCATGGGTGGAGAACCCCCAGGTGTCCGGAACGGGCGGGCCCAATGCTCGGTTGTGCGCCAACTATGGACGCCGGAGGCCGACTTCTGCCAGCACTTCGGCCCGTGCCGCGCCTACCAATATTGGTCGGGACCACTGGCATGACCTGCGACGCCTCGGCCCCGGCGGGTGCCGGGGCCGAGGATGACGGTCGATCAGACGAGGTCCATGGCGGCGACCTCGTCGGGGCGGCCGTAGCTGACGGGGCCCTGGAAACGGCGGCGCGCCGTGGCGAACCACCACACCGTGGCGATGATCAGCACGACGGCCAGGGCGATCGAGGCGTAGTTGAAGGTGTCCCCGGTGATCGGCGAGACCTGCGGCAGCATGAAGAGCACGCTGCTGGCGAGGATCCAGGTCACGGCCACCCAGCCGACGGGCTTGCTCCAGCGGCCCAGGTGCCAGGGGCCGGGCTGGAACTCGTCGCCGAGCCGCAGCCGCAGGAAGATCGGCACGGCGTAGGCCAGGAAGAGTCCGACGACGTTGACGCTGACGATGGCGGTGAAGGCGGTGTGCGACCACCAGCCGGGCAGGACGAGCGCCAGCGAGCAGGCGACGGCCAGCCAGACGGCCTTGACGGGGGTACGGGTGCGGGGCGAGACGGAGTGCCACCAGCGGGAGCCGGGCATCGCGCCGTCCCGGGAGAAGGCGAAGATCTGCCGGGTGTTGCTGGTCAGGTTGGCCAGACCGCAGAAGAGCATGGACCCGATCACGATCAGCAGGATGAACTTTGCCATGCCCATGCCAAGCCCATCGATGAGGATCTGCACGGGCGGCGCCGACGAACCGGCCACCTGGTCATAATCGTGGATGCTGTACACAAGGGCGAGCATCAGGATGAGTCCGGTGATCGCCGAATAGCCGATCGCACGGGTGATCCCCTTCGGCGCGTTGACCGTGGCACGCACCGTTTCCTCGGACATGTGGAAGCTGCCGTCGAAGCCGGTGAAGGTCCAGCTGGTGACCAGCAGACCGAGCATGCCGCCGTAAATCCCGTTCGTGAAACCGGTGTTGTTCGCGAAATGCGTGACGAACGAGGCCGACTGGTGGTCGTCGGGCATCACGATGAGTGTGCTCACGATCACTACGAGCCCGATCAGCAGCCACCACACGGAGATCCGGTTGAGCAGGGCGACCAGCTGGACGGTGTAGGTATTGGCCAAACCCTGGAGCACGATGATCAGACCCGTGATCAGGACCGTCTGCTGGGCGGTCGGCTCGTACGAGTGCCACTGCAGGGCGATGAACGCCTGGATGAAGGTGGCGGCCGCGTATCCGGTGGCGGCGGTGCCGCCCACCTGGCCCACGAAATTCAGCCACCCGGTGTACCAGGACCAGGCACCCTTGTGCCGCTTGGCGAGCTTCCCGGCGGAGAAGTAGAGCGCCCCGCTGGTCGGATAGGCGGAGGCGACCTCCGCCATCGCCGCACCGATGAAGAGCACCATCACGGAGACGCCGATCCAGCCGAACACGAGAATGCGCGGACCGCCCGCGTTCATTCCGAATCCGAAGGACGAGAAAATACCGGAGATAATGTTGATGATGGTGAAGGAGATCGCGAAATTGTCGAACGCCTGGAATCGGCGGGTGAGTTTTCGCGGATATCCCATCGCGTGAAGTGTCGCGTCGTCGTCGAGGGCGACGGAATCCTCTCCGGCGCGGGCTCTCCGGCGTGGGGCCGATATGCGTTCTGACACAGCTGACCTTTCTCTGGGTGGGGGGTGCAGGTCGTCAGGGAGGGCGGTGGCCGGTCAGGCGGCTCCCGGCACGGGCAGGCCGCAGGCTCGACGGGCGCGGGAGAGCTGCTCCTCGGGTTCGCCGAACACGCTCCACGGCATGCGGCACGCGTACGGCCCCATGGCCATCAGGACCGCGCGCGCCTCGAACTCGCGCTGCGCCATGAACAGGGCGTGCGCCAGATACGCCAGGTCGAGCACCGGCGTGAAGCGGTATCCGGACACCTCCGGAAGCCAGTTCTGGTAGATCGCGAGCGCCGTGGAGCGCCACTGCGGCTGCTCCCAGGTGCGGTCGACCAGCAACTGGGAGGGGTTGTAGCTCTCCACCAGGGCCACCAGCGGCAGCATCCGCAGCGGCGAGGTGGCGGGGGCGCGCTGGCCGAGGAAGGCGGCGACGTCCCAGGCGGCGTTCACGGAACCGCCGTACCGCGTGAAGAAGAACGCCAGGAACCGGTGATGACCCTCCCGGTTCCAGGGATCGAGGCGGACGATGTGCGAGAACAGGCGCCAGGGACCGGGCGGCTGGGTCAGCAGCCCTTGCGGTGCGGGGTCGCGCAGATCGTGCAGCCGGGCCATCGAGAGCCGGGCGACCCAGGGCGTGGGATCCGCCCGGTCCATCGTCGCGGCCCGGTCGCAGGCGGTCAGCGCTATGCGTTCCAGGGCCTCGGCCCGGTCGTCCTTGGCGTCCGCCGCGCGCAGCGCCCGCAGCACGGCGACGCGGGCCCACATCAGCGCGGCCTCGGGGGTCTGCTCCTCGCCCAGCCAGCGTTCGGCGAGGTCGGAGTCGGCGGCCTCGGAGGCGAGGACCAGGGAGCGGTGGGCCCGTAATGCGAAGTCGGCGCGAGTCTCCGCCAGAGCTTCGTGGGCACTCAGATAGCGGCCGGCCCGGACATCCACGCAGACGCTCGCGAGTCTGCGGTCGTCGGCCGCCGGATGCCACACATACTGCCCCTCGAATAAGCCCGCGGCCATCTTCCCCTGTCCATCCCCGTACGACACTTCGCCCTTGCGCAACAGGAACCCTACTCAGCATCACGGAGTACCGGAACGGCATATCTGAAATACCTGGTTCCGCCGGGCCGGGAACCTTTGGAGCCGACGGGGGAAGTTCCTGAGGATTGTTCAATGAATGGTTCAATACGCCACTACCCCGAACCCGTGGATCCCCCATGATCGGCGCATCGATAGAATGTTCCACAGGACTATGCCCACCTCACATCTCACCCCGGGAAACCTCATTCACGAGCTCGCCTCGCGTCTGCGCCGGCTGCCGCCCTCCTGCGGGCCCGTCCGCCTGATCGGCGTCGACGGCCACGCGGGCTCCGGAAAGACCACGTTCGCCGGGGAGTTGGCGGCCGCCCTGGGCGGCGCACCCGTACTGCACCTCGACGACATCGCCACCCACGAGGAGCTGTTCGACTGGACCCTGCGCCTGCTGCGCGAGGTGATCGAGCCGCTCGGGCGCGGCGAGGCGGCGCGCTACCACCCCTACGACTGGACCGCCCGGGAGTTCGGACCGGCCCGCGAGCTGCCGGCCGCGCCCGTGGTGCTTCTGGAGGGCGTCGGCGCGGGACGCCGGCTGCTGCGCCCGTGGCTCGCGCTGCTCCTGTGGATGGAGTTGCCGCACGAGGAGGCCTGGGCGCGGGGGCGGCGGCGGGACGGGGAGGCGCAGAGCGATTTCTGGGCCGGATGGGTCCACGCGGAGCGGCGGCACTTCGCCGAGGACCCCACGCGGCCCTTCGCGGACCATGTGGTGCGGCAGTGTCCGGAGGGATATGAGGTGCTGCCGGGGCCTGTTGAGACGTCTGGACCGGACCAGTTCATCACTCACCGTGATGGACCACCCGCAGTGTGCTGAACTTGTGAAGAGCGGCGCCCGGGAAGTTTCCTCAGTGCCTCAACTCTGCTTGACCAGGGGGCCGTACAGGTCTTACGTTCTCAATGAGCGGCCTTCGGGAGCCGCCCCGCAGTCGCGAAGCCCCCGGTTGTTCCCCCGTGATCGGGGGCTTCGTTCTGCCCACACCCTCTCTTTCCGGACGCTGCGCGGCATGATTCGCTCACCCTGGGTCACCGTCCGAAGTGCGCCCCATCTGCTCCCACCTCGTGGAACGGGGTGTGCGGCACCCTTCGGCAGGCCCATGAACCGCAGGTACGATGCCTCTCGGTGCGACCTTCGGACGGCTGCTCTGCGCACCGCTGCAACTCCCGTCCGCGGCACAGTCGTTCGACCAGAGCTGCCGACGGGCACCGGCCCGGCGGCAAGGGGGGTGTCCTGATCCACGAGACACTCCCCGACCATCGGGGGCACGGTTTGTGGGGGACGTGATGGACTTCGGCACGCAGGGCCCCGAGGCCCCGGCCGACCTCGCCTGGCTGCGGGGTGTGGACGCCTACACGATGGGCGCCTACCCGCAGGCGGAGGAGGAGTTCCGCGCCGCGGTCCGGATGGACCCCGGTATGGCGGACGGCTGGCTCGGACTGCACGCGCTACGGGTGGACACGACGACCGCGCTGCTGCGGATGTTCCGGCACCGGGACCGCTTCGGCGAACAGCGCGGCCGCCACCGGCGCACCCTCAACTCCTGGTACTGGCTGGGCTGGTGGGTCCAGCCGGTCCTGGAGAGCCCGCGCGACCTGCTGCTCGCGCACGCCTCGCACTGGCTCGACGGACGTCATGTCCCGGAACTGGACCGGGCGTTGGCCGGCCTGCCACCGGTCGACGCGGACCACCAGGTGCGGTTCCTGCACGCGTGCCGCGCCTATCTGGTCAAGGACTGGGACCAGTTGGTGCGGCACACCGATCCGCTGATCAACGATCCGATGCTCGGCATAGAGGCCGGCCTGTTCGGCGGCATGGCGCGCGTACGGCTGGAGATGTTCGGCCAGGCGGAGCCCCTGCTGTCGTCCGCGCTGATGCGCTGCCGCAGCGAGCAGCCGCAGCGCAAGGAGCTGCGGTACTGGCTGGCCCGCGCCCACGAGGGCACCGGACGGTCCGCCGCGGCACTCCCCCTGTACCGGGCGGTGCACCGGGTCGACCCCTCCTTCATGGACACCTCGGCGCGGCTCGCGGCCATCTCCGAGGGGGACGGGTACGACGACGCCGCGGCCGATCTGGCGGCGATCACGCTCGCCGGGATCGGGCAGGACGTGCTGGAGGGCCCGGACGGCGTGGATCCACTGTTCGGCTCCGAAGGGCGGGACCTGAAACTCTCGGAGCCCGATCCCTCGCCGCCCGGCGGGCTGCCGCCCCAGACCGACGCCTTCCGGGAGAAGGCCCTGGTGCCGGTGCAGCCGCTGCCCGCGGGACCGACGGACCCGGCCTTACTCGAGGAAGCGCTCGACGAGTTGGAGCGCATGGTGGGCCTGGAGCCCGTGAAACGACAGGTCAAGGCGCTGTCGGCGCAGTTGAACATGGCAAGGCTGCGCACCGGGCAGGGCCTCCCGGTGCAGCCGCCCAAACGGCACTTCGTCTTCTCCGGCCCCTCCGGCACCGGCAAGACCACGGTGGCGCGCATCCTCGGCCGGGTCTTCTACGCGCTCGGACTCCTCGGCGGCGACCATCTGGTCGAGGCCCAGCGAGCCGACCTGGTCGGCGAGTACCTCGGCCAGACCGCCGTGAAGGCCAACGAGCTGATCGACTCGGCGATCGGCGGCGTTCTGTTCGTGGACGAGGCGTACTCCCTGTCCAACTCCGGCTACGGCAAGGGCGACGCGTACGGCGACGAAGCCCTCCAGGTCCTGCTGAAGCGGGCCGAGGACAACCGCGACCACCTGGTCGTCATCCTCGCCGGATACCCCGAGGGCATGGACCGGCTTCTCGCCGCCAACCCGGGCCTCTCCTCCCGCTTCACCACCCGCGTGGACTTCCCCTCCTACCGCCCCCTCGAACTGACCTCCATCGGCGAGGTGCTGGCCGCCGAGAACGGTGACATCTGGGACGAGGAGGCACTGGACGAGCTGCGGTCGATCGCCGGCCACGTCGTCGACCAGGGCTGGATCGACGAACTCGGCAACGGCCGCTTCCTGCGCACCCTGTACGAGAAGAGCTGCGCCTATCGCGATCTGCGGCTGTCGGGTTACCCCGGCACACCCTCGCGCGACGACCTGTCGACACTGCGCCTGCCCGACCTCATGCAGGCCTACGGAGAGGTCCTGTCCGGACGGGGCCCGCAGGATCCGTCGGCCATGTGAGAAGGCCCCGGCGCCGCCGGAGCCGTACGACCGGAAGGCCCGGTCGCACGGCCGCCGGGGGAACCGGGGCCCACGCTCACGATCAGCTCGCCAGCGCCTCCTCCGGGGCCGGGCTCGGGCGCGGCTCGGCGACGCGCACCGGTGCGACGACCCGGTGCGCCGGGTCCCGCACCTCGCCGACCAGCAGCTCCAGTACGTCCTCCAGGGCCACGAGGCCGAGGACCTTGCCGGAGGCGTCGGCGACCTGGGCCAGGTGGGTGGCGGCGCGGCGCATCACGGTGAGGGCGTCGTCCAGGGGGAGTTCGGACCGCAGGGTGGTCATGGGGCGCCACATCTGCTGCGGGACCGCACGGTCGGACTCCTCCAGGTCGAGGACGTCCTTCACATGCAGATAGCAGCCCATGAAGGCGCCGTTCTCGGCGACGACCGGGAAACGGGAGTACCCGGTACGCGCGGTGAGCGCGACGACCTGGCCCGGGGTGACCGAGGAGTCCACGGTGACCAGCGAGCCGCCGTCGAGCAGGACGTCGGTGACCGGACGGGAGCCGAGCTCCAGGGCGTCCTCGAGGCGCTCCTGCTCCTCGGGGTCGAGGAGGCCGGCCTGTCCGGAGTCCTCGACGAGCCGGTTGAGCTGCTCGCTGGTGAAGACCGCTTCGACCTCGTCCCTGGGCTCGACCCGGAACAGCTTGAGGATCAGACGCGCGCAGGCGCCGAGACCCACCGTGACCGGCCGGCAGAGCCGCGCGAAGGCGACCAGTCCGGGGCTGAGCCACAGGGCCGTCTTCTCCGGCGCGGCCATCGCCAGGTTCTTCGGGACCATCTCGCCGATGACGAGGTGGAAGAAGACGACGAGGGCGAGCGCGATCACATAGCCGAGGGGGTGGATCACCCCGTCCGGCAGACGGACCGCCTCGAAGACCGGCTCCAGGAGATGGGCGACCGTGGGCTCGGCGACCGCGCCGAGCGTCAACGAGCACATGGTGATGCCGAACTGGGCCGCCGCCATCATCTGCGGGAGCCGCTCCAGGCCGTACAGGACCTGCCGGGAGCGCGCGGTGCCGAGCGGTTCGATCTGGCTGCGCCGCACGGACACCAGGGCGAACTCGGCGCCGACGAAGAAACCGTTGGCGAGGACCAGCAGGCCGGCGAAGAGGAGTTGGAGCACGCTCATCGGACGGCCTCCGGAGCGAGCGCGGTCCGCACCAGGCGGACACGTTCGGCACGGTAGTGCCCGACCTGGCGCACCGAAAGGCGCCAGCCGGGGAGCTCGGCCTTGTCGCCCGGGGCCGGGATCCTGCCGAGCAGGTCGGCGACGAGGCCCGCCACGGTCTCGTACGGTCCCTCGGGAACGTCGAGGCCTATGCGCTGCAGGATGTCCACCCGGCAGCTGCCGTCGGCGTCCCAGGCGGGCCTGCCGTCCTCGGGCGGAGCGGCCGCGAGCTCGGGCGGTTCGCCCAGGACGTCGTCGTGCTCGTCGCGGACCTCACCGACGAGTTCCTCGACGATGTCCTCCAGGGTGACCACGCCGGCCGTGCCGCCGTACTCGTCGACGACGACGGCGATCGGCTGTTCGTTGCGCAGCTGTTCGAGGAGCGGCTGCACGGGCAGCGTCTCCGGGACGAGCAACGGGGCCTGGGCGATCCGGACGACGGGCGTGCGCAGCCGGTCGTGCGAGGGGATCGCGAGGGCGTCCTTGAGGTGCACCATGCCGACGATCTCGTCGATCCGCTCCCGGTAGACCGGGAAGCGGGAGAGGCCGGTGGCACGGGTGAGGTTGACCACGTCCTCGGCGGTCGCCGACGACTGGAGGGCGCTGACCTTCACGCGCGGCGTCATGACGTGCTGGGCCGTGAGGTCGGCGAGCGACATGGTGCGGACGAAGAGGTCCGCGGTGTCCTGCTCCAGCGCGCCCGCCCGGGCCGAGTGGCGGGCCAGGGAGACGAGTTCGCCGGGGGTGCGGGCGGAGGCCAGTTCCTCGGCGGGTTCCACGCCCAGGGCACGGACGAGCCGGTTGGCGACCGTGTTGAGCGCGGCGATCACCGGCCGGAAGAGGCGGGAGAAGACGTGCTGCGGGCCGGCGACGAAACGGGCGACCTGGAGCGGCCTGGACACCGCCCAGTTCTTGGGCACGAGTTCACCGACCACCATCTGTACGGCGGAGGCGAGCAGCATGCCGACCACCACGGCGATGCCGGGCACCGCTGCCTCGGGCAGCCCGATCGCGGTGAACGGGCCGTCCAGCAGCTGGGCGAGCGCCGGTTCGGCGAGCATGCCGACGACGAGCGAGGTGATGGTGATGCCGAGCTGGGTGCCGGAGAGCTGGAAGGACAGTTCCTTGAGCGACTCGACGACCGTGCCGGCGCGCTTGTCACCGGCGGCCGCGGCCTGCTCGGCGTCCGGGCGCTCGACCGTGATGAGGCCGAACTCCGCCGCCACGAAGAAGCCGTTGGCGAGAATCAGCAGGAACGCCGCGCCAAGGAGCAACAGGGGGATGGTCATGCCGCCGCCTCGATATGTCGGAAGGGGGCGGCGCAGGTACTACAGGACGATCCGTCCATCGCTGGAGGGAGTCACTCCTCGGGTAGCAGGGAGCCTCTGAGAGCTGGGGGCACATCGGAGGCGGAGGCGCGATGAAAACGCCTCCGCCAACAGATTAATCAAGACATGGGCCCTCAGGGCAGGGTGGAAGGCCGAGAGTCAGCCTTGATGTTCGTCGCGGTGCCCGCCGGGCTCGCGAATGGCGTGGGCTTCGGCGAGCGCGCGCAGCGTCCTGGCGTCCTCGATGGCGCGCTGTTTCGCGATGCCCGGCTGGATGCCGAGCGCCGGCAGGCTGGTGCCGTCGCTGAGGTCGAGGAACACCCAGGGGTCGCCGGGGCGCAGGTTGACCTTCAGGATCTCCGCCCAGTCCAGGTGCCGCCGGCTCGCGATGTTCACGACGGTGATCCCGGTCTCGTCGGCGACGACCTTGGGCCGCGCGAGCAGCAGGAGCACTCCGAAGAGGAGGGCCGCGGTGAAGATGAAGCTGAGCCGCTCCCCCGGGCCGAGTTGCTCCAGAAGCATGGCGACTGTGGTGATGACCACAAGGATCGTGGCGCCCGCGGTGAGCAGCACGGCCCGGGTGCGGGACGGGCGGAACGTCACGGGAAGGGCGGGAAGGTCCGACATGTTCGAGGTCCCTGTCAGAGCCGGCAGGCGTGGATGGCCGTGGTCAGGATGGCCCGCGCGCCGAGCGCGTACAGGTCGTCCATGATCCGCTGGGCCTCCTTGGAGGGGACCATGGCGCGGACGGCGACCCAGCCCTCGTTGTGCAGCGGCGAGATGGTCGGCGACTCCAGGCCGGGAGTGAGCGCGACGGCCTTCTCCAGGTGCTCGGCGCGGCAGTCGTAGTCCATCATCACGTAGGTCCTGGCGACCAGGACGCCCTGGAGACGGCGCAGGAACTGCTGCACCTTGGGCTCGGCGTCCTCGGTGAGGTCGGCTCCGACGCGGCGGATGACGACGGCCTCGGACTTCATGATCGGGTCGCCGAAGACCTCCAGTCCGGCGTTGCGCAGCGAGGTGCCCGTCTCGACGACATCCGCGATGACCTCGGCGACACCGAGTTCGATGGCGGTCTCGACGGCGCCGTCGAGGTGCACGACGGAGGCATCGATGCCGTGGTCGGCGAGGTGCTTGGCGACGATGCCCTCGTAGGAGGTGGCGACCGTCATGCCGTTCAGGTCCGCGACGCCGTTCGCGGTGCCCGGCTTGGTGGCGAAGCGGAAGGTGGAGCGGGCGAAGCCGAGCGGGAGGATCTCCTCCGCGTTGGCCCCGGAGTCGATCAGGAGGTCGCGGCCGGTGATGCCGATGTCGAGCCGGCCCGAGGAGACGTAGATCGCGATGTCACGGGGGCGGAGGTAGAAGAACTCGACCTCGTTCTCCGGGTCGACGATCCTGAGCTCCTTGGACTCCCGGCGCTGCTGGTAGCCGGCCTCATGCAGCATCTCCGCCGCAGGGCCTGAGAGGGAACCCTTGTTGGGGACGGCGATGCGCAGCATGAGGTCGGCTTCCTTTGCGTGAGGTTGTTCAGGAGTGGGTGGGACAGGTGGACGTGCTCGGTGGGGGGCGCTGCTGAGACGGGCCCCTACAGATGCGCGTACACGTCGTCGAGGGAGATCCCGCGAGCGACCATCATCACCTGGACGTGGTACAGCAGCTGCGAGATCTCCTCGGCGGCGGCGTCCTTGCCCTCGTACTCGGCGGCCATCCAGACCTCTGCGGCCTCTTCGACGACCTTCTTGCCGATGGCATGAACACCCTTGCCGACCAGCTCGGCGGTGCGCGAAGTGGCGGGATCGCCCGTGGCGGCCTTCTGCTGGAGCTCGGTGAAGAGCTCCTCGAACGTCTTATTGGACATGGTGGTCCTCACCCTACGCGCTCGGTGCCGTACCTCAGTGCCAGGGTTCGGATACTGAGCGGAGGGTGGCCGCCGTCGCCACGGCGGCCGTCACCGCCTCGTGTCCCTTGTCCTCGTTGGAGCCCTCGAGGCCCGCACGGTCCAGGGCCTGCTCCTCGGTGTCACAGGTCAGCACGCCGAAGCCGATGGGGACGCCGGTGTCGATGGAGACCTGGGTGAGGCCCTGGGTGACGCCCTGGCACACGTACTCGAAGTGGGGTGTCCCGCCGCGGATGACGACGCCGAGCGCGACGATCGCGTCGTAGCCGCGGCCCGCCAGGACCTTGGCGACGACCGGCAGCTCGAAGCTCCCGGGGACCCGCAGCAGGGTCGGCTCGTCGATCCCCAGCTCGTGCAGGGCGCGCAGTGCGCCGTCGACGAGACCGTCCATCACCTTGTCGTGCCACTGTGCCGCGATGACCGCGACCCGCAGGTCGCCGCAGTTGCGTACGGACAGTTCAGGTGCACCCTTGCCGCTCACGTCTCTCCTCAAGTCCCGCTGTGCTGTATTGCCGATAGTGCTGTGTCTTGACGGTGCCACCGGTCGTGCGGTGTCACTGGCTCCCGCAGGCCGACACGGTGGTCGTGTCCAGCCAGGGCAGGTCGTGGCCCATCCGGTCCCGCTTGGTGCGCAGGTAGGTCAGATTGTGCTCGCCCGCCTGCACGGGCATGGGCTCCCGTCCGGAGACCCGCAGGCCGTACCGGACGAGCGCGTCGGTCTTGTCGGGGTTGTTGGTCATCAGGCGCAGGCTCCGGACCCCGAGGTCCTCCAGGATCTGCGCGCTCGCGCCGTAGTCCCGGGCGTCGGCGGGCAGGCCGAGTTCCAGGTTGGCGTCGAGGGTGTCGCGGCCGCGCTCCTGGAGCTCGTACGCGCGGAGTTTGGAGAGCAGGCCGATGCCGCGCCCCTCGTGGCCGCGCAGATAGACCACGATGCCGCGGCCCTCGGTCTGGATGCGTTCCATGGACGTCTGCAGCTGGGGGCCGCAGTCGCAGCGCTGCGAGTGGAACACGTCACCGGTGAGGCACTCGGAGTGCACGCGGACGAGGACGTCCTCGCCGTCGCCGATCTCGCCGTGGACGAGGGCGACGTGCTCGACGCCGTCGGCGGTGGAGCGGTAGCCGTACGCCGTGAACTCACCGAAGGCGGTGGGCAGATGGACCTCGGCCTCGCGGCGGACGGTGGGTCCGGCGAGCGGCGCTCCCTCCCCGGACGTCGTCGAGAGCTCGACGGACCGGCGGTAGGCGATCAGGTCCTCGATGGAGATGATCGTCAGGCCGTGCTTGCGGGCGAAGGGGATCAGCTCGGGCAGCCGGAGCATCCGGCCGTCCTCGCCCGCGATCTCGACGATCGCTCCGGCCGGGCGCAGGCCGGCCAGCCGGGCCAGGTCGACGGCGGCCTCGGTGTGGCCGTTGCGCGCCAGGACACCGCCGGGCCGGGCACGGAGCGGGAAGATGTGGCCCGGGCGCACGAAGTCGTCGGCCCCGGCCACGCCGTCCGCGAGGAGCCGCAGGGTGGTGGCGCGGTCGGACGCCGAGATGCCGGTGGTCACACCGTGCGCGGCGGACGCGTCCACCGACACCGTGAACGCCGTCTTCATCGACTCGGTGTTGTCGTCGACCATCTGCGGAAGGCGCAGCCGGTCGAGTTCGTCGCCCTCCATGGGGGCACAGATCAGCCCACGGCACTCGCTCATCATGAAGGCGACGATCTCGGGGGTCGCCTTCTCGGCGGCGACGACGAGGTCGCCCTCGTTCTCCCGGTCCTCGTCGTCGACGACCACGATGGGGCGGCCGGCCGCGATGTCGGCGATGGCCTGCTCGACGGGATCGAGCGCGAAGTCCGAGGCGTCTTGATCGTGCCCGGTGCTGTACCAAACCGGCGCCGTTGTCATGCCGGAGCTCCTTCCAGGACGGGCTGCCCGGCCTCGCGGGAGCGCAGCCACCAGTCGCGCAGTCCCCACAGGACGAGCGCGCCGTACAGGACGTAGACGAAACCGGAGAAGGCGTAGCCGTTGGCGAAGTTGAGGGGGACTCCCACCAGGTCGACCAGCAGCCAGGCGAACCAGAACTCGACCATGCCGCGGGCCTGCGCGTACATGGCGACGATCGTGCCGACGAAGATGTAGGCGTCCGGCCAGGGGTCCCAGGACAGCGTCGGGTACGCGTGGAACAGGGCGCCGACCGCGAGGGTGCCCACGGCCGCGGCGCCCACCATGTACGCGCGCTCGCGCCAGGTGGCGAACCGTACGGAGACGCGCCCGTCCTTGCCCTCGCCACGGTTCCACTGCCACCAGCCCCACAGGGCGACGGCCATGACCACGACCTGCTTGCCGGCGCTGCCGGTGAGGTGGCCGAAGAAGGCCGCGAAGAGGATGACGCCGGAAAGGAACTGGACCGGCCAGCTCCAGATGGAGCGCCGCCAGCCGAGCGCGAGGGCGATCAGGCCGATGACGTTGCCGATCATGTCCGACCACATGATGTGCTGGTCGAGGAGGACGAAGGCCTCGGAGTTGAGCCGGTTCACTGCCCGGCCTCCTGGACACCGGGCAGACCGGCGGGCCGCTCGCCGCGGGCGCCGAGCAGCCGCTCGACGTACTTGGCGATGACGTCGACCTCGAGGTTGACCGGGTTGCCGGGCTGCTTGTGGCCCAGTGTGGTCAGGTCGAGGGTGGTCGGGATGAGGCTCACGGTGAAGTAGTCGGGGCCGGCGTCGACGACGGTCAGGCTGATGCCGTCGACCGTGATGGAGCCCTTCTCGACCACATAGCGCGAGAGGTCGGCCGGGAGAGAGATCTTGACGATCTCCCAGTTGTCGGACGGCTTGCGCTCGATGACCGCGCCGGTGCCGTCGACGTGCCCCTGCACGATGTGGCCGCCGAGGCGCTCCCCCACGGCCATCGGGCGTTCCAGGTTGACGCGGGAGCCGACAGTGAGGGCGCCGAGGCTGGAGCGGTTCAGGGTTTCCGCCATGACGTCGGCGGTGAACTCGTCGCCTTCGTGCTCGACCACGGTGAGACAGACTCCGTTGACGGCGATGGAGTCGCCGTGCTGCGCGCCCTGCGTGACAACGGGGCCACGCAGGCGGAAACGCGAGGCGTCGTCGAGCATCTCGACGGCGGTGACCTCACCCAGCTCTTCGACGATTCCGGTGAACACTTCCCGGGTCCTCCTGCCTCATAGGGCACGGACTCCGGGGCCTGTCGATGACGACAGAATGAGCGGACCGCGGCATACAGGCAGCGAAGCCGAAAGGTCACTCGTCCCGCAGGACGAGGAGCAACAAACGGCAGCGCGCACACATGCCCGCCCGCCGCGCACTGCCTCCCATCCGGACTTTAACCGTCGGTCCAGGAATTTCACCTGGTCAACCGGCCGCTGGAAGCGGCCGGGTCGCGGACTGTAACCGCCGGTTCGGAATTACACCGACCCCGGAGTGCGCTGCTTCTGGTACACGGCCAGTGTGCCACGCCCGATCGACACCCATGCGGCCGCACCTCTGTGGGGTGGCTCACAGAGACTCGGCATGGACATTCGCGAGACGGCCTCTCAAGGCAACTCCCCTCGCGCCGCGCGGCCTTGGGCCGTACCACGCCGTCGCAATATTGGTCCATACCTATTGACGCTATGGTCTAGTCCTCTTAGTGTCCTCGATCAAGACTGCGTGATCGTTCATCGCCGGTCCCCCCACGATCGACCCGGCGGCGGTGACGAAGGCCCTTGCCCCGCCGCCGGGTCCCCCACCAAAGCCGCCCCGGCCGCCGGTACCCGTACGGTCCGCCGGACCCCGTCTCTGCGAGGCTGGAGGCGTGACGACGAGCCTCGCCGACGAGTTCGAGACGTATCGCCCGCGCCTGTTCGGGCTCGCCTACCGCATGCTCGGTTCGGCCGCCGACGCGGAGGACACGGTGCAGGACGCCTATCTCCGCTTCAGCGGCACCGACCGCGCGGAGGTCGAGCGGCCCGGCGCCTGGCTCGCCAAGGTCGTCACCAACCTCTGCCTGAACCGGCTGACCTCGGCCCGCGCACGACGCGAGCGGTATGTGGGGCCCTGGCTGCCCGAACCGCTCGTCACGGCGGACGGCGCCCTCGGCCCCCTGGAGTCGGCGGAGCAGCGCGACGCCGTGTCGCTCGCCCTGCTCGTCCTCCTGGAGCGGCTCACCCCGACCGAGCGGGCGGTCTACGTCCTGCGGGAGGCCTTCGCGTACAGCCACCGGGAGATCGCCGAGGTGCTGGAGCTGAGCGAGACCAACTGCCGTCAGCTGTACCGGCGGGCGGTGCGGCGGATCGCCGCGCCGGAGGCCCGCTTCGAGGCTCCCGCCGAGGAGCGGAACCGGCTCGTCGCCTCGTTCCTCTCCGCCGCCCGTGACGGTGATCTGGCCGGCCTGGAGCGGCTGTTCGCCGCGGAGGTCACCTGGTGGTCCGACGGCGGCGGCAAGGTCTCCGCGGCGCGGCGGCCCGTCGAGGGGCGCGAGAAGGTGCTGCGCTTCCTGGCCGGCGTCCTCGGCCGGGCGCTGGCGGACGGTGTCGAGCTGTCGGTGACCGAGGTCAACGGCAGCGCCGGGCTGATCGCCCGCGGGCCCGAGGACGCCGACGGGGTCGCCGCGGTCATCGGCGTCGCCGCGTTCGAGGCGCACGACGGGGTGTTCACGGAGGTGCGGGTCGTGCTGAACCCCGACAAACTGGAGTTCGTGGCGCGCCAGCTGGCTCGGGTCCGCCCCGAAGGCTCCGACCGGCTCCCCTCTTCCGGGTCCCGGCCTCGTGAGGTTCCGCCCCCGCCCGATCCTCGCGGGTAGACGGACGGGGTCACGCCCGCCGGCGCCGGGTGCGGTCGTCGTCCCGTGCGGGCCGTTGTCACATCCGCGCGGGCTGTCCGGTCTCAGCTGACGAGGGGCGTTCCACCCGGGAACGTCCGGCACTGAAAGGCTGAACAGCATGACCACCATCCTGGTGACCGGCGGAACCGGCACTCTCGGCCGGCTCGTCACCGAGCGGCTGCGGGCGGACGGCCACGAGGTGCGGGTGCTCAGCCGCCACGCGCAGCCGTACGCCGTCGATCTCCGCGAGGGCGGCAGCGGCCTGGACGCGGCCGTCGAGGGGGTGGACGCGATCGTGCACTGCGCGACCACACCGCGTGGAGGCGACGAACGGGCCGCCGCACAGGTCGTCGCGGCCGCGCGCCGGGCGGCCGTCCCGCACCTGATCTACATCTCGATCGTCGGCGTCGACACGGTGCCGATGGGCTACTACAAGACCAAGCTGGCCGTGGAGAAGCTGATCGAGGAGTCCGGGCTCGGCTGGACGATCCTGCGCACCACCCAGTTCCACGACCTCGTCGCCCAGTTTCTCGGCGGGCTCGCCAAGCTGCCGGTGCTGCTCCTCCCGGCCGGGGTCTCCGACCAGCCGGTCGAGACGGCCGAGGTCGCCGCGCGGCTGGCCGAACTGGCGGCCGGGCCGCCCGCGGGGAGGGTCACGGACATGGGCGGGCCCGAGGTGCGCTCGTTCCGCTCGCTGGCCGCCGCCCACCTCCGCGCCACCGGGAAGCGACGCCCACTGCTCGACGTGCGCCTGCCGGGCAAGACCTACCGGGCGTTCCGTGCGGGGCACCACCTCACACCGGGCCACGCCACGGGGAAGGGCACGTACGAGGACTTCCTGAAGGCCCGCTCCGGCAACGCACGCTGACGCGCCGGTGGTCTCGGGGGCCGCTGGAACCCGATCGGCCCGCGCACCACCCGGGGGTTCCCCGAGCCCCGGACTACCGCGAGGACGCCGGAGCGAACAGCTCGTCCTGCGCGCCGTCGCGGGCGGTCAGCAGGGCGCCGCGCAGCACCGCGCCGCCGCCCAGCGTGCTCGCGCGCACCTCGGTCGGGAGCGGCGACATGCGGGCGAGCCGCCGCTCGACCCGGGCGGCGAGCACGGCGCCGCCCGCCCGGCCGACCTCACCGCCGAGAACCACGCAGCCGGGGTCCAGCACGGCGGTGACGGAGGCCGCCCCGATGGCGAGGCGGTCGGCCAGGGCGTCGAGGAAGCCGGTGGCGCCCGGGCTGTCGGGGGCGGCCACCGCATGTCTCACCAGCGCCGCGGCGTGCGGCTCGTGGCCGTCCGGCTCCGCCGAGACGCCGTGCCGCGCCGCGAGCGCCGAGACCGCCGCGGCCCCGGCCAGCGAGTGGAAGCCGCCCTCGCAGTCGGTCGCCGAGGGGAGGGTCGCGGTGCCGGGCACGGGCAGGAAGCCGATCTCCCCGGTGCCTCCCGAGGCTCCGCGGCGCAGGGCACCGTCGAGGACGACGGCGGCGCCGGTACCGTGGCCGAGCCACAGCAGGACGAACGTGTCACGGTCGCGGGCGACGCCGTCGCGCTGCTCGGCAAGGGCGGCGAGGTTGGTCTCGTTCTCGACGAGGACGCGGGCCTCGGGCAGCCGTTCCTGGAGGGCGGCGACCAGACGCCGGTGCCACGCGGGCAGGCCCGAGGAGTCGCGCAGTTCGCCGGTGGCGGGGTCGATCAGACCGGGCGCGCCGATGCCGACGGTGTGCAGCCTGCCCCACCCCCGGACGAGGTCGCGCGGGGGCGCCGCCCCCAGGGCCCCCGCCTCCTTCGCCACCCGCTCGACCAGCGCGACCGCCTGCTCCACCGCCGTTCCGGTCCCGGTGTCGCCGCCGATCGGCACGGAGGCCTCGGCCAGGACCTCACCGACCAGGTCGGAGACGACCACGGAGACTCCCTCCGTACGGACGTCCAGCGCCGCCAGGTGGGCGCGATCCGCGACGATCCCGTAGACCCGGGCGTTCGGGCCGCGCCGCTGCTCCCCCGATTCCCCGACGACCGTGATGAGGCCGGAGGCCGTGAGGCGCTCGACGAGGTCGGCGACCGTCGGCCGGGAGAGTCCGGTGAGCTGCTTCAGCCGCCCTGCCGTCAAAGGGCCTTCCTGCTGCAACAGCCGCAGGGCCAGCCGGTCGTTGATGGCCCGGGCGGTGCTCGGGGATGCGGGCATGCCGGGAATCCTCCCAGATCGGCGGGGCCGTCCGGAGGGCGGGCGGCCGATAGTTCCCTATCTATCAGGCAGGGTTCCTGATAGTTTACGGCCGCGGAACGTGGAACCATCACCCGGGGAGGGGCCGGAGCATGAGTGAAGTGGTCTACGACCAGCGCGAGGTGAGGCGCGCCCGGTACGCCGTGGCGGCGGTGTTCGCCGTACACGGAGCCGTCACCGGCTCGTTCGCGACCCGGGTGCCGTGGATCCAGGACCATGCGTCGGTCAGCGCGGGGCAACTGGGGTTCGCCCTCGCGTTCACCGCTCTCGGCGCGTCCTGCTCGATGCCGCTGGCCGGCCGGATCACCCACCGCTTCGGGAGCCGTACGGCACTGCGCGGGCTCATGGCCCTGTGGACGCTGGCCCTGATCCTCCCGTCCCTGGCTCCGAACCTGCTCACCCTCTGCCTCGCCATGTTCGTCTACGGCGCCACGGCGGGCATGGCGGACGTCGCCATGAACGCGCTGGGTGTCGAGGTCGAGAACCGGCTCGACAAGTCGATCATGTCCGGGCTGCACGGCATGTGGAGCGCCGGCGCCCTGATCGGCGCCGCGGCCGGCACGCTCGCCGCCCATCTGGGCTCGGACGCGCGCCTGCACCACGCCCTGGCGGCGGTGATCCTCACGCTCCTGGGTCTTGCCGCCTGCCGCTGGGTGCTCGATCTGCAGCCCACCGAGGACGAGGAGCCGCCACCACGGTTCGCGCTGCCGCCCCGGTCGGCGCTGCTCATCGGCGCCGTCGGCTTCTGCGCGGTCTTCGCGGAGGGCGCGAGCCTGGACTGGTCGGCGGTGTATCTGCGCGACCAGCTGGACAGTTCGGCGGGTCTCGCCGCGGCGTCGACCACCGGTTTCATGCTGACCATGGCGGTGGCCCGACTGGTGGGCGACACGGTGGTGAACCGATTCGGCGCCGTGCGCACCGTGCGGGCAGGCGGCGTGCTGGCCGTGATCGGCGGGCTGCTGATCGTCGTGGCGGAGCATCCGGCGGTGGCGATGGGCGGCTTCGCGCTGCTCGGCCTCGGTATCGCGGTCGTCGTCCCGCTCTGCTTCGCGGCGGCCGGGCGCAGCGGCCCCAACCCCAGTCAGGCGATCGCGGGCGTCGCGACCATCACGTACACCTCGGGGCTGATCGCGCCGAGCCTGATCGGGTCGGTGGCGCAGGCGACGAGTCTGGTCGTGTCGTTCGGGCTGGTCACGATCCTCGCGTTCGGGCTCACCGTGCTCGCGGGTGTGCTGCGCGCCGGGGACCGCGACCGCCCGAAGGTCAGCCCTCCGAGCGCAGCAGTTCCCGGCCCAAGGTCCTGAAGCGGTCGCTCCACGGCGTCGGACGCAGCGTCCCGGGGTCGAGCCGGACGAGGACGCGGGTGCCCTGCGCGTAGGTCACCGCGCCGTCGAGCGAGCAGAAGCGGAAGCCGTACGTCAGTCCGGTGTTCCCGAGCCGTTCCAGCCAGAGGTGGACGGCGTACGCGCCGGGGCGGCTGACCGGGGCCTCGTACGTGATGCGCAGTTCCTTGACGGCGTTGCAGAAGTCGCCCGCCGCCTCCCAGTCGCCCTCGAAGCTCAAGCCGCGCTCGTACCAGAGCGCGGCCCAGGCGCGCTCGACCATGACCGGGTAGCGGGCGTTGTGCAGCAGTCCCAGCGCGTCGAGGTCGTCGAAGTGGACGGTGACGGGCAGGAGCCGTCCGTACGGGAGGGCGGGGGCGACGGGTGCTTCGGCGGTCACGGGCGGGACTCCTGGGCGGGTGCGGATCGGACAGGCGTGGCTGAAACGACACCCCCCATCCTAAGCAACCGCTCAGGAACTCCGTCCGGGCGGGATCAGCCGGTGATCGAGTCGAGCTGTTCGGCGGCCGGCCGCAGGTCCCACAGATCGCCGCCGGGCGGCGCTTCGAGCTTCGGCACGGCGGCCCGTGCGGCCCGGTCCCCGGCGTCGGCCGCCGCGTGCACCACATCGCTCGCCGCGAACCGGTGGAACTCCAGCTCGGGACGGGTCCACGGCTCGGCGCCGGTCGCCGCGGGCAGCAGGTAGTCGACCGCCTTGAACAGGCTCTGGCCGTCCGGCCCACGGTAGGACCAGAGGTCCACGCCGACGTGCCGGCCGATGGCCGCGAGCCGGGTGTAGGCGACCAGGTCGAAGGTCGAGTAGTGCCAGCTGCGGGTGCGGGCCAGTTCCTGGGGCTGGCTGCCGTCGGCCGCGATCTGCGGGTCGATGCGCAGGGCACGCGCGGCGAGCACGGTCCTCCGGGCGAGGGCCTTGTCGCCGGTCGCGTACGCAAGTGCGGCGAGCTGCATGTCGTGGAAGGTGCCGTGATTGTTCTGGGCGGCGCCCTCCTCCTTGCCGAAGGCGCTGTCCGTCAGCCAGTCGCGGAAGCCCGTGTTCCAGTCGAGCATCGCGGCCCGGTCGTGCCGGGACCAGCCGGGGGCGCCGGTGTCCAGGAGGGCGATCGCGTCGAGGACGCTCGTGTAGGACTGCGAGAAGTCGATGATGCCGATGGCCCGGCCGTCGTACTTGCACGGGATGAACTGGCCGTGGTCCAGGTTCGGGTTCATCCGCGTCGCCGGGTCCAGGAACCAGGTGCGCAGAACCTGGGCGGCCTTCTCGGCGTACTGCTTCCTGCCGGTGTAGTACCAGGCGAGCGCGAGGTCGTACGTCGAGTCGAAGACCTTCTCGACGTCCTGGCGGTCGGTGCCGGTGTCCACCTCGGGGTTGCGCTGCCCGTCACGCTGGACGTAGGGGCAGCCCCAGGGGTTGTCGGCGGTGGCGGGCCGCGAGGGCCACCAGTAGGGGGCCTGGCTGAGGTAGTCGTGAGAGTCGCCGCCGGGGGCGGGTCTCGGCTTGTCGACGACCGTCCAGGGGCCCTGGTCCATCCAGTTGTCGGCGCGGGCCGTCAAGTCCCGCAGCGGTCGGGCGAGTCGGCGGTCGCCGTGGTCCAGCCGGACCCGGGTCCGCTGGAGCCGTCCGCCGTCGAGGACCACGGTCCTGGGGATGCCCGGCACCGCGTGAGCGGGCGCCGCGGGGGCGACGACGGCCGCGGTACGAGCGGACGCCGCGGGAACGACGACGGACACCAGCGCGACGGCCGCCGCGACCGCGCCCAGTCGGGATCGTGCACTCACAGAACACTCCGATCAGACATATGAACGACGTTCATGAGTAAGGACCGTGTGAGCGTAGGGCGGCTGGTCGACCCTGACAATGGTCCGGACCGATTCACGTACAGAGAAAGCGAATCCTCACCATGGACCTCGGCGTGCGCTGGAAACTGCACGGCGACGGGCGGACCCCCGCCCCGGGAGCGGTCGTCCGCCCCGACGAACGCCTCTCCTGGCCCCGGACGTTCGGGCTCGGCGCCCAGCATGTGGTGGCCATGTTCGGGGCGTCCTTCGTGGCACCCGTCCTGATGGGACTCGACCCGAACCTCGCGATCATGATGTCCGGCGTGGCGACGGTCATCTTCCTGCTCGCCACCCGCGGCCGGGTGCCCAGCTACCTGGGCTGTTCGCTCTCCTTCGTGGGCGTCGCCGCCGTGATCCGCGCGCAGGGCGGCACCAGCGCGACGGTGACGGGCGCGTGCTTCGTGGTCGGGGTCGCGCTGTTCCTGGCGGGTCTCGCCGTGCAGCGGTTCGGGGCGAGGATCATCCACGCCGCGATGCCGCCGATCGTGACCGGCGCGGTCGTCATGCTGATCGGCTTCAACCTGGCGCCGGTGACCGCGTCCACCTACTGGCCGCAGGACCAGTGGACGGCGCTCCTCACGATGCTCGTCACCGGAGCGGCCGTGGTGTGTCTGCGCGGCTTCTGGTCACGCATCGCGATCTTCCTCGGGCTTCTCTTCGGCTACGTCATCTCCTGGGCCTTCGACCGGATCTTCGGCCGGATCCGCTCGGTGGACGCGAGCGGCAAGGTGACCGATCACTGGCGCCTGGACCTCTCCGGTGTCGGCCAAGCCGACTGGATCGGGCTGCCGTCCTTCCACGGACCCTCGTTCCAGTGGTCGGCGATCCTCGTCGCGCTGCCGGTCGTGATCGCGCTGGTCGCCGAGAACGCCGGTCACGTCAAGGCGGTCGGCGAGATGACCGGCGACTCGCTGGACGACAGGCTCGGCACCGCGATCTCCGCCGACGGCGCCGCCTCGATGCTCTCCACGGCGGTCGGCGGCCCGCCCAACACCACCTACTCCGAGAACATCGGCGTGATGGCCGCGACCCGGGTCTACTCCACGGCCGCCTACTGGGCCGCCGCCTGCTTCGCCCTGCTCTTCGGCCTGTGCCCCAAGTTCGGCGCGGTGGTCGCGGCGATCCCGGGCGGTGTCCTCGGCGGCATCACCGTCATCCTGTACGGCATGATCGGGCTGCTCGGCGCCCAGATCTGGCTCAACGCCCGGGTGGACCTGCGCAATCCGCTGAACCTGGTGCCGGCCGCCGCGGGCATCATCATCGGCATCGGCGGCGTCACCCTGAAGTTCACCGACAACTTCTCGCTGAACGGCATCGCGCTGGGCACCATCGTCGTGATCACCGGCTACCACGCGCTGCGGGCGATGGCCCCGGCCCACCTCAAGCGGCAGGAGCCCCTGCTCGACGCGGGGACGTCGACGTACGACGAGCCCGGGGATCAGCGCGCCAGCTCATAGGCGTACTCGGCCGAGAAGGCCCCCGGCGTGCCCCGGCAGCCGTCCGACTCACCCGGCAGCTTCACCCACAGATAGGCGTCGATCCCGGCCTCCGCGGTGTTCAAGGTCGGGGCCCGGCCGATCCTGCGCCCCGCCGGATCGCACCACTCGCCGTCGGGAGGGGCGCCGTTGCCGTTGCGGCTGGTGTCGATCACGGCGCCGAGGTGCGCGGGCCCTCCGAGCGCGGACAGCACCCGCCGGGCGTAGGCGATCTCGTCGCTCGTCCGGTGGAAGTTGGACACATTGGTGAAGATGCCGTCCGAGGAGGCGGCCGAGGCCGCGCCCGCCCGGCCGAGCAGCGCGGCCTGTTCGGCGGCCGGGTTCCAGTCGGAGTGACCGGCGTCGAAGTAGACCCTGGCCCTGGGGTTCGCCGCCTTCAGGACGCGGCCGGCGCGGGCCAGGGAGGCGAAGCGGTCGGCCCGTTCACCCTCGCCGAGGCAGTCGGACTGGGCGATCGAGTCGGGCTCCAGGACGACGACGACCTCGCCCGAGCCGAGCCCGGCCGCGAAGCCGTCGATCCAGCCGTCGTACGCGGCGAGGTCGGGCGCCCCGCCGTCCGAGGCGCCGCCGCAGTCGCGCTGCGGGATGGCGTACGGCACGACGACGGGCACCCGGCCCTGCGCGGCGGCGGCCGACGTCACGGCCCTGACCCGCCCGGTGATGGTGGACGGCGTGAAGTCCGCGAACCACACCGCGGCCGGGCGGTCGGCGATCCGGGACGCGATGACCGCACGCCGGGCGTCGCCGGGGTGGGCGTCGACCCAGTCACGGACCTGGGAGTCCGTGTGGCGGTAGAGAAGGCCGGGGGCGGCCACGGTCCGCGGCTTCTTCCTGGCCGGCGAGGGCTCGGGAGCCGGCCCGGAGGAGGCAGGCCTCGACGGGGAAGGCGCCGGCGAGGTGCGCGAGGGCAACGGCACACCCGGCAGCGGGCCGAGGCTCGGCGCACGGGTCACCAGCGGTCTCGCTTCCTCCGACGGGCGCCCGCCGTCGAGCGCGGACACCATCCCCGTCACGGTACCGACCGCCACGACGACCGAGGCGACGGCGACCATCGCGGCGCGCCCGGCGGACCGCCTGCGCTCGGCCCTGCGCTCGGCCGACCGATGGGCACGTAAGCCTGACACGTACTGCTCCCCCACTCCCGCCCCGGCCGCGTTCCCCCGTTCTGGGGAAGCCTCCGGCCCGGCGGCACTCCGGCCACCCTAGGACTGGGACGCTGCCCTCATGGCGCAGTCGGCACAGTTCACCACTCCCGTAGACGCGGTCGTCTCCCGTATGCGCACCCTGGACGCGGAGCTCCCCGAGCGGGACGGTCTCGCGGTCTTCAACCGCGTCTACCTCACCGTCACCGAGGAGTTCGACCGGCACCTGGACACGGGGGTCTTCCCGGACCGCCGGGCCGCGATCACGCTGGACGTGCGGTTCGCGGAGCGCTATCTGGCGGTCGCCGAAGAAGGCCGCGCACCGGCCTGCTGGCGGCCGGTGCTGCAGTTCCGCCGCCATCCGGGGGTACGTCCGCTGCAGTTCGCGCTCGCGGGCATCAACGCGCACATCGGGCACGATCTGGCGCTCGCCCTGGTGGACACCTGTCGTACGCTCGACTGCGAACCGGCTGACCTGGAGGACGAGTTCGACCGCGTGGGCGATCTCCTCGTCTCGCTGGAGGAACACATCCGCGAAGATCTGATGCCGGGCCCCGACCTGCTCCAGATCGCCGATCCGCTCACCCATCTGCTCGGCTCATGGAGCCTCGAGCGTGCGCGTCAGGCCACCTGGGCGGCGGCGCGGGCGCTGTGGGCCCTGCGCGGACTCCCGGACCTGGCCGAGGAGTTCGCCGAACGCCTCGACGCCGCGGTGGGCCTGGCAGGCCGGATGCTGCTCACTCCGCTGCCGACCTGATCCGGCCACGCGGCGCGGTCCTCGCCGGAACTCGGTTCGGATCACTGTACGTTGAACGATCGGCACACCCTGATGCGAAGGAGCACCCAGGTATGGCGACGCGACTCGGCCTCACCCTCCCCCAGATGAAGCAGTACGACCTCGGACGGGACGTGCCCGACGTGGCACGCGCCGCGGAGGCGATCGGGTACGACAGCCTGTGGGTCTTCGAGCGGGCGCTGTTCCCGGATCCCCCGACGCAGGGGCTGTACGGCATCGAGGGACTGGCCTGGCCGGACGGGTACCGCGGCGTCGCCGACCCCCTGGTCACCCTGACCCTCGCGGCCGCGGTCACCGAGCGCGCGGCGCTCGGCACCAGCGTCCTCGTCGCCCCGCTGCACGGCCCCTTCCAGCTCGCCAAGGCCCTCGCCTCGCTCGACGCGGCGAGCGGCGGCCGGGTCGTCGCGGGCCTCGGCACGGGCTGGTCCCTCGACGAGTACGCGGCGGCCTCCGCCCGGCCCTTCGAGGAGCGCGGCCAGGTCCTCGACGAGGTGATCGCGGTGTGCCGCGCGGTGTGGGGCCCCGACCCGGTGGTCTACGACGGCACGCTCACCAAGATCGCGTCGGCCGTGGTCGGCCCCAAGCCCGCCCGGCCGATCCCGATCCTGCTGGCCGCCAACACCGGAAAGGCACGGCGCCGGCTCGTCGACCACGCCGACGGATGGATGCCGATCGGCATGGGGGTCGAGCAACTGGCGGCGCAGTGGCGTCAGTTGCAGGATCTGGCCGCCGAGCGGGGCCGCACCGAGCCGCTGCGCACGGTGCTGCGGACCAACCCGCGGTACACGGCGAAGGGGTACGAGGGCGCGGACCGCCAGCCCTTCCAGGGCGGTGTCGAGCAGATCGTGGCCGACCTGGTGGCCCACGCCGAGGTCGGCCTCGACGAGATCTTCCTCGACCTCCAGAGCTCGGTGCGGGACGCCCAGGAACTGAAGGACGTGGCCGCCGAGGTGTACGAGGCGGCGCGGGCCGCCGGGGTCTGACCCGCCGCGCCTCGCCTCGGCTCGCCTCGAGGAGGACTCAGTCCTCGGGGAGTTCCACCGGCGCGATCTCGTCGTAGACGTCGCCGGGCCCGGGGTTGGTCGGGTCGGTCGTCCCGCCGAGCTGGTGCATGACGCCCCAGACCGCGTTCAGCGCGGTCTGGACGGCACCCTCGGCCCAGCCGGCCGTCCAGGAGATGTCGTCGCCGGCGAGGAAGATGCCCCGCTTGTCCTCTGGCAGCGCTTCCTGCATGAAGTGCGTGAACAGGCGGCGCTGGTAGCGGTAGTGGCCCGGCAGGTTGGCCTTGAACGCGCCCATGAAGTAGGGCTCGTTCTCCCAGGACACGGTCACCGGGTTGCCGATGATGTGCTTCCTGATGTCGACCTTCGGGTAGATCTCGCCGAGCGACTTCAGCATGACCTCCATCCGCTCGCTCGCGGACAGCGGCAGCCACTTCAGGCTGTCGTCGCACCACGTGTACGAGAGGCAGATGACGGCGGGCTTGTCCGGGCCGTCGTCGAGGAGGTAGGTCCCGCGCGTCATCCGGTCGGTGAGCGTCATCGACATGACGTCACGGCCGGTCTCCTCGTCCTTGTCCAGCCAGAACGGCCGGTCGACGGGGACGAAGAGCTTCGAACTCTCCATGTAGTGGGTGCGCTCGATCGCCGTCCAGTGGTCGATCGGGAAGAGCGAGTCGTCGCAGGCGACCTTGGAGAGCAGCATCCAGGACTGGGCGGTGAAGATCGCCGCCTTGTACGTACGGATGTCGCCGTTCGCGTCCGTCACCGTGATGCCGTTGCCCGCGGTGCGGTTCAGCCGGGTCACGGCCGGACGCGGGGTGCCGTCGTGCAGCGTCGACAGCGAGGTGCCGTACGCCCAGTGGACGATCTTCTCCGGCTCGCGCTCCCACAGGCGCATCGGGAGCTGCTGGGAGCCGCCGACGATGCCGCGGTGGTGGTCGTCCGCCTCGGTGTAGACGACGCGCAGGATCTCCAGGATGGAGTTCGGGAAGTCGGTGTCCCAGCCGCCGGTGCCGAACCCGACCTGGCCGAAGATCTCGCGGTGCCGGAAGGACTTGAAGGACTCCGACTCGCAGAGGAAGCCGTAGAAGGTCTGGTTGTCGAGCTTCTCGACGAGCTTCGACCAGATCTCCCGGATGCGCGGCACATCGCGCTCCCGCATGGCCTGGTTCATGTCGGAGAAGTCGGCGCCGTCCTCGAGACAGGCGTTCCAGGCGTTCATCACGTCGCGGTAGACCTGCGGCAGGTCGTCGACGGAGGTCGCGTAGTGCGACTCGCCCTTGAGGTCCACGACCGTCGACGGCGTGGACTCGGCGAGGGGGTTGGGGAACGGCCGGGTCTCGAGACCCACCAGGTCGATGTAGTGCTGGAGGGCGGTGGAGGACGGCGGGAAGCGCATCGCGCCCATCTCGGCGGTGAGCGAGGGGTCACAGCCCTCGAAACCGACCGTGCGCAGCCGGCCGCCGATCTCGTCGGCCTCGTACACGACGGGCTTGAGGCCCATCTTCATCAGCTCGTACGCGGCCACGATGCCGGACAGTCCGCCGCCGATGACCGCGACTTCGGTGCCGAGCTCGGTCGCGGGTATCTGCCCGAGGCCCGCGGGGTGCGCGAGGAAATCGTCGTAGGCGTAGGGGAAGTCCGGGCCGAACATGGTGATCGGCGGCTGCTGCACGTCGGCGTGCTGGACGGCGTTGGGCACGGTGGACGTCATGGGGTACGGACTCCTTGCGCGAATGCTGGTGAGGGGGAGGCTTGTTCGACCGGGCGGGATGTCAGACGAGGGACCCGTAGAGACCGGGGCGGCGGTCCTTCAGATACGGGTTCGCCTCGCGCGAGGCCGCGAGACGGACGGGGTCGGCGTCCGCCAGGACCAGTTCCTCGCCGCGGCCGGCCCGGGTACGGGCGACTCCGTCGGGCCCGGCCAGCGTGGACAGCCCGACGAACTCGAACTCCCCTTCCGGACCGGTGCGGTTGACGTAGGCGATGTACATCTGGTTCTCGAAGGCGCGCACCGGGACGACGGACTCGGCGACGAACTGGAACGGGTGCATCTGCGCGGTCGGCACGAGCAGCAGGTCGGTACCGGCGAGGGCGTGCGCGCGGACGTTCTCCGGGAACTCGACGTCGTAGCAGATCATGAGGCCGACCCGGAGGCCGTTCAGTTCGGCCTGCACGACAGGCTGGTCGCCGGGCGTGAAGTGGTCGTGCTCGAAGCAGCCGAAGAGGTGGGTCTTGCGGTAGTTCGCGAGCCGGGTGCCGTCGGCGGAGATCAGCTGCGCCGAGTTGAAGACCCGCGCCCCTCCGTCGGCCGGGGAGCCCTCGCCCTCCTGACGTCCGGCTTCGCGCTCGGGGTAGCCGTAGGCGACGGCCACGCCGTGCCGGGTGGCGATCTCGGCGATCGCGTCGGCGGACTCGCCGTCGGCGGGCTCGGCGAGGCGCGCGATGTCGTCACCGATGGCGTAGCCGGTCAGGAACATCTCCGAGGTCACGATCAGACCGGCTCCCGCTGCGGCGGCACGGCCCGCGGCCTCGTCGAGCACCTTGAGGTTCTCGACGATCGAGCCGGGGCGGCCGGAGCTCTGGAGCAGGGCTGTGCGCATGCGTGTTCTCCACCGGTGCGGAAGGTGATTCGGGGGGCCAGATAGACGGTACGGTCGGCCGGCTCGGGGGGACAAGAAGGACCCGTTGCGCGCCACCGAACGATTCATTGCGTGCGCCCGGCCTCCGGCGGCGATTCGTTGCGCACCCCCTCACGCATCCCGGTCGCGGCCCCGATTCCCGGGGAGACGCAGGTCACAGGCGGGTTTCCCGCACCAGGACGGGGGCACGGAGACGCCTCGTGGCAGCGGCGCCTCAGGCCCGGGTCCGGCCCTCCGGGCGCTCACAGCTCGCGCAGCCGCTCCACGATCTCGCGCAGCAGCTCCGGGTCGGCCACCGGACCGCCGTCCGGCGAACGGCGCGGCTCGTCGATGCGCACCAGACCGGCCTCCGCCAGGTCGCCGAGGAGCACGCGGACGACGGTCAGCGGCAGGTCGACATCCGCGGCGAGCTCGACGACCGGCCGGGGGCCGAGGCGCGCCAGGTCGAGCAGGGCGGCCGCCGCATGATCGACACCGGGCAGCCCGGTGCCCGCCTCCAGGGCCGTGACCTGCGACATCAGATCGATGACCTGCCCGTCCGAGGGCCGGGTCCGGCCGCCGGTGACGGTGTAGGGCCGCACCATCGGCCCGGTCTCGTCCTCGTACCAGTGGTCGTCGGTCACGGGCGGATCAGGGGCCCGCGGGGTCGGCCGCCGAACGTACGGCGGCGGCCATGTGGCGGCCGACGCGGCGGACGAGCAGTTCCATCTCGTGGGCGAGCTGTCCGACGTCCGTCTGCACCTCGCTGAGCACGGCCAGCCTGCTTCCGTCGCCCGCCGGGGTGATGAAGAGGTAGGCGTCGTCGAGCATCACCATGGTCTGGCGCACCCCGCCCGCGGCGAAGCGTTCACCGACCGAACGGGCGAGGCTGTGGAAGCCGGCACAGACTGCGGCGAGGTGCTCGATGTCCCGTCGGCGCATGCCGTCCGAGCAGCTCAGCGGGAGGCCGTCGGCGGTGAGGAGCACGGCCTGGCGGACGTGGTCGGTTCTGGCCACGAGATCGTCGAGCAGCCACCCGAGATCGGTACCGGGCCGGCCTGTGTCACCCCCGGACCCGGAGGCGCCGTCCGCCGGCTCCGGGGTCCGGGCGTCGGGGACACGGGCCTCGAGGGTCCGGGCAGAGTGCTCTGGGAGCTGGTCAGGGCGCATCGTCGGCGTCCGTCCCTTCCTCGGTGTCGGTTCGCTGCGCGGGGCCGGACTGCCTGTCGCCCGGCTGCGTGGGCAGACCCTTGCGGCCGCGGTCGAGGCCGCGCTGGAAGGATCCGAAGACCGCGCGCATCTCCTCGGGAGTGACCTCGCGCTCCGGCGTCTCGTCGGCCATCGGTCCCGCGGTACGCAGCTCGGGGGCGAGGGCCTTCTGGCGGACCCGGGTGGGCAGCACGGGTGCGCCCGGGACCGGGGCTTCCCGCGGTACAGGGTCGAGCTCCTGCTCGCGCCGCGCCGTCCGCCGCTCCGCGAGGACCACGGTGCCCGTCCGCGAGGGCAGCGCCCGCGGGTCCGGGTCCGTCCCCGTCGCCGGGCGCGCGGGTTCCACCGGCGCGAGAACCGCCTCCGGCAGCAGCACCACCGCCGTCGTGCCGCCGTACGGCGAACGGCACAGGGTGACCGTGATGCCGTGCCGTGCGGCGAGCCGCCCCACCACATACAGCCCGAGCCGGTCGTGCCGGGTCGGGTCGAAGTCGTCCGGCGTGGTGATGGTGCGGTGGGCCTCCTCGATCTGTTCGGGCGCCAGACCGAGGCCCCGGTCGTCGATCTCCAGGACGAACCCGCTCCCGGCCCGCCCGGTACGCAGGGTGACCTGGGTGTGGGGCGGTGAGAACACCGTGGCGTTCTCGACGAGTTCGGCGATCAGATGGACGACGTCGGCGACGGCGTCCGCCGTGATGCCCACATCCGGCATCGGGGGGACCACGACCCGCGCGTACTGCTCGATCTCGCTCACCGCGGAGGAAACCACCTCGCCGACGGGCACCGGCCGCCGCCAACGGCGGCCCGGGGCCGAGCCGGAGAGGATGATCAGACTCTCCGCGTGGCGCCGCATGCGTGTGGTCAGGTGATCGATCCGGAACAGGTCGTCCAGGACGTCCGGGTCGTCGGTGCGCCGCTCCAGCGTGTCGACCAGCTTGAGCTGGCGGTGCACGAGCGCCTGGTTGCGGCGGGCGATGTTCAGGAGCACCGCGAACAGCCCGCGGCGCAGGGTGGCCTGTTTGACGGCGGCCTCGACGGCCGCGAGCCGGGCGGTGTTGAAGGACCGGCCGACCTGGCCGATCTCGTCGGCCACCGCCTCCGCGTCGACCAGGGGCGGCGCCTCGGCCGCGGCGTCGATCTCCTCACCGGCGCTCAACCGCTCCATGACGTGCGGGAGCTGACGGTTGGTCAGAAGGTCGGCAGCGTCCCGCAGCGACTCGAGGCGGCGCGAGATGCGCCGTGCGCCGCGCACCGCGAACCAGAGGGAGAGCCCCACGGCGGCCAGTCCCAGCACACCGACGATCGCGGCCTTGGCCATCTCGCGGTAGGCGAACGCCCGCCCGCGCTCGGCGGAGTTGATCGCGGACCGGGTGCACAGCCGCATGTACTGCTTGACGGCACGGTCCGTGGTGGTGCGCCAGGTACCGGCCGCGACGGCCTCGCCCGCGCCCTCCGCACCCGCCCGCAGCAGGGCGTCCTCGCCCCGGGTCAGTTCCCGGTGGAGGTCCCCGCGCTGGAACTCCTCGAAGAGGCCGCGCGAGTCGGCCGGCAGGTCGGGCACATAGGTCCGCTCGAAGACCCGGCGGTCCTCGATCGTCGCGGTGAGGGTGTCGTACTGGCGGTCGGTGAGCGTTCCGGCGGCCCGTGCCCCGGCGACGAGCGCGTCCTCACGGGAGACGAACTCCCGCACCCGCACCAGCTCGACGACGACCTGTGCCTCGCGTGCCAGTTGTCCCGCCTGGAGCGCGGTGAGCGCGGACTGGGCGTCGAAACCCGGTTCCACCAGGGCGCTGTATTCGGCCACGGCCCGGTCCCAGGTGACGTCGTGGGACAGCACCCGGCCGCGCAGCCCCTCCAGCCCGTCGACGGAGTCGAGCACGGCGTCGAGCACCTGCCGCTGACCACCGGAGAGCCGGCCGCGGTCCCCGTCCCGGATCGCCGTGCGCATCGCGGTCACCGCGCGGTCGGTGCGCCGCTCCTGCGCCAGCAGGTCGAGGGCCGCCGTCGTCCCGCGCCCCCCGCCCAAGTAGGCGGCGGCGAGCCGCCGTTCGATCTGGATCTGGCCGATCGCCGTGTCGACGGGCGTGCCGAAGGCGTTGTACACGCCCTCCAGGCGGACGAGCGCCCGCAGTTCGCCGGTGACGGACACCATGGCGAAGCTCCACAGCGTCATGAGGGCGACTACCGGAGCGAGTGCCAGGGCCACGATCCGCGTACGGACCGTGGTCGGACGGCCGAAGGGCCAGCGCATGGACTCCCCAGGACGACAGGACGAATCGGGTGGCCGGGTGACGTGTGGTAACCCATCGGTGTTACTCGCGGGTAGCGAGTCGGCTCAAACTAGTGGATGACATACCCGGACCGCAATGGCCGGGACTGACTCACCGTTCAATGCCCACGGCAGGTGGCCCGGCCTGCCCCTTTCGGTCTCCGCGAGGCACCTCGAAGACGGTGACGACCGCCGCGTGGTCCGAGGGCCAGTCGTTGTCCGCGACGTCGGGCCAGGCGCGCGGGGTGCCGCTGACGAGGGTGCGGGAGTCGAGGACCGTCAGGCCCCGGTGCAGGACGAAGTCGATCCGGTCCTGCGGTTCCGGGCGGCCGCTGCCGTCCTCGTGCTCGGTGTGGACGGGCGACCAGGTGTGCCCGGGGTCCCGCAGCGGGTCGGGACGGGCCTCGCGATAGGAGTCGCGCAGGCCCGCGGCCTCGGCGGCCTTCGTCACCGGCCAGGCGACGTCCGGCCAGTCCAGGTGCGAGGGCGCGTTGAAGTCCCCGACCAGGACGACCGGAACGGACCCGTCGGCGGAGTCGGCGACCCGCCGCAGGATCTCCCTCATCCGGCCGAGCCGCCCGTCCTCGTGCGCGATCAGTCCGGCCGCCGGAAGTCCGTCGAAGCGTGCCTCGTACGGGCCGTACGGCGCGCAGTCGAGGTGGACGCTCCAGACGTCGACCAGCCGGCCGCCGTCCAGTCCGATCCGGACACCGGTCCCCCCGTAGAAACCGACGTCCGGGTCGCCCAGCCGCTCGACGATCGGGTAGCGGCTGATGACGCCGAGGTTGTCGCCCGCCCGGTGGTGGTGCCAGCCGAGAGCCTCGGCGAGTTCCTCCGCCGCGTTCCCGTACGTCTCCTGGAGGCCGACCACGTCCGCGCCCGTCCGGGCGATGATCTCGAGCTGCTTCTCGCGGTACCCGTCGACCTTGGTGCCGCCGTACCAGAGGTTCCAGCTCATCACCCGCAGTTCACCCGGGGCGACCATCGCGCGCAGCCGGGCCGGGGACACCTCCTCCAGGCTGCCGAGCACGGTACGGCCGGCCGCGGGGGCGATCGGGGCCAGCGAGGGCACCGCGAGGACGACGCAGCCGGCCGACTCGGCGGAGGTGACGCCGGTCTGGGTGTCCTCGACGGCGACGCAGGCGGCGGGGTCGACGCCGAGAGCGCGGCAGGCCGCGAGGTAGGGGTCGGGTGCGGGCTTGGTGCGCTCGGTGTCGTCGGCGGTGACGGACACGGCGAAGCGCTCGGCGCCGAGCGCCTCCAGGACGGTGTCGGCGACCGCGCGCGGCGACGCGGTCACCAGCGCGGTGGGCACGCCCTCACGGGCGAGCGCGTCGAGCAGTTCCGTCGCTCCGGGGCGGGGCACGATGCCCGTGCGGACACGGTCCGCGAACTGCTGGTGCAGCTCGGCGGCGACCGCCTCCGCCGACGCGCCGGTGACTCCGGCCAGCCAGCCCGCGGTGTGCTCGACGGGCCGTCCGAGCACGTGCGGCTGGTCGGCCCCCGTCAGCACGCGCCCGAGCCCGTCGGCCACCTGCTCCACCGCCTCCCACCACAGCCGCTCGGTGTCCACGAGCGTCCCGTCCATGTCGAACAGGACGGCCTGGAGGGGAAGTCGGGAGGTGGTGCGGTGGGTCACGGGGTTCTCTTTCCTCGGTGTGGGAATCGGGTGGGGGCTCGGACGGGAGGCCGGCGGCCGGTGTCCGAGGCCGAGCGGGGCCCCTCCGCCTCGCTCGGCGGGGGGCGACCTTCGGCGACCGTCCCGGCCCCGCCCCGCACGGCACGGCACGGCGCGGCACCGGAAGCGCGGCCCGACGCCCTGCCGGGTACGTCGGCCGACGCGGTGCCGGATTCCCGGCCTGCTTCGGTACCGGATGCGGGACCGATTCGGTACCGGCTGCGGGACCGGTCCGAAACCGGATGCGGGACCGGTTCGGAACCGCTCGGGCTCGGACCGGTTCGGAGCCGTGCGGGCTCGGACCGGTGGGACCGTGCGGGCTCGGACCGGTGAGACCGGGCGGGCTCGGACCGGTGAGACCGGGCGGGCTCGGGCCGGTGAGACCGGGCCGAACCGTGCGGGCCGGACGGTTCGGAACCGCTCGGCCTCGGGCCGGTGGGACCGCGCGGGCTCGGACCGGTGGGACCGGGCCGAACCGTGCGGGCCGGACGGTTCGGAACCGCTCGGCCTCGGACCGGTGGGACCGGGCGTGGCTCAGGTCGTGCGCTCGGCGACCAGGACCGGACGGTCCGGCAGGGCGACCGTCACCGCGGCACCCGACGCGAGGGTCGCGGCCTCGTGCGTGGGCAGGTCGGCCTTGACCTCGGTGCCGTCCGCGAGCCGCACGGTGACCCGGGTGGCGGCGCCGAGGAAGGCGGTGGCCACGACCCGCGCGTCACCCGCGTCGTCGGCGCTCACCCGGACCGCCTCGGGCCGGACCAGCACATCCACCTCCCCCGCGGCGGGCACGTTCCCGTCCACCGGCAGCCGCCGGCCGAGCACCTCGACCGTGTCGCCGTCGAGGCTCCCCGGAATCCGGCTCATCGTGCCCACGAACTCGGCCACGAACGCGGTGGCGGGACGCCCGTACAACTCGGCGGGCGACGCGCACTGTTCGAGCTGTCCGGCCCGCATCACCGCGACCCGGTCCGCCATGGACAGCGCCTCTTCCTGGTCGTGCGTCACGAACAGGGTGGTGATGCCGAGTTCCAGCTGGAGCCGGCGGATCTCCTCACGCAGCGAGAGCCTCACCTTGGCGTCCAGCGCGGAGAGCGGCTCGTCGAGCAGCAGGACGCGGGGCCGCAGGGCCAGCGCGCGGGCCAGCGCGACGCGCTGCTGCTGACCGCCGGAGAGCTGGTGCGGGAACCGCTCGCTCTTGTCCCCGAGGCCCACGAGATCGAGCAACTCGGCGGCACGGGAACGCCGTTCGGCCGTACGTACCTTGCGCATCCGCAGTCCGAAGGCCACGTTGTCCAGGGCGCTGAGATGCGGGAAGAGGCTGTACGACTGGAAGACCATCCCGGCGTCGCGGCGGTGCGCCGGAACCCGGGTGATGTCCTCGCCGTCGACCAGCACCTCGCCGGAATCGGGCTGCTCGAACCCGGCGAGCATGCGCAGCGCGGTGGTCTTGCCGCAGCCGGAGGGGCCGAGCAGGGCGAGGAGTTCACCGGGCCGGACGGTGAGGTTCAGTCCGTCGAGGGCGACGGTCGGGCCGAACTCCCGCCGGAGTCCCCGGAATTCGACGGTGGCGGCCTTTTCGAGCGTGGCGAGGGTCATGGTCGTCCTCGGGAGGCGGAAGCGGTACGGGAGCGGCCGCCGAAGACGGCGAGCGCGAGAAGCAGTGCCCAGGTGACGAACAGGCTGAGCACGGAGACGGCGACGGACATCTGGGCCTGCGAGCCGCCGACGTTGTAGATCCACACGGCGAACGGCTGGTAGCCGAGCAGCCGCGCGACCGTGAACTCGCCGAGCACCAGGGCCAGGGTGAGGAAGGAGGCGTTGAGCAGCGCGCCGCGCAGATTGGGCAGCACCGCGTGCACGAGCGCCCGCGCGGGGCTCGCGCCGCAGCTGCGGGCGGCTTCGACGAGGGTGCGCACGTCGACGGCGCGCAGTCCCGCGTCCAGGGCCCGGTACACGAACGGCAGCGCCATCACGACGTACGCGAGGACGAGCACGACCGGGAATCCCGGGTCCTGGATCGCGACGAACGTCTGGAACAGCGGGGTCCGCGAGAGATGTTCGGGCCCCCACTTCAGGACGGTGGCGATCCCGGCGACGAACGCGATCGGCGGGACGACCAGAGGCAGTGAGCACACCACCTCGACGACCGGTCGCAGCCGGGGCGCGCCGAGCCGCAGGGCGACCGTGGCGGGCACCATCAGGAGCAGCACCACGGCGATGGTGGCGGCGGCGAGTTCCAGTGAGAGCACCAGGCTGGAGACGAACCCGTCACTGGACACGATCTCGCTGTAGGCGTCGAAGGTGACGCCCTGCCCCGGCACATCGACCGTGAAGATCACGGACGCGGCCATGGGCACCAGGAAGTACAGCGCGGCGAGGGCGAGGACCACCCAGCGCCACAGGTTCAGGCGAGCCATCGCGCGCTCCGTCGTTGCAGGGGCAGGTAGACGGCCATGACCAGGCCCGCGATGAGGACCATGTCGAGGCTGAGGGCGAGCGCCACGTTCTCCTGGCCGACCAGCACGTTGCCGGAGATGGCGTCGGCGATCTGCAGGGTGACCAGCGGGACCGCGCTGCCCACCATCGCGGCGGCGGTGGCGTACGCGGCGAAGGCACTGCCGAAGAGAAGCACGAATCCACCGAGCAGCGAGGGCGCGAGGACGGGCAGCGCCACATACCGCCAGTACTGGACGGAGGTCGCGCCGTTGTTCTGCGCCGCCTCGCGCCACTGGGAGCGCAGGCCGTCGAGGGCGGGTGTGATGGTGAGCACCATGAGCGGGATCAGGAAGTACAGGTAGACGATGACCAGGCCCCAGAAGCTGTAGAGGTTCCAGCCCTTGTCGGTGAGGCTCAAGTGCCGCGTCAGTACACCCGAGTTGCCGAGGGTGGCGACGAAGGCGAAGGCCAGCGGGACGCCGCCGAAGTTGGCGAGGACCCCGGACGCGGTGAGCACGGCCTCGCGCAGGGCGCGGAAGCGGGAGGTCACCACGGCCTGGGCGAGCGGCAGTCCGAGGAGGGTCGCGAGGCCGGCGGAGACGGCGGACAGTTTGACGCTGCCGATCAGGGCGGTCAGATAAGCACCCCGGAACGAGCCGGTCAGGTTGGCCGTGGTGTACGAACTCGCCCCGGTGGCCTGGTCCTTGACGGTGAAGGCACCGTTGAGCATGGCGAGGGCGGGGATGCCGAAGGCGATCGCCACGAAGGCGAGCAGCGGGACGACGGCGAGCCAGTCGGGAGCGCGGCGGCGCCGCCGCTGCTGGTCGGCAGCGGCGGGCGCCACGTCGGCCGGGGCCTCGGTGAGAGCGGTGGTCATCCGGAGACGGCCTTGCCCCAGCCGTCGGCGAGCACGGTCTTCGCCTTGCTCTGCTGGTCCTCGGTCGGGAAGCTCGGGGTGCCGGAGACCGCGGGGAGCTTCGCGGCGGCCGTCTTGTCGAGCGTGCCGGCCTTGTCCAGCGCGGTCATCAGAGCCGGACGGGCGTACCCCTTCAGCCAGAGGTTCTGGCCCTCGGCGCTGTAGAGGTACTCCTGCCACAGGCGGGCGGCCGCCGGGTGCGGGGCGTCCTTGTTGATGGCCTGGGAGTAGAACATGGCGTACTGGCCGTCGGAGGGGATGGCGACCTTCCAGTCGACGCCCTTGGACTTGAACTCGTCAGCGTACCCGGCGTTCAGGTAGTCCCAGTCGATGCTGATGGGCGTCTCGCCCTTCTCGACCGTGGCCGGGGTCGACTCCACCGGCGTGTAGTTGCCGTTCTTCTTCAGCTTGGCGAAGAAGTCGAGTCCGGGCTGGATGTCGTCGAAGGAACCGCCGCTCGCCAGGGAGGCCGCGTACACACCGCCGAAGGCCGAACCGGACTTGGTGGGGTTGCCGTTGAGCGCGACCTGGCCCTTGTACCGCGGCTTGAGCAGGTCCTTGAAGGTCTTCGGGCACTCCTTGACCCGCTTGGCGTCGCAGCCGATGGATATGTAGCCGCCGTAGTCGTTGAACCAGCGGCCCGCGGCGTCCTTCTGCCCCTCGGGGAGATCACCGAAGGCGGTCACCTTGTACGGGGCGAGCAGCCCCTGCTGGGCCGCGCTCAGCGCGAAGGAGCTGCCGAGGTCGAGGACGTCGGGGGCACGGTCCTGGCCCTTGCGCGAGGTGACGGCGTTGATCTCGTCCTGGCTGGAACCGTCGGGGCTCTCGACCTCGATCTTGATGCCGTACTTCTTGGTGAAGCCGTCGATGAGGGCGCCGTAGTTGGCCCAGTCGCGGGGAAGGGCGATCGCGTGCAGCGTGCCCTCCTTCTTGGCCGCCTTGACGAGGGCGTCGAGGCCGCCGAAGTCCGCGGCGGAGGTCGCGGTGGCCGCGCTCTTGCCGTCGGCGGTGGTCGCCTTGTCGTCGGGGGCGGCGCCACAGGCGCTCAGGGCGAGTGCTGCGGCGACGGCGAGGCCGCCGGTGAGGAGGGCGGTCCTCGGCAGGAACACGGTCACGGTTTCTCCAGGGTGACGCACGAGGGTGGGGTGGGACGGAGAACTTGTCTGAACAAGTTGGCCCCAGTAGGCCCGCCGATGGTGTCTTGTTCGTAAACTTTGGCGAAACCGTGACCCCTTGTTCCCTGCACAATCCCGGCTGCCGCGGATCACCGTCCGATGTCGATTAGGCTGATCAGCCTGTGCACAGTGGTCGACTCAGAGGGGAAGAATGGCGGCGCGACACGAGGAGATCGCCGAGGAGCTGCGGAGGGCGATCGACCGCGAGGAGTACACCGTGGGCAGTCTGCTGCCGGCGGAGACCGACCTCGCGGCCCACTACGGCGTCTCGCGCGGCACGGTCCGTCAAGCGGTCGCGGCCCTGACCGCCGAGGGTCTCATCGGTTCACGCCAGGGCGCCCGCCGCGTGGTTCTCGCGGGCCGCCGCAGCCAGAGTTTCGCCGAACTGCGCAGCTTCGCCCAGTGGGCGCGGGCGATGGGGCGCGAGGCGACGGGACACGTGGTGGCGCAGGAGTTCCGCCCGGCGACGGCCGAGGACGCCGTCCGTCTCCAACTACGGGAGAGGACACCCGTGTTGCACGTGCTGCGGGTCCGCGGTCTGGACGGGGAACCGGTCCTGCTGGAGCGCACCGTGTACGCGGACTGGATCTCCCCCGCCGTGGCGGCGATCGAGCCCGAGTGCCCCTCCGTGACCCAGCGGCTCTACGAGGACACCGGCGTGGTCTTCGCCTACGGCGAGCACGTCATCGACGCCGTCGCGGCGGGCGCGCAGGACGCCGACCTTCTCGGAGTCCGCCGCACCAGCCCCTTGCTGCGCGTCCGCCGCGTCACCACCACACGCGAGGGGCGCCCGGTGGAATGGTCCGACGACCGCTACCGCTCGGACGCCGTGAGCTTCAGCGTGCACAACTCGATGGACAACAACGCCCTGGCGAGAAAAACGGCGGAGTAGTCACTCCCTCCGCCCACCGGCCGCCCGCTGAGCGCCGCCTCCCGCAGAGCGCCGGCTCCCTCCGAGCGGCGGGCCCCTCAGAACGCCGGGCTCTGGAGGGCCCGCCAGGGGCGCGGGGAACTGCGCGCCCAGCCACAACAGGCCCGCAGCCGCCAAGAGGCAGGACCCCCACCCCCCGGGGCGCACCAGCGTTCATGGGGGCACCGACTATGTCGGCGACCCCGAGGAAAACCTCCGCAACAGCGGCGAAAGCACCAGCACGGACTTCGTCCGCTCCACGAACGGCTCCCCCGCGATCCGCTCGAGGACCCGCTCGAAGTGCCGCATGTCCGAGGCGAAGACCTGCACCACCGCGTCCGCCTCCCCGGTGACGGTGGAGGCGGCCACGACTTCCTGATAGCGCTCGAGACCGCGCTGGATGGTCTCCGGCGAGGTGTTCCGCCGGCAGTAGATCTCGACGAAGCCCTCGGTCTCCCAGCCGAGCGCCGCCGGGTCCACCCGTACGGTGAACCCGGTGATGGCCCCGGTGGCCCGCAGCCGGTCGACCCGTCGCTTCACGGCGGGCGCGGACAGGCCGACCAGTTGCCCGATGTCCGCGTAGGAGCGACGGGCGTCCTCGGCGAGGGCGTGCACGATGCGTTCGTCGAGATCGTTCAGCACTGCGGGTGGTTCACTTTTCTGCGAGGGGTTCTACGGTTGCTCGGCGACGGGTTCCGCGGTCGCCATCCGGGACCTGCGGTAGCCGTAACTGAAGTAGAACACGAGCCCGACGGCCATCCAGACGCCGAAGACGACCCAGGTGACGGTGGAGAGACTGGCCATCATCCACACGCACAGCAGGAAGCCGATCGCGGGCAGCACCGGCGCGAGCGGAACCCGGAAAGTACGGCGCATGGCCGGGCGCGTCCGGCGCAGTACGACGACGGCGACATTGACCAGCGCGAAGGCGAAGAGCGTGCCGATGCTGGTGGCGTCGGCGAGCTGGCCGAGCGGGATCGCGGCGGCGAGGACACCGCAGAACAGGGACACGATCACGGTGTTGGCGCGGGGCGTGCCGGTCTTCGGGTGGACCCGGGCGAACACCTTGGGCACCAGGCCGTCCCGGCCCATCGCGAACAGGATGCGGGTCTGGCCGTAGAGCACGGTCAGCACGACACTCGCGATGGCGATGACCGCACAGGCCGCCAGCAGCGTGCCCCAGAAGGTCTGCCCGGTGACGTCCTTCATGATCCCGGAGAGCGCGGCCTCCGAGTCGTTGAACCCCCGCCAGGGCCTCGCGCCGACGGCGACGGCGGCGACGAGGACGTACAGGGCGGTCACGATCACCAGCGAGAGCATGATCGCGCGCGGCAGGTCGCGCTGCGGGTCCTTGGCCTCCTCACCGGCGGTGGAGGCGGCGTCGAAGCCGATGTAGGAGAAGAACAGGGTGGCGCCGGCGGCGCTGACGCCCGCCATGCCGAGCGGCATGAAGTGCTCGTAGTTGCCGGAGCGGAAGCCCTGGACGCCGATCGCGCAGAACAGCACCAGCGCGGCGATCTTCACAGCCACCATGATGGTGTTGGCGCGCGCCGACTCCCTCGCTCCGCCGAGCAGGAACGCCATCGCGAGCAGCACGACGATGAGCGCCGGCAGGTTGAAGATGCCTCCGTCACCGGGCGGCGCGGACAACGCGTCCGGAATGGTGACGCCGATGGTGCCGTCGAGCAGTTCGTTCAGGTACTCGCCCCAGCCGACCGCGACGGCCGCGACCGAGACGCCGTACTCCAGGACCAGGCACCAGCCGCAGATCCAGGCGATGAGCTCGCCCATCGTTGCGTACGCGTACGAGTACGAGGATCCGGCGACCGGGATGGTGCCGGCCAGCTCGGCGTAGGAGAGGGCGGAGAAGAGCGCCGTGAGGCCGGCGATCACGAAGGACAGGGTGACCGCGGGCCCGGCCTTGGGGACGGCCTCGCCGAGGACCACGAAGATGCCGGTGCCGAGCGTGGCACCGATGCTGATCATGGTGAGCTGCCACAGGCCGAGGGAGCGCCGCAGGGAGCCTCCCTCGCCCTGACCGCCCTCCGCGACCAGGCGTTCCACGGGCTTGCGGCGCATGAGACGCGCGCCGACACCCGGGGACGGTGGGGCGGACGTGGGTGGGGACTGCGGGGGTGCGCCTTGGTCGAGCACGCGCTGGCTCCTTCATCGCTGCCGGTCGAAAAGGGCGGGGACCGGCGGCACCCCTGACAGGAGGGACCCACCGAGCGGGGTCCCCGCCACGCCTGTGTACAGCGCTTGACCCTATGAGTCCGGGCTTCACGGGCGTAATGCAGCAACCTTGCGCATCTCCGCAAGATCGTTGCGTTCATCGCATCCCGGCGCATGTTCGTTGCGTGGGGCCTTTCGATGGTTGCGCGAGGCGTCTTTTCGCTGCTGGAACAGCCCTGCGAGCACCGGTCCGACACGGCGTCAGTTCCCTTCGCGGGGGCGCCCGTCCACCCCGCCACGCCCTCGGGACACGCGTACGGCCCCCGCTCCCGACGAGGGGAACAGGGGCCGCAGGGAGGCACAGGGGCGGGTCAGCTCCAGCTGGCGTGCAGGGGCTTGCCCTCGGCGTAGCCTGCCGCGCTCTGGATGCCGACGATCGCGTTCCGGGCGAACTCGTCCAGGGAGTTGGCGCCCGCGTAGGTGCAGGAGGAACGGACGCCCGCGATGATCGAGTCGATCAGGTCCTCCACGCCCGGACGGGTCGGGTCGAGGAACATGCGCGAGGTGGAGATGCCCTCCTCGAACAGCGCCTTGCGGGCCCGGTCGTACGCCGACTCCTCGCTGGTGCGGTTCTTGACGGCTCGCGCCGAGGCCATGCCGAACGACTCCTTGTACAGGCGTCCGTTGGCGTCCTGCTGGAGGTCGCCCGGGGACTCGTACGTGCCGGCGAACCAGGAGCCGATCATGACGTTGGACGCACCGGCGGCCAGCGCCATCGCGACGTCACGGGGGTGGCGGACACCGCCGTCGGCCCACACGTGCTTGCCGTACTTCTTGGCCTCGGCCGCGCACTCCGTGACGGCCGAGAACTGCGGCCGGCCGACGCCGGTCATCATGCGGGTGGTGCACATGGCGCCGGGGCCGACGCCGACCTTGATGATGTCGGCGCCCGCGTCGATCAGGTCCTTGACGCCCTCGGCGGCGACGATGTTGCCCGCGACGATCGGCACCTGCGGGTCGAGCGCGCGCACCGTCCTGACGGCGCTGATCATCGACTCCTGATGGCCGTGCGCCGTGTCGATGACGAGCGTGTCGACGCCCGCGTCGAGAAGCTGCTTGGCCTTGCCCGCCACATCGCCGTTGATGCCGACGGCGGCGGCGATGCGCAGCCTGCCGTCGGCGTCGGTGGCCGGGGTGTACAGCGTGGCGCGCAGGGCGCCCTTGCGGGTGAGGATGCCGGCCAGCTTGCCGTCCGCGTCCACGGCGGGGGCGTAGCGGCGGTTGGCGCCGTCGAGCGTGTTGAACGCCTCGCGGGGTTCGATGTCGGCGTCGAGGAGCAGCAGGTCCTTCGACATGACCTCGGACAGCTGGGTGAAGCGGTCCACGCCGGTCAGGTCGGCGTCGGTGACCACACCGACGGGACGGTCGTTCTCGTCCACGACGACGCCGGCGTTGTGGGCGCGCTTGGGCAGCAGGGCCAGCGCGTCGGCGACGGTCTGGTGGGGCGCGAGGACGATCGGGGTGTCGAGCACCAGATGGCGTCCCTTGACCCAGGAGACGACCTCGGTGATGACCTCGATCGGGATGTCCTGCGGAATGACGACAAGGCCACCGCGGCGGGCGACGGTCTCGGCCATCCGGCGGCCCGCGATCGCCGTCATGTTGGCGACGACGAGCGGGATGGTGGTGCCCGTCCCGTCCGGAGAGCTGAGGTCCACGCCCTGACGCGAGCCGACCGCGGAACGGCTGGGCACCATGAAGACGTCGTCGTACGTCAGGTCGTACGGGGGCTGGATGTCGTTGAGGAAACGCACGTGCTGCACATCCCAGTCGATCAGAGGTGGCCCCCGGACAGGTCAGCCAGGGGGAAGAGCACGTACTTCATTGTCCCATGGCAACCGGTACGCGGTCCCCGGACAGATCATCCAGGCTGGTCAGGGGGCAATTGGTCGGATCCTCCAAGGACGAGGACGACCCAGAGCGTGGCGTCGAACTGCTGGTAGTGGCCGGAGGCCGACTCCAGGACCTCCTGAGCCGTCTCCCACTCGCCGGGACGCGCCCTCGCGTAGGGGCGCCAGCCGGTCACCACCAGGAGCCTGCCCGGACTGGCCGGTCCCCAGTCGGGATCACCCAGGACGTCGGCCAGCGCGTCCCAGTTGCGCCCGAACCACTCCGGCAGGTCGAGGGCGCGGACACAGCGCGCCATGAAGCCGGCCTTGTCGAGAACCCCGGTGAGGTCGAGCTCGGTGACCTGCCACCCGGCGGAGCGGCACACCTCCGAGAGAGGACCGTGGGTCATCTCAGCACCGCCTTGAACGAGTCGTAGTGATCGTCGGTGTAGTAGATCTCCCCGCCGCGCCCGGTGACGATGCGCCGCGCCCCGCGGTCGCTCTCGCCCGGAGTCCGGACCGTGTACTCGTGGTAGTACCCCCTGGCGTGCCTCGGCAGCTCACGCTCGAGGTTGCCGAAGACGGTGCCGTCCTTGGCGTACGGGTAGGGGCCGCCCCGGTCGATGAGGGCGAGGGTCTCCCGGGCTTGTGCGGGGAGCGCGGCCGCGGCGACGGCCGGCAGGCCGCCGGCCCAGGACGGGCTCGCCGTGGCGGGGCTCGCGGCCGTGGCCGCGGAGTCCTCCGGCACGGCCGTCCCTGTCGACGAGCAGCCCGCCATCAGGACTGTCAGACAGACCAGCAGGCCGGCGAACAGCCGGCCCGCGTACGCGCGAGGGGACGGCCGCGGCAGCATGACGTCGATGCTGCCACGGCCGTCCCCTCGCGGCGCGCGGTGGAAAACCCTCAGGGGCCGTCCGGGTCCGCCCGGTTCAGCGCCGGACGCGGGGGCGGGCCCGCCGTCATCAGGCTGTCCGCGGCCGAGGTGTCGGTCACCAGGCTGGTGACCAGCCCGGACCGCAGGACCGCGTCGATGGCGGCCGCCTTGCGCTGCCCGCCCGCGATCGCGACGACCTCGGGGATACGGCGCAGCCGGTCGGCCTCGACCGTGATGCAGCGTTCGCCGAGGTCACGCCCGACCCGCCGGCCCTCGGCGTCGAAGAGGTGCGCGGACATCTCGGCGGCGACACCGAGGGACGCGTAGTGCGAGCGCTCCTCGTCGCTGAGCATGTCGTGCACCGTGGAGATGCCCGGCTCCCAGGAGCCGATGGAGACGCAGGCGACCGTGACCTTGTCGAAGTACTCGAAGGCGCGGGCGATCCCCGTCTGGTTGCGCAGCGCCGCCGCGGTGGCCGCGTCGGGCAGCAGCATCGGCGCGTAGATGGGGTGGGCGTCGCCGCCCGACACCTGCGCGGCGCGCCGGACTGCCTCGACGGAGCCGCGCTCGGCGGTCCCGGCGTCGTACACGCCCGTCAGCTGCACCACGGTGCACGGCGGGAGCCGGTCCAGGGCCGCCGCCATGTGGATCGTGGAACGGCCCCAGGCGAGTCCGAGCACATCACCCTCGTTGACGAGTTCGCCGAGCAGGTCGGCGGCCACCTCACCGAGGTTCTCCGGGTCGGGCGACTCCTCGGCATCGGCCGGGGACTCGACGACCACGGCATGCCGCAGGCCGTAGCGGGCGCGCAGCGCGTCCGAGCGCTCCGCGTCCAGCTCGGCGGGGACGCGGATCTCGATCCTCACGAGATCCCGTTCGAGAGCGGTCTCCAGGACCCGGGCCACCTTGAAGCGGCTGACGCCGAACTCCTCGGCGATCTGGATCTTGGATTTGCCCTCGAGGTAGAAGCGGCGGGCCATGGCCGCCGCCTGCACCAGCTCAGCGGGTCCCATCCGCATGGCTGACCGGCCCGCCGACATACCCGACACGGCGATCTCCTTCACTTCTGTTCACACTCTGGATTCGCCGTTCATCCTTGCAGATCCGGCGTACTCGGTTCGCCCTGATGGGCGGCGTTCACGTTCCCTTGGCTCAGTGGTCGCACGCCCACGATGCATGGGCCGTCGCCTCCTGAGCCTGGGTGCGCAATGCACGTACCGCCTGGGCCGGGTCCGCCGCCCCGTAGACCGCCGAACCGGCGACGAAGACGTCGGCACCCGCCTCCGCACACCGCTCGATGGTCGACGCCGAGACACCGCCGTCGACCTGGAGCCACAGTTCCAGTCCGTGCTTGCTGATCAACTCGCGCGTGCGGCGGATCTTCGGGAGCATGATGTCAAGAAAGGCCTGACCCCCGAATCCGGGTTCGACCGTCATGATCAGCAGCATGTCGAGCTCGGGCAGCAGGTCCTCGTACGGCTCGATGGGGGTCGCGGGCTTGAGCGCCATGGAGGCGCGGGCGCCCTTGGCCCGGATCTCCCGGGCCAGCCGGACGGGCGCGGCAGCCGCCTCCACGTGGAAGGTGACGGAGCCGGCACCCGCTTCCACGTACTGGGGCGCCCACCGATCGGCGTCCTCGATCATCAGATGGCAGTCCAGCGGTGTGTCCGTCGCACGGGCCAAAGACTCTACGACCGGCACCCCGAGGGTGAGGTTCGGTACGAAATGGTTGTCCATGACGTCGACATGGAGCCAGTCCGCGCCCCGCACCGCCTGTGCCTCCTCGGCAAGACGGGCGAAGTCGGCGGACAGGATGCTGGGGTTGATCTGCACGGCCATGCCCCAAGACTGCCATGCCCCGGGCCGGTTGCTCTCCTCGGTCCGGACCTGGGTTGTTCCGCGGATGTCGTACGACGGTCCGGCATGCCATGCTGGGCGGCCCAGCGGCTCTGCGTCCGACCCCGGGGGTGGGCATGAAGCGGCTCGACGCCTGGAAGCGGGCGACCATCGGGGTGGTGTGCGGACGGCGGTCCAAGTGGCTGGTCCTGGCCCTGTGGCTGCTGGTGCTCGTCTTCGTGGCGCCCCTCGGCATGAAGCTCAGCGACGCCCAGGACAACGACGCGCAGTCCTGGCTGCCGGGCTCGGCCGAATCCACCCAAGTCCTGGACATCTCGAACGAGTTCCGGCCCGAGCAGATTCCCGCGGTGGTCGTCTACACGCGCGCGGACGGCCTGACCGCGCAGGACCGACGGCAGATCGCCGAGGACGTCCAGCAGGTGAAGACGCTGCGGGAGCACGGCATCCGCGGCGCGGAGACCCGTGGGCCGGTCTTCGACCGGCAGCCGGATCCGCGCGCGGCACAGATCTACATCCCCATCACGATGGACGCGTCGGGCTGGCAGCGGATCGCCCCCGCCGTCGACTCCATCCGTGACCAGGTGGGCAGGGGCGACGACGGCCTGTCCGTGCACATCACCGGGCCCGGCGGTACCGCCGCCGACTCCTCCAAGGCCTTCGAGGGCATCGACTCGACGCTGCTCTTCGCCGCGATGGCCGTCGTCATCGTGATGCTGCTGATCACCTTCCGCAGCCCGATCCTGCTGTTCGTCCCGCTGCTCGGCGTGGTCGTCGCCCTGTTCACGGCCCAGGCGCTGATCTACCTGCTGGCGAAACACGCCGGTCTGACGGTCAACGGCCAGAGCGCGGGCATTCTCACCGTGCTCGTGTTCGGGGCGGGCACCGACTACGCTCTGCTGCTTGTCGCCCGCTACCGCGAGGAGCTGCGCCGCCACGAGGACCGCCACGAGGCGATGAAGCTCGCCATGAACCGGGCGGGTCCGGCGATCCTCGCCTCGGGCGCGACGGTCGTGCTGAGCATGCTGGTCCTGCTGGTCGCCGAGATGAACTCGACGCGGGGCCTCGGGCCGGTCGCCGCGATCGGCGTGGGAGTCGGCCTGCTCGCGATGCTCACGCTCTTCCCGGCCCTGCTGCTGGTCTTCGGGCGCTGGATCTTCTGGCCCTCCGTTCCGCACCTCGGCTCGCCCGATCCGACCAGGAGCGGCGTCTGGGCGCGTATGGGCCACCGGATCGCCCGCCGCCCCCGGACGACCTGGGTCGCCACGGCACTGGCGCTGGCGGTGCTGTCCCTCGGCCTGATCCAGCTGCGGGCCGCGGGTATCTCCAACGCCGACGCGTTCACCGGGAAACCGGACTCGATCGTCGGCCAGGAGGTGTCGGCGCGCTACTTCCCCGCGGGCGCCGGCGATCCCCTGGTGATCGTCTCCGACACCGCCCAGGCCGAGCAGGTCGGCCGTGCCGTCGCGGCGGATCCGGGCGTGGTCCCGACGAGCATCGGTGTGCCACCGGGCACCGCGCCCGAGCGCGACGGCCGGGTGCTGTTCGAGGCGACCATGCGCGCCCCGGCCGACAGCGAGGCGGCGAAGGCGACCGTCGACCGGGTGCGCGACGCGGTGCACGCGGTACCCGACGCCGACGCGAAGGTGGGCGGCGGCACGGCGGCCCTGCTGGACATGGAGGACGCCCAGACGCATGACAACTATCTGGTCATCCCGCTCGTCCTGCTGGTGGTCCTGCTGGTCCTGAGCGTCCTGCTGCGCGCTCTGGTCGCTCCGCTCCTGCTGATCGGGACCGTGGTGCTGTCGCTGGCCACCGCCCTCGGCGTGAGCGCGCTGGCCTTCCGGCACGTCTTCGACTACGCGGGCGAGGACGTGGCCTTCCCGCTGTTCGTCTTCGTGTTCCTGGTGGCCCTGGGTATCGACTACAACATCTTCCTGACCACCCGCATCCGCGAGGAGGCGGGCCGCCACGGCACCCGCGCCGGTGTGGTGACAGGTCTCGCCACCACCGGGGCGGTGATCACCTCGGCCGGTCTCGTCCTCGCGGGCACGTTCGCGGCACTCGGCACCCTGCCGATCGTGGGCTTCGCGGAGATCGGCTTCGCGGTCGCTCTCGGCGTGCTCCTGGACACCTTCGTGGTGCGCTCGGTGCTGGTCACCTCGCTCTTCCTCGACGTGGGCCCGAAGGTGTGGTGGCCGAACCGGCTCGCACGCGAGGACGGCACGGCGCGACCCGCCGACGCGGGGCGACCGGAGGCGTCCGGAACGCCCGGCGGGCCCGGAGCCCCCGGAGCGCCGGGCGAGCCAGGGACGTCCGAGGAACCCGAGGCTTCCACCGAGACCGGAGGACCGGCGAAACCGTCCCCGCCGCCCGGCTGACCGGTTCTCAGCCGGAGGTCCGACGGACTCGCCGTCCGGCCCGACAGGGCGGAGCGGTCAGCCGGTCCTGCGGATGAGCGCCAGATACATCGCGTCCGTCCCGTGCAGATGCGGCCACAGCTGTACGTCTGGGCCGTCCCCCAGAGCCGGGACGCCGGGCAGCAGCGGACGGGCGTCGAGCAGTTCGGCGGAGCCGCCCTCGAAGTGCTTCAGGACGTCGTCGACGACCGCGCGGGTCTCGGCGAGGTGCGGCGAACAGGTCGCGTACCCGACGACGCCGCCGACCCGCACCGAGTCGAGCGCCGTGCGCAGCAGCCCCCGCTGGAGCGGGCCGAAGCCGTCGAGGTCCTCGGGGCGACGCCGCCAGCGCGCCTCGGGACGGCGGCGCAGCGCGCCCAGGCCCGTGCAGGGCACGTCCATGAGCACCCGGTCGAAGGTGCCGGGCCGCCACGGCGGGCGGGTGCCGTCGGCGGCGATGACCTGGTAGGGGCCGGGGTTCCCGGCGAGCGCCTTGGCGACGAGCCCGGCCCGGTGCGGCAGCTTCTCGGAGGCGAGCAGTGTCGCGCCCCGCTGGGCGGCGAGGCCGGCCAGCATCGCGGCCTTGCCGCCGGGTCCGGCGCAGCCGTCCAGCCAGGCCCGGTCGGGCCCGTCGATCGGCGCGTTGGCCAGGGCGAGCGCGACCAGCTGACTGCCCTCGTCCTGGACGCCCGCACGGCCCTCCCGTACGGCGTCGATGGCGCCCGGCTCGCCGCCCTCGGTGAGCCGCACGGCGTACGGCGACCAGCGCCCGGGAAGCGCCGAGTCCTCGTCCAGGGCGTCGAGGAGTTCTTCGGAGGTGGAGCGTCCCGGCCGGGCGACGAGAGTCACCTCGGGCCGTTCGTTGTCGGCCTCCAGCAGGTCCTCGATGCCGGCCCGGCCACCGCCCAGCGAGTCCCACAGCGCGGAGACGACCCAGCGCGGGTGCGAGTGCACGACCGAGAGGTGGTCCTCGGGGTCCTCGTCGTAGGGTGGCGCGACCTGTTCCAGCCAGGCGTCGAGGTCCTGCCGCGCGACCTTGCGCAGCACGGCGTTCACGAACTTGGCCCGCCCGTCGCCGAGCACCACCCGGGCCAGCTCGACGGAGGCGGAGACGGCGGCGTGCGTCGGGATGCGCGTGCCGAGCAGCTGGTGGACCCCGAGGCTGAGCACGTCGAGGACCGGCGGGTCGACCTCGCGCAGCGGCCGGTCGACACAGGCGGAGATCACGGCGTCGTACGTTCCCTGCCGGCGCAGCGTGCCGTACACCAGCTCGGTGGCGAGCGCGGCGTCCCGTGCGTCGAAGTCGCTCTTCTCCCTCGCCTTGCGCAGCAGGGGCGGCAGGACGAGGTTCGCGTAGGCGTCCCGCTCGTCCACGGCCCGCAGCGCCTCGAAGGCGAGCATGCGGACCGGGTCCTTCTGGGGGCGGCGGTAGGGCTTGCCGGGCTTCTGCGGCCGACGGGGCTGCTCACTCACGAAAAAGGTGCTCCGGATCCAGGAAAAAAGATGCGCTTATCAGCGTACGCCGCAGGTCCGGCGTCAGACTCCGAGCCGCTCCCCGGACGCGATCCGCACCCCGCGGGCCCAGTCCGCCGCGCGCATCGGCTTCTTGCCCTGGGCCTGCACCCAGAGCAGTTCCACGGCGAAGGACCCGGTGCCCACGTACACATTGTTCTTGGCGACCGACAGCTCGCCCGGGGCGAGATCCGTGCGGTCGGGCACCATCGCGACCTGGATGAGTTTGAGGCGCTCGTCGCGGAAGACGGTCCAGGAGCCGGGCGCGGGCGTGCACCCGCGCACCACGCGGTCGACGCGCAGCGCCGGGGCGGCCCAGTCGACGTGGGCGCTCTCCACGGTGATCTTCGGCGCGGTGCTGATGCCGTCGGCGGGCTGCGGGACGGCCTTGAGCGTGCCGTCCTCGATCCCGTCCATCGTCGCGGCGAGCAGTCCCGACCCGGCGAAGGCGAGCCGCGTCAGCAGGTCCCCGCTGGTGTCGGTGGGCCGGATCTCCTCGGTGACGGTCCCGTACACCGGCCCGGAGTCGAGGCCCTCCTCGATCAGGAAGGTGGAGGCGCCGGTGATCTCGTCGCCGGCCATGATCGCGTGCTGTACGGGGGCGGCGCCACGCCAGGCGGGCAGCAGCGAGAAGTGCAGGTTGACCCAGCCCTGGGCGGGGATGTCGAGGGCGACCCGGGGCAGCAGGGCCCCGTACGCGACGACGGGACAGCAGTCCGGGCCGATCTCCCGCAGCCGGGCCAGGAACTCCTCGTCCCGGGGCTTCACGGGCTTGAGCACCTCGATCCCGGCCTCTTCCGCGCGCTCGGCGACCGGACTCGCGACGAGCCGCCGTCCCCGCCCGGCGGGGGCGTCCGGCCGGGTCACGACAGCGGCCACCTCGTGCCGCCCGGAGGCGATCAGGGCGTCCAGGGCGGGAACGGCGACCTCGGGGGTACCTGCGAAGACGAGCTTCATGGGTGGCGGTTGGCCTCTCGGGCGGGAGCTCTTCCATCCCCCGCGCGCGTGCCGGTGGAGGCGAAGCGCGGGGCAGCGCACCAGTCTATGCCGCGCCGGGCCCCGGGGCTCGGGGGTTCTTCCGGGGTGCCATGTCCTGCGGCAGGTACGGGTGGTGCGGCCCGGTCACCGGCACGGCACGTGGGGCGCGCGCACCATACGCCGGGGGGCGTACATCCTGGGACGCGCCCCGTGCATATGCCCTTGCGCCCCCGCAGCGTGACCACTCACCCGTCCACGCGTTGGTCAAGAAAGAGTTGACCACAGCGGGCTGCAAATTCGCGGCCCGATCCTTTTCAACGCCTGTTCGAGAGGCTTGTTCATGGCCGACCACGCAACCCACGACGCCCAGGCTCGGGCCAGCCTGCACTTGCTGGTGCGGGACATCGAGCGGGTCCGCCGACAGGTGGACGCACTGCGCACGCTGACCGCCCAGTTGGGCAACGTCTACCGTCCGCGCCGCTCCGGACCCTCCACGGGCTTCGTCGTCTACGGACGCGCTCCCGCCCCGACCGTCCGTCTCGCCCAGGAGCTGCGGGACAGCGTCGAGACCCTGGTCACGGCCGCCGTGGACTTCGACCGCTCACTCGGATTCTCGTGGGACGCGGTGGGCTCGGCCCTCGGGGTCACCAAGCAGGCGGTGCACCGTCGTTACGGCGCCCGCCGCGCGACCGCCCAGGCCGCCGCGGAGGCGGAGCGCGCCACGGAGACGGCGAGCACCCGCACGGTCGCCGTCGACACCGTTCTCCCCGCAGTGCCGACCGTCCCCGCCGCCCGCTCCATGCCGACCCAGCCGACGGCCGGCAGCCCCACGCTGCGCGACGAGGTGCGGCCCACGGCCTTCCCGGGCCCACGCAACGGCTGACCCGTCCCTCCTGACGACAACTGCCTCCCGGCGCCAAGGCCCCCGGGAGGCAGTCCTATGTCCACGTCGGCAGCTCACCCGATGTCGAGCGGATCGATCCGGATCCGTACGGGCTCGCTCCCCCCACGTGCCATGCGCGCCGCCTGCGCGCTCTTCAGAGCGGTCGCCAGCGCGGCGCCGCTGCCCGGGGGCACCCGGATGAGCACCCGTTCCCCGGCCTCACCAGGAGGCGGCCCGCCGGCCCGCCGGGGCCGGCCGGCCTCGGTGACCGGCAGCGGTACGGGCCCCAGCACCTCGGCGTCGCGCGGCAGTTCGGCGGCGGCGAGGAACCCGGCGAGCGCCTCCGGCGTCCCGGACACCGCCGCCATCCGGGAGACGGGCGGAAAGCCCAGCTCGGCCCGCTCGGCGAGCTCCCGCACCGCGTGCCCGACGGGATCCCACCGTACGAGCGCCTGCACGGGCCGCAGGGTGGGTTCGGCCACGACCACGACCGTGCCGCCCTCCCCCTGCGGACGGACCAGCGCGGCGGCCCCTATCCACCGGCGCAGCGCGTCCTCGCCGGCCCGCAGATCGGGCCGTCCGAGCATCGCCCAGCCGTCGAGCAGCAAGGCGGCCGCGTATCCGCCCTCGGCGACAGGTTCGGCGCCCGGGGTGCTCACCACCAGCGCGGGCGCCTCGGACACCGTGTCCAGCACCTGCTCCCGCCCAGATGTGCGCACCGGTACGGCAGGGAACGCCCGCCCCAGTTCCTCGGCGGTCCGGCGGGCACCGACGACCTGGGCCCGCAGCCGGAAGCCTCCGCACTCCTGGCAGTGCCAGGCACTCTCGTCCCGCCCGCACCACGCACAGTGCAGTGCCTGGGCGTCCTGCGCCTCCAAGGGCCCCGCGCAGTGCCGGCACCGCGCGGGCGTCCGGCACTGCGCGCACGCCATCCTGGGCACATATCCCCGCCGGGGCACCTGGACCAGGACAGGCCCCTGCCGCAGCCCCTCCCTGACGATCTGCCAGGCGAGCGTGGGAAGCCGAGCGGCACGGGCTGCCTCGTCGCGCGCGAGATCTCCGTCCCCCACGGTCCGCACCAGCGGCGCCGCGCCGCGCACCCGCTCCCGGTCCGCGGCCAGCGGCAGTGCCCAGCCGCTCTCGACCAGCTGTGCCGCCTCCACCGTGCACGTCCAACTCCCCAGCAGGAAGCCGCACTTGTCGCGTGACGCGCGCAGCTCCAGCACTTCCCGGACATGCGGGAAGGGAGCGTTGTCATCGCTGTGCCCGGCGTCCCCGTCGTCCCAGACGACGACAAGTCCCAGATTCCGTACGGGCGCGAACATGGCGGCCCGCGTGCCGACGACGGCCCGCACGGCCCCGCGCCGTACCGCCAGCCACTCCCGGTAGCGCCGCTCCGGTCCGGCGTCGGCGGTCAGCACGGCGTGCTGCCCCTCCCCCAACAGGGCCTTGAGCGCACTGTCCACTCGGGCGGCGGGCCGTCCGGCCGGTACGACGACGAGCGCGCCGCGCCCGGAGGCGAGCGTCGCCTGCACGGCCCGGGCGATCTCCTCGGCCCACTCGGGACCGGGCAGCGCGGTCCACACGGCGCGCGGGGCCCCGCCGGAGGCCAGCGAGGCGAGGAAGTCCGCCCCTCTCCCGTACCTCCGCCAGGTCCCGGGGTCGGGTGCGGCGGGAGGAGGCGGGGGCGCCGGCGACTCCCGTGCCTCGGCGCGGGCGTGCCGGGGCGGAACGGCCAGTTGCAGCACGTCGGCGAGCGATCCCGCGTACCGGTCGGCGACAGCGCGGGCGAGTCCCAGCAGTTCGGGCCCGAGGACGGGCTCGGGCGAGACGACCTGCGCGAGGGCGGCCAGCGGCCCGGAGTAGTCGGACTCGGCGACCCGCTCGACGAGGTAGCCGTCGATCAGACCGCCGCCCTCGCGTCGCCCCTCGCGCACGGTGCGTCCCCCGGCGCCGAATCGCACCCGCACGCGTACGCCCGGCTGCGCGGCCTCGTCGAGGTCCTCGGGCACGGCGTAGTCGAAGTAGCGGTCGAGGTGGAGCACGCCTTTGTCGACGAGCACCCGCGCGACGGGCAGCTCCTTGGCGAGCGCGGCCCCCCGCCAGGTCCGCGGCTTCGCCTTCGGCGCCTTGGCCTGGCGCACGGCCTCCCGGATCAGCGCAAGCTGCTCGGGCGGCGCACCGTCCGCACCGTCCGCACCGTCCGCGGGTCGCCCGTTCGCGCTGCTCACAGCAGTATTCCTACCAGACCGCACTGACAGCGCCGCGCGCCCGAGATCAGGCCGGCCGCGGATCGTGAACGCCCTGCGGGCGCTTCTGCCATGGGCCGCTCGGCCATGCCGGTCCAGGACCGGCAGCGGGATTCGAACCCGCGAGGGGACATCCCCCGGAAGTACCCGCGGCCATCGCACCGGGCTGGGCGGTGCCGGTTCTCCCGAGATCAGTAGCGGCAGCGGAACGTGTTCCAGATTCACCGCACGCCATGGGCGTACTCCACCGAAGTAACCGCGGCCATCGCACCGGGAGGTCGCCAGCGTACGAATTCCGGCCCTCCGGGGCCACCGATTTCCGCACGGCGGCCGTGAGGCCCGGCACCCCTGGGGGTGCCGGGCCTCACGGCTGTGACGAGGATCCGGGGACTACAGGCCCGCGGCCTTGCGCAGCGCGTCCACCCGGTCCGTCCGCTCCCACGTGAAGTCGGGCAGCTCGCGGCCGAAGTGGCCGTAGGCGGCGGTCTGGGCGTAGATCGGGCGGAGCAGGTCGAGGTCGCGGATGATGGCCGCCGGGCGGAGGTCGAAGACGTCCGTGATGGCGGTCTCGATCTTCTCGGCGTCGACCTTGGCGGTGCCGAAGGTCTCGACGAACAGGCCGACCGGCTCGGCCTTGCCGATGGCGTAGGCGACCTGGACCTCGCAGCGCGAGGCGAGGCCCGCGGCGACGACGTTCTTGGCGACCCAGCGCATGGCGTACGCGGCGGAGCGGTCGACCTTGGACGGGTCCTTGCCGGAGAAGGCGCCGCCGCCGTGGCGGGCCATGCCGCCGTACGTGTCGATGATGATCTTGCGGCCGGTGAGGCCGGCGTCGCCCATCGGGCCGCCGATCTCGAAGCGGCCGGTCGGGTTCACCAGCAGGCGGTAGCCCTCGGTCTCCAGCTTGATGCCGTCGTCGAGGAGGGCCTTCAGCTCCGGCTCCACGACGAACTCGCGGATGTCGGGAGCGAGCAGCGAGTCCAGGTCGATGTCCGACGCGTGCTGCGAGGAGACGACGACGGTGTCCAGACGGACCGCCTTGTCGCCGTCGTACTCGATGGTGACCTGGGTCTTGCCGTCGGGGCGCAGGTACGGGATGGTCCCGTTCTTGCGGACCTCGGACAGACGGCGCGAGAGCCGGTGCGCGAGGTGGATCGGGAGCGGCATCAGGTTCGGGGTCTCGTCGGTCGCGTACCCGAACATCAGACCCTGGTCGCCGGCGCCCTGCCTGTCCAGCTCGTCCTCGTCGCCCTCGACGCGCGACTCGTACGCCGTGTCGACGCCCTGCGCGATGTCCGGGGACTGGGAACCGATCGACACCGACACGCCACAGGACGCTCCGTCGAAGCCCTTCTTCGACGAGTCGTAGCCGATCTCCAGGATCTTGTCGCGGACCAGCTGGGCGATCGGCGCGTACGCCTTGGTCGTGACCTCTCCGGCCACATGCACCAGGCCGGTCGTGATGAGCGTCTCCACGGCGACCCGGGATGTCGGGTCCTCGCGCAGGAGCGCATCGAGAATGGTGTCGCTGATCTGGTCAGCGATCTTGTCGGGGTGACCCTCGGTCACGGACTCCGAGGTGAACAGGCGACGGGACACAACGCTCCCTGTGGTTGCAGCGGCTGCTGGCTGATCATTGGTGGACGGGACGGGGGCTGCGCCCGGCGTCGTCCGAGAACAGTTTATCGGTCGCACTCAGCCGCGGGACCCCTGTCTCGCCTCTCGGAAGGGCTGTGACCTGCGGCACGGGCATTCTGCGCCATGGCCGTCGCTCTCCGCCAGGGTCGCCACGCCCGATTTTGCGAGCTTTGCGGTGACTGGTGCGATGGATGAGACTTCACACCAGTCGGCGTGTCACGAGGTCCCACACCGTCTCGGCCAGTGCTTCCTTGGGTCCGTGGGGCACCGGGGTCTCGCTGCCGTCGGCCCCGAGCACCACCGCCTCGTTCTCCTCGGAACCGAAGGTCTTGCGCTCCCCCACCTCGTTCACCACCAGGAGATCGCAGCCCTTGCGCTCCAGTTTCGTCCGTCCGTTGGCCAGGACGTCGTCCGTCTCGGCGGCGAACCCGACGACCACCTGGCCGGGGCGCGGACGGTCCCCGGAGATCTCCGCGAGGATGTCCGGATTGCGGACCAGGACGATCGGCTCCGGCTCCTTGCCGTCCTTCTTCTTGATCTTCCCGGCCGCGTACGACTCCGGGCGGAAGTCCGCCACCGCGGCCGCCATCACGATCGCGTCGGCGTCCGGAGCCGCCTTCAGTACGGCTTCCCGCATCTGCACGGCAGTGCCGACCTGGACCACGTCGACCCCGGCCGGGTCCGCGAGGCCCGTGTTCGCCGCGATCAGCGTGACCCGGGCACCGCGCGCGGCGGCGGTGCGGGCGAGCGCGTAGCCCTGTTTGCCGGAGGAGCGGTTGCCGAGGAAGCGGACGGGGTCGAGGGGCTCACGGGTGCCGCCCGCGCTGACGACGACATGGCGGCCGGCGAGATCGGGCTCGGCGGCTCCCCGGGCGAGGACGCGGCGGCAGACCTCGAAGATCTCCCCCGGGTCGGGAAGTCGGCCCTTGCCGGTGTCGACGCCGGTGAGGCGTCCCACGGCGGGCTCGACGACCACGGCACCGCGGCGCCGCAGGGTCGCCACGTTCTCCTGGGTCGCCGGGTGCTCCCACATCTCGGTGTGCATGGCGGGCGCGAAGACGACCGGGCAGCGGGCGGTGAGCAGGGTGTTGGTGAGGAGGTCGTCGGCCAGTCCGTGGGCCGCCTTGGCGAGCAGGTCGGCCGTCGCGGGGGCCACCACCACGAGGTCGGCGTGCTGCCCGATGCGGACGTGCGGGACCTCGTGGACGTCCGACCAGACCTCGGTGGACACGGGGTGGCCCGAGAGGGCCGACCAGGTGGCGGCGCCGACGAAGTTCAGCGCGGAGGCGGTGGGCACGACACGTACGTCATGCCCCGACTCGGTCAGTCGTCGCAGCAGCTCACAGGCCTTGTACGCGGCGATGCCACCGCTGACGCCCAGAACGACCTTCGGCTTGTCCACCGTCTCTCCCCGAGCTCGGAAACGTACGACTCCATGACACACCACAGGCCCGGCAGTCGCGCCGCCGGGCCTGGGATGAGCAGATGAACGACTACTGAGCGGGGCCCTCGACGGCCTCGGACGTCAGCAGACCCGCGTTGATCTCGCGCAGGGCGATCGAGAGCGGCTTCTCGTGGACGTGGGTGTCGACGAGCGGACCGACGTACTCGAGGAGGCCCTCGCCGAGCTGCGAGTAGTACGCGTTGATCTGGCGGGCACGCTTGGCCGCGTAGATCACCAGGCTGTACTTCGAGTCGGTGGCCTCGAGGAGCTCGTCGATCGGAGGGTTGATGATGCCCTCGGGAGCAGTGATGGAAGAGGACACGCTCTGCCTTCCGAAAGGTGGAAAATTGACCTGAAAGATCAAACAACTGCCACCAAGGCTAGCAGCTCGCGCGCCACGTCCTCGACGGAGGTGTTGACCAGGGTGACATCGAACTCCGGCTCGGCCGCGAGTTCGACCTTGGCCGCCGCCAGGCGGCGCTCGATCACCTCCGGCGGTTCGGTGCCCCGCCCGGTGAGCCTGCGCACCAGCTCCTCCCAGGAAGGCGGAGCCAGGAACACGAGCAACGCCTCGGGCATGGACTCGCGGACCTGCCGGGCACCCTGGAGGTCGATCTCCAGGAGGAGCGGCACACCCGATTCCAGGTGCTCCAGGACGGCGGCCCGCGGGGTTCCGTAGCGGTTGCCGGCGAATTCGGCCCACTCCAGGAGCTCGCCGTTGGCGATCAGCTTGTCCATCTCGTCGTCGGAGACGAAGAAGTAGTGGACTCCATGCTTCTCACCGGGGCGCGGCTTGCGGGTCGTCGCCGACACCGAGAGCCAGACCTCGGGGTGTTCCTTGCGCATATGAGCGACGACCGTGCTCTTGCCGACCCCTGAGGGGCCGGAGAGCACGGTCAGCCGCGGACGTTCACTCATGCAGCGATTATTCCAGCAATCCTGGGGTGCCCAGGACTCAGGCGCCGGAACCGCCGAACTCGCGCTCCAAAGAGGCGATCTGATTCGAGCCGAGACCGCGTACGCGGCGGCTCTCGGAGATCCCGAGTCGCTCCATGATCTGCTTGGCGCGGACCTTGCCCACGCCCGGCAGGGACTCCAGGAGAGCGGAGACCTTCATCTTGCCGATGACGTCGTTCTCCTGACCCTGCTTGATGACCTCGTGGAGGGAGGCGCCGGAGTGCTTGAGTCGATTCTTGACCTCGGCCCGCTCCCGGCGAGCCGCGGCGGCCTTTTCGAGCGCGGCTGCGCGCTGTTCAGGGGTAAGGGGCGGAAGAGCCACGCCTACGTCACCTCGGATGTCGAACTGTCGGATACGGACCGGTGAGGAACCTAGTCGCCCCTCACCTGGGTGGCTACGAGCAACACGCCTGCCCGTTCTCCCCCGACGCCTTGAGGGCGTGGGAGGTGCCACCACTCGACGGAGACTAGCGGGCAAGTGCGCCGGAGTCAGCGAGAACAGCGGAAAAGTCCTGGTCAGCCTCCCTGGAGCCCGACATTTCCGACATACCTCCCCGGATTTGAGAATGTATTCAGACTCGGGGCGCCCGCAAGGCACTCGCCGGAGGGCTCTCGAACGGCTGTCGGAGGGCTCAAGCGGCCGCCACGGCCGCCCTGATCTCCTCCGCGAACCCCTCCGCCGACTCGCGCAGCGCCACGATGTCGGGGCCGTGACGCAGAACACCCCGGCTCACGTTCGGGACGACATTGCGCACGGCGGACCCGAAGACACCCGCCAGGTCGGCCGCCGTCGCTCCCTGGGCACCGATTCCGGGCGCCAGGAGCGGACCGTTGATCTCCAGGTCGTACGCGGAGAGATCGCCCAGGGTGGCGCCGACCACCGCCCCGAAGGAGCCGAGCGGCGTCTCGTCCGCGTTCTCGGCGGCCAGGTGCCCGAGCATCGTCGCTCCTACGCTGCGCCCGTCCGCCCGTACGGCGTGCTGCACCTCGCCGCCCTCCGGGTTGGAGGTGAGCGCGAGGACGAAGAGCCCGGCCCCGCTCTCGCGGGCCAGCTCGACCGCGGGCCTCAGGGAGCCGTAGCCCAGGTACGGCGACACGGTCAGCGCGTCCGAGAAGAGCGGCGCGTCCTTGCGCAGGAAGGTCTCGGCGTACGCGGCCATGGTCGAGCCGATGTCGCCGCGCTTGGCGTCCATCACGACCAGCGCCCCGGCCGCCCGCGCCTCCTCGACCGACTTCTCCAGGACCGCGATCCCGCGCGACCCGAACCGCTCGAAGAAGGCGCTCTGCGGCTTCAGGACGGCGACCCGCTCGGCGAGCGCCTCGACGACCGTGCGGCTGAAGCGCTCCAGACCGGCGATGTCGTCGCCGAGCCCCCAGTCGGCGAGCAGGGACGCGTGCGGGTCGATGCCGACGCACAGGGGGCCGCGCTCGTCCATGGCACGGCGAAGGCGTGCGCCGAAGGGTTCCAGGCTCATACGGACTTCCTCACGTCGGCGCCGACCGCGTCGGCGAGGGTGGCGTACGGGCTCGTCCGCAGGCGGGCGGCGAGTCCCTTGTGGATGGCGCGGCCCCAGAAGGGCCCCTCGTAGATGAAGGCGCTGTAGCCCTGGACCAGCGTGGCGCCGGCCAGGATGCGCTGCCAGGCGTCCTCGGCGTTCTCGACGCCGCCTACGCCCACCAGGGTGATGCGGTCGCCCACGCGCGCGTAGAGGCGGCGCAGCACCTCCAGGGAGCGTGCCTTGAGCGGCGCGCCCGAGAGTCCGCCGGTCTCCTTCACCAGCGAGGGTTCGGATGCCAGACCGAGTCCCTCGCGCGCGATGGTCGTGTTGGTGGCGATGATCCCGTCCAGGCCGAGTTCGACAGCGAGGTCGGCGACCGCGTCGACGTCCTCGTCGGCGAGGTCGGGCGCGATCTTGACCAGGAGCGGGACGCGCCGGTCGGTGACGGCGCGGTCGGCGGCCTCGCGGACGGCGCTGAGCAGCGGGCGCAGCGCCTCGGTGGCCTGGAGGTTGCGCAGGCCGGGGGTGTTCGGGGACGACACGTTCACGACGAGGTAGTCGGCGTGCCGGGCGAGGCGCTCGGTCGACTTCACGTAGTCGCCGACGGCCTCCGCCTCGGGGACGACCTTGGTCTTGCCGATGTTGACGCCCACGACGGTCCTGAAGACGGGCGTACGGGCCGCCAGGCGCTCGGAGACGGCCGCGGAGCCGTCGTTGTTGAATCCCATGCGGTTGATCAGCGCGCGGTCCGGCACGAGGCGGAACAGCCGCTTCCTGGGGTTGCCGGGCTGTGGCTCCCCGGTGACCGTGCCGATCTCGATGTGGTCGAAGCCGAGCATCGACATCCCGTCGATGGCGACGGCGTTCTTGTCGAATCCCGCCGCGAGTCCGAAGGGGCCGTGCATGCGCAGCCCGAACGCCTCGGTGCGCAGCTCCTTGAAGCGGGGCGCGAGCGCGGCGGCGACGAAGGTGCGCAGGACGGGGACGCGGGCGACGAGCCGGATCCAGCGGAAGGCCAGATGGTGGGCCTGCTCGGGGTCCATCCGCTTGAAGACGAGGTTGAAGAAGAGCTTGTACATGATCATGTCCTCGAAAGAGCCCGGTGGGGCCTCATCAGGGGGCGGGGGCCTCATGAAGAGGGGGACACCGTTCTCCGGTGTCCCCCTCAGGGCCGCTAGTCGCGCGAGGCGATCAGATGCTCGGCGTGTTCCTGGAGCGACCGCACGCCCACGTCGCCGTGGTTGAGCGCGTCGATGCCCTGGACGGCGGCGGCGAGCGCCTGCACCGTCGTCAGACACGGGACCGACCGGGCCACGGCCGCCGTGCGGATCTCGTAGCCGTCGAGACGGCCACCGGTGCCGTACGGCGTGTTGACGATGAGGTCGACCTCACCGTCGTGGATGAGCTGGACGATGGTCTTCTCGCCGTTCGGGCCCTCGCCCTCGCTCTGCTTGCGCACGACCGTGGCGTTGATGCCGTTGCGCTTGAGCACCTCGGCCGTGCCGGAGGTGGCCATCAGCTCGAAGCCGTGGGCGACGAGTTCCCGCGCCGGGAAGATCATCGAGCGCTTGTCGCGGTTGGCGACCGAGATGAAGGCGCGGCCCTTGGTGGGCAGCGGACCGTAGGCGCCCGCCTGCGACTTGGCGTACGCCGTCCCGAACACGGAGTCGATGCCCATGACCTCGCCGGTGGAGCGCATCTCCGGGCCGAGCACCGTGTCGACGCCACGGCCGTGGATGTCGCGGAAGCGCGACCACGGCATGACCGCCTCCTTGACGGAGATCGGCGCGTCGAGCGGCAGGGTGCCGCCGTCGCCGTTCGCCGGGAGCAGGCCCTCTGCGCGCAGCTCGGCGACGGTCGCGCCCAGCGAGATACGGGCGGCGGCCTTCGCCAGCGGCACCGCGGTCGCCTTCGAGGTGAAGGGGACGGTGCGCGAGGCCCGCGGGTTGGCCTCCAGGACGTAGAGGATGTCGCCGGCCATCGCGAACTGGATGTTGATCAGGCCGCGGACGCCGACGCCCTTGGCGATGGCCTCCGTCGAGGCGCGCAGCCGCTTGATGTCGAACCCGCCGAGGGTGATCGGCGGCAGCGCGCACGCCGAGTCGCCGGAGTGGATGCCGGCCTCCTCGATGTGCTCCATGACGCCGCCGAGGTAGAGCTCCTCGCCGTCGTACAGCGCGTCGACGTCGATCTCGATCGCGTCGTCGAGGAACCGGTCGACCAGCACCGGCCGGGTGGGGCTGATCTCGGTCGACTCGGCGATGTACGAGGACAGCCGCGTCTCGTCGTACACGATCTCCATGCCGCGCCCGCCGAGGACGTACGAGGGCCGGACGAGGACGGGGTAGCCGATCTCGTCCGCGATGGCCTTGGCCTCGGCGAAGGTGGTGGCGGTGCCGTGCTTGGGGGCCGGCAGGCCCGCCTCGGCGAGGACCCGCCCGAAGGCTCCGCGGTCCTCGGCGGCGTGGATCGCCTCGGGCGGGGTGCCGACGACCGGCACGCCGTTGTCCTTGAGCGCCTGCGACAGACCGAGCGGGGTCTGGCCGCCGAGCTGCACGATCACCCCGGCGAGGGGACCGGCCAGCGACTCCGCGTGCACGATCTCCAGCACGTCTTCCAGCGTCAGCGGCTCGAAGTACAGGCGGTCGGAGGTGTCGTAGTCCGTGGAGACGGTCTCCGGGTTGCAGTTGACCATCACGGTCTCGTAGCCCGCGTCGCTGAGCGCGAAGGAGGCGTGGACGCACGAGTAGTCGAACTCGATGCCCTGGCCGATGCGGTTCGGGCCGGAGCCCAGGATGATCACGGCGGGCTTCTCGCGCGGCGCGACCTCGGTCTCCTCGTCGTAGGAGGAGTAGAAGTACGGCGTCTTCGCGGCGAACTCGGCGGCGCAGGTGTCGACCGTCTTGTACACCGGGCGCACACCCAGCGCGTGCCGCACCTCGCGCACGACGTCCTCGCGCAGCCCCCGGATCTCGGCGATCTGGGCGTCGGAGAAGCCGTGGCGCTTGGCTTCGGCGAGCAGCTCGGGGCCGAGCTTGTCGGCGGCGGCCAGCTCGTCCGCGATCTCCTTGATCAGGAACAGCTGGTCGACGAACCACGGGTCGATCTTCGTGAACTCGAAGACCTCCTCCTGCGTGGCGCCCGCGCGGATGGCCTGCATGACGGTGTTGATGCGGCCGTCGGTGGGCCGGACGGCCTCGCGCAGCAGCTCGGCCTTGTCGCCGGGCTCGCCGACGAAGGTGAACTGGCTGCCCTTCTTCTCCAGCGAGCGCAGCGCCTTCTGCAGCGCCTCGGTGAAGTTGCGGCCGATCGCCATGGCCTCGCCGACCGACTTCATGGTGGTCGTGAGGGTGGAGTCGGCGGACGGGAACTTCTCGAAGGCGAAGCGCGGGGCCTTGACGACGACGTAGTCGAGGGTCGGCTCGAAGGACGCCGGGGTCTTCTCGGTGATGTCGTTCGGGATCTCGTCGAGCGTGTAGCCGACGGCGAGCTTGGCGGCGATCTTGGCGATCGGGAAGCCGGTGGCCTTCGACGCGAGCGCGGAGGAGCGCGACACCCGCGGGTTCATCTCGATGACGATGATGCGGCCGTCGACGGGGTTGACCGCGAACTGGATGTTGCAGCCGCCGGTGTCGACGCCGACCTCGCGGATGATCGCGATGCCGATGTCGCGCAGCCGCTGGTACTCGCGGTCGGTCAGCGTCATCGCCGGGGCGACGGTGATGGAGTCACCGGTGTGGACGCCCATCGGGTCGAAGTTCTCGATGGAGCAGACGACCACGACGTTGTCGTTCTTGTCGCGCATCAGCTCCAGCTCGTACTCCTTCCAGCCGAGGATGGACTCCTCCAGGAGCACCTCGGTGGTCGGGGAGAGCGTGAGGCCCTGACCGGCGATGCGGCGCAGCTCCTCCTCGTCGTGGGCGAAGCCGGAACCGGCGCCGCCCATGGTGAAGGAGGGCCGGACGACGACGGGGTAGCCGCCGAGCGTGTCGACGCCCGCGATCACGTCGTCCATGGAGTGGCAGATCACGGACCGGGCGGACTCGCCGTGGCCGATCTTCTCGCGCACGGCCTCGACGACGCCCTTGAAGAGGTCGCGGTCCTCGCCCTTGTTGATCGCCTCGACGTTGGCGCCGATCAGCTCGACGCCGTACTTCTCCAGCACACCCTGCTCGTGCATGGAGATTGCGGTGTTGAGGGCCGTCTGGCCGCCGAGCGTCGGCAGCAGGACGTCGGGGCGCTCCTTGGCGATGATCTTCTCGACGAACTCGGGGGTGATCGGCTCGACGTACGTGGCGTCGGCGATCTCCGGGTCGGTCATGATCGTCGCCGGGTTGGAGTTGACGAGGATGACCCGCAGCCCCTCGGCGCGCAGGACGCGGCACGCCTGGGTGCCGGAGTAGTCGAACTCGGCGGCCTGGCCGATGACGATCGGGCCGGAGCCGATGACCAGGACGGACTGGATATCGGTGCGCTTAGGCACGCTGGCCCTCCATCAGGACTGTTTCCATCAAAGACGTGAAGCGGTCGAACAGGTAGGCGGCGTCGTGTGGTCCTGCCGCCGCTTCGGGGTGGTACTGGACGCTGAAGGCCGGCTGGTCGAGCAGCTGGAGGCCCTCCACCACGTTGTCGTTGAGGCAGACGTGGGAGACCTCGGCGCGGCCGTAGGGGGTCTCGGAGACCTTGTCGAGCGGGGCGTCGACGGCGAAGCCGTGGTTGTGCGCGGTGACCTCGACCTTGCCGGTCGTACGGTCCTGCACGGGCTGGTTGATGCCGCGGTGGCCGTACTTCAGCTTGTAGGTGCCGAAGCCGAGGGCGCGGCCGAGGATCTGGTTGCCGAAGCAGATGCCGAAGAGCGGGGTCTTGCGGGCGAGCACTTCCTGCATCACCGCGACCGGCCCGTCGGCCGTGGCCGGGTCGCCGGGGCCGTTGGAGAAGAACACGCCGTCGGGGTTCACGGCGTAGACGTCCTCGGCGGTGGCCGTCGCGGGCAGCACGTGCACCTCGATGCCGCGTTCGGCCATCCGGTGCGGGGTCATGCCCTTGATACCCAGGTCGACGGCGGCGACCGTGAACTTCTTCTCGCCGATCGCGGGGACGACGTACGTCTCCTTGGTGGCGACCTCGGCGGCGAGGTTCGCGCCCTTCATCTCGGGCGCCTGGCGCACCTCGGCGAGCATGGTGCCCGCGTCGGGCAGCGCGTTGCCGGAGAAGATGCCGACGCGCATGGCGCCGCGCTCACGCAGGTGGCGGGTGAGGGCGCGGGTGTCGATGCCGCTGATGCCGACGACACCCTGGCTCTGCAGTTCCTCGTCCAGCGAGCGCCGGGAGCGCCAGTTGGAGGGCACGCGCGCGGGGTCGCGGACGACGTACCCGGCGACCCAGATCCGCTTCGACTCGGGGTCCTCGTCGTTGACGCCGGTGTTGCCGACGTGCGGGGCCGTCATCACGACGACCTGCCGGTGGTACGACGGGTCGGTGAGGGTCTCCTGGTAGCCGGTCATGCCGGTGGAGAACACCGCTTCGCCGAAGGTCTCCCCCACGGCCCCGTAGGCGCGGCCGCGGAAGACCCGGCCGTCCTCCAGGACGAGTACGGCGGGAAGCGCCTTCTCCCTCTGCGAGGCGTTCCCCTGAGTGGAGGTCGTCATCGTGCGCCTTCCGTTTCCGTCTTGTTGATCATGCCGTTCAGGGTGTCGACCCATTCGTTGTGCTCGGCCGCCCGGTCCGAGCGGAAGCCGGAGTCGAGGAGCCTGGCGCCGTGCGCCCAGGTGACGACGAGGAGTCCGCCCTCGGTGAGGACCTTGCCCGCGATGCCCTTGTCGAGCCGGGCCTCGCGCAGCTGCGCGGCCGGGACGAAGAAGTCGTTCGCGCCGGGGCGTACGACGTCCAGTCCCGCGTCCGTCAGGGTGAGCTCGGCCCGGCTGCGGGTGCCCAGGCCGTGCGCCACGATGCGGTCGAGCCACTGTCCGGCGGTGGTGGAGCCGTGGTAGCGGCCGCTCATGCTCAGTTTCACCGGGCCCGGGTCTTCCGGCGCGGTGGGAAGCTCGGGCAGGTCGCCCTGGAGGGTGCCGCGCCACTTCCAGCCCTCGCGCATCAGCCAGTAGACGAGCGCGATGAAGAGGGCGAGGCCGACGAGCCAGCCGATCCGGGCGGCCCAGTCGGTCACTTCCGCCGACTTCTGTTCGGCGGCCATGGAGATGAGAGGTGTCACGCGAGCTTCCCGTCGACGAGGGTGGCCTTGCCCCGCAGCCAGGTGTGGGTGACCCGGCCCGGCAGCTCACGTCCCTCGTAGGGGGTGTTGCGGCTGCGCGAGGCGAAGCCAGCGGGGTCCACCGTCCCACGGTATGCCGTGTCGACCAGCGTGAGGTTGGCGGGCTCACCTGCCGAGACGGGACGTCCGTGGCCCGCGGCCCGGCCGATCGCGGCGGGCTTGACGGACATGCGGTCGGCGACGCCGGCCCAGTCGAGCAGCCCGGTCTCGACCATCGTCTGCTGGACGACGGACAGCGCGGTCTCCAGGCCGACCATGCCCATGGCGGCGGCGGCCCACTCGCAGTCCTTGTCCTCGTGCGGGTGCGGCGCGTGGTCGGTCGCGACGATGTCGATCGTGCCGTCGGCGAGCGCCTCGCGCAGCGCCATGACGTCCCGCTCGGTGCGCAGCGGCGGGTTGACCTTGTAGACCGGGTTGTAGGAGCGCACCAGCTCGTCCGTGAGGAGCAGGTGGTGCGGGGTGACCTCGGCGGTCACGTCGATGCCGCGGGACTTGGCCCAGCGGACGATCTCGACGGAGCCGGCGGTCGACAGGTGGCAGATGTGCACGCGCGAGCCGACGTGCTCGGCGAGCAGGACGTCGCGGGCGATGATCGATTCCTCGGCCACCGCGGGCCAGCCGCCGAGACCGAGCTCGGCGGAGACGACGCCCTCGTTCATCTGGGCGCCCTCGGTGAGGCGGGGCTCCTGCGCGTGCTGGGCGACGACGCCGCCGAAGGCCTTCACGTACTCCAGCGCGCGGCGCATGATCACCGCGTCGTCGACGCACTTGCCGTCGTCGGAGAAGACCGTGACGCCGGCGGCGGACTCGTGCATGGCGCCGAGCTCGGCGAGCTTCTTGCCCTCCAGGCCGACGGTGACGGCGCCGATCGGCTGCACGTCGCAGTAGCCGTGCTCCTGGCCGAGCCGGTAGACCTGCTCGACCACACCGGCGGTGTCGGCGACCGGGAAGGTGTTGGCCATGGCGAACACGGCCGTGAAGCCGCCGCTCGCCGCGGCGCGCGTGCCGGTCAGCACGGTCTCGGAGTCCTCGCGGCCGGGCTCGCGCAGATGGGTGTGCAGGTCGACCAGGCCCGGCAGCAGCACCTTGCCGTCGGCCTCGACGACCTCCGCGCCCTCGGCGGACAGCCCGGTGCCGACGGCCTCGATGACCTCGCCGTCGATCAGGACGTCCTGCGGCTCGCCGCCGAGCACCTTCGCACCACGGATCAGAATCTTGCTCATCGTCTTACTTCTCCTCGGTACGGGTGTGGGTGACGGCGGGCTCGTTGCCGCCCAGGAGCAGGTACAGGACGGCCATGCGGATGGAGACACCGTTGGCCACCTGCTCGACGACCGTGCAACGGTCGGAGTCGGCGACCTCGGCGGTGATCTCCATGCCGCGGACCATCGGACCGGGGTGCATCACGATGGCGTGCTCGGGCATCTTCGCCATGCGGTCGCCGTCGAGCCCGTAGCGACGCGAGTACTCGCGCTCGGTCGGGAAGAACGCCGCGTTCATCCGCTCGCGCTGCACGCGCAGCATCATCACCGCGTCGGACTTGGAGAGCGTGCTGTCGAGGTCGTACGAGATCTCGCAGGGCCAGGTCTCCACGCCGACCGGCACCAGCGTGGGCGGCGCGACGAGGGTGACCTCGGCGCCGAGGGTGTGCAGCAGGTCGACGTTGGAGCGCGCGACGCGGGAGTGCAGGACGTCGCCGACGAGCGTGATGCGCTTGCCGGACAGGTCCTGGCCGATCCCGGCGTCCCGGCCGACGAGGCGGCGGCGCATGGTGAAGGCGTCGAGCAGGGCCTGGGTGGGGTGCTGGTGGGTGCCGTCGCCCGCGTTGATGACGACGGCGTCGATCCAGCCGGAGGTGGCGAGCCGGTACGGGGCTCCGGAGGCGCCGTGCCGGATGACGACGGCGTCGACCCCCATGGCCTCCAGGGTCTGGGCGGTGTCCTTGAGGGACTCGCCCTTGGAGACGCTCGACCCCTTGGCGGTGAAGTTGATGACGTCCGCGGAGAGGCGCTTCTCGGCGGCCTCGAAGGAGATCCGGGTGCGGGTCGAGTCCTCGAAGAAGAGGTTGACGACGGTGCGGCCGCGCAGGGTCGGCAGTTTCTTGATCGGCCGGTCGGCGACCCGGGCCATCTCCTCGGCGGTGTCGAGGATCAGGACGGCGTCGTCGCGGGTGAGGTCGGCGGCCGAGATGAGATGACGCTGCATCTGTCAGGCTCCGTAAGGAAGTTCAGGGAGGATTCGGGCATGCGGGCGCGCGGGAGCGCACTCGGCGGCGTGGGCCGGAGTGCTACTGCTGCTCGCCCGGGGAGGTCCGCTTGGCACCGAGCAGCACGGTGTCGCGACCGTCCTCCTCGGCGAGCTGGACCTTGACCGTCTCCCGCAACGACGTGGGGAGGTTCTTGCCGACGTAGTCGGCGCGGATGGGCAGTTCGCGGTGACCCCGGTCGACGAGGACCGCGAGCTGCACGGCGCGCGGCCGGCCGATGTCGTTCAGCGCGTCGAGCGCGGCGCGGATGGTGCGGCCGGAGAAGAGCACGTCGTCGACGAGGACGACGAGGCGGCCGTCGATGCCGTCACCGGGGATCTCGGTGCGGGCCAGCGCACGGGGCGGGTGCATGCGCAGGTCGTCGCGGTACATGGTGATGTCGAGGGAGCCGACCGGGATCTTGCGGTCGGTGATCTCTTCGAGCTTGTCGGCCAGCCTGCGGGCCAGGAAGACACCCCGGGTCGGGATGCCGAGGAGCACCACGTCGTCGGCGCCCTTGGCGCGTTCGACGATCTCGTGGGCGATGCGGGTCAGCACCCGCGCGATGTCGGGCGCCTCCAGAACGGGCCGCGCATCGGCTTCGTACTGCTGCTTGTCGTGCTCGGTGTCCATAAGAAACGGACCTCCTTCTCCGCCTCACGGGACGGATCATTAAAGGACGTCGGATTTGCGCCATCAACGCTACCAGCCCGGCAACGGACCTGATCACCCACCTTTGAGCCACCCCCGGTGACACCCGCGCGGGGGCCGGTCGAAAATCCTTCGGCTTGACGGGGGAGAGTAACGCTGCGTAACCTCACAGTGAGTCACCAGCCGCGCGGCGGAGCCGCACGTTGATACAGCGTCCGGGGAGCTATATGTCCAGCGAATACGCCAAACAGCTCGGGGCCAAGCTCCGCGCGATCCGCACCCAGCAGGGCCTTTCCCTCCACGGCGTCGAGGAGAAGTCCCAGGGCCGCTGGAAGGCGGTCGTGGTCGGTTCGTACGAGCGCGGCGACCGCGCCGTCACCGTGCAGCGCCTCGCCGAGCTGGCGGACTTCTACGGGGTTCCGGTTCAGGAGCTGCTGCCCGGCACCACTCCGGGCGGAGCCGCCGAGCCGCCGCCGAAGCTGGTCCTCGACCTGGAGCGGCTGGCCCACGTGCCGGCCGAGAAGGCAGGCCCGCTCCAGCGCTACGCGGCGACGATCCAGTCGCAGCGCGGCGACTACAACGGCAAGGTGCTGTCGATCCGCCAGGACGACCTGCGCACCCTCGCCGTCATCTACGACCAGTCCCCCTCGGTCCTGACCGAGCAGCTCATCAGCTGGGGCGTGCTGGACGCGGACGCGCGCCGCGCGGTCGCCCACGACGAGGGCTGATCCCTTAGGACAGCTCAGCAGAAACGTGCCGCCGGGGTGGCCGGAACCTGATGGTTCCGGCCACCCCGGCGGCTTTCTGCGGGCCTCGGAGGCCTCAGAGGTACGGGAACGCCGGAGGGCCCGCAGCGATCGCGCTGCGGGCCCTCCGGCGTTCCGTACGCCCCCTCGGGGCCGTACGCCTGTCTCTGCCTGCCGCCTAGGCGTCGTCGCGGCGGAGCGACGGCTTCAGGTCCTTCAGACGGCCCAGCAGGCCGTTCACGAACGAGGGCGACTCGTCCGTGGAGAACTCCTTCGCCAACTGCACCGCCTCGTCGAGCACCACGGCGTCCGGGGTCTCGTCGACCCAGATCAGCTCGTAGGCACCGAGGCGCAGGATGTTGCGGTCGACGACCGGCATCCTGTCCAGCGTCCAGCCGACGGCGTACTGCGCGATGAGGTCGTCGATCCGCCGCACCTTGGTGGCGTAGCCCTCGACCAGCTGCATCGTGTACTCGCTCACCGGCGGCTGCCGGGTGTCGGACCGGGAGTGCCGGATCCAGTCCGCGAGGACCGTCAGGACGTCCACGCCGCGCTGGTCGCCCTCGAAGAGGATCTGGAAGGCGCGCTTGCGGGCCGTGTTGCGGGCAGCCACGGTTAGCTGTTCACCCGGCCGAGGTAGTCACTGCTGCGCGTGTCGACCTTGATCTTCTCACCGGTGGTGATGAAGAGCGGGACCTGGATCTGGTGACCGGTCTCCAGGATGGCGGGCTTGGTGCCACCGGTGGAGCGGTCGCCCTGGACGCCGGGCTCGGTCTCCTGGATGACCAGCTCGACGGCGGCGGGCAGCTCGACGAAGAGCACCTCGCCCTCGTGCTGGGCGACGGTGGCCGTGAAGCCCTCGATCAGGAAGTTGGCGGCATCGCCGACGGACTTGCGGTCGACCATGAGCTGGTCGTACGTGTCCATGTCCATGAAGACGAAGTACTCGCCGTCCATGTACGAGAACTGCATGTCGCGCTTGTCGATCGTGGCCGTCTCGACCTTGACGCCGGCGTTGAACGTCTTGTCGACGACCTTGCCGGAGAGCACGTTCTTCAGCTTGGTGCGCACGAAGGCCGGGCCCTTGCCGGGCTTGACGTGCTGGAACTCGACGACGGACCAGAGCTGGCCTCCGTCGAGCTTGAGCACCAGGCCGTTCTTGAGGTCGTTCGTGGAAGCCACGGTTGCGGAATCTCCTGGACTGACGTGGACGACCCCGGCGCACGCGCACAGCTCGAAAAGCTAGAGCGCGAGCAGCTCCTTGGTCGTGATGGTGAGTAGCTCGGGTCCGCCGTCCGCCTCAGGGCGTACGACGAGCGTGTCATCGATCCTGACACCGCCCCGGCCCGGGATGTGGACCCCCGGTTCGACGGTGACCGGCACGCAAGCGTCCAGTTTACCCATGGCCGCGGGGGCAAGCTGCGGGTCCTCGTCGATTTCGAGCCCGACACCGTGCCCCGTCAGCGGCGGAAGCCCTTCGGAATGGCCCGCGGAGTCCAGTACCTGACGCGCCGCGCGGTCCACGTCCCGGTAGGCGGCGCCGGGTGCCAGCGCCTCCCGTCCGGCGCGCTGGGCGGCGAAGACGAGGTCGTACAGCTCGATCTGCCAGTCGGCGGGCGAGGTCCCGATCACGAACGTACGACCGATCTCACACCGATAGCCGCGGTAGGTCGCGCCGAGGCAGACGGAGAGGAAGTCGCCCTCCTCGACCCGCCGGTCGGTGGGCCGGTGGCCCCGTCGTCCCGAGTTCGGGCCGGTACCGACCGAGGTCGCGAAGGCCGGTCCGTCCGCTCCGTGGTCGACGAGCCGACGCTCCAGTTCCAGGGCCAGATGGCGTTCCGTCCGGCCGACCAGAATGGATTCGAGGAGTTCACCCAGCGCCTGGTCGGCGATCTCGGCACCGATCCGCAGACAGGAGATCTCCTCCTCGTCCTTGATCACGCGCAGCTGTTCCACCGCGCCGCCCAGGTCGGCCAGGCGCAGCCGCGGCGCGACCGAGCCGAGGGCGCGGTGCCGCGTCACGGTCAGGTGGTGCTCCTCGACCGCGAGGGACTCGGCGCCCTGTCCTGCCGCGAATCCGGCGGCCGCGACGGCCGGATCACCACCGGCGCGCGGCAGCACCCGCACGTTCAGCGCCTCGTCCGGGCGTCCTTCCACGGCCTCGCCGCTCGGCGGGCCGCCGCACAGCAGTATGTCCTCGCCGACGCCGAGCAGAAGCACGGAGCCGTGCGGCGCCGCGCCGGCGAGGTACCTCACGTTGGCGGGACGGGTGACGAGCGCGGTCGCGCTGCCGCCCGCCGAACTGCGCTCCCGGAGCCGCTCTCTGCGGGTCGCGTACACCTCTGACATGAACCGAGCGTACGAGCGGTGGCCGGATGTCGCCGGTTCAGAGAGCCGGACGGGTGGGCCGGAACCCGAACGGTCGGACCCGGGGCCCGTTCACCACTGCGGCGGGCTGGCGATCGACCGGGCTAGGACGTCGTCCAGGACACGGGCCGTGGCCGCCACGTCGAGCTGCGAGTTGTCGATGATCGGGAGCCCGGAGCCGTACCAGCCGGCCATCCGGCCGTGGATGCGCGCGACCTCCTCGTCGCTGAGCCGGCGGTTCCCGGAGCGCTCGGCGTTGCGCTCCAGGACCACCTCCAGGCCCGGCAGGAGCACGACCGGCAGCAGCCCGGGACCGACGTGCCGCTTCCAGCCGCCGAGTCCGACGACCGGACGGTCGGGGAAGACGGCGTCGTCGAGGATGCAGGAGATGCCGTTGGCCAGGAAGTTGCGGGCCGCGAAGCCGCAGGTGCGGCGGGCGAGACGATACTGCGCCTCGGAATGGTCGTTCCATCCCGATTGCGGGTCGGCGAAGCCCGAGCGCACCCATTCGCGGACGTCGTCCAGGCTGATGTGGGCCGTGGGCACCCGGCGGTGGTCCGCCCAGTACTTGGCGACACTGGTCTTCCCGGCGCCGGCGGGGCCGATGAGCAGGACCGCGAGCGTGGTGGCCGCCGGATCGGGCGCCCCCGCGGCGTGCGGCGGGCTCGGCACGGCCACCGGGGCGCCCGGAGGCAGTTGCACATGCCCGGTGGTGTCCGGCGCGGGCGGGACGGGCTGGTGCTGGGGAGGCTGCGGGGGCACCTGGTGCGGCGGCAGATGATGCTGCGGGGCCTGGGCGGGAGGCGCCCCGGGCGGCACCGGCGCTCCGGCGAACCCCGGAGCGGGTGCGGGACCCTGCTGCCCCGGATACTGTCCGGCCGGCGACCAGCTGGCGGCCGGTCCTTGCCCCGGCTGGTGGGGCGGCGGCAGCGGAGCCCCCACTGCGTGCTGCATCCGGTGCCACTCCGTCTCGTACAGGCAATGGGCGCTGGCGGACGGGACGCAGGTCCCGTCGCTACCGAACGGTACCTTCCCCGGCCGCCGTTGTGTGAACGGCCGGGGTAGGTGCGAAGTGCCCGGAACGGAGGGGCAAAACGGGTTGAGCAGGGGTCCTTCGGAAGATACGTCCGCGGAGGGTGCCGCCCGCTACTCCCCGACCTCGCCGTACGCCGCGAGCAGGACGGCCGGGTCCGGGCCCTCCAGGACGGTCGGCCTGGCCAGCCCGTCGAGGACGATGAAGCGCAGCAGGTCGCCACGGGACTTCTTGTCGACCTTCATGTTCTCCACGAGCTTCGGCCACTGGTCGTAGCGGTAGCTCAGCGGGAGACCGACGGACTCCAGGATCGTGCGGTGCCGGTCGGCGGTCGCGTCGTCCAGCCGGCCCGCGAGGCGGCCGAGTTCGGCGGCGAAGTGCATGCCGACGGAGACGGCCGCGCCGTGCCGCCACTTGTAGCGCTCGTTCTTCTCGATGGCGTGCGCGAGCGTGTGGCCGTAGTTGAGGATCTCGCGCAGCCCCGACTCCTTGAGGTCGCCGGAGACGACCTCTGCCTTGACCTTGATGGAGCGCTCGATCAGCTCGGCGGTGTGCGGGCCGGCGGGCGTCCGGGCGGCCTGAGGGTCGGACTCGATGAGCTCCAGGATCACCGGGTCGGCGATGAATCCGGCCTTGATGATCTCCGCGAGCCCGGAGACGAAGTCGTTGACCGGGAGCGAGTCGAGCGCCGCCAGGTCGCAGAGCACGCCCGCGGGCGGGTGGAAGGCGCCGACGAGGTTCTTCCCCTCGGCGGTGTTGATGCCGGTCTTGCCGCCGACCGCCGCGTCGACCATGCCGAGCACGGTGGTGGGGACGGCGATCCAGCGCACCCCGCGCAGCCAGGTCGCCGCCACGAAACCGGCCAGGTCGGTGGTGGCTCCGCCGCCGACGCCGACGATGACGTCGGTGCGGGTGAAACCGGACTGGCCCAGCGCCTTCCAGCAGTAGGCCGCGACCTCCGCGGTCTTGGCCTCCTCGGCGTTCGGCACCTGGATGGCGACGACCTCGAAGCCCTGCTCCGCCAGGTCGGCGCGGAGCGCCTCGCCGGTCTCGGCGAGCGCCTCGGGGTGGACGATGGCGACACGCTGTGCCTTGTCGCCGATCAACCCGCGGAGTTCACCGAGGAGTTGACGGCCGATCAGGACCTCGTAGGGGTCGGTGCCCGCTGTGCCGCCGACCTGGACGCGGGTCACTGCCTCGCTCATGCTTCCTTCAACTCCACTGCGTCGAGGACCGCTCGGGCGACCTCATCGGGGGTACGGCCGTCGGTCGCCACGACCGCGCGGGCGACTTCGGTGTACAGCGGGCGGCGCGCTTCCATCAACTCGCGCCACTGCCGACGGGGGTTGACGGCGAGCAGCGGACGGGCCGCGTTCAGGCCGGTGCGCTGGACCGCCTCCTCCACGTCCATGGAGAGATAGACGACCTGGTGGCCGGCGAGCAGCGCGCGGGTGTCCGCGTCGAGGATCGAACCGCCGCCCAGCGCCAGCACTCCGTCGTGCCCGGCGAGCGCCTCGCGCACCGCCCGCTTCTCGATGGCGCGGAAGGCGGCCTCGCCCTCGTCGACGAAGATGTCGGCGATGGTGCGGCCCTGCGCGGCCACGATGTCGTCGTCCGTGTCCCGGTAGGCGCAGCCGAGCCGCTCGGCGACGAGCGCGCCCACCGTGGACTTGCCGACCCCCATCGGGCCGACCAGGACCAGCCGTGGCGCGGTCACCGGATGGCCAGGTTCTCGAGGTAGCTCTGCACGTTCCGGCGGGTCTCCGGGACGCTGTCGCCACCGAACTTCTCGCCCACGGCGTCGGCCAGGACGAGGGCGACCATGGCTTCGGCGACGATGCCCGCGGCCGGGACCGCGCAGACGTCGGAGCGCTGGTGGTGGGCCTTGGCGGCCTCGCCGGTGGCGACGTCGATGGTGGCCAGCGCGCGCGGCACGGTGGCGATCGGCTTCATCGCGGCGCGGACGCGCAGCAGCTCACCGGTGGTCAGACCGCCCTCGGTGCCACCGGAGCGGCCGGTGGAGCGGCGGATGCCGTCCTCGGTGTGGACGATCTCGTCGTGGGCCTGGGAACCGGGCACCCGGGCCAGGTCGAAGCCGTCGCCGACCTCGACGCCCTTGATGGCCTGGATGCCCATGAGCGCGGCCGCGAGCCGGGCGTCGAGACGACGGTCCCAGTGCACGTGCGAGCCGAGGCCCACCGGTACGCCGTACGCGAGCACCTCGACGACGCCGCCGAGCGTGTCGCCGTCCTTGTGGGCCTGGTCGATCTCGGCGACCATCGCCTTCGAGGTGTCGGCGTCGAGGCAGCGCACGGGGTCGGCGTCCAGCCTCTCCACGTCGGAAGGCTTCGGGTAGACGCCGTACGGCGCCTTGGCCGCGGCCAGTTCGACGACGTGGGAGACGATCTCGATCCCGGCCGTCTCCTTCAGGTACGAGCGGGCGACGGCGCCGAGCGCGACGCGGGCCGCGGTCTCGCGGGCTGAGGCGCGCTCCAGGATCGGCCGGGCCTCGTCGAAGCCGTACTTCTGCATGCCGGCGAGGTCGGCGTGGCCGGGCCGGGGGCGGGTCAGCGGGGCGTTGCGGGCGAGGTCGGCGAGGATCTCCGGGGCGACCGGGTCGGCCGCCATGACCTGCTCCCACTTGGGCCACTCGGTGTTGCCGACCATGACGGCGACCGGGGAGCCGAGGGTCAGACCGTGCCGGACGCCGCCGAGGAAGGTGACCTCGTCACGCTCGAACTTCATCCGGGCACCGCGTCCATAACCCAGGCGCCGCCGGGCGAGGTGGTCCGCCACCATCTCCGTGGTGATCGGGACGCCGGCGGGAAGGCCCTCCAGCGTCGCGACAAGTGCGGGACCGTGGGACTCCCCCGCGGTCAACCAGCGCAACCTGCTCAACGGTGCTCCTCATGCTCGCGCCCTGGTACTGCTGCTGCGTACACGCGTCCTCGTGCACGGCGACGGCGCGACCGGGTGCGCGGCCCTGGCCCGCCGCCTCCGATCCTCCCACGTTCGGGGGCGGGAACCGGCCGCAGGTCCATCAGGCGGACGCACCGGGCCGGGTCGCGTCGTCCCGCGTAGGCCCCCAGGGACGCCTGGCCGGGCCCGTCCGGGGGTCTCGGCGCCCGGCTCCGCGGAGGTGTCCGGGTCGTCACGAGAAGTGTCACCCCGTGCCGCCGCGCCGGACCGGGGTCGCCTACCGGGCCGCCAGCGCGTGTTCGCCCGCCTTGCGCATGGCACCGAGCGGCGCGGGCGTCCGCCCGGTCATCTGCTCGACCTGGAGCACCGCCTGGTGCACAAGCAGGTCGAGTCCGCCGACCACGGCTCCGCCGTACGCCGACCAGCGCGCCGCCAGAGCGGTCGGCCAGGGGTCGTACAGCACGTCGAAGAGGGTCGCGGGGCGCTCCGGGACGGCGGCGGCCAGGGCGTCCGTGGTCCCCGCCGGAGTCGTGGCGATCACCAGCGGTGCCCGCAGGGCCCGCTCCGCGTCCGCCCAGTCCTCGGTGCGCACCTCGATGTCGAGCCGCTCGCCCCACTGCCGCATCTCGGCGGCCCGCTCCTTGCTGCGGACGTACGCGACGACCTCGCCGGTACAGATGCGCGCGAGAGCGGCCAGCGCGGAGGAGGCGGTGGCGCCGGCACCGAGTACGGCTGCCGAGTCGACCTGCTCGATGCCGCGCTCGCGCAGCGCGGCGACCATCCCGGGGATGTCGGTGTTGTCGCCGACGCGCCGCCCGTCCTCGGTGAACACGACGGTGTTGACCGCCTCGACGGAGGCGGCCGTCTCGCTGATCTCGTCGACCAGCGGCATCACGGCCCGCTTCAGCGGCATGGTCAGCGACAGCCCGGCCCACTCCGGTCCGAGGCCCTCGAAGAACCCGGGCAGCGCCTTCTCGTCGACGTCGAAGCGGTCGTACGTCCAGTCCCCGAGGCCCAGCTCCCGGTACGCGGTCCGGTGCAGCACCGGAGAGAGGGAGTGAGCGATCGGGGAACCGAGCACGGCGGCCCGGCGGGCATCAGTCGCCCGAGCTGTCATTGAACTTTTCCTTGAGCCTCTCGAATTCGGCGTTCGTCTTGGCGAATTCGGTATTGCTCTTACCGTCGGTCGCCACGAAGTACATCCAGCCGTCCTTCGTCGGGTTGAACACCGCCCGGAACGCGTCGTCACCCGGGTTGCCGATCGGACCCGGCGGCAGACCCCTGTGGAAGTACGTGTTGTACGGGTCCGGGTTGCTGTTGATCTCGGACTCGCCGATGTGGATCTTGCTCTGGTTGTTCAGGTAGTTGAAGGTCGAGTCGAACTGCAGCTTCTGGTTGGTCTCGGTGTTGGTGGACTTCAGCCGGTTGTAGACGACCTCGGCCATCTTCCGGTAGTCGTCGGGCGTCTTGCCTTCGGCCTGGACAAGGCTCGCGACCGTGACCACCTGCAGCGGATCATCGAGTTTGAGGGCCTTCGCCTTGGCCTCGAGTTCCATCGCCGCGTACTTCTTGTTGGCCTGCGCGACCATGCTCTTCAGCACGGCCTCGGGCTTCATGCCCTTGGCCGCGGGATACGTCAGCGGGTAGAGGAATCCTTCCAGCGGATCCTTTATGTCCTTGTCGGTGTTCGCCCACTTCGGGAGCCCCAGGCTCTTGTATTCCTTCTTCGCCACCTTGGCGGTGGTGCCGGCGGCAAGGCCGAGCTTGGTGTCGATCCGTTCGTACACCTGGGCATTGCGGAAACCAGGAGGCACGACCACGTTGTTCTGGCTCTTGGGGTCGAGCATCAACGCGACGGCGCTCGCGGCCGACATCTCCTTCCGGAGGAGATAGGCACCCGCTTGAATGGACTTGCCCTTGGGGTTCTCCGCCTGTGCGGAGACGAAGGCGTCCACGCTCTTGACGACACCGAGTTCCTTGAGCTTCTGGCCGATCACGTAGCCGCCGGCGCCCTTGGGAATCTCGACGGCGACCTGCCCCGTGCCCTCGCCCGAGTAGTCGGGAGCGGAGCCGAAACGATTTTGGTAATACTGATATCCGAAATAGCCGGCTCCGGCGAGGCCGCCTCCGAAGACCATGACGACCACCAGGCAGGCGCAGCCGCTGCGGCGTTTCTTCTTGCCCGTGCCGCCGCCCCGGCCCTTGCGGTCACCGCGGCCCCGGCGGCCCTTCGGGTCGTCATCGTCGTCGTCGAAGTCGTCATCGTCGTCGCCACCGGCGAAGAACGCGTGCTCGCCCTGGTCCGGTCCCGGGTCCCAGTCCGTCTTGGGCTCGGGTTCGGGCTCACGCTCCGGCTCCGGCTCGGCGCGGCGCCGGGCGGGCGGCTCGGGCGGCGGGTAGGCGTCGGGGGTGCCGTAGTAGTCGGGCTGCTCACCGGCGTACTGGCCCGCGTAGGGGTCGGCCGGGTCGGCGGCGTACGGCACCTGAGGCTGTGCCCCGGTGTTCCAGCCGCTGTCGGCGTACTGCTGCTGCCCACCCTGGGACGGGTACTGCTGCTGGCCCTGACCGGGGTACTGCTGCTGACCTTGACCGGGGTACTGCTGCCGGCCCTGGTCCGGATACCCCTGCCGGCCCTGGCCGGGGTACTGCTGCTGACCCTGGTACTGCTGCTGCCCCTGACCGGGGTACTGCTGCTGACCTTGACCGGGGTACTGCTGCTGACCTTGACCGGGGTACTGCTGCTGACCTTGACCGGGGTACTGCTGCTGACCTTGACCGTTGTACTGCTGCTGGCCCTGACCGGGGTACTGCTGCTGCTGACCCGTGCCCCATTCGCCCTGCTGCGCCTGCTGCTGCGGATAGTGCTGCGGCTGGCCGCCGTCGTAGGCGGACTGGCCGTCGGCGGCCTGTCCGCCCCATCCGACGTCCCCGTACAACGGGTCCTCCGGATGCCACGGTTCGGAGCCTGGGCCCCGGCCATACTCAGTCATCGATCCCCTACGAGCCGCGAGCCGGCAGCGGCCGGCTCCTATGGCCCGGCTCCCGTCCGCCTCTTTACTGTGCGAGGGCTGTTCGAACGCCACCGCATCGGGCGGAACGTTACCGTATCGCGATCACATGACCACTTCGACGCCCTCGCCGGGAGACTTGCCTGACATCCGTTCGGATTCCAGGGCCTGCTGGAGAATGATGACAGCAGCGGCCTGGTCGATCACCGACCGGCCCTTCTTCGATTTCACGCCGGAGGCACGCAGGCCCTGACTGGCCGTGACCGTGGTCATCCGCTCGTCCACGAGCCGCACCGGCACGGGAGCGATCCCGGCCGCGAACTCCTGGGCGAAGGCGCGGACCTTGACCGCGGCAGGACCCTCGCCGCCCTTGAGGGAGCGAGGGAGCCCGACGACGACCTCGATCGGCTCGTACTCCTCGACGAGCTGCCTCAACCGGCGGTGGGCGGCCGGGATGTCACGTCCCGGGACCGTCTCCACCGGTGTCGCGAGGATCCCGTCGGGGTCGCACGAGGCGACCCCGATCCGGGCGTCCCCGACGTCGATCGCGAGCCGACGTCCTCTGCGCATGTCCGCGGCCTCTACTTGGCCGTCTCGGCGACGAGGCGCTGGACCGCGTCGATGGCCTCGCCGACGGCGGCGGGGTTCTGGCCGCCGCCCTGGGCGACGTCCGGCTTGCCGCCACCGCCGCCGCCGAGGGTCTTGGCGGCGGCGCGGACCAGCTCGCCGGCCTTCAGACCGCGCTCACGGGCGCCCTCGTTGGTGGCGATGACCGTCAGCGGCTTGCCGCCCGCGACCGTGAACAGGGCCACCACGGCGGCACGTCCGCCCTGGATGCGGCCGCGTACGTCGAGGACCAGCTTGCGCAGGTCGTCGGCGCCCGTGCCGTCCGGGACCTGGCCGGTGACCAGGGCGACGCCGTTGACGTCCTTGGCGGACTCGACGAGGCCGGCGGCGGCCTGGAGGACCTTCTCCGCGCGGAACTTCTCGATCTCCTTCTCGGCGTCCTTCAGCTTGCCGAGCATGGCGGAGACCTTCTCCGGAAGCTCCTCGGGGCGGCCCTTGACCAGTTCCTGGAGCTGGGCGACGACCGTGTGCTCACGGGCGAGGAAGTTGTAGGCGTCGACGCCGACCAGGGCCTCGATGCGCCGCACCCCGGAACCGATGGACGATTCGCCGAGCAGCTTGACCAGGCCGAGCTGGGAGGTGTTGTGCACGTGGGTGCCGCCGCACAGCTCCTTGGAGAAGTCGCCGATGGTCACGACGCGGACGCGCTCGCCGTACTTCTCGCCGAACTCGGCGATGGCGCCCTGCTTCTTGGCCTCGTCCAGGCTCAGGATCTCGGCGTGCACGTCCAGGTCGCGGGCGAGCACCTCGTTGATCTGCTGCTCGACATCGGTCATCACGGCCGTCGGGACGGCGGACGGGGAGCCGAAGTCGAAGCGGAAGCGGCCGGGCTGGTTCTCGGAACCGGCCTGGGCGGCCGTCGGGCCGAGAGCGTCGCGCAGCGCCTGGTGCGTGAGGTGCGTGGCCGAGTGGGCGCGGGCGATGGCCGTACGACGGCGTACGTCGATGGTGGCCTGGGCCTTGGCGCCGACGGTGACCTCGCCGACCTGGACGACGCCCTTGTGGACGTACACGCCCGGGACGGGCTTCTGGCAGTCGCGGATCTCGATGACGGCACCGGTGTCGACGCGGAGGCGGCCCGTGTCACCGATCTGGCCACCGCCCTCGGCGTAGAACGGGGTGCGGTCGAGGACGATCTCGACCTCGTCGCCCTCGGTGGCGGCCGGGGAGGAGACGCCGTCGACGAGGATGCCGACGACCGTGGACTCGGCCTCGGTGCGGTCGTAGCCGATGAAGTCGGTCTCGCCGGCGGCGTCGGCGATCTGACGGTAGGCGCCGAGATCGGCGTGGCCGGTCTTCTTGGCGCGGGCGTCGGCCTTGGCCTTGTCCCGCTGCTCCTTCATCAGGCGGCGGAAGCCGTCCTCGTCCACCGACAGGCCCTGTTCGGCGGCCATTTCGAGGGTGAGGTCGATCGGGAAGCCCCACGTGTCGTGGAGCAGGAAGGCCTTGTCGCCGGCGAGGACCGTGCCGCCGGACTCCTTGGTGTCGGTGATGGCCGTGTCGAGGATGTTCGTGCCGGCCTTCAGCGTCTTGAGGAAGGCGGCCTCCTCGGCGAGGGCCACGGTCTCGATCCGCTGCCGGTCGCTGACGAGCTCCGGGTACTGCTGGCCCATCATCGCGATCACGACGTCGATGAGGTCCTTGACGACGGGACCGGTGGCGCCGAGCAGGCGCATGTTGCGGATGGCGCGGCGCATGATGCGGCGCAGCACATAGCCGCGACCCTCGTTGCCGGGGCTCACGCCGTCGCCGATGAGCATCACGGAGGTGCGCATGTGGTCGGTGACCACGCGCAGCGAGACGTCGGAGTCGTGGGCGGCGCCGTACTCGACGCCCGTCAGCTCGGTGGCCTTGTTGATGACGGCCATGGAGGTGTCGATCTCGTACATGTTCTGCACACCCTGCAGAATCATGGCGAGGCGTTCCATGCCGAGGCCGGTGTCGATGTTCTTGCTGGGCAGGTCGCCGAGGATCTCGAAGTCGTCCTTCGAGGTGCCCTCGCCGCGCTCGTACTGCATGAAGACCAGGTTCCAGATCTCCACGTACCGCTCGTCGTTGACGGCCGGGCCGCCCTCGACGCCGAACTCGGGGCCGCGGTCGTAGTTGATCTCGGAACACGGGCCGCAGGGGCCGGGGACGCCCATGGACCAGTAGTTGTCCTTCTTGCCCAGGCGCTGGATGCGCTCGGCCGGGACGCCGATCTTGTCGCGCCAGATGGTCTCGGCCTCGTCGTCGTCGAGGTAGACCGTGATCCACAGGCGCTCGGGGTCGAGGCCGTAACCACCCTTGTCCTGGGGCGAGGTGAGCAGCTCCCAGGCGTAGGTGATGGCGCCTTCCTTGAAGTAGTCGCCGAAGGAGAAGTTGCCGCACATCTGGAAGAACGTGCCGTGGCGCGTGGTCTTGCCGACCTCTTCGATGTCGGGCGTGCGCACACACTTCTGCACGCTGGTGGCGCGCGCCCAGGGAGCCTTGACCTCACCGAGGAAGTACGGCTTGAAGGGGACCATGCCGGCGGGGACCAGGAGCAGAGTCGGGTCGTCCGCGATGAGCGACGCCGAAGGGACGACGGTGTGACCGCGCTCCTCGTAGAAGCTCAACCAGCGGCGGCGGATTTCAGCCGACTCCATCAGTGGTCCTCATTCCGGTTGTACGTGTACGTCGTGTTCTCGATGTACTTGATCTGCTTGTCGTTGCCGAGCTGCTTGCCGTCGCCGATCACGGCGACACGGCGCTGCGCCGGCAGTTCGGGGTCCGGGCGCTCGTTCAGACCGAGCACCTCGCCGAGTTCGGCCTCTCGCTGGGCCATCCCGTCGCGGACGTCGAGCGCGAACTCCTTGAGCCGATGGCCCGCGTCGATCGCCTTGTTGGCGGCCTGCGCCGCGAGGCTCTCGGGGGTCAGCTTCTTGAGCTTGCGGTTGACCTTGGTGGTGGCCCATACACCCGCGGCTGCGCCTGCGGTGAACCAGAACGTACGGCGGAACATCGCTGCGTCAGTCCTTCTTCCGCTTTCCCCGCCGCGCGGACGGGACGGTGCGGCCCACGATCACGGTACGCCGGGACGCTTTGTCGGGCACATTCTCACGACGGCCTCCGATGGCCCGGCGCACGCCGTAGCCGAACGCCGCGACCTTGACCAGCGGGCCGCCGAACGTGGAGGCGACGGTCGTCGACAGCGCGGACGCGTTCGACGTGACCTCCTGGACGTCCGACGCGATGGCGTCGACGCGCTCGATCTGCGTCTGCGCGGAGCGCACCGCCGCCGAGGCGTCCGCCAGGAGCGGGACGGCCTGGTCGGTCACGTCCGCCACGAGCTTGGTGGTCGCCCTGAGCGTCTGGGCCAGCCTCGCCAGCGCGACGGCGAGGAAGGAGACCAGGATCGCCCAGAAGACGGCCACCAGAATCCCGGCCACCTCACCACCGGACACTGTTGCACCCGCTCCCTGCGTGCCTGAACATCGAAAAGTCGTCCCCCGACCCTATCGCGCCGGGGCCGCCGCTCCGTACCGCATTAACGGCGCCGGGGCGTGGACTTGCCCGAAGCGATTGTACGGAGTGCTAGCAGGCCAGTACGCTCCGTATTTCATGACGCGTTCTCACCGCGCCCGGTCCTCCGGTCCTGCGGAACCCGGCAATCTGCCCCTGGAACTCGACGCGTTCGTAGGGCGCTCCACGGAACTCGCGCGGCTGGCCGAGGTGCTGAAGACGGTCCGCCTGGTCACCGTGACCGGTATGGGAGGCGTCGGCAAGTCACGGTTCGCGGCGCACGCGGCGGCGCGGACGGACGGACGCGACGGTGTGTGGCGCGTGGACCTCTCCGCGGTGCACGACCAGGAACTCGTCGAGTACGCGGTGGTCGAGGCGCTCGGACTGACGGACCACACGGCGAAGTCCCCGCGGCAGGTGCTGCTCGACCATCTCGCCGGACGGCGGCTCCTCCTCGTCCTGGACGGTTTCGAGCACCTGGTGGAGGTGAGCGCCTCGCTGGTGGGCGAGCTGCTGCGGCGGTCGCCCGGACTGCGGGTGCTGGCGGTCGGCCGCAGACCGCTGGACATCGCGGGTGAACGGGTGTTCCCGCTGGCTCCGCTGGCCGCGGCGGAGGCGGCGGAGCTGTTCGCGGACCGGGCGGCGGCGCGGGTGCCCGGGTTCACGCTGGACGAGGGGAACCGGTCCGACGTGCGGGAACTGTGCCGGCGCCTGGACGGAATCCCGCTGGCACTGGAACTGGCGGCCGGACGTCTCAGCGCCCTCTCCCCCGCTCAGCTGCTCGCCCGGCTGGAGGACCGGTTCCGGCTGCTCACCGGTGGGGGGCGTGACACGCCGCCCCGGCACCAGACGCTGCGGACGGCGATCGGCTGGAGCCATGAACTGTGCACGCCGGAGGAACGGCTGCTGTGGTCACGGCTCTCGGTGTTCGCCGGGCAGTTCGACCTGGAGGCCGCCGAGTACGTGTGCAGCGGGGACGGACTGCCCGCCGACGACGTTCTCGACGTGCTCGGCGCCCTGCTCGCCCAGTCGGTGCTGTCGCGCGAGGAGACGGCGGCGGGCGTGCGCTACCGGATGCTGGACACGGTCCGCGCCTACGGCGCGGACTGGCTGGCGGCGACGGGCGACGCCGAGCGGCTGAGCCGCCGCCACCGCGACTGGTACATGGGCCTGGCCACCTGGTGCGAGCTCGACTGGTTCTCGCCGCGGCAGCGCGAGGTGGCGGTCCGCGTCGAGACGGAGCTGCCCAATCTGCGCTGCGCGCTGGAGTACTCGCTCACGGAGCCGGACGAGGCGCATCTGGGCCAGTACCTGGCGGGCGCCCTGTGGTTCTACTGGGTCGGCTGCGGCCGGCTCTCGGAGGGCCGGCACTGGCTGGAGCGCAGTGTCGAACTCGACGGCGACCGTGATCAGTCGCGGCTGAAGGCCCTGTGGGTGCTCGGCTATGTGGCGGTCCTTCAGGGCGACGCGGTGCCCGCGCTGTCCGCGCTCCAGGAGTGCCGCGAGGAGGCGGAACGCTCCGAGAACGCCGTCGCGGTCGCCTACGCCGAGCATCGCACCGGCTGCCTGGCCCTGGTCACGGACGACATGACGCGCGCCGAGACGCTGCTGCGTTCGGCGCTGGACCGCTATCACGAGATCGGCGAGCTCAACAGCAATGTGCTGATGGGCCAGGTCGAGCTGGCGATGGCGCTCGCCTTCCAGGGCGATCTGCCGGGCGCGGTGAAGCTGTGCGAGGACGTCCGCCGGGTCTGCGAGGACCACGGGGAACGCTGGGCGCTGGCGTACGCGCTGTACGTCCTGGCGTACGAGGCGCAGGTCGGTGGCGATCAGGTCCGTGCCCGCGATCTCCTGCGGCAGAGCCTCGGGATCGCGCACACCTTCCACGATCTGCTCGGTGCCGTCCTCGCGGTGGAACTGCTCGCCCTGGTCACGGCGGTGGACGGCGATCCCGCGGAGGCCGCGCTCCTCCAGGGGGCGGCATCGCGGATGTGGCCGTCGGTGGGCCTGCCGCTGTTCGGCTCGGCGTACTACAACGCGCCGCACGACCGCTGCGCGGCGCTGGCCCGGGAGCGGCTCGGCGACGAGCGGTACGCGGAGTGCGTGCGGGCGGGAGAGCTGCTCGGGCAGGACGCTGCGGTCGCCCGCGCGCTCGGCGGGGCCGGGGCTCTGCCGCTCGGGGCGGTGCCATCGCCGCGCAGGCTGCCGCCGGACATGCGAAAGCCCGCCGTCTCGCCCACCTCGAAGGGCGGGGAGACGACGGGCTGACGCTGACGCGCAGGTGGTGCTACGTCCGCCGGAAGAAGATCAGCGGGCGTAGTACTCGACGACGAGCTGCTCGTCGCAGATCACCGGGATCTCCTTGCGGTTCGGCTCACGGTCCAGGCGGAACGCCAGGGCCGGGAGGTTCACCTGGAGGTAGCGCGGGGTCTCGCCGTCGGGGGCGAAGCCGCCCGCGCGGGAAACCTCGAACAGCGTCTTGCTGCGGCTGCGCTCGCGGACCATCACGACGTCGTCGGGACGGACACGGAACGACGGCTTGTCGACCTTGCCGCCGTTGACCTCGATGTGGCCGTGGACGACCATCTGGCGGGCCTGGTAGATCGTGCGGGCGATGCCCGAACGAAGGACCAGCGCGTCGAGACGACGCTCCAGCTCGATGACCAGAGCCTCACCGGTCTTGCCCTGCGTCTTGGCGGCACGCTCGTAGGCGCGGACGAGCTGGCGCTCGGACACGTCGTACTGCGCGCGCAGACGCTGCTTCTCCAGCAGACGGACCTTGTAGTCCGAGTTCTGCTTGCGGCCGCGGCCGTGCTCGCCCGGCGGGTAGGGGCGGGCCTCGAAGTACTTGACGGCCTTCGGGGTCAGCGCGATACCGAGCGCACGCGACTTCTTGACCTTGGGGCGGGACTGGTTCGCCATGAACCAAACACCTCATGTTTCTGATGCGAATACGGCTTCACCAGGGTTAGGGGAGGTCGCAATCCGCAGCCCGGGAAACCCTCCTCGCCGCCGTGGAGAACCACGTGGACGGGGCGGGCAGCCGCTCCTGGGTCTGGGCACATAAGTGCAGCACGCGAGTGGCCCACCGACCGGTCCCGGAAACCCGGGTGGTGATGGGCTGCCCGCGACACCTTCGACGGTGCGCGACGCTCCTGGAATCCCCCCGTGGAGGCGGGGGCTCCGGCTGGATGTCCCGTTCTGGTGGTGCCGACCGGAGCCGGACACGGGACTCAGCGCTTCGAGACATCGTACAGGGTGCTCAGGAGCGTCCTCTACCGAGGCGCTTCCTGGTCCACTCCACCGCGTCGGCGTAGCGCGCCTCGGAGCCGTGCCGGGTCGGTGTGTAGTACTCCCGGTCCTTGAGCTCTTCCGGCGCGTACTGCTGGGCGGCGATGCCTTCCGGCAGGTCGTGCGGATACACGTACCCCTGGGCGTGCCCGAGCTTGGCCGCGCCTTTGTAGTGCCCGTCGCGCAGATGCGTGGGCACCGGACCGGCGTGGCCCTTGCGCACGTCCTCCATCGCGGCGCCGATCGCCATGGTCGCCGCGTTGGACTTCGGGGCCAGGGCGAGGGCGATCGTGGCGTGGCTGAGGGTGAGCGCCGCCTCGGGGAAGCCGATCATCGCGACGGCCTGGGCGGCGGCGACGGCTATGGGCAGGGCGTTCGGGTCGGCCAGGCCGATGTCCTCGCTGGCGGAGATCATCAGGCGGCGGGCGATGAAGCGGGGGTCCTCGCCCGCCTCGATCATCCGGGCCAGGTAGTGCAGGGCGGCGTCCACGTCGGAGCCGCGGATGGACTTGATGAGCGCGCTGGCCACGTCGTAGTGCTGGTCGCCGTCGCGGTCGTACTTCACGGCGGCGCGGTCGACCGTCTCCTCCAGCGTCTGGAGGGTGATCTCCGGCTCGCCCTTGTCGAGTGCCGCGCCGGCCGCGGCCTCCAGGGCGGTCAGGGCGCGGCGGGCGTCGCCGCCGGCGATCCGCAGCAGGTGTTCCTCGGCGTCCCCGGGGAGGGCGACGGCGTCCTTGAGACCGCGCTCGTCGGCGAGCGCCCGGCGCAGCAGGCCGCGCAGGTCGTCGTCGGTGAGGGGTTCGAGGGTGAGGAGCAGGGAGCGGGAGAGCAACGGCGAGATCACCGAGAAGTACGGGTTCTCGGTGGTCGCGGCGATCAGCGTCACCCAGCGGTTCTCCACGGCCGGGAGCAGGGAGTCCTGCTGGGCCTTGCTGAAGCGGTGGATCTCGTCCAGGAAGAGGACGGTCTCCTTGCCGTAACCGCCGGTGGCGCGGCGGGCGCCGTCGATCACCGCGCGCACTTCCTTGACACCCGCGGTGATCGCGGAGAGCTCCACGAAGCGTTTGTCGGTGGCCTTGGAGACGACATACGCGAGGGTCGTCTTGCCGGTGCCCGGCGGGCCCCAGAGGATCACCGAGGACGGTCCGGCGGGGCCGCCGCTGCCCTCGGCGACGAGTCTGCGCAGGGGCGAGCCCGGCTTCAGCAGATGCTGCTGCCCCACGACTTCGTCGAGGGTGCGCGGGCGCATCCGCACCGCCAGGGGACTGCTGGACGGGTCCTTCTCCTGGCGTTCTTCTGCTGCGGCGGTGAACAGGTCGGGCTCCACGTCCGAAACCCTATGTCACGGGACTGACAATCCCCGCGGGGCCGTCAGCTGGTCCAGAAGTCCCACCAGCGGGTCAGGATCAGCACCCCGATGATGCCGATGTGCAGCGTCGGCAGGACCCAGGTGAACTCGCCGAAGAAGCTCTTGGCCCAGCGCGGGGCGGGCAGGAAGCCGTTACGGACGTTGAAGGAGGTCACGTACCAGAACATGATGATCGTGGCGACCCAGGCGAGGCTGCACCACAGGCACAGGGAGTTGATCCGGTACAGCGACTGGAACTGGAGCCAGGTGCAGAATCCGACGCCGAAGAGCGTGCCCGCGTTGAAGGTCAGCCAGTACCAGCGCGGGAAGGTGGCCCGGGCGAGCAGGCTCACACCGACGCAGATGACGATGCCGTAGGCGACGAGACCCAGCATGGGGTTGGGGAACCCGAAGGCCGAGGCCTGGTCGCTCTTCATGATGTTGCCGCAGGAGACGACCGGGTTCAGGCTGCATCCCGGGACGAAGTTCGGGTTCTCCAGCAGCTTGAACTTGTCGATCGTGATGACCCACGCGGCCAGGAGACCGGCCGCGCCCGTGATCACCAGCAGCAGGGCGAGGGCACGGCTGCCGCCGGCCGTCCGCGCGGCGGCGGGGCGTTCCTGGTCGGTCGGGGCGTCCTTGACTGTCGTCTTGCTCATCACGCCGTTTCCGTAGCTTCGAAGGGGCCTGCGGGGCAGGCTCATTGTGCCGCACGCGCCCGCTTGTCCACCGTTCGGTGGACATAAGAAGGTACGTACGGTCGTCCCGGAGCGTTCGGTTCGGCGGGAGGCTCGCCGTCATGACAACAGACGCGGACCGGCTCGCGGTGGACGTACGGGGGCTGCGCAAGCAGTACGGGGACGTGACCGCCGTCGACGGCATCGATCTCGGCATCCGGCGGGGCGAGGTGTTCGGCCTGCTCGGACCGAACGGGGCGGGCAAGAGCACCACCGTGGAGATCCTCCAGGGCAACCGCCGGCGGGACGCGGGCGAGGTCACCGTGCTCGGCTCGGACCCGGCGACCGCCACGCGCGCGTGGCGGTCTCGTGTCGGAATCGTCTGGCAGGACGAATCCGCGCCCGCCGAGTTGACGGTGGGCGAGACGGTGCGGCATTTCTCCCGCTATTACCCGAATCCTCGTGATCCGGAGGACGTCATCGGCCTGGTCGGTCTGGAGGAGAAGGCGGGCAGCAGGATCAAGTCGCTCTCGGGCGGTCAGCGGCGACGGCTCGATGTGGCCCTCGGCGTGATCGGAGGCCCCGAACTCCTCCTCCTGGACGAGCCGACGACGGGCTTCGACCCCGCGGCGCGACGGCAGTTCTGGGACCTGATCCGCAAGCTGGCCGACGAGGGCACGACGATCCTCCTGACCACGCACTACCTGGAGGAGGCGGAGGCCCTCGCGGACCGGCTGGCGGTCGTCGCGCGGGGCCGCGTCGTCGCCGAGGGCGAACCGGCCGCGCTCCGCGAGCGCTTCGGCACCGGGGCCACGGTCGAGTGGACGGAGGCCGACGGCAGCCCGCGCAGCGAACGCACGGACACCCCCACCAGGACCGTCGCCACCCTCACGCACCGCTTCGACGGGGAGATCCCCGGGCTCCGGGTGAGCCGCCCCACCCTTGAGGACGTCTATCTGCGACTGACCGGCCTGGAGGACGCGCGATGACCACCACCGACGTACGCGTGCGCACGAAGACCACGGCGGGCAGGCTGCCCGGCGCCTGGGGGCTGGGGCTGCGGCGCGGCGCTCTGGAGATCAGACAGTTCTTCCGGCAGCGCGACCAGGTGATGTTCACCTTCGCCTTCCCGGTCGTCTTCCTGTTCCTGTTCGCGTCGATCTTCAGCGACGACGTGGCGGGCGCGGGCATCACCGCCTCCCAGCTGTACGTCCCGGCGATGATGGCCGCGGGCATCATGTCGACCAGCTTCCAGTCCCTCGGCATCTCGATCGCGATCGAGCGGGACGAGAAGGTGCTGCGCCGGCTGCGCGGGACGCCGATGCCGCCCGCCGCGTACTTCCTCGGCAAGATCTGGCTGGTTCTCGCCACGGGCGCCCTGGAGACGGCGATCCTGCTCGTCGTCGGCACCACGCTCTACGACGTCGACCTGCCCTCGGACCCCGGCAAGTGGGCGGACTTCGCCTGGATCTTCGTCCTGGGGCTCACGGCCTGCGCCCTGCTCGGCATCGCGATCAGTTCGGTCCCGAAGTCGGGCAAGAGCGCCACGTCGGTGGTCGTCCTGCCCTTCCTGGTCCTCCAGTTCATCTCCGGCGTCTACATCGCCATCGACACCATCCCGGACTGGATGCTGAACATCGGCGCGTTGTTCCCCCTCAAGTGGATGTGCCAGGGGCTGCGCGGGGTGTTCCTGCCCGAGTCCGCCCAGGTCCTCGAACAGGCGGGCGGCTGGGAGTTCGGGCGGATCGCCCTGGTGCTCGGGGCATGGTGCGTCGGAGGATTGCTGCTGTGCCTGCTGACCTTCCGGTGGAAGAACCGGCGCGACGGATGAGGACTCCGGCCGCGCGCCCCGAGTCGGTGCCGGACGCGGTGCGTTCGGCACCGGAGCCGAGCGGGGCTCCCGCGCGCGCCACGTCGGGCGGGGCCCGGCCGGTGCCGGGCCGGGAGCAGCCCGTGCCGGTGCCGGGCCAGGAGCAGCCCGTGCCGGTACCTGGCGGGACCCCGGCAGGTACGGTGCCGGGCGGGACCCCGGCAGGTCCGGTGCCGGGCGCGGCCCGCGCTTCGAACACCTGGGAGCTCTCGTTCCGGCTCTGGGACTCGTACTTCGCGATCGTGTGGGTGGCCACCCTGGTGTTCGTGCTCGGCACGGCGCACCCGGGGCTGCGCGTCCGTCTCGCGGCCGGCGGGCTGCTTCTGCTGCTGATCCCGTGGTACCTGCTGGTCGGGCGCCCCGTCCTCACGGCCGACGAGCCCGGCGAGCGCCGCGCTCTCGGCTACATCGCGGGCGCGTTCCTGCTGTTCCTGCCGCCCGGGGTGCTGGTGGGCGAGACCCGTCTGATGACCTTCGCGCTCATCCCCCAGTGCTTCATCGCCCTGCGGCTGCGCCGGGCGTTCGCCGCCACGACCCTCATCAACATCGCGCCGGTGGCGGGCTGGGCCCTGCTGTGGCGGCCCGACGGGCAGGATCTCTTCTTCAACACGGTCTTCGCCGTGGTCACCCTCGTGTTCTCGACGGCCCTGGGCAGCTGGATCATCCGCATCATGGAGCAGAGCCGCGAACGGGCCGAGCTGATCACAGAGTTGGACGCCGGCCGCCACGAGATCGCCCGGCTCTCGGCCGCGCACGGGGCACTGGCCGAGCGCGAACGGTTCTCCCGGGAGATCCACGACACGCTCGCGCAGGGATTCACCAGCCTGTTGATGCTGGTCCAGGCCGTCGAGGCCGAGCTCGACCACGATCTGCCGCAGGCCCGCCGCCATCTGGCCCTCATGAACGAGACCGCCCGGCAGAACCTCGCCGAGGCGCGGGCCCTGGTCACCGGGGGTACGCCCGCCGACCTGGAGGGCGCCACGCTGCCCGACGCGTTGCGCCGGCTGGCCGCCCGTCACACCGCGAGCCTCGAAGTGACCGGCCCGGTACGCCCGCTGCCCGCGGGCCCCGAGGTGGTGATCCTGCGCTCGTGCCAGGAGGCCCTTGCCAACACCCGGAAGCACGCCGGGAGTTCCTCCGCGATCGCCGTCACCCTCGCCTACACCGCCGACTCGCTGGCCCTCTCCGTACGCGACGACGGCCGGGGGTTCGACCCCGCCGTGCCGGTCGGCGGGTACGGGCTGGCCGGGCTGCGCGCGCGGGCCGCCGAGGTGGGCGGTACGGCTCTGATCCGCAGCGCGCCCGGCGACGGCACGACCGTCACCGTGTGCCTGCCCGTCCCCGGGAGTGACGAGTGATCCGGATCATCCTCGCCGACGACCATCCCGTCGTACGCGAAGGGCTGCGCGCGATGCTCAGCGCCGAACCCGATCTCGAGGTGATCGCCGACGCGTCCAGCGGGCCCCGCGCGGAGGCGCTGGCCGCCGAACTCCGGCCCGACATCGTGCTCATGGACCTGCGGATGCCCGAGGGCGGGGGCGTCGACGCGATCGTGCGGATGACGCGGGCCGGGCTGCCCTGCCGGGTCATCGTGCTGACGACGTACGAGACGGACCGGGACATCCTGCGGGCGGTGGAGGCCGGGGCCGCCGGGTATCTGCTGAAGGATCTGCCGCGTGCCGAACTGGCGGACGCCGTACGGGCCGCCGCGCGGGGCGAGACCGTGCTGGCCCCCTCCGTCGCCGCCCGGCTGGTCGACCAGCTCCGCACCAGACCGGAGCGGCCCCGCCTCTCCGAGCGGGAGACCGCGGTGCTGCGGCTGGTCGCCGAGGGCTGCACCAACGCGGAGATCGGACGCCGGCTCTTCATCGGCGAGTCCACCGTGAAGACCCATCTGCTGCGCATCTTCCAGAAGCTGGAAGTGGACGACCGGACGGCCGCGGTGACGAGCGCGATGCGCTTCGGGTTGCTGGAGTGAGGCTCCCCGCCCTGTCCTGCCGTTTCCCCGTAAGCCGGTGGGGCTGAATCCGCCGGCCCCACCGGCGTTCGCGGAGAGGGTCCGGGGTCGAGCCCCCGGGGCCGGACGGACAGCGGAAAGCGTCCGCCCGACACCGGCGGGTCGGCATCACCGAGGCCGGGGCCGCCACCTCCCCGGGAGGACCCGTCGCAAGAGGCGGCCCGACACCTGACCGGGTCGGCCGGGAGACCGGCCCCGGCGGGGCGCCCGCCGAGGCGGAGGGCCCGCCTCAGCCCAGGCGCGACCGCAGTTCGGCCACGATCGCGTCGACCGCGACCGCCGTCTGCTCCCCGGACTCCATGTCCTTGAGCTGCACGACACCCTCGGCGAGATCACGCTCGCCGGCGACGACCGTGTAGCGGGCCCCGCTGCGGTTCGCGTTCTTCATCGCGCCCTTGAGCCCCTTCGCGCCGTACGAGAAGTCGGCGGCGACACCGAGCCTGCGCAGCTCCGTGACGACACCGAAGAGCACCCGGCGGGCCTCCTCCCCGAGCGGCACCGCGAACACACTGGTGGCCGACGGGAGTTCGAGCTCCACACCCTCCGCCTCCAGCGCCAGCACCGTACGGTCGACGCCCAGCGCCCAGCCGACGGACGGCAGCGCGGGGCCGCCGATCATCTCGGACAGCCCGTCGTAACGGCCACCGCCGCCCACCGCGGACTGCGAACCGAGACCGTCGTGCACGAACTCGAACGTGGTCCGTGTGTAGTAGTCGAGCCCGCGGACCAGCTTCGGGTCGTCCTCGAAGGAGACGCCCGCGGCCGTGATCAGGTCGCGCACCTCCTCGTGGTACGCCTTGCAGGCGTCACAGAGGTAGTCCCGCAGCAACGGCGCCCCGCCCAGCTGCTTCTGGACGTCCTCGCGCTTGTCGTCGAGGACGCGCAGCGGGTTGATCTCCGCACGGCGGAGGGTGTCCTCGTCCAGGTCCAGGCCGCGCAGGAAGTCCTGCAGCGCGGCCCGGTAGACGGGACGGCACTCCTTGTCGCCCAGGCTGTTGAGCAGAATCCGGAAGTCGCGCAGGCCGAGCGAGCGGTACGCCTGGTCCGCCAGAATGATCAGCTCGGCGTCGAGCGCCGGGTCCTCGGCTCCGATCGCCTCGGCGCCCACCTGGGAGAAGTGGCGGTAACGGCCCTTCTGGGGGCGCTCGTAGCGGTAGTACGAGCCCGAGTACCAGAGCTTGACGGGGAGGTTGCCCAGCTTGTGCAGGTTGGCCTCGAGGGCCGCGCGCAGCACGGAGGCGGTGCCCTCGGGGCGCAGGGCCAGCCTGTCGCCGCCCTTGGTCTCGAAGGCGTACATCTCCTTGGTCACGATGTCGGTGGACTCACCGACACCGCGCGCGAACAGTTCGACGCTCTCGAAGCCGGGCGTCTCGACGTAGCCGTAGCCGGAGTTGCGCAGCGGCGCGGCGATCGCCTCGCGGACCGCGAGGTACTTGGCGCTGTCCGGCGGGATCAGGTCGTACGTGCCCTTGGGGGCCTTGAAGGTGCTCACGAAGTCTCTCGTCACATTCCTCGTCGAGGAGCGGAGGTCGGGTCCGCTCCGCGTTCTTTGCGGCCCGCCGCCACTTGTCGCAGATACGGGTTGGTGGCGCGCTCCTGGCCGATGGTCGTCTGGGGACCGTGGCCGGACAGCACCACGGTCGAGTCGTCGAGCGGCAGGCACACACGGCCCAGCGAGCCGAGCATCTCGTCCATGTCGCCGCCCGGCAGGTCGGTGCGTCCGATGGAGCCGGCGAAGAGCAGATCCCCGGAGAAGAACACGGACGGGATGTCCGCGCTCTCGGGCATCCGGAAGGTCACCGACCCCTTCGTATGGCCGGGCGCGTGCGCGACGGACAGGTCGAGGCCCGCCAGCTTCAGCTCCGCGCCGTCGGTCAGCGTCCGCACGTCGTCCGGCTCCCCCACGGTCAGTTCACCCATCAGCGGCATTCCGATGGACCGGCCGAGGGCCCGCTCGGGGTCGCTCATCATGTACCGGTCCTCGGGGTGGATCCAGGCGGGCACGTCGTGCGCCCCGCATACGGGAACGACCGAGGCGACGTGGTCGATGTGGCCATGGGTGAGGATGACCGCGACGGGCTTGAGCCGATGCTTGGCGAGTGCTTCCTCGACTCCCTGGGCGGCCTGATGGCCCGGGTCGATGATCACGCACTCCTCACCCGCGGCGGGGGCGACCAGGTAACAGTTGGTCCCCCAGGCCCCGGCGGGGAACCCGGCAATGAGCACGATCGTCCTTCGTGGTGGCGTACGCGCTGGTGTCGTACGGGGCGGGTGGCTGTGGATCAGAGCCTACCGGCGCTGCCGATTCCTCAGCGAACCCATATACGGTACGGGGCACACGCAGGCGGTCGGCTCACAAGACGCACGCGTCCCACACGACGTACGAGACGCACGAGGAGAAACCCGGTGGTCAGCCAGGAACAGCGGCGGCGTCAGCTCGCCCGGGAGAAGTTCTTGCGACAGCAGCAGCGCCGCACGGCCGCGCGACGCAAGACCCATACACGCAACGCGGTGATCGCGTCGGTCGTCGGCGTGCTCGTCGCGGGCGGTGCGCTGTCGTACGTGACCGGGGTCTTCAAGAACGACGACAAGAAGACCAACGCGGGCGCCGAGGTGACGCCGAGCGCCACGCCGAGCAAGGCACCCGACCCGTGCGAGAAGCCCGCCGAGGGCAAGGTGAAGTCGCTGAGCTGGAAGAAGGAGCCGGCGGTCACCATCGACAAGTCCGCGGGCTACACGATGAAGATGGCGACGACCTGCGGCGACATAGACATCGCGCTGAAGGCGTCCGCCGCCCCGCACACGGTGAACTCGTTCGCCTTCCTCGCGGGCAAGGGCTACTTCGACCACACGAAGTGCCACCGGCTCACCACGAACGGCATCTACGTGCTGCAGTGCGGTGACCCGACGGCCCAGGGCTCCGGCGGTCCCGGCTACACGATCCCGGACGAGAACCTGAAGGACAAAACGCTGAAGGACGGGGTGTACCCGGCGGGCACGATCGCGATGGCCAACACCGGCCAGGCGCACACGGGCGGCAGCCAGTACTTCCTCGTCTACCAGGACAGTAAGCTCCCGCCCAGCTACACACCGTTCGGAACTATTTCCAAGTCCGGCATGACGGTCCTCAAGAAGGTCGCGGCCGCCGGCGAGAGTACGGGCCAGGGCGACGGCGCACCCAACGCGACCGTCGTCATCAACAAGATGACCGTGACGAAATCCTGACCGCCGGCTGCTTAATTTCGGTCGCGCGGGATGCGGACAGCCGCCCCGCCGGTCGCCTATGTTGGCCGTGACGAAACTGTGGACGATGCCAGGGGGCGTGACGCCCCTCACAGGCATCATGTGGAGGAGGCGCTGTGAGCAGCGACCCGTGGGGCCGCGTCGACGAGACGGGGACCGTGTACGTGCGTACGGCCGACGGCGAGCAGGTCGTCGGTTCCTGGCAGGCCGGCACCCCTGATGAGGCGCTGGCCTACTTCGAGCGCAAGTACGAGGGCCTGGTTGTCGAGATCGGCCTCCTCGAAAAGCGAGTGAAGACCACCGACCTGTCGGCGAAGGACGCCCAGACCGCGATCGATCACATCCGTGAGCAGGTGGACGCCCACCACGCGGTCGGTGATCTGGCGGCGCTGAAGGTGCGGCTGGACAAGCTCGTGGAGACGGTCGACGCACGCCGTGAGGAACGCAAGGTCCAGCGGGCCAAGCAGTCCGACGAGGCGCGGCACGCCAAGGAGGCGCTGGTCGTCGAGGCCGAGGAGCTGGCGCAGAGCGACCAGTGGCGGGCGGCCGGTGAGCGGCTGCGCGCCCTGGTGGACACGTGGAAGGGGCTGCCGCGACTCGACCGCAAGTCGGACGACGAGCTGTGGCACCGTTTCTCGCATGCCCGCTCCGCGTTCTCCAAGCGGCGCAAGGCGCACTTCGCCTCGCTGGACGCGCAGCGCGAGGAGGCCCGCAAGACCAAGGAGAAGCTGGTCGCCGAGGCCGAGTCGCTGTCCGGCTCGACGGACTGGGGTCCGACGGCGGCCCGCTACCGCGAGCTGATGGCGGACTGGAAGGCCGCGGGCCGCGCCCAGCGCGAGCACGAGGACGACCTGTGGAACCGCTTCCGCGGCGCCCAGGACGTGTTCTTCGCGGCGCGCAGCTCGGTCTTCGCCGAGCGTGACGCGGAGCAGACGGAGAACCTGAAGCTCAAGGAGGAGCTGGCCGAGGAGGCCGAGAAGCTCGTCCCGGTGCAGGACCTGAAGGCCTCCCGTGCGGCCTTCCGTTCCATCAACGAGCGCTGGGAGGCCATCGGCCACGTGCCGCGCGACGCCCGCCCGAAGGTCGAGGGCCGGATGCACGCGGTCGAGCGGGCCCTCCAGGAGTCCGAGGAGACCGAGTGGCGCCGGACGAACCCGGAGGCACGCGCGCGTGCCGAGGGTCTCACCGGTCAGCTGCAGGCCGCCGTGGACAAGCTCCAGGGCCAGATCGAGACGGCGCGCTCCGCGGGCAACACCGCGAAGGCCGACAAGCTCCAGAGGGAGCTGGACGGCCGTCAGGCGCTGCTGGACCAGGCCCTGAAGGGTCTTCAGGAGTTCGGCGGCTGACACGTCGCAGACACGCGAAGGGGGCTCCCGTACGGACCGTACGGGAGCCCCTTCGCGTGGTGCCCGGCCACCGGGCCGGGCACCGGCGGGCGTCAGGCCTCGGAGGGCCGGCGGGCCGACGTCACGCGGTACACGTCGTACACGCCCTCCACGCCCCGTACCGCCTTCAGGACGTGTCCCAGGTGCTTGGGGTCGCCCATCTCGAAGGTGAAGCGGGAGGTGGCGACACGGTCGCGGGAGGTCTGGACGGCCGCGGACAGGATGTTGACGTGCTGGTCGGACAGGACGCGCGTGACGTCCGACAGGAGCCGGGACCGGTCCAGGGCCTCCACCTGTATGGCGACCAGGAAGACCGAGGACTGGGTGGGCGCCCATTCGACCTCGAGGATGCGTTCGGGTTCACGCGACAGCGAGTCGACGTTGACGCAGTCGCTGCGGTGGACCGACACACCGCTGCCGCGGGTGACGAAACCGATGATCGGGTCACCCGGCACCGGCGTACAGCACCGGGCGAGCTTGACCCAGACGTCGTCGACGCCCTTGACGACCACACCGGGGTCGTTGTTGCTGCGCCGCTTGCGGCCGCGGCCCCGCGCGGGCGGTACCGACTCGTCGATCTCCTCGGAGGCCGCCTCCTCGCCGCCGAGCGCCTGGACGAGCTTCTGGACGACGCTCTGGGCGGTGACATGGCCCTCGCCGATCGCCGCGTACAGGGACGAGATGTCGGGGTAGCGCATCTCGTGCGCGAGGGTGACCAGGGAGTCGCCGGTGAGGATGCGCTGGATCGGCAGGTTCTGCTTGCGCATCGCGCGGGCGATGGCGTCCTTGCCGTGCTCGATGGCCTCGTCGCGGCGTTCCTTGGAGAACCAGGCGCGGATCTTGTTGCGGGCGCGCGGCGACTTCACGAAGCCGAGCCAGTCGCGGGAGGGGCCCGCGCCGGCCGCCTTGGAGGTGAAGACCTCCACCAAGTCGCCGTTGTCCAGGGTGGATTCGAGCGGTACGAGCCGGCCGTTGACCCGTGCTCCTATGGTCCGGTGGCCGACCTCCGTGTGGACCGCGTACGCGAAGTCCACCGGCGTCGCACCGGCCGGAAGCGCTATGACGTCACCCTTCGGCGTGAAGACGAAGACCTCGTTGCGCGACAGGTCGAAGCGCAGGGACTCGAGGAACTCGCTGGGGTCCTCGGTCTCCTTCTGCCAGTCGAGCAACTGGCGCAGCCACGCCATGTCGTTGACGGTGTCCTGGCCGGCGCTGCCCTTGGCCGCCCGGGGCACGTCCGTGCGGATCTTGGAGGACCCGGCGACGGTCTCCTGCTTGTACTTCCAGTGCGCGGCGATGCCGTACTCGGCGCGGCGGTGCATGTCGAACGTACGGATCTGGAGTTCGACGGGCTTGCCGTTGGGGCCGATGACCGTCGTGTGCAGCGACTGGTACATGTTGAACTTCGGCATCGCGATGTAGTCCTTGAACCGGCCGGGGACCGGGTTCCATCGCGCGTGGACGGTGCCGAGCGCCGCGTAGCAGTCGCGGACGGTGTCCACGAGGACGCGGATGCCCACCAGGTCGTAGATCTCCGCGAAGTCACGACCGCGGACGATCATCTTCTGGTAGACGCTGTAGTAGTGCTTCGGGCGGCCGGTGACGGTCGCCTTGATGCGGGCCGCGCGCAGGTCGGACTGGACCTCGTCGGTCACTATGGCGAGGTACTCGTCGCGCTTGGGGGCGCGCTCGGCGACCAGGCGCACGATCTCGTCGTACATCTTGGGGTAGAGGATCGCGAAGGCGAGGTCCTCGAGCTCCCACTTGATGGTGTTCATGCCCAGGCGGTGGGCGAGCGGCGCGTAGATCTCCAGGGTCTCGCGCGCCTTCTTCTCCTGCTTCTCGCGCTTGAGATACCGCATGGTGCGCATGTTGTGCAGGCGGTCGGCGAGCTTGATGACCAGGACGCGGGGGTCCTTGGCCATGGCGACGACCATCTTGCGCACGGTCTCGGCCTGGGCGGCCTCGCCGAACTTGACCTTGTCCAGCTTGGTGACGCCGTCGACGAGCAGTCCGACCTGGTCGCCGAAGTCGCGGCGCAGGGTGTCGAGGCCGTACTCGGTGTCCTCGACCGTGTCGTGCAGGAGACCGGCCATCAGCGTCGCCGGATCCATACCCAGCTCGGCGAGGATGGTGGTGACGGCGAGCGGGTGCGTGATGTACGGGTCGCCGCTCTTGCGCTTCTGGCCTCGGTGCCAGCGCTCGGCGACCTGGTACGCCTTCTCGATCTGCCGGAGCGTCGCCGTCTCGATCTTGGGGTCGTTGCTGCGCACTATCCGCAGCAGCGGCTCCAGAACCGGGTTGTACGGGTTCGAGCGCTGGACGCCGAGACGGGCGAGGCGGGCGCGGACCCGGTTGGACGAGCCGCCGGAGCGCGCGGGCTGACCCGCCGCGGGACGGACCGCCGGGGTGGCCGCGGGGCGCTCGGGAGGGGCCGGCTTGGGACGTGGCTGCTCGGCCGCCGAGTCGTCGGGCGCGGACTGGGCGTGCTCCACCGGCCCGCTCGCGGCGTTCCTTGCGGGCGTCTCCGCGGGGCCCGAGGCGGGCTCGGGCTTGGTGGAGGCGGTTCCCCCCAGGCGTTCAGCACTGGGGGCGAGTGGCTGGGCCTCGTCTGGCAAGAGGGCTCCTCGTGCGCGATCCGGGTCCCCCGGTCAGGCTCCGGAAACCCCATGGTAGCGATCCCGGGCGCCGGACTCGCTGTCGGCCGCCGGGGGCCGCTTCGTACCAGGGGAACGCCAGAGGCGGGCACCGGATTCCTCCGGGCCCGCCTCCACGGTGTCCTACGGGTGCCTCAGGCCTTTCGGGGGCCTCTCCCGGGGTTGTCCCCCGGGTGGTGCGCCGACGGTCCTCAGATCGTGAGGAGCGCCCGCAGGGGAGCTCCGGCCAGGGCCGGCTCCAGACGGCCGCGGCCGCCGAGGAAGCCGAGCTCCATCAGCACGGCGACGCCCGCGACCTCGGCGCCCGCCCGGCGGATGAGCTGGAGCGAGGCCTCGGCGGTGCCGCCGGTGGCGAGGACGTCGTCGACGACCAGCACCCGGTCGCCCGCGCTCAGGTCCTCGGCGTGCACCTCGATCTCGGCGGAGCCGTACTCCAGGTCGTAGGCCTGCGACAGGGTCGCTCCGGGGAGCTTGCCCGCCTTGCGCACGGGGATGAAACCGAGCCCGGCACGGACGGCGACCGGTGCGCCGAGGATGAAGCCACGGGCCTCGAGACCGACGATCTTGGTGGCCTCGGTGGTCACGGCGATGTCCGCGAGGGCGTCGGTCAGCGCACCGAACGCGGCCGGGTCGGCCAGGAGCGGGGTGATGTCCTTGAACATCACGCCCGGCTCCGGGTAGTCGGCCACGTCACGGATACGGCTGGACAGCAGCTCTTCGATGCCGGTCATCGGCGCTTCCCCGAGGGCCGGCCGCGGCCGCGGGCGCGGGACGCGGGCTGGTTGCGCGGGCCGACGACCGCCGGGGCGGCCTCCTCCGGCTCGTCGTCCTCGTACGAGGCGCCCGCGACCTGCGGCTCCAGTGACTCGCCCTTGGCGGCGGCCTGGGCCCGCTTGGCGAGGACCCGCTTGCGCAGGGCCTTCATCTGCGGCTCGCGCTCCTTGAGGTCGGCGACGAGCGGCGTGGCGATGAAGATCGAGGAGTACGCGCCGGCCGCGAGGCCGACGAACAGCGACAGCGAGATGTCGTTGAGCATGCCCGCCCCGAGCACGCCGCCACCGATGAACAGCAGGCCCGCGACCGGCAGCAGCGCGACCACGGTGGTGTTGATGGAACGCACCAGGGTGCTGTTGATCGAGCGGTCGGCGACGTCGCTGTAGGTCCAGCGGGTCTGCTTGGTGATGTCCTTCGTCTGCTCCTTGAGGCTGTCGAAGACGACGACCGTGTCGTAGAGCGAGTAGCCGAGGATCGTGAGCAGACCGATCACGGTGCCCGGGGTGACCTCGAAGCCGACCAGGGCGTAGATGCCGACCGTGATGGTGATGTCGTGGATCAGCGCGACCAGCGCCGCGATGGCCATGCGCCACTCGAAGGCGATGGCCAGGTAGATCACGACGAGGACCATGAAGATCGCCAGACCCTGCCAGGCCTTGTTGGCGATCTGGTCACCCCAGCTGGGACCGACCAGGTCGGCGTTGATCGACTCGGAGTCGACCTTCAGGTCCTTGGCGAGCTGGTCCTTGATCGTGTCCGACTTGTCGGTGTCGATGCCGGCGATCTGGACGCGCAGTCCGCCGTTGCCGAGCTTCTGGACGACCGCGTCGTGGCCGGAGGCGTCTTCCGCGTACGTCTCCGCCTGGCTCACCGAGACACCGGTCTTGCCGGTGGTGAAGACGGCGCCGCCCTGGAACTCGATGCCCATGTTCAGGCCGCGCACCGTCAGGCCGAGGATGGCCGTGATGGTGATCAGGATCGAGATGCCGTACCAGATCTTGCGCTTGCCGACGAAGTCGTAGCCGATCTCGCCGCGGTGGAGCCGGGCGCCGAGGGTGCCGAGTTTCGACATCTCACGCCTCCTTCGTGTCGACGGGGGCGGACGCGCGACGGGTGCGGCGCAGCGGCGGCTTGGCGCCCAGTCGCTTCGGGTCGAGGCCGGACCAGCTGTGACCCTCCGCGAAGAACTTCTTGCGGGCGAGGATCGTCATCAGCGGCTTGGTGAAGAAGAACACGACGACGACGTCGAGGACCGTGGTCAGACCGAGGGTGAACGCGAAGCCCTGGACCTTGCCGACGGTGACGATGAAGAGCACCGCGGCGGCGAGGAACGACACGAAGTCGGAGACCAGGATGGTGCGCCGGGCACGCGGCCAGGCGCGCTCGACGGCGGGCCGCAGGGAGCGTCCCTCGCGGATCTCGTCCCGGATGCGTTCGAAGAACACGATGAACGAGTCCGCTGTGATTCCGATCGCGACGATCGCTCCACAGACGGCCGGAAGGTTCAGCGCGAAGCCGATGGCCGGGCCGAGCAGTGCCATGAGCACGTACGTGAGGATGGCGGAGACCAGCAGCGAGGCGATGGCGATGACCGACAGGCCCCGGTAGTAGATCACCAGGTAGATGACGACCAGGGCGAGGCCGATGGCGCCCGCGATCAGACCGGCGTGCAGCTGCTCGCCGCCGAGCGCGGCTGTCACCGTGGTGACGCTGGACTCCTTGAAGCTGAGCGGCAGCGCGCCGTACTTCAGCATGTTGGCCAGGTCCTGCGCCTCGGTCTGGGTGAAGCTGCCGGAGATCTCCGCGCTTCCGCTCAGCGACTGGCTGACGGACGGGTCGGAGACGACCTCGCCGTCGAGGACGATGGCGAACTGGTTCTGCGGGGGCTGCTGCTGGGCGAGCTTGCCGGTGATGGCGGCGAACTTCTTGGAGCCACCGGACGTGAAGTCCATGGTGACCTTCCAGCCCGCGGCGCTCTGGGTGTCGAAGACGGCGCCGGCCTTCTTGATGTCCGTGCCGGCGACCTCGGCCGGGCCGAGGACGTACTTCTGCCACTGGCCGGAGGAGTTCTGGCCACAGGCAACGGTCGGCTCGGACGGCTTGGCGCCGTCACCGGCCTTGGCGCGGACGTCCGCCTTCGAGCAGTCGAGCGCGGCGTACGCGGCCTGCAGCTTCGCGGTCGCGGGGTCCACGCTGGCGCTCGCGGAGGGCGAGGCGCTGGAGGAGGCCGAGGAGCTCGGGGAGCCGCTCGCCGACGGCGTGGAGTCGGCCTTCAGGGCGTCGGTGACCGCACGGCCCTGGGAGGTGGCGCTGGCCGAGGGCGTCGCGGAGGCCGAGGAGGACGAGGTCGCCTTGTCCGTGGCCTTGCTGGAGCTGGAGGCGCTCGGCGACGGGGTGGCCGACGCGTCGGCCCCGGAGACCTCGGTGGTCAGCACGGGACGGAAGTAGAGCTTGGCGGTGGTGCCGACCTGCTCACGGGCCTGCTTGGAGTTCGTGCCCTTGGGGATGTTGACAATGATGTTGTCGCGGCCCTGGGTCTGAACCTCGGCCTCGGAGACACCGAGACCGTTGACACGGCGGTTCATGATGTCGACCGCGGTGTCCATGTTGGTCTTGTTGATCGCGTTGGGCTGGCCCGGCTCGTTCGTCGCCGTGAGCGTGATGCTCGTGCCGCCGGCGAGATCGATGCCGAGACGCGGAGTGGTGTGCCCGGAGGCGAACATCCCCCCGGTGAGCGCCGCGATGGCGATCAGGATCAGGGCCAGCGAGCGCCCCGGCCTGCTCTGGGCGCTCGCGCTCCGGCCCTTCTTCGGTGCTGCCACCTTCTCGTACTCCCTCTCGGGCCGCCCTGCGCCGGGTGAGCGCGGGACGGCCATGCCATGGTGTCGGGACTCCGTGCGAGAACAGCACGTCCCGGGAGGTGCCGGCGCGGTCGGTCGCGCCGTGCTCCCGGGTCGTGACTACTTCGCGTCGGCCTCGCCGTCGGTCTTCTTCGCCTCTGCCGCGTCGAGGTCGGAGGCCTTCTCGGCCTTCGCCTCGGCGACCTCGTCGGCCGGCTTGTCCGCCGCGTCCTTCTTGCCGAGGTCGAGGGGCTTGTCGTCGGAGGCGTCGGAAGAGGCGTCGGCGGCGGGCTCGTCGGTCTCGGTGAGGGAGGAGGCGTCGTCCGGCACGACGGAGCCGTCGGCCTTCAGGTCGTGCTCGACGCCGTGGACGATGCGGTTGTACTCGTCGTCCGTGAGGACGGCACCGATCGCGTTCTTCGCGAAGAGCAGGTCCACGCCCGGGGCGGCGTCAAGGAGAACCGTGTCCTCATTGACCTCCTTGACGGTGGCGTACATACCGCCGATCGTGCGCACGCCGGAGCCGGGCTGCAGCTCGTTGCGCATGGAAGCCGCCTGCTGCTGCTTCTTCTTGGCCGACCGGGTCATCAGGAACATGGCCCCGATGAGCACGATGAACGGGAGGAGGGTCACGAGACTCACGGGTCGGAACTTCCTTCTTCGACCGCAAAGGTGAGCGGCCTGCTGGATGGGGGTATGTATGCCGTCGACATGGGCGGCATCGGCGGAGTCTAAGCGAGTCCGCACTCAGGGAACAACGCTCAGCATGGCACCGGGGTTCCTGCCCCGGTACCTACGCGCGCCGTCACGCCCCGAACAGGTCCTGTTGTCCGTTTCCGCCTGCTGAGCGGCTCGGCGGCGTGAGGCCGAGATGTGTCCATGCCGCGGGTGTCGCCACCCGGCCACGGGGAGTACGGGCGAGGAGTCCCTCTCGTACGAGGAAGGGCTCGGCGACCTCTTCCACCGTCTCACGCTCCTCCCCCACAGCGACAGCAAGTGTGGACAATCCGACAGGACCGCCGCCGAAAAGCTTGATCAGGGCATCGAGGACACCGCGGTCGAGACGGTCCAGGCCCCGCGCGTCGACCTCGTAGACCTTCAGTGCCGCCCCGGCGATCTCCCGGGTGATGACCCCGTCCGCTCTGACCTGCGCGTAGTCGCGCACACGGCGCAGCAGGCGGTTGGCGATACGGGGCGTGCCGCGGGAGCGTCCGGCGATCTCCGCGGCGCCCTCGGCGTCGATCTCGACGTCGAGGAGGCCGGCGGAGCGGTGGATGACACGGTCCAGCTCGGCGGGCTCGTAGAACTCCATGTGCGCGGTGAAGCCGAAGCGGTCGCGCAGCGGCGGCGGCAGCAGTCCCGCGCGCGTGGTGGCGCCGACCAGGGTGAACGGGGGCAGCTCCAGCGGGATGGCGGTGGCGCCGGGGCCCTTGCCGACGATGACGTCGACGCGGAAGTCCTCCATCGCCATGTAGAGCATCTCCTCGGCGGGCCGGGACATGCGGTGGATCTCGTCGAGGAACAGGACCTCGCCCTCCTGGAGGGAGGAGAGGATCGCGGCGAGGTCTCCGGCGTGCTGGATGGCGGGGCCGCTGGTGATGCGGATGGGGGCGCCCATCTCGGCCGCGATGATCATGGAGAGGGTCGTCTTGCCGAGGCCGGGAGCTCCGGAGAGGAGCACGTGGTCGGCGGTGGCTCCGCGCGCCCGAGCGGCCCGCAGGACCAGGTCGAGCTGCTCGCGGACCTTCTCCTGGCCGATGAACTCGTCCAGGTCCTTGGGGCGCAGCGCGGCCTCGACGGCCTGGTCCTCACGGTCGGCGACCGATCCCACCAACCGCTCCGCGGCGGGGCCGACGAGCCCCTCGGCGGCGGATTCGTCGGTCGTGTCGTCCCAGTTCATCGGTGGTGCCTCGCGGTCTCGTGGTGGTGGGGCGGTCGGCGGGTGGGCGGGCGCGGACCGCACCGGGGCGCGCGGCCGCCCCGGGGGCCGGGGCCGTTCAGCGGGCTCGGTTCAGGGTCTGCAGGGCGGCCCTGAGGAGCTGGCCGATCTGCGGCGTTCCCTCGGCGGCCTCGGCCTGGGGGGCGACGGCGGAGACCGCCTCGTCGGCCTCACGGGTCGCGTACCCGAGGCCGATGAGCGCGGCGTGCAGCTGGTCGCGCCAGCCGGCGGTGACCGCCGTGCCGATGGCCGGGCCACCGGGGCCGAGGGGCTCGCCGAGCCGGTCCTTGAGGTCCAGCAGCAGCTTCTGGGCGCCCTTCTTGCCGATGCCGGGGACGGCGATGAGCGCTTTCTCGTCGCCGGTGGACACGGCACGGCGCAGGGCGTCGGGACTGTGCACGGCGAGCATCGCCTGGGCCAGGCGCGGGCCGACTCCGCTCGCGGTCTGGAGCAGCTCGAAGACCTGGCGTTCGTCGTCGTCGGCGAAGCCGTAGAGGGTGAGCGAGTCCTCGCGGACGACGAGGGAGGTGGCGAGCTTGGCCTGCTGTCCCGCGCGGAGCCCCGCGAGCGTATTGGGCGAGCACTGGACGGCGATCCCGATACCGCCGACCTCGACGACCGCGGAGTCGGGGGCGAGGGCGGCGACCGGGCCGCTGACGAAGGCGATCATGCGGTACGGCCTTTCGATGCTTGGTGCGAGGCGTGCGCGGCTGCGGCCTGCTGGAGTCTGTTCTGCGCGACGGCCTGCTGGGGCCGGTTCTGCGCGGCTGCCTGCTGGAGTCTGTTCTGGGCGGGGGCGCGCCAGATGTGACAGATGGCGAGAGCGAGGGCGTCCGCCGCGTCGGCGGGCTTGGGGGGCGCGGCGAGCCGGAGCAGGCGGGTGACCATGGCGCCGACCTGGGCCTTGTCCGCGCGGCCGCTGCCGGTGACCGCGGCCTTGACCTCGCTCGGGGTGTGCAGGGCCACGGGGATGCCGCGGCGGGCCGCGCAGAGCATGGCGACAGCGCTGGCCTGGGCGGTGCCCATCACCGTGCGGACGTTGTGCTGGCTGAACACGCGCTCCACGGCGACGAATTCGGGCTCGTACTCGTCGAGCCACTGCTCGATGCCCTGCTCGATGGCGACCAGCCGCAGGCCCAACTCGGCGTCCGCCGGGGTGCGTACGACGCCGACGCCGCGCATGGTCAGGGGCCGGCCGGCGACTCCTTCGACCACCCCGACACCGCACCGGGTCAACCCGGGGTCAACACCCAGCACCCGCACCCGAGCCCCTCCTTCGACGTCCCCCGGCCACCACCGGGAGATTCCCCAGTTCGTGCAGGCTATCGGGTGCCACTGACAAAGCGACGGGCCGACGGGTGTGTCCCGTCGGCCCGTCGCGCTGCGCAAGCCCTCAGGCGTCGACCTTCTCCATGACCTCGTCGCTGACGTCGAAGTTGGCGAAGACGTTCTGCACGTCGTCGCTGTCCTCCAGGGCGTCGATCAGCTTGAAGATCTTCCGGGCGCCCTCCTCGTCGAGTTCGACCTGCATGGTCGGGACGAAGTTGGCGTCGGCGGAGTCGTAGTCGATGCCCGCCTCCTGGAGCGCGGTGCGCACCGCGACCAGGTCGGTGGCCTCGGAGAGGACCTCGAAGGACTCTCCGAGGTCGTTGACCTCTTCGGCGCCCGCGTCGAGCACGGCACCGAGGACGTCGTCCTCGGCCAGCTCGCCCTTGGGGACGATGACGACGCCCTTGCGGTTGAAGAGGTACGACACGGAGCCGGGGTCGGCCATGTTCCCGCCGTTGCGGGTCATGGCGACGCGGACGTCCGAGGCCGCGCGGTTGCGGTTGTCGGTGAGGCACTCGATGAGCACGGCCACACCGTTCGGGCCGTAGCCCTCGTACATGATCGTCTCGTAGTCCGCGCCGCCGGCCTCGAGGCCGGCGCCGCGCTTGACCGCGGAGTCGATGTTCTTGTTGGGGACCGAGCTCTTCTTGGCCTTCTGGATGGCGTCGAACAGCGTCGGGTTTCCGGCCGGGTCAGCGCCACCAGTGCGGGCCGCGACCTCGATGTTCTTGATCATCTTCGCGAAGAGCTTGCCGCGCTTGGCGTCGATCACGGCCTTCTTGTGCTTCGTCGTAGCCCATTTAGAGTGGCCGGACATCTGCCTGTCTCCTTCGCGTTACCCAACCGGTACGAACTCCCCCGGACGTTGCGAGCCTGGGGGGACCCCCAGATCCTACAAGGAGGTGGCTGTCCGGTTCGCGCGGACCATGTCGACGAACAGGCCGTGCACGCGATGGTCGCCGGTCAGCTCCGGGTGGAACGACGTGGCGAGCGCGTTGCCCTGGCGTACCGCGACGATGTGGCCGCCGTGCTCGGCGAGCACCTCGGCCTCGGCGCCCACGGACTCGACCCAGGGAGCACGGATGAAGACGCCCTCCACAGGACCGCCTTCGACACCCTGGACGTCGACCGCCGCCTCGAAGGACTCGTTCTGACGTCCGAAGGCGTTGCGGCGCACGATCATGTCGATACCGCCGATGGTCTCCTGGCCCGAGCGCGGGTCGAGGATCTTGTCCGCGAGCATGATCATGCCGGCACAGGTGCCGTAGACGGGCAGGCCGTCCCGCACGCGCGCGCGGAGGGGCTCCATCACTCCGAAGAGGACGGCCAGCTTGGAGATGGTGGTGGACTCGCCGCCGGGGATGACCAGTCCGTCGATCTCGGCGAGCTCCTCGGGGCGCCGCACCGGCCTGGCCACGGCGTCCGCCGCGGCCAGGGCGATGAGGTGTTCCCGTACGTCGCCCTGGAGAGCCAGGACACCGATGACAGGAGTGTTCATGGGTGACTACCAGCCGCGGTTGGCGTAGCGCTCGGTCTCGGGGAGGGTGTCGCAGTTGATGCCGACCATGGCCTCGCCGAGGTTGCGGGACGCGTCCGCGATGATCTTCGGGTCGTCGTAGAAGGTGGTGGCCTTCACGATGGCGGCGGCGCGCTTGGCCGGGTCGCCGGACTTGAAGATGCCGGAGCCGACGAAGACGCCCTCGGCGCCGAGCTGGCGCATGAGCGCGGCGTCGGCGGGGGTGGCGACACCACCGGCGGAGAACAGCACGACCGGGAGCTTGCCGAGCTCGGCGACCTCCTTGACGATCTCGTACGGGGCGCGCAGCTCCTTGGCGGCGGCGTACAGCTCGTTGTTGTCGAAGCCGCGCAGCTTGGCGATCTCGTTCTTGATCTGGCGCAGGTGACGGACGGCCTCGACGACGTTGCCGGTGCCGGCCTCGCCCTTGGAGCGGATCATGGCCGCGCCCTCGGCGATGCGGCGCAGGGCCTCGCCCAGGTTGGTGGCGCCGCAGACGAAGGGGGTGGTGAACGCCCACTTGTCGGAGTGGTTGACCTCGTCGGCCGGGGTGAGGACCTCGGACTCGTCGATGTAGTCGACGCCGAGGGACTGCAGGACCTGGGCCTCGACGAAGTGGCCGATGCGGGACTTGGCCATCACCGGAATGGAGACCGCCTCGATGATCTCCTCGATCATGTTCGGGTCCGACATCCGGGCCACGCCGCCGTCCTTGCGGATGTCGGCGGGCACCCGCTCCAGGGCCATGACGGCCACGGCGCCGGCGTCCTCGGCGATCTTCGCCTGCTCGGCGTTGACCACGTCCATGATCACGCCGCCCTTGAGCTGCTCGGCCATGCCGCGCTTGACGCGGGCGGTGCCGATCGCGGAGTTCTCAGCGGGCTGGGCGGAGTTGGAGAGCGTGCTGGACACGGGTTGACCTCACATGGGGAAAGAGGAGTTGAGCTCTTCGAGGAAACGCGACGCGACCAGGCCACTGCAAGGGCCAATGAGGAGGCGGTGGATCGTTTTCCCCTGCACCCAGCCCGCGCCTCAGTTCGTCGGGCGGTCCGCCAGGGCCGTCGGGGGCTCGTCGTCCATCTCGAAGGCCATCGGGAACGGGGCGTGGCCCGCGAGGCGGAACCAGCGGACCTTGCGGTGGCGGCGCAGGGCGCGGGCGGCGCGTACCGCGTCGTTGTGGAAGCGCCGTGCCATCGGCACCCGGCGTACGGCCTGGGCCAGCTCGCCGGCCGCCTCCTCGCCTCCGGGAACCTCGCGTACCGCCTCGACCTGCTGCGCCTCCCCGAACACCGCCCGCAGGGCCTGGCTCAGCTCGCTCTCTGCCACCTCGCGCTGCTCCTCCTCGGCCTGCCGGGCCGCGTGCGCCGCTTCGTAGAGCACGATCGAGGCGGCCGGGTCGAGCACCCCGGATGTGGCCAGCTCCTGGGTCACGGAGGCCCGGCGCAGCAGCTGCGCGTCGAGGGCGGCGCGGGTGGCGTCGATGCGGGCGTGCAGCCGGTCGAGCCGCCCGGCGGTCCAGCTCAGATAGAGGCCGATCGCGACGAGTCCGACGAGGATCCAGATGAGGGTTGCGGTCACGGGCGGCAAGGCTACCGGTGCGTGAGCACGACTCCCTCAGACCCCAGGGGCCACGGGAGGTTCCCTGTACGGCCCGTCCGCTCCCCCGCACGGCAGAGCGCGAACGAGCCACCAGCGCAGGAGCGACCAGAAGCCCGGGTGGCCCGGCTCCCCCGCCCCCGCCCCGCACGCGAGCGCGGGGGGGGGGCCGGCCTGACCGGGCCACCGCACACACGCCGAACGCGAAGCGGAGTCGAGCCGCCGACACGACGGCGCCATGAAACCGGGGCGGACCGGTCGGCCCGCGCGGGAGCGCGAAGTCAGGGGCGGAGCGGCCACCCGCATGTGAGAGCGGGAAGCCCCGGCCGGAGCGGCCACCGCGCACACCCCCACGGCGAGCCGCGCCGAATCCGCGGGGCAGGGCGGCGCCGGGGTGGGACGGTCGGCCCGCACGCGAGCGCGGGGCCGGGTCCGTTCGCGGCGCGGGGCCGGGTCCGTTCGCGGCGCGGGGCCGGGTCCGTTCGCGGCGCGTGTCCGGTGCGGTCAGTCCCGGGCCAGGCCGAAGCGGGCCCGCAGACCCGTGCGTTCGTCCGTGGCGACCGCGGCCGCGCCGTCCGTGACCGTCTCGTACACGGACAGGATGTCCGCGCCCACCGTCGACCAGTCGAAGCGCCGTACGTGGGCACTCCCCCGCTCGCGCAGTCGGGCCCGGCGCTCCGGGTCGCCGAGCAGCCGCACCGCGGCCGTGGCCAGGGCGTCCGCGTCCTCGTTGGCGAACAGCTCACCCGCCGCGCCCTGGTCGAGGACCTGCGCGAACGCGTCGAGGTCCGCGGCGAGCACGGGCGCTCCGGCGGACATCGCCTCGACCAGGATGATCCCGAAGCTCTCGCCGCCCGTGTTGGGCGCGACGTAGAGGTCGACGCTGCGCAGGAAACGGGCCTTGTCCTCGTCGCTGATCATGCCGAGGAACTCCACGCGCGAGCGCATCTCGGCGGGCAGCGACTCCACGGCCTCCTTCTCGTCGCCGCGTCCGGCGACCAGCAGCCGCGTCTGCGGGCGCTCGGCCAGGATCTTCGGCAGAGCCTTCATGAGCACCGGCAGACCCTTGCGGGGCTCGTCGATGCGGCCGATGAAGCCGATGGTGTCGCCCTGCCACTCGGGCTTGGGCTTGGCACGTGCGAAGAAGTCGACGTCGACGCCGTTCGGGATGACGACGGCGTCACCGCCGAGGTGCTCGACCAGGGTGCGCCGGGCGTACTCGCTCACGGCGATCCGCGCGCTGATCTTCTCCAGGGCGGCCTGGAGGATCGAGTACGCGGCGACCATCGCCCGGGAGCGCGGGTTCGAGGTGTGGAAGGTCGCGACGATGGGGCCCTGCGCGGCCCAGCACGTCAGCAGGCCGAGCGACGGCGAGGACGGCTCGTGGATGTGCACCACGTCGAAGGTGCCGTCGTGCAGCCAGCGCCGGACCCGGGCCGCCGACAGGAAGCCGAAGTTCAGCCGCGCCACCGAGCCGTTGTACGGCACCGGGACCGCGCGGCCCGCCGAGACGACGTACGGGGGCAGGGGTGTGTCGTCGTCCGCGGGGGCGAGGACGGAGACCTCGTGCCCCAGGCCGATGAGGTGCTGGGCCAGGTCGCGGATGTGGAACTGGACGCCGCCCGGAACGTCCCAGGAGTACGGGCAGACGATGCCGATCCTCACGGGGTCCTCTTCTCGGGATCCTGCGCGGTGGACTCCTGGGGAGCCTTCCCCGGGTCGAGGTCCTTGAGCCACAAACGCTGCAACATGTGCCAGTCCTCCGGGTGGTCGGCGATGCCTGTGGCGAAGGCGTCGGCCAGCGCCTGCGTCATGACAGACGTCTTCTCGGCCCGGGTACCTGACTCGGGGACCTCGACGGGCGGATGCAGCCGGCCCTGCATCACGGGCGATTCGTCGTACCAGAGCGTCACGGGAAGGAGGATGGCGTCGGTCTGCTGGGCGAGGAGGGCCGGTCCCGCGGGCATCCGCGTCGCCTCGCCGAAGAACTCCACCTCGACGCCCGAGGCCGACAGGTCCCGTTCCGCGACCAGGCAGACCAGACCGCCGTCGCGCAGCCGACGGGCCAGCGTGCCGAACGCGGTACCGCCGCTGTGCGGCAGGACCTCCATGCCGAGGCCCTCGCGATAGGCGACGAAACGGTCGTACAGGGACTCGGGCTTGAGGCGCTCGGCGACGGTCGTGAACGGCGTCTCCAGCCTGGTGGTGACCCAGGCGCCCGCGAGATCCCAGTTCGCCATGTGCGGGAGCGCCAGGATGACGCCCCGGTCGGAGGCGAGCGCGTCGGTGAGGTGATGCAGGTCCTTCGCCTCGAACCCGTTCCGCACCCGCTCCTCGCTCCACGCGGGAAGCCGGAACGACTCCATCCAGTAGCGCAGGTACGAGCGCATGCCGGCCTTGGAGAGCTCGGCCAGCCGCTGCGGCGTCGCGTCCGGCACCACGCGCGCGTAATTGCTCTCCAGACGCTGTACGCCCTTGCCGCGCTTCTTCCAGGCGAGGTCGGCGATGGTGCGGCCGAGGCGCACGGCGACCGGCTCGGGAAGCTTCTTGACGGTGCTCCAGCCCAGGGCGTAGGCACCGTCCACCAGCCTGTCCTGGAGGCTGGTCACGAGGTGGCCTCAGTGCTCTGGGCGGCGTCCGCGGCGTCCGCCTCGGCGGACTCCCGGCGGACGGTGACGACGCGCTGGATCAGCGTGACGAGGCTGCCGACGGCGACGATCCACAGCGCGATGGGCAGCAGCACCTGGATGCCGGGCACACCGAACGTGTGCAGGCCGGCCAGACCGGCCGCGACCAGCGAGATCACCAGTCGCTCGGCACGCTCGACGAGACCGTTGACCGCGACCGGCAGACCGATGGACTCACCGCGGGCCTTGGTGTAGGACACCACCTGGCCACTGGCCAGACAGAAGATCGAGACGGCGCACAGGGCGTTGTCGTCGCCGTTGCCCGCGTACCAGAGCGCGAAGCCGCCGAAGATCGCTCCGTCGGCGACCCGGTCGAGCGTGGAGTCCAGGAAGGCGCCCCAGCGGCTGGAGCGGCCGAGCTGGCGCGCCATGTTCCCGTCGACCAGGTCGGAGAACACGAAGAGCGTGATGACGATCGTGCCCCAGAAGAACTCTCCCCGGGGGTAGAAGACCAGCGCGCCCGCCATGACTCCGGCCGTGCCCAGGAGGGTGACCGTGTCGGGGCTTACCCCCCGGCGGATGAGAAACGCGGCGAACGGTGTGAGGACACGCGTGAAGAATGCACGCGCGTACTTGTTCAGCATGGCCTTCCCGAGGGTCGGTGTCGCCGGGCGGCCCCTGCTGGCCGTCGGCTGGCCCATCGTAGTCACGCGTGCGCTTGTGCGATGGTCGGGCACCCGCACCCCGTGTCACGACGGGATGCCATCGGTGTCACGGCGGGATCGCGTCCCCTGTATGGACGCACCGTGACGCGAGTGCAAAGCTCGAAGACACCGCGGGGCGTCACCGGAGCCGCCACCGCTGGGGGTGCCCCCGTTACCGGGGGGAGGCTTCGGCATGTCCCGCGCCCACAGTGACCTCACCGTGCACGGGAGGCAAGGCCATGGGCGACAAGTCGAATGCACACCCCGGAGCCGCCGGCAGGGCTACGGCGGCCGACCACCCCGCGTCCGTACGGAATGTGGTGCTGGTCGGCCACAGCGGATCGGGCAAGACGACATTGGTGGAGGCTCTCGCGCTGACGGCGGGAGCGGTGAACCGGGCGGGCCGCGTGGAGGACGGCGGCACCATCTCCGACTACGACGAGATCGAGCACCGGCAGCAACGCTCGGTGCAGCTCTCCCTGGTACCCGTCGACTGGGACGGATACAAGATCAACATTCTGGACACTCCCGGGTACGCCGACTTCGTCGGGGAGTTGAGGGCCGGTCTGCGAGCGGCGGACGCGGCCCTTTTCGTCGTCTCGGCGTCGGACGGCGTGGACGGCTCGACCCGGATGGTGTGGGAGGAGTGCGCGGCCGTCGGCATGCCACGGGCCATCGTGGTCACCCACCTCGAATCGGCCCGGGCGGACTTCGAGGAGATGACCCGGATCTGCGCTGAGGCGTTCGGCGGGGACGACCCCGACGCCGTACTGCCGCTGTATCTGCCGCTGCACGGCGCCGAGGCGCCGGACGGGCACGCGCCAGTGACCGGCCTGATCGGGCTCCTCACCCAGCGGCTGTTCGACTACTCCTCGGGGGAGCGCAAGGAGGCGGAGCCGGGGCCCGACCAGCAACCGCTCATCGACGAGGCCCGCAACCGGCTGATCGAGGGGATCATCGCCGAGAGCGAGGACGAGACGCTCATGGACCGCTATCTCGGCGGCGAGGAGATCGACCTCAAGACGCTCGTGCAGGACCTGGAACGGGCCGTCGCACGCGGGAGCTTCTTCCCGGTGCTGGCCGCCGCTCCGGCCGCCGAGGGCGCCCGTCAGGGGCTCGGCACGGTCGAGCTCCTCGAACTGGTCACGGGCGGTTTCCCCACCCCGCTGGAGCGCCCGGCGCCGACGGTGACCACGCCGGACGGCGCCGCGCGCGAGGTGAAGGCCTGCGACCCGGACGGGCCGCTGGTCGCGGAGGTCGTGAAGACCGCGTCCGACCCGTACGTGGGACGGGTCTCCCTGATCCGGGTCTTCTCCGGAACCCTGCGCCCCGACGCGACGGTGCACGTCTCCGGGCACGGGCTGACCGACCGCGGACACGAGGACCACGACGTCGACGAGCGGATCGGCGCCCTGTCCGCGCCGTTCGGCAAGCAGCAGCGCGCCCTCACCCACTGCATCGCGGGCGACCTCGCCTGTGTGGCCAAGCTGAACCGCGCCGAGACGGGCGACACGCTGTCGGCCAAGGACGACCCGCTGCTCATGGAGCCGTGGCGGATGCCCGACCCGCTGCTCCCGCTCGCCATCGAGGCGCACAGCAAGGCGGACGAGGACAAGCTCTCCCAGGGGCTCGGGCGGCTGGTCGCCGAGGACCCCACGATGCGGCTGGAGCAGAACCCGAACACCCACCAGGTCGTCCTGTGGTGCCTGGGCGAGGCGCACGCCGACGTCGCCCTGGAACGGCTGCGCAACCGGTACGGCGTGCAGGTCGACGTGGTCCCGCACAAGGTCTCCCTGCGGGAGACGTTCGCCGGCTCGTCGGCCGGGCGCGGACGCCATGTGAAACAGTCCGGCGGGCACGGCCAGTTCGCGATCTGCGAGATCGAGGTCGAACCGCTGCCCGGCGGCTCGGGCATCGAGTTCGTGGACAAGGTCGTCGGCGGCGCCGTGCCGCGGCAGTTCATCCCGTCCGTCGAGAAGGGCGTGCGCGCCCAGGCCGCCAAGGGCGTGGCCGCGGGCTATCCGCTCATCGACGTACGGGTCACGCTGACCGACGGCAAGGCGCACTCGGTGGACTCCTCCGACGCCGCCTTCCAGACGGCGGGCGCGCTCGCGCTGCGCGAAGCGGCCCGCGACGCCAAGATCCATCTCCTGGAGCCGGTGGCCGAGGTGAGCGTCCTGGTCGGCGACGACTACGTGGGGGCGGTGATGAGCGACCTGTCGGGGCGCCGCGGCCGGGTCGTCGGCACCGAGCAGGCGGGCGGCGGGCGCACGCTCGTACGGGCCGAGGTGCCGGAGATCGAGATCGGGCGGTACGCCGTGGATCTGCGGTCCGTCTCGCACGGCACCGCGCGGTTCGACCGGCGTTACGCGCGGCACGAGCCCATGCCGCAGCAGATCGCCGATCGGCTGCGCGAACAGGTGCCGGGTACCTGAGGGTTGGGGAGGTTCGCCCGTCGGCGGGCGGCTTCTGCCGTCCGCCGACGGATGTCGGCCGCGGCCGTTACCCTGAGAACCTGATCAAGACGATGACCTGATCAACAGGTGTGCGGGACACCGAAGTCGGGAAAGCCGCAGGAGCGGGTGCGGCGGCGATGGGGGCGGAAGTGGCGTTCGACGGTTTCGATTTCACTCCCGGGGCGCAAGTGCCGCTCACGGGCTCCGCGGGACAGACGGCGGCGAGCTTCGCCCTGGCCTCCGCGGCGTACCGCGACAATCCGGTGGAGGAGATCCTCAAGGCCGACAACGAATGGCACAAGTCCACGGTCAAGGCCGGCCGGATCAAGCTGTTCGCACCGAATCTCGGCGAGGCCTTCGCGGGGGCCGTCGCGGCCCGCATGCTGGGCACGGGCCGCAAACCGCTGATCCAGTCCTTCGGCACCGAGCCGCAGGTCGTCGTGGAGCACTGCCTGGCGTCCACCAACATCCGCCGGGACCGCGACAACTGGCTGTCCGCCGTCATGGTGCTCTGCGGGCTGCTGTTCCTGCCCGGACTGCTGGTGTGGCTGCTGGTCTTCCAGATCCGTACGCAGATCGCCAAGCGCGAGGACAAGCGTGCCTCCGCGCTCGGCACCACGCTCCTCGTCGCCGTCGGCGCCCTGGCCGTCCTCTTCCTCCTCCGCATGCCGTTCACGGGCTTCTGGGCCTGGTACGCGCGCGCCGCGGTGGTCCTCCCGGTCGTCGGCTGGCTGTGGGCGAAGCAGATCTGCGAGCGCACGGCCAAGGATCTGCGGGCGCGCTGGGACAGCCTGCTGTCGGGCGGCGGCATCGGCGCCAAGATCCCCGAGGCGGTCCCCGGCAGCCCCGGGGAGACGGCGGCTGAGCGCCTGCGTCAGGCGCTCGCCCGGCTCACCGCGGAGCAGCAGTCCAACTCGGTCTTCTACGCGGGCCCCAAGGGCATACTCGGCATGGGCACCCGCTGGGGCAGCTGGCAGCTCGCCGAGGACCTGGTGGCGCGGGACGCGGGCAAGGAGATCCACCCGTTCCGCAGCTGGGACGTCATCCGCAACATCCACGACCAGTTGCGCATGCTGGAGCGCGGTCCGCTCAACACCGGTGGTTTCCCGGCGCCTTCGATCAAGCACTGGGTCGTCACGCCGATCGGCGAGAACGCGAAGGCGGTGTCCCGGCCGGGCGGCACGGACGTGGACGCCTACACGATCAAGACGCACGCCGTGCAGGACATCTGCAACAAGCAGCAGTTCGGCAGCGGCGACCGGCACTATCTCGGGGTCCAGTGGACGCTGTGGGACGGCCAGTTGATCATCACCATGATGATCACGGTGACCGTGCTGCACCAGACGCTGCGCATCGAGGTGACCGGACATGCGCTGGGACCGGTGAACTCGCTGTTCACCACCAAGCCGGAGGCCCCGACCAAGGAGGTCGCGAAGGCCGTCAAGTTCTGGGAGACCCGCAAGGTGAGCCTGCCGCTGGTCACCGCGGACGAGGTCGTGAGGCTGGCGGCGCGGGCGCCCTTGACCTGGTATCCGCCCCTTCTGAACTGGCTCGGCGGGAGTCTGGAACTGCCCGAGCCGTTCGGACTGCGGCACGCCTGGGCCGATCAGCCGTGGCGGCACCGTTTCATGGCGGACGACGCGCTGCGGGCCGCGACGCCCGTGCTGCGCGTGGTGCACTCGGCGGCGATCAAGGTCCTCGAGGAGAACGGCGTCGACACGGAGAAGTTCGGCAACCGCTCGGCCTTCCTCAGCACGGCGGTGCAGGACGTCTCGCCGCGCAAGGCGGACCTGTACGACGCGTAGAGCCGGCCTGTACGAATAATGGAGCCGGCCTGTACGACGCGTGGGGCGACGCCGGTACGACGCGTGGGGCGACGCCTGTACGACGCGTAGGGCGACGCGTGGACGCGCGGCACCGGAGACGGTGGGGCCCGAGGGTCGACCGCGCTCCGGCGGCCCGCGAGGGACGGGGCGCCCGGAGAAGGCGCCCCGTGCCGGACTACGCGGTGGGCCAGGCCTCCGCCAGCATCTCGCGGGTGTCCGCGAGGAGTTGCGGCAGGACCTTGGTGTGGCCGACGACCGGCATGAAGTTGGTGTCGCCGCCCCAGCGGGGAACGATGTGCTGGTGAAGATGGGCGGCGATGCCCGCGCCCGCGACGGTGCCCTGGTTCATGCCGATGTTGAATCCGTGGGCGCCGGAGGCGGTGCGCAGGGCGGTCATGGCCTGCTTGGTCAGCTCACCGAGTTCGGCTGTCTCCGGCGCGGTGAGGTCCGTGTAGTCGGCGACGTGACGGTAGGGCACGACCATCAGGTGCCCACCGTTGTACGGGTAGAGGTTGAGCACCGCGTACACCTGCTCCCCGCGCCTGACGATCAGCCCGTCCTCGTCGGACTTGGCCGGAATCGAGCAGAAGGGACAACCGTCGTCGGCCCCCGGGCCGGTGGGCTTGTTCTCGCCCTGGATGTAAGCCATCCGGTGGGGCGTCCAAAGGCGCTGGAACGCGTCCTGCGTTCCCACTCCGATCTGCTGCTCCGGCTCACTCGTCATGTGTTGCAGCATATTGCTTCGCCCGTTCGCGGCGTGTCGGCGGGTGTCACGCAAAGGGGCATGCGGCGAAGCTGGGGCCATGGACGACGACAGGCCGATGACCCGCTGGGAGCAGCGCACCGAGGTACCACTGGCGGTCGCGTCGCTGTTGTTCCTCTCCGCCTACGCGGTGCTTGTGCTGGCGCACGGTCTGTCCCAGGAGGGGCGGGATGCCTGCCTCGCGGTGATCGCGGTCACGTGGGCGGCGTTCCTCGTCGACTACCTGGTGCTCTGGCGCCTGAGCGGCCAGCGCCTCCGGTTCGTCCCGAGCCACGGGCTGGACACCGTGGTGCTCGTCCTGCCGCTGCTGCGGCCACTGCGCATGGTCAAGCTCTACGACGCCGTGCTGCGGCGCCGCGGAGAACCTCGCCTCCCGCTGTACGCGCGGGTGATGTTCTACGCGAGCATCGCGGTCCTGCTGCTCGGTTTCGCGGGTTCCCTCGCCGTCTACCAGGCCGAGTACCAGGCACCGCACGCGACGATCGTCACCTTTGGTGACTCGGTGTGGTGGGCCGCCTCCACGCTCTCGACGGTCGGGTACGGGGACGTGGCGCCGGTGACGCCGAAGGGTCGCACGATCGCGGTCGCCATGATGGTGTGCGGTCTGGCGCTGCTCGGCGCGGTGACGGGATCGTTCTCGTCGTGGCTGTTGCAGGTGTTCGCGCGCGAGGGCGACGAAAGGCCCCCGGGGATCTGAGCTCCCCGGGGGCCTTTCGTCACGACGGAACGCGGAGGTTCGGACCGGCGCCGATCAGACCTGCGCGCGCTCCTCGACGACCTTCGCGATCTTGGCGATGGCCTCGTCGAGCGGGATGCCGTTCTCCTGGGAGCCGTCGCGGTAGCGGAAGGAGACGGCGCCGGCCGTCATGTCCTCGTCGCCCGCGATGACCATGAAGGGCACCTTCTGCTTCTGCGCGTTGCGGATCTTCTTCTGCATACGGTCCGAGGACGCGTCGACCTCGACCCGCAGGCCCTTCTTCCTGGCCTCGGCGGCGAACTTCTGGAGGTACTCCACGTGCGCGTCGCCGATCGGGATGCCGATCGCCTGGACGGGCGCCAGCCATGCCGGGAACGCGCCCGCGTAGTGCTCGAGGAGCACGGCGAAGAAGCGCTCGATGGAGCCGAAGAGCGCGCGGTGGATCATGACCGGGCGCTGCTTGGAGCCGTCGGGGCCGGTGTACTCCAGGTCGAAGCGCTCGGGCAGGTTGAAGTCGAGCTGCACGGTCGACATCTGCCAGGTGCGGCCGATGGCGTCCTTGGCCTGCACGGAGATCTTCGGGCCGTAGAAGGCGGCGCCGCCCGGGTCCGGGACCAGCGGGAGGCCCTGCTTCTCGGCGACCTGGCGCAGCGTCTCGGTGGCCTCTTCCCAGATCTCGTCCGAGCCGACGAACTTCTCCGGGTCCTTGGTGGACAGCTCCAGGTAGAAGTCGGTCAGGCCGTAGTCGCGCAGCAGGTTCAGGACGAAGGTGAGCGTCTTGTCGAGCTCGTCCGCCATCTGCTCCTTGGTGCAGTAGATGTGCGCGTCGTCCTGCGTGAAGCCCCGGGCGCGGGTCAGGCCGTGCACGACGCCCGACTTCTCGTACCGGTACACGGTGCCGAACTCGAAGAGGCGCAGCGGCAGTTCGCGGTACGAGCGGCCGCGCGCGTCGAAGATCAGGTTGTGCATCGGGCAGTTCATGGGCTTGAGGTAGTAGTCCACGCCCTCGTCGAGCTGCATGGGCGGGTACATGCCGTCGGCGTACCAGTCCAGGTGGCCCGAGGTCTCGAAGAGCTTCCCCTTGGTGGCGTGCGGGGTGTAGACGAACTCGTAGCCCTCCTCCTCGTGCCGGCGGCGCGAGTAGTCCTCCATGACCCGGCGGATGATGCCGCCCTTGGGGTGGAAGACGGCGAGGCCGGAGCCGATCTGGTCCGGGATGGAGAACAGGTCCAGCTCGTTGCCCAGCTTGCGGTGGTCGCGCTTCTCGGCCTCGGCGAGGAATTCGAGGTGCGCCTTGAGCTCTTCCTTGGAGGGCCAGGCGGTGCCGTAGATGCGCTGGAGCATGGGGTTCTTCTCGCTGCCGCGCCAGTACGCGGCGGCGTTGCGCATCAGCTTGAACGCCGGGATGTTGCGGGTGGTCGGCAGGTGGGGACCGCGGCACAGGTCCTTCCAGCACAGCTCGCCGGTCTTGGCGTCGAGGTTGTCGTAGATGGTCAGCTCGCCGCCGCCCACCTCGACGTTCGCGCCGTCGTCCGAGGAAGCGGGGCCCTTGATGCCGATGAGTTCCAGCTTGTACGGCTCCGCGGCGAGCTCCTCGCGGGCGCCCTCGTCGGTGACGACGCGGCGGGAGAAGCGCTGCCCGCGCTTCTGGATCTCCTGCATCTTCTTCTCGACGGCCTTGAGGTCCTCGGGCGTGAAGGGCTTCTCGACGTCGAAGTCGTAGTAGAAGCCGTCCTTGACCGGCGGGCCGATGCCCAGCTTGGCGTCGGGGAAGAGCTCCTGCACGGCCTGGGCCATGACGTGCGCGGTGGAGTGGCGCAGGATGTTCAGGCCGTCCTCGGAGGAGATCTCGACCGGCTCGACCTCCTCGCCGTCCTGCACCTCGTACGCGAGGTCCCTCAGCTCGCCGGCGACGCGGGCCGCGACGATGGTGCGCTCGCCGGTGAAGAGGTCGGCGGCCGTAGTGCCCGTCGTCACCACGCGCTCTTCCCGCTCGGAATCGCGTTGGATGATCACACGGACGTCTGACACCGGACTCTCCTGACTGAAGGCGACTCCACACCACATACGGCATGGCATGGCAATGCCCCGAATCCTACCGAGCCCGGGGTGCCCTCCGCGAAACGGTTGTGGACAGTGCGCCCTCAGTCCTCGCTGCACGCCTCCTCGAAGAAGTCCAGATTCTCCTGGAGCGACTTCATCAGCCGGTCCCGCTCGGCCTCGTCGACCTGTACGGGGACGACGCCGGAGGCGTCCGTGAGCCTGCGGAAGCCGCCTCGGCTCTCCAGCCGCCCGTGCACCCGCACCGGCAGTCCGACCAGGTGGGCCTGGCCCGCTATCCGGTACGCCTCCTCGTCCAGGGTCATCCGGACGTGCGGTACCTCGGCGCCCGCGATGACCCGCAGCCGTACCGTGCCCGCCCCCCGTGGGCCCGACCTGCGCATCCGGACCACGGCGCCGGTGACGCGCACCGGCACGGACGGCTCCTCGAGCAGATAGCGGGCCCCCGCCTCGCGCAGCACGGGCAGGTCGCCGGGCGAGAACTCGACGGGCTCGGCGGGGTTCGCGCCGCCCTCGGGGACGCCCGCGGCGGGCGACCACTCGACGGCGATCCGGGCGCCCTCGGTGCCGCGGACGAGGGCCACCAGGGCTTCCATCAGCTCATGACTGACGCCCGCCTCGACGGCCGCGTCGAAGGCCTCCATGCCACCGGTGGCCCGCTGGTAGTCGATGGCCTCGCGGGCGGCGCACAGTGCCTCGTGCAGGCGCACGGCGAGCGGCCGGCCGGTGGCCACGGGCACGAAGGCGGTGAGGCGGCGGCCGCTCGGTTCGGCACCGACCAGGACGTTCTCCAGGGAGGCCGCGGCCGATCTGCGGTGGCGGGCGCCGTAGTAGCCGGCACGCGCACGCGTGGCGAGGGCGCCCGCGAGCAGCATCTGGCGGGCGGCGCCGCGCAGCTGCTCCTCGACGGTCCAGGGAGCGGCGCCCACGGGACCGGTCGGCACATCCCGCCACCAGCGGATCTCGTCGCTGGGCACGGCGAGGGCGACGAGCACGTCACGGGCGGACGGGGAGGCGCTGCGGGCGAGCGCGACGAGGGCCTCGCCGAGGAGGTCGTCACTGTCGGGGAAGGCCCGGTTCTCCGGCACCAGCAGGCTGGTGCCGCCGCCCCCGGGCCCGGGTGGGGTCCATCGGCCGTACCGTCCGGCCGCTCCCCCGCGGCGCTGCCAGCCGTGCCGGCGGAGCAGCGCGCCGAGGACGGCCGGGTCGACCTGGTCGGGGTTCGGCGGATCGTTCCAGAAGGCCTCGGCGGGGTGCGGCCTCACCGGCCGGAGCACCTCGTCGATCGGTCGGTGTGTCATGGTCTGCCTCCCGTCCCGACCCTCGTCATGATCTCGCAGAGGGCCCGGTCGTCGAAGATCCGGGCCGTCGGGATGCGGACGGTGGTCCGGCGCCGGCCCGTGATGGCGTGCCCGGCGAGATTGATCCAGTAGCAGCAGTGCCGCAGGTCGAGCCGGTCGTGGCTGGCGCGCAGCCAGTCGTCCTGGGACCTGGGCACGAGCATCACGACGAGGATCTTGTGCACCGATACCGGGGTGCGCGCGAGCTTCGCCAGGTGCTCGTTGTCGAGCGTGAAGGAGAAGGCGGGCCCCGGAGGGTCGGGCGGTATCTGGTACGTGCACTTGAGCTGCACCTTGATGGTGACCTCGTCGTCGACCGTGTGCCCGGGGGCGCTGTGGCTGACGTGCCAGTCGATGCCGTTGTCCGGAAACGGCTGGGACAGCGAACAGCCCGCGGCCGCCGCGACGGCGTGCAAGTAGCCCACCTGCAAGGTCTCCATGCAGGCGGTGGTGGCGAGCGATCCGCGATGAGGTGCCGTCCGCTGGGGCAGCAGCCCGCCCCGTTCGGGCTGCGCGAGTGCCATGAGTCCAACAGCCTTCCAGGCTTGGTGAATCCCCGCGACGGGCCGCTGAACTGCAAAGACCCGTACCTCTGTTGTCTCCTTCCGGCGTACGGCGCAAACAGCCCGGGTATCACCAAACGGGCAGAAGACGGTGCGTCAGCTGCCGTGGGTGAACAAGGAGTTGTGTGCGTATGACGTGCTGGTACGAAGGCCCTCTGGCCGCGTTCGACACGGAGACCACGGGCGTGGACGTCGAGACCGACAGGATCGTGTCGGCCGCCGTCGTCGTCCAGGACGCCGCGGGTGCCCGTCCGAGGGTGACCCGATGGCTGGTGAACCCGGGAGTGCCGGTGCCCGCGGGTGCGACGGCGGTGCACGGGCTCACGGACGAACATCTGCAGCGCAACGGCCGCTGGCCGTCGCCCGTGATGGAGGAGATAGCCCGGGAACTGGGCGAACAGGCCGCGGCGGGGCGCCCGCTCGTGGTGATGAACGCCCCGTTCGATCTGACGCTGCTGGACCGGGAGTTGCGCAGGCATCGCGCCTCGTCCCTCGACCACTGGTTCGAGTCGGCGTCGCTGCGCGTGCTCGATCCCCGCGTCCTCGACAAACATCTGGACCGCTATCGCAAGGGCCGCCGCACCCTGACCGATCTGTGCGCGCAGTACGACGTGGCGCTGGAGGGCGCGCACGACGCGGCGGCCGACGCGCTGGCCTCGCTGGAGGTCGTCCGCGCGGTGGGGCGCCGTTTCGCGGCCCGGCTGGAACGGCTGTCTCCGGCCGAGCTGCACACCCTCCAGGCGGTGTGGCACGCGGCACAGGCGCGCGGGCTGCAGGCCTGGTTCGCGCGCAGTGGTGCGCCTGAGGCGGTGGATCCGGCGTGGCCTCTGCGCCCGGATCTGCCAGCGGCGGCCTGACCAGGCGCGATGCCCGCGAGCAAACGAAAAACCGGTCCGTCGGTGACGGACCGGTCTTCTCCGGGTGGGCGATACTGGGTTCGAACCAGTGACCTCTTCGGTGTGAACGAAGCGCTCTCCCACTGAGCTAATCGCCCGGGAACGGACTGAACAATACAGGTCCCGGCGGGTGGGGTTCAAACCGCTTCGAGACGGGCCCTGAGTCCGCGCCGTCCCGCGCGCATCATCAAGGCGTGGTTGGCGCGGAAGAACGGGCGTCCCGGCACGGCGAGCCGCCGCAGCAGCGGCTTGGTCACGCGCACTTCCTGGTCGTACCGGGCACGGGTGCCCGAACCGGTCGCGTCGAAGGTCCAGCGCGCCCAGCCGTCTAGGTCGCCCGACATGGCGATCTCCAGGACGCCGGCCACCGGGTCCCGGCGGACCGTGCCGGCGGTGAAGGTGATGTCGTACGGCAGGACCGAGCGGACCCGGATGACGCCGGTGTCGTCGTCGACGCGGGTCACCTCCCGCACCTGGGGCCACCAGCGCGGGTAGTTCTCGGCCCGCTCCAGGACCGTGTACACGTCCGCGGGAGGCGCGGGCAGGTCCCAGACGCTGTGAAAACGGTAGTGGGTCCAGTCCATGGAACGAGCCTTCCCAGCGGCGCACGGATGTACCGACGGCACCCTCCGCCGATCTGAGTACGGGGTGAGTACGCGCACTCATGTCCGGCGACGTGACCGGTACCACACTCCGGAGTATGACCCAGATCCCGTCCCCGGCCGAGGAGTTGCGGCTGCTCGACGCCGAGCTCCGGCAACTCGACGCGCGCCGCACCGTGTTGCTGACCCGCCGCGCCTGGCTGGTGCACATGCTCCGGCCGCCGGTACCGACCCCGCCCCCGGCACCCGCGACCCGTCGGCCGGAGGCCACGGCACCCGGTGTGCAGAACGTGCTGCTGCTCCTCGGCGGCATCCTGCTGACCATCGCCGCCGTCGCGTTCACGCTGGTCGGATGGGGCCACTTGGGGATCACGGGCCGGTCGCTGGTGCTCGGCGCGGTGACGCTGGCCGCGCTCGGCGCGCCCGTGCTCCTGTTGCGGCGCGGGCTGCGCTCGACCGCCGAGTCGCTGGCGGGGCTCGGCCTCGCGCTCACGGTCCTGGACGCGTACGCGCTGTACGCGGTCGCGCTCCCCGACACGGACGGCCTCGGCTACACGGCGACCGCGTCGGCGGCGCTGGCCGCCGTATGGGCGGCGTACGGACTCGCGGTGGGCGCCGTGCACCGGACGACGGACGTGCGGACGGCCGCCACCGGCACCCCGGAACCGTCCGCCGCGGGCACCGGAGTGCGGGTCCCGCTGCGACTGCCCCTGCCGGCCGCCGTGGTCGCCGCGCAGTCCCCGCTGCTCCTGTGGGCCGTGGCCGCCGCCGCGGGTGCCCACGCCATCACGGCCGCCCTGCTGGTCACGGCGGCGTTCGACGCGGTGCTCGCGCTGCGCATGCCCCAGAGGTCCGTCCGCGTCGTCGCCGCCGTCGGGGCGTACGGCCTGGGCGGCTGGGGCACCTTCGCCGCCGGCTGGCTGTCCTGGACGGCCGCCGGCCCGAGCGCCGCCGCCCGTGCGGCGGCGCTCCTCCTCCTTGCCGCGTCGATCGCCCTGACAGCGGCGTGGGGCACCCCGAAGCCGGGCGTCGCGACGGGCACCGCGACGGCCGGGGGCCTGATCACCGTCGTCGCGTTCGGCGGTGTGCTGCGCACGTGCCTGCCCGGAGAGTGGACGGTTCCCGGTCATCTCGCGTGCGGGATCGCCCTGTTGGCCGTCGTACGGACGGGACTTCCCGAGCCCGTACGCCGTGGGTTCGCCCTGGCCTCCGGCGGTGTTCAGGCCCTCGCCGTGGCGTGGGCGCTGCCCGTGGTCGTGATCACCCTGCTGGGACCGGTCGGCCTGGTGGGCTCGGTCTGGTCGGGTGCCCCGGCGACCGCGCGCGACGCGGTGACCGGCGATCTGCCCTGGCCCTCGGACGCGGTCACGGCACCGCTCGTTCTGGCGCTCGTCGCCGCGGTCCTGATCGTGGCCGTCCGCGCCGCCCAGTGGCGTCCCCAGGCCCTGATCGGCGCGCTGACGCTGACGTGGGCGACGGTGCTCGTCCTCCCGGCCACCTTCGAACTCCCTTACGTGGCAGGGCTGTCCGCGTACGGACTCACGACGGTGGCCCTGCTCGTGTACGCCGGCCGGACGCCGCCCCGGCCGACAGCCCTGGTGCTCGCGCTCCTCACCTCACTCAGCCTCGCGTTCCTCGCGCTGGCCTCTGAGCCCGCGACCCTGACGGTGCTCGCCGCCCTGGCCGCCCTGTTCGCGGCCGCCGCCCCGCGGACCGGCCTCGGCCCGGTCGCGGCGCCCGCCTCGCTCGGGTACGCCACGGCCCTCGCCTGCGCGGCGGGTGCCTCCCTCGGCCTGCGGCCCGAGCACATCGCGCTGCTCGTGCTGGTGGTGCCCGTCGTCGCGGCTCTGTCGGCGGCGCGCGTCGACGACGTGACGACGAGGGTGTCGGTCGAGGTCACCGGTGCCGGCGCGGGCCTGGTCGCCGTCGCGCTCACGGTCGCCGATCCGGCCATGCTCGCCACGGTCCTGGCCCTGTGCGGGGTGATCGCCGCGGGCACGGCCGTACGGGAGGACCGGCGTCCTGTCGGCTACGCGGCCACCGCTCTGTTCGTGATGGCCGCCTGGGTGCGGCTGGCGGCCTGGGGGGTCGGCGACCCGGAGGCGTACACACTGCCGGTGACCGTTCCGGCGCTGCTCGTGGGCGCGTTCAGGCGCCGCCGGGACACGGCGGTGTCGTCGTGGACGGCGTACGCTCCGGGGCTGTCCGTGACGCTCGTGCCGAGTCTCCTCGCGGCGTGGGGCGACGCGCACTGGCCGCGCCCGCTGCTGCTGGGCGCGGCGGCGCTCGCCGTCACCCTGCTGGGCGCCCGGCACCGCCTGCAGGCTCCGCTGGTGCTCGGCGGCACTGTGCTCGCGCTGGACGCCCTGCACGAACTCGCCCCGTACATCGTGCAGGTGGTGGACGCGCTCCCCCGGTGGACGCCTCCCGCACTCGCCGGTCTGGTGCTGCTCGCGCTGGGTGCCACGTACGAGCAGCGGATCCGCGACGCGCGGCGCGTGCGGGAGGTGCTGGGGAGGATGAACTAGGCAGCGGTCACGAGGGCATCTTGTCGCCGAGGAGTGCCAGGTTCTCGATGGCGGCGAGGCCGTAGAGCGCTGTGTCGTTCGTGTAGACCCAGTTGGCCTCGCTGCCCGGCACCAGCGTGACCGGGCCGCTCAGCTTCTCCGTCTTCCAGGGCGAGGACTCGGTGTAGCCGTCGGAGCTGTAGAACTTCGTCCAGGCACGCGTGGCGAGTTGGGCGTCGCCCGTCTGCACGGCGGCGTACGCGTCGAGGCGTGAGTGGCCCTGGAAGAGCAGCAGGGTGCCGAAGTTCGTTCCGTAGCGGGCGGCCTGCTCGGTCTTGGTGGCGTTGAAGTAGCGGCAGTAGTCGAGGTACGCCTCCTTGAAGGCGGGCATGTCGACGAGATCGATGAGCTCGGCGCACAGTTCGTTCAGGCCGAAGACCGCGGAGAGGTGCGAGACGCCGACCACGGGCTCCGCGGCGACGGCGAACCGGCCGGTGTCGAGGTCGTACAGGCCGGTGCCCTGGACGAATCCGTTGGGCTGCGCGGCGATGGTCTCCATCGTCGACAGCACGCGCGCCTTGGCCTTCTCCCACTTGGGGCCCTTGCGCTCCCACTCGGTCAGCCACGCCGAGACGAGCCCGCTCCAGTCCGTGCCGAAGCCGATCGACAGCGCGTGCCGGTCCGGCGTGTAGGGCTCGGTGCGGATCTTGCGGATCGGGTCGAGGACCAGGAAGGTCTCGTCGGAGTCGACGTTGGCGTGCATGAGGTCGCCGACCCGCTCGTCGGCGGTGAGGAAGTAGTAGTAGCGCCGGTAGGTGGTGTTGGCGATGCGCTGCTGTTTGGCGCTGTCCGCGTAGTGCTGGACACCGTGCCGGGTGCCGAGGCCCGCCCACTGGCCGAGGTGGTAGACGTCGACCTCGCCGGTGTGCCGGGTCATCGCCTCGGCGAAGCGGAAGATGTCCGCACGCCCACTGCGGAGATACGCGAACCACAGCCAGAGGTCGGGCGACAGCTCGGAGTTGTCCCAGGCGTAGCCGCCGACGTCGTAGCGCCACTGGTGCCTGACCGGGTCGTACGAGTGCATGATGTCGCCGTAGTCCCAGAAGCCGTACCAACGGCGCATCTCCACCTGGTCCTTGTAATAGGTGAAGAGGAAGTCGAGGTGGTCCTCGATCTTCGCCTTGGCCGGCGTGGACCGGTCGGGCTCGGAGTAGAGGCCCGGACCGAAGACCTTCGCCTTGATCAGCTGCTTGGGCGGGGCGGCGAGCTGCGGCAACACGCGTACGGCGTCGACCTGTTCGGCGAGCTTCTCGGGCGTGGGGGTCGACTCGTTGGCCCAGAAGAGGAGTTCCGAGGTGCGGGCGATGCCGTAGGGGGTGCCGAAGCCCGGCTCGTAGTCCTCGTAGGTGATGTTGAGGCCTTCGAGCTGTTCGGCGTACGTGTCCTGGCCCATGCCGTCGTGGTAGAAGCGCAGGTCCATGGGCTGCGCCTCGGGCGACCAGAGCCAGAGGGTGACCTCGGCCTCGTCGGTGTGGGCGTCCCGGATGTCGAGCTGGGCGGGGAACTTCTCCCAGAAGTCCCGCAGCCCGAAGGAGAATCCGCCGCTCGGCCCGCCGACGTAACCGAAGCCGGAGGCGCGCCGGCCACCGCCGGCACCGATCCAGCCGTACCCCTTCTTGGTGCGCTTGCGCAGGGTGAAGCCGTCGGCGGAGAGCTGGGAGAGGGTGTAGTCACCCCACTCGGGGATGTACTGGAGCCGGGTGGTGACCCGCTGGTCCCAGGTGGACGGGTCGGGCAGCGTCTCCCCCGCGAACTGGGCGGCCTGGACGGAGGCTCCGGGGTCGCGGCGCAGCCCGGTGACGCCCTTGACGGCCTCGCGGAGCAGGCCTGTGCCGTCGCCGCCGATCCGGATGTGCCGGTCGTAGGCGGCGTCCCGCATCGGCACGGTGAAGCGGACGCCGAGCCCGCGCACGAAGTCGCCGCTGTTCTTCCCGGGTTCCTGCTTCCCGTCGAAGGTGATCGTGTGCACCATGCGGAAGGAGTCGGCGCCGGCGTAGAAGTACAGACGGACCGAGAAGGGCAGCCAACTCCGTTCGCCCTTGCGGTGCTTGCCGTCGATGCGGACGACGGCCCGCACCGGGCCGTCCTGTTCGACCTCGACCGCGGATATCGCGCTCTCGAACCGCTCGAACTTCTCGGCGCCCTGGTCCTCGTCCTCGATCTCCGGCTGACGGATGAGGACGAGGCGGCCGTTCCTGGCGATCTCGGTCGAGCCGCGTGTCACGGACTTGACCAGCGTGGAGCCGCTCTTGCCGATCTTCGCGGTGATGACCCCGGTCGAGACGGTGATGGTGCCGCCGCTCTTGTCGACGGTGACCTTCCGCTCCGGCGCGGTGGGCTCCCCCGCGGTCAGGGTGAGCTTTCCCGCATCCGAACTCACCGCGTGCGCGGTCCACTTGAGAGAGCCGTCCGGCCAGTAGGCGAGCGGCCAGGACTGTCCGGGGACCGCCTTGCCGTCGGCGTCCGTGAGCGCGAACGTCTGGTCCCGCTGGTAGGTGCCCTTCGGCCAGGGGACGCCGACGGTGGAACCGGGTGCGGCGCCGAGGCCGCCGTCCTCCAGCCAGTCCAGAGTCACCGGGTCCGCGTCCGCGGCCTCGGATCGGGGGGCGGCCTGCGCGTTCGCGCTGCCCAGGGCCCAGCTGAACTGGGCGGCGGCTCCGGCGACGGCGGCCGCCTTGAGAAGGGACCTGCGGGGGATGGGGGACATGGCCTTTCCTTTCCGTACGGATGGTCAGGGGCATGACAGAGAGAGGCCTGCAGCTCAGGGCTCCGGCCCGCGGGAGGGGACTCAACGGCGTCGCCGGCGCTCCTCGACGGCGACGGCCGCCGCCGCGACGGCCCCCAGGACGGGGACCGCCAACGGCGCGACGAGCAGGGCGGAGCAGGCCACCACGACCAGCCCGCCGACGAGCAGGAAGGACCCGGCGGGATCGAGGACGGTACGCCGTGCGGCATCCGCGAGCAGGTCGCGCCATGCCTCACCCGGCTCCCAGACCGCGGCCGCGCGCAGTCCGGCGACGGCTCCCCCGAGCAGGGCGAACAGCCCGACGGCGCCGACGAGCGGACCACCGGGGATTCCGGCGCGCACGGCCTGGACGTCCACCCAGACCGCCGCCGCGAGGGCCCATCCGCCGGCTCCGACGAGCCAGCCGCCCCGGGCGGCCGCGCGGAAGTCCGCCACGAACTCCCGCCATCCGCCGCCCTCGTGAGCCGTACGCCGCCGCAGATGCCGCGCGCCGGCCGCGAACGCGGCGGGAAGTGTGACGAGGGGCAGCGCCGCCATCGTGATCCACACTCCGGTGAGCAGACACTCCGCGAAGACGGCGAACCTCTCGGCGAAGACGGATTCCCGAGGCGCCCGGCGGGCCTCGGCCGCCCTGCCGCGCCGCGCCGCAGCGTTCCTCCGCGTCACACGGCCCCGTGCGGTCGCCCCGGCTCCGGCCCGCGATCTCGGCTGGGTGACGGCCATCTCAGCCCTTCAATCCCGACGTCGCCATACCGTCGATCAGGTACCGCTGGAAGGCGAGGAAGAAGAGGAGCACCGGCAGCAGCGCCACCAGCGACATCGCGATCATGCCGCCGTAGTTGGCGACCCCCTCCTGGTCGCGGAACATCATCATGCCGAGCGAGACCGTGTACTTGCCGGGCTCGTTGAGGTAGATCAGCGGGCCCATGAAGTCGTTCCAGGCGTTGATGAAGGTGAAGATCGCGCTCGTGATGAGGGCCGGGCGGCACAGCGGCAGCACGATCGACCAGTAGATCCGCAGATGCCCGCAGCCGTCGAGCCGCGCCGCCTCGTCCAGTTCGCGCGGCAGGTTCCGCATGAACTGCACCATGAGGAAGACGAAGAACGCCTCGGTGGCCAGGTACTTGCCGATCAGCAGCGGCACGTAGGTGTTGACCAGCTCCACCTTCTGGAACATCACGTACTGCGGGATGAGCAGCACGTGATACGGCAGCAGGAGTGTGCCGATCATCAGCGAGAAGAGCAGGTTCCGCCCCGCGAACCGGATCTTGGCGAAGGCGTACGCGGTCAACGAGCACGAGATCAGGATGCCGACGACGGAACCGAGGGCGTAGAAGAGCGAGTTCTGGAAGAAGGTGGCGATCGAGATGTCGGCGATGCCGTCCGCCAGCCCCTTGAAGTTGGCGAGGATCGGGCTGGTCGGGAAGAGGTCCAGGCTCCCGATGATCTCGCGGCTCGGCTTGAACGAGGCACCGAGCACCCAGAGCACGGGGTAGAGGACGACCGCGAGGACCAGCAGCGCCCCGAGGTGCCAGGCGAGCGAGCCGGTGCGCTTGCGTCCGGACCTCCCGGGGCGTCCCGGGGCGGTCGTGGCGCCGGAGCCGAATGCCTTGCCGGTGATGCCGCTCATCGGGCGTCCTCCTCGTAGTGCACCCAGCGCTTCTGCGACCAGAAGAGAACGGCCGTCACCAGCGCGACGGCGAGCAGCAGCATCCAGGCCATGGCGGAGGCGAAACCCATCTGGGACTCCTTGAAGCCCTTCTGGTAGAGGTAGCAGGTGTAGACGAGCGTGGCGTCGGCCGGACCGCAGGTGGTGTTGGACACCACGTACGCCGATCCGAAGATCTGGAACGAGTGGATGGTCTCCAGGAGCACGTTGAAGAACAGCACCGGCGAGATCATCGGCAGCGTGATGCTCCAGAACCTCCGCAGCGGTCCCGCGCCGTCCACCTCGGCCGCCTCGTACAGCTCCTTCGGCACCTGCTTGAGCCCGGCCAGGAAGATCACCATGGGCGCGCCGAACTGCCAGACGGTGAGCGCGACCAGGCTGTAGAGCACCCAGTTCGGGTCGCCGACCCAGCCCCCGGTGTGCAGACCGAGGAACGACTGGACACGGTCCACGGCGGCGTCGTCGGAGAACAGCGCGCGCCACACGAAGCCGACCGAGACGCTCGCGCCGATCAGCGACGGGGCGTAGAACGCCGCCCGGTAGAAGCCCTGGCCACGGCGGCTCTGCGCGAGGAGCAGGGCCACCCCGAGCGCCAGCAACAGCTTGAGCGGCGTGCCGATGACGACGTACTTGGCCGTCACCTCGACCGACTTCTGCCACCGGGGATCGTCGAACATCGTCGTGAAGTTGTCGAAGCCGATCCATTTCGGCGAACTGAAGAGGTTGTAGTCGGTGAAGGCGAAGTAGAGGGAGGCGGCCATCGGGCCCGCGGTCAGGAGCAGGAAGCCCGCGATCCAGGGGGACATGAAGAGATAGCCGACGAGATTCTCCCGGCGCCCCCGCCGCCTTTCGGCGGCGGGGGCCGCGGGGCTCATCTCCGGTGCGTCGGGCGGAGAGTCCTTGACGAGCGTCACGGCGGTTCCCATCAGACGGCGAGGGCGGTCTTCGCCTCGGAGAAGAACTGCTTCACCGCGTCGGAGACCTTGGTGGTGCCCTGCGACATGTCACCGCCGATGCGCAGGAAGGCGGATTCGACGGTGTCGGCACCGGCCGGATGCGGAGTGATCGTGCCGAGCACGCCGGCCGCGGCGACATCCTGCTCGTACTGCGCGATGGCCTTGCTGGGAGCGTCGGCCGGCTTGAACGCGTCGTACTGCTCGGTGGTCGCCAGGATGCCGCGGTCGTAACCCATGATCTTGCCGACCCCGGGGTCGTGGACCATGAAGTTGATGAACTGGGCGACCTCCTTGGGGTGCTTCGTGCGCGCGGAGGCGCTGAGCATCAGGGAGGCGAGGTACTGGCCGGTCTGCTTGCCGTCGGTTGTCGGGATCGGCGCCAGTCCGTAACTGCTGTCGCCCTCCGCCGTGTAGCGGACGGTGAAGTTGTCCCAGGTGAACTCGGAGGCGGCGTGGCCCGCCGAGAGCGAGGACTTGGGCTTGTCCTGCTCGACCCGCTTGGGATCGGTGATGATGCCGGCCTTGACGCGGTTGTAGCCGTCGGTCCACCACTCCGTCAGATCGGCCTCGTCGAAACCGAGTCCGTCCTTCGTGAAGAACGCCTTGCCGTTCTGCCGGAGATAGAGGTCGTACAGGTACATGATGCTGAAGTAGCCGGTGTCGCCCGCCGTCTTCTCGCTGTCGTGAATCTTCTTGAGCGCGGCGAAGTACTCGTCCCAGGTCCAGCCCTGCTTCGGCTCGATGCCGGCCTTCTCGAACACCTTCTCGTCGATGACAAGTGACATGGTGTTGGATCCGACGGGAATACCGAGCTGCTTTCCGTCGACCTGACCGACCTTCTCGACTCCGGCGCGGAAGTTTTCCAGGCTGAGATTTCCCGCGTCTATCTGGGACTTGAGGTCGAGCAGGATCCCTCGCTTGTCGTACTTCCGCAGAAATCCGACGGCGTTCTGGAATACGTCCGGCGGATTTCCCCCGGCCGCCTGCGTCTGGAACTTCTCCCAGAAGGCCACATAATCCTGGAAGTCCGTCTTCACCTTGATCTTCGGGTACTTCTTCTCGAAGAGCGCGATGGACTGGTTGATCCTCTTCGCCCGCTCGTCCGCACCCCACCAGGCATAACGGATCGTCACCGTCCCGTCCCCGGCGCCACCACCGTCCCCACCGCACCCGGTCGTCGCGGCCAGCCCCAGCGTGGCCAGCGAAGCTCCGGCGGCCTTGAGGACCGTCCGCCTCTCGACACTCCCGTTGTTTCCCACTGTCGGGCCTCCCCGCAACGTCGTCGCCGCCTGCATGAATCGTTTCAAGTAAGCGCTTGCTGGCACAAGGTACGGAGGGCTTTCGGGCGCGTCAATGATTCGGACAGGAATTGATGTGCGGCGCTTCGATCCCGTCGCGCCGGGCCGCGCGGCGGCATCGGCGCAGGCGAACAGGACTACGCAGGTCGGACGCGCACGGTCGACCGGTCGAACGATTCTCCGACGACGAGGCGGGCCGCGCACGCGGCCGAAAAGGTACTGCTGTCGCGGGTGTTGGCGGCGGGCACGGGAACGGAGCGTGATGGGTGGGGGGTTGATGTCGGGGGCGTTGAAGCCGGGGCGTTGATGCCGGGAGGGGGCGCGGACCTTCCGCGCCCGGTCGACACAGCCCTGCGTACGCCGTCGCCGGCCCAGTCCGTTCCGTCGGCACAGCGGTGCGGTAGACCCCCTGGCGACAGGCAGTCCGTCCTGCCCACAGCCCTGCCGTACGCCGCCGACGGCACAGTCCGTCCCGCCCACAGCCCTGCCATACACCCCCGCGGCACGCAGCCCGTCCCGCCCACAGCCCTGCCGTACGCCCCCGGCGGCACCGTCCGCTCCGGCTCAAGAGGCACGGGCTGGAGGGATGTTCGCCGTGCTGCCGGCTCGGCGCCAGGATGCCTGACTGGATGTCACCCGGGCGACGCGTCTCGACGCGGACGCCTTCCGTGCAGCGTCCTCCGACGCCAGGGCCGTCGAAGCCGATGCGGGCCACAGGCCGACGGGACATGCCTCAAGGGACGGGCACCGAGCTGCCGTTTTGCGATGGTGAGCCGCTCGTCGAAGTGCCATCCGGCCGGCGCTGATCGGCGAGAGTGCGTACATGCCGAGCAGGGCCGGCCGAGCATCCGAACTCTTGGATCGACACAGGTCAGGCGGCGGACAGGCACCTCCGACCGGATCACGAATCCCGCTCCGTGCGGGAGGGCCCGGCCGCCGTATCGCGAGGCCCGCAGGTCGTACGGAGGCGCCCGCGCCCCGCACCCGCACCCGCACCCGCACCCGCACCCGCACCCGCACCCGCAACGGCACGGCGTGACGTACCGAGGCGCCTGCGCCCCACACCAACACCTGTGCGCCGTGAGGCGGCTCGGCAACCGGCCCCGAACGACACGGCGTCCGACTCGGCGCCCCAGACGGCACCCTCCGCCCCAGCGGCCCCCGCCCACTCGTGCAGATCGACGCAGGCACCCGCCCCGACAACCGACACGGCGGCAGTGGAGGAGGTCGTACTCCAGCGGACACCGGAACCGGGAGGGCCGCCACGGTCAGCCCGGACATCAGGACCACGTATGAGTCGAGCGGGGGCCGCGATTGAGCGAGGGCACGCGCGGCACCGACGGCGAGGCGGTGCCCGTACCCCCGATGCCGGATGCCCCGACCTCCTGGCCGGCCTGGCCGCCCGCGCGACGACGAAAACGGCCCCGGTCCACGATGCCGTGGAGCGGAGCCGTCTGTCGGATGTGTGGGCGATACTGGGTTCGAACCAGTGACCTCTTCGGTGTGAACGAAGCGCTCTCCCGCTGAGCTAATCGCCCGGGCGCAGGGAGAACATTACCCCATGTCAGGGGGTGGCTTCGACCAGCGGAGTCGGCTCGGAAGCGACCCGAGCCGGCCTCGTCATTCCTTGATGTTCCACGGCATCTCGAAGCCGAACTTCCAGAGGTACACGCCGACGAGGACGGCCACGATCACGAGGCCGACCGTGGTGAGGATGATGTTGCGGCGCCGCACCTTGGGGTCGAGCGCCCGCTGCGTCGCCTCCGTGACCTTGCGCTTCGTCCAGCGGAGCACCAGCTGGGCCCAGACGAACTCGGTGGCCCAGATCGCCATGCCGCCGAAGATCACCAGCCAGCCGGGACCCGGCAGCGGCAGCATGACCACGCCCGCGCCGACGACCGCGAGCCCGACGATGAAAACACCCACCTGCCAGCTCACGTGCAGCGCGCGGCGCGCCTTGATGAATTCCGGCGCCCGAGAACCGAGCGCTCGCTCATTCTTCGCCTCGTCGTCCGCCATGGCGACCTCGCCCGGCTCGTCACTCCCCGTATTCATACGACCAAACCCTACCCGAGAGAAACCGGTCACCGGAATGGCCCTATCCGGCGAAGGTGCCCTCGGCCGGATGAGTTACATAAAGACACGCAAAACACTCAGAGGGGTTTACAACGGCACCGTAGGTGGCATGTCGATTTCGCCGACGTGCGAATCCCCGAGCGCACACTGAGCGAAAGGCCCTGGCGCTTATGAACACCACGGTCAGCTGCGAGCTGCACCTGCGCCTCGTTGTGTCGAGCGAGTCCTCACTGCCTGTACCCGCAGGACTGCGGTATGACACGGCCGATCCCTACGCCGTGCACGCCACCTTCCACACCGGAGCCGAGGAAACCGTCGAGTGGGTGTTCGCCCGCGACCTCCTCGCCGAGGGCCTGCACCGGCCCACCGGTACCGGCGACGTCCGAGTCTGGCCGTCCCGAAGCCACGGCCAGGGCGTCGTATGCATCGCCCTGAGCTCTCCGGAGGGTGAAGCCCTGCTCGAAGCCCCTGCGAGGGCCCTGGAATCATTCCTGAAGCGAACGGACGCAGCCGTGCCTCCCGGCACGGAACACCGGCACTTCGATCTCGACACGGAGCTCTCACACATCCTGGCCGAGAGCTGACGCGTCACCAGAGCCGCCCGGCGCCGTCCACTCGGGGAGACGGCTCGGGCCTAGACAACCGCATAAGGATCACACCGGCGCCGGCGCCGCGGACAGTCCGCGGCGGCGGCGCCGGTGCGCGTCCGCCGCCCCGGCCCGCACGGCCGGCTCCATGGGCCGGCACCCACCCGGCCTCCCCACCCCGGGCACGCTCCTTCCGTGCTCCGCGGTCACCACCTGTCACTCCGCCTCGGGCGCACCTCGGACACCGTTCCCTGCCGGGAGCCACCTTCCGGGCACCCCCGGAGGCTCGGCCGCTCCGCGCCCGCAGGCGCCTCCCGCGACGGGATCCCCTCTCCCGCGGACGGCCCGCCCGTCTCCACCACGCCGGGAAGCCACTACCATCGGCCAGCATCGGGGCGGGCACCCTCGCCCGACCCCCAGGCCAGGGAGCGAATCGTGCTGATCACCCACGACACCCGGTGCGCGCTCGACGCCGTGGTGGATCTGGTGAACACCGCGCCGGAGGACGAGACGGCGGACGGGCTCGCCGATGTCCCGTCCCTCGCCGATTTCGTACGAAGGAACGACATCAGTGATGTCGGCGTGCTGTCGGAGCACGATCTCGCGGCCGTGCGCAACGTTCGCGGCCGGTTCGCGGGGATCTTCGCCGCCGAGGATCCGCGTGTCGCCGCCTCGCTCATCAACGAGCTGGTCGCCGCCGCCGGCACCACGCCTCGGCTGACGGACCATGACGGCTACGACTGGCATGTCCACTACTTCGCGCCGGGCGCCTCGGTCGCCGATCATCTCGCGGCCGACTGCGGGATGGCGCTGGCGTTCTTCGTGGTCGCCGGAGAGCAGGAGCGGCTGCGCCGCTGCGAGGCCCCTGACTGCCGACGGGCGTTCGTCGATCTCTCCCGCAACCGTTCCCGCCGCTACTGCGACAGCCGCACCTGCGGGAACCGGCTCCACGTGGCCGCCTACCGGGCGCGCCGGAAGGAAGCCGCAGGCTGAGGGCCGCAGGCTCAGAGGCGGACGATCGAGAGACCGGCAGGCCCACGGACGGACGATCGAGAGACCGGCAGGCCCACGGACGGACGATCGAGGGACCGGCAGGCTCACGGACGGACGGCCGAGAGACCGACAGGCTTGGCTCACGGACGGACGGACGGCCGAGAGCGCGGCAGGCTCACGCATTGGCAGGCTCACAGGCCGGTGCCGTGCGGGTCGCGTGACGGGACGGCCGGGCGACGCTCTGGAAGGGCCGGGCTGACGGAGCCCTCGGCGGGTGACGCCAGGGGCTCCGTGTACAGCTCAGAGCAGCAGCAGGTCATGCAGCGAAGCCATGAGCAGCAGACAGCCGATCACCGCAAGGAAGATCATCAGCGGCGGCTGGGAGAGCGCGAAGAGACAACCACGCCGCTCCTCGGGCGGGGCAGCGGTGTCGCTCGGTGTTGTGTCCAGCATCTCGCGGGCGATGATGACGTAGGGAGCACCCCCTCCGCGATCAACACGCCCGGAATATACGGGAGTTCGCTGGATCATGTGACGGGCGCGCTCGAACGTGAACGGTTCCGCGCGTTCACCGTCCGACGCGCGTGCGATCTTGGGTCGGCTCAGCCGGTCAGATGCCGTGCTTCTTCAGGATCGCCTCGATGTCGCTGAAGTCGTCCCCGGAACCCTTGGCCCGCGGTGTCGCGGCGGGCCGGGCGACGGTGCCGGCGCCCTGGCCCAGCGAGGGGGCCGAGGCGGCGGGAGCCATCGCGTCCCGCTGCGCGGCGGCCTTCGCGGCCTTGCGCTCCTTCCGTGTCCCCCCGCTCCGACGCTCCACGACACGGGTGATCATGAACAGCGCCCACGCGCCGCCGAGCACCACGAAGCCGGCCCACGCGGTCGGACTGAACGCGGTGTCGGCCAGCCAGCCGACCACTCCGGTCATGACCAGGCCGATCGGCACCAGGGAGTAGGCGGCGATCCGGGCGGCCGCCAGGAAACGCTTGCGGTAGGCCGTCACCGCGGCGATGCCCAGGCCGGCGACGGAGACGGCGGAACAGACGGTCTCTGCGATCATTCCGGTCCTCCAGGCAGGGCTCGGTGGGGCTGGGTGGTTCGTCCCTTCCATCCTGCACCGCCCCATGCCCGGTATGCCATGGTCCGGGGAGACCTCAGGGACATCTCCGGGTCACCGTCCTCCCCAGGTCCCGGTTCGGCCGCCCCGTGCCGGGACTGGGAGACTGGATCCCATGAACGACTCCTCCCCCGCGCGTCCGGCCCCCGTCGTCCTGGACGTCTGGTGTGAACTCCAGTGCCCCGACTGCCGTGGCGCCCTCGCCGACCTGCGCGCGCTGCGTGCCCGCTACGGCGACCGTCTCGAGCTGCGGCTGCGGCACTTCCCCCTGGAGAAGCACAAGCACGCCTTCGCCGCGGCGCAGGCCGCCGAGGAGGCCGCCGAGCAGGGCAGCGCCTGGCCGTACATCGAGGCCGTGCTCGGCCGTGTGGAGGAGCTGGACCGCGGGGGTGAGGCTTTCCTGGTCGAGATCGCGGGGGAACTCGGCCTGGACGCCGAGGAGTTCGACACGGCCCTGATCGACGGCCGGCACATCCTGATCGTCGACGCCGACCAGGCCGAGGGCAAGGCGATCGGCGTCACCGGCACGCCGACGTACGTCATCGGCGGTGAGCGTCTGGACGGCGGCAAGAGCCAGGACGGACTGCGCGAGCGGATCGAGGAGATCGCAGACCGGCTGCTGGCCGAGCAGGCCTGAGCCCCGCGCCGAGCCCCGCGACCCACCTGCGGAGCTGGTCGGGTGACATGTCCCGGCTAGAGCAGCCTCTTGTACAGGTGGTACGTCGTCGTCTCGTAGCCGAGCGACTCGTAGAGCCGCTCGGCCGGGGTGTTCCCCGCGAAGACGTTGAGGCCGACACGGCTCGACCCGACGGCCGTCGCCCGTACCTCGGCGAGCCGCATGAGCGTCCGCCCGTGGCCGCGTCCGCGCCGGTCCGCGCGGACCCCCACGTCGTAGACGAAGGTGCGCCCGTCCCGGTCCCCCAGCCAGAGCTCGCCCACGGGGACGCCCTCGTGCTCCAGGACGCTCAGCCGCATGTTCGCGGTGTCCGGGCCCTGGGGCAGCGCACCGCCGAAGTCCCGCTTCGCCTTGGCGAGCGCCTCGGCCTCCGGCACCCCGTGCCGGATCCAGTCCTCGGCGTACGCCTGCCGGCCCGTCCGGTCCCAGATCTCGTACTCGTCCCGGGTCATGGGCCGGTCGGCGCTGCCCGGGGGCAGCACGGGCGGGGAACCTTCGAGCACCTTCTCCATCCCGCGGTTGCGCAGGACGTAACCGAGTGCCCTGGTGAGCTCCAGCGCCCCGGCGGCGGCGCCGGGGACGGTCACCTCGATCTGCCGGCAGCCCCAGCCGCGCGCCACCTCCTCGGCGGCCAGCGCGGCCACGGTGCCGCGACCGCGACCGCGGTCCGGCACCTCGATGCGCAGCTCGTGGATCTTGGCGACGGACGGTCCGAAGGAGGTGTCCGTCGCCAGGTGTACGGCGCCGACGGGACGGCTGTTCACGCACACGTGGTAGCGGCGTGACCGCGTTCCGTCGGCGGCGTGCTGAAGCGGCTCGGTCGGCCGCAGTGTCGTGGTCATCAGGGGTGTTGTACCCCCTGATGCGTCCGGGGTCAGCTGAATTACCGTGCGATCAGGGACCGTCGGCCCCGAGCGCCGGTCAGGGATCGAGGTCGTCCGCGGCCCGCTCGTCGAAGACGCGCATCGCCTTGGCGGTCACCGGGCCCGGTGCGCCCGGCAGTTCACGGGCGTCGACCCGGTGCACGGCCTGCACATCGCGCAGTGTGGACGTCAGGAAGATCTCGTCGGCGTGCTCGAGGACGTCCAGCGGCAGGTCGGTCTCCTTGGCGCCCGTCCATTCGACGGTGAGGGCGCGGGTGATGCCGGCGAGGCAGCCGGAGGCGACCGGCGGGGTGTGGATCTCGCCGTCGAGGACGACGAAGACGTTGGACCCGGTGCCCTCGCAGAGTTGGCCCACGGTGTTGGCGAACAGCGCCTCGGACGCGCCGTGTTCACGCGCGCGGGCCAGGGCGACGACGTTCTCGGCGTACGAGGTGGTCTTGAGGCCGGTCAGCGCGCCGCGCTCGTTGCGGGTCCAGGGGACGGTGACGACCGCGGTGGAGTCGGGACGCCGGCCGGAGGCGCCGAGCGCGACGACGAGGGTCGGACCGTGCTCGCCACGGTCGGAGCCGAGCGGCCCGTGGCCGCCGGTGTAGGTGATGCGGAGCCGGCCGAGCGGCATCGGGTTGGCGTCGAGGACGGCGGCGCAGGCGCGGCGCACCTCGTCGGCGTCGGGCTCGGGCAGACCGAGGCCGCGCGCCGAGCGGGCCAGCCGGTCGAGGTGGCGGGTCATCGCGAAGGGCCGGCCCTCGACCGCCTTCACGGTCTCGAAGATGCCGTCACCCACGGTCAGCCCGTGGTCGAAGACGGAGACGCGGGCGGCCTCGATGTCCTGCAGCCCGCCGTCGAGCCAAAGCTTCACTGTCCCTACCTCGCATGAATCTGCCGGAGCCGGACGAGCCGTCCGGCGTGACGTTTCGGCCCGGTCCCGGGCGTGGTCCCGGGGACCGGCTCAGGACGGGAGAGTCCCGTCACCCGCCTCGTACTCTCCCGACGCTACCGCGAGCAGCCGGGACGCCTTCAGCTCGGTCTCCCGCCACTCCCCCTCGGGGTCGGATCCCCAGGTGATGCCCGCTCCCGTGCCGAAGCGCAGGGCGCCGTCGGCGCGGTCGATCCAGAAGGTGCGGATGCCGACGGCCAGCTCGCCGGTGCCACGGTCGGCGTCGACCCAGCCGATGCCTCCGCAGTACGGGCCGCGCGGCGCGGTCTCCAGGGCGTCGATGATCCGCAGGGCACTGGACTTCGGGGCGCCGGTGACGGAGCCGGGCGGGAAGGCGGCGGCGAGGAGTCCGGGCCAGCCGACGTCCTCGCGGAGCTCACCGTGGACGGTGGAGACGAGGTGCACGAGTCCCGGGTGCTTCTCGACGACGCACAGGTCGGGCACGGTCACGGTGCCGGTGGCGCAGACCTGGCCGATGTCGTTGCGGACGAGGTCCACGATCATCACGTTCTCGGCGTAGTCCTTGTCCAGGAGGTCCGCCTCGGTGCGTCCGGTGCCCTTGATCGGGCCCGACTCGACGGAGCGGCCCGTGCGGCGCAGGAAGAGTTCCGGGGAGGCGGTGGCTATCTCGACGCCGTGGGCCGGCAGCCGGATCGTTCCCGCGTACGGTGCCGGGTTGCCGCGGGCCAGCAGAGCGGTCAGCGCGTCCACGTCCGCGTCGGGCGGGACGGGTGCGCTGAGCACGCGGCAGAGGTTCGCCTGGTAGACCTCGCCGGCCGCGATGTGCTCGCGGATGCGTCGCACGCCGGCCGTGTAGGCGGCGCGGTCGAGGGACGAGTTCCAGTCACCGGCCGCCGGGCCGTGCCACCGTCCGGGCACCGGCGCGGGCACCGGCTCCTCCCGTACGTCCCGGAAGCGGGCGCAGGTCAGACGCCCCTCGAAGTCGGCCGAGACGGCCCAGAAGCCGGTCGAGTCCAGGGCCGCGGGATCGCTGGTGACGTCGAGGAGGCCGGTCGCGACGAGGCCGCCGAAACGGGCGAGAGGAGGGAGGTCGAGCACGCAGACGAGTCTAGGGCGGGTGTGCGGCAGGTGCCCTGACCATGTCCTCGGGGGGACAGACCGCAGCACGCTGCACAAACGCGTTTTTGTGCTGGCCCGGGAATCCGCTAGAGTTCAACTCGTCGCCGGGACGCGCAAGCGCAACGGAAACGACAAGCGGACGTAGCTCAGTTGGTAGAGCGCAACCTTGCCAAGGTTGAGGTCGCCAGTTCGAACCTGGTCGTCCGCTCGCAGGATGAGGGGGATCTTCCCGAACCCCCGCACTCCTGGTGGAGTGGCCGAGAGGCGAGGCAACGGCCTGCAAAGCCGTCTACACGGGTTCAAATCCCGTCTCCACCTCCAAGGACGATTAGCTCAGCGGGAGAGCGCTTCCCTGACACGGAAGAGGTCACTGGTTCAATCCCAGTATCGTCCACTGGTCCGCAAGGATCCCCGCGCGATTAGCTCAGCGGGAGAGCGCTTCCCTGACACGGAAGAGGTCACTGGTTCAATCCCAGTATCGCGCACGCAAGTCCAGCAGCAAGCGTGGCTCCGGCCGCGTGACCTGCGCGATTAGCTCAGCGGGAGAGCGCTTCCCTGACACGGAAGAGGTCACTGGTTCAATCCCAGTATCGCGCACCAGCAAAGCCCCCGGCCGTCTCGTACGGTCGGGGGCTTCGTCGTGCTCCGGCCGCGGCGGGCCGGGTGCCGGGCACGACGAAGGGCCCCCTCCGCCCGGGAGGAGGCCCCTTCGGTCGTTCAGGACGAGAAGAGCATGTGGCCGAAGCTCTTGTGCCGGTGGTGGCCGCCGTGGCCGCCGTAGTGACCACCGCCGTGCTGCGGGGCGCCCCAGGCCGGAGCCGGTGCGGACGGGTAGGCCTGCGGAGCGCCCTGGGGCGGCGGCGCGGGCTGCGACCACTGCGACTCCACGCGGGTCAGCGACTCCAGCTCGCCGTAGTCGAGAAATATCCCGCGGCAGCCGCTGCACTGCTCGATCTGGACGCCATTGCGGTTGTACGTGTGCATCGGCGCATGGCATTTCGGACACTGCATGCTCGGCTCAACTCCTCGCCAGAAGGTACTGCTTCCGCCAGGACAGACTCTGCCCGGCTTCGGTCGGTTGCACCCTACGTCGCGAAACCTTGCGTCAACTCGGGCGGGGCGGAACTCATTCGGTCGCAGGCGTCGACGACCGCCAGCTGCACCTCGTCCAACGGGCGGTCCGCGGCGGCGGACTTGGCGACGGCCAGGGCCGCGGTCTGCACGGTGAGGGCGCGGGCCGCGACGTCCAGGGCGGACCAGGGATCGCCGTCGGCGGGAACGGCCGGGCCGCCCGCGGCCCGGTAGGCGGTCAGGAAGCGGAGCCACTCGTCGGTCGGGAGGAGCCCGCAGGCGTACCAGGCGGCCGGGCGGGCCAGGTCCCAGGTGGGGTCGCCGACGCCCAGGTCGTCGACGTCGATCAGGAGCCAGGGACCGTCCGGCGCGGGATGGCGAACGAGCTGGCCGAGGTGCAGGTCGCCGTGGCACAGGGTCGTCACGTCCGGCATCGGGGCCTCTGCCCGTGCCCAGCCCGGCAGCGCCCCCCAGGCACGCAGGACCGGGGCGGCGGCCGGGTGCGGGCCGGCGGCGCGCAGGCGGGCGATCGCGCGGGCGGCCTTGGCGGGCCCCCGCATGGGCGGCAGGCCGTCCGGGGCGGGGGCCCGGTGCAGGCGGGCCAGGAGGGTCGCGGCCGCCTCCCAGGGGGCCGCGTCGGGGGTGTCGGGGTCGACGGGGCCGCCGTACGGCCAGAGGGTCACCCGGCGTCCGAGGAGACCGGCGGAAGCGGGAGTCAGCGGCGACAGGAGGACGCCGGGGAGGCCCGTGGCCACGGAGAGGCGGAGGGCGAGCGCGGCGGGGTCCGTGTCCGGGGCGTGGGCCTTGGCGACGATGTCGCCGTGGCGCACGACGGTGCCGTCGTCGCGGTCCGCGAGCAGTGCGTCCCCGGCGTCACAGAGGCAGGGTGCGGCCGTCGCCGGGTGGGCCGCGTGGCGCGCCGCGGCGGTGAGTGCGGGCAGCAGGGTGTCTGCGGTCACGGTTCCCCCTGGGGCTGTACGACATCTGCCGGTGAGGGTACGCAGCCAGGGACGCACCCCCGCCGACCGGGCCCGCACCTCTCCGGCACCCCGGCCCGCATCCCCTGCCGCAGCACCGGCACCACCGCTCTCCGGCTCTCGGCACCGGAGCACCCCCGGCACGCCGGCGTCGGCGTCGGCGTCGGCGTCGGCGTCGGCGTCGGCGTCGGCACCACTACCTCCGACACCTCGGCCCGCATCCCCTGCCGCATCCCCTGCCGCAGCACCGGCACCACAGCTCTCCGGCTCTCGGCACCAGAGCACCCCGCCCACCGGCTCTCCGCACCAGAGCACCCCGGCCCACCGGCACCGGCACCGGCACCACAGCCTCCGGCACCCCGGCACAGCACCACTCCGACAATCCGGCTCCCCCGGGCCCCAGGCCCGGCACCAGGCATGAAGAATGCCCGCGCAGCTCCCCAGCTGTGCGGGCATTCTTCGTGCCGTCCGCCGCACCCCCGTCCCCACGGGGTTTCATGGCCGGATGTCCCCGCCCGGACCGCTCTTCCGGGCCTGGGGCGCCGCTCAGCGCCCCAGCATCACGCCCACGGACGACGCCTGTGTGACCACCGCTTCCCAGCCGCCGAAGACGACTACGAGCAGGGCCGCCAGAGGAAGGACCATCGCTGTCGCCACCAAGGGGTGGCGCCGGCCCTGGCGGGTGCCGAACGCGGCGCTGTACGCCCTGCGTCCCTGCGTGCGGAGCGCTGTCCGCGGTGCCGTGTGGGCCATGGTCCCTCTCCTGACCGAGCTTCTGTGGTGTCTGGCAGCGGCGGGTGTCTGACCTCGGGGGACGAGTGCTGCACCCGCCGCTTGACCTCAAATCTAGGGGCGCGGCGGGCGCGGGTCGTCATGCCCTCGTACCGATTGCCGGGCCTCCCGGAGGATGAGCGATGACCTGCGGAGTACTCCCCTGGGTGGAGACGGGGACCTAGGTCTCAGGGTCTTCCCGGAGGGGGCGCCCGATGTGCCCCTACTGTTCCGAACTGTCCTCCCGGGGGACCGGCTGCTCGACGAGCGCCAGCACCCGAGTCGCCATGAAGCGGGCGGTCCGTACCACTGATCCGCTTCGGGTGACTTCGCTCACTTCTACGACACCTCGGCGCACCGCCGTCTCCACCCGGCGACCCGCCCTGCTGGCTACCACCTCGTACGTACGCGTCGTGTCCCCTGCGTCCACGACTATCTCCACGCGGTCACCCTTCACGGGTTCAATCCCCCTTCTGCGATGGATGGTTGGGATCACAGGCAGTCCAAAGAGGCCCTGTTCGCACGCTCCCTGACCACCTTTCAAGTTTCCCACCCGGCACTGACAATCGATCGGGACGAGAGGGCGCGGCCTCTGCGCGCACCCGGCCGCGGAAACGTAAGCTGTGGCTCGTCAAACGGACCGGGCAGCGGGGATGGACATGGCGATGATGCGCCTGAGGCGCGAGGACCCGCGTGTCGTCGGCTCGTTCAGGCTTCACCGACGGCTCGGCGCGGGCGGGATGGGTGTTGTCTACCTGGGCTCCGACCGGCGCGGCCAGCGGGTCGCCCTGAAGGTGATCCGGCCGGACCTGGCGGAGGATCAGGAGTTCCGTTCGCGGTTCGCGCGCGAGGTCTCGGCGGCACGACGGATCAGGGGCGGCTGCACGGCCCGGCTCGTCGCCGCCGACCTGGAGGCGGACCGTCCGTGGTTCGCCACGCAGTACGTGCCCGGCCCCTCCCTGCACGACAAGGTCGCCGAGGAGGGGCCGCTGTCGGCCGCCGACGTGGCCGCCGTCGGTGCCGCCCTCTCCGAGGGTCTGGTCGCGGTGCACGAGGCCGGGGTGGTCCACCGGGACCTGAAGCCGTCCAACATCCTGCTGTCCCCGAAGGGGCCGCGGATCATCGACTTCGGCATCGCGTGGGCGACCGGGGCCAGCACGCTCACCCACGTCGGCACGGCGGTCGGGTCCCCCGGATTCCTGGCGCCCGAGCAGGTGCGCGGCGCCGCCGTCACCCCGGCCACGGACGTCTTCGCGCTCGGGGCCACGCTCGCCTACGCGGCGACCCAGGACTCGCCCTTCGGACAGGGCAGTTCCGAAGTGATGCTCTACCGGGTGGTGCACGAGGAGCCGCACCTGCAGGGGGTTCCGGACGCCCTCGCCCCGCTCGTCCGGGCCTGTCTGGCGAAGGACCCCGAGGAACGGCCGAGCACGCTCCAACTGTCGTTGCGGCTCAAGGAGATCGCGGCCCGCGAGGCCCAGGGCATGGCGGACGTGCGGCCGCCCGCGCCGCGCACGGATCCGGACCGGCCGACGGGACGCCTGGCCGAGCAGTACGTCGAGCAGCGCACCCAGCGGCGTCCGGGGGCCACTCCCCCGCCGCGCACCGGCGGGACGAACGGCGGATCACGCTCGGGATCGCGGCCGGCGCCCGCCCGCAACACCGGCCGTTCCGGGAGCAGGCCCGCGCCCCGCAGCGGCGCCGGACGGCCCGGGCCGCGGACCACCGGAACGGGCAGGCGGCCCGCCAATCCGCGGCTGTTGCGCCAGCGGCTCTTCGTGTTCGTGGTGGTGACGCTGCTGGTCGCGCTCGGTATCGCCGCGGCCCAGGGGTGCCAGGGACCGGCCCGCGGGCTCGACGACGGGGTCCCGCGCAAGGACGTACGCCAGGAGCAGTCGTCCTACGAGCCGCGGCCCACCGGCGCGTCGACGGCCGGGACGGACCGGAGCCAGGTCCACCGGGACGCCTAGGACCCGGTCCGGTCGGTCACACCGCGGACGCGGGACCGGTCACGCACGTCGGTGGCGAGGGCGGCCGAGCCCCCGCGCGGACGTCAGCTCTCCGGGCGGCCCGTCGCCACCGCGTAGAAGGCGACCGCGGCCGCCGCTCCGACGTTCAGGGAGTCGACGCCGTGGGCCATCGGGATGCGGACCCACTCGTCGGCCGCCATCAGGGCCCGGGTGGACAGGCCGTCGCCCTCCGCGCCGAGCATCAGGGCGACGCGGTCCATCCGGTGCGGGGCGGCCTCGTCGAGAGACCTGGCCTTCTCGTCCGGGGTGAGGGCGAGCAGGTTGAACCCGGCGTCGCGCACCGATTCCAGGCTCTTGGGCCAGGCGTCGAGACGGGCGTAGGGGACCGAGAAGACCGCACCCATCGAGACCTTCACGGAACGGCGGTAGAGGGGGTCCGCGCAGTCCGGGGAGAGCAGCACCGCGTCCATGCCGAGGGCGGCGGCGGAGCGGAAGATGGCGCCGATGTTGGTGTGGTCGTTGACCGACTCCATGACGACGACCCGGCGCGCGGACCGCAGCAGCTCGTCCGCCGTCGGCAGCGGCTTGCGCTGCATGGAGGCGAGCGCTCCCCGGTGCACGTGATAGCCGGTGACCTGCTCGGCGAGCTCCGGGCTGACCGCGTAGACGGGGGCCGGGAGTTCGTCGATGACGTCGCGCATGACGTCGACCCACTTGGCGGACAGCAGCATCGAACGCATCTCGTACCCTGCGTCCTTGGCCCGTCTGATGACCTTCTCGCCCTCGGCGATGAACAGGCCCTCGGCGGGTTCGCGCTTGCGGCGCAGTTCCACGTCGGTCAGGCCCGTGTAGTCGCGCAGACGCGGGTCGTCGGGGTTCTCGACGGTGATGAGATCGGCCACAGGGTGATACTGCCTTGTCCTGGGTGCGGTGCCAACGGCTGGGAACGGGTTGGGTTACCCGTGGTTACTCGGGAAGTCCGGAGCCTGCGTTCACGACCTCGCCGATGACGATGACCGCGGGCGGCCTCACATCCTCGGCTCGGACGGTCTCGGCGACGGTGGCCAGGGTGGCGTCGACACGGCGCTGCGCCGCGGTCGTGCCCTCCTGGACGAGGGCGACGGGGGTGTCGGCCGGCTTGCCGTGCGCGACGAGCGTGTCGGCGATCCTGCCGATCTTGTCGACGCCCATGAGGACGACGAGGGTGCCGCGCAGCTTGGCGAGCGCGGGCCAGTCGACGAGGGAGCGCTCGTCGTCGGGCGCGACATGGCCGCTGACCACGGTGAACTCGTGTGCGACACCCCGGTGGGTGACCGGGATGCCCGCGGCGCCCGGCACCGAGATCGAGCTGGAGATGCCGGGCACGATCGTGCAGGCGATGCCTGCCTCGGCGAGCGCCTGGGCCTCCTCCATGCCGCGGCCGAAGACGAACGGGTCGCCGCCCTTCAGCCGGACGACGGACTTGCCCTGCCTGGCGTGCTCGATGAGCGCGTTGTTGATGGCCTCCTGGGCCATGAACCGGCCGTACGGGATCTTCGCCGCGTCGATCACCTCGACGTGCGGCGGGAGTTCGGCGAGCAGGTCTCGGGGACCGAGGCGGTCGGCGATGACCACGTCGGCCTCGGCGAGCAGCCGGCGGCCGCGGACCGTGATCAGGTCGGGGTCGCCCGGACCTCCGCCGACCAGGGCGACGCCGGGGGTACGGGTGCGGTGGTGCGGTGCGACGAGGGTGCCGTCGCGCAGCCCCTCGACCACGGCGTCGCGGATCGCGGCGGTGTGGCGGGGGTCGCGGCCCTTGGAGTTCGTGGTGAGGACGGCGACGGTCACGCCCTCGCTGTGACCGGTGGCCGGGGTCCAGGCCGTCGCGGCGTCGGCGTCGTCCGAGCGGACGCACCAGACGCGGTGGCGCTCGGCCTCCGCCGAGGCGTCGGCATTGGCCCGGGAGTCGCTCGTGGCGATCAGCGCGTACCAGGCGTCGGCGAGGTCGCCCTCCTCGTACGGGCGCCGCGTCCAGGTGATCTCGCCCGCGTCCGCCATCGCCTCGACGGACGGGGTCGCCTGCGGTGACACGAGGTGGATGTCCGCGCCCGCCGCGATGAGCGCGGGCAGCCGGCGCTGGGCCACCTGGCCACCGCCGAGGACGACGACGCGACGGCCGGCGAGGCGGAGGCCTACGGGGTAGGCGGGGTGTTCGGCCATGGAGGTGCGGCTCCTCGTACGGGCAGGCGGTGCGGGCGGGCGCGCTGCGGCTTTGGAGCGGCCCTGACGTGGGGTTTTTCGGTAGGGGTCCAGACTACGGCGGGGCCGAGCGGGCAGCGCGGAACGCTCGCCCGGCCCACCCGGCGCCGTCGGCCTACTTCTCGGTCACCCCGGCCGAGTCGAACGTCGCGACCTCGTGCATCGCCCGTGCCGCGCTCTGGACGATGGGCAGGGCCAGGAGGGCGCCGGTGCCCTCGCCCAGGCGCAGGTCCAGGTCGATCAGGGGGCGCAGGCCCAGCTTGTTCAGGGCGGCCACGTGACCGGGCTCCGCGCTGCGGTGGCCCGCGATGCAGGCGGCCAGGACCTCGGGGGCGATGGCGCGGGCCACCAGTGCGGCGGCGCCGGCGCTGACGCCGTCCAGGATCACCGGCGTGCGCAGGGAGGCGCCGCCGAGGAGGAGGCCGACCATGGCGGCGTGCTCGAGGCCGCCGATCGCCGCGAGGACACCGATCGGGTCGGCCGGGTCCGGCTGGTGGAAGTCGATGGCACGGCGGACGACCTCGGTCTTGCGGGCCAGGGTCTCGTCGTTGATGCCCGTACCACGGCCCGTCACCTCGGCGGGGTCGGCGCCGGTGAAGACCGAGATCAGGGCCGCCGAGGCGGTCGTGTTGGCGATACCCATCTCACCGGTCAGCAGCGCCTTGTTGCCCGCGGCGACCAGGTCGCGGGCCGTCTCGATGCCCACCTCGAGCGCCGCGATCGCCTCTTCGCGGGTCATGGCGGGACCCGTCGTCATGTCGGCGGTGCCCGCGCGGACCTTGCGGGGCAGCAGGCCCGGTGTGGCCGGCAGGTCGGAGGCGACGCCCACGTCGATGACGCAGACCTCGGCGCCCACCTGGTTGGCGAACGCGTTGCAGACCGCGCCGCCGCCCAGGAAGTTGGCCACCATCTGCCCGGTGACCTCCTGCGGCCACGGGGTGACGCCCTGGGCGTGCACGCCGTGGTCGCCCGCGAAGATCGCGACGGCGGCAGGCTCCGGGATCGGCGGCGGGCACATCCGGGACAGGCCCGACAGCTGCGCGGAGATGATCTCCAGCATGCCGAGGGCGCCCGCGGGCTTGGTCATCCGCTTCTGGCGCTCCCACGCCTCGCCCAGCGCCTTGGCGTCCAGGGGGCGGATGTTGGAGACCGTCTCGGCGAGCAGGTCGTGCGGCTCCTCGCCGGGCAGGGCGCGGCGGCCGTACGTCTCCTCGTGCACGACCCACGACAGGGGGCGGCGCTTGGACCAGCCGGCCTGCATGAGCTCGGGCTCGTCGGGGAACTCGTCGACGTATCCGACGCAGAGGTAGGCGACCACGTCGAGGTGCTCGGGCAGGCCCAGCGCGCGGACCATCTCCCGCTCGTCGAAGAAGCTGACCCAGCCGACGCCGAGGCCCTCGGCACGGGCCGCGAGCCACAGGTTCTCGACCGCGAGCGCGGAGGAGTACGGGGCCATCTGCGGCTGGGTGTGGCGGCCGAGGGTGTGGCGGCCGCCCCGGGTCGGGTCGGCGGTGACGACGATGTTGACCGGGGTGTCGAGGATGGCCTCGATCTTCAGTTCCTTGAACTGCTTGGCGCGGCCCTTGGGCAGGGACTTGGCGTAGGCCTCGCGCTGGCGCTGGGCGAGTTCGTGCATGCCGCGCCGGGTGTCGGCGGAGCGGATGACGACGAAGTCCCAGGGCTGGGAGTGGCCGACGGACGGCGCGGTGTGCGCGGCCTCCAGGACGCGCAGCAGCACGTCGTGCGGGATCGGGTCGCTGCGGAAGCCGTTGCGGATGTCACGACGTTCGCGCATCACCCGCAACACGGCCTCGCGCTCGGCGTCGTCGTAGCCGGGGGCCGCCGGACCGGTGGACTCTCGTACGTCTTCCACTACGGCCGTGCTCTCTTCCTGGTCGGCGACCTGGGTGCGCAGGTCCTCCGCTTGCTGTGCGACTACGGGTTCCGGCTCGACCGCGAGTTCCGGTACAGGGGCGGGCTCGGGGGTGACCTCGGGCAGGGCCTCCGCTTCCCGCGGTGCGGGCACGGGCGCCGGAGCGATCGGCTCCGCCTCCGTGACGGAGGTCTCCAGGATCCCTTCGGCGGTCTCCTCGATCCCTTCGACGGTCTCCTCGGTCCCTTCGGTGGTCTCCTCGACCGGGGCGGGCGCCACGACGATCGACGCCTCCGCGGGCTCCTGGGCCGGCGGCTGCTCCTCCTCGAAGGGGAGGGGCGGCACGGTCATGGCGTGCGGCGGGGTCGGGGCCAGGTGCGGCGTGGTCGGCACGGTGCCGTCCACGGGCACGAACCGGCCGACGCCCTGGTCACCCTGGGGCACGAAGGGCGCACCGGGGTGTCCGGGAGCGGCCGCCGCGTCCAGGGCGCCCGGGTGGTGCTGCTCTCCGTGGGAGACCTCCGCGTGCGCGGTCACGCCCACCGGTACGCCGTGCAGGGCCTCGTTGCCGCTGGGCTCGGGGAAGACGACGCCGTTGTGGGCGAAGGCGCCGTTCTCCGAGAGCGCGGTGGCGTCCCCGGAGAGAGCGGATCCGTTCTCGGCGAACGCGGCCCGGTCCGTGAACTGCTGGGCCTGGAAGCCTTCGAGGCCGATGCCCGGCCCGCCGTGCGAGGCTTCCGCCGCCCGCGCGGAGAGTGCCGACAGCGCGGACTCCGGGGCCTCGAAGACGTGCGGGGCGGCGGGGGGCTGCTCGGTCTCCGGCTGAGGCACCGCGTCCGCGAATCGGACTGCCGGTTCCGGCATGTGGACAGCGGGTTCGGCGAACTCCGCGTCCGCGGCCACGGGCTCGGCCGGGTCCGCTGCGTGCGTCTCCTGGTCGGCGATCTGCGGCGGGACCGCCTGAGGGGCCTGCGCGGCGGCGACGTCCTCGGCCGGAGCGAGGTCCTGCGCGGGCGCGACCTGCTCGACGTCCGCGGGGATCTGCACCGGCGTGGCGTCGTGCGCCGACACCTGCGCGTCGCCACCCGTGGGCTCGGCGGATCCGGCCGGCTCGGCAGCTTCGGTGGTGGCCGGCGCGCCGAGGGTGTGCGGGGCGTCCGGGATCTGCGCGACGTCCGCGAACTGCGGGGCGTCGGGGAGCGGGGCGGCCGGCGAGCCGTCCGTCGCGGGCACGGGTTCGGGAGCCTGTTCGTCCGCGGGGTCCTGGAGGTCGAGCGGCGCTTCGTGGGTCTGCGGCATCGGCGCCTGGGCGCCGTCCGGCGTCAGGGCCGCGTCCGGCGTCAGCGCCGTGTCCGGCGTCAGGGCCTGGTCATGGACGAAGGGCGCCGCGACGAACCCCGGCACCTGCTCGGCCTCCGCCGCCTGCGGTTCGGGAACCGGTCCGGCCTCCACGTCCAGGGCGGACGCGGGCAGCGGTCCCGCCTCCGGGACGACCGTTTCTGCAGCCGTCGCCTCGAACCCGACCGGCGGAGTCCCCCACGGCACAGCGCCCTGGGGAGCGGCCTCGCCGAGCTGGGCCACGTCCAGGTACTCGGGACCGGCCGTAGGCGGACCGGCGTGCCGTACGGGAGAGACGGGGGCGGCCATGGGGCCCGGGCGCGCGCCCGCGGGTCCGCGGTCGGCCAGGGAGCGCACGGGGCTGGAGGAGCCGTCCGGCGTGGGCGGGCCGAGGTGCAGCGGGCGACGGGGCGCCACGGGCTGCGGTACGGGCACGGGATTCGGCGCGCGGACGGCGCCGAGGTCGACCGCGCCGCTGTCCCGTCCGGCCGTCTCGTGCGGGCCGGGCTCGTCGGTGAAGGGCATCGGGGCCGGCGGCGGCACCTCGTTGCCCCAGGCGCCCTGGGCACCGGGCGCTCCGGGCATCAGAAGCAGGTCGTCGTCCTCGGCGGGGCTATCGGAGGGGTCGAGGTAGGTGTACGCGCCCGGCGTGGTGACGCCCGGCTGCTCCACCATGCCTGCGTTCTCCGGCAATCCCTCGCCCGGGACCTGGCCGGTGTCGGTCATGCGTACCCCTCGCCCATCGGTTAGTGCTTCCAAGTCCAGCTCGCCCGGAACGGCGCACCGACCGCCCCACAGTGAAGAACGAGCGTGCGTGCCCAGCGGCACGAACGACCGGCCAACAAAGACGACAAAGCCATTAACTGGCATTGTCCCGGTCGTACCGCCCTCGCGACAGGTTGATCCGCGAGCGCCCGCTGTGGACTGCGCCACGTTGCGCGTCCTCCGGTTCTGCCGTACCACACACGCCTCAAAACGGGCGGGTTTTCCGGACATTGGCCCACGAAAGGCCGACCCCCCGGGAGCGGTACAACGATCGGCCAGCCTACCGCGCGCGGTACGACAACAGGATCACGGGGCGCGATCCGGCAAACGGCCGCTGAGCAGGAACGCGACGCTCCGCTCCTTCTCCGTCCAGGCCCTTGTATCGAGTTCGACGGACTGAATGAGGGCGCACTCGACCTCATAGCCGTGCTCGGTCAGATCGCGGCCGATGAGTTCGGCGGCGTCTCGGGTGGCGGCGTGCGTGACGATGCGCTGGGGCCGGCGGTCGGCGACGGCGGAGACGACCGCCGCTCCCCCGCCGCCGACGCGGACGACATCGGGTTCGGGCAGGTCTTCCAGGACGTGCGGGGCGCTGCCGTGCACGATCTGCATCTGGACGCCGAAGCGGCGGGCGGAGTGTTCCGTGCGGGTGCAGGCGCCCGGACTGCGGTCGACGGCGATGACGGCGGCACCGGTGCGGGCGGCCTCGGTGGCGAACGCGCCGCTGCCGGAGCCGATGTCCCAGACGAGGTCGCCGACGCGGGGCCCCAGGCGGGCGAGTTGGGCGGCCCGGAGCAGATCCGTCTCGCCCTCGCCGAGTGCGCCGCCGTACGCCCCGGCGGGCAGCGCCCAGCCGCGCGGTCCGCCGCCGGGCTCCCGGCCGGCGATCCAGCCGCCCCCTTCGGCCGCGGCCACGAAGCCGCCGATCACGATCACGACGTTCGGGTCGCGCCAGGTGTGGTCGGCCGCCTTGTCCGAGGTCAGGATCGTGACCTGTTCGCGGGCGGTGCCGAGCTCCTCGCAGATGACGAAGGTGCGGTGCACTCCTTCGAGCAGCAGCCCGAGTTCGGCGGGTCCGGCGCCGGGTGAGGTGAGGACAGCGACCTTGGTGTGGGCTCGGCATACATTCACCGCGCGTCGCAGGGTGCGGCTATGTGCGACGACCACTTGTGCGTCGTCCCAGGGCATTCCGGCGCGGGCGAAGGCGGAGGCCACCGAGGAGACGGCGGGCACGACTTCGACCTCCAGGCCGAACTCGGGTGCGCGCAGGGCGCGTACGACGCCGAAGAATCCCGGGTCCCCGTCGGCCAGGACGACGGCGGTGCCACGGTGGCCCGCGATCCGGCGGGCGGCGAGGCCGACGCTGCCGAGACGGATGCGTTCGGCGCTCTCCGGCACTTCGGGGAGTGCGAGATGGTGGGCCGCGCCGGCCACCAGCGTGGCGGCAGCGAGAGCCGAGCGCGCCGCGGCGGTCAGCGGCGAGCCGTCCCAGCCGATCACCGTGACCCGGTCGGCCATCGTCGTCAGTCTCCAGAGGGTCTTCGCAGGTCGTCAGGTGCAGCCCGGGCGGGCTCCGTGAGGGTACCTGGTGCGGCAAGGCCGATGCCGGGCCGGGCGGTGTGGCGCGGGAGCGGTCCCGCCCTTCCCGGACCGTGGTCCCGGTCCGTGCCCCGGGGTCCGGTGGGGGAACGCCCGTCCATCCACATGACTCGTCGCGACCGCTCCGGTACGCCGGTGACGGACCGGCGCGCGGAGTGCCGTACGGCTGCCGGGCCGGGTCAGGCCCAGTCGTTGAACGATGTGTATCCGCCGCTGTCGGCGAGGCGCTCGCCCACGCCGTCGAGGTCCTCCGGCAGCAGGCTCCACACGATGAAGTCGGTGCGCACTTCGACCCAGGTGCCGTCCTCGGTCCGGGTGCGCGCTATGCAGGCGTTGCGCAGCACACCCTCACTGATGCAGCCGATCTTCTGGGCGACCTGCTGCGAGGCGGTGTTGTCGGCGGCCGTGCGCAGCTCGATGCGCTCGAACTTCTGCTCGCGGAAGAGCCACCGGGCGGTGGCGAGCGCGGCTTCGGACGCGTAGCCCTCGCCGCGCGCCCAGGGGGCGATGATGTAGGAGAGTTCCGTGGAGCGAACGCGCCAGTTCGTCTTGCCGAGTTGGATGACGCCGACCAGGCGCTGGGTGAGGAACTCCGTGACGGCGAGGTCGAGTCCGCGGCCCTCCGCGCGCTCCGTGGGCGCGTAGTCGTCGACCCAGCCGCGGGCACCGTCCTCCGTGAACGGCTGCGGGATCGACGTCCAGGCCGCGACCATCTCGTCGTTCATCATCTCGGCCAGCGCGGGCACGTCGTCCTGGTGGAGCGCACGCAGGACCAACCGCTCCGTGCTGATGGAGATGTCGGGGAAGGTGCTCGTCATGCGACGCTCCGTAACCGTCGGGGACTTCGGACCTGATATACCGTCGGGTCCGCTGAACTGCCCAGCATGCAGCATGAAACCACTGAACGGCACAACGGGGTCCACTCCGGGTAATGGAGTGGACCCCGTGCGGTGACGAGGGGGGCCGCCGGCCGTGGCCGGCCTCCGGGGCCGAGCCCTCGCCGCCGCCCTCCTCGCTCTTCTTCCCCCGGTCCGCGCCTACTTGAAGGACGGGATGACGGAGCCGGCGTACTTGTCCTCGATGAACTTCTTGACCTCGGGCGACGTGAGGAGCTTCGCGAGCTTCTTCACGCGCGGGTCGTCCTCGTTGCCCTTCTTGACGGCGAGGAAGTTGCCGTACGGGTTGTTCGTCGCCGACTCCAGGACGAGGGCGTCCTCGGCGGGCTTGAGGTCGGCGGCGATGGCGTAGTTGCCGTTGATGACCGCCGCGTCCACGTCGTCCAGGGAGCGCGGGGTCTGAGCCGCCTCGACCTCCTTGAACTTGAGGTTCTTCGGGTTCTTCGAGATGTCCTGCGGGGTCGCCGCGTTACCGGCGTCGTCCTTGAGGGTGATCAGCCCCTTGGACGCGAGCAGCTTCAGGGCACGCGCTTCGTTGACCGCGTCGTTCGGGACCGCGACGGTCGCACCGCTCTTCAGGGCGTCGGTGCTCTTCACCTTGTGGGAGTAGAGGCCGAGCGGCTCCAGGTGCACCGTGACGACGGGCACTATGTGCGTGCCGCGCTTCTGGTTGAAGTCGTCCAGGTACGGCTGGTTCTGGAAGTAGTTGGCGTCCACCGAGCCGTCCTCGGTCGCCGTGTTCGGCACGATGTAGTCCTGGAACTCCTTGACCTCAAGGTCGAGGCCGGCCTTCTTCGCCAGGTGGTCCTTGATGTAGTTGAGGATCTCGGCGTGCGGGACCGGGCTGGCGGCGACGACGAGCGGCCCGCTCGTGTCGGCCGAGGAGGAGGACGAGTCCTTGTCCGAGCCGCAGGCGGAGAGCCCCAGGGTGAGGGCTCCGGCGGCGAGGACGGCGGTGGTGATCTTGGCGGTGTTACGCACGAAAAGTGCCTTTCCTTATGGGTGAAGCTGCCCCGTCATGGGGTGAACGGGGAAGTCTGCGGGGGAAGCACGGGGCCTGCGGCAGGCTCCCGGGAGGGTTCAGGCGACCTTGCCGACGTCCGCGGCGGCGGGCTCCCTGGACTTCAGGAACCGCAGCTTCGGGGCGGCGCCGGAGTGCCCGCCGCGCCGGTGCAGCCCGCGGGCCGCGTAGTCGCCGGCGAACTGGATGAGCGAGATGACGACCGCCAGGATGGCGACCGTGATCCACATCATTCCGGTCTCGAAGCGCTGGTAGCCGTAGCGGATCGCGATGTCGCCGAGACCGCCGGCGCCGACCGTGCCGGCCATCGCCGAGTAGCCGATGAGAGCGACGATCGTGGTGGTCGCGGAGGAGATCAGCGACGGCAGCGACTCGGGTACGAGGACCCTGCGGACGACGGTCCAGGTGTTGCCGCCCATCGACTGCACGGCCTCGACGAGTCCGCCGTCCACTTCGCGGACCGACGTCTCGACCAGCCGCGCGAAGAACGGGATCGCGCCGACGGCGAGCGGCACGATCGCCGCGTCCCGCCCGATGGTCGTTCCCGTGATCGTCCGCGTGAAGCTCATCAGCGCGACCATCAGGATGATGAAGGGCAGCGAGCGGGCGACGTTCACGACCTGCCCGACGACCTTGTTCACGACCACGTTCTGCAGGAGTCCGCCGCGGTCGGTGAGGACCAGCAGGATGCCGAGCGGCAGACCGCCGACGATCGCGATCAGCGTGGACCAGCCGACCATGTAGAGCGTGTCCCAACACGCCTGGGACAGCAGCGGCTGCATCTCCGACCAGGTCACAGGGCACCTTCCTTCACCAGAACGGGCTCCTGGCCCTGGATGTCGATCTGCAGGCCCTGCTCGCGGAGGAAGCCGATCGGCACGACGTTGTCCTCGTAGCGGCCGGGCAGTTCGATGCGCATCCGGCCGACCTGCTTGCCCGCGACGGTGTCCATCGCGGCGCCGAGGATCGAGATGTCGATGTTGTAGGTGCGCGAGAGCTGCGAGATGACGGGCTGGGTCGCCGCCTCTCCGTGGAAGGTGACGTCGATGACGGTGCGGTCGTCGCCGGAGGCGTCGCCGCTGACCGGGAAGAGCGCGGAGGCCAGCTCGGAGCCGGGCGTCGCGAGGAGCTCGCTGACGGTGCCGGACTCGACGATGCGGCCCTGTTCCATCAGCGCGGCCGAGTCGCAGATCGTCTTGACGACGTCCATCTCGTGGGTGATGAGCAGGACGGTGAGGCCCAGCTGGCGGTTCAGGTCGCGCAGCAGCTGGAGGATGGAGCGGGTGGTCTCCGGGTCGAGGGCGCTGGTCGCCTCGTCGGAGAGCAGCACCTTCGGGTCGCCGGCGAGCGCCCGGGCGATGCCGACGCGCTGCTTCTGACCGCCGGAGAGCTGGGCCGGGTAGGACCGGGCCTTGTCGGACAGGCCTACCAGGTCGAGCAGTTCGAGCGCCTTGCGGCTGCGCTCCTTCCCGGAGAAGCCGAGGATCTCGAGCGGCAGCTCGACGTTGTCCTGGACGGTCCGCGAGGACAGCAGGTTGAAGTGCTGGAAGACCATGCCGATCCGGCTGCGCGCCCGGCGCAGTTCCCGGCCCGCACGCGGACCGCGGCCGACGAGGGCGGTGAGGTCCTGGCCGGCGACGGTGACCGTGCCGGAGGTGGGACGCTCCAGGAGGTTGACGCAGCGGATGAGCGAGGACTTGCCGGCGCCGGACTGGCCGATGACGCCGTACACCTCGCCTTCGCGGACATGCAGATCGACGCCGTCGAGGGCGGTCACTTCACGGCCGCGCGAGCGGTAGACCTTGGTGAGGCCCGTTGTCGTGATCACTGGGGTTTCCGTCACTGTCGAGTGCAGGGCGTGGGTGTGCGCCGGGCACGGGTGCATTCGGTCGGGAACGCGGCACGGTTCTCGCGATGGCGATGGAACCGGAAGGAGAACGTGTGCGCGGGGCAGCCCGGTCACGTACGCGGTACGGACACAGGGCGCGGCTATCCCGCTTCGGGGCGCGGGATCAGGCGGTGGTGCGAGGGCCCTCTAGCAGGCGCACATTCGACACATACAACGAGCACCGGGCGTCATGGTCGCCTCGGTCGCAAGGATGCGGCAGCTCGTCGTGGTCATGGAAGGAAGTAAAGCAGATCGGGGGCCGGGGCCCGCCACCGCTGTCCGAATAGCGGACAGCGGTGGACGCGGTTCAGTCCCGGACGGAGATCTCCACACCGGCATCCGTGACCAGTACGGACAGGGCGGAGAGGTCCTGGACGACGAGGTCGGCGTCCAGCTCGTGGGCCTGGTGCGTTGTGGCCAACGCCACGGTGGTCATGCCGGCCGCCCGGCCCGCCCGGAGCCCGGCGGGGGCGTCCTCGAAGACGACGCAGCGGGCAGGGTCGACGCCCAGTTCGCGGGCGGCGAGCAGATAGGGCTCGGGGTCGGGCTTGCCCCGGGTGATGTCGTCGGCGGTGATCATCGTCTTGGGGCGGATCCCGACCTCGTCGAGCCGGGCCTCGGCCAGCCGCCGGGTGGCCGAGGTGACGACGGCCCAGCGCTCGGCGGGCAGCGCGGCGAGCAGCGCGAGGGTGCCGGGCAGCGGCACGACCCCGCCCGGCACGTCCTCGACCTCCAGCCGCTCGATACGGGCGAGTGCCTCGGGGACGAGGCCGGCGGGCAGCAGGTCGGCGGCTATCTCGGCGGCGGGGCGGCCGTGCAGTCCGATCCTGGCGAAGTCCTCGGGGGTGATCCCGTACTCCTGTGCCCACCGCGTCCAGCAGCGGTTCACCGACTCGATGGACGAGACGAGGGTTCCGTCGTTGTCGAACAGGAGGGCTTCAGCGTGGATCTTCATGCCTTCGACCCTAAGGGGCACCCCGGGGGCGAGCGCATCGGGTCTTTTGGCCCGTAATAGGGTCGCGGCATGTTTGATGCCCTGACGGTCGCGACGGCCGTCGCCGCGCTCGCGCTCGCCGCCTGGTGCGGCTGGGCCGCCTACCGTGATCAGCCGACCAAGGACTGGCACTTCATCGGCATGGCCGTGGTGTCGCTGCTCGCCGTGATCCAGCTGGTGATCGGCGTGGTCCAGCTGGCGCGCGGCGAGAAGCCGGAGCAGGGCACGACGATCTTCGTGGCGTATCTGCTCGGCGCCTTCGCGTGCGTTCCCGCCGCGGGGTTCATGTCGCTGGCGGAGCGCACCCGCTGGGGTTCGGTCACGGTGGCGGCCGGCGGCGTCGTTCTCGCCGTGCTCGAAGTACGGCTCTACGACATCTGGGGAGGCTGAGATGACGGCCACGGAGGAGAACACGACCGTGCCTCGGGACGAGCGGGACGAACGGGACGAACGGAACGGGGATCCGGCCGCGCGGCCGGCGGAGAAGAAGCGCACGCGGCTCATCACCGGCCCCGGCATGCTGCTGCTGTGGCTGTACGGCGTGATGGTGGTCGGCGCCGTCTCGCGGTCCGCCGTGCAGATCTCCACGGAGTTCGACAAGGCGCCGCTCGCCTACTCGCTCTCCGCGGTCGCCGGTCTCGTCTACGGATTCATCACGTACTCGCTCGTGCGCGGCGGCGAGACGGCGCGGAGGGCGGCGCTGGTGTGCTGCGCCGCCGAGCTCGCGGGCGTGCTGATCGTCGGGACCTGGACGCTGGTCGAGCCGTCCGCCTTCCCCGACGCCACGGTGTGGTCGGACTACGGCATGGGCTATCTCTTCATCCCGGTGCTGCTGCCGCTGTCGGCGATGTACTGGCTGCGCAAGGCGCGTACGACCGCCGACCAGCAGGGTGTGGCGTTCGGCGACCGCTAGGCGCTGGTGGCGTACGCGCCGGTGTCGGCGCCCTTGGCCAGGGTCACCAGCGTCATACGCTCGCCCACCCGCTCCTGGGAGACGGGCGCGTAGCCGTGCTTGCGGTACAGACGCAGGTTGCGCTCGCTGCGGTGGCCGGTGAAGAGCTGGAAGGACTTGGCCGCCCCATCGGCGCCTAGCCGCGTCTCGATCGCGGCGAGCAGGCGCCCGCCGAGGCCGTGCCGCTGCATGCGCGGATGCACGATGAGTTTGTTGATGCGGGCCGTGCCGTCGGCGTCGACGGCGCCGCGTACCGAGGCCACCACCTCGTCGCCGAGCCGGGCCACCAGTACGGTGCCGCCCGCCAGTTCCGCCCTGAGCGAGTCGAGCGGCTGCGTGAGCGGCTCGATGCCGTAGTCGCCGTACAGCTCGGCCTCGCTCTGGTAGCAGAGGTACTGCAGCTTCAGGATCTGTTCTGCGTCCTGCTCGGTCGCCGCCGAGATGGTCACGCTCATGCCCATGTGTGCATGCCTCCCGCTCACCTGTTCCACCGGTCGTCCCTCACTCCTATCCCCGTCGTCAGCGGGCCGCAACCTCCACCGTCAGCAAACGACGCAGACATCCCAGGCATCTGGAACGTTCCGGACCAAGACTCCCCTGTGAGATACCCAACTCACCTGCGATCTCCCGGTAGGTGAGGTCGTCCGGGGAGAGCAGGGCGGCCATCAGGCCGGGGCAGCGGCCGGGCAGCCGGCGCACGGCGTCGTGGAGCTCGCGACGGCGCTCGGCGGTCATCGCCCGCTCCTCGGGCCCGGAGTCGCTGTCGTCCGCGGGCTCGACGGCGTACGGCTGCTCGGCGTGGGCCCTGCGACGGCTCAGGCGCGCCTCGGAGCGCACGGCTCGGCGCACCCAGCGCTGCGGGTCGACGGGCGGTCCCGTCGCGTCCAGGCGCTCCAGGAGGCGCAGCCAGACGGCCTGTTCCAGATCGCCGCTCTCCGCGCCGGTCGCGTGGGCCTCCGCCGACGCCTCGGCGGCGAGGAGCGGTCGCAGGGCGGAAACCAGCTCGTGGGTCATGTGCGGCACGACGCGGCCGCCCCGGCAGGAGGTTGCCGGAGCGGCCGGTTGTCACCCCATCCGGGGTGACCGGGTCATCCGTTGACGGCCGGGCGCCGGTCTCGTCGCCCGGACGCGTCCTCGACTGCCCGGGGGGCCGGACTCACCCCTTGAGGAAGTCCGCGCGGGCCAGCAGGGCGGTGTCCGCGTTGTCGGAGAAGACGCCGTCGATGCCCGTCTCGAAGTACACCTTGAAGGCGCCGAAGGCGTCCCCGTAGGCGTCCGCGGCGGTGCCCCTGCGGAAGCTCGCGGGCAGGAAGGGGTTCTCGTTGCGCATCGTGTACGGGTGCAGGATCAGGCCCGCCCGGTGCGCGTCGGCGACGAGGGTGGTCGGCTGGGTGAGGTTGCCGGCCGCGTCCTTCGGGATGATCAGGTCGAGCGTGGGGCCGATGCCCTGCGCGAACGAGGCAATCCACTTCAGGCCCTCCGGCCTGACGAGGTCGGCGACCGTGCGGGGGTCTCCCGCCTCGACGAAGTCCCAGGGGCGGGTGTTCGCGGCCGACAGCAGGACGGCGAGCGGGTTGCCGACGAGCTTGTCGAGCCGCTCGATGCTGCTCGGCTCGAAGGACTGGAGGATGACCGGCGAGTCCTTCTTGTCCTTGCCGTACTTGCGCAGCAGCCTGGCGACCCGCTCCTCCAGGCCGAGGCCGAGCTTCCGGAAGTAGGTGGGGTGCTTGGTCTCGGGATAGATCCAGACCTGCTTGCCGCGCTTGCGGGTCTGCTCGTCCTGCCAGCGGAGCACCTCTTCGAAGGTGGGGATCTCCCAGCGGCCGTTGTAGAGGGTGTTGTGCGGGCGGTTGGCGGGGATGCGCTCGACGGCCCGCAGGGTCTTCAGCTCGGCGAGGGTGAAGTCCTCGGTGAACCAGCCGGTGGTGGCGACCCCGTCGAGCGTCTTGGTGGTCTTGCGGTCGGCGAACTCCGGGTGCGCCGAGACGTCCGTCGTCCCGCCGATTTCCGGCTCGTGACGGCATACGAGGTGGCCGTCCTTGGTGGGCACCAGGTCGCCGGCCTCGACGACGTCGGCGCCGAGGTCGAGGGCCAGCTGGTACGAGCCGAAGGTGTGCTCCGGCCGGTAGCCGCTGGCCCCGCGGTGACCGATGACCGTCGGTCTGGGCAGGCTCCGGTAGCCACCGCCCCCGTGCCGTTCGTCCGCTCCCGCCGCGCCGGGCAGGCCGAGGACGGCTCCGCCCGCCCCGAGCACCGCGGCTCCCAGCAGCGCCCGCCGCGCCGTGCCCCGCTCCTGACCGTTCGACTCCTGCGCTCCCATGAGCGCTCCTCCCGCCGTAGGTGCCCTGCCTGTCGAAGCGGGACGATCGTAGGTGCCCAGGTGTGACGGGAGGGAGGCCTGCGACCGAACACGTGGGTGACCCTGGATGTCGTACGGGATACGGAACCTGACGGTCCGTCGGCTTCGGTCCGGCGGTCGGGGGTACGCGTCGGAGTGCGGCGAACGAGCGGCGAACCATGACGGGGTCACCCGTTCGCCGGTGCGACGCGCGATGTCCGTCACATCGTGTCGGCCCGATGTCGGGCGCCCACAGGCGCGCCACCGCAGGTAAACGTAGGTCAACAGTGCGTATCCGGTCGATGAACCCGATGTGCAATCACCCGGGAACCGCGAGTATCGTCCTCACCTGCACAGACTCCATACCGATCCCTTGACACCGGAGGGCCCGTTGTCCCGCTTCGCGCTCATCAAGGCAGTGCTCGGACCGATCATGCGCCTGATGTTCCGCCCACGGGTGGAGGGCGTGGAGCACATCCCGGGCGACGGCCCGGTGATCCTGGCCGGCAACCACCTCACCTTCATCGACTCGATGATCCTTCCGCTGGTCTGCGACCGGCAGGTGCTCTTCATCGGCAAGGACGAGTACGTCACGGGCAAGGGCCTCAAGGGCCGCCTGATGGCGTGGTTCTTCACCGGCGTCGGCATGATCCCGGTGGACCGGGACGGCGCCAACGGTGGCGTGGCGGCGCTGATGACCGGCCGCCGCATCCTGGAGGAGGGCAAGGTCTTCGGGATCTACCCCGAGGGCACCCGCTCCCCCGACGGCCGCCTGTACCGCGGCCGCACCGGCATGGCCCGGCTCACCCTGATGACCGGCGCCCCGGTCGTCCCGTTCGCGATGATCGGCACGGACAAGCTCCAGCCGGGCGGCGCGGGGATCCCGCGGCCGGGCCGGGTCACGGTCCGCTTCGGCGCGGCCATGGAGTTCTCGCGGTACGAGGGCATGGACCGCGACCGTTATGTGCTGCGCGCCGTGACCGACTCCGTGATGACCGAGGTCATGCGGCTGTCCGGCCAGGAGTACGTCGACATGTACGCCACCAAGGCGAAGGCCGCCTAGCCCTTCACCGGGCCCCGCTACATCGCACAGGGGTGGGCCCCGACCGGCAGTTGCCGGTCGGGGCCCACCCGTTTTGTACGGTTCCGGCGGATGCCGATCGGCGCCGCCCCGGCCCCGGACCGGACCGGGCCGCGCCTGGCACCCCGCCCCGGGGCCGGACTTCGGGTGGCCGGACCCTGGTGGCCCGGACTCTGGCGGCCCGGACCCGGGTGACAGGGGCCCGGGTGACAGGGGCCCGGCGACAGGGGCCCGGGTGGCCCGAACCCGGTAGACCCGAACCCGGGGAGACCCCAACCCCGGGTAGACCCAACCCCGGGTAGACCCAACCCCGGGTGGCCCGAACCCCGGGTGCCCCTGACGCCCCCTACACCTCCAGCTTCTGGCCGCGCAGGAGGTACCACGCCGCCACCGCGGTGGCGAGCAGGACCGCCGCGCCCGCGCCGGACGCGAGTGCCAGACCGTCCACGAAGGACTCCCTGGCCGCGCTCAGCAGCGCCTCGGAGGTGTGCGCGGGCAGGCTCCCGGCCGCCTCCACCGCTCCGCCGAGCGAGTCGTGCGCCTCGGCCGGCGTGCCCGCGGGCCCGGCGAAGCCCGCGTAGACGCCGGTCACGATCGAGCCGAGCAGGGCGATACCGAGGGCCGCGCCGAGTTCGTACGCCGTCTCGGACACAGCGGACGCGGCCCCCGCCTGGTCCTTGGGGACGGCGGAGAGGATGACGTCGGCGGTGACGGTGAACGAGAAGCCCGCGCCGATGCCGACGACCAGCAGCGCGGCACCGAGCAGCGGATAGCCGGTGGACCGGTCGAGCAGGGTGAGCGTGCCGAGCGCGAGACCCACCGCGGCGAGCCCGGCGGAGACGACGGTGCGCACGGAGAACCGCCGCGCGAACCTTCCCGCGACCAGACCGGCCGCCACCGCGCCCACAGCGGCGGGCACTTCGGCGAGCCCGGCCTCGAACGGCCCCCGGCCCTGCACGAGTTGCAGGTACTGGGAGAGGAAGAACACGAGTCCGGACAGGCCGAGCACGGTGAACAGGTCGGCGAGCACGGCACCGGAGAATCCCCGGTTACGGAACAGACGGACGTCCAACAGGGGTGTAGGAAGGGTCAGTTGGCGGCGCACGAACCAGAAGAGCGCACCGGCGCCCAGCAGGCCCGCGGCGAGTGCCTCGCCGCTCGCCCCATGCGCGGCGACCTCCTTGACCGCGTACACCGCGGCGATCACACCGACGAGCGAGAGCGTGACGCTGATCAGGTCCCAGGGTCCATGGGTCGGGCTCTTCGACTCGGGCAGCAGCCTGCTGCCGACGAGGACGAGCACCACCATCACCGGAAGGTTGATGAGGAAGACCGAACCCCACCAGAAGTGTTCGAGCAGGAAGCCGCCGACGACGGGACCGACCGCCGTGCCCGCGGAGGCCGTCGCACCCCAGATGCCGATGGCGAGGCTGCGCTCGCGCGGGTCGTGGAAGATGTTGCGGATCAGGGCGAGGGTGGCCGGCATCAGGGTCGCGCCCGCGACACCGAGCAGCGCCCGCGCCAGGATCATCATCTCGGGTGTCGTGGCATAGGCGTTGAGCACGGATATCAGGCCGAACGCCGTCGCGCCGACGAGCAGCAGCTTCTTGCGTCCGATGCGGTCGCCGAGACTGCCCATGGAGACGAGCAGACCGGCGATGACGAAGGAGTAGACGTCACCGATCCACAGGAGCTGGGTGCCGGACGGCCCCAGGTCCTCACTGATGTACGGGGTCGCGAGGCCGAGGACGGTGGCGTCCACGGCCACCAGCAGCACGGCGAGGACGAGGACGCAGAGCGCGAGCCAACGACCGGGGCGCTTCTGCACCTCCGTCGCGAGCGCCGGCTGCAGGGTGCTGGTCATGATTCCTCTCTCCTTAGCGCGCCGCCGAGCAGCAGCTCGACGATCATGTGGTGGAAGTCGTTGGCGGCGACCCGGCCCTCGGTCACGGCCCAGGCCGCCGAGGCCATCAGCCCGTAGAGCGCCTCGGTGAGCCAGGCCGGGCTGAGGTCGATGCGGAACTCGCCGCTCTGCTGACCGCGCCAAAACAGCGCCGCTATCCGGGCGTCGAGCCGGGCCCAGCCCTCGTGCTGCCCGTCGCCCTCGAACAGCTGGTTCTCCGTGTAGAGGAAGGCGAGCAGTCCGGCCACCTTCTCCAGCTCCCGCACCAAGCGGCGCACGGCCTCCTGCGCGGAGCCGTCGTCGAGGCGGGCCGCGTCCAGCGCGGCCTCGCACTCCTCGATGCCGAGCGACTCCAGGGCCCGTACGAGCGCGTCGCGGCCGGCGAACTGGCGGTGCAGCGTGGCCCGGCTGATCCCGGCGGCCTTCGCGACCTCGTCCATGGTCGCGGTGGATTTCCGGGTGAGCAGGGCGGCTGCGCTGCGCAGCACGTGGTCACGGTCGACAGCCATGAGACAACGGTACCGCATGTGAGACAGTCATGTCTCATTGGGGGCATGCGTGTCTCATTCGCGTGGCAGGCGGCACGACGAGCCCTGCGCGAAGGGCTCGGGTGAACGAGCCGTGCTCGAACAGTTCCGGTCAACTACCGGTGCTCGAACGGCTCGCGTGAGCCGCGGACGCTTCACCCGGGGTTGGCTGCTCGGAGTGTCCGAGTGGCCCGCGGACGATGCGACCGGGGCGCGCGGTGCTCAGTGCCAGGGCAGCTGCCCGCGCCGCTCCCAGTACGCCCCCGGCTCCTCCACGAGGGCGGCGAGCCGGGAGAGCTGGTCGTCGTCGAGGTCGACGACCGCGGCGTGGAGGTTCGAGGCGAGCTGGTTGGCGGTGGCCGCCCCCGAGAGCACGACGCCCGCCCAGGGCTGCCGCAGGATCAGCGCGAGAGCGACCGCGTCGCAGTCGAGAGAGGTCTCCGCGGCGACGGCCCGCAGCGCGTCCGGCGCGTGGGGCCGCGCGAGCCGGCCGTTGGCCATGCCCTCCTTGACGATCACCGTGAGTCCGGCGTCGTGGGCCTCGGCGAGCGCCGGTGCGGCCGAGGTCTCCAGGACGTTGTACGTGGACTGGACGGTACGGAAGAGCGGTTCGCCGTCGACCGTCACGGCGAGCGCGGCACGGATCGCCTCCGCCTGGGCGGGCCCGCTGGTGGAGAACCCGATCGACAGGCCTCCAGCGGCCGCTTCGGCGAGTGCCGCGTGCAGTTCCTTGTCGGTGAGGGCCGGGCTCTCCGGGGTCACCGAGTGGATCTGGTAGAGGTCGAGCCGGTCGCCGAGCAGCTCCGCGGTCTCGGCGCGCTGCCGCGCGTACATGGCGAGGCCGTGGTCCTTGACCTCGTGCGCCTCGGCGTCGGTGCGCCAGTCCGCGGTGTACGCGTAGCCCCACTTGCTGCCGACGACGATGTCGTCGATGTCCGGGCGGCCGCGCAGCCAGTCGGCGAGGAACTCCTCGGAGCGGCCGTAGGAGCGGGCCACGTCGAAGTAGCGCACGCCCTGGGCGTAGGCGGCTTCGAGGAGTTCGTGGGTGCGCTCGCGCAGGGCGTCGACGCTGCGGTCGGCCGGGAGGTCCTCCTCGCGGCCGAGGTTGATGTAGCCGGGGCGGCCGACGGCGGCGAGCCCCAGTCCGATGTGGGCGGTGGGAGTCGTGGCTGAGGCGAGGCGTGCGAAGGGCATCGCGGCTCCGTTCGGTCGGCTCCTTTACGGCACCCGACCAACGTAACCCGCGACACCCTCCGCCGAACGGCACCCGCCCCCGTACGCGAACCGCGTCCGCTCTTCCGCGCCCTGGAGAGGCGCCACCCCTCGGCATCGATCCGGTCCGACGGCACGTACGTTCCGGGACCGGCCCGGCTTCCGCTTCCGCTTCCCCCGGGCGTCCGCGCGGAGGCTACTTCTTGTGCTTCGCCACCGCCCACGCCTGCTGGGCGGCGACGTCCGTCTTGATCTCGGCGAGCTGGACGGCGACCGCACTGGGCGCCGTGCCGCCGCGGCCGTCGCGGGAGGCGAGGGCGCCGGGGACGTTGAGGACGGACCGCACCTCGGGCGTCAGATGCGCCGAGATCTTCGCGAACTGCTCGTCGGTCAGCTCGTCCAGTTCCTTGCCGTCCGCCTCGGCGACCTTCACGCACTCACCGGCGACCTCGTGCGCGACGCGGAACGGCACGCCCTGCTTGACCAGCCACTCGGCGATGTCGGTGGCGAGCGAGAAGCCGGCCGGGGCCAGCTCCTCCATGCGCTCGCGGTGGACGGTCAGCGTGGCCATCATGCCGGTGAAGGCGGGGAGCAGGACCTCGAGCTGGTCGCAGGAGTCGAAGACCGGCTCCTTGTCCTCCTGGAGGTCGCGGTTGTACGCGAGGGGCAGGGCCTTGAGCGTGGCCATCAGCCCGGTCAGATTGCCGATCAGGCGGCCCGACTTGCCGCGCGCGAGTTCGGCGATGTCCGGGTTCTTCTTCTGCGGCATGATCGACGAGCCGGTGGAGAACGCGTCGTGGAGGGTGACGAAGGAGAACTCCTTCGTGTTCCAGATGATGACCTCCTCGGCGATCCGGGAGAGGTTCACGCCGATCATCGCGGTGATGAAGGCGAACTCCGCCACGAAGTCGCGGGAGGCCGTGCCGTCGATGGAGTTGGCGACGCTGCCGTGCTCGAATCCGAGGTCCTTCGCCACCGCCTCCGGGTCGAGGCCGAGGGAGGAGCCGGCCAGGGCGCCGGAGCCGTACGGCGAGACGGCGGTCCGCTCGTCCCACTGCCGCAGCCGTTCCGCGTCCCGGGACAGGGACTGGACGTGGGCCAGGACGTGATGCGCGAACAGCACGGGCTGGGCGTGCTGGAGGTGGGTGCGCCCCGGCATCGCCACGTCCGGGTGGGCCTCCGCGAGCCCGATCAGCGCCTCCTGGAGGTCGGCGATCAGACCGCCGATGATCCGCGCGTGGTCGCGCAGGTACATCCGGAAGAGCGTGGCCACCTGGTCGTTGCGGGAGCGGCCGGCGCGGAGCTTGCCGCCGAGGTCGGGGCCGAGGCGCTCAAGGAGGCCGCGTTCCAGGGCGGTGTGGACGTCCTCGTCGGCGATCGTGCCCACGAAGGAGCCGTCGGCGACGTCCGACTCCAGCCGGTCGAGGCCCTCGGTCATGCGCGTGAGCTCGTCCTCGGTGAGCAGGCCCGCCTTGTGCAGCACGCGCGCGTGGGCACGCGAACCGGCGATGTCGTACGGCGCGAGGCGCCAGTCGAAGTGGACCGAGGCGGACAGCTTGGCCAGGGCCTCGGCGGGACCGTCGGCGAACCGTCCGCCCCAGAGCCGGACGTCACCGCTGTTGCTGCTCACTTGCGTTACTCCTCGGAAGGTGTGGATGTGCCACCGCCTCCCCACGCGTGCGTGAGGAGGCGGCTGCAAGGCTAGTGCTCGGGAGGCTTCGAGGCGGCGGACACGACACGGCCGCGCCAAGTCCCGTACGGCTTAACCCAGATCCCGCTTGGCGGCGATCTTCGACGACAGGCTGTAGATGTCGATGAAGCCCTTGGCCGCGGCCTGGTCGAAGGTGTCGCCCGTGTCGTACGTGGCGAGGTCGAAGTCGTAGAGCGAGGTGTCGGAGCGCCGGCCCGTGACGACCGCGCGGCCGCCGTGCAGGGTCATCCGGATGTCGCCGTTGACGTGCTGGCTGGCCTCGTCGATGAAGCCGTCCAGGGCGCGCTTGAGCGGGGAGAACCACTGGCCGTCGTAGACCAGTTCGCCCCAGCGCTGCTCGACCTGCCGCTTGTAGCGGGCGAGTTCACGCTCGACCGTGACGTTCTCCAGCTCCTGGTGCGCGGTGATCAGCGCGATCGCGCCCGGAGCCTCGTACACCTCACGGGACTTGATGCCCACGAGCCGGTCCTCGACCATGTCGATCCGGCCGATGCCCTGGGCGCCCGCACGCTCGTTGAGCTGCTGGATGGCCTGGAGCACGCTGACGGGCTTGCCGTCGATGGCGACCGGGACGCCCTGCTTGAAGGTGATGATCACCTCGTCGGCCTCGCGGTGCTCGGCCGGGTTCGAGGTGTACTCGTAGATGTCCTCGATCGGCGCGTTCCAGATGTCCTCCAGGAAGCCCGTCTCGACCGCGCGTCCGAAGACGTTCTGGTCGATGGAGTACGGGGACTTCTTGGTGGTGGCGATCGGGAGCTGCTTCTCCTCGCAGAACGCGATCGCCTTGTCCCGGGTCATCGCGTAGTCACGGACCGGCGCGATGCACTTGAGGTCGGGGGCGAGGGCGACGATGCCGGCCTCGAACCGCACCTGGTCGTTGCCCTTGCCCGTGCAGCCGTGGGCGACCGTGGTGGCGCCGTGCTTCTGGGCGGCGGCGACGAGGTGCTTGACGATCGTCGGCCGGGAGAGGGCGGAGACCAGCGGGTAGCGGTCCATGTAGAGGGCGTTGGCCTTGATCGCCGGGAGGCAGTACTCGTCGGCGAACTCGTCCTTGGCATCCGCGACCTCGGCCTCGACGGCACCGCAGGCGATGGCTCGCTTGCGGATGACATCCAGGTCCTCGCCGCCCTGGCCGACGTCGACCGCTACGGCGATGACCTCGGCGCCCGTCTCCTCGGCGATCCAACCGATGGCGACGGAGGTGTCCAGACCGCCTGAATAGGCGAGTACGACGCGCTCGGTCACGGGATTCTCCTCACAGTGCATTCGCTGACATGCATGAGTATGCAGGACTCTGCATGGTTCGTCAATCTCGCCCCGCCCGGCGACGGAATCTTCGGAGCGCTTGAACGCGGGAAACCGCTTTCGCGTATCTCCCGCTGAACGCAGGCGCCGCGTTCGCGTACGGCAGCACCACGGACAACAGACCGCCCGGACGACCACCGGGCGGTCCCCGACCCCCGACCCGAATGAGGCTTCCGCATGTCCAGGGCTCTTCCGAAGTACAACAAGCGGCGCGTCGCGATGATCGGCGGAGCGTCCGCCGTCGTGCTGTCCGCCGCGGTGATCGCCGGCAGCGCCCTGGCGGGCGAGACCCCCGGGAACGGCGCCACCAACGCCACGACGAAGGCCGCCGCCGCGGGCACGGTGAACTGCCCGGCCGTCGCGCCGAGCCTGCCCGCGGTGCCCGCGTCCGCGAAGGCCGAGGTCGACCGGAATCTCGCCCTGCTGAACACCCAGATCGCCGAGGCGAACAAGCGGCTGGTGGACACCGCCGGGCAGGGCGGCCCGAACTTCGTCCAGAACGCGATCCTCGGCCCCCTCAAGGACAAGCGCGTCGCCACCGTCAACCGCATCGCGACGGCCATCGGACGCACGGCCGCCAAGCCGCAGGGTCTGGACGCGCTGGCGCCGTGCACGCTCAACGGTGCGGGGGGCGCCGCCACCGGCAGCGCCGCGCCGAGCGCGCCGGCCACAGCGCAGGCGGGCGGGGCCGCCGGTGACACGGGTGCCGCCACCGCCGCGGGCGCCATCACCTGCCCGGACGTCGCGTCGCAGCTGCCCGCCGTCCCGGCCTCCGCGAAGGCCGAGGTCGACCGCAACCTGACGCTGCTGAACACCCAGATCGCCGAGGCGAACAAGCGACTGGCCGACACCGCCGGGCAGGGCGGCCCGAACTTCGTCCAGAACGCGATCCTCGGCCCCCTCAAGGACAAGCGGACCTCCACGATCGACCGCATAGCGATCTCCATCGGCCGCACCGCCGCCAAGCCGACCGGGCTGGACTCCCTCGCCGCCTGCACGGTCGCCCAGTGATGTGACACGGCATGTGGCCGCCCCGCCGGCGTCGGGCCGGGGCGGCCACGGGGTTCCGGCGATGCCCCTGAACGGCGTCGCCGGAACCCGCAATTCGTTAGACAGGCGAAAGGCTTTCCCGAATAATCGTTAGACATGGGAAAGACCTATGAGCGCATCGACGGCCGCCTCCGCACCTTCATCGAGGCGCAGCCCCTCTTCTTCACCGCGACCGCACCGCTGTCCGGGGACGGCACGGTCAACCTCTCCCCCAAAGGGCTCACCGGCTCCTTCGCCGTGCTCGACGAGCGGACCGTGGCCTATCTGGACTTCGCCGGGAGCAACGCCGAGACGATCGCGCATCTGCGCGAGAACGGCCGGATCACCCTGATGTGGTGCGCCTTCCAGGGCCCGCCCAACATCGTCCGGGTGCACGGCCACGGCGAGCCGGTCTTCCGCGACGACCCGCGCTTCAAGGAACTCCTCAGCCACTTCCCCGCCGTCGACCCGACCCCGCACGGACTGCGCGCGATCATCGTCGTGACCGCCGAGCTGGTCCGCGACACCTGCGGCTACGCCGTGCCGTACATGTCCTACGACGAGGACCGCGATCTGCACGGCAGGCGCTTCGCGCGCGAGGACGACGCCTCGCTGAACGAGTACTTCACCAAGAAGGAGCACATCGCGACGAGCCTGGACGGACTGCCCGGGCTGCCGCTCCCGTTGCCCCCCAGTACCGTCTGAGCCATGCGCCTCGGAGCCGCCGCCCTCGCGTCCGCGTCCCTGCTCACCCTGGCCCCGGACGGGCCGCCGCCGCTGCGCGACCTGCCCGCGCGGATGGCCGACACCGGCGGCGGGACCCAGCTGATCACCGCTCAGGCACCGCGCGGGAAGGCCACGTCGGGGACCCTGACGTGGTGGGACCGGCGCGGTGGGCGCTGGGTGCGGGCCGGATCCGCCCGCGCGCGGTTCGGGTCGGGCGGACTGGTCGAGGGCCGGTCGCGGCGCCAGGGCACGAACACCACGCCCACGGGGTTGTACGAGCTGCCGTACGCCTTCGGGATCGAGGCGGCGCCGTCGGGAACCTCGATGCCGTACCGCCGGGTGCGTAAGGGCTCCTGGTGGTGCCAGGACAACTCGTCCCGCTCGTACAACCGGTGGACCGAGCCGCGCCCCGCGGACTGCCGGGCCGGCGAGTCCGAGCATCTGATCACCTACCGGAAGCAGTACGCGCACGCCGTCGTCATCGGCTTCAACTACGAGCGGCCGGTACGCGGCCGCGGCGCGGGGATCTTCCTGCACGTCGACGGGAGCGGGGCCACGGCCGGCTGCGTGTCCGTTCCGGCGGGCGCGATGCGGCGGATCCTCGCGTGGGCCGACCCCGCGCGCGAGCCTCACATCGCCATCGGCACGGAGAGCGGGACGACGGCGCTCACCCGGTACTGACGGAACGCCGGACCGCGCCTCGGGCCACGGCCGACGGGCGGACCACTCCTGTCGGCCGCACGCGAGGTTCACGCCGCGGGGAGTCGTACCGTGAACGTCGTGGCTCCAGGGCGGCTCTCCAGGCCGACCGTGCCGCCGTGTGCCTCGACCACGGCCGCCACGATCGACAGACCGAGCCCCGCGCCCGTACCGGCGCCGTCGACGCGGCGGCGGTCCGCCCGGGTGAACCGTTCGAAGACACCGGGGCGGACGTCCTCGGGAACCCCGGGTCCGTCGTCGTGGACCCTCAGTACGGCCTCCGTGCCGGCACCCTCCAAGGACACCGTCACCCGGGTACCGACAGGCGTATGCACACGGGCGTTGGCCAACAGGTTGGCCAGCACCTGGTGGAGCCGATGGGCGTCGCCCGTCACGGTCACCGGCTCCTCCGCCAGTTCCAGCACCCAGCGATGACCGGGACCCGTGGCGCGGGCATCGGTGACCGCGTCGAGAACGAGGTGGGTGAGGTCGACGGGAAGCCGTTCCAGGGGGCGGCCGGCGTCGAGACGGGCGAGCAGCAGCAGGTCGTCGACCATCTCCCCCATGCGCGCCGACTCGGCGGCGATCCGCTCGAGGGCGCGGGTCACCTTCGGGGGCACCGGGCCGGGGTGCAGCAGCGCGAGTTCGGCGTGGCCGCGCACCGAGGCGACCGGGGTGCGCAGCTCGTGGCTGGCGTCGGCGGCGAAAGTGCGCAGCCGTTCCTCGCTCGCGTGCCGCTTGGTGAGCGCGTCCTCGACATGGCCGAGCATGCGGTTGAAGGCACCGGCGACGCGGCCCACCTCACTGCGCGGGTCGGACTCGGGCGCACGTGGGGGCAGAGCCACCTCTCCGCTGGCGAGCGGGAGCTCACTGACCCGGGTGGCGGTCGCGGCGACGCGGTTCAGCGGGCGGAGCGACCAGCGCACCCACAGCGCCCCGGCGACTCCGGCGACGACGAGGGCCACGCCGAGGACCAGGGAGGCGACGAGTTCCAGGCGGTGGACGGCCGCTTCGACCGGCTCCGTGGGCAACCCGGTGATCAGCACGTCGCCGTCCTGGCCGGACGTCGCCAGCACGCGGTAGTCCCCCAGCCCCGAGAGGCAGACGGTATGGGCACGGCCGTCCACCGGTACCGCGGCCAGCACCGCCTCGTCGTGGGCGGTCGGATCCACGTTCCGGACGGCCGTGGTGGTGCCGGACGGCACGACCGCGGCGTTGGTGACGTCGTCGCCCACCAGGCGCGCTCCGAAGGTGCCGGCGCTCTGCCGGCGGGTGTCGCCGTGTTCGTCGCCGTCGTGGTCGGACGGCTTCCCCGCGTTGTGCTCCAGACTCGCCGGGAACCGTACGCCGGCTTCCTGGAGCTGCTGGTCGAGGCGACCGGTGAGGAAGCCGTTCAGTTCGTACACCGCCGCCACGCCGACGGCGGCGCAGCTGACGGCGAGCAGCACCACGAGCCCGGCGGTGAGGCGGGCGCGCATCGTGCGTGGCCGCGGCAGGGCGCGCAGGGCCGCCGTCAGCCGGAGCCGCCATCGCCCGACCCGGGCCCGCACGCTCGCTCTCACCGGCCCGCCGCGGTTTTGATGACGTACCCGGCGCCCCGGACCGTGTGGATCATGGGCTCGCGGCCCGCGTCGATCTTCTTGCGCAGGTAGGAGATGTAGAGCTCGACGACATGGGCCTGTCCCCCGAAGTCGTAGGACCAGACGCGGTCGAGGATCTGCGCCTTGCTGAGTACGCGGCGCGGGTTGCGCATCAGGAAGCGCAACAGCTCGAACTCGGTCGGCGACAGCTCGATCAGGTCGCCGCCCCGGGTGACCTCGCGGGCCTCCTCGTCCATCGCCAGGTCCCCCACCACGAGCCGTGGACCCTCGTCGACCCGGCGGGCCATGCCCGCGCGGCGCAGCAGTCCGCGCAGCCGGGCGACGACCTCCTCCAGGCTGAACGGCTTGGTGACGTAGTCGTCGCCGCCCGCCGTGATACCGGCGATGCGGTCCTCCACGGCGTCCCGGGCGGTGAGGAAGAGGACGCAGACACCCGGCAGCACGGTGTGGAGGTCGCGCAGCACGGTGAAGCCGTCGGTGTCCGGGAGCATCACGTCGAGGACGACGGCGTCGGGCAGCAGTTCACGTGCCTCGGCGGCCGCCGCGGCACCGTCGCCCGCGGTACGGACCTCCCAGCCCTCGTAGCGCAGGGCGCCGGAGAGGACCTCGGCCAGGTCCGGATCGTCGTCGACGACGAGAACGCGTACGGGCGTGCCGTCGGGCCGCGTCAGCGAGGGCGGCCTGGCGGCCACCCGGGAGCGGACGGCGCCGGTGTCCGGGACGCGGGGAGCCTCGGGGTCTGGGGTGGGAGTGTTCATGTCGCCTTCCAGCATCGCTCCTCCCGATGGCCGCGCCCTGCCACGTGGCCTCTGAGTTTCCTCTGAGTCACCGCGCGTTCCAGTCCGCCGTTTCCCCGGTTCTCCGCCTCCCCCGCTCTCAGTTTGCTGTGAGTCCGCGCAGAACCCGCCCGTTCAGAGCCTCCTCAGAGGTTCCGGACGCACAGTTTCCTCCCGGACTGCCGGACGAAGGACGGAAACATGACCACGGTGCACGAGCGGGCGGCGGACCCGCGCCCGACACGAGGACGCAGGCGACCGCGGCCCTCGCCCGCGGGGCCCCTGCTGGCCCTGTTGTGGGCCGGGGCGGCCGCGGTCCTCGCCCTGTGGTGGACCGACACCGGGTCGGTGGTGGGCATGGCCGGATGGCTGACGGACGCGGGGCGGATCGCCGGGCTGCTGTGCGGCTACGGCTGCGCCGTCCTGGTGGCGCTGATGGCCAGGGTGCCTCTCCTGGAGCGGCGTATCAGCTCCGACCGGGTCGCCCGCTGGCACGCCATGGCCGGCCGCTACACGATCTGCCTGCTGGTCGCGCACGTCACGCTGATCCTCTTCGGCTACGCCGCCCAGGACGGGGCGGGCATCGTGCACGAGACGCTGAGCGTGGTGTTCGACTACCCGGACATGCTCAAGGCGACGATCGGCACGGTGATCCTCTTCGCCGTCGGAATCACCTCGGCGCGCCTGGCCCGCCGCCGGATCAGCCACGAGTTCTGGTACTACGTGCACCTGCTGACCTACGCGGCCGTCTTCCTGGCCTTCTTCCACCAGCTCGCGCTCGGCTCCGACTTCGTCGGCAACCAGGCCGCGCGGGCCGCCTGGTACGTGCTCTACCTCGGTACGGCCGCGCTCGTCGTATGGTTCCGGCTGCTCGCCCCGGTACGGCTCAATCTGCGCCACCGGCTGCGCGTGGACGCCGTGCACCGGGAGTCCCCCGGCGTCTTCTCCGTCGTGGTCCGCGGTGAGCGACTGGACGAACTGGACGCCCGGCCGGGCCAGTTCTTCCGCTGGCGGTTCCTCGCGGACGGGATGCGGTGGACGTCGACGCCGTACTCGCTGTCGGCGCCGCCCCGGCCGGACCGGATGCGGATCACCGTGAAGGCGCTCGGCGACCACAGCGCGGCCGTGGGACTGCTGCGGCCCGGCACCCGGGTGTGGGCCGAGGGCCCGTACGGCTCGCTCACCGCCGACCGGAGCACCTCGTCGAAGGCCCTGCTGATCGCGGGCGGCGTCGGCATCACACCGCTGCGCGCCCTGTTCGAGACGCTGCCGGGCCGGGTCACGCTGCTCTACCGGGCGCGCACGGCCGAGGACCTGGCGCTGGGCGGCGAGCTGGAGGCCATCGCGCGGTGGCGCGGGGCCCACGTCCTGTACGCGGTGAACGCCGCCGACGGCACGCGCCCGCGGCTCACCGCCGACTCGCTCCGCGAGAGCGTGCCGGACATCGCCGAGCACGACGTCTATCTCTGCGGGCCTCCCGCGATGGCGCGGGATCTCTACGGGGCGCTGCGCACAGCGGGTGTCCCCGACCGTCGCATCCACCACGAGTCGTTCGAGCTGTGAGGCCGCCGTGCACGCGCTGAAGAAGAACCGTCCGCTGCGCCGGGTGACGCTGGCGGCCGCCACCACGGTCACCGGTGTCGTCCTGCTCCTCTCGCTGAAGCCGCACACACCACCGACACCGGCCGAGGCGTCGTCCGTGGGTCATTCCTCGTCCTCCTCCTCGGGAGGCTCGTCCGGTGACTCCTCGGGAAGAGCCTCGGGTGGCTCCTCCGGATCGTCCGGAAGCACGAAGAGCACGGGCACCAGGACCGTCACCGGCGACACGGTGCAGACCCGTTGGGGCCCGGTCCAGGTGCGGATCACGCTGAAGAACGGCAGGATCACCGAGGTGACCGCGGTCGCCTACCCCTCGGAGAATCCCAGGGACCAGGAGATCAACAGCTACGCGATTCCCCAGCTCAGGCGTGAGGCGCTGGCCGCGCAGAGCGCGGAGATCGACTCGGTCTCCGGGGCCACGTACACCAGCGACGGATACAAGCAGTCCCTCCAGTCGGCACTCGACTCCGCCGGCCTCTGAACGCACGGGCGTCGTGGACCGTATCTCTGGGCCAGGGGGCCACTCCCCTCGCCCCGTCTCCAGGACGAACACGGAGGAACCGTGTCCACGATCGCCGGTGGTCGCGCCGCGCGGCGCCAGACCATGCGCCGAATCCGCCCTCGCCGCTCGCCCGCCGTCCCGCTGCTGATCGCCGTCTGGGCGGGCGCGGCGGGAGTCATCTGGCTGTGGTGGAACAACACCCCGTCCATCGCGGACAACAACGGCAGGATCCTCAACGCGGGCCGCATCACCGGGCTGCTCGCCGGATACCTGATGGCACTCGTGGTGCTGCAGATGGCCCGCGTGCCCGCCCTGGAACGCAGGGTGGGATCCGACAGGGTGGCGCGCTGGCACGCGATGACCGGCCGCTACACGATCTGCCTGGTCCTCGCCCACCTCTTCCTGACCATGTGGGGCTATGCCCTGCAGTCAGGGAAAGGGCTCGGCGGGATCGTGCAGCAGACCGTCGACTCGGTCAACCAGCTGCCCGACATGGGCAAGGCCGCGATCGGGACGGGCCTGCTCGTGCTGATCGGGTTCATCTCGATCGGCTGGCTGCGCCGGCTGATCCCGTACGACACCTGGTACCACGTCCACCTGCTGACCTACGCCGCGGTGTTCCTGACGTTCTGGCACCAGCTGTCCACCGGCAACGACTTCGCGGTCGAACCCGTAGCCAAGACCGTCTGGTACGGGCTGTACGGGTCGGTGACGGCGCTGGTCCTCTGGTACCGAATCCTTTCTCCTGTCCGGCTGAACGTGAAGCACCGGATGCGGGTCGAGGCGGTCATCGAGGAGACGCCCGGCATCGTGTCGGTCCTGATCAGCGGGCGCAAGCTGCACCGGATGGGCGCGGAGGCGGGGCAGTTCTTCCGCTGGCGCTTCCTGGCACCCGGGATGCGTTTCAGCTCCCATCCGTACTCGCTCTCGGCGGCGCCCCGCCCCAACATGCTCCGGATCACCGTGAAGGCGATCGGTGACCACAGCGCCGCCCTGCGCGATCTGGAGCCGGGGACCCGGGTGTGGGCCGAGGGCCCGTACGGCGCCCTGACGGCCGGCAAGCGCAGTCGCGGCAAGGTGCTCCTGGTGGCGGGCGGTGTCGGCATCACCCCGATGCGGGCCCTGTTCGAGACCCTCCCCGGCGCGTCCGGCGACCTGACGCTGCTCTACCGTGCCAACACCACCCAGGACCTGGCCCTGTGGGACGAGCTCGCCGCCATCTCCCAGGAGCGCGGGGCGCGTCTGATGTACGCGGTGAACAGCCCCGACGGCGAACGCCCGGACATCTCGGCGGAGTCCCTGCGCCGCAAGCTGCCCGACATCGACAGCCACGACGTCTTCATGTGCGGGCCGCCCGGCTTCGCGCAGCAGGTGTACGACGCACTGCGCGGCGCGGGGGTCCCCGCCCGCCGCATCCATCACGAGTCGTTCGAGATGTGAGCGACGGGAGTCAGGAGCGATGAAGAAGAGTCACCCCATACGGCGGTTCATGCTCGCGACGGCCGCCACCGTGTCCGGAATCGTGCTGCTGCTCGCGCTCAAACCGGCGTCCGATCCGGCCGCCGCGTCGGCGCAGGGCGGAGCGGCGCCCCAGCAGACCGCGGCCGGGCAGGAGTCGCCGCAGGGCGGCAGCGCCCAGCAGTCGGGTACCCAGACCGTCACCGGTGACGTGGTGAAGACCCAGTACGGTCCGGTCCAGGTGCGGCTGACCATGAGCGGCGGCAAGATCACCAAGGCCGACGCGGTCCAGGCCCCGGCGGGCGGCACCAGCGACCAGAAGACCGCTCTCGCGATACCCGAACTCAACAAGGCGACGCTCACCGCGCAGAGCGCCGACATCGACGCCGTCTCCGGCGCCACCTACACCAGCGGCGGATACAAGAAGTCCCTTCAGTCGGCCCTGGACAAGGCGAAGACCGCCGGCGGCTCGTCGGAGTCCTCGGGAGCGGCCGGGGCGGCGTCCCCGTCGCCGAAGGCCCCGGCCGCGGAGACCCGCATCATCACCGGCAAGCTCGCCCAGACCCAGTACGGCCCTGTCCAGGTCCGTCTCACGTTCACCGGCACCAAGGTCACCAAGGCCGAGGCCGTCCAGGCGCCGAGCGGCGGGCGCAGCACGGAAGTCAGCGACAACGCGGTCCCGAAGCTCAACCAGGAGGCCGTCGCGGCCGGCGGCAGCGCCGACATCGACGCCGTCTCCGGCGCCACCTACACCAGCGGCGGATACAAGAAGTCCCTTCAGTCGGCCCTGGACAAGGCCGGTGGCTGAACCCGCGGAGGAGGCACCGCCGGCGCTGCGCCATGCCGAGGAAGTGATGGGCACCGTCTTCTCCTTCGACGTGCGCGGCGGGGAACCGGCCGCCGTCCGGACGGCGTTGGAGGAGGCGATCGCCCGACTCCACCGCGTGGACGAGGTGTTCAGCACCTACCGCGAGGACAGCCAGATCTCGCGGCTGGTCCGCGGAGAGCTCACCGTCGAGGAGTGCGACCCGGAGGTCGCCGAAGTGCTCGAGCTGGGCGCCGAGGCGGAACGGGCCAGCGACGGCTGGTTCAGCACGCGGTACGAGGGGCAGCTCGATCCGACGGGGATCGTCAAGGGCTGGGCGGCCGAACGCGCGGCCCTGCACCTCGTCGCGGCCGGGGCGAGCGGAGTGAGCGTCAACGGCGGCGGCGACGTGCAGCTGTGCGGCGTCCCCGGGCCGCACCGCCCCTGGAGGGTGGGCGTGTCGGATCCGCTCCGCCCGGGCTCGCTCGCCGCCGTGGTCTCCGCGGCAGGCGTCGACGAGCTGGCCGTGGCGACCTCCGGCACCGCCGAACGCGGCGCCCACATCGTCGACCCGCGCACCGGCAAGTCCGCGGTCACCGACCTGCTGGCCGTGACCGTGGTGGGTCCCCGCCTGACCTGGGTGGACGCCTGGGCGACCGCGGCCTTCGCGATGGGCTCGCGGGCGGGCCTCGACTGGCTGGAATCGCTCCCGGACGTGGAGGCGCTGCTCATCACGGCGGGCGACGAGGTCAGATGCACGGGAGGGCTCGCCCAGCGCCTGGGGTGACCGAGGTGGTCCCCTCAGGGCCAGGAGCGCGGGCGCCCGTACGGCCGGCCGTGCCCGCCCTCGAGACAGAGGCACACACGAGCCGAGGCGCACCCCACTCCGGGGGCGCGCCTCGCCGTCGTACCTGTCAGTGATCGTTCTGCGCCAGCCGCAGCAGATGGTCGGCCAGCGCCTGGCCTCCCGTCGCCTCGCGGCTGATCAGCATCAGGGTGTCGTCCCCCGCGATCGTGCCCAGGACGTCGTGCAGCTCCGCCTGGTCGATCGCCGACGCGAGGAATTGAGCGGCCCCCGGCGGGGTGCGCAGGACCACGAGATTCGCCGAGGCCTCCGCGGAGATCAGCAGCTCGGAGGAGAGCCTGCGCATCCGCTCCTCCTTCGCCGACTCCCCCAGCGGCGCGCGCGGCGTGCGGAACCCGCCCTCGCTCGGCACCGCGTAGATGAGGTCGCCGTCGTTGTTGCGGATCTTCACCGCGTTCAGCTCGTCGAGGTCCCGGGAGAGCGTCGCCTGGGTGACGTTCAGCCCGTCGTCGGCGAGGAGCTTCGCCAACTGGCTCTGTGAGCGCACCGGTTGCCGGTTGAGGATGTCCACGATCCGGCGGTGGCGTGCGGTGCGGGTCTGCGGCACGGCAGGCCCTGCGTGCTCGTGGTCCTGCGCCTGGCTCATCGTCGTCATCCCATTTCCCGTGATCATCCGTCCCCGTTGGCTGCGTCGAGGATGCCGGGCAGGGCCCGGAGGAACGCGTCCACTTCGTCATCGCCGAGATTCAGCGGCGGCATCAGCCGCACGACATCGGGGGCGGGCGCGTTCACCAGGAAACCGGCATCCTGAGCCGCCTGCTGCACCTGAGGCGCGAGCGGCTCGGTGAGCACGATACCCAGGAGCAGTCCGGCACCCCGGACATGGTCGATCAACGGATGGCCGGAACCGCCGCCGGCGGCCTCGATTCCGTCCCGCAGCCTCTCGCTCGCGCGCTTCACGTTCTCCAGGAGTCCCTCGGACTCGATCGTGTCGAGCACGGCGAGTCCCGCGGCGCAGACGACCGGGTTGCCGCCGAAGGTCGTGCCGTGGTGACCGGGCTTCAGCAGCCCGGCGGCGCGGCCGAAGGCGACGGTGGCACCGAGCGGCAGTCCGCCGCCGAGGCCCTTGGCGAGCGTGACGACGTCGGGCAGGACGCCCTCGTGGGCCTGGTACTCGAACCAGTGGCCGGTACGGCCGATCCCGGTCTGCACCTCGTCCAGCACGAGCAGGGCGCCGTTGGCCGCGGTGATCGCGCGGGCCGCCTTGAGGTAGCCGGGGGGCGGCACGACCACGCCGTTCTCACCCTGGATGGGCTCGATGATCACCAGCGCGGTGTCCTGGGTGACCGCCTCGGCGAGGGCTTGCGCGTCGCCGTAGGGGACATGCGTGACATCGCCGGGCAGCGGCAGGAAGGGTTCCTGCTTGCCGGGCTGGCCGGTGAGCGCGAGGGCGCCCATGGTCCGGCCGTGGAAGGCGCCGGTGGTGGCGACCATATGGGTCCGGCCGGTCAGCCGGCCGATCTTGAAGGCGCCTTCGTTGGCCTCGGCACCCGAGTTGCAGAAGTACACCCGGCCCTCGCGTCCGAAGAGCTGGAGCAGCCGTTCGGCGAGCGCGACGGGCGGTTCGGCGACGAAGAGGTTCGAGACATGGCCGAGGGAGCCGATCTGCCGGGTCACGGCCTCGACGATCGCGGGGTGGCCGTGTCCGAGCGCATTGACCGCGATGCCGCCGACGAAGTCGAGGTATTCCTTGCCGTCGGCGTCCCACAGCCTGGTTCCGGCACCGCGGACGAGCGGCAGTCGCGGGGTGCCGTAGTTGTCCATGAGCGCGCCCTGCCACCGCTCGGTGAGCTCCGCGTTGCTCGCGCTGCCGGTCATTCGGCGTCCCCCGCTTCCTCGTCGTCCGGCACGACCATCGTGCCGATGCCTTCGTCGGTGAAGATCTCCAGCAGGATCGAGTGCTGGACCCGGCCGTCGATGACACGGGCGGTGGTGACCCCGTTGCGCACGGCGTGCAGACAGCCCTCCATCTTCGGCACCATGCCGCTGGCCAGCTCGGGAAGGAGCTTCTCCAGCTGGGAGGCGGTGAGGCGGCTGATCACCTCGTCGCTGTTCGGCCAGTCCTCGTAGAGACCCTCGACATCCGTGAGGACCATGAGCGTTTCGGCGCCCAGCGCGGCAGCGAGTGCCGCAGCCGCCGTATCAGCATTGACGTTGTAGACATGTCCGTCGTCCTGGCTCCGGGCGATCGAGGAGACGACCGGGATCCGGCCGTCGGCGAGCAGAGCCTCGATCGCGCCCGTGTCGATCGCGGTGATCTCGCCCACCCGCCCGATGTCGATCGACTCGCCGTCGATCGTGGGCCGGTGCTTGGTCGCGGTGATGGTGTGCGCGTCCTCGCCGGTGAGGCCGACGGCGAGCGGTCCGTGCTCGTTGAGGAGCCCGACCAGCTCGCGCTGGACCTGTCCGGCCAGCACCATGCGGACGACGTCCATCGCGTCATCGGTGGTGACGCGCAGGCCCGCCTTGAACTCGCTGACGATGCCGTGCCGGTCGAGGGCGGCGCTGATCTGCGGTCCGCCGCCGTGCACGACGACCGGCTTGAGGCCGGCGTGATGCAGGAACACGATGTCCTGGGCGAACGCGGCCTTCAGCTCGCCGTCGATCATGGCGTTGCCGCCGAACTTGACGACGACGGTCTTGCCGCGGTGCCGGGTCAGCCAGGGCAGCGCCTCGATGAGGATCTGCGCCTTGGGCAGAGCGGTGTGCTTGCGGGTCACATTGCTCATGAGGAGTACGCGCTGTTCTCGTGGACGTAGTCGGCGGTGAGGTCGTTGGTCCAGATGGTGGCGGTCGCGTCGCCCGCGGCGAGGTCCGCGACGACGTGGACCTCGCGGTAGCGCATGTCGACGAGTTCGCGGTCCTCGCCGACTCCGCCGTTCTTGCAGACCCAGACGCCGTTGATGGCGACGTTGAGGCGGTCCGGCTCGAAGGCGGCCGCGGTGGTGCCGATCGCGGACAGCACACGGCCCCAGTTGGGGTCCTCGCCGTGGATGGCGCACTTGAGGAGGTTGTTCCGGGCGATGGAGCGGCCCACCTCGACGGCGTCGTCCTCGGTCGCGGCGTTGATCACCTCGACCTTGATGTCCTTGCTGGCGCCCTCGGCGTCGCGGATCAGCTGCTGACCGAGGTCGTCGCAGACCGTGCGTACGGCCTCGGCGAACTCCGCGTACTCCGGGGTGACTTCACTGGCTCCGGAGGCGAGCAGCAGCACGGTGTCGTTGGTGGACATGCAGCCGTCGGAGTCGACCCGGTCGAAAGTGGTGCGGGTGGCGTCGCGCAGCGCCCGGTCGAGGTTCTCGCTGTCCACGTCCGCGTCGGTGGTGAGCACGACGAGCATGGTGGCGAGGCCGGGGGCGAGCATGCCGGCGCCCTTGGCCATGCCGCCGACGGTCCAGCCTCCCCGCGTCACGACCGACGTCTTGTGCACGGTGTCGGTGGTCTTGATGGCGATGGCGGCCTTCTCGCCGCCGTGCGGGCCGAGTTCGGCGACGGCCAGGTCGATGCCGGAGAGCAGCTTGTCCATCGGCAGCAGTACGCCGATGAGGCCGGTCGAGCACACGGCGACGCTGCCCGCGCCCAGGTCACCGAGCGCCTCGGCGACCTTCTCGGCGGTGGCGTGGGTGTCCTGGAAGCCCTTGGGTCCCGTACAGGCGTTGGCTCCACCGGAGTTGAGGACGACCGCGGTCAACTCGCCGCTCTTGATGACCTGTTCTGACCAGAGGACCGGCGCGGCCTTCACGCGGTTGGAGGTGAAGACGCCCGCGGCGGCGCGGCGGGGCCCGTTGTTGACCACGAGGGCCAGGTCCGGGTTGCCGTTCTGCTTGATCCCCGCGGCGACTCCGGCCGCGGTGAATCCCTGTGCTGCCGTGACGCTCACGGTGCGACTCCGATCGTGGAAAGTCCCAGCTCCTCGGGGAGACCGAGGGCAAGGTTCATGCTCTGGACGGCACCGCCCGCGGTGCCCTTGGTCAGGTTGTCGATGGCGCTGATCGCGATGATGCGGTGCGCGGCGGCGTCGTACGCGACCTGGACCTGAACGGCGTTGGAACCGTAGACGGACGCCGTGGCGGGCCACTGCCCCTCGGGAAGGAGGTGGACGAAGGGCTCGTCGGCGAAGGCCTTCTCGTAGGCGGCCCGGACCGACTCTGCGGTGACCCCGGGCTTCGCCTTGGCACTGCACGTGGCGAGGATGCCGCGGGGCATGGGCGCGAGGGTGGGTGTGAAGGAGACGGTGACGGGCTCTCCGGCGGCCGCGGTGAGGTTCTGGATCATCTCGGGGGTGTGCCGGTGGACGCCGCCGACGCCGTACGGCGTCATCGACCCCATGACCTCGCTGCCGAGCAGGTGCGCCTTGGGTGCCTTGCCGGCACCCGAGGTGCCGGAGGCGGCGACGATGACGGCCTCGTTCTCGGCGAGCCCGGCCGCGTACGCCGGGAAGAGGGCGAGCGAGGCGGCCGTCGGGTAGCAACCGGGCACCGCGATGCGCTTGGACCCCTCCAGCGCGGCGCGGGCGCCCGGCAGTTCAGGAAGGCCGTACGGCCAGGTCCCGGCGTGCGCGGAGGCGTAGAACAGCTCCCAGTCGGCGGGGTTCTTCAGCCGGAAGTCGGCGCCCATGTCGACGACGAGGACATCGGGGCCGAGCCGCTCGGCGACCGCCGCGGACTGCCCGTGGGGCAGCGCGAGGAACACCACGTCGTGTCCGGCCAGCACCTCGGGGGTGGTCTCCGCGAGGACGCGGTCGGCGAGGGGCAGCAGATGCGGCTGGAGCGCACCGAGCCGCTGGCCCGCGTTGGAGTTGCCGGTCAGGGCGCCGATCTCGATCTCGGGGTGGGCCAGGAGCAGACGCAGCAGTTCCCCGCCCGCGTACCCGCTCGCTCCCGCCACTGCCGCACGTACCGCCATGGAACCCTCCTCTTGGATGGCATGACTATACGTATCGCTGCACGTTTATGCAATCTTGTCTCGCGGCTCGACCTCGGCACCCGCGGGGCACCCCGCCGGCCTCCGGGAGCCGGACACCTGCCCGGGCGGGTGTCCGCACGATGATCCGATCCCCGCCCTCACGTCGGCGCAACCCCCTGCACCCGGACATCAGATGATCGGACCCGAAGGAAAAGCACGGGCCCGTCGCATGAATTGCGATCAAACCCTGGCATCGGCCTCACCGGACACCACCGGCTTGGAACCATCCCCGGCATGCGTCTCCCCCGGGCCCCGCGCACGGCTCTCCTCATCTGCGTCGCCGCGGCGACGCTCGCCGCCTGCTCCGGTTCCGGCTCCGGTTCCGGCTCCGGCTCCGGCTCCGACGGCCACACGTCGCGCTCGGCGGGGTCCGCCCGTACCGGCGTCGCGGCTCCCTCGGCTCCCTCTGCCCCCGCGGACGGCCGACGGTCCGTGGTGACCTTCGCCGGGTCGTCGCCCCTGGGTTCCGCGGCCCTGCGCCACGACGCGGACCGGATGCGGGCGCGCGCCGAGGCGCTGGGACTCACCGATGTACGGGTGGAGGCACGCGGGGGCACGATCACCGTCACGGGGCCCACCGCCGACGAGAAGCGCCTGACGGAGCTGGGCGCGTCCGGCCGGCTCGGCTTCCGGCCCGTCCTGGCGGCGGAGACGCTCAGCCCCTCGCTCACGCCGCAGCCGTCTCCGTCTCCCAGTCCCGACCCGGCGCGAGGGCGGGCCGTCACCGAGGGGCTGCGTCCTCGTGCCACGGGGTCGGCGTCCGCCGGTGCCGCACCCGGCCCGGCAGAGGGGAGCGCGGCCGACGCGGCGCTCCAGCGGCGCTTCGCGGTGCTGGACTGCTCACAGCGGCGGAAGCCGACGGAGGCGGACGGCAGCGCGCGGGACTCCGTCGTCGCCTGCGGAGCCGGCGGCGGCGCCGACTCCCCGCCCGTCAAGTACCTGCTGGGTCCGACGGCCGTGGACGGGGCTCACGTCGCCTCGGCCGAGGCGGCGTACGGCCGACAGGGCAGCGGCTGGACCGTGCGCCTGGACTTCGACTCCATCGGCACCGAGCAGTTCGCGGCCGTGACCGCGGACCTGTCCGCGCAACAGGCGCCCCAGAACCAGTTCGCCATCGTCCTGGACGGCGCCGTGATCTCCGCCCCGTCCGTCAGCCAGACCCTCGGCGACGGCGAGGCGGAGATCTCCGGAGGTTTCACCCGGGAGTCGGCCGAACAGCTCGCGGTCACCCTCGACTCGGGGGCGCTCCCGAACCCCCTGGCCGTCACCGGGGTGACCCGGCTGCCCCACACCTAGGCCGTGACGTGCGACGTGAACTGTCGCCCGTGGCGGTGCCGGACCGCATCCCCGAAGACCCCTGGAGGACCGACCCTTGTCATCGTCGTCCGCTCACTGGAGCGCATACGAGATCTTCGCCGTCCTGTCGGGAATCATCCTGATCGGAGCGGCCTTCGTGCCCGGCATGTCGGTCAAGGACCGCGCCTGGGCCGTCCTGGGCGGGATCTTCTTCGTCTGTTACGGGTGGTACGTCGCCCACCAGACCACGGGCACCTTCAGCTTCCCCGTCGTCATCTTCCTCATCCCGCCGGGCGCGGTGATCTACCTGCTCGTCAAGGCGTACGGCCGCACGAGCGGCCCGAGCGCCCCGCCCGGCACCACCCACCCGGACGGCCGCCGTTCCCCCGGGACCGACGGCTGAGATCCCGGAGCCGGCCGAGATCCCGGGAGGGGCCCCGGCCGGCGCCCCTCCCGGCGTGCGGCCCGGGTCAGGAACGCTTGGCGGCCTGCTCCGCGTTCTTCTCCTTGATGCGTACCGCTTCCTTGCGGACCTCCGCCTGAGTGGCGCGCTCACGCCGCAGCCACCCGGGGTCCTCCGTCTTCAGCGCCTCGATCTGCTCGGTGGTGAGGGCCTCGCTGACGCCGCCGCGGGCGAGGCCCGCGATGGAGACACCGAGCTTGGCCGCGACGACCGGCCGCGGGTGCGGGCCGTTGCGGCGGAGCTCCTGGAGCCACTCCGGCGGGTCGGTCTGCAACGCGTTCAGCTCGGCACGGGAGACGACACCCTCCTGGAACTCGGCGGGGGTGGCCTCGAGGTACACACCCAGCTTCTTGGCCGCTGTGGCGGGCTTCATCGTCTGGGCGGTCTGGTGCGAACTCATGGGTCAAGGGTATCGAGCGCGCGAGCTCCCGCCGACCATCGCCGGTACGGCACCCCCGGCCACGCCGGGTAATCTGACGTGGTGACCGGCTCCGAAGCATCCCCCTCGTTCAGGCTCGCCTACGTTCCGGGGGTGACCCCCTCGAAATGGGTGCGGATCTGGAACGAGCGGCTGCCCGGCGTACCGCTGACCCTCGTCCCGGTGTCCGCCGCCGAGGTGTACGGCAAGCTGCGGAGCGGCGAAGCGGACGCGGGCTTCGTCCGGCTGCCGGTCGACGGGGCCGACCTCAGCGCGATCCCTCTCTACACCGAGACGACGGTCGTCGTGGTCCCGAAGGATCACATCGTGGCGGCGGTCGAGCAGGTCTCCGGCGAGGACCTCGCCGACGACATCGTGCTGCACCCTCTCGACGACCCGCTGGACTGGGAGCGCCTGCCGGGGAAGCCCGCGCTGGAGCGGCCCGCCGGCACGGAGGACGCCGTCGAGCTCGTCGCGGCCGGCATCGGGGTCGTGGTGGTTCCGCAGTCCCTGGCCCGCCTCCACCACCGCAAGGACCTCACCTACCGGACGGTCACGGACGCACCCGAGTCGCGTGTCGCCCTGGCCTGGCCCGAGGACCGGACCACCGACCTGGTCGAGGATCTCATCGGCATCGTGCGCGGCCGGACGGTCAACAGCACGCGAGGGCGCTCCCAGCACCCGGCCGCGGCGCAGCAGAAGGCCCCGGGCACGGCCAAGCCCCGGAAGTCGGACGCGGGCGGCGCGCGACGCAAGCCCGCGGCGGGCAAGTCGGGCGGCAAGGCGACAGGCAAGAACCCCCGGAGCAGCGGTTCCGGCGGCCCGAAGAGCGGCGCGAAGCGCGGCAAGCCCCGCCGCCGCTCCTGACCCGGCACCTCTGATCCGGGTCCTCTGACCCGGCACCTCTGACCGGGTCCCCTGAACCGGCGCCCTGATCTGGGTCCCCCGACCCGGCACCCCTGACCCGGCACCTCTGACCGGGCACCTCTGATCCGGGCCCCGTGACCCGGCTCCGGCCGGGGCGGCGCGAGTGTCACGTCCAGGGCGGCGTTCGCGCAGCTCGGGTGTACCTCGCTCCCTGATCGCGGTCACCTCGAACCGGCCCACGGAAGGCGCCCTCTGACAGCCCTTGACCTGGAGCGCGCTCCAGGTTCTACGGTTTTCTCATGACCGGCGGACAGCCCCTCCCGCGTGCCGCGGAACCGACGCTCACGATCGCCCAGGTCGTCGAGCGCACCGGACTCTCGCACGACACGCTGCGGTACTACGAGAAAGCCGGCCTGATCGAACGGGTGGGCCGGACCACCGGGAACCAGCGGCGCTACGCGGCGGCGGACCTGGCCTGGCTGCAGTTCCTGATCAGGCTGCGCGAGACGGGCATGTCCATCGCGGACATGCAGCGGTTCGCGGAGCTGCGCTCCCGGGGTGACGCCACGGTCGCCGACCGGCTGGCGATGCTCCGCGAACACCGCGCCGGACTCGAGGACCGGATTCGCGCACTGCGCCGGAACGCCGTGGCCCTCGACGGCAAGATCGACCACTACGAACGGCTGCTGGACCAGCCGGGATCGGACGGACCGACATGAGCGACACCCTGCAGAACAGCGAGTCCACCACCCGCGAGGAGCGTTTCGAACACGGCCTGAAGATCCTCGAGCGCGTGGACGGCGAGGCAGGCCGGCGGGTGGTCGACGCGCTCGGCGACATCAACCCGGAGCTGGGCCACCAGATCGTCGCCTGGGCCTTCGGTGACATCTACGACCGGCCCGGACTCGCCCCGCGCGACCGCCAGTTGGTGACCCTCGGCATGCTCACCGCGCTCGGCGGCTGCGAGACCCAGCTGGAGGTGCATGTCAACGCGGCGCTGAACGTGGGACTCTCCTCGGAACAGATCGTCGAGGCACTGCTGCACTCCGCCGTCTACTGCGGCATCCCGAAGGCGATGAACGCGACCCTGGTCGCGAAGAAGGTGTTCGGCGAGCGTGGGCTGCTGCCGGTCGGGCAGCAGCCCACGGCCGGCCCTAACGCTGCCTGATCCTCAGGAACGTCACGGAGTTCGCCGGGAAGGTGTACGTGAACCGGCCGGCGGCCCCGTCGAACGTGGACCTGACCGGGGCGACCGCCGTGGCCGTCTCCGTGTTCACGGCCTCGGGCGCAGCGCTGAGCGTGGTGACCGCCGCCTTGCGGGCCACCTTCGCCCCGCCGAGATCGACGGCCGTACGGGCGTCCGTGGACTGGGCGTTGACGACCTTGAGGATCAGGTCTCCGGTCCGGGCGTCCCGCGTCACGACCTGGCGGAAGGGTTCCGCGGGCTTGTCGTCGGTGAAGCTCCCCCACTCCTGGCCGTCCAGGAGAAGGGTGACCTGCCGCCCGCGCACCTTGATGCCGATGTCGTAGGCCCAGCCCGTCTCGATCGATCCGGGCCTGGAGATCAGTGTCGACTTGCCACCGTCCACGGCCTGTTCGACGGCGGAGGTGGTGTTGTTCCAGCCGCCCAGGTTCCACCAGTAGTAGGTGCCGGTGTCCTTGACTCCGAAGGCGACGAGGAAGCCCTCCTTGCCGGATCGCTTGGTGGCCTTCACGTGCAGGTCGTAGTCGTGCCAGGCGGGGTCACCCGCCGACACCATGGTGTTCTCGGCGCTCACGTCGCTCTGCACGTACTGACCGTCCTCGACGCTCCAGCTCCCGCCGCCGGTGTGGTTCCACCGCGTGGCGTCTCCGCCGAAGTCCTCGTCGAGCAGCGGGGTCCCGTCCGCGCCGGTCACCCGCACATCGTCGTAGGCGGCGGTGGTCGCCCAGGTCGAGAGGCCGACGGCGCCCGCGATGGGGCCGCTCACCGCGGGGGTGCCGGTGGCCGTGGAGGGCACCACCCGGTCACCGACGTTGTTCATGAACAGCTTCTGCACCTCGTAGTCGGCCGACCCCCAGGAGGCGTGGTTGTTGAACCAGATCATGTCGGGGCGCCACTGGACGTAGTCCTCGTTGGCGAGCAGCGGGGCGTAGGAGGCGAGTTCGACGACGTCCGCGTTGCGTTCCAGGCCGGTCATGTACGCGGCTTCGGCGAGGGCGTTCCGGAAGGTGTTGCCTCCGGAGGCGTACTCGCCGAGGAAGACCTTGGGGCCGTTCCTGTCGTAGGTGTCGTAGCGGTCGTTGTTCTGCAGGAACCACTGCGGGCTGTTGTAGTAATGCTCGTCCACCATGCCGACGCCGGCGTCCCGGTTGAGCTTCCAGGCGGTGTCGAAGGTGGTCCCGGAGTCGTCCGGGCCGGAGTTCGAGATCACCGTGACGTCCGGGTACGCGGCGGCGATCGCGGAACGGAACTGCGTGAAGCGGGCGAAGAACTCGTCCGGGAGGTTCTCCTCGTTGCCGACTTCGAGGTGCGTGAGGTGGAACGGCTTCGGGTGTCCCATCGCCGCCCGTCTGGCACCCCACTCGCTGGTCACCGGCCCGTTGGCGAACTCGATGAGGTCGAGGGTGTCCTGGATGTGCCGCCGGAGCAGCGCCGCATCGTCGGTGGCCCTGTTCTGGCCGCAGCCGGTGACGAGCGCGGGGACGACGGGCAGCGGCATCGCGCCGATGTCCTCGGCGAACTGGAAGTACTCGAAGTAGCCGAGTCCGTAACTCTGGTTGTAGCCCCAGAAGTTGGAGTTGGTCGCCCGGCGTTCGACGGGGCCGACGGTGTCCTTCCACTGGTACGCGCGCTTGCGCTGGAAGCCGGACGCCTCGTCGTAGCCCTGCATGCTGCCGGTGTTGACCAGGCAGCCGCCGGGGAAGCGCACGAATCCCGGGTGCAGGGCGGCGATCTTCTCGGCGAGGTCCTTGCGCAGGCCGTGGCCCTTGTACGTGTCCCGGGGCATCAGCGAGACCATGTCGAGTGCGACGGGGCCGTCGGCGGCGACGGTGAGGCGCCCGGTGGTGCTGCCGCGGGTCGCGGTGAACCGCGCCCGGTACCGGGCCCAGCCGCCGTGTGCGGTGACCTGCCGGGCCTCGGCGAGCGTGCCGTCGGCGTCGTGCAGGGTCACGGTGAGGGGCGCCTTCGCGTCCGCGCGGACCCAGGCCGAGAAGTCGTAGGTCTTCCCGCTCTCCACCCTGATGCCGGTGTTGTAGCCGGAGTTGGTGACGGACGAGCCGCCGTCCAGGGAGAGATAGGTGCGGTTGCGGGCGTCGAGCCGCCCGTCGTCGTCCGGGGTCCGCGCCCCGCCGGAGACGGTCCAGGAGGTCAGCGGCGTGTAGGAGGCGTTGTCGGCGGTGCCGTACTCGAAGGACCGGTTCTGGACGAGCTCCGCGTACAGGCCGCCGTCCGCGGCGCGGTTGATGTCCTCGAAGAAGACGCCGTACAGGGTGTCACCGATCGCCGGGCCCGAGCGCTTGGGGTCGACGGTGATCGCGTAGTCGGTGACGTCGGCGGCGCTCGCCGGAACGGTCGTTCCGGGCACGACGGTCGAGGCCACCAGAAGGGCGGCGGCCGTGAGTCCGAATCTCCAGCGGGTGCGGGTACGTGACATGGATACTCCGCGGCTCTGTAGTTGATGTGAGTTGTTCGGGATATCAGACGCCGATCAGTACATCGAACGGCAAGATAGGGAGGGGGCAGAAGCGCGTCAACGGGTCGCGCGCCACCGGACGGGACGGAGAGCGGGACGGTATGGGCGAGTTCTGGCCGGTGCGGGACGTGCTGACGTACCTGACCGGGAACTGGCGGGTGGAGCGCACCGTGCGGGACCTGGCGAGCGACGCGGAGGGGCGCTTCACCGGCACGACGGTTTTCGGACCGCTCGAGGACGCGGGGCTGCTGCACCAGGAGTCCGGCACGTTCGTGTGGCAGGGCGTCCCGCGGCCCGCGGAGCGCACGCTGCGCTTCCTGCCGGGGCCGCGCCCCGGGACCGCTCTCGTACGGTTCTCCGACGGCCGCCCGTTCCACGACCTGGACCTGACGAGCGGGCGCCATGTCGCCGACCATCCGTGCGCGGCGGACCTCTACCGGGGCGAGTTCACCGTCCGGGACGAGGAGCACTGGCGGTCCGTCTGGCGCGTGCGGGGGCCCGCGAAGGATCTGGTGCTCACCACCGGCTACGCGCGCGTGGGCTGAGAGAACATCCCGTCGAAGCGCAGATTCCAGCGGCCCGCCCGGCCCGTCACGGTGATCGCCGACAGGGGGCGGACATCGATGTTCCAGTAGGTCGACGGCGGCGCCTTCAGGGCGTAGACCAGCGCGGCCCGGACCACCGAGGGCTCGGCCACCGCGACGATGGTGCCGCCCTCGTCCGCGGGCCGGGTGTCGAGCCAGGAACCGACGCGGGCGATGAAGGACAGCAGACACTCGCCACCGTGCGGTGTGGAGCGCGGGTCGGCCAGCCAGGCGTCCACGGCCTCGGGCTCGCGGGCCATGGCCTCGCCCAGGGTGAAGCCGCGCCAGCGGCCCATGTCGCAGTCGCGCAGGGCGAGCTGGACCAGCGGGGCGTAGCCGAGGGCGTCGCCGGTGGCCCGGCTGCGGGGCGTCGGCGAGCAGTAGCGCAGCTCGGCCGCCGCCAACGGCACCAGGCCGGCGGCGGCGCGCTGCACTTCTTCCCAGCCCGCCTGGTCCAGCGGCCGGTCGTCCTCGAAGCGCTCCGCGAGCAGCGAGGAGCTGCGCGCGGCGGCGACGAACGTGACCCGATGCATGCGCAGATCGTGGAGCGCGGGACTCCGCAGGTCAAGGGGGGTTACGCAGGGTATCCAAATCTTCACGGGCGCATCGGCTCCGGCCGTCCCTCCGGCTGAGCGAGCGTCCGGGCCCCGATCCCCTGGCCCGGACGGCGGGCGCCGGCACGGCGAGCGCGACCCGCGGGACGCGGGGCGACGGGAGAGACCCGAGGTCAGGACTGGCGCCCTCGCGGGTTCGGCTCCGGGCGGGTCAGGGCCGCACCTCGTCGTACGCCGCCGTCAGCCGCCGTACGCCTTCCGTGATCTCCTCCGTCCCGGCCACCGCGGCGAAGCTCAACCGGAGCTGGGCGGCCGGGGGTTCGGCGCTGAAGTAGGGGCGGCCGGGCGTGACGGCCACTCCCGCGCGCAGGGCGGCGGCGACGAGCGCGGACTCGTCGGTGCCGTCCGGCAGCCGCACCCACAGGTGATAGCCGCCGAACGGGATGTGGGGCAGGGCGAGTTCGGGAAGCCGCAGCCGCAGTGCGGCGGTCATGGTGTCGCGCCGGATCTTCAACTCGGCGGACACCGTGCGCAGATGACGCGGCCAGGCCGGGGAGCCGACGAGTTCCAGCGCGGCCTCCTGGAGCGGGCGCGGCACGAAGAAGGTGTCGACGACCTGGATGGCGCGCAGCCGTTCGAGCACCGGACCGCGTGCGGCCAGTGCGCTCACCCGGAAGCTCGGCGATGTCGCCTTGGTCAGGGAACCGACGTGCACCACGACCCCGTCCGGGTCCTCGGCGGCCAGGGGACGCGGGAGCGGGCCCGCGTCCTCGTGCACGAGGCGGCGTACGAAATCGTCCTCGACGACGAAGGCTCCGGCTTCGCGCGCGATGCGCAGCACCTCGTCCCGCCGCTCGGGCGCGAGCACCGCACCGGTCGGATTCTGGAACAGCGGCTGGCAGACGAAGACCCGGGCGCCGGTCGCCCGGAAGGCGTCCGCGAGGAGCGCGGGCTTCACCCCGTCGGGATCCACCGGTACCGGAACGGGGCGCAGCCCCGCGGCCCGGGCGATGGCCAGCATGCCCGGATAGGTGGGTGACTCGACCAGGACGGGGGCGCCGGGCGGCGCGAGCGCGCGCAGGGCGGTGGTCAGGGCGGACTGGCCGCCCGCCGTGACCAGCACTTCGGCGGCGCCGATCGCGCCGCCGATGCCCCGCGCGAACCACTCGCGCAGTTCCGGCAGGCCTTCCATGGGCGGCCGGGACCACGCTCCGGGGCGGCGGCCCGCCCGGGAGAGGGCCGCGCCCATCGCCCGCTCCGGCTGGAGCGAGGGGTGCAGATAGCCGCCGTTGAACTCGACGACACCGGGCGGTGGCGCGGCGAGCGAGGCGAGGACACCGGAGGCGTCCACGGTGCGCGGGACGAGTTCGGCCGCGGCGTCCGCGCTGAGCGCGACCTCCTGCCAGGACGTGTCCCCGGTGGACGTGACGGCGGCCCGGGGCTCTGCCCGGAAGGCGCCGGCACCGGGCCTGGTGACCACGAGCCCCTCGGCGGCGAGCTGCGCCAGCGCCCGCGACACGGTCACGGGACTCACGTGGAACCGCTCGACGAGCGCCCGGCTCGACGGCAGCTTTCCTCCGGGTGAGTAGCGGTTCAGCTCCTGTCGCAGCTGATTCGCCAGATCCCCCACACTGCTACGCTCTTGCATGAGAGTAGAGAGTAGCGCTATCGACGGGACCGGGATAGCGGTCAGCAGCGACACCGACCGCGCTTCCGCCGCGCACGCGGGGACCGGCCGGTCCACTGCCGATGCGCGCGCCGTGAGCGACGGGACCCCGGCCGGACCACGCCACCGACCCCCCGGTTCCACGGCCGGCACCGGGCGCCGGAACCCCTCGCCGACGGACCGCCGTTCCGGCACCCTTCAGGCGGCCCTGGGCGTCACCGCCTTCTCCCTCACCTTCCCCGCGACGGCCTGGGGCCTGGAGGGCTTCGGCCCCTGGTCCCTGGTGGCCGTGCGCTGCGTGCTCGCCGCGGTCGTGGCGGGCGGCTGCCTCCTCGCCCTGCGCGTGCCCGTTCCGGCCCGGCGGCATCTGACCGGGCTCGGCGTCGTCGCCGCCGGAGTCGTCTTCGGCTTCCCCCTGCTGACGACACTCGCTCTTCAGACCTCGACCACCGCCCACGCCGCCGTGGTCGTCGGGCTGCTGCCGCTGACGACGGCGCTGTTCTCGGCGCTGCGCACCGGCGCCCGCCCGTCGCGGATGTTCTGGCTGGCGGCCTGCGCGGGTGCGGCCGCCGTGATCGCGTTCACCGTGCAGCAGAGCGGCGGCGCGCTGACCGGAGCGGACGCCTATCTGTTCGGGGCGTTGCTGATCTGCGCGGCGGGCTACACCGAGGGCGGCCGGCTCGCCCGTGTGATGCCGGGCTGGCAGGTGATCGGCTGGGCGCTCGTCCTGTGTCTGCCGCTCAGCGTGCCGGGCGCGCTGGTGGCGCTGTCGTACGAGCCGGTGCACTTGACGGCGCACAGCGTGACCGGGCTGCTGTGGGTCGCGGTCGGTTCGCAGTTCCTCGGTCTGGTCGTCTGGTACCGGGGGATGGCGTCGATCGGAATCCCGAAGGCGAGCCAGTTGCAGCTGGCGCAGCCGCTGCTCACACTGGTGTGGTCGGTACTGCTCCTCGGCGAGCGGCTCACACCGGCGGCACCCCTGACGGCGGCCGCCGTGCTCGTCTGCATCGCCCTCACCCAGCGGGCGCGGGGCTGACCTCCGTGCGCGGGCCGGGCCAACCTGCGCCGCCGGCCGTAGACTTGAGGCCACGAACCGTTACTCCCGTACAGGACGAGGAGACCGTTCAGATGCACGCAACCAAAGGCGACCAACTGGTGCAGCACGGCAGGGTTGTCGGCCAGCACGACAAGGTCGCGGAGATCACCGAGGTCATGGGAGCGGAAGGCGCTCCCCCCTACCGCGTGCGGTTCGAGGACGGTCACGAGGCCGTGTGCTCGCCGGGCCCGGACTCCGAGATCCGCCACAAGGACATGCCGCAGTAGAACGACCGGGACGGCCGCCGGGAGGCGGGCGCTCCCTCAGCGCGGGGGTTTCGCCGACTGCTGGTAGTGGTCGGCGACGACCCGTGCCATGGCGCCGACGCGGTCGGCGCCGACCTCCGCCGCCGAGAAGAAGACATGGCCCCGCACCTCCGCGTGGCCGCGGGCGAACGTGAGGTGCCGGGACAGCTCGGCGGGGTCCTGCCAGGCCGCGGGTTGCCCCGGGGCGCCCGCCTTGTAGAGCGCCTCTCCCGCGTACAGGTGCACACCCGTCCCCCGCGCGACCTCGGCCCACCAGGGCAGCAGCTTCGCGTAGTCGGCGGCGGCGAAGCCGATGTTCCAGTAGAGCTGAGGACAGATGTAGTCGATCCAGTGCTCTCTGACCCACTTCCTGGTGTCGGCGTACAGATCGTCGTACGTCTCGACACCTGCCCGGGTCGCCGAGCCGAGCGGGTCGCTCGACGCGTTGCGCCAGACCCCGAAGGGGCTGATCCCGAATCGGGTCCCGGGGCGGACCTTCTTGATGCCCGCCGCCATCTCCAGCACCAGCCGGTCGATGTTGTGGCGCCGCCAGGCCGCCCGGCCCGCGAAGCCCGCGCCGTGTTCGGCGTACGCCGCGTCGTCGTCGAAGGCCTCGCCCGCCACCGGGTACGGGTAGAAGTAGTCGTCCCAGTGCACGCCGTCGACCGCGTACCGGCGCACCGCGTCGAGCATCGCGGTCCGGACGAACGTCCGCACCGGCGGCAGCCCGGGGTTGTAGTAGAGCTTCCCGCCGTACCTCACGACCCAGTCCGGGTGGACGCGGGCGGGGTGCGAGGGGGCGAGCCTGGCGGGGTCCGGCTGTCCCGAGACGCGGTACGGGTTGAACCAGGCGTGCAGTTCCAGGCCGCGCGCGTGGGCCTCCCGCACCGCGGTGCCCAGCGGGTCCCAGCCGGGGTCCTTGCCCTGGACGCCGGTCAGGTACTGGGACCACGGCTCGTACGGCGAGGGCCACAACGCGTCGGCGGCGGGACGGACCTGGAAGAACACGGTGTTGAGGCGCAGGCGCACCGCCGTGTCGAGGTGGGCCAGGAGCTCGGCGCGCTGACGCGCCGCGCTCAGTCCGGTGCGGGAGGGCCAGTCGCGGTGCGAGGCGGTCGCGAGCCACATGCCACGGACGGCGCGCTGGGCCCTCGGCCGGTGCGGCGAGGCGGGGCCCCGGGCCGCCGCGGCGTCCCCCGCCGTGCCGAGTCCCGACAGCGTCGCGAGCGCGGCCGCCGCGAACGCCCGGCGTGGCAGTCGCCCCATCTCCGTACCCCCTACGCAACGGATCCGTCCGGTCACGGATCGTCTCGAATCCCAGCATGCCCCACCCCGACGATCGATCATCGATACTTGGGAGTAACGTGCACGTTCGGAGCAGGCACCGAACAACGGAGGACCTGCCAGGCCGTGCGGATCAGCGAAGGGGACGATGTGACCGACATCGAACGCGTCGGAGTGGTGGGCTGCGGCCAGATGGGAGCGGGCATTGCCGAGGTGTGCGCCCGCGCCGGCCTCGACGTCAAGGTCGCCGAGACCACCGGCGAAGCCCTGGAGATCGGCCGGACCCGGCTGTTCACCTCCCTCTCCAAGGCGGCCGGGCGCGGAAAGATCTCCGAGGACGAGCTCAAGGCCACCCAGGACCGGCTGAGCTTCACCACGGACCTCGGCGAGTTCGCCGACCGCGACCTCGTGATCGAGGCCGTCGTCGAGAACGAGCAGGTCAAGACCGAGATCTTCCAGGTACTCGATCAGGTGGTGACCAGGCCGGACGCGATCCTCGCCTCCAACACCTCCTCGATCCCGCTGGTGAAACTGGCCGTCGCGACCTCGCGTCCCGACCAGGTCATCGGCATCCACTTCTTCAACCCGGCCCCGGTGCAGCAGCTCGTGGAGCTGATCCCGGCGCTGACCACCTCCGAGGGCACCATCGGCCGTGCCCAGCTGTTCGCCGAGAAGGCGCTCGGCAAGCACGCGATCCGCGCCCAGGACCGCTCGGGCTTCGTCGTCAACGCCCTGCTGATCCCCTATCTCCTCTCCGCGATCCGGATGTTCGAGTCGGGTATCGCGAGCCGCGAGGACATCGACAACGGCATGGAGATGGGCTGCGCCCACCCGATGGGCCCGCTCAAGCTGTCCGACCTGATCGGTCTCGACACGGTGGCCTCGGTCGCGTACTCGATGTACGAGGAGTACAAGGAGCCGCTGTACGCCGCTCCCCCGCTGCTCCAGCGCATGGTGGACGCGGGACGCCTCGGCCGGAAGTCGGGCTCGGGGTTCTACACCTACGGCCAGTGACAGCGGAGCGCTGACTACGTTCCGTAGAGCTCGGACGGGCGCGGGCCCGGCACCCTTCGCGGTGCCGGGCCCGCGTCGTTCACACGCCGTGTGCGCGCCAAGCCCGCATATGCCCGGCGCACACGCTCCCCACCTGTCCACCAGGCGAGTTGACTTTCCGTGCGCACACAAGGGATGTGCCGACTACGGAAAGGAGCGGACCCGTGACCGCCGACCCCGAGCATCCCGTGGCCCCCAAGGAACTCGCGGAGTTACGCCGGTCCCTCGAAGTGGGACTGACCCGCATCGAGGGAGGGCTGGCACTGCTCACGCAGCGCGACGACCAGACCGCCAAGGATCTCGACGATCTCAGTACACGGATCGTCGCGCTCGAACACACCCGCTGGCCACTGCCCACCGTCGCCGTCGTCTCGGCCGTGGGCGCGCTGGCCGTGGCGGTCTGGCAGGCTCTGGGCCACTAGGCCCCAGGACGCCGAGGGGGGACTGATCAGGGCAACGCGTCCTGCCCGAGCCTGAGTTGGTGCAGAAGGAGCAGTGCGGCAGCCATGTTGGCGGCCGGGACCTCACCGCGGGCGACCATGTCGGGAACAAGCTTCAGGGGAACCCATTCCCGACGGTCGGACTCGAAGTCGTCCACGGGGTGCCCGATGTACGCGCCCTCGTCGGCCCAGTAGATGTGATGCCGGGCGTCGGTGAGCCCGTTGGAGGGCTCGACACTCATCAGGTGCCGCAGGGGTCCCGGCCGCCACCCGGTCTCCTCCTCCAGTTCGCGGGCCGCCGCGACGGCGATGTCCTCGCCGTCCTCCACGACGCCCGCCGCGAGCTCCCATCCCCAGCTGTCGGTGATGAAGCGGTGCCGCCACAGGAGCAGTACCTCGTTGGCCTCGTTCACCACCGTGGCCACGGCGACGGGCCGCAGCCGTATCAGGAAGTGATCGAGGTGCCGCCCGTCCGGCAGCTCCACATCTGCGAGCTTGACGCTGAACCAGCGGTTTTCATACACAGTTTGTTCGTTCTGTTTCGTCCACTGCACGGTTCTGCCACCTTCCGCCGAGTAGATGGCAATATCGCAGCAGCAGCGTCCCGACAGCAGACTCGCAGCGATCGGGGCACGGCGCAGTGGCGGTGAACACGATGGGCCCAAGCGGTGGCCGGCGTTCCGGTGGGGGGTCGTGAAGTGGCTTTCCGGGGTGTTCTCTACAGCGGTACGCGCAGTGCGCCGTCGATGAGTTCCGCGGCCTCGGTCGTGCCCGCACAGCCGCTGCGCACCAGGTACTCGCGTACCGCGCGAAGTCTGTCACGCAGCCGCTGCGACTCCATTCCCCGTGCCTGTTCCGCCATTTGCACGGCGGTCTCCACCGCCTTGTCGGCGTTGCCCTGCCGCAGCTCGATCTGACTGAGCATCGCCAGCCGGTGAACGCGCCCCCGGTCGTGCGCCGGAGTGTCGACGGCGGCCGCGGCGTGCTCCGCGGCGGCCACCAGGTCGCCGAGGCTGAGCAACGCCTCCGCCACCTGTACGTTGACGAGTCCCGGCTGGACATAGCCGGTCTCGTCCGGCTCGTAACCGCGCCGGATACGCTCGGCGGCCTGCTCGGCACGCCGTATGCAGGACAGCGCGCTGCTGCCGTCGCCGAGGTGTGCGTACGCCTTGGCCTGCATCGCGTACAGGTCGGAGGCGAGCGCCGGCGTGATGTGGCGACCCGCCGCGCGCAGCGCCGCCTCGGCGAACGCGACCGCCTGCCGGTACTCACGCATGAACAGCGCCTGGTTGACGAGCAGAGCTATGACGTAGGCGCCGAGTCCCCTGTCCCCACTGGCTTTCGCCAGGCGCAGCGCCTGGTGGAAGTAGCGCTGGGCGAGTCCGTGCGCGTCGGAGTCGTAGGCGCAGATACCCGCGATGGCCACCAACCCCCCTGTCGCCCGGTGGAGTTGGCGGCCGGTGGCGTCGGTGTAGCCGCCGCGCAGCAGGGGCGCGGTCTCGGAGTTGAGGAAGCCGACGATCCGGGTGCGGGTCGCGATGCCGCCGGCCTTGCGGTACATCTGCTCGTAGTGGGCACGGGCGGCGCGGAGCATCTCGATGTCGGCCATGCTGACGTGGTGGCGGCCCCCGCGGGAGACGTCCACGTCCTCGGGCGGGTTCTCCCACTCCCACACGGGCATCACCGCGGGCGTCCCGGTGACGGCCGGGGCGCCGAGGATGTGGGGGCGCTGCTGCTCGTCGGAGCGCCACAGGGCGGTGGCCCGCTCGACGAAGCCGGAGAGCGACCCCGCGTGCGGGGTGGACGGTTCGCCGGGGACCCCGAGGCCGATGTCGTCGAGCGTGACGGGCCGGTGGAGCCGCCCCGCGAGCACCTCGCAGATCAGGTCGGGGACCTGGCCACGCGGCCGCTGGCCCTTCAACCACCGCGCCACGGCGGTGTGTTCGTAGCGGAGCGCGAGACCGCGCGCCCGCCCGGCCTGGTTGACGTGGGCGGCGAGTCCCGCGTGCGAGATACCGGCCTCGTCGAGGATCGCGTCGAGCAGAGTGTTGGGCTGCATGGAGGCCCCCCGAGTGGCTCGTTGCCGACGGCGCCGATCGTGCCCGAAGGCGCCGGACCGCACCAGACCGTGCCCGTCACAGTAGTGTGTCCCACTTCACACGGGGTGTGAAGTGAATGCCCGTATCCGCGCTGTACGCGCACTGTCGCAGAGAGTTCCGGACCGGTTGACTGAAATGCCTCGCAAGAGGCCGGCCGGGCCGCCGGCTCCCCCTCGTACAGTGCGGCGGCCCGTCTCGCGCCGTCCGCCCGGCTGCCTGCCCGACACTCCGTGGCGGGGCGGACGGCCGATGCCGGATCGGCCGGGGTGACCGCGGGACTCCGGTCGTCCGGGCGGATCCCGTGGCCGGTCGCGTCCGGGGCGGCGGAACCGCATGCCGCCGCCCCTAGACGCGGTCGTCCGGAGCACGCCGCGACGCGGGGACCGGCGCACACCTCTGCGACCCGCATCCGGACAACAGCCCCTAACGAGGCACGTGATGGGACACGCGGCTCTGTGTCGACGGAACGCGTCGGCGGTCGTTGCGCAGCACCAGGAGGGCCACGTCGTCGGCGGGCCGCCCGCCGGTGTGGCGCAGCACTCCGGCGAAGACCGTGCGCAGCACGGCCTGCGGCACGACGGGCCGGTCACGGACGGCCTCCGCGAGCGCCGGGAGCAGCGGGAAGAACCGCCCCTGGGTGTCCCGGGCGTCCTCGACACCGTCCGTGTGCAGGAAGAGTCCGTCGCCGGGCAGGAGTCGGCCGCAGGTCTCGGCCACGAGGGCGGCCGGGAGCGGGAACGGCCCGAGCGGCGGCAGCGGTTCCGCTCGCACGAGTGGCAGCACACGTCCCCTGCCGAGCAGATAGGGCCAGGGATGGCCGCAGTTGAGGGCGTGCACCTCGCCGTCGCGGCGGATCTCCAGCAGCAGGACGGTGACGAACTCCTCGGCTGCCGGGCTGTCGGGGTCGAACCCGGTCGAGGGGTGATCGGCCCGGTCCCCCTGGCGCAGATGCCGGGCCAGCGCCCGCTCGAGTCTTCGGAGAACACCCCCGAGTTCGGGTTCGTCGTGCGCGGCCTCGCGGAAGCTGCCGAGGACGGCGGCGACGGTCCCGATGGCACCGAGTCCGTGACCGCGGACATCGCCCATCACGACCCGCACTCCGTGCTCGGTGGCGATCGCCTCGTACAGATCGCCACCGACGCCCGCGCCGCGGTCAGCGGAGAGCTGTGCCGCGGCGATGTTCAGCCCGTCGATGGACGGCGGCAGCGGGCGCAGCAGGACGTCCTGCGCGGCCCCCGCGACCTTGCTTATCTGCCGGAGCTCGCGCAGCAGCGCCCTTCTGACGTGGAGTATCAGACCGGCACCGACCGCGAAGAAGACGGCGCTGGTGACGATGCGGGCACCGACGCCGTTCTCTCGCGCGAGCGGACAGGCCATCGTGTACGAGATCGCCAGCGCGCCCCAGACCGCGGGCAGCCCGAGGCTCAGTGCCCGGCGCAGCGGCGGCCGGTCGGCGGAGCGGTGGACCCGACGGCCGAGGCCGCGGCGTCGGCCGGGTGCGCAGTCCCCGCGGCCGACCCCGATCCGAGGCCTGCCGCCGCGCACCGCGCGGGCGAACCCGGCTCTCAGCCGGTCGCCCCGGCGCGGCCGCCCGAGCACCGCCCTGGCCGGGTCCCGCGAATGCGTCCGGAGCGTCGCCCTGCGGGGAGCCCCAGCCTTGAAACGGATCATGCCGATTGGCCCCCCAATAGGCACTGACAGCACTGAGAGTGCGGACGGCCTCGGAGAGACCGGTCCGATTCTGTCGACCGCCCGGCCCGGCCGGGCCGGATCGCCCGGACATGTCACCCGAATGAGTGAGGTGTCTTCGGACGCGCGCATTTATGCAGGCAGGAGCCATGGAAGGCCTGGAAACGGGAGCGGGGAGCTGTGCGCCCGGCCACGGACATCCGCGGCCACCTGACGGCGCACAGCTCCCCGGCACAACCGGTGGAGCCCCTAGGCTCCGCGCAGCACGGCTCCCGTGCGCTCGGCGGCCAGGGCCACCGCCGCGTCGCGAGCCGCGGACGCCTCGTCGACCGTCAGCGTGCGGTCGGCGGCACGGAACCGCAGCGCGTAGGCGAGGGACTTCTTGTCCTCGCCGAGCTGCTCGCTCTCGTACTCGTCGAACAGCCGGATGGACTCGAGGAGTTCACCCGCGCCGTCGCGCAGCGCGGCTTCGACGTCCGTGTGCGGGACGGTCCTGTCGACGACCAGCGCGACGTCCTGCGTGGCGACCGGGAAGGTCGAGATCTTCGGGCCCTTGGGGTGGCCCGAGCTCGCCCGCTCCAGCACGTCCAGGTCCAGCTCCATCGCGCAGGTGCGCGCGGGCAGACCCAGCGTCTTCAGTACACCGGGGTGCAACTCACCGGCGTACCCGATGACCTGCTCGGCGCCGTCCACGAGAACCGCGAGCTCGGCACAGCGGCCCGGGTGCCACGGCCCGTACTGGCCGGAGCGGACGAGGAGTTCGGTCCCCGACTCGCGGGCCAGGGTGCGCGCGGCCTCGATCGCGTCGGCCCAGTCGGCCGGACGGCCCTTGCCCCACCAGCCGGCCTGCTCGCGTGCGCCCGCGAGGACGACGGCGGCGTGCCGGGGCTGGACGGGAAGCGCGGCGGTCAGGGACGCGACCTCCTCGTCGGTGGGACGGCGGTCGACGGGCAGCCGCCCGGCGACGCGCAGTTCCTCCTGCGGGTGGAAGACCAGGCCCGTCTCGAAGAGCGCCAGGTCGTGGCTGCCGCGGCCGTCGTTGCGGCGCAGGCTCTGGAGCAGACCCGGCAGCAGCGTCGTACGGAGCGCGGGCTCCTCGTCGGAGAGCGGGTTGACCAGCTTGACGACCTTGCGCTTCGGGTCGTCGTCGGCCAGGCCGAGCTGGTCGAAGACGTGCTCGCCGATGAACGGGTAGTTCAGCGCCTCCACGTATCCGGCACCGGCCAGCGCGCGGCCGATCCGGCGGTGCAGCCGCTGCCGGTCGGTGAGGCCGAGGCCCGCCGGGGGCTTGGGCAGCGTGGAGGGCAGGTTCTCGTAGCCCTCGAGCCGGATGACCTCTTCCGCGAGGTCGTTCGGGTCCGTCAGGTCGGGCCGCCAGGACGGCACGGTGACGATCAGCTCGTCCTGCCCGTAGACGTCGCAGCCGACCTGCTGGAGGCGGCGGACGACGATCTCGCGGCCGTAGTCGACACCGGCCACCTTGTCCGGGTGGTTCGCCGGGATGGTGATGGTGTGCGGCGCGGACGGCGCGATCACCTCGGTGACCCCGGCGTCGGCGGTGCCGCCCGCGAGGAGCACGAGCAGGTCGACGGTCCGCTGGGCCGCGGCGGACGCGGCCTGCGGGTCGACGCCGCGCTCGAAGCGCTTGGACGCCTCGGAGGCCAGCTTGTGACGGCGGGCCGTGCGCGCGATCGAGATCGCGTCGAAGTGCGCGGCCTCGATGACGACCTCGGTCGTGGTGCCCTCGGTGTCGTCGATCTCGGTGTGGGCGCCGCCCATGACTCCCGCGAGGCCGATGGGGCCGCGGTCGTCGGTGATCACCAGGTCCCCGGCGTCCAGCGTGCGCTTGACGCCGTCGAGGGTGGTGATCTTCTCGCCCTGCTCGGCCCGGCGCACACCGATCGTGCCCTGGACCCGGGTGCGGTCGTAGGCGTGCAGGGGCTGGCCGAGCTCGAGCATCACGTAGTTGGTGACGTCGACGGCGAGCGAGATCGGACGCATCCCGGCCTTCTGCAGCCGGCGCCGCAGCCAGATCGGGGAGTGGGCGTCGGGGTCGAGACCGGTCACCGTACGGGCGGTGAAGCGGTCGCAGCCCATCGGGTCGGAGACCTGCACCGGGTAGCCGAACGCGTTCGGGGCCGGCACGTCGAGCAGCGCGGGGTCGCGCAACGGCAGGCCGTACGCGATGGCGGCCTCGCGGGCCACGCCGCGCAGCGACAGGGCGTAGCCGCGGTCGGGCGTGACGGCGATGTCGAGGACCTCGTCGACGAGCTGGAGCAGCTCGATCGCGTCGGTACCGACCTCGATCTCGGGCGGCAGCACGATGATGCCGCCGCTGCCGTCGTCGCCCATGCCGAGCTCGTCGCCGGAGCAGATCATGCCGTGCGAGGTCTTGCCGTACGTCTTGCGCGCGGCGATCGCGAAGTTGCCGGGCAGGACGGCGCCGGGCAGCACCACGACGACCTTGTCGCCGACGGCGAAGTTGCGGGCGCCGCAGACGATCTCCTGGGGCTCACCGGTGCCGTTGGCGGTGCCGACGTCGACGGTGCAGAAGCGGATGGGCTTCTTGAACTCCGTCAGTTCCTCGATGGTGAGCACCTGGCCGACGACCAGGGGACCCTTGAGGTCGGCGCCGAGCGGCTCGACGGTCTCGACCTCGAGTCCGGCGGAAATGAGCTTGGCCTGGACGTCGCGCCCGGTCTCCGTCGCCGGCAGGTCGACGTACTCCCGCAGCCAAGAAAGCGGGACCCGCATCAGATCTCCATCCCGAACGGCCGGGTGAACCGGACGTCACCCTCGACCATGTCTCGCATGTCTTCTACGTTGTGACGGAACATCAGCATCCGCTCGATGCCGAACCCGAAGGCGAAGCCGCTGTACTTCTCCGGGTCCACGCCACAGGCGACCAGCACCCGCGGGTTGACCATGCCGCAGCCGCCGAGCTCGATCCAGCCCTCGGAGGAGCAGGTCCGGCAGGGGCGGTCGGGGTTGCCGACGGACTCGCCCTTGCAGACGTAGCAGAGCATGTCCATCTCGGCGGACGGCTCGGTGAAGGGGAAGTAGTTCGGGCGCAGCCGGGTCTTCATGTCCGAGCCGAAGAGCGACTGGACCATGTGGTCCAGAGTGCCCTTGAGGTCGGCCATGGTCAGGCCCTCGTCGACGGCCAGCAGCTCGATCTGGTGGAAGACCGGGGTGTGCGTGGCGTCGAGTTCGTCCGTGCGGTAGACGCGGCCGGGGCACACGACGTAGACGGGCGGCTCCCGGTCGAGCAGGGCGCGGGCCTGCACCGGCGAGGTGTGGGTGCGCAGCACGACACCGGACTCGTCGCCTTCGGTGCCCTGGGGGCCCTGGACGAAGAAGGTGTCCTGCATCTGCCGGGCCGGGTGGTCCGGGCCGAAGTTCAGGGCGTCGAAGTTGAACCACTCCGCCTCGACCTCGGGTCCCTCGGCGACCTCGTATCCCATGGACACGAAGACGTCCGCGACCCGCTCCATCATGGTGGTCAGCGGGTGCCGGGCGCCGGCCGGTACGCGGTCGTACGGCAGGGTGACGTCCACCGCCTCCTCGACGAGTACGCGGGCGTCGCGCTCGGCCTCCAGCTCGGTCTGGCGGGCGGCGAGGGCCTTGTTCACGGCTCCGCGGGCCTGGCCGACGAGCTTGCCGGCCGCTGCCTTGGCCTGCGGGGGCAGTGCGCCGATCTCGCGGTTGGCGAGGGCCAGCGGCGAGGTGCCGCCGGTGTGGGCGACCTTGGCCTCCTGGAGCGCGTCGAGGTCGCCGGCGGCCGCGAAGGCGGCGAGCGCCTCGTCCCGCATGCGCTCGATCTCTTCCGGTTTCAAGGCCTCGACCTCTACAGGGTCGTACGACTTATTAGGTGCCGACATCTCTTCCCGTGCTTCCGGTTGGCTGGCTGAGGGTCCCCGTCATCGACTCGGAGACGAATCGTCCGCAGATGAGAGGACGCAAAGGTGCCAAAGGCCGAGTCTAACGGGGGTGGGGGCCTGCCCAGGACTGGGCGTCCTCGCGGTGCTCCCGTGCGGATGCGCCCGTGGGGGCCGCTGCGGCGTTACAGAAGGTACGCCGGGGTGCCCACGGGCAACGTAAATCGGAACTCCGCGCCCCCGCCGGGGGCACGGCCGACCGTGATGGTGCCGCCGTGGGCTTCGACGATGCCCTTGACGATGTAGAGCCCGAGGCCGGTGCCGCCGCGCTTGCTGCCCCGCCAGAAGCGGGTGAAGACGCGGTTCATGGACTCCTCCGGGATTCCGGTGCCCTCGTCGCTCACGGTGACCGACGTGACGGCGTTCGCCGTGCCCTCGTCGTCCGGCCGCTCACGCGGGGAGACCGAGGGTGCCACGTCAATGGTGACGGTTCCCTCGCCGTGCCGCACCGCATTTTCGATCAGGTTGCTGAGCACCTGGTCGATCTTGTCGGGGTCGGCCCAGAGAGCGGGCAGGGGCTGCTCGATGCGCAGCAGGAAGCGGTCGGCGGGCTGGCCCGAGGCGACGTACGCCTGGATGTGCCGGCCGACGGCGGCTCCTATGTCGACGGGCTGGCGGCGCAGTTCGAGGCGCCCGGAGTCGATGCGGGAGATGTCGAGGAGCTCGGCGATGAGCCGCGTGACACGGTTCGCGTCGGCGTCGACGGTCTCCAGCATCAGCTTCTTCTGGTCGTCGGTGAAGCGTTCCCACTTGGCGAGCAGGGTCGCCGTGAAGCCTTTGACGGAGGTGAGCGGGGAGCGGAGCTCATGCGCGACCGTGGCGATCAGCTCGGCGTGGCTCCGCTCGGTGCGGCGGCGGGCCTCGGTGTCCCGCAGGGAGACGACGACCCGGCGGACCGGTCCGGTGGGCCGGGTCCGCACATAGCGCGCGGAGACGAGCACCTCGCGGCCGCCAGGGAGCAGCAGATTGCGCTCGGGCTGGCTGTTGCGGATGGCGAGACCGCCGTACGGGTCGGTCAGCTGCCACCACCGGCGGCCCTCCAGGTCCTCCAGGGGGAGCGCCGATTCGAGCCGGCGGCCGAGAGCCTCGGCCGCGGGGACCGCCGTGATCCGGGCGGCGGCGGCGTTGAAGCAGATCACCCGGCCGTGTTCGTCGGCGACGACGATTCCGTCGGGCAGGTCGTCGGGGTCGATGCCGAGCCCGGCTCCGGGGCCGTCTCCGTCGGTGTCATCGTGCCGGGACGCGGATGTGCCGCGCACGTCTCGTGCTCGTAGCGCGCTCTGCGCCCCGCCCGTGCCGACACTCATCCCCGTACCCCACCTCTCGTCTGACGCAGAGGGCCCCCGAGCCCGTCACCCTACTAGCTGCCGGTGACGGAGCGGCACCCTGTGGAGGCGCGCTGTGCACGGGCTGACGCGTAGAGACATACGGCCGCGGCCGTGGCGAGGTTCAGGCTCTCGGCCTTTCCGTGGATGGGAACGCGCACGACGGCATCGGCCAGCGCACGGGTTTCCTCCGGAAGCCCCCAGGCCTCGTTGCCGAACACCCAGGCGGTGGGTCCGCCCATGGTCCCCTTGTCGAGTTCGTCGTCGAGATCGTCCTCGCCCGCGCCGTCGGCGGCGAGGATGCGGACGCCCGCGTCCTTGAGTCCGGCCACGGCCTGCTCGACGGGCACACCGACGGCGACCGGCAGATGGAACAGGGACCCGACGGAGGCACGTACGGCCTTGGGGTTGTAGAGGTCCACGGAGGCGTCGGTGAGCACGACGGCCTCGGCGCCCGCGGCGTCCGCGCAGCGCAGCACGGTCCCGGCGTTCCCGGGGTCGCGGACGTGCGCGAGCACGGCGACGAGCTTGGGCCGGGCCTTGAGGATGTCCTCGAAGGGGGTGTCGAGGAAGCGGCAGATCCCTACGAGGCCCTGTGGGGTGACGGTGGTGGAGATGTCGGCGATGACCTGCTCTTCGGCGAGGTGCACGCGGGCGCCGGCGTCTCGGGCGTCGCCGACGATGTCGGCGTACCGCTCGGCGGCCTCGACGGTGGCGAACAGTTCCACGAGTGTGGCGGAGCCGTGGGCGCGGTGCGCCGCGGCCTCCCGGACGGCCTGCGGCCCCTCGGCGAGGAACAACCGCTCCTTGCCCCGGAAGTTCCGCCGGGCGAGCCGCCGGGCGGCGGCGACACGGGGGGAACGGGGCGAGATCAGCTCGGGGCTGGCGGGGGGCATGTTCTGGTTCACCTTCGATAGCTGGGGACGACTGCGACCCACTGGGGGCCGCGGGCCCGTGTCGATCTGCGGCTCCGCCGCGATGGGGGTCCCCCCTGTTCGAGCGGAGCCGAGAACTCGGGGGAGCGATCAGCCCCCGACGGCGGGCACCCGAACGGACAGCCTCAGGGGGCGTCAGCAGCAAAGGACCCGCAGGCGAAACCTGCGGGTCCTTCAGTCACGTCGGCTAGAGCCAGCGCAGCGTCACGCGGCCTTCGGCGCGTTGACGTCCGACGGCAGCGCCTTCTGCGCGACCTCGACGAGCGCGGCGAACGCGTTGGCGTCGTTGACGGCCAGCTCCGCGAGGATCTTGCGGTCCACCTCGATGTTGGCGGCCTTCAGACCCTGGATGAGGCGGTTGTACGTCATGCCGTTCTGGCGGGCCGCAGCGTTGATGCGCTGGATCCACAGCTGACGGAAGTCGCCCTTGCGCTTCTTGCGGTCGTTGTAGTTGTAGACCAGAGAGTGGGTGACCTGCTCCTTGGCCTTGCGGTACAGGCGCGAACGCTGACCGCGGTAGCCGGAGGCCGCCTCGAGGATCGCCCGGCGCTTCTTGTGGGCGTTGACTGCCCGCTTGACGCGTGCCACTTTTTAACTCCTTGTAGCGGGGCCGTGGTTGGACTCACACGACCCGAAATCGATGGGGTCCCGGTTCAGACGTGCGGCGCCGAGGCGCCGGTACGTCACTTGCCGAGAAGCTTCTTGATCTTCGCGGCGTCGCCCGGGGCCATCTCGGCGGTGCCGGTGAGACGACGGGTCACGCGGGACGACTTGTGCTCGAGCAGGTGGCGCTTGCCGGCGCGCTCACGGAGCACCTTGCCGGAGCCGGTGATCTTGAAGCGCTTGCTGGCACCGCTGTGCGACTTGTTCTTCGGCATAGCGCCGTTCTCTCCTCGTCAGTGGCGTTCCGGTGCCCGGTCGCTGGACCGGGCACGGTGGAACGTCATATGTATGGATTGACATCCCGGGGCATGCGCCCTGGGATCAGGCCTCGGCGGATGCCTCGGCCGGGGCCTCGGCGGACTCGGCCTCGGCGGTCTCGCCCTCGACGACGTCGCCCTCGGCGATGTCGTCATCGGCGGCGTTCTGCGAACGACCGGGGTTGGCCTTCGCTTCTGCCTTGCGAGCCGCCTGAGCCTCACGGGCTTCGGCCATCGCCTCGGTCTTCTTCTTGTGCGGACCGAGAACCATGATCATGTTTCGGCCGTCCTGCTTCGGGTTCGACTCGATGAACCCGAGGTCCTCGACGTCCGTGGCAAGACGCTGCAGCAGTCGGTAGCCGAGCTCCGGCCGGGACTGCTCGCGACCACGGAACATGATCGTGATCTTGACCTTGTCGCCCTGCTTGAGGAACCGGACGACGTGACCCTTTTTGGTGTCGTAGTCGTGCGGGTCGATCTTCGGCCGGAGCTTCATTTCCTTGATGACCGTGTGCGCCTGGTTCTTGCGCGCCTCACGGGCCTTCATGGCCGACTCGTACTTGAACTTGCCGTAGTCCATGAGCTTGCAGACCGGCGGGCGTGCGCTCGCGGCCACCTCGACCAGGTCGAGGTCGTACTCCTGAGCAAGCTCCAGGGCCTTGGCAAGCGGAACAATCCCGACCTGCTCGCCGCTGGGACCGACAAGTCGCACTTCGGGAACGCGAATCCGGTCGTTGATGCGGGGCTCGGTGCTGATGGATCCTCCTCGGTAGCACCACACGACGGTCTGGCGGACCGCCGCGTATGTCTCTGATGACAGTGGACCAACCACCGTGGCACATGAAAAATGCCCCGGACGGGACACAGGCGGGGCTCCATGGCTAACCGGAGCACCGCCGCAGTCAACCGCGGGGCGCACATTCGGGCGACTCCACCGTCCGTACGGAACGGTGGTGGCCACCTGACCGGATGACCCGCCGTCCCGGAGGACAGTCGGGTGGGAGATCGGAGCCTCCACTTGTGGGCCGAGCACATACGTGTCCGGCCGGTCGTTACACAAGGTTAGCAGTTCCGCCGGGTACGCGCTAACCGGCGGCCTTCCCGCCGTCTCCCACCCGGCGGGAGGCTCCCGCGGACGGGGGCGCGCGCGCCGGGGCCTATCGTGGGAGGCATGAGTGACACCCCTCCCCAGAACCCCGACTACGACACCATGACCCGCGACATCGCCGAGGTCCCCGCGGTCGAGGTCATCGTGACGGTCGCCGTCAACCTGATGAGCGCCGCCGCCGTGAAGCTCGGTCTCACCGAGGAGGGCGACGAGCACAAGGACCTGGACGAGGCGCGCAAGCTGGTCACCGCGCTGGCCGGGCTGCTCGACGCGAGCACGACCGAGATCAGCTCCTTCCACGCGGCGCCGCTGCGCGACGGCCTGAAGTCGCTCCAGCTGGCCTTCCGCGAGGCGTCCCTCGTCCCCGACGAGCCGGGCCAGGGCCCGGGCGAGAAGTACACGGGCCCCATCTACGGCTGACCCGCGTCCGCACCTCGCAGGGACGCGGACCTACCCGCGTACGTACAGGGGCTCGCCCGGTGGCGTCGCCTCGGCCGGCAGCAGTGCCAGGTCGAGGCCGCGCACCAGGCGGGCCCTCAGTGTTTCGTCGGCCGCGAGACGCTCGGCCACCGCGCGAGCGGCCTCGGCGGGAGCGGCCGACGGGTCGAGCACGAGGGCGAGGGTGCCGTCCGCCCGGCCGGGGCCGAGATGGGCGCGGACCACCAGGGGCTCGGCGGCGACCGCGGCCCGTACCGCCTCGACCACGGCGGGATCGGCCAGCGGGTCGGCGGTCGTACGCCCCTCGGCGAGCGCCAGCAGGGCGGAGCCCGTCAGCTCGTAGGACACGGGACCGGCCAGGTCCAGCACGATCGTGTCGGCCCTCTCGTGCGCCGCGGCCTCCAGGACCTGGATCAGGCGTACGGCGACGGGGCGGGCCTCGGGGTCCCAGCGGGCCAGCGCGTCGGTGGACGTGAAGGCGGGCAGGGCCGTGCGGTTCCCGGCCTTGAGCGTGGGCACCGCCATGTCGCTGCTCTTCTCGCGGCGCAGCCCGTTCTCGTCCTCCTCGACCTCGCCGAGGATGGCCACGACCGGCACGAGCAGCCGGGCGCCCCGGAGTGCCTCCAATACCGGCGGCACGGCGGTGCGGTCCGCGGACCACGCGGCGAGCGCGGCGCTCAGCCCGGGGTCGGCGGAACCGTCGTCGTCGGAGAAGCCGGAGTCGGGAATGTTCTTGTTCGCCACGGTCCCCGACCCTATCGGGGGGATGCTGCTGCGCTTGTGCGGCCCCTGAAACCCGGCGTTGACGGGATTCATCAGTTTCTCAGTCTTCCCTGACACACCTCTAACACGCGTCTAACCGCGGGCACAGCCCGGAGGTCCAGCATCGCGGGATGGACCGTCACAGAGCACGCGGGCGCCGCGCCCGGCCCTCCCGACGCAAGCCACTCCTCTACACCGCCGTTGCCTCCGCCGTCCTCGTCGGCGCCACCGCGACCGGGGCCGTGTACGTGAAGGCCCAGGCGCACGACGGCCCGGGCGCCGTATCGTCGGCGGCGGCGTCGGCATCGCCGTCTTCGTCGCCGACCGTGACCGAGGAGGCTTCGGTGGAACCTGTGGCGGAGCCCGCCGTGGACCGGGACGCACTGCTCGCGAAGGCGATGAAGGCGGTGACGGTGGCGGCCGGAGCGAAGGCCTCGGTCGCCGTCCTCGACCTCGACTCCGGTGCGAGCGCCGCGTACGGCGACGCCGCCTTCGACACCGCGAGCATCGTGAAGGTGAACATCCTGGCCGCGCTGCTGCTCCAGGCGCAGGACGCGGACCGGCACCTCACCGCGCAGGAGAAGACGTACGCCACCGCGATGATCGAGAACAGCGACAACGCGTCGGCGACCGCGCTCTGGAAGGCGATCGGCCGGGCCGACGGCCTGGGCACCGCGAACAAGCGCTTCGGTCTGACGGACACGGAGGGCGGCGACGGTGAGCTGTGGGGGCTGACCCAGACCACGGCGAGCGACCAACTGATCCTGCTGCGCCAGGTGTTCGGTGACGAGGACTCGGAACTCAGCGAGAGCTCCCGGTCCTATCTCCAGAGGCTGATGGGTGAGATCGCGACCGGCCAGCACTGGGGAGTGTCTGCCGCGGCGGACGGTTCTCAATGGGCTCTGAAGAACGGGTGGTTGGCGCGCAGCACGACCGGGTTGTGGGACATCAACAGCATCGGGCGGGTCTCGGCCGACGGCCACGCCTATCTGGTGGCGGCGCTGTCGAACGGCAACTCCACACAGGCGAAAGGCATTTCGCTGGTGGAAGCGGTGTCGAAGGCCGCGCTGTCCGCCTTCCAGGACACAGCCGAGGACTGACACGGACGGGACCGTCCGGACCGACTGGACGTGTACGTCGGCCGGGGCGATGACGCGGGTCCAGGCCCGATGGAGACAAGGCCCCGGGTCGGTGGACTTCCGGCTGCCCGGCTGTGATCGGCGCGCGGAGTGCGGCGCCTAGGAACGGCCGAACAGGCGCGGGACTCTGCGACCGCGCCACAGGACCACCGAGGTGCCCAGCAGGGCCAGGCCCAGGGCGCCCGCGAGGGGGCCGGCCCAGTCGGCTGAACTGCCGCCGTCGTCGGGGGCGTCGGGGCCTGGGCCGAAGTACTTCTGGCCGTACGCCGCCGACTTGAGGCCTTCCGGCTTGAGCCGCCCGCCCGCCTCGATGGCGGCGGCGGGGTCGACGAAGCCGAAGCCGCGGGAGTCGTCACGCCCCCCGGAGGGAACGTTGCGGGCGGTGTCCTCGAGGAGCTGCTTGATCTGGGCCGGGGACAGGCCCGGGTGGGCCGCCTTGACGAGCGCGACCGCGCCGGAGACGAACGCGGACGCCGCGCTGGTGCCCCAGCCTTCGTAGTACCGGTCGTCCGGGTCGGCGATGACGACATCGACGCCCGGCGCGCTGACGGTGGCGTACCAGCGGCGGGTGGAGAAGGAGGCGCGGGTTCCGTAGCGGTCGACGGCGGTCGCCGCGATCACGCCGGGGTAGGCGGCCGGGTAGGAGATGTGGTCGCCCTTCTCCCCGCCGTTGCCGGCCGAGGCGACGACGACGGCGCCCTTCTTCAGCGCGTACTGGACGGCTTCGTCCTCGGCGGGCTCGGGGTGGGCGGACTTGGAGTCGTCGCCGAGCGAGAGGTTGATGACGTCGGCGCCGTGGTCGGTGGCCCAGCGGATGCCCTCGGCCAGCGCGTTGCCCCGGGTGTTGCGGGCCTTCGAGCGGGCCGAGTCGCCGTCCTCGAGGATGACGCGGACGGGCAGGACCTTCGCCTCCGGGGCGATGCCCATGACGCCGTCGGCGTCACCCGTTCCGTGGCCGTGCCCGGCGATGATGCCGGCCATGGCGGTGCCGTGCCGGGCCCAGGCCCGGTCGCCACGGCTCGCGCCGAAACCGACCATGTCCTTCCCGGCGAGCACGTTGCCCGCGAGGTCCGGGTGCCGGGCGTCGACGCCGGTGTCCAGGACGGCGACGGTGATGCCCTTGCCCTTGGTCGTCCGCCACGCCTGCTGCGTGTGCATCGCGTCGAGGCCCCACTGCTGCGCGCGGATGCCGTCGGCGTGCGCGGCGGTCGAGGGCACCAGGGCGAGGGAGGCGGCGAGGACGGCGCCGAGGACGCCGGATCTGCGGGAGAGGCGGGGCCGACGGACCGCCAGGGCCGCGCGGACGCGCTTCCCCGGCATCGCGCGCCGGCCGGCCGCGGCGGTCCCGCCGGTCGTCCCGGTCCCGCCGGTCGTGCCGGTCTGACGAATGCGGCCGACGGGGCCGTCCGTGCGGGTCATGACGGCTTCTCCGTGGCCGAGGTGACGGTCTTGCGGAGGCTTCGCTCCACCCGGTCGGCGAGTCCCCGCGCCTCATGGCCGAGGCCCGCCTGGGCCACGGCCGCGGTCGAGTCCGCTTTCATGGCCTCGGCGGCGGGCTGCGGGGTGGCGACCGTGCGCCCGTCCGCGAACCCGGAGACGGCGTACACGACGACGGGGGCGTCCGTGAGGACCGACTCGGTCCAGGAGGCGCGCTGAGCCTTGCCGAAGTCCTCGGCGGCGGTGCCCTTCGCCGCGTACGGGCGGGGCATCAGGTCGGTGCGCCGGTCCAGGCCCTCCTTGCGGAAGCGGGCCTTCAGCGAGGTCATGGCCGCCTTGTCCGCCTTGGTGAACAGCAGGCCGACGGTGGTGACATGGCTCCGGGTCGCGTCCACGTAGGTGGCGCGCAGCAGCCGCAGGCAGCCGACGGGGGCGAGGGCCTGGCGCAGCAGCGGGTCGAAGGCGTTCTTGCAGCCGGTGTCCGGGGCGACGGCGATCCGCGTCCAGGTGCGGTCGGAGCCGCCGGGGCCCGCCCCGTCGCCCCGCACGGTCGGCGGGAAGAGCCGGTCCACGGGCACGTTGTGCCAGAGTTCTCCCGCCGCCGCGAAGGCGCCGCGCGAACCGGGTTCGTCCGTGTCGTCCCCGGTGAGCCAACTCCCGGTCACCGCACCGCCGATGAGCCCGAGCCCGAGCACGACACAGGCCGCGGCGGTCAGGGCGCGGGGCCGGGCCCGGCCCCGGAACGGACGCACGCGCGCGGTGTCCTCGCGGTACGTCTCGGGCTCCGCGAACGACACGAAGGGGCGCTCGACGCCCGAAACACCGTCCCGGGGGGCCGGAGCGAACGGGGGCGTGGCCCCGGAAGACACCGGGGGCTCCTCGCCCCGGCCGGTCCGCAGCCCCCGCGTCGTCTCCGTGAGCCGCTCCCCGGAAACGGGGGCATGCCCGGCCGCTCCGGACGCCGACGCCACAGTGCGCGGGGGCTCGGACGGGTGCGGGGGTTCGGAAGGGCGCAGGGGTTCAGGGGAACGCAGGCGCTCGGACGGAAGCGGAGGCCCGGACGGACGCAGGGGCTCTGAAGGGCGCGGGGGCTCGGACGGGCGCAGGGGCTCTGAAGGGCGCGGGGTTTCCAGCGGGGTTCCCAAGGGATGCGGAGGCTCGGAGGAACGCTGGCGCTCGGACGGGCGCGGGGGGCCGGAGGGATGCGAGGGGCCGGACGGATGCCCTGGGCCGGGGCCGCGTGCGGGACTCGACTCGCGCTCCGGCGCAGCGGGGTGCGGCAACCGGGCAGGGCGCTGCCCGGGGCGGGGCGTCCCGCCCGGCTGCGACGACCCGGCGTGCGGTGCACCACCGGGACGCGCCGGCTCGGCGGAAGCGGAAGCGGGCGGCGCGTCCGGGAAGCGTGCGGAGGCCGCGGGGGGCGGCGGAGCCGTCGACCCCGGCCGTCCCTCGGGACGGAGCCGGGGGAAGCGTCGGGTCTCCGGCCGGGACGCCGACGCCGGAGCCTGCGGAGCGGTGTCCGACGCGGGGCGCTCCGAGGCCGCCGACGGCGAGACCGGGCGCCCCGAAGGGGGTGCCGTCGCGGAGTCCTGGCGGACGGCTTCCGACGTGGGGTGCCGCGCGGTGACCGGTGCCGTCGGGCGCTGCGCGGCGGACGGCGCGGCGCCGGCCGAGGCAGACCCCGGTGTACCGGGCGCGGCGGAACCCGGGACGCCGGACGAGGCGGACCCCGGCCTGCCGGGCGAACCAGACGGCGGCGCACCGGCCGAAGCCGACCTCGGCGCACCGGCCGAAGCAGACCTCGGCGCACCGGCCGAAGCAGACCTCGGCAATCCAGAAGAGACGGAACCCGGCACTCCGGACGAGGTGGAGCCCGGTACACCGGAGGACCCGGAACTCGGCGTGCCGGTCGAGGCGGACGTCGGTCTGCCCGGTGAGGCAGACGTGAGCCGACCGGGCGCGGCGGACGCGGGTGCGCCGGAAGGGTCCGACGTGGGCGGGCCGAACGAGGCAGGCGCGGAGGTGCCGGGCGGGGTGGGCGGAGCGGACGTCGGAGTGGCGGCCGTGCCGGATGCCTCGTCCGTTTCCGCCGAGGTGTCGAAGAAGTCGAAGGAAGGCGGCGGCGACGGCACCCGCGAGGCCCGCACGGTTCCCGACGCGGAACCCGGAGGAGAGGTCGGCGCGGCGGCGGAAGCCTGTGCGGAACCGCCGTCGGATGATCGCGACCCGCGTCCGCCCGCGGACCGTCCGCTCGCCGAACCGGGCCACTCCCGCGCCGACGGGGGCCCGACGGGCTGGGGCGGCACCGACGGAGCCTCCGCACGGGGCGGGCTCGCGGGGCGCGGCGGGACCAGCGGAGCGCGGTGGGGCGCGGGGCGCCCGGACCGGGACGAAGCCGCCTGTCCGGGAGACGAGAGGGGCTCGAACGAGGACTCGAAGGGCGGTTCGGCGGACCAGTCCTCCCCCGCCGACAGCCGCGGCTCGGGCGACCGGGCCGGTATCGACCGAGCCGTCCCGGCGAGCGGAGTCGTCCCGGCGGGCGGGTTCGTGGGAGCCGGTGGCATCGACGGGGTCGGCGGGCTCGCGGGATGCGGCGGGTTCGCCGGAGGGGGCGGGGTCTGCAACGTCGGCGGGGTCTCGGCCGGTGGGGTGCCGGGGCGCGGGGGAATCGAGGCGCGCCGCGCTTCCGTACCCATGCACCCCCCGTTTCCTCGTACCGGGCTGTCGGCAGCCGCGGAACTCGGCGAACCGTTTCGTGCGCGGAAGGGACCCGCCACGGGCACGCATACCCGCACCGGTGGACCGCCACCCCGGGCAGGGCCCGCCGGGGCAAGGTCGTTCCTCCCTGCGTCCGCGTCACTCTACGGGTTGACGCGCGTCCGGCGGGAACCAGTCCGGAGCCCGGGGGCATCTGCCCGGAACGTCCCCCTACCCTGCGGTAATCGAGTCTGGCAGGCTTCGGTCATGACTGCCCGTGCCGCCGACAGGGCCCGCTACGACCGGGCCACCGCTCACCTCGACGCCCCCGTCGCGATCGTGGACCTGGAGGCTTTCGACGCGAACGCCGACGACCTCGTCCGCAGGGCCGGCGGCAAGCCGATCCGGGTCGCCAGCAAGTCCGTCCGCTGCCGCACCCTCCTGGAACGCGTCCTGGACCGGGACGGCTTCGCGGGGATCATGTCCTTCACGCTGGCCGAGTCGCTGTGGCTGGCCAGGTCGGGTTTCGACGACGTCCTGCTCGCCTATCCGTCGGCCGACCGCAAGGGCTACGCCGAGCTGACCGGCGACCCCAAGCTCGCCGCCGCGGTCACCGTCATGGTCGACGACCCGGCGCAACTGCGTCTCATCGACGAGGCGCGCCAGGGTGGCACCGAAGTCGTGCGGGTCTGCCTGGAGCTGGACACCTCGCTCAAACTGTTCGGCGGCCGGGTCCGGGTCGGCGCGCTGCGTTCGCCGCTTCACTCCCCCGCCCAGGTGGCGGAGATGGCGCGGGCCGTCAAGCGCGCGCCGGGCTTCAAGCTGGTGGGGATCATGGCGTACGAGGGCCACATCGCGGGCGTCGGCGACGCGATCGCGGGGCGGCCGCTGCGCTCGCGCGCCGTGCGGCTGATGCAGGCCACGGCCCGCAAGGAGCTCGTCCAGCGGCGCGCTGAGGTCGTCCGGGCGGTACGGGCGATCGAGCCGGACCTCGAGTTCGTCAACGGCGGCGGCACCGGCAGTGTCCAGCACACGGCGGCCGAGGACGCGGTGACCGAGATCGCGGCCGGTTCGGGGCTCTATGTGCCGAGGCTCTTCGACAACTACACGTCGTTCAGCGGACGTCCGGCCGCGCTGTTCGCCCAGCCGGTCGTGCGTCGGCCGGGCGTGGGTGTGGTGACCGTGCTGGGCGGCGGATACCCGGCGTCGGGCGCCCCGGGCCCGGACCGGCTGCCCGTCCCGTATCTGCCGGAGGGGCTGGCGTACGACCCCCAGGAAGGTCCCGGCGAGGTGCAGACCCCGCTGCTCGGCGCCCCGGCGGACGATCTGCTCATCGGCGACAAGGTGTGGTTCCGGCACGCCAAGGCCGGTGAGCTGTGCGAGCGGTTCGACACCCTCCACCTGGTCGAGGGCGACTCGGTCACGGCCACCGTCCCGACGTATCGCGGTGAGGGCCACACCTTCCTCTGACCCGGTGGAGGCCGCATCTTCCTCTGGCCGGTGGAGGCCGCACCTCCCCCTGCTCCGGTGAGGGCCGCACCTCTCCCCTGCCCCGGTGAGGGCCGCTCCCTCCGCCGATCCCGTGCGGGCCGCCCTCCGCTGATCATCTGAGAGCGGCCCGCTCCGCGTACCCCCGTGTCCGGGGCGGTGGCCGGCCGGCAGCACCGTCACGGTTCACTTCGACGGGCCGATGCTGCTGCCCACACCGCTGTCGCCGTCCTCGTCGCCGACCGACCGGATCCCCTTGGTGATCCGGTCCATGTCGGAGAGCGGGGGCCCGTCGGCACCGGCGTCGAAGGCGAACCGGACGATGACCAGGGACTCCGAGCCCACACTGGACGGGAAGGCCAGCGACTCGACGTAACCCCCGGGCCCCACACCGGTCTTGACCTTCCAGCGCACGAAGTAGCCGGCGCGCCCGGCGACGGCGACCGAGCCGGCCTTCACCAGCCGGTGGGACGTGATGCCCCGGAAGGGACGGCTGTCGACGAGGTCGTGTTCGTACGCGCTGTCGGCGGCGTCCTCGATGTCCCCCTCGGCGAGGGCCTTCGGAGACGTCTCGTCGGTGGCCGTGGCGGTGCGCGAGACGACCCGGCCGTGCCGGCACAGACCGGGGTCGCCCGGGCAGTCGTAGGTGCCCGGGGTCGTCATCACCGTGTCGTGGTCGGCGACGTACTTCGGTCGTTCCCAGCCGTCGAGCAGCGGGAAGGTGATGCCGTTGAGTTCGTCCACGACGACGGACGGGTCGCCGGCCGAGGGCGAGGAGCCCGAGGGCGAGGGCGACGGGCTGCCGGCGTCCGTGGGAGACGCGACGGCCGGTGTGGTCTGTGCCGCGGCCTCTTCGCCGCCGCCGTCGTCGCGCAGCAGCACGGCGCCCGTGACGATCGCGGCGACGAGAACGGCGGCGGCGGTCACGAGCGCCACGGCCCTGGCCCGCCCGGAGCCGCCGGCTCCGGGCGACTCCGGCTGCGTCAGGGGCTGTTGGGGGACCTCGGGCTGGCGCCGGTGGTCGGTCCAGGTGGTCCCGTCCCACCAGCGCTCGACGAGCGGGTACGACGGGTCGCGGTACCAGCCGGGCGGAGGCGTCATGCTCATCCCAGCACTCTAGGACGTGCCGCGAAGATCAATACACGGTGTCCGCCAGGTCGGGCACGACCGAGCCGTCCGGCCTGCGTACCGGCCCGGGGGTGCCGTCCGGTGCGGTGTACGCGCTCGTGGAGCACGGGTAGAGCCCGCGTCTGCGGGGCAGGGGCTCGAGGAACATCGGGTTGATCACCCAGCGGCCGTCGGCGTCGTCGTAGGCCCGGCACATGAGTTCGCCCTTGTTGCGGTTGAGGACGAGATGGGCGCCGGTGGCGTCGCCGACGAAGGTGACGTCGGTGTCGGCGTCTCCGGCCGCGATCGCGGTCCGGTGGCGGGCGTCCTGCCGCTGCCAGGCGGCGGCGCCGCGCACTCCGTAGACCTCCTGGTTGATCCAGCAGCGTTTCCCGTCGATGTACGGGATGGCCTCGCCGCGGCTCGCGGGGACGTCGCCGCAGCCCTCGTTCCGGGTGGTGATCCGGCCGTGCCGGTCGAGGACGGAGCGGATGGCGATGGTGTGCGCCGCGTCGATGCCGAGGCCGCGGGACCAGACCTCGGTGACGGGCTCGGAGCCGGCCGAGACGATGTACACGTCGAATCCGGCGCGTCGGAGCGTACGGACGAGATCGCGCTGCCGGTCGTAGTAGCGGACGTACGCCGGGACGGTGTGGGTGCCGAGCGTACGGGTCGCGCCCACGGGCGCCGCGAGGGCTTCGGCGCGGGCGCGGCGGGCGTACGCCGACAGTTCGGTGACGGTGTGTCCGGCGAACAGCTGGGGAACCCAGGCGTACTGCGGGACCGTGCGCCGGTGGTTCCAGTGACCGGCGAAGGCGGCGGCGCCGCTCATGGTCCGGCCGGCCTCGCGGATCTCGAAGATCTCGTCCGTGCAGCGGGTGTTGGTGGCCGTCGGCAGGGGCGTGCCCACCGGCACGCGGGTGCCGCAGGCGGCGGTGAGGGCGGTGTCCGCCGCGTCGGTGAGCCACGCGCTGGTGGCCTTCCAGCTCGCCGGGCGCAGGATCCTGTCGTGGCGCAGAGCCCAGGAGACGGTGGCGTCGGTGACGTCGTTCTTGGTGACCGTGTTGTCCCAGTCGAAGGCGGCGACCGGCCGGCCGCCGTTCCCGTTGCCGTCCGCGGCGCAGGTACCGCGGGCGTCGATGACCTCTTGCAGGCGGGCTCGGTTGTCGCCGTACCAACCGGCGGACAGGCGGGGGCAGTTCGGGCGCGGGGCGGGAGCGGTGGGCGGCGCGGCCGCCAGGGCGGCGGCCGCGGCCAGGGTCCACGCGAAAATGTGCCGGTACGGTCGGAATCGTCGGTGTCGCATGACCTGTGGACCGTACCGGCAGACGGCCTACAGAGGCGTGACGTACGCGCCCGAGATGCCTCCGTCCACCAGGAAGTCGGTGGCGTTCACGAAGGAGGAGTCGTCGCTGGCGAGGAACGCGACGGCCGCCGCGATCTCGTCCGCCTCGGCGAACCGGCCGACCGGGATGTGCACCAGCCGTCGCGCGGCCCGCTCGGGGTCCTTGGCGAACAGCTCCTGGAGCAGGGGGGTGTTGACGGGTCCGGGGCACAGGGCGTTCACCCGGATGCCCTCGCGGGCGAACTGGACGCCCAGCTCGCGGGACATGGCCAGCACCCCGCCCTTGGAGGCCGTGTACGAGATCTGCGAGGTCGCGGCGCCCATCCGGGCCACGAAGGACGCCGTGTTGATGATGGAGCCCCTGCCCTGGCGGCGCATGTAGGGGATGGCCGCCTTGCAGCACAGGTAGACGGAGGTGAGATTGACCTCCTGGACGCGCTTCCAGGCCTCCAGGCCCGTGTCCAGGATGGAGTCGTCGTCCGGCGGCGAGATGCCCGCGTTGTTGAAGGCGATGTCGACGGAGCCGTAGGTGTCGTACGCCGTCCTGAAGAGCGTCTCGACCTGCTCGGGGTCGGTCACGTCGACCTGGACGAAGGTCCCGCCGACTTCCTCGGCCACGGCCTTGCCGCCCCGCTCGTCGACGTCGCCGCAGACGACGTGCGCGCCCTCGGAGGCGAGCCGGCGTGCGGTGGCGAGGCCGATGCCGCTGGCGGCGCCGGTGATGACGGCGGTACGGCCGACCAGGCGGCGGCAGATGGTCTCTGGGGTGTCTGCGGTCACTGTGCGGGGCCCTCCGTGCTGATGAAGACGTTCTTGGTCTCGGTGAAGGCGGTGAGGGCGTCCGGGCCGAGTTCGCGGCCGATTCCCGACTGCTTGAAGCCGCCGAAGGGGGTCCAATAGCGGACGCTGGAGTGGGAGTTGACGGACAGGTTGCCGGCGCGGACGGCCTGGGAGACACGTAGGGCGCGGCCCACGTCGCGGGTCCAGATGGAGCCGGACAGGCCGTAGTCGGTGGCGTTGGCGAGCCGGACGGCGTCGGCCTCGTCCTCGAAGGGCAGCACGACGGCGACGGGTCCGAAGACCTCCTCGACGGCCACGCGCGCGTCGGACGCGACGCCGGTGAGGACGGTGGGCGCGAACCAGAAGCCGGGGCCCTCGGGCGCCTTGCCCCGGATACCGGGCGCGTCGGCGTCGACGTAGGACCGTACGCGCTCCAGTTGGGTCCTGGAGATCAGCGGACCCATCTGGGTCCCCTCGTCCGCGGGGTCGCCGACGACGACGGATTCGACGGCCGGGGCGAGGAGTTCGAGGAAGCGGTCGTGGACGGAGCGCTGGACGAGGATGCGGGTCCGGGCGCAGCAGTCCTGGCCGGAGTTGTCGAGGAACGACATGGGGGCGGCTGCCGCGGCGGCCTCGATGTCGGCGTCGGCGAAGACGATGTTGGGGCTCTTGCCGCCGAGTTCGAGGGTGACGCGCTTGAGGAGGGCGGAGCCTTTCGCCAGCACCTGCTTGCCGACGGCCGTCGAGCCGGTGAAGACGATCTTCGCGACGCCGGGGTGCCCGACGAGCGCGTCGCCCGCGACCGGGCCCGTGCCCGGCAGCACCTGGAAGAGGTGTTCCGGCAGGCCCGCCTCCAGGGCGAGTTCGGCCAGCCGCAGCGCCGTCAGCGGGGTCGTCTCGGCGGGTTTGAGGATGACGGCGTTGCCGGCTGCGAGGGCCGGCGCGGTGCCCCAGGCGGCGATGGGCAGGGGGAAGTTCCAGGGCGCGATGACCCCGACGACACCGAGCGGTTCGAGGAGGGTGATGTCGAGGCCGCCCGGGACGGGGATCTGGCGGCCGGTCAGGCGCTCCACTCCCCCGGCCGCGTAGTCGAGCAGATCACGGACGTTGCCCGCCTCCCAGCGGGCGTTGCCGAGGGTGTGGCCGGCCTCGCGGACCTCCAGGCGGGCCAGTTCCTCGATGTGGCCGTCGACGACGGCCGCGAAGCGGCGCAGCAGCCGGGCGCGGTCGGCCGGAGCGAGGGCGGCCCAGCGGACCTGGGCCTTCGCCGCCCGCTCGACGGCGACGGCGACGTCCTGGGCGGAGGCGGCCGGGACGGTGGCGACGACCTCTTCGGTGGCGGGGTTGAGCACCTGGAGCTCGTGGCCGTACGGGGGCGAGGTGTACGGGTACGACAAGGGGGGCCTCACATGCGTTCGAAGGAGCGGCGCAGCTCCCAGTCGGTCACCGCGGCGTCGAAGGCTTCCAGCTCGACCCGCGCCATGTTGCGGTAGTGCGCGACCACCTCGTCTCCGAAGGCGGCCCGGGCGACGGTGCTGTTCTCCCAGAGTTCGGCGGCCTCGCGCAGGGTCGTGGGGACGTGCGCGTACGCGGAGGTGTAGGCGTTGCCGGCGCACGCCTCGGGCAGCTCCAGCTTCTGCTCGATGCCGTACAGGCCGGCCGCGACGAGTCCGGCGACGGCCAGGTGCGGGTTGACGTCGCCGCCGGGCAGCCGGTTCTCGAAGCGCATCGAGCGGCCGTGGCCGACGACGCGGAGCGAGCAGGTGCGGTTGTCGTACCCCCAGGCGACGGCGGTCGGCGCGAAGGAGCCGGGCTGGAAACGCTTGTACGAGTTGATGTTGGGCGCGTACAGGAGCGAGAAGTCGCGCAGGGCGGCCAGTTGTCCGGCGAGGAAGTGGCGCATGACCTCGGACATGCCGCCGGGGTCCTTGGCGGAGCCGGCCATCACGTTCTTGCCGTCCGCGTCGGCGAGCGAGAGGTGGATGTGGCAGGAGTTGCCCTCGCGCTCGTTGTACTTCGCCATGAAGGTCAGCGAGACGCCTTCCTGGGAGGCGATCTCCTTGGCGCCGGTCTTGTAGACGGCGTGCTGGTCGCAGGTGACGAGGGCCTCGTCGTACTTGAAGGCGATCTCGTGCTGGCCGGGGTTGCACTCGCCCTTGGCGGACTCGACGGTGAGGCCCGCGGCCTGCATCTCGTTGCGGATGCGGCGCAGCAGGGGCTCGATGCGGCCGGTCCCGAGGACCGAGTAGTCGATGTTGTACTGGTTGGCCGGGGTGAGCCCGCGGTAGCCGGTGTCCCAGGCCTGTTCGTAGGTGTCCTTGAAGACGATGAACTCCAGCTCGGTGCCGACCTGCGCGGTGTAGCCGAGTTCGGCGAGGCGGTCGAGCTGGCGGCGCAGGATCTGGCGGGGCGCGGCCACCACCGGGGAGCCGTCGTTCCAGGCGAGGTCGGCGATGAGCAGGGCCGTGCCCTCGTTCCACGGGACGCGCCGCAGGGTGGCGAGATCGGGGTGCATGGCGAAGTCGCCGTAGCCGCGGTCCCAGGAGGACATGGCGTATCCGTCGACGGTGTTCATGTCGGTGTCGACGGCGAGGAGGTAGTTGCAGCCTTCCGTGCCGTGCTCCAGGACCTCGTCGAGGAAGAAGGCCGCGGCGAACCGCTTGCCCTGGAGCCGCCCCTGCATGTCGGGGAAGGCCAGGACGACCGTGTCGATGTCACCGGCCTCGACGAGACGGCGCAGTTCTTCGACGGAGAGCGGGGGTGTGCGGTCTGCCACCGGAAAAGCCTCCTTGGGTCAGCCGAGAGCCATAAGGTATTGCGGAGAACCATTGCTTGGGAAGGGGGCGCGACCGGATGACGCAGGCGGAACCCGACGGCGGGACGGACGACCGGCTGACGCCGGTGCTGCGGCCGGTGCGGGCGGGCAACGGTTTCGAGGAGGCGCTGGAGCAGATCCTCCAGATCGTCCGGCTCGGCCTGGTGCCGGGCGGTGAACGGCTGCCCGCGGAGCGGGAGCTGGCGGAGCGGCTCGGGATCAGCCGGGTGACGCTGCGCGAGGTCCTGAAAGTGCTCCAGGACCAGGGTCTGGTCGAGTCGCGGCGCGGGCGCTACGGCGGCACCTTCGTGCTGGCCCGGACGGACACACCCGGCGAGCACGAGCTGCGCCGCCGGGTCGCCGCGGTCGACATCGAGGACGTCCTGCGTTTCCGCGAGGTCCTGGAGGTGGGCGCGGCCGGGCTGTGCGCGACGCACGGGCTCGACGCGGAGCAGGCCGGCCGGCTGCGCGAGGCGCTGGCCCGGACGAACGACGCCCCGCTGACCGACTACCGGCGGCTGGACACCATGCTCCACCTCACCCTCGCGGAACTGTGCGGCTCCCCCTCGCTCACCGCGCGGTACGCGGCGGTCCGCGCCTCGGTCAACGATCTCCTGGACTGCATCCCGCTCCTCGTCCGCAACCTGGAGCACTCTCAGCGCCAGCACACCGCCCTCGTCGAGGCGGTCCTCGACGGGGACGCGGACGGGGCGCGGGAGATGATGCGCGAGCACTGCGCGGGCACGGCGGCGCTGCTGCGGGGGTTCCTGGCCTGAGCGGACGGGGCGCGAGGAGCCCGTTGCGTTTCCCTCCCTCGCCCCGCAAAGGTATGAGACCTTTCCATTGAGATCGCGTGGGCGTCGTGGCGACCGGATCCGAGGGAGAACAGCGTGGGCAGGCCGCTGATCGGTGTGAGTACGTATCTGGAGTCCCGGGTGCGCTGGGGTGTCTGGGAGCTGCCTGCGGCACTGCTGCCGGCCGGCTATCCGCGGCTCGTGCAGCGGGCCGGCGGTCTCGCCGCGATGCTGCCGCCGGACGATCCCGCGCTGGCGCCCGCGACCGTCGCCCGGCTCGACGGGGTCGTCGTCGCGGGCGGCCCCGATGTCGACCCCGCCCGCTACGGAGCCGAGCGCTCCCCGCGTACGGGCCCGCCCGCTCCCGAGCGCGACGCCTGGGAACTCGCCCTGATCCGGGCCGCGTTGGACTCGGGCACCCCACTGCTGGGCATCTGCCGGGGCCAGCAGCTCCTGAACGTGGCGCTGGGCGGCACACTCGTCCAGCACCTCGACGGGCACGTGAAGGACGCCGGAGTCTTCGGGCACCACGAGGTGACGCCCGTACCGGGGACGCTGTACGCCGGTCTCGTACCGGAGCCGTGCGGCGTGCCGACCCACCACCATCAGGCGGTGGACCGCCTCGGTGACGGTCTCCTGGTCTCCGCGCACGCGGCGGACGGCACCGTCGAGGCGATCGAACTCCCCGCTCCTGCCTGGGCGTTGGGTGTCCAGTGGCACCCGGAGATGGACGACGACCTGCGCGTGATGAGAGGCCTGGTCGCGGCGGCGTCCTGAGCTGACCGGACCCGCGCCGATTGGATTCGCCCCCTCCACCCCTGCCCCGTCCCACCCCCAGGGGCTGAATTTCAGCCCGTCCGGCGTTTGAGGACAAGGCCGTTCAGGCCGGAGCGGGGGCGTGGGGGCGGCAGCCCCCAGGTTCGGGACGGGCAGGGGCGGAGGGGCGAGGAAACGCGTGTGCGGCTACGCCACGCCTCGCGTCAGGGAGAGCAGGTCGCGGGCCGGCCCGGTGGGACGGTGGCCCGTGGGCCAGACGGCCCGCAGGGCGCGGGCGAGCCGGACGTCGGCGAGCGGGATGCTCACCAGCCGGTGGGCGGAGAGCTCCTCGCCGAGGGCGAGTTCACTGAGGACGGCGGGTCCCGCGCCGCTGACGGCGGAGGCCTTGACCGCCGTCGTCGAGGACAGCTCGATCAGCGGACGGGCGAGCCCGCCGAGCGCGGTGTCGAGGACCTGACGCGTGCCCGAGCCCTCCTCCCGGAGGATGAGCGGCGTGGCGGCCAGTTCCGCCGCTCCGAGCGGCGCGCGACGGCGCGCCCAGGGATGTCCGGGCGCCGTCACCACGATCAGGCGGTCGTGCGCGATCACCGTCGCGTCGAGGCCCGATGGCACCGAGAGCCCCTCGACGAAGCCGAGGTCCGCCTCGCCGGACAGCAGCCGCTCGGCGACGGCGGCCGAGTTCCCGGCGAGCAGCGACACGGCGGTGTCGGGGCGCTGCGCGCGCAGCGCGATCAGCCAGCCGGGCAGCAGATACTCGGCGATGGTCATGCTCGCGGCCACCCGCAGCCGCGAGTCGCGCCGGTCCCGCAGCGCCTGCGCCCCCGCGTCGAACGCCTCGGCGGCGTCCACCACCCGCCGCGCCCAGTCGGTGACGAGCGCTCCCTCACGGGTGAGCCTCGACCCGCGCGGCGAGCGGTCGACGAGCGCCACCCCGAGCTGCCGCTCCATGGAACGGATGCGGCTGCTGGCCGCCGGCTGGGTGATCCCCAGCTCACGTGCGGCGCGCCCGAGACTCCCGAGGCGCGCCACCGCCAGCAGCAGTTCGAGCGCGCCGAGATCGGGTACCCGGTGCGCGATCCCGGCGCCGGGCCGATCCTCAGCACTACTGCTACTCATAAACCCAGCTTATGTCGTCATAGGCGCGCACTCCCTGGTGGGGAGCCGACGGGCCCGCGACCGTGGAACCATGGTCACCGCAGCCCAGCCCTTCACCGCCCACGAGGCGGGAACCCTCCGCGACACGAAGACCCCCCGTGCGTCGCGGAACCGCACCATCGCCGCGGTCCGGCATCTCGGCCCGAACTGGTACGCCTCCGTGATGGGCACCGCGATCGTGGCCACGGCGGGAGCGGGACTGCCCGGGCACCTGCCGGGCCTGCGCACCGCCTGCGCCGTCGTGTGGGCCCTCTCGCTCACCCTGCTGGTGGCGCTGCTCGCCGCCCGCGCCCTGCACTGGAGGCACCACAGCGACCAGGCCCGCGCCCACCTCCTCGACCCGGCCGTGGCCCCCTTCTACGGCTGCCTGTCGATGGCCCTGCTCGCCGTGGGCGGCGGCACCCTGCTCGTCGGCCGGGACTGGATCGGGACACCGGCGGCGGTCGCCGTGGACGCCGTCCTGTTCACCGCCGGGACGGTGGTCGGACTCGCCGCGGCCGTGACCGTGCCGTACCTCATGGTCGTACGGCATCGCATAGAGCCCGGCCAGGCGTCCCCGGTGTGGCTGCTGCCGATCGTCGCCCCGATGGTGTCGGCCGCCCTCGGCCCCCTGCTCGTTCCGCACCTGCCGTCCGGGCAGCCCCGGGAAACGCTGCTGCTCGCCTGTGTCGCGATGTTCGGCCTCAGCCTGCTGGGCACCTTCGTGATGCTGCCGGTGATCTTCGCCCGGCTGGTCACCTCGGGCCCGCTGCCGCTCGCGCTCACCCCGACCCTCTTCCTGGTGCTCGGCCCGCTGGGCCAGTCGACGACCGCGGTCGGCAAGTTCGCGGACGCGGCACCCGGGGTGGTGCCCGCCCCGTTCGACCAGGGTTTCGCGCTCCTCGCCGTGCTCTACGGCGTCCCCGTGCTGGGATTCGCGCTGCTGTGGCTCGCGCTGGCCGTCGCGATGGTCGTACGGGCCCGCCGTCAGGGCATGGGCTTCGCGATGACCTGGTGGGCGTTCACCTTCCCCGTGGGGACCTGCGTGACCGGCGCGGAGGGCCTGGCCCGTCACACCGGCCTGGCCGCCTTCGACGCGCTCGCGGTCGCCCTGTACGTCCTGCTGCTCGCCGCGTGGTCGGTGGCCGCCGTCCGCACGGCCCACGGCCTGGTCAGCGGCAGGCTGCTCGCGGCGCCTTCGCGAAAGTAGCCTCCTGCGGCCGCCTTGCCCTGCCTCTGGCTGACACCCCGTCCTTCGGATCGCGAGGATCCGAAGGACGGGGTTTCCCGTTGGGGCCATCGACGTACTCGTCCGCGTTCCGGGCGGATGCCGTCGCGCCGTACCACGCCGGACCGGGTGGAACGAATACGTCGGTGGCCAGAACCTGCTCACAGTTGGGCAGTGCGACGCGTCACAGACAACACCGCGCCGCTGTGGGAACTTCAAGTGCCCTTCCTGCCAGCCGAGTTACTGAAAAGCCGAGCGTGAGGCCCGGCCGGGCGCGCGGATTGCGTCGCTCGTCCCGCGCATGGGTAGGAGAGGCGGAACCGCGGGCCGGCGGGGGAACCGACGAGAGGGGCGGCCCGCATGTGGAGAGGATCGAATGCGCTCTTTGGAAGCCCTGACGCTTGATCAGGTGGTCGACACGTCCCGCTACCCGCTGTCGGAACTCGCGAGCGCCCGGGGACATGCCGTGATCTCCCGTGCCCGACGCGACCTGTCGACTCTCGGCTGCACCGTGCTGTCGGACTTCATCCGCCCGTCACTGCGCGATGTGCTGCGGCAGGAGTGCTCGGCCATCGCCCCCCGGGCGCACCACGACGTCGAGACGGTGAACGTCTACAACATCGCCGTGGACTCGGCACTGCCGGAGGACCATCCGGGCCGGAAGACCTTCGAGCGGGGAAACGCGTTCGTCGCGCGGGACCGCATCCCCGCGGACTCCCTCATCAGCCGGCTGTACTCCGACACGGTGTTCCGGCACTTCGTCGCCCGCTGCTTCGAACTGCCGGAGCTGCACGAGCTGGCGGACCCGCTCTCCGGGCTGGTTCTCAACGTCGTCGCGCCGGGCATGGAGCACCCCTGGCACTTCGACACCAACGAGTTCACCGTGAGCATGCTCACCCAGCAGGCGCAGGCCGGCGGCGTCTTCGAGTACTGCCCGAACATCCGGACCGCGCAGGACGAGCATTTCGACGACGTCCGGGACGTGGTGGCCGGCCGAGGCGAGCGGCTGACCCGGCACCTCCCCCTCCAACCGGGTGACCTGCAGTTGTTCAAAGGGCGCTACTCGCTGCACCGAGTGAGCCCGGTGCGCGGCGAGGTCGCGCGCCACTCCGCGATCTTCGCCTACAGCGAGCGCCCCGGCGTCATCGGAAGCGTGGAACGGACCCGGCAGCTCTTCGGCCGGGTGCTGCCCGAGCATCTGGCGGCCGAGGGCCGGGCGGTCCGCGGCGACCGCCTCCTGGACTAGCGGGCGACGAGAACCCGTAGTCACCGTAGGCCGTTTCCCCCTGCTTCCCCTGCTTCCCCCTGCGTCCCCCCTGCGCGATCCACGGAGGAGTAAGCCCTGTGCGTTTCGACGCGACCGGAAAAGTCTCACTCGACCACATCTACGACCAGCCCGATCCGCGAACCTACTTCACGGCGCTGCGCCCGCTCGACTACGGCGTTCCGCAGCAGGCCAAGCCCTACTTCGCCAAGATCATCACGGAGTACCGGGAGTGCCGTCACGTCGCGGTGCCGAAGGTGCTGGACATCGGCTGCTCGTACGGGATCAACGCCGCCCTGCTGAAGTACGACGCGACCATGGACGAGCTGTACGCGCGCTACGCCGACGAGCAGCGTGCGGGTGAGAGCCGTGAGGCTCTGCTGGCCCGCGACCGGGAGCTGGCCCGGTCACGCCAACCCCCGCGAGCGATCAGCTTCGTCGGCCTCGACACCTCCGGCAGCGCGCTGTCCTACGCTCTCGAGGCCGGGTTCCTCGACGACGTGGTGCACGCCGATCTGGAGGAGCACGAGCCCACACCGGAACAGCGCGCCCAGCTCTCGGGTACGGACCTGGTGATCTCGACGGGCTGCGTCGGCTACGTCACCGAGCGGACGCTCACGCGAGTCGTCCGGGCGCAGGGCGTCCGCCGGCCCTGGATGGCTCACTTCGTGCTGCGGATGTTCCCGTTCGACCCCGTCGAGCGCGCGTTGGCGAGTCTGGGCTACCGGACGGTCCGCGTCGACGAGGTGTTCAGACAGCGGCGGTTCGCCTCCCCGCAGGAGCAGGCGCTCGTGCTCGACAGCATGTCGGCCGCGGGGGTGGATCCACGGGGCCTGGAGGCGGAAGGCTGGCTGTACGCACACCTCTACCTTTCCCGGCCGTACGACATCGCAGGTACCGACGATCCGAATCGAGAACAGAGTTGAAGACCAGTCAGGATGTGTCAGGCAACGCGACCTTCGCCCTGGAGGACAGCCTCCCGCGCGTACCGCTGCCCACGCTGGACGCGAGCTGCGAGAGGTTTCTCGCCTGGTGCACTCCGCTGCTGACCGCCGACGAGCGGTCGGCGACCGAGGCGGAGGTGGCCGCCTTTCTCCGGCCCGGTGGACCCGGCCGGGTGCTGCATGCCGCGCTGGAGGAGTACGACGCCACGGAGGGCGTGCACAGCTGGCTCGACACCTTCTGGCCGTACCGGTACCTGGGCCGCCGGGACCGGATCGCCCTCAACGCCAACTTCTTCTTCCTGTTCAAGGACTCCGGCCAGGCGCAGGTGGAACGGGCGGCGGGGCTCGTCGCCGGGGCCCTCAACTACAAGCAGCAGCTCGATCAGGGGCTGATTCCACCGGTGGTGCAGCGTGGTGCACCACAGTCGATGGTGCAGAACAAGTTCCTGTTCTCCAGCACGCGTATCCCCGGCGTGCAGCAGGACACCGTCCGCGCCCCCAACACCGAGGAGTGGCCGGGCCCGTCCGAGGCCCGGCACGTCGTGGTGTTCTTCCGGGGCGGCATGTTCCGGCTGGACGTGCTGGGTCCGGACGGTGTCCCGCACAGCCTGGATGACATCGAGGCGGGGCTGCGCGCCGTGATGAAGGCGGACCGGGCCGGCGCGGACACCTCGGTGGGCCACCTCACCACCATGGCCCGCGCGGAGTGGGCGGCCGCCCGGGAGTCCCTGCTCGCCTGTCACCCCCGCAACGCCGAAGCCCTGGACGATGTCGAGACAGCGCTGTTCTGCGTCGCTCTGGAGGACTTCGCCCCCGCGGACGTCCAGGACGCCTGCGACCAGCTGCTGTACGGCGACCGCGGCAACCGCTGGTTCGACAAGGCCGTGTCCTTCGTCGTCTTCGCCGACGGACGGGCGGGCATCAACGTCGAGCACTGCGAGCTGGACGGGACCACGATCCTCACCTTCACCGACGCCCTGCTCGACACCCCGGCAGAGGAGCAGTCCCGGCAGTCCGGAGCCCGCTCCCAGGGGCTGCCGGCGCTGGAGCCGATCGTGTTCGAACTGGACGACGCGCTGCGGGACCAGGCGCGCTCCGCCGCCGACGCGTTCGCGGCGTACGGGGAGAACACCGCGACCAGCACGGTGTCGTTCACGGACTTCGGCAGCCGCGCGGCCAAGGCGCTGGGGGTCTCGCCGGACGCGTTCGTCCAGGCCGCCTACCAGCTCGCCCACCAGCGGGCCAAGGGGCACCTGGGCGCCACGTACGAGTCGATCGCCACCCGGCAGTACCGGCACGGGCGGACCGAGGCGATGCGCGTCGTCACCACCGAGATGGTGGCTTTCGTGGCGGCGATGGAGGACCCGGCAGCGGACGCGGACGCCCGGCGCGCCGCGTTCCGGGCAGCGACGGAGGCCCATGTGGCACGCGCGAAGGCGTGCCAGGCCGGGCAGGTGCCGGAGCAGCACCTGTGGGAGCTGGAGCTGATCCAGCGCCGGCGGGGGGCCGAGCTCGGGGTGACCGAGCAGCCCGCCCTGTACCGGACGCCGGGCTGGTCGACCATGCGGGACGACTACCTGAGCACGAGCTCCGCGCCGTCCGTCAATATCCAGTACTTCGGCTTCGGGTCGACCAGCAGCCAGTGCATCGGTGTCGCCTACGTGCTGCTTCCCGATCGGTTCAACCTCTACCTGAGCACACCGTTGGCGGTCGCCGCGCAGATGCGGACGTTCGCCGACCGGCTCCGGGAGGCGATGGACGAACTCCGGGAGCTGCTGGCGCCCGAGCGGCCCGAGGACTGAACGGAGCCCGCCGCCGGACCGGAACTCCCGCTCGGAGACCACGGTCCGGCGGCCCGGCCGGATTCGATGGCTGAGCCTGGGGTGCTGGTTCCGCCCAGCCAGAACGGAAGTTCAGGCCTTGCGGCGCCTCGGTGTGATGGTCATGACCGCGCTGCCCGCAGTGCCTCGCCGAGCCGCGCCGGCGCTGCGGCCAGTGACGGTCCGTACCAGGTCAGCAGGCGGCCGTCGACCAGCGCGCAGGGCACCCCCGCGAAGGATTCCGGTCCGTCGTCGGCGGTGAAGCGGTACGGCTCGTCGGGCAGCACCACGAGTTCGGGGGCCGCCGCGGTCAGCTCGGCGAGCGGGATACGGGGATAGCGATCCTCGTGGCGCGCGTAGAGGTTGTCGACGCCCAGCCGGGCCAGGACGTCTCCGGCGAAGGTGTCACGGCCCAGCACCATCCAGGGCCGCCGCCAGACCGGCACGATCGCGGTCGTACGGCGTGCCGGGGCGGGCGTGCCCTCCCACGCGGCCTCCGCCTCGTCCAGCCAGCGCGGACGGGCGAGCGCACCGCACGCGCGGAGCACCCGGTCCAGTTCCCGCAGGGCCCCCGGCACGTCCCGCACCTCGGTGACCAGCACCTCGATGCCGGCCTCCCGCAGCGCCGTCAGATCGGGCTCCCGGTTCTCCTCCTCGTTGGCGACGACGAGGTCGGGCGCGAGCCGAACGACGGCGTCGACGTCGGGGTTCTTGGTGCCCCCGATCCGTACGACGTCGAGGTCCGCGGGGTGACTGCACCAGTCGGTCGCGCCGACCAGGGCGCCGGGGACCGTCACGGCCACGGCCTCCGTGAGCGAGGGCACGAGGGACACCACCCGCATGCCCGTCCGCCTCTCCCTCGCCGTCATCGCCCGCCGTGTCCCGCCCGCCCGCACCGCTCAGCGCTTGCCGGCGTTGTGCCGGTCCTCCACCGCGTCGATGTGGTCGGCGACCTCGACCACGACCACCCGGGTGTCCGGCACGGTGGCACGCCAGCGGTGCCGCACGCCGCCGGTCAGATAGAGCGTGTCACCTCGGCCGAGGCGATGGGCGCGCCCCTCCGCCTCGACCTCGACGGCACCGTCGGCCACGTACATCAACTTGTCGTTGCGGTGCTGGAGTTCACGTCCCTCTTCGTGGTCGCCGGTGAACTCGGTGGCGTGCATCTGGTGGTGGCCGCGCACCAGGGGGCGCATATGGGCCTCGGGCGTGAACTCGGCGCCCGCGTCGGCGCGCACGACGTCGACACTGCACGCCGGGTCGGCGGCGGCCAGCAGTTCCACGGCGGTGGTGCCGAGGGCGTCGGCGACTCTCTCCAGGGAGCTTTTGCTGGGCCGCGCCCGCTCGTTCTCCACCTGGCTGAGAAAGGGCACCGACAGGCCGCTGCGCTCGGCCACCACGGCGAGGGTGAGCCGTAGTGCCCGACGCCGTCGCCGTACGGCCGCACCCACCCGAAGGGGCTGTTCTTTGTGGTCGCCCATGGCTCCGGCTCCCTCCCTCGCGTCGTCGGTCCGCGAACCGTCCGGATTTCCGGCCCGCTCCTTCTGATGAGTTGTTTGCACCCTACGCATGTTCGGCAAACCGTTTCATGCACCCGTCACATCGCTGTCACATCGAGGGAGTGTGAGGGTTACAGTTCGCGCCACCGAGTGAGCCCGCCCGCCCCTGCGGGCGCGGCCGGCTCCCACGGGACGAAAGGGCCGACCACCAGGGCGGGATGCCCGTCCGCGGGGCCGGCGGCATCACAGAGGCACGGGCCGGACTCCGGCCGCTTCCGTGCGTGCGCCGGGCGAGTGGCCCGAGCGCCGGATCGCAGGCATGCGTCCGCCGGCTCCCGAAGTCCCCGCGCCCGCGCCGTGCAGCGACCAACACCGGCCGCTCACCCTTGAGTTCGGGGAGCTCGCGCGGCCTGCCGCGTCACCGTCGGCCCCCGGGGCCGCGGGGCGTGGTCCAGCCGCTGGTCGGGCTCGGTGTGCCGGGGTCCCGAAGTCGGCGCGCGCGAGCGGAGGTTGGCGGCCCGCGGGTGTCTCGTCCGGTGACGGCCGGGGCGTCGGGCGGGGGTGCCGTACGGCGCGGCGGTGGCCGCCGCGGACCCGGAGCGGCGCGCGAGGAGGGGCGGCGTGCGGAACGCGCGGTCGCGGCCGTCGGTACGGCGGGCGCCGGACCGGGGTGACCGCGTACCGCGACGCGGTTGTCCGGATCTCTCTCGTACGCCAGTACGTGGCCGCGGATGCGATCGGCCGTGCGTACGGACCGCCCACCCACGAGGAGCGGCACCGGCCGGAGCCTGCCGCACGGGCCCCTCCGGAACGAACGGAGGCGGAGGCCTTGGGGGGCGACGCAGCGGCTGTCGCCCCACGGCCACCGCGCACGGCGTCGCCCCACAGCCCCCCGCGCACGTCCACCCGCTCACCTCGGGCTCCGGGCGTCCGAGCTCCGGCTCCGGACCCCCGGCACCCGGCTCCGGGCATCCGGACTCCGGGCTTCCGGGCTCAGGGCTTCCGGGCATCCGGACTCCGGGCTTCCGGGCTTCCGGGCTTCCGGGCTTCCGGGCTCAAGGCTCCGGCTCCGGACCCCCTGCACCCGGCTCCGGGCTCCGGCTCCGGGCTCCGGCTTCGGGCACCCGGCTCCGGGCGTCCGGACTCCGGGCTCCGGCACCCAGCTCCGGGCACCACGCACCACGCACCACGCACCACGCACCACGCAAGGGTCGGAGCCGGAGGCCCCGCCGACGCCGCGAGGGGTGGTCCTCGCCCCGCGGGTCAAAGAACCCGCGCGACGAGGACCACCCCTCGGAGTGAACCGCCGACGGCGCCTCGGCATGGACCGCTCACCACCCCTCGGGGTGAACGGTCCGCGCGTCCTACTGCGGAGTCATCCGCCGCACCATGTCCGGGTACTCCTTGAGCCACGCGGCGACGGCGTCCTCCTCGTGCCCCTGCCCGCGCTGCTTGATCTCGCTCTCCAGGCTGCCGAGTTCGGCCTCGCTCATCCTGAAGTTCTTGATCCACTCGGTGAGCTTCGGGTACTGGCCGGGGAACTTCTCGCTGGAGATCGTCCGGATCGTGTTGCCCTCGCCGAAGAGCTTCCTGTCGTCGGCGAGCTTGGTGAGCTTGTACTCGCTGTACGCCCAGTGCGGCGACCACAGGACGACCGCGACCGGCTCCTTCTTCGCGTACGCGCGCTTCAGCTCGGCCAGCATCGCGGGCGTCGAGCCGTCGACGACCTTGTACTCCTTGTCGAGGCCGTAGCCCGGAAGCACCTTCTTCTTGAGGAGGTTCATCTCACCGGTCCCCGGCTCGATACCGATGATCTTCCCGTCGAAGGTCTTGCCCTTGCCCTTGAGGTCGGCGAGGGACTTGACGTCCTTCACGTACGAGGGGACGGCGATCTCCAGTGAGGTCGGCTCGTACCAAGTACCCAGGTCCTTCAGGTCGTTCTTGTGCTGCTCCCAGTAGTTGGACTGGGCGTACGGCAGCCAGGCGTCGAAGTTGAGGTCGAGGTCACCGGAGGCGAGACCGGTGTAGACCGGGCCCACGTCCATCTGCTTGAGGTTGAGGGTGTAGCCGCGCCGGGCCAGCACGTTCTTCCAGAGGTAGGTGACGGCGACGTCCTCGTCCCAGGGGAACCAGGCGACATCCAGCGGGCGCTTCGCCTCGGCCGGGGTGGCGGACGCGGAGCCCTCGACCGGGGCCAGCTTGTCGACGACGCCGGGATTCGTCTTCAACCAGGCGCGCACCGCGTCCTGCTGCTTGCCCTTGCCGGCCTTGTTGATCTCCGCTTCGAGACCGGTCAGCTGCTTCTCTGTCATCCGGAAGTTCTTCAGCCACTTGCCGACGACCGGGTTGTCCCGGGCGAAGCCCTTGCGGGAGAGGGTGTGTACCCCGTCGCCCTTGCCCCAGGCGCCCTTCGGGTCCTTGAGCTTCTTCAGCTTGTAGTCGCTGTAGGCCCAGTGCGGCGACCAGAGAGTGGCGACGATCGGCGCCTTCTTGGCGTACGCGCGCTTCAGCTCGGCCAGCATCGCGGGCGTCGAGCTGTCGACGACCTTGTACTCCTTGTCGAGCCCGTACTCCTTGAGCACCTTGCTCTTGAGCAGCCCCATCATTCCGGCGCTGGACTCGATACCGGTGATCTTGCCGCCGAACTTCCCGGCCTGCCCCTTGAGGTCCTCCAGGGAGTCGATGCCCTTCATGTAGGCGGGCACGGACAGTTCCAGGGACGTCGGGCCGTACCAGGAGCCCAGGTCGTCGAGCCGCTTCCCGTACTTCTTCCAGTACTGCTCGTGCGTGGTCGGCAGCCAGGAGTCGGTCTCGAAGTCGATGTCGCCCTGGGCCAGCGACGTGTACAGCGGACCTGCGTCGAACTGCTTGGTCTCCACCTGGAAGCCGCGCTGCTCCAGGATCTCCTGCCAGAGGAAGGTGGAGGCGACGCCCTCGTCCCAGGGGATGTAGCCGATGGTGACCTTCTTGCCCTGGCCGACGTTCTCGCCGTCGGCCGCGGTGGACGTCGATCCGGCACCGCCGAAGACGCCCATGCCGCCCGCGACCAGGGCGAGGACGACGACGCCCACCATGGCCACGACGGGACGGGGGCGGTACGACCAGATCTTCAGGCCCTGGGCGGCGCGCGCCTTGGCGGCGGCGCGGCGGCCGAGCGGGGAGACCTGGGTGCCCAGCGCGCCGGTCATGCGGTCGAGGTAGATGGCGAGGATGACGATGGCGACGCCCGCCTCGGAACCGAGGCCGACGTTCAGCTGACCGATGGCCTCGTTGACGTCGCCCCCGAGACCTCCGGTGCCGACCATGCCCGCGATGGCGGCCATGGACAGGCCCAGCATGATCACCTGGTTGACGCCCGCCATGACGGTGGGCAGCGCCAGCGGCAGCTGGATGCGCAGCAGGGTGTCGCGCGGGGTGGTGCCGAACGCGTCGGCGGCCTCGACCAGGTCCTTGTCGACCTGGCGGATGCCCAGCTCGGTCATGCGGACACCGGGGGCCAGCGCGAAGATCAGGGTGGCGACGATGCCGGCGGGGGCACCGGTGCCGAAGAACAGGATCGCCGGGATGAGGTAGATCATCGCGGGCAGCGTCTGCATGAAGTCGAGGACCGGCCGGACGATGCCGCTGACCCGGTCGGAGCGGGCCGCCCAGATGCCGACCGGCACGGAGACGACAAGCGCGATGAGGGTCGCGACGAGGACCAGGGACAGGGTCACCATCGCGTCCTCCCACAGTTCGAGGGAGTCGATGAAGGCGAAGCCCACGAAGGTGAGGACACCGGCGGAGGTGCCGCGCAGCCAGAAGGCGATGACGGCGAAGATGCCGGCGAGGAGCAGCGGCTGGGGCGCCTGGAGGACGGCGTTGATGCCGTCGTAGGTGCCCGAGAAGACGGTCTTGAGGAAGTCGAAGAGCCACGCCATGTGGTTCAGCAGCCAGTCGACCGCGTCGTTGACCCAGTCGCCGAAGGGGATCCTAGGCACCGGCCTTCACCTCCTCGTTCCGCGGGCTGGGACACCGCTCGGGCGTGCCCTGCTCGTCACCGAGGAAGCCGACGAGCCGCTGCCGGGGGACGACCCCGACGAGGGTGTGCTCCTTGTCGACGACCGCGACCGGGTGGGAGAGACGGGCGCTGATCGCGCAGAGGTCCACGAAGGAGGTGTCCGGCGTGGCGGTCTCGCACGAGCAGTCGGCCTCGTCGCCGCGTATCCCGGTGTCCATGACGGCGCCCGCGGTCAGCACCCGCGAGCGGTCGACGTCCTGGGTGAAGGAGGCGACGTAGTCGTCGGCGGGCCGGACGAGGATGTCCTCGGCGGTGCCGATCTGGACGATGCGACCGTCGCGCATGACGGCGATCCGGTCGCCGAGGCGCATCGCCTCGTTGAGGTCGTGCGTGATGAAGACGATGGTCTTCTTGAGCTTCTTCTGGAGCTCGATCAGCTGGTCCTGCATGTCCCGGCGGATCAGCGGGTCGAGCGCGCTGAACGACTCGTCCATGAGCAGCAGATCGGCGTCCGTGGCGAGGGCCCGGGCGAGCCCCACGCGCTGCTGCATGCCGCCGGACAGCTCGTCGGGCCAGGACTTCTCCCAGCCGGCGAGTCCGGCCAGTTCGAGGGCCGTGGTCGCGCGTATCTTGCGCTCGGCGGCCGGTACGCCCTGGACCTCCAGGCCGTAGGCGGCGTTCTCCAGCACGCTGCGGTGCGGGAACAGCGCGAAGTGCTGGAAGACCATGCTGATCTTCCGGGAGCGGACCTCGCGCAGCTCACGCGCGCTGAGCGCGGTGAGGTCCTGGCCGTCGAAGCGCACGTGCCCGGCGGTGGGCTCCAGCAGTCCGTTGAGCATGCGCAGCAACGTGGACTTGCCGGATCCGGACAGGCCCATGACGACGAAGATCTGCCCGGGCTCCACCGTGAAGGACGCGTCGATCACGGCGGCGGTGGTGCCGTCGGCGCGCAGTTCCTCACGGTCGGCCCCCTGACGGAGCCGCTCCACGGCCGCTTCCGATCGTCTTCCGAACACCTTGTACAGATGGTCGGCCTCAAGCCTGGATGACACGTGTGCCTCTCGTTCGAACGTGGGGAACGGGCTGAACGAACGCTTTCGGTGTTCCCGACGACTGGTGACGGTTGAATGCACAACCGAGTTCTCTCAGAGGCGGCGCCTGCCCCCGCTTACGCGGAGCAAACACGGGAGTGGTCCAGGTCACCGTCCGTGGCGTACGGCATGATGCGGGACGTGACTCAGCAGACTCGACGACTCATGCTCCTCGACACCGCCTCGCTGTACTTCCGCGCCTATTTCGGCATGCCGGAATCCGTGAGGGCCCCGGACGGCACACCGGTGAACGCCGTGCGCGGGCTGCTGGAATTCATCGACCGCCTGGTCAAGGACCACCGCCCCGACGATCTGGTGGCGTGCATGGACGCGGACTGGCGTCCTCAGTGGCGGGTCGACCTGATCCCCTCCTACAAGGCGCACCGGGTCGCGGTGGAGACCGAGGTCGGTCCGGACGAGGAGGAGGTGCCGGACACGCTCTCCCCGCAGGTGCCCGTGATCGAGGCCGTCCTGGACGCGCTGGGCATCGCGCGCGTGGGGGTGGAGGGGTACGAGGCGGACGACGTGATCGGCACGTTCACCGGACGCGCCACGGGCCCGGTCGACATCGTCACCGGCGACCGCGACCTGTATCAACTCGTCGACGACAAGCGGGGCGTGCGCGTCCTGTATCCCCTCAAGGGCGTCGGCACCCTCCAGCTCACCGACGAGGCCTGGCTCCGCGAGAAGTACGGCGTGGACGGTCCGGGGTACGCGGATCTGGCGCTGCTGCGCGGCGACCCGAGCGACGGTCTGCCCGGCGTGCCCGGCATCGGGGAGAAGACGGCGGCCAAACTGCTCGCCGAGTTCGGTGACCTGGCCGGGATCATGGCAGCGGTCGACGACCCGAAGGCCAGGCTGACCCCGTCCCAGCGCAAGCGTCTCGACGAGTCGCGGCCGTACGTCGCCGTGGCGCCGACGGTCGTCAAGGTCGCCGGTGACGTGCCGCTGCCCGAGGTGGACACGGCGCTGCCGCACGCGCCGCGCGATCCGGCCGCGCTGGACGAACTGGCAGCGCGCTGGGGTCTGGGCGGTTCGCTGCACCGCCTGCTCACGACTCTGCAGGCATAGTTGAACGCTTCTGACATGACTGGTATCGGTTCACACATAGGTGCCAGAGAGGAAGAGGTGCTAACTTAGGTAAGCCTAACTATGTGAATCAGGAGGCAGCCATGGCAGAGCGCCCGGAACGCAAGCCCCGGAAACCCCACTCCGCGAAGGTGGTGCGGACCGAGCGGCTGACCCCCCACATGCAACGGGTCGTGCTGGGAGGCGACACCCTGGCGGAGTTCGCCGCGGGTACCAGCACCGACCACTATGTGAAGCTGCTGTTCGGCGCCGAGGGCGTCACCTATCCCGAGCCCTTCGACATGGAGCGCATTCGCGAGGAGTTCCCGCGCGAACAGTGGCCGGTGACACGGACGTACACCGTGCGCGCCTGGGACCCCGAAGTGCGCGAGCTGACACTGGACTTCGTGGTGCACGGCGACGAGGGTCTCGCCGGGCCGTGGGCCCTGCGGGTGCAGCCGGGCGAGGTCGTCCGGTTCATGGGCCCCGGTGGCGCCTACGCGCCCGACACGAGCGCCGACTGGCATCTGCTCGCCGGTGACGAGAGCGCGCTGCCCGCGATCGCCGCCTCCCTGGAGTCGCTGCCCGGCGGCGCCGTCGTCCGCGCCTTCGTCGAGGTCTCCGGACCCGAGGAGGAGCAGAAGATCGACTCCGACGCGGAGGTCGTCTGGCTGCACCGCGGCGACCGGCCCGTGGGCGCGGCCCTGGTGGAGGCCGTACGCGGACTGGAGTTCCCGGAGGGCCGGGTGCACGCGTTCGTGCACGGCGAGGCGGCCTTCGTGAAGGAGCTGCGCAAACTGCTGAGGGTCGAGCGGGAGATCGCCCGCGAGGACCTGTCCATCTCCGGGTACTGGCGCCTCGGCCACAACGAGGACGGCTGGCAGGCGTCGAAGCGCGCGTGGAACGCCCAGGTGGAGGCGGAGCAGGAGGCGTCGGCCTGACGCCCGCTCCCACCCCGTACGTCACCAGGAGGCGGCCCCGCGCGACGCGGGCCGCCTCCTGACGTACGTACGGACAGCCGGGCGGCCGGGGCGCCGCCGCGGGCCGGACCGGACACCGGCCGCGCGGTCGGACCGGCCGGCCGCGGGGCTAGACCGACCGCTGGTACGACCGGAACGTGCGGATCGACAGCCAGACCGCCACCACGGCGAGCGCGAGCAGCGCGCCCGACCGGCCGAGGACGCCACCCCAGTCGGGATGCTCGGACATCGCCGAACGGCCCGCGACCATGGCCCAGTCGAGCGGGTTGAAGTCGGCGATGTGCCGCATCCAGCCGGGCATCTGGGACGGTGCCATGAAGGCGCTGGAGAGGAACGTCAGCGGCAGCAGCAGGAAGGTGTTGATGCCGATGATCGACTCCCGTTCCCGCACCAGCATGCCTAGCGCGCTGGACAGGGCGCCGAAGATCGTGCCGAGCAGCACCGAGGCGAGGACCAGGATCGCAACGCCGCCGATGCCGCCGGGGTAGTCGGCGCCCCCGGCGAGCCCGAGCAGCACGATCACGACGGACTGCAGGGCGGTGATCAGGCCGTTGTTGACGACGTTGCCGTTCATCAGCGCGGCCCGGCTGACCGGCGTGGTCAGGAAGCGGTTGAGCGTGCCCCGCTGGATCTCCTCCAACGTGCCCATGCCGGCCCACATGTTGGAGCTGAGGGCGCTCATCACGACCACCCCCGGCACCAGGTAGTCGAGGTACGAGGTGGTGCCGAAGCCGCCGAGCTCGACGACCTTCCTGAAGAGAGCGCCGAACAGGAAGAGCCAGATCACCGGCTGGATCAGGGTGATGATCGCGTACGCGGGCTGGCGGGCGAACACCATGAGTTGACGCTGCGTCATGTACCAGGTCTGCGAAACGGCCGTGCTCATCGGGCACCTCCGGCGAGGACGAAGGAGCGGGCGCCTTCCGCCTCGGCCTCCGCGTAACGGCGGCCCGCGTAGCGGAGATAGACGTCGTCGAGCGAGGGACGGGCGACGGTCGCGGCGGCGACCCCGACCCCGGCCCGCTCCAGGGCCGCCAGGAGGGCGGGCACCGCGGCCCCGCCGTCGTCGGCGCGGACACTGATCCGCCGCCCGTCGAGCAGCACCTGATGCACGCCCGGAAGTCCGCCGAGGTCGCCCTCCAGCAGCGTACGGCCGGCCTCGCCGACGGCCTCGCGCAGTTCCACGTGGACGGCGTCGCCGCGCAGTTCGCCCTTCAGCTCGTCCGGGGTGCCCTCGACGACGACACGGCCGCGGTCGACGATGGCGACGCGCTCGGCGAGCCGGTCGGCCTCTTCGAGGTGGTGCGTGGTCAGCAGGATGGTCAGGCCCTCGTCACCGGCGAGCCGGGTGATCTCGTCCCACATCGCGGTGCGCGCCTCGGGGTCGAGTCCGGTGGTGGGCTCGTCGAGGAAGAGCACCTCGGGGCGGTGGACCAGGCCGAGCGCCACGTCCAGGCGCCGTCGCATGCCGCCCGAGTAGCCCTTCACCGGGCGCCGCGCGGCGTCGGCGAGGGTGAATCGCTCCAGGAGTTCGTCGACCCGGCGGTCCAGGCCCGCGCCCTTCAGGCCGTAGAGCCTGCCCTGGAGCCGGAGGTTCTCCCTCCCCGTGGCCGCCGGGTCGGCGCCCGAGCTCTGCGCGACCACGCCGATCGCGCGCCGGACGCGGTCCGGGTGACGCAGTACGTCGTGGCCCGCGACGGTGGCGGTGCCCGAGTCCGGGCGGGCCAGGGTGGTGAGAATCTTGACGGTGGTGGACTTGCCGGCGCCGTTCGGGCCGAGGAGGCCGAAGACGGTGCCCTGCTCGACGGTGAGGTCCATGCCGCGGAGCGCGGTGACGTCACCGGGATAGGTCTTGACGAGCTGACGCGCCTCTACCGCGGGCGCACGAGTACTGCTCATGACAGCTGCTCTCCCAAGTGAGCGGATGTCCGGCGTGAAGCCGGGTGATCTCGGATTCCCGAGTGATCTCGGGTGGCTGCCGAGCCGATCCGCGTGAAGAGTGCCGGGCTATCCTGGGTGTGCCGCACCTCGATCGCCTGGAACTGCCGCACGGCGGATTCAGTTCGGGGTTCGAGACCCTGGCGGGACTGGTGCAACAGTCCCGCCGGGGTCTGTTCTTCTTCGGGTCACTGCTCGAAGGGGCGTTGCTCCAAGTCCTGGAACTCGGGCGGGATCTCCCCCGTCTCGTGGAAGCTCCGCCACTCCTTGACGCCGGGCAGGGTGCCTTCCCTGAGCTCCGCGAGGAAGCCCCGGACCCACTCCGCCTGCGCCTCGACCATGTGCAACTGGTACTCGGTCTCCACGAGGAAGATCCGGGGCAGCGTCTCGTACAGCTTCTCCAGGCCGCCGCGGGCGCTCGCGGCCTGCACCTCCAGGGAGTTGAGCCGCTCAGCGAGCAGCCGCGCGACCTCGTCGGGAGGCAGTACCCCCATCAGCGAGAGCGCGGTCTCGAAGATCGGATACTCACGGGCCGGGACGGCCATCAGGTCGGAGAGCCACTCGGTCATCTCCTCGCGCCCGGCCTCGGTGATGCCGTAGATCGTGCGCTCCGGACGGTTGCCCTGCCGCTCCACATCGGTGACTTCGACGAAACCGTGCTTCTCCAGGTTCTGCACGACCGTGTACAGCGAGCCGTAATTGATCTTCGTGCTGGTGTCCTTGCCCTGACGGCGCAACGTCTGGGCGATCTCGTACGGATGCATCGGCCGCTGCCAGAGCGTCGTCATGACGGCGAGCGCCAGCGGGTTGCTCAGCTTGCGTCGCTTCATCGCCATCACGCCTCTCGACTCGTCTCCGAATATCCGTAGCCGAACATATCGCGTCCTCGGAACAGGCGTCAAGACACACGATGTATCGCGTCGGAGCGCGGGCGGCGGGCGCGTGAGGACTTCGGCCCGCCGCCGACACGGCCGCGTCACGCGGGCGAAACAGGGTCTCCCTAATTTCTGTCACCCGACAGGAATCCCGCTCACCCTTCCGCGCCGAAGGCAGGTGCCGCCGTGACCACCACCGCCCCCTCCGACGTACGCCCTGATCCGCCGGAGTCCCCCGACGACCGCTCCCTGACCGAGTTCGGCTACCGCCAGGAGCTGCACCGCAGCCTCGGCCGGTACGCCTCGTTCGCCGCCGGGTTCTCCTTCATCTCCGTCCTCACGACGGTCTTCCAGTTCTTCGCCTTCGGGTACGCCTTCGGCGGCCCGGTCTTCTTCTGGACCTGGCCGGCCGTGCTGATCGGCCAGCTCGCGGTCGCCGCGTGCTTCGCGGAACTGGCCGCGCGCTATCCGATCTCCGGCGCGATCTACCAGTGGTCCTCGCGCCTGTCGAACCTCTCCTTCGGCTGGTTCGCCGGCTGGATCATGGTGATCGGACAGATCGTGGTGGTCGCCGCCGCGGCACTCGCCCTGCAGATGGTCCTGCCCGCGATCTGGTCGGGCTTCCAGCTGATCGGCGACGACCCGGCCCCGACCAGCCCCGACGGCGCGGCCAACGCGGCCGTCCTGGGCGTGATCCTGCTCGTCCTGACCACGCTGGTGAACATCCTCGACAACCGCGTGATGTCCGCGGTCAACCGGATCGGCGTCACCGCGGAGATCATCGGCGCGGTCCTGATCATCGTGCTGCTGTTCACCCACTCCGAGCGCTCCCCCGGCATCACCTTCCACACCGGCGAGGGCGGCACGGGTCTGCTCGGGGCCCTGATGGTGGGCTCCTTCATGGCCGCGTACGTGATGATCGGCTTCGACAGCGCCGGCGAGATGAGCGAGGAGACCCACAACCCGCGCCGCACCGCTCCCCGTACGATCCTCACCGCGCTCGGCGCTGCGGGTCTGCTCGGCGGGCTCATCGTGCTCGGCGGACTGCTCGCCGCCCCGAGCCTCACGAACGGCCGCCTGGGTGTCGACGGCCTGAGCTACGTCCTGACCAGCAGCCTCGGCGACGGGGTCGGCCGGGCGCTGCTCGCCGATGTGGTGGTGGCCGTCGCGGTGGCCACCCTGGCGATCCAGACCGCGGCCTGCCGCATGCTCTTCTCGATGGCCCGCGACAACCAGCTCCCCTTCTCCGGCCGCCTCGCCAAGGTCGACCCGCGCACCGGCATGCCGAGCGCCCCCGCCCTGGTCGTCGGCGTCCTCGCGGCCGCTCTGCTGCTCCTGAACTTCGCCTCACCGGACGCGTTCCTGGCGATCGGCACCACCTGCATCGTGATGCTGTACCTCGCGTACGCGATGGTCACGGGGCCGCTGCTGGTACGCCGGCTGCGCGGGCAGTTCACCGCGGACGGCACCGACGAGACGGGCTCCCCGCTCTTCTCCCTCGGCCGCTGGGGCGTCCCCGTCAACGCGCTCGCCCTCGTCTACGGCCTCTTCATGACGGTCAACCTGGCCTGGCCGCGCGCCGCGGTGTACGACCCGGCGGGCGGGCACTGGTACTTCCAGTGGTTCACCGTGCTGTTCCTCGCAGTGACGCTGGTCGCCGGCGCGGGGTACCGGGCGTACAGGGCGCGGGCGACGGCGCCGGAGGCTCCCGAGGTGGTCCCGGCCTCGTACGCTTGACCAGGTGAGACGCAAGCCCCGGATCCCGCCCTCTCCCCTCCCTCAGCGCCACGGGGTCGACCCCGTGCGGCTCAGACTGCCGCGGGAGGGGAGCTGGGCCACCGTGCGGGAGCATCTGGTGGAGCGGCTCGCGGCGGGCGACGGGGTCATCGACGCGATGATCGGCGAGGGACTGATCGTCGGGGAGGGCGGCCGGCCGCTGACCGCCGAAGCCGCCTACGCGCCGGGGATGTTCCTCTGGTTCCACCGGGAGCTGCCGGACGAGAAGCCGGTCCCGTTCCCGCTGGACGTGGTGTACCGCGACGAGCACATCGTCGTCGCCGACAAGCCGCACTTCCTCGCCACCACACCGCGTGGCAGCCATGTCGCCGAGACGGCCCTCGCCCGGCTGCGCCGGGAGCTGGACCTGCCGGAGCTGGGCGCCGCGCACCGCCTCGACCGGCTCACCGCCGGGCTCGTGCTGTTCACCGTACGGCCCGGGGAACGCGGCGCCTACCAGTCGCTGTTCCGCGACCGGCTGGTCGGCAAGGAGTACGAGGCCGTGGCCCCGTACGACCCCGGTCTCGGCCTGCCGCGCACGGTCCGCAGCCGCATCCTCAAGGAGCGCGGGGTGATGGCCGCGCAAGAGGTGGCGGGCGAGGCGAACGCGGTCAGCCGGATCGAACTGGTGGAGCAGCGGGGCGCGCTGGGGCGCTACCGGCTGACTCCCCGCACCGGACAGACCCATCAACTCCGGGTGCACATGAGCGCGTCGGGGGTCCCCATCCTCGGCGATCCGCTGTACCCGGTGGTGACAGGCCCGGTGCCGGCCGGCGACTTCCGGCGCCCGCTGCAACTGCTGGCGCGGGCACTGGAGTTCACGGATCCGGTCACCGGGCTGGCCCATCGGTTCGTCAGTGGACGGATGCTGGAGGCGTGGACCTCGTACGACACGTGGTCGGCCGGGCCCCCCGGGGATCAGTAGCCGCGCCACCACCGAAGGAGGCGCTGCCAGGCTCCGAGCCGGTGGGCGGGCTCGGCGGCCGGAGCGGTCGGCGGGGCCACCGGCTGGGGGGCGGGCGCGGCCGCGGCAGGCACCGGACCGTCCGTCATGACCTGCCAGTGGGACCGCTGGGCGGGCAGCGCGCGGACGGAGGGCCGCTGCATGACGTCCTGCGTCGGCCTGGGCTCGAACCGCACGGGCAGGTCGACGAGGTGGCGCGACGACATGGATCCCCGCCAGCGCAAGTCGTTCTCGTCGCAGTCGAGTTCGACATCCGGCAGCCGCAGCAGCAGGGCGTCGACGCCGACATCGGCGATGGCACGGCCGATGTCCTGGCCCGGGCACTCGTGGGGACCGCCGCCGAAGGCGAGGTGGGAGCGGTTGCCCTGCATGCTGGCTTCCAGGTCGGGACGGATCCGGGGGTCGACGTTGCCCGGCGCGATCCCGAACAGCAGCCCGTCGCCCTTGCGGATGCGCTGACCGCCGAGCTCCGTCTCCTGCTTGGCGAAGTAGCCGAGGACGGCGCTGAACGGCGGCTCGTTCCACAGGGACTGCTCCACCGCCTCGGGCACGGTCATCTGCCCGCCGTTCAGCTGGGCACGAAAGCGCGGATCGGTGAGCACCATGCGCAGCACGTTGGCGATGAGGTTGGCGGTGGCCTCGTACGCGGCGAGCAGCACGAGCCGCAGGTGCTGGGCGACCTCGTCGTCGGTGAGCCGGGCCGGGTGGTTGATGAGATGGCTGGTGAAGTCCTCCTCGGGCTCCGCGCGGCGCCGCAGGGTGTGCTGCGTCAGCACGCTCATGACGTACTCGTTGCTGGCGATCGCGGTCTCGGTGCCCTTGAGCAGGTCACGGGTGGCCTGCACCATGCGGTCGTTGTAGTCCTCGGGCATGCCGATGATCTCGCAGAGCACGGACATCGGCAGATGCTCGGCGAACTGCCCGACCAGGTCGGCCTCGCCGAGTTCGCAGAACTCGTTGACCAGGCGCTGCGTCGCGCGGTTGATGTAGCGCCGCAGGCTGCGGAAGTCGATGGTCGTCATGGCGCCGGTGACCGCTCCGCGCAGCCGCAGATGCTCGTCGCCCTCGGCATGGGAGCAGATGGGCTGCCAGGCGATGTGGGGGGCGAGCGGGTGGTCGGCGCCCGCCGTGCCGTCCTGGACGGCGGTCCACAGCCGGCTGTCGCGCGCGTAGTGCGAGGGCGTGCTGACCATGTGCAGGTTCTCGGCGTGGCCGAGTACGACCCAGATCGGCAGGTCGTTGTGGAGTAACACGGGTGCGACGGCGCCGTGTTCGGCGCGGAGTTTCTCGTACAGGGCGCCCAGGTCCTCCGCCTCGGGCCCGTACAGACGGCGCAGCCCGCCCGGTCCGACGCCGGGGCCGGCGCCGTGGGCGGGGCAGCCGGGGGGCGGGCCGAACGGGGGTTCTTCCGTGCCGGTCGAAGAGTGGGATTCAGTCGTCACAATGATCGCTCCGAAGCTGAAATACGTTCTGTGGATGGGGAGTTGACGTGCGGATGCCGTTCACGGTACGGCGTTCAGACACGCGCCGAAGTCATCGCCAGCGAATGCAGGAACCGCATCAGCGTCATCAAGGTGTCGCGGCTCGAGGCCCTGCGGCGCGCGTCGCATTTCACGATCGGGATCTCCTCGGCCAGGTCGAGCGCGGCCCGCAGGTCCTCGACCGGGTACCGGGGTGCGTCGGGGAAGTCGTTTATCGCGACGACGAACGGAACACCGCGCTCCTCCAGGCGGCCGATCACGTCGAAGCTGACTTCCAGGCGGCGGGTGTCGATCAGGACGACCGCGCCGAGCGCTCCCTCGAACAGGCCGTTCCACAGGAACCAGAAGCGTTCCTGGCCCGGTGTGCCGAACAGGTAGAGCACCAGCTGGTCCGTGATGGAGATCCGGCCGAAGTCCATGGCCACGGTGGTGGCCGTCTTGGTCTCGGAACCGTAGTTGTCGTCGACGCCGATGCCGGCCTGCGTCATGGTCTCCTCGGTCGTCAGCGGCCTGATGTCGCTGACGGAGCCCACCATGGTCGTCTTGCCGACTCCGAAACCGCCCACGATCACGATCTTCACCGCCGCCTGCGCTGTGTGCGGCAGGTGGTCCTCGGCACGAGGGCCCGTGATGGTGTCAGAGCTTTTGAAGTCCATGCATCACCGATTCGAGGAGGGAACGGTCGGGGAGCGCCTGACGGACGATCGGGGCGCGCGCCTGTACCAGTTCGGCCGTCAGCAGCTCGGTGAGCAGGACGGTCACCACGCTGAACGGCAGATTGAGATAGGCCGAGATCTCGGCCACGGACAAGGGGGCCCTGCACAGCCGCAGCAGGGCCGACTGCTCCGGCTGGGCGGCGGGCGGCGGTTCGGCGGCGCGTGCGACGACCAGCGTGACCAGGTCGAGCTCGGCCCGGTCGCCGCCCTCAGCGCCGCCCGTGAGCACGTACAGCCGCTCGGGGTTCTTCGGTTTGCCCTCCCCCTCGGAACCTTCCGGGCCCGAGAGGGAGGAACCCGCTGCGGGGGGTTCCGGGGGCCGCTCCCTGGGTTGGCGCCGTCGGCGTTGCGGAGGAGTCATACGGTCTGCCCGTTGCGCCGCGGCGGACTCGTCAGATGGGCGCCGATCCGTACGACGAGGTCGCGCATGCGGTTGCTCATCAGCCCCGGTTCCGCGGTCTGGTTGGCGAGCACCGCGAGGTAGGCGTTGGGTCCCGCCGACATCAGGTAGAAGTAGCCGCCGTTGATCTCGATGATGACCATGCGCATCCGGCCGTCGCTCTTGGGGATCTCGCCCGCGACGGCTCCGGCCAGGCTCTGCAGGCCGGCGCAGGCCGCGGCGACGCGGTCGGCGGCGTCCGGATCGCCGCCGTAGCGGGCGATGCGCAGTCCGTCGGCGGAGAGCACCACGATCTGCTGGATGCCCGGCACTCCGTCGGCGAGTTCCTTGAGCATCCAGTCGAAGTTGGCTCGCTGCTGGATCACTTGAGGTCCCCCTCGTCGTCGGCCTCGGCAGGGGCCGGCTGGTTGTCCGTGCTGAATGCGGTCGGGTCCGGGTCGCCTTTGAGTCCGTTCATGAACGCCTCGACCCACAGGCCGGGTTCGGGTTCCTTCTCGTCGGGTGCGGGTTCGGGCGTCCACGCGGACGGAACGCCGGTGGCCTCGGCGGCCTCCTGCTCGGCGCGCGCCTCGGCGTACCGCTGGCTGAGCGGGACCTTGACGCGGCTGCGGCGCTGCGGCAGGCCGCCCGGCGTCCGCTCCGTGACCACCGGGACGTCGTCCTCGCGGGGGTCGCCGCTCGACGAGGGGATACGCGGGCCCGTGGTCGGCCGGCGCTTCTTGGGCTTGCGCGCCGGTCCCTCGACCCCGCCGTTGTCGATGCCGGTCACGGAGGTCGCTCCGATGCCGTGCGCGAGACCGGGGGCGAAGTCGGTGGTGAGCATGTCGCGCGGTGCGACGAGCACGGCACGGACACCGCCGTACGCGGACTGCCGCAGCGAGATCTGCATGCTGTACATCTGCGCGAGTCGTCCGACGACGGCCATGCCGAGCCGGGGCGCCTGGCCCATGACGTTCGGGTCGACGCCCGCCGCGGCCAGCCGGAGCAGTTCCTCGATCTTGCCGCGGGCCTCGTCGCTGAGGCTGACGCCGCCGTCCTCGATCTCGATGGCGACGCCGGTCTGCACCTCGATGGCGGTGACGTGCACCTTGGTGTGCGGCGGCGAGTAGCGGGTGGCGTTGTCCAGGAGCTCGGCCAGGGCGTGGATGAGCGGTTCGACGGACACACCGGTGACGGCGACGTCGACGATGTTGTGCAGCTCGATGCGCCGGTACTCCAGGATGCGGGACATCGCGCCGCGCAGCACGCTGAACAGCGGTACGGGCTCGGGCCATTGGCGTCCGGGGCGGCCGCCGCCGAGCACGGCGATGGAGTCGGCGAGCCGGCCGATCAGCGCGGTGCCGTGGTCGATGCGCAGCAGGTCGTCGAAGACCTCGGGGTTGCGCCCGTGGTCCTCCTCCATCTCACGGAGTTCGTTGTTCTGCTGGTGGACGATGGCCTGGACGCGCCGGGCGATGTTGACGAAGGAGCGCTGGGCGGCGTCGCGCATCGACTCCTCGGCGTCGACGATCTTGAGCAGCTTCTTCAGCAAGTCCTGCTGGGACTTGGGGATTTCGCGGTGTTCCGGTGTGCCGCGACCCAGGGTGCGGACCACCTCGGAGGGCGAATCTCCGTCGTGCAGTCGGTCCAGCGCGTGCGGAAGGATCTCCCGGGTGAAGCGCACGATCTCCTGATCGTGCGCGGCGATGCGCTGTTCCAGGGAGGCGGTGCGGCTCGCGAAGTCGGCCCGCAGCTCACGGGCGACCCGGCCGCGGCGGACGGCTTCGCCGCCGATCGCGATGACCAGCAGGGTGGCGAAGCCACCGCACAGGGCGACCGCGGCCCGGGCCGGCTCCGGCACCGCGGCGACGGCGGCGCCGGTCGCCACGGCCATCAGTATGGCGGGCAGCAACAGCACGCGCGCGTAGGGAAGTTCACGGCCACCGGGAGGCGATTGAACACTCACCATGTATGCCCTCTGAGACAAGTCGGCTGGGGTGGGGGAGGTTTGTGGGGGAAACGGCATGGATCGGAACGGATCAAACAAGATCTTCGGAACTTTTGGGAACAAGCGCACGAATACATCCCAACTCGGTGCGCTGCGGGCGAGCTTAGTCCGACCGGATCATCGCTGTGTCATATTCAGCAAGCACCTGAAATCGCCCAGGCGACTGGAGTACCCTCAGCCCCATTTGCACGCTGCGCCTCCATGCGCACACGGTGCGTGATGACCTCCGGGCATGCCGAATCCACGCTTCTCCGGGGTGAAGCGGCGGTGAACCCCTCAGATTCCGGCGATGCGCAGCGCCGCGTCCGCTGTGGCCTCGGCGAAGGCCGACACCGGACGCTGCGGATCGGAGCGGTGCACGAGGATGACTCCCTCGATCAGCCCGAACAGCAGATCCGTCCGCAGATCCAGCTCACTCTTGGCGAGGGCACCGCCGGCCGCGGTGGCGGCGAGCAACTGGCGGTAGGTGTCCTTGAGTTCGGCCCGCACGGCATGGAAGCCGGCAAAGCGCTCGGCACGCACTTCGGGCAGCAGATAGAGGCCGCCGAGGTTGTGCGGGCCCCCGCAGAGCACTTCCACGTCGGTGCGGCACAGCTCCCACAACCGGCCCTCCGCCGGCGCCGCGTCATCAGCGAGGAGCTCACGGGCGAACGCGAGCGAGGGGGTGACCGTGGACTCCAGGAGCTCGGCGAGCAGCTCCTCCTTGCCGGACACGTAGTGGTACATGGACGCCTGGCGCATACCCGCCCGCTCGGCCACCGCGCGGGTGGTGGTGGCCGCGTATCCCCGCGTCGTGAACAACTCGGCGGCGGCGTCGAGCAGTTCGGCCCGCGGCGTCAGCCCGCTGTCCGGCCGCTGCGCGGCCCGCGGCCTGCCGACCCGTCGTCCGCCACCTGTTCCCATGCGTTCGATCCTCGCACACGCACGGCGCGCCACCCGGGCGCCGCGGCCCGTGCGTCCGGCCCCGGCCGGCGGTGCGCGGACACGGCCCCCGGCCACCCCTTGCGGCGCGCCTTCCGTGAGGGACAGGTAACCGCGCGGCAACACACGGGACACGGCCGTGACCCACCCCGCCCCTAATTTCTGTCGGGCGACAGAAATGACCCAGGAGCCGGAGGACCCGCGATGGCGACAGCGACCACACACGGAGCACGCGACCACGCCCGCGCCCAGGAGGGAACCCGCGCCGAGGCCATGCCCGTGGTCCCCGCGGGCGCCTGGCCGGCGCCGCCCTGCGAGGCGGGCCATCTGGTGTGGGCGGAGACCGTGGCGGGCGGCAACTACACGCACAAGGTGCTGGCCCGGGGCACCGAACTGCGCCTGACCGACATCACGGGCGACGCCTGCGCGCACCTCCTGCTGTACGTCGCGGACCGCCCGTGGGAGCGCCTGAACGTCGCCGACACGGTCAAGGTCCAGTGGAACGCCTATCTGGGTCAGGGGCAGTTGCTCCTCTCCGACCAGGGCCGGGTGCTCGCCTCGGTGGTCGCCGACTCCTCCGGACGGCACGACGCCCTGTGCGGCACCTCCACGCTCGTACGCAACACCGAGCGGTACGGGGACGGAACTCCGCAGTCCGCGTCCCCGGCCGGACGCGAGCTGTTCAAGCTGGCCGCGGCCAAGAACGGGCTCGGTCCCCGCGATCTGCCGCCCTCGCTCTCCTTCTTCCAGGGCGTGGAGATTCGCGACGACGGCTCACTGGATTTCACCGGCTCGTCCGGCCCCGGCGGCAGCGTCACCCTCCGCGCCGAGCAGGACGTCACCGTGCTGATCGCGAACGTGCCGCACCCGGCCGATCCGCGCCCGGACTACACGAGCACCTCCCTGGAGGTGCTGGCCTGGCGCGCGCGGGCCACCACGGCGGGCGACCCGCTGTGGGAGGCCACCCCCGAGGGCCGCCGCGCCTTCCTCAACACCGCCGAATTCCTTGCCACGAGGGGGCTCGCATGACCCACGTCACCGTCCCGGCCCGCGCCGCCTGGTCCGCGGTCGTCCGCACCGGCGAGACGCTCACCGTCACCGATCTGCACGGCAACCAGGCCGTCGACTTCCTGGTGTACGCCGCCGAGGACACCACCGTCCGCTACAGCGCGCCCGACACGATCCAGGCGCAGGGGAACATCTTCCTGACGACGGGCAGTGTGCTGATGTCGAACGAGCACACCCCGCTGATGACCGTCGTCGAGGACGAGGTCGGCCGGCACGACACGGTCGGCGGCGCCTGCTCCAAGGAGTCGAACACCCTGCGCTACGGGCACCACACCTGGTCCCAGCACGCCTGCGTCGACAACTTCCTCGCGGAGGGCGCCCGCCACGGCCTCGGCAAGCGTGACCTCGTCTCGAACATCAACTGGTACATGAACGTGCCGGTCGAGAAGGACGGCACCCTCGGCATCGTCGACGGGATCTCCGCCCCGGGGCTCAGGCTGACCCTGCGCGCCGAGCGCGACGTGATCGTGCTGGTCTCCAACTGCCCCCAGATCAACAACCCGTGCAACGGCTTCGAACCGACGGCGGTCGCGATCACGATCGGGGCGTCCGCATGACCTTCGACACCCTGCTGATCGCCAACCGCGGCGAGATCGCCGTCCGGATCATCCGCAGCGCCCGCGAGCTCGGCCTGCGCACGGTCGCCGTGTACTCCGACGCCGACCGCTCGGCACCCCACGTCCGGCTCGCCGACGAGGCCGTACGGCTCGGCCCCGCCCCCGCGAAGGAGTCCTACCTCGACGGCGACCTGGTCCTGAAGGCGGCCAAGGACACCGGGGCCGGGGCGATCCACCCCGGCTACGGCTTCCTGTCCGAGGACGCGGCGTTCGCGCGACGCTGCGAGGACGCCGGGATCGTGTTCGTCGGACCCACACCGGAGCAGCTGGAACTGTTCGGCGCCAAGCACACCGCGCGGGCGGCGGCCGAGGCCGCGGGCGTGCCGCTGGCACCGGGGACGGGACTGCTCTCCGGCCTGCCCGAGGCCCTGGAGGAGGCCGGCCGCATCGGCTATCCCGTCATGCTCAAGGCCACCGGCGGTGGCGGCGGCATCGGTATGTCGGCATGTCGATCGGCCGACGAACTGACCGAGGCCTGGGACCGGGTGCAGCGCGTCGCCGCCGCCTCGTTCTCCTCCGCCGGGGTCTTCCTCGAGCGCCTGGTCGAGCACGCCCGCCATGTCGAGGTGCAGGTCTTCGGTGACGGCCGGGGCCGCGTCGTCACCTTCGGCGACCGCGACTGCTCGCTCCAGCGCCGCAACCAGAAGGTCCTGGAGGAGGCTCCCGCTCCGGGCCTTCCCTCCGCCGTGCGCGACCGACTCGCCTCCGCAGCCCGCGAGTTGTGCGCGTCGGTCGACTACCGATCGGCCGGGACCGTCGAGTTCGTGTACGACGCCGCCCGCGAGGAGGCGTACTTCCTTGAGGTCAACACCCGTCTCCAGGTGGAACATCCGGTCACCGAGGAGATCTACGGAGTCGACCTGGTCGCCTGGATGCTCCGCCTGGCCAGGGGTGAGTCCGAGGTCGTACGTGACCCCGGGGCGCCCCGCGGTCACGCCGTCGAGGCCCGGGTGTACGCCGAGGACCCCTCGCGCGAACACCGGCCGAGCGCCGGCCTGTTGACCCGGGTCGAGTTCCCCGGCGGCGTCCGCGTGGACGGCTGGGTCGAGACGGGCACCGAGGTGACCACGTCCTACGACCCGATGCTCGCGAAGATCATCGCGTACGGCCCGGACCGGGCGCACGCCCTCGAGCGGCTCGACGAGGCACTGGCCAGGACCCGGGTGGACGGCATCGAGACCAACCTCGGACTGGTGCGCGCCGCGCTCGCCGAACCGTCCTTCCGGCGGGCGGCGCACTCGACGGCGACCCTGGCCGGCGTCGCCGATCCCACCCCGCGCGTCGAGGTCGTGTCCGGCGGCACGCTCACCACCGTGCAGGACTGGCCCGGCCGCACCGGCTACTGGCAGGTCGGCGTCCCGCCGTGCGGCCCGATGGACGACCTCTCCTTCCGGCTCGGCAACCGGTCGCTCGGCAACACCGAGGGCGCGCCCGGGCTCGAATGCACCTTGCAGGGACCGACGTTGAGGTTCACTCATGCCACGACGGTCTGTGTCACGGGGGCTCCCGCACCGGTCACGGTGGACGGCGCCGCGGTCGCCCAGTGGGAGCCGGTGACCGTGCCCGCCGGGGCGGTGCTGGAGATCGGCGCGCCCGCCGGCCACGGCCTGCGCACCTACGTCCTGTTCGCGGGCGGAGGCCTGGACGTGCCCGCGTTCCTCGGCAGCGCCTCCACCTTCACGCTCGGCCGGTTCGGCGGCCACGGGGGCCGGACCCTGCGGACCGGGGACGTGCTGCACGGCGGCGCGGTCACGGCGCTCGGGGCACCCGTGCCGCCCGGAGAACGTCCCGTCTTCACGGCCGAGTGGCGGGTCGGCGCCCTCGAAGGACCGCACGCCGCACCGGAGTTCTTCACCGAGGACGACATCCACGACTTCTACGCGGCCGACTGGAAGGTCCACTTCAACTCGGCCCGCACCGGCGTACGGCTCATCGGCCCGAAGCCGCGCTGGGCCCGCACGGACGGCGGCGAGGCGGGCCTGCACCCGTCCAACATCCACGACACGCCCTACTCGGTCGGGGCCGTCGACTACACCGGCGACATGCCGGTGCTGCTCGGCCCGGACGGCCCCTCGCTCGGCGGCTTCGTCTGCCCGGCCACCGTCGTCAGCACCGAGCGCTGGAAGCTCGGCCAGTTCCGCCCCGGCGACACCGTGCGCTTCGCCCCGCTCGCCGACGACGGTTCGGCACGCCCCGCGATCGTCGACGGTGGCGTGCTCGCCCGGGACGGCGATGTGACGTACCGCCGCAGCGGCGACGACAACCTGCTGGTCGAGTTCGGGCCCATGCAGCTGGACCTGGCCCTGCGCATGCGGGTCCACGCGCTGATGGAGGCGGTGACGGAGGCGGATCTCGACGGCGTCACGGACCTCACACCGGGTATCCGCTCCCTCCAGATCCAGACGGACCCGCGCCGTGTGTCCCAACGCGAACTCCTGGACACCGTACGGCGGACGGTCCGCGCCCTCCCCCCGAGCGACCAGCTCGTCGTGCCCTCCCGCACCGTCCATCTCCCGCTGTCCTGGGACGACCCGGCCACCCGCGAGGCGATCGCCCGCTACATGGCCGGTGTCCGCGACGACGCGCCCTGGTGCCCGTGGAACATCGAGTTCATCCGCCGCGTGAACGGCCTGGACTCGGTGGACGACGTGTACCGCACGGTCTTCGACGCCGAGTACCTCGTTCTCGGCCTGGGCGACGTGTACCTGGGCGCCCCGGTCGCCACCCCGCTCGACCCCCGCCACCGTCTCGTCACCACGAAGTACAACCCGGCCCGCACCTGGACCGCCGAGAACTCGGTCGGCATCGGGGGCGCCTACCTCTGTGTCTACGGCATGGAGGGCCCCGGCGGCTACCAGTTCGTCGGCCGGACGACCCAGGTGTGGTCGGGCTGGCAGCAGCGCGGCGCGTTCGAGCCGGGCTCGCCCTGGCTGCTGCGCTTCTTCGACCGGATCAAGTGGTACCCGGTGGAGGCGGACGAACTGCTGGAGCTGCGGGCCGACATCATCTCCGGCCGCTTCGTGCCGCGCGTCGAGGAGGGCACCTTCTCGCTCGCCGCGTACGAGACCTTCCTCGCCGAGAACGCCGAGTCGATCGCGGAGTTCCGGGCCCGGCAGGGCGGCGCGTTCTCCGCCGAGCGGGATGCCTGGGAGGCGGCGGGCGAATTCACCCGCGCGGAGGCGGCCGCGGCCCCACCGGCTCCGGCCGCCGAGGTGAGCGTCCCGGAGGGCGGCCGGCTGATCGAGGCCGAGTTCGCCGCGTCGGTGTGGCAGCTGAACGTGGAGCAGGGTGAGACGGTGACGGCGGGGCAACCGCTGCTCGCCCTGGAGGCGATGAAGATGGAGTCGCGTGTCCCCGCCCCGATCGACGGCGTGGTCCGGCAGATCCTCGCCCGACCGGGCGACCAGGTGGAGGCGGGCACGGCGCTGGTCGTCCTGGCACCCCTGGAACCGTAGGAACCGTCCGCGGCACCGTGGGCCTCGTCCCCGGAACCGAAGGCGCTGTCCGCGGCACCGTGGGCCTCGTCCGCGGAACTGCGGGCCCCGTCCCCGGAACCGCGGGCCCGTCCCCGGAACCGCGGCCCCCGGCCCCGCCGTCGTCCGCACCCGCCCGCCCGCACCCGAGGGAACCACCCCAGCACAAGGAGTTCCGATGTCCGCCCTCACCCGAGTCCGCATGGCGTACGCCCGCATCGAGGCCGCGGACCGCCCCGAGATCTGGATCGACCTGCGCCCCCGGGCGGAGGTCGAGCAGGAGGCCCGGGCCGTGGACGCCCGTGTCGCCGCCGGCGAGCGCCTCCCGCTCGCCGGCACCCTCTTCGCCGCGAAGGGCAACATCGACGTGGCGGGCCTGCCCACCACCGCCGGCTGCCCGGCGTACGCGTACACCCCGGAGGCCGACGCCCCCGCGGTCGCCCGCCTCCGCGCGGCCGGATCCATCGTCCTCGGCACCACGAACCTCGACCAGTTCGCCACCGGCCTGGTCGGCACCCGCTCTCCCCACGGCGCCGTCCGGGGCGCCCTGGACCCCGAAAGGATCAGCGGCGGCTCCAGCTCGGGCTCGGCCGTGGCGGTGGCCCTCGGCATCGTCGACCTCGCCCTCGGCACGGACACGGCCGGCTCCGGCCGCGTCCCCGCCGCGTTCAACGGCATCGTCGGTCTCAAGCCGACCCGCGGTCTGGTGCCCACGACCGGAGTCGTCCCGGCCTGTGCCTCCCTCGACTGCGTCACCGTGTTCGCCCGCACGCTCCCGGAGGCCGAACAGGCCCTGGCCCACATGGCGTCCCCATCCGGGCGCGAACTCCCCGCGCTCCCCCAGCGCGCCCCCGGCCCCTGGCGCGTCGCCGTCCCTCCGACGGCACAGCTCGGCGAACTGGACGAAGGCTGGGCCGAGGCCTACGAGGCTGCCGTGCGCGGGCTCGTGGCGGCCGGGGCCGAGGTGCGCACCCTCGACCTCGCCCCGTTCACCGAGGCCGCCGCGATGCTCTACGAGGGCGCCTTCGTCGCGGAGCGCTACACGGCGGTGGGGGGCTTTGTCGACAAACTGATCTCCGAGGGGGGTGCCGGTCTCGACCCGACCGTCGCGGGGATCATCACCCGCGCCCGGGACATCCCGGCCCACCAGCTCTACGCCGATCAGGAGCGGCTGGCCTCGCTGCGTACCCGGGCGCTCGCCGAACTGGCCGACGCGGACGCACTGCTGCTGCCCACCGCGCCCGGCCATCCCACGCTCGCCGAGGTCGCCTCCGACCCGCTGGGCGCCAACGCCCGCCTGGGCCGCTTCACCAATTCCACGAACCTCTTCGACCTGGCGGCCGTCGCCGTCCCGGCCGGCCGGACCCCGGCCGGTCTCCCCTTCGGCGTGATGCTGATCGGCCCGGCGTTCACCGACGAGCGGCTCGCGCGGATCGCCCGCTCGCTGGAGCCGGCAACGAGCCTCGCCGTGGTCGGGGCGCATCTGTCCGGCCAGCCGCTCAACACGCAGCTGCTGTCGCTCGGCGCGCGCCTCGACCGTACGACCACGACCGCCGCCGTCTACCGTCTGCACGCCCTGGACACCAGCCCGCCGAAGCCGGGCCTCGTCCATGTCGGAGCGGGCGGCGGCGCCGTCGAGGCCGAGGTGTGGACCCTCCCGGCGGACGGCCTCGGACGTCTGCTGGCGGCGCTCCCCCGTCCGATGACGCTGGGCAGCGTCGAACTGGCCGACGGCAGCCGCGTCCCCGGATTCCTCTGCGAACCCGGCGCGCTGGACGGCGCGCCCGACATCACGGAGTACGGCGGCTGGCGCGCGTACGTGAGCAGCCGTCCGAACCGCTGACCCACCCGAGCCCCCGGCGGCACCCGGCCGACACGGACGCGGGGACCGCCGGCCGCATCCCGCCGAAAACGGCCCGGGCCGCCGGGTACACCCCGTGGGCACGGGACCGGAAAACCGCAGGCCGCATCCACCGGAAACTGGCGCGCAGCCGCCGGCCGCACCCTGCCGAAGTCGGCCGCACCTCGCCGAGACAGGCGCGGGTCGCCAGGTGCACCCCGCCGGGACCAGCCACGGAGCCGTCCGCCGTATCGCACCGAACGGGCGCGGAGCCGACCTCCGCACCCCGCCGGAACAAGCGCGGCCGGTGAGGTGCCGCCCCCGGACAGTAGGGGGTGGCATCCCACCGGCCGTGTCGGCTCGGCTCGGAACACCGGCGGACGGGCCGCCGCTCGTCAGCCCACCGACGAGTACGCCACCACTCCGCGCAGCAGTGCCTCGACCGCCTTGCGCGCGTTCTTCGCGACCGTCGACCTCTCGCCGCCCGAGACGGGCGCGGCGGCCGCGATCTGGCCGAGGACGTCGATGACCTGCTTGCACCAGCGCACGAAGTCACCGGCGGGCATCTCGGCCTCGCGCAGCACCTCGTCGAGGCCCTTGCCGGACGCCCACTCGTGGGCGGCCCAGGCGAAGCCGAGGTCCGGCTCGCGCTGGCCGACCCCCTCGGTCTGGCTGATCCCGAAGTCCTCCTCCAGCGCGTCGAGACGGCCCCAGATGCGCACCATCTCGCCGAGCGCCGCCTTGGCCTTGCCGGACGGCACCTTCGGCGCCATGGCGTCGTCGGCGGCCCGGGACTCGTACACCAACGCCGAGACGCAGGCGGCCAGTTCCGCGGGGGCCAGCCCGTCCCAGACGCCGGCGCGCAGGCATTCGCTGGCCAGCAGGTCGAGTTCGCCGTACAGCCGGGCGAGGCGCTTGCCGTGCTCGGTGACCTCGTCGCCGCGCAGATAGTCCAGCTCGGTGAGAAGGGCGACGATCCGGTCGAAGGTGCGGGCGATGGTGTTCGTCCGGCCCTCTATACGGCGCTCCAGCTGCGAGGTGTCACGCTGCAGGCGGTGGTAGCGCTCGGCCCAACGGGCGTGGTCCTCGCGGTCGTTGCACCCATGGCAGGGGTGCGCGCGGATCGCCGTGCGCAGCCGGGCGATCTCACGGTCGTCGGCGGCCTCGGAGCGCTTCTTGCGGTGCCGGTCCGGGACGATGTGCCCGGCCTTGGTGCGCAGGGCGGACGCCAGGTCCCGCCGGGACTGCGGCGAGCGCGGGTTGAAGGACTTGGGGATCCGCATCCGGTCGAGCGCCTCGACCGGCACCGGGAAGTCCATCGAGGCCAGCCGCTTCACCTGGCGCTCGGCGGTGAGCACCAGCGGACGCGGGCCGTCGTGCTGCTCGAAGCCCCGGTGGCCGTTCGACCGGCCCGCGGGCAGCCCGGGGTCCAGCACCAGCGCCAGCCCCGCGTACTTGCCGGTCGGCACATGGATCACGTCGCCCGGCTTCAGCTTCTCCAGGGCGACGGCCGCTTCGGCCCGGCGCTGCGACATGCCCTGCCGGGCCAGCTCGGTCTCGCGGTCCTTGAGTTCGCGGCGCAGCACCATGTACGCGTCGAAGTCTCCGAGGTGGCAGGTCATGGACTCCTTGTAGCCCTCGAGGCCTTCCTCGTTGCGCTGCACCTGCCGGGAGATCCCGACGACCGACTTGTCGGCCTGGAACTGCGCGAAGGACGTCTCCAGAAGCTCGCGCGAGCGGTGCCGCCCGAACTGCTCGACCAGGTTCACGGCCATGTTGTACGACGGCTTGAAACTGGAACGCAGCGGATAGGTGCGCGTGCCCGCGAGTCCCGCCAGGTGTTCGGGGCTGAAGCCGCGCTGCCACAGCACGACCGCGTGGCCCTCGACGTCGATGCCACGGCGGCCGGCGCGGCCGGTGAGCTGGGTGTACTCACCGGGGGTGATGTCGGCGTGCTGCTCGCCGTTCCACTTGACCAGCTTCTCCAACACCACCGAGCGGGCGGGCATGTTGATGCCCAGCGCGAGGGTCTCCGTGGCGAAGACGGCCTTGACGAGACCGCGGACGAAGAGCTCCTCGACGACCTCCTTGAACGTGGGCAGCATGCCCGCGTGGTGGGCCGCGATGCCGCGCTCCAGACCCTCCAGCCATTCGAAGTAGCCGAGGACGTGCAGGTCCTCGTCCGGGATGGAGGCGGTGCGCTCCTCGACGAGTTCGCGGACTCTGGCGCGCGCCGCGTCGTCGTTCAGCCGCAGGCCGGCGTACAGACACTGCTGCACGGCTGCCTCGCAGGCCGCCCGGCTGAAGATGAACGTGATGGCGGGCAGCAGCCCTTCGGCGTCGAGCCGCTCGATGACCTCCGGGCGTCCGGGCGTCCAGATCCGCGAGCGCTGTCTGCGCTCACGCTCCCGGTCGGCCTCGCGCATCGCGCGGCCCCGTTTGCGGTCCTGGTACGACGGACGGCTGGCCTCCATGCGCGCCATGCGCGTGAGGTCGGGGTTGACGGCCTTCCTCTGGCCCTCGCCCTCCTCGAAGAGGTCGTACATCCGGCGTCCGGCCAGCACGTGCTGGAAGAGCGGGACGGGACGGTGTTCGGAGACGATCACCTGGGTGTCGCCGCGCACCGTGTCCAGCCAGTCACCGAACTCCTCCGCGTTCGACACGGTCGCCGACAGCGACACCAGGGTCACCGACTCGGGGAGATGGATGATCACTTCCTCCCAGACGGCGCCACGGAAGCGGTCGGAGAGGTAGTGCACCTCGTCCATCACCACGTAGCCGAGTCCGAGGAGGGTCTGCGAGCCCGCGTACAGCATGTTCCGCAGGACCTCGGTGGTCATGACGACCACCGGGGCTTCGGAGTTGACGCTGTTGTCGCCGGTGAGCAGGCCGACCTTGTCCGCGCCGTAACGGCGGCACAGGTCGGAGTACTTCTGGTTGGAGAGCGCCTTGATCGGTGTCGTGTAGAAGCACTTCTTGCCCTGCTGGAGGGCGAGATGGACGGCGAACTCGCCGACGATCGTCTTGCCCGAGCCGGTGGGCGCGGCCACCAGCACACCCTTGCCCGTCTCGAGCGCCTGGCAGGCCTCGATCTGGAAGGGGTCGAGGCCGAAGTCGTACATCTCGCGGAAGGAGGCGAGCGCGGTGGCCTGCTCGACAGCGCGCCTGCGTGCTGCCGCATACCGCTCGGCCGGTGAGAGGTCCTCTGTCATCGTGCTTTCGAGACTACCGGGACGCACTGACATGAGGACGATCATTATCCGGATCAGATGCTGTGAAACATCGGATCCCCGCAGCTCAGGGAAGTGCCACGCGCACGGCGCCCGGTATGCACTCCGCGGTGAGCGGCAGCGGCCCGAGCGGTTCCCCGTCCGCGTAGCCGGTGATTCCCTCGGCGACGAGCTCGACCCGGGCCGCCCGGTGCACGGTCACCACGGGATGATCGACGTGGGTGCCCCGGTAGACCTTCGGGAACACCTTGAGCAGGGTCGTACGGCTGCAGTTGCCGACCACGGTGATGTCGAACAGCCCGTCACCGAGGACCGCGCCGGGGCAGATCCTCATGCCGCCGCCGTACGACGCTCCGTTGCCGACGGCCACGAGCGTCGCCTCGATCTCCCGGGTCTCGCCGTCGTCGAGCGTGATCCGGTACGCGAAGGGCCGGAAGGCGGCCAGTTCGGCGAGCATGGCGAGGTCGTACTTGAAGCGGCCGACGGGCCACCGCATCCGGTTGCCTCGGTCGTTGACCCGGGAGTCGAACCCGGACGCGAGGACGGTGCCGAACCACGTGCCGTTCACCCGGCCCAGGTCGACGTCGCGCAGGCGGTCACCCTTGAGGGCTTCGGCGATCAGGCGCCCCGATGCCGCCGGGTCGCGTACGGGCAGGCCGAGGGCGCGCGCGAAGTCGTTCCCGGTGCCCACGGCAACCAGGCCGAGCGGGGTGCGGGTCCCCGCGACGGCCTGCAGGGCGAGGTTCGCCATGCCGTCGCCGCCGACCGCGACCAGGGCGCCGGTGCCGTCCGCGACGGCTTCTCGCGCCCGGGCGAGGGCATCGGCCGCGTTCTCGCCGAGGACCGTCCGGACGGAGAATCCCGCGGCACGCAACGCGGAAGCGGCCGGCTGCGCCGCGTGGGCGCCCCGGCCGCGGCCCGCGGTGGGGTTGACGAAGAGGGTGATCTCGCTGGTCACAGGCTGACCCTACGAGGTCCCGGGCTGCGTCAGGTCACGTCGTCATAACCGTTGACCCGGTCCGAGCCGGCCTGCTCCGGGAGGGCCCCACGGGCCGTCACGGGCTCGGTCTCGCCGATGTCCTCAGGGGTGAGGTCGAGATCGGAGGCCTCGTCGTCGGCCGGTCCGGCGGCCGCGCGGCGGGCACGACGCCGGTCGTTGAGCAGGGCCACACCCGTGCCGACGAAGTACAGGAACCAGATCGGCCCTGCCAGCGCCAGCATGGAGATGGGGTCGGTGCTGGGGGTGGCGATCGCCGCGAAGAGCGTGATCCCCATCACCATCGCCCGCCACCAGCCTGCCATCCGGCGTCCCGAGAGGACGCCGCCGAAGTTCAGCATGACCAGCAGCAAGGGAAGCTCGAAGGAGAGCCCGAAGACGATGATCATCCGCATGATGAGCTGCAACAGGTCATCGAGTGGCAACTGGTTGTCGCTGCCGATGATCGAGAACTCCAGCATCACCGACGCCATCTTGGGCAGCGTCCAGTAAGCGAAGTAGGCGCCGGTGACGAAGAGAGGGAAGCCCGCGGCGACGAAGCCGAGCGCGTACTTCTTCTCGTTGCCGTGCAGACCGGGCGCCACGAAAGCCCAGAGCTGATAGAGCCACACGGGAGACGCCAGCACCACGCCTGTCGACATCGACACCGTCAGCGCCAGCGTGAACGGGCTGAGCAATCCGTTCTGCACGATGCGCGCGCACTGCTTGTTGTCAGGATTCTGCGCCAGCTCCGCAAACCTGTACTTGCACCCGACTGCGTCGAGGATGGGGTTCGTGAAGAACTCCATGATGTTCTTGTAGAAGAAGGCCGAGATGATCATCCCGATGATGATCGCCAACACACTCTTCACGAGCCGGTTGCGGAGCTCGCGAAGGTGCTCCGCGAGGGGCATGCGCCCCTCCGGATCCCTCTCGTCCTTCTTGCGGGCAGACTTGAGCAACCCACGTTCCCATCTCGTGCGGCGGGCCGGAGGTCACCGGCCCTGCGTCAGCGCTGGTTGGTCGAGTCCGTCGGCTCGGCGACCGGGCGCGAGCTGGTCACGTCGCCGGGGGCGGCCTGAATGGTGCGCTGAGCCGGGGGCTGCTCGTCGGTGCTGGGCGGGCCGGCCGGGGCCGGGTTGCTGCCCTCGTCCTTCATCGCCTTCGCCTCGCTCTTGAGGATCCGGGCGGACTTGCCCAGGGAGCGCGCCATGTCCGGAAGCTTCTTCGCGCCGAACAGCAGGATGATGACGACGAGGATGAGAATGATCTCGGGAGCTCCGAGCCTTCCGAACATAAGTCTTTACCTTCTCACCGAGGCTGCATGGTCGGGGTGCTGTCCGATCGGTCGGACATGTGTCCGATCGTCGTGGTGACAGCGATCGTAACGCTCAGGGGTGAACGCGGGACAATCCCTGTGCGTACTCCCAGTTCGCGGTCCGCGCCTCGTTATCCGGGCCGCGACCTTGAGCGTACCTGGCCCCGGCACGAAGTTGACAGGCTGCAGTGACTCATTGCTCATCCATGGAACGACTCATACCGCATCCATAGAGCGAGCGGCCCCGACAGCGGCCCGTTCCAGGTCATCGGCGGCTTTGTTGATACGGCGCGCGGAGTCGGCCACCTGTCGGCCCAGACGCTCCGATTCCAGGAAGACACGGACGGCGAGCACTCCGAGAACCGCGATTCCCAGGAAACCCACAGCGATCGCAAACATCGGCCAGAACATGACGACGACCCTAGAGGGTGGAGTGCAGGCGCAGCGTGCGGACCCCGCCCCCGGTGAGCAGTTCCACGATGCGCTCCCCCGCGGGCTTGCGGACGGCGGAACCGCACTCGGGGCAGGTGAACGAGTAGAACGTGGTGCGGCTGCTGGCACCGATGGCCAGGCGCAGAGCGCCCGGCGTGAGCTCGAAGCCGGCCCGGCAGTCGGGACAGGCGGCCTTGAACATGACCTCGACCACCCTTCGCATCCCGGCGAAGGCCGTCACGACCGACATCTCCGGCGCGCCCGAGGACACCCCCGCCCGTCCCGGCGCCTCCGCCCGCGCGGCACCCGACCTCTCCGAGGTGCCCGGCATCCCCGGCGCACCGGGCATCGACGACGTGCTCAAAGTCCTTGCTCCCGCCTCTCGTACGGCCCGTCCTCGGCCCCGTCGAGCCCCTCCGGCGCGTCGTAGGCGGCCAGCGCCTCGCGGGCCGCGCCGCGGGCGCTGTCCGCGAGATCCTGCGGCGAGACGATCCGGCCGTCACCGCCGAGGCGCAGGGCCAGCCGCCGCAGCGACGTGGGATCGGGGGTCCGCAGAGTGATACGCAGCCCGCCGTCAGGCAGCTCATCCGCGCTGTCGTGCGGGTAGTACTCCGCGACCCAGCGCCCGCCCGGACCGACCTCGACGACCACCTCGGGGTCCTCTGCCGCGGGCTGGACCAGCCCCTCGGAGAGATCCCGCAGCTCCACCTCGGGCGGCGCGGACGGCTCGTCCAGGATGCGGATCTCGGCGACCCGGTCGAGCCGGAAGGTGCGGCGCGCCTCGGAGCGGCGGCACCAGGCCTCCACATAGGTGTGACCGACGCTGACCAGGCGGATCGGGTCGATCTCGCGCTCGCTCAGCTCGTCCCGGGAGGGCGAGTAGTAGCGGATCCACAGCCTGCGCCGCTCGGAGATCGCCCGGTCCACGTCGGCGAAGACACCGCCCTCGGACTCGAAGGTCACCGACAGCCGCGAGCTGGCACCCGCCGCCTCCCCGGAAGCGGCCTCCACCTTCGCGGTGGCCCGCAGCAGCGCCTGCCGGTCGCCCTCGCGCAGCCCGGGCAGGGTGGACACCGCGCGGGCGGCCACCAGCAGCGCGGTCGCCTCGTCGGCGGCGATCCGCAGCGGCTCGGCGACGTCGTCGGGGTTGTGCCACCAGATCCGGTCGCCGTCGGTGTCGATGTCGAGCAGATCCCCGCCGCGGAAGCTGGTCCCGCACAGCGGCAGCACGTCGAGGTCGGAGATCAGCTCGTCCTCGGTGATCCCGAAGGCCCGGGCGACATCGCCGACGCGCGCGCCGGGGCGCTCGCGCAGATACGTCACCAGGGAGAGCATCCGCCGGGTCTGGTCGATCGCGTTCGTGGGCCTGGCCGGTTTTCCTGCCACTTTCTTACGTTTCCCCTCAGCCCTTGGCCACGGCGCGCAGCCGGTCGACCACATCGGCCCGCAGTTCGGCGGGCTCCACGACCACCACGTCCGGCCCGAACTCGACGAGCCAGGCGTCCAGTCCGTGCCCGTACGGAATCTCCAACTCGTCCCAGCCGTCTCCCAGTTCCCGTACGGAGACGGCCTTGGCCCGCAGCGGGTAGCCCGCGCCGGAGCGCAGCCGGATCAGCGCGGAGCGGTCGGCGATCTCCCCCGCCCAGCCGGCGACCGTCTCACGCACGGTGACGACGTCCGGTACTTCGGCCGTGTACCGCCCCGCCCGCGCGCGGACCTTGCCGGTGATCCGGGAGAGCCGGAAGACCCGCTCGGCGCCCCGGTCGCGGTCCCAGCCCGCGAGGTACCAGTGACCACGCCAGCACTCCAGGGCCCACGGCTCGACATGCCGGGTCTCGGGGCGCGCGGCGGTGGCCTTGCGGTAGTCGAAGACGACCGGGCGGCGGTCGCGGCAGGCCAGCATCAAGGGTTCGAAGGCGGCCTCGTGGACGGGGATGTGCGGCTCAAGGGCGCCGTGGGCCTCGTACGGGTCCACGTCCTCGGGCAGACCCGCCGCGCGCAGCTTCTGGAGCGCGCCGCTCGCGGCACCGGCCAGCCGGGCCTGCTGCCAGACCTTGGCGGCCAGACCGAGGGCGGCCGCCTCTTCGGCGTCGAGGGTGATGGGCGGCAGGCGGTTGCTGTCGCGGCGGGCGAGATAGCCGACCTCGCCGTCGAGATTCTCCACCGTCTCGATGACCAGGCCGAGTTCGCGCAGATCGTCCTTGTCGCGCTCGAACATCCGGTTGAAGGAGTCGTCCGACCCGGCTTCGAGATAGGCCTCGATGGACTCGCGGAGTTCGCGCTTGCTGAGCGGCCGCCGCGTCCCGAGCAGACACAGTGCGAGATTCATCAGCCGCTCGGCCTTGGCAATGGCCATCGACGCCCTTCCTATGGTGCTTCCGACCGATGACCGTACCGCTCCGGAGTGTCGCGGCAAAAGCCGAGGGCCCATGCCCGAACGGACATGGGCCCCAGATCATCGGATCCAGGTCGGATCCGGTCTGTCGTGATCAGACAGCGATCAGGTCGACCACGAAGATCAGCGTCTCACCGGGCTTGATCGCCGGGGTGGGGCTCTGGTCGCCGTAGGCGAGGTGGGCGGGGATGGTCAGCTGGCGACGGCCGCCGACCTTCATGCCCTGCACGCCACGGTCCCAGCCCTTGATGACACGGCCGCCGCCGAGCGGGAAGCGGAACGGGTTGCCCCGGTTCCAGCTCGCGTCGAACTCCTCACCCGTGCTGAACGCCACACCCACGTAGTGCACCGTGACGTTCTGACCCGACTTGGCCTCGGGGCCGTCGCCCTCCCAGATGTCCTTGATCTCGAGGTCCGCCGGCGGCTGGCCCTCGGGGAAATCGATCTCGGGCTTCTCGATGCTCACGTCTTTGCTCCTGCTTGTGTACGTAAAGGCAACACGGACAGTCTTACATCCCCGAGGGGTTACATCTTCGCCAGGATGTCGACCGAGAAGACGAGGGTCGAGTCCTTCTTGATGCCGCTGCCGCTCGGCGGGTTGTCGCCGTAGCCCAGCTTCGGCGGGATCACGATGAGGACGCGGCTGCCCACCTTCTTGCCGGTCAGCCCCTGCGCCCAGCCCTTGACGACCTGCTGGAGCGAGAACGACGTCAGCTGACCCCTCTTGTACGTGGAGTCGAACTCCTTGCCGCTGTCCCAGAGCACGCCCTCGTACTGCACCAGGACGCTGCTGTCGGCCTTGACCTCCTCGCCGTCGCCCTCGATCACATAGTTCGCCACGAGCTTCGTGGGGGCGTCCGTCTTCGGCACCGTGATCTTGGGGGCGGCGCCGTCCGTGTTGGTCCCGACCTTCGGCAGCGCGGCGTCGCTCTGCGCGACGTTCTTGCCCTTGGCGGAGCTCTTGGAATTGAACGTGTTCTCGATGTCGACGACGAACACGAGCGTGTCGGTGCCCTTGATGCCCGCCTGCGCGTTGCCCTGCGTTCCGTAGCCCCAGGTCGGGGGGACGGACATCTCGACGCGGCTGCCGGCCTTCTTGCCGATCAGGCCGTAGCGCCAGCCGTCGATGATGCCGCCCTGCGCGAGCTGGATGACCAGCGGCGTCTTACGGTCGTAGGAGTTGTCGAAGACCTTCGCCGTGGCCCAGATCTGGCCCAGGTAGTTGGCCTGGATGTAGTCGTTCTCCGCGACCGTCTGGCCGTTGCCCGCGATGACCGTCCTGACCGCGAGGTCCTTCGACGGCTCACCGGTGCCCTTGGCGACGGTCGGCTTCTCCCCGAACTTCGTGCCGGCGGTGATCGCCGGCAGCGGGCCGTCGACGATCTTCGGCGGAGGCGGCGCGGAAGCCGCGGCGGAGGCCGAAGGCGACGGACTCTTGCTGGACTTGGCCGTGTCTGACTTGCCGTCGTCACCGCATCCGGCAAGTGTGACCAGTCCAGCGGGTACGGCGAGAAGGAGTGAGCGTCGGCGCACGGTGGGGGCCTCGTATCGGTCGATCTTGGTTGATGGCGTGCGCGCAACTCTACGACGTGAGAAGGGCGCCGTACGGAAAACGTACGGCGCCCCGCGTTGCGTTCCGCTTCACACGCGGAACTCCCGGCTCACATTCCGGCGATGAGCTTCTCCACCCGGTCGTCCACCGAACGGAACGGGTCCTTGCACAACACCGTGCGTTGCGCCTGGTCGTTGAGCTTCAGATGGACCCAGTCGACGGTGAAATCGCGGCGCTGCTCCTGAGCGCGCCGGATGAAGTCGCCCCGCAGCCGCGCCCGAGTGGTCTGCGGCGGCACCGACTTGCCCTCGAAGATCTTCAAGTCGTTGCAGATCCGAGCGGCTTGCCCCTTCCTCTCCAGCAGGTAGTAGAGGCCACGACGGCGGTGGATGTCGTGGTAGGCGAGGTCTATCTGCGCGACCCGCGGGTGCGACATGGTCATGTTGTGCTTGGCCCGGTACCGCTCGATGAGCTGGTACTTCATGACCCAGTCGATCTCGGTGCCGATCCGGTCGAGGTCCTCCGCCTCGATCGAGTCGAGCACACGGCCCCACAGTTCGAGGACCTGTTCGACGGTTCCGGTTCGGATGCCGCGGCGCTCGACGAAGTCCACGGCCTTCTCGTAGTACTCGCGCTGCACTTCGAGCGCCGAGGCCTCACGGCCACTGGCGAGGCGCACCTTGCGGCGGCCCGTGATGTCGTGGCTGACCTCACGGATCGCCCGAATGGGGTTCTCCAGGGTGAGGTCACGCATGACGGTGCCCGCCTCGATCATGCGCAGCACGAGATCGGTGGCGCCGACCTTGAGGAGCATGGTCGTCTCGGACATGTTCGAGTCGCCGACGATGACGTGCAGCCGGCGGTAGCGCTCGGCGTCCGCGTGCGGCTCGTCACGCGTATTGATGATGGGCCGGGAGCGGGTCGTCGCGGAGCTGACACCCTCCCAGATGTGCTCGGCTCGCTGGCTGACGCAGTACACGGCACCGCGCGGAGTCTGCAGCACCTTGCCGGCGCCGCACAGCAGCTGCCGCGTGACGAGGAACGGAATGAGGATGTCCGCGAGTCGGGAGAACTCCCCGTGCCGGGCCACCAGATAGTTCTCGTGACACCCGTAGGAGTTGCCCGCCGAGTCGGTGTTGTTCTTGAACAGGTAGACGTCGCCCGCGATTCCTTCCTCGTGCAGGCGTCGTTCGGCGTCCACCAGGAGTCCTTCGAGAATGCGCTCGCCGGCCTTGTCGTGGGTGACGAGCTCCGTCACGTTGTCACATTCGGGTGTCGCGTATTCCGGATGTGATCCCACGTCGAGATAAAGGCGGGCACCGTTCCGCAGAAAGACATTGCTGCTGCGGCCCCATGACACGACACGGCGGAAGAGGTACCGCGCCACCTCGTCGGGAGACAGGCGCCGCTGTCCCCTGAACGTACACGTGACGCCGTACTCGTTCTCCAGCCCGAAAATGCGGCGGTCCATGACTGAACATTACGCCCGATCCCCTGAGCTGAAACGGGGTTCGACGGCACGGTTTGGATCATTTTCCGATGAGACCGCAACGACCGCACCCCGGCCGGTAGCTGCGAGGACCCGCCCCGTGGCCAGCAGAACCACCAGCGCGGCGACGCCGGCGACCCCCGGAACGGCGAAGCCCCGGGCCGCCCCGCCCCACTCGACGACAGGCCCCGCGATGCCCGTTCCGACCGACGCGCCCACGGTGAACGTCGTCACGAGCCAGGAGAAGGCCTCCGTGACGGTGCCCGTCGGCGCGTGCCGGTCGACCAGCACGAACGCGCAGGCGATGCAGGGTGCGAGGAACACTCCGGCCAGCGTCGTCAGAGCGGTCATGGCGACCGGCCCCGGCACCAGCATCAGCGGGACGTAACACACCGCCAGAAGGGCGACGAGCACCCGCAGTCGCCGCTCCGGGGCCCCGCCCCACCGCCGCGCGCCGTAGACCACGCCGCCGAGCAGCGCGCCCAGGCCGATGCCCGCCATCAGCCAGCCGTACACGACGTCCCCGCCGTGCTCGTCGGCGTACGACACCGCGGCGACCGTGATCGAGCCCAGAGCCATCCCGACGAACAGCAACGCCCCCAGTAGGGCCACCAGCCCCGGCGAGCGCAGGGCGCCGAGCCAGTGCGCCTCGCGCGGGGCCGACCGCCACGCGCGCGAGGGCGGCGAGACGACCACGGAGAGGGCCCCCAGGACACCGATGACGCTCAGGATCAGCAGCGCGGCCTGGGCGGACCAGAGCGAGACGCACAGCGTCACGAGCAACGGCCCGACCGTGAACATCACCTCCTGCGCCACGGCGTCCATCGCGTACGCGGTATGCACCTGCTCCTCCTTGCGCAGCACGGAGGGCCACAGCGCCCGCAGGCCCCCCTCCAGGGGAGGCGTGAACAGCCCGGCGACGGCCATCGCGGCACAGGCCAGCGCCGGCCGGCCCGTCCCGACGAAGGCGAAGACACCCATCCCGAAGGCCGAGACGATTGCCGCGGGCAGCTGCACCCGCGGTTGCCCGTAGAGGTCCACGAGCCGTCCGAGCAAGGGCTGCCCCACCGCGTTGGCCACCCCGTACACGGCGGCGAGCGCGCCCGCCAGGCTGTAGGTGCCGCCCTCGGCCCGGACGAACAGCACGACGGCGATGGCCGCGGTGGCGTTCGGCAACCGCCCCACGAGCGTGCCGACGAGCAGCCGGGCTGCGTGCCTCGCCCTGAGGATCTCCAGGTATCCCGCGGCCATGTCGAGCCCTTCTCGTAGTGCGCGACGTCGAAGTGTTACGTATAACGTCTCCATCCATACGTACCATGTGCGCTGTCCGGGAGTCCAGACGAAGGAGCAGGCCGACGGTGGCAAGAGGCAGTACACGCCCCACGAGCCGGGACGTCGCCCAGGCCGCCGGGGTCTCCCAGGCCGCGGTCTCCCTGGTACTGGGCGACAAATGGCGCGGCCGGGTCTCCGAGGCCACGGCGGAACGCGTCCGGGACGCTGCCCAGGAGCTCGGCTACCGCCCGAACCTGGCCGCCCGCAACCTCCGCCTCGGCCGCACCCGCACCGTCCTCCTGGTGGTCCCCGCACTCACCACGGAGTTCTTCGCGGGCGTCTACACCGGCGCGGCCCGCGTGGCCGCCGAGCACGGCTTCGGCGTCGTCCTGTACCCCTCCCCCGAAGGCATCGGCCCCGCCCGCGACCCCTTCGGCTCCGCGCAGGCCGCCCTCGACGGCGTGATCGCCTCCTCCATGGCGGCCGACGCCCTCACGGCGATCCGCGGCGACCAGCTCCCCCTGGTCATGCTCGACAGCGACCCGGCCGGCAGCCAGGGCGCGGCGACCGTCAACCTCGACATCAAGGACGGCGTACGCCAGGTCACCGGCCACCTCCTCGAACTGGGCCACCGCCGCTTCCTGCACCTCGCGGCCGACATCCCGTCCTGGACCTTCGAGGTCCGCGCCCAGGAGATCGCCGCCCACCTCTCCGGCGTCCCCGGAACCGACCTCCGGACCGCCAGGGCACCCATCTCCTTCGAGGACGCCCTCGCGGCGGCCCAGACCGCCCTCTCCGCCCCCGGCCCACGCCCCACCGCCGTGATCTGCGACGACGACAAACTGGCCGCGGGCGCCTACAAGGCCGCCCGCCGCCTCGGCCTGCGCATCCCCGACGACATCTCCATCACCGGCCTGGACGACCTCGCCCTGGCCCGGGCCCTCGACCCGGAACTCACGACCGTCCGCCTGGACGCGGAACGATTCGGGGAACAGGGCATGAAGGCCCTCCTGGCCGTCCTGGACGGCCGCACACCCCCACAGGGGGACATCCCGGTCGAACTGGTCGTGAGGGGCTCCACGGCCCCGCCAGGCCCATAGACGCCACCTCCTCCACCACCACCGGGCCCAGCGAACCCGGAGCGGCACACGGAAGGGGCCGCGCCGGCATGCACCGGGGCGGCCCCTTCCGTGTGAGCACCCGACGGACGGGCGCGAGGTCGAACCACGACCTCACTCGTCGTCGTCGGCGTCCTCGGCCTCCGTCGCGGTCTCGGCTCCTCCGGCCTCCAGCAGCCGGCCCAGCTGACGGCCGACGATCCGCTTGAACTTCCGCTGCTGCGGGCGCGTCCGGTCCAGCACCGCGACCTCGAGCCGCTCCGCCGGAATCTCCCGCTCGCCGCCGTTGGGCTCCCGGGACAGCGACTGGACCGCCAGCTTCAGCGCCTCCGCCAGTGACATCCCGTCCCGGTGCTGGGTGTCCAGATAGGTGCTGATCTGCTCGGCATTGCCGCCGACCGCGACCGAACCGTGCTCGTCCACGATCGAACCGTCGTGCGGCAGCCGGTAGATCTGGTCGCCCTCGGGCGTCTCGCCGACCTCGGCGACCACCAGCTCCACCTCGTACGGCTTCTCCGCCGCCGACGAGAAGATCGTGCCCAGCGTCTGGGCGTACACGTTGGCGAGACCACGGGCGGTCACGTCGTCACGGTCGTACGTGTAACCCCGCAGGTCGGCGTAGCGCACGCCGCCGATCCGCAGATTCTCGTACTCGTTGTACTTGCCGGCGGCCGCGAAGCCGATCCGGTCGTAGATCTCGCTGAACTTGTGCAGCGCGCGGGACGGGTTCTCGCCGACGAACACGATGCCGTCGGCGTACTGCAGCACGACCAGGCTGCGGCCACGGGCGATGCCCTTGCGGGCGTACTCCGCCCGGTCGGCCATGGCCTGCTGGGGTGAGACATAGAACGGCGTCGACACCGGTTATCCGTCCCTTTCTGTCGAAGTCACTGGATCACCTGGGAAAAGAGACCGGTCTCAGAGCAGCGCGGCGCGCGGGCCGTCGGGCTGCTCGAGTCGCCGCTCCAGGATCGCGCGGGCGATCTCGGAGGACTCCTCGTCGGTGAGCCGGCGGAAGCCGCTCTCGGTGATCACGGTGACGATCGGGTAGATCCGGCGCGCGACATCGGGACCACCGGTCGCCGAGTCGTCGTCGGCCGCGTCGTACAGGGCCTGGATGACCAGCGTCGTGGCCTGGTCCTCGGTCAGGTCCTTGGCGTAGAGCTTCTTCATGGCACTGCGCGCGAAGAGCGAGCCGGAGCCCGTGGCCGCGTAGCCGTGCTCCTCGGAGCGGCCGCCGGTGACGTCGTACGAGAAGATGCGGCCCTTGTCGCGGTCCACGTCGAAGCCCGCGAAGAGGGGCACCACGGCGAGGCCCTGCATGGCCATGCCGAGGTTGGAACGGATCATCGTGGACAGGCGGTTCGCCTTGCCCTCCAGGGAGAGCTGAGCGCCCTCCACCTTCTCGAAGTGCTCCAGCTCCAGCTGGAACAGCTTCACCATCTCCACGGCCAGACCAGCCGTACCGGCGATGCCCACCGCCGAGTACTCGTCGGCCGGGAACACCTTCTCGATGTCCCGCTGAGCGATGACGTTCCCCATCGTGGCCCGCCGGTCGCCGGCGAGGACGACCCCGCCGGGGAACGTGACGGCGACGATGGTCGTGCCGTGCGGGGCCTCGATCACACCCTGGACGGGCGGCAGTTGCCGCTTGCCCGGCAGCATCTCCGGCTGGTGCTCGGACAGGAAGTCCATGAAGGACGACGACCCGGGCGTCAGGAAGGCAGCCGGTAGACGCCCGGTGCTACGAGTGTTGGCTTCCACGCGTTTCCCTCCAGGTAGGCGGCAGCCCGACGAACAGCGTCGGGATCGTCTCCCAACTTGCCGATGGCCGAATTGCAGTTGAAGCACAGTACGCCACGGACACTACCCGTCTTGTGGCAGTGATCCACATGAATGGCGGGAGCTTTCAAGCAGATCACGCAGAGCCCCTTTTGAGAGGCGACCATCGCGTCACGCCCGGCGTCGGTGAGGCCGTAGCGCTTCAAGTGCCCGGCGCGTCCCTCGGCGGCTCGACACACTTTGCAACGCGTCGAGAGACCGCCCGAAGCCGATGCATTGCGATGCCACTCGGTCCACGGCTCGACCTCACCGCATTTGAGGCAGAGCTTGTGTCCCTCGGGCACGTCCACCTGAGGGCGAACCTTCCGCCCGAGGCTCAGCTGACGTTTTCGGTGATAGTCCGACGCGCAATCTCGACAGTGATGCTGCAGACCGTCGAGATTGGACCGCTTACGAGCGAAGGCCGCGTGCGGTTTGGCTTCGCCGCACCGCACGCAACACTTCACACCCTTTTCCTTCTCCAACCCGAAGCCCCCCGTGGCCTTAGATTCGAAGGCTACTCGCCGCCCTTCTGAACGAATGATCGAACGAAGTCCTCGGCGTTCTCCTCCAAGACATCATCGATCTCGTCCAGAACCGAGTCGACGTCGTCGCTCAGCTTTTCCTGGCGTTCCTTGAGGTCGTCGGTCGCCTGTACGTCCTGCGCCTGCTCCTCGACCTCCTCGGTGGAACGCGTCGCCTTCTGCTGTCCGCCGCCGGTGTCCTTGGTCGCCATAACCCTCACCCCGCTCGGTTCGACGTTCTTGATCAGACCCTACAAGCAGGGTCCGACATCGGCCCCGCAGTTTGTCCAACGTACGGGGGCCACCTCGATGATTCCCGTACGCCGGGTATTCCACCCTGTCCGGCCGTGGCCGTCCGGGCGGAAGTTCAGTTGCCCGACAGGACCCTGACCAGGTCCTCGGCCGTACGGCAGCGGTCCAGGAGTTCCTTGACGTGATTACGCGTTCCGCGAAGCGGCTCAAGGGTTGGAACGCGCTGGAGCGAATCCCGGCCCGGCAGATCGAAGATCACCGAGTCCCAGGAGGCCGCCGCCACGTCGTCCGCGTACTGCTCCAGACAGCGTCCGCGGAAGTACGCCCGGGTGTCCTCCGGCGGCTTGGTGCGGGCCCGCTCGACCTCGTTCTCGTCCAGCAGGCGCTTGATCTTGCCTCGGGCCGCGAGACGGTTGTAGAGGCCCTTCTCGGCCCGTACGTCCGCGTACTGGAGGTCGACCAGGTGCAGCCGGGCGGCGTCCCAGTCGAGGCTGTCACGGCGCCGGTAGCCCTCCATGAGCTCCCGCTTGGCGACCCAGTCGAGCTCTCCGGAGAGGCTCATCGGGTCGTTCTCCAGGCGGTTCAGGGTGTCCTCCCAGCGCAGCAGGACGTCCTTGGTCTGTTCGTCGGCGTCCGAGCCGAACCGCTCCTCGACGTACTTGCGCGAGAGTTCGAAGTACTCCATCTGCAGTTGCACCGCGGTGAGTGTGCGTCCGCTGCGGAGCGTGACCAGGCGCTTGAGGGTCGGGTCGTGGGAGACCTGGTGGAGGGTGCGTACGGGCTGGTCGACGGCCAGGTCGACGGCGATGAAGCCGTCCTCGATCATGGACAGGACGAGCGCCGTCGTGCCGAGCTTCAGATAGGTCGAGATCTCGGAGAGGTTCGCGTCCCCGATGATCACGTGCAGCCGGCGGTACTTCTCCGCGTCCGCGTGCGGCTCGTCGCGGGTGTTGATGATGGGGCGCTTGAGCGTGGTCTCGAGGCCCACCTCGACCTCGAAGTAGTCGGCTCGCTGGCTGAGCTGGAAGCCGTGCTCGTGCCCGTCCTGGCCGATACCGACGCGGCCCGCTCCGGTGACGACCTGACGTGAGACGAAGAACGGCGTGAGGTGCCGCACGATGTCCGAGAACGGGGTCTCCCGCTTCATGAGGTAGTTCTCGTGCGTGCCGTACGAGGCGCCTTTGTTGTCGGTGTTGTTCTTGTAGAGGTGGATCGGCTGGGCGCCCGGGAGCTGGGCCGCCCGCTCCGCGGCCTCCGCCATGATCCGCTCGCCGGCCTTGTCCCACAGGACCGCGTCCCGGGGGTTGGTGACTTCGGGGGAGCTGTATTCCGGGTGTGCGTGGTCGACGTACAGCCGTGCCCCGTTGGTGAGGATGACATTGGCCAGGCCGATGTCCTCGTCGGTGAGCTGGCTGGAGTCGGCGGTCTCCCGGGCGAGGTCGAAGCCTCGTGCGTCCCGCAGCGGGTTCTCCTCCTCGAAGTCCCAGCGGGCGCGGCGCGCCCGGTGCATCGCCGCCGCGTAGGCGTTGACGATCTGGGACGAGGTGAGCATGGCATTGGCGTTGGGGTGACCGGGGACGGAGATCCCGTACTCCGTCTCGATGCCCATTACTCGCCGTACGGTCATGCGGCCCTCCTTGCCCGGCGGCGCCCTCGGTCGGGGGCGCTGCTCAAGTACCGCTGGCGCTCCGGTGCGTGTGCGGTGCCCGTCCCCGCACTGCGCGACTCGGCGGTACGAAAGAGCCTAGAACGCCTTTGCGCTGGTGGGGAGATCATTTGCGTCATTGCTGTGCTCCGGTCATGTCCTGAAAAACAGTCGGCTGCGGGTACCCGCCGAGGGCACCCGCAGCCGCCCTGTCTTTTACAGGTACTGACCGGTGTTGGCCACCGTGTCGATGGAGCGTCCGGTGTCCGCGCCCTGCTTTCCGGTGATGAGCGTACGGATGTAAACGATCCGTTCGCCCTTCTTTCCGGAGATCCTGGCCCAGTCGTCCGGGTTGGTGGTGTTCGGCAGGTCCTCGTTCTCCTTGAACTCGTCCACGCAGGCCTGGAGGAGATGGGAGACCCGAAGGCCCTTCTGGCTGTGTTCCAAGAAGTCCTTGATGGCCATCTTCTTGGCGCGGCCCACGATGTTCTCGATCATGGCGCCGGAATTGAAGTCCTTGAAGTAGAGGACTTCCTTGTCACCGTTGGCGTAGGTGACCTCCAGGAAGCGGTTCTCCTCCGACTCGGCGTACATCTGCTCCACGGCTGTCTGGATCATGCCGTGGACGGTGGCCGCCCTGTCGCCGCCGTGCTCTCCCACGTCCTCGGAGTGCAGCGGGAGACGCTCGGTGAGGTACTTCTGGAAGATGTCCTTCGCCGCTTCGGCGTCCGGGCGCTCGATCTTGATCTTCACGTCGAGTCGTCCGGGCCGCAGGATGGCGGGGTCGATCATGTCCTCGCGGTTCGAGGCGCCGATGACCACGACGTTCTGCAGGCCCTCCACGCCGTCGATCTCGGCGAGCAGCTGCGGGACGATGGTGTTCTCCACGTCCGAGCTGACGCCGGATCCGCGGGTGCGGAAGAGGGATTCCATCTCGTCGAAGAAGACGATGACGGGGGTGCCCTCGCTGGCTTTCTCCCGTGCGCGCTGGAAGACGAGGCGGATCTGCCGCTCGGTCTCGCCGACGTACTTGTTGAGGAGCTCGGGGCCCTTGATGTTGAGGAAGAAGCTCTTGCCGGTGGCCTGTCCGGTCACTTCGGCGACCTTCTTGGCCAGTGAGTTGGCCACGGCCTTGGCGATGAGCGTCTTTCCGCATCCGGGGGGCCCGTACAGCAGGACGCCCTTGGGCGGCCGCAGTTCGTGCTCCTTGAAGAGGTCGGGGTAGAGGTACGGGAGCTCGACCGCGTCGCGGATCATCTCGATCTGGCCGCCCAGACCGCCGATCTGCTCGTAGCCGATGTCCGGGACCTCTTCGAGGACGAGTTCCTCGACCTCGCTCTTCGGAACGATCTCGTAGACATAGCCGGATCGGGGTTCGAGGAGCAGGGCGTCCCCGGGACGGATATTGACGTCCAGGAGCGGCTCGGCGAGCCGCACCACCCGTTCCTCGTCGGTGTGCCCCTGTACGAGGGCGCGCTCGCCGTCCTCGAGGATCTCCTTGAGGGTGACGATGTCGCCCACGCTCTCGTACTCCATGGCCTCGACCACGTTGAGAGCTTCGTTGAGCATCACTTCCTGGCCGCGCCTGAGCTCTTCGAGCTCCACGCTGGGGCTGACGTTCACCCGGAGCTTGCGGCCCCCGGTGAAGATGTCCGCCGTGCCGTCCTCATTCGCCGTGAGGAAGACACCGAAGCCGGCCGGCGGCTGCGCGAGCCGGTCGACTTCTTCCTTGAGGGCCACGATCTGGTCGCGGGCCTCACGGAGCGTGTTCGCGAGCCGCTCGTTCTGTGCGGACACGCCTGCCAGGTTCGTCTGCAACTCGACGATCCGCTCTTCGAGAATCCTCGTGTGCCGCGGAGAGTCGGCGAGCTTGCGTCGCAGGACGGCGATCTCCTGCTCAAGGTAGGCAATCTGCCCGGCGGGGTCATCGGACCCTCGTCCCGGGCGGATGCCGCGGTTCATGTCGTCGTCGTGGGCTGCCACGGTCCTCACCTCCTCCAAGGGGAGCTGGACGCTTCCAGACCCTACCTGGGTGGGTGTCGATTGAAACCCCTAGATCACAAAGACTGTAGGGGTGTGTCCGATCTTCACCCTTGCGCTCTCCCTCACGCCAGGGGAATACCCACCGAACATGATTGGGAAGCGGGCGGAGGTAGGGTCGAAGTGTTCAACACCCGTCAGAGCTGGCCCGATTCCCCAGTCTTCGGTCCGCTCGACGCAGAAAACGGCAGGAGAAATGACCGTGCAGCAGGAGGCCGGAGTCGACGGCGAGGCGCTTGAGGTCTGGATCGACCAGGATCTCTGTACCGGCGACGGGATCTGCGTCCAGTACGCGCCCGAGGTCTTTGAGCTGGACATCGACGGTCTGGCCTACGTGAAGAGCCCCGAGGACGAGCTGCTGCAGGCCGTGGGCGCCACAACGCCCGTACCCCTGCCGCTTCTGCGCGATGTGACCGACTCGGCGAAGGAGTGCCCGGGCGACTGCATCCATGTCCGTCGGGTTTCGGACAAGGTCGAGGTCTACGGCCCCGACGCGGAGTGATTATTCGGGCACTCCGCGTCACCTGATGTCTGGTTCCTCACACCCTCCGCCGTGCGGAGGGTGTTTTCTTTTGTCCGGGCCTCGCGAGGGGGCGCTCACACGCTCCGTGCTTCGGGCGGTGTCGAGCGCACGAACGCGCCGTTCTTCCACTGCCACTTGGCGCTGTCCTTCACGTCCGGGCAGCAACTCGGTACGTCGGCCGAGGAGTAGCCGAGGAGCGTGGCGGTGACGGCTCCGTCGCGCACCGCGAAGTCGGTGACGCTGAGGCGGTCCTTGGGATCGACCAGGGTCGCCACGACGCGGGGCCCCTTCGCTCCCTCGGCCTGGGTGAGGACGTAGACGCCGCTGGGCGGTGTGCCCGAGCCGGCGTCGCAGCGGACGACGGCCACGGTCTCGGGGCGGCCGTCGCCGTCCAGGTCCCCGGAGGCCTTCTTGTCGACGAGCACCTTGGTGGGCCCGCAGGTGATCGGGTAGTCCACGCCGGCCGGGTCGGGGGCGGCCACCGGGGCTGTCGCCGGCTTCGCGCCGGCGCCTGGCTGGGCGGCCGTCGCGGGATCGGGCTGGAGGACCGAGGACAGCGCCACGACGCCGGCGATGGCGGTGGCCGTGGCGACCCACTGGATGGGGCTGGTGTGCGTGTGTGCCAGTTCCGGGACGGCGGATTGCTGCACTAGGAGTGTCTCCCGTGAGGGCTGTGCCGGTGGGGGTGGGGGTGTCCCGCATGGTGCCACACGTCACAGCCTGGTGGAACGGCGGGGTCCGGAGTTGTGAAGAAGTCCGGCAGGGATTTTCCGCGCCGTCCCGGGGGCGTGTTGGCACGGCCCCGGCGGATGCGCCGGGTGGGAGCCCCGGAGACGTGCGGCCCGGCTCCTCGGTGGACCTGCGGGCCGCCTTCCGCGCGACCTGGTGCCGGCTCGGCGGACCCGTCGGCCGGGTTCGGGAGCGTGCCTCGTCGGCTGCCTCGGGGCGGTCGGTTCACGCGCGCCGCGGGCGGGCCGGCCGGGCTCGCGGCGGCCCGTCGGCCTCTGTGCGGGGCGGCCTGCCCACGGACGTGGCAGTACCGTCGGCCGGCTTCCGGGCGGCCTGCCGGCGGGCCCGCGCACCCGTCCACCGGGTGGCCGACGCTCCGTCAGCAGCCTTGCGGGTGCCCTGTCGGCGCGGTCCGTGGACCCGTCGGCCGGGCGCTCGGCGGAGGGCGGACGGACGGGATCCAGTGGTGCGTCAACGCAAAAGCGATGTGGCCGAGTTCCCGGGCACGTCCGGGAACTCGGCCACATCAGTGGGGCGTTGGGTACGTCAGCGGCCGGCGCCGCCGTCGGCGTTCGGGCCGGCGTAGTCCTCGCCGTACGCGCCCTTGGCGGGGCGGCGGCGGCGCATGGGCGGCTCGACGCCGTCCGCGAGGCGGCGGGCGGTGAGCAGGAAGCCGGTGTGGCCGATCATCCGGTGGTCCGGGCGGACGGCCAGGCCTTCGATGTGCCAGTTGCGGATCATCGATTCCCAGGCGGTCGGCTCGTTGAAGCAGCCGATCTCGCGGATCGACTCGACAGTCCGCGCGAGCTGGGTGGTGGTCGCCACGTAGCAGCAGAGGATGCCACCGGGGACGAGCGCCTTGGAGACCGCCTCCAGGCATTCCCAGGGGGCGAGCATGTCGAGGATGACGCGGTCGACGTCGGTGTCGCTCAGGTTGTCCTGGAGGTCGCCGACGGTGAGCTGCCAGGCGGGGTGCGGCCCGCCGAAGTAGCGCTCCACGTTCTGCTGGGCGATCTCGGCGAAGTCCTCGCGGCGCTCGTAGGAGTGCAGCATGCCCTGGTCGCCGATGGCGCGCAGCAGGAAGCTGCTGAGCGAGCCGGAGCCGACCCCCGCCTCCACGACGCGGGCGCCGGGGAAGATGTCGGCGAAGGCCAGGATCTGCCCCGCGTCCTTGGGGTAGACCACGGCGGCGCCGCGGGGCATGGACAGGACGTAGTCGGGGAGCAGGGGGCGCAGCGCGAGATAGGCGACGTTCCCCGTGGTGCGGACAACGCTGCCCTCGGGAGCACCGATCAGCTCGTCGTGGGGGAAGGAACCCTTGTGGGTGTGGAAATTCTTCCCGGCCTCGAGCGTGAACGTGTAGTGGCGGCCCTTGGGGTCGGTCAGCTGAACCTGGTCCCCGACCTTGAAGGGCCCGCGCCTGCGGGCGGCACCGGTCGGTTCGGACATGTGAACAGCCTACCGGTCCCGGACGGGGCCGCCGACCACCGTCAGGAGGGCCGGGCCATGGCCTTCACGAAGGCGCGCTCCACGTCCGCGGCGGACAGGACGCCGTAGATCTCGCCGGAGTCCTCCACCACCAGGTACTCGGTGGCGGGGCTGGCGCGCAGGGCGTCGAGGAGGTCCTCGCCGGCGAGTTCGGCGGAGACCCGCATGCCGTCGGTGAGGTCCTGGGCGAGGCCGCTGACGGCGACCCACGGCCGACGGTGCTCGGGGACGCCGACGATGGCGGCCTCGCGGACCAGGGAGAGCGGTTCGCCGTCGGCGTCGACGACGACAAGGGCGCGGGCGCCGACGTCGTTGGCGCGGCGCAGGGCCTCGGAGAGCGGGGTGCCGGTCTCCACGGGGACCGCTCGCCGGGTGAGGGAGCGGGCGCGCAGTTCCGGCAGGTGTTCGCGCAGCCGGGCCATCCGGAGGCTGTTGCCGGCGCCGGTCCAGATGATCGCCGCGAGGATGGCGGCGAGCAGGGCGTCGGTGACGGTGTCCATGCCGCCGAGGTCCTCGGGGGCGGCGCCGAGTGCCTCGGACTGGGTGAGCAGGGGCAGTCCGATCAGCACGGAGACGGCGAGGGCTCGGCCGACCCAGGCGGCGGCGACGGTGCCGCTCATCGGCCTGCCGGTGATCTTCCAGACGACGGCCCGGAGCATGCGGCCGCCGTCGAGGGGCAGGCCGGGCAGGAGGTTGAAGGCGGCCACGATGAGGTTGGAGATCATCAGGCCGGCCAGCAGGACGCCGGGGACCGTGCCGGGCTCGACGGGCAGCATGGCCAGGTAGAAGACGCCGGACAGGACGAGGGAGAGCAGCGGGCCGACGAAGGCGAGCACGAACTCGCGGCCCGGCGTCTCGGCCTCCTTCTCGATCTCCGAGACACCGCCGAAGAACTGGAGCTGGATCCGGCGCACGGGCAGTTTGAAGCGGAGGGCCGCGACGGTGTGGGCGAGTTCGTGGACGAGTACGGAGGCGTAGAAGGCGACCGCGAAGAAGAGGGACACGAGGTAGCGGGCTGCGCCGAGTTCGGGCAGGACGCGGTCGAGCTGGCCGCCGAAGACCCAGGTGATGAGGGCCGCGACGAGGAACCAGCTGGGGGCGACGTAGACGGGCACGCCGAACGGCCGGCCCATCAGCAGTCCGCCGCCGGGCTCCTTCGGGCGGCGCGGGGGGCGCCTCTTGCCGTTGCCCGTGTGGGCAAGGGTCCGGTGGGTGTCGGTGAGGTCGTCACGGGGGGTGAAGTCCGACGGCTCTCCGTGCGGCCGGTCCGGGCCGTCCGACGTCTCGCGGGACTCGCCGTGGGCTCCGGTCTCCTCGGTGGCGGCGGGGGCCTTCGCCAGCGGGTCCAGGGACGCTCCGGTGGCGGGCGCGGACTCCGGACCGGGCTCCGGGTGCTCCTCGGATCCGGTCCTGTCGTGAGCCGTGGTGCCGTCGTCGGCCCCGGACCCGGTGGGGGCCGGGGAGCCGGAGTCGGCCTCGGCCCTGGCGGGCGTCGCGGTCTCGGCCCGGGCCGCGGTGTCCCCGTCGGTGTCCGCCTCGGTCCGGGAGTCGTGATCGGGGGCCGTGGGCGCCGGCCCGGTGGGGGTCTCGGGCCCGGCTTCTCCGGTGCGCGTGGCGTCGGCGGTCGGCTCGGCGGAGGCCCGAGGCCTCTCGTGGTGCTCGGTCGCCTCGCCGGTACCGGACCGCGGCTGCCCGCTCCCGCCGCTCTCGTCCACGATGTCCCCTCGTTCGAAGCGTCTCCCGCCCCCGGTCGTGCGGAGCAGGAGGGTCTGTGGTCGATGGTATGCGGCGGTCGCGGCACGTTCCGCCCCGGCACCCCCTCTGTTTTCCGCGCCGTCGCCCCGCCGGGGCGGGGTCACTGTCAGTGGCGGGCCGTAGAGTCTGTCGTCATGGAAACCAGCACCGAGGGCGCAGCGCCCGACGAAGCGGCCGCGGCCGCCGAAGCCGTCGCGACCGCCGGCGACGGACCGGCCCCGGTGGTCGCGCGCGCGCCGGCTTCGCTGTCGCCCTCGCGTGCCAGTGACTTCATGCAGTGTCCGCTGCTGTACCGCTTCCGGGTGATCGACAAGCTGCCCGAGAAGCCGAGTGCGGCGGCGACCCGGGGGACGCTGGTGCACGCCGTCCTGGAGCGGCTCTTCGACGCCCCGGCCGTGGACCGGACCGCGCCGCGCGCCAAGTCGCTGATCCCCGGCCAGTGGGACCGGCTGCGGGAGAGCAGGCCGGAGGTCGTGGAGCTGTTCGCCGACGACCCGGAGGGCGAGCGGCTCGCGGGCTGGCTGGCCGAGGCCGAGCAGCTGGTGGAGCGCTGGTTCACGCTGGAGGACCCGACGCGGCTCGAGCCGGCGGAGCGGGAGCTGTTCGTCGAGGCGCGGCTCGATTCCGGGCTGACCCTGCGCGGCATCATCGACCGGGTCGACGTGGCCCCGACGGGCGAGGTCCGGATCGTCGACTACAAGACGGGAAAGGCGCCGCGGCCGGAGTACGCCGAGGGTGCCCTGTTCCAGATGAAGTTCTACGCCCTGGTGGTGTGGCGGCTGAAGCAGGTGGTCCCGCGCCGGCTCCAGCTCGTCTATCTCGGCAGCGGTGACGTGCTGACGTACGACCCGGTGATCGAGGACCTGGAGCGGGTGGAGCGCAAGCTGCTGGCCCTGTGGGATGCCATCCGGCTGGCGACGGAGACGGGTGAGTGGCGGCCGCGTCCCACCAAGCTCTGCGGCTGGTGCGACCACCAGGCGGTGTGCCCGGAATTCGGTGGTACTCCCCCCGTGTATCCGCTCCCGGTCAGGGCGCCCGAGTCGGGGCCCCGGGAGCAGGGCAGAATGGGGCCGGACTAGCGAAGGAGACTTACGTGGCCATCCGCGTCCTACTGGTCGACGACCAGCCGCTGCTGCGCACCGGCTTCCGGATGATTCTGGAAGCGGAGCAGGACCTGGCGGTCGTCGGCGAGGCCGGTGACGGTCTCCAGGCGCTCGATCAGGTTCGTGCCCTGCAGCCCGATGTGGTTCTGATGGACATCCGTATGCCGCGGATGGACGGTGTGGAGGCGACCCGGCAGATCACCGGCCCCGGCCGGGACGGTCCGGCGAAGGTGCTCGTCCTGACGACGTTCGACCTCGACGAGTATGTGGTGGAGGCGTTGCGCGCGGGCGCGAGCGGTTTCCTCCTCAAGGACGCGCCCGCGAATGAGCTGGTGCAGGCGATCCGGGTGGTCGCGGCGGGCGAGGCGATGCTCGCGCCGAGCATCACGCGTCGGCTGCTCGACAAGTACGCGGGGCATCTGCCCTCCGGCGACGAGCCGGTTCCGGACACGTTGCACACGCTGACCGACCGCGAGGTCGAGGTGCTGAAGCTGGTGGCGCGCGGGCTGTCGAACGCGGAGATCGCGGCCGACCTGTTCGTCAGCGAGACCACGGTCAAGACGCATGTGGGGCATGTCCTGACGAAGTTGGGGCTGCGTGACCGGGTGCAGGCCGCGGTGTACGCGTACGAGAGCGGGCTGGTGCGTCCCGGGGCGCAGTAGGGCCGGTTCGCCGGTGGGTCCCGGCCCGCCGCAGGCAGTGCGAAGGGCGCCCGTTCCGGGAAGGAGCGGGCGCCCTTTGCGTACGACGGCCGGTGGCCGCGCGGGGTCAGTCCTTGCTGATCTCCCAGAAGCGGAACACGGTCGAGGCGTCGAGGCAGTTCTCGATGCCGTACACGTTGTCGCGCACGACGGCGTACTGCTTGGCCTGCCAGATCGGGATGACCGGCAGGTCCCCGGCGACCAGCTCCTGGAGCCTGCCGAATTCGGCCTCGGTCGAGGAGCGGTCGCTCTCGGCGGCCGTCTTCGGGATGAGGCTGCCCGTGATCGTGCTGTTGGTGAAGTTGTTGTTCAGTACGTTGCCCTTGCCGAAGAACGGGGCCGTGAAGTTGTCCGGGTCCGGGTAGTCGGGCACCCAGCCCTTCACGTACACGCCGTACTTGCCCTTGGCGATGTCCTTCTCGTACCGGCTGTAGGCGACGGACTTCACGGTCGCGTCGAACAGTCCGCTGGCGTTGAGCTGCTTGGCGATCGCCTTGAACTCCGCGTCCGTGGAGGGACCGTAACGCGACGGGGTCGACCAGAGCGTGAGCTTCACCTTGCCGGTGATGCCCTCGGTGGCCAGCGCGGCCTCGGCCTTGGACCGCGAGGGGCGGGCGCCGTAGGTGTCGAAGAAGGACGTGCTGTGGCCGGTGATGCCGGCCGGGATGATCGAGTACAGCGGCGTCGCCGTGTCCTGGTAGACGTCGTCGACGAGGGCGTCGCGGTCCAGGAGGTAGGCGATGGCCTTGCGGACGCCGAGCTTGCCCGTCACCGGGTCGTTCATGTTGAGGACCAGGTGCTGGACCTCGGCGCTGGATCCCTCGACGACGTTGATGCCGCTGTCGTTCGTGGTGCCGTTCTCGATGTCCGCGATGTCGGCGGCGGCGAGGCCTCGGTAGGCGACGTCGAGCTGGTCGCCCATGAGCGCCTTCTTCAGGCGGTCCTGGTCGCCGTGGAAGAACTTCAGCGTGATGCTGGGGCTCTTGGGCTCGGCGGTGCCCTTGTAGTTCGGGTTGACCGAGAAGACGGCCTTGTCGTCGCTGAACGAGTCGAGCTTGTACGGGCCGGAGCCGACCGCCTCGTTGTCCTCGCGGAGCCCGTTGGTGGCGTACTCCTGGTGGTCCACGATCGAGCCGGCGCCGGAGGCGATCTTGCTCGGGAAGGTGGCGTCGGGGTACTTGAGGTGGAAGACGACGGTCCGGGCGTCCGGCGTCTTGACCGTGTCGAGCATGGGGAACATGATCGCCGGGCCGGCACCGTCGTTGATCTTCAGCATGCGGTCGAAGGAGTACTTCACGTCCGCCGAGGTGAGCGCGTCACCGTTGCTGAACTTCAGTCCGTCCTGCAGCGTGCACCGGTAGACGCTGGTGTCGGCGTCCGTGAACGCGCACTCCTTGGCCGCTTCCGGCTCGGGCTCGGTACCGCCCTTGGGAAAGCTCAACAGCGACTGGAAGACGTTGTTGAACAACAGCCACGATCCTGGGTCGTAGCCGGAAGCCGGGTCGGTGGCGAGGACGTCGTCGGACATCCCGATCACCACGGAGGAGCCACTGCTCCCGGAATCGCCCGTCTCCGAGCCACAGCCGGTCAGCAGGCCGGAGGCCAGCCCCGCCACAATCGGCAGGACTGGCCACTGGTTACGCATATTCACTTGCACGTGCCTTGTCGTTGGATCTGGTGAACCCGGGACCGTTGGGCCCCGGGCCGGACCCGGGGCGGTCAGGCCCCGGGTCGTGTCAGTCGGTCACTCGCTCACACCGCGGCCGAGTTCCCACAGCTGAAGGGTGGAGGAGGAGTTGAGCGCCCACTCCGAGCCCGTGATGTCGTCGCGCGCGGCGATGTACTGGTTGCCCTGCCACAGCGGGATCAGCGGGACGTCGTTGGCGACGATGTTCTGGATCTCCGTGAGGCTCTTCGACGCGGTGATGCGGTCGGGCTCGCGACGGGACGCGGGGATCAGGTTGTTGATGATGTCGCTGTTCGCGTACGGCGACTTGAGGAAGTTGTTCTTGTCGAGGAACGGCGCCAGGTAGTTGTCGGCGTCCGGGAAGTCGGGGAACCAGCCCATGCCCCAGACGTCGTAGTGGCCGGCGCGCTCGGCCGGGACGAACTTGTCCCAGCTCGTGCCCTGGGTGCGGACCTCGAAGAGACCGCTCTTGTTGAGCTGGTCCTTCAGGACCTGGAACTCCTTCGCGGTGACCGCACCGTAGTGGTCGGTCGCGTAGTGCAGGGTGATCTTCACCGGGGTGGTGATGGCTGCCTTGGTGAGCAGCGCCCGGGCGCGGCTGACGCTCGGCTCCCCGTACTTGTTGAAGAACGCGTTGGAGTGGCCCGTGATGGCGGCCGGGACCAGCGAGTAGAGCGGCTGGGCCTGCGAACCGTAGACCTTGGAGACGAGCTCACCGCGGTCGATGATCTGCGCCATGGCCTGGCGGACGGCCTGCGACTTCACCGTCGAGGCGTCGGTGTTGAAGGCCAGGTAGCGGATCTCCAGGCCGGGCATCTCGTTCAGGTCGATGTTGCCGCCCGAAGCGCTGTCCAGCTTCTTGATCTGGTCCGGCGTCATCGAGCGGGTCATCAGGTCGATGTCGCCCTTTTCGAGGGCCGTGCCCATGGCCGCGGCGTCGTCGAAGGAGCGCAGCTCGACCTTGGAGTTGTTCACCTTCAACTGGCCCTGGTAGTGGGAGTTCTTGGTGAACACGGCCTTGACGACGGCGTCGTCCTTGACCTCGGTCTCGAGGGTGTACGGGCCGGAGCCGTCGACGGAGAAGCCGTCGCGCAGCTTGCGCTTGTCGTAGTCCTTCGGGTTCACGATGCCGGCGACCGGGGTCGACAGCTTGAACGGGAAGGTCGCGTCGGCGCTGTTGAGGTGGAAGATCACCTCGCGGTCGCCCCGCGTCTCGACGGTGTCGATGGTGGACAGCAGGGCGTACACCTCGGAGTCCGCCTTGATGGCCCGCGCGCGGTCGATCGAGAACTTGACGTCCTTCGCGGTGATCGAGTCACCGCTGGCGAACTTCAGGTCCTTGCGCAGCGTGCAGGAGTAGCGCTCGTTGCCGCTGTCGGTGAAGCCGCATTTCTCGGCTGCCTCAGGCTGGGGATCACCGTCACCACGGGGCTGGACCATCAGCGTCTGCACGGTCTGGCGGAGGACGTTCCAGGTGCCGACGTCGTACGCGTACGCCGGGTCGAACGGAGCCGGGGCATCCTTCGACACGGTGAACCGGTCCGTGGTGCCGACAACGATGGCATCGCCGCTGTTGCTCCCGCTGTCGGACCCACCACACGCGGCGAGCACCGGGGCGAGCAGGCCAACCACGGCCGGCAGCACCAAAGTCTTGCGGTTCATGCTCGAGTTTCTCCAGAGCTGTAGTTTCCGCGAACCGGCATGCAAGGGTGGCGCGGCGGGTCACGGGGTTACGGCGATGTTCTGGCGATGACATTAGTCCGCACCACGGCGACGGCTCACAGGTACCGGAGCCGCCTCCCGCTCACGCTGCGATACCGGGCGTGGACGCACCGATAACCCGACACGGGAAGGAAATAGTGCAGCATTCCATCAATCGGGACACAAGGGCACGTCGGGCCCGCACGAATGGGGGGTGAGGGCACAAGTCGGTCCGACTGTCGACCCTCGGTTACGTGACGAACATCACACCGTCAACTCGATTAGCAAGTACCGGAATTCAGCCATCCGCCCCGATATCAATTCCCGGGGACACGTCGCTCGCGGTTACCACACGGCAGCGCCGGCGCTTTCCGCGCATTCCCGTACCGCACGCTGAGTGTTTCGGTGACCCACGCTCGGTGAACGCCTAACGCATTTCCGTCATCAGACGGTGCAGAAAGGGCAGGTCGACCTCTTCCAGGGAGGTGACCACCGTGCGGCGGGCGGCCGGGGCGATGGGCGCGACCGAGGGCACGACGACCACCTGGCAGCCCGCGGCCTCGGCGGAGGCGACGCCGGTCGAGGTGTCCTCGATGACGGCGCACCTCGCCGGCTCGGCACCGAGCCCCGAAGCCGCGAGCAGGTACGGGTCGGGGAACGGCTTGGTCCGCTCCACCTCGTCGCCCGCGACGGTCAGCGCGAAGAAGTGGGAGCCGATCGAGCCCAGGACACGGTCGATGATCCGCCGGTGCGAGGCGGAGACCAGCGCGGTGGGGATCTCGTACGCCGCGAGTTCGGCGAGAAGCCGGGCCGCACCCGGCATCAGGGGCAGAGAACGGCCAATGCGCTCCTCGAACCCGTCGTTGAGCAGCACGGTCAGCTCGGCGAGGGTGATGTCGGCACCGGTGGCCTCGATGAGGAAGCCCGCGCTGCGCGTCATCGGACCGCCGACGACCACATGGCGCCAGGAGTCGTCCAGCGCGTGACCGAGAGCCCTGAAGACCTCCACCTCCACGTCCCACCAGAACCCCTCGGTGTCCACCAAGGTGCCGTCCATGTCGAGGAGCACAGCCTGCAGGGCGGAGCCTTCGGCCGTACGAGTTCCGAGCGCGGGGACCGTACTGGTCATCCTGGCGCACCTCCTTGAGGGACGATCAGGCCGGTCGCCCCTTTTTTCGCCAAGGGGCGACCGGCCTGCGGTGGACCGACCAGTGTACGACTTATCCGATCAGTGTGCGTGGTGGCGCGCTCCAGCGCGTCGGAGTGGTCACCGTGCGTTGAAGTACGTCGCCTCCGGGTGGTGGATCACGATCGCGTCGGTGGACTGCTCCGGGTGGAGCTGGAACTCCTCGGAGAGGTGGACGCCGATCCGCTCGGGCTCGAGAAGGTCCGCGATCTTGGCGCGGTCCTCCAGGTTGGGGCAGGCGCCGTAGCCGAGCGAGAAGCGGGCGCCGCGGTACTTCAGGGCGAACATGTCCTCGATCTCGGACGGGTCCTCCCCCGCGAATCCCAGCTCCGAGCGCACGCGCGCGTGCCAGTACTCGGCGAGCGCCTCGGCCAGCTGCACGGACAGGCCGTGCAGTTCGAGGTAGTCGCGGTAGGCGTTGGACTCGAAGAGCTTGGCGGTCTCCTCGCCGATCCGGGAGCCGACGGTGACGACCTGGAGGCCGACGACGTCGGTCTCCCCCGACTCCTCCGGGCGGAAGTAGTCGGCCAGACACAGCCGGCGGCCCCGGCGCTGGCGGGGGAACGTGAAGCGGGTCCGCTCGTTGCCCTGCTCGTCCAGGATGATCAGGTCGTCGTCCTTGGAGACGCACGGGAAGTAGCCGTAGACCACGGCCGCTTCCAGCAGGTTGTCGGTCTGGACCTTGTCCAGCAGCCCGCGCAGCCGGGGCCGGCCCTCGGTCTCGACCAGTTCCTCGTACGTCGGACCGTCGCCGGTACGGGCCTGCTTGAGACCCCACTGCCCCTTGAACAGGGCGCCCTCGTCCAGCCAGGAGGCGTACTCCTTGAGCTGGATGCCCTTGATCACGCGGGTGCCCGAGAAGGGCGGCTTCGGAACGGGGTTGTCGACGGAGACGTCGGAGCGGACGTGGCCCTCTTCCGGGCGCTCCTCGACGGCCGTGGCGGCGGCGGCCCGCACTCGGCGCTGCTTGAGTTCGGGCAGCACCGCGCCGGGCACTCCGCGCTTGACGCCGATCAGCGCGTCCATCAGGCGCAGGCCCTCGAAGGCGTCGCGGGCGTAGCGCACCTCGCCCTGGTAGATCTCGTACAGGTCCTGTTCGACGTAGGCCCGGGTCAGGGCCGCGCCGCCGAGGATCACCGGGTAGTCGGCGGACAGGCCGCGCTGGTTCAGCTCCTCCAGGTTCTCCTTCATGATCACCGTGGACTTGACCAGGAGCCCGGACATGCCGATGACGTCGGCCCGGTGTTCCTGGGCGGCGTCCAGGATCGCGGAGACCGGCTGCTTGATGCCGAGGTTGACGACGTTGTAGCCGTTGTTCGACAGGATGATGTCGACGAGGTTCTTGCCGATGTCGTGGACGTCGCCGCGCACGGTGGCCAGCACGATGGTGCCCTTGCCCTCCGCGTCCGACTTCTCCATGTGCGGCTCGAGGAAGGCGACGGCGGTCTTCATGACCTCGGCGGACTGGAGCACGAACGGCAGCTGCATCTGGCCGGAACCGAACAGTTCGCCGACCACCTTCATGCCGTCCAGCAGCGTCTCGTTGACGATGTCGAGGGCCGGTCGGTCCTGGAGGGCCTCGGCGAGGTCGGCCTCCAGTCCGTTCTTCTCGCCGTCGATGATCCGCCGCTTGAGGCGTTCGTCCAGGGGCAGCGCGGCAAGTTCCTCGGCCTTGCCCGCCTTCAGCGACTTGGTGGTGGCGCCCTCGAACAGCGCCATCAGCTTCTGCAGCGGGTCGTAGCCCTCGGCCCGGCGGTCGTGGATGAGGTCGAGGGCGGTGGTGACCTCCTCCTCGCTGAACCGGGCGATCGGCAGGATCTTGGACGCGTGCACGATCGCCGAGTCCAGGCCCGCCTTGACGCACTCGTCGAGGAAGACCGAGTTGAGCAGGATGCGGGCGGCCGGGTTGAGGCCGAAGGAGATGTTGGACAGGCCGAGCGTGGTCTGGACGTCCGGGCGGCGGCGCTTGAGTTCGCGGATCGCCTCGATCGTCGCGATGCCGTCCTTGCGGGACTCCTCCTGGCCCGTGCAGATCGTGAAGGTCAGGGTGTCGATGAGGATGTCGGACTCGTGGATGCCCCAGTTGCCCGTCAGGTCCTCGATGAGCCGCTCGGCGATGGCGACCTTGGTCTCGACGGTGCGGGCCTGGCCCTCCTCGTCGATGGTCAGCGCGATCAGCGCGGCACCGTGCTCCTGGGCGAGCCGCGTGACCTTCGCGAACCGGGACTCGGGCCCGTCGCCGTCCTCGTAGTTGACGGAGTTGATGACCGCGCGCCCGCCGAGTCGCTCCAGGCCCGCGCGGATCACCGGGACCTCGGTGGAGTCCAGGACGATCGGCAGGGTGGAGGCGGTGGCGAAGCGGCCGGCCAGCTCGTCCATGTCGGCGACGCCGTCCCGGCCGACGTAGTCGACGCAGAGGTCGAGCATGTGCGCGCCCTCGCGGATCTGGTCGCGGGCCATCTCCACACAGTCGTCCCAGCGGGCCTCGAGCATGGCCTCGCGGAACTTCTTCGAGCCGTTGGCGTTCGTCCGCTCGCCGATCGCCATGTACGCGGTGTCCTGGCGGAACGAGACGGTCTGGTAGAGGGAGGCGGCGCCGGGCTCGGGCCGCGGGCTGCGCTCGGTGGGCGCGACCCCGCGCACCCGCTCCACCAGCTGGCGCAGGTGCTCCGGCGTCGTACCGCAGCAGCCGCCGACCAGGGAGAGGCCGTAGTCGCGTACGAAGTTCTCCTGGGCGTCGGCCAGGCCCTCGGCGTCGAGGGGGAAGTGGGCGCCGTCCTTCGTCAGGACCGGCAGACCGGCGTTCGGCATGCACAGGAGCGGGATGCGGGAGTGCCGGGTGAGGTAGCGCAGGTGCTCGCTCATCTCGGCGGGGCCGGTCGAGCAGTTCAGGCCGATCATGTCGATGCCGAGCGGTTCCAGCGCGGTCAGTGCCGCGCCGATCTCGGAGCCCAGCAGCATGGTGCCGGTGGTCTCGAAGGCCATCGAGACCAGCAGCGGTACCCGGACGCCGGTCGCCTCCATCGCGCGGTGCGCGCCGAGCACGGAGGACTTCGTCTGCAGCAGGTCCTGGGTCGTCTCCACGATCAGCGCGTCCGCGCCGCCGGCGAGCAGGCCCTCGGCGTTGGCCTGGAAGCCGTCCCGCAGCGTCCCGTACGCGACATGGCCCAGCGTCGGCAGCTTCGTGCCGGGGCCGATCGAGCCGAGGACCCAGCGCTGACGGCCGTCGCGGGCGCCGAACTCGTCGGCGACCTCGCGGGCGAGCCGGGCCCCGGTCTCGGACAGTTCGTGGACGCGGTCCGCGATGTCATACTCGGCCATCGCCGAGTGGTTCGCCCCGAAGGTGTTCGTCTCGACGCAGTCGACACCGACCTCGAAGTACGCCTCATGGACGGATCGGACGATGTCGGGGCGGGTGACGTTCAGGATCTCGTTGCAGCCCTCGAGGTTCTCGAAGTCCTCAAGCGTCGGGTCCTGCGCCTGAAGCATCGTGCCCATCGCGCCGTCGGCCACCACCACGCGGGTGGCGAGCGCTTCTCGGAGTGCGTCGGTTCGCTCCCGGCCTTCGGAAAGACCGGACGAAAGGGACGGGTTCGGCAACGAGGCCATGAAGGTGCTCCCTGGAGTGCGACGGCTGTCGGCTTTGCGCTTCCCATGGAAGGCGCACGCCGTCAGGGTAGCCCGGAGCACCGCCGATCAGTCGTGGGCGTCCACGAGCCGGACGGGTGTGGCGCGGGTGACGTCGGCGTGCAGGCCGACGAAACGTAGGGCGACCACCCATTGGCGGGAGATCGGTAACGACCGGTAGTGTTCGACATTGCCGAACGGCAGCGGGCAGTCGCACGCCGACGGTCCAAGGGGACGGAGGCAGCACGGCGATGGCACGGAACATCCAGTCGCTCGAACGGGCGGCAGCGATGCTGCGGCTGCTCGCGGGCGGCGAGCGACAGCTCGGCCTGTCGGACATCGCCTCCTCGCTGGGCCTGGCCAAGGGTACGGCCCACGGCATTCTGCGCACCCTCCAGCAGGAGGGGTTCGTCGAGCAGGACACGGCCTCCGGGCGTTATCAGCTGGGCGCCGAGCTGCTGCGCCTCGGCACCACCTATCTCGACGTGCACGAACTACGGGCCCGCGCCCTGGTGTGGACCGACGACCTGGCCCGCTCCAGCGGCGAGAGCGTCTATCTGGGCGTGCTGCACCAGCAGGGCGTGCTGATCGTGCACCACGTCTTCCGGCCCGACGACAGCCGTCAGGTCCTGGAGGTCGGGGCGATGCAGCCCCTGCACTCCACGGCGCTGGGCAAGGTGCTGTCGGCCTACGACCCGGTGGCGCACAGCGAGGTCCTCGAGGTCGACCGCAAGGCGTTCACGCCGCGGACGATCAGCGAGCTGGAGCAGTTCGAGGGCGTCCTCGACGTGACCCGCGCGCGCGGGTACGCGGACGACGTCGAGGAGACCTGGACGGGGGTCGCCTCGGTCGCGGCCCCGATCCACAACCGGCGGCGGATGCCGGTGGGCGCGGTGGGCATCACCGGAGCCGTGGAACGGGTCTGCAAGGACGGGGAACTGCGCCCCGACCTGATCGCGGCCGTACGGGACTGTGCCCGCGCGGTGTCGCGGGACCTGGGCGCGGGGCGGTTCTGACCGGCGCGAACGCTCGGACGTTCGTACGGCTCGAGGCCGGGAAGCGGGATGCTTCCCGGCCTTTGTCGTGTCCCCGGACGAGCGACGACGCATCGATAGCACACGCCGATCAATAACGATCGTGCTTTCGATAACGGAGCTCTTGACGAGCTGGTAACGCGAGAGCAAGACTCCCGTCCATCGGTCGACATTGTCGAACACCTACCGGCAATACGCGTTAGAGTGTGGCAATGCCAGGGCCGAGATCGCTCTCACTCCCCGAGAGCACGAACCACCGGAGGGACCCGGGGTTCGGCTTCCCCTGGACGAAGGACAAAGGAGTCGCGGGTGTCCAGCTCCGACATCTTCATCGGCGAGACCATCGGTACCGCCGTACTCATCCTGCTCGGCGGTGGCGTGTGCGCCGCCGTCACGCTGAAGGCCTCCAAGGCGCGCAACGCCGGCTGGCTCGCCATCGCCTTCGGGTGGGGCTTCGCGGTCATGACCGCGGTCTACATCTCGGCGCCGCTCTCCGGCGCCCACCTCAACCCGGCCGTGACGCTCGCGCTGGCGATCAAGGACGACGACTACAGCAATCTCGCCACCTACTGGGGCGGGCAGATGCTCGGCGCCATGATCGGTGCGGCGCTGGTCTGGGTCGCCTACTACGGCCAGTTCCTCGCCCACCTCACCGACCGCGAGATCGTCGGCGGTCCGGGTGCGCAGGCCACCAAGACCAAGGCCGTCGAGGCCCAGGAGACCGGCGCGGGCCCCGTGCTCGGGGTCTTCTCGACCGGCCCCGAGATCCGGAACGTCGTACAGAACCTCGCCACCGAGATCATCGGCACCGTCGTCCTGATCCTCGCGATCCTCACGCAGGGCCTGAACAACGACGGCAACGGCCTGGGCACCCTGGGCGCCCTGATCACCTCCTTCGTGGTGGTGAGCATCGGCCTCTCGCTCGGTGGCCCCACCGGCTACGCGATCAACCCGGCCCGTGACCTCGGTCCGCGCATCGTGCACGCCCTGCTCCCCCTGCCCAACAAGGGCGGATCCGACTGGAGCTACGCCTGGATACCGGTCGTCGGCCCGCTCATCGGCGGCGCGATCGCGGCAGGCATATACAACGTCGCCTTCGCTTAGGAGCCCCCGCTCCAGCACGCTAGGAAGCCGCGCCCCAAAGAGCCGCGAGCCGCACAGCACGCTTTGAAGCACCGCGCCGTATACAGCCCCTTTCCCACGGATCCCAGGAGCACACCGTGACCGACGCACACACCGCCGGCCCCTTCATCGCCGCGATCGACCAGGGCACCACGTCGTCCCGCTGCATCGTCTTCGACCGCGACGGACGCATCGTCTCCGTCGACCAGAAGGAGCACGAGCAGATCTTCCCGAAGCCGGGCTGGGTCGAGCACGACGCCGCCGAGATCTGGACCAACGTCCAGGAGGTCGTCGCCGGAGCCATCTCCAAGGCCGGCATCACCCGCGACGACATCAAGGCCATCGGCATCACCAACCAGCGTGAGACCACGCTGCTGTGGGACAAGAACACCGGTGAGCCCGTCCACAACGCCCTCGTGTGGCAGGACACCCGCACCGACGCCCTGTGCCGGGAACTCGGCCGCAACGTCGGCCAGGACCGGTTCCGCCGCGAGACCGGCCTGCCGCTCGCGTCGTACTTCGCCGGCCCCAAGGCCCGCTGGCTGCTCGACAACGTCGAGGGCCTGCGCGAGCGCGCCGAGGCCGGGGACATCCTCTTCGGCACCATGGACACCTGGGTCATCTGGAACCTGACCGGCGGGGTCGACGGCGGCAAGCACGTCACCGACGTGACCAACGCCTCCCGCACCATGCTGATGAACCTGCACACCCTGGCGTGGGACGACAAGATCGCCGAGTCCATCGGCGTCCCGCTGGCCATGCTGCCCGAGATCCGCTCCTCCGCCGAGGTCTACGGCGAGGTCACCGGCGGACCGCTCGGCGACCTGCTCGGCGGCATCCCGGTCGCCTCCGCGCTCGGCGACCAGCAGGCGGCCCTGTTCGGCCAGACCTGTTTCTCCGAGGGCGAGGCCAAGTCCACCTACGGCACCGGCACCTTCATGCTGATGAACACCGGTGACAAGATCATCAACTCGTACTCGGGCCTGCTGACCACGGTCGGCTACCGGATCGGCGACCAGGAGCCGGTCTACGCCCTGGAAGGCTCCATCGCCGTCACCGGTTCGCTGGTGCAGTGGATGCGCGACCAGATGGGCCTGATCAAGTCCGCCGCCGAGATCGAGACGCTCGCGTCCTCGGTCGAGGACAACGGCGGCGCCTACTTCGTGCCGGCCTTCTCCGGCCTGTTCGCCCCGTACTGGCGTCCCGACGCCCGCGGTGTGATCGCCGGCCTGACCCGGTACGTCACCAAGGCGCACATCGCGCGCGCCGTCCTGGAGGCCACCGCCTGGCAGACCCGTGAGATCAGCGACGCCATGACCAAGGACTCCGGTGTCGAGCTCACGGCCCTCAAGGTCGACGGCGGCATGACCTCCAACAACCTGCTGATGCAGACCCTGGCCGACGTCCTGGACGCCCCCGTGGTGCGCCCGATGGTCGCCGAGACCACCTGCCTCGGCGCCGCCTACGCCGCCGGCCTCGCCGTCGGCTTCTGGACCAACACCGAGGACCTGCGCGCCAACTGGCGCCGGGCCGCGGAATGGACCCCCAACATGGACGCGGATGTCCGCGACCGTGAGTACAAGAGCTGGCTCAAGGCCGTCGAGCGGACCATGGGCTGGATCGAAGACGAGAACTGACGAGGAGTAAGAACCCGCAATGACCAGCCAGCCCACCCTGCAGTCCGTGCCTGCCCTCGGTACGCACCCGGCCTCCGGCTCCAACCCGAGCCGCGCCGAGACCCGGGAGCAGCTTTCCAAGGCAACGTACGACCTCCTCGTCATCGGCGGCGGCATCCTGGGCATCTCCACCGCCTGGCACGCCGCGCAGTCCGGACTGCGGGTGGCGCTGGTCGACGCCGGCGACTTCGCCGGCGCCACCTCCTCCGCCTCCTCCAAGCTTCTCCACGGCGGTCTGCGCTACTTGCAGACCGGCGCGGTGAAGCTGGTGGCGGAGAACCACTTCGAGCGCCGTGCGGTCTCCCGTCAGGTGGCCCCCCACCTGGCGAACCCGCTCACCTTCTACCTCCCCGTGTACAAGGGCGGGCCGCACGGCGCGGCGAAGCTCGGAGCGGGCGTCTTCGCCTACTCCGCCCTGTCGGCCTTCGGTGACGGCGTGGGACACCTGCTGAGCCCCTCCAAGGCCGCGCAGGACGTGCCCGAGTTGCGTACCGACAACCTCAAGGCCGTGGCCGTGTACGGCGACGACCAGATGAACGACTCCCGCATGGCCCTCATGACGGTGCGCGCGGCCGTCGAGTCGGGCGCAGCCGTGCTGAACCACGCCGAGGTCACGGGCCTGCGCTTCACCCGGGGCCGGGTGACGGGCGCGGACCTTCGGGACCGGCTGTCCGGCGACGAGTTCGGCGTCGAGGCCCGTCTCGTACTGAACGCGACCGGCCCGTGGGTGGACCACCTGCGCCGGATGGAGGACCCGAATGCCGCGCCGTCGATCCGTCTCTCGAAGGGCGCGCATCTGGTCCTGAAGCGGACCTCGCCGTGGAAGGCCGCACTGGCCACCCCCATCGACAAGTACCGCATCACCTTCGCGCTGCCGTGGGAGGACATGCTCCTGCTCGGCACCACCGACGAGGAGTACGAGGGCGACCCGGCGGACGTCTCGGTCACCGAGAAGGACACCGCCCAGATCCTCGACGAGGCCGCGTTCTCCATACGCGACCAGCAGCTCTCCCGTGACCTGATCACGTACTCCTTCGCCGGTCTGCGGGTGCTGCCGGGCGGCCCCGGCGACACGTCGAAGGCCAAGCGCGAGACGGTCGTCACGGAGGGCCGCGGCGGGATGCTGTCCGTCGCGGGCGGCAAGTGGACCACCTTCCGGCACATCGGCCGTACGGTCATGAAGAAGCTGGAGGCGCTGCCGGGCCGTCCGCTGGGCGAGGACTTCGAGCCGATCTCCGAGCTGCCGAGGAAGCTGCCGCTCCCCGGTGTCGCCAACCCGCGCGCGGTCGCGCACCGTCTCCTGGTGGACGGCCCGGCGCCCGGCCCGCGCATGGCCGCCGACACGGCCAGGCATCTGGCCACCCACTACGGCTCGCTGGCCTTCGACATCGCCCGGCTGGCGAACGAGAACCCCGAGCTCGGCGAGCGCGTCCACCCGGACGCCCCGGAGATCTGGGCGCAGGTCGTCTACGCCCGGGACAACGAGTGGGCCGAGACGGCGGACGACGTGCTGCGCCGCCGTACGACGCTGACGATCCGCGGTCTCGCCACGGACGACGTCCGCGGCAAGGTGCAGGACCTGCTCGACGACAAGTAGGTCTCGGCGGTCGGGTGAGGGGCGGCTCCCACGGGGGGTGCCGCCCCTCACCCCTGTGCCGGTGCGGGGCGGCCGGGAGCTCCCGCCGGTGCCGGGCACCTCGGCGCTCTCCGTTCAGCCCATGGAACCCCCATAATGTCCGATGAGTCATCGGATGTCTGAGGGGACATCCCGAGCGACAGGGAGGCCCCGCCATGACAGTCACCGACGAGGCGATCGAGAAGATCAAGGGAATGATCGTCTCCGGCGCGCTGCGTCCCGGCGACCGGCTCCCCAAGGAGAGCGAACTGGCGGCCGAACTCGGGCTGTCCCGCAACTCCCTGCGGGAGGCCGTCCGCGCCCTGTCCCTCATCCGCATCCTGGACGTGCGCCAGGGCGACGGCACGTACGTCACGAGCCTGGACCCGCAACTCCTCCTGGAGGCGCTCAGCTTCGTCGTCGACTTCCACCGCGACGACACGGTCCTGGAGTTCCTCGCCGTGCGGCGCATTCTGGAGCCCGCGGCCACCGCGATGGCGGCCGCCCGCATCAGCGAGCGGCAACTGGACGCGCTCTCCTCCCAGTTGGACGAGCTCGGCGCGGACCCGTCCGTGGAGGAACTGGTCGCCTGCGACCTGGAGTTCCACCGGGGCATCGCACTGGCCTCGGGCAACTCGGTCCTGTGCTCCCTCCTCGAGAGCATGTCCGGACCCACCACCCGGGCCCGCGTCTGGCGCGGCCTGACCCAGGAGGACGCGGTCGGCCGCACCCTGCGCGAGCACCGCGCCATCCTGTCCGCCCTGCGCGACCGGGACGCGGAGGCGGCCCGGTCCTGGGCGACGGTGCACGTCGCGAGCGTGGAGCAGTGGCTCAGATCCACGCTCTAGCGGCGAGCCGGACCCGGGGGCGGACGCCGGCCTCGTCCTTGCGTGCGCCCCGTCCCTCATGGGTGTTTCGGGCCGCTCACAGAACATCGGATCTCTCCTGGTCATCCGACGTATGGTGCCGGCACGGGGCAATGTCCCCTGTCCGCGGGCAAGTTGACCGTGGACAGCTCGGATGACTTCGGGACGGTCCGGGGTGGCCGTCCCGCGTGTTTCCGGGCCCCCGGCGGGGCAGTGATCCGTTCACTCCCCCGTGCAAGGGGGCTGCGGAGGCCCCCTCGGCACGCCGTAAGGTTGAGGCGTACGCGAGGGCACATCGGAAGGAGGCGCTGGGTGATCGAGCTGGAGGGGGTTCCCGAGCTGATCGACCCAGTCATGGTGGCCGCGTTCGAAGGCTGGAACGACGCCGGCGACGCCGCCTCCACCGCGGTCGCGCATCTGGACAGGGAATGGAAGGGCGAGGTCTTCGCGGCGCTGGACGCCGAGGACTACTACGACTTCCAGGTGAATCGCCCCACCGTGTGGCTGGACGGTGGTGTACGCAAGATCACCTGGCCGACCACCCGTCTGTCGGTGGTCCGGGTCGGCGGCGAGAAGCCGCGCGACCTCGTGCTGGTCCGGGGCATCGAGCCGTCGATGCGCTGGCGCTCGTTCTGCAACGAACTGCTCGGCTTCGCGCACGAACTGGGCGTGGAGCTGGTGGTGATCCTGGGCGCGCTGCTCGGTGACACCCCGCACACACGTCCGGTGCCGGTCAGCGGGGTCACGTCCGATCCGGACCTGGCCCGCACCATGGACCTGGAGGAGACCAAGTACGAGGGCCCGACGGGCATCGTCGGCATCCTCCAGGAGGCGTGCACACACGCGGGCGTACCGGCCGTGTCGCTGTGGGCGGCCGTACCGCACTATGTGTCGCAGCCGCCCAACCCGAAGGCGACGCTGGCCCTCCTCAACCGCCTGGAGGACCTCATCGACCTGCGCATTCCGCTGGGCGAGCTGCCCGAGGACGCGCGGGCCTGGCAGCTGGGCGTGGACCAGCTGGCCGCCGAGGACAGCGAGGTCGCCGAGTACGTGCAGACGCTGGAGGAGGCCCGGGACACCGCCGAGCTGCCGGAGGCGTCCGGCGAGGCGATCGCCCGCGAGTTCGAGCGTTATCTGCGCCGCAGGGACGGCGGCGGTCCGGCGACGGGTACCGGTACCGGGAGCCACGCGACGGAGAGCGGCGAGCCGGCCTCGTACCTCCGGGACACTCCCGGCGGCCGTACGCGGCCGCCGATGGCCCAGCGCCCGGAGTCCGACACGGGGCAGGACGCCGGAAGGGACGGGGAGTCGCGACCGGAGCCGGAGACGGACGAGGCCGCCGACGGCACCGGCCCGGACGCCCGGTCCGGCGACTCAGGCCCCAAGGACTCCGAGGGCTCGTCAGGTGCCGCGAAGGCGCCGGGTTCCACGGATACATCGGATCCTTCCGACTCCTCCAGCTCCTCCGACGCGTCGGACTCCTCCGAGGACTGAGCGGAAAGGGGCGGTGCGCACGCGGCGCGCCGTCCCCAGCCTTCCGGCTTCCGGCTTCCGGCTTCCGGCTTCCGGCTTCCGGCTTCCGGCTTCCGGCTTCCGGGCTTCCGGGCTTCCGGGCTTCCGGGCTTCCGGGCTTCCGGGCTTCCGGGCTTCCGGGAACTGTCCGGCGCCGGGGCCCTCATCGATCACCCCTCCGCACCCGCCGTTGCGGTGCGCACGGTGAGGCCACCGGTGCGGTGAAGCCGCCGTTCGCGGGCGGACCGGCGTGTGCGCGCAGGGCGGCCCGGCGGCGGTGACGCCCCCGGCGTGAAACCCGCCGGGGGGACAGAACCGGTCGGCCGACGCCGTCACGGCCGGGAGGTCCTGCCGTCGGACCGCGCCGTCCGGCCGTACCGCCCCTTCCGGCACAGCTCTCGCGGCGAGCAGCCCGCGGCCTGCGGAACAGCGGTGCGCGCGGCACACGGCCGCAGAGGGCCGGGCCCGACCGGTCCAAGGGTCAACAGCCGCTGCCGCCCCATCACTTGACATGCGCCTCCGCAGCGTTTGGCCTGATTGGGGCGTGACATCTGTTTCAGGACGGATTGCACAGGGTTCCCCATTCAACTTGTTTTCAAACCAAGTTGGCGAAGACGGGGTGGACGCGGCGCCGTGGGCGTGCCAGGTTGTGCCCCGAAGGCGCCGCCCGGCAACGGGACATGGCACTCGGCGCCGCACCGGAGGAAGGCACACGGCACGGCAGAGCACACGCATCGACCGGCACCCGCAGGGACCGGCACCCGCAGGGATCGAAGGGAGCGGTACGCGATGACCGACCAGGTACAGCCGGCGCAGGGCCCGGGAACGTCCGGGCCCGGGCCCGACGGAGCGGGATTCACCTATCGAGGGGCCGAGCAGGAGCTGATCGTCGTCGCACGTCCGGAGGCCCGGCTGCGTGCCCGGGCCGAGGGCGTCCGCTCGGCGGCCGGCGCCGACGTCTCGGCCCTCAACATGTTCCTCAGCGACGAACAGCTCGCCCTGGAGCCGCTGTTCGGGAGCGAGGAACGGCTCCAGCAGTCCGCGGTGGTGGGTACCGAGAGCGGGCCCGAGCTCGCGCTCTTCTACCGGGTGCGCGGCGTGGAGAGCCGTGCCCAGGAGCTGCGCGCACGGATCGCGGCCCTGCCGGAGATCGACACGGCGTACGTGAAGCCGGGTGCCGTTCCCGCCTCGACGAGGTCGGCCGGCTGGACCGGCCAGAGCGCCGACGACGGCCAGCGGCTCAAGGAGGGGGCGCCCGTCACCCCCGACTTCACCAGCCGGCAGGGCTACTTGCGTCCGGCGCCCGAGGGCATCGACGCCTACTGGGCCTGGCAGCGGCCGGGCGGTTCGGGCCGGAGCGTCACGGTGATCGACGTGGAGGGCGCCTGGCAGCTCGGGCACGAGGATCTGGCCTCGAAACTCGCCGGCGTCGTCGTCGGCACCCCTGTCACCGACATCGCCTGGCGCAACCACGGCACCGCCGTCATCGGGGTGATCGGCGGTGACCGCAACGAGCAGGGGATCACCGGAATCGCGCCGGACGCCGTGACCGCGGCCGCGTCCTTCCAGGGCATCGGAACGGCCGCCGCGATCCACGCGGCGGCGGAACGGCTGAGCCCCGGCGACATCATCCTGGTCGAACTGCACGCCCCGGGGCCCCGGTTCGACTTCGAGGAGCGCGACACGCAGGAGGGCTACATCGCGCTCGAGTGGTGGCCCGACAACTTCGCGGCCGTCCAGTACGCCACCGCCCGGGGCATCCTCGTGGTGGCGGCCGCCGGCAACGGCGCCGAGTCGCTCGACGACGCGGTGTACGAACGTCGCCCCGCGGAGTTCCCCGACTGGTGGCGCAACCCCTTCAACCCCTCCAACCAGTCCTCCGGGGCGATCCTGGTCGGCGCGGGCGCACCGCCTCCCGGCACGCACGGCCGCGACCACGGCCCGGACCGTTCACGGCTCGCGTTCTCCAACTACGGGGCCCGCGTGGACGCGCAGGGCTGGGGACGCGAGGTCACGACCACCGGCGGCTTCTGGGACCGGCCCGGCGATCTGCAGGGCGGCGCCGAGGAGATCGCCTGGTACACGGACACGTTCTCAGGGACCTCTTCCGCCTCCCCGGTGGTGGTCGGTGCCCTGGCCGCGCTGCAAGGCATGCTCAAGGCGGCGGGCCAGGCACCGATGTCCTCGGAACGTGCGCGCGCGGTGCTGCGGGCCACGGGCTCCCCGCAGCAGGACGCGCCGGGCCGGCCCGCCTCCCAGCGGATCGGCAACCGGCCGGACATCAAGGCGGCGGTCACCAGGCTGCTGCCGGAGGCGGTCGGCTCGGGCCAGGCCGAACGGTACTGGGACGAGCTGCTGCCGTATCCGCGCGAACTCCCGCCGAGGCTCCGGCTGTACGTGTCCGGTGCCTGGCGCAACCTCAACAACCCGTCCCCCGAGATCCGTCAGGCGGTGCACTCCGCCTTCGCGGGGGGACGGCCCGATGTACGGGTCTGGTTCTCGGACGACGAGATCGTCGGCCTGGTCGTCACGGGCTGAGGACCAGGTCCTCCCGGACCGGAACGGAACGCAACCAACCATTGATGGAAGGTGGCACCCGCATGAGCACGATCCCCCAGATGAGCCAGCAGGGACAGCAGGGACAGCAGGGCCTTCAGCAGGACAGCATTCAGCAAGGACAGCAGGGCCCCAGCACGGCTCCCCCGCAGCACCTCGGGACGCAGCAGCAGTTCGGACCGCAGCAGGGCATGAGCCAGGAGCAGCCGTTCGGCGCGCAGGCGCAGCAGCCGTACGGGCCGCAGGGCATCGGCCAGCAGATGCAGCAGCCGTACCTCCAGCAGGGCATGGGCCAGCAGGGCGTCGGCCAGCAGTTCCCGCAGCACCAGATCGCGCAGCACCAGATCCCGCAACAGCAGATCCCGCAGCAGCACATTGCGCCGCACCTCCAGCAGCAGCTCCAGCAGCAGCTCCAGCAACTGGGCCGGCAGCAGCCGTTCCAGCAGCTTCTCCAGCAGCTCGGCGGGCAGCAGGCCCAGCAGCCGGGCCAGCCGCTCGTGCTGCCGAGCGCCGTGGAGCGTGCGGCGCTCCTGAGCGGCGTCGCCACGAAGTTCTGGGACGTCGTCACCCCGCTGCCGGGGCAGCCGTCGATCCTCTACCTGTTCATCGACAACGGCTGGCGTCAGCTCGTGAACCCGAACCAGGTCACGCATGACGAGGTCCAGGAGGCCTTCGCCTTCGGGCAGCAGGTCATCGGGATCTACGACTCGGGCACCAACACCCTCCAGGCCGTGATCGTGAACCGGCAGTAGCGGCGACGGGAGCGGCGGACCGCTCCACGCACAGGGCGCCGGGCGGATCACTCCGCCCGGCGCCCGACTGTGTGAGGCGACCGGTTACAGCGCCACGCCCATGAGGGCGTCGACGGCCCGCGACACGACACCGGGGGCGCCCTCGTCCGTGCCGCCCGTCTCGTGCTGGAGGGCTGCCCAGCGGTCGACCGCGGCGAGCGCGGCCGGTGCGTCGAGGTCCTCGGCGAGCGCGGCGCGGATCTCCTCGACGAGCGCGTCGGCGGACGGCCCGTCGGGCCGCGACACCGCGGCCCGCCAGTTGTCCAGGCGCGCGACGGCCTCTTCGAGGACGGCGTCCGTCCACTCCCAGTCGGCCCGGTAGTGGTGCGAGAGCAGGGCGAGGCGGATGGCGGCCGGGTCGACCCCGTCGTGCCGCAGACGGGACACGAAGACGAGGTTGCCCTTGGACTTCGACATCTTCTCGCCGTGCAGCGCGACCATGCCGGCGTGGACGTACGCCTTGGCCATGGGGAACTCGCCGGTCAGCACCTGGGCGTGCGAGGCGCCCATCTCGTGGTGCGGGAAGGCGAGGTCGGAACCGCCGCCCTGGACGTCGAAGCCCATTCCCAGGTGGTCGAGGGCGATGGCGACGCACTCGATGTGCCAGCCGGGCCGGCCGCGGCCCAGTGAGCCGCCGTCCCAGCTCGGCTCGCCCTCGCGGGCGGCCATCCACAGCATCGGGTCGAGGGGGTTCTTCTTCCCCGCCCGGTCCGGGTCGCCGCCCCGCTCCGCGGAGAGCAGGCGCATCGTCGCGGCGTCCAGGTTGGACACCTTGCCGAAGGCGGGGTCGGACTCCACGGAGAAGTACACGTCGCCGTCGAGCTCGTACGCCGCTCCGGCGTCCCGCAGCCGCTCGACGAGCGGCACGATGCCGGGTATCGCCTCGACGGCGCCTATGTAGTGGCGCGGCGGCAGCATCCGCAGGGCGGTCATGTCCTCGCGGAAGAGGGCGGTCTCCTTCTCGGCGAGTCCCACCCAGTCGACGCCGTCGCGCTCGGCCCGCTCCAGCAGCGGGTCGTCGACGTCCGTGACGTTCTGGACGTAATGAACCTGCCGCTTGGTGTCGAGCCACACGCGCTGCACGAGGTCGAACGCGTTGTAGGTCGCCGCGTGACCCAGATGGGTCGCGTCGTACGGCGTGATGCCGCAGACGTAGATACGGGCGACGGGACCGGGGTCGAGGGTGACGAGCCCACCGGTCGCGGTGTCGTGGATCCGGAGGTCGCGGCCCTCGCCGGGCAGGGCGGGGACCTCAGAAGCGGGCCAGGCATACATGTCATGAGACTAACCGGACGGAACTTCCGTATACGAACCGGCCAGCACCTTATGGCCGGGAAGGCCCTCTTGCGCGGCCCTCCGCGCCGTGCGCACGTGCCGCCGAGCGCTACACCGGCGGCCAGGGGATCGCGGGCCATTCCCCGCTCGGCTCCGGGTGCTTCCCGGAAGCGAGCATCGCCTCGACCCGCGCGCGTGTGGCGTCGATCTCGACGGCGGTGACGAGTTCGGCCAAGCGGGTGGCCAGCGGTGCGCCGGGCGCCAGACCGTCACGAAGGGACGTGAGGACCTCCAGCGCCTCCGGCGTCAGCGGCTCCCCGGCCCAGCCCCACAGCAGCGTGCGCAGCTTGTTCTCGGCGTTGAAGGTGACCCCGTGGTCGATGCCGTACAGGCGGCCCTCCCCCGCGGGCAGCAGATGGCCGCCCTTGCGGTCCGCGTTGTTGATCACGGCGTCGAGGACGGCGAGCCGCCTCAGCCTTACGTCGTCGGCGTGCACGAGCAGTGCCGTCTCGCCCTCGCCGACCTCGGCGAAACCGATCGCCTTCCAGCCCTCGGCCGGTTCCTCGCCCTCGACGAGCGCGAGCAGGCCGTCCCCGTCCCGGGCGGCCGTGGACTCGATCCACAGCTGGCACATGCCCTCGCCGTACGGCCCGTCACGCAGCACCGTGGTGGGGACGAGCCCCCAGCCGGTCGCCTCGGAGACCTCGTACGCGGCGACCTCGCGCTGTGCGAGCGTGCCGTCGGGGAAGTCCCACAGAGGCCGCTCGCCCGCGACGGGCTTGTAGACACAGAGCGCCTCGCGGCCCTCGTACGACACGGAGCAGTACAGCACCGCGTTCGAGGCCTCACGAATCTGCCCGCGGACCTTCAGCTCGCCCCGGGCGAGCAGCTCGGCGGTCGTCACGCTCCGCGGCGGTATCCGTTCTGGCGCGGACATACGTGTCCTTCCGGGTCGAGCGGGAGACTGCACAGCGGGCAGGGCGGCCGGCCGGCGTTGACGACGTCGAGCGCGCGCTTGGCGAAGGCCCGGGCCTGCACGCCGGTGAGCCGGACCCGGAGCATCGGCGGACCGTTCTCCTCGTCCTGGAGCAGCCGCTCCTCGGCCTCCGCGAGGTCCTCGTCGGAGTCGGCCTCGAGTTCCACGAGCGCCTGCGCCTCGACGATCATGCGCTGCTCGTCACCGTCCCAGGCCAGCGCCATGGTGCCGACCCGGAACTCCTCCTCGACGGGGGTGTCGAGGGGCGCGGTGTCGGACACCTCGGTGGAGGCCATCGCCGGGACCGGGGCGCTGCCGCCGGTCCGCCGGACGACCTCGTCGAGGAGCTCGTCCATCCGCTCGGCGAGCGCGGCGACCTGGGTCTTCTCCAGGGCCACGCTGGTCACCCGGGGTCCCGAGGACGCCTGCAGGAAGAAGGTACGGCGCCCGGGCAACCCGACCGTACCGGCCACGAAGCGGTCCGGGGGGTCGTAGAGGAACACCTGACGGGACACGTCCTGTCTCCATTGAATCGGCATGGGGCCGGCTGACTGCGCCGGCCCGCATCGGCTGCTGAGAACTCGCTGACAACTACTGTGCTGGTTCGACCGCTTCACCCTACTGCGGCCGACGATCACGGTGCGCCCGCACCGCCCCCGACCGGAGCGTCGCCGCTCGGGGGTTCCTCGCGCGGCGCGAGGGAGGCGAAATCACCGGTGTCCCCGAGACGTACGAGAAAAGGCCTCAACCGGGTGTAACGGATCGCGGTGATGGAACACGGTTCGACAGAGATCCGTTGGAAGAGGTCGAGATGAAGTCCGAGTGCGTCGGCGACGAGCGACTTGATGATGTCGCCGTGCGAACACATCAGGTAGACCGCGTCGCTTCCGTGGTCGCGCTCCACGCGCGCGTTCCACTCGCGCACGGCCTCGGCGGCCCGGGTCTGCATGGCCCGCATCGATTCGCCGCCCGGGAACGCGGCCGCGGACGGATGCGCCTGGACGACCTCCATCAGCGGATCGTCCTTGAGTTCGGCGAGTTTGCGGCCCGACCAGTCGCCGTAGTGGGCCTCTCCGATGCGCTCCTCGGTGTGCGCCGGGACCTCGGGGCGGGCCTCCAGCAGCGGCTGGACGGTCTCCTGGCAGCGCTGGAGAGGGCTGGTGACGACCTCGGCGATCGGCAGCCCGGCGAGCCGCCCCGGAAGGGCCGCGGCCTGCTGGGTGCCTCGCTCGTCGAGGGCCACGCCGGGCGTCCAGCCGGCGAGCAGTCCCGCGGTGTTGGCGGTGGAGCGTCCGTGCCGGACGAGGATCAGGGTGGGCATGCGGCCCAGCGTAAACGGACGGCTGGCGGAGCCGGCCGGCCCTGGGGAAAGCGATGCCCGGAGTGCGGTCCGGCCGGAACGAAGGGAGAATGCGCTCCGTGATCGTCGACTGTGCCATCTACCGTGCCGGGCGGCGGACGGAGGGCCCCGACGACCTCTCCGACGCCCTGGCCCACTGCCGGGCCGGGGGTGACGCCTTCGTGTGGATCGGCCTGCACGAGCCCACGGAGAAGGAGTTCGACCTGGTCACGGAGGAGTTCGGGCTGCATCCGCTGGCGGTCGAGGACGCCCTCAAGGCCCATCAGCGCCCCAAGCTGGAGGTGTACGAGGACTCGCTCTTCATGGTCCTCAAACCGGTGTCGTACGAGCCCGAGAGCGATGCCGTCTCCTCCGGTGAGGTCATGGTCTTCGTCGGCGACTCGTTCGTGGTGACCGTGCGGCACGGCGAGGAGTCGCCCCTCGCGGCGGTCCGGCAGCGTCTGGAGTCGGACCCCGAGACCCTGCGGCACGGGCCGACGGCGGTGCTCTACTCGATCGCGGACGCCACCGTGGACCACTACCTGGAGGTGGCGACCGAGCTCGGCACCGACCTGGAGGAGCTGGAGGCGGAGGTCTTCTCGCCGCAGCTCGGCGGCGGGCGGAACACCGCGTCGCGGATCTACGCCTTCAAGCGGCAGGTGCAGGAGTTCCGCAGGGCCACGGTCCCGCTGGCGGTGCCGCTGGTCCGGCTGGCGGGATCGGGCCTCGCCTCGACGGCCGTGCCGTTCGTGAACGACAAGGCACAGCCCTTCTTCCGCGACGTCAACGACCACCTGATGCGGGTCAACGAGTCCGTGGAGGGCCTGGACCGGCTGGTGTCCGACATCCTCTCGGCGCACCTCGCGCAGATGAGCGTGCGGCAGAACGACGACATGCGGAAGATCTCCGCGTGGGCGGCCATGGCGGCCGTCCCGACGATGATCGCCGGGATCTACGGCATGAACTTCGACCACATGCCCGAGCTGCACTGGGTGTGGTCGTATCCGGCTGTGGTCGGGTTCATGGTCGTGCTGGAGTTCGGGCTGTTCCGGCTCTTCAAGCGGCGGGGCTGGCTGTAGTCGGGACGTGTACGGGTCCGCCCGGGTGCGGGTACGGGTACGGGTACGGGTTTCCGGGCGCGTACGGGGCCCGTCCCGACGGCGGCCGGGTGCGGGTGGAAGTCAGGTCCGGGTGGCGGCCGGGTGCGGGTGCAGGCCGGGTGCGGTCAGGCGAATTCGGGTGCCGCCGTGACGGGGCCGTCCAGCGCGCCGCGCCGTTCGGGCATCTTCAGGGAGACCATCCGGCGCCAGCCCGCGGCCCGCTCGTAGGCGTAGACGGCGTGGATGCCCGCGGCGAGGACCGCGGCCCGGGACCTGGACCAGCCGAGGATGCGGCCCATGTGGGCCATCACGGCGAGGCTGACGTCCCGGTAGATGCGGATCTCGGCGAGGGCGCACGCGCGCAGGGTCCGCTGGATGGCGCGGCCGTGACCGGCGTACGCGAAGCGCAACAGTTCCTCGTTGCAGTACGCGAGGTGGTTGTCCTCGTCGCCCGAGATCATCTTCACCGCGCGGCCGATCTCGGGGTGGTCGGCGAAGTGCTTGCGCAGCAGGTCCATCTGCTCGGAGGCGCGCTGTTCCGTGACCCGGCTGTGGGCGAGATAGGTGACGATGTCCTGCACGGTGAGCGGCTGGTCGTCCTTGAGCTTCTCGTGCGCCAGACCGATGCCGTACCGCTCCAGGAGCATGGTGTAGTCGGTGTCGGGCGGGATCTCGACCGGTTCGAGGCCGCGCTTCTTCATGAGGGCGTTGAAGATCCGCCCGTGCTTGTCCTCGTCGGCGCCGTGCCGGGCGATCCTTGGGGCGAGCTCGCGTTCGCTCGCCGGGACCAGCGCGGCGATCCGGGCGTTCTCCCAGCCCCCTTGCGACTCCCCGCTGGCGGCGATGGAACAGAAGAGCCGGTACGACTCGTCGTTGTCGAGAATCTCCTGGAACAGACTCTTGGCCGAAAGCATCTCTGACACCTCTCTGCAGGGTTGTGCAGAAAACGAGTCAAATGGGATGTCTGCGACCCGGCAACCGATGTGTCGGACAAATCCGCCAAACGATGGACGAGGAAGCGGGCCCGGGCGCGTAACCAAGGGACCGTCGACGCGTTGTTCCCTGTGACGGCCGTGGCGGGGAAGACCCCCGAGCCCCCACCACGGCCGCAGAACTTTCCCGGCGCCGTCCTCCGGCGCGGTTACGCGAGTCCTGCCCGCTCCAGGGCGTCGGAGCCGGCCCGCAGCGAGGCGATCCGGTCCTCCAGCGTGAAGCCCGCGGGCGCCAGCGTGAGCGTGGTGACCCCGGCCGCGGCGTACGCCTGCATACGGTCGGCGATGCGGTCCACCGAGCCGAGCAGGGTCGTCTGGTCGATCAGCGCGTGCGGGATGGCGGCCGCGGCACCCTCCTTGTCGCCGGACAGGTACTTGTCCTGGATCTCGGCGGCTTCCTTCTCGTAGCCCATGCGCTGGGCGAGCTGGTTGTAGAAGTTCTGCTTGCGGCTGCCCATGCCGCCGACGTACAGCGCGGTGTACGGGCGGAACATGTCGGCGAGCGCCGTGACGTCCTTGTCCTCGCCGAGGGCGAGCGGAAGGGTCGGGCAGACGTCGAAGCCCTCCATCGTCCTGCCGGCCTTCTCCCGGCCCGCGCGCAGGTACTTGATCGCGGTGTCCTCGAGGTGCTCGGCCGAGGGGAAGATCAGCAGCGCCCCGTCGGCGATCTCGCCGGTCTGCTCCAGGTTCTTCGGGCCGATCGCGGCGACGTAGAGCGGGATGTGCTCGCGCTCCGGGTGCACGGTCAGCTTCAGCGGCTTGCCCGGACCGCCCGGCAGCGGCAGGGTCCAGTGCTCACCCTCGTACGACAGCCGCTCGCGCGTCATCGCCTTGCGCACGATCTCCACGTACTCACGGGTGCGGGCCAGCGGCTTGTCGAACTTGACGCCGTACCAGCCCTCGGAGACCTGCGGCCCGGAGACGCCGAGGCCGAGGCGGAAACGGCCGCCCGACAGCGAGTCGAGGGTCGCGGCGGTCATCGCGGTCATCGCGGGCTGCCGCGCCGGGATCTGGAAGATGGCCGAACCGACGTCGATGCGCTCGGTCTGGGCGGCGACCCAGCTGAGCACGGTGGCCGCGTCGGAGCCATAGGCCTCGGCGGCCCAGCAGACGGCGTATCCGAGCCGGTCGGCCTCCTGGGCGACGGCGAGATTGTCCCCGTCCATTCCCGCGCCCCAGTAGCCGAGGTTGATGCCGAGCTGCATGGCCGATTCCCCTTACCGATCAGTAACGTCCCTTTGTCCGAGACCCTAGCGTGCGTGCGTCCCGGGCGGGGAGCGGCACGTACGCCTTCTCGGCACGGGCGCGGGACGCCGGCGCGCCGCCCGGCGCGGCCCCTCGTGTCCGACCGCGTGCACGGGTCCCGGCCGCCGCCCTGCGTCACCGGTCGTCACGTGCGGCGATCCGTGGAACTTCGGTTGTCCACAGGCCCCCACACGGCCGGTGTCGGACAGTAATCTCGGCGTCCATGGAGCAGAGGCATCTCGGCCGTACCGGCCTGCGTGTGTCCCGGATCGGACTCGGCACCCTCACATGGGGGCGGGACACCGACGAGCATGACGCGGCGGACCTCTTGAAGACGTTCTGGGAAGCGGGCGGGACCCTCGTGGACACCGCGGACGTGTACGGCGACGGGGAGGCCGAGTACCTCCTCGGACGCCTCATGGAAGGGCTCGTGCCGCGCCGGGACCTGGTCATCTCGACGAAGGCGGGGAGCGTGCGCGACCCGGACCGCCGCTTCGACGGCTCGCGCAGCCACCTGCTGGCGGCCCTGGACGCCTCGCTCGCCCGCCTGGGCACGGACTACGTGGACGTGTGGCACGTCCACGCCTACGACCCCGACACGCCCCTGGAAGAGACCCTCCAGGCCCTCGACCTGGCCGTCAGCAGCGGCCGCGCGCGCTACGCGGGCGTGTCCAACTTCTGCGGCTGGCAGCTCGCCAAGGCCGCCACCTGGCAGCTCGCGGCTCCCGGCATACGCACCCGCCTGGCCAGTACGCAGATGGAGTACTCCCTGCTCCAGCGCGGCATCGAGCGGGAGGTGCTGCCGGCCGCCCTCGACCTGGGCATCGGCCTGCTGCCCTCCTCGCCGCTCGGGCGCGGGGTGCTCACCGGCAAGTACCGCAACGGAACGCCGACCGACTCCCGTGGCGGCTCCGAACACCTCGCGCCGTTCGTCGCGCCCTACCTCGACGACACGGCGAGCAGCATCGTGGAGGCGGTGACGACCGCGGCGGACGGGCTCGCCGTGACGGCGCTCCAGGTGGCGCTCGCGTGGGTCCGCGACCGGCCCGGGGTCAGCGCCCCCATCGTCGGCGCGCGCAACGCGCAGCAGCTCACGGCCGCGTTGTCAGTGGAGAGCCTTAGTCTTCCTGACGAGATCTGCCGGGCGCTCGACGACGTGTCGGCCCCGGTGCACCACTATCCCGATCACGACTGGAGCACGCTGTGAGCACGGAGCCCGAGACCACGGAGGAAGCGGAGCCGGGGGCGCCGGGCGCGGACACGGCCGCCGACGCCCCGGAGAGCACGGGCGAGGACGTGGGCCACGCGGACGCGCAGTCCGAGGGCGGGGACGCCTCCGAGGAGAAGGGCACGGACGCGGGCGAGGACGCGAACACGGACGCGGAGGCCGTCGCCGGTACGGAGGCCGCCGCGGGGACCGAATCCTCCGAAGGCGCAGCCCAGCTGTCCGAGGCGGCCGCCGAGCTGGCGGCCCAGCGCTTGGAGCGGGAGCGGATCGAGCGGCGGAAGGCCGAGAAGCAGGCGCCGATCGCGGCCGGGGCCAAGCTCAGCGGCACGGCCGCGGACCTCCTCGCGGCGGTGCGGGCCGTGGAGAGCGGCGAGAAGCCCGTGGCCACCGCCTTCCGAGAGCCCGAGCCCGCGCCGCGCAGGGCCGCGCAGGAGCCCGTGCGGCGACCGCAGCCCGTGGCCTCAGCGGCCGCACCGGTGCCGACCGCCGCGCCCGAAGCCGTCGGGGCCGTCCGCGCCGTGCTGACCGAGGGCGGCGCGCCCGAAGCGCTCGCGGCTCAGGCCGTCGCGGCCCTGGGCGAGGGTGCCGACGAGCAACTGCGCGACGACCCCTGGCAGTTGCTGCGGGTGGCCGGGGTGCGGCCCGAGCAGGCCGACGGGTTCGCCCGGGCGCTGCTCGGCGCGGAGTGCGGGCCGGACGACGAGCGTCGTGGCCGGGCGCTGACCGTGTGGCTCCTGGAGCAGGCGGCCGTCGCCGGGCACACCGCCCTGGACGCCCCGGCGCTCACCGCGGCGCTCTCCCAGCGCTCGGTGCCGGACCCTGACGCGGCCATGCAGAGCGCTCTCGCGGAGGGCGAGGCCCTGGTCTTCCAGGACGCGCTGGACACGCCTGCCCCGGCGCCGCAGGACGACACGGAGGAGCCGCGGGAGCGCCCGGTGCGCATCCTGATCGGCCTGGAGCGGTACGCGCTGGCCGAGGAGAGCCTCGCCGACGGACTCGCCCGGGTGATGAACTCGGTGCCGAAGGAGGACGGTTCGGCCGCCGACTGGGAACAGGCCGCGGCCGCGGCCCCCCGCTCCGCCGGGGAGCTGATCCGCGCGGCCGCCGCTCACGGGCTGGTGCTGCACACCGGCGGCGACGCCTCCCGCTCCGAGACGGCGGCGCTGCTGCACGCGGCGCGTGCGCTCGGCCTGCGCGGCTGGGCCGCCACGCACACCCGCGGCGGCCGCGACGGCTTCACGGCCGAACTGGCCCGGCTCGACCTGCCGGACGGCCCCGCGGACGGCACGGCCACCGGCGTCGCCACCGTGGACGGGCTCCTCTCCGGCACCGAGGGCCCGGGCCGGGACGCGGACGGCGCCCTGGACCTGGACGTCCTGGTCGTCCTCGACGCGCCGCAGCTCGACGTGGAGACGGCGGCGATGCTCGCCGAGTCGCTGCCGGACGGGGCCCGCCTGGTGCTGAGCGGTGATCCGGGCGTGCTCTGGTCGGCGGGCCCCGGCCGGGTCTTCGCGGACCTGATCGCCGCCCGCGCCTGCCCGCAGGTGGCCTCGCGGACCCCTGACCCCGGTCCCATCGGCGAGCTGGTGTCCGGGGTCGGCATCGGCGAGCTCAACCAGGTCGAGGCGCCCGGCAAGGAGGTCGTGATCGTCCCGGTGCGCGACGCCGGCGAGGCGGTCCACCGGACCGTGCAGCTGGTCGCGGACTCGGTGCCGCGCGCGATCGGCATCCCGGCCGAACAGACACAGGTGATCACCCCGGGACACGGCGGCGCGGTCGGCACCCGCGCGCTGAACACCGCGCTCAAGGAGCGGCTGAACCCCGGCCCGGGCCGTTTCGGCGGCTTCGACCCGGGCGACCGCGTCGTCCACTCCCCCGCGCCCGGCCGTTCGGTGCCGGGCCACGTGGTGAAGGCCGACGCCGAAGGACTGCACCTGGAGTGCTCGGGCGCCCTCGTCGTCGTACCGAAGGAGCGGGTGGAGCAGGCCGTGCGGCACGGCTGGGCGCTCACCGCGCACCAGGCGGTGGGAATGCGCTGGCCCGCCGCAGTCGTCGTGCTCCCGGGCGACGCCGCGGCGGCCCTGACGCGGCCGTGGGTCTACACGGCCTTCGGCCGGGCCGAGCGTCATCTCTCGGTCGTGCACGGGGTGGAGCAGGCCCTGCCGCACGCCGTGGCGGAGGTTCCGCAGAAGCCGCGCACCACACGGCTGCCGGCCCTGCTGAAGCCGCAGGCACCGGCCGCGGGCTGATCACCGCCGGTGTCGCACGTTCGCGGTGCGTGAAACACGGGTGGCGGCCACCGCATCGCGGTGGCCGCCACCCGTGTGAGCCCTTGGCGCCGGGCCGGCCTCAGCGATCCGCGTCCTGGGGATCGGTCTGCTCCTCGGAGCCGAGGTCGTCCAGGTCGTCGTCGTCCGACTCGTCGTCGAAGACCGCGCTGACGTCGAAGCGGCAGACGACCCGCTGCGGGTCGATCGACTCGAAGGGTGCCTCCAGCCATTCCCCGGGATCGGCCGGTTCGTCCGCGGCGGTCACCCAGAGCGTGGAGTCGCCCTCCTCCAGCCCGAATTCCTTGTGCCGGGACGCGATCTCGTCCGGCTCGAACTCGCCGAACAGGACCCCGAGCGCTCCGTGAACAGTGCCGGACGCCGCGTCGAAGCCCTCGGTGGCGGTCGCGCCGTCCTCCTCCACGGCCTCCACCCGCTGAGCCTGCGCCAGCAGTCGCTGCGGCTCCACCACCGCGTAGTCCCGGCGGATCACCACGCTCAGCGCGTTCGGCTCCTCGGGTCCGGTGTACGGGGGCAGCGTGTCGTCACTGCCGGGGATCTCGAAGGGCGTGACCTCGTCGTAGCGGTCGTAGAGGAGCTCGTCGTACTCCTCGGCCGCCGCGGCGAGCTCGTTGAACGCCTCGTAGACGGCCGGGTCGTCATCGCCCGTCCTGCGCTCGACCGCGGCCAGGTGGCGGTCGAGAGCGGTCTTGACCGCCTCGGCGGCGGCGCGTACCTCGGCAGCGGTGGGCTGCACAGCATCAGACATAGTGCAGACGCTATCCGTACAGGGCCTCTGCCCGCACAATAGATGCGATGCCGGAATACGAATTTGTCGACGTGTACGTGCCTCGCGGGGTCTCCCGCAAGGAGACGACACGACTGCTGACGGACCATGCCGAGTACGGACACTGGGAGTTGGACCGCCTGAGCCTGCTGCGCGACGGGAGCCGCAGGGTCCGGTTGCGCCGGAGGATCATTCGACAGGTACGCGCCACGTGGTGACGGAAGTCCGCTGAACCGGAGCGGGCCCCGCCGTCGCGAGGCCCGCTCCGTCGCGCACGCCACGGGGGAAGGTCGTGGCGCCTGGGTCACCCCGGTGCCGCGCCATGATCACGCCTGCGCCGTACCGGGCCACGCCCGCGCCGTACCGAGTCGTATCCGTGCCGTCACCCGCCCGTGTGATCATCGCGCCGATGCCGGCATCGGTTCGGCCCGGCGGGGCCGGGCCGGGCCGGATCCGTGGTGTCAGGCCGCCGAACGCGACCGGCGGTAGAGCACGGCGCCGGCCAGGAGCGCAGCGGCTCCCGCGGGTACGACCGCGCCGAGCGGCAGCTCACTGCCGGTGTGGGCGAGCTCGGCCGCACCGCCCGGGGTGGTCCGCGCGACGGACCGCGATCCCGTTTGGTCGACCTGCGAGGCGGCGCCGCGGTGCTTGCCGCCGCCCGAGCCCGCCTGGCCGGGGTGCCCGGGCGTTCCCGGGTTACCGGCCTGGCCCGGCTGCCCCGGGTTTCCAGGGTGGCCCGGGTGACCGGGGGTGCCGGGCTGACCCGGGTGACCGGGGTTTCCGGGAGTCCCGGGGTGATCAGAGTGCCCGGGGTGGCCCGGGTGACCGGGGTGGCCGGGGTGGCTGCCGGGCGGGGTCGTGGTGTGGCCGCCGCCGGACGCGCCGTTCGCGCAGCTGTCGCCCGCTGCCGCGTTGCCGATCCCCACGACGTTCACGCTGTTGCCGCAGACATTGACCGGGGCGTCGACCGGCACCTGTACGTGGTTGCCGGAGCCCACACCCGGCGAGTGAGCGGCGTGACCGCCGGCCCGGGAGCCGCCGCCCGAGCGGGAGCCCGTGCCGACGTGGCCGCCGGGCTTGCCGCCCCGGCCGCCGTGGTTGACGCAGGTGTTGCCCATGGCGGGGTTGAGCACCCCGACCACGCTCACGGTGTTTCCGCAGGCGTTGACCGGCGCATGCACCGGCGCCTGCACCGTGTTGCCCGACAGCACGCCGGGCGAGTCCGACGCGGAGCCGTTCGCACCCGAGTCGGCGTGCGCGGAGACGCCGGTGACCGCGAGCACACCACTGGCCGCGGCCACGGTCATCAGGCCTTTGCGGGTGACCTGTCGCATAGCTGTATCCCTGCCTTAGTCCTTGGGACGTGGACCATCCGGAACACGGACCCGCCCAGGGGGCGGGTCCGCGGAAAGCCGGTCGGCCCCGGAGCGCATGGCGCGCACTCCGGGGCCGACGAGTTCAGACCCTCACGAAGTGACCCTCATGAGGTGACCCATGGGGGTGCCCCCCTCATGGAATGAGGCACAACGTCACTTGTTGAGGCAGGCGTTGCCGAAGGCGGGGTTCAGCAGCCCGATCACGGAGACCGTGTTGCCGCAAACGTTCACCGGGATGTGAACAGGCACCTGGATGACGTTGCCGGAGGCGACGCCCGGAGAGTGCACAGCGGCACCCTGGGCACCCGAGTCGGCGACGGCCAGGCCCGCACCCGCGAGAACCAGACCACCAGTGGCAGCCGCAGCAGCGACGACCTTCTTGATCATTATTCCTCCTTGTTGGCAAATGCGATCCCCAAGCAGCGGATCGCAACACCTGTAACGAGGAGGGAGTAGTAGGGCTATGGGCTTATGGTCGCATTCACCCGTCCCGGGCGATCTCCGCACGCACGGGCGAATGCCGGCGTCAACCGCACACAACTCCCCGGTCCGGCGCCGGGACGATCCGTGGGCGACGCGTCACGACGCGTCGATGAATCGGTCGAGTACGCGCACTCCGAACTGGAGCGCGTCGACCGGCACCCGCTCGTCGACACCGTGGAACATGCCCGCGAAGTCCAGCTCCGGCGGCAGCTTCAGCGGGGCGAACCCGAAGCAGCGGATGCCGAGGTCGGCGAAGGACTTGGCGTCGGTGCCGGCCGAGAGCATGTACGGAACGGCGCGCGCGATCGGGTCCTCGGCGGAGAGCGCGGTCTGCATGGCGTCGACGAGGGCGCCGTCGAAGCCGGTCTCCAGGGCCTTGTCCGCGTGCACGTCCTCGCGCTTCACCCGGGGGCCGAGAATGCGGTCGAGGTCGGCGAGGAACTCCTCCTCGTAGCCCGGCAGGTAGCGGCCGTCGACGTGGGCCGTGGCCTGCCCCGGAATCACGTTGACCTTGTAGCCGGCGCCCAGCTGGGTCGGGTTGGCGGTGTTCTGCAGCGAAGCGCCGATGAGCTTGGCGATGCCGCCGAGCCTGGCGAGCGTCTCGTCCATGTTCTCCGGGTCGAGTTCGGTGCCGAGGGCGTCGCCGAGCTCGTCGAGGAAGTGCCGCAGGGTCTTCGTCACGCGCACCGGGAACTTGTGCCGGCCGAGCCGCCCGACGGCCTCGGACAGCTCGGTGATCGCGTTGTCCTTGTGGATCATCGAACCGTGTCCGGCGGTGCCGTCCACGGTCAGCTTCATCCAGTGCATGCCCTTCTGCGCGGTCTCGACGAGGTACAGCCGCAGCTTCTCGTTGACCGTGAAGGAGAACCCGCCGACCTCGCCGATCGCCTCCGTGACGCCCTCGAAGAGGTCCGGGTGCTTGTCGACCAGGTGCCGGGCGCCCCAGGTGCCGCCCGCCTCCTCGTCGGCGAGGAAGGCCAGGACGATGTCACGCGGGGGCTTGCGGCCGGTGCGCATCCGCTCCCGTACGACCGCCAGTGTCATGGCGTCCATGTCCTTCATGTCGACCGCGCCGCGGCCCCACACCATCCCGTCGGCGATCTCGCCGGAGAAGGGGTGGTGGGTCCAGTCCATCGCGTTGGCCGGTACGACATCGGTGTGGCCGTGGATGAGCAGCGCGGGCCGCGAGGGGTCCTCGCCCTCGATGCGGGCCACCGTGGAGGCGCGCCCCTTGTGCGACTCGAAGATGCGTGGCTCGAGTCCGACCTCGGCGAGCTTCTCGGCGACGTACTCCGCGGCCTTGCGCTCACCCGGGCCCGAGTGGTCCCCGTAGTTGCTGGTGTCGATCCGGATCAGCTCACGACAGAGGTCCACAACCTCGTCCTCGCCCGTGACGCTCCTGGTCGTGCCGCTCTCGCTCACGCTGCTTCCTCCCACTGTCGCCGCTGACGGTCCCCCTCATCCTCTCTCCGCCCCCCGCTCCTCCCCAAGGCAGGACCCGGCCCGTCACACGCCGTTCACGCGGCGACGGGGGGTGATCGGGGGCCCTCGAAAGCCTGGTAATGTTTCCTCTGTCGCCGCGAGGGAAACCCGCGCGACAGACACCTTGTCCGGGTGGCGGAATGGCAGACGCGCTAGCTTGAGGTGCTAGTGCCCTTTATCGGGCGTGGGGGTTCAAGTCCCCCCTCGGACACCAGCTGGGACGTTCATGAGATCATCCCCGATGCATTCACAAAACCGGTGAGTCATATGACTCACCGGTTTCGTCGTTCCTGAGCCTTCAGCTCGGAAGGCGGGCGGGCGCGGGGCCAGGGTGTCACGCCGTGTCCGCCGCCGGGTCCTCGTGCGGACGACTCCCCGCCTGCCGGGGCACCGGCCCGACCGGACCAGCCCGGGCCCGTCCTGAGCCGCGCCCACAGGGCCGGTCACTGATACTGGGAAAATGGGCAAACTTGGGCGATACGTCCCAGCGAGCCGACGGGGCGACCGTGTGCCTCCGAAGGCCGGGCCGCCGGAAGCCGGCCCGAAGGCCCGTCACCAATCGGCCGTTCGGCGTGTGCTGTCGTCGCTGAAGCCGCGCAGCGTCGCCGGTCAGGTCTTCCTGCTGCAACTGGTGGTCGTCCTGCTGCTCATCGCCACGGCCGTGGTGGCGCTCGTGGTCCAGGACCGCAACCGCGCGATCCAGGAGGCCGGCGACCGGTCCCTGGTGGCGGCCGAGTCGTTCGCGAACGCCCCGGGCACCGCCGAGGCGATGAAGAGCGATGACCCGACGGCGGCACTCCAGCCACATGCCGAGGCGGTGCGCGAGAAGACCGGCGTCGACTACGTCGTCGCGCTGAGCCCCTACGGCTTCCGGTGGACCCACCCGGACCCGGACCAGATCGGGAAGCACGTCTCCACCTCCTACGACCAGGCACTCGAAGGCGAGCCCCACCAGACCACGTTCGACAGCAGTCTGGGGAAGGCGGTCGACTCGACGGTGGCCGTCTTCGACGAGAAGGGGACCGCGGTCGGCCTCGTCACCGTGGGGGTCACGGTGGACAAGGTGACCAGCGTGGTGCAGCGCCAACTGCCGGTGCTCCTCGCCGCCGGCGGTGTCGCGCTGCTGCTGGCCGCGGGTGGGTCGGCACTGGTCAGCGGGCGTTTGCGGCGCCAGACCCGGGGCCTGGGGCCGGTGGAGATGACCCGCATGTACGAGCACCACGACGCGGTGCTGCACGCGGTCCGTGAAGGCGTGATCATTCTGGACGGTGACGGAAGGCTGCTGCTGGTCAACGACGAGGCGCGCCGGCTGCTCGCACTGCCGCCGGAGGCCGAGGGCAAGCTCGTCACCGGACTCGGACTGAGCCCGGCCCTGGCCGGACTGCTGGGATCGGGCCGGGCGGCCACGGACAAGGTCTTCCTGGCCGGGGACATCCTGCTCGCGGTCAGCTTGCGGCCGGTGGGCCTGCAGGGGGGCAGCGTGGCCACTCTGCGGGACACCACGGAGCTGCGCGCCCTCGCGGGCCGGGCGGACGTGGCGGGCGGGCGCCTGCAACTGCTCTATGAGGCCAGCACGCGGATCGGTACCACCCTCGACATGCAGCGCACCGCCGAGGAGCTGACGGAGGTGGCGGTCCCGCGCTTCGCCGACTTCGCCACCGTCGAGTTGCTGGAGCCCGTGCTGCAAGGGGGTGAACCGACGGGGGCGAGCATGGAAATGCGCCGTATCGCGGCCGAGGGCATCCGGGACGACGTGCCCCTCTATCCCGTCGGGAGGCGTATGCACTACGCGCCCGGCAACCCCGTGGCCATCGGTATCTCCACCGGCCGACCGGTCCTGGTGGCGGACCTCGCCATGGCCGACGGATGGCGGGTCCAGAACCCGGAGCGGGCCCGGAAGGTCATCGAATTCGGCATCCACTCCATGATCTCGGTGCCGCTCCAGGCCCGAGGCCAATTGCTGGGGGTCGTGGAGTTCTGGCGTTCGGAGCAGGACCCCTTCGAGCCGGACGACCTGTCCCCCGCCGAGGAACTCGCCGCCCGGGCGGCCGTGTGCATCGACAACGCGCGCCGCTACACCCGCGAGCACACCACGGCCGTCACCCTCCAGCGCAGCCTGCTGCCCGGCACGCTCCCCGAGCTGTCCGCCCTGGAGGTCGGACACCGGTACCTGCCCGCCCAGGCGGGGGTGGGCGGCGACTGGTACGACGTCATCCCGCTGCCGGGAGCCCGGGTGGCCCTGGTGGTCGGCGACGTCGTCGGACACGGTCTGCACGCCGCCGCGACGATGGGCCGCCTGAGGACCGCGGTGCACAACTTCGCCGCGCTGGACCTTCCTCCGGACGAGCTTCTCGCGCACCTGGACGACCTGATCACCCGGATCGACCAGGACGCGGCAGCCGAGGGCAACACCGAGGCCGTCACCGGTGCCACCTGCCTCTACGCGGTCTACGATCCGGTCTCCGGGCGGTGTGTTCTCGCCCGGGCCGGTCATCCCGGTCCGGCGCTGGTCTCGCCCGACGGCTCCGTGACCTTCCCCGACATCCCCGTCGCCCCGCCACTCGGCGTGGGAGGGGGGCTGCCGGTCGAGACGGCCGTGCTCCGGCTGGCCGCCGACAGCCGGCTGGTCCTCTACACCGACGGCCTGGTCGAGGCCCGCGGCCGGGACATCGACATCGGGCTCGGCATGCTGAGGGATGCGCTCGCCGATACGGACGGCGCCACCCCGGACGACACCTGCCGGGTGGTGCTCGACGCGATGCTGCGCACCCGGTCGAGTGACGATGTCGCCCTGCTCGTCGCACGCACCCGGCTGCTCGACCCGGAGCAGGTCGAGGAGTGGGACGTGCCCGCCGACCCCGCGGCCGTCTCCCGGATCCGCGCCGAGGCCACCCGCAAGCTCGAGTCCTGGGGGGTCGGCGAAGCCGCCTTCACGACCGAGCTGATCCTCAGCGAACTGGTGACGAACGCCATCCGGTACGGAGGGAGCCCCATCAGTCTGCGGCTGCTGCGCGACCGCGACAGCCTGATCTGCGAGGTCGCCGACGGCACCAGCACCTCCCCGCACCTGCGCCGCGCAGCCTTCACCGACGAGGGGGGCCGTGGTCTGTTTCTCGTCGCGCAGATGTCCAACCGCTGGGGGACCCGGTACACCGACCGAGGAAAGATCATCTGGGCCGAGCAGTCGCTCGCCGCCGGAGCCGCCGGGGCCCTGGGCGACCTCCTGATGGCGGACCTGTGAAGCGGGACGGAAACCGGACCACAGACCTGTGAAGCGGGACAGAAGCCGGACCGCCGCCCCGGGGGTGTGCGCACGCCCGGAGCGTTCAGGAGCCGCCGTCGACCGTGAAGTACGGGATCTTGGCCGGGTCCTGGCCGAAAGCGGCCCCGAGATAGACGGCCGACAGTTTGGTGAGCGTTCCGTCGTCGATCAGCTGCCTGATGATCTGGTCCAGCTCGTCCCTGTTGGGTGACCCCTTCGGGTAGAGCGCGCCGTAACCCTGGTCGGTCCTGTACTGGCCCACGAGGCGCACCCTGCCCTCCCGCTTCTGGGGATACGCCAGCAGAATCGTCGTGTCGTGGACGACCGCGTCGATCCGTCCCTCCTCCAGCGCCGTGACCATGTCCGGGTCGTTGGGGAAGGCGGTGACGGGTTTGGTCGGCTTGAGGCGCTTCTGGACGAACTCCTCGCCCGTGGTGCCCTCGGCCACCCCGATGCGGACGTCACGGATGTTGTCCTCGTTGATCTTCTCGTCGTCCCTGATCAGCACTCCCAGGGTCGAGGAGAGGTAGGGCGGGGAGAACTCGACGACCTTGCTCCGTTCCGGGGTGATCGTGATCTGCGCCAGGGCCAGGTCGAAGTCCTCGGTCCGGCCGGACACGACCTCCGGGAAGGGGGCGTTCTCCACCTTCACCCGGTCCAGTCCGGACCGGTAGGCGATGTTGGCGGCCATGCAGTACTCGTAGCCGCTCTTGATGGAGTCCGGCGCGTCGCCGCTGTTCCACCAGCCGGGCGCGGGCAGGGTCGTTTTGACCGTGAGGGCGCCCGCCGTCCGGGGTGACAGATGAAACTCCCCGTAGTGTCCCGAGATCGGGCAGTCGCCGTAGTGGACGTTCGACGACTCCGACCCGCCCTGGTCACAAGCCGATGTCGCGACGATGAGCGTCACGCTGACAGCCAGAGAGACGATCGCTGCCGCGGCGCGCATCATTGCACCTCCGGTAGGGGCATTCTCCTTGGGTCACCATAAATCACCATGAACCATACGACTGCCGGAGTCACCTGGGAGGACTCCGGGGCGCAGGTCCCGTCACCCGTCTTCCGAGGCTGTCGCAGCGGCCGGCCGGAGGCGCGAGCCATCCCCGGTCACGCCGTGCCCCGGCACCCCGTGCTCCCGGCACCCCACGCGCCGCCCCTTCGAGGACGACGTCGACCGCGATCAGGCCCGGGGCCTGCCGTCACGGCTCGCGCGCGAGGACCAGGCGGCACCGGAGGCCGCCGTCCTCGCGGCGGCCGAAGTCCTCCACGACCGCACGCAGCCCCGCTGCGCCTGATCGAGTGAGCTCGCGAACGACCCCACCGGCCGAGACCCCACCTCGCGCGAGGTCTTCCGCGTTTCCGGCCCGCCGCACGACCGACCGCGCGATACCCCCGGCATCGCCCAGGGGCCCGCGCTGATCGCGGCCTCCACATTCGGCGATCCCCCGCCGACCCGACCCTCGAAGCCCGATTCGGAAGAGCTTCGAAACTTTCGAAGAATTGGACTTCCATTTGATCTTGAGTGGCGTCCGACCGATGATCTCTCTCGCCCAATCAGGCCACGGATAGGCCCTGAACAGGTAAAACCTCGACCGCGAGGGCTACCCATCTGGGCGAATGTTTCGGCAGTACAGCCGAAAGTATTGACAGTTGACAGGGCCAGATCAACACTGTTCGCGATTCACGGAGCTCAAGCCCGGCCGTGTTGCGCGATGCCGACGCGCGGTCACCTCACGCCTGTTCCGCGACCTCGCGACGTCCCTCCAGAACCGTGTCACGCCGCCTGGCCCCCACCGGTCCACGAGAACGAGGAGGAAACACGCAGATGATCGACGCACCCGCACACCCGTCGAGCCGCAGCAGCGGTCGCTTCGGGGCGCTCAGTCACTTCCGGCTGCTCATCAGTGGTGTCTGCACCATGCTGCTGGTCGCCGTGGCCGCGCTGACCCTGCCCGGCACCGCCCACGCCGACACGGTCGTCACGTCGAACCAGACCGGTACCGACAACGGCTACTACTACTCGTTCTGGACCGACTCACCGGGCACGGTCTCGATGAACCTGGGGTCCACCGGCAACTACAGCACCTCATGGAGCAACACCGGGAACTTCGTCGCCGGCAAGGGCTGGAGCAACGGCGGACGCAGGAGTGTGACCTACTCGGGCACCTTCAACCCGTCCGGCAACGCCTACCTGGCTCTCTACGGGTGGACGGCCAACCCGCTCGTTGAGTACTACATCGTCGACAACTGGGGCACCTACCGGCCCACCGGAACGTTCAAGGGCACGGTCACCAGCGACGGCGGTACGTACGACATCTACAAGACGACGCGGACCAACGCCCCCTCCGTCGAGGGCACGCGCACCTTCGACCAGTACTGGAGCGTCCGTCAGTCGAAGAGGACGGGTGGAACCATCACCACCGGCAACCACTTCGACGCCTGGGCCCGCGCCGGAATGCCTCTGGGCAGCTTCAACTACTACATGATCCTCGCGACCGAGGGATACCAGAGCAGCGGGAACTCCAACATCACGGTGGGTGACACCGGTTCGGGCGGTGGCGGCGGGGGCGGTGGTGGCGGCGGATGCACCGCGGCCCTGTCCGCCGGCCAGCAGTGGAGCGACCGCTACAACCTCAACGTCGCGGTCACCGGCTCCAGCAACTGGACCGTCACGATGAACATCCCGTCCCCCGCGAAGGTCCTCTCCACCTGGAACATCAGCGCCTCCTACCCCAGCGCCCAGGTGCTGACCGCCAAACCCAACGGCAGCGGCAACAACTTCGGGGTCACCGTCCAGGCCAACGGCAACTGGACCTGGCCGACCGTCTCCTGCAGCACGAGCTGACCGCCCGAACCCCCGAAGCCGGAGGACCCCTTCGCATGAGAACCAGACCGCTTCGATCCTTACGCGCCCTGATCACGGGGCTGGCCGTCGTCGCGACGGCCGTCACGAGCACCCTCGCCTTCGACGCCCGTCCGGCGCAGGCCGCCACCTGCAACGGGTACGTCGGGCTCACCTTCGACGACGGCCCGTCCACGACCACGCCGAATCTGCTCAACGCGCTCAAGCAGAACGGGCTGCGGGCCACGATGTTCAACCAGGGCCAGTACGCCGCCGGGAACCCGGCCCAGGTGCGGGCCCAGGTCGACGCCGGCATGTGGGTGGGCAACCACAGCTACACCCACCCGCATCTGACCCAGCAGAGCCGGGCCCAGATCGACTCGGAGATCTCCCGGACCCAGCAGGCCATCGCCGCCGCCGGCGGCGGCACGCCGAAACTGTTCCGTCCGCCGTACGGCGAGACGAATGCGACGGTGAAGGCGGTCGAGGCCGCATACGGCCTCACCGAGATCATCTGGGACGTCGACTCGCAGGACTGGAACGGCGCGAGCACCGACGCGATCGTCCAGGCCGCCGGCCGGCTCACCAACGGCCAGATCATCCTCATGCACGACTGGCCGGCCAACACGATCGCCGCGATCCCGCGCATCGCGCAGGGACTGGCCGCGCGCGGCCTGTGCGCCGGGATGATCTCCCCGGGGACCGGCCGCGCCGTGGCTCCCGACGGCGGCGGCACAGGTGGCGGCGGTGGCGGTGGCGGGTGCACCGCGACGCTGTCCGCGGGCCAGCAGTGGAGCGACCGGTACAATCTCAACGTCACGGTCACCGGTGCCGGCAACTGGACCGTGACGATGAACGTCCCGTCCCCGGCGAAGATCCTCTCGACCTGGAACATCAGCGCCAGTTACCCCAGCGCCCAGGTCCTGACGGCCAAACCCAACGGCAGCGGCAACACCTTCGGCGTCACCATTCAGACCAACGGCAACTGGACGTGGCCCACGGTCTCCTGCGCCGCGGGCTGACCGGGCCGGACCGCACCGAGGAACAGCACGCCCGGCGTGGCGGCCGCGAGCCGTCACGCCGCCCTGCCGCGCCTGGCACAGCGAGGGCCCCGATCATCGGATCGGGGCCCTCGCTCACTGTGTCCGCAGCGTCACGGAAAGATGTGGGGCAGATCTCGTCACGCTGACATACCCCCACGTCACAGCGCTGGAGCGAGGGCCCTGACGACGCTCTCGGGGACGCCTCGCATCGCTGATCCGCAGGTCCGAAGCTAGCGTCGTACTAAAATTGCAGGCTTGTTCGGAGCTGGACCGGAATATCCCCAGGCGTACCTGCGGGCCCACCGGCTCCCCGGAGTCTCCGGGAACAACACGTGAGGACCCGATGGCAGCCCTCCAGCAAGGCCCCGCACTCGCGTTGTCCGACGACGAGGTGCGTGCGGAGTTCGGTGACCAGGCGCGCTTCTCCGCCGCTTCGGCCGCCTCGCCGCGGACGCTCGTCGACATCCTCGACGCCTCCGTTCGGGCGTACCCCGACGAGCCCGCTCTCGACGACGGCCGGCGTGCCCTCACCTACCGTGCCCTGGCCGCCGAGGTCGAGGCCATGCGGTGGCGGCTCGCGGAGGCCGGGGTCGGTCTCGGAGACCGGGTCGGCGTGCGGGTCCCGTCCGGCACGAACGAGCTGTACGTGGCGATCCTCGGGGTCCTGGCGACCGGTGCCGCCTATGTTCCGGTGGACGCCGAGGACCCCGACGAGCGGGCCGAGCTGGTCTTCGGCGAGGCGGACGTGCGCGCGGTCGTCGGGGCCGGGCAGGAGCTGACTGTCACCGGCCGCTCCGAGGTTCCCGCCGGTCGGCCCGGCGTCGAGCACGACGCGTGGATCATCTTCACCTCGGGGTCCACCGGCAAGCCCAAGGGCGTGGCCGTGAGCCACCGCAGCGCCGCCGCCTTCGTCGACGCGGAGGCCGACCTCTTCCTGGCCGAGGAGCCCATCGGCCCCGGCGACCGGGTCATGGCGGGTCTCTCCGTCGCCTTCGACGCCTCCTGCGAGGAGATGTGGCTGGCCTGGCGGTACGGCGCCTGTCTGGTGCCCGTGCCGCGCTCCCAGGTGCGCAGCGGCGCCGACCTCGGGCCCTGGCTGGTCGAGCAGGAGATCACCGTCGTCTCCACCGTGCCCACGCTCGCCGCCCTGTGGGAGCCCGAGACCCTCACCGAGGTCCGGTTGCTGATCTTCGGCGGCGAGGCCTGCCCGCCCGAGCTGACACAGCGGCTGGTGACCGAGGGCCGGGAGGTATGGAACACGTACGGGCCGACCGAGGCGACCGTCGTGGCCTGTGCCGCGCTGCTGACCGGGGACGAGCCCATCCGGATCGGACTGCCGCTCAACGGCTGGGAGCTGGCGGTCGTGGACGAGGCCGGCGAGCCGGTGCCGATGGGCGGCAGCGGCCAGCTGGTGATCGGCGGAGTCGGACTCGCCCGCTACCTCGACGCCGAGAAGGACGCCGAGAAGTACGCGCCGCTCGAGTCGCTGGGCTGGGAGCGGGCGTACCGCAGCGGTGACCTGGTCAAGGCCGAGCCCAAGGGGCTGATCTTCCTCGGGCGGGCCGACGAGCAGATCAAGCTCGGCGGACGCCGGATCGAGCTGGGCGAGGTGGACGCCGCGCTCCAGGCGCTGCCCGGGGTCGCGGGCGCCGCCTGCGCCGTGCGGACCGCGCGCGGCGGCAATCAGCTCCTCGTCGGCTATGTCGTCACCCAGGACGGCTGGGACCGGGCGGCCGCCGTCGAGAAGCTGCGCGCCGAACTGCCCGCCGCCCTGGTGCCGCTGATCGCCCCGGTCGAGGATCTGCCGACCCGCACGTCCGGCAAGGTCGACCGGAACGCGCTGCCCTGGCCGTTGGAGGGCCTGGAGACGGGTGGCGCCAAGGAGCAGCTCTACGGCACGGAGGCCTGGCTCGCCGAGCAGTGGAGCGAGGTCCTCGGCATCCCCGTCGGCGGCTCCACCGACGACTTCTTCGCGATCGGCGGCAGCAGTCTGGCCGCCGCCCAGCTCACCACGAGACTTCGCGCCCGCTATCCGAGCGCCGCCGTGCTCGACATCTATCAGCAGCCCGTCCTGCGCAAGCTGGCCCGTCATCTGGAGAAGTCCCGCCAGGACGACGGCGCCGAGCGGATCATCGCGCCGGTCCCGCTGCGCGCCAAGCTGGTCCAGCTGCTCGTGCTGGTCCCGCTGTTCAGCGTGCTCGGGCTGCGCTGGACCGTGGCGCTGGCCGCGCTCGGCAACGTACTGCACTGGTTCGGTCCGTATCCATGGGCACCCGGCACCTCGTGGTGGCTGGTGGGCGCCGGTGCGCTCGTCCTCTACAGCCCGCCGGGACGGCTCGCCGTCGCCGCGGGCGGTGCGCGGCTGCTGCTGCGCGGGGTGAAGCCCGGCCGGTATCCGCGTGGTGGGAGCGTCCATCTGCGGCTCTGGACGGCCGAGCGGCTCGCCGGATTCAGCGGCGCGACGTCGCTGACCGGGTCCTGGCTGGAGCGGTACGCCCGTGCTCTGGGCGCCAGGGTCGGCCAGGACGTGGATCTGCACTCGCTGCCGCCGGTGACCGGCATGCTCAAGCTGGGCCGGGGTGCCGCCGTCGAGTCCGAGGTGGACCTGTCGGGGTACTGGCTGGACGGTGACCGGCTGGAGATCGGCGCCGTGAAGGTGGGCGCCGGTGCCGTGGTCGGGACGCGCAGCATCCTCTTTCCGGGCGCCCGGGTCGGCAAGCGTGCCGAGGTGGCGCCGGGTTCCGCCGTGGCGGGGCAGATCACGACCGGGCAGCGCTGGGCCGGCGCGCCCGCCGTCAAGCTCGGCAAGGCCAAGCGCGTATGGCCCAAGGACAGGCCGCAGCGTGGCACGTACTGGCGGGCGATGTACGGCGCGACCGGGTTCGCGCTGAGCGCGCTGCCCGTGCTGGCCTCCGTCGCCGCGCTGCTCGTGATCCGGGTGTTCGTGAGCGCGGACGCGGGCCTCGATGAGGCGTTGCGCGGTGCCGCGCTCGGCCTGGTGCCGGCGACGCTCGCCTTCGGTCTCGCGTACGCGGTGCTGCTCCTGGTCTCCGTACGGCTGCTGAGCCTCGGGCTGCGGGAGGGCACCCATCCGACCCACAGCCGGATCGGCTGGCAGGCGTGGACGGTCACCCAGCTCATGGACCGCTCCCGGGAGGTGCTGTTCCCGCTGTACGCCGGGCTGATCACGCCGGTGTGGCTGCGGCTCCTCGGCATGCGGATCGGCCGGGGCGCCGAGGTGTCGACCGTGCTCGCGCTGCCGAGTCTGACGACGGTCGGCGAGGGCGCGTTCCTCGCCGACGACACGCTGACCGCGCCGTACGAGCTCGGGGGCGGCTGGATGCGGATCGGGCGGGCCGAGATCGGCCGCCGGGCGTTTCTCGGCAACTCCGGGATGACCGCTCCGGGCCGCAGTGTGCCGGACGGCGGTCTGGTCGGCGTGCTGTCGGCGACGCCGAAGAAGGCGAAGAAGGGCACCTCGTATCTGGGGCTGCCGCCGGTGAAACTGCCGCGTTCCGCGCAGGGCGGCGACCAGAGCCGTACCTACGACCCGCCGGCCCGGCTGCTCTGGGCCCGCGGTCTGGTGGAGGTGTGCCGGCTCGTGCCGGTGTTCTGTTCGGCGGCGCTGGCCGTGCTGACGGTCGCCGCGCTGTGTGCGCTGGGCCCGTGGGCGTGGGCGCTGTCCGGAGCCGTGCTGCTCGCGGTGGGCGTGCTCGCGTGCCTGGTGTCCATCGTGGCGAAGTGGCTGCTGGTCGGCCGCCACCGCGCCGGGGAGCATCCCCTGTGGAGCGGTTTCGTGTGGCGCAACGAGCTGGCCGACACGTTCGTGGAGGTCGTGGCCGTGCCGTGGCTGGCCGGATCCGTGCCCGGTACGCCGCTGATGACCGCGTGGCTGCGCGGGCTGGGCGCCCGGATCGGCAGGGGCACGTGGGTCGAGAGCTACTGGCTGCCCGAGACGGACCTGGTGACGCTCGGGGACGCGGCCACGGTCAATCGGGGCTGTGTCCTGCAGACCCACCTCTTCCACGACCGGATCTTGCGGACGGATACTGTGGTCCTCCGTGAGGGCGCCACCCTGGGCCCGGGCGGAATCGTCCTGCCCGGCAGCACCGTAGGGGCCCGTTCCACCCTGGGTCCCGCGTCGCTGGTGATGGCGGCGGAGTCCGTTCCCGACGACACCCGCTGGCTGGGCAATCCGATCGAGGCCTGGCGTTCATAGAAGACGTGACCTGATCGGATACGAAGGGCGGTACAGCGGTACGTCGAGCACAGGGCAGGGAGCAGTCGCAGCAGTGAGCGTTCAGCAGACAGCGGGACCGGACCCCTATTTCCCGGCCAACGGCGATGCCCGTTACCGGGTGCACCGGTACGAGCTGGCGCTGGACTACCGCCCCGGCCCCAACCGGCTCTCCGGCACCGCGCGGATCAACGCCATAGCGGGCCGCTCCCCACTGACCGAGTTCCAGCTGAACCTGGCCGACTTCCGGATCGGCCGGGTCCGTGTCGACGGCAAGGCGCCGCACTACACGCACCGGGGCGGCAGGCTGCGGGTCCGTCCGCCGAAGCCGGTCCGGGCCGGCGCCGCGTTCACCGTCGAGGTGCACTGGTCGGGCAACCCCAAGCCGGTCAACAGCCCCTGGGGCGGACTCGGCTGGGAGGAGCTGGAGGACGGGGCGCTGGTGGCGAGCCAGCCGGTCGGCTCGCCGTCCTGGTACCCGTGCAACGACCGGCCCGCCGACAAGGCCTCCTACCAGATCTCGATCACCACGCCGTCCTCCTACGCGGTGGTGGCGGGCGGACGCCTGCTGACGCGGACGACGAAGGCGTCGACGACCACCTGGGTGTACGAGCAGTCGGCGCCGACCTCCAGCTATCTGGTGGGCATGTCGATCGGCAAGTACCAGACGGTGCTGCTCGGCGACCCGGGCCTCGGGGGCGTACCGCAGTCCGCGCATCTGCCCGCGCAGCTGCTCCCGGAGTTCTCCCGGGACTTCGCACGGCAGCCCGCGATGATGGAACTGTTCGAGAGCCTCTTCGGACCGTATCCGTTCGGCGAGTACGCGGTGGTGGTGACCGAGGAGGAGCTCGACGTCCCCGTCGAGGCTCAGGGTCTTTCGCTGTTCGGCGCCAACCATGTCGACGGGGCGCGGGGGTCGGAGCGGCTGATCGCGCACGAGCTGGCGCACCAGTGGTTCGGCAACAGCGTGTCGATCGCGGACTGGCGGCACATCTGGCTGAACGAGGGGCTCGCGAAGTACGCGGAGTGGCTGTGGTCGGAGCGCTCCGGCGGGCGTCCGGCGCGTCAGCTGGCCGCCGCGGCGCACCGGAAGCTGTCCGCGCTGCCGCAGGACCTGCTGCTGTCCGACCCGGGACGCAAGCTGATGTTCGACGACCGGCTCTACGAGCGCGGCGGGCTCACGGTGCACGCGATCCGCTGTGCGATGGGCGACGAGGCGTTCTTCCGCATGCTGCGCGGCTGGGCGACCCTGCACCGGGGCGGCGCGGTCACCACGTCCGCCTTCACCTCGCACGTCTCGCGCTACGCGGCCGAGCCCCTGGACGACCTCTTCACGGAGTGGCTGTACGAGAGGGCGCTGCCTCCGCTGCCCGCGCCCGTGCCGGAGATGCCGGTCCGGCCCGCCTATCCGCCCACGAACGCCGACTCGGCGCGGGTCCGGGGAGAATGACACGATGACCAGCCGTTCCTGCCCTTGCGGGCTCGCCGAGCCGTACGCGCGGTGCTGCGGGCGCTTCCACCGCGGTGAGGCCGCCGCGCCGAGTGCCGAGGCGCTCATGCGGTCGCGCTACTGCGCCTTCGTGAAGGAGGACGAGGGGTACCTGCTGCGGACCTGGCATCCGCGGACACGGCCGGCCCGGGTGGAGTTCGACGCCGGGATGCGGTGGACCGGCCTGGAGATCCTGGACACGGGTCAGGGCTCGGCGTTCCACACCACGGGGACCGTGACCTTCCGGGCTTCCTACCGGGGCGGCTCGCTGCACGAGCGGAGCCGGTTCGAGCGGGTGGACGGGGCCTGGGTGTACGTGGACGGGGAGTTCCTCGACTGACCGTCGGGGCGGACCGGCGGAGTGCGCCGACCGCGGAGTACGCGGACCGTCAGGGTGCCAGGATGTCCAGTTCCTGGAGCGCGCCGACCGTGATCTCGCGCGTGAGCTGCTCGGCGCGGCGCGCGTCGCCCTCGCGGACGGCCTCGGCGACCTGGACGTGCAGGGTGACGGCCGCGGGGTCGGGGTCCTCGAACATGACCTCGTGATGGGTCCGGCCGGACAGGACCTCCGCGACGACGTCACCGAGGCGGGCGAACATCTCGTTGCCCGACGCGTTGAGGATCACCCGGTGGAAGGCGACGTCGTGGACGAGGTACCCCTCCAGCTGCTGCCCGCGTGAGGTGGCGACCATGCCCAGCGCGCACTCGGTGAGTTCTGCGCACTGCTCCGCGGTGGCGTGCCGTGCGGCCAGTCCCGCGGCGACGGGTTCGACCGCCGAGCGCAGCACGGTGAGCGAACGGAGCTGGTGGGGGCGGTCGGCGCCGGCCAGCCGCCAGCGGATGACCTGAGGGTCGTAGACGTTCCACTCGGACTTGGGGCGCACGGTCACGCCGACGCGGCGGCGGGACTCGACCAGGTACATCGATTCGAGCACCCGGACCGCCTCGCGCATCACGGAGCGGGACACCTCGAAGCGCTGGGCGAGTTCGTCGGTGCGCAGAACGCTTCCCGGCGGGTAGTCGCCCGCTGTGATGGCCGGCCCGAGGGATTCCAGTACATGTCCGTGCAGTCCCCGGCCCCGTGTGGTCATGGGGCCAGCGTACGAGGATGACGCCGAGAACAAAAAGTCAGACTTATATGTCACACACTCTTGAATTCGTCGTACCTAATACGTTTCAGTGGCGTCGACATCAGATGTCGACGAAGACAGCGAGAGCGCGATGCAGCACAGTCCCACCCCCCATGTCGTCGTGGTCATGGGCGTCGCAGGCACCGGAAAGACCACCATCGGTCCGTTGCTGGCGGCCCGGCTCGGCGTTCCGTACGCCGAGGGCGACGACTTCCACCCGCAGGCCAACATCGCCAAGATGACGGCCGGGACGCCGCTGACCGACGAGGACCGCCGGCCCTGGCTGGACGCCATCGGGCGCTGGGCGCACGACCGGGCCGGGCTCGGGGGTGTGGTCAGCAGCTCGGCGCTGAAGCGCAGTTACCGGGACCGGCTGCGGGCCGCGGCACCCGGGGTCGTCTTCGTCCACCTCACCGGTGACCGCGCACTCATCGAGAACCGGATGTCGCACCGCAAGGGGCACTTCATGCCCGCCGCGCTCCTCGACTCGCAGTTCGCCACGCTCCAGCCGCTGGCGGCGGACGAGGCGGGGGTCTGTGTGGACGTGTCCGGCGGCCCCGACGAGATCACCGAACGGGCCGTGGCCGCGCTCGACGGTCTCACCCCGCCCCGACGGTGACGCCGCCCTCGCGGTGACACCGTCTCCCGGCGGTGACGCCCGCGCTTCATGGTGCCGACCCGGCCCCTCGAAGCGGCGGAGCCTTCTCCACCCTGTCTTCTCCACCCCTGCCTTCACCACCCCTGCCTTCCGTCCGGAAGGCCCTTCTTCGCGTACCACCCTCCCCGCGTCCGTTTCTCAAGCAAGGGAACCACCGTGACCAGACTCAGTGTCGAGATGCTGGCAGCGGACACCGTCGAACCGATCACCTCGGCGGGCCACGCTCAACTGGGCATAGCCGTGCTGGCGGGCATCGCCGTCATCGTCCTGCTCATCACCAAGTTCAAGCTGCACGCCTTCCTGGCCCTGACCATCGGCACCCTGGCCCTAGGCGCGTTCGCCGGCGCCCCGCTCGACAAGGTCATCGTCAGCTTCACCGGCGGACTCGGCTCGACCGTGGCCGGCGTGGGCGTCCTGATCGCCCTCGGCGCGATCCTCGGCAAGCTGCTCGCCGACTCGGGCGGCGCCGACCAGATCGTCGACACCATCCTCGCGAAGGCCGGCGGGCGCGCCATGCCGTGGGCGATGGTGCTGATCGCCTCGGTGATCGGCCTGCCGCTGTTCTTCGAGGTCGGCATCGTGCTGCTGATCCCGGTGGTCCTGATGGTCGCCAAGCGCGGCAACTACTCGCTGATGCGCATCGGCATCCCGGCGCTCGCGGGCCTGTCGGTGATGCACGGTCTGATTCCGCCGCATCCCGGCCCGCTCGTCGCGATCGACGCGGTGCACGCGAACCTCGGCATCACCCTCGCCCTCGGTGTCCTGATCGCCATCCCGACGGTGATCGTCGCCGGCCCGGTGTTCTCGCGGTACGCGGCCCGCTGGGTGGACGTCCAGGCCCCCGACCGCATGATCCCGCAGCGCGCCTCGGAGGACCTGGAGAAGCGCCCCAGCTTCGGCGCGACCCTCGCCACCATGCTGCTGCCGGTGGTGCTGATGCTGGCCAAGGCGCTGGTGGACATCGTCGTCGACGACCCGACGGACCTGACGCAGCGCGTCTTCGACGTCGTCGGAGCACCGCTGATCGCCCTGCTCGCGGCCGTGATCGTGGGCATGTTCACCCTGGGCCGGGCGGCCGGCTTCACCAAGGAGCGCATCTCGACGACGGTCGAGAAGTCCCTCGCCCCCATCGCGGGCATCCTGCTGATCGTCGGTGCGGGCGGCGGTTTCAAGCAGACCCTGATCGACTCCGGCGTGGGCCGGATGATCCTCGAGATCTCCGAGGACTGGTCGATCCCCGCGCTGCTGCTGGCCTGGCTGATCGCGGTGGCGATCCGTCTCGCGACCGGCTCGGCGACCGTCGCCACCATCTCGGCGGCCGGTCTGGTCGCGCCCCTCGCGGCCGACATGTCGACCACCCACACCTCGCTGCTCGTCCTCGCGATCGGCGCGGGCTCGCTCTTCTTCAGCCATGTCAACGACGCCGGCTTCTGGCTGGTGAAGGAGTACTTCGGTCTGAGCGTCGGTCAGACCGTCAAGACCTGGTCCGTCATGGAGACCATCATCTCGGTGGTGGCCGGAGGACTGGTGCTGCTGCTGTCCCTGGTCATCTAGGTACTGCCGGTCCGCTGACGACCCGCCCGACGGCCGAGTCCGGCCGTCCGGCGGGTCGTTCGTCGTCGGAGCGTCCGCTCACGGCCGCCACAACGGATGTTCCCGGTCGGCCCACTGCCGGCTCACCGAGCCCGTACGCAGCCCCCGCCGCGCCTCCGGGTCACCCAGCGCCATGCCGATGTGGCCCGCGAGGACGATCCCGATCGTGAGGGCCAGCCAGTCGTGGACGAAGGTCGCCGAGGTGCGCCACATCAGCGGGGTGAGGTGGGTGAACCACATCAGCAGGCCCGTGCCCACCATCACCAGCGTGGCCCCGGCGATCCAGGCGGCGTAGATCTTCTGTCCGGCGTTGAACTTCCCGGCGGGGCGGGACTCCCGGTCCTTGTCGCGGCGCAGCGCCGCCCGTAGCCACACCCGGTCGTGCGGGCCGAAGCGGTTCAGGAAGCCCAGGTCGCGGCGGAACGCGCGGGAGGCCAGGCCCGCCAGGACCGGTACCGGAAGCATCAGACCGGCCCATTCGTGGACGCGGACGACGAGTTCGCGGCGGCCGACCAGTTCGGCGAACTGGGGGATGTAGAGGCAGGCCGCGGTGGCCACGCACACACCCATCAGCAGGGCCGTGACCCGGTGCACCCAGCGCTCGGCCCGGCTGAAGCGCCGTACGTGGGAGGAGTGCGCGGACACGGCCGGAGTGTCGTCAACTCGTGGGTTCATCGTCGCGTCCGTTCGAACGGCCGACCCAGGCGTCGACGTCGTACCCCCGGTTCTCCCAGTACCCGGGACGGACGTCCTCGGTGACGGTGATGCCGGAGAGCCACTTGGCGGATTTGTAGAAGTACATGGGGGCCACGTAGAGGCGGACGGGACCGCCGTGGTTGTGGCCGAGGGACTTGTCCTGCATGCGCAGGGCCACCAGGACGTCCGCGCGGCGGGCCTGCCTCAGGGTGAGGCTCTCCGTGTACGTCCCGTCGAAGCAGGTGAAGCGGATCGCCCCGGCCGAGTGGCGCACCCCGGCGGCGTCGAGGAGGTGGGACAGGCGTACGCCCTCGAAGGGGGTGCCGGGCACACGCCAGCCGGTGACGCACTGGACGTCGTGCACCAGCCGGGTCTGGGGCAGGGCGCGCAGGTCGGCAAGGGTGTAGCTGGTGGGGTGGTCGACCAGGCCGTCGACGGTGAGACGGTAGTTCGTCTCGTTCTTGTGCGGGACGGAGGAGGCCACCGAGTAGTAGCGGAAGCCGCCGCCGTTGGGCAGCAGCCCGGTCAGACCGGTGGGGTCCTTCTCGGAGGCGCCGGCGAGGAAGGACTCCATCCCCCGCTGGAGCGTGGGCGCGGTCAGTACGCCGAGGGCACCGAGTCCGAGCGTGCCGAGCAGCACCCGTCGGCCGATGGGCCTGCCGCGCTCCCCGGGCTCCTCGGATTCTTCGGGGGCCGTCGGCTCGGGCCGCTCCGGCTCCCGCGGCTCGGGCCGCTCCGGTTTCCGCGATCGCGGTCGCTCCGGGTCCGGTTCCCCGGGCCGTTCAGTGTTCACCCACTGATTCGAGCACCCGCCACCCTCAAAATCCAGCGGTGGCGGGTGCCCGTCAGCGTTCCGTCATCTCTTCGCACGTCGTGTCCGGGATCAGGGGCCCCGGAGAGGACGTGAGGGCCTCATCAGGAGGCGGAATCGGCCGCCTTGTCCAACTGGAACGCCTCGTTGCCGAGGCCGATCCGGGCGTGTGCCTCGGGCTTGCGGGAGCGCAGCACCAGTCCCTGGACCAGTCCGACGAGCAGGGCGACCCCGATGACGGCGGGCAGCAGCACGTTCAGGGCGGAGTCCGGACCCGCGCCGACGAGCACGTCGAAGTCCTTGACCGTGTAGACCGCGATGACGAGCAGGGCGATGCCCGCGATCACGGAGGTGACCAGACGCCAGGCCTGGGCGCGGGCCGCGCCGCGGCGGACGAAGAACACGACGACCGAGAGCGAGGCGGACGCCATCAGCAGGGTGACGCCGAGCGCTCCGACGTTGCCGCCCCAGGTGAACAGCTGCAGCACGGGCGCGGTCGGGTCGCCGGTCGGCTTGTCGTCGGCCAGGGCGAAGCCGCCGACCACGATCAGGGAGACGACGGTGTGCAGGAGCGAGCCCGTGCCGGGGGCGCCGCTGGCGCCGGAGGTCCGGCCGAAGGCGCTGGGCAGCAGACCCTCGCGTCCCATGGCGAAGGCGTACCGCGCCACGACGTTGTGGAAGCTGAGCAGCGCCGCGAACATGCCGGTCACGAACAGCACGTGCAGGACGTCCGTGAAGGTGGAGCCGAGCCGTGACTCGGTGAGGAAGAAGAGCAGCCCGGCGCTCTGCTTCTGGGCGGTCCCGACGATCGCGGAGGGTCCGGTGGCGACGGTGAGCGCCCAGGAGCTGATCGCGAAGAAGACGGCGACGAAGCCGATGGCGAGGAACATGACGCGCGGCACGAGGATGTGCGGGCGGCTGGTCTCCTCGGCGTACACCGGGGCCTGTTCGAAGCCGGTGAAGGCCGCGATGCAGAAGCACAGCGCGGTGCCGACGCCCGCTCCGGTGAGCGTGTCCGGGTTGAAGGCGTGCAGTGACAGTCCCTCACCCGCCGGGTCGCCGACGGCCGCGACGTCGAAGACGACGACGAGCGTGACCTCGATGACGAGCAGCACGCCGAGCACCCACGCGTTGACGTCGATCTTCAGCCAGGCCAGCGCGCCGACGACGAGCACGGCGGCCAGCGCCGGTATCCACCAGGCGACCTGGGTGTCGAGGTAGGTGGCGAACAGGCCGGAGACCTCGAAGCCGAAGAGTCCGTAGATGCCGACCTGGAGCGCGCTGTAGGCGACGAGCGCGACCGCGGCGGCGCCCGCTCCCGGGGTGCCGCCGAGCCCGCGCGAGATGTAGGCGTAGAAGGCGCCCGCGTTGTGGACGTGCCGGCTCATCTCGGCGTACCCGACGCTGAAGAGCACGAGGACGATGCCGAGGATGACGAAGAGCAGAGGCTGCCCGACGATACCCATCACCGCGAATGTTGCGGGCATGACACCCGCGACCACCATGAGCGGGGCGGTCGCCGCGAGAACGGACAGCAGCAGACCTCCCGTGCCCAGCCGGCCGGCGCGCAGGGCGCGGTCCTGTCCCTTGAACGTGCTGATGCCGTCGTCGGCGGCCGGTCTGCCCGTGTTCGACGTACTCGATGTGCTCGAACTGCCCGTCGTCATCGCGGGGTCGTCCTTTCGGATGTCTGGTCTTCGGGGGCGTTCACCCCGTGCCGAGCACGCTGTCGCGCGCGGCACGGAAGGCTTGGTACGGCTCGCGGTCCGGGTACGACCAGGGAGCCGGGGTGGCATGCTCCGCGATGCGATGGAACAGGGCGGCGGCCTCGGCGTCCCGGCCCTCGCAGACCTTGGCGTGAGCAAGGAAGTTGAGGTCGACGAGCCGTCGGGGATGGTCCTGGTGCTCCCACTCCAGCCACCAGTCGAAGGCGGCCTTCATCACCTGGCGGGCCCGGCGCCCGGCCCAGTGGCCCGAGGCGACCGGGTCGGTGGCCTCGCTCCCGGAGCCGGCGAGCACACGGAAGCGCTCGGCGTGCGCGACGACAGGAAGGATCGCGAGCGGCGAGTCGGCGGGCCCTTGTTCGGCCGCCCAGTTGGCGAAGTCGTACACCTCATGCAGAGGGTCCCGGCCCGCCGCGGCGCGGCGCTCGGCGAGCCGGGCGACCATCAGGTGATGCGCGTGGTGATGGCCGGCGTGCCGGTGGCGCACCTCGTCGAAGAGCCGGACCACGTCCTCCTCGGTGCCGAGCGAGCGCTCCAGGAGGAGCAGTCCGAGCCACGGGGTGGGGTCGGCCGGTGCGAGCGCCGCCGCCGCACGGCAGGCGTCACGGGCGTGCTCCGGACGCGCCTTGCCGTGCAGGGCGCGTTCCACGGTGGCGCAGCCGAGGAGTGCGGCCGCGTCGGGGGACTCCGGCTCGGCGAGCTGCCAGTCACGGGCCCAGGCGAGGGTCGCGGACTCCTGCGCGAGGACGGTGACGCGGTGTCCGCGGCGGTCCCAGTCCTCGCCGGTCGCCGCGAGGAGGGCGCGGACATCGGTCCACCGCCCCTGGCCCAACGAGGTGCGTGCGGCTACGAGTTCGGCGTCGTCGAGGGCGGCGTCGAAGGCATGGGCCGCCCGCTTGCGACCGCGGCCCAAAGGAGGTGGGGGTGGTGACACCGCTGCTCAACCTCACAGGCGCGGTTCGTCAAAGTGTGATCACGCACAGCAAACCCGGAGCCACGGGTTCAAGTCAAGCTCCGGCCATCGTGCTACACGTGTCAACTACCCCTGTATGACACACAGTTGACAGGCATCGCCCCACAACGCCCTGAACAGCCGCCTTGTCCCGGTGACGTGAACGGCCGACGCATCCCTACAACGCGAACGGCGGCCCTGTCCTGATGACAACGGCCGCCCCGCCCACAGGACATGGACGGCCACCCGATCCGCAGGACATGGACGGCGGTCCAGTCCCCATGACGGGGACGGCCGTCCCCTCCGCATGACGGGGACGGCCGTCCCGTTCCGGCGACGTGGACGGCCGTCCCCCTCCGGACGTGATCAGCCCACCGCCTTGGCCGCCGCCCGGCCAGCCGTACGGCCCGAGAAGAGGCAGCCGCCGAGGAAGGTGCCTTCCAGCGACCGGTATCCATGGACTCCGCCGCCGCCGAACCCGGCGGCCTCACCGGCGGCGTACACGCCCTCCAGCGGCTCTCCGCCCTCGGTCAGCACCCGCGAGGAGAGATCCGTCTCCAGGCCGCCGAGGGTCTTGCGGGTCAGGATGTTCAGGCGCACCGCGATCAGCGGGCCCGCCTTGGGGTCGAGGATGCGGTGCGGGGTCGCGGTGCGGATCAGCTTGTCGCCGAGGTAGTTGCGGGCCCCGCGGATCGACATGACCTGGAGGTCCTTGGTGAAGGGGTTGGCGATCTCGCGGTCGCGCGCGACGATCTCGCGGCGCAGGGCCGCCTCGTCGATGAGCGGCTTCTCGGTGAGCGCGTTCATCCCCCGTACCAGCGCGCCGAGGTCCTTCTCGACGACGAAGTCGACACCCTGGTCCATGAACGCCTTGACCGGAGCGGGCACATCGGCCCGGGCCCGCCCGATGACGCCCCGGATCGACTTGCCGGTCAGATCGGGGTTCTGCTCGGAACCGGAGAGCGCGAACTCCTTGCCGATGATCTTCTGGTCGAGCACGAACCAGGTGTAGTCGTACCCGGTCCGCATGATGTGTTCGAGGGTGCCGAGGGTGTCGAAGCCCGGGAAGAGCGGTACCGGCAGCCGGTTGCCGCGCGCGTCCAGCCAGAGGGAGGAGGGGCCCGGCAGGATGCGGATGCCGTGCTTGTCCCAGATGGGGTTCCAGTTCTGGATGCCCTCGGTGTAGTGCCACATGCGGTCGCGGTTGATGAGGCGGGCGCCGGCCCCCTCGGCGATCCCGAGCATCGCGCCGTCGACGTGCGCGGGTACACCGGAGATCATCCGCTCGGGCGGAGTGCCCAGCCGCTCGGGCCAGTTGGCGCGGACGAGGTCGTGGTTGCCGCCGATGCCGCCGGAGGTGACGATCACGGCCTGGGCCGTGAGTTCGAAGGCGCCGGTGACCGCGCGGCTGCTGGCCTGGCCGCGCTCGATGCCGGACGGCTCCAGGATCTCTCCGGTGACGGTGTCGACGGAGCCCGCGCTGCGGGACAGAGCGGTGACCCGGTGGCGGAACCGCAGCTCGACCAGACCGCGGGCGACTCCCTCCCGTACCCGCCGCTCGAAGGGCGCGACGAGGCCGGGCCCGGTTCCCCAGGTGATGTGGAAGCGCGGCACGGAGTTCCCGTGCCCGTTGGCGTCGTAGCCGCCGCGCTCGGCCCAGCCGACCACGGGGAAGAAGCGGACCCCCTGCCCGTGCAGCCAGGGCCGCTTCTCGCCGGCCGCGAAGTCGACGTACGCCTCGGCCCACTGACGCGGCCAGTGGTCCTCGGGCCGGTCGAAGGCGGCCGTGCCCATCCAGTCCTGGAGGGCGAGCGCGTGACTGTCCTTGATCCGCATGCGGCGCTGCTCGGGCGAGTCGACGAAGAAGAGCCCGCCGAAGGACCAGTGCGCCTGGCCGCCGATCGACTGCTCGGGCTCCTGGTCGAGGAGGATCACCTTGCGGCCCGCGTCGACGAGCTCCGCGGTCGCCGCGAGCCCCGCCAGGCCCGCTCCGATGACGATCACATCTGCGTCGTAGGCCATGGGCCCGTCCTCTCGGCATTCCGACCGGTCGGATCGGTCACCGTCGCACGGACGACTTGATGACGTTTGTCACGATCCGATCGGCAGCATCGCTGGTTGGTGAGACATTGGTGGTGGTCGACCCCTGCGGGCGACCAGCACTTGTTACTGATCGGTCAGATCCTTCGGCAAGAAAGGTGACCGAGTCAACCGCCTGGTTCCGGGTTCTCCCGGGGCAGGCTCCCGGCCCTTGGCACTAGAGTCGGCGGGAATCTCAACCGTGGCCCCCGACTCCCGATGTTTCGAGGTACCCAGCGTGTCGGTTCTGGTTCTGGTCCTCGCCGTGAGCGCGGCCTGCTGTCTGGGTTTCGGCTTCGTGCTCCAGCAGAACGCGGCCTCGCACGCCCCGCTGAGCGACTTCCTCTCCCCCCGCCTGCTGATCGACCTCATCCGGGTCCCGCGCTGGCTGGGCGGCATCGGACTCATGGTCTGCGGCATGGTGCTCGGCGCGATCGCGCTCGGCAAGGGCGAGGTCACGCTGGTCGAGCCGCTCCTGGCGACCAACCTGCTCTTCGCGCTCGCGCTCTCCCGCCACCAGACCAAACAGCCGCTGGGCCGGCAGGGCTGGGCCGGGCTCCTGCTGCTCGCGGGCGGTGTCTCGGCGTTCATCGTGGCCGGGCAGCCGCAGGGTGGCGACGCCGTCGACGACCCGCTGCGGCACTGGCTGATCATCGGGATCGTGGTCGGGCTCGCCCTGCTGCTCACCACCTACGCGAAGCGGTCACGGCTGAGCGCCGGACCCGTGCTGCTCGCCACGGCCGCCGGGCTGCTCTACGGCCTGCAGGACGCGCTCACCCGGGTCAGCGGCCAGCGGTTCGGGGACGGCGGCTGGAGCGAGCTGCTCACCGGCTGGCAGCCGTACGCGGTCCTCGTCCTCGGCGTCACCGGTCTGATCCTGGTCCAGAGCGCCTTCGAGACCGCACCCCTGCGGATGTCGCTGCCCGCGCTCACCGCAGCCCAGCCGCTGGCCGGCATCGCCTGCGGGGTGGGCTTCCTCGGTGACCAGCTCCGCACCGACGCCGGAGCCCTCGCCTGGCAGGCCGCGGGGCTCGCGGCCGTCGTGACGGGGATCGTCCTGCTGGGGATGCACCCGGCGATGCCCTCGGGCACGGCCGAGCCGGAGCGCTCCCGGGATCTCCAGCCGCACTAGCCTCGCGGGATCTCCGGCGGCATCGGCCTCCCGGGATCTCCGGACCCAATGGCCTTCCCGGGATCTCCGGCCGCATCAGCCTCGCGGGATCTCCGGCGGCATCGAGGAAGCCGGCCCTGCCGCATGCTGCTTGGATGGTTCCATGAGTGCCGCTGACGAGATCCTCGACATCGTGGACGAGAACGACCGGGTCATCGGGCAGTCCCCTCGCGGGGAGGCGTACGCGCGCGGGCTGCGCCACCGCTGCGTGTTCATCCAGGCGCGGGACGCCGAAGGCCGGATCTTCGTCCATCGGCGCACCCCCACCAAACTGGTGTTCCCCTCCCTCTACGACATGTTCGTCGGCGGAGTCGTCGGCGCGGGCGAGTCCTACGACGACGCCGCGCTCCGCGAGGCCGAGGAGGAACTCGGCGTCTCCGGGCTTCCCCGGCCGACCCCCCTCTTCACGTTCCTGTACGACGACGGGGCCGGAGCGGCCTGGTGGTCGGCCGTGTACGAGGTCCGCTGCGAGCTTCCGGTGAACCCGCAGGTGGAGGAGGTCGCCTGGCACGACTTCCTCACCGAGGACGAGGTGGAGCGCCGGCTGTCGGAGTGGACGTGGGTCCCGGACGGGCTGGCGGCGCACGAGCGGCTCAGGGACTACCGGGCGATGGACTGAGCAGCGGGTCCCGGGCCGGGGCGAGACCGGACGCGGGTACCCCGTGGCCGGCGGGCGACGGGGGACACTCACGGCCCGAACGGTGACGGGCGGCACCGGCAGCCTCCCGTGGAGGGCTCCCCGGTAGGGTCTGGACGTGATCGAACTCGTGCGTAATGTCCGGTTGTGGTTCGCGCCCCAGGAGATCCGGGAGGAGGGCGGAACCCCCGACTACCGGTTCTCCCTGGCCAACGAGCGGACCTTTCTGGCCTGGCTGCGCACCGCGCTCGCTCTCATCGGCGGGGGTTTCGCCGTGGACCAGTTCCTGCCGGACCTGCGCTGGGCCTGGCGGGTGGGCCTCGCCCTGGCACTGCTGGCGGCCGGCGTGCTCTGCTCGCTGCGGGCCGTCAACCACTGGGTGCGCTGCGAGCGGGCGATGCGCCGCGGCGAGGACCTGCCGGTGTCGCGGTTCCCGGCGGTACTGAGCATCGTCGTCGCGGTCGTCGCGGTCGCGATGGTCGTCGTCGTCCTCGTCGGCTGGGCGGGATGACCGGGCCCGTCCGGGAGGAACGGGACCCGGGCCTCCAGCCGGAACGCACACGGCTGGCCTGGCGTCGTACGACCCTCTCGAGCACCGTCGTCGCCGTGCTCGCGGCGAAGGCGGCCCTGCACGACAGCGGCTCCGCCGCCGGGATCGTGGCGTGCGCGTTCTGCTGCGTCCTCTGGCTGGCCTTCCTCGCCCTCGCCCACCGCCGCATCCGGACACTGGCGGCCTCGGGCCCGGCCGGCCCGGCCGTCCTCGCTCCCCGTCAGGCGACGGCGGCGACCCTGTGCACGTTGGCGTTCGTCGTGTGCGCCGTGGCGTTGGTGTTCTAGGGGTACTCGGACGCCACGCGACATGAAATGGTCGAAATGGGGACACTTTGGGGCGCTAGCCTGGGTCGTCGCCCACCCCCGCGCCTCGCGGGCAGTCTCTTGGCCCCACTCCCGCCTCTCGCGGACCACCCACTTCACGTCACAGCCGAAGGTGAGCACGATGACCACCCTTCACCAGGAGCACCCCACCCACCAGCACGTCCACGGCCCGAATTGCGGTCACACCGAGGTACGCCACGAGGACCACGTCGACTACGCGCACGACGGGCATCTGCACCGCGAGCACTCGGGGCACTGGGACGAGTGCGAGCCGAGCGGCCATGTGGCGCACGACCGGCACGGCCATCAGCACGGCGAGGGCTGCGGGCACCCGGCCGTGGCGCACGGCGACCATCTCGACTATCTGCACGACGGCCACCGGCACGCCGAGCACGACGGCCACTGGGACGACCACTGACCCGCTGACCTCTCGGCCCCGACGGCGTCTCCCCCGGTTCGCGCATTCCGGGGGAGACGCCGATCACGTTTCGCGCAGCCGCTGGACGACATACCGACTGGTCGGCATCATAGTCACGTCCCGTTCCCGTGTGCTGAGGAGCAATGATGAGCACGGACCACCCGCCAGGTCTCGATCTCGACCGGTTGCGCGGCCTGCTCGACCATGAGCGGCCCGGACTGGTGAACGGCCCGCTGACCGGCCGGCTGATCGAGGGCGGACGGTCGAACCTCACCTACGCGGTCTCCGACGGCACGGCCCGGTGGGTCGTACGGCGGCCTCCGCTGGGCCATGTGCTGGCCACGGCGCACGACATGAAGCGTGAGCACCGGGTGATCAGCGCGCTGCACCCGACGGCCGTGCCGGTCCCGAACCCCGTGCTGCTGTGCGAGGACGACTCGGTGGTCGGCGCCCCGTTCTACGTCATGGAGTTCGTGGAGGGCACCCCGTTCCGCACCGCCGACCAGCTCGCCCCGCTCGGCCCGCAGCGCACCCGCGACGCGGTGCTCGGGCTGGTGGACACCCTGGTCGAACTGCACTCGGTGGACCCGGCCGAAGTGGGTCTCGCCGACTTCGGCCGCCCCGAGGGCTTCCTGGACCGGCAGCTGCGCCGCTGGGGCAAGCAACTGGACGCCTCCAGGAACCGCGAGCTCGCCGGGATCGACGAGCTGCACGCCGCCCTGGGGCGCGAACTGCCCGGCTCTCCCGCGCCCACCGTCGTGCACGGCGACTACCGGCTCGACAACGTGCTGATCGGGCCCGACGACCGGATCAGGGCGATCCTGGACTGGGAGATGTCCACGCTCGGCGATCCGCTGACCGACCTGGGCCTGCTCGTCATGTACAGCACGCGGCTCGACCTGCCCAACTCCCCCATCAGCACGACCGCTTCGGCCGCCGGACATCCGGAGGCAGCCGAGATCGTCGAACGGTACGCCACGCGCTCGGGGCGCGACGTGTCCGCGGTCTCCTGGTACACGGCGTTCGCGTGGTTCAAGCTCGCCGTGATCCTGGAGGGCATCCACTACCGCTACACGAAGGGCCAGACCGTCGGTGCGGGCTTCGACCGCATCGGCGAACTGACCCCCGTCTTCATCGAGCACGGCCTGACCACCCTTCAGGAAGGCTGATCCGTCATGGACTTCGGATTCGACGCGCGCACCGAAGAACTGCGCCAGAAGCTGCTCGCCTTCATGGACGAGTACGTCTATCCGGCGGAGGCCGTCGCGGAGGAGCAGCGCGCCCTGCTGGCCTCCCCCTGGGACACGCCCGCCGTGGTCGGCGAGTTGAAGGCCGAGGCCCGCAGGCAGGGACTGTGGAACCTCTTCCTGCCGGACTCCGAGTACGGCGCCGGGCTGACCAATCTCCAGTACGCCCCGCTCGCCGAAATCACGGGCCGCAGCCCGCACTTGGCGCCCACCGCGCTGAACTGCGCCGCTCCGGACACCGGCAACATGGAAGTACTCACCCAGTTCGGCGACGAGCGGCAGAAGAAGCAGTGGCTGGAGCCGCTGCTCGCCGGTGAGATCCGGTCCGCGTTCGCGATGACGGAGCCCGAGGTCGCCTCCTCGGACGCCACGAACATCACCACGCTGATCGAGCGCGACGGCGACGACTACGTCATCACCGGCCGCAAGTGGTACATCTCCGGGGCGATGAACCCCGACTGCAAGATCTTCATCGTGATGGGCAAGACGGACCCGGACGGCGCCGACATCCGCCGCCAGCAGTCGATGATCCTGGTCCCGCGCGACACACCGGGCCTGGACGTCCGGCGCGCGATGCAGGTGTACGGCTACGAGGACCACTCGCACGGCGGGCACGCGGAGGTCGTCTTCGATCACGTCCGGGTCCCGGCGAGCAACCTGGTCGGCGAGGAGGGCGGCGGTTTCGCCATCGCGCAGGCGCGGCTCGGTCCGGGCCGGATCCACCACTGCATGCGGCTGATCGGCATGGCCGAGCGGGCCATCGAGCTGATGTGCCGGCGCGCGGTGTCCCGTACGGCGTTCGGCAAGCCGCTGGCCCAGCAGGGTGTCGTCCAGAACTGGATCGCCGACGCGCGGGTCGCCGTCGAGCAGCTGCGTCTGCTGGTCCTGAAGACGGCCTGGATGATGGACACGGTCGGCAACAAGGGTGCCCACACGGAGATCCAGGCCATCAAGATCGCCACTCCCCGCACGGTCGTCGACATCCTCGACAAGGCCGTCCAGCTGCACGGCGCGGGCGGTGTCAGCCAGGACTTCCCGCTGGCCGAGCTCTGGGCCGCCGCGCGGACGCTGAAGCTCGCCGACGGACCCGACGAGGTCCACCAGCGTTCGCTGGCGCACCGGGAGATCAAGAAGTACGTGTGACCGGAAGCGTGTGAGCACGGCACTGCGGCCCCACCGTCCGGTGGGGCCGCAGTGTGCTGTCCGTGCCTCGGCCGGCGGCTACGGGCGCAGTGCGCGCAGCAGGAGGTCCGCCAGGTGGTCGGCGACCTCCTGGGGGCCGAGCGGCCCGTCGGGCCGGTACCACGTCGACAGGTGGTGGACCGAGCCGAAGTGGTAGTCGACGACCAGGTCGGCGGGGGTGGCCGTGGAGAAGACGCCCTTCTTCTGGCCCTCCTCGATCAGGGCGCGGAAGCGCTCGTGGTAGCGGCGGCGCTCGGACCGCACCTGCTTGAGCTTCTCGGGGCCGAGGTGGTGCATCGACCGGAAGAAGATCGAGGCGTCGTCGAGATTGTCGATGGTCGTCACGACCACGTCGGCCGCCGCGCCCCGCAGCCGCTCCTCGACCGGCGCGTCCGCGTCCGCGAACGCGTCCAGCCGCTCCTGCTGGAGGCGCAGCACGCGGGCGTAGACCTCGTGCAGCAGATCGTCCTTGGAGCCGAAGTAGTGGTACAGCGCCCCCTTGGTGACGCCCGCCGCCTCGACGATCTCCTGCACCGAGGTGCGGTCGTAGCCCTGCTCCGCGAAGAGCCGGGTGGCGGCGGCGAGCAGCCGCTGCGGGACGGGCGTACCGTCACCGTCCGTCGTCCTGGGCACTGCCGCCACCTGCCTTCCGGGCATTCACACCTATAGCTGTCGTCTACTGGGAGTCCTCGGACCGGGAACGCAGTTCCCGACGGAGGATCTTCCCACTCGCCGTCTTCGGCAATTCGGGCAGGATCACCACCTGCCGCGGATATTTGTAGGCGGCCAGTCTCTCCCTGCAGTACGCGGCCAGCGCGTCGGGGTCCTCGGAAGCACCCGGACGCAGGCTGATGTACGCCTTGACGGTCTCTCCGCGGTAGCCGTCGGGGATGCCGACGACGGCCGCCTCCCGCACCGCCGGGTGGGTGTGGAGGACGTCCTCGACCTCGCGCGGCCACACCTTGAAGCCGGACGCGTTGATCATGTCCTTCTTGCGGTCGACCACGTAGAGCCAGCCGTTCGCGTCCATGAATCCGATGTCGCCGGTGCGCAGCTCGCCGCCCGGGAAGGTCTCGGCGGTGGCCTCGGGGCGGTTCCAGTAGCCCGGCACCACCTGCGGACCGCGTACGAGGATCTCTCCCTGTTCTCCGAAGGGGACCTCTTCGCCCAGGTCGTCGACGATGCGTACGACCGACTCCGGGCCCGGCACGCCGACCGCGAGGGTCCCGGAGGCCGGGTCCACCGGCGCCTCCAGGCCCGGCGGCACGGAGGCGCACGGGGCGGTGCACTCGGTGAGCCCGTAGCCGTTGCGGATGTACGGCCCGAGGGCGTCCCGGAACCTCTCGACGAGGGCCGGCGGCAGCGGGGCACCGCCGGAGGAGATGTTCACGAAGGAGGAGAAGTGGTCCGGCGTGACCGCCGGGTGGGCGGCCAGCGCCATGAAGGCGGTGGAGGGGCCCACCGTGTAGAGCGGCCGGTGCTCGGCGAACGCGTCGAGCACGACCCCCGCCTCGAAGCGGTACGCGAGGACCAGCGTGCCGGCGCTGTCGAGGCAGGCGGCGAGCTGGCAGACCATCCCGGTGATGTGGAACAGCGGCGCCATCGCGAAGTACACGGGTGCCTCGGGCAGCGCGAGGCCGGTCCGCTGCCGCTCGGCGTTGTACATGATGTTGCCGTGCGTGTTGGTGGCTCCCTTGGGGGTGCCGCTGGTGCCCGAGGTGTAGCTGATCAGCGCGATGTCGGACGGGCCGAGGCCTCGGCCGCCGGGCGCCTTGTGTCCATGCCGGGCGACGGCGACGAGATCGTCGGCCCCCGCGTCCACGGGCAGTCGCTCGAAGGCCAGCACGCGCGGGTCGTCGCGGGTCTGGAAGTCCAGCTCGCAGGCCGTCAGGACGGCACGTACGGGCGAGTCGGCGGCGGTCTCGCGCAGATACGCGTCCCAGGCGCGGTCGGAGCAGACGAGGGCGCTCACCTCCGCGTCGTGCAGGACGTGCCGGACCTCGCCGGACTTGTACATCGGGTTGACCGGCACGACCGTCGCGCCGGCCTTCCAGGCGCCGAGCAGGGCGAGCACGAAGTGCGGGGAGTTCTGGAGCATGATCGCGACCCGGTCGCCCCGCTCCAGCCCGCGTGCGGCGAGGTGCCCGGCGACGGAGTCGCTCAGCTCGTCGACCTCGCGGTAGCTCAGCCGCCCGTCGAAGTAGGCGAGCGCGGTCCGGTCCGGGGTGTGCGCGACCGCGTCCCGGAGAGCGTGGACGAGGGTGTCGGCGGGGCTCACCGGGCCACGCTGCGCCTCGTTGAGCAGGGCCACCCAGGGCCGGTCGGCGTAGCGGGTCACTCGGTGGTCTCCCACTTCTGCTGGAGGTGGTTCATGTTCGTCATCCAGCGGTCGGGGTCGGCGGCCCGCGCCTGGTAGTAACCGGCGACCTCGGGGTGCGGGAGGATCAGGAAGCGGTCCTCCTCGATCCCCTTCATGAGCGCGTCGGCGACGGCATCCGGCTCGATGGCGGTCGGCTGGAGCACGAGGTCGCCCGCGCTGCCGGTCGCGTCGAGCATGTCGGTGCGCACACCCTGCGGACAGATCGCGTGCACCTTCAGACCGCGGTGGCGGTACGTCAGCGACAGCCACTCGGCGAACGCGTACGCGCCGTGCTTGGTGACGCTGTACGGCGCGGCGCCGATCATGGTGAGCAGTCCGGCCGCCGAGACGGTGGAGACGAAACGGCCGCTGCCGCGCTCCAGCCAGTCCGGCAGCAGCGCCTCGGCGGCGCGTACGTGCGCCATCACGTTGACGTCCCAGGCGAGGGCCCAGACCTTCTCTCCGGCCGCTTCGGAGCCGCCCGAGGCGACTCCCGCGTTGGCGCAGTAGACGTCGACCGTGCCGCCGAGGGCGTCCCGCGCCTCGGCCACGATCAGGGAGGCGTCCCCCGGGACCGCTGTGCCGCCGATCTCGTCGGCCACGGCCTTCGCCTTGTCCGCGTCGAGGTCGTTGACCACGACCCGCGCTCCCTGGGCGGCGAAACGGCGGGCCAGCGCGGCCCCGATGCCACCCCCCGCTCCGGTGACAACCACTCCCGCACCCTGCACGGCTTCCACCTTGGGTCTCCTTCGACGCGACGCTCACGGCTCTGCTGCGACGACAGACTAACCAGTCGGTATGTAACAAGGGAAGGGTTCCCGGCAGCGCGCGGGCTACCTCGGGAGAAGCCACGACAGGCCGGGGGCATCCGCGCCCTACGAACTTCCCCCGGCAGCCCTTAGCGTGCCTGTGTCAACCTTCCGCGATCACGGAGGTCACACCATGCGCATGTCCCGACGGTCACTGCTCGTGGCCGGTACCGCCGCGGCGGCCCTGACTCCCCTGCCCGCCGAGGCCTCCGAGTACACCGGCCACCGGCTCCGCACCGGCTTCGAGCGCCTCGCCGGGGCCGGGTACGCCCAACTCGGCGGCGGGCGCGTCGGCATGGTCACCAACCCCACGGGCGTCACCCGCGACGTCCGGCACATCGTCGACGTGATGCACGCCGACGACCGCGTGAACCTGGTCGCCGTCTTCGGCCCCGAGCACGGCTTCCGGGGCACCGCGCAGGCGGGCGGGTCCGAGGGCCGCTACGACGACCCGGCGACCGGACTCCCGGTCTACGACACGTATCTGAAGAGCGGTCAGGCACTCGCCGACATCTTCACCGCATCCGGCGTGGACACCGTCGTCTTCGACATCCAGGACGCGGGAGCCCGCTTCTACACCTATATCTGGACGCTGTACGACTGCATGGAGGCGGCGCAGCTCGCCGGCAAGCGGTTCGTGGTGCTCGACCGGCCGAACCCGGTCACCGGCCGCGCGGCCCAGGGTCCGGTCCTGCACAAGGAGTTCGCGACGTTCGTCGGGCGTCAGCCCATCGCGCAGGCGCACGGCATGACGGTGGCGGAGCTGGCCCGGCTCTTCAACGGGGAGTTCCTGACGGCGCCCGTGGAACTGGACACCGTGCAGATGTCGGGCTGGAAGCGCGGGGAGTTCTACGACGCCTGGGGGCTGCCCTGGGTGCCGCCGAGCCCGAACATGCCGACGCCGGACACCGCGTTGGTCTACTCCGGGACGTGTCTCTTCGAGGGGACGAACCTGTCGGAGGGGCGCGGTACGACGCGGCCGTTCGAACTCCTCGGCGCGGAGGGCGTCGACGGGAGCTGGGCCGCGGCGGCCGGTGAACTCGCTCTGCCCGGTGTGCACTTCAGAGAGGCGTACTTCGCTCCCACCTTCTCCAAGTTCCAGGGCAGGACCATCGGGGGTGTCCAGATCCATGTGCACGACCGGGCGGCGTTCGAACCTGTCCGCACCGGAATCGCCCTGCTGGTGACCGCGAAGAAGGTCTGGAGCGGTTTCGCCTGGCGCTCCGACAACTGGATCGACAAGCTGACGGGCTCGACGCTGGTGCGCACGATGATCGACGCGGGCGCGCACACGGACGAGGTCGTGGCGGCCTGGCAGGACGAGCTGGAGGCCTTCCGCAAGGTTCGGAAGCACTACCTCATCTACAAGTGATCCGCCGCCTACTTCCACGGACGAGTGACGGATGCGCGATGGATGAGTCGTGACATCTGGCCAACTGCCCCCGCCGGGTGGACGATGCGCCCATATCGCACCGCCCGCGGGGTCAGGGGGCCTGTCATGACGGATCCGGCAGTGAGTGTCACTCCCTACTGGGAGCTGACGTTCGACGCGGACGGGGACGCCGACGGCCGCGAGCGGGACCGGTGGATCGAAGAAGTGCCGCGACGCGGGGTCCGTGACCTGATCGTCTTCACCCACGGCTGGAACAGCGACCGTTCGGGGGCCACCCGCCTCTGCAGCCGCTTCTTCGAACCCCTCCCGGAGCTCACGCCGGCCGCGCGCCTCGGCTACGTGGGCGTGATGTGGCCCTCGATGCGCTTCTCGGACGAGCCGATCCCGGACTTCCCCAGGTCGGTGGCGGTCGACGTCGCTCCTGAGGCGCGCCCGGCTCTCGGCAAGAACACCCGGCACGCGCTGCTGGAGGTCTTCCCCGGCCGCGCCACCGTGGTCGAACAGATCGCCCGGCTGCTCGAGCAACAGCCGGACGAGGGAGCCTCGTTGGAGGAGTTCGGCCGTCTCGTGCGGCTGCTCGTCGAGGTCCGGCCGCAGGGACCGCAGACCTCGTTCGCGGCGGACACCCTGGCCGCGGGTGTGCCGGAGAGCGATCCCGAGATGCTCTTCGGGGACACGGCGACGGCGTGCGGTGAGTTCGCGCAGGCGCTCGCCGAGGCCGAGAACCCCGGCGCCGCCACGTTCGCGCTGCCCCGGCTCTGGGACGGGGCCCACGAACTGCTGCGCCAGGCCACGTACTACGCGATGAAGCGACGCGCGGGCACCGTCGGTGAGCGCGGGCTCGGGCGGGCGATCGGCCGGCTCGCGGCAGCGGCGCCGGAGGTGCGCGTGCATCTGGTCGGGCACAGTTTCGGCGGCCGGCTGGTCTCGTTCGCGCTGCGCGGGCTGCCTCCGGGGGTGCGCACGGTGAAGTCGGTGACGCTGCTCCAAGGCGCCTTCTCGCACTACGCGTTCGCGGCGCGCCTGCCGCACGACGCGCGGGCGAGCGGCGTGCTGGACGGGCAGCACAACCGGATCGACGGCCCGCTGGTGTGCTGCTACTCCCGCTTCGACTCGGCGCTGGGCACGATCTACCCGCTGGCCTCGCGGATGGCGGGCGATTCCCGGTCCGTCGCGGCGGACTTCGACCTCGGCCGCGCGCTGGGCGCCAAGTGGGGCGCGATGGGCCACGACGGGGTGCAGGGGGTGCCGGGGACCCGGACCCTCACGCTCGCGGAGGCCCTGCGCACCCGGCTGCCGGTCTCGGGATGTGTGAACGTCGACGCCGGCGCCGTGGTGCGCCGGGGCGGGGCCCCCTCGGGTGCGCACAGCGACATCTGCCATCGCGAGCTGGCGCAGTTGGTGCTGGCGGCGGGCCGCGTCCGCTGACCCGCCGCCGCTCTCCGGTGCCGGCCACTCCTACCGGCGCCGGTCCGTGCTCACCGGTGTGAGGTGTACTCGACGACCTGCTGGTAGGTCGGCCGGTTCTGCCAGCTGATCTTGCCGTGCTTGATGCCGCCGAGCGTCCGCTGGACGATCGAGTCGGCGCACCACTGGTCGCCCGCCGAGCACTGGTCGTCGCCGGGGTAGACGGTGGCCGCGGTCTTGCCCGCCGCCTCCTTCAGCGTGCTGATCAGGGTGTCCCGGCAGGCACTGAGGCTGCCGGCGCCGCAGTACTTCTGCGGCAGGCCGCCCTGCACGGACTCCCCCAGCACCGCCCGGATGTCCTTGTCGACATAGCTCCACCATCCGTACTGGAAGGAGCTTCCGGCGTGCGAGCCGGTCGGTCCGTGCCCCGCCGACGGCGCCTCGTCGATGGGGAGGTTGCCGCCGAACGCGGTGTAGAGGTCACTGCCGAGTCCGGGCTGGAACTCCGCCTTCACCAGCAGCGGCCACCAGGCGTCCAGGATGCGGACCGCGTCGGCGTCGGCGTAGGTGTGCGAGCCGGCCGAGGTCTCCTTTCGCTTGGCGCCCGCCGTCACCCACGCGGACAGCTTGCTCACCGCCGCCGCGGCCGTGGAGTCGGTGACCGGGGAGCTGTTGACGACCTTCAGCAGGTCGGGGAGCACGTCCTCGGCCCGCAGATCGGCGAGCGCCGCGTCGGCCATCGCCTTCACCAGCGCGGACCTGGTCACACCGCCCGCCGCGACCAGCTTCGCGACCCGGTCCTCCAGCAGGTCGCCGCGGTGCACCGAGCCGTTGCCCCAGGAGGCCGTCGTGTAGTCCTTGGCCTGTTTGTTGTTCCAGGAGATGTAGTAGTCCTGGTCCACCGAGTTGGGGTGCGCGGAAGCCGGGGTGTAGGAGGCGGTGTTCGTGGCCGGGTCCCAGTTCTGCCACTCGTACGCGGCCTGCGCCCACACGGGGAACTCGGCGTCGACCCCGTTCGCCCGCACCGGGTTGTCGCCGCTGTTGTAGTACGCGGTGTGCGCCGAGTCGGCGTAGAACCAGTTGAAGGTGTAGTTGATGTGCTGCACCGCGCTCTGGAAGGTCGCCGGACTCTTCACGTAGTCCGGGTCGTTGAGCATCTGGAAGCCGATGATCGAGTCGGCCTCGTGCATGAAGGAGGAGCGCAGGGTGGTGTACGCGACCTTCTTGCCGCCCACGGTCGCGCGGTAGGCCACGGGACCGTACTTCGTCCGGTAGACCTGCATCCGGTACGAGCCGGCCGCGGTGCCGTCGGCGACGGTGGGCTTCCAGGAGTTGGTCCGCTCGACCTTGTCCATCGCCGTACAGGTGCCGTGGTAGAGGTAGTGGTAGTCGTCCTGGCACAGCTCGACGGCGTAGGTGTCGATGATGTCCTGGCCGGAGGTCGTCGCGCTCCAGGAGTAGTCCTGGCCGCGGCCGAGTTCGACGTACATGCTCAAGCCCGCGAAGGAGGCGCCCCGGGCGCTGAGTCCGGGTCCCTGGATCTCCTGGAGCATGAGCAGCTGTGGCGCGAAATAGCCGGTCTGCGGACCGAAGACGGCGATCGGGTGGCCGCTGGCGGTGTGCTTGCCGCTGACCACGAGGGCGTTGGACATACCGCGCCTGGCCGAGGTGAGCGACGTCTTGGCCGCCGCGGCCGTGGCGCCGGTGGCGCTCGCGGTGGCCGCGCTGCCGGTGCGGTCGTAGACGAGCTGTTCCTGGGTCACCGAACCGGCGTCGGGCAGGGCCTCGCCCTGCGGGCTGTCCGGCTTGCCGGCGTACGGGAAGCTCTCGCCGTTGTGGACGGTGAGCGCGGCTTCCGGGTCGTTGCGCTCCCGGAAAGCCTCCCAGGCCTTGGTGCCCTCGACCACGCCGTACTTGGACTGGGCGGCGAGCAGCGAGATGGCGTTGTTGACCTCGCCGCCGCCTCCGGATCCGAACAGCGAGCCGATGACGGAGGCCAGCGCGACCAGGTCGGTGAGCTTGAAGTGGTCGATGGTGCCGGCGTTGGTGATGGAGTCCTTGTGGCCGGTCAGGACGTATTCGCCGGGGAAGTAGCGGCCGCTGTCGGAGGCGTCGATGTAGGCGTTGATGCCGTCGATGTAGGCGTTGGCGTCGGCGAGGGCCTGGGTGCCACGGGCTCCGGCGCTGTTGGTCGCGCTGTCTATCTGGGCCTGCAGATCGGCCTCGGTGTAGGGCGCGCTGCGCCAGAATTCCTGCTCGAGGCCCTGGTTGGAGGCGGCGCCGCCGGCGAAGCCGGTCAGCTGGCCGCGTCCGACGTGCCGGAAGACGTCCATCAGCCACAGCCGGTCCTGGGCGGCGGCGAACCCGGCACCGTACTCGGTGCCGTAGCGGGTGGTGCCGGTGATGTGCGGGACGCCCGTCTTCTTGTCGCGGACGATCGTCACATCGGTGCGGCCGCCGGGCTTGGTGGTGGAGGCGACCTGGTCGGAGGCGACACCGAAGGAGGCGTCGTTGAAGAAGTCGTTGATCTTGGTGTCGGTGAGCGTCGAGTAGCCGGAGGCGAGGTTGCCGTAGGGGGCGAGCTGGTCCTCGGCATGGCTGGGCTGGGTGCCGAACGCCTGGTTGAGCAGGATCTGGGCGAGGGTCGCGTTGCCGTTCTCACCGGGCGGCAGGATGTCCGAGCACCGTCCGCCGCAGTAGTCGTTCGCGGTGGCCTCGGCCGAGGTGTCGGCGGCGGCCGCCGGGGAAAGCGGCGACAAAAGGCCGGCAATGAGCACGCATAGGGATGCTGCCTTGAGGAACTTGGGGAATCTGCGGGGAGTTCTCAGTCTGTCCAAGGTGGTGCGTGGGGTGCTCGGTGGCATGTCAGCTCCTACCGACGGGGGGTGGGCCGGACGTTACCGCCGGTATCCCCGAGTTTGAAGATGAACATGCGTCAGTTTTTGGGATTCATCGCGAGCGCGGGGACCGGTCGACAGCCGGCTGACAGCAACGGGAGGTAGGCCGAGGGCACTCGGTGGGCGGCTCGCGGCGGTCATCGGAAAATTCGATGGAGCCGAATCGCTTGTCGATACGTCTACTCGACGACGTCCGTACGAGACGACGCCGAAGTGACCGGAGTGCAGGTGCAGGTGTGACGGAGGTGCAGGACGATGGCCGGTTTCCGGAGTCTGGCGAGACAGGTGCGAGATCCGAGGTGTGATCTGGCACTGCGGAGGTACTCACTGCGCAAGTGCCTGGAGAGGTTCGCCCCTTACGGGCATCGGGCGACCTGGGACCATCTGTGTTCCCGGGCCGGGTTCGGTCCGGAGGACCGGTCCCCCGATCCGGTGCGGCTCGTGGCCGCACTGGAGGAGCTGGAGGAGGCCCGCTCCGTCTGGCTCGCCTACGAGGTCGAGTTCGCGCAGCGTCGCAAGAAGGAGAAGCACGACGGGCTGCGCAGGCCGGGCAGTGTCGACGACTGGCACCGGCTGACCTGGGGCGGGTTCGGTGTCGCCTGGTGCGACAACCCCCGTGTCCACCCTCATGCGTCACTGGCCGAGGTGCTGCGCCGGCTGATCGCCGCCCTGGAGCGCGAGCCGGGCGCCGTCTGCCCGGTGTGCGCCGGTGAACGCCTGCTCTGGATGTACGACCTGGCCCACGAACCCTCGTCGGGTCCCGTCTGCACGAGCTGCGGAATCGTGGTGCCGCGGCCCGTCCTGACCCCGGAAGCCCTGGCGGGGGCCAGGCGCGGCCGGCTGCTCGTGTCGGCGTGAGTGCCCCGCCGGGCCGGGCGGCCGGGACGCCGCCGGGCTGAGCGGCACGGGGCAGGGAGCTGCGGGTGAGCCGTCGGCCGCGGAGGGTCCGTGGCCGGGCACGCAGTTCCCGGCGCCCGATTGTCAGTGGTGTCCGGCACCATCGGGGGCATGGTGCAGGTCTGTCTGAACGGAGCGCGCGGATCGGCCGACGGCGCCGTCGTGCCGATGTCGCCCGGGGCGATGGCCCGATCCGCGGCCGAGGCGGTCGCGGCCGGCGCCACGGACATCCATGTCCATCCCAAGACCCCGTGCGGACGCGACACGTTGTCGCCCAGGGTGGTGGCGGCGACGCTCGAAGCGATACGGGCGCGGGTGCGCGTCCCGGTCGGAGTGACCACCGGTGCCTGGGCCGAGCCCGATCCGGTGGCCCGGGCCGATCGCGTCCGCTCCTGGACCGTACTGCCCGACCACGCCTCGGTGAACTGGCACGAGCCGGGCGCGGACGACGTCGCGGCGGCGCTCCTGGAGCGCGGGATCGGCGTGGAGGCGGGCATCTGGTCCGGCACGGACGGCGCGGCCCGGTTCCTGGCATCGCCGCTCGCGCCGCGCGTGCTGCGTGTCCTGGCCGAGGTGACGGACACCTCGCCGTGGACCGCCGAGGACTCGGCCCACGCCCTGCTCGCGGCGCTCGGCACCGCGTCCGGCCGCCCCGTCCTGCTGCACGGCGAGGAGGGCGGCGCCTGGCCGGTGCTGCGCCTGGCGGGACGGCTGGGCCTCGCCACCCGGACCGGCTTCGAGGACACCCTCGTACTCCCGGACGGGGAGCGGGCGTTGTCCAACGCGCGGCTGGTGACGGAGGGACTCGCTCAGTACGGGGCGGCCCGGCGCCCGCCGCCGACGGGACGAAGCGACTGACGGTAGCAGCCGTAAATCCGCTGGTTCCAGCCGTTTCCCCCGCGGAGAGTCGGGGGTGATGAAACACGGCTGAGCAACCCCTGGAGTTCCCCATGTCGACGCTGCGCGTGACCGCCGAAGTGCTGACCATCCATGAGCATCCGAACGCCGACGCGCTCGAACTGGCCCAGGTGGGCCTGTATCGGGCCGTGGTCGCCAAGGGCGCGTACCGCACCGGCGAGCGGGCCGTCTACATCCCGGAACAGTCCGTGCTGCCGGCCGGACTGATCGAGGAACTGGGGCTGACCGGGCGGCTCGCGGGCAGCGCCTCGAACCGGGTCAGGGCGGTGCGGCTGCGCGGCGAGCTGTCGCAGGGCATCGTGTGCCGTCCTGAGGCGCTGGCGGACGTGGACCTGGCGCGGGCCGCCGAGGACGGCACGGACTTCGCGGAGATGCTCGGCATCGTGAAATGGGTGCCGCCGATCCCGCCCACCATGGACGGCGACGTCGAGTCGGCACCCGATCTGCTGCCCTGGGTCGACATCGAGAACATCCAGCGCTACCCGGACATCTTCTCCCCGGGCGAGCCCGTCGTCCTGACGGAGAAGCTGCACGGTACGGCCTGTCTGCTGACCTACCTCGCCGACGAGGGCCGCGTGCACGTCTCCTCGAAGGGCTTCGGCTCCAAGTCCCTCGCCCTGAAGGAGGATCCGCGCAATCTGTACTGGCGCGCCGTGCGCGGTCACGGCGTCGCGGAGGCCGCCGCCCTGCTCGCCGCCCGCCTGGGCGCGCGCCGCGTCGGCATCTTCGGCGAGGTGTACGGGGCGGGCGTCCAGGACCTGCCGTACGGCGCCGACGGCCGCCGCGAGACAGTCGGTTACGCCGTGTTCGACGTCTCCGCGGAGATCGACGGCGAGGTGCGCTGGCTGGACGCGCAGGAGCTGCTGACGGGCGAACTCCCGCTGGTGCCGCGGCTGTACGAGGGTCCGTACGACATCGAGCGCGTCCTGGAGATCGCCTCCGGCCGGGAGACGGTGTCGGGCCGGGCGCTGCATCTGCGCGAGGGCGTCGTGATCCGCCCCGGGGCTCCCGCCCCCGCCGGGCCGGAGGGAACCCTCGTGGCCGCCGAGCGGTACAGCCCGGTGACGGGCGGACGGGCGATAGCGAAGGCGGTCAGTCCGGCCTATCTGACGCGCAAGGGCGGCACGGAGTACGAGTAGCCCGGGGCGACCCGGAGTACCCAGGGCGGGCGGGGCGTCGTCCGGCCCGCCCTGCTGGGCCTGGCGCCCGGTCGGGCGGGCCGGACGACCCCCGGACCTGCCGGGGCGTGAACGCGCGGACCGGGCAAGGCGGATGACCCGCAGGCCGGACAGCGCGGATCACCGCGGCCGGGCGGGGAGTGGTCAGCGGCAGTCGCCGAGTGGCTCCCGGCCGGGCTCGGGGTCGCATTCCCCTGCCTGTCCCGGGTGCCGCTCGCGCGGCCTCGGTGCCGCCCGGGCGCCGGACCGCTCCACCATGAGGCGGGAGCCGGCCTGGCGCTCGCCGAAGACGTCGTCGGGGTTGGAGAGCACGCAGTTCTCCAGGGAGAGGCAGCCGCAGCCGATGCAGTCGGTGAGGTGGTCGCGCAGCCGTCCGAGCTGCTTGATGCGTTCGTCGAGTTCTGAGCGCCAGGCCTCCGAGAGCCGGGCCCAGTCCTCCCGCGTCGGGGTGCGCTCCTCGGGGAGTTCGGCGAGGGCCTCGCGGATGGTGGCGAGCGGGATGCCGACGCGCTGGGCGGCCCGGACGAAGGCGACGCGGCGCAGCGCGTCACGGTGGTAGCGGCGCTGGTTGCCGGTGGTGCGGCGGCTGCTGATGAGGCCCTTGGACTCGTAGAAGTGCAGGGCGGAGACGGCGGCGCCGCTGCGGGCCGACAACTGTCCGACGGTCAGCTCGTGGACCGTCTCGGGGATCTGGGGCACCTCTCCAACCTACCCACCGCGTCACACGTCCGGTCCGTTGACATGCGCCTCGCATCCGACCATGCTAAGCAGTCGCTTAGACTTCGAGATGCGGGAGGCCAGGGACATGGCAGAGCCGAGGACGTTCGCGACGGTCGACGAACTGCGGGGCGCCGTGGGCGAGCAGCTGGGGTACACGGACTGGGTCGAGATCGAGCAGAAGCGGATCGACCTCTTCGCGGAGGCCACCGGCGACCACCAGTGGATCCACGTCGACCCCGAGAAGGCCGCGGCGGGTCCGTTCGGCACCACGATCGCGCACGGTTATCTCACCCTGTCGCTGCTGCCGCTCTTCGGCCCGCAGCTGATCAACGTCGAAGGCGTGAGGATGGGCGTCAACTACGGGACGAACAAGGTCCGCTTCCCCTCGCCCGTACCGGTCGGCTCACGGCTGCGCGCCACCGCGACGATCACCGGGGTGGACGACGTGCCCGGCGGCGTCCAGGTGTCCGTGGCCTTCACCGTGGAGCGCGAGGGCGGCGACAAGCCGGTCTGCGTCGCGGAGTCGGTCTCGCGCTACTACGTCTGAGACCGACCCCACGCCGACGTCTCCGGATCCGGGGTGCGTCATCGCGTCCGGGATCGGGGACGTCCGCGTCCGGGGCAGGGACCTACCCCTTGTAGCCCACCATCCGCCGGACCAGGTCGGCGTAGAGGGCTCCGACCTCGTCCGGGGTCCGGGGACCGCCGACGTTGAACCAGCGGGCCACGTCGATGCACAGGGACAGCACGGCGAGGGTGGTGCCGGGGACGTCCGGGACGTCGAAGTCGCCCGCTTCGACACCGTCCTGGATGATGCTGCGCACCTCCGCGTCGACCTGTCGGCGCAGCGCGATGATCTCGGCGCGCGCGTCGGGCCCGAGGGCGTCGAGTTCGTACTGGACGACACGCGCGGTGGTGTGCTGGCCCGCGTGCCACCGCACGAAGGACCGTACGGCGTCGGAGAGCCGTTCGGCGGCCGTGCCCTCGCCCTCGGCCGCGGTGCGCACGATGTCCAGCGCCTTGTCGTGCCCGATCCGGCTGATCCGGTGGAGCAGCTCTTCCTTGGTCTTGTAGTGGATGTACAGCGCGGCCGGGCTCATGCCCGCGCGGCCGGCGATGTCCCGGGTCGTCGTCGCGTGGTACCCGCGCTCGGCGAAGGCCTCCACGGCGGCGACGAGCAGCCGCCGTGCCGCGTCCGGGGTGACCTCGGCCCACGGCTGCATCTCGCCGCCGGGCGTCTCCTGCGCCGTACTCATCGCTGTTCGCCCCTTCTCCACTGACAGGGTGAACACCATACCCCCGAACCTGAGCGGGCGCTTAGCACCCTTGGCCGGGTCATGGCCGCGCGGGGCTCAGAGCTTCTCGAAGGGGTCGTACATCCGGCCGCCGGGACGGCCGCCGTCCTGACGGTCGCGGATCACCTTGGCCAGCGTGAAGGACGACGTCACCAGGTACAGGACGGCGATGGCCAGGAAGCCCCGGACCCAGGCGTCGGCGTGGAGTTTGAAGATGCCGAGGGCGGTGGCGGCCATCGCGACGGAGAAGGACGCCACGGCCTGACCGTAGAAGGCGGCCGTGTTCTGCTGTTTGACCGGTGTCTCACTCATGGGACAAGGATCGGCGGACGTGGCCGCCGCCACATCCGCCGTCGTACTCAGGGACGTACTCAGAGTCAGAACGCGGAGACGCCCGTCAGGGCGCGCCCGATGACCAGCTTCTGGATCTGGCTGGTGCCTTCGTAGAGGGTCATCACGCGGGCGTCGCGCAGCAGTTTGCCGGCCGGGTACTCGTCGATGTAGCCGTAGCCGCCGAAGACCTGGAGGGCGTTGTTCGCGGCGCGTACGGCGGCCTCGGACGCGAAGAGCTTGGCCTTCGAGGACTCGGTGGCGAACGGCAGCCCGCGGTCCACGAGATCGGCGACCCGCCAGGTGAGCAGCCGCGCCGCGTCCACGTCGACGGCGATGTCGCTGATCAGCTCCTGGATGAGCTGGTGGTGCGCGATGGTCCTGCCGAACTGCTCCCGCTCGGTCGCGTACCGCACCGCCGCGTCCAGCGCGGCCTGGGCGATCCCGACACAGCCCGCGGCCACCGACATGCGGCCCTTGGCCAGCGCCGACATGGCCACCGCGAAGCCCTTGCCCTCGGGCGCCATCATGGCGCTCGCGGGCACGCGCACGTCCTCGAAGGCCAGTTCGGCGGTGGCCTGGCCGCGCAGCCCGAGCTTGCCGTGGATGGTGCGGCGCGTCAGACCGGGGGTGTCGGTGGGCACCAGGAAGGCGGAGACGCCCTTGTGGCCCGGCGCGTCGGTGGAGCGGGCGAAGAGCAGCACGACATCGGCCCAGGTGCCGTTCGTGATGAACATCTTGGTGCCGTTGATGACGTAGTCGTCGCCGTCGCGTACGGCTCTCGTCGACAACTGGCCCGCGTCGGAGCCGGTGCCCGGCTCGGTGAGCCCGAAGCAGCCCACGTACTCGCCGGCGGTCAGCCCCGGCAGCCAGCGGCGCTTCTGCTCCTCGCTCCCCCAGTGGGCGATCGACTTGGCGACGAGCCCGAGCGAGACGGAGACGATCCCGCGCACGGAGGAGTCGCCGCGCCCCAGTTCCTCGGTGACCAGGCAGTAGGCGAGATGGTCGCCGCCGCTGCCGCCGTACTTCTCGTCGACGGTGAGGCCGAGGAAGCCGACATCGGCGAGCTTCTTCACGATGGACCGGTCGACCTCCTCCGCGCGGTCCCACTCGACGACGTGCGGGGCGATCTCGCGTTGCACGAAGTCCTGGGCGAGCTGCCGGACGGCGGTCTGCTCTTCACTGAGCCCAAGGTTCATGCCGAGTCACCCCACAGATAGCGGACATTGAAAGCCGTACATTTAAATTAGCACTGCTAGTTTCCTGACGCAGCCCTACTATGTGCGCCATGGCCCGACCGCGCAAGCCCCTCCTCAGCACCGACCGCATCGTCGAGACGGCACGGGCGCTGGTGGACGCCGAGGGCCTCGCGGCCGTCTCGACGCGCCGGCTCGCCGCGGAACTCGGGGTGAGCGGGCCCTCTCTGTACAACCACTTCCGCACCAAGGACCAGATCCTGGAGGCGGTCGCGGACTCGGTGAGCGCGCTGGTCGACCTGTCGATGTTCGAGGACGGCCGCGACTGGCGGACCGCGCTGCACGACTGGGCCGTCTCCTACCGCGCCGCCCTGCGCGACCACCCGAACATCGTCCCGGTCCTCGCCCGCGGGCCCGGCCGCCGGCCGGCCGGACTGCGGCTCGCCGACGCCGTGTTCGGGGCCATGGTCGACGCGGGCTGGCCGCCGGCCCAGGCCACCTCGATCGGGGCGCTGATGCGGTACTTCATCATGGGGTCCGCGCTGGGGTCGTTCGCCGGGGGCTTCGTGGACGACGAGAGCGCGTACGACCCCGCCGACTATCCGCATCTGGGGCAGGCGCACCTTCTCGCCGAGCAGCAGGAGAAGATCGACGAGCGGGCCTTCGAGACGGGGCTCAGGGCGCTGCTGGACGGCCTCGCGGTGCAGTACACGGGGCTGGTCCGGGAAAGCTGAGCGAGCTGGTCCGGGAAGTCTGATCGGGCCCGTGCGGCGATGCGCGATCCTTCGGTGAACGCCGAAGTGTCCATGGAGCATGCTGGACGGCATGACAAGGCCGAAAGATCCGGTCGGGCCGGGGCTCGCCGCGCTGGCCGGGCTGATGGCGGACGAGACCCGGGCCGGTTTCCTGCTGGCGCTGCTCGACGGGCGGGCGTGGACCGCCGGTGAGCTCGCGCGGCAGGCCGGCGTCGCGCCGTCGACCGCCAGCGAACACCTCGGCAAGCTCGTATCCGGCGGCCTGCTCACCGAGGAGCGCCAGGGACGGCACCGCTACGTCCGGCTCGCCGACGACCGCGTCGCCCAGCTCGTCGAGGACCTCGCCGCCCATGTGGCGCCCGGCGCCGCCGCGCGTCCCCGGACACTGCGGGAGGCCGGCACGGGCTCGGCGCTGGCGCGCGGCCGGACCTGCTACGACCATCTCGCCGGACGGCTCGGCATCGCCCTCACCGACGCGCTGACCGGGCGCGGACTGCTCCGCCAGGACACCGGGTTCGCCCTCACCGACACCGGACTGCGGTGGTTCGACGCCGTGGGCATCTCCCTGGACCGCGCCGGACGCCGTCCTCTCGCCCGTGCCTGTCTCGACTGGACCGAACGGCGTCCGCACCTCGCGGGCACCGCCGGAGCGGCGCTGTGCCGGCACGCGCTGGACGTCCGGTGGTGCGTACGCATCGGATCGGACCGGGCGGTCAGGGCGACCCCGGAGGGCGAGCGCGCCTTCGCGGAACTCCTCGGGGTCGAGGCGACGGCGCTGCGCTGAGCCGCCGCCCCTCCCTGCGCCTCGCCGTCCCGACCCCCGCAACACACCGGATGCGGCCCGGATCGACGCCCTCCTGCCCGGCCCAGACCCTCGGCCCTGCCCGGCGCGGACCCTCGGCGTCCTCCGCGTCCGGATCCCCCCGACCTCTACCTCCGTCCCGCCCTCCGACCTCTACTCCCGTCCCGCCCTCCGACCTCTACTCCCGTCCCGCCCTCCGACCTCCGCTTTCCGTCCGAGCCTCCGTATGCCGTCCCTGCCTCCGCGGGCCGGGCCCGCGCCGACCTGGGCGTCCGAAATCCGCGAGACCGATCCCTGCGCCCCGCCTAGTCTCAGGAGCATGATGAACACCTCCCGCACCGCGTCGCCCCACCGCCGTGCGCACCTGCTCGCCGCCGGTGCGGCGGCCGTCACGGTCGGGCTGTGGGCCTCCGCCTTCGTCTCGATCCGCAGCGCCGGCGCCGCGTACTCGCCCGGCGCGCTGGCGCTGGGACGGCTGCTCGCGGGGGTCATCGTGCTCGGTGCGGTCTGTGTGGTGCGCGGCGAAGGCCTGCCGCCGCGGGGCGCCTGGCGCGGGATCGCGATATCCGGGGTGCTCTGGTTCGGCTTCTACATGGTGGCCCTGAACTGGGGTGAGCAGCAGGTGGACGCCGGTACGGCGGCGCTGGTGGTGAACATCGGCCCGATCCTGATCGCCCTGCTCGGCTCCCGGCTGCTGGGGGACGCGATGCCGCCGCGGCTGCTGGCGGGCATGGCGGTGTCGTTCGCGGGCGCGGTCGCGGTGGGGCTGTCGATGTCCGGGGGCGGCGGTTCCTCGGTCCTCGGTGTCGTGCTGTGCCTGCTCGCCGCCGTCGCGTACGCCGGCGGGGTCGTCGCGCAGAAGCCGGCCCTGGGGCGCGCGAGTGTCCTCCAGGTGACGACCTTCGGCTGTCTGGTCGGGGCCGTGGTGTGTCTGCCGTTCGCGGGTCAGCTGGTCCACGACGCGGCCGACGCCCCCGTCTCGGCCACCCTCAACATGGTGTATCTGGGCGTCTTCCCGACCGCGCTGGCGTTCACGACCTGGGCGTACGCCCTCGCCCGGACGAGCGCGAGCCGCATGGGCGCGACGACGTACGCGGTGCCCGCCCTCGTGGTGCTGATGTCCTGGCTGTTCCTCGACGAGGTCCCGGGGCTGCTGACGCTGGCGGGCGGGGCACTGTGCCTGGCGGGTGTGGCGGTCTCGCGCTCCCGGCCGCGTCCGGGAGCGACGGAGACGGCCGCACCGGACGCGGTCACGGCACAGGTTCCGGCGTCGGGTCCGTCCGGGGCTTCGGCCCAGGTGCCCGCGACGGCCCCGGAACACGAGTCGGAGGCCGAACAGACCTGACGTACGGCCGGCCTGCCGGTGTGCCGGAGTGCCGGCCTGCCGTCCCGTCCGTCGCCGGTCCCGGAATCCACCGGCGACGGAGTTCCGGCCCGGGGTTCGACCCCGGTCCGGCGCCGCGAACGCGGCTCCGGCGTACTTCTAGAACACCACCAGCGCCCGGCCTCCCTTGCCCGCGATCATGTTGTCGAAGGCCGCCGGGATGCCGTCCAGGGCGATGCGGTCGGTGACCAGACCGCCGAGGTCGAGGCGGCCCGCGCGGACGTGTTCCGCGAGCACCGGGAGATCGCGCGCCGGGTCGGAGTTGCCGTACACGCAGCCCGCGAGGGTCCTGCCCCAGTGGAAGATCTCGAGAGCGTTGAAGGTGACCTGCTGGTCCTTCCCGCCGATGCCGACGACCGTGGTGCGGCCGCCGCGGCGGGTCGACTCCCAGGCCGTACGGATCGTGACGGCGCGGCCGACGCATTCGACGGCGACGTCGACGCCCTGTCTGCCGGTGAGGGCGCGGATCTCGCGGGCGGTGGTGTCGGAGGCGACGACATAGTCGGTGGCCCCGGCCTCGCGGGCGAGTTCCTCCTTCTCGGGCGAGACATCGACCGCGACGATCTTCGAGGCGCCCGCGATCCGGGCGGCCTGAAGGGCGGCGAGCCCGACCCCGCCGGCCCCGAACACCGCGACGGTCTCCCCCGGCCGGACCTTCGCGGAGTTGTGGACCGCGCCGTATCCGGTGAGGACCGCGCAGCCGAGCAGGGCGGCGTCGGTGAGCGGGATGCCGTCCGGGGCGGGCAGGAGACAGGACACCGGGACGACCGTCTCCTCCGCGAACGCGGCGACGTTCAGACCGGGGTAGAGGTCGCTCCCGTCGGATGCGCGGCGGGCGTACACGTTCCCGGCGCCGGTCAGCGCGTCGGCGCACAGCCATACCTCGCCCAGCGAGCAGGCATGACAACTGCCGCAGGAAGGAGCCCAGTTGAGGACGACCTCGGAACCGGGTGCGACCTGGGTGACGCCCTCGCCGACCGCGACGACGGTCCCGGCGCCCTCGTGGCCGAGGACGGCGGGCACCGGCACCCGCATGGTGCCGTTGGACAGGGACAGGTCGGAGTGGCAGACCCCGGCGGCGGCCAGTCTGACCCGGACCTGGCCCGGTCCCGGGTCGGGGAGTTCGATCTCGGCGATCTCCAGCGGGGCACCCACGGCGGGAAGGACAGCGGCGCGAACCACGTGAACGCTCCTAGAACTGGAGGGACTTGGTCTGGAGGTACTCGGACAGGCCGTGGGTGCCGAGTTCGCGCCCCACGCCCGACTGCTTGTATCCCCCGAAGGGGGCCAGGGGATTGAAGCGTCCCCCGTTGATGTCGACCTGGCCGGTGTCGAGCCGCCGCGCGAAGGCGACCGCCTCGGACTCCTCGCCCGCCCACACCGCGCCGGCGAGCCCGTACACGGTGCCGTTCGCGATCCGCAGGGCGTCCTCCTCGTCCTCGTAGCGCAGGATCGTCAGGACCGGGCCGAAGATCTCCTCCTGGGCGATCGTCATCTGCGGGGTCACGTCGGCGAAGACGGTGGGGCTGACGAAGTAGCCCTGTTCACGCGGGGATTCGGGGCCGCCCGCCACGATCCGCGCGCCTTCGGCGACGCCCTTCTCGATGTATCCGCGCACCCTGGCCTGCTGCTTGGCGTTGACGACGGGGCCGATGCGGTCGCCGTACTTCGCGGCGGCCGTCGCGGCGAGCTCGACCGCTTCGTCGTAGCGCGCGGCGGGCACCAGCATGCGGGTCCAGGCGCTGCACGTCTGGCCGGAGTTGGACATCACATTGGCGACGCCGACGTTCACGGCCTTGGCGAGGTCGGCGCTCGGCAGGATGACGTTGGCGGACTTGCCTCCGAGCTCGAGGGCGACGCGCTTGACCGCGGCGCCCGCGGTCGCGCCGATCCGCCGGCCGACCGCGGTGGAACCGGTGAAGGAGACCAGGTCGACGTCCGGGTGCTCGGCGAGGGCCTGGCCCGCGACCGGACCGAGGCCGGTGACGAGGTTGAAGACGCCGGCCGGGACGCCCGCCTCGGCCACGGCCTCGGCGAAGAGCTGGGCGGTGAGCGGGGTGTCCTCGGCGGGCTTCAGCACCACCGTGCAGCCCGCGGCGAGCGCGGGAGCGACCTTGGCGACGATCTGGTGCAGCGGGTAGTTCCAGGGCGTGATCGCGCCGACGACGCCGACGGGCTCCTGGTAGACGGTCGAGTTGCCGACCTTCTCCTCGAAGGCGTACGTCGCCGCCAGCTCGGCGTAGGAACCGGCGACCAGTACCGGGACGCCCGCGTGCACCGTCTGCGAGAACGCGAGCGGTGAGCCGAGCTCGGCGGTGACGGTCTCGGCGATCTCGTCCTTCCGGGCGGCCAGGACGTCCCGCAGGGCGGTCAGGCGGGCGGCCCGCTCGGCGGGCGCGGTCGCGGCCCAGCCGGGGAACGCGGCGCGGGCGGCCCGCACGGCGGCGTCGACGTCCTCGACCGTGCCCGCCGGAACCTGGCCGATCACCTGCTCGTCGGCCGGGTTCACGACGTCGATCGTGTCCCGTCCTGCGGCGGGGCGCCAGGCGCCGTCGATGTACATGCCGTCATGTGCCTTCATCGTGTTCCTCCCGGGCGGGGCCGCGTCGTCCGCGCCCTAAACTAGCGATGATAGTTTTGCGGCGCCAGGGGGACCCGCCGCACGGGAGGCCCCGGCCCGGGTCCACGGCCCCGCCGCGGCCCCCGGACCCGGGGAGGGGTTCGGCCACGCGTGCCCGGGATTCACTCGTCCAGGTCGGGCAGCCGTGCCGGTGCCGGACAGATCCGTTCGCCGTTCCGGTCGAAGACGAACAGGTGGGCCAGGTCCACCAGGAGCGGGACCTGCATCCCGTGGCGGAGGGCGATGTCGGGCGTGGTGCGCACGACGAGATCGCCGGGCAGCCGGCCCTCGGGCGGCGTCTGGTCGGGGAGGTCGGACTCCCCGTCCGACGGATGATCGAGGACGACGACCGGCCCGGCCCGCCGTGCCCCGGCGCGCTCCCGCAGCCGGTCCAGGACGGTGCCGTCGCGGCGCCGCCGCCGGGCCTGACGGGCCGGGCGCGGCGATTCCAGATCCGGTACGAGGGCGGGACGCGAGCCGGTGTTGAAGTGCACGAGCACCTCGTGCCCCTGGAACTCCACGTGTTCGACCAGACCGCTGATCGGCACTTCGCCCGGCCGTGCGTCGGACGGTCTGCCGAGCCGTACGGCCTCGGAGCGCAGGCCGACGATCACCTCACGGCCCTGCTGCACCCTGAGCAACTGGTGGTCGAGGCAAAGGGGTTCGGGCAGACGCAGGTACTGCTTGCCGAGGCTGATCGTCATGGCGCCGTCGAGCGGGGCCCGGACGAGCCCGCGCAGCAGGTTGATCCGCGGGGTGCCGATGAAGGCGGCGACGAAGACGTTCGCGGGCAGCCCGTAGACGGTTCGGGGCGTGCCCAGTTGCTGCAGGACTCCGCCGCGCAGCACGGCGACACGGTCGCCGAGCGACATCGCCTCGGCCTGGTCGTGGGTGACGTACACCGTGGTCGCACCCAATTCCCTGGTGAGCCGGGAGATTTCGGCGCGCAGATGGTTACGGAGCTTGGCGTCGAGGTTGGACAGCGGCTCGTCCATCAGGAAGGCGGAGGGGTGGCGCGCGATGGCCCGGCCCATCGCGACGCGCTGCCGCTCGCCGCCAGAGAGCTGGCTGGGGAAGCGGTCGAGGAGGTCCTGGATGCCGAGCATGCGGGCGGTGGCGTCCACGCGGGCCCGCGGGTCCTGGCCGGGCGCCTCGATGCGCAGCGGGAACCCGATGTTGTCGCGGCTGGTCATGCTCGGGTAGAGGGCGAAGTTCTGGAACACCATCGCCATGTCCCGCCCGGACGGCGGCAGATCGTTGGCGTACTCCCCGTCCAGCCGCAGTTCGCCCTCGGTGACCTCCTCCAGCCCCGCGATCATCCTGAGCACGGTCGACTTGCCGCAGCCCGAGGGGCCGAGCAGCACGAGGAACTCGCCGGGCCTGATGTCCAGCGAGAGCCGCTCCACCACGCGGACGCCGCGGGTGTAGGACTTACTGACGTGGTGCAGGGAGATGGCGCGTGTCATGACAGGTGCCCCCGGGGGCGTGCAAGGCGCTGGTGCTCCGCGGTCGATCGCCCCGTGCGGGTCGTACGGGACCTTTGAGTCACGGAAGTTAACGGACCGCACACGTCCGGGGGAAGACGCGCGGCGTCATCGGACGGTCCGGTTCGGTACGGGCGGAAACGGACGATCGGATACCGGACGGGCCGGAAGCGGGGCCCGGGGGCGCCGGTGCCGCGGCCCGGCGCCCGACGGCTCGCGTCAGTGGCCGCCGGCCCGCCCCCGGACCCCCGTGAGATGGGCGAAGACGACGACGTTCGCGGCGTATCCGGTCTTCCGGTCGAAGGAGCCACCGCAGGTGATCAGACGCAGTTCGGGGCGCCCCCGGTCGCCGTACACCTCCGTGTCGGGGAAGTGCGCCTTCGCGTACGTCCGTACGGCGTCCACCGTATAGACGGCGGTCCGCCCGTCCACGCGCCGGGCCTCGACGCGTCCACCGGGCCGGGTCCGTTCGAGCCCCAGGAAGACGGCCGGTCCCGTCCGGGTGTCGCGATGGCCGACCACGACGGCCGTGCCGCGTTCGCCCGGGGTGGGACCGTCCGTGTACCAGCCGACCAGTTTCGGATCGTCCCCGGGCGGAGCGGCGAGCCGTCGCTCGCGGTCCAGCCCGAGCCCGATGACCGGCGCCTCGATACCGAGGAAGGGGATGCGGAGCGAGGTGGCCCGGGACCGCGGCAGCGGGGCGGGCGGGGGTGCGGGCCGGACCCGGCGGACGGCCGGGGAGCGACGCGGCCGCGCGGTGGGCGCGCCACCGCCGGGGCGGTGGGAGTCCGGCCCGTGCCGGACCTCCTCCGCCCCGGCCGGGGCGGAGGACGCCTCGCCGTCGTCGCGCACGGCGCCGGACGCCACCGTCCCGGCCGGCTCGCCGTCCCCCGCCCACCAGACGCCGCCGGCCACCAGTGCGACGGTGACCACCAGGGTCCGCGTCAGGCGGTAGGCGCGCGTCCGGTACCAGGGCCTCGGTCGCCTACGCGGCGCCATCGGGGCGTCGGCGCAGCCGCATGAACACGACTCCACCGGCTACGACGAGACCCGCGGCCGCGGCACCGGCGACCGGTGAGAAGTCCTGGGGGGCCATGCCGCCGCCGCCCGCGGGGGGTCCGCCGTTGGGGCCACCGGGACCGCCGCCCGGACCGCCCGGACCACCGCCCGGACCGGTGGGCGACGCGGTCGGGCTCGAGGTCGGCACGCCGACGGGGCAGTCGACCCTGAAGACCTTGCTCTTGCCCGCGCCGTTCTCACCCACGAACCTCCAGGTGAGCTTGTACTGGCCGTCGGGCAGGGTGAGTTCGGGTGTCCGGCCGTGCCCGGTCGGCAGGTCGAGGCTGCCCCTGAGGTTGGCTCCGCCCGCGACCAGGGGCTGGGTGACGATGAACCAGGTGACCTGCTGACCCGGGTCGAAGTCGAAGCCGTCGAGGTAGAAGTGACAGACCTTCGGATCCTCCCGCGGGTTGTCGACCCCGGTGCCCGAGTCGTGGACCTTGACGTCGCCGTTGTCACCGGGGGCGGCGACAGCGGCCGGGGCCCCCAGGAGGGCGGTGCCCGCGACGGCGAGCGTCACGAGGGCGCCGGCGCCGCGACGTGGGCCGGAGCGGCGCGAGAGGGGCGAGGTGGACATGCGGGTTCCTCCGAGTCAGATGATTTTCATACAAATCTCACTTCGTCTGACTACCTTTCACATGCGGCCCGGAAAAGATCGCAACTGCGCCCAGTGCCCCGTCAGGTATCGCTCTTCCGGCGCAATAGCACCCGGGGCGGCCGCGGCCGGTCCCGCACCCGTTCCGGCTCCGCCGGCGACTTCACCGCGATGCCCGACGACAGCAGCAGCAGCGCGCCCAGCATCACGAACGGTGCCGCGACGCCCGCCACCCCCGCGACCAGGCCCGCGGCGGCGGGCGCGGCGACCTGGCCCAGCCGGTTGCCGGTCAGCCGCAGCGCGAGCGCCGTGGAGCGTGCCCCCTCGGGGGCGGCCTGGACGACCGTGGTCATGGACAGCGGCTGGCCCACTCCCAGGCAGAAGCCGAGGAGCACGAGCATCGCCGCCAGCACTCCCACCGGCACCGGCAGCGCGATGCCCGCGCACAGGACGCCGCCGAGCAGACAGGTCACGGTGAGCAGCGTGTTCCGGCCGAGCATCCGCAGCATCGGCGTCATCACCAGCCGGCACGCGACGGTCGCCGCCGCGCGCAGGCTCAGCAGGACGCCGATCACCGCGGGCGCGATCCCCCGGTGCTCGCCGACGACCGGCAGATAGGCCGTGAGGATGTCGGTGGCGGACAATACGGCGGCGCTGACGAAGATCCCCGCGGGAACACCCCGGGCGCGCAGGATGCGGTGCACGGGCGGGCGCTCGCCGCGGGCCGCCGGGAACTCGGGCGTCGTCCGGGTCTCGATGCGCCACAGCGAGGTGAACGAGACCGCCGCCACCGCGCCCGCGACGAGCAGGGCGAGGGAACTCCCGCCCGCCCTGTCGTGGCCGCCGATCAGGGCGCCGGCCGCGACGGGGCCGATCAGCTGGCCGAGCGAGACGCCGACGGTGAAGTGGCCGAAGTTGCGGTCCTGTTCGTGCGGGGCGGACTGGCGGGCCACGATGGACTGCCCGCCGATGACGAAGCAGAGATGGCCGAGGCCCATCACACCGCTCCAGGCCGCCATGGCCGCCGCGGTGGCGGCCGTGCCGCTCAGGGCGCAGCCCGCCACGATCAGGACGACACCCGCGGGCAGCAGGGGCGCGCACCGCCCGTGGTCGGTCCGGCGTCCCAGGGGTACGGCCGCGAACAGCGGCAGCAGCGCGAAGGCGCCCGCGATGACACCGATCGCCCGCTCGTCGGCGCCGAGCGCGAGGGCCCGGTAGGAGACCGCGGGCCGCGCCATCGACACCGCCCCCTGCGTACAGGCGAAGGCGATGACGAGACGGAGCAGCCAGCCGCGGTTCCCGCCGGGCCTCATGGTGATGTCCTCCGGTCGCGCGTGATCAGACGATGCCGAACAGGAGCCCGGCACCGAGCACCACCAGCGAGGTGAGCGCCGCCCACTTCACGACGAAGCGGGTGTGGTCGCCGAACTCGACCTTGGCCATGCCGACCAGGACGTACACGGCGGGCACCAGCGGGCTCGACATGTGCAGGGGCTGGCCGACGAGTGAGGCGCGGGCGATCTCCAGGGAGGAGACGCCGTGGGCCTGACCGGCTTCGGCGAGCACCGGGAGGATGCCGAAGTAGAAGCCGTCGTTGGACATGAAGTACGTGAGGGGGATGCTCAGGACGCCGGTGACGAGGGCCATGTGCGGGCCCATGCCGTCGGGGATGTTGTCCACCAGCCACGTCGCCATGTGGTCGACCATGCCCGTGCCCTGGAGGACACCGGTGAAGACGGCGGCGGCGAAGACCATGCCGGAGACGTTGAGGACGTTCTCGGCGTGGGCGCCGAGGCGGGCCTTCTGGTCGGGCATGTGGGGGAAGTTGACGGTGAGCGCGAGCGCGGCGCCGAGCAGGAACAGGACCGGGATCGGCAGCCACTCCATGATCATGGCGGTGAGCAGGGTGACGGTGAGCAGCGCGTTGAACCAGTAGAGCCGGGGCCGCAGGGTGGCGCGGTGCGGGTCGAGGCCCTGGAAGTCGTCGCCCTCGTCGGCCGGGTCCGTGTCCGTGTCCGCGTCCGCATCGCCCATGGACCCCGAGGCGGAGCCGTGCGCGGGCAGCCCGCCCGAGGCCGAGCCCGAACCGCCGCTGTGCGCAGGCCTCTTGCCGGGAGCCGAGCCCGTCGCCGCGTCCGCGCCCGGGCCGCCAGCGCCGACGAGCACGGCCTCCCGCGGCTCCGGCACCTCGTCCAGCGTCAGCACGCCGAGCCGCTTGCGCTCGCGTCGGCCGAGGACGTAGGCGAGGGCGAGGACGCCCAGCAGACCGACGGCGAGGGCGGGGACCATCGGGACGAAGATGTCGCTCGCGTCGAGCTTGAGCGCGGTCGCGGCGCGGGCTGTCGGGCCGCCCCAGGGCAGCGTGTTCATCACGCCGTTGGCCATGGCGGCGACGCCGGTCATCACGACCAGGCTCATCTTCAGCCGCTTGTAGAGCGGATACATCGCCGAGACGGTGATCATGAAGGTGGTCGAGCCGTCGCCGTCCAGGGAGACGATCGCGGCGAGGAGCGCCGTGCCGACCACGATCCGCAGCGGGTCGGCCTTGCAGAACCTGAGGATCCCCCGGACGATCGGGTCGAAGAGCCCGACGTCGATCATCACTCCGAAGTAGACGATCGCGAACATCAGCATCGCCGCCGTCGGGGCGAGGCCGGTGACGCCGTCGATGACGTAGTCGCCGAGCCGGGCGCCCTTTCCGACGAAGACGCAGAAGAGCGCCGGGATCAGTACGAGCGCCGCGATCGGCGACATCTTCTTCACCATGATCAGGACCAGGAAGGTCGCGATCATGGTGAAGCCGAGGATGGTCAGCATGGAATGGACACCTAACGTTCGCCCTTGAACTCCCACCAGGGACGGCGGTGCGATGACGTTAGGTCGGGCCAGAAGGCGTTAACAAGACGTTGACACGCGAGCAATAAGCGCAAAACTCCAGGTCACAGCCTTGTCTCGGCGAGCGGACGGGGCAGAGAGCCGGCAGACGGACGGGCACGGTGACGGGTCACGGTGCCCCTGGCACGGTGGTGGGTCACCGTGCCGGGGCGCCGTGGTGGGTCACGGGCGGGCCGCCGCCAGCTCCACGGGAACGCCGTTGAGTACCGCCGTTCCGGACAGCGGATCGAGCAGCGAGCCGTCGAGCAGCTGGTTGACGTTGACGCCGGGGTCCAGGGCGGCGTGGCTCATCCGGGTGCCGGGGCGGTCGTGCCCCCAGCCGTGCGGAAGGCTCACGACGCCGCGCCGGACGGTGTCGGTGAGCTCCGCCGGGGCGATCACCTCTCCCCCGGCGCCCTTGACGCGTACGGCCGCCCCGTCGGCGACCCCGAGGCGGGCCGCGTCGTCGGGGTGGATGTGCAGGGTGCAGCGGTTGGAACCGCCGGTGAGCGCGGGGACGTTGTGCATCCAGCTGTTGTTGGAACGCAGATGACGGCGGCCGACGAGCACGAGCGCCGCCGGGCGCTCGTGCAGCGCGTCGCGCAGGCGCGGCAGATCGCCCGCGATCGGCTCCGGCAGCAGCTCGATCCTTCCGCTGCGGGTCTTCAGCCGCTGCGGCAGACGGGAGGCGAGCGGCCCCAGGTCGATGCCGTGCGGGTGCGCGAGCAGCTTGTCCAGGGTCAGGCCGTCGGGGCGGGCGCCGAAGCCGTCGCCGTACGGGCCGAGGCGCAGCATCATGTCGAGCCGGCGCTCGGGGCCGGTCTCGCCGCCCAGGGCGGCGGCGAGTTCACGTGGGTCGCGTCCGTGCACCGGCGACGCGGTGTCACCGACCGCCTTGCCCAGGGTGCTGTCGACGACCATCGTGTCCACGGCGGACGGGTCGGCGCCGTGCATGCCGGTCGCGGCGAGGACGAGCCGGGCGAGGATCTCGGTCTCCGCCATCCGGCCCTCCTCCAGGGGGACGGCGGGGCGGTTGTAGCGGACCTGGTTGCGGACGGCGAGGGTGTTGAACGCGAAGTCGTGGTGCGCGCTCTGCGAGGGCGGGGGCGGCGGCAGCACGACGTGGGCGTGGCGCGAGGTCTCGTTCAGGTACGGGTCGACGCTGACCATGAAGTCCAGCGATTCGAGCGCCTTGTCGAGCCGGAGGCCGTCGGGTGCGGACAGGACGGGGTTGGCGGCGACGGCGATGACGGCGCGGACCGGGCTGCCCTCCGCCGTCACCGTGTCGATCTCCTCCGCCAGGGCGGCCAGCGGCAGTTCGCCCTTGGCCTCGGGGTGCCCGCTCACCCGGCTGTGCCAGCGGCCGAGCGCGAAGCCGTGACCCGGGCCCGCGGGGCGGGGTGTCCGGTCGGTGGCGGCCATCGGGAAGAGGGCACCGCCGGGCCGGTCGAGGTTGCCGGTGAGGATGTTGAGGACGTCCACCAGCCAGCTCGCCAGGGTGCCGTGCGGGACGGTGCAGCTGCCGATGCGGCCGTAGACGGCGGCGGTGGGAGCGGCGGCCAGCTCGCGTGCCAGCTCCCGGATGGTGCCGGCGTCCACGTCGCAGGCCGCGCTCGCCGCCTCGGGGGTGAAGTCCCGGAGCGCCTCGGGGAGTTCGTCGACGCCCTGGACGTGCGGGGCGAGCGCGCCGAGGTCGACGAGCTTCTCCTCGAAGAGGACGTACGCCATCGCCGCGAGGAGCGTCGCGTCGGTGCCGGGGCGGATGGCCACATGGCGGTCGGCGAGTTTGGCCGTGCGGGTCCGGCGCGGGTCGATGACGGTCAGCGTGCCTCCGCGCGCCCGCAGCGCACGGAGCCTGCCGGGGAAGTCGGGGGCGGTGCACAGACTTCCGTTGGATTCCAGCGGGTTGGCGCCGATGAGCAGGAGGTGGTCGGTGTGGTCCAGGTCCGGCACGGGGATCGCGTTGGCGTCGCCGTAGAGCAGGCCGCTCGACACGTGCTTGGGCATCTGGTCGACCGTGGAGGCGGTGAAGACACTGTGCGTGCGCAGGGCACCGAGCAGGACGGGCGGGTAGAGGGCGCCGGCCATGGTGTGCACGTTCGGGTTGCCGAGGACGACGCCGACGGCGTGCGGTCCGTGCCGCTCGACGACGGGGCGCAGTCCGGCGGCCACCGCGTCGAAGGCCTCCTCCCAGGTGGCCTCGCGCAGTTCGCCGTCCTTGCGGACGAGGGGGGTGCGCAGTCGGTCGGGGTCGCCGTCGGCGGCGCCGAAAGAGGCGCCCTTCGGGCAGATGAAGCCCTTGCTGAAGACGTCGTCCCGGTCACCCCGGGCGCCGGTCACCCGGGTGCCCTCGATGGTCAGCGTCAGCCCGCAGGTGGCTTCGCACAGGGGGCAGACGCGCAGGGCGGTTCGGGAGTCTGGGGTGGTGCCGGAGGTGCGGGACACGGGTCCTCCCGGAGGGCGGTGGCTTCGGTGGCACACGGACGCGACCGAGCATACCGACCGGTACGGATGGCGGGGAGGGGCTGCCGGGGGTCAGGTCGGAAATCCGCGCACGCCGGTGCCGGCGCCGGCAGGTCAGTCGAGGACCCTGGCCAGATACGCCCGCAGCAGCTCGCGTGTCTCCTCGATGATCCGCTCGTCCCCCTCGGGCGCGACCCGGAAGGCCAGGTGGACGAGGGTGTCGGCGGTCTCCACCGCGATCAGGAAGGAGCGGCGGAGATCCTCGTCCGGGGCGCGGTCGAGATAGCCGGAGAGCAGGTCGGTGAGGCGGTCGGCCACCCGGGTGTTGGGTTCGGCGTGGCGGGCGCCGACCGGTATCTGGTTGCCGAAGTCGACGAGGGAGAAGCCCGGCGCGGTGCGCTTCATGGCGAGGTACTCGTCGAGCACCGCGTCCATCGCGGCCCGCCAGTCTCCCCCGTCCCCCTCTCGCAGACGCTGGGTGACGCGCTCCGCGTAGAGCTCCAGGTTGCGCTGGGCGAGAGCGTCGGCCATCGCGCGCTTGTTGCCGAAGAAACGGTAGACGGAGCCGATGGGCACTCCGGCCCGCTGAGCCACGGCCCGGGTGCTCAGACCGTCGTAGCCCACCTCGTCGAGGAGGTCGGCGCAGGCGTCGAGGATTCTGGTCAGTCGTTCTGCGCTGCGCCGCTGTACGGGCGCTCTGCGCAGCGAGGTCGCATGGGGCACGGTCTTCATGATGCCTTTCCGCAGGGATCCGGTGAACCTCCCCCTTCAGTACGCACCTCGATGCCGTGACCACTCATTTCACCCTCGGGACCGCCGCGTGCGGTGTGACCTGGGCCGCGATCGGTGAGGACGTCGGTGTCGCCGTGTTCCGCCCGGCTCCCGACGCCGTGATGTCGGCCGTCCTCTCGATCGGCTCGCCGTGGACGGCCCACGCGGTGCCGTCGTCGGCGTACAGGCGCACGGTGACGTGGTGGGTGCCCCGCGGCACGAGGTTCCCGGCCAGGTGGTACTCGGCGGTGCGCAGCCGGGCGACGGTCCGGCCGTCGACATAGAGGTGGGCGAGGCCGCGCCCGGCGACCGGAACGGGCCGCGTGCCCGCGGGCGAGAAGCGGAAGTTGCGGAGGGTCAGCCGCACGTCCCAGCTGTCGGCGGAGTCGGGCTGGATCTCGATCCCGACCTCGGGCGCCCCCTTCTTGTCCACCTCACGATAGAGCCGCCCCTCCTCGTCCATCTCGTCGAGCAACGTGCCCACGGGCGAGGCCGACACTCCGTCCCTCCGCTCGTGCGCATCACCGGCGCCGCAGCCCGCGGATCCGCCGAGTGAAACGCAGACCGCGAACGCGGTGAGCAGTCCACGCGTCCACCGCATGTCCGGGAGCGTAGAACAAGGCTCCGGCGGCCGGGATCCCCCTGAAGTCGGGTTCTCGGGCCGTTCGCCGACCCTTGAGTACTACTCCCGGCGGGGATTGCGGCGGCCTCCCCGGGCCCGACGGCCCTGGTCCATCCGTGCGCGGCCCGTGGCCGATCCCGTTCGGTGCCCACGGCCGACCCCTTGCGCGGGCGGGGACTGAATCCTACGGTGATGCATAGGAATCAGGCGCGAGGGAGCGATCATGAGCGGGGACGCGAGGAAGACGGCCGAGGGGCTGACCTACCTCTCCGGATTCGGCAACGAACACGGCTCGGAGGCGGTCCCGGGGGCCCTGCCGCACGGCCGCAACGCGCCGCAGCGCGCACCGCTCGGACTGTACGCGGAGCAACTGAGCGGCACGGCTTTCACCGAGCCGAGGGCGTCCAACCGGCGTTCATGGCTGTACCGGATCCGGCCCTCGGCCGCGCACCCCGCGTTCACGCGTACCGACAACGGCACTCTGCGGACGGCGCCCTTCACCGAGACGGTGCCCGACCCGAACCGGCTGCGCTGGAACCCGCTGCCCGAGCCCCCCGCCGGGACGGACTTCCTCGCCGGCCTGTGGACCCTCGGCGGCAACGGCGACGCGACCCAGCGCACCGGGATCGCGGTGCACCTGTATCACGCCAATTCCTCGATGGAGCGGGTGTTCAGCGACGCCGACGGCGAGCTGCTGATCGTCCCGGAGCGCGGCGGCCTGCTGCTGCGCACCGAGTTCGGGCTGCTGCATGTGGAGCCGGGCAGCATGGCACTGATCCCCCGGGGGGTGCGCTTCCGGGTGGAGCTGCTGGACAGCACGCCCGAGGGCGAGCCGGGCACGGGCGCCCGGGGCTATGTCTGCGAGAACTACGGGGCGCCCTTCCAGCTGCCCGACCTCGGCCCGATCGGCGCCAACGGCCTCGCCAACGCCCGCGACTTCCTCGCCCCGGTCGCCGCGTACGAGGACGTCGAGGGCCCGGTCGAGGTGGTGAACAAGTTCTGCGGCAACCTCTGGACGGCGACGTACGACCACTCGCCACTGGACGTGGTCGCCTGGCACGGCAACCATGTGCCGTACGTCTATGACCTGCACCGCTTCAATGTGATCGGCTCCATCAGCTACGACCATCCGGACCCGTCGATCTTCACGGTGCTGACGTCGCCGTCCGACACCCCGGGCCTGGCCGGTGTCGACTTCGTCGTCTTCGCGCCCCGCTGGCTGGTGGGCGAGGACACCTTCCGGCCGCCGTACTTCCACCGGAACGTGATGAGCGAGTACATGGGGCTCGTCGAGGGCGCGTACGACGCCAAGGCGGAGGGCTTCGTGCCGGGCGGCGGCTCGCTGCACAACATGATGTCGGCGCACGGGCCGGACCGGGAGACCTTCGACCGCGCCAGCGCCGCCGAGCTGAGGCCGCAGAAGATCGACGACGGGCTCGCGTTCATGTTCGAGACGCGCTGGCCGGTGACCGCGACGGCCCAGGCGGCACGGGCGGAGCACCTCCAGCAGGGGTACGACGACGTGTGGCAGGGCCTCCAGCGGCACTTCCGCCCGACCGACTGAGACCCACCGGGCGTTGCCTTCCACGCCCGCGACCGGTACGGATACCCTCGTGACCTCCTTCGCTCCGGACTCGATCGTCCTGAACCGCAAGCTGCCGCTCTGGTATCAGGTGTCGCAGTCCCTGCGCGCCTCGATACTCGGCCGCTCCCCCCAGGACCCGCTGCGCCTGCCGACCGAGGAGCAGCTCGCCGGGCACTACGGGGTGAGCGTGCTGACCATGCGGCAGGCGCTCAAGGAGCTGGAGGTCGAGGGGCTCATCACCCGGCACCGCCGCCGGGGCACGTTCATCGAGCCGAGTGCGCAGCGGGGCGCGCCCGTGCGGCTGCTCGGCTCGGTGGACGCGATCGTGGCCCAGCAGTCCGGCATGACGACCGAACTGCTGGACCAGGGGAAGGCGCCCGTATCGGGTGAACTGGCGGAGTTCTTCCCGGATGTCGACGAAGTGGCGACGTACCACCGGCTGCGCAGCGACGAGACGACGGGCGAGCCGACGAATCACGCGCGCAACTACCTCCGCCCGGAGCTGGCCGAGCGCATCGACCGGGACGATCTGATCCGCTGGCCGATGACCAAGGTGCTGCGGGACGTGCTCGAAGTCGGCATCAGCCGGATCACGGACACCGTGGAGGCCCGGCTCGCGGACCCGGAGACGGCGCGCCTGCTCCAGGTGCCGCTGCTCAGCCCGATCCTGCGCTATACGGGCATCATCTACGGCCAGGACGGGCGGGCGCTGGACGTGGCGGTCATCCACTACCGGGGCGACCGCTTCTCGTTCACGGTCACCCTCGACGCCCACTGACGATGCCGTACGGGGACGGCGCGCGGCGCCCACGTCGTACGATGCCGAGCGTGACGCCCGACGCCGCTCCGCTGCTCGCGGACCTCATGCCGTGGTCCGTCGCACCGCCGAGGCTGGGGCGGGGGTGGCCGACGGCACCGGACGCGGCATCCCTGAAGGCGCGCTGGGACGCGCTCGTGCGGGCCGAAGGGGCCGACCGCGAGGCACTGTTCGAGCCGACGCGGGCGCGCACGACGCACTCAGCGGTCGCCCAGCTGCCGGGCCAGTCCAGCGGGACGGGCCGCCTCGCGCGTGTGTCGGACCCCTGCCCGGACCCGGTTCGCGTGCTGTGCGCCCCCTTCGACGAGCAGTGGCTGATTCCCGATCACCGGCTGATCGACGCCGCCCGCCCCGAGTTGTGGCGGGTGGCGGGCGCGGGTCAGGTGTTCGCGGTGGAGCAGACCACGGCGCCCGAAGCGGCGGGGCCGGTTCTGCTGGCCACGTCCGTGCTGCCGCTGAGCGCCGGCCGCGGCGGCCGGGTGCGTCCCCTCTTCCGGCGCCCCGGCGGCCGTGAACCGAACCTGGCACCCGGCCTGTTGGAGCACCTCGGTACCCGTCTCGGCCACTCCCCCGCCCCCGTGGACGTCCTCGCCTGGACGATGGCGGTCGCGCGGCACGGCCGGGACGGCTGCACGGTCCCGCTCACCGCCGACCCCGAAGTGTGGTCGTACGGCGTCGAGTTGGGCCGACGGATGCTGTGGCTGATGTGCCGCGACGGCGAGCGCCCCAAACTCCCCGGCGGCCGTCGCCCGTACGTCCGCGCGCCCCTGACCACCCTCGCCCAGGGGTCCCGCCCGGCCCAGGGGCCCCTCCTCGCGGACCCGTACTACGACCGCGCCGAGGAGTCCCTGCACCTCGGCGAGGGCAGGATCTCGCCCGTGCCGCCCGAGGCCTGGGACTTCGAGGTCGGAGGCGTGCGGGTCCTCGAGCAGTGGTTCGCGGCCAGGACCGGGGGGTTCGAGCCTGGCACCCTGGAGGCGATCGGCCCCGCCGGCTGGCCGCAGGCCTGGACGTCCGAACTCCTCGAACTCATCACAGTCCTCGCGCTGCTCGCGGAACTACGGCCTCAGCGGGACGAGTTGGAGCAGCGGGCACCGATCACCCGGGCCGAACTGCGCACGGCCGGCGTACTCCCGGTACCGGACACCGCCCGGCGCCCGGCCTCGGTGCTCGACCACCACGAAGAGGGCCCGGAGGGCCAGTTCGCGCTGATCTAGCCGGCCTGTCCGATCCAGCCGGCCCAGGGGCACAGCCGCGTCGGCCCTGACCGTCACCACGGACAGACCGCTTCCGGCCGGGCCGCGCCCTACTCTTTCGGCTCGAAGGCGTCCAGCACTCGGCTCAGCGCCCGCGCGAACACCGCCTCCAGGTCGATCGGACCGGCGTCCTCCATGAAGGCGGCGGCCATCCGCGGATACGCGCCGGACGCCACCTGGCTGCCCAGGTAGGCGATCCGGGCCGCGTTCTCCTGATCCTCGGACCAGGGCAGCGAGCGCGTCCGCTCGACGGTGGCCAGCTCATTGCCGACGTACGTCGTCACCACACCGTTGAGCATCGCGATCAGCTCCATCTTGGTCCCGTACGGCACCTCGAGCGGATCGAGGCAGGCCAGACAGTGCTCCAGGTAGCGCAGGGCGTTGGGGCTGAAGCCGTAGACCGGGGACATCAGGCGCGGCAGCCAGGGATGGCGGTGCATGAGGGCGCGGGTCTGGTGGGCGATGCGGAGCATGTCGGCGCGCCAGTCGCCGGAAGGCTCCCGGATGTCGTGCTCGCCGCTGATGCCGTCGACCATCAGCTCGTACAGGTCCTCCTTGCGCGGCACGTAGTTGTACAGCGACATCGTGCCGCAGCCGAGTTCGGCGGCCACGTGCCGCATCGAGACCGCGTCCAGTCCCTCCGCGTCCGCGATCCGCACCGCGGCGGCCGCGATGTCCGCGCGCCGGAAAGCCGGCCGCGGACCACGGCCCGCTCGCTCGGGACGGGCCCAGATCACTTCGGGTACGGCGTTGCGCCCTGCCATTGGTCGATCACCTCGCGACCATCCTAGTTACGTACAGCGTACGTAGTGCGCTATGGTCACCCCATGACTACTACGTACGCTGTACTTAGTGAGGGTCTGGAAAAACACTTCGGAGCTGTCCACGCCCTGCGCGGGCTCGATCTGGCGGTGGCCCAGGGCACGGTCTGCGGGGTGCTCGGGCCGAACGGCGCGGGCAAGACCACGGCCGTACGCCTGCTGGCCACGCTGCTGCGACCCGACGCCGGGTCCGCGCGGGTCGCCGGGTACGACGTCGTGCGGGAGGCCTCGGCCGTACGGAGGAGCATCGGGGTCACCGGGCAGTACGCCTCGGTGGACGGCGATCTCACCGGACGGCAGAACCTGCGGCTGTTCGCGCGGTTGCACCGGATGCGGGACGCCGGCGCACGGGCCGCCGAACTGCTGGACCGCTTCGGGCTGACCGAGGCCGCGGACCGGCCGGCCTCCACCTACTCGGGCGGCATGAGGCGCCGGCTCGACCTGGCGGCGAGTCTGATCCGGCGGCCCGCCGTGCTGTTCCTCGACGAGCCCACCACCGGGCTCGACCCGGCGAGCCGCAACGGGATCCGCGACGCCGTACGCGCCCTGAAGGACGACGGCACGACCGTGGTGCTGACCACGCAGTATCTGGAGGAGGCCGACCAACTGGCCGACGACATCGCGCTGATGGACCGGGGCAGGGTCGCCCACACCGGCTCGCCCGCCGAACTCAAGGCACTCATCGGCGCGTACGCACAGGCAGTGGTCGCCCACCCGGACGCGCTGGCCGACGCGGCCGCCGTCCTCGACCGGCTCACCGGCAACGAGCCCGCACTGGACGCCGCGCGCGGCACGGTCGGGGCCGTCACCTCGGATCCGACCCTGACGCTCCCCCGTCTCGTCCGTGAACTCGACGCGGCGGGAGTGCCGTTGCTCGACGTGACCCTGCGGCAACCGACCCTCGACGACGTCTTCCTCCGGCTGACCGGAGAGCCGGCCGACGTCAAGGAGCCCGTGGCATGAGCACACTGGCGTACGACGGCGGCGCGATGCTCGGCCGCCAGCTGCGGCGCGTGCGGAACAGCCCGGGTCTCACGGTCCTCACCCAGACCATGCCGATCACGATGCTGCTCTTCTTCGGGTACGTCTTCGGCAGCGCCCTCGCGATGCCGGGACCGCAGTACCGGTCCTTTCTCGTACCGGGGCTGCTGGTGGCGACCGCGGCCAACGGGGTCATGACGGGGATGTTCCAGGCGGCCCAGGACACGCACCGCGGTGTGGCGGACCGCTTCCGCACCCTGCCGATGAGCCGGGCGGCCGTGCCACTGGGCCAGGCGGTCGCGGATCTGCTCGTGACGGCCGCGGGAACCGTGCCGTTCCTGCTCGTCGCACTCGCGGTGGGCTGGCGCGTGGAGGGCTCACCACTCCACGCGGCGGGCGCCCTCGCGCTGCTGCTGCTCTTCCGGTTCGCGGCCACCTGGGTCGGGATCTTCCTCGGACTGCTCTCCCGGAGCGAGGAGGCGGCGGGCCAGCTGGGCAGTGCGACGTTCATGCTGCCGCTGCTGTCCAACGCGTACATCCCGACGGACAACCTGCCGGGGCCGGTGCGCACGCTCGCGGAGTGGAACCCGCTCAGCGCGGTGACCACAGCCCTGCGCGAGCTGTTCGGGAACGCCCCGGTGCCCGGCGGTTCCGCCTGGCCGGTGGCCCATCCGGTCGCCGGGTCGCTGGCCTGGTGCGGTGCGCTGCTCGTCGTGTTCCTGCCGCTCGCCGTCCACCGGTACGCGACCGGGGAACGGTGAGCGGCGGGGGACGGTGAGCGGCGGGGGACGGTGAGCGGCGGGGGACGGTGAATCGCCGGGGACGGTGAACGGTTGGGGACGGCGAGCGGCCGGGGACGGTGAATCGCGAGGGACGGTGAACGGTTGGGGACGGTGAGCGGCCGGGGGCGGTGACGGCGCGACCTCCCGTGGGCGATGGGGCACACCGGCCTCACAGAACCGCCCCGTCAGCGTCCGCGCATGACAAAGGTGGTGGCGAGGAGCCATGATCCACCGCATGCAGCCACAGCCACTCCCCCTCGAAGGCATCACCGTCGTCGCCGTCGAACAAGCCGTCGCCGCGCCCTTCGCCACCCGCCAGCTCGCCGATCTCGGCGCCCGGGTCGTCAAGGTCGAGCGGATCGACGGCGGGGACTTCGCCCGTGGCTACGACACCGCGGCCGCGGGCCTGGCCTCGCATTTCGTCTGGTGCAACCGGGGCAAGGAGTCCGTCGCCCTCGACCTGAAGGACCCGCGCGGACTGGATGTCGTGCGCCGGCTCGTCGCGGACGCGGACGTGTTCGTGCAGAACCTCGCCCAGGGGGCGGCGGCCCGGCTGGGCCTGGACGCGGTGACCCTGTGCGCCGAGCATCCGCGGCTGATCGCCGTGGACATCTCGGGGTACGGGGCGTCCGGGCCGTACGCCGGGAAACGCGCCTACGACATGCTCGTGCAGTGCGAGGCGGGGCTCGTGTCGGTGACGGGGACGCCGGAGCAGCCGGTGAAGGCGGGCATCCCGGCCGCGGACATCGCCGCGGCCATGTACGCCTTCTCGGGAGTCCTCGCGGCCCTGGTGCGGCGCGGCACGACCGGCCGCGGGGGCCCGGTGGAGGTGTCCATGCTGGACGCGCTCGCGGAGTGGATGGGGCATCCGCTGCACCACGCGATGCACGGCGGGACACCGCCGACGCGCACCGGCCTCGCGCATGCCGTCATCGTTCCCTACGACGTCTATTCGACGGCGGACGGCGGGCACGTGCTGTTGTCGGTGCAGAACGACCGGGAGTGGCGGCGGCTCGCCCAACAACTTCTGGGACGGCCCGACTTGGCGGATGATCCGGAGTTCGCGACGAACCCGGCGCGGGTGGCGAACCGGGAGCGCGTGGACACGCTGGTGACGAAGGCGCTGGGCGTGCTCGGCGCCGACGAGGCGGTGACCCGCCTGGAGGCCGCGGGCATCGCGTGCGCGCGGCTGCGGGATGTCCGGGAGGTGGCGGAGCATCCGCAGCTGGCGGCCAGGAACCGGTGGCGGGAGGTGGGGTCACCGGTCGGACCGCTGCGGGCGCTGCTGCCTCCGATCACGCTGCCGGGCGGGGAGGAGGCACGGATGGGAGCCGTCCCGCGGCTCGGCGAGCACACGGGGGTGGTGTTGCGGGCGCTGGGCATGACGGACGCGGACGTCGCCGAGCTGCGGCGGGACGGAGTGGTGCGCTGAGCCCTGCGGCTCAGCGCCATGTGGTGACCCGCGCTCCGGCCGTGGTGACCACCGGGCGCCGCTGCTCGCCGTGGGGATGACGGACGCGGAGAGGCAGCGTCGCGCCGGGGCGGTGGGCCGCCGGAGCGCGGGTCGGGGAACGCCGGTACCGGCGGCCGATCAGTGGCCGCCGAACAGCGAACGACGCAGCCGCCTGAGCGGCGCGAAGAGCGAGACCCGCCGCACGCGCGCACCCATGGAGCCGCTGTCGTGCGCGGTGTCACGCGCCGTGAGCTCACGCATCAGTGACGTCGCCTCGACCGTCTCGCGCTGCGGTATGGCAGGGCCACCCAGCACCGCGAGATGACGGTCGAGGCGCGAACTGGTCGCGCTGCTCCCGCACGTGATCGCAGGGACACGAGCCCTGCTGCTCACTGTTATCTGTTCCATGTCACTCCCCACCCGTACAAGTCCACCCGGCCCGGGCAGACTAACCCTATCGCCCCCTCGTGGCGCTCGTGTATCTCGGACACAGGATTCACCTTCCCCGTAAGGGGGTTGACGATTACTCTCCGAATCCAACCGTTTCCAGGGCGAGTTGGACAACCGGCTGACTGGTGGGCCGCACTGACCCTCCGTGAGGTTCGACGGTCACTGCGAGTGACGTCGCGTTCGTGTTCAGCCCGTCGGCGACGAGGGGCGTGTCGCCCTCGAACAGGCCGAGGGAACGCGGTTTCTCGTTGGGGCGCATGAGCCACAGCTGATGGACGCGCCCACCCGCGGGGGTGCCGAGTCCGCTCACCGTCACGACGGCGCGCCGCTCCGATGCGGAGGCCACAACTCCGATTCCGCGTCCCCGTGCGTCCCGTTCACCGGTCGCCCGGGCGTCGGGCGCCGCGAGAACGTGGGCGATCTCACGTGCCTGCGCACGCTCCCGGTCCAGTTCGTCCCGAGCCTGTGTCGCCTGCACGGCGAACAGGGAGGCGACGACGAGCGCCGCGGCGGCCGTGGTGGTGGCGAGCGGGGCGAACAGCGGGCGGAATCGGGGGGCACGCGCCCGCGCGGGCTGATGGGCGGGCCGCGCGCGGGGCTCCCGGGCGGCCGGTTCCTGCGGTGTCGTCCGTACGGCGGTCAGCACCCGCTCCCGAAGGGCGGCCGGCGGGGACGCCGTCGTGGACCAGGCGAGCCGTACCGCGTCCTCGGTCAGCGCACGCACCTCCTCGGCACAGCGTTCACAGCCCTTCAGATGACGTTCGAATCGGCGCCGCTCGTCGCTTTCCAGCGCGTCGAGGGCGTAGGGGGCGGCGAGGGAGTGCAGATCGCGGCCCAGCAGTCGGTCGAGGACGCTCATGGGGCACCCCCCTCTCTTCCGTGGCGGTCATGGCCGGACAGGCAGTCGAGGACGTTCACGCGACTCCTCCCAGGCATTCACGCAGGCGGGTGAGCCCGTCGCGCATACGGGTCTTGACGGTGCCGAGGGGCAGGGAGAGCCGCTCGGCGACTTCACGGTAGGTGTAGCCGTCGTAGTAGGCGAGGGTGACGGACTGGCGTTGCAGGGCGGTGAGCCGGTCGAGGCAGCGGCGGACCCACTCGCGTTCCAGCCCGGCCTCCACCTCCTCGGCGACCTGGTCGAAAGCGGGGCGGTGGCTGCGCTGCCCCTCGCGCTGCTCGCGCTCGGTGGCCGCGCGGGCGCTGCGCACCCGGTCGACGGCCCGGCGGTGCGCGAGGGTGAGGATCCACGACAGGGCGCTGCCGCGTCCGGGGTCGAACCGCGCCGCGGAGCGCCAGAGTTCGAGCAGCACCTCCTGCGACACCTCCTCCGACTGTGCGGGGTCCCGCACCACGCGGCGCACCAGTCCGAACACCGGCCCGGACACCAGTCCGTACAGCTCCTCGAACGCCTTCTGGTCGCCTCCGGCCACCAGCACCAGTAGTTCGTCAGCCTCCACCCGTCCCCCTCTCCGGCCGTGCACGGCCCGTCCTTTCCCCTACGTCTTCGCAGCGAACGTGTCTACGGATGGGTTACGGATCAGCGAGCCGAAAACGCGAGTCCGGCGCCGACCAGTTGGCGGGGCCGGCGCCCGGCGGATCGCGGGGCCGGCACGCGGCGAATCGCGGGTCCGTCGAGAAGAAACCGGCTCACCGATGAAACAAGCCGAGAGAACCGCCGTAAACACGTTTGGGATTCGACCAATCCACCCCGGCGACCGCTCCGAATGGCGTGCGTCAGGCAAGTTGGACATGAGGACGGACGGCATGACACCTATCTCCAGGAGCGGCGTGGGACGCAGGACGCTCACGACCCTCGTATGTGGTGCGCTGGCCGCCGGGGGGCTCGCAGCCGCCGGCGTGACCACGCTGGTACCGGGGGCGGCCTCCGCCTCCAGCCACCGGGAGGCCCCGCTGATCTCGGGCACTCCCCAGTACGACAACACGGACGTGTACGCGTTCGTCAGCCCGGACAAGCCCGACACGACGACGATCGTGGCGAACTGGATTCCCTTCGAGGAGCCCGCCGGCGGCCCGAACTTCTACACGTTCGCCGACGACGCCCAGTACGACATCCACATCGACAACGACGGTGACGCCCAGGGCGAGTTGGTGTACCGCTACACCTTCAAGACGCACCGCAAGAACGGCGACACGTTCCTCTACAACACGGGCGCGGTCACCAGCCTCGACGACCCCGACCTGAACATCACGCAGACGTACGACATCGATCTGCTGCGCCTGCACAACCAGAAGCTGGTGTCGCGGACCAAGGTCGCGGACGACGTCCCGGTCGCCCCGTCGAACGTCGGCAAGGCGTCGATGCCGGACTACGGCAAGCTGCGCGACCAGGCGGTGTACAAGCTCGCGGGCGGCTCGAAGACCTTCGCCGGCCAGGCGGACGACCCGTTCTTCCTGGACCTGCGCGTCTTCGACCTGCTGTACGGCGGGAACCTGACCGAGGTCGGCCGGGACACCCTCAAGGGCTACAACGTCAACTCCATAGCCCTGCAGGTCCCGAACGACATGATCCGCGAGTCGTCCGGACAGCCGGTCGTCGGCATCTGGTCCACCACGCAGCGCAGGGACGCCCGCGGCAACTACACGCAGGTCTCCCGGCTCGGCATGCCGCTGGTCAACGAGGTCGTCAACCCGCAGAAGGACAAGGACAAGTTCAACGCGTCCGCGCCCTGGAACGACGGTCAGTTCCTGAAGAACGTGACCAACCCGGAGCTGCCGAAGCTCATCGAGGGGATCTACAAGATCAAGGCTCCGGCCGAGCCCCGCACCGACCTGGTCGACGTGTTCCTGAAGGGCGTGAAGGGCCTCAACCAGCCCCCCCACGTGCGTCCGGCGGAGGAACTGCGCCTGAACACCTCGATCAAGCCGGCCATGCACCCCAAGCGGCTCGGTGTGCTCGACGGCGACAACGCGGGCTTCCCGAACGGACGCCGGCTCACCGACGACGTGATCGACGCCTCGCTGCAGGTGGTCGAGGGTGAACTGGTCGGTTCCAAGAACGACTTGGGCGACGCGGTCGACAAGAACGACAAGAAGTTCGAGAAGTACTTCCCGTACGTGGCCAAGCCGACCTCGGGCTCGCGCGGCGCGCTGGCCAAGGGCACGACCAGCGGGACCGATGTCCGCAGCCAGCTCGGCGACGCGCTGCAGCCCGCCGGGACGACCTCCGGCGGCGGGACCGACACCGTGCTGATCGCGGGCTCCGCCGCGGCGGGCGCCGCCGGCATCCTGCTCATCGGCACCGGTCTGCTGTGGTGGCGCCGACGGATGTACAACCGGGCCTACTGACCCGGCTCACCGACTGGCGCGGCCCGCACGCAGCACACCCCCCACCGTGCGGGCCGCGCCGCCCCCACCCCCCACGACGACCGTTCCGCCAAGGACTTTGAGGAGAGGGCATGTCCCCGCGTACGAACGACAACGCGACGCCGGACGCCGAGAAGGCCACGCCCGACGAGAGCACCGTGGGGGCCATGCCCGCCGAGAACACCGCGGAAGCGACACCCACCGGGGACACGGCGGACGCCGAGGTCACCACGCCGGTGCGCGACGAGAACACCGCGGAAACGACACCAGCCGGGGACACGGCGGAAGCGACACCCGTTCAGGACAGTGCGGAAGCGACACCCGCCGAGAACAGGGCGGAAGCCGCGTCCGACGACAGGACCCCGACAGCCGACTCCGGCGAGGACACCGCGGACGTCGCGGAGGCGCCCGATGAACGGGTGGTCGCCGTGCGCCGGCTGTCGGCGTCGCAGCCTCGCTGGCGGACGGCTCAACTCAGCTTCTGCGCCGCCGCCTTGGCCGTCGCCATGACCGCCGGCGCGGTGGTGCTCGGGGCCCTGCGGGACGGCGGAACGACACCCGCCGTCGCGACCGTGTCCAACGGCGTGTCACCGCAGTTGCTCGCGAGCGGCGATCTCGACGCGAGCATCGCGTCCCTCCAGGCCCATCTCCGCACCCAGCCCAAGGACTTCGGCGGCTGGTCGACACTCGGCCTCGCCTATGTGGAACAGGCCCGCACCAAGGGCGACCCCTCCCGCTACCCGCAGGCGCAGCAGGCTCTCGACCGCTCTCTGAAGCTGCGCCCCGACTACGACCCCGCACTCGCCGGACGCGCCGCGCTCGCCGCCGCCCGGCACGACTTCACCGGCGCCCTGAAGTACGCGGACCTCGCACTGGAACAGAACCCCTACAGCGAGCGCGCCCTCTCCTCACGGATCGACGCGCTCGTCGAACTCGGCCGCTACGACGAGGCGTCGAAGGCGGCCGACCTGGCCGACTCCCGGCGCCCGGGCGTCCCCGTCTTCACCCGGTACGCCTACGTCCACGAGCTGCGCGGCGACGTGAAGACCGCCCGCCGGGTGCTGCGCCAGGCGCTCGCCACGGCGACCAGCCGTGGCGACATCTCGTACGTGGCCACCGCGCTCGGCCAACTGGCCTGGAGCCAGGGCGAGTACGACTCCGCCCTCACCTACTTCGCCCGGGCGCTCGCCGCCGACGACGGCTATCTCCCCGCCCTCGAGGGCCGGGCCCGCACGCAGGCCGCGCAGGGAGACCGCGCTGCGGCCATCAAGGGGATGGAGCAGGTCGTGCAGCGCTACCCCCTTCCGCAACCTCTCGTCGAACTGGGCGAGTTGTACGAGGCCCGCGGGAAGGCGGGCGACGCGCAGAAGGCCCGCGACCAGTACACGCTGGTGAACGCCTGGGTCTCCCTCGCCCGCGCCAACGGCGTCGACGCCGACCTCGACACCGCGCTGGCCGCCGCCGACCACGGTGACCGCACGGCCGCGCTGAAGGCGGCCCGCGACGAGTGGGCCCGCCGGCACACCGTGCACACCGCGGACGCGCTCGCCTGGGCGCTGCACGTGTCGGGCCGCGACGCGGAGGCCCTGCCGTACGCCCGCAGGGCCACGGCGACGGGCTACCGCAACGCGTCCTTCCTCTACCACCTCGGCGTCATCGAGCAGGCAACCGGCCACACCGGCAAGGCGCGCACCGCGCTGAGGTCGGCCCTGGACCTGAACCCGGGCTTCTCACCGCTGGGCGCCCGCGAAGCCCGTACGGCACTGGAGGCCGCGCAGTGAGGGCACCTCGATTCCTCGCCGTCTGCGGAACGATCCTGACCGCGGCCTGCGCGCTCGTGCTGGTCCCCTCGGGGCAGGCGAGCGCGCATCCACTCGGCAACTTCACCGTCAACCGGTACGACGGACTGGTCGTCGCCCCCGGGCAGTTGCGCGTCGACCACGTCGAGGACCTGGCGGAGATCCCCGCCACCCAGGCCAAGCCCGACATCGACAAGCTCGGGATGGCCGACTGGGCCCGGCAGCGGTGCGAGAGCGCGGCGAGCGGCAGCAAGGTGACCGTCGGCGGGCACAGGGTGGCGCTCACCACCGGGGCGAGCCACGCACGCGTGCGGCCGGGACAGGCGGGGCTCAGCACCCTGCGCGTGGAGTGCCGGCTGACGGCGACCCTGCCCAGGAACGACACGGTCACCGTGGGCTTCCACAGCGCGGGCGCCGACCGGGGCCCCGGCTGGCGCGAGATCACCGCTCGTGGCGACCGGACGACGCTCACCTCCTCGGACGTACCGGCGAAGTCGGTGTCGGCGGAGCTGACCCGGTATCCCAAGGCGCTGCTCTCCTCGCCGGCCGACACCGCCACGGCTTCGCTGCGGGTCCGCCCCGGCGGACCCGCCCTCGTCGAGGAACGGCCCGACGCCCCGGCCGCCTCCGTGCTCCCGCGCGGCGCCGACCGCTGGACCGAGGCCCTGAACAATCTGGTGGCCCGCCACGACCTCACCTTCGGCTTCGCCGCGCTGGCCCTGGTCATCGCCGTCGCCCTGGGTGCGATGCACGCGCTCGCGCCGGGCCACGGCAAGACCCTGATGGCCGCGACCGCGGCGGCGCGCGGGGGCCGGGCCCGGATGAAGGACGTGCTGCCCCTGGCCGCCTCCGTGACGGTCACCCACACCCTCGGAGTCGTCGCACTCGGCCTCCTGGTGACGGCGGGCTCGGCGGCGGCCCCCTCCGTGATCGCCTGGCTGGGTGTGGCGAGCGGTGTCCTGGTGACCCTGGCGGGCGCCACTCTCCTGCGCCGGGCATGGCGCAACCGGCCCCGCACGGCCGGGCACACGCACGACCACCACGACCGGGACCACGGACATGCGCACGGCACGGGCCACACGCACGACCACTCCGACGAGCCCGCTCACGGGCACGACCACGCACACGAGCACGGCCAGGACCGGACCCCGGCCCACGACCACGACCACGACCACGGGCCGGATCACCCGCACGACCACGAACACACGCCAGCCCACCGGCACTCGCACGACCATGACCACGCTCACGAACACGCTCACGACGACGAGCACACGGGGGTGCCGCACCGGCACGCCGACCGCTCCGTACGCCCCCTGGTACTGGCTCACTCCACCGCGTCGGTGACGACGAGCGCGCCCACCACCACCGCACCCCAGCCCCACACCCACACCCACCCGCACCCGCACCCACACCCGCACCCACACCCACACGACCACGCTCGCCCCGCGGGCAACACCCCCCGCTCGCGCACCCTCGAACACACCCACGGCGGCTTCACGCACACCCACGAGATCGCCCCCACCCTCCGTGGGACGATCCTGCTCGGCTTCGCCGGTGGGCTGGTCCCCAGTCCGTCGGCGGTCGTGGTGCTCGTGGGCGCCGCGGCCCTCGGACAGGCCTGGTTCGGCCTCCTTCTCGTTCTCGCGTACGGCGTCGGGCTCGCCCTGACGCTGACGGCGGCCGGGTTCGCCGTCGTCAAACTCGGCGGCGGGATGACCCGGGCCCTGGCCAGGCGTCCCCGGTGGGCCGAGGGGCGCCTCGTCCTCCTGGTCCGCAGGACCGCACCCCTGGGATCGGCGTTGATCGTCGTAGCCCTCGGGGCCGGATTGGTGTTCAAGGGGGCGGCATCCGTACTCGGTTGAGCTACTTTTGGGGAGAAATCGCGCGGATGCGAATGGGGGACGCACGTGTCCGAAGATCCGGGCAGTGAACGTGTGATCGCGGGGCGCTACCGGCTGCTCTCGCCGTTGGGCGAAGGCGGCATGGGAACGGTGTGGCGCGCCCGCGACGAAGTGCTGCAGCGCGAGGTCGCCGTGAAGGAGGTCCGCGCCCCGGCCGGACTTCAGTCGTCCGAGATCGAGCGGATGTACGCGCGCCTGGAGCGGGAGGCGTGGGCGGCCGCCCGTATCTCCAACCGCAATGTGGTGACGGTCTACGACGTGGCCACGCAGGACGGCCGGCCCTGGATCGTGATGGAGCTGATCCGCGGCATCGCCCTCTCCGATCTGCTGGACGCCGAAGGGCCGTTGACGCCGCAGCGCGCCGCCCACATCGGCGCCGAGGTGCTCGCCGCGCTGCGCGCCGCGCACGAGGCGGGGGTCCTGCACCGGGATGTGAAGCCGGGCAACGTTCTGATGGCGAACGACGGACGGGTCGTCCTGACCGACTTCGGCATCGCGACGGTCGAGGGCAGCTCCGCCCTGACCATGACGGGCGAGGTCATCGGATCACCCGAATTCCTGGCCCCGGAGCGGGCATTGGGCCGCACCCCCGGCCCCGAGTCGGACCTCTGGTCGCTCGGCGTGCTGCTGTACGCGGCGGTCGAGGGAAACTCGCCGTTCCGGCAGAACACGCCGCTGAGCACCTTGCGGGCCATCGTCGACGAACCGCTGCCGGTGCCCCGACGCGCGGGTGAACTCGCCCCCGTCCTCGAGGGGCTGCTGGCCAAGGACCCGGCCGAGCGGACGAGTGCCGACTCCGCCGAGCAGCAGCTGCGTGTCGTCGCGGCCGGTGGCACGGCGCCCACGCGGCCCGTGGTCGCTGCGCCGACGCCCTCCGACACACCGACGATCGGGGCGTTCAACCAGCCGTCACCCCCTTCACCGACGCCGCCGCGGGGGTTCGGCCCGCCTCCCGCGACCGTCCCCTCGGCGACACCCCCGGCCGAGCCCGACCGCAACCGTCGCGCGGCGGTGGCCCTGATCGCGGGCCTGGTCGCGCTGGCGCTCGCCCTGGGCGGACTGACGTACGCACTGCTGAACCGTGACGGCGGGAACGGCGGGAACACCGGGCAGGGGACCACCGACAGTGGGGGTACCGGCGACTCCGACGGCGGGAACTCGGGCGGCAAGAAGAGCGAGAGCGGTAGTGCCACCGCCGGTGCGACCGGTGGCGCGAGTCCCTCCAGCAGCGCTCCCGGGGGCGGAAGTTCGACGACCGCTCCGCCCGCGCAGTCGGTGCGGGTGACGGTCTCGGGTCACCACACCGACTACAAGGGCGCCTGCCCGCCGCCTGCCACGGAGGCTCCGTCGTTCACGGCGACCTTCACTGTGGGGCGCGTGCCGGTGGACGTCGAGTACCGCTGGGTCACGAAGTCCGGTGATGTGACCGATCCGAGCTGGAAGACGCTCGCCTTCCCCGCGGGCGGCGGCAGGACTCAGCAGAAGACGGTGGTGGCGACGACGTACGACACGAGCGGGGCGTTCGCCAACGAGATCAGCGTGGAGGTGCGCGGACCGGTCAAGGCGACGTCCAACTCGGTCCCGTTCACGATCACTTGTGTGACGGAGACCCCGACGGACGGGGCCTCCGCCTCCGCATCCCCGTGACGGGGACGACGATGTCCCTCAGCGGGGCGGACGTTCTCCCCCGCTGGGACGGGTGTTTTCTCGAAGGGTTCCGGTGCGGGTGTCCGGAGGTCAGACGGCTCCGGTGAAGGCGGGCAGATAGCCACCGGACTGGCCGGCCGCGGTCGGGTGGTACGACTCGCCGATGTTCAGCCAGTTCAGGCTGTGCAGCCAGGCGGCGCCGGAGCAGATCTCATGGCCGGTGAAGGTGCCCCTGACATCGGCGAAGCTGAAGCCGTGGGCGGCGGCACGCTGTGCGGTCGCGCTGTCCAGGTAGTCGGCCGCGCCATTGATCGCGGACCGTTCGTTCTCCGAAAGTCCGGTCAGGCAGCTGCCGTTGAGCTTGTAGAAGCGGGGGTAGCCGATAACGACCACATGGGCGGCCGGGGCCTTCGCGCTGATCGCCGAGTAGACGGAGTCGAGCTTGCCGGGGAGCGTGGAGTCGACGTACGCCTTCGCCGTCGCGATGCGCGAGAGGCAGGAGCTCTCGGACTGCAGGACGCAGGTCGTCATGACGTCGGAGAATCCGGCGTCGTTGCCGCCGATGCTGATCGACACGAGGCCCGTGGAGGAGCTGAGCGGGCCGAGTTGATTCGCCGTGACATCACCCGTACGAGCGCCCGAGCAGGCGGTGAAGTCGAACGACGAGGGTGAATGAGCGGCGCTCCAGAGATAGGGGTACGCCTTCGTGCTGCGCTTGCAGTCGCCGCTGGAGCTGATGTAGCTCCCGGCGCCGACACCGGAGGAATAGGAGTCACCCAGGGCCACATAGCCGGTGGCCGCCGCGGTTTGCGCCTGCGCTGTCGCCGCCCCGGTGAGGGCGAGGCCGACGGCGAGGAGGAGTGAGGTCACGTATGCCGTAATTTTTCGGGAACGTCTCATGGAACCTCCCTTTAGCAGGATCTCTGCCACAACGTTGGTAGCAGCTACGCGTGTTGACAGGAAGTGTCCATGCCAAGACTTTTCGGACTCCGGCCACCGGCTCCATCCCTGTTCACCGCATATTTCGCTACATGTCCATGACAGTTGGATGACACCGAATGACGGACCGTCAACTCGGATATACCGGCGAGTAGTTGCCGAGGAGGGGCGACAATTCCGGAAGGGTGCCGCCGGAGGCCGCCCAGAAGCCCGTGAACACCTTCCGCGCCTTGACGTCCACAGGCCCACTGCGCCACATTGAAGACCGACATCCGGCGCTTCGGGGGGCAAAGTCGCCCATGCGGACCATAGGGATCAAGCCATCTCCATACGACACCGCGGAGCGGTCGCGGCCAGGTCCGGGGAGGGACCTGCTGCCGCTGCTCGCGGGCGCCGCGACCGTCGTCGCGGGTGTCGGCGCGTATCTGGCGCTCGCCGACGCGGACTCACCCCTGCGCGGGCCGTTCACCCTGTTCTTCCTGCTCGCGGCGCCGTCGGTCGCCATCGCCGCCGCGCTGCGCGGGCTGGAGCCGTTCGGCCGCGTCCTCGCGTCCGTCGCCGGAGCGGTCACCCTGAACATGCTGGTTGCCCAGGGCATGATCGCCGTGCACCGGTGGTCGGTTCCCGGCGGGATCGTGACCGTGGCCGCACTCAGTTCGCTGATTCTCCTGCTGGTGTCGGCGCGGCGATGGCGCCGACGCGCGACGGCCGGACGGACCCCTGAGGCATCGGGGCCGGAATGACGAAGACTCCCCGGGGGAACAGCACATCCGCGTACCCGAGGGGTGGGTGGTGACACCCGGCCGGAGCCGTACGAGCCGACCTGCGGGATCCTCAAACGGATGGGAGAAATCCGTTCGAGGCGTCGTGTAACGGTCAAACCAACAAAAACGTGAGGCCTCGTTCCAGGTCTTGCCATACAGACGCATTCGTCAATACCGTCGTACATCTCACCCGCATCGGTCCATCATCAGCGGCTCCAGGGGAGGGCTCAGGGACCGCGATGGTTCCCGGCGCGGGGCGCGGTTGGGGGGTGCCGTACTCGGTGACCGAACCTGTGCCGAGTCGTGCCGCGCGACCGGCTTCTCTTTTCGGAGCCGGCCAGCTTTGCCAGCTCACCCGGCATGCACGGAGATTCATTTCGGCATGCCGTCAGTGAGAACCCCCCTTTCGAACCGGACAAAGAACCGGACCGCCCAGGGGCGGGCGGTCCACCGGACGAGAGGGACCAGACTCATGAGCTCAGTCCTGCGCCCAGCGATCTCGGGCGATGATCCGTCGATGGCCGCCAAGTACCGGCCGATCTCTTCTCACCTGGCCATCGCGCCACCGGTGAGCGTCGTGATTCCCGCCATGAACGAGGCGGAGAATCTCCCCTACGTCTTCAAGACACTTCCCTCATGGATACACGAAGTGGTTCTTGTGGACGGCAACTCCACCGACAACACGGTCGAAGTGGCCCGCGAGCTGTGGCCCGACGTCAAGGTCGTCGAGCAGCGCGGGAAGGGCAAGGGAGACGCCCTGATCACCGGGTTCGAGGCGTGCACCGGCGACATCATCGTGATGGTCGACGCGGACGGCTCGGCCGACGGCCACGAGATCGTGTCGTACGTCTCCGCGCTGGTGTCCGGGGCGGACTTCGCCAAGGGCTCCCGGTTCGCGAACGGCGGCGGCACATCCGACATGACGCCGATCCGCAAGCTCGGCAACCGCATGCTCTGCGCGACCGTCAACGCCAAGTTCGGCGCCCGCTACACCGATCTCTGCTACGGATACAACGCGTTCTGGCGGCACTGCCTCGACAAGATCGAACTCGACTGCACCGGCTTCGAGGTCGAGACCCTGATGAACATCCGGGTGGTCAAGGCAGGGCTCAAGGTGCAGGAGATCCCGAGCCACGAGTACCTCCGCATCCACGGCACGAGCAATCTGCGCGCCGTGCGGGACGGGCTGCGCGTGCTCAAGGTGATCCTCAAGGAGCGGTCCAACCGGCGTGCGCTGCGCCGCAGGCCGCACGCCGCCCAGCTCGACTCCGGCCAAGGAGAGGTGTCTTGAGCACGCGGGACATCTCCGTGGTGATCTGCGTCTACACCGAGGACCGCTGGGGGGACATCCTCGCGGCGGTCTCCTCGGTGCGGGCGCAGTCCCTGCGCGCCCTGGAGACGCTGCTGGTCGTGGACCACAACACCGTTCTCCTGGAGCGCCTGACCAAGGAGTACAAGGAGACCGAGGGGGTGCGGGTGCTCGCCAACGCGGGCCCCCGTGGCCTGTCCGCCGGCCGCAACACCGGGATCGCCGCCTCGCGCGGGGACGTCATCGCGTTCCTCGACGACGACGCCGTCGCCGAACGGGACTGGCTGCGGCACTTCGCCGAGGGCTACGCCGACCCGCGGGTGATGGCCGTCGGCGGCCGCACCCTGCCCGTCTGGGCCTCGGGCCGCCGCCCGGCCTGGTTCCCCGAGGAGTTCGACTGGGTGGTGGGCTGCACGTACAAGGGTCTGGCGCCGGGCCGCGTACGGGTCCGTAACGTCCTCGGCGGCAACGCCTCCTTCCGCCGGACGGCGTTCGACGCGGCGGGCGGCTTCGCGACCGGCATCGGCCGGGACGGCGACAAACGCCCGCTGGGCTGCGAGGAGACGGAGTTGTGCATCCGTCTCAGCCGTGCCCGGCCGGACGCGATCCTGCTGATCGACGACCGCGCGGTCATCCACCACCGGGTCCCCGAGGCCCGCGAGCACTTCGGCTACTTCCGTACCCGCGCCTACGCCGAAGGGCTGTCCAAGGCCCTGGTCGCCCGAAGTGTCGGCGCGGGCAAGGGACTCGAGTCGGAGCGCCGCTACACGACGCGGGTGCTGCCGGCCGGAGTGCTGCGCGGGCTGCGGGACGCCGCCCTGGCGCGTCCGGGCGGCGCGGGCCGCGCGGGCGCGATCGTCGCCGGGGTACTGACCGCGGCCGGGGGGTACGTACTCGGGAGTCTCCGGGCCCGCCGGAGCGGCGCCGCGTTCTCCGTGGTCCCGGTCGCGGCGGTCGAGGGGGTTCAGGACGACGAGGGGGCGGCGGCATGACCGAACCGGTACCGATCCTGATGTACCACTCGATCGCGCGGTCGCCCAACGACGCGACCCGCGCGCTGTCCGTCTCCCCCGAGGCGTTCGCCGAGCAGATGGCGCTGCTCGACGACCGCGGCTTCACGCCCGTCGACACCGCTCGGCTGGCGTCGAGTTGGCGCTCGGGCGGCCGGCTGCCCGCGCGCCCCGTCCTGATCACCTTCGACGACGGCTACGAGGGCGTGCACCTGCACGGACTGCCCGCGCTCGCCAAATACGGCTTCGCGTCCACCCTGTTCGTATCGACGGGGTGGATCAGGGGCGCGTACGACACCGGGGGCGGCCTCGACGCCATGCTCGACTGGGACCAGGTACGCCGGCTCGCCGGGGAGCAGGTGGAGATCGGCGGGCACAGCCACACCCATCCGCAGCTCGACCGGATCGCGGACGACGCGCTCTGGTTCGAGCTGCTGCGCTGCAAGGAGATCATCGCCGACGAACTGGGCTCCCGCCCGGTCTCGTTCGCGTACCCCTACGGCTACTCCAGCTCACGCGTGCGCCGTACGGTGCGTGCGGCGGGGTTCGCCCAGTCGCTCGCCGTGGGCAACGGTCTCGCACGCCGCCGCCAGGGCCCGTACGCCCTGCAGCGCGTCACCGTGCGCCGCACGACCGGTATCGAGGAGTTCGAGCGGCTGGTCGAGGGCCGCGCGATCGCCCGCACCTTCGCCCGGGACCGCGCCCTCACCAAGGGGTACGCCATGGTCCGAAGAGCACGACAGGTCCGCCGGAAGGCCATCCGTTCCCGTGTCTGACACGACGACCACGACCCAGGCTTCCACGCCCACGCCCGAGGCACCCGAGCAGCGGCCGGGCCGCCGCCTCCGCCTGCCCGGCCGGGGCCGCAAGGAGGGCGGCGGAGGCAGCCAGCTGTTCCGCAACGCCTACGCCCTGATGCTCAACACCGGTATCTCCGCGGTGCTCGGGCTCGGGTACTGGCTGATCGCCGCCCGCTACTACACCGACGCGGCGGTCGGTCAGGGCTCCGCCGCGATCGCCGCGATGAAGCTCCTCGCCGGCGTGACCGCGGTGACGCTGACGGGCGCGCTCGCCCGCTTCATCCCGGTCGCGGGGCGTGCCACCGGTCGGCTCATCTTCCGTACGTACGCGGGCAGTTCGGTGGTCGTGGCGCTGGCCGCCGGAGTCTTCCTGCTCACCCTGAATCTGTGGGGACCCTCGTACCGCTTCCTGCACGGCCCGCTCCACGGGCTCGGCTTCGTCGTCGCGGTCATCGCCTGGTCGCTGCTGACACTGCAGGACGGCGTGCTGACGGGGCTGCGCAGCGCGCTGTGGGTGCCGGTGGGCAACACCGTGTTCTCCGCGGTGAAGCTGGTGCTGCTGGTCGCCCTGGCCGCCGCGCTGCCCACCTCGGGCGTCTTCGCCTCCTGGGTCGCCGCGATCGCCCTGTCGGTGGTGCCGCTCGGACTGCTGGTGTTCCGGCGGCTGGTCCCCCGGCATGTGAAGGCGACGAAGGACCACACCAAGCCGCCGTCGTTCAAGGAGATCGGCCGCTTCCTCGCCGGCGACTACACCGGCTCGCTGTTCTCGCTCGCCGTCGTCTATCTCGTCCCGGTGATCGTGGCCTCGCAGGTCAGCTCCGCCGACAACGCGTACTTCTACATCACCACGACCATAGGCGGCACGGTCAACCTGCTCGCCATCAACATGGGCGCCTCGCTGACCGTCGAGGGGTCGCACGACCCGGCGCGGCTGGCCGCCAACACCCGGGCCGCCCTCAGGCGCATGGCACGGATCATGCTGCCGGTGTGCGGACTGCTGTTCCTCGGCGCCCCGTTCATCCTGCATGTGTTCGGCGACGGCTACGCGCACGCGGCCACACCGCTGTTGCGCTGGTTCGCCGTCGGCGCGCTGCTGCGGGTCGTCATGGAGACGTACTTCGCCGTCCTGCGCGCCCAGAGCCGCACCTCGGGACTCGCTTATCTCCAGGGCCTGTTGTGCCTGCTCGTACTCGGCCTCACGGTGATCCTGCTGCCGCGTATGGGGCTGACCGGCGCGGGCGTCGCCGAGATCTCCAGCCTCGCGGTGATCGTGGCGATCGCCGCGCCCAAGCTGTTCAAGATCGTACGTACCGCCCCGCCGGCCGCGCTGCCCGAGGACGCGGCGCCGGACGGGGACCTCGCCGACCTGGGGACGCGCGAGGTCGCCGCGGCGGAGCCCCGTGAGCCGAGGCGCGGCCCCGCCTGGGCCCTCGACTCCGACACCCTCGCCCTCGGCCTCCACATCGACTTCGACCACCAGGAACGCAGGCCCGACGTCCGCCCGGGGCCCGGCACCCCGCCGACCGGGACACCCGCGGTGCGGCGCCCGACGTGGGCGCGGCGGCAGCCGTCCGTGGGTCTGCCGGTCGAGGCCCGTGAGCCGGGCTCGGAGGCATCGCTGGGCCCGTCGGAGACACCGGAGGTCGACGCCCCCTTCGACGCGCAGGGGCCCGGGGGCGCCTTGTCCGGAACGCGGGGCACGGCGTCCGGCGACTCGCCCGCCGAGGCCCGGCAGGCCGCCGAGAGCCGACCGGCCACCGACGACCGGCGGCCACCGAGCGATCCACCCCTGTCCCTGCGCGAGCGCGTCCTGCATCCGTCGAAGCCCGGCGTCGTCCTCGGCTGTCTCCTGATCTCGGCGCTGCTCCTGTACTGGGTTCCGGTGCTGAGCCTCGACGACGGCTCCCTGGCGCGCATGGGCGGCCTCGGCCTGATCTCGGTGCTCCCGCTCCCGACCCTGATCGGCGCGGCCCTGCTGGTCACGGTGTTCGCGTCGCTGCTCTGGACGGACAGCGAGCACCGAGGCCTGCTGCTGATCACGCTGCTCGCGACGGTCGTGTCCCTGCACGCGCTGCCGGCCGTGATCGAGACCGAACCACGGTTCGCGACCGCCTGGCAGCACCTCGGGTTCCTGGACTACATCGACCGCACGGGGTCCGCCGTACCGGATCTGGACGCCCGATGGAGCTGGCCCGGATTCTTCGCCGTGGCCGCGTTCGTCGCGAAGGCCTGCGGGGTCACCGACCTCTCCGAGGTCATCCGCTGGTGGCCGCTGACGATCCAACTCCTCTATCTGGCACCGATGTTCCTGCTCGTCCGCTCGATGCGGGCGAGCTGGCGCGCGAAGTGGACGGGCATCTGGTTCTTCGCCCTCTGCGCCTGGGTCGGCCAGGACTACTTCTCCCCGCAGGGCTTCACCTACCTGCTGTATCTCGTGTTCGTGGCGATCCTGCTCGTGTGGTTCCGGGCGCCGCGCATGCTGTGGGCGGTGCGGCGGCCCGGCGAGGCCGAGGTCGAGCCGACGGATCGCCGGCAGCGGGCCGTGCTCCTGATGATCCTGATCGGGCTGTTCGCGGCCACCGTCCCGGCGCACCAGCTCACGCCGTTCGTGATGCTGGGCGTCCTCGCGGTCCTCGTCCTCGTCGGGCGCTCCGAACTGCGCGGTCTGCCCATCCTGTTCGCCGTCCTGGTCGCCGTCTGGGTCGGCTTCATGGCCGAGCCGTACTGGTCGGGCCATTTCGACGACCTGTTCGGAGGGGTCGGCGGCGTCGGCAGCAATGTGTCGACGTCGGTCTCCGGCCGTATCCAGGGCGGCAGTTCGACCCACAAGCTGGTGCTGTACACCCGGGTGCTGCTGGCCGGCGGTGTGATGGCCTTCGCCTGCTGGGGCTGGTGGCGGCGGCGCGACCACAAGTACCGGGAGCGGTCGCTGCTCGTCCTCACCTTCGTCCCGTTCCTCGGCTTCGGCATGCAGTCGTACGGCGGCGAGATGGCCCTGCGCGTCTTCATGTTCGCCGTCCCGGGCGCGGCCCTGCTCGCCGGACTCGCCCTTTTCCCGCGCACCGGAGTCACCGCGAAGGAGCGCGAGAAGGACCGGGTGAGCCTCGCGCCGGTCGCCGCGCTGATGGCCGGCCTGCTGCTCATGGGCGGCTTCCTGGTGGCCCGTTGGGGCAACGAACCGTTCGAGCGGATCAGGCCGGGCGAGGTCACGGCGATGAACTACGTCTACGCGCACGACGATCCGACGGTCCGGCTGCTGTGGCTGAGCAACGACACGGTCGACAACGTGACACCCGCGATGCCGTGGGGCGCCAGGGACATGGAGAAGGTGCAGTACGTGCCCACCCTCGCGCCCGCCGACCCGGTGCTGGTGTCCGGGCTCGTCAAGGCGCTCAAGGACGCGGGCCCGAACTCGTATCTGATGATCAACCGTAGCCAGGTGGTCTACCTCCAGCTGGACGTGGGCTATTCGGCGACCTGGGAGTCGAGGCTGATCACGAACCTCGACGACCGGCAGGAGCTGAAGAAGGTCCTGGTCAACGACGACGTCACGATGTACACGCTGCGCAAGCAGCCCGAGGGCGAGGTCCAGCGGGCCGAGCCCGGTCCGATCGGGCCGCAGGTGACGTGGACGCCGTGGTCGGTCGTCGGCGGGCTCGCGGCCGTCGCCCTCATCGTGCTGCTGACGGCACGGGAGGTCGTACGGGTCGCGGTGCGGCCCGGCGTACGGCAGTTGCAGTGGCTGCAGAGCAGTTTCTGGTTCTCGCTGCCTCTGCTGGCGGTGCTGCTGGCCTCACTGGTGCAGCGGTTCCTCACGATGAAGTGAGCGCGGAGCGGTGGACGTGGCTGAAGCGGCTCAACCGGACTGCCGGCTGAGCCACTTCACCTCGTACGCGCCCATCTCGAACCGCTTCCCGTCGACCTTCGCGTCGATCGACCGGTCCAGGGTGTTGACCACGAGGACGGTCCGGTCCGAGGCGAGAACGCGCACGTTGGGCCTGTCGTCCGCGGCGACGGAGACCTTCTCGTACGCCGTCCCCGGCGGGAACGCCTTGCCGAAGCGGGAGATCAGGTCGTACAGGGGGAGTTCCTTCCCCCCGCCCGCGGTGTCGGTCGGGGTCCACAGACAGCCGGCGCAGGCCGGGCCCTTCTCCTTCTCCGGATTCCAGTAGAAGCCGGAGGAGGCGCCGCCCCTGACCATCGCGATCATGCCGCCGGCCTGGACGGCGACGCGGCGGGTCTCGGACCAGCCCTTGCGCTCGTCCTTGCCGTCGGCCGGCTCGACGTAGTACTCGGCCCACCACAGCGGCAGACCGCTCCGCTCGCGCACCCACTTCCCGACGGCCGTGAACTTGTCGGCGGCCGCGAACTCGTCGGGCAGCATGTCGTCGTCGTTGGTGTAACTGGAGCCGTCCACGACGACGAAGTCGGCGCCCGTCTTGTGCTCGTTCCAGTAGTCGAAGGCGTCGAGGACCCTCTGGTCCATGGCACCCCAGGCACCCTTCACGGTCGGGGACGCGTCCTGGGTCTGACGTGGGTCGAAGCTGTCCATGACCAGGTAGGGACCGCCCACCATGATGTCCTTGTCGACCTTCTTCAGTGCCTTGTAGACCAGGTTGTAGAGCTTGGTGTAGCCCTCGTAGTCCCAGCGGCCCTCGCTGTCGTTCCAGAAGCCCTTGAACTCGTTCCAGACGATGAAGTGCCGTACGTCGGGATAGCGCTTGGCGACGGTCGCGGCGAGCGCGGCGAAGTCCGCGAAGTGGGACGGCTCCGGAGCCGTCTCCAGCGAGGACTGGCTCCAGTTCGTCTTGTCGGCGCCGGACTTGCCGCCCTTCATCCAGTCCGGGGAACAGCACAGCGTGACGATCGGAGTGCCGCCCGACCTGCGGACGAAGTCGATACGGCTGTCCATCTCGGAGAAGTCGTAACGCCCTTCGGACGGCTCGGGGTTGCCCGCTCCCCAGCCCATGATGTGCTGGTTCTGCGGCAGCGACACCTGGTTCCCGCCGAGCAGCCCCTCGACCCGCTCGGTGGCGGCGTCACTGCCCTCGTCCGCGCTGAACTGGGTGTGGGTGAAGCCCCAGCCCACCTCCGGACGCGGCGACTCGGGCGGAGTGACCGGGGTGCCGTGCACCTTGTCCCCGTCGCGGGTCGTGCCCGCGGTGCTCCCGCCGTCTCCCGGCAGGGTGTTGATCAGAGTCACGACCAGGGCCAGCACGGCGAGCCCCACGCCGATCAGTGCGGTGAGGCGCCATCGTCCCGCCCCCGAATTCCACCCATGACGTCCCATCATGGGCCACAGTAACCGGGGGAATCCGGCGCGGGACAGATCTCGTTCACCACAGCCCTGTAACAGGACGGAAGGGATACACCGGAAGGGCGGCACCACACGCGACACACGCGACGCACCGCGGAAACCGGGTGCACGGGGCGCCCGCGTGACAGATCATGGCGACATGTCTGCGAACCCACACGACGCTCTGCCGATCAGGCTCAACGTCGACGACAGCGACTCGCCGTCGGACGTCGTCGACGCGCTGTTCCTCGGTCGCTTCGCGACGGGCGAGCAGCCGCACTCGCACGCGGCGAACATCGACCGCGTACGGTCCGGGGCCACCCTGATGCCCCCGGGCGCCCGGGTGCTGCGTTCCGCGCGCGACGACGACCGCAGCGCGACCCTCGCCGAGGGCGAGGGCTGGACCCTGCTGGTGTCCCGCTGGAACCGGGGCGCCGACGTCACGGTGACCGCGACCACCGTCGAGCTGGCCGAGAAGGTGCTGAAGCAGGCCACGGACGGCGCGGCGGACGAGCCGGAACCGCAGCCGGAGAACGTGACGATGGGCTTCTGGTACGTGTCGCCGCGCCGGGGCCCGCACCGCACGACCCGGCAGATCTCGGCGGGTACGTGGGAAGAGGTCCGCGCCAACTACACGGCACCGGTGGCGGACGCCATGGACCGCCTGATGAAGACCACCCCGGACGACATCGCGGGCCGTCTGCTGCTGCTCCATGGCCCGCCCGGCACCGGCAAGACCTCCGCCCTGCGTACGCTGGCCCGTTCCTGGCGCGACTGGTGTCAGGTGGACTGTGTTCTGGACCCCGAGCGACTGTTCTCCGACGTCGGCTATCTGATGGACATCGCGATCGGCGAGGAGGACGGCACGGGCAAGGGGCGCTGGCGGCTCCTGCTGCTCGAGGACTGCGACGAACTGATCCGCGGCGAGGCGAAGCACACCGCGGGCCAGGCCCTCTCCCGGTTGCTCAACCTCACCGACGGGCTGCTAGGCCAGGGCCGCAACGTCCTGGTGGGCGTCACGACGAACGAGGACCTGGAGCGACTCCACCCCGCCGTCGTCCGCCCAGGCCGCTGTCTCGCCCGGATCGAGGTCGGACCGCTCACCCGCCGGGAGGCGGTGGGCTGGCTGGGCACCGAGGAGGGCGTCTCGCGCGAGGGCGCGACCCTCGCGGAGCTCTACGCGCTGCGCCGCGGTACGACGCCGACGTCGGTACCGGATCAGCGTGAGGGCGCGGACGCGGGGCTGTACCTGTAGCGGCCCAGGGGCTCCCGGCCCTCCCCGGTCCGGGGCGCCGGGTCCCGAGGGGCCCCGGGTCCCAGGGTCCGAAGGGTGTGGCGGTCCCCGGACGTCCGGAGGCTCGACAGTTCCAGGACGTCGGGGCTCGACAGTCCCAGGACGCCCGGAGGGGGACCCACGGCCCTAGGAGTTCTCCTCGAACGCCGCGCGCAGGGCGTCCCGTACGGCGTCCAGCGCGGCGGCCTCGGTCAGCCCGAGGCGGTGCGCCCGATCGGCGTAGGCCTGCGCGGCGGACGCGGCCTCGCGTGACGCGGCGTCCCCGGCGGCGGCGACGAACGTTCCGTTGCGGCCGCGCGTCTCGATCACCCCGTCCGACTCGAGGGCCCGGTAGGCCTTGGCCACGGTGTTGGCCGCGAGGCCGAGCGACTCGGCCAGCCCCCGTACCGTGGGCAGCTTGTAGCCGACCGGCAGCGCGCCGGACCGTGCCTGCTCGGAAATCTGGGCGCGCACCTGCTCGTACGGCGCGGCCCCCTCTGCGATGTGGATCTTCAGGGTCACGCAGCGATTGTCCCGTACCCGCGGAGAGCGAATCCGCCGTACCCGCCGGAAAATGAGAGGCATCCTCACACGGCCCACGCGTAGCGTGCGATGCCATGACCGTGATCGTTCGTGAGCTGCGCCGCGGGGACCCGGCGGACGCCGCGGGGTTCGCCCGTATCCGTCACCAGGCCCTCCCGTTCATGCTCTTCACCCCCGAGTCCATCGCCTATGACCTGGAGCAGGCCCATCCCGACTCCCACTACCAGCCGTTGCTGGCCGAGGAGGACGGCGAGCTGATCGGCACCGCGCAGGTGGGCCTCGTGTACGACAGCCCGGAGCCCGGCCAGGGTTACGTCAACGTCTATGTCCACCCGGAGCGGACGGGGCGCGGCGCGGGTTCACTGCTGGCGCGCTCCGCCGAGGAGCGGCTCGCCGCCCTGGGCGCGACCCGGCTGCACGCCTGGGTGCTGGACGCGCCCGCGTACCGCTCCTTCGCCGAGAGGCGGGGGTATCGCGCGGCCCGCTCCGCGCACTTCCTCCGCCTCGATCTGGCGAACGGCTCCCTGCCGCCGCTCCGGACCCCGCCACCAGGCGTGGAGTTGCGCACCGCGGCGGACTTCGCGGACGACCCGCGACCGCTGTTCACGCTGGACGCGGAGACGCTCCTCGACGAACCGAGCGACGTCGACCGCGAGTTCACGGACTACGAGGCCTGGCTGACGGAGACCTGGCGGCACCCTCTGCTGAGCCATGAGCTCACCTCCGTCGCGCTCGTCGACGGCCGCCCGGCGGCGTTCAGCGCGGCCCGCACCGACGGCGGCACCCGCTACGGCACCGTGATGACGGGCACCGGCCGCGCCTTCCGGGGCCGGGGTCTCGCCAAACTCGCCAAGAACGACTCCCTGCACCGGGCCCGCGCGGCCGGCTTCACGGACGCGTTCACGGGCAACGACACCGGCAACGGGCCGATGCTGGCGATCAACAAGTGGTTCGGTTACGACATCTGCGCGACGGAGGTGAAGTATGTCCGTGACCTCGGCTGACACGCCCGGCTCGTTGGAGATCGTGCTCGTCAAGGCAGGCCGTACGAAGATCAGTTACCCGGCCGAGCTGCTCGCCGACGACGGCACCCGGGTGGTCGTGCGCGCACCGTGGGCGGGCGACACCGCCCGCGACTTCGGCTTCGTACGGTTCGAGCAGGGCGACGTCTTCACCGAGTACTACTGGCGGGACCGCTGGTACGCGGTGAAGGAGGTCCGCGACTCCGCGGGCGTACGCAAGGGCTGGTACTGCGACATCACCCGCCCGGCCACCGTCTCCGGAGGCCGGCTGGTCGTCGAGGATCTCGACCTGGACCTGTGGCGCTCGGCCGACGGCACGGACGTACTGCGCCTGGACGAGGACGAGTTCGCGGAGAGCGGCCTGGCGACCACCGACCCGGCGGCCGCGGCCGCCGCGGAGAAGGCCCTGGACGAGCTCGAGCACCTGGCCCGCGAGGGCGGCTTCGAAGCACTCCTGGCATAGCCGGCGGGACCTGCCGAACGGACCCGGGCCGCCCAGGGGTCCCGGGCCGCCCAGGTCCCTGGTCCTGGCTCCTGGGGCCCGGGCATGGCCGACGAGGCCGGACGGCGGCGATGCTCAGAAGGTGGCCACCACGGCGTACCGCTCGTCGTCGACGTCCCTGCCCCAGAGCCGCGCGTCGGCCGACAGCGGCTCCACGCGCAGGCCGGCGGCGTCCGCGGCCCCGGACATCAGAGGCCGGAGCAGGGTGGTCAGCCGCTCGGCGGACATGCCGACCGGGCTCACGGTCCCCCACACGCCCTCGACGAGCACCAGCGCCCTCCCGGGCGCAGGAGTCCGCGCCAGTGCCGCAGCACGCGCTCGGGATCGGGCAGCGCCCACAGCACATGGCGGCTGAGCAGGACGTCGAAGCGCTGCTCGCCGACCGGTGGTGCCACCGCGTCACCGATGAGGAACGCCGCGTCACGACCGGCCAGCTTGGCGCGGGCGAGGTCGATCATGGGGGGCGAGAGGTCGACCCCGGTGACCCGGTGCCCTCGCTCGGAGGCGATGAGTGACAGGCTGCCGGTTCCGCAGCCCACGTCGAGCACATCGCTGGGTCGCTCGGGCAGCCATTCGCGCAGGCGGGCGGTCCAGGCGTCGCGGACCAGGGGGTCACGCAGGCCGTGATCGGGCTCCTCGTCGAAGGTGACGGATTCCGCGTCCCAGTCGACGCCCGCCCCTGGATTCATGCCACTGTTACTCACCATGCGCCCCAGGGTGACACCCGCCACTGACAGTCGACGGGTGACCACTCCGACCATCGCCAGGTGACCGCCGCCACAGACAGAACGCGACCGATGAGGAACTCTCCCCGAAAGGGTCTACCTCCGTACAACCGCGGAATCCGGTAGACGCAAGGAGGCAGCCATGCGCCGTGTGACCGTGCAGAAGCCCCTGAGGAAGTCGGACTCCCGCCGCGTACGGGACGAGCCCGACGAGCGCCCCGCCGAGCGCCCGGAGGTCCGAAAGGACATCGCGCGCACCTGGTGGCCGGACGGCTGAGCCGCCGCGCCCGCCACGGCCCACGGGAGCCGTGCGATCAAGGCGCGCGCTGGACACCGTCGGGTCAACGGCTCGCGGTGGACACCGTCGGATCGGCGGCATCGTGGTGGACGCCGTCAGACCAGCCGCTTGACGTAGTGGATCCGGTCGTACGGCCCTTCCACGCGCCGCTCGGTCATGGCGTACCCGTATCTCGGGTAGATCTTCTGGTTCTCCCACATCATCGCGTTCGTGTAGAGCCTGATCTCGTCCAGCCCGAGCGCACGCGCGTGCGCGTCCACGAAGCGCAGCAGCCGTCCGCCGATGCCCCGGCCATGGGCATCGGGGCGGACGGCGACGATGTCGAGATACAGATGGTCCGGGCGCTCCTCGACGACCACGAGCCCCGTCACCGGCTCCCCCGTGACGAACACCCGCCCCGCGGCCACGTTGGCGGCGTGGTCCGCTTCCATGGGCACCGGGACGCGCCCGATGCGCTCGACGTAGGGCTGGAACGCGGCGTCGATCACGGCCTTCACGACGGGCACGTCGGCAGCGACGGCCGGCCGCACTCCGAACCCCTCGGGCGTCTCCCCGTACTCCTCGGACGTCTCTGTCATGCGTTGAACGCTACCTACCTGATCGCAGTCTCAGCACTCCCTTAACGGCGCCATAAGGATCTCCATCACCCGCCTCCAGCAGGCGATTCCACGGTTTCCAGGGGCTAGTTTTCTGATCGCCCCCCCCCACGGGATCCCCCGCACGGAACGCCGTGCGGGACTCTCCCCACTCACCAGAACCGTTCGAGGAGTTCCCCCATGTCTGCACGCCGCAAGGCCGCCGGCGTCGCCGCCCTCGGCATCGCCCCGCTCGCCCTGTCCGCGCTGGCCGCCGCGCCGGCCTCGGCGCACGGCTCGATGGGCGACCCGGTGAGCCGCGTGTCCCAGTGCTACGCGGAGGGTCCGGAGAGCCCCAGGTCGGACGCCTGCAAGGCGGCCGTCGCGGCGGGCGGCACCCAGGCGCTCTACGACTGGAACGGCATCCGCATCGGCGACGCGAACGGGCGGCACGAGGAGCTCATCCCGGACGGCAAGCTGTGCAGCGCGAACAACGACGAGTTCAAGGGGCTCGACCTGGCACGCTCCGACTGGCCCGCGACGAGCGTGAGCAGCGGCTCGTACACCTTCAAGTACCGGGTGACCGCACCGCACAAGGGCACGTTCAAGGTCTACATCACGAAGGCCGGTTACAACCCGTCCCAGCCACTCGCCTGGAACGACCTGGACCTGGCGCACCCGGTCGCGACGGTCACCGACCCGGCCGCCTCGGGCGGCTTCTACACCTTCTCCGGCACCCTCCCGGAGCGCTCGGGCAAGCAGCTCCTGTATGCGGTCTGGCAGCGTTCGGACAGCCCGGAGGCCTTCTACTCGTGCTCCGACGTCGCGTTCGGCGGGAGTGACGCGGGCGGCGGCGCTCCGGCGCCGAGCGCCTCCGCGCCCTCCGACGAGCAGATCGCGGACGGCGGCGACAAGTCGACCGTGGAGCACCACGGCCACGGGGACGACGACGCCAGTACGTCGGCGGAGCCGACCGCGAGCGCGGACGCCGCCGGGATGACCGAGGACGACAAGGGCGGCAAGGGCGAGGACTCCGCCGAGGACACCCGGACCGCTGCGGACTCGGCGGAGAACCGACCGGAGGCCGCCGGTTCCTCCGAGAGCCTCGCCGAGACCGGCGGTGACGCCTCCACCTCGTACATCGCGATCGGCGGAGCCGCCGCCCTGGCGCTCGGTGCGGCGGCACTGTTCGCCTCGGTGCGGCGGCGGGCGGCGTCGGACGGACGGCACGGCCGCTAGGGCGCGGACAGGTCCTGGGACGCGGGACGACTCCGGGGGCTGACCGGCGGCTCAGGCCGGACAGCCCCCGGCGGCGTGCTCAGCTGAAGGCGGACGCGCAGGTGGTGGCGGAGGCGTGTGCCGGGTCGAGGGCGTTCGCCACCTCGTGGTAGGCGATCCGGTCGAAGAGCCCGATGGCCACGTGCTCGGAGAAGTCGAGCCCGCACAGGTTCTGCAACAGGACGTTGTGGACGTCGGAACCGCTCAGGTACTGCGAGTTGTACGGCGTGACCACCTCGTCGTACTTGGTGGCGATGACCGTGTAGTGGACGCCGGCGACGGTGTCGCCGCCCTCGTTGAGCTTGGTCAGGAACGCGGAGCCGGCGACCTGGTCCGCGAGTCCCGGAGTCGCCGTCGACAGCAGGTCCTCGGCGCCCGGGAAGTACGGCAGCAGGTTGGCGAGGCCGTTGAGGTTCGTGCCGTGGTTGTCGGGGGCGATACCGACGAGGGCGTTCACCTTGGCGGCTCCGCCGAGGAACTTGAGGTAGTAGCGGGGCATCATGCCGCCCTGCGAGTGGCCCACCAGGTCGGCCTTGGCGGCGCCGGTCGCGGCGAGCACCCTGTCGACGAAGACCTGGAGCTGTGCGGCCGACTTGTCGATGGGGCCGAGGCCGTTGAAGAAGGGGACACCGGGCAGTTGCCCGTAGTCGAGGGAGAAGACGCAGTACCCACGGCTGGTCAGGTAGGGCGCGAGGGCCAGCCAGTTGTCGACGGAGTTCCCGAAGGTCCCATGGACGAGGACGACGGGGCGGGGGTGTGTGGCCGACGGCTTGCAGGAGTAGTTGTTCCAGCCACTGCTGGGGGCGGAGGCGGCTTGCGCTGTCGCGGCGGGGACGACCGCTACCGCGGTGGTCAGAAGCAGCGCGGCCAGGGGTCTGAGTACTCGCTTCCAGGGCAGCATCGGGTGATCTCCTTGCGGCTCAAGGGAGTTGTGGGGGTCTACGCCCTGTGATCCGGATCACGAGGATGCTGTTCACTCGTCAAGTTACGGTCGAGTAGCAGAACTGTGAAGTTACGCGTCAGTAAAAACTTCCAGTGATAACCGGGATGACCGTCGCGGTCGGTCGACCGTCACCAGGCGGGCTTGATCGGACCGTAGGGCGCAATGCGCACCAAACGCGTATACAACGCGCGCATTTCACTCTCTCCGAGCAGTTCGGTCCACCCGCGCACGGCATCGGCGGCCGCCTCCTCCGCCGCACGGGTGCAGGCCCAGCCGAGCTCGGTGAGCACGACGAGCCTGGCGCGCGCGTCGTCGGGGTGCGGCCGCCGCTCGACATACCCCTTGCGGACGAGTTCCTCGACCAGCTGGCTGGCGGCCTGCTTGGTGACCCCGAGATGGGCGGCGAGGTCGGTGACCGTCGCCCCGTCCGGCGCGAGCCGCGTGAAGGCGAAGCCGTGCGCGGGCCGCACCCCCTCGAATCCACGGGCGACCACGCCCTCATGGATGCGTTGCGTCAGCTCGCCGGCGGTGGCGAGCAGGGCGGCGGACAGGGCCATGGCCTCGGAGTTCTGCACGCGTGCATTGAAACACCCTTGACGAATCGGTCAAGCTGCTTGACCATATTGCCTGAGCTTATGGTCAAGCAGCTTGACCATGCATCCGTCGACCCAGGAGGCACCCGTGCCCGTCGTCCGTTCGTCCGAAGCCGTCGTCCACGAGATCCACGGCGGCCGCTTCCTCTCGCACGCCGCTCCGCGCAGCGGCAGCAAGGAGCTGTGCGCCTGGCGCACGGAGATCCCCGCGGGGCACAAGGCCCCGGTGCACACCGTCAGTCGCGAGGAGATCTTCCATCTCCTCTCCGGCGAGCTGCTGGTCACGCTCGACGGTGTCACCGAGCGGATCGCCGCGGGCGACACCGTGATCATCACGCCGGGCGCGACCGTCGGCATCGAGAACCCGGCCCAGGAGACCGCGGTCTCCTGGGTCACCACCTCCATCGGCCTGCGGGCGGAACTGGCCGACGGCTCGGTCCTCACCCCGCCCTGGGCCAACTAGGACCGTACGAGGGCGGGACGGGAGGCCGCCCGCCCTCGTACGGAGGTCACGCGGCCAGCGTCCCCGGCCCGATCACATGCGGGCCGAACTTCGCCCGCGCCCGGTCCGCGACCTCCTCGATGCGGCGGACCTTCTCGTCGACCGGGTCGAAGGTGAGCTGGCGGGAGGCTCGCGCCGCGGGGGTCGGACCCTCCGCGCGCAGGGCGATCACACGGACCCGGGCACGCTGGAGGCCGAGCGCCTCGTACATGCGGTACGCGGTGCCGGTCAGCGTCGAGGAGTGCGCGGTCGGCTCCTTGAGGGTGCGGCTGCGGGTGGTCGCGGAGCGGTCGGCGTAGCGCACGGTGAGGGTCAGTGTGCGGCAGACCTTCTCCAGGGCGCGCAGCCGGGTGCCGAGTTCCTCGGCGGCGGAGAGCAGGGCGTGACGATGCCTGGATGGATCCAACTCGTCGTGCTGGAAGGGCCGTTCGGCGGCAAGAGAACGCGAGGTGGCGTTCGGTACGACCCGGCTCCGGTCGATGCCGGACGCCTTCTCGTGCAGGTCGCGGCCGGCCCGGGCGCCGGTGAGACGCTGAAGCGTGGACAGGGGCGCGGCCGCGACCTTGCCGATGGTGTCGAGGCCGTACTCGCACAGGGTGCGGGCGGTGGCGCCGCCGACGCCTGGCAGCGTGGCGACGGGCCGGCCGGCGAGGAACTCCGTGACGGCGTCCGGCTCTCCGGGCACCACACAGGTCACCCCGGGTGCGGCGTCCCGCAGCGCCATCCGCGCGAGCATCGGTCCGGGCCCGGCCCCGATCACGCAGTCGATCCCGTACAGGGCGAGCGCCCGCACCCGGATCAGCGAGGCGAATTCGACGGCACCGCGCCCGAAGTACCGCTCGGCACCCCGGAGATCGAGCAGCGCGCCGTCGGGTGGCAGCGCCTCGATGACAGGGGTGAACTCCTCCAGCACACCGAGGAGTTGAGGCAACGCGGCCTCATACATCGGAGGCAGCTGGAAACGTACGCAGAGGATGGTCATCCCGCACTCCCCGGGCTCTGGTGCCACAACTTCTTTCCTCCCGCGGGCCCTTCGCCCGCGGGACGCAGATCGGCCCAGGGGTGCATCTCGTACCCCGTGGACATCCGGATCGTCCGACTCCCGGCCGGATCACCGTCTACGGACTTCCCCGGCCGCCCCGGTCCCTGCCTCTCCGGCTCCCCCGGTTCCTCCCGTACGGGCTCCGCCAGTCGTGCCGCCACCACGTCGAGGCCGCCCTCGGCGCGCAGCTCGACCAGTTCGGCGAGGTTCCAGGCCGCCGCGCCCACCACGCTGAGGCTGCGCGGGCCCCGGCGCTGCACCACTCCGCGTACGAGCAGGAGCCAGGAGTGGAAGACGGTGTGGGCGCAGGCGTCGTGGGAGTCGTCGAAGAAGGCGAGGTCGACCAGGCCCGTCCCGTCGTCCAGCGTGCTGAAGATGACCCGCTTGCCGGAGCGGATCGGCGGGGTCTGGGTGGCCGCCTTGGCGCCCGCGACCAGGACCGTCTCACCGTGCCGCGCCTCGCGCAGCCGACGCGCCGTGACCACGCCCAACTCCCCCAGGAACGCGCGGTGGTCGTCCATCAGATTGCGTGAGGCGTCCATCGAGAGCACGCCCAGCTCGGCGCTCAGCCGCTCCGCCGAGGACAGGTCGGGCAGCCCGGCGGAGGCGGTGTTCCGCCCGCCGGACAGGGGGAGTTGGCCTCCGCCCGCTCCCCGGGAGCCGCGGTGCAGTTCGGTCAGGTGCAGTTGCAGGTCACGGCGGTTGGCGCCGAACGCGTCCAGCGCGCCGACCTGCGCGAGCCGCTGGGCGAGCGGCCGGCTCGGCCGGGCCCGTTCCCAGAAGTCGAGCAGCGAGGCGTACGGCTGCCCGTCCGCGATCCGCGCGGCCTCGGCCTCGCTGATGCCGTGCACGTCGGAGAGCGCCAGCCGGACGCCCCAGCGACCGGCGGGGTCGGCGGAGGTGACGGCGTCGGCGGAGACGGCGGAGGTGGCGGGGACGGCGACATCGGTAGATTCAGACACCAGTTCGATACGATGGGCGACCGCCGACCGGTTCACGTCCAGCGGCAGAACCGGCACCCCGCGCCGCCGCGCGTCCGCCAGCAGCAGCCGCTTCGGATACATCCCGGGGTCGTGCGTGAGCAACCCGGCGTAGAAGGCGGCCGGGTGATGGGCCTTCAGCCAAGCCGACTGGTACGTCGGGACGGCGAAAGCCACCGCGTGGGCCTTGCAGAAGCCGTACGACCCGAAGGCCTCGACGATCTCCCAGGTGCGCGCGATGGTCTCGGCGTCGTACCCCTTCACCGCCGCGTGCTGCGCGAACCAGAACCGGATCCGCCCCTGCGACTCGGGGTCGGAGAGCCCGCGGCGCACCCGGTCCGCCTCGTCGCGCCCGCAGCCGGTCATGATGTCCACGATGTCGATGATCTGCTCGTGGAAGACGACGACTCCGTACGTCTCCTTCAGCGGCTTCTCCAGGTCCGGGTGCGGATAGCGGACCGGCGCCCGGCCGTGCCGCGCCTCGATGAACGGCCGCACCATGTCGGCGGCGACCGGCCCCGGCCGGAAGAGCGAGATGTCGACGACGAGGTCGTGGAAGGTCGCGGGCTGCAGGCGTCCGACCAGGTCCCGCTGGCCCGGCGACTCGATCTGGAAGCAGCCCAGCGTCTCGGTGGACTGGATGAGCCGGTACGTCGCCGGGTCGCCCGGCGCCACCGCGTCGACGTCCGGCCGGTCCCCCGTGGCCCGCTCCACCTCGGCCACCGCGTGCGCCATCGCGGACTGCATCCGCACGCCCAGCACGTCGAGCTTGAGCAGGCCGAGGTCCTCGACGTCCTCCTTGTCGAACTGCGACATGGGCAGGCCCTCGCCACTGGTCGGCATGACCGGCGTACGGGCGAGCAGGGAGGCGTCGGAGAGAAGCACCCCGCACGGGTGCATGGCGATGCCGCGCGGAAGGGCGTCGAGGGATTCGACCAGGTCCCACAGCTTGCCGTATCGGTCCTTCCCCCCGGCGAGTTCGCGTAGTTCGGGGAGTTCGTCCATGGCCGCGCGGGCGTCACGGGCGCGAATGTGCGGGAAGGCCTTGGCGATCCGGTCGATCTCGGCCGGGTCCAGGGAGAGGGCCGCGCCCACATCGCGGACGGCGTGCCGGACCCGGTACGTCTCGGGCATGGAGACGGTCGCGACCCGCTCGGTGCCGAACCGGCCGATGATCGCGCGGTAGACCTCCAGGCGGCGCGCGGACTCCACGTCGATGTCGATGTCGGGCAGCACCGGGCGGCGCTTGGACAGAAAGCGTTCCATCAGCAGCCGGTGCTCGACGGGGTCGGCGTGCGCGATGCCGAGGAGGTGGTTGACCAGGGAGCCGGCCCCGGAACCGCGTGCCGCGACCCGGATGCCCATCTTCCTCACGTCGTCCACTACTTGAGCGACCGTCAGGAAGTAGGAGGCGAAGTTGTGGTGGGCGATGATGTCCAGCTCGTGGTGCATCCGTTCCCAGTAGGCGCGCCGGCCGGCATAGCCGCGCAGCACCATGCCCGCCGCCGCCCGGGAGGCCAGGACGCGCTGGGCGGTGCGGCGGTCCGCGCCGACGAGACGCGGTTCGGGAAAGTGCACGCCGCCGATGCCGAGGTCGTCCTCGGGGTCGACGAGACACGCGGCGGCGGTGGCCCGCGTCTGTTCGAGCAGCCGGTGCGCGGTGTCACGGCGGTAGCCCGCCGCCTCGACGATCTGTTCGGCGGCGCCCAGCATGGCGGCCTCGCCCTTGAGCCAGGCCTCGCCGGAGTCCAGCTCGCGCCGTGGGTCGACGGGAACGAGCCGGCGGGCGGCGTCCAGGACGTCGGCGACCGGGCCGAGACCCGCGTCGGCATACCGGACGGCGTTGCTGAGCACGGGCCGTACGCCCTGTTCGGCGGCGAACCCGACGGTGCGGGCGGCGAGGCGCAGGGAGCCGGGACCGGTGCCCTGCCGACCGTGCCAGACGGCTTCGAGACGCAGGGCGTCGCCATAGATCTCCCGCCAGGACGCGAGCAGCCCGGCCGCGCGGTCGGGGCGGCCGGCGGCGAGCGCGCGGCCGACGTCGGAGGCGGGGCCGAGCAGCACGGTCAGACCCTCGGCGTGGTTGTCCGGCCAGGGCAGTACCGGCGGGCCGTCCTCCCTGCCGCCCGCATGGGTCGCCGTGACGATTCTGCAGAGGTCGGCCCAGCCGGTCGCGCCGTCCCGGGCGAGGAAGGTCGCGCGGGGTGCCGACTCGTCGATGAAGGCGCCGCCGCGCACCGGGGTGCGGCGGCGCTCCCCCCGTACGGGCTCCCCGACCGCCAGCTCCACGCCGAACAGCGGGCGGATGCCCGCCTTCGCGCAGGCCTTGGCGAACCGGACCGTGCCCGCGAGGGTGTCCCGGTCGGTGAGCGCGAGGGCGTCCATGCCTCGCTCGGAGGCACGCTCGGCGAGACGCTCCGGGTGCGAGGCCCCGTACCGCAGGGAGAATCCGGAGGCGGTGTGCAGATGCGTGAAACCCGGCACACACACCTCCCGACCTGTGAGCCCTTACGAGCTCTCGAACACTTGTTCCCAGCTACCTCACCCCCACCATAGACCAATTTTCGAACTCTTGTGCGACATCCGTTCGGGCCCGTCCCACCTGCGCAAACACCGGACGGCTCGGACCGTGGGGACATGACGCAGACAGCCGGCACCGACGCCCCGCGCCCGTCCTTCCTCGCCGAGGTGAAGGACGCCGTCACCCCCCGGGCCACGCTGCTCGTCATCGGTGTGATCGCGCTCCAGCTGCTCTTCATCGCCTCCTATGTGGGCGCGCTCCACGACCCGAAGCCGAAGGATGTGCCGTTCGGGGTCGTCGCCCCGCAGGTGGCGGTCCAGCAGGCGGTGACCCGGCTGGGGCAACGACATGACCGGCTCGATGCTGGTGCTCTCGGCGTGGGCGGTGGTGGGAAGCGCGGTGACGCTCCTCGCTGCCGCGTTCCGCGCCAGGCCCCACTCCGCTCCGGCCGGGGCCTCCGCTCAGCCTTCGTAGCCCAGAGTTCCGCACGTCGGTCCCACGGCAGGGAGAGCCGGGAGCCCCGCCCCCGCGAGTGCGCGGGGGCGGGGCTCCGTCGGGCCGGGGAGGCCGTCAGCCGATCTGGGCGCCGAAGGTCGAGAGCGCCTCGGTCACCGGCTGGAAGAAGGTCTCGCCGCCCGCGGTGCAGTCGCCGCTGCCGCCGGAGGTGAGACCGATCGCGGTGTCGCCGGAGAAGAGCGAGCCGCCGCTGTCGCCGGGCTCGGCACAGACGTCGGTCTGGATGAGGCCGTTGACGACGTCGCCGTTGCCGTAGTTCACGGTGGCGTCCAGGCCGGTGACCGTGCCGTCGTGCACCTGGGTCGTGGAACCGCTGCGGGTCACCTTCATGCCGACGGTGGCGTCGCCGGCCTTGGCGATGGGCTGCGAGGAGCCGTTGTACAGGTTGACCTCGCTCGGGTGATCCACGCTCGCCGTGTACTTGACCAGGCCGAAGTCGTTGTCCGGGAAGCTGGACTGCTCGTTCGTGCCGATCTGGTTGCCGCTGGAGTCGGACCAGGTGGAGATCGACTCGGTGCAGTGACCGGCGGTGATGAAGTACGGCTGCCCGTCCTTGACCACGTTGAAGCCGAGCGAACAGCGCCCGCCGGAACCGCTGATGGCGTCACCACCGGCGATGAAGGGCTTGAACTCCCCCTTCGTGCGCTGGAGTTCGGCCTTGGCGCCGAGGCCGTCGACGACCTCGGTGAGCGTGGCCCACTCGGCCTTGGAGACCGTGCGGTCGGCGGTGACGACGACCTTGTTGGTCTCCGGGTCGGTCGCCCAGGACGTTCCCGGGATGGTCGCGTCCTTCTTGAGCGTGGTGCGGGCGCCCGTCAGCTCGGCGAGGGAGTTCTCGACGATTCTGGCCCTGGCGCCGGCCGCCGTGACGGCCTTGGCCGCGGTCTCGTCGACCACGTTGACGACGAGGTTCCGTGACTTCGCGTCGTAGTACGTTCCCGCCGCGTCGGTGCCCAGGTCCTTGCCGAGCGTCGAGGCGAGCTTTCCGGCCGCCGTGATGGAGAGGGTGTGCGGCGCCGAGGTCCTGGGAGCCTCGCTCGCGTTCGCAGTCTGGAAGGTGACTCCGGCGGCGACCAGTGCGGCTATGCCCGCACCCGTCATGACGGCACGCCTCTTGGGTATGCGTCGGTGCTTCAACTCACGTCCTCCTGTGGGGGGTCGGCCCGAGAGGCTGTGGTGGCCTCGAGGACCGGAAGGCGTACGGAAATGGACCCTGAGAACGGCAAAAAACCCCGTCCCGTCGCGTCCATGCCAGTTGTTCCTCGCCCACTATTCCGAGACGCACAGGCAACACACAAGGTCGACTTCAGGACGCGTGTACGACAACGGCCGTACCCGCCCTACGCCTTGACCGTGCGTGGTCACGCCCTATGGATTCCCTCCGCAAACACGGTCCGATGGTCGAACCGATGCGGCCTGCGAGGTCTAGTCCTGTCTTGTTATCGATCCTTCAGGGGATCGGTCCAAGGAGGTTTCCCCGGGCGGTGGTTGCTTCTGCACCGGTTGCTCGGGCCGTCGGCCGTCGAGCGGCGGCACCTGCTCGGCCGCCGGAACGACCGACTCCCGCGGGTCGGCGGACGGCCCGGGCGCGACCGGCTGCTGGGCCCGTTCCAGGAAGCGCAGCAGCTCCACCGGGAAGGGCAGGACGAGCGTGGAGTTCTTCTCGGCCGCGACGGCCACCACCGTCTGGAGCAGCCGCAGTTGGAGCGCGGCCGGCTGTTCCGACATCACCTCGGCGGCCTGCGCCAGCTTCTTGGACGCCTGCAACTCCGCGTCCGCGTTGATGACCCGGGCGCGCCGCTCACGGTCGGCCTCGGCCTGCCGGGCCATGGACCGCTTCATCGTCTCCGGCAGCGACACGTCCTTGATCTCGACCCGGTCGATCTGCACACCCCAGCCGATCGCCGGACTGTCGATCATCAACTCCAGGCCCTGGTTGAGCTTCTCGCGGTTGGACAGCAGATCGTCCAGGTCGCTCTTGCCGATGATCGAGCGGAGGGACGTCTGCGCCATCTGCGAGACCGCGAAGCGATAGTCCTCGACCTGGATGACCGCGTCGGCCGCGTCCACCACCTTGAAGTAGACGACCGCGTCCACCCGCACGGTCACGTTGTCGCGCGTGATGCCCTCCTGGGCCGGCACGGGAAGGGTCACGATCTGCATGTTGACCTTGCGCAGCCGGTCGACGCCGGGGATCACCAGGGTGAATCCGGGGCCGCGTACGGCCGGGCGCAGCTTGCCGAGCCGCAGCACCACGCCTCGTTCGTACTGTTTGACGACACGGGCACCGGCCATCACGTAGACCATGCCCACGGAGGCGACGGAGACTCCCGCCGCGACCAGTTCCTCGACCATCACGGCCCCCCAGGGTCCGAAGTGGCGCATCGGGACGTACAGCGTGTACGTCGACGGTAACGCCGCCGCCCGAGCAAGGGCGAGCCCCCGCACGCCGGTTGCGTGCGGGGGCTCGCCTTCTCGCCGGGGGTCCGGTCATGCGGAGCTCAGTGGGGGGTGCCGGTTCCATCGGCCGGACGTTGTGCCGGCCGAACGGCCGTCCGCCGCGCGACCGGTCGGTCAGCCGACGCTCACGCCGTAGTAGCTCAGCGCCTCGGTGACCGGCTGGAAGAAGGTCGTACCGCCGGAGGAGCAGTTGCCGCTGCCGCCGGACGTCAGACCGTAGGCCACGCTGCCGCCGTACAGGGGACCACCGCTGTCTCCGCCCTCGGCGCAGACCGTGGTCTGGATCATGCCGTAGACGACGTCGCCGCTGCCGTAGTTCACCGTGGCGTTCAGGGCGGTGACCCGGCCGCTGTGCGTACCGGTGGTCGAGCCGCGCCGGTAGACCGTCGTGCCCACGCTGGGCGTGGCCGCGCTGCTGATCGTCTGGCTGCCGACCGCACTCGGGTGCGCGACCGAAGTGTTGGTGTAGCGGACCAGCGCGAAGTCGTTGGTCGGGAAGCTGTAACTGACGTTCGTGCCCAGCTTCGTGGTCTGGCCCGAGTTGGAGTACCAGGTGGAGGCGACCTCACCGCAGTGGCCGGCGGTCAGGAAGTAGTAGGTGCTCCCGCTGTGCACGTTGAAGCCGAGCGAACAGCGGTAGCCGCCGCCGTAGATGGCGTCGCCGCCGGAGATCAGCTTCTTGAAGGTGCCCGACGTGTGCTTGATGGTGAGCGCGGCCGCGTTGGCGCCCGCGTCCTTCTTGATCTGCGCGATCTCGGCCTTCGAGACCGTGCTGTCGACGGTGACGACCACACGGTTCGTCTTGGCGTCGACCGCCCAGGCGGTGCCCGCGATGTCGGACTGGAGTACCGACTTGTTGACACTGCTCAGCTGGGTGGTGCTGAAGGTCTGGACGTCGGACGCGTTCGCGCTGGGGATCGCGAACGCCGCCGCGGCGACGAGTCCGGTGGACACGGCGATCAGCCGACTCCGTCTCGCTATGCCGCCGCGGGGGGTGGTGCGCTTGATCCTCACGTTTCATTCCTCCGAAGGGAAGTAAGGGGCCCTCGTGTCGTGGGGTTGGGGCCCGTGAGGCGCAGCCGGGAGCCGCCCGTCCGGATTCCGGACAAGCCGTGCTCCTGACAAGCGCTGAGGGGGAGTATTCGGCGGCACGGCCGAGAGGCGCAAGGGCGCCTTTCGGCCGTGCAGCGTTCAACTTGCGTACGTATCAAGGAGGTTGATCATCGGATCACTGAAGGCCTCAGATTTCCCCCACGCCTTCGGACGTCCCGGAGGCCTCAGCCCAAACGGCGCTCCCCCGCGGCGACGGCGACGCTCAGCGTATTTCCGGGCGGCGGGAACGGGCAGACGAAGTGGTCGGCGAACGCGCACGGCGGAAGCACGGCCCGGTTGAAGTCCACCGTCGTGCGCCCCTCGGCGTCGGGAGCCACCGGGCGCAGGAACCGGAAGCGGTAACTGCTGTCCCCGCTGGTGGTGTCGGCGAAGACCGCCCACAGCGAGCCGTCGCTCTCGACCGACACCTGGAGGGTGAGGTCCTGCCCGTCCAGGGTGAAGGCGAGGACACCGCCGAGGGCGAGCCCGCGGGCGACTCCGTCCGCGTTCTCGACGCGCACGGTGCGCCCTTCGCCGTACGGGGTGAAGTGTCCGGGCACCGACCAGCGCCCGTCGTACGGAGTCGCCTCGATGCCCCTGAAGGCCTGCCGGGTGGCTGCCGCGGGGTCGTAGTCGCGTACGCCCCAGATTCCCTCGCGCACCAGGACGACGAACCGCCGCTCCCCGCGCCCGACCCGGGCCCCGTCGGCCGGTCCGTAGTCGGCGTCCAGCACGATCTCGCCGGTGAAGGGCTCGCCGTCGACGGTGAGCCCGTCCTCGGCGGCCGCCGTCAGGGCCACTCCGTCCCCCTTGGCGGCCCACCGCCCGGGGATGTCCGGAAGTCGCCCTTCCGGATAGTCCTCGATCCAGTGGGTTCCGGTGAGCGAGAGCGGGCCGTACGGCGCGGACACCGTCGCGACACGATGCTCCTGCCAGTGCTTCCATTCCTCGGGTGCGTCCGTCGTCATGTGATCAACCCTTCCATACGGGCTCGGCCAGGCCGAGGTGCGAGCGCAACGTCGTGTCCGTGTATGCGGTGCGGAACACGCCGCGTTCCTGGAGCAGCGGCACCACCCGGTCCACGAACTCCTCGAGTGCGCCGGGTGTGGCACGGGGCACGAGGACGAATCCGTCGGCGGCGCCGGTGCGTACGAACGCGTCGAGCTCGGCGGCGACCGACTCCGGCGTGCCGACGAACGTGGGGTGCCGTGATGCCTCGATGACGGTCTGCCGGATGGGCGGGGCCTTCTCGAGTGCGCGGGCCCGCCGCTTCTCCGCGACGGTCAGCACGTCGGCCGCAGTCGCCCGGCCCTGTGCCGGCAGCGGTCCCGGGTCCGGGCCGGCGGCGGGAAGCGGCCCGTCCGGGCCGCCGGAGGAGAAGCCGGCGCCCCAGCTCCGTTCCCGGGTGCCGACCGCGTTCCGCGGCGGGGTCTGTTCCCGGCGGATCTCGGCGGCCCGTTCCCGCGCCTCGGCGGCCGTGTCGCCGAGCACATAGGTGGCCAGGGGCATGATCTTCAGCTCCTCGGGCGACCGGCCGTGGGCCGCGAGTCTCCCCTTCACCTCGGCGTAGAACGCCCGGCCCGTCTCCAGCGTCTCCTGCCGGGAGCCCTGCCTTCCCGGGAGACAGTGCCCTGCCCCCGGGCCGGCGAGGACGACATCGGCGGCACGGACCGCGAAGTCCCGGCCCGCGGGCGAGTCCCCCGCGTGGATGATCACGGGGTGTCCCTGCGGTGGGCGCGGCACGGTGAACGCGCCCGCGATGTCGAAGTGCCGGCCCCGGTACTCGACCGGGCGGGACACTCCGTCGGGGGTCCAGGAGTCCCACAACTCCCGTGACACCTGGACGAATTCGGCGGCGACCGGGTGGCGGCCCGTCGTGTCCGGACGGCTGCCGCGGCGGAGGTTCTCAGCGGTGGCGGCCGTCGTGGACGTCACGATGTTCCAGGCGGCCCGGCCTTCGCTGAGATGGTCCAGCGTGGCGAGTCTGCGCGCGAGTTCGTACGGCTGGTGGGAGGCCGTGTCGACCGTGGCGGCGAGCCCGAGCCGTTCGGTGACGGCGGCGAGCGCGTTGAGGACCGTGACGGCCTCGGGCCGGCCCACGACGTCCGGGTCATGGACACGCTCCTCGGTCCCGCCGGACCGCCCTCCCCCGGAGAGAAGGAGGAAGTCGAACAGACCGCGCTCGGCGGTGCGCGCGAAGCGCTCGAAGGCGGCGAACTCGGCCGGGGACCCGGAGCGCCGGCCGGTCCCGGCGGTGGTGCCGGCGAGGTCCGGAAGGCGGACGGCGAGGTGCATCCGTTTGCGTACGGTCATGACGATCCCCCCGCCACGGCGTAGCGGTTGACGGGCCGGGCGAGCCCCAGATGTTCCCTGAGGGTGCTGCCCGGATAGAAGGTGCGGAACAGTCCGCGGTGCTGGAGCAGCGCGACCGTGCCGTTGACGAGCCGCTCCAGGTCACGGCGCGGCTCGAGGGGCGTGAGGTGGAAGCCGTCGGCGGCGTCCGCCCGGTGCCAGGCGGTGATCAGTTCGGCGAGGCCGACGGGCCCGCCGCGGTACTGCGGGCCCTGCGCGGTCTGCCGGGGCCCGCCTCCGCCCTGGCCGGGATCGGCCGCGCGCTCGCCGTCACCGAGGTCGACCCCGAGCCCGGCGAGGACGCGCAGATCGTCGGGGTCGCGCCCGAACGCGGCTGCCGTGTCCCGCAGTTCGGTGCGCACGGCACGCGCCTGGGCCGGGCCGGCGACCCGCACGATCGCCACATCCGCGTACCGGGCGGCGGTCCGCCGGGCGGCTCCCTCGGTCGCGTCGACGACCCGGACGGGGTGGCCCTGCGGAGGCCGTGGGACGGTCGAGGGGCCTTTCACGGAGAAGGTGCCGCCCTCGAAGTCGACCTGGTGCAGCTTGTTCCGGTCACCGATGCGGCCGGTGGTCCCGTCGCGTGTCTCGGCGCCGTCCTCCCGGCTGTCCCAGAGCCGGGCGGCGACGTCGGCGACCTCGCCCGCCTCCTGCCAGAGGGCGTCGACGGGCCGCGGGGACGTCACCCGGCCCGGTGCGTCCGGGAGTTCGGACGTGCGGCGGCCGAACAGCCGGGCCTCAGCCTCGGTCCTCGACACGTCGATCTGCCAGCCGGCCCGGCCTCGGCTGACCCAGTCGAGGGTCGCGACGGCGGCCTGGACGTGGAAGGGCTCGGTGTGTGTGGTGGTGACGGTCGGCACCAGCCCGATCCGGCAGGTGACGGGCGCGACCCGGGAGAGCACGGCGAGCGCGTCGAGTCCCGGCCGCGCGAAGGTGTCCCCGAGGGTGACGAAGTCGAGGACACCGCGCTCCGCGAGCTGGGCCTGTTCCACGAAGGAGGCGGCGTCGTGGGCCGCCCGCTGGTCGAGGGCGGCGGCCAGGTGCAGCAGCGCCCGGCCGTGCGGTGCGGTCATCGGGGAAGGCCTTTCGGGTGGGGGGAGTCGCGGGGCCGGAAGACCGGCGCGGAGTGGTGGGAGACCGGAAGACCGGCGCGGAGTGGTGGGAGGCCGGAAGACCGGCGCGGAGTGGTGGGGCCGGGTTCAGAGGACCTTGGAGAGGAACGCCCGGGTGCGCTCGTGCCTCGGCCGGTCGAGTACGTCGCCCGGGGCGCCCTGCTCGACGATGCGGCCGTCGTCCATGAAGACCACGGTGTCGGCGACCTCGCGGGCGAACCCGATCTCATGGGTGACGACGATCATCGTGGTGCCCTGATGAGCCAAGTCCTTGATGACGTCGAGCACTTCACCGACGAGTTCGGGATCGAGCGCGGAGGTCGGTTCGTCGAACAGCAGCAGCTTCGGCTCCAGGGCGAGCGCGCGGGCGATGGCCACCCGCTGCTGCTGCCCGCCCGAGAGCTGCTTCGGATAGGCGTCGGCCTTGTCGGCGAGCCCGACCCGGTCGAGCAGGGCCCGCGCGTTCTCGGCGGCGTCCTTGCGAGGGCGCTTCAGCGCGGAGACCGGGGCCTCGACGATGTTCTCCACCACCGTGAGGTGCGGGAAGAGGTTGAAGCTCTGGAAGACGAAGCCGATCCGGGTGCGCTGCTTGAGGATCTCGCGTTCCGGCAGCTCGTACAGTGTGTCGCCGGAGCGCCGGTAGCCGACGAGCGCGCCGTCGACGCTGATCCGGCCCTGGTCGACCTTCTCCAGGTGGTTGATGGTCCGCAGCAGCGTCGACTTGCCGGATCCGGAGGGTCCGAGGATCACGGTGACCTCTCCGGCCCGCACCGCCAGGTCGACCCCTTTGAGCACCTCCAGCGGACCGAAGCGCTTGTGGACGGACTTGATGTCGACCATGACCGGTGGGCGGGACGTCGTTGTGCTCATCGGGTGATTCCCTTCGCGAAGTGTCGTTCTGCGGGATGCCGGAGGGGCTTCAGGCCGCGACGCGACAGGACAGCGCCCGCAGGAACGTGAGCGCGGCGCGCGCCGTCGCGTCGTTCTGCCGGAAGGCCGGGCCGCCGGTACGCGGCCTGGTGAAGGCGCCCGAGCCCCGGGCATCGGTGTGCGGGCCGAGGGCGAAGCGCCGGGGGTGCGGGGCCCCGGAACGCTCCAGGACACGCCCGTCGGCGGGGTCGACGGCGAGCAGTCCCTCGGGCGTCGCGGCGGCCCCGTCCGCGTACAGCTCGCGCAGGAGTGCGTCCCGGGTGCGCTCGACGGTGGGGTGCGGCAGCCGGGCCTCGACGAGCGCCCGGGCCTCGACCGTCGCGCCGGGCACGGTCGCGCTGCCCGCCCGGAAGACCCCGTCCTCGGCGGTGACGGTCATGTCCGCGCCGATGAACCGCAGGACTCCGGCCCGCGACAGGGCGAGCATCCGGCGCAGCCGGGGGCCGGGCGGCCCCGACGCCACGCAGCTGAAGAAGCCGTGCCACCACGGGCCGACGTCACCGAGCCGGACCAGCTGTCCGTAGACCGAGAGCAACCCGAGGAAGACGGCCAGGTCCGGGCTGCGCGAGGCATCATGACGTCTTCTCAGGTCTTCCTCGATGTACGTCCGCAGTCCGTCCTGGAGATCGTCGTACGAGGCGTGGCGCACCCCGTCCAGCGGACGGTCGAGCGCGGTGAGGTCGAGGTGGTCGGCCGGGTCGGGCACGGCGGACGCGACCAGGGCCTGGATCTCGGCACCTGAAACGGCGGCGTACTTCTCCTCGAAGTCGCTCCAGGCGACCCGGGTGCGCTCGGGGTGTGCCGTGAACAGACGGTGGTAGTGCGCGAACCCCAGCTCCTTCTCGATCAGTGGCCACACATCCCGCCGGAAGTCGAACCTCTCGGGGCGCGCGAGAAGCGCGTCGACCTCGGCGGGCCCGAAGAACCGTGGCAGCGGGGGCCGTTCACCCTCCAGGCCGTAGCCGATCTTGGAGTGGTAGGGGACCCCGCGCCGGGAGCCGACGTACAGGATCGGCTCCCGCCCGGACGGCAGGTAGCCGTCGCCCTCGTACCGCCCGCCGCGCCCTTCGGTGAGCAGCACCATCAGGTCGACGAAGGCGAGCCCGAACCCGCGGACCAGGACGGGTTCACCGGGCGCGAGCGCCGACAGGTCGCTGTCGGCGGTGAAGTCCGGCGGCAGGTGGACCAGCCCGTGCTCCGTCGCGTACGCGGCCAACCTGCTCTGTTCGGGGTCGAGTTCGGCGTCGAGGTGGCCGATCGTCAGTACGACGAGGTCGGTGAGGAGCGGGCGGGGGCGGCCCTCCAGCCACACCTGCTGGCGGCCTTCGCGGGGTCCGCTCACCCGCAGCGCGCGGCACGCGTGACGGTGCACCCTGATGCCGGGAGGCAGGGCGGCCACGGCACGCTCGTACACCCACCGCAGGTAGGCGCCCTGTCGGGGCCGGTCCGCGAAGGTGCGCCCGTCGAGACCCGCCCACGCGTCGAGCGTGGGGCCTTCGAGCACGGGCCCGGCCATGTCGACCGTCTCGTCGGTGAACATCGTGACGTCCTGCGCCTCGGAGTTCATCCACAGCAGCGGTGACTGCTCTTCGCGCCAGAGGCGTCCGGCGCCCGGCGGATACGGGTCCACGACATGGATGTCGAGCCCCGAACCGCCGTACAGCTCGGCCGCGTTGGCCGCGATCCGCTCCAGGAGACCGGTCCCCCGCGGACCGGCTCCGACGATCACCAGTGACGGGCGTCCGGCGGTCATCGGGTGCGCTCCGAACCGCGCGCATAGTGCTTCTCGACGTAGTACTGGCCGACGCCGAGGACCGAGGTGACGATGACGTACCAGAGGGTGGCCACCATCAGGAGCGGCATGACCTGGTAGGTGCGGTGATAGACGAGCTGTACCGAGTAGAGCAGGTCCTGCACGGCGATCACGCTGACGATGGAGGTGCCCTTGAGGGTGCCGATCAGCATGTTCCCGGCCGGCGGCACGATGGAGCGCATCGCCTGCGGCAGCACGATCCGCCACCAGCGGCGCCACCGGCTCAGGCCCAGAGCCTGCGCGGCCTCTATCTGCCCACGGTCGACGGAGAGGATGCCGCCGCGCACCACCTCGGCGGCATAGGCGGCTTCGTGCAGGGTGAGGCCGACGACGGCGACGGTCACGGGGCCGAGCAGGTCGACGGTGCGCACACCGAGGATCTGCGGGTACAGCGCCCCGATGTTGAACCAGAACAGCAGCTGGACCAGGATCGGCATCGACCTGAAGAGCCAGACGTATCCCCAACTCACCGTCCGCAGAACGGGGTTGCTGGACAGCCGGAACGCGGCGAGCAGGGTGCCGAGGGCGAAGCCGAGCGCCATCACGACCGCGGTCAGCCAGAGGGTGAGCCACAGTCCGCGCAGCACGGAGGCGGAGGTGAAGTACTCGCCGACGACGTCCCACTGGAACGCGTCATTGCGTACTACGGAGTTGAGGGCGAGCCCGAGCAGGACCAGCACCGCGACGGCGGCGGTCCACAGGCCGGGACGGCGCCGCGGGACGATGCGCAGGGAGGCCGCTTCGTCCGGCGCGGCGGCGACCTTGGTGAGGGTGTCGGAGGACATGCGAGGGCTCCGTGATGCGTCGAGTCGAACACGGGTGCCTTCACACAGGCCAGACGGGCGCCCGGGAGCGCCGTACGGCCGAGCCCCTCAGCAGGGCCGTGACACGAGAGTACGGGGCCGTTTCCCCTCGATGTCAAGGCTGTCCACACTGTGAGCCTTACGTCTCAAGTCAGTTGACGCACAAACGGATGCCTGTTCCACTTGGCCCATGCATTCGCAGCAGTGGCTGGTCAAGCGCTCCCACATCGACTTCGGTCGCGTGTGGTCCTCCTCCTGTTGAGCTGACCCCCTGCGCGCCCGTCCGTGACGGGCGCCTTCCGCGTTTTCTCCTCTTCCCCACGCCTTCACACGCGCACCCCTCCCCTCCCTTGCGCCTCTTCACCCCCTGCCTTCAGGAGACCGCACACCATGCGTACGTTCTCGCGTACCCGAAACAGGCATTTTGCGTCCTTTGCCCTGCTCACGTCCGTGACCCTGCTGGTCACCGCGTGCGGCTCCGGTACGGACGACGCGGCCGGCGGAAGCACAGCGCAGGCCGCGGCGCGGGCCGACAAGATTCCCACCCAGGACGTCGTCTCGCCGATCCGCAAGGATGCCTCCGCCGCCAAGTTGCTGCCGCCCGGCACCCGTTCGCTGAATGTGGCGATCAGCGTGTCCGGCTCACCGCCCGGTACCTCCTACCTGGCCGACGGCAAGACGCTGACCGGGCAGGACGTCGACTTCGCGGACGCCGTGGCCAAGACCCTCGGCATCGAGCTGAAACACGAGTCCGCGAGCTTCGAGGCGATCCTGCCGGCCCTCGACAGCGGCAAATACGACTTCGGGGCCAGCAACTTCGGTGTCACCGACGAACGCCGCAGGACCATCGACTTCGTCACCTACGTCAACGACGGCCAGGGCTTCGCCACGCGTACGGACAGCAAGCTCTCGAAGATCACCGAGCTCCGGCAGCTGTGCGGGCTGAACGTCGCGACCGCGGCCGGTACGACGTTCGAGGCGACGCTGGAGGCGAACAAGAAGGTCTGCTCGGAGGCCGGCGAGAAGGCGTACAAGGTGCAGACGTACAGCGAGCAGGGTGCCATATGGTCCTCGCTGCAACAGGGCCGCAGCGATGTCGTGATGAGCACCATCAACGGCCTGCGCTACGCCGTCGCCCACCAGCAGGGGGTCAAGTTCCTCAACGAGTTCCACCGCCTCGACGTGGGCTTCGCCTTCAAGAAGGGCAGCGCGCTGACGCCCGCGTTCCGGGCCGCGGTGAACAGGCTCATCGCCGACGGGACGTACGAGAAGATCCTCGCCAAGTGGGGCACGAAGGGCTCGGCCATCCCGACGTCACGGATCTCCCCGCCGGAGCTGAAGGACTGATCGCGCTCCCCCGGCCCGCTCGGAGCACCCCGGACCGGAGTGCTCCGAGCTCGCGGTCACAGACCGCAGTCACAACACGAGCAGCACTCACAGCACTCGCAGCACTTGCACGCCTCGCAGCAACCGCAGTCGCAGTCACAGTTGTTCAGGCACCCTTCGCGCTTCTTGCGCGACCACGGTCCCTCGTACTCGTCGGCGCAGCACACCTTGCAGGTGCAGCACAGCCCGATGGCGGCGGCGCAGCCGGCCCAGAATCCGCGCTTGCCCGGGGCCGGCGGCTGGACGGAGGGCCCGCCGCCGAAGGGGTTGCCGCCACCGACGTACGGATTGCCGCCGTGCTGAGGCGGCGGCCCGAAGGAGCCCTCGGGCCCGAGCAGAACCGCCACGCCCGGCGAGCCGAGGGAATCGGGCGCGTCGAGAGAGCCGTCCGCCCGGTGCGACGCGCCCGGCGTGTGCCCGCACCCCGACGTCCCGAACGCGCGGTCCACCGACCGGCCCAGTTCGTGGGCGAGCAGCACGTGCGCCAGCCGGCTGTCGGTGAACTCGGCCTCCCGCAGGGCGAGCCGTATACCGTGCAGCGCGTCGTCGGCGAGCCGGCGGGCCTCGGTGAGCGGGGTACCGGTGGCCGTCAGCGGATTCCAGGCACCCGCCGCGGCGTCGGTCTCCCGGTCCTCCACGGCGTCCAGCAGATGCGCGAGCCGTCCGAAGAGCCGCCCGGCCTCGGCCAGCGGCGCGGCGTTGCCGGGACGGCCCGCGAGGACGGCGGTGTGCGCGAACGCCGCGGCGGTGGCGGTCTCGGTGGGCTCGGTGACGGTCAGGATCGGCGTTCCGGGCCCGGCCAGCGCCTCGATCCCGAGCTGCCGGTCCACCGCGTCGACGAGCACGGCCGTGTCGAATCCGACGTCGGATCCCGTACGCGCCCCGGCCCTGCCCCAGCTCGCGGCCACCCGGCGCGCCGCGACCGCCACCGGCCTGCGGGCCAGCAGGCCGTCCCCGTCGGCGACATGGTCGCGCACCTTCGCCGAGGCGAGCACCAGCGAGACGGCGGCGGCGAGCCGCGCGCCCTCGCCCTGCGCGACGGAGGCGGTCCGCATGCCGCGCAGCGGACACGGCCCGGCGGTGCGCCGCCATCCCGTCGCGCGCTCGGCCTGAGCCTCCGTCAAAACCGATATCAGCAGGCCGTCATAGTTCGTGACGACCCGCGCGAACTGGCCGTGGTCCCCGCGCAGTGCGAGGCAAAGCCCGCACAAATGCGCCATCCACTGCGTCTTGAGCCCTTCACCGAGACGGTGACTGCATGGCCTCACGATTCCGAACACGACACTCCCCCGTGACACGTACGACGTTGAGCTGCGGCATCGTATCGACCGTTCCGTTCACCCGTACGCACCGCCCGTCACCCGATCGCCGTGAGAAATCATATTTCACTCTCAGTCAGCAGCCGTACCCCGTACGACCCTTGGGAGACGCGGGCTCTCGACGGATTCGCTGTGCACCAGTACCGTCACGAAACCCCCGCGCGGCGTCTATCCACTTGGCGCGACATCCGCATCATGGACGACCATGGGGATGCGGAAGCACGAAAGACCGCTGTGAGAGGAGGCGTCCATGGGATCGGTGCGCAAGGCGAGTGCCTGGCTTGGCCTCGTCGACGACAACGATGACGAGCGTTACTACGACGACGACTACGCCGAGGGTCAGGAGTCCGGCGATGCCTGGGTCACCGACCCGCGCGTGAAGGTTGCTTCCGAGACGGCGGAGGAGAAGGGCCGCCGGATCGGCACGGTCACCCCGGACAGCTTCCGGGACGCACGCGGTATCGGCGAACTCTTCCGGGACGGCGTCCCGGTGATCATCAACCTCACGGCTATGGAGCCCGCCGACGCCAAGCGCGTGGTGGACTTCGCGGCCGGCCTGACCTTCGGCCTGCGCGGCACCATCGAGCGGGTCGCGACCCGGGTCTTCCTGTTGACCCCGGCCAACACGGAGATCGTCAGCGGCGAGGCCGCGAGCCGTCAGACGGACGGCTTCTTCAACCAGAGCTGAGGCAGGGCCGCTCACCGGCCCTGCCTTCCCGGGGCTTCACGAGCGGGGCCTTCACCTGAAGGCGTCGAGCCCGGTGAGCGCCTTGCCCAGCACGAGCTGATGCATCTCGACGGTGCCTTCGTACGTCAGCACCGACTCGAGGTTCGTGGCGTGCCGCATCACGGGGTACTCCAGCGAGATGCCGTTGGCGCCGAGAATGGTGCGCGAGGTACGGCAGATCTCGATGGCCTCCCGTACGTTGTTGAGCTTGCCGAAGCTGACCTGCTCGGGACGGAGCCGTCCCGCGTCCATACGGCGGCCCAGGTGGTGGGCGAGCAGGATCCCCTTGTGCAGTTCGACGGCCATGTCGGCGAGTTTGGCCTGGGTGAGCTGGAAACCGCCGATGGGGCGTCCGAACTGCTCCCGCGTCTTCGCGTACGCGACGGCGGACTCGAAACTGGAGCGTGCCGCGCCCATCGCGCCCCACACGATCCCGTACCGCGCGTGCGAGAGGCAGCCGAGCGGACCCTTGAGGCCGACGACGTCGGGCAGGACGGCGTCGGCGGGCAGCCGGACGTCGTCGAGGACCAGCTCACTGGTCACGCTCGCCCGCAGTGACCACTTGTGCTTGATCTCGGGGGCGGAGAATCCGGGTGCGTCGGTGGGCACCACGAATCCGCGGATGCCGTCGTCGGTCTGCGCCCAGACGACGGCGACTCCGGCGACGGAACCGTTGGTGATCCACATCTTGCGGCCGTTGAGGACCCAGTCCCCGCCGTCGCGCTTGGCGTGCGTCCGCATCGAGCCGGGGTCGGAGCCGTGGTCGGGCTCGGTCAGTCCGAAGCACCCGATGACCTCTCCGGAGGCCATGCGCGGCAGCCAGGCCAGCCTCTGCTCCTCGCTGCCGAACCGGTGGATGGCGTACATGGCGAGGGAGCCCTGGACCGAGACGAGCGAACGGATCCCGGAGTCGGCCGCTTCGAGCTCCAGACAGGCGAGGCCGTACTGCACGGCGCTGGCCCCCGCGCACCCGTATCCCTCGAGCGACATGCCGAGGGCGCCGATGCCGCCCAGTTCCCGCGCCAGCTCCCGGATCCCGGGCAGCTCGCCCTTCTCGTACCAGTCGGCGACGTACGGCAGCACCCGGTCCGCGGCCCAGGTCCGCACGGTGTCGCGGATCGCCAGGTCCTCCGCGTCGAGCAGGTCGTCGATCCCGAGCGGATCGGCGGGGTCGAAGGGCGGGAGCTTCGAGGACGCGGACATACGACAGCCTCCGGCAAGGTGATAACTAGCACCGCTAGTTAAGGATCTCGACCCGACGTTACGACGCAGTGTCCCGCAAGTCCAGGGAGGCTCCGGGACTGCCGTGTGGATCATGCCGCGGACGCGGGGGCCGGCGGACCCGTCGGCTCCTAGGCGGAGACGCGGGTCTCGGCGACGTCCCGGGGGGCCGGGATCCCGGCCGGGCCGGACTTCACGTCCGGGGCGGAGTCCGTCGCGGGTGCCGAGCAGTCCATGACCCGCGGCAATCGCAGCGCCATCACGGCGCCCAGCAGCAACAGCACGGCGCTCACCAGCAGCGTCACGTGCAGTCCGTGCACGAAGGAGTCCCGGGCCGCCTGCCGCAGGGCGCCGCCGGAGGTCCCGCCGAGCCGGTCGGCGACTTCGTACGCCTCCCCCAGCGAATGCCCCGCCGCCTCCGAATCGGCCGCCGGGACACCGGGGACGGAGGACAGACCGGGCGCGTACGCCGCGTTCATCACGCTGCCCAGCAGCGCGATCCCTATCCCCGCGCCCAGCTGGTACGAGGTCTCGCCGATCGCCGCGGCCCCGCCGGACTGCTCCTGCGGCGCCTCGCTCAGCATGGACTCGTACGCCCCGAAGAGCGTGGTCTCCAGACCGAAGCCGAGCAGTACGAAGCCGAAGAGCAGCAGCCCGGTGTTGTCGTTGCCGCCCATCGCGGTGAGCGTGACCACGGCGGCCGCGGTGAGACAGAAGCCGAAGCAGACCATCGCGCGCGGCCCGAACCGCCGCAGCAGCTTCGCTCCCGCGAGGCCGGCGGCCATCGCCGCGAAGGTGAGCGGCAACAGCCGCAGCCCGGTCTGGAGCGGTGACAGGCCGAGCACGAGCTGCAGGTACTGCGCGGCGATCAGTTCGAGGCCCACCAGGGCGAGCATGGCGAGGACGATGCATCCCACCGAGGTGCTGAACGCGGGACGCGCGAACATCCGCAGGTCCACCAGTGGATGCGTGCGCCGCCGCTGACGCCGTACGAAGCCGGCCATCAGCGCACCGCCGATGAGCAGCGGTCCCAGGGTGAAGGGGCTGAAGGGCGCCTCACCGCCACCGAGGCGCTTCACGCCGAGGACGAGGCCGAACAGACCGGCGGCGGCCATCAGCGCGCCGACCACGTCCCAGGGACCGTCGCGGTCACCGCGGGACTCGGGCAGCAGGAGCCGTCCGACCGGCAGGCTGACGATCATCAGCGGGATGTTGATGAGGAAGACCGATCCCCACCAGAAGTGTTCGAGGAGGAAGCCTCCGAGCAGCGGTCCGACCGCCGCGCCGACGGCCGCGACCGCGCTCCAGATGCCGATCGCGAGCGCCCGTTCACGCCGGTCGGGAAAGACCTGGCGCAGGATCGACAGCGTGGCGGGCATGATCATCGCGCCGCCGACGCCGAGCAGGGCGCGGGCGCCGATCAGGACCTGGGCGTTCTCGGCGAGGGCCGCGATGCCGGAGGCGACGCCGAAGAGGGCGTATCCGAGGAGGAGGACCCGCCGTCGGCCCACGCGGTCACCGAGTGTGCCGAAGAGGATGAGGAGCGAGGCGCAGACGAGCGGATAGACGTCGACGATCCAGAGCAGTTCTATCGCGCCGGGCTTCAGGTCCTCGGTGACGGCGGGCACCGCGACGTGGAGCACGGTGGCGTCGACGGCGACCAGCAGCAGGCTGACGCACAGAACGACGAGAACGACCCAGCGGTTGGCACCGGCCCCGGTCTCCCGACGGCATCGCGCAGCGGCCGTGGTCGTCCCGGACATGTACGTACCTCCAGAGGTTCCCTCGCGATCGGCGGATCCGCAGGGTGGGGACTCCCTGGGGCTGCGGCCCGAAGAGCGAATCCCGGACCCACGCAACAAAGGCGAGTGAGCCGTCAGCGTACGCGAGTTCCCGCCGATGACACGTGGCGGACCTCTCACGTTCTCCCGGCAGGGCGTGTGGCGTACGCCACGCTCCCCCGGACCTCGTCACACCCTGCGAGGCCTCCCCCGCCGCGCGTCACCCGCTCTCCCACGGGTGACGGGGGTACCTCGTTCGTGGGAGATCACCGGCGGGAAGGAAGCGCGCCCCGGGCGGGCGGCGCGCGTGTGCGGCGGCACGCCCTCGGCATGATCATCGCGCCGACCTGCGGCGCCGGTCGGCACCGCAGGTCGGCCGGTGAGCGGCCGGACAATTCCACACCATCATTCGGTGAACGAATGCATAAGCGCCATAAAACCGAAGGCGCGAAAGATCAATGGAATTGAAGGCTCCGCGCGTCGGGGATTTGAGATTCATTGGAAATAAACATGATCCTGAGAGGAATCCCACATCACATCGTCATCACAAACCGAGCGAATCGGCCTGGAACGCAGCTCACTCGCTGTAACGTCGATTGGGTGCGTACCGAACGAAACCTCACCCGTCTTCAACGGGTCTTCGCCCGGCTGGACCGTGAGCCCGAACGGCCGGCCAACATCGATGTGCCGAAGATGACCAGGCACAGGGTTGTCCTCTTCACGGCGACCCTGGCCTTCTACCTGGCGATCGTGTGGGCCGTGGCGATCACGTCGTGGCTGGTCCGGTTCGACTGGCAGGTCATGTTCTTCCGGCCCTACCAGCAGTGGCCGGAGATCCACGCGTTCCTGGACTACTACGTGGTGCTCGGCCAGCGCGGCCCCACCGCCGTGATGGTCGCCGCCTGGCTGGGCTGGCGCTCCTGGCGGCAGCACACGCTGCGCCCGCTGCTCACCCTGGGCGCGTCCCTGCTGCTCCTCAACGTCACGGTCGGCGCCGCGAAGCTCGGCATGGGCCGCCTCGGCCCGCACTACGCGATCACGATCGGCTCGAACGAAATGGGCCTGGGCGGCGATATATTCCCTTCGGGCCACACCGCCAATGCCGTCGTGACCTGGGGAATTCTGGCCTATCTGGCGTCGACCCCGAGGGCCAGACGCTGGCTCTCCGCCCTGTCCGCCGTGACCTCCCTCGGTGTCGGCCTCACCACCGTGTACCTGGGTACCCACTGGCTGAGCGATGTCCTGCTGGGCTGGGCCGCGGGCCTGCTGATCCTGCTGGCGCTGCCCTGGTGCGAGCCGCTGATCGCCCGCGCCGAGGCCTGGATCTTCGCGCTGCGCGACCTCGTGCGCTCCCGCCGCGGCGCTGCGGCGCCCGCACCCGCACCGGCACCCGCGCCGGTCGGCGCACCCGTCATGGCCACGCGGCCCGCCACGGTGGACGGCGAGGTGCCGGCCCGCGAGACGGTCGCCTCGCGCCCGAGCAGAGCCCCCGCCCACCTGGCCCCGGGCCTGCACAATGCCCGCTCGGAGCGCACCCCGGTGACACCGGTGGGCAGCCGCCGCCCGCCGCACGCGGCCCGCGCGGCCACGACCGCCTCGGCCCGCCCCCTGGCGGGCGGCGGCTGAGAGCTGCGGGGCCGGTACGCACAACCTCTCCCCGCACCGCGAAGGCCCCGGCTCATCGAGCCGGGGCCTTCGCACGTTCCTGTCCCGGCGCCTCTCGCGTCCCGGTGCCTCTCACGCTCGGCGCACCGGCGCCACACCGGACGCACCGCCTGCCGCGGCCGGGCGCTCAGCCCTTCCAGCAGCGCGTCACCGTGCCGTCCGTGACCTCGAAGTTCAGCCGCCCCACGAGGTATTCCATCGTGATGATCGCACCGGGCGGCAGCGAGCGCACCGAGGACCAGCCGTGCTCCCGCGCGCGCTCCTCGGCGGTGCTCACCTCCAGCCCGACATAGCTCTCCGGACTGTCCTGCGGCTCTGTGCTGGAGGGGTGAATAGGTGCCATGACCGCCACGGTAGGCGGCGCGCCCCGGCGGTGGAAGCCCGACCGGCGACAAGGAGTCACCTATCCTCCGCCGGTCACGCTTCTGTCACAGGATCACGACACGCGTTTCGCCGAACTCCGTCACACGTATGAGGGGTTCCCTACGTGTTCCGCACGCCTTCGAACGTAATTCGGATCCATCGCGAGAGCGTCCCGGATAGCCGTGGGGAATGCGCGGATCCGTGCGGCCGTGGCGCCTTTCCATTCCCGCGCGCCCCGATTCCGCCGCGTGACCCGGAAGCTGACGCCGCATAAGAAATACACGGTTCCGGCACAGAACCGCCGCACTGCATCCGTCGGCTCCCGGGGTGGCCACTACGGCATCGCGGCCGTGCTCGGCTCCGCCCGAGAACCCTGTCTCTCCAGTGCCCGGGACAGCCGGTCCCGGGCCGTTCCGATCGCGTCTGCGAGCTCGGCGGGTTCGATGATCTCGAACTCGAATCCCATCAGCATCACGTGAATGACCATGACGTCGAGGCTCGCCGCCCCGGTGCGCAGAATGCAGCTGTCCTCCCCGGAGGCCTCGAGGGTGCCGGCCGAGGGTGAGATCCGCGCGGCGGCCTCCTCCAGCGGCACCAGCAGCCGGACGACGGCGTTCGTGGCGTAGGCGCGCGTGGAGACGCCCTGGGAGACGTACGCGGCCAGATCCTCCGCCGGTGGCGTGCGGGGCGTGAAGCGCGGTCCGTGCGGCGGCGTCGGAGTGACGCGGTCGGCCCGGAACGTACGCCAGTCGTCACGGTCGACGTCCCAGGCGACCAGGTACCAGCGACGCTCGGTGCACACCAGCCGGTACGGCTCGACGGTGCGGCGCGTCGAGGAGCCACCGTGGTCGCGGTACTCGAAACGCAGCCGCTCGCTGTCGCGACAGGCGTTGGCCAGCTCGGTGAGCACGGCGGGGTCCACGGCGGAGGGCTGCGGACCGCGCAGCATCGGCACGGTGAAGGCGTTCAGGGCTCCGACCCGGCGCCGCAGCCGGCTCGGCAGGACCTGCTCCAGCTTGGCGAGGGCGCGCACGGAGGACTCCCCGATGCCGTCGATGCCCTGCCCGGCCGCCGTGCGCAGTCCGACGGCCACGGCGACCGCCTCGTCGTCTTCCAGGAGCAGCGGCGGCAGCTCGGCCCCCGCGCCGAGCTGGTAGCCGCCTCCCGTGCCCGGGCTCGCGTTGACGGGATAGCCCAGCTCGCGCAGCCGGTCCACGTCGCGGCGGACCGTGCGCGGGGTGACGCCCAGCCGCCCGGCGAGGTCCGCGCCCGACCATTCGCGGTGGGCCTGCAGCAGTGAGAGCAGGCGCAGCAGTCGTGCGGATGTCTCCAACATGCTCGCGAGTCTGCCAGCCCTTGCGGACAGCGACTGTCCGCAAGGACGCCCGCTGCCGGGCGGCTCCGACGCCGGGCCCTTCGCCTCCCCGCGGCGAGCGGGACAGCGGTTCACGGCCGGTAGGCGATCTGCGGCACGTCGAAGCAGGTCGCGTTCATGTCCCCCTGGGAGACCCAGCCCCGGCCGTCGCGCCAGCGAGCCACCGAGAGGCAGGCCCGACGCGTCTTCGGCGGGTTCGGCAGCCGCTCGTACGTGACCGGAATCAGCAGCCCGCCCGCGCTGTAGGGCTCGCCCCGGTTCATGAACGCGTCGACGCACCCGCGCGTGACGCCGGCCCGCGCACACGCCCTCGCCGCGTCCGTGAACCACCGCGCCGCAGCCCACCCCTCCAGCTGCCACTGCGAATGCGTCTTCAGTCCCGCGGTCGCGTCACGGAACTCCCGTACGGCGGGATCGCCGACGTCCTCGTAGTCGCGGCTCGACCCCGTGGCCCACAGCGCGTTGCGGCAGCGCGGTGCGTCCTTGTAGTCCTCGGGCACGGTGGACGTCCAGTTCTGGACGTTGGTGACCTTGGCGGTGACCTGGGCGCCGACGTCGTCCATGGCCTTGCACAGCTGGGCGTTGCCGTGGGTGTCGATGGCGTCGAAGACGAGATCGGCGCCCTGTTCCTTCAGGTCGGCCGCGGCGGCACGGAAGTTGGGCAGCGCGAAGTCGACCTGTTCGGTGACGACCCGGTAGCCGTCGGCCCTGAGCCCCTGGGTGACCAGCCGGGCGTAGGCGGCGGAGGCGGACTGGTTGTAGGAGACGACGGCGGCCGTACGGGCGCCGTGGACGCGCTTGAAGTAGCGGTAGACCTCGGTGCCGCCGTACAGCTTGCCGTCCCAGCCGGGCGTGCCGTCGCGCGGCGCGAGGCTGCCGTAGATCCCGTACAGGTGCGGATAGGTGTCGTACGCCGGTCCGATGGGCTGGCCGCCGATGTCGGGCACGCGCGCGTGGGACACCCGGGAGGCGCCCGCGTAGTCGAGTGCGGTGGTGGCGACGAGGGCGACGACCTTGTCCTCGTCGATCAGCCGGTGCACGCACTCGTTGTTGCCGACGCCGCTGCCGCCGTCGTCGCACAGCCGCACCTCGACCCGCCGCCCGTCGATGCCGCCCCGGGCGTTGAGCCGGTCGAAGTACGCCTTCGCCCCGTCACGCGGCCCGGTGAAGGCGGAGCCGCCGACGGGGCTGGTGGCGCTGCTGATGACGCCGACGCGGATCGGCTCGGCGCTTCCCGGGGACGGGGGCGTGGCGCGGTCCTCGAAGTCGCTCTCGGGGAGCCGGCTGCCGCAGGCCGTGCCCAGCAGGAGCGCCAGGCACGCGACGGCGGCCCCGGCCGCTGTGCGCCGCACCGCCGCTCAGCAGCCCGGGGCAGCGCTCGAGGATGCGTCGCCGCTCAGCTGGACCAGCGCGCAGAGCGTGTTGACGGAGACCTTCCAGGTGCCGCCCTGCTCGACGGCCGTCCCCGAGGCGTTCGGCAGGGCCGTGGCGCCCTTCAGGGTCAGCGTGTAGGTGACGTTCGCGTCGGTCGGCGAGGTGAACTCGACCTTCTCGACCTTCGCCTTCACCTGCTGACCACGCTGGTCGCCGTTGAAGCCCTGGAGCACCTGTGCCATCTGATCACCGTTCTCCAGAACGGCCTGCTTGTCCTTCGTGGAGACTGCCGGGTCGAAGAACTTCTCCCAGTTCTGCTTGATCTCCTGCTCGGCCGCCGCCGGGTCGGACGGGGCCGTGGCGCTGGGCTGCGCGCTGGTCGACTGATCGACGGAGGGTGTGGGCGGAGCCGTACTCGCGCCGCCGCTGTCGTCGCTGCATGCCGTGAGGGCCGCGGCGAGGACGAGAACCGCCGTCGCCGCCACTCCCCGCGCGGTCCCCCGCCTGAGGTCGCTCCCGAGAACCATCTGGCTCACCACCGGGTGTCGGTCCGGGCCATCCGCGCCCGGTGCTTTCAGGGTCAGCTTCCAGAGGGCATAGTGCAAGCCATCGGCTGACATGGACAGATACACGACGTGTGGGAGTCCGGATGCGGACAGCTCGACTGCGGACCGTGCACCCCGTCCTGTGGGCCGGCTGGGCCGCGCTCGCCGCCGGGGCGGTGCTGTGTGTCATCGGCTGGTACGGCATCTCCGGTGAGCGGTACGCGGAACGTCAGCTGCCCTATCTCGCCTCCTGCACCGTGCCCGGAGCCGCGCTGATCATCGCCGGCGCGGTGCTGCTGACACACGGCAGGAACGCGCTGGCGGCGGCCCGCGTCGAGGAGCTGTACGGGCTGCTGGTGGCCGCCGGGTCCGTCGACGCCGAGGAATCCGGGCGGGCGGTGGCCGCTCCTCTCGCCGTGAGCGGCGACCTCCTCATGGTGCCCGGCGGCACCCTGTACCACCGCGCGGACTGCCCCCTGGTCGCCGGGAAACCGGAGGCCGTGCCGGCCGACTCGCGCGTCCTGGCGAGCGGAGACCTCGGGCCTTGCCCCATCTGCGAACCGGACGACGCCGACGAGCCCGATGCCGAGGGGCACGGGCGGCCCGCCGCCGCCCAGGGTGGGCCACCCCTCACAGAACGCCCGTCCGACCCCGAGCGAGCGCCCACCGATCCGGACGACTGATGTCCTCGCTGACGTACGACCTCACCCTCGCCGGTCTCTCGGTCGGCAGCGCCGCCGCGCTCACCGGGATCGGGCTGATCGTCACCTACCGCGCCACCGGCGTGCTCAACTTCGCGCACGGCGCGATCGCGATGGTGTGCGCGTATCTGCTGCGCCAGTTCACGGTCGAGTGGGGCTGGCCGCTCGCGCTCGGCGCCTCGGTGACGCTGCTGCTGGTGGCCCCGGCCATCGGCATGGCCCTGGAGCGCTTCGTGTTCCGGCCGCTGTCCGTCCTCGGCGGTGACCCGGCGCAGACCCTCGTCGCGTCCATCGGTGTCTTCGTGCTGCTGGTCGGCGGGGCGGCTCTGGTGTGGGGCACCGGGGCCCAGTCGGACGCGCCGACGCTGGTGTCGGCGGATCCGTGGGGGCAGCTCGCGGTGGCGGTGTCGCTGGCCCTGGGCGTGGGCGCGGTGACCCGCTGGACCCGCTTCGGCACGGAGCTGCGAGCCGTCGTCGACGACCGCTCGCTGTCCGTGCTCGGCGGTATCGACGCGGACCGGGTGGCCGCGGCGGGCTGGGCCTTCGGCTCGTTCACGGCGGGCCTGACGGGCGTGCTCCTCGCGCCGTACGTACGGCTGGACCCGTACGGCATGCCGCTGCTCGTCATGGAGGTCATGGCGGTCGCGGTGGCCGCCCGGATGCGCAGTCTCCCGGTGGCCGTCGTCGTCGCCCTGGGCATCGGCGTCGCGCAGAGCCAGCTCACCCGGTTGCACCCCTCGGGGTGGGCGGAACCGCTGCTCCAGGCGGTCGGCGCCAACCTCTTCGTGGTCGCGCTGCTGGTCGCCGCGCTCGTCCTGCCCGGCATCGGCTCCCGCGACGCGCTCCCGCGCACGGCGCCTGCGCGCGTGTCGACGCCGCCCGGGGCCTGGGCCGTGGCCGTGGTCCTGTTCCTGCTGCCCCTCGGACTCGCGGGCTCCGACCTGCACACCTCGGTCCAGGTGCCCGCGCTCGGTGTCGTCCTGCTGTCCCTCGTCGTGGTCACCGGCCGCGGCGGCCAGATCTCACTGGGGCAGGCCGCGTACGCCGGTCTGGGCGCCCTCTTCACCGCGCTGCTGGCGGCGGGCCGCTTCCCGGGTCTGCCCCGGCTGCCGGAACTGGCCGCGCTGGCGGTGGCCGTGCTCCTGGTGGCCCCGCTCGGTGTGCTCACCGGATGGCCGGCCATCAGACGGCACGGTCTGGCGCTCGCGGTGGCCACCTTCGCGGTGGGCGTGGGCGTCAGCCGCTTCGTCTTCGCCCAGCCGTACGCGGTGGCCGGCCTGTCCCTTGGCCGTCCCGCCGGGTTCGACGGCGACCGCGCGTACTACGTCCTCGAACTCGTCCTGCTGGCGGCCGCGTTGCTCGCGGCGCACACGCTGCGCCGGGGCCGGACGGGCCGCGCCCTGGCCGCCATGCGTGACCACGAGGCGGGCGCGTCGGCGGCGGGCGTCCGCGTCCCGGCCCTGAAACTGACCGCGTTCGTCGCGGGGGCCGCGCTGGCCGCGCTGGGCGGCGGCATGCTCGGCATGGGCCTGCGCGCCTTCGACGCCACCGCCTACGACCCCGTCCGCGGTCTGCTCTGGTTCGCGGCGGTCGTCGTGCTCGGCGCCGACAGTGTTCTCGGGGCGCTCGTCGCCGCGGCGCTGCTGGTCGGGCTCGACGCGGGGGCTCGCGGCGGGGTGGCGGCGGCGCTGATCGGTGTCCTCGCCGTCCTGGTCGGCCGCTTCCCCGAGGGCCCCTACGAGGCCATGCGCGCGGCGACGTCCCGGCTCCGGCTCCGCCGCGGGGCGACCCTGACCCCGCTGGGCGCGCGCGTCCGCCGGAACCTGCGCCCGGCGGTGGAGGGGCGGCCCGCGGCCCTCGTGCGGCAAGCGGCCACGGGGGCCACGGCTCCGGCCGACGTGGGCCGGAGGGAGCCGAGCCCCTCCGGGCGACCGCGCCCCGGCTCCCCCACCCCGACCGGCTCCTTCCCCTCGCCCACCCCACCCGGCTCGCCCGCCTTGCCCGCCCCACCCGCCTCCCGCCGTCCGGGCGAGGATGCCCACGGGCCGGGGAGCGCGTCGGACCCGCGGCGTCCGGTACGCGGTGCGCACCCGGCACGGCAGCCGCGACCCGGCCGCCCGTCCCGCCCGGGACCGGCGTCCCCGGCGCCGGACGCCGGTCCTCCTCCCGCGGTACCGGCGGGGCCGCCCGGCCGCCCGGCGCGTGCCGAACCCCCGGCTCCCTCCGGGGCGGCCGAGTCTCCTGACCGCCCCGGCGTGACGGGGCCGGCGGCGGACGGCACCGGCCGCCCCGCCCGGACTCCGCCGCCCCCGCTGACCGCCCGTCGGCTCCACGTCGCCTACGGCGGGTTCACCGCTCTCGACGGGGTCTCGCTCGACATCCCGCCGGGGCGGGTCACCGCGGTCGTGGGACCCAACGGCGCCGGGAAGACCACCCTCTTCCACTGTCTCGCGGGGACGCTGCGGCCCTCGGGCGGACGGGTGCTCCTCGGCGGGCGGGACATCACCCGTCTCGCGGCGCACGCGCGGACACGGCTGGGGATCGCGCGGACCTTCCAACAGCTGGCGGTCTTCCCGTCGCTGACCGTGGCCGAGAACGTGCGCGTCGGCGCCGAGCAGGGGCGGATCGCCGATCCGGGGGCGGTGGAGCGGGCGTTGCGCCTGTTCGAGCTGGACGGGCCGGTGCGGTCGCTGCCCGCGGCGGGACTGCCGACCGGGACGCTCCGGCGCGTCGAACTGGCCCGGGCGCTCGCCGGAAGCCCCCGGGTGCTGCTGCTCGACGAACCCGCGGCCGGTCTCGACACCGGCGAGGTGACCGCGCTGGCCCGCGTGCTGCGGGCGCTGGCCGCTGAGGGCATGGCCCTCCTGGTCGTCGAGCACGATCTCGATCTGGTCGCCGACCTGGCCCACACCGTCCACGTCATGACGGCCGGACGGATCGTCACCTCGGGGCCCGCCGACCGTGTCCTGGACACGAGGACCGGCGGATGAGCGGCATCGCCCTGCGCCACGCGCGCGTGCGCTACGGCCCCCTGGAGGCCCTGCACGGCGTGACCGTGGTCGCCCCCGGCCCCGGCCTCACCGTCCTGCTGGGCCGCAACGGCTCCGGGCGTACGACCGTGCTGCGCGCTCTCGCCGGGACCGTGCCGCTGTCCGCGGGCGCCGTCGTCTGGGACGGCGCCGACGTGACGCGCGTGCCCGCGTTCGAGCGCGCCCGGCGCGGACTGTGCCTCGTCCCGGAACGCCGGGCCGTGTTCGGTTCGCTGACCGTCCGCGAGAACCTGGAGCTCGCGGCGGGCGACATCACGGCCGCCCTGGACGCCTATCCGCACCTGGCGCCGCTCCTCACCCGCCGCGCCGGGACCCTCTCCGGGGGCGAACAGCGCATGCTCGCCCTCTCCCGCGCCCTGCTGGCACGCGCGCGCGTGGTGCTCGTCGACGAACCCGCGCAGGGCATGTCGCCGACGGTCGCGGCCCGGACGTACGAGTTGCTCGGCGCTCTCGACGCGTGCGTGGTGGTCGCCGAGCAGCGCATGCCGCCGGGGCTGCGCGCGCGGCCGGGCCGGACGACGTTCGTCCATGAACTGCGCCGTGGCGCCGTCGTGTTCAGCGGAGAAGCGGCCGAGGCGGCCCGGAGAGGGGCGCGGCCTACGGGATGACGAGCTGGGTGCCCGGCTTGAGCCGGTCCGGGCTGGTACCGATCTTCTTCGTGTTGGCCTGGTAGAGAGCCTGCCAGCCGCCCTTGATGCGGTACTTGCGGGCGATCGACGAGAGTGTCTCGCCGGTCTTCACCACATGGAAGCGGATCTCCAGTCCGTACTTCTTGGAACAGGCGGGCCAGGCACCCCACCCCTGGACGGCCAGCACCTTCTTGGCGACCTTGATCTGCTCCGCGCGGGTGGCGAGATCGGCGCGGGGTGCGTAGGCGAGCCCCCCGAACTCCTTCCAGGTGGGCTGCCAGAACTGGAGCCCCCCGTAGTAGCCGTTCCCGGTGTTCAGGTGCCAGCGTCCGCTGCTCTCGCACTCGGCGAGACAGCCCCAGGGCCACTCGTCGTCCGCGCAGTCGTAGGACACTCCGGCCGTCCGGGGGCCGGGAAGCGCGGATCGCGGCACGGCGGCCGCGGCCTGGGGAACGAGGGCGGTCAGTAAGGCGGCGACCACGGCCGCGTACCGGACGTGTCCGCCCGGCGAACCGGGCACGGTCCATGTGGTCGGCAGGGTCCGGCTGGTCGGCATGAAAGGCATCGGGCCACGCTAAGCAGACCGGCGCGCCGTCCCGCCCAGCCGCGCCCGGCACGCCCAGGGCCCCACCCGGTCGGACGACCGGGCGGGGCCCCGTGCCCGGGACGAGGGGGAGCGGGGCTCAGACGTCGAGCCGCTGCCCGGGCACGATCAGGTCGGGATCACCGCCGATGACGGTCTCGTTGGCGGCGTAGAGCTTCCGCCAGGTGGTCCCGTGCCGCGCGGCGATGGCACTCAGGGTGTCGCCGGCGCGGACGGTGTAGTCGCCGCGGGACGCGCCGCGGTTGCTGTGGCCCGACGGACGTGCCGGCGTCTTCGCCGGTGCCTGCTTCGCCGGGGCGGACTTGGGCGCCGACTTGGTGGTCGACTTGGGCGCCGACTTGGGCGCCGACTTGGTGGTCGCCGCTCCCGCGGCCGAGCCCCCACCCGAGGCGGGCGCGTTTCCGTAGGCTCCGGCGCGGGCCGAGCAGGTGGGCCAGGCCCCCCATCCCTGTGCGCGCTGGACCTTGGACGCGACGGCTATCTGCGCGCTCCTGGAGGCCCGGTCGGCGGTCGGCGCGTACGCCGTGCCGCCGTAGGCGCGCCAGGTGCCGGCGGAGAACTGAAGCCCCCCGTAGTAGCCGTTGCCGGTGTTGATGTGCCAGTTGCCGCCGCTCTCGCACTGGGCGATGCGGTCCCACACTCCACTGTCGGCCGCGGTGGCGTCGCCGGTCGCGGCGAGCAGTCCGAGCGGGGCGAGCAGTGCCGCCCCGGCGAGGACCGCCGTCGTGCGCGTCTTGTTCGCCGGACGAGCCTTGTGACTGTTCTCGTGAGTGCTATCGGCACATGCGGACATGTAGTTCCCTCTCGAAACACCCGGGGTCCCCCAGGACGGGACGCGGCGGCCCGCGTGTAGGACGCGGCCGTCGCGCTCCGCCCCCGTCCGCCGAAGGCTGTGCTGTGGTCCGGTGTGGTGCGGCCGGCGGACGTACCCGAGCGGTGCTCTGTGCACACGGCGCAGGAATCTATGGAGCCGGGCGCCCTGATATCAACCAACTCTTCGTCATTCGAGGCCAGTTAGCCGTTACCGCAGGTATCATCGATTTTCGGCCACCCACTTCATTGGGTGATTTCCGGATTTGTCGACCTGCTCCCCTTGTGATCTGTGACCCACTTCACCCAGTCAACTTCCTTCGGACTCCTGGAAGTTGACTCGGAGTAACCAATTCCGGGGGCGGCTTCACCGTGGGCGTCGGATGGTTCGATTCCGTTCGCTCTCGAGCGTGACTCCGGCCACAGATCACCCGTTGACATCTTCATGAGCCGGGAACCCCCGATTCATGGGCCGGGAGCCACCCGGCACCGCCACGCACCGCATCCCGAGGAGCCACCGTGCCGCGCATGCTCGACGTCAGCGACGACGTACGCGCCGAGATCGGCGACGAAGAAGCCGACCGGCTGCTCGCCGGAGAGAACGCCCCCGGCAGTTACGACTGCACGTCGTGCCGCACCCCGGGCGACTCGGAACAGGAGCGCACCAGCACCGTCCTGTTCATCGGCGACGAGACCGCCGTCCTCGCCTTCGCCCACGCCACCTGCCTGCCCTCACAGGTCGTGCAGGTGACCGAGGAGCAACTCCAGGGCGCCGTCCGCTCGATCCACCCCGACGGCCCGCCCGCCGACTCCGCCCCCGAGCAGGCCGTGCTCGGCGTCACCAGCGGACTCGTCCTCATCAACGGCGAGCTGCACCCGGCGCTCGTCGTCGAACCGACCGGGCCGATCGTGCGCCCCGGCTCGACCGACATCGGCGACGACTTCCTGCCCCTGCTGATCGAGCAGGGCTTCATGCCCGCGACCGAGCTGAACTCGGTGCCGCCGGTCCTGCACGGCTGGTCCGTACTGCTCGCGGCGGGCCAGCTGCACGCCGTGCTCCAGCCGGGCACCGGAGGCGGCTCGCCCGTCGCCTGGTGGCAGGCCCACCAGGCACTCCAGGTCACCGACAGCTGGCGCGCCGCCGCCAACAAGCACCAGCAGGTGCTGCTGTTCGCGGCGCCGGTCGGCTCCATCGGCCGTCAGCCCCGGGAGGACCTGCTGCGCGACGCGCTCGACAAGGCGGCGGCCAACGGCAAGCTGGTCGCGGCCGCGATGCCGCTCGCCGGTACCTGAGGACGGGGCGGTAGGCGCACGCTCGGCGGGGTTCGCCGGGGAACTGAGGGCGTCCGGCCGGCTCCGGCCGGGGAGGGTCGTCCGCACGGTTCCCCGCGCCCTCGCGCGCGCCGCTCACACCGGACGGCCTGCGAAATGACCGCGTCGGCCGCATCTGTTGGGCGGCGGGGTCGTTGGCACGTACGTGCACACCTACGACGCCCCCGGCCGCCGACCCTTCCAGCCGGTCCCGCCCTCGGGCTCTCCCCTCCGTTCGAGCAGAGAGGTGCCGGCGTCGCGACCGGTGCAGAATCCTCAGGACGGCCCGTCCCCCACGCCGATCTACGACGCGCTCCACGCCGAGTGGGTCAGATCCTTCAGGACTCTGCCCGGCGACCGGCACGGCGAGGAGGAGTTGGGCTTCAAGGCTTTCGGGAGCCTCGGGAGCGGTTCGAACTCCTACAGCTCGTCGGGCTCGTACAACTCCTACAGCTCGTACAGCGCGGGGGCGCAGACCGCGCGGCAGATCGCCGCTCAGCACGGGCAGACCTCGACGGCGACCGCCGTCTGGCAGCCGGGCGCGCGCCAGCACGGCACCGGGATGCACCACATCCCGGCCGCGCTGCCGCCCGCACCGCGCAGGGGTCATTGAACGGCGGGACCTCGCGTGGCGACGCGAAGGGGCGGCTCCTGTGGGAGCCGCCCCTTCGCGTCGCCTTCAGGCGCTCCTTCTTCTTGCCTTCAGGCGCTACTTCTTCTTGTTGGCGCCGCGCTTCTCGCGCACCCGCACCGAGATGTGGATCGGCGTGCCCTCGAAGCCGAACTCCTCGCGCAGGCGGCGCTCGATGAAGCGCCGGTAGCCGTGCTCGATGAAGCCGGAGGCGAAGAGCACGAACCGCGGGGGCTTGGTGCCCGCCTGCGTGCCGAACAGGATGCGGGGCTGCTTGCCGCCGCGCACGGGGTGCGGGTGGGCGGCGACCAGCTCGCCGAGGAAGGCGTTCAGGCGGCCGGTCGGGACGCGGGTCTCCCAGCCGTCCAGGGCGGTCTCGATCGCCGGGACGAGCTTCTCCATGTGGCGGCCGGTGCGGGCCGAGACGTTCACCCGGGGCGCCCAGGCGACCTGGGCGAGCTCGGTCTCGATCTCCCGCTCCAGGTAGTAGCGGCGCTCCTCGTCGAGGGTGTCCCACTTGTTGAAGGCGAGGACGATGGCGCGGCCCGCGTCGACGGCCATGGTGACGATGCGCTGGTCCTGCACGGAGATGGTCTCGGACGCGTCGATCAGGATGACCGCGACCTCGGCCTTCTCGACGGCGGCGGCGGTGCGCAGCGAGGCGTAGTAGTCGGCGCCCTGCTGGAGGTGGACGCGCTTGCGGATCCCCGCCGTGTCGACGAACTTCCAGGTGATGCCGCCGAGTTCGATGAGCTCGTCGACCGGGTCACGGGTGGTGCCCGCCACCTCGTTGACGACCACGCGGTCCTCGTTCGCCACCTTGTTCAGCAGGGAGGACTTGCCGACGTTCGGGCGGCCGATGAGGGCGATGCGGCGGGGGCCGCCCACCGCGGTGCCGAAGGTCTGTGCCGGGGCCTCGGGCAGCGCCTCCAGGACGGCGTCCAGCATGTCGCCGGTGCCGCGGCCGTGCAGCGCGGAGACCGGGTGCGGCTCGCCGAGACCGAGGGCCCAGAGGTACGAGGCGTCGGACTCGCCGCTCATGCCGTCGACCTTGTTGGCGCACAGGACGACGGGCTTGCCGGCCTTGCGGAGCAGGCGTACGACCGCCTCGTCGGTGTCGGTCGCGCCGACCTTGGCGTCGACGACGAAGACGACCGCGTCGGCGGCCTCGATCGCGTACTCGGCCTGCGCGGCGACGGACGCGTCGATGCCGAGGACGTCCTGCTCCCAGCCGCCGGTGTCGACGAGCTTGAAGCGGCGGCCCGCCCACTCGGCCTCGTAGGTCACGCGGTCGCGGGTGACGCCGGGCTTGTCCTCGACGACGGCCTCGCGGCGGCCGATGATGCGGTTCACCAGGGTCGACTTGCCCACGTTCGGGCGGCCGACGACGGCGAGGACGGGCAGCGGGCCGTGGCCCGCCTCCCCGATCGCGCCCTCGACGTCCTCGAGGTCGAAGCCCTCTTCCGCGGCGAGCTCCATGAACTCCGCGTACTCGGCATCGCCAAGCGCCCCGTGCTCGTGTTCCGCCGAGCCGTCGGGCTGGATGTGGTCGTTCATGAAGTCCGTACCTCGTCGTTCATTCGTGGTGATCGGTGGAACACCCGTAAACCGGGTGATCCACTACTAAGTGTCGCCTAGCGCCCGACGGGGCGCCCGGCGTTTTCCGGGCGTCCGGTCAGACGCCTGGCGTGGTCCAGGTGGGCGCTGAGCTGTTTCTGGATACGGCCGGTGGCCTCGTCCAGCGCCTGGCGCGTACGCCGTCCGCTGCCGTCGCCTGCTTCGAAGGGGTCGCCGAACACGACGTCGACCCTGCTGCGCAGCGGGGGCAGCCCCTTTGTCAACCGGCTGGTCCTCTCGGAACTTCCCAGTACCGCCACCGGGACGATCGGGGCTCCGCTGCGCACCGCGAAGTACGCGAGCCCGGCCCGCAGGGAGGCGAAGTCGCCTTCGCCCCGGGTGCCCTCCGGGAAGATCCCGAGGACGCCGCCGGAGGCCAGGACGCCGAGGGCGTCGGTGATGGCCGTGCGGTCGGCGATCTCGCGGTCCACCTTCAGCTGGCCGATGCCCAGCAGGAACGGGTCGAGCGGGCCGATGAACGCTTCCTTCTTGATCAGGAAGTGCGTGGGCCTGGGCGCGACGCCCATGACCATCGGCCCGTCGATGTTGTGCGAGTGGTTCACGGCGAAGATCACCGGGCCGGTCGCGGGGACCTTCCAGGCTCCGAGCACGCGCGGCTTCCACAGCCCGTACATCAGGCCGACGCCGATCCGGCGCCCCACCTCGGCGCCTCTTGCGGAGGGTGCGGTCACTTGGCGGCCCGCTTCTCCTCGACGAGAGTGACGACGCACTCGATGACCTGCTGGAGCGTGAGGTCGGAGGTGTCCACCTCGACCGCGTCGTCCGCCTTGGCGAGCGGGGAGGTCTTGCGGCTGGAGTCGGCCGCGTCCCGCTTGATCAGCGCCTCGCGGGTCGCGTCGATGTCCGCGCCCTTCAGCTCGCCGCTGCGGCGGGCGGCACGCGCCTCCGCGGAGGCGGTGAGGAAGATCTTCAGGTCGGCGTCGGGCAGCACGGTGGTGCCGATGTCCCGGCCCTCGACCACTATGCCGACCGGCGCGGACCCGGCGAGGGTGCGCTGCAGTTCGGTGATCCGGGCACGCACCTCGGGCACGGCGCTGACCGCGCTCACCTTGGAGGTGACCTCCTGCGTACGGATCGGGCCGGCGACGTCGGTCCCGTCGACCGTGATGGTCGGCGCGGCCGGGTCGGTGCCGGAGATGATCTCCGGCTTCTCGGCCGCGGCGGCGATCGCGGAGGAGTCCGTGATGTCGATGCCGTTGCTGACCATCCACCACGTGATCGCGCGGTACTGCGCCCCCGTGTCCAGGTAACTCAGCCCGAGCTTCGCGGCCACGGCCTTCGAGGTGCTCGACTTGCCCGTGCCGGAGGGGCCGTCGATGGCGACAATCACAGCCGGAGCGGTACGGGCGGCGCCGTTGTCCACGGTGGGAACACCTTCCTGGTGCGGGGTGGAGGTCTCTGCGGGACGCGATCGCGCCCCGCACAAGGTTACTGGCTCCGCGGACCCCGTATTACTGGCCCTTCCCCGGGCCGGTCACGGAGCCCCGCCGCAGCGGCGCACGGCCGCGCTCGATCCTCGACGCCGCCCTCGTACCTCTCGGCACCGCGGCATCTGCCGGGCCGGGCACGGCCGGGCCGGCCGGCGACCGTCGGCGAGGGATCTTCCCGCCCGCCGAGAGGGCCGCCCCGGGCGGCCCCGGCCCTACTGCCGCAGCGCCCAGCCCCGCTCCCGCAGCGCCGCGCCGAGCACCGGCACGGCCTTCGGCTCCACCATCAGCTGCACGAGACCGGCCTGCTGACCGGTCGCGTGTTCGATGCGCACGTCCTCGATGTTGACCCCGGCCATCCCCGCGTCGGCGAAGATGCGGGCCAGCTGACCGGGCTGGTCGTCGATGAGGACGGCCACGACCTCATAGGTGCGCGGCGCGGAGCCGTGCTTGCCGGGGACACGGACCTGGCCCGCGTTGCCGCGGCGCAGGACCTCCCCGATGCCGGTGGCACCCTCGCGGCGCTTGGCCTCGTCGGAGGACTGCAGGGCCCGCAGCGCCTGGACCGTCTCGTCGAGGTCGGCGGAGACGTCCGCGAGAAGGTCCGCGACCGGTCCCGGGTTCGCGGAGAGGATGTCGATCCACATCCGGGGGTCGGAGGCCGCGATCCGGGTCACATCGCGGATGCCCTGCCCGCAGAGCCGTACCGCCGACTCCTCGGCGTGCTCCAGGCGCGCGGCGACCATGCTGGACACCAGGTGCGGCATGTGCGAGACGAGCGCCACGGCACGGTCGTGGGCGTCCGCGTCCATCACGACGGGAACGGCCCGGCAGTGCGACACCAGTTCCAGGGCGAGGTTCAGCACCTCGGTGTCCGTGTCGCGGGTCGGCGTGAGCACCCAGGGCCGCCCCTCGAAGAGGTCGCCGGTCGCGGCCAGCGGGCCGGACTTCTCGCGGCCGGACATGGGGTGCGTGCCGATGTACGAGGTGAGGTCGAGGCCGAGCGCCTCGAGCTCGCGGCGCGGACCGCCCTTGACGCTGGCGACGTCCAGGTAGCCGCGGGCGACGCCGCGCCGCATGGCGTCCGCGAGGGTCGCGGCGACGTGCGCGGGCGGGGCGGCGACGATCGCGAGGTCGACCGGACCCTCGGGTGCCTCGTCCGTGCCGGCGCCCAGCGCGGCCGCGGTACGGGCCTGCTCCGGGTCGTGGTCGGTGAGGTGCACGACGACGCCGCGGGCGGCGAGCGCGAGGGCCGCGGACGTGCCGATCAGCCCGGTTCCGATGACGAGTGCGGTCCTCACTGGGCGATGTCCTTGCGGAGCGCGCCCGCGGCGCCCAGGTAGACGTGCACGATGTCGGCGCGCGGCCGGTCCGACTCGATGTGGGCGAGGACACGGACGACGCGGGGCATCGCGCCCTCGATGTCCAGCTCCTGCGCGCAGATCAGCGGGACGTCGACGATGCCGAGCTTGCGCGCCGCGGCCGCCGGGAAGTCGCTGTGCAGATCGGGCGTGGCCGTGAACCAGATGCTGATCAGGTCGTCCGTGGTGAGCGCGTTGCGCTCCAGGATGGCGGTGAGCAGCTCGCTGACCTGCTCGTCCATGTGGCCGGCCTCGTCCCGTTCCAGTTGGACGGCGCCCCGGACCGCTCGTACCGCCACGGTGATGCTCCTCGCTGATCTGTGTGCACGTCGTGTCACACCAGCGTAGTCAGGCCCCCGCGTACCGGTGCGGGCCGCCCGCCTGACGAGACGGGGGCCGCGCACCGGGCCCGGCCGGGAGCGGCTCGTGCCGCCGCCTCAGAGCGACTGCTGCTTGATGAGGTCCTCAAGGGAGGCGCCGGCCGGCATCTCCCCGCCAGGGGTGAGCCTGTCGACCGTCCGGGGCAGCGTCCGGGCGATCTGGTCGGCGGCCTGCTCGGGGCTGACGCCGTTCTGCTCGGCGACCTTCCGGAGTGTGTCGTCGGGCAGCGCGCCGGCGATCTGCTCGCCGCTGACGGGCTTGTTCTCGCCGGTGCCGACCCAGGACTGCGCCTGGTCGGCCAGGCCGGACTTGGTGAGCATCTCCAGCAGGCCGCCCAGCGGATTGCCTCCGTTGCCGCTCGCACCGCCGCCGAGGGCGCCGAGCAGCGCGCCCAGGATGGTGCCGCCGCCGGAGGCGCCGGACTGCCCGCCTCCGCCGAGGAGGCCGCCCAGCAAGCTGCCGAGATCGTCGCCCGCCATGGTCCCGCCTTTCGTGGATGCGGCCGGCGGCGGTGACCGACCGGCCTCAGACCCTGTCAATGTCACCCGAATCGCCCTATTCCGCTACTTGTGGTGAGAACGCGCCCGTGCGCCTCTGGACGCGGGCGCGCAGGTCCGCTCTCATGGCAGGAGACTCGCCTCGGGGGAGGCCCGAATGAAACGTCCAGGACCCCTTCTCACCCTTCTCGCGGGGCTCGTGCTCGGCGTGTTCATGTTGTCGCTCAACGCGACGACAGGGACGAAGAACGCGTCGACGTACCAGGAGGAGTCACCTGCCGCCTCGGTGTCGCCCAGTGCGCCGCCGACGACTTCGTCGCCGTCGCCGAGCCCCTCGCCGACCCGCAGCGCCGTGCCCAACGCCGACTACGCGGGCCGCACCGACGACAACTCCTCGGCGATCGCCGTCTCCCTGCGGGGCGGCAAGGCGATCGCGTACTTCTGCGACGGGCACGACAAGGAGTCCTGGCTGAAGGGTGACGTGAAGGACGACGGCACCATGAAGCTCACGGGCAGCCACGGCGACGAGCTGAACGGGACCCTCCAGGACGGCAGGCGGATCCGCGGCACCGCCGAGGTCGGCGGGCAGGCGTACGGCTTCACGGCCGACAAGGCGGTCAAGCCCTCCGGGCTGTACCGGGCGACGGCCACCGTGCGCGGCGCGAAGGTCGACGGTGGCTGGATCGTGCTCCCCGGCGGCAAGCAGGTCGGCGTCGTCAAGCGCGACGGAACACCTTCGGCGGCACCGGTGATCGACCCGGAGACCGGCGCCGTGACCATCGACGGGCAGAAGATCGTCGCGCGTCCTGTCACCCCCTGACCCCTCTTCCGCAGGGAGTTGCTCATGACCGTGGACCCGAACGCCGCCACCCAGGGCTTCCCCTCTCCGCCGCCCGCCCGCCGCGGCCCGAGTCCCGCCCGCTATCTCGTCCCGGCCCTGGTCGCCGCAGCCGTCGCGGTCGGTCTCGGCGCCTACGGCAAGGTGCACGACCCGGCGGGAACGGCCTTCAATCTCTCCGGTTTCAGCAGCACGGGCGCCGTGAAGTCATGGCTGGCGACGACGGCGTTCTTCTTCGCGCTCGTCCAGCTCGTCTCGGCGCTCATGATGTACGGAAGGCTGCCGGGCCCGAGCTGGGCGTCGACACTGCACCGGTGGTCGGGACGGATCGCGTTCCTGGTGGCGGTGCCGGTCGCCGTCCACTGCCTGTACGCGTTGGGCTATCAGACGTACGAAACGCGCGTCCTGTGGCACTCGCTCCTCGGTTGCTTCTTCTTCGGTGCCTTCAGTGCCAAGATGCTGCTGCTCCGCTGGGAGCGCCTGCCCGGCTGGCTGTTGCCGATCGTCGGCGGCCTCGTCTTCGCCGTGCTCACGGCCGTCTGGCTGACATCCGCCTTCTGGTTCTTCCGTACATTCGGAGTGACGACATGACCAACCGCTCGACGCGGCGCACGGTGATTCTCGCGACGGGGGCGTCCGCGCTGCTGGCGGGGTGCAGTCAGTACAGCGACGGCGACAGCTCGTCGGACTCGTCCCCGAAGGCGTCCAGCGGCCAGCAGCTCGCCACGACGAGCGACATCCCGGTCGGCGGGGGCACGATCTTCAAGGAACAGAAGGTCGTGGTCACCCAGCCGGCGAAGGGCGACTTCAAGGCCTTCTCGGCCATCTGCACGCACGCGGGCTGCACGGTGAACAAGGTCGCGGACGGCACCATCGACTGCCCTTGCCACGGGAGCAAGTTCAGTGTCGAGGACGGGGCGGTCAAGGCCGGTCCCGCGCCGCGCCCGCTGCCCGCGGAGAAGATCACCGTGCAGGGAAACTCGATCCGCCTGGCATGAGAGGGCCCGTACGCTCCGGATATGCGTTCCGAGCCCCGCGTACCCCAGACGCCTCCTGCGTCGACCGCGTCCCCGGCACCGGCGGAGCCCCATGAGCCCGCCGTGCCGTCGGCCGTGCCTCCGGCGTCTCCGGCGTCTCCCGCGTCTCCCGTGTCGGCGGTCTCGTTGGTTCGGGACCACACGGTCTACTCCTGTGTGATGGGGTCACGGGCCTTCGGGCTGGCCACGGACGGCAGTGACACGGACCGCCGGGGTGTCTTCCTCGCCCCGAGCTCCCTCTTCTGGCGCTTCGAGAAGCCGCCGACGCATGTCGAGGGCCCGGCGGAGGAGCAGTTCAGCTGGGAGCTGGAGCGGTTCTGCGCGCTCGCCCTGCGCGCCAACCCGAACATCCTGGAGTGCCTGCACTCCCCCCTCGTCGAGTACGTGGACGACACCGGGCGTGAACTCCTGGCCCTCCGGCCGGCGTTCCTCTCCCGCCGGGCGCACGAGACGTTCGCCCGCTATGCCCTGGGCCAGCACAAGAAGCTGGACGCGGACGTCCGCACGTACGGCGCCCCGCGCTGGAAGCACGCCATGCATCTGCTGCGCCTCCTGATGAGCTCCCGCGACCTGCTGCGCACGGGGACCCTGACGATCGATGTCTCGGAGCAGCGCGAACCGCTTCTCGCGGTGAAGCGGGGCGAGGTGCCGTGGAGCGAGGTCGAGAGCTGGATGTCCCGTCTGGCTGCGGAGGCCGACGAGGCGGCCGACCGCAGCCCGCTCGCGCCCGAGCCGGACCACGCGCGCGTGGAGGACTTCCTCTTCCGGGTGCGCCGCGCCTCAGCGCTCCAGGACGCCGACGGTGTCCTCCGGCCCCCGAAGGCCCTCAGGACCTCCCCGGACGCCGTCCAGGCGGACCCTGACGACGAAGGCGTGCAGAGCGTCGTACGCGGAGGGGGCGTCCGGCAGCGCTGAGGCACCCTGCGCCTCGTCGAGAAGCGTGTGCAGCCGCTCCACGTCCTCCTCCACGCGTGTGCGGGGGACGTCCGCGGCCCCGTGCTCCCGTTCCGCCTTCGCGGCGATCAGGTCCGGCAGATACGAGGGAGACGCGACCTGCCCGGCCAGCGTCGGCAGGTCCGCCTGAACCTCGCCGCTGCGCATGAGGTGGATGCCGGTGAGCAGCACACGGAAGGTGTAGAGCAGCGGCTTGAGTTCGCCGGTCTTCTCGAAGAGCCGCCACTGCGTGGTCGCGAACCCCCGGTAGTGGTGGGCGTGATGGCGGGTGAGAACCCCGGGTGCGAGCGAGACCAGCTCCCGGTGCTCGTCGCCGGTGTGCACGACGAGCGGTGAGAGCAGCTGCTCCAGCACGTATCCGTTGCGCCGCAGCATCAGCCGGACGAACTTGCGCAGGTCGTGGGTGACCAGGTCCATCTCGACCCCGTCCTGGAACCACATGCGGGACCGGGTCTCCTCCGGCTCGCGCAGCCCGACCAGGTCGGCCGTCGGCAGCAGATGGACACCGCGCAGGTCGACGTCGGAGTCGCGCGAGGGGAAGCCGTACAGGTGCGCCCCGGAGACGGTGGCGAAGAGCACCGGGTCGGGCTGTTCGCCCACCACGCTCGCGAGGTCGGTGCCGACACCGAGGACGTCTGTCATCCCTCAAGCGTCCCAGAGGGCCCCCAGCGCCATGAGGTCGCCCTGGTACTCGACGCGGTCGGCCCAGGACGTCGGCCAGGCCTCCGAGCCGTGGTAGGCGCCCGCGAACGCCCCGGTCAGGCAGGCGATGGAGTCGGAGTCGCCCGAGGTGCAGGCGGCCCGGCGCAGCGCGGTGACGGGTTCGTCGACGAACAGCAGGAAGCACAGGAGGCCGGTGGCGAGCGCCTCCTCGGCGATCCAGCCCCCGCCGGTGGCCATGCAGGGGTCGGTCTCGGGCGAGACGGTGCGCACGGCGTGCCGGAGGTTGTCCAGGACGTCGAGGCACTCGTCCCAGCCGCGGGAGATGTACTGCTCCGTCGTGGCGTCCTCGCTGAAGGACCACAGGTCGCCGAGCCAGCGGGAGTGATAGCGGTGCCGGTTCTCGTACGCGTACGAGCGCAGCCGGCCGACCAGTCCCATCGGCTCGACGCCCTGGGTGAGCAGCCAGATCGCGTGCGCGGTGAGGTCCGCGGCGGTGAGCGCGGTGGGGTGGCCGTGGGTCAGCGCGGCCTGGAACTGCGCGGCGCCCGCGCGCTGTTCGTCACTGAGCCCGCGGACGAGCCCGACGGGGGCGACGCGCATGTTGGCGCCGCAGCCCTTGGAGCCGATCTGGCTGGCCTCCTGCCAGCGGCGCTTCTCGTTCTTGAGGAGGTTGCAGGCGACGAGACAGGTACGGCCGGGGGCGCGGTTGTTCTCGGGCGACTGGTACCAGTCCACGAACTCCTCGCGCACCGGCCGTTCCATCCGCAGCGGGCCGAGCAGACCGCGGTTCATCGCGGTGCGCAGCCCCCGCGCCAGCGCCAGCGTCATCTGGGTGTCGTCGGTGACGATCGCGGGCCGGGGCAGCGCCATCTGCCGCCAGGGACCGCACTTGTCGAGGATGGCGGGCACGGAGTTGAACTCGGTGGGGAATCCGAGCGCGTCACCGAGGGCCAGGCCTATGAGGGATCCGGTGGCGGCGCGCTTCGCGAGGGTCGTGGTGGTCATCAGGGCCGTCCTTCCGAGGTGGGACGCAGCAGGGGTGGGTGCAGGGCTTTGGCGCCGCCCGCGCGGTAGACGGCGGCGGGCTTGCCGCGTCCGCCGGTCAGGCGTGCGGCACCGGGGACCTGTTCGACGAATCCGGGTGTGGCGAGGACCTTGCGCCGGAAGTTGGGCCGGTCGAGCACGGTGCCCCACACGGTCTCGTAGACCTGCTGCAGCTCGCCGAGGGTGAACTCGGGCGAGCAGAAGGAGGTGGCGAGACAGGAGTACTCCAGCTTGGCGCCCACGCGTTCGTGGGCGTCGGCGAGAATCCGGTCGTGGTCGAAGGCGAGCGGATCGAGCGCGTTGAACCGCAGCCACTGGGCCTGTGCCGCGTCGCCGCCGCCGTGCGGCTCGGGAGCGTCCGGCAGCAGCGCGGCGAACGCGACGGAGACGATCCGCATGCGGGGGTCGCGGTCGGGTTCGCTGTAGGTGCGCAGCTGCTCCAGGTGGAGCCCCGAGGTGTCCGACAGCCCGGTCTCCTCGGCGAGTTCGCGGCGGGCCGCCGCCTCGGCGGACTCGTTGGGCAGCACGAAGCCGCCGGGCAGCGCCCAGCGGCCGGCGTACGGCTCCTGGCCCCGCTCGACGAGGAGCACCTGCAGCGCGCCCGCGCGCACAGTCAGGACGGCCAGGTCGACGGTGACGGCGAAGGGCTCGAAGGCGTACTTGTCATATCCCTCGGGCGCCGTGCCACCCGGCGCGCGGCCTTCTCCTGTCGCCACACTCCACCCCCTTTATGGTCAGCCTGACTATGGTCAGTACGACTATAAAGGGGGCGGGAGGATACCAACAAGGTTCTCCGCTGGCGAAGTTGCGGTTTCTCGGACTCGCCGCGAGAAAATTGTCCGCGCGTGCGGCGGGGGCGACGGAAGGTGTTCCGTCACGGGCGGAGGCCGTTCGGATCAGCCCTGGACCCGGGCGCGCGACACCTCCGGACGCCGGACCTCGGCACGGCGCGCGTCCTGACCCTGCGCCCGAGCGTGCGCCGGAGCGAGAGCGGCCACGAGCGCCCCCACGGCCGCTACGCCCGCCGAGACCCACAGCGCGGGACCACAGCCGTCGACGAAGTCCGCCGCCGAGCCGTAGCCCCCGTACTGCGTGAACACGGCCGCGGCGACGGCGACTCCGAAGACTCCGCCCAGCTCGCGCAGCGCGTTGTTGACGCCGGCCGCGACGCCCGCGTCGGCGGGCGGCACCGACAGGGTCACGGCGTTCGCGACGGTGGGGAAGACCATGGAGATGCCGACGCCCGCGACGATCAGCGGCAGCACCAGCCGTCCGTAGCCGACGCCGGGCTGCACCTGCCAGGCCAGCAGTCCGAGGCCGGTGGCCTGGAGCACGAGTCCCCCGAGCATGAAGGGCCGGTTCCCGAACCGGTCGGCCAGGGCGCCCGCGATCGGTGCCACCAGCAGCGGCATGCCGGTCCACACCAGGATGCGGACGCCTGTCTGCAACGGTGAACTCCCGAGGCCGAGCTGGAACAGCTGCGTGATCATGAAGAGGGAGCCGAGCAGCGACATGAACGTCAGGAAGGCGACGCCGTTGGCGGTGGAGAAGGCACGCCTTCGGAAGTACCCGAGGGGCAGCATCGGGTAGCGCGCCCGCGACCGCTCCCAGCCGAGGAAGGCCGCCACGAAGACCACTCCGACGGCCAGCGCGCCCAGCACTTCGGCGCTCCCCCAGCCGGCCTGCGGGGCCCGCACCGGCGCCCAGGCGAGGCCGGTCAGCCCGACGGCGGCCAACAGCAGTCCCACGATGTCGAGTTGCGGACGCGGGCCGTGACTCTCGCGTAGTTTCAGCGCGGCCAGGGGCAGCATCGCCAGCCCCGTCGGCACGTTCAGCCAGAAGATCCACTGCCAGGACAGGCCCTCGGTGACGGCGCCGCCGAGCACCGGCCCGGCCGCGACACCGAGTCCGGTCACCCCGCCCCAGACCCCGATGGCGACGCCCCGCTTCTCGGCCGGGAACGCCTCGCTGATCAGGGTCAGGGTGAGCGGCAGCAGGACGGCGGCGCCGGCGCCCTGGAGCGCCCGCGCGGCGATCAGCTGGCCCGGCCCGGCGGCCAGCGCCGCGAGGGCCGAGGCCAGGGTGAACACGGCGAGTCCGGCGACGTACATCCGCCGCCGCCCGAAGCGGTCGCCGAGCGCGGCACCGGTCAGGGTGAGACAGGCGAAGACGAGGTTGTACGCGTTGATCGTCCACTCCAGGTCGGACAGGCTCGCCCCGAAATCGGCCCGCAGGGCGGGCAGCGCGGTGGCCACGACGACCACGTCGAGGGAACAGAGCAGCGCCCCCAGTCCGGCCAGGACGACGGTCCACACACGGCGTGCGGGCACGGCGGACGGCTGCTGGACGGGGGCGCGTGCGGTGGTGTCGGTCATGACGGTTCCTTCCGTGAGGATCACTCACGGAAGACGGACCGGGCCCGCGCCGAAAAGGAATCGCGGCCGGGGCGCCGTCCCAGGAACGCGAGGAGCACGTCATCCGGCCGGGCCGGTGACGGTATGCCGACCGGGTCGGCGAAGCGCACACCGCGGTCGGCGTCCGCGACCACGAAGCGCGCGACGGGCAGCAGTTCCACGGCGAGCCCGGACGGGATCGGCCGCGCCCGCCCGCAGGCCCGGGCGACATCCCAGCCGTGCACCGCGATCTCCAGGGCGCCGACGGCCGCCAGCAGCCCCGCGTCCATGGACCGGTCCCCGACGGCCGCGGGGGACGGCGCGACGGACACGGCCGCCCAGGCGCCGAGGAGGGCACGGGCCCGCTCGCGGAAGACGCACACCGGATCGGCGGCGGGCGGGGCCGGACACAGCCCGACCCGCCCGTCCGCGACGCCTTCGTAGAGCGCGTCCACCGAGTCGTCCAGGTGGCGGAGCAACTCCCCCAGGTCCCACTCGGCGCACGGCGTCGGCCGTCGCAGGCCCTCCCGCGGCACCGCGGCGACGCTGCCCAGCGCGTAGGCGAGCGACCGCTCCAGGAGCTCTCCCGGGTTCACGGGAGAATCCGGGGCAGGTCGAAGCCGGCGAACAGCCCCGGATCCAGGAAGACGGTGAGCCGCGCGATAGCGCGCTCCTCGACGGTGAGCACCTGTACGGAGTGCGCCCGGAGCACCCCGTCGACCCCGCGCTCGTACGCCGCCACGGCGGGCTGCCCGTTGGCCCGGACGGGCACCATGCGGATCCAACCGGCCTCGCGCCCCGAGAGCACCCGCACACGCAGGAACCGCAGCACGTCCTTCCTGCCGCTGAACCACTCCAGGTAGGGCGGCATCTCCAGCTCGACACCGTCGCGCAGCAGCCCCAGCAGCGACTCCATGTCGGCGTTCTCGAAGGCGCTCATGTAGCGGTCGAGGAGTTCGCGGTCGTCGGTCCCTTCGGGCTCGACCACCAGGTCCTCCTCCGGGGCGACCTCGTCGAGCCGGGCACGTGCGCGCTGGAGGGTGCTCTTGACCGCCGCGGTCGAGGTGTCCAGCAGGGCGGCGACCTCGGACGCCCGCCAGGCCAGGACGTCCCGCAGGATGAGCACGGCCCGCTGCCGCGCCGGCAGGTTCTGCAGCGCGGCGACCAGGGCGAGCCGCAGGCTTCCGCGCGCCGCGACGACCGTCGCCGGGTCGACGAGCGTGTCGGGCAGCGGCTGGAGCCAGGGGATGTCCGTCGCGGGGGCCCGCAGAGGCTCCTCGGGCGCGTCTCCCGGCCCGCCGAGCCCGGTGGGCAGCGGACGGCGCCCGCGCCCCTCCAGCGCCGTCAGGCACGTGTTGGTGGCGATCCGGTAGAGCCAGGTGCGCAGGCTCGCCCGGCCCTCGTACCTCTCGTAGGACCGCCAGGCCCGCAGATACGTCTCCTGGACGAGGTCCTCGGCGTCGTCGACCGAGCCGAGCATGCGGTAGCAGTGGGCGAGCAGCTCCCGCCGGTACGGATCGGTCAGCCGGACGAACTCGTCGCGGTCCGTCGTCGCGGTCATCGCCGCTCCCTTCGTTCGCACCGGGGCGCCTCGGAGCGCACCGGTGGTCCGTTCACCGGTACAGACCGGCGGGACGCCGAGAACGAATCGGCCGGCCCCGGAAAAGTTCCGGGACCGGCCGTCGTACGCGTGGGGCGTCCAGGGGCTGCGAGAGCCGCGAGGACTCCGGGGCTAGAGGCCGACCTCGGCCATCAGCATGCCGACCTCGGTGTTCGACAGGCGGCGCAGCCAGCCCGACTTCTGGTCGCCCAGGGTGATCGGGCCGAAGGCGACGCGCACCAGCTTGTCGACCGGGAAGCCGGCCTCGGCGAGCATGCGGCGCACGATGTGCTTGCGGCCCTCGTGCAGGGTCACCTCGACGAGGTAGTTCTTGCCGGTCTGCTCGACGACGCGGAAGTGGTCCGCCTTGGCGTACCCGTCCTCCAGCTGGATGCCGTCCTTGAGCCGCTTGCCCAGGTCGCGCGGGATCGGGCCGACGATGTGCGCGAGGTAGACCTTCTTCACGCCGTACTTCGGGTGGGTCAGCCGGTGCGCCAGCTCGCCGTGGTTGGTGAGCAGGATGACACCCTCGGTCTCGGTGTCGAGCCGGCCCACGTGGAAGAGCCGCGTCTCGCGGTTCGTCACGTAGTCGCCCAGGCACTGACGGCCCTCGTTGTCCTCCATGGTGGAGACGACACCGGCGGGCTTGTTCAGCGAGAAGAACTGGTACGACTGCGTCGCGACGGTCAGCCCGTCGACCTTGATCTCGTCCTTCTCGGTGTCGACGCGCAGACCCTGCTCCAGGACGATCTGGCCGTTGACCTCGACCCTGGCCTGCTCGACCAGTTCCTCACAGGCGCGCCGCGAGCCGTAGCCCGCGCGCGCGAGAATCTTCTGAAGGCGCTCGCCCTCCTGCTCGGCGCCCGGGAAGGTCTTGGGCAGCTTGATCTCCGGCTTGCCCGCGTACCGGTCCCGGTTGCGCTCCTCGGTCCGCGTCTCGTACTCGCGGGAGCGCGCGGGCTCCGTCCGGCCGCCGCGCTGCTGGCCCTGCTTGGGGCCGCCCTTGGCGCCACCGCGCGCCGAGGCTCCTCGCCCGGACTTCGGGCCCTCGTGCGTGCCTCCGGGGCCTACGTCGTAGCGACGCTCCTCGGGACGGGGCTTGCTGGGACGCTTCGGCTGGTCGTCGCGCCCTGCCGCCGAGCTCCTCGGCTGGAAGCCGCTGCCGCCGGTCCCACGCGAACCGCTTCCGCCGGTCCCACGCGAACCGCCGCCTCCGGCGCTGCCGCGCGAGCCACCGCCGCTTCCGCCGCTTCCGCCGCGCGAGCCACCGCCACCGCCGGCCCCACGGGAGCCACCGCCGCTCCCGCCGGCCCCACGGGAGCCACCGCCACCGCCGCTCCCGCCGGTTCCCCGCGGGTTGCCGCGCCCGCTGTTCCTGCCACTGCCGCTGCCACTGCTTCGCATCAAAGTTCCGTCGTCGTCGTGTCGTCTGCATCTGCATCCGGTGCATCCGGATCGAACGACGGGACCCCTTCCAGCGTCTCGGCCTCGATCGCGTCCGCCTCGGGGAGGAAGGGCGCGAGCTCCGGGAGCTCGTCCAGACCGCGCAGGCCCATTCGCTCCAGGAAGTAGTTCGTCGTCGTGTACAGGATCGCACCTGTTTCGGGTTCCGTGCCCGCCTCCTCGACCAGACCCCGCTGGAGGAGGGTGCGCATCACGCCGTCGCAGTTGACTCCGCGGACCGCCGAGACCCTTGATCGGCTGACCGGCTGACGGTACGCGACGACGGCGAGCGTCTCCAGGGCTGCCTGGGTGAGCCGGGCCTGCTGACCGTCCAGGACGAAGCGTTCGACGGCACTCGCGTACGCGGGACGCGAGTAGAAGCGCCAGCCCCCCGCGATCAGTCTGAGCTCGAAACCGCGTCCCTGGACGGTGTACTCGTCGGCCAGTGCGCGCAGCGCGTCCGCGATCTGCCGCCTGGGCCGCTCGAGGATCTTGGCGAGATGTTCCTCGGTGGCCGGCTCGTCCACCACCATCAGGACGGCCTCCAGGGCGGGCCTGAGATCGAGGTCGGCGACGGTGCGCGGCCCCGCGGGGGTGTCGGTGGTCTCCTCGCTCACGCCTTCTCCTCCTTGGTCCCGCGCCCTGCCTCGTCCCGCACCGCTTCCGCGGGCCGGTCGAACTCGTCGGTCACCCTGGGCCGGTCGTCGCCCTCTCCGCCCGTCCAGCGCACCATCAGTTCGCCGAGGGCCTCTTCCTGGTCCAGGGCGACGGCCTTCTCCCGGTAGAGCTCCAGCAGGGCCAGGAACCGGGCGACCACGGTGAGGGTGTCGTCGGTGTCCTCGACGAGCGAGCGGAAGCTGGCCTCGCCGAGTTCCCGGAGCCGCGCCACCACGATCCCGGCCTGCTCCTGCACGCTGACGAGCGGCGCGTGGATGTGGTCGACGTACACCTGAGGCTTGGGCCTCGGCTGCATCGCCTTCACGGCGAGCTTCGCGAACCCCTCCGCCCCGATGCTGATGACGACCTCGGGCAGCAGTTCGGCGTGATGCGCCTCGAGCCCGACGGTACGGGGATAGCGGCGGGCCTCCTCTTCGAGCCGCGCGTTGAAGATGTCCGCGATCTGCTTGTAGGCGCGGTACTGGAGCAACCGGGCGAACAGCAGGTCCCGCGCCTCCAGGAGAGCCAGGTCGGCCTCGTCCTCGACCTCGGCGGTCGGGAGCAGCCGGGCGGCCTTCAGATCGAGCAGCGTCGCCGCGACGACCAGGAACTCGGTCGTCTGGTCGAGGTCCCAGTCCGGGCCCATCGCCCGGATGTGCGCCATGAACTCGTCGGTGACCTTGGACAGCGCCACTTCGGTGACATCGAGCTTGTGCTTGGAGATGAGCTGGAGCAGCAGATCGAAGGGGCCCTCGAAATTCGAGAGCCGCACCTTGAAGACACCGTCACCGGGAGCACCGGGAGCGCCGTCGGAGACCTCCGCGGACACCCCGGCCGGGCCGGCCGGAGTCCCGGGCGCCCCTGGGCCGTCCCCCGGCGTCTCGGGCAACTCGACCGGTGCGTCCGGCCCCGCGTATCGCACCGGGCCCTCTCCAGGCGCCTGGAACAGCCCTGTCGGCTCCTCCGGCGGCCCGTCGGACCCCGAGGACCCCGGAGCCGCCTCAGCGGCCTCTCCGGGCGCCTGTGACCACGCGCCCGGCCCCGCGGGCGCCTCAGCGACCCCTGTGGGCGTCGCGGACAGCTCGGCGCCGCCCTCTGCGGGCGTCTCGGACGGCTCTGCGACCTCCGTGGCCGTCGCGGACGGCTCAGCGCCCTCCGCGGGTGTCTCGGCGGGCGCCTCCGGCAGGTCGGCGGGCACCTCGGGCACCTCGGACGGTGCCGTCCCCGGCCCGCGCCCCAGCGCACGCCGACGACCGCCGGAGGCGGCGGACGGGGGCGGGACGTTCGAGGTCATAGCCGTCGCAGGCTACCGCTACCGCCCGCGCAGACGTCGTACGAGGATGCTCGCGTCCCCGCGGGATTCCAGATCGGCGAGGACCACCGCGACCGCCTCACGGACGATCCGCCCGCGGTCCACGGCGAGCCCGTGCTCACCGCGGAGCACCAGGCGCGCGTGCTCGAGGTCCATCAGCTCCTCGGCGGACACGTACACCGTGATCTTCTCGTCGTGCCGCTCCCGCCCACTGGGCCGGCGGTTGGCGGCCCGCCCGCGTTTGCGGGACGACTGCACGGAGGTGGCGGGGGCTGCGGAACCTTCCTGCGCCGGCTGACGCCGCCCCGAGCGGTCCGGGGCACCGCCCCGGCTGCGGGACTCTCCCGCGTCGGACGACTCGGCGTCGGAGGCGACGTGTTCGTCGCCCTCGCCGTCGCCGCCCCGGACCGGCACCGACTGGGGCCCGTCCTCCCCGGCGGCCGCCGCGTCGCTCTCGCCGGCCGGAGCCGGCACCCGGGCCTCACCGTTGGTCCGGCGCGAGGGCGTGGACGACTGGAGCGCCATGCCCCCGGTGGTACGGAACAGTTCGTCGGCCCCCGGCAGACTCACTCGGCGTGACACCGGGCGAGCACCTCCCTGGCGAGCTGGCGATAAGCGGCGGCACCGACGGAGTTGGAGGCGTAGGTGGTGATCGGCTCACCGGCGACCGTGGTCTCCGGGAAGCGGACGGTCCGGCCGATCACGGTGTGGTAGACGTGATCGTCGAAGGCCTCGACGACGCGTGCGAGCACCTCACGGCTGTGCACCGTGCGGGAGTCGTACATCGTGGCGAGGATGCCGTCGAGCTCCAGCTCGGGGTTGAGCCGCTCCTGGACCTTCTCGATGGTCTCGGTGAGCAGGGCGACACCGCGCAGCGCGAAGAACTCGCACTCCAGCGGCACGATCACCTTGTGGGCCGCCGTCAGCGCGTTCACGGTGAGCAGGCCGAGCGAGGGCTGGCAGTCGATCACGATGTAGTCGTAGTCGGCCATCAGCGGCTTCAGGGCGCGCTGCAGCGTGGACTCGCGGGCGACCTCGCTCACCAGTTGCACTTCGGCGGCGGACAGGTCGATGTTGCTGGGCAGCAGGTCCATGTTCGGGACCGCTGTCTTCAGGAGCACGTCGTCGGCCGCCATGCCCCGCTCCATGAGCAGGTTGTAGACGGTGAGGTCGAGCTCCATCGGGTTGACGCCGAGACCCACGGACAGCGCGCCCTGCGGGTCGAAGTCGACGAGCAGCACCCGGCGTCCGTACTCCGCGAGCGCGGCCCCCAGGTTGATGGTCGACGTGGTCTTGCCCACGCCGCCCTTCTGGTTGCACATCGCGATGATCGTCGCGGGGCCGTGACTGGTCAGCGGACCCGGGATCGGGAAGTAGGGCAGCGGGCGCCCCGTCGGGCCGATGCGCTCACGGCGCTGGCGGGCCGCGTCGGGCGCGAGCGTGGCCGCGTACTCCGGATCGGGCTCGTACTCGGCGTCGGGGTCGTAGAAGTGCCCCTCGGGCAGTTCGTCGTAGTCGGCGAAGTGGGTGTGGTTCTCGCCACTTCCGTTGCCGGCCATGGCGTTCACGTGATGGCCATCCATGCTCGGGTGTGCTGTCTGAGTCATCCGGGGACTCTGGTGGGCTGCGAAGGTTCGGACAGCGACGGAGCCGACAGCCTCGAGCCCCGTGGGGCTCTGGCCCCGCGCCGGCATTCCTGGTTGACCACCCCCGGGAGTAAATGTCGACTCATTCACAAGTCGTCTTACCTCCTTGGTGACCAGGAAACTTCTAGATAGGTCAGCGTGGCACCATGCCGACGGTTGGCGACTCTATGGCGTGTCACCGCTCCGCAGCAACACAATCCGCCGGACCCGACCCGATGTGTCGGCAACCGAACACCCCTCTGTCAAGGGCGTAAGGCCGTCGCACGGCAGGTTTCACCGGTGTGCGAATCGGTTGAAGAGTTACGTTCGCGGCGAGTTGAACGAGTGTCGCAAAGTGACCCGACACACACCCGGCCGGACCTTGTCGGGCAAGGTCCGGCCGGGTGCGCGGTGTTGACGACCTGTGTTGACGTATCGCCTTTTGTCGGCCCGGAGTCGGCCGGAATGTCGACTCCTGGAGTTGCCGGGGGTCTCAGCCGAGCAGGGTCTCGAGCTCGACGTGCTCCAGCCCGTGCGCCTCGGCCACCTCGCGGTAAACGACCTTGCCGTCATGGGTGTTGAGGCCCTTGGCCAGCGCGTTGTCACGGCGCAGCGCCTCGGCCCAGCCGCGGTTGGCGAGCTCGACGATGTACGGCAGCGTGGCATTGGTCAGCGCGTACGTCGAGGTGTTGGGCACCGCGCCGGGCATGTTGGCGACGCAGTAGAAGACCGAGTTGTGGACCGGGAAGGTCGGCTCGGCGTGCGTGGTCGGACGCGAGTCCTCGAAGCAGCCGCCCTGGTCGATCGCGATGTCGACAAGGACACTTCCCGCCTTCATCCGCGAGACGAGCTCGTTGGTGACCAGCTTCGGAGCCTTGGCGCCGGGGATCAGCACGGCACCGATGACGAGGTCGGCCTCGAGGCAGGCCTTCTCCAGCTCGAAGGCGTTGGAGACGACGGTCTGGATCTTCGTACCGAAGATCTTGTCCGCCTCCTTGAGCTTGTTGATGTCGCGGTCGAGCAGGGTCACGTGGAAGCCCATGCCGATGGCGATCTGCGCGGCGTTCCAGCCGGAGACGCCACCGCCGATGACGACGGCCTTGGCCGCCAGCACACCCGGGACACCGCCGGGCAGGACACCACGGCCGCCGTTGGCGCGCATCAGGTGGTAGGCGCCGACCTGCGGGGCGAGACGGCCCGCGACCTCGGACATCGGGGCGAGCAGCGGCAGCGCGCGGCTGGGCAGCTCGACGGTCTCGTACGCGATCGCCGTGGTGCCGGACTCCAGGAGCGCGTCCGTGCACTCCTTGGAGGCGGCCAGGTGCAGGTAGGTGAAGAGCGTCTGGTCCTTGCGGAGCCGGTGGTACTCCTCCGCGATGGGCTCCTTGACCTTCAGCAGCAGGTCGGCGGTGGCCCAGACCTCGTCGGCGGTGCCGAGGATCTGGGCTCCGGCGAAGACGTACTCCTCGTCCGTGATCGAGGAGCCGACGCCGGCGTTCTGCTCGACGAAGACCTGGTGGCCGTGGCGCACCAGCTCGTGCACGCCGGCGGGGGTGATGGCCACCCGGAACTCGTTGTTCTTGACCTCGCGGGGGATGCCGACCTTCACGTCGATCACGGTCCTTGACTCAGAGGGCTCTGGGGCTATGCATGCCGAGGCGGCACAAGCCTGGCAATGCATGTCATACCCGACGTACGGGAGCACACCGGGAAACACCACGGAAGAACGCGGCGGAGCCAGTCTAATGAAGGGATTCTCTCTGTCTAGCCTTTCAATGCATCAATCTTCAGCGGATGCACTGCGGATTTCGCAGGCATTAGCGTCGTGTTCCATGCCGGATGCACTCTCAGGGAGCTCATCTCCCAGCATGCGCTCGGCCGCCGCGCGGTGCAGCCGGGCGGCGGCCGGGTCGCCCAGCCGGTCCAGGGTGTCGGCCAGCCTCAGCTGCAACGCGGCCTGCAGGCGTACGTCGTCCGCGCGGCGCGCCCACTCGACGGCCTCCTGGCAGGTACGCAGCGACTCCTCGGGCCGTCCCGCGTACTCCTGGACGCGCGCCATCTCGCTCAACGCCCTTGCCTGGGCGGCGACATCGCCGTCCTTGCGGTGTCCCGCGACGGCGGCGCGCCAGTTGACCAGCGCCTCGCCGTAGCGGCCCGCGTAGGTGTGCACGGTGGCGATGCGCCCGTACAGCCGGGCGGCGTCCACGCGCTCCCCCCGTGCGAGCCGCTGGGCGAGCGCCCTGCCGTACCAGTCGGCCGCCCGGTCGTAGTCCCCGAGCTCCTGGTGGGCACCGCCTACGGATTCCATCGCGCGGCCGGTCGCGTACGGGTCGTTCGCCTCGCGTCCGGCGTCGAGCGCGGCCCGGTAGCGGGCGAGGGCGTCGGCCGTACGGCCGGTCTGCGCGTCCAGGTCGGCGAGGTTGAGCAGGGCCGCGGCCTTCTCGCGGGGCAGATTCCGGCGCTCGGCGACGTCCAGGACGAGACGGTGGATCCCGTACAGCTCGGACGCCGCGGCCTGGGTGCCGAAATGGACGACCATCGCCCGCACCAGGGCGGCCATCAGCCGTCGGGCGAGGGTGTCCAGCTCCCCGTCGGCGACCGCCAGCCGGGCCGACGCGAGCAGCGCGGGCTGCCGGACGCGCAGCCAGTCCTCGGCCGCCCGGGGGCTGGGGAAGCGCAGGGCGCGCGGCATTCCGGCGAGTTTCTCGCGGGCGGGCGAGCTGTCGGTCTCGGTGATGGCGCGGCAGGACACCAGCAGCCGTACGGTCCGCTCCAGCATCCGGGCGCGGGCCAGCTGCACCTCGGCGGGCCGGTCGTGGGTCTCGACCAGCGTCTGGAGGACGGGCAGGAGGCAGCCGGGGACCTCGTACTGCGGCAGCGGCGACGGAATCGCTCGCAACAGGCCGAGGGCGACGAAGTCGTCCAGCGTGGTCTGCGCCGCCTGGACCGAGCAGCCGGCCAGCGCCGAGGCGGTGTGCGGATCGACGAGGCCCGCGGGGGCCAGCGCGAGCAGTCGCAGTATCCGCGCGGCGCTGCTCGGCAGCGAGGCGTACGCATGCCGGAAGACCCGCGCCAGCGGGGGGCCGTCCTCACCCTCGGTGCGCAGCTGTTTGGCGAGGTCGGCGACGGCGGAGGCGGGGCGCGCGGCGAGCCAGCCGCCGGCCAGTACCAGTGCGGTGGGCTGACCCGCGCAGAGTTCGACCAGCCCTTCGGCGGCGAGCGGATCGACGGTGATGCGCACCGAACCGGTGAACTGGCCGAGGAGTTCGAGGGCGGACTTGGTGTCCAGGCCGCCGAGGGTGCACGGGCGGACGTCCGCGATACCGGTCAGCGGCCCGCCGGAGACGGCGATGACCAGGCATTCCGGGGAGTCGGGCAGCAGTGCGTCGACCTGTTCGGCGTCGGCCGCGTCGTCGAGCAGGAGCACCGCCCGGCGGACGGCGAGTGCCTCGCGCAACCGCTCGCCGAGGTCGTCTGCCCCGGCGCCGGGAGGTGTGGCCAGTCCGAGGGCGGTGAGCAGTTCCCGCGCGGTGGCCTCGGTGGGCACCGGGGTGCCGTCGGGTTCGGTGAGCCGGGCACGCAGGAGGCCGTCGGGGTAACTCTCGGCGACCTGCGCGGCGAGCTGGGCGGCGAGCGCGGTGCGGCCGGAGCCGGGCTTGCCCGCGATGAGCAGCACCCGCGCCCGCGGTGCCTTGCGGCCGGAGAGGGTGTCGAGGCCCGCGCGCTCGATGTCCGCCCGGAGTTCCTTCAACTCTCTTGTACGGCCCAGGAACTGACTCTTCGTAGGAGCGGACCCGGCAGCCGGGCGCTGCCCCTTGGCCGACACCTTGGTGCCGCCGTCGTCCACCGCCTGATCCGTCACGGGCCACGCTCCCGTTCCACTGCGCGCGCAAGCCCGCCGGGACTCCGGTTCGGGCGTTTCCAGAGCCTAGTTCACGCTCTGCGACGATCCGGGCGGAGCGCGGCGGAGACGTCCCCCGATCGGATCAAGCGATCGTAGGACCGGCACCCCCCGGACGGGCGCACGGTGGCCCGTCCGGGGAGGGGCGGAAAAGCGGCGGATGCTCCGCGGAAGCGGGTCAGGCCTCGAAGGGACGCGCGGGCCACGGCGCCTCGGCCGGGCGCAGCGCGTCCAGTCCGTCGCCCTGCCGCGCGGCGAGGAGCGCGAGGGCTCCCACGACCAGGCAGTTGTTGTGCAGGTCACCGGCGAGCACACCGCGGACGAGTTCGTCGAGGGGAACGCGGGCCAGCTCCATGTCGGCCTCCTCGTCCTCGACGTCGAACCGCTCGCCCTCCGCCGCGGAGAGGTCACGGGCCAGGAAGATCCGGACGGCTTCGTCGCATCCGCCGGGCGTGGTGTAGACGTCGGTCAGCACGCGCCAGCTCTCCGCCTTGACGTGCGCCTCCTCGTAGAGCTCGCGCTGCGCGGCGTGCAGCGGGTTCTCGCCGGGGATGTCGAGCAGGCCCGCCGGGATCTCCCACAGCTTGTGGCGCACGGGGTGGCGGTACTGGCGAAGGACCAGGACACGGTCCTCGTCGTCGAGGGCGAGGACCGCCACGGAGCCCGGGTGGACCTGGTAGTCACGGCGCGCGACCGATCCGTCGGGCATGACCACGTCGTCGGTGCGCACCGAGGTCTTGTTGCCCTTGAAGGGAGTCTCGGTCGCCCGGACCTCCCACTCCTCGGGGGTGTCCTTGATCGTCATGGCCTGTCCTCCCACACGCGCAAAAAGAAACCGGTCCGGTGACGGAACCGGGGCACGCGCCCGGCGGGAGAACCCGCGGACACGCACCCCGATCACCGTACAGCCCTGGTACTACTTGCCCGTCTTGCGCTCCACCGCGGCCTTGACCAGGCCCGCGAAGAGCGGGTGCGGCCGGGTCGGACGGGAGCGCAGCTCGGGGTGCGCCTGGGTCGCGACCAGGTACGGGTGGACGTCGCGCGGGTACTCGACGTACTCGACGAGCTTGCCGTCCGGAGAGGTGCCGGAGAACTGCAGACCGGCCTTCTTCTCCAGCTCGGCGCGGTAGGCGTTGTTCACCTCGTAGCGGTGGCGGTGGCGCTCCTCGACGTACTCCTTGCCGTCGTACACCTCGCGCACGATCGAGCCGTCGGCGAGCTTGGCCGGGTACATGCCGAGGCGCATGGTGCCGCCCATGTCACCCTCGCCCGCCACGATGTCGAGCTGCTCGGCCATCGTGGAGATGACCGGGTGGCCGGTGCCGGAGTCGAACTCGGTGGAGTTGGCGTCGGGGATGTCGGCCAGGTTCCGCGCGGCCTCGATCACGATGCACTGCAGGCCCAGGCAGAGGCCGAGCAGCGGGATCTTGTTCTCGCGGGCGTACTGGATCGCGCCGACCTTGCCGGACACACCTCGGTCGCCGAAGCCGCCGGGGATGCAGATCGCGTCGACGTCGCCGAGCTGCTTGGCCGCGCCCGCGGGGGTCTTGCAGTCGTCCGACGTGACCCACTTGATCTTGACGCGGGCCTTGTTGGCGAACCCGCCGGCGCGCAGCGCCTCGGTCACCGAGAGGTACGCGTCGGGCAGGTCGATGTACTTGCCGACGAGCGCCATGGTGATCTCGTGGACCGGGTTGTGGACGCGGTCCAGCAGGTCGTCCCAGGTCGTCCAGTCCACGTCGCGGAACGGCAGGTCCAGCTTGCGCACGACGTAGGCGTCCAGACCCTCGGTGTGCAGGACCTTCGGGATGTCGTAGATCGACTTGGCGTCGATCGCGGCGACCACGGCGGCCTCGTCCACGTCGCACATCAGCGAGATCTTGCGCTTGATGGCGGTGGGCACCTCACGGTCGGCCCGCAGCACGATCGCGTCCGGCTGGATACCGATGTTGCGCAGGGCCGCGACCGAGTGCTGCGTCGGCTTGGTCTTCAGCTCCCCGGACGGGCCGATGTACGGGAGGAGCGAGATGTGCACGACGAACACGTTGTCGCGGCCGACCTCGTGACGGACCTGGCGGACCGTCTCCAGGAAGGGCAGGGACTCGATGTCGCCGACCGTGCCGCCGACCTCGGTGATGACGACGTCGACGTCGTCGGTGGCCATACGTCGGATACGGTGCTTGATCTCGTTGGTGATGTGCGGGATGACCTGCACGGTGTCACCGAGGTACTCGCCGCGCCGCTCCTTGGCGATGACGGTGGAGTACACCTGTCCGGTGGTCACGTTGGCCGAGCCGTCCAGGTCCACGTCGAGGAAGCGCTCGTAGTGACCGATGTCCAGGTCCGTCTCGGCGCCGTCGTTGGTGACGAACACCTCGCCGTGCTGGAACGGGTTCATGGTGCCCGGGTCGACGTTCAGGTAAGGGTCGAGCTTCTGCATCGTGACCCGCAGACCGCGGGCCTTGAGCAGCGCGCCCAGGCTGGAGGCGGTCAGCCCCTTGCCGAGAGAGGAGGCGACACCCCCGGTGACGAAGATGTGCTTGGTCGTCGTGGCTGTGCTGTTTCGAAAAGCACTGGGCGGCATGGCCAAGAGGGGGCTCCCGTGGTCGCGGTCTGGGGTGCGTGCCGGCGTGGGTTCCGGAGAATTTCCGGAGGTGCCGTCGCTGCGGTTCGGGGGTTTCTTGCCCACCGGTCCACGGGCTACCAGGGTATCAGCGACAGAACGAGACCGCTTCCGGCCACGCTCCGCGCACACCTGGGCACAGACCTCGCACACCGCTCACTCGATCGGCTCAGCCGGGTTGCCCGGAGCGGCACGCGGATCTTCCACGTGCGTCGTATCCTGCTCGGACACTCGCTGCCGAGCCTGTCCGGCGCACGGCACCATCCCCGTCCGTACCCCGGAACAAAGAGGGCTTGTCAGTTCGTTTCGAGACGAGATTCGCATCGCCCGTAGCACCGACAACTGACGTTTCGCAGCGACGCACGACCGACGTCCCCACCATCGACGTTCCGCAGTTACCGACCTTCCCCATTGCCTACTGTTCCGCAGTACCTACGTTCCCTTTGACCGCAAGAGCGACCGCCCCGCGAAGGGGCGACGTGGCCGTTCGACTGGAGATGCACGTGGCCGGGCGCATCGAGGACTACGCACTCATCGGAGACATGCAGACAGCCGCGCTGGTCTGCCGGGACGGCACAGTCGACTGGCTGTGCCTGCCCCGCTTCGACTCCCATGCCGTCTTCGCAGGACTGCTCGGCACGGAGGAACACGGATTCTGGCGGCTCGGACCCGCCCACGCGTCCGACGCCGAACCACCCACGGCGGCGCGCCGCCGGTACCGCGGCGACTCGCTGATTCTCGAGTCCGAATGGGACACCCCGCGCGGCACGGTCCGGGTGACCGATTTCATGCCGCCGCGTGACGGCGCCCCGCAGCTGATCCGGATCGTCGAGGGCGTCACGGGCCGGGTGCCGATGCGCTCCGCGCTGCGGATGCGTTTCTCGTACGGCCGCGTGGTGCCCTGGGTGCACAAGCACGAGGGGCGCACGGTCGCGGTCGCCGGACCCGACTCGGTCTGGTTCGACACGGACTGCGAGACGTACGGCAAGGATCTGACCACGTACGCCGACTTCACGGTGGCGCCGGGCGACCGGATCGCCTTCACGATCTCGTGGGAGCCCTCGCACAAGGTGCCGCCCGCGCTGCCCGAGCCGGAGCAGTCCCTGGAGGCGACCGAGGAGTTCTGGCGCGACTGGGTCGACCAGTGCACGTACCACGGCCCCTACCGCGAGGCCGTCGTCCGCTCGCTGATCACGCTGAAGGCCCTGACGTACGCGCCCACGGGCGGCATCGTCGCCGCGCCCACCACCTCCCTCCCGGAGGAGATCGGCGGCGTACGCAACTGGGACTACCGCTACACCTGGCTGCGCGACGCGGCCATCACCCTCTCCTCGCTGCTGCGCACCGGCTACCGCGAGGAGGCCCGTGCCTGGCGCGAATGGCTGCTGCGCGCGGTCGCGGGCGACCCGGAGAACCTCCAGATCATGTACGGCATCGCGGGGGAACGGGAGTTGGGCGAGGCCGAGCTCGACTGGCTTCCCGGGTACGAGGGTTCGGCGCCCGTCCGCGTCGGGAACGGCGCCGCTCACCAGCTCCAGCTCGACGTCTACGGCGAGGTCACCGAAGCCCTGCACCTGGCCCACATGACGGGCCTGTCCCGCAACGACTACGCCTCGCTGCTCCAGTTGAAGCTGATCCGCTACCTGGAGGACCACTGGGACCAGCCCGACGAGGGAATCTGGGAAGTCCGGGGCCCGCGGCGGCACTTCGTGCACTCCAAGGTGATGGCCTGGGTGGCCGTCGACCGCACCATCAAGCTCATCGAGTCCGGGGACGCGGACGGCCCGCTGGAGAAGTGGCGCGAACTGCGCGACGACATCCACCGGGACGTGTGCGAGAAGGGCTACGACAAGGAACGGAACACGTTCACGCAGTCGTACGGCTCGAGGGAACTCGACGCCTCGCTGCTCCTCATCCCGCAGATGGGGTTCCTGCCGCCGGACGACAAGCGCGTGATCGGCACCATCGAGGCGATCCAGCGCGAGCTGTCCACCCCGGACGGCTTCATCCTGCGCTACCCGACGGCCGGCGAGGACGCGGGCGTGGACGGCCTGGAGGGCGACGAGGGCGCGTTCCTCGCCTGCTCGTTCTGGATGGCCGACGACCTCGCGATGATCGGGCGGGTCGACGAGGCCCGCAAGCTCTTCGAACGGCTGCTGGCCCTTCGCAACGACCTCGGGCTGCTCGCCGAGGAGTGGGACCCGGTTCTCCAGCGCCAGGTCGGGAACTTCCCGCAGGCCTTCAGCCACGTTCCGCTGATCGACACGGCCCTGCGGCTGACGGCGAGCGGGGCGTACGGCGGCTGAGCCGGCCCGGACCGGGCGCGCCGGGGCGGACTTCGTCCCGGCGCGCCCGATCCGCCCCACCCGCCTAGCCTTGAAGGAGTCCTGTCCCCTCGTGGAAGGGGGCGGCTGCCATGGCTCCCCTTTCGAAGGCGGGCGTGGCACTTGCCACGCTCCGCGCCGATCTGTCCGGTGACGTGGTCGTCCCCGACGATCCGGGGTACGACGAAGCCCGGACGATCTTCAACGCGATGATCGACCGGCGGCCCGCCGTGATCGCGCTGTGCGAGGGCGAAGCCGACGTGACACGTTCGGTGCGTTTCGCGCGTGAACTGGATCTGGCGATCGCGGTACGCGGCGGCGGCCACAGCGTCTCCGGCATGTCGCTCAACGACGGCGGTCTGGTCATCGACCTCAGCAGGATGCACACGGTCACCGTCCACCCCGGCTCCGAGACCGTACGGGTCGGGGGCGGGGCCCTGATGAGCCATCTCGACCGGGCCACCCAGCCGTACGGCCTGGCGACCACCGGCGGCCGTGTCTCGACGACCGGTGTCGGCGGCTTCGTCCTCGGCGGCGGCAGCGGCTGGCTGGACAGGTCCCTCGGCCTCGCCGCCGACAACCTCCTCGGCGTCGAGCTGGTGACCGCCGACGGTTCGCCGGTGCGCGCCACCGACCGGGAGAACCCGGAGCTGTTCTGGGCCCTGCACGGCGGCGGCGGGAACTTCGGTGTCGCCACGGCGCTGACCCTCAAGCTGCACCCGCTGCCCGAGTTCTCGATCGCCCTGATGCTGTACCAGCCGGACTCCGGCCCCGACGTGGTCCGCATCTACCGCGAGATCATCGAGAACGGGCCGCCGGAGGCGAGCGGCGGCATCATCTATCTGACCGGCCCGCCCGAGGAGTTCATACCCGAGCACCTGGTCGGCAAGCGGCTGTGCGGCGCGCTCGTCGCGTACGCCGGCGGCGAGGACGACATGCGCAAGATCGCCCAGCCGCTGCTGGCCCTGCCGCACGAGGTCGAGATCGTCACCGCCCTGCCCTACGCCGACTTCCAGTGCATGCTCGACGACCCGCCCGGCATGCGGAACTACTGGTCGGCCGAGTACCTGACCGGCGCGCCCGACGACTTCGTGGACGTCTTCTGCGCCCTCGGCGACGCCATGCCCGTCCCCACGGGCAACCAGCACGTGCTGTTCCCCCAGGGCGGCGCGATCGCCGCCGGACCGTCCCGGTTCCCGGTCCCCTACCGGGACGCGCCCTGGGCCGTGCACCCCTTCGGGGTCTGGGAGGACCCCGCCGACGACGAACGGTGCATCGAGTGGGTCAGGAAGGTCCGCGCCGATGTCCAGCCGTGGAGCACCGGCGCGGTCTATCTGAACTTCATCGGGGACGAGGGCGCGGACCGCGTCGTGGCCGGCCTCGGCACCGAGAACCTCCGGCGGCTGGCCGCGGTGAAGGCCGAGTACGACCCGGACAACGTCTTCCGCTTCAACCACAACATCGCCCCGGTACCGGTCGCCTGACCGCGGCACGCCCCGGCGCGCGCCGCCCGCGGCGGCTCTCGTCACCGGCCGGAGATGCCTCCGGAACCCGTCCGCGGGTAGCGTCCGCTGCATGGACAGCCGTTACGACACCCAAGGCGCCGGAATCACCGTGCAGCGGGCCCTCGAGCTGCCCGGGCTCCGCAGCGGGCTGCCGGAGATCATCGCGGGGGCCGACCGGCTGCACCGGACCGTGCGCTGGGTGCACGCGGGCGAGGTACCGAACATCGCCTCGCTGCTCAAGGGCGGTGAACTGCTGCTGACCACGGGATACGGGCTCGGCACCCGCCCGGCCGAACAGCGGGCATTCGTCCGCACCCTCGCCGAGCGCGGTATCGCGGCGCTCGTCGTGGAACTCGGGCCACGGTTCGCCCGGCTGCCCGCCGCGCTCGTGGAGACGGCGAAATCCACCGGTCTGCCACTGGTGCAGCTGCACCGCGAGGTGCCCTTCGTGGCCGTCACGGAGGAGATCCACACCGAGATCGTCAACGGCCACTACGCGTTGCTCCAGCAGGCCGAGGAGGTGCACCGGCACTGCACCGAGGCCCTCCTCGGCGGCGGCGGGGTCCCCCAGGTCCTGCGCATTCTCGCCGAGTTCAGCGGCAACCCGGTCTTCCTGGAGACCGCAGACGGGCAGCTCCTGTACGCCGCCGGGGCCGGATCCGCGGGCGCCGACCCGCTGCAGGTCTGGGAGGGGCTGCGCGGCCAGCACAAGGAGGAGCCGCCCGCGGGGACCACCCTGGTGGACGTTCCCGGGGGCGGCCCGGGCACCGGTTCCGTACGGGCCCGGCTGGTCCTCCTGCCGGTCGGTGCCCCGGTCGCCCCGGTGCACCGGATCGCCGCCGAGCGGGCCGCCGGCATCCTGGCCGTCGTCCTGATGCAGGCCCGCCAGGAGGAGGAACTGGCCGCGCGAGGGCGCGGCGACTTCCTCACCGACCTCGCCGAGGGCCGTATCGAGGCCGAGGACGCGCCCGCGCAGGCCCGTGTGCTCGGCTTCAAGCCCGGCGCCGGCCCGCTCCTGCCGGTCGTGATGCGGCTCGCCGACGGCCTCGCCCCCGGGGGCGGCTGGGCGGTCCTGGCCCGCGCGGTCGCCGAGGAACTGGCCTCTGTGGGTGTTCCGGTCCTGCTGGGCGTACGTCCCGTCGAGGGCCGTGTCCCGCTGCTGCTCGGTCTGCGCTCGGAATCGGAACGAGGAGCCGTAGCGGACCGCGTCGCGGCGGCACTGCGCGCCGGTGTGGAGCGGGCGGGCATGCAGCGGCCCGGAGCACAGCCGCCGGTGGTGGTGGTCGGGGTCGCGGGCGGCTGGGCGGCCGCGTCGGCGGGTCTGCGGCACGCGGCGGAGACGGCGACGGCGGCGCAGGGCCTGTCGGACCGCCCCTGGTACGACGCCCGCCGCCTGGACATCGACCTGCTGCTGTGGCGGCTGCGCGAACACCCCGACCTGGCCGCCTTCGTGGACCGCGCGATCGGCCCGCTCCGCGACCACGACAACCGCTCCAAGCCGCCGCTGCTCCCCACCCTGCAGACGTACTTGGCGCACGCGGGCCGCAAGGCGGAGACCGCCCGCGAGCTGCATCTCAACCGGCAGACCCTCTACAACCGCCTTGCCAGGATCGGTGAGTTGCTGGGCACGGACCTCGACGACCCGCAGACGGTACTGGCGTTGAGCCTGGCGCTGCGGGCGCGCAGGCATGTTCCCTAGCCGGCGGCCTGCACCCCGGGTCAGCCCAGCGGCCGGGGCTGGGTCAACTCGTCGTAGACGCTCAGCACTTGGGCGACCGTATCGTCCTCGGTCGGCCAGGTGGCGGCCTGCCAGGCACCCTTCTCGCGCAGGGTCTCCTGGCGCGCCGGGTCGGCGAGCAGTCGTACGACGGCGTCGGCGAGCGCCTTCGCGTTCCCGTACGGGACGAGTTCGGCCGCGTCGCCGACCATTTCGGGGATGCCCCCGACCGCGGTGGCCACGAGCGGCACGCGCGCGTGGAGGGCCTCCTGCACCAGCACCGAGCGTGACTCCCATCTGCTCGGCAGCAGCGCGAGGTCGGCGGCGGCGAGCAGCTCCGTGACGTCGTCGCGCCGCCCGATGAGCCGGACCGGCAGTTCCTCGTCCTCGATCCGGCGCTGGAGAACGGCGCGCAGCGGCCCCTCCCCCGCGATGACCAGCAGCGGCACGGGATCGAGGCGGCACCACGCACGCGCGGCGTCGAGCAGCGTGTGGTAGCCGCGGTGCCGGTCGAGCGAACCGACCGCCATGAGCAACGGACGGTCGGTCGAGCCGAGTTCGGCCCGCGCCTTGTGCCGGAACCCGTCGGGCTCCACGGGCTCCACGGGCGGGCGCGGCGCGGGAAGCGCGACGGCGGCGAGCCGCGCGTCGCGTGCTCCCCTGGTGCGGGCCCGGTCCACCAGGTCGGACGAGGTCCCGAGCACCACGGCGGCGGCTCTGGCGACCCGCCGCTCGAGGAGCCGCAGCACATGGGCCCGCGCACCGTCGGCCTCCGAGCGCGTGTGCCAGGTGACGACGAGCGGAACGCGCCGCCCGCTGAGTGCCAGGGTCGCCCGCAGCGCCGCGTGCAGCCCGTGCGCGTGCACGAGATCGGCGTCCGCGCAGGCCGCCCGCAGCGCGGACACGGAGGCGGGATCGCTGCTGCGGGGCACGGGAACGTGGTGCGCGCCCACTCCGGTGAACCCGTACACGCGATCCGCCTCGGCGGGAGAGCACACGGTGACCCGCACCCCCCGGGCGACCAGACCCGAGGCCAGCGACCGCACATGCGCGCTACTGCCCGCGCTTCCGCCGCCGAGCACCTGCACGGTGCGCAGCGGCGACTGGCCGTGCGGTGAGTGGCTGCTCACGTGGCTCACGTGGCCAGGGCTCCTGGTTCGGCGTCGGACGGTCGCGAAGGAACGTACAGAAGGATCGGGCTGAGGGGGTGTACCGGACGTCGTGCACCGCGTACTAGGCCAAGGATGCCAGGCCGCACGGACGTTCCGGCACCGCCATCGCGACGAGGGCACGTCAGACGGGGCAACTCGGCGACGACGGTCACCCGGACGAGTGAGGAATAGGCCATTCTGGGGAGGTCCGAACCACAACAGGACCCACCCGGCACACCCCTGGCCCCTCGCGCATCGTGCGCCACCCCAACACCCGAGCGCCACCAACCCACCGCGAGCCACCCCCGTATCGCGAGCAACTCCAGTTGCCGTGCGGCGCCCACGGATCGTCGGCCACCGCGACGCGAAGACACACCCGCCCGACGAAGGCCCTCCCGGTACCCAAGAACCGCGCCCGCTCGCGAGCCGACCGACCGGCCACGACTCATCCGCACAGCGCCGGGCCGTCCCGGCGTCCATGAGGCATCCGCGCTGCGCGAGGCGCATCCTGCATCACCCGGCGCGTCGCGGTCGCCTCACTCCCCGGCGCGCCCCAACGTCCTCGCCGCTTCGCCGGCCTTCTCCCCGAGCCCCGTCGCGGCCACCGGCGCCGCCGCGTGAGCGGCGCGCCCGCCCTCCCGTTGCCCAGGACGACGGCCGTACCCGGTGTCGCGCCCAGCGCGTACGCGGTAAAGGCGCTCACGACTCCCGCGAGCACCTTGTCGACAGGCGCCGGCCCAGGGAGGCCCGCCCACCGGAGTGAGGGGAAGACCCGCCGGTCGAGCGTGCAACGCCGCCCCACCGAGTGGCGGACGCGCCGCTACACGTCGGAGCGTGCCGTCGCCAGCAGTTCCTCCGCGTGGGCGCGGGCCGTCTCGGAGTCCTCCTGGCCGGCGAGCATCCGGGACAGCTCGCGAATCCGCTCCTCGCCCTCCAGCACCTTCACGCCGGACCGGGTCACCGACCCGTCGTTCGTCTTCTCGACCAGCAACTGCCGGTCGGCGAACGCGGCCACCTGCGGCAGATGCGTCACGACGACGACCTGCGCGGTCCTGGCGAGCCGCGCCAGCCGTCGCCCGATCTCGACCGCGGCCTTGCCACCGACCCCGGCGTCGACCTCGTCGAAGAGATACGTCGGCACAGGGTCCACCCCCGCGAACACCACCTCCACCGCGAGCATCACCCGCGAGAGTTCACCGCCGGACGCCCCCTTGGCGATGGGCCGCGGCGGCGCTCCGGGGTGCGGGGCGAGCAGCAGCTCCACCTCGTCGACACCGGCCGGGCCGTAGGCCACCGTGCGTCCGCCGACCTCCACCCCCTCCGGGTCCTCGGTCTGCCGGATCTCGAACGACACGCGCGCGTGCGGCATGGCGAGCGAGGCCAGCTCGGCGGTCACGGCGGCGGCGAACCGCTCGGCCGCCTCCGTACGGGCGTCCGTCAACGCCTGGGCGAGCCCGCCCAGTTCGCCGCGCAGTGCGTCCCGCTCGGCGGTCAGCTCGTCGAGCCGGTCGTCGTCGCCGTCGAGTTCGGTGAGCCGCGCGGTGCTCTGCTCGGCCCAGGCGAGCACGGCGTCGATGTCCTGGCCGTACTTCCGGGTCAGCTGCGTGAGTGCGGCCCGGCGCTCCTCGACGGCAGACAGCCGCAGCGGGTCGGCGTCGAGGTCGTCGGCGTAGCCCGCGAGTTCCCCTGCCACGTCGCCGAGCAGGATGGCGATCTCCCCGATCCGCCCGGACAGCGTGGCGAGGGCCGAGTCGTGCGACCGTACGGCCTCCAGCGCCCGGTGAGCGCCCGCGACGAGCGTGGCCGCGTCGATGCCCTCCGGGTCCTCGGGATTGCCGGCCAGCGCGGCGTGCGCGGCCGTGGCGGCCGATGCCAGCGCCTCCGCGTGGCCGAGCCGCTCCGCCTCCGCCGCCAGCTCCACGTCCTCGCCCGCGCGCGGCTCCACGGCCGCGACCTCGTCGAGTCCGAAGCGCAGCATGTCGGCTTCCTGGGCCCGTTCCCGCGCGCGCGTGGTGATCTCGTCCAGCTCGGCGACGATGGCCCGCAGCCGGCGGTGGGCGCCCGCGTACTTGGCGAGCGGCACGGCGACCGCGTCACCCGCGTACCGGTCCAGGGCCTGCCGCTGCCGGGACAGCTTGAGCAGCCCCTGCTGGTCGGTCTGGCCGTGCACGGCGACGAGCTCGTCGGCGAGTTCGGCGAGCACGCCCACCGGCACCGAACGCCCGCCCAGATGGGCCCGTGAGCGCCCCTCCGCCGAAACGGTACGGCTGATCAGCAGCGCACCGTCGTCGAGCTCGGCACCGGCCTCCTCCGCCCGTACGACGGCCGTCCCGCCCGGGGGTACGGTGATCCGCCCCTCCACGACCGCGCTCTTGGCGCCGATCCGGACGAGGGCCGGGTCCGCGCGCCCGCCCAGCAGCAGCCCGAGGCTGGTGACCACCATCGTCTTGCCCGCACCGGTCTCACCGGTCACGGCGGTGAAGCCTGGTGACAGCTCGACGACCGCGTCGTCGATGACTCCGAGCGACCGTATCCGCATCTCCTCCAACACGCCCCCGACCATACGAGGTTTTCCCAGCCCCGTGCGACGCCGCCCCCCGCAAAGAGAACCGAGCGTTACCTTCCGGGGGTGGTTTCGTTCGCCGGTTCTCCCCGAGCGTGCGGAGGACGACGGGTCGGCCCGGGCGTGGCGGAGTGAGCCGGAGAGGTGTGAGCCACGAAGGTGTGAGCCGCAAAGGTGTGATCGGGCGCGTCGGTCATCTCCCGCGCCGGGCGGCCCGGCCCCGGGCGGAACCCGGGGCCGGGCGCACGACTAGTGCGGCGCTCCGCGCCACCCGGAGACCGGCAGCGCGAACTTGGCGACGAGCCGGTCGGTGAAGGACGCGTGGTGCAGCCGGGCCAGCCGCACGGGCACGGCCCCGCGCCGCACCTCGACCCGCGCGCCGGGCGGCAGCTCCACCGTCCGCCGGCCGTCGCACCACAGCACGCCCGGCGGAATGTGCGGCAGCACCTCGACGGCGAGCACCGAGTCCGGTGAGGTGACCAGCGGCTTGGCGAACAGGGCGTGCGCGCTGATCGGCACCATCAGCAGCGCCTCGACCTCGGGCCAGACCACGGGGCCGCCCGCGGAGAAGGCGTACGCCGTCGACCCGGTCGGGGTCGCGCAGACGATCCCGTCGCAGCCGAACCCGGTGACGGGGCGCCCGTCGATCTCCAGCACCACTTCGAGGAGCTTCTCGGCGGACACCTTCTGCACGGCCGCCTCGTTCAGCGCCCAGTCGGTGTGCACGATGTCGCCGTTCTGGTGCACGACGACATCGACGGTCATGCGTTCCTCGACCTCGTACGCCTTGGTGACGACCCGGTCGACGACCTTGTCCAGGTCGTCGCGCTCGGCCTCGGCGAGGAAACCGACCCGTCCCAGGTTGACGCCGAGCATCGGCACCCCGGAGGCCCGGGCGAACTCGGCGCCGCGCAGCAGCGTGCCGTCACCGCCGAGGACGATGAGCAGCTCGCAGCCGTCGAGGCACTGCGGAGTCGCCTCCTGGACCAGCTCCACCTCGTCCGGCAGAGGCAGATCGGCCGCCTCGGCCGCGAGGACCCGCACGCCGATCCCGGAGCGCAGCAGCCCCTGGACCACCAGCTCGGCGCTGCGGATGGCTGCCGGCCGCCCGGTGTGGGCCAGCAGGAAAACAGTACGAGCTCGGGTCTGTGTCAACGCGGCCCCTCCGCCACTGCACGGTCAACGTCGGCCGGGTCGAGTTCGGGTGCCCCGGCACGCAGCCACAGAAAATACTCGACATTGCCCGAGGGTCCGGGCAACGGACTTGCGGTCACGCCCTTCACTCCGAGCCCCAGCCCGCGGGCTCGCTCCGCCACACCGCGCACCGCCTCGGCGCGCAGCTCCGGGCTGCGCACGACACCGCCGCTGCCCAGCCGGTCCTTCCCCACCTCGAACTGTGGCTTGACCATCATCACCAGGTCGGCATCCGGCGCCGCGCACCGCACAAGGGCGGGCAGCACCAGTCCGAGCGGGATGAAGGACAGATCCCCGACAACAAGGTCCACGGGCTCCCCATCGATCGCCTCCAACGTCAACTCGCGTACGTTCGTACGGTCCTTGACGGTGACGCGTTCATCGCTCTGAAGAGACCAGGCGAGTTGTCCGTAACCGACGTCGACGGCGACGACATGCGAGACGCCCGCGCGCAGCAGGACGTCGGTGAATCCGCCGGTGGACGCGCCGGCGTCCAGCGCCCGCCGCCCCTCGATCTTCAGCCCCTCGGGCACGAAGACGGCGAGGGCTCCGGCGAGCTTGTGTCCACCGCGCGAGACGTAGTCGGGGTCGCTGTCGTCCTTGCTGACCACGATCGCCGCGGCGGTCTCGACCTGCGTGGCGGGCTTGGTCGCGAGGGTCTTGCCCACGCTGACCCTGCCCGCGGCGATCAGCTGTCCGGCGTGCTCGCGCGATCGGGCGAGCTTCCGGCGGACCAGCTCGGCGTCGAGGCGGCGGCGTGCCACTCCTGCCACGTTCGGTTCAGCTCCTGCGGTCGTACGGCGATGGAAGGGGGTGCCCCCGAAGGATCTCCGGGTGTGCCCCGAAGGATCTCATTGAGGGCCGGCTGTCGGGTTCGGGGCACCACCCAGCGGAGGCCGGGCAAGGGCGGGAGCCTGAGGGCCCTGGCGGACGTCCAGCGCGGTGAGCTCGTCGCGCAGCCCCCGGTGCACATCCTCGTACACCTCGACGTGTCCGTCCGTGGCGAGGTGGTCGGCGTCGGCCAGCCGGTCGAGCCGGGCGTCGACGTCCGCGTTGCCCGTGGGGACCCGCGGGACGTTCAGCGGGGCCGGTGCCGCGGGGTCGTACGCGGGTCCCTGCTCCGCTTCGGCGGGCACGCCGGGGTCCGCCGCCGGCACGGGCTGCGGGACCTCTCCCTCGGGGACTGAGTCGCTCATGCCCCGACGCTACCGCGAAGGGCTGCGGTACCGTCGATCACGATGGCGACGATTGAGGAGTGCCGTACCGCACTCGACAAGCTTTCGGACAACATGGCGAACGCCGAAGGGGACGTACGCACCGCTGCGGCCCTGGACCGGTCGCTGAGCTGCCGTATCACCGACCTGGACATCACCTTCGTCGGCCGTCTCAAGGACGGCCGGATCAAGGTGCTCGACACGCTCCAGGGCCCGCCCCCCGAAAAGGCTCAGATCCGTCTCACCATGAACGGCGACGACCTGGTGTCGATGGTGAACGGCGAACTGAACTTCGCGAAGGCCTGGGGCTCGGGCCGGGTGAAGCTGGAGGCGGGCCTGCGCGACCTGTTCCGGCTCAGGACGCTTCTGTAACGGCCACGGCCGCCGCGGCGCCCATCCGTGCCCTGCGTGCCGCGGGCACCACGAGGGGCGTCCCCGTCTCCGGGTCGTCGATGACCTGGCAGCGCAGCCCGAAGACCTCCTCGACCAGGCCGGCCGTGACGATGTCGCTCGGCGCGCCCTCGGCGATGACCTCGCCGCCGCGCAGGGCGATCAGGTGGGTGGCGTAGCGGGCCGCGTGGTTGAGATCGTGCAGTACGGCGACCAGGGTGCGGCCCTGCGTCTCGTGCAGCTCGGCACACAGGTCGAGGACGTCGATCTGGTGCTGGATGTCGAGGTAGGTCGTCGGCTCGTCCAGGAGGAGCAGCGGGGTCTGCTGCGCGAGCGCCATCGCGATCCACACGCGCTGGCGCTGACCGCCCGACAATTCGTCGACATAGCGATCGGCGAGGTCGGCGACACCGGTCGAGGCCATCGACTCCCGGACCACGCGCTCGTCCTCCGCCGACCACTGGCGGAGCAGGCCCTGGTGCGGGTAGCGGCCCCGGCCGACCAGGTCGCCGACCGTGATCCCGTCCGGCGCGATCGACGACTGCGGCAGCAGCCCGAGGGTGCGCGCCACCTTCTTCGCGGGCATCGACTGGATGGCCTGTCCGTCGAGCAGCACACGCCCCTCGGAGGGCTTCAGCATGCGCGAAAGGGCGCGCAGCAGCGTGGACTTGCCGCAGGCGTTCGGACCGACGATCACCGTGAAGGAGTTGTCGGGAATCTCCACCGACAGCTTCTCCGCGATGACGCGCTGGTCGTAGCCGAGGGTGACGTTGTCGGCGGACAGGCGGTTCACAGTGCTCCTCTGGATGTTCTCGTGCGCCTGGTCGTCCGTACGCACCGCGTTCTTCGCCCCGCTCACGGCCGGGTTCGCCGGGCCGCTCATATCCGGCCCGCCTTGCGCTCGGTGACCAGCAGCCACAGCAGATAGACGCCGCCGAGGACTCCGGTCACGACGCCGACGGGCAGCTGGTCGGCGCCGAAGGCGCGCTGCGAGGCCCAGTCCGCGACGATGAGCAGGGTCGCGCCCATGCACATCGACGGCACCAGGTTCGGTCCGGGCGACCTTGTGAGCCGCCGGGCCAGCTGCGGCGAGGTGAGCGCCACGAAACCGACCGGTCCCGCGGCGGCCGTGGCACCGGCGGTGAGCAGGACGGCGGCCACCATCAGCAGCAGCCGGGTCCGCTCGACGCGCACGCCGAGGGCGTACGACACGTCGTCGCCCATCTCCATCATCCGCAGCCCGCGCGCGTTGCCGAGGACGAGGGGGACGAGGACGGCGCACATGATGAGCAGCGGCCAGACCTGCGCCCAGTCGCGGCCGTTGAGGGAGCCGGTCATCCAGACGACGGCGCGGGTCGCGTCGACGATGTCGGCCTTCGTGAGGAGATAGCCGTTGACCGCCGTGACGATCGCGGAGACACCGATGCCGACCAGGACCAGCCGATAGCCGTGCACTCCCCGCTTCCACGCGAGCAGATAGATGGCGAGCCCGGTCACGAGTCCGCCGACGAGCGCGCCGAGGGCGACCTCGCCGGCGCTGCCCGAGAACAGCACGATCATGATGAGGGCGCCGGCCGTGGATCCCTGTCCGAGCCCGAGCACGTCCGGGCTGCCCAGCGGATTGCGGGAGATGGACTGGAAGAGCGCTCCGCCCAGTCCGAGCGAGGCCCCCACCAGCAGCCCGACGAGAACACGGGGCAGCCGCAGGTCGTTGACGATGAACTCCTGGCTCGGGCTGCCGTTGCCGGCCAAGGTCTTGAGCACGTCGCCGGCCGGGATCGGGAAGTCGCCGGTGCCGATGAGCACCACGCTCGCGGTGGCAGCGGCCACCAGCAGCAGCACGACCACGGTGAACGTCCGGACGTCGAGGCGGACGGACAGCCCGCCGCCCGTGCGGACGGCCCGCAGGCGCCGCGGGGGAAGGGTCCGGCCACGCGGCGCGCGGACCTTTCGGATACGTGGGGTCGTCACAGCTGCGCCGTCCTCCGTCGCCGTACGAGAAAGATGAAGACCGGACCGCCGAGGACCGCGGTGACGATGCCGACCTGAAGCTCCGCCGGCCGGGCGATCATCCGCCCGAGAACATCGGCGCCGAGGAGCAGCACGGGCGACAGGACCGTGGCGTACGGGAGGATCCACCGCAGGTCGGGACCGGTGAAGGACCGCACCACGTGCGGGACCATCAGCCCGACGAACACGATCGGTCCGCAGGCGGCTGTCGCGGCCCCGCACAGCACGGTCGCTGCGGCCATGGACAGCGCCCGGGTGCGATTCAGGTTCGCGCCGAGGGCGCGGGCGGTGTCGTCACCCATGGCCACGGCGTTCAGGGGCCGGGCGAGTGCCAGCGCGAGAAGGGTGCCGAAGGCGAGGAAGGGGGCTACCTGTTCGATCGTCGAGTCGGTGGCCGATGCGAGCGAACCGACCGTCCAGAAGCGCATCTTGCCCAGCGCCGCGTCATCCATGATCATCACGGCCTGCAGATAGCCGTAGAGCGCGGCGCTGATGGCGGTTCCGGCCAGCGCGAGCCGCACCGGCGTCGCGCCCCGGCTGCCTCCCAGGAACCAGACCAGCGCGCCGACCGCGGCCGCTCCGACGAAGGCGAACCAGACGTAGCCGCTCAGCGAGGTGACACCGAAGTAGGTGATCGCGGTGACGACCGCGGCGGACGCGCCCGCGTTGATCCCGAGCAGACCGGGATCGGCCAGCGGATTGCGGGTGAGTGCCTGGAGGACGGCACCGGACAGCCCGAGCGCGGCGCCGACCAGCAGCCCGAGGACGGTGCGGGAGATCCGGTCTCCGACCACGACGTCGGAATACGTCCCCGAGTCGTGGAACAGGCCGTGCCACACCTGGTCCAAGGGCAGCGCTTTCGCCCCGATCGCGATACTCGCCACCGCGACGAGCAACAGGACACCCACCGAGACGAGGAGCCCAAGGGTCCGAATCGCCCGGCGGTTCGGGGGCGCGGGGGCGGTCTCCGCGCACTGTTCAGGAGGACTGTCGACCAACACGAGGTTAGGTTAGCCTACCCTCGCATTACCCATCGATGCGCCCTGCGCACTCAGCCCGCCACCGCCGCCCAGGTCAGCACCACAGGGGGCCGAGATCCGCACCACAGCGGGCCGAGGTTCGCACCACCCCGAGAGCAACGGCCAGGCCGGTGCCCGCAGTCGGGCCGGTCGGACCCGCCTCGCGCCGGCGTCCTCGGCGCCGCCCGCGCCTAAAGCCCCAGCCGCGCCAGCGCCTTCCCTCCGTCCAGCTCGCAACTGCCCTCTCCCGCGGCCGTCCAGGCCGCCGCGCACAGGGCCCGCAGACCGTCGAGAGCCTCGCCGTCGCCCGCCAGCTCGAGCTCCTCGCTCCCCGCCGTCGCCGTGAAGCCGCCACAGCGGAACCCGTCGCCCGCCTCGACGACCTCGGGCTGCCCCGTGAGCATCCCGCGCAGATCGGCGTCGACATAGGTCGGCCGGTGCTGCGGAGGCGCGGCGAGAAGCTGCGCGCCGTCCGTCACGCCGGTGAGGACCAGCAGCGAGTCCACCTGTCCGTTGAACGCGCCCTCGATGTCGGTGTCCAGCCGGTCGCCGACCACCAGCGGCCGCTCGGCCCCGGTCCGCAGAATCGTCTCGCGGTGCATCGGGGGCAACGGCTTGCCCGCCACCTGCGGTTCGCCGCCCGTGGCGATCCGCACGACCTCCACCGCCGCGCCGTTCCCGGGCGCGATCCCGCGCGCGCCGGGAATCGTCAGATCGGTGTTGGACGCGAACCAGGGCACCCCCCGCGCGATGGCGTAGCACGCCTCCGCGAACCGCGACCAGGTCAGATCGGGACCGCCGTACCCCTGCACGACCGCCACGGGCTCGTCCTCCGCCGAGTCGACCGGCTCCAGCCCGCGCTCACGGAGCGCGACCCGCAGACCTTCACCGCCGATGACCAGCACACGCGCCCCCGCGGGCACCTGTTCGCTGATGAGCCGGGCCACGGCCTGCGCCGAGGTGATGACGTCCGAGGCCACCGTCGGTATGCCCAGCTCCGTGAGGTGCTCGGCCACCGCGTCCGGGGTGCGCAACGCGTTGTTGGTGACGTACGCGAGGTGCATGCCGCCCGCGCGCGCCGTCCCGAGGGACTCCACGGCGTACGCGATGGCGTTACCGCCCGCGTACACCACCCCGTCCAGATCCAGCAGCGCGGTGTCGTACGCCTCGCTCAGGGCCTGGCCACTGCCTTCGGGCCGCGTCCTGACGGTCTGGCTCATTGCACATCGCTCCTCGTTCGATCCCTTTGCCCCGATCATCGCGCATGCCACTGACACACTTACGATGCCCCAATGAACTATGCAGGTCCCGAGGAGGAAACACCGGCAGGGGGCGGCCTCGAACTCACCCCGTTCCGAGGCCTGCGCTACGACCCCGACCGGGTCGGCAGCCTGGCCGCCGTGACGTCCCCGCCGTACGACGTCGTCGTGCGGCCCGACGGAGTGCTCGAGCTCGAATCGGCCGACCCGTACAACATCGTCCGGCTGATCCTCCCGCAGGACGGCACCCCCGCCGCGCGCAACCAGCAGGCCGCCGACACTCTGCGCCACTGGCGGTCCGAGGGCGTCCTGACGACCGACCCCGAGCCGGGTCTGTACGTGTACGAACAGCGCGACGGCGACCTGCTGCAACGGGGCGTGATCGGCACCCTGCGCCTGTCCGAGCCGGCCGACGGCGTCGTCCTTCCGCACGAGGACGTGATGCCCCACGTCATCGCGGACCGCGCGGCCCTGATGCGCGCCACGTCCGCCAACCTCGAACCCCTGCTGCTGACCTACCGCGGCAACGGCACCGGGTTCGGTACGGCCGCCGTCATCGAACGCACCGCCACCCGCCCACCGCTGCTGTCCACGACCACCGAGGACGGCATCAGCCACCGCCTGTGGGCGGTCACGGATCCGGCGGAGCTCTCGGAGATCCGGACAGATCTCGGCCGGCACCAGGCCCTGATCGCCGACGGCCATCACCGCTGGGCGACCTACCTACGTCTACGCGCGGAGCACCCCTCGCCCAGCCCCTGGGACTACGGACTGGTCCTCCTGGTGGACACCGCCCGCTACCCGCTGCGCGTCCGGGCCATCCACCGCCTGCTGCACCGCCTGCCGGTCGCCGAGGCGCTGGCCGCCCTCGGGGACTCCTTCCGGGTGCGCCGACTCGACGTGCCCCTCGCGGAGGCACTGGAGGCCCTCTCCTCGGCGGCCGCCGAGGGGAACGCCTTCCTCCTCGCGGGTGACGGCTCCTTCCACCTCGTCGACCGTCCGTCGCCGGAGCTCCTCGCCCGTACGATCCCGGCCGACCGCCCGGAGGCCTGGCGCACCCTGGACGCCACGGTCCTGCACGCCGTACTCCTCGACCATGTGTGGCGCATCCCGGAGGACTCCCCGGCGCACATCGCGTACATCCACGACACGACCGCCACGGTCGAGAAGGCGGAGCACGACGGAGGCACGGCCGTCCTGATGCACCCGGTCCACGAGGAGGTCGTACGCGATCTCGCCCGCCAGGGCGTCACGATGCCGCGCAAGTCGACGTCCTTCGGCCCGAAACCGGCGTCGGGACTGGTCCTGCGGGCGCTCACCCCCTGAAGCCTCGCAAGCTGCGGAAACGCCACGTGGGCGGCGGGTCACCTTCCGGTGTCCCGCCGCCCACGTGTTCCGCCTCAGTACCCGGCGTCAGCTCTCGGAACGGTGAGGAGCGTCGTCCTCGCTGTCGTCCTGGTCGTCGTCCTCGTCCTCGTCCTCGATGTCGTCGACGTCGTCCGAGACCCCGTCCGTGGTCACGGACTCGATCTCGTCGTCCTCGTCCTCGTCCTCGTCCCGGTGCTCTTCCTCGGCGTGGACCTCGGTCCCGGCCTCGGGCGCGGTCACCTGCCCGGCTTCGCCCGCGTCCTCGTCCTCGACGAGCGCGTCGACGAACTCGACGCCGTCCAACTCGGCGAGCCGGTCGGAGGCATCGGTGCTGCCGTCCTTGTCGGACTCGACGGTCTTGGCGAACCACTCGCGTGCCTCGCCCTCGCGCCCTGCGGCGAGAAGCGCGTCGGCGTAGGCGTACCGCAGTCGCGCGGTCCAGGGCTGGACGGAGTTCGAGGCGAGCTCCGGGCTCTGCAGGGTGACGATGGCAGCTTCCAGCTGATCCATGTCACGCCGGGCACCGGCCGCCACGAGCCGCATCTCGACCTGGCTCGCCTTGTCCAGCTTCTGCACCTCGGGCGCCCCGGCCATCTCCAGCGCCTTCTCGGGCCGGCCGAGACCACGCTCGCAGTCCGCCATGACGGGCCACAGCTCGACACCGCCGGTCATCCGGCGCGCGGCACGGAACTCGGCGAGCGCCTCACTGAACTTCTGGTTCGCGTACGCGGCGAACCCGGCCGCCTCGCGCACGGCGGCGACACGCGACGCCAGACGCAGGGCGATCCTCGAGTACGCGTAGGCGCTCTCGGGGTCCTCGTCGATGAGCCGGGCAACCATCACCAGGTTGCGCGAGACGTCCTCGGCAAGACCCTTGGGCAGGCTCATGAGCTCCTGCCGTACGTCCTTGTCGATCTCCTCGCCCGTGATGTCGTCCGGGATCGGCAGCCGCTTGATCGGCTCACGGTCGCGGTCCCGCTCGTCGCGGAAACGGCTGCCACCGCGCCGGTCGTCGCCTCCGCGGTCGTCACGACCACGGAAGCCACCGGGGCGGCCTCCCCTGTCGTCACGACGGGGTCCACCGCGGCCACGGTCGTCGTGTCCTCGGTCGTCACGGCCACGGAAGCCGCCGCCACCGCCGCCACCACGGTTGTCGTCACGGCGGAAGGGCGGACGGTCGCCGTCCCTGCGCTCGTCACGACGGAAGTCGCCACCGGCACGGTTGTCGTCACGGCGGAACCCACCGCGGTCGTCATCGCGACGCGGGGTGCTCGGCCGGTCGTCACGACGGAAACCGCCACGATCGTCGCCGCCACGCTCGTCACGACGGAACCCGCCGCCACTGCCTCCACCACTGCGGTTGTCATCGCGACGGAACCCGCCGCGGTCACCGGCACCGCTACCGCGGTCGTCGCGACGGAAGCCACCGCCGCTGCCGCCACCACGGTTGTCATCACGGCGGAAACCGCCACGGTCGTCATCGCGACGCGGGCTGCTGGGCCGGTCGTCACGACGGAACCCGCCGCCACTGCCGCCACCACGGCTGTCGTCGCGACGGAACCCGCCACCACTACCGCCACCACGATTGTCGTCACGGCGGAAACCGCCACGGTCGTCATCGCGACGCGGGCTGCTGGGCCGGTCGTCACGACGGAACCCGCCGCCACTGCCGCCACCACGGCTGTCATCACGACGGAAACCGCCGCGGTCACCACCGCTGCTACCACGGTCGTCACGGCGGAACCCGCCGCGGTCGTCATCGCGACGCGGGGTGCTGGGCCGGTCGTCACGACGGAAACCGCCGCCGCTGCCGCCACCACGGCTGTCGTCGCGACGGAACCCGCCACCACTACCGCCACCACGATTGTCGTCACGGCGGAAACCGCCACGGTCGTCATCGCGACGCGGGCTGCTGGGCCGGTCGTCACGACGGAAGCCACCGCCACTGCCACCACCACGGTTGTCATCACGACGGAAACCGCCGCGGTCACCACCGCTGCTACCACGGTCGTCGCGACGGAACCCGCCACCACTACCGCCACCACGATTGTCGTCACGGCGGAAACCGCCACGGTCGTCGTCACGGCGTGGGCTGCTGGGCCGGTCGTCACGGTTGAAGGCCGGCCGGTCTCCGTCCCGGCGGAAGCCACGGTCGCGGTCATCGCGACGCGGGCCGGTCGGACGGTCGTCACGACGCGGTCCTCCGGTCGGACGGTCGTCACGACGGAACGGCGGGCGGCTGCCACTGCCGCCGCCACGGTTGTCGTCACGGCGGAAGCCGCCACCGCCACCGCGGTTGTCATCACGGCGGCTGTTGTCATCACGACGGAAGCCACCGCGGTCACCGCCGCGATCGTCACGCCGGCCGGAGCCGCCGCGGTCGTTGTCTCGGCGCGGGCCCCCGCGGTTGTCACCGCGGTCACCACTGTCACGACGGCGCTGGTCGCGCTCCGGTCGCTCGTCGGGAGAGTTGGTGGACATGGTGACTCCTGTCATCGGTACCGCAAGTCATTCTCGCGCAGCCGGGTACCCGGCGCGCTTCGGAAAAACAAAAAAAGGACCCCTGGTTCCAGCGAGTCGCTGGGACCAGGGGTCCTCCAAAGATTGTTCGGCGGCGTCCTACTCTCCCACAGGGTCCCCCCTGCAGTACCATCGGCGCTGTGAGGCTTAGCTTCCGGGTTCGGAATGTAACCGGGCGTTTCCCTCACGCTATGACCACCGAAACCCTGTCAGACACCTCGCCAAAAGCGAGGCCTCGAACGGGCAGCGAACAAGCACACTTTTCAATTAATTAAGTGGAACTGTTCAGCCAGCACAACCGTTCGTTGTCTGGGAACTACACAGTGGACGCGAGCAACTGAGGACAAGCCCTCGGCCTATTAGTACCAGTCACCTCCAGCGGTTGCCCGCCTTCCAGATCTGGCCTATCAACCCAGTCGTCTACTGGGAGCCTTAACCCCTCAAGGGGGTGGGAATACTCATCTCGAAGCAGGCTTCCCGCTTAGATGCTTTCAGCGGTTATCCCTCCCGAACGTAGCCAACCAGCCATGCCCTTGGCAGGACAACTGGCACACCAGAGGTTCGTCCGTCCCGGTCCTCTCGTACTAGGGACAGCCCTTCTCAATATTCCTACGCGCACAGCGGATAGGGACCGAACTGTCTCACGACGTTCTAAACCCAGCTCGCGTACCGCTTTAATGGGCGAACAGCCCAACCCTTGGGACCGACTCCAGCCCCAGGATGCGACGAGCCGACATCGAGGTGCCAAACCATCCCGTCGATATGGACTCTTGGGGAAGATCAGCCTGTTATCCCCGGGGTACCTTTTATCCGTTGAGCGACGGCGCTTCCACAAGCCACCGCCGGATCACTAGTCCCGACTTTCGTCCCTGCTCGACCCGTCGGTCTCACAGTCAAGCTCCCTTGTGCACTTACACTCAACACCTGATTACCAACCAGGCTGAGGGAACCTTTGGGCGCCTCCGTTACTCTTTAGGAGGCAACCGCCCCAGTTAAACTACCCATCAGACACTGTCCCTGATCCGGATCACGGACCCAGGTTAGACATCCAGCACGACCAGAGTGGTATTTCAACGGCGACTCCACCATGGCTGGCGCCATGACTTCACAGTCTCCCACCTATCCTACACAAGCCGAACCGAACACCAATATCAAACTGTAGTAAAGGTCCCGGGGTCTTTCCGTCCTGCTGCGCGAAACGAGCATCTTTACTCGTAGTGCAATTTCACCGGGCCTATGGTTGAGACAGTCGAGAAGTCGTTACGCCATTCGTGCAGGTCGGAACTTACCCGACAAGGAATTTCGCTACCTTAGGATGGTTATAGTTACCACCGCCGTTTACTGGCGCTTAAGTTCTCAGCTTCGCCACCCCGAAGAGTGACTAACCGGTCCCCTTAACGTTCCAGCACCGGGCAGGCGTCAGTCCGTATACATCGCCTTACGGCTTCGCACGGACCTGTGTTTTTAGTAAACAGTCGCTTCTCGCTGGTCTCTGCGGCCACCCCCAGCTCACCGAGTAAATCGGATCACCAGTGATGGCCCCCCTTCTCCCGAAGTTACGGGGGCATTTTGCCGAGTTCCTTAACCATAGTTCACCCGAACGCCTCGGTATTCTCTACCTGACCACCTGAGTCGGTTTAGGGTACGGGCCGCCATGAAACTCGCTAGAGGCTTTTCTCGACAGCATAGGATCATCCACTTCACCACAATCGGCTCGGCATCAGGTCTCAGCCTTAATGTATGACGGATTTGCCTATCACACGGCCTACACCCTTACCCCGGGACAACCACCGCCCGGGATGGACTACCTTCCTGCGTCACCCCATCACTCACCTACTGCAGGTCTGGTCCGTCGGCTCCACCACTCCCCTTTGCCCGAAGGCTCCGGGGCGGCTTCACGGACTTAGCATCGCCTGGTTCAATGTTTGACGCTTCACAGCGGGTACCGGAATATCAACCGGTTATCCATCGACTACGCCTGTCGGCCTCGCCTTAGGTCCCGACTTACCCTGGGCAGATCAGCTTGACCCAGGAACCCTTAGTCAATCGGCGCACACGTTTCTCACGTGTGTATCGCTACTCATGCCTGCATTCTCACTCGTGAACCGTCCACCACTGCCTTCCGGCGCGGCTTCACCCGGCACACGACGCTCCCCTACCCATCACAGCGGGCGTTGGCCCTATTGCTGCAATGACACGACTTCGGCGGTACGCTTGAGCCCCGCTACATTGTCGGCGCGGAATCACTAGACCAGTGAGCTATTACGCACTCTTTCAAGGGTGGCTGCTTCTAAGCCAACCTCCTGGTTGTCTGTGCGACTCCACATCCTTTCCCACTTAGCGTACGCTTAGGGGCCTTAGTCGATGCTCTGGGCTGTTTCCCTCTCGACCATGGAGCTTATCCCCCACAGTCTCACTGCCGCGCTCTCACTTACCGGCATTCGGAGTTTGGCTAAGGTCAGTAACCCGGTAGGGCCCATCGCCTATCCAGTGCTCTACCTCCGGCAAGAAACACACGACGCTGCACCTAAATGCATTTCGGGGAGAACCAGCTATCACGGAGTTTGATTGGCCTTTCACCCCTAACCACAGGTCATCCCCCAGGTTTTCAACCCTGGTGGGTTCGGTCCTCCACGACCTCTTACAGCCGCTTCAACCTGCCCATGGCTAGATCACTCCGCTTCGGGTCTTGAGCGCGCTACTGAATCGCCCTATTCGGACTCGCTTTCGCTACGGCTTCCCCACACGGGTTAACCTCGCAACGCACCGCAAACTCGCAGGCTCATTCTTCAAAAGGCACGCAGTCACGACGCATTGAGTAAACTCAATGCGCGACGCTCCCACGGCTTGTAGGCACACGGTTTCAGGTACTATTTCACTCCGCTCCCGCGGTACTTTTCACCATTCCCTCACGGTACTATCCGCTATCGGTCACCAGGGAATATTTAGGCTTAGCGGGTGGTCCCGCCAGATTCACACGGGATTTCTCGGGCCCCGTGCTACTTGGGTGTCTCTCAAACGAGCCGTTGATGTTTCGACTACGGGGGTCTTACCCTCTACGCCGGACCTTTCGCATGTCCTTCGCCTACATCAACGGTTTCTGACTCGCCTCACAGCCGGCAGACTGTGAAAGAGAGATCCCACAACCCCTTGCATGCAACCCCTGCCGGGTCTCACACATACAAGGTTTGGCCTCATCCGGTTTCGCTCGCCACTACTCCCGGAATCACGGTTGTTTTCTCTTCCTGCGGGTACTGAGATGTTTCACTTCCCCGCGTTCCCTCCACACTGCCTATGTGTTCAGCAGTGGGTGACAGCCCATGACGACTGCCGGGTTTCCCCATTCGGAAACCCCCGGATCAAAGCCTGGTTGACGGCTCCCCGGGGACTATCGTGGCCTCCCACGTCCTTCATCGGTTCCTGGTGCCAAGGCATCCACCGTGCGCCCTTAAAAACTTGGCCACAGATGCTCGCGTCCACTGTGCAGTTCTCAAACAACGACCAACCACCCATCACCCCCGGTTTCCACCGGAGTGCACTGGGGCCGGCACTGAAGGCAGCCAACATTCGGCCGTACCTTCAGACACCCAACAGCGTGCCCGACACCCTCGCCACTCATGATCAGCTTTCCACGCTCCGAAGAACAGTACTTGCAGCCCGAGATGACTGAGAGTGCCGAATAATCAACGTTCCACCCATGAGCAACCACCGTCGAACGTGTGCCGACGTAATGGCCCTGGACCACCAAGCGAACTCGGCGGCCTAGATGCTCCTTAGAAAGGAGGTGATCCAGCCGCACCTTCCGGTACGGCTACCTTGTTACGACTTCGTCCCAATCGCCAGTCCCACCTTCGACAGCTCCCTCCCACAAGGGGTTGGGCCACCGGCTTCGGGTGTTACCGACTTTCGTGACGTGACGGGCGGTGTGTACAAGGCCCGGGAACGTATTCACCGCAGCAATGCTGATCTGCGATTACTAGCAACTCCGACTTCATGGGGTCGAGTTGCAGACCCCAATCCGAACTGAGACAGGCTTTTTGAGATTCGCTCCGCCTCGCGGCTTCGCAGCTCTTTGTACCTGCCATTGTAGCACGTGTGCAGCCCAAGACATAAGGGGCATGATGACTTGACGTCGTCCCCACCTTCCTCCGAGTTGACCCCGGCAGTCTCCTGTGAGTCCCCATCACCCCGAAGGGCATGCTGGCAACACAGAACAAGGGTTGCGCTCGTTGCGGGACTTAACCCAACATCTCACGACACGAGCTGACGACAGCCATGCACCACCTGTACACCGACCACAAGGGGGGCACTATCTCTAATGCTTTCCGGTGTATGTCAAGCCTTGGTAAGGTTCTTCGCGTTGCGTCGAATTAAGCCACATGCTCCGCTGCTTGTGCGGGCCCCCGTCAATTCCTTTGAGTTTTAGCCTTGCGGCCGTACTCCCCAGGCGGGGAACTTAATGCGTTAGCTGCGGCACCGACGACGTGGAATGTCGCCAACACCTAGTTCCCACCGTTTACGGCGTGGACTACCAGGGTATCTAATCCTGTTCGCTCCCCACGCTTTCGCTCCTCAGCGTCAGTAATGGCCCAGAGATCCGCCTTCGCCACCGGTGTTCCTCCTGATATCTGCGCATTTCACCGCTACACCAGGAATTCCGATCTCCCCTACCACACTCTAGCCTGCCCGTATCGACTGCAGACCCGGGGTTAAGCCCCGGGCTTTCACAACCGACGTGACAAGCCGCCTACGAGCTCTTTACGCCCAATAATTCCGGACAACGCTTGCGCCCTACGTATTACCGCGGCTGCTGGCACGTAGTTAGCCGGCGCTTCTTCTGCAGGTACCGTCACTTTCGCTTCTTCCCTGCTGAAAGAGGTTTACAACCCGAAGGCCGTCATCCCTCACGCGGCGTCGCTGCATCAGGCTTTCGCCCATTGTGCAATATTCCCCACTGCTGCCTCCCGTAGGAGTCTGGGCCGTGTCTCAGTCCCAGTGTGGCCGGTCGCCCTCTCAGGCCGGCTACCCGTCGTCGCCTTGGTGAGCCACTACCTCACCAACAAGCTGATAGGCCGCGGGCTCATCCTTCACCGCCGGAGCTTTTAACCCCCGCCCATGCAGGCAGGAGTGTTATCCGGTATTAGACCCCGTTTCCAGGGCTTGTCCCAGAGTGAAGGGCAGATTGCCCACGTGTTACTCACCCGTTCGCCACTAATCCACCCCGAAGGGCTTCATCGTTCGACTTGCATGTGTTAAGCACGCCGCCAGCGTTCGTCCTGAGCCAGGATCAAACTCTCCGTGAATGTTTACCGGTAATCCGGTGAAACATCATGAGAGCGGAACAACCGGTCGGAATAGGACCGGCGTTCACAGCGTCCTCGCTGATGCGCCTGCCCCCAAGGGGACAGGACTTTTTCAAAGGAACCTCGTCCCGACCGATCGGCCGGAGACGGGGTATCAACATATCTGGCGTTGATTTTTGGCACGCTGTTGAGTTCTCAAGGAACGGACGCTTCCTTTGTACTCACCCTCTCGGGCTTTCCTCCGGGCGCTTCCCTTCGGTCTTGCGTTTCCGACTCTATCAGACCGTTTCCGTATCCGATTTCCTCGGTGCTTTCCAGGTTCCCGCTTTCGCGTTTCCCTTTCCGGCGAGTCCGACTCTATCAGATCCTTTCGGGCCTGACTCCCAGTCAGCGGGGTTGTCTTCGGGCCTTTAGCGCTTTCGCGTTTCGCGGCCTTTCGACATTCACTACGTTAGCCGATTCCCTCGGCGACTCATAATCGAGTTCCGCGGGTTCGAATTCAGGCATGCAGGCACGCCGAATAAGCCCCCGCTGCGGGGAAGTGGTAGGTAGTGGGTTGGTCGCTCTCGGCTGCTGGCTGAACGCCGTAACCGGTTCAAGCGGCTCGGGCTACATTACGGATCCCCCAGGGGCGCGTCAAGTTGAGCGGCGGCGGGGCGCATGGGCTCGATAGGGGCTCACGGTGGGGTCGTTGGCGGTCCAGAAACGCCAGGGGTGGACGCCTCCGTCGCCGGAGACTCCGGTGCGTGGTCCGTTGCGTACCTGGTCGGAGGGGACAGGCGTACCCCTGAGCAGGGTCAGCGGCGAGCCGTGGGGGCCGCAGGCGTCCGCGCCGTCGAGCGACCGGTCCACCCCGAGTGCCGTCGCGAGGCGTGCCGGCCCTTTGGCCAGTTCCTTGTCGTTTCGGGCCGAGAGTCGACGTTTGCGGGCGAGGTCAGCGCCCTCGATGACCTCGCCCGCCCGGAGCAGGACCCCGCTGGGCCTGCCTTCCGGACCGCACACCAGGTTCATGCAGTGCCACATGCCGTAGGTGAAGTAGACGTACACATGACCGGGCGGGCCGAACATCACGCCGTTGCGGGCCGTGCGGCCGCGGTAGGCGTGCGAGCCGGGGTCGTCGGGACCGTCGTAGGCCTCGACCTCTGTGAGGCGCAGTTCGATCGGACCGTCCGGGGTGACGCGTACGAGGACGCGTCCCAGGAGGTCGGGGGCGACGTCCAGCACGGGGCGGTCGAAGAAGTCCCGCGTCAGGGGCGTACGGTCAGGGGCCGCGATCATGGCGTACGAGCGTAGTCCAGTCGTCCCGCCGCTGCGGAGGAGTCCGGAGCGGTACGAAGCAGTCCGGACGGATGCTTGTCGGCGGGGTGGTCAGGCGTCCTCTCCCTTGTAAGGGTGAGGACGCGGAACCGGTCGGGGCCGGATCGCGTTTGTAGGGATCAAGGGATCCTGACAGACACAGGACGGAACAGGCGTTGCCTGGGGAGGAAGTGACGACATGGGGTTCAAGCGGCTGCTTGCGAGCATGGGGGCCGGTGGGGCTTCGGTCGAGACGGTGCTGACCGAGGCCAACACCGTTCCGGGCGGCGTCGTCCAGGGTGAGGTGCGGATCCAGGGCGGCTCGGTCAACCAGTCGATCGAGGGGCTGTCGGTCGGCCTGCAGGCCAAGGTCGAGGTCGAGGGACACGACGACCAGGAGTACAAGCAGGACATCGAGTTCACGAAGCTGCGGCTCGGCGGGGCCTTCGAGCTGCAGGCCGGTGCCGTGCACTCGGTCCCGTTCGGGCTCGAGATTCCGTGGGAGACGCCGATCACCACGATCGACGGGCAGAGCCTGCGGGGCATGCACATCGGGGTGACCACCGAGCTGGAGATCGCCCGCGCGATCGACTCGGGTGACCTCGACCCGATCAACGTGCACCCGCTGCCGGCGCAGAAGGCGATTCTCGACGCCTTCATCCAGCTGGGCTTCCGCTTCAAGAACGCGGACATGGAGCGCGGCCAGATCCGGGGCACGCGTCAGCGGCTGCCGTTCTACCAGGAGATCGAGTTCTACCCGCCGTCGCAGTACCGCGGGCTGAACCAGGTGGAGCTGAGCTTCGTCGCGGACGACCGTGCGATGGACGTCATCCTGGAGATGGACAAGAAGCCGGGCCTCTTCAGCGAGGGCAGCGACTCGTTCCGTTCCTTCCAGGTGGGTCTGCACGACTACCAGGGCACGGACTGGGCCGCCTACCTGAACCAGTGGCTGTCGGAGGTCGGCAGCAAGCGCAGCTGGTTCTAGGCTCGGAGCAGAGATTCCGCCGTTCCAGGAGGTACTGACGTGACCGAGCTCAAGAGGCCGCCGCTCCCGCACGACTTCCATCCGCCGGTGCCGGCGTTCACGGTCACCAGTGAGGACGTCGAGCCGGGCGCGGTACTGAAGGACGCTCAGGTCCACGCGGCCGGGAACACCTCCCCGCAGCTGAGCTGGGAGGGTTTCCCGCCGGAGACCAGGAGCTTCGCCGTGACGTGCTTCGATCCGGACGCTCCTACGGGCAGCGGATTCTGGCACTGGGTCGTGTTCGACATCCCGGCCTCGGTGACGGAGCTGCCGACGGGCGCGGGCAGCGGCAAGTTCGAGGGTCTGCCCGAGGGGGCCGTCCAGGTGCGCAACGACTACGGGTCCCGGGACTTCGGCGGCGCCGCGCCGCCGGCCGGTGATCCCGCGCACCGGTACGTCTTCACGGTGTACGCCGTGGATCAGGAGAAGCTCGGCCCCGACGCCGATGTCTCTCCCGCCGTGGCCGGCTTCAATCTGCGGTTCCACACGCTGGCGCGCGCCCAGCTGATCGGCGAGTACGCGGCTCCCGCGGAAGACTGACGTTCACAGAACGTTTGCCCGCCTCTGGTCTTGGAAGTGATCAGGGGCGGGCATTTTTTATTGCGTTGTCCATCTCGGCGTGCCCGGCCAAAGTTGATCCCAGCCCGCCGATGGGTGGGCCGGTGCGCATAGGAGGTGGGCTGGATGCGGGACACGCTGGTACTGAACGCGAGCTTTGAGCCGCTGTCGACGGTGACGTTGAACCGAGCCGTCGTTCTGGTGCTGCAGGACAAGGCCGTCGTCGAGCAGGCCCACCCCGAACTGCGCATGCGCGGAGCCGCCCTGGACATACCCGTGCCCCGGGTGATCAGGCTCTGCCGCTACGTCCGGGTGCCGTTTCGAAGACAAGCGCCGTGGTCGAGGCGGGGGGTGCTGGTGCGTGACCGGCACCGGTGCGCCTACTGCGGGCGCCGGGCCACGACCGTGGACCACGTGGTCCCGCGTGCCCAGGGCGGTCAGGACTCATGGCTGAACACGGTGGCCTCCTGCGCGGAGGACAATCACCGTAAGGCGGACCGTACTCCGGAGCAGGCTCAAATGCCGTTGCTGCGGGAGCCGTTCGAGCCGACGCCCGCGGACGCCATGCTGCTGGCCCTCGGCCAGGACGACTTCGACGCGCTGCCGGAGTGGCTGGCCCAGCCGGCCGCGTAGCCCGTACGACGATGGGGCCCACCTCCCCCGGGAGGTGGGCCCCATCGTCGTAGCGTCGTGCGCGTCAGTCCGTGATGGACGGCTTCTCGCGGCGCTCGCTGCTGCCGCCGGAATCCCCGGAGGAGCCCCGGTTGCCCGAACCCCCGCCCAGGTTGCCGAAGTTACCCATGGCTCCGCTCAGGCCCTTGAGCGCGTCGCCGATCTCGCTGGGCACGATCCAGAGCTTGTTGGCGTCGCCCTCGGCGATCTTCGGGAGCATCTGGAGGTACTGGTAGGAGAGGAGCTTCTGGTCCGGGTCTCCGGCGTGGATGGCCTCGAAGACCGTACGGACGGCCTGGGCCTCACCCTCGGCGCGCAGGGCCGCGGCCTTGGCCTCACCCTCGGCGCGGAGGATCGCGGACTGCTTCTCGCCCTCGGCGGTGAGGATCTGCGACTGCCGGATGCCTTCCGCGGTGAGGATCGCGGCGCGCTTGTCGCGGTCGGCGCGCATCTGCTTCTCCATCGAGTCCTGGATGGAGGTGGGCGGTTCGATCGCCTTGAGTTCGACGCGGTTGACGCGGATGCCCCACTTGCCGGTGGCCTCGTCGAGGACTCCGCGCAGGGCCGCGTTGATCTCCTCGCGGGAGGTCAGGGTCCGCTCCAGGTCCATGCCGCCGATGATGTTGCGGAGCGTGGTGACGGTGAGTTGCTCGATCGCCTGGATGTAGCTGGCGACCTCGTACGTCGCGGCTCGTGCGTCGGTGACCTGGTAGTAGATGACGGTGTCGATGTTGACGACCAGGTTGTCCTGGGTGATCACCGGCTGCGGGGGGAACGGGACGACCTGTTCACGCAGGTCGATGCGGTTGCGGATCGAGTCTATGAACGGGACGACGATGTTGAGGCCGGCGTTCAGTGTCCGCGTGTAGCGGCCGAAGCGTTCGACGATGGCCGCGCTGGCCTGTGGGATGACCTGGATGGTCTTGATCAGGGCGATGAAGACCAACACCACCAGAATGATCAGGACGATGATGATCGGTTCCATCGATGCTCCCCGTACCCTTCTCCACTCGGTAATTCCGAAAGATCTTATGGCAGTTGAAGATCTTGCTGGACGAGTGTGACAGAACGTCGTCTGCCACGTGGGGCGTTCGGTTCACTTGCGTTGTACGAGGTCACATGACGATCGCCGTGGCTCCGTCGATATCCACGACGTCCACTTCCTGGCCCACCTCGTAGGCCTGTCCGGCGTCGAGGGAGCGCGCCGACCAGATCTCTCCGCCGAGCTTGATGCGACCGCCGCCCGAACTGTCCACGCGTTCCAGGACGATGGCCTGCTTTCCCTTCAACGCCTCTACGCCGGTGGCGAGTTGAGGGCGTTGCGCGCTGTGCCGGGCGGCGATGGGGCGTACGACGGCGATGAGCGCGACCGAAACGGCCACGAAGACCAGTACTTGAATGACGACACCGCCGCCGAGACCCGCGGCGACCGCGGCTGCTACGGCGCCCACGGAGAGCATGCCGAACTCCGGCATCGCGGTCACCACGAGCGGGATGCCGAGTCCGGCCGCGCCGATCAGCCACCACACCCATGCGTTGATGTCGTTCACATGGTCATGGTAGGACCGCGCTCCCCCGGCGGACAGAGCGCGCGATCAAGTCGGGTACGCCGGGTGAGGGGTGTGCGTCCGCGTGTGCCGTGGCCGTTCAGGCCATCGGCAGGCCCTGCGCGGTCCAGCGCTCGCCGACCTGCTCGACGACGAGCGGGAGGCCGAAGCAGAGGGAGAGGTTGCGCGAGGTGAGCTCGAGCTCGAGCGGGCCCGCGGCGAGCACCTTCCCCTGACGGATCATCAGGACGTGGGTGAAGCCGGGAGCGATCTCCTCGACATGGTGCGTGACCATGATCATGGAGGGGGCGATCGGGTCGCGGGCGAGACGGCCGAGCCGGCGCACGAGGTCCTCACGGCCGCCGAGGTCGAGGCCGGCCGCGGGCTCGTCGAGGAGCAGCAGCTCGGGGTCGGTCATCAGGGCGCGGGCGATCAGGGTGCGCTTGCGTTCGCCCTCGGAGAGGGTGCCGAACTTGCGCTCCAGGTAGTCGCTCATGCCGAGGCGGTCGAGGAAGGCGCGGGCGCGCTGCTCGTCGATGTCCTCGTAGTCCTCGTGCCACCCGGCGGTCATGCCGTACGCGGCGGTGAGGACCGTCTGCAGGACCGTCTGGCGCTTGGGGAGCTTCTCGGCCATCGCGATACCGGCGATGCCGATGCGCGGGCGCAGCTCGAAGACGTCGACCTGGCCGAGGGTCTCGCCGAGGATGGTGGCGGTGCCCGAGCTGGGGAAGAGGTAGCTGGAGGCGACGTTCAGGAGGGTCGTCTTCCCGGCGCCGTTGGGGCCGAGGATGACCCAGCGCTCCCCCTCCTTGACCGACCAGGAGACCTGGTCCACCAGAGCCCGGCCCTCGCGGACCACGGATACGTCCTCCAGCTCCAGTACATCGCTCATGAGCGCGTTGTCTCCCATTGCAGTCTCGGCCGTCGCTGACGTCTGTGGACGCAGCCCCCAGGGAAAACCTACGCCACCGGTCGGCCACACCGATCCATCGGCCGGTCCTTAGGGTGGGGGCATGCTCTCGGAACCACGCTCAGGACAACTGACCTCATGGGGAAATGCCCTATTGGCCGGATTTGTTTCTCCGGACGACGCCGTGCTCGCCATCGTCGGGGACGACGCGGTGCACCGGGTCGAGGGGTTGCCGGGCGAGTCGGGGCCCGTCGGGCTCACGCTCGCCCTCGGCCGGCTGCGCACGCTCGGGGTGACCGGGTTGCGGGTCGCGCTGCCCGCGCCGGGGCATCCGCTCGGGCTCAGCGGCCCGCCCGCGTTCAATGCGCGCGCGCTCGAAGCCGAGGAGGCCGTGGTCTGCCACGGCTCGGCGCTGGGGCTCGTGCCGGAGGTGTACGAGGCCGGGCCCGACGGTGATGTGCACGTCGAGGTCGTCTGGCGCTGTCTCGCCGTACGCGAGGCGCCGCCCGCCGATGTGCCCTCGCTCGGGGAGGCCGAGCGGGAGCTGGCGGAGGCCCTCCGCGAGGCCACGGAGGTGTTGGCGCGGCTGGACGTGGCCGGGTCGGGGCCGGTCGCGGAGGCGGCGATCGAGGCGTACCGGGCACGGGCGGAGCGGGGACGGGAGCTGCTGGCCCCCGGGTACCCACCGCGTGCGGTGCGTGTGTTGGAGCTGGCCCAGCGGGTCGGGACGCTGATTTCCGTCGCGCACGAGAGCGGGCACGGCGGGGCGGTGAGCGCGTCGGAGATGGCCGCTCGGGCCGAGGCCCTGCGGCCGGTGGAGCGGACGGCCCGGCGGGCGCAGGTGGCCGCGTACAACGCGTTCGTGGAGGAGCGCGAGCGCGGCGTGCGCTGAGCTCGGCCCGGCGCGGAGCGCGGATGCCCTGAGTGCCCCGGGTTCCGCAGGTGCGGGGCACTCGGGTACCCCGCCCGGTCGGGGACTTGCGCGGCTCGCGTCCCTGGGTGAGTCGGCCTCCGCGTGCCCAGGGGCTTCGGTCGCCCCGGCGCCTGGGGACCGCCGGGCCTCTGCTCGGTTCACGTGCCCGGACGTTCCGGTCGGCGATGGCGCCGGGCCCTGGGTGTCCGGACGCTCGGGGGCCTTCGGCGCATGGGCCTGTGCGACGCGGAAGGGCCCCGCGAAACGTTTCCGTTCGCGGGGCCCCTGTGGCTGGTGGTGGCTCAGTCGTTGACACCCGTGTTGCCGAACGCCGGGTTCAGGGCGCCGATGACGTTCACGCTGTTCCCGACGAGGTTCACGGGGATGTGGACCGGGACCTGGACGACGTTGCCCGAGCCGACGCCGGGCGACTTCACGGCCGCGCCCTCGGCACCCGCGTCGGCGACAGCGGCACCGGCGCCGGCGCCCGCGGCGATCCCGGCGACGGTGATGGCCAGGGCGGCCTTCTTGGCGATGTTCATGGGAAATGCTCCTCTTGCGGTGATGAATCCGACCCGGCCGCGGGTCGTACGCTGAGCAACGCCGGGAAGCCGGGAACGGCACGGGAAGGCCGTTCCGATTGCCCCGTGCGGTTCAGTCCGCCGATGAGCCGACAACCCGGCCGGCCTCCCGGGGAGTCCCCGAAAGGCCGGTGGTCGTGATCGTTCCGGTGGGGAACCTCAGTGGTTGAGGCCGAGGTTGCCGAAGGCCGGGTTCAGGAGGCCGATGACGTTCACGCTGTTGCCCACCGCGTTCACGGGGATGTGAACCGGAGCCTGGACGACGTTCCCGGAGACGACGCCCGGGGAGCCCGCGGCCTTGCCGCCCGCCCATGAGCCGTCGGTCGCCGACGCCATGCCCGCACCGGCGGCGACCAGGCCACCGGCCACCATCGCGACAGCTGTGACCTTCTTCAGGTTCTTCACTTCTGAAACCCCTCCTCGCGAACACCGCGGCAGATCGCCGCAGCGCACTGGAGAACGGCCGAGCCTCCCGGAGGATGCGCCATCCGGGTGACATACACACGACGGTATGAATCTCATCCCGGAGCGGAACCCTCCGAGTTGCCGCCCGGTCGCGCCGTCCCGCCCGAGCGCCGAGGGGGTACGCCGAAGCCTGCTCCCCAGCTGGGCGGCACCTCGGCGGCCCCTCGGCGGCCCCTCGGCGATCAGCCCGCGATCCCGTTACGGACGGCCCAGAGGGCGGCCTGGGTGCGGTCGGCGAGGTCGAGCTTCATCAGGATGTTCGAAACGTGGGTCTTCACCGTCTTCTCGGAGAGGACGAGGGCGCGGGCGATCTCCCGGTTGGAGCGGCCGTCCGCGATCAGGCCGAGCACCTCGCGCTCCCGCTCGGTGAGAGAACCACCTCTCCCCTGACCCGAGTTGGCCTCCTCCTGGGACAACAAGGCGCCCGCGACCTCGGGTTGGAGCAGGATGTGCCCGGCGTGGACCGAGCGGATGGCTCCGGCCAGCGCGTCGGGATCCACGTCCTTGTAGACGTAACCGGCGGCACCCGCGCGCAGAGCCGGCACCACCGTGCGCTGCTCGGTGAAGCTGGTGACGATCAGCACCCGTGCGGGGTTGGCGAGTTCACGGAGCTTGCGCAGCGCGTCGATGCCGTCCATCCCCGGCATCTTCACGTCCATGAGGACGACGTCGGGTTTCAGCTCCTCGGCGCGGGCGACTCCTTCCGCACCGTCGGACGCCTCTCCGACGACCTCGATGTCGTCCTGCACTTCGAGGAAGGTACGCAGGCCCCGGCGGACGACCTGGTGGTCGTCGACGAGCAGCACCTTGATTGCGTCAGCCACCAGGGACCTCCATCTCGATCATGGTGCCCTTTCCGGGCGCCGATTCCACGGTGAGTGTGCCGCCGACCCCGCTCGCCCGGTCCCGCATCGACACCAGGCCGAGGTGGCGGCCGGCGCTGCGTATCGCGGTGGGGTCGAAGCCGCTGCCGTCGTCGGTGACGCGCAGGACGGCGCCGGGGCCGCGTCGCTCCAGGATGACGGCGACGCGGGTGGCGCCGGAGTGCCGCAACGCGTTGTGCAGGGCCTCCTGGGAGACCCTCAGCATCGCCTCCTCCTGGGAGGCGGGCAGCGCCCGTACACCGTTGCTGGAGAAGGTGACGCGCGCGGTGTGGGCGCGGTCGAGGACCTGGATCTGGGTGCGCAGGGTGGCGACCAGGCCGTCCTCGTCGAGAGCCGTGGGGCGCAACTCGACGACGGCGGCGCGCAGTTCCTCGGTCGCCTCCGCGGCCAGGGCGGCCACCTGCTGGAGTTCGCCCTTCGCGCGGGAGGGGTCGCGGTCGACGAGGGTGGCGGCGGCCTGCGCGGTGAGGCGCAGGGAGAACAGCTTCTGGCTGACGGCGTCGTGCAGTTCGTGCGCGAGCCGGGAGCGCTCCTCGGCGATCGTGAGCTCGCGGCTGCGTTCGTAGAGCCGGGCGTTGGTCAGGGCGATCGCCGCGTGCTGGGCGAGGATGGTGAGGAGTTCCTCGTCGTCCTCGGTGAATCCACAGCCACCGGCCTTCCCGGGACCCGGGGGGTGTGGGTGGTGCTCCTCCGTGGGGCGCAGCTTGTTGGCGAGGAAGAGCGCGCCGATGATCTCGTCGCCGTCGCGGATGGGCAGGCCCAGGAAGTCGGACATGTCGGGGTGGGCCTCGGGCCAGCCCTCGAAGCGGGGGTCCTTGCGCACGTCCGCCAGGCGCTCGGGGCGGGCCTCGCGCAGCATCGCGGCGAGGATGCCGTGCTGGCGCGGGAGCGGTCCGATGGCCTTCCACTGGGCGTCGCTGACCCCGTCGACGACGAACTGGGCGAAGCCGCCGTGGTCGTCGGGCACACCGAGCGCCGCGTACTGCGCGTCCAGCAGCTCGCGGGCCGAAGCGACGATCGTCTTGAGGACGTCGCGCACTTCGAGGTGCCTGCTCATGGCCAGCAGCGCGGAGCTCACCGCGTACAGGCCGGACCGGGGTCCATGACTCATGACCCCAAACTACCGGCGGGGTGTGACAGCGCGTATCGGACCCGTGATGGCGCTCGCCCGGGCCATTGGGCCTAGGCCGAAGGACCCCTGATCATTGCGGCCCGCGCACGAGGCGCCCGGGCGGTCCCCGTTCCTACCGTGAGGACACCCGCCGGGAAGGCGGGCCAGGGACGAGGGGACGGATGTCATGCCGGTAGCGATCATCACGGGGGCCTCGAAGGGACTGGGGAGGGCGCTCGGCGCGGCTCTGGCGGAGCGCGGCTGGGATCTGGTGCTCGACGCCAGGACGGCCGGGGTGCTGGAGGAGACCGCGGTGGCCCTGTCCGCGTACGGGGGGCGTGTGGAGGCCCTGCCCGGGGACGTGACGGACGCCGGTCACCGTGCCGAGCTGGTGGCGGCGGCCCGGAAGCTGGGTGGTGTCGACCTCCTGGTGAACAACGCGAGCGCGCTGGGTGCCGAGCCGCTGGTGCGCCTGGAGGAGCTGGGTCTGGACGGGTTGCGGCGGGCCCTGGAGGTCAACGTGGTCGCCGCGCTGGGCCTGATCCAGGAGGCGCTGCCGCTGCTGCGGGCGGCCGGGGCGGGCACGGTGGTCGACATCAGCTCGGACGCCGCGGCGGAGGCGTACGAGACATGGGGCGGCTACGGCGCCTCGAAGGCCGCGCTCGACCATCTCTCGGCGGTTCTCGGTGAGGAGGAGCCCGGCCTGCGGGTCTGGGCCGTGGACCCCGGGGACATGGGCACGGACCTCTATACGGCGGCCGTACCGGAGGACGACGATCCGCGGCCGGCGCCGGACAGTGTGGTGCCGGCTTTTCTGCGCCTGCTGGAGGAACGGCCGGCCAGTGGGCGCTACGCGGCTCCGGCCCTGCTGGAGGGGCGATGACCACGGCGATGGGGGTTCCTCCGGTCGGGCGCGGCCGGGAGTGGGGAACGGTGCCGGAGGAGCTGTCGGCGCGGGTGCCCGCCGAGCAGCGCGGTCCGGGTCGCGACCGGGATTCCGTACGGCTGCTGGTGTCGCGCGGTACCGAGGTCTCCCATCACGCGTTCGTGGAGCTGCCCCGGCTGCTGAGGGCCGGTGATCTGCTGATCGTCAACACCTCGGCCACGCTGGCGGCGGCCGTGGACGGGCGGATCGGCCACGCGCGCGTGGTGGTCCATTTCTCCACGCGGGGCGACGACGGACGGTGGGCGGTCGAGCTGCGGGATCCCGACGGCACGGGGACCACGCGTGCGCGTGCGGGCGGACCCGCGGGGACAGTGGTGCGGCTGCCCGGGGACGTACACCTCGTCCTGGAGGAGCCGCTGACCGCGCGCAGTCCGCGGCTGTGGTGGGGGCGGGCTCCGGACGCGGACGTGCTGGGGATGCTGCGGCGGTACGGGCGGCCCATTCGCTACTCCTATACGGAACGGGACCAGCCGTTGTCCGTGTACCGGACGGTGTTCGCGCTGCCGTCGGACGACGGCGCGGGGAGCGCGGAGATGCCGAGCGCGGCGCGCCCCTTCACCGCGCGCCTGGTGGCGGAGCTGGTGAGCCGGGGTGTGCAGTTCGCGCCGATCACGCTGCACACGGGTGTCGCGTCGGCGGAGGCGCACGAGCCGCCGTATCCGGAGCGGTACGAGGTGCCGGAGGCGTCGGCCCGGATGATCAACGCGGCGCGGGCCGGCGGCGGCCGGATCGTCGCGGTCGGTACGACGGCCGTGCGGGCCGTGGAATCCGCGACCGGGTCCGACGGGCTGGTCCGGGCGGCGAAGGGCTGGACCGGGCTCGTGGTGACCCCGGAGCGCGGCGTACGGGCGGTCGACGGGCTGCTGACCGGGCTGCACGAGCCGGAGGCCTCGCATCTGCTGATGCTGGAGGCGATCGCCGGAGGGGCGGCGATCGACCGCGGGTACGAGGAGGCACTGCGCTTGCGCTACCTCTGGCACGAGTTCGGGGACGTGCACCTCATCCTCCCGGACGAGGAGCCTCACTCTGAGCATTGCTCTCGCAACTGCCGGTCAGAATGACCTGAGGCCCGTGTGAGCCCGCGCATAGGGTCCAGGTCACGTACGAAGGAGCATAGGAGATAAAAGGGACAAGGTGAGCAGGGAAGACGTGCCAGTCTGCCCCGATTTGCCCCTTCCGTGTCCACTACCTGGCTTCGTAGGTCACACCTTTGCCAGAGCATTTTGCGGCCGCTAAGAATTGCGTTGTCGCTCAGCGCCGCGGGTTCAACCCCGCGGCGTTTGTTCCGGAAACACACTGTCCCCCGCCGGGACGAAGAGCGACCTCCGCGCTATTCGAAGAGGTCTATCAGTCATGCCCAAGAACATCACCACTCCTGGACATACTCCGAAGCTGACCAAGCTTCACAAGCTCTCGATCGCCGGTGTGGCCACCCTCGGTGCCGCCGCCCTCGCGTTCTCCCTGGTACCGGGCAACTCCCAGACCACCACGGACGACGCCGCCGTCTCCTCGGCGAAGGTCGCCTACAGCGAGCAGCAGATCAAGGACGTCAAGGCCAGCGTCACCGACCAGCTGGCCGGCGCCGACCTGAAGGCCCAGGCGATCGCGGCGAAGAAGAAGGCCGCGGCCGACGCCGCAGCCGACGCCACGGCCGCCGCGAAGAAGAAGGCCGCAGACGCCGCGGCCGCGAAGAAGAAGGCGGCCGCCCAGGCCGCCGCGAAGAAGAAGGCCGCCGCGTCGCGTGCCAAGGCCGCTGCCGCGAGCCGCTCGACGCAGCGCATCAAGATCGAGACGGTCGCCGCGAAGACGTACGCGAACAACCTCGACGGCTGGATCCGCGAGTCCCTCGACATCATGAAGGCCAAGGGCATCCCCGGCACCTACCAGGGGCTGCACAAGAACATCATGCGTGAGTCCTCGGGCAACCCGATGGCCATCAACAACTGGGACATCAACGCCATCAACGGCATCCCGTCGAAGGGCCTGCTGCAGGTCATCCCGCCGACGTTCAAGGCGTACCACGTGGCCGGCACCTCGTGGGACATCTACAACCCGGTCGCCAACATCACCGCCGCCTGCAACTACGCCGCCGACAAGTACGGTTCCATGGACAACGTGAACAGCGCGTACTGAGGACTCAGCGCGGAGTTCCCCACAGACGCCGAAGGGCGGCACCCCGATCAGGGGTGCCGCCCTCGCGTCGTTCCCGGGCCTCTACTTGCGCATGACCTCGGGCTCGTGGCGGCGCAGGAAGCGGGCCACGAAGAAGCCGCAGATCACACCGAGGGCGATCAGGGCGATCATGTCGATCGTCCAGGCCCCGGCCGTGTGGTCCCACAACGGGTCCGTGCTCGTCGGGTCGTCCTGGTTCGGGAAGATGTTGTTCAGGTCCAGCGTGGCGCCCGAGGCGGCCACCGCCCAGCGGGCCGGCATCAGGTACGAGAACTGGTTGACACCGAGTGTGCCGTTCAGGATGAACAGGCAGCCGGTGAAGACGACCTGGACGATCGCGAACATGACCAGGAGCGGCATCGTCTTCTCCGCGGTCTTCACCAGCGAAGAGATGATCAGTCCGAACATCATCGACACGAAGCCGAGAGCCATGATCGGCAGGGTGAGTTCGAGCTTGGGCAGGCTCTTGAGGATCAGCCCCTCGGACGGGACCTCGCGGCTGCCGAAGCCGATGGCACCGACCAGAGCACCCTGCAGCAGGGTGATCACGCCGAGGACGATCACCTTGGACATCAGGTAGGCCGAGCGTGACAGACCCGTCGCGCGTTCCCGCTCGTAGATCACCCGTTCCTTGATCAGCTCACGCACCGAGTTGGCGGCGCCCGCGAAGCACGCTCCGACCGCGAGGATCAGGAGCACGGTCGTGGCCGTGCCGTTCGCGACATGCGCGCCCGAGGGCAGCACCTTGTCGTTGACCAGCAGCGTCTTGCCGCTGTCGATGAGCAGGCTGACCGAGCCCAGGACCGCCGGCAGGATCACCGTCAGCGCCAGGAAGCCCTTGTCCGACGCGATCACCGAGGTGTAGCGGCGGATCAGCGTCATCAGCTGGGAGCCCCAGCTCTGCGGCTTCGGCGGCTTCATCGCCTGCGCGGACGGCATCTGCGTCGACTGCGGAGCCACCGCGTCGATGTCCGCGGCGTACATCTGGTAGTGCTGCGAGCCCTTCCAGCGGCCCGCCCAGTCGTAGTCGCGGTAGTTCTCGAACGCGGAGAAGACGTCGGCCCAGGTCTCGTAGCCGAAGAAGTTCAGCGCCTCTTCCGGCGGACCGAAGTAGGCGACGGAGCCGCCCGGCGCCATCACGAGGAGCTTGTCGCAGATCGCCAGCTCGGCCACCGAGTGGGTGACGACCAGGACCGTACGGCCGTCGTCGGCGAGGCCGCGCAGCAGCTGCATGACATCGCGGTCCATGCCCGGGTCGAGACCGGAGGTCGGCTCGTCCAGGAAGATCAGCGACGGCTTGGTGAGCAGCTCCAGGGCCACCGAGACACGCTTGCGCTGGCCACCGGAGAGGGAGGTGACCTTCTTCTCCTTGTGGATGTCCAGCTTCAGCTCGCGCAGCACCTCGTCGATGCGGGCCTCGCGCTCCTGGACCGTGGTGTCCGCGGGGAAGCGCAGCTTGGCCGCGTACTTGAGGGCCTTCTTGACGGTCAGTTCCTTGTGCAGGATGTCGTCCTGCGGGACCAGACCGATGCGCTGACGCAGCTCGGCGAACTGCTTGTACAGGTTCCGGTTGTCGTAGAGGACATCGCCCTGGTTGGCGGGGCGGTAGCCCGTGAGCGCCTTCAGGAGCGTCGACTTGCCGGAGCCCGACGGGCCGATGACCGCGACGAGCGACTTCTCGGGTACGCCGAAGGAGACGTCCTTGAGGATCTGCTTGCCGCCGTCGACGGTGACCGTCAGATGGCGGGCCGAGAAGGAGACCTCACCGGTGTCGACGAACTCCTCGAGACGGTCGCCGACCAGGCGGAACGTCGAGTGGCCGACGCCGACGATGTCGTTCGGGCCGAGCAGCGCTGAGCCGCCCTTGGCGATCGGCATACCGTTGACGTACGTGCCGTTGTGCGAGCCGAGGTCGCGGATCTCGAAGCGGCCGTCCGGCGTCGCGTGGAACTCGGCGTGATTGCGCGAGACCTGGAGGTCGGAGACCACCAGTTCGTTCTCCAGCGCACGGCCGATGCGCATCACACGGCCGAGCGAGAACTGGTGGAACGTCGTCGGGCTGCGGTCGCCGTAGACCGGCGGCGCCCCCGCGCCACCACCGGGTCCCTGCTGCTGCGGGATGCTCCCCGCCTGCTGCGGCGACCGGGCCTGCTCCGGCGACTGCGGCGTCGGCTGCTGAGCCCAGCCGGGTCCGGCGCCCTGAGCCGCGAACGGCTGCTGCTGCGGCTGCGCCACCGAGGCCGCCGCGCCGGACAGGCTCAGGCGGGGTCCGTCGGTCGCGTTGCCGAGGTGCACGGCCGAACCGGGGCCGATCTCCATCTGGTGGATCCGCTGCCCCTGTACGAACGTGCCGTTGGTGCTCCCGTGGTCGTCGATGACCCAACTACGGCCGTTCCAGCTGATCGTGGCGTGACGCCAGGAGACCCTGGCGTCCTCGAGCACGATGTCCCCCTGCGGATCACGTCCGAGGGCGTAGGGCCTGGTCGCATCGAGCGTCCAGGTCCGTCCATTCAATTCCAGTACGAGTTCCGGCACTCCAGCCCCACTGAGTTGTCCCCCGAGTTACCCCATCGCAGGGAGTCTAGGGATGTCGAACATCGTGGGGAACTATTTCAGTAGAGGCCCCCTGACCGAAAGTCGGGCCATGTGAAGGATGGGTACGGGCGAGTTGCCCGTTTCCGTTGACGGGGTTGAAACCGGCCCGGAGAGTGGTAATCCCACGCGAGGGGGACATACGCGGGGATCGCCGCTGCGCGGATCGGGGGGTCTTGCGATGAGCATCGGAACGACACACCACGGCGGGAGCACCAGGAGTGTGCCGTGGGGGGATGTCCTGCTGTCCGCGATCGCCTCCGTGAGCTGGGCGTTGATCGGCATGGCGGGCACCGCCGCGCTCGGTCTGCACCTGCTCGGGGCCGATGCGACGGCCTCGCTCGGCCCGATGACCGCGGCGGTGGTGGCCCTTGGGGCCAATGGTGCGGTGACGCCGTCCGGCGATGTCTCCGCCTTCGGCCTGAAGGGAGCGGAGGCGCACACCGCCATCCAGATCACGCCACTGGGTGTCGGGCTGGTCGGCGCGCTGCTGATGTCGTGGTTCTTCCTACGGTCCTTGCGCGGGGCCGGAGTTGTCATCACGCCCTCCGAACTCCTGGCGCGGGCCGGATCGGTGATCGTCCTCTTCGTGGCGACACTGGGCGGGCTCGCCTGGGCCGGCCACGACGTCATCACCATCGACGGCGGGGAGCTCGGGCTCGACAAGGTCACGGGCGGTGGCGGCGGACTCGGGGACATCACGGACAAACTCCCGGGCGGGCTCGGGGATCTGGGCGGTCTGCTGCCCGACAAGATCGGCGACCTGGTGGACGCGAAGGCGGCGGTGGGCTTCTCCGTGGACACCGCGCCGACGCTGCTCGGCGGGGCCGCGTGGGCCGCCGGAGTCCTGCTGATCGCCCTGCTGGCCTCCCGGCGTACGCCGTTGCCCCGCGGCTGGGACGTCGTGCACCGCGCGGTGCGGCCGGCCGTCTCCTCGCTCGTCGCGGTCCTGCTGGTCGCGGTCCTGGCGGGGCTCGCGGCGGCGGCGTACGCGGCGATCGGGGACGACCATCCGAAGCGGATCGCGGGAGCGGCGCTGCTCGGCGCCCCCAACGGTGTGTGGCTGGGCATCCCCGTCGGGCTCTTCGTGCCCTGGGACGGCAAGGCGACGGGCGAGCTCGCCAAGCTGCTGCCCGACCCGCTCGACAAGCTGCTGGCCGTCGACACCGACCGGCCCGTCACCCTCGGGCGGCTCGCCGAACTCGACGGGCGCGTATGGCTGTTGGGGGTCGCCGCCGCACTCATGATGCTGTACGCGGGCGTCCTGACGGCCGCGCGTACGCCATTTGTACGGGCTGGGGGTGCCACCGTTGCGGGAGCACCGGGTGCCTCAGATGTACGGGGCGACAGTGCGCTGCGGTTCGCGGGGCGGTGCGCCTTGCGGCTCGGGGCCGTGACGGCGCTGGCGCTGCCGCTGCTCGCCTGGCTGACGGAGGTGTCGGTGGACGCCTCGCTGTCCGTACTCGGCTTCGACGCGTTCGGGGCGGGGATCGAGTTGCACGGGCGACTGGGGGTGGCGTTGCTGCTCGGTGTCGGGTGGGGGGCGGGGGCAGGGGCGGCGGGGGCGTTGCTGGCTTGTGCGAGTGGGGCTGCGGGGCGGAGGGCGGCTGGGCTGGCACGGGGTGACTTGGTTGGTGGGGGGCTTGGGGGGGTTGGGGGGGTTGGTTCGGGTTCGGGTGTGGGTGCGGGTGCGGGTACTGGGGTGGGTTTGGGTGCGGGGGCTGGGGCTGGGGCCGGGCCGTATCGGCCTCAGCGGTCGTATCGGGCGCCCAACCCGGAGACCAATCCCTATCTGAGGGTGCCGGACGAGTTGCGGGAGCAGGAGGATCGGGGGCCGGCGCCGGGGGGTTCACGGGCGCCCGGTGATGTGTACGGGGCGCCCACGGTGGTGGGGCCGGTCGGGCCCCCGCCGAAGCGGAGGCAGGACGGGCCTCCGCCGCCTCCTCCCCCGCCGGACGAGGGGCCGCCGCCTCCGCCGCGCAGGCCTCGGCGTTGAGGGTTCGCCTCGTGCGGCGGGTACGGGTACGGATTCGCTCGCGCTGGCGTTACGGGCTGCGGTCCGGTGGGTGGGTCGGGGCCGTGCCGGTACATCCCAGTCCGTCGCCGCTGGATCAGACGTGGGCTACCTGTGCGAACTGCTGCTCGATCCGAACGTAAGCGACGGACATCAGGGATGTACCGGCACGGCCCCTCCCGTGCGTGGACGGGTGCGGGTGCTTCGCGGCTCGGGCGTCGCCCTACTGGTGCGGGGACGGGAGCGGGTGCTTCGCGGCTGCGTTGCCCCACCGGGGCGTGGACGAGTGCGGGTGCTTCGTGGCTCCGGCGTCGCCCTACTGGTGCGGGGACGGGAGCGGGTGCTTCGCGGCTGCGTTGCCCCACCGGGGCGTGGACGAGTGCGGGTGCTTCGTGGCTCCGGCGTCGCCCTACTGGTGCACTTTGTGGCTGCGGGTGCGATTCCGCTTTCCCGCCCCGGCCGAGGCGAGATTCCCTTTCATCGCTGGCCCGGTGGAAGGCCCTGGCAGCCCCGGCCCGGTGGAAGGCCCTGGCAGCCCCGGCCGGTGGAAGGTCCTGTCAGCCCGGTCCGTGGAAGTTCCTATCAGCCCGGCCGGGGAAAATTTCAGCCCCTCCGGCGTTTGAGGAGCGGGGTCTGGGGCGGAGCCCCAGGGGTGGGAAGGGTAGGGGCGGAGGGGGCGAAAGAAGCTTGTGGGGTCCGGGGGTCCGGGGGGCCAGGGAGGGGTCCCCGGGGGCCGGGGGTCCGGGAGGCCCTGGGTTCGGGGGCTGGGAAACCCGGGGTTCAGTGGGTCGGGGTGGTTCGGGGGATCTGGGGCCGGGGTTCGGGAGGCGTAGGAGTGGGGTTGTGGGGGTTGATGTCGCGCCCCGTCAGGGGGAGCGGCAAAATGTCACCGGTGTGCCGCTCGGGTGTCACCCAGTGTTCTGTGTCCGCTAGGCGGACCGGGCGGGCGGGCGGCACTGGGTGCCGGATACGGTGGGAGCACCATGAGCGCTTCGCAGACCCCTGATGTGCCCACTCTTCTTGTCAAGATCTTCGGCAAGGACCGGCCGGGCATCACCGCCGGACTCTTCGACACCCTCGCCGCCTTCTCGGTCGACGTCGTCGACATCGAGCAGGTCGTCACCCGCGGCCGGATCGTGCTGTGCGCGCTCGTGACCGAGCCGCCCTCCGGCCTCGAAGGCGATCTGCGGTCCACCGTCCACAGCTGGGCGGAATCGATGAAGATGCAGGCGGAGATCATCTCCGGCCTCGGCGACAACCGTCCCCGCGGATCCGGACGTTCGCTCGTCACGGTGCTCGGGCATCCCCTCACCGCGGAGTCGACGGCCGCCATCGCCGCGCGGATCACGAAGACCGGCGGCAACATCGACCGTATCTTCCGGCTGGCCAAGTACCCGGTGACCGCGGTCGAGTTCGCCGTGTCCGGTACCGAGACCGAGGCCCTGCGCACCGCGCTGGTGACCGAGGCCGCGGCACTCGGTGTGGACATCGCCGTGGTGGCGGCGGGCCTGCACCGGCGGGCCCAGCGTCTTGTCGTGATGGACGTGGACTCCACTCTCATCCAGGACGAGGTGATCGAGCTCTTCGCCGCGCACGCCGGGTGCGAGGACGAGGTCGCCGGGGTCACCGCGGCCGCGATGCGTGGTGAGCTGGACTTCGAGCAGTCCCTGCACGCCCGTGTCGCGCTCCTCGAGGGGCTGGACGCGTCGGTGGTGCAGAAGGTGCGTGAGGAGGTGCGGCTCACTCCGGGCGCACGCACACTGATTCGTACGCTGAAGCGGCTCGGCTTCCAAGTCGGCGTCGTCTCCGGCGGGTTCACGCAGGTGACCGACGATCTGAAGGAGCGGCTCGGGCTCGACTTCGCCCAGGCCAACACGCTGGAGATCGTCGACGGGAAGCTGACCGGCCGGGTCACCGGGGAGATCGTGGACCGGGCGGGCAAGGCGCGGCTGCTGCGCCGGTTCGCCGCCGAGGCCGGGGTGCCGCTGGCCCAGACCGTGGCGATCGGCGACGGCGCCAACGACCTCGACATGCTCAACGCCGCCGGCCTCGGGGTCGCGTTCAACGCCAAGCCGGTGGTGCGGCAGGCCGCGCACACCGCGGTGAACTTCCCGTTCCTCGACACGGTCCTGTATCTGCTGGGCGTCACCCGTGAAGAGGTCGAGGCCGCCGACATGCACAAGGACGACATCGCCCACTGAGTGACGTCCTACGACGGACGGGGGCCCGGCACCGTGGTGGTGCCGGGCCCCCGTCGACGTAGGGGTGGGTTCACTCCGTCGGCGCCCAGTAGTCGGTCAGGGCGGCCGATCCGGGCTCCAGCGATTTCCACGGGCCGTCGAAGGAGAGCACCGCGAAAGCGGCGGTGTGGAAACCATGGGCGTTCATCCGGGCGCGGGTGTCGCCCTCGGCCCGGCCCGCCAGGATGTCGGCGAGGCCGTGTACGCCCGGGTTGTGACCGATGAGGATCACGTCCGTCGCGTCGTCCGGGGTTTCGTTGAGCACGGCGATCAGCTCGCCGGGCGAGGCTTCGTAGAGCCGCTCCTCATAGACCGTTTTCGGCCGGTGCGGGAGCTCCTGGACGGCGTGCTTCCACGTCTCGCGGGTCCGGATCGCGGTGGAGCAGAGGGCCAGGTCGAAGGGGATGCCGGTGTCGGCCAGCCTGCGTCCGGCGACGGCGGCGTCCATGCGGCCCCGGTCGGCGAGCGGCCGCTCATGGTCGGACATCTGCGGCCAGTCGGCTTTCGCATGCCGGAAGAGGACAATCCTGCGGGGTTCTGCGACGCTCATGCGTCCCAGCTTCGCACGAAACATGCCATGGGGCGCAGGGAGTTGATGCGCTCCCCCGGCGGGGGTGATGCCCTGCCCCGTCAGGGGTGATGCCGTACCCCTTCATGGGTGAAGAGGTCTGCCCGGGAGCGGGGCGGCGCCCGTCTTCGGGGAAGGGCGCGGTTCGACCGGGGAGGGCGCGGTTCGACCGGGGACGGTTCGGCGGCGGGCGGCGGTTCGGCGGCCGTACGGCTGTTCCGGCGCGGTCTGCCGAGGTGGCATGGGCTGCCGTGGTGAGCCGGTGGGGCGAGTGGTGGGGCTCAGGGGCGCCAGGGGGTGCGACGGGGCGCGGGGCCGGAGCGGCTCACGGGGTGTTGTTCAGTACGGTCTGCTGGATACGTTCGAACACGTGCGTGATCGCCGGGTCGCTGCCCGCGGCATGCGCGTCCGCCGGGTTGAGGATCATGAGCAGCAGGGTAACGAAGGCGAGCACCGGCAGGGCGAGGGCCCACCAGGGCAGTCGGATGTCCACGCGGCCCGTGGTCGCCGGGTGGGGCCGGGTGTGCGTATGGGCCGACATGCCGCCTCCGTGAGTCTTCGAGTGGTCCCTGGGCCGCCTCTCGCGGCCACAACTCGAAACTACGGACTCCGCGGTCCTCAACCCATCCGGTGATCCACCCACTTGACCCTGACACTCACCCCCTAGGGGACGGGGGGTTAGCCCCACCCCCGGGCCCGAGAGCGGGTCGCCGTCGGGGACGACGTGTCCCGGAGGGGCGAGCGGGGCGTCACGGCACGGATGCCGCGGCGGTCAGCGCGACGCCGCCGGGCGCGGGGCTTCGCCGTTCACGGTGACGCGATGGACGCGACGATGCCGATGATCACCGTGATGGCCAGCATCGCGCCGAACACGAGGAGCAGCTTCTTCTGACCGTTCGGGGGGTTCGGGTCGAGCACAGGCATGCGGTCATTCTCGCACCACGGGTGCGCCCGGCCGCCGCCGGGGCCCGCCTCCCCGGCGGCGGCCGGGCCAGGGGTCAGCCCGCCGCCTCGTCCTCCACCGTGCGGTCGCGGCCCGCCAGGATGCCGACGCCGATCTGCGGAATCATCAGCGCCGCCATCATCGCGAGCGGCAGGCCCCAGCCGCCGCTGTGCTGGTAGAGCACGCCCACGAGCAGGGGGCCCGGGATCGAGAGCAGATAGCCGGTGCTCTGGGCGAACGCCGACAGCTTGGCGACGCCCGCGCCGGTCCGGGCCCTCATGCCGACCATGGTGAGGGCCAGCGGAAAGGCGCAGTTGGAGACGCCGAGCAGCAGGGCCCAGGCCCAGGCACCCGCCGCAGGTGCCAGATAGAGGCCCGCGTAACCGGCGAGCCCGCAGACGCCGAGGGCGACCACGATGGGCCCCTGGTGGGCCAGGCGGGTGGCGAGGCGCGGGATGACGAAGGCCAGCGGCACACCCATCACCATCGTGACAGCGAGGAGCAGTCCGGCGGTGCCGGCGGCGACGCCCGCGTCGCGGAAGATCTGCGCCATCCAGCCCATCGTGATGTAGGCGGCGGTGGCCTGGAGGCCGAAGAAGACGGCGAGCGCCCAGGCGGTACGGCTGCGGGTGATGCGCAGGCCGTCGGGCTCGTGCCGGGTGCTGCCGGACGCGGCAGACGCGCGGTCGTCGGGGCGGGATACGGCGCCCCGCGTGCGTACCAGCGCAATCCACGGGAGGACGGCCGCCGCCGCGAGTCCGGCCCAGACCACGAGCCCGGACTGCCAGTCGCCTCCCAGGGCGCCGGTCATGGGGACGGTCACCGCGGCCGCGGTCGAGGTGCCGAGCGCGAGGGCCATCGAGTACAGGCCCGTCATGGACCCGACCCGGTCGGGGAACCAGCGCTTGACGATGACGGGCATCAGGACGTTGCTGACGGCGATGCCCATGAGCGCGAGCGCGCTGGCGGCCAGGAAGCCGGCCGTGCCCCCGATGTACGGGCGCAGGGCCAGGCCCGTCGTGATGGCGACCATGCCCGCGCAGACGACGGCGGCGGGCCCGAAGCGGCGGGCGAGCCGGGGGGCCGTCACCCCGAAGACGGCGAAGCAGAGGGGCGGCACGGAGGTGAGCAGGCCGGCGACGCTGCCGCTCATGCCGAGCCCGTCGCGCACTTCTTCGAGGAGGGCGCCGAGGCTGGTGATGGCCGGGCGCAGGTTGAGCGCGGTGAGGACGATGCCGACGACCACGAGCCGCGTCGTCCACGCGCGCGTGGCGGGCGTTCCGGGTGCCGTGCTCTCGGTGGAGCGACGTATCGCTGGGGACGTCATCGTCGTCCGGGTTTCCTCGGGGGCCATGCTCCCCATCATAGAATCATGGGATGATTGGCTGTCCAACCCGCTGCGTTAATCTCCGGATCCTGTAGCCCGGCGCGAACGACCACACTCGGGCCCGTACGAAGGACCGTCATGCCGCTGAGCCACCCCCGCCGTTCGGCCCTGTCCGAGCAGGTCATCTCCGAGCTGCGGAACCAGATCACCTCGGGCGAGTGGCCGGTGGGGTCCCGTATCCCCACCGAGCCGGAGCTCGTCGATCAGCTCGGTGTCGCCCGCAACACGGTGCGTGAGGCGGTCCGGGCGCTCGCCCACAACGGGCTGCTGGACATCCGGCAGGGCTCCGGCACCTACGTCGTGGCGACCAGCGAGCTGGCGGGCGTGATGCACCGCCGGTTCGCGGACGCCGACCCGCGGCACATCGCCGAACTGCGTTCCACCCTGGAGTCGAGCGCCGCCAGGCTGGCCGCCGAGCGGCGCACCGAGCGCGATCTCAAGCAGCTGGACGCGCTCCTCGTACGCCGCGAGGAGGCCTGGGAATCGGGCGACGCGGAGGCCTTCGTGGCCGCCGACGCGACTTTCCACATGGCGGTGGTGGCCGCGTCCCGCAATGACGTCATGACGGCGATGTACGCGGATCTGGGAGAGGTGCTGCGCGACTGGCTGCGCGAGGACGTCGGCAAGGAACTGACGCCGGAGACGTACATGGACCACGCGCGACTGGTCGACGCGATCCGCACGGGCGACGCGGAGGCCGCGGCCGCGGAAGCCGCGAGCTATCCGTTCCAGTGCCGGCCGGGACGGCCGGGCGGCCCGGGACAGGCGCAGGGCATCCGCCCCGGCGGCTGACCGACAGGTCCCAGGTCCCGGCGGCTCACGTCAGGTCCCGTGGGTGATCCAGACCGCGCGGACCTCCTTCCAGCACCGGCCGGTCAGCCGCACCGTGGCCGCGGGTCCCACGTCGACCGGGGCGCTGTCGGTGTCGATGTCCCACCAGCGGGCGCACTCGATGTGCAGCCGGACGCGGTCGGTGTCCACATAGGGGTTGTGGCAGTACGCGACGACATGGGAGCCGGTGACCGTGGTCCGGCACGCGGCGCCGAACGGCTGGGGCGCGGCGGGCCGGGACCCCGCGTTCACGCCCTCCACGCGTGGGTGGGGCATCGCGTCGTACGGCACGGCCATCACCAGAGCGACAGCGGCGAACACCGGAGCAAAGCGGCGGGACAGGCGCACAAGGGGACCTCCTCGGCCGTACGGCTGCGGGGCGGTGCGTCCTTCCAGCCTGCGGGCCACGGGGTCCGGGGCGCCCGGTCGAATGGGCCGAACGGGCGACGCCCCGCTCCCCGCGCGCTGCGGGAAACGGGGCGTCGACGCCGTGCGTGGGCGCTTACGCGCCGATGGCGTGCAGACCGCCGTCCACGTGGATGATCTCGCCCGTGGTCTTCGGGAACCAGTCGCTCAGCAGGGCGACGACGCCCTTGCCGGCCGGCTCCGGGTCCTTGAGGTCCCACTCCAGGGGCGCGCGGCTGTCCCACACCGAGGCGAGCTCGCCGAAGCCCGGGATGGACTTGGCGGCCATGGAGCCGATCGGGCCCGCCGAGATGAGGTTGCAGCGGATGTTCTGCTTGCCCAGGTCGCGCGCCATGTAGCGGCTGGTGGCCTCCAGGGCGGCCTTGGCCGGGCCCATCCAGTCGTACTGCGGCCAGGCGTACTGCGCGTCGAAGGTGAGGCCGACGACGGAGCCGCCGTTCTGCATCAGCGGCAGGCAGGCCATGGTCAGCGACTTCAGGGAGAACGCCGACACGTGCATGGCCGTGGCGACCGACTCGAACGGCGTGTTGAGGAAGTTGCCGCCGAGGGCGTCCTGCGGCGCGAAGCCGATGGAGTGCACGACGCCGTCGAGGTTGCCCAGCTCCTCGCCCACGACTTCGGCGAGGCGGCCGAGGTGCTCGTCGTTGGTGACGTCGAGCTCGATGACCTTGGTGGGCTTCGGGAGCTTCCTGGCGATGCGCTCGGTCAGCGTGGGCCGCGGGAACGCGGTCAGGATGATCTCGGCGCCCTGCTCCTGGGCCAGCTTGGCGGTGTGGAAGGCGATGGAGGACTCCATCAGCACACCGGTGATGAGGACGCGCTTGCCCTCGAGAATTCCGCTCATGGTGATCAGTGACCCATTCCCAGTCCGCCGTCAACCGGGATGACGGCTCCAGTGATGTACGAAGCGTCGTCCGAGGCGAGGAACCGCACCGTCGCGGCGATCTCCTCGGGCTGCGCGTAGCGGCCAAGCGGCACCTGCGACACGATGTTCGCGCGCTGCTCGTCGGTGAGCGCCTGCGTCATGTCGGTGTCGACGAAGCCGGGCGCGACGACGTTGAAGGTGAGGTTGCGCGAGCCGAGTTCCCGGGCGAGCGAACGCGCGAAGCCGACAAGGGCGGCCTTGGACGCGGCGTAGTTCGCCTGCCCCGCGGAGCCGAGCAGCCCGACGACCGACGAGATGAGGACGACGCGGCCCTTCTTGGCCCGCAGCATGCCACGGTTGGCGCGCTTGACGACGCGGAAGGCGCCGGTGAGGTTCGTGTCGATGACCGAGGTGAAGTCCTCCTCGGACATGCGCATCAGGAGCTGGTCCTTGGTGACGCCGGCGTTGGCGACCAGGACCTCGACCGGGCCGTGCTCGGCCTCGATCTCCTTGTAGGCCTGCTCCACCTGCTCGGTGTCGGTGATGTCGCACTTGACCGCCAGGAAGCCGGCCGGCGGCTCACCGGACCGGTACGTGATCGCGACCTTGTCGCCTGCGTCGGCGAATGCGCGGGCGATGGCGAGGCCGATGCCCCGGTTGCCTCCGGTGACGAGAACCGAGCGGCTCAACGGATCACCCTTTCGATAGCGGAATGAAACCCCTGCATTACAGGCGCCTTCCACGAAAACCTATCGGTCCGCTCGGCCTCTCAGAGAATCGGGCACCGACAGTGGCTCCGGGTGCCTGCTGTCGGATCCCTACAGAAAGCCGAGGCGGCAAGGCCGAAAGACGCGCCCGGTGACGGCAAAGGCGTGGCCGCCGGACCCGCAGGCGCGACATGATCGGACCCGACGGGCCACGACAGCAGGGAGACCTCGGTGCCTCATTCCATCGACGAAGCCTTCACGGCGCTACCGCTGCGCGCACTCGCCGACGCCGCGCTCGCGCGGGCGCGGGCGCTGGGCGCCGACCACGCGGACTTCCGGTTCGAGCGGGTGCGCAGCGCGTCCTTGCGGCTGCGCGACGCCAAGCTGGCCGGATCGTCGGACACCACCGACCTGGGGTACGCGGTACGGGTCGTGCACGGCGGCACCTGGGGGTTCGCGTCGGGCGTGGACCTGACGATGGACGCGGCCGCGAAGGTCGCCTCGCAGGCCGTGGCGATGGCGAAGCTGTCGGCCCAGGTGATCAAGGCTGCCGGTTCCGACGAGCGCGTCGAGCTGGCGGACGAGCCGGTGCACGCCGACCGGACGTGGATCTCCTCGTACGAGATCGATCCCTTCTCCGTGCCGGACGAGGAGAAGGCGGGGCTGCTCTCGGACTGGAGCGCGCGGCTGCTGGCGGCCGACGGCGTCAACCATGTCGACGCCTCGCTGATGACCGTGCACGAGAACAAGTTCTACGCCGACACCGCCGGGACCGTGACCACGCAGCAGCGGGTGCGGCTGCATCCGCAGCTCACCGCGGTCGCCGTCGACGAGTCCAGCGGCGAGTTCGACTCGATGCGGACGATCGCGCCGCCCGTCGGGCGCGGCTGGGAGTACCTGAGGGGCACGGGCTGGGACTGGGACTCCGAGCTGGAACGGATTCCCGAGCTGCTCGCGGAGAAGATGCGGGCGCCGAGCGTCGAGGCGGGGCTGTACGACCTCGTCGTCGACCCGTCCAACCTGTGGCTGACCATCCACGAGTCCATCGGGCACGCCACCGAGCTGGACCGCGCGCTCGGCTACGAGGCCGCGTACGCCGGGACGTCCTTCGCCACCTTCGACCAGCTCGGCAAGCTCAGGTACGGCTCCGAGCTGATGAACGTGACCGGCGACCGCACCGCCGAGCACGGCCTGGCGACCGTCGGGTACGACGACGAGGGCGTCGCGGGCCAGTCCTGGGACCTGGTGAAGGACGGCACGCTCGTCGGCTACCAGCTGGACCGGCGGATCGCGAGGCTGACCGGCTTCGACCGTTCCAACGGATGCGCGTACGCCGACTCCCCCGGGCATGTGCCCGTGCAGCGCATGGCCAACGTGTCCCTCCAGCCGGACCCCGGCGGGCTGGCCACCGAGGACCTGATCGGGGGCGTCGACCGCGGCATCTACGTCGTCGGCGACCGGTCCTGGTCCATCGACATGCAGCGCTACAACTTCCAGTTCACCGGTCAGCGTTTCTTCAAGATCGAGAACGGCCGGATCACGGGTCAGCTCCGCGATGTCGCCTACCAGGCCACGACCACCGACTTCTGGGGTTCGATGGCCGCGGTGGGCGGCCCGCAGACGTATGTCCTCGGCGGCGCCTTCAACTGCGGCAAGGCTCAGCCGGGCCAGGTCGCCGCGGTGTCGCACGGCTGCCCGTCCGCCCTCTTCAAGGGTGTCAACATCCTCAACACCACGTCGGAGGCCGGTCGATGAGCACCCGTACGAGCAAGCCCCACGAGGTCGTCGAGCGCGCCCTCGAACTGTCCCGCGCCGACGGCTGTGTGGTGATCGCCGACGAGCAGTCCACCGCCAACCTGCGCTGGGCGGGCAACGCCCTCACCACGAACGGGGTCACACGCGGGCGCACGCTCACCGTGATCGCCACCGTCGACGGCCGCGAGGGCACCTCGTCCGGTGTGGTCTCGCGCTCGGCGGTGACCGCCGACGAGCTGGAGCCCCTCGTGCGGGCGGCCGAGGCCGCGGCGCGGGGCGCCGGTCCCGCCGAGGACGGCCGGCCGCTGGTCACGGGCGTGCCGGAGTCCCCCGACTTCACGGACGCGCCCGCGGAGACCTCCTCCACCGTCTTCGCCGACTTCGCTCCGGCGCTCGGCGAATCGTTCGCACGCGCGCGTGCCGGCGGCCGCGAGCTGTACGGCTTCGCCAATCACGAACTCGTCTCCAGCTACCTCGGCACGTCGACGGGGCTGCGGCTGCGGCACGACCAGCCGAACGGCACGCTGGAGCTCAACGCCAAGTCCCCGGACCGTACGCGCTCGGCCTGGGCCGGCCGCTCGACGCGGGACTTCAAGGACGTCGACCCGGCGGCGATGGACGCGGAACTGGCCGTACGGCTGGGCTGGGCGCAGCGGCGCATCGACCTGCCCGCCGGGCGCTACGAGACGCTGCTGCCGCCGACCGCCGTGGCGGACCTGCTGATCTACCAGATGTGGTCGGCCGCCGCCCGGGACGCGGCGGAGGGCCGGACCGTCTTCAGCAAGCCCGGGGGCGGCACCCGGATCGGCGAGCGGCTCACCGAGCTGCCGCTGACGCTCCGCAGTGACCCGAACGAGCCGGGCCTGGAGTCCGCCCCCTTCGTCCTCACCCACTCCTCGGGCGACGACGCCTCCGTGTTCGACAACGGGCTCCCGCTGAAGGCCACCGACTGGATCCGCGAGGGCGAGCTGCGGCATCTGTCCACCACCCGGCACAGCGCCGACCTGACCGGGCTGCCGGTGACCCCGTCGATCGGGAACCTCGTCCTCGACGGCGGCGAGGACCGCTCGCTGGAGGAGATGGTCGCCGCCACCGAGCGCGGTCTGCTGCTGACCTGCCTCTGGTACATCCGTGAGGTCGACCCGGCGACGCTGCTGCTGACCGGGCTCACCCGGGACGGGGTCTACCTCGTCGAGAACGGCCAGGTCGTGGGCGAGGTGAACAACTTCCGGTTCAACGAGTCGCCCGTGGGGCTGCTGGGACGGGCCGTGGAAGCGGGGCGGACGGAGAAGACGCTGCCCCGGGAATGGAGCGACTGGTTCACCAGGGCCGCGATGCCCGCCCTGCGGGTGCCGGACTTCAATATGAGCTCTGTCAGCCAGGGCGTATAACCTCGTACCTGATTCACGAGACCACCCAAGGAGATACGAGAACCGTGACGGACATCGTCGACGAGCTGAAGTGGCGGGGGCTGTTCTCCCTGTCCACCGACGAAGATGCATTGCGCAAGGCGCTCGCGGACGGTCCCGTCACGTTCTATTGCGGCTTCGACCCGACCGCGGCCAGCCTGCACGTCGGGCACCTGGTGCAGGTGCTCACCATGCGTCGCCTCCAGCAGGCGGGGCTGCGCCCGCTCGCCCTGGTCGGCGGGGCCACGGGCCAGATCGGCGACCCGCGCCCGACGGCCGAGCGCACCCTGAACGACCCGGAGACGGTCGCGAACTGGGTGACGCGCCTGCGTTCGCAGATCGAGCCGTTCCTGTCCTTCGAGGGCGAGAACGCCGCGGTCATGGTGAACAACCTCGACTGGACGGCCGGCCTGTCGGCCATCGAGTTCCTGCGGGACATCGGCAAGCACTTCCGCGTCAACAAGATGCTGACGAAGGACTCGGTGGCCCGTCGCCTGGAATCCGAGGAGGGCATCAGCTACACGGAGTTCAGCTACCAGCTGCTCCAGGGCATGGACTTCCTGGAGCTGTACCGGCGCTACGGCTGTACGTTGCAGCAGGGCGGCAGCGACCAGTGGGGCAACCTCACGGCGGGCCTGGATCTGATCCACCGCCTGGAGCCGGGGGCCCACGTGCACGCGCTGGCGACGCCGCTGATGGTCAAGGCGGACGGCACCAAGTTCGGCAAGACCGAGGGCGGCGCCATCTGGCTCGACCCCGAGATGACGACGCCGTACGCCTTCTACCAGTTCTGGCTGAACGTGGACGACCGTGACGTCTCGACGTACATGCGGATCCTGTCGTTCAGGTCGCCCGAGGAGCTGGAGGAGCTGGAGAAGCAGACCGAGGAGCGTCCCCAGGCCCGTGCCGCCCAGCGCGCGCTGGCCGAGGAGCTGACGACGCTGGTGCACGGCGCCGACCAGACCGCCGCCGTGATCGCCGCGTCCAAGGCCCTGTTCGGGCAGGGCGAGCTGACCGGGCTCGACGAGCGGACGCTCAGCGCGGCCCTGTCCGAGGTGCCGCACATCCAGGTCGCCGAGGCGGGTCTCGTCGTGGACCTCTTCGCGGAGGTCGGCCTGGTGGCCAGCAAGTCCGCCGCGCGCCGCACGGTCAAGGAGGGCGGGGCCTACGTGAACAACGTGAAGGTCGCCACCGAGGACGCGGTCCCCGCCAAGGAGGACCTGCTGCACGGACGCTGGCTGGTGCTGCGCCGGGGCAAGAAGAGCCTGGCCGCGGTCGAGGTCACGGGCGTCTGAGCCTGCTCCGCGCACGGGAAGGGGGCGGCTCCCTGACGGGGGCCGCCCCCTTCGCCGTACCGCGGTACTCACGCCGTCTCCCGGGCGGTCGGTCGGGCGGTCGGGCGGTCGGGCGGTCGGGCGGTCGGGCGCAGTCTCAGACCTTCTCCCGACCGCCGGTCTCAGGCCTTCGCCTTGTCGCCCCGTACGGCCATGTAGAGCATGTCGCCGAGGAACACGAGGACGATCGCGGCGGCCAGCTGCAGAGCGTGCCGGCCCCAGTCGATGCCGCGTGTCTCGCCAATGCCGATGCCCCGGGCGATCGCGTTGCCGACGATCGCTCCGAGGATGCCGAAGATGGTGGTCAGCCAGAGCGGGCTGTGCTGCTTGCCGGGAATGATCGCCTTGGCGATCAGGCCCAGCACGAACCCGACGATGATCGCCCACAACCAGCCCATGTCTGCCTCCTAGTGCCGCTCTGTGTGAGCAGTACCGTCAGTTTCTTGCCGTCAGCCATACGGCGCATGTCGGGCGGAGCCATACGCGCTACGACGCACCGTGTCCAGCCGGTCAGGACATGCCCCGGTCTCGAAGGCGGCGCAGGCGCGGCGTACCGTGGAAGGAGTCCGGGCCCTCTTCCTCGACGGGTTCGTACCAGGTACGGACCGGGGAGCGTCCGACGCAGGCGGGTGGTGGAGCGTGATCAGGAAGCACAGCAACGTCCAGGTCTTCCGGATCACCGGAGCCAGGCAGGGACTGGACGACGACGTCCGCGGCCGGCAGCGCCGCTACGTCATCTCCATGTCCGTCCGTACGGTGTCCGTGATCCTGGCGGCCACTCTGTGGAACGTCGAACGCCATGTCGCCATCGTCGCTCTGGTCCTCGGGCTCGTCCTGCCGTACATCGCCGTGGTCATCGCCAACGCGGGCCGCGAGAACACGCCCTCGCTCCCCTCGACGTTCGTCGCCGCGCCGTCGCGTCCGATGATCACGCCGCCTCGGGCGGACGACTCCGGGGAGTCGGTTCCCCAGGACGCGGCGGCCGATCCCGGGGTGCCGTTGCGGACCGAGCCGCACGACCTGAGCTGAGGCCGAGCCGGGCTCGGTCCACCCCCGATCGTGCTGCGGACCCTTGCCGGATCGGCCCTGTGACGGCGGCGGAGGATCCTCCGAAAGCGGAATACCGGGGCCCGGCAAGCTCAAGAAAAGCTCAGATCAATCATGTTGTTCCAGTGCCGGGCGGCGGGTTACCCGTGACATACTTCTTACGCGCTCCGCATCCCCCGTCGGAGCGACGGACCGACGCCGGGCAGCTCCCCCCGTGGCTGCTCGGCGTCGCCTTTATGTGCGACAGGGGTCGCTTCCACGGACAGCCGGCCGACCGTGCGGAACGCGTGATGTGAGGCCTCGGCTAGGGTCGGCAGCGTGAACCTGAACGCCCCCGGATCCGATCCCGCCTCCCCCGTCTGCTCGGCCAAGGCCTGCCGTGCGGATGCCGTGTGGGTGCTCGCCTGGAACAACCCGAAGCTGCACACGCCCGAGCGCAGGAAGACCTGGCTCGCGTGCGAGGAGCACCGCGAGCACCTGTCGCAGTTCCTCGGTGTACGCGGGTTCCTGAAGGACGTCGTGAAGCTGGACGAGTGGGACGCTTCGCCGTCGGCGGAGCGCGGCGAGGACTAGGCGGCGGACCTCGTCAGCCGCCGATCGCCGACATCGGGCGGTCGGGCTGGACGAACGACGGGTCGTCCAGGCCCGCGCCCGCCTTCTTTCCCCACATCGCGACGCGCCAGATACGGGCGATCTCCTCGTCGGGCGCTCCCGAGCGCAGCGCGGCGCGCAGATCGGTCTCCTCGGTCGCGAAGAGACAGGTGCGCACCTGTCCGTCGGCGGTGAGGCGGGTGCGGTCGCAGGCCGAGCAGAACGGGCGGGTGACCGAGGCGATCACGCCGACGCGCTGCGGTCCGCCGTCGACGATCCACCGCTCGGCGGGTGCGGAACCCCGCTCGTCGGCGCCTTCCTCGGTGAGCTCGAAACGGGTGCGCAGCGAGGCCAGGATGTCCCCGGCGGTGACCATGCCGTCGCGCTTCCAGCCGTGCTGGGCGTCCAGGGGCATCTGCTCGATGAAGCGGAGTTCGTAGTCGTGCTCCACGGCCCAGGCCAGCAGGTCCGGGGCTTCGTCGGCGTTCAGGCCCGGCATGAGGACCGAGTTGACCTTGACGGGGGTCAGGCCGGCGTCGCGGGCCGCTTCGAGGCCGTCGATGACGTCCCTGTGGCGGTCTCGGCGGGTGAGGGTCTTGAAGACGTCGGGGCGCAGGGTGTCCAGCGAGACGTTCACCCGGTCCAGGCCCGCGGCCTTCAGGGCGGCCGCGGTGCGCTTGAGGCCGATGCCGTTGGTCGTGAGGGACATCTGGGGGCGGGGGGCGAGCGCCGCGACCCGCTCGACGATGCCGACGAGGCCGGGGCGCAGCAGGGGCTCGCCTCCGGTGAAACGGACCTCTTCGATGCCGAGGCCGGTGACCGCGATCTCTATCAGGCGGACGATCTCGTCGTCCGTGAGCAGGTCGGGCTTGGCCAGCCACTGCAGGCCCTCTTCGGGCATGCAGTACGTACAGCGGAGGTTGCACCGATCCGTCAGTGAGACGCGCAGGTCGGTGGCCACCCGGCCGTAGGTGTCGATGAGCACGTGGGCCCCCTCCCTCGTTGCCGATCACATTTCCCGAACACCTGTGAGCCTACGTGACGGGACTGACGACGACAGTGGCCCGATCCCACGAGACGCGGCGCGGGCCCGTCGTAGGGACCTACCAGTGGTGGTCCCACCGGTGGCCCACGACGAGCCCGCGCGATGCCGGTGCCTCAGTGTGCTCCGGTGCCCGTCAGGGAGCGGACCTCCAGTTCGGCGTACTTCCCGGCGTCCGGCTCCTCCTTGGACAGGAAGGTGCCCAGCCAGCCGAGCAGGAAGCCGACCGGGATGGAGATGAGGCCCGGGTTCTCCAGCGGGAACCAGTGGAAGTCGACGTCCGGGAACATCGAGGTGGGCTTGCCCGAGACCACCGGGGAGAACAGCACCAGGCCGACGGCCGTGACCAGACCGCCGTAGATCGACCAGAGCGCGCCCTGGGTGGTGAACTTCTTCCAGAACAGGCTGTAGAGGATCGTCGGCAGGTTGGCGGAGGCGGCGACCGCGAAGGCGAGCGCGACCAGACCGGCGACGTTGAGGTCGCGGGCGAGGGCGCCGAGCAGGATCGACACGGCGCCGATGCCGACCGTCGCGTACCTGGCGGCCCTCATCTCCTGCTTCTCCGACGCCTGCCCCTTCTTGATGACGTTCGCGTAGATGTCGTGCGCGAACGACGAGGACGAGGCCAGCGTCAGTCCCGCGACGACCGCGAGGATCGTGGCGAAGGCGACGGCGGAGATCGTGGCGAGCAGGATCGCGCCCCAGCTGGAGTCGACGCCGCCGAGGTGCAGGGCGAGCAGGGGTGCCGCCGTGTTGCCCGCCTTGTTGGAGGCGATGATCTCGTCCGGCTTGATCAGCGCGGCGGCGCCGAAGCCGAGCGCGAGGGTCATCAGGTAGAAGGCGCCGATGAGGCCGATCGCCCAGTTGACCGACTTCCGCGCGGTCTTGGCGGTGGGCACGGTGTAGAAACGGATCAGGATGTGCGGCAGGCCCGCGGTGCCGAGGACCAGCGCCATGCCGAGGGAGATGAAGTCCAGCTTGGTGGTGGAGGTGGCGCCGTACTTGAGGCCCGGTTCAAGGAAGGGGGAGCCCTTGCCACTGTTCTCGGCGGCCTTGCCGAGCAGGTCGGAGATGTTGAAGTTGAACTTCAGCAGCACCAGGAAGGTGAGCAGCAGTGCGCCGGCGATCAGCAGGACCGCCTTGACCATCTGCACCCAGGTGGTGCCCTTCATGCCGCCGATGGTGACGTACACGATCATCAGGACGCCGACGAGCGCGACGATGCCGATCTTTCCGGCGTCGCTGGTGATGCCGAGAAGCAGCGAGACGAGGACGCCCGCGCCCGCCATCTGGGCCAGCAGGTAGAAGATCGACACGACGATGGTCGAGGTGCCCGCGGCCGTACGGACCGGGCGCTGGCGCATGCGGTAGGCGAGGACGTCACCCATCGTGTACCGGCCGGAGTTGCGCAGCGGCTCGGCGACCAGGAGCAGGGCGACCAGCCAGGCGACCAGGAAGCCGATCGAGTAGAGGAAGCCGTCGTAGCCGAAGAGGGCGATCGCGCCGGCGATGCCGAGGAAGGACGCGGCGGACATGTAGTCGCCGGAGACGGCGAGTCCGTTCTGGAAGCCGGTGAACTGGCGGCCGCCCGCGTAGAAGTCGGCGGCGTCCTTGGTCTGGCGGCCCGCCCAGACGGTGATGACGAGCGTCGCGGCGACGAACACCGCGAACAGGGTGATGATCAGCGGGCGGTGCTCGCTCGCCTCGCCCGCGGCCAGCACGGTCGTGTGCGCGGTGGTCTGTACGGAGCTCATGCGCCGCCCTCCATCCGGGACTTGATGGCGTCGGCCTTGGGGTCGAGCTGACTGGCGGCGTGCCGCGAGTACCACCAGGCGATGAGGAACGTGGTGAGGAACTGGGCGAGGCCGAGGACCAGGGCGACGTTGACGTTGCCGAACAGCTTGGTGCCCATGAAGTCGCCCGCGTAGTTCGAGAGCAGCACGTACAGCAGGTACCAGAGGATGAATCCGACGGTCAGCGGAAAGGCGAAGGAGCGGTGGGAGCTGCGGAGTTCACCGAATTCGGCGCTCTCCTGCATCTCGACGAACTCCGCGGTGGAAGGAAGCGGGGCTCCGGTTTTCGAGGGTGGCGGTGCGTCGGTGGCCACGGTGTCTCCTCGCGTTGCGGGTGCGGATACGACGGTGGGCGGGGGCGAGTCGGGGCTCGCCGACGGGGACGGGGGCGGTGGCGAATCGGGGCTCGCCGACGAGGACGGGGGCGGGGGCGGTTCGGGTACGGACATGCGGCTTCGACCTCACAGTGGCGTGGGTTCACGTCACGGAGTGCGAGGACGCGCATCCGTTCCGTGATCCGAACAGGGGGCTCGATCGTCCACGGGCTCCCTGCTCAAGGTCACGGCGCCACGCGTGGACCGGTTCAACTCCCCCGACTTCTTTCGGAAGTCGTCGCCGCAAGTCATTGCTGGCCCGGGCGCCGGGAGGATAGCTTCGGCCTGCACATTCCGTCATGTACCTGCCCGAGCACCATCCGTGTTCGGGCAGCTCCGTTTTCCGGATGATGTGGAGATCCCATGGCTCATCTGCGTTCCAGACGCCGTCTTGCCCTCGCCGTGCCGGTCGTTGTGTCGCTCACCGCCTCACTCGGTTTCCTCCCGGGTGCCGCATCGGCCGCCCCGCTCACCGCGCCCGCCGCGACGACCGCGGACGGGCCGAACCTCTCGTACGTGGTCAATACGAAGACGGACCACCGCACGATCGAGTCGGTGAAGAAGGCGATCGGCGCGGCCGGCGGCAGTGTCGTCATCGCCTACGAGCAGATCGGCGTGATCGTCGTCCACTCGGCGAACCCGGACTTCGGCCGGCAGATCCGGACGGCGCGCGGGGTGCAGTCGGCCGGTGCCACCCGTACCTCGCCGCTGGCCCCCGCGGCGACGACGGACGAGGGCGCGGCGCAGGTGCTGTCGGCCGCCGAGGCCGCCAGGGTCGCGAAGACCGCCGGCGTCGGCGAGGAGCCCCTCGAGGCCGATCAGTGGGATCTGCGCGCGATAGGCGCCGACAAGGCGGCCGCGATCAACCCGGGCAGCAAGAAGGTGACCGTCGCCGTGATCGACGTCGGCGTCGACGACACACACCCGGACATCGCGCCGAACTTCTCCCCCTCGCAGTCCGCGAACTGTGTGGGCGGGAAGCCGGACACCTCGTTCGGTGCGTGGCGCCCGGTGGACGCCGACCACTATCACGGCACGCATGTGGCGGGGGAGATCGCGGCGGCCCGCAACGGCATCGGCGTCGCGGGTGTCGCGCCCGGCGTGAAGGTCTCCGGCATCACCGTGGCCGAGCCCGACTCCACCCAGCTGTTCTTCCCGGAGAGCGTCGTGTGCGCCTTCGTGTTCGCCGCCGACCACGGCGTCGAGATCACCAACAACAGCTACTACGTGGACCCGTGGCTGTACAACTGCCTCGACGACCCCGACCAGAAGGCCATCGTCGACGCCGTCAACCGGGCCCAGCTGTACGCCCAGAAGAAGGGCACGCTGAATGTCGCCGCGGCGGGCAACTCCAACGACGACCTCGACGCGGACGCGCTGACCGACGCCTCCAGCCCCGACGACTCGACCCCGACCACGCGGACGGTCGACCCGCACAAGTGCTCCGACATCCCGACCCAGTTGCCCGGTGTCGTCACGGTCTCCTCGACCGGCGTCAAGGGCGCCAAGTCGTACTTCTCCAGCTACGGCGACGGCGTCATCGACGTCGCGGCGCCCGGCGGCGACCGGTACCAGATCCCGGACACGCCGTCGCAGAACGGCCGCATCCTGTCCACGATGCCGAACAACCAGTACGCCTACCTCCAGGGCACCTCGATGGCGACGCCGCACGTCGCCGGCGTGGCCGCGCTGCTGAAGTCCAAGTACCCCTGGGCGACGCCCGCTCAGCTCCAGGTCCTCCTCAAGGCCCAGGCGGACAACCCGGGTTGCCCGACGGACCCGTACGACGGGAACGGTGACGGCGTCGTCGACGCGACCTGCGTGGGCGGCAAGCACGTGAACGGTTTCTACGGATTCGGCATCGTCAACGCCCTGCGGGCGGTCAAGTAGCAGCTGCCGATGCTCCACGGCCCCGGCCCGCCACCGCGGCGGCCGGGGCCGCGTCGTCCCCGGGCGCCTCCCCTGTTGATCGGGTCCACGCTGCATAGTGCCGGTATGACACATTCACCGATGGCCGCCGCGTGGCAGGAGCTGGGCGGAGACCCCGCGCTGCTTCCCGGGGTCTCGACCGTGGTGCGTGCGGGTGCGCTGGAAGCCCGGCTGCCCGTACGCGCATCGGCGCGCGCCTGCGTGGGCGTGTGCGCGCTGGCCGCCGCCGAGTTGGGGGCCCGCCGGGCCGGGCTCGCGCAGGTGCCGCTGGTGACCCTGGACGACGGCGCCGTCGCCACGGCGTTCGTCAGCGAACGGCATCTGACGATCGACGGGCGCGCACCGGTCTCGTTCGCGCCGCTGTCCCGGTTCTGGCGGACCGCGGACGGCTGGGTGCGGACGCACGCCAACTATCCCCGTCACCGGGCGCGACTGCTGGACGCGTTGGGCGCGGCGCCCGACGCGACCGCGGAGGACGTGGCCGGCGCGCTCGCCGGGCGGTCCGCGCGGGAGGTCGAGGAGACGGTGTACGCCGCCGGTGGCCTCGCCGTCGCACTGCGCACGGCGAAGGAGTGGGCCGCTCACGAACAGGGCGTCGCCGTGGCGCGGCGGCCGCTGATCGAGCGCGGCCGGCCGGGCACGGCGGGCTCGCGCGCCCTCGCCCCGGTCGGCGGCGGGCCGCTGCTGCCCGCCGCCGGGGTTCGCGTCCTGGACCTGACCCGGGTCATCGCGGGCCCGGTCGCCACCCGCACGCTCGCCCTGCTGGGCGCCGATGTGCTCCGGGTGGACGCGCCGGGGCTGCCGGAGGACCCGGACGCGCACGCGGACACGGGCTTCGGGAAGCGCTCGACGGTGCTGGACCTGACGGCCGACCGGCACACCTTCGACGGACTGCTGGCGGCGGCGGACGTCGTCGTCACCGGGTACCGGCCCGGCGCTCTGGACCGCTTCGGGCTCTCCCCCGAGGCACTGGCCGAGCGCTACCCCGGACTGATCGTCGCGCAGTTGTCGGCGTGGGGGACGTACGGGCCCTGGGGCGGGCGGCGGGGCTTCGACAGTCTGGTGCAGGTGGCCACCGGGATCGCCGTGACCGAGGGATCACCGGAGCGGCCCGGCGCACTGCCCGCACAGGCCCTCGACCACGGCACCGGGTATCTGCTGGCGGCGGCCGTCCTGCGCGCGCTGACCGAGCGGGCGGAGGACGGCCGCGGGAGCCTCGTACGGCTGGCGCTGGCGCGGACGGCGGCGTGGCTGACGGACGGGATCGAGCGGGGGGACGCGCCCGGCGCGGCGACGGACCCCACGGCGGAAGTACCGTCCGAGCACCGCGTGGCCGGATCGCCGTACATCCGCCCTGCGGCGGAGCTGCCGTACGAGCATCGCGTGGCCGGGGCGTCGTACGACCGCCCGGACGCCTGGCTGTCCGAGCGGGACAGCCCCATCGGCCGCCTCCGCCACGCCCTGTCCCCGGTCTCGTTCACGGGCGGCCCCGCCGACTGGTCACGCCCGCCGGGACCTTGGGGGACGGACGCGGCCCGCTGGGCGTGAGCCGAGCGCGCCGGGCCGGGCCACGCACTGCGGCGCCGGACCGGGTGCCGGTGTACCGGGCCGGTGCGGTCGGGCCCGCGCGGTCGGGCCGAACACGGCGGCCTGGACGCCGAGTCGGACCAGAGTGAGGGCCGGTCGGGGTGCGGGGGCTGCGGCGCCGTTGTCACCTCAGGCGGCGAAGCCCTTTCCTCGCACGCTCGTTCTCGAACGCCGCACGGGCTACGGTGACTTGCCCGGATACGTGACGGCTGACGAGGATCGCGGGGCGACGTTGACACGACCGACGGCCGCCGAGGCGGCGGACGCGAGCGGGGCGGAGCGACGGCAGGCCACCCGCCGGGCCGTCGCCGTGCTCGGCCTGGTGGCCGTCGCGGCCCTGATCCCGCTGCTCGGCCCGAGCGCCGCGCTCACGGACACCGGAGAGGCCGCGGCGCCCGCCACCGGTGGGATCGCCCTGCTGCGGACGGTGCTGTTCGCGGCGCTCTGCGTCCCCGCGGGGGAACTGTTCGCGGCCCGGCTGGCCCGCCGGGTGCCCGGTGCGCCGCGGGTGGAGGCGCCGCGCAGCTGGGCGGTGTACGCGGCCGCCGCCGGGTTCGTGGTCGCGCTGGGCCTGGCCTCGCTCGTGGCGACGGGCAATCTGCTGCCGCGTCGTCTCTCCGACATGGACGTGGGCGGCCTCTACCAGACCCGGGACGGCAGACTGGCGCTCCTGGAGGTCAACGCGTTCGCGGTGGCCTGGCTCTGCGCCCGGTCACGCCGGCCGGCCGCCCAGGTGTGGCCGCTGGCCGCGGTGGTGCTGGCGGAGGCGCTGCGCGCGCATCCCGCGACGGAGCACGGTACGCCGGTCGGCTCGGCCCTGACGCTCGTCCATATGACGTGCGCGGCGCTGTGGGCGGGCGGTCTGCTGCACGTCCTGCGGCTGCTGGGCGGCTGGCGGGCCGCGCCGGACGTCGCCAAAGGGCCGGGGGCGGACGGGAGTTCACCGGCCGGTGCCGCGCTGCTCGGGCTCTACGCGCGCGTGGCGGCCGTTCTGTTCGCGGCGATCACCGCCACGGGCGTCTGGAGCGCGCTGCGCCGGATGCCGCCCGGCACGATCGTGGACCAGCTGACGTCGACGGCGTACGGGCGCGCCCTGCTCGCGAAGGTCCTCCTCGTGGCCGCCGTCGCCGTCCTGGCGCTCTGGGCACGACTGCGGCTGCGCCGCGCGGGAGACCCGGTCGCCGCCCGCTCCCCCGCGCGCGCGGAGGTCGTGGCGCTGGGCATGGTCGTCGCGGTGTCGGGCCTGCTGACGGCGCTGCCGCTGCCCATCCGGTGGTGAGTCCCGGGCCGGCCGGTGCCCGCCCGTCCGGTGGTGAGTCCGCCGAGGGCTTCCCACCACCGGACGGTGAGCACGCGGGGGCCGGCGCCCTGCGTCAGTGGGTGACGAGGACCTTCAGCGCGGTCCGCTCGTCCATCGCCTTGTAGCCCTCGGGCACGCTCTCCAGGCCGATGGTCAGGTCGAAGACCGGCGAGGGGTCGATGGTCCCGTCCAGGACGTCGGGCAGCAGCTCGGGGATGTACGCGCGCACGGGGGCGACTCCGCCGCGCAGGGCGATGTTGCGGTCGAACATGACGCCCAGGTCGAGACCCGTACCGCTGCCGTGAGGCACTCCGACGAAGCCGATGGCGCCGCCGTCACGGGTGATGTTCACGGCCGTACGCATGGACTGCTCGGTGCCCACCGCCTCGACGACGCAGTGCGCGCCCTGGCCACCGGTCAGTTCGCGCACGGCCTCGACGGCCGCCTCGCCGCGCTCGGCGACGACGTCCGTGGCGCCGAAGCGACGGGCGATGTCCGTACGCGTCTGGTGGCGGCCGAGCGCGATGATCCGCTCGGCGCCGAGCCGCTGGGCGGCGAGCACGGCGCACAGTCCGACGGCCCCGTCGCCGACGACGGCGACCGTCGAGCCCTTGACGACACCCGCGCCGAGTGCCGCGTGGTGGCCGGTGCCGAGGACGTCGGAGAGCGTCAGCAGCGCGGACAGCAGGTGGTCGTCGGAGGCCGCCTCCTTGGGCAGCTGTACGAGGGTGCCGTCGGCGAAGGGAACGCGCACGGCCTCGCCCTGGCCGCCGTCGTAGCCGACGGAGCCCCAGAAGCCGCCGTGCCGGCACGACGTGGTGAGTCCGTCACGGCAGTACTCGCACACGCCGTCCGACCACATGAAGGGCGCGACCACCAGGTCACCGCGTCGGACGCCGCTCACCGCGGAGCCCGTCTCCTCGACGATGCCGAGGAACTCGTGCCCGATCCGCTGCCCCGGCTGCCGGGCCGCCTCGCCGCGGTACGCCCACAGGTCGCTGCCGCAGATGCAGGACCGCAGCACCCGCACGATCGCGTCGGTCGGCAGCTGCACCATGGGCTCGGGGACGTCCTCCACGCGCATGTCGTACGGGGCGTGGATGGTGGTGGCGCGCATGGCGAGGGTCCCTCTCGTGCGGAGCGTCGGTGAGATGCGCTCAGGGGGTGGTTGAGCGCATCTCACCGTACGCCGCCCTCGGCGCGCGTCGCGCGCCGAGGGGGCTCAGCACGCCTCGGACCAGCAGGAACTGGGCCGTGGCATAGGTGAACATGATCCAGAAGTCCGCGTTCGGCAGCTGCGGCCAGCCGGCGACGCCGGTGGCGATGAGGGTGTCCGAGAGCATGAAGAGGGCGCCGCCGAGCCCCGCGACGGGACCGAGCCGCGTGGCGCCGTACGCCATCGCGGTCAGCAGCAGGCTGTAGCCCGCGACGGGGACGCGGAGGCCGGCCGGCAGATCGGGCCACAGGAGGACGACGAGGGCGACGAGGGCGGTGGCGTACGCGCCGAGGAGCCATGCGCTCCGCACGCGTGCCGTTCTCCGGAAGAGCACGAGGTAGCACACGTGCCCCGCCGCGAAGGAGGCCATGCCGACGAGGAAGGCGAGGTCGGCGTCGGACATGAGCGCCAGGTCGCCGCACCAGCCGAGGAGCAGGGCCGCCACGAGCAGCCGGGGTCCGCCGCGCGCACCCGCGTACACGGCGAGCAGCGGCATCAGGAGCGGCTTGGCGACCGTGTGCCCGGCGTCGTACCCGGCGGCCAGGGAGAGGACGTCCACCGCTGTCGCGAGAGCGAAGGCGACGAGCAGGGGGCGGGCGAGACGTGGGGTCACGCGACGGGCTCCGTGGCCGGTGCCTGCGTGACGGACGGCGGGGCGGGCTCCGTGGCCGGGGTCCGCGCCCCGGAAGGCGCGGCGGGCTGCCAGCCGGGCCCGCCGAGGACCCGCCCGGCGCGCTCCCGCCAGCTCCCCGCAGCCCGCACGTCCCGGGCGATGGCGGTGTACTCGTGGGTGGCCACGCGCAGGGGGTTGTACGTGGTGATGTTCTTGGTGAGCCCGTAGACGGGCCGCTCGGTCTCGGCGACCCACGATCCGAAGAGCCGGTCCCAGAGGATGAGGATGCCGCCGAAGTTGCGGTCCAGGTAGCCGCCCTGGGAGGCGTGGTGGACGCGGTGGTGCGACGGGGTGTTGAGGACGAACTCGAACCAGCGCGGCATCCTGTCGATGCGCTCGGTGTGGATCCAGAACTGGTAGACGAGGTTCACCGACGAGCAGAACGCGAGGGCGGCCGGGTGGACACCGAGGGCGACCATCGGGACGTAGAAGGGCCAGGACGTCCAGCCCGTCCAGGGCTGGCGCAGCGCGGTGGTGAGGTTGAACTTCCTGCTGGAGTGGTGCACGACGTGGCAGGCCCACAGGACGCGGATCACGTGGTGGCCACGGTGGGCCCAGTAGTAGAAGAAGTCCTGCGCGAGCAGCATCAGCGGGATCGTCCACCACAGGACGGGGACCCGCAGGGGCGTCAATTCGTAGACCGCCGTGTAGACCGCGACGATCGGGATCTTCCACAGGAAGTCGAAGACGAGGCTGCCGAGTCCCATGCCGACGCTCGTCGCGGCGTCCTTCGTCTCGTATCCCGCGGCATCGTCGTCGGGATGGATCCGGACGCTCACCATCTCGATCACGGCGAGCAGGATGAAGGCGGGTATCGACCACAGCACGACGTCGGGCAGGTTCGGCATGGGTGAACCGTAGATGCGCTGGTCGGCTGCGACCAGGGGCTGTTACCGACAAGTATTACCGCCGGTACGCGCTTGCTTCTTGGTGATCTCCGCCAAAGGCCGTCCGGCGCCCGGCCCGCCCTCACACCCCCGCCGCTCCGAGCAGGGCTCCGGCCGCGTACGTCACCGCCATGGCAAGCGCCCCCCCGGCCATGTTCCGCAGCACCGCGCGCCGCGGATCCGCCGAGCCCAGCCGTGCGCTGCTCCAGCCGGTGAGGGCGAGCGCGGCCAGCACCGAGACCACGGTGACGCCGAGGCGAAGGCCGGCCGGCGGCAGCACGATCGCCAGCAGCGGCAGCAGCGCTCCGGCGGTGAACGCGAGGAAGCTCGCCCAGGCCGCGTGCCACGGATCGGTCAGGTCGTCGGGGTCGATGCCCAGTTCCACGGAGGCGTGGGCCTTCAGCGCGTCCCGCTCGGTGAGCTGTTCGGCCGCCTCGCGGGCCACCTCCCGGGACAGGCCGCGCTGCTCCAGGAGCTCGGTCAGCTCCTCCAGTTCGGCCTCCGGCTGTTCCTTGAGCTCCCGTTTCTCCGTGGCCAGGGCCGCCAGCTCGGAGTCCCGCTGGGTGGAGACGGACACGTACTCGCCCGCCGCCATGGACATCGACCCCGCGAGCAGTCCCGCGAGGCCCGCGGTGAACAGCGCCGCACGGTCGCTCGTGGCGCCGGCCACCCCGACGACGAGTCCCGCGGTGGAGACGATGCCGTCGTTGGCGCCCAGGACGGCGGCCCGCAGCCAGTTCAGCCGCGAGCCGAGCGTGCCGCCGTGGGCCTCGTCGTGCGTCGGTTCCGTCACACGGGGAGGATCGCACCCGGGGCACGGCCGACGCCGCACCGACCCGGCGATTCCCCCGGCCGCACAGCGCCCGGAGGCCACCGAACCGCACTCCCCCGGGCCGCACTTCACCGGGGGACGGCCGCCGCGGCGCTCACCACACACGCACCGAGCCTCCTCTCGCGAACACCGGGCTCGTCGCGTCGGCGGGCGGGGTGTCCAGCGGTTCGGCGATCTCGGCCACCGTGGGGCCGACCTTCGCGGCGATCTCGTCGAGATACGCCAGGTCGAAGCCGTAGACGCGGGCCGCGTTGCCGCCGACCATGGCCGCGATCTCCGCGCGGGGCAGTCCCGCGTACGAGATGCGCAGGCCCTCGCGGGTGTAGGGGTGGGTGCCTTCGTCGTGCGGGTAGTCGCTGCCCCACATGATCTTGTCCAGGCCGATGCGGTCGCGCAGCGGTACCTCGTGGGGGCGCATGAAGCTGGCGCCGACGAAGCAGTTGTCGCGCCAGACCCGCGAGGGCCTCTCGCCCATCGCCGCGGCCAGCCCCGCGCCGAACTTCGACTCGGCCGTGGACGCCTTGCCGACCGCCGCGACCAGCCGCCCGTGGTAGTAGTCCAGCATGTCGAGCACACCGGGGATCCAGCCCGATCCCTGCTCGGTCAGCACCAGTCGCAGTCCGGGGTGGCGGCGGAACGCGCCGCCGAACACCAGGTGCCACAGCGCCCGGTGCGAGAACCAGGTCGTCTCCACCATGAAGACCGCCCGGGCCGCCGGTTCGTCCCCGAGCGGCGGCGAGGCCGAGCCCGCGTGGTGGTTCACCGGGACGCCCAGCTCGGCGCAGGCCGCCCAGATCGGGTCGTACGCCGACGAGTACAGCTCGGGCAGGCCCGACCCGGGGGGCGTGCCGGGCAGCAGCAGACCGCCGCGGAGGCCGGCGTCCACCGACCGGCGGATCTCCTCGACCGCTTCGTCGACGTCGTTCAGGAGGATCTGGAAGACGCCCGCGCGCCGGCCGGGCGCCGCCGCGCAGAAGTCCGCGAGCCAGCGGTTGTGAGCCCGCAGCCCCGCCCAGCGCCGCTCGAACTCCTGCGCCGTGGGGGCCGGTGCCATCAGGGCGGCGGACGGGAAGAACGGCGGGATGGTGTTCGGGAAGACCACCTCGGCGACGATGCCGTCCTCCTCCAGCTCCGCGACGCGCCGGCCGGAGTTCCAGTTCCGGTCGGCGGTGTCGGCGAGCAGGTCCTCGTACGGGTTGACGTAGCCGGCCGCCCAGGCGTCGAAGTCGTCGTGGTACCGGCGCTCCAAGTACGGCTTGTAGTCGAGGAGATCGGCGCCGGCGTGGCAGTCGGCGGAGATGACGGTGTAGCGGTCCTCGGCGGTCATGGGTTCACCCCCAGCACGGGGAAGTCGTGGTCCGTCAGCCAGTGGCGGCCCACCTCGCGCGAGCGCGCCCAGGACGCCTCGACCGCCGACTGGTCCTGCTGCTGCCCCAGTTCGGCCGGCGTGGGGCCGATCCGCCGGGCGAGCGGCGCCAGTTCGGCGAGGTCGAAGCCGAAGACCTCGGCCGCCGCGAGGCCCAGCATGCGGCGCGTCTCCGCCACCGGGATGTCGTGGAAGGTCTTCGCCAGCCAGGCGCGGGTGTCGGGCCAGGTGCCCTCGGGGTGCGGGAAGTCGCTGCCCCAGAGGATGTTGTCGACGCCGATCTCGTAGCGCTGGGCGAGTTCGCGGCGCTTGGTGTTGGTCGCACAGATGAAGACCTGCCGGTCGAGGTACTCGTGCGGGGGCCGTTTCAGCTCCGCGAAGGGCGACAGCTTCTTGCCGCCGTGCGCGCCGAGGTAGAGCCGGTCCATGAACCACAGCAGGTTGGGCAGCCACCAGCAGCCGGACTCCGCGACGCCGAACCGGAGTCCGGGGTGCCGCTCGAAGACCCCCGACCAGAGCAGGAACCAGAGGGGGCGCGCGGGCCACCAGGTGACTTCGGAGACGTAGATCCCCAGGTGGTCGCCGTACTCGTGCCGCGGTGCCGCGCCGGAGTGGGTGACGACGGGCATCCCGCACTCGGCGGCCGCCGCCCACACGGGGTCGTAACGGCGGTCGTGGTAAGGCTCCTTGTCGACCCACATGGAGGGGATCATCAGGGCGCCGAGGCCCGACTCCTTGGCCCGGTACACCTCCGCGACGACGCGCCCCGTCTCGCCGGTCACCGGCAACAGCGCGACCCCGCAGTGCCGTTCGGGGTTCTGGGAGACGAAGTCGGCGAGCCAGCGGTTGTGCGCCCGGGCGCCCGCCATGCCGAGTTCCGGATCCTGGTCGCCGGAGAGGCCGAGGCCCACGCCGAACGGCGCGGCGGTCCGGCTGTCCACGGCGTCAGCGTCGGGGAAGACGACCTCGCCCGCCACCCCGTCGCCGTCCAGCTCCTTGAGGCGCTGCGCGGTGTCCCAACCGCCGCGCAGTCCCTCCTCGTTGTCGTGGAACCACTTGTCCGCGAACGCCTCGTTGCGGACGCCGAGGCGGGTCATCTCCTCGCGGCGCCGGTCGCGGCCCGCGAGGAACTCGTCGAAGTCCCGGTGGAAGCGGGGGTCCAGATAGGGCCGGTACTCCTCGGTGGGAAGTCCGGCGTGGCAGTCGGAGGAGATGATCAGATACGGGTCCTGTTCGTTCACCGCGCCCCCTCAGTCGAGGATGAAGTCTTCGAGGTACGACGGATTCGCCCGGTCGAGCATCGACTGCGACCGCGCCCGGATCTGGCCGTCGCTGTGCTCGCTCTCGGGCAGCAGCCAGAAGCGGTCCTCGCGGATCCCCTCGGCGACGAGGTCGGCGACCTGTTCGACGGGGGTGAACCGCACGTCGTGGCCCGCCTGCTCCATCGCGGCCTCCCACTGGGCGAGGCTGCGGTACGGGGTCTTCCGGGGCCGTGCCTTCGCGTACCGCGCGGGCCGGTTGCGGTGCGACTCCCACAGACCCGTGCGGAGCATGTGGGGTCCGGGGAACAGCACGGAGGCCCCGACGCGCGCGTGCTCCGCCTTCAGATGCGCGTACAGCGACTCGGTCATCGTCACCACGGCCGCCTTGGTGACGGCGTACACGGAGGCGGTGGGCAGCGGGGCGATCCCGCCGTCGCCGGACGAGGTGTTGACGACGTGGCCCGGTTCGCCCCCGGCGATCATCCGGGGCACGAACGCCTGGACGCCGTGGAAGACGCCCCACACGTTGACGGCGAAGGCCCACTTCCAGTCGTTCGGGTCGTGCTCCCACATGCGGCCCTCGGCACCGGAGCCGACCCCGGCGTTGTTGCACAGGACGTGCACCGCGCCGTAGGTGCCGTACACGTCCTCGGCGAGCGCGACGACCTCGGAGCGCTCCCCGACGTCCACCACGCGCGCGTGGACGTCGGCGCCGTCCTCGCGCAGTTGCCCGGCGGCCTTCTCCAGGGCGCCCTCCTCGACGTCGGCGAGAACCACCTTCAGGCCGTCCGCCGCGAACCGGCGTGCCATCGCGAGCCCGATACCGCTCGCCGCGCCGGTGACGACGGCGACCTGCCCTGCGCGGAGCTCCATCAGACGCTCCCCTCGGGCGGCCCGTCGAGAATCTGCCGCGGATCGTCGTAGCGCTGGTGGATGTACGGCAACAGGGCCCGGCCGCTGACGCGTTCGGCGACCCGGCCCTTCTGGTCGGTGGTCTTCTCGCCGAGGGTGATCTCCAGCAGCCGGCGTACGGGCAGATCGGCGACCGGGTCGTACATCGACTCCCGCAGGACGACGTCCCCGGTGACGCGCTCCAGCTTGCGGACCTTCTCGTTGCGCACGCAGTGCACGAGGACCGGGTCGGCGTCGAAGCCCGAACCGTCCACCGCGGGAAGGAACTTGAAGTAGAAGTCGGTCTTCTGCGCGGGCTCGGGCAACGGCAGGGCCCCGCTCACCGCGCCGCGCACCTCGACGAAGGCGATGCCGTGCCGGGCGAGCGCGGCGCGCACCACGAGACCGTCGCGCTCGACCGTCACCTCGCCGAGCTTCTTGGGCTCTCCGAAGACCTCGCGGCCGCCGATCAGGGCACGCTCGTGGGTCATCGGCATGACCAGCGGATACCAGCCCTCGACGTCGTCGTGCGCGGCCGCGACGGCGAACGAGCCTGCTCCCAGCGGGTATCCGGGCAGATCGACCTTGCTGATGTTGACCCGCACCAGGGGCCGTGCGGTGGGTTTCAGCGGGGGCGGCAGGACCGCCGCGACCGCGTCCGGGTCGCTCTCCCAGACGGCCACCACACCGGTGGACCAGATGTCGGGGAGCTTGGAGCTCGCGGTACGCGCGGCGGCGATCTCCGCCTCGGTCCGCGCGCCGTACCTCACTCGTGCCATGCCGTACCGCCCTTCACCGGAGACACAACAGGTTTCTGATGGTCCGTCACTGGCGCCTGTAACAGAGTTACAGCAGAGTCGGCGAAGGGTAAATACGCGTGCGGACACGGACTTGGGAGCACCATGGGAAGACCGGCACTCACGCGGGACGAGGTCCTGGAGACCGCCGCCGGGCTGGTGAAGCGGCACGGCCCGGACGCCCTGACGATGCGAGGACTCGCCGCCGAGCTGGGCACCGCGGTCACCTCGATCTACTGGCATGTCGGCAACCGGGAGTCGCTGCTCGACGCCCTCGTCGAGCGCACGGTCGCCGACCTCGGCGAGATCCGCCCCACCGGGCGCACACCCGCCCTGCGCGTCGTCTCGGTCGCCCGCGCCCTGCGCCGACAGCTGCGCGACCATCCGCATCTCGTCGCGATGGTCCACGAACGCGGGCTGACCGAGCGCATGTTCCTGCCCGCGCAGCAGGCGCTGGTGCGCGAGGTGCACGCGGCGGGACTGCGCGGTGCGCGGGCCGCCGAGGTCGTCCGCGCGGTGCAGTTCCAGGTCGTCGGCTTCGTTCTCGTCGAACGCAACCGGGAGCGATCGCCCCTGCAGCGGCCCGGCGAGGAGGACCTGTGGGACGCGCTGACCGCGGAGGACGATCCGGGCCTCGCTCGGGCGCTGGCCCGGCCGGTCGACCCGGAGAGGCTGTTCACGACCTCGGTGCGGGCCCTGGTGGACGCCCTGCTCGCACCCTGACCCGGCCCCGCGGGTCACGAGCGGCCACGGCGACGGAAGCAGGCGGTACGGGGAGCGGAAGCAGGCGCACCGGCGGAACGGGGAGCGGGGGCCGGTGTCCGCGCGCCCCCGGCGTCAACTCGGCGACCGGCGGAGCGGTTGGGTGCGTCCACGCGCGCGTGCCCCGGTGGCGGCGCCGACCGGCTCCCGGAACCGGGAAGGCGGCAGCGGGAGTGTCAGTCATGGCCCGTATCCTCATTGACCATGCTCGAAGACCTCACGACCGCAGCGTCCCCAGCCTCCTGGCCGGCCGCGTATCCGCAGGGATACGCGGTCGTTGACGTGGAGACCACAGGGCTGGCCCGCGACGACCGGATAATCTCCGCGGCCGTCTACCGGCTGGACGCCCGCGGCGAGGTCGAGGACCACTGGTACACGATGGTCAATCCGGAGCGGGACCCGGGTCCGGTGTGGATCCACGGACTGACGAGCGAGATGCTCGAAGGGGCACCGCTCTTCCAGGACGTCGCCGAGGAATTCGCCGCTCGGCTCGACGGCCGCGTGCTGGTCGCGCACAACGCGGTCTTCGACTGGTCCATGATCGCGCGGGAGTACGCGCGCGCGCAGCGCGAGGCGCCGGTGCGCCAGCGCCTGTGCACCATCGCGCTCTCCAAGGAACTGGGCCTGCCCCTGCCCAACCACAAGCTGGAGTCGCTGGCCGCGCACTTCGGTGTCGTGCAGCAGCGGGCGCACCACGCGCTGGACGACGCACGCGTGCTGGCCGAGGCGTTCCGGCCGAGCCTGCGGGCCGCCGCGCGCGACGGCGTGCGCCTGCCGCTCCTCGAGTGCCGGCCGCTCAAGGAGTGGTCCGACAGCGCCGCGGCGCCACGGATCGGCCGGCAGTCCTCCGGGAGCTTCGCGTCCGGCGGCTACCCGTCGGGGAGTTGGCGCCCCTCCCGCAAGCGCCCCGCATGCCCCCATCCCAACCCAGGCCGGTACGACTCGGACAAACCACTCAAACAGGGCATGCGGGTCGCGTTCTCCGGGGACACGTCCGTCGATCGCGAGCTGCTGGAGGACCGGGCCATCGAAGCCGGACTGCATGTCGCGACGAGCGTGTCCCGGCTCACCAGCCTCCTGGTGACGAACGACCCGGACTCCAGCACGTCGAAAGTGGTCAAGGCCAAGCAGTTCGGGACACCGGTGATCGACGAGGCGGCGTTCGGACAACTGTTGCGGGACGTCGAACCCGCGTCGGAGGGGTGACGACGTACGGGTGATTGACGGGCGACTCGCCCGTCACCCGCTCGCCCGCACCGCCCCGGCACCCCACCCTGTGGCGCATGGCGAGATGCGAAGTATGCGGCAATGACTACGGAATGACCTTCGAGGTGCACGCGCAGGGCGCGGTGCATGTCTTCGACTGCTTCTCCTGCGCGATCCACCGGATGGCCCCGATCTGCGAGCACTGTCGCGTCCAGGTCATCGGCCAGGGCGTCGAGGTCGAGGGCCACTGGTACTGCGGCGCGCACTGCGCCCGCGCGGAGGGGAAGGCGGGGATCGTCGACAAGGTCTGAGTCCCGGCAGGGCCCGGGACGGGGCATCGATCCGGCCCTCGGCGGGACCCTCCCGTCGAGGGCCGAATCGTGCCGAGTAACGTCAATGGGGTGTACCGCTTCCTCTTGTCCCGGCAGTGGGTGATCCTCACCCTCGTGGCCCTCGCGCTCATCCCGACGATGATCGAGCTGGGCTTCTGGCAACTGCACCGGCACGAGCACAAGGTCGCCCTGAACAAGGTGATCTCCGACTCGCTCGCCGCGAAGCCGGTACCCGCGGAGACGCTCACCGCGCCGGGACAGCGCGTCCGGCACGACGACCTGTACCGCCGGGTGACCGCGAAGGGGCACTTCGACACCGCGCACGAAGAGGTCGTCCGCCGCCGCACCAACTCCGACGGCGAGGTCGGTTACCACGTCCTGACCCCGTTCGTCCTGGCCGACGGCCGCGTGCTCATGGTCAACCGGGGCTGGGTGGCGGCCGACGGCGCACAGACCGCCTTCCCCAGGATCCCGGCCCCCTCCCAGGGCGAGATCACCGTCACCGGCCGACTGATGGCCGACCAGACGACCGCCGACAGCGGCATCAAGAACGTCCAGGGTCTGCCCGACCGTCAGGTCATGCTGATCAGCAGCGAGCAGCAGGCACGGCGGCTGGGCAAGCAGGTCCTCGGCGGCTACATCGAGCAGACCGCGCCGGAGTCCGAGGGCGGCTCCCCCGAACTGATCCCCGACCCCGAGCACGGCGACATCGGCCCCCACATGGCGTACGCGATCCAGTGGTGGCTGTTCTCCGCGGGCATCCCCGTCGGCTGGGTGATCCTGGTACGTCGCGAGCGCCGCGACCGGGCGGAGGCCGCGGCCGCGCAGACCGCGCCGGAGGCGGAACCCGCGGCGGTGTGACCCGGGGCACGGGCCCCACGGGCGCGGGGTACCAGCTCCGTCCCCGCTCGCGCCACTCCGGCGGCCCGATTGGCCGTCGCCCAGGTCGGGAACCCGTCCTCCGTGCACCGACGCATCGAGGACTACGCGCTCATCGGGGACGAACAGACCGCCGCTCTGGTGGGCCGCGACGGCTCCGTCGACTGGCTGTGTCTGCCCCGCTTCGACTCGGCGGCCTGTTTCGCGGCCCTGCTGGGCGACGAGGACAACGGTCACTGGCGGATCGCGCCCGAGGGGGCGGACTCGTGCACCCGGCGCTCGTACCGCCCGGACACGCTGGTACTCGACACCGAGTGGGACACCGCCGAGGGGTCCGTCCGGGTGACCGACCTGATGCCGCAGCGCGAGCACGCCCCCGATGTCGTACGCGTCGTCGAAGGAGTCAGCGGCCGGGTACGGATGCGCAGTCTGCTCCAGCTGCGGTTCGACTACGGCTCGGTCGTGCCGTGGATGCGCCGCTCCGGCGGCCACCGGGTGGCGGTCGCGGGGCCGGACTCGGTGTGGCTGCGCAGCGAGCCGCCCGTGCACACCTGGGGCCAGGACTTCCGCACGCACTCGGAGTTCACCGTGGCGGCCGGCGAGAAGGTCGCCTTCGTCCTGACCTGGCACCCCTCGCACCGGCCGCGGCCGCCGCTCTGCGATCCCTTCGAGGCGCTGGAGACCAGCGTCCAGGACTGGCGGGCGTGGGCGGCGCGCTGCCGTTACGACGGGCCGCACCGGGATGCCGTCGTGCGCTCCCTGATCACCCTCAAAGCCCTCACCTACGCGCCGACCGGCGGCATCGTGGCCGCCCCCACCACCTCGCTGCCCGAGGAACTCGGCGGCGTCCGCAACTGGGACTACCGCTACTGCTGGCTGCGCGACTCCACGCTCACCCTCGGCGCGCTCCTCTCGGCCGGCTACCACGAGGAGGCCGAGGCCTGGCGCGACTGGCTGCTGCGCGCGGTCGCGGGCGACCCGTCCGCTCTGCAGATCATGTACGGCCTCTCGGGAGAACGCCGGCTCCCGGAGTACGAGATCCCCTGGCTGTCCGGCTACGCCGGTTCCTCGCCCGTCCGGGTCGGCAACAGCGCCGTCGAGCAGTTGCAGCTCGACGTGTACGGCGAGGTCATCGACTCGCTGTCGCTCGCCCGGCGTTCGGGCCTGCCGTCCAGGCCGCACATGTGGCGGGTGCAGTGCGCCATGATGGAATTCCTGCGGGTCGCCTGGCGGCAGCCGGACGAGGGGATCTGGGAGGTGCGCGGCCCACGCCGGCACTTCGTGTACTCCAAGGTGATGGCCTGGGTGGCCGCCGACCGCGCCGTGCGCACCCTGGAGGACGACCCGTCGCTCGACGGCGATCTGGAGGGCTGGCGGGCGATGCGCGACGAGGTGCACCGGGAGGTGTGCGAGCGCGGCTTCGACCCCGGCCGGAACACGTTCACACAGTCCTACGGTTCGCCCGAGCTGGACGCCGCCCTGCTGCTCATCCCGCGCGTCGGCTTCCTGCCGCCCGACGACCCCCGGGTGGTCGGCACGATCGACGCGGTCCGCGCGGAACTCGCCCCCGACGGCTTCCTGCTGCGCCGCTACAGCGCCGCGACGACCGGTGTCGACGGGCTCCCGGGCGGTGAGGGCACGTTCGTCGTCTGCTCGTTCTGGCTCGTGGACGCGCTGCACCTGACGGGCCGTACGCGGGAGGCGCGCGAGCTGTTCGAACGGCTGCTCGACCTCACCAACGACGTGGGGCTGCTGTCCGAGGAGTACGACCCCGTCGCGGGCCGCCAGCTCGGCAACTTCCCGCAGGCCTTCAGCCACATCGGCCTCGTGGTGTCCGCCCTCAGCCTGTTCGGCGTCGACAAGTCGGGGGAAGCGGAAGGGGGCACACCACCGGGATAGGGAAGGATGGGGGCCATGGATCTTGGACTGAAGGATCGTGTGTACGTCGTCACGGGAGCCACCCGGGGCCTGGGCAACGCCGCCGCGCGTGAACTCGTCGCCGACGGCGCGAAGGTGATCGTCACCGGACGCGACGGGAAGAGCGCGGCCGGCACCGCCGCCGCGCTCGGCGCGAACGCGGTCGGGATCGCGGCCGACAACGCCGCCCCCGAGACCCCGGCCCGGCTGATCGCCGCCGCCCGTGACCACTTCGGCGGCTTCGACGGCATCCTGATCAGCGTCGGCGGACCGCCGCCCGGGTTCGTCGCGGACAACACCGACGAGCAGTGGACGGCGGCGTTCGAGTCGGTCTTCCTGGGCGCGGTGCGGCTGGCCCGCGCGGCCGCCGCGGAGCTCGGCGAGGGCGGTGTCGTCGGCTTCGTGCTCTCCGGCTCGGTGTACGAGCCGATCCCCGGGCTGACCATCTCCAACGGTCTGCGTCCCGGGCTCGCGGGCTTCGCCAAGTCCCTCGCGGACGAGCTGGGCCCGCGGGGCATCCGCGTCGTCGGCCTGCTGCCGTCCCGCATCGACACGGACCGCGTCCGCGAGCTGGACGGCCTGTCGGCCGACCCCGAGGCCACCCGGGCGGTCAACGAGTCCCGCATCCCGCTGCGCCGCTACGGCACCCCGGAGGAGTTCGGCCGCACGGCCGCGTTCCTGCTCTCCCCCGCGGCGTCCTACCTCACGGGCATCATGGTGCCGGTGGACGGCGGCATGCGGAGCGGGTTCTAGAGCCGTCCACCGGGCCCGCCCCGGAGGCAGGCGGGCCGGCCGGGACCGCCCGCCCGGCGGCGGTGGGCCCAGCAGGCGCCCGCCCGGACGCGGACGAGCCTGCGGGGCCGTCCCGCGAGCGGGAGGAGTATCTCCAGGCCGGACCGGGAGCGGGCAAGCCTGCCCGGAACCGGTCAGAGCATCCGGACCGTCCCGGAAACGGGCGGCCCGCCAGGGCCGCCCCGCGAGCACGCGCCGCTCAAGTCACGTGCTCCGCACGGTGCTTGACCCCGCCGAGCCGGACCCCCGCGCAGAACGCGCCGAAGCCACGGACACGACGCCCCCGGCAGGACACCCCAGGAAACGGGCAGACCCCGCCCAGGCCGTCCCGTACACGGGCGTCGCACGCGGGCGTCCCTCAAGTCACGTGCTCCGCACGGTGCTTGACCCCGCCGAGCCGGACCCCCGCGCGCAACGCGCCGAAGCCACGGACACGACGCCCCCGGCAGGACACCCCAGGAAACGGGCAGGCCGCCGAGGCCGTCCCGTACGCGGGCGTCGCACGCGGGCGTCGCACGCGGGCGTCCCTCAAGTCACGCGCTCCGCACGGTGCTTGACGCCGCGCAGGCGGACCTCCGCGGGGAGAGCGGCGAGGCCGGCCGAGTCCCGGGCGTGGGCGAGCGCCTCCGAGGTCAGCAGATGCAGCGCGTGCCCGGGGTCCACATGCGGTTCCAGCAGGAGCCGTACGCGCGCCTCGGGCAGACTGCGGCGGCCGGTCAGATGCACCTGCGCCTGGTCGACGCCGCCCAGCCGGGCCGCTTCGGCGGCCAGCACGCTCTCCAGGGCCCGCCCGCGCAGCAGCGCGCCCTCGCCGTCGCCGGTGTCGACGAGCACGTCGGCGAGCCGTCGGCGCCGTACGTCCGCGACCAGCCACCACAAAGCGAGCAGCAGGAGCACCGCGAGCGCGGCGATGACGGCGGGCCACCACCAGCCCTCGTCCCGCCACCGAGTCCGTTCGGCATTGCTGAGCAGCACGTCGTGCCGCCCGTCGTGGATCCACCACGAGGGCGGCCGTACGCCGAGTCCGATGGCCAGCACGGAGCCGCCGAGGGCGAGCAGCACGAGCCCGACGAAGCCGATCAGTACGCGGTTGACGATCCGGAGCACGGACCTCACCCCTTCCGTCCGGGGCGCGCGACACGCACCGACAGGGCGGGCGAGCGGGCCAGCCCCAGCCCCTTGATGCCGTCGGCGAGCGTGGTGTCGAGGTCGGCGCGCACGTCGTCGAGTTCGCGGAAGTGCGACACCGCCCGGACGTCGACCTTGCGGCGCTTCACGCGCACGCGGACCGACTGCACGCCGGCGACCTCCATGGCCCGGTCGCGGAGCGCCATCGCGGCGGCCATCCGGTACAGCCCGGCCCGGACATCGGCGTGGGTGCGCCGCATCGGCAGCACGTCCCGCAGTCCGGGCGTGGCCGCGAGGACGATCAGCCAGAGTCCCACCGCGGCGGCGATCCCGGCACCGACGAGGACCGCGGTGTCGTCGAGCGGCCGTTCGGCGAGCTGGTGGGCCAGCCAGGTGCGCCAGCGCAGGGCGGACCTGCCGGCACGCACGGCGGCGACGTCGTACAGGAACGCGCCCGCGGCGACGAGGAGCAGGATCGCCAGGATGCCCGCCGGGACACGGCGAGCGGACCAGAACCGGCCCTGGCGGCCGTCCTCCTCTTCCACGGTGTCCAGCGGTTCGTAGGCGGCCGCGGAGGCGGACTGCCCGAGCGCGCCCGCGTCGTCGGCCTTCTCCAGTACGGGCAGTTTCCGGGTGCTGTCGGAGCCCTGGGGCTCGCTCATTGCGTCCTCCCCTGTGCCGTGCCGGGCCCGTGCGCCAGGTGCAGCCGCTCCACCTGGACGGCCACCTCCGGTACTTCCATTCCCGCCAACGCCCTTACCCGCTCGGCGACATGACGACGCACCGCACTGCAGTGGGCACCGATGTCGGACGGGTAGCCGAGTTCCAGGCTGACCCGGACCTGGGCACTGTGCGTCGGCGCGTCACCCGGTCCGCCGGAGCCGGCCGTCTGCCGCCGCACGACGACCGTCGCGTGCGGCGGCACGGCGTCGGGCGGCGGAGGGGGCAGCGCCTCGCGCGCCGCCTGCGACGCGATCTTCGCGACGACGCGGTCGGCGATCCGGGTGGCACCGCGCTCGGGGGCCGCGACGGTCGTCAGGCCCGGCCGTGTCTCACCGAGCCGGTCGACATGACCTGGCACGCGTCACCGCCGCCGGTCGTCACGGGCGCGGAAGAAGTCGCCGATGTCCAGGTCTCCCTCCAGGAGCCGACCGACGACGAACCCGACGGCCCCCAGTGCGGCCACCAGGAGGAAGGCGCCGAAACCGCCGAAGTAACCGGCGAAGGCCAGCGCCATTCCGGCGATCATGCCGATCACGGCCAAGCTCATGGTGCGCTCCTCAGCAGTCGGTGGCCGCGTGCTCCCTCATGGTGCGGTGGCCGGGGCGTTCCGGTGGCCCGGGGGTCACTGGAGCCGCGACTCCGGCTCCTCGTCTTCTTCCTCGGGAAGCTTCACATCACTCACCGCGATGTTGACTTCCACCACTTCGAGGCCTGTCATGCGCTCGACCGCGGCGACGACGTTCTCGCGTACGTCGCGGGCCACGTCGGCGATCGACACGCCGTAGTCGACGACGATCTCCAGGTCGAGCGCCGTCTGCAGCTCGCCGACCTCGGCCTTCACACCCCGTGTCACGGATTTGGACCCGCCCGGCACCCGGTCGCGTACCGCTCCGAAGGTCCGGCTCAGCCCGCTGCCCATCGTGTGGACACCGATCACGTCACGGGCGGCGAGCCCGGCGATCTTCTCCACGACTCCGTCGGCGATCGTGGTCCGTCCCCGCGTGGCGGGATCTCCACCGCCGCGCCTGGTGGGCTTACGTGTCTGCTGGCTCTCCTTCTCGATGTCGGGGCTGTCCGTCCGGTTCCGCTCGGTCATGTCGGTCATCGCCGTACGTCCCTTTCGGTCGTCCTCCTCTGCTCACAGTAGGTCGGGTCGCGCGGTCGCGCGCCGTGGATGGGGCACGCTGGAGCAATGACGGCGGACCGATGGACGCAAGCGGTACGGCACCAGCTCGGCCTCGGCAGAATCCTGCCGCTGGGCCTCCCGCGCGACGGCGCGTGGATCACGGAGGACGCGGCCGAGTCGGCGCTGCGGCGCGAGACGGCGGCCGTGGCCGGCGTACTCCTCGGCGCGCTCCGGATCGCGCCGGCCGACCCGGAGCGGACCGGCACGCCCGCCGTACCGCCGCCGCCCAGTGCGCTGCCGCCCGGCCCGCTGCGCGTGACAGCGGAGTTCCGGGCCTCGGCGGATCCCACGTCCCCGGGGGGCGAGCCCCTCCCGGCCGTCGCCGCCCGACTGCGCCTGGCCTTGGCCACCGCCGCGACGCAGCGGCTGGGTCTCGACGTCGCCGAGGTGGATCTGCAGGTGACGGATCTGCTGGAGGAGGGCGATGCGTCCGCCACCCGCCCGGCGGACGGCGGACGGGAGGCGTCCGCGGACGCGCCGCCGGACGACGTACGGAGGGCTCCTGTGCCGAAGGACCCCGAGGAGGCGCGGATCGCGGCAACCGTCCTGGCCGTCCCGGGTGTCACCCGTCTGACGGGCGCCCTGGGCCAACCGGTCCACATCGGGACCGCGCCCGCCCCGGAACCGGCCCTGCCGCGCCGCCACATCCGCGTCGAACTGGCGGTCTCCCCGGACGAGCGGGCGGTGGACGTGGCACGGGCGGTCAGAACGGCGATCACACGGGCCGCCGGAGACACACCGTCCGTCGCGGTACTGGTGACCGCCGTGAGCCGGGACGTCCACGTCTAGGAGCGTCCAGTCGCCCGGCACCCGTCCCCGGGCCTTGGGCGTTCCACCCGCACCTGGTCCTGGGGGTGTCCGGTCCCCCGCGCCCCGGTCCCCCGTACCCGTCCCAGGGGTTTCCGGTCCCCCACACCCGTCCCGGGGGTGTCCGGTCCCCCGCACCCGTCCCGGGGGTGTCTAGTCCCCCACGCCCGCGAGGTCGCGGAGCCTGCGTGCCTGGGACGCGCGCTCGGCGGAGCGCTGCTCCTCGTAGGACCGCGCCTGCGCGCCGCGCAGCAGGGCCTTCGTCTCGATGACGGCGTCCCGCGGCGCGGAAAGCAGCGCGGCGGTCAGGTCGCGGACCGCGTCGTCGAGCTGCCCGGCGGGCACCGCGAGGTTGGCGAGCCCGGTGCGCTCGGCCTCCTCGGCCAGTACGAAGCGGCCCGTGGCGCAGATCTCGAGCGCGCGGGCATAGCCCACGAGGCTCACCAGCGGGTGCGTCCCCGTGAGGTCGGGTACGAGACCGAGGCTGGTCTCGCGCATGGCGAACTGCACGTCGTCCGCGACGACGCGCAGGTCACAGGCGAGCGCGAGCTGGAACCCCGCACCGATGGCATGCCCCTGCACGGCGGCGATGGACACGATGTCGCTGCGCCGCCACCAGGTGAATGCCCCCTGGTACTCGGCGATGGTCGCGTCGAGCTCGGCGTCGGAACCGCGCGCGAGGTCGATGAACGACGGTTCCCCGTCGAATCCCTCGGGCGTGAACGCCTGCCGGTCGAGCCCCGCGGAGAAGGACTGGCCCTCGGCACGCAGGACGACCACCCGGACGGAGCCCGGCAGTGACCTGCCGGCCTGCGCCAACGCCCGCCACAGCGCGGGACTCTGGGCATTGCGCTTGGCCGGATTGGTCAGCGTCACCGTGGCGATCGCGTCGTCGACGGTGAGCCGTACGCCGTCCTTGTCGAGTACCGGTTCGAGTTCCTTGTCGAGCGAAGCCATGGGGCGCCTCCGATGGGTGCGGTCGGATCAGACGCGCACCTCGCGAAGACACGAGGAACGCACCTAAGTGACTGCACAGTAACCACCCGGTCGGTCACCCGACCGACCGGGTGGTCACCACCGAAGCCGATGGGGACGCCCGGCCTCAGGCCGAGGCGGCCTTCTTGCCCCGCGTCGCTCCGCCACGCCCTCGGAGCGTGACACCCGACTCACTGAGCATCCGGTGCACAAAGCCATACGAGCGGCCGGTCTCTTCGGCCAGCGCTCGGATGCTCGCACCGGAGTCGTACTTCTTCTTCAGGTCTGCCGCGAGCTTGTCGCGCGCGGCGCCGGTTACCCGGCTGCCCTTCTTCAGAGTCTCGGCCACCCGGTCCTCCTCATGGGAAGTGCGCTCTGGACTCTCATGATCACCCCTTCCGGGCGTCATGGCCACCCATTCGGCAAGGTCCGTAAGACAAGGTTTTGACGACAGGAGCCCGTCCCCACGAGTGGAATCCACGGTTCCGGCTGGTGCCGTCCGTACAGCCGAACGGGTTCTTCCGTGAAGTGCCTGGTCAGCGATGCGAGACGGCCGAGCCCTTGGGAACAAAGGACTCGGCCGTGAAATCGATGTAGGACACACCTCGGTACGAGGAGATCTCACACAGATGATGGATCACGGATCGGCCGAATGATCCATACACAGTGGATCAGTCATTCGATCAAGCGGCGTCGGCCCCCTCCCGGAGGCCGCGCACGGGTCAGGCGAGGGCCACCAGGTCGGCGTAGTCGGAGCCCCACAGGTCCTCGACACCGTCCGGCAGCAGGATGATCCGCTCCGGCTGGAGCGCCTCGACGGCACCCTCGTCGTGGGTGACGAGGACGACGGCGCCCTTGTAGGTGCGCAGCGCGCCGAGGATCTCCTCGCGGCTGGCCGGGTCGAGGTTGTTCGTCGGCTCGTCGAGCAGGAGGACGTTCGCGGAGGAGACGACGAGGGTCGCGAGCGCGAGCCGGGTCTTCTCACCGCCGGAGAGCACGCCCGCCGGCTTGTCCACGTCGTCGCCGGAGAACAGGAACGAGCCGAGCGTCTTGCGGACCTCGACCAGGTCCAGGTCCGGGGCGGCGGAGCGCATGTTCTCCAGGACCGTGCGCTCGGGGTCGAGGGTCTCGTGCTCCTGCGCGTAGTAGCCGAGCTTGAGGCCGTGGCCCTCGATGACATCTCCGGTGTCGGGCTTCTCGGCGCCGCCGAGCAGACGCAGGAGGGTCGTCTTGCCGGCGCCGTTCAGGCCGAGGATGACGACGCGGGAGCCCTTGTCGATGGCCAGGTCGACGTCGGTGAAGATCTCCAGGGAGCCGTACGACTTCGACAGGCCCTCCGCCATGAGCGGGGTCTTGCCACAGGGCGCGGGCTCGGGGAAGCGCAGCTTGGCGACCTTGTCCGAGACGCGGACCGCCTCGAGGCCGGCGAGCAGTTTGTCGGCGCGCTTGGCCATGTTCTGCGCCGCGACCGTCTTGGTGGCCTTGGCCCGCATCTTGTCCGCCTGCGAGTTCAGCGCGGCGGCCTTCTTCTCGGCGTTCTGCCGCTCGCGCTTACGGCGCTTCTCGTCGGCCTCGCGCTGCTGCTGGTAGAGCTTCCAGCCCATGTTGTAGACGTCGATCTGGGCGCGGTTGGCGTCCAGGTAGAAGACCTTGTTGACGACCGTCTCGACGAGGTCGACGTCGTGGGAGATCACGATGAAGCCGCCGCGGTACGTCTTCAGGTAGTCGCGCAGCCACACGATGGAGTCGGCGTCGAGGTGGTTCGTCGGCTCGTCGAGCAGCAGGGTGTCGGCGTCCGAGAAGAGGATGCGGGCCAGCTCGATACGGCGGCGCTGACCACCGGAGAGCGTGTGCAGGGGCTGGCCGAGCACGCGGTCGGGGAGGTTGAGCGCGGCGGCGATGGTGGCGGCCTCGGCCTCGGCGGAGTAGCCGCCCTTGGTGAGGAACTCCGTCTCCTGGCGCTCGTACTGCCGCATGGCCTTCTCGCGGGTGGCGCCCGAGCCGTTGGCGATGCGCTGTTCGTTCTCGCGCATCTTGCGGATCAGGACGTCCAGGCCACGGGCCGACAGGACGCGGTCGCGGGCGAGGACGTCGAGGTCGCCGGTGCGCGGGTCCTGCGGCAGGTAGCCGACCTCGCCGGAGCGGGCGACGGTGCCCGCGGCGGGCTGGCCTTCGCCCGCGAGGACCTTGGTGAGGGTCGTCTTGCCCGCGCCGTTGCGGCCGACCAGACCGATGCGGTCGCCCTTCGTGATGCGGAACGTGGCGGACTCGATGAGGATGCGGGCGCCGGCGCGCAGCTCGATACCGGAGGCGGAAATCACGGACAGACTCCAGGGCAGGGTCGTTGGCGGGGTGGACGGCTGAGGACGTTCCCGCCGTCTAATGCGCGAGGAGAATGGCCATGGGCCAAGTCTAACGGGGCCGTGCAACCACTTTTCCGGTGCGCGGACGTCCGGCACTGTGACGCTCGCCCCGTCCGCGCGTCACCGAGGGGGCGCGGTCCGGGCCTGTCCTGCCCGGTCCCGCACGGGGATGATCTCGCCGGTCCGGCTGCCGGACGCGGCCCGCGGACCGGGCACGGAGGGCGGGCCGCCGGCCGGGGCGGACGCCGGGACGCGGTGGCACGGACAGGGGCGTCGCCCGTTCGGACCGCGGGCCGGGGCCGCGGATCACGGAGCGTACGAGGATGGCGGCACGGAGCGACGTACGGCAGAGAGTGGTGCGCCCATGCAGTTCGACGACGACGCCGACCTGGACACCTCCGAGGTCCAGGATGTGCGCGGCAGTCGAATCCCCGGCGGCAGGGCGACCATCGGCGGCGGCCTCGCGGGGCTGATCGTCCTGGTCATCGGGCTGCTGTTCGGGCTCGGTCCCGACCAGCTCGGTCTCTCCTCCGGCGGCGACCAGCCCGCGGCGACCGCCTCCTCCCTCGCGCAGGTGCAGCAGACCTGCAAGAAGGGGCGGGACGCGAATGCCCAGGAGGACTGCCGCGTCGTGGCGGTGGTCAACAGCGTCCAGGCCTTCTGGACCGGGGAGTTCGCGCGCAGGGCCGGCGCCTACACCCGCTCCCCCACGGTGTTCTTCGGCGGCCGGGTCGGCACCGCGTGCGGCACCGCGTCCTCCGCCGTCGGGCCCTTCTACTGTCCCGGCGACCGCAAGGTCTATCTGGACCTGGGCTTCTTCGACGAACTGCGCACCGAGTTCGGTGCCTCCGGCGGACCGTTCGCGCAGGCCTACGTGGTGGCGCACGAGTACGGGCACCACGTGCAGGACCTGATGGGCACGCTGGCCCGGTCGCAGGACGGGGTGACCGGCGCGAACAGCAACGCGGTGCGGGTGGAGCTCCAGGCCGACTGCTACGCCGGGGTGTGGGCGCGCCACGCGACCACCACGGCGTCCTCGTCGACGGGCAAGCCGCTGCTGACCTCGTTGACGGACGCCGACATCCGTGACGGCCTCGACGCGGCGGCGGCCGTCGGCGACGACCGGATCCAGGCGAGGTACCAGGGCCGGGTGACCCCGGAGACCTGGACGCACGGGTCGGCCCAGCAACGGCAGCAGTGGTTCTACCAGGGCTTCAGCAGCGGCGACATGGCGCAGTGCAACACGTTCCGCTGAGCGGGAGCCGTGCTGGGTGCCGCGGCTCCCGGTCCGGTCCGGCGACGGGACCGGATTCCGGTGCCCGGGGCGTTGTCAGTGGCCGGTGCCAGACTGGGCAGCGGATCGGAATCCGGCAGTGGACGAGACGGAGTGATCGGCATGGCTGGCACGAACAGCGGGCGCCCGAGCATCTATCCCTCGCTCTTGTACTCGGACGCGAAGGGGGCGATCAGGCAGCTCACGGAGGCCTTCGGCTTCACCGAGCTGTCGGTCTACGAGGGTGAGGACGGCTCGGTGATGCACGCCGAGCTGGTGCAGGGCAACGGCGCGGTGATGCTCGGCTCCAAAGGCCGCGGAGGCCGCTTCGACGAGGCGATGAAGAGCGCGGGCCCGTGCGGGGTGTACATCGTCGTGGACGACGTCGACGCACACCACCAGCGGGCCGTGGACCACGGCGCGGAGATCCTGATGGCCCCGACCGACCAGGACTACGGCTCGCGGGACTACATGGCCCGCGACATCGAGGGCAACATCTGGAGCTTCGGCACCTACGCCCCGGAGATAGGCGCGTAGGACGCCCGCCGGTCGGCGGCTCGGGCCCTCATCGGTCGGCGGCTCGGGCCCCTGACCGGTCGGCGGCCCCGCTCGGCCTCCCGGCCGGCTTCCCCCGCCCGTTCCCCGGTCAGCTCCCCCCGGTGTGCACCTGGAACGCGGCCCGGCGTACGGCCTTGGCGAGAGCCGGGTCCGGGTGGGCGGCGGCGAGCGCGACCAGCACCTGCACCGTGCGCGGGTGCCCGACCGCGCGCACCTCGTGGAGGAGAGCGGGCACGGTGGGCTGCACCGCGGACTCCAGATGGCGGACGAGGAGCGGGGCCTCACCGTGGTCGGCGACGGCGGCCGCCGTATCGACCCACAGCCAGGTGGACTCGGCTCGGGTGAGGACCTCGTGGGCGTCCTCGGGGTCGTGTCCGTCGTGCTCGGCGAGCCACAGCAGGGCGTAGGGGCGCAGCGGGGTCTCCTCGACCACGGCGCGCACATCGGGCTCGGCGGGGGCGCCGACCACGCGCAGTGCCTCGAAGGCGAGGCCGCGGGTGAGGGCGTCCTCGCCGCGGGCGGCGGCGATGAGTTCGGTGACGGCGCTGCCGACCGGGCGGGCGGCGAGCCAGGCGCGGTACTCGGCGCGGGCCGCGTTGGGGCGGAGCTGGGCGCAGCCGCGGAGCATGTCCTCGGCGGACTGCTCGATGTTCCCGGCGGGGCTCTGCGCGGCGACGCAGATCTGTTCCAGCTTGACCCAGACCGCCCAGCTGCCGAGCGGGGTGAGGGTGGCCTGTCCTTCGCCGTAGGTCAGTGCGCCGACCGAGGCGAGGGCGTGCAGGGCCCAGTCGAGGAGGGGGGCGAGCGGGGCGTCCGTGATCTCTGCGGGCTCCGGGGCGGGATCGGGGTCCGGGCCGTAGGAGATCTCGCAGCGTTCGGTGCGCAGTTCGGTGACGCGCTGCCCGAGGAGGTCGAGGAGCTGATCCACCGGGACGGGCCCGGCGGAGAGCTGGAGGAAGGAGAGCACCTGGGGCATCGCGGAGACGACCTCGGCGACGGCCGCGGGCTCGCGGTCCACGGGTTCGGGGTACGCGAGGGACCAGGCGTCGAAGAGGGCGACCCAGCCGCGCAGGACGGCGCTGTCGTCACGGCTCCAGGCGCGCAGCCGCCAGCCGGGGCGGGCGCTGTCGCCGTGCACCTCGATGAGACCGGCCAGGCGGGCGGTGTCCCAGTCGGCGCGGGCCTGAACGGGGGTCAGCCCGAGGTCGGCGGCGGCCCGTTCCGCGGTGGCGTCGGAGAGGGCGCCTTTGCCGCCGGGGTTCGCGCCGTCGCGCCCCGGGCGCAGGGCCGCGTCGGCCCAGCGCGCGACCCGGGCCGCGTCGGACAGGCCGGTGCGCGCCATGCGCGCGAGCTCCGCGGGAGGCGGTGTGCCCTCCGGCGGTCGCGGTGCGGGGCGGCGCGTGCGGCGCTGGGTCACCGCTCGGGGAGCGGCCGCGAGGGGCCGCGGGCTGACGAGTCGGAGCCTGGAGTCGCGCGGGTTACGGGACGTCACGGGTGCAGTCTTCCGGTTGACAGTCCGAAAACCCAAACGGAATGCCGTCGCGGGCTGTGGAAGTGGCACGAGAGGGGGCTTCTCGGGGCGCTCGACACGCGGGGAAATGGGGTGCCCGGAGTTGTTCGGGACCGAATCGGAAGCGCGCCTTCGCGTCCGCCGGGGCGCCTCGCGCCGAGCCCCGGCCCGCCCGCCACCACGCCCTCGCCGGGGGCGCGCGCCGGCTCCGCCCGGGGGTGGCCTACATCAGGGGGGTGAGGAAACGGCGCAGGGCTTCTTCGTAGCTCGCCGGGTCGGCGTTCCACATGGCGCCGTGCGGGGCGTTCGGGACGGTGTGCAGGGTGACCAGGTCCGGGCGGCTCGCGGCCAGGCGACGGGAGGGTCCCCAGGGAGCGATGGTGTCGTCCGGGCCGTGCACCAGCAGGGTCGGCACCTTGAGCTGGTCGGGATGCGCGGCGCTCGCGATGCGGTCTCCGCGTACGCCGGTGCGGCCCTGGGCGGCGCGCACCGCGAGCGGCAGCAGGGCGCGCGGCGTGTGGCGGGCCCCGGCGAGGGCGCGCAGCGTGGTCTCCCAGTCCAGGACCGGCGAGTCCAGGACGAGCCCGGAGATCCGCTCGCGCAGCGCGGAGTGGGCGGCGGCGCGCAGCGCCATGGTGGCGCCGGTGGACCAGCCGTAGAGGACGACCCGCTCGGCGCCGAACCGCACGGCGTACCGGATGGCCGCGTCGAGGTCGCGCCACTCGGTCTCGCCGAGGTGGTTCAGCCCGTCCGCCGGCCGGGGTGCGCCGAGGTCGCCCCGGTAGGCGAGGTCGAGGACGGGGAAGTGCCGGCTGTTCAGGAACCGCATCAGGTTCATGGGGTGTTCCCGGGTGGCACCCAGGCCGTGCACGGTGATGACCCAGGTGTCGCGGACCGCTGGCAGGAACCAGGCGGGCAGGGCACCGAGCTCGCCGGGCACGTCGACGTCGGCGTGTTCGAGTCCGAGGGCGGACCCGGGGTCGCCGACGTACAGGTTCGGGGTGAGCCACACCTTGTCGCCGGGTTCCAGGGAGCCGTGCGTGACGCCTTCGAGCCGGCGTACGACGGTGTCGGCCGTGTGGGGCACGGAGTTCATGAGAGGGCCGACGACCGCGTGGGAGCCGTCGCCCGCGAGGCCGTAGGTTCCCGGGCGCCGGGAGGCCAGGGCCCGGGTCAGGGTGATTCCGCCCGCCGTCGTGGCGTGCACGGTGAGGCGGGGTTCGCTGGGCAGCGGCTTGCCGGGCCTCGTCTTCAGCGCGGCGTCGCTGGCGAACCGGCCTGCCGCCACGGAGGCCGCGCCCGCGGCTATGGCTACGGTGACGGCCGCTGCCGTGGCTCTTAGGGTGCGCACTCGACCAGTTTCCCGGCGGATCCCGCCATCGGCCAGCGGGAGGGGCGCAAGGGGTGACGGGCTGGGTATGCCGGACCCCGCGTGCGCGGCGTGATCCGGTGACCGGATCACGACCGCCGACGGCACCCGGACCGCACCCTTTCCGGGATCTGACGGCCGCACCCCTTGCCGGTCACGCCCCTCCCGCCCGTGCTCCTGCCGCCCGTGCCCTTTCAGGTCCTATCCCTTCTGGCCGTATCCCCGCAGGCTCTCCGCCGCCTCCTCGAGCCGGTCCGGTGAGAGCAGGGCGGGCGTCAGGCCCGGAACCGAGGAGGCCAGGAGCCAGACGCGGCACATCCATTCGAGCTGGGCCGTGCGGTCGTACGCCTGGTCCAGTGAGGCTCCGTGGGCGACGGTGCCGTGGTTCTGGAGGAGGCAGGCGCTGCGGTCGGTCAGCGCGCGCAGCATGTTCTCGGCCAACTCCGGCGTGCCGTAGGTCGCGTAGGGGGCGACGCGGACCGGGCCGCCGAGGGCGCCGGTGATGTAGTGGATCGGCGGGAGGCCGGGGACGAGTGTCGAGACGGCCGTCGCGTGGGGGGCGTGGGTGTGGACGACGGCCCGGGCGTCGGTCTCGCGGTAGACGGCGAGGTGCATCGGCAGTTCGCTGGTCGGACGGAGCGAACCGAGCACCTGCCGGCCGTCGAGGCCGACGCCGACGATGTCGTCGTGCGTCAGCCGGTCGTAGGGCACGCCCGTGGGTGTCACCAGGACGGTGTCGCCGACGCGGACGGAGACGTTGCCCGACGTACCGACGACCAGCCCGTCGGTCACGGTCCGGCGGGCCGTGGCGACGAGCTCGTCCCAGGCCCGCCGGACGGCGTCCCGTGTGTCCCTCGCGGCCGACGCGTCCCTCTCGTCGTGCTCGTCCGCCATCCGTGGATCCTCCCGCCCGTCCCGTGCGTCCCGGTGCCGTTCAGCCATGCCGCGATCCTGCCAGCCATGCCCGTGGGCGCACCCCGGGCGGGCGCACTGTAGTGCGGAAGCAGGGCCTCCGAAAGGGCACATATACGCCCATTTCACCCCCTGGCGACGAAGGGCCGGGAATCGACGGACAGCGCCCGATCTTCCCGTAGCCTCTGGGGGATTTGTCGCACACGTCGCCATTTCCGGGGGGATACATGGCCCGTGACCACAAACCGTTCCGCCGTCGCGCCCGCGTCGCCGCGATCACCGTCGCGGCGACGGTCACCCTGGGCGGCACCGCACTCGCCGCGCTCCCGGCCGAGGCCGCGGGCAACACCAAGGGGCACGACGTCTCCTCTCACCAGAAGAACGTGGACTGGCGGAGCGCGAGGGCGAAGGGCGCCCGGTTCGTCTACGTGAAGGCGACCGAGGCCACCACCTACCGCAACCCCTACTTCGACCGGCAGTACGACGGCGCACGCGAGGCGGGCATCCTGCACGGCGCCTATCACTTCGCGGTGCCGGACAAGTCGTCCGGCACCGCCCAGGCCGCCCACTTCGTACACAACGGCGGAGCCTGGCGCGCGGACGGCTGGACACTGCCGCCGGCGCTCGACATCGAGTACAGCCCGTACGGCACGCGCAAGTGCTACGGCCTCGGCAAGACCGCGATGGTGAACTGGATCAAGGCTTTCAGCGACGAGGTCCGCCGGGAGACCGGTCGGCGCCCTGTGATTTACACCACAACGCATTGGTGGAACACCTGCACCGGCTCCAGCAGGGCTTTTGCCTCGAATCACGCCCTGTGGCTGGCCCGTTACGGCTCGGCGGACCCCGGCACACTGCCCGCCGGCTGGTCCGTGTGGACCTTCTGGCAGTACGACAACGGCGGCAGCCTGCCGGGTGACCAGAATCTCTTCCATGGATCCCGGGCTCAGCTCGAGCGGCTCGCCCGGGGGTAGCGACCCGGACCGGAGCTTGGAATTCCGCATCCGTTCGACCCACGGCGTCGCCCCTTCGGCGCAAGCGGAGGGGCGATTCGCCGTTCGGGTCACCATGAAGCCCGCCCCAGTTCATCTTCCGTTCACCCAGGTTGCTTACGGTCCCCCTGCCACTGACGTCCAACAGAAGCCTGGGTAAATGGAACACATCACGCTCCTCCTCGGAATCGTGATCGTCACCGCTCTCGTGTTCGATTTCACGAACGGTTTCCACGACACCGCCAACGCGATGGCCACCACCATCTCGACCGGCGCACTCAAGCCCAAGGTCGCGGTGGCCATGTCCGCCGCTCTGAACCTTGTCGGCGCCTTCCTCTCGGTGGAGGTCGCCAACACGATCTCCAAAGGCCTCGTCGATGAATCCGGCATCCAGCCTGAAGTGATCTTCGCCGCCCTCGTCGGCGCGATCCTCTGGAACCTGGTGACGTGGCTCGTCGGACTCCCGTCCAGCTCCTCGCACGCCCTCATGGGTGGCCTGGTGGGCGCCACCATCGCCTCCGCCGGTACCGGCGCGGTGCACGGGGACGTCCTGGTCGGCAAGGTGCTCCTCCCCGCCGTCGCGGCCCCGATCGTCGCCGGCCTGGCCGCGATGTTCGCCACCCGGCTGTCGTACAAGCTCAGTGGTAACGCCGACACCAAGGCCACCAAGAAGGGGTACCGCGCCGGCCAGATAGCCTCCGCGGGCCTGGTCTCGCTGGCCCACGGCACCAACGACGCGCAGAAGACGATGGGCATCATCACCCTGGCCCTGGTCGCCGGTGGCGCCGTCGCTCCCGACTCCGACCCGCCGGTCTGGGTCATCCTCTGCGCCGGTCTCGCCATCGCGCTCGGCACCTACCTGGGCGGCTGGCGCATCATCCGCACGATGGGCAAGGGCCTGACCGACCTCCAGCCGCAGCAGGGCTTCGCGGCCCAGACCAGCGCGGCCACGGTCATCCTGGCCTCCTCGCACATCGGCTTCTCCCTCTCCACCACGCACTCGGTCTCCGGTTCCGTGATGGGCGCGGGTCTCGGCCGCAAGGGCGGTGTGGTCCGCTGGTCCACCGCCACCCGGATGGTCGTCGCCTGGATCCTCACGCTGCCCGCCGCCGCCCTGGTCGGCGCGCTCGCCGAGTGGGTCACCGGATTCGGCGCCTGGGGCACCACGCTCGTCGCGGTCTTCCTGGTCGGGTCCAGCTTCGCGATCTGGCGCCGCTCGCGCCGCGAGGTGATCGACCACACCAACGTGAACGACGCCGAAGAGCCCGCCGGTGTGGTGACCACGGCCATCGCCGCCGTCACCCCGCCCCCGGCCGGCACCGTGGCCGAGGACCTCACGGCCACCATCCCGGCTCCCGCCGAGCCCACGGCGGCCCCGTCGGCGCCGTCCCCCGTGGCCTGAGAACCGAAGGAAGGAACAGCATGCACATCGACTGGTCAGCCCTCGGCTCCGTCTTCGGGGTCAGCCTCGGAGTGACCGTGGCCCTCGTCGCCCTCTTCACCCTGGGCGTCGCCGGACTCTCCAAGAAGGAGTCGGCCCAGGGCGGTTCCGCGGTCGCGGCCGCCACGGGCGCGTACGTCTGCTTCGCGGCCTGCGCCGCGGCGGTGGTGTACGGCATCTCCCTGATCATGACCAAGTAACCCGGAACGAGCGGCCCGGAACAGGGCCGCGGTGGGCAGCACTTCACGTGGGGTGCGGGACGGAACACCGTCCCGCACCCCACGCGTATGTGGGCCTTCGCACACTCTCCCTCCGCAGGTCAACAGCCAGTTGACTGCCGTTCTCGCCCCGTGGTGGACTGCCGGAGCCAAGTACGGCGGCATGAGAGGAAGCCGGTGCGAATCCGGCGCGGTCCCGCCACTGTCATCGGGGAAGAAACTCCCCGGGAGCCAGGAACTCTCACCGCCGGTCTCGTCGAACCAGGGCGTGGACACCCTGAGTGAGGACATATCGCCATGCGCGCCTGCCCGTTGCCCATTTCGCTGAGTACGAGGGTTCCACTCCACCCCACGGCCGGCTGACCCGGTGCGTGCCGATCGCGTCTTCGCGTACGGCGCCGCCGCCGGCCTCCTCGGCGACCTGCTGCTCGGTGATCCCCGCCGAGGGCATCCGGTCGCCGCGTTCGGGCGGGCCGCCGCGTCCGTGGAGCGGGCGCTGTGGCGGGACCACCGCGGGTGGGGCGCCCTGCACACGGCCGTCTGCGTGGGCGGTGCCACCGGACTGGCCGCACTCGCGCGTCGTTCCGTCCGCACCTCGCCTGCCGCCTCCGCCGCGCTGATCGCCGCCACCACCTGGGCCGTCGTCGGAGGGACCTCCCTCGGCCGTGAGGCGCGGGCCGTCGCCGGCGCGCTCGCGGCCGGCGACATCGAGGTCGCCCGGGAACGGCTGCCGCATCTGTGCGGACGTGACCCGCAGGCACTGGACGCCGACGGCATCGCGCGTGCCGTCGTCGAATCCGTCGCCGAGAACACCTCCGACGCCGTGGTGGGCGCTCTGGTCTGGGGCGCCGTCGGCGGTGTGCCGGGGCTCGTCGCCTTCCGCGCCGCGAACACGCTCGACGCCATGGTCGGGCACAAGTCCCCCCGGTACCGGCGCTACGGCTGGGCCTCCGCCCGGCTCGACGATGTCGCCGGCTGGCCCGGAGCCCGGCTCACCGCCGTCCTCGCGGCCGCGGCGGGGGACGACGCGCGCGGCGCCGTGCGCGCCTGGCGCACGGACGCCCGCAAGCATCCGAGCCCCAACGCGGGCCCCGTGGAGGCCTCGTTCGCCGGAGCGCTCGGCGTCCGGCTCGGCGGCACGCTGTCGTACGGGGGCCGGGTCGAGCACCGTCCCGTCCTCAACGACGCGGGGCGCGCCGTCCACCTCCACGACATCGAGCGGGCCGTACGGCTCTCCCGCCGCGTCGGCTGGCTCGCGCTCGGCGTGAGCGCCGCCGGACGGGTTCTGCTCACGGTTCTGCTCACCAGGAAGGGGCGCACCGCATGAGCGGCGGGCTGCTGATCGCCGGGACCACCTCCGACGCGGGCAAGAGCGTCGTGACCGCCGGGATCTGCCGGTGGCTGGTGCGCCAGGGTGTCAAGGTCGCGCCCTTCAAGGCGCAGAACATGTCCCTCAACTCGTTCGTGACGCGCGAGGGAGCCGAGATCGGGCGGGCGCAGGCCATGCAGGCACAGGCCGCCCGGGTGGAGCCGACCGCGCTGATGAATCCCGTGCTGCTCAAACCGGGCAGCGACCGCAGCAGTCAGGTGGTCCTGATGGGCCGTCCGGTGGGCGAGATGAGCGCACGCGGCTTCTTCGGGACGGCCGGGTCCGCGGCGGAATCGCTGTCGGGCGCCGGGTCCCCCGGCGACAGGCTGCGCGGAGGGCGCCAGGAAGCACTCCTCGGGACCGTCCTCGACTGTCTGGCCCAGTTGCGGGGCACGTATGACGCGGTGATCTGTGAAGGAGCCGGCAGCCCGGCCGAGATCAACCTTCGGCGCACCGACATCGTGAACATGGGGGTGGCACGGAACGCGGGGCTTCCCGTGCTCGTCGTCGGTGACATCGACCGGGGCGGTGTGTTCGCCTCGTTCTTCGGGACGGTCGCCCTGCTGTCACCCGAGGACCAGGCTCTCGTCGCCGGGTTCCTCGTCAACAAGTTCCGCGGAGACGTCAGCCTGCTGGAGCCCGGCCTCGACATGCTGCACGGCCTCACCGGGCGGCGCTCGTACGGCGTGCTGCCCTTCCAGCACGGTCTGGGCATCGACGAGGAGGACGGACTGCGCGTCTCGCTGCGCGGGGCCGTCCGCGAGTCGGCCGTCTCCTCCCCCGTCGGCGAGGACATCCTGCGGGTCGCCGTCTGCGCGATCCCGCTGATGTCGAACTTCACCGACGTGGACGCGCTGGCCGCCGAACCGGGCATCGTCGTGCGGTTCGTGGACCGGGCCGAGGAACTGGCCGACGCGGATCTGGTCGTCGTGCCCGGGACCCGGGGCACGGTGAGGGCGCTTCAGTGGCTGCGCGAGCGCGGCCTCGCGGACGCGATCACGCGCCGGGCCGCCGAGGGGCGGCCCGTGCTCGGCATCTGCGGTGGCTACCAGCTCCTCGGAGAACACATCGAGGACGAGGTCGAGTCGCGCGCCGGTCAGGTCGACGGGCTCGGACTCCTCCCCGTGCGCGTGCGGTTCGCGCGGGAGAAGACCCTGACGCGGCCGGTCGGCGAGGCCCTCGGCGAGCACGTCGAGGGGTACGAGATCCATCACGGCGTCGCCGAGGTGACGGGCGGCGAGGCCTTCTTCCGTGATGGCCAGGGACACAGCCTGGACGGGTGCCGGGTCGGCGCCGTCTGGGGCACGCACTGGCACGGCTCGCTGGAGTCGGACGGTTTCCGGCGGGCCTTCCTGCGCGAGGTGGCGGCCGCCGCGGGCCGCCGTTTCGTGCCGGCGGCCGACACGTCGTTCGCGGCGCTGCGCGAGGAGCAGCTGGACCGGCTCGGCGATCTGATCGAGGAACACGCGGACACGGACGCGCTGTGGCGGCTCATCGAGTCGGGCGCGCCGCAAGGACTGCCTTTCATTCCACCGGGAGCGCCCGCATGAGCACAGTGTTGTTGTTGTCGACCGCCGACACGGATCTGCTGGCGGCCCGCGCCTCCGGCGCCGCCTACCGGATCGGCAATCCGACCCGGGTGGACGTCGCGGGCGAACTCCCCGCGCTCGTCGAGGGCGCGGACCTCGCCGTCGTGCGGCTGCTCGGCGGCAAGCGCGCCTGGGAGGACGGGCTGGCCTTCCTGAAGTCGTCCGGTATCCCGACCGTGCTGCTCGGCGGTGAGTCGGTCCCGGACGCCGAGCTGATGGCCGAGTCGTCGGTGCCCGCGGGTGTGGTGGCGGAGGCGCTGCGGTATCTCGTCGAAGGCGGGCCGGCCAACCTGACCGAACTGGCGCGGTTCCTCTCCGACACCGTGCTGCTCACGGGCGAGGGCTTCGAGGAACCACGGAAGTCGGCGGAGTTCGGTGTCCACGGCGAGCGCGCCTTCGTCGAGGGCAGGCCGACCGTCGGCGTGCTGTTCTACCGGGCCCACGAGCTGTCCGGGAACACCGCGTTCGTCGACACGCTGTGCGACGCGATCGAGTCACGCGGCGCCAACGCCCTCCCTGTGTACTGCGGTTCGCTGCGCGGAGCCGACCCGGGACTGTACGAGATCCTCGGCCGGGCCGACGCGCTCGTGGCCACCGTCCTCGCGGCGGGCGGCACCCACGCCTCGCAGGCGTCGGCGGGCGGCGACGAGGAGGCGTGGGACATCGGGGCGCTCGCCGACCTCGACATCCCCGTCCTCCAGGGTCTCTGCCTGACCTCGTCGAAGAGCGCCTGGGACGCCTCGGACGCGGCCCTGTCCCCCATGGACGCGGCGATGCAGGTCGCGATCCCGGAGTTCGACGGCCGTCTCATCACGGTGCCGTTCTCGTTCAAGGAGCAGGGTCCGGACGACGTCCCGGTGTACGTCGCCGACCCCGAGCGGGCCGCGCGGGTCGCCGGAATCGCCCTGCGGCACGCCCTGTTGAAGCACAAGCCGAACGCGGAGAAGAAGCTCGGGATCGTCTTCACCGCCTACCCGACCAAGCACTCGCGGGTCGGCAACGCGGTCGGTCTCGACACGCCCGCGTCCGCGGTACGGGTCCTCGACGCCCTCCGGGACGCGGGTTACGCCCTCACCGAATACCCGGACAACGGCGACGAGTTGATCCACCGGCTCATCGCGGCCGGCGGGCACGACGTCGAGTGGCTGACCGAGGAGCAGCTCGCCGCCGCTCCGGCGCGCGTGCCGCTCGCGGACTACCGGGCGTGGTTCGAGACGCTCGACCCCGCGCTGCGGGCGGGCATGCTGGAGGCCTGGGGCGAGCCGCCGGGCTCGCTCTACGTCGACGGCGACGACATCGTGCTGGCCTGCCTGCAGTTCGGGAACGTCGTCGTGATGATCCAGCCGCCGCGCGGCTTCGGCGAGAACCCGATCGCGATCTACCACGACCCCGACATGCCGCCCTCGCACCACTACATGGCGGCCTACCGCTGGCTGGAGAACAGTTTCGGCGCGGACGCCGTCGTACACATGGGCAAGCACGGCACGATGGAGTGGCTGCCGGGCAAGGGCCTCGGGCTCAGCGGCGGCTGCGCGCCCGACGCCGTCCTCGGCGAACTCCCCCTGGTCTACCCGTTCATCGTCAACGACCCCGGTGAGGGCACACAGGCCAAGCGCCGCGGCCACGCCACCGTCGTCGACCATCTCGTACCTCCGATGGCACGCGCCGACACCTACGGGGACCTCGCCAAGCTGGAGCAGCTCCTCGACCAGTACGCGCTCGTGTCCGACCTGGACCCGACGAAGGCCCCCGCGGTCCGCGCGCAGATCTGGACCCTCGTCAAGGCCGCCGAGCTCCATCACGACCTGCACGTCGACGAGCAGCCGGACGACGGCGACTTCGACGAGTTCGTGATGCACATCGACGGCTATCTGTGCGAGATCAAGGACGTGCAGATCCGCGACGGCCTGCACATCCTGGGCGGGGGTCCGGAGGCCGAGCCTCGGGTGAACCTCGTGCTCGCCGTGCTGCGCGCCTCGCAGGTGTGGGGTGGCGCGGCGAACGCGCTGCCGGGTCTCCGGGCCTGTCTCGCCGAGTACTTCGGCCTGGTGGAGAAGGAACTGCTCGCCGAGCCGGGCGCTCCGGTGAAGGTGCCCGTCGAGCTGACGGACCTGGTCGAGGGCCCGGCCCGTACGGCGGCCGACGCGATCGACCTGCTGGAGCAGCTGTGCCGCCGGGCGGCGCTGGGCATGGAGGAGCGTGGCTGGGACACGGCATCCGTCCCCGCGCTCGTGCGCGAGGTGCTGGGCGTCGAACTCCCCGACGCCGTCGCGGTGCTGGAGTTCGCCTGCCGCGAGGTCGTGCCGCGGCTCGCACGGACGACGGACGAGATCGGGCACATCCTCAAGGCGCTGAACGGCGGTTACGTCCCGGCGGGTCCGTCGGGTTCGCCGACGCGCGGACTCGTCAACGTGCTGCCGACCGGCCGGAACTTCTACTCGGTCGACCCCAAGGCCATTCCTTCCCGGCTCAGTTGGGAGGTCGGGCAGTCCCTCGCGGACTCCCTCGTGCAGCGCTACCTCCAGGACACCGGCGACTACCCGACGTCCGTCGGGCTGACGGTCTGGGGCACGTCCGCGATGCGCACGCAGGGCGACGACATCGCGGAGATCCTCGCGCTGCTCGGCTGCCGCCCGGTGTGGGACGACGCGTCGCGGCGCGTGACCGGCTTCGAGATCGTCCCGCTCGACGAGCTGGGCCGCCCGCGCATCGACGTCACGGTCCGTATCTCGGGCTTCTTCCGGGACGCGTTCCCGCACGTCGTCGGGCTGCTCGACGACGCGGTGCGCGCGGTCGCCGAGCTGGACGAGCCCGCCGACCGGAACTACGTGCGCAAGCACGCCGACGAGGACACCGCCGAGCACGGTGACCGGCGGCGCGCGACGGCCCGTATCTTCGGCTCCAAGCCGGGCGCGTACGGCGCCGGTCTGCTGCCGCTGATCGACGCCCGCAACTGGCGCTCGGACGCCGACCTCGCCGAGGTGTACGCGGTGTGGGGCGGCTACGCCTACGGGCGCGGGCTCGACGGGCGGGCCGCGCGCGGGGACATGGAGACGGCGTTCCGGCGGATCGCGGTGGCGGCGAAGAACGTCGACACCCGCGAGCACGACCTCGTCGACGCCGACGACTACTTCCAGTACCACGGCGGCATGGTCGCGATGGTGCGCCATCTGACGGGCGCGAGCCCCGAGGCGTACGTCGGTGACTCGGCGGTGCCCGACCAGGTGAAGACCCGCACGCTCGGCGAGGAGACGCACCGTGTCTTCCGCGCCCGCGTGGTCAACCCGCGCTGGATGGCCGCGATGCGGCGGCACGGCTACAAGGGCGCCTTCGAGATGGCGGCGACCGTCGACTACCTCTTCGGGTACGACGCCACGGCCGGGGTCGTGGACGACTGGATGTACGAGAAGCTCAGCGCGGAGTACGTCTTCGACGCGGAGAACCGGGACTTCATGAAGAAGTCCAACCCGTGGGCGCTGCGCGGTATCACCGAACGGCTCCTGGAGGCCGCCGAGCGCGGGCTGTGGGCCGAGCCGGACGCGGACACGCTGGAGCGGCTGCGCGCCACCTATCTGGAGCTCGAAGGCGACTTGGAGGGCGACGACCAGTGAGTACCCCGTTCCCGTTCACGGCGGTGGTCGGCCAGGACGACCTGCGGCTCGCGCTGCTGCTGAACGCCGTGTCACCCGCCGTCGGCGGTGTGCTGGTCCGAGGCGAGAAGGGCACCGCCAAGTCGACGGCCGTACGCGCCCTGTCGGCGCTGCTGCCGGCGGTCGACGTCGTCACCGGGTGCCGTTTCTCGTGCGATCCGGCCGCCCCGGACCCCGCCTGCCCCGACGGGCCGCACGAGGTGGAGGCGTCCACGACCCGTCCGGCCCGCATGGTCGAACTGCCCGTCGGCGCGTCCGAGGACCGGCTGGTCGGCGCCCTGGACATCGAGCGGGCACTCTCGGAGGGCGTGAAGGCCTTCGAGCCCGGACTGCTGGCCGACGCGCACCGCGGCATCCTGTACGTCGACGAAGTGAACCTGCTGCACGACCACTTGGTCGATCTGCTGCTGGACGCGGCCGCGATGGGCGCCTCGTACGTCGAACGCGAGGGTGTCTCCGTACGGCACGCGGCGCGGTTCCTGCTCGTCGGGACGATGAACCCCGAAGAGGGCGAGCTGCGGCCGCAGTTGCTCGACCGGTTCGGCCTGACGGTCGAGGTCGCGGCCTCGCGGGAGCCCGACCAGCGGGTCGAGGTCGTCCGGCGCAGGCTGGCCCACGACGACGATCCGGCGGCCTTCGCGGCGCGCTGGGCCGACGAGGAGTCCGCCGTGCGGGCCCGGATCGTGGCGGCCCGCGCGCTGTTGCCCTCCGTACGGCTCGGCGACGGGCCGCTGCGGCAGATCGCGGCGACCTGCGCCGCCTTCGAGGTGGACGGCATGCGTGCCGACATCGTGATGGCGCGGACCGCGACCGCGCTCGCCGCGTGGGCGGGCCGGACCGAGGTGATCGCCGAGGACGTGCGGCAGGCGGCGCTGCTCGCGCTGCCGCACCGGCGGCGGCGCAACCCGTTCGACGCGCCGGGACTCGACGAGGACAAGCTCGACGAGACGCTGGAGGAGTTCGGCGGCTCGGACGGCGGGCCGGACGACGAGCCGGACCCCGACCCGGATCCGGACGGTCCCGGTGGCGGCGGACAGCCGCCGCAGGACGGGCCGGACGACGGCTCCCCCGCCGGTGACGTCCCCGCGCAGGGCGAGCCGTCGGACGACGGGCAGACCCCGGCCGGTCAGGGCGCCGGCGAGCAGTCGCCCGTACGGGCCGCCGAGCCCTTTCGCACGAAGATGCTGAGCGTGCCCGGACTGGGTGAGGGCGCGGCCGGGCGGCGTTCGCGCGCGCGGACCGAGCACGGCCGGACGACCGGGTCGCGGCGTCCCCGGGGGGCGCTCACCAAGCTGCATCTGGCGGCGACCGTCCAGGCCGCCGCCCCGCACCAGCTGGCGCGGGGACGGTCGGGACGTGGTCTCGTCGTGCGGCGGGACGATCTGCGGCAGGCGACGCGCGAGGGCCGCGAGGGCAACCTCGTGCTCTTCGTCGTGGACGCCTCCGGGTCGATGGCGGCGCGGCAGCGGATGAGCGCGGTCAAGGGCGCCGTGCTGTCGCTGCTGCTCGACGCCTACCAGCGGCGCGACAAGGTGGGCCTGGTGACCTTCCGCGGGTCGGCCGCCGAGGTCGCGCTGCCGCCCACCTCCTCGGTGGACGCCGCCGCGGCCCGGCTGGAGTCCCTGCCGACGGGCGGCCGGACGCCGCTCGCGGCCGGGCTGCTGCGGGCCCACGAGGTGCTGCGGGTGGAGCGGCTGCGGGACGCCGCCCGGCGTCCGCTGGTCGTCGTCGTGACCGACGGGCGCGCCACGGGCGGGGCCGAGCCGGTCGCCACGGCCGAACGCGCGGCACGGCTGTTCGCGGCCGACGGGGTCGCCTCGGTGGTCGTCGACTGCGAGACCGGGCCGGTACGGCTCGGGCTCGCCGGCCGGCTGGCGGGGGAACTGGGCGGTGCACCGGTGACGCTGGACGCGTTGCGGGCGGATTCCATCGCCGGGCTGGTACGGGATGTGCAGGGGACTTCGAGGAGGGCCGCGTAGTGCCGCAGGGGCAGCCGAGTGTCGTACCGGACGACGGCCTGACGACCCGTCAACGTCGTAACCGGCCGCTGGTCGTCGTGCACACGGGGATCGGCAAGGGCAAGTCCACCGCCGCGTTCGGGCTCGCGCTGCGCGCCTGGAACCAGGGGTGGCCCATCGGGGTGTTCCAGTTCGTCAAGTCGGCGAAGTGGAAGGTCGGCGAGGAGAACGCGCTGCGCGTGCTCGGCGCCTCCGGCGAGGGCGGCACCGTCGACTGGCACAAGATGGGCGAGGGCTGGTCCTGGGTCCAGCGCGACGCCCAGATGGACAACGAGGAGAAGGCCCGCGAGGGCTGGGAGCAGGTCAAGCGGGACCTCGCCGCCGAGACGTACAAGCTGTATGTGCTCGACGAGTTCGCGTACCCGATGCACTGGGGGTGGATCGACACCGACGAGGTCGTCGCGGTGCTGCGGGACCGGCCGGGCACCCAGCACGTGGTGATCACCGGACGCAACGCCCCCGAGAAGCTGGTGGAACTGGCCGATCTCGTGACCGACATGTCCAAGGTCAAGCATCCGATGGACGCCGGCCAGAAGGGGCAGAGGGGCATCGAGTGGTGAGGTCCTCCGTTCCCCGGCTGGTCATCGCCGCGCCCTCCTCGGGCAGCGGCAAGACCACCGTCGCCACGGGGCTGATGGCGGCCTTCGCCTCGCGGGGGCTCGCCGTGTCCCCGCACAAGGTGGGACCGGACTACATCGACCCCGGGTATCACGCGCTCGCGACCGGGCGTGTGGGGCGGAATCTCGACGCCTATCTGTGCGGCGCCGAGTTGATCGGGCCGTTGTTCACGCACGGGGCGCGCGGGTGCGATCTCGCGGTCGTCGAAGGCGTGATGGGGCTGTACGACGGGGCCGCGGGCGAGGGGGAACTCGCGTCCACGGCCCACGTGGCGAAGCTGCTGCGGGCGCCGGTGGTGCTGGTCGTCGACGCGTCCTCGCAGTCGCGGTCGGTCGCCGCGCTGGTGCACGGGTTCGCCTCCTGGGATCCCGAGGTGCGGGTCGCGGGGGTGATCCTCAACAAGGTGGGGTCCGACCGGCACGAGGCCATGCTGCGGGAGGCGCTGGACGCGTCCGGGGTATCGGTGCTCGGCGTGCTGCGGCGGGCTCCGCAGGTCGACACGCCGTCACGCCATCTGGGGCTGGTGCCGGTCGCCGAGCGGCGCCCGGAGGCGGAGGCCGCTGTTGCGGCGATGGCCGCGCAGGTCTCCGACGGATGTGATCTGGATGCGCTCATGGCACTGGCACGGAGTGCCGGAGCGTTGCCGGGTGCGGCCTGGGACGCGGCTGGGACCGTCGCTTCGCCCAACCGCGACCACCCGACCCGGCCGGACGGGAAGCGGGCCCCCGTGGTGGCCGTCGCCGGCGGGGAGGCCTTCACCTTCTCCTACGCCGAACACACCGAGCTGCTGACCGCCGCCGGGGCCGAGGTCGTCACCTTCGATCCGCTCCGGGACGAGCAACTGCCCGAAGGGACTGGCGGGTTGGTCATAGGCGGCGGGTTTCCCGAGGTGTACGCGCCCGAGCTGTCCGCCAACGAGCCGATGCGCAAGGCCGTGGCCGAGCTGGCGTTCGGCGGGGCGCCGGTCGCGGCCGAGTGCGCCGGACTGCTGTACCTGGCCCGGGAACTCGACGGCCGGCCGATGTGCGGGGTGATCGACGCCGTGGCCCGGATGCACGAGCGGCTCACCCTCGGCTACCGGGACGCGGTGGCCGTGAGCGACAGCGCGCTCGCCCCGGCCGGCACCCGGATGCGCGGGCACGAGTTCCACCGGACCGTCGTGGAGCCCGGCGCCGGGGCGGCCCCCGCCTGGGGGGTGCGCGCGCCGGAGCGGCGCGTCGAAGGTTTCGTGCAGCGAGGCGTGCACGCGAGTTATCTGCACACGCACTGGGCGTCCGAGCCCGGTGTGGCCCGTCGGTTCGTGGAGAGGTGCCTGACGTCATGAGCAGCAAGCTGATCGGAGTCGGGGTGGGCCCCGGCGACCCGGAGCTGGTGACCGTCAAGGGCGTCAACGCCCTGCGCGCCGCGGAGGTCGTCGTCGTCCCCGTGATGGACACGGGCGAGCGGGGGCGGGCCGAGGCGACCGTCCTGCACTACGTGCCCGAGGAGAAGGTCCTCCGGGTCGTGTTCGCGCTCAACGAGCGGAGCGACCGGGGCCGGCGCGAGGCCGCCTGGGACGCCGCCGGCGCACGGGTGGCGGACCTTCTCGGCCGGCACGCCACGGTCGCCTTCGCCACCATCGGCGACCCCAACGTGTACTCGACCTTCACCTATCTCGCCCACACCATCGGGGAGCTGGTTCCCGGCACGGTCGTGGAGACGGTGCCGGGCATCACCGCCATGCAGGACCTCGCCGCGCGGTCCGGGGCCGTTCTCACCGAGGGGACCGAGCCGCTCACGCTCGTCCCGGTGACCGCGGGGGCCGCCGTGCTCAAGGACGCCCTGAACGGGCCGGGCACGGTGGTGGCGTACAAGTTCGGGCGGCAGGCCCGGGAGGTCGCCGAGGCGCTGCGGGACAGCGGGCGGATCGACGACGCCGTCTGGGGTTCGGCGCTCGGCCTCGAGGACGAGTCGATCCGGTCGGCGGGCGAGCTCGACGGGGAGCCGCTCCCCTACCTCTCGACGCTCATCGCGCCCGCGCGCCGCGACGGGAAACGCGGCGGCAAACTGTGACCCGCACCCACGCCCGCCGAGCGACTCCAGCCCGTACGGCGTCCCGCCCGGCCTCGGCGCGCCGGGCCCGGCCGGCACACCCGGCGGCGCGCGCCGGCTCAGGCCGCGATGCCCACCACCAGCCAGATGAAGGCCACGCCCGCGACCGTGCACAGCAGGGTCGAGCGGGCGGGGTGCTCGTGGTGCGCCTCCGGAAGGATCTCGGCGGCGGCGAGGTAGAGGAGCGCGCCGCCGAACAGGCCGAGATAGCCGCCGAGCAGCGGCTCGGGGATGGTGACGAAGAGGGTGGAAGCGGCGCCGATCATGGGGGCCGCCGCGTCCGCGTACAGCATGAGCAGGGCCTTGCGGCGGGCGTTCCCGTACAGGCTCGTGATCGTGTACGTGTTGAAGCCGTCCGCGAAGTCGTGGGCGATCACCGCGAGGGACACCGCCAGCCCCATGCCGCCGCCGACCTGGAAGGCGGCGCCGATCGCGACGCCGTCCATCGCGCTGTGGCCGACCATGGCACCGGCCGCCGTGAGGCCCACCTCGGGCGCGCGTCCGTCGTTCTCCTCGCCGCCGTGCGCGGCCTGGCGGTGCGCCAGCAGGCGTTCGACCAGATGGGCCAGCAGAAATCCGGCCACGAAGAGAAGCAGCGCGGCCGGTACACCGAACACCTCGGTGCCCGCCGCGGCCAGTGCCTCCGGGAGCAGGTCGAGGCCGACCACGCCGAGCATGAGGCCGCCGGCCAGGCCGAGGACCAGATGGCGACGGTCGGTCACCCGCTGTGCCGTCCAGCCGCCGGCCAGCGTCATCAGGAACGCGCCGAGCGCGACGAGGACCGCCATAGGCCCTTGCTATCCGATCAACCCCCGTTCGCGCACCTCCGGCGACGACCCCACGCCCACTGAAGCTGTCGCAGCACCTGTCGCAGCACCCGAGATCTTTCGTAGGAGAGGACCGATTCCCATGGCCGATGCCCCCACCGGCAAAGTGACCTTCGTCGGTGCCGGCCCCGGCGCCGCCGACCTGCTGACGTTCCGCGCCGCGCGCGCCATCGCCGACGCCGACGTCGTGATCTGGGCGGCGAGCCTGGTGCAGGCCGAGGTCCTCGACCACGCGCGCGAGGGCGCCGAGATCCTCGACTCGGCGACGATGTCGCTGGAGGACGTCGTCGCCGTGTACGAGCGGGCCCGCGCCGAAGGCCTGCGGGTGGCGCGGATCCACTCCGGCGACCCGGCCCTGTGGGGCGGTACGCAGGAGCAGGTCGACCGGTGCGCCGAACTCGGCATCGAGACCGAGATCGTGCCGGGCGTCTCGTCCTTCTCCGCCGTCGCCGCGATCGCGCAGCGCGAGCTGACGATTCCCGAGGTCGCGCAGTCCGTGATCCTCACCCGGCTCGGCGGCGGCAAGACGCCGATGCCGCCCGGGGAGGACGTACGGGAGTTCGCGAAGCACGGCACGACGATGGCGCTGTTCCTGTCGGCTGCCCGCAGCGGCCAGCTCGTACGGGAGCTGCTGGAGGGCGGCTATCCGACGACCACGCCGGTCGTGGTGGCCTACCAGGCGACCTGGCCGGAGGAGCTGATCGTGAAGTGCACGATCGGCACGCTGGAGGAGACCGTCAAGGAGCACAAGCTCTGGAAGCACACCCTCTTCCTGGTCGGCCCGGCGCTCGACGCGAGCGGCACCCGCTCGCACCTCTACCACCCCGGCCACTTCCACGGCTTCCGCAAGGCCGACCCGCAGGCGCGCGCCGAGCTGCGCGCGGCGCGCCGGGGCAGTGCGCAGGGTCCCGCGTCGTGAACGTCGACGTAGTCGGCGCGGAGGGGGAGTCGATCGGTACCGAGGGAGGGTCCGTCGTCCCGGCGGACCGCTCCGTGGTGATCACCGTCGTCGGTACGGGCACGGGGGCGCCGCTGTCCCCGGACGCCAGGCGCGTGCTCGCCGGGGCCGGGCTGGTCGTGGGTGCCGGTCGGCATCTGGCGGCTGCCGCGCTGCCCGAGCGGGCCGAACGGGTCGTGCTCGGCCCGCTGTCCCCGGCTCTCGACCGCATCGAGCGGTACACGGACGGCGGTGCGCGCGGGGGCCCGGTCGTGGTGCTCGCCTCGGGGGACCCCGGGTTCTTCGGGATCGTGCGGGCGCTGGCCGAGCGGTTCGGGGCGGAGCGGCTGGACGTGCGCCCCGGCGTCTCGTCCGTGGCGACCGCCTTCGCCCGGCTCGGGCTGCCCTGGGACGACGCGGTGGTGGTCAGCGCGCACGGGCGTGCGTTGCGTACGGCCGTCCAGATCTGCCGGTCGCAGCCCAAAGTGGCCGTGCTGACCGGCCCGGGGTCAGGGCCCGCCGAGCTGGGCGCCGCGCTCGTCCATCGCGGCGCCGAGCGCGTCCTCGTCGTGGCGAGCGCCCTGGGCGACCCGGAGCGCGAGCGCGTCGAGCGGGTCACGCCCGCCGAGGCCGCCGCCCGCGACTGGGGCACGGCGGTCAGCGTCGTGCTGTGCCTCGACGAGTCCCGTGCCCTCGCTCCGGTGCGGACCGTCGCCGGGCCGCGTCCCGGGCCCGACCGATGGGCCCTGGACGAGGACGAGTTCGCCCACCGCGACTCGATGATCAGCAAGTTCGAGGTACGGGCGCTGGCGCTGGCCCGGATCGGACCGCGGCTCGGCGAGCTGGTCTGGGACGTCGGCGCGGGCTCCGGTTCCGTCGCCGTCGAGTGCGCGCGGTTCGGCGCCGCGGTGACCGCGGTCGAGAAGACCCGGGACGGCTGCGACCGCATCCGCGCCAACGCCGCCGCGCACGGCGTGGACGTGCGGGTCGTGCACGGGGCCGCGCCCACGGTGCTGTCCGACCTGGACGATCCGGACGCGGTGTTCATCGGCGGCGGCGGACGCGAACTGCCCGCCATCGTCACGGTCTGCGCGCGCCGGGCCCGGCGGGCCGTCGTGATCGCCATGGCCTCGCTCGACCGGGTGCCGGCCGCGCGGGACGCGCTCACCGCGGCCGGGTTCACCTGCGACGGCGTCCTGCTGCAGTCGTCGCGGCTCGCCCCGTTGCCGGGAGACGTCTCCCGGCTCGCGGCGACCAATCCCGTTTTTGTGCTGTGGGGCCTCCGGCCTCCGGCCCGTACCGAAGGAGTCCCCCAGTGATCGGCCTGATTTCCGCCACGGCGGCGGGCGCGGCGGCCCGTGACCGGCTGGCCGCCGCCTGGTCCACGCGTGCCCGGGTCTACGACGGGTCCGTGGCGGACGCCGTGCGGCGGGCCTTCGCGGAGTGCGACCAGGTGGTGTGCTTCCTCGCCACGGGCGCGGTCGTACGGCTCGTCGCGCCCCTCCTCGTCGACAAGGGGTCGGACCCCGGGGTGGTGTGCGTCGACGAGGCCGGACGGTTCGCCGTGTCGCTGGTCGGCGGTCACGCGGGCGGGGCGAACGAACTCGCCCGCGAGGTCGCTGAGTTGCTCGGCGCCGAGCCGGTGGTGACGACGGCGACCGACGCGGTGGGGGTACCCGGTCTCGACACCCTGGGCTTCCCCGTGGAAGGCGATCTCGCCACGGTCTCGCGGGCCATGCTGGACGGTGAACCCGTGGTGCTGGAGGCGGAGTCGCCCTGGCCGCTGCCCGCGCTGCCGCCGAACGTGGGGAGCCCGGCGGAGTCGGGCGCCGCCGTCCTTCGGATCTCCGACCGCGACCGGGAACCTGCCGCGCGCGAGGTCGTCCTGCGCCCGCCGTCGCTCGTCGTCGGTGTCGGCGCCTCCCGGGGCGCGCCCGTGGAGGAGGTCCTCGGGCTCGTCGAAGGCACTCTGCGGGAGGCCGGACTCTCCGTGCGGTCGGTCGCCGGACTGGCCACCGTCGACGCCAAGTCCGAGGAGCCCGGCATCGTCGGGGCCGCGGCGCGGCTCGGGGTTCCGGTCGTCACGTACAGCGCCGAGGAGCTGGCGGCGGTGGCGGTCCCGAACCCCTCCGAGGCGCCGCTCGCCGCCGTGGGCACCCCGTCCGTCGCGGAGGCCGCCGCGCTCGTCGGCGGGGGTGAACTCCTCGTCCCCAAGCGGAAGTCGGTGCGGGCGGACGGAAAGCCCGCGATGGCGACCTGCGCGGTGGTGCGCCGGCCGGCCCGCGGGCGGCTCGCGGTCGTGGGCCTCGGCCCCGGAGCCCGCGATCTGCTGACGCCGCGCGCGACGGCGGAGCTGCGGCGGGCCGCGGTGCTCGTCGGGCTCGACCAGTACGTCGACCAGATCCGCGACCTGCTGCGGCCCGGCACCCTGATCCTGGAGTCGGGGCTCGGTGCCGAGGAGGAGCGGGCGCGCACGGCGGTGGCCGAGGCGCGGCGCGGACAGGCGGTGGCCCTGATCGGCAGCGGTGACGCGGGCGTCTACGCGATGGCGTCGCCCGCGCTGGCCGAGGCGTCCGACGACATCGACGTCGTCGGGGTGCCGGGCGTGACCGCGGCGCTCGCGGCCGGGGCGATCCTGGGCGCACCGCTCGGCCACGACCATGTGTCGATCAGCCTGTCCGACCTGCACACCCCGTGGGAGGTCATCGAGCGCCGGGTGCGCGCGGCGGCCGAGGCCGACATCGTCGTGACCTTCTACAACCCGCGCAGCCGGGGCCGGGACTGGCAGCTCCCCAAGGCGCTCACGATCCTCGCGGAGCACCGGGAGCCGGCGACGCCGGTCGGTGTGGTGCGCAACGCCTCCCGCCCGGACGAGTCGAGCCGGGTCACGACGCTGGGGTCCCTGGATCCGGCGATCGTCGACATGATGACCGTGGTGACCGTGGGCAACACGGCGACCCGCGAGATCGCCGGGCGCATGGTGACCCCGCGCGGCTACCGCTGGCAGGAGGAGTCCAAGTGAGCCAGGTGTTCCCCGAGGCCCGGATCGTGCACCCCATCGAACAGGAGTCCTTCCGGCGGCTGCGCGCCCGCCTGGACACCTCGCATTTCCCGCCGCTGACACGTGCCGTGGTGGAGCGGGTGATCCACTCCGCCGCGGACCTGGAGTACGCGGACGACCTCGTCACCGACGAGGACGCCCTGCGCCGGGCGCACGCGGCGCTGCACGCCGGGGCACCCGTCGTGGTGGACGTCGAGATGGTGGCGGCGGGCATCACGCGCCGGTCCACCGTCTGCCGCCTCAAGGACGCCGAGTCGGGCCCCGGTCTCACGCGTTCGGCGCACGCCGTCCGGCTCGCGTACGAGGAGGTCGGGCCCGGCGCGCTGTGGGTGATCGGCTGTGCGCCCACCGCCCTGGAGGAGTTGCTGCGGCTGGACGCCGGCCCGGCGCTCGTCATCGGTCTGCCCGTCGGTTTCGTCGGCGCGGCCGAGTCCAAGGCCGCGCTCCGCGAGAGCGGCCTTCCCGCCGTCAGCAACGTGTCCGAGAAGGGCGGTTCGGCGGTCGCGGCCGCCGCACTCAACGCCCTGCTGTACCACCCCGTTCCCCAGGCCGACCAGGCCTCGACGACCGCTGAGGCCACCTCGGCCGCCAAGGAGACATCGTGACCACCCCGCCCCCCGCGCTGCTCATCGCCGGACACGGCACCCGGGACGAGGCCGGAGCCGAGGCCTTCCGCTCCTTCGTAGGGGAGTTGGGACGCCGTCACCCCGAACTGCCCGTCGCCGGAGGGTTCATCGAGCTGTCGCCGCCGCCGCTGGGCGACGCCGTGAGCGAACTGGTCGGGCGGGGGGTACGGCGTTTCGCCGCCGTACCGCTGATGCTGGTGTCCGCCGGGCACGCCAAGGGCGACATCCCGGCGGCCCTGACCCGCGAGAAGGAGCGGCACCCCGGGATCTCGTACACGTACGGGCGTCCGCTGGGCCCGCATCCGTCGCTGCTCGCCGTGCTGGAGCGGCGGCTGGACGAGGCCCTCGGAGGCACCACCCGCACGCCCGAGGACCGGGCCGATGTGACGGTGCTGCTCGTGGGCCGCGGGTCCACCGACCCGGACGCCAACGCCGAGGTGCACAAGGCGGCCCGGCTGCTGTGGGAGGGCCGGGGGTACGCGGGCGTCGAGACGGCGTTCGTGTCGCTGGCCGCCCCCGACGTGCCGTCCGGCCTCGACCGCTGCGTCAAGCTGGGCGCGCGCCGGATCGTGGTCCTGCCCTACTTCCTGTTCACCGGCATCCTTCCGGACCGGGTGCGGCGGCAGACGGAGGGCTGGGCCGCCGCGCACCCGGAGGTCGAGGTGCGCTCCGCCGACGTCATCGGCCCCGAGCCCGAGCTGCTCGACCTGGTCATGGAGCGCTACCGGGAGGCCGTCCAGGGCGACCTGCGGATGAACTGCGACTCCTGCGTCTACCGGATCGCGCTGCCCGGTTTCGAGGACAAGGTGGGGCTCCCCCAGCAGCCGCACTTCCATCCGGACGACGACGGCCACCACGACGGACACGGGCACCACCATCACGGGGGACACACCCACTCCCATGCGCACTGAAGAGGCCGCCGAGGGCGGGCACGATCTGCGGCACCACGGAGACGCCGAGGTGCGGGACGACGGTTCGGCGCTCACCGATCTCGCCGTGAACGTCCGCGCGGACACACCGCCCGGGTGGCTGCGCGAACGGATCGCCGCGTCGCTGACCGGGCTCGCCGCCTATCCGGACGGGCGGGCCGCGCGGGCCGCGGTGGCGGCGCGGCACGGGCTGCCGGTGGAGCGGGTGCTGCTCACGGCGGGCGCGGCCGAGGCCTTCGTGCTGCTCGCGCGCGCCCTGAGGGTGCGGCGGCCGGTCGTCGTGCATCCGCAGTTCACGGAGCCGGAGGCGGCGCTGCGGGACGCCGGCCACACGGTGGGCCGCGTGCTGCTGCGCGAGGAGGACGGCTTCCGGCTCGACGCGGCCGCCGTCCCCGAGGACGCCGACCTCGTCGTGATCGGCAATCCGACCAATCCGACGTCGGTCCTGCACCCGGCGGCGGCCATCGCCGGACTGGCCCGCCCAGGGCGGGTGCTGGTGGTCGACGAGGCGTTCATGGACGCGGTGCCGGGTGAGCGCGAGGCCCTGGCCGGGCGGACGGACGTGCCCGGTCTCGTCGTGCTGCGCAGCCTCACGAAGACATGGGGTCTCGCCGGGCTGCGGATCGGCTACGTGCTCGCCGACCCCGGCACGATCGCGCGACTGGAACGCGCCCAGCCGCTCTGGCCGGTCTCCACACCCGCCCTCGCGGCGGCCGAGGCCTGTATGTCCTCGCAGGCGCTCGCCGAGGCGGCGCACGCGGCACACCGGATCGCCACGGACCGGGCCCATCTGGTCGCGGGGCTGCGGGAGTTCACCTGCTCCGACGGGCTGCGCGTGGTGGAGCCCGCGGAGGGTCCCTTCGTCCTGGTCCGACTGCCGCGGGCCGCCGGTGTGCGGCGGGCGCTTCGCGGTCTCGGGTTCGCGGTGCGGCGCGGGGACACGTTTCCCGGGCTCGGGGACGAGTGGCTGCGGATCGCGGTGCGGGACCGGACGACGGTCAACCGGTTCCTGCAGGCGCTGGACCGGGCGATGACGTTGAGCGGGGGCCAGGCGGGAGCTGCTCCGCCCCCGCCCGACCCCCGCCCGGGGCTACCGCCCCGGTCCCCCGCCTCGACCTGAACGGCCTTGCCGTCCTCGGGTGCCGGACAGGCTGAGCCCCCCTCAGCCCGCCCGGCACCCGAGGAGCGGTGACCGGGCGGAGCCTCCGGGCCGAGCCCCGGGCCCCCGTGCAGGCCCCCGGGCGGAGCCGCGAGCAAGGCCCTGGCGGTCCTGTGCGGTGGGCCGGGCGGAGCCCCGTACGAGACCCGGGCGGAGCCCCTGGCGGTGAGCCGGGCGGAGCCCTGTGCCAGGCCCCGGACAGTGAGCCGGACGAGGCCCCGTACAAGACCCCTGGCGGAGCCCCTGGCGGTGAGCCGGGCGGAGCCCTGTGCCAGGCCCCGGACGGTGAGCCGGGCGGAGCCCCGTGTGAGGCTCCGAGCGGTGGGCCGGGCAGCGCACCGGGGGGTGGGCCGTCAGTTTCGGCGGCGGCGGGAGAGGGCGACCGCTCCGCCGCCCGCGGTGAGCAGCGCCACCGCGCCGGCGGCCAGGTACGGCGTCGTGGAGCTGCCCCCGGTCTCGGCGAGGCCCTCCTCCGCGGGAGCGCCCTGCGGGGTCACCTCGGCCACCGGGTCGGCGGGTGCGGCCTCCTGGGCGACGGGCTCCTCCGGCGACTCGCAGGTCGCGCTCGCCAGCTTCAGCGTGCCCTCCACCTCGGCCACGTTCAGCTTCAACGGGTTGATGGACACCTTGAGTTCGAGCGCGGACGCGGCGGCCGTACGGGTGGTGGTCTCGGTCTTGGAGAGGTCGAGCCTCACCTCGCCGACCCCGGGGACCTTCACGTGTGTCGGGCCGCCCGTCGACAGCGTCACCTTCTTGCCGAGAACGGTGACGGATCCCAGCAGGTTGGCGGTGGCGACGGGCTTCTTCCCCGCCTCGCAGGTCGCCTTCGAGGTCACCTCCTCGACCTCGACGAGCGACAGCAGCGGCAGCCCGGGGACATGGACGGCGGCGTGCGCGAGGCGGGTGGCGCCCTCGGCCTTCCCGGCGGAGACGGTGGCCTTGGCGGTGGCGACGTCCGCGCGCAGCACGCTGAACGGACGTCCGCCGTCGACGCCGTCCAAGCGGGCGGTGAGCGCGGTCTTCTCGGCACTGTCCGGTGCCTGCACCTCGTTCAGGGAGACCGCGAGCGGGACGTTCACGGTCTTGTTGAGGAGGGACACGTCGAGTCCGGTCCGGAGCACGACGGCGCTCGCGCGACCGTGGTCGGTGGTCGCGTGCGCCGAGCCCGCGCCGGCCAGCGCGGTGGGACCCGCGGCGAGGACGGTGGCGGCCGCGGTGACGGCGAGACGGCGTGCGGGCATGCGGTGGTTGATGCTGTTCAAGGGTGGGACCCCCATAGGAGAAAGCCTGGGACCCGGAAAGAATTACGCACTGAGAGTGAACAGTCAGCCACCTGACGTGAGTTCACTCCTACGTGGGTCCTTAGCGCACGCCTTCGAATCCCGAGGCACGGGTGTTCCCCACGTCACTCGGTCAACACTCCAGAGAGAACACGCTGGTTGACGCGCCGGTCAGCGGCCGGCCGACGCGCCGGAGCGCACCCGGCGGTGCGTAACGAGCGCGCCACCCCTTTCGTCACGCTCCGTCAACCACGCCCGCGCCGGCCGTGTCAGCCGACGACCCGCCCGTTGAGGACCACCCGCCGCGGAGCCGCCAGCACCCGTACGTCCGCACGCGGGTCCCCGTCGTAGACCACGAGGTCCGCGGGCGCCCCCTCGTCGAGGCCGGGCCGCCCGAGCCACCGCCGTGCGCCCCAGGTGGTGGCGGAGAGCGCCTCGACGGGCGGGATACCGGCGGTGACCAGCTCGGCGACCTCGCCCGCGACGAGCCCGTGCGCGAGGGAGCCGCCCGCGTCGGTGCCGACGTAGACGGGGATTCCGGCGTCGTACGCGGCGCGCACGGTGTCGTAGCGGCGTTCGTGGAGGCGTCGCATGTGGGCCGACCACCGGGGGAACTTCGCGTCGCCGCCGGCCGCGAGCCGCGGGAAGGTGGCGATGTTCACGAGGGTGGGGACGATGGCGACGCCGTGCTCGGCGAAGAGCGGGACGGTGTCCTCCGTGAGGCCCGTGGCGTGCTCGACGCAGTCGATGCCCGCCTCGACCAGGTCGCGGAGCGAGTCCTCGGCGAAGCAGTGCGCGGTGACCCGGGCGCCGAGCCGGTGTGCCTCGGCGATCGCCGCCTCGACGGCCTCGCGGGGCCAGCAGGCGCCCAGGTCGCCGGTGCCCCGGTCGAGCCAGTCCCCGACGAGCTTGACCCAGCCGTCGCCGCGCCGGGCCTCCTGGGCGACGTACGCGACGAGGTCCTCGGGCTCGATCTCGTGGGCGTAGTTGCGGATGTAGCGGCGGGTGCGGGCGATGTGCCGGCCCGCACGGATGATCTTCGGGAGGTCCTCGCGGTCGTCGACCCAACGGGTGTCGGAGGGCGAGCCGGCGTCCCGCACGAGGAGGGTGCCGGCGTCGCGGTCGGTCAGCGCCTGCTTCTCGGAGACGTCCGCGGGGACCGGGCCGTGGGCGTCGAGCCCGACATGGCAGTGCGCGTCGACCAGGCCCGGCAGCGCCCAGCCCTCGACGGTGCGGAGGTCACGGGCGCCGCCGGGGCGCTCGTACGAGATCCGGCCGCCGACGACCCACAGCTCGTCGCGGACGTCGTCGGGTCCGACGAGGACCCGCCCCTTCACGTGCAGTACCGGGTGATCGCTCATGGAAAGCACCTTAGTGAGGCGGCTCCCCCTGCTCGCCCGCCCGGTCCCGCTCCTCCCCGGGCAGGTCCTCCCCCTCGCCCCGCCCGGTCCTACTCCTGGTCCGTCGCGTCCGGCGTCCCGTCCTCGACGTCCGCCATCGCCGGGTCCAGCAGCCTGGACAGGAAGTGCCGTGTCCGCTCGTGGGCCGGGTCGCCGATGACCTGCGCCGGGGCGCCTTCCTCGACGATCACACCGCCGTCCATGAAGACGACCCGGTCGGCGACCTCGCGCGCGAAGGACATCTCGTGGGTGACCACCATCATCGTCATGCCCTCGTCGGCGAGCATCCGCATGACGGCGAGCACGTCGCCGACCAGTTCGGGGTCGAGCGCCGACGTCGGCTCGTCGAAGAGCATCACATCGGGCCCCATGGCGAGCGCGCGGGCGATCGCGACGCGCTGCTGCTGGCCGCCGGAGAGGGAGGCCGGATAGGCCTCGGCCTTCTCCGCGAGGCCCACCCGGGTGAGGTTCTCGGCCGCGATCCGGGCCGCCTCCGCCTTGTCCCGGCCTAGCACCCGGCGCTGCGGCAGCGTGAGGTTGCCGGTCACCGACAGATGGGGGAAGAGGTTGAACTGCTGGAAGACCATGCCGATACGACGGCGTACGGCGTCGATGTCGACGTCGGGGTCCGTGACCTCCGTGCCGCCCACGAACACCTGGCCCTTGCTGGGTTCCTCCAGGAGGTTCACACAGCGCAGCAGGGTCGACTTGCCGGAGCCGGACGGGCCGATGACACAGACGACCTCGCCCCGGGCGACCTCCAGGTCGATGCCGCGCAGGACCTCGTTGTCGCCGAAGGACTTGTGCAGGTCCTTCACCTGGATCTCGGGCGTGCTCACTTGGAGACCTCCCCCGACTTCGATTCGAGACGCCGTACGACGAAGCCGAGCGGGATCGTGACGAGCAGGTAGCACAGGCCCGCCACCAGGATCGGCGTGGAGTTGGCGGTCGTGCTCGCCAGGTCGCGGCCGTACTTGGACAGTTCGCGCTCCTCCAGGGTGACGCCGAGGAACAGCACCAGCGACGAGTCCTTGAAGAGGGTCACGAGTTCGTTGGTGAGCGGCGGGAGGATGATCCGGAACGCCTGCGGGACGATGATCGAGACCATGGCCCGCGCGTGCGAGAAGCCCAGCGAACGGGCCGCCTCCATCTGTCCCTTGGGCACGGCCTGGATGCCCGCGCGGAACGTCTCGGCCATGTACGCGGCCCCCACGAGCCCGAGCGCGATGGCGACCTTTCCATACGTTCCGCCCGGGATCTCCGTGCCCGGGAACGCGAGCGGCACCGCGACGCCCACGAAGATGAAGATCACCAGGGCGGGCAGCCCGCGGAAGACCTCGATGTAGATTCCGGCGAACCAGCGGTAGGGGCCCACCGAGGACAGGCGCATCAGGGCGATGACGATGCCCAGCACGAGACCGACGACGAAGCCGAACGTCGTGTAGAGGACGGTGTTCTTCAGCGCCAGCGTGATGACGTCCGGGAACATCTGCTTGACCAGGTCCCACTGGAAGAACTGGTTCTGCAGACGGCCCCAGTCCGCCGTGACCGCGAAGGCGATCACGACGGCGGCGAAGACGACGTACTGCGCGCCGCGCGACAGCGAGCGCTTCTGGCGCCGGCTCAGGCCGGACCGGCGGGGCTGGACGGGTGCGCCGGCATCACTCATGAGGCCGACGGAGAGGCGGAGGCCGCGGCCGCGTCGTACGGGCCGATCCACTTCTCGTAGAGCTTCTTGTACGTGCCGTCGGCCTTGGCGTCCGCGAGGGCCTTGTTGATGGCGGCGACGAGCTTGGTGTTGCCCTTCTTCACCGTGAAGCCGTACTGCTCACCGGTGTTGATGTTGTCGGCCACCTCGAAGGCGTCGGCGTTGGCCTTGTCCTTGAGCCAGCCCTGGACGACCGGGTAGTCGATGACGACGGCCTGCACCTGACCGCTGCGCAGCCCGCTGAGGACCGCGTCGGAGGACTCGAAGGAGACCGGGTCGAAGCCCTGCTGCTTCGCGTAGTCCTCGCCGGTGGTCTGCGCCTGGGCGCCGAGCTTCTTGCCCTTGGCCTTCACGTCGGCGAGGGAGGTGATCCCGCTGTTCTTGTCGACCAGGACGGCCTGGGTGGCGTCGAAGTACGGGTCGGAGAAGTCGACGTTCTTCTTGCGCTCCTCGGTGATCGTCATACCGGCGGCGGCGAGGTCGCACTGGTCGGAGTTGAGGAACGCGCCCGTCTTGAAGTTCTCGAAGGGCGTGTCGACGATGGCCTGCTTCACGCCCAGGTCGTCGGCGACGAGGTCGATCAGCGACACGTCGAAGCCCTGGACCTTGCCGTCGATCTCCGACTGGAAGGGCGGGTACGGCAGGTGGGTGCAGGTCGTGAGCTGGCCGCTCTTGACCAGCGGGACGCCGCCCGAGGCGGTCGTCTTGCCACCACCGTCGTCCGAGGAGCAGCCGGCCACGAGCAGCAGCCCGGCCGTGGCGGTGGTGGCGGCCAGAATGCGTGTCCGGCGTCCGAGGACCGAGTTCACGGAGACCTCCTGTGAGGGAACTGAGGGTTCCGATTATAAGGAAAGGTTTGGGTTGCTCAAATCAATCCGATGGTCACTGGGCCGTCTGGCCTCAGAACTCGCCGGTCCGTGTGCGTCGGCGACCGACAGTTACGCTCTGATCGTCGACTCCCGTGAACGAAGAGAGCAGCGCCGTGACCCACCCCCTTCTTGACCTGGCGCCGCTGAGCGCCGCGCACTTCGCGTCGATCGAGGACCGCGTCGCCCGGCTGCTCTCCACCGAGCAGGACGTCGTGATCATGCAGGGCGAGGCGCTGCTGCCCCTGGAGGGCGCCATCCGCGGCACGGCCGGCCCCGGCACCACCGCCCTGAACGTCATCACCGGCCCCTACGGGCAGACCTTCGGGAACTGGCTGCGGGACTGCGGGGCGACCGTGATCGACCTGGCCGTGCCGTTCCACGCCGCGGTCACCGCCGAGCAGATCCGCGAGGCCTTCGCCGAGCACCCCTCGATCGACTTCGTGTCGCTCGTGCACGCGGAGGCCGCCACCGGGAACACCAACCCGGTCGCGGAGATCGGCGAGGTCGTCCGCGAGCACGGCGCGCTCTTCTACCTGGACGCGGTCGCGTCGATCGGCGCCGAGCCGGTGCTGCCGGACGCCTGGGGTGTCGACCTGTGCGTGATCGGGGCCCAGAAGGCGATGGGCGGCCCGGCCGGGGTGTCGGCGGTGTCGGTGAGCGAGCGGGCGTGGGCCCGGATGGCCTCGAACCCCGCCGCGCCGCGCCGTTCCTACCTCTCCCTGCTGGACTGGAAGGAGCGGTGGGTCGACGGTGGCCGCACGGCGTTGCTGCACGCTCCGGCGCAGTTGGAGATGCTGGCGCTGGAGGCGTGTGTCGAGCGGATCGAGGGCGAGGGTCTCGACGCGGTGATGACCCGGCACGCCTCGGCCGCCGCGGCCACCCGGGCCGGAGCCGTGGCACTCGGCGGGGGGCTGAAGCCGTTCGTGCACGCCACCTCCGACGCCGCGCCCGTCGCCACCACACTGCAGGTGCCCGAGGAGGTGGACGCGTCCGCCGTGGTCGCCAAGGCGCTGGCCGCGGATCCCGCGCTGCCGCTCGCCGCGGGGGGCGGCGCTCTCGCGCGGTCGATGATCCGCGTGAACCACTACGGCCCCGACGCCACGCGCGGTGTCGTCCACTCCAGCCTCGCGGGCCTGGGCGCGGCGCTCACCGAGTCCGGCTTCCCGGTGGACCTGGAAGCGGCGCGCCGGGCCGTGGCGCTGGCCTGGGACTGATCCGGGCGCACCCGGCGGGGGCGTCCGCGCCTCCGCCGGGCGGAGAAGGCCGACGAGAAAGCGGGAGCCCGGAGAACCCCCGAGGCCCCGGTGTGCCCCGAAGAACGCGAACAGCCCGGAGAGCCCACGGGACTCCGAACGGTGATGCGGCGGGAATTGCACATCCTCTCCACACGCTTATCCTGCCGTTAATACGGAACCGAATTGGCTCCGCACAGCTTCCCGCATTCTTCTGCCCGCTTTCTCTGTACCTAAACGCAAAGATTTCGCGAACACCGAACGGCGCGATACGGGCAGATATCCCGCACATTTCGTCGCTGTGACACACTCCACAGTGCGCCCCTTTTCTGTGGTATTTTCCGGGCAAAAGCGGTCATAGAGCCGTCCATATCGCCGCCCCTTCACGGGCGCGTGATAACACATGGATGCGCCGTGCGTAACCCCGCCCGACGATGCAATTTGAACTTTCCGTCGGTAAATTCAATCCGCATGACCGCCGCACACGCAGACTTGTCAGCGGAATTCCTGGAAATGCCGGAGGGCCTTCGGATCGACCGTCCGGAGGTCGCCGACGGGGCCGCCCTCTGGCGTATCGCCAAGGACTCCCGAACCCTCGACCTGAACTCCTCGTACAGCTATCTGCTGTGGTGCCGTGACTTCGCCGGCACCTCGGCGGTGGCACGCGACGCCGACGGGCGGCCCGTCGGTTTCGTGACCGCGTACGTGCGCCCCGAGCGTCCGCGCACCCTGCTCGTGTGGCAGGTGGCCGTCGACGCGGCGTACCGAGGCCGCGGACTGGCCGCTCGGCTGCTCGACGGGCTGACCGCGCGGGTGGCGGCCGAGCGCGGACTCTCCGTCGTCGAGACCACCATCACGCCGGGCAACACCGCGTCCGAGCGCCTGTTCCTGTCGTACGCACAGCGCCATGGCGCGGCCGTCGAGCGCGAGGTGCTGTTCGAGACGGGGCAGTTCCCCGACGGGCCGCACGACCCCGAAGTGCTGTACCGCATCGGCCCCTTCTCCCGCTGAACCTCTTCTCCCCCGCCCCCCTTCTTCCTCCCCCCACGCTTCGAGGAGCCATTCGCCGTGACCATCACCCCGCCCGACCTGAGCATCTTCGAGACCCTGGAGTCGGAGGTGCGCAGCTACTGCCGCAACTGGCCCACCGTCTTCGACCGCGCCCGGGGCAGCCGGATGTACGACGAGGACGGACACGAGTACCTCGACTTCTTCGCCGGTGCCGGGTCCCTGAACTACGGGCACAACAACCCCGTGCTCAAACGGGCCCTGATCGACTACCTGGAGCGCGACGGCGTCACCCACGGACTCGACATGTCGACGACGGCCAAACGCGGCTTCCTGGAGGCCTTCCAGAACCTGGTGCTGCGGCCGCGCGATCTGCCGTACAAGGTGATGTTCCCGGGCCCGACCGGCACCAACGCCGTCGAGTCCGCGCTGAAGCTCGCGCGGAAGGTGAAGGGGCGCGAGGCGATCGTGTCGTTCACCAACGCCTTCCACGGGATGTCGCTCGGCTCGCTCGCCGTGACCGGCAACGCCTTCAAGCGGGCCGGCGCCGGCATCCCGCTGGTGCACGGGACCCCGATGCCGTTCGACAACTACTTCGACGGCCAGGTCCCGGACTTCCTGTGGTTCGAGCGACTCCTGGAGGACCAGGGCTCGGGCCTCAACCAGCCCGCCGCGGTGATCGTCGAGACCGTGCAGGGCGAGGGCGGCATCAACGTCGCGCGGCCCGAGTGGCTGCGGGCCCTCGCCGACCTGTGCGAGCGCCGCGACATGCTGCTGATCGTCGACGACATCCAGATGGGCTGCGGGCGCACGGGCGCGTTCTTCTCCTTCGAGGAGGCGGGGGTCGTGCCCGACATCGTGACCGTCTCCAAGTCCATCAGCGGGTACGGGCTGCCGATGTCGCTGTGCCTGTTCAAGCCCGAGCTGGACATCTGGGAGCCGGGCGAGCACAACGGCACCTTCCGCGGCAACAATCCGGCGTTCGTCACGGCCGCCGCCGCCCTGGAGGCCTACTGGGCCGACGGCTCCGCGATGGAGAAGCAGACTCGCGCCCGTGGCGAGCAGGTCGAGCAGGCGCTGATCTCCATCACCGAGGAGAACCTCGCCGACATCAAGGAGTACCGGGGCCGCGGGCTCGTCTGGGGCATCGAGTTCAAGGAGAAGGCACGCGCCGGGCGGGTCGCGCAGCGCGCCTTCGAACTCGGTCTGCTCATCGAGACGTCCGGCCCCGAGAGCGAGGTCGTGAAACTGCTGCCCGCGCTCACGATCACCCCCGACGAGCTCGACGAGGGCCTGCGCACCCTCGCCCGCGCCGTCCGCGAGACCGTCTGACCAGACCGCCGCACACCACCAGAAGCACGAGAGAGAGGCATCGCACCACCGTGATAGTCCGTTCGTTCAAGGATGTCGAAGGCACCGACCGGCACGTGAAGGCGGCGACCGGCACCTGGGAGAGCAAGCGCATCGTCCTCGCCAAGGAGAAGGTCGGCTTCTCCCTGCACGAGACGATCCTGTACGCGGGTACGGAGACGCAGATGTGGTACGCGAACCACATCGAGGCCGTGCTCTGTGTGGAGGGCGAAGCCGAACTCACCAACGACGAGACCGGCGAGAAGCACTGGATCACGCCCGGGACGATGTACCTGCTGGACGGTCACGAGCGCCACACCATGCGTCCCAGGACCGACTTCCGGTGCGTCTGTGTCTTCAACCCGCCCGTCACCGGACGGGAGGACCACGACGAGAACGGCGTCTACCCGCTGCTCACCGAACCCGAGGAGGTGTGACACACCGATGACCACACTCACCGATCTGTACCCCAGCCGAGGCGCCACCGAAGTGGCCGTGCCCCGACAGGACCCGGTCGTCTGGGGCGCGCCGGGCGATCCCGGCCCGATCACTTCGCCCGAACTCCAGGCGTACGAACGCGACGGCTTCCTCCCCGTCGAGGAGCTGATCTCCGAGGACGAGGTGGCCGTCTACCGGCAGGAGCTGGAACGGCTCGTCACCGACCCGGCGATCCGTGCCGACGACCGCTCGATCATCGAGCCGCAGACGCAGGAGATCCGGTCCGTCTTCGAGGTGCACCGGATCAGCGAGATCTTCGCCCGGCTCGTGCGCGACGAGCGCGTCGTCGGCCGGGCCCGGCAGATCCTCGGCTCCGACGTGTACGTCCACCAGTCGCGGATCAACGTCAAGCCGGGCTTCGGGGCGAGTGGCTTCTACTGGCACTCGGACTTCGAGACCTGGCACGCCGAGGACGGTCTGCCGAACATGCGGACGGTGTCCGTCTCGATCGCGCTGACCGAGAACTACGACAGCAACGGCGGCCTCATGATCATGCCGGGGTCGCACAAGACGTACCTCGGGTGTGCGGGGGCCACGCCGAAGGACAACTACAAGAAGTCGCTGCAGATGCAGGACGCCGGCACGCCGTCCGACGAGGCTCTCACCCGGTTCGCCACCCGGCACGGCATCAAGCTCTTCACGGGCCGCGCCGGTTCGGCGACCTGGTTCGACTGCAACTGCATGCACGGTTCGGGCGACAACATCACGCCGTTCCCGCGCAGCAACGTCTTCATCGTGTTCAACAGCGTGGAGAACACCGCGGTGGAGCCCTTCGCGGCTCCGGTGCGCAGGCCGGAATTCATCGGGGCACGGGACTTCACGCCGGTGCGGTGACGTCCTCCGGCGGTACGGAGCCCGCCGGTACGGGGTCGCGGCTTCGCCGGTTCCGGCTCGGGCCGGGTCCTCACTCTCATGTACGGGTGAGGGCCCGGCCCTCGGCGTTCCGGCGCCGCGCCCGGTGCCTACAGCCAGGCCAGAGCCGCGGCCTCTTCCAGTACGGCGTCGATCGCGGCGGCGTCCCCCGTCGCGCCGCGCGGCACCTCGCCGGGCGCGTACCGGCCGCCGACCAGCAGGCAGAAGTCGACCGGTTCCAGGACGAGTTCGGCCCGGACGGGCTCGTCCTCGGAGCCCAGCACCCACTGTGCGTCGGATCCCCCGCCGGCCACCGCGAACAGCACCGGAGGCGCCGCGGGGCCGAGGGCCGTTCCGAGGACACGCACCGCGAGGCGGACGAGCTGCCACAGGTGAGGGTCCGGCGGCGGGGGCACGACGAGTCCGAGGGCCCGCCCGATGTCGTCGGTGTGGATCCACGTCTCGAAGGCGCGCACGACGAAGTGGTCCGCGACGGGCAGCCGGGCACCCATCAACGTGGTGGCGTGCGCGGCCCGTTCGGGATCGGTCGCCTCCGGTGCGGCCAGCAGCGCGGCGGCCTGCGCAGTCCACGCGGCGACGGTCTCCTCGGGCGGGCGCCGGTGCTCGTGGGCGATCACCTCGGCGGTCCGGGCGGCCCAGGCGTCCCGCCACGGCGTCTCCCCCGCTCCCGCCGGCTCCGGCGTCCGCGCCACGAGGCCGAGATGCCGCGCCAACGGCTCGTCCGCCGCGATCAGATGGGCGACGGTGGCGTGCACGTCCCAGTCGTGCACGACCGGCGTGCCCCAGGGCCCCCGGCCCTCCACCTCCCGCAGCAGCGACCGGAGTCCGGCGACCGCCGCGGCGTAGGGGGCGGCGTGCCGGGCCACCCGGGGAGCGGCCGGACGGGACCGAAGAGCGAGGGCCAGTACGCCGTCGGCGGTGCCGTTCGCCGGGGAGGGGCGCCGCGGTCCGTCCAGCAGCCGTACCGTCTCGCGCAGCCGCTCCGCCTCAGCGGCACAGGACTCGCACTCGGCCAGATGGAGCGGGACGGTCTTCTCGTCGGCGGGCGTCAGGGCGCCGACGGCCCAGGCCGCCAGCAGGTCCCGCATCCGTTCGTGGTGCGTGCTCATCGTCCGCCGCCCTTCCGGGCCGGGTCCGGCATGCCGGCCGCGCCCGGCCTCCCTCCTCCCACCATACGCACGCGCCCTCCGGCCGGTGCCACCCGTGACGTCATCACGCGCCCCGCTCCAACGCGGGATCGGGCGGGTCGGCGAGGGTCTCGGCGAGTCTGCGCAGGGCGGCGCGCAGCCGGGTCTTCGCGGTGCCCTCCGGGATGCCCAGTTCCACGGCCGCCTGCCGGTAGGTGCGGCCCGCGAAGTAGGCGAGATGGACCACCTCGCGCTGGGGCTGCGGGAGTTCGGCGAGCGCGGTGTGCAGCAGCAGTGAGCGTTCTCGGTCGACGACCGTCTCGTCGGGGCCCGGCGCGGCGTCGGGGATGGCGTGCAGCGCCGCGTCGTCGGCGCGGGCGTCCTTGCGGTGCCGGGCCTCGCCGCGCACCCAGTCCACCGCCCGCCGGTGGGCGAGCATGGACAGCCAGGTGCGCAGCGTGCCGCGGCGGGCGTCGAAGGCGTACGGCCTGCTCCAGAGCTGGGCGAAGACCTCCTGCGCCACGTCCTCGGCGGCCGCCGGGCTGCGGGTGACCCGGACGGCGACCCGCCGGACCAGCCCGCCGTACGCGGCGTACACCTCACCCAGCGCGGACTCGTCGCCGTACACCAGCCGCCGGTGCAACTCGGCGTCAGCGAGCGTCGGTTCCACCGGCACCACCACCTCGTGGTGCCCTTCCTAGCGCCCCGCCGCACCCGGCGCCAGAGGGCCGGTGCGGCGCGCGGACGCTCAGCCGGGCAGCACGTCGAGCAGCCGGTCGACGTCGTCCGGGGTGTTGTACAGATGGAACGCCGCCCTCAAGTTGCCCGAACGGTCGGAGACTTCGACTCCGGCACGGCTCAACTCGCCCTGGAGACGGCCGAGTCCGGGCACGGAGACGATCGAGGAGCCGGGGGCGGGGACCGGTTCGTGGCCGCGTTCGAGCAGGCCGGCGCGGAAGCGGTCGGCGAGCGCGAGGTCGTGGTCCCGCACCCGCTCCACGCCCAGTTCCTCGAGGAGTTCCAGCGAATGCCGGGCTCCGGCGTACGCGAAGAGGCTCGGGCTCTCGTCGAACCGCCGTGCGGAGTGGGCGAGTTCCTCGACGGGGCCGTAGCAGCTGTCCCAGGGGACCTCGCCCGCGACCCAGCCGGCGAACACCGGGGTGAGTCCGCCGAGATCCTCCGGGACGACCAGGAAAGCCACGCCGCGCGGGCAGACGAGCCACTTGAAGGCGACGGAGGAGACGTAGTCGTAGGCGTCGGCGTTCAGCGGCAGCCATCCGGCGGCCTGGGACGCGTCGATGTACGTACGGGCGCCGTGCTCCCGCGCGGCCTCCCGGATCGCCTCCAGTCCGGCGATCCGGCCGTCGGCGGACTGTGCGGCGCTCACCGCGACGAGCGCGGTGCCGGAGTGCACGGATTCGGCGATCCGCTCCAGCGGTACGGCGCGGACCTTGAGGTCGCCGCGGACATGGAAGGGCGTCACGACGGAGCTGAAGTCGGCCTCCGCGGTGAGGACTTCGGCGCCCGGCGGCAGCGAGGCGGCGATCAGTCCGCTGTACACGGCGACCGAGGCCCCGGCCGCCACCCGGCGGTCGGGCACCCCGACGAGCCGGGCGAACGACGAGCGGGCCGCCTCGACGTCCGCGAACATGTCGGCGGGCTGCCCGGCGGCCACGGAGTCCACGGCGGCCCGCATCGCGGTCACGGTGCGGGCCGGCAGCAGACCGGTGCTGGCGGTGTTCAGATAGGTGTTCTTCGGGGCGAACTCGGTACGGACGAGGGTCTCGAAGGTCTCCATGGGACCACTGTGGGCCCAGACGATGTCCAAGTCCATTGCGGATTTTTACGCAGTTTCCCCAAGGAGCGCTTATGAATCGGTTCCGACCTGCGCTTTTCCGTGCCGGGGCTCCGACCTGCGCCGTTCAGCCCTGGGGAACGGCGCACCCGTCCGGACCGCAGGCCTCGGCGTCGGCGGCTCCGTCCTGGATCAGCTTCAGCTGCGGCCGCTCGCCCCACGCCTGGGCCAGCGCCTGCGCGAACACCTCGGCGGGCTGCGCGCCGGAGACGCCGTACGTGCGGTCGAGGACGAAGAAGGGGACGCCGTTCGCGCCCAGCTCGGCGGCCTCGCGCTCGTCGGCGCGGACGTCGTCGGCGTAGGCGGCCGGGTCGGCGAGCACCGCGCGGGCGGCGTCGGCGTCGAGCCCGGCGGCGACGGCCAGCTCCACGAGCCGCTCGTCGTCACCGAAGACGGTCCGCTCCTCGGCGAAGTTCGCCTCGTAGAAGAGGCCGATCAGCTCGTCCTGGCGGCCCCGCTCCTTGGCGAGGTGCAGCAGACGGTGCATGTCGAAGGTGTTGCCGTGGTCGCGGTCCCGGGTGCGGTACGCGAGGCCCTCGGCGGCGGCCTGCGTTCCGAGGTTCTCCTCACCCGCCTGCGCCTGCGCCTCGCTCATGCCGTACTTCTTGGTGAGCATCGTGATCACCGGCTGGATGTCGCCCTTGGCGCGGCCCGGGTCGAGCTCGAAGGAGCGGTGCACGACCTCGACCTGGTCACGGTGCGGGAAGGCGTCCAGCGCCTTCTCGAAGCGGGCCTTTCCGACATAGCACCACGGGCAGGCGATGTCGCTCCAGATCTCGACGCGCATTCTTCGGCTCTCTCCAGGTCGTACGGATACGGGACACCCTCCAGGGACGTCGTTGTGTGAACGTTCAAACGGCTCGGGTCATTCCCCGGTCGCGGTTCCGGCCCCGGTCGCCGTCCCCGTCCCGGTCGCCGCACGGGGCGCGGCCCGGGGCACCTCGTACCGCAGATACCGGTGGTGATCGTCCTCCGCGGGCGGGTTCTCCGGGTCGGGTACCCAGCCCAGGCGGGCGTAGAAGGCCTGGGCGCGCCGGTTGTCGACGTGCACGTCGAGCGTCGCCGTGCGCTTCCCGTCCGCCTGCCACTCCTCCACGCAGGCCGCGTGCAGCTCCGTTCCGATGCCGGCCCGCCAGCGGTCGGGGTCGACATGGAACTGGTAGAGCTTGACCATGTCGGCGGGTGCGCCCTCGGCCGTGCGGAAGGAGGCGATGCCCGCGATCCGGCCGTCCAGCACGCAGCACAGCACATGGCCGTCCGGGCGCTCGATGGCGCTCCGCCAGGCGGCGAGCCAGTCCGTGCCGTCCCGCGGCACCCCGTCCGGGTAGTACGTCGCCCGGGCCCGGGCGTGCAGGTCGGCGACGACGGCCGCCTCGGCGGGCAGCGCGGTCCTGATCACCCGGCGCACATGATTCACACGGTCCTCGATCACGCACGTGAGGACGTGATTGCGGACGGTGCGGTTCCGGGACGGCGTGGTCCCGGGGGCCAGGAAACCCGGACGGACCCGGGCCCCGGGAACCCGGGGTCGCTAGTTGCCGTCGCGCAGGTCGAGCGGCCAGGCCGGACGGAACTCGATGCTCTCGTACGTCACCACGCAGCCCTCCCCCATCGGCGACTGCGTCATGAAGCCCACCAGCGCCGCCCCGGTCTCCTTCTCGTCGGCCAGGGTGAACAGGCGGACGAAGGTCCAGCGCTCGCCGTCGCGGGAGGCGTGGAAGGCGAAGGCGCGACCCGTGCGGCTCACCCGCAGCCAGACGGAACTGCCGTCGACGGTGAAGGAGTTGGCGTCGTCGGAGTGTCCGCGAGTGACCACCGTGCAGACGGTGGGCACGTCCGGGGAGTACTCCAGACACAGCTTGGCCCAGGCCCGCTCCCCGACGTGGACGTAGAGAACGCCCGCGTCGAAGGCCCCCCTGAAGCCGACCGTCACGCGGGCGATCAGCTGGAAGTCTCCCTCCGGCGCCCCGAGCAGCCGCGGCGCGTCCGAGGCCGGGTCGAGCCCCTCACCGGTGGGCGGCACGAAGCGGTCCTGCCGGGGACCGGCCCAGCCGGTGAGCGCTCCGTCCTCGTACGACCAGTGCCCGCCGGGGCCGTAGGTGCGGAGGGGGAAGGGGAGTTCGGGGAGTTCGACGTCCATGGTCCGAGTCTCTCAGGTCGGTGGCCGCGCCCCTGGGGGACGCGGGAAACCGCGTCCGCCCCTGGGGGACGCGGGAAACCGCGTGATCGGTCACGCGGCACCCCGCGGCCCGCGAAGGTCACGCCCGGGGCACTACCGCTCCAGACGTCCGTCGTAACGCCGGGGCAGACCCAGCGGGTTGTCGTCCCGCAGCTCGGGCGGCAGCAGCGCCTCGGGCACACCCTGATAGGCCACCGGCCGCATCCAGCGCTCGATGGCGCTGCCGCCGACCGACGTGGACGTCGAGGTCGTCGCGGGGTACGGCCCGCCGTGGTGCTGGGCCGGAGCGACGGCGACACCCGTCGGCCAGCCGTTCACCAGCACACGGCCCGCGAGGGAGGTCAGCTCGGCGAGGATCTCCGCACCGCGCCCCTCGCCCGCCGCTTCCTCGGCGGAGAGCTGCACCGTGGCCGTGAGGTTGCCCGGCAGCCGGGAGAGCACCGCGCCGGCCTCGGAATCGTCCTCGTAGCGCGCCACGACCGTGAGCGGCCCGAAGCACTCCTCCAGGAGCAGATCGTGCTCGCCCTCGCCCGCGAGCCTGCTCGCGGGCACGGTCAGGAAGCCGGGGCTCACCGTGTGCTCGCCGCCCGCGCCCGGTGTCACCGGGGCCTGGACGTCCGGGAGTCCGGCGCGCTCGGCGACCCCGGCGATGAAGTTGTCGCGCATCCGGTGGTCGAGCAGGACCCCGGAGGCGGTGTCGCTCACCGCGTCGGTCAGCGACTTCAGCAGACGGTCGCCCGCCGCGCCGGCCGGCGCGAGCACCAGGCCCGGCTTCACACAGAACTGGCCGACGCCCATGGTCATCGAGCCGGCGAGACCCGCGCCGATCTCCTCCGCGCGCTCGGCGGCCGCGGCCTCGGTCACGACGACCGGGTTGAGGGAGCCCAGCTCGCCGTGGAACGGGATCGGCACCGGACGCGCGGAGGCCGCGTCGAACAGCGCGCGCCCGCCGCGGATCGAGCCGGTGAACCCGGCCGCCGCGATCAGCGGGTGCCGGACCAGCTCGACGCCGGCCTCGAAGCCGTGCACGAGGCCGATGACGCCGTCGGGGATGTCGTGCCGGGCGGCGGCCCGGCGCAGGACGGCCGCGACCAGCTCGGAGAGCGCCGGGTGGTCGGGGTGGCCCTTGACGACGACCGGGCAGCCCGCGGCCAGCGCGCTCGCCGTGTCGCCGCCGGCGACCGAGAACGCGAAGGGGAAGTTCGAGGCCGAGTACACGGCGACGACGCCCAGTGCCACCTTGTAGCGGCGCAGGTCCGGGATCGGCGGGGTGGCCGTGCCGTCGGGGTGGTTGATGACGACGTCGAGGAAGGCGCCCTCGTCGACGATTCCGGCAAAGGCACGCAACTGGTAGCAGGTGCGGGCGAGTTCACCGGTGAGCCGGACCGGGCCGAGCGCGGTCTCGGCGTCGGCGGCCTCGACGAGCTGGTCCTTCGCGCCTTCGAGCAGGTCGGCGGCGGTGCGCAGGAACGCGGCGCGGACGGTGCGGTCGACGAGAGCGGGGCGCGCGGCGTGCGCGGCGCGGACGGCCTCGTCCACCTCCTGGGCTGTGGCCTCCACCGCAACCTGTTCCCGCTGCTTCCCGGTTCGGGGGTCGACACTCCAGACTGGTGCTGCTGCCACCGCGGGTCCCTTCAGATGTGATGCCACAGTTCTTGTGTCACTCACCAGGGGTGTTCGATATGCTGAACGCTGTCTCTGATGGTGAATATCCTGTTGGAGACTATTTCCCGTCCAACGAAGGGGTCAAGGGCGATGTCGGCAGGCGAGACAGGCGGCGGGGCGCAGGTCAAGTCCGCGGTACGGACCGTGGAATTGCTGGAGTACTTCGCCGGCCGGCCCGGAATGCACTCCCTCGCGGCGGTCCAGGAGGCCGTCGGCTATCCCAAGTCCAGCCTCTACATGCTGCTGCGGACGCTCGTGGAGCTCGGCTGGGTCGAGACGGACGCGACGGGCACGCGGTACGGCATCGGCGTACGGGCCCTGCTGGTCGGCACCTCGTACATCGACGGCGACGAGGTGGTCGCCGCGGCCCGCCCCACGCTCGACCGCCTCTCCGACGACACCACGGAGACCATCCACCTCGCGCGCCTGGACGGCACGAACGTCGTCTATCTGGCCACCCGGCAGTCGCAGCACTACCTGCGCCCCTTCACCCGGGTCGGCCGCCGGCTCCCCGCCCACTCCACCTCGCTCGGCAAGGCGCTGCTGGCCACGCACACCGACGAGCAGGTCCGCAAGATGCTGCCCGAGACGCTGCCCGCGCTGACCGAGCACACCATCACGGACCGGGAGAAGCTCATCGAGGAGCTGCGCCAGGTGCGGGAGCAGGGCTTCGCGGTGGACCGCGAGGAGAACACGCTGGGACTGCGCTGCTTCGGTGTGGCGATCCCGTACCGCACACCCGCCCGTGACGCGATCAGCTGCTCGGTGCCTGTGGCGCGGCTCACCCCCGCGCACGAGCAGATGGTCAAGGACGCCCTGTTCGACGCCCGCGACCGTCTCACCCTGGCCACCCGCAGGCTCTGACCGGTCCCGGCTCCGACCGGTCCGGACTCCGGCGGGTCCGTGCGACGGCGGCTTCACGAGGGGCGGCCGGCACGACGGCGGCTTCATGAAGGACTCATGAGAAATCCGGGCGGATGGGAACGATTCGCTCCTGTCCGCTCGTCCTTCTGTGCGGGATGAACAAGACGATCAGGCGTGCCGCCGTCTTCAGTCTGCTGCTCGTGCTCTCCCTGCTGGTCAGGGCGACATGGGTGCAGTTCTACGACGGCCGGGCACTCGCGGACGACAAGGACAACCGACGGAACGCGATCTCGCTGTACGCGAATCCGCTCGGGAACATCATCGTGGCCGGAGACGCGATCACCGGTTCCGCGAAGACGAAGGGCGGCGACCTCAAGTACAAGCGGACGTACACGGACGGCAGCCTGTACGCGGCGGTCACCGGCTACAGCTCGCAGGTGTACGGGGCGACCCAGCTGGAGGGCATCTACCGGGACCTGCTCGACGGCTCGGACATCCAGCTGAAGAACCCGCTGGACTCCCTCACGAACAAGCGCGCCGACCCCGGTGATGTGATCACGACGATCGACCCGGCCGTGCAGAAGGCGGCGTACGAGGCGCTCGGGAACAACAAGGGTGCCGCCGTCGCGATCGACCCGAAGACCGGCAAGATCCTCGCGGTCGTCTCGACACCGTCGTACGACCCGACGTCGATCAGCGCGGGCAACACCAGCGTCTGGCAGCGGCTGACCAAGGACGCCGACAAGCCGCTGGTCAACCGCGCGCTGCGGCAGCCGCTGCCGCCGGGCTCGACGTTCAAGCTGGTCGTGGCCGCCGCCGCGCTGGAGAACGGTCTGTACTCGGACGTGGACGCGAAGACGGACAGTCCTGACCCGTACACGCTGCCGAACACGACGACCGTCCTGAAGAACGAGAACACGTCCGCGCCGTGCGAGAACGCCTCGATCCGGGTCGCGCTCCAGTACTCCTGCAACAACGTCTTCGCCAAGATGGCCGTCGACCTGGGTCAGGACGAGGTCAGGGCGACTGCGGAGAAGTTCGGCTTCAACGACACGGCCCAGGACGTGCCGGTGCGGGCGTACACCAGCGTGTACCCCTCGGACATGGACAAGTCGTCCACGGCACTGACCGGTATCGGTCAGTTCGACGTCACCGCGACCCCGCTCCAGATGGCGATGGTGTCCGCCGCTATTGCCAACGACGGCAAGCTGGTCTCGCCGCACATGGTGTCGCAGACCAGTGACGCCGACGGCGATGTGCTGAAGAACTACGACGACAGCACGTCGACCGAGAGGATCGTCAGCTCGGACACGGCCCGGCAGCTCCGGTCCGCGATGCAGACGGTCGTCGAGGAGGGCACGGGCACGAACGCCCTGATCCCCGGCGCGACCGTGGGCGGCAAGACCGGCACGGCCCAGCACGGCGAGAAGAACAGCAAGACGCCGTACGCCTGGTTCACGTCCTACGCGAAGTCCGACACCAGCGGCAAGGAGGTCGCCGTCGCGGTGATGGTCGAGCAGTCGAACGCGGCGCGCTCGGAGGTCAGCGGCAACGGACTGGCCGCGCCGGTGGCCAAGGCGATGATGCGGGCGGCGCTGCAGGACTGACGCGCCGACGGCCCCGCGCTCCTGCGAGCGCGGGGCCATGAGGTCCGGCTACTTCACCCCGAGCAGCTGCTCCAGCGGGTCGATCGCGAAGTACACCAGGAACAGCGCGGAGGCCGCCCACAGCAGCCAGTGGACCTCCTTGGCCTTCCCCAGCACCGTCTTGATCAGGACGTACGCCAGGAACCCCGCGCCGATGCCGTTGGTGATCGAGTACGTGAACGGCATCACGGCGATGGTCAGGAACGCGGGGATGGCGATCTCGTACTTGTCCCAGTCGATGTGCTTGACCTGGGTCATCATCAGGAAGCCGACGGCGACGAGCGCGGGCGCCGCGGCCTGCAGCGGGACGATCGTGAGGATTGGCGTCAGGAAGAGCGCGAGGGCGAACAGCCCACCGGTGACGAGGTTGGCGAACCCGGTGCGCGCGCCCTCGCCGACGCCCGCGGCCGACTCGATGTACGAGGTCGAGGACGAGGCCGAGGCCGCGCCGCCGGCGACCGCGGCGGCGCCGTCGATCAGCAGCACCCGCCCGAGGTTCGGCACCTTGCCCTCCTCGTCCAGCAGGCCCGCCTCGGCGCTGATGCCGACGACCGTGCCCATGGTGTCGAAGAAGTCGGACAGGACGAGGGTGAAGACCAGCAGGACGACGGTGATCGCGCTGGTCTCGCCGAACGCGCCGAACAGGCTGAAGTGACCGAGCAGCCCGAAGTCCGGTGAGGCCACCACGTCGTCGGGCACCTTGGGCGTGGTCAGGCCCCAGCTCTTGATGTCGGCGACGGAGTTGATGACGATCGCCACGACCGTCATGGTGACGATGCTGATCAGGATCGCGCCCTTGACCTTGCGGGCGAGCAGACCGATGGTCAGCAGGACACCGAGACAGAAGACGAGAATCGGCCAGCCGGCGAGCGCGCCCGTGCCGCCGAGCTGCACCGGCACGGTGGTGTTCGCCGCGTCCGGGATACGGGTGGCGAAACCGGCGTCCACGAAGCCGATGAAGGCGATGAACAGGCCGATACCGACGCTGATCGCCTGCTTCAGCGGCTGCGGGATCGCGTGCATGACGGCCTCCCGCAGACCGGTCACCACCAGCACGCAGATGAGCAGGCCCTCCAGGACGATCAGGCCCATCGCGTCGTCCCAGCTCATCAGCGGGGCGATCTGGAAGGCGACGACCGCGTTGAGACCGAGGCCGGCGGCGAGTGCGAGCGGGAGGTTGCCGCCCACGCCCATGATGATCGTCATGACCGCGGCCACCAGGGCGGTGGCGGTGGTCAGTTGGACGGCGTCGAGCTGGTGGCCGAACTTGTCCTTGGCGCTGCCCAGGATGATCGGGTTCAGGACGAGGATGTAGGCCATCGTGAAGAACGTGGCGAATCCGCCGCGTATCTCCCGGCCGAAGGTGGAGCCCCTCGCGGCTATCTTGAAGAACCCGTCGACTCTGCCTGCCGCCGGGGGTGCGGCACTTGGCCGGTCGGCCACCTTCTGCGCTTCGGACATGGCGATACTCCTCGTTACCTGCGTGCCTGGTGTGCGGATGCTGGCTGGATTGTTCCCCCGATCAACCGCTTTCAGGTTTTCCCCGTGTTACGGAATCGAGTTCGGCCCGCCATACGCTGTTCGAAGGCCCGTACGACCGGCTGGTACGCTCACGCAACTCGCCCCACCGGAACGCCCTTTCCCACAGGTGAATCACAGGGGCCGTATACGCCGCACCCGCACCGGTGCCACCGCCGAGCGAGGAGAGGTACCCCGTGGGCACTGTCGTCGACGACGCCGCCTCCGTGGAGTTCCACGCCTTCTTCGAGCGGCACTACAACGAACTGGCCCGTCTGGCACAGCTGTTGACGGGCGAGCCGGACGCCGCGGACGATCTGGCCGCCGACGCGCTGCTCGCGCTGTGGCACCGCTGGGACCGGGTGCGGGCCGCCGACCATCCGGTGGCGTACGCGCGCGGTGTGGTCGCCAATCTCGCCCGCACCCGGATCCGCGCCGCGGTGCGCGAGCGCAGACGGATCACGCTCTTCTGGTCGCAGCGCGAGGACAGGGCCGAGAACCCCGACGTACCGGGCACGGTCGACGTGCAGGAGGCGCTGCGCCGGCTGCCGTTCCGCAAGCGCGCCTGTGTCGTGCTGCGGCACGCCTTCGATCTGTCGGAGAAGGACACCGCGCTCGCCCTCGGGATCTCCGTCGGTACGGTGAAGAGCCAGACATCGAAGGGCATGACCGAACTGAAGCGGCTGCTCGGCACCGAGGAGGCGTCGGTGCGGGTGCGCGCGGGAGTGCTGCCCTTGGGCGGAGCCGGAGGGCGAGACCGATGAGGGAGGCGCGGGACGTGCACGACGAGCTGCGCGCCCGGCTGCGCGAGGCGGCCGAGGCGCACGAGCCCGACCGCGCGTACATCCTGGCCCGCGTGGAACGGGGCATGGCGGGCGTCGGCGAGCGGCGGCCCTCGCGACGCGCGGCCCGCCCGCCCCTGCTCGGCTGGGCCCGTGTCGTGGGCGCCACGGCCGCGGTCGCGAGCGTCCTCGCGGTGGGTGGCTACGCGGTCGCCTCGGCGGTGCGGGACGACGCCCCGCCACAGCGGACCGTCGCGGTCTCGCCGACCCCCGACCCCTCGCCGGACCCGACCGGGCGGGCGCCGGTCGCACCCGAACCCAGCCGTCGCTCCGGTACGCCGAGGGAGTCCGACGAGCCGGGTCCGTCGCCCTCGGACACCCCCACGGCGACCGCACCCACCGCGACCCGGGCGCCCTCCGGGAAGACCGCGGACGGGCCGTTGTGGTCGGACGGCTCGGTCGACCCGCACAGCAACGAGTTCTGGGCGCAGAGCGATGTCACCCTGAAGACGGGCGAGCGACTCACCGCGCTCACCGTCGAGTTGAAGATCCGGCAGACCGGCGGGGTGAGCGACGCGGGCGCCTGGCGTTCGGCGCCCGAGAGCGACTTCACGACGACCGTCGCCGAACGGGACGGCTTCCTCGTCTACACCTGGGTGCTCAAGGCGGGGCACACGGTCTGGCCGGGCGAGTGGGTCTTCGCGGGCCAGTACGACCACGACCGCGGCGGCCGCGACGCGAAGGACGACGGCTACACGGTGACGGCGACCGTGAAGAGCGGCGAACGGTCCACCGTGGCGGGGGACTTCGCGGCGCACGGCGACGACGACTCGTAGCGGACGGGCGCCGCGGGGGGGGTGCCCCTATGGGTTTCGTCAAGCTGATGTGGCGGGCTGTGGGTCGTAGAAGGTGCCGTCGCGGAGCATCGCGAAGAGCACGTCGGCTCGTCGTCTGGCGAGGCAGAGGAGGGCCTGGGTGTGGTGCTTTCCCTGGCTGATCTTCTTGTCGTAGTAGGTCCGGGAGGCAGGGTCGGCCAGAGCCGCGAACGCGGACAGGAAGAAGGCCCGTTTGAGCTGCTTGTTTCCGCGTCGGGAGGGTTGTTCGCCGCGGATCGAGGAGCCCGAGCTGCGGGTTGTTGGGGCGAGGCCGGCGTAGGCGGCGAGGTGGGCGGCGGTCGGGAACGAACTGCCGTCGCCGACGTCGATGAGGATGCGGGCTCCGGTCCTGACGCCGATCCCCGGCATGGACGTCAGGACCTTCGAAAGAGGGTGGTTCTCCAGCAGTTCCTCGATCCGAGTGGCCAAGAGTTTCCGCTGGTCAAGCACCGCTCGGAGCGAGTTGGCGAGGCTGGGGACGATCAGAGCGGCCGCGTCGGTGCCTGGGACGACAACGGTCTGTTCGTCCAGTGCGGTGAAGATGTCGTCGACGAGTCGCTCGGCCATCCGCGGTGCCTTCGGACGTATCAGCGTCACGAGCCGGCGCCGTCCGGCTTTGCGGATCTGGGCCGGGGAGCCGAATTGGTCGAGGAGTTCGAGCACGGCCGGGTGTTGGACGCGCGGGCCCAGTACCCGTTCCAGCGACGGGTGGATCTGCGTCAGCAGGCCCCGCATGCGGTTGCTGATGCGGGTTGCTTCGCCGGCCAGGTCGTCGTCGAAGCCGACGATCATCTCCAGCTCGGCGATGGTCTCTTCCTCGAGGGCGACCGAGCGGAGTGTGTGAGGCATGACGCGGGCCGCGTCGGCGATGACGAACGCATCCCGGGCATCGGTCTTGGCCTCGCCGGGATAGAGGTCGGCGATCCGCCGCATCGTCAGCCCGGGCAGATAGGCGACTTCGCAGCCCATGTCCCGGGCCACTGCCAGCGGCAGAGCCCCGATCGAGGCCGGCTGGTCGACCACAACGAGCACGGTCCCGTGCTTGGCCTGCAGCTTGCCGAATACTTCGCGGAGCTTTGGCTCGCTGTTGGGCAGCCGCTTGTCGAAAGCCTTCTTTCCGGCTGGGGTGACGGCGGTGGCGTGGTGTTCGCCTTTGCCGACGTCCAGGCCGAGGAAAGCGCCGATGTCACTGACGTCGATCACGTGCGTCCTTCGGTCGTCCTCGCCCGGCCGTCCCACGGCACCGATCGCCACATCCACATTACGAAGAGCCTCCCGACCTGCGAAGAAGCCGGTGGTCATGCCCCTAATCAGCGGTCTGTCGATGCCTTCGAAGCCGGTGACACCACCCCCCAAGACATGCGATCGACAGGGGGAGAAAGTCATGCCCACTCCGAAGGCCGGGCGCCCCATTGCGGGGCTACCAAAACGGTAATGGGGGGGGCTCATGGCCCGCGTCCGCCGTCCGGCGGACGACCGGCGGCGGCCTGCGGCGGACCCCGTCGCCACGGCGGCCCGTGACGGACCCCCGCGAGAAAGATCCGCGGGCGCGGCAACCCTTTCCCCGGCGGTGGCGACCAGGAGAGGCAAGATCTCCTCACCACTCAAGGAACTCGGTTCATGACTGCACGAGTTGAACAGCCCGTCCGCCACCGCCGCCGGGTCACCGGACGGCGTGCCGTGATCGGTGGCGTGTCCGCCCTCGCCCTCACCGGCGCGGCGATCGTCACGACCTCGGCGCTGGGCTCGGCGGGCGCGGCGACGACCTGGCCGGAGGCCAAAGGCAGCAAGGCCGTGTCGTCGACGATCTCGGTGTCGGGCACCTACGACGGCAAGCTGACGAAGTTCTACGGCAGCGGCGCCCTCGGGACCGGCGGCCAGGACGAGGACCAGGGACCGATCTTCGAGCTCGCGGACGGCGCTGTCCTCAAGAACGTCGTCATCGGCACCCCCGCCGCCGACGGCGTCCACTGCCTTGGCAGTTGCACCCTGCAGAACGTGTGGTGGCTGGACGTCGGCGAGGACGCGGCGAGCTTCAAGGGCACGTCGTCCTCGGCCGTCTACAAGGTCTACGGCGGCGGCGCCAAGGGCGCGGACGACAAGGTCCTGCAGTTCAACGGCGCGGGCAAACTGGTGGTCAGCAAGTTCCAGGTCGAGAACTTCGGCAAGCTGGTGCGCAGTTGCGGCAACTGCAAGACGCAGTTCAAGCGGACGGTCGTCATCGCCGACGTCGATGTGACGGCGCCGGGCAAGGCGATCGCGGGCATCAACTCCAACTACGGCGACACGGCTTCGCTGCGCAACATCCGCGTCCACGGCGACACCAAGAAGAAGATCAAGACGTGTGTCCGCTTCCAGGGCAACAACACGGGCAAGGAGCCGAAGGAGATCGGCACGGGCCCGGACGGGACGTCGTGCCGGTTCACGGCGTCGGACGTCACGTACGACTGAGTCCGGCGATTCGCCGGCACCCCGGAAACAACCACACGTTCGTTTTTGACGTCATCGACTGTGTGGACCTGTCGGCCTGAGCCCCCCTCGGCCGGCAGAAGAACGCCCCCGCCGGTGACGACCGGCGGGGGCGTTCGCCCGTGCGGATACGGACGGGCGCGTTCAGCTCACGAAGTTCAGCTCACGAAGTACGTCGGGTTCGGGAGCTTGTACGTCTTGTCGGCGTAGCCGCCCTCGAGGTCCGAGTACTGGTCGCCGAAGTTGGCGACGATGTCGTACCCGAGCGACTCGATGTGCTCGCGGGTGCCGGCCTTGTACTGCACCGTCGTGCAGTTCCAGGCGGCGGCGGTGGCGCAGTCGCTCAGGTACGCGGGCGGGTTCGCCGCGTCCTTGAGGAACATGTGCTCGGAGTCGAGGTTGACGTCGACGCCGATCTTCTTCAGGTTGTCGACCGCGGAGACGCGCTGCGACTCCTTCAGGCCCGAGTTGTAGAAGACCTCGACGCCCTTGGACTCGGCGTACGCGACGAGTTCGGGGCTGCCGAACACCGCGGGCCGGTTCGCCTGGGCGACGTAGGTGGCCCAGGAGGCCGAGTTGTACGTGTAGTTGGTCTTCCTCTCGTAGTCGAGGGAGAGCAGCAGCGTGTCGTCGATGTCGAAGACGACCGCGGGCTTCTGGTGCCGGTGGTGGGCCTTGCGGGCCGCCTTGTCGATGTCCTTCTTCGCGGCGGCGTCGATCCGCGCGAGGTCCTTGGCGTACTGGCTGTCGGGGGACGCCTGGTACACCCCGTTGCTGTCGAGCGTGGTGCCGTAGTAGGTGTCGATGTCCTTGACGAGGAGCCCGATGTTGTAGGGCTCGTGCGTCGAGTTCGCCGTCGACTGACCGGCGGTGGCGACGCCGGTGCCGTACAGGGCGGCACCGGCGACGACACAGGTGGCGGCGACGGCCGCGATGCGCAGTGGCTTATGCATGACAGGAGTTCTACGCGCGTCACCCGACCCGACGCGAGACCCGTTGCCTGATCGATACCTCCTTCACAGGCAAAAATCGGGTCAAGCGCCCGGGAGGCGACGGGGCCTGCCGGTCAGTTCATCGTGGCGCCGATGGTGGTGCTGCCCGTCGTCAGGAAGGTGGTGACAGGCAGAGCGCCGCCGGTCTGCCGGGCCTTGTACGTGCTCGTGGCGTCCGTCGACTTGAAGGCCGGGGTGGAGATGCCGGAGTCCCAGTTGTTGCCGGCCGACGTCACCGAGGAACCCTTGGAGACCGCCGTGCCGTTGCTCGCGGCGAGGTTCTTGCCGAGCTTGGCGGCACCGGTGGCGAAGTAGTAGCCGTACTTGCCGTTGGCGTAGGCGGTGGTGCGGTTGATGACGATGGCACCGGTGTTGGAGTTCTCGGTGAAGCCGTTGCCCGCGTCGTCCCAGGCGGCGGAGTTGTTGACGACGTGCGCGACGACCTCGCCGTCGCCGCCCAGCTTGTATCCGTTGCCGTCCCCCGCGAAGGCCGAGTCGCTCCAGCGGTTCTTGCCGTTGCCGAAGGACCAGGTGTGCTCGACAGTGACGGGCGAGGAGAAGGACCAGAAGTCGATGCCGTCGTCGGAGTTGTTGTACAGACGGCCCCCGGTGATCAGGTTGCCGGTGCCCGAGCCGAACTTCACGGCGACGCCGTCCGCGTTCTCCCCGTGATTGGCTGCGTCGTAGTTGCCGTACGAGTCGATGTTCTTCACCGTGTTGTTGACGGTGCCGTCACCGGTCAGAGTGAAGCCGGAGTCGCCGCCGTTGATGGTCTTGACGGTGTTCCAGGTGGTGCCGGTGCAGGACTGGCAGACGACCGCGCTGTCCGGGGAGTTCTGGAAGGTGAGGTTCGAGACGTTCCAGTAGTCGGCGGTGAGTTTGAAGATCCAAGCGCCGGACGGGAGCGAGGAGCCGTCGATCTTCACGGTCTCCGAGCCGTACGCCGTGAGCGTGACCGGCGAGGACGACGTGCCGTTCGCCGTGGACTGGAGGGTGGCCGTCGGGTAGTAGGTGCCGCCGCGCACCTGGATGACGGTCCCGGCGGTGGCGCCGGAGATCGCGCTGGTCAGTTCGGCGGTGGTGTCGACGACGACGGTGGCGGCCTGCGCCTGGGTGGGGAGGGCGGCGAGGCCCGCGCCGAGCACCAGGGTGGCGCCTAAGCCGAGAGCGGTACGACGAGACATGGATTGCGGTCCTTTCGTCGTGCTGGGGGATCGAACGGGGGAATCACGGGCACCAGTCGCCGAGGTAGGCGGCACGGGTGTGCTGCTCGGCCTCCGTGTCCGTGAGCCGGGGACGGTTCTCCGGGACGGTGATCACCGCGCCGGGTCCGGTGTTGCGGTACTCGCGAAAGCGCATGGACTGCCACGGATAGGCCGCGCGCATGTCGGTGTAGGGCGCCACCGCGTCGATGCCGGGCCCGAGTTCCGTCTCGCGGACCACGAGCGAGGGCCACGCCGTGGTCTCGTACGAGGGGACCCAGGGCCGGGCGATCTTGTACGCCGCGTCCTCGGCGCCGGAGGTGACGCGGCAGCCGGCGGCCAGGAAACCGCGGGGATTCGCGCGGGCCGTGGACGGCGCGAAGACCATTCCCTCGGGTCTGAAGGCGACGTCCCGGTCGAGGGTGTGGAAGTGGCATCGCTCGAAGACCGCGGTGGCCCGGCCGAAGACGAAGTCGACGTCGCCCTCGATGTGGCAGTCGCGGTAGAGGTGACGGTCGAAGGCCGCCAGGTCCGTGGTGTCCGCGAACAGCGTGTCCTGGTGGGCGAGCAGACGCACCCGTGCGAAGCACGAGCGGTCGCCGGTGACGTAGGCCGCGACCGCCTGCGTGCCGGTGGTCTCCGGATGGTCCGCGCGCAGCCAGTCGTTCGCGATCGTCAGCCCGAGCACGGTCAGCCCGGGAGCCGCCGAGGTGAGCGTGGCGGAGCCCGCGGTCCCGTAGGTGCCGGAGCCGTCCGGTTTCGGCGTGCCGTTGGCCCGGGCGAAGACGATGACGGCGTCACGAGGGTCACGGGTGGCACCGCGAAGCGTCAGCTCCCCCTTCCCGGCCGGGATGTCGACCACTTCGCGGTACGTTCCCGGGTGGACCACGATCGTCTGCCCGGGGCCGTCCACCGCGTCCACCGCGGCCTGGACCGAGTCGCCGGGACACACGTGCAGGACCCGGCGGCCGCGGGCGGCGGCCGGGGTGGCGGCGACGGCCACCACTCCCCCGGCCATGCCGGCGAGGAGCGCGCGCCTGCGCATCTCAGCATCCCCTCCCCGGCGTCCAGTCACCGAGGTACGCCGCACGGTTCGCCGACCGGGCCTCCTCCTCGGTGAGCTGGGGCCGGTTCTCCGGGACGCTGATCACCGCGCCGGGGCCCGTGTTGCGGTACTCGGCGAAACGCTGGCTCTGCCAGGGATAGGCGGCGGACATGTCGGCGTAGGGCGCGACCGCGTCGATCCCGGCGTCCAGCCGGGTGTCGCGGACGGTCAGCATGGGGCGGGCGGTGGTGTCCGAGCCGGGCACCCAGGGGCGGGCCAGCTTGTAGTACGCGTCGGGTGCCGCGCTGCTGATCCGGCTGCGGGTGACCAGGTATCCGCGCGGGGCGGCGACGGCCGTGGACGGCGCGAAGACGAAGCCGTACGGGGCTCCGGCCAGGTCCGTCCGGTTCAGTGTGCGGAAGTGGCAGGACTCGAAGACCGCGGTGGCCCGCCCGAAGACGAAGTCCACGTCCCCCTCGATGTAGCAGTCCCGGTAGTACTGCCGCGCGAAGGTGCCCAGCGCGATCGAGTCGGCGTACAGCGTGTCCTGGTGACCGAGGAACCGGCACCGGTGGAACGCCGAGCGGTCGCCCTGCACCTTGATCGCCACGGCCTGGGTGCCGGTGGTCCCGGGGTGGTCGGCGCGCAGCCAGTCGTTGGCGAAGGTGACCGATCGGGCCGTGAAGCCGTCGGTGCGCACGGTGGTCGTCGCCGACCCGGTGGTGCCGTAGCTGCCCGAACCGTCGGGCTTGGGCGTGCCGTTGGCGTTGTCGTACACGACGACGACGTCGCGCGGGTCGTCGGAGGCGCCGATCCAGGTCATCTCGGACCCGGCGGCGCCGGGCAGACCGGTCGCCGGGTCGACCGCTCCGACCGAGACCGTCTCGCGGTACACGCCGGGTGCGATGACCAGGGTGAATCCGGCGCCGGTCGCGGCGGTCACGGCGGCCTGCACGGTGGTGTGGTCGCCGAGGCCGCCGGGGTGGACGTACAGCGTCCGCGCGTCGAGCCGCGCGGACGGCGAGCCGTGGCGCCCGAAGGGCGGGCGCCCGGTGGCGCGGGCGGGGGCCGCGAGCACGGGAGCCAGTGCGGCTCCGGTGCTCGCGGCGACGAACGCCCTTCTGCTGAAGGCGTGTCCGGCCATGGTCAGCAGATCTTTCCGGAGCCCGCGCGACGGTCGACGATGCCGGGAACGGCCCTCGGCGCGTCGACCTTCGTCCGCAGGGCCGGTGTCCATCCGGCACCGGACTGGAGCGTCTCGGCGGGGATCTCCGCGTTGTGCACGGCGATCAGATCGGTCCGTACGCCGTTGACGTAGTTGTCGGCTGCGGTGAGCGGCGCCTCCTTCCACTTCTTGAGGATCTTCGCGGCACTGACCGAGTCCGGCATGGTGAACGCGTTGTGCTCGGCGACGAGTTGGGACTCCATGCCGATGCCGAAGCTGTAGGAGTAGGTGGCGTCGGCGACGAAGTGGTTGTTGTAGGAGTCCACCTGTCCGAAGCGGACGCGCGGTGCGCGCTCGACGAGGCCGGTGAACAGGTTGTGGTGGAGGGTGACCTTCAGGTGGCCGCGGTCCACGGCGGCGGTCGCCGCGCTGTCGCTGTTGCCGATCAGGATGGTCTTGTCGTGGTCGGCGAAGACGTTCCAGGAGGCGGTCACGTAGTCGGCGCCCTTGACGATGTCGAGTTCGCCGTCGTGCTGTTCGTAGATACGGCCGTAGTAGGTCGGCAGCGAGCTGTCCGGGTGGTCGCCGTCGGTGAACGTGTTGTGGTCGAGCCAGACGTGCGTGGCCCCGTAGACCACCGCGCTGTCGTACTCGGAGTTCCAGTTGCCGGTGTCGCCGTCGGTCGGGTCCCACTGCGGGAAGCAGTCGAGGGGGCTCTCGAAGGCGAGATTGCGGACGATGACGTTGTCGACGTCCTTGATCTGCAGGCTCGCGCCCTTGATGCCGGCGTCGCGGCCGATGCCGACGATGGTGGTGTTGGCGGGGACGTACGCCTTCATGGCGGTGTCCTGGTTGGCGGCGGAGGCGGCGCGCAGATCCTCCTGCTCGCCGCTCACCACCTGGTCGTAGCCCCACACCGCGGGGTCGTAGTCGGCGAGGTAGCGGTCGAAGTCGTAGCCGGGCGCGGCGAAGGAGTCGCAGCCGTCGGCGTTCGCGTCGATCGTGCCCTTGACCTTGATGATCTTCGGCGCGCTGCCGTCGGCGGCGAGCGCGGCCCTGAACTCCGCCCAGGTCGTGACCGTGTGGACCTGGGCGGCCTTGGCGGCCGAGCCACCGGTGGTGCCGGTCCCGTCGGAGGCCCAGCCGTCGCCCGCGGCGAGCGTCTGGCGGCCGAGCTCGCGGGACTGGGCCTGGGCGGTGGTGCCGGTGACGGCGAGCACGAGGGCGGTGCAGCCGATCAGCACGGCCGCTCTCCGTGCGGCGGTCGCGCTCAGCGCTGTGGCATGGGCATGCCAGTTCTGTGTGTTCACGGTGCGGCTCTCTTTCGGCTCAGGGACTCAAAGACTCAAGGGATTCAGGGATTCGGGGGCTCAGGAAATCAGCGGTTCAGGCGGTCGGCCAGGTGATCCAGGACTCGGGGATCTCCGCGTCGAGGCGGCGTACGTCCCGGGGCGCGAGCGCCCGGCGGTGCAGCAGTCCGGCCGCGACGAGGCGGGCCACGGCGATCGCGCCGGGCGGGTTGAAGTGCGTGTTGTCCTGTTCGGTCGCGGTCCAGTTGAAGTACTTCTTCGTCTCCTCGACGCCGAGCCGCTGCCACAGGGCGATGGACAGGGCCTGGATGTCGAGAAGCGCCACGTGCTCGTCCGCGGCGAGCGCGCGCACCGACACCGGGTAGTCGCCGTGCGTCGGCACCGCGTTGCCGTCCGCGTCGAACTTTCTGCGCTCCACCGGGGTGGCGAGCACCGGCCGCGCGCCCCGGGCCCGCGCCCCGTCGAGGTACTGCCGCAGGCAGTCCTGGTACGTCGTCCACGGCTCGGTGTACCGCGTCGGATCGGCGGTCTTCTCGTCGTTGTGCCCGAACTGGACGAGCAGGAGGTCGCCGGGCCGGATCACCTCGAGGATCGCGCCGAGGCGCCCCTCGTCGATGAAGCTCTTCGAACTGCGGCCGTTCACCGCGTGGTTGGCGACCACGATGTCCTGGCCCAGGAAGAACGGGAGCGCCATGCCCCAACCGGTCTCGGGTGCGGCGCCGGCGTACTTCTGGGCGGCGGTGGAGTCGCCGGCGATGTGGACGGTGCGCGGCCGGCGGCTCGGGCGGGCCGAGGCGGGTGCCGTCGCGGCGACGGCGAGGGGGACGGCGGCCACGGCCGCCGAGGTGACCTGTCTGCGCGTGAGGGACACGGGCGTGTGCCTTTCGACAGAGGTTTCGCTTCGACAGGGGTGAGGGGACGCGCCCCACGGGACGCGTGGCTGCTTCGATGTGCGGCTCCGCCGCGGGCCGCGGGAGCCACCGGCCGGGTCGGCCCGTGGCCGCAGGACTCCCTGCGACCCCGGACCGACCGCGGAGCGACCCGGACCGACCGCGGGGCGACCCGGACCGGCCGTGGCACGGAGCGACGCACACCACAGCCGGCCTCCGCGGGCGCACGGGACTAGTTGTGGGCCTTCCAGTCCGCCTGGGCCTTGTTCAGCTGGTCGGCCAGCGTGTCCAGGAAGTCCTTCGCGCTCATCTTGCCGAGGAGCACCTTCTGGAAGTTCGGCTCGTTGTCGGCCTTGGAGATGGTGTTCCAGTCGGGCAGGTAGTACGGCAGCTGCACGATCTTGGTGCCGGTGCCGTTCAGCGCCTCGGCGGCCAGTTTGGTCGGCTCGGCCTGCTGGATCCAGGCGTCCTTGGCGGCGTCGGTGTTCGCCGGTACCTGGCCCGCGGACTCGTTGAACTTGGAGTTCTCCGCCGCCGAGACGGCGAACTCGATGAACTTCCAGGCGGCCGCCTTGTTCTTGCCGGACTTGAACAGGCTGAGCCCGTCGACCGGGTTGGAGATCTGTACACGCGTGCCGTCGTCCATCGTGGGGTTCGGGACCCCGCGGAACTTGCCGGCGCCCAGCGCCTTCAGGTGGTCCTGGTAGGAGCCGAGGTTGTGGCTCAGCATGCCGATGGTGCCGCTGTCCCACTGCGCGACCATCTTGGTGAAGTCGTTGTTGACGTCGGCGGACGGGGTGACCTTCTTGTACAGGGCGACGTACTTCTCCAGGGCCGCCACGTTCTTCGGGTCGTTGACGGTGGTCTTGTCACCGTTCCAGAAGGAGGTGATCCCGGTCTGGCCGTAAGCCGCGTCCAGCGCCGGGGCGATGGAACCCTCGCCGCCGCGGATGGTGAAGCCGAACTTGTTCTTGCCCTTGTCGGTGAGCTTGTCGGCGGCGTCGTAGAACTTCGACCAGGTGGTCGGCGCGTCCAGGCCGGCCGACTTGAAGAGGTCGGTGCGGTACCACAGCGTGCCGTTGTTGGCGGAGGTCGGCACCTGGTACAGCGTGTCCCCGCCGCCCGCGGCCCGGCTGACGTCGAGCAGGTTCTGGCTCAGTCTGCCGTTCAGCGCGCTCTTCTCGATCCGGCCGTCCAGCGGCTCCAGCGCTCCCTGGACGGCGACCTCGGCGAGCATCGCGGTGCCCACGCCGCCGACGTCGGGCAGGCCGCCGCCCTGGATGGCGGTGTCGTACTTGGACTGGGCGCTCGCGGCCGGGATGCCGACGTACTTGACCTTGATGTCCGGGTACTTCTTCTCGAAGTCGGCGATGATCTGCTTCCAGATGTCGGTGCGGACACCGCCGTTGTTGTCCCAGAAGGTGATCTCGCCCTTGCCGGAGCCTTCGGTGCCCTTGTCCCCCGCGCTGCCGCTGCCGCTGTCACCACAGGCGGTGACGGTCAGCGCGAGCACGGAACCGAGGGCGACGGCCATGGCCGCCCGCCTGGCTCCACGGACGCCGGTCCCGATCGGGCCGGTCCCCAGTGGGCTGATCTTCTGTGGGCTGATCTTCATTGGTCGGCTCTCTTCTTCTGGATCCAACGGGGTTGTGGGGTCGGTGAGTCGTTCTCGGAGATCGGCATCCGGCTGCCTCCGGAAGGGGCGTGCCCTTCCCTCCGCATCCGGCAAGCGCTTGCTACGGAGGTGCGTCATTGCGGCTCCCAACAGGCGGACGAACGGCAGGAATCGACCCTCAGCGGGTCGCGGTGACACGGAAACGCGTGAACGTGGCGGCGCCGGCGTGGCCCCCGCCGGCCGGTGCCTGCGCGAACAGGCCGAGCAGGGCGCCGACCCAGCGCCAGCCGGTCGCGGCGAAGACCTGCCCCGAGGGCTGCCGGCCGCCACCGACGTCGTAGGAGAAGCGGCAGCGGGCCCCCGCGCCGATCTCGATCCACAGCCGGGCCCGGCCCTCGGGCGCGGTCCGTGCCGGAGCGGCCTCGCGCTCGCTCCCGCCCGGCTCCGGGGACGCGGGGGGTGCTCCCCCGGCGACCGGCTCGGCGAACCGGTGCACGAGCCGAACCGATCCGTCCGGCTCCCGCTGGAGCCCGATCCAGCTGAACGCGTCGCCGAGCACCACGAGCCCGGCCCGCGCCCCGGGCTCCTCGCTGTCCAGGCGCAGGTCGACCCGGACGGTGGCGGCCGCACCCGGCAGCCGCTGGGTGAGGACATGGGGACGTGCGCGCAGGTCGGACGCGTCCGTCGTGCGGACGCAGCTCAGCCGGAGTCCGTCGCCGGAGTGCTGGGTGGCCCAGCCGTCCTCGGGGTTGGCGGTCCACTGCCACTGGCGCCCGAAGCGGCCACCGGGGAAGTCGTCGTCCGTGGCGGGCGCGGACGGCGCCTGGGACGGCAGGTCCGGCTTCCGGTGTACGGCGACGGGGGCGCCCCGGTCGCCGAGCACCGGCCAGCCGTCCGCTCCCCAGCGCATCGGCTGGAGGTGGACCACCCGTCCGTAGGGTCCGCGCTGCTGGAAGTGCGCGAACCAGTCCTCACCCGCCGCCGTGCGCACCCAGCCGCCCTGGTGCGGGCCGTTGACCCGGGTGTTCCCCTGTTCCAGGACCACCCGCTCCTCGTAGGGCCCGAAGAAGCCGCGCGAGCGGAAGGCGCCCTGCCATCCGGTCTCGACTCCCCCGGCGGGCGCGAAGATCCAGAACCAGCCGTCGTGACGGTAGGCCTTGGGGCCTTCGAGGGTGAACCAGCCGGGAATCCGGTCGGCGTCGACGATCACCTTGCCCTCGTCGAGCAGCCCGGTGCCGTCGGGGCGCATCCGGTGTCCGGTGAGCCGGTTCTTCACGCCCGACCGGGATCTGGCCCAGGCGTGCACGAGATACGCCTCGCCGGTCTCCTCGTCCCACAGCGGGCAGGCGTCGATGAGCCCCTTGCCCTCCTTGACCAGGTGCGGCCGGGTCCAAGGGCCTCTGATCTCGGGCGCGTTGACCTGGAAGATGCCGTGGTCGGGGTCGCCCCAGAAGATCCAGAAGCGGTCGTCGTGATGGCGCAGGGAGGGCGCCCACACACCGCAGTCGGGCCGGGGGCTCCTGAACTCCGCGACGGGTTCCAGGCGTTGGAGGGCGTGTCCGACCAGCGTCCAGTTGACCAGGTCCCGGGAGTGCAGCAGGGGCAGACCGGGGGCGCGGCCGAAGCTGGAGGCGGTGAGGTAGAAGTCGTCGCCGACGCGCAGCAGGTCGGGGTCGGACCAGTCGGCGTCGAGGACCGGGTTGCGGTAGGTGCCGTCACCCAGGTCGGCGGAGGGCAGGGCCATCAGGGGCTCACCGCCTTGCGCACCAGGGCGGCCGCCCCGTCCCGGTCGAGGACGCCGTCGGCGACGACGGTGACGACCCGGCGTACGAGCGTGTCGCCCGCCTCGACGGTGAGCCGGTTCTCGTACGCGAGGGAGGAGCCGACGCCCGGGTACTGGGCGGTGCGGACGAACCACGGGTCGCGGCGGGTGGTGCCGGTGGCCCCGGCGAAGACGAGCGTCCAGCCGGCGCCCACGAGGGCGAGCCAGTCGGCGGGGCGTCCGTGCACCGCTTCCTCGCCCTCGGCGTCGGCGGTGAACACGCGCGGGGTGTCCGCTTCCTTGCGGGCCCGCCAGAAGAAGCCGCCGTACGCGGCGCCGGGCCGGCCGTTGGTGGCCGGGCTGCCGAGGGACAGTGCGCGCGAGGTGACGTTCGTGAGCGAGAACGTGAAGTCCAGCGCCCAGGCGGAGTCGGTGAGTTCGACGGCCGCGACCGTACGGCGTTCACGCAGCAGCTCGGAGCCGGCGGCCACCCAGCGCAGCTCCTCCACGAAGCCGTCGGGGTCGCGCAGCTGGAAGGCGGAGTGCCGCTGGGCGCCGTGGTTGTCGAGCTCGGTCGGCCCCTGGTCGCGGACGTAGGTGCGCCCGCCCCAGAAGTTGTGCCCCTCGACGTCGGGTACGGCGACACCGACGCCGAGGTGGTGTGCGTGGTCGGCGGGGCTGAGCTCGGTCACGGCCGTGCCGGCCAGGGTGGTGACGGGGTGCAGATACGGACGCGGGGAGAGCCGGGCCGGCAGTGCGGGCCGGGTGACGTAGCGGCCGACGGGACGGCCGGTGACCCTCAGGACCAGCGACTCGTTGTTCATCGGGTGCTCACCTCGTTCGGGAGCGCCCAGGAGGCGCCCAGCTCGGAGTAGAGGGCGAGGGTGTCGGCGGCCGCCGCGACGAATCCGTCGATGCCGCGCACCGCGCGGCGCCGCTCGCCGGGGAGCAGCTCCCAGATGTCCGGGGGCAGTTCGACCGGGTCGGGGGCCTGCCGGATCGCTTCGACGACCTTCATGAACGCGCCGGTCGACTCGGGCGGGACCAGCAGTTCGGCGCCGTCCGTCAGATGCCCGACCAGGTTCTCCAGCAGGTCCGTGCGGCCGTACTCGATCTCCTCGGGGCCGCGCCCGGACCGCTGCACGAGCACCCGGTCCTGCTTGTACCAGAAGGTGATCCGGCCGCCCGTGCCGTGCACCAGGACATACGGTTCGCCGGGCCGCTCGGCGCAGAGCGTCGCGGCGACCGTGATCCGGCCCCCGGTGGTCGTGATCCGCACGCACGAGGTGTCGTCGGACTCGATGTCGTTGGCGCGCAGCAGCTCGGTCCGGATGCCGGTGACGTCCTCGGCACGGGTCGAGCCGTCCAGCGCGAGGGCCGTGGCGACGACGTGGGCCAGCGGGTTCGTCAGGACACCGTCGACCACGTCCACGCCGTTCAGCCGGCGCTTTCCCGCCCAGGGCGCGCGCCGGTAGTACGCCTCGTCGCGTGCCCAGGCCCCCGCCCCGCCGATGCCGGTCACCCGGCCGAGCGCGCCCTCGCCGATCAGCTTCCTGATGGCGTGCACGGCGTGCGAGCCGAGCGACTGGAAGCCGATCTGGCAGACCACTCCGGCCGCCGCGACCCCGTCGGCCATCCGCCGGAACTCGGCGTAGGAGGGCGCGGGCGGCTTCTCCAGGAGCAGGTGTACGCCTCTGCGCGCGGCGGTCAGCGCCAGGTCGGTGTGGGTGGGGATGGGCGTGCAGATCACCGCGACCGCGGCGCCGGTGGAGTCGAGCAGGGCCCCGAAGTCGGCGGACTGCTCGACGTGCTGCCCTCCCAGTTCCTCCAGGGAGAGCGGGGTCAGCTCGCAGACGCCGGCGAGGCGCACCAGGCCCTTGTCCTGGAGACGGCGGATGTTGTTCAGGTGCCAGCCGCCGTGGCCCCGGGCGCCCGCGAGGACGACGGGCAGCGGGAGTGCGCCGGGCGGTGTGTTCGCCGGGCGGCCCGCGGGGGCGTTCCGCGGACCGGCTCGGTGCCCGGCACGGTCGGAGGGCGAGGCGGGCATCATCCCTTCACCGCCCCCGCGCTGAATCCGGTGATCAGCCATTTCTGGATGAAGGCGAACACGACGACCACGGGGACGGCGGCGATGATGCCGCCCGCGGCGAGCGCGCCCAGGTCGACACTGTCGGAGCTCATCAGGGTGTTGAGGCCGACGGGGATGGTCTGCTTGCTCTGGTCGCTGAGGAACATCAGGGCGAACAGGAAGTGGTTCCAGGCGTGGACGAAGGCGAAGGAGCCGACGGCGATCAGCCCGGGGCGCAGCAGCGGGAGGACGACGATCCGGAAGGCGTCGAAGCGGTTGCAGCCGTCGACCCAGGCGGCCTCTTCCAGGGAGTACGGCACGTTCCTGATGAAGCCGCTGATGAGGATCATCGACAGCGGCAGCTGGAAGACCGTCTCGGCGATGATGACACTGGCCAGTGAGTTGATCATGCGGAGCTCGGCGAAGATCTGGAAGAGCGGGACCAGGAGCAGTGCGCCCGGCACGAACTGCGAGCAGAGCAGCGCGAGCATGAAGCCGCGCTTGATCCTGAAGTCGAAGCGGGCGAGCGCGTAGCCGCCGGCGAGGGCGACGAGCGTGGTCATCACCAGCGTGGCGACGGCGATGAGGACGCTGTTCTGGAAGTAGGTCCCGAAGCTGCGCTCGGTCCACACCTTGTCGAAGTGCTCGAAGGTCATGGGCCAGGGCACGAGCGAGGTGGACCCGGCCGGGCGCAGAGCGAAGAGCAGGATCCAGTAGAAGGGGATCAGGGTGAAGAGCAGGTAGATGCCGAGGGGGACGTAGATCTGCCAGCGCGGGGCCTCGTCCCAGGCGCGGCGCTTCTTCTTCCGCTCGTCCGGGCGGGGTTCGTCGGCCGGCGGGGCGGGGGCGGCCGGAGCGGCCGTGTCGGCGTCCTTGGTGATCACTTGTCCCCGCCTCCGAACTTGCTCAGCCGCAGATAGACGATCGAGCAGAACAGCAGAATCACGAACGCGACCGTGGTGAGGGCCGACGCGTAGCCGAAGTTGTGGGCGTCGACGCTGGTGTTGGCGATGTAGAGCGGGAGGGTCGTCGTCTCGCCCGCGGGTCCGCCGCCGGTCAGGGTGTAGAGCAGGTCGACGTTGTTGAACTCCCACACCGCGCGCAGCAGTGTGGAGAGGATGATCGCGTCCTTGAGGTGCGGCAGCGTGATGTGCAGGAACTGGCGGACGCGGCTCGCTCCGTCGACCTCGGCGGCCTCGTAGAGGTCCTTGGAGACGGACTGGAGATCGGCGAGGATCAGGATCGCGAAGAAGGGGACACCCCGCCACAGGTCGGCGACCACGGCCGCCGGGAAGACGGTCGAGGTGTCCGAGAGCCAGCTGGTCCCGTACGAGCCGATGCCGGCGTCGGCGAGGTAACGGGTGATGCCCGTCTGGGAGTTGTAGAGCAGCACCCAGATCGCCGAGGTGAGCACCCCGGAGACGGCCCACGGCGAGAAGACCAGCGCGCGGCCGGCCGCCCGCCCGACGAAGGTCTGGTTGACGATCAGCGCGAGTGCCAGACCGAACAGCAGCTGGAGGCCCACCTCGACGAAGACCCACTTCGCGCTGAACGTCAGCGTGTCCCAGAACTGGGGGTCGTCGGTGAAGGCGTGCACGAAGTTGTCGAAACCCGCGAAGCCGTTGCGCCACGGCTTGGTGGGGTTGTAGTTCTGCAGGCTGTAGTAGAAGACGCTGATGACGGGGTAGGCGATGAAGCCCAGCATCAGCAGCGCCGCCGGGGCGATCAGCAGATACGGAAGCCTGCGCGGGGTCGCGGAAGCACGGCGCCGCCGGGGTGGCGCGGGCGGTTTCGCCACGGCTGCGGCTTGGGCCATGACAGTTCTCCGTTCTAGCGGGTGCCGTGGAGCACGTGCGTGGTCCGTAGGAAGCGCTTGCTCGATGCTCAGAGGTCGAGCGCTTCGCGTACGGTGTTCGGGATACGGGCCGTTCGTCCTGCTCGCCGTTCGTGATGCCGGTGGTTCGTGATACCGGTCGTTCATGACACGGGCCAAGTGGAGCGCGGCCGTGGGTCGTTCAGCCCGCGTACGGGTCCTGCACCTTGCCCGGCCGGGCCAGGAACGCGAAGTCGCAGCCGGTGTCGGCCTGGGTGATCTGCTCGGTGTAGAGCGCGCCGTAGCCGCGCTCGTACCGGACGATCGGCGGTGTCCATTCGGCCCGCCTGCGCTCCAGCTCCGCGTCGTCCACGTTGAGCTGGAGTGACCGTGCCTCGACGTCGAGGGTGATCGTGTCCCCGCTCCGGACGAGGGCGAGCGGGCCGCCGACGTACGACTCGGGCGCCACGTGCAGCACGCACGCGCCGTAACTGGTGCCGCTCATCCGGGCGTCGGAGATCCGCACCATGTCCCGGACACCCTGCTTCAGCAGGTGGTCGGGGATGGGCAGCATCCCGTACTCGGGCATGCCCGGCCCGCCCTTGGGGCCGGAGCCCCGCAGCACGAGGACGCTGTCCGCGGTGATGCCGAGCGACGGGTCGTTGATGGTCCGCTGCATCGTGCGGTAGTCGTCGAAGACGACCGCGGGACCGGTGTGCTTGAGCAGATGCGGTTCGGCGGAGATGTGCTTGATGACGGCGCCGTCGGGACAGAGGTTGCCGCGCAGGACGGCCACTCCGCCCTCGGCCGCGACCGGGTTCTCCCGGGTGCGGATGACGTCGTCGTTGTGCACCCGGGCGCTCTCCAGCTGCTCGCGCATGCTGTCGTGGGACACCGTGGGCCGGTCCAGGTGCAGCAGATCGGTGATCCGCGACAGGAACCCGGGCAGGCCGCCGGCGAAGTGGAAGTCCTCCATGAGGTACGTCCGTCCACCGGGCCTGACGTTCGCGAGCACGGGCACGGTCCGGGCGGTCCGGTCGAAGTCGTCGAGCGTGAGGGTGACACCGGCGCGCCCTGCCATGGCGATCAGATGGATCACGGCGTTCGTCGATCCGCCGAGACCGAGCACCGTCGTCACCGCGTCCGCGAAGGCCTCCGCGGTGAGGATGTCGGACAACGTCCGGTCCTGGTGGACCAGTTCGACGATCCTGAGCCCCGCCGCGGCGGCCATCCGGTCGTGTCCGGAGTCGACGGCGGGGATGCTCGACGCGCCCGGCACGGTGACCCCGAGCGCCTCGGCGGCCGCGGTCAGCGTGGACGCGGTGCCCATCGTCATGCAGTGGCCCGGCGACCGGGCGAGCCCGCTCTCCAGCTCGGTCATCTCGCAGTCCCCGATGAGACCGGCGCGCTTGTCGTCCCAGTACTTCCACATGTCGGTGCCGGAGCCGAGGACCTCGTTGCGCCAGTGGCCCGGGAGCATCGGCCCGGCGGGCACGAACACGGTCGGCAGATCGACCGAGGCGGCCCCCATGAGCAGCGCGGGCGTGGTCTTGTCGCAGCCGCCCATCAGCACGGCCCCGTCCACCGGGTACGACCGCAGCAGCTCCTCGGTCTCCATCGCGAGGAGGTTGCGGTAGAGCATCGGGGTCGGCTTCTGGAAGGTCTCGCTCAGCGTGGACACGGGGAACTCGAGCGGGAATCCGCCGGCCTGCCACACGCCCCGCTTCACGGCCTGCGCGCGGTCGCGCAGGTGCACATGGCACGGGTTGATGTCGGACCAGGTGTTGAGGATCGCGATGACCGGCTTGCCCAGGTGCTCCTCGGGGAGGTAGCCGAGCTGCCGGGTCCGGGCCCGGTGGCTGAACGAACGCAGCCCGTCGGTGCCGTACCACTGATGGCTCCGGAGGTCCTCGGGCCGTTTCACAGCGACCATCCGGCGGCTATCGCGGCGACCTCGGAGCGCTCGCTCTCGGGCAGCGGCCTGCTCGGCGGGCGGACGTCGCGGCGGCACAGGCCGAGCGACGACAGGGCTTCCTTGACCACCGTGACGTTGTTCGCGGAGGCGTTCGCGCCGCGCAGCTCCTCGAAGCGGCGGATCTGCTCCCAGACCTTCATCGCGGCCGGGTAGTCGCCGGACCGGAGCGCCTCGATCATGTTCAGCGAGACGGCCGGAGCGACGTTCACCAGGCCCGAGGTGAAGCCGGTGGCACCCGCCGAGAAGTACGACGGAGCGTACGGCTCCGCGAGTCCGGCCACCCAGACGAACCGTTCGAGCCCGGCGTCCCGCGCGAAGGACGCGAAGCGCGCGGCGTCGGGAACGGCGTACTTCACGCCGATGACGTTCGGACAGGCGTCCGCGAGTTCGGCGAGCCGCGAACCCGCGAGCCCCGGGTTGCGGATGTACGGCACGACACCCAGCTCCGGCACGGACTCGGCGATGGCCCGGTGGTAGTCGACCCAGCCGCTCTCCGAGACGTAGGGATGCACGGGCTGATGGACCATCACCATCGGTGCGCCGAGCGCGCGGGCGTGCCGCGCCGAGGCGACCGCGGTCGGCACGTCGTGCCCGACGCCGACGAGGACCACCGCCCGGTCGCCGGCCTCCTCGACGGTCAACTCGGTGACGAGCTGACGCTCTTCGGGGGTGAGGGCGTAGAACTCGCCGGTGTTGCCGTTGGGGGTGAGGGTGCGGACGCCGCCGTCGATCAGCCGGCGCAGCAGGGCCCGGTGGGTGTCGCGGTCGATCGTGCCGTCCTCGGCGAACGGGGTCACCGGGATCGCCACGACCTCGGCGAGAGCCGCCCGCTGGGTCTCGAACGTCGCTGTCATTCCTGTCCGTCCTCTTCCTGGCCCTGGGGGAAGGCCCGTTGCACGAACGACGCGATGTGCGCGTGCAGTGCCGCCGCCGCGCCGTCGGCGTCGCCGGCGAGGGCGAGCCTCACGATCTCCCGGTGTTCGCTCGCCTCCCGCTCCCAGGAGGGATCGGCCGCCCAGGCGACCGCCGAGACGAGCGCCGCCTGGTCGCGCACCTCGTCGAGCATCCGGGCGAGCAGCGGGTTGCCGCAGGGCACGTACAGGGCGCGGTGGAACTCCCGGTTGGCCAGGGATCGTTCGGCGGTGTCGGCGGCGTCGTCGGCACGGTTGAGCGCGTCACGGGCGGCGTCGAGGGAGGCTCCGCGGCGCACCGCCCGGCGCAGCGCCTCGGGTTCGAGGAGCAGCCGTACGTCGTACACCTCGCGCGCCATGTCCGCGTCCACCATGCGCACCGTGACGCCCTTGTACTGGTTCATCACGACGAGCCCGGTGCCGGCCAGGGTCTTGAGCGCCTCGCGCACGGGTGTCTTCGACACTCCGAACTGTGCGGCGAGGTCGGTCTCGACCAGGGCCTGCCCCGGGGTCAACTGCCCGGTGAGGATGCGGTGTTTGATCCCCTCCAGCACGAACTGCGTGCGGGACGGGATCGGGGTGGGCACAGAGGTCATGCGCGCCTCTCTGGTCTCACGTCTCGGATCACGGGAGCCGGGCATCGAATCGCGGACATCGATCTCGGATCTCGCATATCGCGTCTCATATATGACGTACGAAGTACGACGCGTTGAAGGTAGGAGCGTGACCGTGTTTCGTCAACGCTTCCGACAAAGGAAGTTGAAGTGAAGTGCCGGGCGCGGGCCTCAGACGGTCCGGGTCTCGCCCTCGCGCGCGGTGGAGGTCCGGCCGCCGACGAAGACGGCCGCGGCGCGCCCGGTCGCGGACTCGCGCGTGAGCGTGGGCCCCACGTGGGTGACGAGCAACTCCCCCACGCCCGCCTCCTCGGCGACCGCTCCCGCGTCCTCGGGGGTGAGGTGCACCGGGCGTTCACTTTCGCGATGCCGGTCGACGTCGGCCTCGCAGAGGAACAGGTCGGCTCCGGTGGCGAGTTCGACGAGAGCGGGGCAGGGCCCACTGTCCCCGGAGTACGCCAGCACGCTCCCCCCGCACTCGGCGCGCAGCCCGTACGCCTCGGTGTCGTGCACGACGGCACGGGTGTCGAGTACCAGGCCGCCGACCCGGCTCTCGTGCCCGTCGTACAGGGGTCGGAGGTCGAAGACGCCGCTCAGAAACCCGGGATCACGCTGTCCGAAGAACCCCGCGAGGCGGGGTCCGAGCTCCGGCGGCGCGTAGACGGGCAGGGGCGCCGCGGGGGCTAGCCCTCCGTACGCCAGCCCGTACATCGCGGGCAGCAGGTCGGCGCAGTGGTCGGCGTGCAGATGGGAGATCCAGATCGCGTCCAGCCGCGCCGGATCGGTGTGCCTCTGCAACTCGGCGAAGGTCCCGGGACCCGCGTCGACCCATACCTCGGCGCCCCCGCCGCGCAGCAGGTACCCGGAGCAGGGGCGCCCGGGCCGCGGGTGGGGGGACCCGGTACCCAGCACGGTCAAGGTGAGGACCGATCCGGGAGCGGGAGAGGAAACGGGGTCCGGGGCGGGCGCGTCGTCGGATGCGGGGGAGGCGGAGGCCATACGGGAAGCGTACGGACCCCGTGACGGCCGGGGCGCCTGCCTTTCGCCTCGCGCACCACTCCGGTCTGCGGCCGTACCCGCACGCGGACGAGCTGCGGCCGTACGGCGGCGCGCCCACGAGGCCGTGCGGCACGTGGGTACAAGGCGCGAGCACCGGCTGCCGGCCTTCGGCTCCCGGTCTGCGGCCGGACTTCAGGGGGCCGGCCGGTCGTTGTCCGCCGCTCGGCTCCCCGCCGTCACGGCGACGCTCCCGCTGCCCCGCTACGGCTTCCAGCCGGGGTCGCGGCCGCTGAGGCCGATCACGCGGTCCAGGAGGGGCGCCTCGTCCGGTACCGGGACGACGGGGCCGAAGATGCCGCCGCCCCGGGTCGGGTCCTCGGCCGCGGCGCTGAGGAACTCGTACGAGGCCCGCAGGGCGACCGCGTCGGGCTCGTACCCCTGGCCCGTGGCCCGCGCGAGGTCCCAGCCGTGCACCACCAGTTCGTCGGCGGCCACGGCCGCCGCGACCGCGCCCGGCAGCGTCACTCCGCCCGCCCGGGTCATCCCGGTCCAGGCGGCCGGGTCACGCCAGGCGTCGCCGAGTTCGTCGAGCGCCTTCGGCAGAGCCTCGCGCCACCCGGGCCCGATGTCGGGCACGGCGGAGTCCGGGCTCGTGTCGGTCGTCGCGCCCAGGTCCTTGCGCGCCGCGTCGCGGAAGGCGACGGACAGCCCGGCCAGGTGCCCCAGGATGTTGCGCACCGCGTAGTCCGGACACGGGGTCGCCCCGTCGAGCCGGTCGTCCGTGACCGCGTCCGTGAGCCGCGCCACGATCAGGGCCTGCGGCCCGAGGTCGAAAGTCTGGCCGGTCATCCGATTCTCCTCAGAACTCGTGTCCACTGCGGGGTAGACCGCGCCCGCACCCGAAACTCATCGGTTCCCCGACCCGCGGGCCCCCGCACCAGGACAGCCGGACGGCCCAACACCGGGCGGCCCGCTCCTCCGTATGCAGCAGCGGCGCAGGCGGGTGGATCGCCCGGGGCCGAAGCTGGGCGTGCCCCGGCCACCGTCCGACTCGGGAGAACCCCATGCACCTGCCCCGCCGCCCCCGGCTGCGTCTGCCGCTCAGCGCTCTGCTGGCCGCCGCCTGCCTGACCGGCATCGTGTCCGCACCGGCCGACGCCGATGCCACCTCCGCCGGCCGCGACCAGGACCGTGCGCTGCGCGAACAGCTCGAGGAGCTGGTGCGCAGCCCCGGTGGCCCGCCCGGTGTCATCGCCGTCCTGCGCCGGGAGGGCGTGTCGCGCGTCCTGCGCGCCGGAGTCGCCGATCTCGAGAGCGGACGTCCGATCCGGCCGGACGACCACACACGGATCGCCAGCACCGCGAAGGCGTTCAGCGGCGCCGTGGCGCTGGGTCTGGTGGACCGGGGCGCACTCTCCCTCGACGACACCATCGGCCGCCTGCTGCCGTCCCTGCCGCGGAAGTGGCGCGCCGTGACGCTCCGCCAGCTGCTGAACCACACCAGCGGGCTGCCCGACTACACGAGGAGTCCCGAGTTCCTCGAGATCCTCACCGCCGATCCGCGTCACCACTTCGACTCGCGCCGGCTGCTCGACTACGTGGCCGACGAGCCGCTGCTGTTCCGGCCGGGCTCGCGGTACATGTACTCGAACTCCGACAACATCGCCGTCGCGCTGATGGCCGAGGCGGCGACCGGCAAGCGCTACGAGCAGCTGCTGCGCGGACTCGTCTACCGGCCGCTCGGCCTGCGCGACACGAGCCTCCCGCAGGGCTACGAGCTGCCCGAGCCGTACATGCACGGCTACGACGTCCAGCCGCCGAACCCCCCGGAGGACGTCAGCGAGGTGCTCAGCGCGTCGGGCGTGTGGGCATCGGGCGGGATCGTCTCGACTCCTGCGGACCTGACCCGCTTCATCCGCGGCTACGCGGGCGGCGCCCTGATCTCCAAGGCCACCCTGCGCGAGCAGCGCCGCTGGATCGACGGGGCCTCGGAACCGGCGGGACCCGGCAAGAACAAGGCGGGAGCGGCGATCTTCCGCTACTCCACCCGCTGCGGAGTGGTCCTCGGCCACACCGGCAACTTCCCCGGCTACACCCAGCTGATCGCCGCCACCCCGGACGGCCGGCGGTCACTGACCTTCTCGCTCACGACCCAGGTGAACAAGGAGACCAAGCCGGAGCTGCTCAAGGAGCTGCGCGACGTCGAGGAGAACTTCGTCTGCGCGCTGCTGAAGGACTGAGAAGCCCCGGGCGCCCGCAGGATCGCGAAGGTGCGGGCTGCCGGGACCGGGGCCGGCCGAGCGGGCGCGGCGGCCGACCTCCCGAGCGGATTCAGCGGCCGCTCGGCCGAGCGGCCGCCCCTCGCCCGGGGCCCGGCGCGCCGCCCCGCGCCGGGCCCCGCAGACACGGCGACACCCCCGTCCATGGGGCGAGCGGCCGAGCCGTCGTCCGTCGACGGGCCCCGGCAGCACCCGTGTCTAAGGCGGTTGCCCGATCCCCTCGGGCCCGCCTTAGAACCACGATCACCTGCCATGACATGGACAGTGACGCGGGTTCTGGGCGATCGCACCGCCGGTCTGTATCTGACCGGAGTGGTCGTCTCCGGCTTCGGGACGTCGGCGATGTGGCTGGTCTCGGGCATCTGGGTCAAGGATCTGACGGGCTCGGACGGTCTGGCGGCGCTCTGCGTCTTCGCTCTCTGGGCCCCCACCCTGATCGGCCCCGCCCTGGGCACCCTGGCCGACCGGACCCGCCGCCGCCCCCTGCTCATCGGGACGAATCTGGTCCTGGCCGCGCTCCTGCCGGTCCTGTTCGCCGTGGACGGGCAGGGCCGCCTGTGGATCCTGTTCGCGGTGCTCCTGGTCTACGGCACGGCGGGGGTGGTCCAGGACGCCGCCGAGTCCGCGCTGCTGGCCGGCGCGATCGACGAGCGTCTCCTCGGCGACCTCAACGGTCTGCGCATGACCGCCAACGAGGGCATGAAGCTGGTGGCCCCGCTCACCGGGGCGGGTCTCTACGCCGCGTACGGCGGCGCGCGGGTGGCGCTCCTGGACGCGGTGACCTTCGCGCTGGCGGCGGGGGTGTACGCGCTGCTGAGAGTCCGCGAGACCCCACCGGTCCGGACGTCCGCCGTCCTTGTCGGCGAACGGCCGCGTGATGGTGCACGGCGAGCGGGAGGTCGTGCCCGCGGCGACCGCCGCCGAAGCCGCCCCCGCGCCGGGCGCCCGCGCATCCGCACCGCGGAAGGCGTCCGCCACCTCCGGCGGAACCCCCGGCTCCGGGTCCTGGTCCTGGCCGGCGGTACGACCATGCTCCTCGCGGGGATCAACGGCGCGACGGTCTACGCCGTGACGGAGGGGCTGGGCCACTCCCCCACGTACGCCGGCGTCCTGTACGTCGCGCAGGGCGCCGGTTCGGTCGCCGTCGGGCTGGTGTCCGGGACGCTGCTGCGACGGCTGGGCGAACAGCGCTTCGCCGTCTGCGGGATCGCCCTCACCGCCGTCGCGGTCGTCCTGCGGGCCGTTCCGGACGATGCGGTGGCCCTCGCGGCCGGCGCGGCCGTGGGGGCGGGGCTGCCCTGCCCGCTCATCGCCGTGTTCACCGCGGTCCAGCGGGAGACACCGGCCCATCTTCTGGGCCGCGTCTCCGCCACCGCGAACACGCTTCTGTACGCGCCGAACGCCATCGGTCTGGCCCTCGGGGCCGGCCTGGTCGAACTCGTCGACTATCGCGTCCTGCTCCCCGCGCTGGGCCTGATCCGGCTGGTGACCCTGGGCCCGCTGCTCCGGGCCGTCCCTGCCCGGACGGCGGACTGAGGGCGCGGCGGGAGCTCCGCTAGCCGAGCCCCGCCAGCACCTCCCGCACCGTCTCGAGGTCCCGCTCCGAGGCCAACCCGGCGTGATACAGGCGCAGTTCCGTCGCCCCGAGCTCGACCGCGTGCGCCACGTCCGCCGCCAGGGTCTCCGGACGGCCCCCCATCCCCGACACCACGGTGAAGTTGGCGGCCAGGACCCGCCCCTTCGGGCCCGCCTCCGCGAACGGGGTCAGCGGCCCGGCGCCCGCGGTGCACGGCACGACCACCCCGTCGGCCACGGACAGGATGTGCCGGGGGTCGACCCCGGCGTTGGCACCGCAGTGGTAGGACACCGGATCGGCGTGCAGGAGCACCTGGAAGCCGGCCGGCGCGGCGGCGCGGACCGCCGAGACCGCCTCTTCCTGGAGGGACCGGGCCACCCCGTCACGCCACACCCTGGTGGCCCCGGCGGTCTCGGCCCCGAGCAGCTTCTCGACACCGGTCCAGCCCCCGTCCGACGGCGCCCCCCGCCACACCGGCTCCAGCGCCCCGCGCACGGCGGCCGCCAGCTCCCCCGCGTCGAGGCCCTGGTTTTCGTAGCCCTGCCCGCACACCGCGCAGAAGCAGAGCGACATCAGGTACTGCCCGGCGTCTCCGAGCGCCACCCCGCCGATCTTGTCGTGGGCGTGCAGATGGGCGAGTCCGTACCAGCCGAGCGACTCCAGTTCCGTGCCGGCCGCCCCGGGCCGGACCGCGGCCTCCGCCGCGAGTTCGGCGAGATAGGCGCGGGTGGCGGACTGGGCCACGCAGGGGGCCCAGGGATAGCGGTCCCCGTAGGCGTTGACGACGGAGGTCGACGGATGCTCCTCCCCCATACGGGAGTTGTGTGCGAGCACCACCCAGGTGTGGACGTCGAGACCGGCCCCGGCGAGCGCGGCGGCGGCCTCGCCGTACGCGTCGCCCGGCGCCCAGTCCCCCGCCGGGTACGGGCGAAGGGCACGCCCCTGCCAGCGTGCCTCGTCCACCGGGTAGAGCACGGCGGCGTGCGAGGCCGTCACGATCCGGTGCCGGGGGTGGCGGGGCGTCGCCGCGCGGGTGGAGTGGTAGGCGGACGCGAGCGTCACCTGGCGTACGCCGAGCGCGGCCGTCCTGGAGGCGGCCTCCGGGTCCCCGTTGACATCCCAGGGGTACAGGAACGCCGAGGTCCTCACTTGTCCTCCTCGATGAGCGCGTACCCGCGGTCGATGAGCTGCGCGAGCTGCTTGACGTGGTCCTCGGTCGGTTCGTTCAGCGGCGGCCGCACCTCACCCACCTCCAGGCCGCGCAGCCGGACACCCGCCTTGACGAGGGCGACCGCGTAGCCGCGCCCCTGTGCCCGCAGGTCGACGAAGGGCCGGTAGAAGCCGTCCAGCAGCCGGTTCACCGTCGCGTCGTCCCCGGTGTTCAGCGCCCGGTGGAAGGCCAGCGCGATCTCGGGGGCGAAGCAGAAGACCGCCGAGGAGTAGAGCGTGATGCCCACGCCCCGGTAGGCGAGTCCGGTCAGTTCGGCCGTCGGCAGGCCGTTGAAGTAGAGGAAGTCGCCGGGTACCTCGCTGCGTACGGCGCTCACGATCCGCTGCATCAGGTCCAGATCGCCGAGTCCGTCCTTGAAGCCGATGATCCCCTCGGTGCGCGCGAGTTCGATCACGCTCTCGGGGGTGAAGACCGCGTTGTCCCGCTGGTAGACGATGACGTCCAGGGAGGTGGCGGCGGCGATCTCCCGGTAGTGCCGCAGCAGACCCTCCTGCCCGGCCACCACGAGATACGGCGGCATGGCGAGCAGTCCGTCGGCCCCGGCGGCCTCCGCGAGACGTGCGTAGCGCACGGCGAGGGCGGTCCCGTATCCGGCGCCCGCGACCACCGGCACCCGTCCCGCGGCCGCCTCCACGGCCGCCCGCACGCAACGCTCGAACTCCTCGGGAGTGAGCGCGTGGAACTCGCCGGTGCCGCAGCACGCGAAGACCGCCGCGGCTCCGGCCTCGACGCCGCGCCGCACATGCTCCCGGTAGACGTCGAGATCGACGGAGCCGTCGGGGCCGTACGCGGTGACGGGGAAGAACAGCGGCCCGCTGGGGATGCTCAGCCGAGCGGCAAGAGGGGCTGACGTCACGGACTCTCCCTAAAAAGGTGCCCACCGAGTGCACGTTTCTGATCCACGTCTATATTTCTGAACACTCCCACGCTAAGCCGCCACCTCGGGGCCGGTCAAGCACGCAAACCCGCAACACGGAGGCGGATTTCACCCCTCCGCGCGACACTTGACGCAGCACGTCAGCGATCCTTAGCGTGTCCATGGATGTGAATGTCGTACACGCATACGGCCGCCCGGCGGAGTTCCCGCCATGGCGCATCGGCCCGCACCGAGGAGACCCCCGCATGCCCGCACCCCGCACCGTTCTGCTCACCGGCGCCGCCGGCGGACTCGGCACCCTGATGCGCGGGCTGCTGCCGCGGTACGGCTACGAGCTGCGCCTGCTCGACGTGCTCCCGGTCGAGGGCGAGCCCGACGCGATCACCGCGGACCTCGCCGACCGGGCGGCGCTGCGCGAGGCCGTCCGGGGCGTCGACGCGATCATCCACCTCGCGGGCATCTCCCTGGAAGCCTCCTTCGACAAGATCCTCAAGGCGAACATCGAGGGGACGTACAACCTGTACGAGGCGGCGCGCGAGGAGGGCGTGCCCCGTGTCGTCTTCGCCTCCTCCAATCACGCGGTGGGCTTCACCCCCCGCCCGCAGGGCGACGATCCCCTGATCCCGATCGACACCCCGCGCCGCCCGGACACCTTCTACGGCCTGTCCAAGTCCTTCGGCGAGGACCTGGCGCAGTTCTACTGGGACAAGCACGGCATGGAGACCGTCTCGGTGCGCATCGGGTCCTGCTTCGCGGAGCCCACCAGCGTCCGCATGCTCTCGGTCTGGATGAGCCCCGAGGACGGCGCCCGCCTCTTCCACGCGGCCCTGACCGCCGACGGCGTGGGGCACACGGTCGTCCACGGCTCGTCCGCCAACACCCGTCTGTGGTGGGACCTCTCGACCGCGCGGGCCCTCGGCTACGAACCGCGCGACGACTCCGAGCCGTACGCCGAGAAGCTCATCGCCGAGCAGGGCGATCTCGACCCCGACAATCCGGACCACGCCCACCTGGGCGGCCACTTCACGACACACCCGCCGATCTGGCCGTACTGACGCGGCGGCGGGAAGCGGGACGGCGGGCGGGCACCGAACGGGCCCGCCCGTTCCCGTGTTCGGGCACGGGCCCTGCCCGATCCCCCCTCCCCACCCGCTCCGCCCCAGGTCCGCCGCGGGCAGCAAGGGCGTCGAACGGGCACAGCCGGGCAGCATCGGGCATGCAACAGGCCTGGTCAGTGGCCGATACCCGCTGTAGAACTTCCCTCAAGGGCTCCACCGGGCCCGAACGGGCAGTGCGCGACGGAGCGCGAGGGAGCGGGTGACGGCCATGACGGCGATGACGGCGGAAGAACGGCAGCGCGAGATCGTCCGGGCCGCGCGCCGCACGGGCTCGGTCGACGTCACCCGGCTCGCCGGCGAACTGGGCGTCGCCAAGGAGACCGTACGACGCGATCTGCGCACCCTGGAGGACCACGGCCTGGTGCGCCGCACCCACGGCGGTGCCTACCCCGTGGAGAGCGCCGGTTTCGAGACGACGCTCGCCTTCCGGACCACGAGCCACGTGCCCGAGAAGCGCCGTATCGCCGCCGCCGCGGCCGAGTTGACCGGGGACGCCGAGACGGTCTTCGTCGACGAGGGGTTCACCCCGCAGCTCATCGCCGAAGCACTGCCCAGGGACCGGCCGTTGACCGTGGTCACCGCCTCCCTCGCCACGGCCGGAGCGCTCGCCGAGGCCGAGAACACCAGCGTCCTGCTGCTCGGCGGCCGGGTCCGCCCCGGCACGCTCGCGACCGTCGACCACTGGACGACGAAGATGCTCGTCGGCTTCGTCATCGACCTGGCGTTCATCGGCGCCAACGGCATCTCCCGCGAACACGGCCTCACCACCCCCGACCCGGCGGTCAGCGAGGTCAAGGCACAGGCGATCAGGGCCTCCCGGCGCACGGTCTTCGCCGGTGTGCACACCAAGTTCGGCGCCGTCAGCTTCTGCCGGTTCGCCGACATCAGCGCCCTGGAGGCGATCGTCACGAGCACGCTGCTCCCGGCGTCCGAGGCACACCGCTACTCGCTGCAGGGCCCGCAGGTCATCCGCGTCTGAAACCCGACCCACTCCCCTCTCCACCCCATGTGAAGGCCCGATCCACCCCCTCCGGGGCACCCCCATGCCTCGCGCCGCCCTTTGTCTCCCCCTTCCTCCAGGAGTGATCCATGCGAACCCCGAGCCGACGGAGGCCGCGCGCGCTGCTCGCCGCGGCCGCCGCAGGGACGCTGCTCACCCCGCTCCTCTCCGGCTGCTGGACCGGAGCGGGCGGGACGGGCTCCGGCGGGAACTCCATCAACGTCCTGATGGTCAACAACCCGCAGATGGTCGAGCTGCAGAAACTCACCAAGGCCCACTTCACCCGAGAGACCGGCATCAAGGTGAACTTCACCGTGCTGCCGGAGAACGACGTCCGCGACAAGATCAGCCAGGACTTCGCCAACCAGGCGGGCCAGTACGACGTCGCCACCCTGTCCAACTACGAGATACCGATCTACGCCCGCAACGGCTGGCTGCACGAGCTGGACTCGTACGTCGCCCAGGACAGCGCGTACGACGAGCAGGACATCCTGGGGCCCATGCGGCAGTCGCTGACCGCCGACGACGGAAAGCTCTACGGGCAGCCGTTCTACGGCGAATCGTCGTTCCTGATGTACCGCAAGGACGTGTTCGCCGCGAAGGGCCTGAAGATGCCCGCGCACCCCACCTGGCAGCAGGTCGGCGACCTCGCCGCCCAGGCGGACGGCGCCGAGCCCGGCATGAAGGGCATCTGCCTGCGCGGACTGCCCGGCTGGGGCGAAGTCATGGCTCCGCTCACCACCGTGGTGAACACCTTCGGCGGCACCTGGTTCGACAAGAACTGGAAAGCACGCCTGGACTCCCCCGAGTTCGAGAAGGCGACCGAGTTCTACGTGAACCTCGTGCGCGAGCACGGCGAGTCCGGCGCGGCCCAGTCCGGCTTCGCCGAGTGCCTCAACAACATGACCCAGGGAAAGACGGCCATGTGGTACGACGCCACGTCCGCCGCGGGCCTGCTGGAGGCCAAGGACTCCCCGGTCAAGGGCAAGCTCGGCTACGTGCCCGCGCCGGTCGAGAAGACCGGGTCCTCCGGCTGGCTCTACACCTGGGCCTGGGGACTCCAGAAGGCCTCGCACAACTCCGACAAGGCCTGGAAGTTCATCTCCTGGGCCTCCGGCAAGGGTTACGAGCAGCTGGTCGGGGACACCACCGGCTGGTCGAACGTCCCCGCGGGCAAACGCGCCTCGACGTACACCAACGCCGCCTACCGCGAGGAGGCCGGGGCCTTCCAGGACATGACCCGCGAGGCCATCGAGGGCGCCCGGCCCCGTGACCCCGGCGTCCAGCCGCGCCCCGCGCCCGGCATCCAGTTCGTCGGCATCCCCGAGTTCACCGACCTCGGCACCAAGGTCTCGCAGGAGATCAGCGCGGCCATCGCCGGACGCCAGTCCGTCGACACGGCGCTGAGCAAGTCCCAGAAACTCGCCGAGAAGATCTCCAAGGAGTACGAGGGACGATGACCGCCACGACAACGGCCCGCGTGGCCGCTCCTCCCGTACGCACCCTCCGGCAGCCGTCCGCCCGGCTGCGCGCCTGGGCCCGACGCGGCCCCCTGCTCCCGGCCCTGATCTTCATGATCGCGGTGACCCAACTGCCCTTCGTGGCAACGCTGGTGATCTCGTTCTTCGACTGGAACGCGCTCTATCCGAAGGCCCGCCACTTCACCGGCCTCGGCAACTACACGGACGTGCTGACCGACGCCGATCTGCGGCACTCCGTCTGGACGACGATCCTGCTGACCGTCACCGTGGTCCTGGTCAGTCTGGTCCTCGGCCTCGCCCTGGCCCTGCTCCTGGACCGGAGGTTCCGGGGGCGCGGCATCGTCCGCACCCTGCTGATCGCGCCCTTCCTGGTGGTCCCGGTCGCCGCGGCCCTCCTCTGGAAGCACGTGCTCTACAACCCCGAATACGGCCTGCTCAACGGGCTGTTGCACTACGTCGGCGGGCCACAGCCCGACTGGATCTCCAACACCCCGCTGCTCGCGGTCGAGGCATCCCTGGTCTGGCAGTGGACGCCGTTCATGATGCTGATCCTGCTCGCCGGCCTGCAGAGCCGCGACCACCAGCAGATCGAGGCGGCGCGGGTGGACGGCGCGAACGACTGGCAGGTCTTCCGCCACCTCACCCTGCCGCACCTGCGCCGCTACCTCGAACTGGGCGCGCTCCTCGGCTCGATCTACATCGTCCAGAACTTCGACGCGGTCTTCACCCTCACATCCGGCGGCCTGGGCACCGCCAACCTGCCCTACACCGTCTACCAGAGCTTCTACCAGGCCCACGAGAACGGCCTTGCCTCGGCCGCCGGCGTCCTGGTCGTCATCGGCTCGATCGTCATCGCGACCTTCGCCCTGCGCGTGGTGTCGTCCCTGTTCCGCGAGGAGGGATCCCGCTGATGAGCGCCACCGCGACACCCGCCCGCCCCCGCGGTACCAGGGGCGCCGGTCTGGGCCTGGCGGCCTGGGCACTCGGCATCGTGTTCTTCCTGCCCATCGCCTGGATGGCGCTGACGTCCTTCCACTCGGAGTCGGACGCCGCGAAGAACCCTCCGTCCTTCGGCGCGGCCCTGACCCTCGACGGTTACCGGGAGTTCTTCGGCACGGGCGGCGGCGCGAGCCCGTGGCCCGCGCTGATCAACTCCACCGTGGCGTCGGTGGCTTCCACCCTCCTCGTCCTGCTGCTGGCCCTCCCGGCGGCCTACGCGCTCTCGATCCGACCGGTGAGGAAGTGGACGGACGTCCTGTTCTTCTTCCTCTCGACGAAGATGCTGCCGGTGGTGGCGGGCCTCCTCCCGATCTACCTCTTCGCCAAGAACACCGGCATGCTCGACAACATCTGGCTGCTGGTCGTGCTCTACACCTCCATGAACCTGCCGATCGCGGTGTGGATGATGCAGTCGTTCCTCGCCGAGGTGCCGGTCGCGGTGATCGAGGCCGCGCAGATCGACGGCGCGCGACTGCCGACCGTGCTGGCCCGCGTCGTAGCCCCCATCGCCCTCCCCGGTATCGCGGCGACGGCCCTGATCTGCTTCATCTTCAGCTGGAACGAGTTGCTGTTCGCCCGGGTGCTCACGGGTGTGGTCGCCGAGACCGCCCCCGTCTTCCTGACCGGATTCATCACCAGCCAGGGCCTGTTCCTGGCGAAGGTGTGCGCCGCGTCGCTCGTCGTCTCCCTGCCGGTGCTCGCCGCGGGGTTCGCCGCCCAGGACAAGCTGGTCCAGGGCCTGTCGTTGGGAGCCGTGAAATGAAGGCCGCAGTCATCGAGTCCGTCGGCCGCGCCGTCGTCGCCGAGGTCCCGGACCCGACGCCGGGCCCCCGCGAGGTCGTGGTCGAGGTCGCCGCCTGCGGCCTGTGCGGCACCGATCTGCACATCCTCCAGGGCGAGTTCGCGCCCGAGCTGCCGATCGTGCCGGGCCACGAGTTCGCGGGCCGGGTGGTCGGCGTCGGCACCCGGGTCACCGAGCTCACGGTCGGCGACCGGGTGGCCGTCGACCCCTCCCTGTACTGCCACGAATGCCGGTACTGCCGTACGGGCCACAACAATCTCTGCGAGCGGTGGGCCGCGATCGGCGTGACCACCGCGGGCGGCGCCGCCCAGTACGCCACCGCCCCCGTCGCCAACTGTGTGAAGCTCCCCGAGCACGTCGGCACCCAGGACGCGGCCCTGATCGAGCCGCTCTCCTGCGCCGTCCGCGGCTACGACGTCCTGCGGTCCCGGCTCGGCGCCCACGTCCTCGTCTACGGCTCCGGAACGATGGGCCTGATGATGCTGGAGCTCGCCAAGCGCACCGGCGCGGCGAGCGTGGACGTCGTCGACGTGAACCCCGAACGGCTGGCCACCGCCCGGCTGCTCGGCGTCTCCGCGTCCGCGGCGAACGCCGACGAACTGGACCGCCCCCAGGGCTGGGACGTGGTCGTCGACGCGACGGGCAACGCGGCGGCGATCCAGGACGGACTGGACCGGGTGGCCAAGGCGGGCACCTTCCTCCAGTTCGGCGTGGCCGACTACGCGACCCGGGTCACCATCGACCCGTACCGCGTCTACAACCAGGAGATCACCATCACCGGCTCGATGGCCGTCCTGCACAGCTTCGAACGCGCGGCGGAACTCTTCGCCGCGGGCGTCCTCGACCCCTCGGTCTTCATCAGCGACCGCCTCCCGCTGGCCGACTATCCCCAGGCGCTGGAACGGTTCGCGGGCGGCGTGGGAAGGAAGATCGTCGTAGTGCCCTGAACGCCGATCCGAGCGGCGGGGGCGAAAGATCATACGCCCCCGCAACTCACTCTTGGGTAAGGGAACGGTAAAGCGCCTTTGCTCGTTACCCCAGTCATGACAGCTATGACGCCCGGCTCGAACATCCCTCTCCCCGTCTCGCGCGTGACGGTGGACGTCACCGCCCCGGTGCGGCTCGACGTGTCGAGCCTGCTGCTCACCGCCGACGGCAAGGTGCGCTCCGACGAGGACTTCATCTTCTACAACCAGCCCTCCGGCCCCGGCGTGACCTACCGCTCCGGCGGCGGCACGGCACCGGACGCGATCACGGTCGACACGACCGCGGTTCCCCCGGGCATCGAGAAGATCGTCGTCACCGCGAGCCCCGACGCCGCGGGCCAGTCGTTCCAGGGCATCGAGCCCACCGCGACGATCCGCAACGCGGACGACAACACGGTCCTGGCCACCTTCACGCCTCCCCAGCTGGGCACCGAGACGGCCCTGGTGATCGTCGAGGTCTACCTCCGCAACGGCGCGTGGAAGGCCCGAGCGGTCGGACAGGGCTACGCGAACGGCCTGGCGGGCATCGCCACCGACTTCGGTGTGAGCGTGGAGGAACCCGCCCCGGCCGCCCAGCCCGCCCCCGCGGCGCAGCCCCCGGTGACTCCCCCGGCCCCGCACGTGGACCCCCGCCTCACGGCCCCGCCGGCCCCGGCCGCTCCCCCGGTCCCCCCGGCGCCGCCCGCCGCCTCCGGCAAGATCAACCTCGACAAGGGCCGGGTCAGCCTCCAGAAGAACCAGACGGTCTCCCTGGTCAAGGGCGGCAGCCCGTTCCTCGCCAAGGTCCAGATGGGCCTCGGCTGGGAGCCCGCGTTCCGCGGCAAGGACATCGACCTGGACGCCTCGGTCATCGCGTACGGCCCGCAGCGCAACCACATCGACAGCTGCTACTTCGGCAAGCTCTCCATCGTGAACGGCGCGATCAAGCACTCCGGCGACAACCTCACGGGCGAGGGCGGTGGGGACGACGAGGTGATCACCGTCGACCTGGGCCGCCTCCCCCAGGAAGTCACCGGCCTCGTCTTCACGGTCAACTCCTTCTCCGGCCAGAAGTTCACCGAGGTGGCCAAGGCCTACTGCCGCCTCCTCGACGCCGCCACCGGCGAGGAACTCGTCCGCTTCGACCTCACCAACGCCGAGGCCCAGACGGGCGTCATGATGGCCAAGCTGATCAAGCAGTTCTCCGGCGAATGGGAAATGACCGCCATGGGCGACTTCGTCAAGTCCCGCACCGTCCGAGGCATGGTGAAGCCGGCCGCCCAGTCCCTCTGACCGGCTGAAGCTCCGCACCCGGGCCACGGATCACCCGCGGCCGTCCACACCCGGGCCACGGATCACCCGCGGCCGTCCGCACCCGGGCCACGGATCAGCCGCGGCCGTCCACGCACCCGAGCCACGGATCAGCCGCGGCCGTCCACGCACGGGAGGGGCCGTGCCGGTACATCCCTGATGTCCGTCGCTTACGTCCGGATCGAGCAGCGGCTCCCGTTGAGAACTGACGTCTGATCCAGCGGCGACGGACTGGGATGTACCGGCACGGCCCCGACCCACCCACCGGACCCGCACCGGAAACCGCAGAGGCACAGGCCCAGACACAGGCACCGCACCCGGAACGCCCGGACGCCTACGCCCGCAACCCCTCAGTCAACAACGACAGATACCGACGGATATACGCCCCGTCACCATTGGCGAGCTCCGACGCACTGGCCACCCCGTGCGCCAACCGCAGCACCTCGATCGGCTCCACATCCGCCCGCAGGGCCCCGTCCCGCTGAGCCGCCTCGACCAGCCGCGTCGCCGCCGCCTTCACCGAGGCCCCACACCGCGTCAGCACCTCGGAGCTCCCGTCCGCGACAGCCGACCCGAGCAGCGCCTTCAGCCCGCGGACCTGGATCATCCCCTCGCTGAGCTCGTTCAGCCACTCCACGAGGGCCGCACCCGGCGCCAGCTCCGCCGCGATCTCGTCCGCGCGCACGGCGATCGCCTCGATGGCGTCCACATAGACGGCCTCCAGCAGCGCCTGCCGCGTAGGAAAGTGCCGGTAGAGCGTCCCGGATCCCACGCCCGCCCGCTTGGCGATGTCGTCCAGGGACGCGCCTTCCCCGTGTTCGGCGAACGCGACCGCAGCCTCCGCGAGAAGCCGCTCATAGTTCCGCCGCGCGTCCGCCCGCATCGGCTTGACCTGGGCCATTCAGATACTCCTTGCGAACCGGGGACCCTCTCCGTATCTTAGCGAGGGTTAAACGGAGACAGTCCCCGCTTATCTCGGCGGGCAGTCCGTGCTGCCCACCCGCACCGTACCGGGGACGCCAGACCGGGAGCACTCCATGTCCACCCCGTCCACGCCGTCCACCCCGTCCACGCCACCCCCCACCGCCGGACCGCCCCCCGCCGACGGGCCCCCGAAACCCTCGAAACCACCCCACCGCACCAGCCCGGCCACCACCCTCCTCGTCATCGTGGCCGCCTACTTGATGGTCGGCGTCGACTCCACCGTCGTCAACGTCGCGCTGCCGGACGTCCAGCGGGACCTGGACTTCACCCCCACCGGCCTGTCCTGGGTCCTCAACACCTACACACTCGCGTTCGGCGGCCTGCTCCTCCTCGGCGGCAGGATCGGCGACATCGCGGGCCGCCGCCGCACCCTCACCGCCGGCGCCCTGCTCTTCGCGGCCTCGTCCCTGCTCGGCGGCATCGCCACCGAGAGCTCCTGGCTGCTCGCGGCCCGCGCGCTCCAGGGCGTGGGCGCCGCGCTCATCGCCCCCAGCACTCTCGCCCTCATCACCACCAGCTTCCCCGAGGGCCCGCGCCGCCACCACGCCCTCGGCGTCTACTCCTCGATGGCCGGGATCGGCGCGTCGATCGGCCTGATCCTCGGGGGCATGCTCACCTCGTGGGCGTCCTGGCGCTGGTCCCTGCTGATCAACGTGCCGATCGGCATCGCGGTCGCCGCCGCCCTCCCGCGCGTCGCCGCCGAGACGCCGCGTCACGCGGGCCGGTTCGACGCGGCGGGGGCACTCACCGGCACGGCGGGTATGACCTCACTGGTCTACGGGTTCATCCGGGTCTCGGAGGAGGGCTGGAGCGACACCCGGGCGATGCTGGGCTTCAGCGCGGCGGCGGCCCTGCTCGTCGGTTTCGCCCTGGTGGAGGGGCGCGCGGAGCAGCCGATCATGCCGCTGCGGCTCTTCGCCGACCGCAACCGCGCGGGCGGCTACGCAGGTGTCCTGCTGCTGCCGGCGGGCATGTTCGGCGCGTTCTACTTCCTCACCCTCATCAGCCAACAGGCCCTGGAATACAGCCCGTTGCGTACCGGCTTCGCCTTCCTGCCGATGACTCTGATGATGTTCACGACCGTGCGTCTCGTGCCGCGGCTGCTCCAGCGCTTCGGTGCGAAGCCGGTCCTGCTCACCGGCATGGCGCTGATCGCCCTGGCGGCGGGCCGGCTGTGGCTGCTGGACCCCGGCGACGGCTATCTGTCCGGGCTGCTCGGCCCGTTGCTGCTGATGGGGCTGGGCGTCGGCCTGAGTTTCCTGCCGCTGAACGCGACCATTCTCGCGGGCATCGGGCCGCGCGAGGCGGGTGCCGCATCCGGACTGCTCCAGACCCTCCAGTGGCTCGGCGGCACCCTCGGCCTGTCCGTTCTCGTCACGGTCTTCGGCACGGCGACCCGGCAGGCACACGGCTCACGGTCGGAGATCCTCGTCGAGGGCTCGGCCCGCGCGTTCGGCGTCGGCTCCCTGATCGCCCTGGCCGCCCTGCTGCTGTCGGCGCTCGTGATCACGGGCAAGGAACGCGAGCGCGCCGTCTAGGACCTGTTCTCGCCGGACCCGGCGAACACAAGCGTGCGGCCCGCACCGAGTGCGGGCCGCATCTGCCGATCAGGTCCAGGGACCATACGCGTCGCCGCGGCCCGGAAGCCGCAGTCGTCGCGCGGGCCCAGGGCGAGTCCGCGTCCCTTCCTCAGGCCCAGGGCCAGTCCGCAGCCCTCGCTCAGGCCCAGGGCCAGTCCGCAGCCCTCCCTCAGGCCCAGGGCCAGTCCGCGTCCCTCGCCTGCTCCAGAAGCGGCACCATCCGGAACGCCGCGTCCGAGAGCCCTCCGAAGGTGTGCCTGTTCGCCTTGCCCGACGGGCCGTGCCCCGCGCGGTATCCGGCGAGGTTCCAGGTGTAGACCGGTACGTGCGCCGGGACCTGCTCGGTCGGGTCGCCGTAGTGGCTGTACGTGGCCTGCTCGTCGGTGACGATGAGGACCCGGTCGTGCTTCTTGTAGTGCGCGCGGACCGCCTCGCTGGTGTTGGTGCCGCCGAGGTCGCCGAACCGCTCGATGACCTTGAGCACCGACTCGCCCTTGCGGAACTTCACCCGCTTGCTGCTGGTGCCGAACTCGACGAGATCAGCGTCCGCCGCCCGCAGCGCGAGCGCCGTGCCGAAGATCGCCGCCGCGTCGGCCCGGTTGAGCTCCGAGCGGTCGGACAGCCGCGAGTAGAACATCGAGCCCGAGCGGTCCACGAGCACCAGCGTCCGGCCGGGCAGCGCGGGCACGTTGGCCAGCGAGTGGCCGAGCGCCTGCTCCAGCGGGTACGACCAGCGCAGCGACGGGGCGTGCTGGTAGGCGGCCAGGTAGCGGAACGGGAACTGCCGCGAGCGCGCGACCTCCGCCGGGTCGCTGATCTTCGCGGCGACCTGGGCCGCCACCTCGTCACTGACCCCCGCCGCGTCGAAGTTGCGCAGGTTGCGGACGAGCGCCATCGCACCCATGGACGGGATCACGGCCTCCCAGGCCGCCTTGTCCATCGGTCCCTGCAGCCAGCCGGCCAGCGCCTCCCACGTCATGCCGGCGTCCGCCAGGCGCTGAGCGCCGTCCGCGCCGGTCACGACCGCGCGCCGCTCGTCCGGCCGCAGCGCCATCAGATCGCGATGGGCGGCGAGCACGGGCAGCGACGTGGGGACGACGGCCGTGTCCGGGTTGTGACGCCGGTCCAGCGCGTACTGGAACAGGTCGCCCTGCCACGCCTTGCCGGGGTCCGGCGCCGCGTGCACGAGGTTGAGGATGTCGCCGAAGCGGTACCCCTTGGACGCGGTGTCGTACTTCAGCAGCGACTTGCCGCTGTAGAGACGTCGTACGGCGTCGGCGACGCCCCGCTTGACGGGCTTGGGCACGTTGCGGCCGTACTGGGACGTCCAGTAGGCGAGCAGCTCGCCCGGCTCGTCCGGACGGCGCAGCACGGAGGCGATGACCTGCCGGTTGGCGGGGCCGTCGGTGGCGCCCGCGTCGAGGCGTGCCTTCACGTACTCGGCGGCGCCCACGAGCGAGGCGGTGCGCAGGTTGCCCTCGCCGCGGAGCCAGCCGAGCAGGGCGGCGGTCCAGGACGGGTCGGAGACGGCGAGCTCGCGCACGAGCTTGGCGAACCGGTCGTCGCGAGCCGCGCCGGCCTCGTAGAAGGTCTGCTGCGACACGAAATTGGCGATCGCCAGAAGAAAGAGCTCGGAGCGCGCGTCGCGCTCCTGGCCCCGGCCGCCCTGGTGCGTCCGCAGTACACGGCCGGTGGACGTCACGCGGGAAGTGGGCTGGGCCTTCGCGGCCTTGGTGTTGAAGCGTGCCATGGTGAATTCCCCCGAATTCGTTGTACGACGGTGACGTCGTGTTTCGGAGGGAGGCACAGCAAATGGAGGGTGCCCGAGGTCGGAAGTCGGCGACGGACTTGCGCAGATGCTCTACCGATTGAGCTACACCGACCCGAAAGTCGATGACGGGATTTGAACCCGCAACCCTCTGATCCCAAATGAAGTAACCGTTGCCTGCGCACCGGGCACCCACCATGAGCTGCGCCTCCCGAGATCAAGTCGGCTGCGGCGTGGTTTCTTTGAGAGAGAAGTAGCCGCGGCCCGCGCACCGGGAGGTGCATGAAGTTGTGGTGTCCAGAGTTCAGGTCGGCGGAACCGACGTAGGTGCTCTGACCCCTGAGCTACACCGGCGCGTTGTACCGGTGGCGGGACTCGAACCCGCGGCCGCCCCATTATGAGTGGAAGTAGGTCCTGCCTTCGCACCTGGACAGGCATCACTTTAGGAGGGCGGCCGCGCGTCGGGCGAGCGAATTAAATCGCCGCGGAAACGGCGGGAGTTCAGCCTCGCTTCTGGCGCTTCCAGGGGCCGGTGATGGCGAGCATGATGCCCGGCACCTGGATGTTGGCGAAGAGGGTCCTGCCGTCGGGCGAGAAGGTGACGCCGGTGAACTCGCTGTATTCCGGGGCCTCGGCGGTGCCGATGTTGAGCTCGTTGCGGGCGATCGGGTACGTGCGGCCGCTCTCGGTGGCGCCGAAGAGGTGCTGGACACCTTCGCCGTCCTCGGCGATGACGAGGCCGCCGTACGGGGAGACGGTGATGTTGTCGGGGCCGTCGAAGGCCCCGTCGACGGACGGGTCGGGGTTCACGCCGATGAGGACCTTCAGCGTCAGGGTGCGGCGCTTGGGGTCGTAGAACCAGACCGCTCCGTCGTGCGCCTGGCCGGGGCTCTCGGTGCGGGCGTAGGAGGAGACGATGTAGACGCCGCCGTCGCTCCACCACATGCCTTCGAGCTTGCGGGCGCGGGTGACCTGGCCGGCGGTGAACTGCTTGCGGACGGACACGGTCCTGGCGTCACGGTCCGTGACGTCGACCCAGTCCACGCCGTACACGGTGCCGATCTTCGTGGCACGGGAGAGGTCGTCGACGAACTTGCCGCCGGAGTCGAAGCACTTGAAGGCCTGGAGCGATCCGGCGTCGTCGGCGAGGGTACGGAGCTTTCCGTGGCCGTGCTCGAAGCCCTGCGGGGGCGTCCAGCGGTACAGCAGGCCGTTGGGGTTCGAGGCGTCCTCGGTGAGGTAGAGGCGGTCACGCTTGGGGTCGACGACGACGGCCTCGTGCGCGTAGCGGCCGAGCGCCTTGATCGGCTTGGGGTTCCGGTTGCGGCGGCGGTCCTCGGGATCGACCTCGAAGACGTAGCCGTGGTCCTTGGTGAAGCCGTTGGTGCCGGCCTTGTCCTCGGTCTCCTCACAGGTCAGCCAGGTGCCCCAAGGGGTGTTGCCGCCTGCGCAGTTGGTGGCCGTGCCGGCGATGCCGACCCACTCGGCGACCTTGTCCCGGCGCACCTCGACGACCGTGCAGCCGCCCGCGGCGGCGGGGTCGTAGACGAGACCCTCGGTGAGCGGCACCGGGTAGGGCCAGTTGGCGCGGGGGCCGGCCAGCTCGTGGTTGTTGACCAGGAGGGTGGCGCCGCGCGGGCCCTCGAAGGTGGACGTTCCGTCGTGGTTGGAGGGCGTGAACTCGCCCGACTCCAGCTTGGTCCTGCCGCTGTGGGTGATGACGCGGTAGGAGAACCCGGCGGGCAGGGAGAGCAGGCCCTTCGGGTCGGTGACGAGCGGACCGTAGCCGACGCCGCCGTGCCCGGCGGCCGCCGGTTCCCCGGCCGCGCCTTCCGTGTCCGTCTCCGTGGCGGCGAGGGCGTTGGGTGCGGTGGCGAGGGCACCGACGCTGCCGACCAGGGCCACGCCTGCACCGGTGATCGCGGACTGTCTGGCGAAGTCCCTGCGGGTGAGCGACATGTGATGTCTCCTGTGACGGTGGACTCGGACTGTCGTGGGGGGCGGGTGGCGGCCTCGGTTGCGGCCACACGGTCCCGCCCCCGTCTGAACGCGAGTTGAACGCCCGCCGACTTCAGGGGTCCCGCTTGCGTGAATCCACCCGACCGGCGCAGGGGAACGCCTGCCTCCGGGGAACAGTCCGTCCGGGCGCCGGGCGCCCGGGGTCACCGGCGTCTCACCCTCCCTGTTGCGACCGCGCCTTGAACGCCGCCTTGCGCGCTTCCTTGGCGACCTTCTTGTCGGGGTGCAGGCGGCCCATGGCTTCCAGGACGTCCGGGGCGGCGGGGTGATCGACTCGCCAGGCCGAGTCGAAGAAGCCGCTGTGCTGCTGGGCCAGCCCCTCGACCAGGGCCTGGAGTTCGGTGGAGTTCCCTTCGGCGGCCAGCTGTGCCGCCACCGTGTCGATGGTGAGCCAGAAGACCATCGCCTCGGACGGCGGGGGCACGTCGGGCGCGTCGTTCTCGGAGAGCCAGACGCGGGCGAGACCGCCCAGTTCGGCGTTGTCGAGGACCTCGCGCAGCGCGGGCTCGGCCTCCATGCCGACCAACGAGAGCGCCTGCTGGCAGTGCAGGCGGCGCAGCGGGGCGCCCGGGTCCGTTCCGCGTGCCGCGGAGAGCAGTTCCCGGGCGGCGGAGAGCGGTTCGCGCCGGGCGAGCCACTGCTCGATCTCGGCCTGGGCGGCGGCCGCGGGGAAGCCGGCCGTGCCGTCCAGGAGCGTGTCCGCGCCCTTGTCCGCCAGCTCGCCCACGGCGGGGGCGGAGAAGCCCGCCTCGGTCAGCCGGGCGCGCAGCCCGTACAGACCGAGCGGCGTCAGGCGGACCACGCCGTACCGCGATACGTCCAGGTCGTCGACGGGGGCGGCCGGCTCCTCGTCGGCGTCCGCCATCAGGGCCTCGTCGACGGGCTGGAAGTCGACGAGGCCGATGGGCTCCAGCAGCCGGAACTGGTCGTCGAGCCGCATCATGGCGTCCGAGACCTGCTCCAGGACGTCGTTGGTGGGCTCTCCCATGTCGTCGGGCACGATCATCGAGGCGGCGAGCGCGGGCAGCGGCACCGGCACCTCGCCGAGCGCGTTCTCGCCGACGGTCAGCAGATACAGGTTGCCGAGCACCCCGTCGAGGAACTCGGCCTCCGCCTCCGGGTCCCAGTCCAGGGAGGAGAGGTCGATCTCGCCGTCCTCGCCCATGGCTTCGACGAGATCGTCGAGGTCGGGGACGCTCGCGTCGGCCAGCACGGTGTCGAGCGCGCCGAGCCAGACACCGAGGACGTCCTGCGGGGCGCCGGAGGTGAGCACGGCGAGGTCCTCGCCCGCCTCGACGGTGCCCTCCTCCTCGTCCACGATCTCGACGAGCCCGGTGTCGACGGCCACCCGCCAGGCCTCACCGGCGAAGGCGGCCGCGTCGTCGCCGGACAGGCCGAGGACGCCGGCCGCCTCGGGAAGCTGCTCCTCGACGAGTTCACCCCCCGCCCCCACCCGGGTGCCGGGGCCTGCCCAGCGGGCCAGCCGCGCGGCGCGGGAGAGCAGCGGCGCGGCGAGCGCGTCCCGCGCCAACTGCGCCTCGGAGAGCAGCCGCACGGGCGGCAGGGAAGAGCTGTCTGACATCGGCTGAGTTCTCCTCCGAACAACCACGACAAGCAGGGCAAGCGGTTCGGGCGGGGTTCCGCCCGACGCCGCGCCGAACGGTGGCGGGCACCGTCGACCGCGGCGGGCATCGCATCCCGCGGGGCGCCGGCGGAATCGGGAATCCGAAGGCGGCCCGGGAAGTCCGTGCCAACGGCTCAGCCTAGACGGATTTCCACCCATGCCGCCCGGTTCATGTGTCCAACAGGTCTCGTACACCGCTGAAACCTTGACAACTCCCCTCACCACACACGAGATTGACGCGCGTAGAAGTTCAACGGCCGTGCGGTCCGTCCACTTCTACGCGCGTCACCGGCCCGCACGCAGGTCGCGCTCCCCCCACAGTCCACCCTCGTCCCGGCGCTCATGAACGTCCCCGGAGGGATTCCCTTGCCGAGCAAGAGAACCGCGCGCATCGGCGCGCTGACCGTCGCCGCGGTCTGTTCCACCATCTCCGCCGTGGTGCTCACCACACCGGCCCACGCGGACACCGTCCACATCCACGACATCCAGGGCACCACCCGGACCTCCCCGCTCGCGGGTGCGAAGGTCACGGACGTGGCCGGCATCGTCACCGGCGTGCGGACCTACGGTTCGTCCAAGGGCTTCTGGCTCCAGGACTCCGCCCCCGACGCCGACCCGGCCACCAGTGAGGGCGTCTTCGTCTTCACCAGCTCCGCCCCCAAGGTCGCCGTCGGCGACTCGGTCGCGGTGACGGGCACGGTCTCGGAGTACGTCCCGGGCGGCGCCTCCAGCGGCAACCAGTCGGTCACGGAGATCACCAAGCCGACGGTCACCGTCGTCTCCAGCGGCAACGCCGTCCCGGCCGCGACGGTCGTCGACGCCAGGTCCGTGCCGAACGCCTACGCCCCCGCCGGCGACACCGCCGCGAGCGGTTCGGTCAACGGCCTCACCCTGGAGCCGGCGAAGTACGCCCTGGACTACTACGAGTCCCTCGAGGGCATGAACGTCCAGGTCGCCGACGCCCGTGTGGTCACCGCCACCGACCCGTACTCGGAGCTGTGGGTCACGGTGAAGCCGCGCGAGCACGCCACCCACCGCGGCGGCACGGTGTACGGCTCGTACACCTCGCAGAACACGGGCCGGATACAGATCCAGTCCCTGGGCGCGACGGCCGACTTCCCGACCGCGAACGTCGGCGACAAGCTCGGCGGCACCACCGCGGGCCCGCTCGACTACAACCAGTTCGGCGGCTACACCCTCGTCGCCAACCAGCTGGGCACCCTGGAGAAGGGCGGCCTGGAGCGCGAGACGACGCGGAAGCAGTCGCACGGCGAGCTGGCGGTGGCGACGTACAACGTCGAGAACCTGGACCCGGCCGACGCCACGTTCGACGCCCACGCGTCCGCGATCGTGAACAACCTCAAGTCGCCCGACATCGTGTCCCTGGAGGAGATCCAGGACAACAACGGCGCGACGGACGACGGCACGGTCTCCGCCGACCAGACGGTGCGGAAGCTCATCGACGCGATCGTCGCGGCGGGCGGCCCGGCGTACGACTGGCGGTCCATCGACCCGGTCAACGACCAGGACGGCGGCGAGCCCGGCGGCAACATCCGCCAGGTCTTCCTCTTCAACCCCGAGCGGGTCTCCTTCACCGACCGCGCCGGCGGCGACTCCACGACCGCCGTCGGTGTCACGAAGGTGCACGGCAAGGCGCAGCTCACCGCGTCGCCCGGCCGCATCGACCCGGCGAACGAGGCCTGGAAGAGCAGCCGCAAGCCGCTCGCTGGCGAGTTCGTCTTCCGCGGCCACACGGTCTTCGTGATCGCCAACCACCTCAACTCCAAGGGCGGCGACCAGGGGCTGACGGCACAGTTCCAGCCCCCGGCGCGCAGCTCTGAGGTCCAGCGGCACGCCCAGGCGACCGCGGTGAACGCCTTCGTCGACGAGATCCTGAAGTCGCAGAAGAACGCCGACGTCATCACGCTCGGCGACATCAACGACTTCGAGTTCTCCGACACGGCCAAGATCCTGGAGGGCGACGGCGAGCTCTGGTCGGCGATCAAGTCGCTGCCCAAGAGCGAGCGTTACACGTACGACTACCAGGGCAACGCCCAGGTCCTCGACCAGATCCTGGTCAGCCCGTCGATCCGCAAGGACTGCGGCCTGGAGTACGACAGCGTGCACATCAACTCGGAGTTCTCCGACCAGATCAGCGACCACGACCCGCAGGTGCTGCGGTTCCGTCCGTAGTCGCTCGGGTACGCGAGAGCCCGGCCCCGTCGTCCGGGGGGCCGGGCTCTTCGCCTGCGCGGAGTCCCGCCTGCGGGTCAGCCGGCGAAGACTCCGTCGAGCCAGCTCTTCCAGGCGGTCTCATTGCCCTTGGCGTCGGCGTCGGGCGCGAAGTCGTGCAGGCTGATGCCGACCGGAGCGCCCCAGCGGTTGCGCCCGAAGAAGCGGATGAGCGCGTTGTCGGTGCGCAGCCCGATGAAGTACGGGTTGCGGTAGTCGACGACGGCGTCGAAGACCTCGCCGCCGGGTCCCTGGGCCCGGACCCGCGCGCCCTCGGCGGTGTCGTCCGTGAGGCCCAGCGCCCGTCCGACGGCGGCGAAAGCGTCCGAGGCCGTGGACGCGCCGGGTCCCTCGAAGGTCGCGAAGGCGACCGGGCGGCCCGCGAAGTGGGTCACGTACTCGCGCAGGGTGTGCAGGTAGAAGTCGGTGTGCTTGTCGGCTCCGTCGTACTGGTTGTCCCAGTCGTCGGTGAAGATGCCGCTGTGCACGTACCGCACCCAGGAACGCCGGCCCTCGTCACGGGCCTCGATGGTGTGGTCGATCTGGTTGAGGCTCTGCGTCGGGAACCCGACGTCCTCGCTGCGCACGGTCAGCCGGTGCGGCGGGTCCCAGGCGGTGATGGTGCTGCCGAAGGGGCCGGCCCCGCCCTCGCGGGGCTCGTACTCCATGGGCCACAGCCAGCCGCCGCTGCCGCTGGTGATCGCGTCCCACATCTGGTCCGGCGCGACGTCGACCTCGTACTCGCGGGCGATCTCGAATTCCTTGGGCATGATCATGACTCCTGGGTGATCAGCGGGCGGCTTCGCCGTCCGCGGGGGCTTCCACGGCTTCGGGTCCGGCAGCCTCGGGTCTGAGCGTGGGGTGCACGGCGAGGACGATCCGGTGCGGGCGCCCGCCGTCCGCGTCCCCGTCGTGGTACTTGCGGATGAGCGCGCCGACCCCGGCCGTCAGCTCATCGATGAACGCGGCCCGGTCGGCGGCCGAGGCGAAGGTCACCTCACCGTCGAGGGCGTACGTCGCCAGCCGCTTACGGGCCTTCGCGGCGCCGGTGATGAGCGAGCCGACGTCCCGGACGAGCCGGGCGCCGAGCGCGAGCAGCCAGCGGGCGGAGAGCTGGTCCCGGAAGCGGTCCGGATCCGGCTGCACGGCGGCCAGCGCGAGCGGCGAGATGACGTACGACGCCGCCGTCGCGCGCATCAGCCGCTCGGTGACATTGCCCTTGCGGCGCTCGCCCGCCAGCTCGACCAGGCCGTGCCGCTCCAGCGTCTTGAGGTGGTAGTTCACCTTCTGCCGGGGCAGGCCGACCCGGCCGGCCAGCATGGCGGCCGACGCGGGTCCCACGGCCAGCTCGGCCAGCAGCCGGGCCCTTATGGGGTCCAGCGACACGGCGGCGGCCTCGGCGTCCTCGATCACGGTCACGTCCAACATGACTCCACCGTCCCACCGAAAACTTTTTTTGTCCAGACGACACGAGTCGTCGGTTAATCGCCGTCCTGCGGTGGCCGGGGTCGCGAGGGGCCGGGGTCGCGAGGAGGTCGGGGGGCGAGGAGGCAGGGGGGCGAGGGGGGCGAGGGGGCCGGGGGGCCAAGGGGCCAGGGGCCGAGATTCCGCGGCCCGGCTGCCTCCGGGGGGCTTCATCGGCCGGATTCGGGCAACACGCCGGTCATGGACGAGAAGCGACCGGAATCGAAGCGGCAGGCTCTTCCGGACACGGGCACGGGCACGGACACCCGGACGGCGGGGTCCGCCGAGAAGGTCCGCCCCGCCCGGCTGCCCGCGCGGGCTTGGTGGGCCGTGTCGTGGCGCACGGCGAAGGAGTTCCGGGACGACGAACTCGCCGACCGCGCGGCCGCGTTGACGTACTACGGCGTGCTGTCGCTGTTCCCCGCCCTGCTGTTGGTGGTGTCCCTGCTGGGCGTCATGGGACAGCGCGTCACGAACAGGCTCCTCGACAACGTGGGGGACCTGGCGCCGGGCCCGGCCCGCGAGATCCTCCGGGACGCGGTGACACAACTGGGCGACAGCGGCGGTACGGGCAGCGTGCTCGCGCTCGTCGGACTGCTCATGGCGCTGTGGTCCGCGTCCGGGTACGTCGGCGCGTTCATCCGTGCGTCCAACGCGGTGTACGACCTGCCGGAGGGCCGTCCGGTCTGGAAGATCACACCGCTGAGGCTGGCGCTGACCCTCACGCTGATGCTGCTCCTCACCGGGAGCGCGATCATCGTGGTGTTCACCGGACCGCTGGCCGAGCGGGCCGGCACCGCGATCGGGTTCGGCGACGCGGCCATCACGGTGTGGTCGGTCGCCAAGTGGCCCGTCCTGCTGGTGTTCGTCGAGCTGATGATCGCCCTGCTGTACTGGGCCGCTCCCAACGTCTCCGGCCGCGGCTTCCGCTGGTTCAGCCCCGGCAGTGTCGTCGCCACGGTGATCTGGCTGGCCGCGTCCGCGGGATTCGCCGTCTACGCCGCCGGCTACGGCTCCTACAACAAGACGTACGGCACGCTCGCGGGCGCCATCATCTTCCTCGTGTGGCTCTGGCTCACCAACCTGGCCATCCTCCTGGGCCTGGAGTTCGACGCGGAACTCGCCCGCCAGCGGGCCATCACCCACGGCAGGCTCCCGTCCGAGGAGCCCTACGTCGAGCCCCGCGACACCCGCAAGTGGCCCCCGCGCCTGCGGGCGTTGCGCGCGGCCCGGGAAAAGGTGGAGACGGGAATCACGCCGATGCGCGAGGGAGCCGAGCGGGACGCCGCCGAGCGGGTGTGACACGCGGACGGGGAGGACGGCACACGATGCGGCGGCGAACCGGACACCGGTTCGCCGCCGCATCGCTCCCCTCCAACTCCGCGGACGGGCCTCGACGGCGCCCTCGACGGCCGTTGTACCGCCCTCGGAGCGGGCTCACGGCGAGGAGGACCCCGCCTTCGCTCGCTCGCTCGCGAAGGCACGGGTACCCGGAGCCGCCCGGGCTATCCCTGCGGACCCGGGTCGTCCAGACGGGCCAACTGGCTCTGGAACCAATCGAGTCGGGCTTGGAGGAGCGCCGCCTCGGCGACCAGCTCGGAGACCCCGAGGCCGGCCGTGGCGACCACGGCGCCGTCGGCGGCCCGGACCCGCAGGCCCTCACCGGCCAGCCGCGCGAAGGAGGCCAGCGAGAGGGACGTACGGCCCCGAACGCATCCCGCGCAGGCGGCCGTCAGCGCGCGCCAGCCCGGACGTCCCCAGCCCGCGTCGGCCAGCGCTCCGGCCACGGCGCCGCAGGCGCAGGGGCCGACGGTGGCGGTGCGTACCCGCTGACGGGCGTAGCGGAAGCCCCGCTCGAAGCGGATGTAGGCGCCGAGGACGGCGACTTCGAGGAGGACGGCCGCCCGGTGCTCGGCCGTGCACAGCATCGCCTCGGCGGCGGCGGAGTCGTGCACGCAGTGGAAGCCGCAGTCGCAGCGGCGGTGCGGCGCGCGGTGCCGCCGTCCGTAGACACAGCGCGCCTCGTCCAGCACTCCGTACGGCAGCGCGCCGCCCAGCGATACGCCGGTGAACCCGGCCCGGGTGCCGTCCTGGGACAGCACCGGGTGGGCGATCTTGTATCCGGTCGGCGGCTCCGTCGGACGTTCCTCGGGGAGCCGCAGCCTCATCGTCCGGCCGGAACCTCTTCGGGCACGGAAGCCTCCGACTCCTCGATGATCTCGGGGAGTTCGAACGCGTCCTCGTGTGCGTGGGCCTGCTCTTCCGCGACTCCGGTGGCGAGTGCCTTGCCGAGCCTCATGACGCCTCCCGCTCTGCCGACGACTTACGTCCTCGCCATGGTGACCCATGACGGGCCGGTTTGGCACCAGTGCCTCGACCCGGCTCCGGCGGACCCGGCCGGCCCGCGGCGGTCCCCGTCCTCGACTCCGTCCTCGTCTCCGCCCTCGACTCCACCCCGAAATGCGTAGCATCCGTTGCCTGTATCTCGTAGAAGAATTAAGTGGAGCTTCACAGTGGGGCGGCCGAGACTACTTCCATGACCGTTCCGAGGACCGTTCCCCCGACCACCGCCACCGTGGCCGCCTCTCCGGCCACCCCGCGCGCGACGTGGTCCGTCCCTGCCTTCGGCCGTGCCCTGTGCGCGATGATCACGCCGTTCACGGAGGCGGGCGCACTGGATGTCGACGGCGCGCAGCGGCTCGCCGAGCGGCTGGTGGCCGAGGGCTGCGACGGGCTCGTGCTCTCCGGGACGACGGGCGAGTCGCCGACCACGACGGACGCCGAGAAGGCAGCGCTGGTGCGGGCGGTGCGGGAGGCCGTCGGTGACCGGGCGGCGATCGTGGCGGGCGTCGGGACGGCCGACACCCGGCACACCGTGGAGCTGGCCCTGGCGGCCGAAAAGGCGGGCGCGGACGGGCTGTTGGTGGTCGCGCCGTACTACAGCCGGCCTCCTCAGGACGCGGTCGAGGCCTATTTCCGGGAGATCGCGGACGCCTCGGGGCTGCCCCTCGTGCTGTACGACATCCCGGGGCGCACCGGGACCCGGATCGAGCCGGAGACGATGATCCGGCTGGCGGAGCATCCGCGGATCGTGGCGGTCAAGGACTGCGCGTACGACCTCCTCGGCACCCAGAAGGTGCTGGCACGAACGGAGTTGGCGTACTACGCGGGCTGCGACGAGTACGTCCTCGCGCTGTACGCGATCGGCGCGGCCGGGTACATCAGCACGGTCGCCAATGTGGCACCCCGTCAGTTCCGGTCGATCCTGGACATGTTCGACGGCGGGGACACCGTCGGGGCCGCTCGCCGCCAGCGGCAGCTGCTTCCTCTGATCGAGTCGATGATGTCGGCAGGTCTGCCCGGCGCGGTCACCGCGAAGGCGCTGCTCGGCTCCCTCGGTCTGCCCGCCGGCCCGGTGCGGGCGCCGCTGCGGCCCGTCGACCGCGAGGCGGTCGACGGGCTGCTGGCGGCGTACGAACGGCTGGCGGCCGAGGCGTCCTGACGGGTGGGGCCGACCCCCGTCCGCCCCCTTCCGTCCTGACCGGCGAGGACCCGCCTCCACGCGGTCCCGCCCCTAGGCCCAAGGCCCGACGTCCGACGCCCGAGGCCCGGCACTCGACACCCGGCGCCCGACGCCCGACGCCCGGCGCCCTGCGCCCTGCGCCCTGCGCCCGATGCTCAGCGCCTCAGCGCCTCAGCGCCTCAGCGCCTCAAGGCCTCAGCGGCCAGTGCTCAGCGATGCGCGAAGACCGGAGTCCAGCGGCCGCCCGCAGCGTCGTCGCCCTTGCGGAAGCCGCTGAGCGGGACGACTTTGTCGCTGCCGACGGTGACGAGCATCAGCTGGTTGTGGAACTCGTTCGTGCCGGGCGCGATGTCCCAGGCGATCAGCCGCTTGTTGCCGACCCAGGTGAGCAGGTTCTGCCCGTGCACCTTGGCCACCCGCTTGCCGGTGTAGGGGTCGTTGATCTCCGACGCCGTCGTCTTCGCCCCGCCCGCGAACTCACCGGCGGCGAGCCTGCCGTCCGGGGACAGGCGCGCGTCGTAGTACCAGTGCACGTACTTCTCGATCGCGGGCTTGGCGACCTTGTTGCCCTTGAGGTCGTAGAACTGGTCGTGGGGCTCGGTGGTGAGCCCCGAGTAGACGAGCTTGGCGTCGCGGCTGAACCTGAAGTCCTGGCGGGTGTCGACGTCCTCCATGTCGGGGACCTCGCTCCAGGAGGTCTCGCCGGAGTCCACGTCCGCGATGTAGAAGCCGGTCCGGTGCGCGTCGCCGAAGTGCGTCGTCCAGTCGTTCTTCTTGCCGTCCCCGTTGCCGTCGTAGTCCACCTTGTAGACGAGATCCGGATTCTTGCCGTACGCCGTCGCGATGAGCTGGTGGCCGTCGGGGGAGAACTCGACCGACGCGACTCCCCGGTCCACCGGGATCCAGCGCTCGATCCTGCCGGTGAGCAGGTCGAGCAGACCGATCCGCTGGGCCGGGAGCTCCCTCTCCAGGACGGCGGCGGTCCGCATCCCGGGGGCCACGCTGACGAACGACCACTTGGTGGACTTCACATACTTCCCGGTCCTCTGGTCGAGAAGGTGGTAGGTGCGGTTGTAGACCGCGACCGTCGCGGATTTCTCGACCCTGGCCCGGGTGTAGTAGGCGGCCAGCGCGGAGTCCCCCGCGGCGATCAGGTCCTTCGGCGGCGACTGGTCCGGATGGGCGATGATGTCGCTCCGGTTCATCTCGCTCGCGAGGCGCCCGTCGTGCTTGGTCACGTCCCTGGTCTGCGACTGGTCCGGACCGGTTGTGGGGCCCTCGGGCCCCGACGGGGCCGGGTGAGGGGTGGAGTCCCTCCGGTTCATCTCGGTCGCGAGGCCCGCGTCGTCCTTGCCGGGGCCCAGCAGCGGTACCGCCACGGCGACGGCGACGACGGCGGCGGTGGCCGCGGCGACGGTCGCGAACGTACGGTTCCGGCGGCGCCGCCTGACGGTCAGCACCCGGTCGGCGAAGTTCGGTCCCAGCGGCGGCTGTTCGGTCGCCTTCCACCGGAGCGAGTCGCGTACCAGTTCTTCGACGTTCATGTACGCACCTCCACGGGCGAGAAGTCACGGGACGGCCGGGCTTCGGAGTGGTCCGGGCCGATTGCGGCGAGTTCGGGGGCGAGGACACGCAGTCGTGCCAGCGAGCGGTGCGTCGTGGAGCGGACGGTGCCGACCGAGCAGCTCAGGAGCCGGGCCACGTCCATCTCCGGCAGATCCTCGAAGTAGCGCAGCACCAGGACGGTGCGCTGCCGCGGGGTGAGGCGGGCGAGCGCGCCGCACATCACCACGCGTAGTTCGGCGGCGGCCGGGGCGTCCCCGCCCGACGTCGCCTCCGGGGGCTCGGCGACACTCAGTTCCCGGCGTGGCCACTTCAGCCGCCAGCGGCTCACCTGCCGGCGGTACAGGATCTGCCGTATGTACGCCTCGGGGTCATCGATCCGGTTCCAGCGATCGGCGGCCTTGATCAGGGCGTCCTGCAGCAGATCCTCGGCCGCGTGCCGGTCCCCACCGCTCAGCAGTACGGCCGTCTTGAGGAGCATGGACGACCTGTTCGCCACGAACTGCCGGAAACTCTCCTGCCCTGCGGCATCCATCGTCACCTTCTCTTCCCCGGCGGACCCTGTGCCCGACCCCTGTACTCCTTGTGACGTGTCCGGCACCGCCCCGCTATGCCTGAGACGGGAAAGATCCCTTCGCCCCGTCCGGATGTCCGCGTCCCTTCACCGCCAATAGGCCCCCCTTCCAGTCGAGTTGATGATGTCCGCCGGGCTGCCGGGCACGTCCTGGGACCCGCCCGGTCTGCCCGCGGAAGCCGGTCCGCGCCCCTGCGGCCCGCCGGCCGCGAGGCGGTCGACGGGCTGCCGGAGGCGTACGAGGGACTGCTCAGCGCGAGCTGAAGACCGGGGTCCAGCGGCCCGGGTAGTCGTCGCTCGCCTTGCGGAAGCCGCTCAGCGGTACGACCTTGTCGGTACCGATGGTGACGAGCAGCAACTGATTGCGGAACTCACCCTTGCCGGAGCACCTCTTGGGCTCGCAGCCCCAGCCGATGAGGCGCTTGTTGTCGGCCCAGGCGAGGAGTTGCTGCACCGGTACCGTGGTGATCTGCTTGCCGGTGCGCGGGTCCAGGACTGCGGCGGCGACCGTGGTCCCGTGGCCCGCGAAATCGCCGGCCGCGAGCTTCCCGTCCGGCGAGACGCCCGCCTGTACCGATACGGCGACCTTCTCGTCCGACGGCCAGTCGGCCCGGTCGCCGTTCAGGCCGTAGTACTGGCGGAAGGGCTTGAACGGAGTGTTCGCGTAGACGAGTGTGCCGTCATGGCTCCAGGCGAAGTCCTCGCGGGAGTTGCCCGGCCATCCCATTTCATCGGTTTCGAACGGGGCCTCGTGCCATTCCGCCTTGCCTGAGTCCACATCCACGACGGTGAATCCCGTACGGCTCGACACCGGTCCGGGGGTCTTCTTGTCGTCGACGATCTGCGGGTGGTCCGCGAAGCTGCGGTCGGGGTTCTTGGCGTAGGTCGTCGCCACGAGCTTCGTGCCGTCCGGAGAGAAGGCGACGCTCGCGACCCCCTGGTCCAGCGCGATCCAGCGGTCCACCTTGCCGGTGATCAGGTCGAGCAGTCCGACGCGCTTGGCAGGCAGCTCGCCCTCCAGGACGGCTGCGGTCCGGGAGCCGGGCGCCACGTCCAGGTAGGCCCACTCGGCCTTCTCGTACGTGCCCGTCTTCTGGTCGAGCAGCCCGTACACACGCCGGAAGACGATGTCGCCGTTCGGCTGTTCGACCTTCTCGCGCACGAAGAAGGCGGACAGCACCGTGTCCCCCGCCGCGATCAGGTTCTTCGGCGGCGACTGGTCGGGGTGCCCGATGATGTCGCTCTTGTTCGTCTCGCTCGCGGGGCGCGCCTCGTGCCCGGCCCGGCCGAGGAGAGGGACGGCAACCGCGACGGCGACCGCGACGGCGGTGGCCGCCGCGAGCGACGCGAGCCTGCGGGTCCGGCTGCGGCGCCGGACGGACAGAACACGGTCGGCGAGGTACAGGGGCGCGGGCATGCTGTCCGCGGCCTCGTCTTGGAACGCGTCGCGCACCAGGTCGTCGACGTTCACGGACGCACCTCCACGGGCGAGAAGTCACGGGACGGCTGCCGCTCGGCCCCGGCGGGACCCAGCAGCTCCAATTCGGGTGCGAGGGTGCGCAGCCGGGCCAGCGAGCGATGCGTCGTGGACCGTACGGTCCCCACGGAGCACCCCAGGACCCGGGCCACCTCGGACTCCGGCAGATCCTCGAAGTAGCGGAGCACGAGCACGGTGCGCTGCCGGTCGGTGAGCCGGGCCAGCGCCCCACGCATCACGAGGCGCAGCTCGGCGGCCGACGTGGCGTCCGCCGCGGTACCCGTCGCGGTGCGCGTCTCCGGCGTTTCGGCGACGCTGAGTTCACGCCTCCGCCACTTCAGCCGCCAGCGGCTGACCTGCTGCCGGTAGAGGATCCGCCGTACGTACGCCTCCGGTTCGTCGATCCGGTTCCAGCGGCCCGCCGCCTTGACCAGCGCCGTCTGCAGCAGGTCCTCGGCAGCGTGCCGGTCCCCGCCGCTGAGGAGCACGGCCGTCCTCAGCAGCGCGGACGACCGGTTCGCCACGAACTCTCTGAAACTCTCCTGCCCTTCGGCATCCATCGTCACCTTCTCTTCCGCGGCGGACCCTGCGCCCGGCCTCTGTGCACCTGGTGACGCCCGCGCACGTCCGCTTCTATGCCTGCCGCGGTGAGAAAGATTTCAGACCCGTGTGTGCGGCGCTTCCCGGGCCCCGCCGGGGGTGCGAATCTCCCGCGACTCCACGCCGTTCCTACCGTACGTTGTCGAGGTGAGCCGACCGCTGCTGTATCTCGACGTCGACGGCCCCCTCAACCCGTACGCGGCCCAGAAGGAGCGTCGGCCCGAGGGGTACACGACGATCCGGGTCGCCCTGGAACCCGGCCGGCCGCTGCGCGTCTGGCTCCATCCCGGCCACGGCCGCGCCCTGCTCGCGCTCGGCTACGACCTGTGCTGGGCCACCACCTGGATGGACGCCGCCAATCGCTGGATCGCTCCCGTGATCGGCCTCCCCGAGCTCCCCTACGTCGACTTCACCGGCGCCCTGTTCGCCGAGCGCCCCGACGGCGTCCACTGGAAGACGGAACGCATCGTGGCCCACGCCGCGGGCCGCTCCTTCGCCTGGGTGGACGACGAACAGAGCCCGGCCGACGAGGCGTTCGTCGCCGCCCACCATCACGCGCCCGCTCTGCTCCGTCACGTCGACCCCCGACTCGGCCTGCGGGAGGCCGACTTCGAGGCCCTGAGGGAGTTCGCCAGGACGCTCGGCACCCCGGCATAGCCGAGGGCCCTCCCACGATGGCGGAAGGGCCCTGGCTTCGGCACGGAGCCGATGATCAGTTGTGGCTGTTCTAATCGCACTGCAGGTCAGGGGGTCAGCCTTCCCCCGGGGCCGTCTCGGGGCCGTCCCCGGTGCTGTCCGGGTCCCGGAAGACGCGAGCCACGGCGGCACGGGTGCGTGTCTCACTGTTCGGCATCAAGTGCGTGTACGTGCGCAGAGTGAAGCTCGGGTCGTGGTGACCCAAGTACTCGCTCAGGGCCTTGATGCTCTCCCCCGCGTCCAAGAGGACGTCGGAATTTCGCCGGGGGCGACGGCTGCAGGAGGTTCGGCAGGCCGAGGCCGACGAGAAAGCGAGGTGTCCGGGCGGCAGGTGCGCACGGTCACGCGATCACCGAGGTGTTGACGGAGTAGGGCGACAGCTTCGTGCCGATGCTCGGTGACCTTGACGGTGATGACCGCCCCCGACTGATGTTCCTGGTCAGGGGCCTTCGACCTGTGCGGTGGGTGTGGGGTCACGTGGCGCCCCTGAGCTTGTTCTTTGACCCTTTCGGCGTTCAGGGACTGAACTGGATTCAGAGTCTCAGTGGCCCGAAGGTGCCGTCTCGGAACGTGAAGACGGTCGGCTCGGTGTCGAACTCCTCGCGGAAGTACCCGCTGTAGCCAGGTTCTTCGACGTGGGGTGCGAGCAGGTCCAGGACGGTGTAGAGGTCACCCATCATGTCGTCGAGCCAGAGGTTGCGGCTGAACAGTCCCCATGCGTGGAGCTCACCACCGGGCGTGAAGCCTCGGGACTGGCGTCGTAGGGACACGAAATCGCCTCCTGGCAGGCGACTGTCCGGATCCGGGGAGAGCAGTGGATACGAGTGCTCCTCCGCGTCGAGCTCTGCGGGACGCTCGGGGGCCAGGCCGAGGTGCCATCGCAGGGCTGCCAGGACCGTGTCGGGCGTGTCGTCCCGGAGGAAGCACGTGAAGACGACTTCGTAGTGGAGGCTCACGGGAGTGCATTCTGCCCCGCGCCACTGACAGACCCAGATCATGGCCTCACAGCCGGGCTTGATCACGTTCGATCAGGGTGCCCGGGCGTCTGACGGTCTTGCCCACGTCGTAGCGGGGGGCGGGCTGCTTGTTCTTCGAGCCGAGCGGGCGACCGGGGCCTGGCCGCGACGGTTTCGGCGCACGGGCCGGGCAGTGCAGGGTCGGGCGGAGGTTCCTGAACCCCCGGCGGACCCGGGCGGGTGTGAGCCGGCCGGGCTCGGCCGGCTTCTCCCAGGGGTGGCGGAGGTCAGCGGCCGGGCGAGGCGGAGCTGGGTGTGGGCCGCGATGACCAGCCAGGTCCACCGGTCCACCACGAGGTCCGGCCCGGCTCCAGCGCGGCGACGACGGGTAGGGCCAGCCGGGCACGAACCGGGTCCGAGGACCGGCCGCTGCGGCCGTAGACGTGGCAGAGCGGTCCCGGCCAGTCGGTGCGTCCGGCCGGAGCCAGTGGGTGACGTGCACCGCCAGGACCAGGCGGACGTCGGCGGCCTCGGGCTGCGGCAGCCCGGCCGGCACCCGCCGCAGCCGCGGCACATCCACGTCCCCGCTGTTCAGCGCGTCGTACATCGCACCGTGCCCGCGCCGGTGCTCGGCCGTCAGCGTGAGGTCCACCGGCGTGGTCACCGGCCCGTCCGCGCACAGCAACGCGTCGGTCAGCTCGAACAGCGTGTCCCCGCGCACGGGCAGGCAGTCGAAGAAGTCGTCCCGGAAGTGTGACGCCGCGAACGCTTCCCGCCGGACATCGTGATGCAGCAGACTCATACGAGCCTCAGGACATGCTGCCCCGGCACACCGTCCCCGGGGCCGGGGTGCGGCCCGTGCGGAGGTAGTGGTCGATCGTCTCCGTGACGCAGCGGTTCTGCGGGTATGTGCCGTGGCCCTCCTCCTCGGCCGTCAGGAGGACGCCGACGCCGTCGCCCAGGGCGCGGGCCATGTGGCGGGCGCCGGGGTAGGGGGTGGTCGGGTCACCGGTGCCGCCGACCACCAGGACGGGGGCAGCGCCGTCGGCGTTCACCTGGAGCGTGGCGCGCTCGCCGTCGAACGGCCAGTCGTAGCAGAGGTAGACGCCGATGGACCAGGCCGCGCCGAAGGTGGGTGAGGCGGCTTTGACGCGGGCCTCGTCCCGGTCGAGGCGTTCGAAGCCGGGGCGCAGGCTGGAGTCCGCGCAGGTGATCGCGGTCAGGGCGGCGCGGCTGTTGTCGCGCGGGGTCGCCGCGCGGTCGGCGGAGCCGATGTCGTCCGCGCCCTTGCTCAGCGGACGGCCGTCGTTGTGGTCGATCAGCGCGGTGAGGGCCTTGGCGAGCGGCGCCCAGCCGTCCGTGCCGAGGTCGAGATGGTCGCTGACGGCGTACGCGAAGTCGTCGGCGTCGAGGTTCTTTCCGGCGCCGGCCGGGGCGGGCTTCTTCTCCAGACGGTCGGCCAGGCGCGCCATGCGCCGCGTGGCCTCCTCGGGCCCGTCACCGGTCGGACAGTGGCGGATACGGGCCGCGCAGTGCGCGGCGAACCGGTCGAACGCCGCCTGGACCGCCTTGACCTGCGACACCTGCTTCTCGTCGAGGTCCTCGGTCGGATCGACGGACGCTTCGAGGACGAGCCGTCCGACGTGCGACGGGTACAGGTGGGCGTAGACCGCGCCGAGCGCCGTTCCGTACGAGACGCCGAAGTAGTGCAGCCGCTCGTCGCCGAGGAGGTAGCGCATCAGGTCGAGGTCGCGCGCGGTGTGCGAGGTCCCGATGTACGGGAGGAGCGCCCCGGAGTGCTCGGCGCAGGCGTCGGCCCCGTCGTAGCCGGTGTCGTCCGCGGTCTTCCCGCATCGCACGGGGATGGTCGCGCCGACGCCGCGCGGGTCGAAGGAGACCAGGTCGTAGCGGTCGAGGAGCGGCTCGTACTCGTTGAGGAATTCGGGCAGTCCGCTCACGCCGGACACGCCGGGTCCGCCGAAGTTGAGGACGAGCGAGCCGATGCGCCGGGCGTTCGGGCCGGTGGCCTTGCGGCGGATCAGGGCGACGTCGATCGTCCTGCCGTCCGGCTTCCGGTAGTCGAGGGGGGTCTTCATGGTGGCGCAGTCGTAGCCCGTGCGCGCGGTGGGCGGCGAAGTGCAGTTGGACCAGTGGAGGTGCTGGCCGGTGGTGAGCGCGGTGGGCAGACCGACGGGCGGGTTGTTCGCGGTGAACTCCGTACGCGGCTCCGCACTCCGGCCGGGAGTGTCGTGCCGGAGCCAGGCGCTGACGGCCCCGATCGCGGCGAGGACGACCACGGCGATGATGCGCGCGCCGACCGAGAGGCCCGGTCTGCGGCTTCGTATCGGATGTGCGTCACTCATCGAAATCCCCGCACTCCCGCCCCTGCACGCCCGCCCCGTGCCCGCATGCCCGTATCCGTGATCGTCCGATCGTCCGATCGTCCGATCGTCGAATGCGTGCAGGATACAAGCCGCCTCCGACAGCACGGCCGGACGCCCGGCGCGCGATGTCCGGGGCGGCGGGCTCGTCACGGCCGGACAGCCGGTGGCGGACGGGGACACGGCTCGACCACCGGTGTGCGGGCGCCGCCCAGGCCCGACAACCGGCGGACCCACCACTCCGACGCAGCTCTCAGGTGGAACAGGCGACGACCTGCCCGACGACGGAGAAGCGCTGCTCACACTCCGGGCAGGTCGCCTCGCCGAAGGCATAGGTCAGGGCTCGCGCGACTTCCTCGTGGCCGTCGGCTAGGGCAAGGTCGTAGAGGCGCCGGCCGAGACCGTCCAGGGTGCGGGGATCGGCCGGATGGAGAGGGAAGGTCTCGACGTTGTCGGAGAGGGCGTAGTCCTCTGCCGTGCTGAAGAAGCCGCGCTCGCCGAGAATCACCCACATCGACGCGCACCCGTCGGCATCGGGGCACTCGATCTCGTATTCCTCGCTGACGACGCCCCAGATCAAGTCCTCCGCCCAGGGGATGTCGCCCTCCAGGTGCAGGACGGCCTCAACCAGATAGCAATAGTCGTTCCGGTTGGCGGCGACCTGCCGCCACCGGTTTGCGGCGTCCAGTAGGCGTGCGACTTCCGAGGCATATTCGTGCCGCAGACTTCGGGTCTCGTACCGCTGGTCGGCCTTGGCGAGAAGGGCGCCGGCCAGGTGGAGGGCGGAGGGTGCCGTGTCGGCTTTGTCAGCCGCTGCCATGTCGGCCAGCGTGCGCAGCACCATCGGATGGGCGACATCCAGAGAGCCGTTGTGGTAAAGCTCCGTCCAGAGGTCGCTCCAAGCCTGACTGTCCCGGCCGGTGGCCGCACGTTCCAGCAGGGCCTTCAGGCGGTCGGGATCGGCGTCGCCTGCACGGGGAACAGGGGAACTCGTCGTCATCTCCGTATCCAAACAGACTGCCGCAAGCACACTTTCGCCGGTGGGCCGACCGGCCGGGCGAGCCGTTGCAAGTCTGCCCGGTGACGAAGTTGTTCCGCTGACATCCACCACTGACATCAACGCCCACGGACAGTGGTGGCGGCCAGCAACCATGTGCGGGGCTCGTGCGCACAGGGGCTGCCCTTGCATCGAGCCCTGCCCGAACTTACAAGGCAGGTGTCAACGCACGAGCGCCCTCCCGGGCCGTCCTGGGGCCGTGGAAGGGCGCTCAACGATGACCAGCGTCGACAACTGCCGACAGCGCAGCAGCAGGTCAGGGCGCTGATCGGTCAGGCGGCCGCAAGTCACGGCCGCCGAGGATCAGTTGTGGCTGTGCAGGACCTCGTTCAGGCCGCCCCAGACCGCGTTGTTCGGGCGCGCCTCGACGGTCCCGGTGACCGAGTTGCGGCGGAACAGGATGTTCGACGCCCCGGACAGGTCGCGGGCCTTGACGATGTCTCCGTCGGGCATCGTCACGCGCGTGCCGGCGGTGACGTAGAGCCCGGCCTCGACCACGCACTCGTCGCCGAGGGCGATGCCGACGCCCGCCTCCGCGCCGACGAGGCAGCGCTCGCCGATGGTGATGCGGACGTTGCCGCCGCCCGAGAGGGTGCCCATGGTGGACGCGCCGCCGCCGATGTCCGAACCGTCGCCGACGACGACACCGGCGGAGATACGGCCCTCGACCATGGAGGTGCCGAGCGTGCCCGCGTTGAAGTTCACGAAGCCCTCGTGCATGACGGTCGTGCCCTCGGCGAGGTGCGCGCCGAGGCGGACCCGGTCGGCGTCGGCGATGCGGACGCCCTTGGGCGCGACATAGTCCGTCATGCGCGGGAACTTGTCGATGGAGGTCACCTGGAGGTGCAGACCGGCGGCGCGCGCGTTCAGCCGGACCCTCTCGACGTCGTCGACGGCGACCGGGCCGAGCGAGGTCCAGGCGACGTTGGCGAGCAGCCCGAACACGCCGTCCAGGTTCTGGCCGTGCGGCTTGACCAGCCGGTGCGAGAGAAGGTGCAGGCGCAGGTACGCGTCGTGCGCGTCGAGCGGCTTGTCGTCCAGGGACGCGATGACCGTACGGACCGCGACCACCTCGACGCCACGGCGGGCGTCGGGGCCGATCGCCTGCGCGGCTCCCTCGCCGAGCAGTTCCACGGCGCGCTCGGCGGACAGTCGCTCGGTACCGGCCGGGCCGGGCTCGGCGGACAGTTCGGGGGCGGGGAACCAGGTGTCGAGAACGGTGCCGTCGGCGGTGAGGGTGGCGAGCCCGGCGGCGACGGCGCCGGTGGTACGAGAAGCAGTCGTGTCGGTCATGGGTGAAACCTAACTTGGCGGGGGCCGCCCGGGCGAACCGGTACGCGGGACGTCTCAGGTACCGGGCGAACCAGCACACGGGACGTCTCAGGTACCGGGCGAACCGGTACGCGGGACGTCTCAGGTACCGGGCGGCAGGACCCGTGCCAGCACCTCGCGCGCGTACGCCTCGTCGTACGACGTCCCCGTCAGCAGCACCTGGAGGCAGATCCCGTCGAGCAGGGCGACGAGCGCCCGCGCGGTGACCGGGTCCGTCCGCCGGGTCAGCGGTTCGACGAGGCCGTCGATCCACTCGGCGGCGACCGGACGCAGGGCGGGTCTGCGGAGGGCGGCGAGGTAGAGCTCGTACTCCAGCTCCACGCCCGTCCGGTCACCGGCCAGCCACTCGCCGATCAGCCCGGCGAGCTCGGCGGCCAGGTCGGCACGGGTGTCCTCCAGGGCGCCGCGCGCGGTGAGCACCTTGGCGAAGCCCTCGTTCGCCTGGCGCAGGGCGGCGACCATGAGTTCGTCGAGGGTCCTGAAGTGGTACGTGGTGGAGCCGAGCGGCACGTCGGCCTCGGCGGCGACGGAGCGATGACTCAGCCCGGCGATGCCCTTGGCCCCCACGACGCGGATCGCCGCGTCGATGATCCGCTGTCGCCGCTCGGGGTCGTACCGGCGCGCCATCAGGGGCCGCCGTCCGCCGCGCCGGACGCGGCCATCAGTGCGCCCCGCCCAGGTTCAGCAGCACGACTCCGCCGATGATCAGCACGATCCCGGCGGCCTTCGCGGCCGTGAGTCCCTCGCCGAGGAACAGCATGCCGATCGCCGCGATGGCGGCGGTGCCGACGCCGGCCCAGATCGCGTAGGCCGTGCCGACCGAGACGGTCTTCAGGGTCTGCGCGAGCAGCGCGAAGGCGACGACGTACCCGAGGACGGTCAGCAGCGACGGCCACAGCCTGCTGAAGCCTTCCGTGTACTTCATCGCGGTGGTCGCGCCGACCTCCGCCGCGATGGCTCCGGCGAGCAGTGCGTATCCCATGCGTACGAGTGTACACATCGATACGTACGCCCGTACATAAAGCGATCCCGCAAACCCCATGGGCACCATGCACCCCACCGGATATCGTTCGCGATCACAGTGGGGGCCGGAATCGCACAGATTCCCGAAGGCAATGGAGCGCACGAGGCATGTCGGACAGTTCTGGGTGGGGACCGTCGGGGCCGTACGGAGGTCCTCCGGGCGGCTGGGGCTGGATGCCGCCGCCACCGCCACCTCCCAAGCCCGGGGTGATCCCCCTCGCCCCGCTCGGAGTGGACACGGTCCTCGGCGGCGCCTTCGTCACGATGCGCCGTTACGCGCGACCGCTGTTCGGACTCGCCGCGCTGGCCTGCCTGGTCCTGGTGGCCCTGACCGTGGGCCTGGGGAGCATCGCCTACACCTCGGAGGCGGACCATCTGCACCGGCTCTTCAAGGGGTCCGGTACGGCGGAGTGGGCCGACGCCCGACCCGTACTGATCACGTTCGGCGCCCTGTGGGTCGTCGGGATGCTGGCCACCCTGGTGGCCAACGCCTTCATGCAGGCCTCGTCCGCGGCGACGCTCCACGAGGCCGTCCTCGGGCGGCGGGCCCGCATCGGAGCCGTCTGGCGACGCGCCTGGCCGCGCACGCCGTCCGTGCTCGGCGTGACGCTGCTGATGAGCCTGATCATGCTGATTCCGATGGCGCTGTTCGCCCTGCTCGCCATGGCACTGCTCGCGTCCCTGGCCTCCGAGCCGTTCCTGCCCGCCGGGGTCGCCTTCCTGCTCCTGCTGCTCTCGGTGCCCCTGACGGTCTGGCTGTACGTCCTGTTCAGCTTCGCCCCGGCCGCCGCCGTGCTGGAGGCCGCCTCTCCCCTGACCGCGATGCGGCGTTCGGTGCGGCTGATGCGCGGCGCGTGGTGGCGCACCTTCGGAATCTCGCTGCTCGGCGGCCTGATCGTGGTCATCGCGTCGCTCGTGGTCAGACTGCCGATCATTTTCGCCATGCCGAGCCCGCAGCCGTACGACCCGTCGACGCCGCCGCACACGGACTTCGCGGACACCTTCGGCCAGTCCGTGCCCGACCTAGGGCCCTACCTGGTGCTCACGGTGATCGCGGGCATCTTCACCCAGCTGTTCTCCATGGTGTTCATGCCCCTGGTGACGAATCTGCTGTACATCGACCAGCGCATCCGCCGGGAGGGCCTGGCGGACGTACTGATACGCGTGGCCGGGGTCCCGGAGACGCACGGCGGGCCGGAGACGCACGGCGGGCCGGAGGCGCCGGGCGCTCCGGGTGGGCCCGGCTCGGTCCACTAGCGACACCTTCGGCCTCAGCACACAGAACTCGTCGCCCTCGGGATCGGCGAGGACGACCCAGCCGGCGTCCTCGCCCCGTCCCACGCCCTCCCGGCGCACCCCGAGCGCGAGGATCCGCCAACTCCTCTGTACTGCCGGGTAATTCACCGGCATCACTCCGGGAAACGACTGCTCAGAAGTCACCGGTTCCACTACTGTTTCACCAGTCGCACACCGGGTCTCCATGACCGCTCCCGCTCCGTGTGCCACACCTTCCTCACCTCGCGTCGCCCTCTCGCGCGCTCACCCTCCCCCTTAGGAACGCGTATGCCCGAAGTGACGCCCGGGTCCGGGCCCGACCGGCCCGGCCCCTCCCGGGAGTTGACGCCCTGGCGCCCCACCCCGCACGGCGCGCCCTACCCGGTGACCACCGATCTCGTTCCGGTACCCAGGGCGCCCTGGGAGAGGACCGGCGACGAGGGCGGCAGGCTGCCCGGGACGCGCCGGCTCTGGCTGGCCGGAGGGCTCGCGGTGGCCGTGACCATCGCCGCCGTGACCGTGATCACCGTACAGAGCAACCGTCCTGACGATCCATCACAGAATCGCGCGGACAACAGGACCCTGGCCGACACGGCGAACCCCTTCATCCCCGGCGCCCCCACCGCGCCCGCCGGAGCGACCACGGCCCCGGTGGGCAAGGACGCGCTGTCCTCGCCCGGGACCACGCGCTCGGCCTCATCGGATTCCGCCTCGAGCGGTTCCGCCTCGCCCGGGCCGTCGGATCAGGGCTCCGGCGGCCGTTCCGTCCCCGGAACATCCGCGCCCGCCGCCTCCGGCGCCGCTTCCCCGCCCCCGCCGGCCTCCTCGCGGACGTCGGTCCAGGCGGTCAACTACCCCGACCGTTTCTGGCATCTGAGCGACGGAAAGGTCCGGCTCGACCCGGTGGGCCCGGACAGCTCGGCCACGACCCGGCGGGCCGCCAGCTTCAAGGTGGTCGCGGGACTGGCGAGATCCTCCTGCTACTCCTTCGCCGCCACCGACGGCTCCTACCTGCGCCACCGCGACTTCGTCCTGCGCGCCGACCGCTACGACGGCTCCGCCCTCTTCCGGAAGGACGCGACCTTCTGCCCCCGCGCGTCCTCCTCCTCGGGCGCCGTCATGCTGGAGGCGGTCAACTACCCGGGCCGTTTCCTGCGGCACCGCGACTTCCAGCTCCGTCTGGAGCGTTCCGAGGACAGCAGGCTCTACCGGGCGGACTCGGCGTTCCGCCTGGTGCGGGGCTGGGCCTGAGACCGGGGCGTCCCGCCGGGAGAAGCACGATGGGGCGGCACCCGAAGGTGCCGCCCCATGCGAGGTAACGAAGTACCGAAGTACCCAGGCACCGAAGTGCGAAGTGCCGTAGCCCCTGAGGACTCAGACGTTGAAGCCGAGCGCCCTAAGCTGCTCGCGGCCGTCGTCCGTGATCTTGTCCGGGCCCCACGGCGGCATCCAGACCCAGTTGATGCGCAGTTCGTTGACGAGGCCGTCCGTGGCGGACTTGGCCTGGTCCTCGATGACGTCGGTGAGCGGACAGGCCGCGGACGTCAGGGTCATGTCGATCGTCGCGATGTTCGCGTCGTCGATGTGAATGCCGTAGATGAGCCCGAGGTTGACGACGTCGATGCCCAGCTCGGGGTCGACGACGTCATAGAGCGCCTCGCGGACCTCTTCCTCGGAGGCCGGCTTCGTCGTCAGGATCTCGCCCGACGCCACAGCGGTCTCGTCCGCCGTCACAGCGGTCTCCTCCGATGTCACAGTGTTGTCGCTCATGCCGTCTTCCTCTCGGCGCTCTCGCCCAGAGCCTGGGCCGTCGCGTCCTTCCACGCCATCCAGCTGAGGAGGGCGCACTTGACCCGGGCCGGGTACTTGGAGACACCGGCGAACGCGACAGCGTCCTCCAGCACCTCCTCCATCGCGTCGTCGGGCTCGATCCGGCCCTTGGACTGCATCAGTTCCAGGAAGGTCTCCTGGATCTTCTGCGCGTCAGACACGTCCTTGCCGACCAGGAGATCGTTCAGTACGGACGCCGAGGCCTGGCTGATCGAGCAGCCCTGCCCCTCGTACGAGATGTCCTCGATCCGCTCGCCGTCGTACTTCACGCGCAGGGTGATCTCGTCACCGCACGTGGGATTGACGTGGTGCACCTCGGCGTCGCCATCCCGGAGACCGCGCCCGTGCGGGTGCTTGTAGTGGTCCAGGATGACTTCCTGGTACATCGAATCCAGCTTCACGTTCCCAGCCAGCCCCTCAGCCGAAGAAGTTCCGTACGTGCTCCAGGCCGTCGACCAGAGCGTCGATCTCGGCCGGCGTGGAGTACAGATAGAACGACGCTCGCGTCGTCGCAGGAATTCCGTACCTCAGGCAGACCGGACGGGCGCAGTGGTGACCGACCCGGACCGCGATGCCCTGCTCGTCGAGGACCTGGCCCACGTCGTGCGGGTGGATGTCGCCCAGCGTGAACGAGATCGCGGCGCCGCGGTCCTCGGCCGTGGTGGGGCCGATGATCCTGAGGTCGGGGACCTCCGCGAGCCGCTTCACCGCGTACTCGGTGAGGGCGTGCTCGTGGGCGAGGATCTTGTCCATGCCGATCGACGAGAGATAGTCGATCGCCGCGCCCAGACCGACCGCCTGCGCGATCGGCGGGGTGCCCGCCTCGAACTTGTGCGGCGCCGGGGCGTACGTCGACGAGTGCATCGACACGGTCTCGATCATCTCGCCGCCGCCGAGGAACGGCGGAAGGTCCTCGAGGAGCTCCTGGCGGCCCCAGAGGACGCCGATCCCCGTCGGACCGCACATCTTGTGACCGGTGAAGGCCACGAAGTCGGCCTGGAGGGCCTGGACGTCGAGGGGCATGTGGGGCGCGGCCTGCGACGCGTCGATCAGGACCAGGGCGCCGACCTCCTGGGCGCGGCGCACTATCGCCTCGACCGGGTTCACGGTGCCCAGGATGTTCGAGACCAGCACGAAGGAGACGATCTTCGTCTTCTCCGTGATGACCTCGTCGATGTTCGACAGGTCGAGGCGTCCGTCGTCGGTGAGGCCGAACCACTTCAGCTTCGCGCCGGTGCGCTGCGACAGCAGCTGCCACGGGACGATGTTGGAGTGGTGCTCCATCTCCGTGATGACGATCTCGGTCTCGTGGTCGACCCGGTAGGGCTCGTCGGCCCAGCCCAGCATGTTGGCCACGAGGTTGAGCGACTCGGAGGCGTTCTTGGTGAAGATCACCTCGTCGCGGCTCGGCGCGTTGATGAACGCGGCGACCTTGTCGCGCGCGCCCTCGTACAGCGCCGTGGCCTCCTCGGCGAGCACATGCACACCGCGGTGGACGTTGGCGTTGTAGCGCTCGTAGTAGCCACTGAGGGCGTCCAGTACCTGGCGCGGCTTCTGCGAGGTCGCCGCGTTGTCCAGGTACACCAGCTTCTTACCGTCGTGGACCTGGCGGTCCAGGATGGGGAAGTCCTTGCGGATCGCCTCGGTGTCGAGGAGGCCCGGCAGCTGTGTCACGCGGATACGCCACCCTTCGCGTCGACTGCGTACGACTCGTAGCCCTCGTTCTCCAGCTTGTCGGCGAGCTCGGCACCGCCGGACTCGACGATGCGGCCGCCGGAGAAGACGTGCACGAAGTCGGGCTTGATGTAGCGCAGGATGCGCGTGTAGTGGGTGATGAGCAGGGTGCCCACCTCGCCGGTCTCGCGGACGCGGTTGACGCCCTCGGAGACGACGCGCAGGGCGTCGACGTCCAGGCCGGAGTCGGTCTCGTCGAGGATCGCGATCTTCGGCTTGAGCAGCTCCAGCTGAAGGATCTCGTGGCGCTTCTTCTCACCGCCGGAGAAGCCCTCGTTGACGTTGCGCTCGGCGAAGGCCGGGTCCATGGAGAGGCGCTCCATGGTCTCCTTGACCTCCTTGACCCACGTACGCAGCTTGGGGGCCTCGCCGCGGACGGCGGTGGCGGAGGTGCGCAGGAAGTTGGAGACCGAGACGCCGGGAATCTCGACCGGGTACTGCATCGCCAGGAACAGGCCCGCGCGGGCGCGCTCGTCGACGGACATCTCGAGGACGTCCTCGCCGTCGAGGGTGACGGTGCCGCTCGTGATCGTGTACTTCGGGTGGCCCGCGAGCGAGTAGGCGAGGGTCGACTTGCCCGAGCCGTTGGGGCCCATGATGGCGTGCGTCTCGCCCTGCTTCACGGTCAGGTCGACGCCCTTGAGGATCTCCTTCGTGGCGTTGTCGGCCTCGACGGTGACGTGCAGGTCGTGGATTTCAAGCGTTGCCATGGGTTCCTCAGGACTCCTGGTTGAGGGAGACGAGCACGTCGTCCCCTTCGATCTGTACGGGGTATACGGGGACGGGGCGCGTCGCGGGAAGGCCGGACGGCTTGCCGGTGCGGAGGTCGAACGCGGAGCCGTGCAGCCAGCACTCGATCTGACAGTCCTCCACCTCGCCCTCGGAGAGCGAGACGTTCGCGTGCGAGCAGATGTCGTTGATCGCGAACACCTCCCCCTCGGTCTTCACGACCGAGACCGGCGTGCCGTCGAGTTCCACCCGCTTCGGGGTGTTCTCCTCCAGCTCGCTCAGCCCACAGACGCGCACGAAGGTGCCGGGCATCAGAGCGACGCCTCCAGCTCCTCGTCGATCTTCACGAGAAGGCGCTCTTCGATGTCGTCGACACCGATCTGCTGGACCAGCTCGGCGAAGAAGCCGCGGACCACCAGACGCCGGGCCTCGTCGGCCGGGATGCCGCGGGCCATCAGGTAGAAGAGCTGCTCGTCGTCGAAGCGGCCGGTCGCGGAGGCGTGGCCGGCGCCGACGATCTCGCCGGTCTCGATCTCCAGGTTCGGCACGGAGTCGACGCGGGCGCCGTCGGTCAGAACCAGGTTGCGGTTCATCTCGTAGGTGTCCGTGCCCTCGGCCTTGGCCTCGATGAGGACGTCGCCGATCCACACCGCGTGCGCGCCCTCGCCCTGGAGCGCGCCCTTGTAGGCGACGTTCGACTTGCAGTGCGGGGTGTTGTGGTCGACCAGGAGGCGGTGCTCCTGGTGCTGACCGGCGTCCGTGAAGTACAGGCCGAAGAGCTCGGCCTCGCCGCCGGTGCCCGCGTAGGCGACGCGCGGGTGCAGGCGTACGAGGTCGCCGCCGAAGGTGACCACGAACGACTTGAAGGTGGCGTCGCGGCCGATCAGCGCGTTGTGCTGGCCGACGTGCACGGCCTTGTCGTCCCAGTCCTGGACGGAGACGACGGTCAGCTTGGCGCCGTCACCGAGGACGTAGTCGACGTTGGCGGCGAGCACCGCGTCACCGGTGTGGTCGATGACGACGACGGCCTCGGCGAAGGCTCCCAGCTCGATGACCTGGTGGCCGTAGGCGACCCCGCCCTCGCCGTGCACGGCGATCCGGATGGGCTCGGTGAGCACCGTCTCCTTGGGGACGGTGACGACACCGGCCTTCTCGAACGCCGAGTACGCCTGGGCGGCGACGCGGTCCACCGGGGTGCCGGCCTTGCCGATCCGCGCGTCGTCACGCGCGACGGTCTCGACGGTGACGCCCTCGGGGGCCTGCACGTCGATCCGCACGCCTTCGCCGGTCGCGACGGCGGTGCCGTCATGCAGCCCGCGCAGGCGCTCCAGCGGGGTGAACCGCCACTCCTCCTCGCGGCCGTGGGGGACCGGGAAGTCCGCCACGTCGAAGGAGGGGGGCGCGCTCATGCGCGTGGCGACGGTCGACTCGGCGGCCACCGCGATCTGGCCGGCGGTCGTGCTGCCCACCGGAATGTTCTGAGCCTCAGCCATGGCTGTCGGTCTGCTCGCTTTCTTACGTGAGTGGCTTGATGGGGACGGCGGCCGGCGCTTAGCCGACCGAGCCTTCCATCTGGAGCTCGATCAGCCGGTTGAGCTCGAGGGCGTACTCCATGGGCAGTTCCTTGGCGATCGGCTCGACGAAGCCGCGCACGATCATCGCCATCGCCTCGAACTCGGTCAGACCACGGCTCATCAGGTAGAAGAGCTGGTCCTCGGAGACCTTGGAGACGGTCGCCTCGTGGCCCATGGACACGTCGTCCTCGCGGACGTCCACGTAGGGGTACGTGTCCGAGCGGGAGATGGTGTCGACGAGCAGCGCGTCGCAGAGCACGTTCGACTTCGAGCCGTGGGCGCCCTCGCCGATCTCGACGAGACCGCGGTAGGACGTACGGCCGCCACCGCGCGCCACCGACTTCGACACGATGTTCGAGGAGGTGTTCGGCGCCATGTGGACCATCTTGGAGCCGGCGTCCTGGTGCTGGCCCTCGCCCGCGAAGGCGATGGACAGGGTCTCGCCCTTGGCGTGCTCGCCCATCAGGTAGACGGCCGGGTACTTCATGGTGACCTTGGAACCGATGTTGCCGTCGATCCACTCCATGGTCGCGCCCTCGTACGCCACGGCGCGCTTGGTGACCAGGTTGTAGACGTTGTTCGACCAGTTCTGGATGGTCGTGTAACGGCAGCGGGCGCCCTTCTTCACGATGATCTCGACCACCGCGGAGTGCAGGGAGTCCGACTTGTAGATCGGTGCCGTACAGCCCTCGACGTAGTGGACGTAGGCGTCCTCGTCGACGATGATCAGCGTCCGCTCGAACTGGCCCATGTTCTCCGTGTTGATACGGAAGTAGGCCTGGAGCGGGATCTCGACGTGCACGCCCTTCGGCACGTAGATGAAGGAGCCGCCCGACCACACGGCGGTGTTCAGCGACGCGAACTTGTTGTCACCGACCGGGATGACCGTGCCGAAGTACTCCTTGAAGAGCTCCGGGTGCTCCTTGAGAGCGGTGTCGGTGTCCAGGAAGATGACGCCCTGCTCCTCCAGGTCCTCGCGGATCTGGTGGTAGACGACCTCGGACTCGTACTGGGCCGCGACACCGGCGACGAGGCGCTGCTTCTCCGCCTCCGGGATGCCGAGCTTGTCGTACGTGTTCTTGATGTCCTCGGGCAGGTCCTCCCAGGACTCCGCCTGCTTCTCCGTGGAGCGCACGAAGTACTTGATGTTGTCGAAGTCGATGCCCGACAGGTCGGAACCCCAGTTGGGCATGGGCTTCTTCCCGAAGAGGCGCAGGCCCTTCAGGCGGAGCTTGGTCATCCACTCCGGCTCGCTCTTCTTCGCGGAGATGTCGCGGACGACGTCCTCGTTGATGCCGCGCTTGGCGGAGGCACCGGCCACGTCGGAGTCGGCCCAGCCGTATTCGTACGTACCCAGACCCTCGAGCTCAGGGTGGGCAGTCTCCTCGATGGGGAGCGTCATGCGGGGTTCCTCCCGGCGGTGCTTGCAGATGCGTTGTGAGTGGATTGCGAAATCTTGGGGATGAACGTCGTGCACACACCGTCGCCGTGGGCGATGGTGGCCAGCCGCTGGACGTGCGTGCCGAGCAACTGGGAGAAGAACTCCGTCTCCGCCTCGCACAGCTGCGGGAACCGCTCGGCGACGTGGGCGACCGGGCAGTGGTGCTGGCAGAGCTGCTCGCCGACCGGTGCGCTGCGCGCCGTGGCAGCGTACCCGTCGGCACTCAGGGCCTTGGCCAGCGCTTCCGTGCGCTCTTCGGGGGACGCGGCCTCGATGGCCGCGCGGTACGCCCCGGCCTGCGCGGCGATCCGGGCGCGGGCGAAGGAGAGAACCGCCTCGTCCCCGCCCTCGCGCTCGGCGATCCAGCGCAGTGCGTCCTCGGCGAGCTTGTCGTAGGACTGGTCGAAGGCGTCCCGGCCGCAGTCGGTCAGGGCGAACACCTTGGCGGGTCGGCCGCGCGTGCGCGCTCCGTAGACCCGCTGCTCACGTGCTTCCACGACGTCGTCCGCGACGAGCGCGTCGAGATGACGTCGTACGGCGGCCTGGGTCAGCCCCAGCCGGCCCGCGAGGTCGGCCACGGTCGACGGGCCGTGGTCCAGGATGGACCGCGCGACCCGGTTGCGCGTCGAGCGCTCACCGGTCGCGAGTTCCTCCTGCGGGGCCCCCGCGGGGGTCTCCCGAGCCTCGCCAACGTATTTCACAACGCCATTGTTGCGTAATTCCTCAGGCCCTGACAAGCCGCGCCCTCCGGAGGGGTCGGTGCGCTGCATCACTTAGGTATACCTAAGGTGACCTGGGCAAACGATCTTTGATCGATCAATTCGGTGGCGTCCGGGCAGGCTCTCGGGGAGACTCCGGAACCATGTCGACACCCCCTCCGACCGGCCCACTCGTCACCCGGGACACCCTCGCCGGGGACCTGCGCGCGCTGGGCGTACAAACCGGAGAAACGCTTCTTGTGCACTCCTCGCTCAGTGCCCTCGGCTGGGTGAACGGCGGCCCTGTGGCCGTTGTCCAGGGACTGCTCGACGCACTCGGTCCGCACGGCACCCTGGTGGTGCCGACACAGTCCGGCGACCTCTCCGATCCGGCGCTGTGGAGCCGTCCGCCGGTACCCGAGGAGTGGTGGCCGACCATCCGGGCGACCATGCCCCCCTACGACCCTCGCGTGACGCCCTCACGCGGCGTCGGCGTGATACCCGAGACCGTCCGCACCTGGCCCGGCGCCCTGCGCAGCGCGCACCCGGAGACCTCTTTCGCGGCGCTCGGCCCGCGCGCGGCGGCGGTCGTGGACGGGCACGCGCCCGACTGCCGGCTCGGCGAGCGCAGCCCGCTGGCCCGCCTGGAGGCCGGCGGCGCCCGCGTCCTGCTGCTCGGCGCGGGCTACAGCACCTGCACCAGCTTCCACCTGGCCGAATACCGCGTCGCCTCGCCCGTCGTCGAGGTCGGACGACCGTCCCCGACAGGCTGGGAGAAGGTCCGGGAGGTGTCGATCACCTCCGAGCTGTTCGAGGAGCTGGGCGCCGACTTCGAGCGGGACCGTCCCGTCGTACGGGGCACCGTGGGCGCGGCCCGGGCGCGGCTGTTCCCGGTGGCCGACGCGGTGGCGTACGCGGAGCGGTGGCTGCCGCTGCACCGGCCGCGGGACGTGTACGTGGATGCGGCCCCCGGCGGTTCCGGGTCGCGCGGACGTCCCTAGACTTGCGCCTCATGCGAAGCGAGCCCGTGGTCCAGGTCCAGGCCCTGGTGAAGCGGTACGGCACGAAGACCGCGGTGGACGGCCTCGACCTGGTGGCCACGGCGGGCATCACCGCCGTACTCGGACCCAACGGCGCCGGCAAGACGACCACGGTCGAGACCTGCGAGGGGTACCGGAAGCCGGACTCCGGCACGGTGCGCGTCCTTGGCCTCGACCCGGTGAGACAGTCGGGAGAGCTGCACTCCCGCATCGGTGTGATGCTCCAGTCCGGCGGCGTCTACTCGGGCGCCCGGGCCGACGAGATGCTCCGCCATGTCGCGAAACTGCACGCCCATCCCCTGGACGTCGACGCGCTCATCGAGCGGCTGGGCCTGGAGGGCTGCGGCCGGACGACGTACCGGCGTCTGTCGGGCGGCCAGCAGCAGCGCCTCGCGCTCGCCATGGCGGTCGTCGGCCGCCCCGAGCTGGTCTTCCTGGACGAGCCGACCGCCGGCCTCGACCCACAGGCCCGCCACGCCACCTGGGACCTGGTCCGCGACCTGCGCTCCGACGGCGTCTCCGTGATCCTCACCACGCACTACATGGACGAGGCCGAGCAGCTCGCCGACGACGTCGCGATCATCGACGCGGGCCGGGTCATCGCCCAGGGCTCCCCCGAGGCGCTGTGCCGCGGCGGCGCCGAGAACACCCTGCGCTTCAGCGGCCGCCCCGGACTCGACGTGAACTCCCTGCTGAAGGCCCTCCCGGCGGACTGCACGGCGGCCGAGCTGACACCGGGTGCCTACCGCGTCGGCGGCAAGGTCGACCCGCAGCTGCTGGCCACCGTCACGTCCTGGTGCGCCCAGCACGGCGTGATGCCGGAGAAGATCTCGGTCGAACGCCACACCCTGGAAGACGTCTTTCTGGAACTGACCGGCAAGGAGCTGCGGTGATGAACGGGGCTCGACCTCGCAACGGCCGGGGGTCCGGGGGTTGTCCCCCGGGAAGACACAGCCTGGAACTGACCGGCAAGGAGCTGCGGTGATGAACGGGGCTCGACCTCGCAACGGCCGGGGGTCCGGGGGTTGTCCCCCGGGACGACACAGCCTGGAACTGACCGGCAAGGAGCTGCGCTGATGACGCAGGCACAGCTTGGAACCGACCTGCCAGGAGCTGGGTCCATGACCACCGCCGGCACGTACACCCCGAAGCCGGGTGCCGCCCCGCTGCCCCGCATGATCGGCGCGCAGGCGGCGCTCGAGACGAAGATGCTGCTCCGCAACGGCGAGCAACTCCTCCTCACGGTCATCATCCCGACGCTTCTGCTCGTCCTGTTCAGCTCGGTCGACATCATCGACACCGGCAAGGGCGAGGCGGTCGACTTCCTCGCGCCGGGCATCCTGGCCCTCGCCGTGATGTCGACGGCGTTCACCGGCCAGGCGATCGCCACGGGCTTCGAGCGCCGTTACGGCGTCCTGAAGCGGCTGGCCGCCTCCCCGCTCCCCCGCTGGGGCCTTATGACCGCGAAGACGGCGTCGGTCCTGGTCACGGAGATCCTTCAGGTGACCCTGCTGACCGTGATCGCCTTCGCGCTGGGCTGGTCGCCGCACGGCAACCCGCTCGCCGTCCTGCTCCTGCTGATCCTCGGTACCGCGGCCTTCTCCGGGCTCGGCCTGCTCATGGCGGGCACGCTGAGGGCCGAGGCGACGCTGGCCGCCGCCAACCTGGTCTTCCTGCTGTTCCTGGTCGGCGGCGGGGTGATCGTCCCGATGGACAAGTTCCCCGCGGGCGTCCAGGACGTTCTCGGTCTGCTGCCCATCTCGGCGCTCTCCGACGGACTGCGGGACGTGCTCCAGCACGGCGCCGGGATGCCCTGGGCCGACCTCGGGATCCTGGCCGTCTGGGCGGTCGTGGGGCTCGGCGCGGCCGGCCGGTTCTTCCGCTGGGAGTGACCGAACGCACTGCCGCGGGACGGACCCTCGTGAAAGCGTGCACAAGCGGCCCCCTACGATGGTGCGCGTGCCGAATCTGACCCGAGCCGACGCCCTCAGCGCGGTGCGCAACCCCCTCGCCTTCATCGCCGAACGCTGGACCCCGACATCCCGGACGGTGCGGCGCGCGGCCCTGTCCGCGCTCGTCATGGCGGTCGTCATCGTCGTCACCGGCGGTGCCGTGCGGCTCACCGGCTCCGGCCTCGGCTGCCCGACCTGGCCCAAGTGCACCGACGACTCGCTCACGGCGACGAGCGCGATGGGCTTCCACGGCGCCATCGAGTTCGGCAACCGCATGCTGACGTACGTCCTGTGCGCCGCCGTCGGATGGGCGATCATCGCCGCCCGCTCGCAGAAGCCGTGGCGCCGGAGCCTCACCCGGCTGGGCTGGGCCCAGTTCTGGATCGTGATGAGCAACGCGATCCTCGGCGGCATCGTCGTCCTGGTCGGTCTGAACCCCTACACGGTCGCCGCCCACTTCCTGCTCTCCACCGCGCTCATCACCGTCGCCGCGCTCCTGTGGCAGCGCACCCGCGAGGGCGACGCGGCAGCGCGTCCGCTCGTCGGCAAGTCGGTGCGGCAGCTCGTGTGGTTCCTCGTCGTCGCCGCAGGCCTGCTCATCGCGGCCGGCACGGTCGTCACCGGTGCCGGCCCCCACGCGGGCGACTCCAGTGAGGTCGCCCGCATGGCCGTCAGCTGGGAGAACGTCACCAAGCTGCACGCCGTGCTGGCCTGGATCGTCGTCACGCTGACCTTCGCCCTGTGGTTCGTCCTCAAGGCGGTGGACGCTCCCATGGGTCCCCTGCGGCGCACCCGCGACCTGTTCCTGATCCTGCTGTCCCAGGGCGTCATCGGCTACGTCCAGTACTTCACCGACCTGCCCGAGGCTCTGGTCGCCCTGCACATGCTCGGCTCCTGCCTGGTGTGGATCGGGGTGCTGCGTGTTCTGCTGGCCCTGCGCGAGCGTCCGGAGACCGTGGCGGACGTGCCGGGTCCCGCGACGCAGTCGGCGCTCACGCGCGCGTAGCCCCCGAATCGGCGAAATCGGCGCTCACGCGCGCGTGGCCCCCGCGTGGGCGGTCACCAGGCCGTCGATCGCGGGTCCGAGGAAGCTCCTGGTCAGCTCGCCCCTGCGGTCCGCCCACTCCGGTGTCGGCGGCGCGGGACTGCCGTAGCGCCGTTCCCTGATGTCGTCGACCACCTCCACCGGCGCCCCGAGCCCGGGGAGCAGGTCGAGGGCCTCCCGCTTGGAGATCAGCCGCCCGTCCCGCAGCGTCACCGTCGCCCGCGCGAAGGTGATCGTGCCCAGACAGACCCACACGTCCCGTGTCCACAGCGCGGCCTTGTCCACCGCGGGGCGCCAGAACTCCTTCTGGTCCCGGACGACGAAGGCGCGCAGCTCGGGGTCCGGGACAGGCGGCAGCAGGTCCGCCGGCGGTCCGCCGTGCAGGACGCGCCCGAAGGCGTGCAGCTCACGGCGGGTGACCGGGGTGACCGGCCGGCGCATCAGACCGTTGTGGGCCCAGGTGATGTACGGCGTCCCGGCGTCGGCCGCCGTCCCGGGCGTCGGATAGCTGCAGTGCAGCTGCCCGGCCAGCGGCTCGTCGGCACGCAGCCGCCGGTGCAGCCGGACCAGTTCGCGTACGGCGCCGAGCCCCAAGGGATCGTCCAGCACGGCGATCAGGTCCAGATCACTGCGCCCCTCCTGGTAGTCGCCGCCGGCCAGCGACCCATGGGCCCACACGGCGACCGGGTCGAGGGCACGCAGGTCGGCGAGGAAGCGGTCGAGCAACCGGGCGGTGGCTTCATCGGTCATCCGCACAGTCTGTAGCCGCCCGGCACTCCGGTGAAGGGGGCACGCGGCCGGTTCCCGCGACCACGCCGCCGGGCGCCTGGCGGGCTTCGCCTCACTCCAGCGCGTACACCCGCCGCGCGTTCCCCGCCGCGATCAGAGCCGCGACCCGCTGCGCGTCGGCCAGCGACCAGGCCCCTTCGGCGACCCAGTTGCCGAGCACCCGTGCGAGCGCCTCGCGGAAGAGGCGTGCTCCGATCACATGGAGTTCGGGCAGGCCATGTGCTCCGCTGGAGAAGAGGAGCTTGCCGAAGGGGGCCAGTTCCAGGATCTCGGCGAGGACGGCCGCCGCCCGCGCGCCGGTGCGGACGAGGGCGGCGCCCAGGTCGGCGTACACGTGCGGGAACACTCCGGCGAGGTGGGCCGCGTGCCGGTGGTACGGGTAGCCGTGCAGGAGGACCAGGTCGGTGCCGAGGCCGGCCGTGGCGCGGGCGAAGTCGGTGAACAGGACGGGGTCGGTGCGGTCGATGCGCAGGCCGGGCTCGCCGAGTCCCGCGTGCAGCTGGAGGGGCAGGCCGGACGCGACGGCGATCCACAGCAGATGGCGGAGCAGGACGGGGTCCGTGAGTGTGCCGCCCACCCGGCGGCCCGCCAGCCAGCGGCCCGCCGCGCCCCGTACCTCCCCGGGCCCCGGCGGTTCGGGCGCCAGTGCCAGACCGTGCCGCGCGCCCGCCACGGAGGTGAAGGCCACGGCGGTCGCGGCGGCCCCGTGGACGGACTCGGCGAGATTGGCGAGAAAGGACTCGACCGTTCCGGAGGTGTCGGCGACCTGTTCGGCGAGCAGTTCCAGACGGACGATCTCGTGCGCCCCGGCGGCTCCCGTGGAGGCCATCTCGCCCGGCCCGGTCAGGTCGCCGGGCAGCCCGGTGTCGACGAGATACGTGGTGATGCCGCTGCCGCGCAGGAGTCTGCGGCCCGATTCCAGTACGCCGAGCTCGCGGCGCCGGGCCAGATAGCGGGCGGGCGTGCAGTGCGGCTCGAGCCCGAGCAGGGGCGGACACCAGCGCCGTACGGCGAACCCGGTCTGGGTGTCGAAGAAGGTGGTGCCGGGGGCCGGGGGCCCCTCGGTTCTGGCGAGGTGGGCCTCGAACGTGCCGAGGCCCAGCTCCGTCCGCAGTACGCCGTGGCAGTACTGGTCCACCAGGGACGGCGTTTCGATCATCCGGACTCCCCGCGACTGGACCGTTCCTTTTCAGGTCCTAACGGTTGAGCCGGGTGTCAGGTGTTGGTCCCGCACACCCCGTGCGAACAGCCGATGGTTGTCGGCCGTCCGTGCGACGGGTGACCCGTCGCACGCCGGAGAGCGTCAGTCGTTCGAGGGTCCTCCGACCTGGATGCCCGCCATGCGCTTCCACTCGTACGGGCCTGTCTTCACCTTGGCCGCGAACTCGCCGTCGAACGCCTCGTGGACGGTGATCCCGGCCTTCGTCACGGCGCTCTCGGCGATCTCGTAGCTCTCCGCCACGAGGTCGCCCCAGCCGCCGTCCTCGCCGACGAGCACGATGCGGGCGCCGCGCTGCCCGATGTAGGCGACCTGCGCCTCGGCCCCGCCGTGCGCCTTGGAGAAGGCGGCGATCCGCTGGGCGAGCTTGGCTGCGGCGCGCTCGGCCTTGGGGTCCTGGACGGCGCCGGGGGTCTCGTCGATCTGCTGGGTGTCTGCCATGGCCAGGATGCTACCGACGGGTAGATCGTTCGGCGACGGGAGGGGTGCGTGGCTTTGACCACGCTCCCCGGGGCTCTAGGCCCCACTCGGGCAGCGGGCACCCCCGCCGGCAAGCGGCGGCGTGTCCGACGGAGGTAGCCGTGTCTAACGGAGGAAGGGGTCCACCGCGACGGCCACGAAGAGGATCGACACGTAGGTGATCGACCAGTGGAACAGCCGCATCTCCTTGAGCTTGACGCCCGTCGCCTCGGACTTGGCGCGGTTCTGCAGGCCGTGCGCCTCCCACAGCCAGAACCCGCCCGCGCCGAGCGCGACCACGGTGTAGAACCAGCCCGTGTAGCCGAGTGGGGTGAGCAGCAGCGAGACCGCGACCATCACCCAGCTGTAGATGACGATCTGGCGGGCGACCACCTTGTTGCTCGCGACGACCGGCAGCATCGGCACGCCGACGCGCGCGTAGTCCTCCCTCACCTTCATGGACAGCGGCCAGTAGTGCGGCGGCGTCCAGAAGAACATGACGAGGAAGAGGATGACCGGCGCCCACGACATGGAGTTCGTGACCGACGACCAGCCGATGAGCACGGGCAGACAGCCGGCGATACCGCCCCACACGATGTTCTGCGACGTACGGCGCTTGAGGATCATCGTGTAGACGACCACGTAGAAGAGGAGCGCTCCGAGCGACAGCCAGGCGGACAGCCAGTTGACGGCGAGACCGAACAGCAGGGTCGACACGACGGCCAGGGCGATGCCGAAGGCGAGGCACTCACGAGGGCTGACCATGCCGGTGACCAGGGGACGCTGCGAGGTGCGCTCCATGAGGGCGTCGATGTCGCGGTCGATGTACATGTTCAGCGCGTTGGCGCCGCCCGCGGACAGGTACCCGCCGAGGCAGGTGAGGAGGACCAGCGTCAGGTCCGGCACGCCCTGCTCGGCCAGGAACATCACCGGAACGGTGGTGATCAGCAGCAGTTCGATGATCCGCGGCTTGGTCAGCGCCACGAACGCCTTGACACGGGCCCCGAATGGCCGCTGGCCCCGGCTGCTGCTCGTCCCGAGCACACCGGCTGGACGGGATTCGACGGCCGTCACGCACACCCCTGACAGAGACATCCCAGCAAGCCTTCGGGTGTGAACTCCCCGTAAAGGCTCGCGCGTACCACGCCACTGTAGACGTTGCCCAGACCCCGGCATTCGCGGGGGTGGGCTCGTGTTGAGCGGCGCCGCCGGAAGAGCCGATCGCCACTCGATTGAGCACTCGGACGAGCGGCTCCGTATTCACGTGTCGAACACGGAACGGCCCAGTCGGGAGGCGGATCCCGATGAGTCCCGGCAGTCTGGAATGACTCGAAAAAACGCACGTACTTACGGGGGTAGGCTCGACAACGGCCGGGGCGCCCAGTGCACCGGCAATTCGACATGTGTGACATGTGGAGAGGAGCCCTGACCCAGGGTGAGCACCAAGCCGACCACAACAGACCTCGAGTGGACCGAGTTGGACCAGCGGGCCGTCGACACCGCCCGCGTCCTGGCCGCCGATGCCGTACAGAAGGTCGGCAACGGCCATCCCGGTACGGCCATGAGCCTGGCGCCCGCCGCCTACACCCTCTTCCAGAAGGTGATGCGGCACGACCCGGCGGACACCGACTGGGTTGGACGCGACCGCTTCGTGCTGTCCGCCGGCCACTCGTCCCTGACCCTCTACACCCAGCTCTACCTCGCCGGGTTCGGCCTGGAGCTGGCGGACCTGGAGTCCTTCCGGACCTGGGGCAGCAGGACCCCCGGGCACCCCGAGTACGGTCACACCCCCGGCGTGGAGACCACGACCGGTCCGCTCGGCCAGGGTGTCGCGAACGCGGTGGGCATGGCGATGGCCGCCCGCTACGAGCGTGGCCTGTTCGACCCGGACGCGCCGCAGGGCGAGTCCCCGTTCGACCACTTCATCTACGCGATCGCCGGTGACGGCTGTCTCCAGGAGGGCATCTCCGCGGAGGCCTCCTCCATGGCCGGGCACCAGAAGCTCGGCAACCTGGTCCTGCTGTGGGACGACAACCACATCTCGATCGAGGGCGACACCGAGACCGCGGTCTCCGAGGACACGGCCAAGCGCTACGAGGCCTACGGCTGGCACGTGCAGCGCGTCGCCCCGAAGCCGGACGGCGACCTCGACCCGCACGCCATCTACAACGCCATCGAGGCCGCGAAGAAGGTGACGGACAAGCCGTCGTTCATCGCGATGCGCTCGATCATCGCCTGGCCCGCCCCGAACGCGCAGAACACCGAGGCCGCGCACGGCTCGGCGCTCGGCGACGACGAGGTCGCGGCCACCAAGCGCGTCCTCGGCTTCGACCCGGACAAGTCCTTCGATGTCGCCGCCGAGGTGCTGGCCCACACCCGCCAGGCCCTGGACCGGGGTGCCCAGGCCAAGGCCGAGTGGGAGAAGGGGTACGCCGCCTGGCGCACCGCCAACCCTGAGCGCGCCGCCGAGTACGACCGCATCGCCGCGACCGAGCTGCCGGCCGGCTGGGAGGAGAAGCTCCCGGTCTTCGAGGCGGGCAAGGGTGTCGCCACCCGTGCCGCGTCCGGCAAGGTGCTGCAGGCCCTCGGCGCGGTCATCCCCGAGCTGTGGGGCGGCTCCGCCGACCTGGCCGGCTCGAACAACACCACGATCGACAAGAACAGCTCCTTCCTCCCGGCGGACAACCCGCTGCCGGAGGCGGACCCGTACGGCCGCACGATCCACTTCGGCATCCGCGAGCACTCCATGGCCGCGGAGATGAACGGCATCACGCTGCACGGCAACACCCGCGTCTACGGCGGCACCTTCCTGGTGTTCTCCGACTACATGCGCAACTCGGTCCGCCTGTCGGCCCTGATGCACCTGCCGGTGACCTACGTCTGGACGCACGACTCGGTCGGCCTCGGCGAGGACGGTCCCACCCACCAGCCGGTCGAGCACCTCGCCTCGCTGCGCGCCATCCCCGGCCTCAACGTCGTCCGTCCCGCGGACGCCAACGAGACGGCGATCGCCTGGCGCGAGATCCTCAAGCGCTACACCAAGGTGTTCGGCAAGGGTGCCCCGCACGGTCTCGCGCTGACCCGCCAGGGCGTGCCCACGTACGAGTCGAACGAGGACGCCGCCAAGGGCGGTTACGTGCTGTTCGAGGCCGAGGGCGGCTCGCCCGAGGTCATCCTCATCGGCACCGGCTCCGAGGTGCACGTGGCCGTCGAGGCGCGCGAGCAGCTCCAGGCCGCGGGCATCCCCACGCGGGTCGTGTCCATGCCGTGCGTGGAGTGGTTCGACGAGCAGGACCAGGGGTACCGGGACAGCGTCCTGCCGCCGTCGGTGAAGGCCCGCGTCTCGGTCGAGGCGGGAATCGGTCTCACTTGGCACCGCTTCGTCGGGGACTCCGGACGCATTGTTTCGCTGGAGCACTTCGGCGCTTCCGCGGACGCCAAGACGCTGTTCGCCGAATTCGGTTTCACTGCCGAGAACGTCGCCGACGCCGCCCGGGAATCGATCGCCGCAGCCCAGAGCTGACGCTGACATACGACACGTAGGAGATGGAATTTCCATGACAGACGCACTCAAGCGCCTCTCCGAGGAAGGCGTCGCGATCTGGCTGGACGACCTGTCGCGCAAGCGGATCACGTCCGGCAACCTCGCGGAACTGATCGACCAGCAGCACGTCGTGGGCGTCACCACCAATCCGTCGATCTTCCAGAAGGCGATCAGCAGCGGAGACGGCTACGAGCAGCAGGTCTCCGAACTCGCCGCCCGCAAGGTCACGGTCGAAGAGGCCATCCGCATGATCACCACGGCGGACGTCCGCGACGCCGCCGACATCCTGCGCCCCGTCTTCGACGCGACCGGCGGCCAGGACGGCCGGGTCTCGATCGAGGTCGACCCGCGCCTGGCGCACAACACCACGGCGACCATCGCCGAGGCCAAGCAGCTGGCGTGGCTGGTGGACCGCCCGAACACCCTGATCAAGATCCCGGCCACCAAGGCGGGTCTGCCGGCGATCACCGAGGTCATCGGCCTCGGCATCAGCGTCAACGTCACGCTGATCTTCTCGCTCGCGCGCTACCGCGAGGTCATGGACGCCTTCCTCGCCGGCCTGGAGAAGGCCAAGGAGCGCGGCCTGGACCTCTCGAAGATCCACTCGGTGGCGTCCTTCTTCGTGTCCCGCGTGGACACCGAGATCGACAAGCGGCTCGACGCGCTCGGCACCCCCGAGGCCAAGGCCGCCCGCGGCAAGGCGGGCGTCGCCAACGCCCGGCTCGCCTACGAGGCGTACGAGGAGGTCTTCTCCTCCGACCGCTGGGCCGTCCTCGACCGGGCGCAGGCCAACAAGCAGCGTCCGCTGTGGGCCTCGACCGGCGTCAAGGACCCGGCGTACAAGGACACCCTGTACGTCGACGAGCTGGTCGCGCCGAACACCGTGAACACCATGCCGGAGGCCACTCTCGAGGCCACCGAGGACCACGGGCAGATCACCGGCAACACCATCGCCGGCACGTACGAGCAGTCCCGCGCCGAGCTCGACGCCGTCGAGAAGCTCGGGATCGCCTACGACGACGTGGTCCAGCTCCTCGAGGACGAGGGCGTCGACAAGTTCGAGTCCTCCTGGAACGACCTGCTCAAGTCGACCGAGGCGGAGCTCCAGCGCCTCGCCCCTTCGGAGGGCTGAAACCTTGTCGAGCAGCAACCCGCTGCGTGACCCCGCAGACCGACGGCTCCCGCGTATCGCGGGGCCGTCGGGCCTGGTCATCTTCGGCGTCACGGGCGATTTGTCACGCAAAAAGCTGATGCCCGCCGTGTACGACCTCGCCAACCGGGGGTTGCTGCCGCCGGGCTTCTCGCTCGTCGGCTTCGCCCGTCGCGAGTGGGCCCACGAGGACTTCGCCCAGGAGGTCCACGACGCGGTCAAGGAGCATGCCCGTACGCCCTTCCGCGAGGAGGTCTGGCAGCAGCTCGTCCAGGGCATGCGGTTCGTCCAGGGCACCTTCGACGACGACGACGCCTTCGACCGGCTGCGCTCCACCATCGACGAGCTGGACAAGGCACAGGGCACGGGCGGCAACTTCGCCTTCTACCTGTCCGTGCCGCCGTCCGCGTTCCCGGTGGTCATCCAGCAGCTGAAGAAGCACAAGCTGGCCGACCAGTCGAACGGCTCCTGGCGCCGCGCGGTCATCGAGAAGCCCTTCGGCCACGACCTCGAGTCGGCCGAGGACCTCAACGCGATCGTCCACGAGGTCTTCGCCCCGGACCAGGTCTTCCGCATCGACCACTACCTGGGCAAGGAGACGGTCCAGAACATCCTGGCCCTGCGCTTCGCCAACACGATGTTCGAGCCGATCTGGAACCGGTCCTTCGTCGACCACGTGCAGATCACCATGGCCGAGGACATCGGCATCGGCGGCCGGGCCGGCTACTACGACGGCATCGGCGCCGCCCGTGACGTCATCCAGAACCACCTGCTCCAGCTGATGGCTCTGACGGCCATGGAGGAGCCCTCCTCCTTCGACGCGGACGCGCTCGCCGCGGAGAAGACCAAGGTGCTCGGCGCGACCAGGCTGCCGAAGGACCTGGGCAAGAGCACGGTCCGCGGCCAGTACGCGGCGGGGTGGCAGGGCGGCGAGAAGGTCGTCGGCTATCTCCAGGAAGACGGCATCGACCCCAAGTCGAAGACCGACACCTTCGCCGCGATCAAGGTGGAGGTGGACAACCGCCGCTGGGCGGGAGTGCCGTTCTATCTGCGCACCGGCAAGCGACTGGGCCGCCGCGTCACCGAGATCGCGGTCGTCTTCCAGCGCGCCCCGCACTCCCCCTTCGACCACACGGCGACGGAGGAGCTGGGCCAGAACGCGATCGTCTTCCGCGTCCAGCCCGACGAGGGCGTCACGGTCCGCTTCGGCTCCAAGGTGCCCGGCACCTCCATGGAGATCCGGGACGTCTCGATGGACTTCGCCTACGGCGAGTCCTTCACCGAGTCGAGCCCGGAGGCGTACGAGCGTCTGATCCTCGACGTGCTGCTCGGTGACTCGAACCTCTTCCCGCGCACCGAGGAGGTCGAGCTGTCCTGGAAGATCCTCGACCCGATCGAGCGCTACTGGGACAAGCACGGCAAGCCCGCGCAGTACGCCTCGGGCACCTGGGGTCCCGTCGAGGCCGACGAAATGCTCGAGCGAGACGGACGGAGCTGGCGTCGCCCATGAAGACCGATCTCACGGACACCACGGCCAGCAAGATCAACAAGGCGCTTGTGCAGGGCCGCCGCGCCATCGGCACCCCCGCCGTCGGCATGGTGCTCACCCTCGTCATCGTCACGGACGAGGAGAACGCCTACGACGCCCTGAAGGCCGCCAACGAGGCCTCGCGCGAGCACCCCTCGCGCACCCTCGTGGTCATCAAGCGCGTCTCCCGCTCGCCGCGCGACCGTACGAAGTCGCGTCTGGACGCCGAGGTGCGGCTCGGGGCGGAGGCCGGCACCGGCGAGACGGTGGTGCTGCGCCTGTACGGCGAGGTGATCAACCACGCCCAGTCGGTCGTCCTGCCGTTGCTGCTGCCGGACGCGCCCGTCGTCGTCTGGTGGCCGGTGAACGCGCCGCTCGACCCGGCGAAGGACCCGCTCGGCTCGCTCGGCCAGCGCCGCGTGACCGACACCTACGCCGCCGAGGCCCCGGTACGGGAGCTCAACGCCCGCGCCGACGCCTACACCCCCGGCGACACGGACCTGTCGTGGACCCGCATCACGCCCTGGCGTTCGATGCTGGCCGCGGCGCTGGACCAGGTCACCTGCGACGTGGACGCGGTCGAGGTGGAGGGCGAGGAGTTCAACCCGAGCTGCGAGCTGCTCGCGATGTGGCTCGCGGACCGACTGGACGTCCCCGTCAAGCGCTCGCTGTCCTCGGGCCCCGGCCTCACCGCGGTCCGGCTGGACACGAGCTGCGGCCCGATCGTCCTGGACCGCGCCGACGGCACGCTCGCGACGCTGTCCATCCAGGGCCAGCCCGACCGCGCGGTGGCGCTCAAGCGCCGCGACACGGCCGAGCTGATGGCGGAGGAGCTGCGCCGCCTCGACCCGGACGACACCTACGCCTCGGCGCTGCGCTACGGCGTGGACCGGCTGAACGCCGCGGCGGACACCGCCGAGGCCGGGTCCTCGGGCGGTACCGCGACCACCACGAAGGCGGCCCCGGTCGTCAAGGAGTCGCCCGCGGGGGTGGCCGAGAAGGCGCTCGCCAAGAAGGCCGCGGCGGACAGGGCGGCCGCCGAGTGAACACTCCGCAGCTCGTCGTCCACCGCGACAAGGAACTGATGGCCCAGGCCGCGGCGGCGCGGCTGATCACGAAGATCGTGGACGCGCAGGCCTCGCGCGGCTACGCCTCGATCGTGCTCACCGGCGGACGCAACGGCAACGGGCTCCTCGCGGCACTCGCGTCCGCGCCCGCCCGGGACGCCGTCGACTGGGCGCACCTCGACCTGTGGTGGGGCGACGAGCGCTACCTCCCCGAGGGCGACGCCGACCGCAACGACACACAGGCCCGCGCGGCCCTGCTCGACGCGGTGCCGCTCGATCCGGCGCGGGTGCACCCGATGCCGGCGTCCGACGGTCCGTACGGCACCGATGTGGACGCGGCGGCGGAGGCCTACGCGGCGGAGCTCGCCAAGGCCGCCGGGCCGGAGAACCACGGTCCGGTTCCCGCCTTCGACGTCCTGATGCTGGGCGTCGGCCCGGACACCCACGTGGCCTCGCTCTTCCCGGAGCTGCCCGCGGTGCGGGAGACGGAGCGGACGGTGGTCGGCGTACACGGAGCGCCCAAGCCGCCGCCGACCCGGATCTCGCTGACCCTGCCCGCGATTCGCTCCGCCCGCGAGGTGTGGCTGCTCGCGGCCGGCGAGGACAAGGCGCAGGCGGCCGCCATCGCCCTGTCCGGCGCGGGCGAGATCCAGGCCCCGGCCGCCGGTGCCCGCGGCCGGTCCCGCACCCTGTGGCTCCTGGACGCGGCAGCGGCGTCCCAGCTGCCGCGCTCGCTCTATCCGCCGGCTTCCGCCTGAGCGGAGTCGCTCCGTCGAACGCCGGAGAAGCCGATCCTCGGCTTCTCCGGCGTTCGACGTGCGGGGCCCGGAGCGGAGCTCCGGGAACGGACAGGGGCGAACCGGCGGGTCCGCCGTCACTTCACCGATCCCGCCATCACCCCCTGGACGAAGTGCCGCTGGAAGGCGAAGAAGACCGCCACCGGGACCACGAGGGACAGGAACGCCCCCGGGGCCAGCACGTCGATGTTGCTTCCGAACTGCCGGATCTGTGACTGGAGTTCGACCGTGAGCGGCTGTGCGGAGCTGTCGGCGAAGAGCAGGGCGACCAGCATGTCGTTCCAGACCCAGAGGAACTGGAAGATGGCGAGGCTGGCGATGGCCGGCCGTCCCACCGGAAGGACCAGCCGGGTGAAGATGCGCCACTCGGTCCCCCCGTCCATGCGCGCCGCCTCCAGCATCTCCTTCGGCATCTCCGCGAAGTAGTTGCGCAGCAGGAAGATCGCGAACGGCAGGCCGTACGAGACGTGGAAGAGGACGACTCCGGGGATCGTGCCGAACAGCCCGAGCTGCCCGAAGAGTTTGGCCACCGGCAGCAGACCGATCTGCACCGGCACCACCAACAGCGCGACCACCAGCAGGAAGATCGCGTCGCGCCCCGGGAAGTCCAGCCAGGCGAAGGCGTATCCGGCGAGCGCGGCGATGACGACGACGAGGACGGTCGCCGGGACGGAGATCAGGACGGTGTTCCAGAACGCCTGTGTCATCCCCGCGTTGCCCAGCAGGGCGGAGTAGTTGTCGAAGGACAGTTGCCCGGGGCTCTTCAGCGCGGTCCACCAGCCGCCCCGCGCGGTGTCCTGGGCCGACCGCAGCGAGGACAGGAACAGGCCCGCGAGCGGGGTGAGCCACACCAGGCCCACGACGACGAGAAACGCCTGCACCAGGCTGCTGCCGAGCCCTCGCCTGAGCGCGTTCATCAATGACTCCCTCGGAAACGGCGGACGTTGAAGACCATGGCGGGGATCACCAGGAGCAGGAGCAGGACGCCGAGCGCGCTGCCGAGACCCTGGTTGTTGCCGCCGCCGAAGGACACCAGCCACATCTGGGTGGCGAGTACGGTGGCGTCCTCCTGCACCGGGCCCGGGGCGATGATGTAGACGAGGTCGAAGACCTTCATCACGTTGATGACGAGGGTCACGAAGACGACGGTCAGGACCGGTGCGAGCAGCGGGACCGTGATCCGGCGGAAGATCTGCCACTCGTTCGCCCCGTCCATCCGGGCCGCCTCCAGCGCGTCACGCGGCAGCGCGGCGAGACCCGCGCCGATGAGCACCATGGCGAAGCCGGTCCAGATCCACAGGTAGGCGCCGATGACGGCCGGCGTGACCAGCGCGGGTCCCAGCCAGGACACCCCCTCGTACGGCGGGGCGAAGTTCGACGCGGGCAGCCGCACGGTGTACCGGCCCGGGCCGAGGTCCTGGAAGCGGAAGGATCCGTCGGCCGCGGTGCTGGTGCTCGCGACCGCGTGACCGTCCCGTACCGCCTCGACCGTCATCTCGGGCAGTCCGCTCTCCTTCCGGTCGGCCTTGCCCTGCTCCCCTCCCCCGCCGCGGGTGAAGTCCAGGTAGACGGCACCGCGCAGTTCGTCGGACGCGGCCGGGAGCCGGGCGGCGGCGTACGCGGGCCGCGCGCCCCGCGGCAGGTCCTCGGGGAGTACGCCGACCAGGCCGAGGGCGACGGTGTGGCCCGGCGACGTGGGAGCGGTCGTGCCGTACGAGCCGTCGGCGCCCCGGGTGAGGCCCTGGCCGTCGCGGGCGCGGGCGGTCGGGTACGTCGAGGTTCCCGTGAAGGCGTCGTGCACGGAGACGACGGCGGCGTTCAGCACGCCCTTGTCGGGGTCCTCGTCGTAGGCGAGCCGGAAGATGATGCCCGCGGCGAGGAAGGAGACCGCCATCGGCATGAAGAGCAGCAGCTTGAACGCCGTCGCCCAGCGCACCTTCTCGACGAGGACGGCGAGGACGAGGCCGAGGCCCGTGAGCAGGGTCGGTGCGACGACCACCCAGATCGCCGTGTTGCGGACGGCCTTGATCGTGGCGGGGTCGCGGAACATCTCGGTGTAGTTGTCACCGCCCACGAACCGGGTGCCGGAGGCGTCGAAGAAGCTGCGGCCCACGGAGAACAGCACGGGGTAGACGACGAGCGCGCCGAGCAGGAGCAGGGCGGGCAGGACGAAGGCGAGGGCGACGACCCGGCCGCGGCGCCGGGCCCGCCGTCTGCGGTCGGCCGGGGCGACCGGCGGCGGGCTCGCCTCTTTCAGGAGCGTGGCGGTCATGCGCGATCAGCCCTTGTACGCCTTGGCCGCCGCGCTCTCCAGCTCGGCCGCGGTCCCCTTCGGGTCGGACGGGTTGCGCAGGAAGTCCTGGAGGATCTTCCACTCACCGGCGCCCTTGGTGCCGCCGAACGCGGCCGGGGCCTGGTCGGACATGTCGAAGCGGACCGAATCCCCGGCCGCGACGAGGGACTTGGCGGTCTCGCGGGTGACGTCGTCACCGTAGGCGGCGAGGTCGAGCTTCTTGTTCGGGGACAGGAAGCCACCCGCTCCGGCCCAGACCGCGGACGCCTCGGGGGTCGTCAGGTACTCCAGGAACCGCATGGCGGCCTTCTGGTTCTTGCCGTCCTTGAGGACGACGGCCGCGTCGCCGCCGCTGACCACGGGGGCCTTCCCGCCGGCTACCGCGGGGAAGGGGAAGAAGTTCGCGTTCTCGCCGATCTTCCTGCCGAACTGGTCCTTGGCGACCCCGGCGACGAAGTCGCCCTCGTAGACCATGCCGGCCTGGGGCTCGGGCCCGAATACCTTCTCGACGGAGCCCGGGAAGTCGGTGTTCAGGGCCCCCTTCTGGCCCCCGGCCATCAGCTGCTTGTCCTTGAAGAGCTTGCCGAGGGTGGTGAGGGCCTCGACCACCGTCGGGTCGGTCCACTTGATCCTGTGGGTGGCCAGGGCGTCGTACTTCTCCGGCCCGGCCTGGGAGAGGTAGATGTTCTCGAACCAGTCGGTGAGCGTCCAGCCGTCCTGTCCGGCGACGGAGAAGGCGGCGAGACCCGAGTCGGAGACCGTGTGCCCGGCCTTCAGCATCGCGTCGTAGGTCGTCGGCGGCTCGACGCCCGCCCGGTCGAGAGCCTCGGGGCTGTACCAGACGGTGGACTTGTGAGCGGCCTTGAAGTAGAGCCCGTACAGCGTGCCGTCGACGCTGCCGTAGTTCTTCCACACGCTCGCGTAGTCGGCGTCGACCGCGGCCCCGGCCTTCTTGGACAGCGGCTCGAGCCAGCCCTGCTTCGCGAACTGCTGGAGCACGCCGACCTGCGGGACCATCACCACCTCGGGGGCCTTGCCGCCCTCGATCTTGCTGCCGATCACGGTGGAGACGTTGTCGCCGGTGGAGACGAACCGCGTCTTGGCGCCGGTCTTCTCGGTGAAGGCGTCCAGCACCTTCTGGAAGTTCTTCTGCTCGCTGCCGGACCAGACACCGGCCACGGTGATCGTCTGGCCGTCGAGCGACTTGTCGCCGCCGCCCGCGGAGACGGGGCCGCCTCCGCAGGCGGTCGCGCCGAGTGCCAGGGCGAGGGCGGTGCAGCTCGCGAGCAGGGTCGTACGTCGTCGCATCATCGTTGATGTCCCTTCGGGGAAATGGGAATTGACGGATCGTCAAGGAGTGCTGGAAGGAGAGCGGGGCTCGGCGGGAAGGTCGTGGGCCCGGACCAGGCAGGAGGGCTCAGGGATTGGTGGAGTCGCTGATCCACCAGGCGGCCGTCGCGCCGGGCAGGACGCCCGGGGCGCAGGGGCCGCTGGAGAGCAGCGGGGTGCCGGAGACCGGCGCGGGCGCGGGTGCCGAGCCGAAGTTGACGGCACACACCAGGCCGTCGCCGCGGACGAAGCCGAGGACACCGGGCTGGGTGTCCAGCCAGCGCAGCTCCCCCTCCCCCAACTGGGGTAGCCCGGAGCGCAGTTGGAGTCCGTCGCGGTAGAGGTGCCAGAAGGAGCGGGTGTCGGCGAGGGCGCGGTCGGTGGCGTACTCGGCGAAGTAGGCGGGCTGCGGCAGCCACGGCTTGGCGCTCTCCGCACCCGAGGTGAAACCGAACGGCGACGCGTGCCCCGACCACGGCAGCGGCACCCGGCAGCCGTCGCGGATGCGTGCGCGGCTTCCGGTGCGGCGGAATATCGGATCGGTGAGCACGTCGTCGGGAAGGTCGACGACCTCGGGCAGTCCGAGCTCCTCGCCCTGGTAGATGTACGCGGCTCCGGGCAGTGCCAGCATCAGCAGCGCCGCGGCGCGGGCGCGGGCGGCACCCAGACCGCTGCCCTCGGTGCCCAGTTCGCCGTAGCGGGTGACCGTGCGGACCTGGTCGTGGTTGTTGAGCACCCAGGTGACCGTCGAGCCGGTGCCGGCGATGTCCTGCATGGCCTCGGAGATGACCTTGCGGAAGGCGTCGGCGTTCCAGGGCGCGCTCAGCAGGTCGAAGAAGAAGGCCTGGTGCAGCTCGTCGTGGCGGACGTACCGGGCGTGTTCGCGGGCGGTCGGCACGGAGACCTCGCCGACGAGCAGCCGCTCCCGGCCGTCCTCGGCGGTGTACTCCTCGCACACGGACCGCCAGTGGCGCCAGACGTCGTGCACCTCCGGCTGGTTCCAGGCGAGCGGGTTGACCGAGTCGCGGGTGCGGGCGTCGGCCTCGGGGTCGGGCGAGTCCGGCAGGCCGGGGTGCTTGTAGAGCCCGGCGGCCACGTCGATGCGGAAGCCGTCGACGCCCCGGTCGAGCCAGAAGCGCAGTACGTGGTCGAAGTGGCCGCCGACCTCGGGGTTGCGCCAGTTCAGGTCGGGCTGCTCCGGCGTGAACATGTGGAGGTACCACTGTCCGGGCGTGCCGTCCCGCTCGGTGACCCTGCTCCAGGCGGGGCCGCCGAACATGGCGTGCCAGTTGTTGGGCGGTTCGGCGCCGTCCGGCCCCCGGCCGTCGGCGAAGTGGAAGCGGGCGCGGGCGGTGCCGCCGGGCGCCGAGTCCAGCGCCTCGCGGAACCACGGGTGCTCGCTGGAGCAGTGGTTGGGGACGATGTCCAGGAGCACCCGGACGCCGAGGCGCCGGGCGTCCGTCATCAGCAGGTCGAACTCGGCGAGGTCGCCGAAGAGCGGGTCCACGTCGCAGTGGTCGGCCACGTCGTAACCGTGGTCGTGCTGCGGCGAGGGGTAGAAGGGGCTCAGCCAGATGCCGTCCACCCCGAGCTTCTTCAGATACGGCAGTCCGGCCCGGACGCCGGCGAGATCGCCGATGCCGTCCCCGGTGCTGTCCAGAAAGCTCCGGACGTACACCTGGTAGATCACTGCGTCGCGCCACCAGCGGTGCATGTTGAGCGTCACCCGTTGACCTGTCTGTGCGTGCCTTCGGTTATGCATGCATGTTAGGTAGGCATGTCGCGGAGATGTCAACGAGCAGGCGAGAGGTCAGGGAAAGCTGCCCCTTTAAATGGGCATTTTTTGGCCCGCCCCGTCCGAGATGAGACGGCGGCGTTACCTAACATGTAACTAGGAAGGGTCGCTGGATGCGACGAAGAAGGGGCTCAGCCCCGGCGCGAGATGTCGGCCAGTTCGCGCGCCAGCCGGCGCACGGCGGCCTCGGGCGTCTGGGCCCCGGTCATCGCGTCGTGCACCACGGCCTGCACGGCGAGGCTCACCTGGTCGTAGCGAGGGCTCTTGGGGCGCGGCGCGGCGGCGCGCACACCGGCACGCAGCGTCGGCAGGTACGGGAACTTCCGGACCAGCTCCGGATCCTCGTAGAGGTCGGCCCGTACGGGCGGCAGCGCGCCCTTGGTGAGGACCTGCCGCTGCACCCGCTCACTCGTGAGGTACGCGATCAGCCTCGCGGCGGAATCGGGGTGCTCGGCCCTCGCGTTGACCGCGAGGTTCGAACCGCCGAGCACGCTCGTCCCCGGTCCGTCGGGGCCTGGCAGCGGAACCGCGCCGACCTTCCCCGCGACGGCCGACCCCGGGGCGGAGGCGCTGACGTAGGCGTAGGGCCAGTTGCGCAGGAAGAGGAGATGGCCGTCCTGGAAGGCCTGTTTGGACTCCTGCTCCTTGTAGGTCAGCGCCTTCCTCGGTATCCAGCCGTCGCGAACGCCGTCGGCGAGGAAGCCGATGCCCTCGCGGGCCGCCGCGGAGTCCACGGTGACGCGCTCGCCCTCGTCGCCGAGGATCGTGCCGCCCGCCGAGTAGACCGCCTCGGCGGCGTTCACGGTGAGGCCCTCGTAGGGCAGGAACTGGCCCGCGTATCCGTCGAGTCCGTACTTCGGCGCGATGGTCCTCGCCTGTTTCTCCAGCTCGGCCCAGGTGCGTGGCGGCGCGACGCCTTCCTTGGCCAGGACGTCCTTGCGGTAGAGGAGCAGACCGGCGTTGGTGACGTACGGGACGGCGTACAGCCTCCCGTCGTACCTCGCCGTGTCGGCCACCGGCGACAGGAAGCCGTCGAGCGGGAAGCGGTCGCGGGGCAGCGGGGAGATCCAGCCCGCGGCGGCGAACTCCGAGGTCCACGCGACATCGATGTTGAGGACGTCGAAGCGGCTCCGGTCACCGCCGCGCAGGTCGGTGGTCATCTGCGCGTGGGTCTCGTCCGCGGAGTCGGGGAGTTCGACGAGGGTGACCTTCTCGCCGGGGTGCGCGCGGTTCCAGTCGTCGAGCAGCGGCCCGAGATAGTTGGTGAGGTCACCGGCGGTGGCCAGCGTCAGCGGACCGCGTCCGCCCCCGCGCGCGCTGTCGGCGGGCGAACCCGAGGCGACGTAACCGGACAGGACCACCGCGACGACCAGGAGGCCCCTACCGGCGGCGCGTATCCACCGCATAGGTTCCTCCCTGTACACCGGCACCGGGCACCTTCGCCCGGAGTCAGAGGCCATGTATACCTGTTAGGTATGGGCGATACTAGGGCCTGCGGCACATTGGCCTCCGGCTCATCGGTGTTCGGCACATGGACCCGCAACAGATGACGAGCATGCCGTGAGCGGCCGGGACGCCCCGAGGGCGAACCGAGAAAAAGAGAGAGAAGAGGGGGAGGAGAGCACGAGTGCGGCTGCCCCTCCTGGCCCTGCTGGCGCGCGGACCGGCCCATGGCTACGAGCTCAAGCAGGGCCTTGAGCAACTGTTGGGCTCCGCGTACCCTCAGCCGAACGTCGGCCAGATCTATGTGACGCTCGGCCGCCTTGAGAAGTCGGGACTGATCGAGGGCGAGGAAGTCGAGCAGTCGAGCCGGCCCAACAAGAAGATCTACCACCTCACCGACACCGGGCGGGAGGCGCTGCGCGCCTGGTACGAGGAGGCGGCGGACGAACCGCGGGTACGGGACGAGTTCTTCATGAAGCTCGCGCTCGCGCCGCAGACCGGTCTCGCCGACCAGGTCGCCCTGATCAACAAGCAGCGGCGCCGGTATCTGAACACCATGCGCGAACTGTCGAAGCTCGCCACGACCGAGAACCGGGACAACCGCATCTCCCAGCTGCTCATCGAGGGCGCCATGCTGCATCTGCAGGCCGATCTCGACTGGCTGGAACGCTGCCAGGAGGAGTTGGAGGAGCAGGAATGAGCCGCACCCCTCCCGCGCCGCGCGCCGAGAACCCGTCGACGCAGCCCGAGAGCCCTTCGCCGCGTGCCGGGGAGACCGCTGTGCTGCGCGCGGAGAACCTGGTCAAGACCCACTACGGCGAAGGGGCTCCCGCACACGCCGTGCGCGGCGTCGACCTCTCCGTACGGCGGGGCGAGTTCGTGGCCGTCACCGGCCCGTCCGGCGCCGGGAAGTCGACCCTGCTGCATCTGCTCGGCGGGCTCCAGCGGCCGGATTCCGGCAGCATCTGGCTGGACGGTGTCTGCACGGACGGATACGGCGAGGCCCGCTGGGCGGTCGAGCGCCGGCGCCGCATCGGCATCGTGTTCCAGTTCTTCAACCTGGTGTCGAACCTGTCGGTCGCCGACAACGTCGAGCTGCCCGCCCTGCTCGCCGGGGCCTCTCCCAAGCAGGCGCGCGCCGAGCGCGAACAGCTGCTCGCCGAGCTGGGCCTTCAGGGCAAGGAGCGCAGCATGCCGGGCGAGCTGTCCGGCGGTGAGCAGCAGCGCGTCGCACTGGCGAGGGCGCTGGTCAACCATCCGCCCCTGCTGCTCGCCGACGAGCCCGCAGGCAGCCTGGACAGCAAGGGCACCCGCGAGGTGACCCGGCTGCTGTCCCGTTTCCACCAGCGCGGCCAGACGATCGTGCTGGTCACCCACGACGCGCGGCTCGCGAGCGCCGCGGACCGCGTGATCAGTTTCTTCGACGGCAGGATCGCCGACGACGCGGAACTCGACGGCACGCCGTCGCGGGGCGTGGGGATATCCGGCGTGCTGGAACTGAAGGACTGAGATGCGTGCCACGCTGCGCTGGGCGCACGCCGATCTGCGCACCCACCGGGGTGAGGCGCTGTTCATCGTGCTCGCCACCGCCGGGATCGTCGCCTCGTTGTTGCTGGCCACCGCGCTCTTCGGCTACGCGACCAACCCCTGGCAGCGGGTCTTCACCCAGTCGCACGGGGCGCACGTGTGGATCCACACCGGTCCGTCCTCGGACGCGGACCGCCTCGCCGACGTGGACGGCGTGGACTCCGTCGCGGGCCCCTACCCCACGGCCGCGACCGCCGTCGAGTCACGGGGGACCCGTGCCGTGGTCGAACTGCGCGGCGCCACCGAGCAGCCCGCCACGGGGCGCCCGCTGCTCGCCTCCGGACGCTGGCTCGATCCCACCGAGGCGGACGGCGTGGTCCTGGAGAGCAGCCTCGCCCGGGCGCTGTGGGCCGAACCGGGCGACACCCTCACCGTGCCCGGCACCGCCCGGGAGCTGACCGTGCTGGGCGTGGCCGACAGCGCCGAGCCCCGGTACAGCCCGGGCGAGCGGTCCGGTCTGGTGTGGGCGCTCCCGTCGGCCGTGCGGGGCACCCCCGGACGCGCCGGGCAGGTGATCGGGCTGCGGCTGACCGATCCCGGCGACACGGACTACGCGGTCCAGCGGGCCGTCACCCTCCTCGGCGCCGGTGCGGTCACCGAGGTCTCCTCCTGGCAGCAGGCGCGGGCCGAGGCGCAGGGCGACAACCGGCTGCTCGGGCAGGTTCTCGGCCTGTTCGGCCTGGGTGCGCTGGTCGCCGCCGGGCTCGCCGTGCACGGTGCGATCGGCACCCGTATCCGTGGCCATCTGCGGGACATCTCGGTGCTGAAGGCGATCGGCTTCACGCCGGGCCAGGTGGTACGGATCTTCCTGCTGCAGCACGTGGCGTTCGCGCTCCTGGGCGCCGTGCTCGCGGGTGCCCTCACGCAGGCGCTGGGCAGCCGGGTCCCGGGGCGTCTCGGGGACGCGGTCGGCGTGTGGCAGGGACTGCCGGGACACACCGCGGCGCTCTTCTCGGTGCCCGCGGGCGCGGTGCTGTTCATCGCCGCGACCACCGGGCTCGCCGCGTGGCGGGCCGGACGGGTGTCACCGGTGCCGGGGCTGCGCGCCGCGGCACCGCTCGGTGGCGGGCTGCCGCGTCTGGCATACGGGGCGCTGGGCCTGCGGCTGCCGTCCGCACTGGTCCTGGGCTGGCACAAGGCGTTCACCCGTCGGCCGCGCTCGTCGGCCACGGTCGCCCGCCTCGCACTGCCCCTGCTGCTGATCGTGGTGGCCATGAGTGCCTGGACGACCATCGACCGCTTCCACAACAGGCCCGAGGAGCTCGGTCTCGCGGCCGCGCTCACCGTCCGGCCGGACGGGACTCTGAGCGATTCCGGCGTACGGGCCCTGCTCGACCGGAACCCGCAGGTCACCGGCGTCCACCCGGGCATCCAGGTGCCCGCCCTGGTCCCCGGCCAGACCGGCACGATCGCGCTGCGCGGCCTCGGCACACGCCAGGACCCCTACCCGTTCTCGCTGGCCGAGGGCCGCCCGGCGCGCGGCCCCGACGAGGCGGTGGCCGGCCAGGGCCTGCTCGACCTGCTGGACGTGCGGGTCGGCGACTGGGTACGCGTGACCGTGGGCCCTCAGCCGCAGATCCTGCACATCGTGGGTCGGAGCATCGAGCCGGAGAACGGCGGCCGGGTCATCTCCACCTCGCTCGACACTCTCCGAGAGAACGACCCGGAACTCCGGCCGACCCTCTACCAGCTCCGGCTGCGCCCGGGCGCGGACCCCCACCGGGTGGCCACGGAACTGGCCACCGCCGCGCACGGACGCTTCGACGTGCACGCCGTGACCAATCCTGCCGACGGGCTCTCGCCGCTGCGCGGAGTCGTCGTGGGACTGATCGCCGTGCTGGCCCTGATCGGGCTCATCGAGCTGCTCACCGCGATCGGCGGCACGGTCCGCGAGGGCGAGCGGGATCTGCTGGCGCTGAAGGCGATCGGGCTGACGCCGCGGCAGATCACCGCGATCACCGTGACGGCCACAGGGTGCACGGCCTTCGCGGCGGTCCTCGTCGGTACGGCCCTGGGGCTGCCCCTCGCGCACTGGCTGATCGACGCCCAGGGCAGGTCGAGCGGCATCGGCGCGGGCGTCGCCCGAGGACCGTCCGCCCTGCTTCTGCTGCTGTTCGGCGGCGCCGCCGTGCTGGGCGCCGCAGCGCTCGCCGCCCTGCCGGCGTCCCGAGCGGCCCGCCGCCGGCTGGCGGACACCCTCAGCGCGGCGGCCTGATCCCGGTCAGGTCCCGTACGACCCGCCCCCGTACGGGTTCTGCCGCGTGCCGGGCGCGGGCGGGTTCCCCCTGAAGGTGGGGGACGTACGGACCGCCCGACGGAAACGGGCCCGACGGGATGCCGCGGGGATGGGGCGTACGGGTCCCACGACCCGGAAGGAGTCCCCCACGGCGGAACGAAGCCGCCGGGCGGCGGGTCCACGGGAAGCGGACGGACTCCCGCCGCCCGCTTCCACGCATGCGTGCCTAACGGCCGCGCAGCTCCCGGTACTTGCTGACCAGTGCCTTGGTCGACTCGTCCAGCCCGGGCACGTCCGCGCCCTCGGTCAGGGCGGGTTCGACGCGCTTGGCGAGCACCTTGCCGAGCTCGACGCCCCACTGGTCGAAGGAGTCGATGTTCCAGACGGCGCCCTGGACGAACACCTTGTGCTCGTAGAGCGCGATCAGCTGGCCGAGGACCGAGGGGGTCAGCTCCCTCGCCAGGATCGTGGTCGTGGGGTGGTTGCCCTGGAACGTCTTGTGCGGCACCAGTTCCACGGGCACACCCTCGGCGCGCACCTCGTCCGGGGTCTTGCCGAAGGCCAGCGCCTGGGTCTGCGCGAAGAAGTTCGCCATCAACAGGTCGTGCTGCGCCTGGAGTTCGTCGCTGAGCTCGCCGACGGGGTTGGCGAAGCCGATGAAGTCGGCGGGGATCAGCTTGGTGCCCTGGTGGATCAACTGGTAGTAGGCGTGCTGGCCGTTGGTGCCGGGCGTGCCCCACACCACCGGGCCGGTCTGCCACTCGACCGGGTTGCCGTCACGGTCCACGGACTTGCCGTTGGACTCCATGTCCAGCTGCTGGAGATAGGCGGTGAACTTCGACAGGTAGTGCGAGTACGGCAGGACGGCGTGCGACTGCGCGTCGTGGAAGTTGCCGTACCAGATGCCCAGCAGACCCAGCAGCAACGGCACGTTGGCCTCGGCGGGAGCCGTGCGGAAGTGCTCGTCGACCAGGTGGAAACCGTCGAGCATCTCCCGGAACCGGTCCGGACCGATCGCGATCATCAGCGAGAGCCCGATCGCCGAGTCGTAGGAGTAGCGGCCCCCGACCCAGTCCCAGAACTCGAACATGTTGGCCGTGTCGATCCCGAAGTCCGCGACCTTCTCGGCATTCGTCGACAACGCCACGAAATGCCGCGCCACCGCCTCCTGACCGGCCTTCAGCCCGGTCAGCAGCCACGAGCGCGCCGAGGTGGCGTTCGTGATCGTCTCGATCGTCGTGAACGTCTTCGACGCGATGACGAACAGCGTCTCCGCCGGGTCCAGGTCCCGCACCGCCTCATGCAGATCCGCGCCGTCCACGTTCGACACGAAACGCAGCGTCAGACCCCGGTCGGTGAACGAACGCAGCACCTCGTACGCCATCGCCGGACCCAGATCCGAACCACCGATACCGATGTTCACCACGTTCTTGATGCGCCTGCCGGTGTGCCCGGTCCACTCACCCGAACGGACCCGCCCGGCGAAACCCGCCATCTTGTCCAGCACCGCGTGCACGCCCGGCACGACGTTCTCCCCGTCGACCTCCACCACCGCGTCCCGCGGCGCCCGCAACGCCGTGTGCAGCACCGCCCGGTCCTCGGTCACATTGATCTTCTCGCCCCGGAACATCGCGTCCCGCAGCCCGAACACATCGGTCGCCACCGCCAGCTCGCGCAGCAGCCGCAGCGTCTCGTCGGTGACCAGGTGCTTCGAGTAGTCGACGTGGAGATCGCCGACCTGGAGCGAGTACCCGGAGCCGCGCCCGGGATCGGCCGCGAACAGGTCGCGCAGATGGGTGTCCGCGAGCTCCTCGCGGTGCTCGGCCAGAGCGGTCCACTCGGGCGTGTGGTTGAGCCGGGTACGGCTTTCTGCGTTCATCTCGGACTTCCGCCTTCTTTCCTGCCTGTGCTGCTGCGTACCTTGCCCCGCTGCCGGTCCCAACCTAATTGATCAGGGCTGGACGTGAGCTGTCGTGGCGCCGTCCTCCGGCTCAACAACAGATACGTCCCGCTTGACCGCAGGTATCAGCGCGATGACGGCGAGGGCGAAGAACAGGGCCGCGAACAGGCCGCGAACAGGGCCGCTGCGGCAGCCCGCGGACCGCCGCGACGGCACCGCCCGGCAGGGCACGAGCAGGTGCCCGAGGCCGAGGCCGCGCGGGACGCCGGGCTGACGCGCCCGATCATGGATTCCGGGCTGCGCTGCTGCATCAGCGTGAGCTGGTTGACGTTCCGCACCCTGTTCATCAGGCCGAGCAGCAGCACGGGCTCGCGAGCAGGCCGCCGGCCGGTTGCCGGCCGGACATCAGCCGCGCGTCGGCGCCGCCGAGCGCCGCTCGGTCCACCGGCGCCGGGAGCAGAGCCGTGGACGCGCTGTCGAAGGGTGTCCGGAGGGTGATCAGGGTGAAGGCGAGGGCGATCAGCAGGCCGACCGACGCGGGCCCGAGCCCGACGGCCAGGGCGAGGCAGGCGGCCGGCGTGCCGCGCACGGTGTCGACGGCCCGCATCGTGCGCCGCCGATCCACGGGGTCGGCGATCGTCGGCGCGCGTCCCGGCGCGCAACAGAGCCCGCGCCCGGGCGCCGTGAAACTGCTCCGGCCAGGCACCTGTGGGCGCCCGGCCGGTTCTCAACTCCTAGATTTCGCCCCGCAGTTTGGCGAGCGCCTCGGCGAGGATCGCCTCGCCGTCCGCGTCGCTGCGCCGCTCCCGCACGTACGCGAGGTGCGTCTTGTACGGCTCGGTGCGCGGCGGGTCCGGCGGGTTGTCCCGGTCCTGTCCGGCGGGGAAGCCGCAGCGCGGACAGTCCCAGGTGTCGGGGACCTGCGCGTCGCTGGCGAAGCTGGGCTGCGTCTCGTGCCCGTTGGAGCACCAGAAGGAGATGCGCAGCCGCGGCGCGGACTCGCCGCGCTCGGCCTCGCCCATCGGCCCCGCCCCGACCCGGCTTCCTCGGATCGCGTTGCCACTTGCCACGGTCGTAACTCCCTGCGTGATGGTGCCGCGAAGCGAGTCGGCGTGACGCTTCGCTGCGAGCGCCTCAGTCTACGTAAGGCCCAACGCGCGTCCAGTGATTGGAGTTACATCCCCACCCCTAGACGCAAGCCCCATGATAGGCCGCGCCTGAGGGCGCGTACCGGACATGGGGCCTTACGTGCGGAATGTGCTTGCGTAATGTGCAGTTGTGCTGCCGTACCGATGTAGGGCGGTGATCAGTTGTTGATCTTCATCAAAACGCCGAGCACGACAATGCACGCGAACCAGAGCAGACCGATCATCAGGGTGATGCGGTCGAGGTTGCGCTCGGCGACCGAGGAGCCGCCGACGGACGACTGCATGCCGCCACCGAACATGTCGGACAGGCCGCCGCCCTTTCCCTTGTGCATCAGCACCAGCAGCATCAGCAGCAGGCTGAAGACGATCAGGGCGATCGAGAACCCCAAAACCACGGCTGGACCAACTTCCTCGGAACTGGATGGACGACGGGGGTCCGGTGCAACGGCACCAGACCCCCGCAAGGGTACGACGAATCGCCGCTACCGCATACTTACTGGTCGCGGAACCGGACGATCTTGACGAACTCGTCGGCGTCGAGCGACGCACCACCGACCAGAGCGCCGTCGATGTCGGGCTTCGCCATGATCTCGGCGACGTTCCCGGACTTCACCGAGCCGCCGTACTGGATGCGGACCTGGTCGGCCAGCTCCTGCGAGTACAGCTCGGCGAGCTTGGCGCGGATCGCGGCGCAGACCTCCTGCGCGTCGTCGGAGCCGCAGACCTTGCCGGTGCCGATGGCCCAGACGGGCTCGTACGCGATCACGACGGACTCGGCCTGCTCGGCCGGAATGTCCTTGAGACCGCCCTCGACCTGCGCGAGCGTGTGCGCGACGTGGTTGCCCGCCTCGCGGACGTCCAGCTCCTCGCCGACGCACAGGATCGGGGTCAGACCGTGCTTGTAGGCGGCCTTGACCTTGGCGTTCACGATCTCGTCGGTCTCGTTGTGGTACTGCCGGCGCTCGGAGTGGCCGACGGCCACGAACGTGCACTTCAGCTTGGCCAGCATCGAGCCGGAGATCTCACCGGTGTAGGCACCGGAGTCCTGCGCCGAGAGGTCCTGGGCACCGTACTTGATCTTGAGCTTGTCGCCGTCGACCAGGGTCTGCACGGAGCGCAGGTCGGTGAAGGGCGGCAGGACGGCGACCTCGCAGGCCTCGTAATCCTTGTCCGCCAGGGCGAAGGCGAGTTTCTGGACGTGCGCGATGGCCTCGAGGTGGTTGAGGTTCATCTTCCAGTTGCCCGCCATCAGCGGCGTGCGCGTGCTCATCTAGGTCAGTCCTCCAGTGCGGCGAGGCCGGGGAGCGTCTTGCCCTCGAGGTATTCGAGGGAGGCGCCACCACCGGTCGAGATGTGGCCGAATGCCGTTTCGTCGAAGCCCAGGGTGCGCACGGCGGCGGCGGAGTCGCCACCACCGACGACCGTGAAGGCCTCGGAGTCGAGAAGGGCCTGGGCGACCGCCTTGGTGCCCTCGGCGTAGTCGGGGTGCTCGAAGACGCCCATGGGACCGTTCCAGAACACGGTCTCGGCGTCGGCGAGCTTGGCTGCGTACAGGGCACCGGTCTTCGGGCCGATGTCCAGGCCCAGCTGCCCTTCGGGCATCTGGTCCGCGTCGACGGCGCTGTGCTCGGTGGGCGCCTTGGTCTTCAGGTCCGGGAATCCGGGGGCGACCACGACGTCGACCGGGAGCACCAGCTCGACGCCCAGCTTCTCGGCGCGCTCCATGTACTCGGTGACGGCCGGGATCTGGTCCTCCTGCAGCAGCGAGGAGCCGACCTCGTAGCCCTTGGCCTTGAGGAAGGTGAAGGCCATGCCGCCGCCGATCAGGATGCGGTCGGCCTTGCCGAGCAGCTGGTCGATGACGGCGAGCTTGTCGGAGACCTTGGAGCCGCCGAGCGCGACGGCGTAGGGCCGCCGGACGTCCTCGGTGAGCTTCTTCAGGACGCCGACCTCGGTGGCGATGAGGTAGCCGGCGTAGTGCGGCAGGCGGGCCGGGAGGTCGTACACCGAGGCGTGCTTGCGGTGCACGGCGCCGAAGCCGTCGCCCACGTAGACATCGGCCAGGGCGGCGAGCTGGTCGGCGAACTCGCCGCGCTCGGTGTCGTCCTTGGACGTCTCGCCGGCGTTGAAGCGGAGGTTCTCGATGACCGCGACCTGACCGGGCTCCAGGCCGTTCACCGCGTCGTGGGCGGCGGGGCCGACCGTGTCCTGCGCGAACGCGACCGGCGCACCGAGCAGTTCACCGAGGCGCTCGGCGGGCTGGAGCAGGGAGAAGGCCGGGTCCGGGGCGCCCTTGGGACGGCCCAGGTGCGAGGCGACGATCACCTTGGCGCCCGCCCCGGCCAGGGCCTTGACGGTGGGCAGGACGGCGCGGATGCGGCCGTCGTCGGTGATGAGGCCGTCGGCCAGCGGGACGTTGAGGTCGGCGCGGACGAAGACCCGCTTGCCGTCCACGCCTTCGGCGAGAAGCTCGTCGATCGTCTTCATAAAGGGACTCCTAGGGAAGGCTCTTCAGATCCGAGAGGGCTGATCGATCACTACGTAGCACAGGGCCCGGACAGCGCGGCGTCGCGCTGCCCGAGCCCTGGCTCACATCGAGGTGCCTGCTCTGGGAGTTAGAGCTGGCCGCCGACGAAGACCGTGAGGTCGACGAGGCGGTTGGAGTAACCCCACTCGTTGTCGTACCAGCCGAGGATCTTCACCGTGTTGCCCTCCTGGACCATGGTCAGGGAGGAGTCGAAGGTGCAGGACGCCGGGTCGCCGACGATGTCCGAGGAGACGATCTGGTCCTCGGTGTACGCCAGGAAGCCCTTGAGGTCGCCGTCATCGGCGGCCTTCTTGAACGCGGCGTTGACCTCGTCCTTGGTGACCTCGCGCTGCAGCGTCACGACCAGGTCGGTGGCCGAACCGGTCGGGACCGGGACGCGCATGGCGATGCCGTCCAGCTTGCCCTTGAGCTGCGGGAGGACCAGGGCGGTGGCCTTGGCGGCACCCGTCGTGGTCGGGATGATGTTCTCGGCGGCGGCGCGGGCGCGACGCAGGTCCGAGTGCGGGAAGTCCAGGATGCGCTGGTCGTTCGTGTACGCGTGAACCGTCGTCATCAGGCCCTTGACGATGCCGAAGTTCTCGTCGAGAACCTTGGCCATCGGCGCCACACAGTTGGTGGTGCAGGACGCGTTGGAGATGATGTTGTGGTTCGCCGGGTCGTACTTGTCCTGGTTGACGCCCATCACGATCGTGATGTCCTCGTCCTTGGCCGGAGCCGAGATGAGGACCTTCTTGGCGCCGCCGGCGATGTGCTTCTCGGCGTCGGCCTTCTTCGTGAAGATGCCGGTCGACTCGATGACGATGTCGACGCCCAGCTCGCCCCACGGGATGTCGGAGGGGTTGCGCTCGGACAGGACCTTGATCGTGTGCCCGTCGACGGTGATCGTGTCGGCGGTGTGCGACACCTCGGCCTTGAGGCGGCCCAGGATGGTGTCGTACTTCAGAAGGTGGGCGGTGGTCGCGGTGTCACCCAGGTCGTTGACAGCCACGATCTCGATGTCAGCACCCTGCTCCAGCAGCGCGCGGAAGTAGTTACGACCGATGCGGCCAAAGCCGTTGATGCCTACGCGGATCGTCACGAACCGATCTCCTCGTTAGGTACGCCGACTCAGATGTCGGCGAGTTGTATGGGATGTCCCCGACCGCCTCCGACCCTACCTCCCTGGAGGCCCCGGAGTGACATCGAGTAGGGCCATACACGGCAGGGTGATCCGTACCCGCCAGTAGGGGTACGGATCACCCACGCCGTTCATGCGATGGTCACGCACAGTCAACTGTGCAGTGCCGAGAGCGCCTTTCCGATCAGAGCCGCGCGGTCGGCTGCCGCGGTGATGTGTTCCAGGCCGAAGCCCAGCAGTACGGAGTCGTCGGTGGTGACCGCTCCATATGTCTTGAACAGCTCTCCCGTGCGCGCCCAGTTCCGCAGAACGGCCGGGCTGCCCGCGGGAGGTCCGGCGACGCTCCAGGCTCCGAACGACGACTCGAAGCCCTCCGTCTCGGTGGCGGTGCCGCCGACGACGAGGGAGGCGTTGTCGACGAGGAGACCGTGGCCGCCCGCGCTCGGGTCACTGATGTAGCTGAACGAGACCTCGACCGACTTGCCGGCGTACGCGCTCAGGTCGAACTCGACCTGCTGCCACCCGCTGGAGGCGCCGGTGAGGCTGTTCCACGAGCCGCTGGTGCCGGTGCCGGTGCAGCCGGCCGCGTTCACGGTCAGGTAGTGCTTGATCCAGGGGTGTTCCCGGGCGAGGAAGCCGGCCTCGCACTCGGTGGGAACGGTGGCCGAGGTGGCACCGCCCGCCTCGGGAAGCGTGGTCCAGTCGTCGGCGCCGGTCGTGTGGACCTCGACGACCGCGTGGTCGTAGCCGGGCTCGGTGTCCCACAGGATCTGGGAACGGAGTGTCGGCTTGTCGGCCGCGCCGACCCCGGTGAGGTCGACGGTGCGGGTGAGGCGCTTGTAGGCGTCGTCCGTGTGGACCGCGGCGGCCATGTAGGAGCCCGCGTACGGTCCGTACGGGTTGACGGTCCCGGTGAACTGGCCCGCTCCCGCGCTGGAGGCGAACTGCGGGTACTGCGTGGCGGCGAGCGAGTCCGAGGTGACGCCGTAGGTGCCGGCCGCGTTCAGCGGGTTGCCGGGCGCGGCGCCGAGGGTTCCGGTGGCGCCGCCGAGCTTCCCCGAGCCGGTGAAGCCGCTGGCGCCAGGGGTGGAGGTACGGGAGTAGGCGCCCAGGTAGTACTGACTGAAGTCGTTCGAGAGGGTGCCGCCCCCGAGGTCGACGCTGCCGCCGGCCAGCTCGCCCGCCTCGACCAGCTTGCCGCCCTCGTTGAGGAAGGCCCGCAGCTGGAGCTGGGTGGCGTTGCCGGGCCGCAGGGCGCCCGTGTAGTGGACGACGGTCCCGAAGTGACCGAGGACGCCGAGCGCGTCCGGCGCGCCCTGGGTGGCGACGTCCCAGACGAGGGCCTTCTCCCCGTTGGCCTTCAGCGCGTCGACGTACGTCTGCGCCTGCGTGGCGGCCGCGCCCTCCTCGGCCACCACGAGCACGTCGGCCCGCGGCCGTTCGGCCACGGTGTACGTGAAGTGCGGGCCGGTGGTGGGCTTTCCCTTCCTGGTCTCGCCGGTGAACCACACCTCGACCTTGTCGCCGGGGTCGCCGTCCTTGACCTTGGCGCGGTACTCGTCGAAGTAGAGGTTGTCGTAGCCGCCGTAGGTCTCGCCGCCCTGCCAGGGCCTGAGCGCCATGTCGTGCGTACGGCCGCCGTTGACGCGGTACTTGAGCTCCTTGTCGCGCACGGACCTGCGGGCGACGACGGAGATCTCCTGGTCGGCCCCGCGGGAGTACGACGTGGCGAAGGTGACGGGGGTGAAGTCGGGGGCGTCGATGCCGACCGAGGAGGCCGGCTGGTCGGGGTGGGCCGCGGTCTCGGCGACGGAGAGCGCGAACGGGACGTTCTTCGCGAACTCCTGCTCGATCAGCTTCTCGTCGTCCGGGAAGGTGAAGACGGAGGCGCAGTCCGCCGCGTTCCAGGCGTCGTTCGGGTCGAGGTCCGACGCGGTCTGGCAGGTCGACATCTCAGGGGTGAACATCGCCGTGCCGTTGACGTTGCCCGCGTGGCCGTCCGCCTCGCCGTTGGTGGTGTAGAGCTCCGAGGAGACCTGGGGGTGGTAGCCCGGGATCGCCGAGTTCTCGGGGGTTCCGGCGAGCGCCTTGTAGAGCACGTCGTCCGGGGTCGGCGTCGCCACCTGCCAGCCCACTCCGTAGAGCAGCAGTTCCGCGGCGGAGTGGTAGTTGATGCCGTACGTGAAGCCGACGCGCTTCTCGAAGGCGTCCAGGGCCTTGGTCTCCGGCTCGGAGGCCGGAGTGGTGCCGCGGTAGGTCTCGCTGGTGGGGTTCGGCGACGATCCCTCGTCGTCGTAGCCCCACTTGTAGGCGAAGTTGCGGTTGAGGTCCACGCCGTCACCGGTGGAGATGACGCCGTCGCCGTTGACGTCCCGCAGGTTCTTGCGCCACTGGCGGGTGTCGGCGTCCTTGAAGGTGTAGTCGTAGCCGTCGGGGTTGGCCGACAGGACGAACCACAGCTCGGTGGAGTCGACGATCTTCTTGACGCGCTTGTCGGTCGCGTAGTTGTCCAGGTAGTAGTGCATCAGCCGCCGCGTCATCTCGGGCGTGATCCACTCGCGCGCGTGCTGGTTGGACATGTACAGCACCGACGGCTTGGCGCCGTCCTTGGTCTTCTTCGCGCCCTTGGTCAGTTTGAGCGCGAGGATGTCCTGGCCGTTCAGGGTCTTGCCGATGGAGACGACCTTGGTCAGGCCCGGATTGGCCTGACCCGTCCTGATGATCTCCTCCTGGAGGTTGCCCTTCCCGCTGTACGGGCGGAACACTCCCTGGGCGGCGTCCTCGACCCGGTTCTCCGCCTTGGCGGAGAGCGTGTGCTCGGTGAGGTCGACGCCCTGCTTCTCCAGCTTCCGGGCCTGCTTGTCCGTGACGTAGACCTCGACCGTGCTCCTGCCGTTCTTCCAGGTCGCGTCGCCGAGTTCGTGACCGTCCTGGCCGGCCGCGAGCAGCAGGGGTACCTGCTGCTTCGTGACCTCTGCGCGGAACACCTTCACGGCGTTCGCGTCGGGCTTGGGTGAACTGTCGTTCTGCGCCCGGGCGATGGGCGCCATCGCCGCACCGCCCAGCAGGAGCGCGCCGGTAGCGAGGATCGCGCTCGCTCTTCGTCTCATGAGCCCCCCTTGCACTGGTCCGCCACAGCAGCGAACAGATGCCAGGCTCATGACACTTCATGGTCAAGTCAAGGGTGCCTCGCCGAAGGACGGACGCCGGTGCCGATCACCCAAGTGGGTGTCGGCACCGGCGTATTGAGCTTCCGTCAGGTCGTCCCGCACGTCGTGCACGTCGTGCCGCGGTGTCCGGGTCAGCCCGCGAGGTTGTCCGCCATCTCCTCGGACAGGTTCGACTCCGTCCCGGGGATGCCGAGGTCCTGCGCCCGCTTGTCGGCCATCGCCAGCAGTCGGCGGATACGGCCCGCGACGGCGTCCTTGGTCAGCGGCGGGTCGGCGAGGGCGCCGAGCTCCTCCAGGGAGGCCTGCTTGTGCTCCATGCGCAGCCGTCCGGCGGCGGCGAGATGCTCCGGCACCTCGTCGGCGAGGATCTCCAGGGCGCGCTGGACGCGGGCCCCGGCGGCGACGGCGGCGCGCGCCGAGCGGCGCAGGTTGGCGTCGTCGAAGTTGGCGAGCCGGTTCGCCGTGGCGCGGACCTCGCGGCGCATCCGCCGCTCCTCCCAGGCCAGCACCGACTCGTGCGCGCCGAGACGGGTCAGCAGCGCGCCGATCGCGTCCCCGTCGCGGACGACCACACGGTCCACCCCGCGCACCTCGCGGGCCTTCGCCGCGATCGACAGCCGGCGGGCGGCGCCGACCAGCGCGAGCGCGGCCTCCGGTCCCGGGCAGGTCACCTCCAGGGACGAGGAGCGGCCGGGCTCGGTGAGCGAGCCGTGGGCCAGGAACGCCCCGCGCCAGGCCGCCTCGGCGTCGCAGGTGGCCCCCGAGACCACCTGCGGCGGCAGCCCGCGGATCGGGCGGCCACGGCCGTCCACGAGCCCGGTCTGGCGGGCCAGCTGGTCGCCGCCCGCGACGACGCGCACGACGTAGCGCGAGCCTCGGCGCAGTCCGCCGGGCGCCATCACGATCAGTTCGGAGCTGTGGCCGAAGATCTCCAGAATGTCGCGCTTCAGGCGGCGCGCCGCCATCGCGGTGTCGAGCTCCGCCTCGATCACGATCCGGCCGCTCACCAGGTGAAGGCCGCCCGCGAACCGCAGAATGGCGGAGACCTCCGCCTTCCTGCAGCACGTCCGGGTGACGGGGAGCCGGGAAATCTCATCCTTCACCGCTGCCGTCATCGCCATGGGCCGATCCTTCCATGCATCCGAAAAATACGGTCGTACGCGGCGGCCAACAGCTCCGGGTCGTGCCGCGGAGATCCGTCGGTCCGGGCCACCGGCGCCAGCTCGACCGCGGCGCCGAACCGCTTGGCGGCGTCGACGAGAGAGTCGCGGTCGGGCACGGCGGCCACGTCGGCCAGCACCACGTCCAGGGCGAGTTTAGGGGCGTGTCGTCCCAAAACCTCCAAATGACGCTGCGGGGAGAAGCCTTCGGTTTCTCCGGGCTGCGGGGCGAGGTTAAGGGAGAGTACCCGGCGCGCCTTCGTCTGGATGAGGGCGTCCAGGAGTTCGGGCACCAGCAGATGCGGGATCACCGAGGAGAACCAGGAGCCGGGGCCGAGCACCACCCAGTCCGCGTCGAGGACCGCCGCGACCGCCTCGGGCACGGCCGGCGGATCGTGCGGTACGACGTGCACGGACTGGACCTCACCGGTGGTGAGGGCCACGTTCACCTGGCCCCGGACCGTGTCGACCTCGTCGGGCCGGTCCGGGTCGTGCCCCTTGACCAGGGCCTGGAGCTCCAGGGGCACGGCGGACATGGGCAGCACCCGGCCGTGCGCGCCCAGCAGCTTGCCGACCAGGTCCAGGGCCTGGACGTGGTCGCCGAGCTGCTCCCACAGGGCCACGATCAGCAGATTGCCGACCGCGTGTTCGTGCAGGTCGCCCTTGGACTGGAAGCGGTGCTGGATGACCCGGGCCCAGGTCTGGCCCCAGTCGTCGTCGCCGCACAGCGCCGCCAGCGCCTTGCGCAGATCACCGGGCGGGAGGACGCCCAGCTCGTCGCGCAGGCGCCCGCTGGAGCCGCCGTCGTCGGCCACGGTGACGACAGCGGTGAGGTCTCCGGTGATCCGGCGCAGCGCGGCGAGCGAGGCGGACAGCCCCATGCCGCCGCCGAGGGCGACGACCTTGGGCTGAGCACCACGGCGGCGCGGCTTGGCACCGCGCGCCGCGACCGGCCGGCCGGCGCGTTCCCCGGAGGTGTCCCGGCGCAGCCTGTTCAGCCGCAGGGTGGTACGTCCGGTCACTCGCGCCCCATGTCCCGATGCACCTTCACGGTCTCCACGCCCTGGGAGGCGAGACGGGCGGCGAGCTTCTCGGCGGTCGCCACCGAGCGGTGCTTGCCGCCGGTGCAGCCGACCGCGATGGTCACATAACGCTTGCCCTCGCGCCGGTATCCGGCGGCGATGAGCTGGAGCAGCTCGGCGTAGCGGTCGAGGAACTCCTTGGCACCGGGCTGGTTGAAGACGTAGGCCGAGACCTCTTCGTTCAGGCCGGTGAAGGGGCGCAGCTCGGGGACCCAGTGCGGGTTGGGGAGGAAGCGCATGTCCACGACCAGGTCGGCGTCGACCGGGAGGCCGTACTTGAAGCCGAAGGACATGACGGTGGCCCGCAGCTCGGGCTCCTCCTCGCCCGCGAACTGGGCGTCCATCTTGGCGCGCAGCTCGTGGACGTTCAGGCTGGAGGTGTCGATGACCAGGTCGGCGTCACCGCGCAGCTCACGCAGCAGCTCGCGCTCGGCGGCGATGCCGTCCACGATGCGGCCGTCGCCCTGGAGGGGGTGCGGCCGGCGCACGGACTCGAAGCGGCGCACCAGGGCCTCGTCCGAGGACTCCAGGAAGACGATCCGCCGGGTGACGTGCTTGGACTCCAGGTCGGCGAGGGATTCGCGGAGGTTGTCGAAGAAGCGGCGGCCTCGCACGTCGACGACGACGGCGATCCGTGCCACGTTGCCCTGGGAGCGGGCCCCGAGCTCCACCATGGTGGGGATCAGGGCGGGCGGCAGGTTGTCGACGACGAACCAGCCGAGGTCCTCCAGACACTTGGCGGCCGTGGACCGGCCGGCTCCGGACATGCCGGAGATGATCACCAGCTCGGGAATGGCCGCGTCAGGGACTGCGGTCCCCGCGGTCTCGATGCCCGTACCCACTTGTGCTCCGTCTTCCCGTGGTGCTTCCCGCTCCGCGTGATCTTCGCTTGCTTCCTTGTGTTCTTCCTGGCCCTGCGCCGGCCGTTCCGCTTCACGCGCGTCGTTCTCGGTCATGTCTCCTGCCCCCGTCGCTCGTCCGAGGCGCCCGCGGTCACGGGCTCCTCCGCGGTGCCCGCCGTCGTCTCGGGCGCCGCGTCTTCGTCGTCTTCCATGATCTCTCCAGTCGCCGTGTTCACGGCGGGTGCGGCCGGAGCCGCCTGGGCGAGGGCCACGGCGATGGTCTCCGCCGTCTTTCGGCCTATGCCGGGAACCTCGCAGATCTGGTCGATCGTCGCGGACCGCAGCTTCTTCACGGAACCGAAGTGTTTGATCAGTGCCTGTTTGCGCGACTCGCCGAGGCCCGGCACATCGTCCAGGGGGCCCGCCCTGAAGCGCTTGGCCCGCTTGGCGCGCTGGTAGGTGATCGCGAAGCGGTGGGCCTCGTCCCGGACCCGCTGGAGCAGGTACAGGCCCTCGCTGGTGCGCGGCAGGACCACCGGGTCGTCCTCGTCCGGCAGCCACACCTCCTCCAGGCGCTTGGCGAGTCCGCACACGGCGATGTCGTCGATGCCCAGCTCGTCGAGGGCCTTCTGGGCGGCGGCGACCTGCGGCCGTCCGCCGTCGACGACGACGAGCTGGGGAGGGTAGGCGAAGCGCTTGGGGCGGCCGTCGTCCTCGGAGAAGGCACTCATGGAGAGAGGCTCCTCGGAGAGCGTGGTCCCTGAAACGGTGGTCTCTGAAACTGTGGTCCCTGAAACTGTGGTCCCGGAGGCCTGCGCTCCTGGGGCTCCCGGGGAGAGTGTCTCCGAAGAGGCGTCCTGGCCGTCCGTCCACTCCCCCGTCTTCTCCTTCTCGACGAGGTAGCGCTTGAAGCGGCGGGTGATCACCTCGTGCATGGAGCGGACGTCGTCCTGGCCCGCGAAGCCCTTGATCTGGAAGCGCCGGTACTCGCTCTTGCGCTGGAGCCCGTCCTCGAAGACCACCATGGACGCCACGACGTCGTCGCCCTGGAGGTGCGAGATGTCGTAGCACTCGATCCGCAGGGGCGCGCTGTCCAGGTCGAGCGCCTCGGCGATCTCCTCCAGGGCGCGCGAGCGGGTGGTCAGGTCGGAGGCGCGCTTGGTCTTGTGCAGGCCGAGCGCCTGGAACGCGTTGCGCTGCACTGTCTCCATGAGCGCCTTCTTGTCGCCGCGCTGCGGGATGCGGAGCGACACGTTCGACCCGCGGCGCGCAGTGAGCCACTCCTGAACGGGCTCCACCGGCTCGGGCAGCGCCGGGACGAGCACTTCCTTGGGGACGGAGTCGCCCGTCTCCTCGCCGTAGAGCTGCTGGAGCGCGTGTTCGACGAGGTCACCGGTGGTGACCGCCTCGACCTTGTCCGTGACCCAGCCCCGCTGGCCCCGCACGCGTCCGCCGCGCACGTGGAAGATCTGCACCGCGGCTTCCAGCTCGTCCTCGGCGACGGCGATGAGGTCGGCGTCGGTCGCGTCGGCGAGCACGACCGCGCTCTTCTCCATGGCCTTCTTCAGGGCCTCGATGTCGTCGCGCAGCCGGGCCGCGCGCTCGTACTCCATCTCCTCGGCGGCATCCGTCATCTGCTGTTCCTGACGGCGGATGTACGTCCCCGTACGGCCCGCCATGAAGTCGCAGAACTCCTCGGCCAGCTCGCGGTGCTCCTCCGGCGTGACCCGTCCGACGCAGGGGGCGGAGCACTTGCCGATGTAACCGAGGAGGCAGGGCCGGCCCGTGCGGGAGGCGTTCTTGAAGACGCCCGCGGAGCAGGTGCGGACCGGGAAGACACGCAGCAGCAGGTCGACCGTGTCGCGGATGGCCCACGCGTGCCCGTAGGGACCGAAGTAGCGCACGCCCTTCTTCTTGTGGCCGCGCATCACCTGTACCCGCGGGAACTCCTCGTTCATCGTCACCGCGAGGTAGGGATAGCTCTTGTCGTCGCGGTACTTGACGTTGAAACGGGGGTCGTACTCCTTGATCCAGGAGTACTCCAGCTGAAGGGCCTCGACCTCGGTGGACACGACCGTCCACTCCACCGACGCGGCCGTGGTGACCATGGTGCGGGTGCGCGGGTGGAGATTCGCCAGGTCCTGGAAGTAGCTCGCCAGGCGCTGGCGCAGGCTCTTCGCCTTTCCGACGTAGATCACCCGGCGGTGCTCGTCGCGGAATTTGTACACCCCGGGAGAGTCCGGGATCTGTCCCGGCTTGGGGCGGTAGCTGGAGGGGTCGGCCATGCCACACACCCTACTGGCGCGGGCCGACAGCGCGGTCGGCTCCCGGCCCGCCTGTGGACGGGGGCAGAGCCCCCGCGAGGTCAGCCGCGGCGTCGGCGCAGGGCCCGCGAGACGCTCAGGACGAGCGCGACGAGGGCTCCCACGCCGGCCAGCGCGGACGCGGCCACGACGAAGGGGTCGGTCCGGCCGGCACCGTCGGTACGAGCCCCTTCCCGCCCGGCTCCCTTGTCCTCGCCCGGGTCCCTGCCGTCCCGGTGGGCTCCGCGCCCGTTCCGCGGTGCGCCGTGTCCGGCCGCCGCGCCGAGCGGCGGGGACACGGTGCCCGGCGCCCTGTCCGCGCGCAGCGCCGCACCGGGGTGGCCGTCCGCGCGCCCGGCGGCCGCGTCCGCCGGGGCGGTGCCCAGGGCGGCCAGAACCGCAGCGAGAGCGACAAGTCGTCGTCCGTGGCGCATCGAGTTGCTCCCGGGTGGGGTCGAGGAGGGACGGAGCACGTCCGGGGCTGCGGTGAGCCATGTTGAGCATCAGGTGTTGTCGGGACTTGGTCAACACGCTTCAATGCGGGGGAACTCGGGGCGTGAACGGCGAAACCCGCGGGTGAACAGCCCCCGCGCGCTCGACGGGCGGCCCCGACGACCCGCACGAACGGCCTGACCAGCCGTAGTGAACATCCACAGAAAGGCCCCCTGCATGCGGCACGGCACACAGCACGCGGACGTCGCCACGGCGGAACTGGAGACGGCCCTGCGGGGCGGCCCCTTCCATGTCGCGCTGCGCGCCGCGATCGCCGCCCGCGGACTGCCGCTGCAACGCGTCCAGCACCATCTGTCGCGCTACGGCGTCAAGGTCGGGGTGACGAGCCTGAGTTACTGGCAGCAGGGCGCCCGGCGCCCCCAGCGGCCCGAGTCGCTGCGGGCCGTGCGCGCGCTGGAGGAGATCCTCCAGCTGCCCGACGAGTCACTGATCAGGCTGCTGGCCAAGGCCGAGGAGCGCGCGGACCCCGAACGTCCGACGGGGCGTTCGTACCGCTCCCTGGTGGAGGCCTCCGGTGTCCTCGAACGACTCCTGACCGAGCTGGAGTCACCGCTCGACAACGGTCTGCACACCATCGGCCATCACGAGCGGGTCCACATAGGCACCCATCGCGAACTGCTGGGCCGCGAGTCGCACCACATAGTGCGCGCCCACAAGGACGGCGTGGACCGCTATATGGCCATTCACCACGGCGACCCTGGATGCGAGCCGGAGCGTACGACGGTCCGGGCCCTGGAGAACTGCCGTACGGGCCGGGTGCGCTGGCACCGCGACACCGGTGTGCTCGTCGCCGAACTGCTCTTCGACACCCGGCTCCGGGCAGGCGATACGTTCCTCTTCCGCTACGGCTTCGAGGACGGCACGGCGGGGACGTCCAGCGAGTACGTCCGCGGATTCGGCTTCGCGGGCGGACAGTACGCGCTTCAGGTGCACTTCGCCGAGAACGCGCTGCCCGTGCGCTGCCACCGCTTCACCCAGCACTCGGCGGCCGCGCCGCGCAGTGGCCGCCAGGAACTGGCCCTGAGCGGCCGCCACCGCTCGGTGCACCTGGTCGAGCCGCGCGTGCGGTCGGGGATCGTGGGGATCGGGTGGGACTGGGAGTGACCGCCCGCCCGGGCGCGGTCGCCGGGTCGGTCCGGCCCGCGCCTCGGCTCAGGCGCCCGGCCCGGCGACGATCTTCCCGTCCTTCGCCTCGACCGACAGCTCGTCGAGCGGCACCGTGGCCGGCGCCCGCAGCACCTTGCCGGTCGTGGCGTCGAACTCACTGCCGTGGCACGGACACACGAGCCTCGTGCCCTCCAGCTTGTTGATGGCGCACCCCGCATGGGTGCAGACCGAACTGAAGGCCTTGAGCGAACCGTTCTCGGCGCGGCTGACCACGACGTTCTGGTCCTGGTAGAGCTGGGCACCGCCCTTGGCGACCTCGCTCTCCGCGCCCAGGACGACGGGGGCGGTCGGCGCCGCGGGGCCTCCACCGGCGCTGCCGCCGGAGCACGCGGCGAGGCCGAGCCCGGCGACCGGGGTGAGCGCCGCTCCCCGCAGGACGGTACGGCGGCTCGCGGTCGGACGGCCGGACATGGCATCTCCACTGGTCGAGGCGGTTTCGCGGCGACTCGGCCGAGCACGGCAGCGGACATTCCACCGGCGGGACACGGAGAGTCGCGCGTCGACGATACCGGTACAGATCATTCCGCTCCAGGCGGGGCGGGCCCGGCGCGATCAGGGACGTAAACGCTTACGCACCGATGCGCGTAAGCGTTTACGTCAGCCGTCGGATGAGATACCTTCGCGGGCGAACCACCGGGTTCCGTCCGGGTGCGAGCGCGAGTTCCAGGGAGGGGGCGCCATGGCGACGATGGTCGATGTGGCCCGGCGGGCAGGCGTGTCCATCGCGACCGTCTCGCACGTCCTCAACGACACACGGCCGGTGCTGCCGCAGACACGCCAGGCCGTTCTCGACGCGATCGACGAGCTGGGCTACACGCCCAACACCCTCGCCCGTTCGCTCGTCACCTCCCGTACGCGGTCCATAGGACTCGCGGTGTCGGCCATCAGCAATCCGTACTTCACGGAGATCCTCCAGGGGGTCGAAGCCGGTGCCCTGGAACACGGCTACGGCCTGCTGATCGCCGATCCGCACGACGACCCGGAGCACGAGCGCAAGGTCGCCCAACTGCTGCACGAGCGGCGCGTGGACGGAATGATCATCGCGCCGTCGGCGACCCCGGACGCGCTCCTGCGCTACCTCGCGCGGCACGACGTACCCACCGTCCTCCTGGACCGGCTCGTGGACCCTCCCGCCGGGAGCGGCTTCCGCCATGACCAGGTCGGCGCCGAGAACACCGGCCCCATGGCGGGCCTGGTCGGTCATCTCGCCGAACGAGGCCACCGGCGGATCGGACTGGTCGCGGGTCTGCCCGGCCTCAGCACCACGACCGAGCGGATCACCGGCTACCGGCACGGCCTCGCGCGGGCCGGACTCCCCTACGACGAACGGCTCGTGGCGCACGGCGACTCCCGGGCGGAGACGGCCGAGGAGGCCACCCACCGGCTGCTGGCCCTGGGGGCGCCGCCCAGCGCGCTCGTCACCGCCAACAACGCCATGACCATCGGCACGCTGCGTGCCCTGCGTGACCGGGGCCTGTCCGTGCCCGACGACCTGGCCCTGTGCTGCTTCGACGACTTCTCCTGGGCGGATCTGTTCACCCCCCGGCTCACCGTGATCGCCCAGCCCAGCAAGGAGATCGGCGCCGGCGCCGTGCGCCTGCTCCTGGAACGGCTGGCCTCGCCGCGCCTGGAGAGCCGCACCGTGCGGCTGCCCTCCGCCTTCGTCCACCGCACCTCGTGCGGCTGCCCCGAGAACCCCGTACGCCCCGAAAGCCCCGAGGTACCGAGGAAAGGACCCGCGTCGTGATCGTCGTCGCCGGTGAGGCCCTGATCGATCTGGTGCCGCAGGGAGCGGGGGCCCTGGCGGGCCTGCTGCCCCGTCTCGGCGGCGGCCCCTACAACACGGCGGTGGCGCTCGGCCGCCTCGGCTCCCCCACCGCCTTCTGCTCCCGCGTCTCACGCGACGCGTTCGGCGAAGCACTTCTGAGCGGGCTGGGCGACGCGGGCGTCGACGTGTCGTCGGTGCAGCGCGGTGGCGAACCGACGACCCTGGCCGTCGCCACGATCGGTACGGACGGGTCCGCCGCCTACTCCTTCTACGTCGAGGGCACGGCCGACCGGCTCTTCTCTGCCCCGGACCGGCTCCCCGACGCCGCGCGGGCGGTGTCCTTCGGCACCTGCTCCCTCGTGCTGGAACCGGGCGCGAGCGCCTACGAGGAGCTGATGCGGGCCGCCTCCGCGCAGGGCGTCTTCACGGCACTGGACCCGAACATCCGCGCCGGTCTGATCCCCGATCCGGACGCCTACCGCGCCCAGTTCAAGAGCTGGCTGCCGTCGGTGTCCCTGCTCAAGCTGTCGGAGGAGGACGCCCGGTGGCTCGGCGGCACCCCGCGCGAGTGGCTGGCCTCCGGCCCCTCGGCCGTGGTGATCACCCAGGGCGGCGACGGTCTCATCGCGTTCACCCGGGACGGCTCGGTCCACTCCGTGCCCGGCGAAACGGTCGACGTCGTGGACACCATCGGCGCGGGCGACACGGTGAACGCGGCCCTGCTGCACGGTCTGGCCGCCAGGGACGCCCTGTCCCCGACCGCGCTGGCGGAACTGGGCGCTCGCGGCTGGACCGAGCTTCTGGGCTTCGCGGCCCGCGCGGCCGCCGTCACCTGCTCCCGCGCCGGAGCCGAACCGCCGTACGCCTCCGAGGTCGGCGCCCCGTAGGGGCCCACGGGAACACCAGTCCGCCACCCAGCCGGCCCTCGCCCCCTGGTGGCGGGCCGGCCGGCCGGCCGCGGTACGACACGGCGCCCCGCGGGAAGCTCCCGCGGGGCGCCGTGTCGTACGCCGTTCTCGGCGGCTGCCGGGCCCGGACAGCTCCGTCGGTCCGGGCCCCTACAAGCCGCCTGTTGGGTCAACCGGTGCGTCGGACCGGCCGGTTCAGGCCTTGCGAGCCCGCGTGGTCTTCTTCGCGGGGGTCGCCTTCTTGGCGGCCGTCGACTTCGTGGCGGCCGTCGACTTCGCGGCGGTCTTCTTCGCCACGGCCGCCTTCTTGGTGGCCGTGCTGTTGACGGTCTTCGTGGCCGTCTTCTTCGCCGTCGTCCCGGCCGCGACCGTCTTCCTGGCCGCGGTCGTGCGGGGGGCCCTCACGGGAGCGGCGTCGCTGATCCGGTCGGCGCCGAGGATCTCCCGCAGGAACTTGCCGGTGTGGCTGGCGGGGACACCGGCGACCTCTTCGGGCGTGCCCTCGGCGATCACGAGACCGCCGCCGTTGCCACCCTCGGGGCCCATGTCGATGACCCAGTCCGCGGTCTTGATGACATCGAGGTTGTGCTCGATGACGATGACCGTGTTGCCCTTGTCGACCAGGCCGGACAGCACCGTGATGAGCTTGCTGATGTCCTCGAAGTGCAGACCGGTGGTCGGCTCGTCGAGCACGTACACGGTGCGGCCGGTGGAGCGCTTCTGGAGCTCGCTGGCGAGCTTGACGCGCTGCGCCTCACCGCCGGACAGCGTCGGCGCGGACTGGCCGAGCCGGACGTAGCCGAGGCCGACGTCGTTGAGCGTCCTGAGGTGACGGGCGATCGCCGGCACCGCCTCGAAGAAGCCGAGCGCCTCCTCGATCGGCATGTCCAGGACCTCGGAGATGGACTTCCCCTTGTAGTGGACCTCCAGGGTCTCCCGGTTGTAGCGCGCCCCGTGGCAGACCTCGCAGGGGACGTACACGTCCGGCAGGAAGTTCATCTCGATCTTGATGGTGCCGTCGCCGGAGCAGTTCTCGCAGCGGCCGCCCTTGACGTTGAAGGAGAAGCGGCCGGGCAGATAGCCCCGCACCTTCGCCTCGGTCGTCTCGGCGAACAGCCTGCGGACGTGGTCGAAGACTCCGGTGTACGTCGCCGGGTTGGAACGGGGCGTACGGCCGATGGGCGACTGGTCGACGTGCACGACCTTGTCGACGAGGTCGTCGCCGTCCACGCGGGTGTGCCGGCCCGGTACGTTCCTCGCGCCGTTCAGCTCACGCGCCAGGTGCGTGTACAGGATGTCGTTGACCAGCGTCGACTTGCCGGAGCCCGACACACCGGTGACGGCCGTGAGGACGCCCAGCGGGAAGGACACGTCGATGTCCTGGAGGTTGTTCTCGCGGGCGCCGTGCACCGTGAGCCTGCGGCCCGGGTCGGCGGGGCGGCGGATGTCCGGGGTCGGGATCTGCCTCTTGCGCGACAGGTACTGGCCGGTGATCGACTCGGCGTTGTCGAGGAGTTCCTTCAAGGGTCCGCTGTGCACGACCTTGCCGCCGTGCTCGCCCGCGCCGGGGCCGATGTCGACGACCCAGTCGGCGACCTTGATGGTGTCCTCGTCGTGCTCGACGACGATGAGCGTGTTGCCCATGTCACGGAGGCGGACCAGGGTCTCGATCAGCCGGTGGTTGTCCCGCTGGTGCAGACCGATGGAGGGCTCGTCGAGGACGTACAGGACGCCGACGAGTCCGGAGCCGATCTGGGTGGCCAGGCGGATGCGCTGGGCCTCGCCGCCGGAGAGGGTGCCGGCCGCGCGGTTCAGCGACAGGTAGTCGAGGCCGACGTCGACCAGGAAGCGCAGGCGTTCGTTGACCTCCTTCAGCACGCGCTCGGCGATCTTCTTGTCGCGCGCGTTGAGCTTCATCTTCCCGAGGAAGTCGGCGCAGTCGCTGATGGACATGGCGGCGACCTCGGCGATGGACTTCTCCATGACCGTGACCGCGAGGACCAGCGGCTTCAGACGCGTGCCCTGGCAGGTGGGGCAGGGCACCTCGCGCATGTAGCCCTCGAAGCGCTCACGGCTGGCGTCGCTCTCGGACTCGCCGTGCCTGCGCTTGACGAAGGGGACGGCCCCCTCGAAGGGCGTGGTGTACACGCGCTCCCGCCCGTACCGGTTGCGGTAGCGGACCTCGATCTGCGTCTTGTGCCCGTAGAGCAGGGCCTTCTTCGCGCGCTGCGGCAGACCGGCGAAGGGGATGTCGGTCCGGAAGCCCAGCGCGTCCGCGAGGGCGCCGATCAGACGGCCGAAGTAGTCCTTGGTGTGCCCGTGCGACCAGGCGTGGATGGCGCCCTCGTCGAGGGACTTCTCCTCGTCCGGGACGATCAGCTCGGGGTCGACCTCCATGCGCGTACCGATACCGCTGCACTCGGGGCAGGCGCCGAAGGGCGAGTTGAAGGAGAAGGAACGGGGCTCCAGCTCCTCGAAGGACAGGTCGTCGTACGGGCAGTACAGGTGCTCCGAGTACATGCGCTCGCGCTCGGGGTCGTCCTCGGGGAGGTCGACGAAGTCGAGCACGACCATGCCGCCGGAGAGGCCGAGCGCGGTCTCCACGGAGTCGGTGAGACGGCGCTTGGCGGAGTCCTTCACCGTGAGGCGGTCGATGACCACCTCGATGGTGTGCTTCTCCTGCTTCTTCAGCGTCGGCGGCTCGGTGAGCTGGATCGTCTCGCCGTCGACCCGGGCACGGCTGTACCCCTTGGTCTGGAGGTCGGCGAAGAGGTCGACGAACTCTCCCTTGCGCTCGCGCACCAGCGGCGACAGGACCTGGAAGCGGCTCCCCTCCGGAAGCTCCAGAACCTTGTCGACGATGGCCTGCGGCGACTGACGGGAGATGGGACGGCGGCACTCGGGACAGTGCGGCTTGCCGATCCGCGCGAAGAGCAGCCGCAGGTAGTCGTAGACCTCGGTGATGGTGCCGACCGTCGAGCGCGGGTTGCGCGAGGTCGACTTCTGGTCGATGGAGACGGCCGGGGAGAGACCTTCGATGAAGTCCACGTCCGGCTTGTCCATCTGGCCGAGGAACTGCCGTGCGTACGAGGACAGGGACTCCACGTAGCGCCGCTGGCCCTCGGCGAAGATCGTGTCGAAGGCGAGGGAGGACTTGCCCGACCCCGACAAGCCCGTGAAGACGATGAGCGAGTCGCGCGGGAGGTCGAGCGAGACATTCTTCAGGTTGTGCTCGCGCGCTCCACGGACGATGAGACGGTCGGCCACGCCGGTCCGCACCTTTCTTGAGAGAAGTGACAGGGGCCGCAGGCCCCCGTCTTTCTCAGACTAGGGGGAGCCACTGACAGCGCCGGTTGGTTTCCCTGGTTCACAACAATCCCGGGCCATCCAGCATGCCCGACGCCACCGTCGAGCTTATAGCACGTGTATTCGATTTGCGGGGGTGACCGAGCACCTTCACCCGAACGTGTGGCAGAGCTAGGGTCGGCCTCATGATTGATCATGTGCGCGACCTGGCATCTGTACGTGACGCGACGGAACGGCTGCTCAGCGCAGCCGCCAAGTTGGACAACGCTTCCGTGGCCGAGCCGTCACGGCTTCCCGGCTGGAGCCGTGGGCATGTGCTCGCCCACCTCGCCCGCAACGCGGACGCCCTGGTGAACGTCCTGGACGGGCGCCCCATGTACGCCTCGGCGACCGCCCGGGACGCCGACATCGAGCGGGACGCCCCGCGCCCCCTGGACGCCCAGCTGGCGGACCTGCGCGAGAGCGCGGCCCGCTTCGGGGAGACCGGAGCCGCTCCCGCGGACTGGTCCCGCACGGTGGAGCTGCGCAACGGGGTCACCGACTCAGCGGCCCGGGTGCCGTTCCGGCGGTGGGTCGAGGTCGATCTCCACCATGTCGATCTGGGCATCGGATACGAGCTCGAAGATCTGCCGGAGGAGTTCGTGACCCGGGAGATCGACTTCCTCGCGGAGCGCTTCGGCGGACACAAGGACGTGCCCTCCACGGCACTGGACGCCGGCGACGGCCGGGTGTGGACCACGGGCGGGGGCGCCGAGGGCGGACCGATCGCGGTCCGGGGCCCGGCGGCCGATCTGCTCGGCTGGCTCTGCGGCCGCCGCGACGGCACCGGCCTGACGGTCGCCGGAGGAACGCTTCCGGCCCTCCCGCCGCTATAGGCTGCCGTCATGACGTACAGCGGAGCGGTGAAGGTCGGCGGCCCTGCCGACGTGCACGAGCTGCAGGACCTGATGATCTCCAAGGTCGCGGTCGGTCCGATGGACAACAACGCCTATCTGCTGCGCTGCCGGGCCACCGACGAGCAGCTCCTGATCGACGCGGCGAACGACGCCTCGACGCTGCTCACCCTCATCGGTGACGACGGCATCGCGTCCCTCGTGACCACTCATCAGCACGGCGACCACTGGCAGGCGCTCGCCGAGGTCGTGGCCGCCACGGGCGCGCGCACGTACGCGGGCCGGGACGACGCCGACGGCATCCCGGTGCCGACCGACGTTCCCCTCGATGACGGCGACACGGTCAGGGTCGGGAACGTGGAACTCACCGCGCGCCATCTCGTCGGGCACACGCCGGGCTCGATCGCCCTCGTCTACGACGACCCGCACGGCCATCCTCACGTGTTCACCGGCGACTGCCTCTTCCCCGGCGGGGTGGGCAACACGCGCAAGGACCCGGAGGCCTTCGCCCGTCTCATCCACGACGTGGAGACCCGGATCTTCGACGTACTGCCGGACGAGACGTGGGTCTACCCCGGCCACGGCAACGACACGACGCTGGGCGCCGAGCGACCCCATCTGCCGGAGTGGCACGCACGGGGCTGGTGAACGCGAACGCGGGGCGCGCACGCGGGGCGTGACGCCTCACGCGCGCGCCCCGTGTGAACCGAGCGCACGCGCCGGTCTCACGCGCGCGCTCCCCCGGTCCGGCACCGGTGCAGTCCACTGGAGGCGGCCCCGCGCGGGATGACGGCTCCTGTGCGGCAGGGCCGCCGGCCCGTCGATCCCCGCCCTCGGCCGGCGGCCCGGGCCCCGCCCTTCCGCCCCCGCAGTCGACGGCAGGATCGCGTGCGGGGGGCGGCTGTGGCGGAAGTGTTCACGGGACTGCAACACCCGTTCCCACCATGCGGACAATTACCGCTGTGACCTGGACAAACGGCGGGTTTCGCTGCCACTCTCCCGCCATGCATCGACCCCAACGCGCCCTGCGCCGTGCCGCGTCCGCCGGAACCGTCGCCCTGCTCGCCCTCGCCGTGGGCTGCGCACCGCAGCCGGAGGGGAAGGCGTCCGGCAAGGCTTCCGGAAGCACAGCCGAGACCTGCGCCAAGGGCTCGTTGAGCACGCGGACGGCCGGCAAGCTCACGGTCGCCACCGACGAACCCGCGTACGAGCCGTGGTTCAAGGACGACAAGCCCGCCAACAAGAAGGGCTTCGAGTCGGCGGTGGCGTACGCCGTGGCGCGGCAACTCGGCTACGCCGACGGTGATGTCGTCTGGCAGAGCGTGCCCTTCAACAAGGCCTTCGCGCCCGGTGCGAAGACCTTCGACTTCGACATCAACCAGGTGTCGATCAGCGCCGAGCGCAAGAAGGCCGTGGACTTCTCGTCCGGCTACTACGACGTGCGCCAGGCCGTGATCGCGCTGAAGAGCTCCAAGGCCGCGAAGGCGACGAGCCTCGCGGACCTCAAGGGCCTGAAGCTGGGCGCCCAGGTCGGCACCACCAGCCTGAACTACATCGACGACGTGGTGAAGCCGGACCAGGAACCGGCCGCGTACGCGAAGAACGACCAGGCCAAGTCGGCGCTGAAGAACGGTCAGGTGGACGCCATCGTCACCGATCTGCCGACCGCCTTCTACATCACGGCCGCCGAGGTGACCGACGCGAGGATCGTCGGGCAGTTCGAGAACCGGGGTGGTACGCCCGAGCAGTTCGGGCTCGTCCTGGACAAGGGCAGCGCACTGACCTCCTGCGTGACGAAGGCCGTGGACGCCCTGCGCGCGGACGGCACGCTCGCGAAGATCGAGAAGCAGTGGCTGTCCGAGGCCGTCGACGCCCCGGTGCTCAAGTGACGGCGATGAAGGAGGAGTCGGGAGAGGACGCCCCCGAAGGAGAGGTACCCGAACGGGACGGGCCCGGCGGGCGCGACCCGTACGTCCCGTCGCGGCGCAGGATCGAGCGCGAGCGCCACCGGCGCGTGCGGGCCCGCCGTTCCGCGGCCGTCGCCGCGCTCTCCACGCTCGCCACGGCCGTGGTGCTGTACCTCGTCGTCGTCGACGCGCCGGGCTGGCCGCGTACGAAGGAGACGTTCTTCGACGCGTCGTTCGCGCGTGAGGCGTTCCCGAAGGTCCTCGAAGGCCTGTGGCTGAACCTCCGGCTGTTCGTGGTGTGCGGTGTCGTGGTGCTGGTGCTCGGCACCCTGATAGCCGTGGCGCGCACGCTGCGGGGGCCGATGTACTGGCCGGTGCGTGCCCTCGCCACGGCGTACACCGACTTCTTCCGCGGTCTGCCGCTGATCATCTGTCTGTCGATCGTCGTGTTCGGCGTACCGGCGCTCCAGTTGCAGGGCGTCACCAACGACCCCGTCCTGCTCGGCGGGGCGGGCCTGGTGCTGACGTACTCGGCGTACGTCGCCGAAGTCGTCCGCGCCGGCATCGAGTCCGTGCATCCCTCGCAACGGGCGGCGGCCCGTTCGCTGGGCCTCACGACCCGGCAGACCCTGCGCCATGTGGTGCTGCCGCAGGCGGTACGCCGTCAGGTCCCGCCGCTCCTCAACGACATGGTGTCCCTGCAGAAGGACACCAGCCTCGTCTCGATCGGCGGCGCGGTGGAGGCGATGCGCTCCGCGGACATCATCGTGGGCCGCAGCCTCAACTACACGGCGTACATCGTCGCGGCGCTGCTCTTCGTGGCGCTGACCATCCCCATGACGCGCTTCACCGACTGGGTCACCGCCCGTATGGACCGGCGCCGCAGCCAGGGAGGCACCGTATGAGCAAGGCACCCGTCCCCGACGGTCCGATGCTGCGGATGGAGTCCGTCCGCAAGACCTTCGGCGATTCGCTGGTGCTGCGGGACGTCGATCTGGAGGTCGCCCCGCACACGGTCACCACGCTGATCGGCGCCTCCGGCTCCGGCAAGTCCACCCTGCTGCGCTGTGCCAACCTCCTGGAGGAGATCGACGACGGCGCGATCTGGCTGGACGGCGAGGAGATCACCGACCCGCGGGCCGACCAGGACGCGGTGCGCCGGCGGATCGGCGTCGTCTTCCAGGCCTACAACCTCTTCCCGCACATGACCGTCCTGGAGAACATCACCCTCGCCCCGCGCCGCGTGCACGGCGTGGGCCGCGCGGACGCCGAGGCCCACGCGCGTGAACTGCTGGAACGGCTCGGGCTCGGTGCCAAGGCGGACGAGTACCCCGACCGGTTGAGCGGTGGCCAGCAGCAACGGGCCGCGATCGTCCGCGCCTTGGCCGTGCGCCCCAAGCTGCTTCTCCTGGACGAGATCACCGCCGCCCTGGACCCCGAACTCGTGGGCGAGGTCCTCAATGTCGTCCGCGATGTGAAGGAGGACGGCATGACCATGGTCCTGGCCACGCACGAGATGGGCTTCGCCCGCGAGGTCGCTGACCAGGTCTGCTTCCTGGACGGCGGCGTGATCCTGGAACGCGGCACGGCCGAGCAGGTCTTCGGGGATCCTCAGCAGGAGCGCACGCGACGCTTCCTCAAGCGGATCGTGGAGGCCGGGCGTCTGTGACGCCCGGGCGTCCGCGGCCTCGGGCGGACGCCCGCTCGGTGGCACGGGCGGACGCCTCTCCCGCAGCGGTCAGGTGTCCGCCCGTCCCGTGCCCACGAGCGCCGCGACCCGCTCCACCGCGAACGCGTACCCCTGCACGCCACAGCCCGCGATGACCCCGTCGGCCCGCAGCGAGACATAGGAGTGGTGCCGGAACTCCTCGCGCTGGTGGATGTTGGAGATATGGACCTCCACCACAGGAAGTCCGTCACAGGTGTTGAGCGCATCCAGGATGGCGACGGACGTGTGCGAGTAGGCGGCCGGGTTGATGACGATCCCCGCGTGATTCTGGCGGGCCTCGTGGATCCAGTCCACCAGCTCGCCCTCGTGGTTGGACTGCCGGAAGTCCACCGTGCCCCCGTGCGCGGCCGCTGCCTTGGCGCACAGCGCCTCCACGTCCGCGAGCGTGTCGGAGCCGTAGATCTCCGGCTGCCGCTGCCCGAGGAGGTTCAGGTTGGGGCCGTTGAGAATCATGATCGGGGCGTTGGCGAGGGTGCGGGGCACGTTTCCTCCGGGCCTTCAGGTCTGCCGGCCCGTCCAGGACCGCTGTTCGGACCCGGTTTATCACGATGCACCGAAAGGGTGACGGCTCGTACCCTCTCGCCATGACGACACCCGCCTACCCTCCCAAGCCCCTGCCCGGTGACCGGGTGGCCGTGATCTCGCCGTCCAGCGGGCTGCCCGGCCTCTTCCCGCTCCCGTACGAGCTGGGCCTGGAGCGGCTGCGCAAGGAGTTCGGCCTCGAACCGGTCGAGTACCCGACGACCCGGAAGATGGGTTCGACCCCTCGGGAACGGGCCGACGACCTCCACGCTGCGTTCGCCGATCCGACGGTCAAGGCGGTCATCGCGTCCATCGGGGGCGACGACCAGATCACCGTGCTGCCGCTGCTGGACACCGAGTTGATCCGGGCGAACCCCAAGCCCTTCTTCGGATACAGCGACAACACCAACTTCCTCGTCCACCTGTGGAACGCCGGAATCGTCGGTTATCACGGCGCAACGGTGATGTGCGAGTTCGGCCGCCCGGGCTCCATGGACCCGCTGACCGCGGAGTCGCTGCGGGCCGCGCTGTTCACCTCCGGGCCGTACGAACTGCGCCCCGCCGACCGCTTCCGCCAGGTCGACGCGCCCTGGGAGGAGCCGGAGAGCTTCGTCTCCGAGCCGCGGACCGAGCCGGGCGCCGGCTGGACCTGGCTCCGCCCCGACCGGGTGGTCGAGGGCCGCTCCTGGGGCGGCAACATCGAGATCCTGTCGTGGCTGCTGATGGCCGACCGCGAGATCGCCCGGGACCCTTCCGCGTACGACGGTCACGTCCTGTTCCTGGAGACCTCGGAGGACATGCCCGGGGCGGACGAGGTCTACTGGATCCTTCGCAGCATGGGCGAGCGCGGCCTGCTGCGACACTTCCCGGCACTCCTCATGGGCCGCCCGAAGGCGTGGTCGTTCGAGCAACCCCTTGATCCGGAGGCCAGGGCCCGTTACGCGCGCGACCAGCGCGAAGCGGTGCTCCGGACCATCGACATATATGCCCCGGACATGATGGTCGTCTTCGATGTGGACCTCGGTCACACCGATCCGCAGATCGTCATCCCCTATGGAGGGCTCATCCGCGTCGACGGCCCGGCCCGGCGCATCACCGTCACCTACTGACGCACGCCGCACTCCCGCGCGCCCCCGTAACCGCCGGTCACTGTGGGTAGTTGACCCGGCATGCACGACGTACGCACCGTAAGGGCGCCCTCCATGCTGCGGCTCGCGGCCGCCTCGCTCGCCGGGACCGCCATCGAGTTCTACGACTTCTTCGTCTACGGGACCGCGGCCGCGCTGGTTCTCGGGCCGCTGTTCTTCCCGACGTTCTCGCCGCTGGCGGGGACGCTGGCGGCCTTCGCGACGTTCGGCGTCGGATTCGTCGCCCGTCCGCTGGGCTCGGTGTTGTTCGGGCACATCGGGGACCGGCGCGGGCGGCGGCCCGTTCTGGTGGCCTCGCTGCTACTGACCGGCGCGGCGACCGTCGCCGTCGGCTGTGTTCCGACGTACGACCGCATCGGTGTCGCCGCTCCCGTGCTTCTTCTGGTGCTGCGCTTTCTGCAGGGGCTCGGACTCGGCGGCGAGTGGGGAGGGGCCGTGCTGCTGACGGTCGAACACGCGCCCGCCGAGCGGCGCGGACTGTGGTCGAGCTTCCCCCAGATCGGCCCGTCCCTCGGATTCGTGCTGGCCAACGGCGTGATGCTGGCACTGTCGGCGACGCTGTCCGACGCGCAGTTCGCGGCGTGGGGGTGGCGGGTGCCGTTCTGGGCGGCGGGAGTGCTCGCGGCGGCGGGGCTGTGGCTGCGCGGTTCGCTCGCGGAGAGCCCGCGGTTCCTGGAGATGGGGGACCACGCGCGCGTACCGCTCGCCGAGGTGGTGCGCGACCACTGGCGGCTCGTCCTGCTGACGGCCGGCGGACTCGCCGTCGGATACGCCGTGTTCTACGCGGTGACGACCTGGGCGCTCGCCTACGGCGTCGAACGGCTCGATGTGAGCCGCACCGTCATGCTGACCTGCATCATGGCCGCCGTGGTCGTGAAGGGATGCCTGACGCCCCTGGTGGCCCTGCTGGGAGACCGCTACGGTCGGCGGCCGCTGTGCATGGCGGGCTGTGCGGGGGCCGCACTGTGGATGTTCCCGATGATCGGGCTGCTGTCGACCGGCGAACCCCTCCTGATGTTCCTCGGATTCCTGGTGGCGCTCATCGCGTTCATCACGATGTTCGCGGTGATCGCCGCGTATCTGCCGGAGCTGTACGAGCCGCGGGTGCGCTGCACGGGCGCGGCCGTCGGATACAACCTGGGCGGGGTCCTCGGGGGCGCGCTCACCCCGATCGTGGCGACGGCGGTGGCGAGCGGGGAAGGCGTGCCGTGGGGCGTGGCCGCCTATCTGACGGGGATCGCGCTGCTGAGCCTGGGGTGCTTCGCGCTGCTCCCGGAGACCCGGTCGGTGCCTCGCCTGGCGGTCGTCAGAGCCGCGGAGTGACGGTTGGTCAGGGGTTGATGGCCAGCTCCAGATAGGCGGCGAAGATGACCAGGTGGACGCCTCCCTGGAGCGGGGTGGCCCGCCCGGGCACGACGGTCAGGGCGCTCACCACCACGGTCAGGGCGAGCAGAACCATCTCGGTCGGGCCGAGGCCGAGAACGAGTGGTCCCGACAGCCAGAGCGACGCCAGGGCGACGGCGGGGATGGTCAGTCCGATGCTGGCCATCGCGGAGCCGAGGGCGAGGTTCAAGCTGGTCTGCACCCGGTCGCGGCGGGCGGACCGCAGTGCCGCGATCGTCTCGGGGAGCAGCACGAGCAGCGCGATGATCACACCGACCACGGAGTGCGGCATACCGGCCGCCTCGACCCCGGACTCGATGGTGGGCGACACACCCTTGGCCAGGCCGACCACGCCGACCAGGGCCAGGCCGAGCAGTCCCAGGCTGATTCCGGCCATGCGAGCGGTCGGGGCGTCGGCGTGGTCGTCCACGTCGATGACCTGGCCCTGCCGGGTGATCGGCAGGAAGTAGTCCCGGTGCCGGACGGTCTGGGTCGTCACGAACAGGGCGTACAGGACCAGGGAGGCGAGCGCGGCGAAGGTGAGCTGCGCGGTGGAGAACTCCGGGCCCGGCTTGCTCGTGGTGAAGGTCGGGAAGACGAGGCTGAGTGTGGCCAGTGTGGCGACGGTCGCCAGGGCTGCCCCCGTGCCCTCCGCGTTGAAGACGGCGAGTCCGTGGCGCAGTGAGGCGACGAGCAGACACAGACCGACGATGCCGTTGCAGGTGATCATCACGGCCGCGAACACCGTGTCGCGGGCCAGCGTCGAGCTCTTGTCGCCGCCGTCCGCCATCAGGGTGACGATGAGGGCGACTTCGATGACCGTGACCGCGACCGCGAGGACGAGGGAACCGAAGGGTTCGCCCACCCGGTGCGCGACCACCTCGGCGTGATGCACCGCGGCGAGCACGGCGCCCGCGAGGACCAGCGTCACCAGGGCGACCATCGCGGCGGGCAGGTCGCGCCCCCAAGTGAAGGCCAGCAGCACCACCGCGATCACGGGCACCACGGCGGTCCACTGCCTCGCGAGTGCCCGGAGCCGAACGATCATGACGCGATCGTCGCAGTCGAGAGCGTGCCCCGCACTCCGGCGGCGCGAGGCTCGCTCCGGAAGCGCGGCGGACGAGTCCGCCCTCGGAAACGGCCCGCTACTTCAGCTCGGTCGTCTCCTGTACGTCGCAGTCCGTGAAGACCGGCGGCCTGGTGCACAGCGCGGCCAGTTGCTCCGCCATCTTGCCCGTCTCCGGGTCGCTGCTGTTGCGCATGGCTTCCTCGTACGAGGCGAACTCGATCAGCACGAGGTAGCGGTTGGGCGTGTTGCGGTCCTTCAGCACGAGACGGTGGGTGGGGCCGCCCTCGCGTCCGGCGCTGCGCCCTTCCGCCTGCTCGACGAGCAGCCGCATCTCGTCCATTCGCTCGGATTCGATGTCGATGATCTGTACGAACTTCATGGATTCCTCCACCCGGCCCGGGCGCTCCCGGGCGGGAGACGCTCGGGATCCAAGCAAGCACCGGGAGCGGTGGTCGGCAATTCGTCACGCACCGCTCCCGGGGGTGGTTGTTTCTCCGTTCGATGTGGTCAGACGTCGATGCTTTCCTTCGGAGCGCTCTCGGCCCGCTCGCGCGCCGCCTGCTTCCTGGTGGCGGTCAGGCTCGTGATCGTGGTGACCACGAGGACCGCGCAGATCACGCCGAGGGAGACCGGTATGGAGATCTCGGGAACGTGGACGCCGGACTCGTGGAGCGCGTGCAGGACGAGCTTGATGCCGATGAAGCCCAGGATGACCGAGAGCCCGTAGCTGAGGTGGACCAGCTTCTTGAGCAGGCCTCCGATGAGGAAGTACAGCTGTCGCAGACCCATCAGCGCGAACGCGTTGGCCGTGAAGACGATGTACGGGTCCTGGGTCAGGCCGAAGATCGCGGGGATCGAGTCGAGCGCGAAGAGCACGTCGGTGGTGCCGATCGCCAGCATCACGACCAGCATCGGCGTCATGACGCGCTTGCCGTTCTCCCGGATCCACAGCTTGGTGCCGTGATAGCGGTCGGCCACGCCGAAGCGCCGCTCAGCCGCCTTGAGCAGCTTGTTCTCCTCGAACTCCTCGTCCTCCTCGTCCGCCCGCGCCTCCTGGATCAGCTTCCAGGCGGTGTAGATGAGGAACGCGCCGAAGATGTAGAAGACCCACGCGAAGTTCGCAATGATCGCGGCGCCCGCGGCGATGAATATCGCGCGCAGGACGAGGGCGATGAGAACGCCCACGAGCAGCACGCGCTGCTGGTACTTCGAGGGCACGGCGAATTTCGCCATGATCAGGACGAAGACGAAGAGGTTGTCGACGCTCAGCGACTTCTCGGTGATGAAGCCGGCGAAGAACTCTCCGGCCGGCTCACCGCCGGAGAAGAGGAGCAGTCCGAGTCCGAACAGCCCGGCCAGGGCGATCCAGACGACGGTCCAGATTCCGGCTTCCTTGATCGATACGTCGTGCGGCTTGCGGCCGATGAAGAAGTCGACCGCGATCAGTGCGGCCAGCCCCACGATGGTCAGGACCCACAGGGTCAGGGAAACATCCACTGCGCCTCCGGCAGTTCGTAACGGCAGATTCAGCGTCGTCGCGCTACCGGAGGTCTCTTCCACCCGCGGCTGCCGGGGCGCTGGGTGCGCCCGGAGCCCGCGGGCCGACGCCCCGGGATCTGGCCTGATCCGTATTGACGGGTACGTCGCAGCAGGTAGGGAGTACTCCCCTCCGTATGGAAAAAGAGTACCCGAACCACCAAGGGAAGGTAAAGGGATTAGTAAAAGAAAGACCAAATTGCCTGGTCAGGACGCTTTACCGATGCTTGGTAAAGCGGCTTGAGGCCCCTGCGCCCAGGGATGCGCGAAGGAGGTCGGAGTCAGCGGTTCCAGGACCGGCGGGCCGCCGCCACCTGGGCGAGGACCTGCTGGAGCACCTGGCTGTTCGCGGGAACGAGCGAGGGTTCGTACGTCCACGCGTGTCCGACCCACGGGTCGGCGAGATGGTCGTCGGGCACCGGCGTGATCCGCAGCAGCGACCGCCAGAGCGGGTCGAGCAGCGGTCCGTACGCGGCCGCCTCCTCGCGGTCGGCCACCATCATCAGATGGACGCCGACGGCCGGCCCCTCGTCCGCCAGGTAGCGGAGCTGGGTCACGGCACGGTCGTCGAAGCCGTGCGGGAAGTCGTTGACGATCAGCAACTGCTCGGCGGTGTCGAGGCCCGGCGGCAGCGAGTCGGCCGCGCCCCCGCGCAACGCCATCTGCACCAGGTCGACGCGCTCGGTGAGCCGGGCCAGTACGTCCGCCACACCCGCCGCACCCACGGCCGGCGGGCTGTGGAGCACCCCGGACTGCACCAGAGGTGACAGGGACGAGGCTCCGGCACCGGCCGCGTCGATGACGTGCACGGTGAACTCGCCCGCGGGATACGCGGCGAGCAGCCGGGCGGCGTGCGCCACCGCGGTGTCCATGGCGAGGCGGCGCAGTTGGTCGGAGTCGGCGAGCGTGCCGTCCAGGGAGGCGCGACCGCTGTCGATCCACAGGCCGCGCTCCAGCGGCAGGCGCATCAGCATCGGGATGCTCAGGTTCTCGCTCTCCGGCAGACGCAGCTCGCCGAGGCGCAGCGCCATGGGGATCTCCATGGGTACGCGGTAGCCGTGCCAGACGGGGTTGTCCCAGCTCGCGTACGCCAACGGCAGCGCGGGCTCCACGACCTCGGCCTCGGCGGTCAGCTGGGCGAGGTCCCGGTCGAGGGCGGCCCTGGCCTGGTCCACGAGGAGTGCGTGCTTGGCGCGGGCGGCGTCGCGCGCCGCATCGCCCTGCCCGCCGATCCGGCTGCGCGGGTCGGAGAGGACGTGGTCGAGCTCCTTCTCCATGCGCGAGTCGGCGAAGTCGACGGCGCTGCGGTACGCGGCGACGGTCCTGGCCAGGTCCTCGAACATCCCCCACACCTGGTTGTACAGCCGCTCCTCCATGGACCAGCCGGTCGCGTCTCCCGCGACGGGCTGGGCGGGCTGCCCCGGCTGGACCGGCGGCGCGGTCGGCGGGGGCGGTGGCGGGGCAGCGGTCTGCCGGCCCGGGTGGCTGTAGTCGACAGGACCGCCACCGGTGGGTGACGTCGGCTGGGTGACGGTGGAGGGGTCGGGCTGCACGGGGCCCACCGGACCGCCGGTCTGCGGCGCCGTGACTCCCTGCGGACCGGGCGTGTCGTACGGGGACTGGTGCGGTGTCACGGTCCCGGGAGCGCCCTGCGGTCCAGGTCCGGCGTACGGCTGATCCGGTCCCGGTGCCGAGGTGGCCGTCTGCCGTGACCGGTCCCCCTCCGCTGTGCGGGGCGGGGGCGCCGCCACGGACCGGGCCAGGCCCTGGGCCACCGCCTCGTTGATGGTTCCGGCGAGCTGTCGGGCCTCGGGGAGTCCCTGGTCGGTGAGGAGTTCGGCGAGGCCGCCGGCGTAGCCCTGGCCGACCGCGCGGACCTTCCAGGCGCCCTGCCTACGGTAGAGCTCCAGGGCCACGACGGCGGACTCGGCGTCCAGGCCGGTGACGGTGTAGCTGGCGACCTCGGAGCCGTCGAGGCCGGTGACCGCGACGAAGGGGGCGGCGACGGCGCCGAACCGGACCGGCCCGCCGACCCCGGTGGGCAGCGCGAGCAGCACGCTGACCCGGTGCACGGTCGGCGGCAGGGCGTCCAGGTCGAAGGCCAGGCGGTGATCGGCCGCCGCCTGCTTGGAGACCTCGAGTCCGGGCAGCGTGGGCGCGCCCGGATGTGCCACCCACTCGACGCCTCGGACCCTGCCCTGCTCGTCGCTGAGCGTGGCCCCTGCCACGATCGGCTTCCCGGCCGAGACACGGACCTCGAGACGGACCTGGGAGAGCGGGTGGTTCTGCCCCCTGACCAGCTCGGCCGTCATCGTCTTGTCCCCCTATGTCGCTTCGTGCGTGTGCGCCGGCTGCCTACAGGTGCGGCAGGATCGCGGGCATCAGGTCCTGGAACGTGCGGCCGTTGGCCGGCGTTCCGAGGGCCGTCATCTGCCAGCCGGTTCCGGCGCGGTGCACCTTCGCCATGATCTGGGCCGTGTACTGGCCGCCGCCCGCGAGCGTGTAGCGGGCGAGCTCCTGGCCGTTGGTCTCGTCGACCAGGCGGCAGAACGCGTTCTGCACTTCCTGGAAGGTCTGGCCCGTGAAGGAGTTCACGGTGAAGATGATCTGGTCGATGTGGACCGGGATGCGCTGCAGGTCGACGAGGATGGCCTCGTCGTCACCGCCCTGACCCACACCGCCGACCAGGTTGTCCCCGGTGTGCCGCACCGAGCCGTCGTCGCTGACGAGGTGACGGAAGAACACCACGTCGACGGGCTGCTTGTCCGCGAACAGCACGGCGGAGGCGTCGAGGTCGATCTCTCGGGTGCGCGAGCCGAACAGGCCGCGCCGGGGGGCGGCCTGCCATCCGAGTCCCATACGGACCGCGGTCAGCGTGCCCCCGTCGTTCTTCTGCAGACTGATGGCCTGACCCTTGGTCATGTTGACCGTCACGCGCTGTTCCCCTCTCGAACTGTCCCCTGTTGCCGCGGAGTCCGCGGATGAGCAGAACCCTACGCAGCGGCACTGACAGCGCCGAACCCTGGGGCGCACTTTGTGTCGGTCTTGCAACACAGCGCGCGTCGCCCGAGGTCCGGCGCCGCCTGCGGGGCGGTCAGGCGATCCCCGCTTCCTTCATCTGCCGCAGCTCCTTCTTCATCTCGGAGACCTCGTCGCGCAGCCGGGCCGCAATCTCGAACTGGAGATCGGCCGCGGCGGCGCGCATCCGTTCCGTCAGCTCCTCGATCTGCCCGGCGAGTTCGGCGGCGGGGCGGTCGGTCGGCACGGTCTCCTTGCCCTTGGCGGACTTGGCGGCCCGGGCCGCCTTGCCGCCGAGCGCGGGGACGGGGGCCTTGGCCCCCTTGCCGTCCTTCGTCTTGCGGTATCCGGAGCCGAGGAGCTGCTCGGTGTCGACGTCCTCGCGGGCGATCTGCGCCACGATGTCGTTGATCTTCTTGCGGAGGGGCTGCGGGTCGATGCCCCTCTCCTTGTTGTAGGCGATCTGCTTCTCCCGGCGGCGGTTGGTCTCCTCGATGGCCTTCTCCATCGCCGGGGTGATCTTGTCGGCGTACATGTGGACCTGGCCGGAGACATTGCGCGCCGCGCGGCCGATGGTCTGGATCAGGGAGGTTCCCGAGCGCAGGAAGCCCTCCTTGTCGGCGTCGAGGATGGCCACCAGGGAGACCTCGGGAAGGTCGAGACCCTCGCGCAGGAGGTTGATGCCGACCAGGACGTCGAACTCGCCGGCACGCAGCTCGCGCAGCAGCTCGACGCGGCGCAGGGTGTCGACGTCGCTGTGCAGATAGCGCACCTGGATGCCCAGTTCCAGGAAGTAGTCGGTGAGGTCCTCGGCCATCTTCTTGGTGAGCGTGGTGACCAGGACGCGCTCGTCCTTCTCGGTGCGCTGCCGGATCTCGTGTACCAGGTCGTCGATCTGGCCCTCGGTGGACTTGACGACGACCTGGGGGTCGATGAGGCCGGTGGGGCGGATGATCTGCTCGACAAAGCCGTCCGAGCGGGAGAGCTCGTACTTCCCCGGGGTCGCCGAGAGATAGACGGTCTGGCCGATGCGCTTCTGGAACTCCTCCCACTTCAGGGGGCGGTTGTCCAGCGCGGAAGGCAGACGGAAGCCGTGGTCGACGAGCGTGCGCTTGCGGGAGGCGTCGCCCTCGTACATCGCGCCGATCTGCGGGACGGTGACGTGCGACTCGTCGATGACGAGCAGGAAGTCGTCCGGGAAGTAGTCGATCAGCGTGTTCGGCGGGGAGCCGGGATCACGGCCGTCGAAGTGCATCGAGTAGTTCTCGACACCGGAGCAGGAGCCGATCTGGCGGAGCATCTCGATGTCGTACGTCGTACGCATGCGCAGGCGCTGGGCCTCCAGGAGTTTGCTCTGCTTCTCCAGCTCGGCGAGGCGCTCCCCCAGCTCCTTCTCGATGTCGTTGACGGCGCGCTCCATGCGCTCGGGACCCGCCACGTAGTGGGACGCCGGGAAGACGTAGATCTGGTTGTCGTCGGTGATGACCTCACCGGTGAGCGGGTGCAGCGTGGACAGTGCCTCGATCTCGTCGCCGAACATCTCGATGCGGACGGCGAGCTCCTCGTAGACCGGGAAGATCTCGATGGTGTCGCCGCGGACCCGGAAGGTGCCGCGCGCGAAGGCCACGTCGTTGCGCGTGTACTGGATGTCGACGAAGCGGCGCAGGAGGTCGTCGCGGTCGATCTCGTCGCCGACCTTGAGGCTGACCATCCGGTCCACGTACTCCTGCGGAGTGCCGAGGCCGTAGATGCAGGACACCGAGGCGACCACGATGACGTCGCGGCGGGTGAGCAGGGAGTTGGTCGCGGAGTGGCGCAGGCGCTCCACCTCCTCGTTGATCGAGGAGTCCTTCTCGATGTAGGTGTCCGACTGCGGGACGTAGGCCTCGGGCTGGTAGTAGTCGTAGTACGAGACGAAGTACTCGACGGCGTTGTTCGGCAGCAGCTCGCGGAACTCGTTGGCCAGCTGGGCGGCCAGTGTCTTGTTCGGTGCCATGACGAGCGTCGGGCGCTGGAGCTTCTCGATCATCCACGCGGTGGTGGCGGACTTTCCGGTGCCGGTCGCGCCCAGCAGCACGACATCCTTCTCACCTGCGCGGATGCGCTTCTCCAGGTCGGCGATGGCCGTGGGCTGGTCGCCGCCCGGCTGGAAGGGGCTGACGACCTCGAAGGGCGCCACCGAACGTTCGATCTTGGATACGGGCCGCATGGAATCCACCGTACGACCCCGCACTGACAACCGGGCGGGATCAGCGGCTCTGCGGGGTCCGGGAGCGGCGGTGCCCCCGCTCCTGCACGGGGCGCACGGCCGGACGACGGCCGACGACGTGCGTGGCGACGGGATGGGCCGGAACGCCCGGCCGCTTGATCTCCGCGGGGCTCCAGTCGGGCTTGCCCATGACCATCAGCGGGTCGAACATCACGACGACGCCCGCCAGGCAGAGGAAGACGAAGGGACCGATCATCATGGGCGCGAGCAGTGCGGCGGCCGAATCCCCGGCCGGGTTGGCGCCGGTCGAACCGTGCAGATGGACGCTGAGGGCGGCCATGCCTGTGTAGTGCATACCGCTGACGGCGAGCCCCATGACGAGGCTCGCGCCCACGCTCCAGAGGAATCCACGCACTTGTCCCGCCGCCCAGAGGGCGGCCGTCGCGGCCACGACGGCGATGACGACCGAGGCGGAGACGGTGAGGGTGTTGTATTCGAGCCTTCCGTTGAGCCGCATCCCGGCCATGCCCAGATAGTGCATCGAGGCGACACCCAGGCCCGTGACGGTCCCTCCGGTGAAGAGTGCCGTCCCGGTGGCACCCCGGTAGCCGACGATGAAGATCCCGGCGCCGACCATCAGGACGGCGACACCCAGACTCGCGAACGTGGTCGGCTTGTCGTAGTGGACCGGGGTCTGCTCGACCGTGAAGCCCATCATCGCGATGAAGTGCATCGTCCAGATGCCGGAGGCGATCGCGACCGAGCCGAGCGCGAGCCAGCCGGCCCGCCAGGAACCGGCGACGAGCATGGATCTGGTGGTGCAGCGAAGTCCGAGCGCTCCGCCCAGGCAAGCCATGAAGTACGCCACCAGCGGTGTGACGAGTCCGTAGGTGAAGCCGTCGACCGTGCCCTGCATGCGCGGCTGCCCTTCCCGCCCCGTTACTCATGGAAATACCCGAACTGCCCCCGCCTTCCGGACCACCGGAGCGGACCGGGTCGAGGCAGAGAGTATGACCCCCACCGGAATGGTCGAACGATAATCCGGCAAAGAATCACGACCTCTCCTCACTTGCACCGCGCCAGCGACCGGACTTGGACAACTCCATTCAATCCGCGGCCATCTCGCTTCCACCCTTCGGCGACTCTCTGCTGTCAATCTTGTACTGACCGTGATCGCCCTACGCGAGGAGAAGGCATGCACGCGCGCGTTGCCGCCGCCACGACCGCCGCGCTTCTTGGGGGAACCGCTTTCATACTGCCCGGCCCGCACGCCAGGGCCGACAGCCGGAGCGCGGCTCCGCTGGTCGTCTCCCACCGCGGCGCCTCGGCCTACGCGCCCGAGAACACCCTGGCCGCCATCGACCGCGCGGCCGAGCTGGGGTTCGACTGGGTCGAGAACGACGTCCAGCGCACCCGCGACGGTCAGCTGGTCGTCCTCCACGACGCCTCGCTGGCGCGCACGACCGACGTCGAGGAGGTCTTTCCCGGCCGAAGCCCCTGGAAGGTCAAGGACTTCACCGCGTCCGAGATCGCCCGCCTGGATGCCGGGAGCTGGTTCGATCCGTGGTTCACGGGCGAGAGGGTGCCGACGCTGCGGGCGTACATGGAACGCCTCTCGCGCAACCATCAGAAGCTCGTCCTGGAGATCAAGAACCCCGAGCTCTACCCCGGCATCGAACGACAGACCCTCAAGCTCCTGAGCAACGAGGGCTGGCTCGACCCGGTGCACCTCAGGGACAGGCTGATCGTCCAGAGCTTCAGCGCCGCCAGCGTCCGGACGGTGCACGATCTGCGGCCCGGTATCACGACGGCCTTCCTGGGGACACCTCCGCTCGCGCGGCTGCCCCGGTACGCGGAGTTCGCCGACCAGATCAACCCGGACCACACGTCGCTGTCGTCCGACTATGTCTCCGCGGTCCATGCCCTCCACGGTCCGCACGGCCCGATGAAGGTCTTCGCCTGGACCGTGGACGACGCGGCCACCGCCCGGCGCATGGCGGGCCTCGGCGCGGACGGGGTCATCACGAACGCGCCCGACGTGGTCCGCGAGGCCCTGGAATAGCGTCCTCTCCCGTGGCGCGGACGGGTGCCGGTTTCCGCGCCACGGGCGTTGTCGGTGGCGGGCCGTACGGTGGATCGCATGAACAGCCACGGGCAGTACGAGCAGCAGGTCGTGTGGACCGTCCTCGGCACGGACATCGGGCCGCTGTTCCTCGCGGCGACACCGGCCGGCCTGGTCAACGTCGTCTTCCACGCGTCGGACGCGGTGCGCGGCAAGACGCTCGAGCGGCTCGCGTCCCGGCTGGGCAGCGAGCCCGTCGAGGCGCCCGGGTCACCCCTGCTGGCCGAGGCGATACTCCAGGTCGAGGCGTACTTCGCGGGCGAGCGGCACGACTTCGACCTGCCGCTCGACTGGTCGCTGATCTCGGGGTTCAACCGCCAGGTGCTGCGCGAGCTGAACTCGGGTGTTCCGTTCGGTTCCGTCGTGGGCTACGGCGACCTGGCCGCGCGGGTCGGCCAGCCCGGCGCGGCGCAGGCCGTGGGGGTGGCCATGGGATCGAATCCGCTGCCGGTCGTGGTGCCGTGCCATCGCGTGGTCGAGAGAGACGGCGGGATCGGCGGTTTCGGGGGCGGCCTGGAGACGAAGCGGAAGCTGCTGGCGCTGGAAGGAGTGCTCCCGGAGCCACTGTTCTGAGGTGGCGGCGGGAGCCTTCCCCGGGGTCGTCAGAGGCTGATGTGGTACGCCTTGCGAAGCGTCTCGTGGACGGTCCACGTCGTCCGGTCGCCCTCGTGCAGGAACGCCGCGTCGCCGGGCCCCACTTCGATGACGTCGCCGCCCTCGACCTCGATGGTGGCCCGGCCGCTGACGACGACGAAGAGCTCGTTCGCCTCGGTGTCGGTCACCACGCCGGGCGTGATCTGCCAGATGCCACGCAGCTGCTTGCCGTCGGCGGACTCCCAGAGCACCTTGCCCGTCACGGCGGGGTCGCCGGAGACGATCTGGGCCGGATCCAGCGGCTCGGGTTCGAGTTCGGCATCGGGAATGTGCACGGCGAAGGAGGGCGTGGCCTGGGAGTTCATGGTCATGAGCGGACACCCTAGGGGCTTGTCCGCCGCCCGGAGCGACGAGGGTCTCCCTGTGGGGCGGGAGGCCGTTCCGCGGGAGCACCCCTTCGGCGAGCCGGGTCAGCCCGGCCGAACGCCGGCCAGTGCCCCGTGCGGATCGAGGACGTACTTGCGGCCGGCCCCCTGCACGGAGGGGGCTACTCGTAGTGCCGGGCCTCGAAGACATTCCCGTCCGGGTCACGGAAGTAGAAGCTGCGCCTGGCCATTCCGCGGGCTCCGAAGGAGTCGTACGAGAAGTCCGAGACCGGTACCGACCGTTCCTCCAGGCGGGCCCGGAGCGCGTCGAACGTGTCTCTCGGGAACGCGACGCACACATGGTTCACCGGGTGGCCTGCGCTGTCGGCACCCCCGGGAACCATGTTCATGCCGGGCGCCAGAGCCAGGGGGGCGAGGTCGAGGACGGTCTCCTCGTTGAGACGTACGGAGGGGAAGGAGACCGTTCCGGCGGCGAATTCGGTGACTCTCAGGGACTCCAGGCCGACCGCCTTCTCGTAGAAGTCGGCCGAGGCGACCGGATCGCGTACCCAGAGGACGACATGGTCGAGACGTGGCGAGTTGTCCGTCATGCACCCAGGCTGGTGTCGTACGCCGCGGGTCGCAAGGGTTTGGCCGGGCGCGCCGCTCGCCAGAGATCCAGGGACGGGGAACGTCGACCGACGACAGGAGGCAGGCGCGTGATCGTGGTGTCCGATGAGGTGCGGGAGGCGCTCGACGCGCGCCGGCCGGTGGTGGCCCTGGAGTCGACGATCATCGCGCACGGGCTGCCCCGCCCGCGCAATCTGCAGGTCGCGCTCGAACTGGAGGATGTGGTCCGGGAGGAGGGCGCGGTACCCGCGACGATCGCCGTGCTCGACGGCCGGCCGCGGGTCGGTCTGGACAAGGAACAGCTGGAACGGGTCGCGAACGAGGACGGGATCCGCAAGCTGGGCCACCGCGACCTGCCGCTCGCGGTGGCCGCGGGGGCGAGCGGGGCGACGACCGTGTCCGCGACAGCCCTGCTGGCGGCCCGCGCGGGGGTCCGGGTGTTCGCGACGGGAGGGCTCGGCGGTGTGCACCGCGAGTGGACGGTGACCCAGGACGAGTCCGCCGATCTGGGCCTGTTGGCGCGCACCCGGATCACGGTGGTGTGCGCGGGCGTCAAGTCGATCCTGGACGTGCCGGCGACGCTGCAGCGTCTGGAGACGCTGGGTGTGGCGGTGGCCGGGTACGGCACGGACCGGTTCCCCGGCTTCTATCTGTCCGACTCGGGGCACCCCGTGGACTGGACCCTGGACTCCCCCGAACAGGTGGCGCGGGTGATGCGCGCCCAGGACGCGCTGCACGCCCCCGAGTCGTCGCTCATCGTCGCGAACCCCGTCCCCGAGGAGGAGCAGCTCGATCCCGAGCTCCACGCGCGCGTGCTCGCCGACGCGTTGCACGCGTGCGAGGCGGAGGGCGTGACCGGACAGGCGGTGACGCCCTTCCTGCTCGGCTATCTGGTCCGGCACACGGACGGTGCCTCGCTCGACGCCAATCTGGCGGCGGTACGCGGCAACGTACGCCTCGCGGGACGGATCGCGGCGGCCTGGGCGGGGGCGTGAGCGGCACGGATCGGGGCGACCCGGGGCGTGGCGTGAGCGGGTCGGGACGCTCGGGGGCCGCAGGGGACGCGGGGGATGCCGCGGGCGCGCTGCTCGTCGTCGGAGACGTGGTCACCGACGTCGTGGCCCGCCATCGCGGGCCGCTGGCGGCCGGCACCGACACGGCCGCCGTCATCCGGACCGTGCCCGGCGGCGCGGGCGCCAATGTCGCGTGCTGGGCCGCGTACGAGGGCTGTGCCGACGTACGGCTGCTCGGCCGGGTGGGCGGCGACGCAGCGGCGTGGCACGAGCGCGAACTCGCGGCGAGCGGCGTGCGGCCCCTCCTGGTGACCGATCCGGAGGCACCGACCGGGACGGTGATCTGCCTGGTGGACACCGGCGCGTCGGCGGAGCGCACGTTCCTCACGGACAGCGGAGCGTCGCTTCGGCTCGCACCGGACGACTGGTCGCCCGCGCTGCTCGACGGGGTCGCGCGGCTGCATCTGTCGGGCTACCTGTTCTTCTCCGGGCCGAGCCGGGCGCTGGTGTCGGCCGCACTGGAGTCCGCGCGAGCGCGGGGGGTGCCGGTGAGCCTCGACCCCGCGTCGGCGGGGTTCCTCACCAGGCTGGGCGTGGGCCGTTTCCTCGAACTCGCCGAGGGCGTGGACGTCCTGCTGCCCAGCCGTGACGAGGCGTGCCTGCTGACGGGGCTGCCCGATCCGGCCGACGCGGCGGCCAAGCTGAGCCGCCATTTCCCCTCGGTCGTCGTCAAACAGGGAGGTGCCGGGGCCCTGGTGGCCCGTTCCGGAGCCGTCCGGGCCCGTGTCCCGGCGCTGCCCGCGACGCCGCGTGACACGACGGGCGCCGGTGACGCGTTCACCGGTGCGTTCCTCGCCGCACTGCTCGCGGGCGCCGGCTCCGAGGAGGCGGCGACGGCGGGGTGCGCGGCGGGGGCGAAGGCGGTGGAGCGGGTCGGTGGAAGGCCGCCCTCGGGAAGTCGACGGCGAGAAGAAGGAGAAGGAGGAGAAGGAGAGACGCGGGTTCGCTGAACGCCTGACCCGCATGGCATCGCGCCCGGGTACCGATGCCCAACTCCCGCATCGCGTTCAGTTCTTGCGCCCCCAGGCCGAAATCATCGGTGCGGTCGCCAGATCCATGGACCCGGCCGCGACGTTCGCCAGGTGCCGGTCGATCTCCTCCTGGGTGGCCAGGCCCGCCGAGACGAGCTGGTCGCGGATCTGCCGGATCGTCGCGGATTCCAGGGTGGTGCAGGCGGGTGAGGTGACGGGGAAGTACGCGTCGGCCTCCACGCCCCGCAGCCCCGCCTCCCGGAGAAGCCGCGGGAGTTTGCGGCCGTAGGCGAGGTCGGCACCGCGCTCGGCGAGCAGCTTGCGGAAGCCCTGGCGCAGCCTGTTCGCCAGTTGCTGCTCGGGGCCGTACTCGTCGGGGCAGAGCAGAGGCTGCAGGGCGGGATCGGCATCCTCGACCAGGATCCTGCCGCCGGGCCGCAAGGACTTGATCATCGACCGCAACGCCCACTCCCGGTCCGGCACATGAACCAGGACGAGCCGGGCGTGCACGAGGTCGAAGCCTTCCCCCGGCGGTTCCTCGGCGCCCACGTCGTGGACGCGGACCTCGACGGGCGAGCGGGCGACGGACGCCGCCCACGAGGTGTCGATGTCGGTCGCGACGATCTTCCCCGTCGGACCGACCTTCTTGGCGAGCCAGGACACGACGGACGTACCGCCCGCCCCGACCTCCCAGCAGCGCCAGCCGGACCCGACGCCGAAGCGCTCCAGGTGCCTGAACGTGGTGGGGTCGAAGAGCGTGGCGAAGGCGTCGAAACGCTGTCCCGCCTCGGTCTGCTGGTTGTCGAGGAGATACCCGTCGGCTTGCGTCATGGGGAGATCATCCCAGTTGACCTGCTTGTCCGGAATCGCCGACGCTCCCGTTGTCGGCGCCGCGTCACCCGACGGGTACCGCCCGCGGCACCACACCCCGCCACGTGCCGCCCCATGCCGCCGAGCCGTCCGAGTGTTCCGCACTACGGAACGGAATGTTCCGTTCCCACAGCCTTTTCCGGAGTCCGATCAGGCCTGGCAGACTGGCCCGCCAGGCGCAGAGTGCGGCCCGAGGAGATCCACGCGAGGAGATCCAGATGTCCATGGCAGGGAATTTGCGGAAGGTGACGGCTCTCGGTGCGGTCGACGGCCTCCGCAAGGTGGCGCGGCTGACACGGCGGCGCACCCGTGTCGACCTGAGCCACCCCGCCCGGTCGCCCTTGGGCTCCGCGGTGGTGAACTGCGTGGCGTACCAGAACGGCTCCAGGATCCCCGAGGGCCGCGATCTGGTCGACACCGTGGAGCGGATCCGCAAGCGCGACGAGGGATTCGTCTGGCTCGGACTGCACGAGCCGACCGACCTGGAGTTCGCGGGTATCGCCGAGCTCTTCGACCTCCATCCCCTCGCCGTCGAGGACGCCGTCGAGGCGCATCAGCGCCCGAAGCTGGAGCGGTACGGCGACACCCTGTTCGCGGTGTTCAAAACCGTCTGCTATGTCGAGCACACGGAGTTGACGGCGACCAGCGAAGTGGTGAACACCGGCGAGATCATGCTGTTCGTCGGGCCGGACTTCGTCATCACCGTGCGGCACGGACGACACGGGTCGCTGGGCCCGCTGCGCGAAGAGCTGGAGTCCGATCCGCAGCAGCTGTCCAAGGGACCGGCCGCGGTCCTGCACGCGATCGCGGACCACGTGGTCGACGAGTACGTCAACGTCACGGACTCGGTCCAGGCCGACATCGACCAGGTCGAGGCCGATGTGTTCGCCGAGAACGGCGCACGCACGGACGCCGGCCGCATCTACCAGCTCAAGCGCGAACTCCTCGAACTGAAGCGGGCGGTGGTCCCGCTCGCCCGGCCGGTCCAGGAGCTGGCGACCCGGCCGATCCGTGTCGTCGACCCGGAGATACAGGCGTACTTCCGGGACGTCTCCGACCATCTGCTGCGGGTCACGGAGCAGATAGCCGCCTTCGACGAACTGCTCAACTCGATCCTGCAGGCGCATCTGGCGCAGGTGACGGTGGCGCAGAACGAGGACATGCGGAAGATCACGGCGTGGGCGGCGGTCATCGCCGTTCCGACCATGGTCTGCGGCGTGTACGGCATGAACTTCGACAACATGCCCGAACTGCACTGGCGGTTCGGCTACCCCATCGTCATCGGCGTCATATCCATCGCCTGTCTCGTCCTCTACCGGGGGTTCCGGCGCAACGGCTGGCTCTGAACACGTCTCTCGCCCGGCACGGCCGGCCGGACGAGAGTGCGGTCGCGTACTCCGCAGGGACCGGAGACGCGAGCGGGTGACTCGCTTCGCTTGTCTCCGTACCCATTCGCCCTGGTCGGAGTCGATCGAGTCGACCGGGGCGGCTCGGTCGAGTCGAGCCGGGTCAATTCGAGCCGGGTCGAGTCGAGTTGGATCGGGTCGGTCGGGTCGGGTCGGGAGGATCGACGGGTTCAGCCCGTCGCGCTGCTCGCGCCCCTCGCGTAGACGCTCTCTACCCAGGCGGCGAGTTGTTCGTCGCTGACGTGCTGGGCGAGGTCGGCCTCGCTGATCATGCCGACCAGTCGTTTGTTCTCGATCACCGGAAGCCGGCGGATCTGGTGCCCCTTCATCTCCTGGAGCACTTCGCCGACATCGGCGTCGGCATCGATCCAGCGCGGTGTGCCCTGGGCCATCTCGCCCGCGGTGATCCGTGCGGGGTCGTGGCCCATGGCCACGCAGCCGACGACGATGTCGCGGTCCGTGAGGATGCCGCAGAGGCGTTCGTTCTCGTCGCTGATGGGCAGGGCGCCCACGTTGAGCTCGCGCATCAGCTGGGCGGCGCGGTCCAGGGTCTCGTGGGCGGGGATCCACTGGGCACCACGATGCATGATGTCTCCGGCGGTGGTCATGTAGTACCTCCCGGTGCCGGACGGCCGGCGCGGCGCGGAACACACCGCTAGTCCCGGCGCCCTACATTCTCGCCGCGCCCCAGGGGCTACGCACCTGGGCGACCATCGAGGGGACGGGGCCGGCCCTCGTGATCAGCCGTTCCACGCGGGGTGCCGGGGGTCGTCGGCGCGCACGAGGACGTCGGCCGCGCCGGCCGGGTCCCCCTCGCTCTCGTAGCGGGCGAAAGCGGGGAGGGTCCAGTGCTCACCCTCGGGGGTACGGCGGCGCAGGGCGCCCGGGGAGAGGCGTATGTGGACGCTGAGGTCGAACGGGAACCAGTGGCGCAGGAGGAGGGGGCCATGGAGCAACAGGATTCCGCCGGGAGGGAGTTGGACGTAGGGGCTGCGGGTGGCCCGGTCGGTGGCGGGGTCCCAGAGGTCGGGCAGGAGCCTGCCGTCGCCGCCGGGTTCGAGGGGACCGAAGACCTCGCGCCAGAGAGCGCCGGTGTCGAACCAGCCGTCGTAATAGGCGTCGACGTCCTGGTGGCCGTATTCGAACCGGAGCGACGCGGGACGCAGGAAGTCCTCGGCGGCGACGACCAGCGAGGAACGGCCGCGTACACGCAGCGCCTCGGAGACGCGGTGCGCGAGTTCGCCGGGGCGGGCGGCCGGGGCTCCGTCGAAGGCGATCCGTGGCCAGGGGCTGCCATCGTCCGGTTTCAGGTCGAGCAGGCGGTCGGCGAGGAGGTCGCCGAGCCGTTCCCAGGTGATCGCTTCGAGTCGCACAGGGCCCATGATGCCGCGACCGGGAAGGGGTCCGGTGGGCGAGGCCCGCGGCGAGCGGGCGCGGCCTGCATCACGTGGCCGACATCGCGTGGCCGACATCGCGTGGCCGGGGCACCGGTCGCGAGAAGGCGCCCTCGGACGACGTAGGTGTCGGGCCGGTGCGGGGAAGGAACCGCGTATGGCACCGATCGCTGCTCCCCCGTACCGGAACGGGCCTCTCGTCGTCCAGCCGCTCAAGAAGCGGCACTGTGCCGAGTGCCGGAGCGGGCCGCTCCCCCTGCTGGTTCTGGAGGAGGGCGCACCTCGGTGTCTGGACTGCGTGGATCTCGGGCACCTTGTGTTCCTGGCCCGCGGCGACACCGCGCTGACGCGCAGATCGCGGGAGGGCAGCTCGCTGTCGGCCGTGGTGGTGCGGTTCAACCGGCGGCGGGGCCGGTACGAGCGGCAGGGCGTCCTGGTCGAGGAGGCGGCGCTCGCCCGGGCCGAGGACCGGTGCCTGGCGGACGCCGAGGCACGTCGGCGACGGCGGGCACGCGACGCGCGGCGCCGGGAGGCGGAGGACGTCCGCTTCACGGACGCGTTCGCGCGGGAGATACGCCGGCTGTTTCCGCACTGTCCGGCCGACCGGGCGCGAGCGATCGCCGCACATGCCTCGGTGCGCGGCAGCGGGCGGGTCGGACGGAGCTCGGCGGGCCGCGCGCTGTCCGAGGCGGCGGTGACCGCGGCGGTCCGCGCGTCCGTCCGGCACACGGAGACCCCGTACGACCAGTTGCTGATGAGCGGCGTTCCGCGGCACGAGGCGCGCCGCCGGATCGCGGCCACGGTGGACACGAGGCTCTGGGAATGGCGCGACGACATCACCGCTCGGGCGTGAGCTGACAGAGGACCGGGGCCACGCGGGCGCGAGCGGGCAGAGGACCAGGGGCCGCGCGGGCGTCAGCGGCAGAGGCCTGGGTCCGCTCAGCCGCCGAGACGGGTGGGCTGGGGCGGCTCGGGCCGGATACCGAGGGCCGGGACGACCCGGACCGGACCGGACCGGGCAGGGCAGGGCAGGGCAGGGTGCGCTGAACCGGGACGGGTGGGGTGCGTGAATCGGGCTGGGGGGAGTACGTGCACCGGACCGGGCACCCGGCTGTGGAAGCGGAGCGGAGACGTGCCGTCACCGCGACGAGGGGGGTGGACGGTCGCGCATGTGTCCGCGTCGCTCGGCCATGGCGACTGTCGTCGTAGCGGATTTCACTTGTGGTGACGGTTGGCGCTGTGCAGGATCTTGGGCTTGGCGGTTTCGACGCGGGAGTGGACATGATCGAGGGACCGTATTTCGTGCTGACGTTGCTGGGGGTGCTCGGCTGCGGGCTGGTGGCGGGGGTGTTCTGCGGCTTCTCGACCTTCGTGATGAGGGCGCTCGCCCAGTTGCCGCCGGCGCAGGGGGTCGCCGCGATGAACGCGATCAACGTCGCCGCGGTCCGTCCCCCGTTCATGCTGGTGTTCATGGGGTCGGCGGTGCTGTGCGCGGTGCTGGCGGTGGTGACGTTCGTGCTGTTGCCGGACGAGGGGACGGTGGAATTGCTGCTCGGCAGCGCGCTGTATCTGTTCGGCTCGTTCGGGGTGACGATCGCGGCGAACGTCCCGCGCAATGACGCGCTGCTGAAGCTGGAGTCCGGGACACCGGAGGCCGCCGTCTACTGGCCCACCTATGTGCGCGAGTGGACGATGTGGAATCACGTGCGCACGGTCGCCTCGGCCGCCGCGGCGGTGTCGTACACGCTCGCCCTCACCTGAGCCGTCCGCCCTCCCTAGTCCCTCCATCGTCCCGCCCTCGTCCCGCCCTCGTCCCGCCCTCGTCCGGCCCTCGTCCGGCCCTCGTCCGGCCCTGGCCCGAGCCCTGGTCGCAGCGTCCGCGTACACCGTCGTCCGGGGCGGCGCCGCGTGCGGAGGCGACGTATCGTGGCGGGAAGGGAGTGCTGTCCGGATTCCGCGGCCGATCACGGCTGCCGACGGCCGTGCGGCCCCGCACCGGTACGCGCACATGAGGGAGACGGCCATGGCCGATCCCAAGGGTTTCATGACCACACCGCGCCAGGAGAATCCGCGCCGCCCCGTCCAGGAGCGGGTGCGGGACTGGAACGAGGTGTACGTTCCCGGAGCCCTGCTGCCGATCATCGAAAAACAGGCCGACCGCTGCATGGACTGCGGCGTCCCCTTCTGTCATGACGCCTGCCCCCTGGGCAACCTGATCCCCGACTGGAACGACCTCGTCTCGCGCGACGACTGGCGGGCGGCGAGCGACCGGCTGCACGCCACGAACAACTTCCCCGAGTTCACCGGGCGGTTGTGCCCCGCGCCGTGCGAGGCGGGCTGTGTGCTGGCCATCAACCAGCCCGCGGTCACCATCAAGAACGTCGAGGTCGCCATCGCCGACCGTGCCTGGGAGGACGGGTTCACACCGCCGCGTCCGCCGGACCGGCTCTCGGGGCGGACGGTCGCGATCGTCGGATCGGGGCCCACCGGGCTGGCCGCGGCACAGCAGTTGACGCGGGCCGGGCACACGGTGGCCGTGTACGAACGGGCCGACAGGGTCGGCGGCCTGATGCGGTACGGGATTCCCGCGTTCAAGATGGAGAAGCGGCACCTGGACCGGCGGCTGGCCCAGATGCGCGCGGAGGGGACCAAGTTCCGTACGTCGACGGCGATCGGCACCGACATCGGGGCGACCGAGCTCAGGGCCCGCTACGACGCCGTGATCCTCGCGCTGGGGGCAACGGCCTGGCGCGAACTGGACGTGCCCGGGCGGCAGTTGTCCGGCATTCATCAGGCGATGGAGTATCTTCCGCTGGCCGACCGGGTGTGCGAGGGAGATCTGGAGGTCTCCCCGTTGTCCGCGGCGGGCAAGCACGTGGTGATCGTCGGCGGCGGTGACACCGGAGCCGACTGCCTGGGGACGGCCGTGCGCGAGGGTGCCGCGTCCGTGACCCAGCTCGACATCTATCCGCAGCCGGAGGCCGAGCGCGACGAGGACGTCGAGCCGTGGCCCACGTATCCGAAGATCTACCGGCTCTCCGCGGCGCACGAGGAGGCCGGCACGCTGGGGACGGCACCCGCCGCGGACGCGGACGCCCGGCTGTTCGCCGCGTCCACGCTCCATTTCGACGGAGGCGCTGACGGACGGGTGAGCTCGCTGCATCTCGTCGAGGTCGACGAGCGGCGCCGCCCGGTCCCGGGTTCGGGGCGCACCCTGCCCGCCGACCTCGTGCTGCTCGCCCTCGGCTTCTCGGGCCCGGACCGGCACGACGGCCTGATCGACCAGCTGGGACTGGCACTCGAGCCGCGCGGCACGATCACCCGGGACGCGGACTTCGCCACCAACGTCCCGGGGGTGTACGCGGCCGGGGACGCGGCACGCGGCCAGTCGCTCATCGTGTGGGCGATCGCCGAGGGCCGGGCGGTCGCCGCGGCCGTGGACCGGGCCCTGAGCGGGTCGGCGCGCCTGCGGCTTCCGGCCCCGATCGGACCGTACGACCGCCCCATGACCGTCTAGCGCCGAGGACCGACCTCTGCCGAGGACCGGCCCCGAGGCGCGGGCCGGACCCCGGCCGACGGCGCCTCAGCGGCGTTCGTCCGTGCCGGCCACCTTCGCCGTCGACAGGGCGACCCTGTTCCAGGTGTTGATCGCGAAGATCAGCGCGAGGACGTGGCCCAGTTCCTGGTCGTCGAAGTGGGCTGCCGCCTCGGCGTAGACGTCGTCGGGCACCCCCGCGTCGGCGACCAGGGTCACCGCCTCGGTCAGGGCGAGGGCGGCCCGCTCCTTCGGCGTGAAGAAGTGGCGGGCCTCGCGCCAGACCGCGACCATGTGCAGCCGGTCCTCGCTCTCGCCGGCCTTACGGGCGTCCTTGGTGTGCATGTGGAGGCAGTACGCGCAGTGGTTGAGGTGCGAGGCGCGGATCTGGATCAGTTCCACGAGAGCCGGGTCGAGTCCCTCGCGGGCCGCCGCGTCGAAGCCGATGAGGGCGCGGAAGACCTTCGGGGCGGACTTCGCGAGGTCGAGCCGGGCGGCTCCGGGCACGGCCGTCCCACCAGCGCCGACGGCGCCGACGCCGGCAGCACCCTCGGCGGCCGTCGCGGTGCTCGTGGTGGTGCTCGCGCTCGTCGTGGTGTTCGCGTCCGTCGTGGTGTTCGTGTTCGTCGTCATGACCATGAATCTACGGGCCGGATAGACCGGCGGTAGGGTGCATTTCCATGGCGGAAACATGGGTCAATTCTGCGGAGCGGATCGGTGCCGATCTGCACCTGGAGCTGTCGGGTCCCGGCGGGCGGCGGGCCGCGCTGACCCGCGCGTTGCGCGAGGCCGTGCGCAGCGGGAGGCTCGTGCCGGGCACCCGGCTGCCGCCGTACCGCTCGCTCGCCGCCGACCTCGGCGTCGCGCGCAACACGGTCGCCGACGCGTACGCCGAGCTCGTCGCCGAGGGCTGGCTGACCGCCCGGCAGGGCTCGGGCACCCGGGTCGCCGCGGGGGTGACTCCCCCGCACGGGAGGCAACGGGCGGGCGCCGCCTCGCCGGGCGCTCCCGCGCGCGTGCCCAAGAAGGCGCCCCGCGCGCGTGGTCCCCGGCACGACCTGCGGCAGGGCACTCCGGACGCGTCGTCGTTCCCGCGTACCGCCTGGCTGGCGTCCGCTCGCCGGGCCCTCCAGCAGGCACCCAACGAGGCTTTCGGGCCCGGTGATCCGGCCGGGCGGGCAGAGCTGCGGGAGGCGCTCGCGGAGTACCTGGCACGGGCGCGCGGGGTGCGCACGGAGCCCGGACGGATCGTGATCTGTTCGGGCTTCGCCCATGCCCTGCGCCTGCTCTTCCCGCAGGTCCTTCGGGGTCCGCTGGCGGTCGAGTCGTACGGTCTCGGCTTCCACCGGCAGCTCCTGGCCGACGCCTCCGTACGGACCGTGCCCCTTCCGCTGGACGAAGACGGCGCGCTGGTCGGTGAGTTGGGGCGAGAGCGGGCCGTACTGCTCACCCCCGCGCACCAGTTCCCGACCGGCGGCCCGCTGCACGCCGAGCGGCGTGCGGCGGTGGTCGACTGGGCACGAGCGCGGGGCGGGGTGATCCTGGAGGACGACTACGACGGGGAGTTCCGCTACGACCGCAAGCCCGTGGGCGCGTTGCAGGGGCTGGACCCGGAACGGGTCATCCACATCGGCTCGGTCAGCAAGAGCCTGTCACCCGCGCTGCGGCTCGGCTGGATGGTCCTTCCGGAGCGGTACGTCGATCCCGTGCTGGAGACCAAGGGCGAACGAGAGGCGTGGGCGAGCGCGTTGGACCAGCTGACGCTCGCGGACTTCATCGGCTCCGGTTCGTACGACCGTCACGTGCGGCGTATGCGGCAGCGGTACCGGGGGCGGCGCGACCGGCTGGTGGCCACGCTCGCCGCGCGTGCGCCGCACGTCGAGGTCACCGGGATCGCGGCCGGGCTGCACGCGGTACTGCGGCTGCCGCCGGGGACCGAGCGGTCGGCCGTCAAGGCGGCCGTCTGGCAAGGGGTCGCGCTCGACGGGCTCGCCGAGTTCCGGCATCCGGGGGCGGCGATGTCAGCGCCGGACGGGCTGGTGGTCGGGTATGCGACACCCGCGGAACATGCCTACGGGGCGGCGCTGGACGCGCTGTGCGACGTACTGCCGCCCGGCTGAGCGCGCTCGACCCGGCACCGCGCCGACGGCCGGCCGACGCCAGGACCGTCCCCTCGCAACCCGCCGTGGAGGACCCACGGCGCCGTGGAGAACCCACACCCCGGAAGCCCGCACCCCGGAAGGCCGCACCTCGCCGCTGCGCCCCGATACCCGGGAAACGCGACGACAGGGTGCCCGATCGCCTCGAAGACCTACGGTTTGCGTGCCACCGCCCCGTACCCGGGGATGACCCCGTCGTCCTGTCCCGGCACCGGCTCGCCCAGTTCCGGGTGCCACCGGTGGACCACCGAGACGCCCGGCTCGACCAGGTCGAGGCCGTCGAAGAAGCGGCTGAACTCCTCACGGGAGCGCAGGGCCAGGGTGACGCCCGCCGCCTTGAGCTTCTCGATCGCCGCCGCCGACTCCTCGGGGGTGAAGTCGGCGGTGGCGTGGGTGACCATCAGGTAGCTGCCGGAGGGCAGTTCGGACAGCAGGCGGCCGACCAACGCGTGCGCGCCGTCCGCGTCGGAGACGAAGTGGAGCAGCGCCACGAGGGAGAGCGCCACGGGCCGGTCGAAGTCGAGGATCTTCCTGGCCCCGTCGAGAATGGCGTCCGGGTCCCGCACGTCGGCCTGCAGATACTCGGTCACTCCCGTGTCCGAGCTGCGCAGCAGGGCTGCCGCGTGAGCCAGCACGATCGGGTCGTTGTCGCAGTACACGACCCGCGCGTCGGGATCGACGGCCTGGGCGATCTGGTGGAGGTTCGGCTCGGTCGGGATGCCGGTGCCGATGTCGAGGAACTGCCGCACACCGTTCTGGGCCAGCCAGCGTGTGGCACGGTGCATGAAGGCGCGGTTGACCCGCGCCATCACGGGCACCCTCGGGTCGAGGGCGAGCATCTGCCGGCCCATTTCCTCGTCGACCGGGTAGTTGTCCTTGCCGCCGAGATACCAGTCGTACATCCGCGCCGGATGCGGCTTGCTCGTGTCGATCTCGATGGGGGTCTGCCCGGTCATGACGGTCTCCGTAAGTCCGCGCCGTAGTAAGTGATCAACTCATAACCAAATTCAGGAAAGTCGGGGGAAAACAGAACTCAAGTCGTTCAGGAGAGAAGGAAGTCCGCCTCTCCCGCTTTCGCGCCCTGGATGAACGCCGTCATCTCGCCGGGCGTATAGATGAGGGCGGGTCCGTCCGGGTCCGCCGACTGCCGCACCGCGATACGGCCGTCGGCGAGTTTCATCGCCTCCAGGCAGTTGCCGCCGTTTCCGCCGCTCCACGGCTTGTGCCAGCCCTCGCTGCCCAGTTCACGGGCGGGCATTCCGTTGTAGATGCGCACGTTGCCTATTCGCGAGTTGATGCGTTCCGGCTTGATGCGTTCCATTCACAGCTCCTTGCGGAGATCCCGGAGGATCTCCTTCGTGCGATGTGCCGTAGCGGCCTGAGCCGCCATGCGGTCCATGACCTCCAGGTGGGTCGCCACCTCGGAACGCGCGTCCAGGTAGACGGCGCCGGTCAGGTACTCGCTGTAGACCATGTCCGGGAGTTCCGGCATGGCAAATCGGAACAGCACGAAGGGCCCGTACGTGCCGGGGTGCGGACCCGAGGAGAACGGGATCACCTGCAACGTCACGTTGGGCAGCTTCGTGGCCTCGAGCAGCTTGTCGATCTGCGCGCGCATCACCTCGGGGCCGCCGATGGTGCGGCGCAGCGCCGTCTCGTCCATGACGGCCCAGATCCGGGGTGCGTCGTCACGTGTCAGCAGAGCCTGGCGCTGCATGCGCAGCGCCACGTGGCGCTCGATGTCCTCGGGCCTGGTCTGCCCGATGGCGCCCGCCTTCAGGACGCCGCGGGCGTAGTCCTCGGTCTGCAGCAGGCCGGGGACGAAATGGGGTTCGTACGAGCGCAGGAGGGCGGCCGCGCCCTCCAGGCTGACGTGCATGGAGAACCAGTCGGGCAGGATGTCGTGGAACCGCTGCCACCAGCCGGGTTTGTTGGCGTCCTCGGCCAGTTGGACGAAGGCCTCGGCCTCCTCGTCGCTGACGCCGTACGACTTCAGCAGGAGCTGGAGGTACGGAATTTTGAGGGAGACCTCCGCCATCTCCATGCGGCGGACCGTGGCGGGAGCGACGCGCAGGATCCGCGCGGCCTCCTCACGCTTGAGACCCGCGCGTTCCCGCAGGTCCAGCAGTCGCCGGCCGAGGACGACCTGACCGACCGTCGGCGCGGAGCGCGGTTCGCTCACGTCCCACCTCCACTGAGTCCGGACAGCCCGGGCGGCGCCGTCCGGGTTCTTCCTCGTCTTCCTCGACGATCCCAACTGGCGCCGCTCGGCTTGCTGTTGCGAGCAGTGTGCCACGCGCCCCCACGGCGTCACACGGCACTCTGCATTTTTCAGAGTGACACTTGCCAAGTGTTCACGGCGGGGCGATAGTGGCAACCGTGATTCCGTCCGCGCCGTTAGGAACAGACGCCGCCGAAGACCGGTTCGGTCTCCGTGCCGCCACGGGGCACCACCCGGGCACGACAGCCGAGCGCCGCTTCCGCTTCGAGCTGGCCGCACACCCGGGCTCCGTGGCTCAGGCGAGACGCCTGACCCGGTCCCGCCTGTCCGGCTGGGCGGTGTGCGAGGACACCTGCGACACGGCGACCCTCGTGGTCTCGGAGCTGGTCACCAACGCGATCGTCCATGCCGCCGGGCAACGAGTCGTCTGCGAGTTGCAGGACGCGGACGACCTGGTGCGCATAGCCGTGTGTGACGAGGGATGCGCTCCGGGTGAGCCGCACCCCTCCCCTCAACGGCCCGACGAGGAGCACGGGAGGGGATTGCTTCTCGTCGCGGCAGTGTCCAGGGCCTGGGGGGCCCAGGACACCGGGCCCGGCCTGCTGGTGTGGGCGGAGCTCGCGCGCTCGGCAGGCCGGGCCGATGACACCACCGACGCGGCGACGGAACCGGGAGACCTGGACGGCCTGGACCGGCTCGACGCCGAGTTCGGGGCCGGGCCGGACGCCCCGGGGCTGCCCGGCCGGCCCCGCGAGGCCCGGTCGGATCAGGGGCCGCCCGACGCGGACACCGGTCCGCGGGCGGATCTGGGCTGGAGCGCGAAGAAGCCCCCGAACGACGGGCGGGGCACGGGAGCGGAGGGGTTCTGGGGGGCGGGAACCGTGGGGGTCCCCCAGGCCCTCTCCACCCGGAGTCCGGACCGGGACAGGAACCGGGACCTGGATCGGAGGAGTCTGTGAGCCGTACGTCGGCGGCGGGGTCCGCCGCGCAGGTCCTGAGCCTGGACACACTGGTCCGGATGAAGCGCGGGCGGCTCGCGCCCGGGCCGCTGAGGCGCCTCCCTGTTCCCGAGGGCATGAAGGTGCCGCTGGGCTGTGACGCGGTGTCGGTGCCCGCCCGGTTCGGACCGCTGCTGCTGCCGAGGCTGCCGCGCGTGGGCTGCGTCTACGCGGACCCGGCGCACTGGTGGTGGATCGTTCCTTCCGACTCCGACGTCGCTCTGGAGTGGCCGTCTCCCGCCCACTACGTCGCGGGGGCTGTCGTACCGGACTCGCCCCGGATTCCCGGGCTCATCCACAAACCGGATGGCACGCTTCCGTATACCCCACCGATACCTCTGTATCTGGCCCTGTGCCGGGTCACGGGGACGACACCCGTTTGGTCACGCCCCATCAGCGCGTGAGCCCGGCCGGGGCCCGCGGAGGGCTCGCCGGATGCCCGGCAGCCTCAGGGCGGGTCCCCCAGGAACCTGAGCGGGATCTGCCCACTGCGGGTGACCGGCTCACCGCGGACAAGCGGCTCACTGCGGACGAGCAGCTCGCGGTGGACGGGCGGCTCACGGCCGAAGGGGTCCGCGGGTGCCCGCGCCCCGGACGTGCCGGTCCGGCCGGTCCGGCACCGGACCTCACTCGACGCCTTCGGCGCCGCCCACGACGACCAGGAACGCGTCGGAGGCGAGATCCATGACGACCTCCGCGGCCTGACCCTCCTGACGGCGCGCCTGTGCGAACTCCTCCGCGGGCCACGACCCGCGCGGTCCGCCGGCCGGAAAGCGCTCCAGCACCATTCGCCCGTTCACCCTGTACCTCCATGTCGCGCTGCTCTGGAGAGTTAAACGCCTGCCATGGGGTGAACGGCTCGGGTAGTGACGGTACTGAGACGAAGTCGACACTCCGTCCCGAGCCCGCTGTGAGGGACGTGAAGCGTCCGGCGTGACGGAAGCGACAGGCCCGCACGCGTCGTGTCAGTCCTCGTACTCGTCGTGGTATCTGACGCGTTCGCTCCCCGCGGGCACTCCCCATGCGGATGCGCGCCCCTTGGGCTCCTCCCACTCCTCCTGGCGCCCCAGCGCGGTGAGATCCAGGAGGGAGGTCGTGGAGCCGAGCCCGTCGAGCCCGCGTTCGTACGTGGAGTACGTGTGGAAGACGCGGTCACGGTCCCGCAGGAAGCAGCTCACCCCGGGCCGCTCGTAGGGCTCGTCCCCGCCGAACGACACCTGGAAGTCGTAGTTGAAGTCGCTGTCGTACGAGGAGTACCAGGGCACCGTCCAGCCCATCCGGGCCTTGAACGGAAGGATCTTCGTGTACGGCGCCCGGGACACCGCGGCGAACTCCGTTCCCCTGGCCCGCAGATGGGCGAGGTGCCCGATCTGGTCGAGGAAGCCCGAACAGCTGCGGCAGCCCGCGTCCCACTCGGGAGCGAACATGAAGTGGTAGACGACGAGTTGGTCCCGTCCCCGGAAGAGGTCGAGCAGCGTCGCCTTCCCCTCGCCGCTCTCGAAGACGTACTGCTTGTCGGTCTCGACCATCGGCAGTCCGCGCCGCTCCGCGTTGAGAGCGTCGCGCGCGCGGGTGGCGGCCTTCTCCTTGACCAGCAGTTCCTCGCGCGCGGCGCGCCACTCCTCACGCGAGACGATCTGCGGAAGCGTCATGTGCTCCTCCTACGGAACGGTGCCTACGCTGTGGTGGACCCGCGGGAGAAGCAGAACTCATCGGAGTATCACCAAGATTCTTCCGGACCGGTCAGCTCAGGCCAGGCCAGGCCAGCGGCGTACTCGTACGCGCTTCACACCGCGACCGGCCTCGTGGGCGCCGCCCGGAGTCCCGCCTGCTCGCGGCGCTCGGCGAGTTCGCCGAGGAGTTCGGTGATCCGGTCGGTGTGCCGGGGCGTGAGCCGGCCGGTGTCGTCGAGCTGCACGGCGCACGCCGTGGTCGTGTCGACGAGCCGTTCCAGGGTCGCCGCTACCTCGTCCGTGCCCTCGGAGTGCCGCGCCAGGGCGGGGAGTTCGGCGGCGGCGAGGTCGATCGCGGCACGGGCCTCGGCGAGCGCGCGATAGGCCTCTCGGCGCAGCACCCAGCGGCCCGTGCGGTCACCGGCCGTGCCGTCGCTCAGCACATGGGCGAGGTAGACGTCCGCCGCCTCAGTGGCCCGGGTGAGCCTCGCCCGTACGGTGCCGCCGCGCTGGCCGAGCGTCGGCAGGTGCCCGACGAGCAGCACGATCACGCAGGCCAGCAGCGTCTCCGCGATCCGGTTCCAGGAGGCCTGCGGCTCGCCGCCGACCATCACGAGGGCGAGGACGAGGACGGTGACGACGGCGGTCTGCGCGGCGAAGTGACGGGTGGCGACGGGGATGAGGGCGCCGCTGACCGCGACCAGGGCGACTAGTCCCTCCGGCCGCGGCAGCAGGACGGCGAGCCCAGCGAAGGCGACCGCGCCGAGGACGGTTCCCGCCGCCCGGCACAGCACGCGCGAGGCGAGCGGCCCGAGATCGGGCTTGACGAGGAAGACAGCGGTCGCGGGAAGCCAGTACCAGTGCGGGTGGTTGCCGTACCAGCGCGCGTGGTGCAGGGCCTGGGCCGCGGCGACGCTCGCGCCGAAGCAGAGGGCGACCCGGATCCCGTACTCGCGCCCCGCGGAGCCGAGAGCGGTGCGCACGAGGGAGACGGCGGTGCGCCGCCGGGTGTGCAAGGCGTTCCCGAAGCCGCGGTCGAAGGCTTCGGCGGCGCCCAGCAGGGCGTCGTGGAGGGCGCGCAGCGCGGGCACGACGGACGTGCTCCCGTGCGGGCCGGACCGGGCGCCGGGGACGGCGGGCGCCGGCAGCGGCCCGGTGGGCGCACCGGTCCGGACGGCGACGGCGAGCCGCCGGGGGCCCTCGGCGGCCCCCGCGGGCACGGCCTCGCCCGACCAGGCGAGCGCGGTCGCGGCCTCGGCGAGCGGCAGCGCGGCGGCGTACTGCGCGTGCAGTCGTCGCTCGGCCGCGGAACTCGCGTACCGCCGGATCCGCGGCCCGGTGAGCGCGTCCTGCGCGTGGTCGAGGGCGGCGGTCAGCGCGACGCGCCGCCGGATCGCCTCGGGTCCGCCCGCGGCGAGCAGCAGCCGGGCGATGGCGTCGTACACGCCGCCGACGGCGTCCCGCTCCCCGTCGAACCGGTAGTCCCCGGGGTTCACCGCGGTCGTCGGCAGGGCGAGCCGCACCGCGAGCAGCCAGCCGGCCCCGCCGAGGAAGAAGAGCGCGCGCTCCCATCCCGGTTCGGGCAGCGGCATCCCGGCGCCAATCGCCGAGGTGACCAGGAGCTGGGTCCCGGCCCCGGAGGCGACGGGGCCGATCGCGCTGACGGCTCCTGCGAGCAGCCCGAGCGCGGTGAGGACGAGGGTGAGCGTCAGGGCGCCGGTGTGCTGTCCCGCGTACGACCCGAAGAGCAGGCCCGCGGCCCCGGCGAGGGCGGGCACCCCGAGCCGTTCGACGGCGACCCGCCGGCTCCCCGGCCGGTCGTTGATCCCCGCCAGCATGGCGCCGAGCGCGGCGACCACCCCGAGTGAGGTACGACCGCACAGTTCGGCCACGAGCAGCAGTGGCCCGGCGGCGAGGGCTCCTCGCAGGACCGCGCTCCAGGGGACGGGTCCGCGCTGCGCGCGCAGGGCATGGGCGAACCAGGGTGGTACGGCGAGAAGAGTGAGGCGGCGCACGTGGCTCCTGTCGGGCGAGGGCGGAGGGTGCCTTCGGGCGACGTCGGCCGGGCTCGTGTCGTTACCAGGGTAGTGCGCGGTGCGGGCGGAAAGAGGACGTGGGCGTTTCCACGATGTGAAACTCCGCAGGAGGGACCGTGTTCTCGGTGGGGGCGATCACCGCGTGAACGCGTCCACGGCGAGGCGCGCGGCGGCGGCAGCAGCAGCGGCAGCGGCAGCGGCAGCGGCAGCGGCAGCGGCAGCGGCAGCGGCAGCGGCAGCGGCAGCAGGATCGTGTGGCATCGGGTCCGTGCGGCATCAGGCTTGTGCGGCATCAGGTCCGTGCGGCACCAGGCTTGTGCGGCATCAGGCTTGTGCGGTGGCGAGGTGAGGGTCACCGGCCGGGCGGGTGCGGTCGCGCGCGGGGCGAGGGAGCGGGTCCGAGGGCGTAGCCGGCCCCCGGACCCTGAGATGCCACCATGTCGCACGCCGGCACACTTGAGAACCCAGGTCAGTCGTTATGTCGCCGCGTCCTGCCTTTGGACCACCACGCATCGAGCTGCGCGGGCTGGACTTGAACCAGCATCTCGACGTACTGGGGCCTGGGCCCGGTCGATCCGGCGATCGGCGGCGAATACTGAGTCTGGAGCAAGAGTCTGAAATTGATCACGGTCTGCCTCTGCCGAGTTGGGCTACCGCGGCGCGTGGACACTCCGTGGATCCGGAGTGCCGCTTGGTGCCGCGGGGAGGACTCGAACCTCCACTGGAACCGTGCATTCACGACAAGCTTCAGGTTCAGCTTGCGCTCCTCGCGCACCCCGGCCGTGGTGCGTGGTGGCCGGGGAGTTCAGAGGCTACCCCTGTGCGAACAGGTAGCCGAATACCGCGTCCCCGACACGCTGGTCGGCGACGTCCACGCCGTTGGCCTCCTCGCGGGCGAACTTGACCGCCTGCTGCAACTTCTCGACACGGTCGAGGAGTTCGTTCACGCGCCGCGCGGGCAGGGCGCCGGAGAACTTGACGGTGGTCCAGTACCCGACGGGGATGTCCTCGTAGTACACCTCGACCTGGGCCGGGTGCTTCTCGGTGGCCTCGGCCTTGACGTGGTTCCGGGGCACCTTCTTCGTACGGAGCGTCCGCACCGGTTCGGTCTTCCAGGCGTCGGTGGACGGGTCCCGTACCCAGGACTCCGAGGCGTCGAGGACGGGCAACTTCCTTACGAAGGTGTTGAGATCGGTGAGCTGCTTCTCGAGGAACAGCAGATACGAGACGGGCACCTCGGCGACGAGCACACGGCCGTCCACCTTCACATCGGCCCTCGCCGTGCAGTTGGCCCAGTCCTTGGTGGCGGTCACGTCGAACAGCCCCGTGAGGGTGGCCGCGGTGTCCCGCAGCACGTCCTCGGCCTGCACCTGGACCCGGGTCGACTCGGGCGGCAGCTGCTCGCCCTCCTCGTCCTTCGGCTGATACGTCCGCGAGATACCGGCGAGCAACGCCGGCTTCTGCAGGCCGTGATGAGCAGCCGTCAGGTCCTGGTGGGACTTGGACTTGATGCCCTTCTCCACTGCGATGATCTGATTGAGTTTCGCCACGTCGGTGACCGTAGCAGCGTCGGCCCGGATCACTCGAAGGGTTATTCGCCCCGGCCGGTTGCCCGCGCGGTCCCCCGCCCCGTTCGGGATCGGCCCGGGAGAGGCGCCCTCCGCTCCGCGGCGACCTCGTCCTCAGCCCTTCGGGGACAACTCCCTCACCCCTGGGGAGAGAACGGCTCCGGCTCCACTGCCGCAGCGAAGAACGCCTCAGCGTCGGAGACGACGGAGACAAGTGATCCGGGATCCGGCCGCGCGCCCGCCACGAGGTCGTCCACCCCTCGCAGTCCCGCCCGTTCCAGCAGCCTCTTCTCGTTCGTCACCCACTCCCCGCGGGCCGCGAGCACCGCGTGACCGGTCTGCATGGCGGCTGTCGCCAGGGCTCCCGCCACCTCCGTGAGCCGGCCGGCGGGCGCGTGGTGGGCCTTCGCGTAGGCGAGCGTGGCCCGCGCGGTGCCGTACCAGCGTGCGGAGGCGGAGGCACGCAGCTCGGGCGGATAGACACGGGGGCGCGGCAGGTCGTCGCCGCGCAGGACGCGGTTGACCGCGAGTTCGGCGACGACCAGGTAGGTGGGAATTCCGGCGAGGTGGAAGAGGAGGGGCTCGACGCGGAAGCGGCCGGACCGCGCCTCCGCCACCTCGCGCTCGACGACGTCGAGATCCCGGTAGTGCACGTCGACCCGACGCCCGTCGACGGTGAGCCAGGCACCGCCGTTGAACACTCCGCCGCCCCAGCCGCCGATCTCGGAGACCTCCCCCTGCCAGCCGACGGCTCTGAGGTCGTCGGGGTCGAAGGCGCCCCGGTAGTAGACCGCCAGATCCCAGTCGCTGTCCGGACCATGGGTGCCCTCGGCCCGGGAACCGCCGAGGGCCACGGACCGGACCGCCGGGAGGGCGGCGAGCCGGTCGGCGACGTGCGCGAGGAACTTCTCGTCGTCCGCGTTCACCGTCTCGTCGTCCGCGTTCACCGACACAGACCTCCGCTTCTCGGTGTGCATGGGACGAGGATGCTGCCGGGGTGGCACCGGCGTCGACCCGGTATCCAGCGGCAGCGGGTGCCCTGGTCGGCCCTGGTCCAGGTCGGACCGGCTTCACCCGGGCGGCCCGGCCCACGGCGGAACCGGGCCGTCCCGCCGCCGCCTGGCCCGTCGGACCGGGTGTCCCTGCCTCCGTTCGGCCTTCCGGGTGCCGGGCGGTAATTCGGATGCGGGCGCCCGCGCCGAACCCGCATCATCGGCAGGTTGTCCCTCGCCCCATCGACAGGGAGACCTCCATGGTCCAGCGCGTCACCGTTCCCAGCCTCTTCGCGCCGCCCGTCTACGCGCACGCGTCCGTCGTCGAGGCGGGGACGAAGCTGGCCTTCCTCGCCGGGTCCGTGCCGCTCGACGCCGACGGGAAGCTGGTCGGCGCGGGCGATCCCGTACGGCAGGCCGAGCAGGTGCTGGCCAACCTCGACGAGCAACTACGCGCCGTGGGAAGCGACATGGCCCATGTCGTGTCGACCGATGTGTACGTCGTCAGCGGTGAACCCGCCGTGCTGTCCGCGGTCTGGGAGGTCGTCGAGGCGTCCGGGCTGAGCATCGGTCCGCACTCCTCGACCCTGCTCGGGGTGGCCTGCCTCGGGTACACCGGCCAGCTCGTGGAGATCACGGCGACCGCCGTCGTACCCGAGGCGGAGCCGGCTCACTGACGCGAGGCGTACTTGTCCGTCGCCGCCACCAGCGCGTCCACCACACCGGCCGCCCCCGTGGTGTGCCCGACGTCGTCCACGACGGTCAACTCGCTGCCGGGCCAGCGATGGTGGAGCCGCCATACCGTGCCCAGCAGATTCCCGAAGTCGAGGCTGCCCTGCACAAGGGTCCCCGGGATGCCCTTCAGCAGGGGCGCGTCGCGGATCACGACACCCTCGTCGTTCCCGTCCCCGAGGAAGTGGTCGTTGCCCCAGTAGTGCGTGACCGTACGTGCGAAGCCCATCCGGAAGCGGGGATCCTCGTAGCGCTCCACCGAACGCGGGGGCGCCGGGACGATCGCCGTCTCCCAGTCGGTCCAGGCCCGGGCCGCCCGCGCCCGTACCTCGGGGTCGGGCGACTCCAGCAGCCGGTTGTACGCGGCGGCGAGGTTGCCGTCCCGCTCCCGCTCGGGCAGTTCGGCGAGGAACCGCTCGAACGCCTCGGGATAGAACTGTCCGAGTCCCCTCGTCAGCAAGGCCACTTCGGCGTTCGAGCCGGTGGCCACCGCGGTCAGCACCAGTTCGGAGACGGCGTCCGGGCACGTCTGCGCGTACCGCAGCCCGAGCACCGACCCCCACGACACCCCCCACACCAGCCACCGCCGGATGCCCAGGTGCTGTCGCAGCAGCTCCAGGTCCCCGATCGCATGGGCCGTCGTGTTGACGGCCATGTCCGTCCCGTACGCGGCGGCGTGCGGCGTGGAGCGGCCGCTGCCGCGCTGGTCGAGCAGCACGATCCGGTACGTGGCGGGGTCGCAGTAGCGCCGGTACCGAGGGCCGCAGCCGGAGCCCGGACCTCCGTGCAGCATGACCGCGGGCTTGCCGTCGGGGTTCCCGCAGACCTCCCAGTACAGACGGTTGCCGTCACCGACGTCGAGCATGCCGTGGTCGTACGGTTCGATCTCCGGATACAGCCCCATCGCGCGAGGCTAACCCGACGGCGGGCGGGTCGTCAGCCCCGCCGCCTCCGCCGCCGCGCTCAATACCTCCCGCAGCATCGCGGGCGTGAGCCGCCCAGTGAAGGTGTTCCGCTGGCTGACGTGAAAGCACCCGAAGAGTTCGATGGCGGAGGAGTCGGGGACGGCGACAGGGGGGTCCGGCTCCGGCCTCCGTGCGAGCGTCACCCGTGCCCCGTGCGTGAACACCGGACGCGGCCGGGGCACCGTCCACCCCGCCCCGGCGAAGGCGGGCAGGGCGGCCTGCCAGCCGAAGGCCCCGAGCACGACCACCGCCCGCAGCGTGGGCCGTAGCAGCTCCAGTTCCCGTACGAGCCAGGGCCGGCAGGTGTCCCGCTCCGCGGGCGTCGGTTTGTTGGCGGGCGGCGCGCAGTGCACGGGAGACGTGACGCGTACGCCGTGCAGCTCCAGTCCGTCGTCCGCGCTCACCGAGGTCCCCAGCGACGCGAGGCCGACGTCGTGCAGCGCCGCGTAGAGCACGTCGCCCGACCGGTCCCCCGTGAACATCCGCCCGGTCCGGTTCCCGCCGTGCGCCGCGGGCGCGAGCCCGACGACGAGGAGGGAGGCGTCGGCCGGGCCGAACCCGGGCACCGGACGCCCCCAGTACGTCTGGCCGGCGAATGCGGCGCGCTTGGTGGCGGCCACCTCCTCACGCCACGCGACGAGCCGCGGGCAGGCCCGGCAGCCGGCGATCCGCGCGTCCAGCGCGGCAAGATCAGCCGGGCGGGGCAGACCCCCTCCCGGACCGGCCGAAGCAGCCGGACCGGGGGAACCCGCCGGACCGGTCACAACAACCGGGCCAGGGGAATCCGCCGGAGCGGGCGCAACAACCGGACCCTCTTCGTTCGGACCGCCGCTGTCCACGCCACCACCGTACGACCGGATGCATCCGGGGTGGTCCGAGCGACGGAAAAGGCATGCGGCGCTCCGGACCCCGGGCATTAGAGTCGAGACATGGCTTCTCAGGGTGCTGACGGGGAGATGAAGGGCGCGGGCACCGGCGGCGCGCGCGGCTCGGGCGACGAGGAGGCCGCCACGGCCACGTCCGGGGCGTCGTCCGAGACCGCTGCCGCCAAGGCCGCCGCCGTGATCGCCGCCGCCGGGGCAGGACCGGCCGGCGGCGAGAGCGTGCGGGTCGACAGCTGGATCTGGTCCGTCCGTCTCGTCAAGACCCGTTCGATGGGTGCCACGGCCTGTCGGGGCGGTCATGTTCGGGTCAATGGCGAGCGCGTCAAGCCCGCGTACTCGGTACGCGTGGGGGACGAGGTACGCCTGCGGCACGAGGGCCGGGAACGGGTCGTCGTCGTGAAGCGCGTGATCCGCAAGCGGGTCGGTGCGCCCGTCGCCGTCGAGTGCTACGTCGACAACAGCCCGCCGCCTCCGCCGCGCGAGGCCGTGGCCCCGGCGGGCCTGCGGGACAGGGGTGCGGGGCGTCCGACCAAGCGGGACCGCCGCGAGCTGGAGCGTCTCCGGGGGATGCAGGCGGGCTCGTCCGGCCCGGTCAGCTCCTCCGGCCCGTCCACCGGCACGACGGGATCGACCGGGTCCGGGGGCGGTTCCCGCCGCTCGGCCGGTCCCCGCTGGACCGGTCCTCCCTGGGCCGGTCCGCGCTCCTCCGGTTCGGCCGGTTCATCGGGTTCGGCCGGTTCATCGGGTTCGTCGGGCACCTCGGGCACCTGAACCTTCGGAAGGCCGACGTGCGTCGTACGACGTCGAGGGCTCCCCCGGTCCCGGGGGAGCCCTTCGTCCTTCCCGCGTCGTCACACCCGGCGTCCCGCCCGCCGGCGTACCAGGCGGAGCAGTTCGGTTGTGTGGCCGCGCCGGGCCCAGGCGATCAGGGCGAGCGGCAGGATCAGGATGAGCGGGGTCGCCACGTACGGGCCGTGGACGACGGTGACGTTGACGATGAACGCGCCGACCATCAGTGCGCTGAGCGCCACCGCGGCCACCGAGTCCAGCAGCGGGATCAACAGGGCGATGCCTCCCGCGAGTTCGAGCGCGCCGATGATGTACATGCCCGTGTGGCCCCAGCCCAGCTTGTCGAACGACTCCGTGGCCGAAGGGTGGGCGATCAGCTTGGGAAGGGCGCTCGCGAACGCGTAGAAGAGGCCGAGGACGACCTGGAGGGCGGTCAGGGAGATACGGGCACGGCGGGAGCGGGGCGCGGCGGCGGCCTGAGCGGTGGCGGCGAGGGGAAGGGTGGTCTCGGACACGGTGGTCTCCTGTGTGAAGCGGTGGCTGCTGCTTTCACAGAGACAGACCGGGGACCGGCCGGGAACTCATCGGTGTCCAGCGGAGTTTGTGCCGCCCGGGCGGCACGGGCCTGCTCCGCGGGCTCACCCAGCCGCCGGGCCTCCCCGGCGGCTCCGTTCCCCTTGCGCCGGGTCCCTCACCCCTTCACCGCCCTCACCCACACCCCGTCGTCCGTCAGATACCGGTCCACCTTCAGGCCCGCCTCCCCCAAGGCCTCCTCGAAGGCGTCCTTCGTCAGCGGGCGGGACAGGAACGTCTGGGTCCAGGTGGCGTCAGGGAACACGTACTCCGCGTGGATCGAGTCGACCCCGTCCCCGACGGGCTCGGCGGACACGATGCGTACGGCGAAACCGGACGGGTCGGTGCGCTCGCGCGGCACGTCGGTGTGCCAGTCCTCGCCCTCGCGCTGGAACAGCACGCAGCCGTCGTCGGCGACATGGCGGACACAGGTGTCCAGCAGCGCCCGCCGCACCCGGACGTCCCCGGCGTGTATGAGGAACGACGCCAGCAGCACCACGTCGAACGTCTCGCCGAGATCCAGGTCCTCGATGGCGCTGCGTACCGTGCGCGCCCCGCGGACGTGCTCCAGCATCTCGGCGGACTCGTCCACCGCCGTGACCGTGAACCCGAGCTCCAGGAGCGGGTGGGTCATCCTCCCGACCCCGCTGCCCAGCTCCAGGACATGCGCGGCGGCGGGCACCGCGGCGGTGATGATGTCCGGTTCGGTTCCGACGGGCAGGCGGGTGTAGAGCTCGACCGCGCAGCCGTCCGGTGTGATGGCACCGGGTCCCGTGCCCTCGTATCCCTGACGCTTCTCGATCCTCATACCCGTCCAACGGACGGCTTCCGCAAGCCCGTTCCCTTCCATCATCACTCGTTCGGGTGACATGTTCGAGGGACACCAGTCCGAGCGGGAGCCGTGCTCCCGGGCCACGGCGGGAGGGACTACAGCGCGAACCAGCCGCGCCCTCCGTACCAATGTCCGCCCGCGCGCAGGTGGTCCACCACCGCGCGCTCGACGCTGTTGCGCCGCGGCAGTTCGTCGAGCGGAATCTCCGGATCGCCGAAGACGAAGCCGACGGGCACCGAGTCGTCCGGGCTCGTCTCCTCTCGGTCGATGTCGAAGCGGTCCTGGAAGCGGATGATGTTGGAGTCGGCCGGCAGATACCGCTTGAGCTGCGGGTCGAGCAGCCAGGAGTTGCAGACGGCGACCTCGTGGCGCTCGTCGGGGTAGTGGCGGGCGAAGAACTCCCGGGCCAGGGCGAGCGAACGGTCGCACGCGGACGGGGAGAGGGGGCCGCGGAAGTCGGTGATGTGCAGGCTCAGGCAGGGGTCGCCGGGGCCCAGGTCCAGCCCCGCAGCCGCGACGGCACGGCCCGTGCGCCGCCCCAGGAGCGCCCGCTGGAACTGGAGCCGGCCGAGCTGGAACAGCTCACCGTGGAAGTGCAGGGCTATCCACCAGGGGAACAGCAGCCCGGGGCCGCCCGCCCTTCTGTGGTGCACGGACACATGCCGGCCGAGGTCGGCGAGCGTGCGCCGGGAGACGTCCTCCGGGACACCGCGCTCACGGTGATGGGCGCGGACGTGCGGCAGCGCCGCTACGAAGACGTACAGATGGAAGCAGCGCCCGAGTGCTCCCGTCGTCGCGGGGAACGCGGGCGGCTCCCAGCCCTTGCCGATCTCTCCCATGTCCCGGACGAAGCGGGTGACGCAGCGCGCCAGGAGCGTCATGGCCTCCGGGTCCGCGGCCAACCGGTCCCGCAGCGCGACGAGTTCGTTGATGTGCTCGTGGGGTACGGACAGGTCGAGCAGGACGTCCGGCAACGTGTCGGCGTCCGGGAGCGCCGCTTCCCGCGGGGCTGGGCACTCACTCTCCAGGTCTCTGAGCCATTCGGCGAGCCTCGCGTCCGCCCGCAGCGCCTTCAGCAGCACCGTCGCCTCCCCCGGCGGCCGCCGTCCGGACCGCTCTCCCTTGGTGAACGTGCACCACGAAGAGTACGTTTCCCTGTAGGAGTAGTGATCCTGATGCGTACGGGCAGTGAACCGGTGACAGCGCGGAGTGCTCTGCGGATGCGCTTCTGGCTGAGTGTCTGGGGCCTGATCTGGGCCATTTTCGGGACGGTCGCGTTCGCCCTCGCCGGGCGGCCGGGATGGGCGGCCGCGTGCGGCCTGCTCTGGGTGATCGTCACCGTCGACATGACCATGATCCTTCGGCACATGAGACAGGGCCCGCACTATCAGCCGGGGCGTGACGTCCCGCCGTACGAGCCCGTGGACGACCGGTATCCGTACCGGCCGCCGGAGCGCCGACGCCCGTCGAGGCCGTCGCACCCCTGACGCGGCACTGCTGCCGCCCTGATCGGCGGCATCGCGCGCAAGGAGCCGCGCACGTCTCCGCCGTGTGCCGGCGGGCCGCGCCCGCGTCCCGGCGTCGACCTGCTACGCGTCGAACCGTGCCGCTTTCAGGTACTGCGGCTTCGGGTCGAGTGCGGCCGCCAGTCTGAAGTGGCGCATCGCCTGCTCGGGGCGTCGCTGGCGCTCATAGGTCCGGGCGAGCGCGAAGTGCGCGAACGCGTTGTCCGGCTCGCGCTCCAGGACGATCGTGAACTCCAGCTCGGCGGGGCGCAGTTGCGCGGCGGCGAAGAAGGCACGCGCGCGCAGCAGCCGGGCCGCGGTGTTCTCGGGATGCGAGGCGATGACAGGGTCGAGCAGCTTCACCGCGCCCCGCGGGTCGCGCGCGGCGAGCAGTTGCTCGGCGGCGCGGAAGTCGATGACGTGCGTCTCCGGAGTGCGTCCGGTCGATCCGCTGGTCTCGGGCACGGCAGAGTCCTTCCCTCGCTGGAAGGGTTCAACGCCCCTGGCGAGGGCCGCTATTCCTGGGGCCGGCGGGCCCTGCGCACGAGATCGGCCCATACGTCCCGTACGCGCCGCTCCAGCTCCTCCAGGGGTACGTCGTTGTCGATGACGACGTCCGCGATCGCCAGGCGCTTGTCGCGCGGGGCCTGGGCGGCCATGCGGGCGCGTGCGTCCTCCTCGGTCATGCCGCGCAGGCGGACGAGGCGGTCGAGCTGGGTCTCGGGGCGGGCGTCGACGACGATCACGAGGTCGTACAGCGCGGCCAGGCCGTTCTCCGCGAGCAGCGGCACGTCGTGGACGACGACGGCGTCTTCGGGGGCGGCGTCCTCCAGTGCGCGCGAGCGGGCGCCGACCAGGGGGTGCACGATCGCGTTCAGGACGGCGAGTTTCTGCGGGTCGGCGAAGACGATCGAGCCGAGCTTCGGCCGGTCGAGGCTGCCGTCCGGGGCGAGTACGTCCGTCCCGAAGGCCTCGACGACCGCCGTCAGTCCGGGAGTTCCGGGCGCGACGACCTCGCGCGCGATCCTGTCCGCGTCGATCAGCACAGCGCCGTGCTCGACGAGCAGCCGTGACACTTCGCTCTTGCCGGCGCCGATACCACCGGTCAGGCCCACCTTCAGCATGTCCCGCAGCTTAGGGCCTGCCACTGACGGGCCGTCCGCCAGGGAGCGCCCCGGGCATCCGGATGTCCGGGAGCCCGGGAAGAGGGCTCAGCCCTCGCCTTCGCGCTCCGCGAGGAATCGCTCGAACTCCTGGCCGATCTCGTCCGCCGAGGGGATCTCCACCGGTTCCGCCAGCATGTTGCCGCGGGTCTCGGCGCCCGCGGCGGCGTCGTACTGGTGCTCAAGACCCTGGACGAGCGCGACGAGCTCCTCGTCGCCCTCCTGGATCTGGCGGTCGATCTCCGTCTGGGTGCGGTGCGCCTCGGTCCGCAGGCCGTGGGCGATACCGGGAAGCACCAGACCGGTCGCGGCCGTGATGGACTCCAGGACGGTCAGCGCCGCGTCCGGGTACGGGGAGCGGGCGATGTAGTGCGGCACGTGCGCGGCGACACCGAGGACGTCGTGACCGGCCTCCATGAGGCGGTACTCGACGAGGGACTCGGCGCTTCCGGGGACCTGCGCCTCGTCGAAGGGGCTGCGGTGGCCAGGCACCAGGTCGGTGCGGCTGCCGTGCGGGGTGAGACCCACGGGGCGCGTGTGCGGGACGCCCATGGGGATGCCGTGGAAGTTCACGGAGAGACGGACGCCGAGCCGTTCCACGATCTGCTGGACGGCGGCGGCGAAGCGCTCCCACTCGGTGTCCGGTTCGGGTCCCGACAGCAGCAGGAAGGGCGCTCCGGTGGCGTCCTGGACGAGCCTGACCTCGAGCGTCGGCTCCTCGTACTCGGTCCAGCGGTCCCGCTTGAACGTCAGCAGCGGGCGGCGGGCCCGGTAGTCCACGAGACGGTCGTGGTCGAAGCGGGCCACGACCTGGTGGGGCAGCGAGTCGAGCACCCGGTCGACGATCTGGTCGCCGGTTTCGCCCGCGTCGATGTATCCGTCGAAGTGGTAGAGCATGACAAGACCGGCCGACTCCTGGGCGAGCGCCATGTCGACCACGGCCAGGCCCTTCGGCTCCCATGCGTACAAACCCTGCGGATCAAGCACTGTGACCGCTCCTCCTCGTGTTCGTACTGCACAACGTGGTGCGGAGCACGGACATTCCCGTCCCGTGCTCCGCACCGCTGCCTCGTGCCGGTCTCTCAGCCTCCACGACGGGCTGGAAAGAGTTCCGGGGACGGTGAGGGCACCGTCGGCGGACCGCCACCAGCACAGCACACCTGTGTTACGCGGACAGCACGCGCGCGTGGAGCGCGGTGACGGCGTTGCGGGCGGACGTGAAGGCGCCGTGCTGCCAGGCGTCGGCGTAGCTGAGCCAGTCGCCCGCGAAGTAGACCCGCCCGGTGGGCCGGTTCAGCGGCTTGTAGCGGACGTCGTCGGGCCCGCCGGGGGTGTTGTGCCAGGCGCCTTCCAGGTGCGGGGTCTGGCGCCAGTGGTGGGAGAAGGACGAGTCGAGTTCGGTGCGGTACTTCTCGCCGTAGATCTTCACGCCGGCGGCCACCGCGCGCTTCTCGCGCTCCTTGGGGGTGAGCTTCGCGTACGAGTCGGCGTCGGAGCCGTAGTTGTAGTAGCCGATCATGACGCCGCGCCGGCCGTGGAAGCCGTACGAGGGGTGCCAGATGTGGGTGACGTCCAGGTCGGTCTCGGTGATACCGCCGTAGATCCGGTGGTCGAGCTCCCACCAGCGGGACCGGTATTCGAGGCCGATCTTGCCCGCGGACTGCGGGGTGATCGCCTCCAGGGCGCTCTGGACGCCGGAGCCGAGGTTGTGCGGGATCTTGGCGAGGATGTTGGGCGGCAGAGCGCCGATGCAGAAGTCGGCGTCCAGGGTCCTGGTGCGCCCGCCCTGGGTGTACGTGACGGTGACGCCGCTTCCCCTGTCGGTGATCCGGGAGACCGCCGCTCCGGTACGGATGCGGTGGGCCCCGATCGCCCTGGTGAGCGCCTTGGGTATCTGGTCCATGCCGCCCACCGGCTGGAACATCAGCATCGCCTGGTCGAATTCGAACTCGAAGGAGAAGTACCGGCCGACGCCGGAGGCGAAGACCTCGGAGGCGCTCGGGACGTCACCGAGGAGCACGCCCGGGGTTCCGGCGGCGGCGGGGACGGTGGTGTAACCGCGGCGCGGACCTCCCTCATAGGTGAGCTTGTCGCCGAGTTCGCCGAAGTCCTTCAGGAACTCGACGAGCCTCTCCTGGTCGGCGGCCGTCAGCTCCTTGTCCAGGGCGCCCTTGTCGGTGGCCTTGGCCAGCAACTCGGAGACGTAGCCGTAGACATCGGCCTTCGCGGTCCGGTGGCGCATCGGCTTGGTCATGCCGGCCGACTCGTTGTACATGTACGCGTCCGCGTTCGTATTCGTGAACACTTCGACGGGGACGCCGAGTTCCCGGCAGTAGTCGAGGGTGACCATCCACTGCGGGAGGCGGGCCGGACCCGCGTTCATGTACTGACCCTCGCTGAACCGGGCCGTCTGCGTGTTGCCGTACAGGTCGGTGGTCGAATCACCGCCGCGCACGGTGAAGTTGCGGCCACCGGTGCGGTCTCTCGCCTCCAGGACCGTACAGTCGTAGCCCGCCTTGCCGAGCTCGTACGCGGAGGCGAGACCCGCGATGCCGCCGCCTACGATCACGACCTTCGCGGCCCCCCTCCCGGAGAGCGTGAAATCGCCCGACTTCGGTGCACGGAAGGGCTGTTCACGTTGGGCGGCCTGCGCGGTGGGCGCGAGACCGAGGGCTCCCATGGTGGCGAACATCGCGCCCGCGCCGCCGGTCAGACCGACGTTGCGCAAGAACGCCCGCCGACTCGCCGCTGTCGATCGCTCGTGTGCTGCCATGCCTTCGACTCCCCTCACGATCTTGAATGACCCGGGGATCCTGGCAACGGCCTGTTACGGCCCGGCAGTTACTCGTGTATCCGCCACGTTTCTCTCCGCGCACACCGGCCTGGTCCAGACCTTGACGCGACCCCGCCACCCCCTTACGTTCAGATGGGCACCCGAAGTTCATGTACGAGAACCTCTTTCTTACGAACCGACGGGAAGGTCACCCCCACATGCGCATCCCACGCACGCTTCTCCTCCCCCTGCTCGGCGCGACGGCGGTCACGGCCGGGGCACTGGCGGCGGCTCCCGCGGCGAACGCGGCCCAGGTCATCGAGGTCTCCACCGCCGCCCAGCTGAAGTCGGCCCTCACCTCGGCGGCCCCCGGCGACACCATCCACCTCGCGGACGGCACGTACACCGGCAACTTCAAGACGACGACAGCGGCGAGCGCGGGTTCCCGCATCACAGTCAGCGGCTCCTCGAAAGCCGTCCTCACGGCGGGCGGCGGCTATGGACTGCACCTCAACGGCGCCTCGTACTGGACGGTCCAGGGCATCACCGTCACCGGCGGCCAGAAGGGCATCATGATCGACTCGGCGAAGGGCGTCGTCGTCGACAGGGTCACCGTCCACGGGCTCGACATGGAGGGCGTCCACTTCCGCAACTCCAGCACGGACGGCGTGATCAGCAACTCGACGATCTACGACACCGGCAACGACGGCCGCGGTATGGGCGAGGGCGTGTACGTGGGCACGGCCGGCGGGACCTCGGACAAGAGCGACCGCGTCCAGATCACCGGCAACACGATCGGACCGGACGTGGGCGGCGAGAACGTCGACATCAAGGAGGGCACCACAGGGGCGCGCATCACCGGCAACACCTTCGACGGCAGCGGCCTGACCGGCGCCAACTACGACGACTCCTGGGTCGACGTGAAGGGCAACGACGTCCTCGTGGAGAACAACAAGGGCACGGCGACGACGAACGACGGCTACGAGACCCACACCCAGCAGTCCGGCTGGGGCTGCGGCACGGTGTTCCGCGGCAACGCCTCGGACCTGCGGGGCGCCACGGGCGACAAGCAACTGGCGGTCAACGTCACCAACTACGGCACGGGCTGCAGGACCACCGTGTACGCCTCCAACACGGTGACGGGCGGCAAGGGGCTCACCAACATCACGGTGACGCCCTGACGCACTCCCGGAGAACGACCCCCCATGGAAGTGGGCCCGCACCGAATCGGTGCGGGCCCACTTCTTTGGCTACTTGCTAGCGGAGAGCTTTCAGCTCTGGCCGCCGGCGAGCTTCTCGCGGAGGGCAGCCAGCGCCTCGTCCGACGCCAGGGCGCCGGAGTTGTCGTCCGACTCCGAGGAGTAGGAGCCGCCGCCGGAGGCAGCCGGAGCCGCACTCGTGGAGGTGGCACCCTCGGCCTCGGCCTGCGCGTCGGCCTCGCGGGACTTGATGACCTGGGCCTGGTGCTGCTCGAAGCGCTGCTGCGCCTCGGCGTACTGCGTCTCCCACACCTCACGCTGGGACTCGAAGCCCTCGAGCCAGTCGTTGGTCTCGGGGTCGAAGCCCTCGGGGTAGATGTAGTTGCCCTGGTCGTCGTACGACGCGGCCATGCCGTACAGGGTCGGGTCGAAGTCGACCGACGCCGGGTCGGCACCGAAGGCCTCGTTGGCCTGCTTCAGCGAGAGGCTGATGCGGCGGCGCTCGAGGTCGATGTCGATGACCTTGACGAAGATCTCGTCGTTGACCTGGACGACCTGCTCCGGGATCTCCACGTGGCGCTCGGCCAGCTCGGAGATGTGGACCAGACCCTCGATGCCCTCGTCCACACGGACGAACGCACCGAACGGGACGAGCTTCGTGACCTTACCCGGGACGACCTGACCGATCTGGTGCGTCCGGGCGAACTGCTGCCACGGGTCTTCCTGCGTCGCCTTGAGCGACAGCGAGACACGCTCGCGGTCCATGTCGACGTCGAGGACCTCGACGGTGACTTCCTGGCCGACCTCGACAACCTCGGAGGGGTGGTCGATGTGCTTCCAGGAGAGCTCGGAGACGTGCACCAGACCGTCGACGCCACCCAGGTCCACGAAGGCACCGAAGTTGACGATCGAGGAGACGACGCCGGAGCGGACCTGACCCTTCTGGAGGGTGGTGAGGAACGTCTGGCGGACCTCGGACTGGGTCTGCTCCAGCCAGGCACGGCGGGACAGGACCACGTTGTTGCGGTTCTTGTCCAGCTCGATGATCTTGGCCTCGAGCTCCTTGCCCACGTAGGGCTGGAGGTCGCGGACACGGCGCATCTCGACGAGAGAAGCCGGCAGGAAGCCACGGAGGCCGATGTCGAGGATGAGTCCACCCTTGACGACCTCGATGACGGTGCCGGTGACGATGCCGTCCTCTTCCTTGATCTTCTCGATGGTGCCCCAGGCGCGCTCGTACTGGGCGCGCTTCTTCGAGAGGATCAGGCGGCCTTCCTTGTCCTCCTTCTGGAGAACAAGGGCCTCGATCTCGTCGCCGACCTTGACGACCTCGTTCGGGTCGACGTCGTGCTTGATCGAGAGCTCGCGGCTCGGGATGACACCTTCGGTCTTGTAACCGATGTCGAGCAGGACCTCGTCCCGGTCGACCTTCACGATGACGCCGTCGACGATGTCGCCGTCGTTGAAGTACTTGATCGTCTCGTCGATCGCGGCGAGGAATGCTTCCTCGTTACCGATGTCGTTGACCGCTACCTGCGGCGTGGTAGAGGTGGTCTCGGTGCTGCTCGTCATGTGGGAAAGGGCTCCGGTACGGACAGTGAGTCGTAGGTACTGCTTACGCCGGGAGCCCGTTTCGCTCTGTAGAAGGCCGGACAGCCAAGGAAGCGCCAAACCCGGCAAACCGGGTAGGCGCCTCGAAAACCGAGGGGACATACATACAGATGCGAGCGCAGCCTGCTACGTCTGAGGAGCGCAGGCCCGCAGCGCAACTTGTAGCATACGGGGGCAGCCGGGCAGGGTCAATGCGCGAAGGCGCACACCCGGGGCGGATCGCCGCAATCCCGGCACAAGACCTGTCTCACAAGGCCACGCGGGCAGTAGGACGCCTCTTTCGTGACACGCCCGAGACGGGTTGGACGGAAGAGTACGACGAGGGAGCCGATCATCCAAGAGCCCGAACCGTTCGAACCGGAAGCCACCCGACGTGATGCGGACCTCATCGAGAGTTCCCGGGCGAATCGGGGCTGGTGGGACCGGAACGCGGACGACTACCAGATCGAACACGGCACGTTCCTCGGCGACGACCGATTCGTGTGGTGTCCCGAGGGACTGGACGAGGTGGAGGCCGAGCTGCTCGGCCCTCCGGAGGACCTCAAGGACAAGGACATCCTGGAGATCGGCGCCGGCGCGGCACAGTGCTCGCGGTGGCTGGCCGGGCAGGGCGCGCGTCCGGTGGCCCTGGACCTCTCCCACCGCCAGCTCCAGCACGCCCTGCGCATCGGGGGCACCGTCCCCCTGGTGGAGGCGGACGCGAGCGCGCTGCCCTTCGCCGACGGCTCCTTCGACCTCGCGTGCTCGGCGTACGGCGCGCTGCCGTTCGTCGCCGACCCGGTGCTGGTGCTGCGGGAGGTCCACCGGGTGCTGCGCCCGGGCGGCCGTTTCGTCTTCTCGGTCACGCATCCGGTCCGCTGGGCGTTCCCGGACGAGCCGGGTCCCGAGGGCCTGACGGTGTCCGCGTCCTACTTCGACCGCACTCCGTACGTGGAGCAGGACGAGGAGGGCCGCGCGGTGTACGTCGAGCACCACAGGACGGTCGGCGACCGGGTGCGCGACGTGGTGGCCGGCGGTTTCCGCCTGGTCGACATCGTCGAGCCCGAGTGGCCCGCCTGGAACACCCAGGAGTGGGGCGGCTGGTCCCCGCTGCGCGGCAGCCTCGTTCCGGGCACGGCGATCTTCGTCTGCGAGCGGGACTGACGTACGGGCCCCGGTCCGAAGGGCCGCGAGTACCGGGCTGCGGCCCGCACGGCTTCGAGTGAAGAGGCACGCGCGCGTGGGCGTACGAGGGCGCACGCGTACCGCACGCGCGCGTGCCCCTCGTACCGATGACGCGCCCCGCCCGCGCAAAGGGCCGTCCCGAGGCTCGTGGGCGGCCGGTTCGACGCCGGTACGAGTTGACGCCCGTACGAGACTGGGGGCGTGATCCGTTACGACGCCCTGGACGTGCTGCCCGTACGTGGTGCCCTGCCCGGTCTGGACGATGCCCTGGAGGGGCACGGCAGCGCGGTACTGGTGGCGCCGCCGGGCACCGGCAAGACGACGCTGGTGCCGCTGGCCCTGGCGGGTCTCCTGGACGGCGGGCGCCCGGCGCGCCGGGTGGTGGTGGCCGAGCCCCGGCGGATCGCGGCCCGGGCCGCCGCGCGGCGGATGGCGTGGCTGCTGGGCGAGCAGGTCGGCGAAAGCGTCGGCTTCACGGTGCGCGGGGAGCGGGTGGTCGGCCCCCGCGCGCGCGTGGAGGTCGTCACGACCGGGGTCCTGCTCCAGCGGCTGCAGCGGGACCAGGAGCTGGCGGGCGTCGACGTGGTCGTGCTCGACGAGTGCCATGAGCGGCATCTGGACGCCGACACGGTGGCCGCGTTCCTGCTGGACGTGCGGGCCGCGCTCCGGCCCGAGCTGCGGCTGGTCGCCGCGTCCGCGACGACGGACGCCGGGGGCTGGGCCCGGCTGCTGGGCGACGCGCCGGTGGTCGAGGCCGAGGGTGTCTCGTATCCGGTCGAGGTGGTGTGGTCGCCGCCCGCGCGCCCCGTACGGCCGCCGCACGGGATGCGGGTGGACCCGGCGCTGCTGACGCATGTGACGTCCACGGTGCGGCGGGCGCTGGCCGAGCGCTCGGGGGACGTCCTGTGCTTCCTTCCCGGGGTCGGCGAGATCGCGCGGGTCGCCGGGCAGCTGGGCGGTCTCGGGGACGTCGATGTGCTTCAGGTGCACGGGCGGGCTCCGGCCGCCGTGCAGGACGCGGTGCTCGCGCCCGGTGCGCGGCGCCGGGTGGTCCTCGCGACCTCGGTGGCCGAGTCGTCGCTGACGGTGCCCGGGGTGCGGGTGGTCGTGGACGCGGGACTGGCGCGGGAGCCGCGGGTGGACCACGCGCGCGGGCTGAGCGCCCTGGCGACCGTACGGGCCTCTCAGGCGGCCGGACGCCAGCGGGCGGGGCGGGCCGGGCGTGAGGCACCGGGCGCGGTGTACCGGTGCTGGGCGGAGGCGGAGGACGGCCGTCTGACGCGGTTCCCGGCGCCGGAGATCAAGGTGGCCGATCTGACGGCGTTCGCCCTCCAGGCGGCCTGCTGGGGCGATCCGGAGGCGACGGGGCTGGCGCTGCTGGACCCGCCGCCGGGCGGTGCGATGGCGGCGGCGCGGGCCGTCCTGTCGGCCGTGGGCGCGGTCGACGCCGCGGGGCGGGCCACGGAACGCGGCGTGCGCATGTCCCGCCTGGGTCTGCACCCCCGGCTCGCCCGGGCGCTGCTGGACGCGACGCCGGTGGTGGGCGGGTCGCGGGCCGCCGACGTGGTCGCCCTGCTGAGCGAGGAGCCCCCGCGCGAGTACGGCGACGACCTGGCCGCGGCCTGGCGCACCGCCCGGCGCGGGGGCGACGCCTACGCGGCCCGCTGGCGCACCGAGTCGCGCCGTCTCCGCTCCGCGGCGGCCGGCGCCGGGCCCGCCTCCGGCTCCCCTTCTTCTCCCCCGACGCGTGCGGGGGGCCCGGAGCACTCAGCCGACGGTGACCGCGCGCCGGCGGACGGCGGGGCACGGGAGCCCGGGGACGACCGGGTCGTGGGGCTGGTCGCCGCGCTGGCGTTCCCGGAGCGCGTCGCCCATGCGCAGGGCGGCTCCCATCTCATGGTCAACGGAACGCGCGCCGACGTCGGTGAGGGTTCCGTCCTGCGCGGTGCTCCCTGGCTCGCGGTGGCCGTCGCCGACCGTCCCGTCGGCAGGGGGCACGCGCGCGTGCGGCTCGCGGCCGTCATCGACGAGCGGACGGCACGGCGGGCCGCCGACGGCCTGTACTCCGAGGGCGACGAGGTCCACTGGGCCGAGGGCGATGTCGTCGCACGGCGGGTGGAGCGGCTGGGGGCGGTGGAGCTGGCCGTGCGGCCGTTGCGGAACGCGGACCCCGGGCTCGTACGGGAGGCGCTGCTCGAAGGACTGCGGGAGGAGGGCTTCGGTCTGCTGCGGTGGTCGCCGGACGCCGAGGTGCTGCGGCAGCGGCTCGCGTTCCTTCGCCGGCGGCTCGGTGACCCGTGGCCGGACGTCTCGGGCGAAGCGCTCCACGCGCGCGTGGAGGAGTGGCTGGAGCCGGAGCTGAGCCGTTCCCGGCGCCGGGCGGACCTGGGGCGGATCGACGCCGGGCAGGCGCTGGCCCGGCTGCTGCCCTGGGCCACGGGGGAGGCGGCCCGGCTCGACGAACTCGCTCCCGAGCGGATCGAGGTGCCGAGCGGTTCGAGGATCCGCGTGGACTACGCCGACCCCGGGCAGCCGGTGCTCGCCGTGAAGCTGCAGGAGATGTTCGGGCTGCACGCGTCGCCCGCCGTCGCCGGCGTGCCCGTTCTCGTGCATCTCCTCTCCCCCGCGGGCCGGCCCGCCGCGGTCACCGCCGATCTCGCGTCCTTCTGGAAGGACGGCTACAAGGGCGTACGGGCCGAGCTGCGCGGCCGGTACCCCAAGCATCCGTGGCCCGAGGACCCGGCGACGGCCGAGCCGACGCGGTTCACGAACGCGCGGCTCAGGCGCTGACGGGCTCGGGGTCGGCCGCCGGAGCGGGTGCCGCGCCACCGGGCCTGCGGCTCCGGGCCTCCAGGTACAGCGAGAGGGACAGCAGGGCGGCGCCCAGGAGCAGGAAGCCCCAGGGGAGGTAGGAGGTCATCATCAGGACCAGGGTGCGGTTCGACTTGACCAGGTCGACTGTGTGCCTGATGTAGTCCTCCCGCATCTTCACGTGCCCGGCGAAGGCGGTCACCTTGTCCCGGTCGCCCAGGAGTGTGCCGCCGCGGAGTTCCTCCTTGTGGATCTCCTCGCCGTAGACGGGCGCTCCGGTGACCGGCTCGACCCAGAACCGGCGGACGGTGGTGTACCAGCGGGTGGTGCCGGTCTTGGCGACGGACTCCGGGGTGATGCCCTGGACGGGCATGACCTTGGGGAACTTCACCTTCGTCCAGGGGATGGTCTGCTCGAAGTAGTAGACCTCGACGCCCCGGAAGGTCTTGGTGCCCTGGTAGTGGATGGGCGCGGAGGTGCGGGTCTGCGCGTCGAAGTACTCGTAGTCGCGTTTCTCCGTCCGGAAGGGCCATTTGAACTCGATGCCCTGGCGGGTGACGGGGTCGCCGTCGACGGACTCGCCGGTGGCGTGGACGGGGTCCTGGCTGTGGGCGTCGAAGATGTAGCGCTCGGGGAGCTTGGAGACCATCTTCCCGTCGGGGCCCTGGACGTAGGAGAGGGAGTCCCAGACGACGACGTCACGGCCCGCGGTCCGCTCGATCCTCTCGGAGGCCTCCACATTGCCCTTGAGGGTCTGCACGACGGTGACCTTGGAGACCTTCCGGGCCTTCATGGTGCCGTAGTCGAGGAGGGTGGCGTCCTTCGCCTCCAGCACCATGTCCTGGTACTGGTTCGCCGGGATCTTGGCCAGGCGCGGGAAGGCGTACCAGCGCAGCAGCGGGGACAGCGCCGTGAAGAACACGGCGAGCGCGAGCAGGATCAGGCTTGCCTTGCGGCGCATCTCGACGGCCCTCCCGGTGCGTGCGTCAGGGGTGCTTGGGGACGGTGGTGAGCATCGGCTTCGGCGAGGTGTGGCCGGCCGGCGAGCCCATGGCCGTGATGGTCAGGACCAGCGCGAATGCCACGGCGAGACCGGTCGCGGCGGCGATGAGGGCACGCATGCGGGCCTCCCGAGGGCCAGGAGCTGATACATCGTCAGGTCCGGCACCGTAGCAACGGCGGGCCGAGATGAGAACACGTCGCGCAGACAACGGACCGGGATCGGATCAGGAACGCAGCGGGGCGCCCCTCCGGCGTGAGTGGAGGGGCGCCCCGGGGACGCTCACGGGCCGCGCGGTGGGCGGCCCGGGGCTACGAAGCGGCGGCGGCCACCGTCAGTTCGACGGTGAGGGTCGCTCCGCCCGTGGTGGTGATGCGGAGGAGGTAGGTGCCGGCGGTGTCGTCGGCGTACAGCTTCGGCAGCTTGAGCAGGCCGTCGGCGTCGGTGGTCAGGTCCGTGAGGGTGCGTACGGTCTTGCCGTCCGCGTCCTTGAAGTAGGGGCCCTTGTCGTTCTCGCCTGTGTCGTCGGCGGACTTGATCAGGGTCGCGGTGGCGGCGACCTTGCCCGCGACGGCGCCCTTGTAGGTGGCCTTCACCTCGACCTGGTCGGCGAACTCGCCGCCCGGCACACAGGTCAGCGCGGTGTCGCCGGTGCGGGCGAGGGTGTCGGCCTGGCGGGCGGTGACGGTCGCGGTGTAGTCGAGGCCGGACATGACGCGGCCCACGACGGTGGCGCGGACGGTGAAGTCGCCGGTCTTCTCGCCGGCCACGAGCGCGGGCGCGGCGGCGGTGCCGAGCTTGTCGGTGACGACGGTGGCGACGTTCTCGCCGCCGGTGAAGACGGCGTCGGTGTCCCCGATGATCGTGAACCGGACGCGGACCTTGGCCACGGCCTTGTCGTCGTCGTCCTCGGTGCGGACGACGACCTTGTGCGCGAACGTGTCGCCCGCCGTCGCCGTGAGCGTCCCGGTGTCCGCGTCCGCCAGGTGGTCCACCGTCTCGGTGGGCGTCGGCGTGGTGGTGGGCGGGCTCGTCGGGGGCGGCGTCGCGGGCGGGGTCGGGGTGGAGGGCGGCGTCGACGGGGCGGGCGGGGTCGGCTTCGGGGCGGGGCTCTTGGGACCGCCGCCCGGCGTGTGGCCGGCCGGCGGGGAGGGCACCGGTGGCGTGGGGCTCGGTGTGGTGGTGCCGTCGCTGTTGTGCGAGGGCAGCGTGCCCGTGCCGTCCGGCACCTCGTGCGTGCCCTTGCGGTAGTACTGCAGCCACGACAGGACGGTGTGGAGGTAGGCCGTCGAGTTGTTGTAGCTGAGGATCGAGGCGTTCATCTGCGACTGGACCGACATGTCGTGGTCGAAGCGGCACAGGTAGTGCCCGGCGGCGAGCGCCGCGTCGTAGATGTTGTTGGGGTCCTTCTTGCCGTCGCCGTTGCCGTCGCGGCCCGCCCACTCCCAGGTGGAGGGGATGAACTGCATGGGGCCCACCGCGCGGTCGTACGTGCTGTCGCCGTCGTAGGCGCCGTTGTCGGTGTCGTGGATGCTGGCGAAGCCGTTGCCGTTCAGGACCGGGCCCAGGATCGGCGACAGGGTGGTGCCGTTCGCGTCGACGCGGCCGCCGCGGGCCTGGCCCGACTCGACCTTGCCGATCGCGGCGAGGAGCTGCCAGGGCAGGTTGCAGGTGGGCTTGGACTCGCGCAGCGACGCCTCGGCCTGCTTGTAGGCGTCCAGCACCGTCGCGGGGATGCCCGCCTCGGCGGAGCCCGCGGCGGCGGGTGCGCCACCCCCCGTGGTCGGCGCGGGGTTCGGGCTCTCCAGCGGCGGAAGATCGGTGAAGTAGCGCGAGTTGCCGGTCGCGGTTCCGTCGCCCGTGTCGTTCACGTCCTGGCCCGTGTCGGCACCGGCCGACTGTCTGCCGTGGTCGTCGACGGTCACTCCCGGGGCCTGGGAGGCGGACAGAGCCGCGACCGCGGCCGCGGCCACAGCGGTGGTTGCCGCGCCCTTGCGCAGCCTCCTGCCGAATTGCGCCGCCATCGATTGAACCCCTCCCACGGACGACCGGCCCAGCCCGCCGTCTCTCAGATCCCAGTGCGCTTCCGCCGCTTCCCGGCCGTGCTCCCCGGCACGGCGACCCAGGCGACCCTACGACAACTTCCTTCGCGCGGGGACCCGTTCGCGCCCGGTATTCACCAGTTGGCCATGAGCCGTCGTCCCGCATACTGGCCGCCAGTGATCAACGGGCCGGACATACCCGGCCAACAACAGCCGCAGGGAGACGACTTGCCCTTCACTCTCAGTCACGCGGCGGCCGTACTGCCCGCCGTACGCGGGGACGGAACCGGTCGTGGCCGACTGATTCCCGCCGTTCTCGTGGCCGGTTCCTTCGCGCCCGACCTGACCTACTACGCGGCGAGCGTGCTGCCCGGGGCGATGGAGTTCGGCGGCTTCACCCACGCGTTCACCGGAGTGTTCACCGTCGACGTGCTCATCGCGTGGGCGCTGGTGGGTGCCTGGCTGGTGCTGCGCGAACCGCTCGTGGCACTGATGCCCGTGGCACGGCAGGGGCGCACCGCGCGGCTCCTGCGCTGCGGGGCCACGCGCGAGCCGGTACGCGCGCCGATGGTTCTGTGGTGGTACGTCTCGGCGGCGGTCGGCGCGCTGACGCACGTGGTGTGGGACGCGTTCACGCATCACGACCGGTGGGGGACGCGGCTCTTCCCCGTCCTCGGGCGGGACCTCGCGGGCTCGCCGCTCTACTGGTACGTCCAGTACGGCAGTTCGGCGGTGGCGGCCGTCGTGATCGTGACGTTCGTGGTGCTGGCACTGCGCCGCACGCCGCACGGGCCGGCCGTGGGCGTGCCCGTGCTGTCGGCGGCCGACCGATGGCTGGCCGTTGCCGTGATCGGGTGCTGTGCGCTGGTGGCGGCGGTGCAGCGGGCGCTGCGCTGGTGGGTGTACTGGGGGTCCGTCGCGAAGCCGTGGGAGCTGATTCCGACGCTGTGTTTCGGCGGCGGCGCGGGCCTGGTCCTCGGCCTCGGCCTGTACGCCGCCGCGGTCAGGGTGTGGCGTCCCGCCCCCGCTCGCCCCGGCACGGCGGCGTCCCGCCCGGAGCCCAGCCGTCCCGCTCCCCGCTGACCCGGGGCTGCCGTTCGGATCATGCCCCGGACGCGGAGCCGGGACCCGGGAGCAGACCACGTCCACGGCTGAAGCCGCGGTGCACGGCCCGGGCGATGCGTTCGATCGCGCGGATCCCGTGGGCCGCCGCCGGGTGCGCCGTCGTCGGTTGTGCCGCTGTCGGATGTGCCGGTGTCGGATGTGCCGGTGTCGGATGTGCCGGTGTCGGATGTGCCGGTGTCGGATGTGCCGGTGTCGGGTTGTCGTACGACAGGACGACGATGCGATAAGTGCGGGCGGGACCGGTGAAGGCGCCGGTGCCGTGCACGCGGCGCCCGTGCGCGGCCCGGGGCTGCCGGCCGTCCTCGATGTGCGCCTTGGGGCCGCGCAGCACGCGGGAGGGCGCACCCAGGCGTGCCGACAGCGCCGCCCTCAGATCGCGGGGCGTCCGGAGGGTGCGGTCCGGTCGACGGGGGGAACGGCCGACCGGGGGCAGCTGGGCGGTGCCCGCTTCCGCGGCGACCGCGGGTACCGGCGCGAACAGCGCCGGGACGACGGCCGCGGTCACCGTCACGGTCGCGACCACGACGGTCGTGGCCATGGCCTTACGGCGGTGGAGCGTGCGTATACCCATGCCCGCATCCTTACGGGACCCTTCGGCGCCCGGCCCCTTTGCGAGGGCCACGCGAGTGACGGTTCGCTCCGGAACAGCGGAAAGCGCGTGGGAGCGCGGAAACCGCCCCGCGGCGGATCCGCCGCGGCCGTGGCCGTACGGGCCTCACGCGGGACGTCCGCCGCGGCAGCGGGTTCAGCGGCGACCGGGCGCGGGGGTTCCTCGGCGCGGACACGCGTGCCCGGCACCTGACGGTGCCGGGCACGCGCTCCTGGGCGAAGGCTGCGGTGAGCGGCGGACGCTAGTGCGCCGCGGACTCCCAGTCCGGGCCCGAACCGACGGAGACGTCCAGCGGTGCCCGGAGCTGGACGGCGGACGCCATCTCGCGGCGCAGCAGCTCCTCTGTCCTCTCCCGCTCGCCGGGGGCGATCTCCAGGACGATTTCGTCATGGACCTGGAGGAGCATGCGGGATGTGAGCTTCGCCTCGCGCAGCGCCCGGTCCACATTGAGCATCGCGATCTTGACGATGTCTGCGGCCGTGCCCTGGATGGGCGCGTTGAGCGCCATGCGCTCGGCCGCCTCGCGGCGCTGCCGGTTGTCGCTGTTGAGATCCGGCAGATAGCGGCGGCGCCCGAAGAGCGTCGCGGTGTAGCCCGTCGCGCGGGCCTCGTCGACCACCCGACGCAGATAGTCCCGCACGCCGCCGAAGCGCTCGAAGTACGTGTCCATCAGCGCACGGGCCTCGCCCGCCTCGATGTTCAGCTGCTGGGAGAGGCCGAAGGCCGACAGTCCGTAGGCGAGGCCGTACGACATCGCCTTGATCTTGCGGCGCATCTCGGCGTCGACCGCGGACCGCTCCACGGAAAACACCTGGGAGGCCACGGTGGTGTGCAGGTCCTCGCCGGAGGCGAACGCCTCCAACAGGCCCTCGTCCTCGGACAGATGGGCCATCACCCGCAGCTCGATCTGGCTGTAGTCCGCCGTCATGAGGGACTCGAAGCCCTCACCGACCACGAAGCCGCAGCGGATCGCGCGGCCCTCGTCCGTGCGGACCGGGATGTTCTGCAGGTTCGGATCGGTCGACGACAGACGGCCGGTCGCCGCGACCGTCTGGTTGTAGGTGGTGTGGATGCGGCCGTCCGCGGCGATCGACTTGATCAGGCCCTCGACGGTGACGCGCAGCTTGGCCTGCTCCCGGTGGCGGAGCATGATCACGGGCAGTTCGTTCTCGGTCTGCGCCGCGAGCCAGGCCAGGGCGTCCGCGTCCGTCGTGTAACCCGTCTTGGTCTTCTTCGTCTTCGGCAGGGCCAGCTCGCCGAAGAGGACCTCCTGGAGCTGCTTGGGCGAGCCCAGGTTGAACTCGTGCCCCGCGGCCGCGTGCGCCTCCTTCACGGCCTGCTGCACGGCCCCGGCGAACATCTGCTCCATGGCCTCCAGATGCGCCCGGTCCGCCGCGATGCCGTGCCGCTCCAGGCGCGCCAGCAGGCTGGACGTGGGCAGCTCCATGTCGCGCAGCAGGTCGGCCGCGCCGACCTCCTGGAGCTTCTCCCCGAACGCCTCGCCCAGGTCGAGGATCGTGCGGGCCTGCGCCATCAGCGCGTCGGCCTCGGCCTGCTCGTCCGTGCCGAAGGCGAGCTGCCCGTCGGCCGCGGCGGCGGGGCCGAGCTCCCGCCCCAGATACTCCAGCGACAGCGCGTCCAGCGCGAAGGAGCGGCGGCCCGGCTTGACCAGATAGGCGGCCAGCGCGGTGTCCATGGTCACGCCCTCGATGGTCCAGCCGTGCTCGGCGAAGACCCGCATCGCGCCCTTGGCGCTGTGCATGACCTTGTGCTTCCCGGGGTCGGCGAGCCACGTCGCGAACGCGTTCTCGTCGGACTCGTCCAGCTGGGACGGGTCGAACCAGGCGGCCGCGCCCGCACCGGCCGCGAGGGCCACCTCGGCGACGGCACCCGTGCCCAGCGCCCACGAGTCGACCGTGGACACGCCCAGAACCGCCGTGCCGTGCTCGGCGAGCCACGGCTTCAGCTCACCCGCGCCGAGCACCGTGCCGTCGATCTCGACACCCTCGGCGACGGGCCGTGTCTCCTCGGCCTCCGCGGCCCCCGGGTCCACCGCGAGCAGCCGCTCGCGCAGCGAGGGGTTACGGATCTCCAGGGTGTCCAGGACCATCGCGAGGGCCGTACGGTCGTACGCGGCCCGCTCCAGGTCGGCGACCGTCCGGGGCAGCTCGACGTCCTTGACCATCTCGGTGAGCCGGCGGTTGAGCTTCACCGCCTCAAGGTGGTCGCGCAGGTTCTGCCCGGCCTTGCCCTTGACCTCGTCGACGCGCTCGACCAGCTCCGCGAACGAACCGAACTGGTTGATCCACTTCGCGGCCGTCTTCTCGCCGACCCCGGGGATGCCCGGCAGGTTGTCCGACGGGTCGCCGCGCAGCGCCGCGAAGTCGGGGTACTGCGCCGGCGTCAGCCCGTACTTCTCGAAGACCTTCTCCGGAGTGAACCGGGTCAGCTCGGAGACACCCTTCGTCGGGTACAGCACCGTCGTGTGCTCGGAGACCAGCTGGAAGGAGTCGCGGTCGCCGGTGACGATCAGCACGTCGAAGCCATCGGCCTCGGCCTGGGTGGCGAGCGTCGCGATGATGTCGTCGGCCTCGAAGCCGTCCACCGCGAACCGCTGCGCGTGCATCGCGTCCAGCACCTCGCCGATCAGCTCGACCTGCCCCTTGAACTCGTCCGGGGTCTTCGACCTGTTCGCCTTGTACTCGGTGAACTCCTCGGAGCGCCAGGTCTTGCGCGAGACGTCGAACGCCACCGCGAAGTGCGTGGGCGACTCGTCGCGCAGCGTGTTCGCCAGCATCGACGCGAAACCATAGATGGCGTTCGTCGGCTGGCCCGTCGCGGTGGTGAAGTTCTCGGCGGGCAGCGCGAAGAACGCGCGGTAGGCCAGCGAGTGCCCATCCATGAGCATCAGCCGCGGACGGCCCGTACCTGCGGTTTTCTCGGTCTTCTTCGATGCTGTTTCTGCCACGCCCCCGATCCTGCCACGCCCCACCGACATCGAGAGCCCTCCCGGCCCGGCACGCTCCCGCCCGGCCCGCGGTCCCACGGCCCCCCACCTTCGCTGTCGGCCGCGCGTGCGAGGATCGCAGCGGTACGAGGAGACGCACACCGAGGTGCGCACGCGAAGGGGTTCAGCGATGGCCAGCAAGCCGCCGAAAAGCGATCCGGTCCAGGACGCGCCGCGGGTCGCCGACCCCAAGCACGCGGCGGCCGGGCTGCCCGCCATCGGACACACCCTGCGCATCGCCCAGCAGCAGATGGGCGTGCGCCGCACCGCGCTCACCCTCCTTCGCGTCAACCAGAAGGACGGCTTCGACTGCCCGGGCTGCGCCTGGCCCGAGCCGGAGCACCGGCACACGGCGGAGTTCTGCGAGAACGGCGCGAAGGCGGTCGCCGAGGAGGCGACCCTGCGCCGGGTGACCCCGGACTTCTTCGCCGCGCACCCCGTCTCCGACCTCGCCGGCCGCAGCGGCTACTGGCTCGGCCAGCAGGGGCGCCTCACGCACCCCATGTACCTCCCCGAGGGCGCCGACCACTACGAGCCCATCGGCTGGGAGCGCGCCTTCGACATCGTCGCCGAGGAACTCGCGGCGCTCGGCTCCCCCGACGAGGCCCTCTTCTACACCTCGGGCCGCACCAGCAACGAGGCCGCCTTCCTCTACCAGCTGTTCGCCCGCGAACTCGGCACGAACAACCTGCCGGACTGCTCGAACATGTGCCACGAGTCCTCGGGCTCCGCCCTCAACGAGACCATCGGCATCGGCAAGGGCAGCGTCCTGCTCGACGACCTCTACCGGGCGGACCTGATCATCGTCGCCGGGCAGAACCCGGGCACGAACCACCCGCGCATGCTCTCGGCCCTGGAGAAGGCCAAGGCGAACGGCGCCCGGATCATCACGGTCAACCCGCTCCCCGAAGCGGGCATGGAGCGCTTCAAGAACCCGCAGACCCCCCAGGGCATGATCAAGGGCGCCGCGCTCACCGACCTCTTCCTGCAGATCCGCCTCGGCGGCGACCAGGCCCTCTTCCGCCTGCTGAACAAGCTGATCCTCGCCACCGAAGGCGCCGTCGACGAGACGTTCGTCGCCGAGCACACCCACGGGTTCGAGGAGTTCGCCCAGGCCGCGAGCGCCGCCGACTGGGACGAGACACTCACCGCGACCGGCCTCACCCGCGACGAGATCGACGAGGCCCTCACCATGGTCCTCGCCTCCGAGCGCACCATCGTGTGCTGGGCCATGGGCCTCACCCAGCACAAGCACTCCGTTCCGACGATCCGGGAAGTCGTCAACTTCCTCCTCCTGCGCGGCAACATCGGCCGCCCGGGCGCCGGCGTCTGCCCGGTGCGCGGTCACTCGAACGTGCAGGGCGACCGGACCATGGGCATCTTCGAGCGCCCCGCCCCGGCCTTCCTCGACGCCCTGGAGAAGGAGTTCGGCTTCGCCCCGCCCCGGGAGCACGGCTACGACGTCGTACGGGCCATCCGCGCGCTGCGCGACGGCGAGGCCAAGGTCTTCTTCGCCATGGGCGGCAACTTCGTCTCCGCGTCCCCCGACACCGACGTCACCGAGGCGGCCATGCGACGCGCCCGGCTGACCGTGCACGTCTCCACCAAGCTGAACCGCTCGCACGCCGTCACGGGCGCGCGTGCCCTCATCCTGCCCACCCTCGGACGCACCGAGCGCGACCTCCAGGGCAGCGGCGAGCAGTTCGTGACCGTCGAGGACTCCATGGGCATGGTGCACGCCTCACGGGGCCGCCTGGAGCCAGCGAGCCCGCATCTGCTGTCCGAACCCGCCATCGTGGCCCGCCTCGCCCGCCGGGTCCTCGGCGAACGCAGCCGCACCCCCTGGGAGGAGTTCGAGAAGGACTACGCGAGCATCCGCGACCGCATCGCGCGCGTGATCCCCGGCTTCCAGGACTTCAACGCCCGCGTGGCCGACCCGGCCGGCTTCGCCCTCCCGCACGCCCCCCGCGACGAGCGCCGCTTCCCGACGGCCACCGGCAAGGCCAACTTCACCGCCGCGCCCGTCGAGTACCCCGAGCTCCCCGAGGGCCGCCTGCTGCTGCAGACCCTGCGCTCCCACGACCAGTACAACACCACCATCTACGGACTCGACGACCGATACCGGGGCATAAAGAACGGCCGCCGGGTCGTCCTCGTCAACCCCGAGGACGCACGCCGGCTGAAGCTCGCGGACGGCTCGTACGTCGACCTGGTCGGCGAATGGAAGGACGGCGTGGAGCGGCGCGCGCCCGGCTTCCGCGTCGTGCACTACCCGACCGCCCGGGGCTGCGCGGCCGCCTACTACCCCGAGACCAACGTCCTGGTCCCCCTCGACGCGACCGCCGACACCAGCAACACCCCTGCCAGCAAGTCCGTGGTCGTCCGTCTGGAACAATCGACAGCCGACTGAGCGTTCGCTCAGCGAGGAGAAACCACGACGAAGTGGTCCACGACGAACGGAGCCCGGCCCCATGGGCGAACAGCACACCGTGAAGTTCCCGCAAGAGGTCCTCGACGAGTACGCCGCGCTCGGCGTCGATCTGCCCGCGCTGTTCTCCGCGGGCCACCTCGGCAACCGCATGGGCGTCCAGATCGTCGAAGCCTCCGCGGACCGCGTCGTGGGCACCATGCCCATCGAGGGCAACACCCAGCCCTACGGCCTCCTGCACGGAGGAGCCTCCGCCGTCCTCGCCGAGACCATCGGCTCCGTCGGCGCCATGCTCCACGGCGGCATCACCAAGATCGCCGTCGGCGTCGACCTGAACTGCACCCACCACCGCGGCGTCCGCTCCGGCCTCGTCACCGGCGTCGCCACCCCCGTCCACCGCGGCCGCACCTCGGCGACGTACGAGATCGCCATCACCGACGAGGACGGCAAGCGCGTCTGCAGCGCCCGCCTCACCTGCATCCTCAAGGACGCACCCCAGGGCTGACACCTCCGGGACCCTGGCCGCATCTCTCCACCCCCTCCGGGGCCCCTCGGGGCCTCACGGAGCCTCACGAAGCCATCGAGGGGCCCTCAGGGGCCGCCCGAGGGAGGGAACCGCCCCCAGCGCCGGCGGGAACACACGGGGCCCGCCCGGGAGCGCCCACCTCCCGGGCACCCGGCTCCCCGGCTTGCGGCTTGCGGCTTGCGGCTTGCGGCTTGCGGCTTGCGGCTTGCGGCTTGCGGCCAGCCCGGGGCGCGCCCCGGACGCCCACCCCCCCCGGACGCCCAACCCCCCGGGCTCCCAGCACCCGGACGCCCGGCCCGGGAAGCCCGGCCTCGGGACATCCCGACCCGGCACCACACCCCGGGACCGGACCCGGCCCCTGGGCCAGGCCTCGGGGCCCGCCTCGGAAGCCCGGCCCCGGAAGCCCGGGCGCGCCCCGGAAGCCCGGCCTCGAAGGCCTGGCCCCGCCCCGGGCGCCCGACTCCCCGCCCCGCAGCGCCCATTGGCGGAGCCACACCCTCCCGCCCGGCGTGAGACACGGCCGGCATCGGGCCCGTCGAGCCGCGTCCCCCGCGAACCCGCCGGTCCCACAAGGACGCCCCCGCCGACGTCCCGAGGCCGAACCCCGCACGCCCCGGCACCCGTTGGTCCGCACTCCCGCGCTCGCGCCGGCGCCTCGCCCAGGCCCCGATCATCATCGCGACCGCAACGGCCGCCCACCTCACCCCTGCGCCCCGCCCCGCCCGCCCGGGCCACTCCGCACCCCTGCCCGCGGCCCGCCAGTGTCACCGCCCTCGACCACAAGGGCCGCGGCCCGCGCCGACCTCCTTCCGCTTCGAGGCCGGCACCGCCCGCGGCGCCCCCGTGACAGTCCACCAAATGGGCACCGGACCAACCCAGTTGAGCGCCGCCACCACACCCCGGCTGCCACTGACAGTAAGGGCCGGAAATCCCCGCATGATCACGGTACGTATCTCCGTATACGAGTGCGCCCCGCCTGCCGCCCGCCATCGAGCTCCCCCGCCTCGACCTGCCCATCAGCAACAAGACAGCACAGCAACAGCAAAGCTTTCTCTTCGGCGACACCTGCCCACACGCCCTGCGGACCGGCCTGGGCGCCCCTCCGCTTCCCCAACCCGCCCTCCCCCACACCCACTTCACCCGGCCAAGACACCCGCGACCGCCTCACCTGGCAGTAACACTCGGTTACCTCTGCCGTAACGAAGCAATGCCCACGCCGCGAGGTGCCCCGCACCACGCCCCCCGCGACACACCTCCACGGCGCCGCACCCCCGGCTTCCGCTCTCCGCCACGAACCCGGAACAGGGCGTTCTCAGCATGCGAACACACAACCGCCTCCGACCAGCACACCGAAATGCTCCGATCGTCCGCCCCACACCTCCGAGGGCTCCCCCCGCATAACAAGAGCGTCACAGCCTTCCCTACGCTCCTCCCCACTCCCCCTACCTGCGCTTATAGTCACGGCCAGTCACCGCGCCGCCGGGCGCGTCACTGCACGGCCCTGCTTCATCCAGTACGGCCCGGCGAGACACACGGCCCCCACCCTGGGGTGCCGCGCCAGGGAGAGGATTCAACGTGCGACAGCGTTCTATGGTCATACTCACCGCCGTGCTCACTACAGGAGCACTCACGCTGACCGCCTGCGGCTCGCGCGACGACAGCGGCGAAGGCAAGGGCGACAGCAAGACCGAGATCATCATCGGCGTCGACGCCCCGCTGACCGGTCAGAACTCCGCCACCGGCCTCGGCATCCAGGGCGGCGTCCAGATCGCCGTCGACGACGCCAACAAGAACAACACCGTTCCCGGCGTGACCTTCAAGGTCAAGGCGCTCGACGACAAGGCCATCCCGGCTTCCGGCCAGGCCAACGCCACCCAGCTCGTCCAGAACGAGAAGGTCCTCGGCGTCGTCGGCCCGCTGAACTCCGGCGTCGCCACCCAGATGCAGCAGGTCTTCGACACCGCCGGCCTGGTCGAGATCTCGCCGTCCAACACGGCTCCCGAGCTCACCCAGGGCAAGAACTGGCAGACCGAGAAGACCCGCCCGTTCAAGACCTACTTCCGTACCGCCACCACCGACGCCCTCCAGGGCGGCTTCGCGGCCGAGTACGCCTACAACACGCTGAAGAAGCGCAAGGTGTACGTGGTCGACGACAAGCAGACCTACGGCGCCGGCCTCGCCAAGCTCTTCAAGGCCGGCTTCACCAAGGCCGGCGGCAAGGTCGCGGGCGAGGACCACGTCAACACCGGCGACACGGACTTCTCGTCCCTCGTCACCAAGATCAAGAACGCCAAGGCCGACCTCGTCTACTACGGCGGCCAGTACGACGAGTCGGAGAAGCTCACCAAGCAGCTCAAGGACGGCGGCGTCAAGGTCCCGCTGTTCGGCGGTGACGGCATGTTCACCCCGACCTACATCGAGACCGCCGGCAAGACCTCCGAGGGCGACCTCGTCACCTCGGTCGGCCAGCCCGTCGACTCCCTGCCCTCCGCCGCCGACTTCATCAAGAAGTACAAGGCCTCCGGCCTCAAGGGCGACTACGGCACCTACGGTGGCTACTCCTACGACGCCGCCACGGCCATCATCAAGGCCATCGGCAACGTCGTGAAGGACGGCAAGATCCCGGACGGCGCCCGCGCCAAGATCGTCGCCGAGGTCCAGAAGACCAAGTTCGACGGCATCGCCGGCCCCGTCTCCTTCGACGAGTACGGCGACACCAACAACAAGCAGCTCACCGTCTACCAGGTCGTCGACGGCAAGTGGAAGGCCGTCAAGAGCGGTACGGCCAAGGGCTGATCCGCACCACCCGGGCCACTCCGGCGGACAGGTCCGAATCCAGGCACGGCGCCCCAGCGGCACCGCACGCCCGGACCGTCCGCCGGACAGGCCCTCAGCACAACCTCAGGGCCGCGCGGCCACGACCACACGTCACCGCGCGGCCCGCTTCATACGCCCTGCTCAATTCTCCCCACCACATGGAGGCCATGCGGTGAACACCCTGCCGCAGCAGCTGGCCAACGGGCTGTTCCTCGGCTCGATGTACGGGCTGATCGCCATCGGCTACACGATGGTGTACGGCATCGTCCAGCTCATCAACTTCGCCCACGGCGAGATCTTCATGACCGGCGGCTTCGGCGCACTCACGGTCTACCTCTACGTTCTGCCAAACGGCACATCCATGTGGATAGCCCTCCCAGCGATGCTGATAGGCGGCGGAATCGTCTCCGTCCTCATCGCCGTCGGGGCCGAACGCTTCGCCTACCGACCACTGCGCGGAGCGCCACGCCTCGCCCCCCTCATCACCGCCATCGGTCTGTCCCTCGCCCTGCAGCAGGTCGTCTTCAACGGGTACCCGGACGCCAAGACCGACATCACGTTCCCGCAGCTCCCCTTCGGGCCCCTGCACATCGGCTCCGTCAGCATCCAGAGCGGCAGCGTCTTCGTCATCATCGCCGCCCCCCTCTGCATGGCGGCCCTCGCCCTGTTCGTCAGCCTCTCCCGCACCGGCCGCGCCATGCAGGCCACCGCGCAGGACCCTGACACCGCACAGCTCATGGGCATCGACACCAACCGCATCATCGTCATCGCCTTCGCCATCGGCGGCTTCTTCGCCGCCGTCGCAGCCGTCGCCTACGGCCTGCGCTACGGCACGGTGAAGTACGACATGGGCTTCCAGATGGGCCTCAAGGCCTTCACCGCGGCCGTCCTCGGCGGCATCGGCAACATCTACGGCGCCATGATCGGCGGCCTCGTCCTCGGCCTCGCCGAGACCATGGCCACCAGCTACATCGACGGCATCCCGGGCATGCAGCAGCTCGGCGGCGGCGGCTGGTCCTCCGTCTGGGCCTTCGTACTCCTCATCCTCGTACTGCTGTTCAGGCCACAAGGCCTAGTCGGCGAACGCGTCGCGGACAGGGCGTGAGCACCATGGCAACCGAGACCACCACCACCGAGCGCGGCCTGATCGCACTCCCCGAGAGCGCCGCCCGCGCCCTCATCGCCTTCGGCGCCCTCGCCACCGTCGCCAGCACGTTCATGTCCTGGACCTACACGTCCGCCTTCCCCGGGGACCTCACCTACTACGGCTCCCCGGCCGGACTCCAGATCCTGGCCCTCGTCGCCGGCGCGCTCACCCTCCTCTTCACCCTGACCCTCTGGAACGTCCGCGGCCTCGGCTGGCTCAACCCGGCGGGCGCCACCCAGCCCGTCGTCCTCGCCGCCACCTCCGCGTTCGCCGTCAGCTGGTTCAGCGCCATCGCCATCGCGGTCGACCTCAAGGGCCTCGTCGCACTCGACCCCGGCGCCTACGTCGCCGCCGTCGGCTCCCTGATCGCCCTCCTCGGCACCCTGGCACTCCCCAAGCCCGGTGACACCTTCAAGGACTACGTCACCAAGCCCGACCTCATCCCCCCGGCCGCCAAAATGGCCGGCTGGGGCGAGCGCCTCGTCATCACCGGCGCCACCGCGTTCGCGCTGATCGTCTTCACCTACGGCATCGGCGTCGACCCCGACGCGAGCGAAACGTTCCTGGGCTACCTGCTCCTCGTCGTATTCGGCACCTGGGCCCTGCTCACCGCCGGACTCTTCGACCGCTTCGCCCAACTGAACGCCCGCCACAAGGGATTCGCGACCACCATGGCGTTCCTCGCCGCGGCGGTCTTCCCCTTCGTCGAGAACAACGAGCACAACGCCAACCTCGGCGTGAACATCCTCGTCGTCGGAACCGTCGCCCTCGGCCTCAACATCGTCGTCGGCCTCACCGGACTCCTCGACCTCGGATACGTCGCCTTCCTCGGCGTCGGCGCCTACGCCGCAGCCCTCGTATCCGGCTCCGAGTTCTCCCGCTTCGCCGGCGTCCAGTTCCCCTTCTGGGCCGCCATGCTCACCGGTATGGCCGCATCGCTCGTCTTCGGCGTCCTCATCGGCGCTCCCACCCTGCGACTGCGCGGCGACTACCTCGCCATCGTGACCCTGGGCTTCGGAGAGATCTTCCGCATCGCCGTCAACAACATGGACGGCGTCTCCGGACCCAACATCACCAACGGCCCCAACGGCATCTCCATGATCCCGGACCTCAACATCCTCGGGTTCAACTTCGGTGCCGCCCACGCGATCGGCGGCATCACCCTCGGCCGCTTCGCGAACTACTTCCTGCTGATGCTGCTCATCACCGGACTCGTCGTCGTCGTGTTCAACCGCGCCGCCGACTCCCGGATCGGCCGCTCCTGGATCGCCATCCGCGAGGACGAGACCGCCGCCACCGCCATGGGCATCAACGGCTTCCGCGTCAAGCTGATCGCCTTCGCCCTCGGCGCCTCCCTCGCCGGCCTCGCCGGAACGGTCAGCGCCCACGTCGGCTACAGCGTCAACCCCGCCCCGTACCAGTTCGCCGGCTCCGTGCCCCCGAACTCCGCGTTCCTCCTCGCCGCGGTCGTCCTCGGCGGCATGGGCACCGTCAACGGACCCATCCTCGGCGCCACCCTGCTCTACCTCCTCCCCGAGAAGCTCAGCTTCCTCAAGGAGTACGAGCTCCTCGCCTTCGGCATCGCGCTCGTCATCCTCATGCGCTTCCGCCCCGAGGGCATCATCGCCAACCGCCGCCGCCAGCTCGAATTCCACGAAGGCGACGACAGCATCCACATCCCCGAACAAGGCCTGCCCGACTCCACCGTCGGCGTCACCAAGGCAGGGGCGTAACCAACATGACCACCACCACAGCCCCCAGCCCCGTCCTCGAAGCCACCGGCGTCACCATGCGCTTCGGCGGCCTCACCGCCGTACGCAACGTCGACCTCACCGTCAACGCCGGAGAGATCGTCGGCCTCATCGGCCCCAACGGCGCGGGCAAGACCACCTTCTTCAACTGCCTCACCGGCCTCTACGTCCCCACCGAGGGCAAGGTCGCCTACAAGGGCACGGTGCTGCCCCCCAAGCCGCACCTGGTCACCAGCGCCGGCATCGCCCGCACCTTCCAGAACATCCGGCTCTTCGCCAACATGACCGTCCTGGAGAACGTGCTCGTCGGACGCCACACCCGCACCAAGGAAGGCCTCTGGTCCGCCCTCCTCCGCGGCCCCGGCTTCCGCAAGGCCGAGGCGGCCTCCCGCGAACGCGCCATGGAACTGCTGGAGTTCATCGGCCTCGCCCACAAGGCCGACCACCTCTCCCGCAACCTCCCCTACGGCGAGCAGCGCAAGCTGGAGATCGCGCGAGCCATGGCGAGCGAGCCGGGCCTCCTCCTCCTGGACGAGCCCACCGCCGGCATGAACCCCCAGGAAACCCGCGCGACCGAAGAACTCGTCTTCGCCATCCGCGACCGGGGCATCGCCGTCCTCGTCATCGAGCACGACATGCGCTTCATCTTCAACCTGTCCGACCGCGTGGCCTGCCTCGTCCAGGGCGAAAAGCTCGTCGAGGGAACGTCCGACGTCGTCCAGGGCGACGAGCGCGTCATCGCCGCCTACCTCGGCACCCCCTTCGAGGGCGCACCCGGCGAAGAAGAACTCGCCGAGGTCGAAGCCGCCGAAGCCGCCGCCGAGACCCCGGTCGCGGCCGCGGAAGCCGCGGAGACCGAGGAAGCCGAAGAGACCGCCGAAGCCGCGGAATCCGAGGAAGCCCCCGAGGCCGAAGGAACAGCCGACGCCCCCGAGGCCGACGACTCCGACGCCCCCGAAGCCTCCGAGGCACCCACCGCGTCCGACGACTCCGACGCACAGGGCAGCAGCACCAGCAAGGAAGGAAACGCCCAGTGACCGCACTGCTCGAGGTCGAAGACCTCAAGGTCGCCTACGGCAAGATCGAAGCCGTCAAGGGCATCTCCTTCACCGTCGAAGCCGGCCAGATCGTCACCCTCATCGGCACCAACGGCGCCGGCAAGACGACGACCCTGCGCACCCTCTCCGGGCTCCTCAAGCCCAGCGGAGGCCGCATCCTCTTCGACGGCCAGCCCCTCGCCAACGTCCCCGCCCACAAGATCGTCGCCCTCGGACTCGCACACTCCCCCGAGGGACGCCACATCTTCCCCCGCCTCACCATCACGGAGAACCTCCAGCTCGGAGCGTTCCTCCGCACGGACAAGGCGGGCATCGAGAAGGACATCCAGCGCGCCTACGACCTCTTCCCCATCCTGGGAGAACGCCGTAAGCAGGCCGCAGGCACCCTCTCGGGCGGCGAACAGCAGATGCTCGCCATGGGACGCGCCCTCATGTCCCAGCCCAAACTGCTCATGCTCGACGAACCCTCCATGGGCCTCTCGCCGATCATGATGCAGAAGATCCTCGCCACCATCGCCGAACTCAAGGCGTCCGGCACGACCATCCTGCTCGTCGAGCAGAACGCCCAGGCGGCGCTCTCCCTCGCCGACCAGGCACACGTCATGGAGGTCGGCAGCATCGTCCTCTCCGGCACCGGCCAGGACCTGCTCCACGACGAGTCCGTCCGCAAGGCGTACCTCGGCGAGGACTGACACTTCCCCGCGACCCCACCGGTCGCACGAAGAGGCCCGCACCTCCGTCAGGGGTGCGGGCCTCTTCCGTCCGCTCTCATCCGCGGACACGACGCGGACGAGAGCTCTTCACCACTCTCTTCGACAGGACGCGGAACTAGCCCTTCGACGCCTTCTTCTCCTCGGCGTCCTCGATGACCGCCTCCGCGACCTGCTGCATCGACATACGACGGTCCATCGACGTCTTCTGGATCCAGCGGAACGCCGCCGGCTCCGTCAGCCCGTACTCCGTCTGCAGCACCGACTTCGCACGGTCCACCAGCTTCCGCGTCTCCAGACGCAGCGTGAGATCCGCGATCTCCTGCTCCAGCGCCTTCAGCTCCGCGAACCGGGACACCGCCATCTCGATCGCCGGCACCACGTCACTCTTGCTGAACGGCTTCACCAGGTACGCCATCGCACCCGCGTCACGGGCCCGCTCGACCAGGTCGCGCTGCGAGAACGCGGTGAGCATCAGGACCGGAGCGATGGACTCCTCGGCGATCTTCTCCGCCGCGGAGATGCCGTCGAGCTTCGGCATCTTCACATCGAGGATCACGAGGTCCGGCTTGTGCTCACGGGCCAGCTCGATGGCCTGCTCACCGTCACCCGCCTCACCTACGACGGTGTAGCCCTCTTCCTCGAGCATCTCTTTGAGGTCGAGACGGATCAGCGCCTCGTCCTCGGCGATGACGACACGGGTCGTCAGCGGAGGCACGTGCGACTTGTCGTCGTCGGGCGCGTCTACGGGCTGGGGCGACTCGGGGGCGGTCACGGGGGCTCCTCATTGCGGGCCGGGCAGGTAGTGCTGCTTAAGAAGACTACCTAGCGGCGGCGGGCTGCGATGACCCGGTATGCTTCCGCAGAGCCACTCACGCCGGGTTGGTGGAACGGCATACACGGAGGTCTCAAACACCTCTGCCTGAAAGGGCTTGCGGGTTCGAATCCCGCACCCGGCACAGTTCACCGCAAAGCGGAGGTCCACGTTCGCGTGGACCTCCGCTTTTTGCTGCACATGGTAGCGATCGGTGACTCAGGGTGGTCACATGAACGGCCATGGCACAGAGGTGCGACAGCATGCGATCACCCTGCTGCGTGACGGCGCCAAGAACGCGGACGTGGCACGAAGGCTCGGCGTCCCGCTGGGCACGATCGGCTACTGGAAGCACCTGGATCGCGCTGGGCGGGGTGAGTGCCCCGGAAGGCACGATCCGAGGTGCCCCCGCTGCCACGGTCGAGAGCTGGACGCTGCCGCCTACAGCTACTTGCTGGGACTGTACCTGGGCGACGGCCACATCAGTCACTACTCCCAGCACCGCGTCCCCAACCTCATGATCACCTGTTGTGGGTCGTGGCCAGGCCTAATGGATCTCTGCGAGCGGGCCATGCACGCCGTCTTCCCTGACAACTCCGTCTGCCGCGTACGCAAGACCGGCTGCCGCAACATCAAGGTCTACTCAACGCATCTGCCCTGCCTCTTCCCCCAGCACGGTCCCGGCAAGAAGCACGAGCGCCCCATCGCCCTCGAACCCTGGCAGCAGGAGATCGTCGATGCCCACCCCTGGGAGTTCGTCCGGGGGTTGATCCACTCCGACGGCTGCCGCATCACCAACTGGACCACCCGGCTCGTCGGCGGTGAGCGCAAGCGCTACGAGTACCCCCGGTACTTCTTCACCAATGTCTCGGACGACATCCGGCAGCTCTACACCGACACCTTGGACAAGCTCGGCATCGACTGGACCCACTGCACCCGCCATGGGAACCCGTACAACATCTCGGTCGCCAAAAAGGCTTCCGTAGCCCTCATGGACACCCACGTCGGCCCCAAATACTGACCAGCGACGGAGAAGGCCCCTCTGCCGGCTACTTGGGGCTGTCGTCCTCGCCGATGTGGTGGACGCGGACGAGGTTCGTGGAGCCGGAGACGCCGGGCGGGGAGCCTGCGGTGATCACGACGATGTCACCCTTGGCGCAGCGGCCGTACTTGAGGAGGAGTTCGTCGACCTGGTCGACCATGGCGTCGGTGGAGTCGACGTGGGGGCCGAGGAAGGTTTCGACGCCCCAGGTGAGGTTGAGTTGGGAGCGGGTGGCGGGGGTGGGGGTGAAGGCGAGGAGGGGGATCGGGGAGCGGTAGCGGGAGAGGCGGCGGACGGTGTCGCCGGACTGGGTGAAGGCGACGAGGAATTTGGCGCCGAGGAAGTCGCCCATTTCGGCTGCGGCGCGGGCGACGGCTCCGCCCTGGGTGCGGGGTTTGTTGCGTTCGGTCAGGGGCGGGAGGCCCTTGGCGAGGATGTCCTCTTCGGCCGCTTCGATGATGCGGGCCATGGTCTTGACGGTTTCGATGGGGTATTTGCCGACGCTGGTCTCACCGGAGAGCATGACGGCGTCGGTGCCGTCGATGACGGCGTTGGCGACGTCGGAGGCTTCGGCGCGGGTGGGGCGGGAGTTGTCGATCATCGAGTCGAGCATCTGGGTGGCGACGATGACCGGTTTGGCGTTGCGCTTGGCCAGCTTGATCGCGCGCTTCTGGACGATCGGGACCTGTTCCAGGGGCATTTCGACGCCGAGGTCGCCGCGGGCGACCATGATGCCGTCGAAGGCGGCGACGATGTCGTCGATGTTGTCGACGGCCTGGGGTTTTTCGACTTTGGCGATGACGGGGAGGCGGCGGCCTTCTTCGTCCATGATGCGGTGGACTCCGTCGATGTCCTTGCCGCTTCTGACGAAGGAGAGGGCGATGACGTCGAAGCCGGTGCGCAGGGCCCAGCGGAGGTCTTCCTCGTCCTTTTCGGAGAGGGCGGGGACGGAGACGGCGACGCCGGGGAGGTTGAGGCCTTTGTGGTCGGAGACCATGCCGCCTTCGATGACGGTGGTGTGGACGCGGGGTCCGTCGACGGTGGTGACTTCGAGGCAGACTTTGCCGTCGTCGACGAGGATGCGTTCACCGGGAGTGACGTCGGTGGCGAGTCCGTCGTAGGTGGTTCCGCAGGTCTGGCGGTCGCCTTCGGCGCCTTCTTCGACGGTGATGGTGAAGGTGTCTCCGCGTTCAAGGAGTACGGGGCCTTCGGTGAAGCGGCCGAGTCGGATCTTCGGGCCTTGAAGGTCGGCGAGGATGCCGACGCTGTGGCCGGTCTCGTCGGAGGCCTTTCGGACGTGCCGGTAGCGCTCCTCGTGTTCGGCGTGGGTGCCGTGGCTGAGGTTGAAGCGGGCTACGTCCATTCCGGCTTCGACCAGGGCTTTGATCTGGTCGTACGAGTCGGTGGCGGGGCCCAATGTACAGACGATCTTTGCTCGGCGCATGGTTCGAGCCTAGGCCTTACCGGTCGGTAGAGAATTGGTCGCGCATGACTACTCAACAACCTTTGCGTGAAGGGTTATTGACAACTGTTGAATTGTGCGCCGGGGTGCTCCGATGAGCGGGGGGCGGCTCCCGGTGCGACGGGGTGCGTCGTTCTGTCCGGTGTCCGTCCAGTATCCGTCGGTCGTGCGGTGGGTGCGTGACAGAGCCGTCCGGTGACTTTCCGTGATTCTTCTCGGGGTGGCTAGAGCCGGGGTGGGGCCATGGTGAAGCGGGCGTTGACCTGGGCGTGGACGTGTTGGCGTTGGGGTTCGAGGTCGAGGGGGGCGGGTTCGTCCTCGGTGGGGCCGCCGCCGTAGGCGGATCTGCGTGTGGCGCGGCTGGACTGGGCGGCGAGGGCGTAGGGGTGGGTGTCTTCGGCGCCGATGTCGGCGAGTTCGACGAGGGCGGTGAGGGTGGTGTCGAGTGCTTCGGCGTATTCGCGGGCGCGTTGGACGGCTTCGCGGACGGCTTGCCGGCGTGCGTCGCGGTGGGCGGGTGAGTCGGGGCGGAGGGCCCACCAGGGGCCGTCGACCTGGGTGAGGTCGAGGTCGGCGAGGGCGGTGGTGAGTTCGCCGAGTGCGGTGAAGTCGGTGAGTTCGGCGTTGATGTGGACGTGTCCGTGGTAGGTGCGGACGCGTTCTCCGCGGCCGTGTCGGCCGAGTTCCGGGCTGATGGTGAAGGCGCCGGTTTCGAGGCGTTCGACGGCGTCGCCGTAGGTTTTGACGAGGTCGAGGGCGAGGGTGTTGCGGCGGGTGAGGTCGGCGAGGGCTTCGCGGCGGTCTTTGCCGCGGGCGCTGACGGAGATGCCGATGCGGGCGATCTCGGGGTCGACTTCGAGGTGGGCTTCGCCGCGGACGGCGATGCGGGGGGTGTCGGGGGTGCCGTAGGGGACGGCGGGTGGGGTGTGTGGGGTGGCTGGTTCGGGTCGGGTGTCGGGGGTGGTGGCCGAATCGGGATCCGAGTTGGGGGTCATACGTCCCACTCTGTCACTGGACGGGGTGTGTGTGGTGCCGTGAGGTCATCAAATGGAAACCTCCTGGGCCTGTTGCGGGGGCCGGTGTTGGGGTCAGAATCTACGCGCGTCATCACCTTTCCCGAGGAGTTCCAGACATGCCGTTGAACCGCCGCAAGTTCCTGAAGAAGTCCGCCGTGACAGGTGCGGGGGTGGCGCTCGCGGGTGCGGCCGCGGCTCCGGCGGCGCAGGCCGCGGAAGCCAAGAAGGGCTCCAAGCCGGTGAAGCGGTACGAGCTGACGGTGATGGGCACGACCGATCTGCACGGTCACGTCTTCAACTGGGACTACTTCAAGGACGCGGAGTACTCGGACAAGGCGGGCAACGCGCAGGGTCTGGCGCGGATCTCGACGCTGGTGAACAAGATCCGTGAGGAGAAGGGGCGTTGCAACACGCTGCTCCTCGACGCGGGTGACACGATCCAGGGCACGCCGCTGACGTACTACTACGCGAAGGTGGATCCGATCACCGCCAAGGGTGGTCCGGTGCACCCGATGGCGCAGGCGATGAACGCGATCGGTTATGACGCGGTGGCGCTCGGGAACCACGAGTTCAACTACGGCATCGAGACGTTGCGGAAGTTCGAGTCGCAGTGTCGTTTCCCTCTGCTGGGCGCGAACGCGCTGGACGCGAAGACGCTGAAGCCGGCGTTCCCTCCGTACTTCATGAAGGAGTTCCACGTCCATGGTGCGCCGCCCGTGAAGGTGGCGGTGCTGGGTCTGACGAACCCGGGTATCGCGATCTGGGACAAGGCGTACGTGCAGGGCAAGTTGACGTTCCCGGGGCTGGAGGAGCAGGCGGCGAAGTGGGTGCCGAAGCTGCGGTCGATGGGTGCGGACGTGGTGGTCGTGTCGGCGCATTCCGGTTCGTCGGGGACGTCGTCGTACGGTGACCAGTTGCCGTATGTGGAGAATTCGGCGGCGCTGGTGGCTCAGCAGGTGCCGGGGATCGACGCGATCCTGGTGGGTCACGCGCATCTGGAGATCCCGGAGCTGAAGGTCACGAACACGGCGTCGGGCAAGACGGTCGTGCTGTCGGAGCCGCTGGCGTACGCGGAGCGGTTGTCGGTGTTCGACTTCGAGCTGGTCTTCGAGAAGGGGCGCTGGACGGTCGAGTCGGTGGCGGCGTCGGTGCGCAACACGAACGCGGTGGCGGACGACCCGAAGATCACGCGGCTGCTGAAGGACGAGCACGACGTGGTGGTGGCGTACGTCAACCAGGTGGTCGGTACGGCGACGGAGACGTTGACGACGGTGGAGGCGCGTTACAAGGACGCTCCGATCATCGATCTGATCACCAAGGTGCAGGAGGACGTGGTCAGGGCGGCGCTGGTGGGGACGCAGTACGCGTCGCTGCCGGTGATCGCGCAGGCGTCGCCGTTCTCGCGGACGTCGGAGATCCCGGCGGGGGATGTGACGATCCGGGATCTGTCGAGCCTGTACGTGTACGACAACACGCTGGTGGCGAAGGTGATGACGGGTGCGCAGGTGCGGGCGTACCTGGAGTACTCGGCGAACTACTTCGTGCAGACGGCCGCGGGTGCGGTGATCGACACGGAGAAGCTGACGAACGCGAACAACCGTCCTGACTACAACTACGACTATGTGTCGGGTCTCCAGTACGACATCGACATCGCGCAGGCCGAGGGTTCGCGGATCAAGAACCTGACGTACAACGGTGCGGCGCTGGCGGATGGCCAGCAGTTCGTGTTCGCGGTGAACAACTACCGCGCCAACGGCGGCGGTGCGTTCCCGCATGTGGCTTCGGCGACCGAGGTGTGGTCGGAGTCGACGGAGATCCGGACCCGGATCGCGGAGTGGGTGACGGCGAAGGGTTCGCTGGACCCGAAGGAGTTCGCGTCGGTGGACTGGAAGCTGACGCGTGACGGTACGCCCGTGTTCTAGGGCGGGCGGAGTTGGGTTGACGGCGTCGGCGCGGATTCTCGCGTCGGCGCCGTCGGCGTCGGGGCCCGCGTTGTCGTGCCGCTCTCACCTGCCCTCGACGAGGGGGACGAGGGGGGTGAGCGTGCGGGGTTCCTGGCCCTGGCGGGCGGCGGGGATGCGGGGGGTCTGCTCCAGGCCGAAGGTGGTGAAGGCCGTCCGGCCGGGGAGGGGGTAGGGGTCTTTGCCGGTGAGGGAGTTGAGGATGGTGGCGCTGCGCCAGGCGGCGAGGCCGAGGTCGGGGGCGCCGACGCCGTGGGTGTGGAGTTCGGCGTTCTGGACGTAGACGCGGCCGGTGACGGAGGGGTCGAGCATCAGGCGGAACTGGTCGTCGATGCTCGGGCGTTGGGCCTGGTCGCGGCGGAGGTAGGGGTCGAGTCCGGTGAGGAGCGGGGCGATGGGGCGTTCGCGGTAGCCGGTGGCGAGGACGACGGCGTCGGTGGTGAGGCGGGTGCGGGTGCCCTGCTGGCCGTGTTCGAGGTGGAGTTCGACTTTGGTGGTGGCGACGCGTCCGGCGGTGCGGACGGTGACGGCGGGGGTGAGGACGGCGTCGGGCCAGCCGCCGTGCAGGGTACGGCGGTAGAGCTCGTCGTGGATGGCGGCGATGGTGTCGGCGTCGATGCCTTTGTGGAGTTGCCATTGGGCGGCGACGAGCCGGTCGCGGACGGGTTCGGTGAGGGCGTGGAAGTAGCGCGTGTAGTCGGGGGTGAAGTGTTCGAGGCCGAGTTTGGAGTACTCCATCGGGGCGAACGCTTCGGTGCGGGCGAGCCAGTGGATGTTCTCGTGTCCGGTGGGGCGGTTGCGCAGGAGGTCGAGGAAGACTTCGGCGCCTGATTGGCCCGCGCCGATGACGGTGATGTGTTCGGCGGTGAGGAACTGCTCGCGGTGCTTGAGGTAGTCGGCGGCGTGGATGACGGGCACGCCGGGGGCTTCGACGAGTGGTTTGAGCGGTTCGGGGATGTGGGGGGCGGTGCCGACGCCGAGGACGATGTTGCGGGTGTAGGTGCGGCCGAGGGCCTGGGCTTCGCCGTCGGTGTCGAGCTCGGTGAAGTCGACTTCGAAGAGCCCGCGTTCGGGGTTCCAGCGGACGGCGTCGGCCTGGTGTCCGAAGCGGAGTCCGGGGAGGTTGTCGGCGACCCAGCGGCAGTAGGCGTCGTATTCGGCGCGCTGGAGGTGGAAGCGCTCGGCGAAGTAGAACGGGAAGAGACGGTCGCGGTCCTTGAGGTAGTTGAGGAAGGACCAGGGGCTCTTGGGGTCGGCGAGGGTCACCAGGTCGGCGAGGAAGGGGACTTGGAGGGTGGCGCCGTCGATGAGGAGGCCGGGGTGCCAGTCGAAGCCGGGGCGTTGTTCGTAGAAGACGGTGTCGAGTTCGGTGAGGGGCTGGGCGAGGGCGGCGAGGGAGAGGTTGAAGGGGCCGATGCCGATGCCCACCAGGTCGCGGGGTGTTTCGGCGGCGGGGCGCTGGGGGTGGGGCGTCGGGCTCATCGGGGTGTGTGTCCTTCCACCAGTTTCAGGAGCGTGGCCAGGTCGCCCGGCCGGGTGTGGGGGTTGAGGAGGGTGGCTTTGAGCCAGCGGCGGCCGTCGAGGGTGGCGCGGCCGAGGACGGCGCGCCCTTCGTTCAGAAGGGTGCGGCGTACGGCGGCGACGGTGTCGTCGGTGGCGTCGGTGGGCCGGAAGAGGACGGTGCTGATGACCGGCCGGTCGTAGAGCTCGAAGCCGGGGTGGGCGGCGGTGAGGTCGGCGAGTTCTTGGGCGTGGGCGCAGACCTGGTCGACGAGGGCGCCGATGCCGTGCCGTCCGAGGGTTTTGAGGGTGACGGCGATCTTGAGGATGTCGGGGCGTCGGGTGGTGCGCAGGGAGCGGCCGAGCAGGTCGGGCAGGCCGGCTTCGGTGTCGTCGTCGGCGTTGAGGTAGTCGGCTCGGTGTCCGAGGGTGGTGAGGTCGGCGGGGTCGCGGACGGCGAGGAGTCCGGCGGCGACGGGCTGCCAGCCGAGTTTGTGCAGGTCGAGGGTGACGGTGTCGGCGCGATCGAGTCCGTCGAGTCGGGTGCGGTGCCGGTCGCTGAAGAGGAGGCCTCCGCCGTAGGCGGCGTCGATGTGGAGGCGGGCGCCATGGGTGGCGCAGAGGTCGGCGATGTCGGGCAGGGGGTCGATGAGTCCGGCGTCGGTGGTGCCGGCGGTGGCGGCGACGAGGAGGGGGCCGTGGAGGTGGGTGAGGGCGCTGTCGAGGGCGGCGGGGTCGAGGGTGCCGGCGGGTGCGGGGACGACGACGGGTTCGGGGAGACCGAGGAGCCAGGCGGCGCGGTGGAGGGAGTGGTGGGCGTTGGCTCCGTGGACGAGTTGGACGCTGCCGTGTTTCTCGCGGGCGAGGAGGAGGGCGAGTTGGTTGGACTCGGTGCCGCCGGTGGTGACGAGGGCGTCGCTGTCGGTGCCGTAGACCTCGTGGGCGAGGGTCCGGGTGACGAGTGCCTCGAGTTCTGAGGCGGCGGGGGCCTGGTCCCAGGAGTCGAGGGAGGGGTTGAGGACGGAGGCGGCGAGGTCGGCGGCGGTGGCGACGGCGAGGGGTGGGCAGTGCAGGTGGGCGGCGCACAGGGGGTCGGCGGGGTCGGCGGCGCCTTCGGCGAGGGCGCGTACGAGGGTGTGCAGGGCGTCGTCGCTGCCGTGCTGGGGCAGGAGGTCTCCGGCGGCGTCGCGGAGGCGCCGGGCGACCTGTTCGGGTCCTCCGGCGGGGAGGGGTCCGCCGCGGGCGGCGGTGCCTTGGGTCAGCGCGTCGAGGACGGTGTCGAGCAGGGGCCGCAGTGCGTGGGGGCCTTGGGGGCCTGAGGCGAGGGGCGGCGTGCTCATGGGTGTCCTCCGGTGGACGCGCGGCGGGGTGCGTCCCCGGCGTGTACGCGTTTTGGGCAGGTGTGCCCGCCAAGGACAACGATTCGGCCCCCTGTGGGGGTACTGCCGTACGGAGGAATTGTGGGGGCGGTGGGGTGCGCGGGGCCCTGTCCCGGGGGTCGTTCGGGGTGGTGGGGCCTGAACGGCCGCGCACGCGAACGCCGGAGAGGCTGGGGGTCGGCCTCTCCGGCGTTCGAGGAGTGAGGTTCGGGGCGCGAGCCCCTGGAGCCCGCGCTCCGGGCTCGGGGTTCCAGGCTCGGGGTTCCGGGCTCCCCGGCTCCCCGGCCTAGGCCTCCCTCACCCGCAAGGCTCGTGCGAGGTCGTCGAGTTGGTCGGTGAGTTTGCGGCGCAGGGCCGGGATGGGGTCTGCGTCGTCGAGGCAGGCCTGGCCGAGGGCGAGGGTCTCGGGGGAGACGGCGTGGGCGGGGAACGCCCAGCGGCCGGCGGCTTCGGCGATGGCGGGGCCGCGCCGTCCGGCGACGGCGACGGCGTCGGGCCAGTAGCGCTCGACGTAGGCGCGGACGAGGTCGGTCTGTTCGGGCTGCCAGAAGCCCTGGGCGGTGGCGGTGAACAGGTAGTTGGAGAGGTCGTCGGTGGCGAACATCGCGTCCCAGGCGGCGCGCTTGGCTTCCGGGTCGGGCAGTGCGGCGCGGCAGCGGGCGGCGCCTTCCTGGCCGGTGGCGCTGGGATCCTGGACGAGTTCGGCGTCGATCACGGCGTCGTCGACGGCGCCGAGGACGGAGAGCCGGCCGAGGATGCGCCAGCGCAGCTCGGGGTCGAGTTCGGGGCCGCCGGGGACGGTGCCCTCGGAGAACCAGGCGCTGATGGTGTCGGGGTGGGCGGCGACGTCGATGAAGTGGCGTACGGCGGTGAGGCGCAGGCCGGGGTGGGAGCCGTCCTCGGTGCGGCGGATGAGGTCGCGGCAGAGGGCGGTGAGGGTGGCGAGGGCGGTGGGGCGTTCCTCGGGGCGCAGGAACCGGTCGGCGACGTGGAGGGTCGCGAAGGACAGGACGCCTTGGACGAGGGCGAGGTCGGTCTCGTGCGGCAGGTGGGTGCGGGCGGCTTCGATGTAGGCCATGGCGGGCAGTTCGCCGTCGCGTACGGCGTCGCGCAGGGCGTTCCAGACGACGGCCCGGGTGAGGGGGTCGGGGAGGCCGGAGAGGGCGGCTCGTACGGTCTGGAAGGACTTGGTGTCGAAGCGGACCTTGGCGTAGGAGAGGTCGCCGTCGTTGAGGAGGAGCAGGTCGGGGCGGCGGCCGGGGCGGGGGTCCGCGGGGCCGGCCTGGGGGACGTCGAGTTCGAAGCGGTCGCGCAGGACCAGGCGGTCGCCCTCGCCGGGGACGGTGTCGTAGGCGCCTGCGGCGATGCGGTGGGGGCGGCTGCCCTCGTGGTCGACGGTGAGCTGCCATTGGCCGTCGGCTTCGGTGATCGCGGGCCTGAGGGTGTCGACGCCGGTGGTGCGCAGCCAGGCGTCGGCCCAGGCGTGTACGTCGCGTTCGGTGGCGGAGGCGAGGTTGTCGATGAAGTCGGCGAGGGTGGCGTTGCCGAACTTGTGGCGGGCGAAGTGGGTGTTGATGCCGGCGAGGAAGTCCTTCTCGCCGAGCCAGGCGACGAGTTGACGCAGGGCGGAGGCGCCCTTGGCGTAGGAGATGCCGTCGAAGTTGAGCATGGCGGACGCGGTGTCGGGGACCGAGTCGGGGTCGGGGGCGACGGGGTGGGTGGAGGGGCGCTGGTCGGCGTCGTAGCCCCAGGACTTGCGGGCGACGCCGAAGTCGACCCAGGTGTCGGTGAAGCGGGTGGCTTCGGTGAGGGTCTGGTAGCCCATGTACTCGGCGAAGGACTCGTTGAGCCAGATGTCGTCCCACCAGCGCAGGGTGACGAGGTCGCCGAACCACATGTGGGCCATCTCGTGGGCGATGACCATGGCGCGGGTCTGGCGTTCGGTGTCGGTGACGGCGGAGCGGTAGATGAACTCGTCGCGGAAGGTGACGAGTCCGGGGTTCTCCATGGCGCCGGCGTTGAATTCGGGGACGAACGCCTGGTCGTAGGAGTCGAAGGGGTAGGGCTCGTCGAACTTCTCGTGGTAGCGGTCGTAGCAGGCGCGGGTGATGTCGAGGATCTCGTCGGCGTCGGCGTCGAGGTACGGGGCGAGGGAGCGGCGGCAGTGGAGGCCGAAGGGGAGGCCGCGGTGCTCGGTGCGTACGGAGTGCCAGGGGCCGGCGGCGACGGCGACGAGGTAGGTGGAGATGAGAGGGGTGGGCGCGGCCTTCCAGTGGCCGTGTCCGAGGTGTTCGGTGACGCCGTTGGCGAGGACGGTCCAGCCTTCTGGTGCGGTGACGGTCAGCTCGAAGACGGACTTGAGGTCGGGCTGGTCGAAGGCGGCGAAGACGCGCTGGACGTCTTCCATGAAGAGCTGGGTGTAGAGGTAGGTCTCGCCGTCGGTGGGGTCGGTGAAGCGGTGCATGCCCTCCCCGGTGCGGGAGTAGCGCATGGAGGCGTCGACGCGCAGTTCGTGCTCGCCGGCGGTGAGGCCCTTGAGGGGCAGCCGGTTCTCGTCGAGGGTCTCGGGGTCGAGGGGCCGGCCGTCGAGGGTGACGGAGCGCAGTTCGGCGGGCTTCAGCTCGACGAAGGTGTCCGCGGCGGCGCGGGTGGTGAACCGGATGACGGTGAGGGAGTCGAAGGTCTCGTCCCCTCCTGTCACGTCGAGTTCGATCCCGTAGTGGTGGACATCGAGGAGCTTGGCACGGGTCTGCGCTTCGTCGCGCGTCAGTACGGACATGAGCACATGCTGCCCGATACGGCAGACGGGACACAGAGGTGGTCCGGTATACGCGCTTTGTCGCCGCCTGGTCACGGGCTGTGGTTACGGCGTGCGGCCCTGTTCCATGCGGTCGCCGTCCCGCGGCGGACGCGGGTCCCGTGGGCGCGGGTCCTGCTGGGGCCGGCGGCGGCCTGGGATGTGGGCGTCGGGGTGTGCGAGGGCGGGGTCGGGGGTGTGTTCCTTGACGAGGGCGCGCAGTTCGCGCAGTTCCTGTTCGAGGGCCTGGTGGCGGCGGCGGGCCTCGTAGAGGTAGCGGACCTTGGTGCGCAGGGCCCAGGGGTCGACCGGTTTCATGAGGAGGTCGGCGACGCCGAGGGCGAAGGCGGTGGCGGTGAGTTCGGTGTCCGGGCCGAAGCCGGTGAGGAGGATGACGGGGATGTGCTGGGTCTGTTCGACGCGCCGCATGTAGCGGACCACGTCGAGGCCGCTGACGCCGGGCATGCGTACGTCGAGGACGAGCAGGGCCACCTGGCCGCGCAGGACTTCCTTGAGTGCCTGGTCGCCGCCGGTGGCGCGCCCGACCCGGTAGCCGAGCGGGGCCAGGGCGCTCTCCAGGGCGTACAGGGTGTCCTCGTGGTCGTCGACGATGAGGATCTTGGCATCCGACGGCATGGCCCGGCGTCCCCTCGTTTGGGCATACCAGCTTATGCCCGTACGGATGTCCGACGCGTGCCCGTGGCGGTGGCGGAGGTGTTCGCCGGCGAGGACGGGCGTGGCGTGCTCGGCGGCGTCCACGGGCGCGGCGTGTGCGGCAGGAACTGTGCGGGAGTGCACTGCGCAGGATGCCCGCCGCGGCCCGCCGGTGTCACTCCCCCGTGTCGGCCGTGTCGCCGCCCGCGTCGTCGGCGATGCGCTCGTGGTGCCGGATGACCTCGGCGATGATGAAAGTGAGCAGTTTTTCGGCGAAGGCCGGATCGAGTTTGGCGCTCTCGGCGAGGCGGCGCAGCCGGGCGATCTGGTGGGCCTCGCGGGAGGGGTCGGCGGGCGGCAGCTGGTGGGCTGCTTTGAGGTGGCCGACCTGCTGGGTGCATTTGAAGCGTTCGGCGAGCATGTGGACGACGGCGGCGTCGATGTTGTCGATGCTGTCGCGCAGCCGGGCGAGTTCCGTGCTGACGGCGGGATCGACTTCCTGGGGCTTGCTGGTGGTCATGAAAGTCAACCCTACGTGGCTCGTGGGGGTTCGATCATGGGCGGATCTTCGGGGTCCGGGACGTGGTCGTACCCGTCGCCGGGGGCGGTGCGGCGCTGTTGTTCGCGGAAGCGGACGGGGGGTGTGCCGACGCGGCGGGTGAAGAGGCGGGAGAAGTAGGCGGGGTCGTCGTAGCCGACGCGGCGGGCGACGGCTGCGACGGGAAGTTCGGTGGCGGCGAGGAGTTCCTTGGCGCGGGCGAGGCGGATGCCGAGGAGGTAGTCCTTGGGGCTGCGTCCGGCGCCGCGGCGGACGGCGGTGCGCAGTTCGGCGGGGGTCATGCCGTGCCGGGCCGCGTGGTCGGCGACGGACATCGGCTTGAACGCGTCGCGGGCGAGGGCCTGGAGGACTTCGTCGCCGTCGGGGGCGAGGTCGGCGCGGGCGCGGCGCAGGGCGACGAGGAGTTCGTGGACGGCGGCGCCGGTCTCGACCTCGAGGAGGGGGTTGCCGCGGCGGGCGGCGCGGGCGATGCGGGCGACGACGGTGCGGGCGCCTGCCGCGTCGGAGAGGCGTACGACGGGCCGGCCGGGTTCGATGTAGCCGAGTTCGGTGTACGTCGTGGTGGCGGGCCCGGTGAAGTCGACGAAGCACTCGTCCCAGGCGGGGTCGGGCCCGTAGTGGTGGGGGGTGCCGGGGGTGAGCCAGATCAGGGCGGGCGCGGTGACCGGGTGGTGTCGTCCGTCGGGGGTGCGGTACCAGCCACTCCCCTCGCTGATCAGGACGGCGACGTGGTGGTCGAGGGTGCGGGGGCCGACGGCGGGCAGTTCGCCGTGCTGGAGGCCGACGCCGAGGCAGGCGAGGCCGAGGCGGAGGTGGACGGGGCCGGGGGTGAGGTAGCGCGTCCAGGTCTGGTACATCCGTGTTCGTCCCGCCCGGTCGGTCTCTTCGTTCCGTCCAATCAGCGACGATCTTTGTCCATGGACGCGTCCGCCGCCAGGGGTGATGGTGTGGCCATGAGCGAGTTCGCGGTGGGGGACACCGATTTTCTGCTGGACGGGCGCCCGGTGCGGCTGCTGTCGGGCGCGCTGCACTACTTCCGGGTGCACGAGGAACAGTGGGCGCACCGGCTGGGGATGCTGCGGGCGCTGGGGCTGAACTGTGTGGAGACGTATGTTCCGTGGAATCTCCACGAGCCGCGTCCCGGCGAGGTGCGGGATGTGGCCGCGCTGGGCCGTTTCCTGGACGCGGCGCGCGCGGCGGGGCTGTGGGCGATCGTGCGGCCGGGTCCGTACATCTGCGCGGAGTGGGACAACGGCGGGCTGCCGTACTGGCTGAAGGGGCGGCCGCGCACCCGGGACGGGGAGTATCTGGGGCAGGTGGAGCGCTGGTTCCGTGTGCTGCTGCCGGAGATCGTGTCGCGGCAGGTCGACCGCGGCGGTCCGGTGCTGATGGTGCAGGTGGAGAACGAGTACGGCAGCTACGGCTCGGACGGCGTGTATCTGGAGTGGCTGGCGGAGCTGCTGCGCGCCGAGGGGGTGCGCGTTCCGCTGTTCACGTCGGACGGCCCCGAGGATCACATGCTGACGGGCGGTTCGGTGCCCGGTGTCCTGGCGACGGCCAACTTCGGTTCGGGTGCGCGGGAGGCGTTCGCGGCGCTGCGGCGGCACCGGCCCACCGGTCCGCTGATGTGCATGGAGTTCTGGTGCGGCTGGTTCGACCACTGGGGCGCCGGTCATGTGGTCCGTGATCCGGCGGACGCGGCGCGGGAGTTGCGGGAGATCCTGGAGTGCGGGGCGTCGGTGAATCTGTACATGGCGCACGGCGGGACGAACTTCGCGGGCTGGGCGGGTGCCAACCGGGGTGGTGGCGCGCTGCACGACGGTCCGCTGGAGCCGGACGTCACGTCCTACGACTACGACGCCCCGATCGACGAGCTCGGGCGCCCGACCGAGAAGTTCTGGCGTTTCCGGGAGGTCCTCGCCGCGTACGCGGAGGGTCCCCTGCCCGATCCGCCGCCGGCGCCCGCCCGGCTGGGCGAGTCCGCGACGGTCGGTCTTCGCGGGTGGGCCTCCTCGGACGCCGTGCTGGAGGCGGTGGGGGGTGCCGGGGAGGAGTACGCCGTGCCGCCGACGTTCGAGGAACTGGGCGTGGACCGGGGGCTGGTCAAGTACGAGGTGACCGTGCCGGGGCCCCGGCAGCCGTACCCGCTGTCCGTGCGGGGGCTGCGGGATCTGGCGGTCGTGTACGTGGACGGGGTGCGGGCCGGGGTGCTCACGGAGGACGAGCCGCGGCTCGAGGAACCGGTCGCGGGTCATGCCCGGGTGGAGCTGTGGGTGGAGTCGCTGGGGCGGGTCAACTACGGTCCGCGGTCGGGCGAGTCGAAGGGCATCGCCGGGGGTGTGCTGCACGAGCGGCAGTATCTGCACGGGGTGCGGGCGCGGGGGCTGCGGCTGGACGCGCTGGACGGGGACGTCGGGCGGGTGCCGTTCGGGGAGCTGCCCGGGGACGGCTCCCCCGGGCTGTACCGCGGCACGGTCGAGGTGCGCGGCGCCGGGGACGCCTTCCTCGAACTCCCGGGCTGGACGCGGGGGTTCGTGTGGATCAACGGGTTCGATCTGGGCCGCTACTGGTCCGCGGGGCCGCAGCGCTCGCTGTACGTGCCCGGTCCTGTCCTGCGTGAGGGTGTGAACGACGTGTGGGTGCTGGAGTTGGAGACGGCCGGCCGGGCGGACCCGGACGCTGCGAACGGGCCGGGCGCGTCGGGCGAGCGGGGCGAGACGTCGGCGGTGCTGTCGCCGCCGGTCCTGCGCAGCCCTGACCCGGCCTCGCCGGAGCCGCGGGCCGTGCGGACGCGTGAGGTGAACGCGTAGGGCCGGGGGCCTGTTCATCCGGCGGGCGGGCGTCCGGTGGCTTTCCGATGGGCCTCCGCCGGACGTCCGGTGGCCGGGAACGCCCCTACGGCTGTCCGCCGGTGAGCGTCTTGTGGAAGTGCACGTCCTGGTGCCCGCCCGGGATGCCGTCCGTGCGGCCGGTCTCCCGGTAGCCGTGCCCGCGGTAGAAGTCGGGGGCCTGGAAGGTGAACGAGGAGACGATCATCTCGGCGCAGCCGCGCCGGAGGCTCTCCTCCTCGGCCGCCCGGAGCAGCTTGCTCCCCCAGCCCGCGTGCCGCTGGTCGGCGCGCACCCAGAGCATGTCGACGGCACAGCAGCTGCCCCATACCCAGGCGGTGAGCCCGCCGACGAGTTCCCCGTCGGCGTCGTTCACCCGGACCGAGAGCGGCTCGGGGTCACCGGCACCGGTCGCCGTCGCGTTGAAGGCGGTGAGTTCGTCGTCGAGGCGCTGTTGCAGGTCGGCGTCCTTGGCCCCGATCAGCAACGACGCGGGGACGGGCTGGTGGTGTCGGCTGGTCATGGCGGCGAGTATGCCAACGCCGGGGCCGGGCGCCGAACCCATTTTCCCGTCCGCTCCCCGTGTGCGGGGCCGCTCCCCTGTACGCGGCTCCCCCGCGGGCGTCCACGCCTCCGGGACGACTGCACCGCGCGGCGGTCGCCCGCGACCGGGGTCGCGGGCGCCGCGCGTACCGGCACCGGTACTGGCGCAGGTGCTGCCGGTGCTGCCGGTGCCGCTGGTGCCGCTGGTGCCGGTGGAACTTCCGGCTGTGTCAGAGGCCGGCGGCGGCCCTGGCTATGTCGGCCGCGAAGGTCGAGACCTCGCTGTACACGCCGGGGTATCCGGGCCGCGCGCAGCCCTCGCCCCAGCTGACGATCCCGACCTGGACGTAGGCGCCCGTGTCGTCCTTGCGGAACATGGGTCCGCCGGAGTCACCCTGACAGGTGTCGACTCCGCCCTGGGCGACGAATCCGGCGCAGATCTCGTCACCGGGGACGAGATCGCTGCCGTACGCCTGCTTGCAGGTGGCGTCGTCGACGAAGGGGACGGTGGCCTTGAGCAGGTAGCGCTGCTGTCCGCCGCCCTCGCGGGCGGCGCCCCAGCCGGCCACGGTGAAGTCGCCGTTGTTGTAGGCGGTGCTGGTGGCGATCTTCAGGGTGGGCTGCTCGACGGGCCTGGCGAGTTTGATGAGGGCCCAGTCCTTGCCCTTGCCGTTGTAGCCGGGGGCCTGGAGCACCTTCGTCGACTTGACCTTGACGGCGCTGCTGCTCTGCAGGTCCACGACGCCGGTGGTGGCGGTGATGGAGGTGTTGGTGCCCGAGCCGTTCACGCAGTGCGCGGCGGTCAGGACGATGGTCTTGGTGTAGAGGGCTCCGCCGCAGCCCATGGAGAGGCGGACCATGAACGGGAACTCGCCCTGCGCGGCGCGCGTGCCGCCGACGACGGGAGCGGGTGCCGCGTGCGCGGTCAGCGGCTGGAGGGATACGGCGGCGAGGGCGACCGCGCCGACGGTGAGCAGTCTTCTGATGACGCCGTACTTCTTGAGAGACTTCAACGCGCTTCCTTTCGTGGGGGGTTGTCCGCACGGCAGACGCACAGAAACGCTTCATGGCATGCTCCTGCCAAGCTGGTGGGGATTATGAGGACCGGCCGCCGGAGCGGGCAAGAGCCGCAATCCGGCCAGACACCGCCCCGCCCGGGCCCGCGTCCCCCGCCGCCGGAAGGAACCCCGCTTACAGTGGAGAGGAGTTCCGGCGTCTTCTGGGGGTGCGGACGTGGCGAACGGCGGACCCGTCGAGCACGGCTACCCGCATCTGGACACGGTGCGGGAGTCGATCACCGCGCTCTACAAACGGCTCTCGTACGACACCATCCACACCTTCGCGACCAGCGTGGCCCCCGCGGACGTGGCCTTCGCCGACGGCGACGACCTGCATCTGGGCGCCCAGCGCGTGGCCCGCGAGATGGTGCGGCACTACCGGCTGCCGGACGCCCGGATGATCATCGGCTTCCGTGAGATGACCCACGCGGCCCACGTCGAACTCGCCGCGGGCCCCGAGTACTTCATCGAGCTCAACGACCGCTTCCGCACCCACCGCAGGGACATCGGCGCCGCCCTCGCCCACGAGGTGATGCACGTCTATCTGCACCGCCTCGACCTCTCGTTCGCCGGCACCCGTGACACCGAGATCCTCACCGACACGGCCGCGGCCTACCTCGGCGCGGGCTGGCTCCTGCTCGACGCGTACCGCGAGGACGCCGCGTCCTCGCAGAAGCTCGGCTATCTGACACCCGAGGAGTTCGGATACGTCCTCGCCAAGCGCGCCCTGGTCTTCGGCGAGGACCCCTCGGTGTGGTTCACCAGCCCCCAGGCGTACACCGCGTACACCAAGGGCATGGCGCGGGCCCGCCAGGACGAGCAGCAGCCCCCGCTGACCGCCGCGGGCTGGGCGGGCCGCCGCCGCTACGCCAGGGACCGCCGCCACGCCCAGCACCACGGCACCCCCGACCACTCCGGCGTCCTCTACGCCTTCGCACCCGACGACCGCGGCCCGCTGCGCGTCTCCTTCCCGTGCCCGACCTGCCACCAGCGCATCAGGGTGCCGGTGCGCGGCCGGGTACGAGCCCGGTGCGCGTTGTGCCGGACGGTGCTGGAGTGCGACACCTAGGGGCTGCCCGGCCGGTCACGGCGGTGACGCGGGGTGCCGCCCGTGGGCGCCCCGTGCGGAGGGATGACGCCCGAGGGCGGGGGTGAGGCAGAACACCCCAAAAGTCTTTGCCTCGCGTGTCCTTGGCGAGCGAGGGTCGAAGGATGAGCACGAACGACCCCGCCGCACTCCTCTTCCCCGCTCTGTACGAGGGGGACGAGGACGCGGTCGTACGGCTGCTGCGCGCCGGGGTGAGCGCCGAGGCGGTGGACGAGGACGGCCAGAGCGCCCTGTACCTGGCGGCGGTCAGCGACCGGCCCGGTGCCGTACGGCTGCTGCTGGCCTGCGGCGCCCAGCCCGACCGCCTCAGCCTGGGCACCGACGCTCCCCTGTGCGGCGCGGCCTGCGGCGGGCACACGGAGGTGGTCCGTGTGCTGCTCTCGGCCGGGGCCGACCCGGACATCGTGGAGGCGTTCGGTTTCACGGCCCTGACCTGGGCCCTGCGGCGGGGCCACACCGCCGTGACGGAGTCGCTCCTCGGGGCGGGCGCGGATCCCGACCGGCCCTGTCCGACGGGCGAGTCCCCGCTGGTGACAGCCGCCCACCGGGGCTCCGTCGGCTGCGTCCGGGCCCTGCTGACGCACGGGGCGGGCGCGCGGGCCGAGGCGCTGGCGGAGGCCCGCCGGCTGCTCGTCGTCGGCGTCGAGGCCGAACTGACGGCGAGCCTGGCCCGCGCGCACGGCCCCGGCCACCCGTCGGTCACCCGCCGCCACCCGTCCCCCGAGGGCGTCATCGTCGAGGTCCAGCTCCTCGACGCCGAGGGCCGCCCGTTCGCCGGCGACGACCTCCAGACCGGCCACGCGGAGATCGCCGCCCTGCTGGAGGCGGGCGCGGCCCGCCCCGGGCGCTGAGCCTCCGGGCGTCAGGCATTGGCTCGTACACCGCCTTCAGGACCGGCTCACCGAGTCCGTCCCCGCGGAATGCCACCCCGGAGCCCTGCCTCCCCTCCCCCGCAGCGGCGGGGTGCCCTACACCCCGAAATCCCCGCCCTTCCCTACCCGGATCCGTACACCGCCCCCGGAGTCTCCGCCTCCGTCAGGAGCTTGCGGACCGTTTCGCCGGCCTCCGCCGGGCTCCAGCGCGACCCCTTGTCGGCGCTCGGGCCCGGCCGCCAGCCCTCCATCACGGTGATCCGGCCGCCCTCGGTCTCGAAGACGCGGCCGGTGACCCCGGCGCTCGCGGCCGATCCGAGCCAGACGACCAGCGGCGAGACATTGCCGGGGGCCATGGCGTCGAATCCGCTGCCGGGAGCGGTCATGGCGTCGGCGAAGGTCCGCTCGGTCATCCGGGTGCGGGCGGCCGGGGCGATGGCGTTGACCTGGACTCCGTAGCGTCCCATCTCGGCCGCCGCGACCAGCGTCAACCCGACGATGCCGGCCTTGGCGGCGCTGTAGTTGCCCTGCCCGACCGACCCCAGCAGGCCCGCTCCACTGCTGGTGTTGACGACCCTGGCGTCGGGCGCGCGGCCCGCCTTCGCCTCCGCCCGCCAGTGGGCCGCCGCGTGCTTGAGGGGCAGGAAGTGCCCTTTCAGATGAACCCGCATCACCGCGTCCCAGTCGTCCTCGTCGAGGTTGACCAGCATCCGGTCGCGCAGGAACCCGGCGTTGTTGACCAGCGTGTCGAGCCGCCCGTACGTCTCCAGGGCGGTGCGGACGAGGGACGCCGCGCCCTCGGTCGTCGCGATGTCACCTCCGTGGGTCACCGCTTCGCCGCCCGCCGCGCGGATCTCCTCGGCCACCTGCCGGGCCGGGCTGTCCGGTCCGGGGGTGCCGTCGAGGCCGACGCCGAGGTCGTTCACGACGAGCCGGGCGCCCTCGGCGGCGTACGCCAGCGCGTGCGCCCTGCCGAGCCCGCGGCCCGCGCCCGTGACGATCACGACCCGCCCCTCACACAGCAACCGTGCGCTCATCCCACGTCTCCCTGCTGGTCCTTGTTGGCGGTGGCGGCTTCCAGGAAGGCGGGCCGCTCCCCGCCTCCGTGGACGAGGATCGAGGCGCCGCTGATGTACGCGGCGGCGTCCGAGGCGAGGAAGACGGCGGCCCCGCCGACGTCGGACGGCTGGGCGAGGCGGCCCAGCGGGACGGTACGGGCGACGGCGGCGACGCCGTCCTCGCCGCCGTAGTGCAGATGGGCCAGTTCGGTGCGGACCATGCCGACGACCAGGGTGTTGACCCGGATCTCCGGCGCCCACTCGACGGCCATGGAACGGGCCAGGTTCTCCAGTCCGGCCTTGGCCGCGCCGTAGGCCGCCGAGCCGGGCGAGGGGCGCGACCCGCTCACGCTGCCGATCATCACGATCGAGCCCCGGGCCCGCCTGAGGTGCTCGTACGCGGCGATCGACGCGGCGAGCGGGACGGTGAGGTTGAGCTCGATCACGCGGGCGTGCCGCTCGGCGTCCGCCTCGGCTAGGGGCCGGTAGGGGGCGCCGCCCGCGTTGTTGACCAGGACGTCGAGCCGGGGCAGGGCGACGAAGAAGGCCCGCACGGCGGCCGGGTCGCGCAGGTCGACGGGGACGAAGTCGACCTTTTCCAGGGGGGCTTCGGGCGGACGGCGGGCACAGACCACGACCTGCGCGCCCGCCTGCGCGAAGGCCCGCGCGATACCGGCCCCGACCCCGCGGGTGCCGCCGGTGACGACGACGGTCCGGCCGGCGAGGTCCACGGCGGCGCCTCGGCGATCCATGGTGTCCACGTTGTCCACAGGGCCTCCCGCGCTGCCGCGATCGCTGCTAGCTTCGCATCACACCTAACAAACGTTTGGTGGAAAGGTAGCTGATGTGCCCATGGGTGTCTCCACCTCGTCCCCGGAAAAGGGGATTTCCGTCGTCACGGTCGACTACCCGCCGGTGAACGCGCTGCCGGTGCGGGGCTGGTTCGACCTCGCCGACGCCGTGCGCGCGGCGGGCCGCGACCCCGGGACCCGCTGCGTCGTCCTGACCGCCGAGGGACGCGGTTTCAACGCGGGCGTCGACATCAAGGAGATGCAGCGCGACACCACCGGTCACAGCGCGCTGATCGGCGCCAACCGAGGCTGCTCCGAGGCCTTCGCCGCGGTGTACGAGTGCGAGGTCCCCGTCGTCGCGGCGGTGCACGGCTTCTGCCTGGGCGGCGGCATAGGGCTCGTGGGGAACGCGGACGCGATCGTGGCGAGCGAGGACGCCACCTTCGGCCTGCCCGAGCTGGACCGGGGCGCGCTCGGCGCCGCCACGCATCTGGCCCGTCTCGTCCCGCAGCACCTGATGCGCGCCCTGTACTACACCTCGCGCACCGCGACCGCGGCCGAACTGCACACCCACGGCTCGGTGTGGAGGGTCGTACCGCGCGGGGAACTGCGCCCGGCCGCGCTGGAACTGGCGCGCGAGATAGCCGCCAAGGACGGGCATCTCATCCGGCTGGCCAAGGCCGCCATCAACGGCATCGATCCCGTCGACGTGCGCCGCAGCTACCGCTTCGAGCAGGGCTTCACCTTCGAGGCCAATCTCAGCGGGATCGCCGACCGCGTCCGCGACACCTTCGGCAAGGAGGCCCACCGGTGAGCGACAAGACCATGTCGGTGCAGGACGTCGTGGGCCGGCTGGAGAGCGGGATGACCCTCGGCATCGGCGGCTGGGGCTCGCGCCGCAAACCGATGGCCCTGATCAGAGCACTGCTCCGCACCGGGATCACCGATCTCACCGTCGTCGCGTACGGCGGCCCGGACGTCGGCCTGCTCGCCGCCGCCGGACGGATCCGCACCCTGGTCACCGCCTTCGCGACCCTCGACTCCATCCCGCTCGAACCGCATTACCGCGCGGCCCGTGAGCGCGGCGCGTTCGAGCTGACGGAGGTCGACGAGGCGATGTTCATGTGGGGGCTGCACGCCGCGGCGAACCGGCTGCCGTTCCTCCCGGTGCGGGCGGGGCTCGGCTCGGACGTGATGCGGGTCAACCCGGAGCTGCGGACGGTCACTTCGCCCTATCCCGACCCGGCCACCGGGATACGGGAGGAGCTCGTCGCCATGCCCGCGCTGCGCCTGGACGCGGCTCTGGTCCACATGAACCGGGCGGACCGGCTCGGCAACGGCCAGTACCTGGGCCCGGACCCGTACTTCGACGACCTGTTCTGCGAGGCCGCGGACACGGCGTACGTCTCCTGCGAGCGGATCGTCGACACGGCGGAGCTGACCAAGGAGGCCGCGCCGCAGACCCTGCTGCTCCGGCGGTCGGCCGTCACGGGCGTGGTGGAGACGCCGAACGGCGCGCACTTCACCACGTGCGTCCCGGACTACGGGCGGGACGAGGCCTTCCAGAAGCTGTACGCGACCACGCCGTACAGCGAGTTCGCCGAGCGCTTCCTCGGCGGGGACGAACACGCCTATCAGAGGGCCGTCCAGGCCTGGCGGAAGGAGCGGGACCAGTGAGCGTCGGTCGAGCCGAGTACTGCGTGATCGCCTGTGCCGAGGCCTGGCGGGACAACGGCGAGGTGCTCGCCAGTCCCATGGGCCTGATCCCGTCCATCGGCGCCCGTCTGGCCCGGCGCACCTTCTCCCCCGATCTGCTGCTGACCGACGGCGAGGCGCTGCTCGTCGGCCTCGACGGCACGACCGAGGGCTGGCTGCCGTACCGCGGGCATCTGACGGCGGTGACCGGCGGGCGGCGGCACGTGATGATGGGCGCGAGCCAGATCGACCGCTTCGGCAACCAGAACATCTCCTGCGTCGGCGACTGGTCCCGGCCCCGGCGCCAGCTGCTGGGTGTGCGCGGGGCCCCGGTCAACACGCTGAACAACCCGACCAGTTACTGGATCCCGAAGCACTCTCGGCGCGTCTTCGTGGAGCGGGTCGACATGGTGTGCGGGGTGGGGTACGACCGGGCCGCCGCCGCGGGCCCGAGTGCCACCCGCTTCCATCGCCTCCCCCGGGTGGTGACCGACCTCGCCGTCCTCGACTTCGCGACGCCCGACCACTCGATGCGGCTGGCCTCCGTCCACCCGGGCGTCACTCCCGAGCAGGTCCGGGAGGCCACGGGGTTCGAGCTGACGATCCCGGACGAGGTCCCGTTCACCCGCGAACCGACGCTGGAGGAGCTGGAGTTGATCCGCGCGGTGCTCGACCCGAAGGGCCTGCGAGATCGGGAGGTACCCGACCCGGGGAGCGGCGCGGGCGGGGGCGGGCGCTGATGGAGACCGCGCTGACCGGGCTCGTCGGGATCAGGCATCCCATCGTGCAGACCGGCATGGGCTGGGTGGCGGGGCCCCGCCTGGTCTCGGCGACGGCGAACGCGGGCGCGCTGGGCATCCTGGCCTCCGCGACGATGACCCTCGACCAGCTCCGCGACGCCGTCAGGGAGGTCAAGTCCCGTACGGACCGGCCGTTCGGCGTGAATCTGCGCGCCGACGCCGGGGACGCCGGCGACCGGGTGCGGATCATCGTCGACGAGGGCGTGCGTGTCGCGTCGTTCGCGCTCGCCCCCTCCCGTGAGCTGATCGCCGAGCTGAAGGAGGCGGGCGTGATCGTGGTGCCGTCCGTCGGCGCCCGGCGGCACGCCGAGAAGGTGGCCGCCTGGGGCGCCGACGCGGTGATCGTGCAGGGCGGCGAGGGCGGCGGCCACACCGGAGAGGTGGCGACGAGCGTGCTGCTGCCCCAGGTGGTGGACGCCGTGGACATCCCGGTGGTGGCGGCGGGCGGCTTCCACGACGGGCGGGGACTGGTGGCGGCGCTGGCCTACGGGGCGGCGGGCATCGCGATGGGCACGCGTTTCCTGCTGACCTCCGACTCGACCGTCCCCGAGGCGGTGAAGGCGCGGTATCTGGCGGCGACGGTCAAGGACGTCACGCTGACGACGGCCGTCGACGGGCTGCCGCACCGCATGCTGCGCAGTGAGCTCGTCGACGCGATGGAGCGGGCGGGCCGCACGCGGGCCCTCGTCCGGGCCGTGCGCCGCGCGGCCGGGTTCCGGCAGATCTCCGGCCTCACCTGGTCCCGGATGATCCGCGACGGCCTCGCCATGAAACACGGCAGGGATCTGTCCTGGAGTCAGGTCCTGCTCGCCGCGAACACACCGATGCTGCTCAAGTCGTCGATGGTGGACGGCCGGACGGATCTCGGGGTGATGGCGTCGGGTCAGGTCGCGGGAGTGATCGACGACCTGCCGTCGTGCGCGGAGCTGGTCGACCGGGTGATGGCACAGGCCCGCGCGACGCTCGACGCCCTTCCCCGCACGGGCGACCAGGCCCTCACGTCATGGGACGCCCCCGCCGGCCCGGACGGGTGAGCGCCCGGGGGCAGGGTGGACGTCGGAGCCTCAGAGCCGTTCGATGATCGTCACGTTCGCCTGCCCGCCGCCCTCGCACATCGTCTGGAGTCCGAACCGGCCGCCCGTGCGCTCCAGTTCGTGCAGCAGGGTCGTCATCAGCCGCACGCCGGTGGCGCCGAGGGGGTGGCCGAGGGCGATCGCGCCGCCGTTGACGTTGACCTTCTCCGGGTCGGCGCCGGTCTCCTTGAGCCAGGCGAGGACGACGGGGGCGAACGCCTCGTTGATCTCGACCAGATCGATGTCACCGATGGACATGCCGGTCTTCTTCAGGGCGTACGCCGTGGCCGGGATGGGGGCCGAGAGCATCCGGATGGGGTCCTCGCCGCGCACCGAGAGGTGATGCACGCGGGCGCGGGGGGCCAGGCCGTGTTCGCGGACCGCCCGCTCGGAGGCGAGCAGCATCGCGGCGGCTCCGTCGGAGACCTGGGAGGAGCAGGCGGCGGTGATGGTGCCGCCCTCGACCACCGGGTTCAGGCCCGCCATCTTCTCCAGTGAGGTGTCCCGGCGCGGGCCCTCGTCGACGGTGACCTCGCCGTGGGCGACGGTCTCGCGCGCGAAGCGGCCCTCGTCCAGGGCGCGGATCGCCCGCCGGTGGGAGCGGAGGGCGAACTCCTCCTGGTCGCGGCGGCTGATGCCCCACTTGGCGGCGATCAGCTCGGCACCGTGGAACTGGTTGACCGGCTGGTCTCCGTAGCGTGCCCGCCAGCCGTCGCTGCCCGCGAAGGGTCCCTCGGTGAGGCCGAGCGGTTCGGCGGCCTGGCGGGAGGCGAAGGCGATGGGGATCTGGCTCATGTTCTGCACGCCGCCGGCGACGACCAGGTCCTGGGTGCCGGACAGGACACCCTGGGCGGCGAAGTGCACGGCCTGCTGGGAGGACCCGCACTGCCGGTCGACGGTCACCCCCGGCACCTCCTCGGGCAGTCCGGCCGCGAGCCAGCTGGTGCGGGCGATGTCACCGGCCTGCGGCCCGACCGTGTCCAGGCAGCCGAAGACGACGTCCTCGACCGCCCCCGGGTCCACACCGGACCGCTCGACCAGCGCCGTGAGGACGTGCGCGCCGAGGTCGGCCGGGTGGACACCGCTCAGCCCTCCCCGGCGCCGCCCGACGGGCGTGCGGACCGCTTCGACGATGTAGGCCTCGGCCATGACGACTCCCTCGCGGACGTGAGTGGTGCGCTTACGGCTCCTCGCGGACGGAGATGCCGTCGAGCACCATCGACAGGTACTGCCGGGCGATCTCCTCCGGGCTGTGCTGACCGCCGGGCCGGTACCAGGAGGCGGCGACCCACACGGTGTCGCGCACGAACCGGTAGGTGAGGCGGATGTCGAGGTCGGCCCGGAAAACCTCGGCGTCGACACCGCGTTCCAGTGTGCTCAGCCACGCCTTCTCGAAGTTGCGCTGCGAGTCGGCGAGGAAGGCGAAGCGCTGCTGTGCGGCGAGGTGCCGGGCTTCCTTCTGGTAGATCGCGACGGCCGCACGGTGCCGGTCGATCTCCCGGAAGGACTCGGTGACCAGGGCCTCCAGGGTTTCCCGGGGGCCTAGTTCGGCTTCCAGGACAGTGTCGTAGCCCTCCCAGAGCTCGTCGAGGAAGGTCCGCAGGATCTCCTCCAGCATCGATTCCTTGGAGTCGAAGTGGTAGTAGAGACTGCCCGCGAGCATCCCGGCCTCGTCCGCGATCTTGCGTACGGTGGTGGCGTTGTAGCCCTGCTCGGCAAAGACCTCGGCGGCGGTGCCGAGCAGTTCGCGGCGGCGCTCCGGGGTGGCGGTCACCTGGGGCTTCTTCTTGGTAGGCACACGGTCATTGTCGTCCTATGGGTGCTGGCTGCTCACGGACACGACCTCGCCGGTGAGGTACGAGGAGTAGCCGGAGGCGAGGAACACGATCACGTTGGCGACCTCCCAGGGCTCGGCGTACCGGCCGAAGGCCTCGCGGGCGGTCAGTTCCTCCAGCAGTTCGGGGGTGGTCACCTTCACCAGGTGCGGGTGCATGGCGAGGCTGGGCGAGACGGCGTTGACCCGCACCCCGTAGGCGGCGGCCTCGATCGCGGCGCATCGGGTGAGGGCCATGACCCCGGCCTTCGCGGCGGCGTAGTGGGCCTGCCCGGACTGCGCCCGCCAGCCGACCACGGAGGCGTTGTTGACGACGACTCCGCCGTCGCCGCGCTCCTTGAGCCGCCGCAGCGCGGCCCGGGTGCACCGGAAGGTGCCGTTCAGTGTCACGTCGAGGACCTTCGACCACTGCTCGTCGGTCATGTCGACGAGGGGTGAGGTGCCGCCGAGGCCCGCGTTGTTGACGACGATGTCGAGTCGGCCGTGGAGTTCCGCGGCGGTGTCGAAGAGGGCCTGGACCTGGTCCTCCTCGGTGACGTCGCAGGGCAGCGCGGCGACCGCCTCGGCGCCGAACTCCCCGGCGAGGGTCCCGGCGGTCTCCTTGAGCCGGCGGGCGTGCGCGTCGCTGATCAGCACGCGCGCGCCCTCCTCCAGGAACCGGCGGGCCGTGGCCCCGCCGATGCCGGCGCCCGCGGCGGCGGTGATGACGGCGGTGCGGCCCTTCAGCAGCCCGTGCCCGGGTATGTACGCCGGACTCTCGACGTCGCTCATGGCCCCAAGCTAACCTACCAAACACTTGTTAGGGAAGGTTGCCGTCACTCCGGAGCCGACCACCGTCCGGAGCCCACCACCGTCCGGAGCCCACCACCGTCCGGAGCCCGCCGCCGAAAGGTGCCGCCGATGGATCTCACCCGCTCCCCCGCCGACGAGGCGTTCCGTGCCGAGGCCCGCGCCTGGCTGGACGCCCATGTCCCGGCGGTGCCGCTGCCCTCCCTGGAGACCGCGGAGGGCTTCACCGCGCACCGCGCGTGGGAGGCCGAACTGGCGGCGGACCGCTGGTCGGTGGTGTCGTGGCCGTCGGCGTACGGCGGCCGGGACGCGGACCTCGTGCGCTGGCTGGCCTTCGAGGAGGAGTACCACGCGGCGGGCGCGCCCGGCCGGGTCGGGCAGAACGGCGTCAGCCTGCTCGCGCCGACCCTCTTCGACCACGGCACCCCGAAGCAACGGGAGCGTGTGCTGCCGCCGATGGCGACGGGCGAGGTGGTCTGGGCGCAGGCGTGGTCCGAGCCGGAGGCGGGTTCCGACCTGGCCTCGCTGACCTCGCGGGCCGTGCGCGCGGACGGTGGCTGGCGCTTGAGCGGACACAAGACCTGGTCGTCGCGGGCCGCGTTCGCCGACCGCGCCTTCGGCCTGTTCCGCAGCGAGCCCGGCCTGCCGAAACCCCATCAGGGCCTGACGTATCTGATGTTCGACCTGCGCGCGCCCGGCGTGACGGTCCGGCCCATCGGCCGGCTGGACGGCAGGCCGGCCTTCGCCGAGCTGTTCCTGGACGACGTGTTCGTGCCGGACGAGGACGTGATCGGCGAGCCGGGGCAGGGCTGGCGGGTGGCCATGTCGACGGCGGGCAACGAACGGGGGCTGACGCTGCGCTCTCCGGGTCGCTTCCTGGCCGCCGCCGACCGGCTGGCCGCGTTGTGGCGCACCCACGGCGACCCGTGCGACTCAGCCCTGCGTGACCGGGTGGCCGACGCGGTGATCGGCGCCCGCGCCTACCAGCTCTTCACCTACGCCAACGCCTCCCGGTTCCTCGAGGGCGAGAGCATCGGTCCGGAGTCCAGCCTGAACAAGGTGTTCTGGTCGGAGCTCGACATCGCCCTGCACGAGACGGCACTCGATCTGCTGGGTCCCGAGGGCGAGTTGGCGGACACCGAATGGTCCGAGGGGCATGTCTTCTCGCTCGCGGGCCCGATCTACGCGGGCACCAACGAGATCCAGCGCGACATCATCGCCGAGCGGCTGCTCGGTCTCCCGAAGGGCCGCCGCTGATGCGATTCCTCCTCGACGCCGAACAGCGCGCCTTCGCCGCCTCCCTGGACGCGATGCTGACGTCGGCGGACACGCCGTCGGCCGTGCGGGCGTGGGCCGCCGGCGACCACGCGCCCGGCCGTGCCCTGTGGTCGCGGCTCGCCGAGGCGGGCGTCTTCGCGCTGGCCGTCCCGGAGGCGTACGAGGGTGTGGGACTCCTGCCCGTCGAACTGGCCGTCGCCTTCGTGGAGTTGGGTCGGCACGCGGTGCCGGGTCCGGTGGTGGAGACGGTCGCCGCGGCCGTCCTGCTGAGCGAGCTGGGCGAGCCGGGCCCGGCCGAGCGGCTGCTGCCGGGGCTGGCCTCGGGCAAGACCGTCGCCACGTTCGCCCCGGCCGGCGCGTACGCGCTCGACGCGGATGCGGCGGCGCTGCTCGTCGTGGAGGGCGAGACCCTGCGCCGCGCGCCCGGGCACGGCCCGGTGCGCGCGTCCGTGGACCCCTCCCGGCGGCTCGCCGCGCCCGAGGCCGGCGGCGAAGTCCTCGCCACCGGCCCGCACGTCATCCGCGCCGCCCGCCGGGCCCTGGCCTGGGCCCGGCTCGCCACCGCCGCCCAGGCCCTCGGCGTCGGTCTCGCGCTCCTCGACCGGACCGTCGCGTACGTCGGGCAGCGCACCCAGTTCGGGGTTCCCGTCGGCTCGTTCCAGGCGGTCAAGCACCGGCTAGCGGACGCGACGATCGCCCTGGAGTTCGCGCGCCCGCTGCTGTTCGGGGCCGCCCTGTCGATGGCTCCCGCGGACGTGGCCGCCGCGAAGGTCAGAGCATGCGAGGCCGCGTACACCACGGCCCGGACGGCGTTGCAACTCCACGGGGCGATCGGTTACACGGCCGAGTACGACCTGTCCCTCTGGTTCACCAGGGCACGCGCCCTGCGGACCGCCTGGGGCTCCCCGGCCGAGTGCAGGACCGAGGCACTGGCCGGTCTCAGTGGTGGTCCTCGCTCGTGATCTCCCGGTACTCCTCGGCCGTCGGCTTCGGGATCCGGGTGCCGGGCCCGAACAGGGCGCGCGCCAGCCGGGCGCGCAGCCTCCGGACCGGGCCGACCCGGCGGACCACGCCGTTCGCGTCGACCAGCGGACCCACCTCGTACGGCGGCGCCTGTTCGTGCTGGGTGAGGGTGAACCGCTGAGCCGGGGTGAGTGGTTCGTGGACCTCGACGTACTCGCCGTGCGGCAGGAGTTTGATGATGCCGGACTCACGCCCGTGCAACACCTTGTCGCGGTCCGCGCGTTGCAGCCCCAGACAGATCCTCTTCGTGACGACGTAGGCGAGGGCGGGTCCGGCGAAGACGCCGACACGGACGAACCAGGTGATCGCGTTGATCGACAGATGGAAGTGGGTGGCCCACAGGTCGTTGCCGCCGCCGACCAGCAGGACGGCGTACAGCGTCAGCCAGGCGACGCCTAGGGCGGTGCGGGTGGGCACGTTGCGCGGCCGGTCCAGGATGTGGTGCTCGCGCTTGTCGCCGGTGACCCAGGCCTCGATGAAGGGGTAGACGGCGATGGCGGCCATGATGAGCGGGAAGAGCGAGAAGGGGATGAAGACGCCCAACTGGAGCGTGTGGCCGAAGGCGTTGATCTCCCATCCCGGCATCACCCGGATGAGCCCTTCGGAGAAGCCGAGGTACCAGTCGGGCTGTGCGCCGGTGGTCACCAGGTCGGGGCGGTAGGGCCCGAAGGCCCACACGGGATTGATGGTGGCGATCGCGCCCATGATCGACAGGACCCCGAAGACCAGGAAGAAGAAGCCGCCCGCCTTGGCCATGTAGACCGGCATGAACGGCATGCCGACCACCGACTTCTCGTCCCGTCCGGGCCCCGGGTACTGCGTGTGCTTGTGGTAGAAGACGAGGATCAGATGGGCGACCACGAGGCCCAGCATGATGCCCGGCAGCAGCAGGACGTGGATCGGGAAGAACCGCGGGATGATGTCGTGCCCCGGGAACTCCCCTCCGAAGAGGAAGAACGAGATGTACGTCCCCACGACGGGGATCGACAGGATGGCGCCCTGTGCGAAGCGGACGCCGGTGCCGGAGAGCAGGTCGTCCGGGAGCGAGTAGCCGGTCAGGCCGGTGATCAGGCCGAGCATCAACAGGGTCCAGCCGAAGAGCCAGTTGACCTCGCGCGGCTTGCGGAACGCGCCGGTGAAGAACACCCGCATCATGTGCACGAGCATCCCGGCGAGGAAGACCAGCGCCGCCCAGTGGTGGATCTGCCGGATCAGCAGTCCGCCGCGCACGTCGAAGCTGATGTCGAGCGTGGACTCGTAGGCGCGCGTCATGACGATGCCGTTCAGCGGCCCGTACGAGCCGTGGTAGACGACCTCGACGCCGCTGGGCTCGAAGAACAGGGTGAGGTAGACACCGGTGATGATCAGGACGAGGAAGCTGTAGAGGCAGACCTCGCCCAGCATGAACGACCAGTGGTCCGGGAAGACCTTGCGCATATTGGCCTTGGCCAGCGTGTAGAGGCCCAGCCGGCCGTCGGCCCAGTCGGCCAGCCGCTCCCCTTTGGCCGTCTCGGCCCGCCGCCGCTCACGCAGACTCATACGCCGCCCCCTCGGCCCCCCAGACTGCCACGCCCTCCCCGGGAAGCCAACGGTGCACTCTCACAAGGGAGTTGACTCGCCCCTTCCGTCCCTACCCTCCCCCAAGGTCTCGGCTTCGCTCGACCAGGGGGGACCCTCATCGTCCCCGGGGGCGCAGCCCCCGGGAGCGGGACGGGTAGGGGCGGAGGGGGCGAGGAAGACGCCTACGGTCCGACCCGGATCACCGCGACGGGCCCGGTTCCCCGGAGTGTGACCGGCTCCGCCGTGAGGAGCGCGGCGTCGTGGCGCCCGAGGGTCAGCCCCGCCACCTCCGCGGAGTCGCCGAGCGCGACGACCAGCGCGGTCGGCCCGCCCGCAACGGACACCCCGTCCCCGGGGGACAGCACCTCGACGCCCGGCACCGGCGAACCACCCCGGTTCCACATGACGTTGAGGTTCACGACCGGCCCCCCGAGCAGCCGGCACGCGGTGGGCAGGTCACCGGGAAAGCGGTGCGGCACGTACGGGGTGTCGACGAGCCGGCGGTCGCGCCCGACGGCCAGGTCCATCCCGGTGCCCTCGACCATGGTGAGGATCCGGTCCACCCCGGCGAAGGAGGAGAAGGGCCCGTCGGCACCGACGTCGGCGAGGCTCACCCGCCACGCGAAGCCGGACATGTCCGCGCCCTCGGGCCGGACGACGATCTCCCGGGTGACGCCGCCGCCGTTCCTCCAGGGCACGGCGGTCCGTCCCGCGGCGGGCAGGAGGTGCGCGCTCATGTGACGATCCCGTGGGCCCGCGCTGCCGCCAGCCACTGCGGGAACTCCGCGACGAGCCGGTCGTAGAGCTCCTCGTCGCTCACCTTCCGCGGATCCGAACCGGCGTGGAAGAAGCCGGCGTTGTCGACGGCCCGCTTCTGCGGCACCGCCAACTCGTCGAGCTTGCGCAGGAACTCGAACTGGCGGCTGCCCGGATCGCCGAACCCTATGAACTGCCAGAACAGCGGCAGTCGGGCCGCCTTGCACAAGTACCGTTCGGCGGCGAGCTTGTTGATCGGCCCTCCGTCGGTCTGGAAGACGACGAGGGCCGGGGCCTTGGAGCCGCTGTCGAGGTAGTGGTCGATGACGGCGTCCATGGCGAGGTGATAGCTGGTCCTGCCCATGTGCCCGAGCCCGGCCGCGATCCGTTCGATCCTCCCCCGGTGGTTGTCGAGCGCGATGTCGGTGACCGCGTCGACGTCCGTGGAGAAGAAGACGACCGGGACGGTTCCGTCGTCGTCGAGATGGGCGGACAGACCGAGCACACGGTCGGCGAGGGCCTGCACGCTGCCGTCGTCGTAGTACGGCTTCATCGACCCCGAGTAGTCGACGACCAGGTACACGGCGGCCTGTTGCCCGCTCAGCCCGTGCCTGGTGAGGGAGACCCCGGCGCTCTTGTACGGGCCGACCAGCGCGGGCGCGGTCTCCTCGACCTTGGTGAGGCTGATTCCGGCCATGCGGGGCTCCCGTCGCGCGAGGGTTCGGAACGCCGAGATTACGTCACGGTGGGGGACCCGCCGCTTCACGGACCCTGCCGTTCCCGGCCGACGGACCGGTTGGATATTTTGATCATCGCCGTCCCCACCGGCTCGCTGTTTCCCTTGCCCGCGCGTTCCGAGGAGCCGGCCGTGGAGTCCGAGTCCGCCGTCACCACCTGCTACCGCCATCCCAAGGTGGAGTCCCATGTGCGCTGCACCAGGTGCGACCGCTACATATGTCCCGGCTGCATGCGCGAGGCGGCCGTCGGCCACCAGTGCGTGGAGTGTGTGAAGGAGGGCGCGAAGTCCGTCCGGCAGGCCCGCACCGCCTTCGGCGGCCGGATCTCGACGGTGCCCGTGGTGACGTACGTCCTCATCGGCCTCAACGTGCTGGCCTATCTGGCCGAGCTGCTGCGCTCGTCGGTCGTGGACCGGTTCGAGATGCTCGGCGCCGGCCTGGTGGGCACGGACGGGGCGCACTATCTCTGGCAGGCCGTGCACACCCCGGACTACCACGCGGAGGGCGTCGTCGACGGGGAGTGGTACCGGCTGCTGACCGGTGCGTTCCTTCATCTGCCGCCGACCGGGGGCACGTTCGGGATCGCGCACATCGTGATGAACATGTTCGCCCTGTGGAACATCGGCAGGATCGTCGAGACCCAGCTCGGCCGGGTCCGCTATCTCTCCCTGTATCTGCTGTCGGCACTCGGCGGCTCGGTCCTCGTGCTGCTGATCGCACCGGACGAGGCCACGGTCGGCGCGTCGGGCGCGATCTTCGGCCTCGGTGCCGCGTACTACGTGATGGCCCGCCGGCTCGGCGCGGACATGGGGAACGTCAACCGTTTCATGGCGGGCCTGCTGATCTGGCTGCTGATCTCGGCGGGGCTCACGTCCTGGCAGGGCCACCTGGGCGGTCTGCTGGCGGGCGGTGTCGTGACGGCGGCCTTCGCCTACGCTCCCCGTGACCGCAGGCGGACGCCGATACAGGCGGCCGTGTGCGTGGGGCTTCTCACGCTGCTGGTCGTTCTCGCGGTGCTGAAGGTCTCCGCACTGCGGAGCGGGGCCGTGTAGCCCGGCGCTGCGGAACGGCGCCTGGCAGCCCGGCGCTGCGGAACGGCTCCGGGCAGCCCGACACCGGACGGCCACCGGGCCCGCTGCGGCAGGGCCGCGGGCAGGCCCCCAGGGTGCGGGGGCGGGGGGGGCACCCACCCCGAGGGCGGAGGCGGAGGGCCCGGGCCGCGGCCCCAGGGGCCGGAGAGCGGGGCGGACGGCGGGTGCGGCAAGCTCCACGGGCCGCCGCGCCCGGCGCTGCCGGGGCAGCGTCCGGTGGCCCTGTCCTGGACGCCGAGCCTGCCGCGCGCCGGGGGCGCACGCGTAGCGTATCCAGGGGCGCACAGTATGGAGCGGGCCTGCGCACGTGTGGCCTACCCGGGCTGCACACCTGTACGCCGTCCCTGCGTACCCTGTGCCTCATGAAACGAGCGGGTTGCCTGATGTTCGCCGTCGTCCCCGTGGTGGTCACGGCGGCGGTCTACTTCGCCACGCCCGAGCACCCGGCCACGGCCGACGGCAAGCGCCCGGCGTCCGTGTCGCAGCAGGCCCGCGCGAAGGCCAAGGCCGACGCCGAGCGGGCGGCCGACGACGAGGTCGTCGCCGACCTGCCGCCGGGCCTCGCCGCTCCCGGGAAGAAGGAGCTGGCCCAGCAGCTCGTGGCCAGTGCCGAGAACTCCACGCTGAAGTGGCACGAGGCGTACGGCTACGTCGAGGACATCGGCGACGGCCAGGGCTACACGGCGGGCATCGTCGGCTTCTGCACCGGCACCCACGACCTGCTCACCCTCGTCGAGCGGTACACCAAGGCGCACCCGGACAACGGGCTCGCCCGCTATCTCCCGGCCCTGCGCGAGGTCGACGGCACGGACTCCCACAAGGGCCTGGACCCGGGCTTCCCCGCGGCCTGGCGCCACGAGGCCACGGTCGCCGCCTTCCGCGAGGCCCAGGACTCCGAACGCGACCGGGTGTACTTCGACCCCGCCGTCCGGCTCGCCAAGCTCGACGGCCTCGGCACGCTCGGCCAGTTCATCTACTACGACGCCATGGTGCTGCACGGTCCCGGCACCAGCGACAACAGCTTCTACGGGCTGCGCGAGCGCGCCATGCGCGAGGCGGACCTCCCGTCCGAGGGCGGCAAGGAGAAGTCGTACCTCGACATCTTCCTGGACATCCGCCGCGAGGCGATGAAGTCCAAGAACCCGGACCGCGACACCACCCGCATCGACACGGCCCAGCGCCAGTTCCTGTACGACGGGAACCTCGACCTGCACACCCCGCTGGAGTGGAAGGTGTACGGCGAGACCTACCGCGTGCCGTAGCACGGGAACTCACCGCATCCGGCCGCGCGGCATGCCCCCGGGAATCACGCGGGCATGCGGCGGCGCCTGCCAGGTCGTCCGGTCGGGGACAGTGAGGCAGGCGCCGTCTCGTGTTCCGTACGCCTTTGTACGGGACGTTTTTGAGTGACCGTCAGGTCACGGTTCCAGGGGTCAGACCATCAGCGAACGGTCCGTCGGGCGGATCGGGGCCGGCAGGTCGCTCGCTCCGGTGAGGAAGCGGTCGACACCGCGGGCGGCCGAGCGGCCCTCCGCGATGGCCCAGACGATGAGGGACTGGCCGCGGCCCGCGTCACCGGCAACGTACACGCCGGGAACGTTGGTCGCGAAGTCGGCGTCGCGGGCGATGTTGCCGCGCGCGTCCAGCTCCAGGCCGAACTGCGAGACCACACCGTTCTCGACGTCCGTGCCGGTGAAGCCCATGGCCAGCGTCACCAGCTGGGCGGGGATCTTGCGCTCCGTGCCCGGCTTCTGGGTCAGCTTCCCGCCGGTGAACTCGACCTCGACGAGGTGCAGCCACTGGACGTTGCCGTCCTCGTCGCCCTCGAAGTGGGTGGTGTTGACGGAGTAGACCCGCTCACCGCCCTCCTCGTGCGCGGAGGTGACCTTGTAGAGCATCGGGAACGTCGGCCAGGGCTGGCCCGCGTTCCGCTCCTCGCCCGGTCGCGGCATGATCTCCAGCTGGGTGACCGAGGCCGCGCCCTGACGGTGGGCGGTGCCCACGCAGTCCGCGCCCGTGTCGCCGCCGCCGATGACCACGACGTGCTTGCCCTCGGCCGTGATCGGGGGCGCCACGAAGTCGCCCTCCTGCACCTTGTTGGCCAGCGGCAGGTACTCCATGGCCTGGTGGATGCCGTTCAGCTCCCGCCCGGGGACGGGCAGGTCACGGGCGGTCGTCGCGCCGGCGGCGATGACCACGGCGTCGTACCGCTTGCGCAGGTCCGTCGCCTTGAGGTCGCGGCCGATCTCGATGCCCGTGCGGAAGCGGGTGCCCTCCGCGCGCATCTGCTCGATGCGGCGGTTGATGTGCCGCTTCTCCATCTTGAACTCGGGGATGCCATAGCGCAGCAGGCCGCCGACGCGGTCGGCGCGCTCGTACACCGCGACCGTGTGACCGGCCCGCGTGAGCTGCTGGGCGGCGGCGAGACCGGCGGGGCCGGAACCGATGACCGCGACGGTCTTGCCGGAGAGGCGCTCGGGGATCTGCGGGGCGACATCGCCCGTGTCCCACGCCTTGTCGATGATCGAGACCTCGACGTTCTTGATGGTCACGGCGGGCTGGTTGATGCCGAGCACACACGCCGACTCGCACGGGGCGGGGCACAGCCGGCCCGTGAACTCCGGGAAGTTGTTCGTGGCGTGCAGGCGCTCGGAGGCGGCCTGCCAGTCCTCGCGGTACGCGTAGTCGTTCCACTCGGGGATCAGGTTGCCCAGCGGACAGCCGTTGTGGCAGAACGGGATGCCGCAGTCCATGCAGCGCGAGGCCTGCTTGGAGATGATCGGGAGCAGCGAGCCCGGAACGTAGACCTCGTTCCAGTCCTTGAGGCGCACGTCCACGGGACGGGACTTGGCGACCTCACGGCCGTGGTTCAGAAAGCCCTTGGGATCAGCCATTGGTCGCCGCCTCCATCATCTTCTCGGTGATCGCGGACTCGTCGAGTCCGGCTCGCTCGGCGGCGTCCTTGGCGGCGAGCACTGCCTTGTAGGTGCTGGGAATGATCTTGCTGAAGCGCTCCACGGACACGGGCCACTCGGCCAGCAGCTTCTCGGCGACCGTCGAACCGGTCTCCTCCGCGTGCCGGCGCACGACGTCGTGCAGCCACTGCTTGTCGGTGTCGTCGAGCTGCTCGACGGCGTCCGCGTTGCCGACGTTCACGTTGTCGCGGTCGAGGTCGATCACGTACGCGACACCGCCGGACATGCCGGCCGCGAAGTTGCGGCCCGTCTCGCCGAGGACGACCGCGTGACCGCCGGTCATGTACTCGCAGCCGTGGTCGCCCACGCCCTCGGAGACCACCGTCGCGCCGGAGTTGCGGACGCAGAAGCGCTCACCGGTGCGGCCGCGCAGGAACAGCTCGCCGCCGGTCGCGCCGTACGCGATGGTGTTGCCCGCGATCGTCGAGTACTCGGCGAGGTGGTCGGCGCCCCGGTCGGGGCGGACGACGACACGGCCGCCGGAGAGGCCCTTGCCGACGTAGTCGTTGGCGTCGCCCTCCAGGCGCAGCGTGACGCCGCGCGGCAGGAAGGCGCCGAAGGACTGGCCAGCCGAGCCCGTGAAGGTGATGTCGATGGTGTCGTCGGGCAGGCCCGCGCCGCCGAACTTCTTCGTCACCTCGTGGCCGAGCATGGTGCCGACCGTGCGGTTGATGTTGCGGATCGCGACCTGGGCGCGGACCGGCTGGGCGTCGGTCGCGGAGTCCGCGGCCAGCGCGTCGGCGGCCAGCTTGATCAGCTCGTTGTCGAGCGCCTTCTCCAGGCCGTGGTCCTGCTCGATGACCTGGTGCAGCGCCGCGCCCTCGGGCAGTTCGGGCACGTAGAAGAGCGGGGACAGGTCCAGGCCCTGCGCCTTCCAGTGAGTGATGGCGCGCTCCACGTCGAGGTTCTCGGCGTGGCCGACGGCCTCCTCGATGGTGCGGAAGCCGAGCTCGGCGAGGATCTCGCGGACCTCTTCGGCGATGAACTTGAAGAAGTTCACGATGTACTCGGCCTTGCCGGCGAACCGCTCGCGCAGCACCGGGTTCTGCGTGGCGATGCCGACCGGGCAGGTGTCGAGGTGGCAGACGCGCATCATGACGCAGCCGGAGACGACGAGCGGCGCGGTCGCGAAACCGAACTCCTCGGCGCCGAGCAGCGCGGCGATGACGACGTCGCGGCCGGTCTTGAGCTGGCCGTCGGTCTGCACGACGATGCGGTCGCGCAGGCCGTTGAGCAGCAGGGTCTGCTGGGTCTCGGCGAGGCCGAGCTCCCAGGGTCCGCCCGCGTGCTTGAGGGAGGTCAGCGGGGAGGCGCCCGTTCCGCCGTCGTGGCCGGAGATCAGGACGACGTCCGCGTGAGCCTTGGAGACACCCGCGGCGACCGTGCCGACGCCGACCTCGGAGACCAGCTTCACGTGGATGCGGGCCTGCGGGTTGGCGTTCTTGAGGTCGTGGATCAGCTGAGCCAGGTCCTCGATGGAGTAGATGTCGTGGTGCGGCGGCGGGGAGATCAGACCGACACCCGGGGTCGAGTGACGGGTCTTGGCCACCCACGGGTAGACCTTGTGACCGGGCAGCTGGCCGCCCTCGCCGGGCTTGGCGCCCTGCGCCATCTTGATCTGGATGTCGTCGGCGTTGACGAGGTACTCGCTCGTGACACCGAAGCGGCCGGAGGCGACCTGCTTGATGCTGGAGCGGCGGGCCGGGTCGTACAGCCGGTCCGCGTCCTCGCCGCCCTCACCGGTGTTGGACTTGCCGCCCAGCTGGTTCATGGCGATGGCGAGGGTCTCGTGCGCCTCCTTGGAGATGGAGCCGTACGACATGGCGCCGGTCGAGAAGCGCTTCACGATCTCGGAGACGGGCTCGACCTCGTCGAGGGAGATCGGGGTGCGGTCCGAGGTGAAGCCGAACAGGCCGCGCAGCGTCATCAGGCGCTCGGACTGCTCGTTCACGCGGCCGGTGTACTTCTTGAAGATCTCGTAGCTGCCGGAGCGCGTCGAGTGCTGGAGGCGGAAGACCGTCTCCGGGTCGAACAGGTGGGGCTCGCCCTCGCGGCGCCACTGGTACTCGCCGCCTATGTCCAGGGCGCGGTGCGCGGGCGCGATGCCGGAGGCCGGGTAGGCCTTGGCGTGCCGGGCGGCGACCTCCTTGGCGATGACGTCGAGGCCGGCGCCGCCGATCTTGGTGGCCGTGCCGTTGAAGTACTTCTCGACGAAGGCCTTCTCCAGGCCGACGGCCTCGAAGACCTGGGCGCCGCGGTAGGAGGCGACGGTCGAGATGCCCATCTTGGACATGACCTTCAGGACGCCCTTGCCGAGCGCGTAGATCAGGTTGCGGATGGCCTGCTCGGGCTCGATGCCCTGGAGGAAGGTGCCGGCGCGGACCAGGTCCTCGACGGACTCCATGGCCAGGTAGGGGTTGACCGCGGCGGCGCCGAAGCCGATGAGCAGGGCGACGTGGTGGACCTCGCGGACGTCACCGGCCTCGACCAGCAGGCCCACCTGGGTGCGCTGCTTGGTGCGGATGAGGTGGTGGTGGACGGCGGCGGTGAGCAGCAGCGAGGGGATCGGAGCGTGCTCGGCGTCGGAGTGGCGGTCCGACAGGACGATCAGGCGGGCGCCGTTCTCGATGGCGGCGTCGGCCTCGGTGCAGATCTCCTCGATGCGGGCGGCGAGGGATTCGCCGCCGCCGGAGACCCGGTACAGGCCCGAGAGCGTCGCGGCCTTCATGCCGGGCATGTCGCCGTCGGCGTTGATGTGGATGAGCTTGGCCAGCTCGTCGTTGTCGATCACCGGGAAGGGCAGGGTGACGCTGCGACAGGAGACGGCCGTCGGCTCCAGCAGGTTGCTCGCCGGACCGAGGGAGGAGCGCAGGGAGGTGACCAGTTCCTCGCGGATCGCGTCCAGCGGCGGGTTGGTGACCTGGGCGAACAGCTGGGTGAAGTAGTCGAACAGCAGACGCGGGCGCGCGGAGAGGGCCGCGATCGGCGAGTCCGTGCCCATGGAGCCCAGCGGCTCACCGCCGGTGCTGGCCATCGGCGCGAGGATGATCCGCAGCTCTTCCTCGGTGTAACCGAAGGTCTGCTGGCGGCGGGTGACCGAGGCGTGGGTGTGCACGATGTGCTCGCGCTCGGGCAGGTCGGAGAGCTCGATCTCGCCGGCCTCCAGCCACTCCGCGTAGGGCTTCTCAGAGGCGAGGCCGGCCTTGATCTCGTCGTCCTCGATGATGCGGTGCTCGACGGTGTCGACGAGGAACATCTTGCCGGGCTGGAGGCGGCCCTTGCGGACGACCTTCGCGGGGTCGATGTCGAGGACGCCGACCTCGGAGCCGAGGACGACGAGGCCCTCGTCGGTGACCCAGTAGCGGCCGGGGCGCAGACCGTTGCGGTCGAGGACCGCGCCGACCTGGCTGCCGTCGGTGAAGGTGACGCAGGCGGGGCCGTCCCAGGGCTCCATCATCGTGGAGTGGAACTGGTAGAAGGCGCGCCGGGCCGGGTCCATGGAGTCGTGGTTCTCCCACGCCTCCGGGATCATCATCAGCACGGAGTGCGGGAGCGAGCGGCCGCCGAGGTGCAGGAGTTCGAGCACCTCGTCGAAGGAGGCCGAGTCGGAGGCGTCCGGCGTACAGACGGGGAAGATCCGCTCCAGGCCCTTGTCCCCGAACAGGTCCGAGGCGAGCTGGGACTCGCGGGCGACCATCCAGTTGCGGTTGCCCTTGACCGTGTTGATCTCGCCGTTGTGCGCGACGAAGCGGTACGGGTGGGCGAGCGGCCAGCTCGGGAAGGTGTTGGTGGAGAACCGGGAGTGCACGAGCGCGATCGCGGAGGCGAAGCGGCGGTCGGACAGGTCCGGGAAGAAGGGCTCGAGCTGGCCGGTGGTCAGCATGCCCTTGTAGACGATGGTCCGTGCGGACAGCGAGGGGAAGTAGACCCCGGCCTCGCGCTCGGCGCGCTTGCGCAGCACGAAGGCGCTGCGGTCCAGGGCGATGCCCTGGCTCTTGCCGTCGGTAACGAAGATCTGGCGGAAGGCCGGCATCGTCGAGCGGGCGGTGGCGCCGAGGAGTCCGGGGGCGACCGGGACCTCGCGCCAGCCAAGGACGGTGAGGCCCTCTTCGGCGGCGATCGTCTCGATACGTGAGACGGCGTCGGCCGTGCCGTCCTCGGGGAGGAAGGCGATGCCCACCGCGTACGCGCCGGCTGCGGGAAGTTCGAATCCGGCGACTTCGCGGAAGAAGGCGTCCGGGACCTGGGAGAGGATGCCCGCGCCGTCGCCCGAGTCGGGCTCGGAGCCGGTGGCACCGCGGTGTTCCAGGTTGCGCAGAACGGTGAGCGCCTGCTCGACCAGCGCGTGGCTCGCCTCGCCGGTGAGGGTGGCCACGAAGCCGACGCCACAGGCGTCGTGCTCGTTGCGGGGGTCGTACATACCCTGCGCAGCAGGGCGAGCATCCATGAAGGACCACTTCCGGTCGTTCGTGGAGTGCTGGGACGGCTGGCGCGGCGTACGCATCGGCTCTCCCGTCGTCGTCGGGGCGGGGGGTCCCACCCAGGCCTTGAGGCTCAGGGGGGAGACATCTGCCGAGGGACGACGTTGGCCCTCTGTTGGTGCAAAATTTCGTGCAGGTTACATGATGGAGCGATTCTCGGGAACCGGATACCGCGTTCCAACATGCGGACACCACGGGGTCGCGGCGGGGGTACCGCGCTCAGCGGTGGAAGGCGGGGGGACCCAAGCGGGACCTAAGCGGACAGATCAATGACCGTCGGCCCGGGTTCGCGGCAGAGATCGTGATCCGCCGCGAGAAATGCGGAGCAGGCGTCATTGCCTGCGGCGCTTACGGCTCATGCCCAGTGGTTAAGGAATCGAAACCGCCGGGTAACGACTACTTATGCGGTCCCTCGCATAGGTGATCGAGCCCTCATCCTACGGCCGCACCGAACAAGCTGCCCAGGGCGTACGTCACACCCGCCGCGGCACCACCGAGAGCGAGCTGCCTCAGCCCGCTGAACCACCAGGACCGCGCGGTCACCTTGGCCACGACGGCACCGCACGCGAAGAGTCCGAGCATCGCGAGCAGCAGCGCCGGCCACAGCACGGTCGCGCCCAGCAGATACGGCAGTACGGGGAGCAGGGCACCCAGCGCGAACGAGCCGAAGCTGGACACGGCGGCGACGGCCGGGGAGGGCAGGTCGCCGGGGTCTATGCCGAGCTCCTCGCGCGCGTGGATCTCCAGCGCCTGCTCGGGATCCCGGGAGAGCTGCCGGGCGACCTCCCGGGCCAGCTCGGGCTCGACGCCGCGGGACTCATAGAGCGCGGCCAGCTCGCGCTCCTCGTCCTTGGGGTGCTTGCGCAGTTCCCGTCGCTCGACATCGAGCTCCGCCTCGACGAGCTCGCGCTGCGAGGCGACGGAGGTGTACTCACCGGCGGCCATCGAGAAGGCACCGGCGGCCAGGCCCGCGAGCCCGGTGATGACGATCGTCTGCTGGGAGACGGAACCGCCGGCCACACCGGTCATCAGGGCGAGGTTGGAGACCAGGCCGTCCATCGCGCCGAACACGGCCGGGCGCAGCCATCCGCCGTTCACATCCCGGTGGGTGTGGTTGTCGCGGTGCGCCTCGTGCAGTGTCGCCTCGGTCTCGATGATCGCCATGCCGGTCCCCCAGGGTGCTTGATTGGACTGTTTCCACTTTTTGACAACTAAGAAAGTACGCCTCTCCATTCCTTGCCGCCAGCAAGGAAAGGCTGCGCTAACCTGCGCTTTTACCTCCCGATGCTCATCCGTGGCATGTCATGCACATATGTCGACCGGGTGACAGTGCGGCCCGCGAGGCTCCTGTCAACCGCCAAGGTGGGACAGATCCGCAAAGGGGTTCCGCGCGCCGCATTCCGCGCACCGGCAGGGGCCCTGAGAGGAGAGGCACGTATGGCTTCCATCGCCTGCATTCCCTCGGCCCCGGCACCCGGGAACGCCGCCGGTCTCCGTGACCGGGCGCGCGGCGCACTGCTCGGACTCGCTGTCGGAGACGCGCTGGGCGCACCCGCCGAGAACATGAAGCCGTCGGAGATCCGCGCCAAGTGGGGCCGGATCACCGGGTACGTCGCCGAGCATCCGGCCGGGACGGACGACACCGAGTACGCGATCTTCTCGGGGCTGCTGCTCGCCCGGCACGGCTCGGCGCTGACCGTGGCGCACGTCGAGTCGGCCTGGCACCAGTGGATCGCGGACCGCGACGAGGGGCCGTTCCGCGGCGCCGGTTTCAGCGAGCGCGGCACGCTGGAGAATCTCCGGCGGGGTCTCGCGGCGCCCATCTCCGCCCAGCACCGGCACGCCTGGAGCGACGGCCTCGCCATGCGCGCGGCCCCCTTCGGCGTCTTCGCGGCCGGCCGGCCCGCCGAGGCGGCCCGGCTCGTGGCGATCGACGGCTCGGTGAGCCACGAGGGCGAGGGCATCTACGGCGGCCAGGCGGTCGCGGCGGGGGTCGCCGCCGCGATGGCGGGCGCTCACACCATCGCGGTCGTCGCGTCCGCCCTGGCCGTCATCCCGGACGACTCCTGGACGGCCCGCTCGCTGCGCCGCGCGGTCGCGGTGGCGCACCGTGGCGAACGGGCGGTGCGTTCCGCGGTGGTGATCGGCGGCTACCCGTGGACCGATCTGGCCCCCGAGGCCGTGGCCCTCGCCTTCGGCGCGTACGCGGCGGCGGACGGGGATTTCACCGAGTCGGTCCTCACCGCGGTGAACATGGGCCGCGACGCCGACACGACGGCCGCGGTGGCCGGAGCGCTGGCGGGCGCGACCCGGGGCGCGTCCTCGATCCCGGCCGCCTGGGCGGCGGCCATCGGACCGGCCCGCGGCAGCTGCCTCCCCTCCATGGAGGGGCACCACGTCCTGGACGTGGCGGAACTGCTGACGCCGGAGGACGAGGAGAAATGGGGCGCGGGAGGCCGCGTACCGCCCACCCCGGACACATACGCCGTCCCCGCCCCGGACATGTACGCCGTCCCGGGCCCGGACGCCTACGCCGTCACCACCCCGGACGCATACGCCGCCCCGGCTCCGGACACATGCGCCGTCACCGCCCCGGACGCGTACGTCGCCCCGGCTCCGGACGCCTACGCCGTCACCACCCCGGACGCATACACCGTCACCACCCCGGACGCATACACCGTCACCACCCCGGACACGTGCGCCGTCACCACCCCAGATGCATACGCCGCCCCGGCTCCGGACGCCTACGCCGTCACCACCCCGGACGCATACACCGTCACCACCCCGGACACGTGCGCCGTCACCACCCCAGATGCATACGCCGCCCCGGCGCCGGACGCCTACGCCGTCACCACCCCGGACGCGTGCGCCGTCACGGCGCCGGACGCGTACGTCGTCACCGCCCCGGACGCGTGCGCCGTCACCGCCCCGGACGCGTACGTCGTCACCGCCCCGGACGCCTATGTCGTCACCGCCCCGGACGCCTACGTCGTCACCGCCTCGGACGCCTACGTCGTCACCGCCTCGGACGCCTACGTCCTGTCGGACGCGGACGCCTGGGAGTCGGCCGCCGGTGACGACGAGGTGCGCTCATGAGCCCCGGCCTGGCCGGGGACGAGTCCGGCCCGGCCGGCGGCGAGGGCGCCGCGTCGGCGCCGCCCCCCGAACCTCCACCGCCCGCCCCGGCGGAGTCGGACGAACCGCCCCTGGGCACCCTCGCAACCCTCGCACCGACACCGGCGCCTGCCGGGGGCGCCGGGAAGGCGCAGCCGGCGGCGCCCGCCGAGGAACCGGACCCGGTCGCACTCCCGGCAGGGGCCGGGCCGGGAGCGTTCACCGCTCAGGCCGGGTCGGTGCGCCACGCCGCGGGAGCGGACCCGGCGGAGCTCGCCGCGGGCACACGGCGGACGGCGCTCACCGGACCCGGAGACCCGATGGCGGTCGCCGAACGTGCCGGGTCGGCGGGACCCGCCGCGGGGGCGGACCGGACGTCGCCCACCGGGGGCGCCCCGCAGGCCGCGCCCGCCGGAGGGACGGAGTCCATGGCACGCGCCGCCGCGACGGTCTGTGCGCCGCCCGCCGAGGGAGCCGGGCCTGTGGCACGCACCGAGGGCGCGCAGCCGGTGGCTCTCGCCGGACGCGCGGACCCGGTGGCGGCCGGCCGGGCCGCCGAGCCGGTGCGGCTCGCCGAGGAAGCCCAGGAAGCCGGATTCATGCCCGGCGGCCGGGCGGCCCAGCGGGGAAGCTCCCCGTCGGAGACGCCCGCGCGGGCAAAGACGCCGGGGGAAGCGGGTGCGCGTCGTATCGAGGGGCTGCTCCTCGGGCTGGCCGCGGGCGACGCCGCGGGCTGGCCCGCCGCACGGCACCGGGCCGCGCGGATGCCCGAGTGGACCCGGCGGCTGACCCGCGAGCTGGACACCTTCGCGGAGCAGAACGCGACGACGACCCTGCCCGTGCCGATCGCGCTGAACCAGCCGCCGGAGCCGCTGCGGCTCGGCCCGTCGGACGACGCCGAGTGGGCGGCGTTCGCGGCGGAGGCCGTGCTCCGGGCCGGGGAGACCGCGGCACTCGGCGACCTGAGCCTCGATCGCAGGATGCGCGCGTCCATCGACCTGTCCTGGAACGCCGTCGCCAGCGAGGTCGCCGCCGCGGCGGACCGCGCCCCCGAGGTCGAATCCGCCCTGCTCCCGCTGCGCGCCCGGATCTCCGTGCGCGCCGGGCTCGGCAACCTCGCCAACGGTCTGCGCCCGCCCGCCACCGGCCACGACAACCCCCACTACTTCGACGACGCGGCCTGCGTCCGGGCCTGCGTGCTCGCCGTGGCACACCCGGGTGACCCCCGACTCGCCGCGGAACTCGCCGAGTTCGACGCCCGCTACACCCAGGACGGCGACGGTGTGCACGGCGCCCGCGCCATGGCCGCCGCCGTGTCGCTCGCCCTCACCGGGCACTCCGCCGACATCTGCGTGGACGCCGCCCTCGCCGAGCTCCCCGCCACGACGGAGATCGGCCGCAACGCCCGCCACGCCCTCACGCTGGCCCAGGGCAGCGAGAGCACCTTCGCCCTGGTCCCCCTGCTGGAGCACCAGATCGTCGACCACGTCTACAGCTACGGCATCGCGGCGGCCGAGACCGTCCCCGTCGCGCTGGCCCTGACCCTGGCCGCGCACGGCCGAATCGCCGAGGCGGTACCCGCCGCCGCGTGTCTGTCCCGGGTCGCCGACTCGGCCCCCGCCCTGGCCGGAGCGCTCACCGGGGCGCTCGGCGGCGCCGCCGCGATCCCCGCCTCCTGGCGCGACGCCTGCCGCACCCTGTCCGGCTGCGCGCTGCCCCGCCTGACGGGGACGGACCTCATCGGACTCGCCGAACTCCTCGAAGCCACAGGACTCGCCGACCGGATTCCCCGGAACTGACCACCCCAGAGGGATGATTCGGGCATGACGCCCAAAGGAGAAGGAACGGGAACCCTCGACGAACGGATCACCGGAGCCCTCGTCGGAGCCGCCGTCGGCGACGCGCTCGGCGGCCCCGTCGAGGGGTACTCCCCCGAACAGATCACCGAACGCCACGGCGGCCGCGTACGCGGCGTCGTCGGCCCCTGGAACGGCGACGCCTGGCCCACCGCCCGCCCCATCGCCCCGTACCACAAGGGCGACGGACACGTCACCGACGACACCCTGATGACCCACGCGCTGGTACGGGTGTACGCCACCGTCCGCGACCACCTCGACGCCTACGCCGTCGCGGAGCACCTGGTTCCGGACCTGATGACGACCCCCCGCTGGATCCCGGAGCTGGAGGCCGAGGCCCTCCCCCTCCAGCGGATCTTCCTCGCCGAGAAGTGGCTGGTCGCCCGCCTCCACTACGGCCATGTGGACCCCCGGGAGGCCGGCGTCGGCAACATCGTGAACTGCGGTGCCGCGATGTACATGGCCCCGGTCGGACTCGTCAACGCGGCGAACCCGGCGGGCGCGTACGCCGAGGCCCTGGACATCGCGGGAGCCCACCAGTCCTCGTACGGCCGCGAGGCGGCGGGCGTCTTCGCGGCGGCGGTGGCGGCGGCCTGCTCCCCCGGCGCCACCCCCGACTCGGTCGTCGCCGCGTGCCTGTCGCTGGCCGAGGACGGGACCCGCGCCGCCGTCGAGGCGGTCTGCGAAGTCGCCTCCCAGCACACGGACTTCGAGTCTGCGCTCGCCCCGCTGCGCCGGGCGGTGGCCCCCTACGACACGGTCGGCCCGGACTACCGTTCCCCCTCCCTCGGTGCCCGCCGCCCCTCCCGTCTGCACTCCATCGAAGAACTCCCCGTCGCCCTCGGCATGTTGCTGGTGTCCGGCGGCGACTTCCGGCACGCGGTCCTCGGCTCGGTCAACTACGGCCGCGACTGCGACTCCATCGCCACCATGGCCGGCGCCCTCGCCGGCGCGCTGGGCTCCGAGGTCCCGCACGACTGGGCCAAGACGGTGGCGGAGTCCAGCCGCCTCGACCTGGACGCCCCGGCGCGTACGCTCGCCGAGGTGACCCGGGAGATCTTCGACCGTGACGTCCACCGCCGCCGGACCCACGAGGCGGCGTACGCCGCGCTGGCGGGAACGCCGTGCTCCGACTGACCTGGGTCCAGCCCGAGGACCTCATCGGCCACGAGCTCCACCAGGCCGTCCAGGACGGCCGCGAGCCGGGCCCGGTCGCCGCCCGCTGGCACGCGGCGGGCGGCCGGCCGGCGCCGCTCCGCGCGGGCGCGTCGACGACCCCGGCCTCGCCCGCCCTGCGCCGGCTGGCGGCCGGACTCCTCGACGAACTCGCCGGCCTGCCCAGCACATCGGCGGACGACGAGCCGACGGACCTGACACTGATCAGAGCCGCCTGCCCCGCCTGGCCGCCCCCGCGGTACGCGCCCGTGCCCGCTCCCGACCCGGCCCGGCTGGAAGCGGCCTGGCTCGGCCGGGCCGTCGGCTGCCTGCTGGGGAAACCCGTGGAGAAGCTCCCCCTCCACGGCATCCGGGCACTCGCCGGGGCCTCGGGCAACTGGCCCCTCCGCACCTGGTTCACCGCGCGGGGCGTACCCCAGGACCTCCTGGACGCCCACCCCTGGAACCGGCGCTCCGCCCCCACCTCCCTGGCCGAGAACATCGACGGCATGCCGGAGGACGACGACCTCAACTACCCGCTCCTCAACCTCCTGTTGCTCCAGCGTCACGGCAGGGACTTCACCACCGCGGACGTGGCCCGCCTCTGGCTGGAGGAACTCCCCGCCGGCCGCACGTTCACCGCGGAGCGCGTCGCCTACCGCAATCTCCTCAGCGGCGTCGAACCCCCGGAGACCGCCCGCCGTCACAACCCGTTCCGCGAATGGATCGGCGCCCTGATCCGCGCGGACGTGCACGGCTGGACCAACCCCGGCGACCCGGCCCGGGCCGCCGAACAGGCATACCGCGACGCCGCCCTGACCCACACGGCCAACGGTGTCTACGCGGCGATGTTCGCGGCCGCCGTCATCGCCGAGGCGGCCACCGGGGCCAGTGACGTCCACGCCTGTCTGCGCACCGGGCTGACCGTCGTCCCGCCCGGCTCCCGGCTGGCCCGGGCCGTCCGCCACGCCGTCCTGCTCGCCCGTACGACACCGGACTTCGACGCCGTCGTCGACGAACTGCACGCCACCCACCGCGACTGCCACTGGGTCCACGCCGTCCCCAACACCGCGCTGATCGCCGCCGCCCTCACCCACGCGGACGGCGACTTCGGCGGATCGGTCTGCCGCGCGGTGTCCGGCGGCCTCGACACCGACTCGAACGGCGCGACGGCCGGGAGCGTCGCGGGCCTGCTCGCGGGCGACCCCGCCGCCCTGCCCGACCACTGGACGAGCCCTCTCAAGAACCGGCTCGCCACCTCCGTCGCCGACTTCGACGGCATCGGCTTCGACGCCCTCGCCCACCTCACACACCGGGAGACCGTTCGCCCATGACCCATATCGCCGTGCTCGGCAGCACGAACATGGACCTCGTCGCGTATGTCGCCAAAGCCCCGCAGCGCGGAGAGACCGTGACGGGCCGGGAGTTCCGTACGATCCCCGGCGGCAAGGGCGCCAACCAGGCGGTGGCCGCGGCGCACGCGGGCGCCGACGTCTCCCTGGTCGGCGCGGTGGGAGCCGACTCCTTCGGCAGCCAACTCCGCTCCACACTGGAGCACTTCGGCGTGAACACCGACCATCTGCGCACCACCGAGGGCCCGTCCGGCACCGCGCACATCGTGGTGGACGACGAGGGCGGCAACGCGATCGTCGTCATCCCCGGCGCCAACGGCACCGTCACCTCCCTCGCCCCCGGCGACGAGGGCCTCATCGCCAGCGCCGACGCGCTGCTCCTCCAGCTCGAGATCCCGCTGGAAGCCGTGCTCGCCGGAGCGGAGGCCGCGCGCCGGCACGGCGTCCGGACGATCCTCACCCCGGCGCCCGCACAGTTTCTGCCACCTCAACTGCTGGCCGCCACCGATCTGTTGGTGCCCAACCAGCACGAGGCCGCCGCGCTCACCGGCTTCACCGACCCGCGCGGAGCGGCCGCCGCGCTGCTCGAACAGGTCCCGGAGGTCGTCGTCACCCTGGGCGCCGAGGGCAGCCTGTACGCGGCCCGGGGCGCCGAACCCGTCGCCGTGCCCGCGCCCAAGGTGACCGCCGTCGACTCCACCGGCGCGGGCGACACCTTCGTCGGCACCCTCGCGGTGGCGCTCGCCGAGGGCCGGGAGATGCCGGAGGCGCTGGTGTGGGCGTCCGCGGCGGCCGCGATGTCGGTGCAGCGGCCCGGGGCGACATCCTCGATGCCGTACCGCTCCGAGCTCGACGCCCAGGCCGGCTCATGAGCGGGCACCCGGAGGGCGGCCCCCTCAGCGGCCTGCGCGTCCTCGACCTCGCGACCCTGTTCGCGGGGCCGCTCGCCGCCACCATGCTCGGCGACTTCGGCGCGGAGGTCGTCAAGATCGAGCACCCCGCTCAGCCGGACCCGTCCCGGGGACACGGCCCCTCGAAGGACGGCGTCGGACTGTGGTGGAAGCTCCTCGGGCGCAACAAACGCACGATCACGCTCGACCTGTCGAAGCGCGGCGGCCGCGAGACACTGCTCCGGCTCGCCGCCGACGCCGACGTGATCATCGAGAACTTCCGGCCGGGCACCCTGGAGAAGTGGGACCTGGGGTGGGAGGAACTGTCCGCCGCGAACCCCCGTCTGGTCCTCGCCCGGGTCACCGGCTTCGGCCAGTTCGGCCCCTACGCGCACCGCCCCGGCTTCGGCACCCTCGCGGAGGCGATGAGCGGCTTCGCGGCGATCACCGGCGAACCGGACGCACCGCCGACCCTCCCCCCGTTCGGCCTGGCCGACTCGATCGCCGGACTGGCGACGGCGTACGCCGTGCTGACCGCGCTGACCGCGCGCGACCGCACCGGCGAGGGCCAGGTGATCGACATGGCGATCATCGAGCCGATCCTGACCGTGCTCGGCCCGCAGCCGATCTGGTACGACCAGCTGGGCCACGTCCAGCCCCGCACCGGCAACCGCTCGGCGAACAACGCGCCCCGCAACACCTATCGCACCGCGGACGGTTCCTGGGTGGCCGTCTCCACCTCGGCCCAGTCGATCGCCGAGCGGGTGATGCGGCTGGTGGGCCGCCCGGACGTGATCGACGAGCCGTGGTTCGCGACCGGCGCGGACCGGGCACTCCACGCCGACGTGCTGGACGGGGCGGTCGGCGCGTGGATCGCCGAGCGCACCCGGGACGAGGTCCTCGCGGCGTTCGAGAAGGCGGAGGCGGCGGTCGCCCCGATCCAGGACGTCCGGGACGTCATGACCGACCCGCAGTACCAGGCCCTGGACACGGTCACCACCGTCGACGACCCCGAACTGGGCCCCCTGCGCATGCAGAACGTCCTCTTCCGGCTCTCCGCCACGCCCGGTGCGATCCACTGGGCGGGTCGCCCGCACGGCGCGGACACGGACGCCGTGCTCACCGAACTCGGCCTGACGGGGCCCGAGATCGAGGCGCTGAGAGCGGAGGGCGCGCTGTGACCGCTGAACTCCTGCCCCTCACCTGGCTGTACGTGCCCGGCGACCGTCCCGAGGTGGTGGCCAAGGCCCTCGCCTCCGGTGCGGACGTGGTCCTCGTCGACCTGGAGGACGCGGTCGCCCCGGACCGCAAGGAGTACGCCCTCGCCGCCACCGCCGAGCTCCTCGCCGAACCGACATCCGTCCCGGTGCACGTCCGGGTCAACGCCCTCGACGGCCCTTTCTCCGACGCCGACCTGAAGACGCTCTCGCCGCTCCCCGGCCTGTCCGGCCTGCGTCTGCCGAAGGTGACCTCGCGTTCCGACGTCGTACGGGTGGCGGAGAGCGCGACCCCCGCGGAGGGCGGCGCGATCCCGCTCTACGCCCTGCTCGAATCGGCTCTGGGCGTGGAGCAGGCCTTCGCCATCGCGTCGGCCCATGACGCCCTGCGCGGTATCGCGCTCGGCGAGACGGACCTGCGGGCCGATCTCGGTGTCCGGGACGAAGCCGGACTCGACTGGTCCCGGGCACGGTTGATCGTGGCCGCCCGGGCGGCGGGCCTGCCCCCGCCGGTCCAGTCGGTCTACCCCGACATCCGCGACGTTGAGGGTCTGGCCTCGTCCTGCGCGCACGGCCGCGCCCTCGGCTTCCTCGGACGCGCGGCCATCCACCCCCGCCAGCTGCCCATCATCGAGCGGGCCTATCTCCCCACCCCGGCGGAGGTCGACTCGGCCGAGGCCGTCATCAAAGCCGCCGCCACCGACCCGGGCGCCCAGGCTCTGCCGGACGGCCGTTTCATCGACGCGGCGGTGGTCACGGGCGCCCGCCGCACCCTCGCCCTCGCGCAGCGCCTGGCCTGAGGCGGAGCGGGGCGCCCGGCCTCGGGCAAGAACGAAGGGGGCGCCGCGTCCTGGAACGCGGCGCCCCCTTCGGCGTACGGGGAGAACTCAGCTCTTCTTGGCCGAACCGGCCTCGTCCCGCGAGGTCGACTCCGCGTCCGGTTCCGTGTCGGGCTCCGTCTCGGCATCCGTCCCGGACGCGGACCCGGCGGGCTCGGCGGAGTCGCTGGACGTCACGGACTCGGTGACGGCCGGCTTGTCGAGGCCGACGGAGTCGCCGTCGGCCTCGTCCTCGCCGGCGCTCTTGTCCCCGTCCTTGGCCTTGGCCTTGCCTTCGGTCTTGCCCTCGGCGTCGTCGGAAGCCGTCTCGCCGTCCTCGGCGGGAGCGTCCGCGACGGCTCCGGGCTCCACGATCTCCTCGCGCCCCGGACGCAGCCGGGCGGAGAGCACGAAGTACAGCACCGCCAGGAGGAAGACCACCATCGCGGTCCAGTCGTTGAGGCGCAGGCCCAGGATGTGGTGGGCGTCGTCGACGCGCATGTACTCGATCCAGCCCCGGCCGACGCAGTACGCGGCGACGTACAGCGCGAAGGCCCGCCCGTGGCCGAGCTTGAAGCGGCGGTCGGCCCAGATGACCAGGAATCCGACGCCGACACACCACAGGGACTCGTACAGGAACGTCGGGTGGTAGTAGCCGGGGACGCGCCCGTCCGTGGAGGACGTGATGTGCAGCGCCCACGGAACGTCCGTGGCCTTGCCGTAGAGCTCCTGGTTGAACCAGTTGCCCCAGCGCCCGATCGCCTGGGCGAACGCGACACCGGGCGCGAGGGCGTCGGCCCACGCGGGCAGCGGGATGCCCCGGCGGCGGCACCCGATCCACGCGCCCAGCGCACCGAGCGCGATCGCGCCCCAGATGCCGAGCCCGCCCTCCCAGATCTTGAAGGCGTCCACCCAGTCACGGCCCTCGCTGAAGTACAGCTGGTAGTCCGTGATCACGTGGTAGAGCCGGCCGCCGACGAGGCCGAAGGGCACGGCCCAGACCGCGATGTCGGCCACCGTGCCGGTCCGCCCTCCCCGGGCGATCCAGCGCTTGTTGCCGAGCCAGACGGCTACGAAGACGCCGATGATGATGCAGAACGCGTAGCCGCGCAGCGGAATGGGGCCGAGGTGCAGCACACCGTGCGACGGGCTGGGAATGTAGGCAAGTTCCATGGCAAGGTCGACGCTACCGTGCCGGACGCCGCCGACGGCGGGCAGCCCCGCAACGGGTCCATAACGTGCGGCGCCCCCGGCTTGCGGACAGGCGGGGGCACCGGGGCGTGCGGGAGGCTCAGCCCTTGTTGGCCGCCTCCACCATCTGCTTGAGCTTGGCGGGGGTCATCGACTGGTCCGCGTAGATGTTCTTGCCGCCCAGGAGCACGGTCGGCGTGCCCGTGAAGCCGCTGCTCTGGAACGCCGCGTTCGACTTCTCGACCCAGGTGTCGTGGGTGCCGTCGTTGACGCAGGCGCGGAAGGCCGGGGTGTCCAGGCCGTCGACCTTGCCGGCGAGCTCGATGAGCTTGCCGTTGTCGGCGAAGGCGTCGTCGGTCTCCTTGGGCTGGTTCTCGTACAGCACGTCGTGGTACGCGCTGAACTTCCCGGCGTCCTGGGCGCACGCCGCGGCGTTGGCGGCCCTGCGGGAGCCGCTGCCCCCCATGTTCCCGTCGATCAGCGTGACGAGGTGGTACTCGACCTTCAGCTGCCCGGAGTCGACCAGCTCATGGATCGTCGGGCGGTAGGTCGCCTCGAAGGCCTGGCAGGCCGGGCAGCGGAAGTCCTCCCACACCGTGAGGGTCGACTTGGCGCCGTCCTTGCCGACGGGGATCGCGAGACTGTCCTTGCCGGTGGCGCCCGAGGGCGACACGACCGGGCCCGACGTGTCGCTCTTCTTGTCCTTGCCTGCGTTGGCGGCCACCACGCCGATCACGGCGGCCAGGCCGAGGACGCAGACCACCGACGCCCCCACGATCAGCGCGCGGCGGCGCTTGTCCGCGGCCTTCTGCTTCTCTCGCTCGACCGCCAGCCGATCACGGGCGTTGCGCTTACCGTCACGGTTCTTCTCGCTCACATCCGGCAGAACGAACCGGGGAGGCGCAGCGCGCCTCCCCGGTCCAAGGTCCACTCGTTCGAGTGAGCGGATTGTCCGTTACATGCAGATGTGTGCGGTGGCGTACGTACGGATCCGCATCGGCGGTGTCACGCCGTTCCGCGCACACCCTTCGCGAGGTCGCCCGCCAGCGCCCGTACGGCTTCGAGCCCGGCCGCCTCGTCCGGCGCGTCCAGCATCCGCTTCACGAACGCCGAACCGACGATCACGCCGTCGGCGAAGCCGGCCACCTCCGCGGCCTGCGCGGCGCTGGAGACTCCGAGGCCGACGCAGACGGGCAGTTCGGTGGTGGCCTTGGTGCGCGCCACCAGGTCCTGGGCCTGGGCCCCGACCGACTCCCGGGTGCCGGTGACCCCCATCAGCGAGGCCGCGTACACGAAGCCGCTGCCCGCCGCGGTGATCTCGGCGAGCCGGGCGTCCTTGCTGCTGGGCGCGACGACGAAGACGGTCGCGAGGCCGTGCTTCTCGGCGTGCTCCCTCCACAGCGCCGACTCCTGGACGGGCAGGTCGGGCAGGATGCAGCCCGCGCCGCCCGCCTCGGCGAGCTCGGCGGTGAAGCGCTCGACGCCGTAGCGGTCGATCGGGTTCCAGTACGTCATCACGAGCACGGGCTTGCCGGTGGCCTCGAAGGCCTCCCGGACGGTCCGCATGACGTCCGCGATCCTGACGCCGCCCCGCAGGGCGATGTCGTCGGCGGTCTGGATGACGGGGCCGTCGAGGACCGGGTCGCTGTGCGGCAGCCCGACCTCGACGACATCGGCGCCGCCGTCGAAGACGGCCTTGACGGCGGCGATACCGCCGTCGACGGTCGGGAACCCGGCCGGCAGGTACGCGATGAGGGCGGACCGCCCCTCAGCCTTCGCCGCGGCGAGGGTCTCGCTCAACAGCTGGATGTTGCCGCTCACTTGGCGTCCCCCTCGATCTCGGCGTTCTCGCTGTCGGCGTCCGCCGGGACGACCGCGTCGGTGCCCTGCTCGTACAGGCCGAAGTAACGGGCGGCCGTGTCCATGTCCTTGTCGCCGCGTCCGGACAGGTTGACGACGATCAGCCCGTCCTTGCCCAGCTCCTTGCCGACCTCCAGGGCCCCGGCGAGCGCGTGGGCGCTCTCGATCGCCGGGATGATGCCCTCGGTGCGGGAGAGCAGCCGCAGGGCCTGCATCGCCGCGTCGTCGGTGACCGCGCGGTACTCGCCGCGGCCGCTGTCCTTGAGGTAGGAGTGCTCGGGGCCGATGCCCGGGTAGTCGAGTCCGGCCGAGATCGAGTAGGGCTCGGTGATCTGGCCCTCCTCGTCCTGGAGGACGTACGACCGCGACCCGTGCAGGATGCCGGGCTCACCGGCGGTCAGGGTCGCCGCGTGCTCGCCGGTCTCCACGCCGTGCCCGGCGGGCTCGCAGCCGATCAGGCGTACGCCGCTGTCGGGGATGAAGGCGTGGAAGAGGCCGATGGCGTTGGAGCCGCCGCCGACACAGGCGACGGCCGCGTCGGGCAGCCGGCCGGCGCGCTCCAGGATCTGCCGCCGGGCCTCGACGCCGATGACGCGGTGGAAGTCGCGGACCATGGCCGGGAAGGGGTGCGGGCCGGCGACGGTCCCGAAGAGGTAGTGGGTGCGGTCGACGTTGGCGACCCAGTCGCGGAACGCCTCGTTGATGGCGTCCTTGAGGGTGCGGGAGCCGGACTTCACGGCGATGACCTCGGCGCCGAGCATGCGCATCCGGGCCACGTTGAGGGCCTGGCGCTGGGTGTCGATCTCGCCCATGTAGATGGTGCATTCGAGGCCGAAGAGCGCGCAGGCGGTGGCGGTGGCGACGCCGTGCTGGCCGGCGCCGGTCTCCGCGATGACGCGGGTCTTGCCCATGCGCCGGGTGAGCAGGGCCTGGCCGAGCACGTTGTTGATCTTGTGTGAGCCGGTGTGGTTGAGATCCTCGCGCTTGAGGAAGATCCGCGCGCCACCGGCGTGTTCGGCGAAGCGCGGCACCTCGGTGAGTGAGCTCGGCCGCCCGGTGTAGTGGACGAGCAGGTCGTCGAGCTCGCGGGCGAACTCGGGGTCCGCCTTCGCCTTGTCGTACTCGACGGCGACCTCGTCCACGGCGGCGACCAGCGCTTCCGGGATGAATTTGCCGCCGTACGCGCCGAAGTATCCCTCGGCGCTGGGGATCTGACCTTCGGGGTCGGGAATGAAGAACTCGCTGGGCATGCGGTTACCTCGCAGGGGCGACAGCCCCGGTTACGGGTCGGACAGGGGTCACGGAAGCCGGACGCACCCGCGCTCCGCGGTCACCGACGGGTCCGTCGGTGACACCGCCCGCCCTGCCGCCGACCGCCCGCGCAGGAGACGGACATGCCGCCTCGATGACCAGGGGTGCCGGACTCGGCTCGGTCCACCCGCGAGGGGGACTAAGCCGGGAAGGGCGCGAGCGCGCGTACGCGCTCGGGCCATCGCATGCCGTTGACCTGCCCCGGCTCGTCGCCGATGACGTAACGGACCCGGCGCCCGTGCACCCGGCGTGCGGGTGCCCGGCAGCCACGCGGCCGACAGCCGCGGGCGAGCCGGGCGTAGGGGTCACGGGCCGCCGAAGGGACCGGGAGCACGGCGGCGGACGGCACACGGGGGCGCCCGGCGTACGTGTCCCCGGGAAGGGAGGGGTGCGTGCCGGGCGCGACGGTCGGGAGCGGGCCCCCGCCGTCCGGCCCCGGCACGGGTGACCCGGCCCGGGACGGCGGGATCTCGCCGGCCGGACGCGGCAGGGCCGACCCCGCGCACGCCGGTACGCCGTCGGGGCACGGGCCCGGACGGGGTACGGCGGGGGCGAGGGTCGGGACGGTCACCGGCGGGTCAGTCCCGTCCGTGCCGCAGGGCCGGGTGGGCGCCCGCGGCGACCAGGTCGGAGACGGCGGTCTTCGGGTCGCGGCCGGTGACGAGGGACTCGCCGACCAGGACCGCGTCGGCGCCCGCGTTGGCGTACGCGATGAGGTCGTGCGGGCCGCGGACACCGGACTCGGCGATCTTGACGAGGTGGTCCGGGATCTCGGGGGCGAGCCGCTCGAAGGTCGTACGGTCGACCTTGAGCGTCTTGAGGTTGCGCGCGTTGACACCGATGATCTTCGCGCCGGCGTCCACCGCGCGCTCGACCTCGTCCTCGTCGTGCACCTCGACCAGCGGCGTGAGCCCGATGGACTCGGCGCGCTCGATGAGGGACTCCAGGGCGGGCTGGTCGAGAGCCGCGACGATGAGCAGCGCCAGGTCGGCACCGTAGGCGCGGGCCTCCCACAGCTGGTACGACGTGACGATGAAGTCCTTGCGCAGCACCGGGATGTCCACGCGGGCGCGGACGGCCTCCAGGTCCGCGAGCGAACCGCCGAAGCGGCGCTGTTCGGTGAGGACGGAGATGACGGCCGCGCCGCCCGCCTCGTAGTCGGCGGCCAGGGCGGCGGGGTCGGCGATCGCGGCGAGCGCGCCCTTGGAGGGGCTGGACCTCTTGACCTCGCAGATGACCTTGACGCCGTCACCGCGCAGGGCGGCCACGCCGTCCTTGGCCGCAGGAGCCTTCGCCGCGCGCTCCTTGAGCTCGTCGAGGCTGACGCGCGCCTGCCGCTCCGCGAGGTCGGCACGGACTCCGTCGATGATCTCGTCGAGCACACTCACGCGAGCGGCCCCCTTCCCTGCGGTGGACGGTTGAAGCGGTGGAGCAGTCGACCCGGGTGCACCGTCCCTGACGGAAAAGTCGGGTCACTGCGATGGTATCCGGAGGAAGGCGTAGGCCTCGCATCCGGTTGACGCCGGTCCCATTACCTGGACATTTGTCATTTGATCAAGGATGTAGCCAGCCGCCGGACGGCAGGTTCCGGACAACCGTGAAGACCAGCACCAACGCGCCCACGCTCCACAGATGGACCGGTCCGAGATCAAGGCGCACGGGTCGTCCGCGTACCGCGCGGATCACCCAGACGGCCCACACCACCGCGAAGGCCAGGTAGCCGCCGACGGCGAGCGCGTTGTCCGTGAGCGCCGTGGCGAGGTCTCCGTGCACGAAGGCGTGGGCGCTGCGCAGACCGCCGCAGCCTGGGCAGTACACGCCCGTGAGGCGCAGCAGCGGGCAGACCGGATAGTGACCGGGCTGATTGGGGTCGACGGCCCCGACGTACGCGAAGGCCCCGGCGACGGCCGCGAGCACTCCGCCGGGAACGCCGAGCCGCCGCACCACGGCACCGGCACGGGACCCGGACCCGGCCTGTGTCACCCTCTGGGTTTCGGCGTTCACCCGACGCATTCTGCCTCTCGCGCGTGGCGGGCGCTCGCCCGCGTACGCGAAAGGCGGCCCCGGCATGTGCCGGGACCGCCTTCGGCGGAGCCCAGGTGGGTCAGGCGTCGGCGCCCACGGTCTCGCGCGCCGTGTGCGCGGGCTGCGCGGAAGAGGTCTTCGGCTGGCCCAGTCCCATGCTCCGCATGACCATGCCGACAACACCGCCGAGCACCACGACGACCATGCCGCCCCAGAAGCCCAGCGGTTCGGCCATCACCATGTAGGCACCCGCGATGCAGAAACCGATGAAGGCGATGATGACACCGGTCCAGGCGGCCGGGGTGTGACCGTGGCTGCTGCCCGCCATGACTTGCTCCTCGTTGCTGTATGCGTGTGTGAGTCGAACGCTCACCGTCCATTGTCCCGTACGTGCGGGCCCGCGGTGAGCGGGGGGGTCGTTGCTCGCGCGTCCGTCCGGCCGAGTCACGACGAAGGACCCGGGGCGAACGACCCCGCGGGTGCAGGGACCTAGGTCCCTGCGGGGCCGGGACCGGTCGGGTCCTCGCCGCGGTCGAGGGCCTTCCATAGGTCCTCGGGGCGGTCCGGGTCGACCGGCTTGACCTTGCGGGGCCGCGGCCTGCCGTCCCGCTCGTAGCGGCCGGACATGGCGGGCCACAGCCGTCCGTAGCGCACGGCGAGCAGCCCGGCGAGCAGGATGAGCGCTCCGCCCGCCGCGGCCACGTACGGCCAGACGGTGTGGCTGAGCCCGCTCGCGGTGGCAGCGGTGTTGCCCGAGGCGGCGGCGGCCCGCTCGTCGAGGGCGGAGCTGTCGCCCGCGCCGAGGACGGCGGCGACGACGGTGCCGGCGCCGGAGAGCGCGAGCAGCGCGGAGACCAGGAGACGGCCGGAGCGGCGTACGGCGAAGACGGCGACGAGCGCGGCGAGGCCCACTATGGCGAGCGCCGCGGGCACACCCGTGACGTCGCTGCCCTTGGCGGTCAGCGGGAAGGCTCCGCCGGCCACGGTCACGGTCCCCTCCGCCCAGCTCTGCCGGGTGGACAGCAGGGCCACGGCCGCGCCGAGCGCGCCGCTCAGCAGGGTCACGGCGAGGCTGCGCCGGCCGGACCGGTCGGGTCCCGCGGCTTCGGATCGGGGGTGAGGTACAGCAGTCACGTACCCCACTATCGCCTGAACCCCGGGCGAACCGTCACCCGGGGCTCACGTGAGCCTCGTCCTATCGGCCGCGTGTACGGCCGGGGACGGGGTCGGACCGCCCCCGGTCGCCGTTGCGGCACCCGGCGTTGCGGTCTACTGACCGAGCCGGTTCGCGGTGTGCACCGCGCGCAGGACCGCCGCCGCCTTGTTGCGGCACTCGTCGTCCTCCGCGGCCGGCACCGAGTCGGCGACGATGCCGGCGCCGGCCTGGACGTAGGCCGTGCCGTCGCGCAGCAGGGCCGTACGGATGGCGATGGCGGTGTCGGAGTCGCCGGCGAAGTCCAGGTAGCCGACGCAGCCGCCGTACAACCCGCGCCGGGAGGGCTCCAGTTCGTCGATGATCTGCATCGCGCGCGGCTTGGGCGCGCCGGAGAGGGTGCCGGCGGGGAAGCAGGCGGTGAGCACGTCGAAGGCCGTACGGCCCGCGGCGACCCGGCCGGTCACCGTGGAGACGATGTGCATGACGTGGGAGTACCGCTCGATGGACATGAAGTCGACGACCTCGACGGAGCCGGGCTCGCAGACCCGTCCGAGGTCGTTGCGCCCCAGGTCGACGAGCATGAGGTGCTCGGCGCGCTCCTTGGGGTCGGCGAGCAATTCGTCGGCGAGGGCCTGGTCGTCCTGGACGGTCGCCCCGCGCGGCCGGGTGCCGGCGATGGGGTGCACCATCGCCTGCCCGTCCTCGACCTTGACGAGGGCCTCCGGGGAGGAGCCGACGACATCGAAGCCGTCGAAGCGGAACAGGTACATGTACGGCGACGGGTTGGTCGCCCGGAGTACCCGGTAGACGTCCAACGCGCTGGCGGTGCACGGCGTTTCGAAGCGCTGGGAGGGGACGACCTGGAAGGCCTCTCCGGCCCTGATGCGCTCCTTGATGTCCTCGACGGCGTCCTGGAAGTCGGGGCCGCCCCAGAGCGCGGTGTACTCGGGGAGCTCGGAGGGCGGGAGCGCGGCGGGCGGCTGGGACACCGCGCGCGAGAGGTCGGCCTCCATGGCGTCGAGACGGGCGACGGCGTCCGCGTAGGCCTCGTCGACGCCGGTGTCGAGGTCGTTGTGGTTGATCGCGTTGGCGATCAGCTGGACCGAGCCGTCCCAGTGGTCCAGGACGGCGAGGTCGCTGGTGAGCAGCATGGTCAGCTCGGGCAGCTTCAGGTCGTCCCGCTCGCCGGGGCCGATCTTCTCCAGGCGGCGCACGATGTCGTAGCCCAGATAGCCGACCATGCCGCCGGTGAAGGGAGGCAGTCCCTCGCCGTGCGGGGTGTGCAGGGCCTCGATGGTGGCGCGCAGGGCCGCGAGCGGATCGCCGTCCACGGGGACGCCGACGGGCGGTGTGCCGAGCCAGTGCGCCTGTCCGTCCCGCTCGGTGAGGGTCGCGGCGGAGCGGACGCCCACGAAGGAGTAGCGGGACCAGGACAGGGAGGTACGGCCGTTCTCCGCGGATTCGAGCAGGAACGTGCCGGGGCGCTCGGCGGCCAGCTTGCGGTAGAGCGCGACCGGCGTGTCGCCGTCCGCGAGCAGTTTGCGGCTGACGGGGATGACACGGCGGTCGGTGGCCAGCTTGCGGAACGTCTCGAGGTCCATGGCGGCTGACCTTACTGATTCCGGGCGGGTACGCCGGAATCGGCGTCCTCGGGGCGGTGGCCGGGGTCCTTCAGCAGCACGTCGGCGTCGAAACAGGTGCGGGCTCCGGTGTGGCAGGCGGCGCCCACCTGGTCGACGCGCACGAGGACGGTGTCGGCGTCGCAGTCCAGGGCCACGGACTTGACGTGCTGGAAGTGGCCGGAGGTGTCGCCTTTGACCCAGTACTCCTGGCGGCTGCGCGACCAATAGGTGCAGCGGCCCGTGGTGAGGGTGCGATGCAGCGCCTCGTCGTCCATCCAGCCGAGCATCAGCACCTCACCGGTGTCGTACTGCTGGGCGATGGCGGGGACGAGTCCGTCGGCGCTGCGCTTGAGGCGGGCGGCGATCTCGGGGTCCAGGCTGCTGGGCGAAGGCGTGCTGGTCATGGGTGCCATTGTGCCGCGCCGGACCGTCGCACCCGGCCGTTGTCCACAGGCCGGACCCCCGTGGCCGTCCGCAGGCGGAGCCCGTCGGATCCGGCCCGCTCTCCACTGGGCGCGACGGCTACCCGGCCGTAGGCTTGCTGACATGTCGACCCATGCGAAGCGTGAACGACTTCTCCTCGCCGATCTGTTGGAGGCGGTGGGCCCGGACGCGCCCACCCTGTGCGAGGGCTGGACCAGCCGGGATCTCGCCGCGCACGTGGTGGTGCGCGAGCGCCGCCCCGACGCCGCCGGCGGCCTTCTCGTCAAGCAGCTCGGGCCCCGCCTGGAGCGGGTGATGACGGAGTTCGCCGAGAAGCCGTACGAGGAACTGGTCCAGCTGATCCGTATCGGCCCGCCCCGCTTCTCGCCGTTCTCCCTGAAGCAGATCGACGAGGCGTCGAACGTGGTCGAGTTCTACGTCCACACCGAGGACGTGCGGCGCGCGCGGCCGGACTGGACGCCGCGGGAGCTGGACGCGGTGTTCCAGGAGGCCCTGTGGTCGCGGCTCGACCGCACGGCCCGGCTGATGGGCCGCGGCGCCCCGACGGGTGTGGTGCTGCGCCGCCCGAACGGCCAGACGACCGTACTGAACAAGGGCACGCCGGTCGTGACGGTGACCGGCGAGCCCTCGGAGCTGCTGCTGTTCGCGCTCGGCCGGCAGGGTGTGGCGGATGTCGAGCTGGACGGCGACAAGGAGGCGATCGCCAAGCTGCACGAGGCGAAGCAGCTGGGGATCTGAGGACACCGGTCCGCCCGGCGCCCCGGGCCTGCATCAGTCGGTCCGCGTACTCCCGCTCCCATCGATGCCCGGAGCGGCAGGTGCGGGGACAGGAAGTCCGGCCGGCATCGGCCGCCGTGACGCTCCGCCGACATCGGCCGCCGTGTCTTCCGGCCCTTTCGGCGGTCACCGTGCGCCCCGACCCCTTCGGCGGTGACCCGACCGCCGTGCCGTCCGGCCCTTTCGGCGGTCACCGTGCGCCCCGACTCCTTCGGCGGTCACCGGACCGCCGGACCCGTTCGGCGGCCGACGGTCGCCAGGCCTCCGCCGGCCGATAGTCGCCAGGCCCTCCGGCAGCCGATGGACCGCCGGATCCGTTCGGCAGCCGGCAGCCGGCGGTCAGCCGGGCAGTTCGGCGTTCCGCAGGTCCCGGACGGCCAGGGCGAGGACGCCCCCGAGGGCGCACACCGCGGCGCTGGTCACGAAGACCGGCCCGGTGCCCCACCAGCCGATCGCGGCGGCGGTCAGCGGCATGCTGAGCGGGGCGAGGCCCAGGCTGACGATGCCGGCGACGGCGCTGACCCGGCCCAGGTAGGCGGGGTCGGACTGGGTCTGGAGCAGCGCGCCGCACACGGCACCGCTGAGCCCGGCGAGCAGTCCGACGAGCAGGGCGACCCCGATGGCCGCCGCGACGTTCGGTACGAAGGCGAGCGCGCCGATCGCGACCGAGCCCGCCAGGATCGCCGCCGCGGCCAGACGCCCCGCGTGCGGCAGCCGCCCCCGCACGGTCAGCAGCAGCGCGGCGGCCCCCGCGCCGGTCCCGAATCCGGCGAGCACCCAGCCCATCCCGGCCGCGCCCCAGCCCCGCTGGTCGGCCAGCAGGGCCAGGCCCACGTTCAGCGGCCCGACGAACCCGAGGTCGCCGAGGGCGATGGCGGCGATGAGCGGGGCGAGGACGCGGTGGCGCCGGATGTAGCGCAGCCCTTCGCGGAGGTCCCGCCAGGCGGTGGCCTTCGCGGGCTGCCCCGGGGCGGCACCCTCGGCCTCCGTACCGTCCTCACCGGCGGCCACGCGCGCGCGGCCCGTGTCCGCCGGGGCACGCGTCCCGCCCGCCCCCTCCTCGTCGCCCGCGGGCAGCTCCCGCATCCGTACGGAGATCAGCAGCGGCACCGACACGGCGATCAGCATCCCCGCGAGTCCGAAGGCCGCCGCGGCTCCCCCGAGGGCCACACCGAGACCGCCGAGTGGTGCGCCGACCACGTTGGAGAAGCGGATCGCCAGGCCCCGCATGCCCTGGACGCGGGCGAGTTGGTCCCGGCTCGTGATGCGGGCCGGCAGGGCACCCACGGCGGGCATGAAGACGGCGTCGACGATGCCGAAGACGACGGCGAGCAGGGCCAGCAGCCACAGGCCCGGGCTGGTCGCGAACAGCAGTGCGGCCAGGGAGAGCACGGCGACGCAGCGCACGGCGTCGCTGCCGATGACGACTTTCCGGGGCCCGAACCGGTCGGCGACCACGCCACCGCCGAGCATCAACAGCGCCCGGGGAACCGCGCTCACGGTCATCACCAGCCCTGCCTGCGCCGGCGTTCCGGACTGCACGGCCGCCCAGGACAGCGCGATGTAGCAGACGTTGTCGCCGATCATCGACGAGGTGTAGGCACCGAGCCAGCGCAGGACGTTGCCGTCGCGATGGGCAGGTCTGCCCGGGGCCTGGGAGGCGGGGGCCTGGGGGGCGGGCGGTATGACGGTCGTGGTCACGGAGCCGGGTCCTCTCGGGGTCAGACGCGGAACGGGAATCCGTACAGGTGCAGCGCGACGTTCTCGCGCCCTTCGGTGGCGCCGGCCGCTTCGTCCGCGCGGCCCTTCTCGTCGTACTTCTTGACGACGGCGAGCAACTCGTCCTTCAGCGCGCCCAGTTGGACCGCCGTCAGCCGCAGGGTCCCCTCCACGTCGGCCGCGGCGTCATTCCACTCGGCCGGCCAGGTGCCTCGTTCGTCGAGGTATCGCCGGTAGAGGTCGCTGCGCTGGTCGTGGTAGATCCGGGTGAAGGCGAGATGGGCGGCCTCCTTCTCCGGCGCGTCCCGGAAGTCGACGCCCCGGACACTGACGCCGTCCGACGCCGGCTGCCACCACCGCTCACGACCGTCCCCGCTGCGCGGTTCGGCCTCCTCGATCAGCCCGTGCTCGGCGAGTTTGCGCAGGTGGTAGCTGACGAGCGAGGGCGCCTCGTCGACCTGCTCGCCCAGCTGGGACGCGGTGGCCGCACCCGCGACGAGCAGAGCGCGGTACAGCTGTATCCGCAGCGGGTGTCCGAGGGCTTTGAGCGTGCCCACGTCCGTGATCCGGCGGTTCTCCTTGCTGGCCATGACCCGACCCTAGATGTGAAAGAAAAGTTGCGCAACTAAAATTGCGCAACTTTTCTTTCACATCTGTCGAGGACGAAACCCCGGCCACCCGGTGACCGGGGTTTCCCCGACGAACGGGATCAGCGCACGGAGCGTCCGGCGCGGGCGACCCGGGCGGCGCGGGCGGCGCGGGCGGCGCGGGCGGCGCGGGCGGCGCGGGCGGCGCGGGCGGCGGCCCTGCGGCCGCTCACGGGTCGAGCAGCGAGTGGGCGGCCAGGGCCAGCGACAGTTCCACGACGTCCGCGGGCCGGGTGAGGGAGCGTCCGGTGAGCTGTTCGCAGCGGCGCAGCCGGTTCAGGACCGTGTTGCGGTGACAGTAGAGGCGGCCGGCGGCCCGCTGGGCGGAACCGTCGCAGGCGAGCCAGGCCGTCAGGGTGTCGAGCATGATGTCCCGGTCGGACAGGTCCAGCCGCAGCAGCGGCCCGAGAACCCGCTCGGAGAGCGCCGCGCCGAGGACCGGCGCGGAGACGACGAGCGCGGCGGGCAGGTGCTCCTCCAGCACGACGGTTCCGCCGGATCGCGGGCAGGCGCGCAGCGCCGTGTCGGCCAGCCGGCGGGCGTCACCGATCGCCGCGAGGCCTTCCACCACCGGGCTCACGCCGATCCTGGCCACCGGCGGGGCGGTCAGCCGACGGCCGATCTCCCCCGCGTCCACATCGAGCCCGTGCGTCCGGGGGCGCTCCCCGCCGCGGCCGTCGCCGCCGCCTGGACCGCCCTCGGCCGCCGGGGCGGGCCTCGGCTCGGGACCGGCGTCGAGGAGCCCGCTCTCGTGGCCGTGACCGGGCTCGTCCCCGTCGTAGGGATGGTCGCCGAGCAGGACGATGCCGTAGCTCCCGCCGCTGTCCCGGTCGCGGTCGCGGTACCAGAGGACCCGCAGACCCGAGAGGTGCACCTGGCCCCGCACGTCCGCCAGTGCCCGGCCGACGGGCAGGCGGGCCAGCACGACCGCGTACCGGCCCTGTTCGGGAAGCCCCAGGGCGGCCGCGGTGGCCGGCAGATCGGCGATCCGCGCGGTGCCGTCGAGCAGTGCGGCCGTCATCAGCCGCAGCCGGTTCTCCCGGCGCCACATCAGCTCGCGTTCCGTCTGGCGGTAGGCGTCCGTGACGACGGCGCAGTGGTCGTCGACGAAGTTCCACACATCGGCTGCCACGTGCACCAGCAGACGTGCGTCGGAGGGGTGGCGGCGGGTCGTCTCGTCGACGAGCTCCTGCCAGATCATGCCGCCGCCCAGCCGGAACGCGCGCAGCAGGGCGTCCAGCGGGAGGCCGCGTTCGGCGCGCGCCCTGCCGATGGCCCAGGAGCAGCGGCGGGCGTCCTCACGCAGTTCACCGGGCCGGATCAGCGATCCGACGTTGAGCCGCAGCGAGCGCTGCACCTCGTCGCGCACGCTCTCCGCGTCGGCCTCCAGGGCCGCGCGGTACGCGGGTTCGCGCTCCCGGAGAAGGTCCATCAGGCGTTCCGTGAGTTCGGGCAGCCCGGCCATCAGCGCCCGGGCGGCGCGGTGCAGCACCGAGAGGGCCTCCGCGTCGACGGCCGGGCGGGCGGCTACCCGTGGCCGCGGTCCGGGCAGGGGCCGCACGTGGGCGGGTACGAGGTGCTGCATCGCTGTCCTCCACCGGAGTCGGCTCGGTCCGGGACGCCCGGTCGGCCGACGCGCGGCACACGGGTGCTCCGGACCTCCTGATCCCGCAGGATGACATACCGCCCGGTCGGTACCTAGGGGTGTGCGGTGGTCTTCTCTGCCCGGTCCACCCATCGGGAGAGCTCGACACGGGAGCGGACCCCCAGGGCGGCGAAGACATTGCGCAGGTGGTGGTCCACGGTGCGGGGGCTCACGGACAGCCGCAGCGCCACCTCTCGGTTGGTGGCCCCCTCGGCCACGCAGCGGGCGATCCGCAGTTGCTGAGGGGTCAGGACGGCGAGCGGACCGTCCGGCTCGCACGGTCCGGCGTCCCCGGTGGCCCGCAGTTCGGCCCTCGCCTGCGCGGCCCAGCCGAGCGCCCCGCCCCGCTCGAAGGACACCAGCGCGTCCCGCAGCCGGCCGCGGGCCTCACCCGGTCTGCGCCGGCGCCGCAGCCAGCCGCCGTACAGGAGCTGGGTGCGGCCGCGCTCGAAGTCCCCCGTCACCTCGTCGTGACGGGCGAGCGCGGTGGTGAACAGCGCCTCGCGTTCCTCGGGGCCGCTCAGCAGCGCGCGGCAGCGGGCCAGTTGGGCCGGGGCCTGGGGGTCGGCGCCCTGCGCGGTCCAGTGCGCGAACTCGGCCACCGCGGACCGGGCGGCTTCCGCCTGGCCGGTGCGGGCCGCGGCCTCCACGAAGCAGGGGACCGCGAGCATCCGTACCGCGAAGTGACCTCGGCGCGGCCCGGCGCCGACCAGGGGGCCGAGCCGCGCGGCGGCCTCGGCGAGCCGGCCGTCGGCGAGATCGGCGCGGGCCCGCGCCCATTGCGCCAGTGTGGCCGCCTGCACCAGACCGTGCGGCGCGGCGACGCGTTCGGCGGCGGCGGCATGCTCGGCCACGGCCTCCGAGGATCCCTCGACCGACGCCACCAGCGCGAGGATCGCGTGGTGATGCGCCGCGAGGTTGTCCTGACCGGCGCCGATGGCCGTGCGCAGGCCGTCCTCGGCGTGGGCGCGGGCGCGGGCGTGCCGGCCGGCGCGCAGCTCTCCGTAGGCCAGGCGTTCCAGCGCCTGGGCGATCAGGATGTGCGGGCCCCGGGCCCTGGCGACGGCCAGCGCACGGGAGTTGGCGCGGCAGGCGGCGGGGAGATCACCGACGACGAGTGCGGCGCCCCCGGCCCGCAGGAGGACCTCGGGGCTGTCGAGGATTCCCGCCGCCCCCGCTCCGGCCACCACCTCCCGCAACGGCTGCCGTCCCGTGTCCAGACGGCCGTGCATCACGGCGGACATGCCCGCCCGGTACGCCGCGAGCCGCCGGTCGGGTTCCGGCCGCGCCGGGGCGAGGTCCAGGGCTTCCCGGCAGGCCGCCGCGTCACCCATCGCCCAGGACGCCTCCACGGCGGCGAGACGGGCGGCCAGGGCGCGGTGCGGGTCGGTGGCAGCCAGTGACTCGGCGGCCAGCAGCAGGGCTTCACGGGCGTCGGCGACCGGGCCGTCCTGCAGCGCGAGCTGTCCGCTCACCAGCTGGGCCGAGCCGCGCACGGCGTCGTGCGGCCCCTCGCACCCGGCCTGCGCGAGCAACTCCCGCGCGCGGTGCGGCAGTCCCGCCAGCCGCGCCTGATCGGCGGCGTGGATCAGGCGGACGGCGCGCAGGCCCTCGTCGACGGCCAGCTCGGCCGACCGCGCCCAGGCCGCCGATCGCTCCGCGTGCGTGGGTCCGCCGCCGGGCAGCGCCGCAGCCGCGGCGAGCGCGTCCCCGAGGCGGGGCGCGGGAGCGGTGGCCGCCGAGGCCCGGTGGAAGAGGACGGGCAGGGCTTGCGGGCCCCCGGTGTGGGCAGCGGCCAGCAGCCGGTGGGCCGCGCGCCGCCGGGCGGGCGGGACGGTCGCGTAGACGGTGCGGGCCGGACCCGGAACGACGACGCGGACGCGGCCTCCGGTGAGCCGGAGGAGTCCCGAGGCCTCGGCGGCGTCGAGGGCGTCCGCGGCGAGACCGCCCGCCCCGGCCGCCCCGAGAACCACCGCGGCGTCCACCCCGGCGGCCCTCATGTCCCACGCCCGCTCGGCCTCCACCAACAACAACAGGCCCACCAGGGCCTCACGCAGAGCGTCCGGACACTCGACGCCCTCCAGGACGGCGGATACGGCGGCCCCGACGGGCTCGCCGACGAACAGCCCGGAGGAGCCGGACGGGCTGGCGATGCTGGCGGGGGGAAGGGCCGACGGCTCACCGGCCGGCAGCCGGTCCCTTCCTGGCGAGGCGCCGGTCCGGGTGCCGGGCGGCGCCGCGGGCCGGGTGCCCGGCGGTGTACCCGCCGACGCACCCGACGGGATGGCGGGCTCGGCCTCTTCGGACTCGTGGGCGAACAGCCCGGCCGAACCGGCCGAACCGGAGGAACCCGAGGAACCCGAGGAACCCGAGGAACCCGAGGAACCCGAGGAACCCGAGGAACCCGAGGGGCCCGAGGAGCCGGAGGGGGGAAGGCCCGACGGCTCACCGGTCGGCAGCCGGTCCGGGCCGGGCCGGGCGTCGGGCGGTGCCTCGGGCCGGGTGCCGGGCGGTGTGCCCGCCGACGCGTCAAGTCGGGTGGCGAGCGGTGTACCGGGCTCGGCTCCCTCTCCGGACCCCGGTGACGGGGTGCCGGTCGGAGCCGAGTCGTATACCGCGGGGTCGTCACCGGGACCGGTGCCCGTACCGGCCCGGGGTTCCGGACGCTCCCGGCGTCGGCCCGCGCTTCCGTCGCCGGGACCGGCGCGACGGAGGAGTGCCGCCGGGCCGGGTCCGGCGGCAGGCGGCGCCGTGGAACCCGGCGCCGGGAGGGATTCCCGCTCCCGCCCGGGAGCGGTTGGCCGACCGGGGTCGCGGCCCGGGCCCGGCTCGTCCGACGCACTCCGAGCGGGCGGCGGTAATGGTCTCCGGCCCGCCGTCCGGAGTGGACTTCGCGCAGTCGCGTTTCCCGTCACGACCGCCACGTTACTTCCGCGTAAACGATGGCGGAAGTCCCACGTTCACTTGTCCCCGCGGGCTTGGACAACCCCTGTGACCTGGGCGGACAGGCCCTCGCGGGGCTTCGGCTGGGCGTGCTCCCAGGCTCGTCACGCAAGGCTTGTGCGCCCGCACAAGGACCGCGGTCCGCCTCGGGGCCACCCCCGCACGCGGGTGACGGCCACCGGAACGGCGGCCGTCACCTGTGCACTGGTCGGACCGCGCCGAGCGGTCAGGAGGTGTGCGGGCAGTTGCCCCGGTACTCGGCGATCGTCAGCGAGGCCTGCGGCAGCGGGCAGAGGAACTGCTCGTAGCGGGTGTCATTGTCGATGAACCGCTTCAGCCACGAGATGCTGTACTTCGCGATCGTCGTGTTCGAGCTGTTGGGCGTGAAGTGGGTGGCGCCCCTGAGTTCCAGATACGCCTTGTCGAGCGTGCTCGGCAGACTGCTGTAGAAGGGCTGGGAGTGCGTGGCCACCGGTGCGATCGTGTCGCCGTCGGCGCCCACGATCAGGGTCGGCGTCTTGATCTCCGGCCAGGTGGTGTCCAGGTTCCAGCCGGTGAGCGGGATCGCCGCCTGGAGCGACGGGCGGCTCTTCGCGGCCTCCAGCGTGCCGCCACCGCCCATCGAGTGCCCCATGACCCCGAGCCGGCTGCTGTCGATCCTGGTCCGCACGGAACTGCGCTGCGTCAGGTAGTCGAGCGCGGCCAGCAACTGCCGGCCACGGCTGTCGGGCTGGTCGAGGGTCGTGAGGGTGTCGATGGTGAACACCACGAAGCCCTGGGAGGCGAGCCGGGGCCCGAGCCAGGAGATGGACGACTGGTAGGCCGTGTACCCGGGTGAGATGACGACCGCGCCGAAGGTGCCGTCGCTGGTCGAGGTCGGGTAGTAGACGGTGCCGCCGCCGAAGCCGCTCACGGACAGCGAGGAGACGGTGGTCTGGGAGACGGCGTACGACCCACGGGCGGCCTCGATACTGGCGACCGTGGGGGCGGGGCCGCGCTCGTACGGGTTCGCGGCGGCCTGCGCCGAGACGACCGGTGCTCCGATGGCCTGCGCTCCGGTGGCCTGCGCGGCGACGAGGCCGCCCGCGGCCAGGAGCACCGCGAGGCCGGCCCGCGCCAGACGGCTCGTGAGCCGGTGCGGGCGGCGGGGGGACGGATCGGGGCCGACGGGTGCGGCGGGGAAGGGGCGGTTCGGCTGCTGCACGGTGGGTGCATCCTCTCGGTGAGGGAGGACGGACCCGCGCCGCGGCCGGAGCGCCGCCCTGGCATGGGTCGGAAGGCGCACGCTGCGATGACGGCGGGGGTCCGTCTCGGTGGTTGCGGTGGCAACTGTCCGCCCCGAACCCGGCCCGTACATCGGCAGAATCACCGGTCTTGGCCCGCACACCCCCGCACCCGGCACACCGCCGGCCCCTCGCACCCCGGCCCCGACCCGCGGTGCCGAGGGTCCGCGGCGCGGGTCGGGTCCCTCGGGCACAGAACACGGCCCCGCACAGAACACGGCCCCGCAAAATACACGGCCCGCACAGGACACGGCCCGCACCCGGCAGCTGAGGCTGCCCGGGTGCGGGCCGTGAACGGTGGTGCGGTGGTGCGGGATCGTCAGCGGACGGGATGGCCCGCCTCGCGCAGGGCGTCCTTGACCTCGCCGATCCGCAGGTCCCCGAAGTGGAAGACGGACGCGGCCAGCACCGCGTCGGCGCCCGCCTCGATGGCCGGCGGGAAGTGACCGAGCCGGCCGGCACCGCCGCTGGCGATCAGCGGAACGGTGACGTGCTTGCGTACGGCCTCGATCATCTCGATGTCGTAGCCGTCCTTCGTGCCGTCCGCGTCCATCGAGTTGAGCAGGATCTCGCCCGCGCCCAGGTCGGCGGCCCGGTGGGCCCACTCGACGGCGTCGATGCCGGTGCCCTGGCGACCGCCGTGCGTGGTCACCTCGAAGGAACCGCCCTCGGTCCTGCGGGCGTCCACCGACAGCACGAGCACCTGCCGCCCGAACCGCTCCGCGATCTCCCGGATGAGGTCGGGCCGGGCGATGGCGGCCGTGTTGACGCCGACCTTGTCGGCGCCGGCCCTCAGCAGCTTGTCGACGTCCGCGGCGGTGCGGACACCGCCGCCGACCGTCAGCGGGATGAAGACCTGCTCGGCCGTACGCCGCACCACGTCGTACGTGGTCTCACGGTTGCCCGAGGACGCGGTGATGTCCAGGAACGTGAGCTCGTCGGCGCCCTCGGCGTCGTACACCTTGGCCATCTCGACGGGGTCGCCCGCGTCGCGCAGGTTCTGGAAGTTGACGCCCTTGACGACCCGGCCGTTGTCCACGTCCAGGCAGGGAATCACTCGGACCGCCAGGGTCATGACTGCGCTTCTCCCTGTTCTGTGGGGTCTTCGCCGGACCGTCCGGCAGGGTCCTCGGCGGAACGGAACGCCTCCACCTCGACCTCGACCACGAGCCGCGAGTCCACCAGACCCGCGACGATGATCATGGAGGCGGCGGGGCGGACGACGTCGAACAGCAGCTTGTGGGCGCGGCCGACAGCCTCCACGTCCCGGGCATGGGTGATGTACATCCGCGTACGGACGACGTCGTCGCGGCCGAGGCCGAGCTGCTCCAGCGCGTCGAACGCGACGCGGAAGGAGTTGAGCGCCTGCTCGTACGGGTCGCCTTCGGCGATCTGGCCGTCGATCACGGAGGTGCAGCCGGACACCAGCACCAGGCCGTTCGGCAGTTCCACCGCGCGGGAGTAACCGAAGGTGTCCTCCCAGGGCGCGCCGGTCGAGACGCGGCGTACGGCGCTCACCGGGCTACCGCCGCCAGGGCCTCTTCGAGGGTGAACGCCTTGGCGTACAGGGCCTTGCCGACGATGGAGCCCTCGACGCCGAGCGGCACGAGCTCGGCGATGGCGCGCAGGTCGTCCAGCGACGACACCCCGCCGGAGGCGACCACCGGGCGGTCGGTCGCCGCGCACACGGTGCGCAGCAGTTCCAGGTTCGGGCCCTGCAGCGTGCCGTCCTTGGCGATGTCCGTCACCACATAGCGCGCGCAGCCCTCGGAGTTGAGGCGCTCCAGCGTCTCGTACAGGTCTCCGCCGTCGCGGGTCCAGCCGCGGCCGCGCAGGGTCGTGCCGCGGACGTCGAGGCCGACCGCGATCTTGTCGCCGTGCTCGGCGATGATCTTGGCGACCCACTCGGGGGTCTCCAGGGCGGCGGTGCCGAGGTTCACCCGGGTGCAGCCGGTCGCGAGGGCGGCCGCCAGGGAGGCGTCGTCCCGGATGCCGCCCGACAGCTCGACCTTGATGTCCATCGCCTTGGTGACCTCGGAGATCAGGTCCCGGTTGTCGCCGGTGCCGAACGCGGCGTCCAGGTCGACGAGGTGCAGCCACTCGGCGCCCGCGCTCTGCCAGGCCAGAGCGGCCTCCAGGGGGGAGCCGTACGAGGTCTCGGTCCCGGACTCGCCGTGCACGAGACGGACGGCCTGGCCGTCGCGGACGTCGACGGCGGGGAGGAGTTCGAGCTTGCTCACAGTGTTCCGATCCAGTTGGTGAGGAGCTGGGCTCCGGCGTCGCCGGACTTCTCGGGGTGGAACTGCGTGGCCGACAGGGCGCCGTTCTCGACGGCCGCCACGAAGGGCTTGCCGTGCGTCGACCAGGTCACCACGGGTGCGCGCAGCAGCGGGTTGCCGACTTCCAGGGACCAGTCGTGGACGGCGTAGGAGTGGACGAAGTAGAAGCGCGCGTCGGCGTCGAGACCGGCGAAGAGCCGTGAGCCGGCCGGGGTGTCGACGGTGTTCCAGCCCATGTGGGGCACGACGTCGGCCTCCAGCGGCCCGACCGTGCCCGGCCACTCGTCCAGGCCCTCGGTCTCCACGCCGTGCTCGATGCCGCGCGAGAAGAGGATCTGCATGCCGACGCAGATGCCCATGACGGGACGGCCGCCGGACAGCCGGCGGCCGATGATCCAGTCGCCGCGCGCCTCCTTGAGGCCCTGCATGCAGGCGGCGAAGGCGCCGACGCCGGGCACCAGCAGACCGTCGGCGTTCATCGCGGTGTCGAAGTCGCGCGTTATCTCGACCTCGGCGCCGGCGCGTGCGAGGGCGCGCTCGGCGGACCGTACGTTTCCGAAGCCGTAGTCGAAGACGACGACCTTCTTGGATGCGCTCAACTCCACACCTCCAGCCTCATGACGCCCGCGACGAGACACATCGCGGCGCCGATGGACAGCAGCACGACAAGGCTCTTGGGCATGTCCTGCTTGACGAAGGAGTAGATGCCTCCGAGGAGGAAGAGGCCGACGACGATCAGGATGCTCGACAGGCCTGTCACAGCGCGCCCTTCGTGGAGGGGAGGATGCCGGCGGCGCGCGGGTCGCGCTCGGAGGCGTAACGCAGGGCACGGGCCAGCGCCTTGAACTGGCACTCCACGATGTGGTGCGCGTTGCGCCCGTAGGGCACGTGCACGTGCAACGCGATCTGGGCCTGGGCGACGAAGGACTCCAGGATGTGCCGGGTCATCGTCGTGTCGTACTCGCCGATCATCGGCGCCATCTTCTCGGGCTCGGTGTGCACGAGGTAGGGGCGGCCGGACAGGTCGACGGTCACCTGGGCGAGCGACTCGTCCAGCGGGACCGTGCAGTTGCCGAAGCGGTAGATCCCCACCTTGTCGCCGAGTGCCTGCTTGAAGGCGGCACCCAGCGCGAGGGCGGTGTCCTCGATGGTGTGGTGCGAGTCGATGTGCAGGTCGCCCTCGGTCTTCACCGTCAGGTCGAACAGACCGTGCCGGCCGAGCTGGTCGAGCATGTGGTCGTAGAAACCGACGCCGGTGGCCACGTCGACCTTGCCGGAGCCGTCGAGATCGATCTCGACGAGGACCGACGTCTCCTTCGTCACCCGCTCCACGCGTCCTACGCGGTTCATGCGCTCTGCTCCTTCTTCATCTCACGTACCGCGTCGAGGAACGCGTCGTTTTCCTCCGGGGTTCCGGCGGAGACCCGCAGCCACCCCGGTACACCGTTGTCCCGGACCAGGACGCCCCGGTCGAGGATCTTCCGCCAGGCGGCGTGGGCGTCGGCGAACCGCCCGAACTGCACGAAGTTCGCGTCCGACTCGGTCACCTCGTAGCCGGCCGCGCGCAGTTCGACGACCAGCCGGTCCCGCTCGGCCTTCAGCTGCTCGACGTAGCCGAGCAGCGTGTCGGTGTGTTCCAGGGCGGCCAGCGCGGTCGCCTGCGTGACGGCCGACAGGTGGTACGGCAGCCGTACGAGCTGGACGGCGTCCACCACCGCCGGGTGCGCGGCGAGATACCCGAGGCGCAGTCCGGCGGCGCCGAAGGCCTTCGACATCGTCCGGGAGACGACGAGATTCGGCCGACCTTCCAGCAGCGGCAGCAGCGAGTCGCCGTGGCTGAACTCGATGTACGCCTCGTCGATCACGACCATCGACGGCTTCGCCGCCTGCGCGGCCTCGTAGAGCGCGAGGACCGTCTCGGGCGGGACCGCGTTGCCCGTGGGGTTGTTGGGGGTGGTGACGAAGACGACGTCCGGCCGGTTCTCGGCGATCGCCCGCTCGGCGGCGAGGAGGTCGATGGTGAAGTCCCCGCTCCGGGGACCCGAGATCCAGGCCGTGCCCGTGCCGCGCGCGATGAGCGCGTGCATCGAGTACGAGGGCTCGAAGCCGATCGCGCTGCGGCCGGGTCCGCCGAAGGTCTGGAGCAGTTGCTGGATGACCTCGTTGGAGCCGTTGGCGGCCCAGACGTTCTCGGTGCCGACCAGGTGCTTGCCGGTCTTCGTCAGATAGGCGGCCAGCTCGGTCCGCAGCTCCACCGCGTCGCGGTCGGGGTAGCGGTTGAGGCCGCGGGCGGCCTCGCGGACCCGCTCGGTGATCCGCTCGACGAGCGGCTCGGGCAGCGGGTAGGGGTTCTCGTTGGTGTTCAGGCGTACGGGGACGTCGAGTTGGGGTGCGCCGTAGGGGGTCTTGCCGCGCAACTCGTCCCGTACGGGGAGATCGTCGATGCCGGTCACTTGCCTTCGGGTACCTTCCAGCCGAACCTTGCCTTGATCGCCGCGCCGTGCGCGGGCAGGTCCTCCGCCTCCGCGAGCGTCACCACGTGATGGGCGACGTCGGCGAGCGCGTCCTTCGTGTAGTCGACGATGTGGATGCCGCGCAGGAAGGACTGGACGGACAGGCCCGAGGAGTGGCAGGCGCAACCGCCGGTGGGCAGGACGTGGTTGGAGCCCGCCGCGTAGTCGCCGAGCGAGACCGGGGCCCAGGGGCCGACGAAGATCGCTCCGGCGTTCCTGACCCGGTCGGCGACCGCCGCCGCGTCCGCCGTCTGGATCTCCAGGTGCTCGGCGCCGTACGCGTCGACGACCCGCAGGCCCTCGTCGATTCCGTCGACGAGGACGATCGCGGACTGCCTGCCGCGCAGGGCGGGGACGATCCGGTCGTCGATGTGCTTGGTGGCCGTGACCTGCGGCTCCAGCTCCTTCTCCACCGCGTCCGCGAGGGCCGCCGAGTCGGTGACCAGGACGGCGGCGGCGAGCGGGTCGTGCTCGGCCTGGCTGATCAGGTCGGCGGCGACGTGCACCGGGTCGGCGGTGTCGTCCGCGAGGACCGCGATCTCGGTCGGGCCGGCCTCGGCGTCGATCCCGATCCGGCCGGTGAAGTAGCGCTTGGCCGCGGCGACCCAGATGTTGCCGGGGCCGGTGACCATGTCGGCGGACGGGCAGGACTCGGTGCCGTACGCGAACATCGCGACGGCCGTGGCGCCGCCGGCCGCGTACACCTCGTCGACGCCGAGGAGGGCGCAGGCGGCGAGGATCGTCGGGTGCGGCAGGCCGCCGAACTCGGACTGGGCCGGGGAGGCGAGCGCGATGGACCCGACGCCGGCTTCCTGCGCCGGGACCACGTTCATGATCACGGAAGACGGGTACACGGAGCGGCCGCCGGGGGCGTAGAGCCCCACGCGGTCGACGGGTACCCACTTCTCGGTGACCGAGCCGCCCGGCACGACCTGGGTGGTGTGCGTCGTGCGGCGCTGTTCGCGGTGGACGAGACGGGTGCGGCGGATGGACTCCTCGAGGGCCGCGCGCACGGCGGGGTCGAGCTGCTCCAGGGCGTCGGCGATGGCCCGGGCCGGAACACGTACGGAGTCCAGCCGTACTCCGTCGAACCTCTCCGCGTAGTCGATCAGCGCCGCGTCGCCCCGATGATGCACGGCCTCGCAGATCGGTCGCACCTTCTCCAGGGCGGCCGAGACGTCGAAGTCGGCTCGGGGCAGCAGGTCGCGCAGGGCGGACCCCTCGGGGAGGGCGTCGCCGCGCAGATCGATTCGGGAGATCACGGACCCAATTCTCTCAGACGGCGACAAGGCGCCGGACGCCCGTATCAATGGCTGATACAAGCCACCTTCGGTTCCGCGGAAGATCCCCGTCACCAGTAGCGTTCGGGCCGTCACTGAGCGGGCATTGCACGAATGTACGAAACCCGCGAGTAGCTGGGGAGGAAGGGACGTGCCGTGACCGAGGGTGCCGGCATCCGCACCGGGGACCTGCCGGACGAACTGACCGCCGCCGAAGCCGGGATGTGGCAGGCCTTCCGCAACGGCAGCGTGTACGACCTGCGCGCCGGCGACACCACCGTCGACGATCCGCACGGCGGCCATCCGTGGGGGCCCGAGCGGAGTGTCCGGGCCCGGATAGTCGCCTGGCTGCTGCTCGACGGGCCGCCCGCCCTCCAGGGCCGGGTCGCTTCCCTGAAGCTGACCGGCGTGCGGATCACCGATGTGCTCGATCTCGCGGGCGGCACGGTGGTGCCGTACGTGGAGCTGAAGGGGTGCCGGTTCGAGAAGGAGGTCCTGCTGCCGGAGGCGCGGTTCACGACCGTACGGCTGGTGGACTGCGCGGTGCCGCGCCTGGAGGCGGCCCGGCTGCACACCGAGGGCGATCTTCATCTGCCGCGCTGCCGCTTCCACAACGGGGTACGGCTGACGGACGCGCACATCGGCACGGACCTGCTGCTCAACCAGGCCGTGGTCTACCGGGACCGGCGCGGGCGTTCCATCACCGGCGACGGCATGACCGTCGGACAGGACCTCCAGGCCGAGATGCTGGAGTCGCACGGCGAGCTGAGCCTGCGCGGCGCCACCGTGGGCGTGTCGCTGAGTCTGCGCGGCAGCAGGCTGAGCAACCCGTACACCCGGCTCGCCCTCAACGCCCCCCAGCTGACCGTCAACCGCACGCTGTACATGACCCCCGCGGGCCTCGGCAATCCGGTGCTGACCAGCGGCACCACACCTGCGCGCGGCACGCTGGTGCAGCGGTTCGAGTGCCAGGGCGGGGTCCGCCTGGACGACGGGCGGTTCGGTGACGCGCTCGACCTCGAGCGGGCCCGCTTCACCTTCGACGACGACCAGGAGCTGTCGCTGCTCCGGGTCCAGACGCCCGAGCTGCGCTTCCTCGGCGAGCGGCCCGAGCGCGGCAAGGTCGTGCTGTCCGGGGCGCGGATCGTCAACCTGGTGGACCGGGCGTCCAGCTGGCCGGCGCCGGGCAACCTCCACATGGGCGGTTTCACGTACGAGAGCCTGGTCCCGCAGGGCGCCTTCCCGCTGACCCGGCGCCTGGAGTGGGTGACGGCGGCGACCGCCGAGTACAACCCGGAGCCGTACGAGCGTCTGGCCACGGTGCTGCGCAACTCCGGCGAGGACGAGGACGCCCGCGAGGTGCTGCTCGCCAAGCAGCGCCGCCGCCGCGAGACCCTGCCGCTGGCCGCCAAGCTCTGGGGCTACGCGCAGGACTGGACGGTCGCCTACGGGTACCGGCCGGGCCGGGCGGCCCTGTGGATGGCGGTGCTGTGGGCGGCGACGTCGGTCGCGTTCGCGCACGCCGGCCGCACCCCGGCCAACGGCGACGGGCATCCCCCGTGGAACGCCTCGCTCTTCGCCCTGGATCTGCTGCTGCCGGTCATCGACCTGGGCCAGGCCGGATTCTGGCAGCTGCGCGGCGGCTGGCAGTGGCTGGCGGCGGTGGTGATCCTCCTCGGCTGGATCCTGGCGACGACGGTGGCCGCGGGGGCCACACGACTGCTGCGACGGGGCTGACGCGCGGGCCGACGCGCGGGGCGCCGGGGCTGACGCGCGGGCCGTCGGGGCGAGGGGGGCCGGCTGACGCGCGGAGCGCCGGCACGAAGGGAGCCCGGCTGACGCGCGGAGCGCCGGTCGCGAAGGGGGCCCGGGATGACGCGCGGGGCGCCGGTCGCGAGGGGCTGTGCCGAAGTGCGGCCTCCGATCCGTGCCGCCACCTGCCCGTACCGTCTCGCGTCCGAGCCCTCTCCCGTCCGTTCCGCCGCCCGGTCCTCCGCACGGCGGACCGGGCCCCGCTCGGCTTCCGGGAGGCCGGTGCCGCACACCGGATCTCCATCAACCTTTTAGCCGCCCTTGACCGTGTGTCGCACAACCAAACGGTGGTTACGAAAGTGTCACCGCCCACCTCTGGCACTGCTCCGACCTGCGGCTTTCAATGGTCGACACCATGGCACTGCTGCGCGCTCTCCTCCGTACGGCCCGGATGGCACGGAACACCTCACGCCTCGCCTCCGGACTGCCCGCCGACGACGAGGTACTGCTCGACGCGCCCGACGACCGTCTGGGCCCCGCACTCGTCGCGGCGGCCGGGGGCGACCACGTCCCCGCGGCCAAGCTGCTGGCCACCACCCGCGAGTCCGCCGAGTGGGAGAACCGCGACCGGTACGCCATGCGCCTCGCCACCTTCGCGCGCTCCCGCGACACGTGGCTCACGGAGTGGCAGGCCGCCGACCCGCACGACCCGGACGTCCTGCTCGTCAGGGCCGAGCTGGCGGTCCGCCGCGGCTGGGAGTCGCCCGCGCGGGTCGAGCTGCTGCGCGAGGTCGGTCCGCTGATCATGTCCGCCGCCGAGGGCGACCCGCACGACCCGGTTCCGTGGCGGATAGCGCTCGACCACGCCCGCGGCACGAACACCGGGCACACCGAGTTCGAGCAGCTGTGGGCCCAGGCCGTCCGGCGCTCCCCGCACCACTACGGCTGCCACGTCGCCGCTCTCCAGTACCTCTCGGCCGCCTGGTACGGCTCGCACCGGGAGTGCTTCGACTTCGCCGAGCCGGCCGCGCAGGACGCGCTGCCGGGCTCCCTGGTCCAGGCGCTGCCGGTGCGCGCGGCCTTCGCCTATCTGACCGAGGGCGGCGGTCCCGAGGTCCCCCGCGAGCGCCTCGACGCCGCGGCCGACCTCGCGATCGCGGTCTCCGCGTCCTACGCCGCCGCCGACCCGTGGCCCGCCGAGGTACGCAATCTGCTGACGTACGTCCTGGTCCGGCTGGAGCGCTGGCAGGACGCGCTGGAGCAGCTGCGTCTCATCGGCCCGTACGCGACCTCGTTCCCCTGGGACCGGGTCTCCGACGACCCGCTCGGGCAGTTCCTGGAGCTGCGCGACGGCATCCGTCTGGAGGTCGCCTCGGGGCTTCCGCTGCGGGATGCGGACCCCGATCCGCATCCAGGGAGCGGGCACGGCGGACGCGCCCGCTCCGGCGACCATTAGGCTTTCCCGTCGTGACCACCGTCCGGCTCCCGCTCTTCCCCCTGAACTCGGTGTTGTTCCCCGGGCTCGTGCTTCCTCTGAACGTGTTCGAGGAGCGCTATCGCGCGATGATGCGCGATCTGCTCAAGACCCCCGAGGACGAACCCCGCCGCTTCGCCGTCGTCGCCATCCGCGACGGCCATGAGGTGTCGCCCACCGCGCCCGGCATGCCGGACCAGACCGCCGTTCCCGAGCGCGGGCCCGCCGCCGGCTTCGGCGACGATCCGCTCAAGGCCTTCCACGAAGTGGGCTGCATCGCGGACGCGGCGACGGTCCGCGAGCGCGCCGACGGCAGCTTCGAGGTGCTGGCGACGGGCACCACACGGGTCCGTCTGCTGTCCGTGGACGCCTCCGGCGCGTTCCTGACGGCCGAACTGGAGGAACTGCCCGAGGACCCGGGCGACGAGGCGGGCGCGCTCGCCGAGGGCGTCCTGCGCGCCTTCCGCCAGTACCAGAAGCGGCTGGCCGGAGCGCGGGAGCGCTCGCTGTCGACCGGCGCGGACCTGCCGGACGAACCGGCGGTCGTCTCCTATCTCGTCGCCGCCGCCGTGATGCTGGACGTCCCGGCCAGGCAGCGGCTGCTGCAGGCCTCCGACACGGCGTCCCGGCTGCGCGAGGAGCTGAAACTGCTGCGCGCGGAGACCGCGATCATCCGTAATCTTCCGTCGTTGCCGGCGTCGGACCTGACGCGCGGCCCGACGAGCCTGAACTGACGCATGCGAGAAGGTCGATGGCCAAGAAGTCCAAGAAGCAGCAGTCCGGCGGCACCCCGGCGACGGTGGCGCTGACGGAGGCGGGCGTCGCGTACACCGTCCACGCCTACGAGCACGACCCGTCCCACCCGTCCTACGGCGAGGAGGCGGCCGAGGCGATGGGCGTCTCGCCGGACCGGGTCTTCAAGACCCTGGTGGCGGACGTGGACGGCGCGCTCGTGGTCGCGGTCGTGCCGGTGGCGGGTTCCCTGGACCTCAAGGCCCTCGCCACGGCGGTGGGCGGCAAGCGGGCGGCGATGGCCGACCCGGCGGCGGCCGAGCGCACGACCGGGTACGTCCGCGGCGGCATCTCGCCGCTCGGCCAGCGCAGGAAGCTCCGCACCGTACTGGACTCCTCGGCGGCCGGCCACGCCACGATCTGCGTCTCCGCGGGCCGCCGTGGCCTGGAGGTCGAGCTCTCCCCCGCCGATCTGGCGAAGCTCACGGAAGCGGTGTCCGCGCCCGTCGGGCGTGCGTGACCCCTCGACGGATGTCCCGTCCTCGGTTAAGCACGAGGGACATGTCGAAGAAGACGCGGAAACGCAAGTGGCGCATCAGGAAGGGTCGCTCGAACCACGGCCGCCGTCCGGCGTGACCCACGCCCCGCACCCGGGGCCGGCCGGGCGGCACCTCTTCCGACGTCCGGCCGGTCCTGCCCGGTCCGCCCCGTCCGCCCGCCGGTCCTTCGACCGGACAGGGACTAAGCGGTGGGAGGCCCCGGCGGCGTGGCCGGGTAGGGGCTCTGCTGGTACGGGTCGGGGTCCCGGGGGCCGAACAGGGCCATGAGGCCGAGGTGGACCACCAGGGCGCTCAGGGACCACGCGAGCAGCGCGCCCTTGGCCCCGAGCTTCAGCGGCGCGGAGAACGTGACGCCCTTGCCCACGGCCTTGGCGTGCGCGACCACGTTCTGTGTGGGCCCGAGCCAGATCCCGATCCGCCAGGCGAGGAGCGATCCGAGCAGACCGCCGACGGCGAGCCCGATCACCAGGGGCACACCGCCGCGCCGCCGGACGAGGAACACGACGAGGGCGCTCAGCGCTCCGAAGCCCAGCGCGAGCAGGGTGAACGTTCCGTCGACGCCGATGGCCTGCTCCCCCTCGGTGTCCTTGAGGTACACCGCGGTGTCGTCCGCGATCAGCGGCACGTGCGGGGCGAGCCACCACCAGAGCACCCCGAGCACAGCCCCCGCGAGCGCGACCGCGACCGTGATCACGGCGGCCTCCCGCAGTTCGGTCTTCATCCCGGGTCCGTCCTGTCCGTAGGAGGCCTCGTACGCGGCCGGATACACGGGGTAACCCGCGGGGCCGGAAGCGGGCGGAGCCTGCCAGGCAGGGTGCGGTTGCTGCCGGCCCTCGGGGGACTGTTCGTGCGGCGGCGGAGGTGGAGTCAGCGGAGCGGTCACCCTGACATCGTGCCAGGCCCCGCCGTCGGCCGCGTCACCGGACGGCTGCCCGGCGATAGGCCCAGGCCGCGAGGGCCAGCGAGGCCACCCCGACTCCGGCGCACACGGCCAGATCACCGAGGACGACGGCCCAGTCGGGGTGTGCCCCGAAGGTGCGCGCGAAGGCTTCGACACCGTACGTCGAGGGCAGCAGGTCCCGGGCGTACTGCACCACGGCCGGCATCCGGTCCGCCGGGAGCACGCCCAGCAGCAGGGCCGCGGACATGCCCAGCTGGCCGAGCAGCGTGGCGAGCTCGGGCCGCGGCGCGAGCAGCCCGAAAGCGGCCCCGAGCCCGGCGAGCGCGGCGCCCGCGAGCGGGACGACCGCGGCGAGCACCCACAGATGGGCCAGCGGCAGCCCGAAGAGCAGACACCCGAAGACGGCGGTGACGACGGTGCCGGGCACGGTGAAGGACGCGTACGCGGCCGCGGCGCCGAGCACCACGGCCGCCGGCGGCACCGGCAGCGTCGCGTAGTGGTCGAGCCCACCGCTCGCCCGCAGCTGCCCGAAGTACTGCGCGAGCAGGTTGAGCGCGACGAAGGCCACGACCAGGACGGTCGACCCGGCCACCACGGCGCGCGCCTCGTCGCCGCCGTCCACCACCCCACGCATCATGATCATGATGCCCACGGACTGGAAGGTGGCCACGAACAGCAGCGGGATCCGCGCGACACGGGCCCGGGAGAGCTGCGCCCGGTACACGGCGGCCAGCGACGGCCACAGCCGGGCGCGCGGCCCCAGCTCCGCGGCGCCGTCGGCGTCCTCGGCCACGGGCAGCACGCTGCCCGGCAGCACTTCAGCGGGTACGACACTCACGTCGAACTGCTCCCCTTCGCTCCGGCAGCCGTCCTGTTCCGCACACGTACGACGCCCCTCTCCCGTACGGATTCCACGCCCCGGACACTCACGCCTTCACCAGTCCCTGTGTCGCGTGGCCGCCCAGTGCCAGGTAGACGTCCTCCAGGCTGGGCGTGGCCAGCGTGAAGTCGTCGAGCGCGGCGAAGGCGGCCCCACCGGTGACCGTGGCCACGGCCGCGCGGGCCTCCTCGGGCGCGAGCCGCAGGGTCCAGCGGCGGCCCGACTCGACGGCGCGGTCGCGCAGCGCGGCGACCTCGGGGACATGGAGCGGGGCGCTGGTACGCCAGACGAGTTCGACCCGGACCTCGCCCGCGACCCGTTCCTTGAGCCCGGCCGGGGTGTCGCAGGCGATCACGCGCCCCTCGTCCATGACGGCGACCCGGTCGAGGACGGTCTCGGCCTCGATGACGTTGTGGGTGACCAGCAGGACCGTGGCGCCCTGTTCCACCCGGCGCCGGTCGACGGCGGCCCAGACCGCGCGCCGGGCGACCGGGTCCATGCCGGTGGTGGGCTCGTCGAGGACCAGCAGCGGGCGCTGCCCGACGAGCGCGGCGGCGAGGCAGGCGAGCCTGCGCTGACCGCCCGACAGCTTCTTCAGGGGGCGGGAGGCGAGCGCGGTCAGACCCAGTTCGTCGAGGACCGCGTCGCGCTCGGCCCGCGCCGAGCGCAGGTCGAGTCCGCGCAGGCGTCCGGTCGTCTCCGCGGCGAGGGACACGGTCAGCTCGTCGAGGGCGGTGGACTCCTGCCCCAGGTAGGCGAGGATGCGTGCGGCCCGCTCGGGGTGACGCACGATGTCGTGTCCGAGGATCTCGACACTGCCGCTGTCGGGCCGCATCAGCCCGGTCAGCTGGCGTACGAGGGTGGACTTGCCGGCGCCGTTCGGCCCGAGAAGCCCGAAGATCTCGCCCCGGTGGATGTCCAGACGTACCCCGTCGGTGGCCCTGACCTCGGGTGTCGCCGGGGTGCCGCGACGGCCGCGGACCGCCGGATAGGTCTTGGTGAGACCTCGGACGGCGCACACGACATCGCCCCTGTGTCCGTTCCGGACTGCCTGTGCCGTGCGCGTACTCACGAAGGACGAGAGTACGTGGTCCGATGCCCCGTTATGCGCTCGGGGCCGTGGCGGGCCGTCGGCGAAGGCCTCCGCGCCCCCTCGCCGACGGCTTCGGATCACTCCCCGACGGGGGCGTGTTCCGCCGCGGTGCGCACATCGATCTCCCGCCAGAATCCGGCCCGGATCGCATAGCGGTCGTGCTCGTCGATCTGGTCGTCCTTGTGCGCGAGCAGGCCGAAACGGGCCGCGTAGCGCAGCAGTTCGCCGTCCACCCGGTGCGGCACCCGCGGGTACATCGCCGACAGCTTCTGCAGATGACTCGGGTCGGTGAGGCGCCCCATCCAGCGGCGTGCAAAGACCTGCCCGACCTCGAAGGGATCACCGCCGACCGTGGTGATGTCCTCCTCACGGTCCGCCCATCGCTGCTCCGCGGAGGTGAGCTGGGCGAGCGTGGGCAGCGCGGCGGCCTCCGGGGACTCCGTGGCGCCGCCGGGCCGGTCGACCCAGCCCTTGTCCGAGGACCAGCGCAGCGTCGCGTTCGTGGGGTGCTGGGCGGCCTGGGTGCCCGGTCCGCGCAGCGCGGCCAGGTCCTTCGGTGTGGGGACCCCCTTGGGGGCGGACGCCCGCTCCTGGGTGCCGTTCTGCGATGCGGCCGCCTGGTGGTGCTCGGTCTCCTGGACGGAGCGCTCGGCCGCCGCCGCGAGCGCCGACTCGGGCAGCGGCGCGGAGAGGATGGCGGCGATCTCCGGGCGCGGCACCGGCGGCGGCGCGCAGATCCCGCCGAGGTCCTTGGCGCGGACCGCCTTGGTGATCCAGGCCCGGTCGAGCACCCGCCGCTCGTCGGCCTCGGCCACCAGGTCCTCGGACTGGTTGTAGTCACCGTCCGCGGCCTGCACGGCCCACAGGTGTACGGCGACACCGTGCTCCTTGGCGGCCATCATGCCCGGCAGCAGGTCCCCGTCGCCGGTCACGAGGACCACGTCGGAGCAGGCGCGGTTGCGCGCCAGCTCGGTCAGCTCGGCGTGCATGGCGGCGTCCACGCCCTTCTGCGCCCACCGCCCGTCGCTGCGGGTCAGTGCCCCCAGGCGCACCGTCACCCGGGGCATCACGCGCAGCCTGCGGTGCTCGGGCTGCGGCACCCGGTCGGGGGCGCCGTCGAACCAGTAGATGCGCAGCAGGGGCCGCTCCGTGTCGGACTCGGCGCGCTCGCGCAGGCCCTGGATGAGGGCGGCGTGGTCGACGGTGATCCGGGATCGCGAAGGCTCCCCGGCGAGGAGACTGGCAGCAGCCCCGAGCAGATACCCGGCGTCCACCAGGACGATGCAGCGGTCCACGCGATCCACCCTCTTTCCGGGAGGTTTGCTTCGGGCTTCCTTCGAGTCTGCCCGACCGTGCGGAGGTTAACGGCCGGAACTCGATCTTCGGCGTGGCGGATCGCGAGAACACCTACCGACAGGTCTTATTACGCACGGTAATTCTACGAAATGCGCCACTTCTCAGCCTATGTGAGTCTGGTCGCGGCCCTGGCCCCTAGATCCCCTTCAGGAGGCAGATCACCATGGCCAAGAACAAGAACCGCAAGCAGGGCGGCCACGCCGACCGCTCCTCGCAGGCTGAGCGTGCGCAGGAGCAGGCACAGCGGTCTTCGGCGGAGGCACAGCAGTCGCCGATGTCGCAGGCTCAGGGCAGCCCCGCTGATGTTGCCCGTAAGCATCAGAAGCGCTTCGGCCACAACTGAGGCCACCGCGCGGGCCATTGAGGCCCAGGCACGCACCGAGGGGCGCATCCGGTACCGGATGCGCCCCTCGGTGCTCGTCTCGTCAGCCGGCCAGGCAGGACGGGCCGAGCAGCACCTTCAGGTCGCCGAAGAGCGCCGGGTCCGGCTTCACCCGGTGCCGGTCGAGCCGCAGCACCGTGGTCTTGCGCGGGCCCTGGAGCCTGATGCGGACCTCGCTCTCGCCCTTGTGGTGGCTGAGGATCTCGCCGAGGCGGCTGACCATGGGCGGAGTGACCTTCAGGGCCGGGATGGTGAGGATCACGGGCGCGTTGGTGCCCGCGTTCGACAGGTCGGGGACCTGGAGCTCCATCGCGACCAGGCGCGGCACGTCCTCGCGCTTGTCGAGGCGCCCCTTGACGAAGACGACCGCGTCCTCGACGAGTTGGGTCGACACCAGCTGGTACGTCGCCGGAAAGAACATGCACTCCATGGAGCCCGCGAGGTCCTCCACGGTGGCGATCGCCCAGGCGTTGCCCTGCTTGGTCATCTTGCGCTGCAGGCCCGAGATGATGCCGCCGATCGTCACGACCGCGCCGTCCCCGTGCTCGCCTCCGGTCAGCTGGGAGATGCCCGCGTCCGCCTTGTCGGACAGCACGTGCTCGAGGCCGAAGAGCGGGTGGTCGGAGACGTACAGGCCGAGCATCTCCCGCTCCTGGGCGAGCAGGTAGGCCTTGTCCCACTCGTCGGTCGTGAACTCCACGTCGAGTCCGAAGCCGGGCTCGCTGGTGTCCTCGTCCCCCATGCCGCCGAAGAGGTCGAACTGCCCCTCGGCCTCCTTGCGCTTGACCGCCACCACGTTGTCGATCATCGGCTCGAACTGCGCGGTGAGGCCCTTGCGGGTGTGCCCCATCGTGTCGAACGCGCCCGCCTTGATCAGCGATTCCGTGGTGCGCTTGTTGCAGGCGACCGCCTCGACCTTGTCGAGGTAGTCGGGGAAGGAGGCGTACTTCCCCTTGGCCTTGCGGCTGCGGATGATCGACTCCACGACGTTCGTACCGACGTTGCGAACGGCCGAGAGGCCGAAGAGGATCACGTCGTCGCCCTGGGCGGCGAAGTTCTGCTCGGACTCGTTCACGTTGGGCGGGAGCACCTTGATGCCCATGCGCCGGCACTCGTTCAGGTAGACGGCCGACTTGTCCTTGTCGTCCTTCACCGAGGTGAGCAGCGCGGCCATGTACTCGGCCGGGTAGTTCGCCTTCAGGTAGCCGGTCCAGTACGAGACGAGTCCGTACGCCGCGGAGTGGGCCTTGTTGAAGGCGTAGCCGGCGAAGGGGACCAGCACGTCCCACAGGCCCTGGATGGCCTCGTCGCTGTAGTTGTTCTTGCGGGCGCCCTCCTGGAAGAGGACGAAGTTCTTCGCCAGCTCGTCGGGCTTCTTCTTGCCCATCACGCGGCGCAGGATGTCGGCCTCGCCGAGCGAGTACCCGGCGATGATCTGGGCGGCCTTCTGGACCTGCTCCTGGTAGACGATCAGGCCGTAGGTGACGGCCAGGACCTCCTCGAGCGGCTTCTCCAGCTCCTTGTGGATCGGCGTGATCTCCTGGCGGCCGTTCTTGCGCTCCGCGTAGTTGATGTGCGAGTTCATGCCCATCGGGCCCGGCCGGTAGAGGGCCGAGACGGCGGAGATGTCCTCGAAGTTGTCGGGCTGCATCTGGCGGAGCAGCGAGCGCATCGGGCCGCCGTCGAACTGGAAGACGCCGAGGGTGTCACCGCGGCAGAGCAGTTCGAAGGTCTTGGGGTCGTCCAGCGGGAGGGCGAGCATCTCCAGGTCGATGCCCTTGTTGGCCTTCACCATCTTGATGGCGTCGTCCATGATCGTGAGGTTGCGCAGGCCCAGGAAGTCCATCTTGAGCAGGCCCAGCGACTCGCACTGGGGGTAGTCCCACTGCGTGATGGTCACGCCGTCGGTGTGCCGCACCCAGATGGGCGCGTGGTCGACGATGGGCTCGCTGGACATGATCACGCCGGCGGCGTGCACGCCCATCTGCCGGACCAGGCCCTCGACGCCCTTGGCGGTGTCGATGACCTTCTTCACGTCCGGCTCGTTCTCGTACATCCCGCGGATCTCGCCGGCCTCGCCGTAGCGGGGGTGCGAGGGGTCGGTGATGCCGTTCAGGTCGATGCCCTTGCCGAGGACGTCGGCGGGCATCGCCTTGGTGAGCCGGTCGCCCATGGCGTACGGGTAGCCCAGCACGCGCGCGGAGTCCTTGATGGCGTTCTTCGCCTTGATCTTGCCGTACGTGCCGATCATGGCGACCTTGTCGGCGCCGTACTTCTCGGTCACGTACCTGATCACCTCGACGCGCCGACGCTCGTCGAAGTCGATGTCGACGTCGGGCATGGAGACGCGCTCGGGGTTGAGGAACCGCTCGAAGATCAGACCGTGCGGGATCGGGTCGAGGTCGGTGATGCCCATGGCGTACGCGACGATCGAGCCGGCCGCGGAACCACGGCCGGGGCCCACCGCGATGCCCTGCTTCTTGGCCCACATGATGAAGTCGGCGACCACGAGGAAGTACCCCGGGAACCCCATCTGGATGATGACGTCCATCTCGTACTCGGCCTGCTTCTGGCGGTCGTCGGGGACGCCGCCGGGGAAGCGGCGCTCCATACCGAGGCGCACCTCCTCCTGGAACCAGGTGACCTCGGTGAAGCCGTCCGGGATGTCGAACTTCGGCATGAGGTTCTTCGCCTCGAACATGCCGGTCGTGTCGATCTGCTCGGCCACCAGGAGGGTGTTGGCGCAGCCCTCCTGCCAGGCGTCCGAGGAGTCGACGGCGTACATCTCGTCCGTCGACTTCAGGTAGTAGCCGGTGCCGTCGAAGCGGAAGCGGTCCGGGTCGGAGAGGTTCTTGCCGGTCTGGATGCACAGCAGGGCGTCGTGGGCGGTCGCCTCGTGCGCGTACGTGTAGTGCGAGTCGTTCGTCACCAGGGGCGGGATGCCGAGCTTCTTGCCGATCTCCAGGAGTCCGTCGCGGACCCGGCGCTCGATCTCGATGCCGTGGTCCATCAGCTCCAGGAAGTAGCGGTCCTTGCCGAAGATGTCCTGGTACTCGGCGGCCGCCTTCAGCGCCTCGTCGAACTGGCCGAGGCGCAGCCGGGTCTGGAGCTCGCCGGAGGGACAGCCGGTGGAGGCGATGAGCCCCTCCGACCACTGGGAGATCGTCTCCTTGTCCATCCGGGGCCACTTCTGGAGCCAGCCCTCGGCGTACGCGTCCGAGGAGAGCTTGAAGAGGTTGTGCAGGCCCGTCCGGTTCGCCGCCCAGATCGTCTTGTGCGTGTAACCACCCGAACCGGACACGTCGTCGCGCTTCTGGTGCGGCTGGCCCCACTTGATCTTGCGCTTGTTGCGCCGGGACTCCGGGGCGACGTACGCCTCGATGCCGATGATCGGGGTGACGCCCGCCTTCTTCGCCGTGTGGAAGAAGTCATAGGCCCCGTGGAGGTTGCCGTGGTCGCTCATCGCGATGTGGGACATGCCCATCTCGTTGCACGCGTCGAACATGTCCTTGAGCCGCGCGGCACCGTCCAGCATCGAGTACTGGGTGTGGACGTGCAGGTGCGTGAACGGCGGCTTCGACACGGTTTCGGCCTCCAGGAAGAACCATTGGTGACAGGCTGCGGACAGTCTGGGGGGTCAGCGTCGAAGTCTATGACGCGCGACTGACACTCGGCGGAGGATCACCCGTACCTTCATGCGGGGGCCGGGATCCCGGGCGCAGGTTCGCCGCCGGGACCCGGGCACTCCCGCGTATCTTCGTCCGTTGGAAGTGGACGGACCCCTTGTCCCCGGGGCGGCGCGCCCGCCCTGTCAGCCACGCACCACCTGCACCAGGAGGCACCCAGCGATGTCGGTCCCGCAGCTCAGCGCCGAGCAACGCGGCGAGCAGATCCTCGCCGTCTTCGACACCGCCTTCGGCGAGCTCCTGGCCGCCGACCCGGCCGCGTTCCGTGTGAAGTTCCGCAAGATGGCGGCCTCGGCGTTCGCCTTCTACCGCGGCACCGCGGGGCTCTTCTACCACGACCTCGACCAGGACCGGCGGGGCGGCCCGTACCTGGACGAGCGGACCTCGCGGGTGTGGATCCACGGCGACCTGCACGCCGAGAACTTCGGCACGTACATGGACGCCCAGGGCCGCCTGATCTTCAACGTGAACGACTTCGACGAGGCCTACGTCGGCCCCTTCACCTGGGACCTCAAGCGCTTCGCCGCCTCCGTCGCCCTCATCGGCTACGCGAAGGCGCTCAGTGACGAGCAGATCACCGAGCTGGTGCGGGTGTACGCGGCCGCCTACCGCGAGCGCATCCGCGCCCTCGCCACCGGCGCCAAGAGCGACGAGGTGCCGCCCTTCACGCTGGAGACCGCCGAGGGCCCGCTCCTGGACGCGCTGCGCGACGCCCGCTCGCTGACCCGCTTCGGGCTGCTCGACTCGATGACCGAGATCCGCGACTTCGAGCGCCGGTTCGCGCCGGGCGGCGGCTCCATCGAGCTGGACGCCGCCACCCGCTACAAGGTCCTCGCGGCCTTCGACGGCTACCTGGAGACGCTTCCGGAGTCCTCGCTGGCCCGCCCGGACTCGTACCGCGTGAAGGACGTCGTGGGCCGCCGCGGCATCGGCATCGGCTCGGCCGGACTGCCGTCTTACAACATCCTTCTGGAGGGCAACAGCGACGCCCTGGAGAACGATGTCGTGATCTACATCAAGCAGGCGCAGACCCCGGCCGTCTCCCGGCACGTGACGGACTCCTCGATCCGCGAGTACTTCCAGCACGAGGGCCACCGCACGGTGATCTCCCAGCGTGCCCTGCAGGCGCACGCCGACCCGTGGCTCGGCTGGACCGAGCTGGACGGCGCGGGCCAGCTGGTCGCCGAGGTCTCGCCGTACGCCGTGGACCTGGACTGGGGTGACATCGACGACCCCGAGGAGATCGCCTCGGTCGTCGCCGACCTCGGCCGGGCCACCGCCACGATGCACGCGGCGGCGGACGACGAGAGCGGCCACTCGGAGCTGGTGCCGTTCTCCACGGAGCGGGCCATCGACGCGGCCATCGCGGCCGACGAGGACGGCTTCGCCGGCCTGCTGGTGGACTTCGCGCACGACTACGGCACCCGCGCCCGCGGCGACCACCAGATCTTCGTGGACCTGTTCCGCAACGGACGGATCCCGGGGCTGTAGGGCACGCGCTCCGCGCTGCTCCTCACAACGCTCCCGTAACGCACAGGAACCCTTTAGGGGACGCTTACGGGAGCGCGTGGGAGACTCACCTCCGCTATGGACATATCCGGGACCCAGCTCAGAGCCGTTCGCGCGGCAGTGTTCACGACCGTCGTCGTGACACTCTCCGCCGCGTCGCACGTGCTGCTGTCCCGCGTTCCGCTGCCGCTGTCCACCGTGGCCGCGATCGCCGCCGCCGTCTTCGCCCTCTCCTTCGCCCTGGCGGGCCGTGAGCGGGGCTTCGGCCGGATCGCGGCCCTGCTGATCCCGCTGGAACTGGCCGCCGACACCGTGTTCACCACGGGCCAGCACGTCTGTTACGGCAGGGCGGGCGGCCCGGTCGCGGGTCCGCTGCGCTCGGTCGGCTTCGACGTGCTGTGCGGCAGCAGCGTGGGCACCCCGCTGGCCCGGGTGACCGGCGGCGCCCCCGACCGTGCCGCCGCCCTGCTCGCGCAGGCCGACCCGGCCGCCTCCTGGCTGCTGCTCGGCGCGCATGTCACCGTCGGCCTGCTCGCGGCCGCCTGGCTGCGCCGCGGCGAGCGCGCCCTGGACCAGTTCCTGCGTGCCGTGGCCGCGACGACGTTCCGGCCGCTGCTGCTCGCCGTCGCCGCGGTGACCGTACGGCTCGCCCCGGCCCGTCCGCTGCCGCGCACCGCGCGCCGGTCGGCCGCCGCCCGCACCCGCCTGTTCGTGCACTCCCTGGGACGCCGCGGACCGCCCCGCCCGGTCGCCTTCGCCTGAGTGACCGCTCCCGGGCACAGCCCTGAGCACCAGCAGTCCCCCATACGTATTCCGCGTACGACGAGTGCGCGTCCCTGATGGAGATCACCACCATGAGCAAGCGGAACAGCGCGGCGGAGAAGACCGCGGCCCGAGAGCGACTGCGTGCCGAGCGCGAGCGCCAGGCCAAGCGCGACAAGATCAAGCGCCAGGCGATCGTGGCCGGTTCCCTCGTCGCGGTCCTCGCGATAGCGGGCGGCATCGGCTACGCGGTCGTGCAGAACAACAAGCCCACCTACTGGGAGGGCCTGAAGGACGCCAAGGTCGTCGCCCCGGCCAACACCACGGGCACCAAGGGCACGACGGTCGTCATCGGCAAGGACACCGCCAAGAAGACCCTCAAGCTCTACGAGGACCCGCGCTGCCCCGTGTGCGCCAGCTTCGAGCAGACCGTCGGCTCGACCGTCGAGAAAGACCTCGACGACGGCAAGTTCAAGATCCAGTACGTCGGTGGCACGTTCCTCGACGGGGACTCGCTCGGCAAGGGACAGATCGGCTCCCGCGGCGAGGGCTCCAAGAACGCGATGAGCGCGATGGGCGCCGCCCTGAACGTCAGCCCCGAGGCGTTCCTCAAGTACAAGACCGCGCTGTACTCGGCGAAGTGGCACCCGGACGAGACGACCGACAAGTTCAAGGACGACGCCTACCTCATCAAGGTCGCGAACACCGTCCCCGCGCTGAAGGACAACACCACGTTCCAGAACGCGGTCAAGAAGGGCACCTACGACGCCTGGGCACTGGCGATGTCGAAGACGTGGGACAACAACAAGGACGGTGTCACCGGCACGCCGAGCCTGGTGATGGACGGCAAGAAGCTCACCGGCGCGGACGGCAACGCGCCGATGACGGTGGCCGACTTCACCACGGCGATCGACGCCGCCCTCAAGGCCTGACCGGCGCAGCGGCGGGCCCCGAGCCGTCCACGGCGTCGAGGCCACCCGCGGGGCCCCAGTGGTCCGTGTGATCCGAGCGGCGAAAAGCCAAAGAGCGGGCGAACTTTTCCAGTTCGCCCGCTCTTGGCTTGTACCGCTCGGTAACCTCATCGCCCGTGACCAGTCGACAGAGATCAACCGACTCCGCGGGCAGCCTCAACTCCCGCGCTCCGCGCCGCCGTACGGTCGTCAAGGCCGCGGCCGCCACCGCCGTCCTCGCCGCCCCGCTCGCGGCCGCCCTGCCCGCCCGCGCCGCCGAGGCGCCGGCCTTCCTGCACGGGGTCGCCTCCGGCGACCCGCTGCCCGACGGCATCCTGCTGTGGACCCGGGTGACACCCGACTCCCAGGCGATACCGGGCTCCGGGCTCGGCCCGGACACCGAGGTGAGCTGGACCGTCGCCAAGGACAAGGCGTTCACCACGATCGTCGCCAAGGGTTCCACCCTCGCGACGGCCGCCTCCGACCACACGGTGAAGGCCGACATCCGCGGCCTCGCGCCGGCCACCGACTACTGGTTCCGCTTCTCGGCGGGCGGCACCGACTCGCCTCCGGCGCGCACCTGCACCGCGCCGGCGGCGGACGCGGCCGTGCAGGGCCTGCGCTTCGGCGTGGTCTCCTGCGCCAACTGGGAGGCCGGCTACTTCTCGGCGTACCGCCACCTCGCGGCCCGGAACGACCTGGACGCCTGGCTGCACCTCGGCGACTACATCTACGAGTACAAGTCCGGCGAGTACGGGACCCGCGGCACCGTCGTACGGCCGCACGCCCCCGCCAACGAGATCCTCACCCTCGCCGACTACCGCACCCGGCACGGCCGTTACAAGACCGACCCGGACCTTCAGGCCCTGCATCACAAGGCGCCGGTCGTCGCGATCTGGGACGACCACGAGTTCGCCGACAACTCCTGGTCGGGCGGCGCGGTCAACCACACCGAGGGCGCCGAGGGCGCCTGGTCGGCCCGTCAGTCCGCCGCGAAGCAGGCCTACTTCGAGTGGATGCCGGTCCGCCCGGCGATCGCCGGCACCACCTACCGCAGGCTGCGTTTCGGCAAGCTCGCCGACCTCTCGCTGCTCGACCTGCGCTCCTTCAGGTCGCAGCAGGCGTCCACGGCGAGCGGCTCGGTCGACGACCCGGACCGGACGCTCACCGGCCGCGCCCAGCTCGACTGGCTGAAGTCCGGGCTCAAGTCCTCGGACACCACCTGGCGTCTGGTCGGCAACTCGGTGATGATCTCGCCGTTCGCCGTGGGCTCCCTGTCCGCCGACCTTCTCAAGCCGCTCGCCAAACTGCTCGGTCTCCCGCAGGAGGGCATCGCCCTCAACACCGACCAGTGGGACGGCTACACCGACGACCGCCGCGAACTGCTCGCGCATCTGCGCTCCAACGCCATCCGCAACACGGTCTTCCTGACCGGCGACATCCACATGGCCTGGGCCAACGACGTGCCGGTGGACGCCGGAACGTACCCGCTGTCCGCCTCCGCCGCCACGGAGTTCGTGGTCACCTCGATCACCTCCGACAACCTCGACGACATCGTCAAGGTCCCCGAGGGCACCGTCTCGGCCATCGCCTCCCCGGTCATCCGCGCGGCCAACCGCCATGTCCACTGGGTCGACACCGACCGCCACGGGTACGGCGTCCTGGACATCACCGCCACCCGCGCGCAGATGGACTACTACGTGCTCTCCGACCGCACGAACCCGAACGCGACCTCGTCCTGGGCCCGTTCGTACCGCACGCCCAGCGGCACGCAGAAGGTCGAGCGGACGTACGACCCGGTCTGACCGGCCCGCCGCCGTACGCGCCCCTCGACGTACGCGGCTGCCGGGCTAGAGGCTGTCGAGGAAGCCGAGTGCCACCTTCCAGGTGGCCTCGGCCGCCTCGGCGTCGTAGTCGGGCAGGTCGGGGTCGGTGTAGAGGTGCCCCGCGCCCGCGTACCGGTAGATCTCCACATCGGCTCCGGTTCTCTGCATCTGGAGATACCAGGCGCTCAGCCAGTCGTCCGTCTCGAACTGGTCGGGCTCGGCGACATGCAGCTGGACCGGCAGTTCGTCCACCGAGGCGCTCTCGGCGATGTCCGACGTGCCGTGCAGCAGGAGCAGGCCGACGGCCTTCTCGTCGCCGAGGGCCAGGGTCTGCGCGACGGAGGCGCCCAGCGAGAAGCCCGCGTAGACCAGGCCGCGCTCGGAATAGGGCGCGGCGGCCAGGACCGCGCGCTTGAGCACTTCGTCCTTGCCGGTCTCGTCGTTGAAGGCCATGCCCTCCTCGACGGTCTCGAAGGTGCGCCCTTCGAAGAGGTCGGGTGTCCACACCTCGTGTCCCGCGGCCCGCAGCCGGTCCGCCGCCGCGCGCACCGCCGGCCGAAGACCGTAGGTCGAGTGAAAGAGCATGATGTTCATGGGTTCCATGGTGCCAGCCGGGACCGACAGCGCCGGGCGCCCGTGCCCCGTGCCCACGGAGGGGGCTGCTCCACGCCGATGGAGGGGGCAGCTCCGTGCCGGGCGGAGGGATACCCCGTTCCACCCGGAGAACACATGTTCATGACCGCCCGAGGCCGGTTACGTTCTCAGGCATGGAGAACGTACTGCGCCCGGTGATCGTCGTCGGCGGCTCGGTCGTGCTCACGCTGCTCATCGGGTGGTCCGTGGACCGCCTGTTGCGTCGGGTGGACGACCGGCACAGCGAGACCTCCCTGTGGGGTCTGCTCCGCCGCGGCCGCGTCCCCTTCCAGCTGGTCCTGTTCGCGGCTCTGCTCAGAGCCTCGTACGACCAGGCGAAGCTGCTGGTGGAGCATCGGATCGGCATCGGCCGGACCCTGACCCTGATCCTCATCGGCGCCGCCGCCTGGCTGGTGGTGAGCATCGCGACGGCGATCGTCGAGACCTCGTACACCCGCTACGCGAACGCGCACCGCGATCCGGCGCGGGTCCGCCGGGTCCGCACCCAGGTCACGCTGATCCAGCGGGTGGTCTCCGCGGTCGTCGGCGTGGTCGCGATCGCCGCGATGCTGCTCACCTTCCCGGCGATGCGCGCGGCCGGCGCCTCGCTGCTGGCCTCGGCCGGAATCCTCGGCATCGTCGCCGGTGTCGCCGCCCAGTCCACCCTCGCGAACCTCTTCGCGGGCCTGCAGATCGCCTTCGGCGACATGGTGCGGCTCGGCGACACGGTGGTGGTCGACGGCGAGTGGGGCACGGTCGAGGAGATCACGCTGACGTTCCTGACGGTACGGACCTGGGACGAGCGCCGGATCACCATGCCGGTCTCGTACTTCACGTCCAAGCCGTTCGAGAACTGGTCGCGCGGCACCCCCCAGATGACCGGCATCGTCTTCCTGCACGTCGACCACTCCGCCCCGGTGGAGGCGATGCGCGCGAAGCTGCGCGACATCCTGCGCGAGTGCCCGGCCTGGGACGGCCGCGACTACGCCCTCGCCGTCACCGACTCGACGCCCAACACCATGCAGGTCCGCGCCCTGGTCACAGCGAAGGACGCGGACGACATCTGGACGGTGCGCGTCACGGTCCGCGAGCAGTTGATCCGCTGGCTGACCGAACAGCACCCGTACGCGCTCCCCCGCGTCAACACCGCCGAGGCGGTGCTGCCCCCGGGCCGGACGCGGCGCCCGGGGCACGCGGAGCCGGACGGCGCGGACGGAGTCGCGGCCCACGCGAACCACGGCCGCCACGTCCACGAGCCGCCCCGGACGGGCCCCGGACGGGGCTGACTCCGCCGCCGAGAACCGAAGGCCGCCCTTGGGTCCCCGGCTCCGTCCTTCGCGACCGGCCGTGCCACCGCGTGTGCGGCCGAGGCGCGGACGGTGCCGGGCCCCGGCGGATCAGCGCAGGCTGCGTACGTCGAGGTGTCTCAGGACCCGGTCCACGATCTCCGGATCGGCCCCGGCCTCGCTCCGCGCGGACAGCACCTCGTGCCGGGCCGCGCTCATCATCTCGGCCTGGATGCGCCGCATCCGCTTGAGCCGCCGCACCCGCTGCTCGTGCGCCTCGCGCCGCTCCTCGTCCCCCATGTCGGGGCTGATCCGTACCCCGATGTCGAAGGCCCGGCGCAGCAACTGCTCGGAGACCTCCTCCGGCAGCTCCTCCACCTCCTCGATCTCCCGCAGCCGCCGCTTCGCAGCCTTCGCGGCCCGCACCGCGAGCTCCTTCTCGAAGGCCTTCCCGATGTCCTCGTCGGCCCGGACCCCGAGTCTTCTGACCAGCCACGGCAGGGTGAGTCCCTGGATCACCAGGGTCGCCATGATCACTCCGAAGGCGATGAACACGATCTCGTCCCGGTCGGGGAACGGCGACCCGTCGTCCATCTCCAGCGGGATCGCGAGCGCCAGGGCCACGGAGGCGACCCCGCGCATCCCCGCCCACCACATCACGACCGTCTCGCGCCACGACGTCGGGATCTCCTCGTCGTAGTCCCGCTTGGCGTGCAGCCGCTTGGTCAGCCAGGTCGCGGGCAGCAGCCAGACCAGGCGGACGAGCACGACCACGACCACGATGGTGGCGGCCCAGCCGAGCATCTCGCCCCACCGCCCCGAGGCCGTACGGATCGCGTTGTGGAGTTCCAGCCCGATGAGCCCGAAGGCGACTCCGGTCACCAGCGTGTCCACCACGTCCCAGACGGTCGATCCGGCGAGCCGGGTCATCACGTCGTCGGCGTCGGTGGCGTACTCCGCGAGGAACAGGGCGGTGGTGAGCACGGCGAGCACCCCGGAACCGTGCAGCTCCTCCGCCAGCACGTACGAGGCGTACGGCACCAGCAGGGTCAGCCCGATCTGGAGGGTCGCGTCGCCGAGCAGGGTCATCAGTCTGTTCGCCGCCCATCCGAGGGCGAATCCGATGACGACGGCGACGACGGCCGACAGCACGAGGTCGAGCCCGGCCCGCCACGGCGAGAAGCTCCCACTGACCGCGGCGGCGATCGCGACGTGGTACAGCACGATGGCCGTCACGTCGTTGAAGAGCCCCTCCCCCTCCAGGATCGACACCAGCCGGCGCGGCAGCCCGAGTTGTCCCGCGACGGCGGTGGCCGCCACGGGGTCGGGGGGCGCCACCAGTGCGCCGAGCGCCACCGCGGCGGCGACCGGCAGGCCGGGCACGATCGCGTGGGCGACGGCCGCCACGGCGAGCGTGGTGACGAACACGAGCGCCACGGCGAGCAGGAAGATCGGGCGCCGGTTGGCGGCGAACTGTCTCCAGGAGGTGCGCCGCACCGCCGCGTACAACAGCGGCGGCAGCAGCGCGGGCAGGATCAGATCCGGCGGGATGTCCACGTTGGGGACGAATTCCAGCACGGCCAGCACTATGCCGAGCAGGGTCATCAGGACCGGTGCGGGAAGCCCGAACCGCTCTCCCACCGGGACACTGATCACGGCCCCGAGCAACAGCACGAACAGCAGGGCCAACTGATCCACGGTCAGCGCTCCGGCGGGGTCTAGACGATCAGGGCGAACCAGACCTCAAGCGTGCCACGCGCCGCCGACAATGCCCGCTCACAGGGCCTTGCGCATCGCGCGGTGCGGCATTCCGGCGTCCGGGAACTCCGGTCCGTACGCGACGTACCCGAGCCGCTCGTAGAACCCCAGCGCGTGGGTCTGCGCGTGCAGGTCCACGGCGGCCAGGCCGCGCGCGCGTGCCGCGTCCTCGATGGCACCGACGAGCGCGGCGCCGACGCCGAGCCCGCGTGCCTCGCGTGTCACGGCGAGCCGTCCGAGCGAGCCTACGGCCGGATCCCCGCCGACCTTCGCCGCGGCCGCCTCGCCCTCGAGGAGGCGCCCGGTGCCGAGCGGCAGGCCGTCCTCGCGGACCGCCAGCACGTGCAGGGCGCCGGGGTCGTACGCGTCGTACTCGATGTCCTCCGGGACGCCCTGCTCACCGACGAAGACGTCCTTGCGCACGGAGAAACAGGCCTCGAGGTCGGCGGCGTCCTCGGCCACCCGCACCTCGTACGCGCCGTTCCGCACCGCTGGGGAGGCGCCCGCCGCCCCGTCCGGGCCGCCGCTCACGCGTAGCTCTCCTCGCGGACCTTGTCGAGTGCGGCCTGAAGGTCCTCGGGGTAGTCGCTCTCGAGCTCCACCCACCGTCCGTCCTCGGGGTGCTCGAAGCCGAGCCGCACGGCGTGCAGCCACTGGCGGGTGAGGCCGAGGCGCTTGGAGAGTGTGGGGTCCGCGCCGTAGGTCAGGTCGCCGACGCAGGGGTGCCGGTGGGCCGCCATGTGGACCCGGATCTGGTGGGTGCGCCCGGTCTCCAGCTTGATGTCGAGCAGGGAGGCGGCGCGGAACGCCTCGATGAGGTCGTAGTGCGTGACGGAGGGCTTGCCCTCGGCCGTGACCGCCCACTTGTAGTCGTGGTTCGGGTGGCGTCCGATGGGCGCGTCGATGGTGCCGCTGGTCGGGTCCGGGTGGCCCTGCACGAGCGCGTGGTAGCGCTTGTCGACCGTGCGCTCCTTGAACTGGCGCTTGAGCGACGTGTACGCGCGCTCCGACTTGGCGACGGCCATCAGGCCCGAGGTGCCCACGTCGAGGCGGTGCACGATGCCCTGGCGCTCGGCGGCGCCGGAGGTCGAGATCCGGTAGCCGGCGGCCGCGAGACCGCCGATGACGGTCTGGCCGGACCAGCCCGGGCTGGGGTGTGCCGCCACGCCGACGGGCTTGATGATCACGACCACGTCGTCGTCGTCGTACACGATCTCCATGCCCTCGACGGGCTCGGCGACGATCTGCACGGGCGCGGGGGCCTGTGGCATCTCCACTTCGAGCCAGGAGCCGCCGTGCACCCGTTCGGACTTGCCGACCACCGAGCCGTCGACCGTGACCTTCCCCGCCGCGGCGAGCTCTGCGGCCTTGGTACGGGAGAAGCCCAACATGCGGGAGATGGCGGCGTCGACGCGCTCGCCCTCCAGGCCGTCGGGCACGGGCAGGGTGCGGATCTCGGGAATGGTACTCACCCGTCGAGTATGCCGGACGGCTCGGACACCCCCGGACCACGGCCCGAACGCCAGTGCCCGTGGAGGCCCGCCGGCGGGCCCCCGCGCGGGCCGTGGCCGCCCGGCCGGGCGGCCCGTCCATCAGTCCTTGTGGACCGTTCCGTCCGGGTCGAGGCCCCGGAAGGACAGCAGCACGATCAGGATGCCGCCGCAGACGATCGCCGAGTCGGCGAGGTTGAAGACGGCGAAGTGCTTGGGCGCGATGAAGTCCACGACCGCGCCCTCGAAGACGCCGGGCGAGCGGAAGATCCGGTCGGTCAGGTTGCCGAGCGCACCGCCCAGCAGCAGGCCCAGGGCGATGGCCCACGGCACGCTGTAGAGCTTGCGGGCGAGCCGGGCGATGACGACGATCACCGCCGCGGCGATCACCGTGAAGATGATCGTGAACGCCTCGCCGAAGCCGAAGGCGGCGCCCGCGTTGCGGATCGCCTCGAACTTCAGCCAGTCCCCGATGATCTCGATCGAGTCGTGGTGCTCCAGCTTCGCCACCACGATCATCTTGCTGATGAGATCGAGGGCGTACGCCAGCACGGCCACCGTGAAGAGCACGGCGATCCTGCGCCTGCCCCTGGGCCGCTCGGCCGGGGCCGTCCCGTCCGCGCCGGACCGGTCACCCGACGCCGCCGCGTTCCCGTCGGACTTCCCCGGCTCGGCTCCCGCCGCCCCCGAGATGTCCGGCGTACCGATGATGCGCTCCGCCTCTGCCACGTGAGTGAGTCCCTCGACCTAGGTTCCTGACTGAGGACGAGGGTACGGCACACCCTCCTGGGCTCCTGTGCTCAGGAGCACTCGCGCACCGCGAGGCGACGGCGCTCCGCCCGCCGCCCGCGGTTCAGTGCCTGCGCTCCTGCTTCTGCTTGCACTCCACGCAGAGGGTGGCGCGCGGGAAGGCCTGCATACGGGCCTTGCCGATGGGGTCGCCGCAGTTCTCGCAGAGCCCGTAGGTGCCCGCGTCGAGGCGGTCCAGGGCGCGCTCGGTCTGCTCCAGCATCTCGCGCGCGTTGGAGTTGAGCGCCATCTCGTGCTCGCGTGTGATGTTCTTCGTGCCGGTGTCCGCCTGGTCGTCGCCCGCGCCGTCCCCGGAGTCCCGCATCAGGCCCGCGAGGGCCTCCTCGGACGACGAGATCTCGGTGCGCAGCCGCAGCGCCTCCGACTGGAGCTCCGCGCGTGCCGACCCGACCTCTTCCGGGGTCCAGGGGTCCTCGCCCGGGCGCACCGCGAGCTCGCCGGGCTCCACCGCGGCGAGCCGTGCCTTGGGGACCGCGGTGGCCTTCTTCGCAGCCGTGGCCGTGCCAGGAGTCTTCTTCGCAACCACCGTCGTGGCTCCCGTCGTCTTCGCGGCCTCGGCCGCACCCTGGGCCGCGGAGGCGGCCGTCTTCTTGGCCGTACTGGTGCTCTTCCTCGCCGTGCCGGTGCTCTTCTTGGCCGCGGACTTCCTGGACACCGGCTTCCTCGCCGCTGTGGCCGCCTTCTTCGCGGTGGTCTTCTTGGCGGTGGTCTTCTTGGCCGCCGCCTTCGTGGAGGCGGATTTCGCGGACGCGGTGCTCGGGGACGCCGCTGTCGTGCCGGCCGTCTTCGAGGACGTCGCTTCGGAAACGGCCCCCTTCGAAGCGCCGGCCTCGGCGTCCGCGGCCTTCCCGGCCTTCGAGGAGACCGGTTTCCTGGCGGCCGTCTCGCTCACCGTCCCGTCGACGGCCTTGTCGACAACCTTGTCGACGGCTTCGTCGACGGCTTCGTCGACGGCTTCGTCGACGGCTTTGTCGACTGTGCCGGCCGACTTGCTCGCCGTCTTCGTGGGCGGCGCCTTCCCGGCCGGAGCCGTGGTCCTGGAGGTCGTCTTCACCGGCTTCGCCTCGCCCGTCGCGGGACCCCCCTGTGCGGTCTTCTTCCCACCCACGTCCTTGGCCGCCGCACCGGTGGATCTGCCGGACGCCGACTGCTGTACGGCGGTCTTCTTCGCCACCATGGCCGCGGCCCCTTCACATATTGTGATCTTGCTCGCGAATCGTGCTGGGACGATAAATCGACTTCTGACCCGCGGCAACGGGGCACGCCCACGATTCGCCCGCCTCGCGAGCCCCGCGCGGCAAGCCTGCATGCGTTGTGCCCAGCTCCCCGCCGGGTAATCCGCCGGGCCCGGCGTCCCAGGATCCGGACGCGTGCGCCTCGCCATTCGGGTCACCGCGCAGGCCGGGGCCGCGCCCGGGAAAACCGGTCGGCCGCTGTCCTCGGGGCGCCGTACACTGGGCGGAGCGAGAAGCGTGGATGGGGACGAGTAGCGGCGTACGCGGCCAGGAGCGACCCGGGGACGGTGGAAGCCCGGGGGCGAGCGCGACGCGAAGATCACCCCGGAGCCGCCGGCAGAACACCCCTCAGGGGCCAGTAGACCCGGCATCGCGACCCCAATGAGGGGGCTCACTGGTGCGAACGGCGCACCGGGGAGCCAAGGAGGGTGGTACCGCGGGAGCGCGCCGCACACGGCGTCCATAGCCACACGGCTCTCGTCCCTCCGACGGAAGGCAGAAAGTCCGTTGGAGGAAGCTCGCCGATGACAGCGCCGACGTACCGCCAGGTGCCCGCCCAGGTCGACCTGCCCGCCCTCGAGCACGCCGTGCTCGACTTCTGGCGCGAGCAGAAGATCTTCGCCAAGAGCCTTGAGCAGTCCGAGGGCCGGCCGGAATGGGTGTTCTACGAAGGTCCGCCCACCGCCAATGGCATGCCGGGCGCCCACCACATCGAGGCGCGCGTCTTCAAGGACGTCTTCCCGCGCTTCCGCACCATGCGCGGCTACCACGTGGGCCGCAAGGCAGGCTGGGACTGCCACGGCCTCCCGGTGGAGCTGGCGGTCGAGAAGGAGCTCGGCTTCACCGGCAAGCAGGACATCGAGGCGTACGGCATCGCCGAGTTCAACGACCGGTGCCGCCAGTCCGTGACCCGCCACACCGACGCGTTCACCGAGCTGACGAACCGCATGGGCTACTGGGTCGACCTGGACGACGCGTACCGGACCATGGACCCCGAGTACATCGAGTCCGTCTGGTGGTCGCTCAAGGAGATCTTCAACAAGGGCCTGCTGGTCCAGGACTACCGCGTGGCGCCCTGGTGCCCGCGCGACGAGACGGGCCTCTCGGACCACGAGCTGGCCCAGGGCTACGAGACGATCGTGGACCCCTCCGTGTACGTCCGTTTCCCGCTCACCTCCGGTCCGCTGGCCGGCCGGGCCGCGCTCCTGGTGTGGACGACCACGCCGTGGACGCTGGTCTCCAACACCGCTGTCGCCGCGCACCCGGACGTCACCTACGTCGTCGTGACGAACGGCGAGGAGCAGCTCGTCGTCGCGCAGCCGCTCGTCGAGAAGGCCCTCGGCGAGGGCTGGGAGACCACGGGCGAGTCCTTCACGGGTGCCGAGATGGAGCGCTGGACGTATCAACGTCCGTTCGAGCTGGTCGAGTTCCCCGAGTCCGCCCATTTCGTGGTCAACGCCGAGTACGTGACGACCGAGGACGGTACGGGTCTGGTCCACCAGTCCCCCGCCTTCGGTGAGGACGACCTCAAGGTCTGCCGCGCGTACGGCCTCCCGGTCGTGAACCCGATCCGCCCGAACGGCACGTTCGAGGAGAGCGTCCCGCTCGTGGGCGGTGTCTTCTTCAAGAAGGCGGACGAAAAGCTCACCGAGGACCTGCAGAACCGCGGCCTGCTCTTCAAGCACGTGCCGTACGAGCACAGCTACCCGCACTGCTGGCGCTGCCACACCGCGCTGCTGTACTACGCGCAGCCGTCCTGGTACATCCGCACGACTGCCGTCAAGGACCGTCTCCTCCAGGAGAACGAGGACACCAACTGGTTCCCGGAGTCGGTCAAGCACGGCCGCTTCGGCGACTGGCTGAACAACAACATCGACTGGGCACTCTCGCGCAGCCGTTACTGGGGCACCCCGCTCCCGCTCTGGACCTGTGAGGAGGGCCACCTCACCTGTGTCGGCTCGCGCGCGGAACTGTCCGAGCTGACCGGCACCGACCAGTCGGACCTGGACCCGCACCGCCCCTACATCGACGCGGTCACCTTCCCGTGCCCGCAGGACGGCTGCGGCCTGACGGCGACTCGCGTCCCGGAGGTCATCGACGCCTGGTACGACTCGGGCTCGATGCCGTTCGCGCAGTGGGGCTACCCGTACAAGAACAAGGAGATCTTCGAGAGCCGCTACCCGGCGCAGTTCATCTCCGAGGCCATCGACCAGACACGCGGCTGGTTCTACACGCTGATGGCCGTCGGCACCCTGGTCTTCGACAAGTCCTCGTACGAGAACGTCGTATGCCTCGGCCACATCCTCGCCGAGGACGGCCGCAAGATGTCCAAGCACCTGGGCAACATCCTCCAGCCGATCCCGCTGATGGACCAGCACGGCGCCGACGCGGTGCGCTGGTTCATGGCGGCCGGCGGCTCCCCGTGGGCCGCCCGGCGCGTCGGCCACGGCACGATCCAGGAGGTCGTCCGCAAGACGCTCCTCACCTACTGGAACACCGTCGCCTTCCAGGCGTTGTACGCCCGCACCACCAACTGGGCGCCCAGCGCGGCCGATCCGGCCCCGGCCGACCGCCCGGTGCTGGACCGCTGGCTGCTGTCCGAACTCCACGCGCTCACCGACCAGGTGACGCAGGCTCTGGAGGCCTACGACACCCAGCGCGCCGGAAAGCTCCTGTCGGCCTTCGTCGACGACCTCTCCAACTGGTACGTCCGCCGCTCCCGCCGCCGCTTCTGGCAGGGCGACAAGGCCGCGCTGCGCACGCTGCACGAGGTCGTGGAGACGGTCACGCGGCTGATGGCCCCGCTGACCCCGTTCATCACCGAGCGGGTCTGGCAGGACCTGGTCGTCCCGGTCTCGCCGGACGCCCCCGAGTCCGTGCACCTGTCGACCTGGCCGGAGGCGGATCTCTCGGCCATCGACCCGGAGCTGTCGCGCCAGATGGTGCTGGTCCGCCGTCTCGTCGAGCTCGGCCGCGCCACGCGCGCGGAGTCGGGCGTCAAGACCCGCCAGCCGCTGTCCCGCGCGCTGATCGCGGCGACCGGCTTCGGGACCCTCGACCCCGAGCTGCACGCGCAGATCACCGAGGAGCTGAATGTGAGTTCGCTCGCCTCACTCTCCGAGGTCGGCGGCTCACTGGTCGACACCACGGCGAAGGCGAACTTCCGCGCGCTCGGCAAGCGCTTCGGCAAGGGCGTCCAGAATGTGGCGAAGGCCATCGCCGAGACCGATGCCGCCGCCCTGTCCCTGGCCCTGCGCGAGGGCACCGCGTCGGTCGAGATCGACGGCGAGACCGTGACGCTGGCCCCGGACGAGGTCATCATCACGGAGACCCCGCGCGAGGGCTGGTCGGTGGCCTCCGACTCCGGCGCGACCGTCGCGCTCGACCTGGAGATCACCGAGGACCTGCGCCGTGCGGGCCTCGCCCGTGACGCGATCCGGCTGATCCAGGAGGCCCGCAAGAACAGCGGCCTCGACGTCGCCGACCGCATCGCGCTCCGCTGGACCTCCACGGACCCGGCGGTCATCGCGGCACTCGGCGAGCACGCCGGTCTGATCGCCGACGAGGTCCTCGCCACGGACTTCGCCCAGGGCGAGGCCGACGGCACCTACGGGGAGCCCTTCACGGACGAGGGCCTGTCCCTGGTGTTCCGCCTCCGCAAGGCGTAGCGAGGACCGGCGCTCCCGTACCGAAGGCCCGGGGCCACCAGAAATCCTGGTGGCCCCGGGCCTTCGGCGTTGCGTACCCCGTACAAGCGCTCCACGGACCGCACAGGGGACCGCACGAGGGGCCTCACGAGGGGTATGGACCGCACAAAAGGGCGGGGCCCCCGGAATCCGGGGGCCCCGCCCTGAACGCTGCCGACGCCTAAGGCGTGCTCATGGCCGTCAGTTGTCGTCCTCGTCGATGAGGAACCCGCGCATCGGCGAGGGCGCCTGCTGCATCGGCGACGGGCCCTGGGGCCGCACCGGAGCCATCGGCTGGGTCATCGCGGGCGACATCTGCTGCTGCCCACCGTAGGACGGCGGGGCCTGCGGCGGGCCACCCATGCCCTGGTTGCCGCCGTAGGACGGCGCACCGGCACCCGCGGGAGCCATGGAGGGCGCGGAGGACGACGGCAGGGACGCCGTGGCCGGAGTGCGCGGCGGGGCGAGCGAGTCGTCCGCCTGCGTCTCCAGCTGGCGCAGCTGCGACTCCAGGTAGGACTTCAGACGCGTGCGGTACTCGCGCTCGAAGCCGCGCAGGTCCTCGACCTTGCGCTCCAGCGTGGCGCGGGCGGACTCCAGGGAGCCCATCGCGACGCGGTGCTTCTCCTGCGCGTCCCGCTCCAGGGCGTCGGCCTTGGCACGGGCGTCGCGCTCCAGACCCTCGGCGCGGCTGCGGGCCTCACCGACGATCTTGTTGGCCTCGGAGCGGGCCTCGGCGATCGCCTGGTCGGCGGTCTGCTGGGCCAGCGAGAGGACACGGGCGGCGCTGTCGCCACCGGGGCCCTGCTGCGGCATCTGCTGGCCGTGGCCGCCCATGGGGCCACCCATGGGTCCGCCCATCGGGCCGCCCATCTGCTGCATCTGCTGCATCTGACCGGGACCCTGGCCCATCGGACCCTGACCCATGGGGCCCTGGCCCATCGGACCCTGACCCATCGGACCCTGACCCATGGGGCCCTGGCCCATCGGACCCTGACCCATCGGACCCTGACCCATGGGGCCCTGGCCCATCGGACCCTGACCCTGCTGGCCACCCTGGCTGCTGGGGCCGGCGGGCAGCTGCGGCGCACCGCTGGGCAGCTGGGGCGGGCCTCCCATGGGGCCACCCATACCCTGCGGCGGACCCGATATCCCGGCGGGCACGGGGGCGCCCGGGCCTCGCATACCCTGCGGCGGGCCCTGCTGGTCCTGCTGCTCGGGCGGCTTGCGCATACCCTGCTGCTGCTGGTTCTGAGCGGCCGCGCGCGTGGCAGCGGCCAGCTTGGCGCGCAGGTCCTCGTTCTCGCGGAGCAGGCGAGTCAGTTCGGCTTCGACCTCGTCGAGGAAGGCATCGACCTCGTCCTCGTCATAGCCTTCTCGGAGGCGGACGGTCGTGAACTGTTTGTTCCGCACGTCCTCGGGGGTCAACGGCATCTCTTCACCTCAACGTAGTCGTCGGCATTCGGCAAGACCGTATCGTTCACATCGCTCACATCATGCTCTGCGTAAGCCTGATCAGGATGAAGACGATGATCATCAGTACGAAGAAGGACAGGTCAAGCGCCACGCCCCCGAGACGCAGCGGCGGAATGAACCGCCGCAGAAGCTTGAGCGGTGGATCGGTGACAGTGTAGGTGGCCTCCAGAACGACCACCATCGCCTTGCCGGGTTGCCATGAGCGGGCGAACTGGAAGACGTAGTCCATGACCAACCGGAAAATCAGCACGATGAGGAAGCACATCAGCGCGATGTAGAAAACCTGCCCGACCACGCTCATGATCCGTGCGTCCCTCTCCCCTGTTTCCCATGCGGTGTTCCCGGTCCTGCGTCTCAGCTCTGGTTGAAGAACCCGCCCTCTGCGATGCGGGCCTTGTCCTCCGCCGTGACATCGACGTTAGCAGGCGACAACAGGAACACCTTCTGCGTCACCCGCTCGATGCTGCCGTGGAGACCGAACACCAAACCGGCCGCGAAGTCGACAAGTCGCTTCGCGTCGGTGTCATCCATCTCCGTCAGGTTCATGATCACCGGAGTGCCCTCACGGAAGTGTTCCCCGATGGTACGGGCCTCGTTGTAGGTCCGGGGGTGCAGTGTGGTGATCCGGTACGGCTCTCGTTCCGACACGACCTTGGGCATGATCACCGGGGCGTTCTTCTCCAGGCTTTGACGTTCTTGTGTGATGGACGCCACGGGGGCGATGCGTGCCGGACGCCCGGACTCCGCGGCGAGCGAAGCGGAATGCGGCACGGGGTCACGCGGCGCCGGGGGCTGTACCACTCGTACCGATTCGTCCCTTTGGGACTGGTGCGCCTGATGTGACTGATGCGACGGCTCATGCCGTCGTCGGTCCCGCTCGGGCTCGGGGTCGAGCTCGGGCTCGAAGTCGTCGTCGGGGTCGAATCCCCTGCCGTCGTACCCATCGTCCTCCACGAGGCCGAGGTAGACCGCCATCTTGCGCATCGCGCCGGCCATGCTCTGAGTCCTCCGCTCTGTGGTGGATCGGCTGACGAATTGCCAAGTGCCCGCGATCCACGAGGTCGTTATGCCCGCCTTTGGCGGAAATGACCATATTTTCTGCTGTGGTCCGACTTCTTGGCGACGTTACCCGAGGCTGGGTCGGACTCCGAGTACCGCAGTACCGACGCGTACATGTGTCGCTCCGGCCGCCACGGCCTGTTCGAGGTCCGAGCTCATCCCTGCCGAGACCATGTTCGCAGCCGGATGAGCCCGGCGCACGGCAGTCGACAAATCCATCAGCCGCTCGAACGCCGCCTGTTGCCGCCCCGCGTACTCACCGGTGAGCGGAGCGACGGTCATCAGCCCGTCGAGCCGGAGCCCGGGGGCCTCCGCGACAAGGCCGGCCAACTCCTCGATTCCGCCGACCCCCACGCCTCCCCTCTCACCCCGGCCGCGCTCCTGCGCGTCCAGCGCCACCTGGATGAGGCACCCCACCTCGCGCTCCGCCCGCACCGCTTCCTTCGAGAGCGCCGCGACGAGCCGGGAACGGTCGACCGACTGCACGACGCCCGCGTAACCGACCACGGAACGCACCTTGTTGGTCTGCAATTGCCCGACAAAATGCCACAACAGGGGCAGGTCCGAGCACTCCGCGGCTTTCGGCGCCGCGTCCTGGTCCCGGTTCTCGGCGACATGCCGCACACCGAGTTCCGACAGGATCCGCACATCGCTCGCGGGGTAGGTCTTGGTGACCACGATCAGGGTCACCTCTTCGCGCTTGCGCCCGGCGGCCGTGCATGCCGCCGTGATGCGCTCTTCCACTTTCGCCAGATTCGCGGCGAGTTGAGCCTTACGGTCTGTCATGCCCCATCAGTCCAGCCAGACATAGCCCGCGAGCCGCCCGGTGGTGCGGTCCCGTCGGTAAGAGAAGTGGTCCCCCGATTCGATCGTGCACACCGGCGACTGCTCCCGGTCACGCACTCCGAGCCGTTCCAACTGCGCGTGCACTCCGGCGGTCACGTCGACCGCGGGTGTCCCCCACGTCGTCTCGGCGTAGGCCGCGGGCTCGACGGCGGCGACCTCGGCGCGCATCGCGTCCGGCACCTCGTAGCACCGTCCGCAGACCGCGGGTCCGGTGCGGGCGACGATCCTGGCCGGATCGGCGCCGAGTTCCACCATGGCCCGTACGGCCGCGGGCACCACACCGGCGACCATGCCGGGCCGTCCCGCGTGGGCGGCGGCCGCCACCCCGGCGACGGGGTCGGCGAGGAGGACGGGCGTGCAGTCGGCGGTGAGGACGGCGAGCGCGAGCCCCCGCCGCACCGTGACGATCGCGTCGACGGACGGGATCTCCGAGGAGCCCCACGGCTCCTCGACGACCGCCACGTCCGGTCCGTGCACCTGGTTCATCCAGACGACCCGGGCCGGATCGAGCCCGAGCGACTTCGCGGCCAGCTCCCGGTTGGTGCGTACGGCGTCGGGGTCGTCGCCGACCGCTCCGCCGAGGTTGAGCTCCTCGTACGGAACGGCGCTCACCCCGCCCCACCTGTCGGTGAAGGCGAAGTGGGCGCCGCTCACGGTGCTCGTTTCGGAGCGATGTCCTATCACTTCAGGAAGTCCGGCACGTCCAGTTCCTCGGCCGCGCTGTCCGAGTAGGAGCGGGACGGCGGGACCGGCGGGGACACCGGCAGTTCGCTGACCGGCTCCGGAGCGGGCTCCGGGGCGGCCTCCTTCGGGGTGACGCTGCCGAGCGACCCGAAGGACGGGCGGCTCTCGGCCTGGCGCGCCGGAGCGGGCTCCTCGCGTCGGGCCGAGGCCGATCCGAGGACGTTGTCCCGCTTGGCCGGCGGCTGGCCGCCGTCGAAGCCGGCGGCGATGACGGTGACGCGCACCTCGTCGCCGAGGGCGTCGTCGATGACCGCGCCGAAGATGATGTTGGCCTCGGGGTGCGCGGCCTCGCTGACCAGCTGGGCGGCTTCGTTGATCTCGAACAGGCCGAGGTCGGAACCGCCGGAGATGGAGAGGAGGACGCCGCGGGCGCCGTCGATGGAGGCCTCCAGGAGCGGCGAGGAGATCGCCATCTCGGCCGCCGCCACCGCGCGGTCGTCGCCGCGGGCCGAGCCGATACCCATGAGCGCCGAACCGGCCTCGGACATCACGGACTTCACGTCGGCGAAGTCGAGGTTGATCAGGCCGGGCGTGGTGATGAGGTCGGTGATGCCCTGAACACCGGAGAGCAGGACCTGGTCCGCCGACTTGAAGGCGTCGAGGACCGAGACCTGGCGGTCCGAGATGGACAGCAGCCGGTCGTTCGGGATGACGATGAGGGTGTCGACCTCTTCGCGGAGTTCCGCGATGCCGTCCTCCGCCTGGTTGGCGCGGCGCCGGCCCTCGAAGGTGAACGGGCGGGTGACCACGCCGATGGTGAGGGCGCCCAGTGAGCGGGCGATGTTGGCCACGACGGGCGCGCCGCCGGTGCCGGTGCCGCCACCCTCGCCGGCCGTCACGAAGACCATGTCGGCCCCCTTGAGGACCTCCTCGATCTCCTCACGGTGGTCCTCGGCGGCCTTGCGGCCGACTGCCGGGTTGGCTCCGGCCCCGAGGCCGCGGGTGAGTTCCCGGCCGACGTCGAGCTTGACGTCGGCGTCGCTCATCAACAGCGCCTGCGCGTCGGTGTTGATGGCGATGAACTCGACGCCCTTGAGACCGACCTCGATCATCCGGTTGATGGCATTGACACCACCGCCGCCGACACCGATGACTTTGATGACTGCGAGGTAGTTCTGCGGTGCTGCCACGTCGAAGGCCTCTCGCCTCGAGTTACGTGTCGTCGCCTCGCACGGTCGCGATCCGACGACTGATGCCGAATGGGACGGTCCGAACGCCGACCCGAACCCTAACGCTGAAGTTTAGGGTTACCAGTGTGTCTGTTCCTTGGACTCTTCCGAACAGGACACTAAGTCGACAAGTGGCGCACGTTCAACGAACACGCCGAACCTCCCGTTTTTCTTTTCACCCTATGTGATCAGGCGCGGCGCTGCCCAACCAGGGTGCTGGCCTGCGCCGATGCTCGTCAACTGCCCGATGAGGCGGGGGCTGTGGGGGCACTTACGTCGAAGTGCCGGGCCTCGGGATCGGCTTTCATGAGAGCAAGGAGCGTCCTGGCCTTCGCCCGGCCCTTCTCGGCGCTGCCCCACTCGACGGTCCGGCCGCCCCTCAACTCCAGCGAGACGGCGTCGTAGGAACGGACCTTGACGGTACGGGTGTCGCGGGCGACGGAGTCCGGAATGTCCCCGGCGATCCGCACCGCCTCACGCACCAGCCGGTCGACGGGGAAGCGGCGCAGAACGGCGGGCCGCGAAACCGTCAGTTCCAGTACCGGCACACCCTTCGGGGCATCGGAAACGGTCGCGAACCGCACGCCCTTGGCGTCCACTTCGACGAATTTTGCGCCCTTTTCGACCATCAGGACCGGGGTACGTTCGGTCACTTTGAGACCGATTCCGTGCGGCCAGGATCGGACGACGTCAACGGAGTCGATTCGGGGCAATTTCCGGAGCAATCGCGCCTCGATCGCCTCCGTTTCGACGGAAATCAGCGGGGATCCGACCGGAACATCGGACGCTTCCTCCACCTGCCCGGCCGTCAGCACCCGCGTCCCGGAGGTCGATACGCGCTCCACGCGCAGCCATGGGGAGCCGTAGAGAATCCACACCGCGGCGGCGCCTGCCAACACCACGGCGATCAAAAGGATGATGAGCCTATGAAGGCGGCGGAGCCGCCCGAGAAAGGGCGGCCGGGGCGGGCCGGACTCCAGCTTCTGCCGTTCACCGCGCTCGGCGGTCCTCGGTCCGGCCACGCTCCCTGCCTTCCCTCATGCGGTCCTAGCGGTGGCGCGAGGCGATTGCCTCGTACACCATCGCGACGAGCAGCTCGTCGGCGTCCCGGCGGCCGAACTCGCTGGCGGCACGCGACATCTCGTACAGCCGGTGCGGGTCTGCGAGCACGGGCAGCACGTTCTGCTGCACCCACTGCGGGGTCAGCTCCGCGTCATCGACCAGCAGTCCGCCGCCGGCCTTGACCAGCGGCTGGGCGTTCAGCCGCTGTTCGCCGTTGCCGATGGGCAGCGGGACGTAGGCGGCGGGCAGTCCGACGGCGGAGAGTTCGGCGACGGTCATCGCGCCCGCGCGGCAGAGCATCATGTCGGCCGCGGCGTACGCGAGATCCATCCGGTCCACGTACGGTACCGGGATGTACGGGGGCATCCCCGGCATCTGATGCACCTGCGGCAGTTCGTTCTTCGGACCGACCGCGTGCAGGATCTGGATTCCGGCCTGCTGGAGGTACGGAGCCGCCTGCTGGACCACCTCGTTGAGGCGGCGGGCGCCCTGCGAGCCGCCCGACACGAGGAGGGTCGGCAGGTTCGGGTCGAGCCCGAACGCGGCACGCGCCTCGGGCCGTACGGCGGCGCGGTCGAGGGTGGCGATGGAGCGGCGCAGCGGGATGCCGATGTAACGGGCCCCGCGGAGCTTGCTGTCGGGCGTGGAGACGGCCACCTGGGCCGCGTACCGCGATCCGATCTTGTTGGCGAGGCCGGGGCGGGCGTTCGCCTCGTGGACGATGATCGGCACGCCGAGGCGCTTGGCCGCCAGGTAGCCGGGCAGGGCCACGTAGCCGCCGAAGCCGACGACCGCGTCCGCCTTGGTGCGTTCCATGATCTGCTCGGCAGCCTTGATCGTGCCGCGCAGCCGTCCGGGGACGGTGATCAGCTCGGGGGTGGGCTTGCGCGGCAGCGGTACCGCGGGGATCAGCGCGAGTTCGTATCCGCGCTCGGGTACGAGCCGGGTCTCGAGTCCGCGTTCCGTGCCCAGGGCCGTGATCCCCACGGTCGGGTCCTGCCTGCGCAGGGCATCCGCGAGGGCGAGCGCGGGCTCGATGTGGCCGGCGGTCCCCCCGCCGGCGAGTACGACATGCACCGAAATTCACCGCTCTCCGGACGAACGCGCCGCCGAGGCACGCCGTCGCATCGTGTTCCATCTCCGGGGCCCCCCGGCCCTTGCGGACTCTCTCACCGCACCCCGCCTTCTGCCAAAGCGGGGTTGCCGCATCGCGAGTGCCGCCCGCGCAGCGGGGTCGTCACGCGCGAAGGCGATCAGCAACCCGATGGCGAACATGGTCGGCAGCAGGGCGGAGCCTCCGTAGGAGAACAGCGGGAGCGGGACACCGGCGATCGGCAGCAGACCGAGCACCGCACCGATGTTGATCACGGCCTGCGCCGTGATCCAGGTGGTCACGCCTCCCGCGGCATACCTCACGAAGGGGTCCTCCGTGCGTCCGGCCACGCGGATACCCGCATAGCCTAGAGCCGCGAAGAGGGCGAGTACTGACAGCGTCCCCGCGAGGCCCAGTTCCTCCCCGGTGATGGCGAAGATGAAGTCGGTGTGCGCTTCGGGCAGTTGGCCCCATTTCTCCACACTGGCGCCGAGGCCGGAACCGAAGAGACCGCCGGAGGCGAGGGCGTAGATGCCGTGCACGGCCTGCCAGCAGGTGTCGTGCGGCCCCGGCTCGGTGGCCCCGATGCAGGCGAGCCTGGACATGCGGTTGGGGCTCGTCTTGATGAGGGTGAAGCCGATCGCCACGGCGATGGACAGCACGCCGACGAACAGCCGGGTGGGGGCTCCGGCCAGCCACAGCAGCCCGAACAGGATCGCCGTGAGGATGATCGCCGTGCCCATGTCGCCGCCGAGCATGATCAGGCCGAGCAGCATGAAGGCGACGGGGACGAGCGGCACCAGCATGTGCTTCCACTGGGTCAGCAGCCGCTTGTCCTGCTTGCGGGCGAGCAGATCGGCGCCCCACAGCACGAGGGCGAGCTTGCCGAACTCGCTGGGCTGGATCTGGAACGAGCCGCCGAGGGAGATCCAGTTCTGGTTGCCATTGACCGCGACTCCTATCCCGGGCACCTGCACCAGGGCCATCAGGAAGACGGCGCCGGCCAGTATGGGGTAGGCCAGCGCCCGGTGCAGCTTCACCGGCATCCGCGAGGCGGCCAGCATCAGCACGCCGCCGATCAGGGCCGCCAGGAACTGCTTGCGGAAGAAGTACGAACCGGGCAGGGACAGCTGGAGCGCCGTGATCTGCGAGGCCGAGTAGACCATCACGAGCCCCAGCACGGTGATCAGCAGGCTGCCGCCGAGGATCAGGTAGTACGCGGTCAGCGGCCGGTCCCAGGCCTTGCGGGCACGGATGAAGAGGCGGCGCAGGGGATGGTCGCGCGACACCCGGGCGACGGGCCGCCGGCCGGCCCGCTGCACGGGAGGTCGGCCGGTACGGCTAGTCGGCATCGGCGTCTCCGGGCCACAACGATGTCACGCGTCCGTCCCTCCCAGGGTCGCCCGGCGAGGCGGCCGGGTCAGGCGCCGAGTTCGCGAACCGCCTCCGCGAACGCGTCACCGCGCTTGTTGTAGTTGGCGAACATGTCCATGGACGCACAAGCCGGGGCCAGCAGCACCGTGTCCCCGGGCTCGGCGAGCCGCTCGGCCTCCCGGACAGCCGCGAGCATCGCCCCAGTGTCGGTCCGGTCGAGGTCGACGACGGGTACTTCAGGGGCGTGTCGCGCCAGGGCTTCACGGATCAGCGCGCGGTCCGCGCCGATCAGGACGACGCCCCGGAGCCGCTTCGCCGACTTGGCGACCAGCTCGTCGAAGGTCGCGCCCTTGGCGAGTCCGCCCGCGATCCACACGATCGACTCGTATGCCGCCAAGGAGGCTTCCGCGGCATGCGTGTTGGTGGCCTTGGAGTCGTCGATGTAGGCGACCCGGCCGACGTCGGCGACGTGCGCGATGCGGTGCGCGTCCGGCGTGAAGTCCCGCAACCCGTCCCGTACGGCCCGCGCGGGCACCCCGTAGGCACGCGCAAGGGCCGCCGCGGCAAGGGCGTTGGCGATGTTGTGCGGGGCGGGCGGACGGACGTCGGAGACCTCCGCCAGCTCCTGGGCGTTCTTCTGCCGGTTCTCGACGAAGGCGCGGTCGACCAGGATGCCGTCCACGACGCCGAGTTGGGAGGGCCCGGGAGCGCCGAGGGTGAAGCCGACCGCCCGGCAGCCCTCCTCGACGTCCGCGGCGCGCACCAGGTCCTCGGTGGCCTTGTCGGCCACGTTGTAGACGCAGGCGACCCGATTGCCTTCGTAGATGCGGCCCTTGTCGGCGGCGTACGCCTCCATGGAGCCGTGCCAGTCGAGATGGTCGGGCGCGAGGTTCAGCACGACCGCGGAGTGGGCGCGCAGCGAGGGCGCCCAGTGGAGCTGGTAGCTGGAGAGTTCGACGGCGAGGACGTCGTACTGCTCCTCGCCGAGGACCGCGTCGAGGAGCGAGACGCCGATGTTGCCGACGGCCGCCGTGCGCAGGCCCGCCGCCTTCAGGATGGAGGCGAGCATCTGGACGGTCGTGGTCTTGCCGTTGGTGCCGGTGACCGCGAGCCAGGGCGCGGCCTTGCGGCCGTCCTGCTCCCGCAGCCGCCAGGCGAGTTCGACGTCGCCCCAGACCGGGACGCCCGCCGCGGCGGCCGCGGCGAACAGCGGCTTGTCCGGCTGCCAGCCGGGCGCGGTCACGATGAGCTCGGTGCCCTCGGGCAGGGTCGCGCCGTCACCGAGGCGCACGGTGACGCCGAGCGCCTCCAGCTCCGCGGCCTGCGCCCGGGCCCGGTCGTCGTCACCGTCGTTGACGACCGTGACGACCGCGCCGAGGCCGTGCAGGACCTTGGCCGCCGGGATGCCCGAGACGCCGAGGCCGGCGACGGTGACGTTCTTGCCCTGCCAGTTGGTCACTTCTTGGCTGCCCATCCTGCGTAGAAGAGGCCGAGTCCGACGATCACGCACATGCCCTGGATGATCCAGAAGCGGACCACCACAAGGACTTCGGACCACCCCTTGAGTTCGAAGTGGTGTTGGAGCGGCGCCATGCGGAAGACACGCTTCCCGGTCAGCTTGAAGGAGCCGACCTGGATGACCACCGACATGGTGATGAGGACGAAGAGGCCGCCGAGCAGGGCGACCAGGATCTCCGTGCGGGAGCAGATCGCGAGGCCGGCGAGCGCGCCGCCGAGGGCCAGCGAACCGGTGTCACCCATGAAGATCTTGGCCGGCGAGGTGTTCCACCACAGGAAGCCGAAGCAGGCGCCCATGAGGGCGGAGGCGACGACCGCGAGGTCGAGCGGATCGCGTACCTCGTAGCAGGCGCCCGGGTTGGTCAGGGTCGTCGCGTTGGCGCAGGACTCCTGGAACTGCCAGACACCGATGAAGGTGTAGGCACCGAAGACCATCGTCGCGGCACCGGTGGCGAGACCGTCCAGACCGTCCGTCAGGTTCACGCCGTTCGACATGGCGAGAATCATGAACAGCGCCCAGACCACGAAGAGCACCGGGCCGATGGACCAGCCGAAGTCCTGGACGAAGGAAAGCTTCGTGGAGGCCGGGGTGTTGCCGCGGTTGTCGGCGAACTGCAGGGCCAGCACCGCGAAGGCGATGCCGACGATCAGCTGTCCGGCCATCTTCGCCTTGGCCCGCAGACCGAGCGAACGCCGCTTGACGATCTTGATGTAGTCGTCCAGGAAGCCGACCAGGCCCATGCCCGCCATCAGGCCGAGCACCAGCAGGCCCGAGAACGTGGGCGCGTAGCCCGTGATCACCTTCGACAGGAAATACGCGATGATCGTCGCGAGGATGAAGGCGATACCACCCATGGTCGGCGTACCGCGCTTGCTGTGGTGCTCGCGCGGGCCGTCGTCGCGGATGTACTGGCCGTAGCCCTTGCGGGCCAGCAGCTTGATCAGCAGCGGAGTGCCGACCAGAGTCAGGAACAGGCCAATGACTCCCGCGAACAGGATCTGCTTCATCATCGGGCGGAAACCTCACCCTCGGCACCGTCGGCGAGCAGCGCGAGCGCCACCCGTTCCAGCCCGACGGACCTGGACGCCTTCACGAGCACGACGTCCCCTGGGCGCAGCTCGCTGCGCAACAGGTCGACAGCCGCCTGTGCGTCGGACACGTGCACCGACTCCTCACCCCACGAACCCTCGTTATATGCGCCCAGTTGCAGCCAGGACGCTTCCCTGCCCCCGACCGCGACGAGCTTGCCGACATTGAGCCGGACGGCAAGCCGTCCGACCGCGTCGTGCTCGGCGAGCGCCTCGTCCCCGAGCTCGGCCATCTGACCGAGCACCGCCCACGTACGACGTCCCTTGCCCATCGACGCGAGCGCGCGCAGGGCGGCTCGCATGGACTCGGGGTTCGCGTTGTAGGCGTCGTTGACGACCGTCACGCCGTCCGGACGCTCGGTGACCTCCATCCGCCAGCGGGAGAGGGAGCCCGCCTCGGAGAGCGCGCGGGCGATCTCGTCTGCGGACATGCCCAGCTCATGGGCGACGGCGGCCGCGGCGAGCGCGTTCGACACGTGGTGCTCACCGTACAGGCGCATGGTCACATCACTGCACCCGGAGGGTGTGCGAAGGCTGAAGGCGGGCTGTCCGTTCTCCGTGAGCCGGACGTTCTCGGCCCGTACGTCCGCTTCGTCGGACTCTCCGAAGAGGATCACGCGTGCCTTCGTACGGGATGCCATGGCGCGTACGAGGGGATCGTCGGCGTTGAGGACCGCCGCGCCGTCCTCGGGGAGGCTCTCGACGAGCTCGCCCTTTGCTTGCGCGATCTGCTCGCGGCCGCCGAACTCGCCGATGTGGGCGGTGCCGACGTTGAGGACGAGGCCGATCTTCGGCGGGGTGAGGTCCGTGAGATAGCGGATGTGGCCGATGCCGCGGGCGCCCATCTCCAGCACGAGGAACTTCGTCTCCTCGGTGGCGCTGAGCGCGGTGAGCGGCAGTCCGATCTCGTTGTTGAGGGAGCCGGGGGTGAAGACGGTCGGCGCCTTGCTCCGCAGTACCTGGGCGATCAGGTCCTTGGTGCTGGTCTTGCCGGCGGAGCCGGTGAGGGCCACGAGGGTCGCGCCGAGCCGTTCGACGACGTGGCGGGCGAGGGCACCGAGGGCCGTCTGCACGTCGTCGACGACGATGGCGGGCACGCCGACGGGGCGGGACGCCAGGACGGCGGCCGCGCCGGCTGCGATCACCGCCTCGGCGTAGTCGTGGCCGTCCACGCGTTCGCCGACGAAGGCGACGAAGAGACTGCCGGACTCCACTTCACGGGAGTCCCTGACGACCGGTCCGGTGACCTGTACCGCCGGATCCGGTATGTCGTACGTCTGCCCGCCGACGACTGCTGCGATCTCGGCGAGAGAGAGGGCGATCACAAGTTCATCCCTGGGTCTTCTGGATAGCTTCGCGAAGCACCTGGCGGTCGTCGAAGGGACGCACCACCCCGGCGATGTCCTGGCCCTGCTCGTGGCCCTTGCCCGCGACCAGCACGGTGTCGCCCGGCTTTGCGCGCGCGACGGCCGCGGCGATGGCGGCGGCCCGGTCCTCGAAGACCTGGACCTCGCCCCGCTCGTGCGCCGGAACCTCGGCGGCGCCCGCGAGCATCGTGGCGAGAATCGCCAGCGGGTCCTCGGAACGGGGGTTGTCCGAGGTCAGGACGGCGGTGTCGGCGAGCCGGGCCACGGCCGCCCCCATCGGCATCCGCTTGGTTCTGTCACGGTCTCCGCCGCAGCCGAGCACCACGTGCAGCTTGCCCTCGGTCACCTTGCGCAGGGCGCGCAGGACGGATTCGACGGCGTCCGTCTTGTGGGCGTAGTCGACGACGGCGAGGTACGGCTGGCCCTCGTCCACGCGCTCCAGCCGGCCCGGGACCCCCGGGACGGCGGAGATGCCGTCGGCCGCGGTCTGCGGGTCGATTCCGGCGACCGCGAGGGCGACGATCGCGGCGAGCGTGTTCGCCACGTTGAAGGGGCCCGCGAGCGGCGAGCGGGCGGTGACCCGCTCGCCCTTGGGGCCGATCGCGGTGAACGTCGAGTCCATCGGGCCGACTTCGACGTCCTCGGCGCGCCAGTCGGCGTCCGGGTGGCCCTCGGCGGAGAAGGTGACGACCGGGACGGTCGCTTCCTCGCTGAGCCGGCGGCCGTACTCGTCGTCGAGATTGACGACGCCGAGCCGGCTGCGTCTGGCCGTGAACAGCTGTGCCTTGGCCTGGAAGTAGTCCTCCATGCCCGTGTGGAACTCCATGTGTTCCGGGCTGAGGTTGTTGAAGACGGCGACGTCGAAGACGCAGCCGTCGACGCGGCCGAGGACCAGCGCGTGGCTGGAGACCTCCATCGCGACGGAATCGACCCCGCGCTCGCGCATGACGGCGAACAGGGCCTGCAGGTCGGTGGCCTCGGGCGTGGTGCGCTCCGACTTGATGCGCTCGTCGCCGATGCGCATCTCGACCGTGCCGATCAGGCCGGTGGAGCGGACCGTCTTCAGGCCGCCCTCGACGAGGTAGGCCGTCGTGGTCTTGCCGGAGGTGCCCGTGATGCCGATCTGGAGCAGATCGCGCCCCGGGTGGCCGTAGATGGTGGCCGCCAGCTCGCCCATCGAGCCGCGCGGGTTCTCTACGACGAGGACCGGCAGACCGGTGGCCGCGGCGCGGTCGGCACCGGTCGGGTCGGTGAGTACGGCGACCGCGCCGAGGCCGGCCGCCTGGGTCACGAAGTCGGCGCCGTGCAGACGGGCCCCGGGCAGGGCGGCGTACACGTCGCCGGGTCGCACCGCGCGGGAGTCATGGGTGATGCCCGTGACCCCGGCGTCGCTCGCCGGCTTGTCGGCGCCCAGCTGATCGGCCAGCTCCGCGAGGTGGATGGCGGAGACGTGAACCGGCCGCGGCGGCCCCGGATATGTCACAGGAACGCCCTTCTGGGTGGTTTGGGACTGATCAGCGTGTGGCACGGCGGTGAGCGTACCGGGCCCACCCCCGCCGGGGCGAAGCGAGGGCGCGGGCGGGGGGTGCGAGGAGGAGCGGTTCCCGGGGTCCGGGGTGATCGTTGTCACGAGTGGTTCCTGGTCCGTTGTACGGGGGCGCTGATCAGGGCATGCGGTCGGAGGCGGTCACGGCGTGAACTCGACGGGCAGTCGGGCGGCGGGGGCACCGGTGGGCGGGACCTGGAGGGTCTTCAGGGCGAACTCCATGACCTGCTTGTAGACGGGTCCGCAGATCTGGCCGCCGTAGTAGAGGCCCTTCGTGGCGTTCTGGATCGCGCAGTAGACGGTGATCCGTGGCTTGTCCGCGGGGGCGAATCCGGCGAACGACGAGGTGTAGCCGTGGTACTTGCCGGTGGCCGGATCCACGCGGTTGGCCGTACCCGTCTTGCCCGCGACCCGGTAGCCGGGGATGCGCGCCTTGGCGCCGGTGCCCTGCTCGTCGTCCACCACGGACTCCAGCATCTGGGCGAGGGTCTTCGCCGTCCTCTCGCTCACGACCCGGGTCTTCTTCGGCTCGGCGGCGGGCGTGAAACGACCGTCGGCCCCCTTGGTGCCGCGCACCAGGGTCGGCTCGATACGGACGCCGCCGTTGGCGATCGTCGAGTAGACGGAGGCCGCCTGCATCGCGTTGATCGAGACGCCCTGGCCGAATGGAATCGTGTACTGCTGCGAGGTCGACCACTTGTCGGGCGGCGCGAGGATGCCCGCGGTCTCACCGGGGAAGCCGAGCCCGGTGTGACTGCCGATGCCGAACTTGCGCAGGTACGAGTAGAGGACCCGGTTCGCCTGCTTCTGGGTCTTTCCGAGCTGGCCGGTCGCCAGGATGGTGCCGATGTTGCTGGACTTGGCGAGGACCCCGTTGAGCGTGAGGTACCAGGTGGTGTGGTCGATGTCGTCCTGGAAGAGCCGGTCCCCGCGGTGCAGCCGGTTCGGCACGACGACGTGGGTGCCGGGGGTGGCCACGTTCTCCTGGAGGACGGCGGCCATGGACATCAGCTTGGCGGTGGAGCCGGGCTCGTAGGCGTCCTGGAGGGCCGCGTTGCCCATGGCCGCGGCGTTGGCCTGGGTGAGGTCGTTGGGGTCGAAGCCGGGCGAGTTGGCCATGGCGAGGACCTCGCCGGTCCTGGTGTCCTGCACTATCACGTACCCGCGGTCCGCCCTGGACTTCTTCACCTGCTCGGTGATGGCGTCCTGCGCGGCCCACTGGATGTCCCGGTCGATGGTCAGCTCGACGTCGGAGCCGGCCACGGCCGGTGTCTCGGTGGAACCCACGGTCGGCACCTGGCGGCCACCGGACTGGGCGTAGCGGATCTTGCCGTCCTTGCCGGTGAGCTCCTTGTCGAGCTGCTGCTCGACACCACCGCCGCCCTTGCCGTCGGCGTTGACCCAGCCCAGTATCCCGGCGGCGAGATCGCCGTTCGGGTACACGCGCTTGCTGGCCGGCACGGCGAGGACGCCCGCGAGGACGTTGACCGTGCCCTTGTCGGTCTCCGCCTTGGTCCCGAGGGTGCTCTTCAGGTCCTTGATCTGCTGCCAGACCTGGGGGGTGCGGCGGTGCGCGAGGAGCGTGTAGCGGGTGTTCGCGGTCCGCAGCTTCCGGGCGACGGTGTCCGTGTCCTGGCCGATGATCGGGCCGAGGAGCGCGGCGGCCTGCTCGGGCGCGTCCCCCACCTTGGTGGCCTCGCGCGTGAACATCGTCGGGTCGGCGGTGATGTCGTACGCGTCCACGCTCGTCGCCAGCTCGACGCCGTCGCGGTCGGTGATCCCGCCGCGCTCGGCGGCCAGCGTGCGCCCGACGTACCGGTTCTGCTCGGCCTTCGCGGTGTAGGTGCTCGCGTCGACGGCCTGCACCTGGAGCAGCCGTACGACGAACGCGATCATCACCAGCGTCAGCGCGAGGCTGACCATGCGCAGCCGAGGGCGGGGGCTGCCGAGCCGGATGACGCGCGGGCCGCCGGGACGGGCCGGGGCCGGACGGCGCACGGGGCGGCCCCCCGGACCCGGGCGGCTCCGGCCGCCGGGTCGTACGGGCCTGGCGGGGCCGGGCACTCGGCGGCGCGGCGGTTCCCTGTCGGACACTTCCGTCACCTGCCGGGGGTCGTGGAGGACTGTGCGGACGGGGCGGGGGCGCGGGTGGTGTGCGCGCCCGTGGACGGCTGCCGCGGGGCGGGCGCCGGGGCGGCGCCCGACGCCGGGCTCGCGGCCGGGCTCTGCGGCCGGGCCGGGGCCGGGGCGAGGACCTCGGGCGGAGGGATCATCGGGGCCCGTGCGGCGGACTGCCGGGCGGCTCCGGGGACGCCCTTGACCGTGCCGTCGGGGGCGAGGAAGGCCGGGTCGCCGCCGGGGACCATGCCGAGTTCGCGGGCGCGGCGCTGGAGGGCGTCGGGGGCGGAGTAGGCGTCCACGTCCCGCTGGAGGCCCTGTTCCTCGTCGGTCAGGCTCTTGGTGTCCTTCTGGAGGTCGTCGAGGCGGAACGCCCCTTCGCTGAGCGCCGAGTTCAGCACGAGGAGCCCGATGAGACCGCCGCCGAGGAGAAGGACGACCAGCAGGACGAAGGGGGTACGGGCGGCCTGCCCGGCGCCGGCCGGAAGGAGCCGCGCGAGCCGCGCGGCCCGCCCCCTGAGTTCGGGTTTGCCGCTCACACGCCCTCCTTCTCCCCGCGCCTCACTCGGCGGCGTCCTCGCGGATGCGTTCCGCCCCTCGCAGCCGGGCGGGAGCAGCTCGCCGGTTCTCGGCGACCTCCTCCTCCGTGGGAAGTTCGGCACCGCGGGTGAGGAGCTTGAGCCGGGGCTGGTAGCGCTCGGGGACGACCGGCAGTCCGGGCGGCGCGGTGTTGGCGGCGCCGGCCGCGAACACCTGCTTGACCAGCCGGTCCTCCAGCGAGTGGTACGACAGCACGGCGATGCGGCCGCCGACGGCGAGCGTCTTCACGGCCGCGGGAACCGCCCTCTCCAGGACGCTCAGTTCACCGTTGACCTCGATGCGCAGCGCCTGGAAGGTGCGCTTGGCGGGATTGCCGCCGGTGCGCTTGGCCGCCTGGGGCAGCGCGTCCCGGATCAGTTCGACGAGCCGCGCGCTGTTGGTGAAGGGGTCCTTGTCGCGCTCGCGCACGACCGCGGAGACGATCCGCTTGGCCTGCTTCTCCTCGCCGTACGCCCGCAGGATCCGGACCAGTTCGCCGGGCGGGTAGGTGTTGAGCACCTCGGCCGCGCTCATGCCGGTCGTCTGGTCCATGCGCATGTCGAGCGGGGCGTCCTGCGCGTACGCGAAACCCCGGTCCGCCTCGTCGAGTTGCATCGAGGAGACCCCGAGGTCGAACAGGATGCCCTGGACACGCGGGATGTCCAGGCGGTCGAGCACGTCGGGGAGTTCGTCGTAGACGGCGTGCACCAGGGAGGCGCGGTCGCCGAAGGGGGCGAGCCGTTCTCCGGAGAGGCGCAGCGCCTCCTTGTCACGGTCCAGGGCCACGAGCCGCGCTTCGGGGAACCGGGTGAGCAGTGCCTCGCTGTGACCGCCGAGTCCGAGCGTGCAGTCGACGACCACGGCTCCGGGCTCGGCGAGGGCCGGGGCGAGCATGTCCAGGCACCGGTCGAGCATGACCGGAACGTGTCGGCTCTGCCCCTCCGGTCGCCCGCTGCCGCCCTCGTTGGGGAGCGCTTCGCGCCCTGTCATTCCGGGCCCTCTCAGGTCCGGCGCGGCCATACGCACCGCCGGGTCCCCACCCGCTCGGGAAGGGGAGGTCTGCTGGCGCCGGATGAGTGGCGTCAGCCGACCGGGAGCGGGAGGAGGCCGAGCCGTACGTACGCGCCGCGCACGCGGGGAGACTCCGGAAAGTCGCCGGGTCTCCAGGGAAAACAGTCCAGCGGGGAGAGCCTCGCCTCCCGCTTCGCGTCACTTTAGTCCACGGTGTCTCGCGGTCAATCAACCGGCATGCGCGTCGCGGACCCCGCTCGGAACGAAGCCGCGGATCCGGAAGAATCACCCGAACGGGCACGTCGTCACCGCCCGTGTGGATTACCTCACAACAAGGCGCGATGGCATTTTTTGTCCCCTCTCACAGCAGGACTGCCTCAGGCGTGACCAGTAACGTCATGGGTATGACGACTTCCGCATCTGTTCCCACCGAACCCGAAGGCGCCATAGCCGCAGAGCGCACGGTCACCGACCGACTCGTCGACGCGAACGGGAAATACGCCGCCGCCTTCACCGACCCGGGGATGGACGCCCGCCCCGTGCTGCACGTCGCGGTGGTCGCGTGCATGGACGCCCGGCTCGACCTGCACGCCGCGCTGGGGCTGGAACTGGGCGACTGCCACACCATCCGCAACGCCGGCGGCGTGGTCACCGACGACGTCATCCGCTCCCTCACCATCAGCCAGCGCGCGCTCGGCACCCGCAGTGTGGTCCTCATCCACCACACCGGCTGCGGTCTGGAGTCCCTCACCGAGGAGTTCCGGCACGACCTGGAGATGGAGGTCGGCCAGCGCCCCGCGTGGGCGGTCGAGGCCTTCCGGGACGTCGAACAGGACGTACGGCAGTCGATGCAGCGCGTGCGCACCTCCCCGTTCCTGGTGCACACCGATGACGTCCGCGGCTTCGTCTTCGACGTCACGACCGGCCTGCTGCGCGAGATCGACCCCTCCTGACCGGCACCGCGGGACCCCCCGGTCGCCGACCCTCAGCCGCCCGTGGGACCCTCTCTTCACCAAAAACCCCGACCGTCCGCTGCCCAAAGGGCCGTAAAACCTGACATATCGCGGCCAGTTATCCACAGGCGAGTGACACGAACCGGTAACGGCAACAAGAATGCGGGTGTGACGTCACGCGGAACCTTTCGCGCGTGGTGTCCGTGTTTCGGGGTGGGCCGGTCCGCACAGGGCGTCGGCCCGGGAAAGGGCCGAGGAGGGCCGGGTGACGACCTATGACGATCGAGCGAGCCTTACAGATCTGACCGCCACTGTGGAGCGCGTCCGCAGTTCGGTGGAAGGAGTGATCGAAGGCAAGCCTGAGGTCGTACGGCTTTCGCTGACCGTGCTGCTCGCCGAGGGGCATCTTCTGATCGAGGATGTCCCGGGCGTCGGCAAGACCATGCTGGCCAAGGCGCTGGCACGGTCCATCGACTGTTCGGTGCGGCGTATTCAGTTCACGCCCGACCTGCTGCCGTCGGACATCACCGGTGTGTCCATCTGGGACCAGCAGCGCCGGGACTTCGAGTTCAAGCCGGGCGCGATCTTCGCGCAGATCGTGATCGGCGACGAGATCAACCGCGCCTCGCCCAAGACGCAGTCCGCGCTCCTGGAGTCGATGGAGGAGCGGCAGGTCACCATCGACGGGCAGACTTACGAACTGCCCAGCCCGTTCATGGTGGTGGCCACCCAGAACCCGGTCGAGATGGAGGGCACCTACCCACTGCCCGAGGCCCAGCGCGACCGCTTCATGGCCCGTGTCTCCATCGGCTACCCCAGCGCGGAAGCCGAACTGCAGATGCTGGACATCCACGGCGGCGTGAACCCGCTGGACGACCTCCAGCCGGTCGCCCACGCGCACGAGATAGTGAAGCTGATCGACGCGGTCCGCACGGTCCACGTCGCCGACCCGGTGCGCCGTTACGCGGTGGACCTGGTGGCGGCCACGCGCAGCCACCCCGACCTCAGACTCGGCGCCTCGCCGCGTGCCACGCTGCATCTGCTGCGCGCGGCGAAGGCGTCCGCCGCTCTCAGTGGCCGGGACTTCGCGCTGCCGGACGACGTGCAGGCGCTCGCCGTCGCGGTCCTGGCCCACCGCCTGCTGCCCACGGCCCAGGCACAGTTGAACCGCCGCACGGCCGAGCAGGTCGTCCAGGAGATCCTCCAGCGCACCCCGGTGCCCGCCGCTCCCCAGCAGCAGTCCGGCCTCTCGATGGGCCGGGGCGTGCCCACGTACGGTCAGCAGCCGCCCCGGAGGCTGTGATGACGGAAGCGGGCACGGGGCACACCGCCGAGGAGGACAAGGGCGGGCTGCGCACCGCGCTCGCCGGGCTCACCACACGCGGTCGCTCGTTCCTGGCCGCCGGAGTGGCCGCCGCGATCTGCGCGTACGTCCTGGGGCAGAGCGATCTGCTCCGGGTCGGCCTGCTCCTCGCGGCCCTGCCGCTGGTCTGCGCGACCGTGCTGTACCGCACCCGCTACCGGGTCGCGGGCAGCCGCAGGCTCTCCCCCGGGCGTGTGCCCGCCGGCTCCGAGGCCCGCGTGCATCTGCGCATGGACAACATCTCGCGACTGCCCACCGGCCTGCTGATGCTCCAGGACCGGGTGCCGTACGTGCTCGGTCCGCGCCCCCGCTTCGTGCTGGACCGGGTGGAGGCGGGCGGCCGCCGCGAGGTGTCCTACCGGGTGCGCTCGGACCTGCGCGGCCGCTACCCGCTGGGCCCGCTCCAGCTGCGGCTGACCGACCCGTTCGGCATGTGCGAGCTGACCCGCTCCTTCTCCACGTACGACACCCTGACGGTCATCCCGCGCGTGGAGGCCCTGCCTCCGGTGCGGCTGACCGGCGAGGCGAAGGGGTACGGCGACGGGCGGCAGCGCTCCCTGGCCCTGGCGGGCGAGGACGACATCATCCCGCGCGGCTACCGCTACGGCGACGACCTGCGCCGCGTGCACTGGCGGCTGACCGCTCGCTACGGCGAGTTGATGGTCCGCCGCGAGGAGCAGCCGCAGCGCTCCCGGTGCACCGTGCTGCTCGACACCCGGGGCATCGCCTTCCAGGGCGCCGGCCCGGACTCGGCCTTCGAATGGGCCGTCTCAGGCACGGCGTCGGCCCTGGTCCACATGCTCGAACGGGGCTTCTCGGTCCGCCTTCTGACGGACACCGGCAGCTCGGTGCCCGGCGAGGGCGCCGACGGGTTCGCGGGCGCCAGCCAGGAATCGGCGGACGCCGCCGGGATGATGATGGACACGCTCGCCGTCATCGACCACTCGGACGGCACGGGCCTGTCCCGGGCGTACGACGTGCTGCGCGGTGGCAACGAAGGACTGCTGATCGCCTTCCTCGGCGATCTCGACGAGGAGCAGGCGACCGTGCTCGGCAAGATGCGCCAGCGCAGCGGCGGGGCCGTCGCGTTTCTGCTGGACAGTGAGTCCTGGGTGCGGGAATCGACCGAAGTGCCCGGCCCGTTGGACCGGAGCGTGGACCGGCTGCGGATGCTGCGCGAGGCGGGCTGGACCGCCGTCATGGTGCCGCGGGGCGTGTCGCTCGCCGACCTGTGGCGCGAGGCGGACCGTCAGCGCACGCACGTGGCATCGACAGGTACTACCGCGGGGGGTAGTGGGACATGAGCGGGCGAGCCCGACTGACACTGTGCGCGGCCGCGGCCACACTGCTGGCGTCCTGCGCGCTGCTGCCGCTGGTGGACCCGGCGACATGGATCTTCCAGGCGGTGTTCCTGGTGGCCGTGCAGACCGGTGTGGGCGCGCTGACCCGGCGGGTTCCGCTGGCCCGGCCGCTGACCGTGGCGGCGCAGGCGCTGGTGACGCTGATGCTGCTGACGCTGATCTTCGCCCGGCAGGAGGCCGTCGCCGGTATCGTCCCCGGGCCCGAGGCCTTCCAGCACTTCGCGACACTCCTCCAGGCGGGCAGCGAAGACGTCGGCCGGTACTCGATTCCGGCTCCTCTGTCGGACGGAATCCGGCTGATGGTCGTCGGCGGAGTCCTGGTGATCGGACTCGCGGTGGACGCGCTCGCGGTGACCTACCGCAGCGCCGCGCCCGCCGGCCTTCCGCTGCTCGCCCTGTACTCCGTCGCCGCGGGCCTCTCCGGCGGCGGCGCGGCCTGGCTGTGGTTCCTGCTCGCGGCGGCCGGCTATCTGATGCTGCTGCTGGCCGAGGGTCGGGACCGGCTCTCGCAGTGGGGTCGCGTTTTCGGCGGAGCGTCCCGCGCTCCGGGCCCGGACGGCGCCGTCGCGCCCGTCCGCACCGGGCGGCGGATCGGCGCGGTGGCGCTGGGCGTCGCGCTGGTGGTGCCGCTCGCCCTGCCCGCGCTCGACGGGGGGCTGCTGGACGGCACGGGCCGGGGTGTGGGCAACGGCTCCGGGGGCGGCGGCACGATCTCCGCGGTGAACCCGCTGGTCTCGCTCCGCGACAGCCTGAACGTGGACGAGGACCGCACGGTCCTGACGTACCGCACCAACACCGCGGAGACGCAGGACCTGTATCTGCGGATCGTCTCGCTGGACGAGTTCGACGGCACGGCCTGGAAGCCGGCCCAGCGCCACATCGAGGACGTGCCGAAGTCGTTCCCGGCGCCGATCGGTCTCGCCGACCAGGTCAAGCGGGCCACGATCCGGACCCGGATCGCGGCGGCCGACTGGTACGCGCAGGACTGGCTGCCGATGCCGTATCCGGCCAGCAAGGTCGACATCGACGGCAGCTGGCGGTACGAACCCGTGGGGCGCACCCTCGTCGGTGACCACGGACAGAACACACGCGGTGTGCAGTACGAGGTCACGAGCCTGATGGTGCAGCCGACGGCGGAGCAGCTGGCGAACGCCCCGGAACCCTCGCCCGCGATGAGGCGCCAGTTCACCAAGGTTCCGGAGTCGTTGCCCGCGCTGGTGGCGGACACGGCCCGCAGGGTCACCAAGGGCTCCGCCAACCACTACGAGCAGGCGGTCAAGCTCCAGGACTACTTCGCCGTCAGCGGGAACTTCCGGTACGACACCGAGGTGCAGGCCGGCAGCGGCTCCGCCGCGATCGCGAACTTCCTGAAGGACAAGGAGGGCTTCTGCGTCCACTTCTCCTTCGCGATGGCCTCGATGGCACGGACGCTGGGGATTCCGGCCCGCGTGGCGGTGGGCTTCACGCCCGGGTCTCCGCAGGCGAACGGTTCGATGTCGGTGGGCCTGCGGGACGCGCACGCCTGGCCCGAGCTGTACTTCGAGGGCGTGGGCTGGACCCGCTTCGAGCCGACCCCGAGCCGGGGCACGGTTCCCGCATACACCCAGACGGACACGCCGGGCAACGACGCACCGGTCGTGCCCAAACCGTCGTCCTCGGCGTCCGCGGCGCCCTCCACGGCACCGTCGGCCAGCGAGAGCTGCTCGCCGCAGCTGCGGAAGCTGGCGGCGTGTCCGAGCGAGTCCTCGGCGGCGGCGGTCGGCTCCCAGGACGACGACTGGCCCTGGTTGAACACCCTCGGGCTGGCCCTGGCCGGGCTCCTGATCCTGGGCGTGCCGCTGCTGCCCATGCTGTGGCGGATGCGGACACGGGCCGTCCGGCTCGGCGGCCACGGCCGCACGGAGGCGGACGTGGCGGCGTACACGCTCGGGGCCTGGCTGGAGGTGACCGATACGGCGTGGGACTACGGGATCGCGCCGGAGGAGTCCCAGACGCCGAGGAAGGCCGCCGAGCGGATCGTCCGGATCGGGGAACTCGATCCGGAGGCCTCGGCCGCGGTGCACCGGCTGGCCGCGGCCGTGGAGCAGGTTCTCTACGCCCCGCACCCCCGGCCGGTGGCCGGACTCGCGAACGACGCGCGCCGGGTCGCGGAGGCCCTCAGCGCCTCGGCGAGCCGTCCCGTCCGGCTGCGTGCTCTCCTCGCCCCGCGTTCGGCCGTCCGGGTGATCTGGGCGGCCTCGACCGCCTGGACAACCCTCGGAGCCCGCGTCTCGGCCCGCAAGGAAACCCTCCTGCACCGCCCGTCGAGCCAGACCCCCTGACCCGGGCAGGCCGGCCACACCGCCGGCCTGCCGGTCACCCGCCCTGCCCCGTCCCGCAAGGACACGACGGGTGAGCGGCAGGCGGCAGGACACCCTCTGTGGGCAGTCGTCCCGCAGGACACGACGGGTGGGCGGCAGGCGGCAGGGCACCTTGTGTGGGCAGTCGTCCCGCAGGGCGGGACGAGTGGGCACAGCCACCGGTGCCGGGTGCCGTGGAACGTGGTCCCGGGCACCGGGCGGGCGGGTCCCCACCGCCGGCGGTTGTTCTCAGGATGTCCGAGCCGCCGGGCACACCTCGGGGATGGCCGACCCAAGGAGGGGAGTCCCGGCGGCCGGGGGAAGAGCCACGAGACGGAACGGCTCCGGCCCGGCACGCCCGGCGTGCACGCGGGTACCCGAACGCACGCGTGAGGGGGCGTCCACCCGGACCCGGGTGGACGCCCCCTCACGCGTATGTCTGCGGCTGCGACGCCGGAGGCTCAGTTACCGCCCTGTTCGTCGCGACGACGCTGCCAGCGCTGTTCGATGCGGTCCATCATGGAGCGGCGTTGCCGACCCTGACGGCGAGCGGCGGGTGAGCCGGACGCGGCCGGCTGTTCACCTGGCTTGGGAGCTTTGCGCCAACCGGTGACGGCGAGCACCGCACAGCCCAGCATGACCAGGAAGCCCACCACGCTCAGCCAGATCTGAACTGCGACCATTCCAGCCATGAGGAGCGCGATACCCACCAGGAAGCCCGCGACCGCCTGGTAAACCCGTCGCCGGGTGTACGTACGCAGCCCGCTTCCCTCAAGCGCTGTCGCGAACTTGGGATCTTCGGCGTACAGCGCTCGCTCCATCTGCTCGAGCATTCGCTGCTCGTGCTCCGAGAGCGGCACGGAGTCCTCCTCATCGTGCAGTCGCCGGGGCGACCGGGGGTCCCCTTCAGGATAGGCAGGGAATCGCCCCCGTGAAACCCGCCCCTCTACGCCAATTCGCCAACCGGAACCCGTCATGGCGACCCGATGTACTGAGGCGTGCATTCCCCAGCGAACGGTCCGTCATGCCGGACGGTCTCCCTCGATCATACGGCGCCGGACACTCGATCGGGTGGTCTGTGGCGTACTCCATCTGCTGCCGAGCCCCTGATCAGCGGCGCACCACGGGAGGCGGTTCAGCCCTCGGCGGTACCCCGGGCCTCGCCGAGCACATGGAGCTGTGTGGCCACGGAGTGGAACGCGGCGCGTTCGGCCGCCGCCGCCTCCAGCTTCAGCAGGGCCTCCAGGGCGCCCGGCTCGGTGTCCACCAGGACTCCGGGCACCAGATCCGCGAAGACCCGTACGCCGTGCACGGCGCCGACGTGCAGGCCTGCGCCGGCGACCAGGGAGGTGAGCTGTTCGGCGGTGAACCGGTGCGGAACAGGATCACCCTCGCCCCAGCGTCCGTCCGGGTCGTCGAGCGCGTGGCGGGCCTCCTTGAAGTGCCCGGCGAGGGCGCGGGCCAGCACGGCGCCGCCCAGGCCGGCGGCGAGAAGGCTGAGCACGCCCTCGGGCCGCAGCGCGTCCACCACGTTGCGGACACCCTCGGCCGGGTCGTCGACGTACTCCAGGACGCCGTGGCACAGCACGGCGTCGTAGCCGCCGCGCTCGACCACGTCGAAGAGTCCGTGCGCGTCGCCCTGGACGCCCTGCACGCGGTCGGCGACGCCGGCCTCGGCGGCGCGGCGCTCCAGCGCGAACAGCGCGTTCGGGCTGGGGTCGACGACGGTGACCCGGTGACCGAGACCGGCGACGGGTACGGCGAAGTTGCCGCTGCCGCCACCCGTGTCCAGCACGTCGAGCGACTCCCGCCCGGCGGCCTTGACCCGGCGGTCCAAGGCGTCCTTGAGGACCTCCCAGACCACGGCGGTACGGAGAGAAGCGCGGGGGCGCATCGGGTCCGACACGGCAGTTGACTCCTCGGCGCGGCTCCGCCTCGTGAACGGCGGAGCGATCTTCGGGCCTCCCGGCGGGGAGGCAGCAGGCGCCTCCACCCTATTGCCTCCGCCGCCGTGAACGATCCTCCGTCTCACATGCGCCGCATCGCGGGACGAACGGGTTCCGGACGGGCGCCGAGCCGGTGGCGTCCCGGGGTCCGTCCGAGGCCCCGGGGACGGTCGATCCGAGATTCGCGTACCGGTCGACGCGAGGTTTCTCGTACCGACCCGTGCTCGACGCCGCCGCGGTCAACCCGCGTCCGGTACCCCTCTGTCCGCCCGATCCCGGTCCCCGTCCTGCCGGGGCTGGGGCAGCACGGGCTGCAGCACCAGCATCCGCTCGACGAGGCGAAGGAACATGGCGACGTCGCGTATCAGATCGTCGGCGTCCCGGGTGGTGGCCGCTCCCTGGATGCCCGCCTCGGCGCGGGCACGACGGGTGGCCCCGGAGGCGAACAGCGCGCTCCACTCGGTCAGTTCGGGAGCGATCTCCGGGAGGACTTCCCAGGCGCTGCGGATACGGGCCCGGCGTCGGGACGTGGGCTCCGGGCGGCCTCGCGCGGCGAGCACGGCGGCGGCGGTGCGCAGCGCGGCCAAGTGGGCTGTCGCGTACCGCTCGTTGGACGTTTCCAGGGCCGTCGCCTCGTCGAGCCCGGAGCGGGCCTGGGAGAGCAGGTCGAGGGCGGCGGGTGGCGCCGTGGCCCGGCGGAGCACGGGGTGCACGTCGCCCGCCGGGCCGTTCAGTGAGGGGGCAGGGCCGGTGGCGCGGCGCCGGCGGGCGGCGGCTGCGGAAGAGCTGGCCATGACGAACCTCCTGTCGTCGTGTGACGGCACTGTGGCCGTATGTGCCCATCGTGAGGTATGCCACTGACAATCCGTTCTGACCTGCGCCTTTGCTTCGCTCGAAAGTTCGGGATAGTTTTTGCACTGACCAGTCAGTTCAAAAGTAGTTCCATGTTTCAGGGGATGGGGAATCAGTGGACGGTCCGCACGGACTGGGCGTCACGGCTGAGGACTTCGGGCTCAAGGGGCCCCGCGGCTGGGCGTTCCGCGGGGTTCGTCTCGACGCGGAGCCCGGATCGCTCATCGCGATCGAGGGGCCGTCCGGGTCCGGCCGCACCTGCCTGCTGCTCGCGCTCACGGGCCGGATGAAGGCCACCGAGGGGACGGCGGCCGTGGGCGCGGCCGGGCTGCCGAAGCAGATGGCCGCGGTGCGGCGTACCAGCGCGCTCGCACACGTGCCCGGGGTCACGGACCTGGACCCCGCGCTGACCGTCGGGGAGCACCTGCGGGAACGGGCGCTGCTGCAGCGGCGGTTCGGCGGTTCGCTGCGTGCCCTGCTGCGACCGCGCGGCGAGCGGGTGAGCGAGGCCAAGTCGCGGATCGACACCGCGCTCGCCGCCGCGGGACTCGACCCGGAGACGCTGCCCAAGGGGTCGAGAACCGCCGTACGCGATCTGGAACGGCTCGAAGCGCTGCGACTGTCCCTCGCGCTGGCCCTGATCGGCCGCCCTCGGCTGCTCGGTGTCGATGACGCCGACCTCAAGCTCTCGGACGCCGAACGGGCCGACCTCTGGGCGCTGTTGACGTCTCTCACCGAGTCCGGCACCACGGTCGTGGCGGTGTGCAGCGAGGCCCCCGAGGGCGCCGTCGTCGTGTCCACCGCACCGGGCGACGCGTCGAGGTCCGCCGGCGAACAGGGCGCCGACGCCTCCCACGAGACCGCGCCGGCACCCGAGACCGAGACCACCGCCGACGCCACCGCCGCTGCCGCGGAGGCCACCACCGGGGCCGACACCGGCACCACCAAGGCCGACTCCGACTCCGACGCCGACTCCGGCGCCACGGCCACCAGCACCACCGCCGAAACGGCCAAGACCACCGACACCGACGCCGACGCCGACAGCGACAGCGACAGCGACAGCGACAGCGACAGCGACAGCGACAGCGACAGCGAGACCAACGACAAGGAGACGGCTGATGCGCTCACCGAAACTGGCCGCTCTTGAACTCCGTCGTTTCGGCCGGGGCAAGCTGCCGCGGGCCGCGCTGGCCGCGCTCCTGCTGCTGCCCCTGCTGTACGGCGCCCTCTACCTGTGGTCGTTCTGGGACCCGTACGGCCGTCTCGACCGCATCCCCGTGGCGCTGGTGAACGACGACAAGGGGGCGACGGCCGGCGGCAAGAAGGTGACGATCGGCGACAACATCACCGAAGGGCTGCGCGACAGCGACACCTTCGAGTGGCACGAGGTGAGCTCCGCCGAGGCCCGCCGCGGTGTGGAGGACGGCACGTACTACCTGTCGCTGACCATGCCGGACGACTTCAGCAAGAGGATCGCGTCCAGTTCCGGGGCATCGCCCGAGACGGGTGCGCTCAAGGTGCGGACCAACGACGCGAACAACTACATCGTCGGGCAGATCTCCCGCACCGTGTTCAGCGAGGTGCGGACGGCCGCGTCCACGAAGGCCTCACGTTCGTTCCTCGACAAGATCTTCATCTCGTTCTCGGACATCCACGGGGCGACCGTGCAGGCCGCCGAGGGCGCCGACAAGCTCAACGGCGGGATCGGCAAGGCGAAGAAGGGCTCCAAGGACCTCGCGGACGGTCTGAAGGAGGCCAAGAAGGGCAGCGGAAAACTCTCCGGGGGCCTGAAGAAGCTCAACACGGGCGCCGGTGACCTGGAGGACGGTTCGCGCCAGGTCGCGGACGGCACCCAGGCGCTGGCCGACAAGGTCAACGGGATCGCGGACAAGGTCGGCCCTTTCCTGAAGGACAACGAGAAGTCGATCGGTGACACGGCCCAGCTGGTCGCCGACTCGGCCGCGGGGATCCGCCACAACCTCGACACCCTGGTGAAGACGGCCCCGGCCGCGGCCAAGGGCGCGCGCGCCGCGTCCGACACGCTGAACACCGTCCACCGCGCGCGGTGCGAGACCCTTCCGGTCCCCGACCCGGCGTGTCCCGAGCTGAAGAAGGCCAAGGAGGCGGCCGCGGACGTCGTCAAGGTCGCCGACGACGTGAACACGCTGATCGACGACCAGGACGGCGACCTCGACGAGCTGGACGAGAACCTGGCGACGCTGGAGAAGCAGGCACAGGCGCTCGCCGACCGCTCGCCGCATCTCTCCGAGGACCTCGACGACAGCGTCTCCAAGATCAACAAGCTGAACGACGGCGCCTCCGCGGTCGCCAAGGGAGCGAAGCGGCTGCACTCGGGGCTCGGCACCGCCAAGACGGGCGCGGCGGACCTGGACCAGGGCGTCGGACAGCTGAAGACGGGCGCGAGCGACCTCGACGGCGGCCTGTACAGGCTCGTCGGCGGCTCCGGGAAGCTGGCCGGCGGACTCCACGACGGCGCCGACCAGATCCCCGACTACGACAAGTCCGACCGCGACCGGCGCACCCAGGTCATGGCCGACCCGGTTCAGCTGGCCTCCAGGGACCTGCACAAGGCGCCCAATTACGGCACGGGATTCGCCCCGTACTTCATCCCGCTGTCCCTGTGGGTCGGCGCGATGGTGGCGTACATGCTGATCCAGCCGCTGAACCGGCGCGCGCTCGCCGCGGGGGCCTCGGCATGGCGGATCGCGCTGGCGGGCTGGCTGCCGGTCGCCGTCGTCGGCGTGCTCCAGACGGCCGCCCTGATGGCGGTGCTCCACTGGGCGATCGGCCTCCAGATGGTCCGGGCGGCCGGAACGGTGGGCTTCCTGTTCCTGGTGTCGGCCTGCTTCGCGGCGATCGTGCAGTGGCTCAACGCGCGCTTCGGGGCGGCGGGCCGGATCCTCGTCCTCGCCTTCCTGATGCTCCAGCTGACGTCGGCGGGCGGCACCTACCCCGTCCAGACGAGTCCGGGCTTCTTCAACGCGATCCACCCCTTCATGCCGATGAGTTACGTCGTCGAGGCCCTCCGGAGGCTCATCACCGGCGGCGGCCTCGAGCCGGTCCGGACGGCGTGCCTCGTCCTGACGGCGTTCACCGTGGGAGCCCTCGCGCTCACCGCCCTGTCGGCGCGCCGCAAGCAGGTGTGGACCCTCGACCGGCTGCACCCGGAGCTGAGCCTGTGACCAAGCGCGTGAGCGCTCCTGTGAGAATCGGGGCCATGGACAGCAGCAGCACCACGGCGGGCGGCGGAAGCCGCCGCGAGGCGACCCGGCAGAAGCTCTACGAGGCGGCCGTCACACTGATCGCCGAACAGGGCTTCTCCGCCACCACAGTGGACGAGATCGCCGAGCGGGCCGGGGTCGCGAAAGGCACGGTCTACTACAACTTCGCGAGCAAGTCGGTCCTCTTCGAGGAGCTGTTGCGGCACGGCGTGGGGCTCCTCACCGCCTCGCTGCGGGAGGCCGCGGAGAAGACCGCCCGGGACGGCGGCAGCAAAGTGGACGCGCTGGACGCGATGATCCGGGCCGGGCTCGTCTTCATCAACCGCTATCCGGCCTTCACCCAGCTGTACGTGGCGGAGCTGTGGCGCACCAACCGTGCCTGGCAGTCCACCCTGATGGTGGTGCGGCAGCAGGCGGTCGCGGTCGTCGAGGACGTGCTGCGCGACGCGGTGGCGGCCGGGGAGCTCAGCGACGAGATCGACATCCCGCTGACGGCGGCGGCGCTGGTCGGGATGGTCCTGGTGGCCGCCCTGGACTGGCAGGCCTTCCAGCCGGAGCGCTCCCTGGACGACGTCCACGCGGCGCTGTCCCGGCTCCTCCAGGGGCGTGTCAGCGGCCACCGCTGAACACCCGCACACACGAAAGCGCCGGTCCGAACGGCCGCGTCCCCCGCGGGCCGTTCGAACCGGCGCTCCGTCGTGCTCCCCCGAACCCCCCGTTGGGCCCCCGTTCGGTCGTCCCCCGGGATCCCCCGTGTCTCACTCCCGCCGAGCGAGTCGGCGGAAGGAGCGGCCAAGGGCGCGGGGTCCGTTCCGCCGCCCCGTGTCGGCGGTGCCGGAGCCGCGCCCCTTTCCGTGTCTCCACTCTGTCGTTCGCGCAGGTGGGACCCATCCGTGCGCCTACTCATCTCACCCTGTAGGTACGGATACTCAGGCATGCGCACGCATGCCCAGGACGCGCCCTCGCCCACTGGTTACGATCGCGTCCGTGTCCGTACTCCCCCTGGTCTTCACCAGCGGCTGGGCCAGCGGCATCAACGCGTACGCGGTGGTGCTGCTCCTCGGCGTCTTCGGCGCGACGGGGCTGAGCGACGAGGTCCCGGAGTCCCTTCAACGCCCTGAGATCCTGGTCACAGTCGGCGTGCTGTTCCTCTGCGAGGCGGTCGCCGACAAGATCCCGTACGTGGACTCGGTGTGGGACTCCGTGCACACCGTGATCCGTCCGGCGGCGGGCGCGTGGGTCGGTGCGCTGCTCGCCGGACAGAGCGGCTCGGTCTCGGATCTGACGGCGGGCCTGATCGGCGGTTCGACGGCGCTGGCGAGCCACACGGTCAAGGCCGGGACACGGATGGCGATCAACACCTCGCCCGAGCCGTTCAGCAACTTCGTGATGAGCACCGCCGAGGATCTCGGGGTGGCCGGGCTCCTCACGTTCGCGATGTTCCATCCCGAGGCGGCGGCGGTCATCGCCGGTGTCCTGCTGGTCACCGGGCTCGTGGTGGTCTCCTTCCTCGTCTCCCGGATCAGACGGTTCCTGCGCCGCCGCGCGCAGCGCCGGGAGGAGAGACGGATGGCCGCGCGGGTGGAGCGGCCGCCCGGCCCGGCGTCACGGGCGGACCTCGAATGACCAGGGCGACGGGTCCGGGCGGCAGCCGGATCCGCTGACGCGGCCGGCCGGGACCGCCCGACCGGCCTCCGGGACGGGGCTGTCGGTGGCGGCCGATAAAGTCGCCGGCATGGGACGGATTGCGGTGATCGGCGCCGGGATGGGCGCGATGGCGGCCGCCGCCCGGCTGGCCGTCGCGGGCCACCGGGTGGTGGTGTACGAGCGGACGGAGACGTACGGCGGCGCGGTGCGCCGCTTCGAGCGGGACGGCTTCGCCTTCGACACGGGACCGGGGCTGCTGCCGCTGCCCGCGGTCTACCGCGACCTGTTCATGAAGACGGGCAAGCAGCCGCTGGAGGAGTGCGTCGAGCTGGTCCAGGTCGACCCGTCGACCGACCATGTCTTCGCCGACGGCACACGGGTGTCCCTGCCCAACGCCTCGCGCGCGGGCGTGCTCGCCGCGCTGGACGAGGCGCTCGGCGCGGACGCGGGCGCGCGGTGGGGCGACTTCCTGGTGCGGGCCCGCGAGGCGTGGGACCGGGCGCGCAGACCGCTCCTGGAGGAGCCGCTGTGGCCCAACTGGCCGGTGCTGGCCGAGCGCGAACCCTATCCTTCGGTGCCGCACAAGAAGCTGCTGCGCACCCGCCGGGCCGGCACCCTCGCCGAGGTGGCCGCCTGGGAGCTGCGCGACGCGCGCCTCACGGCTCTCCTGGAGAGCCACGCCCTGGCGTACGGGCTCGACCCGCGCGTCACCCCGGCGAGCGCCGCCGTGCTGCCGTACATGGAGCACGCCTTCGGAACCTGGTACGTCCGCGGCGGCATCCGGGAGCTCGCGCGCGCGGTGTACGAACGGTGTGTGGCGCGCCGGGTCGAGTTCCGTTTCGGGACGTCCGTCGAGCGGATCGTCGAGAAGGACGGCCGGGTCGTCGGCGTGGAGCTCTCCGGGGGCGCCTCCCGGCCCTCCGGCTCCGCGGGGGACACGTTCGCGGAGGCGGACTTCGTGGTCGCGGGCGTGGCGCCCGGTGTCCTGGACGGCCTTCTCCCGGGAGAGGTGGTCCGGGGCGGTGACGAGGTCCCGCCGCAGCCGGGGGCGGCCAGCCGGCTGACCGTGCTGCTCGCGCTGCGCGGCGGGCGGCCCGCCGGGGTGGCGCACCGGACGGTGGTCCACACGGTCGACCGCGCGGGCGAGCTGGACCGGCTCTTCGGCGAGCGTCCCGGGCCGCCCGCATCGCCCACCGTCGTGGTGTCCCGCCCCGACGACCCCGCGCTCGTACCGGACGCGGAGCACGAGGCGGTCACGCTGACGGTCACGGTGCCGTCGGGCGCCCCGGTGTCCGAAGCGGACGTGGAGCGGGTCCTCGACGCGGCCGAGCGTGCCCTGCCGGGCCTGCGCGACCGGCTCCTGTGGCACGAGGTCCGCACCCCGGCCGACATCGCGGAGGAGACCGGCGCGGAGGGCGGCGCGGTCCCCGCTCCCGCTCTCGCCGCGGGGGACGGCCGGCTGCTGCACCCGTCGAACAGCACACGTGTGCCCGGGCTGTTCGCGGCCGGGGGCTGGGCGCACCCCGGCGGCGGTCTGCCGCACGCGGGTATGTCGGGCGCCCTGGTGGCCGGGCTGATCGTGGAGGGACCGGAGTTCCAGGGCTCGCAGTGAGCTGACCGGCGGGCAGCGGGGCGAGGAGGCCGTCAGCCGCTGTCCGGCCGGTCAGTACCGGTACTGCTCGTCGAACCCGGCGTTGTTGTTGCCGTTGCCCTGGTACGGGTACTGCTGCTGCTCGGGCGGGAGTTCGCCGCCGTACTGGTCGTCGGTGCGCTGCTGCGGCACCCAGACACCGCCGGCCGGGGTCTCGCCGCCGCCGTACGTGCCGGTGGCGTACTGGTCCTGGCCGTAATTCTGCTGTTGCTGCGTGTACTGCTGGTCGCCACCGGCGTAGGTGGTGTCGTACGAGGCGCCCGTGTACGTCTGCTGGCCGATGTACGGGTCGGAGTAGGCGGCGTACTGCTGCTGGCTGTTGTCGTAGCCGTACTGCTGCTGGTCGTAGCCCGTGTACCCGTCGTACGCGTAGGCCTGCTGGTCCTGCGACTGGCCGCCCGTCGCGTAGGCCTGCTGGTCCTGGGCGGTCGCGTAGGCCTGCTGGTCCTGGGACTGGCCCGTGCCCGCGTAGGACTGGTCTGTGGCGGCGGCGTAGGCGGCCGCGTTGTAGACGCCGTAGGAGCCGGTGTCCTCGGGCAGGGGCTGCGGCTCGTAGACCGCGGTGGACTCGGCGGCCGCGGGCTCGGCGGACCCCGGGGGCATGAACCGGTCGGACTGGGCGGGCGAGAAGACGTCGTCGTCCGCGGCGTAATCGTCGTCGCGCCGGTAGGCCGCTTCCTCGACCGCTTCGAGGTCGGCGACCTCGAGCGACGGGTCCTCGCCCTCCGGCTCGCCGCGGCGGCGCTTGCTGGGCTTGGCCGGCGCGGAGCGGCCGTTGATGGCCCAGCCCTGCGCGAAGCCCTGGCGGAACGACAGCGTCACATAGGTCTGACCGACAGTGAAGGCGGCCGCGCCCAGGCCGATGACCACGACCGAGTGCATCAGGACGCCGAGAACCACACCGAGGAAGCCGACGAAGGCGAGCAGCCGGAACCGCAGCCGCGCCTTGTACTGCAGCAGCACCTCGCCGAGCAGCCACAGCGCGACGATGCCGAATGCAAGATAGAGGACCGTCAAGCCCATGTACGCCCCTCTCCCAGTGGCCGCTACGCAGTGTGTCGTACGCGGGTGCGACCGGTCTAGGCCTGCTGCGGGTGGTGCAGGCCCAGATTCTCGTAGATTTCCAGCGTCGCCGTGGAGTTGTTCAGCGTGATGAAGTGCAGTCCGGGGACTCCCTCGGCCAGCAGCCTCGCACAGAACTCCGTCGCGAACTCGATCCCAATGGAGCGTACAGCCGCCGGATCGTCTTTGACTGTGAGGATCCGCTCTTTCAGGACGTCCGGGAACGAGGCATTGGAAAGTTTGGGGAGCCGTTCCAACATCTTCACACTTGTCACCGGCATGACTTCCGGGATGACCGGCGTCGCACAGCCCGCCGCGTCGACGCGGTCCCGCAGGCGCAGATAGGACTCCGGCTGGAAGAACATCTGCGTGATCGCGTAGTCGGCGCCGGCGCGGCACTTGTCGACGAAGTGGGAGACGTCCAGGTCCCAGGTGCTGGACCGCGGGTGCATCTCCGGGAAGGCCGCGACCCCGACGCAGAAATCGCCCGACTCCTTGATGAGGCGCACGAGTTCGGCCGCGTAGGTCAGACCCTTGGGGTGCGGGACCCACTCGCCCATGGGGTCGCCGGGCGGGTCGCCGCGCACGGCGAGCATGTTGCGGATGCCCGCGTCCGCGTACTGCCCGATGATGTTGCGCAGTTCCGCGATGGAGTGGTTGACCGCGGTGAGGTGGGCGACCGGGGTCAGGGTCGTGTCGAGGACGATCTGCTCGGTCTCCTTGACCGTGCCGGCCCGGGTGGAGCCGCCGGCTCCGTAGGTCACGGAGACGAAGTCGGGCGCGACGGCCTCGACCCGCCGCAGGGCGTTCCACAGGTTCCGCTCGCCCTTGGGGGTCTTCGGCGCCGAGAACTCGAACGAATACGTCTGTTTGCCGGTCGCGAGCATGTCGCGCACGGTGCGTGCGCGATCAGTCCTGGTGGAAGCAGATCCGAGGGCCATACTCGCAGGTTAGCCAGAGGGCGTCGGTCCCCCAACCGAACCGACGGGATTTGTCCGATCTGTCGCGTTCTTGTCCACCCCTCGGACAGCGGCCGCATCAGCGTGCGCTCGCGGCCTTCTCCGCACGCTCCGCGCGGACGTCCGCCGTGCCGGCGGCTTCGCGGGGCCGCTGCCGCGCCCTACGCCGCGCGCAGCCTCTTGGCGAACTCCGCCGCGGCCGCGCCGGGGTCGTCCGCTTCGGTGATCGCCCGTACGACGACGACCCGGCGGGCACCGGCTTCGAGCACCTCGTCGAGCCGGCCGAGGTCGATGCCGCCGATCGCGAACCAGGGACGGTCGGTGCCGAGGGAGGCCGTGCTGCGGACCAGGTCGAGGCCGGGTGCGTGGCGGCCGGGCTTGGTGGGGGTGGGCCAGCAGGGGCCGGTGCAGAAGTAGTCCACGCCCTCCTGGACCGCGGCGGCCGCGGCCTCGGACGCGGCGTGGGTGGAGCGGCCGATGAGGACCTCGTCGCCGAGGATCGCGCGGGCCGCGGGAACCGGGAGGTCTCCCTGGCCCAGGTGCAGAACGTCGGCCCGGGCGGCGTGGGCCACATCGGCCCGGTCGTTGACCGCGAGGAGCTTGCCGTGCCGGGCGCAGGCGTCCGCGAAGACCTGGAGGTGTTCCAGCTCCTCGCCCGCCTCCATACCCTTGTCGCGCAGCTGCACGATGTCGACGCCGCTCCCCAGGACCGCGTCGAGGAACTCGGCGAGGTCGCCCTGACGCCTGCGGGCGTCGGTGCACAGGTAGACGCGGGCGTCGGCGAGCCGGCCCCGCGCGGTGGTGGCGGCGTTCTCGGGCATGCGTGTGTCCCCCGTTGTCGGTGCGCGGGGCGCGCGGCGGCCGGGGTGGTCCCGCCGCCGCGCGTCCCGCGCCGGACGGTCTCGTTCAGGATCAGACGGCGAGCGCCTGGGCGCGGCGCTTCACCTCCGTGCCGCGATTCTCGCTCAGAGCCTGCGCGGGGGTGCCGGGCAGGGTCGGGTCGGGGGTGAAGAGCCATTCGAGGGCCTCTTCGTCGGAGAAGCCGTCGTCCCTCAGGAGCGTCAGGGTGCCGGACAGGCCCTTGACGACCTTCTGCTCGTCCGCGTCGATGAAGGCGGCGGGAACGTGCAGCGCGCGGTTCTCACCACGGCGTACGGCGATCAGCTGGCCGTCCTTGACCAGCTGCCGGACGCGCGTCACCTCGACGCCGAACTGCTCGGCGATGTCGGGGAGGGTGAGCCAGGCGGGGACGAGAGCATCGATCTTTGCGTCAATCTCGGTCACGGGACAAGCCTGCCATCCCGGACTGACAGTCGGAAGCCGAGGGCGCCCGACCTGGGGTGACGGATTCAGACCGTGGCGGCCTTCAGCGGCCTCGACGGGTCCGCGAGCAGCTCCGGATCCATCAGCGCGCCCGCCTCGATGAGTCGCCGGCCCTGAGCGAGATCCCTCGGGCGGCCCACCGCCAGAAGAGCGACCAGACGCGTCTCGTGGAGCCAGCACACCGACCAGGAGGCGCCCGAGGAGTCGCCGCGCCACACCAAGGTGTCGGCGGGCGCGTGGTGGCCGACGTACTGCACGAAGCGGCCGAACTGCTCGGACCAGAAGTACGGCACGGGGTCGTAGGCGGCGGGAGCCTCCCCGATGATGTTCGCGGCCACCGTGCGCGGTCCCTGGAGGGCGTTGTCCCAGTGGTGGACGAGGAGGCGGCCCTCGTAGCGTCCCGACGGGAAGGAGGCGCAGTCGCCGACCGCGTAGACGTCCGGCAGCGAGGTCCGCAGGTGGTCGTCGGCGACGATCTCGCGGTGGGCGCCGAGGTCGATTCCGGAGCCGGCGATCCAGGCGGTCGCGGGCCGCGCCCCGATGCCGACCACGACGGCGCCCGCGGGCACCCGGGAGCCGTCGTCCAGGACCACCGCGCCCGGCTCGATGCGCTCCACGCGCGCGTGGGTGCGCAACGAGGCCCCGCTGTCCGCGTACCAGCCGGCCATCGGCGCCGCCACCTCGGCGGGCAGCGCGCCGGCGAGCGGCCGGTCGGCGGCCTCGACGACCGTCACCGCGCAGCCCGCCTCACGCGCCGCCGTGGCGAACTCGGCGCCGATCCAGCCCGCGCCGACGACCACGATGTCGTGCTGCTGGGCGAGGACGGGACGCAGCCGTTCGGCGTCGTCCAGGGTGCGCAGCAGGTGCACCCCGGGCACGCCCTCCGCGCCGGGCAGCCGGATCGGTTCGGCGCCGGTGGCGACAACCAGGACGTCGTACGGGACCGGTCCGCCCTCGGTGTCCAGCTCGTGGTCCCCGGGGCGCACGCCGAGCGCCGCGCGGCCCAGCCTCAGCTCGATGTCCAGGGCCTCGAAGTCGATGTCGAAGGCGGAGCCCTCGGCCTTGCCCAGGAGTACGGCCTTGGACAGCGGCGGCCGGTCGTACGGCTGATGCGGCTCCGCGCCGATCAGCGTGACCGTGCCCGTGAAGCCCTGCTCGCGCAGGGCGACCGCGGTCTGCACTCCGGCCATGCCCGCGCCCACCACGACGACCCGCCGTACGGGCCTCTGAGACTGTGCCTGCGTCTGCTCGCTCACCTGATCACCATAGACACCTGACAATTCGTCAGTCAGCGGACGTGCTCAGTGACCTGTTCCACACGGCCGGTCGCGCGCACCTCTTCCACCACGCTCGTCCCTGTGCCTGTCCGGGACTCCCACGCCCAGCTCTCCTCCAGCCGCACGCGGCCGTCGGGCAGTTCCACCACGAGGGACGCGCAGTGGCCCGACGAGGTGGTCCCGTCGTGCTTCAGCTGCACGTACCGGAAGTCGAGGCGGTCGCCCTCACGGGTGCCCACGAGGTGCCCGCGGACCACGTCGCCGCCCGCGTAGTCGGCCCAGACCACGCCGTCCTCCTCGTGGTACCTGAAGCGGGTGCGGGTGCCGACCTGGCCCGGCGCCTGGTCGGCGACGGGGGCGAGGACGAGGCCGTCGAGCGATCGTGCCACGGGCTGAGGCTCCCTTACTGGGACGGGCGGGGGCGGGCTAGGGTGGCCAACGTAAAGCACTCGCGGGAGCCCGGACGCACCGGGCTGAGAGGGAGGCTGGGCGGCCTCCGACCGTACGAACCTGATCCGGGTCATGCCGGCGAAGGGAGGGGCTGGACGCCCATGTCGCCTGCACGTTCCTCAGACGTCCTCGTCATCGGGGGCGGAATCATCGGCCTGGTGACGGCCTGGCGGGCCGCTCAGCGCGGGTTCGCCACGGCGCTCGTGGACCCCGAGCCGGGCGGCGGGGCCGCCCAGGTCGCGGCCGGGATGCTCGCCGCCGTCACCGAGCTGCACTACGGCGAGGAGACCCTGCTGGGCCTCAACCTCGCCTCCGCGCGCCGCTATCCGGACTTCGCCGCCGAGCTGACCGAGGTGTCCGGCCAGGACCTCGGCTATCTCCGGTGCGGCACGCTGGCCGTCGCGCTGGACGCCGACGACCGCGCGCACCTGCGGGAACTGCACGCTCTGCAGAGCCGGTCGGGGCTGGAGTCGGAGTGGCTGAGCGGCCGTGAGTGCCGCCGTCTCGAGCCGATGCTCGCACCCGGTGTACGCGGTGGTCTGCGGGTCGACGGCGACCACCAGATCGATCCGCGGCGCCTCGCGGGAGCCCTGGTCACGGCGTGCGAGCGGGCCGGAGTGGTGCTGCACCGGAGCTGGGCGGAGCGTCTGACCGTCGTACGGGACCGGGCCGCCGGAGTGGTCACCACGGACGGCACCGAACTCACCGCGGGCCAGGTGGTGCTGGCCGGGGGCAGCCTCAGCGGGCGTCTGGCGGGCGTGCCCGAAGACGTCCTGCCGCCCGTGCGTCCGGTGAAGGGGCAGGTGCTGCGGCTGGCCGTGCCGCAGCGGTACGCGCCCTTCCTGAACCGCACGGTGCGGGCCATGGTGCGCGGCAGCCACGTCTACCTGGTGCCGCGCGAGAACGGCGAGCTCGTGGTGGGCGCGACCAGCGAGGAACTGGGCTGGGACACCACCGTGACGGCGGGCGGCGTCTACGAGTTGCTGCGCGACGCCCATGAGCTGGTTCCCGGGATCACCGAGCTGCCGCTCGTCGAGACCCGCGCGGGGCTGCGCCCCGGCTCGCCCGACAACGCGCCGCTGCTCGGACCCACCGCGCTGGACGGACTGCTGGTGGCCACCGGGCACTTCCGCAACGGCGTGCTCCTGACGCCCGTCACCGGCGACGCGATGGCCCACGTCCTGACCACCGGCGAACTCCCCGCCGAAGCCCGCCCCTTCAGCCCTCTGCGCTTCGGCGCCACGGCCCTCACGGAGCAGCCCGCATGAACATCGTCGTCAACGGGGAGCGGCAGCGGATCGCCGCCGGGACCGCTCTCGACACGCTCGTCGCGACCCTCACCCCAGCGCCGTCCGGAGTGGCCGCCGCCCTGAACGAGACCGTCGTCCCGCGCGCGCAGTGGTCGTCCACCGCTCTCACCGAGGGCGACCGCGTCGAAGTCCTCACCGCCGTCCAGGGAGGCTGACCCATGGCCGACGATCCCTTCGTCCTCGGTGGCAGGTCCTACGCGTCCCGGCTGATCATGGGGACGGGCGGCGCGCCCAGCCTCGACGTCCTGGAGCGTTCCCTGGCGGCGTCCGGCACGGAGCTGACGACGGTCGCGATGCGGCGCGTGGACGCGTCCGTGCACGGCTCGGTCCTGTCGGTGCTCGACCGGCTCGGCATCCGCGTCCTGCCGAACACGGCCGGCTGCTACACCGCCGGTGAGGCCGTGCTGACCGCCCGGCTCGCGCGCGAGGCGCTGGGCACCGACCTGGTCAAGCTGGAGGTCATCGCCGACGAGCGGACGCTTCTGCCCGATCCCATCGAGCTGCTCGACGCGGCGGAGACGCTGGTCGACGACGGCTTCACCGTGCTGCCGTACACGAACGACGACCCGGTGCTGGCGCGGAAGCTGGAGGACGTCGGCTGCGCGGCGATCATGCCGCTCGGCTCACCCATCGGGTCCGGGCTCGGGATCCGCAACCCGCACAACTTCCAGCTGATCGTCGAGCACGCGCGCGTGCCGGTGATCCTGGACGCCGGGGCGGGTACGGCGTCGGACGCCGCGCTCGCGATGGAGCTGGGGTGCGCGGGCGTGATGCTGGCCTCGGCGGTGACACGGGCGCAGGAGCCGGTGCTGATGGCGGAGGCCATGCGGCACGCGGTGGAGGCGGGTCGTCTGGCCCGCCGGGCGGGGCGCATCCCGCGGCGGCACTTCGCCGCGGCCTCCTCCCCCACGGAGGGCATGGCGGCGCTGGACCCGGAGCGCCCCGCGTTCTGAGTCGTCCGCCCGCGCGATGTCCGCGCAGCGTCCCTTTCCGGCCGCGTTCGGCTTCCGCCGGGCGCAGGTTGTCGCGTTGTGGCCTTGTGAAGGTGGACAGGGGTCCGATCGGACATCAGTGCGACGTCAGCGTCCCCGTGCGTGCGGCGTGCGTCACAGGTCGGCTGCAGTCGGGCCCCGGTATCGGCCGAACGGGGCGGTGTGACAGTGGCGGCTCGTAGACTCACCTGCGTGGATACGACCCTTCAGGACCCGCTTGTCGGACACGTGCTCGACGGCCGCTATCGCGTCGACGCACGGATCGCGGTCGGCGGGATGGCCACGGTCTACAGGGCCCTGGACACCCGCCTCGACCGCGTGCTCGCGCTCAAGGTGATGCACCCGACGCTGGCCGCCGACGCCTCCTTCGTCGAGCGGTTCATCCGCGAGGCCAAGTCGGTGGCCCGGCTGGCGCACCCCAATGTGGTGCAGGTCTTCGACCAGGGGACGGACGGGTCGTACGTCTATCTGGCCATGGAGTACATCGCCGGGTGCACCCTGCGTGACGTGCTGCGCGAGCGGGGCGCCCTGCAGCCGCGGGCCGCGCTCGACATCCTGGAGCCGGTGCTCGCCGCACTCGGCGCCGCGCACCGCGCCGGGTTCGTGCACCGCGACATGAAGCCGGAGAACGTCCTGATAGGGGACGACGGCCGGGTCAAGGTGGCGGACTTCGGCCTGGTCCGCGCCGTGGACACGGTCACGAGCACGACGGGCGCCGTCCTCGGCACCGTGTCGTACCTCGCCCCCGAGCAGATCGAGCACGGCACCGCCGACACCCGTGTCGACGTGTACGCCTGCGGTGTCGTCCTGTACGAGATGCTCACCGGCGCCAAGCCGTACACCGGGGACTCTCCCGCGCAGGTTCTCTACCAGCACCTCCACGAGGACGTGCCGCCTCCGTCGGCCGCCGTGCCCGGCATGGCGTACGCGCTGGACGTACTGGTCACCACGGCCACCGCCCGCAATCCCGACGTGCGCCCGGCAGACGCGGTGGCGCTGCTCGGCCAGGTCCTCGAGGCACGGGCCGGTCTCACCGCGGACCAGCTCGACGCCGTACCGCCGGGAGCCCTCGCCGTGGGCCACACCAACGCCGACGACCGCACGAGCGTGATCCCGCGCTCGCTGTCCGTCCCCCGTCCGCTGCCCGTGAACGAGGACGACGGCCACGACCTGAACCGGACCAGCCGCTTCGAGCAGGCCAGCCCTTTCGGTGCCGCGCCGACCGCGCCCGTGCGACAGCCGGGCACACGTCCGCGGCGCGGGATTCTGATGGTCGTCGCCGCGATCGTGCTGGTGCTCGGCCTCGGCGGCGGTGTCTGGTACATCAACTCCGGTCAGTTCACCAAGGTCCCGCCGGTCCTGACGAAGACGCAGCAGCAGGCCGAGGCCCGGCTCCGGGACGCCGGGCTCGACGTCAAGCAGGTCAAGCACGCCTACAGCGACACCGTGAAGCGCGGCCAGGTGATCAGCACCGACCCCGGTGTCGGCGAACGGATCCGCGACAACGACTCCGTGACGCTGACCGTCTCGAACGGCCCGGAGACGGTGAAGGTGCCCGACCTGAAGGGCTTCGCCCTGTTCAAGGCGAAGGACGTGCTCAAGGGCGAAGGGCTCGCCGCGGGCATGGTCACCCGGAAGTTCAGCGACGACGTGACCAGGGGCTTCGTGATCGGTACCGATCCGATCGCGGGGACGCCGCGGCACTCGGGTTCGGCGATCGCGATCATCGTCAGCAAGGGCAGTGCCGTGGACGTGCCCGAGGTGACCGGCTCGTCCGTCGAGGACGCCACCGCGGAGCTGGAGGATGCGGGCCTGAAGGTGAAGATCGCCGCGAACCGCGTCACCTCGGACTTCGACAAGGGCCAGATCGCCGAGCAGTCACCGGTCCCGGGCAGCGAGGCCGCCAAGGGCGACACGGTGACGCTGACGGTCTCCAAGGGCCCCCCGATGGTCGAGGTCCCGGACGTCGTGGGCGACAGCGTGGACGACGCGAAGCAGGCGCTCGAGGACGCCGGGTTCGAGGTCGACGAGGACCGCGGGCTGCTCGGACTCTTCGGGGACACGGTCAAGAGCCAGTCGGTGGACGGCGGCGACACGGCGCCCAAGGGCTCGACGATCACGATCGAGATCCGCTGAGCCCCCAGGGACACCCGGCCCCCGGCGCGCCCGCGCCCGGGGGCCGCTCCCCCACCCGGTCCGCCCGCGGGGCGCCCGGCGGCGCGTGACACCCTGATGGGTGTGACCAGCAAGCAGCTCCGCAATCCCGTCGGCGGCCATGTTCCCGTGGCCGGTGGCCTCGACTCCGTCGGCATGGCCTACGCCCGCGACCTCGCGGCCGAGACCGTTCAGGTCTTCGTCGCCAACCCGCGCGGCTGGGCGACCCCCGCCGGGAACCCGAAGCAGGACGAGGCCTTCCGTGCCGCCTGCGCCGACGGGGCGATCCCCGCGTACGTCCATGCCCCGTATCTGATCAACTTCGGTTCGCACACCGAGGCGACGGTCGAGAAGTCGGTGGAGTCGCTGCGGCACTCGCTGCGGCGCGGGCGGGAGATCGGCGCCCTGGGGGTGGTGGTGCACACCGGGAGCGCGACGGGCGGCCGGGACCGGTCCGTCGCGCTCAAGCAGGTGCGCACCCATCTGTTGCCGTTGCTGGACGAACTGACCCACGACGACGACCCGTTCCTCCTCCTGGAGTCGACGGCCGGCCAGGGCTCCTCCCTCTGCTCCCGCACCTGGGACTTCGGCCCGTACTTCGAGGCTCTCGACGCCCACCCCAAGCTGGGCGTCTGCCTCGACACCTGCCACATCTTCGCGGCGGGCCACGATCTGACCGGGCCGAGCGGCATGCACCGGACCCTCGATCTGCTCGTCGAGACCGTCGGTGAGGGCCGGCTCAGACTGATCCACGCCAACGACTCCAAGGATGTGGTCGGCGCACACAAGGACCGTCACGAGAACATTGGCTCCGGCCACATCGGCGAGGACCCGTTCCGTGCCCTGATGACGCACCCCGCCACGGAGGGTGTCCCCCTGATCATCGAGACACCCGGCGGGAAGGAGGGGCACGCGGCGGATGTGGAGCGGCTGAAGAAGCTCCGCGACGGCTGAGGCCGACACCGCCCCGGCGCTTCGCGGCCTCTTCAGGAATACCCCTGGGGGGTATATGGTTCCTGCTACGTGGAGGAACCGTCACCTGACGTTGGGGGCCACTCATGCAACACGAAACGCACACGCACCAGGCGGGGCACACGCCTGACGCGGGACCGGCCGGCGATGCGCACGGGCATCACGAGGCGCACGGCCACCCGCACGCGCCGTCGGGGGCGACCTGGTCGATGGCCGCCCGGGCGACGCTGCACTGCCTCACCGGCTGCGCCATCGGCGAGGTGCTGGGCATGGTGATCGGCACGGCGTTCGGCTGGGCCAACGCGCCCACGACGGCCCTCGCGATCGTGCTGGCCTTCTTCTTCGGCTACTCGCTCACGCTGCGCGGCGTCCTGAGGGCGGGGGTCGACTTCCGGACGGCGTTCCGGGTGGCACTGGCCGCGGACACCCTGTCGATCGCCGTGATGGAGCTGATCGACAACGGGGTGATCGCACTGTGGCCCGCCGCGATGGACGCGGAACTGGCCGACGCGCTCTTCTGGTTCTCGCTGGCCGCGTCCCTGATGATCGCCTTCGCGGTCACGACGCCCGTCAACAAGTGGATGATCGGCCGCGGCAAGGGGCACGCGGTGGTCCACCGATACCACCACTGAGACGCCCGGACAGCGACGCCGGGATCAGAGCTCGGGGCCGTCCCCGGGCTCTTCCTGGTAGGAGTAACGCTGCTCGCGCCAGGGGTCACCGACGTTGTGGTAGCCGCGTTCCTCCCAGAAGCCACGGCGGTCGGCGGTCATGTACTCGACGCCGCGCACCCACTTGGGACCCTTCCACGCGTACAGGTGCGGGACGACCAGGCGCAGCGGGAAGCCGTGTTCCGCCGTCAGCAGTTCGCCGTCCTTGTGGGTGGCGAAAATGGAGCGCTCGGCGGCGAAGTCCTCGAGGCGCAGATTCGAGCTGAAGCCGTACTCGGCCCAGACCATCACATGGGTCACGGCGGGTGCGGGCGGGGCGAGCTCCAGGATCGTACGGGCGGGGACACCACCCCATTCGGCCCCGAGCATGCTGAACTTCGTGACGCAGTGCAGATCGGCGACGACGGAGGCGTACGGGAGGGCGGTGAACTCCTCGTGGCTCCAGCACTGCTTCTCGCCGTCGGCGGTGGCGCCGAAGACCCTGAACTCCCAGCGTTCGGGGCGGAACTTGGGTACGGGCCCGTAGTGCGTGACCGGCCAGCCGCGCTGAAGTCGCTGCCCCGGCGGAAGCTCCGACTGTGCTGTTTCTCCAGATTCACGCTCCACCGGCTGACCCATGACTCCATCCTGACAGACCCGGGACAGTGCCTGTGACCAGCAGGGGTCCGATTCGGGCAACTCCTACTAAGCATGCACTTACTGGACGGTCCCGGGTGCCGATGCAAAGATGCGGCGCAACCTGCCCAGTCCCCCGCATGGAAGGAGCCTCTGCGATGCAGGGCGACCCCGAGGTCATCGAATTCCTCAACGAGCAGCTGACCGGTGAGCTGACCGCGATCAACCAGTACTTCCTGCACGCGAAGATGCAGGAGAACTTCGGCTGGACGAAGCTCGCGAAGTACACCCGGCACGAGTCGTTCGACGAGATGAAGCACGCGGAGGTGCTCACCGACCGCATCCTCTTCCTGGACGGACTGCCGAACTATCAGCGGCTCTTCCACGTCCGGGTGGGGCAGACCGTCACCGAGATGTTCCAGGCCGACCGGCAGGTGGAGGTCGAGGCGATCGACCGCCTCAAGCGCGGGATCGAGGTGATGCGCGCCAAGGGCGACATCACGTCCGCGAACATCTTCGAGTCGATCCTCGAGGACGAGGAACACCACATCGACTATCTCGACACCCAGCTGGAACTGGTCGAGAAGCTCGGCGAGGCGCTCTACATCGCGCAGCTCGTCGAGCAGCCGGAGAGCTAGGCGGCCTCGCGCCGGGCGGTCTCGACCGGGCCGAGGACTTCGGAGAGCACCGGCATGCCCTGGTCGGCCAGCTCACGGCGCGGACACGAGCCCCTGCCCAGCAGCGCCTGGATCCGGCGTACGCACGAACCGCAGTCCGTGCCCGCCTTGGAGGCCGAGGCTATCTGCCGAGGAGTGCAGGCGCCGTCCTCCGCGTGCTTCTTCACCTGCTGTTCGGTGATCCCGAAGCAACTGCAGACGTACACGCGGTTCACCTCCCGCCGGAATCATGGGGTCGCGCCATCCCGTTAATCGGTGAGGCTAACCTAACCTTACCCGTCACACAGGAACCAGAAAAGTGGTGTGGGGCGCGGATCGTATGTGATCCGCGCCCCACATCATGTGCCGGTAACAGGCGCAGCGCCTGTTGATCTGCTACTGGTCGCGGTACATCTCCGCGACGAGGAACGCCAGGTCAAGGGACTGGCTGCGGTTCAGACGGGGGTCGCAGGCCGTCTCGTAGCGCTGGTGCAGGTCGTCGACGAAGATCTCGTCGCCGCCGCCCACGCACTCGGTGACATCGTCACCGGTGAGCTCGACGTGGATGCCGCCCGGGTGCGTGCCGAGGCCCTTGTGGACCTCGAAGAAGCCCTTGACCTCGTCGAGCACGTCGTCGAAGCGGCGGGTCTTGTGGCCCGAGGCAGCCTCGAAGGTGTTGCCGTGCATCGGGTCGGTCACCCAGGCCACGGTCGCGCCGGAGGCGGTGACCTTCTCGACCAGCTCGGGCAGCTTGTCGCGGACCTTGTCCGCGCCCATCCGCACGATGAAGGTGAGACGGCCCGGCTCGCGGTCCGGGTCGAGGCGCTCGATGTACTGCAGCGCCTCCTCGGCCGTCGTCGTCGGGCCCAGCTTGATCCCGATCGGGTTGCGGATCTTCGACGCGAACTCGATGTGCGCGCCGTCCAGCTGACGGGTGCGCTCACCGATCCACACCATGTGGCCCGAGACGTCGTACAGGTGGCCCGTGCGCGAGTCGACACGGGTCAGCGCCGACTCGTAGTCGAGGAGCAGCGCCTCGTGGGAGGCGTAGAACTCGACGGTCTTGAACTCCTCCGGGTCGGTGCCGCAGGCCCGCATGAAGTTCATCGCGTTGTCGATCTCGCGTGCCAGCTGCTCGTAGCGCTGACCGGAGGGGGACGACTTCACGAAGTCCTGGTTCCAGGCGTGCACCTGGCGCAGGTCGGCGTAGCCGCCGGTGGCGAAGGCGCGCACCAGGTTGAGCGTGGAGGCGGACGCGTTGTACATCCGCTTCAGGCGCTCGGGGTCCGGGATGCGGGCCTTCTCGTTGAAGTCGAAGCCGTTGACCGAGTCACCCCGGTAGGTCGGCAGGGTCACGCCGTCACGGGTCTCGGTGCCCTTGGAGCGCGGCTTCGAGTACTGGCCGGCGATCCGGCCGACCTTCACCACCGGCACCGAGGCGGCGTACGTGAGCACGGCGCCCATCTGGAGGAGGGTCTTGAGCTTGTTGCGGATGTGGTCGGCCGACACGGCGTCGAAGGCCTCGGCGCAGTCGCCGCCCTGGAGAAGGAACGCCTCTCCCTTGGCGACGGACGCCATCCGGGCGCGCAGCTGGTCGCACTCGCCCGCGAAGACGAGCGGCGGATACGACTCGAGGTCCGCGATCACATCGCGCAGAGCCTCGGCATCGGGGTACTCGGGCTGCTGCGCCGCGGGCAGGTCTCGCCAGGTGTTGCCAGCGCTCGCGCTGGACTTAGCGTTCACGGTCACCCCCCCAACATTACGGGGTCGTGTCGGCCGTCCATTCCCCTGCTCATCAAGTGAGACGACCCCCGCTCGATCGACGTCTCTCGGGCGGCCGTACGACGGGGTCGCCGCGGCCGCCCGGAGAAGGGTTCCGCTACCCCACGTCGAGCCGGTCGCGGTCGATGGAGATCTTCACACCGCCATGGGTCTCGGTCGTGTCGCCGATGTACTGGTGGATGCGCTGGTGCTTGGACCACAGCGTCGAGGGGATCGACGCGTCGGACGTGGTCGACTCGCGGTTCCAGCGGGCGAAGTGGATCACGTCGGGCAGGGTGACGCCGGCCCGGTTGGCGATCAGGTCGGAGACCAGGGACGAGGTGTTGCCGTACGCGCCGGAGCGGTAGCCGAGCGCGTGCAGGCGCTCGGTGTAGGCGTCGATGTAGGCGAGCACCTGGTCGGTGACCTTTCCGCCGGGCTCGTAGTGCTCCAGGTCGTTGTAGATCACCGTGCCCTTGCCGAAGCCCAGTGCGGCGGCCTGCTTGACCGCGTCGTCGGCGGCCGCGGTGCCCTGCGGCACCGGGCTGGTGATCGCCGCGCAGCCGCCCCCGCAGCTGCCGCCGTCGGAGGAGGGCTGCCGGCCGACGTACAGGGGGAAGAACCGCCAGCCGCGCGTGTACTGGGTGCGCACCCAGTCGGCGGTGAGGTGCTGCTGGGCGCAGGCGCGGTTGAGTCCTCCGATGTAGACGCCGATGGCGCCGTAGCCGGAGTCGTCGCGCCATGCGTCCATCGCCGACTGACTCGGGGCGGTGCAGGCGTCGAAGCCCTCCCCGCGGAAGGAGGTCGCGTCGGCGGGCAGCGGGGCCGCCGCGGGCCGTTCCGCGGGTTCGTCGACCCGTGCGGCGCCGACGGGCAGCCCGGCGCTGCGCAGGACGTCCTGGATCCGGGTGCGGTCGTATCCATAGGCGGCGGTGACGACGATGCGGTGGCCCGTGGCCCGGTAGGTGCGGGCCGTGGGGTTCTCGGTGACGGCGCTCGGGGCGGTGGGGGCGGGCTGGATCAGCAGCGCCTCGGTACGTCCGCTGGCCCGGGCCGGGCAGTTCTGGTGGCTGCCCGGCCTGCCGAGGTAGACGGCGTGCCGGTCGAAGCGGACACAGGCGTCGGGATGTTTCTTCAGGTCGACGATCTGCCAGGAGGCGGGAACGGTGAAGGAGTGACCGCGGTAGTCGACCTGGGTCAGGTCCTCGGAGTCGGTGGGGCGCGGGGCCGAGAGCGCGGGGCCGAGCGGCCCGGCGGCGAAGGCGGCGGCCGCGAGGAGCACGGTCAGGGCACGGGCGCCGGTCCGGCGGGTCTGGGACGAGCGGGCTGTGAGCATGGTTCTCGCTTCTCGGTGGGTTCGGTCTGTCTGGCCATCCATGGCCGGTGGCCGTGCGGTCGGAACGCCACGCGGGGACGGTTCACGCTGTTGCCCGCCCCTCGCCGTCGGGTAGGGTGCGGCGCATGTTCGCGCATTCGAACCAGAACTGGTGGTGGACCGCTCATCCGGCGGCCCACTGACTGCGCGTACGCACGACTTCGCGAAGGCCGCCCGAGGGGCGGCCTTCGGTGTTTGCGGACCCGGGTCGTTCCTCTCCGAGATGCATCATTCGAGAGAAGGACCGCACCGATGAATCTGCTCGACCTGCTGGACGACCCACGCCCCTTCGCCCTGCTGCGCCGCCGCACTCCGGGCCGCGACCACGACGTGGTGGAGCTGCTGCTGGGGCCGGTACGCGAGGTGGAGCACCTCGCCGACATCCCCGACGAGGGCCTCGCGCTGATCCCGTTCCGGCAGATCCGGGAGCGCGGTTTCGACGTCCGCGACGACGGAACCCCGCTCGCCGTGCTCACCCCCGAGGAGCGTCACGAACTGCCGCTCGCGCAGGCGCTGGCGCAGTTGCCGGCGCACGACGTGCGGGTCGAGGACGGCGGCTTCGACGTCGACGACGAGGAGTACTCCGGGATCGTGGAACGCGTGCTCCGGGAGGAGATCGGGCGCGGCGAGGGTGCGAACTTCGTGATCCGGCGGACGTACGAGGGACGGATCCCGGGGTTCGGACGGGCCGACGCCCTGGCGCTGTTCCGCCGGCTCCTCACCGGTGAGCGGGGCGCGTACTGGACGTTCGTCGTGCACACCGGGGAGCGGACGCTGGTCGGGGCGAGCCCTGAGGTGCATGTGCGGATGTCCGCCGGGACCGTCGTGATGAACCCGATCAGCGGGACCTACCGCTACCCGGACGGAGGCCCGACGCCCGAGGATCTGCTCGCGTTCCTCTCGGACGGCAAGGAGATCGAGGAGCTCTCGATGGTCGTCGACGAGGAGCTCAAGATGATGTGCACGGTCGGTGACATGGGCGGCGTGGTGATCGGACCGCGCCTCAAGGAGATGGCCCATCTCGCGCACACCGAGTACGAGTTGCGGGGCCGCTCCTCGCTGGACGTGCGGGAGGTGCTGCGGGAGACGATGTTCGCGGCGACCGTCACCGGCTCGCCCGTGCAGAACGCCTGCCGGGTCATCGAACGCCACGAGGTCGGCGGGCGCGGCTACTACGCGGGCGCGCTCGCGCTGGTCGGGCGGCACCCGGGGGACGGCCCGGAGGGAACGGCCGGGCAGACGCTCGACTCCCCGATCCTCATCCGTACCGCCGACATCGACGCGGGCGGACGGCTGCGGGTGCCGGTCGGCGCCACCCTCGTACGGGGATCGGACCCGGTGGGCGAGGTCGCCGAGACGCACGCCAAGGCGGCGGGTGTGCTGGCCGCGCTGGGAGTGCGCCCCGGCAGGCCGCGTCCGGAGGGCGTACGGCCGAGTTTGGGCGACGATCCCCGGGTGCGGGCGTCGCTGGACGGCCGGCGGGCCTCGCTGGCGCCGTTCTGGCTGCGGATGCAGGAGCGCTCCCGGGAACTCGAGGGCCACGCGCTGATCGTGGACGCCGAGGACACCTTCACCGCGATGCTGGCGCACCTGCTGCGGTCGTCCGGGCTCGCGGTGACGGTGCGCCGCTACGACGAGCCCGGGCTGCGGGACGCGGTCCGCGCGCACGAGGGGCCGGTGGTCCTCGGCCCCGGTCCCGGTGACCCCTCCGATCCGGCGGACCCCAAGATGCGCTTCCTGCGGGCGCTCACCGCCGAGGTGATCCGGGAACACCCGCACGGCGTGCTCGGTGTCTGCCTCGGCCACGAGCTGATCGCGGCCGAGCTGGGACTGGAGATCGTCCGCAAGGACGTGCCGTACCAGGGCGCGCAGACCCGCATCGACCTCTTCGGGCGGGCGGAGACCGTCGGTTTCTACAACAGCTTCGTGGCGCGCTGCGACGACGACGCGCTGGTGGAGCTGTCGGCGCACGGCGTCGAGGTCAGCCGCGGCGCGAACGGCGAGGTGCACGCGCTGCGCGGTCCCGGGTTCGCGGGTGTGCAGTTCCACCCGGAGTCGGTGCTGACGCTGAACGGTACGGCGGTCGTGCGGGAGTTGACCGGTCAGCTGCGGGGCACCAGCACGTTCTCCGAGCGGCGGCCCTCGGTGTAGTCGAGGACGTTCTTGACCGTGGCCTCGACGATCTGGCCGACGGCGTCACCGGTGTAGTACGCCTGGTGCGAGGTGACCAGGACGTTCGGGAAGGTGACCAGGCGGGCCAGGGTGTCGTCCTCGACGGTCTCGAGGGACTTGTCGAGGAAGAACAGCCCGGCCTCCGCCTCGTACACGTCGAGGCCTACACCCGTGAAGCGGCCCTCGCGCAGCTGGGCGACGAGGGCCTGGCTGTCGATCAGGCCACCGCGGCTGGAGTTCACCAGGATCGCGTCGTCCTTCATCGTCCGCAGCGCGTCGGCGTCGATGAGGTGCTGGGTCCCCGGCATCAGCGGGACGTGCAGGGTGACGAGGTCGGACTCGGCGAGAAGGCGCTCCTTGGAGACGTACTTCATGCCGAGTGCGGCGCAGGCGGGGTTCTCGGCGATGTCCCAGCCGAGCAGGTTCATGCCGAAGCCGTGCGCGATCCGGGTGAAGGCCTCGCCGATCTTCCCGGTGCCGATGACGCCCGCGGTGCGGCCGTGCAGGTCACGGCCCATCAGTCCGTCGAGGCGGAAGTCGAAGTCGCGGGTGCGGTTGGCGGCGCGCACGATCCGGCGGTTGACGGCCATGCCGAGGGTCCAGGCGAACTCGGCGACCGAGTAGGGCGAGTAGTACGAGACCCGGGCGACCGTCATGCCGAGGCGCTCGGCGACCTCGAGGTCGATGTTGTTGAACCCGGTGGAGCGCTGGGCGACGAGCTGCGTGCCGCCGGCCGCCAGGGTCTGCAGGACACGGTGTCCCAGGCCGCAGTTGACGCTGGTGGAGACGGCCTCGTAGCCGGCCGCGATGGGAGCGGTGTCCTCGGTGAGGAAGACGTCGAGGCAGCGGACCTCATGGCGTCCCGCGAAGGCCTTCTCCATCAGGGGCTTCTCGTCGGACTGGACGCCGAACGCCACGATCTCCACCGGCTTCTCCCGTTCTGGAGGGTACGGGCCGAATATACGGCCCGTACCCCCAGGTCGCAGGGGCTCCGCAGATCGCGGACGCGCCGCCGTCAGCCGAAGAAGACGCCGACCTCCTCGTAGAGCTTCGGGTCGACGGTCTTCAGCTTGGCGGTGGCCTCCGCGATCGGAACGCGGACGATGTCCGTGCCGCGCAGGGCCACCATCTTCCCGAAGTCGCCGTCCCGGACGGCCTCGATGGCGTGCAGGCCGAAGCGGGTGGCGAGCCAGCGGTCGAAGGCGCTGGGCGTCCCGCCGCGCTGGACGTGCCCGAGGACCGTGGTGCGGGCCTCCTTGCCGGTGCGCCGCTCGATCTCCTTGGCCAGCCACTCGCCGACTCCGGAGAGCCGGACATGTCCGAAGGAGTCCAGCGTGCCGTCCTTGAGGACCATGTCGCCGTCCTTGGGCATGGCGCCCTCGGCGACGACCACGATCGGCGCGTACGACGCCTTGAAGCGCGAGGTCACCCAGGCGCAGACCTGCTCGACGTCGAAGCGCTGCTCGGGGATGAGGATGACGTTCGCGCCGCCGGCGAGGCCCGAGTGGATGGCGATCCAGCCCGCGTGGCGGCCCATCACCTCGCAGACGAGGACGCGCATGTGCGATTCGGCGGTGGTGTGGAGGCGGTCGATGGCCTCGGTCGCGATGTTGACCGCCGTGTCGAATCCGAAGGTGTAGTCGGTGGCGGAGAGGTCGTTGTCGATGGTCTTCGGTACGCCGATGACGTGGATGCCGTACTCGTCGCCGAGGCGCGCGGCGACTCCCAGGGTGTCCTCGCCGCCGATCGCGATGAGCGCGTCGACCTCCTGCTTGGCGAGGTTCTCCTTGATCCGGCGGATGCCGTTCTCGTGCTTGAGGGGGTTGGTGCGCGAGGATCCGAGGATGGTGCCGCCGCGTGGCAGGATCCCGCGCACGGCGGGGATGTCGAGCCGGACGGTGTCGCCTTCGAGCGGCCCCCGCCAGCCGTCCCGGTAGCCGACGAAGTCATAGCCGTACTCCTGCACGCCCTTGCGGACGATGCCCCGGATGACGGCGTTGAGCCCGGGGCAGTCGCCGCCTCCGGTCAGTACTCCGACCCGCATGGAAAGTCCCTTCGCCATGGTTGGCTGTCGGACTCACGCTAGTAGTGATCCAGGTCACTTCGGCATGGTGCGGAAGGTCTATTCCGGTGAATTGTCCGGCAGTTGATCAAGACAGATCACCCGAAGGGCCGTACCGGGCGGGTCAGGCCTCGTCCAGGCCGCGCTCGATGGCATAGCGGACGAGCTCGACACGGTTGTGCAACTGGAGCTTGCCCAGGGTGTTCTGCACATGGTTCTGGACCGTGCGGTGGGAGATGACCAGGCGCTCGGCGATCTGCTTGTAGCTCAGCCCCTTGGCGACCAGGCGGAGCACCTCGGTCTCACGGTCGGTCAGCTGCGGGGCCCTCGGCTCGTCGCCGCCCGTGGCGGTGACCGGCTCCGAGGCCAGCCGGCGGTACTCGCCGAGGACCAGGCCCGCGAGGCCCGGTGTGAACACCGGGTCGCCGACGGCCGTACGGCGCACCGCGTCGGTCAGCTCCTCCGCGGACGCCGACTTCAGCAGGTAGCCGGTCGCGCCGGACTTCACCGCCTCCAGCACGTCGGCGTGCTCACCGCTGGCCGACAGGACCAGAACACGCAGGGCCGGATTGGCGCCGACCAGCTCCTTGCAGACCTGGACACCGGGCTTGGCGGGCAGGTTCAGATCGAGGACGAGCACGTCGGGCGCCACCGCCAGGGCGCGCCGCACCGCCTGCTCGCCGTCGCCCGCGGTGGCGACCACGTCGAACCCGGCCGCGGCCAGGTCACGGGCCACGGCGTCACGCCACATGGGGTGGTCGTCCACCAACATGACCTTGATGGGGTCCTCCCCCGCCCGGCGCTCCGGTGCCGTCGTCCCGCCCGTCATCGCCCTACCGTCGCCTTCGTCATCGTGTCTTCGCCTTCCCCCGTGCGTCCTTCGGTACCTTCAGCTCGACCTCGGTGCCCTGCCCCGGGATCGAGATCAGCTCGGCCGCGCCGCCCAGCTCGCGCAGCCTGCCGCGGATCGACAGCGCCACTCCGAGCCGCCCCTCGCCCTCGGCCTGGGCCAGCCGCCCCTCCGGGATGCCGGGGCCGTCGTCGCGCACCGTCACGATCACCGCGTCCGGTTCGTCCTCGACCAGGATCCAGGCACGGGCGTCCGCGCCCACGTGCTTGCGCACATTGTCCAGGGCGGCACCGACGGCCGCGGCCAGCTCCCGCGCGGCGGCCGGGGTGAGCGGCACCGGCGCGCCGGGCTCGGAGAAGGTCACGCGCGCGGTGGCGTACGGGGCGAGCAGGGCGCGCAGGTCGACGGCGTCCGTGCCCGCGGGGTCCTCGTCGTCGGGTTCGTCGACGGCCCGTACGACCGCGCCGAGCGCGGCGTCCTCCGACACACGGGAGACGGGCACCAGGCCGCCCGACACCAGCGTGCGCAGCGCGACCTCCTGCTCACCGGCCATCCGGCCCAGCTCGGCCGCCTCGCCGCCGAGCGCGCTGCCGCGCCGCTGCACCATGGCGAGGACCTGGAGCACGCCGTCGTGGATGTCACGGGCGAGACGCTCGCGTTCGCGGGTGGCGGCCTCGATCTCCAGGGCGCGGGCGAGGGTGCGCTCGGAGGCGCGGGCGACCTCGACGACATAGCCGATGGCGATGGACGCGACCCAGACGAGGATCACGTTGTGCACGGTGTCGCGGGTCGGGGCGCCGCGCTCGATGATGTTGGCCGCGGCGACGAGTGTGGAGGCGAAGGCCGCCCACCGCCAGCCGCCCTTGATCGCGAAGGCGAGAACGGCACCCGCCGTCCATATCGACGGCAGCGTCGGGCCGCCCGACTCGATGCGCGCGCCGGAGTCGGCGACCCGGGTGAGCATGATGCCGACCAGGGCGACGGTGAGGTCCGCGGCGAGGAACCGCTTCGTGCAGTTCGCCGCGCCGGCGACCTTCGGGAGCGTGGCCAGCGTCCAGACGAGCAGGAACGCGAAGAACGCGATGGCCACCCACGGGCGGGTGAACTTGTCGTACGCGGTGGCGAAGAGCCCGATCGCGTACAGCACCGTCAGCACCCGGTACCCGGTCAGCGCACGCCACAGCGGCTGCTCGACCGACATCCTCATGACTCTCTCGCGCTTGGCCATGCCCCCCACCCCACACTGCCGACGTCCTGACGGACGCTCCTAGGAGCCGGACCGTTGCCTGTCGGTCGGTTCGGCTTCCCCGGCGGTCCCCTGCTCGGCCTGCTTCCCCGCCGGCTCCTCGGCCGCCTGCTCCTCGGCCACGTGCTTCTCTGCCGCCTGCTTCTCCGCCTGTTCGGCCGCCTGCTTCTCGGCCTGCTCCTTGGCCGCCTGCTTCTCGGCCTGCGCGAGTGCCGCCTTCGCCGCCTTCTCCGCGTCCTTCTCGGCCTTGGCCGCGTCCGCGATCTGCCGCTTGGCGGCCGTCGCGTACATGTCGACGTACTCCTGGCCCGAGAGCTTCATGATCTCGTACATGACCTCGTCGGTCACCGCTCGGAGTACGAACCGGTCGTGCTCCATCCCGCTGTAGCGGCTGAAGTCCAGCGGCTTGCCGATGCGGATGCCCGGGCGCATCAGCTTGGGCATCACCTTGCCCGGCGGCTGGATCTTCTCCGTGTCGATCATCGCGACGGGGATCACGGGCGCGCCGGTGGCGAGGGCCACGCGCGCGAGGCCACCGGGCTTGCCCCGGTAGAGACGGCCGTCGGGCGAGCGCGTGCCCTCCGGGTAGATGCCGAACAGCTCACCGCGCTCGATCACGTCGATGCCGCTCTTGATGGCCGCCTCGCCCGCGCCGCGCGCGCCGGAACGGTCCACCGGGAGCTGGCCGACCCCCTTGAAGAAGGCGGCGGTCATCCGCCCCTTGATACCGGGTGTCGTGAAGTACTCGGCCTTCGCGATGAAGGTCACCTTGCGGTCGAGGACCGCGGGCAGGAAGAACGAGTCCGAGAACGACAGGTGATTGCTCGCCAGAATGGCCGGGCCCTCGGCGGGGATGTTCTCGAGGCCTTCCACCCAGGGTCTGAAGGCGAGCTTCAGTGGCCCTCCGATGGAAAACTTCATTGCGCCGTAGATCACCCGAGTGCCTCCTGTGTCGTAGATCAGACCTTAACCCGGAGCACCGCCAAAGGACCCGACGACCCTGGTCGGTGTCAGTACGGTCGCGTACGGTGAAGCACACCTGGAGTCGTTCCCGCCCTTCTCATGAACAGGAGACCGAGGTGCCGGTCCTTCCTGGAGCCGAGCCGTTCCGCCACGAGGGCGGAGAGGTCGGTGTCCTTCTCTGCCACGGTTTCACCGGCACCCCGCAGTCGCTTCGCCCCTGGGCGGAGTACCTCGCCGAGCGCGGTCTCACCGTCGCGCTGCCCCTGCTGCCGGGACACGGCACCCGCTGGGAGGACATGCAGCTCACCGGCTGGCAGGACTGGTACGCGGAGCTGGACCGCGAGCTGCGTGCCCTGCGCGAGAGCTGCTCCCGGGTCTTCGTCTTCGGGCTCTCCATGGGCGCCGCGCTGGCCCTGCGGCTCGCGGCCAAGCACGGCGACGAGATCAGCGGCGTCGTGGTGGTGAACCCGCTGAACAAGGTGCACGGCCTCGCCGCGCACGCCCTGCCGGTGCTCCGGCACCTCGTTCCCTCGACGAAGGGCATCGCGAGCGACATCGCGAAGGAGGGCTCGGAGGAGATCGGCTACGACCGGGTGCCCCTGCACGCCGCGCACTCGATGCGAAAGCTGTGCGCGGTCGTGGACGCGGAGCTGCCGCAGGTCACCCAGCCGCTCCTGCTGCTGCACAGCCTCCAGGACCATGTGGTCTCCCCCGCCGACTCGGCGCGCGTCCTCGGCCGGGTGTCGTCCACGGACGTGACGGAGATCGTGCTGGAACAGAGCTACCACGTCGCGACGTTGGACCACGACGCGGACCGTGTCTTCGAGGAGAGCTACTCCTTCGTCACCCGGCTCGCGCCCGGTGCCGGCAAGGAGGCCGACGCGGGTCAGGTGGGTCGGCAGGAAGGGACGGCAGCCGGTGGCTGAGCACGACGCGGACCGCGGCGATTCCGAGGAGAAGGGCGTACCTGTCGGCGAGCCGCTCGACGGGGCTCTGGGCGAGGGGCGCGGGGATTCCCTCGCCGACCCGCCGCTCGGCGAGTCGCTCGGTGATGCCCGCGGGGAGTCGCTCGGCGAGGAGCAGAGCGTGCCCTTCGACGAGGACGCCGCCTGGCGGTCGATCGTCGAGAGCTACGGCGAGGAGCCGCCGGACCCGCCCGGCTCGAAGCCGTTCAGGTCGGTGGAGGACCTGGCGCTCCCGGAGCCCGGGACGGTGACCGCCGCGGGGCCCGAGGCCGGTGCCAAGAGCGCCAAGGGAACCAAGGGTGCCGAGGACGGTACGGACGAGGCGGCCGACGCATCGGCTCCGGGAGCCGCGTCCGAGCCGGAGGCCGCCTCCGGCGACCAGCCCCCCACCGCCAAGCCCCTCGGCAGCTCGATCGCCTTCGCGCCGGGCGTCGGCGGACCGCGTGACTACCGGGCGCCCGAGCCGGCCGAGGACGACTTCGACGAGGACGACGAGGGCCACTTCGTACCGCCGGAGCCGCCTCCGCTGCCGGCCGCGGACACGACCGCCAAGTTCGCCTGGCTCGGCGTGCTCGGCGGCCCCGCCCTGCTGCTGCTGGCCGTGCTGCTCGGCTGGGACATGACCTGGTGGCTCACCACGCTCGGCATCGGCGGCTTCCTCGGCGGGTTCGCCACGCTGGTGATGCGCATGCAGGGCGACGACGAGGACCTCGACGATCCGGGGCGCGGCGCGGTGGTCTGACGGGGCTCCGACCGGGCGCGCCGGGACACGCCCTAGGACGCGGGCACTTTGAGGGCGGCGAGTACGGGCAGATGGTCCGTGGCCGCCCTCAGGTCTGTTCCGGTGATGCCGGGAAGGCCGAGCGGCACCCCGCAGCCGAGGACCTCGATACCGGGCGTGGCGAAGATCGCGTCGATGCGCCGCTCGGGCCCCGTACGCGTCCAGGTGTGCTCCGTGCCCCAGGGACGGGTCGCCCAGCCGTCCTGGAGCGTGCCCGCGAGGCGCCGGAACGAGGGGCCGGCCGGGCGCTCGTTGAGGTCACCGCCCGCGACGGCGTACGGGGTGCCGAGACCGGCGAGCCGGTCGAGGAGCATGCCGCTCTGCTCGTACCGCTCGTCCTTGTGGAGCGACAGATGGCAGCTCAGCACACCGAGCCGGGCGCCGCCGAACCGGACGACCGCCGTGGCGAAGCCGCGTCGGTGCCGACCGGGGGTGAGCGGGAGCAGCACGTCCTCGGTGCGTTCCACGGTGGCCCGCAGGGTGCACAGCAGGGCCGGGCCGGAGGCGGTGGCACCTCCGGACAGGACGACCTGGCCGGAGGCGGCCGCGAGACGCGCGAGCTTCTTGCGCCAGCGGAAGAAGCGCGGCGCCTCCTGGACCAGGACGAGGTCCGGTGCGCAGGCGCTGATCACGCGGGCGAGCGCGGCGGTGTCGTCGCGCATCGAGCGGATGTTGTAGCTGAGCACGCGGATCACGGCCGAACCGTCGGATTCGGTACGGGACGCGGGCAGCGGACTGGCGGAAGGGCTGGTCGGCATGGCGATCAAGATACGCGCCGAGGGCCCTCCGGAAGGGGCGAAGGGCCGCTCCGACTCCGGATGCGTCACGCCCACCGTTGTCGGGCGTCCCCTCGCGTCGCCCGCGTACCCCGTGCCCAGGCGCGGCCGGTTCCGTCCCTGCGCCTGGATGCGGACACCCCCGAGCGCGTGGCGCCATGCGTCTCGTGGCTCCGTCGGCCACTCGATCGGGTGAGGCCGGACACGGCGGCGCCCGCCGTCCCGTGGGGTGCGGCGGGCGCTGCCGTGCGACAGGGTCTGCGTGCGCTACATGATCGGGTCGGGCTCGCGGGCCAGGTCCGCCGCTCCGACGAGACCCGCCTTGTTGCCCAGCTGGGCGGCGATCACATCGGCGACCGGGCGCCAGTTGCCGCCGACCAGCCAGCGCTTGTACGACTTGCGGATCGGGTCGAGGACCAGTTCGCCCTCGTCCGAGAGACCGCCGCCGACGATGAAGGCGGACGGGTCGAAGAGCGAGGCGAGGTCGGCCAGACCCGCGCCGGCCCAGCGGGCCAGCTCGCGGTAGGAGTCCACCGCGACGTGGTCGCCCTGGCGGGCGGCCATGGAGATGTGCTTGCCCTCGATGCCATCGGGAGTGCCGTCACCGAGGCCCAGCAGGACCTCCGCGGCTTCCGGGGTCGCGTTGGCCCGCTGCTTGGCGTAGCGGACGAGAGCGCGCCCGGAGGCGTACTGCTCCCAGCATCCCTGCGAGCCGCAGCCGCACAGCAGACCGTCCGGCACCATCCGGATGTGGCCGAACTCCGCGGCCACGCCGAAGTGGCCGCGGCGCAGCTTGTTGCCGATGATGATGCCGCCGCCGAGGCCCGTGCCCAGGGTGATGCAGATGACGTTGCGGTGGCCCTTGCCCGCGCCGAACTTGTACTCGCCCCAGGCGGCCGCGTTCGCGTCGTTCTCCACGACGACCGGCAGGCTCACGCGCTGCTCGACCTCGGCCTTGAGCGGCTCGTTCCGCCAGTCGATGTTCGGCGCGAAGTAGACCGTCGAGCGCTGGCGGTTCACGTATCCGGCGGCACCGATGCCGACGCCCACGATGTCGTGACCGGCACGCGCGCCCTCCACGGCCGAGGCGATGGCGTCCACGATCGCCTGCGGCGTGGTCGGGGTCGGCACCTTGTGCGTCGAGAGGATGTTGCCTTCCTCGTCGACCACACCGGCCGCGATCTTCGTGCCGCCGATATCGACGCCGATGGTGAGTCCCATGAATCCCTCAGTTTCGGTCGAGCCCCGCTACGGCCAACCGTACCCGAGGGGCGATTAGTCCAAGTCGATGTGTTCGCCCGGACCGGATTCCCCGTCGGGGGATCCTGTGCCCCGGGTGGTCCAGCGGCGCTCCTGGTTCTCGACGGCCGAGCGGTAGGCCGCGAGCAGTTCGGAGCCCGCGGCCGCGAGGTGGTCGAAGACCTCCGGGTTGCGCTCCATCACCGGTTCGACGGCGGCCTTGGCCTGCTGCACGACCTGGCTGACCATCTGCTGGGCGGTGCCGGAGGCGACCGCGCCGAACAGCGGGGACTGGAGCCCGGAGAGTTTTTCGGCGACGGCGTCGACGAGCTTGCGCAGTTCCTCGGCGGCCGAGCCAGGAGGCGGGCCGTGCTGGGCGCGGCGGCGGGCCTTCTCCTGCGCGAGGTCCTCGGCACAGGCCGTGGCCCACGCGTCGTCGTCGGTGGCGTGCACCTCTTCGACACGCACCTCGTCGGCCGTCTCCTCCTGAGCGGCGTCGGATGTGGGGCGCTCTTCGCTCATGGCGGACTCCTGCCTAGCGTTTTCGTGCCTTCGACGTTACCCGAACGGGGGTACCCCGTTCACCGTCTCCGGCGCCCCTTGTCGCGATGCGGTCACTTCTCGCGCGGCCACAGCCCGGGATCGGGTGCGAAGCGGATACGCAGCTCGCCCTCGCGCAGTGCCGCGCCCGCCACCGTGCAGCGGCGCAGCGCCGAGGGAAGCGGGACGATCCTGCGGAACTGGCCGACGGTGACGACGAGTTCGTCTCCGCGCCGGATGAGGTCGAGTTCGTCGCGTATCGCGCCGGGCAGCGGAATGTGCCAGACGAGCACGCCGTCGTCGGCGAGGTGGTCGGTGACGGGCCACTCGACAGGGGTGGGCGGGGTGTTGACGCCGGGCACGGGAAGCGCGGCGAGGTCGTCGGTGCCGCGCGGGTCGTGGCCGCGGTGCGGGACCTCGTGCAGGTCGTACGTCTCCTGCCACTCGTCCAGCGCCTTGCGCTGCTGGGCCGCGAGGGCCGCCAGCCAGGCGTCGTTGGTGGCGCCGGGCAGCACCCGGCTGGCGACCAGGCCGTCGACGGGCAGGCCGCGCAGGGCGAGGGCGGTGGCGGCGGTGCGGACGGCGTCGGCGCCGGCCGGTCCCGGCTCGGCGACCAGCCGTACGGTCGTGGCGCGGTCCTCGACCACGGCCTGGACGGCGGCCAGCTCGAGGTCCCAGCGCGCCGCCGTCTCGTACAGCCACTCGGAGGGCATGGGCACGCCCGCGAGCCGCCCGAGGACGGGGCGCAGGGCGCGGGCCGCCTGGCGTTCCGGCGGGAGCAGGCGGCGCAGGTAGCGGCGGAGTTCCTCGGGCAGGGCGAGGAGAGCGAGGGCCTGGGGGGCCGGGGGGAGGTCCACGACGAGCAGGCCGTACCTCTCCGACAGCGCGGCGTCGCGCAGGGCGCGCAGCAGGGCCAGTTCCTCGGCGCCGGGGAGCGGGGTGACTTCCTCGGCGTCCAGTCGGGAGGCGCCGAGGAGGTCGAGGGCGGTGGTGGCGCGACGCTGGAAGGCGGTGAGGTCGTCGCGGAAGCGGGCGGCGGCGTCGGGGCGCCAGGCCGTCAGACCGGGGACGGCCTCGACGGGGTTCGGGCCGGTGGGGACGCCGAGGACGGCACCGAGGGTGTCGGTGCGGTCGGCGGTGAGCAGCAGGGTGCGGGTGCCCTCGCGGGCCGCCTTCAGCGCGGTGGCCGCGGCGACGGTGGTACGGCCGGTGCCGCCTTGGCCGGTGATCAGGATGGTGCGCATGGGGGTGAACGCTACCGGTGCGATGGCCTCGGCGGTTCTCGGGTTCCGGTCCGGGGGGGTCGGGGCGCGCCGGTACATCCGCCCGCATCCGAACGGATCCCAGCGGCGTTGCGAAGTGGGCGCGGGTGGTGATCCGTCCGGCCTGCGGGCATGTGATGTACCGGCACGTCCCCTCCCGTGCGTGGACGGGTGCGGGTCGTACGTGGCGAAGATTCAGCCCCTCCGGCGTTTGAGGAGCGGGGTCTGGGGCGGAGCCCCAGGGGTGGGACGGGCAGGGGCGGAGGGGGCGGGAGAAGGTTGGGGCTCCGGCGGCGTGCCTTCCGGGGCTCGCCAGGGTGAGGCGCGGCCGCCCAGGGGTGGGGGCGGGCGCCCGTGGGTGGCTAGACCGTCTCCTCGACGCGCTTCTTCAGGCCCGCCAGCGCTCGGTCGATGATGACCTTCTCGGCCTTGCGCTTGATCATGCCGAGCATCGGGATCTTGACGTCGACGGTCAGCCGGTAGGTGACCTCGGTGCCGCTGCCCGCGGCCCTGAGGATGTAGGAGCCGTCCAGGGAGCGGAGCATCTGGGACTTGACCAGGGTCCAGGAGACCTCGTGGTCGCCGGTCCAGGTGTAACCGAGGGTCTGGTCGTCCTTGATGGCGCCGGCGTCCATGACGAGGCGGACCTGTTCGGCGCGGCCCCGCTCGTCCGTACCGAGCACCTCCGCCTCCTTCACCTCACCCGTCCAGTCCGGGTAGCGGGCGAAGTCGGCGATCACCGCCATGACGTCAGCCGGTGCCGCCTCGATCGTGATGCTCGAACTGGTGTGTTCCGCCATCGCGGTGGCTCCTCCAGATGCGGTCCGGTGAGGGAGGTCGGTGCGCACGTGTGTGCAGCGTGAAGGCTACCGCGCACGACCACGGGCACTGTCACCCCACCTGCCGTTCAGCACCGCCGCCGGCTCACCACTCCAGCACCCAGGGCCGGCCCGACCCCGCGAAGTGCCCCACATTCACGCATTCCGTCGCCCCGACACGCATCCTGCGGACAAGGGGCTGGTGGACGTGACCGAAGAGCGCGTACCGGGGGCGCGTACGCCGGATCGCGTCCAGCAGCGCGCGGGAACCGCGCTCGAAGCGGCGCGCCACGGTGTCGTAGACCAGCTCCGGCACCTCCGGCGGGATGTGCGTGCACAGCACGTCGACCTCGCCGACCGCCTCGATCTTGGCCGCGTACTCCTCGTCACTGATCTCGTACGGCGTCCGCATCGGCGTCCGCAGCCCCCCGCCGACGAAACCGAAGACCCGGCCGCCGATCTCGACCCGCTCGCCGTCGAGGACGGTGGTGCCGGGGCCGGCGTACTCCGACCACAGCGTCGGCATGTCGACATTGCCGTACGTCGCGTACGTCGGCGTCGGGAACGCGGAGAACATCTCGGCGTACTGCTTGCGTACCGCCTTCTCGATGGCGGCGGCCCGGTCGGCGCCGATGCCCGCCCACAGCCGGGCGCCGAACGCGCGCGCCTCCTCGAAGCGGCGGGCGGTGCGCAGCTCGACGATGCGGTCGGCGTTCTCCACGCCGAACAGATCCGGGAAGATGCCGCGCGCGTGGTCGGCGTAATCGAGGAAGAGGACCAGGTCACCGAGGCAGATCAGGGCGTCGGCGCCGTCGCCCGCGCGGGCCAGGTCCCGGGCGTTGCCGTGCACGTCACTGACCACATGGACGCGCGTCCGTGGATTACCGACCGGTGTGGATGCCATGACGATCAAGCGTAGGCCTGTGCGGCAAACGTGAACAGAGGCGGCCGGACCTGCGATTACTGGCTAGTCAGGAAGGGCGTGGACTACTGTGCGCGAAGGAACGCCAACACGTGTGACGCATAGAACATCTCGTCGGGACCCCCTGTCGAAGAAGCCATACCGACGGGTAACGTCCGGGCAGTCCAGTCGTACTCAGGAATTCAACAAGTGATCTCTTGAGTACCTGCCCGAGCCTTGGACCGCACCGTCGCATCACACAGAGTCGTGGCGTCGGCGCCCTATGAGGAGCAGCAGTCTTGCGCGAGTTCAGCCTTCCGGCTTTGTACGAGGTCCCTGCGGACGGAAATCTCACCGATATCGTCCGTAGAAACGCCGCGCAGCATCCCGACGTGGCCGTCATCGCCCGCAAGGTGGGCGGCACGTGGACGGACGTCAGCGCCACCACCTTCCTCGCCGAGGTGCGTGCCGCGGCCAAGGGCCTGATCGCCTCGGGCGTGCAGCCCGGTGACCGGGTCGGCCTGATGTCCCGTACCCGCTACGAGTGGACGCTGCTCGACTTCGCGATCTGGAGCGCCGGCGCGGTCACCGTGCCGGTGTACGAGACCAGCTCCGCCGAGCAGGTGCAGTGGATCCTCGGCGACTCCGGTGCGACCGCCTGCATCGTGGAGCTGAGCACGCACGCGGCCTCCGTCGAGTCGGTGCGTGACCGGCTGCCCGCCCTCAAGCACGTCTGGCAGATCGAGGCCGGCGGCGTCGAGGAGCTGGGGCGCCTGGGCAAGGACGTAAGCGACGCCACCGTCGAGGAGCGCAGCTCGCTCGCCAAGGCGGACGACCCGGCGACCATCGTCTACACCTCCGGAACCACCGGCCGGCCGAAGGGCTGCGTCCTCACGCACCGCGCCTTCTTCGCGGAGTGCGGCAACATCGTGGAGCGGCTGCGCCCGCTGTTCCGCACGGGCGAGTGTTCCGTCCTGCTCTTCCTCCCGCTCGCGCACGTCTTCGGGCGGCTCGTGCAGGTCGCGCCGATGATGGCGCCGATCAAGCTGGGCTGTGTCCCGGACATCAAGAACCTCACCGACGAGCTGGCCTCCTTCCGGCCGACGCTGATCCTCGGTGTGCCGCGCGTCTTCGAGAAGGTCTACAACTCGGCGCGCGCCAAGGCCCAGGCGGACGGCAAGGGCAAGATCTTCGACAAGGCGGCGGACACGGCGATCGCGTACAGCCGCGCGCTGGACACCCCCTCGGGCCCGTCGCTGGCCCTGAAGATCAAGCACAAGACCTTCGACAAGCTCGTCTACAGCAAGCTGCGCGCGGTCCTCGGCGGGCGCGGCGAGTACGCGATCTCGGGCGGCGCGCCGCTGGGTGAGCGGCTCGGCCACTTCTTCCGCGGCATCGGCTTCACGGTCCTGGAGGGCTACGGCCTCACCGAGTCCTGCGCGGCCACGGCCTTCAACCCGTGGGACCGCACGAAGATCGGCACGGTCGGCCAGCCCCTGCCCGGCTCCGTGATCCGCATCGCCGACGACGGCGAGGTGCTGCTGCACGGCGAGCACCTGTTCAAGGGGTACTGGAACAACGAGGGCGCGACCGCCGAGGCGCTGGCCGACGGCTGGTTCCACACCGGTGACATCGGCACCCTCGACGAGGACGGCTACCTCCGCATCACCGGCCGCAAGAAGGAGATCATCGTCACCGCGGGCGGCAAGAACGTCGCCCCGGCCGTGATCGAGGACCGGATCCGCGCGCACGCGCTGGTCGCGGAGTGCATGGTCGTCGGCGACGGGCGCCCGTTCGTCGGCGCGCTGGTCACGGTCGACGAGGAGTTCCTGGTCCGCTGGGCCGAGGAGCACGGGAAGCCGGCCGGCTCGACCGCGGCGTCGCTGAGCGAGGACGCGGACCTGATCGCCGCCATCCAGGACGCGATCGACGACGGCAACGCGGCGGTGTCCAAGGCGGAGTCGGTACGCAAGTTCCGCATCCTCGCCCATCAGTTCACCGAGGAGTCGGGCCACCTCACGCCGTCCCTGAAGCTGAAGCGCAACGTGGTCGCGAAGGACTACGCCAACGAGATCGAGGCGATCTATCGGGGCTGACGCCCCAGCGGCAGGGTTCCACCCCGGCCGGGAACAACGGCTCGGCCCCCTTCGCTGGAGGGGGCCGAGCCGTTTCCGTCCCTGGGGTCGTTCGCCTTCGTTCGCGGGGCGGGGGTTTCCGGCTCCCGCCGTGGGGGTGGGGGTTTCCGGCTCCCGCCATGGGGAGTGGGGGTTCGTCCCGGGCGGAAGGCTCGTCGTGGTTGCTCGCGCAGTTCCCCGCGCCCCTGAGCGCCCTGGCGGGCGCCCGTCAGGGTGCTCAGGGGCGCGGGGAACTGCGCGACCGGCCCATGGCGGCCCGCAGACGCCAGATCTCGGCGAGCGGCACCCTCGTGGGCACAACGGGGAGGCACCGAGCCGCAGCCGACAGGCACCCCCAGCGGGCGCCCCCGCCGACGCTAGAGCAGCTCTCTCAGACGCTCGGCCAGGAGGTCCCAGCGCCATTTCTCCTCGACCCAGGCGCGGCCCCGTTCGCCCATCCTGCGTCGCAGCTCGGAGTCGCCGAGCAGGGTGACGATGCGGTCGGCCGCCTCCTCTGCGGAGCCGCCGCGCACGACCCAGCCCGTCTCTCCGTCGAGCACGGCGTCGGGCGCGCCGCCCGAGTCGCCGGCCACCACGGGCAGGCCCGTCGCCGACGCCTCCAGGTACACGATGCCGAGCCCCTCGACGTCGAGCCCGCCCCTGCGCGTCCTGCACGGCATCGCGAAGACGTCCCCGGCCCCGTAGTGAGCGGGCAGCTCCGACCAGGGCACCGCCCCGGTGAACCGGACCGAGCCGGCGACGCCGGTGTCGTGCGCGAGCTTGCGCAGTTCCTTCTCGTACGGCCCGCCGCCGACGATCAGCAGCACGGCGTCCGGCTCCTTGGCCAGGATCCGCGGCATCGCGAGCACGAGGGTGTCCTGGCCCTTGCGCGGGACCAGGCGGGAGACGCAGACGACGACCGGCCGGTCGGTGAGACCGAGCCGGGCCCGGACCTCGTCGCCGCCGGAGCCGGGGTGGAAGGTCCCCTCGTCGACGCCGGGCGGCAGCTGGACCATGCGCGCGGCCGCCTCAGGGGTCAGCGCGGAGGCGATCCGCGAGCGCGTGTACTCCCCGAGGTAGGTGATCGTGTCGGTGGACTCACCGATCCGGCGCAGCAGGGTGCGGGCCGCGGGCAGCTGCGCCCAGCCGGCCTCGTGGCCGTGCGTGGTCGCCACGATGCGCCGCGCGCCCGCCCTGCGGAGCGCCGGCGCCATCAGGCCGAGCGGGGCCGCGGCCCCGAACCACACCGACGTACAGCCGTGTTCGCGCAGCAGCCCGACCGCCCGCCGGGTGGCGCCCGGCGTCGGCAGCAGCATCGTCGTACGGTCCCGTACGACGGTGAAGGGCTGCTCGGCGTCGAACGCGGCGGTCGCCTCGGCACCCTCCTGGCCGCGCTTCCACGTCGACGCGTAGACGACGAGCTGTCCGGGGTCCAGACGCAGCGCCATGTTGTGCAGAAAGGCCTGGATGCCGCCGGGGCGGGGCGGGAAGTCGTTCGTCACGATCAGGGTCTTGTGCATCGTGTTCGACACTATCGAATCTATACTCACAGCTCCGCACGGCCGCGCTTGACGGCTCGCACACAGACCGGCGCGCCATCATGACTCCGCGAAAAACACGGCGGCGACGCACTCGATCCGGACGAAGAGGGCCAGGTGGGCAGGGCATGACGGGGGCACGGAGCGCGAGGTTCCCGTTCGGCTTGGCCGCACTGCTGGGAGTCTGGGGTCTGACCAGGCTGGCGCTGCTGCTCTTCGTGGCCAAGGTGTACGTCTTCCCCGGCCCGGACGTCACCAGCGACGTCTCCGTGATCTACCACGGCTGGTACGAGGTCCTGCGGCACGGCAGCTTTCCGCTGAACGACGTGACCTGGCAGTATCCGCCCGCCGCCGCCCTCGCGGTCCTCTCCCCCGGCCTGCTGCCGTTCCTCGACTACCCGCACGCCTTCTTCGTGCTGGCCTTCGTCGCCGACCTGGTGGCGTTCGGGCTCCTCCTGTACGCGGGCTCGCGCTCCGGCAAGACGCGGCGCGGCGCCTGGGTCTGGGTGATCGGCGTTCCCCTGCTCGGGCCGACCGTGTACGCCCGCTACGACGTGATGGTGACGGCCGTCGCGGTGGCCGCGCTGCTCGCGGGGGCCCGGCATCCCCGGGTCATGGGGGTGCTCGTGGGCTTCGGCGCGATGGTCAAGGTGTGGCCGGTGCTGCTGCTGGTCGCCGCGGTGCGCCGCCGGGCCTGGGTCTGGGCCGCGGCGACGGCGGGAGCGATCGCGGCGCTGTTCTGGATGACGATGCCGGGCGCGTTCGGCTTCCTCACCGCCCAGCGTGACCGCGGCACCGAGGTGGAGTCGCTGGGCTCCCTCGTCTTCCACGTGGCCCGGCACCACGGCTGGAACGGGCGGGTGCTGCTCAACTACGGCTCGGTGGAGTTCCTCGGACCCTACGTCGACCTGGTGAGCACCGCGGCCCTGGTGCTGACCTCGCTCGCCTTCGGCTGGCTGCTGCTGTGGCGCCTGTGCGCCAAGCGGTTCCTGACGCACACGCTCGCCGACGCCGCGTTCGTCGCCGTCCTGATGTTCACGGCCACCAGCCGGGTCATCAGCCCGCAGTACCTGGTGTGGCTGGTCGGGCTCGCCGCCGTCTGCCTGTGCTTTCGCGCGAGCCGGATGGCGGTGCCCGCCTGGCTGGTGCTGATCGCGTGCTTCGTGACGGTGCTGGAGTTCCCGGTCTGGTTCGCGGACGTCGTGGGCAGCACCCCGCTGGGCATCACCCTCCTCGTCATCCGCAACGGCCTCCTGGTGATCGCCGCGCTGCTGGCCGCCCGGGTGCTGTGGCGGGGCACGGTGTCCGAGCCGGCACGGGCCCTCCCCGCTCAGGCGGCCCGCACCAAGGAGACCCTGGCCTCCTCCTGACGCCCGGCCCGCCCGGTCCACCACCACAGGGCGGCGCACTGAACCGTCATGGAGAGCAGGAGGGCGAGGCAGATCCCGGGGAGCCCCAGTCCGGACAGGACGTGGGCGAGCGGGAGCTGGACCGCCGTACCGGCCAGCGTCACCCGGAGCAGGACCGGCGCTCCCCCACTGCCCTCGAAGACCCCGCCGAGCGCGATGAAGCAGGCCATCAGCAGCAGGTAGGGACCGACGCAGCGCAGGAAGAGCACGCCGTCGTGGGCGACCGCGGGGCCGGCGCCGAAGGCCCGCATGATCCACGGAGCCAGGGCGGCGAGCAGGCCCGCGGCGAGCAGGCCGGCGGCCCCCGAGACGAGGACGGCCTGCCGCCCGATGGCGCCCCGTTCGTCGCGGCCCGCGCCCCGGGTGTGCGCGGTGTGGATCGAGGCGGCCTGCCGGACCGAGTAGAACGCCATGGTGGCGACGTACATGACCTTGTACGCGATCGCGTACGCCGCGACGGCCGTCGTCCCCAGCCGGGCCACGATCGCGACGAGCACCAGCGCGCCGCCCTGCCGCACCGTGAAGTCGGCGGACATGGGCAGCCCGGTCGTGAGGGTGCGGCGCAGAGCGGCGCCGGTGGCTTCGGCGGGCACCGCGGTGGCCGCCTCGGACAGGAGTGCGTTCCGGCGCAGGGCGCGCAGCCCCACGGCCAGCGCCACGCCGCGGCACAGCACCGTCGAGACGGCGGCGCCCCGGACCCCGTACACGTGGATGAGGAAGGGGTCGAGGCCGAGGATCAGGCCGTTGGCCAGCAGGGCGAGGCGCATCGGGGTGCGGGTGTCGCCGGTGCCCTTCAGGATGCCGTCGACGAGGTTCTGCGCGAAGAAGACGGCGACGCCGGGCAGGGAGATCGCGAAGTACTGGACGGCGAGGGTCAGCGCCCGTCCGTCGCCGCCGAGCACCAGCCGGGCCAGCGGCTCGCGCAGCAGGTAGCCGCCGAGGGCGATCACCGGCGTGACCACGGCGCACAGCGCCCAGCCTCCGCGTACGGCGGCCCGGACCGCGCCCGGGTCGCGGGCTCCCCGGGCGTGCGAGACCAGGACGGTGGTGCCGGAGGCGAAGACCAGGGCGACACCGAGCAGCACGTTCTCGGTGTTGGTCGCGACGGCCACGGCGGCCACGGCGTCACCGCCGAGCCGGGAGACCCAGACGGTGTTGATGATTCCGGCGGCGACGGAGGCGAGCAGCGAGAGGTAGACGGGGTGGGCGAGCGCTATGAGCTGCTTGCGATGGGCGTTCACGTGGGCTCCCTCGATACGATTACCTCGATTAGAGGTAACTCGATAAGAGGTACCATGGGCAGGTGAAGCCCGCAAGCACGAAGACGCCGAAGGACCGCGAGCACGGAGGGGCGGGAGGACCGCGAGCACGACGACTGCGGGAGGATCGCGATCACACCGACTCGGGACGTCCGCGAGCACCAAGGTGCCGTGAGCCCGCCCGCGGGGAGCCACGAACCGAGCGGTGGTACGGCAGACGCGCCGTACCCCGATGACCCACGAGCTAGGAGCCGACCGGATGCTGGAGCTGTCGATCCTGGGCTTTCTGTACGAGGAGCCCCTGCACGGCTACGAGCTGAAGGAGCGCATCAAGGCCCTCAGCGGCCATGTCCGTCCGGTCAGCGACGGAGCCCTCTACCCGGCGATCACCCGCCTGGTCGCCGCGGGCCTGCTCGACCAGCACACCGAGCCCGGCAGCGGCGCGGCCCCGCGGCGCATCCTGTCGCTCACCGAGAAGGGCCGTGAGGACCTCCTGGAGCGGCTGCGCCACCCCAAGCAGGCCGAGATCACCGACCAGGTGCGCTTCAACACGCTGCTGGCGTTCCTGCGCCATCTGGCCAGCCCCCGCGAGCAGGCCGCGGTACTGCGCCGCCGCCAGGAGTTCCTGGAGACCCCGGCGAGCTTCTTCTACCGGGACGGCCGGCCGGTGCGCGCGGAGGAGGCCGACGATCTCTTCCGGCAGGGCATGCTGCGGGTCGCGCGGGCGACGGGCGAGGCGGAGCGGACGTGGCTCGCGGAGGCCGTCCACCGGCTCGAGGAATGAACGGACCGGCGGGTCAGCCGAGTTGGTCCCTCAGGTACTGCCGCCACAACTCGGTGAACTTCTCCGGTGTCGTGTGCAGCACGTCCCGCAGCGCGCCCTCGACCGCTCCGGCCCGCTTCCGGTGGTCGCCCACCGCCCGGTAGAAGTCGTTCAGGCGGACCTCGCCCCAGTGGTCGGCGATCAGCCGGCAGGCCATCCAGCCGCCCTCGTAGGCCTGCGCCAGCCGGCCCGCGTCCGCGGTGAACCCGAAGTCCCCGTCGTCGGGCAGCGCGGCGGGGAGACGCCCCTCGGCCACGGAGCGCTCCAGCTCCGGCGCGACCTGCCCGGCCGCCCGCCCGCTGCCGCGGTAGCCGACCCAGTCCGCGTACCCCTCGGAGAGCCACAACGGAGTGGCGGCCGTGGTGTGGGCGCGGGTGGCGACGTGCGTGGTCTCGTGGGTGAGCACGACCTGCTTTCCGAGGTCGCCGAGGACGCCGTACGCGTCCGGGTTGACGATGATCCGGTCCGCGGGCGCCTTCGCGGAACCTCCCCCGCCCTCCGGCCGGGAGGACCCCGGTCTCGCTTCGCTCACCTCGCCGGTGGTGACCGCCGCGATCCCCCGGTACCCGGACGCCGGAGCCCCGAGCAGCCCCGCCATCCCCTCCAGCGACTTCGGTACGAGGACGACGACGTGGCGCGCCCAGTCCCTTCCCCAGGCCTCCGACACGGCGGGCACGGCATGGTCCGCCAGGTCCGCGAAGGACCGCAGCCGCTCACCGGGCTGTCCGACCCCGAGCACGAGGCTGCGCTCACCCCGTACGGCCGTCACGGCCCCCTGGTCCCACAGCTGGTCGCCTGCCTTGCCCGCGGGCTCGTCGGAGGCGACGCGCCAGGCTCCGGCGGCGCGGGTCAGGCGCAGGGTGCGGTCGGCGGTGACCGGTGCGGCGTCGTAGCCCTCGACGCGGTAGCGCAGTTCGGCCCGGGCCGTGGCCCGGTCGCCGGAGCGGTGCAGCTCCTTCAGGCGGTAGGACCAGGCCGCCAGCGGCACGTCGCGCAGGTTCACGAAGGCGGTTCCGGCGCCGGCCGCCTCCCCGGTGGCCCGGAACGCCGCCTCGTCCCGGTCCACGACCGCGGCCGCGCGCCGGTCGAGGACCCGCTGCACATCGGCCGTGGCGGTGTCCGACGACACCCGGCCGCCGCAGCCGACGAGCACGGCGAGCAGCAGCACCAGGGAAAGTCCCGCTCGCGACGCACGCCTTCGACCAGCCACCTTCCCGATCGTACGGTGCCCGCGCCGGCCCACCGGTTCCGCGTGGTGCCCGTCACCTCGCTCCGTCAGGGCCGGGTGACGGACGAGACCGGCATCATCCCGACCGGGTCGTAGCGCACCGGGGCGCCGGGGTAGGGCGCGTGGATCACCTGGCCGTTGCCCACGTACATCCCGACATGGCTGGCGTCGGACCGGTAGGTGACCAGGTCACCGGGCTGCGCCTGGGAGAGCGGCACCTGCCGTCCGGCGTACCGCTGAGCCTGCGAGGTGCGCGGCAGACCGACTCCGGCCTTCGCGTAGGACCACTGCATGAGGCCCGAACAGTCGAAGCCGCCCGGCCCGTTGGCGCCCCACACGTAGGGACGGCCGAGCGCCGAGCGGGCCGCGGCGACGGCGGCGGCCGCCCGCGCCGAGGACGGGACGGCGCCCCCGAGGTCCGGCATGCCGGCGCGCGCCGAGCGCGAGGCCCGGTCGTAGGCGGCGCGGTCGGCGTACGGCAGCGAGTTGAGCAGCTGCCGCGCCTTGGCCAGTTTGCCCTCGACGACCCGCTTGTTCCGGGCGACCGCCGTGCGGCTGCGCTCCAGCTCGGCGAGCTTCCCGTCGGCCTCCTCGCGCTTCTGGGCGAGGTCGCGCATCGCGACCTGGAGATCCTTGAGTTCGCCGGCCTGGTGGGCGGTGATCCGGTCGAGGGCGGCGGCCTTGTCGAGGTAGTCGTCCGGGTCGTCGGAGAAGAGCAGGGCGAGCGAGGGGTCGAGGCCGCCGGAGCGGTACTGCGCCCCGGCGAGCGAACCGAGCGAGTCCCGCATCGTGTTGATGCGCTCCTGCTGCCGGGCGATCTCGTCCTGTGCCGTGCCGACCTGCTCGCGCAGCGTGTCGGCACGCTCGTCGGCCTTGTTGAACGCCTCGGTGGCCTTCTCCGCCTGGGTGTAGAGGCGGTCCACCTCGGCCCGGGTGTCGTCCTGCGGTGCCGCCGAGGCGGGCAGGGTGCCGAGTGCGGCGGCCGCCGCGGACATCACGCAGGCGGCGATGCCGAAGGCGCCGGCGCCCCGGTCGAAGCCGGTCGGTTCAAGGCGGCGATGGAACCCCACAGGTAGCCGCTCTCCCTCCGCTGACGGTCCCCCGCTGTCGGGGGAAACGCGCCAGAGAGTAGCCGTCCGACTACGCACCGGCCAAAGACCCCCGCGGGCACACAAAGTGACGCCCCGCCGGAGACGCAGGTCACCGACGGGGCGCGGGGTCAGCGGAAGTTGTCGCAATTCGCCCGTTTGGGCGGTGCGGCAACGGGTCTCTGCGGCCGGCCGGAGTCAGCTCCGGCCCGCCCGCGGGATCAGACCCGTACGCCGAACTGGAAGGGCATGTTGCCGATCGACTCGTACCGGACGACCGTGCCGGTGCGCGGGGCGTGCAGCACCTGGCCGTTGCCCGCGTAGAGGCCGACGTGGTGCTGGTCGCCGTAGAAGATGACCAGGTCACCGACCTGCAGATCGCTCTGCGAGTAGATGCGGGTGCCCGCGTTGGCCTGGGCCTGCGAGGTGCGCGGTATGGAGACACCGGCCTGGGCGTACGCCCAGGAGGTGAGGCCGGAGCAGTCGAAGGAGCTGGGGCCGGTGGCGCCGTAGACGTACGGCGATCCGATCCGGGTCTGCGCGGCGCTGAACGCGGCGCCGGCCCGGCCGGAGGCGGCCTTGGCGCCGCCGAGGTCGACACGCTCGCTGGCGCGGGTCGCCCGCTCCTTCTCCTTCGCCGCGAGCGCGGCCCGCTCCTGCGCCGTCAGCGAGTTCAGGAGCTTCTGCGCGGCGCCCAGCTTGCCCTGGACTTCCTTCTTCTTCTTGGCGAGCTCGGTCCGCGTGTCGGCGAGGTCCTTGAGCTTCTCGGAGGCCTCGGAACGCTGCTGCGCGAGCGAACGCTGCTTCTCCTGGACCTTCTTGAGCGACTCGACCTGCTGAGCGCTCAGCTGGTCCATGGCGGACGCCTTGTCCAGGTAGTCGTCCGGGTCCGAGGAGAGGAAGAGCGCCACGGAGGGGTCGATGCCACCGGTGCGGTACTGGGCGCTGGCCATCGAACCGAGGCCGTCACGCAGCTCGTTGAGCTCCTCCTGGCCGCGGGCGACGTTGTCCTGCAGGGAGCTGATCTGCTTCTGCAGCTTCTCCTGCTTCTCCTTGGCGCCGTTGAGCTTCTCCGTGGCCTGCTCGGCCTCTTCGTAGAGCTTGTCGACCTTGGTCTTGACCTCGTCCTTGTTGGGCTTCTCGGACGGCGCGGCATTGGCGACGTTGGCACTGAGGGCAACGGCTGCAGCGGCGGCGGTGGTGAGCACGGTCACACGGGTGCGGCTCGGCTGCTTGGGTCGACGGTGGGACGCCACGAAGGCGAGCTCCTTCTTCCTCCAGCCGCCTGCCGAAGACGCCGACGGGCGGTGCCCCTCCACCGTCACTCCTCATGAGTGATCACCCTAGTTGGAGGTTCGAGGCATGACCCTAGTGACCTACTTGTGATCAGTTCAAATCCAAACCTGAAAATTCTTTGTCAGGAGCGCATTCTTTGCACTCAACTCACCTGCAGTGATGTGCGCTTGACACTACGTCGCGTGAAGATCCTGTCAATTCGGTCATCAAGCCCAGAGGTTACGCATGGGACGTAGGTGGCTCATGCGACTTAGGCCCCGGATCGCCGTCCACGCGAAACCCCGGACCGGCAGCGGGAGATGACGACCCCGAAGGCGCACGAGAAGAAGCACGGAAGGGGGCGAACGGGAGGAATCACCCGGAACGAAACGAGCAAAAGGAAACGCAAGGGAGATAGAAGGCGAAAGGGGTCGCTCAGCCGCGCGACAAGCGCTTGAGCAGCACCACGGACGCCACCGGCCGGGCGCCCGCCTTGGCGATGCCGTCCGCCACCTCACGGTCGGTCGAGACGACGATGACCGGCCGGCCTGGCGGCTCGGCCCGCACCAGCTGACGGATCAGCTCGTCCGCCGTGACTCCGGGCTTGGAGAACAGCACCCGCACCCCGCGCGGCGGCGCGAGCAGCACCGGCGCGGCCAGCTCGGCCCCGTCGAAGACACAGGTGACCTCGGCGCCGGTCTGCGCGGCCAGCTGCGAGAGCTGCCCGAGCAGCCTCAGCCGCTGCTTCTCCAGCGGCATCTGGGGATAGCCGGTCTTGGTGACGTTGTAGCCGTCGACGACCAGATGCGCCTGGGGCAGCGCGAGCAACTGGTCGAGGATCGCGGGGTCGTTCTCGGAGAGCGCGCGGGCGGCGATGTCCTTCGGCGTCATGCGTCCCGGCTCGACCGCGTCCACGGTCTCGGCGGGCCGGACGGAGACGGGAGGCAGCGCCAGTTCCCGGCGCAGACCCTGGGCCGCGTCCAGCACGGTGTCGAGCAGCAGCCGTACGCGCATGTCCTCGACACTGCGCCCCTCACGCGCCGCCTTGCGCGTGGCCTCCAGGGCGGCCTCGGCCTCCGAGAGGCGCGCCTTGAGCCGCCGGGTCTCGCTCTCGGCGGCGGACACCTGGGCCTGCCCCTCCGCCTTCGCCGTGTCGGTCTCGGCCTGGAGCTTGCGCAGGGCCGCCTCGCCGCGCTTGACGTCACTGAGGGCACCGCGCAGCTTGCGGTGAAGCGATTCCGCTTCTTTCCTGGCCGACTCCACTTCCGCGCGCAGCCGCTCGGTCTCGGACCTCGTCTGCCCGCGGGCCTCTTCGAGCTCCTCGCGCAGCCGCTCCAGCTCGGCGCGGTTCTCCTCGTCGGCGCGCTCCGCGTCCGCCCGCAGGGCCTCCTCGCCCGCGGCGGTGACCAGCTTCACCCAGCCCGCCGGGCGCAGCACATAGGCCGCGGCCGCCACGTCCAGCGGATCCGCGGCCGGGGGCGGCGCGCCCGATTCGAGGGTCCCGACGATCTCGGGCTGGGCCTCTCTCAGCTTCTCGGCGATGCGCTGTCTGAACAGCGGGTCAGTCTCCAGGGCGGCGGCCATGGCGTTGCCGGCGAACTTGGCCCGCCGGTTCGGCGCGAACCGGGCGTACTGCCTCAGCTGGACGGGCAGTTCGGCCACCGTCAGTCCGCCGAAGCCGTCCGAGACGATCTGTACGACGCGTCGGCGCACGCCGTCGGGCAGCGGACGGTCGAGCACCTCAGCGGTGCCGTCGTCCGGCTCCCCGCCTGTGGTCTCCACCATCCGTCACCCCAATATCCGTGCGGGGCCCGCTCCCTCAGGAGCCGGCACCCGGCCTGTCCACGAGTTCGACCTGATCCACCGCGTTGCACCAGCGGCACCGCACCGACTCGATGGTCTCATTGACCACCTCGCGCTCCTCGACCTTCGGCTCACCGGCGAGGTCGAGGTGCACATACTCGACGACCTTCGAGGAGCGGGTCACGTCGAAACGCGTGAGGTTGCCGCAGAGGGCACAGCGCCAGCGAGTCTTGGCGTCGGGCAGGGGAACCGTCATAGGGCAGTCGCTCTTTCCTTCTAGTGTCCGTCCGGCGCCGGTCTCCCGGTGCATGTGGCTCGTAACCCTACGGCCTGGCGGGTACTCGACGCTCTGGTGTCCGCGGCGGCGAGGCGGTCTGCTCCGATCGGTCCTGTTGCGTCATGCTCTGTACCATGATCGGCAATTGGAGTACGGCGGTCGGCAGGGCGTTGCGGGGCCAGTCCGCGCCGGTGACGTACGGGCTGATCGTCCTGTGCTGTCTGATCTTCGTCATCGGTCCCGCCTCGGGCCTCGATCCCGCGTACGGCACCGGGGACGAACTGCTGGTCGCCCAGCGCGCGTACTTCCGCCGCTGGGGCGTGGTGCCGTCCGACCTCTTCGGCGGGGCCCCGCGCGAGGCACTCACCCCGGCCACGGCCCTGTTCATCCACGGCAGCTGGCTCCACCTCCTGGGCAACATGCTGTTCTTCTACGTCTTCGGGGTGATGACCGAGGAACGCATGGGCCATGTCGAGTTCGCCCTCTTCTACCTGGGCTGCGGATATGTCGCCCTGCTCGGTTACGCCGCCGCCAACGCCGGCTCGCAGCAGTCCCTGGTCGGGGCGTCCGGGGCGATCTCCGCGGTACTCGGCGCGTTTCTGTACCTGTTCCCCAAGGCCCGGGTGACCAGTCTCTTCCCGTTCCTCTTCTTCCTTCCGCTGCGGTTCCCGGCCTGGGTGGTGCTGCCGTTCTGGTTCGCGCTGCAATGGCTGGCGGCGGGCCGCAGCGACTCCGGACCCGGGGTCGCCTATCTGGCCCACCTCGTGGGCTTCTCGCTGGGCTTCGTCTACGCGTGGGCGCGCTTCGGGCGCCGTGGGGCCGCCGCACCCTCCCCGGGGGCGCTGCCGGGACCCCCGGCGCGGCAGCCGGGCCAGGTGGACCGCGAGTAGGGTGAGATCCCCCAGCAGTGGCCCCCGAGGGAGAGAACCAGCCGTGATCACCGCGATCGTCCTCATCAAGACCAGCGTGGACCGGATCCCCGAGATCGCCGAGTCGATCGCGTCACTGGAGAGCGTCAGCGAGGTCTTCTCCGTCACCGGCACCTACGACCTGATCGCGATGGTCCGGGTCAAGGCCCACGACGACCTGGCGGACGTCATCCCCGGCAGGATCAGCAAGATCCCGGGCGTCGAGGCGACGGACACGCACGTGGCGTTCCGTACGTACTCCGAGCACGACCTGGAGGCGGCGTTCGCGATCGGTCTCGATTCCTGACCGACGGGACGCCGCCTCCGGGCGTGACCTGCGCGGGCGTCAGACGGCCGGGACGCAGCGGCCGCCCTCGGTGCGGTACTGCCACCGGGCGCCGTCCCGGACCAGCTCGCGCACCGCGCGGACGAAACGCTCGACGTGCTCGTCGGGCGTGCCGGCGCCGAAGCTGACCCGGATGGCGTTGAGGGACTTCTCGCCGGGCGCTGCCTCCGGGGCGCCGCACTCCCCCTGGGTCTCCGGGTCGCTGCCGAGCAGCGTGCGGACCAGCGGGTGGGCGCAGAAGAGGCCGTCACGGACGCCGATGCCGTACTCGGCGGAGAGCGCGGCCGCGAAGTGCGAGCTGTTCCATCCCTCGACGACGAAGGAGATGACGCCGACCCGCGGGGCGTCGTCACCGAAGAGGGAGAGGACCCGGACCTCCGGGACCTCCGCGAGACCCGCGCGGACGGTACGGATCAGGTGCTGCTCACGGGCGAGAAGGTTGTCGAAGCCCTCCTCGGTGAGCGCCTTGCAGGCCGACGCGATCGAGTAGGCGCCGATGACGTTCGGCGAGCCCGCCTCGTGCCGGGCGGCGCTGTCGTGCCACTCCACGTCCACGCCGCCGTCCGCGCGCCGGGAGACCTTGCGGCTGGCGCCGCCGCCCGCGAGGTACGGCTCGGCCTCGCGCAGCCAGTCGGAGCGGCCCGCGAGGACACCGGAGCCGAAGGGCGCGTACAGCTTGTGCCCGGAGAAGGCGACCCAGTCGACGTCGAGGTCCTGGACCGACACCGGGTGGTGCGGGGCGAGCTGCGCGGCGTCGAGGACGATCCGGGCGCCGTGGGCGTGCGCGGCGGCGGCCAGCTCACGCACCGGCCACAGCTCCCCGGTGACGTTCGAGGCACCGGTGACACAGACCAGGGCCGGCCCGTGGGGATCACGGGCGGCGAGGGCGTGCTCCAGGGTGGCGACGGCCTCGCCCGGGGTGCGCGGGGCGTTCAGGTAGGTCACCCGGGCGTCGCGCCAGGGCAGCAGCGAGGCGTGGTGCTCGGTCTCGAAGACGAAGACCTCGCAGCCGGCCGGGAGCGCGGCGGCGAGCAGGTTGAGCGAGTCGGTGGTGGAGCGGGTGAAGACCACCTGGTCCCCGGCGCGGCAGTCCAGGAACTCCTCGACGGTCCTGCGGGCGTTCTCGAAGAGGTCGGTGGACAGCTGCGAGAGGTAGCCGGCGCCCCGGTGGACGCTGCCGTAGTACGGCGCGTACGCGGCCACGTCGTCCCACACCCGCTGGAGGGCGGGCGCGCTGGCGGCGTAGTCGAGGGCGGCGTAGGTGACCTCGCCGCCGGTGACGAGCGGGACGGTGACATCCCGGCCGAGAACGGCCAAGGGGGCACAAACGGTCTGGTCGGCGGCAGCGGTGGAGACAGACATGGCGAGCTCCTGTGAGAGGCAGGCGGGATCGCTGCGCGAGCCGGCCGCCCGGAAGCAGGGCTCAGCGCAGGGAAAGGTGAAAAAGGGTGTGCGGAGGCGGGGCTCGACGCCCTATCGCATTCGCTTGCTCACAGAAGGCTCCCTCGAACGACCAGGACCCCTGGTTGCATCCGCCCGGAAGAGCGGGAGGGGTCCGCGCTTGCCGTAGACCTCGCTGCCTACGACCTGGTCTTCACCCGGGGCACCCCGCCACGGACGGAGGGTTGCCGGACAGCCGGCCGGGGCCTGATGGCTGTCACTCATGACCTGACACAGCATCTTGCCAGAGGATCTTCCACGCGCAAGGCGCAGTCCGGATTCTGGACTGCGCCTTGCTCCGCGGCACTGGTGGATCAGGCGTTGCTGGCGGCCACCCAGCGCTCCAGAGTGCGCTTCGCGGCCCCGGAGTCGATCGCCTCGGCCGCCTTCGCCATTCCGGCGCGGAGCTGGTCCGCGAGCGGGGCGTCGGTCGGCGACAGGGCCACCAGGGCCGCCGCCGAGTTCAGCAGGACCGCGTCCCGTACGGGCCCGGTCTCGCCGTCCAGCAGGCGCCGGGCGACCTCCGCGTTGTACGAGGCGTCGGCGCCGCGGAGGGCCTCCACCGGGACGATGTCGAGACCGACGTCGCGCGGGTCGAAGCGCTCCTCGGTGACCGAGCCGTCACGGACCACCCAGACGTCGGAGCCCGCGGTGGTGGTCAGCTCGTCGAGGCCGTCGTCGCCGCGGAAGACGAGCGAGGAGTTGCCGCGCTCGGCGAACACGCCCGCCACGATCGGCGCCATGCGCGGGTCGGCGACTCCGACCGCCTGGGCCTTCACCCGCGCCGGATTGGTCAGCGGGCCGAGCACGTTGAAGGTCGTCCTGATGCCCAACTGGCCGCGGGCCGCCGCCGCATGACGCAGCGCCGGGTGGAACTTCACCGCGAAGCAGAAGGTGATCCCGGCCTCTTCGGCCACCTCGGCGACCCGCTTCACCGTGAGCTGGAGATTGACGCCGAGCTTCTCCAGGACGTCGGAGGAGCCGGACGCGGAGGACGCGGCCCGGTTGCCGTGCTTGACCACCTTGGCGCCGGTGCCGGCGACCACGATCGAGGACATCGTGGAGATGTTGACGGTCTTCGCGCCGTCGCCGCCCGTGCCGACGATGTCGACGGTGTGCCCGGGCACCTCGATCACATTGGCGTGCTCGTACATCGCCCGGACGAGTCCCGAGATCTCCTCGACGGTCTCACCCTTGGCCCGCAGGGCCACCACGAACCCGGCGATCTGCGCGTCGGTCGCCTCTCCGCGCATGATGCGGTCCATCGCCCAGGCCGTGTCGTCCGCGCTCTGGTCGCGGCCCTCGAGCAGGCCGTTCAGTACCTGGGGCCAGGAACGGACCGCCGCGGTGTCGCCTCCAGCGGGGTTCACAGCGCTCATGGTCGCTCCTGGGTTCGTAGGTGACGCGAAGGGACTCACCCCTTGCGCGGGGTGACTCCACCCTATCCAGCCCGGGAGACGGCAAAGAGCCCCGTCCAGTGCCTGGACGGGGCTCTCGCCGTGGCGAACTACCGGGGATCAGTGGTGGCCGTGGCCGCTCGTGATCTCCTTGTACTCCTCGACGGTGGGCTTGGGGATCTGGCTGTCCTCCCCGTAGAAGCCCTCGCTCATCTTGGCGCGCAGCTTCTGCGTGCCCGAGACCTTGCGCTCGACACCGTTCTCGTCGACCGTCGGGCCGATCTCGGCCGGCTTGTACTGCTCGTGCGCGGTGAGCGTGTGCAGCGCGTCCTGGCTGAGCGGCTCGTGGACCTCGATGAACTCACCGTGCGGCAGGCGCTTGATGATGCCCGACTCGCGGCCGTGCAGCACCTTGTCCCGGTCCCGGCGCTGGAGGCCGAGGCAGATCCGCTTGGTGGCGATGAACGTCAGCACCGGCACGACGAAGAACGCGATCCGGACGAACCAGGTGATCGAGTTGATCGACAGGTGGAAGTGCGTGGCCCAGATGTCGTTGCCGCCACCGACGAGCAGGACGAAGTACCAGCTGATCCAGGCGGCACCGAACGCGGTCCGGGTCGGGACGTTGCGCGGGCGGTCCAGGATGTGATGCTCGCGCTTGTCGCCGGTGACCCAGGACTCGATGAACGGGTAGACCGCGATCGCGACCAGGACCAGCGGGAAGATCACCAGCGGGATGAACACACCCAGGACGAGCGTGTGACCCCAGAGGTTGATCTCCCAGCCCGGCATGACACGGATCAGGCCCTCGGAGAAGCCCATGTACCAGTCGGGCTGGGCGCCCGTGGACACCATGTCCGGACGGTACGGACCCATCGCCCAGATCGGGTTGATGGACGCGATCGCCGCGATGGCCGCGATGACACCGAAGACCAGGAAGAAGAAGCCTCCGGCCTTGGCCATGTAGACCGGCAGCAGCGGCATGCCGACGACGTTGTTGTTCGTCTTGCCGGGGCCCGCGAACTGCGTGTGCTTGTGGTAGAAGACCAGGATCAGGTGGCCCACCACGAGGCCGAGCATGATGCCCGGCAGCAGCAGCACGTGCACCGAGTAGAAGCGGGCCACGAAGTCGCCGCCCGGGAACTCGCCGCCGAACAGGAAGAACGACAGGTACGTGCCCACGATCGGCACGGACAGGACCGCGCCCTCCATGAAGCGGACACCGGTGCCGGAGAGCAGGTCGTCCGGGAGCGAGTAACCGGTGAACCCGGTGAACATGCCGAGGACGAACAGCAGGAATCCGAAGACCCAGTTGACCTCACGCGGCTTGCGGAACGCACCCGTGAAGAACACGCGCATCATGTGCACGAACATGCCGGCGAGGAAGATCAGCGCCGCCCAGTGGTGGATCTGCCGGATCAGCAGGCCACCGCGCACATCGAAGGAGATGTGCATGGTCGAGTTGAACGCCTCGGACATCAGCTGGCCCTGCAGCGGGACGTAGCTGCCGTGGTACTCCACCTCGTTCATCGACGGGTGGAAGAACAGCGTCAGGTACACACCCGTGAGGATGATGATGATGAAGCTGTACAGGCAGATCTCACCCAGCATGAACGACCAGTGGTCGGGGAAGATCTTGCGCATGTTGGACTTGGCCAGGGAGTAGATCCCCAGACGGCCGTCGGCCCAGTCGGCCACCCGCTCACCGGCGGGCGCCTTCTCGCGCGAGGAGCGCGAGTCGGAGGTGGTGGTAGTGCTCATCCGCGCTCCCAGAATGCAGGACCGACGGGCTCCTTGAAGTCGCTGAGCGCCTCGAGGTAGCCCTCAGCGTTCACACCGATCTGCAGCTGCGGCAGGGCGTGACCCGCCGGGCCGAAGATGACTCGGGCACCGTCGGAGAGGTCGAAGGTGGACTGGTGGCACGGGCACAGCGCGTGGTGCGTCTGCTGCTCGTACAGGGAGATCGGGCATCCGACGTGGGTGCAGATCTTCGAGTAGGCCACGATGCCGTCGTAGGACCACTCGAGTTCCTGCTTGTCCTTGATGTTGTCCGGCTGGAGCCGGATGATCATCAGGGCCGCCTTGGCGATCTCCTTCTGGAAGTCCTCGTCGTGCTCCTCCAGGCCCTCGGGCTTGGCGAAGGTGAGCGAACCGACGGCCACGTCCGAGGGACGCAGCGGCTCGTTCGTGTTCATGTTGACGAGGAGCTTGCCCTTGGACCACAGCGTGTGGCGCAGCTTCGTGCCCGGCAGCGGACCGAGGTCGCGCAGCAGCATGACGCCGGAGAGCGGGAACAGGGCCAGCGCGCCGAACATCGTGTTGCGGATCAGCTTGCGACGGCCGAGCGCGGACTCCTTGGCACCCGCCTTGAAGTCGGCCATGACCTTGGCCTTGACCTCGGGCTCCGCCTCGATCGCGTGACGCTCGTCGGCGATCTCCACGTCGGACATCAGCGTGCGGGCCCAGTGGACCGCACCCGCGCCGATCGCGAACAGCGCCACACCGAGCGTCATGCCCAGCGCGAAGTTCAGCGCGCTGATGTGCCCGAGCGGGAAGACGAAGACCGACTTGTCGTTCGGGATCGCCACGTACGAGGCGATGAAGCCGACGGTGGCCAGCATCGACAGCACGAAGAGCATGGCGACAAGGCGTTCGGACCGCTTGGCGGCCCGCTCGTCGATGTCCTGGATGCGGTGCTCATGGGGCGGAAGCCCCGGGTCCGCGAACGGGTTCTGCTCGTCCGCGACGGCTACCGAGCCACGACCGTGCTCGGCGTGGTCGTCGGTGGCCCGCTCAGCGGGCACGTTCTCTTCTGGAATGTCTTGGCTACTCATGACTTCTTGGCCTTTGCGGTCCGAGCGGCGACCCAGACGGCGACGGCGACCAGGGTTCCGAGACCGAAGACCCAGCCGAACAGGCCCTCGCTGACCGGCCCGAGGCCGCCCAGCTCAAGACCGCCGGGGCTCTCGGTGTCGTCACCGTTGACCGCGTCGAGGTACGCGATGATGTCCTGCTTGTTCTTCTCCGTCAGCGTGGTGTCGGGGAAGGACGGCATGTTCTGCGGGCCCGTCTGCATGGCCTCGTAGATGTGCTTCGGGTCGACACCCTCCAGGTCCGGCGCGTACTTGCCGTGTGTCAGCGCGCCGCCCTTGCCGGTGAAGTTGTGGCACTGGGCGCAGTTGGTGCGGAAGAGTTCACCGCCCTTGGCGATGTCCGCACCCTCGGGGCTGACCTGGCTCTTCGTCGGGATCGTGGGACCCGCGCCGAGCGAGGCGATGAAGGCCGCGAGCTGGTCGATCTCGGCCTGCGTGTAGATGACCTTCTTCTTCGGGATCTGCGCGCCCGGCTGCTGGGCCGGCATACGGCCGGTGCCGACCTGGAAGTCGACCGCCGCGGCGCCCACACCCACCAGGCTCGGCCCGTCGGTGGTGCCCTGACCGCCGGCTCCGTGGCAGCTTGCGCAGCCAACGGCGTACAGCTTCTTGCCCTCGGTGATGCCGAGGGACTGGGCGGTTTCATCGGCCTGCGCCTTGCCCGCGGGTGCGAACGCGGCGTACAGCCCCCCGGTGGCCGCCAGCGCGAGGAGTAGGACGACGACCGCCGCCAGCGGATGGCGTCGTCGTGCGGAGAGCTTTTTCACGGATTACCCCGGTGTCAGGATCTTCTGCGTCGGTGCTTCTGGATGTTCGGGCGTGGGCCCGATTACTTGATCAGGTAGATCGTGGCGAAAAGGCCGATCCAGACGACATCGACGAAGTGCCAGTAGTAGGACACGACGATGGCGGCGGTTGCCTGCTCGTGAGTGAATCTCCGAGCCGCGTAGGTGCGACCGAGGACCAGCAGGAAGGCGATGAGGCCGCCCGTCACATGCAGTCCGTGGAAGCCGGTGGTCAGGTAGAACACCGAGCCGTACGGGTCGGAGGAGAGCGAGAGCCCGTCCTTCGTGACCAGTTCGGTGTACTCGAAGACCTGACCGCCGATGAAGATCGCACCCATGATGAAGGTGACGATGAACCACATCCGGAGCTTCTTCACGTCCCCGCGCTCGGCGGCGAAGACGCCGAGCTGACAGGTCAGGGAGGAGAGCACCAGGATCGTGGTGTTCGTCGCCGAGAACGGAAGGTTCAGGCTGGACGCCATTTCCTTCCAGTGATCCGGCCCGGTCACCGATCGCAGGGTGAAGTACATCGCGAAGAGGGCCGCGAAGAACATCAGCTCGGAACTCAGCCAGATGATCGTTCCGACGCTGGTGAGGTTCGGCCGATTGACCGACGGGTGCGCGTGCCCGGTTTCTACTGTCGTTGCTGTCGCCACGACCGACATTATGTCGGTCGCTTATCCCGCCCTCACCCCGGGGGGTGCCGTTCGGAGTGTTGACGGGGTGTGTCCAGCCCGTATGGCCCATCGAAGCCGTGTCCGAACCGGTGCTGACGAGGTGTTCAAGGGAGTAGCATCCGCGCATCGGGCAGGGATGGATCAGCCCGACCGCTTCATGTCCGTACGACGCTGACGTCTCGGAGGAAGAATGCAGCCGACCGCCACGGTGCTGGTCTACAGCGACGACTCCAACACCCGCGCACAGGTGCGGCTCGCCACGGGGCGCAGGCCCGCCCCGGACGTTCCCGTCGTCGAGTTCATCGAATGCGCGACACCGGCGGCCGTCATCATGGAGCTGGACAAGGGCGGCATCGACGTCTGCGTGCTGGACGGCGAGGCGGTGCCCATGGGCGGCATGGGGGTGTGCCGGCAGATCAAGGACGAGATCTTCAACTGCCCGCCCGCGCTGGTGCTCATCGCCCGCCCGCAGGACGCCTGGCTGGCCACCTGGAGCCGTGCCGACGCCGCCGTGACCCTGCCGGTCGACCCGGTGGAGTTCGCCGCCTCTCTGGCCTCCCTGCTGCGTCGCAGGAACCTTCTGAGCGCCTGAGGACCCGCGCCCCGCGAGGGGCGCGGCCTCACACACTCTCGGGGCGCAGCCTCGCGCGCTGGGCCGGATTCGGAGCGTCCGGGGACCCGGCCACCAGAGCGCTGCCCGCGCGCCAGTTCTTCCAGTCGAGGTTCCAGTCGCCGAAGCCGTTGCCGAACGGGTCCATCGTCTTGCCGTCGGAGTTGACGACCTTGACGAGGTCGCCCTCGTTGAAGGTGTCGAAGAACCACTCGGCGTTGCCGGTGCTCATACCGGTGCAGCCGTGGCTGACGTTGGCGTACCCCTGCGAGCCGGTCGACCAGGGCGCGGCGTGGACGTACTCGCCGCTCCAGGTGACCCTCGTCGCGTAGTAGACCGGCAGGTCGTAGGAGTCCGAACTGCCCTCCGCGATACCGATGCTGGTCCCGCGCATCCGTACGAAGTACTCCTTGCCCAGCACGACCTTGACGCCGTTGCGGGTGTCGAAGCCGGGCTTGCCGGTGGTGACGGGAATCTCCTTGATCACCTCGCCGTTGCGGTAGACCTTCATGGAGTGCGTGGCGGCGTCGGTCAGGGCGAGCAGGCTGTCGCCCGTGGTGATCTTCACAGTCTTGCCGTTGCCGCCCCACAGACGTTCGCCGATCCTGACGCCGGCGAGGTTGCTGTGCGCCGTGATGGTGGCGTGGGTGGGCCAGTACTCCTTGGGGCGGTAGTGCAGCGTCTTGTCGTCCACCCAGTGCCAGGTGCCGTCCACCGCGGGGGTGGAGTCGACCCTGAGGGCGCGCTCGACGACCTTGCGGGCCGCCTTGTCCTTGACGGGGGCGCTGAGTTCGGCCGTGATGGGCTGGCCGACGCCGTACTTGCCCGCCTTGGGGCCGAATGCGACGTTCAGCAGCTTCTTGGTCTTCGGCGTGCTGGTGTCGAAGCCGATGACCTTGCGGCCGGGGGCTCCGTCCTCGTCCTCGGTGCTCACGCGCACCGTGTAGTGGGCGCCGGCGGCCAGGGGCGAAGTGCTGTGCCAGCGGCTGCCGTCGGCGGCCAGCTCGCCCGCGACATAGCGTCCTGAGGCGTCCGTGGCGGTCACGTCGGTGATGCGCCCGTCATCACTCTCGGAGGTGATTTCCAGGGGCTTGTCGGGGTCGACCTTGCCGGACTTCTCGCTGTCTCCGGCGGGACCCTTGAACGAGATCTCTTCCGCCGCGTCGTACGGCTTCGCCGAGAGCGGGTGGCCGTCGGAGCCGCAGGCGGTGGTGCCCGCGCCGAGGGCGACCACCAGCGCGGTGCAGCTGACGACCGTGCGGATTCGCGGTGAGTGGTTCATGAGCTCACGCTATGAACGCTCGTCAAGCACGGCGCGCCGAGTGAGCCGAGTGAGGGACAAAAGTCGTGGCAAACGAGGGAGCCCGGACTCTCCTGACGGAGTGTCCGGGCTCCCGGGCGTTCAGCGCGTGCTACTGGGTGCGGTTCTCACCGTGGTAGTACTCGAAGACCCAGCCCCACAGGCCGAGCATGATGAGCGGGGCCGAGAAGTACAGCAGCCACCAGCCGAAGACGACGCCCATGAAGGCGAGGGCGCCACCGACGCCGAGCGAGAGCGGCTGCCAGCTGTGGGGGCTGAAGAAGCCCACTTCGCCGGCCTCGTCCGCGACGTCGGCCTCCTTGTTGTCCTGCGCCAGCTGGTCGACACGCCGGGCCGTGAAGGCCAGGTAGTAGCCGATCATGATGCTGAGGCCGAAGCCCATGAAGAGGGCCGTGGTGCCGGCCGGCTCCTTGGACCACACGCCGTAGACGATCCCCATGACGAGGATGAACACGGCCAGCCAGAGGAACATCTTGCCTTGAACCTTCACTTGCCGGCCTCCTTGCCACCAGCGAGGGACGCCGAACCGTGACCGGCGTTCTCGAGCTGGTCGAGAGCGGCGATCTCCGGGTGGTGCAGGTCGAACGCCGGGGATTCACTGCGGATCCGCGGCAGGGTGAGGAAGTTGTGCCGCGGCGGCGGGCACGAGGTCGCCCACTCCAGCGAGCGGCCGTAACCCCACGGGTCGTCGACCTCGACCTTCTTGCCGTACTTGGCCGTCTTCCACACGTTGTAGAGGAACGGCAGGATCGACAGGCCGAGCAGGAACGAGCTGATCGTCGAGATCGTGTTCAGCGCGGTGAAGCCGTCGGCCGCGAGGTAGTCCGCGTAACGACGCGGCATGCCCTCGGCACCCAGCCAGTGCTGCACCAGGAACGTGCCGTGGAAGCCCACGAACAGCGTCCAGAAGGTGATCTTGCCGAGACGCTCGTCGAGCATCTTGCCCGTCATCTTCGGCCACCAGAAGTGGAAGCCGGAGAACATCGCGAACACCACGGTGCCGAAGACCACGTAGTGGAAGTGCGCCACCACGAAGTAGGAGTCGGACACGTGGAAGTCCATCGGCGGCGAGGCCAGGATGACGCCGGTCAGACCACCGAAGGTGAAGGTGATGAGGAAGCCGACGGCCCAGAGCATCGGTGTCTCGAAGGACAACGAGCCCTTCCACATCGTTCCGATCCAGTTGAAGAACTTCACGCCGGTGGGTACGGCGATGAGGAACGTCATGAAGGAGAAGAACGGGAGCAGCACGCCACCGGTGACGTACATGTGGTGCGCCCACACGGTCACGGACAGACCGGCGATCGCGATGGTCGCGCCGATCAGGCCCATGTAGCCGAACATCGGCTTGCGCGAGAACACCGGGATGACCTCGGAAATGATTCCGAAGAACGGCAGCGCGATGATGTACACCTCTGGATGGCCGAAGAACCAGAAGAGGTGTTGCCAGAGCAGGGCCCCGCCGTTGGCTGGGTCGAACACATGCGCACCGAATTTTCGGTCCGCCTCCAGCGCGAACAGCGCCGCCGCGAGGACGGGGAAGGCCAGCAGCACCAGGACCGCGGTGAGCAGGACGTTCCAGACGAAGATCGGCATGCGGAACATCGTCATGCCCGGAGCGCGCATGCAGATGATCGTGGTGATGAAGTTGACCGCGCCGAGGATGGTGCCGAAGCCGGAGAAGGCCAGACCCATGATCCACATGTCGGCGCCGATGCCCGGCGAGCGGACGGCGTCCGACAGCGGGCTGTAGGCGAACCAGCCGAAGTCGGCCGCACCCTGCGGGGTGAGGAAGCCGCCCACGGCGATCGTGGAACCGAAGAGGTACAGCCAGTAGGCGAACATGTTCAGCCGCGGGAACGCCACGTCGGGCGCGCCGATCTGAAGCGGCATGATCCAGTTCGTGAAACCGGCGAACAGCGGCGTCGCGAACATCAGCAGCATGATCGTGCCGTGCATCGTGAACGCCTGGTTGAACTGCTCGTTCGACATGATCTGCAGTCCGGGACGCGCCAGCTCGGCACGCATGAGCAGCGCCATGACGCCACCGATGCAGAAGAACGCGAACGACGTCACCAGATACAGCGTGCCGATCGTCTTGTGGTCAGTGGTGGTGAGCCACTTGATCACTACGCTGCCGGGCTGCTTGCGCCGTACCGGCAGCTCGTTCTCGTACGAGTCTTCGGCGGCGGCACCCTGGGGTTCATTGAGGATGCTCACAGGTTGTTCGTCTCCCGGTTCTTCTCGTGGCCCGTCTGCTCAATGCCGGCCGGGACGTAACCGGTCTGTCCCTTCGCCGCGAGCTCCTTGAGGTGGGCCTCGTAGCGCTCGGGGGAGACGACCTTCACGTTGAAGAGCATCCGGGAGTGGTCGACGCCGCACAGCTCGGCGCACTTGCCCATGAAGGTGCCCTCATGGTTGGGGGTCACCTGGAAGGCATTGGTGTGGCCCGGGATGACGTCCTGCTTCATCAGGAACGGCACCACCCAGAAGGAGTGGATGACGTCACGCGAAGTGAGGACGAAGCGGACCGTCTTGCCCTTGGGGAGCCAGAGGGTCGGACCGGGGTTGCCCGTCTGCGGGTTCTTCGTACCGGGGGTACCGACGTCGTAGACACCGCCGGCGTTCGCCGGGAAGTCAGCCTTGAACCGGTCCGGAATGGCGGCCAGGTTCGGATCCGTCTTGGCGTTCCCGGAGGAACCGGGGACGTCCGCGACGTAGTTGAAGCCCCAGCTCCACTGGAAGCCCACCACGTTGACCGTGACGTCGGGCTTCGGCTTGAGGCTGAGGAGCTTCGTCTCGTCACGGGCGGTGAAGTAGAACAGCACCGAGACGATGATGAGCGGGACCACCGTGTACAGCGCCTCGATGGGCATGTTGTACCGGGTCTGCGGAGGAACTTCGACCTTGGTCCGGCTGCGCCGGTGGAAGACGACGCTCCACAGGATCAGGCCCCAGACCAGCACGCCCGTGGCGAGCGCGGCCGCCCACGAGCCCTGCCAGAGGGAGAGGATCCGCGGAGCCTCCTCCGTGACCGGGGTGGGCATACCAAGGCGGGGGAAGTCTTCCCAGTTGTACGAGCAACCAGTGGCTGTCGCCAGGACCAGGCCCGCAGTCATTGCCTGCAGCAGCTTCCGCCGCATCGGGCGCCGCGGCGAGCGGTCGGAGCCGTTGGGACTCACGTAGCGCCTTCCCGAGAGTCTCGCCCGCGCTGTTGGCTGCGGCCTTCTCGCTGGTCCGGTCGCCGCCCTGCGTCGGGCAGGGGTTTGGATGTTTATGCGGACCAAACCCTACTGGACGCTATTTGGGGTCGCGCGGGGAGGGTGCCCAACGCGCCGCCCGACTCCCCGAAGGAGTGCTGTTTCTCCTGGAAGGCGCTCTCAGGACTCCTGGAATGCCCCAGTCCGGATGGCTTCTGACGCCCCCTCCGGAGGACGGGCTAGCGTGGTGGCGTGTCCTACTTCGACGCCGCGTCCGCGGCTCCGCTGCACCCCGTCGCCCGACAGGCCCTGCAGGCCTCGCTCGATGAGGGGTGGGCCGATCCCGCCCGTCTGTACCGGGAGGGCCGCCGGGCCCGGCTGCTCCTCGACGCGGCCCGCGAGGCGGCGGCCGACGCGGTGGGCTGCCGCCCCGACGAACTGGCCTTCACCACCTCCGGCACCCTCGCGGTGCACTCCGGGATCGAGGGCGCCCTGGCGGGCCGGCGGCGGGTCGGAAGCCACCTGATCGTGTCAGCCGTCGAACATTCGTCGGTGCTCCATTCGGCAGACGTCCACGAGGCGTCGGGCGGGGCGGTGACCCAGGTTCAGGTGGACCGGGCGGGCAGGGTGTCCCCTTCTTCCTACGCCGCGGCCCTGCGCCCCGACACCGCACTGGCCTGTCTCCAGTCCGCCAACCACGAGGTGGGCACGGAGCAACCCGTGGCCGAGGTAGCACAGATGTGCCGGGAGGCGGGGGTGCCGCTGCTGGTGGACGCGGCGCAGTCGCTGGGCTGGGGGCGGGTGGAGGGCGACTGGTCCCTGCTGACGGCAAGTGCCCACAAATGGGGCGGCCCTTCGGGCGTCGGACTGCTCGTCGTACGCAAGGGGGTCCGGTTCGCGCCCCAAGGGCCCGCGGACGAGCGGGAGTCGGGGCGGGCGGCCGGGTTCGAGAACATCCCGGCGATCGTGGCGGCGGCGGCCTCGCTGCGAGCCGTCCGCGCGGAGGCGGCCGGGGAGGCGGCACGGCTGCGCGAACTGACGGAGCGGATCCGCGCACGGGTGCCCGCGCTGGTGCCGGACGTCGAGGTGGTCGGCGACCCGGTCCGCCGGCTCCCGGGCATCGTCACCTTCTCCTGTCTCTATGTCGACGGAGAGACCCTGCTCCACGAACTGGACCGGACGGGCTTCTCGGTCTCCTCGGGCTCGTCCTGCACGAGCAGCACCCTCACCCCCAGCCATGTCCTGAAGGCCATGGGCGTGCTGAGCGAGGGCAACGTGCGGGTGTCGCTGCCGCCCGGCACCCCGGAGGAGGACGTCGACCGCTTCCTGTCGGTCCTCCCGGGCGCCGTCTCGGGGGTCCGCGAGAAGCTGGGAGCGCCGGAGACGGCGACGAAGACCCCCGCCTCCGTCGACTCGCTGGTGGTCAACGCGCTGGGCAGAAGGTGCCCGATCCCCGTCATCGAGCTGGCCAAGGTCATCGGGGACGTGCCGGTCGGGGGCACGGTCCGGGTCCTCTCCGACGACGAGGCGGCCCGCCTCGACATCCCGGCATGGTGCGAGATGCGGGGCCAGGAGTACGTGGGCGAGGAAGCGGCGGACCACGGCTCGGCCTATGTGGTCCGCCGGCTGTCCTAGGGCCCGCCCCGGTGCCGGGGGCCCGGGCCGGGACCTCGACCCGGGCGGGGCGGACTCCCGCCTCCGCCCGGGCGTGTCGGGCCCGGACCTTCCCTAGGAGAGGTGGACCCGGACCTCGGCGGCGGCGTCATGGCCGTACGCCTTGGTGAAGCGGTCCATGAAGTGGGCGCGGCGCAGCTGGTACTCCTGGGTGCCGACCGTCTCGATGACGAGGGTGGCCAGCATGCAGCCGACCTGGGCGGCACGCTGCAGGGAGACGCCCCAGGCGAGACCGGAGAGGAAGCCGGCGCGGAACGCGTCACCGACGCCCGTCGGGTCCGCCTTGAGCTCCTCCTCGGGGCACCCGACCTCGATCGGGTCCTCGCCGGAGCGCTCGATACGGACACCGCGCGAGCCCAGGGTGGTCACCCGGTGGCCGACCTTGGAGAGGATCTCCTCGTCGCTCCAGCCGGTCTTGGACTCGATGAGTCCCTTCTCGTACTCGTTCGAGAAGAGGTACGTCGCCCCGTCCAGCAGTATCCGGATCTCGTCGCCGTTCATGCGAGCGATCTGCTGCGAGAAGTCGGCGGCGAACGGGATCGCGCGCGAGCGGCACTCCTCGGTGTGGCGGAGCATCCCCTCGGGGTCGTCCGCGCCGATCAGGACGAGGTCGAGACCGCCGACCCGGTCCGCGACGGCCTTGAGCTCGATGAGGCGGGCCTCGCTCATCGCGCCCGTGTAGAAGGAGCCGATCTGGTTGTGGTCGGCGTCCGTGGTGCACACGAAGCGCGCGGTGTGCAGCACCTCGGAGATCCGGACGGAGTCGGTGTCGACGCCGTGCCGGTCCAGCCAGGCGCGGTAGTCGTCGAAGTCGGAGCCTGCCGCCCCGACCAGGACCGGACGGGTACCGAGCTGGCCCATGCCGAACGCGATGTTCGCGCCGACCCCTCCCCGGCGTACGTCGAGGTTGTCGACCAGGAAGGAGAGGGAGACCGTGTGCAGCTGATCCGCGACCAGCTGGTCGGCGAATCGGCCGGGAAAGGTCATGAGGTGGTCGGTGGCGATGGAGCCGGTGACTGCGATACGCACGGCTAGGACACGCTCCTGCGAGGGGAGGGGGGATTGACAGTTAACGCTACCGGGTCCGTGGACGCCCTCTGAAGCAGCCAAAACTACCCGATAGTAGATCTTTCTTCGTGACGGCAACGGTGCATACGGTTCCGGTATGACGAACCTCAAGGTCCATGACACCGCTCCGCTCGGCCCGGTCAGCGACCTGGAAGGCGACATGGCGTCGCTGCGCGGCGACTGCGCCCGGATGGCCGGCCACTGGTCGGCTCCCGCACCGGTCTCTTCCCTCCCTGTCTCCCCCTCACTCATCCACGGGGTGACCGTTCCGCCCACCTCGGCACGACTGCTGGACGCGATGTCCGACTACGGCGACTGATCGGCCGCGGCCCGAGCGGTGCCGCCGTACGGGTGAGAGTCCGGCGGCGCCGAACGGGTGAGTACGGAGAGCGCCCGCAGGGAACCGTGCGCTCCCCCGCTGCGTCCCATCGCTGTCCCCCGTAAAGGGGATGCGGTATACGACCCTGGAGAGCCCGTCATTGACAGGGCCGGGTCATGGGACAGCAGTGGAGCCGAAGGAGCGATGCGGTGAGCACCGAGCGACCCGACAACGACGCGACCGATCCCGTCGAGGGTCACGGCCAGGGTCCCGTCGAGGGCGCCACCGAGCGCGCCGTCGACGGCACTGTCGAAGGCCCCGACGCGGGTCCCACCGAGGGCGCCGTCGAGAATCCCGTCGATGATTCCGCCGAGGGTTCCGCCGAGGACCCCGACGGTGACCCCGGCGAGGCGACCACCGGCGACTCCACCGAGGTCTCCGCCGATGTGTCCGCCGAGCGCCCTGTCGAAGCGCGGGCCGAGGGGACGGCCGAGGGGCGCGCCGAGAGCCCGACCGGAGGGCCCGCCGAGGGCGCGGCCGAGAGCCGTGGCGAGGACACCGTCGACGGTCACGCCCAGCGGCCTGCCGAAGGCGCGGGCGACGGGCGATCCGAGGGGCCCACCGAAGGCACTGTCGAGGCGCCCGCCGAAAACGCTGTCGCAGGTCACGCCGAGGAGCCCGCCGAAAACGCCGTCGCACGTCGTGCCCAGGGCCCCGTCGAGGACATCGGTGAAGGTCCGATCTCGGGGATCGTCGGAGGGCCCGTCGTGGGTCACGGAGCGGGTGGGGCGCGGCGGCGGAACACGCCGGCGGTCGTCGCCTCGGTCGTCGCCGCGGTGCTGCTCGTCGGGGGCGGCGGGGCGTACTTCGCCGCGACCGCGTCCGGCGGCGGCCGTTCCGGTACGCCCGGCGGCGACGGCACTCCCCCGCCGCTCGCCCTCGACGGCTACTCGGAGAGCACCACGAGCACGGCCACGGGCGGCACCGACGGCATCGCGCCCGGCGAGCCCAACCCCTACGGCGCGACCTACCGCGCCGACGGCGAACTCCCCGCGGGACCGGGCTCGGCTCCCATCCACTGGGCCGAGGGCAGGGTGACCGGGGCCGAGGTGGCCCGGCTCGCGAAGGCCCTCGACCTCGCGGGCACCCCGCGGCTGGCCGGGGACACCTGGACGGTCGGCTCGGTCAAGGACGGCGCCGAGCCGAACCTGCGGGTGAACGCGGACGCGCCGGGGACCTGGACCTTCAGCTCGTACATCCCGGGGACCGACAACTGCCCCAAGGGCAAGCTGTGCCGGCCCGTCGGCTCCGGTTCTCTGACCCAGTTCGCGCCGGACCCGGTGAGCGAGGCGGCGGCCGAGAAGGCGGCGGCGCCCGTGCTGAAGGCCGTCGGCCAGGACGACGCGAAGCTGGACGCGAACCAGCTCATGGGCACTGTGCGGGTGGTGAACGCCGATCCGGTGGTGGGCGGACTGCCCACGTACGGATGGACGACCGGCCTCCGGATCGATGTGGACGGTCATGTCATCGGCGGCAGCGGCCAGTTGAAGACGCCGGTGAAGGGGGACACGTACCCGGTCGTCGGCGCGCAGAAGACGCTGGACCTGATGAACGGGTCGGCGTCGGCATCGGGCGACGGCCGTATGGGCATCGGCGGCTGTGCCAGCCCCGTACCGCTGAAGGACCGGGACGAGATGCCGTGCGAGCACCCGACCCCGACGCTGCAGCCGGAGACGGTGACCGTCGAGAAGGCCGTCTTCGGACTGGCGGCGCACCGCGCGAACGGGCGGCAGGCACTCGTGCCGTCCTGGCTGTTCGAGGTGCGGTCGCCGGGCTCCGGGGACACCTACACCGTGACGCATCCGGCGGTCGACCCGAAGTTCCTGGCCTCGACGGCACCGTCGGCACAGCCGACCCCGGTGCCGACCGCACCGCAGGACGAGCCGTCCTCGCCGGCGGCCACCCGTGACGTGGACGTCCAGGGCTACACCGCGGAGGGCAGGGACCTGACGGTCGGCTTCACCGGCGGGGTGTGTGCCGACTACACGGTGTCGGCGAGCGAGAGCTCCGGCCAGGTGACCGTGACGGTGACGGAGAAGCCCTGGAAGAACAAGGTCTGCATCCTGATCGCCAAGATCTACGAGAAGACGGTGCACCTGGAGAAGCCGCTCGACGGCCGGAAGGTCGTGGGGACGGACGGCCAGGCGATCCACGAGGGCAGGATGACGATGCCCGAGGCGTCCGGAGCGACGTCCGCGGGACCCCGGTAACGGCCGCCCCGGTCCCGGATACGCGAAGGCGGCGTCCCTGTCGGAGGGGGACGCCGCCTTCGTCCGTACTCGGCGTGCGCGGACGCGTTCAGCCGGAGCCGTGAGCCGCGGGCTCGGCTCAGTGGCAATCGGGCCGGCCGAACCGGGCCCGATACCTCTCGGGCCCCGCCGGTCCCGGACCTAGCTGAAGGAGTCGCCGCAGGCGCAGGAGCCCGTCGCGTTCGGGTTGTCGATCGTGAAGCCCTGCTTCTCGATGGTGTCGACGAAGTCGATCGAGGCGCCGCCCAGGTACGGGGCGCTCATACGGTCGGTGACGACCTTGACACCGTCGAAGTCCTTGACGACATCGCCGTCGAGGGAGCGCTCGTCGAAGAAGAGCTGGTACCGCAGGCCGGAGCAGCCGCCGGGCTGAACGGCGACGCGCAGTGCCAGATCCTCGCGGCCTTCCTGGTCGAGCAGGGCCTTGACCTTGGCCGCGGCGGCGTCGGACAGCATGATGCCGTCGCTCACGGTGGTGGTCTCGTCCGATACGGACATCTGCTTCTCTCCCGGGTTGTACGGAGACTGCTTGCCGACGGTTGCAACCGGCGGGGCCGCGGATTCATTCCGGGCCGAGCTCATGTCTTTGCCTTCTCTCTTCATGCTCGCACATGCGCCTGCGCACGAACACCGGCCTGTGGACAACCCCACGGACACCCGGGTGTCACCCGCCGGAGAGGCGACCGGGATTCACGTCACATGGACGCTATGGCCATCGTCAACGTGACGTGAAGCGGTTATGATAGATAACGTCAATACGACGAAAAGGCATCGTTCCGCCGGACCCGCTCCTTACGGGCCCGGCGAGCCGCGGAACAGAAAGGGTGCGTGTCGTGACCACCGCCCAGACCCAGGAGCTCGACGTACAGCCGACGCCCCTCGCCCTGCTGCTGCTCGGCCGCGAGGCCGACCCGAGGAGCGAGCGGGGTGTCGAGTGCCCCGGCGACCTGCCCTCGCCGTCCGACCCGGACCTGGTCGAGCGCGCGCGTGCGGCCAAGGAGAAGCTCGGCGACAAGGTCTTCGTGCTCGGCCACCACTACCAGCGCGACGAGGTCATCCAGTTCGCGGACGTCACGGGCGACTCCTTCAAGCTGGCCCGGGACGCGGCGGCCCGACCGGAGGCCGAGTACATCGTCTTCTGCGGTGTGCACTTCATGGCGGAGTCGGCCGACATCCTCACGGGCGACGCCCAGAAGGTCGTCCTGCCGGACCTCGCCGCGGGCTGCTCGATGGCAGACATGGCCACCGCCGAGCAGGTCGCCGAGTGCTGGGACGTGCTGACCGAGGCCGGCATAGCCGACCGGGTCGTGCCCGTCTCGTACATGAACTCGTCCGCGGACATCAAGGCGTTCACCGGCAAGCACGGCGGCACGATCTGCACGTCGTCGAACGCCCAGCGAGCCCTCGAGTGGGCCTTCGAGCAGGGTTCGCAGGTGCTGTTCCTGCCCGACCAGCACCTCGGCCGCAACACCGCCGTCCGCGACCTGGGCATGTCCCTGGACGACTGCGTGCTCTACAACCCGCACAAGCCGAACGGCGGGCTGACCACGGAGCAGCTGCGTGACGCGAAGATGATCCTGTGGCGCGGCCACTGCTCGGTGCACGGCCGCTTCAGCGTGGACTCGGTGAACGACGTGCGCGAGCGCATCCCCGGCGTCAACGTCCTCGTGCACCCCGAGTGCAAGAACGAGGTCGTCGCGGCGGCGGACTACGTCGGCTCCACGGAGTACATCATCAAGGCCCTGGAGGCCGCCCCGGCCGGTTCCAAGTGGGCGATCGGCACGGAGCTGAACCTCGTACGCCGCCTCGCGAACCGTTTCGCGCCCGAGGGCAAGGAGATCGTCTTCCTCGACAAGACGGTCTGCTTCTGCTCGACGATGAACCGCATCGACCTGCCGCACCTGGTGTGGACCCTGGAGTCCCTCGCCGAGGGCAACCTCGTCAACCGCATCGAGGTCGACAAGGAGACCGAGGCGTTCGCGAAGCTGGCGCTGGAGCGGATGCTGGCGCTGCCGTAGACCGCGCGTACCGCGACGCCGCCTCCGGCCCGGAGGCGGCAGGTCGCCGCCGCGGACCTGGATCACGGGCGAAGGGGCGCTCCTCGGACACGAGGGGCGCCCCTTGCCGATGGGCCGTTCAGCAGTAGAGGTTGGCTCCGGGCGTGACGCCGAGGATCGAGGTGAAGCGCTGGTAGGCGTCGACGCGGCTCTGGACCTGTGCGGGGTTCCTGCCGTCGCACTCGAGGGAGCCGTTGATGCTGCGGATGGTCTGGCCGAAGCCGGCGCTGTTGACCATCGCGTTGTGGGGGGTCAAGGTGCCGGGGCCGGACTGGGTGTTCCAGTACCAGAGGCCGGTCTTCCAGGCCACGGCCGAGTCGTTCTGGACGAGCCAGGGGTTGCCCAGCAGGTCGATGCCGAGGGCGTCGCCCGCGGCCTTGTAGTTGAAGTTCCAGCTGAGCTGGATCGGACCGCGCCCGTAGTACGCCGCCTGGCCGGCCGGGCAGCCGTAGGACTGGCTCCAGTCGCAGTAGTGCGGGTAGTTGGCGGTGTTCTGCTCCACCACGTAGACCAGACCGCCGGTCTCGTGGTTGACGTTGGCGAGGAACGCGGCGGCCTCCTGCTTCCGGACCGTGTCACTGCCGGTCCCGGTGAAAGCCGGGTAGGCGCCGAGGGCCGCGGTCAGGCCGCTGTAGGTGTAGAAGCCGTTCCGGTTCGGGAACATCTGGTTGAACTGCGCCTCGGACACGACGAATCCGCTCGGGGTTCCGCCACCGGCGGCCGGGGCCGTCCACTTCTGGTTCGCGCCGCCGGTGCAGGTCCAGATCTGCAACCGGGTGCCGTTGGCCGAGTTGTTCCCGGTGACGTCGACGCACTTGTCGGCCTGGGGGTTCACGATGTCCCGGGCCGCGGTGACGACCCACTTCTGGTTGGGGCCGCCGCTGCAGTCCCACAGCTGGAGCTGGGCGCCGGAGGCGGTCGAGTTGCCGGTGACGTCCAGACACTTGCCGAACGCCCGGATCGTGCCGTCCGCACCGACGTTCCACTGCTGTGCGGCGGTGCCGTTGCAGTCGTAGAGCTGGACGGCCGTGCCGTTGGCGGTGCCCGCTCCCGCCACGTCGACGCACTTGCCCGCGAGGCCGCTGATCTGCCCCGTGGCGGCCGCCGCGGGCGACGCCGGGAGCACGCTCAGCAGTCCGAGGACAAGGGTGCCGACCGCGGCGTACGCCGCACGTCTCCATCGAATATGCATGCCCATGTCATACCTTTCGCCGAGGTGCGCTCCGGGCGCTCCGGTGGGGGGTCGAAAGAGAGTTCTTCATCAGTTGTTTTAAGGCGTGAGCAAAAGCGCGTCAAGGCTTTGGTATGGACCAATTCCGGGCGGCTCGCCGCCGGCCGGAAGGGAAGGGGCCCCCGCCCCGGCGCGTGAACGCCGGGGCGGGGGCCCCTTCCTGGAACCGGGTCAGACTCCGGCCGGCTCCGGGGACTTGTCCTCCTGGCCGACGGCAGTCTCGCCGGACTTCGCCTCCCGCTTGGCCGCCTTCTTCCGCGCCCGGCGCTCCTTGCGGAGCTCGATCATCGCGTAGAGCGTCGGAACGAGCAGCAGCGTCAGCAGCGTCGACGTGATGAGACCGCCGATCACGACCACCGCGAGCGGCTGCGCGATGAAGCCGCCCTCGCCGGTCACGCCCAGCGCCATCGGCAGCAGGGCGAAGATCGTCGCCAGTGCCGTCATCAGGATCGGGCGGAGCCGGTGACGGCCGCCCTCGATCACGGCCTCGACCACGCCGTGACCCTGCGCGCGGTACTGGTTGATGAGGTCGATCAGCACGATCGCGTTCGTCACCACGATGCCGATGAGCATCAGCATGCCGATCATCGCGGGGACACCCATCGGGGTGCCCGTGACGACGAGCAGGCCGATCGCGCCGGTCGCCGCGAACGGGATCGACACGAGCAGGATCAGCGGCTGGACCAGCGAACGGAAGGTCGCCACCAGCAGCATGAAGACGATCGCGATCGCCGCCAGCATCGCGAGGCCGAGCGACGCGAACGCGTCGTCCTGGTCCTGCGAGACACCACCGATCGATGCCGTGGCGCCGGCCGGCAGCTTCAGCTTCTTCAGCTTCGCCGTGAGGTCCGCGCTGACCGCGCCGGTGTTGTCGCCGGTCGGCTTCGCGGTGATCGTGGCGGCCCGCTGACCGTCGATCCGGGTCATCGAGACCGGCCCGTCGACGAGCTTCACATCGGCGATGTCACCGAGCTTCACCGCGCCGAGCCGCAGCCCGCGCAGTTCCTCCAGCGTGCCGGCCGACTTGGCGGACTTGATGACGACGTCGCGCTCGGTGTCGTCCAGGATCGCCTTGCCGCTGGTCGTGCCGCGTACCGCCTGGGCGACGGCCGCGCCGAGCGTGGCGTCGTTGTAACCGGCCGCCGCCGCCTTGGAGTTGGCCTTGACCGAGATGCGCGGCACGCTCTGGGACAGGTCGCTCGTGACGTCCGTGACGTCGTCGAGCTTCGCGACCTCGTCGCGGACCTGGTCGGCTGCCTTGCGCAGCACGTCCCCGTCGGCCGCCTTCACGACGACGCTGAGGTCCTGGCTGCCGAAACCGTCACCGGCCGCGACCGTGGTGGTGCCGAGCCCGGAGAGCTTGCCGAGGCCCTTCTCGATGCGGTCCTGGACGTCCTTGTAGGACGCCGAGTCCTCCAGCATGACCTGGTACGACGCCTGGTTGGTGTCCGTACCGCCGCCGAAGGCCGCCATGAAGCCGGAGGATCCGATGGTGACCTGGTAGTCCTTGACGCCCTCGACGCCGGCGAGGAGCTTCTCGACCTTCCGCGCCTGCTCGTCGGTCGCCGTCAGGCTGGCGCCCGGCTTCAACTCCTGCTTGACGGTGAGGACTTCCTGCTCGCCCTGGTCGAAGAAGTTCGTCTTCAGCAGGGGCGCCATACCGAACGTGCCGACGAGCACCGCGGCCGCGATCAGCACACTGGTGAGCCGGCGGCGGGTCGCGAAGCGCAGGACGGGGACGTAGAAGCGCTGCAGACGGCTGCGCTCCTCCTTCTCCTCGGCCTGGCGCCGGGCCTCCTCCGCGTCCGTGGAGGTGCCCTTGGGGGCACGCAGGAACCAGTACGAGAGCACCGGGACGACCGTCAGCGAGACGAGCAGGGAGGCGAGGAGCGCCGCCGTGACCGTCAGGCTGAAGGAGCCGAACAGCTCGCCGACCATGCCGCCGGTCAGACCGATCGGCAGGAAGACGGCGACCGTGGTGAGGGTCGAGGAGGTGACCGCGCCGGCCACCTCGCGGACCGCCGTGAGGATCGCCTCCTCGCGCTCCTCGCCGTACCCGAGGTGCCGCTTGATGTTCTCCAGGACGACGATCGAGTCGTCGACGACCCGGCCGATCGCGATGGTGAGCGCGCCCAGCGTCAGCATGTTGAGCGACAGGTCCCGGGTCCACAGCACGACCAGGGCCAGCACCACGGACAGCGGGATGGACACGGCGGTGACCAGCGTCGAGCGGACCGACGCCAGGAAGACCAGGATGACCAGGACCGCGAAGAGCAGACCGAGGGCGCCCTCGGTGGTCAGTCCGTGGATGGACTTCGAGACCGCCGGGCCCTGGTCGCTGACGACGGTGATCTTCGCACCCGCGCCCAGGTCCGCCCGCAGGCCGGGCAGCTTGTCCTTGACCGCGTCGGAGATGGCGACGGCGCTGCCGTCGTGGTCCATGGTCACCATCACGGCGAGGCTCGGGCTGCCGTCGGTGCGCGTGATGGAGTCGGCCTTGGCCTGCTCCTGCTTCACGGTGGCGACGCTGCCGAGGCGCACCGGCTTCTTGCCGGGCTGCCCCGCGACCATCAGGTCCTGGATCTGCGCCAGCGAGGTGAAGCCGCCGCCGACCCGCACGGTCCGGTTGCTGCCGAGCTCGTCGAAGGAGCCGGCCGGGACGGTCGCCCCGCCCGCCTGGAGGGCCTGGCCGAGGGCGGCCGTGGTGAGGCCGGCCTTCGCCAGCTTCTTCTCGTCGGGCGTGACGGTGACCTGGAGGTCCCGCACACCGGTGACCGCGACCCGGCCGACGCCGTCGATGCCGTCGAGGGCGGGGACGACCGTGCGGTCGAGCTGGTCGGCCAGGGCCTGCTGGTCCTTGCCGGAGGTGACGGCGAGGACGACGGTCGGCATGTCGTCCGTCGAACCGGCGATGACCTGCGGGTCGACGTCGTCCGGGAGCTGGGCGCGAGCCCGGTTGACGGCCTGCTGGACGTCGGCGACGAGCTGCTTGGTGTCGTTGCCGTAGTCGAAGGACGCCATGATCACGGCGTTGCCCTCGCCGGCGGTGGAGGTGACACCGGTGATGCCGTCGACGGCTTCGAGGTTGTCCTCGAGGGGCTCGACGACCTGCTTCTCGACCACATCCGGAGAGGCACCCTGGTACGGCGCGAGCACGGACACCATGGGCAGTTCGATGGTGGGCAGCAGCTGCTGCTTGAGCTGGGGGATCGCTATCGCCCCGAAAGCGAGCGCGATGATCGACATCAGCCCGATGAGGGCCCGCTGCGCGAGGCTGAATCTGGACAGCCAGGACATGGGTGGTGGGTCTCTCTTCTGTGGTTCGAGCGGAAGGCGGTGGACTGGGGAACGCCCCACGTCACACCTTGGGCCATGAACGGGCGACGATCCGTAGCCCCTGGGTCCATTTCCTTACCGGGAACCTACTCCAGGCGCAGTACGCGCAGGTAACCGTCAGTCCACCTTCGGACGTACCAGGCCGGTCTCGTACGCGATGACCACCAGCTGGGCCCGGTCTCGGGCGCCCAGCTTGGCCATGGCCCGGTTGACATGCGTCTTCACCGTGAGCGGGCTCACTTCGAGGCGCTCGGCGATCTCGTCGTTGGAGTGGCCTCCGGCGACCTGGACGAGCACCTCGCGCTCGCGGCCGGTGAGCGCGTCGAGCCGGTCGGAGCCGATGGGACCTCGCCCGTCGTCGGCGTCGCCCTGCGCGAGGAACTTGGCGATCAGGCCCTTGGTCGCCGCCGGGGACAGCAGCGCCTCGCCACCGGCGGCGATCCGGATGGCGTTCAGCAGCTCCTCGGGCTCGGCGCCCTTGCCGAGGAACCCGGACGCGCCGGCCCGCAGCGACTGCACCACGTACTCGTCGACCTCGAAGGTCGTCAGCATCACGACCCGTACGTGCGCGAGGCCCGGGTCGGCGGTGATCAGCCGGGTGGCGGTGAGGCCGTCGGTCCCGGGCATCCGGATGTCCATCAGCACCACGTCGGCCCGCTCGTCCCGGGTCACGGCCAGCGCCTCCGCGCCGTCGGACGCCTCCCCCACGACCTCCATGTCCGGCTCCGAGTCGACCAGCACACGGAACGCGCTGCGCAGCAACGCCTGGTCGTCGGCGAGCACGACACGGATCGTCATACGGGGTCCCCCAGGACAGGCGCGCGGTTCTTGACGGGAAGGATCGCATGGACGCGGAAGCCGCCTCCGTAGCGGGGACCCGCCGTGCAGCTCCCGCCGATCGCGGTGACCCGCTCGCGCATGCCGAGCAGTCCGTGTCCGCCGCCCTCCTGCGGGGCCGTGTCCTGTCCTGGCCCGTTGTCGAGGACGGTCACTTCGACGTTCGGCCCGACCCGGACCACGCTGACCTCGGCCTTCGCGCCCGTGCCCGCGTGCTTCTGCACATTGGTGAGGGCCTCCTGGATCACGCGGTACGCGGCGAGGTCGACGGCCGCGGGCAGCGCCGTGCCGTGGTCGGCGCGGGCCACCTCCACGGGGAGTCCCGCGTTGCGGAAGGTGTCGGCGAGCTCGTCGAGCCGGGCCAGCCCGGGGGCGGGCTCGGTCGGGGCCTCGGGGTCGCCGGACTGGCGCAGCAGACCCACGGTGGCGCGCAGTTCGTTCAGCGCGGACCGGCTGGCCTCCCGTACGTGGGCGAGCGCCTCCTTGGCCTGGTCGGGGCGCTTGTCCATCACGTGGGAGGCGACTCCGGCCTGCACGTTGACGAGGGCGATGTGGTGGGCGACGACGTCGTGCAGATCGCGGGCGATCCGCAGCCTCTCCTCGGCGACACGGCGGCGTGCCTCCTCCTCGCGGGTGCGCTCGGCTCGTTCGGCGCGCTCCCTGATCGCGTGCACGAAGGCGCGCCGGCTGCGGACGGCGTCGCCCGCCGCGGCGGCCATGCCGGTCCAGGCGAAGACGCCGAGGTTCTCCTGGGCGTACCAGGGCAGCGGCCCGGCGAGCATCGCGACGGCCGTCAGGACGGTCATGGTGACCAGGCCGACGCGCCAGGTGGTGGGGCGGTCGGTGGCCGAGGCCACGGTGTAGAGGGCGACGACGGCGCACATCGCCACCGGGGCCCGGGGGTCGCCGGTGACCAGCTCCACCAGGGAGAGGGCGACGGTGGCCGCGAGGATCTTCATCGGGGCGCGCCGACGGAAGACCAGGGCGGCGGCGCCGAGGACCATGAGGGCGAGGCTGAGGGCGTCCGGGGTGCGGGCGCCCCAGGTCGTGCCGTCGGCGCCGTGCGGGTCGACGAAGGAGCCGGCCACCATGCAGACGAGGACGCCTGCGGCGAGGGCGGCGTCCAGGGCGAGGGGGTGGGCACGCAGCCAGTCCCTCGTGCGCTCCAGGGTGCTCACCCGGTCAAAGGTACGGGGGCCCTGCCGGGCCGGGAACCGGCCGGTACGGTGCGCTGCCGCCGGGCCGTCGCCCAGGCGGGACCGGCCGAGCGATGCCACCCTCCCCGGGCTGCGGAATGGGGACCCGCCCGGGCAGGCGGAACGGGCTGCGCGCTCTACCCGGGCCGGCGGCCAGGGGGACCGGCCGAGCGATGCCACCATCGCCGGGCTGCGGAGCGGGGAGGGCACCCGGGGCGGGCGGGCCGGGCGGCGCGCTCTCGCCGGGCCGGGGGCCAGGCGGGGATCGGTCGTGTGATGCCGAGCCCGGCCGGCTGCGGAAGTGGGGGCCGCCGGGTGGGTGGACGGGGTGTATCAGGCCGGGGACCGGGCGCAGCGGGTGTCGGGCCGGGCCCGCAGGTGCTGTCTCGGGTCGGCCGCTCGCCCGGGCCTTCCCCGGGGCACGCGCGAGCGGGGAGCGGCCGGGCTCGGTCGGAGAGGTGGTGCTCAGCCGGGGATCAGGCCGTCGCCGGTGAGCATCTCCTGGACCTCTTCGAGCGTGGCCTCCGGAGAGGGGAGGATGAGCTCCGACGGCTCCAGCGAGTCGTCGGGGAGCGGTCTCCCGGCGCGGCGCACCGCGTCCAGCAGGGCTCCCAGGGTGCGACGGAAGCCGGACTCGTCGCCGCGCTCCATCTCGGAGAACAGCTCGTCGTCCAGCTTGTTCAGTTCGGTGAGGTGGCCGTCGTCCAGCCTCACCTGCCCCTCCCCCATGATCCGTACGATCATGTCGCCCTCCTCAGGCGTGGGCCCTGTCGGTCACTGCTTGTCGAAGCGCGGCGTGTCCTGGGGCTGCGACGACGGCTGGGACTGGCCCTTGCCGCCCTCGATCGCCTGCTGTGACGAGGAGCCGCCGGCCAGCTCCGCCTTCATGCGCTGCAGCTCCAGCTCTACATCCGTACCACCGGAGAGGCGGTCCAGCTCGCTCTGGATGTCGTCCTTGGCCAGCCCGGACTGGTCGTCGAGCGCTCCGGAGGCGAGCAGCTCGTCGATCGCGCCGGCCCGCGCCTGGAGCTGCGCCGTCTTGTCCTCGGCACGCTGGATGGCAAGCCCCACATCGCCCATCTCCTCGGAGATGCCGGAGAAGGCCTCCCCGATCCGGGTCTGTGCCTGGGCCGCCGTGTACGTCGCCTTGATCGTCTCCTTCTTGGTGCGGAAGGCGTCGACCTTGGCCTGGAGACGCTGGGCCGCGAGGGTGAGCTTCTCCTCCTCACCCTGCAGGGTCTGGTGCTGCGTCTCCAGGTCGGTGACCTGCTGCTGGAGCGCGGCACGGCGCGACAGCGCCTCACGGGCCAGGTCCTCGCGACCGAGCGCGAGAGCCTTGCGGCCCTGGTCCTCCAGCTTGGAGGACTGGTTCTGGAGCTGGTTCAGCTGCAGTTCGAGACGCTTGCGACTGGTCGCCACGTCGGCGACACCGCGCCGGACCTTCTGGAGCAGCTCCAGCTGCTTCTGGTACGAGTAATCGAGGGTCTCGCGCGGGTCCTCGGCCCGGTCAAGGGCCTTGTTCGCCTTCGCGCGGAAGATCATCCCCATACGCTTCATGACACCGCTCATGGGCTTCGCGCGCCCCCTTCTGACGGACTCCAGCTCCAGGTACTGCAACAGGACCCACAGTACGGGCCCTGCATCCATTACCGCACTGTTCGGGGACGGATGCGCTCATCCCCAAGGACGACTGCGTTCTCCACCACTCCGGCGTAGGGAGTAGGTGACACCCGGGGTCCACCCAGGAAGGACGTCCCCTCTGTCCCACTACAGACGCACGGCGTTGCCGGATCGTTCCCCACTCGAACGACGTCCATGCCCGCGGACCCCGTACCCTTGGGTTTTGTGTTCCGTAGCCGTGCGAAGGAAGAGAAGGCCCCCGCCGACAAGGCGCCGGTGACCGACTCCAAAGTGACCCGTGATCCGCAGGCCCCCAAGGGCCGCCCCACGCCCAAGCGCAGTGAGGCCCAGACCCAGCGTCGCAGCGTCGCCCAGACGCCGACGACGCGCAAGGAGGCGGCCAAGCGGCAGCGTGACGACCGCCGTGCCCAGATGGAGAAGCAGCGCCAGGCGCTGGCCAGTGGCGACGAGCGCTATCTGCCCGTACGCGACAAGGGCCCGGTGCGCCGGTTCGCGCGTGACTTCGTGGACTCGCGCTTCTGCATCGCCGAGTTCTTCCTGCCGATGGCCGTGGTCATCCTCGTCCTGAGCATGGTGCGGGTCGGCTCGCTCCAGAACATCGCGCTGCTGCTGTGGCTGGTCGTCATCGTGATGATCGTGGTCGACTCGATCGGCATCGCGATCCGCCTGAAGAAGCAGCTCAACACGCGCTTCCCCGACCTGCCCAAGAAGGGCGCGGTCCCCTACGCGCTGATGCGTACCCTCCAGATGCGTCGACTCCGGCTGCCGAAGCCGCAGGTCAAGCGCGGAGAGCGGCCCTGAGCACGACGTCTTTCTCCGGGGGCGCGGCGGATGCCTGGCTGAACAAGCTGGGCGGGCTGCGTGATGTCGTACGACAGGAACTGGTGGCCCGGCAGCTCGACGAGCAGATAGCCGGGCGCTATCCGGTGGGTCAGCGGCTGCGGGTGCTCGACGTCGGGATGGGCCAGGGCACGCAGGCCCTGCGGCTCGCCCGGGCCGGCCATCAGGTGACCGGGCTCGAGCAGGACGCGACGATGCTGGCCGTGGCCCGGGAGGCCCTGGCCGCCGAGCCCGAGGGCATCCGCGGCAGGGTGCGCCTCATCGAGGGCGACGGGCGCGAGACCGGCGTCCACTTCCTGCCGGGCAGTTTCGACGTGGTGCTGTGCCACGGCGTCCTGATGTACGTCGAGGATCCGGACGCGCTGCTGGCGGGCATGGCCCGGATGCTGGCCCCCGGCGGGCTGCTCTCGCTGCTGGTGCGCAACGCGGACGCGCTGGCCATGCGGCCCGGGCTCGGCGGGGACTGGGCGACGACGCTGGCCTCGTTCGACACGACCGCGTACACGAACCGGCTCGGCCTCGACGTCCGCGCCGACCGGCTCGCCACGCTGACCGGCACGCTCGCCGGGATCGGGGCTCCGCTGCACGCCTGGTACGGCGTGCGGGTCTTCACGGACACGGCCGCCGACGGTACGCCGCTGCCGCCGGACGCGGAGACGCTGCTGGCGGCGGAGGAGCGGGCCGGGCGGACGGATCCGTACCGCCAGGTGGCGGCGCTGCTGCACCTGTGCGGCGTGCGGGGCTGACGCCCCTCTCCCGGCAGGTCCGGGGCAACCCCCTTCAGAGCGAGACGGGATACCCCGGGCGAGCCCGAACGCCCCGGAGACCGTCGGGACTCCCTGCCCGGCAAAGCCCAAAGGCGACCGTCCCCGACGGAGCCGGCCGGCTGCCGCTCCCCCGCAGAACGGGACGACGGCCCTGCCCGTCGGCACCGGACGACCGGTCGTTCCCGGGTCGGGTGGGCGGTGACGGGTTGCCGGGGTGCGCCCCCGGCAACCCCGACCGGCCTACTCCGGCTCGGCGTGCAGGCTCATCGGACCGTAGATCTGCGTGCTGTCCTCGAAGAGGAACACCTGGTCCGCGCCGCCCGCCAGAAGGTCCTTCCACACCTCGCCGATCCAGGACTCGGCGTCGCCCTGGGTGGTGAACTCCTCGGGCTGCACCGCGGGTTGGACCTCTGTCCCGTCGGACTTCTCGAACCGCCACGTCCATGCCGCCATGTACGCCTCCAAGGTGTGAGCACACTGCACAGCGGACGCCGGACAAGATCCGGCTCCCGTCCGAAGCCTAGCCGGACGCGCAAGACCTGCGGGGACACGCAAAAATCGACGGCGTGGAACTGACTCTGCTCGGCACCGGTGCCCCCGCGGGCCTGCCCCGCCCCTTCTGTCCCTGCGCTGCCTGCGCGACCGCGCTCGGCGAGAGGGCGCGGGCGGCCACCGCGCTGCTCGTGGACGGCACACTGCTCCTCGATCTCACCCCCGGCGCCGCGTTCGCGGCCGCCCGCGCCGGACACTCGCTGGGCGGCGTACGGCAGGTACTGCTCTCGCATCCGCACGACGGCCCCGCCGTGGAGGTGCCGGCAGGGCTGCCGCAGCCCGGCCGGGTGCCCGACGGACGGGAGTTGGCGCTGATGACGGGACACCGCGTGTGGGCGGTGCCGATGGACGCGCCGGGCACGGGGTACGCGGTGACCGGACCGGACGGGCAGCGGCTGCTGTACCTGCCGCCGGGGGCGGCACCGGCCGGAATGGACGAGAACGGCGACGCCTACCACATGGTGCTCCTCGATGTGGTGGGGCGGCCGGACGCGCTGGCGAAGCTGCGCGCGGTCGGCGCGGTCGGCCCGACGACCGACGTGATCGCGGTGCACCTCGACCACGACGTGCCCCCGGGTCCCGAACTGCGGCGGCGGCTCGCCGCGGCCGGCGCGCGGGCCGTGCCCGACGGGATGACCCTCGACGTGGGCGTCTACGAGGACGTGCCCGATGTGCCGCGCAGGACGCTGGTGCTCGGCGGGGCGCGTTCGGGCAAGTCGGTGGAGGCGGAACGACGGCTGGAGGCGTTCCCCGACGTCCTCTACGTCGCCACCGGAGGTTCGCGCAACGGGGACTGCGAATGGGCGTCGCGGGTCAGCGCCCACCGTGAGCGGCGGCCCGGCTCCTGGCGCACCGTCGAGACCTGCGACCTGGTCCCCCTCCTCGCGGAGGACGGTCCGCCGCTGCTCGTCGACTGCCTCTCGCTGTGGCTGACGGACGCCATGGACTCGGTGAACGCCTGGGACGACGCCGAGTGGTCCGGCGGCGGCGAACGCGCCCTGCGCGCCCGCGTGGAGGAGCTCGTCGCCGCGGTCCGCAACACCCGCCGCACGGTCGTCGCGGTCTCGAACGAGGTGGGCTCCGGCATCGTCCCCGCCACGGCCTCCGGACGCCGCTACCGCGACGAACTCGGGCGGCTGAACGCGGGGTTCGCCGGGGAGTGCGAGCACGTGCTGCTGGTGGTGGCGGGGCAGGCGTTGAAGCTGCGGGGCTGACCACTGCCGAACTCCGCGCCGGCGGACGCGCGTTCTTCGCCTCCGCCGGGCGCTCGCCCCCGTTCACCCCGGACGGGCGCTCTCAGGTCTGCCTGCGGGCGACGATGCGGTACGCGTTCGAGAAGCGGGTGCGACGGAGCAGCGGGGCCATCAGACGGTCCAGCGCGGCGGTCGAGGCGAGGAGCGGAACGGACACCCGGGCCAGGGCCTGACGCACGGTGTGCTGGAGAGGGGTCGGGGGTGTCGGGCGCCACGGGGTGTCGGGGCCGGGGAGGGCGCGGCCGAGGGCCAGGGCGAGGGCGCCGGAGAGGTCGTGGGGGATGTGCGGTTCCCGGCGGTCCGTCGCGACGACCTCGCAGCCGAGGGACTCGAGTTCGCCGAGCAGATTGGGCAGCGGCATGAGGTGCAGATGGCGCGGCTGGCCGTACGCCACCCACCACTTGCCGAGCAGCATGCCGAACGCGCACTCGGGGTCGGGGACTTCGACGAGGAGGTGCCCGCCGGGGCGCAACACCGCCAGCGCGGCGCGCAGTTCCTCGCGCGGGTCGGGCGTGTGCTCCAGATGGTGGAACATGCTCACGACGTCGTAGCGGGCACGCAGCCGCTCGGCGATCCGCGGGTCCGTGAGCCGCCCGACGTGCGCCTCCTCCACCCGTCCCGCCGCCCGTGCCCTCTCGACGCGCCGCGTCGGGTCGAGCCCGTCGAAGGACGTGTACGGGTGGACCTCCTTGGCCGCCGCCGGGAAGTGCCCGTGTCCGGTGCCGATGTCGAGCCAGCTCTCCGGCTCCGGGAAGGGCAGCATGGCGCGGGCCGCCGCGAGGTGGCGTCCGGTTCCGCCGCGGGCGCCGAGCAGCCGCTCGGCGAGGCTCTCGTGGCCGTCCTCCCGGACGTCCCGGTGGTAGAACGCCAGCCCCTCCGCGGTGAGCCGGGGGTTCTGGAAGGCGTGGGAGCAGTCCCCGCACTCGTCGACCACGAACGTCCCCGGCTTGCGCTGCCGCAGGTCCGGCGTACGCAGCCGGGTGCGCAGGCGCTTCGAGCCGCACCAGGGGCAGTCGGCGCGGCGCGGTTCGTGGAACCGGGCGGTGCCCTGGGCGAGTTCGGCCGCGTAGGCGGCACGGCGTTCGGCGATCGGCTGCGTGGTGGGGGGCATGGGCGCTCCTGTCGGGGACGAGCCGTACGACAATCCGACACAAACGGTACGTATCCGAAGGTGATACGGAGTGCATCGACGTGGCGCGGACGTGTTCGATCGGTGCCGGTACTGTTCGGCGAATGAGCTCGCTTAATCTCGACGACTTCACCGATCTGATCGAGCGTCCCGACGGAGGCGTACGCCGAGACGCCGAGGCGCGCCGGGAGAGCCGGATCGTGCCGCCCGGGGCACTGGGCCGCCTCGACGACCTGGGTGAATGGCTGGCGGCGGCGCAGTCCGCTGTGCCGGTGCGGCCGATCGAGCACCCGCGTGTCGTGTTGTTCGCGGGCGACCACGGGATCGCCGCCCTCGGTGTGTCGGCGCGCCCCGCGGGCAGCGCCGGCCGGCTGGTGCGGGCGGTCCTGGAGGGCGCGAGCCCGGCGTCGGTGCTGGCCCGCCGGCTCGGCGTGCCGGTGCGCGTGATCGACATGGCGCTGGAGACCGATCCCGAGGGGCTGCCCGACGAGGTCGTGCGGCATCGGGTCCGGCGCGGTTCGGGCCGGATCGACGTCGAGGACGCGATGACCCTGGAGGAGGCGGAGGCCGCCTTCCGCGCCGGGGTCGCCATCGCGGACGAGGAGGCGGACTCCGGTACGGATCTGGTGGTGCTCGGCGACATCAGCGTGGGCGGGACCACGGCGGCGGCCGTCCTGGTCGCGGCGCTGTGCGGGACCGACGCGTCCGTCGTCACCGGGCGGGGCGGGCAGGCCATCGACGACCTCGCGTGGATGCGCAAGTGCGCCGCCGTGCGCGACTCCCTGCGGCGGGCCCGGCCCGTGCTCGGGGACCAGCTGCAGCTGCTCGCGACGGTGGGCGGGGCCGATCTGGCGGCGATGACCGGATTCCTGCTGCAGAGCGCGGTGCGCAAGATGCCGGTGATTCTCGACGGAGTCGTGTCGGCCGCGTGCGCGCTGGTCGGACAGCGGGTCGCCTTCCGCGCGCCGGACTGGTGGCTGGCCGGGCAGAGCAGCGGGGAGCCGGCGCAGGCCAAGGCACTGGACCGGATGGCCCTCGAACCGCTGCTCGACCACGGGGTGACAGTGGGCGAGGGGGCGGGCGCCCTGCTCGCGCTGCCGCTGGTCCAGGCCGCGGCGAGCCTCGCGGCGGACCTTCCGGAAGCCCCCTCTCCGGAGGCGGAGACGGCCCCGGAAGCAGACCCCAAGCAAGACTCCGAGCCCGACACCGCTTCCGACACCGAGACCGACACGGACCCCGGGACCGGCTCAGGAACCGACACCGACTCCGGGACCGGCCCAGGAACCGACACCGACTCCGGGACCGGCTCAGGAACCGACTGAGGGGCCGGGGCAGGCTCAGGGACCGACACCGGGACCGGGACCGACTCAGGAACCGACACCGAGACCGGGACCGGCTCAGGAACCGACACCGAGACCGGGGGCAGCTCAGGAACCGACACCGGGACCGGCTCAGGAACCGGCTCAGGAACCGGGGCCAGCTCAGGGACCGACCCCGGGACCGGGACCGACTCAGGGACCGACCCCGGGACCGGGACCGGCTCAGGAACCGACTCCGGGACCGGCTCCCGGTCGGAGGCTGATGCCGAGTCCGCCCCCGGTGCTCAGACCGCGCCCGGGCCCGACACCGACTCCCCGACCCCCGGGCGGGACGCGTAGCCGCCCGGCCTCCGAGGCCGCGCCCGTACCCGGCGCCGACCGTCCGGCCCGCGCCGGGACGACCGGCCGGCCGGACTGCCCGCCCCCGCCCTCGGGAGCGCCCACGCGCGACGCCGACTCACCGGCCCCGCCCAGGACGTTCACCGACCGGGCCGGCCGCCCCCGCCCCGGGGGCACACCCGGGGCGGGGGCCAACTCCCCGGGCCCGTCCCGGACGGTTCACCGACCGGAGCCGGCGTCCTCGGCCCGGGGCACCCGGCTTCGACGCCAACTCCCCAGGTCCCGGCCGGGACGGCGCGCCGACCGAAGTCGCCGGCCTCCGCTTCGAGGCCGCACCCGGGCCCGACGCCCGCCATCGGGCGCCGGGCCGGGACGAGGTGCCGCCCGGCCCCCGGTCCGGGGCCATGAGAACCGGTGCCCCGGCAGCCGAGCACCCCCGGGGCATCGGTAGGAGCAGGACCCGCCGCCCGGCGGGGCACCACCCGCACCGGCCCTCCCCCGCGCGGGGCACAATGCCCCATATCATCGCGCTTTATGGGAGATGCCCGAATTGCCGTTGACCAGGAACGGGCGTCGGTCCGCCGGAACGACGGGGACCGGCGGTCCACGGCCGCCTCGCGGCGGTCCGCCGCCTTCGCCGTCTGGTATCTGCGCGCGGTCACGTTCATCAACTTTCTGAGCGCCGTGTGGGTGTCGCTCGGACAGGACGTACGACGGCACAACACCGAGAACTACTTCACCCCGTACCTGCTGACCGCCGGATTCGCCTCCGGGGTGTTCACGATGTTCCTGGCCATCACGATGCGGCGGCGCAAGCGGGCCGCGTGGATCCTCAACTCCGTGCTGAGCGGCATGTTCCTGCTGCTGTTCGCCGTCGCGATGGCATTCCCGGAGATCCGCCAGTACGCGCAGAACTGGGTGTCGCTCGTGCTGACCGCGGCCTTCGTGGGCTCCCTCGCCGTCGGCCGCCGGGAGTTCTACGCCAAGGGCGACCGGTCGAACCCGAAGCTCGCCGCGGCCGTCGCGGTCGGCGGGCTGCTGGTCACCTCCCTGCTCGCCGCGCTGCTGGTCACGGTCACCAACGAAGCGCACGACGCCCACCGTTCGACCTTCCTGGACCGCTGGCGCTACGGCACCCTGCGGCTCGTCTCGGTCGCCGCCGACGACTCCCACTACCCCGGGATCTCGACGCCCAACTGGGTCGTGGTCGGCATCAACGTGCTCAGCACCCTGCTGGTGCTCGCCGTCCTCTACGCGGCCTTCCGCTCCCGGCGTGCCGTCGACCCGCTCACCGAGGACGACGAGAAGCGGCTGCGCGCCCTGCTCGACCGCAACGGCGACCGGGACTCGCTGGGCTACTTCGCGCTGCGCCGGGAGAAGAGCGTGGTCTGGTCGCCCACCGGCAAGGCGGCGGTGGCGTACCGCGTGGTGGGCGGGGTGTCCCTGGCGAGCGGCGACCCCATCGGCGACCCGGAGGCCTGGCCCGGCGCCATCGAACCCTGGCTCGCCGAGGCCCGGGAGCACGGCTGGATCCCGGCGGTGATGGGCGCTAGCGAGGAGGCGGGCACCATCTACTCCCGGCACGGTCTCGACGCCCTCGAGCTCGGCGACGAAGCCCTCGTGGAGACGGCCGAGTTCACCCTCGAAGGACGGGCCATGCGTACCGTCCGGCAGGCCTACAACCGGGTCAAGCGGGCCGGGTACCGGGTGCGCATCCGACGGCACGAGGACATCCCGGCCGCCGAGCTGGCGTATCTGCTCAGGCGTGCGGACGACTGGCGCGACGGCGCGACCGAGCGCGGCTTCAGCATGGCGCTCGGCCGCCTCGGCGATCCCGAGGACGGGCGCTGCGTGATGCTCGAATGCACCGATGCCGAGGGCGGGTTGAGGGCAGTGCTGTCCTTCGTGCCGTGGGGGCCGAACGGGCTCTCGCTGGACCTGATGCGGCGCGACCGCGACGCGGAGAACGGGCTGATGGAGTTCATGGTGATCGAACTCCTGCGGCGCGCCCAGGAGATCGGGATCACCCAGGTCTCGCTCAACTTCGCCATGTTCCGTTCGGTCTTCGAACGCGGAGCGCGGCTCGGCGCGGGACCGGTGCTGCGGCTGTGGCGCTCGCTGCTCAGCTTCTTCTCGCGCTGGTGGCAGATCGAGTCGCTGTACCGGGCCAACGCCAAGTACCGGCCCATCTGGGAGCCGCGGTTCCTGCTCTTCGAGAAGAGCGCCGACCTGCTGCGCATCGGTGTCGCGTCCGCACGCGCCGAGGGGTTCCTGGAGGCGCCGGGCCTGCCGAAGTGGCTGCACCGCAAGCACCTGGAATCGCACAGATGAGACCGCCGGGGACCGGTGCGCGACGGGCCGTGGGGGCCGCCGGATGAGCAGGCTCGCCGGCTGGGCCCGCGCCGAGTGGGGTCCGCTGTACGTCACCGCGCGCCGGGCCCTGGTGGCGAGGCGGTGGCGGGCGGTTCCGATGACCCTCGGCGCGGTGTGCCTGACGGCGGTTCTCCAGTTCGTCCAGAACCAGTCCTGGGGCTATCAGCTGGTGCAGAACGCCGGCTCCGTCCGGGCCGAGGAACCGCTGCCGCTCGCCCTGCTCCGCACTCCGCTCTCCCTGTTCGTACCGGCACTGGATCTGCCCGTGTGGGGCGCCCTCGCGCAGATCCTCCTCGTCTTCGGGATCGCCGAGATCTGTCTGGGCTGGTGGCGCACGCTCGTCATCGCGTACGTCGCCACGCTGGCCGGGACGCTCTACGCCCGCGTCGGCATCGCCCTCGGCCCGCACCATCCGCTGGGTCTGCCCGGGGCGGACGCCCAGGTCGTCGACACCGGCCCGTCGGCGGCCGTGGTGGGCCTCGCCGTGTTCCTCGGCTGGCGCTACCGGGCGTATGTGACGGCGGGGGTGGTGATCGGCGCCATGGTGGTCGAGGTGCTCCTCAAGGACAACCTGGCGGGCAAGGAACACCTGGCGGCCATCGCGGCGGTACTGGTGATGTGCTGTGTCTCCGCGGCGCGTCACGGCCTTTCGGACAGGGAACGGGCGGGCTCGGGGTCGGGTTTGCCGCCGATCCAGTCCTGAACCTTGCGGCTGGGGCCCGCCCAGCGGCGGTCGTGCCGGTAGAAGCGCAGCCGGGACCGGGCGCGGGCGCGCGGCCGGCGCCGGTAGAAGCGCTTGGCCCACGGCGAACCGGGCTTGGCCAGCCGGATCGAGCCGATCAGGGCGATGAAGGGAATGATCACCCCGAAAATGGCCGTGCGGGCCTTCCCCTTGCTGAGGGCGATCAGCGCGAAGAGGAAGTTCAGGGCGATGGTCACGATCACGCTGGCGCGGTCCTGCAACTCCTGGTCGGTGGTGTCGTTGACGCCGAGCGGCGAGAAGCCGCTGAGCATCAGCCCGACCAGGGCCGCCGTGATCACCACGATCTCGACGCTCTTGCGCCCGGCCTCGGTCCAGTAGACGTCGTCGAGGTGCAGGATCAGCGCGAACTCGTCGAGCACGAGGCCCGCTCCGATGCCGAACACCACGGCACACACGCACGGCCAGAACCCGTACCGGCTGCTGGCGACCGCCCCGAAGCCCCCGATCACCGTGAGCACGACGCCGGGCACCACGTGGTGGATGTGCAGATCACCGGCTTTGACGTTGCCGAAGGGCCCCTTGCCGGCGCGGATGAGCCGCACGACGACACGGGTGACCACGAAGGTCAGGACGAACGAGGCCAGCGCCAGCAACAGGGGGAGTTTCCCGGGCTCGACGATGTTCCGCTGCAACCAATGACCCATATGCGAACTTTATCCATCGCCGCTGTATCCGCCCTCCGGGCGTCCGGGTAGCCTGCGCCGATGTCCAAGACCGCCTCCGGGGCCTCTCTCCCCGACAGCCTCCGTTTCGCCTTCGGCACCCTCACCGCGCTCCCCGTGAAGGTGACCCGCTGGGACCGCGACGCGGCTCGCGGCGGCATGCTGTGCGCCCCCCTGGCCGGGGTCGTGGTCGGGGCGTGCGCCGCCCTGGTGGGCTTGGCACTGCTGGCCATGGGCGCCGGCCCGCTGCTCGCGGCCGTGGCCACCGCCGCCGTACCGGCCGCGCTCACCCGCGGCCTGCACCTCGACGGCCTCGCCGACACCGCGGACGGGCTGGGCAGCGGCAAGCCCGCCGAGGACGCGCTGCGGATCATGAAACAGTCGGACATCGGCCCGTTCGGTGTGATCACCCTGATGTTCGTCCTGCTCGCCCAGGTGGCCGCACTCGCCCAGGCCTACGACTCCTCCTGGGCCCGGGGTGCCCTCGCCGCCGTCGTCTCGGCCACCGTGGCCCGCCTCGCCCTCACGCTCGCCGCCCGCACCGGGGTGCCCGCGGCCCGGCCCGAGGGCCTGGGCGCGGCGGTCGCGGGAACCGTTCCGCCCCGCGCCGCGCTGCTGGTGGCGGTGGCCGTGACCGGCGCGGCGGCGGGTGGCGGCGCGCTCGTCGGGTCGTACGACCTGGTGCGCGCCGCGGTGGCGGCGGGCGCCTCCTGCGTGGCCGCCGAACTGCTGCTGCGGCACTGCACCCGCCGCTTCGGCGGGATCACCGGCGACGTGTTCGGGGGCCTCGCGGAGACGGCGGCGACGACCGCGCTCGTGGTTCTCTCGCTGGGCTGATCACCGTTCTGTCACCGGCCTGGAACGATCACCGGCGAACGCCGCCGCGAGCCGGCGCCCCCACTAATCTGAGCGGCCGAACAGACAACGGATCGTGATCGGGGGACGTCTGTGCCGAACGTGCTGCCACTGCCGAAATCTCGGCGCCTCATGGCGTGGTTCATCGACTTCGCGCTGGTGCTCGCGGCGGCGTCCGCGCTCGCCGTGCTCACCTTCCACCGCGTCTCCGCGCTCGTGGCGGACGTGCCGGATCTCGCGACGCGCGGCGGCTGGGACCTCCTCACCTCGCGCGGCGATGTCGTCGGCGCCTCCGAGGGGTTCGGGCTCTCGCTCTGGCGCAGGGCGGTCCGGGACGTGGAGCAGGCCTTCGGGCTGCTGGTGGTCGCGACCTTCCTCTACCAGTGGTCGGCGCTCGCCCTCACCGGACGGACCGTCGGGAAGGCCCTGCTCGGCCTGAAGGTCACGCCGTCCGCTCCGCGCCGTGCGGCGCTGCGGGCCGCGGTGACCACGACGGCCGACGTCGCCGTGTACGCGGTGGCCTGCATCCTGTTGGTGGAGGGCGAGTTCGTCCTCTCGGTGCTGGTGTGGACCGTCGCCGTCGTGATCTTCTTCCTGAACGCGCTGCCCGTGCTCGCCCCGAGCCGCCGCTCGCTGGCGGACCGGGTGTCGGGAACCGCGGTGACGGGCCTCGGGCGCGGCATGCCCGGCACCCCGCCCCCGTTCACCACTCCTTAAGCGTCGCGCCCGGCTTCGGGTGGCGGGACTGGGGCGGAGGGCGTTTCACGGGACGGGCGCCAGGGCGTGCGGCAGCGTGCCCCAGGGGTGGTCCCCCACACCGGGGACCGCGCAGTACAGCGCGGCCCCCCGCTCGCGTGCCAGCGCCGCCGTGTCGGCGCCGGCCGGTACCCCGTGGACGAGATGGCAGAGGCTCGCCCCGGCACCGGTCCACGGCGGCGGGGGTCTCCTGCGGTAGCTGGTCCAGGTGCCCTCGAAGGTGACGAGCACGTCGGCGATCCGGGCGTACGAGGGGTGCGGTGCCGTGCCGTGGTTGAGGACGAGGCCGCCGCCGAGTCCCCGGGCCGCCGCCGCCAGCCGCCGGTAGTACCCGAACTCGCTCTCCACGGCGGCGGCCTGGTCGAGGAACGTGCCGTCGGTGCCGTACCAGTCGCGATGCCGGGTCAGATCGCGTACGACGTCCGCGAGCGGTCTGCGCCCGTAGTCCGTGTCGACATAGCCGAGCACCCGGACGTCCGCCGCGCGCAATCGCCCGGCGACAGCCGCGAACGCCGGGTCGGGACGTTTGCCGGGTCCGCTGGCGGGGTTCAGCACGACGCCGTGCAGCCGGGGCGCGGCGGCGACGAGCGCGTCCCATTCGGCCGGGCGGACGGAAGGGTGTTCGTAGTACGGGACGAGAAGGGTCTTCGAGGTCGGCGCGCCCGGAGTGCCGCCGGGCGCGCTCGGGGAAGGGCTCAGGGGTGGTCTCATGGGCGGGCTCATGGGCGGGCTCTCCTCCGCGTGCCGGTGGCCGGCGGGTTCATCGGTGGGCCGTCGCCTTTCCCAGCAGGGCGCAGACGAGCGCGGTCTGGGCGCCGGCCGCCGTGCCGTACACGATCAGGCCCACCCAGTGCGCGTCGCCCGTGTGCGTCGCGAGGGCCGCGGTCTGGGCGAGCGCGGCGGCACAGACGATCGCGGCCGTGCCGGTGACGGCGCCGAAGGACTGGAGCAGCAGCCCGGTCCACATGACCACACCCAGCAGGAGCAGTCCGGCGAGCCGGACCCCGTCCGCGGTCGTGGGCGCGTGCGGCCACAGCGCGGAGGTGCCGAGGCCGAGCACGAGGAGTGCGGCGAGGTAGCCGGCCAGGCAGCGGACCAGGGCACCGCCGGTGGCGCGCCGGAAACGCCTCGCGGACGTGCTGGAACGCTGCCCGGCCAGGCTCCCGCTGCGGAACCGGAACAGCAGCCACTCCGCGGGCCCCATGCTGAGTGTCAGCGCGACCGCGGCCGGTGCGGCGACCGACGCGCGGGCTCCCGTCAGGACGTCTCCGAGTGCCGCGTACAGCACGAGGACACCGCTGCCGAGCCCGAAGAGGGCGTACGGGAGGGTGCCGGCGTGCCGGCGCGGGGCGGACCTGCGGGCGCGCAGCCGCGCTACGACGCCCTCGAGGCGGGCCGGGTCTGCCTCGGAAACCTTGGCGGACGGCCGGCCCGTGGAGGCCGCCCGCGGTTCACCGGCCCGCCCGGACGGCTCCGCGCCGCCCGGCGCGTTCCCGTACGGCAACAGCGCGAGAAGCCCCGCGCTCCAGCTCCCCTCCCCCGACTCCCTGACGGCGGGCGCCACTTCGAGCAGACCGAGCAGGGCGACCGCCGCCAGCGAGCCCAGCAGCAACGCCACCCGCGCCAGGTCCGGGACCGGCTGGAACACGGTGACGATCGCGCCCGCCGTCATGGGCGTCAGGGCGGCGAGCAGCGTGCGCTCCCGGCCCGTCACGAGCAGGACGGTGGCCGCGCCCAGATAGCCGGACTGCCCGGCGGCGAAGGCCACGGCGCCCCCGCCGGCCGTACCGGCCGCCGCGAAGGCCACCAGGGAACCGAGCAGGACGCCGACCGGTGTCCCGACGAGCAGCGCGCGGCGGGCGGCCGTGCGGTCGCCGAGCCCCATCCAGGTGTACGCGCGGTACGCGAGCCCCTGGTTCCAGGTCCACCCGCACAACGCCCCGGCGAGCATCGGAACGGTGCCGGCCGGAAGCCCGAACGCGCCCTTGGGCCCCGCGAGAAGCGGTGCCGCGAGGACATAGCCGAGGCCGGGCAGGGCGAAGACGATGCCCCTCAGGAGACAGCCGAGGAGTCCGATCCGCCACGGGTCGTGAGCCGGGCCCTCCGGTTCGGGATAGGCACGGTCGACCCGCTCGAACAACTCCTCCGCGAGGGCGAAGGAGTTCTTGACGCCGTACCGTTCGCGTATCTGGTCGTCCGACAGACCGTCGGATTCGAGCAGCGCGGCCACCTCGTCGGGGTGGACGGCCGCGGAGACGAACTCCCCGAGACTCTCGGCCAGTTCGTCGATCGGGTCGGGATGCGCCCAGCTCGTCGAGCGGCGCTGGCTCGGTACCCGGGCACGCGTGTCCCGGTGGGCCCCGGGCGGCGTGTGCAGGGAGCCGCTCACCAGCCGGTCCCGTCCGTGGCGACGGCCTGGTACCAGGGGTCGCGCAGTTCGACGGTCCAGTCGTCCACGGTCTCGACGGCGGGCTCGTACACCTCGGGCCGGCCCGCCAGTTCCTGGTAGACCGTCCTGAAGGCGTCGACGGAACGGCGCAGAGTGAACCGGTCGATGACCCGCTGGCGGGACAACTCTCCTAGATCCAGGCGTCGTTCGTCGTCACGCAGCAGGGTGAGCGCGGCGGCGGCCATCTTCTCCGGCTCGCGCGGCGGGACGACGATGCCGGTGTCACCGACCGCCTCGCGGACCCCGCCCACGTCCGTGGAGACCGTCGTACGGCCGCAGGACATCGCCTCGATGATCGAGAACGGGAAGCCCTCGGAGATCGAGGACAGCATGACGATGTGACCGGCCGCGTAGGCGCGCCACACCTCGGTGATGCGGCCCTCGAAGGTCAGTCCGTCGGTGACGCCCAGTTCGGCGGCGAGTTTCTCCAGGCGGGTCCGGTACGCCTCGCCGCCGGGCGGCACGGGACCGAACAACCGGAGCCGGGTGTCGGGCAGTTCGGCGCGCACCACGGCGTAGGCGCGCAGGAGTGTCTCCAGGTCCTTGATGGGGTCGACCCGGCCGCACCAGGTGAGGGTGGGCACGGCGGGTTCGGGGCCGGCGTGCGGGAAGGCGTGCGGGTCGACGCCGTTGTAGACCGTGCGGATCCGGTCGCCGTCGGCGCCGCCGCGTTCCTCCCAGCGGCGGTTGTACTGGTTGCAGGGGGTGATGAGGTCGGCGGCTCGGTAGCCGAGGGAGTTCAGCTCGCGGTAGAAGCCGAGCATGAACGCCTTGACGGGCCAGCGCTGTTGGAGTGCGCGGTAGCCGAGATAGCGCTCGCGCATGTAGATGCCGTGCTCGGTGAGCAGGAACGGGACCCCGTCCAGGTGGTGCGCGACGAGGGCGGGCAGCGTGGCGAGTCCGCTGCTGACCGCGTGGGCGACGGAGTCCTCGGGGATGCGGACACCGAGCGGGCGCAGCGCGTGCTCGAGCAGGTCCGTCGCCGTGAGCGCGTCGTGCACGGTGGGCCGGGCGGCGGCCGTCGGCAGATGCGGCATCGTCCAGATCAACATCAGCGAGCGGAGCGCCGATTCGCTGCGCAGGGCGGCCGACAGGCGTCCGGCACGGGCGAGTTCGGCCAGTTCGTACAGGGCGTCACCGAAGTCCTCTGGCGTGTCAGGGTCGAGGAAGGCGAACAGGAAGCGCTCGTAGGTCTCGGTGAAGCGGCGGAGGGCGCGGCCCAGCGGTGGCCGGGCGCGGCCGGGCCGTGGCCCCCAGGTCGGTACGGAGGTGTGCCGGTAGATGTTGGGCGGCAGTTCCCAGGTCACGGGTTCGCGGCCGCTGCCGGTGAGCGAGACGATGTGGAAGTCGACTTCCGGCATGCCCTTGACCAGTTGGTCGCACCAGGTGCTGACCCCGCCGTGGACATGCGGATAGGTGCCTTCGGTGAGCATGGTGACATGACGGCCGGTGCGCATCATGTGTGGTTCCCCCCTGGGACTGTTTCTTCCGGAGAGCCCCCCGGCCCCCGGTGCACGGCTCGACGCGCACCCCGGCCGGTCGGACCGGGGTGCGCGTCGAGCCGCGGAGCTGCCGTGCCTAAGCGGGCAGGTTCAGCTTGAGTGCGGACTGAAGGAGCTCCGGCTTGGTCCAGTCATTGCGCTGTCCCGCGTACGGCGTTCCGAACGCGGCCGTGCCGACCAGGAGTTGCTTCTTGGTCCCCTCAGGCACGGTCACCGGGATCAGGGTCCCGGACGGGGCGGTGACCGTGACGGTGTTGCCGACGCGGTAGGCCGTGACCTTGTTGTTCGCCACCGCGGCCTGCCAGGCGGTGCGGCGCTGCATCTCGGTGCCGATCGCGCTCTGCCGGGGGTTCTGCAGCGGGGCGTTGTCGGCGTAGAGGGCGCGGTACCCGGCGAGCACCTTGTCCAGGACCGGGTACAGGATGCGGTCCTCGGCCAGGTTGGACTGGTGGACGTAGTGCGGGCGCGGGTCGTTGCCGATGGCGTGCCCGAGCGCGGTGCGCGCCTCCATCGGGACGATGTAGTCGGCGTAGCCGGTGGACGTGTTCAGGGGAGCCGGCAGACAGGTGGACGTGGCGTTGTTCTCGCAGATGCCACTGCCGCCGTCGGCCTGGGAGCTGTAGATCCAGTTGTACTCGTCGGCCATCTCCTCGGCCGTTCCGGCGTTGTAGTACACGTTCATCGGGTAACGGGGAACGGTCAGCGCGTTGCCCACCGCACGCTGCTCGGGCTCACGGGAGTTGTCGGACCCGGTCCACTTGACGCCGTTGGCGGAGAGGGCGCCCGCGAGGTTCGGGTTGTCGTTGGGCTGCTGGGGCAGCGTCTTGAGACCCGAGTGCTCGCCGGTCACCAGCTCGGTGCGGTCGATGGAGAGGCCGTGGGAGGCCGCCCAGTTGTTGTTCTGCGAGATCTGCGCGGAGATGTCGGCCCGGCTCATGTACTTCGTCGAGCCGTCGGCGTTCTTCGAGCAGGTCCAGGGGACGGTCGTGGTGTCCTGGACGCAGCCGAGGAACGGGTGCGTGTAGGTGTGGTTCATCCAGCGGAACTTGGCCTTGTCGGCGAGCAGCTGGGTGGTGAGGGCGTCGGTGCCGCCGTTCTCGGCCTTCCACTCCTCGCCCGCGCCCGCGTTGAAGACCATGTCGAGCGTGAACCCGTGGTCGGCCTGCCACTGGGCGGCGTAGGCGGCGTCGTCCGCGGTCATCCGGATCGGCGTGGTGCTGTCCTCCCCGTCGCCGCCCGCGCAGTCGATGTCGCCGGGCGTGCAGTTGCGCTGGGAGTCCCAGCGGGCGTCGGGCGCGAAGACGTCGTCGACGTGGACGGAGAAGTAGTTCCTGCTCTGTCCGAGGTGCACGCCCTGCGTCAGCCATTCGACGATGCCGCGCGCGAGGACCTTGAACTGCTTCTGGTACTGGTTGTACGCGAAGGTCACCACGAGTTCGCGGCGCCCGTCGTGCTCGTACTGGCCGAGCATCGAACCGCCGGAGGGCGCGTTCAGGTAGCTGGTGAACCCCTCCCTGGGGTGGGCCGCGTAGCCGTAGCTCTCCTGCACCGCCGGGTCGTTGTCCTCGAAGGTGAGCGGTCCGTCGAGGTAGCGGAACGGGCCGGTCGTGCCCGCCGCCGTGACCTGGGTCTGTGCGCCGTCCAGCACGCCGGACCAGCCGCCGTTCTGGTCGGTGTAGTCGAGCCCGACCTCGGGGTGTGCCCAGGTGTAGGCGTCGACCTGCGGGATCCCGAACGTCTTCTCGTACGTCTCCAACGCGGTCTGCTCGGCCGAACCCGGGCCGAACGGCGCCTCGTTCGGCAGGACGACGCCCTGGTACTTGGCGCGCGGGACGCCGTTCACCGTGTCGCTCAGGAACGTCGCGTTGACGGTCGGGCGGCCTGCGTCACCCAGATTGACCGTGGTGTAAGGAATTCCGGAGTTCTTCAGCTCCGCGGTGATGGCCCCGACCTGGCCGGCGCCATTGTCGAGGACCAGGACCTTGAGATCGATCCGCGGCGCGGTGGCCGCGGATGCGCCGGGTGCCCCCACTCCCAGCGCCAGGAGTCCGGCGGCCCCCAGAACGGCGGCCGTCCCTCTCCAGCGATGCAGACTTTGTGCCATATGTGGCGCCTCCCCCTTGGAGATCCCCTTCGAGTGGAAATCGAGGGGGATCTGTGGAAATCGTGCGAAGCAGTGGGCGACATGCCCACTGGAACACGATGAGTGTGTCTCAGGTCACCAGGAGTGAGGGGCGGGAATCCAGCACCGCGCCACTTGTGGGTGAACGCCCGCAGAAATGAGCGAAACCCGGCCCCGAGCGTAGGCTCGTCCCGGGTACTTCGCCCGCCCTGTCAGGGGCCCCGGCAAGGACCGCCCCCGAGGACGGATCTAGGGTCAGCCGTCGGGCCCGGTCGACCCACCCCCACTCGGCCACACGAACTTCAATGGAAGCGGAGATCTCACCACCGTGACTGCTCTCACTCTCAGCACCGCCGCAGCGTCCGGTCTGCGGGCCGACGCGATCGTCGTCGGTGTCGCGAAGGGCCCCAAGGGCCCGGTCGTCGCACCGGGCGCCGAGGCCGTGGACAAGGCGTACGACGGCGGGCTCGCCGGAATCCTGGAGACCCTCGGCGCCTCCGGGTCCGAGGGCGAGGTGACCAAGCTGCCCGCACCCTCCGGATTCAAGGCCCCTGTCGTGGTGGCCGTCGGCCTGGGAGCGGTCCCGGAGCAGGACGACAGCTTCGACGCGGAGGCGCTGCGCCGTGCCGCCGGTGTCGCCGCCCGCGCGCTCGCCGGCGCCAAGAAGGCCGCGTTCGCGCTGCCGATCACGGACGCCGCCGACGCCGGTGCCGTCGCCGAGGGAGCCCGCCTGGGCGCGTACGGCTTCGACGCCTACAAGGAGACCGGCCGGGGCGACGCCGCCAAGAACGGCAAGGGTCCCCTCGGCGAGGTCGCGCTGCTCGGCGGAAAGCCCCGGGACGCGGCGTACAAGGCGGCCATCGCGCGCGCCACCGCCGTGACCGAGGAGCTCAACCGCGCCCGCGACCTCATCAACACCCCGCCGAACGACCTCAACCCGGAGTCCTTCGCCGCCGTCGCCACCGCGGCCGGCAAGGAGCACGGCATCAAGGTGCAGGTGCTCGACGAGAAGGCCCTGGCCAAGGGCGGCTACGGCGGCATCCTCGGCGTCGGCGTCGGCTCGGCCGCCGGTCCCCGCCTGGTGAAGCTGTCGTACACCTCCGCCAAGGCGACCAAGCACCTCGCCTTCGTCGGCAAGGGCATCACCTACGACTCGGGCGGCATCTCGCTGAAGCCGGCCGGGCACAACGAGACGATGAAGTGCGACATGGCCGGCGCCGCCGCGGTCTTCGCCGCCGTGGTCGCCGCCGCGCGCCTCGGCCTCGAGGTCAACGTCACCGGCTGGCTCGCGCTCGCCGAGAACATGCCGTCGGGCTCCGCCACCCGCCCGGGTGACGTTCTGCGCATGTACAGCGGCAAGACCGTCGAGGTCCTCAACACCGACGCCGAGGGCCGGCTGGTCCTCGCGGACGCGCTGTGGAAGGCGTCCGAGGACAAGCCGGACGCGATCGTCGACGTGGCGACGCTGACCGGCGCGATGGTGCTGGCGCTCGGCAACCGCACCTTCGGCGTGATGGCCAACGACGACGCGTTCCGCGCCTCGATCGTCGAGGCCGCCGAGGAGGTCGGCGAGGAGTCCTGGCCGATGCCGCTGCCCGAGCACCTGCGCAAGGGCATGGACTCCCCGACCGCCGACATCGCCAACATGGGTGAGCGCATGGGCGGCGGCCTGGTCGCCGGTCTGTTCCTGCGCGAGTTCGTGGGCGAGGGCATCACCTGGGCGCACCTGGACATCGCGGGCCCCGCGTTCAACGAGGCCGGTCCGTTCGGCTACACCCCCAAGGGCGGTACCGGTTCCGCGGTCCGCACCCTGGTCCGCCTCGCCGAACTGACGGCGGCCGGCGACCTGGGCTGAGCCTTCGTACGGCGCACGGCCCCGGGTGTTCCCTCACCCGGGGCCGTTCGTATGGCCGTACGGGGGTTTCGCCTTCGACGAAATCCGCAGGTTCACCCGGCTCCGCACCCCGTCGACGTGATGGATCAGACGTCCCACACACCGGCCCGGCGTCTCGCTCGCCCTCGACAAGTGCGAAGATGGGTTCTCGGCAGGACAGGGCCCCCACCACAGGGCCGAAGAAAGAGCGGCCGGACACCAGCCGACCGACCGGTCAACCACCCGCAAGGGACAACGGTGCCCGGCGTACGGCGCACATGCATGGAGGACGTGACGTGGCGAACGACGCCAGCACCGTTTTCGACCTAGTGATCCTCGGCGGCGGTAGCGGCGGTTACGCCGCGGCGCTGCGCGGAGCGCAGCTGGGCCTGGACGTCGCCCTGATCGAGAAGGACAAGGTCGGCGGTACCTGCCTGCACCGGGGGTGCATCCCCACCAAGGCCCTGCTCCACGCGGGCGAGATCGCCGATCAGGCCCGCGAGAGCGAGCAGTTCGGCGTCAAGGCCACCTTCGAGGGCATCGACGTACCCGCCGTCCACAAGTACAAGGACGGCGTCATCTCGGGCCTGTACAAGGGTCTGCAGGGTCTCATCGCGTCCCGCAAGGTGACGTACATCGAGGGTGAGGGCCGTCTGTCCTCCCCGACCTCCGTCGACGTGAACGGGCAGCGCGTCCAGGGCCGCCACGTGCTCCTCGCGACCGGCTCCGTGCCGAAGTCGCTGCCGGGCCTGGAGATCGACGGCAACCGCATCATCTCCTCGGACCACGCGCTCGTCCTGGACCGCGTCCCGCAGTCCGCGATCGTGCTCGGCGGCGGCGTCATCGGCGTCGAGTTCGCCTCGGCGTGGAAGTCCTTCGGCACCGACGTGACGGTCATCGAGGGCCTCAAGCACCTCGTCCCCGTCGAGGACGAGAACTCCTCCAAGCTTCTTGAGCGCGCGTTCCGCAAGCGCGGCATCAAGTTCAACCTGGGCACCTTCTTCTCGAAGGCCGAATACACCCAGAACGGTGTCAAGGTCACCCTCGCGGACGGCAAGGAGTTCGAGGCCGAGCTCCTGCTCGTCGCCGTCGGCCGCGGCCCGGTCTCGGCCGGTCTCGGCTACGAGGAGCAGGGCGTCGCGATGGACCGCGGCTACGTCCTGGTCGACGAGTACATGCGGACGAACGTCCCGACCATCTCCGCGGTCGGCGACCTCGTCCCGACCCTCCAGCTCGCGCACGTCGGCTTCGCCGAGGGCATGCTGGTCGCGGAGCGTCTGGCCGGCCAGAAGGTCGTCCCGATCGACTACGACGGTGTCCCCCGGGTGACGTACTGCCACCCCGAGGTCGCCTCCGTGGGCATCTCCGAGGCCAAGGCCAAGGAGATCTACGGCGCGGACAAGGTCGTCGCTCTCAAGTACAACCTGGCGGGCAACGGCAAGAGCAAGATCCTCAACACCGCGGGCGAGATCAAGCTCGTCCAGGTGAAGGACGGTGCCGTGGTCGGCGTCCACATGGTCGGCGACCGCATGGGCGAGCAGGTCGGCGAAGCCCAGCTGATCTACAACTGGGAAGCGCTGCCGGCCGAGGTCGCTCAGCTCATCCACGCCCACCCGACGCAGAACGAGGCGCTCGGCGAGGCCCACCTCGCCCTCGCGGGCAAGCCGCTGCACTCGCACGACTGATCGCGGCCACCGGCCGGTCCCCCCGGCCGGCGGCTGCACCCAGTCACCGCGTCGAGCAGGGCGCGACGACGACCACAGACTTCCGCACCTTCCCCGAGCTCTCGATCCCGATCGAGCAAGGGGAGACCCCAATAAGGAGCAACAGAAACCATGCCGGTTTCCGTAACCCTTCCGGCGCTCGGTGAGAGCGTCACCGAGGGCACTGTCACCCGCTGGCTGAAGGCCGAGGGCGAGCGCGTCGAGGCCGACGAGCCGCTGCTGGAGGTGTCGACGGACAAGGTCGACACCGAGATCCCCTCTCCCGCCGCCGGCATCCTGGCGTCCATCAAGGTCGCCGAGGACGAGACCGTCGAGGTCGGCGCCGAGCTGGCCGTGATCGACGACGGCACGGGCGCTCCCGCCGCCGCCGAGGCTCCCGCCGCCGCCGAGGCTCCGGCCCCGGCCGCCGCTCCGGCCGCCCCCGCCCCGGTCGCCGAGGCTCCCGCGGCCCCGGCCGCGCCCGCCGCCCCCGCCGCTCCGGCCGGTGGCGCCTCCGGTACCGACGTCGTGCTGCCCGCGCTGGGCGAGTCGGTCACCGAGGGCACCGTCACCCGCTGGCTGAAGCAGGTCGGCGAGGAGGTCGCGGAGGACGAGCCCCTGCTCGAGGTCTCCACGGACAAGGTCGACACCGAGATCCCCGCGCCGGTCGCCGGCGTGCTGCTGGAGATCGTGGTCGGCGAGGACGAGACCGCCGAGGTCGGTGCGAAGCTGGCCGTCATCGGCGCTCCGGGCGCGGCTCCGGCCGCTGCCGCTCCGGCCGCTCCGGCCGCCCCCGCCGCGGCGCCTGCGGCGCCTGCGGCTCCGGCTGCTCCGGCTGCTCCGGCCGCCCCCGCCGTCCCGGCTCCGGCCGCCGCCGCGCCGGCTCCGGTCCAGCCCGCCCCGGCCGCGCCGGTCGCCGCGCCCGCCCCCGTCACCCCGGCTCCGGCGCCCGCCGCGACCGCCGGTGACGACGGCGCGTACGTGACCCCGCTGGTGCGCAAGCTCGCCGCCGAGAACGGCGTCGACCTGGCCGCCGTCAAGGGCACCGGCGTCGGCGGTCGTATCCGCAAGCAGGACGTCATCGCGGCCGCCGAGGCCGTGAAGGCCGCGGCCGCCGCTCCGGCGCCGGTCGCCTCCGCTCCGGCCGCCTCCGCCAAGAAGGCGCCGGTCCTGGAGGTCTCCCCGCTGCGCGGCCAGACCGTCAAGATGCCCCGCATCCGCAAGGTCATCGGCGACAACATGGTGAAGGCCCTGCACGAGCAGGCGCAGCTGTCCTCGGTCGTCGAGGTCGACATCACCAAGCTGATGAGGCTCCGCGCGCAGGCGAAGGACTCCTTCGCGGCCCGCGAGGGCGTCAAGCTCTCCCCGATGCCGTTCTTCGTGAAGGCGGCGGCCCAGGCGCTGAAGGCCCACCCGGCCGTCAACGCCCGGATCAACGTGGACGAGGGCACGATCACCTACTTCGACACCGAGAACATCGGTATCGCGGTGGACTCGGAGAAGGGCCTGATGACCCCGGTCATCAAGCGCGCGGGCGACCTGAACATCGCGGGTATCGCCAAGGCCACCGCCGACCTGGCGGGCAAGGTCCGGGCGAACAAGATCACTCCGGACGAGCTGTCCGGCGCGACCTTCACCATCTCCAACACCGGCTCGCGCGGCGCGCTCTTCGACACGATCATCGTGCCGCCGAACCAGGTCGCGATCCTGGGCATCGGTGCCACGGTCAAGCGTCCGGCCGTCATCGAGACGGAAGAGGGCACCGTCATCGGCGTCCGCGACATGACCTACCTGACGCTCTCCTACGACCACCGTCTGGTGGACGGCGCCGACGCGGCCCGTTACCTGACCGCGGTCAAGGCGATCCTGGAGGCGGGCGAGTTCGAGGTCGAGCTCGGCCTGTAGCCCCCACCGCTCACGCGCTGCCGCGGCACCCCCGTCCGGAACTCCGGGCGGGGGTGCCGTGTTTCCACCGGATGCGGACCTGGTCCCCACCGGGTGTGGGCCTACCCGGGTGTCACCTCGTGGTCGCTCCACAGCACCAGCGTCTCCACCCACACGTTCGGGATCTCCGCAGGGAACGCGGGCGTCAGGTGCCGGGCACGGTAGGCCTTCAGGATGTCGTACGTGGCGTCGAGGCAGTCGCGGGAGCCGAACTCTCCCGTGCGGGGGTCGACGCCGACCAGGAAACCGCGGCCGGCGACGGTGCGGATCATGACGCGGGCCGCGGTGACGTCGCCGCGTGGGGAGGACGTGCAGCGGTAGCGGCTGTACGGGTGGGCCGGCCCACCCGCCACGGGGGTCCCCGCCGATCGGCCGGAGGCACGAGCCCGGAGGAGCCCGCCGCGGGACATGTCGCCCAGCATCCGGGCGTAGGTGCCCCGCGCGTGCCAGGCTCCGATGTCTCCGCCGGGCGGGGTGTAGAGGGCGTTCGAGGGGTTCTCGACGGCGCCGTACTCCCAGCGGTCGGTACCCGTGACGCGGAAGCCCCAGCCGGTGTGGCCGAGCCGTTGGGCGCCGTCCGGTTTGACGAAGACACAGGCGCCCCCGGGACCGGCGGGCTGCCGCGCGACACCGGCTCCCGGGCTCCCGGACCCCGCTGCCCCTGCTGCCCCCGCTGCCCCCGCTGCCCCCGCTGCCCCCGAAGGAGCGGTACCGGACCCCGCCGAGCCCGACGGACCGGCCGCTCCCGCCCCGGCGACCGCCCCCGCGGTCCGTACGTCGCCCGGCCGCGAATCCGCCCCCGTGTCCATCGGCCTGCAGCCCGTCGCCCCACCGGTGACCAGTGCCACCGCCGCTGCCGCTGCCGCTGCCGCCGTGACCGTCCGGCCGAGGCCCCGTGCGCGTATCCGACCATTCATGACATCCCCCGAGGCGACCGGGGGTGCCGCCGCCGGCGCCCCCTCTGACCATCGCCACCGAGTCCGGGACGTCCGGGTTCCCGGAGTGGCACGGACGTGACGAGTCCGGACATCACCCGGTACAGGTCTTTACGGCCGGGAACACTCTGACAGCGTGTAAGTCTCGTCTCACCTGCGGGAAAGCGCCGCCATGCGCCCCTCACCGAGCGGGCCACGGCCTTATTGTCTAAACGTCAAACGCCCCCGGGGTTCCGCACCCCTCCCAAAGGAGCCTTCATGACCGCGCCCGTCGTCCACTCGCTGCGCGAACAGATCCGCGAGCACATCGTGGAGGGGATCGTCAGCGGGCGCTGGAAGCCGGGCGAGCGGATCGTGGAGCGGCGGATCGCCACCGAGCTGGAGGTCAGCCAGACCCCGGTGCGGGAGGCGCTGCGCGAGCTGGAGTCGCTGCGGCTGATCGAGTCGGCGCCGAACAAGGGCGTGCGGGTGCGCAATCTGACGGCCGCCGACCTGGAGGAGAGCTACCCCGTCCGAGCCGGTCTGGAGGCCATCGCCGCGGAGCTGGCCGCCGAGCGGCTCGCCGAGGACTGCTCGGCGCTGGAGCCGCACGTGACGGCGCTGTACGAGGCCGACCGGCTGGCCGACGGGACCGGTCAGGTGCGGCACACCGTGGGGTTCCACCGCGAGCTGGTCAGGGCGGCCGGCAACTCCGTCCTCCTGCACACCTGGGAGGGCCTCGGCATCGAGGTCTTCACGGCCCTGTCCATCCGGTGGCTGGGAACGGTGCAGCAGTCGTACGCGGAGGAGCACGAGGCCCTCGTGGACGCCTTCCGGCGGCGCGATCCGCTGATCGCCGACCTCGTGAAGGCCCATGTCCTCGGGTGCGCCCCGCGCCCGTGAGGGCCGCCGGCCGGGGTCGGCGCAGGGGAGCGCAGCCGCGCTCAACCGTGCTCTCACCTGCGAGAACCAACGATTTTCACGGCACCCCGTGCCTGGCTTCCAGGCACCCCGTGCCGACTTTCGCGATCTGACGAGGTTTTCCCTCGGAATCCTTTGATCGATCATCGATCAGGGAGTTACAGTCACCGACGGGCTCCTACAAGAGCCCTCCGCCCTGTCCTGCCATAGACCAAGGGCACACCCGAAAACCCCTTGCCGATGAGGGAACCCCCCTCCGCATCCGGAAGGCGGCGCAATGACCGACCCCACCGCTATCCAGCCGAGCGAGCTCGACCAGCTCCCGGACCGCGACCCCGAGGAGACCGCCGAATGGCAGGCCTCCCTGGACGCCGTCACCCAGGCGGCCGGGCCGCACCGTGCCGCGTACCTGATGCGCCGCACGCTGGAGCGCGCCGAGGGCAACGGTCTCGCGCTGCCCAAGCTGCTCGAGACCGACTACGTCAACACCATCCCCACCGCCGCCGAGCCCGTCGTGGACGGCGACGAGGCGATGGAGGCCCGGATCACCGCGTGGAACCGCTGGAACGCGGCCGCGATGGTGACCCGGGGCGCGAAGCACGGCGTCGGCGGCCACATCGCCACCTTCGCCTCCGCGGCCTGGCTCTACGAGACCGGCTTCAACCACTTCTTCAAGGGCAAGGAGGGTGACGGGTCCGGCGACCAGCTCTACATCCAGGGCCACGCCTCCCCCGGCATCTACGCCCGTGCCTTCCTCGACGGACGCCTGAACGAGCACCACCTGGACAACTTCCGCCAGGAGGCGGGCGGCAACGGCCTCCCGTCGTACCCGCACCCGCGCCGGCTGCCCTGGCTGTGGGAGTTCCCGACCGTCTCCATGGGCCTCGGCCCGCTGTCGGCGATCTACCAGGCCCGCTTCAACCGCTACCTCACCAACCGCGCCATCAAGGACGTCTCCGCGTCCCACGTGTGGGCCTTCCTCGGTGACGGCGAGATGGACGAGCCGGAGTCGACGGCGGCACTCGCGCTGGCCGCCCGCGAGGGTCTGGACAACCTGACCTTCGTCATCAACTGCAACCTGCAGCGCCTCGACGGCCCGGTCCGCGCGAACTTCAAGATCGTGCAGGAGCTGGAGGCCCAGTTCCGCGGCGCCGGCTGGAACGTCGTGAAGTCGCTGTGGGGCTCGGCCTGGGACGAGCTGTTCCAGCTCGACACCACGGGCGCGCTCGTCCGCCGCCTGCGCCAGGTACCCGACGCGCAGGTGCAGACGTACCAGACCCGCGACGCCGCCTACATCCGCCAGGACTTCTTCGGCGCCGACCCGGCGCTCGTCGAGATGGCGAAGCTGCTGAGCGACGACAAGATCCTCGAGTGCTTCCACCTCTCCCGCGGTGGCCACGAGTCGCGCAAGGTGTACGCGGCCTACCGCGCCGCCCTCGCCCACAAGGGCGCGCCGACGGTCATCCTGGCCCAGACGGTCAAGGGCCACACCCTCGGCGAGGGCTTCGCGTCGAAGAACGCCAACCACCAGATGAAGAAGCTGTCGACGGACGAGTTCAAGCAGATGCGTGATCTGCTCGAACTGCCCATCTCCGACAGCCAGTTCGTCGACGGCGTGGTGCCCTACGGCCACCCGGGCGCCGACTCTCCGGAGGTCCGTTACCTCCAGGAGCGCCGCGCGGCCCTCGGCGGCCCGGCCCCAGCCCGCCGCACGCACGCCCTGGCCCCGCTGCCGGCCCCCGCCGACAAGACGTTCGCGTCCTTCGACAAGGGCTCCGGCACGCAGAACCTGGCGACGACGATGGCGTTCGTCCGGCTGGTCAAGGACCTGGTCCGCGACAAGGAGACCGGCAGGCGCTGGGTGCCGATCGTTCCGGACGAGGCCCGTACCTTCGGTATGGAGTCGCTCTTCCCGTCCCTCGGCATCTACTCGCCCAAGGGCCAGACGTACGAGCCGGTCGACCGCGACCAGCTGATGTACTACAAGGAGGCCAGGGACGGCCAGATCCTCAACGAGGGGATCACCGAGGCCGGTTCCATGGCGGACTTCATCGCAGCGTCCACCGCGTACTCCACGCACGGCGAAACGATGATCCCGTTCTACATCTTCTACTCGATGTTCGGCTGGCAGCGCACGGCCGACCAGATGTGGCAGCTCGGCGACCAGCTCGGCCGCGGCTTCCTGGTCGGCGCCACGGCCGGTCGTACGACCCTGACCGGTGAGGGCCTGCAGCACGCCGACGGCCACTCCCCCGTCATCGCGGCGACCAACCCGGCCGCACTGTCCTACGACCCCGCCTTCGCCTACGAGATCGCGGCGATCGTCAAGGACGGTCTGCGCCGGATGTACGGCGAGGCGGCCCCGGGCGAGGACCAGGACGTCTTCTACTACCTGACCGTCTACAACGAGCCGATGCCGCAGCCCGCCAAGCCGGCCGGTCTCGGTATCGACGAGGGCATCCTCAAGGGCCTGTACCGCTTCAACACCGCGGAGTCGGCGGGCCTGAACGTGGCCGCGGCGAACGCCCCGCGCATCCAGCTGCTCGGCTCCGGCACGGCGATCCACTGGACCCTCGAGGCCCAGAAGCTGCTCGCCGAGGAGTGGGGCGTGGCCGCCGACGTGTGGTCCGCGACCTCCTGGACCGAGCTGCGCCGTGACGCGCTGGAGGCCGACGCGGCCCTGCTGCGCGGCGAGGAGCGGGTGCCGTTCGTCCGCCAGGCGCTCCAGGGCGCCGAGGGCCCGGTGCTCGCGGTCTCCGACTACATGCGCCAGGTCCCGGACCAGATCGCCCAGTGGGTCGAGCAGGACTGGTCCTCGCTCGGTGCCGACGGCTTCGGCCTCTCCGACACCCGCGCGGCGGCCCGCCGCCACTTCGGGGTGGACGCCCAGTCGATCGTCGTCGCGGCGCTGGCGCAGCTCGCCCGCCGCGGTGAGGTCAAGGCGTCGGCGGTGAAGGAGGCCCGGGAGCGCTACGGCCTGTAGCACCCGGCAGGACTCGGTGAAGGGGTACGGCGGCCGTCGTACCCCTTCGCCGTACCCCAGGCCCGTCCTTCGCGACGCCCGGCAGGGCCCGCGCTCCCTTCTCCTCCTCTCCCTTCTCCTCTCTTCTCCTCTCCTCCCCCTCCCCTCCACGTCTCCTTGTCCCCTCTTGTCCCCTCGTTGTCAGTGGGGCCCGGCATCATGAACACATGCGTGCCGCTCGTCTGATCAAGATGGTGCTGCTGCTCCAGACCCGTGCGTCGATGACCGCGGCCGAGCTGGCGCGGGAGCTGGAGGTGTCCGAGCGCACGATCACGCGGGACGCACAGGCGCTGTCGGAGGCGGGGGTCCCGGTGTACGCGGACCGGGGGCGGGCCGGCGGCTACCGCCTGGTCGGCGGGTACCGGACACGGCTGACGGGCCTGGCGCGGAGCGAGGCCGAGGCGCTGTTCCTGAGCGGGGTACCGGGGGCTCTGCGCGAGATGGGTCTTCAGGACACGGCTTCGGCGGCCCGGCTGAAGGTGTCGGCCGCGCTGCTGCCCTCCGTGCGCGACGCCTCACGGACGGCGGCGCAGCGGTTCCATCTGGACGCGCCCGCCTGGTTCAGCGAGCCGCGGACGCCGGAGCTGCTGCCCTCCATCGCGGACGCGGTGTGGGACGACCGCCCGGTCCTCGCGCGCTACCGGCGGGGCGAGTCGGTGGTGGAGCGGGCGCTCGAACCGTACGGGCTCGTCCTCAAGGCGGGCGTCTGGTACCTGTGCGCGCGGGTCGCGGACACGCAGGCCTTCCGGGTGTACCGGATCGACCGGTTCACCGCCGTCGACCCCGGTGCGGAGCGGTTCCGGCGGGACGACGATTTCGACCTGCCGGGGTTCTGGGGGGAGCGGGCCGAGGAGTTCGCCCGGTCCGTCCTGCGGTCCGAGGTCGTCGTACGGCTGTCACCCGACGGCGTACGACGGCTGCCGTACGTCCTCGATCCCGCGTCCGCGAAAGAGGGGCTGAGCGCGTCCGGCGCCCCCGACGGGCAGGGCTGGGTGACCCTCACACTGCCCGTCGAGTCCGAGGAGGTCGCCCATACGCAGCTGTGGGGGCTCGGGCCGGAGGTCGAAGTGCTCGCTCCGGCGAGTCTGCGCGAGCGCTGCGCGCGGGACGCGGCCAGATCGGCGGTGCTCTACAGGTGATCACGGGCTCCGCGGAATCGCTCGGCGCCGACCCCTTGAAATCCGTACGAACCCGGTGGTTTTACCTTCGGCATGTGCATGCATAACAATCTGCGCCACTCCACGTGCGTCCCTCCCGCACAGGCCCGATGCTTGACCCGTGATGGACGAGACGGAGTTCTGGCAGCTGGTGGACTCGACCCGCGAGACTGCCGAGGGCGACCCCGAGGAACAGGCCGACCTGCTCGTCGAGCGGCTCGTCCAGCTGGACCCGGAGTCGGTCCTGGACTTCGCCCGGCACTTCGAGTCCCGCTACAACCGCGCGTACCGCTGGGATCTGTGGGGCGCCGCCTGGGTGCTGCTCGACGGGGCCAGCGACGACGCCTTCGACTTCTTCCGTTGCTGGCTGATCGGCCAGGGCCGGGAGGTCTTCGAGGGCGCGATGCACGACCCCGACACGCTCGCCGAGGTCCTGGAGGACTTCGACGAGGAGATCGACGGCGACGGTGAGGAGCTGGGCTACGCGGCCGACGAGGCCTACGAGCAGCTGACCGGTGCCGTCGCGCCCGCCCTGGGCATCCCGGCCGCGGCGGCCGAGCCCGAGGGCACCCCGCTCGAGTTCGAGAACGAGTCCGTCATCGCGGAGCGCTACCCGAAGCTGTGGGAGCGGTTCAGGGAGGACTGACCGGCGGCGCGGACCGCACAGACTCGGGCGTCCCGCTCCGTCCGTCCGCCCCCGGTCCCGGTGCGTCCGTCCCTCAGTCCCGATCCGTCCGCCCGCCCCCGGCCCCGGTGCGTCCGTCCCGCGGGCCGGTCTGTCGGGTTCAGGCCGCCGTGCGCCGGCGGACGAGGTCCGAGGGGATGTACGCCCGCGCATGTTCGGCCCGCACCCCGTGGTGCAGCGGGGCCGCGTTGGCCTGGTCCAGCGTGGACGCCGTGACCGCCGCCGGGCCCAGGACGACCGTCGCCACCGCGCAGACCACCGTCCACGGGCCGCGCGCGGCCTTCGCCCAGCCGCCCGCCGGCTCCGCGTTCCCCGTGCCCTCCGTGCCCTCTGTGCCCTCTGTGCCCTCCGCGCCCTCGATGTGCCGCGCGCCCGCCCCGCTCCCCGCGTGCCCCGCGGTCTCCGTCCGACTGATCCTCATGATCCCCACCTCCGGTCAGTGCGTACGACGACGCTAGGTCGCGGGGCTCTGGGGAGTCTGTGAGCGGTCCGGGGCGTACCTGTGACTGTCGGCCGGCCACCGGCGCGGGGGCTCCGTCGGACGGTCAGCGGCCCTGGTAGCGGGCGGCCAGGGCGCGGATCTCGGGGAGGCGGGCGGTGAGGGCCGCGCCCGGGCAGCTGGTCATGAAGCCGGCGTTGTGACCGGAGATGGTGGAGAGCACGGCCGCTGTGCCCGACGGGTACCGGCTGAGGCTGTTGCTGGAGACGAGGCGGACCGTGCCCCGGGGGTCGGCCCCGGCGAGCCCGAGTTTCCAGGCCGCGAGGCGGGCGATCGCGTCGGTCATCACCCTCGGCACAGGTGTTCCCGCCGTGAAGGTGCCGATCGCGGCGATACCGGCGGTGCGGTGGTTGAAGCCCTGCGCGTGGGCCCCGGTGACGGGCCGGTCGACGCCGCCCGCGCGGCCCTCGTAGATCGTGCCGCAGTGGTCGACGAGGAAGTTGTAGCCGATGTCGTCCCACTGTTTGGCGCCGGTCTGGCCCGCGTAGAGGTCGCGGATGATGCGGGGCACGTCGGCGCAGTCGTAGGAGTTCGGCGAGTCGGTGTGGTGGACGAAGACCGCGACGACGCGGTCGTCGTAGTGGGGCGGCGGCTGCTCGCGCGTGCTCGCGGCGTCGAGCCACGTCGACCGGGGCACGATGGGTGGCCGGACGGCGGGGCGGTCCACGGCGGGCCGGGCCGCGACCGGAGGCGGGACGGCGGCGCGGGCCGCCGTACGGTCCACTCCGGCCGCGCACATCACCAGCGCCAGGACGGCGAGCAGGCCGGGTACGCAGCCGAGCAGGACGAGCAGCGGTCGCGGCAGCCGCACCGGCCACCCGGGGCGTACGCGGGACGGCGCGGGGGCGCGGGGCGCCCGCCCCGAACGGATGCGGACTCCGCGGGCCCGGTGGGCCGGACGTCCGTGAAGCGGGGAGCGGTGTGCCCGCTCCCCGCTCCGTATTCGGGGCCCCCGCGTCTTCCGGAAGACACGCATGGAGCCACCCTGACCCGGATCCGCGCGGGCCGCGATGTGTGGTGTGCCACCTGGTGGAACCATCATGCGTGTCCGGGACGTTTCTACAGGTCCACGGGTGTGTGGCCGTTTCCGCGGCACCGAACGCGCGTGGCTGATCACTGGGCCCGCCCGGCGCGTACTAAGGGGCCCTAGAGAAAGGCGGCTCCGTGGACGTGCTCGACCTCCTGCTGATGCTGGTGATCCTGGTCTACGCGGCGTCCGGGTACCGCCGTGGACTGGTCGCCGGCTGTGTCTCGCTGGCGGGTTTCGTGGGCGGCGCAGTGATCGGCGTATGGGTGCTGCCCTGGGTGATGGACCTGGTCACGGCGGGGACACCGGCGGCGACGGTGACGGCGGTGCTCACGGTGCTGGTGCCCGCCGTGGTGGGCCACGAGCTGGCCGGGCGGCTGGCGCTGAAGCTGCGCCGCGAGCTGGACCAGGGGCCGCTGCGGGTGGCCGACGGGATCGGCGGGGCCGCGGCGAACACGCTGGCCGTGCTGCTGGTGGCCTGGGTGGCGGCGAGCGTCCTCGGCGCGTCCTCCTCGACGGTGGTGACGCAGTCCATCCGCAACTCGGCGCTGCTGGGCGCGGTGCAGAAGACGATGCCGGAGACCACGCCGACCTGGTTCTCGCGCGCCACCTCGGCGCTCACCGAGGCGGGCTTCCCGCAGGTCTTCAACCCGTTCGAGAACGAACCGACGGCGGGTGTCGCCAAGCCCTCCGGGGACAGCGTGACGGACTCAGCGGCGAACGCCGCCAAGCTGAGCACCGTGAAGGTCGAGGGCGTCTCGGGCAACCAGGGGCGCGAGGGCAGCGGTTTCGTCTACTCCGCCCGGCGCGTGATGACCAACGCGCACGTGGTGGCGGGCATCGACCGGCCGACCGTGCGGGTGGGCGGGGTCGGACGCCCCTACCCGGCGCGGGTGGTGCTCTTCGATCCGCAGAAGGACGTCGCCGTCCTGTACGTGCCGGGTCTGCGGGCGCCCGTCCTTCCCTTCGACGGCGTCGCCTCGCGCGGCGACGCCGCGGTGGTCGCGGGCTACCCGCAGGACGGCGGCCTCGATCTCCAGGCGGCCACGGTCGCGAACCGCATCAACGCGACGGGCCAGAACATCTACAACACCGGGACGGTCACCCGCGAGATCTACTCGATCCGCTCGACCGTCCGCCCGGGCAACTCCGGCGGCCCGCTCCTCACCACCGACGGCAAGGTCTACGGCGTGGTCTTCGCCCGTTCGACCTCGGACAGCGAGACGGGCTACGTCCTGACCGCGCGCGAGGTCGCGGGCGACGCCCGGAAGGCGGCACACGCCACGGCCCGCGTCGACACGGGCGACCTCGTCACGTCCTGACGCCGCCCCGGGAGCACCGTCCCGGCCCCGGCCGGGGGCGCCGGTGTTCCCACGCGACCGTCGGGGTGCCCGGCTCGTGGTCAGAGGGCGCGGCCCATCAGGATGTCGTCCACGTACGCGCCGTCCAGCAGGAACTCCCCGGGCAGGATCCCCTCGACGACGAACCCCTCGGACTCGTACAGCCCGCGCGCCGGGGTGTTGTGGCCGAGCACGCGCAGCGTGATGCGCCGGGCGCCCTGACGGCGGGCCTCCTCGCAGACCGCCCGCAGCAGCGCGCGGCCCACCCCGGCGCCGCGCGCCTCGTCGGCGACGGCGAGTCCGAGGATCTGGCGGACGTGCGCGTTGCAGGCGAGCGGAGTCGGAAAGCCCAGCCGGATGTATCCCACCAGCCGGCCGTCGAGCTCGGCGACGAAATGGTCCCGGGGACCGAACCGCTCGCTGTAGAACGGCTCGTACGGCGGCCGGGGGCGGGGCATGACCGCGTGCAGCGTGGACCAGGTGTCGCGGTCGAGCCGGCCGAGCACGTCCTCGTCGTCGAGGGTGGCGGTGCGTATGAGGGGAGCAGCTGACATGCCGATCACTGTACGGCCGCCGCGCTGAGGCCCGTTCCGGTGAAGTCCGCGGCCGCGCGGGCAGGATGGACCCATGAGCGATTCACCGCTGCCCCCGGGTTCCCGCATCGTGATCGCCGGCGCGTCCGGCCTGATCGGCTCCGCGCTGGCGCGCTCCCTGCGCGCGGACGGACACGAGGTGGTCCGGCTCGTGCGCCGTGAGCCGCGCTCGCGGGACGAGGTCCGATGGGATCCGCAGCGGCAGCGGGTCGACGCCGTGGGGCTCCTCGGATGTGCCGCGGTGGTCAATCTGGCGGGAGCCCCGGTCGCCGGGCGGCCCTGGACGACGACGTACAAGCGAAAGATCCGGGACAGCCGGGTGCTCGGGACGGCGACGCTCGCCGAGGCGGTAGCGTCGCTCGACGAACCGCCGCGGGTCTTCGTCAACGGGAGCGCGATCGGGTTCTACGGAGACACGGGCGACCGCGCGGTGGACGAGTCGGCGCCGCCCGGCGACGGATTCCTGCCCTCCGTCTGCGTGGAGTGGGAGGAGGCGACGGCTCCCGCGCAGGAGGCGGGGGTGCGCACGGTGCTGCCCAGGACCGGGCTCGTGGTGTCCCGCGAGGGCGGGGCCTGGGCCAAGCTGTTCCCGCTGTTCCGGGCGGGCGTCGGGGGGCGGATGGGGGACGGGCGCCAGTACTGGAGCTATATCGCGCTGCACGACGAGGTGGCCGCGATCCGGCATCTCATCGACACGGAGTCCGTCTCCGGCCCGGTGAACCTGACCGCCCCCGACCCGCTCACCAACCGCGAGATCACCGAGGCGATGGGCCGCGTCCTGCGCCGCCCGACCCTCCTCGCCGCCCCCGGCCCGCTCCTGCGCCTCGCCCTCGGCGACATGGCCGAGGACATCCTGGGCAGCCAGCGCGTCCTGCCCACCCGCCTCCTGGAGTCGGGCTTCACCTTCGCGTTCCCCTCGATCGAGGGGGCGTTGCGGGCCGCGCTGGACTGAGAAGGGGCGCCCGCACCACGTCCTCCTCCCCGGCCGGGTGTTCCGCCCCCGGTGGGTCCCGCCCCCTCCGCCGGGGTGGCACATGCACCCCCCATGCCCCCGTGCACGGCATCCGCGCTACTTCCCCCGTACGCCCGCACCTCGCACCCTCGATCCGAACTCGGGTATCCCTGAAGCGTGTTGGGGGCATGACGTCCCCACCGGCCCGCGCAACCTCGAGGAGGGGCACGTGCTAGAGCCCGCACGCCAAGCCGCGCACATGGCGGAGATCGCGGAAGACGTGGACGTCGTCGTCGTGGGAGCCGGTGTCGCCGGTCTCGCGGCCGCACGGCATCTGACCGGGGCGGGGCTGAGGACCGCCGTCCTGGAGGCCGCCCCTCATGTGGGCGGCCGTATGTCCACGGAGAAAGTCGACGGCTTCCGGCTGGACCGGCTCGGCCGGCTCCTGTCCACCTCGTACCCCGAACTGCGCCATACCCCGGGCCTGGACGCCCTGGCCCTGCGCCCGTTCTCCCCGGGGGTGCTGCTGCACAGCGACGGCCGGCACCACCACGCGGGCGCGCCCGGCACTCCCCGGAGCGCGAGGGGCGCACTCACCACGGCGCGCGCCCTCGCGAGCGCCCCCCGGCTTCCGCTGGCCCGTCCGGCACGCGGAACCACCCGCCCCGGACCGCTCGGCGGCCCCCTCGACCAGTCCCGTCTGGCCACGGCCCTCGCGCGTCTCGCCGCCACTCCGCCGGAGCGCCTGCTCGCCCGCCCCGACCTCACCGCGGAGCAGGCGCTGGCCTCCCGGGGCCTCCCGGCCCGTACGGTCGACACCCTTCTGCGCCCCCTCCTCGCCGCCCTGCTGTGCGATCCGGCGCTGCGGACGTCGAGCCGGTGCGCCGACCTCGCGCTGCACTCGTTCGCGACGGGCCGGCTGTGTCTGCCCGAGGGCGGCGCGGACGCGCTCCCCGAACTGCTCGCGGCCGCCCTTCCGCCGGGCACCGTGCACACGGGCGTCGAGGCCACCTCCGTCTCCACGACCAGCGTGACGACGAAGGACCACGGCGAACTCCGCTGCCGGGCCATCCTGTTGGCGACCGGGGCGCGGGCCGCCGCCGAGTTCCTGCCCGGGCTGCACGTCCCCGCCTTCCATCCGGTGACCGTCCTGCACCACACGACGGACGAACCCCCGCTCGCCGACCCGGCGCTGCTCCTGGACGCGGACCGCAGCGGTCCGGTGGCGCACACGGCGGTCGTCAGCCAGGTCGACCCCACCCGGGCACCCGCGGGCCGCGCCCTGATCTCCTCGACCGTGCTCGGCACACCGCCCGCCGCCGCCCACCTGGACGCGATGGTCCGCGCCCAACTGGCCCGCCTCTACGGGACGTCGACGACCCGATGGGAACTGCTGGCGGTGCATCACGAACCCGAGGCCGTACCGGCGATGCCGCCACCGCACGACCCACGCCGTCCGGTACGGCTGCTCGCGGGCCTGTACGTGTGCGGTGACCACCGGGACACCAGCACGGTGCAGGGCGCGCTGCACTCGGCCCGGCGGGCCGCCCACGCACTCCTGACGGACCTGGACGTCCGCCCGGCCCCCTTGGCGGAGCACCTGGAATCCGCGGCCGCCTGACCCGGGGCCGGGGCCGCCGGGAGGGCGCGGACGACGGACCTGCTCCGGGAGAGCCGCGGACCGCGCCCGGCGGCCGGACCACGGCTCCCCCGCAGGGAATCCGAGCTCCCCCGCGGACGGGCCCGGTTCCCCCCGCCGGGGGGATCCGAGCCCTTCCCGGACGAACCCGGCCCCCGACGGGAGATCCGGCCCCTCCGGACGGAGCCCTCGCCGCGGGATCCGAGCCCCTTTCGGACGGACCCAGCCCCCGACGGGGGATCGGCCCCCTCCCGAAGGGACCGGCCTCCGGCGGGGGATCCGAGCCCTCCGCGGCGGAACCGACTCCCCCGCCGGGGATGCGTACTTCCCGGTCTCCGGCACCCCAGGCCGGAGGCCGGGGACGCCCCCGGACTCCCGCTCAGCTCAGCGCGGCCACCTTGTCCCGGTAACCCCGGACGGGTGCGGCGTCCCGGTACGGTTCGAGCCGTTTCTCGAAGTCCCGTACGTACTCGACGGCCCGAGCCGACCGCATCTCGGCCGCCTGACCCGCGGCCTCCGCTCCCAGCAGACAGGCCTGGTCGAGCTCTCCGAGCCCGAGCCGCGCCGAGGCGAGCACCACCCGGCAGAACAACCGGCTGCGGGCGTAGCCGGGCGCCCGCAGCTGCAGCGAGCGTTCGGCGTGCTGCGCGGCGGCCCGGAACTGCTGAAGGTCCCGGTGGCAGTGCCCGAACTCGTCGGCGAGCTGCGCCTCGTCGAAGAACCGGGCCCAGTGCGGGACCTCGTCGCCGGACCGGGACGCCTCCAGCGCGCGCTCGGCCCGGACCAGGGAGGCCGTGCAGGCCCGCACCTCGCCGAGCACCCCGTGGCCGCGCGCCTCGACGGCGTGCAGCAGCGCCTGCACCACGTGCGGGCCCCCCGAGCCGAGGCCCTGCTGGGCGACCCGCGCGAGCTGCACGGCCTCGCGCCCGTGCCCGAGGTAGACGGCCTGCCGGCTCATCGTGATGAGCACGTAGGAGCCGTACACCCGGTCGCCCGCGGCCTGCGCCAGCCGCAGCGCCTGGACGAAGTACCGCTGCGCGAGTCCGTGCGCGCCGATGTCGTACGACGTCCAGCCGGCCAGCCGGGTGAGGTCGGCGGCGGCCGCGAACAGGTGCCGGCCGGTCTGCTCGCCGTACGCGCCGCGCAGCATCGGCTCGGCCTCGTGCTCCAGATAGCGGACCAGCGCCTGGCGGGCGTGGCCGCCGCCGTAGGCGTGGTCGAGGGCGCGGAAGAGCTCGCCGACCGAGCGGAGCGCGGCGATGTCCCCGCCGGTGACCCGCTGGCCGGGGCCCCGCTCGGTCCGGCCGCGCTGCCGGGACGCGGGGCCGCCCGGTTCGGGCGGTGCCGTGACCTTGGGCGACGCCGGGCGGCCCTGGGCCGGCACACGGGAGGGCTGGTCGCCGCGGGCGACCCGGTCGTCGGCCCGGCCGATCAGCCAGTCCCGGCTGGGCACCACGAGTCCGGCCGGGGTGAAGGCGATCTTGCGGAGCTCGGCGTGGCTGCCGGAGTCCTTGCGCCACAGGCCGCTGACGATGTCCACGGCCTCCTCCGGGGTCGACGCGAACTCCAGCCCCGCGTACACCGGCGCGCAGGCGTCGAGCCCGAGGTCCTGCGCGCTCAGACGTCGGCCGAGGCGGCGGGTGAAGACCTCGGCGATGAGCGCCGGAGTGGTCCCGCGGGGCTGCTGGCCCCGCAGCCACCGGGTCACGGATGTCTTGTCGTATCTCAGGTCCAGTCCGTGTTCGAGCCCGAGCTGGTCCACGCGACGGGCGAGACCTGCGTTGGAGAACCCCGCTTCTGCGATGAGCGCGGCGAGCTGTCGATTGGGCGTGCGCTGCGCGGGTCGTTCCGTCATCTGCGGTGCGGTCTCCTGCCTTCGGGTCTCCAAGGGGTCTCGGGGCAGCGTGGAACGTGCTTTCGCCTCCCCGAGACCGCCTGGTGCCCGGATTGCCTGTGAGCAGCCCTTATGGCCTCGTGAACGGCGCGAATGTAGCGGAGAGTGAGCACGCCATCGCACGCTTCGACATTCATTCATCCGATCGTGTGAGGATTAGCCGTCGGGCTGACGCGTATCGGACGGACGTACAGTGGCGTGGGCGCGTTACGTACCTGACGAAAGGTTCTTCCGCGCGCCCCGCACGGGGACCACCACGTGCCCGAGGAAGCTTCGAGGGAGGCGCTTGCCGTGAGTGAGTTGCGGTTCGTCCGCATGGGATTCGGTGCCGAGGCCGTCGAGTACCAGGAGGCGTGGGACGAGCAGCGCCGCGTTCACGCAGCCCGGTTCCTGGACGAGGTCCCCGACACCTGCCTGCTCCTGGAGCACCCGCCGGTGTACACAGCGGGCCGGCGCACAGCGGACAACGAGCGGCCCCTGGACGGCACGCCCGTCATCGACGTGGACCGCGGCGGCAAGATCACCTGGCACGGTCCGGGCCAGCTGGTGGGCTACCCCATCCAGAAGCTCCCGCGCCCGGTGGACGTCGTAGCACATGTACGCCGCCTCGAAGATGCCCTTATCCGTACGTGTGCGGACTTCGGCCTGGTGACGAGCCGGGTCGAGGGCCGCAGCGGCGTCTGGATCCTCGGTGACGCCAAGGACCCCGCCGAACAGCGGTCCGCGCTCGGGGGCCTGTCCCTCGACTTCGACCCGCGGCTCCAGGACGAGGAGTTCGACCCGCGGCTCAACGGCCCGGAATACGCCCCGTCCAACGCGGGCCAGCGCCGCGAGGACCGCAAGATCGCCGCGATCGGCATCCGCGTGGCCAAGGGCGTCACCATGCACGGCTTCGCCCTGAACGTGAACCCGGACAACGCCTGGTTCGACCGGATCATCCCCTGCGGCATCCGGGACGCTGGCGTCGCCTCGCTCGCGGGCGAGCTGGGCCGCGACGTGACCATCGCCGAGGTCCTCCCGGTGGCCGAGAAGCACCTCAGAGACATCCTCGAGCACGCGGACCTGAAGCCGCGGACCGTGGAACGAGCGCCGGCCTAGAGCCCGCGCCCCCACGGCGGGAACCCCACGGGAATGCACCCCTGCTCCCGAAGGTTGCCCACCTCGGGGGCCGAGAACCGTACGGGCGTACTCTGGTGTACGCCGAAGAATCGAAGTTACAGGGAGCCGATGTGTCCGCAGTCGCACCCGACGGACGCAAGATGCTGCGCCTGGAGGTCCGGAACAGCCAGACCCCCATCGAGCGCAAGCCCGAGTGGATCAAGACCCGGGCGAAAATGGGTCCCGAGTACACGAAGATGCAGGCACTCGTGAAGGGCGAGGGCCTGCACACGGTGTGCCAGGAGGCCGGCTGTCCCAACATCTACGAGTGCTGGGAAGACCGCGAGGCCACCTTCCTCATCGGCGGTGACCAGTGCACGCGGCGCTGCGACTTCTGCCAGATCGACACCGGCAAGCCCGAGGCGCTGGACCGCGACGAGCCGCGCCGCGTCGGTGAGTCCGTCGTCACGATGGACCTGAACTACGCCACCATCACCGGCGTCGCCCGCGACGACCTGGAGGACGGCGGCGCCTGGCTGTACGCCGAGACGGTCCGCCAGATCCACGCCCAGACGGCGGGCCGCGAGGCCGGCCGCACCAAGGTCGAACTGCTCGCCCCGGACTTCAACGCCGAGCCCGAGCAGCTCGCCGAGGTCTTCTCCTCGCGCCCCGAGGTCTTCGCGCACAACGTCGAGACGGTCCCGCGGATCTTCAAGCGCATCCGTCCGGGCTTCCGTTACGAGCGCTCCCTCAAGGTCATCACCGAGGCCCGTGACTACGGTCTGGTCACGAAGTCGAACCTGATCCTCGGCATGGGCGAGACCCGCGAAGAGGTCAGCGAGGCGCTCCAGCAGCTGCACGACGCGGGCTGCGAGCTCATCACGATCACGCAGTACCTGCGCCCCTCCGTGCGCCACCACCCCGTGGAGCGCTGGGTCAAGCCGCACGAGTTCGTGGAACTGAAGGAGGAGGCCGAGGAGATCGGCTTCTCCGGCGTCATGTCGGGCCCGCTGGTCCGCTCCTCGTACCGGGCCGGCCGCCTGTACCAGATGGCCGTCGAGAAGCGTGGCGCGTACGTCGCCTCCCAGGCGGTCTGAGTACTCCGGACGGCGCACGTTGCGAAAGGAAAGCGGTGGCACTCGGTGCCACCGCTTTCGTGTGAATCCGGGCACAAGCAACTCGCCCTTCACAACCGGCCGTTCACACCCCCCGCGACATCCCCGCAGCTGAACGCGACGTCAGGAGCGCGCCAGGAAAAGGACCCGCGGCAGCAAGGCTTCATTGGTGTTTGACCGCTCAGTCACGTACTGGTAACACCAATCAGTGACCCTGGTTCCACGTCACGCACCGCCCCGTCCGAGCCGCCGATCCCGAGGGGGGACCTCCATCATGCAGGCCGCGCCCGTACGCGCCACCGCGATTCCTTCGTTCACCGATGCACTCCGTGCCGTCGAGTCGCTGCTCATGAGCAGCGGGCAGCGCACCGCTCGCCGCAACGCCTGGACCTCCGTCCTGGAGGACCGTCGCCGTGCCAAGGACAGGGTCGAGGCTCAGCGCGTGCTGGAATCCGTCTCGACGCGCTCCTGATCGCCACTCCCCCGGTACCGGGGCCCCGCTCGCCCGGTACTGCCGTCGTCCGCACTTCACGGGCCACGTAGACTCGTGGGCATGGCGAGGAAGGAAACCGCAGCGGACGCTGCGAACCCCGGGCGACTCAAGCAGATCGCCCTGACGTACAAGATGACCCGCAAGGCCGATTCCAAGATCGGTCTTGTACTCGCGGCTGTCGGAATTCTCACCCTCGGTGTCTTCCTCGCGATCGGCTTCTTGATCGGTCACCCGATCTATCTGGGCATTCTCGGGCTTCTGCTCGCCTTCCTCGCGACGGCGATCGTCTTCGGACGCAGGGCCGAGCGGGCCGCCTTCGGGCAGATGGAGGGACAGCCCGGCGCAGCCGCGGCGGTGCTCGACAACATCGGCCGAGGCTGGACCACGACCCCGGCGGTGGCGATGAACCGCAGCCAGGACGTGGTGCACCGCGCGGTCGGCAAGGCCGGCATCGTGCTGGTTGCCGAGGGCAACCCGAACCGGGTGAAGAGCCTGCTGGCCGCCGAGAAGAAGAAGATGGCGCGGATCGTCGCGGACGTCCCGGTGCACGACATTCTCGTGGGCACCGGCGAGGGCCAGGTGGAGCTGAAGAGGCTCCGCACGACGATGCTGAAGCTGCCGCGCGTGCTCGCCGGCCCTCAGGTCACCGCGACCAACGACCGGCTGCGCGCGATGGGCGACCTGATGAGCAACATGCCCCTGCCGAAGGGTCCGATGCCCAAGGGCATGCGGATGCCGCGCGGCGGCCCGAAGGGCTGACCCTCCACCGACACGTTCTACGCGTTCTACGACGATGGGGCGCCCGGAGATTCTCCGGGCGCCCCATCGTCGTAGCGGATCGGTCGTCGTAGCGGATCGGTCGCCGGAGCGGATCAGCCGGTCACAGCGGACGGTCGTCGTAGCGGCCTGTCGTCGGCGCCGCTCGGTGCGCCCCGTGTGTCGCGGGGCGCGACGCGCGCCGGACGTGTCAGATGCGGACCTCGATCGTGCGGGCCAGGCGGTCGTGCAGACCGCGGCCGTCGCGGTCCCAGATCAGCGCCGGGACGGCCACGCACAGGAGCGCCGTGCGCAGCAGGGTGCGCAGCGGGTTCAGGCGGCCGCCGCCCTCGGGGACGACGCGCAGGCCGAACAGGCGCTTGCCCGGAGTGAAACCGACGGTGCCGACCGTGAGCAGCCCGAGGACGAAGAAGACGAGCAGGGCCCAGTTGCCCGTCGCCTGGTCGTAGCCGTCGGTGAGCAGCCCGTATGCGATCAAGAGGCACAGGCCCCAGTCGACGGCGAGGGCGCCGAGACGGCGGCCGGGGCGGGCGATCGAGCCCGGTCCGTGCTCCGGGAGACCGAGCTGTTCTCCCCGGTATCCGAAGTCGACACCGGCTTCCTCCGCCGCCGCGCGAGGACCCGAGAGCCACGATCCGATTGCTTGCCTGTTGTCCACCCGTCCACGGTACTGGGCCCGTTTTGCCATACGGACAGGAGGGGCCCGGCCGACCCGAGTCGGTTAACTTGGGTGAAACAAATGGGTCACGCTTGAGAAATCCCCCGTCCCTATGGTCGGCTCCAGCGTGTGCCACCGCACTGGCCGCACGAACGAACTACCACCCCGGTCCACTGTGGGCGGGAGTAGGAGGAGCTGGATGTTCCAGAACGCCGACGAGGCCAAGAAGTACATCGCGGACGAGGACGTCAAGTTCGTCGACGTCCGCTTCTGCGACCTGCCGGGCGTGATGCAGCACTTCACGATTCCGGCCGAGGCCTTCGACCCGGCCGAGGAGCTCGCGTTCGACGGCTCCTCCATCCGCGGCTTCCAGGCCATCCACGAGTCCGACATGGCGCTCCGCGCCGACCTGTCCACCGCGCGCGTCGACCCCTTCCGCCGCGACAAGACGGTCAACATCAACTTCTTCATCCACGACCCGATCACGGGCGAGCAGTACTCCCGTGACCCGCGCAACGTGGCCAAGAAGGCCGAGGCCTACCTCGCGTCGACCGGTATCGCCGACACCGCGTACTTCGGTCCCGAGGCGGAGTTCTACGTCTTCGACAGCGTGCGCTTCAAGACCGCCGAGAACGAGTCCTTCTACCACATCGACTCCGAGGCCGGCGCCTGGAACACCGGTGCGCTCGAGGACAACCGCGGTTACAAGGTCCGCTACAAGGGCGGCTACTTCCCGACCCCGCCGGTCGACCACTTCGCCGACCTCCGTGCCGAGATCTCCCTGGAGCTGGCCGCGTCCGGCCTCCAGGTCGAGCGCCAGCACCACGAGGTGGGCACCGCCGGCCAGGCCGAGATCAACTACAAGTTCAACACGCTGCTCGCCGCGGCCGACGACCTCCAGCTCTTCAAGTACATCGTGAAGAACGTCGCCTGGCGCAACGGCAAGACCGCGACCTTCATGCCGAAGCCGATCTTCGGCGACAACGGCTCGGGCATGCACGTGCACCAGTCGCTGTGGAGCAACGGCTCCCCGCTGTTCTACGACGAGACCGGTTACGCGGGCCTGTCGGACATGGCCCGCTACTACATCGGCGGCATCCTCAAGCACGCCCCGTCGCTGCTGGCCTTCACCAACCCGACGGTGAACTCGTACCACCGTCTGGTCCCCGGCTTCGAGGCCCCGGTCAACCTGGTGTACTCGCAGCGCAACCGCTCCGCTGCCATGCGTATCCCGATCACGGGCTCGAACCCGAAGGCCAAGCGGGTCGAGTTCCGCGCGCCCGACTCCTCCGGCAACCCGTACCTGGCGTTCGCGGCCCTGCTGATGGCCGGCCTGGACGGCGTCAAGAACAAGATCGAGCCGGCCGAGCCGATCGACAAGGACCTGTACGAGCTGGCTCCCGAGGAGCACGCGGGCGTCGCCCAGGTCCCGACCTCGCTCCCGGCCGTCCTCGACCGCCTCGAGGCCGACCACGAGTTCCTGCTCGCGGGCGACGTCTTCACGTCCGACCTGATCGAGACGTGGATCGACTACAAGCGCACGAACGAGATCGCGCCGCTCCAGCTGCGTCCGCACCCGCACGAGTTCGAGCTGTACTTCGACGTGTAAGCCCGTCGCTCCAGCCGCACACCACCGGCCGTGCCCTTCCTCCGGGAGGGGCACGGCCGGCGTGTTTCTCCCCGACGGCGTCCCTTTCCGGCCTTTCCGGCCGCCCCCTTCCCGGGGAGTTCTTTGCCCATAGCGGGGCCTATCGGCACCTGTTCATGGGGGACCCCGGGCGCACAATGGAGAGCGGGACGAGTGCCTGACTGCGGGGTGATACCAGATGCAGAGCCGGTTCCGGAGCGATCGGCGGCTGACCGTGCGGATGACGGTCACGCTGTTCCTGCTCGGTTTGCTGTACGTGGCCTTCGTCGCCGCGTTGATCGTGTTGCTGAAGTCGTGGGTGCTCGTCGTGGTGATCGCGGGCGGCCTGCTCGTCGCGCAGTACTGGTTCTCGGACCGGATCGCGCTGTACGCCATGCACGGGCGGATCGTGGAGCGGGAGGAGTATCCCCAGCTGCACGGCGTGGTCGACCGGCTGTGCGCCGTGGCCGACATGCCCAAGCCGCTGGTCGCCGTGTCGGACCTCGACATGCCGAACGCGTTCGCCACGGGGCGCAACGCCGATCACGCCGTCCTCTGCGTGACCACGGGGCTGCTGCGCCGTCTGGAGCCCGACGAGCTCGAGGGCGTCCTCGCGCACGAGCTGTCGCACGTGGCGCACAAGGACGTCGCCGTGATCACCGTGGCGTCGTTCCTCGGGGTCCTCGCCGGACTGATCGTGCGGTTCGCGTTCTACTCGCAGCTCTTCGGCGGCCGGGGCCAGAAGGACCAGAACACCGTGGCCCTCTTCACCGTGGTGATGGCGGTGTCCGCGGCGGTGTACGCCATCAGCTTCCTGCTGATCAGGGCGCTCTCCCGGTACCGCGAGCTGGCCGCCGACCGTGCCGCGGCCCTGCTCACCGGCCGCCCCTCGGCACTGGCGTCGGCGCTGACCAAGGTGACCGGGGACATCGGCCGGATTCCGACGAAGGACCTGAGGACCGCGCAGGCGTTCAACGCCTTCTACTTCACGCCCGCGCTCGGCGCCCAGCCGGGCCTCGCCAACCTCTTCTCGACCCACCCGAGCCTGGAGCAGCGGCTCGAACAACTGGCCCGCATCTCCGCCGAGCTGGGCGAGCCCGCGGCGCCGGGAGCGATCGCCCCGTCCCCCGGAGAGGCCGGCTGACCGTATGGGGTTCCTGGACATCCTGCTCGGCCGCAGCAAACCGGCCGCACCGGACCTCGACCAGCTCTTCGGACTGCCGTCGGCGGCCGTGACCCTCCAGGCGGCGGCCGGGTTCACCCCGACCGGCACGGGCGCGGTGTGCTTCGCGTCCGCCGAGGGCGCGGCATTCGCCGAGGCGCACCGGGAGGCACAGGCCCTGCTCGACGCGGACACCGGTCGGACGGGTCCGCCGGTGGAAGTCGGCCGGGACGAGTACGGGTACTCGTGGCTCGTCTCCCGCCGCACACCCGAGGACCTGCCGGCGCTGGTGAGCGATCTGCACGCGGTCAACAGCGCCCTGGAGGGCTCCGGCTTCGGACCCCAGCTGCTCTGTTCCGTGGTGGGTTTCAGGGACAGCGGACAACGGCGCCTGGGCCTCGTCTACCTCTACAAACGTGGTTCGTTCTATCCTCTGTGTACACTCCCCGGTCAGCATAAACGCGACAACTCTCTGGAGTTCCAGGTAGCCGCCCAACTGGAGAACGACCTACGCATCGAGAAGGACAAGACGCGCTGGTTCCCGCTCTGGGACGCGCCGGGACTGATCGACTGAACAGTCACCCGAAAGTGTCTACAGATACAAGAAAGCCTTGTACCGGCGAAGTAGGCACGTAGGTTCTTCGCCGTGACCACGTTCGACACGGCAATCGGCTCAGCCGCAGACCCCTTCGGGCGGCGGAAACCCGTCAGGGTGCTCGTATCACTGCGAATCAGCTACCTGACCGACGAATCCACCAGCCTTGAACGGCAACTCGCGGACGCCCGCGCATACATCACCGAGAAGGTCTCCCATGGGCTCAACTGGGTTGAGGTCGGTACAGCGCGAGACGCACACGTCTCGGCGACAAAACAACACCCGATGGATCGAGCCGAACTAGGACATTGGCTCAAGGAACGCGCCCCGGAATTCGACCTCATCCTGTTCTGGAAGCTGGACCGCTTCATTCGCAAAGTCACGGACATGCAGGACATGCTCCGTTGGGCGGATGGCCACGGGAAGAAGACCTTCGCCTCGGTCACTGAACCGATCTTCGACATGACCGGCCCCTTCCAGCACGTGATCATCTCTCTCTTCTCCGTCCTTGCGGAGATGGAGGCCGGTAACACGTCCCTACGCGTCAAGAGCTTCCGAGAGAGCATTCGGGAGCAGCAGCGCTGGCCGGGAGGTATGCCTGCGTACGGCTTCGAGGTCTGCAGGGGGGAGGACGGGGCTGCTCACCTTCGCCAGAATCCCCGACAGGTCGACGTCATTCGCGAGATCGCGAAGCGTCTCCTCGCCAAGGACTCACCGGAGACTGCCGCCGAGATCGCCAATGCTCTGAACAGTCGAAAGGAGCCGACTCCACGGGGCACACGTCCGTCCAGACGCATCGCCGACTCAGGACGCGAGTACGCGTGGACAGCGGCCGGCATCCGCAAGATGCTCAAGAGCGAAGCCCTGATGGGATGGAAGATGGAGAGCCGTCCCGTCTCCGGGAAGAAGTACTACGAGACCGTCCCCATCATCAAGGAAAACGGCAGCAAGATCCGCATGGCGGAACCGATCTTTACCGACGAGGAGTGGAAGACAATTCAGGCCCACCTCAGCGAGCGCTCATTCCCGGTCTCCCCTCCCATCAACGTAACCCCTTTCCTGGACGTCGTTCTCTGCGGGTACTGCAGGGGAAAGATGCGCTTGCACGTGTCTCGCAGGGAGACGAAGAACGGCCGAAAGGAGTATCCGAAATTCCGATGCGTCAGCCCTCGCACGGTGGGCGGGAGGACTCGGTACGGCTGCGAGGATCAGGCGTCTTGGGAGCCGGGCCGCCTGCTGGCCACTTTCGAGCATCACCTGATGGAACGGTTCGGTGACATCGAGGCGGAAGAGCGGATCTACGTCGTAGTCGAAGGCCACGGGACCCGTATGCGCGAGATCGAGGAACTGGTGTCCGTCATCATGACGGACATGGAACCCGGCCGACGCTACGGAACGGCCCTGACGCGCCCCCAGGCCGAAAGGATGCTCGACAAACTGAACGCCGAGTACGAATTCCTGCACGAGGAACCGACCGGTGACAGATGGGAGTACCGCAGCCTCGGGCAGACCTGGCGGCAGCTCTGGGAGTCGGCTGAAGTGCCCGAACTGGAGAGGTTGATGCGGAAGAATGGCGTCCAGTTTCTCTGCCGCCGGAATTCCTTCGAGCTGTTCGTCCCGGAGCGTCTGAAGGTGTAGCAGGACGACTCCACCCTGGGCAGGAGAGGGGGTGAGTCTTTGCCACCGAAGCCCCAAGGCCTTCCGGACGTGCTCATCGAGGCCGTCATCCAGTCGGGCTTCACACCCGAGCAGCTACAAGAAGCGGTGTCCTTGCTGACCGCGCGCCGTGGTGCGCAGGTCCCACAGCAGCCGGAGCCATGCCCTCGGAGACTACCGACGTGGCGCTCTGCGGCCCCCTACGAAGGAACGACCACCGTGACCGTAGTGACACCGAGCATCCGACCTCGGTGGCGGTGAGTGCCACGGTGCTCGTCGACGATCTGCGGATCGAGCAGGATCTCGCCCGCTGGTTCCCGATCTGGGGCGCGCCGGGGCTGTGAGGCCCCGGCGCGTCGGGGCTACTACTGGCGTTCCTGGCGGCGCGCCTCCAGCGGGCGTTCGCGCCGGTAGCGGCGCTCCCACTTGGCCTGGCGGTCACGACGGTCGCGGTACGCCCGGTAGCTGGAGTCCGTGCGGCCCGCGGAGCCGGCGGAGCCTTGCGGGGCGGACCCCGTGGATCCGGCGGGGCCCGCGGATCCAGCGGTGAACGTGCCTCCCCCGGTACGGCCGTAGCGGACGTACAGGAAGAGCAGGACGATCGCCGCGAGCCAGAGGGTGTGGTTGGAGAAACCCATGACGACCAGGATCACGGTCGCGGAGAAGATCAAGGTGCCCATGACGGGACTCCTTGTATGCGTGAGTGAAGGCCTTGACGGCTTCTGGATGTGCCGACGAGGCGCTGGGGGTGGCGGCCGTCCGTCGGTGCGTAGAGAGTAGCCCCGCGACCGCGAACTGATGCCTGTCCGGCGGAAAGCGGTGCTCTGCTGCTCCGGAACACGCCTTCAGCGTAGGGAGCGTGGTCACCCGTACGCATCTGGATTTCTCCCGACTGCACCCCGTCCGATATCGCTATAAAGTCGAACGAAATCGACATAAGGGGTGCCCCTCATGAGCAATCTGTTCGTCGTCGCGTACAACGATGTCGCCACCGCCAACCAGGTGCGCGCCAAACTGTTCGATCTGTCGAAGCAGCACCTCGTCGAGCTGGAGGACGCGGTCGTCGTCGAGCGGAGCGAGGACGGCAGGATCAAGCTGCACCAGGCGGTCAGCCACACGGCCGTCGGTGCGGCCGGTGGCGCGCTGTGGGGCGGCGTCATCGGGCTGCTCTTCCTGGCGCCGCTGCTCGGCGCGGCGGTGGGCGCCGCGGCCGGTGCCGCCGGTGGCGCGGTCACGGACACCGGGATCAACGACAACTTCATGAAGGATCTGAGCCAGAATCTGCGGCCGGGCGCCGCCGCGCTGTTCGTCCTGGTCAAGCAGGCGGCCGGGGACAAGGTGATCCCCCAGATCGCCGAGTTCGGCGGCCAGTTGGTGCAGACGTCGCTGAGCCAGGAGCAGGAGGACGCGCTGCGCGACGCGGTCGCGGCGGCACAGGCGAAGGCGGGCGCCACCACCCCGGCGCCGGAGACCGGCACCACGGCCACAGCGGAAGCGGGCACCACGGCCGCAGCGGAAGCGGGTGCCACAACCGCAAAGGAAGCGGGTGCCACGGCCGCTTCGCCGACGATCAGCACCACCAAGCCGGACTCCGGCGGCGCTCCAGTCTCCTCCTGAGCCGGCCGTTTCGCGTCAAGCCCGTTTCCCGGAAGGCGAGTTACCGCGTGATCGGCATGAGTGAATCATGAGTGAATGGGGAGATGCTCTCTCCCTTCACACACGACCACGACGGCGAACGACTGAGCTGCGTCAGCGGGAGCGGCGGAGGTGACGGGGCGGCCACCGCCGTCCTTCTGCACGGCGCGGGCAACGGCAGCAAGGAGCGACTGCTCCCGCTGCTCGACGACTTCGCGGCCCGCGGCTGCTCGGGGCTCGCCTTCGACTTCTCCGGGCACGGTGAAAGCACCGGCAAGCTGGGCGAGTTGAGCCTTCGGCGGCGTTTCGAGCAGGCCGTGTCGGTCATCGACGCGACGGTTCCGGCGGGCGCCCCGCTGATCCTCGTCGGGTTCAGCATGAGCGGCCAGACGGTGGCCGATCTCGCCCGGCACTACGGGGATCGCGCGGTGGCGCTCGTACTGTGCGCACCGGCGGTGTACGGCGCCGAGGCCTGGCCGGTTCCGTTCGAGGACGAGGAGCCGGCCGCCCGGCACGACGGCGCGGGAGCGGCGGACAGCCGCTTCAGCCGGATCATCCGTACGCCGGACAGCTGGCGGCGGGCTCCCGCGCTCGACGTCCTGCGGGCGTACGGGGGCCGGGCGGTGCTCGCCGTACCCGGCACGGACACGGTCATCCCGCCCGCGGTGACGGAGGCCGTCGCGGACGCGCTCACCGCGCGTGCCCGCTTCACCCGCTTCGAACTGCCCGACGCGGAGCACATGCTGGGCCTCTGGTTCCGCGACCACGCCGAGGACCGGCGGCGGCTCGTGGACCTCGTCCTCGCCGGACTCGGCGACCCAGTGCGGAGGGCGGCGGCCGGGGTCTGAACGGCCGCGCGCCGCCCCCGGCTCCGCGGGGCGCGGAGGCCGGCGCGGTCCCGGGGTCCCGCATCCGGCTCCGGACGGCCGGCACCGGCAGGTGTCACACGCCCGGGGCCGCCCGGACCACGCCCGCGATCACCGCCGCGCCCAGTGCCGCGTGGTCGGCGGCGTTGCGGTCCGCGTAGCGCAGCGCGAAGGCCGCGACGGCACGGTCGAAGGTGTCGGCGCCGCCGAGATACGCGGCGATCGCGATGCGGTCGCCGGAACGGGCGTGCGCGCGGGCCAGGGCCGTTCCGCACAGCCGGGCGTAGGTGCGCAGTTCGCCCGGGTTCATGCCGGCGATGTCCGCGGACCCCTTCATGTCGTGCAGTTGGCGCCAGTAGAACGCCCGCCCCTCGGGGCCGGTCGTCCAGCCAAGGAAGATGTCGCCGGCGGCCTGCATCAGCCGCTGCCCCGCGACGACGCGGCGCCCGGGATGGACGTACGGGCCGATGGGCAGATGCTCTTCGAGTACGGACCGTCCCGCCTGCTTGATCTGCAGGAACAGCGGGTCGTCGGCGTCCCGTCCGGCGAGCAGCACGATGAAGCAGCGGGTGCCGACGCTGCCCACACCGACGACCTTTCGGGCGGCGTCGACGAACCGGTAGCGGTCGAGGAGGAGTCGGCGTTCCTCGGGGAGCGTGGAGCGGTAGTCGCTGAAGATCTTGCGGAGCGAGGCCGTGTCGAGGCTGCCGGCCGGTTCCAGCAGGGGCGGGTCGTGGACGATGCGGCGGCGTCCGTCGACGATCTCGGTGAGTTTGCCGAGCGCCTGCAGGCTGGTGCGGCGGCGGGCCCGGGTGAGGGTCGCCTCGACGCGTCGGCGCCGGCGGCCGGAGCGGACCAGCGGCAGCAGCAGATCGGCGTCGATGTGCTCGTACCAGACGGTCAGCTCGCCCTGCCGGGCCAGCCGTCGCATCGACTCGCGGTACTGCCCGGCCGCGGCCCGTGCCGCGCCGAAGACGTGCTCCTCCTTGTGCCCGTTCTCACGGGCCGCGACCGCGACGCTGGCCGCGAGCCGTTTGACGTCCCACTCGAAGGGTCCGGGGAAGGTCTCGTCGAAGTCGTTGAGGTCGAAGAGGAGGGAGCGTTCCGGGGAGGCGTACAGGCCGAAGTTCAGCAGGTGGGCGTCTCCGCAGAGCTGGACGGTGAGCCCGGTGTGCGGCTGTGCGGCGAGGTCGGCGGCCATGACGGCGGCGGCCCCGCGCAGGAACGCGAGCGGTGACGCCGCCATCCGCGCGTACCGGATCGGCAGGAGTTCCGGAAGCCGGTCCCTGCCCTGTTGTTGCAGGAGGCCGACCGGATCGGGGCGGTCGGCGGCGGGGATCCAGGTTCCGTGCGCGGAACGGGTGACGCGCTTGCGTGCCGCGCGGCCCCGGGCGGCCCGGTCGGCCGAGGTGGCCGTGACACTGTTCCGGAGCATCCGTCAGTGCCTCACGGCGCGGGCGACAGCGGTCTTGACGTCGCCGGTGAGGGATCGGTTGCTGCGGGCGGTGGCGTCCTTGGAAGCGCCCCCCGCGACGTCGTCCACCGTCACGACGGTCGTGTCGAGGAGGTTGCCGCTCTGGTCGCGGAAGTCGACCTGGACGACGTAGGACTTCGCCGAGGACGTGGGGTTGGTGGCGGTCACCTTCACGCTCACGCGCCCGTCGGAGTCGGGGCTCGCGTCGCCTCCGAGCTTCACCTCGCCCTTGGCGTCCGCGCCGTTCTTGAACTCGTCGAACTTCTTGCCGGCCTCGGCGGTCGCGGAGGCGAGGGCGTCACCGGCCTCGGTGGCGGCGGACGCGGCCTGGGAGACGGCGGAGGCGGCCTTGGAAGCGGCGGACGCCGCCTTGGACGCGGTGTCGGAGGGGCTGCTGTCGTCCGAACAGGCGGTCAGCTGCGCGGCCAGGGCCGCCACCACGGCCACGGCCAGGATCAGGCGGACCGGTCCTCGTATGCCGTTCCTCTGATGCATCGTCTCTCCCCATGTGGTCCTGGTGCGCCTCCGGATCCCGCTTCCTCGCGGTGGCCCCAGTCAAGGCCGCGGGCAGGGCCGCCGCATGCCCGGCTACGGCGAACGGGTGAGTCCCGCGCGGTGACGGGCGGGCGTTCGAGAGGATGGGGAGCAGGGAGTGCGAGCCGACGGGACGGAGGCGACGTGACGGGGAAGCCGCGGCACATCGGGGTGGCGGAGCGACGGGCACGGCTCGGGCTGCGGCAGCGGCTCGCGGGCTCCGCGCGGGCGGCGACCCCCGAGGAGGTCGCGGACTCCTTGGTGGCGCTGCACGGCACCGACCCGGCGACGGTGTACCTGGCGGTGGGCGCGCGTCTCACGGACGGCGGGGAGACGGTGGCGCAGGTCGACCGGGCGCTGTACGAGGACCGGACGCTCGTACGGATGCACGGCATGCGGCACACCGTGTTCGTGTTCCCCACCGGCCTGGCCGCCGTGGTGCACGCCTCGACCGGGCTCGACATCGCCGCGAAGGCCCGGGCGGGGCTGGTCAAGGACATGGTCCGCGGAAGCGACGGACGGCTGACCGAGGAGTGGCTCACGGAGGTCGAGGCGTCCGCGCTCGCCGCGCTGGCCCGGCGCGGACAGGCCACGGTGAACGAACTCACCGGGGACGAGCCGCGGTTGAAGGAGCAGTTCCTCTACGGGGCCGGGAAGAGTTACGAGAGTCCGCAGCCGGTTTCGTCCCGGCTGATGCGGGTGCTGGGCGTCGAGGGCCGGGTCGTGCGCGGGCGCCCGCTCGGTTCGTGGACGTCGAGCCAGTTCCGCTGGGCGGTCGCGCCACCGCATCCGCACCTCCCGCCCGCCGAGGCGCGGTCCGAGCTGCTGGGCCGCTGGCTCACGGCGTGCGGGCCCGCCACGGAGGCCGACCTGAAGTGGTGGACGGGCTGGAAGGTCACCGACGTACGGCGGACACTGGCCGCGATCGGGGCGGTGGCCGTCTCGCTCGACGACGGGCTCACGGGGTACGTGGCGGCCGGTGACGAGGGCCCGGTCGCGGGGCCGGAGGCACCGTGGGCCGCCCTGCTGCCCGGCCTCGATCCGACGCCCATGAGCCGGCAGGAGCGGGACTGGTATCTCGACCCGTCCCTGCAGCCCGCCCTCTTCGACCGCAGCGGCAACGTCGGGCCGACGGTGTGGTGGGACGGCCGGGTCGTCGGGGGGTGGGCGCAGCGGCCCGACGGCGAGATGGTCTGGCGGCTGCTGGACACCGGGGGTGTCGGCAGCGAGGCACGGGCCGCGATCTCCGCGGAGGCCGAGCGTCTTCAGGCGTGGGTGGGACGGACCCGGGTCACTCCGCGCTTCCGGACGCCCCTGGAGCGGGAGTTGTCAGCCGAGTGAGCACCGAGCGAGACCGCCACGGTTCCCGTGCGACAACCGGTACGAGTGCCGGGTGACCGGCGGTACCGGGTGACCGGCGGTACCGGGTGACCGGCGGTACCGGGTGACCGGCGGTACCGGGTGACCGGCGGTACCGGGTGACCGGCGGTACCGGGTGACCGGCGGTACCGGGTGACCGGCGGTACCGGGTGACCGGCGGTACCGGGTGACCGGCGGTACCGGGTGACCGGCGGTACCGGGTGACCGGCGGTACCGGGTGACCGGCGGTACCGGGTGACCGGCGGTACCGGGTGACCGGCGGTACCGGGTGACCGGCGGTACCGGGTGACCGGCGGTACCGGGTGACCCCGCCTCGGGGCGGGAGCCACCCGGCACCGGTGATCAGCTCGCTCGACTCCTCAGCGCGCGTACCTCATCAGCGCACGCACCATGTGACACGTGGTGTCCGACGGCGGGTGGACGCCGATGACTTCCGCGGTGCTGCGGATCTTCTCGTTGCGGGCCTGGTTCGGCACGTACACGCCGGAGTCGAGCAGGGCGATGGCGAGTCGCATCGCCTTCAGCCGGCGGTTGTGCGTGACATACCAGTCGCGGGGGCGCCCCGGCGGCAGCGGGCGCTTCGGCACGGGCTCGTACGGCAGGTCCAGCAGGACCGCCCTCTTGGATGTGGACTGAGTGGGCAGCGGCTTCAGTGCGGCAGCGGGCACAGGCATCCTCCTGTCGCGGTCAGGGTGCCGTCCGGACCCCCCGGCGACACCCTCGAACACTGCTTCTATTCTACCGCCGGGCACTGACAAAAGCCGCTGGCCACAAGCGCTTTGAGAGCGCCGTGACACCAGAACACGAAGGTGTCTCCCGTAACGTGTGCGGCATGGAGATCTGGATCAATCCGGCCTGTTCGAAGTGCCGCAGCGCGATCAGCCTGCTCGACGCCGAGGGCGCCGACTACACCGTCCGCCGCTACCTGGAGGACGTGCCGAGCGAGGACGAGATCCGCGGCGTCCTCGACCGCCTGGGCCTCGAACCGTGGGACATCACGCGGACCCAGGAGGCCGACGCCAAGGAGCTGGGGCTCAAGGAGTGGGCGCGGGACGCCGGTTCACGGGACCGGTGGATCAAGGCGCTGTCCGAGCACCCGAAGCTCATCCAGCGGCCGATCATCACGGCGGAGGACGGGACCGCGGTGGTGGGCCGCACGGACGAGGCGGTGCGCGACGCCCTGTCCCGGTAACGGGCCGGGACGGCCGGTGTCCGCGCCGCTCAACTCCCGTGTGATTCAGGTTACTTAAGTGATTGCCGAAACCGTTGAGTAACTCCGTTCGGTATCTCGTACATAGCGGCGTAACGCTCCCTCCCCCTCGCTCTGGAGGCGCGCATGTCGCGTAGGAGAACTCTCAGCACCAAGAAGAAGATCGCTCTGCTGGTCAGCGCGGTGACCGTGGCCGGCGGTGGGGCCTTCGCCCTGGCCGCCACCTCGAACGCGGCGTCGGTGCAGAACGCGCAGTCCTCGACGGTCTGCGCGGGTCTGGCCACCGCGCTCGGCAACAACCAGAAGTTCATCGAGGGTCAGCGGGCCGCCCCCGACGCGCAGTCGGAGGCACGGATCGCCAACCGCGAGGCCGTCATCGCGCAGATCAAGGTTCAGCAGGAAGCGTCCAACTGCGCGGTCGGGGAATCGGCTCAGGACTCCCAGACCGCCCCGCAGCAGCCGGCGCAGTCCGCACCGGCGCAGGCCGCGCCCGCTCCCTCGGCTCCGGCGCAGTCCGCCCCCGCGAACAACGCCGGCGGTGGCGCCGCCACCGGCCAGCAGGTCTGCAACGGTTCGACCGTCACGCTCTCCGGCGAGGGCGGCGCGCCGGCCGCGTCCAGCAACCAGTTCCCGGCCGGGACGAAGCTGAAGGTCACCAACCTGGACAACAACAAGTCCACGACCGTCGAGGTCACCTCGGTCTCCGGCAGCTGCGTCCTGCTGAACAACGCGGCCTTCGAGCAGGTCCGGGAACCGGGCAAGTTCCTGATCCGCAAGGCCCGCATCGAGAAGGTCGGGTAACGGGCAGAACGGGTCGAAGGCCCTGCCGTCGCCGATTCCCCCGGATCGGAAGCGGCAGGGCCTTCGCATGGGCAGGCAACCGGGGCGGAACGGGACCACATCCCCCGTACCGCTCCCACGCGCATCGCATACGAGCCGTCCGCCCGGCGTTCTCCCCCGGACCTGCGGGACCGGGCGGGCGACGGGCCGGCCGATCGCGGTCGCGAACGCCCGCACGCCGACGGCGGCAGCGGGGCGGGCGGTGTGAGACCGGGCACACACAGCCCAGGTAACACGGGGTTCACATTCGGGCAATGATCGGGAAATCGCTGGTTGACAGGCTGCCGGGCATCCCCAGCGGCGCCCCAGTGCCGCAGCGCCGCAGCACCCGCAAGTGCGACTCAAGACCCACCCCGAAGGATGTGGCCCGTGAGCTTCAAGGCTGAGTACATCTGGATCGACGGCACCGAGCCGACGGCCAAGCTCCGTTCCAAGACGAAGATCCTGGCCGACGACGCCAAGGGTGCTGAGCTGCCGATCTGGGGCTTCGACGGCTCCTCGACGAACCAGGCCGAGGGGCACGCCTCGGACCGCGTACTCAAGCCCGTGGCCAGCTTCCCGGACCCGATCCGCGGTGGCGACGACATCCTCGTCATGTGCGAGGTCCTCAACATCGACATGACGCCGCACGAGTCCAACACCCGTGCCGCGCTGGCCGAGGTCGCGGAGAAGTTCGCCGCCCAGGAGTCGATCTTCGGCATCGAGCAGGAGTACACCTTCTTCAAGGGTTCGCGCCCGCTCGGCTTCCCCGAGGGCGGCTTCCCGGCCGCGCAGGGCGGCTACTACTGCGGTGTCGGCGCGGACGAGATCTTCGGCCGTGACGTCGTCGAGGCACACCTGGACAACTGCCTCAAGGCGGGTCTCGGCATCTCCGGCATCAACGCCGAGGTCATGCCCGGTCAGTGGGAGTTCCAGGTCGGCCCGCTGTCGCCGCTCGAGGTCTCGGACCAGCTGTGGGTCGCCCGCTGGCTGCTCTACCGCACCGCCGAGGACTTCGGCGTCTCCGCGACGCTGGACCCGAAGCCGGTGAAGGGCGACTGGAACGGCGCGGGCGCGCACACCAACTTCTCCACCAAGGCGATGCGCGAGGGCTACGACGCGATCATCACCGCGTGCGAGTCGCTCGGCGAGGGTTCCAAGCCGATGGACCACGTCAAGAACTACGGCGCCGGCATCGACGACCGTCTGACGGGCCTGCACGAGACCGCCCCGTGGAACGAGTACAGCTACGGCGTCTCCGACCGCGGTGCCTCGGTCCGCATCCCGTGGCAGGTCGAGAAGGACGGCAAGGGTTACATCGAGGACCGCCGCCCTAACGCGAACGTCGACCCGTACGTCGTGACGCGCCTCATCGTCGACACCTGCTGCACCGCCCTGGAGAAGGCCGGCCAGGTCTGATCCCGCTCACTCACGAAGGGGGGCGCCCGCCGAACCGGCGGGCGCCCCCCTTCGGTCGGTCCGGCCGCCGCTCGGTCCGGCCGTCGGTCGGTCCGCCCGTCGCGTTGTCAGTGGGGCGTGCCAGTCTTGATCCATGCAGAGCGACGAGTCCCTCGCCATCAAGGCCGAGACGGAGAACGGGCAGAAGCACGCGCGGATTTCGGCCGGGCGGCTGCGCGAACTGGTGCACCGGATCGGCGGTGACGGCGACCGCTACGTGGTCGTGAAACGGATACCGGACCGCCCGGACGTCTTCGTCCAGGTGTGGCACGAGCAGGGCGGCGCGTACCAGTTGGAGCACCGCGAGGGCCGCGACCGCTTCTTCGGCACGGCTCTGGGCGACCGGGACCGGGTCGCGGACGCCATGGAGAGATGGGCCCGCGAGGAAGACGGCTGGGACGCGGGCATCGCATGGGAGCCGCTCGGCCACGACGCCCCGCAGGAGATCCCGGAACTCCCCGAGGACGTGCGGGTGGAGGTCGAGGCCCGGATCCGGGAGCTGCTGCGCTGCGGGTACGACGACCGGGCGCGGCTCACCGAGGACGCCGAGGAGTATCTCGTCGACGGCGACCACCGTCCGGTGTCCAGGGCGCAGGCCCGGGAGCTGGTGGACCGGCTGTGGACGGAGCGGCTGGCCGAGCAGGAGGCGTGGGAGGGAGCCACCGATCCCGAGCGCCTCACCGAGGTGTTCGAGGGGCTCGACGCGCGGGGCATCACCGCCCGCGAGAACTTCACCTGCTGCCGGAGCTGCGGCACCGCCGAGATGGCCGCGGAGCGCGGCGAGGGAGCCCACGGCTTCGTCTATTTCCACACCCAGTGCACGGAGAGCGCCGCCGCGGGGCACGGACTGACCCTGCTCTACGGCGGGTTCGACGGGTCGGCCGAGACCACGGCGGCGGTCGGGCGCGAGGTCGTCGCGGCGCTCGGCGCGGCCGGCCTGTCCGCCGAGTGGGACGGTTCCCCCGACACCGCGATCCGCGTCACGGCCCTGACATGGCACAAGCGCCTGGTCGGCTGAGACACGCCGCAGGGGTTCGCACCGTCAAGTTCGCGCCAAGGAAGCGTCCGGCCCTTGAGAGAGGTCTCCTGCCGGGCTCCGGCTTCTGCTTCAATGGAGGCATGGCCAGCATCCAGAAGTACACCGCGACGGGTCGCCATGACCTCGAGCCCTTCTGGCCTTCTCGTCAGCACCACGACTTCGACCGGGTGTGTTGCCGCGCGATGAACGCGCCGGCCCTCTAAAGCCGTACACCCCGGCCTTCGGCCAGCGCGCACGACGTACGTCCTCGACGGCCCCGACCACGAACTCGCGGTCGTCGACCTTCCGACGAACTTCTCGCGCGAAAGAGCTGACCTCTCATGGCGACCACTCGTTCCTTCTCCTCCGTCGCGACGGCCCCCACCCCCTCGACCGCTCCGGGACGGCACCGACTGCGTGCCGTCGACCGGGACGAGGTGGTGGACGTCGCCGACTTCCTGCCGCCGGGCGCCACCTGGCTGCCCGCTCCCCAGCACGCCCTGCCGGTCCTGCCGGGGCAGCCGCCGATGATCGGCTACCTGGTCCTCGTACCGGCGGACCAGCAGCCCCTGTTCCCGGTCGCCGTGACGGACCGGGCCGAGCCGCCGGCCGTCGCCGACGGCGGCGCCGAGCCGCTGGTGCGTATCGACACCGTGCAGCGCACCGCCGAGATCGACGGGCAGGTGCTGGATCTCACCTACCTGGAGTTCGAGCTGCTCGCGCATCTCGTCCGGCATCCGCACCGGGTGCACACCCGCGACCAGTTGGTCTCCACGGTGTGGGGCTACGGGCACGTCGGGGACGGGCGGACCGTCGACGTCCATGTCGCCCGGCTGCGCCGCAAGCTCGGGGCGGGGCACCGCCAGGCGATCCAGACGGTGCGTCGCGTCGGCTACAAGTACGCTCCGCCGACGGGCCGTTGACGCCGGGGCCCATCGACGAGCTGTGGACGGCTCCGGCCGGACGTCACGCCTCCCACCGGGGCGTCGACCGCTCCGGCCGGGCCTTCTCCCTTCCATGATTCGCCTGTCAGCAGATTCCCGTGCCACCGCGCGGGGAGTCCGTGCAGAGTCGTCCGTATGACACGGAGACTTCTGATGCTGGGCGGTACGGAGTTCGTGGGGCGCGCCGTCGTGGAGGCGGCGCTCGGCCGGGGATGGGAGGTCACCGTCTTCCATCGCGGACGGCACCAGCCCCCTGCCGGGGTGCGGTCGTTGCTGGGTGACCGCACGGCGCCGGACGGCCTCGCGGCGCTCGCCGGCACCTCGGACGAGTGGGATGCCGTCGTCGACACCTGGTCGGGGGCGCCCCGGGTCGTCCGGGACGCGGCACGTCTGCTGGCCGGACGGGTGTCCCGGCATGTGTACGTGTCGAGCTGTTCCGTGTACGCGTGGCCCCCGGAAGCCGGGTACGACGAGGACACGAAGCTCGTGGACGGGGCGTCGGCCGACGCGGACGGGACCGACTACGCCCGGGACAAGCGGGGCGGGGAGCTGGCCGTGCTCGACGCCTTCGGCACCGAGCGCTCCGTGCTCGTACGGTCCGGACTGATCCTCGGGCCGTACGAGAACATCGGGCGGCTGCCCTGGTGGCTGAACCGGATAGCCGCGGGCGGTCCCGTGCTCGCTCCCGGGCCGCGGGATCTGCCGCTCCAGTACATCGACGTCCGGGACCTCGCGGAGTGGACGCTCGGGGCGGTGGAGGAGGAACGCGACGGGGCGTACAACCTGGTCGGCCCCTCGGGTCACAGCACGATGGGGGCGCTGCTCGACGCGTGCGTGCGGACCACCGGGGGGCCTGCCGAGCTCCGCTGGACAGAGCCCGAGGCCGTTCTCTCCGCCGGGATCGAGCCGTGGACCCAGCTGCCGGTGTGGGTGCCGCCCGGGACTGACTTCGAGGCCGCGCTGTTCTCGGCGAACGTCTCCCGGGCGGTGAGCGCGGGGCTGCGGTGCCGCCCGGTCGAGGAGACGGTCGCCGACACCTGGAGCTGGCTGCGGTCGCGCGGCGGGGTGGCGCCCGTGCGGGCCGACCGGCCGCCGGTGGGACTGGATCCGGCGATGGAGGCGAAGGTCCTCGGGATGCGGACACCCGGGAATTCCTGACCCCGTTCGGCATGACCGCACGTGGTGGGGGTGGGCGTCGGCCTGCCCCCTTCACGGTGTTCGGCCCCATGACCGCCCTCTTCGGTCGGCGGATCCTTTCCCGTCGCGACGGCCCGCTCCGGATACTTCGGGCATACGGCTTCGAGATCGCTTCCACGCTTCGAGATCGCTTCCACGGGTGGTTCACGCCCCGGCGACGGGAAGGGCCCGGCCTGACGGCACGGGGCGGCCGAGTGGGCGATCACCGCCCAACTCCCTTTTCCCTGGCGGGCGGTCATCCGGCACATCGCCACCGTCTTCGCCGAGGCGGAGTCTCGGACGACGGTCACCGAAGCGTCCTCGCGATGTTCGCCCATTCGATCCGAGGCGGCTCACTGAATTTCAGTCAAAAAGCGCTGTCAAACCTGAATGAGCAGATCAACTCTCGTGAATTCGGGGGCTTCTGAGCCCATTGTGCCCGAATTGGTCTCACGAACTTCTAAGTTTCTTTGGAGGCTCCTGAACACCTCACCCGCCTCGTGCGTATGGAAAGGAGCCGCTTCACTCCTGTCGGGCGCCTCGCTGCCCCGCAAGGAAGTCAGAGGAGTTCCATGGGACGCAACATACGAAAACGCCGTTCGCCGCTGGCCGTTCGTGCCATTGCCGCGTCGGCTGCGCTCGCGATCGGCGGGGGTGGGCTGGTCTGGGCGAATTTCTACGCCTCGGCACACGAGAAGAACTCGTCTACCAACACCACCAAGGCCGCCGGTGCGCAGGTCGCGACGATCACCTGTCCGGATGTCGGTCAGAAGCTGACCAACGTTCCGAAGCAGGCGCGGGGTGAGGTCGACGGAGAACTGGCCACGCTCGACCAGCAGATCACCGCCGCCTACCAGCGGCTGGCCACCACCCGGGACGCGCAGACGAGGGACGCGAGTTTCGTTCAGAACTCCATCCTCAATCCGCTGAAGAACAACCGGTCGGTGATCATCGACCGGATCAAGCTGGAGATCAACCGGGTCGGCGGAAGGGCTCCGGGCTGGCTCGACGGTCTCTCCACCTGCACGGGTGCGCCCGCGGACCAGACGAACGCCGGTGGCCAGAACAACGGCGGCGCCGCGGCCAGTCCGTCGGCGAGTGCCAGCGCGAGCGCAGGTGCGGGTGCCGGTGCGGGTGCGGGTGCGGGTGCGGGTGCCGGCGCCAGTGCCAGTGCCAGCGCTCCGGCCGGCGGTGCGCAGGCGGGCAACGGCGGCCAGGCCGGAAACGGTCCGGTGGCGGCCGACTTCGTGGACATCACGAAGGTCCAGCCGAACGTGGCCGGCAAGGCCCGTACGCAGGCCGGCGGTTCGTCCGGCACGTTCTCGAGCTCCTGCGGTGTCAACGCGAACAAGAAGTTCAACACCGACAACGTGATCGTGGCGCCCGGTGTCACCAACGGCGCGCACCACCTGCACGACTACGTCGGCAACCAGTCGAACGACGCCTTCGCCAACAACGACACGTTCGCGGCGGCCCAGACCTCCTGTGCCAACCAGGGCGACAAGTCGTCGTACTACTGGCCGGTCGTGCGTATCCAGAACGGTACGCAGGACTTCGACCAGAACAACGACGGCGGCGGCAAGGAACTCAACGTCGGCAAGATCCAGCAGGTGAAGCAGGCGCAGATCAAGTTCGTCGGCAACGCGAAGAGCAAGGTCGTCGCGATGCCGAAGTTCCTGCGCATCATCACCGGTGACGCGAAGACCACGACCAACGGTCTCGCGAACGCCAACGCCCACTGGAGCTGCACCGGCTTCGAGAACAAGGTCCAGCTGACGGCGCAGTACCCGATCTGCCCGCGCGGCAGCACCGTGGTCCGCACCTTCGCCTTCCAGAGCTGCTGGGACGGGGTGAACGCCGACAGCGCGAACCACCGCACCCACGTGGCCTTCGCCGACGCCCAGGGCAACTGCGCGAACGGCTTCAAGGCCATCCCGCAGCTGACGATGCGGCTGGTCTACGGCTTCCGGGCCCCGACCCTCACCAACGGGCAGATCAAGAACGCCTACGCGGTGGACGGTTTCCCCGAGCAGCTGCACAAGGCCGCCACCGACCACGACGACTTCATCAACGTCTTCGACGACAAGCTGATGAACAAGATGGTCAATTGCATCAACAACGGCCAGCGTTGTAGGTAGCCCCCATGAGAGAGCCGGTGGCGGGACATCCCGCCACCGGCTCTCTTTTCTCCCCAAGTCCTGCGCGGTCAGCCGGCGTGATGACCGGAGTGCTCGGTCTCGGTTCCCCCACCACCACTGCCTCCCGAGTGGTGCGAGGCCCCCTCCTCCAAGGTCCCGCCGAGCTGACCGCGCAGTGTCGTGACCATCTTCTGGTCCCCGACGGCGACCCACTTGGCGCCGACGAGATACGACCCGCCGTAGTCCTTGGCCCCGTTGAGCCACTCGCGCTGGCCGCGGTCCGTGGCGAAGGTCGCCAGGATGAACTTGCCGGCGCTGATCTTGCAGACGCCCTGGCGGATCTCGTCCGCGTCGGTCTGGATGTCCGGCTTGCACTTCACCTCGGCCGCCAGGTCCTCCAGGCTGCCGGTCGCCGTGGCAGGGACGGTCTCCTTCGCTCCCGCGCCCTTGTCGTCCGAGCCGCCGCCGCAGCCGGCCAGTGCCAGCAGGGCGGCCACGGCCGCCCCGGCCAGAAGCTTCTCGCGTGTCAACCTCATACGTTCCTCCGGTACCTGTCGGCGTTCACGCCGAGGAGAGCCCCGGCGAGGGCTCTGCCTTCGATACGGCTCCCGGCGGCCCCGTGCTCAATCGGCCGCCGTTCCCGGTGGTGAACCCGATACCGCCAGGGGTACAGCTGTGCGAGGGTGTCACCCGTGAACGAAGACTGGGAAGAGCGTACGGCGGCGGCCTGGGCCGGCTTCGACGACTACGAGGAAGAGCGGGCGGCGGACTTCCGGGCGGTGATCGACGCCCTGGTCGCCGAACTGCCCGCGGACAGCCCCCTCGGCCCCTTCGAGCAGGCCTGCGCCTGGGACTCGACGGGCCACTCGGACAAGGCCGTACCGCTGTACCGGGAGGCACTGGCCCTCGGCCTGAGCGGATACAAGGGCCGGCGCGCGAAGATCCAGCTCTCCAGTTCGCTGCGGAACATCGGACAGGCGGACGAGGGCGTCAAGCTGCTGTCCCCCGAACTGGTCGGCTCCTCCGACGAGTTGGACGACGCGGTGCGGGCCTGTCTGGCGCTCTGCCTCGCCGACCTCGGCCGCGAACGCGAGGGCCTGTCCCTGGTGATCGGCGCGCTGGCCCCCCATCTGCCGCGCTACCAGCGGTCGATGGCGAACTACGCGCGACTGCTCGTGGAGCCCGAGGACTCGCAGGACTAGGCGGGGCCTGTGACCATCCACCGATTCGCTCGTTCTGCTGAACGTGCAGTCACAGGATGTAGCCCCGCGCCCCGCAGCCTCCTCCGGAGCGGTCGTCGACGTCGAGCAGGCCGAGGCCGCGCTGGTCGAGCACTACCCGCGGCTGGTCCGGCTGGCCTATCTGGTGCTTCCGCCGAGCCTCGGCCGCAACCGCCGGGTGCTGACCGCGCACGCCCTCACCCAGCGCGCGCTGCCGCGCGGCCGCGCTTCGGGCGACGCCTCGGTCATTCCGGCACAGCAGAGCGGCGGCGGCCGCGACGGCGACCCGGGTTACGCCTTCGTACGCCTGCGGGTGGTGCGTACGGCACTGGAGGCGGGGCTGCCGCTGAAGCGACGGGCGTGGCCCAAGCGGTCCCAGCTGCCGCCCCTGCTCCCCCATGTCTGGGGCCTGCGGCTCTTCCCGCGCTCGGGCGGGGCCGAGGAACTGGCTCTGGACCAGCGGCTGTCCGCGCTGTCGGGGCCGGCCCGTGCCGCGTACGTGCTGCGCGGCCTGGAGAAGCTGTCCGACGCGAACCTGCGCAGGATGCTGTCCGCGGCCGGCGTCGCGGACCCGGCCGCGGCGCTGAAGGAGGCCGCGAGCGTCGAGGCGCGGGACGCACTGCTCGACTCCCCCGAGTTCGACCCCTGTTCGCTGCACGCCCGGCCCACCGACCTGATGCGGCGCAGGCAGCACATGAAGGCCGCCCTCGCCGCCACCGCCGCCGTGGCCGTCTGCGGCGCCCTGCTCGGACTGCCGGGCGACGGCTGGGGCCCGGACGGCGCCGCGGCTCCCTCCTACGCGCAGAACCCGGCCGCCGAGGCCGCCCTCGACCCCGCCAGGCTGGAGCGGGTCGCGGCGGCGGCCTGGGAGTCCTCCGCGCGCACCGACTTCTCCGTGTGGCCGGCCCGCGGCGACCTCGTCGAGGACACCGCGCTCCTGCGCCGGGCGCTCGCCGTCTGGGCCAGGCCCGGCGAGTCCGTGCAGGTCTCGGCGACGCCCGGCACACCCTCCGGCGCCCCGCCCGGCCCGCCCCAGCTGCTGTACGCGGGCGAGGTCGACCAGGCACGGGTGGTGCTCCTCTACGACGGTCTGCGCATCGCGCGCTACGCCGAGCCGCGGGACGGCACGGGCGGCGCGGCCCTCGACTTCGCGCGGGTCGACGGGGCGAGCGGGGCCGAGGCGAGCGCGGTGGTGCTGGGCCGGGCCGACGGCAACGTCCGGTATCTGACGGCCCCCTGGGTGAAGAAGGCCGCCGAGCGCGACCTGCTGAAACCCTCCGCCGGGGCGATGGACCTCACCCTGTCCGCGGACGGCGCCACCTCCCCGCTGGCCGGTCCGCCGCGGACCGGCGCGTGCACCTCGTGGAACGTGCTCCAGATCAAGGACCGTTCCGGCACGCATCTGCTGACGGACCTCGGCGAGCTGACCCCGGCCCACCTCACCTCGGGCCGGCCCGCCGCGCCCCGGGAGGCGTCGGGAGCCCAGGACCTGCGGGGGTGGGCGCCGTTCTCGTGCTCCCTCGCCTCGGTGCGCTCGCAGGGCGTGCGGTCCGTGAACGCCTGGCAGTACGCGCGGCAGCCGCTGCCCGACGCGAGCGGATCGGCGGAGTGGGTGTGCACCCGCGCCGACACCTGGCGGGGCGGCGGCACCCGGGTGCTGGCCCAGTTCCGCACCTCGGGCGGGACGTACGGGGCGGTCGCCGCGAAGGCCGAGAACTCCCCGGCCTGCGGCTCCCGCGACCCGCACGTACTGGCCGGTGTGCTGTGGAAGTCGGGGGCGGGGGCCTGGTATCTCCTCGCGGCCGGCAGCAGGGACACGGCGTCGGTCGACGCGACGGGCGGGGTGCGCGGGTCGGCGGAGGGTTCCCAGCTCGCCGTACGGACGAAGCAGGGGGCGCAGGCCGAGCTGAAGGGGACCCTGGAGGACGGCCGGGGCATCACCGGGCTGCGCTGAGCCCGGCGCCACTCTCCACCCCGGCCGCCGCCGTCACGCCGGACCCATTGCTGACACAGACGTAAATAACTAGGCGCACGGGGGTTCTCCGTGCGCCTACCCGTCAGTACATTGACGCCATGTCTAACACGCAGGCCCGGCTGCCCCTGCCGGTCGAGTCCGAGTGGACGGCGCTCAAGGCGCGGAAGGTGTCGTTCTCGTGGGAGGACACACCGCTGCACTGGGTGCCGGACGATCCGTTCGCCACGCACACCATCAATGTGCTGCATCTGCTGCTGCCGGCCGGCGAGCGGTGGTTCGTGCACGTGTACCGGCAGGTGCTCCCCCTCATCCGTGACGAGCGGCTGCGCGCGGACGTCATCGGGTTCATCGGGCAGGAGGCGATGCACTCGCAGGCGCACGACGAGGTGCTGCCGCACCTCAAGGAGCTGGGGCTCGACCCGACGCCGTACACCGCACAGGTCGACTGGCTCTTCGAGAAGCTGCTCGGCGACCGGACGCTGCCCCCGGGCAAGGCGCGGAAATGGTGGCTGCTGGAGCGGGTCGCCCTGATCGCGGCGATCGAGCACTACACCGCGTTCCTCGGCGACTGGGTCCTGAACGCCGAGGAGTTGGACCGGCGAGGCGCCGATCCGACCATGCTGGACCTGCTGCGCTGGCACGGCGCGGAGGAGGTCGAGCACCGCTCGGTGGCGTTCGAGCTGTTCCTGCATGTCGACGGCAGTTACCGGCGGCGCGCGCGGACGTGGGCGACCGCGTTCACCGCGCTCGTCTTCCTGTGGCAGCGCGGTACCCGGTTCTTCATGGAGAACGACCCGACCCTGGCGAACGGCCGGGCGAGCTTCAAGGACTTCTACGTCGGCGGGAAACGGGGCGTGCTTCCGTCCACCGGGGACATGCTCAAGTCCATCCCCCGCTATCTCAGCCGCACGTACCACCCCTCGCAGGAGGGCTCCACCGAGCAGGCGGTCGCGTATCTGGCCTCCTCACCGGCAGCGACGGCTGCCTCGGCCGCCGAGAAGGACGCTGGTGCCGCGTGATGCCCAAGGCGCGGACCGTCGTGGCCGTCGCGGGTGCGGCGCTGATCGTCCGGCGGGCGCTGCGCCGCCGGATCGGGGAGTCACCGCTGTGGCCGCTGCCCGCCCTGGAGAACCCGGTCTCCGGCCGGCCCCGCTCGCGGGCCCTGCGGCTGCTGGTCGCCCGGCACGAGCGGGTCGCCGACGGCGTCGTCCAACTGCGCCTGGAGGGAGCGGACCTGCCGCCCTGGGAGCCGGGGGCCCATCTCGATCTGGTGCTGCCGTCGGGGCTCGTCAGGCAGTACTCGCTGTGCGGTGACCCGGAGGACACCTCCTCGTACACGGTCGCGACCCGACTGGTCGAGGACGGGCGGGGCGGATCGCGCGAGGTGCACGAACGGCTCCGGGAGGGCATGGAGGTCGAGGTGCGCGGACCGCGCAATCGCTTCCCGCTCGTGGACGCTCCGGCGTACGTCTTCGTCGTGGGCGGGATCGGGATCACCCCGGTCCTGCCGATGCTGCGGGCACTGCGGGAGGGCGCCGACTGGCGGCTGCTGTACGGTGGCCGGACGCGCGCCTCGATGCCGTTCCTGGAGGAGATCGAGAAGCTGGACCGTACGAAGGTCACCGTCGTGGCGGAGGACGAGGACGGGCTGCCGGACCTGGACGCGCTGTTCGCGGACCTCCCCCGGGGAGCGGTGGTGTACTGCTGCGGTCCGGACGGACTGACGGCGGCGGTCGAGGCGCGGATTCCGGAGGGCGGCACACTGCACGTGGAGCGGTTCACGGCCCTCGCGTCCGGCGAGGGCGACACCGCCTTCGAGGTCGAACTGCGGCGCAGCGGACGCACGGTGACCGTGCCGGCCGGTACGTCGGTCCTCGCCGCGGTCCGCGCGGAACTGCCCGACACGCTCTACTCCTGTGAGCAGGGATTCTGCGGGACCTGCCAACAGCGGGTCCTGGAGGGGGAGATCGAGCACCGGGACGAGCTGCTGACGGACGCGGAGCGTGACGACTCGATGCTGATCTGTGTCTCGCGTACGCGGAGTGGGAGAATCGTGCTGGACATGTGAACGTCCCCGGCCCGGACCGGCCCGTTCCGGGCCGGATCCGATCGGTAAGGTGTTCGCATGACAACCGGGGTACGCCGCAGGATGGGTGTCGAGGAGCGACGGCAGCAGTTGATCGGCGTCGCCCTCGAACTGTTCAGCCGACGCTCGCCCGACGAGGTCTCCATCGACGAGATAGCCTCGACCGCGGGCATCTCGCGACCGCTCGTGTACCACTACTTTCCGGGCAAACTCAGTCTGTACGAGGCGGCGTTGCAGCGCGCCGCCGACGATCTCGCGGGCCGGTTCGTGGAGTCCCGCGAAGGGCCGCTGGGGGCACGGCTGCTGCGGGTGATGCGCCGGTTCTTCGACTTCGTGGACGACCACGGGCCCGGTTTCGCCGCGTTGATGCGGGGCGGCCCGGCCGTCGGCTCGTCGACCACCAACGCCCTCGTCGACGCCGTGCGGCAGGCCGCCTACCTCCAGATCCTGTCGCACCTGGACGTCGAGAACCCGCCCGCGCGGCTGGAACTGGTGATCCGCTCCTGGATCTCGCTCGTCGAGTCGACCGCGCTGATCTGGCTGGACGGGCGGCGGATTCCGCGCGGCGAGCTGGAGGTCCAGCTCGTGCACGACTTCGCCGCCCTGGCGGCGGTGAGCGCCGCCTACGACCCGGAGGTCGCCGAGTTGCTGCGCAAGGGCCTCAGCGGCGAGCCGGGCGACGGGCCGTTCACCGACCTCGTCGTCCGGCTGCTCGCGCTCGCCTCGCCCCCCGCGCCCTAGGAGCGGCGGGGGCGGCCCGTACGGGCCGGACTCGCCCCGGAGCCCTGGGACTCCGCCCTGGGAACTACGCCTCGAACTTGCGGTACGACGGGTCGAGGTCGCGCACCTCGGCCGAGGCGTGCAGTTCCACGCCCTCGGCCGGCTTCACATGCGTCTTCAGCAGCTCCAGCGCGGCCTCGGTCAGTTTCGCCTTGGCCTCCTCCGTCCGCCCGGCGAGCAGACCGAGGGTGACATGGACGACGGCGTGCCCTCCGGCGTCCGCGCCGACGACGGTGTCCTCGGTCCGGCGGAACTGCGTCTTGCACCCGCCGATCTTCGCGGCGACCGTCCGGACCACCTCCGCGTGCAGTGCCAGGGCGAACCCGGGCCGGTCGAAGGCGTCTTCGAGCGGCGCGGAGTAGTCGACGGTGATCTGCGGCATGAGCACTCCTGATTCCAGGGACGGTCCCGATCACCCTAGCCGCATCGCCAGCAGCGCGATGTCGTCCTCCCTGCCCCGGCCGAAGCAGTCGAGGAGGGCGTCGCAGAGCGCCGCTGTCCCCCGTGGGGCGGCGGACGCCGCGCGGCGCAGCTGCTCCATGGAGACCTCCAGGTCGGTGCCGCGCGTCTCGATGAGGCCGTCGGTGACCATGAGGAGCCGGTCGGTGGGCATCAGGACGGCCTCGGTGGGCGGCGGGCGGTCCAGGCCGAGGCCGAGCAGCGGGCCCCGGGCCTTGACGTACTCGGCGGTGGCGTCGTCGCCGACGAGGAGCGGCGGTATGTGCCCGGCGTTGGCGATCCGGGCCCGCCCGCTCACCGGGTCGACCAGCACCAGACAGACGGTGGCGGTGACATCGGGGTGGTAGCGCTGGAGCATCCGGTCGAGCCGCCCGGCCAGCACGCCGGGGTCGGGGTCCTCGACGCAGTAGGCGCGCAGGGCGTGCCGGATCTCGACCATCACCGTGGCAGCCTCGAGGGAGTGCCCGACGACGTCGCCGACGGCGGTCAGCACGCCGTGGGAGGTGGGCAGCGCCGCGTAGAAGTCTCCGCCGATCTCGGTCTGCCGGGAGGCGGGGACATAGCGCACGACGACGTCGACGCCCGGCATCGTGGGCAACTCCTGGGGCAGGAAGCTGTGTTGCAGGGTCAGTGCGACATGGCGCTCGACCTGGTACCTGAGCAGCGGCTCGGCGGCCAGGGCGGTGGCCTGGGCGAGCCGGACCACCAGTCTGCCGGTCTCCGGCGCCCTGTCGCGGCCGGTGTGCGCGGGCGTGGCGAGGCACACCGGTGTCGTGCCGTCGGGGGTGCGGGCGAGGACGAGCCGGGCGTCCTCTGCCGCGCCGGGCCGGAAGAAGCCGGCCGGCCACAGGGGGGCGGGCACGACCGTGCCGCGCACCCCGCCGCGTCCGGCCATGGCGGAGCCGATCAGCCGGGCCACGGCCTCGTGCGCGCCGGAGTCCGGCAGCGCCGCCCGCGCCCTGCTCCGGGACAGTCCCCGGTACAGCTCGCCGTCCTCGGCGAGCACGAACACGGCGGCCGGGGTGCCGGTGAGCCGGGCGGTCCCCTCGGCGGCGGCGTCGGCGAGTTCCGCCGGGCAGCGCGCGGTCTGGACGGCGACGATCGTCTCGGACAACAGCGTGAGCCGTCGTACGAGCGTCTCGGCGTCGGCCCGCATCCTGGCGCCACGCACCGCGGCGCCCACGACGGCCTGGATCTCCCGGGGTTCGGCGGGGACCGAGAGGTAGGCGTCGCCGCCGGCGTCGAGGCCCAGGCAGCGGTAGGCGGGGCCGTCCGAGACGGCGGAGAAGTGCACGACGGGCAGGGCGGCCATCTGCGGCCGTGACTTGAGCCTGCGGCACAGCTCGAAGCCGTTCATGTCCGGCAGCCCCACGTCCACCAGGGCCACATCGGGCAGGACGCCCGTCCGCAGTCGTACGTCGAGTTCGAGGAGCGCCTCGGCCGCGCTGGCCACCGGAATGACGCTGTGCCCGGCGCGGCTGAGCACGGCGCCGAGCGCGTAGCGGCCCGTCGCCGTGTCGTCGACGACCAGCACGGTGGACGCGGTGTCCGCCGTCGGGCCGGTGGACGTCGTGTCGTCACCGTCCATGGGAACAGTCTCTCGAGGCACGGGTGTTGGTGAGGGCGGCTCCGGCCACCGGATCTGCTCCGGGTGTCCGGTTCCGCCCCCACCAAGCTAGCCCGCTGTCACGAGGTTCGGGTGAAAACCGCCACCGTTCGGCCCGGAACGGCGAAGGTGCCCGATTTCTCCGCGTAGGACGAGGACTTGACGATAGGGTCCGCGCCCGACGCCTGCACCGGGTGCAGCTTGTACGCCTTCCCGGCCAGGGAGCCGACGGTCTGCTCCTGCTTCTCGGGGGTGGCGTTGAAGACGATCACGAGGTCGCCGAGGCGCACCGTGATCACCCCGGGGGTCTCGTCCTTCCCTGACAGCGGGAAGGAGAGCGTCGACTGCACCTGTCCGGCCGTGGAGAGCGAGAACACGTCCTCGCTCGTACGGATCCGCTGCAGGTCCTGGTAGGCGGCCGAGGCGCCGTCGATCTGCGCGCAGCCCACCTTGACGGATGTCAACAGCGGTGTGGCGTAGGGCCACTTGGAGGTGTTGTCGGCGGCCGGCGGCAGCCCGCGTCCGAATCCGTTGCCGTCCTGGCAGTTCCAGTGGACGGCGTTGAACCAGTCACCACTGTCGAAGGAGTTGCGGTCCAGGGACTTGGAGCGCAGCAGGTCGGAGCCGGCCTGGGAGAGGGACGGTCCCTGCGAGAGGGTGGCCGTCGCCATCGCCAGGACCTGCATCCGGGCCCGGTCCGCCGCGCCGGTCGTCGCGGGCAGTTTGTACGTCAGCGCGTCGTACAGCGACTCGTTGTCGTGCGCGTCGGCGTAGGCGAGCGCGTCGCCGGGAGCGTCCGCGTAGCCGGCCGGCTGACCGTTGTAGTCGACCTCGGAGCCCTTGACCTCCTTGCCCGCGGAGTCGGTGAAGCGGAACGCGGCCAGGTTGCCGGTCAGGCCGACCTTGATGAGGTCCTGGTAGTGCAGCAGCCGGGCCTTCTGCTCGGCCGGAGTGCCGTTGGAGGTCGAGGAGTTGGGGTCGGTGAACAGGCCCGAGGCGAAGCCCTGGATACCGGGGTCGGAATCGAAGGGACCGCCACCGCGGACGGCGTCACGGGCCCGGTCGGAGAAGGTCGCGATCCCGGTCCCGGCCATGTTCTTCTGGGTGGCCTGGACGAACCGGGCGTCGTCGGCGACCTCGCCGAAGTTCCAGCCCTCGCCGTACAGGATGATCTTCTTGCCGTCGACCCCGTCCTTCGCGGGCGTGAGTGCGTCGAGGGCCTTCCTGACCGCGAGGATGTTGGCCTTGGGGTGGTGCCCCATGAGGTCGAAGCGGAAGCCGTCGACCTTGTACTCCTTGGCCCAGGTGACGATCGAGTCGACGACCAGCTTGCCCATCATGGCGTTCTCGGTGGCCGTGTTGGCGCAGCAGGTGGAGTTGGCGACACTGCCGTCGGCGAGCAGCCGCTGGTAGTAGCCGGGGACGATCCGGTCGAGGACGCTGGTGTCGGCCTGGCCGCTCGCGGCGGTGTGGTTGTAGACCACGTCCATGACGACCCGCAGGCCGTCCTCGTTCAGGGACTTGACCATGTCGCGGAACTCGACCGTGCGCCGGGTGCCGTCGGGGTCCGTGGCGTAGGAACCTTCGGGGACCGTGTAGTGGTACGGGTCGTAGCCCCAGTTGTAGGCGTCCTTGGCGGCGGTCTTCGCCACGCACTCCTGCTGCTTCTGGGAGTCGGCGGCGTAGGAGGCGAGATCGCAGTCGGTGGTCTGCTGGTCCGCCTTCCTCTCGGGGATGGTGGCGATGTCGAACGCGGGCAGCAGGTGCACGTACGAGGTGCCGGACGCGGCCAGCTTCCTCAGGTGCTTCGAGCCGTCGCTGCTCCTGTCGGTGAAGGCGCGGTAGGTGCCCTTGTCCTTCGCGGGGACGGTCTTGTCCGCCACCGAGAAGTCGCGGATGTGCAGTTCCTGGATCTGCGCGTCCTTCAGCGGCACGGCCTTGGGCTTCTTCAGCGAGGACCAGCCGGACGGGGCGAGGGACTTGGCGTCCAGGTCGACGACCAGGCTGCGCTTGGAGTCGGTGGTCAGGGCGACCGAGTACGGGTCGGTGACCTTGTTGGTGACGACCTTCCGGACGGTCGGCGCCCACACCTTCACGACGTAGCGATAGGGCTTGCCGGTCCAGGACCGCTTGCCCGTGACGGACCAGACGCCGGAGGCGCTGTCGCGCTTCATGGCGACGGTGGAGCCGTCGAGGTCGAGGCTGACCGACTGCGCGGTCGGGGCCCACACCGAGAGGGTGGGAACGCCGTCGCGGAACACCGGCCCGAGCCGCGCGCTCTTCGCGTCGTACAGATCGTCGAGGACGCCGGCGATCTGGACACCGGTCGCCGCGAGCACGGCGCCGTTCGCGGCCCGTTGCGAGGCGACGAGCTGGCCGCCGAGCGCGGAGCGCACCCGGTCGCGGTCGCGCGGGTCGACGGACCAGGCGGTGTACGCCTTCAGGTGCGGGAACCTCGCCTTCTGGGCGTCGGTGAGGGTGGTCTTGTTCAGTCGCAGCCAGTGCTCGTCGTCGCTGGTCAGCGCGCCGTCCTTGACGGCGATCGAACCGTCGCGGGAGGAGAGGAGCTGGGTGGACACGGCGGCCTCGGAGCCGTTCCAGGCGACCGTGTTCCGGTCGATCCAGACCGCCTTGGAGGTGGTCAGGTCGAGGGCGGCCGCGCTGCCCGCGGGCTGCGGCAGCAGGTACTTCTCCTGGCCGTTCAGCAGCCACACCTCATGGCCGTTCGCGGTCAGGTCGAGCGACTGGTCGGTGGGCAGATCCTTGTCGTCGCCCTTGTGGAGGATGTAGCTGAGGCTGGTGGCACCCTCGGCGAGCGGCACCTCGTAGACGGCGCCGTAGGCGTCGGTCCGTACCGGCTCCAGGGGCTTCGTCCAGTCCGTGGGCGTCGCGGCCCCGGTCCAGGTGTGCAGACCCCAGCCGGCGTAGTCGCCGTCGGCGCGGTGGTAGTGGAGGACCGCCTTGGTCTTGTCCTGGGCGGGCAGGTCGGGCCGCTCGGTGAGGACGGCCTCCTTGCCCTGCTCGAGCCAGACCTCGCCCGTCTTGGTGACGTCGATGGTGCGGTCGGCGGAGACGTCCTTGTTGCCGTCCTTGTCGATGACCAGGAAGCCCACGCCGGAGGCGCCGGGCTTCAGCTTCACGTAGGCGAAGGCGCCATAGGCGTCCCGGCCGACGAAGTCGTGGCCGGCCGGCCAGGTCGTGGACTCGCCGTCGGCGATGTCGCCCCAGGCGTACAGGCGCCAGTCGGTGTAGTCGCCGTCGGTGCGCTTGTAGTGGACGACCGCGTAGTCGCGCGAGGAGGCCGCGGGGATCTCCTCGGCGGGCGGGGTGCCCGTGGTCGAGGCGGCCGTCGCGCTCGCCGTGCGTCCGGCCGAGTCGATCACGACGGCCTTGTAGCGCAGGGCGGTTCCGGCCGGTACCTCCTCGCCGATGGCCTGGGTGACCTTGTACGGGGCGTGGTCGGCGGAGCCGAGGGTCCGCCACTTGCCGTTGCCGGTCTGGGCGGCGAAGACGACCCGGTCGAGCTGTCCGCCGGTGACGTCCGCCGACAGTTCGACGGTGCCGGTGGCGCCCGCGGCCGGGGCCTTCAGCGTCAGCGTCGGCTGGGAAGCGGGGGCGGCGAGCCGGCCCGCGGCCTTGAGGACGATCGCCGAACCCGCCGGGACGGTGACGTCGACCTTCTTGTCCGCGTCGCTCTTCACCGAGGCCGAGGCCCCGTACACGGCGCGGAAGTTCATGTTCGCCGAGCCCGTCGCGAACGTCGCCTTCTTCGCCTCGTCGGCGTTGTTCACGGCGACGACGTACTCGGTGCCGGTCTTCGCGTCCGTACGGGAGAAGGCGTACACACCGGCGCCGTCCGCGGCGTACCGCTCGGTCTGGACACCGTCCGTGAGGGCGGGGTTGTCCTTGCGGAGCTTGGAGAGAGCGCTGATCTGCTCGTAGAGCGGGGCGCTCGTGTCGTAGGCGTCGCTCGCGTGCGTGCGGTCGGTGCCGATCTCGTCGTCGTCGAGGTAGTCGGCGACCTTGGAGGCGAACATCGTCTGGCGGGCGTCCTTGTCACCGCCGGAGCCGGTGAAGCCCTGCTCGTCGCCGTAGTAGACGACGGGGTTGCCGCGGCTGAGGAACATCAGCTCGTTGGCGAGCTTGTCCTTCTTCAGCAGTTCGGCGTCGGTCGCCTTCGGGTTGTCCTGGTTCAGGAAGTACCCGATGCGGCCCATGTCGTGGTTGCCGAGGAAGGTGACCTGCTCGTAGGCGTTGGCCTTGTCGGTCGTGTACTTGTAGTCGTCCCCGAAGACGGACGCCAGCTTCTGTGCGCTACCGCCCTGCGAGGCGTACGAGCGGGCCGCGTCCTGGAAGGGGAAGTCGAGGGTGGAGTCGAGACGGCCCTGGGTGACGTACGGCGAGGTGATCGACGTGTCGGCGGAGTAGACCTCGCCGAACATGAAGAAGTCCTTGCGCCCGTGCTTGGCGGCGTACGCGTCGAGGGCGGTCGCCCACTGCGTCCAGAACTCCATGTTCACGTGCTTCACGGTGTCGATCCGGAAGCCGTCGATGCCGAAGTCGCGGACCCACTTCTCGTAGATCTTCTCCATGCCGCTGACCACTTCGGGACGTTCGGTCCACAGGTCGTCGAGGCCGGAGAAGTCACCGTACGTGGTGGACTCGCCGGCGTAGGTGGAGTCACCGCGGTTGGTGTACATCGTCGTGTCGTTGAGCCACGACGGCACCTTGGCGCTCTTCTTCGCGGCGGGCACCGTCGGCGTACGGGGGAAGGAGTCGGCGTCCACGGACGGGAAGCCGTGGCGGCCGTCCGCGTAGTCCGCGTCGTCGAACGGCTTCCCGTCCTTGGTCAGATACGGGAAGGCGCCCTTGGAGAGGTAGCCGTAGGACTTCTCCTCGTAGTCGACGACATCGGCCGTGTGGTTGGTGATGACGTCGAAGAAGACCTTCATGCCCTTGGCGTGGGCCTTGGAGATCAGGGTCTCCAGGTCCTTGTTGGTGCCGAAGTGCGGGTCGACCCGGGTGAAGTCGGTGATCCAGTAGCCGTGGTAGCCGGCCGAGGCGTCCTTGCCGGTGCCCTGGACGGGCTGGTTCTTGAAGATCGGCGCCATCCAGATGGCGGTGGTGCCGAGGCCCTTGATGTAGTCGAGCCGCTTGGTCAGACCCTTGAGGTCGCCGCCCTGGTAGAAGCCCTTGTCGGTGGGGTCGTAGCCGGTCGACAGCCGGGAGCCGGTCAGTCCGCCCTCGTCGTTGGACGTGTCGCCGTTGGCGAAACGATCCGGCATCACAAAGTAGAACTGGTCACGGGTGGAATCGTGTCGCGAGGGCTCGGCGGCGAGCTTCGCGTCCGACGGCGGTGCGGGCGGGGTCTGGGCCCGCGCCACGAGGGGTTGCGCAAGCGATACGGCCAATGCGGCGGCGAGGACGGCTGCGCGCAGCCTGGGGCGGCCTGTGCGGCGCGCCGGCCCTCTCGGTATCAGGTCCACAGTTGTGAACTCCTAGCGATTACGGCGTACTCGGGTCCGACCCCGCGCAGCGTTTCGGCCACGATGCCGAACGCCCGCGTGACCGTATCGCTCACGCAAGGTTTACAGCAAGAGTCTTGCAACGTGCAGAAAGATGTTTCAGCAGCTGGACTTGCCCGCGTAGATCGCGAGGGCCGTGTTGGCACCCAGCGTCGCCGTGAACTGGCCAGAACTGTTCACCGTGATGCTCGTGTTGTTCTGGACGTTGCAGTACGTTCCCGCGGCGAGCGAGGTGCTGTACGTCCGGCTGAGCGAGGAGGTCTCGTGGTTGATCGCCACGAAGCCCTTGCTGCCGCGGCCGAAGGCGATGGCGTCGCCGCCGTTGTCCCACCAATTGGTGAGGGACTGCCCTCTGGTGGTGTTGCGGAAGGCGACCATCGACTTGATCTCCGGCCAGGCGTGCTGGCACTTCCAGCCGTCCTGCCAACAGGCATTGACGGTACCGCCGTTGGGCGGTCCGGCGTCCGCGTCGGACCACTCGTAGCCGGAGTTGATGTCGGGTGCGCCGTAGGGGTAGGCGAGCATGAAGACGTTGGCGAGGGTGTAGTTCGCCCCGTCCTTGTAGTTGAGTGTCGAGCCGTTGCGCTCGGTGTCGTGGTTGTCGACGAAGACGGCCGAGACCGAGCTGCTCATGTAGCCCCAGCCCTCGCCGTAGTTCTTCAGGTAGGCGAGGTTCTCGTTGTTGAAGACGCGCTTGAGGTCGTAGGCGTAGCGGAACTCCTGGACGTCGCCGTTGCCGGTGTACTCGGTGGGCTGGACGGCCTCGCCCGCGCCGTAGATGGCCTCCTGCTTCCAGTAGACGGACGGATTGCTCAGCCGGGACTTGATGTTGGCCAGGTCGGCGGCCGGCATGTGCTTGGCCGCGTCGATACGGAAGCCGTCGACGCCGTAGCCGAGCAGGGTGTTCATGTATCCGGCGATGGCGGACCGGACGTAGTCCTCGCCGGTGTCCAGGTCGGCGAGACCGACGAGTTCACAGTTCTGGACGTTGGACCGGTTGGTGTAGTCGCTGATGGAGGACGTGCAGTTGTCCATGTCGGCGGAGGAGTAGAGGCCCGGGTAGTTGTACTTCGTGTACGAAGAACCGCCCGTGCCGGTTCCGGAACCGGCCGACATGTGGTTGATCACCGTGTCCGTCACGACCTTCACACCGGCCGCGTGGCAGGTGCTGACCATGTTCTTGAAGGCGGTGGCGTCGCCGAGCCGGCCGGCGATCCTGTAGCTGACGGGCTGGTACGAGGTCCACCACTGCGAGCCCTGTATGTGCTCGGCGGGCGGGGACACCTGGACGTAGCCGTATCCGGCGGGGCCCAGCGTGTTGGTGCATTCCTTGGCGACCGAGTCGAATTTCCACTCGAACATGACGGCGGTGACGTCCTTGGTGCCCGGCGGCGAGGCCGCCGCCGTACCGGGGGGAACGGTCACCGAGACCGCCAGGCCCGCCGCGAGGGCGAACGAGGCCGCAAGCGTTTTCCTTGCCATGTGTGTGTGCTCCTGCACTTCGTCGTGCGGGTGGGGGGATCGGAACGTACCGCTTGCAATCAAGTTTCAGCAAGATGTCGAAAGAACTTCCAACTCCCTTATTGACGCGCCCCCTTCGGCGGTCCCACGCTCCACACGGGTCGGCCCCGCGCCCCGCGACCGTGCCGACCGGATCCGGAGAGGAGCCGCATCCCGATGGCCTTACGACGAAGAAGGATCCCCCGGCTGCTGGTCACCGTCGCGCTGGCACTGGGCGGGCTGGCCGCGCTGCCGGCCCAGCAGGCCGCCGCGGCAGACACCGGTGTCCCCAACGGCGATGTGATCGCCAACCTCTGGGAGTGGAACTGGAAGTCGGTCGCGTCCGAGTGCACGAACATCCTCGACCCGGCCGGATACGGGGCGGTGCAGGTGGCCCCGCCGGCCGAGTCGCTGAAACATTCCAGCTCTTACTGGTGGGACGTCTACCAGCCGTACTCCTACGACCTCAACAGCCGCTTCGGCACGGCGGCCGCCTTCAAGTCCATGGTCGACACGTGTCACGCGGCCGGCATCAAGGTCTACACCGACGCGGTGATCAACCACACCGCCGCGCAGACCGGCACCGGCTACAACGGCACGGTCGTCTCCAACAAGTACGACACCCCTGATTACGACCCGGCCGACAGCGACGACTGCACCACGACCATCACCGACTGGACCAGCCGTTACCAGGTCCAGCACTGCGAACTCCTCGGCCTGCCCGACCTGGACACCGCCGAGATCGGCGTCCGCGCGAAGATCACCGGTTTCCTGAACCAGCAGATCGACCTGGGCGTCGACGGCTTCCGGGTCGACGCGGCCAAGCACATCGAGGCCGCCGACATGAGCGCGATCGTCGCCGGACTGCACACCACGACCTCGGGTTCGGCGCCGTACATCACCCAGGAGGTCTATCCCGGCACACCGCCCTCGATCGACGAGTACTACGGCACCGGTGACGTCCTCGACTTCACCTTCGCCTCGCAGGTCAAGGCGCAGTTCCAGGGCGACATCGCCAACCTGTCCAGCTTCGGCAGCAGTTGGGGACTGGCCGCCGAAGCGAACTCCAACACGTTCGTCACCAACCACGACACCGAGCGCAACGGCTACTCCCTGAGCTACAAGGACGGCGCCACGGCCGTCCTCGCCAACGTCTTCCAGCTGGCCCGCGGCTACGGCAGGCCGTCGGTGTACTCCGGCTGGACCTTCGGCCAGAGCGACCAGGCCCCGCCGAACTCGGGCGGCTTCGTCACCGACACCGACTGCGCCTCCGGCTGGTACTGCCTGGACCGCGAGCGGCGGTCTCCGGCATGATCGGCTGGCACAACGCGGCGGCCGGGTACTCCGTCGCCAACTGGCAGTCCCCCGCGTCCAATGTGATCGGCTTCGGCCGGGGCGGCGCCGGGTTCGTGGCCGTCAACAACAGCTCGGGCGCCAACACGTCCACGTATACGACCGGTCTCGCGGACGGCACCTATCCGAACGTGATCGACAGCGGTGCCACCTCGGTCACGGTGACCGGCGGCCGGGCCTCGCTGACCGTGCCCGCCAAGGGCGCCGTCGCGTTCTACGACCCGGACTACGTCTGCACCGTCAACTGCGGCGGTGGCGGCACCGATCCGGGCACCGGCACGGTCACGGCCACCTTCGGCGAGTACGCGTCGACCGCCTCCGGCACGGACGTGTACGTGGTCGGCTCGGTGCCGGCGCTGGGCGGCTGGAACCCGGCGAACGCGGTGAAGCTGTCCTCGTCCGGCTATCCGGTCTGGAAGACGGACGTGTCGGTGCCGGGGAACAGCGCGATCGCGTACAAGTACATCAAGAAGGACTCCTCGGGGAACGTCACCTGGGAATCCAACGCCAACCGGACACTCACCACCGGCACGACGGCCGTGGCCGCGGACAACTCCTGGAACGTGGCCGACGCGGACGCGACGGACCTGACCTTCGGCGTGACCGCGACCACCGTCTACGGCACCAACGTCTACGTCGTCGGGTCGGTCCCGTCGCTCGGCTCCTGGAACACCGCCGACGCGATCCCGCTGTCCTCGGCGTCCTACCCGTACTGGGGCCGGCTCGTGATCGTGCCCAAGTCGACGTCGTTCACGTACAAGTACATCAAGAAGGACGCGTCGGGCACGGTGACCTGGGAGTCCGGGAGCAACCGCGCCTACACCACCGGCTCGGGCGCCGGGTACGCCGTGAGCGACACCTGGAACTAGGCACACACACGGAAGCGGTGCTCCGGCCGTCAGGTCCGGAGCACCGCTCACGCATGGGTCAGGACACCCATCGGACGAGCGGTGCTCCAGTGGTCAGGACCGGAGCACCGCTCACGCGTGGATCAGACAGCCCACCACACGGTCGTGTCGGCGGGCAGCTTCGCCCCGCCGTCCTGCGACAGGGTCACCTCGCCGCTCGCGACGAGCACCCGGCCGTACGCGGGGACCGACACGGCCTCGCTCCCGGTGTTCGCGGTGCACACGAACTCACCGCGCCGGAAGGCGAGGACGCCCTCCGGTGCCTCGAGCCAGCTGACGGTCTCGCCCGCGCCGAGGTCGGAGCGCTCGCGCCGGACGGCGAGCGCGGCGCGGTACAGCTCCAGGGTGGAGCCCTCCGTGCCGGTCTGCGCCTCGACGCTCAGCTCGGCCCACTCGGCGGGCTGCGGCAGCCAGCTGCCGCCGTCGCCGAAGCCGTACGAGGAGCCGGTGCGGGTCCACGGGATCGGCACCCGGCAGCCGTCGCGGAAGCCGTCCTGTCCGGCGCCCCGGAAGAAGGCGGGGTCCTGGCGCGCCTCGTCCGGCAGGTCGACGACGTCGGGCAGGCCGAGCTCCTCGCCCTGGTAGACGTAGGCCGAGCCGGGCAGGGCCAGCATCAGCAGGCTCGCCGCGCGCGCCCGGCGCAGACCCAGCGCCCGGTCGCCCGCGGTGCGGATCTGGGTGCCGAGGCCGGCCTCGTTGGCGAAGCGGGTGGCGTGCCGGGTCACGTCGTGGTTGGACAGCACCCAGGTGGAGGGGGCGCCGACCGGACGCATCGCGTCGAGCGTGCGGTCGATCACGGAGCGCAGTTCGGCCGCGTCCCAATGGGTGCCCAGGTACTGGAAGTTGAAGGCCTGGTGCAGCTCGTCGGGGCGCACGTAGTTGGCGGTGCGCTCGATGGTGGGCGTCCACGCCTCGGCGACGAAGATGCGCTCGCCGGAGTACTCGTCGAGGATCGTGCGCCACTGCCGGTAGATCTCGTGCACGCCGTCCTGGTCGAAGAACGGCATGACATCGTTGCCCAGCAGTTTCAGCTGGTCGTGGTCGCCGAGGTCGGGCAGGCCCTCCGCCTTGACCATGCCGTGCGCGACGTCGATACGGAAGCCGTCGACGCCCATGTCCAGCCAGAAGCGCAGGATCGAGCGGAACTCGTCGCCCACGGCCGGGTGTTCCCAGTTGAAGTCGGGCTGCTCGGGCGCGAAGAGGTGCAGGTACCACTCGCCCGGGGTGCCGTCCGGCTCGGTGACCCGGGTCCAGGCCGGGCCGCCGAAGATGGACTCCCAGTCGTTGGGCGGCAGTTCGCCGTTCTTGCCCTTGCCGGGCCGGAAGTGGTAGCGGTCGCGCAGCGAGGAGCCGGGGCCCTCGCGCAGGGCGCGCTTGAACCACTCGTGCTGGTCGGAGGAGTGGTTGGGCACCAGGTCGACGATGATCCGCAGGCCAAGACCGTGGGCGTCGCGGATCAGGGCGTCGGCGTCCAGCAGGTTGCCGAACATGGGGTCGACGGCCCGGTAGTCCGCCACGTCGTAGCCGGCGTCGGCCTGCGGCGAGGCGTAGAAGGGGCTGAGCCACACGGCGTCCACGCCGAGGTCGCGCAGGTACGGAAGTCGGGAGCGTACGCCCTCCAGGTCGCCCATGCCGTCGCCGTTGCTGTCGGCGAAGCTGCGCGGATAGACCTGGTAGATCACCGCGTCGCGCCACCAGTCGCGGTGCGCGGCGACGGTGGCGAGACCGGAGTTCGGGGCCTGGTCGGCGGAGTGCTGGCTCATGGCGTCCTTGATGCGATGGGGGTCCTCCCACCCGAACGCGGTCGGGTGCGGGGAGGAAACGGCTGTGGGGGCGACCCCCTGCTCACGCGAAGCCCTGAGCACGGGGCGAAGGCGTCGGGGCGGGGGGAATGAGGCGGCCGCGGTACCGGCGGGGTCGGATGGGCACCGCGGCCGCCACCCGCGCGCGTCGAGCGCGCGGGAGTCTTGGGCGAACAGGGATCTCCTCGGCGGATCAGCCCTTCGTTCCGCCCGCGGTGAGTCCGGTCACCAGGTTCTTCTGCACCAGGTAGAAGAAGGCGGAGACGGGTATCGCGACCAGTACGGCCGTCGCGGCCATCAGGTTGCGCTGCGCGTCGTGCTCGCTGACGAAGCTCTGCAGTCCGACGGCGAAGGTGTACTTCGAGTCGTCCAGCATGAACGTCGAGGCGAAGGCGACCTCACCGAACGCGGTGATGAAGTTGTAGAACGCCGCCACCGCGAGACCCGGCTTGGCGAGCGGCAGGATCAGCCGGAAGAAGGTGCCGAAGGGGCTCAGCCCGTCGACGCGGCCGGCCTCGTCGATCTCGAACGGAATGGTGTCGAAGTAGCCCTTGAGCAGCCAGGCGCTGTAGGGCACCGCCGTCGAGCAGTAGACGAGGATCAGGCCGAGGTAGGAGTCGATGAGCTGCAGGTCCGAGAGGATCTGGTACATCGGCACGATGAGCACGGCGATCGGGAACATCTGGGTGACCAGCAGGACCCACATGAACTTCTTGTAGCCGGGGAAGCGCATGCGCGAGACCGCGTAGCCGGTGGTGGCCGCGACCATCACGCCGACGACCGTGGTGCCGAGCGACACGATGAGCGAACTCTTCATCCACTCGAAGAAGTTCGTGTGCTGGAGCACGAAGGAGTAGTTGTCGAACGTCATCGTGTCCCAGATGCGTTCGGGGTGCAGATAGTCGTCCTTGTCCGGGCCGAGGGACAGGTAGACGAGCCAGGCGATCGGGAACAGCGCGACCAGGCTCGCGACGATCAGGATGCCGTGGGAGACGAGCGAACGGACGATGCCGCGCTGACCGCGCTTGCTCGCCGGCCGGGGCGCCTCCTCGTACCCGGAGGTCTGGTCGGCCGGAGGCGTCTGAAGTGTGGTGGTGCTCATGGAGACTCCTGCCTCAGATCGCGAGCTGCTGGTCATTGCGGTTCAGCCAGCGGCGGTAGAAGGAGGTGAAGACGATCAGGATGGCCAGCAGCAGCATGCCGTAGGCCGCCGACTGCGCGAAGTCGCGCGGCTGCTGTCCGAAGCCGAGGTAGTAGGCCCAGGTGACGAGGATCTGCGCGTCCTGCGCGGTGTTGCCGAAGAGCAGGAAGATCACCGCGAACTGGTTGAACGTCCAGATGATGCCGAGGAGCACGACGGTGGAGCTGACCGACCTGAGACCCGGCAGGGTCACGTAGCGGAACTGCTGCCAGGCGTTCGCGCCGTCCATCTCGGCGGCCTCGTACAGGGTGGCGTCGATGGACTGCAGTCCGCCGAGCAGCGAGACCATCATGAACGGCACACCGCACCAGGTGTTGACCATGATCGCGGCGAAGCGCTGCCAGAAGGTGTCCTCCAGCCACGCCGGCGCCGGCAGGTGCACCGCGTCGAGCATCGCGTTGATGATGCCGCCGTCGGCGAGCATGAAGCGCCAGCCGAAGACGGTGACGAAGGTCGGCACGGCCCAGGGCAGCACCAGGATCAGCCGGTAGAACGTCCGGCCGCGCAGCTTCTGGTTGAGCAGCAGCGCGAGACCGAGGCCGATGCAGTAGTGCAGGGCGACACACAGGACGGTCCAGGCGATGGTCCAGATGAAGTGCGACCAGAAGCGGTCGTACGACGTCGGACCCCACAGGATGTCCTTGTAGTTGTCCAGGCCGATGAACTTGTAGGTGGCGTCGATGTGGTTGACGCCGATCGTGCGGGCCGAGTTGAGGCTGTTGGCGTCCGTGAACGTCAGATAGAGGCCCCGCACCAGGGGATAGAGCACCAATCCGCCGAGTACGACGACGACCGGGGCGATCATCGCGTACGCATACCAGTACTTCTGGTACGAGTGCTTCAGACGCTGCATCCGGCCGGGACGCGGTGCTCGGTCACCGCGGCGCTTGCCGGTCGCTCGGTCGATGGCGACTGTCATGGTTCGACACCTTCTGCAAGATCAGGAGTTGGGCGCACACAGCCGGTGGCCGCCGGATCCGTTCCCCCGAATGTCCTGGGGGTTCCCCCCGGCCCGACCGGAGTCGGGCCGGGGAAGGATCCGGCGGCCACACGGGCTCACTTGCTGAAGTCCGGGACCAGCTTGGCGATCGCCAGTTCGGCGTTGCTCAGGCCCTTGTCCAGGGACTCCTTGCCGCCCGCGATCTTCGGCAGCTCGGTGTCGAGCGGGCCCCACAGGGAGCCGTACTCGGGAAGCGCCGGGCGCGGCTGGGCGGCGGGGAGGACACCCTGGTAGCCGGCGATGCCCGGGTCGGCCTTGACCTCGGCGGTGTAGGCGTCGTCACGCGTCGGCAGCGTGGAGTTCTTGAGCGCGATCGTCGACTGCGACTTCGCGGAGGTCATGAACTTCACGAACTTCAGCGAGGCCTCCTGGTGGGCCTTGTCCGAACCCGCGTACACGGAGAGGTTGTGGCCGCCGGTCGGGGCGCCCGCCTTGCCGGTGGAGCCGGCCGGGACGGTGGCGATACCGAGGTTCGTCTTGTCCGCGAAGGCCGAGCCCTTGTAGAAGTTGGTGATCTCCCACGGGCCCTGGACGATCGAGGCGACCTTGCCGTTGACGAAGGCGTCCTGGATGTGGGCGTACGCGTCGGCGGTGGTGTCCGCCTTGTGCAGGCCCTTGCCGGAGAACAGACCCTGCCAGGTGCCGAAGGCCTTCTTGGCCTCGGGCGAGTTCACCGTGATCTTCTTGGCGTCGGCGTCGACGGTGTTGGTGCCCTCGCCGTACAGGAAGGACTGCGCGTAGTAGGCCTGGGTCGAGCCCCAGTAGCCGTCGACGCCCGTCTTCTTCTTGATCGTCGCGGCGGCGGTCTTCAGGTCGGCCCAGGTCTTGGGGGCCTCGGTGATGCCGGCCTTCTTGTACAGCGCCTTGTTGTAGACGAGCGCGAGGGTGTCGGTGACGAACGGCACACCGTAGGTCTTGCCGTCGAACTTCGCCTGCTCGATCAGGTTGGGCTGGAACTTCGCCTGGTCCGCGAGGGCCGCGGTGCCGTCGAGCGGCAGGAAGTAGCCCTTCTTCGCGAAGGCCGGGGTCCAGCCGACCTCGGAACGCAGCACGTCCGGGGCGCCCTTGGAACCGGCCGCCGTGTCGAACTTGTTCTGCGCCTGGTCGAAGGGGACGTTGACGTACTTGACCTTGATGCTGGGGTTGGCCTTCTCGAATTCCTTGGCCAGGGCCTTGTACGTCGGCGCCTCATTGGTGGCGTTCGAAGTGTCCCACCAGGTGATGGTGGTGGGGCCGCCCGACTTGTCACTGCCGCTGTCACTACCGCCGCAGGCCGTCGCCGCGAGGGCGAAGGACGCCACCAGCGCGGTGGCCGCTATGCCACGCCGCATGAGATCTCCTTGAGGGTGAAAGCCCGAGTAGGTGGGGAATCGGTCCCGCCCGATCCCCTTGCCGACTTGCCGACTGCGCCGTTGCGTCCGCCGGGCGACGTGAACGTAACAGCCATGTAAGCGACGCGAAAGACCTTGCAGCAAAAAAGTGCAAGAGCTGTCGAGAGTTACGCCGCCGTGACCTCGTGGCGTCCACCCCGAAACCCTGGTATCACGCCGCTCAGCAGACATGTGGGCCTCTGTGCAAGACTCTGCAAGCTCTTGCCATCGCTGTCCGGTACGGGGGATCATCGCCCTTCAGCGCCTTGCAGGAGCCACCCCTTTCCCGCGGCGCACGCACGGGACGCCGAGCCGACCAGAACACGAGGGAGCGCGATGACGCAGCAGCCCGGAGCGGGCCGATCAACCGCCCGCACACGGCGTCTGGTTGGTGGGCAGGGTGAGATGCGACCGGTACAGTCCAATCCTGTGACCACACGGCTTGCCGACATCGCAGCCCAGGCGGGGGTCAGTGAGGCGACTGTCAGCCGCGTCCTGAACGGGAAGCCGGGCGTCGCCGCGACCACCCGCCAGTCCGTCCTGGCCGCGCTCGACGTACTGGGCTACGAGCGCCCGGTGCGCCTGCGGCAGCGCAGTGAGGGCCTGGTGGGCCTCATAACCCCCGAGCTGGAGAACCCGATATTCCCTGCCCTCGCGCAGGTCATCGGGCAGGCCCTGACGCGCCAGGGCTACACCCCCGTCCTCGCGACCCAGACCCCGGGCGGCTCCACCGAGGACGAGCTGACCGAGATGCTGGTCGACCGCGGGGTCGCCGGCATCATCTTCGTCTCCGGCCTGCACGCCGACACCTCCGCCGACATGCAGCGGTACGAGCAACTGCGTGGTCAAGGTGTCCCGTTCGTCCTGGTCGACGGCTTTTCGCCCAAGGTGCAGGCGCCGTTCATCTCGCCGGACGACCGCGCGGCGATGGCCCTCGCGGTCACCCACCTCGCCTCGCTCGGGCACACCAGCATCGGACTCGCCCTCGGCCCCAAGCGGTTCGTGCCGGTGCAGCGCAAGATCGAGGGCTTCGTGCGCACCATGCAGGAGCAGCTGAACCTGAGCCCCGCCGATGTCGAGGAGCGACTGGTCCAGCACTCGCTGTACACGCTCGAGGGCGGCCAGGCCGCCGCGAGCGCCCTGATGGACCGCGGCTGCACGGCGATCGTGTGCGCCAGCGACATGATGGCGCTCGGCGCGATACGGGCGGCACGCCAGCGCGGCCTGGAGGTCCCCAAGGACATCTCGGTCGTCGGATTCGACGATTCGCCGCTGATCGCCTTCACCGACCCGCCGCTCACGACGGTCCGCAAGCCGGTGCCCGCGATGGGACAGGCCGCGGTGCGCACGTTGCTGGAGGAGATCGGCGGGACGCCCGCGCCGCACAGCGAATTCGTGTTCATGCCGGAACTGGTGGTGCGCGGTTCGACCGCTTCTGCCCCTGGGGACCGGAATCGTCCCTAGGAAGGATGGCCGGTGGGCCTTGTGCCTCCTCCGGGCGTAGAACGTGCGACCAGGACCCGACCAAGGGATGATCGGTGGGGGAAGGCTTTTCTGGCAGACTCTGTGCCTATGGGTGAGACGACCGTGACGACACTGGAAGGCCGGGAGCAGGCCACTCCACAGCCCGTCGCGGAGGAGAAGGCGGGGAACAAGCTCCTGCGTCGTATGCGGGCCCCGCGTCGCCCCCGCCTCTGGTTCGAGATCCTGCTCATCGCCGTGAGTTACTGGACGTATTCGCTGATCCGGAACGCCGTTCCGGAGCAGCGACGCGAAGCGCTGCGCAACGCGGACTGGATCTGGCAGGTGGAACACCACCTCGGCGTCGCCGTCGAGGAGTCGGTCAATCACGCCGTGAACTCGGTGACATGGCTGATCATCGGCATGAACTACTACTACGCGACGCTGCATTTCGTGGTGACGCTGAGTGTTCTTGTCTGGCTGTACCGCTGTCATCCGGGCCGCTACGCGGCGGCCCGGCTTGTCCTGTTCGCGACCACGGCGGTGGCTCTCGTGGGCTACTACTTCTTCCCGCTCGCGCCACCCCGCCTGATGACCGGCGGCACCTTCGTCGACACGGTCATGGTCCACCAGACCTGGGGCTCGATGGCCTCCGGCGACCTGAAACACATGTCCAACCAGTACGCCGCGATGCCGTCCATGCACATCGGCTGGTCCCTGTGGTGCGGCCTGACCCTCTTCGCGCTGGCCTCGGCGCCCTGGGCCCGCATCCTCGGCATCCTCTATCCGGCGGCCACTCTGCTGGTCATCGTCGCCACCGCGAACCACTTCTGGCTGGACGCGGTGGGCGGCCTGCTCTGCCTCGCCTTCGGCTTCCTGGTGGCGCGCCTGTGGTACGGGGCGCTGCCGTACTCCCTGCCGCAGTGGGTACCGGGAACGCGCGGGGCGCCGGCCCTGCCGTTGAAGGCCTGACCGCCGCCCGCCGTCACGTTCCGTGACCGTCCGGGGCTCCCTCAGGCTCCGTAGAACAGCTCGTCCACCACGGCCCGGGCCCGCCGGGTGGTCCGCCGGTAGTCGTCGAGCATGTCCCCGACGTGCCCCGGGTCGTACCCCAGGTACCGGCCCACGGCGGCGAGCTCACGGCCGTCCGAGGGGAAGGTGTCCCCGGCCCGGCCCCGCACGAGCATGACGGCGTTCCGGACACGGGTGGCCAGGACCCACGCCTCGTCCAGCGTCGCCGCGTACTCCGTGGACAGCAGATCCGCCGCGCAGGCGGCGGCCAGCGCCTCCCGCGTCCGGGTCGTCCGCAGGCCCGGCTCGACCCAGCCGTGCTGCAGCTGGATCAGCTGAACCGTCCACTCCACGTCGGAGAGACCACCGCGCCCGAGCTTGGTGTGCAGCGTGGGGTCGGCGCCGCGCGGCAGCCGCTCCGTCTCCATCCGGGCCTTCAGCCGCCGGATCTCCCGCACGGCCTCCTCGCCCAGCCCCTCCGCCGGATACCGCAGCGGATCGACCAGCTCCATGAAGCGGCTCCCGAGGTCGGCGTCCCCCGCCACGACCTCCGCGCGCAGCAGCGCCTGCGACTCCCACACCAGCGACCAGCGCCGGTAGTACGCCTCGTACGAGTTCAGGCTCCGGACCAGCGGCCCGGACTTCCCCTCGGGCCGCAGATCCGCGTCGATCAGCAGCGGCGGGTCCGCGCTGGGCAGCTGGAGCAGCCGCCGCATCTCGGACACCACGGCGTTCGCGGCCCGCGACGCCTCCTGTTCGTCGACGCCCTCCCGCGGCTCGTGCACGAAGAGCACGTCCGCGTCGGAGCCGTAGCCGAGTTCATGGCCCCCGAATCGGCCCATCCCGATCACCGCGAACCGCGTGGGGAGCGTGTCCCCCCAGCCGTCCCGCACCACGGCCCGCAGCGTTCCCGCCAGCGTCGCCGCCGTCAGATCGGACACCGCGCCGCCGACCAGGTCGACCAGTGCCCCCTGATCGGCGACCGCCGGCGTCTCCTCGGTTCCGTACGAGGCGACGATGTCCGTCGCGGCGGTGCGGAACAGCTCCCGCCGCCGCACGCCGCGCGCGGCGGTCACCGCCTGCTCGCCGCCGTCGGCCCGCCGCACCGCGGCGAGGATCTCCTGTTCCAGATGGGCACGGACGCGCGGTTCGAGGCCGCCGCTCTCCCCGTCGCCCAGCAGTGCCACCGCCTCCGGCGCCCGCATCAGCAGGTCCGGGGCGAGCCGCCCCGCCGAGAGCACCCGCGCGAGGTTCTCGGCGGCGGCGCCCTCGTCCCTCAGCAGGCGCAGATACCAGGGGGTCTTGCCGAGCGCGTCCGACACCTTGCGGAAGTTGAGCAGGCCGGCGTCAGGGTCGGCGGAGTCCGCGAACCACCCCAACAGCACCGGGAGCAGGGTCCGTTGGATCGCTGCCTTGCGGCTGACCCCGGAGGCCAGCGCCTCCAGGTGGCGCAGCGCGGCGGCAGGATCGGCGTACCCGAGGGCGATGAGCCGCTCCCGGGCCGCTCCCGGGCTCAACCGGGCCTCGACCGGCGCAAGTTGGGCCACGGCGTCCAGCAGCGGCCGGTAGAACAGCTTCTCGTGCAGCCGCCGCACCATGGCCGCGTGCCGCTTCCACTCCCGGTTCAGTTCCTTGACCGGGTCGGCGCGCAGCCCGAGCGACCGCCCGATCCGCCGCAGATCGGCCTCGTCCTCCGGCACCAGATGTGTGCGCCGGAGCCGGAAGAGCTGGATGCGGTGTTCCATCGTCCGCAGGAAGCGGTAGGCGTCGTCCAGTTGTACGGCGTCGGCGCGTCCCACGTATCCGCCCGCCGCGAGCGCCTCGAGGGCGTCCAGTGTCGTACCGCTGCGCAAGGACGTATCGGCCCGGCCGTGCACCAACTGGAGTAGTTGTACGGCGAATTCGACGTCCCGGAGCCCTCCCGGAGCGAGCTTCAGCTCCCGCTCGATCTCGGCGGCCGGGATGTTCTCGACGACGCGGCGCCGCATCTTCTGCACGTCGGCGACGAAGTTCTCCCGCTCGGCGGCCTGCCACACCAGCGGGGAGAGCGTGGCCACGTACTTCTCGCCCAGCTCCAGGTCACCCGCGACGGGGCGGGCCTTGAGCAGCGCCTGGAACTCCCAGGTCTTGGCCCACCGCTGGTAGTAGGCGAGATGACTGCTGAGCGTGCGTACCAAGGGACCGTTGCGGCCCTCGGGGCGCAGGTTGGCGTCGACCGGCCAGATGCTGCCCTCGACGGTCGTCTCGGAGCAGATCCGCATCATGTGCGAGGCGAGCCGGGTGGCCGCCTGCACGGCCTTCTGCTCGTCGGCCCCCTCGACACCCTCCCCGACGAAGATCACGTCGACGTCGGACACGTAATTGAGCTCGTGTCCACCGCACTTGCCCATCGCGATGACCGCGAGCCGGCACAGGGCGGCGTCGTCGGGCGCGGCGGCCTTGGCGATGGCGAGCGCGGCGCGCAGGGTCGCGGTGGCGAGGTCGGCGAGTTCGGCGGCGGTCTGGGCGAGGTCGGTGGTGCCGCAGACGTCGCGCGCGGCGATGGAGAGCATGCAGCGGCGGTAGGCCACGCGCAGCGAGACGGGGTCCGTCGCGTCCGCCAGTCCCCGTTCGAACTCCTGGACCCCGGGATGCAGGTCCTGTGCCTCGTAGGTGACGAGGGCCTGCCAGTCGTGCGGGTGCCGGGCGAGGTGGTCGGCGAGCGCGGCGGAGGCGCCGAGCACGCCCAGCAGCCGGTCCCGCAGCGGTTTGGCCGCGATCAGTGTGTCGAGGAGCTCCCGCTGGGCGGGGTGCCCGTCCTGCGCCTCGACGAGCCGGACGAGTCCGAGCAGCGCGAGGTCCGGGTCGGCGGTGGCGCCCAGCGCGTCCAGCAGGACGGGGTCGGACCGCACGGGCGCCAGTTCGGGCCCCTCCAGGAGCCGCTCGGCCGCCGACGGATCGGTGAAGCCGTGTCGCAGCAGCCGCGTGAAGGTACTGCTTCTGCGCCCCGGCGCCGTCATCCCGGCCTCCTGTCGGATCGGACTCCACGGAACATCGGATCAAGGTCGTGCGAAGCGAGCCTAACCCCGGTCCCCAGGGTGGCGCCCCGCGCCGGTCTGGGCTTCTGTGGACTGAGCCATGAGCCGTACGACAAGGGAGTCAAGCCATGGACATGACCCTCGAAGTGATCCTGCTGCCGGTCTCCGACGTGGACCGGGCCAAGGAGTTCTACCGGGACAAGGTCGGCTTCCATGTCGACCTGGACGGGGAGGTGATGGAGGGGGTGCGGATCGTGCAGCTGACGCCGCCCGGGTCCGGGTGTTCGATCGCGCTCGTCGACGGGCTCGAGGTCCCGACGGGGACGCCGCGGCCGGGGACGTACCACGGGATGCAGCTGTGCGTCACGGACGCCAAGGCGGCGTACGAGGAGCTCACGGCCCGGGGGCTCGACGTCAGCGAGCCGGTGGAGTTCGCTCCGCGGGACGGTGCCACGTTCATGTACTTCAAGGACCCGGACGGGAACGGCTGGGCGATCCAGGAGTACCGGCGGCGGGAGACGGAGCCGCTGCACCGGCTGCTGAGCGAGCTGGCCGCCCAGCGGCAGTAGTTCATCCGCTCTTCATCCCTCCGGTTGGGGGACGTGAGGAGAGGGAATCTTGGCGTGTGCATGCTCTGTCCGCACCGCCACCGTCGCCTCTCCCCCCACCGGAGGTCTGAAGTGTCCGGCAGAAACGTGTACCGCCGCAGTCGTGCCCTCGTGGCATCCGCCCTCGCCTTCACCGCAGCCGCGGCCGGGCTGTGGACCGGGTTCGCCGGTTCGTCGCCCGCCCGCGCCGCGGCCGCGGTCCCGACCCCGGACCACGTCGTGGTCGTGGTCTTCGAGAACCACGCGTACAGCCAGGTGATCGGCTCCTCCAGCGCGCCGTACATCAACTCGCTCAAGACCGGCGGGGCCAATCTCTCCCAGTCGTACGCCGAGACGCACCCGAGCCAGCCCAACTACTTCGCCCTGTTCTCCGGCTCCACCCAGGGCATCACCGACGACAGCTGCTACACGCCCGGCTTCTCCTCCGCCCCGAACCTCGCCTCCGAGCTGATCGCCGCGGGCAGGACGTGGGGCAGCTACAACGAGACCCTCCCCAGCCAGGGTTCGACCACGTGCAGCAGCGGCAAGTACGCGCGCAAGCACAACCCCTGGTTCGGCTTCAGCAACGTTCCGACGTCCAGCGCCAGGACGTTCGCCCAGTTCCCGACGGACTACACGACCCTTCCGCAGGTCTCCTTCGTCGTCCCGAACCTGTGCAGCGACATGCACGACTGCTCGGTGTCCACCGGCGACACCTGGCTGAAGAACAACCTGAGCGCGTACGCCACCTGGGCCAAGACCCACAACAGCCTGCTCGTCGTCACCTTCGACGAGGACAACCGGCTCAGCGGCAACAAGATCCCGACGGTGCTCTACGGCCAGCAGGTGACCGCGGGTTCCTCCTCCACCACCACCTACAACCACTACGACCTGCTGCGCACGCTGGAGGACATGCACGGCCTCCCGCACGCGGGCAACGCGGCCTCCGCCAAGGACATCACGGGCATCTGGACGTCCTGACATGTACGTAGCGGACAGCCGCGCCGGTACACCGGAGTCTCCGGCGGCGTCCGCGGAAAGCGCCGCCCGGCCCCGCGCCGGGCGGCGCCGTAACGCGGTCGCGCCCACGGTGCTGGCACTCGGCACGGTCAGCCTGATCACCGACGTCTCCTCGGAGATGGTGACGGCGGTACTGCCCCTGTACCTGGTGGCGGGCCTCGGCCTGTCCCCGCTGGGCTTCGGACTTCTCGACGGGATCTACAACGGCTTCTCGGCCCTGGTCCGCCTGGCCGGGGGCCATCTCGCCGACCGGGGCGGCGGCCGCCACAAGTGGGTGGCGGGCGCCGGGTACGCCATCTCGGCGGCCTGCAAACCCCTGCTCCTGGTGGCGCAGACCCTGACCCCCATCGGCCTGGTCCTCGCGGCCGACCGCACCGGCAAGGGCCTGCGCACCGCCCCGCGCGACGCCCTCATCTCCCTGTCGAGCACCCCGGAGACCCGCGGCCGCGCCTTCGGCGTCCATCGCGCGATGGACACGGCGGGCGCCCTGCTGGGCCCGCTGGCCGCCTTCCTGATCCTCCGGGCCACCGTCGACGGCTACGACGCGGTGTTCATGGTGAGCTTCTGCGTGGCCCTGGTCGGCGTTCTGGTCCTGGTCCTGTTCGTGCCGGGGCGTTCGGGTGCGCGGGCCCCGCGTACGACGACCGAAGACGCCGCCGCGACCTCCACCCCCGCGGCCCCCGCCGCGCCGCGCCCCACCCTGCGCGCCGCCCTCGCTCTCCTGCGCCGCCCGGAACTGCGCCGCATCGCGCTCTGCGCGACCCTGCTCGGCCTCGCCACGGTCAGCGACTCGTTCGTGTTCCTGCTGCTCCAGCGCAGGCTCGGGGTGCCGGACCGCTGGTTCGCGCTGCTGCCCCTCGGCACGGCCGCCGCGTTCCTGCTGCTGGCCGTCCCGCTCGGCCGGCTCGCGGACCGGGCCGGCCGGTGGCCGGTGTTCCTGGCCGGACACGGCGCCCTGCTCCTCGCGTACACCCTGCTGCTCACGTCCTGGCACGGTACGGCGCTGCCGTACGCCGTCCTGCTCCTGCACGGCGGCTTCTACGCGGCGACGGACGGGGTGCTCATGGCCGCGGCCTCGGACAGCGTGCCGAAGGAGCTGCGCTCGTCCGGGCTCGCGCTGGTCCAGACGGGTCAGGCACTGGCCCGGTTCGTCTGCTCGCTCGGCTTCGGCGCGGCGTGGACGGCGTGGGGCGACCGTACGGCGCTCGCCGCTTCGGCCGGCGCACTCGCCCTGGGCGCCCTGTTCGCGCTGAGCCTGCGCCCCACCCACCGCACCCCCTCGGCAGAAGGTCCCGCATGACGCTGCGAACCCGCATCCTGGTCCTGGTCTGCGCCCTGGTCGTCCTGGCGGGCGTCGCCACGGCCTCCGTGCTGCACGCCTCGGCCCGCGCCGAGCGCAGGAACGAGGCCCGCCCCGGCGGCCCGCGGATCACCGCGGGGCGGGTCTCCCTGACCGACCCCCGGCGGCTGGTGTTCCGGAACATGGCCTGGGGCCCGCACCGCGACGAGCTGACCTCCGTCCCGGCGTCCGACCCGTCGGGCCCGCGCACGGCGTCCAAGGTCAAGTGCCTGCGCTTCTACGCCGCTTCGGGCACCGGCGTGTGCCTCCAGGCGGTGCACGGCACGGTCCGGGACACCTACCGGGCGGTGATCCTCGACGCCGGTCTGCGCGTGACGGCCCGCTACGACGTGCCCGGCATCCCGTCCCGCGCCCGTGTCTCCCCCAGCGGCCGGTACGCGGCCTGGACGGCGTTCGTGGGCGGCGACTCCTACGCGGGCACGAACTTCTCGACCCGGGCGGCCGTCGTCGACACCCGCACGGGGAGGCTGACACCGTCCATGGAGGCGTACCGCGTGGTGAAGGACGGCAGGACCTACCACGCGGCCGACGTCAACTTCTGGGGCGTGACCTTCGCGGACGACGACCGCACCTTCTACGCCACGATGGCCACGCACGGCACCACGCACCTGGTCCGCGGCGACCTGCGCACCCGCACCGTCACCACCCTGCGCACGAACGTCGAATGCCCGTCCCTCTCACCCGACGGCACCCGCGTCGCGTTCAAGAAGCGCGTCAAGGGCCTTCCCCAGGACGCCCCTTGGCGCCTGTACGTCCTCGACCTGCGCACCGGGCGCGAAACCCCGCTCGCCGAGCCCCGCAGCGTCGACGACCAGGCGGTCTGGCGCGACGACCGCACCCTCGTCTACGCCCTCCCCGGCGACTACGGAGCCGACCTGTACATGGTCCCGTCCGACGGCACGGGAAAGCCGCGGCGCATCAGCACCGCGGCGGTGTCTCCCGCGTATGTGCGCCCGCGGGTCACCTTCGGCGCGTCGTAGCGCGGCCAGGGCCGGCCCCACCGGTTCCGCCGCCGCCTCGCTTCACGACGGCCGCCCGCCGAACTGCCAGTCGTGGACCTCGATGTCGGCGTACCTGTCGGGGGTGAGGACGGCGCGGGCCGCGCCCCGGTCCGGCGCCCGCACCAGCGCCGCCGTACCCAGCCAGGCGGAGCCGTCGTCCGACAGCAGCGGCCCGTAGGCGATCAGCCCGTCCTGCTCCGGCGGCACCTCGAGGTCGGCGGCCCGACCCGCGCCGAGGCCGAGCACCAGGTACCGGTCGCCACCGGTACGGCCGCCGGGAAACTCCCACATGGTGCGCCCCAGCGTGTTGCGCCACCGGCGCACCAGCACGTCGCGGTACACGCCCGCCTGGTAACCGGGCTCACCGAAGGCGAACGCGTGGGCGGCCGCGGGATCCGGCAGGTCGACGATGTGCACACTGCCGGTGGGCGCGTCCCGGTCACCGTCGAGGGTCGGGCCGCGGGCGATCATCTCCGCCGCGTACCGGTCCATGTAGGACCAGTGCTCCTCCAGCAGTTCGTCGCGCAGTTCCAGGGAGCCGGGCCGGTCACGGTGATAACAGAAGAACTCCATCCCCACAGTCTTCATCACCGGCCCGCTCCACCGACCAACAGGCGTCGCAAGGAGCGGAGTTGACGGCGGAACCCGGTGCTCCGCGCCTCAGCTTCCCCACCCATGCGCGTGACTCCGACCCTCCGGACACACCGGCCCAGGGGGAGCCGAACTCCCGATCCCTGCCTCACCGCCGGGGGGCGGCCCGGGCACCCGCCTCACCGCCCGGCGCCGTCCCCGGCCCGGGGGCGGCCCCGGCCCCCGAAGACACCGCAGGGCCGACGGTCACCGACCGTCGGCCCCACGCGCCGTTCTCGCGGGAAACCCGCCCCGACCTGCCCCTACAGCACCGGCAGGTTCTTCCGCAGTTCGAAGGCGGTGACCTCGGAGCGGTACTCCTCCCATTCCGACTTCTTGTTGCGCAGGAAGAAGTCGAAGACGTGCTCGCCGAGGGTCTCGGCGACGAGTTCGCTGCGCTGCATGAGGGCCAGCGCCTCGCCGAGGTTCTGCGGGAGGGGCTCGATGCCCATGGCGCGGCGCTCGGCGTCGGAGAGGGCCCAGACGTCGTCGTCGGCGCCCGGCGGGAGCTCGTAGCCCTCCTCGATGCCCTTCAGGCCCGCGGCCAGGAGCAACGCGTACGCCAGGTAGGGGTTAGCGCCGGAGTCGATCGAGCGGACCTCGACCCGCGCCGAGCCCGTCTTGCCGGGCTTGTACATCGGCACGCGGACCAGGGCGGAGCGGTTGTTGTGGCCCCAGCAGATGTACGAGGGGGCCTCGCCGCCGGCGCCCGCGGTGCGCTCCGAGCCGCCCCAGATGCGCTTGTACGAGTTGACCCACTGGTTGGTGACGGCGGAGATCTCCGCGGCGTGCTTCAGGAGCCCGGCGATGAAGGAGCGGCCGACCTTGGAGAGCTGGTACTCCGAGCCGGACTCGTAGAACGCGTTGCGGTCGCCCTCGAAGAGGGACAGGTGCGTGTGCATACCGCTGCCCGGGTACTCCGAGAACGGCTTCGGCATGAAGGTGGCCTGCACGCCCTGCTCCAGCGCGACCTGCTTCATGATCAGCCGGAAGGTCATGATGTTGTCGGCCGTGGAGAGCGCGTCGGCGTAGCGCAGGTCGATCTCCTGCTGGCCGGGGGCGCCCTCGTGGTGGCTGAACTCGACCGAGATGCCCATCGACTCCAGCATCGTGATGGCCTGGCGCCGGAAGTCCTGGCCGACGTTCTGCGGGGTGTGGTCGAAGTAGCCGGAGTTGTCGGCGGGGGTGGGGCGCGAGCCGTCCAGCGGGCGGTTCTTCAGCAGGAAGAACTCGATCTCGGGGTGGGTGTAGAACGTGAAACCCAGGTCCGAGGTCTTGGCGAGGGCGCGCTTGAGGACGTACCGCGGGTCCGCGAAGGACGGGGAGCCGTCCGGCATGAGGATGTCGCAGAACATACGGGCCGTACCGGGGGCCTCGGCGCGCCAGGGCAGCACCTGGAAGGTCGACGGGTCCGGCTTGGCGATCATGTCCGACTCGTAGACGCGGGCGAAGCCCTCGATGGCCGAGCCGTCGAAGCCGATGCCCTCGTCGAAGGCCTGTTCCAGCTCCGCCGGGGCCACGGCCACCGACTTGAGGAAGCCGAGTACGTCCGTGAACCACAGACGTACGAACCGGATGTCACGCTCCTCCAGCGTCCGGAGCACGAACTCCTGCTGCTTGTCCATCTTCCGCTTCCACCCATCCTTGCTGGTCAGGCCGCCTGCTCCCACGCCTCGAAGACGATCGGCGCACCTGAGCATCCCACCACAACACCATTTCATGCGCGTTGCGGACCTTGATCGGCCGGGCGACCTCGGTCTGAACGCCTCGCGTACGGCAGGTGTCCTGCTCTGCTGCACATACTGCCTGCTCACGCCCGCCCCCGTAATAGCCCACCCTCACTCTCCGGCCCCACGGGCTTTAATTTGCATCTCAGATGCAAGTTTTACTAGGGTGCGGTGCGTACAAGGGGGCCGCAACCCACCGTTTCCGCCCTGGCTTTGAGGAGTCCTGATGCTGTCCGAACCATCCGCCTCGACCGTGCGCGCCACACTCCCCGTCGTCGGCGCCGCCATCGGCGAGATCACCGAGCGCTTCTACTCCGGGCTGTTCACCGCCCACCCCGAGCTGCTCCGTGATCTGTTCAACCGCGGCAACCAGGCCGCCGGCACCCAGCGTCAGGCCCTGGCGGGATCCATCGCCGCCTTCGCCACCTACCTGGTCGAGCACCCCGACGAGCGGCCCGACGCGATGCTGAACCGCATCGCCCACAAGCACGCCTCGCTGGGTGTCGCGCCCGATCAGTACAAGGTCGTGCACGAGCACCTCTTCGCCGCCATCGTCGAGGTGCTGGGCGACGCGGTCACCGCGGAGGTCGCCGCCGCCTGGGACGAGGTCTACTGGCTCATGGCGAACGCCCTGATCGCCATCGAGAAGCGCCTGTACGACGAGCAGGCGGACGACGGGGTCCCGCGCCCCTGGGTGGTCACCGAGCGCGTCGAGGAGACCGCCGACGTCGCCACCTTCCGGAGCCGCCCGGCCGACGGCGGCCCCCTCCCGGACTTCCGGGCGGGCCAGTACGTCTCGGTCTGCGTCCGGCTCCCGGACGGCGCCCGCCAGATACGCCAGTACAGCCTCTCCAGCGCGCCCGGTTCACCGGTGCGCCAGATCAGCGTCAAGCGGGTGCGCGCGGACGAGAATCCCGGCGCCGCGGCGAGCCCCGAGGGCGAGGTCTCGAACCACCTGCACGCCCACGTCCGCGAGGGCAGCGTCCTCGAGGTCTCCGCGCCGTACGGCGACCTGGTCCTCGACGACGCCGACGCCCCCGTCCTCCTCGCCTCCGCGGGCATCGGCGTCACGCCGATGATCGCCATGCTGGAGCAGCTCGCGGTCTCCGGCCACAAGGCCCCCGTCACCGTGGTGCACGCCGACCGCTCCCCCGCCGAGCACGCGCTGCGCGCCGACCACGAGGCGTTCGCGGGCAAGCTCGCCGACGCGGAGACCCACTTCTGGTACGAGCACCCGGAGCCGGGCCACCCCGCCGACCGGACCGGTCTGGTCGACCTCTCCGGAGTGACCGTGCGGCCGGGCACGCACGCCTACCTGTGCGGCCCGCTGCCCTTCATGCGAGCGGTACGGACCCAGCTCCTCGGGAAGGGCGTGCCCGCCGCCGACATCCACTACGAGGTCTTCGGGCCGGACCTCTGGCTGGCCCAGGACTGAGACTGTCCGGCGGATCCACCGTGGAGACGGGGTCCGGCACGCCCACACGGCCGGCCGGACCCCCGGGCTCCACGGAGCACGATGCCCGGTCAGGGCCGTGCGCGTACTCCGGGCTCCGGGCTCCGGGCTCCGGGCTCCGGGCTCCGGGCTCCGGGCTCCGGGCTCCGGGCTCCGGGCTCCGGGCTCCGGGCTCCGGGCTCCGGGCTCCGGGCTCCGGGCTCCGGGCTCCGGGCTCCGGGGCGAAGCTACGGCCTCCGGCTGATGCCGAGCAGCAAGGGCCCGGTCGGCTCGGCAACCACGTCGGCGATGGTCAGCGGGTCCAGTGAGGCGTAGAAGGCCTCCTGGGCCCGCCGCAGAGCACCCCGCAGCCGGCACGCGGAGACGAGCGGGCACGGCGTGTCCCCCTCGCACTCGACGACCTCGCCGTCTCCCTCGAAGGTGCGCACGATCGCGCCGACGGACGCTCCGCGCCCCTTCTCGGTGAGCGTGAGACCGCCTCCCCTGCCGCGCCGGGCATCGAGCAGCCCGAGGTGCTGGAGCTCCGCGACGACCTTGGCGGCGTGTGTGTAGGGGACGTTCATGTCGGCCGCGACCTCGCGCGTGGTGGGCGTCGAGTCGCCGACGACGGCCAGTCGCATCAGGAAGCGCAGGGCCAGGTCGGTGGATCGCAACAACCGCATGCCCGACAGCGTAGGTAATGCGCATCTTAGGTTCAAATTTTCCCTCCGCCCCCGTCCCGCATCCCGCCGCCGCGTCCCGCGTCCCTCCGCTCCCGCGTCCCTCCGCCATCACGGCGCGCCTCTCCCCCGCCCGCCTCCCGGCCCGCCCTTTCTTCGGCCAATCCCGTGCCCTCCCTGCCGACGCCCCTCCCTTCCCGATTACGATCGGCGAACCCGACCGCCCCATCCCCATAAGGACTCACCATGGGTTCCGCCAAGAACACCAGCACCGCCTCGCGCCAGGCGCGCATCGAAGAGCTGCGCCGCGCCGAGCGCAATCGTGAGCGGCGCAACCGGATCCTCGTGATAGCGGCGAGCACGGTCGTCGTCGCCGGTCTCGTCGCCGGCGGAGTCGTGCTCGTCCGGTCCCAGTCGGACAAGAAGGACACGGCGAGCGACTCGAAGGCGGCGTCGGGGCACTTCGTCACGGGCGCGGACGGCGTGAAGACCTGGAAGGGCACCCTGGCGCGCAACCACGTCACGAAGACCGTGAGCTACCCGATGGAGCCGCCGGTCGGCGGTGACCACAACCAGGTCTGGATGAACTGCAACGGCGACGTCTACTCCAAGGCGGTCGACAACATGAACGCCGTGCACTCGCTGGAGCACGGCGCGGTCTGGATCACGTACAACGGCAAGGCGCCCGACGCCGATGTGAAGGCGCTCGCGGCGAAGGTCAAGAAGACCCCGTACACGCTGATGAGCCCGGTCGAGGACCAGAAGGACCCGATCATGATGAGCGCCTGGGGCAAGCAGCGCACGGTGACCGGCGCGAGCGACAAGAACGTCGACGCGTTCCTCTCGGAGTTCGTGCAGGGCAAGCAGACGCCCGAACCGGGCGCGGCCTGCACCAACGGTCTGGCCCAGTGAGGCAGGTCGGCTGGATCGCGGGCGCCGCGGCGGCCGTGCTCGTCGCGGCCGGGGCGATCACCTACGCGGTCGCCGACGGCGACGACTCCGGGACGCGGGCACCCGCCGCCGACTCGGCGGACGCTGGCTTCGCGCGGGACATGGCGGTCCACCACCAGCAGGCCGTCGAGATGTCGTACATCGTGCGGGACCGCACCAAGGACGTGGAGGTACGGCGTCTCGCGTACGACATCGCGCAGACGCAGGCCAATCAGCGCGGCATGCTGCTCGGCTGGCTCGACCTGTGGGAGCTGCCGAAGGTGTCCTCGGACGCGCCGATGACCTGGATGGGCATGGGGGACATGGCGTCCGGCAAGGACGGCTCGCTGATGCCGGGCATGGCCACCAACAGCGAGATGAAGCGGCTCGGCACGCTCGACGGGAAGCAGGCCGAGGTCTTCTATCTCCAGCTGATGACCGCCCATCACAAGGGCGGCATCCACATGGCCGAGGGCTGTGTCGCCCAGTGCACCGTCGGCGTGGAGAGGCGGCTCGCGCAGGGCATGGTCGACGCGCAGCAGTCGGAGATCAGGCTGATGGCCGACATGTTGAAGGAACGGGGCGCGAAGGCGCGCGACTAGCGCGTTTCGCCGGGTGCGGCGGCCGGGTGCGGCGGCCGGGTGCGTGGAACGGTCCGGGGCAGCGCCCCGGACCGTTCACCCCGCCCCTCCGCCGCCGCGCGGTCAGCCGCGCCAGTCCGTACCGCATTTCAGGTGGACGCCGGCCGGTACGAGCCGCTCCACCGAGCCGGGCCGTCCCTGGGTGACGGCGAGCTGGGCCCGGTTCAGGTAGCCGATGAAGAGCTGGGTGTGGGCGGGCATGGCCGCCGGGTCGTAGACGAAGACGACGGTGCCGTCGTCCCGCCTCTCCCGCTTCACGACGTCCTCGACCCCCGCTCCCGAGCCGTGTTCGTCGACCCCCGTGCGGTCGTCCGGTCCCTTGCAGAACACCCCGGTCTTCACGAGGACGGGGAATCCCGCCCCGCGCAGCGCCTTCTGGAGTCCCGTCGGGTTCTTGAAGTACTGCTCCTTGGTCCAGGTCACCGCGACCTTGCCGTCCGACCGCTTGGCGACGGTGAACGCGACGGCTTCGGCGTCCCCGCCCGCGGGCGGGGCGGTGGACGGGTGGCCGTAGCCCGGCGCGCCGAGCGCGAGGCCCGCGGCGGCGGTGACGCCCACGGCCGCGACGGCCAGCCGCCCGCGCCGCCTCCGGACCGCGCGGCCCTCGGCCACGATCCGTTCGACGGGCACCACCATGGCGACGTCGTCGAGGGAACCCTTCAGGGCGTCCAGGACGTCCCTGTCGTCGTCGGTTCCGTTCATGATCCTGCCTCCGGGGTGTCGAGGGTGACGAGGTGGCCGCGGAGTGTCCCGACGGCCCTGGCCAGATGGGCGGTGACGGTTCCGGGCGCGATGCCGAGCGTCTTCGCCGTGGTCGCCGTGTCGAGGTCGAGGAAGACCCGCAGCGCGACGACCTCCCGCTGTCGGCGCGGCAGTTCTCGCAGCACGGCCAGCAGCCCGGGGTCGAGCCCGGCTCCGTCGGGCTCCGCGCCGGCGGTGTCCCGGCCGTCGTGGTCGCCGAGCGCGACCTCGTGCCGGCGCCGACGCCACCACGAGACACGGGTGTTGAGCGCTGTCCGGACGATCCACGCGCGGGGGGCGGGATGGCCGCGGACCCGGGGCCAGGCCGCCCAGGCGCGGGCGAACGCCTCGGCCACGAGGTCCTCGGCGAGCTGCCGGTCGCCGACCGCGGCGAGGACCGCCCTCAGACAGACGTCCCGCCCGCGGCGGTAGAACTCCTCGAACTCCAGCTGCTTCACATCCCCAACACGCTCCAGGGACTCGATCCGCTTACAGAAGACGGGCACCTCTTTACAGAGCCCGGGACGAGACAGAGGGAAAACCCTCGATTGTGGTCAAGAACCCATCCCAAATCACCTCAAACAGCCGCCAATCGCGGCCACTTGGGCTTTCCTTGGCTTGTTCATTCCCCTGGCATGAACGGTTCATCGAAAGAGTGGCCCCCATCTGTGATCCATTCCTCCCGCCCTGGTGGGGCGCGAGGGTCTCGCGTGGATCACCGACCAACCACTACATGCGACGAACCGCATCGCAGGGGGCTCTATGAGATCCAACCGCGCCACCGCGCGCGCCGGAGTGAGCATGGCGGCGACACTGCCTCTGCTCGCCGGTGCGCTGGCGCTCGGCATACCCGCGGCCCACGCCGCGGACGGCCCGAGCCGGGACACCCTCGCGGGCACCAGGCCCGCGTGGGCGACGGCCAAGGCGGACAAGGGAGCGGCGTCCGACAGCTCCCAGGTCTCGGCCCGGGTGTACCTCGCCGGACGGGACGCCAAGGGACTGGCCGCGTACGCCAGGTCCGTGTCCGACCCGCACTCGGCTTCGTACGGGAAATACCTGAGCGCCAAGAAGGCGCAGGCACGTTTCGGCGCCACCAAGGCCCAGGTCACGGCCGTGACCTCATGGCTGAAGTCGGCGGGTCTGACCGTCACCGGGACGACGCAGCACTACGTCTCGGTGACCGGCGACGTGGCCGCCGCCGAGAAGGCGTTCGGCACGCAGCTGCACAACTACGCCAAGGGCAAGAAGACTTACCGGGCGCCGTCGAAGACGGCTTCCGCGCCGGCCGCCCTGAACGGCGCCGTCCTGACCGTCACCGGCCTGGACAACGCCCCGCACAAGGCGACGCACGCCGATCAACTGCCGCCTCCGGACGCGGTGTTCAAGAACTCCGGGCCGTTCTCCTCGTACTACGGCTCGAACGTCGCGAGCACCCTGCCGGACGCGTACGGAACGAAGATCCCGTACGCGGTCAAGGGGTACACGGGCAAGCAGCTGCGCGCCGCGTACGGAGCGGGCACGCGCACCGGCAAGAACGTGCGGGTCGCCATCACCGACGCGTACGCCTCGCCGACCATCGCCTTCGACGCGGCCACCTACGCCGCGAAGCACGGCGACGCCGCGTACACCAGCGGTCAGCTGCGTCAGGTGCTGCCCAAGAAGTACACGAAGACCGAGGAGTGCGGGGCGGCCGGCTGGTACGGCGAGGAGACCCTCGACGTCGAGGCCGTGCACGCGGTCGCGCCGGGCGCGAGCATCACGTACGTGGGTGCCGCCTCCTGCTACGACGACGATCTGCTCGACTCGCTCAACAAGATCGTCGACGGGCACCTGGCCGACATCGTCTCCAACTCGTGGGGCGACATCGAGGCCAACCAGACCCCGGACCTCGCCGCGGCCTACGACCAGGTCTTCCAGTTCGGCGCGGTCGAGGGCATCGGCTTCTACTTCTCCTCCGGCGACAACGGCGACGAGGTCGCCAACACCGGGACGAAGCAGGTCGACACCCCGGCCAACTCGGCGTGGGTGACGGCGGTCGGCGGCACCTCGCTGGCGGTCGGCAAGGGCGACAAGTACCTGTGGGAAACCGGCTGGGGCACCGAGAAGGCCTCGCTGTCCGAGGACGGCAAGAGCTGGACCGGATTCCCGGGCGCGTTCACCTCGGGCGCGGGCGGCGGCACCAGCAAGACGGTGGCGGAGCCCTACTACCAGAAGGGTGTCGTCCCGAACGCGCTGGCCAACGCCAACAACGCCGCGGGCAACCGGGTCGTCCCGGACATCGCGGCGATCGCCGACCCCAACACCGGTTTCAAGGTCGGCCAGACGCAGACCTTCCCGGACGGGACGGAGCAGTACAGCGAGTACCGGATCGGCGGCACCTCGCTCGCCGCGCCGGTGATCGCGGCCGTCCAGGCGCTCGCGCAGGAGGCGCGCGGCGGCAAGGCGATCGGTTTCGCCAACCCGTCGATCTACTCCAAGATCGGCTCGAAGGCGTACCACGACGTCACGGACAAGCCCACGGGCTCCGGACTCGCCGTGGCGCGTGTCGACTTCGCGAACGGCTTCGACGCCGCGGACGGCGTCCTCACCTCCGTCCGCAGCCTCGGCAAGGACAGCTCCCTGAAGGCCGTGAAGGGCTACGACGACGTCACCGGTGTGGGCTCCCCCGCCCCGGGCTACGTCGAGTCGTACTCCCGTCACTGACCGGCGTTCACGGACGATGCGCCCGCCTCTCCAGTGGAGGCGGGCGCATCGCGCGTTCTCCGGGATCCGCGCCCGCTGTGCGCCCGTTCGGCGAAAGACGCCCTTCTCGCCACGCCGGGATCGCGGCCGACCGGGCCCGGCACCCCCGGCACCCGAGGTCCGCCGTGGAAGACGGTCCACCCCACACCCCGCACCACATCGCGTCGCTCTGACGATTACACTGACCGGGTGCCTCCTCTGAACTTCCGGTCGCTCTATCAGCACGGCTTCGCACGCGTCGCCGCCTGCACGGGCCACACCGTCATCGCGGACCCGCAGGCCAACGCCGAGGCGGTCCTGCGCCAGGCGCACAGATGCGCCGGGGAGGGTGTGGCCGTCGCCGTCTTCCCGGAGATGGGGCTGTGCGGCTACTCGATCGAGGACCTGCTGCTGCAGGACGCGCTGCTCGACCAGGTCGAGGAGGCGCTCCAGGCGGTGGTGACGGGGTCGGCGGGACTCCTGCCGGTCCTGGTCGTGGGCGCCCCGCTGCGCCACCGCAACCGGGTCTACAACTGCGCGGTGGTCGTGCACCGCGGCCGCGTCCTCGGTGTCGTTCCCAAGTCGTACCCGCCGAACTACCGGGAGTTCTACGAAGCCCGGCAGATCGCCGCGGGCGACGACGAACGCGGCGGCACGATCCGGGTCGGCGGTGAGTCCGTGCCGTTCGGCGTGGACCTGCTGTTCGCCGCCGACGACGTGCCGGGCCTGGTGCTGCACGCGGAGATCTGCGAGGACATGTGGGTGCCGGTGCCGCCGAGCGCCGAGGCGGCCCTGGCGGGCGCCACCGTCCTCGCCAACCTCTCCGGCAGCCCGATCACCGTCGGCCGGGCCGAGGACCGCAAGCTGATGTGCCGCTCGGCGTCCTCACGCGGTATCGCCGCCTACGTCTACGCGGCGGCCGGCCTGGGCGAGTCGACGACCGACCTGTCCTGGGACGGCCAGACCATGATCTACGAGAACGGGGCGCTGCTGGCGGAGTCCGGCCGCTTCCCGCTCGACGACCAGTTCGCGGTGGCGGACGTCGACCTCGACCTGCTGCGTCAGGAGCGGCTCAGGACAGGCAGCTTCGACGACAACCGCCGCACCCACGCCGCCCGCACCGCCGATTTCCGGACACAGTCGTTCCGGCTCGACCCGCCGACCGGCGACCTGGGCCTGCGCCGCCGCGTCGAGCGCTTCCCCTTCGTGCCCGCGGACCCCGACCGGCTGGCCCAGGACTGCTACGAGGCCTACAACATCCAGGTCGCGGGGCTCCAGCAGCGGCTCGCGGCCATCGGTGGCCCGAAGGTGGTCATCGGGGTGTCCGGCGGTCTCGACTCCACGCACGCCCTGATCGTCGCCGCCCGCGCGATGGACCGGGCGGGCCGCCCGCGCAGCGACATCCTCGCCTTCACCCTGCCCGGCTTCGCCACCAGCGACCACACCAAGGGCAACGCGCACGAGCTGATGCGCTCCCTCGGCGTCACCGCGGCCGAGCTGGACATCACGCCGACCGCCCGGCTGATGCTGGACGAGATGGGCCACCCCTTCGCCTCCGGCGAGCCCGTGTACGACGTCACCTTCGAGAACGTGCAGGCCGGACTGCGCACCGACTACCTGTTCCGGCTCGCCAACCAGCGGGGCGGCATCGTGCTCGGGACCGGTGACCTGTCGGAGCTCGCGCTCGGCTGGTCCACGTACGGCGTGGGCGACCAGATGAGTCACTACAACGTCAACTCGGGTGTGCCGAAGACGCTGATCCAGCATCTGATCCGCTGGGTCATCGGCAGCGGGCAGTTCGGCGAGGACACCGACCGGACGCTCGCCGCGATCCTCGACACGGAGATCAGCCCGGAGCTCGTGCCAGGCGAGGAGATGCAGTCCACCGAGTCGAAGATCGGCCCGTACGCGCTGCACGACTTCACCCTGTTCCACGTGCTGCGCTACGGCTTCAGGCCGTCGAAGATCGCCTTCCTGGCGTGGCACGCGTGGCACGACGCGGACGCGGGTGCCTGGCCGCCCAACTTCCCGGCGGCCGAGCGGGTCGCGTACGACCTGCCGGAGATCCGGCGCTGGCTGGACGTGTTCTTCCGCCGCTTCTTCGGGTTCGCGCAGTTCAAGCGCTCGGCCATGCCGAACGGGCCGAAGGTCTCGGCCGGTGGTTCGCTCTCACCGCGCGGTGACTGGCGCGCGCCGTCCGACAGTTCGGCCCGCGTCTGGCTGCGCGACCTGGCCCGCTTCGACCTCCCGGAGACGGAGGGCTGACCGTTCAGGGGCGCAGCGCCCCCTGCCGGTCGGGTACGCGCGTGGCGACCACACGTGCGCGCCGGGCCGGCCGCGCCGTACGGCTCAGGTCCACCGCGTACGCCGCACCCGCCACGGCGATCCCCACAACCGCGAGCCCCGCCCCGGCGACCGCCGGCGCCGTCGCGCCGAAGCCCGCCGCCAGGGCGAGCCCGCCGATCCACGCGCCGCCCGCGTTGGCGAGGTTGAACGCCGCCTGGTTGGCGGAGGACGCGAGGGAGGGCGCGGCGGAGGCCTTCTCCATGACCATCATCTGGAGGGGCGAGCCCGTGACGAAGGCGGCCGTGCCGAGCAGCGTGACCGCGACGGCGGCGCTCCACTGGGCGCCCATGAGGACCGGGAAGAGCGCGAGGACGACGACGAGGGACACCAGGCCGCCGAACAGCGTGCCGCGCAGGGAGTGGTCCGCGAGGCGGCCGCCGAGCAGGTTGCCCACCGTCGCGCCGACCCCGAAGAGCGCCAGCAGCAGCGTCACGCTGCCCTCGGCGTATCCGGCGGCGTCCGTGAGCATGGGCGCGATGTAGCTGTACGCGGAGAAGAGCGCCCCGAAGCCCGCGACCGTGGTCCCGAGGGCGAGCCAGACGGGCAGCGAGCGCAGGGCGGCGAGCTCGCCGCGCAGGCCGCCGGAGGGGGTGTGCGCGGGGGCCTGCGGGATCAGCAGGAACAGCGAGGCGATGGCGGCCACGCCGATCACGCTCACCCCGAGGAAGGCGGCCCGCCAGCCCAGGTGCTGCCCCACGAGGGTGGCGACCGGGACGCCGGCGATGTTCGCGACGGTCAGTCCGAGGAACATCAGCGACACGGAGCGGGCCTTGCGCTCGGGGGCGACCAGGCCGGTGGCGACGACGGCCCCGACGCCGAAGAAGGCGCCGTGCGGCAGGCCGCTCAGGAAGCGGGCGGCGAGCAGCCAGTGGTGGTCGGGGGCGAGGGCGGAGAGCGCGTTGCCCGCCACGAAGAGGCCCATCAGGGCGATGAGGACCGTGCGGCGGGACATCCGGGCGGTGGCGGCGGCGAGCAGCGGGGCGCCGATGACGACGCCGAGCGCGTACGCGGAGACCAGGTGTCCGGCGGCCGGGATGGATATGTGCAGGTCGTCCGCGACATCGGGCAGCAGGCCCATCATGGCGAACTCGGTGGTGCCGATGCCGAAGGCGCCCACGGCGAGGGCGAGCAGGGCCAGAGGCATGAGAGGCCTTTCCAAGGAGCGGGGACGAGCGGGGCTCCGTGCCGACGCGGGCGGTATGCGGGAGACACGGGCGCGCACGGACGTGCCCGCGCACAGCGATGTGCGCGGGTCACGGGTCGATCAGAACATTAAGTTCAGTCGCTGAACAAATGATGCCCGGCGAAGTATTCCGGGAGGTGCTCCAGGGGTTACGAAGCGGTTGCGTCCAGCTGGACGCGGGCCGCGACCGGGAGGTGGTCGCTGCCGGTCTCGGGCAGGGTCCACGAGGTCACCGGCTCGATGTCCCTGACCATGATCTGGTCGATCCGGGCCATCGGGAACGACGCCGGCCAGCTGAATCCGAAGCCGGTTCCCGCCGCGCCCTGGGTGGAGCGCATCTGGGCGGTGACGGCGTTGAGCGCCCGGTCGTTCATCGTGCCGTTGAGGTCACCGAGCAGGACGACCTGCTTCACGGGCTCGCCGGCGATCGCCTCGCCCAGCGCGTCCGCGCTCTTGTCGCGCTGCCGGGCGGTGAACCCGGCCTTCATCTTCACCCGCACCGAGGGCAGATGGGCCACGTACACCGCGGCCCGGCCGGCGGGCGCCGTCACGGTCGCCCGCATGGCGCGCGTCCAGCCCAGTTTGATGTCCACCGGCCGGGCCGCGCTGAGCGGGTACTTGCTCCACAGCCCGACGGTGCCCTGCACCGAGTGGTACTTGTACGTCGACGCGAGCGCCTTCTCGTACACGGGCACGGCCGAGGCCGTCAGCTCCTCCAGAGCCAGCACGTCGGCACCGGAGGCGGCCACGTCGCGGGCGGTGCCGGAGGGGTCCGGGTTGTCGGCGTTGACGTTGTGGGTGGCCACGGTCAGATCGCCGCCGGCGCCGGTCTTGTCGGTGAGCAGTCCGCCGAAGAGGTTCAGCCAGACCGCGCCCGTCACCACCACGGCGATCAGGGCACTGGCGGACTTCCGCACGAAGGCGAGGACCAGCAGGACCGGGATGAACACCCCGAGCCACGGCAGGAACGTCTCGGTGAGGCTGCCGAGGTTGCCGATCCGGTTCGGGATCTGCGCGTGCGTCAGCATCACCAGGGCGAGCAGGAGCGCGATCGCGGCGAGGATCAGCCCGCGCCGCCAGATGCCGCGGTCGCCGCGCCAGCCGTCGAGCAGGCGTCGAAGCCGGGACTCTCTGCGGTCCGGCCCCTGGCCGCCGCTGCCCGTCTCCGTCATATACGCCTGCGCCATACCGTCGCCTCACAAACTGCCGTGCGCACCGTCTGCCCCTCGACTACGACCCTAGGGGATGTTCGGTGTCGTTCTCGCCGTCCGTGACGGCCGTACAGGCAAGGGGACGTCCAACTTCCCGCCCGGAGTTCCGCATACGGGCCCGCGATGCGCCCTCTGTGACGAAACGCGCACATTCGACCCGTCAGAAACCGGGCGCGTCACGGCCGGGCGGGGCGCAGGCCCTCCAGCAGCGTGTCGACGATCTGTTCGGCGAGCCCTTCGGAGAGTTCGGTGTCCGGGCGCATGACGGTCCGGACGAGCATCGGGCCGACGAACATGTCGTTGAGCAGCTCGATGTCGACGTCGACGCGGAGTTCGCCGTTCTCCTGGCCGCGGCGCAGCACCTCGTAGCCCAGCTGGCGCCTCGGGGCGATGACCGTGGCGTCGTACGCGGCCCACAGTTTGGGGCTGCTCTTCATCTGCGCGTGCACGTTGTGCAGGATCGCCGACGAGCGGCTGACCAGGCCGCGCCGGCGCAGCGACTCCAGCAGGACGACGAGGTCCTCGCGCATGGAGACGCCGGGGAGTTCGGGGTCCGAGGGCTCGGCGGCGCGCAGCACGTCGACGAAGAGCTCCTCCTTGCCGCTCCAGCGGCGGTAGATCGTCGCCTTGCCGACCCCGACGGTGCGGGCGAGACGCTCGATGGAGATGTCCGCGAGCGGAACCCCTTCCTCCAGGAGCTTCATGACGCCCTCGATGATGGCGCGCTCCACGGCCTCGCTCCGAGGACGGCCCCGGGTGGGGCACCCCTGTCTGTCCCGGCTGTCCGCGAGGCTCACGTCGAACTCCGTTCCCATCGTCGACCTGGTGTCATTCTCTCCGATGTACGGCGACGGCGGGCACCCGGTGAGGGGTGCCCGCGCGGCCCCGGACGCCGTCGTCAGTCCTGTCCGAGGTCCGCCGTCACCAACTCGGCCTCGTCCTCGCCCTGGTGCGGGGCCGCCGGACGGCCCGGCAGGAACAGGGCGACGACGACCGCGCCGATGACCGCGACACCCGCGCCGCACAGGGCGGTGACGTGCATGGCGTGCAGGAAGGCGTCGTTCGCCGGGGTGACGAGTGCCTTGCCCTGCGGGCCGAGCTTGGCGGCGACCCCGAGGGTGGCCTCGATGGACTCGCCCGCGGTGTGCCGCAGGGGGGCCGGGACGAGGCCGAGCTTGTCCTCGATGCCGTTGCGGTAGGCGGTGGAGAGCACGGAACCGAGGACGGCGATACCGAGGGCGCCGCCGACCTGGCGGAAGGTGTTGCTGAGCGCGGACGCGGAGCCGGCCTTCTCGCGCGGCAGCGCCTGCATGATGACGACGCTGGTCGGGGTCATGATGTGCGCCATACCGGTGCCCATCAGGAAGAAGATGACCTCGAGAAGCCAGATCGGGGTGTCCGCCTCCAGCGTGGCGAACGCGGCCAGCATCGCGGCGATGATCACCAGGCCCGCCGTGCAGGTGGCGCGGTTGCCGAAGCGGTCGACGACCAGCCGGGCGCGCGGCGCGAAGATGATCTGGGCCGCGGCCAGCGGCAGCATCAACAGACCGGTCTGCAGCGGCGAGTAGCCGCGGACGCTCTGGGTGTAGAAGACCGAGAAGAAGGTCACGCCCATCAGCGCGAAGAAGACCAGCGCGATGGCCGACATCGCCGCCGAGAAGACCTTGTTCTTGAAGTACGTCACGTCGATGGACGGGTGGTCGCTGCGCTTCTCGAACATCACGAAGCCGATGAGGACCACGAGTCCCGCGCCGATGGTCGCGAGGACCTTCGGGTCGGTGAAGTCGGCGAGCTGGCCGCCCTTGATGATGCCGTAGACGAGCAGGACGAGGCCGATGACGGAGAGGACGACACCGACCGGGTCCAGACGGCCCGGGTTCGGGTCGCGCGAGTCCGGGACCAGCCAGATCATCAGGGCTATCGCGAGCAGCACGATCGGCACGTTGATGAGGAACACCGAGCCCCACCAGAAGTGGTCGAGCAGGACGCCGCCGGTGATCGGGCCGATCGCGATGGCGAGACCGACGCCGCCGGCCCAGATGCCGATGGCCTTGGGCTGCTCGTCGCGCTCGAAGACGTTCATCAGGACGGCGAGGGTGGCCGGCATGACGAAGGCGGCGCCGAGACCCATCAGCGCGCGGAACACGATGAGCTGGACCGGCGAGCCGGACTCGGCGGCCAGCGCCGACCCGAGGCCGAACACGGCGAGACCGCCGAGCAGCACCTTCTTGCGGCCGAGCCGGTCACCGAGGAGGCCCGCGGTGAACAGAAGCCCGGCGAAGACGAGGGTGTAGGCGTTGATGGCCCACTCCAGCTCACCCTGCGTGGCACCGAGGCCGGTGGGCGCCGGGGTCGAGATCGTCTTGATCGCGACGTTCAGGATGGAGTTGTCGAGCACCACGATCAGCAGGCTCAGCATGAGCACGCCGAGGATCGCCCAGCGGCGCCGGTGCACCGCCTCGGGCACGCGTCGATCGGGCGGAGGAGCGGAAGTTGTCATGACGACCACCCTAGAACCAATTCGATACGGCACCGTTCCGTATTGGAAAGGCTTTACGCAGAACTTACGAAGGGACCTAGGTCTCCGGTCGGAGACGGCCCGCCCGGCGGGGCGGGCGTGGCGAGAGCGACACGGAGGCCGCCGGGCCCGGTCTAGCCCCGCGTGACACGAGGTGCCACCATGGAGGTGATCCGGGGACGCCGTCAGGGTGCCTCGAGATGACAGAAGGAGCCGTTGCGATGACGCAGCTTTCGGCTGCCCCGAAGCAGTCTGCCGAGGGTGCCCTCAAGGCCACCGACAGCAAGGCGCTGTACGGGGGCAAGAGCACTCGCCGTATCACGGTGCGCGACATCACCGCCGCCAAGGAGCGCGGTGAGAAGTGGCCCATGCTCACCGCCTACGACGCGATGACCGCGTCCGTCTTCGACGAGGCCGGCATCCCGGTCATGCTCGTCGGCGATTCGGCGGGCAACTGCCACCTGGGGTACGAGACGACCGTCCCCGTCACCATGGACGAGATGACCCTGCTGTCCGCAGCGGTCGTACGGGGCACCAGTCGCGCCCTGATCGTCGGCGACCTGCCCTTCGGGTCCTACCAGGAGGGTCCGGTGCAGGCGCTGCGCTCGGCGACCCGCCTGGTCAAGGAGGCCGGGGTGGGCGCGGTGAAGCTGGAGGGCGGCGAGCGCTCGCACCGTCAGATCGAGCTGCTGGTCGAGTCCGGCATCCCGGTGATGGCGCACATCGGCCTGACCCCGCAGTCCGTGAACTCCATGGGCTACCGCGTGCAGGGCCGGGGCGAGGAGGCCGCGCAGCAGCTGCTGCGGGACGCCAAGGCGGTCCAGGACGCGGGCGCCTTCGCCGTCGTCCTCGAACTGGTCCCGGCGGAGCTCGCCGCCGAGGTCACGCGCACCCTGCACATCCCGACCGTCGGCATCGGCGCGGGCCCCGAGACCGACGCGCAGGTCCTGGTGTGGACCGACATGCTCGGCCTGACCGGCGGCAAGGTGCCGAAGTTCGTCAAGCAGTACGCCGACCTGCGCCGTGTCATGGGCGACGCGGCGAAGGCGTTCGCCGAGGACGTGGTCGGCGGGACGTTCCCGCTGGAGGAGCACTCCGTCCACTAGGCCCACCGAGGCCCCCGAGCCACTGCGGCACCAAGGCAACCCGCCGATCTTCCCCCGTCGGCGGGTTGCCGCCTTTCCGCTTCCCCTCCACGCCCTGTCGGCCGACTGTCGGCGACCCATCGGTAGCGGCGCGGACCTGTAGGCGTCCTGTCGGTCGTTTGTCGGTGGCGACTGGCACCTTGATGGACATGACGCGAATCGACAACACGCCCCGACAAGCTGCGACCGGCCGCAGCGCCGTCACCGTACGGGGGCTGGTCAAGCACTACGGCGAGACCAAGGCGCTGGACGGGGTCGACCTGGATGTGCGCGAGGGCACCGTCCTCGGTGTGCTGGGTCCCAACGGCGCCGGCAAGACCACCCTCGTCCGCTGCCTGTCCACCCTCATCACCCCGGACGCCGGACAGGCCACGGTCGCCGGTTACGACGTGCTGAAGCAGCCCCGGCAGCTGCGCCGGGTGATAGGGCTCACCGGCCAGTACGCCTCGGTCGACGAGAAGCTCCCCGGCTGGGAGAACCTCTACATGATCGGGCGGCTGCTCGACCTGCCCCGCAAGGACGCCCGCCGGCGGGCCGACGAGCTCCTGGAGCGCTTCTCCCTCACCGAGGCCGCCAAGCGCCCGGCGTCGACGTACTCCGGCGGTATGCGCCGCCGGCTCGACCTCGCCGCCTCGATGATCGGCAGCCCGGCCGTGCTCTACCTGGACGAGCCGACGACCGGCCTCGACCCGCGCACCCGCAACGAGGTGTGGCAGGAGGTCAAGCGCATGGTCGCCGACGGCGTCACCGTGCTGCTCACCACCCAGTACATGGAGGAGGCCGAGCAGCTCGCCTCCGAGCTGACGGTCATCGACCGCGGCAAGGTCATCGCCAACGGCCGGATCGACGAGCTGAAGGCCCGCGTCGGCGGCCGGACGCTGCGCATCCGCCCGGTGGACCCGCTGCAACTGCGCCCGCTGGCCTCCATGTTCGACGAGCTGGGGCTCACCGGCCTCGCCACGACGATCGTGGACAGCGAGACCGGCAGCGTGCTGGTCCCGATCCTCAGCGACGAGCAGCTCACCGCCGTCGTCGGCGCGGTCACCGCCCGCGGCATCACGATCGCCTCCATCTCCACCGAACTGCCCAGTCTGGACGAGGTGTTCCTCTCCCTCACCGGCCACAAGGCCAGTGCCCCGCAGGACGAGACCCCCGCCCGCGCCTACGAGGAGGTCTCCGCATGAGCACCGCCATGGTCGAAGCCCCCCTCACGGTCGAGGCCGACCCCCGCATCTCGCTCCGCGCGCACGCCCGCCACACCGGCGCGCTGATCCGCCGCAACCTGCTGTGGATCCGCCAGGACCCGGAGTCGATGTTCGACGCGATCCTGTTCCCGGTCATCTTCACGCTGCTGTTCGTCTACGTCTTCGGCGGCTCCATCGGGCAGTCGCTCGGCGGCGGACAGGAGGCGTACGTCCAGTACGTCGTGCCCGGCCTGATGGCCATGATGGGCATGAACATGGCCCAGGGAGTGGGCACCGGCTTCAACACCGACTTCAACTCCGGTGTCATGGACCGGTTCCGGTCCCTGCCGATCGGGCGCGGCTCGGTGCTGTTCGCCAAGATCTCGGTGGAGGTGATGCGGATGCTGATCGCGACCGCGATCCTCATGATCGTCGGCGTCCTGGTCGGCTTCCACATCACCAACTGGCCCGGTCTGTTCGCCTCCGTGGCCCTGTCGGCGGTCTTCGGCTCAGCCCTGATGTGGGTGTTCCTCACCCTCGGCGTGATCATGAAGAGTGCGCAGTCCGTGCAGGCCATGGGCTTCCTGGTGCTGATGCCGCTCCAGTTCGGCTCGTCGATCTTCGCGCCGACCAAGTCGATGCCGGGCTGGCTGCAGAACTTCACCGAGTACAACCCGCTGTCCTCCCTCGCGGACGCGGCACGCGGGCTGATGGTGGGCGGTCCGGTCGCGCACGGCCTGTGGGTGACGCTCGGCTGGTCGCTGGCCCTCACCCTGGTGATGGCACCCGTCGCCATCCACAAGTTCCGCACCAAGAGCTGACGTCCCACGCACGGACCCGGCCCCGTCACCGGGGCCGGGGCGCGCCGGTTCGCGTCCGCGCCTCAGATGAGGGCGGTGGCCTCCTCCAGGGAGAGGCCACCGCCCTCCGCGTATGCCGCCTCGTACGCCGCGTCGCCGAGCACGGCCCGCGCGCCCGCCTCGGCCCGCTCGCGCACCTCGACCTCCATGGGACCGGCGAAATGGCCCGGCGGCAGCAGGGCGTCGGCGGCGCCCAGCAGCCGGGCCGCGTCCGGGGCGCGACGGCCGCCGTCCAGTTCGTCGAGGGCGATGGCCGCCGTCGTCAGATGGGCGGAGGGCATGTGCGGCGCGATCATCCGCGACAGCCGGTCGGCGGACCGCTCCAGAGCCACGCGCACCTTGTCCAGGGCGCTCTCGCTCTGCCCCTCGATCGCGTCCAGCCAGGCTTCGATGCCGAGCATGAACCCGTCGAACAGGACGAAGGAGCCGGCCCCGAAGTCCTGGCGGAGCAGCCAAATCTGCTCGCGCGCCTCATCGATCCGGCCACTGCGGCCGAGCCAGGTCGCGAGGAAGAGGTGGGCCGCCGGCATGGCCTCGTTGTGGGCGCCGTGTCCGTTCGCCAGGACGTCGCGGATCAGCCGCTCGCCGCGCTCGGCCTGCCCCAGCTCCATGTACATGCAGCCGAGCCGGACGTCGAGCACGGCCGTCTGGGCGCGCGCTCCCAGACGCTCGGCGTACTTCCCCGCCTCCGCGTAGTCCGCGGCGGCGGCCCGGAAGTCGCCCTTGCGTTCATGGGCCTCCCCGCGCGCGGAGAGGGATTCGGCGGCGCCCCAGGCGTCACCGATGCGTCCGAACAGCTCCAGTGCCTCGTCGGCGTCCACGGTGGCGTCGCCCGCCATGTCGGCGCGGTTGGCGAGGATGTTGGCGCGCATCTGGAGGGCGGTGGCCAGTTCCCAGTCGTAGCCGAGTTCGCGGCAGGTGCTGACCGTCTTGTTGATCACCTCGGTGAACCGCTCCATCGTGCCGGTGAGCAGCACGGCGTAGAACCAGAGGTAGCCGGGGGTGCGGCAGGTCTGCGGCATCCCCGGCTCGTAGGTCGCACTGATGGTACGGAGCTTCTCCTGGGCCTCCGGGGTCTGCCAGGCCCCCATGTCCATGTCCATATAGGCGAGATGGACGAGGTGGACGCCGCGCCGGGCCTCTTCGAGGACCTCCTCGCGCATCGGCGGTGGCGCGTCCGTACAGCGCTCGTACAGCGGGACGGCCGGGCGCACGGGCGGTGCGAAGGGGTCGGGGCCGAGGCCCATCACCTCCATCGACCAGGCACGGGCGTCGACGCGCTGGTCGCGGATCTGCCAGTACCAGGCCAGCGAGAGGACCATGCACAGCGCCTCCTGCTCGTCGCGTTCGGCGACGGCGTGCCGCAGGGCGGTGCGCAGGTTCTCGTACTCGCGCTCGATGTGGTCGATCGCGGCACGCTGTCCGGGGCCGCGCAGCAAGGGGTCGGTGGTGCGCGCGAGTTCGCGGTAGTACGTGAGGTGGGCGCGCTCGGTGGCGTGGCGGCCGCCGGACTCGTCGAGGCGTTCCCCCGCGTACTCGGCCACGGTCTCCAGGAGCCGGTAGCGCATCTCCGTCTCCCCTTCGCCCGAAGGGGCCGCGACGACAAGGGACTTGTCGACGAGCGAGCCGAGGACGTCCAGTGCGGCCGGGCCGCAGACGGCCTCGGCGGCGGCGAGGTCGCAGCCGCCCGCGAAGACGGACAGCCGCCGCAGGACGTCCCGTTCGGCCTCGTCGAGCAGGTCCCAGGACCAGTCGACGACGGCACGCAGGGTCTGCTGCCGGGGCAGCACGGTGCGGCTGCCCGAGGTCAGCAGCCGGAACCGGTCGTCGAGCCGGTCGGCGATCTGCCGCGGGGTGAGCATCCGCAGCCGCGCGGCGGCGAGTTCGATGGCGAGCGGTAGACCGTCGAGGCGCCGGCAGATCTCCGCGGCCGCTCCGGGGTCGTCCTCGACACGGAAGCCGGGCCGGGCGGCTGCTCCCCGGTCGGCGAGCAGCCGCAGCGCGACGGGCTCCGGCAGCGGATCCACGGGTCTCAGCAACTCCCCCGGTACGCCGAGGGGTTCACGGCTGGTGGCGAGCACCGTCAGTCCCGGGCAGCGTTCCAGCAGCGCCTCGGCGAGACGCGCGGCGGCCTCGACGACATGCTCGCAGTTGTCGAGGACGATCAGCATCCGGCGCTTGGCGCAGTGCTCGGCGAGCCGGGTGAGCGGGTCGTCGTGCCGGTCGGCCACGGCCCGCATCTCCTCGGCACCTGCGCCGCGCAGCACGGTCTCGCGGGCGCCGACCGCGGTCAGCACGGCCTCGGGCACGGCCTTCGGGTCGTCCACCGGCGCCAGTTCGGCCAGCCACACCCCGTCCCGCAGGGTGGGGGCCAGTGCCTCCGCCACCTCCTGGGACAGCCGTGTCTTGCCCGCCCCACCGGGCCCGAGCAAGGTCACGAGCCGGGCCCCCGCGAGATCGCCCCGGATGGCATCGATGTCGGGCTCCCGTCCCACGAAGGACGTGAGCCGGGCCCGGAGGTTGCCGGGCGGCGGCGACGCGGGGCGGGCACGGATGGTGTCCACCGGGCCCGGGAGGTGGGCGGCTCCGCCTTCGGCCGGTCCGGGGCCTTCCGGGGCCGTGTGCCCGGCGCCCGGAGTCGGGTGCCCGGCGCCCGGAGTCGGGTGCCCGGCGCCCGGAGTCGGGTGCCCGGCGCCCGGGACCAGGCGGCCGGCGCTCGCGCGTGCCACGGCGGTGCCTGAGGCGCCGGTGCCGACGCCGGTGCCCTCGGCCGAGGCCGCGCTGTCCGCGGCCGGGGTGAGGGCGCCTCCGGCGGAGGCGGGCGCGGCAGAGGCGGGGGCGGGCGTTCCGGTGCCGGAACGCTCCCGGGGTCCGGCCAGCAGTTCCGCGTGCAGGGAACGCAGTTCCGGACCCGGGTCCGAGCCCAGGCGATCGGCGAGGAGCGCGCGTACGGACTCGTAGGCGGCGAGGGCCTCGGCGGGCCGGCCCGCGTCGCGGAGAGCGCGCAGCCGCAGGACGTGCAGCGGCTCGTCGAGCGGGTGCAGATCGCAGAGGGCGGTGAGCTCGGGCAGGGCCTGTTCGGCGTGGCCGAGGGCGAGGGCCGCGCCGAGTCGGGCACGGCGGACGTCGAGACGCCGGGTCTCCCGGCGGGCCGACTCGGCGGTGCGGTCCGGGAGGTCGGCCAGGGCGGGTCCGTGCCACAGGGCGAGAGCGTCGTCCAGGACGGCGGCCGCTTTGGCGGGGTCGCCGTCGGCGAGGGCGCGGATGCCCTCGCCGGCGAGCCGCTCGAACCGGTGCAGGTCGACGTCGTCGGAGGACACCGCCAGCCGGTAGCCGCCGTCCACCGACTCCACCGCGTCGGCACCGAGCGCCCTGCGCAGCCGCCCGACCAGCGCCTGCAGCGCGCCGGGCGCGTCCGCGGGCGGGTCGCCGTCCCACACCTCGTCGACCAGGACGGCCGCCGAAACGGTCCGCCCGGGCCGCAGCGCGAGGACGGTCAGCAGGGCACGCAGCCGCGCCCCGCCGACCGGGACGGACGTGCCGTCGGGGCGGAGTGCCTGGGTGGTGCCGAGGATGCGATAGCGCACGGGGTCCATTGTCTCCGGTGGCATCAGGTGCGGGGGTCGGGTACGTGGAGTTCGAGTTCGGCGAGGACGCCGGCCCGGCCGTCGCCGAACCGCTCGGGGCCGCTGTCCGCCGCCGCCGGCGACCGCGACGCGGGCACCGGTACCCAGGTGCGCGAGCCGGGCGCGGTCTCCGGGAAGTCCTGGTGCACCAGGTGGATCGTACGGACCGTGCCGGTCGTCCCGGGCCACTGGGCACCGCGCCGCTCACCGGGCACCGTGCCGCTCGCCGGTGGGCGGACCGGTCCTCCCGACCCCTCGGCCGGGGCCGGGTCCCGCTCCGTCCCCGGGTCCGTCGTGCCGTACCCGCCAACAGATTTGCCTTCGCCCCATCCCCCCACCCTCCCCGGAACCAATGTCCGATGGCGAGACGTTTTCGGCGTGAGCCCGGTACGGTCGGGCAGGCCCGAGCACACATGCGTCAGCCCAGCCAGTCCAGGGAGCCCCATGACCACCGCCGTGACCCGCCGCAGCGACCGGAGGATCAGCCCCGTCTTCGTCGGGATCGTGGCCGTCATGGCGGTGACCGGCTGGGCGACCTGGACCGGATTCGCCGAGCTGCCCGGTATGGCCGTCTTCCTGTTCGTGACGGCCGCCTGGATCGTCTCGCTCTGTCTCCACGAGTACGCGCACGCCCGCACCGCCCTGCACAGCGGCGACATCTCGATCGGCGCCAAGGGCTATCTGACCCTGAACCCGCTGAAGTACACGCACGCGCTGCTGAGCATCGTGCTGCCGGTGATCTTCGTGATCATGGGCGGGATCGGGCTGCCGGGCGGCGCGGTCTTCATCGAGCGGGGCCGCATCCAGGGCCGCTGGAAGCACAGCCTGATCTCTGCGGCGGGCCCCCTGACGAACGTCCTGTTCGCCGTCGTGTGCACGGCGCCGTTCTGGCTGCACGCCCTGGACGGCGTCCCGGAAGCCTTCCGCTACGCGCTGGCGTTCCTCGCGCTGCTCCAGGTCACGGCCGCGATCCTGAACTTCCTGCCGGTCCCGGGCCTGGACGGCTACGGCGTGATCGAGCCCTGGCTGTCGTACGGCGTCCGCCGTCAGGTCGAGCCCTTCGCGCCGTTCGGTCTGCTCGCGGTGTTCGCGGTGCTGTGGATCCCGTCGGTGAACCGCGAGTTCTTCGACATCATCGACGCCGTCCTGGGCGGCCTGGGCATCGGCCCGGGTGAAGCGGACTGCGGCCAGTGGCTCTACCGCTTCTGGCAGGAGAACAACGACATCTGTCTGAAGTCCTGACCGGCTGCCTGGACTCCTGACCTGTCCGGAGTCCCGGTCGGCCGCTACGCCCGGCCGCGCCGCGCGTAGTACCAGGTCATGTTCGACGACAGGCCCGCGATCAGCACCCACACGACGCCCAGCCAGCTGCCCTGGACGAACGAGACGACGGCCGCGGCCACGGAGAGGACACAGACGGCGAGGGCGTAGAGAGCGAGGCGGGGCATGGGGTCGGCTCCTGTCGGGGGGACACTGCTTTCGACCAGTGTCCCCCACGCGACCTATACGTCCGTCACCCGCAGACCCGCGTGGGCCTTGTAGCGGCGGTTCACCGAGATCAGGTTGGCGACCAGGGCCTCGACCTGGTGGGCGTTGCGCAGGCGGCCGGAGAAGACGCCGCGCATGCCGGGGATGCGGCCCGCGAGGGCCTGGACGATCTCGACGTCCGCCCGCTCCTCGCCGAGGACCATCACATCGGTGTCGATCTCCTCGATCTCCGGGTCCGCGAGCAGCACGGCGGAGAGGTGGTGGAAGGCCGCGGTGACCCGGGAGCCGGGCAACAGGGCGGCGGCCTGTTCGGCGGCGCTGCCCTCCTCCGGCTTCAGCGCGTACGCGCCCTGCTTGTCGAAGCCGAGCGGGTTCACGCAGTCGACGACGAGCTTTCCGGCCAGCTCCTCGCGCAGCGATTCGAGGGTCTTGCCGTGACCTTCCCACGGCACGGCGACGATCACGATGTCGCTGCGGCGCGCGGTCTCCGCGTTGTCGGCTCCCTCCACGCCGTTGCCGAGCTCCTCGGCCGCGCTCTGCGCACGGTCCGCGGCGCGCGAGCCGATGATCACCTTCTGCCCGGCCTTGGCGAGCCGGTAGGCGAGGCCCTTGCCCTGCGGACCGGTGCCACCGAGCACGCCGACGACGAGCCCGGACACGTCGGGCAGGTCCCAGGGGTCCTTCGCGGGGGCCTTCTGTGCACTGTCAGTAGAGGTCATGGGCCGACTTTACGTGCGCGCGCTGCGGCCGTGCGCCTCAGGTGGCCGCGCTCCCCGGGTGACCGCGGTCACCCGAGCCCGGCCACCGGGACGCGCCGGAAGGCGATCGTCTCGTAGGCGCCGAAGTCACCCGTCTCGTAGAGGAGTCCGACGGTCTCGGCGTCGACGCGCACGAGATCGGAGTACGCGGCGGGCAGCCCGTCCACCGTGTGCACTGACCGCCAGGTGGTGCCGCCGTCGGCCGAGGCACGGATCGTCATCACGGCGCGGAACGCCGGATCCGCGGGCCCGGAGTACAGGAGCAGGTCGGGGTCGCGGAGCTGGAGGAGGCTGCCCTGGACGACGGGGGTGACGAGGCCGGCCTGCGGGCGGAACGGCCTGACCAGGGTTCTGCCGCCGTCGCGGGAGTGGGCGTCGGCGCGGTTGCCGGGCGACGGGGAGTCGTTGCGGGCACTGAAGTAGACGCGGCCGTCGGGGAGTTCGGCCGCGGTGGTCTCGTTGACGTTGACGTAGCCGTTGGTGTTCTCGTCCAGGTAGCCGAGGTACCAGGTCGCGCCGCGGTCGTCGCTGAGCAGGCAGTGGCCGCTGTTGTACTTCGCCTCGGTGCCGTTGTCCGTGCCCGTGGGCGGCAGGGTGTGGTTGCCGGGGACCAGCACCCGGCCGGAGCCGAGCTGGACGGCGTGCCCGGGCGTGGTGGCGTACCAGCGCCAACCGGCCTTCTTCACCTGCCCGGTGATCTCCTTCGGGGCCGACCAGGTGAGCCCGTCGTCGTCGCTGTGCTGCACCCATACGCGCCGCCCGTCGGCCGCCTTCACCTTGCCGCGCAGCAGGGCGTCCTCGGACGCGGAGGCCGCGCTGCGGACATGGACGAGCAGGACGCGGCCCGTGTCGAGGACGACGGGCGCGGGGTTGCCGGCGAGGTTGGCGCCGTTCTTGGCGACGGCCTGGAGCGGGCCCCAGGTGCGGCCGCCGTCCGCGGACCGTTTGAGCACGATGTCGATGTCGCCGTGGTCGTGCGCGGAACCGACTCTGCCCTCGCAGAAGGCCAGCAGGGTGCCGGTTCCGGTGGCGACGACCGCGGGGATCCTGAAGCTCGCGTAGCCCTCCCGCCCGGCGCGGAAGGGGACGCTCACCCCGCCACTGGCCGCCGCGTCCGTACGCGTGCCGGTGTTCGTCGCCGTGTCCGTCCCGGGGCCCGTACCGGTGCTGGGCTCGGCGCTCGACTCCGTCATGGCCGGGCTCCCTCCTGTGGTTGCTGGTGGGGTCAGTGGTGTGGACTTCTGCCCAACTTGGGCGAATTCGTGGTGAACTCCCGGTCACGAGTAGCAGGTTGCGGCAGGATGCGGACATGGATGCCGTACGGGTCGCGTTGCTGCGCGAAGTGCTTGCCGGGACCGAATGGCTGGGTGCGACACGGCGGTTCGGGGGAACGCTGCGGGGGTCCGTGGTGTCGTACGGCGGCGGTCTGCTGCTGGTCGGTTCGGAGGAGTACGAGCCCTGGCACCTCGCGGCACATCTCGTGGACGAGGCGGCGTGGTCGGGGACGCCGGAGCTGTCGCCGACGCTGGTGCGGCACGGGGCGCGGGAGTCCGATCCGGCCCACCTGGCGGTGGGGCTCGGCCGGATCGAGGCGGCCCGGCGCGGCGAGACACTGCTCGTGGTGGCGCCGGACGCGCCCGGGGCCCCGCTGCTGGAGCGGGTGCACGACGCCCGCCGGGCCGGTGCGACGGTGCTGGCCCTGTCCCCGGGAGGCGGTGAACTGCCGGCGCTGGCCCACGAGTCGCTCGCCGTGCCACCGGACACCGAGCTCGATCTCGACACCGTGCAGCATCTGGTCAGCGCGGCGGCCGGGGAGAACGCCCTGCCCTCACCCCGGGGGCGACGCCGCTTCCGCGACCGTCTGTCCCGCTTCGCGGACCAGCTGACTGCCCCACCGTCGTACCGGTGGTAGCGGAGGCCGGCTCCGGCCGGTGACGCCCGAGCGATCTTCCGCGGGTCCGGTACCGGGGCGGGCTTCCGCCACGGACAGCCCGCGGCAGGCCCCTGCGCAGGTGCCCCAAGGGGCTCGACCCCGCTGACGGCGGCCGAAGGCTCTCCCCGCCGGTGACGGCCGAGGCGGCCCCTCGCCGGTGGTGACCGAAGGGGATCTTGCCCCGGCGGCGGCCGGGAAGCCGTTCTCGCCATCGGGGGCCGGAGACCTGTCCCGGTCCGCGGCCGGCGCCGTAAAGCAGTTGCCCCGCGTCCTCGGTCCGCCGAGCATGGCCCGTCGTGAGTGATGACGTTCCCACTTCCCCGCTGCGTGCTCTGCTGCCCGATCTCGCGCCCTGGCGGACCTCCGCCGACTTCCGGCGGCTGTGGGTGGCGGGGCTCGTCACCAACTTCGGGAGCTTTCTGACGTTCGTCGCGCTGCCGGTGCAGATGAAGACGCTCACCGGTTCGGCGGCGGCGGTCGGGGCGATCGGCGCCGTGGAACTGATCCCGATGGTGGTCTTCGGGCTGTACGGCGGGGCGCTCGCCGATGCCCTGGACAAGCGGAAGCTGATCATCTGGACGGAGGCCGGGCAGGGCGTGCTGTGCGCCGTCCTGCTCGTCGACGCGACACTGCCGCACCCCGCGGTCTGGCCCCTCTACGCGGTCGCCGCGCTCTCCGCCGCCCTCGGCGCGGTCCAGCGCCCCGCCATGGACGCCCTCACCCCGCGGATCGTGGCCCACGAGCATCTGACGGCCGCGGGCGCGCTCAACTCGCTGCGCTGGACGGTGGGCGGCGTCGCCGGCCCGGCGCTGGCGGGCGTCGTCGTGGCGTACGCCGGACTGGGCTGGGCCTATGCCGTCGACCTGGTCACCTTCGCCGTGTCGGTGGCCATGATCGTGGGGATCGCCGCGTCGCCGGCCTCGCACGAGGCGGCGAGACCGTCGCTGCGGTCCATCGCCGAGGGCGCGCGCTACGCGTGGAGCCGCAAGGAGCTCCTGGGCACCTACGCCATCGACCTCGCGGCGATGTTCTTCGCGATGCCGCTCGCGGTGCTGCCGTTCCTCGCGGACGAGCTGGACGCCGCGTGGTCGCTGGGGCTGATGTACGCGGCGATCCCGGCCGGCTCGCTGCTCGTCAGCCTCACCAGCGGGTGGACCTCGCACGTGCGCCGGCACGGGCGGATGGTGGTGCTCGCGGCGGCGTGCTGGGGGCTCGCGATGGCCGCCGCGGGCGTCGCGCACAACGTCTGGCTGGTGCTGCTCTGCCTCGTCCTCGGCGGCTGCTGCGACATGGTCAGCGGAATCTTCCGCGCCGCCATCTGGAACCGGACGATCCCGGACGAACTGCGCGGACGGCTCGCCGGTATCGAGCTGCTGTCGTACTCCGTCGGACCCCAGCTCGGCCAGGTCCGCTCCGGCGGCATGGCCGCGTGGACGAACGTACGGACCTCGGTCTGGGCCGGCGGCGCGCTCTGTGTCGGGGCGGTGGGGCTGCTCGCGGTCGGCCTTCCGAAGCTGATGTCGTACGACGAGCGCACGAACGAGCACGTGCTGCGGATGCGGTCCGCACGGGCGGAGGACCTCCCGCCCGCGCCCCCGGTGACCGCTTCCTGAGGTGGCGCGTGCGACCGCTCGCCGGACCCGGCGAGCGGCCACGACCGCCGCGGCGTCTCCGCAGCCCTCGGTCCTCGGTCCTCGGCCCCCGGGCCCGGTGTCTCAGTCGTCCTCGGAGCCCGGCGCCTTGCCCGACGCGTCGTGCCACTTCGGGTCCGTCTCCCACTCGAGGTTCCGTTCCCGCGCGAGGTCCATCGCGTGTTCGGCCTCCGCACGGGTGGTGTACGGGCCGAAGCGGTCCTTGGCCGGGCACTCGGGGCCTTCCTCGACCTTCTTGTGCTCCAGGCAGTAGTACCACTCGCCGGGCTTGCCGACCGTCCGCTTCTTGAACAGGGCCATCACCAGCTCCTTTCGCCAGGGACATGTTCCCCCATGCCCGCTGGTTAGACTCGCTGCCATGTCTGGCCAGTCGCTGCTCGTACCAGGGGAGCTCTCTCCCACCCGTCCCGTGCCCGGAAACATCAGGCGTCCCGAGTACGTGGGAAAGCCCGCCCCCACGCCGTACACCGGACCGGAGGTGCAGACGCCCGAGACGATCGAGGCGATGCGGATCGCCGGGCGGATCGCCGCGCAGGCGATGGCCGAGGCCGCGAAGCTCATCGCGCCGGGTGTGACGACGGATGAGCTGGACCGGGTGGCCCACGCCTACATGTGCGACCACGGCGCCTACCCGTCGACCCTCGGCTACCGCGGCTTCCCCAAGTCGCTGTGCACCTCGGTCAACGAGGTCATCTGCCACGGCATCCCCGACTCCACGGTCCTGCGTGACGGCGACATCATCAACCTCGACGTGACGGCGTACATCGGCGGCGTGCACGGCGACAACAACGCGACCTACCTGGTCGGCGCCGTCGACGAGGAGTCGCGGCTGCTCGTCGAGCGGACCCGTGAGTCCCTCGACCGCGCGATCAAGGCCGTCAGGCCGGGCCGTCAGATCAACATCATCGGGCGCGTCATCGAGTCGTACGCGAAGCGGTTCGGATACGGGGTCGTCCGGGACTTCACCGGGCACGGGATCAACTCGTCGTTCCACTCCGGGCTGATCGTCCCGCACTACGACAGCCCGCACGCGACCACCGTCATCCAGCCCGGGATGACCTTCACGATCGAGCCCATGCTCACGCTCGGCACGCACGAGTACGACCTGTGGGACGACGGGTGGACCGTCGTGACGAAGGACCGGAAGCGTACGGCGCAGTTCGAGCACACCCTCGTCGTCACCGAGAGCGGTGCGGAGATCCTCACTCTGCCGTAGCCGTCCGGAGTTCCCGAGCCGTCCGAGCCCGCCCTGTCCACAGGGCGGGCTTTCTCATGTGGAAGCGACCGGGAATCGGGGTACGGTTTTACCGACAGGGTGTCGGGAAGGCTGTTGACTTAGGTAAGCCTAACCATAGAAGATGCGCATGACCTTGCAACAGCTCTCGCCCTTCCTCAGCGGCTCCGGAGGCCCCATGAACGCGTCGGACACGTCGGCCACGATGAGCACACCGGACCCCACGACCACGGCGAGCACCCCGTTCTCGACGCTCATCCGCACCGCCTCGCACGAGCAGCACACCGAGGCGGAGACGTCGACGTTCATGAGCGACCTGCTCGGCGGCCGGCTCGGCGTCGAGGCGTACGCGCGCTACACCGAGCAGCTGTGGTTCGTGTACGAGGCGCTGGAGGCGGACGCCGGGCGGCTGGCCGCCGATCCGGTGGCCGGGCCCTTCCTGCGGCCCGAGCTGCTGCGGCGCACCGCTCTCGAGCGCGACCTGGCCCATCTCCGGGGCCCCGACTGGCGCGAGACGCTCACCGCGCTGCCCGCGACCCGCGCGTACGCGGACCGTGTCGCGCGGTGCGCCCGGGAGTGGCCGGGCGGCTATGTCGCCCACCACTACACCCGGTACCTGGGCGACCTCTCCGGCGGCCAGATCATCCGCGGCAAGGCGGAGCAGACCTGGGGCTTCAGCCGCAAGGGGGACGGAGTCCGCTTCTACGTCTTCGAGGACATCTCCAACCCGGCCGCGTTCAAGCGGAGTTACCGCGAGCTGCTGGACGGGGTCCCGGCCGACGATCTGGAGAAGCAGCGGATCGTGACGGAGTGCAAGCGGGCGTTCGCCCTGAACACCGGGGTGTTCCGGGCCCTCGGTGAGGAGTTCCCGCTGACCGCGTGATCAATCCGCTCCCGGGCCCGGGGTCACCCTTGGCCCGGGATTCCCGGGTCCCGGGTCCCGGCTCCCGGATTGCTCCGGGGAATCAAGTGGCGTTCACGGCCGCGGGCCGGTGGGGGTTGGCCGCGCAGTTCCCCGCGCCCCTGACGGGGCCCGTGGACCGGCCCACGCGGCTCCGATCCCTCCCCGCGCCCCTGACGGGCCCGTAGACCGGCCCTGTACGAACCCGGCGGGTCTCAGCGTTCCAGGTGGACGCGTCCGCCCACTTCGACCCAGTCGTTCGGCTGGGGAGCCGTGAGGATCTGGGAGCCCCTGCCCTGGGTGATGTTGAGGGCCCGGCCCAGTTGCTGGGTCAGCAGCAGCGCCGCCGCTCCGGTGGCCTCGTCCTCCTCGATGCCGTCGTTCCGGCCGGGGAAGGCGCGGGCCCGCACCCGGCCGCCGGCCTCGTCCTCCCAGGCCCAGGCGTAGATCCACTCCCCCGACGGCGGCACCTCCAGCGCGTCGACCTCGGCGGCGGACGCGTACCGCCGGAGCGTCCGCGGCGGCGCCCACTCGGCCCGTGCCTCGATCCAGCTGAACTCGCCGTCCAGCCGGACCCCCACCGCACCGGCGGGCGTGACCAGTTCGGGCACGTCGAGCAGCCAGCCCACCCCGACGCACGGGTGCCCCGCGAACGGCAGCCGCAGCGTCGGGGTGTAGATGTCGATGACCCCGCGCTCGGGGTCATCGACGAACACCGTCTCGCTGAAGCCCAGCTTCGCGGCGAACTCCTGCCGCTCCGCGCGGTCCGGCATCACCGAGCCCTCGCGCACGACACCGAGTTCATTGCCATACCCGCCGCCTGGTCCGCAGAAGACCCGCAGCACGTCGTAGTCAGTCACTCCGGCATTCAAACACCCCCCGGCGTGCACGAACAGCGGTCACCTCATGGAGCCGCCCGCCCCCGGCAGCTCCGTGTTCAGGGGAAGCGGTGTCAGGGACGGGCCGCCGAATCCCCGGCGGACTACTGCGTGCGCCGCCTGCGCATCGCGAACACCACGCCGGCGCCCGCCGCGACGGTCACCGCGGCCGCCGCTCCCAGCGCGCCGGCCGGCATCTGCGAACCGGTGGAGGCGAGCGCACCGCTCACCCCGCCCGTCGTGGACCCGGTCGTCCCCGCGCCGCCGGTGGTGGTGCCCGACGAACCGTCGGACCCGCCCGAACCCGAGCCCGACCCCGACCCGCCGTCCCCCTCCGGCAGCTGCGCGTCCTCGCTCAGCGCGACCGACAGGTCGACCGGGTCGAGGGCGGCGCCTTCGGCGTAGAAGCCGCCGAAGGCCTCGCACCGGCCTTGGTCAGCGTGGCGGTCACATCGTCGAGGGTGATCACGTCGTCCCGCGCCGTCAGGTCGGCCGTGTCCGCGCTCAGGTCGGCGAGGACGACATCCTCGGAGGTGTCGCCGAGGCTGTCGACGTCGGCGGTCAACTCGCCGGAGCCGCCGTCGAGTTCCACCGTGAGCCCGCTGAGGGTGAGGTCGTCGGGCAGCGTGCTCGGCGGCGCCGCCGTGCTGCTCGCGGCCGACCTCGCCGCCCGGACGATCGCGCAGCCCGCCGAACTTCCCCTCGGTGTCCTCACCGCCCTGCTGAGCAGCCCGTTCTTCCTCTGGCTGCTGCGCAGGACCCGCCGCAAGCAAGGAGGTTGGGCGTGAGATCCCCCCGAAGGGACACCGGGCGCGCGCTCTTGAGGTTCCCGCGTACGGCCAGGGGCCCGCGGCTTTCCGGTACGGCGCGGCACGCGCCGCCTCCCCCGTCCGCGCCCGGCGACGTACTCGCCGCGGCCGAGGGTCTCCATGTCCGGCTCGGCGCCCACGAGGTGCTGCGCGGTGTCGACGTCGCCGCCCGCGCCGGTGAGGTGCTCGCGCTGGTCGGGCCCAACGGGGCGGGAAAATCAACCCTCTTGTCCGCGCTGGCGGCCGATCTGCCCGCCACGGAAGGGGTCGTCCGTCTGCACGGGCGCCCGGCGGCGCACTGGACCGCGGCCGAACTCGCCCTGCGCCGGGCCGTCCTCCCCCAGTCGGCGTCGCTGTCCTTCCCGTTCACGGTCGAGGAGGTCGTCCGGATGGGGCGGGCGCCCTGGGCCCGCGCTCCGCGGGACGACGACGCGGCGGTCGCCGCCGCCATGGCGGCCACCGAGGTCACCGCGTTCGCGCCACGCTCGTTCGCCGCGCTCAGCGGCGGGGAGCGCGCGCGGGTCGCGCTCGCCCGGGTGCTCGCGCAGCGCGCCCCGCTGCTGCTGCTCGACGAACCGACCGCCGCCCTCGACCTGCGGCACCAGGAGTTGGTGCTGCGGGTGTGCCGGGAAAGGGCGCACGCCGGGGACGCGGTGGTCGTGGTGTTGCACGACCTCGGGCTCGCCGCGGCGTACGCGCACCGGGTCGCGATTCTGTGCGCCGGTCGTGTCGCGGCCCACGGCCGGCCGGCGGAGGTCTTCACCGACCGGCTTCTGACCGACGTCTACCGGCAGCCGGTCGAGGTGTTGCCGCACCCCAGGACCGGCGCCGCCCTGGTCACCCCGAAACGGGAACCTTGACTCTCCCTTGACCTTTTCATGGGGTCCGGTTTGAGTCACCGTGATCAAGCCGTTCCTGTGCGACATCCGTGAGAGCTGAATCACTGCACGGCTGGGTATCAGTGAGGGAAGCCTCAGATAAGTTAGGCCAGCCTCACCATGCCGAACGGGCCCCACCGTGCGGTTTGTCCGAACTTCTCTTGGAGCCTGAATGCGAGCCGTCCGACTCTCTGTTGTCACCGCTGCCGCCACCGCGGCAGCTCTGGCCGCCGTCACGGGTTGCACCGAGAAGAGTGACGCGAAGAACGGCGACGCGATCCAGGTGACCGCCGCGGACTCGAAGTGCGAGACCTCCGCCAAGACCGTTCCGGCCGGCCAGGTCACGCTGAAGATCGAGAACAAGGGGTCGAAGGCCACCGAGGTCGAGATCGTGTTCCCCGACGACCGGATCGTCTCCGAGAAGGAGAACATCGGCCCCGGCACCAAGTACACGCTGACCGCCGAGGTGAAGGCCGGCTCGTACGAGATCGCCTGCCGCCCGGGCATGAAGGGCCACGGCGTCCGCCAGAAGCTCACCGTCACCGGCGGCAAGGTCGCCAAGCGCGACCCGCGCCTGGACAAGGCCGTCGCCGCCTACCGCGAGTACGCGCAGGAGCAGGCCGACGCCACGCTGCCGAAGGCCGAGGCGTTCGCCAAGGCCGTCAAGGCCGGTGACATCGAGGCAGCGAAGAAGGAGTTCGCCTCCTCGCGTCTGGGCTGGGAGCGCACGGAGCCGGTCGCCGAGTCCTTCGGTGACATCGACCCGAAGGTCGACGTCCGTGAGGACGGCCTGGAGGACGGCCAGGACCCGGCCACGGACTGGACCGGCTGGCACCGCCTGGAGAAGTCCCTGTGGCAGGACAAGAAGATCGGTGACCGTGAGAAGGAGCTCGCCGGTCTGCTGGTCACGGACCTGACCGACTGGCAGAAGCGGGTCGGCAAGGCCGAGATCACCCCGACCTCCATGGCCAACGGCGCCAAGGAACTGCTGGACGAGGTCGCGAGCGGCAAGGTCACCGGCGAGGAGGACCGCTACTCGCACACCGACCTGTCCGACTTCAAGGGCAACGTCGAGGGCGCGCAGAAGGCCTACGAGCTGCTCAAGCCCGTCGCCGCGGAGAACGACGCCGCGCTGACGACGGAGCTGGACAAGCAGTTCGCCGCGCTGAACACGCTGCTCGACAAGTACCGCACGGACAAGACCTCGTACGACTTCGTCTCGTACGACAAGGTCGGCAAGGCCGACCGCAAGGAGCTCATCGACGCGGTCAACGCGCTCGCCGAGCCCCTGTCCAAGCTCGCCGCCGCCGTCGTGAAGTAGGAGCAACGCCATGACGGACTCCCAGGACAGCACGGACAACACGGACAACACCGACGGCACGGACGGCACGGACGGCACGGACGGCACGGACGGCACGGACGGCACGCGACCGGCCACGTCGGCCGGCACCGGCTCCGCGCCGTCCCGGCGTTCGTTGATCGGCTGGGGCGGTGCCGGGCTCGCGCTCGGCGCCGCCGCGGCCGGCGGCGCCGTCGCGATGACCCGTACCGGTAACGACGTCGACCCGGCCGCGGCCGAGACCGGCGCCGCGGTCGCCTTCCACGGCGCCCACCAGGCCGGCATCGCGACAGCGGTGCAGGACCGCCTCCACTTCGCCGCGTTCGACGTGAAGACCGACGACCGGGCCGCGTTCGTCCAGCTCCTCAAGGACTGGACGGCCGCCGCCGCCCGGATGACCGCCGGACACGCCGTCGGCGAGGGTGCCTACGGCGGTCTCGCCGAGGCCCCGCCGGACGACACCGGCGAGGCGCTGGGACTCAAACCCTCCCGGCTGACCCTCACCATCGGCTTCGGCCCCTCCCTGTTCGAGAAGTTCGACCTCGCGGACCGGCGGCCGGAAGCGCTCGTCGACCTGCCGAAGTTCCCCGGCGACAACCTCGACAAGGTCCGCAGCAACGGCGATCTCTGCATCCAGGCGTGCGCGGACGACCCCCAGGTCGCGGTGCACGCGATCCGCAACCTCGCCCGCATCGGCTTCGGCAAGGTCGCCGTCCGCTGGTCGCAGCTCGGCTTCGGCAAGACGTCCTCGACCACTCCGGACGCGCAGACCCCGCGCAACCTGATGGGCTTCAAGGACGGCACCCGCAACATCGCGGGCACCGAGACCGACCGGCTCGAGAAGTTCGTGTGGGTCGGCGAGAAGGACGGCCCCGACTGGATGACCGGCGGCTCCTACCTCGTCGCCCGCCGCATCCGGATGAACATCGAGACCTGGGACCGCACCCCGCTCCAGGAGCAGGAGGACATCTTCGGCCGCGACAAGGGCGAGGGCGCCCCCGTCGGCAAGGCCAAGGAGCGGGACGAGCCGTTCCTGAAGGCGATGAAGCCCGACGCCCACGTCCGGCTCGCGCACCCCCACTCCAACGACGGGGCGACGATCCTGCGCCGCGGCTACTCCTTCACCGACGGCACCGACGGTCTCGGCCGCCTCGAAGCGGGCCTGTTCTTCCTCGCCTACCAGCGCGACGTACGCAAGGGCTTCATCCCCGTGCAGCGCAACCTGTCACGCCTCGACGCGCTCAACGAGTACATCCAGCACGTGGGTTCGGCGGTCTTCGCCGTCCCGCCCGGCGTCCGCGACAAGGACGACTGGTGGGGCAGCACGCTGTTCTCCAAGGAGGCCTGACCGTGTTCTCCAACTACCTGATCGGGCTGCGCGAGGGCCTGGAGGCAAGCCTCGTCGTCTGCATCCTCATCGCCTACCTGGTGAAGACGGAGCGCAGGGACGCCCTGAAGCCGATCTGGATCGGCATCGGCGTCGCGATCGCCGTGGCCCTCGGCTTCGGCTGCGCCCTCGAATTCGGCTCCCAGGAGATGACGTTCCAGGCGCAGGAGGCGCTCGGCGGCTCGCTGTCGGTCCTCGCCGTCGGCCTGGTCACGTGGATGGTCTTCTGGATGCGGCGCACCGCCCGCCACCTGAAGTCCGAACTCCACGGCAGGCTCGACGCGGCTCTGGCCATGGGAACCGGCGCGCTGGTCGCGACCGCGTTCCTCGCCGTCGGCCGCGAAGGCCTGGAGACCGCCCTGTTCGTCTGGGCGTCGGTGCACGCCGCCAGCGACGGCACCCCCCGCCCGCTGATCGGCGTCGCCCTCGGCCTGGCCACCGCCGTCCTGCTCGGCTGGCTCTTCTACCGCGGCGCCCTGAAGATCAACCTCGCCAAGTTCTTCACCTGGACCGGCGGCATGCTCGTCGTCGTCGCCGCCGGCGTCCTCGCCTACGGCGTCCACGACCTCCAGGAAGCCGACTTCGTCCCCGGCCTGACGAACCTCGCCTTCGACATCAGCAACACGATCGACCCCACCAGCTGGTACGGCACCCTGCTGAAGGGCGTCTTCAACTTCCAGCCCGACCCGACCGTCCTTCAGGTCACGGTGTGGGCGCTGTACTTGGTCCCGACGCTCACGATCTTCCTCGCCCCGGTAGGGTTCGCCTCCGGGAAGGGGAAGGTGAAGGCACCTGATGAGCAGGGATCGCACGGGTCACAGCCCACGAAGGCCTCGTAGTCCCATCCGTTTCGCCCTGGCGACAGGGACGGTGACCGTCCTGTCCTTGGCGGCGAACGGCTGCGTGGTGGTGCACGGCGAGCGAAAGGTCGTGCCCGCGGCGACCACCGCCGAAGCCGCCCGCGCGCTCGGGGACTTCACCGCCGCCTACAACGAGGCGGACAGGACGTACGACCGTTCCAAGGACGCGGACCGGGTGTCCGGTCCGCTCGCGGACATCGACGGCGCCAAGCTGAAGGCCGGGCACACGAACAACCCCGGCGGGAATCCGGCGCATTCGCCGCTGAAGTTCAGCGACGCCGAGTACGCGGTACCGGCGAAGGCGGGCTGGCCGCGCTGGTTCGTGGCGAACGCGGCGGCCAACAAGGGTGTGCCGGGCAGCCGTTGGCTGCTCGTCTTCACCCGGGGCAGCGCCGACGAGGTGTGGCAGGCCTCGTATCTGACGGTCCTCGGGGCCGGTGACGTACCGAAGTTCACGAAGGACAAGGACGGCTGGGCGCAGCCGGTCACGGCCGACGACCCGGCGCTCGCGATAGAGCCGGAGAAGCTCGGCCGGACGTACGCGACCTATCTGAAGGCGGGCGGCAGCACCTTCGCCGCGGGCGTCCACACCTCGCAGTGGCGGGCCCAGCGCAAGAAGTTCGCCAGCAAGCCCGGCCTCGCCAGGCAGTACATCGACGAGCCGCTGACCGCGCGCGCCTACGCGCCGGTGGGTCTGCGCACCACGGACGGCGGGGCGCTGGTGTTCTTCGCCACGCAGCGCTTCGAGAAGCAGACCGCCGCGGCGGGTACCGCGATTCCCGCCCCGAGCGCCGACGTCGAGGCCCTGACGACCGGTGAGGTCAAGCAGTCCCTCACCCTGGAGTTCGTCTCCAACCAGGTCGTCCTGGACCCGGCGAAGGGTTCGGGCGACCAGCGCGTGGCGGTCCTCGGACGGATCGAGGGGCTGACGGGGGCCAAGGGCGAGTAGCCCGGCCCGAGCGGTCCGGCACACCCACCTCCGGCACACGCGCACTCGCCACGAGCACACTCCGGCACACGCGCACTCGCCACGAGCACGCTCCGGCAGCCGCGCACGGCGGCCCTCGCGGGCAGGGCGGCCAGGCGGGATCTCAGCCCCGGTGCGGCCAGGCGGCGAGCTGGTCCGCGCCGTTCTCCCCGGCGTAGCGGGCGCACTCGTCGGTCAGGATCTCCAGCAGAGTGAGCGGATCCGGCAGCGGATGCTCGGGCCCGCGCACCCAGTCGACGCTCAGACCGCCGGGCAGCTGGGCCGGCGGCACGAGGACGTACGAGCCGCGGCAGTGCCAGCGGAAGCCGGGGTGCTCGTCCATCGTCTCCGGATGGCAGTCCAGCTCGCAGGGCCACCACTCGTCCTCGTCCTCGGGCGTACCCCGGGTGAGGGTGAAGAAGAGCATGCGGCCGTCGCCGGTCTCCGCGACGGGTCCGACCTCGATGTCGGAGGCCAGTATCCGCTCCAGCGCCTCGCGCCCGGCGTCCAGCGGGACGTCGAGGACGTCGTGCACCATGCCGGTGGCGGTGATGAAGTTCGCCTTCGGCTGGTGCCGGGCCCAGCGCTCGATCTGCGCGCGGTCGGTCGTCGACTGTGTCTGCCAGGCGAAGGAGACGGGGTGGCGCGCGGGGGTCGGACAGCCGACACGGTCACAGGAACAGCGGTAGCCGGAGGGGTACGCGGCCTGCGCGAGCGGCAGACCCGCGGCGGCGGCGGCGAGCAGCAGGGCCTCACGCCCGCCCTCGGACGTCTGCGCAGGGCCCTTCGGCCCGCGTCCGCGCAGCCATCGGGAGATCCTGCCCTGCGCGCCGGAGCGGCGGCCGAACTCTGCGCTCATCTATCCCCTCGCCTCGCCTCGGTGCACTCGTCCTTCTTGCCCATGGTCCCACCATCCTGCGCCCCGGGTGGCCGGAGCCGACAACCGGGGTAGGTGGGGCGATGCGCTCACCCCACCCTGATCAGGTGTTATTTCATGATGTGAGGCGTTTTCTCGGCCCTCAGCGGGGGGCGATACCGTGCAGGGCGTAGTCGACGAGCGTGTCCGTGTAGTCGTACGAGATCGGGGCCGTGCGCTGGAGCCAGCGCTGGGCGAGCGGGGAGACGAACAGCTCCAGGGCGATCCGGGGGTCGACGTCCCGGCGCACGTCGCCCTCGGCCTGTGCCGAACGCAGCCGCCGCACGTACAGCTGGAGCTGGGGCTCGAGCAGTTTGGCCACGAACTCGGCGCCGAGCCGCTCGTTCACCAGGCCCTCGGCGGCCAGGGCGCGGGAGGGCACCTCGAAGGCGGGGTCGAGCAGCTCGTCGACGGTGGCGCGCAGCACCAGCTTCAGATCGGCGGCCAGGTCCCCGGTGTCCGGGATCTCGTACGGCTCCTGCCCCGCCGCCCGTGCGGCCTGCTCGCCGAGGTCCATGAAGGCGTCCAGCAGCACCTCGGCCTTCGACGACCACCACCGGTAGATCGTCTGCTTCCCGACCCCGGCCCGGGCCGCGATGCCCTCGATCGTGGTCCTCGGGTAGCCGGCCTCGCCGACCAGGGCGAGGGCCGCGGCGTAGATCGCGCGCCGGGACTTCTCGCTGCGGCGGGTGGAATCGGGGCTGGAGCTGGGCTTCTCGGCCATGCGGGAAACCTATCAGGGCGGCGATACGGTGCGTCTCGCCTCCGGCGGGGGCGCCGTCCCTCCGGTGGGGGCGCCGTCCCTCCGGTGGACACGGCCCGTCCGCCTCCCGCTCCCGGGAGGGCGCGCACCGCACCATGAGCATCAACTGCCCCTGCGGTTGCGTAAGGAGCCTTCCTTGCATCCTCTCCGCCGTGCCACGCCCCGGCGCTACCTCATGTGCCCACCGGTGCACTTCGACGTCACGTACGCGATCAATCCGTGGATGGACCCCGCCAAACCGGTCGACGTACCGCTCGCCCTCGCCCAGTGGGAGGACCTCCGGGACCGCTACCGCTCGCTCGGCCACTCGGTCGAGGAACTCACGCCCCGTCCCGGACTGCCGGACATGGTCTTCGCGGCGAACGGCGCGACGGTCGTGGACGGCCGGGTGCTGGGAGCCCGGTTCGCCTACCGGGAGCGCGAACCGGAGGCCGCGGCACACCTGGAGTGGTTCCGCGCCCGCGGTTTCGCGCAGATCCGCGAGCCGGCGCACATCAACGAGGGAGAGGGCGACTTCGTGGTCACGGGGTCGTACCTGCTCGCGGGCCGCGGTTTTCGCGCGAGCCCGCTCTCGCACGGGGAGGCACAGGAGTTCTTCGGCCGTCCGGTGATCGGCCTGGACCTGGTCGACCCGCGCTACTACCACCTGGACACGGCTCTCGCCGTCCTCGACGACACGGCGGACGAGGTCATGTACTACCCGCCGGCGTTCTCCCCCGGCAGCCGCGAGGTGCTGCGCCGGCTGTTCCCGGACGCGCTGACCGCCGAGGACGAGGACGCCGCCGCGCTGGGCCTCAACGCGGTCTCGGACGGCCTGCACGTGCTGTTGCCGCAGGAGGCGACGGGGCTCTTCGACCGGCTCCGGGAGCGCGGCTTCGTACCCGTCGGCGTCGACCTCGGTGAACTCCTCAAGGGCGGCGGCAGCGTGAAGTGCTGCACGCAGGAACTGCGCGGCCCGGCCGGGAGCCAGGGGCGGGGGCAAGAGGCCGGCGCGAGGGCGGGGATCTAGGGAGTGTCCTCGGGCGGCGGCCAGGCGTCGCCCCACTCCGCGTCACGGGCCGCCTTGTACAGCGGTCCGTGGCGCTTGGTCACCGTCTCCCGGCGCAGGGCCTCGTCCGGCTCGCACAGGTCGAGGAGGACCTGCCCCTTGCGGATCTGCGGCTTGCGCACGATACGGGCGGGCGCCGGGGCGGGCGGGAAGCGGGTCGCGGCCACGTAGCTGAACTTCTCGTCCTCGTAGGGCAGGGAACCGCCCTTGACCTGGCGGTGCAGGGAGGAACGGGCGACTCGGGCGGAGAAGTGGCACCAGTCCTGGCCCGGGACGATGGGGCAGGCGGCGCTGTGCGGGCAGGGGGCCGCGATGTGGAAGCCGGCGCCGATCAGCCGGTCACGGGCGGCGAGGACCCGGGTGTAGCCGTCGGGGGTGCCGGGTTCGATGATCACGACGGCCCGGGCGGCGCTCGCGGCGGCGTCCACGACCGAGACGCGGTCGGCGTCGGTGAGCTCGCCCAGGACGTAGGAGACAGTGACGAGATCAGTGCTCTCGATGGTGAGCGCCGCTCCGATACGGGAGCGGTGCCACTCGGCGCCCTTCAGCTCGGGGTTGGCGGCGGCGATCTCCCGGCCGAGCGCGAGGGCGGGCTCGGCCCAGTCGAGCACGGTCACCGGGCGGACGCCCTCCCAGGTCGCGTTCACCGCCCAGGTGGCCGCGCCGGTGCCGCCGCCGACGTCCACATGACTCCCGGGCACCCAGCCGGGCACCGCGTCCGCGAACGCGTCCAGCGCGGCGCACACCGCCTCGAACGTCGCGGGCATCCGGTAAGCGGCGTAGGCGGCCACGTCCGAGCGGTCCCGGAGGATCGGCGCGTGGGTCGGGGTGGTCCCCCGGTAGTTCACGATCAGCCGCTCGACCGCCTGTGCGGCGGCCTTCGGAGGCAGGCCGTCGAGGAGCCCGGCGAGGGCGCTGCGCAGGGTGTCGGCGGGGGGTACGGGGGCGTTCACGGCCCGATTCTCTCAGGTGCCCCGTACCGCCCGCGCCCACGAGGCGATCTCTCAGGTGCCCCGCACCGCCCGCCGCAGCCGGGTGGCCGCTGCCGCCCTGGGCGCGTTGTCCGCCGGGCGGCGGCGGGGGTGGACCGTGTTCGCGAGCAGCACCAGGAACGTGTCCGTCGCCGGGTCCAGGACCAGCGAGGTACCGGTGAAACCGGTGTGGCCGGCCGCGCCGCGGCCCGCGAGGGTGCCCATGAACCAGGGCTGGTCGAGGGCGAATCCGAGGCCCGGCGGGGTGAGGAGGAGTTCGACGAAGTCGGGGCCGAGGATGCGGGCGGGGCCGTACGAGCCGCCCGCGAGCAGGGTGCGGCAGAACACGGCCAGATCGCGCGCGGTGGAGAAGAGACCGGCGTGACCGGCCACCCCGCCGAGCGCCCAGGCGTTCTCGTCGTGCACCACGCCCCGCAGCATGCCCCGGTCCGCCTTGGCCCACGGCCGCCGCTGGTCCTCCGTGGCCGCCGCGCCGGGGCAGGGTCCGAAGGTGGTGGCGTTCATCCCGAGCGGGCGGGTGATGCCGTCCCGGACGAGGACGTCGAGCGCCCGGCCGGTGACGCGTTCCAGCACGTACTGCAGAAGCAGCAGGTTGAGGTCGGAGTACAGGTACGCGCCCGGCTCGGACGAGGGGGCCTCCGCGCGCAGCAGCGCCAGCCGGGCCGCGTCGTCCGCGCAGCCGTACAGCGGGAGTTCGGGGCGCAGCCCGGAGGTGTGGGTGAGCAACTGCCGTACGGTGATGCCGTGCTCGCGGGCGGCGCGGAAATCCGGCAGGTAGGCGCCGACCCGCGCGTCGATGCCCAGCGTGCCGCGCTCCAGCTGCTGCACCGCGGCGACCGCCGTGAACAGCTTGGTGAGCGAGGCCAGGTCGAAGGGTGTGTGGACGGTCGCCGGCACGCGCGCGCCCGGCGGCAGTTCGGCCCCGGTGCCCTTCTCCCCGTCGTAGGCGGCGTAGCGCACCGCCCATCCCGCCGCCTCCTCGACGGCGATGACCGGGCCCCGCCCCGCGACCAGCACCACGCCCGCCGCCCAGGGGTCGGCTCCGCGCGTGAGGGCGCGGACCTCGTGGACGAGTTGACGCAGTTCTCCGCTGTCGAGTCCGGCCCGTTCCGGTGTGCCGGTCCGCAGTCTTGGTGCGCTCAGCTGTCCGCCGCCTTTCCGTTCGGTGTGCGTCCCGTCCTCCGGGGACGGCACAGTCCCACGAAGCAGGCGACGGCGACCAGTGCTGCCGCCAGTTGGACGACGGCCATCGGGACAGCCGTGCGTTCTCCGGCGATGCCGACGAGGGGGGAGGCGATCGCGCCGATGAGGAAGGAGGAGGTGCCGAGCAGCGCGGAGGCGGATCCGGCCGCGTGCCGCACCCGCATGAGGGCGAGCGCCTGGGTGTTGGGCAGGGCGAGGCCCATGGCGGACATCAGCACGAACAGCGCGGCGGAAACCGGAGCGATCCCGACCGTGCCGAGGACGCCGCTGGACATGAGCAGCAGCGCGGTCGCGGCGAGGACGACGAGCGAGAGGCCCACGGCGAGGACCTTCTCCAGGGCGACCCGGCCGACCAGCAGCTTGCCGTTGACCTGGCCGGCGATCACGAGGCCGACGGAGTTCGCGCCGAAGAGCAGACTGAAGGTCTGCGGGGAGGCGCCGTAGATCTCCTGGATGACGAAGGGTGACGCGGAGATGTAGGCGAACAGTGCCGCGAAGGTGAAGCCGCCCGCGAGCATGTACCCGGCGAAGACCCGGTCGGCGAGCAGTCCGCGCATCGCGCGCAGCGCCTCGCCGACGCCGCCGCCGTGCCGTTCGGCGGGCGGGAGGGTCTCGGGCAGTTTCGCCCAGACGACGGCGGTCAGGGCGATGCCGACCGCGGTGAGGACCACGAACACGCCCCGCCAGTCGGTGAGGCGCAGGATCTGTCCGCCGATGAGCGGCGCGACGACCGGGGCGACGCCGGAGATCAGCATGAGGGTGGAGAAGAAGCGGGCCATCGCCACGCCGTCGTACAGGTCGCGGACGACGGCGCGGGCGATCACGATTCCGGCCGCGCCCGCGAGGCCCTGGGCGAGGCGGAAGGCGACGAGGAGTCCGACATCGGTCGCGAGGGCGCACAGCACGGTGGCGACGACATAGACGGCGAGGCCGGCGAGCAGCGGGCGTCTGCGGCCCCATCTGTCGCTCATCGGCCCGACGACGAGCTGTCCGAGCGCCATGCCCGCGAGGCACGCGGTGAGCGTGAGCTGCACGGTGGCGGCGGGCGCGTGCAGCGATCCGGTGACCTCCGGCAGCGCGGGGAGGTACATGTCCATCGCGAGCGGGGGTGTGGCGGTGAGCCCGCCGAGAATCAGGGTGACGAGGAGTCCGGTGCGGCCCGGGGCGCCGAGACCGGCTGACGGTCGTGGCACGGCACCGGACGCCGGTTCGCCGGCCGGCCCGGTCGCCTCGACGGCCACCGGCGCTGGGTCGGCGGCACCCGCGTTCGGTATGTGCCCTCGCGGGCCCTCCTGGTCCCGCGTGGTGCGGCCACGCTCGGGCATGATCCCCTCCCTCTCCGAAAGATGCGCACCCTATGCTCTCAGTTCGAACAGCGTGTTCGGGTCACGGATCAAGGGGCGGGCATGACGGGCGAGCGGGAACGCGTGCGGTGGGGAATTCTTGCGACCGGCGGGATCGCCGCGGCGTTCACGGCTGATCTCGTGGACATGCCGGACGCCGAGGTGGTGGCCGTCGCCTCACGGTCGGACGCCTCGGCGAAGGCGTTCGCGGAGCGGTTCGGGATTCCGCGGGCGTACGGCGACTGGGCGTCGCTCGCCGCGGACGAGGATGTCGACATCGTGTACGTCGCCACGCCGCACGCGGCGCACCGGGCCGCGGCCGGGATGTGCCTGGAGGCGGGGCGCCATGTGCTGTGCGAGAAGGCGTTCACGCTGAACTCGCGGGAGGCCGAGGAACTGGTCGCGCTCGCACGGCGGCACGACCGCTTCCTGATGGAGGCCATGTGGATGTACTGCAATCCGCTGGTCCGGCGGCTGAAGGCGCTCGTCGACGACGGCGTGATCGGTGAGGTGCGCACGGTGCAGGCCGACTTCGGTCTCGCGGGGCCGTTCCCGCCCTCGCACCGGCTGCGGGATCCGGCGCAGGGCGGCGGTGCGCTGCTCGATCTCGGCGTCTATCCGGTGTCGTTCGCGCAGCTGCTGCTCGGGGAGCCCTCGGACGTCGTCGCGAGAGCGGTGCTCTCCGACGAGGGCGTCGATCTCCAGACGGGTGCGCTGCTCTCCTTCGAGAGCGGGGCTCTCGCTTCGGTGCACTGCTCCATCAACGGCGGCACCCCCGTCGCCGCCTCCGTCACCGGCTCCGCGGGCCGCATCGACGTCCCGGACGGCTTCTTCTTCCCGGACCACTTCGTCCTGCACCGCGACGGCCGCGAGCCCGAGACGTTCCGCGCCGACCCCGCGTCGGGCCGGCGCGACAGCCTCAAGCACGAGGCCGCCGAGGTGATGCGCGCCCTGCGTGCCGGCGAGAGAGAGTCCTCGCTCGTCCCGCTCGACGGCACGCTCGCCGTGATGCGGACGCTCGACACGATCCGGGACCGCGTCGGCGTCCGCTACCCCGGAGAGCGGGACGCGTAGGACGTCAGGCCGGCTCGAGCCCCTGGTTCCCGGCCTCCGTCACGAAGGACGCGGCCGTGGTGACGGGCGCCCCAGGGGTCGTCACGGCGGACACCGTCCTGAAGTCGGCCCGCGCCGCCTCCCGTCCCAGCTCGACGGTCACATAGCCGCGCCGCCCGTTGTAGAACTTCAGGTGGGGGTTGGCCTGCGTGTAGGTGGCCCAGTTGGCGGGCTTGTCGGCGCCGTCCTTGCCGCTGGTGATGGAGGTGGCGACGATCTCCGTGCCGAGCGTCGCCGACGCGGGGTCGTCGAAGTCGTCCAGGATGTCGAAGGCGTACCCCACGTGCACGTCTCCGGTGAGCACCATCAGGTTCTCGGTCCCGGTGGACCTGGCGCCGTCGAGGATCCGCTGCCGCGAGGCCCGGTAGCCGTCCCAGGCGTCCATGGACACCTTGGCGACCGGGTTCAGGTCCAGCTTGCGCTGGGAGAAGGTGACTTGCTGCGGTACGACGTTCCACAGGGCGTGTGAGCGGCGCCAGCCGTCGATGAGCCACCGCTCCTGCGTCGGCCCGGTGATGGTGCGCGCCGGGTCGTCCGACTCGGGCCCGGGGATGTGCGACCCGTCGCCGTAGGCCTGGTTGGAGCGGTACTGCCGGGTGTCGAGGATGTCGAACTGCGCGAGCCGGCCCCAGCGCAGCCGGCGGTACAGCTGGGCGTCGGGCCCGTGCGGGAGCTGCGGCCGGCGCAGGGGCTGGTTCTCCCAGTACGCGCGGTAGGCGGCGGCGCGGCGCAGCAGGAACTCCTCGGGCGGGCCGCCGTTCTCGTCGATGTCGTCGGCGTAGTTGTTCTCGGTCTCGTGGTCGTCCCAGGTGACGGCGAAGGGGTGCGCGGCGTGGGCGGCCCGCAGATCGGGGTCGGATTTGTAGAGGGCGTACCGCAGCCGGTAGTCCTCCAAGGTCACGGTCTCGTGGTTGAAGAGGTCGGGGAGCGTCCGGTCGGTGTACTTCCGGGCGCCGCCGACGGAGTTGACGGCGTACTCGTACAGGTAGTCCCCGAGGTGGAAGACGACGTCGACGTCCTCCTCGGCGAGATGGCCGTACGCGGTGAAGTACCCGTCGTGGTAGGCCTGGCAGGAGACGGCGGCGAGCCTGAGGGCGGACACCCGGGCGCCGGGCGCGGGCGCGGTGCGCGTGCGGCCCGTCTCGCTGACCCAGCCGCCCGCCCGGAAGCGGTAGTAGAAGACCCGGTCCGCGTCGAGGTGGCCGACCTCGACGTGCACGGCGTGGTGGAACTCGGGGTGCGCGGTGGCCGTTCCGCGTCTGACGACTTTGCGGAAGCCGTCGTCGTGCGCCAGCTCCCAGTGCACGGTGACGCGTTCGGCGGGCAGGCCGCTGTCGGCCTGGTACGGCGCGGGTGCGAGCCGTGTCCACAGGAGCACGGAGCCGGGCAGTGGATCGCCGGAGGCGACACCGAGCGTGAAGGGGTCGTCGGTGATCTTCGCCGCGTCGAGTTCGGCGGCGCTCGCCACGCCCGCGGCCGGCAGGTCGACGGCGAAGGCGAGCGCGGCGGCGGCGCCGGTGACGGTGAGGAACCGGCGCCGCCCGATGTGACGGGCGACAGCGCGGAGTTCGGGGGTGTGCTGCGACGGATGGTCGTGGCCTGCGGGTGTCATCTGGCCCTCCCCTGACAGTGGTCGTACGAGGCATTGGAGTGGCCAGGATCAACGTCAACTTGGCGCGTACACAACAGCCGGATGACGGGTGGGTGAGTTCCGGACGCGGGAACGGCCGGCCCCCTCCCGTACGCTGCGGGCCCATGAACGCCATGAATCCCGCGCAGACGAAGATCGCGGTGGTGACCGGGGCGGGCTCCGGCATCGGCCGCGCCGTGGCCGCCGAACTGCTGCGCACCGGCTGGTCGGTGGCGCTGGCCGGGCGCCGGGCCGAGACCCTGGAGGAGACGGCGGCCCTCGTGCCCGAGGGGCCCTCGGTCGCCGTACGCACGGACGTCTCACGCCCCGACGAGGTGGCGGCCCTCTTCGCCGCCGCGCGGGACCGGTTCGGGCGGCTCGACCTGCTGTTCAACAACGCCGGGACGTTCGGGCCGGGCGGCGTGCCGCTCGAAGAGCTGCCGTACGACGCGTGGCGGCACGTCGTCGACACCAACCTGAACGGCGCCTTCCTGTGCGCGCAGGCGGCGTACCGGCAGATGAAGGAACAGGACCCGCAGGGCGGGCGGATCATCAACAACGGCTCGATCTCGGCCCACACGCCCCGCCCCCGCTCGGTCGCGTACACCGCGACCAAGCACGCGTTGACGGGCCTGACCAAGTCCTTGTCCCTGGACGGGCGCCCGTACCGGATCGCCTGCGGTCAGATCGACATCGGCAACGCGGCCACCGACATGACCGAGCGGATGCGGACCGGGACGCTCCAGGCGAACGGCGAACTGGCGGTGGAGCCCGTGATGGACGTGGCCGATGTGGCGCGCACGGTGCGGCACATGGCCGAGCTGCCACTGGAGGCGAACGTGCAGTTCGCCACGGTACTGGCGACAGCCATGCCGTACGTCGGGCGTGGCTGAACCACTACGTACGGAGCGCCCGCGCGGTTCACCGGCAACTGGTCAAGAAGTCAACCTGCACAAACGGAAGCTGAACCTCCGGACCATATAAGCCGTTAGTGGGCCTATGCTCGGCATCTCCCCCACCAGAGCTTCACACTTGAAGCACGAGACTTCGGTTCGACCACGGTCCACACCGATGGGGGAGGTGGCAGTCGCTCCGCGGCCCGGGAGGGGGCGGACCTCGCGCGGGACGCGAGGTGTGCACCGGACCGCGGGGCGGCTGCCCCCGTCATCGGCGCGGGCTGCGGCCTTCCGCCTCGGCCGGTTCCTCAGCGGACCCGCGCCTGCGGTTGCGCAGCGCCAGCGCACCCCCCGCGAGGAGCGCGACCGCTCCCCCGGCCCCGCCGACCAGCCCCCACGACGGTCCGCCCGTGTCCGCCGTCGCGTCCGCCGCCGGAGCTCCCCCGGCACCCTTCGCCGCCTTCCGCGTGGGCGCCGCGCTCGCGCCGCCCTCACTGAGCGGATCGACCAGCGTGCCGACCGGCTCCGCGTCCGCCGCCTTCCCGAAACCCCAGTCGAGCAGTCGGGCCGTCTCCTCGTACACGCCGTTGCCACCGCTCTTCGGGTGCATCACCGTCACGAGGAGGGTCCGTCCGCCCCGGGTCGCCGCACCCGTGAAGGTGTTGCCGGCATGGCTGGTGTAACCGTTCTTCACACCTATCAGGCCGTCGTACGTCTCCAGGCCCCACGCGCCCGTGAGCAGACGGTCGGTGTTCTGTATCTGGAAGGTCTTCTTGCCTCCGGCCGGGAAGTCCGCGGTCTTCGTCGAGCAGTAGCCGCGGAAGTCGGCGCTCGCCAGGCCGTGCCGGGCGAAGAGCGTCAGGTCGTACGCGGACGACAACTGGCCCTTGTGGTCGAAGCCGTCGGGGCTGACCACATGCGTGTCCAGGGCCTGCAGGTCCTTCGCCAGGGCCTGCATCTCGGCAACCGTCGCCGCGACGCCCCCGTTCATGTGGCTGAGCACGTGCACCGCGTCGTTGCCGGAGCGCAGGAAGACGCCCTGCCACAACTGCTCGACGGTGTAGGTGATGCCGGGCTTCACGCCGACGAGACTGGAGCCCGCGGGGACGTCGGCGAGATCGGCGTCGGTCACCTTGTACGTCTCGGTGCGCTCGAACTTCTTCAGCACGGTGTCCGCGAAGAGCATCTTCAGGGTGGAGGCGGGCGCGAGCCTCCGGTGCGCGTTGTACGAGGCGAGCACCTCACCGGTCGTGTGGTCCGCGACCAGCCAGGCGCGGGCGGTGAGCCGCTTGGGCAGGCCCGACGCGCGGCTCGCCTGGACCCCGGCGCGGGCCAGTCGGGCTCCGCCGATCGTCGTCGCGGCGTGCGCGGTCGTGGCCGTCGTGGCGGCGAGGGGGACGGCGGCCGCGAGGCCCAGAGCGGCACGGCGGGAGAGCCCGGAAGAATCACGCATCCCGGGACCGTACAAAGTCTGTCCGGGACGCCCGACAGCGGGGTCACAAAGAGAAGGAATGCCGATTCCAAAGCGGCGGCAAAACAGCGCGTGAAGGGGCGGGCCCGCCCCTTCACGCCCTCCACCGTCCCACCGGGAGACGCTCGGAGAACGGGCCCGCCGATCTTCACCCAGGGCCACTCAACAGGCGTTTCCTGGCAGTGAGCCCTAGAGAGCTTAGGAATGGGCTGTCTGACGCAATATTGATTCGGAGGTCCGGATTCTCAGCCCTCGCACATCCCTTACTCAGCCCGACTCAAAGGTTTCTCCATAGCTTGTGGCCGCGCCCACAGCGGGCGCCAAGAACCTTTGAGGAACGGGATGTTTGGCATCTATCTCAAGCGTGAGCTGAGCCGGCGCAAGAAGGCGGCGCTGGTGATCGCCCTGGGTCTGGCGCTCGGTATCGCGCTGGTCATCACCGTCAACTCGGTGTCGGCCGGCATGCAGCAGGCACAGGACAAGGTCCTGAAGTCGCTGTACGGGCTCGGCACGGACATGACGGTCACCAAGGCCCAGACGGCACCGACGGGCAACTCCTCGGGGCGGCCGAAGTTCGACTTCGACGCCAAGTCGGACAGCAGCAAGACACAGAGTTCGGACCGCGTGATGACCCAGGGCGGGCAGTCCCTGAAGTCCTCGCTCGTCACCGAGGTCGCGGCGCAGAAGGGCGTGTCGAGCGCGGTGGGCGCGCTCAGCCTGAACGTCACCAAGGTCGACGGCTCCTTCACCCAGGGCAAGGCGAAGTCCTCCACCTCGGGCTCGAACCAGCAGGGCGGCCCCGGCGGCCAGAACGGCGGCAGCACGGGTGCGCCGCAGGTGCAGGGCGGCGGCGCCTCCTTCGACGTGAACTCCTACTCCGTCGCGGGCGTCGACGTGGCCCACCAGGACCTCGGCCCGCTGGCCACCTCGAAGATCACCACGGGCAGGACGTTCACCGCCGCGCAGACCGACGCGAAGGTCGCGGTGCTCAGCAAGTCGTACGCCAAGGAGAACAAGAAGACGGTCGGCAAGACCATCACGATCTCCGGCAAGAAGTACACCGTCATCGGCATCGCGACGCCCGACAGCAGCGAGTCGACCACCGACGTCTACCTGCCGCTGAAGCAGGCCCAGACGCTCGGTGACGCGAAGAACAAGGTCACCACGATCTACGTCAAGGCGACCGACTCGAAGCAGATCGACACGGTCAAGGCGGCCATCCAGAAGAACATCTCCGGGACGACGGTCACCACCTCGGCCGACCTCGCGGACACCGTCTCCGGCTCGCTGTCCACCGCCTCGAACCTCGCGACGAGCGTCGGCAAGTGGCTGTCCATCGCGGTCCTCGTCGCCGCGTTCCTGGTCGCGGCGCTGCTCACCTCCTCCGCCGTCTCCCGCCGGGTGCGCGAGTTCGGCACCCTGAAGGCGCTCGGCTGGCCGTCCCGCAAGGTCACCCGCCAGGTCGTCGGCGAGTCCATCGTCAACGGTCTGCTCGGCGGCGCGCTCGGCATCGCCCTCGGTCTCGGAGCGGCCTACGCCGTCACCGCGATCAGCCCGAAGCTGACGGCGGAGCTCGGCTCCACCGGCGGCGGTGGCGGCATGGGCGGCGGCCCCGGCGGTGGCGGTCCCGGTGGTCAGGCGGCCTCCGCGGCCAAGAACACCATCGACATCGCGCTCACCGCGCCGGTCTCGCTGACCACCATCGCGCTCGCCGCGGGCCTGGCCATCACGGGCGGTCTGATCGCCGGCGCCATGGGCGGCTGGCGTGCCTCCCGGATGCGCCCTGCCGACGCGCTCCGCAGCGTCTCCTGACCCTCCCCGGGCCACACCCCTTGAGCCGGGGCGCCGCGTCCACTCCCCCGGGCCGCGGCGCCCCACCCCCTTCATCCTCGGAGAAACTCATGTACAAGCTCACCGGCGTCACCAAGCGCTACACGCGGGGCAAGGAGACGGTCGAGGCGCTCCGCGGCGTCGACCTCGCCATCGAGGACGGCGACCAGCTCGTCATCCAGGGCCCCACCGGCGGCGGCAAGTCGACGCTGCTCCAGATGATCGGCGGGCTCGACCGGCCGACCTCCGGCAGTGTCGAGCTGGACGGCGTGGACCTCGCCTCCATCAGCGAGGCCAAGCTGACCCGGCTGCGGGCCGAGAAGATCGGCATCATCTTCCAGTCGTTCAACCTCATCCCGACGCTGACCGCGCAGGAGAACGTCGAGACCGCTCTCGTCCCCCTCGGCGTCAAGCCCGCCGAGCGGCGCGAGCGGGCCGCCGAAGCCCTCCGCTCGGTCGGCCTCGGCGAACGGCTCACGCACGTCCCGACCGAGCTGTCCGGCGGTCAGCAGCAGCGGGTCGCCATCGCCCGGGCGCTGGTCAAGAAGCCGAAGGTGCTGCTCGCCGACGAACCCACCGGCAACCTCGACGAAGGCACCCGCGACGACATCATGGGCCTGCTCGAAGGGCTGTGGCACGAGTACGGGCTGACCTTCATCATGGTCACCCACGACTCGTCCATCGCCCGCCGCGCTCCGCGCCTCGCGACCATCAAGGCCGGGCAGATCAGCCTGACCGAGCAGGGCGGCACCCGCCGTGCCGTCCCTCAGCAGGCGGACCACCTGTCCGGGCAGCAGCAGTACGCGCAGCAGCAGTACGGCGCCGCTCAGGGCAACTGAGCCCGCGGCGGCCCCGGCTCCCGTACGCGGCTCCGTACCCGCCTTCGTTCTCGCCCCGCACGCGTCAGCGCGCGCCTCCCGGGCCGCTCACCGTCCGAGCACGCCGTCGACCTCGGTCAACTGCGCCGCGGTGAGCGGCCCCTTGGCGATCGCGCCCGCGTTCTCCTCGGCCTGGGCGACCGAGCGGAATCCCGGGATCGGCACGGTGCGCGGACTGCGGGCCCACAGCCAGGCGAGGGCGCCCTGCGCGAGGGTGCGTCCGCCGCTGGTCAGGATCTCCTCGAGGGCCTCCACCCGGGCGAGCCACTCCGGGTCGGCGCAGCCCTGCGTGGTGAAGCCCTGCAGCCAGGCGGGCGGCGCGTTGCGGATGTCCCCCGCTTCGAGGGCGCGCCCCGCCGCATGCCCGCCGGTCAGCAGCCCCATGGCCAGCGGGGAGCGGTTGATGCTCGCGAGCCCCGACTCCTCACAGAGGGCGACGAGTTCGGGCGCGTCCTGCAGAACGTTCAGCCGGTGCTGCACCGCCGCGCAGTGCTCGCCCGCCGCGAAGACCGCGGCCCGTCCGGGGTCGTCGGTGCTCCACGCGTACGCCCGGATCAGCCCCTCCCGTACGAACTCCTCGCAGGTGTCGCGGAGTTCGGCGGCGCGCTCGGGGTCGGCGTCGGAGAGGTGCAGCTGGTAGAGGTCGACCCAGTCGGTGTCCAGGCGCCGGAGCGAGGCGGTGAGCGCGCGCCGGGCGTACGCCGGGGAGTCGTCGCTGCCGGTGAGCAGCCGCCGTTCCTCGTCGATGACGTTGCCCCACTTGGTGGCGACGACGACATCGGCCCGCCGCTTGCCGAGCGCCCGCGCGAGCACGCGCTCGCTGTGCCCGGTGCCGTACGCGTCCGCCGTGTCGAAGAACGTCACGCCGAGGTCGTGGGCGCGCCGGACGGCCCGTACGGACTCCTCGTCGTCGACCTTGCCCCAGCCCAGCGGCTGCCCGTCCGGCGCCGACCACTCACCGCCGATGGCCCAGCAGCCGAAGCCGAGGGCGCTGACGTCGATCCCGCTGCTTCCCAGGGTCCTGTTCCCGAAGCTCTCCATGCCCGCGCACCCTAGGAGTTGGAGCGCACACGAAGGCAAGACCGCGGGGCGGGACCCGGCGGTCACGCTCGCGGGTCGACGGGCGGCTACGCCTGACCGGTCTCGAAGCGGCTGATCCGGCCGCCGTCGTCGACCGTGAAGCTCCACTTCGTCTTCATCTCGCCCCAGGTGTCGTTGCGGTACCGCACGAGGAGCGAACGCCCGCCGCCCGACTCGTTGTCGACGTCCATGTGGCCGCGGGAGGAGAAGATCTCCCGGTCGGTCCACTCGTCGAGGTCACGGTCGGAGCCGTCGTCCGACATGGTGGCGCCGGGCGCGAGAAGCGCCGCGAAGGCGTCCCGGTCATGGGCGTTCACCGCGGTGACGAAGGCCCGGACGGACGGGTCGCTGAGTTTCGCTACCTGAATCGTCATGGGAGCCAGACTCACACCGGTCCCCCGCACCCGCCACCCGAACGGCGGCGCGGGTACACCGGACCCGTCCGTTCGGTGCGACGGTGGAGACCCGGGAGGGAACCGTTGCCGCTGTCTGCACTGGGAGTCACCGTGACCTGTATCGACCGGCGTGATCTGGGACTGCTGCTGCTCCGTCTGAGCACGGGCGGCGTGCTGGCCGCGCACGGAGCGCAGAAGCTGTTCGGCTGGTTCGGCGGAGGCGGCCTCGAGGGGACCGGAGCGGCCATGGAGGCCATGGGCTATGCGCCCGGGAGGGCGAGCGCCACGGCGGCGGGCCTCGCGGAGGCGGGCGGCGGCACGCTGCTGGCGCTGGGCCTCGCCACGCCCGCGGCGGGCGCCGCGGCGGCCGGTGCGATGGCGGGCGCGGCGGCCGTGCACGTACCGAACGGGTTTTTCGCGCAGAGCGGTGGTTACGAGTACACGGCGTCCCTCGGTCTGGCGGCGGCGGGCCTCGCGGTGACCGGCCCCGGCCGGCTGTCCCTCGACCATCTGATGGGCCACGCGGTGAACCGCGGCTGGATGGTGCCGATCGCGCTCGGTACCACGGCGGCGGTCACCGCGGTCGTCGTGGGCGTCCGGAACAACCGGGTGCGCAAGGCGCGGGAGGGCGAGCAGGAGGCCCTGTTCGACGAGTAGGAGTCGGCCCTCCGCGCACTGGGGAGGCTCGGTCCATGGCTGATGACACCGCACACGATCCGGCCGGACACGCCGACGGCGACAGAGCGGTGCGCGCCCCCGCCCAGCCGGCCGGCCACACCACCGTCGGCGTGGGCGCGGAGGCACGCGGCCCGGACGTCTGGGACACGATCGAGGGGCTGCACGCCTGGCTGGACGCCAACCAGCCGCACCGCGGCCGGGAGGGCCTTCTGCTGCGCGTGCTGAAGCTGTCGGAGGAGGTCGGCGAGGTCGCGCAGGCGGTGATCGGCGCGACGGGCCAGAACCCGCGCAAGGGCGTGAGCCACACCTGGGACGACGTCCGCGCGGAACTGTGCGATGTCGTCATCACCGCGATGGTGGCGCTGCGCACCCTCGCTCCGGACGCGCGCGAGGCCTTCACGGCCCATCTCGCGTCCGTGGCCGACCGCTCGCTCGACACGGCGCCCGTCGCCGACCGCCCGCTCGACACGGCGTCCGCCGCCGATCACCCGCTCGGCACGGCGTCAACGCCCTGACGAGGCACGGGACTCCGCGGCCCCGGTCCCCAACGTGCCTGCGGTGACCGGAAGTGTTCACTCCGTGGACGTGTCCGCGCGGCCTGGAGTTGGCGGGCGCGGCTCAGCCTTCTCGTCGACGCAGAGCCGACGAAAGGGTCCCCGTGCAGGACTACGTTTTCCCCACCGGCCGCAGGACGGCAGCCATGCTCACCGGCGTGCTGACCCTCGCGACCCTGGGCCTGGGAAGCCAGGCACACGCGGCGAGTTACGGCACGCCGAGCCTTTCGCTGTCGGCCGCGTATCTGTCGGGCGCGGTGGGCGCGACCGCCGATCCGGCCGTGAACGTGACCGTCGCGCAGAGCGGGGCCGACGTCGGCGCCCTCACCGTCACGGTCAGCAAGAGCAGCAGGACCGCGGTGGCGACCACGGGCGACGTGACCGTCACCGGCACGGGCGCCACCCGGAAGGTCGCCGTCGCCGCGCGCGGCCTGGGCTACACCGACCTCACCGTGAAGGTGACCGGGGTCGACGGCCAGACGGCCACGAAGACGCTGCACTACGCCGCGTCGGCCCCCGTCCAACTGGCCTCCGACAGCCGGTACTTCACCGGCTCCAGCGACGCCTCGGCGGCCGTCGACGTGGGCGGCGGCTATACGGTCGTCGCGGACGACGAGTCCAACACCCTGCGTCTGTACGACCGTTCGACGTCCGGCGCGCCGGTCAGGACCTGGGACTTCGGCTCCAGGATCGGTGTCTCCAAGGAGATCGACATCGAGGCGGCCACCCGTGTCGGCGACACCGTCTACTGGACGGGTTCGCTCGGCAACAACAAGGACGGCGAGTACAAGGCGGACCGCAACACGGTCTTCACCACCACGGTGACCGGCTCCGGCGCCTCGACCGCCCTGACGTACGGCCGTTCGTACAAGAAGCTGCGGGACAACCTCGTCGCCTGGGACGAGGCGAACGGCGACCGCTACAGGTTCGCGGCGGGCACCGAGGACGGCCAGGTGCCCAAGCAGATCGACGGGTTCAACGTGGAGGGCCTGGAGTTCGCGCCGGGCTCGACGACCACGGCCTACCTCGGCTTCCGCGCGCCGCTCGCCCCCGCGGTGCCCGGCGGCAAGGCCCTGATCGTGCCGGTCACCAACTTCGACAAGGTGCTGAGCAGCGGCACGTCGGCCGCCTTCGGCACGCCGATCGAACTCGACCTCGGTGGCCTGGCGATCCGCGACATCCACAAGAACGCGTCGAACCAGTACCTGATCGTGGCCGGTTCCTGGGCCGCCGACGACAACTCAGACCCGTACGCCCTCTACTCCTGGGACGGCGTCCCCGGGCACGCGCCGGTCAAGCGCCTCGACCTGCCCACCTCGGACCCCGGCGGCTGGGAGGCGATTGTCGACGTCCCCGACCTCACCGTGTCCGGCGCCCGCGCCCAGCTGATCACCGACGACGGTTCCGCCGATCTGTACGGCGACGGCACCGAGGCCAAGGACCTCACCCACGCGGAGTGGAAGAAGTCCCGGGCCACCTGGTTCACGGTCACGAACTGAGCCCGCGGGGACCCGGGGGCACCTGACGCTCCCGGACATGCCGAAGGGCTCCGACCAGGTCATAGGACCAGGTCGGAGCCCTGATGGCAGACGAGTCGGGCTGTACGCCGGGTTCTGTCGCCCGGTCGCCTCGCGGCGGCCGGGGAGACGGCCATCCATCTAGGGCCGGCGTTGCCGCCGGCCTCGTGCGGTCTACCCGCGGACTCGGGCGGGCAGCCCTCGGACGTCCGCGCAGAGCCACCTTTCACAGCGGCTCCTCTTGACCTTGCTCCGGGTGGGGTTTACCTAGCCGCCTGAGTCGCCTCAGGCGCTGGTGGTCTCTTACACCACCGTTTCACCCTTACCGGGAACCGGAGTTCTCGGCGGTCTACTTTCTGTGGCACTGTCCCGCGGGTCACCCCGGGTGGCCGTTAGCCACCACCCTGCCCTGTGGAGCCCGGACGTTCCTCGGGAAGGTCCACAAGAACCTCCACGCGGCCGTCCGCCCGGCTCGTCTGCCGTGTCGACCATGGTACCGGGCGGGGGCGGCGCCGAGGACCGGCCGTCGCCGTGGCCAGTACCGAGCCCGCCAGGATGAGGGCGAAGGCGGCGAGGATGCCGGAGGTCAGGCGTTCGTCCAGGAACACCGCGCCCGCGGCCACCGCGACCGCCGGGTTGACGTAGGTGATGACCGTCGCCCGGGTCGGGCCCGCTTCCTTGATCAGTTCCAGGAAGGCCACGAAGGCGACGGCCGTGCAGACGACGCCCAGGCCCGCGAGGGCGGCCAGGACCTGTCCGGAAGGGATCGCGTCCGGCCGGGTGACCACCGCCGCGGGGGCGTAGACCAGCGCCGCCAGGGCCAGGCAGGGGGCCGTGAGGTGGAGTGACGGCACGTCCTTGAGCCGGCGGGCGGCGATGACCGGCGCGGTGGCGTAGCCGACGACCGTGAGCAGCACCTCGACGAGCGACCTGGCGTCGCCGCCGGTCAGATGCGGGGCCGTGAGGACGGCGACGCCGCTCAGGCCGAGGGCGAGGCCCGCGACACGGCGGGTGCCGAGTCGTTCCGTGTCGCCGAAGAGCCGGGCCGCGGCCACGCCGATGATCGGCACCCCGGCGATCAGCAGGCCCGCGGTGGAGCTGGACAGATGGCGTTCGGCGTCCGTCAGGGTCCACCAGGGGACCATGATCTCGATGCACGCGAAGGCCAGCATCGGGCGCCAGTGGGCCCGTACGGTCCGGGTCAGGCCGCCCTGACGGATCGCGAAGGGCAGCAGCAGCGCGGCACCGATCAGACAGCGCGTGAACACCACCACCGACGGGGACAGCTCGTCCACCGCCACTTTGATCATCAGGTAGGGGATGCCCCAGACCACTCCCATCAGGGAGAACAGGAACCAGCCGCGTGCAGTCATGGGGGCAGTCTCGGCCGCCGCACGGCGCGGCGTCTTGAACGCTGTTGCGCCACCACGGCCGGCCGGTCCGGGCCGCGGGCGCCACGACCGGTCCGCGCTACGGCGACGGGGACACGCTCGCGCGGTACGCCGCCGGTGTCACCCCCAGCACGCGGCGGAACCAGCGGGTCAGATGCGCCTGGTCCGCGAAGCCAACGAGTCCGGCCACCTCGGCCGGGCGCAGTCCTGACTCCAGGAGCCGGCGGGCCCGGTGCACCCGGTGCTGGGCCAGCCAGGCGTACGGCGGTATCCCCATGGTCGTACGGAAGGCGCGCAGGAGCTGGTAGCGGGACAGGCCCAGGTCGAGGGCGAGGGAGGCCAGGGAGGGCGGCGCCTGGAGTTCGCCGGCCAGGCGGTCCCGTACCGCGTCGGCCACGCGTGCGGCGCCGGGGATCTCGTCGCGGTCGGGGCGGGCCGTGGAGTGGCGCCGGGCCAGCGCGGCCAGCAGCCACGGGAAGCGGGACTCGGCCTCCAGCGGGTCGGGGCGGACGCTCAGTTCGGTGTGCGCGACGCGCAAGGCGGCGGCGAGTTCGGGGTCGTCGAGGAGGGGTTCACGGAAGTGCGGGAGCCCGCCGCCGGCGCCCTCGGAGAGCAGGGACGGCTCCGCGTACAGGGCCCGGTAGGCGTAGCCGTCGCAGGCGGCGGGGCCGCCGGTGTGCATCTCGCCGGGGGCCAGCACGACGATGGACCCCGGGCCGGTCCGTATGTGGCCGCCGCGGTAGTCGATGATCTCCGAGCCGCCGACGCAGACGCCGATGGTGAACTCGTCGTGGGCGTGCGGTGCGTAGCGGTGCTGGTCGAAGCGGGCGGTGAGCAGGTCCAGGGGCCGGCCGTCCCGGCCGAGGGTGGCCCTGGTCCAGCGGGCCTCCTCCTTCACCGCCGCCGTCGGCCCACGCCGTACGCCCGCGGTCGCCGTCCCCGTTCGGACCGCGGCCGTCCCGCCCCGCAGCACCGTGAACGCGTCTCCCGGTCCGCCCGGAGTCGCCGTCGCCCGTGTCACCGCCGCCACCTCTTCTCCCGCAGCACCGGTCGCCGCTACGAGGGCAACACGCGTGTCCCCCGTTTCCATGCCGCGCCGGGGAAATCGGTCGAGGTGAGGGAGGCGGGGGGCAGGACGGGGGTGGGGGCAGGAGGCGGGAGGTGGGCAAGGCAGGGAGAGGAGGGAGGCGAACTCGGCGACGAGCCGGGCGGGTTCGTCCCCTGCTCAAGCGGGCGCGAACTGCACCTTCGCCGTTCCGGGGTCCGCCTGGGTGAGCCGGACCCGCAGGCGTTCGCCCAGGGGCAGCCTCGTCGTGCCGCCCACGATCCGGGCGAAGACCGCCGGAGACTCCAACTGCACGGTGCCGACCGTGGGTTCGTGCTCCTGCACGTCCACGACGCAGGCCTCGAAGAGGTCGCCGACCCGGTCCTTGAGCAGCGCGGCCTCCACGATGTCGACGCACTCGCGCTCGACGGTTCCCGCGCGCCGGCTGCCCTCCGCCATCTCCTTGGGCAGGGCGTCGAGGGCCTCGAGGACCCACTCGGGAGACGGCTCACCGGCGGCGGCCGCGAGGCAGATCTCCGAGCTGTAGCGGTCGACGAGCCGGCGCAGCGGGGCCGTGCAGTGGGCGTAGGGCGCGGCGACGGCGGCATGCGCGGTGACCTCGGGGAGCGCCCCGTCCCGGAAGACGGTGTACCCGGCACCGCGCAGCAGCGTCGTGCACTCCTGGAGGAAGGCCGCGTGGTTCGGGCGGTGCGGGTCGAGTGAGCGGACGAGCTGCGCGTACGAGACGTGGTGCGGCCAGTCGACGTGCAGCGCCAGCGCGGTGCGGCGCAGCCGTCCGACCGCCCCGTCCGGCGCGGCGGGCAGCGTCCGCAGCACCCCGTCACCGTGCGCGAGCATCAGGTCGGCCGCCGCCATGCCGGTGAGCAGGGAGACCTGAGCGTTCCAGCCCTCGGCGGGCAGCGGGGCCCGGTGGACGAGTTCGTACGTCCCGTCCTTCTCGACGATCTCCTGCTCGGGCACATTGAGCGAGATGCCGCCGCGCTCGATCTCCAGGCCCTCGCGCAGGGCGCCGATGTCCTTGAGCAGGGCGAGCGGTTCCTCCGCCGTCCCCGCGTCGATCTGCCGCTGCACGTGTGCGTAGTCCAGCTTGGCGCGGCTGCGGACCAGGGCGCGACGGACTCCGGTCGACTGCGTTCGGCCGTCCGCGTCGAGGTCGATCGTCCACAGGACGGCCGGGCAGGTCTGGTCCGGCAGGAGGCTCGCGGAGCCCTCGGAGAGCCGGGGCGGGTGGACGGGGATCTTCCCGTCCGGGAAGTAGAGGGTCATCACGCGTCGGTGCGCCTCGGCGTCCAGGGCTCCGCCGGGCGCCACGAAGGCGGCGACGTCGGCGATGGCGTACCGGACGCGGTAGCCGCCCCCCTCGCGGCGCGACAGGTGCATCGCCTGGTCGAGGTCGTCGGACGTCGGCGGGTCGATGGTGAACAGGGGGATGTCCGTCGCGTCGTACGAGGGCAGGCGGGGCGGCCGTCCGGCCTCGGCGAGGACCTCGGCCGGGAAGCTCACGGGCACCCCGAGCTCGGTCCGCAGAGCGCCGAGGGCGGCTCGCAGCGGAGCCTCCGGTGCACCGGTGACACGGACGTGACGGCGAGGCATGGATCGAGCGTAGGCCGGGGGCAAGCGTTGAGCACGCCCAGCGGGCGGCCGGCCGGGGGGCCGGGGGGGGCGGGAGTGGCAGCACGCCGACCGCGCGACTGTCCGGTGGGGTGACCGCGCGGCTGCCCGGTGGGGTGCGCGTCCGGGGCTCCGGCCGGCGCCCGGGGCCGGGGCTGGACCGGACGGCGAAAGCGCCCCGGACGCACCCCGTAGGCTGGCGCCGGGCCATATCCACCGTGAGGAGAACCAACCGTGCTCGTGCTGCTGCCGCCCTCCGAGGGCAAGGCCCCCTCCGGCCGGGGAACCGCGCTCAAGACGGAGTCGCTGTCCCTGCCCGGCCTCACGGAGGCACGCCAGGCGGTCCTCGACGAGCTGGTCGAACTGTGCGCGGCCGACGAGGAGAAGGCCCGCGAGGTGCTCGGCCTGAGCGAGGGGCTGCGCGGCGAGATCGCGAAGAACACGGAACTGCGGACCGCGGGCGCGCGCCCGGCCGGGGAGATCTACACGGGGGTCCTGTACGACGCCCTGGACCTGGCCTCGCTGGACACCCCCGCCAAGCGGCGCGCGGGCCGCTCGCTGCTGGTCTTCTCCGGACTGTGGGGCGCGGTGCGTGTGACCGACCGCATCCCCTCGTACCGCTGCTCGATGGGCGTGAAGCTGCCCGGTCTCGGAGCGCTGGGCGCGCACTGGCGTACACCGATGGCGACCGCCCTCCCCGAGGCCGCGGGCGACGGGCTCGTGCTGGACCTGCGGTCCTCGGCCTACACGGCGGCGTGGAAGCCCAAGGGCGAGGTCGCGGGGCGGACGGCGACCGTCCGGGTGCTGCACGCGCAGATGGTGAACGGGGTCGAGAAGCGTTCCGTCGTCAGCCACTTCAACAAGGCGACCAAGGGCAAGATCGTCCGTAGCCTGCTCACCGCGGGCGCGGCACCGAAGAGCCCGGCGGAGCTGGTGGAGGCGCTGCGGGACCTCGGGTACGCCGTGGAGGCGGAGGCTCCGGGCAGGGCGGGCAGGCCGTGGGCGCTCGACGTGGTGGTGAAGGAGATCCACTGAGCGGCGGGGCCACCGCTGGGACGCTCCCCCTTTCGACCACCTCCCCTTTTCGGTAGCGTTGCAACATACGCAACGACCTTTGCGCATGATGCAGCACCCGGGCAGGATGTGGGCATGACCTCGCCGCTGCCCCCGTCTCCGCATGCCTCCGTCCTGGATCTCGCGCCCGTCGTCCCCGTCGTCGTGGTCGCGGACGCCGCTGACGCCGTGCCGTTGGCGCGAGCCCTGGTCGCCGGCGGGCTGCCCGCGATCGAGGTGACGCTGCGGACCCCGGCCGCGCTCGACGCGATCCGGGCCATCGCGACGGAGGTGCCGGACGCGGTGGTGGGCGCGGGCACGGTGCTGACACCGGAGCAGGTGGCGGAGTCCGTCGCGGCGGGCGCCCGCTTCCTGGTCAGCCCGGGCTGGACGGAGGTGCTGCTCGGCGCGATGAAGGCGTCCGGGGTGCCGTTCCTGCCGGGGGTGTCGACCACCTCGGAGGTGGTGGCACTGCTGGAGCGCGGGGTGCGTGAGATGAAGTTCTTCCCCGCACAGGCGGCGGGCGGCACGGCGTATCTGAAGTCGCTGGCCGGGCCGCTCCCCCAGGCCCGGTTCTGCCCGACGGGCGGCATCGGCCCCGCGTGCGCGCCGGACTACCTCGCCCTCCCCAACGTGGGCTGTGTGGGCGGCAGTTGGATGCTCCCGGCCGACGCGATCGCCGCGCGGGACTGGCGCCGGGTGGAGGAACTGGCGCGGGAGGCGTCGGCGCTGCGCCGGTAGCCCGCGCTCAGCCCACGCGGACGACCACCTTGCCGAAGGCCGCGCCGCTCTCGTAGTGACGGAACGCCTCCCGCACCTCGTCGAAGCCGAACACACGGTCCACGACCGGGCGGGTCCCGTGCAGCTCCAGCGACCTGTTCATGGACTCGAAGTGCGCGCGGCTGCCCACGAACACCCGGCGGATCGTGGCCAGACTCGCCGCGTAGGCCGCGTTCGAGATCTCGATACCGTGCCTGCGCGGGTTGCCGGTGATCAGGAGCACGATCTGGCCGTGGAGCGCGGCCGCCCGCATCGACTGCTCGATCGTGTCGGGCCCGTTGGTCTCGACGACCAGATCGGCACCGCGCCCCCCGGTCAACTCCCTGACGGCGAGCCCCCATTCCGGGTTCTCGGCGTAGTTGACGACGTGGTCCGCGCCGAGCCCCTTGAGGCGGTCCGCCTTGGCCGCGCTCGATGTCGTCACGATGACCTCGGCGCCCATCGTCTTGGCGAACTGCACGACGAAGAGGGACAGCGCGCCGGTGCCGAGGGTGAGCACGGTCCGGCCGGGGGTGAGCGGCTCGCCACCCGTCAGGGACTGCCAGGCGGTCACCCCGGCGCAGGGCAGACAGGCCGCCTCCTCCCAGGTCAGATGGTCAGGAACCCGGACCGCGGCCTCCTGGCTCAGACAGGTGTACTCCGTCAGCATGCCGTCGAGGGTGGCGCCGGGCTGGTCGAACTGGGCCGGGGTGATGCGGCCGTCCAGCCAGTTCGGGAAGTACGTGCCCGCCACGCGGTCGCCCACCCCGAACCGGGTCACCTCCGCTCCCACCGCGACGACCTCCCCCGCTCCGTCGCTCACGGGGATCACGTCCGGTACGGCCTTCAGCGGGTAGGTCCCCTTCAGGATCAGCAGGTCGCGCTTGTTGAGGGAGACGGCCCGGACACGGACGAGGATCTCGCGGGGCCCCGGTTCGGGCCGGGCCGACTCGCGCGGGACGATCCCGTCGACGGTGCCGAGCGTTTCGAGGTGGTAGGCGCGCATGTCCGCTCCCTGAGTGGGCTCTGAGTGGATGCGTCCATGCTGTTCGGAACGGGTGTCCGCCTCAATTCCCGGCGAGGTATGACGGGCCGGGGCGGCGGTACGGGCCGGGCGGTACGGGGAAGCGGACGGGGACCGGCACACGGTCGTGGATCAGGCGACAGGAGACGGGCACCTGGCCGCGGAGCGGGTGGCGCCTGCTCCCGCCCCGCCGTCCTCCCCATGACGTACAACTGATCCCATGACGACCGGTATCTCCACCCCACCCCCTCCCTTCGCCCGGGAGCTGCTGCGCTGGCGGCACGCGCGCAGGGTGAGCCAGCTGGAGCTCGCCTCCCGGGCGGGCACGACGCAGCGGTACGTCAGCTTCATCGAGCGCGGGCGTTCGGTGCCCGGCAGGGAGATCGTGATCAGGCTCGCCGAGTCACTGGGCCTGACCCTTCGGGAGCGCAACCTGCTTCTGCTGGCGGCCGGTTACGCTCCCGCGTTCACGGAGTCGCCGCTCGACGCGGCCGCGCTGAAGCCCGTACGGGAGGCGCTGGACAGCATCCTCGAAGGGCATCTGCCGTATCCGGCGATGGTGGCGGGGCCGCGCGGTGAACTCGTCGCGGCCAACGCGGCGTTCGACGTCCTGGCCGAGGGGGCCGCTCCCGAGCTGCTGGCCCCGCCGGTGAACGTCCTGCGGCTGGCCCTGCATCCGCGCGGGATGGCGTCACGCGTGGTGAACCTGGACGCCTGGGGCCGGCACATCGTGGAGAACCTGCGGGCCCGGTCCGTACGCAGCCCCGATCCGCATCTCGACGCGCTGGTGCAGGAGTTGGCGGAGTACGTGCCGGCGAGCGAGCCCGGTGCGGACTACCTCGGCTTCGCCGTGCCGCTGCGACTGCGGTGCCCGGAGGGCGAGTTGAGGCTGCTCACCACGCTCACATCGTTCGCGACGGCGGTGGACGTCACGCTCGCGGAGCTCCATCTGGAGGCGTTCCTCCCGGCGGACCGGGAGACCGCCGGGATCCTGCGCGACCGTGCCGCCCGGAGGGGCTGACCACGGTGCCGCTCACCGCAGATGAGAGGTGTCGTTGAAGAGCCGGACGCTGGCGTTGCCGTCCGCGTAGTACGCCACCGCCGAGAGCGACGCCGCCGACAGTTCCATCCGGAACAGGGACTCCGGCGGGGCGCCGAGCGCCAGTCGTACGAGGGTCTTGATCGGGGTGACATGGGTGACGAGCAGGACCGTGCGGCCCGCGTAGGAGGCGATCAGCTTGTCGCGGGTGGCCGCCATGCGGTGGGCGGTCGCGGCGAAACTCTCGCCGCCGCCGGTCGGTTCGGCCTCCGGTGAGGCGAGCCAGGTGTTCAGGTCCTCCGGGTGGCGTTCGCGCACCTCGGCGAAGGTCAGCCCCTCCCAGGCGCCGAAGTCCGTCTCGCGCAGGCCGTCCTCGACGACGACCTCGAGGCCGAGCCGGTCGGCGACGGCTCCCGCGGTCTCCCGGGTCCGGGCCAGCGGGGAGGCCACGATCGCCTGGATGGTGCCGCGTGCCGCCAGCGCGGCGGCGACCCGCTCCGCCTGCTCCCGGCCCACGTCGGACAGGGACGGATCGCTGCCGCCGCTCCCCGAGAACCGCTTCTGCGGCGTCAGCGGGGTCTCGCCGTGCCGCAGGAGTACGAAGGTGGCGGGCGCGCCCATGTCGGGGGCGGCGCCCCAGCCGGTCGTCGGAGCGGTGGTGGCCACGTTCTGCGCGGCCCGCCTGTCGTTCGCCGCTGTCGCGGCCTGCCCGTCCTTCGCCGCTGTCGCGGCCCTCGCGTCCTTCGCCGGCTTCGCGGCCCGCCCGTCGTCTGTGGTTTCCGCGGCTTCGCCGCCGGGTGACGGGGTGGGGCCCGTAGTCGTCGTCCGGGTGCTACCCGCCTGCGGCTGGGCGCGCAGTTCCTCGCGCCCCTTTCGGGGCGCCGCCTCGCCCGCCGAGCTCGCGGCCTCGCCGCCGGAAGACGGGATGGGGCCCAAAGCCGTCGTCCGGGTGCTACCCGCCCGCGGCTGGGCGCGCAGTTCCTCGCGCCCCTTTCGGGGCGCCGCCTCGCCCGCCGACCTCGCGGCCTCGCCGCCGGAAGACGGGATGGGGCCCAAAGCCGTCGTCCGGGTGCTACCCGCCCGCGGCTGGGCGCGCAGTTCCTCGCGCCCCTTTCGGGGCGCCGCCTCGCCCGCCGACCTCGCGGCCTCGCCGCCGGAAGACGGGATGGGGCCCAAAGCCGTCGTCCGGGTGCTACCCGCCCGCGGCTGGGCGCGCAGTTCCTCGCGCCCCTTTCGGGGCGCCGCCTCGCCCGCCGACCTCGCGGCCTCGCCGCCGGAAGACGGGATGGGGCCCAAAGCCGTCGTCCGGGTGCTACCCGCCCGCGGCTGGTCGCGCAGTTCCTCGCGCCCCTTTCGGGGCGCCGCCTCGCCGCGGGTGGTGGACAGTGCTGCGCGCGCCTTCGCCGCGCCCGCCTTCGCGTCGCCGGGTGGGCCCGTCGGCTCGGGCGCCGCGGAGCGTGCCGCCCGGGCGTCCAGTTCCGCCGTCGAGGCCGACGGCGACCATGTCTCGCCGCGTTTGCCGGCGTCCATCGCCTCGTTGGCCAGCCGGTCCGCGTGCTTGTTCCGCTCGCGCGGCATCCACTCGTAGGTGACCTGGGAGGGCGGGAGGACGCGGGCTGCCTCCGCCGCCAGGGGCTTCATGTCCGGATGCTTGATCTTCCAGCGTCCGGACATCTGCTCGACGACGAGCTTGGAGTCCATCCGGACCCGGACCCGTGCGGTCGCGTCGAGGTCCCGGGCCGCCTCAAGACCGGCGACCAGGCCCCGGTACTCCGCGACGTTGTTGGTGGCGATGCCGATGTACTCGGCGCGCTCCGCCAGCGTCTCCCCCGTGGCCGCGTCGATGACCACGGAGCCGTAGCCCGCGGGCCCCGGGTTGCCCCGGGAACCTCCGTCGGCCTCGACGATGAACTCCCGCACGAGCCGAACTCCCTACAGGCCGGACTCGGACGTGCGTACGAGGATGCGGTGGCAGTTCTCGCAGCGCAGCACGGTGTCGGGGGAGGCCGCCTTCACCTCGTTGACCTCCGTGATGTTGAGCTCCAGGCGGCACCCCTCGCAGCGGCGCTGGTAGAGCCGGGCGGCGCCGACGCCACCCTGCTGGAGGCGCAGCTTGTCGTAGAGCTTGAGGAGATCGGCGGGCACCGAGGCGGCGATGACCTCGCGCTCCTTGGTGAGCGTGGCGGCCTCGCCGTCGAACTCCTCGAAGGCGGCGTCACGACGCCCGGTCGCGTCGTCGATCTTCGCCTGGACGGAGGCGTCGCGCTCGGTCAGTTCGGCGACGCGCTCCTGGGCGGACTCGCGGCGCTCCATGACCTCGAGGACGACGTCCTCCAGGTCACCCTGGCGCTTGGCGAGGGAGACGATCTCGCGCTGGAGGTTCTCCAGGTCCTTGGGCGAGGTGACGGCACCCGAGTCGAGGCGCTGCTGGTCGCGGACGGCGCGCTGACGCACCTGGTCGACGTCCTGCTCGGCCTTGGTCTGCTCGCGGGCGCAGTCGCTCTCCTCGGTCTGCGCGGCGACGAGCAGGTCGCGCAGCTGGGTGAGGTCCTTGTTCAGCGACTCGATCTCGGCGTGCTCGGGCAGCGACCTGCGCTTGTGCGCGAGCTGCTGCAGGCGGGCGTCGAGGGTCTGGACGTCGAGAAGTCGGATCTGGTCGGCGGGCGCGGCGTTCAGTTGGGGGCTCCTGATGTGTCGGTGTGTGAGGCCGCGTGGGCGGTCCAGGGGTCGGTGACCGTCCGGGAGACGTGGACGCGCAGTCCCCATCCCTTCCGGTCGGAGATCTCGTCGAGCTGGGCTGCTGCCAGCTCGCACCAGGGCCACTCGGTGGCCCAGTGCGCCGCGTCGAGCAGCGCGAGAGGACTGTGGGCACGGGCCTCGGACACCGGGTGGTGCCGCAGGTCCGCGGTGAGGAAGGCGTCCACGCCCGCGGCGCGCACGTCGTCGAAGAGGCTGTCCCCGGAGCCGCCGCTGACCGCGACGGTACGCACCAGCGCCTCGGGGTCGCCCGCGACGCGGATGCCCTGCGCGGTCGCGGGCAGCCGCTCGGCGACCCGGGCGGCGAGCTCGCGCACGGTCAGCGGGTGGTCCAGCTCACAGACACGGCCGAGGCCTCGGCGCCCCTCTGGGTCGGTGGCGTCGGGCACGAGAGGCCGTACGACCCGCAGGTCCAGCGCCCCGGCCAGGGCGTCGCTGACTCCCGGGTCGGCGCGGTCGGCGTTGGTGTGGGCGACGTGCAGCGCGATGTCGTTCTTGATCAGCGTGTGCACGACGCGGCCCTTGAACGTGCCGGCCGCGACGGTCGTCGTACCGCGCAGATAGAGCGGGTGGTGGGTCACGAGCAGGTCGGCGTCCAGTTTCACGGCCTCGTCGACGATGTCCTGGACCGGGTCGACGGCGAACAGAACGCGCGTGACCTCCTGGTCGGGGTCGCCGCAGACGGTGCCGACCGCGTCCCACCCCTCGGCCCGCTCCGGGGGCCAGAGGGCGTCGAGCGCGGCGATGACTTCAGACAGACGGGGCACGGGGAAAGGCTACCTGGCTTACGTCACGGTCCGACCGGTCGCGGACCACGGGACCGGCACCCGGACGGCGGACCGAACGCGTTCCCGCCGCTCCTGGCCCGGTCTCCGCACCATCGTTCAGCACATCCGCCCCCGTTCCCTCAGGCGAATCCCGACATGGCCACCCTTATGTGTGAAGCGGCAGCCCGTCGGTCCCACGTCTGTGCGTGCGAAAACTACCTTCGTCGCCGGAGGTGACCGAACGATGACGGTCGGTGCGACGGAGCCCGTGGTGCAGAGCGAACGCGAGAACGGCGGCGAGTACGGCGACGACGCGAGTCGGTGGCCTGCCCGTCCCCTCTGCGTGATCACCGTCGACGGCGCCTACGGGGCGCGCCTCGCGCGCGACGGAGAGTCCTGGTACCCGGAGCGCTGGACGCTGGACGGCCCCGAGCCGTACGCCGTGCCGCTGCCCGGCCCTCAGCCCGAGGAGCCCGGCACCGAGGTGCTGCCGCTGACCGACGGACGGGTGCTGATCCATCGCGTGGCCGACGGACGTCACGCCTTCTCGCTCCTCTACCCGACCGGTCCCGGCACCGGCGAGCTCCCGCTCGGCGCGGTGGAGTGCCCCGACGCCGGCACCCGGCTGCGGCTGCTGCCGCCCGCGCCGGACGGGGAACGCGCGTACGCCCTCGCCGTGGGCCGGGGATCCACGGCGGTGTGGCTGGTGGCGGGCGGCGCCTTCGGCCCCGAGCACCTGGCCGAGGTGCCGGGCCACTGCTCGGGAGGGGTGTGGCTGGACGGCACGGGCCGCCTGCTCGCGCTGGACCGTGTCCAGAACGGCCGCACCAAGACGGTGGTCGTCGACCTGGAGCGGGGCGGAGAGGTGTCGCCGCTCCTCCAGATCGCCGAGCACAGCAACGACCGGCTGCTTCTCGCGGACGCGGACAGCGGACTTCTCCTCATCCGTTCCGACGCGCCGTCCCCCGGCCGGGAACGCCTGGGCTGGGGCGTGCTCGGCAGCACGCTGCCCGTCCGCTTCCCGGACTGCCTGACCGCGACGGGCTGCTCGATCACCCCGTTCGCGATCCAGCCGGGCCAGGTGCTGACCCCGGAGTCCTGCGCCGTCGCCCTGCGCATCGACGGGCCGGGCGGCACCTGGGTGGGCGTGTGGCGCCCAGCCGAGCGCCGGATCCACCATCACCAGGCACCCGAGGGCTGGTTGCCCGGCACCGGACTGTGGACCACCGAGGGAGTGCTCCAACTGCCGTACGCGACGGGGGTCGTACCGTGCGGCGTCGCACGACTGGAAGCACCCGACGGGGCGGGGGAGCCGGACGTGGGGAATCCGGCTCCCTCGAGACCCCCCGCGCCGCGCCCGGTCCCCCTCCAGCAGGCGCCCCTGAAGGGCCGGTCGACCGCGTCGCCCGACCAGGCGGCGAGACCGGGCCCGGACCGGACGCCCTCGGTGCACCTGACCCTGAGGACGGACACGACGGGGGCGCCGAGCACCGACGCGGTCCGCGATGCCGACGCCGCCGAGGCACCGCGCACCGGTGCGGGTCCCGCGTCCAGGGACGCGGAGCCGCTGCCGACGGTGACGAGCCTCACCACCAGGACCGCGTCCGCCGAAGTACGGCGGGCGGACATGGGCCCGGGCAACGAAACGGCCGGACCGCTCCCGCCCGTCGTGCGCATCGGCCCCGACACCGCCGGACCACTCCCGCCGGCCGCGGCAGCCTCAGCCTTCGGGGGTCTCCACCCCTCGGCCGGCGCCCGCCCGCCCGAGCCGCTCCTCTGGACCAAGGTCGCCGACACACCCCCACCCGGCATGAGCCTCGGCACCAGAGCCGTTGGAGCATTCCCGCCCGTCACGGGCCACCACACCGACACGGCCGAACCACTCCCGCCCGTGACGAGGCTCGTTGCCCATTCCGGCGGCGACGCCACTGCCCGTGCCGCCGCCACTGCCGGTGCCGGTGCCGGTGCCGGTGCCGACAGGGTCGCGCCCTCTGCGCCACTCCCTCCCGTCGCAGCAGTCGCACCGGCCGGGAGCCTCCCCACCGCAATCACCGAACCGCCCACGCCCGAGCCGTCCCTCTGGACCAAGGTCGCCGACTCACCCCCACCCGGCATGAGCCTCGGCACCAGGACCCGTGCGGCACTCCCCGTCGGCACGGGACTCGGAGCAGGGAACACGCAGGCCGAAGCGCCTTCGGCCTTCGGGGAGTTCAGGGGCGAAGTGGCCCTGAGGCCCTTGACGAGTGGCCCGGGGTTCGGGGCGGAGGCCGAGCGGGCCTCGCTGCTCCCCGCCGAGCGGGCCTCGCTGCTCCCCGCCGGCCCGCAGCCGCCCGCGGAGAAGCAGGAGCCCGTCGGACCACGGACCCCGCCGACTCACCGCAGGCCCCTCCACACAGGCCCGCTCCAGTCGGCCGGTCCGGCGTCCGCGGACGAGGCCGCTCCCCCCGTCGTGAGTGCGGAAGCGGCAGCCCCCGCGGAAGGGACGGAACGGGGCGGAGAGGGCGAAGAAACGTCACCCTCCGACCCCCGCGCGATGACGGCACGTTAAAATCCCCCGGCTGCAAAGAAGAATCTTGTCAACGGGGTGAACATTTCGATGAACGACATCAGCACCATGGAAGCGCAGGCCACGGACGTCCACGAGACGTCGGCGATCCGCTCCGAAGGCCACGGCAAGCACCGTGGGCCGGTCTCCGGCCGTGACGGCGAGGCGACCCCTCAGGGCCGCCACCGCAAGCCGTCCGGCCAGACGGGCACGACGACGGCCTGACCAGGCAGACGGCACGCCGAACCGGCAGACGGCCCCGCTCGCACCATGACGAGCGGGGCCGTTCCCGTGTGGGGCTCGAGCAGCTCCGCTCAGCGGGGAGAGCCCTCGCTGTCCCGCTTCAGCCCCAGCACCTCCGCCGCCGCGAACGTCTCGCCGCCCGGCCGGTCCGCGTAGTACGGCGTGAGCAGCGCGTCGAGTTCGTCGTGGCTGAAGGTGTCCTGCTTGCTGTCGAACTTCGCCGCCACACGCGGCCGTTCGACGACCGCGATCATGCCGCCGTGCACCACGAGGAGCTGGCCGTTGACGTGCGCGGCGACGGGTGAGGCCAAATAGCCGACGAGCGGGGCGACATGCTCGGGGGCGAGCGGGTCCAGGCCGTCGTCGGGCCGCCCGAAACCGGCGAAGACGTCCTCCGTCATACGGGTCCGGGCGCGAGGGCAGATGACGTTCGCCGTGACGCCGTACTTGGCGAGCGCCAGTGCCGTCGAGGTGGTCAGACCGACGATCCCGCCCTTCGCCGCCGCGTAGTTGGGCTGTCCCGCGGATCCGGCGAGGAACGCCTCCGACGAGGTGTTCACGATCCGCCCGTACACGGGTCCGTCGGCCGCCTTGGAGCGGGCCCGCCAGTGCACGGACGCGAAGTGGGTGGTGTTGAAGTGGCCTTTGAGATGCACCCGGATGACCGAGTCCCACTCGTCCTCGGTCATCGAGAAGACCATCCGGTCGCGCAGGATGCCCGCGTTGTTGACGAGGATGTCCAGCTTCCCGAACTCGGCGACCGCCAGGTCGACCAGTTCGCGGGCCTGTTCGTGGTCGGCGACGTCCCCGGTGTGGGCGACGGCACGGCCGCCCGCCGCACGGATCTCGGCGGCGACCTCCTCGGCCGGGGTGGCCGAGGACTCGCCCGAGCCGTCCCGTCCGGGCTGCCCGTAGTCGTTGACGACGACGGCCGCTCCCAGCCGGCCGAGTTCCAGTGCCTCGGCCCGGCCGAGCCCTCTCCCCGCGCCGGTGACGATCGCGGTGAGCCCTTCAAGTGGCAGTGACATCAAGGTCCTTAACGGTTGTCGTGGAGGCCCCGGCCCGCGGCGGACACCCCGGGGGCCGGGACCTCAGCCGCCCCGGGGCGGGGGCCCGGCCGCTGTCCCGGCCCTTCGGTGGCCGGCGGGGGTCAGATCTCGATGCACGTCCGCAGCGCGGTGCCCGAACGCATCTGGTCGAGCGCCTCGTTGATCTCGGCCAGCGGCACCCGGTGGGTGATCAGGCCTTCGAGGTCGATGCGGCCCGCGCGCCACAGGGCGATGGTCCGCTCGTAGGACCGCAGGACGTCCCCGCCGCCGTACATGGAGGGCAGGATGCGCTTCTCGTCGAAGAACAGCTCGAACATGTTGAGCTGGAGGTAGTCGTCCATGGCGCCGGCTCCGACGACGACGAGGGTGCCGCCGCGGCGGGTGTGGTCGTAGGCGGTGCGTGCGGTGGCGGACTTGCCGACGACCTCGAAGACGTAGTCGAAGCCCTCGCCCGCGGTCACCGACTGCTTGGCGTCGGCGAGTTCGTCGGGCGAGACCGCCTTCGTGGCGCCGAACCCGAGCGCGGCCTCGCGGCGCGAGGCGACCGGGTCGACGGCGACGATCTCGGCGGCTCCCTTGAGCCGGGCGCCCTGGATCGCGGAGATGCCGACGCCTCCGCACCCGATGACGGCGACGGATGAACCGGCCTCCACCTCGGCGGTGTTGAGCGCGGCGCCGAGTCCGGTGGTGACGCCGCAGCCGATCAGTGCGGCGATGTCGAAGGGCACGTCGTCGGGGATGGGTACCGCGCAGCCCGCGTCGACGACGACCTCCTCGGCGAAGGTGCCGGTGCCCGCGAAACCGAAGACGTCGCCGCCGGGGCGCTTGAAGTTGGGGGTGCCCGCGTTCATGAACCCGGCCAGGCACAGTTCCGTCTGACCGCGCTTGCAGGCGGGACAGACGCCGCAGGCGGGGAGCCAGCAGATGACGACCCGGTCGCCGGGCTTCAGATGGGTGACGCCGTCGCCGACTTCGGTGATCTCGCCGGCGCCCTCGTGTCCCGGCACGAACGGCGCGGGCTGCGGCAGGACGCCGTTCATCGCGGACAGGTCCGAATGGCACAGCCCCGTGGCCCGCACCCGGATGCGCACCTTGCCGGGTCCGAAGCCCACCGCCTCGACGTCGTCGAGGACTTCGAGTTTGTCCTGGCCTATCTCGTGCTGTACGGCTGCGCGCATGGTGCGGCTCCCCTCAGGACGGTTCGTACGACAGTCAGGTGTGATCGACGACGGTGTCGGCGAGGACCGGCGCGTCGTCCCGCTCGACCGCGCTCACCGCGACCCGGACCCCGCCGTCGAGCCGCCACATCCGGATGCGCAGGGTCTCGCCGGGGAAGACGACTCCGGCGAAGCGGGTGGTGTACGAGCGGACGCGGGCCACATCACCGCCGAGCAGGGTGTCGACGACGGCCTTGAGCGTCATGCCGTACGTGCACAGCCCGTGCAGGATGGGCCGGTCGAATCCGGCGAGCTTGGCGAACTCGGGGTCGGCGTGCAGCGGGTTCCAGTCCCCGGAGAGCCGGTAGAGCAGGGCCTGGTCCTCGCGGATCGGGCGTTCGACGGTTCTGTCCGGCGGGCCCACCGGTGCTTCGAGGCGGGTGCTGGGGCCGCGGTCGCCGCCCCAGCCGCCTTCGCCCCGTACGAAGATCTGGGCGTCGTTCGTCCACAACGGGCCCTCGGTGTCGGCCACTTCGGTGCGCATGACGAGGATCGCGGCCTTGCCCTTGTCGTACACCGCGGCGATGCGGCCGGTGGCGGTGGCCGTGCCCTCGGCGGGGATCGGGCGGTGCAGCCGGACGGTCTGGCCGCCGTGCAGGACGCGAGCGAGATCGACGTCGACGCCGGGCATGGAGAGGCCGCTGATCACGCCCGGCGATCCGGCGCCCGCCACCGTGGCGAAGCTCGGCAGGACGTGCAGCCGGGATTCGAGGGTGTAGCGCAGCTCGTCGGGGTCGGTCGCGGGGATCCCGGCGCCCAGGCCCAGGTGGTAGAGCTGGACGTCCTTGTGGTTCCAGGTGATCTCTCCGGTCCGCGGTTCCGCTGCTACGGCCTTGGCGGCGTCAATGGGCATGGGGCTCCTGACTCGACTGCGCGAAAGACCTCGGTGCGACCGTCCGCACCGTCGGCCGCACCGAGGTCGACACTGGGCCGTGGAACCCGCTCGTTCTAGAACGCGTTCCAGTCCGGCGAACCCTTGTATAGCCCAGCGCCCATTACTTGTGAAGACTACTGACGCCATGTCAGATCCAAGGGGTGCGACGGCCCTGGGCGAGCGCGTGCCGCGACGGCCGGCCGTGACATTTGTCCCGGCCGATCGCCGACAAGTGCATCTGCCGGGGCGGGCCCCCTGGGCCCTAGCGTCGTTCCCATGACACAGACGACGGGGACGCGGACTTCGGGGACGCGGACGACAGGGGCACCACCGGCCGTGTCCTTCACGGGGGCGGTCAAGACCTTCGGCGACGTGCGCGCCGCGGCCGGTCTCGACCTCGAGGTGGCGTGCGGCGAGACGGTGGCGCTGCTGGGCCGCAACGGCGCGGGCAAGTCGACCGCGATCTCGCTGCTGCTCGGCCTGGACGAGCCGGACGAGGGCTCGGTGGCCCTCTTCGGAGGCCGCCCGGAGGAGTCGGTGCGCGCCGGACGGGTCGGCGCGATGCTCCAGGACACCCGGCCGGTGCCGCGCGTCACCGTCCAGGAGCTGGTCTCCTTCGTGGCGGGGCGCTATCCGGCGCCGCTGCCGGTGGCCGAGGCGCTGCGCCTCGCGGGTGTCACGGAGCTGGCGGGGCGGCGCGTCGACCGGCTGTCCGGCGGGCAGACGCAGCGGGTGCGGTTCGCGGTGGCGCTCGCCGGGAACCCCGCGCTGATCGTGCTCGACGAGCCGACCGCCGCACTCGACGTGGAGGCACGGCACGCGTTCTGGGAGTCGATGGGGGCGTATGCCCGGCGCGGTCACACGGTGCTCTTCTCCACGCACTATCTGGAGGAGGCCGACGCGCACGCCGACCGGATCGTCGTCATCGACCGCGGGCGGATCGTCGCGGACGGGACCGGGGAGCAGCTCAAGCGGTCGGCGGGCCGCAGCCTGGTCTCCTTCGACCTGGCGGGACGCGGCGCGCGGGACCTGGCGCTGCTGCCCGGCGTGGTGGCCGTGGAGGTGCGCGGGGAGCGCGCCCGGCTGCGCACGGACGACTCGGACGCGACGGTGATCGCGCTGGCCGGGCTGGGCGCGATACGCGGCCTGGAGGTCGCCCCCGCGTCCCTGGACGACGCGTTCATGGCCCTCACCTCACGCGCCCCGGAGAAGGTGTGATGTTCGACTATCTGCGGCTCGAAGTGCGCCGGACGCTGCGCGACACCGGCTTCGTGATCGGCGGCATCGCGATGCCGGTGATGATGTATCTGCTGTTCACCAACCTCGACGGTGGCGACGACGGCGAGTGGAGGACGGCGTCGATGGTCGGCATGGCCGCGTACGGCGCGGTGGGCTCGGCGCTGAACACCGGTGGCGGGGTCGCCGAGGACAAGGGGACCGGCTGGCTGCGGCAGCTGCGGGTGACGCCGATGACACCCCGCGAGGTGGTGCTCGGGCGGGCGCTGACCGGCTCGGTGACCGTGCTGCCCGCGATCATCGCGGTGCTGGCGGCCGGCGGTCTGGTCAACGGCGTACGGCTGGACGCCTGGCAGTGGGCGGCCACGGCCGTGCTGCTGTGGCTCGGCTCGGTCCCCTTCACCCTGCTGGGGCTCGGCAACGGCTACCGGCTGACCCCGCAGACCACCGGCGTCGCGAACATGGTGTGCAATCTGGGGCTCTCGGTGGTCGGCGGGCTGTGGTTCCCGCTCGCCCTCTTCCCCGGCTGGCTGCGCTCGATCGCCGCGTACACGCCCACGAACCGCTTCGCGCAGCTGGGAGTGTCGGTCACGGAGGGCCGGGCGCCGGCCCTCGGAGCGGTGGCGGTTCTGACCGCCTGGCTACTGGCGTTCGGTTCGTACGCCGTGGTCTCGTACCGTCGATCAGCACGAACCGTCTGAACGGGGAGCGGGACATGTCCTGGATGCGAGGCTTCGGCTGCCAGATCCGCGTGTGGCGGGCCGAGCGGATCCGCTGGAAGGCGGACATGGCGCGGTTCAAGGCCGAGCAGCGGGCCGCGCGCAGGAGCGGCGGCCAGATGCCCGAGAACCCGGGCCCGCCGCCCACCGGCTTCGCGCTGCTGCCCTGGCTGCTGCTGGGGATGGGCGCCTTCTCCAACCTCTTCCAGGGCACGACACCGCAGCCCTGGATCGGCGGCCTGGGCCTGTTCGTCTTCAACTCCCTCTACATCTACGTGACGTTCCGCGCGTTCGTGAAGAAGACGCGGGAGTCGCGCTCCACCCGGGTGGCGCTCGTCCTGATGGGTATCGTCACCTGCGCGCTGGCCCTCGGGTACGGCGGCAGCTGGCTGTACTTCTTCCCGCTGCTCGGACTGGCCACCGGTGCGGTCCTGCGCGGCCCCCGGCTCGGGCAGATCGGCCTCGGCCTGACCGCGCTCGCCGCGGCGGTCTCCGTCGTCCGGGCGGGCTGGGACGCGGTGAACGTCGCCTACGGCACGTTCCTGTCCACGATGGTGACGGCCGCGATCCTGTCCCTCTCCGAGGCGGTGCGCGAACTGCGCGAAGCGCGCGAGGAGCTGGCACGCCGGGCCGTCGAGAAGGAACGCATGCGCTTCTCCCGCGACCTGCACGACCTGCTCGGGCACACGCTCTCCGTCATCGTGGTGAAGTCGGAGGCGGCCCGCCGGCTGGCACCCCGCGATCTGGACGCGGCCCTCGTACAGGTCACGGACATCGAGTCGGTCGGCCGGCAGGCCCTCACGGAGATCCGCGAGGCGGTCACCGGCTATCGCGAGGGCAGCCTCGCCACGGAGCTGGACCGCGCCCGCTCGGCGCTGTCCGCGGCGCGTGTGGAGCCGGTCGTACGGCAGTCGGGGCCACCCCTCGTCCCGCAGACCGAGGCCCTGCTCGGCTGGGTGCTCCGCGAGGCCGTCACCAACGTCGTACGCCATAGTGACGCGACCCGCTGCGAGATCACCGTCGACGGCACGCCGGACCTCGTCCGCCTGACCGTCTCGGACAACGGCTCCGACGCCTCCCCGGCCGCTCCCGAGCCGGGTATCGGCGGCACCGGTCTCAAGGGCCTCACCGAGCGCCTCGCCACGGCGGGCGGCTCCCTGCGGGCGGGACGGACTCCCCGCGGCGGCTTCGAAGTGGCGGCCGAACTGCCGGTGGAGGCTGCGGACTTGACGGAGGCGTCGATCTAGAAGAACCTCCGGCCCCGGCGCGATGCCTGGGCCGGGGGGCGACAGGCCGCCGGGACGAGGGCCGCCCCCTCGGAGTCGGCGGCCGAAAGATCGCCGGCCGAAGGGCCGCCGGCAGGGGCCGGTGCCGGCGCCCGCCACCTACCCTTGCCCCGTGAACGAAATGCCCCGGGACCACCGGCCCGCCAAGTCCATCCGTGTCCTGCTCGCCGAGGACCAGGGAATGATGCGCGGGGCACTCGCTCTGCTGCTCGGGATGGAGGCGGACATCGAGGTGGTCGCGCAGGTGTCCGCGGGGGACGAGATCGTGGACGCGGCTCTGATCAGCCGGCCCGATGTGGCGTTGCTGGACATCGAGTTGCCGGGGATGAGCGGGCTGGACGCCGCCGCCGAACTGCGCGAGCAGGCGCCGGACTGCCGGGTGCTGATCCTCACCACGTTCGGCCGCCCCGGCTACCTGCGGCGGGCCATGGAGGCGGGCGCCGCCGGGTTCCTGGTCAAGGACGGCCCCGTGGAGGAACTGGCCGAGGCGATCCGGCGGGTGCTGACCGGGGAGACCGTCATCGATCCGGCGCTCGCCGCCGCCGCGCTGAGCGCCGGGCCCAATCCGCTCACCGCCCGCGAGTGCGACGTACTGAAGGCCTCGGCGGACGGCGCGACCGTCGCCGACATCGCCGGCAAGCTCCATCTCTCCGAGTCGACCGTCCGCAACTACCTCTCCGCCGCCATCGGCAAGACGGGCACCCGCAACCGCATGGAGGCGATGCGGGAAGCCCGCCAACAGGGCTGGCTGTAGCGGGGCGGCCGGCGCCGACCTCCACCGACGCCGGTCCCGCCACCGGTCCCGCCCCCGGCGCGGCCCGTCCCAGGCTCGGCCCGCCCGGCCCCGCCCGCCGACTCCGCTCACCTCACCGCCCTCAGGTCAGCGCGTCGATGTGCGCCCCCTTGAAAGTCCTGCCCTCCGGGGCGAGGCACACGAACCAGTTGGCCGGGGAACCCGCGACCCGGTGGATCATCGACTTGCGTTCCCAGCCGTGACCGGCGCCCTCCTCCTCCATCGGAACCCGGGTCGACGTGCCGTCGTCCCAGACGCAGGTGACGTCCCGGGCGGTCGGATCGACCTTGCCGATCACCAGCCGCTCAGCCGCTCCCGCCGCACCGGACCGGCCGGTCTCCAACGGGGACTTCGAGACGACCTCGACGTCCGTGCTCCCGTCCGCGTCGCCCTTCTCGACCGCTCCGTCCAGCACCGTCGTCGGATCCCCGTCGCCCACGAGCAACCGGACGAAGATCCAGCTCTTGCCGATGAGGTCCGAGGCGACCTCGGTGGCCGTCGGCGTGAGGCCGTATTCGCCCATCAGGGTCCGCTGGTACTGCGCCTCCGCCTCGTTCTTCGGCGCATCCCAGACCATGATGCTGACGGTCCAGTCCTTGCCGTTGTCCCGCGCCCTGGCCAGCGTGGTCATCTGCGGGTCGTACACATGCCGCCGATCCGGAGTCGGCGGCGCGGTGACGGCCGGCCTGACCCTGTTGCCGTCGTCGCCCGTCCCCCCGGCCAGCGCCAGCGTCCCCGTGGAACCGGCGATGACGAGGGCCGCCGCTGCCGCCGTCGCCCAGCGGCGCGCCTTGCGGCGGCGGCCGCCGCGCAGCACCGCCTGGTAGGGGGCTATGCCGATCTCGACCTCGTCCGCGGCCTCGGCCAGCAGGAGGGCGATGTCCCTGTCCGTCGCCATGTCGTGGTTCGTCTCCCGGTTCGCGCTCATCACTTCCGCCCTCCGTGCGTCACCGTGTCGGCCAGGCCCGGTATCACCCGGAGCTTCGCGATCCCCTTGGCCGCGTTGCTCTTCACCGCGCCCACCGAGCAGCCCATCGCCTCGGCCGTCCGGCTCTCGCTGAGGTCCTCCCAGTAGCGAAGGACCACCGCCTGGCGCTGGCGCGGGGGCAGTTGGGCGAGTGCCGTGAGCAGGGCGCCGCGGTCGTCGGCCCGGGCGATCGGGTCACCGCTGTCGGGGAGCTCGCGCGTCAGGCCCGAGTCGTCCTTCGGGGCGAGGAACTCCTTGAGTTTTCGGCGGTGCCTGCGAGCGTGCGCGTTGATCATCACGCGCCGTACGTACGCCTCGGGTTCGTCGGCCGCGCCGACCCTGCGCCAGGCCACGTACACCTGCTCCAGCGTCGTCTGGACCAGGTCCTCTGCGGCGTGCTGCTCCCCCGTCAGGAGATATGCCGTACGCATCAGCCGCGGCCAGCGGCCGACGACGAAATTCCGGAACTCCTCGTCCCGAGCCTGTTTCCGATCCCCCATGAGCACCTCCTAGATGTTTGAAGGAGTCCGCGAGGATCGGTTTTCGTTGCCTCACATACGTGGGTTCTTCCGCGGCAGCCAGACGAACATCAACACAGCGCCGACCAGCAGCAGCACGCCGCTCACGCGGAACGCCAGGGCGTATCCCGCGGTCAGCGCCTCCCCGGAGACGCTGCCTCCCGTACGGGCGGCGGCGATCGTGGACATGATCGCGAGCCCCAGCGAACCGCCCATCACCCGTGAGGTGTTGACCAGGCCCGACACCAGTCCCGCGTCCTCCGGAGCGGCCCCCGAGGTCGCGATCGCGGCCAGCGGGGTCGCGGCCAGGCCCGCGCCGGCCATCATCAGGACGCCCGGGAGCATCACCGCCGTGAGAAACGAACCGTCCGCCGTCATGGTGGACTGGCGGCCGAAGCCGGCCGCGGCCAGGAGGGTGCCGAGGACCGCCACATTGCGCGCCCCGATGACCGGCATGAGGCGCGGCGCCAGCTTCGAGCCGATGACCACGGCGAGCGAGCTGGGCACCAGGGCGAGGCCGGCGTCCAGCGGCGAGTAGCCGAGCACGTTCTGCGCGTACAGCGTCATGAAGAACCACATGCAGAACATCGCGGAGCCGGAGACGAACATGGCCGCGTTCGCCGAGGACACGGACCGCAGCCGCAGCAGTTTCAGCGGCATGAGCGGCGCCTTGGTCCGCGCCTCGACGACCAGGAAGAGGCCGATGAGGGCCGCTCCCGCGCAGAGGGGCACGAGCGTCGCCGCCGCCGTCCACCCCTCGGCCTCGGTCTGCACGATCCCGTACGCCAGGGTGGCGAGTCCCGCCGTCACCAGGAGCGCGCCCGGCAGGTCGAGCCGGCGCCCGTCCCCGGCCCTGCTCTCGACCAGCCAGCGTGCCGCCCCGGCCAGCACCACCGCGCCGACGGGCACGTTGATGAGGAGCACCCAGCGCCACGACAGCCCGTCGACCAGCAGCCCGCCGACGAGTCCGCCCGCCGCGCCGCCACCGGCGCCCACGGCGGTCCAGGTGGCGATGGCTCGCGCGCGTGCGGCGCCCTCCGGGACGGCCGACGTCAGGATGGTCAGGGTCGAGGGCGCGAGGACCGCCGCTCCCAGTCCCTGCACGGCCCGCGCGACCAGGAGCTGGGGGCCCTCCTGGGCGAGGCCGCCGCCGACCGAGGCGAGCGTGAAGAGCGCGAGACCCACCAGGAACATCCGCTTGCGCCCGTACAGGTCCCCGGCCCGCCCGCCGAGGAGCATGAATCCCGCGAAGGCGATCGAGTAGGCGTTCACCACCCATTGGAGCCCCGGCGCGCTCAGCCCCAGGTCGGTCCGCATGGACGGCAGGGCCACGTTGACGACGGACACGTCCAGGACGACCAGGAACTGTCCCGCGCACGCGAGCGCGACCACCACCCAAGTGGGTGGCGCGCTGCGTGCGGTGACGCGGGAGTCTTCAGCGGCTCGGAGCATGGGTGTCATGCTCTCAAGCGGCCTACGCCCCTGCATCGGGATTTCGACGCAGGCGAGCGTGCGTCACGGGACCTAGGACCTCCCGCGGGTCAGCGAGCGGGCCCGCGGCCCGGCACCGGCACCCACCCGGCACCCACTCCGGACCGGCACCTGCACCGGGGCCGGCACCGGGACCCGACTCCGTCCCGGCCCCGGGGCCCGGACGGGCACCACGTCGGCTGAGGACGCGGTGCCCGCTCAGGTCCCGGCGCGCAGCAGCGTGACCACCGCGGCGCCGCCCAGTCCGATGTTGTGGGCGAGTCCGACCCGCGCCCCCGGCACCTGCCGCGCTTCGGCCTGCCCTCTCAACTGCCATACGAGTTCGGCCACTTGGGCGATCCCGGTCGCTCCCAGGGGATGGCCCTTGGAGATCAGCCCGCCCGAGGGGTTCACCACCCACCGTCCGCCGTACGTCGTCGCGCCCGACTCGACGAGTTCGCCCGATTCTCCCTCCGCGCACATGCCGAGCGCCTCGTAGGTCAGCAGTTCGTTGATCGAGAAGCAGTCGTGGAGTTCCACGACGTCCACGTCCTCGATGCCGAGTCCGGAGTGTTCGTAGACCTGGCGCGCGGCCTCCCGCGACATCGGCTGTCCGACTACGTCGATGCAGGAGCCGGAGGCGAAGGACTCCTCGGTGTCGGTGGTCATCGACTGGGCGACGATCTCGACCGCCCTGTCCCCCAACTCGTGCCGTTCGGCGAACCGTTCGGACACGACGACGGCAGCGGCGGCTCCGTCCGAGGTGGGCGAGCACTGGAGCTTGGTCAGCGGCCGGTGCACGGCCTTGGCGGCGAGGATCTCGTCGACGGAGTACACGTCCTGGAACTGGGCGTAGGGGTTGTGAGCCGAGTGGCGGTGGTTCTTGGCTCCGACGGCGGCCAGCTGAGCCTCCGTGGTGCCGTACCGCTCCATGTGTTCGCGGGCCGCGTCACCGAAGATCTGCGCGGTGGGCGGGGACATCTCGAAGCCGTGCCGGGCGGCCATGATCCCGTAGTGGCGGGCGACGGGCGAGGTCGCGAAGTCCCCGCCGTCGGCGCCCGAGCCGAGGGCTCCCCGCTTCATCTTCTCGAAGCCCAGAGCGAGGACGCAGTCGGAGATCCCGCCCTCCACGAACTGCCGGGCCAGCATCAACGCGCTCGCCCCGGTGGCACAGTTGTTGTTGACGTTGTAGACGGGCACGCCGGTCAGGCCGAGTTCGTAGGCGGCGCGCTGACCTGCGGTGGACGCCTGGAAGCAGTGGCCGACTGGGACCTGCTCCACGTCCTTGTACGAGATCCCCGCGTCGGCCAGGGCGTTGGAGCCGGCTTCCCGGACCATGTCCCAGTACTGCCGGTCCCGGGTCTCGGGCTTCTCGAACCTGGTCATGCCGACACCGACGATGTACGTCCTCATGGCGTTCCTAGTCTCGTGGCAGGCCGAGGATGCGCTCGGCGACGACATTGAGCTGGACCTGGGTGGTGCCGCCCGCGATGGTCAGACAGCGGGAGAGCAGGAATCCGTGCACGGCCCGCTCACCCGGGCCTTCGCGCAACGCGCCCTCGGGGCCGAGGAGTTCGAGCCCGAGTTCGGCGACCTTCTGCTGGTGCGCGGTCTGCACCAGCTTCCGCACGGACGCGCCAGCGCCCGGTTCCTCGCCGGAGACCTGCCGGAGGGTGGTGCGCAGGCCGATGCAGGCCAGCGCGTGCGCCTCGGCGAGCAGGGCTCCCAGCCGGGAGTCGTCCGCGTCGGCGGAGATCAGGGCCTCGAGGCCCGTGTCGAAGGTCAACTGGTCGGCCATGTGGACGCGTTCGTTGCCGAGCGTGTTGCGGGCGACGCGCCAGCCGTCGTCGACCTCGCCGACGACCGCGTCCGCGGGCAGCAGCACGTCGTCGAACCAGACCTCGTTGAAGAGGGAGTCCCCGGTGATCTCCTTCAGGGGGCGGATGTCGATGCCGCGCGTGTTCTTCATGTCGACGACGAAGTAGGTGAGCCCCTTGTGCTTGGGTGCCGCCGGGTTCGTCCGGGCGAGGAGGATCCCGTGGTCGGCCCACTGCGCCGCGCTCGTCCACACCTTCTGCCCGTTGATCCGCCACCGCCCGTCGGCCGTCCGCTCGGCGCGGGTCCGCAGCGAGGCGAGGTCGGAACCGGCGCCCGGCTCCGAGAAGAGCTGGCACCAGAGCAGGTCGCCCCGCAGGGTGGGCAGCAGATAGCGCTCCTGCTGCGTGCCGGTGCCGTACGCGATGAGGGACGGCACGACCCAGGTCGCGATCCCCAGGTCACTGATCCGCACCCCCGCCGCCGCCAACTCCTGCTGCACGGCGAGCTGTTGGACGGGTCCCGCGCCGAGTCCGTACGGCGGGGGCAGATGCGGGGCGGCGTGTCCGGTGGGGGCCAGGGACCGGCGTACGGCCGCGGGACCGAGCCCCCGCACCCGGTCGATCACCCGACGGGCCTCGGCCCGGTACGCGTCCGCCTCCGGCGGCAGTTCCAGGCGCAGTTCGCGCCGTACGCCGCCGCGCGCGAGTCGCGCGGCCCGCCGCAGGTGTCCGCTTCCCGACCCGAGCAGCTGCCGTGCAACCAAGGCCCGGCGCAGATACAGATGGGCGTCGTGCTCCCAGGTGAACCCGATGCCGCCGAGGATCTGGACGCAGTCCTTGGCGCAGGAGCAGGCGGCGTCGAGGGCGGCTCCGGCCGCGAGGGACGCCACCAACTCTCGTACGCCGGACGACTCCTGCCCGATTCCGGAAGGCTCCTGTCCGGCGCGTGCCGCGTCCCAGGTGAGGGCCCTCGCCTGCTCCAGCCGTACGAGCATGTCGGCGCACAGATGCTTGACACCCTGGAAGTGCCCGATGGGCCGGCCGAACTGCTCGCGGACCTTGGCGTGCCCGGCCGCCGCGTCCAGCGCCCATGTCGCGGTGCCGCAGGCGTCCGCGGCGAGGACGACGGCGGCGAGGTCCCGCACCAGCGACGGGTCGACCGCGAGGACGCGGCCGGCGGGAACCCTCACCCTCTCCGCCCGGACCTCGGCGGTCGCCCGCGTCGGATCGGCGCTCTCGTGCGCCCGGACGACGAGATCGGCGGCGTCCACGACCAGCCAGAGGACGCCCCCGGACACGGCCTCTCCGGGGGACGCCGTGCCGTCGTCCGGCGCCCCGCCCCCGCCTGCCGCCGCCTCTCCGCCGGACACCGTCCCCCCGCCTGCCGCCGCCTCTCCGCCGGGCACCGTCCCCCTGCCGGACGAGCCGCCTCTTCCCGGTGGCGCGGCACCATCGGACGACATGTCCGCACCCGCCTCCGCGCCGAGGCGGGACGCCACGGCTCCTCGGGCCGCCCTGCCGTCGCCGGGCACCGTCCTCCCGTCGCACGACGCCGCCAGGAGGAGCACGTCCGCGTCGGCGCCGGACAGCACGGGGGGCGCCGTCCCGTCGAGCACGTACCCGCCGTCCGCCGCCCGGGCCGTCAGGGAGCCGGCACCGAACGCGACGGCGCCGATGCGCTCCCCGCAGCCCAGGGCCCGTACGAGATCCCCGCGCCCCGCCGCTCGTACGGCATCGCCCGTTCCCCCGGCAGCCTCCGCCGTCAGTACCGCCGACGCCAGGACGTTCGCGACGAACGGTCCCGGCAGCGCCGCCCGCGCGGCCTCCTCCACGACGACGGCGAGGTCGACGAGGTCGCCGCCGCCACCGCCGTACGCCTCGGGAAGGTGCGCGGCGAGGAGCCCCTGTGCGGCGAGCGCGTCCCAGAACGGTGGCCTGCCGCTGCCGGGGGCGTCCAGGAGTTTGCGGACCTCCTCGGGCGGCACGGCCCGGGCGATCCAGCCGCGTACGGCCTCGGCCAGCTCCCGCTGCTCCGGCGTGATCGCGATGCCCATGCGTGCCTCCCCAAAGGCCCAAGGTGCGTGGATCCGCGCCAGACTAGAACACGTTTCATTCTGACGGTAGGTCAGATACCCATGGATCGGTCAAGAATTCGTTAGTACGCCGAAGCATCGGAATAGTTGCCCAGGCGCACCGGGTTCCCCCTGCACGTATCCCGCACGGATCACCTGACCGACGTCCCCGTGTCCGCACGGATCACCCGACCGACCGTCCCCGCATCCCGCACGGATCACCGCTCGCTTCTCTCCCGAGCACCCCCCTTCCTTACGGCCTGGAGGCCCCACGCGATGACGCACACGACGACCGACCAGCCCGCACGGAGGCCGAGCGGCGCGACCGTGCCGGTGCTCGCCTTCGCGGGCATCGTTGTCGCGGTGATGCAGACCCTGCTCGTCCCGGTCATCAAGGACCTGCCGACGCTGCTGAGCACCGAGCCCAGCAACGCCACCTGGGTCCTGACCTCGACCCTTCTCTCGGGGGCCGTGGCCACGCCGATCATGGGCCGCCTCGGCGACCTCTTCGGCAAGCGGCGCATGCTGCTCACCAGCCTGGCCGTGATGGTGGTCGGCGCCCTGGTCAGCGCGCTGAGCAGCACTCTGCTCCCGATGATCGCGGGCCGTACCCTCCAGGGCTTCGCGATGGGCGCGATCCCGCTGGGCATCGGCCTGATGCGCGACATGCTGCCCCGCGAGAAGCTCGGCTCCGCGATGGCCCTGATGAGCTCCTCCATCGGCGTGGGCGGCGGGCTCGCGCTGCCCGCCGCGGCCCTCGTCGCCCAGCACGCCGACTGGCACGCCCTCTTCTACGGCGCCGCGGGCCTCGGCGTCCTCTCGATCGTCCTCACCCTCGTCTTCGTGCCGGAGTCCCCGATGCGCGCCGAGGGCACCTTCGACGTGCTGGGCGCGATCGGCCTGTCGGCCGGGCTCGTGCTCTTCCTGCTGCCGATCACCAAGGGCAGCGACTGGGGCTGGACCGCGCCCACCACGCTCGGCCTGTTCGGCGCGTCGGTCGCCGTGCTCCTGCTGTGGGGCGTGATGGAGCTGCGCCTGAAGGCCCCGCTGGTCGACCTGCGCACCACGGCCCGCCCCGCGGTCCTCTTCACCAACCTCGCCTCGATCATGGTCGGCGTCTCCTTCTACGTCGTCTCGCTGGTCCTGCCGCAGCTGCTCCAGCTCCCGACGTCCACCGGCTACGGCCTCGGCCAGTCGATGGTGACCGCGGGTCTGCTCGTGGCACCGCTCGGCCTGACGATGATGGTCACGGCACCCGTGTACGCCCGGCTGTCGGCGAAGTACGGCCCGAAGGTCACGCTGATCATCGGCATGGTGATCATCGCGATCGGCTACGGCGCGGGCCTCGGCCTGATGAGCGCCGCCTGGCAGTCCCTGGTCATCGCGGTCGTCCTGGGCGCGGGCATCGGCCTCGCCTACTCCTCGCTGCCCGCCCTGATCGTCGGCTCCGTCCCGGCCTCGGAGACGGGCGCGGCGAACGGCCTGAACACGCTGATGCGTTCCATCGGTACGTCCGTGTCGAGCGCCGTCATCGGCATGGTGCTCGCCAACACGGCGAACCACGTCGGCGGGGCCGCGGTCCCGACGATGCACGGCTTCCGCGTGTCCTTCCTGATCGCCACGGGCGCGGTCGCGGTCGGCCTGCTCATGGCCCTGTTCCTGCCCGGCCGGCCCCCGGCGACCAAGCCCCAGCTGCGTGCCAGCAGCGAGGAGGACGCCGCACTGGAGCGGGCGCACGAAGTGCTCGGCGGCTTCCGCGGCCGGGTCCTGAACTCCGAGGGCGCCCCGGTCGCCCGCGCCAAGGTCACCCTGATCGACCGGCGCGGACGCCAGGCGGGCGCCACGCTCTCCGCCGAGGACGGCAGCTACGCGCTCGCCGTGCCGGCCCAGGGCCCGTACGTGCTCGCCGCCCGGGCCACCGGCCACGGCCCGCTCGCCTCGTCGGCGACCCACACGGGCGACGACCGGCCGGTCGCCCTCGACCTGTCGCTGCCGGGCGAGAACGCCGACGTCACCGCCTGACGCCGGACCCGCCGCCGAGTGATCATTCACACCCCCGCCGCCCACGCGGCGGGGGTGTGGTGCACGATGGGGCGGCGGTCAGGACCCGTACGCCCGGTTCGTGCGCGCCGATGCCGACACCGGAGGCCGACACCGGACGTCCGGACCCGACGTCCGCGCCGGACATCCGCACGCACTGTTCCCACCCGATGGAGGAGACCCCATGCCCGCGGCACCCAAGCCCGAGATCCTCGCCGCCTTCGAGGCCGCGAAGGGGTTCATGCCCCGGGGTGAGGGACTCGCGCTGTACGAGGCGGCCGTCGAAGCCGGCCGGCTCGGGCTGCCGCTCCTGGAGGTCGGCACCTACTGCGGCCGCTCCACGATCCTGCTCGCCGACGCGGCGCGCGAGGCCGGGGTGACCGCGGTCACCGTCGACCACCACCGGGGCAGCGAGGAGCAGCAGCCGGGCTGGGAGTACCACGACCCGTCCACGGTGGACCCGGAGATCGGCCTCATGGACACGCTCCCCACGTTCCGCCGCACGCTCCACCGGGCGGGCCTCGAGGAGCACGTGGTCGCGCTGGTGGGCCGCTCCCCGCAGATCGCCGCCTTCTGGCGCACGCCCCTCGGTCTCGTGTTCATCGACGGCGGCCACACCGACGAGCACGCGAGCGGCGACTACGAGGGCTGGGCACCGCATGTCGCCGAGGGCGGCCTCCTGGTGATCCACGACGTGTTCCCGGACCCCGCCGACGAGTTCACCGGCCAGGCTCCCTACCGCGTCTATCTCCGGGCCCTGGAATCAGGCGCGTTCACCGAGATCGCGGTGACCGACTCGCTGCGCGTCCTGCGGCGAACCGGAGCAGGGATCTGAGGGCCCGGTTAGAGTCGCTGACGTGTCGTACGTAGGCCCTGACTTCGATCCGCCCCAGCCGCGCCGCTCCCGGCGCGGACCTCTCACCGTCGCGCTCGCCGCGCTCGTACCCGGCGCACTGGCCGGCTGGCTGGTGTGGCAGGCTGTGGGGGACGATTCGGAAGGAGGGTCCGACCGGGCCGTTCCCGGGTCGTCGTCCTCCGCGCCCGGTCCCGCCTCCCCCTCCGCGCGTCCGTCCGCCTCGACGACGGACGACGGCAAGCCGGGCAAGTCGTCGGCCCCTGCGCCGTCCTCCTCCCGGCCCGCCGCCTCCGGCTCCCTCAAGGGCAAGGTCGTCGTCATCGATCCGGGGCACAACCCCGGCAACTTCCGGCACGCGTCCGAGATCAACCGCCAGGTGAACATCGGGACGAACTCGAAGGAGTGCGACACCACCGGCACGTCGACCAACGCGGGTTACACGGAAGCCCGGTTCACCCTCGACGTCGCGCACCGGATGCGGAAGATCCTCGAAGAGCAGGGCGCCACGGTGAAGTTCACCCAGGACGGCGACCGCTCCTGGGGTCCCTGCGTCGACGAGCGGGCCCGCATCGGCAACGCGGCGCACGCGGACGCGGTCGTCTCCCTCCACGCCGACGGATCGGCGGCCGGCAACCGCGGCTTCCACGTGATCCTTCCGGGATCGGTGCACGCGAACGCCGCCGACACCCGCCCGATCGTCGACTCCTCCCGCGACCTGGGTGAGCGCGTCGCGGGTCTGTTCGTCCGCGAGACGGGCAGCGCGCCCTCCAACTACATCGGCGACGGCACCGGACTGGTGGTCCGGAAGGATCTCGGCGGTCTCAATCTGTCAACGGTTCCGAAGGTGTTCATCGAGTGCGGCAACATGCGCGATACCAAGGACGCTGCGCTGCTCACCAGTAGCGCATGGCGGCAGAAGGCGGCACGGGGGATCTCTGAGGGAATCGTGAGTTTCCTGCACGGGTAGTGATCTACGGACCGAACCCGGCGGACACCCGGATCGTACGGACGATAGTGTCGTCCGTACGATAAAGGGCCACCCCCAAGCTTCACACCGAGTCCCGACGGCGACACCATGACGGCGACACGGCGAGCAGCGATGCCTCCATCGATGACGAGACGACTGACGAAGGACCTGAAGTGAATATCCGCTCCCTCACTAGAGGCGACGGCGTGGTGATCGGAGCAGCGGTGTTGCTGTTCATCGCCTCGTTCCTCGACATCTACTCCTCCGACGGTGCCTCGGGCGTCGACATGCCGAACGCCTGGGGAAGCGCGCCGCTTCTGATGAGCGTCTTCCTGGCGGGCATCATCGGCGCGGCACTCATCGTCGTCGCGCGCGGTCTGCCGCAGGCCCCCAAGGTCGTCGGCCTCGACCTCGGCCAGTTCGGCATCGCCTTCACGGTCTTCGCGGCGTGGAGCGCACTCGGCAACATCTTCGACCCGGCCGGCGGCGGCAACAACTTCGGCCTGGGCTCCACCGGCCCGGACGCCGGCACCGGCGCCATCCTCGGCCTCATCGCCACCCTGGTCCTGGCCGGTGCCGCCGTGGCCACCCCGCTCGTCCCCGCGCTCCAGGTCGCCCTCGTCGGCGCCCCCAAGCCGCCGGCCCCCCTGCCCTACGGCGGTCAGCCGCAGGGTGGTTACGGGTACCCGGGAGCCCCGCAGCCGGGTCAGCCGGGTCAGCCCGGTCAGCAGCCCTACGGTGCCCAGCCGCCGCAGCCGCAGCAGGGGCAGCCGTTCGGCGGGCAGCCGAGCCAGCCGTCGGCCCCGCAGACGCAGCAGCCCGCGCAGGACTTCTCGCCGTTCTGGTTCGCCGTTCCGGTGGCGCGGCCGCTGTTCTCGGAGGACGGCGCCCAGGCGCCGATCGCCGAACTGGCGCCGGGCACCTGGTACCTGGCCGTCGAGCAGCGCGGCGCGACCCTGGTGGCGCAGACGCAGGACGGTCGTCGTGGCGTGCTGCAGGACACCTCGGGGATCCAGCGCGGCTGACCCCGCCTCATCGCCGTGGCACCGGCCCCTCGCCCTTTCCGGCGGGGGGCCGTTGTCGTACAGTCGCAGCACCCCACGATCTGACGGACCGTCAGGACTCTGCTTCTGGAGGCGACATGCGGCTCGGTCTCGCGCTCGGCTACTGGGGGCGCGGCCCCTCGGCGGACCATCTGCCGCTCGCCCAGGAGGCGGAGCGGCTCGGCTACCACTCGGTGTGGACCGCGGAGTCGTGGGGCTCGGACGCCTTCACTCCGCTCACCTGGATCGCCGCCCACACCGAGCGCATCCTGCTCGGCACGGCCATCGCGCAGATGGCCGCCCGCTCACCCACCACCACCGCGATGCACGCGCTCACCCTCGACCATCTCTCCGGCGGACGCATGATGCTCGGCCTCGGTCTGTCGGGACCTCAGGTCGTCGAGGGCTGGTACGGGCGGCCGTTCCCCAGATCGCCGCTGACCGCGACCCGGGAGTACGTCGATGTCGTGCGCCAGGTCCTCCGGCGCGAGGGGCCGGTCGAGCTGGACGGACGCTTCCACTCCCACCCGTACCGGGGCGCCGACGGCACAGGACTCGGCAAGGCGCTGAAGCCGATCACGCACCCGCTCCGGGCCGAACTGCCCGTCCTGCTCGGCGCCGAGGGCCCGAAGAACATCGCGCAGACGACCCGGATCGCGGACGGCTGGCTGCCGCTGTACTGGTCGCCGACGCGTCCGGGGGCGTACGAGGCCTCGCTCGCCGATCTGCCCGACGGCTTCCTCGTGGCGCCGATGGCCCGCGCGCACGTCTGCGACGACGTCGCCGAAGGACTGCTGCCCGTCAAGGCGATGCTCGGCTTCTACATCGGCGGGATGGGGCACGCGGCCCGCAACTTCCACGCCGACCTGATGGCCCGGATGGGCTTCGAGGAGGAGGCCCGCAGGATCCAGCGGCTGTTCCTCGAAGGGCGTCGCGAGGAGGCCGTGCTGGCCGTGCCGGACGCCTTCGCGGACGAGATCTCGCTCGTCGGACCGCGTGAACGCATCGCCGAGCGGCTGGAGTTGTGGCGCAAGGGCCCGGTAACCGACCTGCTGGTCCTGTCCCCGGACCCGCACACACTGCGTGTCCTGGCCGAGCTGAACTCCTAGCTGTGGCGGCGGACCGGATCACGCCGAGGGTCGCCGGCCGGGCGCGGGCGCGCTCCCCGGGCCCCGGCCGCCGGACGGACCGAGCTGCCCCAGGCGGTCCGGCCCTCGGAGGGGAACCCGGCCACCGGAGCGGCCCGACCGCCGGAGCGCCCCCGACCGCCCGAGCGGCCCGACCGCCGAATCCGCCTAGCCGCCGCTGAGTTGGGACGCCGACGGCACCTGGTCCTTGACCTCGGCGCCCGCGCTCTTCCCGGCCGCCTTCACCTTGTTGATGACGTCGTCGAAGGAGTTCGCCACGGCGTCGGTGGAGTCGCCCTTGCGCAGCTTGGCGGGCAGGTCCTTGAGCGCCTCGATGCCCGCGGCGAGCGGGGCGAGGGCCTTGGAGAGCGTGGGGTCGCCCTGGGCGTTCCTCGTGGCGGCCTTGAGCCGGTTGTACGCGAAGGCGCCCGCCAGCCCGGCCTTGACCAGGGCGACCCTGCGGCCCTTGGCGCCCTTCTTGAACTTGCCCGCCTTCCAGGGTTTGACGATCCACTGGTAGGTGGCGCCCGCCGCGAGCCCCGCGTTCGCCACGAACCGGGTCTTGGCGAACTTCTGCTTCTCCGCGGAGGTGGTCGGGGTCGGGGTGGCGGCCGCCTGCACCACGGCGGCGGTGTCCTGCCCGGAGCCGCCGCCACCACATGCTGTGGTACCGCCGAGCAGGGCGCAGCAGAGGGTCAGCGCCACTATCAGGCGCCGCATCGGTACGGGCACGGGATCCTCCGGATGAGGGAACGGTTCTCCCCGGTCCGCCGGTTCTCCCCGGTCCCGGGGCGACACGGCGCTCCCCGGCAGCCTCACCCGGCCGCGGCGGCCATGCCACTCGGGCCCACCCGTTCGGGTTTCATCCAGGATTGACGGGCAACCCGCTGGTCATGTCCCCTAGATATCGCAACGGCTCGAATCAGGCGGGGACGGTCATCGCGATCGTCGCGGATGTTATGGCCGTCATCCTCGGTCTCTGGATTCTGATGTACCTGCTCGACGCCAACCCCGGCAACGACCTCGTGCAGTTCATCCATGACGCGGCAAGCTGGCTGGCCGGCTGGTCGCGTGACCTGTTCACCTTCGACGAGCAGTGGGCGCGCGTCGTCGCCGGCTACGGTCTCGCCGCCGTCGTCTACCTGTTCGTGGGCCACGCGGTCGCCAACCGCATGCACCGGCACTGACGGAACCGACGGTCCGGAGCATGAGCATCCCGACGGACCGGAGCGTGCCGACGGCCCGGAGCCTCCGGACGGCCCGGCGGCTCCGGACCGTCCGGACGGTTCAGCGGGTCAGGTCGCAGCAGTCGGGGTCCAGGCCGGTCGGAAGGCGCTCGCCGCCGAAGACCGCGCAGGTGGCCTCGTCGCCGCCAAGGGCGGCGACCGCCAGCAGCAGGGAGCCCGCCGTCCAGGTGGTGAGCTCCTCGGGCCAGATGGCCCGGTCCTCGAAGACGTAACCCGTCCAGTACAGACCGGTCTTCGGATCGCGCAGGTGCTGGATGGACTGGAGGATCTCCAGGGCGCGGTCGGACTCGCCCACCGCCCAGAGGGCGAGGGCGAGTTCGGCCGATTCACCACCGGTCACCCACGGGTTGGGAACCACGCAGCGGACCCCGAAGCCGGGCACCACGAAGCGGTCCCAGCCCTCCTCGATGCGGGCCTTGGCCTCGGCGCCCGTCAACGCTCCGCCGAGTACCGGGTAGTACCAGTCCATGGAGTAGCGGTCCTTGTCCAGGAACCGCTCCGGGTGGCGCCGGATCGCGTGCCGCAGTGCTCCGGCGGCCAACTCCCAGTCGGGCTGCGGCTCTTCGCGCTGCTCGGCGATGGCGAGCGCGCAGCGCAGCGCGTGGTGGACGGAGGAGCTCCCGGTCAGCAGCGCGTCCTCGACCGCGGTCCCGTCGTCCTCGCGCTTCCAGCCGATCTGCCCGCCCGGCTGCTGGAGCCGCAGGACGAACTCGACGGCCGCGTAGACGGCGGGCCACAGGCGGTCCAGGAACATGTCGTCGCCGGTCGCCAGGTAGTGGTGCCAGACGCCCACCGCGATGTACGCGACGAAGTTGGTCTCCCGGCCGCGGTCGGTGACGTCCTCGAAGTCCCCGTCGGCGTACGCCGCGTACCAGGATCCGTCCGCGTTCTGATGCCGTGCCAGCCACGCGTAGGCGCGCTCGGCCGCCTCGTGCTCCCCGGCCGCGTCGAGCGCCATGGCGGCCTCGGTGTGGTCCCACGGGTCGAGGTGGTGGCCGCGGAACCAGGGGATGGCTCCGTCGGGGCGCTGCACCGCGAGGATCCCGCGCACGGTGGCGGCGGCCTCCTCGTCGGTGAGGACCCCGGGCAGGACGAGGTGTTCTGTCCGGGGAGTGGTCACGTGGCGTCCGCCTCGGGGGCGGTCGTCGCGGCGGCGGTCGGCTCGGCGAGCTCGGGCAGGTGCGGCTTGGTCGCGTACGCCACGAAGCTCTTGCCGATCAGCGGGTTGAGCGCCTGCTCGACCACCCGGGTGGCCAGCGGCTTCTTCATGATGTCCCAGACCAGCAGCTTGTGGTACGCCCGCACGGGCAGCGCCTTGTCGTTGTCGACGCCGAACGCGCACTTCAGCCACCAGTACGGCGAGTGCAGCGCGTGGGCGTGGTGGGAGCCGTAGGGCCGCAGGCCGGCCTCGCGGATCTTCCCGAGCAGTTCGTCCGCCTTGTAGATGCGGATGTGGCCGCCCTCGACCTCGTGGTACGCGTCGGACAGCGTCCAGCAGACCTTCTCCGGCCCGTAGCGCGGCACGGTGATGGCGATACGGCCGCCCGGCTTGAGCACGCGGACCATCTCGGCGAGAACGCCCTTGTCGTCCGGGATGTGCTCCATGACCTCGGAGATGATCACGACGTCGAAGGATTCGTCGGGGAAGGGCAGCGCGAGCGCGTCGCCCTCCATGGCCGTCGCGGTGGCGCCGGCGGGCGCCTCCCCGGCCTCCTTCATCGCCGCGAACCACTTCGCGACCTCGCGGATCTCCTCGCCGTTCTGGTCCAGCGCCACGACCTGCGCGCCGCGCCGGTAGCACTCGAACGCGTGCCGGCCGGCACCGCATCCGAGGTCCAGAACGCGGTCGCCCGGGGCGAGCGGGAACCGGGAGAAGTCGACGGTCAGCACGTGGCCCTGCTTTCGCGGTTGGCTGCAACTAGTTCTTCGGCGGCGGGAGTCCTGTCCGCGGCCTCGGAGCGGTCGGGGCCCGGGGCCGCCGAGTGTTCGGGGCCGGGCGTGATGCCGCGCCCGGCCGTGCCCGCGGCGGGGGTCGCCCTCCGCGAGCGGGACCGGGACGCGGGGAGGGCCATCGCCTCGCGGTAGTGGGCCACCGTGCCCTCGGCCGCCTTGGCCCAGGTGAAGCGCGCGAGGACGCGTTCGCGCCCGGCGGAGCCGAGCCGCGCCCGCAGTTCCGGGTCGCCGAGGAGCCGGCTCAGGGCCGCCGCCAGCGCCCCCGAGTCGCCCGGCGGAACCGCCAGGCAGGTCTCGCCGTCGGGGCCCGCGACCTCCGGGATCGCTCCGCCGGTGGTGGCCACCAGCGGCGTCCCCGTGGCCATCGCCTCGGCGGCGGGCAGGGAGAAGCCCTCGTACAGGGAGGGCACGCAGGCGACCTCGGCCGAGCGGACGAGGTCGACGAGTTCGGCGTCGGAGATGCCCTTGACGAACTCGACGGCGCCGTCGAGGCCGTACCGCTCGATGGCCTGGGCGACCGGTCCGTCCTCGGCGCGCCTGCCGACGACGACGAGGTGCGCGCCGGGGTGTTCGGTGCGCACCTTCGCGAGCGCCTCGACCAGGAACACCAGGCCCTTGAGCGGCACGTCCGCGCTGGACGTGGTGACGATCCTGCCGGGCACCTGGGGCACGGACGGATCCGGCGAGAAGAGGTCGGTGTCCGCGCCGATGTGGACGACGTGGATGCGGTCCTGCTCGACCCGCAGATGGTCGACGATCTCCTGGCGGGAGGTGCCGGAGACGGTGAGCACGGACGGCAGACGGCGCGCGACGCGCTTCTGCATGCGGGTGAAGGCGTACCAGCGGCGGACGGACGCGCGGCGCTGCCAGCCCTCGGCGGCGTCCAGCTCCAGCTGCCGGTCGACGGTGATGGGGTGGTGGATGGTGGTCACCAGCGGGGCGCCGACATCCCCCAACAGGCCGTATCCGAGCGTCTGATTGTCGTGGATGACGTCGAACTCGCCGCGCCGGGCGCGCAGATGCCGGCGGGCGCGCAGCGAGAAGGTCAGCGGCTCGGGGAAGCCGCCGGTCCACATGGTGCCGACCTCGAGGGCGTCGATCCAGTCCCGGTACTCGCCCCTCGCAGGAGTGCGAAAGGGGTCGGGCTGGCGGTACAGGTCGAGGCTGGGCAGCTCGGTGAGGCTCAGCTCGGGAAGACCCTCGTCGAGCACGGGGTAGGGCTGGGAGCCGATGACCTCGACGCGGTGACCGAGTCGGGCGAGTTCGCGCGAGAGGTGCCGTACGTACACACCCTGGCCGCCGCAGAACGGGTTGCCCTTGTAGGTGAGGAGCGCGATGCGCAGGGGTTGGTCCCCGTCGGCTGCCGCGCCCTTCCCGGGGCCCGCCTCCATGGCCTCAGCGGTCACTTCCGGTCCCCTTCTCCCTGCACTTTCCCGCGAGATTACGCCGGGACGCTAATCTAGAACAAGTTTCAGACTTGATCGTTCAAGGAGCACTGAATCTACCGGCAGGTAGCGCCGCTGTGAGTGGTGGATCAGGTGATTCACGCCACGACGGCGCGGCGGGGTCGGCTGGTCGGCACGGCAGTGACACACCCTGCCATGCTGACTCGTCGCTCCCTCTCGCTGATGTCACGGAACGGACCCATGCCTGCGGAAGCCAAGGCGGACTCGAAGAACGCGCGACCGGCGCCGGGGGCCGGCACGCCCGCCACGCCGTCCACCCCCGCGCGCTCCACCCCGCACCCCATCGCACATCCCGCCTCTCCCCCGCTCACCGAGCGGCAGGAGGCGCGCCGTCGCCGGATCCTGCACGCCAGCGCGCAGCTGGCCAGCCGGGGCGGCTTCGACGCCGTGCAGATGCGCGAGGTCGCGGAGTCTTCGCAGGTCGCTCTCGGCACGCTGTACCGCTACTTCCCCTCGAAGGTGCATCTGCTGGTCGCCACGATGCAGGACCAGCTGGAGCACATGCACGGCACGCTGCGCAAGAAGCCGCCGGCCGGGGACACGGCCGCGGAGCGGGTGGCGGAGACCCTGATGCGGGCGTTCCGCGCCCTCCAGCGGGAGCCGCACCTGGCCGACGCCATGGTCCGCGCGCTCACCTTCGCGGACCGCAGCGTCAGCCCCGAGGTCGACCAGGTCTCGCGGCAGACCACGGTGATCATCCTCGACGCGATGGGCCTCGACGACCCGACGCCGGCCCAGCTCTCCGCCGTCCGCGTCATCGAGCACACCTGGCACTCGGCCCTGATCACCTGGCTCTCGGGCCGCGCCTCGATCGCCCAGGTCAAGATAGACATCGAGACGGTGTGCCGCCTGATCGACCTGACCGACCCGAAGGGCCGGTAGGACCAGGACGAACGGGAGGGCATGGGCGGCCGGCGCGACGGGAACGGCCAGGACAGCCGGCACGGCCAGGACAGCGGGAACCGCCGGAACGCCCAGGACGACCGGAACCACCGGGTCGGCCCGCCCGGCCTCGGGAGCCCGGGCTAGCCCACCTGCTCCAGCCCGCTCCAGCTGCGCCCGATCGCCGTCTCCCCGGCCCAGCGTTCCAGCAGCCGCCGCGCCTCGTGCTCCGGAGCCGCCAGCGACACCGCCTGGGCGCCCGCCCGCACATCGCGTTCCTGCTGATGGGTGCCCTCGCTGCAGCAGGCGCAGAGGACACGCACGGCACTGGCGGGCTCGGCACCGAAGCCGTGCTCGGTGAACAGGGCGAGCAGGGCCTCCAGGTCGGCCGCCTCGCCGGCGCCGACCGTCACCTCCAGGGTCGGCAGCGCGGACGCCTCGAAGAGCGTCAGCTCGTCGAAGACGGGGAACGTCGTGCCGTTGTACACCCGCTCTCCCTTGGGCTCGCCGTCGTGCACGACGATCTCGCCGTACCGCCGCCCGCCCGTGACGGGCACGTTCACCACCCGCCCGCGGGTCGGGCACAACCGCTCGATCCACACGACCTCCCGCTCTCCGTCGGTGTCCAGCCGTACGCAGGCGGCGCCGAAGCGCCCCGCGATCTCACCCTCCCCGTCGGGAAGTCCGATGCCGAAACCGGTCCAGGCGTCGCGGGCCGTCGCCCAGTCGCGCAGGATCGTGGCGGCGATCCCGAGGTTCCAGAACGCGGGATCGCCCTCGCCGCGTGGAGCGCGGGCCGCCGCCTCGCGTCCGAGGTCGCGGGCCTTCTCCCAGTTCCGCAGGAACTTGTGGGCGAGCGCGGCGTCGTACCACCACTCCGCGCTCGGCCGCTCGTCGGGGAACTGCGCGAGCACCTGTTCGTAGAGGTCGGCGGCCCGCTGCCACTCCTCGGCCTCCCACGCCGTACGCGCCTGCTCGATCAGCTTCCTGGCCTCGGACTTGTGCACGCTTCCCCGCCCCGGTCGATCCGTCGAATCGGCTGGAGGCTATGCGGGGACCGGGAAGTGCCCGCGTCCGGCCCCGCCCCTATTCCTCCGGCGGGAACACCGGCTCGCCGCTGCCCAGCAGGGAGATCATGACGGCCTCCACCGGGCAGCCCTCGGCCGCTTCGAGGATCTTCTCGTTGGCGTCGGTCTCCGGTTCGACCGGGTGGGACTGCATGCCGACGTCGAGGCGGAAGGCGTCCGGGGCGTGGTGGACGCACTGGGCGGAGCCGATGCAGACGGAGCGGTCGACCTCGACCTGCCAGCGGTCGCCCATCCTCACGCCTCCCAGCCGGCCGGCAGGTGGATCATCTTGTGCTCCAGGAACTCGCCGTACCCCTCCGGTCCGAACTCCCGGCCCAGGCCGGAGTTCTTGTAGCCGCCGAACGGTCCCAGCATGTCGAGGCTGAAGGTGTTGACCGAGTAGGTGCCGGTACGGACCTGGCGGGCGATGTCGATGCCATGGGCGACGTCCGCCGTCCAGACGCTGCCGCTCAGCCCGTAGTCGGAGTCGTTGGCGATCTTCACGGCCTCGGTCTCGTCGCCGTACGGGAGCAGACAGATGACCGGGCCGAAGATCTCCTCCCGGGCGATGCGCATCGAGTTGTCGACGTCGCCGAAGAGGGTCGGCTCGACGTACCAGCCGCGGTCGAGTCCGGGCGGACGTCCGCCGCCGGCCAGGATCTTGGCACCCTCCTCCTGGCCGATGCGGATGTAGTCGAGGTTGCGCCGCTGCTGCCGCTCGGCGACCAGCGGGCCGACCTGGGTGGCCGGGTCGAGCGGGTCGCCGACGACCAGCGCGTTCGCCGCGGTGGCGAAGGCGTCCGCGAACTCGTCGTAGCGCGAGCGCGGTACGAGGATGCGGGTCTGGGCGACGCAGGCCTGGCCGTTGTTCATCCAGGCCGCCGAGACGATCCCGGGGACCGAGGTGTCGATGTCCGCGTCCGGCAGCACCACGGCCGCCGACTTGCCGCCCAACTCCAGTGTCACGCGGGTGAGATGGCGGGCTGCGACCTCCATCACGCGCTTGCCCGCCGCGACCGAGCCGGTGAAGGAGACCTTGTCGATGCCGGGGTGTCCGACCAGGTACTCGCTGACCTCGCGGTCCGCCGGGAGGATCGACAGCACTCCCTCGGGCAGCCCGGCCTCCTTCGCGATCTCCCCGAGCAGATAGGCGTCCAGGGGCGATTCGGGCGACGGCTTCAGGACGACGGTGCAGCCGGTCAGCAGCGCGGGCGCGAGCTTGGCCGCGGCCACGAACTGGGGGACGTTCCACGGCACCACGGCCGCCACCACGCCCACCGGTTCACGGCGCACCAGAATCCTGCCGAGGACTCCGTCGCGTGCCTCCTCGTACGTATAGCCGCGGGCGACCGTGATCGCCGCGTCCCACACCATCATCGCGCCGAGGGCCTGCGCGAGGACGCTCCAGGAGTAGGGGGAGCCGTTCTCGGAGGAGATGACGCGGGCGATCTCCTCGTGGCGTACGGCGATCGCGTCCTTGATCCGCGTCACGACCGCGATCCGCTCGTCGAGGCTCATCCGCGGCCAGGGGCCCTGGTCGAACGCCTCGCGCGCGGCGGCGACGGCCCGGTCCACGTCGGCCGCCGAGGCGTGCGGCACCCGGCCGATGACCTCCTCGGTGTGCGGCGAGATCACCTCGATGACGTCCTTGCCGAGGGGGTCGGTCAACTCCCCGCCGATGAACAGCTGTCCGTGTTCCACGAGCTCGGTCATGGCCGACTGCCTCCAGGGACGCTCTCTGCCACCACTTCTGACGCTTCATCAGATACGAGAACTGATACCAGTTCCGGCCGAATGAGTCCACGGCAGGGACGCGGCCACCTCGACGGACAGAACAGTCGACTCGGGCTCCCATTGGAACTCGTTCTAGTTATAGTGGCGACAACTCGGCGATGGGTGGAAGCGCATGACGCAGGTGACCGATCACGGCGGGGGCGTACGGTCGATCAGGGTCCCCATCCCGGACAATCCGCTCGGCCACACGCTGGTGTACCTGGTCGACACCGACGCGGGGCCCGTGCTCATCGACACGGGCTGGGACGACCCCGCCTCCTGGGACACCCTCGTCGAGGGACTCACCGACTGCGGAACCTCCGTCGCGGAGATCCACGGCGTGGTCATCACCCACCACCACCCCGATCACCACGGCCTGTCGGGCCGGGTCCGCGAGGCGTCCGGCGCCTGGATCGCGATGCACGCCGCCGACACGGCGATCGTCCGGCGCACCCGGGAGAACCGGCCCGAGCGCTGGTTCGGTTACATGGCAGCCAAGCTGGCGGCCTCCGGCGCCCCGGAGGAGCACATCGCCCCGCTGCGCGAGGCACACAAGTCCGTCCGCCGTCCCAGCACCCTTCCCGGCTTCTCCCCCGCTCTTCCCGACCGCGAGATCGTCCCCGGCGAGTTCGTCGCCCTGCCCGGCCGCCGGCTGCGCGCCATCTGGACCCCCGGCCACACGCCCGGACACGTCTGCCTCCACCTGGAGGAGGACCACCCGGCCCGGCTGCCCGGGAACGGACGCCTGTTCTCCGGCGACCACCTGCTCCCGAGGATCACCCCGCACATCGGCCTCTACGAGGACCCGGACACCCACGGGCGTCCCCCCTCCGCGAACGGGATCGAGAGCCTCGGCGAGATCGCCGATCCGCTCGGCGACTACCTCGACTCCCTGGAGCGCGTCGGCCGCCTCGGCCCCGCCGAGGTGCTCCCGGCCCACCAGCACGTGTTCACCGACGCCCCGTCCCGGGTCGCGGAGCTGCTCACACACCACGAGGAGCGGCTCACCGGCCTGCTCGCCCTCCTCTCCGTCCCGCTCACGCCGTGGCAGCTCGCCGAGCTCATGGAGTGGAACCGTCCCTGGGCCGACATCCCCTACGGATCACGGAACATCGCGGTCTCGGAGGCCGAGGCACATGTACGGCGACTGGTGAAGCTGGGACGGGCGGAGGCGGTGACGGGCAGCGACCCGGTGACATACGTGGCGGTGTGACGCCCTCGCCCCGAACTCAGTGGCTGTGGCTGTGGGCCGCGTAGTCCAGCCCCTCCTCGTACGCCATCGTGCGGCCCTCCTCGTACGCCTTCTCGTACGCCGGGTCGCCGATCTCGCCACGGACGCGGAGTTCGTGCGACCGGCGGGTGGCGATCAGATCGGGTGAGTCCATCTGGGCCCGCCCGGTGAGTTCCCACACGCGCTCGCCGATGCCGAGGAGGCGGGCCGCCCGGTGTCCGTCGCCCGCCGCGACGATCCCCGCGGCGAGCACGTCGAGGGCCATCGCGGCGCCCACGGTGTTGTGCAGCAGCCCGTGGCCGGCCAGCGCGGTCCGGGCGTTGCCGAGGGCCGCAGCGATGTCCCCGCGGGCCAGGTCGATCTGGGCCACGAGCCCGTCGGCGAAGGCTCCCGCCCACGACTCCCCGCACGCCAGGCTCGCCGCGCGGACCTCCTCGGCCACCGCACGCGCCCGTTCCTGCTCCCCGCCCAACAGATACGCGTACGCCAGCGCCACCCGGACCTGGAGCTGTGCCGCCCCGAGCCAGTCCCCCCGGACGGGCAGCCGAGGTGCGCCGGCCAGGACGTGGACCGCCTCGGACAAGCGCCCGCTCAGGGCGAGTTGTCCACCCCGCAGGTACAGCGCGGCCGCCACCGCCGCCGGGTCTCCCTCTTCCCTCGCCGCGTCGGCGCAGCGCACCGCCCAGTTGGCCGCGGCCTCCAGGTCGCCCTGGAGCAGCGCGACCGCGCCCCGTGTCCACACCGCGCGGGTACGGTCGGGCCCGGGCGCCGCGTCCGCCGTCAGCGCCTGGTCGAGACAGTGCCGGGCGTCGCGCAGATAGCCGCAGTGCCGCCACAGGAAGCCGATGTCGGACGCCATCGCCAGGGCGACCCGTCCGTCGGACTCGGTGAGCGCGCAGTCCATGGCCGCGCGGAGATTGGCATGCTCGGTGAGGACGCTCTCGCACCAGGCAGCCTGGCGTGCGGTGTTCCACTCGGCGCAGCCCTGCCGGGCCAGCCACCGGTAGTGGTCCCGGTGGCGCAGCCCTACGGTGCGTTCCTCGCCCAGCGCGCGCAGCCAGTCGGCGCCGAACTCCCGCACGGTGTCGAGGAGCCGGAAGCGAGCGGGGTCGGTGGGGTGACGGCCCACGATGGACTGCTCGACGAGCCGGGCGAGCAGTCCGGGAATCAGGTCGGCGGGCAGCGGACCGCCCGCGCAGACGTCGTCGGCGGCGCTCGCGCAGAAGCCGCCCGCGAAGACCGAGAGCCGGGCCCACAGCAGCCGTTCCAGGGGTGCGCACAGCTCGTGGCTCCAGCCGATGGCCGTCCGCAGGGTCTGGTGACGGGGCGGCCCCTCGCCCTCGCGCGCGGCCAGCAGGTCGAGCCGGGACGGCAGCCGCTCGCCGAGCAGACCGGCCAACTGGTCCAGGGTGATCTCGCAGAGCCGGACGGCGGCGAGCTCGATGGCGAGCGGGATGCCGTCGAGGCGACGGCAGACGGCCTCCACGACGGGACGGTCGGTGTCGTCCAGGGGGCGTCCGGTCTCGGCCGCTCGGTCGGCGAACAGGGCCACCGCGTCGTCGGCGACCGGCAGCGGGTCCAGGTGCAGGACGTGTTCGCCCGGCAGGCCGAGCGGCTCACGGCTGGTGACGAGGACCCGCAGGCCCGGCAGGAGGGGCAGCAGTTCCTCGACGAAGCCCACGCAGTCCGCGAGGACGTGCTCACAGGAGTCGAGGACCAGCAACAGCCTTTTGCCCTCGGCCCATTCGGCGACCACCTCGGTGACCGGCCGTGTCGACCGGTCGGTGAGCCGCAGCGCCTCCACGACGGCGAGGCCCACCAGGCCGGCGGTGTGCAGCGGGGAGAGCTCCACCAGCCAGACGCCGTCCGGGTACGCGCCGTCGATCCGGCCGGCGGCCTGCAGGGCGAGCCGGGTCTTGCCGACCCCTCCGACACCGACGACGCTCACCAGCCGGCCCATCCCGGCACCCGGATCCAGCTCTCGCTCCAGTCGGCCGAGTTCCTCCAGCCGTCCGATGAAACTCCGCGTCTGTGAGGGCGGGTTGCCGGGCCGTCCACCGGTCGTCTTGTCGGACACGCGGACCAGTGTGACCGGATCACCCGCCCTCGATGCGCCGGTCCGCCGACTCGGACAGAAAGCCCGCAGCACAACGCCACTTCCGGGCACCTTGCGACGAGATGTGATCAAGTCTCCGTCGGCGAGCGCGACAGGGGCTTTTTTCAGAGATTGTCGGGTGATGCGAGAGTGGGAGCAGCGGGGCGAGCGGATGTCCGCCGACGGCGGAGGCGGTGGGCACGTCAGAACCGGGTTCTCCTGGCTGATGCTCGTGCCACCGGCCGCCTGTCTGCTGGTCGCCCTGCCGCATCTGGTGGACCACCGGGTGCCGTCCCTGGTCACCCTGCTGCTGATCGGGCCGTTGCTGGCGTGCGTGCGGTTCGGGGTGCGGTGCACCCTGCTGGTCTGCGCCTGGGCGGCGGCGCTGGGACTCGCGACGGATCTCGGCGACGACGCCGTGGCCGGCTTCGGCTTCGGCGTCCGTTTCGGAGGGCTGCTGCTCGGCTGCGCGGTCACCGTGCACGCCGCCGGCCGGGGCGAGCGCCTGACCGCCGCGCTCGCGCGGTCCCGCGAGGTCGCCCGGGTCACCCAGGAGGCGGTCCTGCGGCCCATCTCCCGCACCCTGGACGGCACCCAGGTGTGCACCCGCTACCACTGCTCCGCCGACGAGTCGACGGTCGGCGGCGATCTGTACGACGTCGCGGTGACCCCGTACGGACTGCGGGTCCTGGTGGGCGACGTACGCGGACACGGCCTCGACGCCCTCCGGCTGACCGCCGAGACGATCACCGGTTTCCGTGAACTCGCCTATACGGCTCCGGACTTGCCGTCCCTTGCCGACAGTCTCGACACGCGCCTCACCCCGGAGCTGGGACCGGAGGACTTCGTGACCGCACTGCTCGCCGAGTTCGCGCCCGGCGAGGTGCGGCTGGTGAACTGCGGACACCCCGCGCCGCTGCGCTCCGGCCGGAGCATCGAGTTCCTCGAACCCAAGGTCCCCTCACCGCCGTTGGGGCTGCGCCCCGATCCCCGCCAGTACCGCGTGCGGCTCCAGCCGGGCGACCGTCTGCTCCTCTACACGGACGGCCTGGCCGAGGGACGCGACCCGGAGGGCATCCCGTTCCCGCTGCTCGGCGAGGCCGCCCTCGCGCTGCGCGAGCCCCTCCCCGAGGACGCCCTGAGCACCTTGCACGACCGCCTGCTCCAGCACACCGGGGCACCCCTCGCCGACGATCTCGCCCTGGTGCTGTGCCAGCCGGTGGAGGCCACGGTCCCCGCACGCGTCCGGTGACCCGCGGCTCCGGCCACCGCTCAGTGCAGCAGCGCGCGGACCAACCCGTCCGCCTCTCCCAGTAGTTGGACCTCGTGCGCGCTCATGGTCGGATTGGCCGCCCGGCGCCGCCCCGCCTCCACGAGCCCTTCCTCGGTCACCTGGCCCTCGTTCCCGTCGAGCAACGCGTCCAGCGTCTCGGCGGCCACGTCCCCGACCGGCTCGCCGCCGACGGCCACCTGGGCGAGGATCACGGCGGACATGGCCCAGTCGAGACCGGGCGGCCCCTCCTCGGCGTTGGCCCAGTCGATGACCTTCGGGCCGTCCGGGGTGAGCATCACGTTGTCGGGGTGCAGATCCAGGTGCAGGACGCGGACGGCCGGATCGGCGGAGAGCCGGGCGGGCACGGCGTGCAGCTTGCGCAGCAGCCGCGCCAGGGTGAGGCCCGCCTCCTGGGCGGAGAGCAGGCCCTGGCCGAAGGCCTCCAGCATGGTCGGCCCGGACAGCCGCTCCATCACCAGATCGCCGCGGGTCGCCGCCCGCACACCCGGCACCGGATAGCCGTGCGAGCGCACGTGCTGCATCACCGCCGCCTCGGCCGTCGCATCTCCCCAGCCCTCGCGGTCCCGCCGCAGCACCCACGCCTCGTCGATCTCGTAGACGTCCGCCGAACGCCCCGAGCCGAGCAGTCTCCCCGTTCGCATGGCCCGAACCTAGCGGATGTCGTCCGGATCACTCCGGGCCCGTGCCACAGGCGACACTCAGCGGATTCCGCGCGCCGGTAGAGTGAGCGCGTCGTCATCACACCCGTACGAGGAGAAGCCGGTGCAAATCCGGCGCTGACCCGCAACCGTGAGCCACTTCGGTGGTGAGCCGGATCGCCTCGGCCGGGACGTGACCGGCTCGTGCCCTCGGCAGCCCGCCGACGGCCGGCACCGTCGAGGGATACGGAGCCGGAGCCGCCCGGATGCCTCAACGTGCCCGGTGCTGCCCGGCTCCCCGCAGGGAGAGTCATGTTTGTTCGCCGCACCGCAGCGGTACTGGCCGCCACCGCCGTGATCGGGGCGGTCGTCGCACCGGCCGCGTCCGCCGCCGACTCGTCCCCCTCGGCGTCGCCCTCGACGGCGATCCCCTCGGGCCTGTACGGCTCCACCGACCCGACCTACGACGGCGTCTGGCGCCAGTCGCTGGCGCTGCTCGCCCAGCACACCGTCGGGGTGCGGCCCGCAGAGAAGGCCGTCGACTGGCTGACAGGGCAGCAGTGCGCGAACGGCGCGTTCGCGGCGTACCGCGCCGACGCCGCGGCCGCGTGCGACGCCAAGACGCAGGTCGACACCAACAGCACCGCGGCCGCCGTCCAGGCCCTCGCCGCGCTCGGCGGGCACGACGACGCCACCGGCAGGGCCGTGACCTGGCTGAAGTCCGCGCAGAACAAGGACGGCGGCTGGGGCTACATGGCCGGTGGCCCCAGCGACACCAACTCGACGTCCGTCGTGATCGGCGCGCTGAAGGCGGTCGGCAAGAAGCCCCAGGACATCTCCAAGGACGGCAAGTCCCCGTACGACGCCCTGCTGAAGCTGTCGATGCCCTGCGGGGGAGAGGGCGGCGGCGCCTTCGCCTACCAGCCCGGCAAGAAGGGCGAGCTGGCGGCGAACGCGGACGCGACCGCGGCGGGAGTCGTCGGCAGCCTGGGCAAGGGATTCGTGGCGAAGGCCGGCCTGCCCTACGACCTCCCGCAGTGCGGCACCACCGACTCCCCCGCCCCGCGGGACGCGGCGGCGAACGGCGCCGGCTATCTGGCCAAGTCGCTGGCGAAGACCCCGTACCTGAAGTCCGCGCTCGCAGGTGCCGAGGACCAGCCCGACTACGGCAACACCGCGGACGCGGTCGTGGCCCTGGCGGCCGACGGAGCGACGTCGCTCGCGAAGGCGCCGCTCGCCTGGCTGGAGAAGAACTCCGCCGACTGGGCGGCCAAGTCGGGTCCCGCCGCTTACGCGCAGCTGATCTTCGCCGCGCACGCCACCGGCACCGACCCGCGCGACTTCGGCGGCCAGGACCTGGTCGCGCAGCTGGGCGCCACGGGCCCGAAGCCGAGCGCGGCCGGCGCCTCGGCCACCCCGAGCGAGAAGAAGAACGACGAGAAGAAGGACGACGGCAACGGTCTCGGCGTCTGGTGGATCATCGGCGTCGGCCTGGTCGCCGGCATCGGCATCGGCTTCCTGATCAGCGGCCGCAACAAGAAGCAGCAGCTGTGACCAGCCGTCGGACGACCGCGCCCGCCCTGGCGCTCGCGCTGGCCCTTCTGCTCCTCGTCCTCGGCGGCGCGGGGCAGGCCCGGGCCGTCGGCTACCGCTACTGGTCCTTCTGGGACCTGACCGGCGGGAAGTGGACGTACGCCACCCAGGGTCCGTCGACCGCGCGGCCGTCCGACGGCGATGTCCAGGGCTTCCGCTTCGCGGTGAGCGAGGACTCCCAGCACGCCGTGCAGCCGCGCGGGGCACGGGACTTCGCCGCGATATGCGCCAAGACGCCCGCCCAGAAGGGCCAAAAGCGCGTGGCCCTGGTCATCGACTCCGGTACGGCCGCCCACGCGCCGTCCGGCGAGACGCCGCCGTCCCCGCGCACCGCCTGCGCCCGCGTCGCCCCCGACGCGAGCACCGCGGAGGCCCTGGCCACGGTCGCCAAACCCCTGCGCTACGACACCAACGCCCTGCTCTGCGCGATAGCGGGCTATCCGCGGACGGGCTGCGGCGACCAGGTCGCGGCCACCGAGCCGACCGCGTCCGCCCGGCCGCACGCCTCCGAGCCGGCCCACCACGGCCCCTCGGTGGGCCTGCTGGCGGGCGCCGCCGCGGTGGCGGTGCTGGGCGCGGGGGCCGTCTGGCAGGCCCGCCGGCACAGGCACTGAGGCCCGGATCATGACCAAGGGCGACCGCGAGGACCCCACCACCACCGCCATCACCGCCACAGGCAACGCCCGTCGCTCCGCGGGGCCACAGGCGTCGCACCTGTCCGCGCGGGGCGCGTCCGAGCGGGGGCTGCCCGAGCAGGGCGCGTCCGAGCAAGGCGCGTCCAAGCAAGGCGCGTCCAAGCAAGGCGCGTCCAAGCAAGGGCTGCCCGGGCAGGGGCAGGGACCCGGGGCGGTGTGGCGGCGGTCGGCGGCGGGCGCCGTAGCGAGCGGGCGACCGCGGCCCTCTCCCGCACCGCGGACGCACCGCGCGGACGCCCTGCACCCCGGCGCCTGGTGGATCTGGGCCCTGGGTCTCGGCACGGCGGCCTCCCGCACCACGAACCCCCTCCTGCTCGCCCTCCTCATCGGAGTGGCGGGCTTCGTGGTGGCCACCCATCGCACCGACGCCCCCTGGGCGCGCTCCTACACCGCCTTCGTCAAACTGGCCGCGGCCGTCCTCGCCGTCCGCCTGGCCTTCGCCGTCTTCCTCGGCTCCCCCATCCCCGGCACCCATGTGATCGTCACGCTCCCCGAGATCCCCCTGCCGCACTGGGCTCAGGGGGTCCGCATCGGCGGCCGGGTCACCGCCGAGGGCCTGCTCTTCGCGCTGTACGACGGCCTGAAGCTGGCCACGCTCCTCGTCTGCGTCGGCGCGGCGAACGCCCTCGCGAACCCGGCGCGGCTGCTCAAGTCGCTGCCGGGAGCGCTGTACGAGGCGGGCGTCGCGGTGGTCGTCGCGCTCACCTTCGCCCCGCATCTGATCGCCGACGTCCAGCGGCTGCGCGCCGCGCGCCGGCTCCGCGGCCGCCCCGACCGGGGCCTGCGCGGCCTGCTGCACGTCGGACTCCCGGTCCTGGAAGGCGCGTTGGAACGTTCGGTCGCGCTGGCGGCGGCGATGGACGCACGCGGGTACGGGCGGACGGCGCAGGTCCCGCCCGCCGTCCACCGGACCACCGGAGCCCTCACCCTGGGCGGTCTGATCGGCGTCTGCGCGGGCACATACGGGCTGTTGACCGCCGAGGGCGACACCTACGGCCTGCCGGTCCTGCTGGCCGGCCTCGCCGCGGCGCTCGGCGGCCTGTGGCTGGGCGGCCGCCGCTCACCGCGGACGCGGTACCGGCCGGACACCTGGGGCGTCCGGGCCTGGCTGGTCGCCGGGTCGGGCGTCGCGGTGGCGGCCCTGATGATCGTCGCCGCGTCCTACGACCCCGCCGCGCTGCGCCCCGGAGTCGTTCCCCTGGTGGCCCCCGCCCTTCCCCTCTGGCCGGCGGCGGCAGTCCTGCTCGGCCTGCTCCCCGCCTTCGTGGCCCCGACCCCCCAGCGAACCCCGGCCCCCGAGGAACCATCGTGATCCGCTTCGAGGATGTCTCCGTGACGTACGCCGGGGCCGCCGAACCCACCGTCCAGGGCGTGGACTTCGAGGTCCCTGAGGGCGAACTGGTCCTGCTCGTCGGCCCGTCCGGGGTCGGCAAGTCGACGGTGCTCGGCGCGGTGAGCGGACTCGTCCCGCACTTCACGGGCGGAACGCTGCGCGGCCGGGTCACCGTCGCCGGGCGGGACACCCGCACGCACAAGCCGCGCGAACTCGCGGACGTGGTCGGCACCGTCGGCCAGGACCCGCTGTCCCACTTCGTGACGGACACCGTGGAGGACGAACTCGCCTACGGCATGGAGTCGTTGGGTCTGGCGCCGGCGGTGATGCGGCGCCGTGTGGAGGAGACCCTGGACCTCCTCTCCCTGGCCGACCTCCGCGACCGCCCGATCGCCACCCTCTCCGGTGGCCAGCAGCAGCGGGTCGCGATCGGCTCGGTGCTCACCCCGCACCCCCGGGTCCTGGTCCTCGACGAACCCACCTCGGCCCTGGACCCCGCCGCCGCCGAGGAGGTCCTCGCCGTCCTGCAGCGCCTGGTCCACGACCTCGGCACCACGGTCCTCATGGCCGAGCACCGCCTGGAACGCGTCGTCCAGTACGCCGACCGGCTCGCCCTCCTGCCCGCGCCGGGAGCACCCCTGACGCTCGGCACCCCGTCCGAGATCATGGCCGTCTCCCCGGTCTGCCCGCCGGTGGTGGAACTGGGCCGCCTGGCCGGCTGGTCCCCGCTCCCCCTGACCGTGCGCGACGCGCGACGCCGTGCGGGAACACTGCGCGAGCGACTCTCCACGACGCCCCCGGAATCGACCGCGGCCACGGAAGACCCCGGACCCGCCGCATCCGCCGCAGGCTCCGGGCTCACCGCTGACACCGGAGACAGCGGACCCACCGGAGGCACCGGAGGCACCGGAGGCACCGGACCGACAGGAAACGGCGAAAACGCCGCCGGCACCGGAGGCACGCAGCCCGCCGCGCCCCTCCCCCTCCCTCTCCCTTCGGCACCGGCGCGCCCCGCCTCCTCCTTCTCCCTGACCCGGCTCCTCCGCAGGCGCAGCCCCGGCGCCGCGCCGCTTCCGGCGGAAGTGGCCGTCGTGGAGTCGCTGGCCGTCCGGCGCGGGCGGGTCGAGGCGCTCCGCCGGGTCGACCTCTCCGCGGGGCCCGGCGAGACCATCGCGCTGATGGGCCGCAACGGCGCCGGGAAGTCGACGCTGCTCGCGGCACTGGTCGGGCTGGTCGAACCGGCCGCCGGATCCGTACGCGTCGGTGGGGTGGTGCCGCATCGCACGGCGCCGCGCGACCTCGTGCGCCGCGTGGGACTCGTACCGCAGGAGCCACGGGATCTGCTGTACGCGGACACGGTGGCCGCCGAGTGCGCGGCGGCCGACGAGGACGCCGGGGCCGAGGCCGGGACCTGCCGGGCTCTGGTGTCCGGGCTGCTGCCGGACATCGCGGACGACACGCACCCCCGTGATCTGTCGGAGGGGCAGCGGCTGGCGCTGGCGCTCGCCGTCGTCCTGACGGCGAACCCCCCGCTGCTGCTCCTCGACGAGCCGACCCGCGGCCTCGACTACGCGGCGAAGGCCCGGCTGGTCACCGTGCTGCGCGGACTGGCCGCCGAGGGGCACGCGATCGTGCTGGCCACCCACGACGTGGAACTCGCCGCCGACCTCGCCCACCGTGTGGTGATCCTCGCGGACGGTGAGATCGTCGCCGACGGCCCCACCGCCGAGGTGGTCGTCGCGTCCCCGTCCTTCGCCCCGCAGGTCGCCAAGATCCTGGCCCCCGAGCCGTGGCTCACCGTCGCCCAGGTAAGGAAGGCCCTCGCATGAGCGCCCCCGAAACCGCCGTCCACGACTCCCGTCCCCACTCCCGGCCTCATCCCCAGGCCAGGGCCATCCGTCTGGGCCCGCGCTCCGTCGCCGCCCTCGCCCTGGTCAGCGCCACCGGAGTCGCAGGATTCGCCTGGCCGCTCTTCGCGGGGCCCGGCTCGCAGGTCAGCGCGCACGCCCAGGACGCTCCGTGGCTGTTCGCGGGGCTCCTCGTCCTGCTGGTCGCGGTGGTCGCGGCGACGATCTCCGAGTCGGGGCTCGGCCCGAAGGCGGTCGCCATGCTCGGCGTACTGGCCGCGACCGGCGCCGCGCTGCGCCCGATCGGGGCCGGGACCGCGGGCATCGAGCCGATGTTCTTCCTGATGGTGCTGAGCGGACGCGTCCTCGGGCCCGGCTTCGGATTCGTGCTCGGGTCCGTGACGATGTTCGCGTCGGCACTGCTGACCGGCGGGGTGGGGCCCTGGATGCCCTTCCAGATGCTGGCCATGGGCTGGTTCACGATGGGCGCCGGACTACTGCCGGGCGCGGACCGCCTGCGCGGCCGCGGGGAACTGCTGCTGCTCGCCGGATACGGCTTCCTCGCCGCCTTCGCCTACGGCACCGTCATGAATCTGGCCGGCTGGCCCTTCATGGACGCACTGGCCTCGAACGTCGCCTTCGACCCGCACTCCGCCGTCCCCGCCAACCTCGCCCGCTTCCTCGCGTACTGCCTGGCCACGTCCCTCGGCTGGGACCTGGGCCGGGCGGTCGTCACCGTCGTCCTGACCCTGACCGTCGGCGGAACCCTCCTCAAGGCGCTGCGCCGGGCCACGCGCCGGGCGGCTTTCGAGAGCCCGGTCACGTTCGACCCCCGGTGATCCGGGACCCACGTCACATCGCCCGGCGGCACTCCGTGCGGCGCCCCGCACTGTCCGTCAGGTGCGGGGTGAACCGGGCCACAGGACTCAGGTCACATACGAAGCGCCTTCGTAGAGCTCACGCCATGACATGAACGCGTCGTCATGCCCTCTGACCTGGGGTTTGAGAGCCACGTCACATGAGGGACTTTCACCTCGGATGCGACCACGACTAGTAAAAGGGGTCATTGCGGACGCGGTTCAAGCCTGTTTCTCTGGAGCAGTCGCCAGGCGCCACGAGCCCACTCGGGATCGCGGCGCCGACGTACGCCCCCTCCACACACCACGTGGTCACGGCCTGCGAGCGACTCCATGTCCCCGAAGAAAAAGGTTCTCCGTGTCCGTCTCCGTCATCCGCCGCTTCGTCACTTCCCCGAAGAAGGCCCTCGCCGGTGTCGCCGTGGCAGCTGCCACCACCGGTATGGTTCTGGCCGCGGCGCCCGCTCAGGCCGCCACGCCCACCGCCGCCTCCTCCGCGAAGTCGATCGCGCACAAGATGATTCCGGACGCCGCGCAGTTCAACGCCTTCAGCAAGATCGTCGAGCACGAGAGCGGCTGGAACGTCAGCGCCACGAACTCCTCGTCCGGCGCTTACGGCCTGGTCCAGGCCCTGCCCGGTTCGAAGATGGCCACCGCCGGCTCCGACTGGAAGACCAACCCCAAGACCCAGATCAAGTGGGGTCTGGACTACATGAACTCGCGCTACGGCAGCCCTGCCGGCGCCTGGAACTTCTGGCAGGCCAACGGCTGGTACTGATCGGCCCACAGGCCTCACAGCCACACACGAAGGCGGCGACCCCACACCCCGGGGTCGCCGCCTTCGTCGTACCCGGGCTCCCCGGCGACAGACGAGCACCGGTGGCGGACCACCAGGTGGTGGCAGTTCACCACCACCTTCCGGCGCCATCACGTGCCATCAGGTGCCATCACTCGACATCACGCGGCACCACCCGGCCACACGCGGCCGCACACGACGCCGAGTGACACCCCGTGACACCCACCGGCACCCACTGGCGCCACCTGGCACTACGGGGTGCCACGAGGTGCCACTTGGCACCATTCCGCGCGCTCGGAATCCCGCGCGCACCCATGACACCCCAACAAACCGAGCCGCCTCTCCGCATTTCCGCAGGTAGAGCGGCCGCCCTCAAGAATGGCGCCGCGCGGCGCCATCCAGGCTTGCATGTGGCACCACAGTGGTGCCATGATGGCGCTATGGACCTCACCCCGTATGTCGACACCCTCCGCCGCGAACTCGCGGTGGCTGCCGAGGCCGGCGGCGACGAAGCCCGCGAGCTGGCCGACAGGCTCACCGCTCCCCTGGAGTCGGCGACCCGGCTGACCCTGCTCAACGTGCTCTCCGCCGCGATGGACGAGATCACCCGTGAACTCGCCCCCGGCTCCGTCGACGTACGGCTGCGGGGGCTCGACCCCGACTTCGTGGTGACACTTCCGCCCAGCGAGGGCGGCGCCCCCGCGGAGCCGGTCCCGCCCGTCGAATCGTTCAAGACCCCGGTCCCGGCCGAGGGCGACGAGGGCGGCACCGCCCGCGTCAACCTGCGCCTGCCGGCCCACCTCAAGGCCCGCGCCGAGGAGGCCGCGACCCGCGACGGGCTGTCGGTCAACGCGTGGCTGGTGCGCGCCGTGTCGTCCGCGGTCGACGGCGAGACCAGGCCGCGCACGACGGAGAAGGCCCGCACCGTAGGACAGAGCTTCACGGGCTGGGTGCGCTAGCCGCGCCTCCGCCCGCTCCACTTCATCCGCACCACGTCCCACCAGCGGGGACGCCCCAGAGACTCAAGAGGACGGGACAGCCATGCCTTCTTTCGAAACTCCTGAAGCGATCTCGGCCACGACGCACGTGGAGGCCGGTTCCATCCAGTTCACCGCGGCCGACCGTCTCGACACGGTCGTCGAGGTGCGGCCCCGCGACCCGAAGAAGGACCTGGACGTGCGGGCGGCCGAGCAGACCGAGGTCACGTACACGAGCGGCGCGCTGACCGTCAGGACGCCCAAGTCCAATCTGTTCGGCCGCACCGGAACCGTCGACGTGACGGTCGAACTGCCCACGGGCTCGCGCGTCGACATGACCGGCTCCTGGGCCCAGGTGCTCGGCGAGGGCCGGCTCGGCGAGGTCCGGGTGAAGACGTCGTCCGGTGACGTCCGCCTCGACACGACAGGACCGCTGCAACTGAAGGCGTCGCACGGGTCGATCACCGTGGACCGCGTCGAGGGCACGGCCGAGATCACCACCAGCTCCGGCAGCCTGCGCGTCGGCCTCGTCGACGGTCCGGCCGTCCTGAAGAACTCGCACGGCACCACGACCGTCGGCGCCGCGACCGGCGAGCTGCGGGTGAGCGGCGCCAACGGCGACATCGAGATCCGGCGCGCCGAGGACTCGGTCACCGCCACCACCGCCCACGGCACCCTGCGGGTGGGCGAAGTGGCCCGCGGCACCGTCCAGTTGGAGACCTCCTACGGCGCCATCGAGGTCGGTGTCCGCGAGGGCACGGCCGCCTGGCTCGACGTCAGCTCGGGCTCCGGCCAGGTGCGCAACACGCTCACCGCGTCCGAGACCCCGGAGCAGAGCGAGGACACGGTCCAGGTCCGCGCCCGCACCCGGTACGGCAACATCGACATCCGCCGCGCCAAGCCCTGAGCGTCACCGCCTCGACCGGCCCCACCCTTCACCCACTTCAGCCTTCGACCGGAGGGCCCCATGCCTTCATCTGTCATGCCCACGTCCAGCCGGAACAGCGCTCCCCGGCCACCGGCCGCCGTCTCCGCGATCGGGCTGCGCAAGTCCTACGGCGACAAGACCGTGCTCGACGGCGTCGACCTGCGTATCCCGGCCGGGTCCGTGTTCGCGCTGCTCGGCCCGAACGGCGCCGGCAAGACCACCGCCGTGAAGATCCTCTCCACCCTCATCTCGGCCGACGGAGGGCAGGCTCAGGTGGCGGGCCATGACCTGGCCGCCGACCCGCAGGCGGTCCGTGCCGCGATCGGTGTCACCGGCCAGTTCTCCGCCGTCGACGGCCTGATCACCGGCGAGGAGAACATGCTCCTCATGGCCGACCTGCACCACCTCTCCCGCACCGAGGGACGCCAGGTCACCAAAGAACTCCTGGAACGCTTCGACCTCACCGAAGCGGCGAACAAACCCGCCTCCACCTACTCCGGCGGCATGAAACGCCGCCTCGACATCGCCATGACCCTCGTCGGCACCCCACGGATCATCTTCCTCGACGAACCCACCACCGGCCTCGACCCCCGCTCCCGCCACAACATGTGGCAGATCATCAGAGAACTCGTCACCGACGGCGTCACCGTCTTCCTCACCACCCAATACCTCGACGAAGCCGACGAACTCGCCGACCGCATCGCCGTCCTGAACAACGGCCGGATCGCCGCCGAAGGCACCGCCGACGAACTCAAACGACTCATCCCCGGCGGACACGTCCGCCTCCGCTTCACCGACCCCGCCACCTACCGCACAGCCACCCGCACACTGCCCGACACCACCCACGACGACGAAGCCCTCGCCCTGCAGATCCCCAGCGACGGCAGCCAACGCGACCTGCGCACCATCCTCGACCGACTCGACACCGCCGGCATCGAAGCCGACGAACTCACCGTCCACACCCCCGACCTCGACGACGTCTTCTTCGCCCTCACCGGCAACACCACCCTCCCCACCCAACACCCCAACCAGCCCAACCAACCGAACCAGCCGAACCAGCCGAAGGAGAACGTCCGATGAGCACCCTCCCCCTCGCCGTACGCGACTCCACCACCATGCTCCGCCGCAACCTCCTGCACGCCCGCCGCTACCCCTCCCTCACCCTCAACCTGCTGCTGACGCCGATCGTCCTGCTGTTGCTGTTCGTCTACGTCTTCGGCGACGTGATGAGCGCGGGCATCGGCGGTGGCGGCGCAGATCGCTCCGAGTACATCGCGTATCTCGTCCCGGGCATCCTGCTGATGACCATCGGCGGCACCCTGGTCGGCACCGCGGTGTCCGTCTCCAACGACATGACCGAGGGCATCATCGCCCGCTTCCGCACCATGGCCATCCACCGCGGTTCCGTGCTCATCGGGCACGTCGTCGGCAGCGTGCTGCAGTCGATCATGAGCGTGGTCCTCGTCGGCGCGGTCGGCGTGGCCATCGGCTTCCGCTCCACGGACGCCACGGTCCTGGAGTGGTTCGCGGCATTCGGGCTGCTGACCCTGTTCGCCCTGGCGTTCACCTGGATCGCGGTCGGCATGGGTATGGTCAGCCCGAACGCCGAGGCGGCCAGCAACAACGCGCTGCCGCTGGTCTTCCTGCCCCTCATCTCCAGCGCGTTCGTCCCGGTCGACGCGATGCCGGGCTGGTTCCGGCCGATCGCCGAGTACCAGCCCTTCACCCCCGCCATCGAGACCCTGCGCGGACTCCTCCTCGGCACCGAGATCGGCAACAACGGCTGGATCACGATCGCCTGGTGCCTGGCCCTGGCCGCCCTCGGCTATCGCTGGTCGAAGTCGGTGTTCGACCGCGACCCGAAGTAGCGGAGCGGGACCGCCCCCAACTCGTCCCGCCCGAGGGCGGCGTACCCCGACACCGCGTCGGGCGTACGCCGCCCCGTCGGCGTTCCCGGCCACCCGCCGGGCCCGCGCGCCACGACCGTCGCCCGAACGCACGCCGCACCCGCGTCCGGGAGCAGCCACACGCGAGCGCCCCCGTGGTGGACTGAGCTCCATGACCACGCAGACGGACACGCCACGCGACCCGGAGTCACGAGGAATGCGACTGACCTCCGCGCTGCTGTCACTGACCGTGGTCAGCGGACTCATCGACGCGGTGAGCTACCTCGGCCTCGGACACGTCTTCACGGCGAACATGACCGGCAACGTCGTGGTGCTCGGCTTCGCCGCGGCGGGGGCACCCGGCTTCTCCGTGTCGCACACCCTGACCTCGCTGTGCTGCTTCCTGGCGGGCGCGGTGGCCGGCGGGCGGATCGCGGTGCGGTTCGGCAAGGGCTCGCGCCGCGCCTGGGCCCGCGGCACGTTCGCCGCCGAGGCGGTCCTGATGGCCGCCTGCGCGGCAGCCGCCTTCGCCGCCCCGGACGCCACCGCCACCGCGTACACCCTGATCGCCGTCACGGCCTTCGCGATGGGCCTGCGCAACGCGACGGTCCGCAAGCTCGGCGTGGCCGACCTGACGACCACCGTCCTGACGATGACCCTGACGGGCCTGGCCGCCGATTCCCGCCTCGGTGGCAGCGCGGGCCACCACTCCCCGCGCCGCACCGCCTCCGTGTTCGCGATGCTGGCCGGCGCCCTGCTCGGCGCCTGGCTGGTCCTGCACCACGGCCTGGGCATCCCCCTGCTGATCGCGGCACTGGTGGCGGCGGTCCTGGCGGTATCGGTCTCCGGCCGCGAGTGAAGGCCTCTACCGGAGTCGCCGGACGCCGCCCGACAGCGCCCCTTCGCCGCCGCTGAACGACAGCTGCAACCGCTGAACGCCCTCTACAACCGCTGAATGATCGTCCCCGTGGCCAGCCCCCCGCCCGCGCACATCGTGATGAGCGCGAACTCCTTGTCCCTGCGTTCCAGTTCGTGCAGGGCCGTGGTGATGAGCCGGGCTCCCGTGGCGCCGACCGGGTGGCCCAGCGCGATGCCGCCCCCGTTCACGTTCACCTTCTCCAGGTCCTGTTCGAAGACCTGCGCCCAGCTCAGCACCACCGACGCGAAGGCCTCGTTGATCTCGACGAGGTCGATGTCCTTCAGGGACATCCCGGCCTTGCCGAGCACGGCACGGGTGGCGTCGATCGGGCCGTCCAGGTGGAAGTGCGGGTCCGAACCCACCAGCGCCTGGGCCACGATCCGCGCGCGCGGCCGCAGCTTCAGCGCCCGCGCCATCCGCTTTGACGCCCACAGGATGGCGGCCGCGCCGTCGGAGATCTGGGAGGAGTTGCCGGCCGTGTGAACGGCCGTCGGCATCACGGGCTTCAGCTTCGCCAGCGCTTCCATGGACGTGTCGCGGAGCCCCTCGTCCCGGTCGACGAGCCGCCACATGCCCTGCCCGGCGCGCTGCTCGTCCTCGGTGGTGGGCACCTGTACGGCGAACGTCTCGCGCTTGAACCGCTCCTCGGACCAGGCGATGGCGGCCCGCTCCTGCGAGATGAGCCCGAGGGAGTCGACGTTCTCACGGGTCAGACCGCGGTGGCGCGCGATGCGCTCGGCGGCCTCGAACTGGTTCGGCAGGTCCACGTTCCACTCGTCGGGGAACGGCTTGCCCGGGCCGTGCTTGGACCCCGAGCCCAGCGGCACCCGCGACATCGCCTCGATGCCGCAGCTGATCCCGACGTCGATGACACCCGCCGCGACCATGTTGGCGACCATGTGCGAGGCCTGCTGCGAGGAGCCGCACTGGCAGTCGACCGTCGTCGCCGCCGTCTCGTAGGGCAGTCCCATCGTCAGCCAGGCCGTGCGCGCGGGGTTCATCGACTGCTCGCCGGCGTGGGTCACCGTTCCGCCGACGATCTGCTCGACGCAGTCGGCGTGGATGCCGGTGCGGCCGAGGAGTTCACGGTAGGTCTCGCCCAGGAGATAGGCGGGATGCAGATTGGCGAGCGCGCCTCCGCGCTTGCCGATGGGGGTCCGTACGGCTTCGACGATCACGGGTTCCGCGGCCATGGGGGCTCGTCCTCTCCTCAGGCCTGCCCGGCGGCCAGGCCCTGCTGAACCGCGCAGCGCGGGGCGTCCCGGCCCACCCACCGCGCAGAACTAGAACGCGTACCAGTTCTGCGTGCAGTTTGCTGAGCGAACCCCCCGCGCCGCAAGGGTCCTGCAGCTCCCGAAGTCGTGATCTGCACCAATCCCGCACGCAATTCGGAGGCCCGCACCTCTTGCCACTTGTAGAACCCGTTACTACCTTCACGGCGATTCCACGTTCCTGATGGACCGTCAGAACTGCCCGCGGGAACGGGCCGTCACCACCGTAGGCGCGAGACCTGGAGTTGCCGATGCCCTGTCCAGCGCTGCCCGACGGGTTCGATTTCACCGACCCCGATGTACTGCACCACCGCGTGCCCCTCCCGGAGTTCGCCGAGCTGCGCCGGGCCGAACCGGTCCGCTGGATCCCGCAACAGCCCGGTGTCGCGGGCTTCGAGGACGACGGCTACTGGGCCGTCACCCGGCACGCGGACGTCAAGTACGTCTCCACGCACCCCGAGCTCTTCTCCTCGTTCCTCAACACGGCCGTCATCCGCTTCAACGAGCACATCCAGCGCGAACAGATCGAGGTCCAGCGGCTCATCATGCTCAACATGGACCCGCCCGAACACACCCGGGTCCGCCAGATCGTGCAGCGCGGCTTCACCCCGCGCGCCATCCGCTCCCTGGAGGACGCCCTGCGCGCCCGGGCCGGTTCGATCGTCGCGAACGCGCTCGCGCAGGCCGGCCCCGACGGGGCCTTCGACTTCGTCACCCAGGTCGCCTGCGAACTGCCCCTGCAGGCGATAGCCGAACTCATCGGCGTCCCGCAGGAGGACCGCGTCAAGATCTTCGACTGGTCCAACAAGATGGTGGCGTACGACGATCCGGAGTACGCGATCACCGAGGAGATCGGCGCCGAGTCGGCCACCGAACTCATCTCGTACGCGATGAACATGGCCGCCGACCGCAAGCAGTGCCCCGCCAAGGACATCGTCAGCACGCTGGTGGCGGCGGAGGACGAGGGGAACCTCGCCTCCGACGAATTCGGCTTCTTCGTCCTGCTGTTGGCGGTCGCCGGCAACGAGACGACCCGCAACGCCATCACGCACGGGATGCACGCCCTGCTCACCCACCCCGACCAGTGGGACCTCTACAAGAGGGAGCGGCCGAAGACCACCGCCGAGGAGATCGTCCGCTGGGCGACCCCCGTCGTCGCCTTCCAGCGCACCGCGACCCAGGACACCGAACTGGGGGGACAGCGGATCAGGAAGGGCGACCGCGTCGGCATCTTCTACTCCTCCGCCAACAACGACCCCGAGGTGTTCGAGAGCCCCGAGGTCTTCGACATCACCCGTGATCCCAACCCGCACCTCGGCTTCGGCGGAGGAGGACCGCACTTCTGCCTCGGCAAGTCCCTGGCCACGCTGGAGATCGACCTGATCTTCAACGCGATCGCCGACGCGATGCCGAACCTGCGGCTCGCCGGCGACCCGCGCCGGCTCCGCTCCGCCTGGCTGAACGGCGTCAAGGAACTCCAGGTCAGTCACGTCTAGCGGGCGCCGCACGCTCGGGCCGACGGCCTCCCGGCACCGTCGGCCCGTCCCGCGGGAGGCAGGGGCATCCCCCCGCGCCCGGCCCCTGCCTCCCCCGGATCAGCTCGGGGTACGGCTCGTCGCCGGGACCGGTTTCCTCGCGCCGGCCTCGACCGGTTCCATCGGTGCCCGGGGCCGCGGGCCCTGGAGGATGTGGGTCAGTCCGAAGCCGGCGGCGACCACGGCCGCGCCGCCGACGGCGTCCAGGATCCAGTGGTTGCCGGTCGCCACGATCGCGGAGACCGTGAAGAACGGGTGCAGCAGGCCCAGTGCCTTCATCCACCATCTGGGCGCCAGGATCGCGATGACGAGCCCGCACCACAGGGACCAGCCGAAGTGCAGCGAGGGCATCGCCGCGTACTGGTTGGTCAGCTCGGTCAGGGTGCCGTAGTCCGGCTTGGAGAAGTCCTGCACGCCGTGCACGGTGTCGATGACGCCGAGGCCCGGCATCAGGCGCGGCGGGGCGAGCGGGTAGAGCCAGAAGCCGACGAGGGCGAGCAGCGTGGCGAATCCGAGGGCGGAGCGGGCCCAGCGGTAGTCGGCGGGGCGACGGACGTAGAGCACCGCCAGGACGGTGAGCGGGACACCGAAGTGGAACGACTGGTAGTAGAAGTCGAAGAAGTCCCGCAGGAGGGGGACCTTCACCACCGCGTGGTTGACCCAGTGCTCGATGTCGAGGTGCAGGAACCGCTCGACGGCGAGGATCTGGTCGCCGTGGTGCTCGGCGGAGGCCCGCCCGCCGGAGCTGGTGCCGCCCGTCGCGGCGAGCCTGACCTGCTGGTAGGCGATGTAGCCGACACGGATCAGGAGCAGTTCGAGCAGCAGGTTCGGGCGGGCGAGGACCCGGCCGAGGGACGGGAGCAGCGGCACCCTCTTCCAGCGGGCGGGGACGGGCTCCGCGTAGTCGGTGGGGATCGGCGCCCGGTAGAACTCTGAGATGCGGGACAGGAACGGTACGACGGTGGCGGCGGCCAGCGCGGCGATCAGCACCACGTCGTCGCGCACCGGCAGGAGCAGCGGTGTGTCCGGCAGCATCGTCCTGGCGGGCAGTGTCATGACGAGGATGACGGCGACGGGCCACATGGGGCGGTCCGAGGTCTTCCTGCCGACCCGGCCGACGAGCGCGAGCAGCACCCACAGCAGCTGGTGCTGCCAGGTGGTGGGCGAGACGGCGACGGCGACGCAGCCGGTGATCGCCACGGCGAGCAGCAGCTGCCCGTCGCGCGCGTAGCGCACCGCGCGACGGAGTCCGAGGGCGGCGACGGCCACGCCGAGCGCCAGGAAGAGACCGACCTCCAGCGGCCCGCTGAGGCCGAAGCGCAGCAGCGCGCCGTGCAGGGACTGGTTGGCGAGGTCGTCGGCGTCCTTGCCGAGGCCGACGCCCCCCAGGTGGTGCACCCAGTAGGTGTTCGAGTCGTGGGGCATCGCGGCCCAGGCGAGCACGGTGAGGGCGGCGAAGGTGATCCCGGTGGAGGCGGCGGCACGGCGGCGGCCGGTGAACCAGAGCAGCGGCGCGAAGAGCAGCACGGTCGGCTGGAGGGCCGCCGCGAGGCCGATGAGGACCCCGCAGACGTACTCCCCGCGGACGGCGAAGCAGCCGAGCAGGACGAGCAGCACCGGGATGATGCTGACCTGGCCGAGGTAGAGGGCGTTGCGCACCGGCAGCGACAGCATGAGCAGGCTTATGGCGACGGGGGCGGCGAGCAGCGACGTACGGCGGCTCACGGGGTGCGGCAGGGCGCGCGCGGCGACCAGTCCGAGCGCGACGACCAGCAGCAGGGTGCCGAAGGTCCAGCCATAGCCGAGGGCCTGTTCGGCCGACCGGGTGAGGGGTTTGAGGACGAGTCCGCCGAACGGGGTACCCGTGAACCGTGTCGAGTCGTAGAGCGAGCCCTTCACGTGGAGCACGCCGTGGGGTCCGACCCAGGTCTCCAGGTCCGTCAGCCGCTCCGGTGTGGGCGTACTGAGAACGGCGGCGACCTGTCGTACGGCGAGTATCGCGGCGATCATCCACAGCCCGACACGGAGCGCGCGCACCCGTGTTCTCGCGGTCTCCGCCGCCCCCCTGAAGGCATCGCCCGCTCGTCCGCCGTGCTCCACGTTCGCCACGCCCCGTCGGCCCTCCCGACCCATTGGTTCCGGTGTGTCCCGTGCATCCCTTACGTCACTCGATATCAGGACCTTATGGGGCTTGTGCCGCTTCCGTCGAAAGACGAAGGAAACCCGCACTTCAGCGGATGTCTGCCACCTTTTCGCCCGGAAGGTCACGGTATGCGAAGGCCGCGGTTCCCCCCGGACCTGGCGACATAGCTCACAGGCGGTTCCGGGAAGGGGCACCCCCGGCCGCCGCGTCACGCCTGCGTACGCCACCTTTATGTGCGCTGCGCGGCGGGTCGCGCACCGTACGTCATGCGGACGATCCGGCCTAAGGTCGCTTTTCGGTCCGCCTCCGGGTGGGCCTCCGGTCCGCCCCCGGGCGGACCCGTCCCTGTCCCCGGCGAAAGGAAGGCCCTTGCCGACCGCGACCCCGACAGCCCCCGCGGCACTCGTCCCGACCCCCGCCCGCCCGGCCTCCCCCGAGGTCACCGTCACCGACCCCGCGCTGGTCAAGCGCGCCGTGAAGGCGGCAGCGCTCGGCAACGCGATGGAATGGTTCGACTTCGGTGTCTACAGCTACATCGCGGTGACCCTGGGCAAGGTCTTCTTCCCTTCCGGCAATCCGACCGCCCAGCTGCTCTCGACCTTCGGCGCCTTCGCCGCGGCCTTCCTCGTCCGCCCGCTCGGCGGCATGGTCTTCGGCCCGCTCGGCGACCGGATCGGCCGTCAGAAGGTCCTCGCGCTCACCATGATCATGATGGCGGCGGGCACCTTCGCGATCGGTCTGATCCCGTCGTACGCCACCATCGGCGTCGGCGCTCCGGTCCTGCTGCTCGCGGCCCGTCTGGTGCAGGGCTTCTCCACCGGCGGCGAGTACGCGGGCGCCTCGACCTTCATCGCCGAGTACGCGCCCGACAAGAAGCGCGGCTTCTTCGGCAGCTGGCTGGAGTTCGGCACGCTCGCCGGCTACATCGGCGGCGCGGGTCTGGTGACCCTCATGACCGCCCTGCTGTCCACCGAGGACCTGCTGTCCTGGGGCTGGCGCGTGCCGTTCCTGATCGCGGGCCCGATGGGCATCATCGGCCTCTATCTGCGGATGCGTCTCGAGGAGACCCCGGCGTTCGCCGCGGAGATCGAGAAGTCCGAGGCCGACCGCCCGAAGGTGCCGCTGCGCGAGATGATCACCGGCCAGTGGCGCGCGCTGCTCCTGTGCGTGGGCCTGGTCCTGGTCTTCAACGTCACCGACTACATGCTGCTGTCCTACATGCCGAGCTACCTGACCAGTGAGCTCAAGTACGACGAGACCCACGGTCTGCTCGTGGTCCTCGGCGTGATGGCGCTGATGATGATCGTGCAGCCCTTCGCGGGCGCGCTGACCGACCGGATCGGCCGCCGCCCGGTGATCGCCGCCGGCTGCGTGGGCTTCCTCGCCCTGTCCGTCCCGGCGCTGCTGCTGATCCGCCAGGGCAGCCTGTTCGCGATCGCGCTCGGCATGGGCGCCCTCGGCCTGCTGCTGGTCTGCTTCACCGCCGCGATGCCCGCCGCGCTCCCGGCGCTCTTCCCGACCCGGGTCCGCTACGGCTCGCTCTCCATCGGCTTCAACATCTCGGTCTCGCTCTTCGGCGGCACGACCCCGCTGGTGGTCACGGCCCTCATCGGAGCGACCGGGAACATGATGATGCCCGCCTACTACATGATGGCCGCGGCCGTGATCGGTGGCGTCGCCGTGTGGTTCATGACGGAGTCGGCGGGCCGCCCCCTGCCGGGTTCCGCGCCCGCGGTGGAACCCGCGCGGCACTGACGCCGCGCCTCCCGCGGCGCGCCCTGGAACCGCGGCCTCCGTCGTGTCGTCTGAGTCCCTGTCCGACGGCACGACGGAAGGGCTACGGGGGATGCGCGCGGAACTGCCGAATGGCGAACGAGGGCGGATGCGGGCGTGGATACGGGGGCGGCTGCCTGCCGTCCTCCTGACGCTGCTGATGCTCCAGCTGGGGTCCCTGGTGGCACCCGCCTATGCGTGCGGGTGCGGCGCGATGGTGCCGGAGGCGCAGCGGCACGTCGGCGTCGGCCGCGAGCTGTCCGCCGTCCGCTGGGACGGCCACGAGGAACAGATCGTGATGTCCCTGACCGTCACCGGCGACGCCCGCGAGGCCGCGTGGATCATGCCGGTCCCGCACCGGGCGACCGTGGAACTCGGCAGCAGCGCACTGTTCGACCGGCTCGCCGAGGCGACCGCGCCCGAGCACCGGACCCGCCACCATTTCTGGCCGCGCGACGGCGACTGGCCCTTCACCCACGACACCGACACCGCGGCGGCCCCTCGGGCCGGCGCGACGGCGCCCTCGGTGAACGTGGTCGGCCGCGAGCGCCTCGGCCCCTTCGACGTCGCCCGGCTCACCGCCACCGACCCGGGCGCCCTCGGCGACTGGCTCGCGGACAACGGATTCCGGCTGCCGTCCCGGCTCGACCGGGCGCTGCGCCCGTACGTCGACCTGGGCTGGGAGTACGTGGCGATCCGGCTGGCCCCCGAGAAGTCCGGCGCTCCGCTGGGCGGCACCCTCGACCCCCTCCACCTCACCTTCGCCAGCGACGAGCTGATCTACCCGATGCGGCTCTCCCGGCTGGCGCAGACCCCGCAGTCGCTCGGCCTGTACATCCTCGCCGCGCACCGCATGGAGCCGCGCACGGCGATCGGCGGCGACCGGCCCGAGGTCGTGTTCGCGGGCCGCGTCGAGGCGGCCTCCGACCCGCTGGCCCGGTTCACCGAAGGCGGCACCGACTTCCTCACCGCCGTCGACCAGGAGTTCCCCCGGCCGTCGCTGATCTCCGGCGACCATCATCTGCGCCGCACCGCGACGGACGCGGCCCATCGGCGGGTGATCTACGAGGACCGGCTGCTGAGGGTGGGCGGGACACCGGTGTGGCTGCCGACGGTGGGCGGGGTGCTGCTGCTCATGGCGGTGGTGGTGGCGGCGTTCGTGCGGGCCCGCGGCCGCCGTCCGGTCCTGCCTCCCCCTCCGGTGCGGGTCCCGCCGCCGATCGGCTGAGACCGGGCCCCGGGCGCCCGAATCCGGCTGGCAGGCACCGGCGTCGAGGACTAAGTTCGTCCACGGAAGTACTTAGTGCATCTAACTAGGCATACGAAAGGCCCGGTGCATGAGCGAGTCGCAGGTCTGGAACGACGTCGACGCCCACTTCACCACCCTCCTGGCCCCCGCCGACGAGACCCTGGCCGCCGCGCTGCGCGACAGCGACGCGGCCGGACTGCCCCCCATCAACGTCGCGCCGAACCAGGGCAAGCTGCTCCAGCTGCTCGCCGAGATCCAGGGCGCCCGCCGCATCCTGGAGATCGGCACGCTCGGCGGCTACAGCACGATCTGGCTGGGCCGCGCCCTGCCCGCCGACGGGCGGCTGATCACCCTCGAGTACGACCCCCGGCACGCCGAGGTCGCGCGCGCCAACCTCGCCCGGGCCGGGCTCGACGACGTCACCGAGGTGCGGGTGGGGCCCGCCCTGGAGTCGCTGCCGAAGCTGGCGGACGAGAACCCGGAGCCGTTCGACTTCGTCTTCATCGACGCGGACAAGGTGAACAACGCCCACTACATCGAGTGGGCGGTCCGGCTCACCCGGCCCGGCGGCGTCATCGTCCTCGACAACGTCGTCCGCGACGGAGCCGTCACCGACGGGGCGAGCACCGACCCGAGCGTGCGGGGCACCCGGGCCGCACTCGAACTGATCGCCTCCCACCCGAAGTTGAACGGCACGGCGGTGCAGACGGTGGGCAGCAAGGGGTACGACGGGTTCGCGCTGGCACGCGTCCTCGCCTGATCCCCTCGTCCCGCCCCGCCGCCACTGCCGCACAGCCGCACAGGCCCTCGCCCTTCGGCCCTTCGGCCCCGGACCTTCGCACCGTCCCGTGCCGAAGCCCGTCCTAGGCCTCGTGATAGAAGCCCACGTTCACGGTGCGGGGGCCGGTGCGGTCGTGGATGACGAGTTCACCGGAGCCGCCCGTCGGCAGCCTGGCCGTCCCGCCGTACGGAAGGGGCTGGGGCGCCAGCCCCGCCAGGATCAGCCGGACCTCGGAGGACGGCTCCGTGTGGGAACCACGGAGCCACGTCACCTGCCAGGAGCCGTCCGGGCCGCAGAGGAACTCCAGGTGGACCCGGGACACGAACAGCCAGTCGTCGGGGGTCGCGAGACGGCACACGGCCCGGTCCCGGCCCACCCGCAGCATCGCCCCGGGGTCGCTCGGCGCGTCGGCCATCAGCATCCCGGCCGTCGCGCCGGCGTCCGCCCCGGACACCGAGGCCATGGTGAGTTCGAGCACGCGCGCTCCTTCGTGAGGTGCTGGTCCAATGATGCTGGCGCGAAACGTCGTTGCTTCGCCGCCGCCGCATGATAATTCGACCTTTCCCGTCATGGTGCGACCTCCGGCACAATGGACGCATGACCGAGCGCAAGCCACCCGGCGTCAGCTTCGAGTCCTGGGTCGACCGGCAGATCCGCCAGGCGGAGGCCCGCGGCGAGTTCGCGGAACTCCCCGGCGCGGGCAAGCCGCTGCCGGAGGTCACCGACACGCCGTACGACGAACTCTGGTGGATCAAGCGGAAGATGGCCCGTGAGGGGCTGTCGGTCCTGCCGCCCACCCTGGCCCTGCGCAAGGAGGCGGAGGACGCCCTCGTCGCGGCGTCCGCGGCCCCCTCGGAGCGGGCCGTGCGGCGGATCGTCGAGGACATCAACGCCAAGATCCGCGAGGTCATGTTCAAGCCGCCGCCGGGACCTCCCCTCGGGCTCAAGCCCTACGACGTGGAGAAGATCGTGCGGGAGTGGCACGCGGCCCGCGCGGACCCGGACCCCGAGGCCCGGCCACCCGGGGAGCGGGGAGACGGCGGAACCGCCTGAGACCACGGAGGACGACCGCGGGAATGCCGGACGCGATCCGGCGGAGTCCCGCGGCGCGATGGGCCGCGCGGCGCAGGGACACGACGGTCCGCGCGAACGCCGTGAGGCCGCGCCCCGGAACATGGTCCGGGGCGCGGCCTCACCGGTGAGTGGAGAGGTGTCCGAGCCCGCTCAGAGCTTCAGGAGCCGCTCGGTCATCTCGCGGTAGTCCCGCAGGGCGAGGCGGAGCCGCTCCGTGTCGGAGTCCGTCGCCTTGCCCTCGCCGCCGGACTGCCAGGACGTACGCAGGGTGCGCCGCCGCCGGGTCACGGCCTCCGTGAACCGGCCCGCGAGCTCCTCCAGCACATGATCGGCCTCCTCCACGGAGGCCTGCGGCCCGTCGACGAACCCGCCGACCGCGTGCCGCATGCGCAGCGAGAACTTGTCGTGCTCGTCCAACGGCAGCAGCCGCTCGTCGTGCCCGGAGCCGCCTTCCGCCCGCGCGTCCGCGTGGCCCTCGGTGTCCGCCGGGCCGCCCTTGGGGAGCGCTCCCCCGGCGTCCCGCCGCTCACCGTCGCGGCGCGCCGCGTCGGCGGCACGGGGCGTGGGAGGCACCGCGGGGCCGCCGGTCTCGCGGGACGTGGCGCCGGCACCCGCACGGCCCGTACGGTCGGCACGCGGCTTCGCCCGCTCGTCGGAGGAGACACCCGCAGCCTCGCGGTCGGGCGCACCGGCCCCGGCCGTCCGGGCCGCCGCAGCGTCGCCGTTCCTCGCCCGGTCGCCCGGGGCTGAGTCGGCGGACGGGGGATCGACTTGGCCCTTCAGTGCCTCGCGGCGCGACACTTCCTCGGCCTCCTCGCGGTTCTCGTTCGCTCGGTCCGCCGCGCTCTCGCCGGCCATCGCCCGGTCGTCCGGGGAGCGCTCGGCGGGTACCTGGGGCACACGGCCTTTCGTCGCACCCGGCTCGCGGGAGGGGGTCCGCTCGGGATCCTGGTCTGGCTTCATGGTGCTCACCTTCCTCAACTCCCCTTCGCCTGACGCCTGGTGAAGGACCAGGGCAGGTGGCGGGAGCGGGTGTCGGGGGTGGAGTTCTCCGTGGTCTCGGTGCGCTCGGTGCGCGGGGCGCGCGCGGTGCTCTCCGTCGTCCCCGCAGGCTCCGGGCTCGGGGCGTCCTTGCTCATGCCGAACCTCCTGGCGCGCTCCGGATGGGCGGGCCGGGGCTCACTCACGTCGTCCGTGCCGCGCACACGGTCGGGAGAGGTGTCCTGACGGGTCGGGGTCAGCAGGTCGTCGAAGAGGGCGCGGGCCTCCAGCATCGCCTCGCGCATCTGCTCGGTGTCGGCGCCGCCGTTCTGGCCGCCTCCGCCGGTACGGGCCAGCGCGGCACGGTGCACGCGGCGGTAGCCGTGGACATGGTGTCCGTGGTGCACGGAGAGCGCGGAGACCTGCTCCTCGTAACGGCCCTCGTCGGGGAACCCGCGCGCTCCGGCCAGCTCACCGAGCAGCCGGTCGGCCTCGGCCACCGCTTCCCGCGGCGAGTCGACGAAGCGTTCCTGGGCTGCCGTCCAGCCGGCCGCGTACCGTTCGCGGGCCGCGGGTTCGAGCGGCCGCTCGCGCAGCGAACCGTGCAGCTTCACGCGCTCGGTGAGGTCGCGTTCGGCGGCCTTGGTGTCGCCGTCGTGCCGGGCGACGGTTCGGTCGTACTCCGGTCCGAAGCGCCGCCGCAGGGTGCGCCCGCCGGGCGGCCTTCGGTTGAGGAGCAGCAGGGCGGCCGCGACAACGGCAACGGCCGCCACGATCACGATCAGAGCGATGATCACGCCTGTGGACATGGGTGCCTTCCGGGGTTCTCGACCCAACGGGCCGGTTCCTGGACCGGGTTGCCCGGAAGGCGCTCCTCAAACGGCCCCCGCACGACGCGACCGCCGCGGCCCCGGAGCCGGCCGCCCGCCGACGACCCGTCCGTCGCCCACCCCGGAGCACCGGCAACGCCCGCTCCTCGCCGAGCTGTTCGGGACCGCGTGCAATCCGGTTGCGTGCCGGGTGGGGCACCCGACGACAATGACCCGTATGACCCGATCGCCTTCCGGCACGCCCGCTTCCTGGAGCGTGGCCCCCGAGCCCTTCGACTCCCCCGTCGCCGCCGCGCTCTGGCGGGCGTACTACACGGAGGTCAGCGACCGGTGGTACCTGCTGCACGAAGGGCGTACGACGGACCCCGGCGAGCTGGAGCGCGAGGTCGCCGCGCACACCGGCGGCGAGTTCGCGCCGCCGACGGGTGTACTGCTCGTCGCGCGCTACGACGGTGAGCCCGGCGGCACGGCGGGGGTGCGGATGATCGACGCCACCACGGGCGAGCTGAGCCGCGTCTTCGTCCGGGAGGACCTGCGCGGCAAGGGCGGCGCGCCCCTCCTGCTGACGGCGGCCGAGGAGGCCGCTCGCGGCCTGGGCGCCCGGCGGCTGGTCCTCGACACCCGCGGCGACCTCGTCGAGGCGCGGGCGCTGTACGCCCGGCACGGCTACGAGGAGACCGCGGCGCACAACGACGAGGCCTACGCCGAGCACTGGTTCCGCAAGGACCTGACCGGCTGATGCTCAGCCCATCTCTCCCTCGGGCCGGCCGAGCAGCATGCGCTCGTCGTGGGGCCGGTCCGCGAGGGAGCCGCACATCTCGTCGTTCAGCTCCGCGACCAGCTGGGCGAGGTCGGTCGGGCGGTCCGGCCCCCACCAGTCCCCGAGGAGTTCGGCGAGGGACTCCTCGCGGGCCCGGGACAGCTTCCCGGCGGCCTCGTGCCCCGCGTCGGTCAGGACCAGGTCCAGGCCCTCGCGGCGGGCGAGCCGGCGTTCCTCGACCTGACGCGTGGCGGCCAGGACGACATTCAGGGGTACGGCGCTGTGCTCGGCGAGGAGAGCGGGCTCCGCCCACCCGTACTTCTTGATCCGCAGCAGCAGCCAGCTCGCCGCCGGCAGCAGGTCGTAGCCCGCGCGCGCGGTGATCCTCTCGTAGATCTCCCTGCGCCCCTCCCGGGTGCCGAGCACGGACAGCGCCCGGCACACCTCGTCGTACGACGACCGCTCGACCGGGTTGCTGGCGAGCGTCTCCGTGACGTCGGGGGCCGTGACGGAGGCGCGCAGCTTGTCCTCGCGCAGGAACCAGGCCAGGACGAAGCCGAGCAGGGCCACCGGGGCGGCGTACAGGAAGACGTCCGTGATCGACGTCGCGTACGCGTGCAGGACGGGCTGCTGCAGATCGGCGGGGAGTTGGCCGATCCCCTTCGGGTCGGCCTTCAGGGAGTCCGTGGTGATGCCGGGGGGCAGTTGCTGCCCGCCCAGCACCTTCGTCAGGTTGTCACCGAGGCGGCTCGCGAAGACCGTGCCGAAGATCGCGACGCCGAACGAGGCGCCGATGGACCGGAAGAAGGTCGCGCCGGAGGTGGCGACGCCCAGGTCCTCGTACGACACGGCGTTCTGCACGATCAGGACCAGCACCTGCATGACCAGGCCGAGGCCCAGGCCGAAGACGAAGAAGTACGCGCTCATCTCGCCCGTGCCGCTGTTCTCGTCCAGCTGGTGCAGCAGGAGCAGGCCGAGGGCGGTGACCCCGGTGCCGGCGATCGGGAACACCTTCCAGCGGCCGGTACGGCTGACGATCTGGCCGGAGGCCGTGGACGACAGCAGCAGCCCGAACACCATCGGCAGCATGTGCACGCCGGACATCGTGGGCGACACACCCTGCACGACCTGGAGGAACGTCGGCAGGTAGGTCATCGCGCCGAACATCGCGAAGCCGACGATGAAGCTGATGATCGCGGAGAGCGTGAACGTGTGGACCCGGAACAGCTTGAGCGGCAGCACGGGTTCGGCCGCGCGCCGCTCCACCACGACGAAGGCGACGACGAGGACCACGCCGAGGACGGCGAGACCGATGATCTGCGGCGAGTCCCAGTCCCAGGTGGTGCCGCCCAGCGAGGCCACCAGGACCAGGCAGGTGGCGACGGCGGCGATCAGGAACGTACCGAAGTAGTCGATGACGTGCCGGGCCGACTTCTTCGGGATGTGCAGGACCGCCGCGATCACCGCGAGCGCGACGACGCCGACGGGGAGGTTGATGTAGAAGACCCAGCGCCAGCTGAGATGTTCCGTGAACAGCCCGCCGAGCAACGGCCCGAGCACACTCGTCGCACCGAAGACCGCGCCGAACAGCCCCTGGTACTTGCCCCGTTCACGCGGCGGGACCAGATCGCCGACGATCGCCATCGACAGCACCATCAGCCCGCCGCCGCCGAGCCCCTGCAACGCCCGGAAGGCGATCAGCTCGCCCATGTTCTGCGACATGCCGCACAGCGCCGATCCGATCAGGAAGATCACGATCGCCGCCTGGAACAGCTTCTTGCGGCCGTACTGGTCACCGAGCTTGCCCCACAGCGGGGTGGCCGCCGTCGACGCGAGCAGATACGCCGTGACCACCCAGGACAGATGCTCCAGGCCTCCGAGATCGCTGACGATGGTCGGCAGGGCCGTGGAGACGATCGTCTGGTCCAGCGCGGCGAGCAGCATGCCGAGCAGCAGCGCGCCGATGGACACGAAGACGCTGCCGTGCACCGTGTCCCGGGCGTCGGTGGCGGCCGCCGTGCGGCGCCGCACCGCGGACTCACTCACCTCGATCGACTCGTGCAGGCCGGTCGGACCGCCCGTACCGACGCCGGTCGGCTCGTCCGCGCCTTCCGTCCCCCGGCCGGGCGGTGTGTCCGAACCGTGCGCGTCCCCGGTCATGCGGCCTCCCTGAGCCCCGAGGGTCCCGGTCACCCTCCATCCTGATCGGTGTGTCCGGTTATGGCCTGTCGAGCCGCCCGGAATCCCGGATTCCGGGGGGCTGCTTGAAGGTTGTATGAAGGTCATCCGGATAATCTCTGGAAATCTCAGGGGGAGGGACCCACTCGTGACTGAACCGACCGGGCATGTCTGCCCCGAGTGCGCCGCACACCGGGCGCAGGACGGCACCCCGTCCTGCGCCTGCACCAGCAGGGCGTCCGACGCCCTGCGTGACGCGCGCACGGCGGAGGCCGCGGCCACGGAGGACTTCAACCCGCTGCGCATCCGGCCCTACGTGGAGCTGGGCCCGGAGCGTTCCGGGCATCCCGGAGGGGGCCGGTCGCCCGGTACGAACGCGGGCCGTCCGGACCCGGCGGTCCCGGGTGACCCCGGCCCCGCCGCCTGGACCGCGGGGGCGGGCTCCTGGGCCCCGGAGGGCACCTCCACGCCGCTGGACGGCCCTGGAGCGCCGATGGACGGCTCTGGAGCGCCTCTTCACGGCACGGCGCCGGTGCACGGCGACGACGCGTGGTCGAACGGGGTCGCGCCGGCCGGCGGAATGCCGATGCCCCCGGCGAACGGAGAGGACGCCGCCTCTTCCACCATGCCGCTGAACGCCGTTCCGGCCGACGCGACCATGCGACTGAACGCCGTTCCGGCCGACGCGACCAGGGGCCCGGCCCCGGTTCCCGCCGACGCGACCATGCGACTGAAGGCGCTCCCGTCGGAGGCGCGTGCCACCGACGTCCGCCTCTTCCAGGACCGCTCCCCCGAGCCCGGATCGGGCACCCCTGCCTCCGATCGACCGGGGCGCAGCCGGCGAACCGGGGTCATCGCCGTCGCCGGAGTCGTGGTGACGATGGTGGCCGCGGCGGGGTTCGCGAGCGGACTGCTGTCGTACGACACTCCCGCGCGGGACGAGGCACTGCCGAAGGACGTCCGCGCGAGCGCGCCGGAGGTGCTGTCCGACAAGACCTCGGGGTCGCCGTCCGCGAGCACGTCCGCCACGTCTTCGGCGCCGTCGGCTCCCACCTCCTCCCTGAGCGCGAGCGCGTCGCCGTCGGCGTCCGAGTCGGACACCTCGGCGACACCGTCCCGGTCGGCCACGTCGGCCCCCGCGTCCACGTCCCCGAGCGCGAAGGCGACGGCGACGGGATCGGCGGCGTCCACGGGCAGCGGTTCGAACGGAGTGTCCGCGCAGACCCTGCGACGCGGCGACAGCGGCCCCGAGGTGACCGAACTCCAGCTGCGGATGACCCAGCTGAGGATGTACATGCGTAACGCCGACGGCCGGTTCGACCGCCACCTCGAGGACGCGGTGCGCTGGTACCAGTGGGCGCGGGGCATCTCGGGGGACGAGCCGGGGGTCTACGGCACCGCCACCCGGGCCGGCCTGGAGGCGGAGACGACCGAGCCGTAGCCGGCGGGGGGCCGGGTCGGGCCGCCCGGTGGGTGGGTCGGGGCCGTGCCGGTACATCCCGGTCCGTCGCCGTTGGATCAGACGTGAGTTCTGAACGGGAGCCGCTGCTCGATCCGGGCGTAAGCGACGGACATCAGGGATGTACCGGCACGGCCCCTCCCGCGCGCGGTCGGCTGCGGGTGCTTCGTGGCGAGGATCCAGCCCCTCCGGCGTTTGAGGAGCGGGGTCCGGGGCGGAGCCCCAGGTACGGGACGGGTAGGGGCGGAGGGGGCGAAAATCCCCACCCCAGCCACCTCACCCCACCCGGCGACCCCCGTCGATACGGAGGGCAGCCCTCAGCCGATGTGAAGGCGGACTGTCCCGTCCGCGAGGGCCTCGACCCGGACCTCGGTCAGATCACGTACGAGCACATCCGGCCCGTGGAATCCCGCCCGAGGACCGACCCCGACGACCCGCATTCCGGCGGCCCGCCCCGCCGCGATCCCCGCACCGGAGTCCTCGAAGACGACACAGTCCTCGGGTGCGACGCCCAGCTCGGCCGCCCCCTTCAGGAAGCCCTCGGGGTCGGGCTTGCTGGCGCCGACCGACTCGGCGGTGACGCGCACATCGGGAAGCCCGAGCCCGGCCGCGGCCATCCGCCCGGTCGACAGCGCCACGTCCGCGGAGGTGACGAGCGCGTGCGGCACTCCGGCGAGGGAGGCGAGGAACTCCGGTGCTCCCGGAATCGCGACGACGCCGTCCATGTCGGCGGTCTCCTCGGCCAGCATCCGCGCGTTGTCCGCGTAGTTCTGCTCCATGGGCCGGTCCGGCAGCAGGACCGCCATCGAGGCGTAACCCTGCCTGCCGTGGACGACCTTCATGACCTCGTCCCCGTCCAGCCCGTGCCGGTCGGCCCAGCCGCGCCAGCAGCGCTCGACGACGACGTCCGAGTTGACGAGGGTGCCGTCCATGTCGAGCAGGAAGGCGCGGGCGGTCAGAACGGTGGTGGCCGTCGTCATCGGCATGCTCCAAGGCGCAGATAGGGAGGTCCAACATGCCCCCCGGGAAACAAGGCGGCCCCGTCCGCCGGTCAGGGAGGTGCGGACGGGAACCACTTTGTTCCTACAACATACAAAACAACCTCCCCCAGCGCCACCGCCCCCCACCCACCAGAAGCGCCGGCACCCCGCGCCACGGCCTTTCACCTGCGAGAGGAACGCCCCCAATGCCACGAGCCACGAAGCATGAAGCACGAAGCACCCGCACCGGTCCACGCACGGGAGGGGCCGTGCCGGTACATCCCTGATGTCCGTCGCTTACGTCCGGATCGAGCAGCGGTTCCCGTTCAGAACTGACGTCTGATCCAACGGCGACGGACTGGGATGTACCGGCACGGCCCCGACCCACGACGCACCGGCCCGCAGGCACCCCGGGAGGCACACCCTCGCAGACACGGCGGCAGGCACGGCGGCACACACCCCGGCAGGCACGGCGGCAGCCACCCGCACCCCCGAACGCCGGCGCGAGCGACTCAGAAGGCTCAGCCCGCGACAGCCTCGTACAGGCTCCAGACCCCGAGCCCCAGCATCAGAACCGCCGCCACCTTGGTGATCAACGACAACGGCACCCGCTTCATCAGCGCCTTGCCGCCCACGATCCCCAGCCCCGCGACAGCCCACAGCGCCAGCACCGCACCGAGCCCCACCGACAGCGGATCGTCGTACCGCGCGGCGAGGTTCGCCGTCATGATCTGCGTGAGGTCGCCGAACTCGGCGACGAGGATGAGCATGAAGCCCGCCCCGGAGACCTTCCAGAAGCTCTGGTTCTCCGGCTTGCGGATCTCCCCCTCGCCCTCGTCCTTCTTCATCAGCAGCACCGCGGCACCGCCGAGGAACAGCACACCGGTGAGCGCGTGCACGATCTGCTGCGGGAGCAGCGTCAGCACACTGCCCGCCGCGACGGCGAGCGACACGTGGACGGCGAACGCGGCGGCGACACCGGCGAAGACGTACGAGGCGCGGTAGCGCGTGCCGAGGACGAGGCCGGCGAGGGCGGTCTTGTCCGGCAGCTCGGCAAGGAAGACGACACCGAAGACGAGCGCCATCACGCTGAAGCTGATCAAAATTCCTCAATCGGTCGGGCTGCCCCGCCGAGAGTGTTGCGACTGCGCGTGCTGTGACTGCGCGACACCTCGGCACGGCAGCACACAGCGACACCCGCACCGGGAGGTACGGGCAGAAGCACCCCCGCCGGAAGGGCCCGGCACGGGCAAGTGCACTGCTTGCCGAAGGTCTCGCTGGCCGGCCTCGTGAAACGAGGCCTGCCTCCGGGCGCCGGCTCAGACGAGCTGAGCAGTATGTCGACGGTCCGGCGAAGAGCTACTCCCCTTCTGCGCCGTCCATAGTACGCGACCCCCGCAGCGGCCCCACAGGGCCGAAAGTCCCGGGGCCGGAAGATCCCACGGAACCGAAAGTTCTGTCATGAACCTTGTTATGTCATGTACGTGTCACTAGCTTCTAACCGCGCACTTACCTCCCGGCAACACGACGCCGCGAGCATTCGTTCGCTCGCTCCAACGCCCCCACACCCCAAGGGAGTTCGCATGCCGAAAGTCTACGCGCGTCGACGACTGAGCATACTCGCAGCCTTCACGGGTCTGATAGCCATGGCCAGTGTTTTCAATGGACCGACCGCCTCCGCCGCCCTCCCCACCCCGGTCAGCGCGGCCACCGCCCGCACCTACCTCGCGTCCCTCACCGTCGCGACGGAGAACCGCACCGGCTACGACCGTGACCTCTTCCCCCACTGGATCACCATCTCCGGTGCCTGCAACACCCGCGAGACGGTCCTGAAGCGCGACGGCAGCGGCGTCGTCACCGACTCGGCCTGCGCCTCCACCAGCGGCAGCTGGTACTCGGTCTACGACGGCGCCACCTGGACGGCCGCCTCCGACCTCGACATCGACCACCTCGTGCCGCTCGCCGAGGCATGGGACTCCGGCGCCTCCGCCTGGACCACCGCCCAGCGCCAGGCCTTCGCCAACGACCTCACGCGCCCCCAGCTCATCGCCGTCACCGACAACGTGAACCAGGCCAAGGGCGACCAGGACCCGGCCACCTGGATGCCCTCGCGCACCGCGTACGCCTGCACCTACGTCCGCGCCTGGGTCCAGGTGAAGTACTACTACAACCTCAAGGTCGACTCCGCGGAGAAGACCAAGCTGACCTCGGTCCTGAGCGGCTGCTGACCCGCGCCGCCCCACCCACCGGCGGCCGCCGGTCCCCCACGGTCGGCGGCCTCCGGTCCCCCGGGTTCCGGACATCGCCCCCCACGGTGTTCACCACGGTTTCCGGAACCTCCCCACCGGCCTCCGTCGTTCCGTACCGTACGGGGCGACGGAGGAGGGGGATCATCATGGCGGAACTGCGCCTGGGACCGCTGCTGAGGTACGTGGACGGTTCGTCGGCGACCTTCTGGGTCGAGGCGAGCCGCCCGTGCACGGCCGAGGTGCGCTGCGCGGACGGCTCCCGCGGACAGGCCCGTACGTTCCAGATCGCGGGCCATCACTACGCGCTGGTGCCGGTGAGCGGACTGACACCGGGCACGGTCACCGCGTACGAGGTCCTGCTGGACGACACGACCGTCTGGCCACTGCCCGACTCGCCCTTTCCCCCGTCGGTCGTCAGCACCCCCGAGGGCGACGACTCCGCCGTCCGCGTCACCTTCGGCTCCTGCCGCTGGGCAGCACCGCCCGCGGACGAGAAGGACCCGGTGGGGCCGGACGCCCTGGACACCCTCGCCGCCCGGATCGCCGCGGCCCCGGAGGGCGAACGCCCGGACGTGCTGCTGCTGTTGGGCGACCAGGTGTACGCGGACGAGGTGTCGAAGGCGACCCGTGCGTGGATCGCCGCGCGGCGGGGCCTGGCGGATCCCCCGGGCCATCAGGTCGCGGACTACGAGGAATACACCCGCCTGTACTACGAATCCTGGCTCGACCCCGAGATCCGCTGGCTGCTGTCCACCGTGCCCAGCTGCATGATCTTCGACGACCACGACGTCATCGACGACTGGAACACCAGCGCGGCCTGGCTCGCCGAGATCCGGGCGACCCCGTGGTGGCGCGAGCGGGTGCTGAGCGGCCTGATGTCGTACTGGGTCCACCAGCACCTCGGCAACCTCTCGCCGGGCGAGCTCGCCGGGGACCTGCTGTACGCCGCCGTGCGCGAGACCCCCGACGGCACGGACGTGCTGCGCGCCTTCGCCGCCCAGGCCGACGCCGACCCGGCCTCGGTCCGCTGGAGCTACCGCCGCGACTTCGGCCGGACCCGGGTCCTGATGCTCGACACCCGCTCGGCCCGCGTCCTGGACGAGCAGCACCGCGCGATGCTCGATCCGGGGGAGGCGGCCTGGCTGCGCGAGCAGGCCCTGGACACTCCCGACTCCCGGGACCATCTCCTGATCGGCACCTCCCTGCCCTGGCTGCTGCCCCCGCTGATCCACCAGGCCGAGACATGGGACGCCGTGCTGTGCCGGGGCGAACGCGGCGCTCGATGGGCGCGGTTCGGCGAGCGGCTGCGCCGCGGGGCCGATCTGGAGCACTGGGCGGCCTTCCCGGAGTCGTTCGAGGAGCTGGCGGAGTTGATCGCCGAGGCCGGGTCGGGAGAGCACGCGCCGGCGACGGTGTGCGTGCTGTCGGGAGACGTGCACCACGCCTACGTCGCCGAGCCGGTCTGGGCCGACCCGGCCCGGCAGCCCGCCGCCCGGGTTCTCCAGCTGACCTGCTCCCCCGTCCACAACTCCATCCCGCTCTCCATACGGCTCGGCTTCCGGTTCGGCTGGAGCCACCCGGCCCGGATGCTCGGCGGGCTCCTCGCCCGGCACGGCCGCCGCGGGCGCCCGTCGGTCGACTGGCGCAAGGCCGGCGGCCCTTGGTTCGGCAATCAGCTGATGACCCTGACGCTGCACGGCCGTTCGGCCGCGCTCCGCCTCGAGCAGGCACGGGAGACACGGGGCGGAGGCGGACGCGCGGGGGGAGCCGCCCGGCTGACGACGGTGGAGGAGTCCGTAATCACCCCGCAATAGGGCCATTCCCCACGGTTGTTGCGCGTGTCGTCCCCGATGGGCGTGAGGCATCCCACACCCGGTGCCGATCACACGCCCCGGGGCTCGGCCGGCGCGGCACGCGACGGGCATGATGAGGCGGACCGTCCGCTTCCAGTAGACGGCCCGCCGCCCTGCGCCCCCCACGCCCGGGAGTCACACCCTTGTCCGCAGAGCCCTCCCCCCAGTGCTCCGCCGCCCTCGCACCGCAGAGGTCCTCGTCACCCGCCGGGCCCCGCGCCTCCGTGGCCCTGGTCGGCGCGGGCCCCCGGGGCACCAGCGTCCTGGAGCGCCTCTGCGCCTCCGCGCCCGAACTCCTCGCTCCGGGCGGGCGGTTGACGGTCCACGTCGTCGATCCGGACCCGCCGGGGCCCGGCCACGTCTGGCGCACCGCGCAGTCCCCGCATCTGCTGATGAACACCGTGGCCTCGCAGGTGACCCTGTTCACCGACGAGAGCGTGGACTGTTCGGGGCCGATCCGCACGGGGCCGAGCCTTCACGCGTGGGCGGGCGGCGAACTCGGCCCGGACGCCTATCCCACCCGCGCCCAGTACGGCCGCTACCTGGAGTGGGTCTTCGGCGAGGTGGTGCGCGGGGCCCCGCCCGAGGTGCGGGTCGAGGTGCACACGGCCCGCGCGCTCCGGCTCACGGACGAACCGGACGGCCGCCAGGCGCTCGCCCTGTCCACCGGCCGCGCCCTGTCGGGGCTCTCCGCCGTGGTCCTCGCGCAGGGCCATCTGCCGGTGCTCCCGGACCCGGCCGAGCGGTGCCTGACCGCGTGCGCCGGGCGGCACGGCCTGACCCACATTCCGCCGGCCGGCCCCGCCGACGTCGACCTCTCCCCTCTCGCCCCGGGCGAGCCGGTCCTGTTGCGCGGTCTCGGGCTCAACTTCTTCGACCACACGGCCCTGTTGACGACCGGCCGCGGCGGCCGCTTCGTCCGGGCGGGCGGCGGCCTGCGCTATCTGCCCTCGGGCGACGAGCCGCGGCTGTACGCCGGCTCCCGGCGCGGCGTCCCGTACCGGGCCCGCGGCGACAACGCGAAGGGCCCGTACGGCCGTCATGTGCCGCTCGTCCTGACCGAAGAGGTGATCTCCCGCTTCCGCAAGCGCGCGGACTCCGGTGAGGCGCCGGACTTCCTGCGCGAGATATGGCCGTTGGTCGCCAAGGAGGTGGAATCGGTCTACTACGAGGGCCTGTTGGCGCATTCCGGGCGGCGCGGCGGCTCCGCCGATTTCCGGGACCGATTCCTCGCCGTCCCGCACCGCGATACCGAAGAGGCCTTCCTCCTGGACGAGTTCGGCGTCGCGGACACCGAGCGCTGGTCATGGGACCGGATGGCGCGCCCGTACGCGGGGCAGGCCTTCGCCGGTCCCGGCGGCTGGCGGGCGTGGCTGCTCGGCCATCTGCGCGAGGACGCCGCCCAGGCCGCGCTCGGCAACGTGGACGGGCCGCAGAAGGCGGCCCTGGACGTGCTGCGGGATCTGCGCAACGAGCTGCGCCGGATCGTGGATCACCGCGGGCTGCCGGGCGGCTCGCGCCGGGATCATCTGGACCGCTGGTACACGCCGTTGAACGCCTTCCTCTCCATCGGCCCGCCCCGGCGGCGCATCGAGGAATTGGCCGCGCTGATCGAGGCGGGCGTCGTGGAGGTGCTCGGTCCGCGGCTCGAGGTGCGGGCCGAGGACGGGGGATGGGTGGCGCACTCACCCGATGTTCCGGGGTCGGCCGTCCGCGCGACGACGCTCGTGGAGGCACGGCTACCGGAACCGGATGTGCGACGGACCGCGGACGAACTCCTGGCCCGGCTGGTGAGCACGGGGCAGTGCCGCCCGCACACCGTCGACGGCTACGAGACCGGGGGGCTGGACGTCACGCCGCGCCCCTATCACCTGATCAGCCGTCAGGGCCGCCCGCACGCACGGCGGTTCGCGTTCGGGGTGCCTACGGAGGGCGTGCACTGGGTGACCGCGGCGGGCGCCCGGCCCGGAGTGGATTCGGTCACCCTTTCGGACGCCGATGCCGTGGCGCGAGCCGCGCTACGTGCGGCGACGGCCGAAGCGGAACGGCAAACGGAAGCCCGGCCATGGCTGAATGTTGAACTTGCAAGCATAGATTAGGTGCACCTAACCTTGGTGGCTCACTCGGTTCCGTCCCACGGTCCGGCCCTGCCCGGACCGAACCAGACCGAAGGAGTTCCCCCACATGACCGGACGCCTCAACAGCGCCCAGCCGTACGCCATCGCCCTGTTCCGCATCGTCGTCGGCCTGCTCTTCGCCGCGCACGGCGCCGCCTCGCTCTTCGGCGTGCTCGGCGGCGCGATCGGCACCGACGGCGGCACCCTCGACGCGGGCACCTGGCCCGGCTGGTACGCGGCCGTCATCCAGCTCGTCGCCGGAGCGCTCGTGCTCATCGGCCTCGGCACCCGCGCCGCCGCGTTCATCGCCTCGGGCTCGATGGCGTACGCCTACTTCGACGTCCACCAGTCGGCGGCCCTGTGGCCGATCCAGAACGGCGGCGAGCTCTCCGCGCTGTTCTGCTGGACCATGCTCCTGCTCGTCTTCACGGGCTCCGGCGCCCTCGGCCTCGACCGGCTGCTCGCCGCCCGCACCTCCCCGGCCACCGAGGAGCAGCGCGCCTCGGAGCCCGTCACCGCCTGACCCCCGCCCGAGAGCGCCCGCCTCCCGCCCACGGAGGCGGGCGCCCGCGCGTCCGGACCGGCTCGCCCCGCCTCCGCGCCGCTCACCCGGGCCCGCATCCATGGCGATAGCGGACATCCGAGTCGTACGCCGTACCGGAGCGTGCGGGGGCGTGGACGTGATGTGATCGACACATGCGGCCCCTGCGGATCTCCTGTCACACCCGCGGCGTACGCTGTATGGCTGTCACACGGCGCCCCGCCACTCCCCCGCGAGTCGCGGCGCGGTCGTGTCCACGGGGGATAGCGGGGGAGAGTTTCGGTGCTGGAGAGTGTGGGGGCGCTGACGGGCAGCCCATGGATCTACGCGGTGGTCGCCGTGTCCGTCCTTCTTGATGTGTTCCTGCCGGTCCTGCCGAGCGGTGTCCTGGTGATCGCGGCGGCGACGGCCGCTGCGGGCTCGGCCACCGGCGCCGTTCCGCACGCCGTGCCCGACATCCTGGTGCTCACCCTCTGCGCGGCCACGGCCTCCGTCTTCGGCGACCTGGCGGCGTACCGCCTCGCCTGGCGCGGCGGCGACCGTCTGGACCGCGCCATCGCCCGCTCCCGCCGCCTGACCAGGGCGCAGGAACGTCTCGGCGAAGTCCTGGCGCGCGGCGGCGGGGCCCGCGGTGTGCTGGTCGTCGTCGCGCGTTTCGCACCGGCCGGCCGCTCGGTCGTCTCGCTCGGCGCGGGCGCGGCGCACCGCCGGGTCCGCGAGTTCCTGCCCTGGTCCGTCCTCGCGGGACTGGCCTGGGCCGGGTACAGCGTCGCCCTCGGCTACTTCGGCGGCCAGTGGCTGGGCGCCACCTGGCTCGCGACGGGCGTCTCCTTCGGAGCGCTGTTCGTCGCGGGAGCGGGCGCGGCCTATCTCGTGCGCCGTCCCGCGGTACGGCAGCCGGCCACCGGCGGCTGAGCCGCCGGCCGCGCTATCCGGCGCGCTGGGTGGCCGCCCCGCGCACCTCCAGGCTGTCCAGCAATTCGGCCGTGGCCGCCGTCACCGCCTCGACGGCACGGTCGAAGACCTCACGGTTGTGGGCGGCCGGGGCACGGAACCCGGAGACCTTGCGGACGTACTGCAGAGCGGCGGCACGGATCTCCTCCTCGGTGGCTTCCTCGGGGATCGCGGGCGGACGAAGCGTCTTGATGCTGCGGCACATGACTCCAGTCTCGCGCGGACGGCGCCGTCGTGGTCACTTCTGACGGAAGCCGGCCGCCGCGGCCGGGGAATACCGCCGCCGACTCCGCGGATTGAGCAGAGCATGACCTCAGTGGAGATCACTTACGTCGGCGGCCCCACCGCCCTCATAGCGATCGGCGGCCTGCGGCTTCTCACCGATCCGACCTTCGACGCCGCCGGCGAGTACCCCGTCGGCGCACGCGAGCTGGTGAAGACCGCGGGGCCCGCGCTGCGGGCCGAGGAGCTCGGCCCGGTCGACGCCGTCCTGCTCTCCCACGACCAGCACCCGGACAACCTGGACACGTCCGGGCGCGCATTTCTCCGGGGTGCCCCGCTGACCCTGTCGACGGCGTCGGCGCACGAGCGGATCGGCGCGCCCGTGCGGGCCCTGCGCCCCTGGGAGTCCGTCGAACTGGAGCGTCCGGACGGCGGAGCGCTGCGCGTGACGGCCGTCCCGGCGCAGCACGGCCCCGACGGCTCGCTGCCTCTCGTGGGCGAGGTGACCGGCTTCGTGCTGTCCGGGGAGGGGCTGCCCCGGGTGTACGTGAGCGGCGACAACGCGTCCCTGGACGTCGTACGGGAGATCGCGGGCCGGGAGGGGCCCTTCGACGTGGCCGTGCTGTTCGCGGGGGCGGCGCGCACGCCGTTGGTGCCGGACGCCCCGCTGACCCTGACCAGCGAGGACGCGGCCCGGGCGGCGGAGATCCTCGGTGCCGACCGGGTCGTCCCGCTGCACTTCGAGCACTGGGGGCACTTCACCCAGGACGGTTCGAACCTGACGAAGGCCTTCGCGGAGGCCGGTCTCACGGACCGGCTGCGCCTGCCGGAACCGGGAGCCCCGGTACGGGTGCCGTAGCGGCGCAACCCGCCCCCGCAATACCCAAGCAAATCCTTGGAGTTGGGCAAGGTTATCCGAGGATTGACTCGGGCGACCGCCGCTTGTGATCATCACCGGGGCCCCGCTCGGGGTCCCGCGGAGAGGAGCGAGGACATATGGCGAACGACCGGCAGACGGTGGCGGTGCTGGGTCCGGGCGGTATCGGCGGGCTGCTCGCCGCGCTTCTGGCCCGTGCCGGCCACCGGGTGATCTGCCTCGCCGGGGACGAGACCGCGCGGACGCTGGCCGCGGACGGCATCGAGGTGCGCAGCGGCCACTTCGGCGACTTCACGGCGCGGGTGGAGGCGGACACCGAACTGCGTGAGCCGGTCGACGTGTGCCTGATCGCGGTCAAGGCGACTTCCCTGGACGCCGCCCTGGAGCGGGTCCCGGCGAAGGCCCTGGGCGAGGAGGCTCTGGTCGTCCCGCTCCTGAACGGCGTCGAGCACCCGGCACCGCTGCGCGAGCGCTACCGCCCCGAGCAGGTGGCCCCCGCGGTGATCCGCGTGGAGTCGACGCGGATCGCGCCCGGGGTGATCGAGCACGGCAGTCCGTTCGCCGAGGTCGATCTGACCGGGGACACGGCGCCGAGGGCGCGGGTCGACTCGCTCGCCGGGGCCCTGGAGTGGGCCGGGGTGCGGGCCCGGGTCCAGGACGGCGAGGCGGCGACGCTCTGGGCGAAGATGTCGTTCCTCGCGCCGTTCGCGCTGCTGACGACGCGGTACGGGGTGCCGGTGGGCGACGTACGCACGCTGCACCGCGAGGAGTTGGCCGCTCTCGTCGAGGAGACGGCGGCGGTCGGCCGCGCGTGCGGTGCCCCGGTCGACGCGGCGGCCGCCCTCGCCCGGTACGACGCCTTCCCCGCGGGCACCAAGTCCTCCATGCAGCGCGACGCCGAAGCGGGCCGCACGCTCGAACTCGACGCCATCGGCGGTGCGTTGCTGCGGGCGGCGGAGCGGACCGGGGTACCGGTACCGGTGGCGAGCGCGCTGGTGCGGGAGCTGACACCGGCCGCCGGCGCGGACGACTGAAGGCGGGGCGACGCCCCATGACGTCCACGGCTCACGATACCGGGGCGGCGGTCGACGAGGTCCATGGCCCACGGGACCAGGGTGGCGCACGGCAGCGTCCTGGGCCGGTGAGATCCGGGCGGTGCCCGATGCCGTCCGGGCCTACAGGACCGAGCGGCACCATCCGACGACATCCGGGGCACGCCAGGGCTTACGGGACCGGTACCGGCGTCAGTCCCCCGCCACGGTCCCGGCGCCGCCCGCGCGGTGCCGGGCCACCGTGTCGGCGAAGGCGTGCGCCACGGGTGACAGGGCGTCCCACCGGCGCACCGCCCAGCCGACCGTGAGGGGCGGCAGGGCGGGTATCGGGAGGAAGCGGAGGCCGGGGCGGCCGGGGCCTCGCAGGCCGGGCAGGTCGGGGACGACGGCATGGCCGAGGCCGAGTTCGGCGAGCAGGATCGCGGTGTCCCAGTCGGCGACGCTGGTGTCGGAGGCGCCCGCAGGTATCCCCAACTCCCGGTAGGCGGAGTCGAGATGGGCGCGCGAGGTGGAGTTCTCGGGCAGCCCGACGATCCGCAGCCCGGCCAGCTCCTCCCCCTCGATCCGCTCCCGCCCCGCGAGTTCGTCGTCGGCGCGTACGGCGAGCACCCAGGGGAGTTCGGCGACGGGCCGCTGCTCGACCCCGCGTACGGGCGGGCCGAGGGTGATCCAAGCGAGGTCCAGGCCGTGGTCGGCGAGCGCCTCGAAGCAGCTCCGGCTGGAGTTCTCGGTCCGGAACTCCAGGCTCACCCGGGGATGGTGCCGCCGGAACTCGACCACGGCCTCGGCCATGAAGTGCCGCACGGTGGTGCCGCCGGTGGCGATCCGCACCGCACCGCCGCCCCCGCGCGCCAGCTCGTCGAGCCGGCGCAGCGCGAGGTCGAGGCCGGCCATCCCGTCGGCGGCGGCCCGTTCGAGGACCCGCCCGGCGCCGGTGGGCACCACGCCCCGGGCCCGCCGCTCGACGAGCGCGACCCCGACCTCCCGTTCCAGCCGGCGCACGTGCTGACTCACCGCCGACTGCGTACAGCCGAGCTCCCGGGCCACGGCGCTCAGGCTCCCGGCCCGGCACACGGCGACGAACACGCGAAGATCATCCAGGGTCACGGACCCCAAGGTAGCGGCGGCCCGTCGGGAGCCTTCGTTCAGGCCCGCGTCTTGTCGAGCAGCTCGACGATCTCCTCGGTCGTCCCGGTCTCACCGAGGCGGGGGAAGATCCGCTCGACGCTGTTGCGGTGCGTCTCGGGGTCGAGGTCGGACATGGCGTCGGTGGCCAGGGTGACGTGGTAGCCGTGCTCGTGGGCGGCACGGGCCGAGGACTCCACGCCGATGCTGGTGGCGATGCCGGCCAGCACGATCTGGGTGATGCCGCGGCGGCGCAGCTGCAGGTCGAGGTCGGTGCCGTAGAAGGCGCCCCAGTTCCGCTTGGTCACGGTGATGTCCCCGGGGTGCCCGGCCAGTTCCTCGACGATGACGTCCCAGCCCTCCGGGAAGGCGCGGCCACGGCTCGGGCCGTCGATGCGGCCCCGTACGGCGTCCGCGCCGTCGGCCGCGGCGGTGACCCGTACGAGGACGACCGGGAGATCGTGGCCGCGGAAGGCCTCCGCGAGCCGGACGGCCCGCGGCAGGACGTCGGAGGCGGCGTGCGGGGCCAGGCCCGGGTTGCCGACGATGCCGTGCTGGAGGTCGATGAGGACGAGCGCGGTGCGGGGGTCGAGCGTGGTGACTGCCATGGTTCAGGCCTTTCGGGGGGTGAGTTGGCGAAGGGATCGGTCGATGAGGGTCGCCGCCAGGAGCAGCACTGCTCCGGCGAGCATGAAAAGGGCCAGGTGGTGCAGGCCGCCGGTGTCGGCGCCGTGCGTGAAGAAGGCGGCGTCGGCGGCGGAGGCCGCCATCGCGCCGAGGTACGTGGCGGTGCGCAGCAGTCCGGCCGCGGAACCCATCCGGGCGGGGTCGGCCTGCCGGTAGAGGGCGTTCTGATTGGCCAGGCCATTGAGCCCTTGCGGCGCGCGGCGGAAGCGTGCGCCTCGCCCCGCGGGGTGGCCGGATCCGGGGTGGTGTTCGGGTGCACCGCGGCGTTCGTGCCCGGCGTCGGCGGGACGGGGTGGGCCGGGGGCCTCCCGGCCGGGTGCGGCGTCGGCTTCCGGACCTTCGGCAGCCGGAGCGCCCCGAGGACCAGACAGGCCAGCGACAGCGGCACGTTGACGAGGAAGATGGTGCGCCAGCCGCCCACACCGATGAGCAGGCCGCCCAGGGTGGGCCCGACCACGGCGACGGTCTGGGCCGAGACCGCGAGCGCGGTCAGCACACCGGCCGGGCTGTCCTGCCCGGTGCGTTCGGCCTCGCTCCGGGTGAGGTGCATGGCGGCGGGGTACGCCGCCGAGGTGCCGAACCCGAGCAGGACCCGGGCGGCGACCAGCGCGCCGAGGTTCGGTGAGAGGGCGCCGAGCAGTCCGGCGATGCCCACCGTCGCCGTACCGGCGAGGTAGAGACGTCGCGGGCCGTACATGTCGACGAGCCGTCCGACGACGGGCTGCCCCACCGCGGTGGCGAGATACAGCCCGGAGACCAGCCACGCGGTCTGAGCGGGAGGCGCCCCGAGAGCGCTGCCGATCGGCACCAACGCCACCGCGATCATGGAGGAGTTGACCGGGTTCAGCACGGAACCGAGGACCATCGGGGCGATCAGCCGACGGTCGAAGCGATCGGGCGGACGGCGGTGCGCGAGGGTGAGTCGCTGCCGGAACCGCTCCCGGAGCGTGGGTATCACGGCCGGGTGAGCCGTTCCAGCAGGGCCATGGCCTCGATGACCTTCTGCCGCTCGTCCTCCGTGCAGCGCTCCTGGAAGGCTCGGGCGAGCCACTCGGAACGGGCCTGCCGGGTGCCTTCGACGCGCTCGCGCCCGGCGTCCGTGAGGGTGACCAGCTGCCGCCGGCCGTCCCCGGGGTCCGGGTTGCGCTGGATGAGTCCGTACTGGTCGAGGGCCGCGAGCGTGGCGGCCATCGACTGCGGGCGCACCCCTTCGGTCGCCGCCAGCGCGCTGGCCGTGGCGGCCCCGCTCTTGCTCACCAGGGTGAGCGCGGAGACCTGGGAGGGCGTGAGGTCCTGCGCCTCGGAGACCTCACGGATCCGCCGCCGGAGCAGGCTGAACGCGACCCGCAGATCCTGCGCGGCGCGGGCGGCGGAATCCGAGACGCCCGCGTCGGTCCGGTGACTGCCGCTCTGATCCATACGGCCACGGTAAAATAAACAGTCCAGACTGTCCAGTTCAGCCTGTACAGTTTGCCTGAACACTTCCGTCCCGGCACGCGGCGCCACACGCCGGGACGGAGCGGCCCTCCCCAGGTCAGAGCGGTGCGGAACACCCGTTCGCGTGAAGTCCCGGAAGGAACTCGCATCACAAAATCGAACAGGCGTAGCATTGCCGCGTGGCTGCGACCTATGACTTTCCGAGTGACCTCCTCGCCGGTCAGGAGGAGCTGCATCAGGTCCGGGCCGAGCTACTGGCCCTGCTGAAACGACTCCCCTGGTCGGTGGAACCGCTGGACGGCTTCAGCGACACCGGCGGCTGGCGCAAGGTGGAGCGCCCCGCCTCCCCCGGCTGGACCGACGACGAACAGGCCGAGGTCGAGAAGCTCCGGCAGCGCGAACGCGAGCTCGCCGTATTCGTCTCCGGTCACCGCTTCTGGTCGGAGGTCACCCCTCTGGAGAAGGTCGACGCCCGGATGCGGCTGAAGCACACGCGAGAGACCCCGGCATAACTGCGCGTGACCCCACTGGACATGTGAGACACCGTCACAAGGCGGCGCCCGTCGGGCTCTAGAGCCGCGGCGCCCCGGTCACCGACATCACCAGCGAGTACAGCGAGGTGGTGGCCGTGACGAACAGGCGGTTGTTCTTCGGGCCGCCGAAGGCGATGTTCGAGACGGGCTCCGGTACGCGCAGCCGGCCGATGAGCGTGCCGTCGGGGTCGTAGCAGTGGACACCGTCCCCCAGCGCGGCGGCCCACAGGCGGCCCTCGTCGTCGAAGCGGATGTTGTCGAAGTGGACGTCGCCGCGCGCCTCCGCGAAGACCTTCCCGTCGGAGAGCGTGCCGTCCTCCCGGACGTCGTACACATGGATCCGGGCGGCCCTCGAGTCCGAGACGTACAGCCGCCGCTCGTCGGGGGACAGGATGACGCCGTTCGGTCCCGCGAACCCGTCGGCGGCGAGGCTCACCTCCCGCGTCGCGGGATCGATCCGGTACACGTTGCACGCGCCGATCTCGGACGCGGCGCGATGACCCTCGTAGTCGCTGGTGATACCGAAGTCCGGGTCGGAGAACCAGACCGTGCCGTCGGAACGGACGACGGAGTCGTTCGGGCTGTTGAGCCGCTTGCCCTCGTACCGGTCGGCGAGGACGGTCACCGTCCCGTCGGGCTCGGTGCGGGTGACGCGGCGGTTGCCCTGCTCGCAGGTGACCAGGCGGCCCTGCCGGTCGAGCGTGTTGCCGTTGCTGTGGCCGGCCGGGGTACGGAACACGCCGACCGCGCCCGTGGCCTCGTCCCAGCGCAGGATGCGGTCGTTCGGGATGTCGCTCCAGATCACCTGACGCCAGGCGGGGAGGTACAGCGGCCCCTCGGCCCAGCGGCAGTCGTCGTACAGGACCTCCAGCCGGCTGTCGCCGTTCGCACAGCGTCCGGCGCGGAAACGGTCGTCCAGGATCTCGTACGGGCCGTCGACGGACATGGCATCCTCTCGAAGTGACTGACCAAGATGTGATTCAACGTAACATGCAGTGCACCGAATCAGATATGGTCTTCGCATGAAGTCAGTTGATGACATCGACCGTGGATTGATCGCACTGCTCCAGCAGGACGCCACCCAGTCGTACGCCGCCCTGGGCAAGGCGGTCGGCCTCTCCGCGGGCGCCGCGCACGAGCGCGTGCGCAAGCTGCGCGAACAGGGGGTCATCCGGGCCACGACGGTCGACGTCGACCCGGCGGCGCTCGACCGCGGGGTCCTCGCCTTCGTGCTGGTCGACTCGACGGTGTGGATGGGCGACCGGGCCGAGGACTTCGCCGCCGTGCCGGAGATCCAGGAGGCCCACGTCATCGCGGGCAGCGCCACCGTCCTGGTGAAGGTGCGCACGGCGACCACCGAGGGGCTCCAGGACGTGCTGCGCCGCCTGTACGCGATCGACGGGGTCAGCGGGACGCAGGCCACGGTGGTCCTGGAGACCTTCTTCGAGAGGCCGTTGGACGCCGGCTAGCGAGGCGGACGGTCCGTGGACGCCACCGAGCCGGAGAACCTGCGCGGGTCCTGGTCCCCGCGGAAGCGGAGGTCACCGCCGGCCCGCGCGAGTACACCCCGTGCGGGTCCGGCGTCGGCGCGGACCGGGGCACACCCATTTCCGTGATCTTGGCTGATATACGCTGCGACTACTTTCATGAGATCAAGCCCGGGGGGGCCTTCCACATGATCATGCAGTCGCGCGCGCTTCTGGGGAGCGCGCTGGTTCCCGTACTCGCGCTGGCGGTCACCGTGCCGAGCGCGCACGCGGCTCCGTCCGCCGCCGGCACCGCCGCCACCTCCGCGGTCGCCGTCGGGATCGGCCCGTGGAGCACGCCGAAGCAACTGCCCGGTGTCACCGCGGTGATCGACCTCCAGTCGGCCCGCAACGGCACCCTGGCGGGGCTCTTCGAGCAGGGCGGCAAGACCGTGCTGTCGGTCAGGCCCGCGGGCAGTTCCACCTGGCAGTCGGCCGAGCCCGCGCCCGGCGCCACACTCCACCGCACGGACGACGGCGCGCTCACGCTCCTGTGGTGGGAGAAGGCCGCCGACGCGACGACCGCCACGCTGCGGATGTCCCGGCTGGCGCCCGACGCCACCGCCTTCGGTCCCGCCCAGGTCGTCGCGAAGGGCACCTCGGCGACCGACGGCTACTACCGGGGAACGCGCGTCACCGCCGTCGCGGCCGGCACCACGGGCCGCCAGGCCGTGGCCTGGATGGACCAGGACCACCGGCTGACCGTGGTCGAGCGCTCGGGTCCGACGGGCACCTGGTCCGCGCCCGTGGTCCTCGACCGGCTCCCGGAGCCGATCGTCCGGCCCGACAACGTCTACGACTACCACCTGCGGGATCTGCGCCTCGCCGTCGCCAAGGACGGCGCCCTGGGACTGATCTGGGGCGGTGACAGCTACTACACGGGTGACGGGGTCGACCCGGACCCGACGGCGTACCAGTGGCACTACAAGTACCTGGAGAAGCCCGCCGGGGCAGCGTCCTGGACCGCGCCGCGGGATCTGCCGCAACTGGGCGAGAAGCCCCGGCTGGTCACGCTGGCCGCCCACCCGCAGGGCGGGTTCCAGCTGCTCTCCTTCAACAACTACGCCCGCAAGCCGGCCGGGGCGGCGAACTGGGGTCCGGCCGAGAGCACCGGGATCTACGCGAACGGTTCCCAGCCCGCCGAGCTGCTCACGGCCCCGAACGGCGATGTCACGGCGGTCGGTTCAGGGGCGAGCGGTCCGGCCGTCGCCACGCGTCTCGCCGCCGGGAGCGGCTGGAACGCCCGGCAGGATCTGGCCGGGTCCACCGAGGACGACTCGTTCAGCAGCACGCGGACCGCGGACGGATCACTGGTCGTCACGTACACGCAGAAGCGTTTCGTCTCGAGCCGCACCGTCCGCCGCGACTTCGTCGCCCAGACGGTGGGGGTCGGCAGCGTCTCCAAGCCGCGCACCCTCAACTCCCTGACGGACGGGACCACCAGCGCGGGCCGGGTGGCCACCGACGACAAGGGACGCCCGGTGGCCGTCTGGACCCAGTCGGCAGCCGACGGCTCCTCGCGCGCCGCGTTCACCGCGACCACGTCCACCCGGTCCCTGCCCAAGTGGCACGACTACGCCGACAGCACCCGCTCGGACATCCTGGGCACGGGTCGCAGCGACACGATGAACCTGCTCACGCGGGACACCGCCAACCCCCTCCTCACCTTCCAGGCGCGCCCCTGGGCGGACGAGACCCGGCTCGTGCCGTTCGGCGACTTCGACGGCAACCGCTGCAACGACCTCGTCGTGCGGCTGCCCGGCGGCGAGACCCGTCTCTACACCCCCGTCTGCGGCGGACTGCCCACGCCCGACTCCGCCTACCGTCGCCTGTCCCGGGACTGGAGCGCCTACGACACCCTGCTCTCCAGCGGCGACCAGACCGGCGACGGCCGCCCGGACCTGCTGGCCCGCAACGCGGCCTCCGGCGACCTCTACCTCTACGCCCACAACGGCACCGACGGCTTCCTGCCGCGCGTGAAGATCCGCTCCGCCTGGACCGGCTACAAGCGTGTCATCGGCGCCGGGGACCTCAACGGCGACGGCCTCGGTGACGTCCTCACCCTCGACGGTTCCGGGAAGCTCTGGCGCTACGACGGCACCCGCACCGGGAAGCTCAAGGACCGCGTCCAGGTCTTCAAGGACTGGGGCCGCACCTACAAGGACGTCATCGGCGCCGGGGACATCGACGGCGACGGCAAGAACGACCTCGTCTCCCGTGACACCTCCGACAACCTCTGGCTCAACACGGGCACCGGCACCGGCACCTTCAAGAACCGCGTCCAGGCCGGAGACTCGACGTACTGGAAGACATGGGCGTCACTCGCCTGATCCGCGCCCACCAGGACGAAGACCCCCAGCCGGTCACGGCTGGGGGCTTCGTCGTCCGGTTCCGGTGATTCCGGTGATTCCGGAGGATCTCAAGGATTCCGGAGGATCCGGTCGGAGAATCTGAAGGATTCCGGAGGCCCGGTCGGAGGTTCCGGAATCCTTCGAACCGGATCCGGAAGATCAGTGCTTGAAGGCACCCACGTCCCCGGGCTCGGCCTCCAGCACCTCGCGGTCGAATTTCAGCATGAAGAGGAAGAACAGCCCGCCCGCGACGAGCAGGCCGACCACGATCACGACGGAAACGAGCGCGTCCCGGGGTGACACCAGCACGAAGAGGGCCACGAGGGTCCACACCAGAGCGCAGACCGCGACGGGAAGCTCGAAGCGCCCGAGGTCGAACGCGCCCTTCCTTCGGTCCAGTCCACCCCGCACCGCCAAGTAGAGGACGACCGTCGAGCCGTAGGTGATGGCGGGGAGGATCGTCGACGCCGTGATCAGCTCCAGCAGCGCGGCACCCGGCAGGGCGACCATCAGGAGGACCCCCAGGGCGAAGATCAGGACCGTCGCCGGGATCGGCGTCTGCGTGCGCGGATTGACCCGTCGCAGCAAGCGATGGGCGGGGAAGCGCGAGTCCCGCGACATCGCGAAAATCATCCGTGAGCACGCCACCATCACGACCATCCCCGCGCCGAAGAACGCGAACGTGATCGCGACCAGCAGCGTCTTCTCCATCACCGGGCCGAGCTGATCGCGCATGATCGCCGCGACAGGTGAGCCGCTGGCGCTGACCCGGGGGATGTCGTCGATCGCGACGGTGAGCGCGATCAGGAACAGCATGCCCAGCAGTCCGGCCGCCACGACCGACCCCACGATCGCCCGCGGCACGCTGCGATGGGGATCCTTGGCCTCCTCGGCCAGGTTCGCCGCGGCGTCGAAGCCGACGAGCGTCGCGAGGCCCATGATCATCGCGAGCATCAGCCCGCCGCCGACGGCGAAGTAGTCGGGGGCGTTCTCGGTGACACCGCGCGAGACGAGGTTGTCGGCCGCGCCGTCACCCGTGACCACCACGGCGATGGTGAGCGCGATCGCCACCACCACGACCAGTGCCAGTTCGATGCCTACCGCGGCTGTGTTGATCACGCTGACGATGCGGGTCGAGGCCACTGCCAGCAAGGCCTGGAGGAGAAGTACCACGACCGTGATCAGGCGCGCGGTGCCCTCGTCCGGCTCGATGCCGGCGAGCGGCATGAAGGCCTGGCTCGCCAGCGCGTTGTCGACCGCCACCACGCCGATCGCCAGGTAACAGAAGGCCAGCCAACCGAACCCCCAGCCGATTTTCGGGTTGGTCAACCGTGACGCCCATTGGTAGGAGGAGCCACTGAGCGGGATGCGGGCAGCGAGCTGCGCGACCACCAGCGCCACCAGGACCTGTCCCACCGCCGCGATGACCCAGAGCCAGATCCCGACCGGTCCCGCGGTCTGCAGTACGTCGTCGTAGGTCGCGAAGATGCCGACGGCCACCGAGATGAACGCGAACGAGATCGCGAACACCTGAAAGGAGCCGAGCGTCCGTTTCAGCTCCTGCTGGTAGCCCCCGAGCTCCACGGAGGTCTCGACCCGCTCGCTCGCCTGACTTTCCATCGAGTCTTCCGCCACCTCAGCCACCACACCCTCCGTCGGGGCCGTCCGACCATGCCCCTGCACGTTTCACGGCCGGTGCCCCATCTTCACCATCCGGGTCACGTCTTCCTCCCGTGCGACACGTCAGGGGAGCCGCGCACCCGCGAGCGGAACACGTATGCCGGGTACGCGTGTCCCGTCCGGCTCCATCCGGTGCGTGCCCGATGTGAGGTGGCCGGGGTCGCCGAGCTCGGGGCCGGACGAGTCATCACGCCCCCTCGCGGGCGCACGAGCCGGGCGGTCGGCGTAGCGACGTCGACCTGGAGCTGCCGTGACTGCGACTCAGCTGTCGACGGTTGTCAGCGCTGGTTTCTCGAGGAGCGTGAATGACTTGGGTGCACCGCCCGGCTGCGGCTTGCCTGCCTTGCGTCCAACGACCCGGTAGCCCGCGTCCAGGTAGTAGGCGTTCAGACGTGCGTTGCCGGCCAGGCAGTCCAGACGTACGAGCCCTCTCCCCGCCGCGGCAACGCGGCGCTCCGCGGCGCGCAGCAGAAGCCGCCCCGTTCCCGGCTTCGCGCTGTCGCGGTCCACCATCAGCCGATGCACATAGCCGGCCACCGGCGGCTGCGGTCCCCAGGCGTCCTCGTCCTCCCACCACAGCTCCCAGGCCCCGGCCACGCGGCCGTCGGCCTCGGCGAGCCAGACCTCACCACCGGCCATGGTCCGGCGGAAGTGGTCCTCGTCCAGCTGGCCGGGCTGCCACTGGCCGGTGATGCCCTGGGCGAGCATCCAGCGGGCAGCGTCGTCGCGCAGTCGAACCAGAGTGGCAAGGTCGGCGTCGTCGGCGAGGCGGACGTGTAGATCATTCACGTCGCGATCCTCGCACGGGCCTGCACAGACGCTGGGTGCGTCCCTCGGCAGCGCACGGACAGGTCAGAGGGGTCCGACTTTCCGCGGCTCCCGACAGACTAGGTACTGATGGCCAACTCCCTTGCCAGACGGCGGGCTTGGGATCTCACTTCCGTGAGGCGGCTGTGGAACGGGTTGTGGCGGTTCTGGTCGAGGTTCAGAGGCACATCGAGTTGAGAGATGAGCTCGGACTCCATCGTCCACGGCTCCTCCCGCTCGATCCAGCACACTCGGGCGTTCTCCGCCATCCACTGACTGAGGGCGGCTTCCCCGGTCCTGCCGAAGGTCATGCGCTTCCCGCTGCCTACGCGGCGCAGCTCCATCCCGAGCAGACAGCCGAGCGTGAGACGAAGCGTGGACCCGGCCGCGTTGCCCCGGTAGTGATACCGCACGCGCTTGCGCAGGTTCTGCGTGCTGGTCCGGTTCGCCATGTGTCGCGGGGCTATACCGACGTAGAGCAGGCGCCCGGCATCAAGGTCGGGGCAGGGAGCCTTTTCGAAGTGCCATCCGTAGACCCCGGCCGCCGCCGGCACCGGACTGGGACGCATCAAGACCTCTTGCGCCGACCACAGCCGATCCGGTTCGGTGAGAGCAACAAGGGTCACGGAGCCTCCAAGGTCGCGGGCTGTTCCGCAGGCTACTGGGACTTCGGCGTCTGCCGGCTGTGACCTCCGTCAGCAGCCGCAATTCCCCGTGAGACCCCGCCCAGTCCGGCGCGGTTGTGGCACGGGCTGCGTCGACCGCCGCTGTGCGCGCCTACCGGCGTCAGCTGCTGACGTCCGGAACCGGGGCGCTCGACGCGTTCGGGCCACTTGCACGCCGGATCATCTCCACGACGTGCACCGCCTGCTGCGGGTAGGCCCATAGCCGTACAGGCACCGCGGACGATTCACACTCGATCACCAGCGCTTTGGCCGGGACCCACAACATTTCGCGGAGGGTGGCTCGGCGTGCGCGGATGTAGCGCAGATCTTTCGGGAGTTCACGCAGGCGCGTCCTCGACCAGCGAGGCTTCCATTGGAACCTGCCGCCGGCGCGTACCTGGCCGAGGCTGTATCGGGGACCCTCGTCCGGCAGGTTGGCCCCGACCTGGAAGAAGACTGTCTGCCCCGCTTCGGTCTGAGTGGCTGTTCGCCGCGCCCGCCGCGCAAGGAGAAGCCTCCCGATCACGCCGCCGACGAGGGAAGCGCAGAGTCCCGTAATCATGCGCGAAGGTAACAGGCGGCCAACTCATCACCAAGGGGTTCGGCGCACCTCGGACGTGCCATATCCCCGCTCGCCACGAACCGGCCGGCACTCGCCTACGGCGCCCCTCCCGTCCCAGAGTCTGAGCGCCCCCGCCGGAGGCATGCCCTTGACCGCGGATGACGTTCTCGCTTCCGCCCGCCTGCGTGGTCGGGGCCTACACGGCTGTGGTCGGGGGCGACGGCTGCGGGGGGGGGGAGGTTGGGCCTGACCGGCATTCAGCAGCACCGAGGCGCATATGGTCTGACGCGTTCGGTCGTCGGCAGCGACCGCGACGGTTCGCGGGTGGCCCCAAATCCTCCGGGGCCACCAAGCCGGTGAGTCAGTAGGCAGAAGGTATTAATGGTGATCGCGCTCGTTCTATGGCTACTGCTGCCAGTCGCCTGGGCGTCGCTGCCCTGGCTGCCTCCGAACCGGACGTTCGGCTGCTTCGTGGCAGCGGTGCAGCTGATGCTGTCCGTAGCGGCCCTCTCCGTCGGAATGCCGGCGGAGAATCTGCCGGCATGGTTCCTCATACCAGGGCTGGTCACCTCTGTGGCGCGACTGGCGTCTGTGCCCTTGATCCGCCCGAGGCAAGGATGAGCGACGCCTTCCGGCGATCATGGGTAGGGGGCCGGGTTCTGCACCCCAGGTCACGAGGCACCGCTTAGCGAGGTATCGGTAAACACGGTACTCGCTGGTGCTCAGAGTGCTGCGGACCAGCGGCACGAGCTTCGGGATGGGTCGGCCAGTTCAGGCGCGGCGAGCGTCATCGCGGCTGCGTGCACCGCAGCTTCCCGGATCAGAAGGTCCGGATCAACAAGGTACGGCCGCGCCGCCTCGTAGATCAGCGGGAGGACGGCGCGCACCGCGGCGACATCGTCAGGTTCTCCCGGGCCGTCTTCGTCGTACGTCGCATCGTCGGCGAGGTCACCCAGCCATTGCAGGAGTGCCGCGCGCATGGGCCGGCGGCGCTCCACCGATCGGCTACTCACGCGGCGCCTACAGCGCGAGTAGTACCAGCACTGATTTCAGATCCGGATGTCAAAGACCCCCAGCCATGATCGGCTGGGGGTCTTTGGCCTGGTGGGCGCGGACGGTTTCGAACCGCCGACATCCGCCTTGTAAGGGCGGCGCTCTACCACTGAGCTACGCGCCCAGGACGAGTCGACAGCCTACATTGCCCGGGGGGATGCCCCGCAAACCCGTATCCGGCGAGTGGCGGGCCCGGACCACGCCCGGACCACGCCCGGGACAAGACGGAGCGGGTGCGACGAATCCGCACCCGGGACGGAGTGCTCGCCGCGCAGCAGGCAGCAGGCAGCAGGCAGCAGGCAGCAGGCAGCAGGCAGCAGGCAGCAGATGGTGTCCCCCTGCCTCGGGTGGGTGACGTCGGTGTGGTGTCGGGCGGGGCAGCTCGGGCGGCTCGTCGGCGTCGGTGCCTCGACGGTCCGGCTGTGTCGCTGTCCCGCCGGCGGGGTGGCCCGGGGGTTATCCCCACCCCATATTCGGGAGCGGCCCGGATCCCCCCGGGCTTCCTTGGTGCCTAACGTCGAAGAGGCTTCGCGGACCGGCTCCGGTCAGGTGTCGAAGCGACTCGCAGACCGTCCCAGGGGGAGATCATCATGGCCCGCACACCCACCCGCAGCGGTACCCGGACCCGCACCCGTGGGGCCTCGCGCACCCGTGCCGCCGCCGTCGGCGGTGCGGTGATCGCGATCGTCCTCGGCGCCACCGCGTGCGGCGCGTCCGCCGGGGACGACAAGGAGCCCGAGCAGCGGTCCTTCGCGCTGCAGGGCCGGACCCTGACCGTCGACTCGGACGACTCCGCGCTCGATCTGGTGGTGTCGGACTCCGCGAAGGCCGGTGAGGTCCAGGTCACCCGGTGGTTCCAGGGGCACGTCGCCGTCGGGGGGGACCCGAAGGTCACCTGGGCGATGGAGGACGACGACCGGCTGGTGCTGCGGATGAAGTGCTCGGGCGTCATCGCCGACTGCTCGGCCCGGCACCGGATCGTCGTGCCGCGCGGAACGGCCGTCAAGGTGGAGGACGGGGACGGACGGGTGACCGCCCGGGGCTTCGAGGAGGCGCTGAGCATCCGTACGGCGGACGGTTCGGTGCGGGTCAACGACTCCTCGGGGCCGCTCGATCTGCGCAGCGGCGACGGCTCGATCCGGGCGGTCGGCGTGGACGCGCGGAGCGTGCGCGCCCGTACCGAGGACGGCTCGGTACGGCTCGAACTCGGCTCCGTGCCGGACCTGGTGGACTCCCGCAGCCAGGACGGCTCCGTCTCGATCGTGCTGCCCCGGGCCGCCTACCGGGTGACGACCGGCAGCGGTGACGGTTCGGTCGACGTGGACGTGCCCCGGGACGACACGAGCGCCCACCAGGTCTCCGCGCACACGGGCGACGGAAAGATCACAGTACGAACCGCGAACTGACCGGCCCGTGTGTTCGTCCTTAACCGGTGGGAGAATGACAGCCGGGCAAGGCGGATGACAGCACGGGAGAGGGATGTGACGGCGACACCTTCGCAGCCGTACTCGCCGTTCGCGCGACGCGCGCGGCCGGCACACCCTCTTCCCGCTCGGCGGAACGTCTCGCCCGGGCGGCGGCCGGTGAGCCGTCCTCGTTCGTACGTCGCCCGTGACGTGCTCACTCTCGTCGCGCTGCCCCTGCTCGCCGCCCTGGCGCTGCCCGCGGCCTTCGCGGGAGGCGGCACCCGGCGCTGGTTCGGCGGGCGGGCCGAGGGCCATCGGGCCGAGGCACAGGCCGCCAAGGACGCCGCGGCGGCGGCGTTCTACGAACTCGACACCGCCCAGCGTGACCTGCGGATCTCGATCGAGACCATCACGGCCGTGGACGACTCCCCCGCCGCCCGGCGCGCGGTCTCCGATTTCGAGGCGCTGGGGCGGCGGATCGACGAGGCCAGCCAGAAGTACATCACCGCCGTCGACGCGCACGATCTGGACCGGGACGAGCTGGAGGCGTCGGTCGCGGCGCGGGCCCGGGGCGAACTCACCGCCGCGAAGGACGAACTGGGCCGCGTGAAGTCCGAGCTGGACCGGTTCGAGCAGGGCCTCGGCCCGCTGCTCGGCAAGGCCGAGACACAACTCGCCCGCCTGGCCCCGGCCGTCGAGCGCGCCCGGCAGGCCCTGCTCGCCGCCTCGAACGCCCTCGATTCCGTACGGCAGTCGGGGCTCGGGGCCGACGACCTCGCCGCCCGGCTCGCCGCCCTCGGGCCCGAGCTGACCAAGCTCAACCAGGGCGCCGGACAGCACGGCGTGCCGGAGACGCTGGAGCGCGCCGAGCGGGTTTCACGGGAGGCCGCGGCGGTGCGCGCGGAGGCGGCGCGGCTGCCGGAGCGGGCCGCCGAGATCGACCACCGGCTCGTTTCCCTGCGGACCCGCGCACAGGCGCTGACGACCCGGTCGGGGCAGGTGGAGCCGGTGCTGAGCGAGTTGCGGCGGCGGTTCTCCGCGGCGTGCTGGCAGGACCTCCAGCATGTGCCGGACCAGGCCGAGGAGAACGTACGGCAGGCCGAGCTGAAGCTGAAGGAGGCACGGGCCGCGCGTGAGGCGCAGCGCTGGCCGGACGCGACCTCGCTGCTGGCGACGGCGCGCGCGCTGCTGAACAACACCGACGAGGCCGTGTCGGCGGCCGGAGACCGGCTGCGGCGGCTGAACGCCGTGCAGAAGGACCCCCAGCAGGAGATCGACCGCACCCGGTTCGCGATCCGGGACGCGCAGCGGCTGGCCATGGCGGGCCGCAGCACCCCCGATCCCCGGCAGGCCCGCCCGCTCGACGACTCCGTGGCCCGGCTCGACCGGGCGGTCGCCACGCTGGAGGGCCGGCATCCCGACTACTGGCACTTCCTGACCGAGACGGAGGCGGTGCGGCAGACGGTGGCACGGGTGGTCGCGCAGATCCGCGAGGAGCGCGGCGGCGCCTGAGGGGGATCACGGTTGCATGGGGGTTCACGGGGGTTCACGGGGGTTCACGGGGGTTCACGGGAGTGCATGAGGGGCTCGCTGGAATGCCCGTGGGAGCGGGACACCCTGGGAAGCACCAGGTCCCAGGCTCGCCCGAGCGGCCTTACCGGCCTGGCGGCAGCCCCGCGACGCTCGTGTCGCACGTGTCGCACGCGTCACTCACGCCGCGGGGCTTCGCCCAGGTCCGGCCTGATCAGCTGTTGATCAGGTGCCCGTCAGGAACCGATCAGGTGCGGTACGCGTAGAACGCCGAGTTCGGGTACGACGCGATGAGGCTCGACACCGATCGCCGGTAGGTGTCGGCGTCGTGGTAGGTCAGATACGGCACACCGCCGGAGCTCCGGTACGACGTGATCATGGAGTGGTCCTTGGACCCGTCCTTGTCGAAGTCCATCTGCATCACGTCGCCGATGTCCATCTGGTAGACGTTCGCCAGGGGGGTGGAACGCCGGGCGGTCTGGGTGAACCAGGACCACTCGTTGACGCCGACCCAGGTGTCGGTCTGCGAGGACGTGCCGTAGTTCCAGGTGCCGTACTCCTCGTCCGAGCTGGTGACCGTCGTCCAGCCGCCCGCCTTCAGGACCTGGCTCAGATAGTTGGTGCAGTCGCCGCCGACCGCGTTGAAGCTCCGGTAGGCGGGGTTGTAGTTCTTCCAGTACGTCTCGGCGTACGTCGCCATGGCCGCGTAGTCGTACGGGCCGCCGGTGAGGTTCTTGGCGTTGGCGGGCGCGGGATACGTGGTCGCTGCCCGGGGGGCGTCGACAGCGGCCATCGTGGTCCTGCGGGGCGTGGTGGTGACGGGCTCGTTGACCTGCCGGGGACCCTTGTCCGTCGAGCGCTCGCCCGTCAGCTTCCAGGTGCCGTCCGCCTGGGCGGCGAAGGTCAGGACATGGTGTGCGCGGAAGCCCGTGGTGGCGGGCTCGTCTCCGCGGATCCTGCGGTAGGTGAGGGTGGTGGTCTCGGTGACCCAGGCGGTGGCCCGCTTTCCCGTCACCCGGGTCCTGTTCACGGTGACGCGGGTGTCGCCGGCGCTGTAGGCCTCACCGAGGGCCGCGAGACGGGACCGCGTGCCGTGCAGCGAGGAGACCGCGGCGCTCTCGGTGTGCGCGAGGGTGTCGGAGACCCGTATCCCCGCCGTGGTCGCCTTCAGGGCCGTACGGGCCGTCGGGGCCCGGTCCAGCAGGGCTGCCGTGCGGTCGGTGAACACGGCGTCGGCCACGCGGCCGAAGGCGTCGGCCGTCGACGCGGTCACCCGGGGAGTGGGGGCCGCCGCGTGGGCGGCGGACAGGGGCAACAGGAGGGCGGAGAGGGTGATGGCCCCCACGGTCGAGCAACTGCGGCTCAACTTCTTCGATATCACTGACGATTCTCCTTGATCCCCGGTCGAACTCCGGGGAAGGGAATCTTTACATGTCCCACTCAACTGTGCTGAATCCGGGGGGAGTTCGCGTCGACTACAACCAAGTCCCTTATGTCGGAGGTAAGTTGACGCTCAAGGCGTTGCCGCGGACATGCCGGCCCTACCGCGACCACCGCTTCACCGTGATCCGCGAGCGCTACTTCACCACGGTCGCCCAGTCCGGCGACTGGGCGGGGTCCAGGCTGCGCAGCCGCTCCAGGGTCTCGGGCTTCTGTACATCGAGCCAGTCGGTCAGTTCACGGAAGGACACACAGCGAACGCCCTTCTTCGTGCACACGTTCTTGATGACCTGGTCGATGGACTTCATGTAGATGCCGCCGTTCCAGTCCTCGAAGTGGTTGCCGATGAACAGCGGCGCCCTGCTGCCGTAGTAGACGCGGTCGAAACCGGCCATGTAGGACTTGACGGTCTCCTGCTCCCACTGCGGGTACTTGGCCGGATCCCCCTCTGTCTCACCGTCGGACTGGTTGTAGAGGAAGTTGAAGTCCATGGACAGGCCTTGGTACTTGCCGTCCTCGTAGGGGAGCATCTGGAGCGGGAAGTCCCAGATGCCCTCCTTCTTGACGGGCCATATCTGGAAGTCGCCCGCGGAGCTGGCGTCGTAGCGCCAGTCGTACTTCTTGGCCGTGGCCTTCATGGCCTTGAGCAGGTTCTTCTGGCCTTCGAGACAGGGCGCGCGCCCACCGCTGACGGCACGCGCGGGGTCGAAGGGCAGCGCCGGAAGGTCGCTGTCGCCGGTGTTGGTCTTCCACTTCTCGACGAAGGAGAAGAACTGGTCGATCTCGCTCTCCCACTGCGCCACGCTCCAGTCCCCGCCGCCCTTGTCGCCGCAGAAGTGGCCGTTGAAGTGGGTGCCGATCTCGTTGCCGTCCTTCCACGCCTTGCCGAGCTCCTCCACCGTGGTACGGATGTGCTCGTCGGTGGCGTAGCTGATGGCCGCCGATCCCGGCGCGTGCATGGGCGGCTCGTAGAGCGTCTTCTTGTCCTTGGGCAGCAGATAGATGCCGGTCAGGAAGAACGTCATGTGGGCGTTGTACTCCTTGGCCAGCTCCCGGTAGTGCGAGAAGAGCTGGTCGTCGCCCTGGAGGGCGCCGTCCCAGGAGAAGACGACGAACTGGGGAGGCTTCTCACCGGGCTTGAGCGGTACGGCCTTCAACTCGCCCTGCTGCGGGCCGGTGTAGGACGTGGAGCCGTCGCCCAGCACCTTGGTCTTCCCGTCCCAGACCGGTTCCTTCTTCGTCTTGCCGTCGCCGGAGGCGTGCGCGCTGGCGGACGCGGCCGGTGCGGCCCTGTCCGTGTTCAGGGCCAGGTAGGTGGCGGCCATGGACGTGACGACGAGGAAGGCGGTCATGGCCGCGAAGCCCTGGCGTGCGGAGGCGGCGGCAGAACCGGGATCGGGCTCGCGGCGACGGCGCCGGCTGTGCTTCGAGTTCATACGGGGCACATTCTGCGAGGGGGGTGGAAGGTTCGTGGCGCGGCCACCGGGTGGCCGTCACTGGGGGCCGAGCCCGGTGGCCGGCCGACGGGGTCAGCGGAGCGGGCTCATGGCACCGGACCAGATGCCGTACGGCACGTCGGCGACGGGTGCGCCGGCGATCCCCTCGAGCGGCAGCGGTTCGAGGCTCTTGGACAGATCGATGCGGTAGAGGACCACCGCCGTCGACACGGAGCGGTTCGTTCCCACATACCAGGCGGCCTTGTCGTCCAGCGTGGAACCTCTCTTGCCGGCCACCTCCGCCCCGACGGGGGCCGCGCCGGGGTGGCCGGTGCGGAAGGAGTCCGAGAGCGCCTCGGTGACCTGGCGGGCCACCTCCGCGCGCATCGCGCGATGGGGTCCGGGCGTGTCCAGCCGGACGCGGGTTCCGTTGCGGGTGATGCGGCGCACGGAGAAGGGCTCGATGTGCGTTCCGCCGGCGGCGAAGGTGGCGTAGGAACTGGCCATACGGATCGCGCTGGGCGTGGAGGTGCCGAGGGACAGCCCGGGGACCTGCGGTCCGATGCTGGAGGGGAGCAGGCCCGACGCCTCGGCGGTCCTGCGCACCCGATCCAGGCCCGTGTCCATGCCGAGCTGCATGAACACCGTGTTCACGTTCGCGGCGAGGGCCGAACGCAGCGTGATCTGGCCGTAGCTCTTGTTGCCTTCGTTGTGGGCGGCGACCTTCTTGCCGCTGCGGTCCCAGTAGGGGCCCTCGGGTGTGCTGACCGGGACACCGTCGTTGCCGTCGTAGAGCGAGTCGGGGGTGACGGGCGTGGCCGCGCTGTCGCGGGTCTTGGTGACGCCGTGCTCCAGGGCGGCGGCATAGACGAAGGGGAGGAAGGCCGAACCGGCCTGGACGGTGGTCGCGTTGGACTCGTTGTAGCCCTGTTCGCGGTGGTCGGGGCCGCCGTAGACGGCGAGGATCCGCCCGTTCGCGGCGATGGAGGCGGCTCCGTAGTGGGCGGCCTTCGCGTTGTCCGGGTCGTCCTTCTTCGCCTTCTTGCGGGCCTTGGTCACGGCGGCGGTGAGCGCGCTCTCGCGGTCGCGGTCGAAGGTCGTGTAGATCTGGTAGCCGCCCAGGTCGAACTCCCGGGCCGGGATGTGCCCGGCCTTCTTGGCGTACTGGGTCGCCAGCTCGACGAGGTAGTCGCTCTGCTTGCCGGTGTCGTACGCCCCGCTCTGCTCGACCGGCTCGGGGAACTTCGTGTACGTGGCCCGCTCGGACTTCGACAGCGTGCCGGACTTGACCATGCGGTCGAGGATCCAGGACCAACGCTCCACCGCCCGGGCGTGGTTGGCCTTGCTCAGGGTGGGGTCGTAGAGACCCGCGCCCTTGAGGAGCGCGGCGAGGAGCGCGCCCTCACTGGCGTTGAGCTTGCTCACGTCCTTGCCGTAGTAGGCCTGGGAGGCCCGCTGGAGGCCGTAGGTGCCGCGCCCGAACCAGCTGGTGTTGAGATAGCCCTCGAGGATCTTGTCCTTGCTCATCTTGTTGTCGAGCTTGAGGGCGATCATCGCCTCGGTGAACTTGCGGGTCACCGATCGGTTCTGGGTCAGATAGACGTTCTTGACGTACTGCTGGGTGATGGTGGAGCCACCCTGGGTGTCCCCCTGGCCGACCGTGCGCACCAGGGCGCGGACCAGACCCTTGGCGGAGATTCCGGGGTCGGAGTAGAAGCTCTCGTTCTCCGCCGCGAGGACCGCCGAGCGCACGCCCTTGGGTATGTCCTTCAGCGGCATGTCCTGGCGCCGCACCCAGCCGGTCCGGGCCATCGGCTTGCCGTCCGCCCAGAAATAGACATTGTCCTGCTGGGTGGCATATGTGTTCAGGTTCTGGGGTATGTCCGTTGCGGCGTAGGCGATGACCAGGAGCGAACCGCTGAGGCCGATGGACAGCGCGAAGGCGCCGAGCCACTGCCGCCAGGAAGGCAGCCAGCGTCGCCAGCCGGCCCGGCCGGGGCGTGGGTAGGCGGGTCTGAGGCGGCGGGCGAGCGGCACCAGACGTGCGGCCAGGCGGGACAGTCGGGTGGGCTGCGAGGGCTTGCGACGAGAGCCGCGACCGCGAGGCGGTCCGGATGTGCTAGCCACGGCACGCTCCTGCGCGTGGGCGGCCCAAAGACAGGGGATTCGAAGCATCGTTGCGATGCCACGTCTTGGTCACGACTGCGTCTCCCTCCGCACTTCGGAATTGCGCGCGCGGGTAGTTGCAGCGGCCGCTTGCGCGGCTGCGAGCCCCCCTCCCCGACCTTGCGGCTCGTCGCGGCCCTATTAAATTATCAGCGACCAATGCGATCTCTTCGATCAGCAACCAGACAAAAAAGTTCAGAGGTCAACCTGGCGCACCAGTCGGCCGGGGACGGCCTGCTCCCGCGCACCCTGCCGGGGCCTCGCTCCGGCGCGCCGGGAAAGGCTCCTGGGCCCTACGGACGTCGGCCGATTCCGGCTAACCTGTGCGCATGCCTCGCTACGAGTACCGCTGCCGGACCTGCGGCGACACCTTCGAACTGAGCCGACCGATGGCCGAATCCGCCGCCCCCGCGGACTGCCCCGCAGGGCACGACGACACCGTCAAACTCCTGTCGACGGTCGCCGTCGCCAAGGGTGGATCGGCGTCCGCGCCGGCGCCCGCGCCGCGCGCCGGTGGCGGCGGAGGCGGGTGCTGCGGCGGCGGCTGCTGCGGCTGATCCCGGGGGATTTCTCAGGAACTCTTCAGCTATGCCCGAAACAGCTCCGGCGTGTCGCGGCGGAACGGTTTCGGTCGCCCCAACAGGACGATAACGGCACCAAGTTCCACATATCCCCCGGACGACCCCGAGACGGGCGCGTCCGGGGCGGAACGGCACCGAGCGCCCTCAACGGTGCGGAACCGGAACGGAGTTCGACAAAACCGTGCAGACCGGACCCGGGGCGAGAGCGTCGGACGCCCGGCACGCTGGGCACCCCCGGCACGGCGGGACCGGGACCACGTTCGACAGGTCGCCCGGACCGGTCAGGTGCCGGGCGTGTCCCGGGCCCGGTGGTCCCGGCCCCTGACACGGAGGGGCCGGAACCGAGGTCCCCTTGTCCGTCAGGCCGGTCCGGGGCCGGCGCAGGCGCTCAGGAACTCGCGCAGGATCCGCTCCCCCGCCGCGACACCCCGCTCCGGCAGCGCGGTGATCGCCGGCGCGGTCCAGTCGGCCTCGGCGAGTTCACCGTGGCCCGGACGCCAGCCCCGGTCGGCGGCGAGCAGCAGGTCGGCGTCGAGCAGCGAGTCCCCGGCGCCGAGGGTCAGGACGGCTCCGGTACGGCGGGCGACCTCACGCACGGCCGCGCTCTTGGTGAGCGGCTTCGGCACGGCGTAGATCTTGCGGCCCTGCAGCGAGACCGTCCAGCCGCGGTTCTCCGCCCACACGGCCAGGTCCTTCACCCACTGCTCGGGGAGCAGCTCCCGCTCCACCACCAGATAGGCGAACAGGTCCTCGGCGATCCGGTGCTTGCGCACCCAGACCGGGTCCGCGGTGGCCACCAGGTGCTCCCGCACCTCGTCGAGCGGCGCGCACTCGGAGGCGAGCCGCTCCGTCACGCTCCGGTGCCAGTCGGGGTCGGAGACACCGTCGACGAGCAGATGTCCGCCGTTGGCGCAGATCGCGTACTCCGGGGCCGGACCGGGCAGGTTGATGCGCTGGTACTGCTTGCGGGTGCGGGTCGTGCTGGGCACGAAGTGGGCGAGGTCGCCGAGTTCGGTGAGCAGCGCGGCGGCCGTCTCCGTCATGTAGGACAACGGCTTGCTCTCGTGCACCTCGACGCAGAGCAGCCGGGGCGCCCGCGCGTCCGGCATGGTGAGCGCGAGCGCGGCCGAGGAGTAGATGAGTGTGCGGTCGAGGTCGCTGGCGACGAGCACCTTGGGCGCGGACATCAGAGGGTCACCGCCTTGCCGTCGGCACCGGTCGCGCCGCGCGTGTACTTCGGATGGATCAACCCCACGCAGGTGTACGGGAGTTCCTCGACCTCCTCGACGGGCACCCCGCGCTGTTCGGCGAGCAGCCGGACGTGGTCGAGGTCGGCGCCCGCTCCGGCGCGCGCGAGGATCCTCCAGGGGACCCGGCGCAGCAGCACCCGGGTGGTCTCGCCGACGCCCGGCTTGACGAGGTTGACGTCGTGTATTCCGTACTCCTCGCTGATCCGCTCGACCGCCGCCCAGCCCTCCCAGGTGGGGTCGCGGTCGGCGGCGAGCAGTTCCTTCGCCCGGTCGCGGGCCGATTCGGCGACGTCGGGGAAGTGGGCGGCGACGACATCCAGGAACGCGACGGAGACGTCGGAGCCGGCGAGCTCGCGGTAGAACTTCGCTCCGTGGAAGTCGTGTTCGCCGACCAGGTCGGAGCGCAGCACGGTCCGCGAAATCAGCCCGGAGACGGTGGAGTTGAGGCAGGCGGAGGGGATCAGGAAGTCCTCGCGGGTGCCGTACGTCCGCACGCACGAGCCCGGGTCGGCGAGCACCGCGATCTCCGGATCGAAGCCGGTGATGCCCTCGGCCTCCTCGAACTCCTCGATCGCGTCGGCGAGTTCGCGGGTGATGGCGCCCTTGCCGGTCCAGCCGTCGACGAAGACGACGTCGGCCGGGTCGTGGTGGGCGGCGAGCCAGCGCAGCGCGTTGGCGTCGATGCCGCGGCCGCGGACGATGGAGACGGCGTAGTGGGGCAGTTCGATGCCGTGCTGGTGCTCGGCCCAGCGGCGCATCAGGACGCCGACGGGGGTGCCGGCCCGGGCCAGGGACACCAGGACGGGGCGGGGAGACCGCTCGGCGAGCACCAGTTCGGTGACGGCGCCGACGGCCTCGGCGATCCGGGCGGCCGAGGTGGCGAGGGCCGCGTGGAAGAGGTCCTGGTACTGGGGGCTCGGCTGGTACTCGACCGGCAGCGACTCCGCGTAGTGGGCGCCGCCGCTCTGGATCGCCTCCTCGCGCTCCTCGGTCGGCGCCTCCAGCGTCACGTCCGACAGGTCCTGCAGCAGCCAGCCGACCTCGTCGGGGGCGTACGAGGAGAAGGCGGGGCCGCGGAGGGGCTCGGGCAGCATGAAGGGCCTTTCGGTGGACGGCCGTGCGGGGACGTACGACGGGACGACGGCGAGCAGGACACGCGGGGTGTGCGCCGCCAGCTGGGCCAGCAGGCCGTCGGACGCGTGCAGTTCGGGGGTGTCGGCGGTGGAGTCGACGACCGCCACGACGGCGTCGAAACCGGCGCCCGCGACGTTGTAGGCGTAGCGCTCGCCGGGGCCGTCGTCCGGGTTGTCGTGGGCCGGGAAGACGATGCGGCTGCGGATCGCGTAGCCGGGGTCGTCGAGGGCCAGCACCGGGGACCGGGTCGTTGTGGAGAAGCGCACCTCGGCGGACACCACCTGCTCCAGCTCGCGGGCCAGGCGGAGCGGCGCGTACATCAGTTCCTCGAAGCCGAGCACCAGCACGCGGCGCGCCCCTTCGGGCAGGGCGTCGGCGAGCCGTGCGGCCATGGCGGGCAGGGCACCGTCCAGGCGTATTCGGTGTCCGGGCGTGAACCCGTGCCGCCCGCCGTCGGGGAGGCCGCGGGGCCAGCCGAGCTCGACACGGACGGCCCGGCCCGCGCTCCCGGGGGCGGGTGCCTCGGGCGCCGCCGGTTCGTGCCGGGCGACGAGCGCCATTCCCTTGGCCAGGACGTCCTCGGGGAGGCGCACGGTGCCCGACGCGGCCGAGACCAGGTCGACGCGGGCGCCGATCTCCCCGGCGAACTTCTCGAAGCGCACCAGGTCGGGCTCCGACCGCATGTCGACCAGCGCGACGACGACGTACCGCTCGCGCGGGTAGCGCTCGTGCAGGTCACGGATGGTGTTGAGGACGGTGTTGCCGGTGGAGAACTCGTCGTCGACCAGGATCAGCGGGCCGGAGCCCGCGAGCAGGTCCGGGTCCTCGGGGAGAAGGAGGTGCGAGGTGGCGTGCGAGTGGGACTCCTCGAAGCCGCCCGCCCGCCGGACGCCGCGGACCGGGCGGCGGGTGGAGTGGAGGTAGGGCGCGACGCCCACCCCGTCGGCGACCGAGTGGCCGAGCCCGGTGGCCGTCTCGGCGTACCCGAGGACCACGGCGGCGCGGGCGTCGTCGGTGCCCAGCAGCGCGCGCACCCGCCGGCCGAGCGCGAACCCGTATCCGTGGACGACGGAGGGCGACTGCGGCACGTGCTTGCCCAGGACGTTCGAGACGAGCAGGTGGGCGCGTTTGGGGTTGCGCCGCAGGGCGAGCCCCAGGAGGTCGCTCAGCCCCTCGTCACCGACGAGTTCGACACCGAGCCGCTCGGCGACCCAGGTGCCCGTCCACACCGCTTCGTGCGCGGCGTCCGGGGCGTTCCTGTCGTCGGGGTCGTTCGGGTCGTGCGCTGGGGTGTTCATCGGTTCCTTGCTGTCGGGGGTTGCGGGTCGCTCGGCCGGTCCGGCTCACGCCGGGAGTCCGGCGGTGAGCAGCTCGACGAAGCCGATGTCCTCGTGGGCGACCCCGAAGACCTCGGCGCGCAGCAGGGTGCGCTCGGCCCAGGCGCGATGCGGCTTCACCTCGTTCATTTTGTTCGTGTACGCCGACCTCAGTACACCCCCGCCGCCGCGCTCCGGCCTGAGGATGTCCTGGGCGTCACTGAACTCCTCGTGGCTGACCACGGACAGTGCGTGCACGGGCAGCACGTGGGAGGGGTGGATGCAGGTCTTGCCCATCAGACCGTTGGCCTGGTCGAGGGTGATCTCGCGCAGCAGCCCGTCCATGGCGTGCTCGATCAGCGTCGCGCGCAGTTCCTCCGCCTGTCCTTCCAGGAAGGGGCTGCGGCGCAGCTGTGGCTTGAACATGCGTTCCTGGACGCGGAAGTACTCCCACACCGGTCCGGTGACGGTGAAGCCGGTGCCGTCGGCCCGCCCCAGCATGTTGACCACGTCGGCGATCACGGAGGCGACCACCTGGACGTCGTACGCCGTCATGTCGGGGGCCCGGCGCAGCGCGTACGAGGAGCAGAAGTCCGTCACGCCGAGGCGCAGCGCGAGCACCCGGTCGCGGTACTTGTCCACGGCGCGGGAGATGCCCTCCAGGGTCTCCACGCGCGATTCCCGGTAGAGCAGCTCGGGCGACTCCAGGACGGGCATGGCGAAGAGCCGCCGGCCGCTCGCCGCCTCGGCGGCGGAGAGGGCCTCCAGGAAGGGCGTGCCGCGTTCCTCGGTGAACTTCGGCATCACGAATCCGGACAGCAGCCGGACGGCGGGGCCGAGGCGCTGCACGAGGTCGGGGATCTGCTCGGGGTGGCGGACCCGCACGAACAGCAGCGGCAGCTCACCGGCGTCCGGGCGCCCCGCGAGGTCGGTGAACTGGCGGACCAGGTTCTCCTCGGCGCCCACGACCTCGGAGTCGTCGATCGAGTCCTCCAGGCACAGCACCATCGAGACCACGCCCCGCGCGGTCTGCTTGACGATGTCGTCGGCGAGCTGAGGCCGGGTCGCCGGGCTGTACAGCGTCGCCCCGAGGGCCGCGGCGAGCACTCTGGCCGGGGAGTCGGACGTGAAGACGCCCGGTTCCCGGTGGAAGAGGCGCTGCCGCTGTTCCGGGGTGATGTGACCGAAATGACGCATGAAACTCCCCCGTGGCGGCTAGAGCGGCCGGATGTGATGTGGCCGGTAATAGTACGTATGGATCCATGTCACAGGTTCCCACCAGGCATGAAGTTCAGGTAACTCCACCGTGTCCAACACTCGCCGGTTCCGGGACGACCCCGCATTGTCGTGACCAGGACCGACAGGGCAGGATGACCGCATGACGCACGCGATGCTGAAAGGGTCGAACGTCCCGCTGGACGCCACAGCGGTGCGCGCCGTCCTGCGCTGGACGCCCGGGCAGGGTGTCCCCGATGTCGATGCCTCGGCGCTGCTCCTCGGCCCCGGCGGTCGTGTGCGATCCGATGAGGACTTCGTCTTCTACAACCAGCCCCGCCATCCGTCGGGCAAGGTGTGGCGACTCGGCAAGAAGCGGGTCACCGAGGGCCTCACCGACACGATCCAGACAGATCTGACGGGTGTCGAGTCCGGTGTCGGACGCATTCTCCTGGTCGCTTCGGCGGATGACGTCACCTTCGATCACGTACGCGATCTGCGCATTCTGCTGTACGACGCCGCCGTCACGGACGGTGAACCGCTGGCGTACTTCGACATCAAGCCGGAGACCGGTGCGGAGACCGCGCTGATCTGCGGCGAGCTGTACCGGCGCGGTGACGGCTGGAAGTTCCGGGCGCTCGGCGAGGGCTACTCCAACGGTCTGGTGGGGCTCGCGACCGACTTCGGGATCTCAGTGGACGAGTCCGAGGCCGCCGCGGCGGCCGGATCCGTGCCGGAGGCCACCGCCTGGGCCGCGCCCGCCGCGGCTCCCGAGACCTCGGTGCCGCTGCCGCCGGAGCAGTCCGCCCAGGTCACGCAGCAGTCCGCCCCGGTCCCCCAGCAGCCCGCGTACGGCTATCCGCAGCCGGCCGCCGCTGCCGTGACCGAGCCGGCGTACGGCTACCCCCAGCCTGCCCAGCAGGGCGGCCAGTCCGCCTACGGCTACCCGCAGCCCCAGACGGCACCGGCCACGCAGCCCGCGTACGGCTTCCCGCAGGCGGTGGGCGCGGGGCCGGACCCGGACTTCAGGCTGCCGCCGCAGGGGCCGCAGTTCATCGGCCGCTGAGCTCGATCGCCGGCCGTCCGCCGGGCGTGAGCACCGGCCGGCCGATGACCGCCAGAACCGGCTAACGGTCGACCTTCGACTTGTACCCGCGTCCCCACTGGAGCCCCCAGCCGTAGAGGCGGTCGAGTTCGGCCTGGAAGCCGTACACGAACTTGACCTCGCGGCGTACGGTCACCACGCCCTTGTTGAACTCGATCATGACGACGGCGCAGGAGCGGGCCTGCGGATGGCGTTCCTCTAGGCCGATCTCGATGCGCGGGCCGTTGCTCGGATACAGCGTGATGATGGCGTGCGTACGGTCGAAGGCCGGCGTCTGGTCGTAGATGTAGACGAAGACCAGCAGCCGTTTGATGTCGTCGCGGTGATCGAGGTTGACGAAGGCCGTCTCGCCCGAACCCGAACCGAAGCGGTCGTCGCCGCTGAGCTTGACGAACGGCGGGGCGTTGAGTTCGCCGAAGAAGCTGCCGAGCGGCTGGACGACGCCCTTGGTGCCGTCCGCCAGCTCGTACATGACGCCGAGGTCGAGGTCGACGTTGACCATGCTCTGGGTGTGTGCCTGGACCACTTCCGGTTTGAAGGTGCGGAAGGGGTGGCGCAGCAGGCTCCCGCGCTGCGGCCCGCTGATGTCGGAGGTACGCATCCGCCAGGACAGGTTGATGCGGAGGTTGCCGGTGGCCGCGCCCTGTTTGGTGAGCGAGACCGTGTGGTTGCGCTTGGTCAGTTCGATGGAGTTGGAAGCCGCGCTGCCGGAGTCGAAGTCCGCCGAGCGCCCGCGCCACAGGTCCTGCCAGATGCCCATTCCGCCCCCCACGTTCCTCGATGTGCGGCGGGGCGGCCGCCGAGGACTCGTCCTCCACGACCGCCCCGCTCAGAGCGTTCCTCAACCAGAGGGGTGTCACACCCCGGACGAGACCTCAGCCTTCTCGTCCGAGGTCGGGCCTTTTCCCTCGGCCTCGGCGAGGGCCTTGTTGCGGCGCACCGAGGACCAGAAGGACCAGGCGATCAGGATGACGCCGACGAGGCCGGTGATGACCTCGTGAATCTCGTACTGGATGGTGACGAGGAGGATCACGGCGAGGGCGCCGATCGCGTAGTGCGCGCCGTGCTCCAGGTAGACGTAGTCGTCGAGGGTGCCCTGGCGGACCAGGTAGACCGTGAGGGACCGGACGTACATGGCGCCGATGCCGAGGCCGAGCGCCATCAGCACGATGTCGTTGGTGATGGCGAAGGCACCGATCACGCCGTCGAAGGAGAACGAGGCGTCCAGCACTTCCAGGTACAGGAACATGAAGAACGCGGCCTGGCCGGCGAGGACGACGGCCGGCTTCTTCTTGCCGGTCCGCTCGGCCTCCTCCTCCGCCTCGTGTTCGCGCTCCTCCTCCTCTTCGAGCTTGTCCTCGAAGTAGCCGGAGAGGCCGCCGACGATCATGTACGTGATCAGGCCCGCGATGCCGGAGATCAGCACCGTCTGCGCCTTGTCGACGTGTCCGCCGCCGTGCTGGTGGGCGTGGACCGCGAAGGTCATGGAGGTGATCAGCAGGACGATCAGGGCGATGCAGACCGACAGCATGTCGACCTTGCCGAGCTTGGCCAGCGGCCGCTCGATCCAGCGCAGCCACTGGATGTCCCGGTCCTCGAAGATGAAGTCGAGGAAGATCATCAGCAGGAACATGCCACCGAAGGCGGCGATCGACGGGTGGGCGTCGGTCACCAGCTGCTGGTACTGGTCCTTGTCGTTCAGCGCGAGATCGACCGCGTCGATCGGGCCGATCTTGGCGCTCATGGCGACGATCACGACGGGGAAGATCAGGCGCATGCCGAAGACGGCGATCAGCACACCGATGGTGAGGAAGATCTTCTGCCAGAAGGCATTCATCTTCTTCAGGATTCCGGCGTTGACCACCGCGTTGTCGAAGGACAGCGAGATCTCCAGGACGGCCAGGATCGCCACGATGCCGAAGGCGGTCCACCCCCCGTAGAAGGCCGCTGCGACCAGACCGAGCGCGGTAATCGCGAACGACCAGCCGAAGGTTTTCAGAAGCACTGGCTACCCAATCATCGTGTGGTGGGGGCACCCCCAAGCGCTAGCTTGGGGGAGGGTCGCCCCCGCGCCGTACTCGGCTTTACCTACTGTTGACCACGAAGTCTAAGGGTCCGCCTTCGACGGGTGCAGGTGGGCCTAGGAAACGTTGACGCCGAAGTCGAGTGCGATGCCCCGCAGGCCCGACGCGTACCCCTGGCCGACCGCGCGGAACTTCCACTCGGCGTTGTAGCGGTAGACCTCGCCGAAGATCATCGCCGTCTCGGTGGAAGCGTCCTCGGAGAGGTCGTAGCGGGCGAGCTCCTGGCCGTCGGCCTGGTTGACGACACGGATGAAGGCGTTGCTGACCTGGCCGAAGGTCTGGCCGCGGTTGTCCGCGTCATGGATGGAGACAGGGAAGACGATCTTGTCGACGTTGGCCGGGACCTTGGAGAGGTCGATCAGGATCGACTCGTCGTCGCCCTCGCCCTCACCCGTGAGGTTGTCACCGGTGTGCTCCACCGAGCCGTCCGGGCTCTTGAGCTGGTTGTAGAAGATGAACCACTCGTCCCCGAGCACACGGCCGCCGTTGCACAGCAGCGCGCTGGCGTCGAGGTCGAAGTCGGCTCCGGTGGTGGAACGTGCGTCCCAGCCGAGCCCGATCATCACTTGTGTGAGGTTCGGTGCGGCCTTCGAGAGGGAGACATTGCCCCCCTTGGCGAGCGTGACGCCCATGATGCTGGTCCTCCCCGAGGTCGATCTTCACTTGGTACGGCTGATCCGGTGCCGCACCGGAGAGGTGCGGCACCGGACCGAAGTGTCCGAAGCCCTGAGGCTCAGACGTTGACGCCGAAGTCCTGCGCGATACCGCGCAGGCCGGAGGCGTAGCCCTGGCCGATGGCGCGGAACTTCCATTCGGCGCCGTTGCGGTAGAGCTCGCCGAAGACCATCGCGGTCTCCGTCGAGGCGTCCTCGGAGAGGTCGTAACGCGCGATCTCCGCCTCGCCGGCCTGGTTCACCACGCGGATGAACGCGTTGCGGACCTGGCCGAAGGACTGCTGGCGGTTCTCGGCGTCGTAGATCGACACCGGGAAAACGATCTTCGTGACGTCGGCGGGAACGGCGGCGAGGTTGACCTTGATCTGCTCGTCGTCGCCCTCGCCCTCACCGGTGATGTTGTCGCCGGTGTGCTCCACCGATCCGTCCGGGCTCTTCAGGTTGTTGAAGAACACGAAGTTCTGGTCGGTGCTGACCTTGCCGTCCGCGTTCGTGAGGATGGCACTGGCATCGAGGTCGAAGTCCACGCCGGTCGTGGTCCGGGCGTCCCATCCCAGACCGACGATGACCGCGGTCAGTCCCGGGGCCTCCTTCGACAGCGATACGTTGCCGCCCTTGCTGAGGCTGACTCCCACGAGTCCTCCCAATGGTGTTCAGGGGCGGGGAGCCCCGTAGGTGCGTTGGTATCGGATCAACGGTTCGATCCTAGTGACGGGTTCCCGTGCCTTGCAGGGCTTGGAACCGACCAATCACAGGGTGTCGAGCGCCTTGACGTACTCGTTCAGGTCACGCGCGTCCGGCAGGGCGTTGACGACCGTCCAGCGGACGACACCCTCCTTGTCGATGATGAACGTGCCGCGCACGGCGCAGCCCTTGTCCTCGTCGAAGACGCCGTACGCGCGCGAAATGTTGCCGTGCGGCCAGAAATCGGAGAGAAGCGGGTACTCCAGGCTCTCCTGCTCGGCGAAGACGCGCAGGGTGTGGATGGAGTCGTTGGACACCGCCAGCAGCTGGGTGTCGCGGTCGGTGAACTGCGGCAGGTTGTCGCGCAGGGAGCACAGCTCGCCCGTGCACACGCCCGTGAAGGCGAACGGGTAGAAGAGCAGCACCACGTTCTTGTCGCCACGGAAGTCGGACAGTTTCACGGTGGCGCCGTGGTTGTCCTTCAGCTCGAAGTCCGGGGCCTTGGTGCCGACCTCGATGGCCATAGTCACTCGCTTCCCTTCCAAAGGTCTGTTCGGGTGACGACCAGCGTACGCAGTGATCGACACCGGGCCCCGGCGCGGCCCCGCCGGGCCGGTCCGGGCGTATGCGTGAGGCCCCCGCCGAGGTGGCTCGGCGGGGGCCTCACGGATGCTCTGCTTGCAGACGGGGCTGCAGCTCAGCGCTTCGACTTGGGGGTGGCCAGGCGGGTACCCGACCATTCCTTGCCGACGGAGATGCTCTTCGTCTGGGAGAGGCCGGCTGTCTGTGCGGCATCGCTGATGTCGCTGGGCTCGACGTAACCGTCCCTGCCGGTCTTCGGGGTCAGCAGCCAGATCATGCCGCCGTCCTCAAGGAGACCGATGACGTCCACCAGTGCGTCCGTGAGATCGCCGTCCTCGTCCCGGAACCACAACAACACCACGTCAGCGACGTCGTCGTAGTCCTCGTCGACCAGATCCTGGCCGATCAGCGATTCGATGCCTTCACGGAGCTCGTGGTCAACGTCGTCGTCGAAGCCGATCTCCTGGACCACCTGTCCGGGCTCGAACCCCAGCCTGGCGGCCGGGTTGGTCCGCTCCTCCGCGTGGTCCGCGGTCGCGCTCACGGCTTGCCTCCTGATCATGTTTCGGAATTAGGGTCTCCCTCTGCTCGTCCAGAGTCAGGGGGAGTCTCAGCCACGCGCGTGCGCGAAGCGTTGGCCGTAGTCCACACGGGCGGAGCGGATCGCGCAAGTACCCGGCCGTCGAGACCGCCGAAACGGTGACGATCCTGGCAGTGCCGACGCAACTCCCGGCGGGCCATCATGACGCCACGTGACGGGCACCACACCCTTCTGCCCCATTTATGGGCTTCGGAACCCTTGGACCGTACGAGAGCCGAACGGCTTTGCGGAACGCGTCACGTACTGAGCGTATCGTTGCGTTTTGGTCGGGACCGTCCCAACGGTCTGTACGAACGTCTCGGTTACCCCTTAGTAGAGATGACGTACGCGTTCCCGAGGTACACGATGGGGAACGGTGCAGATACAGGGAAAACCCACCGTAGACAGCCCTCTGACAGCGAAGGAACAGCGTGGCTTCCGGATCCGATCGCAACCCGATCATCATTGGCGGCCTTCCCAGCCAGGTCCCGGACTTCGACCCTGAGGAGACTCAGGAGTGGCTCGACTCCCTCGACGCCGCCGTCGACCAGCGCGGCCGTGAGCGTGCCCGCTACCTGATGCTGCGGCTGATCGAGCGGGCGCGCGAGAAGCGCGTGGCCGTGCCCGAGATGCGCAGCACGGACTACGTCAACACGATCGCGACCAAGGACGAGCCGTTCTTCCCGGGCAACGAGGAGATCGAGCGCAAGGTCCTCAACGCGACCCGCTGGAACGCGGCCGTGATGGTCTCCAGGGCGCAGCGCCCCGGCATCGGCGTCGGCGGCCACATCGCGACCTTCGCCTCCTCCGCCTCGCTCTACGACGTCGGCTTCAACCACTTCTTCCGCGGCAAGGACGAGGGCGACGGCGGCGACCAGATCTTCTTCCAGGGGCACGCCTCACCGGGCATCTACGCCCGCGCGTTCCTCCTCGACCGGCTCTCCGAGCAGCAGCTCGACGCGTTCCGGCAGGAGAAGTCGAAGGCCCCCTACGGCCTGTCCTCGTACCCGCACCCGCGGCTGATGCCGGACTTCTGGGAGTTCCCGACGGTGTCGATGGGCCTCGGCCCGCTCGGCGCGATCTTCCAGGCGCGCATGAACCGCTACATGGAGGCGCGCGGCATCGCGGACACCTCCAAGTCCCACGTCTGGGCGTTCCTCGGTGACGGCGAGATGGACGAACCGGAGTCGCTCGGCCAGCTGTCGATCGCCGCGCGCGAGGGCCTGGACAACCTGACCTTCGTCGTGAACTGCAACCTCCAGCGCCTCGACGGCCCGGTGCGCGGCAACGGAAAGATCATCCAGGAGCTGGAGTCGCAGTTCCGGGGCGCCGGCTGGAACGTCATCAAGCTGGTCTGGGACCGCACCTGGGACCCGCTGCTCGCGCAGGACCGCGACGGGGTGCTGGTCAACCGCCTGAACACCACGCCGGACGGCCAGTTCCAGACGTACGCCACGGAGACGGGCGCGTACATCCGCCAGCACTTCTTCGGCGACGACCACCGGCTGCGCGCGATGGTCGATGGCATGACCGACGACCAGATCCTGCACCTCGGGCGCGGCGGCCACGACCACAAGAAGATCTACGCGGCGTTCTCGGCGGCCAAGGAGCACAAGGGCCAGCCGACGGTGATCCTGGCGCAGACGGTCAAGGGCTGGACGCTCGGCCCGAACTTCGAGGGCCGCAACGCCACGCACCAGATGAAGAAGCTGACGGTCGCCGACCTCAAGGGCTTCCGCGACCGGCTGCACCTGCCGATCACCGACAAGGAGCTGGAGGACGGCGCGCCGCCGTACTACCACCCGGGCCGGAACTCGGAGGAGATCCAGTACATGCACGACCGCCGCAAGGGGCTCGGCGGGTACGTCCCGACGCGCGTCGTGCGGTCGAAGCCGCTGGCCCTGCCCGAGGACAAGACGTACGCGAGCGTGAAGAAGGGCTCGGGTCAGCAGTCCATCGCCACGACCATGGCCTTTGTGCGGCTGCTCAAGGACCTCATGCGGGACAAGGAGATCGGCAAGCGGTTCGTGCTGATCGCGCCCGACGAGTACCGCACCTTCGGCATGGACTCGTTCTTCCCGAGTGCGAAGATCTACAACCCGCTCGGCCAGCAGTACGAGTCGGTGGACCGCGAACTGCTCCTCGCCTACAAGGAGTCGCCGACCGGCCAGATGCTGCACGACGGCATCTCGGAGGCGGGCTGCACGGCCTCGCTGATCGCGGCGGGTTCGGCGTACGCCACCCATGGCGAGCCGCTCATCCCGGTCTACGTCTTCTACTCGATGTTCGGTTTCCAGCGAACGGGTGACCAGTTCTGGCAGATGGCCGACCAGCTGGCGCGCGGTTTCGTGCTGGGCGCGACCGCCGGACGGACCACGCTGACCGGTGAGGGCCTCCAGCACGCGGACGGCCACTCGCAGCTGCTCGCCTCGACGAACCCGGGCTGTGTCGCCTACGACCCGGCGTTCGGCTTCGAGATCGCGCACATCGTCCAGGACGGCCTGCGCCGTATGTACGGCTCGTCCGAGGAGCACCCGCACGGCGAGGACGTCTTCTACTACCTCACCGTCTACAACGAGCCGCTCCAGCACCCGGCCGAGCCGGAGAACGTGGACGCCGAGGGCATCCTGAAGGGCCTGTACCGCTTCAGCGAGGGCACCTCGGGCACCATCCCCGCGCAGATCATGGCCTCCGGTGTCGCCGTCCCCTGGGCGATCGAGGCGCAGCGGATCCTCTCCGAGGACTGGAACGTCAGGGCGGACGTCTGGTCGGCGACGTCCTGGAACGAGCTGCGGCGCGAGGCCGTCGACGTGGAGCGGCACAATCTGCTGCACCCCGAGGAGGAGCAGCGCGTCCCGTACGTGACCCAGAAGCTCTCCGCCGTCCAGGGTCCGTTCGTGGCCGTCTCCGACTGGATGCGATCGGTTCCCGACCAGATCGCCCGGTGGGTGCCCGGCACCTATCAGTCCCTCGGCGCGGACGGCTTCGGCTTCGCGGACACACGTGGCGCGGCCAGGCGTTTCTTCCACATCGACGCGGAGTCGATCGTGGTCGCCGTGCTGACCGAGCTGGCCCGTGAGGGCAAGGTGGACCGGTCGGTGCTGAAGCAGGCGGTCGACCGTTATCAGCTGCTCGACGTGACGGCGGCCGACCCGGGCGCGGCGGGCGGTGACGCGTAGCCGTCGGTACGGCGGAGCGGGGGCGGCGGGCCATGGACCCGCCGCCCCCGCTCCTCTTTTTCTTCCTACGATGCGGGCATGAAGGAAGAATCGGCACAGGACCGCTGGGAACGGCGCACCCAGCGGCCCCTGCTCGTCCTCGCGGTGGCGTTCGCCCTCGCGTACGCCGTGCCGATCGTGGACAGCGGCGCCGGCCGTCCGGTGACGGAGGTCTGCACGGTCGTGGAATGGACGGTGTGGGGGGCCTTCGCCGCCGACTACCTCGTCCGGCTCGCCCTCGCCCGGCAGCGGCGGGACTTCGTCCGCACGCACTGGCTGGACCTGTGCGCCGTCGTCCTGCCGATCCTTCAGCCGCTGCGGCTGCTGCGGCTGGTCTCCACGCTGATGCTGGTGGGGCGGCGCGCGCGGATGGCCTCGCAGATCCGGCTGACGACCTACGTCGGGGGCGCGGTCGTCGGCCTGCTGATGTTCGGCTCACTCGCCGTGCTGTCGGTGGAACGGGACTCGCCGAACGGGAACATCAAGACGCTGGGTGACGCGGTGTGGTGGTCGTTCACGACGATGACGACCGTGGGGTACGGCGATCACGCCCCGACCACCGGGATGGGCCGTGTGCTGGCGGTCGGCCTGATGCTCTCCGGGATCGCCCTGCTCGGTGTGGTCACCGCGAACATCGCCGCCTGGTTCATCTCCCGGTTCGAGAAGGACGACGTGGAGGAGCGGCGGCAGACCGCGGCGATCGAGGCGCTCGCGGAGGAGGTGCGGGCGCTGCGGGCGGAGGTCGCCGCCCTGACCGGCGGCCCGGGAATGCTGCCGCACCCGCTGTCGGCGGGGACGGAGGAACACTCCCCCGGTTAGGCCCGTGGGCCCACGCGCAGACCTGTGGGCCCGCGCGCCGCTCGGGGCGGCACGCGGGCCCACGGGTCGTGACAGCCGCTCGCCCGGCCGGCGTCAGAGCAGGCCGTTGCCCGCGCCGCCGGCCAGCCAGATGACCGCCAGGAGCGTGTCGATCGCTCCCAGCACCAGGGCTATCAGGGCCGGCACCGGCCCGGAGCCGGTCCAGCGGCGGCCCATCGCGAGCCAGCCGCAGACCATCGCGGCCGGCCCGAGGACGATGCCCAGTGTGAAGAAGCCGGCCACCGCGCACACGACGCCGACGATCCCCAGGGTCGCGCTGTCCGGCCCGGTCCGTGCGCCTGTACGGCCACGTGAACGGGGGTGCCTGCGCGTACCGTTTCCGAAGCCCGCCATCATCAACTCCTGAACTCCCGTGACCTCGCGGTCGGTTCGGGTCGATGAACCGGGTACCCCCGTTGCACGCCTCCAGGCCTGCACGCGCACGGTCCCCCTCCGGCGGCGCGCCGCGGAACCGGTCACCCTCCGGGCCTTACGGAGGACGTGACCCACTGCGACCTGCGGCGCGTCCGAACGGGGGAATCCCGGCCCGATCACTCCGACGGGGGAAAACTTCCCGCGGAAAGGCCGGGCCGGCGCCTCCGTCAGATGTGTCCGGCGCCCGCTCCCGCGGCCTCCGCGTTCTCGCCCCGCTTGGTGAGCAGCGCGACGAAGACGGCCACGACGGCGACCCCCGCGGCCACGAGGCAGGCGAGGCTCATGCCGGAGATGAAGGTGTCGTGGGCGACATCGGTGATCTGCGCGGCGATCGCGGGCGGGGTGTCCTTGGTGACCGGCGCGACACCGCCCCGGACCGCCTCGGACGCCTGGTCCAGCTGGGCCGGGGTGAGCGGCGGCAGCTTGGCGTCGGCCCAGTTGCCCCCGAGGTCGCTGTCGACCTTGGAGGCCATGACGGCACCCAGCACGGCCGTGCCGAGGCTGCCGCCGATCTGCATGGCGGCCTGCTGGAGACCGCCGGCGACACCGGAGAGCTCCATCGGCGCGTTGCCCACGATGACCTCGGTGGCTCCGACCATGACCGGCGCGAGTCCGAGGCCGAGGCCCGCGAACCAGATCGACATGACCAGGCTGCTCGTGTCCGTGGCCAGCGTGGACATGCCGTACATGGAGATCGCGGTGAGCGCCATGCCGCCCGCCAGCGGGATGCGCGGACCCACCTTGGTGATCAGGACGCCGGCCAGCGGCGAGCCCACGATCATCATTCCGGTGAGCGGCAGCAGGTGCAGACCGGCGTCGACCGGGCTCATCCCGTGCACGTTCTGCAGGTAGAAGGTGACGAAGAACAGTCCGCCGAGGAAGGCGATGGCCATCAGGACCATCAGGACCACACCGGCGGACAGCGGCACGGAGCGGAACAGCGCGAGCGGGATCAGAGGTTCCGCGACCCGCTTCTCCCAGAGGGCGAAGAGCGCGAAGCCGAGGACCGAGGCGCCGAGGAAGGACCAGGTCAGAACATCGCCCCAGCCCCAGGCCGGGGCCTTGATGAGCGCCCAGACCAGGCAGAACATGGCGCCGGAGAGCAGCGCGATGCCGAGGAGGTCGAAGGAGCGCGGGGCGTTCGCCGAACGGTGGTCGGTGAGGATCAGCGCGCCGAGGACCAGCGCGATGACGCCGACGGGCACGTTGATGAAGAAGACCGACTGCCAGCTGACGTGCTGGACGAGCAGACCGCCGAGGATCGGGCCGCCCGCGGTGGAGGCACCGATGACCATGCCCCAGATGCCGATCGCCATGTTCAGCTTCTCGGCCGGGAAGGTGGCGCGGAGCAGGCCGAGCGCGGCCGGCATGAGCAGCGCGCCGAACAGGCCCTGGAAGACGCGGAAGGTGACGACCAGGGCGATGCTGCTGGAGAAGCCGATCGCGCCGGAGGCCGCGGCGAAGCCGACGACACCGATGAGGAAGGTCTGCCGGTGGCCGAACCGGTCGCCGAGCTTGCCCGCGGTGATCAGGGTGACCGCGAGGGCGAGGAAGTAGCCGTTGGTGATCCACTGGACGTCGGCGAAGCTGGCGCCGAGGTCCTCCTTGATGGCGGGGTTGGCGATGGCCACGATGGTGCCGTCGAGGGCCACCATCATGACCCCGACGGCCACGGTGATGAGGGTGAACCACGGATGGCCGCGCAGGCCCGTGGACGGGGCCTGGTCCAACGGGGAGACCGGAGTCTTGTCCCCCGGGCCCGTCTTGTCGATGGTGGTCTGACTAGTCATGTTTTCGAGGCTAGTGACAGCCACTGACAATTGACAAACCGAATCACAAGTCGGTAACTGTCACGTCACTCACAGATAGGCTGAACTGGGCGAACGGTTCGCCGAGGAGAGATCACGACACGATGACGGACACGGTCGGCACGACGGAGACGGTGGCGCCACGCCCTGGGCTGCGCGAGCGCAAGAAGCAGCGCACCCGGGACGCGCTGCTGCGGGCCGCCCTCGAGCTGTTCACCACCCAGGGGTACGAGCGGACCACTGTCGACGAGATCGCCGACGCGGTCGACGTCTCCCAGCGCACCTTCTTCCGCTACTTCGCGGGCAAGGAGGACGTGGCGCTCTTCCTGCAGCGGCTCGCCGAGTCGCACTTCGTCGCCGCGGTGCGCGAAAGGCCGCCCCACGAAGCCCCCTTGGAGGCCCTTCGCCGGGCGGTCCTGGAGAGCTGGGACACCATCGGCGAGGCGATCGAGGCCGTCGTGCCGATCGAACTGCACATGCGCACCTACCAGTTGATCGAGTCGACACCCGCACTGCTCGCCGTCCATCTGCGCCGCTCGGAGGAGGTCGAGGAGGAGATCGCCCGGCTGATCGCGGAGCGTGAGGGCCTCGATGTGGACGCGGACCCGCGCCCGCGCATCGCGGTCGCGGTGTTCGGCGGGGTGATGCGGGTGACGGGCCGCCTGTGGGGTGCCGGCGAGGACACCAGCGTGGAGGCGATCCGTGAGCTGACCGCCACCTATCTCGACCATGTGGGGCCCGCGTTGGCGGAGAAGTGGGGCACCGGGTCACGGTGACACCCGGTGACGCTCCGTCGCCGTCGGGGCGCGGGCCGGATCGGGGCCGCCGGCACACCGCCCCTCGCCGGCCTCGCGCGACACCCGCGGGCGTCCGCGTACGGAACTTGGTACGCACTCGCGCACGTTGTCCGGATGACGCGCGCACGAGATCTCCGCGGAATCCCCGCAACCACACAACACCCCCACGCGGAGCGCCACATATCGCACACGCGTCGCAGAGAACCACGTACAGAGCGTCACTATTTATCTCAAACTGAACCCGGTTTGCCCCAATCGCCCCATGAGAAACGTGATCCCAGTCACTCGTTTAACGGGAGGCTCCTCACTTCTCCTAGGGTGTCCTCTCAGTGACTTCCTTCGACACAACCCCCCAACTCAACGTCTGGCGCGCACTGCTCGCGCTGGCCGTGGTGTTCGTGATGCTGGCCACCAGTGGCTGGACCGCACTCCACAGTCATCGAGCGGCTTCTCCGCTCCAGGCGTCCCGCTCCGCGTGGGAGCACGGCAGCATCGCCGGACAGCGGCTCCCGGACCCGGACTCCGCTCCGGACCGGCTGGCCCACTTCTTCACCACGCTCGACGCCCAGCAGCTCGCCCGGCTCGCCCACCGCTACCCGCTCGCGGTCGGCAACATGAACGGGGCGCCGGTGACCCTGCGTTACGAGGCGAACCGCCTCGCGCTCCAGCACGAGCGCAAGGTCGAGCGCAAGCGCATGCACGACAGCCGGCTCTCCTCGCTCGGCCATCACGACGCGGGCCGCCGGATGCACCGCTACGAGGCGATGCTGCACAAGGGCCGCAAGATCCTCGCCTTCGACCCCAACGGCTCGGGGCGGGTCGCCGAGGTCTTCGGCAATCTCGACAAGGCGGACCGCGTCTCGGTCGTGGTGCCCGGTGTCGACACCGATCTGCTCACCTTCCAGCGCACGTACAAGAAGTACTCGGCGCCCGTCGGCATGGCGAGTTCGCTGTACCGGGCGGAGCGCGCGGCCGACCCGGGTGCGCGCACGGCCGTGATCGCGTGGGCCGACTACACGGCGCCCAGCGGGCTGGGCATCGACGCGGCCACCGCCATGCGCGCCGAGGACGGCGCGGTACGGCTGAACGCCCTGGTGCGGGCGCTGCCGGGGAACACGGAAGTGGCGCTGTACTGCCACAGCTACGGCTCGGTCCTGTGCGGGGTGGCCGCCTCCTCGCTGCCCTCCCGGGTCTCCGACATAGCGGTGGCGGGCAGCCCCGGCATGCGGACGGGGAAGGCGGCGAACCTGCACACCACCGCCCGGGTCTGGGCGATGCGCGACGCGGACGACTGGATCAAGGACGTGCCGTACATGGAGGTCGGCGGCCTCGGGCACGGAGCGGACCCGGTGTCGCAGGGATTCGGGGCGCGCGTCCTGTCCGCCGACGGGGCGAAGGGGCATGCCGGCTACTTCGAGCCGGGTACGGAGAGTCTCCGCAACTTCGCGGAGATCGGCATTGGCGCGTACCGCGCGGTCCAGTGCGCGCACGATGATGACGCGTGCCGGACGGGTTTGTCCGCCGGCGCGTCGGTCTGACGCGCGTAGAGGACGAAAAACTGCGGTCCGCCCGGAGAGGCGACGGAGGCTTGCGTGCCGCATACGATGGCCCGCATGGGTGACGTACTGGCCGGATTTCATGCCGCCTGGGAGTTCGAGTCCGACTCCGTGCTCATCCGCTTCGAACGGGGGATCCGCACGCCGAAGCTGTTCCAGGCGCTCGGCGAACGCCGTATCCCCCTGGAGGCGATCACGGCGGTGACGCTGACGCCCGGGAAGCGAGGCACGGTCGTTCTGCGTGCGGTGCCGAGGCCCGGCGCCGATCCGCTGATGGAGGCGGCCGCGGGACAGCTCAAGGAAGGGTGCGATCCCTACCGTCTGGTGCTGCCCGCCGAGCGCGAGACGCTCGCCGAGTACTACGCGGACGAACTGCGCGGACAGCTCACCACGGACGACGAGCCCGCCGAGCGCTATCTCGTGAGACCGCCCGAGGCGCCCCTGCACTTCAAGGCGTACGACGGGAAGGCCTCCTTCGACGGCAAGGCGGTGTCGTTCCGGTGGTTCTGGACGGGCGCGTCCTCGGCGAAGTGGAAGGCCGGCGACCAGACGTTCCCGGTCTCCGCGCTGTGCGGGGTCGAATGGCGCTCACCGGAGGTGTTCGAGGGCCATCTGCGACTGCTGCGGCGGGACCCCGCGCCGGCGCAGCCCGCCCAGGCGGACCAGGATCCGGCGGCGGTCGTCTTCGGGCTCGGGTACGGGCCCGTCCACGAGTCGCTGCCGTTCGCCGCGGCCGTGCTCGCCGCCACGCGCTCCGCCGGTCCCGCGCCGTCGGCCGCGTCCTCGGCGCCGCGCCGGGACCCGGCCGACATCGCCGACCGGATCCGGCATCTCGGGGAGCTGCACGAGGCGGGGCTCGTCACGGACGAGGAGTTCTCCGTCAAGAAGGCGGAGCTGCTGGCCCAGCTGTAGTCGCGGGGGGTGCGGCGCGGACCGGGTGCCGCTCAGTCCAGGTCCGCGATCCCGCTGTCCCTCGTCAGGACCTCTCCGAAGCGAGGGCGCGCCCCGCGTCCCCGTAGAAACTGATCTTCCGGTCGAGCACGGCGAGGGTGTCCTGGAGCTCGGCGATCCGGGCCTTGACGTCCCGGCGGGTCTCCTCCAGGAGTTCGTAGCGCTCCATGTAGGTGTGGTCGCCCGCGCGCACCATCTCCGCGTAGCGCACCATGTCGGCGACGGGCATCCCGGTGAGCCGGAGCTTGCCGACGAGGCCGAGCCAGTCCAGGTCGCGGTTGCTGTAGCGGCGCTGGCCGGTGTGCGAGCGGTCGATGTGCGGCATCAGCCCGATCCGCTCGTACCAGCGCAGGGTGTGTGCGCTGAGGCCGGTGAAGGCGACGACCTCGCTGATCGTGTAGTTGTCCCGGCCGTCAGGGCGCCGCTCCCTCTCGGGAGGGCCGGCGCAGGTGTCGGCCGCGGTCGCGGTCCCGGTGGCCTCGGATGTGGTCTCCATCACCGTCATGACTCCCACGCTAAAACCTTCGAGTGCACTCCAAGCAAGCGGAATCCGTCGAAAATGCGAGGACGTGGCCGGGATGCGGTGGCTACCGTGCGGATCATGAGTCTCGTACGCCGTGCCACGCCCGAGGACGCCGGGGAAGTCCTGCGCCTGCGCCAGGTCATGATCGACTCCGTTTTCGACGGCGGCGGCTCCACCGAGTGGCACGCCGCGTCGCTGCCCACCGTACGCGGGAAGCTCGCCGACCCCGAGGGGTCCTTCGTGGCCTTCGTGGTCGACCATCCGGACCGCCCGGAGGCTCTCGCGGCCCTGGTCGCCGGGACGATCGAGTACCGGATCGGACGGGCGGACAATCCGCGCGGCGCGGTCGGACACGTCTTCAGCGTCGCCACCGATCCGGACGCCCGGCGCCGCGGTTACGCCCGCGCCTGCATGGAGACCCTGCTCGACTGGTTCCGCGAGCGGTGTGTCGCCCACGTCGACCTCAACGCGTCCGCCGAGGCCGAGCCGCTCTACGCGGCCCTCGGGTTCGTCCGCAAGCCGGACCCCTCGATGCGGCTGAGCCTGTGAGGCATCTAGGCTCGTCAGCATGTCCTTGCAGAGCCTGGCGCTGATCTCGAACTGGCCCGTCCCCACCGCCGCCGCGGCGGTCGTCCGCCCGGACGGCACGGTCGCCGGCTCGTACGGGCCGGGCGGGCACCGTTTCACGCTGGCCTCCGTCACCAAGCCGCTCGCCGCGTACGCCGCGCTCGTCGCGTACGAGGAGGGGGCGATCGAGCTCGACGAACCGGCCGGGCCCACCGGTTCGACGGTCCGTCATCTGCTCGCGCACACCTCCGGTCTGGCCTTCGACGAGCACCGGGCGACCTTCACGCCCGGGGAGCGGCGGCTGTACTCCAACGCCGGTTTCGAGGTGCTCGGGGACCACATCGCCAAGGCGGCGGACATGCCCTTCGCGGAGTATCTGCGCCAGGCGGTCCTCGAACCGCTCGGCATGACCTCGACGACGCTGGACGGCTCGCCCGCGAGGGACGGTGTCTCGACCGTGGACGATCTCGTCCGGTTCGCCGCCGAGCTCCAGGCGCCACGGCTGCTCGACCCGCGGACCGTCGCGGAGGCGATGACCGTCCAGTACCCCGGAACCAAGGGCGTCCTGCCGGGGTACGGCCACCAGAACCCCAACGACTGGGGGCTCGGCTTCGAGATCCGTGACTCCAAGTCCCCCCACTGGACCGGCGGTTCGTCCTCCCCGCGGACCTTCGGCCACTTCGGGCAGTCCGGTACGTTCCTGTGGGTCGACCCGGTCGTGGGCGCCGCGTGCGTCGCGCTGACCGACCGGCCCTTCGGCCCCTGGGCGGTCGAGGCGTGGACGCCCTTCACCGACGCGGTGCTGGCCGACCTCACCTCCTGACGGCGGCCGGCGGCGCTTCCCGGGCGCTCAGCGGAACGCCGCCGCGTTGCGCCGCGCCCAGGCCGCGAAGGTGCCCGGCGCCCGCCCGAGGACGCGCTCCACGTCGGGGCTGACCCGCCGTTCCTCCTCGGTCGGCTCGCCCAGGACCGCGAGGGTGCCCTCGACCACGGGCGGCGGCATGAAACGCGCCATGAGGGCGTGCGCCTCCTCGCGGGTCTGCTCGGTGAAGCGCACCGGCTCGCCCAGGGCGGCACCGATCGCCGCGGCCCGTTCGCGCGGGGTGGTCGGCGCGGGACCGGTCAGGGTGTAGGTGGCCCCGGCGTGCGTGTCCTGGCGCAGGGCGGCCGCCGCGACGGCCGCGACGTCCTCGGGGTCGACGAAGGGCAGACCGACATCACCGAACGGCGCGGCGGCCTCGCGCCGGGCCCGGATCGACTCGGCCCACGCGAAGGCGTTGGCGGCCATTCCGCCCGACCTCAGGATCGTCCGGTCCAGTCCGGACTCCCGTACGGCCGTCTCGAAACGGACCGGGTGGCCGTAGGCCTCGGGGCGGGTCCCCGCGCCCTGTGAGGACAGCAGCACCACCCGGCGGATCCCGGCGGTCTTCGCCGCCTCCAGGACGCCCCGCGGGTCCTCGCCCGCGACCAGCAGGAACAGTGCCTCGCCGCTCTCGAACGCGGGCCCGAGCCCGTCGGGTCGGGCCAGGTCGGCGGCGACGACCCGGACGCCTTCGGGCACATCGGCCGCGGTGATCCTCCGGGCCACCGCCGTCACCGGCAGTCCGGCTCCGGTGAGCGTCCGCACCAGCGCGCGTCCGACGTTCCCGGTCGCACCCGTCACCACGTACATGGGGATCTCCTCGATGATTCTCGACCAACAAGTTAGTTAGTCAGCTGACTTGCTTCGATGAGCCGGACGCTAGCAAGGCGGGACGCGGATTGTCTATAGTCAGTCGGGTGACTGACTCAGAGAAGTCCCGGGGGCCGCGGGCCAGAGCGGCCGGCAAGCGGCGGCAGCTGACGGCGGCCGCGGCCCGGGTGCTGCACGAGCAGGGCGTGGAACGCACGACGATCGCCGACATCGCCCACGCCGCCGAGGTCCCGGCGGGCAACGTGTACTACTACTTCAAGACCAAGGACGAGCTGGTCGAGGCCGCCCTGGCCGAGCACTCCGGCCGGCTGCGGGAACTGACCGACGCACTCGACCGGCTCCCCGACCCGCGGACCCGCCTCAAGGGGCTCATCGAGGCATGGGTCTCCGGGCGGGACACCGCGGCGCGCTACGGCTGCCCCACCGGCACCCTCGCGGCGGAGCTCGGCAAGCGGGAGGAGGGCGGCCTCGACCTCACGGCGGGACAGGTCGTCCGCCAGCTGCTCGACTGGGTGGAACAGCAGTACAGGGAGATCGGCGCCGTCGACCCCGGGGGCCGCGCCCTGGCGCTCGTCGGCGCCTACCAGGGCATGTCCCTGCTCTCCCACGCCCTGCGCGACCCGGAGATCATGACCCGCGAGGGAGAGCGGCTGATCCGCGAGCTCGACGCGTCGGCGTAGGCGGTGGTCCGAACGGCACGCCCGGCGTCAGACGACCGTCATCTCCCACACGAGCAGCTCGGCGGGAGCGCCCGCGACCGCCTCCAGGTCCTTGGCGTCCGTGATGCGGGCCGCGTCGCCCTCCCCCAGCTCCTCGCCGTCCAGGCGGACCTCGCCGCGCACGACATGGACGTAGACGAAGGGCGCGTCGGGGACGGCCGTGCGCTCGCCCGCCGTCAGCCGGCGCACATGGAGCATGGCACCCGCCTCGGGAACGGCGTACGGGGTGGAGTCGGCGATGCCGTGGACCGTCTCGTACGCGGGGTCGCCGCCCGGTTCCAGCGGGGCCAGCCACATCTGGACGAAGACCAGCGGCAGCTCGCCGTCGTTGCGCTCGGCGTGCCGGACGCCGCCCGCGGAACTCAGTCGCTGGACGTCGCCGTGGCGCAGCACCGACTCGTGTCCGGCCGAGTCGCGATGGGTCAGCTCCCCTTCCACCACCCAGGTGACGATCTCGGTGTGGCTGTGCGGGTGCTCGTCGAAGCCGGCGCCGGGGGCGAGCCGCTCCTCGTTGCAGGCGATGACCGCGCCGAAGCGGAGATTGTCGGGGTCGTAGTGCGGGCCGAAGGAAAAGGCGTGGAGCGAGGAGATCCCGGCCGCCGGATCCCCTCCGCGGTAGCGCTCGTCGGCGCGGCGGACGTCCATCACATCCACCACGTTAGCCCCGGCCCGGCGACCGCCCCGCCCTTACTTGCGACCCGGCGCCGCACGGCTCCGTCCTGATAAGGCAGTCTTGTCCCGTGCCCGAACCCGAATCCAGCAACACCGAGCGCCCAGCGCACGACGTCCACACGCACTCCGCGACCCTCAAGCGGCTGGAGAAGTCGGCCGGCACTCTCGCCGCCCAGGCCATCACGCGGATGGACGAGACGCTGCCGTGGTACCGGGCCATGCCTCCGGAGAACCGGTCCTGGATCGGCCTGGTCGCCCAGGCCGGTATCGCCGCCTTCACCGAGTGGTTCCGGCACCCGGACGCGCCGCAGGCCATCTCCACCGACGTCTTCGGCACCGCGCCACGCGAGCTGACCAGGGCCATCACGCTGCGCCAGACGGTGGAGATGGTGCGGACCACAATCGAGGTCATGGAATCGGCCATCGACGAGGTGGCGGCTCCCGGCGACGAGTCCGTGCTGCGCGAGGCGCTCCTGGTCTACGCCCGCGAGATCGCCTTCGCCACCGCCCAGGTGTACGCGCAGGCGGCGGAGGCACGCGGTGCCTGGGACGCCCGGCTCGAATCGCTCGTCGTGAACGCGGTGCTCTCCGGCGAGGCCGACGAGGGCGCCGTCTCCCGGGCCGCCGCGCTCGGCTGGAACTCGCCCGAACATGTCTGCGTGGTGCTGGGCACGGCACCCGACGGTGACAGCGAACTGACGGTCGAGGCGATCCGGCGGGCCGCCCGGCACGCCAAGCTGCAGGTGCTCACGGGGGTGCTCGGGGACCGGCTGGTCGTCATCGCGGGCGGCAGCGACAACCCCCTCGCCGTCGCCAAGTCACTGATCGGTCCGTACGCCGCCGGATCCGTCGTCGCCGGGCCGATCGTGCCCGATCTGCTCGCCGCGACCCGCTCCGCGCAGGCCGCGGCGGCCGGACTGAAGGCGTGTTTCGCCTGGCAGGACGCCCCGCGCCCGGTTCTCGCGGACGATCTGCTGCCGGAGCGCGCGATCGCCGGAGACCCGTCCGCCCGCGAGCAGTTGGTGGAGGAGATCTACAGACCGCTGGAGGAAGCCGGCTCCGCACTCCTCGAGACGCTGGCCGTCTACCTGGAGCAGGCGAGCAGCCTCGAAGGGGCCGCCCGGATGCTCTTCGTCCATCCCAACACCGTGCGCTACCGGCTCCGACGTGTGACTGACGTCACCGGCTGGTCGCCCTCGGATGTACGATCCGCGTTCACGCTGCGGATCGCGCTCATCCTGGGGCGTCTGGCCGATGGAGATCCCCAAACCTAGGCTTTTGTCGGGGACCTACAATTCCCCCTCGTGTTCTTCGTCCCTGTCCCCACGGGCGGCCGTGGCCGTCCACAAGAGAGAGTGTGAGAGTGCTCGTACTCGTCGCTCCCGGCCAGGGCGCTCAGACGCCCGGCTTCCTGACTCCTTGGCTCGACCTCCCCGGCGCCGCCGAACGCCTCGCCGCGTGGTCGGACGCCATCGGGCTCGACCTTGCCCACTACGGCACGCAGGCCGACGCGGACGCGATCCGCGACACGGCTGTCGCCCAGCCGCTCCTGGTCGCCGCCGGCCTCCTGTCCGCCGCGGCACTCGGTGACGTGAACCCCGGTGCCGTCGCCGGCCACAGCGTCGGCGAGATCACCGCCGCCGCGTTCGCGGGCGTGCTCGACGACACCGCCGCGCTGACCCTCGTACGCAAGCGCGGCCTGGCGATGGCCGAGGCCGCCGCCATCACGCAGACCGGTATGTCGGCGCTGCTCGGCGGGGACCCGGAGACGACGGTCCCGCACCTGGAGAAGCTCGGACTGACCCCCGCGAACGTGAACGGCGCGGGCCAGATCGTGGCCGCCGGCACGCTGGAGCAGCTGGCAGCGCTGGAGGCGGACAAGCCCGAGGGCGTCCGGCGCGTCGTGGCCCTGAAGGTGGCGGGCGCGTTCCACACCCGCCACATGGCCCCCGCGGTCGAGGCGCTGGCGAAGGCGGCCGCGGACCTGAGCCCGGCCGACCCGCGGATCACGTACGTCTCGAACCGGGACGGCCAGGCCGTCGGCTCCGGTACCGAGGTCGTCTCACGCCTGGTCGGCCAGGTCGCCAACCCGGTCCGCTGGGACCTGTGCATGGAGACCTTCAAGGAGCTCGGCGCGACCGCGCTGATCGAGGTGTGCCCCGGCGGCACGCTGACCGGTCTGGCCAAGCGCGCGCTGCCCGGCGTCACGACGCTGGCCCTGAAGACACCCGACGACCTCGACGCGGCTCGCGAGCTCATCGCCGAGCACAGCGCGGCCTAAGGAGCCCGAGACCATGTCGAAGATCAAGGCACCCAAGGGCGCTCCGTTCGCGCGCATCCTCGGCGTCGGCGGCTACCGTCCCGTCCGGGTGGTGCCCAACGAGGTGATCCTGGAGACGATCGACTCGTCCGACGAGTGGATCCGCTCGCGCTCCGGCATCGAGACGCGGCACTGGGCCTCCGACGAGGAGACGGTCGCCGCGATGTCGATCGAGGCGTCCGGCAAGGCCCTGTCCGACGCCGGGATCAACGCCGATCAGATCGGCGCCGTGGTGGTCTCCACCGTGTCGCACTTCAGCCAGACCCCGGCCATCGCCACCGAGATCGCCGACAAGCTCGGCACGAACAAGGCCGCGGCCTTCGACATCTCGGCCGGCTGCGCGGGCTTCGGCTACGGCCTCACCCTCGCCAAGGGCATGATCGTCGAGGGTTCGGCCGAGTACGTCCTCGTCATCGGCGTGGAGCGGCTGTCCGACCTCACCGACCTGGAGGACCGCGCGACGGCCTTCCTGTTCGGCGACGGCGCGGGCGCGGTCGTCGTGGGTCCCTCCGAGGAGCCGCACATCGGCCCCACCGTCTGGGGCAGCGAGGGCGACAAGGCGGGCACGATCAAGCAGACCGTGCCGTGGGACCGCTTCAGGATCGGCGACGTCTCCCAGCTCCCGCTCGACTCCAAGGGCGAGATCAAGTTCCCTGCCATCACGCAGGAGGGCCAGGCGGTGTTCCGCTGGGCCGTGTTCGAGATGGCGAAGGTCGCCCAGCAGGCGCTGGACGCGGCCGGCATCAGCTCGGACGACCTGGATGTCTTCATTCCCCACCAGGCCAACGAGCGGATCATCGACTCGATGGTGAAGACGCTGAAACTGCCGGGACACGTCACGGTCGCGCGTGACGTGCGCACCACCGGCAACACCTCGGCCGCCTCGATCCCGCTCGCAATGGAGCGGCTCCTGGCGACCGGTGCGGCGAAGAGCGGCGACACCGCGCTCGTCATCGGCTTCGGGGCGGGTCTCGTGTACGCCGCGACGGTCGTTACCCTCCCCTAGGCACTCCGTACCGGATCACCCGGTCCGTACGGAAACCGCCACCCCTCTGGAAACACACCGAAGGAGCGCCTGACATGGCCGCCACTCAGGAAGAGATCGTCGAAGGTCTCGCCGAGATCGTCAACGAGATCGCCGGGATCCCCACCGAGGACGTCCAGCTGGACAAGTCCTTCACCGACGACCTGGACGTCGACTCGCTGTCCATGGTCGAGGTCGTCGTCGCCGCCGAAGAGCGCTTCGACGTCAAGATCCCGGACGACGACGTCAAGAACCTCAAGACCGTCGGCGACGCGACCGACTACATCCTCAAGCACCAGGCCTGATCTTCCGGTCACCTGGGCCGACCGCCCGGGTTCGCCCGGGCCCCGTGCCCAGGTTCGCCCGGTCTGATGCCCCGCCACCCGGCGGTGGCGCCGCTGAATCCTCGTATCCGTTGGAGAAAGAATTCCCGTGAGCCCGACCAATCGCACCGTGGTCGTCACCGGTATCGGCGCAACCACACCGCTGGGTGGCGACGCAGCCTCTACCTGGGAGGGCCTGATCGCCGGACGTTCCGGCGTACGCCCCCTGGAGCAGGACTGGGCCGCCGACCAGGCGGTCCGTATCGCGGCGCAGATCGCCGTGGAGCCGGGCGAGGTCATTCCCCGCCCGCAGGCCCGTCGCCTGGACCGCTCGGCGCAGTTCGCGCTGATCGCGGCCAAGGAGGCCTGGGCGAACGCCGGTTTCACCGACAAGGCGGGCGAGGACCCGAGCGTCGACCCCGACCGGCTGGGCGCTGTCATCGCCTCCGGCATCGGTGGCGTCACGACCCTGCTCGACCAGTACGACGTGCTGAAGGAGAAGGGCGTACGCCGTGTCTCCCCGCACACCGTTCCGATGCTGATGCCGAACGGTCCGTCCGCCAACGTGGGGCTCGCCGTGGGCGCCCGCGCCGGTGTGCACACCCCGGTCTCGGCCTGCGCCTCCGGCGCCGAGGCCATCGGCTACGCCATCGAGATGATCCGCACGGGCCGCGCCGACGTCGTCGTCGCCGGTGGCACCGAGGCGGCCATCCACCCCCTTCCCATCGCCGCGTTCGGCAACATGATGGCGATGTCCAAGAACAACGACGACCCGCAGGGTGCCTCGCGTCCCTACGACGTCGCCCGTGACGGCTTCGTCCTCGGCGAGGGCGCCGGCGTCCTCGTCCTGGAGTCCGCCGAGCACGCCGCCAAGCGCGGTGCCCGGGTGTACGCCGAGGCGGTCGGCCAGGGCATCTCGGCCGACGCGCACGACATCGTGCAGCCGGAGCCCGAGGGCCGCGGCATCTCGCACGCCCTGCAGAACCTGCTCGACAACACCGACCTGGACCCCGCCGAGATCGTGCACGTGAACGCGCACGCCACCTCGACGCCGGCCGGTGACGTGGCCGAGCTGAAGGCGCTGCGCAAGGTGTTCGGCGACGAGGCCGACCACTTCGCGGTCTCCGCCACCAAGTCGATGACCGGTCACCTCCTCGGTGGCGCCGGTGGCGTCGAGTCGGTCGCGGCCGTGCTCGCCCTGTACCACCGGGTCGCGCCGCCGACCATCAACGTCGAGAACCTCGACCCCGAGGCCGAGGCCGCCGCCGACATCGTCCGCGGCGAGGCGCGCAAGCTGCCCGTCGAGGGCCGGATCGCCGCGCTGAACGACTCGTTCGGCTTCGGTGGGCACAACGTGGTCCTGGCGTTCCGTACCATCTGAGGCCGGGTTCTCTCCGCCGAACGGCGTGTGGCCCGCACCCCCTTGCCGGGGGTGCGGGCCACACGCCGTTCGGCGTCGGTCGGGTGCTGTGCGCGGACCACTCCCCGCGGGGGCGGTCCGTACGGGTCACACCACCTGGTGCAGCCAGCGGACCGGGGCGCCCTCGCCCGCGTAGCGGAAGGGCTCCAGTTCGTCGTCCCAGGGCTTGCCGAGAAGCTTGGCGAGGTCGGCCTCCAGGTCGCTCTCGCCGCGCTGGGAGCGCAGGAGCGCGGCGCGCAGGCGGTCCTCGGGGATGAGGATGTCGCCGTGGATGCCGGTGACCGCGTGGAAGATGCCGAGCTCGGGGGTGCAGCTGTAGCGCTCGCCCTCGGCGGTGGGGCAGGGCTCGGCGGTGACCTCGAAGCGCAGCAGGTGCCAGCCGCGCAGCGCGGAGGCGAGCTTGGAGGCGGTGCCGACCTCGCCCTTCCAGGAGAACTCGGATCTCCAGGTGCCCGGCGCGGCGGGCTGCCGGATCCAGTCGAGGTTGACGCGCGTGCCGAGCACCCCCGCGACCGCCCACTCGACGTGCGGGCACAACGCGCGGGGCGCGGAGTGCACGTAGAGAACTCCACGTGTCGTCACTGGGGCCTCCGGACAGAGCGAGACATCTTGTAACTTAGCGGAACGGCAGTGGCAGGGCGGCCACGGGGCGAGGCTACCGTGCGGCGGCGCAAGGAGTGTGACGTACCGTCGGTCCAAGCGCCGTGAACCTCCGAGGTTTCACCCGGCGGGACGCGTCCGGACTCCCTTGCCGGGGGTCCGGGGTTGTTCCCCGGGCAGAGACGGCCGCACATGGAAACGCGGTGCGACCGGCCGTGTACGACGTGGTGCGACCTACCGTGCGGGACGGATGCCGACCAACCCTGTACAACGATCGAGGGGACCAGGGGATGCGGAATCGCAGCCACCGTTCACGGGCCGTCCTCGCCTTCGCAGCGGCGACGGCTCTTCTGGGCATCGCCGCGTGCGACGCCACCGGTGGCAATTCCTCCGCGCCGAGCGGCACGAGAACGCGGCCGTCCCCGAAGCCCACGCCGGTCTGGGACCGCAGTCCGGCGTCCATGGCCGCGGTCGGCGACTCCATCACCCGGGGCTTCGACGCCTGCAGCGTGCTGTCCGACTGCCCCGAGGTGTCGTGGGCGACCGGCAGCGATCCGCAGGTCAACAGCCTCGCCGTACGTCTGCTCGGCACGACCGGGGCGGCCGAGCGCAGTTGGAACTACGCGGTGACCGGAGCGCGGATGGCCGACCTGCCCGGTCAGATGGCGCAGGCGGCGACCCGGAAGCCGGAGCTGGTCACAGTGATGGCGGGCGCCAACGACGCCTGCCGCTCCTCCACGTCGGCGATGACCTCCGTCACCGACTTCCGAACCGCGTTCCAGGACGCGATGGACACCCTGCGCGGCACGCTGCCCAGGGCCCAGGTGTACGTGTCGAGCGTGCCGGATCTGAAGCGGCTCTGGTCCGAGGGGCGCGGCAATCCGCTCGGCAAGCAGGTCTGGAAGCTGGGCATCTGCCCGTCCATGCTCGGCGACGCGGACTCGCTGGACTCGGCGGCGACCCTGCGGCGCGGAAAGGTGCAGAACCGGGTGGAGGAGTACAACCAGGTGCTCCGGGAGGTGTGCGCCAAGGACCGGCGCTGCCGCTTCGACGGGGGCGCGGTGTTCGACTACCGCTTCGGGACCGACCAGTTGAGCCACTGGGACTGGTTCCATCCGAGCAAGAACGGACAGGCGCGACTCGCGGAGATCGCCTACCGGACCGTCACCGCGCGCAAACCGGTGACCTAGGGTTTCCCTCATGAGTGAACTTTTCGGCACACTTTCCGACGGCACCCCGGTCCACCGCTGGACGCTGGAGCGGTCCGGGGTCCGGGTGCGCGTGCTCACGTACGGCGGTGTCGTGCAGTCGGCCGAGGTGCCGGACCGGGACGGGCTGGCCGTGGACGTGACGCTCGGCTTCCCCGACCTGGCGGGCTACACGGCGCACCCGGGGCCGTATCTCGGGGCGCTGGTGGGGCGGTACGCGAACCGGATCGGGGGCGCCCGCTTCTCGCTGGACGGATCGGCCCACCGCCTGGACCCGAACGACGGCTCCAACTCGCTGCACGGCGGCGACGGCGGCTTCGACAAGCGTGTGTGGGACGCCGAGCCGGTCGAACACGGCGTGCGGCTCTCCCGGGTCAGCCCGGACGGCGAGGAGGGCTTCCCGGGCCGTCTGGAGGTCTCGGCGACGTACACGCTCGACGGGCGGGGTGCGCTGCGCATCGCCTACGAGGCGGTCACCGACGCGCCGACCGTCCTGAACCTGACGAACCACACGTACTGGAACCTGAGCGGTTCGGGCAGTGCGCTGGGGCACGAACTCCGCCTCGACGCCTCGCGGTTGACGCGGGTGGACGCGGACCTCATTCCGACCGGGGAGATCGACCCCGTCGAGGGCACGCGCTTCGACTTCCGGGAACCCCGCAAGACCGGCGCGGGATACGACCACAACTACGTGCTCGACAAGGGGGTCACCGCCGCTCCGGTGGAGGTCGCCGAGCTGCACGATCCGGCGTCCGGGCGGGTGCTGACCGTGGCGACCACCGAACCCGGTCTCCAGTTCTACACCGCCGATCACCTGAGCGACCCCTTCGCCCCCAACGACGGCATCGCGCTGGAGACCCAGCACTTCCCCGACTCCCCCAACCGGCCGGAGTTCCCGAGCACGGAACTGCGGCCGGGCGAGGTGTTCCGGTCGGAGACGGTGTACGGGTTCTCCGTGCGGGACTAGGGGCCGGCACGGGTTCTCCGTGCGGGACTAGGGGCCGGGCGGCCGGTCCTCGTTCCGCGGGCACGGGGCGCGGGGCACGGGGCACGGGAGAGAAGGGCGAGCCCCGGTCCGGAGGTCAGGTTCCGGACCGGGGCTGCTCAAGGGGGCGTACGCCGGTCACGCCTCGATGATCGTGCTCAGTCGGTGGTCCGTGAGGGAACGGCCTGCCTGAATCTCGTACGAACCCTTCACAAACGCCCAGGCGCCCGCGGCGGTGTCCCAGACCTCGAAAGCGCGGCGCGGGAGTTCCACGACGGCCTCGACGCTCTCGCCGGGTCCGGCCTCGACCCCCGCGAAACCGGCGAGCGCGCGGACGGGCCGCTCGGCGTCGGGTTCCGCCGGCGCGAGGTAGACCTGGACGACCTCGCGCCCGGCGCGCTCCCCGGAGTTGCGGACGCGGACGGTGACGGTGCCGCCCTCGACCGCGATCGACTCGTAGGTCCACTCGGTGTAGCCGAGGCCGTGGCCGAAGGCGTACGAGGGGGTCCTGCCCTCCTTCTCCCAGGCGCGGTAGCCGATGAAGACGTCCTCGGTGTAGGGGAGTTCACCGTCGGCGGGGAGCACCTGGGTGACCGGGGCGTCGGCGAGGGAGCCCCAGGTGGTGGGGAGGCGGCCGCCCGGCTCGTGGGCGCCTGTGAGGACGTCGGCGAGGGCGGCGCCGCCCTCCTGGCCCGGGAACCAGCCGAGGAGCACGGCGGCGACCTCGTCGCGCCACGGGAGCTCCACCGGGGAGCCGGAGTTGACGACCACGACGGTGTTCGGGTTGGCGGCGGCGACGGCGTGCACCAGCTCGTCCTGCCGGCCCGGGAGCCGGAGGTCCGCCCGGTCGAAGCCCTCGGACTCGACGCGGTCGGTGGTGGCGACCACGACGACGGCGGTGTCGGCGGCGCGGGCCGCCTCGACGGCCTCGGCGATCAGCTCGTCCGGGTCGCGTACGGGCTCCTGGTGCGCGAGCGAGAAGCCGACGACCTTCATCGGGATGTCCTCGGGGAGCGCGATCACATGGGTGAGGGAGACCACGACCGGTTCCCCCGCGGTGAGTTCGACCTGACCGCGGGGCACCGGGGCGCCGAAGAACGTCACGAAGGGGTCGTCCTTGCCGGTGCCCTGGACGTCGTCGAAGTACGTCGTGCCGTCGACGGTGAGGGTGAACGCGCCGAGGCCCTTGATCCCGAAGGTGTGCGGGCCGCTGTCGCGCGGGGTGAAGGTGCCGGTGAGCTCGACGGTGTGGAGGGCGTCGTGGGTGACCCCCTCGGGCAGGTCGTCGCCCATCCACTGGATCTGGCCGCTCGGGGCCGAACCGCTGCCGATGATCTCGCCGGCCGCGTCACGGCAGACCGCGCACAGCTCGAACCCCTTGTCGGCGACGGGGAGTTCCACCGTCGGGTCGGCGCCGACGGCGTAGCTGAGACTGCCTTCGGGGAGGGCGGCGGTGAGTCCGTCGAGGGGCGAGACGATCCGGGCGGGGAAGACGGTGGCGGAGCCGCCGCCGAGGACGCGGGCGTCGCGGGCGGCCGCGCCGATGAGAGCCACCCGGTGCCCCTCGGCGAGCGGCAGGGCGCCTTCGTTGCGGACGAGGACGAAGCCGCGGCGGGCGATCTCGCGGGCCAGCGCCTCCCCGTCCACGGCCTGGGGCGGCTCGGTCACGACCGGCTCGGCGCCCTCCAGGGCGCCGACTCGGGCGGCGAGGCGGAGCACATTGCGGACGGCCGCGTCGACCGTGGCCTCCGCCACCTCGCCGGCGCGGACGGCGGCGGCGAGCGGTGCGCCGTAGACGGTCTTCGGGCCGGGCATGGCGACGTCGAGTCCGCCCTCGATCGCGCCCCTGGTCGAGCGGGCGGCCATCCAGTCGGAGACGTTGAACCCGTCGAAGCCCCATTCGCCGCGCAGGATCTCGTTCACGAGATGGCGGTGCTCGGACATCGTCGTGCCGTTGACCGAGTTGTAGGCGGTCATGATGCCCCAGGGGTGGGCGTTCTCGACGATGGTCTCGAAGGGGGCCAGGTAGAGCTCGCGCAGGGCGCGTTCGGAGACGAGGTTGTTCACCGTGAAGCGGTCGGTCTCGGCGTCGTTGGCGACGAAGTGCTTGACGGTGGTGCCGACTCCGCCGGACTGCACGCCTCGGACGTAGCCGCTGCCGATCGCGCCGGTCAGGAGCGGGTCCTCGCTGTAGGCCTCGAAGTGGCGGCCTCCGAGCGGCGAGCGGTGCAGGTTGACGGTCGGGGCGAGCAGGACGTGGACGCCCTTGCGGCGGGCCTCCTGGGCGAGGAGCGTGCCCGCGCGGCGGGCCAGCTCCGGGTCCCAGGCGGCGGCCAGCGCGGTGGGTGAGGGGAGCGCGACGGACGGGTCGTCGGCGGTCCAGTGGACGCCCCGGACGCCGATCGGACCGTCGGACATGACGAGGGACTCCAGCCCGATCTCGGGGAGCGCGGGCAGCGTCCACATGTCCCGGCCGGACAGCAGCCGGGCCTTCGCGTCCAGGTCGAGCCGACCGAAGGCCGCCTCGACGACGGCCTCGCGGGCCGCGTCCGCGCCCCTCCGGTCCTTCGCCGTCTCCCCCGCAGTCTCCGCCATGGCGGCACCTCCTCGTTGAAAGCCGTCGGTCTCCCCACATCCTGCATCGGCTACCTGTAGAGCGGTAGGTTTCGTTATTCAGCCGTTACGATGGGAGGGATGGGATGCCGTACGGTGACGCCATGGCGACCAGGACCAGGAGTGAGGAGCGACGCGCGGAGATCGTGCGCGCGGCGCTCGAGGTGATCGCCGAGCGCGGCTACCGGGGCGCGAGCCTCGCCGCGGTCGCCGAGCGCGTGGGTCTCACCCAGCAAGGCCTGCTCCACCACTTCCCGACCAAGGAGGCCCTGCTTGTCGCCGTGCTCAAGGAGCGGGACCAGTGGGACGCCGTGCCGGACACCACCTGGCGGGCCGATCTGCTCGTCTCGCTGGTCGAGTACAACGCCATGCGGCCCGGCATCATCCAGACCTTCTCGGCGCTGCTCGGCGAGAGCGTCACGGAGGGGCACCCGGCGCGCGAGTTCTTCACGAAGCGCTACACGGCGGTGCGCGCGAACATGGCCTCGGTGCTGCGCGCCGAGTACGGGGAACGGCTGCCGAGCGGCCTCACCCCGGAGCGGGCCGCCCCCCTGCTCGTCGCCGTGATGGACGGGCTCCAGTACCAATGGCTGCTGGACCCGGAGTCGGTTGACATGCCGGCCGCGTTCCGGGACTTCCTCACGCTGCTGGGCGAGCGCTGACCGCCCTCAGGCCTCCGGACGGGCACCGACCGCCGCCACGACCTCGACCTCCACGAGGGCGTCCGGCGCGAACAGGCGCGATACCTCGAAGGTCATGCTGGTCGGCACGGTCCCGGTCAGGAACTCCCGGCGTACGGCGCCGTATTCGCCGAGCCGGTCGATGTCGGTCAGATACGTCCGGATGTTGATGACGTCGGCGAGGGTCGCCCCGTGCGCGTGAAGCAGCGCGGCGATGGTCTCGAAGACGCCGCGGCTCTGGGTGGCGAGGTCCGCGCCGTCCGCGACCTGACCGGAGAGGTACAGGAGGGCGCCGCCGCCGGGGAGTTCGACGCGGGCGACCTGGGAGTAGTAGGCGTTGGCGGGCTGCGGCGCCGAGGCCGGGTTGCCGAGTGTGATGCGCATGGCGCTCCTCAGGCAGGGTGGCGGATGCGGGTGACGGCTCGCGTGATGTCCGCACCGGCCACGGCGGGGTCCTCGGCCGCGTGCCGGTAGTGCTCCAGCACCGCTTCCATGGCGGGAAGCCGGGCCGACTTCACGGCGAGCTCGATGTCCTTCACGGCGAGCGAGGTGCCGAAGTGCGCGCCTTCGGCGAAGGCGCGGCCGACGGCGCCGCCGAGGGGACCGTTCGCCAGCGCGGTGCGGGCGGTGTCCTCGTCCAGGCCGAGGGCGTCCGCGAGGACCAGGGCCTCGGCGACCAGGGCCACGCCTCCGAGGACGGCGGCGTTGAGGACGAGCTTCAGCGCGGCGCCCGAGCCGAGCGGGCCGGTGCGGGTCACGGTCCCGAAGCGGGCCAGTACGTGCTCGACACCGGCGGTGTCGCCGCCCGCGAGAACGCCGAGCCGGCCGGACTCGGCCCTGTCGGTGCTGCCCATGACCGGTGCGTCGACCAGGGTCACCCCTTCTCCCAGCCGGGCGGCCAGCTCCACGATCACGTCCGGGCCGACCGTCGACATCTCCACCCAGTGGGCGCCGGGCCGCAGTTGGGGCACGACCGCCTCGGCGACCGCGTCGAGAGCCGCGGGATCGGCGAGCATCGTGATCACCACGTCCGCGTCCCGCGCCGCCTCGCCCGGCGAAGCGGCGAGCACCGCGCCCGCGGTGACGAGCGGCTCGGCCTTCGAGGGGGTGCGGTTCCACACCGTCAACGGGTGCTGCGTACCGAGGAGCCGGCGGGCCATGGCGGCGCCCATGTGACCGAGTCCGAGAAAGGCGATCTTTTCCATGAACGGGACGCTAGGCGCGGTGAATTGATGCGACAAGCGAATGTCTAGCATGTGTGCCATGCCGAATCCGCATGACGAAGCCGCCCGTGACGACTCCTCGCGCCCCTCGCCCCTGCACGAAACGGCCCCGAAGGACTCGACCCTGTACGACACGGCTCCGGACGGCCCGGCTCCGTACGGTGCCCCCGATCTCTCCACCGTGTGGCTGCGTGTCCTTGTCGAGGTCGCGCGGCACGGCTCGTTCACCGTGGCCGCCCGGACACTCGGGTGGACGCAGTCCGCGGTGTCGCGGCAGATCTCCGCGCTGGAGGCGGCGCTCGGCGGAGCGCCGCTCTTCGACCGGCTGCCCCGGGGTGTGCGGCTGACGGAGGCCGGCCGGGTCCTCGTGCCGCACGCCGAGGCGGTGGTGGAGCGGCTGCGCGGGGCGGGACGCGAACTGGCCGCACTGCGGGAGGCCGCGGGCGGGCGGTTGCGGGTGGGCTCCTTCGCCACGGCGGACGCGGCGCTGGTGCCACGGGCCATCGCGGCGTTCCGCGCCCGGCACCCCGCGGTCCGGCTCACCCGCCAGGAGGGGTTCACCCCCGTCCTGCTGGACCGGCTGACCGCCGACCGTCTCGATCTGGCGGTGGTCTCGACGACGGGCCGCGCCCCACTGGACGCCTACACCCTGCACCACCTGCTCGACGAGTCCCTCTACGTCGCCGTCCCCGCCGCCCACCCCCTCGCGGCCGAGTCCTCCGTGCGCCTGCCCCAACTCGTAGACGCCGACTGGATATCCGGCAGCCCCCGGCCCGAGGGCACCCTGCTCGACGCGGCCCTGCGGCACGGATTCCGGCCACGGGTGGCGCACGTCGTCGCCGAGTGGACCGCGAAACAGGGGTACGTGGCCGCCGGGCTCGGAGTGACCCTGATCCCCGCGCTCGCCGCCGAGTCCGTACGCCCGGACATCGCGCTGCTGCCGGTGCTCGACGAGGCGGCGCCGGCCCGGGCGGTGTACGCGGCGACGGTGCGCGGACGGTCCCTGACGCCGGCGGCGGAAGCGTTCCTGGCCGCGCTGCGGGAGTCGGCGGCGAGGATACCCGTCTGACCGGCCACCGGACGGGCCGGCGGACGAAGCCGCCCTGCCGGGCCCCGGGGGAATCGCCCTTCCGTCCCGCACAACGCCCCACGCCCTTCGGCCACTTCCTCCCCGCACCGTGGTGCACGCCCCGCCCGTCACGGGATACTGCCGCCGTCCGGCAGCACCCCCACGCGACGGAAGGCACGAACTCCCTTGACTCGGTTACGCGTTCGGATCGGCATACTCGGGCTGACGCTGCTGGCGGGACTCGCCGCGACGCCCGCCCCGTCGGCGACGGCCGCCGAGACCTCCACCGCCGAGGAGCGACGGCTGGACGGAGCGGCGCCCCAGGAGATCCTGCGGCGCTCCGGATTCGACACGGTGGCACCGGAGTTCGTCCGGGCACTGGGCCGGGCCGAGTCGTACGCGCAGGCCGAGCGGATCGTGCGGCGCCAGGGTGCGCGGCTGTGGCGGCGGGCGGTCGACCGGGCACAGGGCCGGGGCCCGGCGGGCGGGGACCTGAGCCGGGACGACGACCGGCCGCTGTACTGGGCGCGGCTCGGCATGGCCCGCGAAACGCGGGGCTGGGAGCCCGGGTTCGCGCTGACCGATGCCCGGCGCGCCCGTCTGCTGGACGACCTGGAGCGGAGCTCGCGCGGCCAGGACGCCGTGCGCTACCCGTCGCGCACGGGGGTGAAGCGCATCCTGGTCACCGGGTTCGACCCGTTCACGCTCGACCGCGACATCCGGATCTCCAACCCGTCCGGGGCGACCGCGCTCGCCCTCGACGGCACGACGATCCGGACGGCGGACGGTCCGGCGCGCGTGGAGACCGTCGTGTTCCCGGTCCGCTGGCGGGACTTCGCCGGGGACACCTCCCGGACATCCGGTTCCGGGGAGGGGACGGTGGAGCGGACCCTGCGGCCGTACCTCCCGCACGTGGACCTGTTCGCGACGGTCAGCCAGGGCCGCGTCGGCCGGTTCGACGTGGAGCGGACCAACGGGGCCTGGCGGGGCGGCTTTCCGGACAACGAGAACATCTCCCGGACGGGGACCGTCCCGGTCACCGACCCGGGCTCGCAGCCCGAGTGGACGTCGACGACCCTCCCGTACACGCAGATCGTCGCCGCGCACACGGGCCGCTTCCCGGTCTACGACCACACCTCGGTGACCGAGATCCCGGCGGGAGGCACCGAGCCCGTCGTGCGCCCCGACGGACCGACTCCGGGTTCACGGGCCCGCGCGGGCGGCGGCGGGGACTATCTGTCGAACGAGATCGCCTACCGGGCGACGCTGCTGCGCGACCGTCTCGGCCTCGGTGCGAGCCTGCCCGGCGGTCATGTCCACACACCCGTCCTGCAGTTCGGCACGGGGAACACGGACCCGGCGACCGGGACGGTGACGGACCCCGAGTTCGTGCGCAACCGTCTCGACATCATCGAGCAGGTGCGGGCGATCCTGACGGTGGCCGCGGACGCGGCCGCCCCGGCCGTCAGGGGGAGGGGGCGCACACGGGGGTGACGCCGAATCCGGCCGGGACACTGCCGCCGGCGACGGCGAGCATCTCCGTCAGGGGGTGGTCCTCTCTCCCTCGGAAACCGTCTCGGGGTCTCCGTCGGCGGCTGTCCCGGGGTCTTCGCCGGCACCCTCGCCGATCTCCTCGCCGAGCAGGTCGCGGGCCATCAGGGTGGCGCCCGCGACGGCTCCGGGCATCAGGAAGACCGCGACGAACGGAACGAGGAAGGCGAGGCCCAGCGGGGTCCCGAAGCCCCAGACCAGCGTCTTGCGGGAGCGGAGCAGGGCGAGGCGCTCACGGAGGTCGACGCGGCGGCGTTGCAGGGCGACGGCGACGAGTTCCTCGGTGAGGAAGAAGCCGGTGACGACGAAGCCGAGCACCGGGACGACGGTCTGGCCGATGAACGGGACGAAGCCGAGCGCGAAGAGGAGGACCGCCCAGACAAGGGCCCTCACGAGGATGCGGAGGCTGTCGCGTCCGGAGATCCACAGCTCTCGCCAGAGCGGCAGCCCCGACTCGGGGGCCGTGCCGTCCGGGGAGACGTCGCGGTCGACGCGCTCCGAGAGGTTCTCGTAGAAGGGCTGCCCTATGAGCAGGGTGACGGCGGTGAAGGTGAGGACCGCGAGGAGGAGGGCGAGCGCGAAGAGCACGGCGGTGAGGAAACCGCGGAAGAGGCCCGACCAGGGACTGGTCCAGTCGTCCGCGAACGGGGTCGCCCAGGTGACGAAGTCCTCCCCGTAGACGCCGAGGGCGACCAGCGCGGCCGCGTAGAGCACGAGCGTGATGAGCCCCGGCACCAGCCCGAACCCATAGCTCTTCCCGTGCCGGGCCACCCATCGCTGGCCGCGCAGCAAGTAACCGAAGCCCACCCCAAGATCGCGCATGGGGGAAACTTTATCGGGGTGCCGCGGGAGAGGGCACCGGGCGGGGGACGGTCTCGGCGCGACGGGGAGGGCCCTCGGCACCGGACGGTCGCGATCGCCACGGCACAGCGGGACGGCACGGCACCGGGTCGCGGTGTCCGCCGGCCGGGTGCCGCCGGGCCCGCTCCGTGCCGACAGGCCCCTCCGTGCCGACAGGCCTCCATGCCGACGGGCCCCTCCGTGCCGGCAGGCCTCCGTGCGGACGGCCCCGGCGACGGGTCCGGTGACGGTCCGGGTGATCGTGGCGGTCCCGCACCGCGCGTCTCCGCCATGACCCGCCCGACAGGTCCTAGGCGACGGTGACGGCGACCACCACCCCCTGATCCGCCGCGGGCGCCATCGCGGCGGTGACGCGGACCGCGGCGGCCCGGGCGACGCGCCCGGCGCGACGGGCGGAGCCCAGCATCACGGGCTGGAGCTGCTCGAGGCCGGCGACGAGGAGTTCCTCGCTCGCGACGAGGAGCGGGCGCGCCGCCGTCGCGGCGGCGGCAGCGGCCTCGGCGAGGTCGGCGAGCGGGGGCAGCCCGGCCCGGACGACCCCGGCCCCCGCGGCGGCCGCCCGCTCGGCCAGGGCCACCTGGAGGGGCAGCAGTGGAGCCAGCGCCGCCGTCAACGCGTCGGCGACGCGCTGGAGTTCGGGCGAGGAGTCACGCAGGACGCCGGCCGCCGCCCGGAGCACCGGAGTGAGCGCGAGCAGGGCCCCCGCCGCGACGCCGGCCGCCGCGGGCAGCAGCGGTGAGGTGGCCTCGACGAGCTCGCCGAGCGCGACGACGGCCTCCTGAACCGCTGGTTCCACCGCGTCGAGGACGGGCAGCAGGCTGTCGCCGATCGCGGCGAGCAGCGCCTGGGCGGGTTCGCTCACGGGGTGCACGGCGAGCGGCGCCCCGCTGGTGCCGAGCCGGGTCAGCGTGTCGACGATCTTGTAGAAGGCCTCCTGCGCCTGCGGGGAGGCGCTCGCCTCGGCCAGTTCCGCCGTCGTCTCGCGCAGGACGCGCAGCGCCTCGGTCCCGGAGCCGTCCCGGGGGTCGAGGGTGTTGACGGCGATTCTGGTGATGTTCCCCGCGGTGTCGAGGAGTTGGCCGGTGATCTCGGTCGTGGTGCGCACCACGCGCAGCACGTCCCCCCTGCTGGGGAGCGACGGAATCGGGGACATGGACTCTCCTCGCCGCACGTTTCGCCGCCGGACCTGTCCGGCGGATCGGGCCGGGTGCCGCACTCAGCATGCCCGCTCCGGCCCCCCGGTGATGCGCCGTCCGGGGCATCCATGACGGCCGTCGGGACGGACGTGAGGGCTGTTGTGACGGGAAGGCGCCCTTGTTGCGGAAGAGTCGAACAGGTACACCTCGCCGTACCGACCCGAGCCGGTCCGTGCGCGCCTCGGACCGACCTCGGGAAGCCGCCGGCACGCCCTCAGGAAACCCCTGCCCCGGAGGTACGACGCATGCGCTTACCGAAGCCTCGCCGAGCCCTGCCGAGACCCGCCCTGCTCGCCGCCGTCGCCGCGGTCGTGGCCGGCTCGCTGGTGCTCGCCCCGACCAGCGCCACCGCGGACCGCAGGCCACCGGTCCGCGAGGGCGCCGCAGCGGCCGACAGCGCCGCCCGGGCGCCCGTGAGCGCCGCCCGCGCCGCGCTCACCGCCCCCGTCACCGACCTCTCGGAGAGCACCCGCGGCTACCCCCGCCGGCAGGTCCTCACACCCGACCCGGTGAACCTCGCCGACAAGTCCATCAAGCTCGGCCTCACTCCGTACCACGCCATCGCGCCGAAGCTGAACGCCCTTCAGCGGCTGGGCGACCGGGTGAGCGTCGAGGTCGCGGGGCGGTCCGCGGGCGGCCACCGTCTCTTCCTCGTCACGGTCACCGCCCCGGAGTCCGCCGCCCGGGCGCTCGCCCAGGAGCGGATGCGCGAGCTCATCGAGAACGCGCCCGGCGCCGCCGCCGAGGACCCCGCGGTCAAGAGCGGTTACAAGACGCCGGTCTTCTTCAACAGCAACATCCACGGCAACGAGTGGGAGGGAACGGACGCCGCCCTCTCCCTCATCGAGCACCTCGCCACGGACACGGACGCGAGGACGAAGGACCTCCTCGCCCACAGCCGGATCTACTTCAACATCACCGCGAACCCGGACGGCCGGATCGCTGGCACCCGCGCCAACGCGAACGGCTTCGACCTGAACCGGGACCTCGTCACCGCCTCGCAGCCCGAGGCGCGCGCGATGCGGCAGATCGCGATCGACAAGCAGCCGGCCGTCATGCTCGATCTGCACGGCTACGTCAACGGCACGCTCATCGAGCCGACGACCCCGCCGCACGGCGAGAACTACGAGTACGACCTCTTCCTCAAGAACACCTACGCCAACGCCCTCGGCATGGAGGCCGCCGTCAACGGCCTCGGGTACACCCCCGCCGCCGACGGTGTGGAGCCCGCCCAGATCCCCTTCCGCGACCAGCAGGAGGGCTGGGACGACTGGCCGCCGATCTTCACCCCGCAATACGCGGCCTTCCACGGCACGGTCGCCGCGCACACGGTCGAGATCCCGATGAACGTGAACGGCACGGCGTACGACACCCTGCCGGTGGCCGAACTGAGGCGCCGCTCGGCGATCAACGTCGATGTCGCGGGCGCCGCGCTGCGTGCCACGCTCGACTTCGCCCGGTCGCACCGGACTTCTCTCATCGCCGACCAGATCGAGGTCTTCCGGCGGGGCGCGACGGGTGCCGCGCAGGTACCGGTCTCCTCCGAGACGGTTCCCGGCGTCCCGGGCATCGGCCCCGAGGACGTCTACACGACCGACTTCCCGAGCGCGTACGTCATTCCGGCGGGCACGGCCCAGCGTTCGGGCGCCGCCGCAGCGCGTCTGGTGGACCACCTGATCGCCAATGACGTACGTGTCACCCGCGCCGCACGCGGTTTCCGGCTCGCGGGACGCTCGTACCCGAAGGGCTCCTTCGTCGTCGATCTGCGTCAGCCCAAGCGCGGCCTGGCCAATGTCATGCTCGCGGACGGGCGGGACATCAGCGACAAGGTGTCGACGATGTACGACATCTCGGGCTGGAGTCTCGGCCGGCTGTGGGGCGCGACGGTCGAGCGCGTGGAGAGCGGGGGCCTGTCGGCCCTCCCGCTGCGCGCGGTCGACGCGGCGCCGCACGCCGGACGGGTCGCCCCCCGCGGCGACCTGCGGCTCCGGCTCGGCACACCGCAGGAGGTCGCCGCTCTCAACTCCCTTCTGAAGCAGGGTGTTCCGGTACGACAGGACGGTGCCGGCGGGGCGGTCGTGCCGGCGTCGGCCCGTGCGAAGGCGGTCGAGGCCGCCCGCGCGTACGACGTCTCCTTCGACGCGGCGGGGACGGCGCGCGACGCCTCCCCCGGCGCGGCGGCGCGGGGCGGCCCGCTGCGGCGTGTCCGTGTCGCCGCCGCCGTCACGCCCGGCGAGCTCTTCGCGCTCCGCGAGATGAACTTCGACGTGGTCCCGGTGTCGACGGCGATCCTCGACGCGGGCTTCGACTGGTCGGCGGTGGACGTGCTGTTCGTGTCGTCGGGGCTGAACCACGCGGACCTCACGCCGGCCGCGCGGTCCGCTCTCGACACCTTCCTGGGCACGCACGGCCTCGTCGGGCGCGGTGCCACGGGTGCGGCGCTCAACGCGGCCGCCGGCCTGCTCGACGTGCGGCCGGTGGAGGGCAACCAGGACGCCAACGGCGTGGTGCGCGTCGTGAATTCGGGCGGTTCCGTGACGGCGGGCGCCCCCGACCACAGCTTCGTCTACGCGCCCGTCTGGTTCACCGACCCGGGCCCCGGGGTTCGCGTCGAGCAGTCGTACGCGACCGGCGATCCCCTGGTCTCCGGGCACTGGCGGCCGCTGGACGACGGATCGGGCGGGCCGACGGCGGCCGGCGGCCGGGCCTCGGTGGTCTCGGGGCCGCATGCCGTGCTGTTCGGTACCGAGCCGCTCTTCCGCGACCACCCGAAGGGAGAGTTCCCGCAGGTGGCGAGGGCGCTGCTGACGGTGTCCCCGGAGCTCTGAGGAAAGGCGGAGGCCGCACCCCACGTCCCGGGGTGCGGCCTCCGCCGTGTGCAACGAGCGCCGTCAGGCAAGCGTCACGGTGATGTCGCCGCGGGTCGCCTTCGAGTACGGGCAGACCTGGTGGGCCCTCTCCAGGAGCGCGCGGGCGGTGGTGGCGTCGACGTTCGGGATCACCGCGGAGATCTCGACGACGAGCCCGAAGCCGTCGTCGTTCCTGCCTATGCCGACCTTCGCGGTGACGGTCGAGCCGGAGACGTCGGCGCCCTCCTGGCGTGCGACGACGCCGAGGGCGCCCTGGAAGCAGGCGCTGTACCCGGCGGCGAAGAGCTGCTCCGGGTTGGTTCCGGCGCCGCTTCCGCCCATCTCCTTGGGCGGGTTGACGACGACGTCGAGCCGGCCGTCGTCGGTGGCGACCCGGCCGTCGCGGCCGTTCTCGGCGGTGGCGACGGCCGTGTACAGGACGTCGGTCTGCTGGATGGACATACGGTGCGTTCCTCCTTGGTCCGCCGCGACTCGCGCCCACGATCGCGACGACTTCGGAAAGAAGTTACCGCATGCCGGAAGTCCAGCGACAGGTCAGAGCTTGACGATCATCTTTCCGATGTTGTCGCCGCGCAGGACGCCGAAGAAGGCCTCCAGGTTGTTCTCGATGCCCTCCACGACCGTCTCGGAGTACTTCAGCTCACCGGAACGGATCCAGGCGCCGACCTCCTGGACGAACTCCTTCTGGAGGTCGTAGTGGTCGCCGACGAGGAAGCCCTGGATGCGGCCGCGGGTCTGGATCAGCCGGGCCAGGTTCTTCGGGCCGGGGACCGGCTCGGTGCTGTTGTAGACGGAGATCATGCCGCAGATCGCGATGCGGCCGTCCTGGTTCAGCGAGCCGATGGCCGCCTCCAGGTGGTCACCGCCCACGTTGTCGAAGTAGACGTCGACGCCGTCGGGGGCGGCCTCGCGCAGCTGCTGGGCGACCGGGCCGTTCTTGTAGTTGAAGGCGGCGTCGAAGCCGTACTCCTCGACGAGCAGCTTGACCTTCTCGTCGGACCCCGCGGAGCCGATGACGCGCGAGGCGCCCTTGAGCCGGGCGATCTGACCCACCTGGCTGCCGACGGCACCGGCGGCGCCGGACACGAAGACGGAGTCGCCCTCCTTGAAGGAGGCGGTGCGCAGGAGGCCGGCGTAGGCGGTGAGGCCGGTCATGCCGAGGACGCCGAGGTACGTCGACAGCGGCGCGGCCTCCGGGTCCACCTTGACGGCCTGCTTGGCGTCCACGACGGCGTACTCGCGCCAGCCGAAGAAGTGCAGCACGTGGTCGCCGACGTCGACGCCCTCGGCGTTCGAGGCGATGACCTCACCGACCGCGCCGCCCTGCATGGTCTTGCCGAGCTCGAAGGGAGCGACGTAGGACTTGGCGGCGCTCATGCGGCCGCGCATGTACGGGTCGACGGACACATAGCTGTTCCGCACCAGGACCTCGCCCGGACCCGGCTGCGGGACCTCGGCCTCGACCAGGGCGAAGTCCGCGGGCTCGGGCCAGCCGACCGGACGGCTGACGAGGTGCCATGCACGACCGGTGGAGGGAAGCTGGGGGGTCTCGGACATGAGGTGCGCCTTTCACGGTGACCGGCGAGCGGTTCTAATACTTCAGTACCTGAAACAACCATGCGCCTGAATATTTCATGATGTCAAGTAACGCGGTACGCTCGGAGGCATGGCCACCCAAAAGAGACCCCGGATCGACCCTTTGACCATGGAGGTCGTCGAGTTGATCGGCACGGTCGTGGCCCGCTACCACGACGAGTACGAGGACGCCGCCGCCGAGCACGCCCTCACCGGCGCGCAGGCGCGACTGCTGAGCCTGCTCTCGCTGGAGCCGCTGCCGATGCGCCGTCTGGCGCAGCAGCTGAAGTGCGAGCCGTCGAACGTCACGGGGATCGTGGACCGGCTGGAGGCGCGGGGCCTGGTGGAGCGTCGCCCCGACCCGGCGGACCGCCGGGTGAAACTGGCCGCGGCGACGACCGAGGGGCGCGGCGTCGCCCGCGGCCTGCGCGAATCGCTGAACTTCGCCCGCGAACCCCTCGCGGAACTCTCGGACGAGGAACGCCTGACGCTGCGCGACCTGCTGCGCCGCATGCTGGGCACGGACGACACGGAGGGCTGAGTCTCCGCGCGGCGGCGCGGGGGCGCGGCAGGGGCGGCGGCGCGGCGGGGGCGGCCGGGGCCACCGAAGGCACGGCGGCGCGGCAGCGGACCGGCGGCACAGGAAACGCGGCACGTCGCCGCACAGGAACCGGAACGGACCAGCGCGGGAAGCGGAACGGATCGACGCGCCGGAACCGGAACGGAACGCGGCGCCGCGGTGGCGTGCAGCGGCTCGCGGGCGCGGGGTGGTGGCTCACGGGCGGTCACGGGGCGCTCGATGCCCGTCGGGGTTCGGGTGTTGGCCGCGGTCCATCGATGCCCGCAGGACGGAATCGCCGTGGATGTCCCGGAACGCGGACCGTCGCGCGACCGGCTCAAGAGCCCGGCGTCGCGCCGCCGTTGCCGTGCCGGGGCCGGCGCGGGCCCCGGCGTACGACGGCGGGCGTCAGCTGCACCACCACAGGAAGCGGTTGCACGTCTCCGACGGCGAGGGGTCCGATCCGGGGCCCGAGGTCGCCGGTGCCGCCGTGGCGGGTGCCGACGTCCGGGGTGGCGAAGAGACCGCCGGGGCCGAGGTGAAGCGGCCCGGGAGCGTACCCGCGGTCGGCGACTGCTCGCCGTCGGCACTCTTCTCGCTCGTCGCCGAGGCGGACACGGAGGGGGACGCGGAGGCGGAACCGGAGGCCGACGCCGACGCGTCGGGCGTACCGGCCGAGGCGCTGGCGCGGCCGGACGGGGCCTTCTTCGCGTGGGAGGTCGCAGCCGCCGAGGCGGAACCGTCCGGCGACTCGCCTCCGGCCGCGGTGGGGCCGGGGCCCAACCCGGGTGCGTCGACGCCGAGTTCGGCGAGACTCAGACCGGCGGCCGCGAGGACGAAGCCCACCGCGACGAACAGGGTGCGGCGACGGCGCCGGCGGTGCGCGGCGGCCTTGCGGTCGCGCCGGCTGGTACCGGCCGGAGCGGCCGGGCCCTGCGGGCCGCTCGGGCTCCCGGCGTCCCGGCCGCGGCTGCGGCCGCGCCGGCGGGCGGGGGCCCGTCCGGAGCGCTCCTCGTCGTCGTCCTCGGCATCGTCGTGCCCGCCGTCGTACGCGTCGGCGCCCGCCTCGGGGCGCGCGTCGGTGTCCTCCGCATCCGCGTCGAGTTCTTCGACCGGAGTGCCGCACCCAGGACAGGCGAGGGCGCCGTTGAGGTGCCTGCGGCACACGTGGCAGTAGTCCATGACGCGGGAAGACTAAGTTCGCCATGGGTAACGTTCCTAGGCGCAGTTGTGAATGTTCTGTGCGGAATCCCAGGTTCCGGTACGGCAGATGGAGACACCCCCGAACATTCCCCGCCATCCTGCGCCCATCTCATCGAAACCGTTATGTGCCCGACCCATTGACACTCGCGGGGCCGCGTCCTTACTGTCACGCCAGCATTTCGAACGTGTGACGAAATTTCGAACAAAGCTCAAGCACAGGGGGCATCTGCCGTGCGCATCACGGGAATCACCACACACGTGGTCGGGACACCCTGGAGGAACCTGACCTACGTCCAGGTGCACACCGACGAGGGCATCACCGGAGTCGGCGAGACCCGCATGCTGGGCCACACCGACGCGCTGCTCGGCTATCTGCACGAGGCGCAGGCCAACCATATTCTCGGCTCGGACCCGTTCGCCGTCGAGGACCTGGTCCGCCGGATGAAGTACGGCGACTACGGGCGTGCCGGCGAGATCGTGATGTCCGGCATCGCGGTCATCGAGATGGCGTGCTGGGACATCAAGGGCAAGGCGCTCGGGGTGCCGGTCTGGCAGCTTCTCGGCGGCAAGGTGACCGACAAGGTCAAGGCCTACGCCAACGGCTGGTACACCACCGAACGGACGCCGGAGGCCTACCACAAGGCCGCGCAGGAGGTCGTCGCGCGGGGCTACAAGGCCCTCAAGATCGACCCCTTCGGCACCGGCCACTTCGAGCTCGACCACGAGGCCACCCTCTACTCGGTGTCGCTCATCGAGGCGGTGCGCGACGCGATCGGGCCCGACACCGAGCTGATGCTGGAGATGCACGGCCGCTTCTCGCCGTCCACCGCCGTCCGGCTCGCCCACGAACTCGCGCCCTTCAAGCCCGCATGGCTGGAGGAGCCGGTGCCGCCGGAGAACCTCAAGGCGCTGGAGAAGGTGGCCGCCAAGGTCGACATCCCGGTGGCCACGGGTGAGCGGATCCACGACCGCATCGAGTTCCGCGAGCTCTTCGAGAGCCAGGCGGTCGACATCATCCAGCCCGACGTCGGCCACATCGGCGGCATCTGGGAGACCCGGAAGCTCGCGGCCACCGCCGAGGCCCACTACGTCCTGGTCGCGCCGCACAACGTCGGCGGCCCGGTCCTGACCGCCGCTTCCCTCCAGGTCGGCTTCACCTCGCCGAACTTCAAGATCCTGGAGCACTTCAACGACTTCGCGGACGCGGAGATCAAGAAGGTGGTGAAGGGCGCCCCGCAGGTCGTCGACGGCTACTTCCAGCTGTCCCACGAGCCCGGTCTCGGCGTCGAGCTGGACGTCGACGCGGCGGCCGAGTTCCCGCAGCAGCAGGCGCGGTTCGACCTGTGGGCCGACGGCTGGGAGCAGCGCAAGCCCAAGGGGGCACAGTGAGCACCGCGGTCGTCGTCGAGGGGCCGGGCGAGCACCGGCTGACCGCGCACGAACCGCGGCGGCCGGCGGCGGGCGAGGCGCTCGTGCGGGTGCACGCGGTCGGCATCTGCGGCAGCGACCGCGAGGTCTACCAGGGCAACCGGCCCGAGGGGTACGTCCGCTACCCCCTCACCCCGGGTCACGAGTGGTCCGGCACCGTCGAGGAGGTCGGCGCCGGTGTCCCCGGGACGCTGGTCGGCCGCAAGGTCGTCGGTGAGGGCTTCCGCAACTGCCAGGTCTGCGACCGTTGCCACGCGGGCGAGACAACGTTGTGCACGGCCGGGTACGAGGAGACGGGCTTCACCCAGCCGGGCGCGATGGCGAGCACGCTGACGCTCCCCGCGCGACTGCTCCACGTCCTGCCCGACGACGCCGACCTGACCGCCGCCGCCCTGCTCGAACCGGCCGCCTGCATCGCGGCCGCCGCGCTCAAGGCGAACGCGCGGCCCGGTGAGCGCGTGGCCGTGGTGGGCACCGGAACGCTCGGAATGTTCGCCGTGCAGTTCCTGAGGGCGGGTTCCCCGGCCGAGCTGCTCGTGGTGGGCACCCGCCCGGACCGGGCCACGCTGTCGAAGGACTTCGGCGCCACCGACTTCCGTACCAGGGACCAGGAACTGCCCGACGACTTCGACGTCGTCATCGAGACCGCCGGTTCCGCGTCCGCCGCGCGCACCGCCGCCTCCCTGCTGCGGCGCGGCGGACGCCTGGTCCTCACCGGAATCCCGGCGCCGGGTGCCGAGGGGCTCGACCCGACCGATCTCGTCGTACGGCAGCTGGAGGTGCACACCGTGTTCGGGGCTCCGCCGGAGGCCTGGGCGCACACGGTGCGGGTATTCGGCGCCGGCCTGCTGAACCCGTCGCCGCTGGTGACGCACGAGCTGCCGCTCGCCTCCTTCCCGGAGGCCATCGAGCTGGTGGGGTCCGGCGATCCCAAGGTCGGAAAGGTCCTGCTGAAGCCGTGACCGCCACCCGAGCCGTACGCCGGTACGGGGATCCCTGACGGCTCCGTACCGGCGTACTCCGGGCCCCCGCACACCCATTGCCGCGAACCTTGCCCGAAATATCGAACATGAAGGACAGCTCGTGACCGACGCCTCCCCTACGGCAGCCCGTCGACCCGGTGAGCAGGCACTCGCCGCGCTCGGCCTGGGCGCGCCCGCCCTCTCCCCCGCCGACGCCTCGCCGCACACCTTCCCCGGAGGCGGTCGCTGGCGCACCGAGGTTCCCTCCGTGGAGGGGCCCGAGGCGCTCGCCGTGGTCCTCAAGGAGTCCTCGCGGCTCGACGTGCCGATCCACCGGATCAGCCAGGGCAGCGGTGTCTGGATGCTGACCGACGCCGAGATCACCGAGATGGTCGAGGCCACCGATGAACGCGACATCGAGCTCTGCCTGTTCACCGGCCCGCGCGGCACCTGGGACATCGGCGCCTCGGTCCGTACCGACTCGCGCGGCGGCGGGCTGCGCGCCCGCGGCCACGACGCGGTGGCCGGCTGTGTCGAGGACGCCGTCCGGGCGACGGAGCTGGGCGTCAAGTGCCTGCTCGTCGCGGACGAGGGCGTGCTGTGGACGCTCCACCGGGCACGGGTCGCCGGGATCATCCCGGCCGACACCACCCTCAAGGTCTCGGCGCTGATCGGTCCGGTCAACCCGGCCTCGTACGCCGTGTACGAGAACCTCGGCGCCGACTCGGTGAACGTGCCGAGCGATCTGACGCTCGATCACCTCACCGAGATACGGCGGGTCTCCGCCGCCCCCATGGACATGTACATCGAGGCCCCCGACGATCTCGGCGGGTACGTGCGGATGTACGAGGTCGCCGAGCTGATCAGGCGCGGCGCACCGCTCTATCTGAAGTTCGGGCTGTCCAAGACCCCCGGGCTGTACCCGTACGGACACCATCTGCGGGACCTGACCCTGAGCACGGCCCGGGAGAGGGTGCGGCGCGGCCGGCTCGCCCTGGACCTCCTCGCACGGCACGGAGCGGACGGCGACATGGCGCCGCTCGGCAGCCGCCTGCCCGGCGCGCTCACACGGTTCGACACTCCCTCATAACGTTCGCACAAACCCCCTTCACACAAGCCGACACAGTCGCGCACAATCCAACACACCTTCTCGGCCTTCCTCTCCACCCTCCCGGAGCGTTCGAGTTCCGCGAGACCGAGCCCGGTCCAAGACATCAAGGATGATGATCATGCGTAACCGCAGAGCCGCACTCACCGCCATAGCCGGAGCAGCCTCCCTCGCCCTCACCCTGACCGCCTGCGGCCAGAACGGCGACGGCGGCAGCAAGGACAAGTCGGGAGACACCAAGGGCGCCACGATCGGCATCTCGATGCCGACGAAGTCCTCCGAGCGCTGGATCGGCGACGGCAACAACGTGGTCAAGGACCTTGAGGCCAAGGGCTACAAGACCAAGCTGGCCTTCGGTGAGGACGACCCGGACCAGCAGGTCTCGCAGATCGAGAACATGATCACGCAGGGTGTGAAGGCCCTGATCATCGCGGCCATCGACAACAAGTCGATGAACAACGTGCTCCAGCAGGCCGCCGACGCGAACATCCCGGTCATCTCCTACGACCGCCTGATCCTCGGCACCAAGAACGTCGACTACTACGCGTCCTTCGACAACTCGAAGGTCGGCGAGCTCCAGGGCAACTACATCCTGCAGAAGCTCGGTCTCGCGGACGGCTCCAAGAAGGGCCCGTTCAACGTCGAGCTCTTCGCCGGCTCGAACGACGACAACAACACGAAGTACTTCTTCGGCGGCGCGATGAAGGTCCTCCAGCCGTACATCGACAAGAAGCAGCTCGTCGTCAAGTCCGGCCAGACCGCGCTGAACCAGGTCACCACCCTGCGCTGGGACGGCGGCACCGCCCAGAAGCGCATGGACGACATCCTGACCTCGTCGTACAAGAGCGCCCGGGTCGACGCGGTGCTCTCGCCCTACGACGGCATCTCCATCGGCATCCTGTCCGCGCTGAAGTCGGACGACTACGGCTCCAAGAGCAAGCCGCTTCCGGTCGTCACCGGCCAGGACGCCGAGCTCGCCTCGGTGAAGTCGATCATCGCGGACGAGCAGACGATGACCGTCTACAAGGACACCCGCCAGCTCGCGAAGGTCGCCGGGAACATGGTCGACGCGGCCCTCAAGGGCAAGAAGCCCGAGCTCAACGACACCAAGACCTACGACAACGGCACCAAGGTGATCCCCGCCTACCTGCTGCAGCCGGTCAGCGTCGACAAGAGCAACTACGAGAAGGAGCTCGTCGCCACGGGCTACTACAAGGACAGCGACCTCAAGTAACCGCCACCTCCTAGTGATTGGAAGGCACGACCATGGCGGGACCCGTCCTGGAAATGCGCTCGATCGTCAAGACCTTTCCCGGCGTCAAGGCGCTGTCGGACGTCACTCTGACCGTCCGACAGGGCGAGGTCCACGCCATCTGCGGTGAGAACGGCGCCGGCAAGTCGACCCTCATGAAGGTCCTCTCCGGCGTTCACCCGAGCGGCAGTTACGAGGGGGACATCCTCTTCGAGGGGGAGGTCTGCTCCTTCAAGGACATCAGGGCCAGTGAGCACCACGGCATCGTGATCATCCACCAGGAACTGGCCCTGGTGCCCTATCTCTCCATCGCGGAGAACATCTTCCTCGGCAACGAGCACGCCACGCGCGGGCTCATCAGCTGGACCGACACGCTGCGGCACGCCTCCGAGCTGCTGCGGCGGGTCGGACTCGACGAGAACCCGCAGACCCGCGTCGCCGACATCGGCGTGGGCAAGCAGCAGCTCGTCGAGATCGCGAAGGCGCTGTCCAAGAAGGTGAAGCTGCTCATCCTGGATGAGCCGACAGCCGCCCTGAACGACGAGGACAGCGGCAAACTCCTCGATCTCATCCTGGAGTTGAAGGCTCAGGGCATCACCTCGATCATCATCTCCCACAAGCTGAACGAGATCGAGCGGGTCGCCGACTCGGTGACGATCCTGCGCGACGGGCGGACGATCGAGACGCTCGACGTGAAGGCCCCGGAGACCACCGAGGACCGGATCATCAGCGGCATGGTCGGCCGCGACCTCGAGCACCGCTTCCCGGAGCGGACACCGCACGAGCCGGAGGCGGGCGCCGCGCCCGCCCTGGAGATCCGCGACTGGACCGTGTTCCACCCGATCGACCAGCAGCGCAAGGTGGTCGACGATGTGTCGATCTCCGTGCGGCGCGGCGAGATCGTCGGCATCGCCGGACTCATGGGCGCCGGCCGCACCGAACTGGCGATGAGCGTCTTCGGGCGCTCCTACGGCCGGTACGCGAGCGGCACGGTGGTCAGGGACGGCAAGGAGATCCGTACCAAGTCCGTGTCCGAAGCGGTCAAGCACGGGATCGCGTACGTCACCGAGGACCGTAAGCACTACGGCCTCAACCTCATCGACACCATCAACCGCAACATCACGCTCAGCGCCCTGAACAAGGTCGCGAAGCGTGGTGTGGTCGACGAGCACGAGGAGCGGCAGGTCTCCGAGGGCTTCCGCACCTCCATGAACATCAAGGCGCCGACCGTCTTCGAGCCGGTGGGCAAGCTGTCCGGCGGCAATCAGCAGAAGGTCGTCCTCAGCAAGTGGATCTTCGCGGGGCCCGAAGTGCTGATCCTCGACGAGCCGACCCGCGGGATCGACGTCGGCGCCAAGTTCGAGATCTACACGGTCATCGACAAGCTGGCGGCCGAGGGCAAGGCGGTCGTCTTCATCTCCTCCGAGCTGCCGGAGCTGCTCGGTATGTGCGACCGCATCTACACGATGGCCGCGGGACGGCTGACGGGTGAGTTCTCGCGGGCGGAGGCCTCGCAGGAAACGCTGATGCGCCAGATGACGAAGGACAAAGAGGTAACCCGATGAGCACGGATGTGACCGCCAAGACGCCGGCCCCGGCGCCGGCCGGCAAGAGCGGCTCGGACACGGGAGAGAGCCTGATCCAGCTGATGCTGGACGGCATGCGCCGCAACATGCGGCAGTACGGCATGCTGTTCGCCCTCGGCCTGATCGTGGTCCTGTTCGCCGTGTGGACCAACGGTGACCTGCTGCTGCCGCGCAACGTCTCCAACCTGGTGCTGCAGAACAGCTACATCCTGATCCTCGCGATCGGCATGATGCTCGTCATCATCGCCGGGCACATCGACCTCTCGGTCGGCTCGCTGACGGCGTTCGTGGGCGCGGTGGGAGCCGTGCTGATGGTCAACCACGACATCCCGTGGCCCATAGCCGTGGTGCTGTGCCTGGCCATGGGCGCGATGGCGGGTGCGGCGCAGGGCTTCCTCATCGCGTATGCCGGCATACCGTCGTTCATCGTGACCCTGGCGGGCATGCTGACCTTCCGCGGTCTGACGGAGATCTTCCTCGAGGGCCAGACGATCGGCCCGTTCCCCGAGGGCCTGCAGAAGGTCGCCAACAGCTTCCTGCCCGAGGTGGGACCCACCACCAACTACCACAACCTCACGCTGCTGCTCGGCATCGGCCTGGTCGCGTTCGTGGTGTTCCAGGAGGTCCGCGACCGCAAGCGGCAGCAGGAGTTCTCGCTCGAGGTCCTGCCGAAGAACCTCTTCCTGCTCAAGCTCGTCGCGCTGGTCGCCGCCGTGCTCACCGTCACCATGCTGCTCGCCAGCTACAAGGGTGCTCCGGTGGTCCTGCTGATCCTCGGCGTCCTGGTCGCCGGCTTCGGCTACCTGATGCGCAACGCGGTCATCGGCCGGCACATCTACGCGATCGGCGGCAACCTTCCGGCGGCCAAGCTGTCGGGTGTGAAGGACAAGAAGGTCACCTTCCTGGTCTTCCTCAACATGGGCATGCTCGCCGCGCTCGCGGGCCTGGTCTTCGCGGCCCGCTTCAACGCGGCCTCGCCGAAGGCGGGTCTGAACTTCGAACTCGAAGCCATCGCGGCCTCGTTCATCGGCGGTGCGTCGATGAGTGGCGGCGTGGGCACGGTCCTCGGCGCGATCATCGGTGGTCTCGTCCTGGGCGTGCTGAACAACGGAATGAACCTCGTCGGCATCGGCAGCGACTGGCAGCAGGTCATCAAGGGTCTCGTCCTGCTGGCAGCGGTCGGGTTCGACGTGTGGAACAAGCGCAAGGTCGGTTCGTAAGTCAGCCGGGGCCCCGCCAGAAGGCGGGGCCCCTCCATTGGGCAGGAGCCGCAAAATGGAAACGAGCAGACGTACGGTCATAGCAGCGGCGGCGGCAGCGGGAATCACCGCCGCCACCATCGGCACGGCGCACGCCTCGGGCGGCAGGAAGCCCGAGAAGGAACTCTTCGGAAAGCTCGCCGACGGGACGAAGGTCCACCGGTGGTCCCTGGAGAACGGCGGGACGCGGCTCAAGGTCCTGTCGTACGGCGGAATCGTCCAGTCCCTGGAGATCCCCGACCGGCACGGCAGGTACAAGAACGTCTCGCTGGGCTTCGACACCATCGAGGACTACGTCGCCGACAGCCCGTACTTCGGCGCCCTGATCGGCCGGTACGGCAACCGTATCGCCAAGGGGCAGTTCACCCTGGACGGCAAGAGCCACCAGCTCTCCGTCAACGACGGCGTCAACAGCCTGCACGGCGGCACGAAGGGCTTCGACAAGCACGTCTGGGACGTGGAGGGTTTCACGTCCGGCTCCGACGTCGGACTCGTCCTGCACTACACGAGCATCGACGGCGAGATGGGCTACCCCGGCACGCTCAGGGCGAAGGTCACCTACACCCTGACCAGGCACGGCGACTGGCGCGTCGACTACGAGGCCACCACCGACAAGGCCACCGTCGTCAACCTCACCAGCCACGTCTACTGGAACCTCGCCGGTGAGGGCAGCGGCTCGATCTACGACCACGAGCTGCAGATCGCGGCAGCCCGTTACACCCCCGTCGACTCGGGCCTGATCCCCACCGGGGAACTGGCGAAGGTCGCCGGCACCCCCTTCGACTTCCGCCGCACGAAGACCGTGGGCCGGGACATCCGGGTGGCCCACCAGCAGCTCCTGTACGGCAAGGGCATCGACCACAACTGGGCCCTCGACAAGGGCATCACGGCGAAGCCCCAGCAGGTCGCGACGCTCCGCGACCCCTCCTCCGGGCGCACCCTGAAGATCGCGACGACCGAGCCGGGCCTGCAGTTCTACTCGGGCAACTTCCTGGACGGCACCCTGGTCGGCACCGGCGGTCACATCTACCGCCAGGGCGACGCCCTCTGCCTGGAGACCCAGCACTTCCCGGACTCCCCGAACCATCCGTCGTTCCCTTCGACGGTGCTGCGGCCCGGACAGACGTACCGGACCAGCACGGTGCACTCGTTCGGTGCGTGATCGGAGGGATTCGGTGCGTGACCGGACTTCACAGCCGGTTCACAAAGTCCGCACGATTTCACAGCGGTTGAACAGCGCCACATCCGTATCCGTATGAGAGGGCGGCCCGTGCTCCCCCGCACGGGCCACCCAAAGACGGAGGGCCCGTCCTCCCCAGCGGGCCCGCCCATACGGAGGTTCCATGGCCGGCAATGTCACCTCGCTCTTTCGCGGCACCGCGGCGCACAGCCCGTCGATGGCCGCACTGACGCGGGAGGGCGACGGAGCCGGGCCCGTGGATTTCTGTATTCCGTGCAACCCGTACTTCCCCACCCCCGCGATGTTCGACGATCTCGCGAGCCGGCTGCGCGAGATCATCACCTACTACCCGAGCAGCGCCGACACGATCACCAGTGAGCTGTGCTCGCTGCTCCAGCTTCCGCCGCAGTGCGTCGCGATGGGCAACGGTTCCACCGAACTGATCACATGGATCGATCACCTGCTGGTCCGTGAGTCCCTCGCGATACCCGTCCCCACGTTCGGCCGCTGGACCGACCAGCCGATGGAGACCGGCAAGCGGGTCGACATGTTCCCGCTCCAGGAGTCCACCGGCTTCGCGCTCGACCTCGCCGCGTACGCCAAGTTCATCCGCGCCCGCGGCACCAAGGTCGCCGTCATCTGCAACCCGAACAACCCCGACGGCGGCTTCCTGCCGCGCCAGTCCGTCATCCAGTTCATGGACGCGATGGCCGACCTGGATCTGGTCATCATCGACGAGTCGTTCCTGGAGTTCGCCGACGCCGAGTCCGAGCCGAGCGTGGTCGAGGACGCGGTGATGCGGCCCAACGTCATCGTGCTGCGCAGCCTCGGCAAGAACTTCGGCCTGCACGGCATCCGCTTCGGTTATCTCGTCGCCAACCCCGCCCTGGCCGGCAAGGTCCGCTCGATGCTGCCGAAGTGGAACCTCAACTCCTTCGCGGAGACCGTGGTGTTCATGCTCAAGAACCACGGCGCCGAATACATGGAGAGCCTGCACATGGTCCGCCGTGACCGGCTCGACATGGCCCGCCAGCTCTCCGCGCTGCCCGGCCTGACGATCTACCCCTCGCAGGGAAACTTCCTGTTCGTACGCCTCCCCGTCGGCGCCGAAGGCACCGTGGTCCGGGACCGGCTGCTCACCGAGCACCGCATCCTGGTCCGCGAGTGCGGCAACAAGGTCGGTTCGTCCAGCCGCTTCCTGAGACTCGTGGTGCGCCCCCAGACGGATGTGCGTCGCCTGGTGTCCGGCCTGGAGCAGGTGCTCTACGGGTCCAGGAGGGGAACCGCCGTACCCGAGCTGAGCCAAGGGACCGGCTACAGCTCGGGTACGGCGGCGGTGGACCGGCTCGTCGGCGCGACCAACGGAGCGGGTATGCAGGGACTGGCCGCCCAGGCCAACGCCTGGCCCGGTCAGCCCGCGCAGGTCCAGCCCGCACCCGCCCCGCAGCCCCTGCCCGCCGGTCAGCCCGCCGCGGCCGCGTACCCCGCTCAGCAGCCCGTGGCGGCCGCGAGCTACTCGGCCCCGCAGCAGCCCGCGGCGGCCCCTGGCTACCCCGCTCCTCCGCAGCCCACCGCCTGGCCCGCCGCGGCCCAGGGCCCGGGTGCGATGCCGGCGCAGATGCCCCCGGCGGCCATGCCCGCCCCGGCCCAGTCGGCGGGTCTCCAGCCGGCCGCCCAGACGGGGATGCCCGGCATGGCCGGCGCCGCCTCCCTGGGCGCTCAGGGCGGCCTGACGGCGGCCCAGGTCAGGGGCAGGACCCAGCCGGAGCCACCGCCGCAACCCCAGTCGGACGGCGGCTGGGGAGCCGTGGGCGCGATGCTGTACAACCAGGCCGGTTAGCAGGCCACCACATCAGCGGGCGGACACCCGACGACCGGCCACGGGCCGGCCGCCGGGAACCACCCGTGTCCGACGGCATGGGCGGGGCGACAACGAACCCGCGCCCCGTGCCGGAGGAATCCACGTGTCCGGCGCCGCACGGGCCGGGCGCACGGCGCCACGGACACCGGCACCGGCACCGGCACCGGCACCGGACACGACGTCGGACGGCCGGCGGAATCGAGGCGCGGACGCGTCCGCGGTACACGCGTCCCCGCCTCCCCGCCGCCCCGCCCTCCGTCACAGCCCGGTGATGTCGCGCCGGCGCCGACACACCGCCGGAACCAAAACGCAACCGTCGCGGCCCTGTGCGCGGCCCGCCGCCCGGCCTACGATCGACGCTCTTCGTCTACGCGCGTCGAAAATGGCTGGAACAGGGGTGATGGCCGTGCGTCGCAGTGCTCGGATCGTGATGGCGGTGATCGCCGCGCTCGGGCTCACGGCGGGCGTGGGCGGCTGCGGCGCGGGGTCGGGGACGAAGGACGCGAAGACCACCACCCTGACCGTCGTCGCGACCAACTACGGCGACAGCGTCCACAAGAACTCGCAGGGCTACTGGGACCGGGTCGGGCTCGCCTTCCAGGCCGCCCACCCGGGCGTGCGGGTGGTGACGACGGTCTACCCGGCCGACACCGTCGACGCGAAGGTCGCCGCGCTGGTGAAGCGGGGCAAGGCGCCCGACGTCGTACAGACCGGCAGCTTCGCCGAGTACGCGGCCGCCGGGCAGCTGTACTCCGCCGAGGAGCTGCTCTCGATCCCCGTCCAGGCCGGGTTCGTACGGAGCCTCGCCCAGGCGGGCGAGGTGGCGGGCACCCAGTACGGGCTGCCGTTCACCGCGAGCACCCGGCTGCTCTACTACAACAAGAAGCTGTTCCGGCAGGCCGGCATCGAACCGCCGACGACCTGGCAGGAACTCCTGGTCGACGCGCGGGTGCTGAAGGCCCAGGGCGTGAAGTACCCGATCGCGCTCCCGCTGGGGCCCGAGGAGGCGGAGGCCGAGACCCTGGGGTGGCTGCTGGCCGGAGAGGGCGGCTACACCAACGGCAGCGGCAGTTACGACCTCGCCTCCGAGGCCAACGTCTCGACCCTCACCTGGCTCAGGTCGAACCTCGTCGAGCCGGGGCTCACGGGCCCGGTCGCGCCCGGCAGGCTCAACCGCGCGGCGGCACTGACCGCCTTCATCGACGGCGAGGCCGCCATGGTGAACGCCCCGCTCTCCCTGATGCGCCAGATCGAGGACTCCTCGACGCACGTGTCCTACGGCACCGTCGCCCTGCCGAGCAGGACCGGCAAGACCGTGCCGACCATGGGCACGGCCGACTGGATCACCGCCTTCAAGCAGGGCGGCCACCGCGAACTGACGGGCGCGTTCCTCGACTTCCTGTACGGCGACAAGTACGTCGGGGAGCAGGCCGCCGAGTACCAGCTGCTCCCGGTCACCGAGTCGGTGAGCTCCCGCATGCGCGCCGAAGGCCGTCACCGCAAGCTCTGGAACGGCCTCGACGCCCTGGGCAACATGAGCCTGTATCCGCTCTCCGAGACGAGCTGGTCGCGGGTGTCGGCCGCGATCCGGTCGAAGATCGGCGCGTCCGTCGCACCCGGCGGCGACCCGCGGGCGGTCCTGACGTCGATCGCGAAGACGGCACGCTGAGCCGAGGACGACCGCGCAACCTGTCCAACAAGGAACTTGACGAGCTGTCACTTTGCGGAACTGACAGCCCATGGACAGCATCCGCTCCTACGGTGCCGTGTCCATGACAGATTCCCCCTCGAAAGACATGTCAGAGGCGCCTGTCGGGCGCCGCACCGTACTGATCGCCACGGGCGCCACGGCCGCGGCACTGGCCGTGGGCGCCGTGGCGCCCGCCGCCCCCGGCACCGACGCGGCGGACGCGGCCCCCGTCGCGGCGGCGGCCGTCTGCACCCTCACCAAGGAGATGACCGAAGGCCCCTACTACCTCGACGGACAGCTCGTCCGCGCCGACGTCACCGAAGGCAAGGCGGGCGCCCCGCTCAAGCTGGCGCTCACCGTCGTCGACGACGACACCTGCGCGCCGATCGCCGGCGCCCTCGTGGAGATCTGGCACTGCGACGCACTGGGCGAGTACTCCGGCTTCGTCGGCAACAACGGCCACAGCGAACCCGACGACGGCACCTTCCTGCGCGGTGGCGTCCTGACGAACGCGTCCGGCGTCGCGAACATCACCTCGATCTACCCCGGCTGGTACCGCGGCCGCTGCGTGCACATCCACGTCAAGGTGCACACCGGCGTCACCCTCACCTCCGACGGCTCCTTCACCGGCGGCAGGGAACTCCACACCGGACAGCTCTTCTTCAACGAGACGATCACCGCGGCGATGGCCAAGGTGTCCCCGTACTCCACCAACAAGGTCGCCCGCACCACCCTCGCCCAGGACTCCATCTACGACGACGGAGGCGCCTCCTCCGGCCTCCTCACCCTGACGGCCCTCGGCAGCACCGCCTCCGCCGGATACACCGGCACCCTGACCCTCGGCGTCGAGTCGAGCTGACCCGCCCCTTCCCCCCACGGAGGCCGGGGGCGGCCCGCGACCGCGCGGGCCGCCCCCGGCCGCGACCGGTGCCTGCCGCACCGCCGCGCCGCGATCTCCGGCGCCGCCCGCACCACGCGTACCGCCCATCCGCGTAATCCGCCCGCGTCGAGCACCTCATATGACCATCGAATGACCCGACCCTGTGGACAATGGCCGCACCTTCCCCCGGGCTCTCGGACTCGGTCCGAGCAGGGGGAATCCCCATCGCCGTCCCCGGGAGGACCCGCATGGTGTTGAGCAGACGTACCTTCAGCGCACTCGCCGGCACCACCGCGCTCGGCCTCTCGCTGAGCGGCAGCGGGGGCATCGAGGCGTGCGCGGCCGGAAGGGCGCCCCTCGCACCCACCGGGCCCGCGCCCGCACCGCCCACCGCCGACGGCCGAGCGCACACCGTGGGCTTCGACCGCTACTCGATGCTGATCGACGGCAGGCGCCTGGTGATCTGGTCCGGGGAGATCCACCCCTTCCGGCTGCCGAGCCCGTCCCTGTGGCGGGACGTCCTGCAGAAACTGCGCGCCCACGGCTACAACGCGATCAGCATCTACGTCGCCTGGAACTACCACTCCCCCGCCCCCGGGCAGTTCGACTTCACCGGGGTCCGCGACCTCGACCTCTTCCTGCGGACCGCCGCCGAGACCGGGCTGTACGTCATCCTGCGCCCCGGCCCGTACATCAACGCCGAGGTCGACGCGGGCGGCTTCCCCGGCTGGCTGACCGTCACCCGGGGGACGGCCCGCACCTCCGACCCGACGTATCTGCGGCACGTCGACGCGTGGCTGACCGCCGTCGACCGCATCGCCGCCCGCCACCTCTACACCGACGGCGGCGGCACGATCGTCCTCTACCAAGTGGAGAACGAGTACGACAACCATGTGACCGAGGCCGCGGGCCGCGACTACATGGCGCACCTCTACGCCAAGGTGCGGGCGGACGGCATCGACGTGCCGCTCTTCCACAACGACAAGGGCAGGAACGGCCACTGGGCCCCCGGCACCTTCGACACCGGCGGCGAGCGGGGACGTTACCTCTACGGATTCGACGGCTACCCCTCCCCCTTCAAGACGCCGCCGGACTGGGGCCACTTCGGCACCGGCGGTACGAAGGGCGGCTCGACCGCCAGCCCGGACACCCCGGGCTTCATCCCCGAGTTCGGGGGCGGCTGGTTCGATCCATGGGGCGGGGCCGAGTTCGACGGCAAGGGGTACGCGGAGTCCCGCCGCACCCGGGACGCGGCCTACGAGCGGCGCTTCTACCTCACCAACCTCGCCAACGGCATCACGGTCCACAACGTCTACATGACCTTCGGCGGCACGTCCTGGGGCTGGCTCCCCGCGCCGATCGTCTACACCTCGTACGACTACGGGGCCGCCTTCGACGAGGCCCGGCAGCCGACCGAGAAGCTCGTCCCGATGCACCAGATCGGCCAGCTGCTGCACTCGGTGCCCGACCTGGCGAAGCTGGACCGCGCCGAGGCGATCCCCGGCGACGACACGGGTGCCGACCTCGGCATCAAGGCGTACCACCTGGTCAACCCGGACACGAACGCGCACTTCCATGTGCTGCGCAACGACTCGTCCATGGAGGCCGTCGCCTCCGTCCCGCTCGCGGGGACGACCGTCGCCGTGCCGGTGCCCGGCCTCGACGCCCGCCTGCTCGCCGCCGGCATCGCCCTCGGGCGGCGCACGCTCCGGTACTCCACCGCCCAGCCGATGCTGTGGCTGACCGCCGGACGCCAGGACATCGCGGTGTTCACGGGCCGGAAGGGCGAGTCGACGCACAGCTGCCTGGAGTCCGCGAGCGAGCCGACGGTCACCGTGCTGGAGGGGGACGCCGGGCACACCTACCGGGACGGAGTCCTGCGGATCGACGCCCGGCTCGGCGGCATCACCCGGGTCCTGGTGGAGGGCGGCGGCATCGCCGCTCCCCTCCTGCTGCTGCTCGCCGACGACGAGAGCTCCCGTCTGCTGTGGCGGTACGACACCCCGTCGGGTCCGGTACTGGTGCGCGGCCCGGCGCTGCTGCGCACGGCCGCCCTGCGCGGCACGACCGTCCATCTCACCGGGGACACGGTGCGGGCGGCGGACCTGGAGGTGTGGGGGCCGCGCGGAATGAGCGAACTCGTCTGGAACCACGGCACACTGAGGGTCCGTGCCACCTCCTCCGGGAGTCTGCGGGCCGAGCAGCCGCTGGCCGGTGTGCCGCAGGTGCGGCTGCCCGCCCTGACCAACTGGCGCCGGGCCGAGGGCAATCCCGAGTCGGCCGCCGATCACGACGACAGGGCGTGGCGGGTCGCGAACAAGAAGTCCTCGTACAGCGTCACGCCCGTGCCCGCCGGTCAGCCCGTGCTGTTCGCCGACGACTACGGCTTCCACTACGGCGACGTCTGGTACCGGGGACACTTCACGGACGCGGGCGACGCCGAGTCGGTGTCCCTCTCCTATGTCGCGGGCGCCCAGGGGCTGTTGATGGCCTGGCTGGACGGCGAGCCGCTGGGCACGCACCGGATGCCGGTGCCGGACAAGAAGACCGTGCGGCAGGGGACCTGGGCGGCCACCGCCGAATTCCCCGTCCGGCCGCGGGCCGGGCAGCCCCACGTGCTGTCCGTCCTGGTCCGGCGTATGCAGCACGACCAGGACGGCAAGGCGAACGACGCGCACAAGGTGGCCCGGGGGCTGACGGCCGTCACCTTCGCCGGGGCCGCTCCCGCGGTCGACTGGCGCATCCAGGGCGCGGCTGCCCCCGATCCGGTGCGGGGACCGCTCAACACCGGAGGTCTGCACGGGGAGCGGCACGGCTGGCATCTGCCGGGGTTCGCGGACGGCGGCTGGAAGGTGGCCGACCTCCCGCGCGCCGAGCGGCGGCAGGGGGTCACCTGGTACCGCACCGGCTTCCGGCTCGCCGTCGACAGCGGCGTGGACGCCTCGATCGGCCTCACCCTGACCGACGACCCGGCCCGCGCCTATCGCGTCCAGATCTTCCTGAACGGCTGGAACATGGGCCAGTACATCAACGACGTAGGGCCCCAGCACACGTTCGTCCTCCCGAATGGGGTGCTGCGCACACGGGGGCCCAACACACTGGCCCTCGCCGTGCTGTCCGACGGGACCACACCCGCCGGCCCCGGCCGGGTGGAACTCACGCTGCTGGGGAGCGCGGCCGGAGGAGTACCGGTGACCCCGGTGGACTCCCCCGGCCCGACGACCGCGCAGGGCAGGTCCTAGACCCGCCCTAGACCAGCCGGATCACGTTCCAGGACAGCGGCTCCAGGACGGCGTTCAGCGTGCCGTCCCGGAGCGTGGTCCCCTGGACCGGATGCGGGGTGACCCGCTCCTGGTCGTGCAGGGTGTTGGTGGCGTCCGGGTCGGCGTCGGCGAGCGCGCTGTGCTCGACCACCGTCGTCAACCCCATCCGGTTCAGGGCGACTTCGAGCGGCAGCGGTTCGGTCTGGCTGCGGTTGACGGCGAAGACGGTGACCGAGCCGTCCTCGGCGCGCACCGCGGTGGCGTGCAGCAGGTCCGCCTCGCCGTATTTGCGGGTGGTGTGCGTCGGTGAGTCCACCCGGACGTCGAGGACCTGCCCGCGCCCGTGCGCCGAGGCCTGCGCGAACGGATAGAACGTCGTCTGCCGCCAGGCCGGGCCGCCCGGTTCGGTCATGATCGGCGCGATGACGTTGACGAGCTGGGCGAGGCAGGCGACGGTCACCCGGTCCGCGTGCCGCAGCAGCGCGATGAGCAGCGAGCCGAACACGACCGCGTCCGTGACGGTGTAGACGTCCTCCAGCAGGCGCGGGGCCTCCTGCCAGTCCTCGACCGGGTGCGGGTTGGGCCGGTTCTGGTACCAGACGTTCCACTCGTCGAAGGAGAGGTTGATCCTCTTCGCCGACTTCAGGCGGGCGCCCACGTGGTCGCAGGTGGCCACCACGTTCTCGATGAACGACTCGGTGTCGACGGCGGAGGCGAGGAAGGAGTCCCGGTCGCCGTCGGTCTCCTCGTAGTAGGCGTGCAGGGAGACGTGGTCGACGAGGTCGTACGTCTCCTCCAGGACCGTGGACTCCCAGGCGGCGAAGGTCGGCATGCCCTGTCCGGAGGAGCCGCACGCGACGAGTTCGAGGTCCGGGTCCATCTGCCGCATCGCACGGGCGGTCTCGGCGGCGAGCCGGCCGTACTCCTCGGCGGTCTTGTGGCCGGTCTGCCAGGGGCCGTCCATCTCGTTGCCGAGGCACCACAGCCTGATGCCGAACGGGTCCTTGTCGCCGTGCGCGATCCGCAGGTCGGAACGGGCCGTCCCGGAGGGGTGGTTGGCGTACTCCTGGAGTTCCAGCGCTTCGGCGACCCCTCGCGTGCCGAGGTTGACCGCCATCATCGGCTCGGCCTGCGGGCCGATCTTCTTCAGGAAGTCGATGTACTCGCCGAGCCCGAAGCGGTTGGACTCGGTGGAACGCCAGGCGAGGTCCAGCCGGCGGGGCCGCTCCTCCGCGGGACCCACCGAGTCCTCCCAGTTGTAGCCGGAGACGAAGTTGCCGCCGGGGTATCGGACGGCGGTGACACCGAGCTCACGGACCAGCTCCAGCACGTCCGTGCGCAGGCCTTCGGCGTCCGCGGCCGGGTGGTCGGGTTCGAAGATGCCGGTGTAGACGCAGCGGCCGAGATGCTCGACGAAGGAACCGAAGAGACGGGGGTTGACCTCACCGATGGTGAAGGCGGGGTCGAGGGCGAAGCGGGCGGTGCGCATGGTGTCCTTTCGGGGGCGCCTTGGGTGGGGGGCTTGTGTCGGGTGGCTTGTGTTCCGTGGGCGGTGCGGGTCTGTCGCGGCCGGGCCCGCCCTCGCCAAGGAGCCGCGGACCGGTGCGGGCCCGCGCGCCTATCCGGCGACCGGCCAGCCGTTCTTCGTCCAGCTCAGCCTGTTCAGGCCCAGCTTGGGGGTGCCCGAGTCGTCGGCGTCGTAGTAGTGGTAGGCGATCCAGTCCTCGCCCCCGACGCGGAAGACCGACTCGCCGCCGGGGCCGATGTACCGGCCGTGGGAGGCAAGGAACAGGTCTCCACCGCCCGCCGTCATCGGCGTGCCCGTGCTGTCGGCGTACGGGCCGGTCACCGATGCCGACCTGCCGACCCGGATCTTGTACGTGGAGTTCACGCCCGCGCAGCACGCGTCGTACGAGGCGAAGAGGTAGTAGTAGCGGCCGTGCCGGACCACGTACGGACCCTCGACGGCGTACGGGGCGTCCGGGCGGGCCGCCAGGTGGTGGACGGGGGCGCCGGTCCTGGCCTTTCCGGTCCCGGGGTCCAGTTCGACCATGCGGATGCCCGTCCAGTACGAGCCGAACGTCATCCACAGTCCGCCGTCGGCGGCGGTCACCGCCGGGTCGATGGCGTTCCAGGTGTCGGTGGTGTCCGAGCTGAAGACCTTGCCGTGGTCGGTCCAGGTGCCGGGCAGACCGCTCGGGGAGGTGGCGACGCCGATCGCGGAGTGGTTGGTGCCCCAGGAGGAGACCGCGTAGTAGAGCCAGTAGCGGCCGGCGCGGTAGGAGATGTCCGGGGCCCAGGGGTCGCCGGTGGAGTTGTACTCGTACCACCAACTCGGCGGTGCGGCGAAGGCGTTGCCCGCGTCGTCCCACTGGACGCGGTCCCGGGAGAGGCGGGCGCCGATCACACCGCCGGTCGAATAGGCCACGTATCCACCGGACTTGAGCTGGATGACCGTCGGGTCATGGATGATCTGCTGTCCGGTGACGGGCTGCGGGTCGGGGTAGCCGACGTCGGCCTGTGCGGTGGTCGGCAGCAGGGCGACGACGGCCGCGGTGAGCAGCGCGGCGGTTCTGCGTCCGGTCAACTGGGGGCTCCTCGTCCGGTCACTGGCCGGCCAGACCGGTGTGGGCGACGCCCCGCACGATCTGGCTCTGGAAGAAGACGAACACGACGATCAGCGGGAGGCCCGCGATCAGGCCGCCCGCCATGAGCTGCGGCCAGATGATGCCGAAGGAGTTCTGCACGGTGGCGATGCCGTTCGGCATGGTCATCAGGTCGGGGTTGTTGGTCACCATGTACGGCCACAGGAAGTTGTTCCAGGAGGCGATGAAGGTGAAGATCCCGACCGCGGAGAGGGACGGCTTGGAGAGCGGGAGGACGATGGTGAAGAAGATCCGCCAGCGGCCCGCGCCGTCGATGAACGCGGCCTCCTCCAGTTCGCGGGGCAGCGACTGGAAGAACTTGTAGAGGATGTAGACCATGGCCGCCGGGGCGCACTGCGGGAGGATCATCCCCCAGTAGGTGTCGACCATGCCGAGCGACTGCACGGTCGCGAAGAGGGGGACGCCGAGGATGGCCGGGGAGAACATCAGGCCCGCCATCGTCAGGGCCATCAGGGCGGACTTGCCGCGGAACTCGGTGCGGGCGAAGCCGTATCCGGCGAGGGCGGCGACGAGCAGCACGACGAAGGTGACGCATACCGACACCACCAGGGAGTTCACGAACCAGTTGGGGATGTTGCCGGCTTCGACGACGCTCTTCCAGGACTCCGCCGTGAGGTGCTGCGGGATCCAGTGCGGGGAGGTCACGGACTCGGTGGGGGTCTTCAGCGAGGTGGACAGGGCCCAGGCGAGCGGCGCCATCCACACCAGTGACAGGGCGGCGGCGACCAGCGTCAGCGCGATCTGTCCCGGTGTCCAGGAGCTGCGGGCCTTGCGCGGTACGGGAGTCGGGTCGGCGGTGGTCATCGGGCGTCCTCCTCGCGGAGCCGCAGCAGCCACATCCGCCCGAGGGCGACGGCCGCGATGATGAGGAACAGGATGAAGGAGATCGCGGAGGCGTAGCCGACGCGGTAGCTGGTGAAGCCCTGTTCGAGGGTGTACTGGACGAAGGTGCGGGTGGATTCCTCGGGCCCCGGGCCGAACTGGTACATGACGACGGCCTGGTCGAAGACCTGGAGCGAGGCGAGGACCTGGAGGGCGATCACCAGGCCGGTGATGGTGCGCAGGTTCGGCACGGTGATGTGCAGCATCCGCTGGAAGGCATGGGCCCCGTCCAGTTCGGCGGCCTCGTAGAGGTGGTGCGGGATGTTCTGGAGCGCGGCCAGGTAGAGCAGGAAGGAGAAGCCGACCGTCCACCACAGGGTCGCGACGACGACCGCGATCATGGCGGTGGACCTCTGGGTGAGCCAGGGGGTGTCGATGCCCAGGACATGGTTGACCATGCCGTTGGTGGGCTGGAACAGCCACCACCACAGATTGCCGACCACGGCCGACGGGAGCAGGAACGGGGCGAAGAAGCACAGCCTCCACAGCCACTTGAGGTGGGCGATGTGGTGGGCGATCAGGGCCATGAGCAGGGCCACGACGACGATGCAGGGGACGACGTAGAGCGTGAACTGGACGCTGTGCCACAGCGAGTTCCACACCAGGTGGTCCCGGAACGCCTCGCGGTAGTTGTCGAGGCCGATGAAGCGGGTGTGGTCGCCGGAGATGTTCGCGTCGGTGAGGCTGAGGTAGAGGCCGCGGACGACGGGGACGACGACGAACAGCCCGTACAGCACGAAGAACGGGGCGACGAACCAGCCGCCGTGCTGGAACCGTCGGCCCCAGCGCAGGCGGGCGGACTCCGTCGCGGTGGCCGCGCGGGGCCGCAGGCCGGTGGCGGGGGCGAGGGTGGTGGTCATGCCGCGGTTCCCTTCAGCTCCTGGGCGGCGGTCCGGCCGTCCATCGGATTCCGCATGGCGAGCAGTTCCTCCAGGACGGACTTCATCCGGCGGGCGGCAGCGGCCGGTTTCGCGGAGCCGACGTTGGAGGAGGCGACGACCGGGCCGATCCGCTTGGCGAGCGTGCCGGTGGAGCCGGCGAACCAGATGCGCGGTTCGGTGGCCGGGTGCTCCATGGCCGGGCGGGAGTACTCGCTCTGCGGGGTCAGCTTCAGATAGTCCGGGTCCTGGAAGGTCGGCAGATAGGCGGGGACATGGCCGCCGCCCGCCCAGGCCGTGGCGTTCTTGACCATGTAGGCGGCCAGCAGATGCGCGCCCTCGTTGGCGGCGCCGCCGCGGTCCGCCTGGTGCGGCAGGACGAAGGAGTGCGACTCGGCGTGCGTGGCCGGGGTGCCGAAGACCGGGGGCAGCGGCTGGGCCCCGTAGCCGACCTTCTCGCCGCTGAAGTACGGCACCGACCAGTTCCCCTCCCACACGAACGGCGATCCGGCGAGGAACGCCTCGGCGTCGGTCTGGCCGACGATCGTGTAGCCGTCGGCGACGTGCTGGTGGAGGAACTCGAGGACCTGGGTGGCCTTGTCGGTGTCGAAGGTGACGCCGGTGCGGTCGTCGTCGAAGTAGCCGCCGCCGAGCTGCTGGTAGAAGGCGACGAAGAACCACCAGGAGAAGTTCTGGTCGAAGGCGTGCAGGCCGAGGGTCTGCTGTCCGTCCTTGAGCTGCTTCTTCGCCTCCTTGAGGAGGGCGAACCACTCGCCGGTGGAGTTCGCGGTCGGCAGCCGCCCGTCCGCGTCGAGCAGGCCGGCCTTCCGGCAGACGTCGGTGCGGTAGAAGCTCAGCTGGACATGGATGTCGAGGGGCAGGGCGTAGAGCTTGCCGTCGACGATGCCGCGCTTCCAGAGCACGGGGTTGAAGTCGGCTTCCCGGACGCCGTACTTGGCGAGCAGGTCCATGTCCCAGGGGTCCAGGAGCCGTCCTGGCGCGAAGCCGGGCACGCGGCCCTGGTGCATGACGCTCAGGTCCGGCGCGCGGTTGCCGGCGGCGGCCATCGCGAGCTTCGTGTAGTACGGGTCGCCCCAGGTGAGGGTGGAGTCCTTGACCGCGACGCCGGGATGCTCCTTCCGGAAGGCGTCCACCATCGCGACCATGTTGGCTCCGTCGCCCCCGGTGAAGAGGTTCCAGTACCGCACCCGTGTGCTCGCGCCGGAGGCGAGCGCGTCCGCGCCGGTGCCGAGCGCGGCGAAACCGAGGCTGCCCGCGACCGTCAACCCGCCCACGGCGGAGAGGAGTTGCCTGCGGCTCAGGCCAGGTCGTCCCATACCTTGCCCCCACCGTTCGAGACTGTTCGAGATTTCGACTGTCGATCGCAACTTCGAACGGGACCGTAGATAGGAAGCGCTTACTAGTCAATGGTTTGCGCAAAAAATCGAACGTCCCCGCCCGGTGATACAACCGGGCGGGGACGTTCGAACGTCGGCTATCCGGCGAACGCCGGCTGCGGCAGACCCTTGCCCGCGCCCGGGACGACGAGCAGGGAGCCGGACATCGGGTGCGGTGCCTCGAGGCCCGTACGAGCGGTGGTGATGTAGAGGTCGGTGAGGTCTGCGCCGCCGAACGCGCACGAGGTCGGGCGGCGGACCGGCAGCTCCAGGACCCGGTCCAGGACGCCGTCCGGCGTGTAACGGCGGACCGCTCCGCCGTCCCACAGGGCCACCCAGACACAGCCGTCGGCGTCCACGGTCAGACCGTCGGGGAAACCGTCCTCCACGGTCGCGAACGGGCGCCTGCCGACGGGGAGCCGGTCGTCGCCCATGTCGAACACGTCGATACGGCGGGTCGGCGAGTCGACGTAGTAGACACGGCGGCCGTCGGGGCTCCAGCCCGTGCCGTTGCTCACGGCGACGTCGTCGAGGATCGGGCCGACCGTGCCGTCGGGGTCGATCCGCGACAGCGTGCCCCCGCCCGGCGCCTCGTCGTAGCGCATGGTGCCGCACCACAGCGAGCCGTCGGGGGCGACGGCCGCGTCGTTGGCCCGGCGGCCGGGCACGGGCTCCCGGTGCAGCCAGCGGAAACCTCCGGACCCCGCAGGACCGTAGAGGCCCACGCCGTCGCGGAGGTTGACCACCAGGCCGCCGCCCGCACGGGGCTTGGCGGCGCCCACGTGCTGCTCGGTGGCCAGCACCGTGCGGCGGCCGGAGGCGGGGTCGTAGGCGTGGACCCGGGAGCCGAGGACGTCGACCCAGATGAGCCGCCGCGCGACGGCGTCCCAGGTCGGGCCCTCGCCGAGGGCCGCGTGCGCGCGGACCGCGACCTCGACGGCCGTCATCCCACGCTCCGGTGACCGAGCCGCTCGGACAGTTCCGCCGCACCCTTCACCGCGAGCTGCTCCAGCTCGACGCGGCGCTCCTCGCTCCAGCGGATCATCGGTACGGAGATGGAGAGCGCGGCGACGACGTGTCCCGCGCGGTCGCGCACCGGGGCGGCGACACAGCTGACGTCCGGGTTGGACTCACGGCTCTCCACCGCGACCCCGCGACGGCGGATCTCGGCGAGGGCCTCGCGCAGGGCGCCCGGCTCGGTGATGCTGTTGGGGGTCATCGCGACGAGGTCGGCGTCGTCGGGGACCCGTGAGGTCAGCTCCGGCTCGGACAGGGAGGCGAGGAGCATCTTGCCGACCGAGGTGCAGTGCGCGGGAAGACGGCGGCCGGCGGCCGAGACCATCCGCACGGCGTGCGTGGAGTCGACCTTCGCGATGTAGATGACGTCGGTGCCCTCGAGGATCGCCACGTGCACGGTCTCGTCGCAGGTCTCGGCGACGGAGCGGGCGACCTGCTGACCCTCGGCCGCGAGGTCGAGCTGCTCGGCGTAGCGGCTGCCGAGCTGGTACGGGCGCACGCCGAGCCGGTAGCGTCCCGGCTGGCCGGGCACCTGCACGATGTACGAGCGGGCGGCGAGGGTGGTCACCAGTTCGTGCACGGTCGTGCGCGGCAGCTGGAGCCTGCGCACGATGTCGGGGGCGGAGAGAGTCCCGTCCCCGTCGAGAAAGAGCTCCAGTATGTCCAGAGCTCGGGTCACGGCAGGTACGAGGCGTCCCACAACCGGCCCCTCCCTAATGTTCGAAATTTCAACAGACGATCGGGATGACGAACACAGGCTAGTCATACTGAGCTTGGCCGGGCAATGGTTTGAGGCAGGGTCCCGGTCCGGAGAGCCCGTGGCGAGCCCCGCACGGGGCCCCGCACCGGCGGCGGACGGACGGGACCAGCCGTGGCCACCCGCGGCCGGCGGCCCGGTCAGCGGCGGGGGTGGGGGTCTCCCAGTTCGCCCCGCAGGCGTTGCGCGCGCAGCACCAGCTCCAGCTCGAACCGCCGGTCGGGGTCGTCGATCTCGTCGCCCCACAGCTCCCTGATCTGCCGAAGGCGGTAACGGACGGTCTGCGGATGGACACCGAGCCGGGCCGCGACCTCGGGGGCGCCGCCCCGGGTCTCCAGCCACGCCAGCAGCGTCTCCGCAAGCCTGCGGCCATGAGTGGGCCCGCAGTGGGCAAGCGGTTCCAGACAGCGCAGGGCGAGATCGTCGATCAGCTCCTCGGGCTGGAGCAGGACCAGCGCCTCGGTGTGCTCCGTGCAGAGCAGGACCTCGCCGGCGGGGAGCAGCCCCCGCTCCATGAGGCGTACGGCGGCATCCGCCCAGCGCAGCGACTTGGCGGCGTCGGCCAGCGGGACCGGCGGTCCGATCGCCCCGGCCCAGCCGGTCAGCGCCCGGTGCAGCAGCTCGGGGCGGCCCGCGGAGTCCGGCTCGGGCACGACCATGCGCGGCTGCTCGTACTCCATGTCGAGCAGCACGCTCGGTCCGACGGCGGGCGCGACGGCTTCCCTCGCCGGGCGCAGCAGCACGCCGACGGCCAGCCGGCCGGGCAGCGGCCAGCCGATCCGGGCGGCCCGTTCGACGAGCGCCTCGGCGAGGTCGCCCCGGGTGTGGTCCTCGGAGAGCAGGAGCTCCATCAGGCGCCGCTGGAGCCGCAGCCGTTCCCCGGCCTGCCGGGCGGCCGCCTCGGCGTAGCCGCGCACGGACTGGTCGACGAGACCGTCCAGGTACTCGTATCCCGCGTCGACGAGCTCGTACATCGCCGGGGGCGGGATGTCGACGCGCTGCCCGATCTCCGCGAACCGCCGCCAGGCGAGTCTGACCCCCAGCCGGTAGATCGCCTGGAGCGAGTCGAGGGTGCGGCCGTGCATGCCCTCGCCCCGGCCGAATTCCTGGAAGACCTCGGGGTGGACGCGCGGGCGGCCCTCCGCCGTCTCCAGGTGCTGCACGAAGACCTCGATGGCGCGGCGTATGCCGACCAGGGCCATGGGCTCGCCGGAGTCGTCGAGGACGAGGGGCAGGTGCGGGTACTCGCGGCGGATCTCGCGCAGGATCTCCTCGGCGAGCACCGGCGCCTCGGCCATGGCGATCGTCGCGAACTGGCGCACCTTGAGACGGGGAACGTCGTGCCAGGCCGAGCGCGTGGCGGCTGCCGGGCGGCTCTGCGCCGTCCGGTCCGCACCCCGGGCGTCGCCGTCGTCGCCGCCGCCGGGAGGGCGACCGCGTCCGGGTCCCGCCGCGCCGGGGTCTCCGCGCCCCCTCGGGATCTCTGCCCCGCCCGGCCGGGCGGGGCCTTCGCCCTCGCGCGACAGCGCCGGCCCCGCGCCTCCGCGGCTCGACACGGTCAGCGCTCCTGGCCGGCATTCTCGTAGGTGATCAGCGGGGTGTTCGGCTGGTCGGGGGTCGCGTCGAGCAGCGCCACGACGCCGAGTGCGGCGCCCACGGCGAGTGCGGCGGCGACGACGACGGTGAGTGCGGCGGCGAGCAGTCTGGACATCGCAGGGTCAGCCTCTCGGTCGGAGGTCGTCCCCACCCAGGGACCGCGCGGCCACCGGTCGAGTGGTCCCACGGACACAGCCCGTGCCGGCCCCGTCCGGCAGGTGCCAGTCTCGGCAATGCATTGACACTCCGTCAAGGGTGCGCCTACGGTTCCCGGCCCATACCGCACGTGCACTTTCTCCCTTGGTGTCGACGCATCCGTATCACCTCGTACCACCAGATATCCCTCGTGCGTCGAGCCTCCTCACGCCCCTGGAGTGCCCGGATGCGCCGGAAGTTCTCACCCGTCTCCCTGATCCTCGTCGGCCTCGGCACCTTCCTCCTCGTGCTGGCCCCGATGCTCGTCTGGTACGTGGAGCCACGTGCCGCCGTGAACCCGATCGACATCGACACGACCGCCGTCTACACCGGCACCGGCAGCGTCTTCGACGTCGGCAAGGTCGAGACCGTACCCGGCCGGAGCATCACCGTCACCCAGGTGGTGCGCGGTGCCGTCGCCGACAGCGAGCGCAGCGGGAAGGCCGTCTGGGACGTGACGACGACCGTCGACACGGACACTTCGCTGCCCGCGGCCGACCCGCACGACGCCCTGGAGTTCACGCCGGGCCGCTGGGTCACCGACCGGAGGTCCAACGAGCCGGCCCACTGCTGCCAGGAGAGCCCGTACTACGAGGGCGAGGCCTATCTGAAGTTCCCCTTCGACGTGCAGAAACGCGCGTACCGCTGGTGGGACAACTCCCTCGGCGCGCCCGTCACCCTGCGCTACGAGGGCGTCAGGAAGATCCGCGGGTACGAGGGGTACCGGTTCACCGGGACCGTCCCCGCCACCCGGACCGGGACGCGTCTGGTGCCGGGCGCGATCGTCGGGGAGCCGCAGCGCAGCCAGGTGCTCGCCGAGGAGTGGTACGCCAACCACCTCATCGAGCTCGTGGTGGACCAGCGCACCGGACGGGTGATCTACGCGCAGGTCGGTCCGCGCAAGACACTGCGCGCACCGGGCGCCGAGAAGGACGCCGTGGTGCTCCTGGACAGCCGGAAGCTGGCCTTCACCGCCGCGACCCAGCGGGACCAGGTCGAGCAGGCGAAGACCGAGAGTGGCCAACTGCGCCTCCTGGGAGAGACGTTGCCGATCGGTGCCGGTGTGCTGGGATGCGTACTGGCCCTGGTGGGGACCGTTTTGTTGGTACGCGGGCCGCGTGATCCCGGTTCGCCCGAATCGCCCCACACTTCCCTCACGATGTGATGCGCCGTCAGCTCCACAAAGCCCCGAAATTGTCACTCCGGTGAGTAGCCGACGCGAACGGCGCGGCGAAAACTGTCCAACCCCACCCGAACACAGCCCGTCCACAGCCCCGTTACAGCAAGCGCCCGCAATCCCCCACGACCGGGCGGCCCCTCGGCATCACCCACGGAAAGCAGCGTCCAAGGCCGCACGCTCACCGATGATCCGCGCCGCGTCCCACCCCCCACACTGAGTTCCGCACCCCGAGACGAGTTGGAGCACCCATGCCCCAGCACGTGCCGTCCCCGCTGCGCACCGCGTCCCCGCGCTCCGCGCAGTACCCTCAGGCGCTCCCCCCACATCCGCGCCGCATCGTCTTCCTCGCCCGCCGTGATCTCGGCAATCCCGCGGCGGGCGGCTCCGAACTCCTCGTCGACCGGCTGGCCGAGGGACTGACCCGGCTCGGCCATCAGGTCACCCTGCTGTGCGGTGGCCCCGCGTCCTACCGCGACTACCGGGTCGTCTCGGCGGGTGGCGACCTCGGGCACTTCCTGCGCGCCCGCCCCGCCTTCCACCGTCAGGTCGGCGACTGCGACCTGCTCGTCGAGGTGTGCAACGGGCTGCCGTATCTGGCACCCCTGTGGCATCACGGTCCCACGCTCTGCCTGGTCAACCATGTGCACACGGATCTGTGGTCGATGCGGTTCGGCGGGCCGCTCGCGCCCGCCGCGCGGCTCGGCCGAAGACTCGAGCACTGGGCTCTGGCCGGCGCGCAGCGCGGCAATCTGCTGGTCGCCGTCTCCCCGTCGACGGCCCACGCCCTGCACACGATCGGGGTCGAGCGGGACCGCATCCGGGTCGTGCACAACGGGGTCGAGGAGCCCGGGCCGCGCGCCGCGCGCTCGCCCGAGCCGCTCTTCGTGGCGATGGGGCGGCTCGTGGAGTACAAGCGCATCGATCTGCTGCTGCGGCTGTGGGAGCGGGTCCGCCCGGTCACCGGCGGCCGGCTGGTCATCGTCGGGGACGGTCCCGAGCGGCAGCGCCTGGCACAACTCGCGGGCCCCGGGGTCGAGTTCGCGGGCCATGTGTCCGAGGCCGAGAAGCACCGGCTGCTCTGCGCCGCCTGGCTGCTGCTGCACCCGTCGGCGGTCGAGGGCTGGGGCCTGGTGGTCACCGAGGCGGCCGCGCGCGAGACCCCGGCGATCGCGTTCGACGTACCGGGGCTGCGGGACTCCGTCGTGGACGGCGAGACGGGGGTGCTGGCCCATGGCGAGTCCTCCTTCGCGGCGGCCTGGTGCACCCTGGCCCTGTCCGCCCACCGCCGCACCCTGATGGGCCGGGCGGCCCGCGAGCGCGCGGCCCGCTACCGCTGGAACCACACGGTCCGCCGGTTCGAAGCGGTGGCCGCGGAGGCGGTGAGGGGCTGGGCGCCGTGACGGCCACCGGGTCCAACGGGCCCGCGGACGGAGCCGGCCGGACCGACGCCGGGCCGACCGGGGCCGCACGGACGACACCGACCGGCGGGCGGGCGGCGAACGGCAAGCGGAAACGTTCCGGTGCCGGCACCGGAACCGGCCTCAAGGACCCCTCCGTACGCCGCTCCCTCGCCCTCTTCCGTGCCTTCCTGCGCGAACAGGACGACCCGGCGTCCTGCTACGCGCTGCTCGCCCGGGACGCCGCCGACCAGGTCGAGGCCGCGTACGGGGCCGTCGAGGGCCGCACCGTCGTGGACGTCGGGGGCGGCGGCGGCTACTTCACCGAGGAGTTCCGGCGGCGCGGCGCGCACGCCTATCTCTTCGAGCCGGACATGCGGGAACTCGGCCCGAAGCCACCCGAGTCGGCCGTCGTCGCGGACGGCTACCTGCTGCCGCTCGCGGACGGCGTCGCGGACGTCTGCTTCTCCTCCAACGTCCTCGAGCACGTGGCCGATCCGCAGACCTTCCTCAGCGAAATGGTCCGGGTGACCCGCCCGGACGGGCTCATCTACGTGTCCTTCACCAACTGGCTGTCCCCGTGGGGCGGTCACGAGTGGGCGCCCTGGCACTACTTCGGCGCCGAACGGGCTCGCGCCCGCTACCGGCGCCGCACCGGCAGACCCGCGAAGCACACCCTCGGCGAGAACCTCTTCGCCGTACACATCGGCACCACCCTGCGGCAGGTACGCGCCCGCGACGACATCACGGTCGTCTCGGCCCGTTCCCGCTACTGGCCCTTCCTCGCGGAGGCCGTCGCCAAGGCGCCGGGGCTGCGCGAGTTCGCCACCTGGAACCTCCTCCTCATCCTCCGGCGGTGTCCACCATGACGAGCACGGTCCAGGCTCCTCCCCCGGCAGCCGTCCGCACCGGCGCCGGCACGTCAGGCCCCCCGGAGGGGCCGCGCTCCCGGCGCTGGCTGCTGGGTTTCTGGGCCGTGGTGTTCGTGCTGTTCCTGGCCGTGCACCCCGGGCGCACGACCTTCGACACCAAGCTCGGTGTCGCGCTCGACCCCTGGCAGTTCCTCTCCGACCTGGGGCAGTTGTGGCACGACCGGGGCGGCTTCGGCGGCCTCCAGGACCAGTACGTCGGCTACGCCTGGCCGATGCTGCCGTACTACGGCCTGTGCCGGCTGGTCCACCTCCCCGTGTGGCTGGCGGAACGGCTGTGGCTGTCGGTCATCGTGACGGTCGCCTTCTGGGGCGCGCTCAGGCTGGCCGAGCGGCTGCGGACCGGCAGCGGCGCGTCCCGCCTCCTCGCCGCGGTCGCGTACGCGCTGTGGCCGGTCTTCACGATCGTGGTCGGGTCGACCTCGGCGGCCGCGCTCCCGGGCGCTCTCCTCCCCTGGGTCCTGCTGCCGCTGACGAACGAGCGGTACACCGCCCGGATCGCGGCCCTGCGCTCGGCGCTGGTCGTCCCCTTCATGGGCGGGGTGAACGCGGCCGCGACCCTCGCCTCGCTCCTCCCGGTCGGGCTCTATCTGCTGTCCCGCCCGCGCGGACCCCGGCAGCGCAAGCTCATCGCGTGGTGGGTGCCGGGCGTGATCCTCGCGACCGCCTGGTGGTGGATCGCGCTGCTGCTGCTCGGCGTCTACGGCGAGAACTTCCTTCCCTACATAGAGACTTCGGGGACCACGACGGCCACCATGTCGGCCACCGAGTCGCTGCGCGGAGCCGGCAACTGGGTGGCGTATCTGCACTTCGGCGAGGCCTGGCTGCCGGCCGGCTGGTCCGTGGCGTCCTCGGTGATCGTCATCGTCTGTTCGGCACTCGCGGCGGGGCTCGGCCTCGCGGGACTGGCGAGACGCGACATGCCCGAGCGGCGCTGGCTCGTGCTGACCGTCCTGTCGGTCGCGCTGATCACCCTCGCCGGGTACGGCGGTTCCTTCGGGGCGCCCTTCCACGGCGTGGTCCAGGACTGGCTGAACGGGTGGCTCGTCCCCTTCCGCAACATCTACAAGTTCCAGACGGGGCTCGCGCTCGCCCTCACCCTCGGCCTGGCGCATCTGGTGGGCGTCGCGGCGCAGCCGCGCGGCGCCCGCCCGGTGCGCGGAAGGCGCTTCGCCCCGCTGATCGCGGCGGTCCTCGTCCTGCCCGGACTCGCCTGGCCCTATCTCAACGGGTCGGTCCTGCAACCCGGTTCGTTCCAGGAACTTCCCCGCTACTGGCAGACCACCGCCGAGTGGCTGAAGAAGTACTCGCCGGACTCCCGCGCCCTCGTCGTCCCCGCCACCGCGCACGGCATCTACACCTGGGGCTCCCCCATCGACGAGCCCCTCGACGTGCTCGCCGATTCCCGCTGGGCCGAGCGCGACTACGTCCCCTTCGGCACCGGGGGCAACCGGCGCGCCATGGACGCGGTCGAGCAGGCCCTGCTGACCGGCGGCCAAGTCCCGGGCCTGGCGGACTATCTGAGCCGCGCCGGCCTCTACTACGTCGTCGTGCGCAACGACCTCGACCCCGACCAGCTCGGCTACGTCCCGACCGCGACCGTGCAGCGGACCCTGGAACAGTCCGGCTACCGGCGGGTCGACGGATTCGGGCCGGTCATGACCGGCGGCCGGATCGCGCACGGCACCCCGATGCAGGTCGAGGGACTCTATCCGCGCCGGCGCGCCGTGGAGATCTACGAGCCGGCCGATCAGGCGGTGGCGCGGCCCGGGCAGGCCGGACTGAAGGCGATCGCCGACACCGCCGTGGTCTCCGGCGGCCCCGAATCGCTGCTGCCGCTGGCCTCCGATGCTTCGGTACGGGGCCGCGCCGCCGTCCTGACCGGTGACAACCATCCCGGTCTCGGAACCCCGCCGGTCCAGGTGGTGGGCGACGGGCTGCGCCGCGCCGACACCCGCTTCGGCCTGGTCAACGCCAACACGTCGTACACGTACACGCGCGACCAGCGCAACGACAGCGACAGCGTGCAGGACCCCGGCAGGAAGCCGCACCAGATCCTCCCCACCGACGGCGCCGGTCACCAGACGGTCGCGGAGCTGCGCGGCGCCCGTTCCGTCACGGCGTCGTCCAGCGGCAACTGGCTGTTCCATCTCCCGCAGTACGACCCGGTGAACGCCTTCGACGGGAACCCCGACACGGCGTGGGCCGAGGGCGCGGCGGGCTCGGCGGACGGCCAGTGGCTGCGGATCCGCTTCGACGGTTCCGTGGACATGCCCACATCCTTCGACGTGATCCCGCTGCCGCAGGACGGTGTGCGCTCGGCCGCGACCCGGGTCCGGATCGAGACGGAGAAGGGCTCGGCGACCAGCTACCTCCGGCCGAACGGCATGAAGCAGTCCGTCAAGGCTCCCTACGGCTCGACGAGCTGGCTGAAGCTCACGATCATCGGCTCCACCGCGCGGCACGCCGGTCTCACCGGCGCGGGCTTCTCCGAGATCGAGCTGCCCGACGTACAGGTGACCCGGCTGCTGAGGCTCCCCACGGACGCGTCGGGTTCGGACGCCTCCTCCGAGATCGTCTCCCTGCACCGTTCCACCGACCCGACCGGTCTCTCCCCGACGGGGACCGAGGCGGGCCTGCACCGCCTCTTCTCCACCTCGACCTCGGGGACGTACACGATGAGGGCGAACGCCGTCCCCGTGCCGGGCGAGGAACTCGACAAGCTGTTGTACGAGGCCGCGCCCGAGCAGCGGAACAGGATCACGGCGACCGCGGACTCGACGGCGAGGCTGGGCGCGGGCCTGTCCGCGCGCAACCTCACGGACGGCGACCTGACCACGGCGTGGATCGCGGGCGGCAACCCGACGATCCATCTGAGCTGGCCCGGCAAACAGCCCGTGTCGTCGCTCGTACTGGCCCCGGCGGGCGGTCTGTCGACCCGCCCGACGAAGATCGACATCAGTTCCCCGGACGGCGCGGCGATCGCCGGGGTCGACGAGAACGGCTGGGCCCGCTTCGACCCGATCACCACCGACCACCTCGACATCACCGTCACCGAAACCGCGCCGCTGACCGTCCACAACCCGGTCGCCGGAGCCGACCTGCAACTGCCGGTCGGCCTCACCGAGGCGTACGTCCCCGCGCTCGACCAGTACCGCACCAAGCAGCCGTCCGGCACCCGCCCCTTCTCGCTCCCCTGCGGGAAGGGCCCGGTCGTCGCGGTCGACGGGAAGCTGTACGGGACGAGCGCGAAGGGAACCGTGCGGGACCTGGTGGAACGCCGGGCCGTCGAGGTGACGCTCTGCCAGAAGGGGCGCTCGGAGACCGGCTTGCCGCTCCCCGAAGGGTCGCACCGGATCGAGGCGGGCGACGGCGGGCCGCTGGCCGTCACGGACGTGACGCTGACCCGCGGCACACCGCCCGAGGCCGCCGGCTCCGGCCGGGCCCTGAAGATACGGGACTGGCTGGGCGACCGCCGCGAGGTGACGGTCGGCCCGGGCGCGGCCTCGTACCTGACGACGTACGAGAACTTCAACGACGGCTGGAAGGCCACTCTGGGCGGCAGGGAGCTGAGGCCGGTGCGGCTCGACGGCTGGCAGCAGGGCTGGCAGATCCCGTCCGACGTGCACGGCACGGTCAAGCTGTCGTACGAGCCCTCGACGACGTACGAGGCCGGGCTGATCGGCGGCGGGGTCGGCGTCGCCGTGCTCGTGGGCCTCGTGGTGTGGCGCCGCCGCTCACCCAATCCCGACGAGCCCCAGCCGGTGCCGCCGGCGCCCGGTATGTGGCCGGGCCTGGTCGCCCTCACCCTGGTCGGTGTCGTCGTGGCGGGCTTCCTCGCCCTGCTGGTTCCGGCCCTGGCCCTGCTCGCCCGGCGCCGGCACACGCTGCTCGTGCCGATCGCGTTCCTCGCGCTCGCCGGGGCGGGGATCGCCGCGGCGACGGGTGCGGGATCGCCGGTCTCGGCGGGAGAGGGCGCGTTCGGTCACGCCGCTCAACTCCTGGCGCTGATCGGGCTGTTCGCGGGCCTGGTGAGTGTGCGGGAACCCGATGGTCCCGCGACGGCCGCCGTCGCGGGGTCGTCGGCGCCGCCGGGTTCGTCGCAGGCGCCGCCCACGGCACCGCTGCCGCAACGGGTACGCGGCGAGACGCGCGGCCCGGGAACCCTGCCGGCCGGGTTCAGGGCGCGACGGGGTGCCGCTCCGTCGGAACGGGAGTCCCGCGCGGCGGAGCACGCCTCCCCGGCCGGGGCCGGTGCGCCGGAATCCGGAGTCCGGCCGACGGAGCGGGAGGCCGGGGCGGCTGAACCCGGGATACGCCAGGCGGCGGGTGAGGCCCGCGCCGGGGAGCAGGTGGGCGGGGCTGCTGCCCCTGAGGCGGGTGCCGGTGCGGCCGGGGACGGGCCCCGGGATGCCGTGCCCCGGGCCGGGGCCGTGCCAGGGTCCGGGGTCACCTCCGGGCCCACGATCTCCGCCCGTGGGCCCGGATCGGCCCGGACCGAGCCCGATCCGCCGACCGCGCGGATCGCTTTCCGCAAGCCGAGGTTCCGGGCGACGCCGCCCGAGGAGCCCCGCGAGGACACAGGGAAGGACACGTCGGCATGACCGCGGTGGAGCATCCGGCACGGGACGGCACGGGGGGCGGCCCCGAGGGACCCTCCGTACGCGTTCCGTTCCCGGTGGTGGACGAGGTCGCCCGGCACTGCCTCCAGGAGGAGGAGCCGGAGACCGTCCACATCGAGGTCCACCTGCCGGGCCGGCTCGACCCGGCCCGCCTGACGGCCGCGTTCACCGAGGCCCTCCGCCGCCATCCGCGCATCCTGATGCGCGAGGCCGCCGGGCCCTGGTACCGCCGTCGCTACGAGTGGGAGCTGACTCCGGAGCCGGACGTGCGGGTGGTGTCCTTCCCGCCACCGAGCCGGGACGCCCTCCGCACCGCGCGGACCAGGGCTCTTCAGGAGGCCCCGCCCCTGTCGGCGGCCCCGCCGGTCCGCCTGGAGGTGGTGCGGGGGGCGGGTCCGGCGGTGGGGAGCGAGGCGACGGACGCGGTGGGCCGAACCGGCCCCGAGCGCACCCCCGGCGGCCACCGCGAGACACCTGACAGCCGCCGCCCACCCGCCCCGGGAAGCACCCGAGCCCCCACCCGCACGGGCACCCCCGGAAGCACGCGAGCGCCCGCCGACACGACCAACGCCGGGGGCACGGCCGGGTCTGACCGCACGGGCGCCCCCGAGGGCACGCCCGAACCGACCCGCGAGGGAACGCCGGAAGGCACGCGCGGGCCCACCTGCCCGGCAACCCCCGAGGGCACGGGCGAGCCGGCCCGCGAGGTCGCCCCTGACAGCACCCCCGAACCCACCCGCAAGGGCACCGTCCTCTTCCTCACCATCAACCACACCGCCCTGGACGGGCCCGCCTGTCTCCGTGTCCTCGCCACCGCCGCGGAGCTGTACGGGGGCAGGGACAACACGCCCTCCGCCCCGCCCGTGCGCACCCCGGACACCCCGGACACCCCGGAGCCGGAGGACCGGAAGGCTCCCTCCACCTGGACCCCGCCCGCCCGGGTCGCCCCCGGCAGCCCCGAGGTCTCCCCCGGCAACGGGCTGATCGTCACCGAACTCGGTGTGCCCCGCCGGCCCAAGGGCTCCCCCTACACGGTGAACGACCAGCTCATGGCCGCCACCGCGCTGATGGTCGCCCACTGGAACAGGGAACACGGCACGCGCCCCCGGCCGCTGCGCATCACGATGCCGGTCGACGACCGGCCGCGCGGCGCGGACATGCCGATCGGCAACGGGACGCGGCTGGTCGAGGTGACGTTCGCCCCCGAGGAGGTGGACGCGTCCCGGATGGGCGAGCTGTTGCGCCGTACGGCCACCCGCACACGCGCTCTGAAATCCGCCGACCGGCCCCAACTGGGTCATGGCGCGGCCCTGTTGACGGCTCCCGTGGTGCCGGTGGCCTGGCGCGCCGCGGCCACCCGGGGCCTGCGCAGAGCGGCCGGGCCCTGGACTTCGACCGTGCTGCTCAGCAACATCGGCCGCATCCCCTACGCGCTCGACTTCGGCGAGGAGGCGGGCCGCGCCCACGCGGTCTGGTTCTCCGCCCCGGCCCGCACGCCCCGCGGGCTGACCGTCACGACCGCGTCCACCGCGGGCCGTCTGCACCTCGCGCTGCGCTGGTCGCGCAGCCTGCTCGGGCACGGCGACGGAGCCCATCTCCGCGACCTCTTCGAGCACTACCTGCACGCGACACAGGAGAGGGAGGCGACCGGCGCATGACGACCGGCGCGAAGACCTCGACACCGGGCTCCCGTGGGGGACTTCGGGACTTCTACGAGGACCCGGCCGTGCCCGTCGCCTCCGGCACCCCGCGCAGCCTGCGCCAGGCCCGGATGCTGGCCGCGGCGCTCGGCCCGGCCACGGCGGGCGTCAGGACCGTGCTCGACATCGGCTGCGGCGACGGCACCGCCGCCGCGACCGCCGCGCCCTTCCTGGCCGGGCACCGGGTGGTCGGCGTCGACTGGTCGCAGGACGCCCTGCGACGGGCCCGCACCCGCGTCCCGTACGCGATTCGCGGCGAACTCGCCGACGGAGGGCTGCCGTTCGCGAAGGAGACGGCGGACGCGGTGCTCTTCAGCGAGGTGGTCGAGCACCTGGTGGACCCGGACGGCGCCCTCGACGAGATCCGCCGCGTCCTGCGCCCCGGCGGCCACTTGATGCTGTCCACCCCGAACCTCGCCGCCTGGTACAACCGCGGCCTGCTGCTCGCCGGCGTCCAGCCCGTCTTCTCCGAGGTGAGCCTGCGCGCCGTCCACGGCCGTCCGGGCCGGGAGGTCGTCGGCCATCTGCGGCTCTACACGGCCCGCGCACTGCGGGAGTTCGTGGCCGCCTCCGGCTTCGAGGTCGTCCGGCTCGCGGGCGCGCCCTTCCACGGCGTACCGCGTCCGCTGCGCGCGCTGGACCGGCTGGCCTGTGCCGCGCCGTCCCTGTCCTCCATCCTGCTCCTGCACGCGCGAAGGACGTAGCCCATGTGGTGGGGAGTGGCCGCGGCTCTGCTGGCGAACGTCCTGTACAGCACCGGATTCGTCCTGGAGAAACGCGCGTTGGCGGCCCTGCCCGAGGTCGACATCCGCCGTCCCGGCCGGCTGCTGCGCCTGGTCCTCGGGAGCCCGCTGTGGATCGGCGGCTCTCTCGCGCTGGCCTCCGGGTTCGCGGCGCAGCTGGCCGTGTACCGCACCCTGCCGATCGCCGCCGCCCAGGCGATCTTCGTGTCCGGGCTCGTCCTCCTCGTGCTGCTCTCGTCCCGGCTGCTCGGCGAGGAGACGACGGGCCGCGAACGGTACGCGTTGGGCGCGATCCTCCTCGCCCTGCTGATGGTCGTGCTGTCCCTGCGCGAGAACTCCGACACGGTCGGCCGGGGCGCCCCGGCACCGCTGGTCCTCACGGTCTGCCTGCCCTCGCTCTCGCTGGGCGTATGGCTGTACGGCGCCGCCGAGCGCCGCTCCCGGCACCGGCACCGCATGCCGACCACCGGCGTCGAGTACGGCGTGGCCGTCGGCCTGCTGTACGGGGTGAGCTCGCTCGCCATCAAGGGGGTGTCGAGCCGTCTGACGACCCATGACCCGGGCGGCGCGGTCGTCGGCCTGCTGCGCTCCCCGTACCCCTATCTCCTGCTCTTCACCGGCGCGTTCGGTCTGGTCATGTCGCAGGCGGCGCTCCAGCGTTGCCGGGCGTCGCTGATCGTTCCGGTCTGCACGACCGTGACCTGTCTGTTCACGGCGGTGCTCGGCACGCTCACGTTCGGCGAGGCGCTGCCGCACGAACCGGTCCGGCTCGCGCTGCGGCTGGCCGGCACCGTTCTCGCGGTGGCCGTGCTGCTCGCCATGCCCAAGCATGACGAGGCACCCCAACCCCCCATCGGTGCCAAGGAGTTGACACCCCCATGAATCCCGACGACCCACTGCTGAGGATCCTGGCCTGCCCGCTCGACAAGGGTCCGCTGCATCTGCTTGTCCCGGACGGTGCCCTGCCCTCGGAGGAAGCGCTCTACAACCCGCGTCTGCGCCGCCGTTACCCCATCGTGGACGGCATCCCGCAGCTGTTGCCGTCCTCCGGGGAACAGGTGACGGAGGACGAACACGAGGAACTCCTCAAGCGGATGGCGCCATGACCGGATCAGTGGACGGCCGCGCGTCCCGGACCCTCGCCGCCCGCGTCGCCCCCTTCGTCCCCACCCGCCTGGTAGCGGCGGCGGCCCGGCTCGTCTATCCGCGCTTCGAACCCGAGCTGGCCCGGCTCGCCGACCTGTGTCCGCCCGGTTGCGGCACGGCGGTGGACGTGGGCGGCTGGTACGGCCCCTGGACGCGCCGCCTGGCCCCGCGGGCCCGCCGGGTGGTGACCGTGGAGCCGGTGCCGCATCTCGCCCGGCTGCTGTCGTCGGCCGCTCCGGGCAACGTGCGCGTGGTCACGGCCGCCGCCTCCGACCACCGGGGGACCGCCCGGCTGTGGCTGCCCGCGGACGACGCGGGCGACCGGGGTGTGTCCTCGCTCGTCCGCCGGGACATCCACGCCCGCGCGCTGGAGGTGCCCTGTCTCACCCTGGACAGTCTGGGCCTGCGCGACGTCGGCTTCATCAAGATCGACGTGGACGGCAACGAGCCGGCGGTGCTGCGCGGCGCCCGGGACCTGCTGGCCCGCGACCGCCCCGCCCTCTTCATCGAGCTGGAGTCCCGTATCCAGCCGGTCGCCCCGGTCGTCGAGCACCTCGCCGAGCAGGGGTACACGGGGTGGGTGCTGCCCGGCTCCAGCTGGGTGCCGCTCGCCTCCTTCCCGCTGGAGGAGCATCAGGCGCGGATGGCGTACGTCGTCGCACAGGGCCTGTTGCGCCGGGTGCTGCCGCCACGCGGTCCCCGGTACGTCAACTCGGTGCTGTTCCTGCCGGACGGCCGCCGTCCGGGCGAGGGCCGGGTGCGCGACGATGGACCGCATGCCGGCCAGACGCCCACCCGCCCCGTTCACCCCGATCGACTTCCAGCTGGTCCTGCTGCGCCGCATGGCCGACCACAATCCTGACCTGGTCGAGGAGGCCCGTCACGAACTGGGCGTGTCCATCGCCGGCATGCGCGAGGCGAACCGCCGCTGGCAGGCGATGCTGCGCGCCCCGCGCTCCCGGTCCGCCGCCGCCCGCTACCGCTCGGTCCTCGGTGCCCCCGAGTCCGCGCAGGAGCGCCGGATCGGCGATCTGACCTGCGAGGCCCTGCAATGGCCGGTACCCCTCTGGCCCGGTCTGCGGTTCGAGGTCCTGCTCGCCCCGAACGGCGTCGCCTGGAACGAATGGCTGGTACGCGCCCCCGGCGCCCCCGCCCCCGTGCTGGAGACCCTGGAGGACCTGGCCCCCTGGTCCTGCACGGTCGACGAGGCGGCCCGCGCCTTCGCCCCCGCCCGGCCTCTGGAGGGCACGGCCCCGACCCGCTGGGGGCTGGCGTTCACGGCCCCCGACGCGTCGGGCGTCCCGCACGCGTGCGCGGCGGAGTTCACCTGGGGCCTGCTGCAACGCGTGGGCGTCAGGGGGCCCGTCCCGCCGTCGCCGGAGGAGTCCGCCTGAGAGTCCTCCCGACTGCCCGCCGCCGGGCCCTCAGCGAGCGGCGGCCTCGATGATCCCGTCCACGACGACGGGCAGCGACTCCGGGTGCAGCCAAAGGAAGAGGTTCGGCTCGACGAGCTCCAGCTCCATCACCCGGGGCTCGCCGCCGTCACCGTCCACCAGGTCGACGCGGGCGTAGAGCACGCTGTCCGCACCGCCCGGCACGGCCGCCAACGCCTGCTCGGCAACGGCCTGTTCGGCCGCGGTCGGCTTCCAGACCTCCAGGCGCGGGTGGGGTGTCTTGTCCCCGTCGAAGGGAGTCCCCGGCTCCAGTACGGCCCCCTTGCGGCTGGCGTGCAGCAGCCGCCCGCCGAAGAACTGGAGCGCCCGCTCGCCCGCCGCGTCGATGTTCGTGACATACGGCTGGACCATCGCGGTCAGCCCCTCGGCGTGCATCCGCGCGAGCTGCCCGAGGGCCGTCTCCCGCTCCTTCGGCGTGTACCGGGCCGCGTAACGCGCCCCCGCCCCCGCGGTGGGCTTCACGACGAACTCGTGATCGCCGGGCAGCTCGACGGGGTCCCCCGGCGCGAGATACCGGGTCGGGACGACCGGCACCCCCGCGTCCGCCAGGTCCCCGATGTAGCGCTTGTCCGTGTTCCACCGCACGACCGGCGCCGGGTTCAGGAGCCGCGTGAGCCCTCCGCACCGCTCGGCCCACGCCACGAACTCCGCGACCCGCCAGCTGTAGTCCCACGTCGACCGGATCAGCGCCAGGTCGAACCCGGCCCAGTCGACCCCGAGATCGTCCCAGTGCACGATGTCCGCCGCCGCCCCGGCATCCTCCAGGGCCCTCCTCAGCACCGGCAGGTCCCGGTCCGCGCCGGGCTCCTCGCCCGGGTCGTACGTGACGAGCGCGATACGGGCCACGACGGCCTCCATCCTGGTACGCCACCGGCGTACGACCACGGACGCACCCCACCGGCGCGCCACCTCGGACAATCCCGCCGCAGGCTAACAACCACTGCGACTCCGGGCCGAGCCACCATTGACCTTCACCGAAGGGCAGGGCCCAGCATTGGTGACAGAACGAGGAACGACCGGATCACGAAGGCGACGGGGTGGGCGTATGGAGATGCTGACGATCGGGGCCTTCGCGAGGGCCTCCCGGCTGTCGCCGAAGGCCCTGCGGCTCTACGACGAGCTGGAACTGCTGCGCCCCGCCAGGGTGGACCCCGAGACGGGGTACCGGTACTACGCGGTCGGGCAGCTCGAACAGGCGCGCCTGGTGGCGTGGCTGCGGCGGCTCGGCATGCCGCTCGCCCGGATCCGCCGGGTGTGCGCCCTGGAGCCGGGGCCCGCCGCGCGGGAGATCCGCGCGTACTGGGCGCGGGTCGAGGCCGAGACGGTCGCCCGCCGGGATCTGGCGACGTTCCTCGTGGACCATCTGTCTCCGTCCCCAGGGAAGGACACCAGCATGCTGGAACTCCGTTGTTCCGCCCTCTCCGACACCGGCCGGGTCCGCGACGCCAACCAGGACAGCGTCCACGTGGGCGCCCGTGTCCTCGCGGTCGCCGACGGCTGCGGCCCGTACGGAGCACCCGCCAGCACGGCGGCGGTGCAAGCCCTCACGTTCCTCGACGACGAGCCGCTGTCGGCCGGTGGCGTGCTCAACCTGCTGGAGGACGCCGTGGAGGGCGCCGCCAGGGCCGTGGCGGACCTGGCGGCGCCCTCCACGGCACAGGCTCCGACCGCGGGGGACACCGGCAGCACTCTCACCGCCCTGGTGTGGACCGGCTCCCAGCTCGCCCTCGTCCACATCGGTGACTCGCGGGCGTATCTGCTGCGCGAGGGCGGACTGTTCCGGATCACCCATGACCACACGGTGGTCCAGTCGCTGATCGACGAGGGCAGGCTCACCCCGGAGGAGGCGACCACCCATCCCCAGCGCGCCATGCTGCTCAAGGCGTTGGGCACCGCCGCTCCCGTAGCCGATCTGCGGCTGCAGGACGTCCGGCCGGGCGACCGCTGTCTGCTCTGCTCGGACGGCCTCTCCACCGTTGTACCGGACGAGGAGATCGCGCGCCTCCTCAGGTCGGCTCCCTCTCCCGACGACGCCGTCCGGGCCCTGGTCGGAGCGGCGAACGACGCCGGCGGGCCGGACAACGTCAGCTGTGTGGTCGCGGATGTGGTCGAGGTGGCCCGGCCGGTCTGACGCCGGACCGGGCAGCGGTTGCCGCCGGTCAGTCCTGGGGACCGCGGTAGCCGAGGGAGGTCTGGATGGCGCGGCTGACCGGGTCGACGGGGGCGGTGCCACCGGGGCCCGCCAGCCAGGAGCGGAAGACGCTCGCCAGGTGCAGGCCGAACGCCTCGGCCTGGGCCTCGTCCGCCTGACGTGAACCGTTGCGGGCGGCGACGGTGAGGGCCACCTCCTGCCGGAACGCCGCTCGCGCTCCGGAGTCGCGCAGGTCGGAACGGTCCGAGAGGGCGGCGCGCGCGACGGCAGCCGCGCCGTCCACGTGGTGGTCGCGGTGCCCTTCCTTCATGTGCCACAACTCGTGCCCGAGGATGACGAGTTGCTGCACCGTCTCGGCGCGCTCCTCGACGATGACGAGGTCGAAGTCCTGGAACTCCATCCACAGGCCGGTGACTTCGATCTCGTCGGGGAAGCGCTCGAAGCGGAGCTGGACGGGACGGCCGCCACGGCGCCGGCTCATCTCGTCACAGAGAGCCCGCGCCAACTCCCGCACGTCGACAGGCGTATCGATCCTTCGCCGGAGCAGCCGGCCGAGCTCCACCGCGAGGGCACGCATCTCGGAACGGGTGCGGCGCGGGCGCAGCGCCGTCAGGAGCCGTTCGACGGCGCCGGCCGGCTTCCTCGTCATCGCTCCGCCTCCTCGCCGTCCGGCAGGCCCGCGCGCGTGCCGACGAGGGTCTCCCGCTCGCTCGGGGTGAGCCGTGTGCCGCGCGGGGCGGCCTCCCGGCGCACCTCGGCGGGCCGCCTCCCGCTCGACGCGAGGCACCTCTCGTGCGGCGCCCGCGCACGCCCCCGGACATGGCCGCCGACCGGGTCGCACGATGTCCCGTCGACCGCGAGCGGCGCCCGGAGCAGCTCCTCCGGCAGGACCGTCCGACAGGACGGACCACGGGGGTCGAGGACGTCTCCCCGGTCCGGACCCTGCTCGGCGATCCGCGCGTCGAGGCGTTCGAGGGTCTCGGGAAGGGGCGGCGGGGACTCACTCACCAAAGGGCTCCCGGCAGTTGACTCATCAAGTTGTCGCGCGTCGCCGACACTACGTGGCCGGGTCCGTCCACGCCACGGTTCCCGATCGATCGCTCGCCCTTACGGAACGATCCTTACGGCGCCTGCGCTCCCCCTCCACGTCCTCGGCGCGGACGAACGGCCGACCGCCCTCCCCGTAAGCCTCATCGTGTAGGAAGAGCCTGTCCGTCCCGGTGAAGTCCTCTCGGCAAGGAGTCCCCGTGTTCTCCCTCTTCCCGGCCCTGGTGGGCGGTTCGGTCGCGGACCGGTCCGCCCTGCGCTTCGGTGATCGGTCCCTGACGTACGCGGAGCTGGCCGCCTCGGCCGGAGCGCTGGCCGCACGGCTCGACGGCGCCGGGAGGGTCGCCGTATGGGCGACTCCGACCCTGGAGACGGCCGTCGGTGTCGTCGCCGCGCTGCTGGCCGGGGTGCCCGCCGTGCCGCTGAACCCGAAGTCGGGGGAGGCGGAACTCGGCCATATCCTCGGCGACAGCGCGCCGTCCCTGGTGCTCGCCGCTCCGGGTGACGTACTGCCCTCCCCGGCGGGGACGTTGGACCGCGTCGATGTCGAGGTGTCCGGCACGAAGGCGGGCGCCGCGACAGGCGGACCGGTCCCTGCCGAGGGCGCCGGCGCCGCGGGGGCCGCCGCGTCCTCCGGGTCCGTCGAATCCCCCGGGTCCGCGGGCGGGGTCACCGATCCCGGCGCCCCCGCCCTCGTCGTCTACACCTCAGGCACCACGGGCCCGCCCAAGGGCGCGGTCATCCCGCGCCGGGCGATCGCCTCGACCCTGGACGCGCTGGCCGACGCCTGGCAGTGGACCGGCGACGACGTGCTGGTGCACGGCCTGCCCCTGTTCCATGTGCACGGCCTGATCCTCGGCATCCTGGGTCCGCTGCGGCGCGGCGGGTCCGTCCGGCATCTGGGGCGGTTCAGCGCGGAGGGCGTGGCGCGGGAGCTGAACGACGGGGCGACGATGCTGTTCGGGGTGCCGACGATGTACCACCGGCTCGCCGAGGCGCTCACCGAGGACCCCGGGCTGGCCAAGGCACTGGCCCGGGCGCGGCTGCTCGTGTCGGGCTCGGCCGCGCTGCCCGTGCACGACCACGAGCGGATCACGGCCGCGACCGGGCGCAGGGTCGTCGAGCGGTACGGCATGACGGAGACCTTGATGAACACGAGCGTCCGGGCGGACGGGGAGGCCCGGCCCGGCACCGTCGGTGTGCCGCTGCCCGGCGTCGGTCTGCGGCTCGTCGAGGAGGACGGGACGACGATCGCCGGGTACGAGGCCGACGGCACCCCGACCGGCGCGTACGACGGGGAGAGCGTCGGCGAGATCCAGGTGCGCGGGCCGAACCTGTTCACCGAGTACCTGAACCGGCCCGACGCCACCGCCGCCGCGTACACCGGGGACGGCTGGTTCCGCACGGGTGACATGGCGGTCCTCGACCCCGACGGCTCGGTCCGGATCGTCGGCCGCAAGGCCACCGACCTGATCAAGAGCGGCGGTTACAAGATCGGCGCCGGCGAGATCGAGAACGCGCTCCTCGAACACCCCGGGGTGCGCGAGGCCGCCGTCGCCGGGGAGCCCGACGCCGACCTCGGTGAGCGCGTCGTCGCCTGGATCGTCCCGGTCGATCCTCGGACTCCGCCGCCCGTCGACGAGTTGGCCGACCACGTGGCCCGTCGCCTCGCCCCGCACAAACGGCCCCGCGCCGTGCGCTTCCTGGACGAGCTGCCCCGCAACGACATGGGCAAGATCCTGAAGCGGGCGCTGCCCCGTGACTGATCGGATCTCGGCCCGCGAGGCCATCGCCCTGGTCACCGACAGCTTCGCCGAACTCACCTGCCCGAAGGGAGAGTCCGGGCCCGACGGTCCGCTCTCCTGGCAGGGGTACGACGACGCGCGGGCGCGCGCCGCAGCCCGCACCGGCGAGGAGGAGTCGGTCGTCTGCGGCACCGCGACCTTCGGCACGGCGAGCTTCGGCACGACGATCGACGGCAGGCCTCCGCTCGGCCCGGTCACCGCCGTCCTCGTCGCCTTCGAGTTCGGCTTCCTCGGCGGTTCCCTCGGCGAACGCACCGGCGACCGCCTGGAGGCGGCGTACGAGCACGCCCGGACGCACCGGCTGCCCGTCGTCTCGCTCGTCGCCACGGGCGGCAGCCGGATGCAGGAGGGCATGCTTGCTCTGACCCAACTCCAGCGGGTGGCAAGGCAGTCGGCGCTCACCCGGGAGGCGGGGCTCGCCCAGATCGCCGTCCTGCGGGACCCGACGACGGGCGGGGGCTGGGCCACGCTCGGCGCGGGCGCCGATGTGACCCTGGCGCTGCCCGGCGCCCAGGTCGCCTTCGCCGGCTCCCGGGTCCGCCCGCCCGACGCGGACCCCGCCGCGTACACGGCCGAGGCGCAGGTGGCGGCGGGTTCGGTCGACGCCCTGGTGCCGAGGGACGGGCTGCGCGAGACGCTCGCTCTGTGGCTGGATCTGCTCACCCGGCCCTCCGCCGGGGCCGCGCCGGTCCCGCCCGCGCTGGGCGCGACCGACCCGCCCGCGACCGGCTGGGACGCGGTGCAGCGCGCCCGCGCACCTGAACGCCCCCGCGCGGAGGCCTACTTGGACGCCCTCTTCACCCGGCGGGCGGCGATCGGCGGGGACCGCTCGGGCGGCACCGACGACGGCGTGCTGTGCGGCTTCGGCCGCGCGGACGACGGGCGGACCATCGCCTACGCCGCCCAGCGCGGCACCCCGACCCGTCCCGCCGGATACCGCACCGCCGCCCGGCTGGTCCGGCTGGCCGGCCGGCTCGGCATCCCGGTCCTGACGCTGGTGGACACCCCGGGTGCCGCGAACGACGCGGACGCCGAGCGGCAGGGGGCCGGTGCCGCGATCGCGGATCTGTTCGCGGCGGTCGCCACCGCTCGTACGCCGGTCACCACGCTGGTGATCGGCGAGGGCGGCTCGGGCGGCGCCCTGGCGCTGGCCGCGCCCGGCAACACCTGGGCCACGCCGGACAGCTATTTCTCCGTCATCGCTCCGGAGTCGGCGGCCGCGATCCTCAAACGGCCCGCCGACGAGGTCCGGGCGACCGCCGACCAGCTCAGGCTCCGGCCGCAGGACCTGGTGGAGCTGGGCGTGATCCGGGGCATCGCGGAACGACCCGGCGGGTGAACGGACGGCGGCCGCCGGCTCCCCCCTCCCAAGGGGAACCGACGGCCGCCCGCTCCAGGGACCGTCCACTCGACGGCCGGTTACCGCACGCCCACCGCCCGGACGGTCTCCTGGCTGACGGTGCCACCACGGTCGTCACGGGCGGAGGCCCGCAGCGACACGAACTCGGCGCCGTGCGGCACGTACAGCGTGCCCGTCCAGCGCGCCTTGCCGCCGGTGAGCGGGACCGCCTTCCAGGTCTTCCCGTCGTCGTAGGACACCTCCAGCTTTCCGCCGCCGATGGTTCCGGTGTCCGGCGCGCCCTTCACGTACTCGGCGTAGATGCTCACCGGGACCTTGCCGCCGCGCACATCGCCGGCGAGGTCGGTGTCGATGTCGTAGCCGAGGTTGAGGAGCGGGAGGAAGGTGTAGTGGTCCTCGGGGGTGGCGGCCGAGCGGACGGTCCACTCGGTGTGCCCCTTCGTGGAGAGCTTCCAGCGTCCGGGGTCGAGCGTCGTGTCCGTGACGACCTTGTACGTGTGCTCGTCGGCGGGCGCGTCCCAGACGTATCCGGCGGAGCTCTTCCCCTCGTCGACCAGCACACCGTCCTGGTACACCTCGGTGAACTGGGTCATCCCGGTGTCGTCGCTCCACACGTCGCCGAAGCCGGTGTGGTCGGGTCCGGAGTCGCCCCAGCCTGGCGTGTTGAACTGGATCTGGTTGCCCGCGCGTTGCTGACCCCAGCCGAGTCCGGTGCCGAGCCAGGGGTGCCAGACGGGCTTGAACCAGTCGAGGGTGTCGTGGGTGCCGCCCCGGTAGGGGACCAGGCCGCTGCGCTCCTCCAGCGTGCCGTCCCCGACGTACACGGACTCCGTCCAGGTCTGTCCGGTGCCGGTGGAGACGTAGTCGGTCCGCTCGGCCGGGTAGTCGACGCGCTCCTGGAAGCCGAGGCCGATGGGGAAGGGGTCGGCGATCGAGTAGCGGAACTCGCTGCCCGAGACGGGCTTCACGGCGTGGAACCTGGTGTCCAGCACGGCCAGTTCACGGCGGTCGGGCTCATAGGTCAGGCTCCGGTTCGGGACGGCGTCCTCGAAGCCCTGCGAAAGGTCGTACACGTAGGGCGTGTTGCGCGTCCCGGTCATGTCGACGGTCCGGGTCGCGCGCAGCCGTGCCGCGTCCGCCGTGTCGACGGTGGCGATCTGCAACGGCCGGTTCGCGTTGTCGTCCGTGCCGAACCAGGCGTTGAGGCGTCCTGCCGTGTCGTCGGTGACGAACAGCGCCTTGACGCCCGCGTCCTGGGCCGCCCGGGCGAGCGCGGCCGGCTCGACACCGTCGGTGAGCCGGGCGAGGACGGCCTTGCCGCGCACTCCGGTGAACGGCCCGTCCCCGACGTCGACCAGCGGCAGCCTGCTGCGGCCCTCGATCAGGGTGCCGCCCGGCTGGGCGAGCGCCTCGTCGACACCCCGCACGTCGACGAGCGGCTTCCCGAGCCGCCACACGGTCCGGTAGTCGAAGCTGCCTTCGGTGACCTTCCGGGTCGGCGCGGCGAAGACGCTGTCGTACTTGACGGGCACCTGGACCGCGCCGAACAGGTCGGAGCCGCCCGCGTTCCGGTCGTACTCCATGAGCAGCTGCCGGGTCTCGGTGCGCCGGCCGACCTTCGCGCCGATCTCCCGCAGCGTCCGCCCGTCCAGGGTGACTTCGCGGTCCTGGTCGAGAGTGATCTGGGGTGCGGCGAGGAAGCCGAGGCCGAGCGAGTCGGCGCCGTGGCTGCCCCGCACGTCGAGGAAGGACGTCAGGCTGTACGTGCCGGGCGTGAGCCGCAGCTTCAGGGTGCCGGAGTCGCCGACGTGGGCGGGGTAGGGGTCGACGCCCCGCGCGAGCTGCTGCACGGCGAGGTCGGCGGCGGTCGGGTCGCCGTCCCGGTCCTTGACGCGGACGGTGAGGGTGTACCGCTCCTCCTCCTTGACCAGCCCGAACGCGGTGTGCGCGACCGGCCTGCCGTCGACCGAGGCCACGATCCGCCCGGAGGTGTTGCCCACCGGCGCCTTCGAGCCGTCACCGGTGACCGTGGTGGACGCGCTGCCGTGCGCGGGCACCGTGAGCGTGGTGTCGGCGAGGGTGGCGACACCCTCGCCGGCCCCCTCCGCGGCGAGCGTCAACTCCACCGCCGCGTCGGAGGAGTTGGTGTAGGTGACCGTCCTGACGACCGGCGCGTTGTCCTCGTACGGCCAGCCGTGGAAGCCGAGGTCGGCGCTGCCCGTGGCGGTGACCTTCGCCGCGATCGCGTCCGGAACACTCACCCGCCCGGAGCCCAACTGGTAGACGGAGGCGTCCAGTTGCTTCGACGTCGACATCAGCGCGTCCTTGAGCCGGGTGCCGGTCCAGTCGGGGTGCTCCTGGGCGAGCAGAGCGGCCACGCCCGCGACGTGCGGGGTCGCCATCGACGTACCGCTCATGGAGGTGTAGGAGCCGCTGCCGTCCACGAGCTGCGAGCGGGCGGCGAGGATGTCGACGCCGGGTGCGGAGAGGTCGGGCTTGAGCGCGTTGTCGCCGTAGCGCGGTCCGGCGCTGGTGAAGTACGCGGCCTCGTCGGCGGAGTCCACGGCGCCGATCGTCAGGGCGGAGTCGGCGGCACCGGGCGAGCCGATGGACGAGGGGGCGCCGGTGTTGCCGGCCGCGATGACGAAGAGGGCGCCGGTCTCCTTCGAGAGGGTGTCGACGGCCGCGGCCATCGGGTCGGTGCCGTCGCTGGCCTCGGTCGAGCCGAGGCTCATGGAGATCACCTTGGCGCGCACGTCGCGCGCGGCCCACTCCATGCCGGCGATGATCTGCGACTCACTGCCCGAACCCTGGTCGCTGAGCACCTTGCCGACGGCGAGCGTGGCCTCGGGCGCGACGCCCTTCTCCGCGCCGTCGGAGGCGGCGCCGCTGCCGCCCACGGTGGAGGTGACGTGCGTGCCGTGCCCGTTGCGGTCGGCGACCTCCTGCCCCTCGACGAAGCTCTTGGTCTGCGCGACCCGGCCGGCCAGGTCGGGGTGGCCGGTGTCGACGCCCGTGTCGAGAACGGCGACGGTCACGCCCTTGCCGGTGAGCCCGGCCTCCCAGGCCTTCGGCGTGCCGATCTGCGCGTTGCTCTCGGCCATGTCGGCCTTGACCCGTCCGTCGAGCCAGACCTTGCCGATCCCCTCCTGACGGGTCATCGCCCGCCAGAAGGTCCGGCCCTTGTCCGCGGCGACCGCGGCGCCCCGGATGCTGGGTAGCGAGCGCGTCCGCTCGGCCCCGCCGGGGGTCGCCGCCCGTGCCTTCGGGTCGTACGTCACGATCAGCGGCAGCTCGTCCGTCTTCTGGTCGGTGAGCCCCTGCCGTATCAGCTCACTGACGTCGAACAGCCGCCGGTCGAGGGTGCCCGCCCGCAGATACGGCAGCGCCTCGTCCGGTACGACGGTGACGGCGCCGTCGGCCACCTGCGTGCGCACGGCTCCGGTGGCCCCCCGGGGACGCACGACGGAGACCGTCTTCTTGCCGCCGCCGACGTCGGTGACGGTCACCTTGTCGCCGGTCACGAGGGTGACGGTCCGGGCCGCGGCGGTGGCTCGCGCCGTCACCGGGGTACCGGGGTCCCCGGTGTCGAGCGCGCTCGCCCGCCCCGTGGGCAGCAGGGCGAGCACGAGCCCGGCCGACAGCAGTGCCGCCGGACGTCTCACTGGTCCTCTGGTCATTCGTGCCCTCTCTTCATCGGCCGTGCCCGCGCCGGGCAGGGGTGGCGCCCGGGCTTGCGAAGAGTGTCGGGGGGCTTGTGTTGCGGGGGTGTTGACGGAACCTGGCGGGAAGGCGCCCTGGCGGCTTCCCGCCAGGACAGGCGGGTACGAGCCGCAGAAACCGGGACAGTTCCAAGTGCCGTCCGGAACAATGTCGGTGCTCGGGAGTCACGGACAACGGGGGCGCGCCATGGACGGTTTGGTGGAGTTCAAGACCGACGACGGGGCACTGGTCGTCGTGGAGGCGGCGGACGACGCGTCCGGTTCCCGGCTCGTGGCCCGCGACGACGGCACGGTGCAGGCCACGCGCACCTTCGAGGGCGCCCTGGAGGGCGTGCGGGCCGCCGCCCAGTCGGCGCTGCGGGTGTTCCGCGACGGGAGCCTGCGGCCCGACTCCGTCGAGATCGAGTTCGGGGTCAAACTCAGCGCGGAGGCAGGCGCGTTGATCGCGAAGAGCTCGGTCGAGGGACATCTGGTGGTGAAACTCTCCTGGGCGCCGGGAGAACCGGAGCGGAACGGCTCCCGTTCCGGCCCTGACACGGCCTCCGGGGTCACGCCCGGAACGGGTGGCACGGCGGGGACCGGACCCGCATCCGGAAGAGAGCCCCTGTCCGGGACCGGGACCGGGACGCCCTCCGCGGCCGGCCCGGAGTCCGGGTCAGGGTCGGGGTCGGGGTCCGCGTCCGGTGCTCCGGGGATCGCCGCGCGGTCATGAACAGCGCGTCCTGGCAGGCCAGGATCACCTGCGGACGGGAGACCGGCTCGGGCTTCCTCGTCACCGAGCGACATGTGCTGACCTGCGCCCATGTGGTGGCGCGCGGTGGTTCCGGGGAAGTACGCGTCTCCTTCGCGCGGGGCGGCGAACCCCTCCCCGCGAAGGTCGTGGCGCACGGCGGCTGGGACGGGCGCGACACCGACCCCGGCGATGTCGCGGTCCTCGAACTCGACCGCTCCGTCCCCCTGGAGCCGGCGGAGTTCGCGGCACCGGCCGACGCGTACGGCGATCCGCCGCGCAGACTGGTGGCGTACGGGTTCCCCAAGCGCTACGAGGAGGGGACCCTCGCCGAGTACCGGGCCACCGCGGACCAGTTGATCGCGGGAGAGTGGGTCCAGCTGGAGGCCTGGGCGGCGCACGGCCAGCCGCTCGCGCCCGGTTTCAGCGGGGCCGCGGTGACACTCGCCGACACCGGGCGGGTGGTGGGCATGGTGTCCTCCGCAGCGCGGGACCCCGGGATCCGCAACGGACGGATGCTGCCCGCGCACGTCATGGCCCGCTACTGGCCGCGGCTCGGCGAGCTGATCCCGACACCGGAGTACGGGCGTACGGAGAAGGAGCGGCTGCGGGAGCTGGTGCTGGCGCGGGGTCCGGATTTCGACGGGCGGCCCGAGTGCAGCCCGGAGCGGCTGTACAGCGATGCCGTGGGCCCGTTCGGGCCGCCGCTGCCGGGGCGGCGGTTCCGGTCGCTGTGGGACGCGGCCTGGTATCTGCTCTCCGAGGTGCCCGACACCGGTGCCGTCGCCCGGTTCGCCGCGCGGCTCGCCGACTTCACCGAGGACGCGCCGACGCGGGGCGCGCTGCGGGCCTGGCCGTCCCGGGCGTACGACCGCCGCCCCCGGCCGCCCGAGAACCCGCCGGGCCCGCCCGCCGCGGGGACCCAGCCCTGGTCGCCGATCCTCGTGGAGATCGCGCCCAGCGGTTCGGGCGACCACCAGTTCCTCGTCGAGGTCTCCGCGTACAACGGGCGGCACCGTCGCGTCGTCGGTTCGCGCGCCCTGCCCGCCGACCGGGTGCGCGGCTACGCGCTGGAGCGCATCGACGAGGCGTACCACGAACTGGAGCCCGGAGCCCGAGAGTTGATCGCTTTCGTGCTGCCCCGCCGCTGGCTCAACACCGATGTGGCGCACTGGCAGCGCAGCGCCGACGACGACAGCCCGCTCGGCTCCTTCGCGCCGCTCGTGGTGATGGACCTGGAGCGGCGGCGCAGCGGCGGTCTCCAGCACAAGCTGCTGCAGAAGTGGCAGCGGCTCGACGGGCGGTCCGCGGCGCCGTTGCACCGCATCGGCTGCGGGGCCCTCGGGCAGGATCCGGTGCGGCTGACCATCGGGCTGCGGCGCGGCGCCGACATGGTGGGCTTCGCCTCCCCGCCGCGCGCGCAGGGCACCCGCCGGCTGTTCCAGGCGAGCCTGAACGCGGCGGTCCCGGTGATGCTCTGGCCGCGCAGCGGCTGCCGCGGAGAGCACCGCGACGGGGCGCACGAGGACTGCACGGGGGCGGCGTTCCTGGACCGCCTCGCCGCGCATCTCGCGGATCTGCCGCCTTCGGAACTCCCCTCGCACATCCATGAGTTGCGCGAGACGGCGTACGCGGACGACGGCCCGGAACCGCACTGGGCGTACGACCTGGCGCTGCTCTGGGAAGACCCCAGATGTCTGCCGGACCCGGTCGGCTATCACCACTCACCGGTCGGCTGAGCACCCGGAGACCGCGAAGAGGGAGGCGGAGGGACGGCAGGCAGGCAGACGAGGGAGCACGGCAACGATTCGGCCGGGCGCCGGTACGCGATGTGCCGGTCGCGGCCCGCAGGTCCGACGTCGGTCGCACGGCCGGTGAGCAACGAGGAGAACGCATGTCCCTGTGGCCCGTATACACGGGTGGGAGCGAACCCCACGACGGCATCGCGAAGCTGCCCGCGCCGCCGCCGTGGCGCGACTTCGACGGCGGTCCCGAGCTGGACACTCCCGCCGAGGACGGTGACACGTCGACCGCCTCCCCGGACCGCAGGCACCGGGCCCGCACCTACCGGGCCACCGACCGGACCGTCCAGCTGGTCAACGCGGCGCTGTACCTGCGCCGCCCCCTGCTGGTGAGCGGCCCGCCCGGCAGCGGGAAGTCCTCCCTCGCGTACGCCGTGGCACGGGAGCTGCGGCTCGGGCCGGTGCTGCGCTGGAACATCACCAGCCGCACGACCCTGCACGACGGCCTCTACCAGTACGACCCGCTCTCCCGCCTGTACGCCGCCGGTCGCGCGGCCGAGCACGAACTCCCCGCGGACAGCGACCTCCAGGACCATCTGCGGCTCGGCCCGCTCGGCACGTCGCTGCTCCCCTACCGGCGCCCCCGCGCCCTGCTCATCGACGAGATCGACAAGAGCGACCTCGACCTGCCGAACGACCTGCTGAACATCCTGGAGGAGGGCGAGTACGACATCCCTGAGCTGGTCCGGGCGGCCCGCCACACACCCGCCGCCGAGGTGATGGTGGCCGGCACGGACGACCGGGTCACCGTCTCCCGCGGCCGGGTCCGCTGCCGCGCCTTCCCCTTCGTCGTCCTGACCAGCAACGGCGAGCGCGAGTTCCCGCCCGCCTTCCTGCGCCGGTGCGTCCGTCTCGAACTCCACCAGCCGCGCGACGCCCACCTCGAGAGCATCGTCCGCGCCCACCTCGGCGAGCCCGACGCCTACGCCCGCGAGCTGATCGCCCGCTTCCTCTCCCGCGGCACCGGGGGCGAACTCGCCACGGACCAGCTCCTGAACGCCATCTATCTGACCGGCGCGGCGGGGATCGACGCGACGTCCCGGGACGACCTCGCGGAGCAGCTGATGCCCTACCTCAGCAGCACCCGGGACGACGATGAGTTCTGAGGACCCGGACACCCCGACGGGCCCGAGCCCCGGCAACCCGCCGGGCCCGGGGCCGACCACCCCCACGGACGCGGGACCCGGCACCCCCACGGACGCGGGACCCGGCACCCCCACGGACGCGGGACCCGGCACCCCCACGGACGCGGGACCCGGCACCCCCGCGGGCCCGGGGCCGGGCGCGCCGGCCGGTTCAGGGGCGGACAATCGTCCGGCGGACCCGGGGCCCGCCCTGCTCGCCGAGTTGCTGGGGCAGGCCTCCGGCGGGGAGTCGCCGACCTCGGTGGAGCTGGCCGAGCTGCTGTGGCTCGCGGGGCACATCGAGGGGCCCGCAGCCGTGTCCCGGGCCCGGCCCCGGTCGGTCGAGCGCCCCGCCTCCCCGCGAACACCCCCGGAGTCGCCGGCGCGGTCCGACGTGCCGCCGGACCCGCCCCTCGGGGACCCTCCGGCCGGCCCGGACCGCCCGGACGACGGCCGCGTTCCCCTGCGCCTGCCCGGCTCCGGCTCACCCGACCGCGACAGGCGCGGCGCAGACGGCGAGGCGGCGGACGACGGCCCCGCGAACACCCCGCACACCACGCTCCTCGCCCCCGCTCCCCCGATGCTTCCCCACTCTCTGGCGCTCCAGCGCACCCTGCGTCCGCTCAAGCGCCGGGTGCCCGCGCCCGTCGGCCACACACTGGACGAGGAGGCGACCGCCCACCGGATCGCGGGGCTCGGCGCGGCGCCCCGGTGGTGGCTGCCGGTGCTGCGCCCTGCCACCGAGCGCTGGCTGACCCTGCATCTCGTGCACGACACCGGGCCCACCATGCCCGTCTGGCGCCCGCTGGTACGCGAACTGCACACCGTGCTGGCCCAGTCGGGCGTCTTCCGTACGGTGGAGCTGCACCAGCTGACCCCCGAGGGAAGGGTTCGGCGGCCCGGCTCGCAGGAGTCGTACGCGGACGGCCGTACGGTCACCCTGCTGGTCAGCGACTGCATGGGCGCGCAGTGGCGGGGCGGCCCGGCGGGCACCCGGTGGTACCGCACGCTGCGCCGCTGGGCGACCCGGATGCCCGTCGCCGTGCTCCAGCCACTGCCCGAGCGGCTGTGGCGCACGACTGCCCTGCCCGCGACGACCGCGCGCCTCGCCGCTCCCTGGCCCGCGGCTCCCAACTCCGCCTACACCGTGGACTCCTACGCCTCGGACGACCTGCCCGGCCCCGGTTCCGTGCTCGCGCTTCCCGTCCTGGAACCGTCCGCCCGCTGGCTTGCGAACTGGTCGTCGCTGGTGGCCGGTGGCGGCCGGCTCCCGGGCTCGGTGGCGATGCTGGACACCGCTCCGGCTCCCGCCCCGCTCGACGAACACGGCCGCGGCGACGTCGAACGGTTCTCCGCGGAGGAGCTCGTCCTGCGGTTCCGCTCCATCGCCTCGCCCGAGGCGTTCCGGCTGGCCGGTCATCTCGCCGTCGGACGAACGGAGTTGCCCGTGATGCGGCTGGTGCAGGCCGCGATCGAGCCGAGCCCCCGGCCGCAGCATCTCGCCGAGGTGATCCTCAGCGGTCTCCTGAGCGCCGGCCCCTCGGGCCCACCCGGCTCGTACGTCTTCCGGCCCGGTGTGCGCGAACTCCTGCTGCGGGCGCTGCCACGCACCGCGCGCAGCCGTACCAGTGAACTTCTGGGCAGGGTCGGCGCGTTGATCGACGCACGGGCCGGAGTGGCCGCCGGGGAGTTCCCCGTGGTCGCCCCCGGACCCGGGGACGCGGCGGCCGACGGCGAGGCGTTCGCGTCGGTACGCGAGGAGAGTGTGCGACGGCTGGGAGGCGGGACCCCGCCTCGGCCCGGAGACGCGCCCCCTCCCCCGGCCGAAGGGCTGGTGCTGGGCCGGTACCGGCTGGTGCGACGCCTGGGCCGGGGCAGGCAGTTGATGCGGGCCGAGGACACGCGGAACGGCCGGACGGTGGTGGTGCACGCCTACCCGCCCACCGCGCACGAGCGGTTCCTCGAGGACGCCCGCGCACTCGCCGGCGTCGAGCATCCCAACGTCGTCACGGTGCACGACTTCGGTATCGAGGGGAACGTGCCCTATCTCGTCACTGAGTTCATCGAGGGACTCACGGTGGCGGAACTCACCGCGGAGGGCGGCTTCGCCCTGCCCTTCTCACTGCTCGCCCCGCTGGCCCAGCAGCTCGCGCGCGGCCTAGGGGCCGTGCACGAGCGGGGCGTCACGCACGGCAGGCTCACACCGAACGGCCTGATCGTCCGGCCGGACGGCAGCCTGAAGATCACCCACTTCGCGCTGGGGACCGGCCGGGACCGTGACCCGTCGAAGGATCTGCACGGCTTCGGCAGTCTGCTGCGGGAACTGACCAACGGAGCCGGGTCCGGTGAACTCAACGCGGTACCCAGCGAGTTCAGGGCCCTGCTGTCCGATGTCCTCAATCCGCTGACCTCCTCGGATCCGCAGGCCCAGCGGCGCGGCATGGATCTCTTCTTCACGCCGTCCTTCGCCCGGGTCCTGGAAGCGGCCGAGGCCGCCCGCCACCGGTATCGGGTGCTGGGACCGATACGGATCACCCGGGGCGACCGCACCGTCCGCACACTCGCACCGCGGCAGCAGGCCCTGCTGTGCATGCTGCTCCTGCGCCGCGGCCGGCCGGTGACACACTCCGACCTGACCGAGGGGCTGTGGGACGGGCGGCCCCCGCAGCGTGCGGCGCGCCTGCTGGCGGCGCACGCCGCGGCGGTCCGCGAGGCCCTCGGCCCCGGCGTCCTGGCGAGCACCGCGGACGGCTACGCCCTGCACGCCGACCCCGACTGCGTCGACCTCTCCCTCTGCGATGATCTCGTCGCCCGCTCGAAGAGCCACCGGGACGCGGGCGACCTGTCGAACGCCGCCGACTGCGTCCGGCGGGCTCTCGACCTGTGGACCGGTGACCCGGTCGACGGCGTCCCGGGCCCCGCCGCCGAGGCCGCCCGCGGCCGGCTCCGCGCCCTGCGCCTCACCCTCTGCGCCACCCGCGCCGAACTCGACCTGGAGACAGGTGGCTTCAGACGCGCGGCGACCGACCTCGGCGAACTCCTGCGGTCCCACCCAGGGCGCGAGGACTTCCGGCGGCTGCACATCCTCGCGCTGAAGGGCCAGGGCCGCGTCGCCGAGGCCATCGAGTCGTACCGGGCGTACGAGGAACTCCAGGCACCCGGCGAGCCGAACCCCACCCTGCTGTCGCTGTACCACGAGCTGCGGGCCGCGCCGGATCGAGGCAGCCCCATCATCGCGGTCGAGTACACCGCGGAATCGGGCGAGGATCCCCACACCCACAGCGTGCTCGGCCGGACGCTGGCCTGGCTGCTCTCCCTGAGCGACATGGCACCGAACGAGTACGAGCTCCTCGGTCGCGACAACGGCTATGTCGTGATCACCGGGCCCGAGGCCTCCGTGCTGACCGCGCTGAACGCGGTGCTGCGTGAACTGCCGGGCGCGCTGCTGGAGCTGGAGGAGCCGCCGAAGATCCGTGTGACGTTCTGGCACACCGCGCTGTTCGCCCGCTCGGGCAGCCCGACCGTGCCGCCCGAGCTCCGGCCCGACCTGGACCGTCCCGAGGCGGACATCATGGTCGTGCTCTCCCCCGTTCTGCACGAGGAGCTGATGAGCGGTGGCGGCACCGTTCTGCCCCCGGACCGCTTCCGCCCGCTGCACCGGCAGCCGTCGGCGGACGGCTCTCCGTTCGCCTGGTACTGCACCCTGGATCTCCCGGAGCGCCTACCGGAACTCGAACCGGTGCGACGCGACCTGGTCCGGGGCCCGTTCACCACGCGCGACCTCACCCGGCTCCGGGGCGCGGAGCAGGGCCGCACCGCCGTCGTGCACACGGACCCGAACACCTCCCTGACCCTGCTCAACCCCGACCGGCCGCAGGGCAAGCGCCCGCCCCGCTCCCTCATCACGTACTACGAGGTCGACCTCACCACCCATGGCGCCGCGCACGAGCTGCACCTGCCCAGTTCCGGGCACCGTTCGTTCGCCGCCTCGGTGGAGCTGTCCTGGCACGTGGACGATCCGGTGGCGTTCGTGCGCGCCGAGACCCACGACGTGTCGAGACGGCTCCTCGACCACCTCCTCAAGGAGGCGGGGCGCATCACCCGACGTCATCCGCTGCGCCGGGCGGGCGCGGCCCAGCGAGCGGTGCACGAGGGACTGCGCCGCTGGCCGGTGCCGGGGCTGTCGGTCGCCTGCTCGGTACGACTGCGCGAGAGCGCGCCGCCGGCCGGGTCACCGCCGCCGGCCTCCGGTTGACGGTTCCGCACCGCCGCGGCGCCTCGGCCGGGGCCCGAGCGCCGCAGAACCACCCGTCCAGCGGCACCCCGCCCGGCCCTCCAAAAAGGGCGCCCGCCGCCCTGCGCGCGCAGGATGCGAGAGAGGACCGCCGCCCGGCGGAGCCCCATGGTCTGCGCTCTCGGGAGGACCTGCCATGACCGCCAGTCTGGAGCAGCTGCGCCGCTGTCACTTCGCCGTCGACCTGGGCGCTGCGAGGACCCGTGTGTATGTGAGGGGCGCGGGCCTGGTCGTCGACCAGCCGAGCGTCGCCGCGATCAACACGAGGACGGGCGCGCTGATCGCGGTCGGGGAGTTCGCGGAGAAGATGACGGGCCGTACGCCCGACTACATCCGGGTGGTGCGTCCCGTGTCCGGCGGCACGGTCGTCGACATCGACATGGCGCAGCGGATGCTGCGCCATCTGCTCGGTGACAAGGTCCGCCGCACCCTGCGCCGCAAGCCCCGGCTGCGGGCCGCGGCCTGCACCCCGCACGACGCGGACCCGCTGGCGCAGCGCGCCGCGATCGAGACGCTGGTCGGGCTGGGCGCCCGCCGGGTCGAACTCGTCGACACGCTGATCGCCGCCGCGGTCGGCTGCGGACTGCCCGTCGAGCGGCCCGAGGCAACCATGATCATGGTGTGCGGGGCCGCCGCGACCCAGCTCGCCGTCCTGTCGCTGGGCTCGATCGTCACCGCCGAGCGCATTCCGGTCGGCGGGGAGGCCGTCGACCACGCGATCGTGCAGCACCTACGCCACCAGCACGAGCTGATGCTGCCGAGTCAGGCGGTACGGCCCCTGCAGCTCGCCCTCTCCGAAAACGGGCTCACCCCGCACGGCCCGGCCCTGACCGAGATCCACGGGCGGGACGTGGCGACCGGCCTGGCCCGGTCCGTGAAGGTCGACACCGCCGCCGTACGCATGGCGATCGAGACGCCGCTGACGGCCGTGCTCGACGGCATCGGCAAGGTCCTGCGCTCCTGCCCGCCCGATCTGGTGGCCGACCTCGCCGACCGCGGGATCATGATGGTCGGCGGCAGCGCGCTGCTCCCCGGGCTCGACCAGATGCTGCGGCAGGCGACCGGTATGCCCGTCCACATCGCCGAGCGGCCCGACGTCTGTGCCGTCCAGGGCCTCGGCTACATGCTGGAGGGCAAGATCGCGCCACTGATCCTGGACCCGCTGGCGCGCTGACGCCCCGGCGGCCGAGAGCCTCGCATGACCGACCCCGTGCCGGGATTCCCGCTTCTCCTCGAAGCGGTCCTCAGCGTCGGCACCGAACTCGAACTGCGGGCCACGCTCCAGCGGATCGTGGACGGTGCGGCCGAGCTGACGGGGGCCCGGTACGCGGCGCTGGGGATGGCGGACCCGGGCCGGGACGGGCTGGTTCGGATCCGTACGGCGGAACCGCTCCCGGCGGAGAACGGACCCGAGCACCGGCACCGTGATCCTCACCCGGCGGAGCCGGCGCCCGGCCCCGGTACCGGTTCCTCCGCCGGCCCGCTCGACGCCGGGTCCGGGTCCTCCCCCGGTCCCGATTCCCCCCGGTCCTCCGCGGCGGACACCTGCCTCGACGTCCCCATCCGGGTCGACGACGAGGTGTTCGGGAACCTCTACCTCGCGGACAAGTCCTCCGGCACCTTCACCGGTGAGGACGAGCAGCTGGTGCGTCTGCTCGCCACGCAGGCCGGTATCGCGATCGCCAACGCCCGTCTGTACGAGACGGCCCGGCAGCGGGAGCGCTGGATCGAGGGCGCCGCCGCCGTCACCACCGCACTGCTCAGCGGTGGGACCGCCGACGACGCGCTGCTGACGGTCGCCGAACGCGCCAGGATTCTCGCGGGCGCCTCGGCGGGCGTCGTCCTCCTGCCCACGGAGGAGGGCGGCATGGAGATCGTGGCCGCCTCCACCCACGAGGACCCCGAGGGCATCGTGGGCACCACCATCGCGCCCGGCAGCCCGGTGCTCGAGCAACTCCTCGGCGGGGAGCCGGTCTTCATCGACGACTCGGCGACCGATCCGCGGATGACGACGCCCGTACGGTCCCGGTTCGGGCCGAGCATGATGCTGCCCCTGCAGACCGAGGGCCGCCTCATCGGCACGCTGGCCCTTCCGCGCGGACGCGGCGACCGCCCGTACACACCGGTCGAACGCCGGCTGGCCACCCAGTTCGCCTCACAGGCCGCGCTCGCCCTGGTCCTCGCCGACGCCCGGCACGACCGCGAGCGCCTCGCGGTGTACGAGGACCGGGACCGCATCGCCCGCGACCTGCACGACCTGGTCGTACAACGGCTGTTCGCGACCGGCATGATGCTGGAGTCCACGCTGCGCAGAAGCCGGACGGAGGAGACCGGCGACGCCGCCGGTACGGGGGACGGACACGGCCGGAACTCCGACGGTGAGGGGTCCGGTGACGAGGAGTCCGGTGACCAGGACTCAGGTGACGAGGCGTCCGGTGACGAGGAGTCCGGTGACCAGGACTCGGCAGAAGAGGACGTGCGCGCCGCGCTCGGCCACGCGGTCGAAGAACTCCGGTCCACCGTGCAAGAGGTCCGGACGGCCATCTTCGCGTTGCAGCAGCCGCCCGCAGACGCTCCTACCACCTTCCGCGGCAAGGTGCTGCGCGAGACCGCGGGTGCGGCGGCTCTGCTCGGTTTTCAGCCATCCACGCGGTTCACCGGCGCCGTGGAGAACCGGGTCCCGGAGTCCGTCGGCGCGCAACTCGTCGCCGCTCTGCGCCGTGCGCTGGCCGCCGCCTCACGCCGTGCCGGGGTGTCCCGGATCGAGGTCGCCGTCGACGCCACGGCCACCCTGCCGGACGGCCGGCCCGGAGTCCGCCTCACCGTCCGGGACGACGCCCCCGCGGACGGCGATGACCCCGGCACGACGCTCACCTGGCAGTCACCGTTGTGAGCACCCCGCACCCGCCGAACTGACGTCTCCCCCGCCGGACCCCGCTGTCCTGGGAGCCGGGGGATTCACACGACCGGCCGCGTTCCAATTGCGGAAATCACGGCGCAGGATTGACGCTGTAATCCTGAAGTTCCGTGGCGCGATAGGTCCGGCTGGTACCCTCCGCCAGTAGCTACCCACCAAGCGAAAGTCCTAAAATGAACCTTCCGGTGACGCAGGCGACGCACCGCTCCGCCGCCCCCAAGTCCATGCGCCGGCCGCACACTCCCCTGTCGGCCATCGACCCGCTCGGGACTGCCGCCGTAAGGTCCGCCGGACGAGTGACAGACATCCCGGGACGCCGTCCGGGCAAGCCGATCACCTTCGACTCGGCTCTCTGACCTCAAAGCTTCACCACAGGGCGCTCCTGACGGCACCGCAACTGCCGCCGGTGCGCCCTTTCCTACGCGCGGCCGACCGCGCCGCTCCGAATGATCATGGAGTTCGCAGCACACGCCGAATCGTCCGGGTACTGGAGTCGACTCGTCGATTCACAGATGCCGGAAAAGAGTCGACCAGCGCACAGAACTCGTCCGTCGGGCTGTAGCTTGAGGACACCGGGGCAAGGACAGCCGAGTAAAGTCGCGATGCGACGGAAAAGTCCCTCGAACTCCTGAAGTCCCCGTCGAAGTCGGCATACTGAACAACCCACTCCTCATCGATCGCCAGCACCTCGTCCACAACGGCCGAGGGACCCGGGTCACCCGGGGGGCTTCATTGTCGATCTGGGGTGAGAAATGGAGCAGCAAGAACCCGAGCAGCAGGGATCCGGTCAGACCCCTGACCCTCACTGGGTAAGGATTCTGATCGCAGTCCTGGCAACTGTGGCGGCGGTCGCCGGCTGTGTAGAACAGTTGGCCCGCTAGGGCCGTGATGATCGAGGCGTAGCCGGGCGGGGACGGGCAGGCATGAAGCGAGCCCGGCCGTCACGTGGTCGGCCGGACCCGCCTCGAGGCTCCGGCGCAAGCCCGGTTCCTGGTAGCCGCCAGGAACCGGGCCTCTGTGCTGAAGCCCGCCCAAATGCAGATCATTGCTATTCGGACAGCCAATGACTGCGTAGCCACCTTAACGGACCCTGCCCCCTGCCGCTGCAACCTTGCGGCGAGGCACTCGGGATGATCCCGAACTCATTCTCCCTGGTGGCGGGAGGTTCCTCGTCCGACCGGGATTCCTTCCCCTTCTCGATCGAAGTCGCCCCGACGGGTTCCTCACGCTCCGTCGAGTGGACCGCCTGCGAGCCGGCCTCAACCAGAGCGCTTGGGCCTTGAGTTGACTCGCCCGATCAGGAGTTGACACAGCCTCCGACGAGTAGCCTTTGTCGGGTGACTGCAACTGCGGGTGCTCCGCTCCAGCAACTCGTCCTCAAGATCCACAGTCGATGCGACCTCGCCTGTGATCACTGTTATGTGTACGAGCACGCCGATCAGAGCTGGAAAGGGCGCCCGACCTTTATTTCCGAGGAAACGCTCGGGAAAGTGGCCCGGCGATTCGCGGACTATGCGGAGGAAGAGAAACTCCCTTCCGTTTCCGTGATCCTGCACGGAGGGGAACCCCTTCTCGTGGGTCCCGCCCGCATGCGAGACATCTGTGCGGAACTCGTTCGCATCATCACCCCGGTGACAGCGCTCGATCTCCGTATTCACACGAACGGCGTGCAGCTGAACACCCGGTATCTCGAGGTGTTCAGGGAATTCGACGTCAAAGTCAGCATCTCGCTCGACGGCGACCGCGCCGCGAACGACCGGCACCGGCGCGACCGCCGCGGACGCAGCAGTCACGAACGGGTGCTGCGCGCGATCGGCCTGCTGCGCAGACCCGAGTACCGGCACCTCTACAGCGGCCTGCTGTGCACCGTGGACGTGGCCAACGATCCCGTCGCGGTGCACGACGCTCTCGCCTCCCTGCACCCGCCCCGCATCGACTACCTGCTGCCGCACTCCACCTGGGACAGCCCGCCGAACCGGCCGGCCGACTCCCCCACCGCCTACGCCGACTGGCTGCTGCGGATCTTCGACCGCTGGGACGAACAGGGCCGCACCGTCGGGGTGCGGACCTTCGAGTCGGTCCTCAGCACGCTCCGGGGCGGGCCGCCGCTGACCGAGGCGATGGGCCTCGCGCCGAGCGACCTCGCGGTGGTGGAGACCGACGGCACGTTCGAGCAGGCCGACTCACTGAAGACGGCGTACGACGGCGCCCCGTCCACCGGATACGACGTCTTCCGGCACACCTTCGCCGAGTTCGCCCGGCATCCCGGGGTGCGGGCCCGCCAGTTGGGGCTCGCGGGTGTCAGTGCCACCTGCCGCCGCTGCCCGGTGATCGAATCGTGCGGCGGGGGTCTGTACGCCCACCGCTACAGCACCGGCCACGGCTTCGCCAACCCGAGTGTCTTCTGTGGTGACCTGCGGGCCTTCGTCGACGGTGTGGCCGAGCGCGTCACCGACCACTCGCTCAGTCCCGCGGTCCATGACCGTGACGAACTCTGCTACGCACAGGAGGAGTTGGTCCGCCATCTGATTCCCGTCGTGGCCGCCCGGCACTCTGGCGAGCCCGGCTGGGACGAGGTGTGGCGCGCCTTCCTCGACCTCGACGCGGACCCGTCGACCGCGCCGTACGTCGACGAGATCCTCACCCACCCGTATCTGCACACCACGCTCAAGAACTCTCTGCACGGCAGACTCACCGGCCCGGCGCCGCTCGCCTGCGCCGTCGTCGTCGCGGCCGTCAACGCCCGCGCCGACCTCGAACTCGGCTGGCACCAGCCCACCGCCGAACTGCACCTGCCCACCCTGGGCACCCTCACCCTCAGCGATCCGGGCCCCGTCACCGTCTCGGTGAAGGCCGGTGAGCTGCGGGTGCGCACCCACCGGGGCGACGAGTACGGCCCCGGCGAGACCTCCGGCGGCTGGCGGCGCCTGCGCACCGTCGCCGTCGCGGACGGCACCCGGCTGCTCCTCGACGACGCGGACCCCCTCCGCGACTGCTACCCCGTGCCCGTCGCCCCTCCGCTGGGAGCCGACGAACTCGACATGTTCGCCAAACGCCTGGGCATCGCGTACGAGTTGATGGAGGAGAGCGGCCGGGTCCGGCAGGCCGGTGTCAACGCGCCGCGGCTGACCACCGTCACCCCGCTCGCGGCCGGAACGGGCGTACGGCTCGGCGCGCACGGGCTCGGCGCGCTCGGTGTGGCCGTCGACTTCGAGCCGGAGGACCTCGTACGGGAACTGCCGCGCGCCGGACGCCTCGCGCGGCTTTCCGCGCTGCGCGAGACGGCCGACCTGAACGTGCCGGGCACCCGGGCCGGCCGGCTGCTCGACGAGGCGAGCCGCGAGCTGGGCGACGCCGGCTACTGGGCGGGCGAGGCGGACCGGCGTGCCGCCGCGCTGGAACGGGCGGGCCGTGCCCTGGACCAGTTGGCCGCCCGCCCCGACGGCGAACTCACCGAGACGGGAAGGGTGTTGGCGGCGGAACTGCGCGGCGAGCTGGTGAGCGCGCGCCGCTCCTCGGCCGACCCGGCCGGCCGGCGTGGGTGATGCGGCGCCGGGCGTGCACGCCCGGCGTGCACGGACCACGCCGGGTGCCGTACGCGGCGGGCCCCGCCCACCGGCCGCGACCCAAGCCCGCCCGGCGGGGGCGCCGGGGGCGATCGGGGCGCGCCGCCGCGTGATCTCGCGAAGGAACGGGAAATGGCGAGGTGACCGGTGCGGCTCTTCGGGACGCGGGATGCCGTCGATCCGGTCGGAGTCCAGATGTCTGGATATCGCCAGGGTTTGACGTGAAAGAGGCGACCCGTGCGGGCGCTCGGTCGGGAAGATTGTTGGTTCCGGCCAGGTGAACATCCCGTAGGGGCTCATCCACAGCAGGGGGGCGCGTGGACATACCTGAACGGGCATCGGACAACCGGCCTTATTTTTTTCTGAGTTACGCCCACACGCCTGCCTGGGGGCTGGGCGGCGGGGATCCGGACCACTGGGTGCAGGTCCTCTTCACCGATCTGTGCGACCACATCATGGCCCTGACCGATCTGCCGGCCGGCATACCCGCCGGGTTCATGGACCGGGAGATGCGCTCGGGGGACGGCTGGCCGGAGAAGCTCAGCGAGAATCTCGCCACCTGCCGGGTGTTCGTGCCGCTGTTCTCGCCGCGCTACTTCACCAGTGAGAGCTGCGGCCGGGAATGGTTCGCCTTCAACGAACGTATTCTGCGGGCCCGGGCGACCGGGACCGGTGCGGTGCAGGCGATCGTCCCGGCGCTGTGGACGCATATCGACTATGCCCAACTCCCCGATTCCGTACGGCATATCCATGTGGACCACGCCCAGTTCGGCGACCGGTACGCGGCCAACGGGATCTACGGTCTGATCAAGCTCAACCGGCTGCGCGACGAGTACGAGGAAACGGTTCTCGGGCTGGCGCAGCGGATCGTGCAGATCGCGCAGGATTCTCCGCTGCCCTCCAGCAGGCCACGGCCCTACGAGCGCACGCCGAGCGCGTTCAAGCCGCGGGGAGAGGGCCCCCGGCGCATCCATCTGACGGTGGCGGCGCCCACCCGGCACACCATTCCCGAGCATCGTGACGTCCGCCCGTACGGCGAGGACGCGCAGGACTGGAATCCGTACCACTCGGAGTCGACCCGTTCGCTGCCCTCCCTCGCCGAGGAGCTGATCCGGTCTCTGGACTACCGGATCACGGTGTCCTCCTTCGACGACGAGGCCACCGACGACGGCCTGGAATCGGACGACTCGGAGAAGGCGGGGCCCAGCCACCCGGGGATTCTGCTCATCGACCGGTGGGCGCTCACCGACGAGGAACGGGCGCGCAGGCTGAAGGCGTTCGACGCCGGCGCCCGTCCCTGGATCAGCGCGATCGTCCCCTGGAACCGGGCGGACATCCAGTGCCACGGCGAGGAGGGCCGCAAGCTGGCGGCGGACCTCGAACGGACGCTGCCGGTGATCCTGGACCGGGGACGGCGTGCCGACTGCCGCTCCGCCGTCAACGGCGTACCCACCCTGAAGGCCTTCACCGACGTACTCCCTGTCGTCGTCGCGCACGCGACCCGGCAGTACCTCAAGCACGCCGAGGCGCATCCGCCCGCGGGTCCGCCGATCCGCCGGCCCCGTCTGATGGGCCCCACCCACCCGCCGCTGCCCGAAGGCGGATCCGACCACGGAGGAGAAGAAGCATGACGGCCGTGCAGGACGGACGGATCATCACCTTCTACTCGTACAAGGGGGGCACGGGCCGCACGATGGCCCTGGCCAACACGGCCTGGATCCTCGCGGCCAACGGCAAGCGCGTCCTCGCCGTGGACTGGGACCTGGAAGCCCCGGGCCTGCACCGCTTCTTCCATCCCTTCCTCAATCCCAACGCACTCGCGGCCACCACCGGTGTCATCGACCTCATCAACGAGTACGCCTGGGCGGCGACCACCGGAACCCAGCGCTCCGGTCCGTGGCACCGGGACTACGCGCGCGTCGAACAGCACGCCATCTCGCTGACGCCCGAGCGGCTCGGACTGCGGTTCCAGGAGGGTGGTTCCCTCGACTTCCTCTCCGCCGGGCGCCAGGACCGCTCGTACTCGGCGAGCGTGTCGTCCTTCGAATGGGACAACTTCTACGAACGTCTCGGCGGCGGGCTCTTCCTCGACGCGCTCCGCGACGACATGAAGGCGTCCTACGACTACGTCCTGATCGACAGCCGCACCGGACTGTCCGACAACGCCGACATCTGCACCGTGCAGATGCCCGACGTGCTGGTGGACTGCTTCACGCTCAGCGACCAGTCCCTCGACGGCGCGGCGGCCGTGGCCCGCAGCGTCGAGGACGGCTATCGCACGCGCAAGATCCGGGTCCTGCCGGTGCCGATGCGGATCGACGAGGGCGAGAAGGAGAAGGTGGACGCCGGCCGCGCGCTGGCCCGGCTGAAGTTCGACGGGCTGCCCAAGGGGCTCGGCGGGGAGGAGCTGGCGGGCGAGGAGCTGACCGCCTACTGGGGCGCCGTCGAGATCCCGTACCGCCCGTACTACGCCTACGAGGAGACCCTCGCCACCGTGGGCGACGAGAGCGGGATCGCCAACTCCCTGCTGTCCGCCTTCGAGCGGCTCACCGCGGTGATCTCGGACGGCGAGATCACCGTCCTGCCTCCGGTGCCGGAGCCGGTGCGGCTGCGCTGCCGCGACGCGTTCCTGCGGCGGCGGCCGATGACGACCGCGGCCGACGTGGTGATCGCGTACACCGCGGAGAACCGCGTCTGGGCCGACTGGATCGAGTCGCTCCTCAAGCGGGCCGGCTGCAACGTCACCCCGCACGACATCGCGAGCGGACCCGTCGAACATCCCGACCCGGCGACCCGCACCCTCGTGCTGCTGTCGAAGGCGTTCCGCAAGTCGCGGCACGCCGAGCCCGTCTGGCGCGCCCTGGCCGAGGTGGACGGCGAGGCCGGGCAGGGCACGATCGTCCCGGTGCGGGTCGACGAGGTCCATCTGCCGCAGTACTACCTCGACCGCAACCCGGTCGATCTGCACCGGCTCGACGAGACGCAGTGCGTCAGCTCCCTGCTGGGCGCCCTGGAGCTGCCGGGCCGGCCCCTCGAGGGCAGCGCGTCCGGGCCCCGCTTCCCCGGCAGCACCCCGGCGATCTGGAGCGCGCCCCAGCGCAACAGCATGTTCACCGGGCGCGATGTCATCCTCGACCATGTCCGCGACCAGCTCGGCAGCGGCATCTCGGTCGTCCTGCCGCAGCCGCAGGCCCTGTACGGACTGGGTGGCGTCGGCAAGACCCAGGTGGCGCTGGAGTACGTGCACCGGTTCATGGCCGACTACGACCTGGTGTGGTGGATCTCCGCCGAGGACCCCGACAACGTCGTCTCCTCGCTCGCCGAGCTCGCCGCCCGTATCGGCGCGTCCAGCGCCGAGGACATCAACCTGGCCAGCCAGGAAGCCGTGCGGATGCTGGCCCGCGGGGCGCCGACCAAGCGCTGGATCCTGGTCTTCGACAACGCCGACGACCCGGCGCAGCTCAAGCGCTTCTTCCCGGAGGGCGGCGGCGGGCACATCCTGGTCACCTCCCGCAACCAGGCCTGGGCCCAGCAGGGCGCCTCGCTGCCCATCGACGTGTTCCTGCGCGAGGAGAGCGTCGAGCACCTCACCCGGCGGGCCTCGGGGCTGAGCGTCAAGGAGGCGGAGCGGGTGGCGACCGCGGTCGGCGATCTGCCGCTCGCGGTGGAACAGGCGGCGGCCTGGCTCGCGGAGACGGCCACCCCGATCGAGGAGTATCTGCGTCAGCTCGCCGAACAGACCACCGAGGTGCTGGACCTGAACCAGGCCGTCGACTACCCGAAGACGGTGGCCGCGACCTGGAACATCTCCATAGCCCGGCTGCGCGAACGCTCCCCGGCCTCCGTACGGCTGCTGCAGCTGTGCGCGTTCATGGCGGCCGAGCCGATCTCCTCGCACCTGCTCTACAGCAAGGAGATGATCGACGCTCTGCGGCCCTACGACCCCGCTCTCCAGGAGAGTCTGCTGCTCGGCCGGGTGATCCGCGAGATCGGCCGGTTCGCGCTCGCCAAGGTCGACCAGGTCAGCAACAGCATCCAGGTCCACCGTCTGGTGCAGGCCGTGATCCGCTCGCAGCTCAGCGAGGACGAGCAGCGGCAGGCCCGGCACGTGGTGCACACGGTCCTCGCGGGCTGCCGGCCCGACGGCGACGAGCCGATCGACGACCCGGAGACCTGGCCGCGCTTCGCGGTGATCTGGCCGCACCTGCCGGCCTCGGCCTCCGACGCCCGCAACTGCACCGAGGCCGGGACCCGCAGGCTGCTCATCGACCGCGTCCGCTACCTGTGGAAGCGCGGTGACTTCCCCGGCGCCCAGGCGCTCGCCAAGGACCTCCTCGACCACTGGAAGCCGATCCTCGGCGAGGACGACGTCCAGTACCTGTACCTGCGGGCCCAGCTCGGCAACGTCCTGCGCTCCCAGGGGCGTTATGTGGAGGCCCGCGAGATCAACACCGAGCTCCTGGAACGCCAGAAGCGGGTTCTCGGCCCCTCGCACCCCCACACGTACGTCACCATGTCCAGCCTGGCCAGCGACCTCGCGGCGCTCGGGGTGTACGAGTCGGCGGTGGAGTTCGCCCGCGAGGCGCACGACGGCTTCAGCCAGATCTTCCACGAGTCGCACCGGCGCACCCTCAGCGCCGCCAACAACCTCGCGCTGGCGCTGCGCATGGTCGGCCGCTACGGCGAGGCCCGCGTCCTCGACCAGGAGACCTTCGACCGGCGGGTCGAGGTCCTCGGCCCCGACCACCCGTACACGCTCGCCTCGGCGGCCCGCCTCGGCCGCGATCTGCGCGAGGTCGGCCGGTACGCCGAGTCCGTCTCGCTCCTCTCCCGCGCCTACGACGCCTACAAGCGCATCCTCGGCAAGAACTTCCCGGGCACGCTGAGCTGCGCCAAGTCGCTCGCCGTGTCGCTGCGCCGGGCGGGCCAGTTCGAGGACGCCCGACGGCTCACGACGGCGACGCGCGGCCAGTACCGGAAGCAGTACGAGGCGCCGACGCCCGACTCGCTCGCCTGCGATCTCAACATGGCCGCCGACCTGTTCGCGGCGGACGAGCGGGAGGCGGCGCGCGAGGTCGCCCGTGAGGCCCTGGCGGAGTACATGAAGGTGCCGGGCGAGGCCCATCCGTACACCCAGGCCGCGCTCAACAACCTGGGGATCTTCCACTGGGGCTGCGGCGACACCGAGGAGGCGGAGAAGGTGTTCCGCAAGGTGCTGCGCCGGATGGGCGACGTCCTCGGGGAGAAGCACCCCCACACCCTGTTCACCGGCATCAACTACGCCAACGTCCTCGCCGACCAGGGCCGTCTCGCCGAGGCCCGCGAACTGGAGGACAACGCCGTCCAGACCCTCCGCGTGGTGCTCGGCCCCCACCATCCGGAAACCCTCGCCATAGTGGCGAACACCGGACTGACCCTGGCCGCGCTGGGCCGCAAGGACGAGGCCCGCCGCATGCGCGCCGAGGCCCTGGCGGAGCTGCGCTCCCTGCTCGGCGACGAGAACGGGATGACCCGGGTCGCCGCGGACGACCGCCGCATATACCGGGACCTGGAACCACTGGCGGTGTGAGGACACGCGCCTCCCGGACACCGGTGGGGCCGGACACCGGTGGGGCCGGACACCGGTGGGGCCGGACACCGGTGGGGCCGGACACCGGTGGGGCCAGGCACCGGTAAGGCCGGGCACGGTGAGGCCAGGCACCGGTACGGCCAGGCACCGGTAAGGCCGGTCGTCGGCAAGGCCGGTCGTCGGCAAGGCCGGCCGTCGGCTCCTCCGGCGCCCGACGCCTGGGTCCCGGAGGGGGCGGTCCGGCCGGTGGCGCCCCGCGACGCCTGCCGCCGAGACCTTCGGGCGCCCGGGGCGGGAGGCGGGAGCCTTCAGGCCGAGGCGGGGGCCTGGGAGCGCCGGCCCGCGGACGCGGCAGGGGCGCAGGGGGCGACCGCCTCCGGGGTCCGTCCCCGCCGGTGCCCGGGCCAGACCGGCACGTCCGCCAGCAGCCAGGCCAGCACCTTGGGCAGGGCCCGGAGGGCGGCGAAGTGCGCGGCGGTGGGTTCGAGGACCGCCGTGGCCCGGGGAATCCGCGCGGCCATCCAGGACGAGTGCGAGGCCGGGGAGAACACGTCCTTCACCCCGTGCCACAGCAGCACCGGCACCTGGATCTCCGCCGGATCGAAGCCCCAGTGCCCGGTCAGCGCCAGCGCGTCGTCGATCCAGCCGTACGGCGATGTCCGCAGCGCCTCGCGGTAGTTGCGCAACAGCATCGAACGAATCGTGTTGTCGGAGACGATCTGGCGGTCGTCATCGGTGAGTTCGGGCCGCAGCTCCTCCAACAGGCGCACCGGATCGCGCCGGATGACGGCGGACCGTGGAATCAGCCGCGCGGTGAACCGGTCCGGATCGTCGAACGCCGTCCTGAACTCATGGACGTTGGACGGCGCCATCCCGGCGAACCAGTCCAGTCCCTCGGCGTCGCGCGGCGCGAGCCCCACCAGCGCGGCGGCCCGGGTCACCCGCTGCGGCATCAGCGCGGCACAGGCCAGCGCGTGCGGGGCGCCCCCGGACCGTCCGGCGACGGCGAACCGCTCGATCCCCAGGGCGTTCGCGATGCAGGCCACGTCGTGCACGACGTCGACGACGCGCCGCCCCTGCATCCGGTCCGAACCTCCGTACCCCGGGCGGTCGTAGCTGATCAGCCGGGTGCCGCGCTGGTACAGGAACATGGCACGCGGCCGGGGGCCGACCCGGCTGCCGGGCATGCCGTGCAGCAGGAACACCGGGCGCCCTCGTGGATCCCCCGAGACTTCGACACGCAGCAGCCGCCCGTCGGCGGTCCGCACATGGTCACGCACAGCGCTCCCCCTCCCTCGGTCCGGACGGACCGGGACAAACGCTGCACGTTCCCTGCCCGGCTGTTCGGGTGACGAAACGACAGCGCAGGTCAAGTCGGCTCCATATCGGGCCACTTGACGCCGCCGTACGGTCTCCGTAGCGTCACCACTCGTACGTGGACGTGACCCACGTTCACATCCGAGAATGCGAACGGCGACGGACGGGATGGACATGAGCGGACGGCGTGTGGTGGTGTCCGGCGGCGGGACGGGGATCGGCCTGGCGACGGCGGAGGCGTTCGCCGCGGACGGGGACCGGGTCGTTCTCCTCGGGCGCCGCGAGGACGTCCTGCGCAAGGCGGCCGACGGACTGAACGAGCGGCACGGCCGGGCGGCCGCGTCCTGGCACGCGGCGGATCTGGCCGACCCCGAACAGGTCGGCGCGGTGCGGGACTTCATCGTCGAGGACGACACCCCGGTGGATGTGCTGGTCGCCAACGCGGGCGGAAACGCCGCCGTGTCGCACGACGGCGGCCTGGCCTCCGTCGCCGACAGCTACCGGCGCAACTTCGACGCCAACGTCCTGACCGCCGTCCTGCTCACCGAGGCGCTGCTCCCCCACGTGCGCCGCCCCGGGGGCCGTATCGTGCAGCTCTCCTCGATCGCCTCGCTCCGCGGCCCCGGCTCGTACGGCGGCTCCAAGGGCTGGATCAACACCTACACCTACGATCTCGCCCAGCGCGTCGGCTCCGAAGGCATCACCGTGAACGCGGTCGCCCCCGGCTTCGTCGGCGACACCGAGTTCTTCGGCGACCGCGCCACCCCGGATTTCGTCGCCGCCCGCGTGGCCCAGTCCCTCACCGGACAGCCCGGCCGGCCCGAACAGATCGCGGCCGCCATCCGGTACGTGGCGTCACCGGAGGCGGCCTACGTGACGGGCCAGCTCCTCCACATCAACGGCGGTGCGGCACTGGGGCGTTAGTCCTCGGGGCGCCGCGCGGTACGGGCGATCTCCTCTAGCCTGTCGCGCATGGACGCACCGGGGGACTTCGTCGACGGTCGGTTCCAGCTGATCGAGCGGCTGGGCAGTGGCGGGATGGGCACGGTGTGGCGGGCCCGGGACGGCGCCCTGCACCGCGAGGTCGCCCTCAAGGCGGTGCGGGCCGACGCGGGCGCCTCGGCCACCGTACGGGAACGGGTGCTGCGCGAGGCACGGGCGCTCGCCCGGATCAGTCACCCGCACGTGGTGACCGTTCATCACATCGTGGAGGCGGAGCCGCATCCGTGGATCGTGATGGAGCTGGTGCCGGGCATGACGCTCCAGGACCGGCTCGTCGCGGGCCCCCTGTCCCCGGCGGAGGCGGCGCGCGTCGGCCGACAGGTCCTCTCCGCGCTGCGGGCCGCCCACGCCGCCGGCATCCGGCACCGCGACGTCAAACCCGCCAATGTGCTGCTCCGCCCGGACGGAACGGCCGTTCTCACCGACTTCGGCATCGCGGCTCTCCAGGACTCGGCCTCCCTGACCGTCACCGGTGAACTCGTGGGCTCCCCCGAGTACATGGCGCCCGAACGCATCCGCGGCCACGCCGACGACCCGGCCGGCGATCTGTGGTCCCTCGGCCTCGTCCTGTACGTCTGTGTGGAGGGCGTCAGTCCGCTGCGCCGCGCGACGACGCTCGCCACGCTGGCCGCCGTCCTCGACGATCCGCTGCCGCCTCCCGTCCGCTCCGGCCCTCTCGCCCCCGTCCTGAACGCGCTGCTCGTCCGGGACCCGGGGGCGCGCCCCGACGCGGAGCGCCTGGACGCGATGCTGGCGCGGGCGGAGGCGAGGACGCCTGCGCAATGGGGCCCGCCGACGGCGACCGCGACGGTGTCGGCGACCCACCGGGAGCCGCTTCCGCGGCCGTACACGGACCCTGTGCCGCCGCCGCCCGCCGGGCCCGAGCGGTGGGACGGACCCCTGCCGCCCGTACCCACCCGGCCGGACAGCCCGGGTCGGCACCGAAGGACGACGATCGCCGTCGCCGTGGCCGCGGTGCTGGCCGTCGCCGTGACCACGCTCTTCCTGACCCTGCGCGACCGGGGGACCGGCCGGGAGACGGAGGGCGAGGCCGGGCCGTCGGCCCCGGCGTCGGCCTCGGCGTCCACGCGGACCGAACACGCGACCCCGGCCCCGACTCCTTCGCCTTCACCGACATCTTCGGCTTCCGCACCCGGCCCGGCGCCGACGGGCGCGGCGTCGGCCACGAGCGCGCCGTCGGGCGACCGCTGGATCGCCCAGCTCTTCTCCGAACCCGTCGGAACGGGCACCGCCGCCCGGGATCTCCGCCTGGCGAAGATCAGGAAGACCGTTCCCGAGGCGCGGATCCTGCGCAGTGACAAGTACGCCTCGCTGCGCCCGGGTTACTGGGTGGTCTACGCCCCGGGCCCCTTCGCGGACGGCCGGGCCGCACTCGCCTTCTGCGCCGAGCGCGGCAGAACCACCGCGACCACCTGCATCGGCCGCTATCTGAGCGACCGCACGGCCGACTCAGTCCTCCAGTGCCGCCCTCCGGCGACCGCGCCCACGGGCCGCTGCACCCGCCCGTGAGCCGGAGCCCGGGCCGCCGCCCAGGTGCCCCACCAAGGGTTCGTGACCGGTCCCGGACGGGGCGGAACACCGTTGCGGACCGGCGGACCGCAGGACCCGTACGGCGTCAAAGACATCGGTCAGTACGGCAGCACACGCCCCGACGGCGTCCTGCGGTCGATCGGCATCTCGCGCGGAGCGGCGGGCCGACGGTTGACGCGAATCCGGATCTGACGGTTCATGACCCCTCCTCATGACTGATGAGCCCAGCGTCCCTCGCCGACACGCATAGACGCATCGTGCCCACGGAGGCACCCCTCCTACCCTCCGAGCAGGATGTTCCGGCGCGGGCCCTCCTCCCTGGGCAGTACACCGGCCCCGTAGGCTCGGGGCATGACGGGTGAGCGGACGCGGGGGACGGAGCGGGGACCGGGACGGCCACGCGAGGAGCGGGTCACCGGAGCGGTCCTGAACGCGGTCGTCGACCTGGTCGTCGAGCAGGGCATGGGCGCGCTCACGATGGACGCCGTCGCCGCCCGGGCCGGGGTGAGCAAGCCGGCCATCTACCGGCGCTGGCCCACCAAGCAGGACCTCGTCATCGCCGCCGCCGAGAGCCGCGTCGGCGAACTGTCGGTGCCCGACCTGGGCGACTTCCGCGCCGAGCTGCGCGTCGTCCTCACCACCCGGCTGGAGGCGTACCGGCTGCCGGGGTCGGCCCGGCTGATCGCGGGGCTGATCGGAGCGGCGGCCGAGGCGGGTCCGGGCCGGGCGCAGTACGCGCAGTACACCGAGCGGATCACGAGCGAGACGCGGCACATCCTCGAGCGGGGCATCGCGCGAGGCGACGTACGCCCCGACACCGACGTCCGGGCTGCGGCCACCCTGGTCGCCGCGCCGCTGCTCTTCCGGCTGATCGGCGAACAGGAACTGCCCGACGCCCGGCTCGTGGAGACCCTCGTGGACCTCGTGGCCCGCGCGGTCGGCTCGGCCTCCTGACCGTCGCGGCCCCGCAGGACCGCCCCGTTCACGACCGCCACGGCCCCGGCTGACGGCCACGGCCGCCCGAAGGCCCCGTTCACAAACGTTCGCCCCAGACCCTTGCCACCCCGCACCCCAATAACGATACTCCTGGTAACGAAATCCCGGTTGTCGTTCTGGAGAGCCCATGGACAGCGTCGTCACCCCTCCCGCGCCCGCCTTTGACAAGCCCCTGATGCACTACGGGAAGCGGGTGCTGGAGCGCACCGCCCCCGGTGCCGCCCCGGCCGAGTACCGGCTGATGGACATCCGCCCGCTCACCCCGCACATCGGTGCCGAGATCGCCGGCGTCGACCTCTCGCTCCCGATCGGCGAGGACCTCGCCGCGGAGCTGAAGCAGGCCCTGCTGGAGTGGAAGGTGATCTTCTTCCGTGACCAGCACGCCTTCGACCCGAGCGCCCAGCTCGCGCTCTCCGCCCTGTGGGGCGCGCCGGAGCCCAACCCGTTCTTCCCCGCCGCCGACACCGCCGGTGTCTCGCGCCTGGCCAAGGACGCCATGGCCATCGGCACCGAGAACATCTGGCACAGCGACCACTCCTTCATGGCCGCACCGGCCCTCGGCTCGGTCCTGCGGGCCGTCGAGGTCCCCGCCGCGGGAGGCGACACCCTCTGGGCGGACATGGGCGCCGCGTACGACAACCTGTCCGAGCGGACGAAGGCCCGGATCGAGGGGCTCACCGCGGTGCACGACTGGGTCGCCAGCTGGGGCCTGACGATGACGGAGGGCCAGATCGCGGCGCACCGGGAGGCCCTGCCGCCCGTCGAGCACCCCGTGGTCGTGCGGCACCCGCGCACCGGCCGCAAGCTGCTCTACGTCAACGAGCCCTTCACCACCCGGATCACCGGTCTGTCGGAGACCGAGAGCCGTGAGCTGCTCGGAGAACTGGTCCTGCAGGCCCGTATCCCCGAGTACCAGGTCCGCTTCCGCTGGCAGCCCGGCTCGGTCGCGATCTGGGACAACATCGCCACGCAGCACTACGCGATCAACGACTACTACCCGCAGCGCCGCGTCATGGAGCGCATCGCGATCGCCGGCGAGCCCCTGTCCTGAGCCCCGTCGGCCGAGGGCTCCCGCCCGGACGTTCCCGCGCCCGTACGTCCCCCTGTCCGGACGGGCACCCGCCCGTCCGGGCAGGCTTCCGCCCGGCCGGCCCGCGCCTCGTCGGCCGGGCGGACGTCCCCGCGGCCGGACAGGCGTCCCCGCAGCCCGGCGGACGTCCGCCTCGGCCGGGCCCGGCATCCCCTCGCCGACCGCGCCCGGGGCCGTCGTCCGGTCGGGTGCCGGCCCGGATTCCCCGGCCGGCGTCCCAGGGGCGCCCCGCCTCCTTCTCCCCGCGCCCCTCCCTCCGTCTCCCCGTCCCGACCCGTCCCCCGCGGAGCTCCTGTGACCGACACCGACGTCGTACCCGCTGTGCCCGCCGCCCCGGTGAAGACACCGCCCGACCAGCGCCGCCGCGCGTGGACCGTCACCGCGCTGCTGGTCGTCTTCATGATGGTCAACTTCGCCGACAAGTCCGTGCTGGGCCTGGCGGCCGACCCCGTCCGTGAGGACCTCGGCCTGTCAGCTTCCGCCTTCGGGCTCGCCAACAGCGCGTTCTTCCTGCTGTTCTCGATCTGCGGCGCGGCGGTGGGACTGCTCGCGGACCGCGTACGGCCCAAGTGGCTGCTGCTCACGATGGCCGTCCTGTGGTCCCTGTCCCAGGCACCGCTGGTCCTGGGCGGAGGGCTCGCGGTGCTCGTCACCTCGCGCGTTCTCCTGGGCGCCGCCGAGGGGCCGGCGTTCCCGGTGGCCCAGCAGACCACGCTGTCCTGGTTCCCCAACCACCGGCGCAACCTGCCCGGGGCCCTGATCGTGCTGGGGATCACCCTCGGGGTCCTGGTCGCCGCCCCGGTGCTGACCTGGGTCATCCACGAACACGGCTGGCGCACCGCGGTCGCCGTGGTCGCGGTCGCCGGTGCGGTGTGGGCACTGCTGTGGATCCCCTTCGGCGGAGAGGGCCCCTACGCGGGGACGCGGAACAACGGGACCCCGGAGCCGGTCCCGGGCGACGGCACCGGCTCCGGCTCCGGTGCCGATGCCGATACCGGTGCCGGTGCCGACCGGGTGGCCCATGGCTCCGGTGCCGACCCGACGGCCGAGGGCCGCGGAGCCGACCGCGCGGCCGAGTCGGCCGGGGCGGCGGAGGCCGTGGCCGGGGCGGGCGGCGCCGCGCGCGGGACGCCGTACCGCCGGATCCTCGCGACCCGCACCTGGATCGGGGCCACGGCCGCCTACTTCGGCACCTACTGGGTGATCGCCTTCTGCCTGGTCTGGCTCCCCTCCTATCTCCACGACGGCCTCGGATACTCCTCGGCCGCGTCCGCCCGGCTGCTCATGCTGGTCTGGGGGCTGAGCGGTGTCGTGGTCCTCGGCCAGGCCGGCCTGACCGGATGGCTGCTGCGCCGCGGGACCTCGAGCCGACGGGCGCGCGGCGGGGTCGGCGGCGTCCTGCTGCTCGTCGGCGCGGCGGCGTGCCTCGCCCTGCCGGCGGCACCGGCCGGTGCCGCGACCGTCGTCCTGCTGGTCGCCGGATTCGGCTGCGCCGGGGCGATGGGCAGCGTCGCCGCCACCACCGTCGCCGAACTGGCACCGGCCGACCGCCGCGGCGGCGCGCTGGGCATCATGAACGCCGTGGTGACCACCGCGGGTCTGATCGCCCCGACCCTGGTCGGGCATCTCGTGGACACCCAGGGGACCGCGGGCTACCGGCAAGCGCTCCTGATCACCGGAGTGCTGCTCGCGTTGGGCGGAATCGCCGCCGTCACGCTGATCGACCCGGCCCGCGACGCCCGGCTGCTGTCGGCACGCCGCGCCGGCCCTCTCACCCCGGACCCCAACACCCCGCGGCAACCCGCCTGACGGCCGCTCCCCCGCCCACCGATTCCCCACCGCCTCCCCCGCTCCCTCCCTACCGCGAGGAATGACGTGAACCCCAGCGCCCTCGACACCTCCTGCCTGGACCGGGCCGTCGCCGAGTTGCGCGGCAATGCCGCGTCCTGGTCCGCCGCCCCGCTCACCGAACGCGTCGCACTGCTCGAACGGCTGCTGCGCCGGGTGGACTCCGGCGCGGCCGAACTGGCCGCGGCCGGCGCCCGCGCCAAGGGCTACGCTCCCGACTCCCCGTGGGCCGCCGAGGACTGGACAGGCGGTCCGTGGGCGCTCGCGCAGAACGCCGCGGCGTATCTGCACGTACTGCGGCGCATCGCCGCGGGCCGTGAACCGCTCGCGGCGAAGGCCGTGCGGGAGACGGCCGGCCGCACCCGCGTCGACGTGTTCCCCGCGACCGGCTGGGACCGGCTGCTGCTCAACCGCTTCAGCGCCCAGGTGTGGATGCGTCCGGGCGTCACCGCCGACGAGACACGCGACCGCGCGGCAGGCCCTTACCGGGGCCGGCCGGAGCCCTCGGCCGTGGCCCTGGTGCTCGGCGCAGGGAACGTCGCCGCCATCACCGCGCTCGACATCCTGCACAAGCTCTACGCCGAGGGCCAGGTCGTCGTCGCCAAGATGAACCCCGTCAACGCCTATCTGCGCCCCCACTTCGAGCAGGTCTTCGCGGAGTTCGTGACCCGCGGCTGGGTCCGTTTCGTCGACGGCGGCGCGGCCGAGGGCGGATACCTCGCCCACCACGAGGACGTCGACACGATCCACGTCACCGGCAGCGACCGTACGCACGACGCGATCGTCTGGGGGACGGACGAGGACGCCGGGCGGCGCCGGGGCGAGGACCGGCCCCTGATCGACAAGCCCTTCAGCAGTGAACTCGGCGGCGTCAGCCCGTGCGTCGTCGCTCCCGGCCCGTGGAGCGACGCCGACTTCCGCTTCCAGGCCGAACACATCGTCACCAGCAAGCTGAACAACTCCGGCCACAACTGCATCGCCGGCCAGGTCCTCGTCGTACCGCGTGACTGGGACGGCACCGAGAAACTGCTGAACGAGATCCGCCGGGTGCTGCGCGCGCTGCCGTCCCGGGCCGACTACTACCCCGGGGCCCGCGAACGCCTCGCCGCCGTTCTCGCCGCACATCCGCGGGCGGAGCGGTACGGCGACGGCTGCCGCCTGCTCGTCCCCGACGTCACCGGCCCCGACGACGTCCTCGTCACCGACGAGGTGTTCGCCAGCGCGCTGGGCGTCGTACGGCTGCCGGGCGCGACCGCGGCCGCGTTCCTCCGCAACGCCGTCGACTTCGCCAACGACCGCCTCCCCGGCACCCTCGGCGCCACCCTCATCGTGCACCCGAGGACCGAGCGGTCGGACCGGGCGGCGGTGGAGGCCGCCGTCGCGGACCTGCGCTACGGCACCCTGGGCGTCAACTGCTGGTCCGCGGTGGGCTTCCTGCTCGGGTTCACCCCCTGGGGCGCCTTCCCCGGCCACACCCGGCAGGACATCGGCAGCGGCATCGGCTTCGTGCACAACGCGTTCATGCTCCGGGACGAGGACATCGAGAAGACCGTGCTGCGCGCCCCGTTCACGCCCGCACCGCGCGGTCTCGTCACGGGCGACCCTTCGCTGTCCCCGCGCCCCCCGTACTTCGTCACCAACCGCACGGCCCTGACCACCGTGGAGCGCCTCACCCGCTTCACCACGGCGCCCAGTGCCCTGCGGCTGCCCGCCCTCTTCGCCTCCGCGCTGCGCGGCTGAGCCCGCCGGCCCGCGCCGACACCCCTACGGAGAACAGCCCATGCTCAACCTCGCCGTCATGCTGGAGAACAGCGCCCACGCCGTGCCCGACCGTACGGCGGTCGTCCTGGGCGACCGGCGGATGACCTACGCGGAGCTGGACACCGCCGCCCGCCGGGTGGCCGGGCTGCTGCGCTCGCGCGGCATCGAGCCCGGGGACAAGGTGGCGCTGTCCTGTCCGAACCTTCCGTGGTTCCCGGTCGTCTACTACGGCATCCTGAAGGCCGGCGCGGTGGTCGTGCCGCTCAACGTGCTCCTGAAGGGCCGTGAGATCGCGTATCACCTGGCCGATTCCGAGGCCAAGGCGTACTTCTGCTTCGAGGGCGGCCCCGAGCTCCCGATGGGCCAGGAAGGGTGGGACGGGTTCAACGAGACGGAGAGCTGCGACCACTTCTTCCTGCTGACCGCGGCCCCGACCGAGACCTCCCCGATCCCGGGCACGCGGACCCTGACGTCGGCGCTGGCCGGCCGGAGCGCCGACTTCGAGACGGTCGCCACCGAGGCGGACGACACGGCGGTCATCCTCTACACCTCCGGCACCACGGGCCGGCCCAAGGGCGCCGAACTCACCCACGCCAACCTGGCGCTGAACGCGCTGACCTGCCACAAGATGTTCGGCGAGGTCGGGCACGACGTCCATCTGATCGCCCTGCCGCTGTTCCACTCCTTCGGCCAGACCGTGCAGATGAACGCCGGCCTCGCCGCCCGCGCGACACTGGTCCTGCTGCCGCGCTTCGACGCAGGCTCGGCCCTCGCCCTGATGCGGCGTCACGCCGTCACCTTCTTCGCGGGCGTCCCCACCATGTACGGGGCGCTGCTCGCCGAGGACGTGCCCGAGGCGGAACGGGCGGAGATCGCCGGGAATCTGCGGATCGCCGGCTCCGGGGGTTCGGCGCTGCCGGTCGAGATGCACCGCCGGTTCGAGGAGCGCTTCGGGGTCACCGTCCTGGAGGGGTACGGCCTGTCGGAGACCAGCCCCGCGGTGACGTTCACGCCGCGCGGCGAGCCGGCGCGCGCGGGCTCCGTCGGCCGTCCGGTCTGGGGCGTGGAGGTGGACCTGATCGCCGAGGACGGGACTCCGGTCAAGGGGCCGGACGCCATCGGCGAGATCGTCGTGCGCGGGCACAACATCATGAAGGGCTACTACAACCGGCCCGAGGCGACCTCCGAGGTGCTGCGCGACGGCTGGTTCCGCACCGGGGACCTGGCCCGCCGGGACGCCGACGGATGGCTCTACGTCGTCGACCGCACCAAGGACCTGATCATCCGCGGAGGCTTCAACGTCTACCCGCGGGAGATCGAGGAGGTCCTGCTCACCCACCCCGCCGTAAGCACCGTGGCCGTCGTCGGCGTGCCGCACGCCACGCACGGCGAGGAGGTCAAGGCCTGCGTGGTCCTCTCCCCGGGCGCCGAACTCACCGGGGAGGAGCTGATCGCGTGGTGCCGGGATCGGATGGCGGGCTACAAGTACCCGCGCCTGGTGGAGTTCCGCGACCAGCTGCCCACCAACGCCACGGGCAAGATCCTCAAGCGCGAACTGCGGGACGCGCCCACGGCCCCCTGACAGCCCCGCCGTACCTCGCTCCCTGACGGCGCCCACCACGCGGCGGACGGCGCGGTTCCCCGCCCGGCCGCCGTCGGGGGTCCGTTCGCCGGCCGATTCCGTGAACTCATCACCTCCAGGGGCTACCCCGTGGCACCGGCCCGGCCGGAAGCTCTGGAGCGGACCTCGACAAGGAGGACGTCATGACGGACACCGCACCACAGGCCGCACCACCGTTCGGGCCCCGCAGGAGGGCGAGGGGGGCCGCCTCACCCGGCATCACCTCCCCCGGCCTCACCGCCCGGCCGACGGCGGGCGCGCCCGGCCGTACGGACCGGAGCACGACCGGGGTGACCCGGTGAGCGCCCCGGAAAGTGCCGACTACGTCGTCGTCGGAGCGGGATCGGCCGGAGCGGCGCTCGCCGGCCGGCTGACCGAGGGCGGGCCGGCCTCGGTCGTCCTCCTCGAAGCCGGCGGCCGGGACAGGAAGGCGGCCGTGCACATTCCCGCCGCCTTCTCCCAGTTGTTCAGGACCGAGCTCGACTGGGACTACTCGACCGCCCCGCAGCCCGAGCTCTCCGGGCGCCCCGTCTACTGGCCCCGGGGCCGGATGCTCGGCGGCTCCTCCTCGATGAACGCCATGATGTGGGTGCGCGGGTTCGCCGCCGACTACGACGAGTGGGGCGACCTCTGCGGCGCCGACTGGTCGTGGAAGGGCCTGCTGCCGTACTTCCGCCGCACGGAGCGGGTCCTCGGCGCCACCGACCCGGACCACGGCCGCAGCGGCCCGATGAGCGTCGAGCCGCAGCGCGACCCGAACCCGCACACGGCGGCCTTCCTCGACGCCGTCCGGGCGCTGGGCCACACCGTCGAGCCCGCCAACACCGCGACGCCCGACGGGTTCTCGCAGACCATGGTGAGCCAGCGGCGCGGCGCGCGGTGCAGCACCGCGGACGGCTATCTCAAGCCGGGCCGCCGCCGCTCGAACCTGCGGGTCGTCACGGACGCGCATGCCACCCGCGTGCTCTTCGAGGACCGCCGCGCGATCGGCGTCGAGTACGTCGCCGGGGGTGTCACGCGCACGGTGCTGGCCCGCCGCGAGGTGGTCCTGAGCGCGGGCGCGGTCAACACGCCCCAGCTGCTCATGCTGTCCGGCATCGGCGACGCCGGGCATCTGCGCGAGCGGGGCATCGAGGTGCTGGTGGACGCCCCGCAGGTCGGCGCGAACCTCACCGACCATCTCATCAGCGGCCTCGCCGTCGACGCCGCCGACCGGACCCTGTACGCCGCCGAGCGGCCTTCCGAGCTGGTGAAGTACCTGACCCGCCGCCGGGGGATGCTCACGTCGAACATCGGCGAGGCGTACGGATTCGTCCGCAGCCGGCCCGACCTCGAGCTGCCCGACCTTGAGATCATCTTCGCGCCGGTGCCGTTCCTCGGCGAGGGTCTCGTCAAGGCGCCGGAGCACGGGCTGACCGTGGGCGCGATCCTGCTGCGCCCCGAGAGCACGGGTTCGGTCACCCTGGCCTCGGCGGACCCCTTCGCCAAGCCGGTCATCGACCCGCGCTATCTGACGGACCCGGACGGCGCCGACCGCGCGGCCCTGCTGGCCGGACTCGGCGTCTGCGAGGAGATCATCGGCCGCCTCTCCGACCGCGGGCTGTCCACGGGCCGCTTCCTCATGCCGCCCGGGGCCGAGGACCTGCCACGGGACCGGCGCGACGCGCTCGCCCTGGCCGATCACTCCCACACGCTCTACCACCCCGTCGGAACGGCCCGGATGGGCCGGGACGACGCCTCCGTCGTGGACCCGCGGCTGCGGGTACGGGGGGTGCGGGGCCTGCGGGTGGCGGACGCCTCGGTCATGCCGACGATCATCCGGGGTCACACCAACGCCCCGTCCGTCGTGATCGGGGAACGGGCCGCGGATCTGCTCGCGGCCGACTGAGGCCGAACGGAACGTCCTGAGCACCACGGCCTGTGCTCAGGACGCCGTCAAGACGCGCTTCCCCGAACCCCGGCGCCCATCACCTGGTCGTGCAGCTGCGCACAGGTGCGGGTGATCAGGCGGGAGACGTGCATCTGGGAGACACCGAGCTGCAGACCGATGCGGGCCTGCGTCATCTCGCAGAAGAACCTCAGGTACAGAATCTGCCGCTCGCGTTCGGGCAGGGCCCGCAGCAGAGGCCGGAGCGCTTCACGATCGACGATCCGGTCGAAGCCGGGCTCCGTGCCACCGATGGTCTCGGTCAGCGGGTGGCCGTCCGCGGAGCTGCCGGGCACGGCGTCCAAGGACCAGGCGGTGAAGCTCTCCAGCGCGCCTTGGCCCAGCCGTACCTCGGCCTCGGTCAGCCCGGTGTGTATGGCGATGTCGTGGACCCCGGGTATCCCTCCGCCCAGTGACGAACTCAGCTCACGGTCGGCGGCGCGGACCCGGCCTCTCAGCTCCTGTACGCGCCGCGGCACATGCACGACCCAGAGTTCGTCACGGAAGTGCCGCTTCACCTCGCCGAGGATCGTCGGTACGGCAAAGCTCGGAAAGGCCGTGCCGAGAGCCGGGTCGAAGCGGGACACCGCCTTGACCAGACCCAGTTGGGCGACCTGCCGGAGATCTTCGAAGGTCTCGCCTCGATGGCGGAAGCGCCGGGCCAGCCGTACGGCCATCGGCATCCAGGCGCACACCACCTCCTGGCGCAGCGCGGACCTCTCCGGGCCTTCCGGCAGCGCGGCGATGCGGCGGAACGCCGCGTCGGTGTCCGGCGCGTCGTCGTAGCGGCGTGCGTTTCGTGGGCTCTGGGTGCGTTCGGCCGGCATGGGCACGTGTCTCCCTCTTCGGTGGTGTCACTCACCGTGGGAGCCGGCGGACCGCAGCACAGTGGCTGCGGCCGCACCGGACCTCCGGATGACAGACCGGTTCGACGGTCACCCGCGGCGTTCATGGTCCCGGCGGTCCTGGCGCTTCCAGCGTGCCCGGTTCTGACGGCTGTAGCGGCGGTCCCAGCGGTCCTGACGGTCCCGGCGCTGCTCGTAGTCCCGGTAGCCCTTGAGATCGGAACCGTCGCGACGGATCCAGCCTCCCCCGCGATCGCTGCCGTGACGGGTGGCGCCGAAGAGCAACACGGCCGCGGCCACCCACCACAGAGGATGGAGAAAGCCGAGGCCGAACAGGACCACGATCAGGATGAGAAGCAGAACGAACACGGCGGGCCTCCCCGGGGCAGAACAACGCGTCACTGCCGGGGGCCGGGGCCTGTCAGAACAACGTACTCCTCCCAGGAGGCCGCGGACAGCGCGCCATGTCCGCGGCCTCCGGCGCAGTCGGCCGCAACGGATGGCCAGTTGGCGTCTGTCCGGGGAGCGCGGCGAGGGCTAGCGTGCGCGGTACGGCCCGAGCCCCCGGCAGCGTCGATCACCTCGCGCGCTCCTTCGGGGGCGCACCTCGCGCATCGGTGAAGGAACCTGTCCGGTCACCGACGGGGCCGTTCCCGCACCCGCCGTCGCCGCCCGGTCCCGGCGCGACACCGATGCGCCCCGTGCGGGCACCTCTCCGCTGCCCGCCGCGTCGCACGCGTTTCACGACAGGCGGTACACATGTACGCGCTGATCGTTCCGGCTTCGGCCCCCTTCGTCCTGCTCGCCGCCGTGATGAGCCTCTCCTGGTGGGAGGACCGCATCCTGCCGGCACCGCCGGCCGATCCGGTGGACGCTCCCGCCGAGGCCCCGTTCGCCCCGACGGCCCCTTCCCTGCTCGCTGAACTCCCCCATGCCGACTCCGCGTTGACAAGGGAAGTCGTCCGGCGTTGACTGGCAGCGCGGCGAAGGGCCGTGCCCCTCCGGTTCACCGGGCGACGCACGCCGCCTTCCCGCTTCGCCCGGACCCGCGGATGTCAGGCAGTTCCCGCGATCCGGACGACCCGGCCATGATCCGCGGATGCCTCTCCTGCCGCTGATCCCTGTGGTGTTCGGGTTCGGCTTCACCGTGCGGGCCCTTCGGCGGGCCTCGTCGAGGCGGACGCGCCGCCGGCGCGCCCGGCGGGGGACCGTGGCTTCGCCGACGGGGACCGGATCGCCGCACTCTCCGTCAGCCACGCGCACCACGTCCAGGACTACCGCGGCCTGCACGCGGCAGCCCGCGACCGGAGCGGCACCGAGGAAATACGGGAGGCCACGTCGAAGCCCGAAGCCTCTTCGAGGCGTTGGCCGGCGAGCGGCCGCCGGCCCGGACCGGCGCGTCGTCCCGCGACGACCGGAGTCACGCGCCGGGGGCACGGAACCAACGCCACACGAAGGGAAGCAGCACCTGATGTCACACAACGCCGAACACGCACGGCAGCCCCGGCCCGGGGTTGCCGATCCCCCGATGCGGCGCGCTCAGCAGACGCCCCGCGCCGAACCCGCCCACGCACCACGCGAGCCCGGCACCGGCGCGGGCGGCCCCGATCGCGAACGCGGCCCCGCACTGGTCCCGCAGGGCGACCGGGACAAGCTCGCCCTGCGCCTCCAGCAGGCCCTGGGCACCTTCGTCGACGGCCCGCGCGCGGCGGTGGAAGAGGCCGACGCCGTCCTTGACGAGGTCACCACCCTGTTCACCGTCGCCCTCTCGGAACGACGACGCTTCCTGCGCACAGGCTGGCGGGACCCGGCCACCGATGCGCGGACCGAGGAACTGCGGCTCGCGCTCAGGCAGTACCGGGAGATCACCGAACGGCTGCTGCACATGGCGGCGCCCGCCCGTCGGTGACACCGTCCTCCCCGCGGGAAGCACGGCCGCCGCAGCAAAACCGGTGCGCACATCGCACCGGCCGGACTGCGGCGGCCGTGTCCGGGTGGCGGAGCCACCGCACAGCGGCAGGACGATCCGGGTCACCCCGGCGGCCGGGTACGGTCAGCCGCTCAGCGCCTCCTCGGCGTCCGTCGGTGTCGGCCAGTTGTCCCGTCGCTCCCGGGCCACCTCGGCACGACCGCCGATCCGCCGGCCGCCGGAGCCGACCCGTTCTCCGCTCAGTGAGGAGGCGGGCGCGATGGCCGGTGCAGGGATGGCGGGCTCGGGGATCACGACGCCCGCGGGCACCGCGGGGCGCGCTGTGCCCGGGTGCGCGAGCCGTCCGCCGGACTCGCCGTCGGTTTCCCTGCTCTGGTGCTCGAAGAAGCGGAGCATCTCCACGGGGAACGGCATCACGAGGGTGCTGTTCTTCTCGGCGGAGACGTCCACCACGGTCTGCAGCAGGCGCAGTTGGAGTGCTCCGGGGGTGTCGGCCATGGTCGCGGCGGCGTCGGTCAGCCGCTGGGAAGCCTGGAACTCTCCGTCGGCGGCGATGACCCGGGCACGGCGTTCCCGCTCGGCCTCGGCCTGCTTCGACATCGAGCGCATCATCGACTCCGGAAGGGCGATGTCCTTGATCTCGACGCGTTCGATGCGCAGCCCCCAGGGCTCCTCGGTGGGGGCGTCCATCACCTTCTTGAGTTCCGCGTTGATGTGGTCGCGGTCGGAGAGCAGTGTGTCCAGGTCTGCCCGGCCGATGACCGAGCGGAGGGAGGTCTGGGCGATCTGGGAGACGGCGGCGGGGTAGTCGCGCACGTTCACCAGGGCTTTGACGGGGTCGATGACCTTGAAGTAGACGACCGCGTCGACGGTGAGTGTCACGTTGTCGGCCGTGATGGACCCTTGCGGCGGAATACCGAGGACCTCGGTCTGTACGGACACCTTCCGCATCCTGTCCCCGATCGGCCGGATGACCCGCAGGCCAGGCCCGCGGATGTCCGGCAGCAGCCGCCCGAAGCGGAACACCACACCTTTCTCGTACTGCTGGACACTGCGCACGCTGAGGGCGAGCAGGACGAGCCCGGCCACGGCGAGCACCGCCAGCACGGTGATCAGAACACCCATGGTTCTCACGTTCCTTACCTCGATGAAGCTCCCGGACCCGAGCGGTCCGGGAAGCACACGGCACGGGAGGACCCCGGCCCGTCGTCTGCGACGCGGCCGGGGTCCCGGGCTGCGGTCGAGGCTCTGCTAGCTCTTGAGGCCGTGTGTCCGCGGCCGCCACGCGTCGCCGGGCGTCCCCGTGCGGTCAGGGGCTGTCGTCCGCAGCCGCAGGACCGGCGTTCCCACGGACCTCACCTCGCCGTCGGCGGAGCGGAAACGGCCGGGATCTGTGGGCGGGCCGCCGGATCCCTGACTTCGTGGTCCCCTTCGGAGTCCCAGGCCGCCTGAACGGCCCGGTCGGTCTCCGACACCGTGCGCAGGCTCGCCGCCTCCACCATCAGCCGGCCCACGTGCGCGGTGCGCAGGCAGTCTCTCCCGGCGGCCATCAGCAGGCGGGCCGAGACGGGAGTCGGCTGCACCCGCGCGCCGACGGGCCCCGCTCCGGGGACGCCCCACCGGTACGGATGGTTCGCCGGGTCCCCGGGGATGCGGTCCCGCGGCGGATCGGGCACGGCCGTCGGCGAGGAGCCGAGGGCGGCGGAAGACGTCCGACAGGACGGAGGGGAAGGCGTCCGACGGGATGGAGGGGAGGGCGTGTTTTCGGGGATCGGCGTGGGGAAGGCGAAGGCACTCATGACACGAACCCGGCTCCGGACCGACCGGAGCCGGCCCGATGTGGTGAAATCGCCGAAAGTGACACGGACATGGGAGCCGGTGCACGAAATACCCTCGGTAACAGCGAGCCTACTCCGCCGACGGTCCGAACGAGCTCCGCGTCCGTGGGCATCCTCGTATCGCGCGGCGGCTCCCGGGCCGCAGGAGAGATCCGGCCCGGGAGTTGACGGAGCTCCTCGCCGAGAGGGGCACTCCGGCGACCGTTCGGCCCCGGCCTCGGATTCTCCGGGTCGTCAGTCTTCGGTGTGCTGCTGGAGCATGGCCAGGGTCAGGAGCGTCGGGACACTCCGCGAACGCCGCACGAGAGCGTCCTGTGCCACCTGACCGCAGAGGGATTCCTCGACCAGGACGAAGGGATGACCTTCGTCGGGCCGCGTGCGCGACACGCGTGACGGCCACGCCCGATCCGGCGACAACACGACATGTCCGATTGGAGGGAGGTCCGCGGCCTCGATCTCGGCCTCAGGATCAGGAAAACCTGACCGCACAGGGCCACCCGGACCCCTCAACTCGCCCGACCCTCCAGCGAAGTTGCTGGTCAGATCGCTTCTTCCCGCGTAGCGCGTAGTGGGGCGGGTGGGACTCGAACCCACGGCCGACGGATTATGAGTCCTTGGGGATCTTGGCGGCCCTTGTCGATCATTGCCGATTCACGCTGTTCTTGCAGGTCAGACGTGCTGATCAGTGTCAGCCCTGTGCAGTGCTTGTCGGTCTGTTCCTGTCCTTGTGGCCCCTCAATGACCCCTGAGCGCCTTCGAGTTGGACACGTATCACAGAAGCAGCCGCGTCCGCCCAGGTCAGCCGAGGAGAGAGAACCTTCGTACAGCGGATCCTCCTTCCCACGTGTGGAGGCTCCGCCCCAGTGCGGGGAGGGCGGAGTCTCCGCGGTCACGGTTGCTTGTCGGCTTGACCGGCGGTCACAGCTCCTTCGCGTAGGTGTCCTGGTACGCCGCCCTCCCTCCGAACACATTCAGGGCGATGTGGCCATCGGCGTACGTCGTGTCCGTCACGTCGATGATCCGGGTGCCGTTGAGGAACACCTGGATGCGGTCGCCCTCGGTGAGGATGCGGACGGGGTAGGTCGTGCCACGGCGGACCAGGGCCGGGACGCGGGCGAGGGCGGCGCCGTCGTCGAAGAAGCCGTTGGCCTTGGCGACCAGGCGGATCACGCGCAGGTCGGGGTCGATGTTGAGGCAGTAGGCGTCGGCACCGTCGGAGGAGGCGTGCCAGAGGAGGGAGAGGGCGCCGCCCGTGTCCGGGTCGGGGCCGCCGAGTCGGACCAGGGTGGTGAGGTCCAGGTCCGTCGCCGTGCGGGCCGAGATCGCGTTGGAGTCCTTGTCGAAGCTTGCGGCGCGGCCCGCGCTGTCCGTCGACCAGCTGCCGGCGGGGGTGATCGTCAACTTGCCGAGGTTCGAGCGGAATTCACCGCCGGCCGGGGCGGCCACCAGCGGCTTCACCCGATCCACCAGGCGGAAGGTGCTGTCCAGCCTGTGCACCTTGAGCGACTCGATGTGTGCGGTGCCGCCCTTGGCGTAGAAGGCCATGCCGTCGGCGTCCGGGCCGGGGAAGATCAGGCTGGTCACGGCGGCCTGTCCGTCCGCGCCGAACGCCTCGACCGAGGACGAGTCGACGTACACGCGCAGGGTCACGCGGCCGTCGGTCGTCTTCATCGGCGCGGTCGTGCGGCCCGCGAAGTACTGCGTGAAGTCGCTCAGGCCCGATGCCGAGCGGTCCACGAACAGTTCGTGCGCCTCGGCGTCATATCCGACTGTCGTGTGCTGGTCGTCGTCGGTCCGGAGCCGGAAGCCGATCTCCGTGGCGGTGCCGAGGGTGATCTCGGCCTCGATCTCGTAGGCGGTGCCCCGGGCTCCCGCGAGCGGGTTCGCGGAGTCGGGGCCGACGGCGAGGTTCTTGCAGGTTGTGGTGGACGTGCGCAGTGTGACCAGCTCCGGGACCGGGCGCTGCGTCAGGCGTACGCCGTCGGCGGTGTCCGTGAGGGTCAGTTCTCGGGGAGTGCTCAGCTGGCCGTTCCAGGCGCCGGTCGGGGCGCTGAAGGGGTAGTCCCAGTTGCTCATCCAGCCGAGCCAGACGCGGCGGTCGTCGGGCAGGCCGTAGAAGGACATGGCGGCGTAGTAGTCGCGGCCGGAGTCGGCGCGCAGGACCGTGCCGGCCTTCTGGTCGGGAGTGAAACCGGTGCCGTTCCACTCACCCGTGAAGTACTGGGCGGCCGAGCCGTTCGTGGCACGTACGGCACCGGTGCTCAGGGTGAGGACCCACTTCACCGTGTCCTTGTCGCCGTCGACCGGCAGCGGGAAGAAGTCGGGGCACTCCCAGACGCCGGGCGTGGCCCAGTCGCCGTAGCCGAAGGAGCTGACCTGGGTCCAGGTGAGGAGGTCGGTGGAGGTGAAGAAGCGGATGTGGTCGCCGCCGGAGACGGCCATCAGCCACTGGTCGTGGGCCTCGTCGCGGATGACCTTGGGGTCGCGGAAGGTCCAGCCGGCGTCGGGGCCTCCCGGGTTCTGCACGGCCGGGGTCGAGCCGCCGTGCCACTGCCAGGAGCGGCCCTTGTCCTTGCTGTAGGCGATGCGCACGCTGGCGTTTCCGCCCGGCTTGTCCGGGTGGTAGCTCGTGTAGTACGCGATCAGGCCCGATCCGCCGTCGAAGAGGCCGGAGGTGTCGTCCGCGTCGACGATCGCCGAGCCCGACCAGCAGTTGCCGTACTCATTCCAGGGCAGGGCAATCGGCAGGGCCTGCCAGTGAACGAGGTCGGTGCTGACCGCGTGCGCCCAGCGGCCCTGGTCCTGGTGGAAGAGGTGGTATTCGCCGTCGTAGTACACGAGCCCGTTGGGGTCGCTGGTGGAGCCGCGGAGCTGGGAGTAGTGGTACGTCGGGCGATACGGCTGGGTGAAGTAGTCGGCGGTGCTGTGGACTTCGACATTCTGGAAGTACGACGCCCCGTGCGCGGCCGCGGTGCCGGAGGCGGCTCCCCTCGTGAGGGACACGCGGGTCTTGAGCGCCCGTACGCCGTCCACGTACACCTCGATCGACCTGCCCGTCGCGCGGGCCTCGACGCGATAGGTGCCGCCGGACGCGATGCGCCGGACCGGGCCGGCAGCGGAGGCAAGGCGGGCGCCGGAGGAGCGGTCCAGCAGGACGACGGCGTTGCGGCCGGCTTCCAGGCGGGCTTCGTAGCCGCCGGAGCCGTTCGCGGACGCGCGCAGGACGAGGCCGGCCGAGGAGGAGGGGCCGCCGGGTGTGATGTCGGCTCTCGCCACCAGGTCGCCGTCGGTGAAGGGGGCCGTGCGCAGGCCGTTCTCGCCGCGGATGCCGCGCAGGTCGGGGGTCCAGGTGCCGGAGCGGACCGTCCAGCCCTGGAGGCCGGTGGCGAGATCGGCCCCGGCGATGTTCTCGAAGGACACCGCTCCAGCCGATGCCGTGACGGCGAGTCGGCCTTTGGCGTGGGTGGAGTCCTGGGCGGTGATGACGGGGCTGTAGCCATCGGGAGAGAGGAAGTTGGTCTGCCAGTGCACGCGCAGTTCGTCGTGTTCGGCTTCGACGCGCAGGCGGTAGACCGTGTCGGTCTTGATCGTGGTCGCGTACGTGCCGAGGGTGACGTCGCCGTCGATGCGGTAGAGCCTCAGCCTGCCCTGGTCCGCGTCTACTTGGACACCGTAGCCGTGGGTGGCCGTGGCGTCGGTGCGCACCAGCAGTGAGGCGATGGCGGAAGCGTCGTGCAGGAGCAGGTCGGCCTGGAGCGCGGTGTCGTACGCCTTGGTCGTGGTGATGGCGCGGGCGGTGGCTCCCTGGGTTGGGGCGGAGCGCCAGCCCAGCGGACTCGACGTCCAAGTGCCGCCGCTGGTGGTCCAGCCGGTGAGGTTGGTGGTGACCGAGGAGAGGGAGGGCGGGCCAAAGGTGACCGTGCCGTCCTGGGCGAGCAGGCCCACCGAGCCGGTGTCGTGGCGGTGGTCCTCGGTGTGGAGGAGCCGCTTGCCGTCGACATGCACCGTCAGCTCGGGTCCGTCGACTGCCACTTCGAGGTCATAGGGTCTTGCGGTCCGCGTGCCTGGAAGCGGAGCGGTGGCGAATGTGTCGCCGCTGGCCAGGTCGTAGAGCCGTATGCGGGAGCGGCCGGGGTCGAGGGCGACCGCGTATCCGGTCGAGCCGTCCAGGGCTGCCCGGAATACCAACGCGCCTACGGATGAAGAGGATTGGGGCGTGACGCGGGCCGCGTACGTGCCCTTGGCCGCGAGTTGCTGCTCGGACAGGGCGAGGGCGGGCCCGCGACGGCCGGCGGCCGCCTTCTGGCCGCCGTCGGATGTGCGGGTCCAGGTGCCGGTGACGGGGATGGGGTCGGGAATCGGGGTGCCGGCGGGGGTCGCTCGGGCGGCGCTCGGGGTGGCGGCCTGTGCTGCGGGGAGGATGCCTCCGAGAGGCAGCAGGGTGGCGGCGGTTCCTCCGGCGAGCAGGAGGGTACGGCGGGACACGCTCATGGCAGCTCCTGAGGAGAGCAGGGGAGGGTGGGCCACGGCCCGGGGGGACGTCCACTCCGCGGGCCGTGGTCGTGGGTAAGACCGTCACGGCCACAGCGGCCGGGGTCCGTCGGTGAAGGCCGACGCCATCTGCCAGGCGTCGAACCGCTCCAGGATCACGTCGCCGTCGGCACCGATACCGACGCCGACGGCCTCGTCCGGGCGGGTGGGGTAGATGCGGGCGGTCAGGGCACGCCCGTTGGCGAAGATCTCCAGTGCGGAGTGGTCGACGAGGACGCGCAGGTCGACCCGCCCGTCGGGGTCCAACGGCAGCTCGCCGTACCGGGGTTCGGTGTCGACCGTCGGGTCGAGGCTGCTGGTCTCGCGGTGCAGGCGGAGGGTACCGCTCGCTCCGTCGTGCGACCGGCTCACCTCCACGACCGTACGTTCCGCGCCGTCCTGTGTCTCGCGGAGCACGAGCCGGGCGGTCGCTCCGGGAGCGAGACGCAGGGTTGTCTCGATGTCCAGCTGGTCCCCGCGCACGGCGTGCAGCCGGGTGTACGGGTCGGCCAGCCGGCCCGGAGACACCTCTACGCGCTCCCGCCGCAGCTCGGTCAGCTCCGGCACCGGGGTCTGGTGCAGGCCGCCGTCGGTGGCGAGCGTGACGGCCCTCGGCAGGGACATCACACCGCACCAGCCGGCCTGCGCGTTCGCCTCGTCCGTCCGGCCCTCCTGGAGCCAGCCGAACATGATGCGGCGGCCGTGCTCGTCGCGGGTGGACTGGGGGGCGTAGAAGTAGCGGCCGCCGTAGTCGAGCCGGTGGAGGGCCGTCGGGGTGAAGGTGTCGCCCTGGTAGCGGCCGGTCCAGTACAGGGGGTGGTGGGTGTTGCCCTCGTCCCAGGCGGAGAAGACCAGCGCGTCAGTGCTGCCGGCCTCCTCGTCCTCGCCGAGCCGGTAGAGGTCGACGCACTCCCACATCGTGCCCGTCCAGTCGAGCTCGCCCCGGTTCTGCGAGGCGTCACCCGTCAGCAGGGGGCCGACGTAGCGCCAGCTGCGCAGGTCGTCGGATTCGTACAGGAAAGCCGTTCCGCCGACGCCCCGGATTCCCGAGCCCACCAGCTGCCGCCACACCTCGCCCTCCCGCCACACGCAGTGGTCGCGGAAGGCCGTGATGTCGGTGCCCTCGGGCGGGGCGGTGATGACCGGGTTGGCAGGGTCCTTGGTCCAGTACCTCAGATCCGCCGATCCCCTGGCCACGCACGGGAGTTCGTGCTCACCGTGCCTGCCCGAGTAGACGAGCGTGGGCACTCCGCCGTCGTCGACGAGGACGCCGGACCAGCAGCCGTCGCGGTCGGGGCCGGTGGTGCCGGGGACGAGGGCGACCGGTTCGTCGGTCCAGTGCACGAGGTCGGTGCTGGTGGCGTGGCCCCAGTGGATGCGGTGGTGGGCGGCGGCGAGCGGGTTGTACTGGTAGAAGAGGTGGTAGACGCCGTTCCAGTGACTCAGCCCGTTGGGGTCGTTGAGCCAGCCGCCGGGCGAGGTGAAGTGGAAGCGGGGGCGGTGGGGGTCGCGCAGGGCGCGTTCGGCCAGCCCCTCGGCGGTGGGAGTGCCGGAGGGGAGGGTGAGGTCGTGGGTCATGCGGCGGGTATCTCCGCTTTCTCGGTGTCGTCGGTGGCCTCGCCGTCCGGCCGGTCCGTGGCCTTCAGGACACGGCGGGCGATGTCGGAGGCGGGTGCGCGCAGATGGCAGCGCACCCAGTGAGGCTGGCCGTCGTCTTCGCCGACGATGTGGCGGACGGGGTCGGTGCGGCTGCACGCGCCGTCGTCGCCGTAGGGGCAGGACGTGGGGTTGAGGATCGCCTCGCGGAGCCTGGCGCGCTCGACGGGGTCGTAGCTGCCGGCCCGTTCGGGGTCGGGTACGGCGGACAGCAGCAGGCGGGTGTACGGGTGGGCGGGGGCGTCCATCACCGCCAACGCGTCGCCGCCCTCGACGAGTTCGCCGGCGAACATGACCATCGTGGTGTCCGCGAGGTAACGGGCGGAGCCCAGGTCGTGCGTGATGTAGAGCATCGCGATGTTCCGCTCGTCGCGCAGGCGCCGCATCAGGTTCAGCACGCCGACGCGTACGGAGACGTCCAGCATCGACGTCGGTTCGTCGGCCAGGATGAGGCGCGGTTCCACCGCCAACGCGCGAGCGATGGAGACGCGCTGACGCTGGCCGCCGGAGAGTTCGTGCGGGTAGGACTGGAGCATGTCCTTGGTCAGGCCGACCGTTTTGATCAGCTCGCGCAGCGCCTCCGGTGTGGCGGAGTGGCCGTGCAGGACGAGGGCCCGGGTGAGGAAGTGCTCGATGCGGTGGACGGGGTTGAGTGAGCCGAAGGGGTCCTGGAAGACCATCTGGACCTGGCGGCGGTACGCCCGTGACGCCCGGCGCCGTTCGGTGCGCAGGACATCCTCGCCGTCGAGCAGCACCTGTCCGGCGGAGGGCTGTTCGAGGCGGGCGAGACAGCGGGCGATGGTGGACTTGCCGCTGCCGGACTCGCCGACCAGGGCGGTGATCCGGCCGGCCGGGAGATCGAAGGAGACGTCGTTGACGGCTCGGACACGGCGCCGGGAGAAGACGGTGCCGACCTGGAAGTCCTTGGTCAGACCGCGTACGGACAGCAGGGGTTCGGTCATCGGGGGGCTCCTTCGAGGCTGCGGGCCACCCAGCGGCCGGGCGCGATCTCGCGCAGGTCGGGGATGTTCATGGAGCAGTCCGAGCGGTCCTCGGGACAGCGGACGTGGAAGCCGCAGCTGTCGGCGGTGCGCGGGGCGTCGAAGAGGCCGGTGAGCTCTTGGCGCGGGCCGGTCAGCGGCGGGAAGGCGTTCATCAGCGCCTCGGTGTAGGGGTGGAGCGGTCCCGCGAACAGGTCCTTGGCGTCGGCGAGTTCGACGATCCGTCCGCCGTACATCACGCCCATGCGATCCGACAGCTCGATCATCAGGGACATGTCGTGAGTGATGAAGAGGATGGAGAAGCCCAGCTCCCGCTGGAGGTCGCGGATCTGCGCCATGATCTCCTGCTGCACGACTACGTCGAGCGCGGTGGTCGGCTCGTCCATGATCAACAGCCTTGGCTTCAGGGCGACGGCCATGGCGATGACCACGCGCTGGCGCATGCCGCCGGACAGCTGGTGCGGGTACGCCTTCAGCCTTCCCGGGTCGATGCCGACCAGCTCCAGCAGCTCGCCGGCCCGCTCCCGCGCGGCCCGCTTCTTCATCCGCTCATGGGTGGTGAAGATGTCGACGATCTGCTCGCCGATGGTCAGGACGGGGTTGAGCGAGTTCATCGCCGACTGGAAGACCATGGCGATCTCCCGCCACCGGAAGGCGCGCAGCTCCCGTGCGTCCAGGGCGAGGACGTCGCGACCCTGGAAGCGGATGCTGCCCGCGGTGATCTCCGCCGGAGGCTTGAGCAGTCGCATCACCGCGTTGGCGATGGTCGACTTGCCGCAGCCGGATTCTCCGGCGAGGCCGAAGATCTCTCCGGCGCCGATGGAGAAGGAGACGTCGTCGGCGCCCACGACGGTGCGTCCGTCACCGCGGTATTCGACGCGCAGCCCGTTCACCTCAAGTACGGGTTCCATGGCTCAGCCCCTCCTCTCACGGCGGGCACGGCGGTTGCGCAGCCTGGGGTTGGTGATCTCGTCGACCGCGTAGTTGACCAGCGCGATGGCGAAGGCGACGAGGGCGATGCACAGCCCGGAGGGGACGAAGGCCCACCATGCGCCGGTCATCAGCGCGCCGTCGTTGCTGGCCCAGTACAGGTTGGTGCCCCAGCTGACGACGCTGCTGTCGCCGAGGCCGAGGAACTCCAGGCCGGCCTGGGCGCCGATGCCGAAGATCACGCAGCCGAGCAGCGTGGTCATCACCACGGACGCCATGTTGGGCAGGATCTCGCGGAACATGATCCGCAGGGGGCGTTCTCCGGTGACGACGGCGGCGGCCACGAAGTCCTTGCCGCGGATCGACTTGGCCTGCGCGCGCAGGACCCGGGCCGAGCCCGCCCAGCCGGTGACGACGAGGACCAGGATCACGGTGGAGGTCCCGGGCGGCAGGAACGCGGCCAGGATGATGAGCAGCGGGAGGCCGGGCAGCAGCAGGAAGATGTTGGTGACCAGGGTCAGCGCGTCGTCGACGACGCGGTCGAAGTACGCGGATGCGAGGCCGACGACGATGGCGACCGCGGTCGCCACGAGCCCCACGGTGAACCCGACGAAGAGGGAACTGCGCGCACCCCAGAGGGTGAGGGCGAGCACGTCCTGTCCCTTGGCGGTCGTACCGAACCAGTGCGCGGCCGAGGGGGCCTGGCTGCCCGTGGAGTTGATGAGCGACGGGTCGCCGGGTGCCAGGACGGGTGCGAGCAGGGCGAGCAGGGCGAAGAGAGCGAGCAGGATCAGCCCGGTCAGTGCCTTCTTGCTGTCGATGAGCTGGCGCAGCAGCCCGCGCCGACGGGAAGCACGCGCGGGGGCCGTCGGCGTGGTGGCCGTGGCGATTTCGATGGCGGTCATGTCGGCAGCCTCCTCAGCGGACGCGGACGCGCGGGTCGAGGCGGACGTAGACGAGGTCGACGAGGAAGTTCGCGATCAGTACCGCCGCCGTGATCGTCAGGAAGATGCCCTGCATCAGTGGGTAGTCCAGGCCCTGGACGGCCATCAGCAGCTGGTAGCCGATGCCGGGGTAGGCGAAGACGACCTCGGTGAGCAGGGCGCCGCCGACGACGAAGCCGAGGGCCATGCCGAAGTTGGTGACGGAGGGCAGCATCGCGTTGCGAGCGGCGTAGCGGAACATGATCCGTGAGGGGCTGAGCCCCTTGGCCTCGGCCATGGTGATGTAGTCCTCGGCCGTTGTGGCGATCATGGTGTTGCGCATGCCGAGCATCCAGCCGCCGATGGAGACCAGCACGATGGTCAGCGCGGGCAGCACCAGGTGGGTGGCGACGTTGGAGACGAACTCGGCGCTGAAGCCGGGGGTCAGTCCGACGTCGTAGGCGTGCCGCATGGGGAACCAGCCCAGGCTCACCCCGAACAGGTACAGCGCGCCCATCGCCAGCCAGAAGTACGGGAACGAGCCGACGAAGATCAGCAGAGGCGGGAAGGCGGAGTCGAGGACGCCGCCGCGCCGCCAGGCGGCGACGATGCCGAGCAGGTTGCCGAGCACGGCGGCGATGACGAGCGCGACGCCACCGAGGAGCAGGGTCCAGCCGATCTGCGAGCCGATCACGTCGGAGACCGGGGTCGGGAAGCGGGAGATGGAGATGCCGAGGTCGCCGGTGAAGACGCTCTTGACGTAGGAGACGTACTGCTCCCAGAGGGGGCGGTTGTCGAGGCCGAAGAGTTTCCGCAGCTGGGCTATCTGGTCGGGCTGCATGGTGCCCTGGGCCTGCGCGAACATCCGGGAGACCGGGTCGCCCGGCATGAAGCGCGGGAGAACGAAGTTCAGGGTGATGGAGGCCCAGAAGGCGAGCAGATAGAACCCCAGGTTGCGCAGGATCAGACGCACGGGTCGTGCTCCCTGTCGGTGGGGGGTGAACGTGTGGCTCGGTGCGCGGGGGCGGCCGTCCGGGGAGGAGGGCGGCCGCCGGTCCGCGGGCGGCGTCAGCCCTTGACGGGCTTCAACGAGGTGAGCACGAGGACCGTGCTGCCGTTGCGGTTGCCGAGGGTGGCGTACGGGTTCTTCTCGGTGGGCCAGCCGGTGAAGCGGGCGTCCGTGTACGCGCCCCACTCGGGGCCGGTGAACAGCGGGACGACGGGCGCGTCCTTGTTGTACAGCTCCTGCAGGCCGTTCATCTGCTCGGCTTGCGTCTTCTCGTCCGTGGCGGCGGCGAAGGCGTCGATGAGCTTGTCGGCCTTCTTGTCGCCGAAGCGGTGGTAGTTCTCCGTGGCCTGCTTGCCGACCGGCTGCACCATCTTGGTCGACATCACGCCGCGGAAGTACTCGTAGGGGGTGGCGCCGTTGTTGCTCCACACGATGCCGGTGTCGAAGATGCCGGTGTTGTACGAGGACGAGACCGCCGACCAGTCGGGCGTCTTCACGGTGGCGGTGATGCCGACCTTCGCCAGGTCCTGCTTGATGATGTTGGCGACCGAGATCCAGTCGGAGGAGGCGGAGCCGACGGAGATGTCGAGGGTGAAGTTCTTGCCGTTCTTCAGCTTCCGCTTGCCGCCGCTCTCCTTGTAACCGGCCGCGTCGAGGGCCTTGGCCGCCTCGGTGCTGTCGTACTTCGTCCAGGTGCAGGAGGCGGCCAGCGACGTGTCACGCCACTTGTCGTAGGTGCGGGCCAGGCCCGTGCAGTCGGTGGGTTCGGCGTAGCCGTTCATCGCGACCTTGGTGATCTGGTCACGGTCGACGGCCATGCTGAGCGCCTTGCGCACGGCCGGATCGTTGAACGGCGCCTTGGTGGTGTTCAGCTGCCAGTTGATCATGGCGCCGGTGGCCGGGAACCAGTAGTGGTTGTGCTTCTTGTCCTTGGCGACGAAGGACTTCTCGATGTCCGGGATGAACGACTGCGTCCAGTCCACCTCGCCGTTGGTGAAGGCGATGTTGGCGCTGTCGTTGCCGGAGAAGGCGAGCATCTGGATGCCGGCGATCTGCTGCTTCGCGGGCTGCCAGTAGTCGGGGTTCTTGCGCAGCTCGTACGACTGGCTCTGGAACTTCTCGATCTTGGTGTACGGGCCGGTGCCGACCGGGTCCGGGTTGGTGAACTTCGCCGGGTCCTTCACCTTCGACCAGATGTGCTTCGGCAGGATGTAGTGGCCGCTGATCTCGTAGAAGGCGGTCGAGAACGCCTTGTCGAAGGAGAACTTCACCGTGTGGGCGTCGACCGCGGTGACCTTGTCGAGGTAGTCGAAGCCGCCGAGCACCTTCTTCTGGAGCTCGAAGGTGTAGACGACGTCGTCGGCGGTGAGCGGCTTGCCGTCCGACCACTTGACGCCGTCGCGCAGCGTGAAGGTGAGGGACTTGCCGTCCTTGGCCTGCTCCCACTTGGTGGCCAGCCACGGCGTGTCCTTGGCGTCGGCCATGCTGTGCACCGCCAGAGGCTCGTAGACCGACTGGAGGGTCATGGGGGCGGCCTGCGGGGAGAGTGGGTTGAAGTTGCGCGTGAACGTCGCCAGATCCTCGCGCGGGATGGTGAGCAGCTGGTTGCCAGAAGTATCACCGGCGCCGGCGGCGCCCGAGCCACCCGTACAGGCGGACAGGACCAGGGCCGCGGCGGCGGTCGCGGTGACCGCTCTCAGGACGGCTCGTGGCCGCCGTGAAGGTATGCGGGAGGGTGCCATAATGGAGACTCTTTTCCTCTCTTCAACACACAGGGCGAAGACGGGATGGGATTCCTCGGCGGGCTGATTAGTGGTCAGACCGACGAGCGTTCGAGCAGCGGGCAGTCGATCGTCACCCGGTGGGTGTCGAGCGGCTGCCCTGCTGCGAGGGCGGCGAGCATGTCGATGCCCTTGGTGCCCATGGCCTCGAAGGGCAGGGCGAGCGTCGTCAGCTTCGGCCGCAGATAGGCGGCGATGAGTTCCTGGTTGTCGAACCCCACCACGGCCACGTCGTGCGGGATGCGCAGCCCACGTTCCTTGATCGCGTCGTACGCGCCCATCGCCATCCGGTCGTTTCCGCAGAACAGTGCGGTCGGCCGGGCGCCGGCCGGGCGGTCCAGCAGTTCGCCGGCGGCGGTGTAGGCGCTGTCGGCGGTTGCCCAGCCGGGGACGACGAGGGAGGGGTCGAGGGTGATCCCGGCCTCGCGCAGGGCACGTTCGTACCCTTCACGCCTGCCGATGGCGGCCGGGATCGCCGGGTCGAGGTTGATGAACCCGATGCGGGTGTGACCGGCGTCCAGGAGCCGGCGGGTCGCCTTGTATCCGCCCGACACCTCGTCGGGCAGGATGCACGGCAGCTCACCGGCCGCGTCGTAGCAGTTGACGAGCACCGTCGGCACCTCCCGGACGGCCTTGGGGAGCGTGACGGCGCGGTGCCAGGTGGTGGCGTACAGCAGCCCTTCCACCCGGTGCTCCAGCATCTGGTCGAGCGCGGCGGCCTCCTGGGCGGGGTCGCCCTCGCTCGCGGCGATCAGCAGGAACCTCCGGTCACCCCAGGCGCGGCTCTGCGCGCCCGTGATCATCTCCCCCGCGAACGGGCCAGTCACGATCTCGGTGATCAGCCCGAACCACCCGCTGCGGTTCGCGGCCAGCGCCCGCGCCCCGGCGTTGGGCCGGTAGCCGAGCTCGGCGATCGCCGCCAGGATCCGCCGACGGGTCTCCTCGGGGATGGCGGCGCCGGGCTTGTCGTTGAGGACGAAGGAGACGGTGGTCCGCGAGACACCCGCATGGCGCGCCACGTCGCTCATGGTCACGCGCTGCGTCCTGTTCGTGGCCACTTCCAGTCCCTTTCGGCGAGTCAGAGACGAGACAACGCCTCCAGTTTCGCGCTTTAATAACGCGCGTTACTTCCTTGTGGCAGGGAAGTTACGTCCGTCTTGAGCGGCATGTCAATACCTGTGCAAGGGCTGCATCAGGCCACCGGTCCCGGTGCCCTTCGCGACCCGCACTCTTCTGAGAGAGGCAGACAGTCACCATGGCCCGACCCCAGGCCCCCGTCAGCGTCACCGTCCTCGGCGAGTGCGTCGCCGACGCCTTCACCGACCCCACCCGGTCCAGCTCCGACGAGCTCGCGCTGCGCGCCCTGCCCGGCGGCGGCCCCGCCAACACCGCCGTCGCTCTCGCCCGGCTCGGCACCCCCACCCGCTTCCTCGGGCGCTTCTCCACGGATGTCTTCGGCACCCTCTTCCGTGCCCGCCTCAGCGCCTCCGGCGTCGACCTGACCGGCAGCCTGACCGCCCCCGAGCCCAGCGCCCTCGCCGTCGCCGACCTCGACGAGACCGGCCAGGCCACCTACACCTTCTACGCCGACAGCGCGGCCGACTGGCAGTGGACCGACGAAGAACTCGCCGCCACCGGGTGGGAGAGCGCGGCCTGCCTGCACACCGGCTCCCTCGCACTCATACGCCAACCCGGCGGCACCCGCATCGAGGACCACCTCGCCAAGGCCCGCGAGCACCTCACCGTGTCCATCGACCCCAACGTCCGCCCCCTGCTCGTACCGCCCACCGCCTACCGCGAACGGCTCCCCCACTGGTGCACCCTCGCCGACATCCTCCGCCTCAGCGAGGACGACCTCGCGCTGCTCCTGCCCGGCGTCAGCCCCGAAGAGGCGTGCGACACCTGGCACGCCGCCGGCGCGCGCCTCGTCATCATCACCTTGGGCGGACGGGGCGCCCTCGCCTCCCTCGACGGCCTCCGCGTCACCGTCCCGGCCCCGGCCGTGGACGTCGTCGACACCGTCGGCGCCGGGGACTCCTTCACCGCGGGTCTGCTCCACCGCCTCGCCGCCCTGGGACACCTCGGCGGCCGACTCGACCGGCTGAACCTCGAAGACTTCACCGACGCCTGTTCCTTCGCCGCCCGCGTCGCTGCCCTGACCTGCTCAGTCCCCGGCGCGAACCCGCCCTGGGCAGAAACCTCCGCGATCTCCGTTCCCGCGATCTCCGGACGCCGTCCGCTCGGCAGCAGTAGTCCAGTGGTCTCGTAGAAGCGCAGCGTTGCGGCCGGATGCCGAGGCGCTCGGCCAGCTGCGATATGCGGTAGGTCGTCGCACCACCGACGGTAAAGCCTCGACACAACTCGAAGGTCAAGACCCATCGCCAAACCACCCGAACCCCCGCCTGGACGGACAGCCAGGAGCCGTCCGTATACGGGTTCACCCGCCGGAACCTCCAGGATCGCGGGAACCCACGTGCTCCCCCCTTGGACGTGCTCGCCGACGCCGGCGCCGATCGTGCCAGCACGGTCTACCACCCACACTGAAGGAGGCCATGCTCTGGCCCGGGGCGCTCGAAGGCGCGGGCGCTACCGCGCAGCCGGCGCACACCCGTTCGCAACAATCCACAGCTGGACAGGGCCTGTTGGTGACCGTCCCACCGGCCTGACCAGTCGAACCGCAGGGCTCTGCGTAAGAGGGGCGAGTAACCCATCCGGGCGGTTTCCTCTTGGGGCAGTTTCCCCACCCTCTGGACGTCATCACAGATCGAGCGACGCGAGGGCGACAGTGTCTCCACATCGCGATGGCAGCCCATGCCGCGCAACCGGCAAATGGGACACCGATTCACCCCGTAGACACCGTCGCCTGAACACGACCGTGCCGCCCCGGCCCCTGCACGGCCCCTGGGTCTTGGCATCGGCCCTCAGAGCAGCCACCCGGACCACGAGCGACAACTTCGAACACCACTCCGCCGCAGGTCAGAGGGGCTCGGCCTCGCCCGGCCGCCGGACCCCAAACCCACGAGCAGCGGATTCAGTCCGTTCAGGCAAAGTTGACGATCCGACACCTAGGAATGAACGTTTCCACAGGTCAGAGACCTGCTCAGGTGGGGCGGGTGGGACTCGAACCCACGGCCGACGGATTATGAGTCCGCTGCTCTAACCGGCTGAGCTACCGCCCCGTTACGGCGCGCCGCGCACATTTGTGCGCGCCGTCTGCCGCAGCATAGCCGCTCATACGATCTCCTGCTTCGGATGGTCGGCATCACCCGACCACGGGGACTTCGGCATGCCCCGGGCGGTTCCTGCGGACATGAAAAAGGACCCCTGAGGGGTCCTCTTCCGTTGCTCTCCCGACTGGACTCGAACCAGTAACCTGCCGGTTAACAGCCGGCTGCTCTGCCAATTGAGCTACAGGAGATCGAGCTCCCCCGACTGGACTCGAACCAGTAACCTGCCGGTTAACAGCCGGCTGCTCTGCCAATTGAGCTACGGAGGATTGATCTTTGCATCGAACGTACCTACCTGGGTATTCGCCAGGAAGCGTGCGCCCGCTGCGACACATACATTAGCGCAAGCAGGGGGGTGCTCCGCCAATCGGTTCCCTCCGCACCGATGCCGACGCAAGGGAAGGGTGGCCGTCATGCGCTACCGGCTCACGTTCGTCGCCGGACTGGCCCTGGGTTACGTGCTCGGCACGCGGGCCGGGCGCGAGCGCTACGAACAGCTGAAGAAGTCCGCTCGTCAGGTCACGCAGAACCCCGCGGTGCGCAACACCGCGGAGACCGCCGCCCAGCAGGGCCGCGAGATCGCCGGCAAGGCGCTGCACACCGTGAGCGAGAAGGTGGGTGACCGCGTCCCCGACTCGGTCACCGACCGGGTGCGCTCGCTGCGGGAGCGGAACGCGAGCGGCACCGGCGAGGACGACTGGGGCACCAGTAATACCTAGGGATGCATGGCGGCGCCGGGTCCTGTGTGCCCGCCCGGCGCCGCGACCCCTCGTCGTACGGCAGAATTTCCGCCATGGGGATAGTCGCCGGGTTGGACAGTTCGCCCGATTTCACTCGAATCGTTGTCTGTGACTCGGACACGGGTGCCGTGCTGAGGCAGGGGTATGCGCCACATCCGGTCGACAGCGCCGAGGGTGGCGGCCGTCCTTCCGACGTGGATCCGCAGGCCTGGCTGCTGTCCCTGGGCGAGGCCGCCGGTGGCGGGCTGCTCGAAGGCGTACAGGCCATCGGCGTGTCCGCGCAGCAGAACGGGCTCGTGCCGCTGGACGCGCAGGGCAACACCGTGCGCCCGGCGATGGTCGGCGGTGACAAGCGGGCGCAGGTCGCGGCGGCCGATCTGATCGACGCGCTCGGCGGGCGCGAGGCATGGGCGCAGGCGGTGGGCAGTGTCCCGCAGGCCGCCCAGCCCGTCACCAAGCTGCGCTGGCTGAGCAAGACCGAGCCGGAGGCCGCGAGACGCACCAGCATGCTGCTGCAGGCCCACGACTGGCTGGTGTGGCAGCTTCTCGGGCGGCCCGTGCGCCGGACCACGGACCGGGGCGGCGCCTCGGGGACCGGGTACTGGTCGGCGGCGACCGGCGGCTACCGGCCGGATCTCATCGAGCTCGCGCTCGGCCACCAGGCCGGGCTGCCGGAGGTGCTCGGTCCGTCCGACGCCGCGGGGACCACGCCCGAGGGGCTGCTGATATCCGCCGGGACCGGCGAGACCATGGCGGCGGCGTTCGGGCTCGGCATCGGGCTCGGCGACGCGGTGGTGTCGCTGGGCGCCTCCGGTTCCGTGATGGCCGTCCATCCCGAGGCGCTGGTGGACTCCACCGGCATGATCACCTCCCTGGCGGACGCGACCGGCATGCATCTTCCGGTCGTCACCACGCTCAATGCCGTACGGGCCCTGCGCGGGGCCGCCGAACTCGTCGGCGTGTCCGACCTGGAGGGGCTGTCCGACCTGGCGATGAAGTCGACGCCGGGCTCCCACGGCCTCGTCCTGCTGCCGTATCTGGAGGGCGAGCGCACCCCGAACCTGCCGCACACGGCGGGAACGCTGGCCGGACTGCGCCGGGAGTCGATGCGGCCCGAGCATCTGGCACGGGCGGCCTTCGAGGGCATGCTGTGCGGACTCGCGGACGCGCTGGACGTGCTGCGCGGCCGGGGTGTCGACGTACGCCGGATCTTCCTGCTCGGCCAGGCCGCCGAGCTGCCCGCCGTCCAGGCCGTGGCGCCCGCGCTGTTCGGCGCGCAGGTCGTCGTGCCGCAGCCCGCGGACTACGCGGCGCTCGGCGCGGCCCGTCAGGCCGCCTGGGCCCTCGGCGTGTCGCAGGGCACCCTCGACCCGCGGACACCGCCCGCCTGGCAGGGGCCGGTCGCCCAGGTGCTGGAGCCCGGTGAGGAGCTCGCCGTGGGGCAGGCCGTACGACAGCAGTACGTGTCGGTACGGGAACAGACGCATCCCGGGGCGTTCCGGGCGTAGTCCCTCCACCGGCGTACGTCCGAAGACGGAGGCATGGTCCGTTTTTGGACCGCACTTGGGTTAATCGGTTGAGGTAACGCAGGTGGAGTGTCCGACGATAGGGGGTGGTGCACCCATGCATCGCCCGCCGATCACCCCACCGCCGACAACTCCGAGAGACCCCGCGTGCTCATACGACTCCTGCGGACCCACCTCAGTCCGTACAAGAAACCCATCGCCCTGCTGGTGCTGCTGCAGTTCCTGCAGACCTGCGCCACGCTCTACCTGCCCACGCTGAACGCGCACATCATCGACAACGGTGTCGTAAAGGGGGACACGGGTTACATCCTGTCCTTCGGCGCTGTGATGATCGGCATCTCGCTGGCCCAGGTCGTCTGCAACATCGGCGCCGTCTTCTACGGCGCCCGCACGGCCTCCGCGGTCGGCCGGGACATCCGGGCGGCCGTCTTCGACCGCGTCCAGTCCTTCTCGGCACGTGAGATGGGCCACTTCGGCGCTCCGTCGCTGATCACCCGCACCACCAATGACGTCCAGCAGGTGCAGATGCTCGCCCTGATGACGTTCACCCTGCTGGTGTCGGCGCCGATCATGTGCGTGGGCGGCATCGTCCTGGCCCTCGGCCTGGACGTGCCGCTGTCCGCGGTGCTCGTCGCCGTGGTGCCGACCCTCGGCATCTGCGTGACCCTCATCGTGCGCAGGCTGCGCCCGCTGTTCCGCACCATGCAGGTGCGCCTGGACACCGTGAACCGGGTGCTGCGCGAGCAGATCACCGGCAACCGCGTGATCCGCGCTTTCGTGCGCGACGGCTACGAGAAGGAGCGCTTCAAGGGCGCCAACACCGACCTCACCGAGACGTCGCTGGCCACGGGCCGGATGCTGGCCCTGATGTTCCCGATCGTCATGACGGTGGTGAACCTGTCGTCCATCGCGGTCGTCTGGTTCGGCGCCCATCGCATCGACAGCGGCCAGATGCAGATCGGCGATCTGACCGCGTTCCTCGCCTACCTGATGCAGATCGTCATGTCCGTCATGATGGCCACCTTCATGTTCATGATGGTGCCGCGCGCGGAGGTCTGCGCCGAGCGCATCCAGGAGGTCCTGGCCACCGAGAGCAGTGTGGTCCCGCCGGTCGCGCCCGTCCTGGAGCTGCGCCGTCACGGCCACCTGGAGATCCGCGCGGCCGGCTTCCGCTACCCGGGCGCCGAGGAGCCGGTCCTGAAGTCCGTCGACCTCGTGGCGAGTCCCGGCGAGGTGACCGCGGTCATCGGGTCGACGGGCAGCGGCAAGTCGACGCTGCTCGGCATGATCCCCCGCCTGTTCGACGCCACCGACGGCCAGGTGCTGGTCGACGGCGTGGATGTGGCGACCATCGAGCCGAAGCTGCTGGCCAGGACGGTCGGGCTGGTCCCGCAGAAGCCGTATCTGTTCGCGGGGACGGTCGCCACGAACCTGCGGTACGGCAACCCGGAGGCGACCGACGAGGAGCTGTGGCACGCGCTGGAGGTGGCGCAGGCCAAGGGGTTCGTGGAGCAGCTGGAGAACGGTCTGGACTCGCCGATCGCGCAGGGCGGGACGAATGTGTCCGGCGGCCAGCGGCAGCGTCTGGCCATCGCCCGCACCCTCGTGCAGCGCCCCGAGATCTATCTCTTCGACGACTCCTTCTCGGCCCTCGACTACGCGACGGACGCGGCGCTGCGCGCTGCGCTGTCCACGGAGACCTCCGAGGCGACCGTGGTGATCGTGGCCCAGCGCGTGTCGACCATCCGGGAGGCCGACCGGATCGTGGTCCTCGACGAGGGCCGGGTCGTGGGCAGCGGACGGCACCACGAACTGATGGCGGACAACGAGACCTACCGGGAGATCGTGCTCTCCCAGCTGACGGAAGCGGAGGCCGCCTGATGGCCGGGCCGATGGGGCGGATGATGGCCGGGGGCGGCCCCGATCAGCGCTCGATGGATTTCAAGGGGTCGGGCAGACGACTGCTCACCCAGTTCAAGCCCGAGCGCGCCACGCTGTACGTGATGCTGGTCGCCGTCGTCCTGAGCGTGGGGCTCTCGGTGGTCGGCCCGAAGATCCTGGGCAGGGCCACGGACCTGGTCTTCGCGGGGATCGTCGGACGCCAGATGCCGGCCGGCGACACCAAGGCCGAGGCCCTGGACTCGCTGCGCGAGCACGGCCAGGGCGGCGTCGCCGACATGCTCTCGGGGACGGACTTCACCCCCGGCGAGGGCATCGACTTCAACGCCGTCGGGAACGTCCTGCTGCTCGCGCTCGGCACGTTCCTGCTGGCCGGACTTCTGATGGCGGTGGCGACACGCCTGGTGAACCGGGCCGTCAACAAGACCGTGTACCGCATGCGCGAGGACCTTCAGGCGAAGCTGTCACGGCTGCCGCTGTCGTACTTCGACAAGCGGCAGCGCGGTGAGGTCCTCAGCCGCGCCACGAACGACATGGACAACATCCAGCAGACCCTCCAGCAGTCGATGGGCCAGCTCGTCAACTCGCTGCTGACCATCGTGGGTGTGCTCGCGATGATGTTCTGGGTGTCGCCGCTGCTCGCGCTCGTCGCGCTGGTCACGGTGCCGCTGTCGTTCGTCGTGGCCACCCGGATCGGCAAGCGCTCGCAGCCGCACTTCGTGCAGCAGTGGCGCACCACCGGCAAGCTCAACGCCCACATCGAGGAGATGTACACCGGCCACAACCTGGTGAAGGTGTTCGGGCGGGCGGACGAATCGGCGGCGCAGTTCGCCGAGCAGAACGAGAAGCTGTACGAGGCCGGGTTCAAGGCGCAGTTCAACAGCGGTGTCATGCAGCCGCTGATGATGTTCGTGTCGAACCTGAACTACGTGCTCGTGGCGGTGGTCGGCGGTCTGCGCGTGGCCTCCGGCTCGCTGTCGATCGGTGATGTTCAGGCGTTCATCCAGTACTCCCGCCAGTTCTCGATGCCGCTGACGCAGGTCGCGTCGATGGCGAACCTGGTGCAGTCGGGTGTCGCGTCGGCGGAGCGGGTCTTCGAGGTCCTCGACGCGGACGAGCAGGAGGCGGACCCGAAGGTGTCGGCCCATCCCGGCGAGCTGCGCGGGCGCGTGGCGCTGGAGCACGTGTCCTTCCGGTACGACCCTGAGAAGCCGCTCATCGAGGATCTCTCGCTGAAGGTGGAGCCGGGCCACACGGTGGCCATCGTCGGCCCGACCGGCGCCGGCAAGACGACCCTGGTGAACCTGCTCATGCGGTTCTACGACGTCACGGGCGGCCGGATCACCCTCGACGGGGTCGATGTGGCGTCCATGTCCCGGGACGAGCTGAGGGCCGGGATAGGGATGGTGCTGCAGGACACCTGGCTGTTCGGGGGCACGATCGCCGACAACATCGCGTACGGGGCCTCGCGGGACGTCACCCGCGGGGAGATCGAGGAGGCGGCGCGCGCGGCGCACGCCGACCGCTTCATCCGTACGCTGCCCGACGGCTACGACACGGTGATCGACGACGAGGGATCGGGGGTCAGCGCGGGCGAGAAGCAGCTGATCACGATCGCCCGGGCGTTCCTGTCGGATCCGGTGATCCTGGTGCTCGACGAGGCGACCAGCTCCGTGGACACCCGGACCGAGGTGCTGATCCAGAAGGCGATGGCGAAGCTGGCGCACGGCCGGACCTCGTTCGTGATCGCCCACCGTCTGTCGACGATCCGGGACGCGGACACCATCCTCGTGATGGAGGACGGGTCCATCGTGGAGCAGGGCGCGCACGCGGAGCTGCTGGCGTCCGGCGGGGCCTACGCCCGCCTGTACCAGGCCCAGTTCGCCCAGGCGGTGGCCGAGGTCGACTGAACCACCGCATCCCGCTGAGGCAGCCGCCTCCTGGACCCCCACCGAGATCGCCGGAGATCCAGCCCCTCCGGCGCTTGAGGAGCGGGGGTCCGGGGGCAGCGCCCCCGGATACGGGACCGGAGGGGGCGAGGAAAGCCGTTGCCCGGGCGAGCCCCCTCAGTCCAGATAACCCCGGAGCTGGTCGGCAAAAGCGTGATCCCTGAGCTTGTTCAGGGTCTTGGACTCGATCTGGCGGATGCGCTCACGCGTGACGCCGAAGATGCGGCCGATCTCCTCCAGGGTGCGCGGACGCCCGTCCGCCAGCCCGTACCGCAGCTGGACGACCTTGCGCTCCCGCTCGCCGAGCGTGGACAGCACCGCCTCCAGATGCTGCCTGAGCAGCAGGAACGCCGCGGACTCCACGGGAGACGTGGCGTCGCCGTCCTCGATGAGGTCCCCGAGGGCCACGTCGTCCTCCTCCCCCACGGGGGCGTGGAGGGAGACCGGCTCCTGGGCCAGCCGCAGGACCTCGCTCACCCGCTCGCCGGTCAGGTCGAGATGGGCGGCGACCTCTTCGGGACTGGGTTCGTAGCCGCGCTCCTGGAGCATCCGCCGCTGCACGCGGACCACCCGGTTGATCAGCTCGACCACGTGCACGGGGACGCGAATGGTGCGCGCCTGGTCGGCGAGGGCGCGCGACATGGCCTGCCGGATCCACCAGGTGGCGTACGTGGAGAACTTGTAGCCGCGGGCGTAGTCGAACTTCTCGACGGCCCTGATCAGGCCGAGGTTGCCCTCCTGGACCAGGTCGAGCATGGTCAGCCCGCGGCCCACGTAGCGCTTGGCCACGGAGACGACGAGCCGCAGGTTCGCCTCGATGAGCCGGCGCTTGGCCATCCGTCCCATGACGACGATCTTGTCCAGGTCCAGGGCGAGCTGGCAGTCCAGGTCGGGGGCGAGCCGGAGCTTCTCCTCGGCGAACAGCCCGGCCTCGACACGGCGGGCGAGATCGACCTCCTCCGCCGCCGTGAGCAGCGGAATCCGCCCGATCTCCCGCAGGTACTGGCGGAACAGGTCGGACGAGGGGCCACCGGTGTCGGCCGCGCGGCCTCGGGGCGGTTCGACGGGTTCGGGGGCCTCGGCCTCGGTCTCCACTTCCACCTCTGCCCCGGGAGCCTCGGGCGGGCCCGTCTGCTCGGCCTCGGGGTGGTGCGCGGCGCGGCGCTGCGGGGGGACCCCCGCGACGACGTCGGTATCCGCGTCCGTGTCGATGGTGTTGTCGGTCTGGGCGAGGGTCTGGGTCTGCACGGGGGCGACCTCCAGGAATGTCGCTGCTGAGGCGTGCGGCAGCGGTACGTCGGGGATGGGGTCGACGGCCTCGCCGCTGTCCATCCCGTAGTCGTTTTGCGGAACCGCGGGGATCGGGAACCCGTCGCGTGCGGGTCGACCGCGCTCCGAGGACTCAGGCACCGGAACCCAGTGTGGAGTACGACACATCGCCGCCACGAGGGGCGTGCGGTGACTTTTTGCGTCCGGTCCGTGACCGCGTGGTTACCGTCGTGGACGAGTGCGCAGCTCAGCGAAGACGAAACCTGGAGAAGCGCGTACGGGATTGGCATGTGCACCGGGCCGTGCCGGCCGCTCCCGACGCCCGTCGCGCACCGGCCGTCCCGCCGGTCCACCCCGGGAACACCCCCGCGGCGCCCGACCGGCCGCCCCCGGTACACCGGTGCGGCCCCCGCCGGTCCGGCTTCAGAGGGCTTCGGCGCCCCGCTCGCGGAGTGCCTGACCGTACTGCTGGAGTACCCACAACTCGTTCTGTACGGCGGCCAGCTGGGCCGGGTCGCCCCCCGCGCTGAGGCGGGACAGGGAGCCCTGGACGTCCCGGATGCGGCGATCGACGGCGCGGCGGCGGACCATGACGAGCTGGTCGCCCGCGTAGGTCTCGTCGACGGTCTTGCGCAGGATCGCCTCGACGGCCAGCTCGGTGACCATCGCGCGCACCGTGTCGTCCGGGGCGGCGTCACGGACCCGGATCAGAAACTCCTGGGGGTCCTGGACGCCGTACTCGGTGCCGCCGGCGTCCAGGACCGCTTGGCGCACGGCGGCATAGGGCGGGGCGGTGAACTCGTCCATGCCGTAGGCGTCGAACGCCGGGGCGACCAACTCCGGCCGCTGGAGGGCGAGTTTGAGCAGCTCGCGCTCGGTGGCGAAGACGGGGTTGCGCAGGGTGAGGGCCGGGCCGCCGCCGGTGGGCGCCTGGACCGCGGAGTAGGCCTGCTGGGGGCGGCCGCCGGCCGGGGCGGGCCCCATGCCGCCTCGGTCGCGGGCCCAACGGGCCAGCTGGGCCACCCTCTTGACGACGAACTGGGTGTCGAGGATGCCGAGCATGCCGGCGAGCTGTACGGCGACCTCGTGCTGCGCGCCGCTGTTCTTGATGCGGGCGACGACCGGGGCGGCCTCGTCGAGGGCGGCCGCACGCCCCGCCGGGGTCTCCAGGTCGTAGCGCAGGACGATCTGGCGCAGGGCGAACTCGAAGAGGGGGGTGCGGGGTTCGACCAGGTCGGCGACCGCGTCGTCGCCCTTGGCGAGACGCAGCTCGCAGGGGTCCATGCCGTCGGGCGCGATGGCGATGTACGTCTCGGCCGCGAACTTCTGGTCGTCCTCGAAGGCACGCAGGGCGGCCTTCTGGCCTGCCGCGTCGCCGTCGAAGGTGAAGATCACCCGTGCCGAGCCGTTGTCCATGAGCAGCCGACGGAGGATCTTGATGTGGTCGCCGCCGAACGCCGTGCCGCAGGTCGCGATGGCGGTGGTGATGCCGGCCAGATGGCAGGCCATGACGTCGGTGTAGCCCTCGACGACGACCGCCCGGCTGCTCTTGGCGATGTCCTTCTTGGCGAGGTCGATGCCGTACAGGACCTGGGACTTCTTGTAGATCGCGGTGTCGGGCGTGTTCAGGTACTTCGGTCCGTTGTCGGACTCGTACAGCTTGCGGGCGCCGAAGCCGACGACCTCGCCGCCGATGTCGCGGATCGGCCACATGAGGCGGCCGCGGAAGCGGTCGATGGGACCGCGGCGGCCCTCCTGGGAGAGGCCGGAGAGGACGAGTTCCTTGTCCGTGAAGCCCTTGCCGCGCAGATGGCGGGTGAGGTGGTCCCAGCCCTGGGGGCTGTAGCCGACACCGAAGTGGGCGGCGGCGGCCTGGTCGAAGCCGCGCTCGGCGAGGAACCCGCGGCCGGCGTCGGCCTCGGGACTGGTGCCGAGCTGATCGATGTAGAACTGGGCGGCGGCCTTGTGCGCCTCGACCAGGCGGATGCGCTCGCCACGCTGGTGGGCGGGGTTGTACCCGCCCTCCTCGTAGCGCAGGGTGATGCCGGCCTGGGCGGCGAGGCGCTCGACCGACTCGGAGAACGTGAGGTGGTCGACCTTCATCACGAACGTGATGGTGTCGCCGCCTTCCTGGCAACCGAAGCAGTGGAAGAGCCCCTTGCTGGGACTGACCTGGAAGGACGGTGACTTCTCGTCGTGGAAGGGGCAGAGACCCTTGAGGTTTCCGCCGCCCGCGTTGCGCAGCTGGAGGTACTCGGACACCACGGCGTCGATCGGGACCGCGTCCCGAACAGCCTTCACGTCCTCGTCATTGATCCTGCCTGCCACGAGGTGAGTCTACGGGGCCGCACCGACACTCCTGGGGCAGGTGAACGACCCCCGGCCGGGGTCCGGGGGCGGACCCCGGGAATCCCGGCACGGGGGACGGTGCGGGAGAGGGTGCCGCCGTCGGTCACGGGACCAGGCTCTCCAGCGGAACGTGCGGGTCGGCGAGCGCGTCGGTGTCCACCCGGGCCCGGGACCGGATCAGCTGCTGGATCGGCTCCGTGACGTCCCACACATTCACGTTCATCCCGGCCAGCAGCCTGCCCTCCTTCACCCAGAAGGCGATGAACTCCCGCTTGCCCGCGTCGCCGCGGATCACCACCTGGTCGTACGTCCCCGGGGGCGCCCAGCCCGAGTACTCGAGACCCACGTCGTACTGGTCGGAGAAGAAGTAGGGCACGCGGTCGTACGTCGTCCCGCGGTCCAGCATCGAGCGGGCGGCGGCCGGTCCGCCGTTCAGGGCGTTGGCCCAGTGCTCGACGCGCAGCCGCGTGTCGAAGAGGCTGTGGTGGAAGGAAGCGACGTCACCGGCGGCGTACACGTCCGGGTCGGAGGTGCGCAGCCGGTCGTCGACCGCGATGCCGCCGCCGTGCGCGCGGTCGGCCAGCGTCAGGCCGGCGGCCTCGGCGAGGCCGGTGCGTGGGGCGGCTCCGATGGCCGCGAGCACGTCGTGGGCGGGGTGCTCCTCGCCGTCGTCGGTGCGGGCGGCCAGCACCATGCCGTCCTGGCCGACGATCTCGGTGAGCCGGGCGCCGAAGTGGAAGCGGACGCCGTGCTCGCGGTGCAGCTCGGCGAAGAGCTCGCCCAGCTCGGGGCCGAGCACGCTGTGCAGCGGGGTCGGCTCCGGTTCGACGACGGTGACCTCGGCGCCGTACTCGCGGGCCGCGGCGGCGACCTCGAGGCCGATCCAGCCGGCGCCGGCGATCACGATGTGGCCGTTGTCCCGGCCGAGCGCGGCGAGGACGCCTTTGAGGCGCTCGGCGTGGGCGAGGCGGCGCAGGTGGTGGACTCCGGCGAGGCCGGTGCCCGGGATGTCGAGGCGGCGCGGCTCGGCTCCGGTCACGATGAGCAGCTTGTCGTAGTGGACGAGGGTGCCGTCGTCGCCGAAGCGGACCGTCTTGGCCGTGCGGTCGATCGCGTCGACGGTCTGGCCGAGGTGCAGCTCGATGTCGTTCTGCGCGTACCACGCGGGTTCGTGCACGAAGACGCTGTCGCGCTCCTCCTTGCCGAGGAGGTAGCCCTTGGACAGCGGAGGGCGTTCATAGGGGTGGTCGCGCTCGTCGCAGATCAGTATCACGCGGCCGGTGAAGCCCTCCGCTCGGAGCGTCTCGGCCGCCTTGGCGCCTGCCAGGCCTCCTCCGACGATGACGAATGTCTGATCCGCGTCGACCACTTGATGCCTCCTCGTAAGGATGTCGCCATATGCGAGCGTCCCGCACGGAGCGTGATGCGGGAAGGGGGAGTGGCCCGATCAGGCCACGCAGGGTCACACTTCTCCGCTCCCATGGGAACGCGTGGTGAGCCTGAGGTGCAGGGAACGCGCCGAGGCATCCGTGAGGGATGCGATCTGGTCGACGATCACGCGTTTGCGGGCGCGGTCGTCGGCCGCGTGGTCGAACAGCGCCCGGAACTGCGGATCGAGTACCTCGGGGGCGCGGGCGGTGAGCGCTTGGGCGAGCTCGGCGACGATGATCCGCTGGTCGGCACGGAGCCGCTCCTGCTCGGCGCGCTGCATGACGTACCGGTCGGCGACCGCCTTGAGGACGGCGCACTCGTGCCGGGCGGCTCGCGGGACGACCAGCTCCGCCGCGTACCGGGTGAGGCGCCCGGTGCCGTACCTCGCGCGGGTGGCGCCCTCCGCGGCCAGACAGAAGCGGCCGATGAGCTGGCTGGTGGCGTCCTTCAGGCGGGCCTGCGCGACGGCCGTTCCGTCGTACCCGTGCGGCCACCATTCCTGGTCGAGGAGCCGGTCGAGGGCCTCGGAGAGCTCGGCCGGATCGGTGTCGTCGGGCACGTACCGCCCGATGGCGACGGCGAAGATCTCCCGGCGTTCCGGTTCGGCGTGCAGCAGGCCGGGGTCGAGGTGGCCGGCGTGCAGGCCGTCCTCGACGTCGTGCACCGAGTAGGCGACGTCGTCGGACCAGTCCATGACCTGGGCCTCGAAGCACGTCCGGGTGCCGGGGGCGCCCTTGCGGACCCAGTCGAAGACCGGCCGGTCGTCTTCGTAGACCCCGAACTTCGGCGACTTCGGATCGTTGGGACGGGCGCCTCTCGGCCAGGGGTACTTGGTGGCGGCGTCGAGGGCGGCGCGGGTGAGGTTGAGGCCGACGCTGACGAGGTCGTCGCCCGCCGCGGCGGAGGCCGGTGTCACCACGTGGCTGCGCACGAAGCGCTTGGGCTCGATCCGGGTGAGCAGGCGCAGCGACTGGGCGTTGCCCTCGAATCCGCCGCAGTCCTCGGCGAATTCGTTGAGCGCCTGTTCGCCGTTGTGCCCGAAGGGCGGGTGGCCCAGGTCGTGCGAGAGACAGGCCGCCTCGACCAGGTCCGGGTCGCAGCCGAGGGCGGCGCCGAGCTCTCGGCCCACCTGGGCGCACTCCAGGGAGTGGGTCAGCCGCGTCCGCGGACTGGCGTCCCACACCTGGATGGGTGCCCCGCCCGATCCGGCGGCGCCGAGCACCTGGGGAAGGGTGCCGGGCGTGACGACCTGGGTCTTGCCCGCGAGGCGGCGCAGGGCGGCGGAGTGCAGCACGCGCGCGCGGTCGCGCTGGAAGGCGGTGCGGCCGGGGCGTTTGTCGGGCTCGACGGCCCAGCGCTCGACGGCCGACACGTCGTACTCGTCGTGAGCCGTGTGGTTCTCGTGGGTCTGCGGTGCGGTGTCTTCGGTCTTCGGTGCCATGCCTTCCATGCACCGACAGTAGACGCAGGCAGTGACAATCGGGACACGGTCGCCGACGGTGCGGTGCCGGGCGAGGGGGCGACCGCCGGGCTCAGGCCGGGATCAGGGTGCGCTCCGGGGCGGGCTCGGGGGCCGCGACGGCCTGGTCGTAGCGGTGCAGGAGCAGGCGGGCCATCGCCGGGTGGTCGCCCAGCGGTTCGGCACAGATCCAGGGAGCTTCCTCGGCGCACTGCGTGGCGAAGCGGCCGGGAGCGGTGAAGTACGAGGCGACGGCGACCCGGTGGCGGCCGCGGGCGGCGAGGGCACGCACGGCGGCGGGAACGGTGGGCGTATCGGCGGAGGCGTACGCGGGGACGACCGGCACGCCGAGGCGCTCGGCGAGCAGCTGGGCCGTGCGGCGGGTGTCGGCGGCCGAGTCCGGGGACCGGGAACCGGCTGACGCGAGCACGACCGCGCTCGCGCGGCGGGCCGAGTCGCTCATCCTGGTCCGCCAGCCGGCCTCGACGAGGCGCGCGTAGAGGGTTTCCACGAGCAGCGGGTGCGGGCCGAGCGGGGCGGCGACGCGGGTGCGCACGCCGGGGACGGCGGCCGCGGTCTCGGGGATGTCGCGCCGGACGTGGTAGCCGCGGCCGAGCAGCAGCGGTACGAGGACGGCGTCCTGCCGGCCCTCCAGGGAGGTGAGCGTGTCGCGGAGCAGGGGCTCGTTCAGCTCGATGTGGCCGAGGCGCACGGGCAGCTGGGGACGCAGTTCGCGGACGCGTTCGATCAGGGTGCGCACGGTGGCGAGCGCGCGCGGGTCACGGCTGCCGTGGGCGACCAGGACCAGCGCGGGTGGCGCCGGACGGCGGGTGCCGTTGAGCGAGACGAGGCTGAGCTGGCTGCCGAGCTGGCTGGTGATCCGGTTCATGAGTTGCGCCGTACTGTCGAGGGGGTCTTCGAGGCGGGCGCCGCGCGGCGGCGGGCCGCCGGGGCGGTGGGAGGACTCGTCGCGAGCGGGGTTCGACGCCGTCATGGGGCGATCCTGACGGCAGGAGGTTGCCGGGCCGTTGCGCCGGTATGACGGGTGTTTTCCGGCGGTTCACCGCACGGCAGCCGCGCCCTGTGAGCGTCTCCCACCTGCGGCTCTCTCCCGCCGGGCGATCCGGATCGGCGCCCCCGGGTGAACCGAACGGCCTGACGACGCGTCCTCATCTGTCGAAGGGGAACGCGAAGTCCGGCCCGAGAACGGAAGCGGGAGCCGCAGCGGAATACGCTGCCGGGGCCCGCACGGGAACGGCGGGATCGCCGACGCCCGCACCGGTCGCGCACCGCCGCGAGTGACCACACCTGGGGGACATCGATCATGCCGCGCCTGCCGCGCCCGAAGCGCCCGAGCTTTCGCAGACCGCGTCTGCTCCGCCTGCCGCGTACGCGCAAGGGGCAACGACGGGCCGTGCAGGCGCTGATGCTCCTGTGCGTGCTGGCGCTGCTCCCGGCGACGTGGATGTACGCGGTGACGGGCGACCGGCTGCGGACGACGGCGGACGCCCCCCGCACCGAGGTCGCGATCGTCTTCGGCGCGGGTCTGTGGGACGGCGAGCCGTCCCCGTATCTCGCCCACCGCCTGGACGCGGCCGCGAAGCTGTACCGTGCCGGCCGGATCGAGGTCGTCCTCGTCACCGGTGACAACAGCCGCGAGGACTACGACGAACCCGACGCGATGCGTGCCTATCTCACCGCGCGCGGGGTGCCCGGCCGGCGGATCGTCAGCGACTACGCCGGCTTCGACACCTGGGACTCCTGTGTCCGCGCCCGCAAGATCTTCGGTGTCCACGAGGCCGTTCTGATCAGCCAGGGCTTTCACATCCGCCGTGCCCTGGCCCTGTGCCAGGCCGCCGGTGTCCGCTCGTACGGCATCGGCGTCGACGCCAAGCACGACGCCACCTGGTACTACGGCGGCACGCGGGAGATCTTCGCGGCGGGCAAGGCCGCGCTGGACGCGCTGTTCGAGCCGGATCCGCGTTTCCTCGGGCCGAAGGAGCCGGGCGTGACCCGCGCTCTGGCGGCGACCCGCTAGGGACGAGGCGAGAGACGCGCGGCCGGGGCACCACCGTCCGGAATCCGGGCCCCGGCCGCGCCCACGAGGTGATCCACCACGTCAGGGGCGTCCGCGCGGCGCGGGGCGACCTCACCGCGGGTCCGGCCCGGCCGGGAGGTCTCCGCCTCTGCCGCGTAACGCGTGCCTCCCCGGCGCGTAACACGCCCACCGCACGCTGGGCGCCATGAACGCCTCCGTGACGCCCACCCACTGCCCGTACTGCGCCCTGCAGTGCGGGATGAACCTGACGCCCTCGCCCGGCGGAGGCGTCGAGGTGACCGAGCGCGCGGACTTCCCGGTGAACCGGGGCGCTCTGTGCGGCAAGGGGCGCACGGCGCCGGCGCTGCTGTCGTCCCGGGTACGGCTCACCTCGCCGCTCGTCCGCAACGCGGGCGTCCTGGAGCCCGCGAGCTGGGACGAGGCGCTGGCCAGGATCGCCGGGGGGCTGGCCAGCACCCGTACGGAGCACGGCCCGGACGCGTGCGGGGTGTTCGGCGGCGGCGGACTGACGAACGAGAAGGCGTACGCCCTGGGGAAGTTCGCCCGCGTCGTCCTGCGCACCTCGCAGATCGACTACAACGGCCGCTTCTGCATGTCGTCCGCGGCGGCGGCCGGCGTCAGGGCCTTCGGTCTCGACCGGGGGCTGCCCTTTCCTCTGGAGGACATCCCGCGGACCGGCTGTGTGATCCTCGTCGGCTCCAACCTCGCCGAGACGATGCCGCCCGCGCTGCGCTTCGTCACCGAGCTGAAGGAGAACGGCGGCACGCTCGTCGTCATCGACCCGCGCCGCACCCGCACGGCCGAACAGGCGGACCTGCATCTCGCGCCGCGCCCGGGGACCGATCTGGCGCTCGCGCTGGGGATGCTCCATCTGGTGGTCGCCGAGGGGCGTACGGACGAGGAGTTCATCCGGGCCCGTACGAGCGGCTGGGAAGAGGCCCGGGCCGCGGCGATGGCGCACTGGCCGGAGTACGTGGAACGGATCACGGGGGTGTCCGTTCCCGAACTCCGCCAAGCCGTGCGGATGTTCTGCGAGCCCGAGGACGCGATGGTCCTCACCGCGCGCGGACCCGAGCAGCAGGCCAAGGGCACCGACACCGTGGGCGCTTGGATCAACCTGTGCCTGGCCACCGGGCGTTCGGGCCGGCCCCGGTCCGGCTACGGCTGTCTCACCGGGCAGGGCAACGGGCAGGGCGGGCGCGAACACGGCCAGAAGGCCGACCAGTTGCCCGGCTATCGCAAGCTCACCGACCCGGCGGCGCGACGGCATGTGGCCGAGGTGTGGGGCGTCGACCCCGACACGCTGCCCGGTCCGGGGCGCAGCGCGTACGAACTCCTCGACGCGATGGGGACGGACATCCGCTCGCTGCTGCTGATGGGGTCGAACCCGGTGGTGTCCGCGCCCCGCGCCGCGCACATCGAGGAGCGCCTGAAGTCGCTGGACTTCCTCGCGGTCGCCGATGTCGTCCTCTCCGAGACCGCCGCCCTCGCGGACGTCGTGCTGCCGGTCACCCAGTGGGCCGAGGAGACGGGCACGACGACGAACCTGGAAGGCCGCGTGCTGCTGCGCCGGCGGGCCCTCAGCGCTCCCGAGGGGATCCGCAGCGACCTCGAGGTCCTGCACGAACTCGCCGCCCGCCTCGGCGTGGAGAAGGGGTTTCCCAGCGACCCGGAGGAGGTCTTCGAGGAACTGCGCCGGGCGAGCGCGGGCGGGCCCGCGGACTACTCGGGGATCACCTATCGCCGGCTGGCGGAGGAGAACGGGGTGTTCTGGCCCTGCCCGGCACCCCGGGCCCCGGGGGCGGGCAGCGCCCCGGCGCCGGACACCGGTACCGAGGACGTCCTCCCCGCCGTGGTCCCGGACACGCCGGTGCCGGCCGGGACCGACGAGGCACACCACCCGGGCACGCCCCGTCTCTTCCTCGACCGGTTCGCCACCGAGGACGGCCGGGCCCGGTTCGTGCCCGTGTCGCACCGGCCCGTCGCCGAGGAGCCGGACGACGAGTACCCGGTGCTGCTGACCACCGGTCGTGTGGTCGCTCAGTACCAGTCGGGGGCGCAGACGCGGCGCGTCGACGAGCTGAACGCCGCGGCGCCCGGCCCGTTCGTGGAGATGCACCCGCGGCTGGCCGAACGGCTCGGCGCGGCGGACGGGGACGCCGTGACGGTGGTGTCGCGGCGCGGCCGGGCCGTCGCACCGGCCCGGATCACCACCGCCATCCGCCCGGACACCGTGTTCATGCCCTTCCACTGGCCGGGCGAGGGCCGCGCCAACACACTCACCAACCCCGCCCTCGACCCGATCTCCCGGATGCCGGAGTTCAAGGCCTGCGCGGTGCGGGTGGAGGCGGTGCGCGAGGGGTGACGGCGGCGCCGCCCTCGGGCCGGCGCGCTGTCGTCCGCCCTCGGGCCGGCGCGCTGCCGGACGCCGTGCCCGGGTGCGAGGACGCGCATGCCGCGAGGAAAGAGGTCAGGCCCCGCTCGGGACGTCGACCCCGGACCCCTCTACGGACTTGGGAGTCTCCCCCGAGCCGGGTCGTGAGCCGGATCCGGAGCGGGAGGGTCCGCCCGGCTCCGGGTCGGCGGAGCACGAGCTGAGCCCGATCCCCAGGGCGGCGCCGACGGCCGCCCCGCTGAGCGCGAGAACTCGTCGTCTGGTCAGGGTGCGGTCGGTCATGGCCGGACCCTAGGGGCGAGGAGGCCCGCGCCACCGGGGGCGCACGGGACGGCCACCCGCACGGGTGACGGACACGGCGGACCGCCTTCGCATCCGCCGGCCCCATCGGCACGCGCCCGGCCCCTACCCCGAGTCGGGCCGCGCCCCCGCCCGGCCCCGGTCGTGCGTCGACCCGCCGTCCCGGGCGGCTCCCCGCCAGGCCACGCAGGCCCGCAGGCAACCCCGGGCACGCGGACGCGACCTCTGCCCCGGCACCGGGCGCGCCTTGCGCCCGGCGCCCGGCCGCGGGCGTATGTCCGCCGTCCCGGCCGAGTCCAGACCCGCGCACGCGGGCACCCGAGATACGCCGGGCGATTCAGCCGCGTCGATGAGTCCGGCTGTCCCCGGGGCCGCGCCAGTCCCCGTCCTCGATCGGTCTGCCCTCGGCCCGCAGGCGGGCCGCCACCGCGGGTGCGGCGACGTACACCCAGGCCCGTACGACCGTGGCGCCGTCCGCCCGCACGGCGTCACGCGCGACCCGCTCGTACAGGTTGCGCGGATCACCCGGCGCGTACTCCTCCAACTCGTCGAGCGCCGCGAGGAGTTCCCGGTACGTCTCGGGCAACGCGGTCACGATGTCGCCGCTCACCGCGCCACCGGGTTCTTCGACCGCGTACGGGTATCCGGGCCCCTCGTACAGCACCAGCCCCCGCATCCGCCCCGGTTCCTCGGACCGGGTCCGGGCGCGCAGGAAGAGGTCGTGGTTGTGCTCGCCGGGGCGCAGGGTGCCGTAGACGAAGAAGGGCAGTCCCGCTTCGTCCGAGGCGCTCGGCGGAGCCGACGAGGCCGGAGGGTCCGCGGGAGCCGAGGGGGTCGACGGGTCCGGGGTGTCCAGCGGTTCCGAGGGGTGCGGCGTGTTCAAGGGGCCGTTTCCTCTTCCAGCCAGCGCAGGTAGTCGGGGCTTCCCGCGACGACCGGGGTCGCGATGATCTCGGGTGTGTCGTAGTCGTGGGCGTCCAGGAGATACGCCTCCAGCGCCGGGTAGCGCGCCGCGGTCGTCTTGAACTGGATCTGCCACTCGGAGGCGGTCCGTACGGCGCCCTCCCAGCGGTAGACGGAGGTGACGGGGCCCGAGATCTGCGCACAGGCCGCGACCCGCGCCGCCACCGCGCCACGGGCCAGCGCTGTGGCCTTCTCGACGGCATCCGTCGTGGTCAGGACGGCCAGGCAGGCCGGCGATTCCATGATCGTCTCCATTCGTGAGGGTACGGAAACGATTCTCGCCGCATCCCGCGCGCACCCTGTAGGCGCTATGGACATGACATGTCATGGACCTTTAAATCTAAGTCAGCTTTCAGCGCCCCCTCCATGCGCTCTCCCCCACGCGCCCTCCCCAAGGCGCCCTTCCAAGGAGACCGATGAGTCGAATACGGCACATCCGAGGTTCCTCTCTCGTCGCCGCCGGCGCGGCCGTGACCACGGCCACCCTGCTGGCCGCCGCGCTCGCCCCCGCCGCGAACGCCGACAGCAGGCCGACCCGGGCCACCGCGCTCGAGAACGCGGCCTCGGCCCTGGTGGCCCACGCCACGAACCTGGGCCTCACCTCCGCGCAGAACACCTCCGTCCGCGACGTCGTCGTCGACAAGGACGGCACCCAGCATGTGCGCTACGACCGGACGTACCGGCAACTCCCGGTGCTCGGCGGTGACTTCGTGGTCCACCTGGCCCCGAACGGCACGTACCGCAGCGCGAACCGCGCGACGGCCAAGGCCATCTCGCTGCCCGGCGTCACCCCCGCGCTGTCAGCCCCGAAGGCGGCCGGACTGGCCGTGACCGCGCTGCGGGCCGCCCATCCGGGCGAGGCACTGAAGAAGCTGACGGCCAAGCCGCGACTGGTCGTGGACGCCCTGCACGGAACGCCGAGGCTCGCCTGGCGCACGGACGCGGTGGCCCAGGACTCGCTCGGCAACCCGGTCGCCCGCACGCTCCTGACCGACGCCCTCAGCGGCGCGCGGATCGACGCGTGGGACAACATCGAGACGGCGACGGGCGACGGAACCTCGCTGTACAGCGGCACGGTTCCGCTGGAGACGACGCTGTCCGGATCGACGTACCAGCTGAAGGACCCGACGCGCGGGAACACGTACACGGGCGACGCGGCGAACAAGACGGACCTGTGCATCTTCGGGATCTGCATCAGCCGGGCGCCCGCGACGCTGTTCACCGACACGGACAACCACTGGGGCACGGGCGCCACTTCGGACCGCTCGTCCGCGGCGGTGGACGCGCAGTACGGCACGAACGAGACCTGGGACTACTACAAGAACGTCCACGGGCGGAACGGCATCGCGGGTGACGGCAAGGGCTCGTACAACCGCGTGCACTACGGCAACAACTACAACAACGCCTTCTGGGACGACAGTTGCTTCTGCATGACGTACGGGGACGGGGACGGCTCGACGTTCGGGCCGCTCGTCGCGCTGGACGTCGCCGGGCACGAGATGTCGCACGGCGTCACCTCGAAGACGGCCGCGCTGACGTACTCGGGCGAGTCCGGCGGCCTGAACGAGGCGACGTCCGACATCTTCGGCACCATGGTGGAGTGGTACGCGAACAACTCCTCGGACGCCGGTGACTACCTGATCGGCGAGAAGATCGTCCGCTCCGGCTTCGGCAAGCCCGCCCTCCGCTTCATGGACAAGCCCTCCAAGGACGGCAACTCGGCCGACTGCTGGAGCAGTTCGGTCGGCAACCTGGACGTCCACTACTCCTCCGGCGTCGCCAACCACTTCGCCTACCTCCTCTCGGAGGGCAGCGGGGCGAAGACCGTCAACGGCGTCAGCTACGACTCCCCCACCTGCAACGGCTCCACGGTGTCCGGCATCGGGCACGACAAGGTGGGCAGGATCTGGTACCGCGCGCTGACGGTCTACATGACCTCGTCGACGAAGTACGCGGGCGCGCGCACCGCCACGCTGAACGCGGCCAAGGACCTGTACGGCGCGGGCAGCACCGAGTACAACGCCGTGGCGGCGGCCTGGTCGGCGGTCTCCGTGGCCTGACCGGCACCGGACACCCTCCGGCCCCCGGGCCGACCGGCAACCGGACGCTCTCGGGGGTCCCGTGGGCAGGCGTCGCGAGGACGCCTGCCCACGACTCGGTCCTGGCCCCTCCGCACGGGCCCCGCCTAGCCCTCGTCCGCCGGCCGGTACACGCTCACGTCCACTCCGGTCTTCGCGGTGACCGTGGAGACGTGTACGAGCGGGCGCTTCATGCCGTCCTCGGGGAAGATCGTCTTGCCGCCTCCGAGCATCACCGGCATACGGATCAGCTGGAGCTCGTCGACCAGGCCCTCGGCCAGCAGCGTGCGCACGAGGGTGGGACTGCCCATCATCGCGAGGTCGCCGTCACCGGTCGCGCGCAGCTCGCGGATGCGGGCGACACTCTCGTCCCCGGGGATGAGCGTGGTGTTGTCCCAGGCCGACAGCTCCGCCTCGCCGAGGGTGCTGGAGACCACGTACTTGGGAAGGGAGTTCATCCGGTCCGCGAACGGATCGCCCGCCCGCTCGGGCCACGCCCCGGCCATCGTCTGCCAGGTGCGGCGCCCGAACAGCAGTGCCTCGGCCCGGGAGAGCCCCGCCGCGAACGCGCCGCCCACGACCTCCGGGTCGAAGTAGGGGTGGGACCAGCCGCCGTGGGCGAACCCGCCGTCGGTGTCCTCCTCGGGACCGCCGGGCGCCTGCACGACACCGTCCAGGCTGATGAACTCGCTGATCACGATGCGCATGGGACTCGCTCCTCGTCGCTGTGCCTCGGCCACGTCACGCGTTCGGTCGCGTCACGTGTTCGGTTACGTCGGTGAAGACCGGCGCACCGCTCCGAAATCATCGCGTCCGGCCGACGCCATGATGTGATGCGGCACACATTCCGGCGCGCCTTCCGGCCGGCCGGGTCGTGCCACGCCTCGTCCTCGACACTCGTCGGGCCGCCCCGGGACTCAGCCCCCGTACGGCCGCTTCCCCCTGGCCTCCTTCAGCGCCCTTGCCCACCAGCCCAGTTGGTCGAGCATCGTCTTCGCCGCCGCCGCGGGGCCCACGGCGTCGCGCGGGTGGCCGGCCTCGTCGAAGGCGGCGCCCGCGCCGTGGAAGGACACCGTGTCCCGTACGGTCACCGCGTGCAGTTCGGCGAAGACGTGACGGAGGTGCTCCACGGCCCGCAGACCCCCGGACACTCCGCCGTACGAGACGAGGGCGACGGGTTTGGCCCGCCACTCGCCGTAGTGCCAGTCGATGAGGTTCTTCAGGCCGGCGGGGAAGGAGTGGTTGTACTCGGGGGTGAGGACGATGAAGGCGTCCGCGTCGGCGAGGGCGGGGGTGACCTTCGCCAGTTCGGCGGCCACCGCGGGGGACGGGGAGTGGGACAGGGCCGTGGGGAGTTCGACGGAGGCGACGTCGAGGACCTCGGGGAGGAAGTCGTCCCGTTCGCCGATGCGGTCCAGCAGCCAGCCCGCGACGACGGGACCGAAACGCCCCTCGCGATTGCTGCCGACCACGACGGCGACCCGTACGGGCGGCTCGGACATCTGCTCGGGGACAGTGGATTCAGCTGTGGCTGTCTTCATGAGGGACAGCCTCATACCTCAACCATTCTTGAGGTCAAGTCCTGAGGTCGAGCCGGGCCGCGCCCGCCCCGCCCGGCCGCTTCACACCGGCACACACTCCTCCACCCCACTCCGCCCCCTCCACCCCCTCCGCCCTCCCGTCCCTTCCGCCACCGCACCTCGATTCCCTCGCTTCCCGAGCCTCCCGATCACCCGTTCACACCCCCAGCCCCGCACCCTTCGGGTTCTCCTGCGCGACACGCCGCGCGCACACCGATGACCTGCCGGAATGCCGGGGGTTCCGCCGTTTCCGGCACCCCGCCTGACACCCGTTCACATCATTTCTGACGCACCATCAGAGAGCGGCCGGGGGCATGTGCCACTTACCTCGGTTAGGCAGGGGTTCGACCGACGCAGCGGCACTTGGGGGTGTCGCGGGCCGCGCCCCCTCGGAGGAGCTAGCACGATGCGACGTACCGCCCGTCTGATGACCGGTACCGCGCTCGCCGTCGCCGTCGCGGCTCTGGCCGCCGCGCCCGTGTACGGCGCGGACACCGGAAGCCTGGAGGTGTTCCCCTCCACCGTCGTCCCGGGCGCCGAGGTCACCGTCAACACGGCCGCGTGCGGTTCGGACGGCACCGCGAACGGGGACGCCGGGGCGGTGGGCGGCGGTACCTTCACGCTGGCCGCCAGCGCACACGAGCAGGAGGCGATCGGACAGTTCCGGGTACCGCCGAGCGCGCAGCCCGGGACGTACGAGATCGTCGCGCGGTGCTCCCACGGCCGGCGGGTCACCGGGGACCTGATGGTGACCCTGACCTCCACGCGCGAGCAGATCCAGCCGCGCGGGCATGTGAACACGGGTGTCGGCGGCGCGCTGGGCCCCGACCCCGTACAGACCGCGGCGGGAGTGGCGGCGCTGGCCGTCGCCGCCGCGGGCGGTACCTGGCTCCTGCATCGCCGGGCGAGAGGCGACGGGATCTGACGGGCACCCTCCGCTGCCCGTCCGCCGGTACCGCCGTCCCTCCCCCTCCGTGGCCCGACGCCCCTCGCGGCCCGGAGGGGGACGGGACCGACCCCATCAGCACCCCGGCCGGCACCCTCGGCCGCCGGGGCCCGGCCGGCCCGGGCCCGGGAAAGGAACCGTGAGGAGGCTCGCGTGCGCCGGGTCAGCAATGTCGCCATAGCGTCCGTCACCGTCGTCGCCCTCTGCTCCGGTGCCTGGCTGCTGCGCAGCGGCGCCGAGCCGCACCCCCCTCCCCAGCCCTCCCCGGCACAGGCGGCGACGGCCGGGGACGGCGCGCGGTCCGTCGCCCCCGCGATGCCGCACTCCCCGCCGGACCGCATCCGCATCCCCGCGATCGGCGTGGACGCCCCCCTGATGGGGCTCGGCCTCACTCCGCAGGGCAGCCTGAACGTGCCGCCCGCGGAGAAGAAGAATCTGGCCGGCTGGTACGAGGCCGGGACCACCCCCGGTGAGCGCGGCACGGCCGTCGTCGCCGGGCACGTCGACAACGCCGACGGCCCCGCCGTCTTCTACGACCTGGGCGCCCTCCGCAAGGGCGGCACGGTCGAGGTGGACCGGCTCGACGGCAGCACGGCCCTGTTCACCGTCGACGCGGTCGAGGTGTACGACTCCCGCGCCTTCCCCGACGCGAAGGTGTACGGCGCCGCGCGCCGGCCCGAGCTGCGCGTCATCACGTGCGGGGGCGGCTACTCGGAGACGACGGGCTACCAGGGGAACGTGGTCGTCTTCGCCCATCTCACGGGCAGCCGCTGAGCGTTCAGGCGAGCCACTGCTGGTACGCCAGATTGGCCACCAGTGCGAACACCACCGTCAGCAGCACCACCCGGACGAACCCGCTGCCCTTCTTGAGCGCGGTCCGCGCCCCCACCATGCCGCCCGCCAGATTGAACACGGCCATCAGGGCGGCGAGTTGCCAGAACACCGTGCCCTTCCAGGCGAAGGTCGCGAGGGCGCCCGCGTTGGTGCAGCAGTTGACGATCTTGGCGGTGGCGGAGGCGGTCACCAGGTCGAGGTGGAGCAGGGCGGTGAGCGCGAGCACGAGGAACGTTCCCGTGCCGGGGCCGATGAGCCCGTCGTAGAAGCCGATGCCGAGGCCCGCGAGACCGATCGCGGCGAGGACGCGGCGCGGGGAGACCGGGGTGGTCGGCGGCGCCGTGCCGAAGGCGGGCCGCAGGATCACGAAGGTGCCGACGCCGACCAGGACGACCATGACGACCGGCTTGAGCACGTCGGTGCTCAGCCCGGCCGCGACGAACGCCCCCGCCGTGGAACCGGCGAGCGCCGCGGCCCCGATCCGTACGGCGAGGCGCACATCGACGGGCGCCTTGCGCGCGTACGTCACCGCGGCTCCCGTCGTACCGACGATCGCCACCGCCTTGTTCGTGCCGAGCGCGTAGGCCGCCGGGGTGCCGCCGGGCAGACCGAGCAGCATGGCGGGCAGCAGAAGCAGCCCTCCGCCGCCGACCACGGCGTCGATCCAACCGGCCGCCAGGGCTGCGGCGCAGAGCACAAGGACCATGGTCAGAGATATGTCGGGCATGATCGCGACCCTATGGACACGGTAGATGTGCCGTCCATGGATCTTGGGAAGCTTGAGCGACTTCAGAGGTTCGCACGGGCGGGTTCCCCGCGCGGGCGCCGGCGCTCAGTGCACCGAGTCCAGGTAGCGCAGGACAGCGAGAACCCGCCGGTGGCCGGTGTCCGACGGAGGCAGGTCGAACTTCAGGAAGATGTTGGCGATGTGCTTCTCGACGGCGCGTTCGGAGACCGTGAGGGCGGCGGCGACGGCCTGGTTGGTGCGGCCCTCGGCCATCAGGGCGAGGACCTCGCGCTCGCGGGGCGTGAGGGTGTCGAGGGCGCGGACGCGACGGCTCGCGCCGAACAGCTGGGAGACGACCTCGGGGTCGAGCGCCGTGCCTCCCGAGGCGACCCGTTCCATGGCGTCCACGAACTCGCCGATGTCGACGACGCGTTCCTTGAGGAGGTAGCCGAACCCCGCCGGGTCGCTCAGCAGCCGGGCGGCGTACTTCGTCTCCACGTACTGGGAGAAGACCAGAACGCCGGTGCCGGGGTGCTCCTCGCGCAGCCGCACGGCCGCCCGGATGCCCTCGTCGGTCTGGGTCGGCGGCAGCCGGATGTCGACGACGGCGACGTCCGGCCGGTGCTCGGCGACCCCGGCCAGCAGGGCGTCCGCGTCGCCCACCGCCGCGACCACCTCCACTCCGCGCAGCTGGAGCAGCTGGGCCAGCCCGTCACGCAGCAGGGCCGAGTCCTCGGCGATGACGACGCGCATGGGGCTCCCGTTCACCAGGGTCAGCAGGGCAGTTCGACGGTGACCACGGTAGGCCCTCCCGGCGGGCTGTCGCAGGCCAGCGTGCCGTCGACGGTCCGCGCGCGGGCCAGCAGACCGGTCAGGCCCGAGCCCGCGCCGATCACCGCTCCCCCGCGCCCGTCGTCCCGCACGCTCAGCCGCAGCAGCCCGTCCCGGGCGGTCACCGTGACACCAGCCCGCGTGGCCCCGCTGTGCTTGGTGGCGTTGGCGAGGAGTTCGGCGGCGCAGAAGTACGCGATCGACTCGACCGCCGGACTCGGCCGCTCCGCGATGTCTGCGCTCAGCTCGACGGGCAGCGCGCTGTCGGCGGCGAGGGTGGCCAGAGCCGTGTCCAGGCCCTGGTCCAGTACGGGCGGATGGATGCCCTTGACGAGATGGCGCAGGTCGGCGATGGCCTGCCCGGCGTTGCCCCGCGCGGTGTCCACGACGGTGAGCAGCCGGTCCGCGGGGGCACCGGCTGCGATCAGCTCCCTGATCATCGTGAGGTGCATCCCGAGGGCGACGAGCCGGGCCTGTGTGCCGTCGTGCAGGTCGCGTTCGATACGGCGCAGGGTCGCCGCGGCGTCGTCCACGGCCTGGGCGCGGGTCTCCTCCAGGGTGCGGATGCGGCGGTCGGCGGGGTCCGGTCCGAGCAGGGTGGCGATCCAGGACCGGTGCGGGGCGAGCGCCTGCCGCAGCAGCCAGGCGGCGGTGGCCAGCAACAGCAGTCCGAGGGCCACCGGGATCAGCCATCGTGGCCAGGAGTCGACCTGGAAGCCGAAGAACTCCAGCGACACCCGGCGCTCGGTGCCGTCGGCCGCCCGCTCGGTCTCGTAGTTCCAGTGTTCCAGGACGGGGTGGAGGGTGAGCAGGACGCCGTAGACGTAACCGATGACGAGGGCGACGTATCCGAGGACGGCGGTGAAGGGCGTCGCCAGGGCGCAGGCGACGGCGCGCCAGCCGCTCCGGTCGGCGAGCAGCGCCCGCCGCCAGCCCAGTGGCCCGGCGCCCGGGCGGCGTTCCGGCTCCTCGATGTCCAGCCCCAACAGACCACGGGCCAGGGCACGTTGGAGCCTGCCCAGGGCGAGTGCCCCGCGGACGGTGACGGCGATCAGCCACAGCCCGAGGGTGGTCACGGACAGCGCGCCGCCGACCAGCAGGCCCACGAGCGTGAGCACGAACCCGGTCAGGGCGAGCGGGAAGGCGATCAGCGCGTAGAGGAGGACCGCGAGGGCCCGCCGCCCGAACGGGAGGCCCAGCGTGGCGCGGAGGCGGTTCATGGACCCCAACCTAGGAGAGGAGCGCCGCCGCGAGGCGGAGCTGTACGGCGGCCATGACCCTGCCGAGCCACGGCATGAGCAGCAGGAATCCGACGCCGCCGACGAGGGCGTGGAAGGCCCAGGCGCCGGCGAAGGTGGGCCCGCCCCAGGCGTTCGCGTAGTCGGAGCCGGCGCGCAGGGGCCAGCCGAGGTTCATCGGCACGATGGACCAGCCGTAGCCGGTGACGGCCAGGACGAGGAGGTTGAGGGGCGCCGCGAGGAGCGCGTGGACGAATCCCTTCAAGGGCCCCGGCGGCTCCGCGCCCTCGGGAATCCCGGTATCGGGAAGGGCGTCGGCAGAGCCGCCCTCGGTGAGTCCGCCCTCGGGACGGACGAGGAAGCGGTGCACGAGTGCCCGCTGCCAGCGTCCCGTCGGGGCGCCCACCGGCGACAGCAGGACGCAGGCCACTCCCGCCGGGAGGGCCAGCAGTGCGTACGCGACCTGCCGCCAGGTGGCCGCCCGGAACGGCTCCCGGACGAACCGCCAGACGCGTACGGAGGCCTCGTCACGGTCGGCGGGCGGCCGGAGCCGGACGTCGTGGGCCGGCGGAGGCTGAGGTTTGCGGGCGGTGGCCATGGTGGGTCCCCCTCGTGGGCGGGTGGAGCGGCGTGCACGGTGAGCGGGCGGAACGCGTGCGGCGCGCGAATCCGCGGAGCGCGAATCCGCACCTTCGGGATCCGGACCCCGAAGGTGCGGAACAGGTGGGGTCCGGCCCTTCAAAGGATTCCGCCCGCAGACGCGCCGATCGATCGTGCCCGCACGGAGACCGGAGGTTCGGCTGACCCCACCACCCACCCCGGCTCGCGCCCGCACGGAGTCCGGGGGTCCGGCCGACCCCACCACCGACCCGGCTCGCGCCCACACGGAGAAGGGCGGCTCGGCCGACCCCACCACCCACCCGGCTCCGACCCGCCTCCGACCCCGGCCCGGTCCCCCGCCGGCCGGTGTCCGGGCCGCCTGCCCTCTCCCCCGCCCCTCTCGGCGGGCCCCGCCGCACGGCTCGTCCCGTCTCCCTCCCGGCCCCCCGAACCTCACAGCCCACCCCGCACCGGCCCTCCGAACCCTCACACCGTGGTACCGCCCCCGCTGAGGGCAGCGTTCCTCCCGGGAAACAGACGTGATGCCACCGGGTAACACCGGCACCGCACGGTGTGGACATGACCTCGAATACGCGTGTGGTGGTGATCGGCGCCGGACTGGCGGGTGTCCGTCTCGCCCGGCGGCTCGACGAGCTCGGCGCGACCGGCGGCGCCCGGTCCGCCGCTTCTCCCGTCTCCGTCACGCTGATCGGCGACGAGGACCACGCCCCGTACAACCGGGTGCTGCTCGCCGAGGTCCTGGCGGGACGGTACGCCCCCGAGGTGATCGCCCTTCCCGGCGTCGACCGCCTCACCCGGGCCCGGGTCACCGGCATCGACCGCGTCACGCGCACGGTGCGCTGCGCGGACGGCGCGGTGATCGCATACGACACGCTGGTCCTCGCGACCGGCTCCAACCCCGTCCTTCCGCCGCTGCGCGGCCTGTTCGCCCAGGGCCGGCACGAACTCCCGGAAGGTGTGCACGCGTTCCGCACCATGGACGACTGTCTGGGCCTGTCGAAGGCCGTCCGGCCCGGCACCCGCGCCGTCGTGATCGGCGGCGGCCTGCTCGGAGTGTCGGCCGCCCGGGCGCTGGCGTTGCGCGGGGCCCAGGTGGTGCTGGCGCAGCAGGCCGAACGGCTCATGGAGCGTCAGCTCGATCCGGCCGCGTCCCGCCTGGTGCACCGGCACCTCACGGAGCTGGGCGTCGAGGTGCACACCGAGTGCCGGGTGCGCGACGTGCGCTCGGTCGGCGGCGCGGTCCGCTCCGTCGAGATGGCCGACGGATACGCCCTGGACGCCGACCTCGTCGTACTGGCCTGCGGCGTCCATCCCCGCACGGGCCTCGCCCAGGACGCGGGACTCGCCGTCCACAAGGGCATCCTCGTCGACGACGAACTGCGGACGTCCGACCCCCGCATCCGGGCCGTGGGCGACTGCGCCCAGCACGACGGCACGGTCTACGGGCTGGCGACCGCGGCCCTCGAACAGGCCGACGTCCTCGCCGAGTCGATAGCGGCCGAGGCCCTGCCGGGGAAGCGCGCGGCCACCCGCTCCCCCGCCCGCTACACCGGCACCCGTTCCCTCACCCGCCTCACCCTGGCGGGCGGCATCACGCCCTTCGACCTCGCCGCGTTCGGCGAGACCGATGCCCTGCCCGGCGACGACGTCGTCCAGCTCGCCGACGCCACCCGCGGCACCTACCGCAAGGTCGTCGTCCGCGACGACCGGCTGGTCGGCGGCGTGCTCGTCGGCGAACTCGGCACCGTCGGCGCCCTCGCCCGCGCCTGGGAGGGAGCAGAGCCGCTCCCCTCGGACGGCGCACCGCTGCTCCACCTGCTCACCAACGACGGAGGCTCCTGAATGTCCCCGGACACGACGACGATGACAACGGCGGCGACGGCCCCGGACGCCGGGACCGCGCCCACGATCGTGCTCGTCGGCCACGGCATGGTCGGACAGCACTTCCTGGAGTCGCTCGCCGAACGCGGCCTGACCGCCACGCACCGCGTGGTCGTGCTCTGCGAGGAGCCACGCCCGGCCTACGACCGGGTCCAGCTCACCTCGTACTTCTCGGGCCGCACACCCGACGAACTCTCGCTCACGGACGCGGAGTTCATCAAGGAGCACGGTATCGAGCTGCACCTCGGCGATCCGGCCGAGTCGATCGACCGGGACGCGCGCACCGTGACCGCCCGGTCCGGTCTGACTGTCGGCTACGACACCCTCGTCCTTGCCACCGGCTCCTACCCCTTCGTTCCGCCGGTGCCCGGCAAGGACGCCGAGGGCTGCTTCGTCTACCGCACGATCGAGGATCTGCTCGCCATCGAGGAGTACGCGAAGGCGCGGGCGACGACCGGCGCCGTCGTCGGCGGCGGCCTGCTCGGCCTCGAGGCGGCCGGTGCGCTCAAGGGGCTCGGACTGACCACGCACATCGTGGAGTTCGCGCCGCGCCTGATGCCGGTGCAGGTGGACGAAGGCGGCGGCGCCGCGCTCCTGCGCACCATCGAGGACATGGGCCTGAGCGTGCACACCGGCACGGGCACCCAGGAGATCGTCACCGGTGACGACGGCGCCGTGACCGGCATGAAGCTGTCCGACGGGTCCGAACTCCCCACGGATCTGGTGGTGTTCTCGGCGGGAGTCCGTCCGCGCGACCAGCTCGCCCGTGACATGGGGCTCACCGTCGGCGAGCGCGGCGGCATCACGGTCGACGAGCAGTGCCGCACCTCCGACCCGTCCGTGTTCGCGATCGGCGAGTGCGCCCTGGCCGCGGACGGCCGGGTGTACGGACTCGTCGCGCCCGGCTACGAGATGGCCGCGACGGCCGCCGCGACGATCGCCGCCGACGAGGCGAGCTTCACCGGCGCCGACCTGTCGACGAAGCTGAAGCTCCTCGGTGTCGACGTCGCCTCGTTCGGCGACGCGCACGGGGCCACCGCCGACTGCCTCGACGTCGTCTACGCGGATTCGCGCTCGGGCACCTACAAGAAGCTGGTCATCGGCCGCGACGGTCAGCTCCTCGGCGGCATCCTGGTCGGCGACGCGGACGCCTACGGCACCCTGCGCGCCTTCACCGGCTCGGTGCCGCCGATCTCCCCCGAGCAGCTGGTGCTGCCGGCGGGCGCGGGGGCCCCGGTGGCCCTCGGCCCCTCCGCGCTCCCCGACTCGGCGGTCATCTGCTCCTGCCACAACGTCACCAAGGGCACGATCAGGGGCGCGGTCACCGAGCACTCCTGCACGACCGTCCCCGAGGTCAAGAAGTGCACCAAGGCCGGTACGGGCTGCGGAAGTTGCGTCAAGGTCCTCGGTCAGCTCGTCAATGAGGAACTGGCCGCGAGCGGCGTCGAGGTCGACCACGGCCTGTGCGGCTGCTTCGGGCAGACCCGCGAGGAGCTGTACGAGATCGTCCTGGCGCTCAGGATCACCTCGTACCGGACGCTGCTCGACCGGTACGGCCGCGAGGAGGCCCGGGGCGGTGACGGCTGCGAGGTCTGCAAGCCCGCCGTCGGCTCGATCATCGCCTCCCTGGCCCCGACCATCGGCGCCGACGGCTACGTCCTGGACGGCGAACAGGCCGCGCTCCAGGACACCAACGACCACTTCCTCGCCAACCTCCAGAAGAACGGCTCGTACTCCATCGTGCCGCGCATCCCCGGCGGCGAGATCACTCCCGAGAAGCTCATCGTGATCGGCGAGGTGGCACGGGACTTCGGGCTCTACACGAAGATCACCGGAGGCCAGCGGATCGACATGTTCGGCGCGCGGGTGGAGCAGCTCCCGCTGATCTGGGCACGGCTGGTGGACGCCGGCTTCGAGTCCGGGCACGCGTACGGAAAGTCGCTGCGCACCGTCAAGTCCTGTGTCGGACAGACCTGGTGCCGGTACGGCGTGCAGGACTCGGTCCGGATGGCGATCGACCTGGAGCTGCGCTACCGGGGTCTGCGCTCCCCGCACAAGCTCAAGTCGGCGGTCTCCGGGTGCGCCCGCGAGTGCGCCGAGGCCCAGTCCAAGGACTTCGGCATCATCGCCACCTCCAACGGCTGGAACCTGTACGTCGGCGGCAACGGCGGCGCGACCCCGCGCCACGCGGACCTGCTGGCCCAGGATCTGGGCGACGCCGAACTGATCCGCCTCATCGACCGCTTCCTGATGTTCTACATCCGCACGGCGGACCGACTGGAGCGCACCTCGACCTGGCTGGAGCGGATTCCCGGCGGCCTGGACCACGTCCGGGAGGTGGTGGTGGAGGACTCGCTCGGGATCTGCGAGGAGCTGGAGTCGCTGATGACCGCGCATGTCGCGAACTACCGGGACGAGTGGGCCGAGACCATCAACGACCCCGAGAAGCTGGGCCGGTTCGTGTCCTTCGTGAACGCCCCGGACACCCCGGACCCGGTCGTCGGCTTCGTCCCCGAGCGCGACCAGATCAAGCCCGACCTGCCGCTGCTGACCATCGGACACCGTCCCCAAGAAGCCCTGGAAGGAAGTGCCCAGCGATGACCCTGGCACCCGAGACGACCCGGACGACGGCCGCCCTCAAGCTCCAGCTCCTGCTGGAGGACGGCTGGTTCACGATCTGTGAGCTGGCCCTGCTGACCCCCGGCCGGGGGGTCGCCGCGCTCCTCCCGGACGGCAGCCAGGCCGCCCTGTTCACCGACCGCGCGGGACGGACGTACGCCATCGACAACCGTGACCCGTTCAGCGGCGCGGCGGTGCTCTCCCGCGGGCTGACCGGAACGCACCGGGGCCGCCCGTTCGTGGCCTCCCCGCTGCTCAAGCAGCGCTTCGACCTGGAGTCGGGGCGGTGCCTGGACGACGAGGACGTACGGGTGACGACGTACGAGGTGCGGGCGGCCTGACCCGGGCAGCCGCGCGCCGGACCGGGACCGAGCGGGGCATCCGCCGGCCGCCGGCGCCCGCAGGTTCTCGGCGGCGCCGGTGTCCGCCCTCGATTCCCTCGTGGCGGCGCCGGTGTCGGCCCCGCCGGTGTCAGTCCTTGAGCCCCTCGTAGGTGACGCCCGTCAGCCGCTCCGAGGCGGCCCAGAGCAGTTCTCCCGCGATGTCGTCGCGGGTCCAGCCGGCCCGCCAGGACTTCGCGGGCGAGCCACGCCACATCGCGAAGGACGGTCCGACGAAGGTGTCGGGCCGCACGCCGGGCGCGGTGGCCGCGTACAGCGTCGGCAGGGCCCCGGCCTCGGCGCTCTGTGCGAAGACGCGGTTGCCGATCTCCATGAACCGCTCGGCGCCCTTGCGCCCCTCCAGCCGGGGACCGGCGGCCTGCAGGTTGGTGGAGGCGTACCCGGGGTGCGCGGCGGCCGCGACCGCGTCGCTCCCCGTGCGGGACAGCCGCCGCGCGAGTTCGTGCGTGAAGAGGAGGTTGGCGGTCTTGGACCGGGCGTAGGCGATCCAGCGGCGATAGGGCCCGTTCTCGCTGTTCAGGTCGTCGATGTCGATGTTCGAGAGCGCGTGGACCATGCTCGACACGGTGACGATCCGCGCCCCGGGGGTCTCGGCGATCATCGGGAGCAGCAGCCCGGTGAGCGCGAAGTGCCCGAGGTGGTTGACGCCGAACTGGGTCTCGAACCCGTCGGCGGTGCGGCCGAGAGGCAGCGCCATGACCCCGGCGTTGTTGACGAGGAGATCGAGCCGGTCGTGCGTCCGCTCGCAGACGCTCGCGAACTCCCTCACGGAGTCCAGCTCCCCGAGATCCAGCTGTATGAACTCGACCTCCGCGCCCGGCACTTCGACCACGAGCCGGTCCACGGCCTCGGCGCCCCGCCCCTCGCTGCGGCAGGCGAGGACGACCCGGGCGCCGCGGCGGGCGAGCTCGCGCGCGGTCACGTACCCGAGACCGCTGTTGGCCCCCGTGACGACGGCGGTGCGCCCGCGCTGATCGGGGACGGCCTGCGCGTTCCAGCCGGACATGGCGGATTCCTTCCACGGGGGGGTGAGGGCGGCTCCAGCCTAGAGCGGGTGTCGCACGGTCGAATCCTGCCGGGGCACAGCGCGTTGCGTCGCCGACCTGGGATTTCCGTCCCGGGGAGGCGTTCCGTCCGGCCTCGGGTCTCTTGTCCGGGGCCGCCGGCCGGAGTGGAGTGGCCGAGGGGTCATGAGCTGTCGTTGCGTCGGTACACCGTCACCCTGCGGCCCCGGACCTGCTCGTCCGCCACCGGCGTGAAGTACTTCTCCAGTACTGAGGTCTTCATTCGGTCCCGTTTCGCCGACACCGCCCTCGCGACCTTCGGCGCGTCCGTCACCAGGAGGATCCGCCGCCGGGTCAGCATCTCGGCGCGGATCCGAGCCGGGCCGGCCTCCACGCCCTTCAGGGTGCCGGACTTCTGCGGGCTCTCGGTCAGCGCTATGTCCCCCAGGCCGGTGAAGGCGTGCGGGGAGACCAACTTGGTGTCGCGGCGCGCTGCCGGTATGAAGAGGACCGCGTCTCCGGGCTCCTTGAGCCGTCGTACGTCCGCCGCCACGGACAGGACGTCGTCCACCCGGCTCGCCGCGGAGCGCTTGGCCAGCGACTGCGGCAGCAGTGCCGTCGTCGCCACGGCGATGGTCACGGGCAGGATCCACGGGGCCGCCCTCGGGAAGCGCGGCGCGGCCGCCCGTATCGCCGTGCCCAGCGCGGTTCCGATCAGCAGTGCCAGACCCAGCAGACTGAACAGGACGTACCGGTCCAGGAACAGCGGCTGGACCAGGGAGAGGCCGATCAGAATGAGCTGCGGCACCGCGAGCAGCGGCAGCCCCACGGCCGCCACCGACAATCGGCCCGCGCGGGGGCGGTCCACCAGGGCGCCGAGGCCGCCGATCGCCAGCAGGACCGCCGGGCCGATCAGCATGTGCCAGGTCAGCGGCGGTATCCAGGAGATCTGGGCGGACTGACTCCGGCTGAACAGGATCAGGGGCAGCACACCCGCAACGGCCGCCGCCGAGGCCGCCGTCCAGCGGGCCCACACTCCGCGTCCGGCCCTCGTGCGGGCCAGGGTCGCGGCGTGCGCGGGCAGAATCATCAGCGACAGCCAGTTCAGCAGTCCGCACAGCAGGATCGTGCCCCCGTAGGCCGCCCAAAGTGCCGCTCTGCCACGTCCCATGAGCAAGGTCACCAGCAGCAGCGTCGAGATCGCGGCGCCGGCCGCGACCAGCGCGTACGGGCGGCCCTCCTGCAGATAGAACTGCACCGCCGGAAGCAGTCCGAGCGCCAGCCCTCCCCCCAGACCCGCCCACACCCCGGCCAGTCGGTGGCCGATGACGGTCACACACGCCGCCGCCACCGCCATGGCCAGCACGGACGGCAGTCGCAGCGTCGCCGTGCCGGGCCCGAAGCACTCGAACAGTCCGTGCATCAGCAGGTAGTAGAGCCCGTGTACGGCGTCGACCTGTCCCAGCATGTGCCAGATCTCGGCGGTGGGCCGTTGGGCCACCTGCCAGGTCGCCGCCTCGTCCCGCCACAGACTGTGCTGCCGGGACAGCCCCCACAGGCCCAGGGCCAGGGTCCACAGCGCGGAAATCGGCCATACGGGCAGGGAGCGGCGGCCGGTGGTTATCGGGGGATTCATGAAGGTGGTCAGGCCCTCGGGGTAGCGGTACCGACTGAAGTCGGCGGTTCGTCGACTTGGCCAAGACCCACCGGACCGGCTTTCGGGTTGCGCGGAAGTACCGCGGAATCGCGAATTGCCCTGCCCGGAAAGGCAGGCGACATTGCCTGCCCCGCCTCGGAACTCGTCGAGAGTATATGGAGACCGAAAATGCCGCCACACACGGGGCATTGTGGCTGAAAAGTGCTGTCAGGATTTGGCGATATCCGACGCAACCACGAAAGGCTTTTTTGCATCCGCTCACGCGTCCCATGGCCCGTTCCGAATCGCATACCCCATGGCGGACTCGGCCAGAAATGGACCATGCCGGCCGATGCATGTCGCGACCCAAATTTGCCGTGATCTGGATCACTCAGATATTCGGTTGCCCGCGGCCGTACGTTTCGATCAAGATCTATTCCTGTTCCGACCAGAACAGATGACTAGGAGTCAGTCTTGAGCATGCAAAACGGGGTAAAGGCTGTGCTGGCGGCCACCGCCATCATCGTGGCCGCGGCCACGCCGGCATTGGCCACCAGTGTCGACGTCGGCGGTGGCAGGTGGAGCTACGACAAGGGCGCCAACACGGCGTGGTCGAACTACAAGCACCCGAACAACAAGCACGCGTCCTCGGTGAAGACGGGCGGCCACGTATTCGGCAGCGGCTGCACGGCCAAGGGCGAGTGGTCCCTGGCTTCGGCGGGGCTGAACGGCTCGGTGTCGTACTACTACGACCCGAACTGCTAATTCTCTGGGTCGAATCTCGACAAGCCTAGGAAGCCGCCGAGAGTGGCGCCGCTCCCGACTGCTCGGCTGGGCTTGCCGGATGGGCTTTGCGGCTGTGGAGGCGAGCCTCGCTCGCCTCCACAGCTTTTCTCTCGGACTCTGAATTCCCGGACGCGCGCTCCCGAGCGAGCGCCCTCAACCTAGGTATTCCATGCTGCATCGAGGTATACGTTTCGTCCACGCCGCCGTACTGGCCTTCTCCGCCGTGCTGGCCTTTCTGTTCCTGCGGAGCCTGGACGAGGGCGGGGTCCTGGGAAACTCGGCCCTGATCGACGTGATGGATTCCGACGATTCCGTCAGCAGTGCTCAGGTCGTCCGGGACATCACGTCGTTCTCCGCCGAGCACTCGGTCGGAGTGGCTCGCGAGGTGCCCGATCTGAAGAACTCCGACGGGGTTCGGCATCTGTATCTGGCTCCGGGCGGGCCCCATTCCACGACAGCGGAGTGGCTGGACAAGGGATACCCGGAGTTCAGCAGGAACTACGAGACGCGCGTGCATCCGATCGCCGAGATCGGGCAACAGGACCCGCGCGGTTCCTACTACGTGTTCGGGTCGGCCGCGGCGGCCGATGCCCTGCGGGCCGAGTTCGACGAGCTCGGCATGACCGTGGCCGTCACCCACCCCTTGTCGTACCAGGAACTGGCCGAGCGGTACTCGGACGATCCCCTGTACTGGGCCCTCTGCGTGGTCGCCCTCGCGGCGCTGACGATGACCGGCGCGAGCGTGCTCCTCAACGCGAAGGCGTACGGAGTCCTCCGGATGCAGGGCCTGTCCTTCGCCGGCATCCTGCTTCGCGATCTACGGCAGCTGGCGGTGTTCTGGTCGGTGGCGGTCGCCACCGTCACGGTCACGGCGCTCGCCTTCCTCGGCTTCTACAACGGTCTCGCCCGGCTGGGGCTGTTCGCCTCGCTGGCGGCGGGTATCGCCGCCCTGCTCGGCGCCCTGGCGCTGGCCACGCACGCGGCCGCGCTGGCCCTCACGTACAAGGTCGACGTACTGGGCGCCCTGAAAGGCGAACTGCCTTCGAAGGCCGCGTCCATCAGCGTCTACCTCGTCCGGATCCCCGCGCTGCTGCTCGCTCTCGCCATCGCCACCAATGTCACCCTCGCGAGCCGGGACGTACTGACACGCCAGGAGAACCGTGACCTCTACGGCACGGTGGGCGACGCGGTCTCGATCCGTCTCAACGGCGCTTTCGCCATGCACATGGACCAGCTGAACGACCATGTCGGCCCGTGGCTGCGCCAGGCCGACAGACGGGGCGAGGTGATTGTCGCCGGGCGCAGGGATCTCCAGGTCTCCGCCCCGAACGAGCGACTGCCGGCCGGCGAGATTCTCGTCGTCAACGACACGTATCTCAGCAAGCAGCCGGTGCTCGATCCGTCGGGACGGCGTTATACCTCTGAGGCCCGGAGCGGAGAAACGCCGGACTCGCGTCCGGTGCGGGTCATCATTCCCGCCTCCCTTTCCTCCCACACGCCGACGATCACCAAGGCGGTCTCCAGGATCATCGATCCGGATCTCAGCCGGCACATCCCGATCGAAACGCGCGACAGCAGGACCGGACAGCGCCTCTTCGGCTACAACACCGGTACCTACGCCTACAACTCGGCGCACAGTGCGGACGAGGACAGATCCCTGGTGCGCGATCCGATTCTCGTCGTCGTCCCCAATGGTTCGCGTTTCCTCACGAACGATGCCTACACCTCGTTCGCAACCCAGGATGGAGTGATCTTCCCCGACCCCGATGACGTATTCAATGCCATCGAGTCGAAACAGGTCAGCAACTATGTTAATTCCGTGAGTCCGGTCGGGCAGAAAACCGCTCTGGACCTCCGGAATTCGACCAACAAACTTCGCCTTGAGATTTTCAACCTTGCCGTTGCCGTGACAGTGCTCCTCATCGCCGGGGTCGGCGTCTGTCTCATCTACTCGCGAAAGAATGCGCAGAGTATATTCATACGGCACATCGGCGGCTGGAGATATGTCGCCAACCATCGCTTCATTCTCGCCGTGGAAGTGGCTATCGCTGCCGTCTTCGCCACGCGGGTTCCTTTTGAGGCATGGCAGCGAAACCAGGAACTGGAGGAGTTCGCGGCGGCCGGTGCGCCCGCTCCCTTCCAGGCGGTTCACGTCACTGCACTGGATCTCACCGTCATCACCGGTCTTGTTGTTTTCGAGCTGGGGGCCGTACTTCTCGCCCTCGCGTTTTTCCATCGCCGCATCGTGAAGGAAGGGGCGACGGAGACATGAGCCCCGCCGGTACGAAAGCCGCCCTACCGAGCCGGAGTATGTTGTGATCGATATCGAGAATCTTTCGAAGGTCTTCGGCGCCCGGACCTTGTGGCGCAACGTCGACCTCACCGTGCATCGCGGTGAGATGCTCGCCCTCGTGGGACCGAGTGGATCCGGCAAGTCGACCCTCCTCAACTGTCTTGGGCTGCTCGACAGGCCGAGTACCGGGACCATTCGGTACGAGGGCAAGGACATCACCCGATTCGGCCGAGGCGATGTCCGTCGGTTCCGCCGCGACACTCTCGGCTATCTGTTTCAGCACTATGCGCTGATCGAGAACGCGACGGTCGCGGAGAACCTGGACGTGGTGGTCAGGCCACGGCGGGCGGCGCGGGGCGAGGGCGGGGGCAAGAACACGGACAAGGGCCGTGCGGCTGTCACCGAAGCCCTTGAGCGTGTCGGTCTGGCGGGGCGGGAGAAGGAGAAGATCCACCATCTCAGCGGTGGGGAACAGCAGCGCGTGGCGCTGGCCCGTCTCATGGTCCAGCGGCCGGCCCTGGTGCTCGCGGACGAGCCGACCGGTGCGCTCGACGATGACAACAGCGCTGTTGTCATCGACATCCTTCGGGAGATGAGCGACGCCGGATGCGCCGTGGTCATCGCCACCCACGATGCCGGCGTCCGGGATCGGTGCGACGCCGTGTTCGCCGTGCACGAGTCCGCCCTCGTCGGCTCCCGGGCATCGGCCGGTGCGATGGGGTGACCACCCGTCCGGCCTTCGCCGACGAAGCCCGAAGGGGCGGCATCTCCGCACAGGGTGCCGCCCCTTCGTTCTGGATGCCGGTGCCGTTGCCGGGTCGGTGAGGGTGAGGTGACCGGCGCGGACTCCGGGGTCTACCGGTGGTCGCTGCCTGTCGAGCTGGAGGCCGCGCGGCCCGCTTCCAGGCGGGCGACCGGGATGCGGAACGGGGAGCAGGAGACGTAGTCGAGTCCCACCTCGTGGAAGAAGTGGACCGACTCGGGGTCGCCGCCGTGCTCGCCGCAGACGCCGAGCTTCAGGTCGGGGCGGGTGGCGCGACCGGCCTCCACCGCCAGCTTCACCAGGGAACCCACGCCGTCCCGGTCGATCGTCTCGAACGGGCTGACGCCGAAGATGCCCTTCTCCAGGTAGGCCGTGAAGAACGAGGCCTCCACGTCGTCGCGGCTGAAGCCCCACACCGTCTGGGTCAGGTCGTTGGTGCCGAAGGAGAAGAACTCCGCCGCCTCGGCGATCTGACCGGCGGTCAGCGCGGCGCGCGGCAGCTCGATCATCGTGCCGATCGACAGCTTCAGCTGAACCCCCGTCGCCGCCTCGACCTCCGCGATGACCTGGTCGGCCTCCTCACGGACGATCTCCAGCTCCTGGACGGTGCCGACGAGCGGAATCATGATCTCCGGGCGCGGGTCGCCCTTGGCCGTCTTGCGCTCGGCCGCGGCCTCGGCGATCGCCCGTACCTGCATGGTGAACAGGCCGGGAATGACCAGGCCGAGTCGCACACCGCGCAGACCCAGCATCGGGTTCTGCTCGTGCAGCCGGTGAACGGCTTGGAGGAGCCGGAGTTCGTTCTCGTGGGGCTCCTGACGAGACTCCGCCAGAGCCACGCGGACCGACAGCTCGGTGATGTCGGGCAGGAACTCGTGCAGGGGCGGGTCCAGGAGCCGGACCGTGACCGGAAGGCCGTCCATCGCCGAGAACAGCTCCACGAAGTCCTGCTTCTGGAGCGGCAGGAGCGCCTGCAGCGACTCCTCGCGCTCGGCCTCGGTGTCCGCGAGGATCAGGCGCTCGACCAGCTCCCGGCGGTCGCCGAGGAACATGTGCTCCGTACGGCACAGACCGATGCCCTGGGCGCCGAAGCGGCGGGCGCGCAGCGCGTCCTCGGCGTTGTCGGCGTTGGCGCGGACCCACAGGCGGCGCTTGCGGTCGGCGAACGCCATGATCCGGTGCACGGCCTCGACCAGCTCGTCGGCGTCGTTGGCACCCGCGTGCATCCGGCCCTCGAAGTACTCCACGACGGGGGACGGGACCACCGGGACCTCACCCAGGTAGACCTTGCCGCTCGAGCCGTCGATGGAGATCACGTCGCCCTCCTCGACGACGCGCCCGCCGGGCACGGTCATCCGGCGCCGCTTGGTGTCGACCTCGAGTTCCTCGGCGCCGCAGACACAGGTCTTGCCCATGCCGCGCGCCACGACGGCCGCGTGGGAGGTCTTGCCGCCGCGCGAGGTCAGGATGCCCTCCGCCGCGATCATGCCGTCCAGGTCGTCGGGGTTCGTTTCCCGGCGGACCAGGATGACCTTCTCACCGGAGCGCGACCACTTCACGGCGGTGTACGAGTCGAAGACCGCCTTGCCCACGGCCGCGCCCGGCGACGCCGCAATGCCCCGGCCGACCTGCTCGACCTTCGCCTCGTCGTCGAAGCGCGGGAACATCAGCTGCGCGAGCTGGGCGCCCGTCACCCGCTGGAGCGCCTCGGCCTCGTCGATCAGGCCCTGGTCCACGAGCTGCGTGGCGATGCGGAAGGCCGCGCCCGCCGTGCGCTTGCCGACGCGGGTCTGGAGCATCCACAGCTGACCGCGCTCGATGGTGAACTCGATGTCGCAGAGATCCTTGTAGTGGTTCTCCAGGGTGTCCATGATCTGCATGAGCTGGTCGTACGACTTCTTGTCGATCGACTCCAGCTCCGCGAGCGGGACCGTGTTGCGGATACCGGCGACGACGTCCTCGCCCTGGGCGTTCTGGAGGTAGTCGCCGTACACGCCCTGGTGGCCGGAGGCGGGGTCGCGGGTGAAGGCGACGCCGGTGCCGGAGTCGGGGCCGAGGTTGCCGAAGACCATCGAACAGACGTTGACGGCCGTGCCGAGGTCGTGCGGGATGCGCTCCTGGCGGCGGTACAGCTTGGCGCGGTCGGTGTTCCAGGAGTCGAAGACCGCGTGGATGGCGAGGTCCATCTGCTCGCGCGGGTCCTGCGGGAAGTCCCGGCCGGCCTCGGTCTTGACGATCTTCTTGAACTTGGTGACGAGCTTCTTCAGATCGGCCGCTTCGAGGTCCGTGTCGACGGTGACCTTCTTGAGGTCCTTCGCCGCGTCCAGCGCGTCCTCGAAGAGCTCGCCGTCCACGCCGAGGACCGTCTTGCCGAACATCTGGATGAGACGGCGGTAGGAGTCCCACGCGAAGCGGTCGTCGCCGGCCTGCTTGGCGAGGCCCAGCACCGACTTGTCGGAGAGCCCGATGTTCAGGACGGTGTCCATCATGCCGGGCATGGAGAACTTCGCCCCGGAACGGACGGACACGAGCAGAGGATCGTCGGCCTGGCCGAGCTTCTTGCCCATCTTCGCCTCGAGGGCGTCGAGGTGCGCACTCACCTCGTCACGCAGTGCCGCCGGCTCCTCGCCACTGTCGAGGTAGGTCTTGCACGCGTCGGTGGTGATGGTGAAGCCGGGCGGGACGGGAAGGCCCAGGTTGGTCATCTCGGCAAGGTTGGCGCCCTTGCCCCCGAGGAGGTCCTTGAGGTCCCTGTTGCCCTCGGTGAAGTCATAAACGAACTTCACTCCGCCAACGCCGCTTTCGCCGCTCTCAGCTACGTGGGGATCTTTGTTTTCCGACACGAGTCTCGACTCCTCGACGTCGCGGTGGCTGCCCTGACGACGGGGAACATACCCAGATCGAAGGCGTCTGGGTACGTCCACTTGCGCGTCATGCGCCTGTAACCACTCGTCCGCCACCGGATCAAAAGTCAAAGCTTGGCAAGCCATCCGACAGCGGTGTTTTCACTTCTTGAACGAATCAACGCACATAGATCGCTTCAGACGCTCAGGTGAGCGAGCTTCGGCACGTCTGAGTTTAATCGATGAACGATCAGAGCGTGGCACTGAGTGCCACCCCTTAGGGAAGTGCAATCGCCCAAGATCCGCTCATCTGAGCGTGACCCTTATCAAGGGTGGCGAGAATCACGCCACGTGGAGGAGTCAGATTTCATCATGCGGACCACGATCCGGACACGACACACGGATGTCACACACGGATGTCGCACACGGATGCCACGCACGGATGCCACGCACGGACAACCCGCTCGGATGACCCCGGGACGGACGGCCGCGGACCGCGGACGCCGGAGGGGGACGATCCCCGGGCCGGACGGCACCAGGAGCGGTGACCCGCGGGCAGGGAGGCCCGGGGCCTCCCTGCCCGGGGCCGCGGCCGTCCGTCACACGCCGAGGGCCGCCAGGCGCTCCTCGGCCCGCTCCGGCGCGTACAGGTACTCCACGACCATCGCCCCCGCGCCCACGAGGCCGGCCCGCTCACCGAGCCGGGACGTCACCACGTCCAGATGAGCGGTGGAGCGGGGCAGCGCCCGCTGGTACAGCAGCTCCCGGACCCCCGTGAGGAAGGGGGTTCCGGCCAGATCCCCGGCGATCATCAGCACGCCAGGGTTGAGCAGCGTCACCACGGTGGCCAGGACGTCCCCGACCTGCCGGCCCGCCTCCCGCGCGAGGGCCATCGCCTCGGGGTGCCCGGCAGCCAGCAGGTCCCGCACGTCCGAGCCGGACGCGGCCGGGACCCCGGACTCCGCGAGCCGGCGTGCCACCGCACCGCCACTGGCGACGGCGGCCAGACATCCGTACGAGCCGCACCGGCACAGGGCGTCGGCGCCCACCCGGATGTGCCCGATGTCGCCGGCCCCGCCGTCGATGCCCCGGTACACCGTGCCGCCCACGATCATGCCCGCTCCGATACCGGTGGAGACCTTGACCAGCGCGAACGCCGAGCAGTCCGGATAGCCGACGCGCTGCTCCCCGTACGCCATGAGGTTGGCGTCGTTGTCGACGAGCACGGGTACCTCGGCGGCGCCGGTGCCCGCGTGTTCGGCGAAGGCGCGGCCCAGCCGGCCCCTTATGTCGTAGCCGTCCCAGCCCGGCATGATCGGCGGCTGCACCACGCGGCCGGTGTCGCTGTCGACCGGGCCCGGCACCGCGAGCCCGATGCCGCAGACGGCGTCGGCGCGCTGCCCGGACTTCTCCAGCAGCTCGGCGAACCAGCGCCCGAGCTCGCCGAGGACGGCCTCGGGACCGTCGTCGACCACCAGCGGGCCCGCGTGCTCGGCGAGGATCTCTCCGGTCAGGGTGAGGACGGCGGCCCGGCCGTGCCGGGTGTCGAGGTCGGCGGCGAGGACGACGGCGTGCTCGTCGTCGAACTCCAGGGTGATGGAGGGACGGCCGCCGAGCGGTGAGTCGACGGGGCCGCCGGCTCCCTCGCGGAGCCAGCCCGCGCGGAACAGCCGGTCGAGCCGCTGGCCGACCGTGGCCCGCGACAGGCCGGTGGCCCGCTGGAGCGCGCCGCGCGTGGTCGCCCGGCCGCTGCGCACCAGTTCGAGCAGCTCTCCGGAGCTTGCCTGGTTGCCGGTCTTCACGGTCCTCCCCGCCCTTTCTGTCATGCGCACCCTCTTGCGTTCCCCAACTCTGCATTACATATTGAGTTTTGCGTGTTAAATAGACGTAACCCTACGGCAGCTACTGCCGAACTGGTCGGTCGGACGTCTTCGGGGAGACCTGAGTGGACAGCACAACCCAGCTCACCGCCCTGCGCACGGGGCTCACCACCCCCATGCGTACCTCCGGCGCACCCGTGCACGCCTCCGGCCCGCCCTCTCCACCCGGACCGGGCGAGATCGCCCGGACCGGACCGCTTGTATACGATCCTGCCGACCCTTCGGGGTCGCTGCACCTCAGGGCGTCCCGCGTGCTGAACGGCAACTGGACGGGAACGTCCACGGTGCCCTCGCGCGGTCTGTATCCGCACCAGTGGTCCTGGGACTCGGCGTTCATCGCGATCGGCCTGCGCCATCTGTCCCCCCTGCGGGCGCAGACGGAGCTGGAGACCCTGCTCGGCGCGCAGTGGGCCGACGGGCGCGTCCCGCACATCGTGTTCAACCCCTCCGTCCCGCTCGACGCCTACTTCCCGAGCCCCGACTTCTGGCGCTCCTCGACCGCGGGGCGCGCTGCGGGCGCCCCGCGCACCGTACAGACGTCGGGCATCGTGCAGCCACCTGTGCACGCGCTCGCCGTGTGGCTGGTGCACCGGGCGGACCCGGGGCTGTCCCGGGCCCGCTCCTTCCTCTCCCGGATGTATCCCCGGCTGGCGGCCTGGCACCGCTATCTCCTGCACCGCCGGGACCTGGGCGGCGGGGGCCTCGCCTGTGTGGTCCACCCCTGGGAGCAGGGCATGGACAACAGTCCCTGCTGGGACGCCCCGCTCGGCCGGGTCACCCCGGCACCGGCCCGCTCCTTCCGGCGCGCCGACCTCGACCACGGCGCCCCCGAGGACCGGCCGACGGACCTCGACTACGGGCGGTACGTACGGCTGGCCACGGACTACCGGGACCGGGGGTACGCCGACGGCGGCGGCGAGTTCGCCGTCGAGGACCCGGCGTTCAACGCTCTGCTGATCGCGTCGGAACACGCGCTGGCCTGTATCGCCCAGGAGCTGGGCGCGGCGGGAACCGCCCGCCACGCGCGCGCCGAGCGGCTGACGGCGGCACTGGTGGAGCGGCTGTGGGATCCGGCGGAGGGCATGTTCTTCTGCCGTGACGAGCGGAGCGAGGAGAACGGCGGGCGCGGTGCCCTGATCCCCGAGCGCAGTGTCGCCGGGCTGCTCCCGCTCATCCTCCCCGCGCTGCCCCGCGACATCGCGGCCACGCTCGTACGGACCGCGGGCGGGCCGCACTTCGGGCTGGGCGGGGCGACGCGGCTCGCGCCCAGTTACGACCTGACCGGCGAGGCGTTCGATCCGCACCGGTACTGGCGGGGACCGGCCTGGTTCAACACCAACTGGCTGCTGGAGCGCGGGCTGCGGCTGCACGGGGAGCACGGGCGGGCGGACGGACTGCGGGCCGCCCTGCTGGACACCGCCGGCGAGTCCGGGTTCGCGGAGTACGTGGACCCGTACACCGGCGAGGCCTGCGGAGCGCTCGGTTTCAGCTGGACGGCGGCGCTGACGCTCGACCTGCTGCACGAGCCCTCCGGGGCGGCACCGGTCGTGTCCCCGGCGGGGCACGACGCGTTGATCGACACGGCACACAGCACTGCGGGACAGCGCGCATTCGCGTTCGAGACGGGCGCCAAGGGAGGGGACCGGGGATGACGGACCGGCATCATCTGCTCGTGCACGGTGGGACGTTCGCCGCCGTGGGCGACGGCGGGGACATCAGCGGAGTACGGGGCGGCAGCTCTCCGGACGGGTTATTCGTCCGGGACGCCCGGCACCTCAGCCGCTGGCAGCTGACGGTGGACGGCGCGGTGCCCGAGGCGCTCACGCCGGTCGCGGACGGTGACACGGCACGCTGTGTGCTGGTGCCGCGGGGCGGCCGCAACGAACCGCCCGCGTACACACTGTTCCGCGAACAGGCCGTCGCCGAGGGAGCGTTCGTGGAGGCGCTGCGCGTCACCAGCAACCGTCCGACGACCACCACGGTCCGCATCGCGGTCACCGCGGACGCCGACTTCACGGACCAGTTCGAGCTGCGCTCCGACTACCGCACGTACGCGAAGACGGGCGTCGTGCGCCAGCGCCAGGTCCTCGACGACGGCGTGGAGTTCAGCTATCGGCGCGGGGAGTGGCAGTCCCGTACGACGGTCACCTCCGAGCCCGCTCCGGACGGGGTGGAGGAGACGGGCACGGGCGCGCGTCGCCTCGTATGGACCCTCGACCTCGAACCGCACGGCTCGGCGGAGCTGGCGCTCCGGGTCGCGGCCCGTCCGCACGGCGCCACGCACGCGCCGCGGGTGCCCGCCTCCCCCGCCGCGGCCAATGAGCGACTCCTCGCCCTGGAGGGCGAGTTCGCGGAGGGCGTGCCCTTCCCGACCGGCTGGCCGGAGCTGGCCGCGGCCTGTGCGCGGGGCCTGTCGGACCTGGCGGTCCTCCAGGTGCCGGCGACGGGCCCGGACGGCGAGGAGCTGCGGGTTCCCGCGGCCGGAGTCCCCTGGTTCCTCACCCTGCTGGGCCGTGACGCGCTGCTCACCTCGCTCTTCGCGCTGCCCTACCGGCCCCAGCTCGCCGCCGCCACGCTGCCCGCGCTGGCCGCCACCCAGGCGGTCGAGGTGGGCGCGGACACGGTCGCCCAGCCCGGCAAGATCGTGCACGAGGTGCGGCACGGCGAGCTGGCGCACTTCGGGCAGGTGCCGTACGGGCGCTACTACGGTTCGGTGGACGCGACGCCGCTGTTCCTGGTGCTCCTCGGCGCGTACACCGAGCGGACCGGTGATGTGGCGCTGGCCCGCCGGCTGGAGCCCAACGCCCGTGCGGCGATCGGCTGGATGCTGGACCACGGCGGGCTGACCTCGCGCGGCTATCTCGTCTACCGCGCGGACGGCGGCGGCCTCGCCAACCAGAACTGGAAGGACTCCCCCGGCGCCATCTGTTCGGCCGACGGCAGCCGCCCGACCGGGCCGGTGATGGCGGCGGGCGCCCAGGGATACGCGTACGACGCGCTGCGCCGCACCGCGCTGCTGGCCCGCACGGTCTGGGGCGACGAGGTCTACGCGGCGCTCCTGGAACAGGCCGCCGCCGACCTCCGCGACCGGTTCCAGCGGGACTTCTGGATGAGTGAACACTCCTTCCCCGCGCTGGCGTTGGACGGCGACGGCCGCCATGTCGACGCGCTCGCCTCGGACGCGGGTCATCTGCTGTGGTCGGGCCTGCTGGACAAGGAGTACGGCGAGCTGGTGGGCCGCCGGCTCCTCGAACCGGACTTCTTCTCCGGCTGGGGCGTGCGCACACTCGCCTCCGGCCAGCCCGCCTACCATCCGCTGTCGTATCACCGGGGTTCGGTCTGGCCCCACGACAACGCCCTCATCACGCTGGGGCTGGCGCGGTACGGCCTGCACGACGAGGCCCGTACGGTGGCGCACGCGCTCGTGGACGCCGCCACGGCCGCCGGTCACCGCCTCCCCGAGGTCCTCGCGGGCTACGGGCGCGACACCCATGCCGAGCCGGTGCCCTACCCGCACGCCTGTGTCAGGGAGTCGAGGTCGGCGGCGGCCCCCCTGGCCCTGCTCACGGCGGTGGGTGGCGCCTGACGGGTCCGGGTCCGGTGCGCGCGCGGGGCGGCGCGCGCACCTCACGTCCGGCGGCTCAGCCGCCGGACGTGTCCAGTTCCGCGTCCTCGGACACGCCCGCGCAGTCGTAGGGGTCCTTCAGCCAGCCGTCCGGCAGGACGACCCTGTTGTTGCCGGAGGTACGGCCGCGGGGTCCGTCGGCGCCCGACGGCCACGGCTGGTCGAGGTCCAGCTCGGCCAGTCCGTCGGAGAGTTCGGCGAGCGACGAGGTGACGGCGAGGCGCTTGCGCATCTCCGAGCCGACCGCGAAGCCCTTGAGGTACCAGGCGACGTGCTTGCGGAAGTCGATGACACCGCGCGCCTCGTCGCCGATCCACTCGCCGAGGAGCGTGGCGTGGCGGACCATGACCGCGGCGACCTCGCGCAGCGCCGGCCGCGCGTAGGCGTCGGCCCGGCCCTCGAAGGCGGCCACCAGGTCACCGAACAGCCACGGCCGGCCGAGGCAGCCGCGTCCGACCACGACGCCGTCGCACCCGGTCTCGCGCACCATCCGCAGCGCGTCGTCCGCCGACCAGATGTCGCCGTTGCCGAGGACGGGGATCTCCGGCACGTGTTCCTTCAGGCGGGCGATGGCGTCCCAGTCCGCGGTGCCGCCGTAGTGCTGGGCCGCGGTACGGCCGTGCAGCGCGATGGCCGTCACGCCCTCCTCGACCGCGATCCGTCCGGCGTCGAGGAAGGTGATGTGGTCGTCGTCGATGCCCTTGCGCATCTTCATGGTGACGGGCAGGTCCCCGGCGCCACTGACCGCCTCGCGCAGGATCGCGCGCAGCAGGTGCCGCTTGTAGGGGAGGGCGGAGCCGCCGCCCTTGCGGGTGACCTTGGGGACCGGGCAGCCGAAGTTCAGGTCGATGTGGTCGGCGAGGTCCTCCTCCGCGATCATGCGGACGGCCTTGCCGACGGTCGCGGGGTCGACGCCGTACAGCTGGATCGAGCGCGGCTTCTCGGTCGCGTCGAAGTGGATCAGCTGCATGGTCTTCTCGTTGCGCTCGACCAGTGCCCGCGTGGTGATCATCTCGCTGACGAACAGGCCCTTGCCGCCCGTGAACTCGCGGCACAGCGTGCGGAACGGCGCGTTCGTGATCCCGGCCATGGGGGCCAGGACGACGGGCGGCTGCACCTGGTGGGGACCGATCGACAGCGGGGGGTTCACGGTGGACGTGGGCGTGGACATTCCCCCATTGTGGCGCACGGCGCCGGGTGCTCGCGCGAAAGATCGTGTAGCGGTCATTAGTTAGACACACTATCGACAGCGGCGTACATTGAGGGAATGCCTGAGCTCAGCCACCGGCACCGGATGCTGGTGCTCGCGATCTGCTGCATGAGTCTGCTGATCGTGAGCCTCGACGTCACGGTCCTGAACGTCGCCCTGCCCTCGATGCAGCGGGAACTGCACACGGACGTCGCGGGCATGCAGTGGGCCATCGACGCGTACACCCTGGTGCTGGCCTCCCTGCTGATGCTCGCGGGCTCCACCGCCGACCGCATCGGCCGGCGCAAGGTCTTCATGGCGGGCCTGGTCCTCTTCACCATCGGCTCGGTGCTCTGCTCCCTCGCCCCGAACCTGGACGCGCTCATCGTCTTCCGGATGGTCCAGGCCGTCGGCGGCTCGATGCTGAACCCGGTGGCGATGTCGATCATCACCAACACGTTCACGGACCCGCGCGAACGCGCCCGCGCGATCGGCGTGTGGGGCGCCGTGGTCGGCATCTCCATGGCCGCCGGACCTCTGGTGGGCGGCCTGCTCGTCGAGACGGTCGGCTGGCGGTCGATCTTCTGGATCAACCTCCCCATCGGCCTCGCCGCGCTCCTGCTGACCCTGCGTTTCGTCCCCGAGTCCCGCGCGCCCAAGGCCCGCCGCCCCGACCCGGTCGGCCAGCTCCTCGTCATCGTGCTGCTCGGCTCGCTGACGTACGCCATCATCGAGGCGCCCACCTCCGGCGCCCTGTGGACCACCGGCTTCGGCGTGATCGCCCTCGCCGCACTGCTCGGCCTCCTGTGGTACGAGCCCCGGCGCGACGAACCCCTCATCGACCTGCGCTTCTTCCGCTCGGCGCCGTTCAGCGGGGCCACCGTCATCGCGGTGAGCGCGTTCGCCGCGCTCAGCGGCTTCCTGTTCCTGTCGACGCTGTACCTGCAGAACGTGCGCGGCCTCGACGCCCTGCACGCGGGCCTGTGGATGCTGCCCATGGCCGCCCTGTGCTTCGTCTGCGCGCCCATCTCGGGACGCCTGGTCGGCAGCCGCGGCCCACGCCCGTCGCTGCTGATCGCCGGTGTCGCGATGACCGTGAGCGGGGTGCTGTTCGCCGCGTTCGAGGGGGAGACGTCGAACGTCACGCTCGTCATCGGCTACGTCTTCTTCGGCCTCGGCTTCGGATTCGTGAACGCCCCCATCACCAACACCGCCGTCTCCGGCATGCCGCGCTCCCAGGCGGGCGTCGCCGCCGCCGTCGCCTCGACCAGCCGCCAGATCGGCGGCACCCTCGGCGTCGCCGTCGTCGGAGCGGCCCTCGCCTCCGGCATTCACGCCTCCGCCTACCGCGACACCTTCGTCGCGGCGGCCCGCCCCGGCTGGTGGGTCATCACCGCCTGCGGTCTCGCCGTGCTCGTCCTCGGCGCGCTCACCAGCGGGCGCTGGGCCCGCGCGACGGCCGAGCGCACGGCCCGCCTGCTGGAGTCCCCGGAGATCCGGGAGACGGCGGGCGCACGGGCCCAGGACCACTCCGCCGTCTGACCGCGCCGACGCGTCACCACGTCCGCCCTCCGGCCGCACCGGCGCCTCACCGCGCCGACGGCACGGACCCGCGTCCGCCGCGTCGGCGGCACCCGGATCAGGCCGCCCCCGCCGCCTCCGCGGGGGATGCCGCTTCGGCCTCGGCGTCGGCTGCGGCCTCGGCCTCCGCCTCCGCACGCGCCTCCGCCTCCGCCTCCAGCGCGATCGCGTGCAGCTTCTCCAGCCGTTCGCGGCTCTCCTCGTCGGAGGGCGCGTACGTCACCATGCGGGCACCGAGATCGGGCGCGAGCCACAGGTCGGTGTGATCGACGGTGACGAGACCGACGTACGGGTTCACGAACTTCTTGGTCTTGCCGCGGGTGCCGACCACCTCGTACCGGTCCCAGATCTCGCGGAACTCGGCCGACTCGGACCGCAACCGCTTCAGCAGCATCTTCCAGGCGGGCTCCCCGAGATGCCCGGCCATCGAGACGCGAAGCCGCGCGGCCATCAGACGCATGGTCTCGTCCAGGAGGACGATCGACCGGCGCCACTCCTCGTTGGTGTAGGCGAGGATCATGCAGTTGCGGTCGGCGGGCGGGATCGTGTCGAGGTCGCCCATCATCAGACGCGCGTACGTGCGGTTGTACGCCAGGATGTCGTACCGGCTGTTCTGGATGCAGGCCGGAACCGGCTCCAGCTGCGTCAGGATCTGGCGCAGCGCCGGGGTGATGACCGCGCACTGGGCCGCGGGCGAGGGGTCGACGGCTCCGGCCAGCTGGAAGAGGTGCGCCCGCTCGCTGGAGTCGAGCTGCAGGGTGCGCGCCAGGGCGTCGAGAACTTGCTCGGAGACCTGGATATCGCGCGCTTGCTCGAGCCACGTGTACCAAGTGACCCCGACCGCGGAGAGCTGGGCGACCTCCTCGCGGCGCAGGCCCGGTGTGCGCCGCCGTCGGCCGCGGGGCAGCTGGACCTGCTCGGGCGTGATGCGCTCGCGCCGGCTGCGCAGGAAGGTGGCCAGCTCGTGCCGCCGGATCTCGCTGCCGCGGGACCCCGCGGGGCCCGACGCCCGCGAGGGGCCGGGCGCACCGGGCGCACTGCCGGGGGCCGCATCCGCGGGCGGCGGGCCGGAAGCCGCCGGGGACGGAGCCGACCGCTCCGGGGCCGGGGCCACCGTGTCCGGGACGGATCGCGTCCCGCCCGGGGAGGGTCGTGCCGGGTCCGGGGTGGGCCGTGCCGGGTCCGGGCCGGTGGTCGTGTCCCGCACCATGGTCGTCATGCCTCCAGCCTGCCGCTCACCGCAGCCTGTTGCCAGGTAGTGCTTGTACCAGGATAAGAAGACTCTGGTACCCGTCTGAGTCAGGGAGAAGTCTGGAGGACGTGACCGAAACCGGAACTCTCACCACCGCAGTCCGCGCCCCCACCGCGCCACCCGCACTGGGCGGCCTCGGACTGTTCACCGTGCTGCTGGGCGCGGCACTGCCCCTGATCGACTTCTTCATCGTCAACGTAGCCCTTCCGACCATCGGGCATGACCTGAACGCGAGTGAGGCCGTCCTCGAACTGGTCGTCGCGGGCTACGGGGTCGCGTACGCCGTCCTGCTCGTCCTCGGCGGACGGCTCGGCGACCTGTTCGGCCGGCGCCGGCTCTTCCTCGGCGGCATGGCGGCCTTCGGCCTGACCTCGCTCGCCTGCGGCCTCGCGCCCACCGCGTGGACGCTGGTGGCGGCACGCGTCGCCCAGGGCGCGGCGTCCGCGGCGATGCTGCCGCAGGTCCTCGCCACCATCCAGTCGGCGACCTCCGGTCCCCGCCGCGCCAAGGCGATGGGCCTGTACGGCGCCACGGCCGGCCTGTCCATGGTGGCCGGGCAGATCCTCGGCGGCGTCCTGGTCGCGGCCGACATCGCGGGCACCGGCTGGCGCTCGGTGTTCCTCGTGAACGTGCCCGTCGTCGTCCTCGGTCTGGTCCTGGCCGCCCGTGCCGTCCCCGAGACCCGCTCGCAGCACCCGGAGCCGATCGACGCCCCCGGCACCGTCCTGCTCGCGGTGGCCCTGCTGGCCCTGCTCGCCCCGCTCACCGAGGGCCGGGCGGCGGGCTGGCCGCTGTGGACCTGGGTGTCCCTCGCCCTGTTCCCGCTCGCGGCCGCCGCCTTCTACCTCGTCGAACGCCGCGCGGACCGGGGCGGCCGGACCCCCCTGGTACCGCCGAGCCTGCTCGAGCTGACCTCGCTGCGCCGGGGTCTGATCATGATCGTGCCGTTCTCGATCGGCTTCAGCGGCTTCATGTTCGTGATCGCGGTGGCCCTGCAGCGCGGCGCCGGCCTCGGCCCTGTCGCCGCGGGGATGGCCCTCGCGCCCATGGCGGTCGTCTTCTTCATCACGTCCCTGTGCGGCCCCCGGCTGATCGCCCGCTACGGCACCCGGGTCGTCACCGCCGGCGGGCTGATCCAGGCGGTGGGCGTGGCGCTCATCGCCCTGGCCGCCTGGCGGTCCTGGCCGGACCTCGGGGTGGCGGAACTGCTGCCCGGCGCGGCGGTCGCCGGCGCGGGTCAGGCGCTCCAGCTCCCCGTCCTCATCCGGATCGTCCTCTCCGAGGTGCCGGCCGCCCGGGCCGGCGTCGGCAGCGGCGTGATGGCCACCACCCAGCAGGCGGCCCTCGCCGTCGGGGTGGCCACCCTCGGCACCCTGTTCCTGTCCCTCGTCCCGGCCCACGGCATGCGCGACGCCCTGGTGACGACGCTCCTGGTCCAGCTGGTGGGCGTGGCCCTGACCACGGCACTGAGCCTGCGGCTGCCGCGCACGATCAGCTGAGGGGCCGGCCCCGGCCGGCCGCGCGAACCGGCGGCCGGCCACCCTCGCGGCCACCGGCATATGCATCGGCCATGAGCCCAACTTCCCTCCTTTCAGGGGCTGTTGACACCGGTGATGCACCATGTCGTACTGAGTCGCACTGAAGTCGAACAGAACGCGCCCGGCGGTGGCCCGGCGCGTTCCGTCCGGCCGAACCGCGATCCGAGGAGAGCCCCGTGGCCGAGGTCAAGATCCGTGCGCTGGACCAGACGGAGACCGGGGACGACAGCGGTTCCGAACACTGAGCTATCCCACGCCCGCCGACGTCACCCGCACCGCCGAAGCACTGGCCGCCCGGCATCCCGGCCTGTGCCGGCTCAGCACGATCGGCCACTCCCGACGCGGCGTCCCGCTGCGGATGCTGAGCGTCGGAAAGGGGCCGCGGCACGCCCTCGTGGTCGCGGGCGCGCACCCCAACGAGTACGTCGGCGGGGGCACCCTCCTCGCGCTGGCCCACCGGGCGCTGGCCGGCGAACGGCCCGGCACCGTATGGAACCTGATGCTGTGCCTCGATCCGGACGGAGCCCGCCTCAACGACGGCGGACACCACGCCGACACCCTCTTCGACCACTACCGCCGCTTCTTCCGCCCCACGGCCGACGAGCAGCCCGAATGGGCACCCGCCCTCCCCCGTCCCCGGTTCCTGCCGGAGAGCCGCGCCCTGCTCGACGTCATCCGCCGGCTGCGGCCCTTCATCCAGATCTCTCTGCACGGCACGGACATCGGCGGCACCTTCGCCCAGGTGACCCGAGAGGTACCCGGCCTCGACCGGACCCTCGCCGCCTCCGCCGAACGGCTCGGCATCCCGGTCGAAAGGGCCCCGCTGGACGCCCTGCACTGGCCCACGAGCGCCCCCGGCGTCTTCGTCCTGCCACCCCCCGGAGCGCCCGAACGCCCCACCGCCTTCCCGGAGAACGCCCACCGCTCCACCTGGCTCGCCCCGCACGCCCACGGCGGCGTCACCGCGGTGGTGGAAGTGCCGGTCTGGGCCGCCGCCGGGTTCGCCGACCTCACTCCCCACCCCGCCCCCGAACAACGGTTGCAGCACTGGGCGGAACGCCTTCGGGCCTACGCCCACACCGTCCGCGGCCACTACGAACGGGCTCGCCCGCACCTTCCCCCGCCCGGTCCGGACGCCGGCTTCAGCATGCGCCGGGCCGTGGCCGAAACGCTGCGTGTATGCGGCCCGTTGGCCGACAGCTGGGACCCCGCGCACTCGTCCTTCACGCCGCTGCCCGATCTCACCCGCGCCCGCACGGCCAGCATCGAGGGCTTCGCCCGGCGAACCCCGCTCCGGGCCGCGGCCATGCTGCTGCGCCTCCTGGAGGAATACGCGCCGACCCCGGGGACCGCGCCCCAACGCGCCGAACTGGAAGCCATCGTCGCGCGCTGGTGCGCCGCCTACTCGGCGAGTTTCACGGCGACCTGGGTTCCGGTGCACCGGCAGATAGAACACCAGGTCAACGTCACCACCGCCGCCGTCGAGGCCGCCGAAGGACACCTCGCCGCCTCATGAGAGCGACCGCACCCTCACCGAACTCACCGCCGAAGAACCCCCGTTGATCTTCACCATGCTGCACACTCCTTGCTGCGCAGACGAAGCGGGAGAACCAGGAGGCGTCATGCTGCAGATCAACACGAGCAAAGTAAGCCGCTGGGACCAGCACGGCCGCGAACACACCGTCCGCGTGCAACGAGCGGGCGTGCAGCGCACCATCAGATGCGACACCTGCGGCTGGCGCAAAAGCGCCCAGTTCCTCCCCTGGCTGAAGGCGGAGGAACACCTGGCCGAGGAACACCAGGCGACGGTCGACCCCAAAGAGGCCTGAGGGCCGCCGCCCGGATCAGGCTGCGGACGGGGGCACGACCGGGGCCAGAGGTCGGGTCCGGGGTCGGGGTCCGGAAAAATCAGTCGCCGACCCCGGCGCCGCGGGCCGAGACTGAGGGCCCATGGCAGCGGACGGAAGAGCGGACCCGGCACTGACGTACAACCGAGACACCTTGCCCTTCCCCGAGAACCTCGTACCCCGCGTCTCCTTCGAGACCTTCCGGAACTGGGAGAACCTCGACCCGGCCCGCCACCCCTTCGTCTGGGACGAGGACGAGGAAGCGCGCCTCCGTGCGCTGGTGCGCCCATGGGTGCCGCCCGTGCTCTCCGGCGGGGCCGGCTGGTGGCAGGGCGAGTACTGGTGCGAGCACCAGGTGGACGCGATCATCCGTGAGCGCTACGGCAGTTGGGCCCTGGGCTGGCGCTGGGGCTGCCAGTACGGCGCAGTCGCCGGCGGCTGGGACCACGCGTCCACCTCGGTCACGACTCCCGACGAGACCGCGGCCCGCGCGGCGGCCGCGCTGCTGCAGTGGCGGGGGGTGCTGGAGTGGCTGGCCCGGCGCTTCGCGGACCTGGCGCCACCGTCCGACGCCTCGCCCGAGGTCCGCAGCTGGCACCTGGAGCGGGCCTGCGTCCGGCTCGTGACCCTCGCGCTGGACTCGGGCGTGGAGGGCGCGCTGCCCGGGCAGGCCGGACGGCTCCTGCTCTGGTTCCTCACCAGCACCGGCATGAGCCCGGACGACGCCGACCAGGTGGTGGAGGCCGCGATCGGCGGCCGTTTCGAGAGCTGGGTCGCTCCCGCGCAGACCCTGATCGACTCGGTCGGCGAGGACTTCGCCGTCGCCCTCACAGGTCACGCCCCCTACCAGGACCACCGCGAGCGGGCCGCCCTGGAGGACTTCCATGACCGCCGCTGACAGCCTGACCACCTGGCTGCGCGTGCGCCGCGAGGCCGAGTGGCACCGAGCGCCCGCCCTGAGGCCCGGTCGGCCCGCGCGCGACGGGTTCCGGACCTGGTGTGCCGGGCCCGTCCATCGGCGCGACCCCGTCCGCGCCGGACGCCTGCTCCGCGCGTACGCCCTGGCCCGCGCCGACGCCGCGCGCCGCGCCCCGCTCGACTTCGTCCTGGCGGCCCGCTGGCAGTGCGAGGTCCTCGGCACGACGGAAGCACCGTTCCGCACGGGGGACGCCTACGCGAAGGGCGGACGCGAGCGCTACGGCCTCACCCCGCGCACCCCGGCCGACTTCGCCGCCTGTCTGCGCGAGGCCACCGACCCGGACGTCCCGCTCGCGGCCCGCGCCGCCCGCGCCTACCTCGATGTGGCGTTCTTCCACCCGTTCGGCGACGGCAACGCCCGTGCGGCCCTCCTGACCCTGGTCCACGTCCTGGCCCGCGAGAACGTCGTCCTTCCGGAGGTCGGCCCCCTCCAGACCACCCGCTACGCGGACGACCCCGCGGGCGCCGACGACCTGGCCGCGCTCATCGGCGTACTCGACCGCCGCCGCCACGCGGCCCAGCCCCGCAGCCGGTGAGCCGAGGGCGGCCGCCCGGAGTCACCGGCGCCACTTTGGTCCAGACCTATTGACGAAAGGTCTGGACCGCGCGACTGTCATGCCTACGACACCTCACCGCACCCCCACCGGGAGGCCTCGCATGATCCGTCGGAAGCTGCGCCTGCTCGCCGTCGCCCTGGCGGCAGCCGTCCTCACCCCCCTGTCGATCGCGGGCGCCCCCAGCGCCTCCGCGGCGGACACCTGCGCCGTCAAGTCCCGCCCCTCCGGAAAGGTTCTCCAGGGATACTGGGAGAACTGGGACGGCTCGTCCAACGGTGTGCACCCGCCCTTCGGGTGGACACCGATCACCGACTCCCGTATCGCCGCGCACGGCTACAACGTGATCAACGCGGCGTTCCCCGTCATCCGCTCGGACGGCACGGCGCTGTGGCAGGACGGGATGGACACCGGCGTGAAGGTCGCGACGCCCGCCGAGATGTGCGCGGCCAAGGCGTCGGGGCAGACGATCCTGCTGTCCATCGGCGGAGCGGCTGCCGGGATCGACCTGAGTTCGTCCGCGGTCGCCGACCGTTTCGTCGCGACGATCGTGCCCATCCTGAAGAAGTACAACTTCGACGGGATCGACATCGACATCGAGACGGGACTCGTCGGCAGCGGGAACATCGGTCAGCTCTCCGCCTCCCAGGCCAACCTGATCCGCATCATCGACGGAGTGCTGACGCAGATGCCGTCCAACTTCGGGCTGACCATGGCGCCGGAGACGGCGTACGTCACCGGCGGCAGCATCGCGTACGGCTCGATCTGGGGCGCCTATCTGCCGATCGTCAAGAAGTACGCGGACAACGGACGTCTGTGGTGGCTGAACATGCAGTACTACAACGGGAGCATGTACGGCTGTTCCGGTGACTCGTACTCCGCGGGCACGGTGCAGGGCTTCACCGCCCAGACCGACTGCCTGGACAAGGGGCTCGTGGTGCAGGGGACCACCATCAGGGTTCCCTACGACAAGCAGGTGCCGGGGCTGCCCGCGCAGTCCGGTGCCGGCGGTGGCTACATGTCACCGAGTCTCGTCTCCCAGGCCTGGCGCCACTACGGGACCGGCCTCAAGGGTCTGATGACCTGGTCCGTCAACTGGGACGGCTCGAAGAACTGGACGTTCGGAGACAACGTGAAGGCCCTGCAGGGCCGTTGAGGCCGGCCCGGCCGATGGGGCCGGGAGGAGGCGCCGCCGCCCGGTGCCACCCACGCCGCACCGGTGCCGCCCGGCGGCCGGTGCCGTCGATGCCCGGACACCCCATGGTCCGGGACGACGCGAAGCCCCCGGTTCCCTGCTCGGGAACCGGGGGCTTCGTGAGCGGCGGGTGATCAGCAGCCGATGAGGCGGCTGGCCAGGTAGCCCTCGATCTGGTCGAGCGAGACACGCTCCTGCTTCATCGAGTCGCGCTCGCGCACCGTGACGGCGTTGTCGTCGAGGGTGTCGAAGTCGACCGTGACGCAGAACGGGGTGCCGATCTCGTCCTGGCGACGGTAGCGGCGGCCGATGGCGCCGGCGTCGTCGAACTCGATGTTCCAGTTCTGGCGCAGCGCGGTGGCCAGACCCTTGGCCTTGGGCGAGAGCTCCGGGTTGCGCGACAGGGGCAGCACGGCGACCTTGACGGGCGCGAGGCGCGGGTCGAGGCGCAGCACGGTGCGCTTCTCCATCTTGCCCTTGGCGTTCGGGGCCTCGTCCTCGACGTAGGCGTCGAGGAGGAAGGCCAGCATCGCGCGGCCGACACCGGCGGCGGGCTCGATGACGTACGGGGTCCAGCGCTCTCCGGCTTCCTGGTCGAAGTAGGAGAGGTCCTGGCCGGAGGCCTTGGAGTGCGCGCCGAGGTCGAAGTCGGTGCGGTTGGCGACGCCCTCCAGCTCACCCCACTCGTTGCCGCCGAACTGGAAGCGGTACTCGATGTCGGCGGTGCGCTTGGAGTAGTGGGAGAGCTTCTCCTTGGCGTGCTCGTACCAGCGCATGTTGTCTTCGCTGAGGCCGAGGCCGGTGTACCAGTTCCAGCGCTCCTGCATCCAGTACTCCTGCCACTTCTCGTCCTCGCCCGGCTTGACGAAGAACTCCATCTCCATCTGCTCGAACTCGCGGGTGCGGAAGATGAAGTTGCCGGGCGTGATCTCGTTGCGGAAGGACTTGCCCATCTGGGCGATGCCGAAGGGCGGCTTGCGGCGCGAGGTCGTCTGCACCTGGGCGAAGTTGGTGAAGATGCCCTGAGCGGTCTCGGGGCGCAGGTAGGCGACGGAGCCGCTGTCCTGGGTGGGGCCGAGGTGGGTGCTCAGGAGGCCGGAGAACTGCTTGGGCTCGGTGAACATGCCCTTGTTGCCGCAGTTGGGGCAGTTCACGTCCGAGAGGCCGTTCTCCGGGAGGCGGTGGTGCTTCGCCTCGTAGGCCTCCTCCAGGTGGTCGGCGCGGTAGCGCTTGTGACAGGAGGTGCACTCGGTGAGGGGGTCGGTGAAGGTGGCGACGTGGCCGGAGGCGACCCAGGTCTCGGTGGCCAGGATCACCGACGAGTCGATACCGACGACGTCCTCACGGGAGGTGACCATGTAACGCCACCACTGGCGCTTGATGTTCTCCTTGAGTTCGACGCCGAGCGGGCCGTAGTCCCAGGCGGCACGCTGTCCGCCGTAGATCTCACTACTGGGGAAAACGAAGCCACGGCGCTTGCTCAGGCTGACGATGGTCTCGATCTTGTCGGCGGCCACGGTGCTCTCTTCATTACGAACGGACGGCAGCGAATGCTTCAGGTTACCGGCGTCGCCCACCCCTGTATCAAATCGGTTCGCGGAGTGGGCCGCTTCCTGCCGCTTACATCCGCTTGATGCCCGTTGCCGGGGGGTGCGCGGCCGCCCCGACGAGGGCTTGTTGACAATCGTTTCCAGATTTGTTGAAAATGAGTGTCATGAACGTACGACGACGCCTCATATCGGGGTCCGCGGTCGTGGCGGCCACCGCCCTCGGCCTCGGCGCTCTCTCGGCCTGCTCCGGCTCCGCCTCGGCCGACGGCAAGAGCAACGGAAAACTCGACGTGGTGGCGTCGTTCTACCCGCTCCAGTACCTCGCCGAGGAGATCGGCGGGACGCATGTGAACGTCACGAACCTGACCCAGCCCGGCCAGGAGCCGCACGACCTGGAGATCAGCGCCCGGCAGACCGCGCAGCTCCAGGAGGCGGACGCCGTCCTGTACCTCAAGAACCTCCAGCCTGCCGTCGACGACGCGGTCGCCCAGGCCGAGGTGAAGACCAAGATCGACGCCGCCTCGCTGACGACGCTGGAGAAGCACGGCAACGAGGTCGGCGGGCACGCGGCCGCCCACGACGACAGCGAGGGCGAGGGGACCGGCGCCACCGACCCGCACATCTGGCTCGACCCGGTGCGGTTCGCCGAGGTCGCCGAGGGGGTCTCCGACGCACTGAAGAAGGCCGACCCGAAGCACACCGCGGACTACGAGAAGAACATGTCGGCGCTGCGGAAGAAGTTCGTCGCGCTGAACACCGACTTCCACAACGGTCTCGCGGACACCAAGACCAAGACCTTCATCACCACCCACGCCGCGTTCGGCTACCTCGCCGAGCGCTACGGGCTCACCGAGGAGGCCATCAACGGCCTGGACCCGGAGTCGGAGCCCAGCGCGAACCGGGTGAAGGGCCTGGAGACGATGGCGAAGGCCGACGGCGTCACGACGGTGTTCTACGAGACGCTCGTCAGCGACAAGACGGCCAGGACGATCGCCGACGACACGGGTCTTCGCACGGATGTCCTCGACCCGCTCGAGGGCATCACCGACAAGTCCAGGGGCAGCGACTACATGCAGGTCATGGAGTCGAACCTGAAGGCGCTGCAGACGGCTCTCGGCGCCAAGTGACCAGTGTGGAGGACGTCGTGAGCGAGTCCGTCGTATCCCTGCGCGGTGTCCGGGCGGAGCTGGGTTCGCGCCCGGTCCTGCGCGGCATCGATCTCACCGTGCGCCGCGGCGAGGTCGTCGCGCTGCTCGGCGCCAACGGCTCGGGCAAGTCGACCGCGGTGCGCAGTGTCATCGGCCAGGTCTCCGTCAGCGCAGGCGAGATCGAGATCTTCGGCGTCCCGGGGCGCCGTTTCCGCGACTGGCACCGGGTCGGATACGTCCCGCAGCGGACCACGGCGGCGGGCGGTGTGCCCGCGACGGTCACCGAGATCGTCGCCTCGGGGCGGCTGTCCCGGGCCCGCTTCGGTGTGCTGCGCAAGGCGGATCACGCGGCCGTGCGGCGGGCCCTGGAGCTCGTCGGGATGGCGGACCGCGCGAAGGACTCCGTGAACGCCCTGTCGGGCGGGCAGCACCAGCGGGTCCTCATCGCCCGCGCGCTGGCCTGCGAGCCCGAACTGCTGATCATGGACGAGCCGATGGCGGGCGTGGACCTCGCCAGCCAGGAGGTGCTGGCCGCGACCCTGCGCGACCAGGTCGCCCAGGGCACCTCCGTCCTGCTCGTGCTGCACGAGCTGGGCCCCCTGGAGCCGCTGATCGACCGCGCGGTCGTCCTGCGGGACGGCTGTGTGCTGCACGACGGCCCGCCACCGCAGGCGGTCGGCCAGCACGCGCTGCCCGGCCACGACCACGTGCACCCGCACGCGGCTCATGACGCCGAACCCCTCCGGACGGGACTGCTGAGCTGATGGACATCCTCGACTACGCCTTCATGCAGCGGGCTCTGCTCGCCGCCGTCCTGGTGGGCATCACCGCCCCCGCCGTCGGCATCTATCTGGTCCAGCGCCGCCAGGCCCTGATGGGCGACGGGATCGGCCATGTGGCCATGACGGGTGTCGGCCTCGGTTTCCTGCTGTCCACGTCACCGGTGTGGATGGCGATGGCCGTGTCCGTGCTGGGCGCCGTGCTCATGGAGCTGATCCGCTGGTACGGCAGGACGCGCGGGGACATCGCGCTGGCCATGCTCTTCTACGGGGGCATGGCGGGCGGCGTGATGTTCATCAACCTCGCGCCGGGTGGCTCGAACGCCAACCTGACCTCGTATCTCTTCGGCTCCCTGTCGACGGTCAGCGAGTCCGACGTGACGGCGATCTGCCTGCTGGCCGCCTTCGTCGTGCTCGTCACGGTGGGACTGCGCCGCCAGTTGTTCGCGGTCAGCCAGGACGAGGAGTTCGCACGGGTGACCGGTCTTCCGGTGCGGGCCCTGAACCTGCTGACGGCGGTCACGGCGGCGGTCACGGTGACCGTCGCCATGCGGGTGGTCGGGCTGCTGCTCGTGAGCGCGCTGATGGTGGTTCCGGTGGCGGCGGCCCAGCAGCTCACCCGGAGCTTCGCGGCGACCTTCGCCATCGCGGTGGCGATCGGGGTGACCGTGACGATCGGCGGCACCGTGACGTCGTACTACCAGGACGTGCCTCCCGGCGCGACGATCGTGCTGCTGACGATCGGCGTGTTCATCGCGCTGACCGCGCTCGCGACCCCGCTGGCCCGGCGCCGGGCCCGGGCGCTGGCCGCGGCGCAGGCCGCCGGAGACCCGGCGGAGTGCACGATTCCGGCCGCGCGCGGCGCGGAGAGCACGGTCGGCGTCCGACCGGGCACAGCCCGGACTGGCACAATGGCCGGGCAAGGGCAGACGTGAGGAGGCAACGGTGACAACCGCTGGATCGCCCGTCCGGGGCCGTTCCACCCGGCAGCGTGCCGCCGTGGCGGCCGCGCTCGACGAGGTGGACGAGTTCCGGAGCGCGCAGGAGCTCCACGACATGCTCAAGCACAAGGGCGACTCGGTCGGGCTCACCACGGTCTACCGCACGCTGCAGTCCCTGGCCGACGCCGGCGAGGTCGACGTCCTGCGTACGTCCGAGGGCGAGTCCGTCTACCGGCGCTGCTCCTCCGGCGAGCACCACCACCACCTCGTCTGCCGTGTGTGCGGCAAGGCTGTGGAGGTGGAGGGCCCGGCCGTCGAGAAGTGGGCCGAGGCCATCGCGGCGGAGCACGGCTATGTGAACGTGGCCCACACGGTGGAGATCTTCGGCACGTGCTCGGAGTGCGCCGCGGCGAAGGGCTGAGTCCTCGGCGCGTGCCCGCCCCGGGGCGTCAGACGCGGGTCAGGTTGCGGTCGAGGACCGCCCGCAGCCTGTCCACGTCCGCGGGAGCGCGCACGGCGCGCTTGGGCAGCACGGTGAAGCCGACGGCGTTCTTGTCGGGGCTGAGCATGACGAAGGTGTCCGCCGTCTCCCGGTAGCGGGGCTGTGCAACCCAGTTGAGCGTCATCGTGGTGTTGTCCGTGGCCACGGTCACCCCGGCGTCCGTGACGGTCACACGGAAGGTGCCCTGGACCTCCGCGAAGCGTTGCACCTGGCGGGCCCGGAGCCAGGGCGTCAGAAAGAAGAGGGGCGCGAAAACGACAAGCCAGATCACGGGAAGCGTGGACGCGTCCTGTCCGGCCAGCGCGAGCGCGCACTCCAGGGCGACCACCACGGCCGCGGCGCCCAGCAACCAGAACTGTCTTCGGCCCGCCTTGCTGACGCCTCTGCGCGCTCTCAGCGCCGACGAGAGATCCCGGACGGCCGGCCGGTACTCCAGCTCGACGACATCCGCCCCGTGCCCCTGCGGCTGCTCCGGCAACTCCTGCTGCGGCGCAGCACCCTGACCCTCGACCACGGCCCCTCCCCGGTTCGGTGGTGATGAGCCATGATCGTAAGGCCAGGTTCGGACAACGCCCCGGACGGCGGGTGCTACGAGCCGTCGCCCCGCATGCCCTGCTCCATGGCCAGCAGGTCCTCGTTCGGGACGGCGCCGCCGAAACGCCGGTCGCGCTGCGCGTATTCGACGCAGGCACGCCACAGGTCACGCCGGTCGAAGTCGGGCCACAGCACGTCCTGGAAGACCATCTCGGCGTAACTCGACTGCCAGATGAGGTAGTTGGAGGTGCGCTGCTCACCGCTGGGGCGCAGGAACAGATCGACGTCCGGCATGTCCGGGTAGTACAGGTACTTCTGGATCGTCTTCTCGGAGACCTTGTCGGGGTCGAGCCGGCCGGCGGCGACATCGGCGGCCATCGCCTTGGCGGCGTCCGCGAGCTCGGCACGACCGCCGTAGTTGACGCAGAAGTACAGCGTCATGGCGTCGTTCTGCGTCGTCTGCTCCTGGGCGATCTGGAGCTCCTGGACGACGGACTTCCACAGCTTGGGCATGCGGCCGACCCAGCGGATCCGGATGCCGAGCTCGTCCATCTCGTCGCGGCGGCGCCGGATGACGTCCCGGTTGAAGTTCATGAGGAAGCGCACCTCGTCGGGCGAGCGCTTCCAGTTCTCGGTGGAGAAGGCGTAGAGGGAGAGGTTCTTCACACCCATCTCGATGCAGCCCTTGAGGACGTCCATGACGACGCCCTCGCCGACCCGGTGCCCCTCGGTGCGCGGCAGCCCGCGCTCCTTGGCCCACCGGCCGTTCCCGTCCATGACGACCGCGACATGGTTCGGGATGAGCTCGCCGGGGAGTTTGGGCGCGCGGGCACCGGAGGGGTGCGGTTCCGGCGTCTTGTACTCGCGGCGCTGGCGTCCCAGGATCCCGCGTACGACCATGTGCTTCTCGTCTCCCTCTTGCTTGCGCTCGGCGCTCGTCGTGCTCTGGTACTGCTTGCCGTTGTTGCTGTTCTCGTCGTTCTCGCGTACCCGGGTGGCGCCTACTTCTCCACGTAGCGCAGGGAACGCAGTCCGCGCTCCAGATGCCAGTGCAGATAGGCCGACACCAGCCCGCTGCCCTCCCGGACGTGCCGCGGCTCGCTCGCGTCCGCCGTCTCCCAGTCTCCCGTGAGCAGCGCACCGAGGAGTTCGAGGGCCTGAGGCGAGGGTACGACGCTGCCGGGCACCCGGCAGTCGACGCAGACGGAACCTCCCGCCGCGACCGAGAAGAACCGATTCGGTCCCGGCATGCCGCATTTGGCACAGGCGCTGAAGCTGGGCGCGTAGCCGTTGACGGCGAGGGAGCGCAGCAGGAAGGCGTCGAGGACGAGGTGCGGCTCGTGCTCGCCCCGGGCGAGAGTGCGGAGTCCGCCGACCAGCAGCAGATACTGCTGCACCGCGGGCTCCCCCTCATGGTCGGTGAACCGCTCGGCGGTCTCCAGCATGGCGGTGCCCGCGGTGTAGCGCGCGTAGTCGGTGACGATTCCGCCACCGTACGGAGCGATCGTCTCGCTCTGCGTGCACAGGGGCAGCCCGCGTCCGATCAGTTCGCTGCCGCGCGCGAAGAACTGCACGTCCACATGGGAGAAGGGTTCGAGGCGCGCCCCGAACTTGGACTTGGTCCGCCGGACACCGCGCGCCACCGCCCGTACGCGCCCGTGACCGCGTGTGAGCAGCGTGATGATCCGGTCCGCCTCACCCAGCTTCTGGGTGCGCAGCACGATGCCGTCGTCGCGGAACAGACTCATGCGGCCCATTCTCGCCTACGGCACCCGCGCCCCGGCCCCGATGGGCCTCTTTGCGCCCGGGGACCCCCACGAGGCGCCTCACGGCGGCCGCGTGCGGCCCCGCGGGCAGGGTCCCGGCCCGCCCGCCGAGCGCCCGGGCGACGGCCTTCGTCGCCGGTCAGGCGACGCGTTCCAGGCCGGCCTCCACGGACTGCCGAGTGCCGTCCCGCTTGGTCGACTCGTAGGCGAAGTCCATGGTGTCCCCGGGGTTCAGCGTGAGGGTGATGCGGCCGTTCGTGACGCAGTTGCCGGACTGGATGTCCTCCCCGAGGGTCACCCGGTCGCCGCCGCTGACCGTCGTCAGGGTGACGACGCCGTGGCAGTCGGAGGACTCCATCGCGTAGTGGATGCTGCCGACCTGTTCCCGCCGGCTCCCGCCGCTCAGCTCCACGGTGACGCGGTAGTGGTCGGTCCTGCCGGCGTCGACCTCCTCGGCGTAGCCCTGCCAGCGCCCGAGGAATTCCTCCGGGAGACCTACGGCCGCCGGAGCCGTGGAGGGGGCCTCGTCGGACACCCCGGCCCCGTCGGACACCCCGGGTGCGGCGGACACCCCGGGTGCGGCGGACACCGCGGGTGCGGCGGACGCGCTCGGCGGCCCCGACGCGCGCGGGACACCGGCCTCATCGGGCACGCCGGGTGTGCCGGAGACGGGCGACGCGCCGCCGACCGACGGACCGGAGCCGCGCTGTTCCATATCCCCGCTCAGCTGCACGAACAGCCCGATGAGCGCCGCGACGACCGTGGCGGCGGCGCCGATCAGGGCTACGACGAGCGCGGTCCGGTGGGAGTCGCCAGGGACCGGTTGGCCCCGGCGCTGCGGCCTCGCGTAGGGATCCGTCGGGGACTGCGGTCTGGTCATGGCGCTGCCTCGGGTCCGTGGTTCTGAGGAAGATCAGCCCATATTGCCGCCCGGACACCGCAGTTGTGCGACATTCACGCAAAACTACGGAATAGATCATGGTGAATCGATTCGCCCCTCTTGCGTCACCGGGGTCACCGGCATCCGGCCCGGACATCCGGTGCGCGCACACCCCGGTACGCGGTCCTCCGGGGTGCTCACCGGCTCACGGACACCAGCCCCGCCTCGTACGCGATGATCACCAGCTGGACGCGGTCCCGGGCGTCCAGCTTCGAGAGCAGGCGGGTGAGGTACGTCTTCGCCGTGGCCACGCTGATGAAGAGCCGCTCGGCGATCTCCGTATTGGACAGCCCGGTGCCGACCAGTGTCAGGACCTCGCGCTCACGTTCGGTGATGCCTTTCAACTCGCGCTGCGCACGGGCCAGTTCGGGCCGGGAGGCGGTGAAGTCCTGGATGAGCCGGCGCGTGACGCCGGGGGCGATGAGGGCGTCCCCGGCCGCCACCACGCGGACCGCCGCGATGATGTCGTCCAGCGCCATGTCCTTGACCAGGAACCCGGACGCGCCGGCTCGCAGCGCCCCGTAGACGTAGTCGTCGTCGTCGAACGTCGTGAGGACGACGATCCTCGTCTCCTTCCTCGGCTCGGCCGCGTCCGAGGTGATCCGGCGCGTCGCCTCGATGCCGTCCATGCCGGGCATGCGGATGTCCATGACGACGACATCGGGGCAGAGCCGCGCGGTGAGGGCCACCGCCTCCGCGCCGTTCTCCGCCTCGCCCACCACCTCCAGATCCTCGATGTCGGCGATGACCATGCGCAGGGCTGTGCGGATGAGCTGCTGGTCGTCGGCGAGGAGCACCCGGACCGTCATCGGGCGGCCGCCGTGCTCGTGGCCGGGAACGGAAGGCGGGCGCTCACCCGGAAGCCGCCCTCGGGGCGCGGCCCCGCGATGAGCTCGCCGTGCAGCAGGGCGGCCCGCTCACGCATGCCGATGAGGCCGAATCCCGTGTCCGTGGTACTGCCCCTCCCCCGGCCGTCGTCGGTGATCTCGAGGGCGACCTCGGTGTCGCGGTGGTCGACGGTCACCCGGCAGGCGGTCGTCGCCGCGTGCCGTACGACGTTGGTGACCGACTCCTGGACGATCCGGAACGCGGACAGGTCGATGTCCGGCGGGAGTTGACGCCGCGCCCCCGTCCAGTGGATGTCCACGCGGACCCCCGCGGCCGTCGTCGCGGCGGCCAGCCGCTCGAGGTCGGCGAGTCCCTCGGCGGGGCGCAGCGGCGCGGCCTCGGGGACGCGGGACCGGTTGTCGGCGGGCGCGGGGCTACGGCCCGGCCCTCCGGGACCGTGTTCGGGGGACCGGCCGGGCGCGTCGGAGTCGCCCTGTCCGCGCGATCCGCCCGGCGCGTCGGAGGACGCGCCCCGGGCTCCGGGTGGGTGGGGCCGGTCCGCCTGGTCCGCCTGGTCCGCCTGGCGCAGCGCGACGAGCATGCGGCGCAGCCCGGCGAGGGTCTCCCGGCCGGCCGTCTCGACCGCCGTCATCGCCTCGCGGGCGGCGTCCGGCTGGCTGTGCACGACCCGGGCCGCCGCGCCGGCCTGGAGGGCGATGATGCCGATGCTGTGGGCGACCATGTCGTGCATCTCGCGGGCGATGCGCAGACGTTCGTCGGTGACGGCCTGGCCCGCCGCCCGGACGCGCAGTTGCTCGGCGTGGGCGCGGGTGCGGTGGGCGGCGTCGCCGAGCAGCCAGGAGACGACGACGGTCAGGGCCACGGTCAGCCCGACGAGTGTGCCGACGCCCCATCCGTGCAGCAGTCGTACCGTCAGCCAGGCGACCAGGAGGGCGAGCGCCAGGGTGAGCGCGGTGACCCCGGTACGGCGGGGACGGCCGGCCGCGATGAAGTAGAGGGCGATGTCGACGGCCAGGTACTGGGGGAGCTGGATCGCCCCCACGGCGAGGTTGACGGTGATCAGGGCGGCCGCCGCGAGCAGCAGGGTGAAGGCGGTGAGGGGCCGGCGCCCGAGGCACAGGCTGCCGGCCAGGGCCAGGGCGCACGCCACGGTGAGGAAGAGCAGGCCGTCCCAACGGTAGAACTGGACGGCGACGAGTTCGTTGGCCGCCTCTTCGCCGGGCAGCCGGACGCGCGCGAGGAACGTGAACAAGGTGCTGGCGCACCAGGCCAGGGCCACCCAGACGCCGGGCGGCACACGCTTGAGCGGGGGGAGCGGCGGCGTGACATGCATGCGCCGATCGTAGGCAGGCGGTGGGGCGCGGGCATCGGCCCGTGGACGTACAACCGGGGTCGACACGGGTCGCGGGAGAGTGTCCGCGCCGGACCGATGCGCCGGTCCGGCCGTCGGCGGGACGGTGTGGGCATGATCGAAGTCGACGAACTGACCAAGAGATACGGCGACATGACAGCTGTACGGCGGCTGACGTTCCAGGTGCGCCCGGGACGCGTCACCGGGTTCCTCGGCCCGAACGGAGCGGGCAAGACGACGACCCTGCGCATGCTCCTCGGTCTGATCGCGCCGACCGGCGGGACGGCCACCGTCGACGGACGGCCGTTCCGGGACCGCCCGCGCGGACTGCGGCATGTCGGCGCGCTGCTGGACGCGGGCGATGTGCACGGCGGGCGCAGCGCGCGGGCCCATCTGTCGGCTCTCGCCCGCGGCAACCGGATCCCGGCCGGCCGGGTCGACGAGGTGCTGCGGGAGGTGGGACTTTCGGGCTCGGCGGCCCGCCGCCGCGTCGACGGCTTCTCGCTGGGCATGCGGCAACGCCTGGGAATCGCGGCCGCGTTGCTCGGAGATCCACCGGTGCTGCTGTTCGACGAACCGCTCAACGGCCTCGACCCGGAGGGCGTGTTGTGGGTGCGCGGACTGTTCCGGGGACTCGCCGCCGAGGGCCGCACCGTCTTCGTCTCCAGCCACCTCATGTCGGAGATGGAGAACACCGCGGAGGAGTTGATCGTGATCGGGCGGGGTGAGCTGATCGCCGCGGAGAGTGTGGCGCGGTTCGCGGCGCGCGGCACCCCGCTCGCCGTGACGGTCCGGACGCCGGACGCCGAACGGCTGACGGCGGTGCTGTCCGCCGAGGGCGCGGCGGTGGCACCGTACGACGGCCGGACTCTGAAGGTGTCGGCGCTGAGCGCGGCGCGGATCGGCGAACTCGCCTTCCGGCACCGGATTCTGCTCGAGGAGCTGACCCCGCAGGCCGCCTCTCTGGAAGCGGCCTTCATGGAACTGACCGCCGACAGCGCCGAATTCCTCGCCGGAGACTCCCGATGACGACCGCCTCCGTGCCCGCCTCCCCCGACTCCGTCCCTGTTCCCGCCGCCCGTTTCGGGGACCTCCTCGTCGCCGAGTGGATCAAGCTGCGCTCGCTGCGTTCGACGTACTGGGCGCTCGGCGCCGGTGCCCTCGCGGTGATCGCGTTCAACGCGAACGCGGCGCGGGTGGACGCGGCCGACCTTCCGCGTCTCGACGACGGGATGCGTTCACAGATGGCCCGGTTGGCCCTCCGGGACGCCTTCACCGACGGCTCCGCGATGATCCTGGTCCTGGCGGTGGCGAGCATCGGCGCGATCACGGTCGTGGGTGAGTACTCGACCGGTCTGGTGCGCACGACCTTCGCGGCCGTTCCCGACCGGCGTGCCCTGATGGCCGCGAAGGCGGCCCTGCTGGCCGTCGTCATGACGGGCTACGGCGCGCTCGTCGCGGGTGCTTCGTTCGCCTCCACCCAGGCGATTCTCGCCACCCGCGACGCGGGCGTCGCCCTCACCCACCCCGGCGCGGCACGCGTCGTCTGCGCCTCGGCGCTCCTCGCCCCGGTGTGTGCCCTCGCCGGGATGGCGCTCGGCGCCCTGATCCGGCACAGCGCCACCACGATGGTCGCCGCCACCGCCGTGCTCCTGCTGATCCCCTCCTTCATCACCGACCGCTACGCCTGGACGGCCGCGGTGAAGCACGCCCAGCCGGTCAACGCCTGGAACCGGCTGGCGGACATCTCCTACGCCCACGATCCGTTCACGCTGGTCCCCCGCCATCAGGCGACGGCCCAGGGCGCCTGGATCACCTTCGCCGCCTGGGCGGCGGTGGCGGCCGTCGTCGCGATCGTGGCGGTGGACCGCCGGGATGTGTGAGCGGTCACGGCCTGTACGCCGGGCGCGGGCGGGAGGCGTGCGCGGCGGGAGGCGCGGCGTGCGGCGTGCGGCAAGGAGATTCCCGGGCCCGGCACCGGCCCCGGCGGGCGGCCCGGCGGGCTTCCGGCGGGGTGGTTCACGGGCCGGACGGGACGTACTGGCGCGATGAACACCCTCGATCCGCGGGAGCTCCCGGCACGGCTGGGCGCGGCCGGCTTCCCGGACGTGTCCGTGGACGTGCACCGGCGGGGCGACACCCTCCGCTTCCGGGCGACCCACCCCCAGGAGCGTCGTCCGGAAGGCCGTCTAGGTGCCGAACCGCCGGACGTACGCGCGCTGCCAGGGCGTCTCCACCGCGTGCCGGTCGTAGTGCCGGCGTACGTACGCCACCGCCTCCCCGGGCGGTACACCGTCGAGGACGGCGACGCAGGCCAGGGCCGTGCCGGTGCGGCCCCGGCCGCCGTAGCAGGCGATCTCGACGCGTTCGCCGGCCGCCCGCCGCCAGGCCTCGGCGAGGACCGCGCGGGCCTCGGCGCGGTCGGCCGGCAGCCGGAAGTCCGGCCAGCGCAGCCAGTGGGCCTCCCAGGGGACCGGGGGCGGCTGCCGGCCGAGCAGGTGGACGGCGTACGTGGGCACCGGGCCGCCGTCGGCGGGGAGCGGCCGGCGCAGGGCCCGGCCCCGTATCAGCCGCCCGGAGGGCAGGCACAGGACTCCCGCGCCGCCCGGCTCCCAGGTACCGCCGGGTGCGCCGGAGCCGGGCTGCGGGTGAGCGTGCGGGTCGGGTTCGGTTTCGGCCACGGGGCCAGGGTAGGACGGGCCGGGGCGAGGAGCCGAGACTGGGCGGGAGCGGAGCGGCGCCGCACCGAGGACGAGACGGACGGTTCGGACGGGTCAGCCTGTCCGGAAGGCGCCCCCGGAAGCCGCCTCCGGACAGGCCCGATGCGGGCCCGGAGCGGGACGGGCCGGAGCCGGACAGGCCCGATGCGGACCCGGAGCCGGACAGACCCGGAGCCGGACAGGCCCGATGCGGACCCGGAGCCGGACAGACCCGGAGCCGGACAGGCCCGATGCGGACCCGGAGCCGAACGGACCCGGAGCCGGACGGACCCGGAGCCGGACGGGCCCGCAGAGTGACGGGCCCGGTTCAGCTCACCCCGCGCGATCCCTGGGCGGCGCGGGCCTCGATCCCGCGGAAGTGGTCGGACATCGCGCGCTGGGCGCCCTCGACGTCCCGTGCCCGCAGGGCGGTGAGGATGTCGCGGTGGCGGCGGGCCGTCACCTCCGGGGTGATGTCGTCGGTCCAGCCCCGCACCGCCGCGACCCGCCGGAAGACGGTCCAGAAGGCGCCGAGCAGCTGGGGCACCAGCGGGTTGCCGAGCGACGCGTACAGCAACTCGTGGAACTCGCTGTCGAGTTCGGGGAAGGAGCGCCCGTCGCTGCCCGCCGACTCCATCTCTGTGACGACGGCTTCGAGCCGGTCCAGCTCCTCCTCTGTCAGCAGCTCCGCCACGCGGCTTATCAGCCCCTCCTCCAGCACCTCACGGACCTGGAGGATCTGGGCCAGCGCCCCAGTCGGATCGTCCGGACGGGCGAGCGTGCGGAAGGTCAGTCCATCGACGAACGGCGTCATGGACGCCTCGCCGACATAGGTGCCGTAGCCGTGCCGGATCTCGACTATGTCGAGTGCCTGGAGGGCCTTGAGCGCCTCACGGACCGAGTTGCGGCTCACGCCGAGATCCGTCATCAGCTCGGTCTCGGTGGGCAGCGGCGCACCGGCCGGAAGCCCCTGGTCGAGGATCAGCTGCATGACCTCGCGCTGGATCTGGCTGCTCACCCGGCGCTCGGGCCGACGCCGGTTCCCGGTCTCCTCAGGCATGCGCCGCATCGTACGCTCGCTGGACATCGGACGTCCCACCTCCGGGCTGATTAAACGCCAAGTACCGCCAACTGCCCCTGTTTCATACCGTCATTGGTCGCACCTGTGGAAGATACGCCATTCGTGTGCGATCCCTTGACCCCCTCCGCGCCCCCTCCTATGGTCACGCTGCCCCCTATGACGTAGGACGTCGTATCTCCTGTCTCCGGGCCATCGGACCGATCGCTCCACCGCTCCACCGGACCGCTCAACTGGACCACTCCTTGCTGGAGGAACCGTGCGCGACGTGAACCGCACACCGGCGCTGCACCGCCGGTCGTTCCTGAAGTACACCGGCGCCGTGGGCGCGGCCGCCGCCCTCTCCTCGTCCCTGGCCGCCTGCTCGTCCGGGCCGGAGTCCACGAACGACACCGGCGGCTCGGGCAGCGGCCGGAACGCCACGCTGACGGCCGTGATCGGCTACGGGAACGACGGCAGCTGGGACCCGACGCAGACCGCGTCGGCCTTCTGCATGGCCGCCAACAACCACATCTACGAGGGCCTGCTCGACACCGACCCGATCTCCCGCGAGCCCTACGCCGCGCTCGCCACCCAGGTGCCCGCCGATCTCACCGGCACGTCCTGGAAGTTCACCCTGCGGGCGGGCGCCACCTTCCACGACGGGAAGCCGGTCACCGCCGACGACGTGGTGTTCGTCTTCGACCGGATACTCGATCCGAAGACCCAGACCCTCGCCAAGGGCTTCTTCGCGAGCTGGCTGAAGGAAGTCCGCAAGATCGACGCGCAGAACGTCGAGCTGGTCCTCAAGTTCCCCTTCCCGGAGGGGATCTCCCGGCTCACCCTGGCGAAGATCATGCCCAAGCACGTCTTCTCGCAGCCGGGCGCCTGGGACGACGCGATCAAGGGCAAGGCGATCGGATCGGGGCCGTACCGGCAGACCGCGCACCACCCGAAGTCCAACACGACCTTCGAGGCGTTCGCCGCCTACAACGGGCCGCGCAAGCCCGCGTTCAAGAAGATGAACTGGCTGACCATAGTGGACGCCGCGCCCCGCGTCGCGAAGATCTCGGGAGCGAGCGCCGGTGCCCAGATCGCCGACAACATCCCGTACGCCAACATCGCGCAGCTCCGCAAGGGCGGCATGACCGTCCAGGGCGGCGCCGGCATGAACAACCTGTTCCTCATGTTCAACACCCGGCACAAGCCGTTCGACGACGTGCGCGTGCGGCAGGCCCTGCACTACGCCATCGACACCGGAAAGATGGTCGAGGTCGCCCTCAAGGGGCACGGCAGGCCGTCGACATCGTTCCTGAACGAGGCCAACCCCTCCTACCGGCCCGCGAAGACCGTCTACGGCTACGACCCGGAGAAGGCGAAGAAGCTCCTGAAGGAGGCCGGGGTCAAGGGGCTGAAGATCGAGATCATGTCGGTGAACGTCAGCTGGATCGTCGACTGCCTTCCGACCGTCAAGGCGTCCTGGGACGCGATCGGCGTGCAGACCACCCTGTCCCCGCAGGAGACCACGGCCGTGTTCACCAAGATGGACCAGAAGCAGGACTACCAGGTCGTCGCAGCCGCCTCGAACCCCAACCAGTTCGGCCTCGACGCCGACCTGATCATGCACTACAACTACGGCCCCCAGAACCTCTGGATGGGCTACGCCCGCTGGGCCGGTGACCCGGTGGCCAAGAAGCTCTTCAAGGACATGGACCGGGCGACGCAGGAGCCGGACGCCGACAAGAAGAAGACGATGATCCAGGACTACATCGACGTCGTCGCCGAGCAGGCCGTGCTCTACCCGGTCGTGCACAACGAGCTGATGACGGCGTGGAATCCGCAGCGGCTCGCGGGGATAAGGCCACAGCCCTACCCGGGCATCAACCTGCTGCAAGCCAAGTGGGTCTAGGCGACAGGGGAGCCGGTACGTGGTCGCCATCGTCAGGATCCTGCTGCGCCGGGTCGCGCTGCTCGTTCCGCTGATGCTCGGGATCGTCCTGTTCGTGTTCCTGGTGATGCGGTTCTCGGACGTCGACCCGGCGTCCGCGTTCTTCCAGGGCGCCAACCCGACCCCGCAGCAACTGCACGACTTCAGAGAGCAGAACGGCCTGCTCGATCCGCTGCCCGTGCGCTACGTCCACTTCGTGGCGGACCTGGTGCACGGCGACATGGGCACCAGCGCGCTGACCCGGGCGCCGGTCGTCGAGCAGGTCACCACGGCGCTGCCGCTCACGCTCCAGCTCACCTTCCTGGGGCTCGGTGTCGCGGTGGTGCTGTCGCTGCTCGGCGGGGTCACGGCCGCGATCTACCGCGACCGGCTGCCCGACCAGGTCATCCGGGTGGTGTCCCTGACCGGGGTCGCCGCACCGGGCTTCTGGCTGGCCCTGCTGATGATCCAGTATCTCGCCGTCGACCAGGGCTGGTTCCCGACCGGCGGCTACATCAACCCGGCCGACTCGCTGTCCGGCTGGCTGAAGACCATGGCGCTGCCCGCGCTCGCGCTCTCGCTGCCGGTCGCGGCCCAGCTCACCCGGATCGTCCGGACGTCCGTGGTCGAGGAGCTCGACAAGGACTATGTGCGCACCGCGATCGGCAGCGGGCTGCCGCCCCGGGTGGTCGTCGGCCGCAACGTCCTGCGCAACGCCCTGATGAACCCGCTCACCGTGCTGGGCCTGCGCGTGGGGTATCTGCTGGGCGGCGCCGTCGTCATCGAGACGATCTTCTCGCTGCCCGGCATGGGCAAGCTGATGATCGACGCCGTGAAGAACGGTGACCCGGCGGTCGTGCAGGGCGTCGTCCTGACCACGGCCATCGGCTTCGTGGTGGTGAACCTCGTCATCGACGTCCTGTATCTCCTGGTCAACCCACGGCTGAGGGAGGCGACCTGATGTTCACGCGGAAGGAACTGGCGAGGGCCCTCGCCCGGCCCGGTGTCCGGCTGCGCGGACGGCGCAGGTTGCCGCCGCTGTCGCGGATCGCGGTCTGCTTCCTGGCCGTGGTCGCCTTGACGGCACTGTTCGCCCCTCTGCTCACGCCGCACGACCCGCTCGACCAGCAGCCGCCGGTGGACGGCACCGGGCATCCGTCGTCCGGTCACTGGATGGGGCAGGACAGTCTCGGCCGGGACATCCTCAGCCGGCTGATGTACGGGGCGCGCTGGTCGCTGGCGATCGGCCTCGGCGCCACCGCGCTCGCCCTGGTGGTGGGAGCACTGCTCGGCGCGCTCGCCGCGACCTCGCGCAAGGCGGTCGACGAGACGCTGATGCGCTGCCTGGACGTCGTGATGGCGTTCCCCGGCATCGCGCTCGCCGCCGTGCTCGTCGCCGTGTTCGGCGGCGGCATCACCGTCCTGATCTGCGCGATCGCGTTCCTGTTCACCCCGCCGGTCGCCCGGGTCGTCCGGGCGAACGTCCTCGACCAGTACGGGGAGGACTACGTCACGGCCGAGCAGGTGATCGGCGCCCGCACCCCGCACATCGTCCTCAAGCACGTGGCGGTCAACTGCGCCGCGCCGATCCTGGTGTTCTGCACCGTGCAGGTCGCCGAGGCCATCGTCTTCGAGGCCTCGCTGTCCTTCATCGGCGCGGGCGTACGGCCCCCCGACCCGTCCTGGGGCAGTGTCATCGCCGACGGCAAGAACATGGTGCTGACCGGCGGCTGGTGGGCCACCGTCTTCCCCGGAATGCTGATGCTGGCCACCGTCCTGTCGCTGAACATCCTCTCCGAGGGTGTCTCCGACGCGTGGGCCGCTCCGGCGGCCCGGGAGGTGACCGTGCCCCCCGCCGAGGACCGTCTCGAAGCCCCCGAGCCGGGCAGCGGCACGGTGCTCGAACTCCCCGGTCTGGCGGAGGCCGCCGCGCGGCTGCGCTCCCGGGCCCGCCCGCTCCCCCCGGGACGGCAGCCCGTCCTCGCCGTGGAGCACCTGGCCATCGGCTTCGACCACCGGCACGGCGGTGTGGACATCGTCGACGGCATCAGCTTCGAGGTGTATCCCGGCGAAGTCCTGGGCCTGGTGGGCGAGTCGGGCTGCGGGAAGTCGCTGACGGCCCTGACGGTGATGGGCCTGGAGCCGAAGGGCGCCCGGGTGCGCGGCCATGTCCGTTTCGACCAGCGGCAGTTGGTGGGCGAGCCGATGCGCGTACGGCGCCGGCTGCTGGGCCACGAGATGGCGATGGTCTACCAGGACGCGCTGTCGTCCCTGAACCCGGCGATGACGATCAGGGCGCAGCTGAAGCAGGTGATACGGCGGGGCGGCAAGCGCACGGCGGCCGAGCTCCTCGGGCTGGTCGGCCTCGATCCCGAACGCACCCTGCGCAGCTACGCTCACGAGCTCTCCGGCGGCCAGCGCCAGCGCGTCCTGATCGCGATGGCGCTGTCCCGCGAGCCCCGGCTGATCGTCGCGGACGAACCGACGACGGCCCTGGACGTGACGGTCCAGGCGCAGGTCATGGAGCTGCTGCTGCGGCTGCGGGCGGAACTGGACTTCGCCCTGATCCTCGTCTCGCACGACCTGGCGCTCATCTCGGCGGTCACCGACCGGGTGGCCGTGATGTACGGAGGCCAGATCGTGGAGACCGGGGTGACGGCGGACCTCGTGGAATCCCCGGCGCACCACTACACGCGCGGGCTGCTCGGCAGCGTGCTGTCCCTGGAGTCGGCGGCGGAGCGCATGACGCAGATCAAGGGAGTCGTCCCCTCCCCCGCCGACTTCCCGGCCGGCTGCCGCTTCGCCGACCGGTGCCCGATGGCGAGCGAGGTGTGCCGGACGACGGCGCCGGACCTGATCGGGCCGCACACGCACACGGCGGCCTGTCATCACCCGGCCGTCGACCTGGTGACCACGGAGAGCGAGGCCGTGACATGACGATTCCACCGATGGCGCCCGGGGCAGTCCGATGACCGCGCCGGTGCGGGAGAGCGAGGTCCACCGGGCGGACGCGCTCGTCCGGCTCACCGACGCGCATGTCGTCCACAAGGCCCGCAGCGGCGGTGTGTTCACCCGGGACCGGGTGTACGCCCTGAACGGCGCCGATCTCACCATCGTGCCCGGCGAGACGATCGGCGTCGTCGGCGAGTCGGGCTGCGGCAAGTCGACGCTCGCGAAGGTGCTGGTGGGGGTGCAGCGGCCGACCTCCGGCACGGTGACCTTCCGCGGCCGTGACCTGTGGTCCCTGAAACCGGACGAGCGGCGCGGGGCGGTCGGCGCCAGCACGGGCATGATCTTCCAGGACCCCTCGACGGCGCTGAACCGGCGGCTGCCCGTACGCCGGATCCTGCGCGACCCGCTGGATGTGCACCGGCACGGCACTGCGGCCGAACGGGCTTACCGGGTGCAGGAGTTGATGTCCCTGGTCGGACTGCCCCGGGCTCTCGCGGACGCCCTTCCCGGCCAGCTCTCCGGCGGTCAGCGCCAGCGCGTGGCGATCGCCCGCGCCCTGGCCCTGGATCCCGACCTGGTGGTGGCCGACGAGCCGACGAGCGCGCTGGACGTGTCGGTCCGCGCGCAGATCCTCAACCTCCTCCTCGATCTGAAGGAACGCCTGGGCCTCGCCCTGGTGTTCGTGTCCCACGACATCCAGACGGTACGGCGGATGAGCGACCGGGTGATCACGATGTACCTCGGCCGGATCGTCGAGGAGTCCCCGGCCGACGAGGTCACCGACGGCTCCCGTCACCCGTACACCCGGGCCCTGTTCTCGGCGACTCCGGGCCTGCTGGATCCGATCGACCCGATTCCGCTGAGCGGACCCGTCCCTTCGGCGACGCGTCCGCCGAGCGGCTGCCCCTTCCGCACCCGGTGCTGGAAGGCGGACGAGGAGTGCGCCACCCTGATGCCCGACTTCACGGCCGCGTCGACGCCGGGCCACCGCTTCCGGTGTCACCATCCTGTGGAGGAGGGCCGGTCGACGCGCGCCCTGGTCGCGCAGGCCGAGTCCGCCGCGGAGGCCACCGCCATGGCCGATCTTCCGTTCCAGCAGCACATCCGGGAGCCTTCATGACCTTCCCCGCCCCGCTGACCGGTGTCGTACCGCCCGTCTGCACGCCCCTGACACCGGACCGCGAGGTGGACGTCCCGTCGCTCACCCGGCTGATCGACTACCTGATGGACGGCGGGGTGCACGGCCTGTTCGTCCTCGGCTCCACGTCCGAGGTGGCCTACCTGACGGACGCGCAGCGCAGGCTCGTGGTGGAGACGGCGGTGGGGCACGTCGCGGGCCGGCTTCCCGTGCTGGCCGGTGCGATCGACATGACGACGCCGCGCGTCCTGGACCACACGCGGGCCGCCCGCGCCGCGGGCGCGGACGCGATCGTCGTCACGGCCCCGTTCTACACCCGCACCCATCCCGCGGAGATCGCCCGCCACTTCCGCTCCGTCGCCGCCGGCGCGTCGCTCCCCGTCTTCGCCTACGACCTGCCCGCCTCCGTCCACACCAAGCTGAGCCCCGAACTGGTCCTCGAACTCGCCGCCGACGGCGTCCTGGCCGGGCTCAAGGACTCCAGCGGTGACCTCGGCGCCTTCCGCGCGGTCGTCGGCGGCGCTCGCCGCCACCCCGGCATCAGCGGCTTCACCGCGCTCACCGGCTCCGAGGTGGTCGTCGACTCGGCGCTGGCCCTCGGCGCGGACGGCGCCGTTCCCGGACTGGCCAATGTGGACCCGGCGGGCTACGTGCGCCTGTACGACCTGTGCGTGGCGGGCGACCGGGAGCGGGCCCGGGCGGAGCAGGAGCGGCTGTGCGAGCTGTTCGGCATGGTGGGCGTCGGCGATCCCGCCCGGATGGGCGGAAGTTCCTCGGCCCTCGGCGCCTTCAAGGCCGCGCTGTTCCTGCGGGGCGTCATCGACTGCCCCGCGACGGCGGAACCCCAGGTGCCGCTGTCGCAGGAGGAGGTCGAGCGGGTCGGGAAGTATCTGGCGGGGGCGGGCCTGCTCTAGCCGGGGCGGGACGGCCGGCCGGCCGGCCGGGGGGACTGTTCCACCAGGGCGGGTGCCCGCCGCCCCGCCGGGATTCGCCCCGCCGGGATTCGCTATCCCCGCAGCTCCTTCACCGGCAGGCGCCGGAACTCGATCGTCTCGTACGGTCCCGCGACGCCGGTCTCGTAGAGGATGCCGATCCGGGAGGCGCCGAGCTGGACGAGGTCCGAGTACGCCGCTCGCTGTGTGGACAGAGTGGTCGCCCTCACGAAGGCCGCGCCGCCCGTCGTACTGCGCCAGACGGCCATCGACTGGCGGGCGGTGGGGACGGAGGGGCCGGAGAACAGGAGCGGGGCGGAGGGGCCGGTCAGCTGGAGGACGCTGCCCTGGACGACGGGGACGTCGTTCAGGGTGGGCTGGACGGCGAAGGGGCGGTCCAGGGTCTCGGCACCGTCACTGGAGTAGGAGTCGAGGCGGTTGCCGGGACTGGTGCCGTTCTGGTCGCGCGAGCTGAAGTAGAGCCTCCCGTCGGGGAGTTCGGCCACCGTGCTCTCGTTGGCGTTGACGGTCCCGTCGTACGAGTCGTCGATGAAGCCGAGCCGCCAGCGGAGCCCGCCGTCGTCGCTGTAGAGCGCGTGCGCCCCGTAGTACTTGGACTCCTGACCGGTGTCGGCGGACCCGGCGGGCGGGGCGGCGGAGTGGTTGGCGGGCACGACCAGGCGCCCGGCGTGCGGTCCGTGGCGCAGGGCGATCGCGTGACCGGGGCCGGTGGCGTACCAGCGCCAGCTCGGCAGCTTCGCCCGATCCGTGATGTCCCGCGGGGCGGAGAAGTGCCGCCCGTCGTCGTGGCTGGTCTGGACGAAGACGCGCCGGCTCTGTTCCACGGTGGCCTCGCCCCGCATGATCTGCGCCTCGGTCACGGCACCGCTGTTGTAGGAGGTGAGGAGGACGATCCGGCCGGTCCGGGGGTCCACCACCGGCGCCGGGTTGCCACGGGTGTCGCCGCCGCCGGACGCGACGACCCGGAGCGGGCCCCAGGTGCAGCCGCCGTCGGACGAACGTCTGAGGACGACATCGATGTTCCCGGTGTCGCCCGCGCCGCTGTGCCGCCCCTCGGCGAAGGCGAGCAGCGTGCCGGCCCGGGTCGTGACGGTCGCGGGGATGCGGTACGTGTCGTAGCCCTCCTGGCCGGCGGTGTACGGGACGGAGGAGGTGCAGCCCCGGCCGGCCGGGGGCGCGGCGGAGGCGGTGCCGCCGGTGGCGGCGAGGGCGGTGAGGAGTCCGGCTGCTGCTGCGAACGCGGCCATGCGGCTCAAGCTGGTCATGGCACTCCCTGGACTACGTCGGACATAGGACGTGGGATGTCCTGGAGAACCTAATGTGCCCCGCGTGCCACAGCAATACCCGTGCTTCCACGGCGTGTTGACGGGACGTCAGCCTGCTCTGGCGTCGGGCCGGACCGGTGCGGCCAACACCGGGGCTCGTTCCGCGCGCCGCCGGATCAGGCCTGGCCCGCGTCTCCCGGGGTCACCAGGCCCGACTCGTACGCCACGATGACCAGCTGGGTCCGGTCGCGGGCGCCCAGCTTCCCCATGATGCGGCTGACGTGGGTCTTGGCCGTGAGCGGACTGAGCCCGAGCGCCGTCGCGATCTCGGTGTTGTTGAGTCCGCGCGCGACCAGGGTGAGCACCTCGCGCTCGCGCTCGGAGAGGCCCTCGGGGCCGCCCACCACGAGCGCGGGAACCGAGGGGGCGCGCAGGAAACGGGCGACCAGGCGGGCCGTCGGGCCCGGTGAGAGCAGCGCGTCCCCGGCGGCCACCGTGCGGATCGCGTCGAGGAGTTCGGCGGGCCGGGTGTCCTTCACCAGGAAGCCGGAGGCGCCCGCGCGCAGGGCGTCCACGATGTGCTCGTCGGTGTCGTACGTGGTGAGGACGAGCACCCTGACCCCGGCCAGGCTCTCGTCGGCGGCGATGAGCCGGGTCGCCTCGATGCCGTCCAGGTCGGGCATGCGGATGTCCATCACGATCAGGTCGGCCCGTTCGCTGCGGGCCAGTTCGACGGCCTCGCGCCCGGTGGCCGCCTGCCCGACCACCTCCATGTCCCGTGCCGACTCCACGAGCATGGCGAACGCGGCCCGCACGAGGTTCTGGTCATCGGCCAGGAGCACACGGATGGTCATCGGGCCTCGCTCCTTCCGGCTTCGGCCGCGGCCGCGGAACCGGGTCCCGGCGCGGAATCGAGCAGGGCCGGCCGCTGTTCGGGCACGGTCCGCAGGGGCAGCACCGCCAGCACCTGGAACCCTCCCTCTTCCCGTGTCCCGGCCTCCACCGTGCCGCCCACACTACGAGCGCGTTCCCCCATGCCCATCAGGCCGAAGCCGGGCGGGCCGCCCGCGTCGCCGATGCCGTCGTCGGTGACCGTCACGCGCAGGGCCCAGCCGTCCGTGCGCAGGTCCACCCGGACCGTCACGCCGGGGCCCGCGTGCCGTACCGCGTTGGTCAGCGCCTCCTGGACGATGCGGTAGGCGGCGGCGCCCACCGCGGAGGGCACGTCGTCCGCCCTTACCCCGGTCGGCGTCTCCACCTTCGCGCCCGCCGAACGCGCCGCCGCCACCAGGTCGGGCACGCCGTCGAGGCCGGGCAACGGGCCCCGCCCGTCGCCCGCGCCGTGCTCGGAGGCGCGCAGCACCTCCAGCGTGGTCCGCAGTTCACCGCGCGCGGTCCGGCAGGTCTCGGAGATGTCGTCGAGGGCCTTGGCGACGGCCGTCCGGTCGAGGCGGCCGGGGTCGGCGGCCAGGACGTGCGCGGCGACGGAGGTCTGCACGCCGATCAGGGTGATGCTGTGGGCGAGCAGATCGTGCAGGTCACGTGCGATGCGCAGGCGTTCCTCGGCGACCCGGCGGCGGGCCTCCTCCTCACGGGTGCGTTCGGCGCGCTCGGCACGTTCGACGACCTCGGCGAAGTACTGCCCGTGCACGCGGACGTACACGCCGAGGACGATGAACGCGACGATCCAGCCGGTGACGCGCAGCGCCTGGGCGCCCTCGGCGGCGCCCTGCCCGAACTTGACCGCGAGCATGACGCCGATGACACCGCTGCCGATGACGAGGGAGCGCAGCGGGCGCCCCGTGACGGCGACGGTGAAGAGCGCGGTCATCGAGACGAGCAGCGGCGCGTCGTGGTTGAAGTCCAGCGCGTGGTACGGGCCGACGCAGGCGACCAGGGCGAGGAAGGCGGCGAGCGGGGCGCGCCGCCGCCAGACCAGCGGGAGGTGCGCGGCGGTCAGCAGGGTCCAGCCGACCGCGTCCGGACGCCGGCCGTCCGCGTGCACGGTCAGCGCCACGGTCACGTCGGCGAGCAGCAGCGCGACGGCGAGCAGCGCGTCCTGGCGCAGGATCCGTGCCGGGTCGACGCTCCCCCGGTGCCCGAAGCCGGTGAGGTGCAGCATGCGTTTGACGTCCACCGCTTCATCCTCCGTGAGGGGGCGCCCCTCCGGGAGAGGAGGGGCGCCCTGTGTCCGTTGTGCGAGGGCCGGCCCGGCTCGGCGTCCGGGGTGCCGTGCCGGCCGGCTCGGTGCCCGGGGTGAGCCGGGGCGGCTCAGCCGACGGCGACGGGCTCTCGCCGCCCCGCCTCCTCGGTGTCCGGCTTGCGCGAGAGGCCGCCCGGCCACCACACCTTCCGTCCCAGCGCCACGCTCGCGCTGGTCACCAGGTACGTACGGACGAGGAAGGTGTCGAGCAGCACCCCGACCGAGATGACGAAGCCGAGCTCGACGAGCTGGAGGAGCCCCATGTTGGTGAGCACCGCGAAGGTGGCCGCGAGGACGAGGCCGGCCGAGGCGATCACGCCTCCCGTGGTGCGCAGCGCGGTGAGCGCGGCGGCGGCCGGTTCGGCGCCGGAGAGGGATTCCTCCCGCATCCGGTGCATGAGGAAGATCCCGTAGTCGACGCCGAGGGCGACCAGGAACACGAAGGACAGCAGGCCGAGACCGGGATCGGTCCCCTCGAACCCGAACAGCGGTCCGAAGACCAGGCCCCCGATGCCGAGCGCCGCGCCCCACACCGCGACCACGGCGCCGACGAGCAGCAGCGGGGCGACCAGGCTGCGCAGCAGGGCGACGAGGATCAGCAGGACGGAGGCGAGAACGATGGGCACGACGACGAGCCGGTCGCGGGCGTTGGTGTCCTGGAGGTCGATCTGCTGGGCGCTCGGGCCACCGACGTACGATCCGCCGAGGTCCTCCCGCAACGCCTTGATCGTGGCGGTCTCGGCCGCCGACTGGGGCGCGCCGCGCGCGATGACGGAGATCTCCGTCCAGTTGCCGCCGCTCCGTCCGGGCTCGGCGCTCGCGACGCCGGCGTGGCCGCGTACGGCGGCCAGCGTCGCGTCCGCCCGGCCGGTGGGGGTGATCACGGTGATCGGCTGGGTGCCCTTGCCCGGGTAGGCGCGGGCGAGTGTCTCCATCGCGGCGACCGAGTCGGGCCGGTGGACGAAGGAGTCCTGCTGCTTGAGGGGGCCCGGCAGGTTCAGGGTGCCGAGGGCGAGTGCCCCGAGCAGGACGGCTCCGCTCGCGAGGACGACGAGCGGCCGGCGTCCGGCGGAGGACCCCATCGCGACGAACAGGCCCCGCCGCGCCTTGGGCTCGGCGTCGTAGGCGGGGACCAGCGGCCAGAACACCCGGCGCCCGAGCAGGACGAGCACGGCGGGCAGCAGGGTCAGCATGGCGAGCAGGGCGCAGAGGACCCCGACGGTGCCCGTCGGGCCCATGCCCCGGCTGCTGTTGAGGTCGGCGGCGAGCAGGCAGAGCAGTCCGGCGGCGACGGTGCCGGAGGAGGCGAGCACGGCGGGCCCGCAGCCGCGCAGGGCCACCTTCATGGCGTCGTAGGGCCGTTCCACACGCCGTAGTTCCTCCCGGTAGCGGGAGATGATCAGCAGCGCGTAGTCGGTTCCGGCGCCGAAGACGAGGATCGTCATCACGCCCGAGCTCTGGCCGGAGACGCTGGTGCCGAACGCCTGGTGGAGTCCGTAGGCGACGCCCATCGACAGATAGTCGGCGACGCCGGCGACGGCGAGCGGCACGAGCCACAGCAGCGGGCTGCGGTAGATGAGGATCAGCAGGACGGCGACCACACCCACGGTGGTGTAGAGCAGCGGCCCGCCGAGCGAGTTGTACACCTCGCCGGCGTCAGTGGCCAGGGCGCCGGGCCCGCCGACGTCGACGCTCATCCCGTCCGTTCCCCGGGCGACGTCGCGTACGTCGTTCACGAACGCGTCGCGCTTCTTCTCGTCGGTGCCGGGAGCGGTGCTGGCGACGGCGTACATCAGCGTGCTGCCGTCCCGGGAGGGCACGGCCTCGGGGGTGCCGGTGAGCGGGTTGGCCCGGACCACGTCGGCGACCTGGCGGGCCGCCGTGGCCCGGTCGGCGGCGCGGAGCCCTCCGTCGCGGTGGTAGACGAGGACCAGTTCGGTGGCCTCGCCGCCGGGCAGGCGGTCCTCGATCTTCGCGACCTGGGTGGAGTCGGCGCTCGCCGGCAGATAGTCCACGGCCCGGTCGTGCTGCACGTCCGCGAGCTTCGCCGCGAACGGCCCGACGGCCGCCAGCACGGCCACCCACAGCCCGAGCAGCAACCAGGGCACGGCGGTCCGCCGCCCTGGGCCCCTCCTCGTCTTTCCGGCCTTCTCGGGCCCCATGGCGGGGTCCTCCCCTTCTCGCGGAATGTCTGGACAGACACCAGACTCCCGGCGCGAGGGGCGGCATTCGTCGCGCGGAAGGGCGAGTTCGCGGGTACTGCGAGGGGTGGCCCGGAGGCCGGACTACTCCCGGGGGAGTAACAGCGGGACGGGGTGGAGCGGGCCTACGACGGTGTCCGTGCCGTCGCCAGGAGACGGGTCACGTCGTCCGAGCAGATCGTCAGGGCCGCGCCGACGGTGGCCAGGACGTCCCGTTCGGCGGGGGTGTACGGCCCGTCGGCGAGGGCGATGCGGGCACCCTGGAGGAGGATCGCCTCGCGGCCCGTCGGGGCGAGGTGCGGGGCCAGCGGGTCCAGGGCCTCGTGGAGCTCTATGGCCAGGCTCGCTCCGCAGGGCTCGCCGAAGAAGCGGCCCGTGTCGGCGGCGAGGGCCTCGACGAGGGCGCCGAGCTGGTCCTCCGTGCAGTCGTCGAAGCCGGCCGAGCGGACGGCCGCGGCGGCGGTCTCCAGGGACGAGCGGGCGCAGCCTCCGCCCGCCGCGAGGACCGCGAGGGCGACGGTGTGGACGGCGTCGCGGAGCATCGCGGAGAAGCGGGTGGTGGTGGGGTGGTCCAGGACGTCGGCGCCGTAGTGGCGTCGGCAGGCGGCGCATTCGACGACGGGCCCGGTCTCGCCGCGCGGAATCACGGGAACGCCCAGAAGGGTGAAGCGGCGGCGGCCGGTCAGCCGTTGGTAATTGCGGTCGCCTCCGCAGCCGGGGCAGAAGAACTCACCGTCGCCGACCGTGTTCCATGCCGTACGGGTGCCCAGGATGCGGGGAACCTGAACTGCACGACCGTTTCGTCCCCATCCTGGCAGCACGTCGCACACCTCCGTAATGCCACGGCAACATCGCCGTGCTGGCGTGATGTTAGCCACATTGTTGAGGCTGAGTCAGTACCCAGGACGAGACCTGCTCGTGACCTGCACATGGATTGGCCGGTATACGACCGGGCCCCGCCCGCCTCGGAAGGCGGACGGGGCCGGAAAGAACCAGGTGAACGAGGTCAGCGGGCCGATCGGTTGACGGCGGAGACGACGGCCTTCAGCGAGGCGCGTGTCGTATTCGCGTCGATGCCGATTCCCCACAGAACCTTGTCGCCGATCGCGCACTCGATGTACGAGGCGGCCTGCGCGGAGGCACCCTCGCTCATCGTGTGCTCCTGGTAGTCCAGCAGGCGTACGTCGACGCCGATGGACTGCAGGGCGTCGAAGAAGGCGGAGATCGGGCCGTTGCCGGTGCCGCTCAGGACCGTGTCCGTGCCGTCGACCGTGGCCTCGACGGTCAGCGTGTCGACGCCGTCCTTGTCCGTGGTGGACTGGCCGGTCCTGACCTGGATACGGCCCCACGGGTTCCCGGGGTTGGGCAGGAACTCGTCCTGGAAGGCCGCCCAGATGTCCTTCGGCGTGACCTCGCCGCCCTCGGCGTCCGTCTTCGCCTGGATGATCTTCGAGAACTCGATCTGCATCCGGCGCGGCAGGTCCAGCTTGTGGTCGTTCTTCAGGACGTACGCGATACCGCCCTTGCCCGACTGCGAGTTGACGCGGATGACGGCCTCGTAGGAACGGCCGACGTCCTTCGGGTCGATGGGCAGGTACGGGACGGCCCACTCGATGTCGTCGACGGTGACGCCCTTCGCGGCCGCCTCGGCCTCCATGGCGTCGAAGCCCTTCTTGATGGCGTCCTGGTGGGAGCCGGAGAAGGACGTGTAGACCAGGTCGCCCACGTACGGGTGGCGCGCGTGGACCTCCATCTGGTTGCAGTACTCCCACGTACGACGGATCTCGTCGATGTCGGAGAAGTCGATCTGCGGGTCGACGCCCTGCGAGAACAGGTTCATGCCCAGGGTGACCAGGTCGACGTTGCCGGTGCGCTCGCCCTGGCCGAACAGACAGCCCTCGACACGGTCGGCGCCGGCCATCAGTGCCAGCTCGGCGGCGGCGACGGCCGTACCGCGGTCGTTGTGGGGGTGGATCGACAGGCAGACGTACTCGCGGCGGGACAGGTGGCGGCCCATCCACTCGAAGCGGTCCGCGTGCGTGGAGGGGGTCGAACGCTCCACCGTGGCGGGCAGGTTGAGGATGATCTCGCGGCCCGGGCCGGGCTGCCAGACGTCCATGACCGCCTCGCAGACCTCCAGGGCGAAGTCCAGCTCGGTGTCGGTGAAGATCTCGGGGCTGTACTGGTAGCCGAACTCGGTCTCGGGGCCCAGCAGCTTCTCCGCGTACTCGACGACCAGGCGCGTGCCGTCGACGGCGATCTGCTTGATGTCGTCCTTGGAGCCGCGGAAGACGACGCGCCGGAAGACCGGGGCGGTCGCGTTGTACAGGTGCACGTTGGCGCGCTTGGCGCCCTTCAGCGACTCGACGGTCCGCTCGATCAGGTCCTCGCGGGCCTGGGTCAGTACGGAGATCGTGACGTCGTCCGGGATCGCGGTCTCGTCCTCGATGATCGAACGGACGAAGTCGAAGTCCGTCTGGCCCGACGCAGGGAAGCCGACCTCGATCTCCTTGTAGCCCATCTTCACCAGCAGGTCGAACATCTCACGCTTGCGCGCGGGCGACATGGGGTCGATCAGGGCCTGGTTGCCGTCGCGCAGGTCGGTGGAGAGCCAGCGGGGGGCGACGGTGATCCGGTTGTTCGGCCAGTCGCGGTCGGCGATGTCGACCTGGTCGTACCGGCCGTACTTGTGGACCGGCATCGACGTGGGCCGCTGACGGTTGGCACGGGTCTGCTCGCTGCTGTGGCTGTTCGCCATGATGCGTGGGCTCCTCAGGATGTCCGAAAGGACGGCCGACGGCGCAACGCCAGACTCCGCGGGGAGGGGGTCGGCCTCGACTACAGGCCCTCGCCGCGGCAGCTAAGGAGAAGCAGCCCGAAACGCATGATGCTCCGCAGCCTAGCCGAGCCGCGCTCCGTACGGAGGGCTGTATCAGTATGCGGGATCGCACCCCCCGAAAAGGACAAAAAGTGCGCCATACCACTTCCAGGCGGAATCCCGGCCTCCTTATCTCCGCATTTCACCAATCATGGTTGCACGTAGTGACATCGACATCACTCAGTGCAAGGGTGCCGGGCATGAAGACCAACGGGGGCTTCGAGCCCGTTCACTGCACCATCGTGCCGCCCCACGTCCTCGACAAGCTCGCCCGGCACGAGGACCCGGCGCTCTCCGGTCCCGCGCGCCAGACCCTGGAGCGCGACGCGTACGAGCGCACCCACCGGCGCCTGACCACCGTCATCGGCGCGCCCGCCGTGGCCGCGCCCGCGGGGGCCGCCGAGCAGAAACCGCACCGCACGATCTACGACGCCCGCCACCGCCAGGACCTCCCCGGCAAGAAGGTCCGCGGAGAGGGCGACAAGCCGGGCAAGGACGCCACGGTCAACCGCGCCTACGCCGGCCTCGGGGCCACCTTCGATCTCTACCTGAACGCCTACCAGCGCGCCTCGATCAACGGCGAGGGCCTGCCGCTCGACGCCACCGTGCACTTCGACGCGAACTACAACAACGCCTTCTGGAACGGCGAGCAGATGGTGTTCGGCGACGGTGACGGCGAGATCTTCCTCGACTTCACCATCCCGGTCGACGTCATCGGCCACGAGCTGACCCACGGCGTCACGCAGTACACGGCGAACCTCACCTACTTCGGCCAGCCGGGTGCCCTGAACGAGTCCATGTCGGACGTCTTCGGCTCGCTGATCAAGCAGTACACACTCGGCCAGACCGCCGCCGAGGCCGACTGGCTGATCGGCGCCGGGCTGCTCGCCTCGCGGGTCACCGGCACCGCCCTGCGCTCCATGAAGGAGCCGGGCACGGCGTACGACGACGACGTCCTCGGCAAGGACCCGCAGCCAGGGACGATGGACGGCTATGTCCGCACCGGCCGGGACAACGGCGGCGTCCACATCAACTCCGGCATCCCCAACCACGCCTTCTATCTCGTCGCCCAGGCCCTCGGCGGCCACGCGTGGGAACGGGCCGGGCAGATCTGGTACGACGTCCTGACCGGCGGGGAGCTGCCCCAGCAGGCCCTCTTCTCGGACTTCGCGCGGCTCACGCTCGCCGCGGCGCGGTCCCGGTTCAACGAGGGCGAGGAACTGCTGGCCGTGACGAAGGCCTGGGAGCAGGTCGGGGTCCCCGCCGCATGACCCCGGGCACATGACCTCGAGCACGTCCACTCCTGGCCACATGGCCCCGGGCGCATGGCCCCGGTGCCCGACTCGTACTAGGCAGGACCCATGCGTATTCAGGTGAGGCGCACGGGCGGGTTCGCGGGCATCGAGCGTCAAGCCGAGGTGGACACCTCGGGACGGCCCGACGCCGCCGATTGGCACGCCCTGGCCGAGCGGGCGTTCGCCGCCGGCCGGGGCACGCCCCCGGCCGGCGTCCCGGACGGCTTCAGCTACCGGATCACGGTGGACGGGAGGACGGTCCACGCCGCCGACCCGAGACTGACGGAGGACCAGCGCGAGCTGATCTCACGGGTGCTGAAGGAAGGCGCCTGAAGGAAGGCGCTGACGCAGGGCGCCGAAGGCTGGATCGATCCGAGACGGGCGCCGGGAGGGCGCCCTAGAACACCGGCGCAGGGAAAGGCAGTCACGGGAAGCCGCGAGTTCACGCCGAACCGTTGACTTCCGTTACCGCCGGTACAGATGATCGCGCGCATGGCGACGACCCCCCTCCCGCAGTTCCCGCCCGGCTTCCTCTGGGGCGTGTCCACCTCGGCCCACCAGATCGAGGGGGCCGCGGACGAACGCGCCCCCTCGGTGTGGGACGCCTTCACCGCCGAGCCCGGGCACGTCAAGGACGGCTCCACGGCGGCGGTGGCCTGCGACCACTTCCACCGCTACCCGGAGGACGTGGCACTCCTCGCCGGCCTCGGCGTGGACGCGTACCGCTTCTCCGTCTCCTGGCCCCGGGTGAACTCCCCCGGCGGCCTCGACTTCTACGACCGCCTGGTCGACTCCCTCTGCGCGGCGGACATACGGCCCGTGCCGACCCTCTTCCACTGGGACCTGCCCGCGGAGCTGGACTGGACGGACCGGGACACCGCCGAGCGGTTCGCCGAGTACGCCGCGGTCGTCGCCGCACGCCTCGGCGACCGCGTGAAGAAGTGGATCACTCTCAACGAACCCGCCGAACACACCCTGCTGGGCCACGCGCTCGGCGCGCACGCTCCCGGCAAGCAGCTCCTGTTCGACGCGCTGCCGGTGGCCCACCACCAGCTCCTCGCCCACGGTCTCGCCGTACGGGCCCTGCGCGCGGCCGGTGCCGGCGACATCGGGATCGCCAACTCGCACGGCCCGACCTGGGCGGCCTCGGACCGCACCGAGGACGTGGAGGCGGCCGACTTCTACGACCTCCTGCTCAACCGGCTCTTCGCCGACCCCGTCCTGCTCGGCCGGTACCCCGAAGGCATCGGTGAGTTGATGCCCGGCGACGTCGAGTCGGACCTGAAGATCATCGGCGAGCCGGTCGACTGGTACGGGATCAACTACTACCAGCCGACCAGGGTGGGCGCCCCCGAGGGCGCGGAGATCGAGTTCAGCGGACTCACCCTGCCCGCCGAACTGCCCTTCACCGTCAAGGAACTGGAGGGCTACCCGGTCACCGACTTCGGCTGGCCGGTGGTGCCCGAGGCGCTCACCGAACTGCTGGTCGGCTTCCACGAGCGCTACGGCGACCGGCTCCCGCCCGTCGTCATCACCGAGAACGGCTGCTCGTACGACGGTATCGACGACCAGGAGCGGATCGCCTTCCTGGACGGTCATGTCCGGGCTCTGCACCGGGCGTCGGAGCAGGGCGTCGACGTGCGCGGCTACTTCGTCTGGTCGCTGATGGACAACTTCGAGTGGGCGGAGGGGTACGCGCGCCGCTTCGGCCTCGTCCACGTCGACTACGAAACGCTGGAACGGACCCCCAAGGCCTCGTACGGCTGGCTGCGGGACGCCCTGCGGGCGCAGAGATGACCGCCGCCGACCCGGTCATACCCGCGGCGGCCCTCGCCGAGCCCGTCGAGCGGGTCGGCCGGGGCTGGACCTCGGCGCTGTCGCTCGCCAACGGAGCGATCTGGGTGGGCTGGTACGGCCCGCTGCAGATCCTCCTCGCCTCCCAGGCGGAGGACTTCGCGCCCGGCACCGGCCTGTCCAAGGAGGCGATGCTGGCCTGGGTCACGGGCGCGGGCGCGGTCGTCTCCCTGGTCGCCAACCCGCTCTTCGGCGCGCTCTCCGACCGGACGACCGCGCGCCGGGGCCGCCGTACGCCGTGGATCGTGGCCGGAGCGGCCGGCGGCGCCCTGTCCCTGCTGCTCCTCGCGGGTGCGGGCGGCGTGTGGACGATGGCGGCGGGCTGGTGCCTGGTCCAGCTGACCCTGAACGCCGCGTTCGCCGCGGTGACGGCGGCCGTCCCCGACCGGGTGCCGCGGCTCCAACGCGGCAGCGTGGGCGGCTGGCTGGGCGCCGCGCAGATCCTCGGCGTGGTCGGCGGCACGGGACTCGCGACGGTGGCCGGGGGCACCGGCGGCGGGTACGCGGCGTGCGCGGTGTTCACCCTGGTGGGCGTCCTGCCCTACGTGCTCCGCTACGAGGACCTGCGGTTGCCGGAGTCGGCCCGCCCGCCCTGGTCCTGGCGTGCCTTCCTCGCCTCGTTCCGGCTGAGCCCGCGCGAGCACCCCGACCTGGCGTGGGCCTGGCTGACCCGTTTCCTCATCAACCTCAGCAACGCCCTCGTGCTGCTGTACCTGCTCTACTACCTGCGGGACCGGCTGCACCACGACGACCCCGAGCAGGGTGTCCTGATCCTCACGGCGGTGAACGGCGTCACGCTGCTGGCCACCGTCGTGGTGGGCGGGGTGTGGTCGGACCGGCTGGGCCGCCGCAAACCGTTCGTGATCTGGTCCGGCGTCCTGATGGCGGTGGCCACGGCGGCGCTGGCCGGATGGCAGACCTGGCCCGGCGCGATCACCGCCGCGGCCGTCCTCGGCGTCGGCTTCGGCGTCTTCACCTCCGTCGACTTCGCCCTCATGACCGACGTCCTGCCGAAGGCCCTCGACCGCGGCAAGGACCTCGGCGTCATCAACATCGCCAACGCCCTCCCCCAGGTCGCGGCGCCGGTGCTGGCGGCACCGATCGTGACGTACCTGGGCGGCTACCGGGTGCTGTATCTGGTCGCGGCGGTGATCGGCCTCGCGGGGGCGGTGCTGGTGAGGCGGATCAAGGGCGTGGACTGAGCGGGCCGGTCGGTCCCCCCGGGCGGCCGCCCGGCCCCGTCCGTCACAGGGCCCCGGCGTCCCTGGCCGTCCACAGAGACGGGTACGCCGGGCGGAAGCCCAGCTCGTGGCGGATGCGGTCGGTGGAGACGATCCCGTTCCAGGGGTCGGGGTCGGTGCGCTCGTACAGGGCGGGCGGCACCTCGACGCCGTTGATCAGGTGGAGGTCGACGGTGGTGACGGGGGCGTCGTCGGCGATGTTGTAGATCCGGCCGCCGCCCGTACCGGGGGCGTACAGCAGACGGCTCAGCCCCTGGGCGACATCCGCGTGGTGGACCATCTGGAGCCGTTGGCCGGCGGCCCAGTGCGCCGCCCACCGCATCGACGCGGCGAGATGCGGGTCGCCCTCCCCGTAGACGAAGGCGAGGCGGCCGATCCGGACGTCCATGCCGCCCTCCAGGGCGAGCAGGCCGCGCTCCGCCTCCTGCTTGGACGCCGGGTAGGCGCCCCACATCTCGCCGCCGGGCATGCTCGGGTCGTCCTCGGTCAGCGGGCGGCCCCGGCCGGTCCCGTACACCAGGTTGGTGCTGACCTGCACGAACCGGCGGACGCCCGAGGAGACGGCGGCGCGGCCCAGCTCCAGCGCCGCGTCGCGGTTGACCGCCCGGGCCTCCTCGTCGGGGACCCCGCGGAAGGCGGCCGCGATGTTCACGACCGCGTCGACACCCGCGAGGGCCTTGCCGAGCGTCTCGGCGTCGCGCAGGTCTCCGACGGCGATCTCGACCCCGAGGCCGGTGGGGCCGGTGAGACCGGCGAGGGCCGTGGCCCGGGACTCGTCGCGGACCAGCACCCGGACCTGGTCGCCGGTGGGCGCCTGCTGCAGGAGACGGGGTACGAAGCGTCGTCCGACCTCGCCGGTGGTTCCGGTCACCAATGTCAGCATGATCTGTTCCTCTCGTCGGCCTCCACCGTCCCCCGGTCCCGGGCGGGGCGGGAGAGACCTCCTGATCCAGGGATCGGCAGTGCCTGGATCAGACCGGCGGCCTGCGTCACGCTGGAGGGGTGAACCGAGCCGAACTCGCCGACTTCCTGCGCCGCGGCCGCGCCCGTCTGGAGCCCTCCGACGTGGGGCTCACGGCCGGTTCCCGGCGCCGCACCCCTGGCCTGCGCCGCGAGGAGGTGGCGGCGCTCGCGGGCATGTCCGTGGACTACTACACCCGGCTCGAACAGTCGCGTGGACCGCGCCCCTCCCGTCAGATGCTGGGCGCGCTGGCACGGGCGCTGCGGCTCACCGGCGACGAGCGGGACCACCTCTTCCACCTGGTCGGCGAGGAGCCGCCGCGCGCCGCGGGCGCCTCCTCGCACGTCCGCCCCGGACTGCTGCTGATCCTCGACCGGCTGCACGACGCGCCGGCCCAGGTCATGACCGACTACGGCGAGGTACTCGCGCAGAACGCGCTGGCGTCGGCCCTGACGGGCGAGGCGGAGCCGGGCCGCAATGTCGTCCGGCGGTTCTTCACCGACCCGCGGGCCCGCGCCCTCTTCCCGCCCGAGGACCGCCCCCAGCACGCCCGCTCCCATGTCGCCAACCTGCGCGCGGTCACGGCGGCCCGCCCCGCCGATCCGGCGCCCGCCGCCCTGGTGGCCGAACTCCGCTCCACGAGCGAGGAGTTCGCGGATCTGTGGGAGTCCCACGAGGTCGCGGTGCGGCGGTCCGCGACGAAGCGGTTCCTGCACCCGACGGTCGGTCTGCTGGAGCTCGACTGCGAGTTCCTGCTCAGCTCCGGCGACCACCAGCTCCTCATCGTGCACACGGCGCGCCCCGGCACCGAGTCGTACGAGCGCCTCCAGCTGCTGCGTGTGGTGGGCCTGCAGAACCTGGCTCCGGCCTCCGGGCGGCGGTGACATCCCGGGCGCGGGTCCAACTTCGGCCACTTTTCATGACCGTTGAAGGAAAGGGTCCGCTTCCCTTGCAATCGTGAGCCACCCGCGCCTCAATGGAACCGCACATTCCGACGGACCGTCGGTTACGCCTCCGCACGGCGTCCCGCACCCCACGCGCGGACGGTCCGCGTACACGTCTCCCCGCACCCTCACCGGGCACAGAGGTGAGGAGCCCGTGTGCCCGGACCAGGGCGGACGGCACCGTCCCGACCATCCCCACATGGCAATTCCCCACAAGGGAAGGGATTTCGATGAGAGGCAAGCGACTCGGAACCGTCGTGGCGTTAGCCGCCGGCACCCTCGCCGCGACCGGTCTGGCCTTCGCGCCGGCCGCCGCGGCCGTCACTCCCCAGACGGCCACCATCAACGCGACCTGCACCCTCGGTGGCAGCGGCGAGGCCACCCTCACGGCCACCCAGGACGGCACGGCCGCGACCATCACCCTCAGCTCCACCGCCATCACCTCCCCGCTCCCCATCTCCGAGGACTCGGTCACCTCCACCCTGACCCTGGTGAACGCGAGCGGCGGGACCACCGCCTTCAGCGGCACGAGGAACCCCGCCATCGCCGCGGGCGGCGGGGTCTCGGTGGGCCCCCTGGACGGCACCGTCGCCCCCGGCGACAGCCTGGAGACCTACGGCGGCTCGCTGAACATGGTGGTCTTCGGCATCACCATCACCTGCACGGCCGACGCGCCGCAGTCCCCGGGCCCGTTCGTCTTCGACTGACCGACCGCGACATGACGTGAGGGCCGGTGCCGCCCGCGCGCAGCGGCACCGGGTCCCCCGCAACTCGCCTGTCGGCCATCCCGGTTGATGACCATGACAGAAACTGATGGGCCATCAGTCACTGCTCCGGGACTCCATTGACTTCTCACACAACCCGCACATCAATGGCCCCCTGTCGGCGCGGACGAGCCGCTGCGCCCGCATCCCTCAGGAGGGGGCAACAACCATGTCAACCACGGGTCCGACAACCCGAAGACGCCGCTGGGCGGCACTGCTCGGGGCGACCGCCCTCGCGGTCACCGCGGGAGGTGCGCTGGCCGCCCCGGCCGGAGCCGCTTCCACGAACGTGGACTTCGCCACGCACTGCATCCCGCCGGCGATCGCGGGCATCCCGCCGATCGACGGCACCACCACCGCGAAGATCACGGTGGACAACGCAAGCCCCAAGGTCGGCGACACGGTCACCGTGACCTACACGGTGGTCAAGCCCGCCGCCAGCAACCCCGTCGACCTCGCGCTTCCGGCGGACATCATGACGCCCACCGGCAAGGTCGCGCTCGGCGGGGCGCAGACCGGAAGCGTCACCGTCGCCGGTCCCAAGAAGAACGACCCGGTGCCCGGCAAGGGCGCCTTCCCGTCGTTCAGCATGACGGGCACGTTCACCGTCACCGCGCCCGGCGCGATCACCTTGTCGCCGAGCGACTACAACATCCACACCAGCTACATCATGGAGCTGGACACCCCGTGCACGGTCATCACCCCGCCCGCCCCGGTGTCGGAGACGGTCACCGCGACGGGCGGCGGACAGACCAACACCCGGGCCATCCAGCTCGGTTCGGCCTCCGGGAAGCCCGGTGACAGCGTGACCGTCACCGGCAGCGACTTCACCCCGGGCGCCACCGTCACCCTCGCCGGACGGTCCGGGGCCACCCAGACCGCCGACACGGCGACCGTGACCGCGAACGCCCAGGGCTCCTTCAGCGGCTCGCTCGTCGTCAACGACAAGACGACGACCGGCGTGGTCGCGTACGAGGGAGGAAGCTGGGACCCGGACACCGGCGCCGGTCCCGCCGCGTATGTCGTCATCGACGACACACCCGTCCCTGACGGCAGTCAGAAGCTCACCACCACGGTGAAGGCGGGAACGCTGTCGATGACCCAGGCCGGGGACGCCGTCGCGCTGTCGGCGGTCGACTTCGGCAAGGGCGGTGCCTCCACGGGCGCCCTGCGGACGGTGACGGTCAAGGACTTCCGCGGCGGCCCCGCGGGCTGGTCCCTGACCGGCAAGGTCACCGACTTCACCGGCCCCGGCGCGAAGATCGATGCCGGTGCCCTGAGCTGGACCCCGGCCTGCGCCACCAAGGCCGGCAGCCCGAGCACCTGCCAGGCCGGCTCGTCCGGCACGGTGGGCACCTCGGGAGCGACCCTGGCGTCCACCCCCAACGGGACACTCACCGGTGGTGAGTTCACCGTCGACGCCGGACTCTCGCTGAACGTACCGGAGTTCACGCCTCCCGGCTCCTACTCCGGCGTGCTCACGCTGACGCTCAGCTGACCGGTCCGCCACTCGACCGGTCCATCCGCACCCCGGTGGCCGGGCGCGCACCCGCCCGTCCACCTCGTCCCGACCGAGCCGTCCGCGGGGGTCCGCACCCATGCGCAAGCCGTATGTCCTCCTCCTGAGCACGTTCGCTGCCGTCCTGGCCTTCTCGGCCTTCCTGGCGACACCCTCGTACGCGGCCGACAACGGCAGCTGGTCGGTCTACCCGGTCTCCTCGCGCATCGCCGCGCGGCCGTACTTCTACCTCTCCGCCGACCCCGGCCAGACTCTCCGCGACAAGGTCACGGTCGCCAACAAGACCGGCCGTGCCCTGACGTTCCGGCTGTACGCGGCCGACGCCTACAACACCGCCCGCGACGGCGGGTTCGCCGTGCGCACGCTGAAGGAGAGGCAGCGCGGGGTGGGGGCGTGGGCCCGGCCCGCCCGCTCCCGGGTCACCGTGCCGGCGCACGGCAGGGTCACCGTGCCGTTCACGCTCCGGGTCCCGGCGAAGGCCGAACCCGGCGACCACCCGGGCGCGCTGGTGGCACTCGACGAACGGATCGAGACGGGCGGGAGCTCCCTCGCGGTCGGGGTGCAACGAGCCGTCGCCGCCCGTGTCTATCTCCGGGTCGGCGGGCCGACGGTTCCCGCGCTGGCCGTGGAGAAGGTCCGGCTCACCCACCACCAGCCGCTGGTCCCCGGCACGGGCACCGCCACGGCCACCGTCTCCTACACCCTCCACAACACGGGCAACGTCACGCTGAACCCGAAGGTGCGCCTGAAGGCGGAGGGCCTCTTCGGGCGGACCCTGCTCTCCCGCGGGCTCACGGACATCCCCTCGGAACTGCTCCCGGGCCAGCGGGTCCGGCTCACCGCACCCTGGCACGGGGCGCCTCAACTCGACTGGGGCGACGTGACGTTGACGGCCAGCGCCCCCGGGACCCGGGAGTCGGCGCACGTGTCGTTCCTCGCGCTGCCGTGGCTGGTGGCAGTGGTGGTGGGGGCCGCGTTCACCGCGGCGCTGGTGACGATCAGAGTGCGTCGGGCCCGCGTTCGCCCGTCCGTACCCGTACGACTGTCTCCACGGGGACGGACCACACCTTTCCGTCCCCGATCTTCCCGGTCTGCGCGGCCTTCACCACCGCGTCGATGACCGCGTCGGCGTCGGCGTCCTCGACGACGACCTCGATCCGCACCTTGGGGACCAGGTCGACCCGGTACTCGGCGCCGCGGTACACCTCGGTGTGTCCGCGCTGGCGCCCGTAGCCACTGGCCTCGGTGACGGTCAGCCCGTGCACGCCGAGCTCCTGCAGGGCGTTCTTGACCTCGTCGAGTCGGTGGGGCTTGACGATCGCGGTGATGAGCTTCATGCCTGGGGCTTGACCTTCTGCGCGGTGGAGAGGGACGACGGAACCGGGGCGCCGTGGCCCAGGACCCCGTGATCGTAGGCGCTCTCGGCGTGCACCGTAAGGTCCAGGCCGGTCTGCTCGTGCTCCTCGTCCGCGCGCAGGCCCATGAGCCGGTCGATCAGCTTGCCGAGTCCGTACGTGACGGCGAAGGCGTACGCCCCGACGGCCAGTACACCGACCAGCTGCCTGCCGAGCTGGCCCAGTCCGCCGCCGTACAGCAGCCCCTCGGCCCCGCCGGTCATCTCGTGGACGGCGAAGACCCCGATGAGCAGCGTGCCGATGACACCGCCGACCAGGTGGACGCCGACGACGTCCAGCGAGTCGTCGTAGTTCAGCCGGAACTTCCAGCTCACCGCGTACGAGCAGACGGCACCGGCGGCGAGCCCGACGGCGAGGGCGCCCAGCAGGGACACCACCCCGCAGGACGGGGTGATGGCCACCAGACCGGCGACCGCGCCCGAGGCGGCGCCCAGGGTGGTCGGGTGGCCGTCGCGCCGCTGCTCGACGAGGAGCCAGCCGAGCAGGCCCGTGCAGCCGGCGGCGAGGGTGTTGAGGAAGGCCGCGGCGGCCAGACCGTTGGCGCCGAGGGCGGACCCGGCGTTGAAGCCGAACCAGCCGAACCAGAGGAGACCGGCGCCGAGCATCACCATGGGCAGGTTGTGCGGCCGCATGGCGTCCTTCTTGAAGCCGAGCCGCGGCCCGAGGACCAGGCACAGCGCGAGCCCGGAGGCACCCGAGGTGATCTCGACCGGCATACCGCCCGCGAAGTCGAGGGCGCCGAGACCTTCGCGGATCCAGCCGCCCGGGCCCCACACCCAGTGCGCGACGGGAACGTATACGAGCAGTGCCCAGGCGGGCACGAAGACGAGCCACGCCCCGAACTTCGCCCGGTCGGCGATCGCCCCGCTGATCAGCGCGGCGGTGATGATCGCGAAGGTGAGCTGGAAGGTGGCGAAGAGCAGGGTGGGGACGGTGCCCTGCACGCTGTCGGGCCCGAGCCCGGCCATCCCCGCGTGCCGCAGCCCGCCGATGAGCCCGCCGAACGCGTCCTCGCCGAACGCGAGGGAGTATCCGGCGGTCAGCCACACCACCGTGACGAGGGCGATCGACACGAAGCTCATCATCAGCATGTTGAGGACGCTCTTCGCCCGGACCATGCCGCCGTAGAACAGGGCGAGGCCAGGGGTCATCAGGAGGACGAGCGCGGTGGCGGCGAGCAGCCAGGCTGTGTCGCCGGTGTCGATCCGGGCGGCCAGAGTCACGGTCTCTCCAACGGGGTGGGGGCGTCGTCAGAGCGTCACGGGCTCGCATTTCCGGTTGCGTTCACCGACGTTTCCGATGTGTTTCATTGCGCCGTGATTTCTGAATCCTCACAAGCGGGACGCCCGGTGCGCGGTGCCGGAAGGTCCGGTGCGCGGTGCCGAAAGGTCCGGTGCGCGCGTCCCCGGATGCCCGGCACGCAGGTATCGGAATGCCCGCTTCCCGGGTATCGAACAGCTTGGTACGGCGGGCGCCCGACGATCAGGGAGAATGGGCGCCATGAGCGTTCGCAACCAGTCATCCGAGCCGTCCCAGGACGGGGGCGCCCCGCACGCCCTCGAGGCAGTGGGGAACCACCGCGCCGGCTTCGCCTGTTTCGTGGGCCGCCCCAACGCGGGCAAGTCCACCCTCACGAACGCTCTGGTCGGCCAGAAGGTGGCGATCACCGCGAACCAGCCGCAGACCACCCGGCACACCGTGCGCGGCATCGTGCACCGGCCCGACGCGCAGCTGATCCTCGTCGACACCCCTGGCCTGCACAAACCGCGCACCCTGCTGGGCGAGCGGCTCAACGACATCGTCCGCACCACCTGGGCCGAGGTCGACGTGATCGGCTTCTGCCTGCCCGCGAACGAGAAGCTCGGCCCGGGTGACCGTTTCATCGCGAAGGAACTGGCGTCCATCAAGAAGACGCCGAAGATCGCGATCGTCACGAAGACCGACCTCGTCGACAGCAAGACGCTCGCCGAGCAGCTCATCGCGATCGACCAGCTCGGCCGCGAGCTGGGCTTCGAGTGGGCCGAGATCGTTCCGGTGTCGGCGGTGGGCGACTCTCAGGTGGGTCTGCTGGCCGATCTGATCGTCCCGCTGCTGCCGGAGGGGCCCGCCCTCTATCCCGAGGGCGACCTGACGGACGAGCCGGAGCAGGTCATGATCGCGGAGCTGATCCGCGAGGCCGCCCTGGAGGGCGTCCGTGACGAGCTTCCGCACTCCATCGCCGTCGTGGTGGAGGAGATGCTGCCGCGCGAGGACCGCCCCGCCGACAAGCCGCTCCTCGACATCCACGCCTTCGTCTACATCGAGCGCCCCAGCCAGAAGGGCATCATCATCGGCCCCAAGGGCAAGCGGCTGAAGGACGTCGGCATCAAGTCCCGCAAGCAGATCGAGGCGCTGCTGGGCACGCCCGTCTTCCTCGACCTCCATGTGAAGGTCGCCAAGGACTGGCAGCGGGACCCCCGGCAGCTGCGCAAGCTCGGCTTCTGAGAGACCTCCGCCTCCGTCGGCCCCGGCCGCACCGCCCGCGCCGGGTGTCGCGGCCGCGGGCCGGTGGGGCCGCCGGGCGGGGGAAGCCTTCTCAGCCCGCCGTCACCGTCTGCCGTACGACGCCGTCGAGCCCGGCCAGCAGCACCGGAGTCCCGGGCCCGCCGAGATCCCGTACCGCCGCGCGGTCCGCGTCCGCGACGGCTTCCGCCTCGGACACCACGGCCGCAGCCTCCAGGGACTTCGCACCGGACGCCACGGCCATCGCCACGGCGGTCTGCAGGGCGCTCAGCCGCAAGGACGTCAGCTCCACGGTCCCGGCGACGTACGTACGTCCCGTCTCGTCCCGTACGGCGGCCCCCTCGGGCACACCGTTGCGGGCCCGCGTGGAACGGGCCAGGGTGACGATCTTGCGGTCCTCGGGGTCGAGCGCGCTGCTGTCGGTCATGAGCAGAGCATACGAAGTGCCGACGCGCGCTCCCGCCGAAGGGTCACCGGACGTGGCGGGTCAGCCGGCCACCGGATACATCGACCCGCGCCGGCCCTCCGGCGAGGCCAGCCACTCCAGCTTCGACGCCGTGTTCGCCTCCGGCAGCGGCGTGTGCAGCACGATCGTGAGATCGGGCCGGACCGGTACCTTCATCGCCGTGGACTCGACGGCGAGCAGCCCCACCAGCGGATGGTCGAGCTCCTTACGGATCTGACCGGCGTCCTCGATGTCCCGCCGCTCCCACAGTTCCGCGAACTCGTCGCTGGCCTCGGTGAGTTGGGCCAGCACTTCACGGAATCCCTCGTCCTCCGGCGCGGCGGCGCACGATGCGCGGAACTGGGCGACGACGGTACGCGCGTTGCGCTCCCAGGTCCGCGAACGGCCGCGGTAGAGCGGGTCGGTGAAGAAGTCGACGATGCAGTTCTGGGTGTTCTCGGGACGCATGCCGAGGACGACCTGGGCGGCGTCGTTGTACATGACGCAGTTGTAGTACGGGTCCATGATGTGCGCCGGATACGGCATCCACGTGTCGATCAGCCGCCGCAGTCCGTCGCACATGTCCCGGTCCCCCGGGGCGACTTCGGGGGCGGGCGGGTTCAGTCCGGCCAGCGTGTACAGATGGCGCCGCTCGGTGTTGCTGAGCCGCAGCACGCGGGCGACCGAGTCGAGGACCTGCGGCGACACGGAGATGTCCCGCCCCTGCTCCAGCCACTGGTACCAGGAGGCCCCGACGCCCGCGAGGACGGCGACCTCCTCACGACGCAGCCCCGGGGTGCGCCGGCGGGCACCACCGTCCGGGAGACCGGCCTCGGCCGGCGACACCCGCGCCCTGCGGCTCATCAGGAACTCCCGCAGTTCCGGGCGCCGATGGGTCTTGAGCACGTCCTCGGTCACGTACGCGTCCCCCTCCGGATGCTGGTGGTGCGACCACCAGCATAAGTTCCGGCTCCCCACGGATATTCCGGCCGCCGCAGGCTGTTGCCATGGCGACCGAGACAACGACCACGTCCACCGACCGCACCCCCGGCGACACCGATCCGGGCACCGGAGCAGGCATCGAACCAGACATCGGCACAGACATCGGCACAGGCGCCACGAACGGCCGCCGGGCCCGTAGTTCCTCCGCTCCTCCCGCTCCCGGGAAGGACCACCCGCCCGTCGGCAGCCGGCTGTCGCGGCGCGACAGGCTCGTCCTCTTCGTGCTGTGCGCGGCCCAGTTCATGGTCGCGCTGGACTTCTCCGTCCTGAACGTGGCGCTGCCCGTGCTCGGCGCCGACCTCGGCATGAGCCGCTCGGCACTCCAGTGGGCGGTCACCGCCTTCGCGCTGCCCTCCGGGGGATTCCTGCTCCTCTTCGGGCGCATCGGCGATCTGTACGGCCGCCGCAGGCTCTTCCTCGCCGGACTGGCCCTGTTCGGGACGGCCTCGCTGCTCGCGACCTTCGCCTGGGACCCGACGTCGTTCCTGGCCGGACGCGCCCTGCAGGGCCTGGGCGCGGCGGCGATCGTCCCGGCCGGCATGTCGCTGCTGACCACGACCTTCCCGGAGGGCCCCGCGCGCGACCGCGCGCTCGGCATCTCGGGCACCCTCCTGTCGCTCGGCTTCACGGTCGGCATGGTGGCGGGCGGCGTCCTGACGGACGTGCTCGGCTGGCGTTCCACGATGGGTCTGCTGTCGGTGTTCGCGCTGATCGTGCTGCCGCTGGCCCCGGGCCTGCTGCCCGAGTCCCGGACCCCCGACCGCCCGCGTCTGGACATCCCGGGCGCGGTCACCGTCACCGGCGCCCTGCTGGCCCTGATCTACGCCCTGTCGACGGCGGCGGACCGCGGTTTCGGCGGCGCGGACGTCCTCACGGCTCTCGTCGTGGGCGTGCTGCTGCTCGGCGCCTTCGTCCGCGTCGAGTCCCGCGCCGCCGCCCCGCTGGTCAGCCTCCCGATGCTGCGCCGCCGCACGGTGGCGTGGGGCAACCTGGGCGGCCTGGTCACCTTCTCGATGATGTCGACGGTCGTGTTCGTGCTGACCCTGTACCTCCAGGAGACCCTCGCGCTCTCCGCCTTCGAGACCGGCCTGGTGTTCGGCGTGCAGGGCGTGCTGTCGGCCGTCGCCGGGGTGTACGCCCCGAAGGTCATCGGCCGCTTCGGGGCCCGCCGTACGCTGGTCGGCTCGCTGGCCGGGCAGGGCCTGTTCGTGGCGACGATGCTGACGCTGGGCACGCACGTCTGGTCCGTCTGGATCGCCACCGTCGCGGTGTCGCTGGCCAGCATGTGCCACCTGGGCGCGATCATCTCGTACGGCCTGACCGTCACCTCGGGCGTCCCCGACGAGGAACAGGGCCTGGCCACCGGCCTGGTGACCTCCACCCAGCAGGTGGGCATCACGGTCGGCATCCCGCTCCTCGGTGTCCTCGCCACCACGTCGGACGACCTGCTGGCCGGCGTCCACACGGTCCTCGCCCTGGACGCGGCGGTCGTGCTGGCGGCGGCGGTACTGGTCGCGGCGGGACTCGGGCGACGCGGCGCGACGCGGACCCGCTGAGGGTCAGGGACGGTCGAGGCGCAGGCGCTCGGCCCGCGGCAGACCGGCGACGACGAGATCGTACGAATCCTCGGCGAGCTCCCGGACCAGACGGTCCGGGAGCTCGCCGTCCACGGTCACCGTGTTCCAGTGCCGTTTGTTCATGTGGTAGCCCGGGACGATCAGCCCCGGGTACTGGTCACGCAGCCGGATCGCGTCCTGCGGGTCGCACTTGAGATTGACCTTGAGCGGGCTCGCGTCCAGGTTCGTCAGCGCGAAGAGCTTGCCCAGCACCTTGAAGACCGAGGTCTCGGGGTTGAAGGGGAAGTCCTCGACGGCCGCGTTGAAGGACAGGCAGAACGCGCGCAGCTGCCGCGGGGTCACGCCGGCTTCTCCTCCTCGGACGGCCCCGCCGGGCCGACCGGCTCGACGAGGACCGTGACGATCTTGTTCCGGCGGCCGGCCGCGGCCTCCGCCGTCAGCCGCAGTTCACGCCCGTCGGGCAGTTCGACCACCGCGGAGGCACCGGCGATGGGCACCCGCCCCAGTGCCTTGGCGAGCAGTCCGCCGACGGTCTCCACGTCCTCGTCGTCGTAGGCCTCGAAGCCGTACTGCTCGCCGAGGTCGCCGATGTCGAGGCGGGCGGTCACCCGGAAGCGGTCGTCGCCGAGCTTCTGGACGGGCGGCAGTTCGCGGTCGTACTCGTCGGTGATCTCGCCGACGATCTCCTCGAGGATGTCCTCGATGGTGACGATGCCGGCCGTGCCGCCGTACTCGTCGATGACGACGGCGACGTGATTGCGCTCCTGCTGCATCTCGCGCAGCAGATCGCCCGCGTTCTTGGTGTCGGGCACGAACGTGGCCGGGCGCATGGCCGTGGACACCAGCTCGGACTCGGCCTCGCGGCTGATGTGCGTCTTGCGGACCAGGTCCTTCAGATACACGATCCCGACGATGTCGTCCTCGCTCTCCCCGGTGACCGGGATGCGCGAGAAACCCGAACGCAGGGCCAGGGTGAGGGCCTGCCGGATCGTCTTGTAGCGCTCGATGACGACGAGGTCCGTGCGGGGCACCATGACCTCGCGCACCAGGGTGTCGCCGAGCTCGAAGACGGAGTGCACCATGCGGCGCTCCTCGTCCTCGATGAGGGACTCCTTCTCGGCGAGGTCGACCAGCGCCCGCAGCTCCGCCTCGGAGGCGAACGGGCCGCGCCTGAATCCCTTGCCCGGCGTGAGGGCGTTGCCGATGAGGATCAGCAGCGGGGGGATCGGGCCCATGATCCGGGCCAGCGGCAGCAGGACGTACGCCGCCGCCGTCGCGGTGTTCAGGGGGTGCTGGCGGCCGATGGTGCGCGGCGAGACACCGACCGCGACGTACGACACGAGGACCATGACGCCGATGGCGACGGCGAGGGCCTGCCAGGTCTTGTCGAACTCCTTCAGGCAGGCGTAGACGACGAGCGCGGCGGCCGCCATCTCGCAGGCGACGCGGACGAGCAGCGCCACGTTCAGGTAGCGCGTCGGGTCCGCGGCGACCTGCGCGAGCTTGGCGCTGCCGCGCCGCCCGCTGCGCACGGCCTCCTCGGCGCGGAAACTGGAGACGCGCGCGAGGCCCGCCTCCGCGCAGGCGGCGAGCCAGGCGACGACGACCAGGGCGATGGCACCGAGGACCAGCTGAGGGCTCATGACACGGTCGGGGCCGGAGACGGACCCGTCATGCCTTTCTCCGCACGCCAGCCGTCCACGATGGCGGCCTGCAGACCGAACATCTCGGCCTTCTCGTCGGCTTCCTCGTGGTCGTAGCCGAGCAGGTGCAGCACGCCGTGGACGGTGAGCAGTTGGAGCTCCTCGTCCATGGAGTGCTCCGTCGGGGCGTCCTTGCCCTGGCGCTCGGCGACCTCGGGGCAGAGCACGATGTCGCCGAGCAGCCCCTGCGGCGGCTCGTCGTCGTCCTTCGACGGCGGACGCAGCTCGTCCATCGGGAAGGACATGACATCCGTCGGCCCCGGCAGGTCCATCCACTGGATGTGCAACTGCTCCATGGCGTCGGTGTCCACGACGATCACCGAGAGCTCGGAGAGCGGGTGGATGCGCATCCGCGCGAGCGCGTAGCGGGCGATGTCGAGGATCGCCTGCTCGTCGACCTCGGTTCCGGATTCGTTGTTGACGTCGATCGACATGGCGGTGCTGGTCTACTTCCCCTTGTGGCCCCGGCTCTTGTGGGAGCCGTTCTCGGTGCCGTTCTCGCTGTCGTACTTCTCGTACGCGTCGACGATACGGCCGACCAGCTTGTGCCGTACGACATCCTGGGACGTGAGCCGCGAGAAGTGGACGTCGTCGAGACCCTCCAGGATGTCCTGGACCTGCCGCAGACCCGACTTCGTACCGCTCGGGAGGTCGACCTGCGTCACGTCACCCGTGATCACGATCTTCGAGTCGAAGCCGAGCCGGGTGAGGAACATCTTCATCTGCTCGGCGCTCGTGTTCTGGGCCTCGTCCAGAATGATGAAGGCGTCGTTCAGGGTGCGGCCGCGCATGTACGCGAGTGGCGCGACCTCGATCGTGCCCGCGGCCATCAGGCGCGGGATCGAGTCCGGGTCGAGCATGTCGTGCAGCGCGTCGTAGAGCGGGCGCAGATAGGGGTCGATCTTCTCGTAGAGCGTGCCGGGCAGGAATCCGAGACGCTCGCCGGCCTCGACCGCCGGGCGGGTCAGGATGATCCGGTTGACCTGCTTGGACTGGAGCGCCTGGACGGCCTTCGCCATGGCGAGGTACGTCTTGCCCGTACCGGCGGGGCCGATGCCGAACACGATGGTGTGCTTGTCTATGGCGTCGACGTAGCGCTTCTGGTTGAGCGTCTTGGGGCGGATGGTGCGGCCTCGCGAGGACAGGATGTTCTGCGTGAGCACTTCGGCCGGAGTCTCCTGGCCGTCGCCCTCCCCGTTCTCGCTCGCCCTGAGCATGGCGATCGAGCGTTCCACTGCGTCCTCCGTCATGGGCTGCCCCGTGCGGAGCACCAGCATCATCTCGTCGAACAGGCGCTGGACGAGAGCGACTTCACCGGCGTCGCCGACCGCACTGATCTCGTTTCCCCGGACGTGGATGTCGGCCGCCGGGAAGGCCTTCTCGATCACGCGCAGCAGGGCGTCTCCGGAACCCAGAACAGTCACCATGGGGTGCTTGGCCGGGACGGTGAAGTGCGCGCGCGCCTGCCCCTGGACGGGGCCGTGAGCTGTTGGTGTCTGAGTCATGGGCCGGCTCTGTAGGCCTGCGTATCCTCCTCGGTCGGCACGCTTGCCACACGGGCAGCCTTGCGGTTCCCAGCGTACGTCGCGGCACTGACAGAGCCGTAGGGCTTTTCCTGAGGTCACGACGTCGTGACCTCACGACGCCCCGGCCGACCCGGCGATCCGGTGCCTCACGCCGAGCGGCCGAAGCCGATCGTCGGCACCGCCCGCCGCAGCGGCCAGGGGCGGGTGACCTCGGGGAGCAGGCCCTCCAGGAAGGCGTACCGGCGCAGGGCCGCCGGATCCTGGTCGTCGACGGACTGGACCCGGCGCCACCAGGCGGCGATCTCCGACCAGCCGGGCGCCGACAGTGATCCGCCGAACTCCTGGACGGAGAGCGCGGCGGTCAGCCCGGCGAAGGCGAGCCGGTCGGAGAGCGGCCAGTCGGCCAGGGTTCCCATGACGAATCCGGCGACGAAGACGTCTCCCGCGCCCGTGGGGTCCAGCGCCTCGACGGCGATCGCCGGGACCTCGGCGCTCTCCCCGGAGCGGCCGTCCACGGCGTAGGCGCCCTCGGCACCGAGGGTGACGACCGCCAGCGGTACGTGCTCGGCCAGCGCGTGCGCCGCCGCGCGCGGGCAGTCGGCGCCGGTGTACCGCATGGCCTCCTCGGCGTTCGGCAGGAACGCCTCGCAGTGCGCGAGATCGGCGAGGCCCGCCAGGTCCCAGCGGCCGGTGTCGTCCCAGCCGACGTCCGCGAAGATCCGGGTGCCGCGGCTCGCGGCCTGCGCGATCCAGGGCGCGCGGACTCCGGGGGTCAGCGAGGCGACGGCGGCACGCGCGCGCGGCGGGCAGTCCGGGGCGGGTTCCTCGGGGGGCGGCTCGTGCCCGTGGCTGACCATGGTCCGCTCGCCCTCGTACGCCATCGACACGGTGACCGGCGAGTGCCAGCCGGGCACGGTCCGCGACGGCGCCAGATCGATGCCCTCGCCCTGCTCCAGGGCGTCCCAGCAGTACTCCCCGTAGTGGTCGTCCCCGAACGCGGCGGCCAGGGAGGTCTTCAACCCCAGCCGGGCGAGAGCGGTCGCCATGTTCGCGACGCCGCCGGGGCTCGAACCCATGCCGCGCGCCCAGGATTCGGTGCCCCGCACGGGGGCGGAGTCGAGCCCGGTGAAGATGATGTCCAGGAAGACGGTGCCCGTGAGGTAGACGTCCCAGGGCGGGTCGCTCGCCGTGCGCAGCCCGGCGAGCGGGTCGACATGGGCCTGGCGGTACGGTCCCTCGCCGTTGGACGCGATCACGGTGCGCTCCCTGGGGTGGTGCGGATCTGGCCAGTGTGCACCACCCCGCCCGGGCGGGCCGTGGGTCACGCCGGGGCGGCCGTCGCGCGTGGTGCGGGTGGGTGTCGTCCCCTCAGGGCCCGCGTCCGACCCGCCTCCAGGTACCCGCACCGGTCCCTCACCTGCCGAAACGCCCTCGCCCGCGCGGCACGGCACCGGCATCCGGCCCCGCTCGGCGCCTGAAGGATCGGCGCTCTTACCCCGGGCCCCTCACCCCAAAACGAAGAGTGCCCCAGATCACATCTTTCGGCCTTCTTCGCGGAGCCACCCACTTGATACAAATTGCCCCGCGCGTTCCTGTCCGTCGACAGCCGCCCCCTCCCCCCTTCTTGAGCCGCTCTCGCATGCCCTGGGAACGCCCGTGTCCGCCCGCACCACCACGCCCTGGCCCCTCGTCGCCCTTTTCACGGCCGGGTACCTCGCCGCGTATCTGCTCCCCACCACCGTCGGCCGCCTGGACGCGGGCCTCCCGCTCTCGGCCACCCAGGCCGGCGCCGTCGGCAGTGTCCTGCTGCTGAGTTCGGCCTCGGCCGGCTTCCTGCTCGCCTCCCGCGTCGACCGTTTCGGTCCGCGCCGGCTCGCCCGCGCCGGTCTGCTCCTCGCGGCCGTCGGCTACGGCACCGCCGCGCTCTCGTCGGCCGTCCCCCTCGTGGTAGCCGGCGCGATCGTCGGCGGCTTCGGTTCCGGTACGGCCACCACGGTCGCCGCGACCGGGATCGCCGGCCGGCGCGATCCGCACCGGGTCACCACTCTCGGTCTGCTCGGCGTCTCCGCCCTCGCGGGAGCGCTGTATCTGACGATCCCGCGTCTGGGCCCGGCGCACGGTGTCCCGCTCGCCGCGATCGCCTGCGCGTCCCTGCTGTCGCTGCCTCTGGCGGGACGCCTTCCCGCGCAGGCGCCGGCGGCCCACACCCGACGTGCCGCCAGTCCGCTCCCGCACCGCCGTTCCGGTCTGCTCCTCGCCGCCGCGATGCTCTTCTGGTCCCTCGCGCAGAACGCCCTGTGGGGCGTGAGCGGCCGGATAGGTCTGACGCAGGCGGGCCTCACCGAGGTCACCGTCGGCGCGGTCTTCGCGGTGGCACTCGGCGCCGGACTGCTCGGGGTCGTCGGCGCGGGCGCCCTCGGCCCGCGGCTCGGCACGGGGCTGCCGATCGGCCTGGGCACGGCGCTGATCGCCGGCTGTATCGCGCTCAGCTCGGCGGCCACCGATCTGACGTCCTTCGCGGCGGGCGAGATCGCCTGGAACACCCTGTACCCGGTCGTGCTCACGTACGTGATCGGTCTCGCCGCGTCCATGGACCCGCGCGGCCGGTGGGCGGTCCTCGTCGGTTCCGCCTCCTCGCTCGGCACCGCGTGCGGCCCGCTCACCGGCAGCCTGCTGTCCGCGCGGGCCGGCTACCCGGCGATGGGCACGGTCCTGGCGGCCGGCCTGCTGCTGGTCGGCGTCCCGATGACGCTCGTGGCCCTGCGTCCGCGCCGCGGCACTCAGATCGTCGAGATCCCCGTCCCGGAGATGCCGGTCGCGAACCACCCCGTGGCACCGGTCCCGGCCGCGGGCAGCCCGTTCACGGACATCGCCGTCGCGGACAGCCCGATCACCGACATCGCCGTCGCGGGCAGCCCGTTCACGGACGTCCCCGTCGTGGAGATCTCCGTGGCACCGGCCCCCGCCCTGGACAGCCCTTTCGCGAAGGTCCCCGTCACGACCTTCCCGCTGGAGGCCGTGCCCGCCCAGCGGGACGCGTACGCCACGGCGGGCCCCCGGCACACGGCGGCCACCGTGTCCGCGCCGGGCCCGTGACCGTCTGACGTCCGTCTGCCCGTCTGCCCGTCGATCCGTATGTCTGGCCGGCCGTCCGGTCCGGCGGACGGACGGCGCAGGGATCGGCGGGCGGACCGGCGGGCGGACCGGCGGACGCTCTCCCGGCTACGGGAACGCGTACGCCTCGACCTCGGCGAGGTAGCGCGCCCGGCGCTCCTCGTCGTGCTCCAGGAAGGATGCTTCGAACGAGTTGCGCGCCAGCTCCCGCAACCGCTCCTCGCCGAGACCCAGGGCCTCGCGCACCGCGTGGAAGTTGTCGCCGGCGTATCCGCCGAAGTAGGCGGGGTCGTCGGAGTTGACCGTGCACAGGAGCCCGGCGTCCAGCATGGCGGGCAGCGGGTGCTCCGCCAGGACGTCCACGGCGCGCAGCCGTACGTTCGACAGCGGGCAGAGCGTCAGCGGCACCCGCTCCCGGACCAGTCGCTCGACGAGCTCGGGGTCCTCCATGCAGCGCAGCCCGTGGTCGATGCGCTCGACGCCCAGGAGGTCGAGGGCCTCGGTGATGTACGAGGGCGGCCCCTCCTCACCGGCGTGCGCGACGCGCCGCAGACCGAGCTCGGCGGCGGCCTCGTAGACCGCGCGGAACTTGACCGGCGGGTGGCCGACCTCGGCGGAGTCGAGGCCGATGCCGACGATCCGGTCGAGGTAGGGCTTCGCGGCCTCCAGGGTGTCCATGGCGGACTCGGCGGACTCGTCGCGCAGGAAGCACATGATCAGCTGGGTGGAGACACCGTGGGTCTCCTCGCTGCGGCCGAGCACCCGCCACAGCCCCTCGACGACCGTCCCCATCGGCACGCCCCGGGCGATGTGCGCCTGCGGGTCGAAGAAGATCTCCGCGTGCCGCACACCCTGGGCCGCGGCCCGGGCGAGGTAGGCGTCGGCCAGGTCGGCGAAGTCCGCTTCCGTCCGCAGCACGGCCATGAGCTCGTAGTACAGGTTCAGGAACGTCTGGAGGTCGTCGAAGAGATACGCCTTGCGCAGTTCCTCGGTGTCCGCGTACGGCAGGGTGACGCCGTTGCGCGCGGCGAGCGCGAAGGCCAGCTCGGGTTCGAGGGTGCCTTCGATGTGGAGGTGCAGTTCAGCCTTGGGGAGGGACATCGAAGCATCGTACGGTCGCTTCCCGGGCACACCGAAACCGGCACCTTCCCGACACCGGGACGTCGGAGCGCCACCGGGCTGCCCCGGAACGCGAGCGGCACCGGGCGGACCTGGAGCGGCCCGAGCCGTCACCGTCGCTTCGGGACCGGCACTCTCACCAGGTCGTGCGCCACCGTCAGCTCCCCGTCGAACCCCGCCGCGCGGGCCTCGCGTTCGAACTCCCCGGGATCGGAGTACCGCTGGCTGAAGTGGGTGAGCACGAGGTGCCGTACGCCCGCTTCCTTGGCCACCCGGGCCGCCTGGCCCGCCGTCAGATGACCGTGGTCCGAGGCGAGCCTGTGGTCGCCGTCGAGGAAGGTCGACTCGATGACGAGCAGGTCGCAGTCCTCGGCGAGCGCGTCCACGCCTTCGCACAGCCGGGTGTCCATGACGAACGCGAACCGCTGTCCGCGTCGCACCTCGCTGACGTCGTCGAGGCTGACGCCCCGCAGCGAGCCGTCCCGTTGCAGCACCCCGACGTCGGGCCCCTTGATCCCGTGCTCGGCGAGCCGCTCGGGCAGTATCCGCCGCCCGTCCGGTTCGACCAGCCGGTACCCGAAGGACTCGACGGGGTGGGAGAGCCTGCGGGCCTCCAGGGTGTACGCGGGGGTCGTCGCGAGGACACCGTCGTCCGCGACCGGCGCCTCGGTCAGCCGGGCGGTCTCGCGGTAGGCGGTGGCGTAGCGCAGCCGCTCGAAGAAGTGCTGTCCGGAGAGCGGGTAGTGCGCGGTCACCTCGTGCGGTACGCGGTCGAGGTTGATGCGCTGGATCACCCCGCCGAGTCCGAGCGAGTGGTCGCCGTGGAAGTGCGTGACGAAGATGCGGTGCACATCGTGCGCGGCGACCCCGGCGCGCAGCATCTGGCGCTGCGTGCCCTCACCGGGGTCGAAGAGGAGCCCCTCACCGTCCCAGCGCAGCAGGTAGCCGTTGTGGTTGCGGTGCCGGGTCGGAACCTGGCTGGCGGTGCCGAGGACCACCAGTTCACGTGCGGACAAGGCCGGTTATCCCGGCGGCCACTGCATGCCGCGGCCGCCCAGGAGATGGGCGTGCGCGTGGAAGACGGTCTGTCCGGCACCGCTGCCCGTGTTGAACACGACGCGGTAGCTCTCCAGTTTCTCCTCGCCCGCGACCTCGCCGGCCTCGCGCAGGAGGTCCGCCGCGACGGCGGGTTCGGCGGCGGCCAGGGAGGCCGCGTCCGGGTAGTGCACCCTGGGGATGACCAGGATGTGGGTCGGCGCCTGCGGGTTGATGTCACGGAACGCCACGGTCGTGTCGGTCTCGCGCACCAGCGTCGCCGGAATGTGCCCGGCCACGATCTTGCAGAACAGGCAGTCGTCCTGCGGCTCCCCGCCCTCTGCTCGCCTCGGCTCCTGCGCCATGCGTGTGCCTCCTCACGCCAGCCGATCATTACCTCCGCATGCTAGGGCCTGTCGTTTGGCTCAGGCCACAGACGCGGGGTTTGGCACGCCCATCCGCGGCGTAGTCGTCACTCGCCGACTCCCCCACTCTCGGCTCCGCTCGAGCGGGGAGACCCCCATCGCGTCGACTCCCTCCTCCGCCTTGCAGCCGAACGCACCAGACCCCGCTCACCGGCGTTTCATCGACCACCGGAATTCCCTGCGACCTGATCCAGACGACAGACCCGGCGGCCCGGTGGGGCGGGCGGCTCGTGGCGCCCGCCCGCCCCGCCGGGTCACAGCGGCGGCAGCGCGGGCGCGGTCTTCGCCGGGTTCTCCTCCAGCGCGGCCAGCGCGATCCTGACCGCCTCGTCGAGCTGGGTGTCGCGGCCGGCCGCGTGGTCCTGCGGGGCCTGGACGACCTCGACGTCGGGATCGACACCGTGGTTCTCGACGTTCCACTCGTAGCCCTCGAGCCAGAAGGCGTACTTGGGCTGGGTGACGGAGGTGCCGTCGACGAGACGGTAGCGGCTGTCGATGCCGATGACGCCGCCCCAGGTGCGGGTGCCGACCACGGGTCCGATGCCGAGCGCCTTGATCGCCGCGTTGACGATGTCGCCGTCGGAGCCGGAGAACTCGTTGGCGACGGCGACGACCGGGCCGCGCGGCGCGTCCTCCGGGTAGCTGTAGGGACGCAGGCCGCGGGGCAGGTCCCAGCCGACGATCCGCCGGGCGAGTTTCTCCACGACGAGCTGGGAGGTATGGCCGCCGCGGTTCTCCCGGACGTCCACGACGAGGCCTTCGCGGGCCACCTCGATGCGCAGATCGCGGTGGAGCTGCGCCCAGCCGGAGCCGACCATGTCCGGCACGTGGAGATAGCCGAGGCGTCCGCCGGACTGCTCGTGGACGTAGCGGCGCCGGTCGGCGACCCACGCGTGGTAGCGCAGCGGCTCCTCGTCGGCGAGCGGTACGACGACCGCGTGGCGCGGGTCGCCGCCGCCGGAGGGCGAGATGGTCAGCTCCACCGGTTTGCCGGCGGTGCCGACGAGCAGCGGCGCGGGCCCGGCCACCGGGTCCACGGGGTGTCCGCCGACCGCGACGATCGCGTCCCCGGCGCGCACCGCGACGCCGGGCGCGGCGAGCGGGGCCCGCGCGTCCGGGTCGGAGGTCTCCGAGGGGAGGATCCGGTCGATGCGCCAGCTGCCGTCCTCGTGACGGGAGATGTCAGCTCCGAGGAGCCCCTGCGCCCGGTCGCCGCCGCCCCATCCGCCGCGGGGGGTGACGTAGGCGTGCGAGGTGCCGAGTTCGCCCTGCACCTCCCACAGCAGGTCGACGAGGTCGTCGTGGGTGGCGACCCGTTCCAGGACCGGCCGGTACCGGTCGAGGACCGCTTCCCAGTCGACGCCGCCCAGGTCGGGACGCCAGAAGTTGTCGCGCATGAGGCGGCCGGTCTCGTCGTACATCTGGCGCCATTCGGCGGCCGGGTCGACGGTCTGGCGCACCCGCGACAGGTCGACGGTGATGTTCGTGTCGCTCTCGTCGTCGTTCGAGGCGCGCCGGTCGCTGGGGACGACCTTGAGCTTGCCGTCGGTCCACAGCAGGACGCGCTTGCCGTCTCCGGTGACGGTGAAGTGGTCGGCGTCCGCGGCGAGGTGCTCGATGCGCTGCTGGGCGAGGTCGTACCGCTCCAGTTCGGTCTTCGGGTCCGGGTCGTCCGGGGTGGCGCGGGAGGAGCCGAGCACGCCCCGCAGCGGGTGGCGCAGCCACAGCAGCCCGTCCTTGGCGGCGCGCAGCGTCGAGTAGCGGGCGGCCTCGACGGGGAACGGCACGATCCGGTCGGCGAGCCCGTCCAGGTCGATACGGGTGCTGGGGGTGCCCTCGCTGTCGGGCGTCTCGTCCTTGTCGGGCGCCTCGAAGGGCCTGCCGTGGCGCTGCGGCCCGAAGGGGGACGGTGTCGTCGCGGCCAGGGTGATCAGATACGGCCGGGAGCCGCCGACGAACGCCAGGTCGAAGACGTGCTCGTCGTAGACGGGGTCGAAGGCACGCGCCGAGAGGAACGCGAGGTGCTTGCCGTCGAGGGTGAACGCCGGTGCGTAGTCCCGGAAGCGCAGCGGGGTCGCCTCGGTCACCGACAGGTCGGTGGTGTTGGCGAGCTTGAGGTGGCGCAGCGGGCGCGGTCCGGGGTGCGACCAGGCGAGCCACGCGGAGTCGGGCGAGAAGACGAGTCCGGTGACCTCGCCGTCCTCGCTGCGGTCCACCTCGCGGACCTCGCCGCTCTCGCGCTCGACGAGCAGCACGCGCCCGTCGTGGGAGGCGACGGCGGCGCGGCTTCCGTCGGGTGCCATGGCGAGGCCGAGGACCCTGCCGAGCGCGCCCGCGGCGAGCCGTCGCGGGGTGGCTCCGGGGGCGACGCCGGTGGCGGGGGCGAATTCGAGGGCGTCGTCGCCCTCCGCGTCCGTCACCCAGACCACGTGTTCCTCGCCCTCGGCACGGAAGGTGCGGGGCAGCCGGGCGCGGACGCCCTGCTCGCCGGCGAGCGCGCGGGCCGGTCCGGAGCGGTGGGTGATCCAGTGGACGGCGCCGCGCACGGAGATCGCGCTGCCGCGTCCGGTGTGGTCGGGCGCGGCGGCGGAGAACCAGCGCGAGGCGCTCACGGGGTGGGGCTGCTGGTCGACGCGCTGGCCGCCGAGCCGGATGTCCAGCCGGCGCGGCTCGGCACCGTCGAGGTCGTCGAGGAGCCACAGTTCACCGGCGGACGCGTACACCACCCGGGTGCCGTCGGTGGCCGCGTGGCGGGCGTAGAAACCGTCCGTCGGCGTATGCCGTCGCAGGTCGGATCCGTCGGCGAGGGAGGAGTACAGGGCGCCGACGTCCTCGTGGTCGGACAGGAAGGCGATCCTCTCGCCCACCCAGAGGGGGTATTCGAGGTTCCCGTCGATGTCCTCGTGCAGCCGGACGAACTCGCCCTCGCCGTCCCGGTCGATCCACAGCTTGCCCGCCGTGCCGCCGCGGTACCGCTTCCACCAGGCCGCCTCGCGCCCCATCGGGGCGGACAGCAGGACGACACCGGGCGCGCCGTGGGCGACGTCGCCGACGGGGCCGTACGGCAGGGTCGTCGCGGGGCCGCCGTCGAGCGGGACGGACCGTGCCCAGGTGCGGCGCAGGCTGGCCTGGCCCTGGGTGCTGAGGGCGAGCACCTGTCCGTCGGGGGTCCAGCCGCGTACCTGGGTCTTCGGACTGCCCCAGTACGTCAGCCGTCTGGCGGGCCCGCCCGCCAGGGAGGCGACGTGGGCCTCGGGGGCGCCGTCGCGCGTGGACGTCCAGGCGACGGTCGTGCCGTCCGGGGAGATGCGCGGATGGTTCACCGGTACGTTGTCGGCGCTGATCCGCCAGGCGCGGCCGCCGCCGTCGAGGGGAGCGGCCCAGATGTCGTCCTCGGCCGTGAAGACGACCAACTCGCCGTGCAGATGCGGAAACCGGAGATACGCGGAGGGTGCGGACTCTGTCACCCGGTCACCCTACGCAGCGGACGCGCGCCCCGACAGGGGTTTGGATCACTTGATCCGTGTACAGCATGGCAGGTCACTTGCCCTGCGCGGGCCAGCAGGTGGGGTCGCCCTTGCACCACATGGTCTTCGTGACGGTGACCGTGACGGTGGGGCGGGGCTGTCCGTCCGGGGGGTTGTAGGTGACCGGCGGGGTGGGGCCGTGGGTGGCGTTGCAGTCGCCCAGGCCGCTCACGCGGAACACCTGCTTCCCGCCGACGGTGGCCCGCAGGTCGCCGCGTACGCAGGCGCCGTCGACGGCGCGGGTGACCTTGCCCTTGACGACGATGTCCCGTCCGTCGCCGGTCTGGCCCTGGCAGTCGACGGACGCCACGGTGTTCTCCGTCGGGGAGGGCGACTTCCCGGGCGTGTAGACCTTGTTGGCGCCGCCGTAGTGCGCGGTGCAGCTGAGCCAGCGCACGTCCACGTGGCGCCGTTCGAGTTCCTTGGTCGCCGTCTGGTCGGTCGTGTAGGACACGGTGGCGGCGCTGAGTCCGTCCCCGGGCTCGCACGCGGCCACTCCGAACACGCCGGTCGCGCCCAGCCCGACGGCCATCAGCACCCGCCTGCGTCCCGTCCGGCTCCTGATACGCCTCAAAGCCCCCATGGACGGCAGCGTGCCACCGCACGGCGTACCGCGGTAGACCGCATGCGGCCATCGGGCGCACAACCACCCGAAGGAGTTCCCCGTGCCGTGGCCGGGCGGGTCCGGGCCGCTCGTCAGCCGAGCAGCAGCTGCCACTCCTGGAGTTCCACCAAGTTCCCCTCGGGGTCCTTGAGATGGGCGACGCGCATGCGGTCCGTCATGGGCGCCGGGCCGTGCAGCAGGGTCGCGCCGCGCGAGACGACCTGCTCGCAGTAGGTGTCGAGGTCGTCCACCCGCAGCACCACCAGCGAACGGTGCCCGGTCACCACGTCACCGATCTCACCCAGGATCTCGGCCATCATCGCGCGGTCCTGGAGGGCGATGCCCGCCGATCCGATGACGGGACTGAACTTCTCGTACGGGCCCTTTGCCGCGCCCGACTGGGGCTTGAGGCCGAGGACTTCGGAGTAGAAGCGGTAGCAGGAGGCGAAGTCGGAGACGAGCAGCCGTACCTGGGCGAGTTCCATGGAATCCCTGCTGGATGTGCGGGTGACGGGTCAGGACCAGCGGCCGGTGCGGGCCAGCAGCAGTGCCGTGGCCACGGTCCCGGCCGTCGACGTACGCAGCACCGTACGCCCCAGGTGGAACATCTTCGCGCCCGCCTCGGTGAAGAGCGCGACCTCTTCGGGGGAGATTCCGCCCTCGGGGCCGACCACCAGGACGATCTCCCCGGAGCCGGGCAGGCCGGCCGTCGCGAACGGCTCGGTGCCCAGTTCGGTGTCCTCGTGGAGTACGGCGGCGAGATCGGCTTTGGCCAGAAGTGCGGCAACCTGCTTGGTCGTCATCGCGTCCGCGACCTCCGGGAAGCGCACCCGGCGGGACTGCTTGCCGGCCTCCCGGGCGGTGGCGCGCCACTTGGTGAGCGCCTTCAGACCCCGGTCGCCCTTCCACTGCGTGATGCAGCGGGAGGCGGCCCAGGGGACGATCGCGTCGACGCCGGTCTCGGTCATGGTCTCGACGGCCAGCTCGCCCCGGTCGCCCTTGGGCAGGGCCTGGACGACCGTGATGCGCGGCTCCTCGGCCGGTTCCTCCGCCACCGAGCCCATCGACACGATCAGCCGGTCCTTGCCCTCGGTGTCGAGGACGACGCAGTCCGCCCAGCGCCCGGCCCCGTCGGTGAGCACGACGTCCTCGCCGGGCCGCAGCCGTTTCACGGAGACGGCGTGCCGTCCCTCGGCTCCGTCGAGGACGTAGCGTCCGCCGCCCGCTTCGAAGTGCTCGACCAGGAACACCGGTGCCGTCATCGGGCCGCACCCTCTTCCGGGGTCTCGTCGGTTGCCGACAACGCTGTCTTGGCGGCGGCGATTTCGGCGTTCAGTACGTCCACCAGCTGCCCGGCGGGCAGGTCGCGCGCCATGCGGTGGCCCTGACCCGCCCACAGCGCCATGCCCTGCGCGTCGCCCGCCTTCGCGGCCGCCTTGCGCAGCGGCGAGGTCAGGTGGTGGATCTCGGGGTAGGCGGCGGGGGCGTACGGGCCGTGCTCGCGCATGAAGCGGTTGGCCAGCCCGCGCGCCGGTCGCCCGGAGAACGCGCGCGTGAGTTCCGTGCGGACGAAGAGGGGGTTGGTCAGCGCCTCCTTGTGCACGGCGTTCGCGCCGGACTCGGGGGTGGCGAGGAACGCGGTGCCGAGCTGGGCCGCGTTCGCGCCCGCGGCGAGGACGGCGGCGATCTGGCTGCCGCGCATGATGCCGCCGGCCGCGACGATCGGGATCTGCACGGTCTCGCGGACCTGCGCGACCAGGGAGAGCAGCCCGACGCCCGTGCCGTCCGTCTCCGGGTTGTCGCGGTGGGTGCCCTGGTGTCCGCCGGCCTCGATGCCCTGCACGATGACGGCGGCGGCACCGGCCCGCTGCACGGCGAGGGCTTCCTCGGCCGTGGTGGCGGTGACCAGGGTGAGCGTGCCTGCACGGCGCAGGGAGTCCAGCACGTCCTGGCTCGGCACGCCGAAGTGGAAGGAGACCACGGCCACCGGGTTGTCGAGGAGGACGGCGAGCTTGGCGTCGTAGCCGTCGTCGCGGCCGCTGTCCGGATCGCCGAGCTCGGTCTCGTACCAGGCGGCCTCACCCGCGAGCTGGTTGGCGTAGACCTCGACGGCGGCGGCGGAAGGCAGCGCGGCGCCGACCGCTCCGGTGGAGCCGGTGCCCGCACCGGGGTACTCGGGCTGGGGCATGAACAGATTGACGCCGAAGGGACGTCCGGTCAGCCCGCGCAGCTGCTTGATCTCCTGGTACATGCCGTCGGCGGTCTTGTACCCGGCGGCGAGGAATCCGAGCCCGCCCGCCTCGGACACGGCGGCCGCGAGCTGGGGGACGGAAACGCCGCCCGCCATGGGGGCCTGCACGATCGGGTGAGGGAAGAGATCGGTCAGTGCGGAGGACATGACGGCATGTTGTCACGTCCTCAGTACAAGTCCGAATCCGGCCGTCCGCCCGGCATAGGCCACCGGGATGGGCGGGCACGGGGTGGCATTCCCACCCCGCGCCGCGCCTGGGTCAGCGCCCGTTGAAGGCGTCCTTCAGCCGGGAGAAGAGCCCCTGCTGACCAGGCTGGAACTGACCGGTGGGCCGCTCCTCGCCGCGCAGTATGGCGAGCTCGCGCAGCACCCGCTCCTGCTCCGCGTCGAGCTTGGTCGGCGTGGTGACCTCGACGTGCACGATGAGGTCGCCCCGGCCGCCGCCGCGCAAGTGGGTCACGCCCCGGCCGTGCAGCGGGATCGACTGACCGGACTGGGTGCCCGGACGGATGTCGACCTCCTCCATGCCGTCGAGGGTCTCCAGCGGCACCTTGGTGCCGAGGGACGCCGCGGTCATCGGGATGGTGACCGTGCAGTGCAGGTCGTCGCCCCGCCGCTGGAAGGTCGAGTGCGGCAGCTCGTGGATCTCGACGTACAGGTCACCGGCGGGGCCGCCGCCGGGGCCGACCTCGCCCTCGCCCGCGAGCTGGATCCGTGTGCCGTTGTCCACACCGGCCGGGATCTTGACCGTGAGGGTGCGACGGGACCGGACCCGGCCGTCGCCCGCGCACTCGGGGCACGGGGTCGGGACCACGGTGCCGAAGCCCTGGCACTGCGGACACGGCCGCGAGGTCATGACCTGGCCGAGGAAGGACCGCGTCACCTGGGACACCTCGCCGCGACCGCGGCACATGTCACAGGTCTGCGCGGCGGTGCCGGGCGCGGCGCCCTCGCCGTTGCAGGTGGCGCAGACGACGGCCGTGTCGACCTGGATGTCCTTCGTGGTGCCGAAGGCCGCCTCGTCCAGCTCGATCTCCAGCCGGATCATGGCGTCCTGGCCCCGGCGGGTGCGCGAGCGCGGTCCGCGCTGCGACGCCGTGCCGAAGAAGGCGTCCATGATGTCCGAGAAGTTCCCGAAGCCGCCCGCGCCGAAGCCGCCGGCGGCACCGCCCTGCTGGGACAGCGGGTCCCCGCCGAGGTCGTAGACCTGCTTCTTCTGCGGGTCCGACAACACCTCGTACGCGGCGTTGATCTCCTTGAACCGCTCCTGCGTCTTCGGATCGGGATTGACGTCCGGGTGCAGCTCGCGAGCGAGCCTCCTGAACGCCTTCTTGATCTCGTCCTGGGACGCGTCGCGGCGCACGCCGAGTACGGCGTAGTAGTCCGTGGCCACTTAGGACTCCGCCAGGATCTGTCCGACGTACCGTGCCACCGCTCGTACCGCTCCCATCGTTCCCGGGTAATCCATGCGGGTCGGGCCGACCACGCCGAGTTTGGCTACTGCCTCGCCGCCCGAACCGTAGCCGACCGAGACCACGGACGTGGAGTTGAGTCCCTCGTACGCGTTCTCGTGCCCGATTCGCACGGTCATGCTCGAATCCCCGGCCTCTCCAAGCAACTTGAGGAGCACAACCTGCTCCTCCAGCGCTTCGAGCACCGGCCGGATGGTGAGAGGGAAGTCATGTCCGAAACGGGTGAGATTGGCGGTACCGCCGATCATCAGCCGCTCCTCGGTCTCCTCGACGAGTGTCTCCAGCAGAGTGGAGAGCACTGTCGAGACCGTACCCCGGTCCTCCGCCTCGAAGGCGTCCGGGAGGTCCTGGACGAGCTGCGGGACGTCCGCGAAGGGGCGCCCGGCGACCCTGCTGTTGAGCCGGGCCCGCAGATCCGCGAGCGACGTCTCGCCGAACGGCGCCGGACAGTTGATCATGCGCTGCTCGACCCGGCCGGTGTCCGTGATCAGCACGAGCATCACCCGCGCGGGGGCGAGCGACAGCAGCTCCACATGGCGCACGGTCGAGCGGGTCAGCGAGGGGTACTGCACGACGGCGACCTGGCGGGTGAGCTGCGCGAGCAGCCGCACGGTCCGCCCGACGACGTCGTCGAGGTCGACGGCACCGTCCAGGAAGTTCTGGATGGCCCGCCGCTCTGGCGCGGTCATCGGCTTGACTCCGGCGAGCTTGTCGACGAAGAGCCGGTACCCCTTGTCCGTGGGGATGCGCCCGGCGCTGGTGTGCGGCTGGGCGATGTAGCCCTCGTCCTCCAGGGCGGCCATGTCGTTGCGGACGGTCGCCGGCGACACGCCGAGCCTGTGCCGCTCGGTGAGCGCCTTGGAACCGACCGGTTCCTCGGTGCCGACATAGTCCTGGACGATGGCGCGCAGCACCTCGAGCCTGCGTTCACTGAGCATCGCGCACACCTCCAGAAGTCGACTCGATGGTCTTCGTGGCCTTCGTGGCTTTCGCCTGGCACTCAGCGCACGCGAGTGCCAACGTTCCCCGGCCCAGTGTACGGCGGTGAGGCACGACCCCGGCAAGGGCGGGCCTGCGATGTCGTGCGCGGCACCCGGTCACCGCTAGCGTCGCCGTATGAGGCTGACTTGGGAAGAGCTGGGGTGGGAAAGGGTGGCAGCCCGGGTCGGGCGGCGGCGACTTCCGGACTGGGACTGCACGGTCGGGCTCGTCGTCGGCGAGGGCGCGGCCCTGATGATCGACGCGGGGTCGAGCCTCGCGGAGGGCGGGTGGCTGCGCGCCGAGGCCGAACGGCTCCTCGGGCCGGAGCGCCGAGTGACGCACCTCGCACTGACCCACCCGCATTTCGATCACGTCTTCGGCGCGGCGGCGTTCACGGACGTCGAGGTCTTCGGCGCGGTCGGGCTGGACGCGGTCTTCGCGTACGAGCGCGAGGAGCTGTGCGCGGACGCCGTGCGCAACGGTCTCGACCCGGACGCCGCGGCCGAGGCGGCGGACCTGCTGGTCGCTCCCCGGCACTCCGTGAGCGGCGAGTGGACGCTCGACCTCGGCGGCGGGCTCCAGGTGCTGCTGGCGAACGTCGGCCCGGGGCACACGGGCCACGACCTGGCGGTCCTGATCCCCGGCGCACCCGGAGCGCCCCCGTCGGCGGAGCCACCGGGATCGCCCGCGTCGCCCGCCCGGCCCGCGCCGCGCGCGTCGCTCCCGTCGCGCGCATCGCTCGCGTCGCCCGAGATCGTCTTCTGCGGGGATCTGGTGGAGGAGTCCGGCGAACCCCAGGCGGGCCCGGACGCCGTACCGTCGCACTGGCCCGCCGCCCTGGACCGGCTGGTGGACCTGGGCGGGGAGGACGCGGTGTACGTCCCGGGGCACGGGGCGGCGGTGGACGCGGCGTTCGTCCGGGCGCAGCGGGAGGAGCTGGCGACGCGCTTCGGCGTGTCGTAGGGATCAGCACACCACCCGCCCGCCACTTCTCCTATCGTCATCCGAATGCGCCAGTACTCTCCGGACCTGACCCCGCCGTGGAAGAAGCCCGAGCCCGTGCCCGAGGTCCCGGCGGACCCGGGCCTGGTGGTCGAGGAGCCCGGCACCGGATTCTGCGGTGCGGTGATCCGCTGCGAGGCGGGCACGGTGACCCTGGAGGACCGCTTCGGCAAGCACCGGGTGTTCCCGCTGGAGCCTCGCGGCTTCCTGCTGGAGGGCAGGGTGGTGACGCTGGTGCGCCCGACGGCCGGGGCGCCCGTACGTCCCAGCCGTACGGCGTCCGGCTCGGTGGCGGTCCCTGGTGCCCGGGCCCGGGTCGCGCGGGCCGGGCGCATCTACGTCGAGGGCCGCCACGACGCCGAACTGGTCGAGCGGGTGTGGGGCGACGATCTGCGCATCGAGGGCGTCGTCGTGGAGTACCTGGAGGGCGTCGACGACCTCCCGGCGATCGTCGCCGCGTTCGACCCGGGCCCGGACGCCCGGCTCGGCGTCCTCGTCGACCACCTGGTCCCCGGTTCGAAGGAGTCCCGGATCGCCGAGGCGGTCACGAGCGACCACGCCCTGGTGCTGGGTCACCCGTACATCGACGTCTGGGAGGCCGTGAAGCCGTCCTCCGTGGGCATCCCGGGCTGGCCCCGGGTACCGCGCGGCCAGGACTGGAAGACGGGCGTGTGCCGGGCCCTGGGCTGGCCGGAGAACACCGGCGCGGCCTGGCAGCACATCCTGTCCCGGGTGCGCTCCTACAAGGACCTGGAGCCGGAACTCCTGGGCCGGGTGGAGGAGCTGATCGACTTCGTCACGGCGCCGCCCGAGTGAAAGATCATGGCCGCGGACCACATGGGAACAGTGTTCAGTCCACCAGATCCCGGACGACCGCGTCCGCGAGCAGCCGTCCGCGCAGGGTGAGGACGGCGCGACCGGCGTCGTACGGACCGGCTTCGAGGAGCCCGTCGGACAGCGCGCGGCGGGAGGCCGCGAGCCCGTCGGGGCGGAGCAGGGAGAGCGGGCAGCCCTCGCGCAGCCGCAGTTCCAGGAGGATGCGCTCGACCCGGCGGTCCTCCTCGGAGAGGAGTTCGCGCCCGGCGCCCGGCGAGCGGCCCGAGGCCAGGGCGGACGCGTACGCGCCGGGATGCTTCACGTTCCACCAGCGAACGCCGCCGACGTGGCTGTGCGCTCCGGGGCCCGCGCCCCACCAGTCGGCGCCGCGCCAGTACAGCTCGTTGTGCAGACAGCGGCCGGCCTCGGAGGTGGCCCAGTTCGACACCTCGTACCAGTCGAAGCCCGCCGCCGACATCACCTCGTCCGCGATGAGATAGCGGTCCGCGTGCACGTCGTCGTCGGTCATCGGGACCTCGCCGCGGCGGATGCGGCGCGCGAGCTGCGTGCCCTCCTCGACGATGAGCGCGTAGGCGGAGATGTGGTCGGGACCGGCGCCGAGGGCCGCTTCGAGCGATGCCCGCCAGTCGTCGTCCGACTCCCCCGGCGTGCCGTAGATCAGATCCAGGTTCACATGTGCGAAGCCGGCCGCGCGGGCCTCGGCGACGCAGGCCTCCGGGCGGCCGGGGGTGTGCGTGCGGTCGAGCACCTTCAGGACGTGCTGCCGGGCACTCTGCATGCCGAAGGAGACACGGTTGAAGCCACCGGCACGCAGCGTCGAGAGGTACTCCGGGTCGACCGACTCCGGGTTCGCCTCCGTCGTGATCTCCGCGTCGTCCGCGAGCCCGAACTCGTCCCGGATCGCGCCCAGCATCCGCACGAGATCGTCGGCGGCCAGCAGTGTGGGCGTACCGCCTCCGACGAAGACCGTACGGACGGGGCGCGGGTCGTCGCCGAGCACCTTGCGGGCGAGGCGGACCTCGTCGATCAGGGTGTCCGCGTAGTTGTCGCGGGAGGCGAGCACGCCGCCGGTGCCCCGCAGCTCGGTCGCCGTGTAGGTGTTGAAGTCGCAGTAGCCGCAGCGGGTCGCGCAGTACGGCACGTGGAGGTAGAACCCGAGGGGCCGCTCGGCCGCCCCGGCCATGGCGTGCGCGGGCAGCGCCCCGTCGTCGGGGACGGGCTCACCGTCGGGAAGTGCGGAAGGCATGCGTTCCATTGTCCAGTACGGGCGGGGTACGCGTTTCCGTCCCGCCCCGGGCCCGCCCGGACGACCGTCCCGAACGGTCCGTGGCGCGTGTCCCGTACCCGGCCGGAGACACCGGTTGCCCCCGTACCGCACCGCCGCAGGCCCGCCCGGCGCCCTCCCCGGTGTACGGCCGTCGCCCTACTGCGCCTGTAACACCAGCAGGGCCATGTCGTCCTCCGGCGGGCGGGTGCCGAATGCGTGGACCAGCCCGCGGATCCGTTCGGCGATCAGCTCGGCGTTCAGGCCGGCGCAGCCCGCGAGGGCCTGCGCGAGACCGTCGTCGTCGTCGAACTGGCGGGAGCCGTCGCGCCGCTCCGTCACACCGTCGGTGACACACAGCAGGGTGTCACCGGGGTACAGCTCGAAGGACTCGGAGGTGTATTCGGGGTCCTCGAAGACGCCGAGCAGGGTCTGCGGCCGGGCCACTTCCCTCACGTCGCCCGCGGGGTCCAGCAGCAGCGGCAGTGGATGCCCGGCCGAGGCCAGGGTGCAGCGCACTCCGCCGTCGAAGGGGACCAGCTCGCCGTACAGCATGGACAGGAAGCGCGTCTGCGGGCCGAGGTCGGTGCCGAGCCCGGGTCCGCCCGCGGCCACGAGCGCGCGGGCCGCCGCGTCCGCGGCTTCCGTCGCGTCGTCCAGGAGGAGCTGGTTGAGCCGGTCGAGGACGTCCGCCACGTCGTAGCCCTCGCGGGCCAGCAGCCGCAGCCAGGGCCGGGCCAGACCGATCACGACGGCGGCCTCGGGTCCCTTGCCCTGGACGTCGCCGACGGCGAAGCACCAGCGTCCGTCGCCGGCCGGGAACACGTCGTAGAAGTCGCCGCTGGGCCCGCCCTTGTCGAGCGGCTCGTAGACGAGGGCGCTGTGCACCCCGGGGATCTCGGCGACCGCGCCCGGCAGCAGTCCGCGCTGCAGGACCCGGCTGATGGTGGCCTGGCGCGCGTACTGGCGCGCGGCGCCGATGGCGAGGGCGATACGGCGGCTGAGGTCCTCGACGAGCCCGGTGACCTCGTCGGGGAAGGCGGGCAGTCCGGCCCGCCCGATGACGAGCGTGCCCAGCGGCCGGCCGCCCGCGATCAGCCGGTACGCCAGCGCCGCACCGCTCGCCCCGCGGGCGCCCAGCGCCTCGCCGGGCCAGTGCACCGGGACGGCCCGGGACCGCACCGCGTCGGGCAGCCGCGGCGGGTCCTGCTCCAGGGAGCGGCGCAGCCCCTCGATGAAGTTCTCGCTGCTGTGCCAGACACGGGCGAGGCGGGGTCCGAAGGCGAGGCCGAGACCGCCCGCCCGGTCGGTGGCCTCGTCCTCCAGCCACACGGCGCACCAGTCGGCGAGGCGTGGCACGAGGAGCTGCCCGGCGAGTGCGGCGACCAGGTCCTCGTCGAGCTGCCCGGCGAGCAGGTCGGAGGCCTCGGCCAGAAAGGAGAGGGCCCCCCGGCCGAGCCAGTCGTGCCCCTGCCCGGTACTCCGCGTCGCCCCGGGGGCGGATATCGCGGGGTGGAACCCGGCGCCGGCCCTCGGCCGGAACCCCGGGGCGCGCCCCTCGGCGTACCCGACGGTCCTGTCCGGGTCCGCCCCGCCCGCGGCGCCCGTGAGACCGTCGGCGTCGGGAAACCCGCCCCTTCCGGGGAGGCCGTCGGGGTCCGCGAATCCACAGGCCCGAGGCAGGTCGTCGGCGCCCGGGAATCCACCGGCTCCGTGCAGGTCGTCCGCCTCCGAGAATCCACCCGTCCCGTGCAGGTCGTCCGCGAACGCGTCCGTCCCGGACCGGGCACCGGCGCTCCCGTCGGTCAGCAGCCGCGCCCACACCGTCTTGACGCCCGGGCGATAGGTGATCCCCCAGGCCTCGGAGAGCGCGGAGACGAGACTCAGACCGCGCCCGTACTCCGGTGTTCCGTAGGAGCGTTCGGCGCTGTCGTCCCGTATGGCGCGGGAGGGGTGGTGGTCGGAGACCTCCACGACCAGCGGGCCGGACGAGCCGTCGGCCGGGTTCTCCAGCCGGCACAGCAGCTCGACGTCGGTGCCCGCGTGCACGACGGCGTTGGTGACGAGCTCGCTGACCACCACCGCGGCGTCGTCGGTGAGCCGGTCGTCGATGATCTCGGTGCCGGGCAGGGCCAGTTCGGCCCAGCTCACGAGCGTGTCGAAAAGGAACCGGCGGGCGGCTCCAGGGGCGAGCGGAGTGCCCGGTAACGACGTACGGGCGACGGCGTCCTGGCCGGCGCGGTGATGCGCGGGCGCGTCCGGGGCGCACGCCATGGACTCCCGTTGCGTCGGAATGGCCCCCACTGTGCGGCTCCCTGGGCAGTTCGGACGAATACACCTCGGACGATGCGGACAGGGTGACAGACTGGCGGCGCCCATAAGCACCGAGTCACCGAAGTGGGCCGTCATGAGTGAGATCAGTGGTAGGCATGTGCTCGAAGACGGACAGATTCGAGCATCGGACCTGCGCCCCCTGCTCGCCGCGATGACCGCGGCACGGGACGGCGACTTCGGCAAAGTGCCCGAGGCGGGGCAGGGGCTGGTCGCCGAACTGAGCGCCCTGTTCAACCAGATCATGGACCGGAGCTCCCACTTCAACTCCGAGGTGCAGCGGGTCCGCAGGGAACTGGTGCGGCACGGGCGGCTCGACGAGCGGCTGGCGGCAAGTCCCGGCCAGGGCAAGTGGACGACCCGCGTCAACGACGTGAACCAGTTGCTGGACGCCCTGGTGGCGCCCGCGGCGAACGCGACCCGCGTCCTCGACGCGGTGGCCGGCGGCGATCTCACCCAGCGGGTCGATCTGCACGACGGCAACCGTCAACTGCGCGGGGACTTACGCCGGCTGGGGCGCGCGGTCAACAAGATGGTCGACCAGCTGTCGCTGTTCACCGGCGAGGTCACCCGGGTCGCCCGCGAGGTCGGCATCGAGGGACGGCTCGGCGGCCGCGCCAAGGTGACGAGCCTGTCCGGGAGCTGGCGGGACGTCACCGAGGCGGTCAACACGATGGCGTCCCGGCTGACGGCCCAGGTGCGGGACATCGCCCTGGTCACCACGGCGGTGGCGCGCGGCGACCTGACCCGTACGGTGACGGTCGAGGCGACCGGTGAACTGCTCGAACTGAAGCTCACCGTGAACACGATGGTCGACCAGCTCTCCGCGTTCGCCGACGAGGTCACCCGCGTCGCCCGCGAGGTCGGCACCGAGGGCCAGCTCGGCGGCCGGGCGCAGGTGCGAGGCGTGTCGGGCGTCTGGAAGGACCTCACCGACAACGTCAACTTCATGGCCTCGAACCTGACTTCGCAGGTCCGCAACATCGCCCAGGTCACCACGGCCGTCGCCAACGGCGACCTCAGCCAGAAGATCACGGTCGACGCGAAGGGCGAGATCCTCGAACTGAAGTCGACCATCAACACCATGGTCGACCAGCTCTCCGCCTTCGCCGACGAGGTCACCCGCGTCGCCCGCGAAGTCGGCACGGAAGGCAACCTCGGCGGCCGGGCGCAGGTGCGGGGCGTGTCCGGCGTCTGGAAGGACCTCACCGACAACGTCAACTTCATGGCGGACAACCTGACCTCGCAGGTCCGCAACATCGCCCTCGTCTCCACCGCCGTGGCCCAGGGCGATCTCGGCAAGAAGATCACCGTCGAGGCGAAGGGCGAGATCCTCGAACTGAAGTCGACCATCAACACCATGGTCGACCAGCTCTCCGCCTTCGCCGACGAGGTCACCCGCGTCGCCCGCGAAGTCGGCACGGAAGGCAACCTCGGCGGCCAGGCGCAGGTGCGGGGCGTGTCCGGCGTCTGGAAGGACCTCACCGACAACGTCAACTTCATGGCCCTGAACCTGACTTCGCAGGTCCGCAACATCGCCCAGGTCACCACGGCCGTCGCCAACGGCGACCTGTCGAAGAAGATCACGGTCGACGCCCGGGGCGAGATCCTGGAGCTGAAGGACACCGTCAACACGATGGTGGAGCAGCTGCGCGCCTTCGCCGACGAGGTCACCCGGGTGGCCCGCGAGGTCGGCACCGACGGCCGGCTCGGCGGCCGTGCCCAGGTCCTCGGCGTCTCCGGGGTCTGGCGGGACCTCACCGACAACGTCAACTACATGGCGGACAACCTGACCTCGCAGGTCCGCAACATCGCCCAGGTCGCCACGGCGGTGGCCCAGGGCGACCTCTCCAAGAAGATCGACGTCGACGCCCGCGGCGAGATCCTCGAACTGAAGACGACCATCAACACCATGGTCGACACCCTGTCGTCGTTCTCCTCCGAGGTCACCCGCGTGGCCCGCGAGGTGGGCTCGGAGGGCCAACTCGGCGGTCAGGCACGGGTCGAGGGCGTGTACGGCACCTGGAAGCGGCTGACGACGAACGTGAACGAACTCGCGTCCAACCTCACCACCCAGGTCCGCGCGATCGCCGAGGTGGCGTCCGCCGTGGCCCAGGGCGACATGTCCCGCTCCATCACCGTGGAGACACAGGGCGAGGTCGCGGAGCTGAAGGACAACATCAACCTGATGGTGGCCAACCTCCGCGAGACCACCCGCGCGAAGGACTGGCTGGAGTCGAACCTCGCCCGCCTCGCCGCGCTGATGCAGGGCCATCGCGACCTGATGGAGGTCGCCGACCTGATCCTGCGCGAGCTGACCCCGCTGGTGAACGCGCAGTACGGCGCCTTCTTCCTGGCCGACCCGGAGGAGGACGAGGCGTCCTTGCGTACGGCGGTGCCCGCCAAGGGACTTGCCTTCATCGCCGGGTACGGCTCGGCACAGGGCGCGACCGTCGACACGGGCGGCATGCCGGTGCACGGCCTGGTCCGGCAGGCGGCGCGCGAGAAGAAGCGGATCCTCGTCGAGGAGGCCCCGCCGGACTACATCAAGATCAACAGCGGGCTCGGGGAGGCGGCTCCCGCCAGTGTCGTCATCATCCCGATCCTGTTCGAGGACAAGCTCCTCGGTGTCATCGAACTCGCCTCCTTCTCCCGCTTCTCCGACGTCCACCTCGCCTTCTTCGACCAGTTCGTGAACACCATCGGCGTCGCCATCAACACGATCATCGCCAACTCCCGCACGGAGTCCCTGCTCGGCGAGTCCCAGCGCCTGGCCATCCAGCTCCAGGACCGATCGGACGAACTCCAGTCGCAGCAGGCGGAACTGCAGCGTTCCAACGCCGAGCTGGAGGAGAAGGCGGCACTCCTCGCCACCAGTTCGCAGTACAAGTCGGAGTTCCTGGCCAACATGTCGCACGAGTTGCGCACCCCGCTCAACTCCCTGCTGATCCTCGCCCGGCTGCTCTCCGACAACCCCGACGGCCGTCTCTCCGATCAGGAGGTCCAGTTCGCGACGACCATCCACCGATCGGGATCGGACCTCCTCCAGCTCATCAACGACATCCTCGACCTCTCGAAGATCGAGGCGGGCCGGATGGACGTACGCCCCAAGAAGCTGCCGCTCATCAAGCTGCTCGACTACGTCCACGCCACCTTCCGCCCGCTCACCCTCGACCGGGGGCTCTCCTTCGAGGTGGCCGTCGGCGAGGCCGTGCCGCGCGAGATGTACTCCGACGAGCAGCGGCTCCAGCAGATCCTGCGCAACCTGCTCTCCAACGCGATCAAGTTCACCGCGAGCGGCAGCGTCGAACTGCGCGTCGACCGCGTCAAGGACCCCGACCCCACCTCCACCCGCGAGAACGGCGACCACGTGATCGCCTTCGCCGTCTCCGACACCGGCATCGGGATCGCCGCGGAGAAGCTGCCGGTGATCTTCGAGGCGTTCCAGCAGGCCGACGGGACCACCAATCGCAAGTACGGAGGTACGGGCCTCGGGCTGTCCATCAGCCGGGAGATCGCCGGGCTGCTCGGTGGCCGCATCGTCGCGGAGAGCAAGCCCGGCGAGGGTTCCACCTTCACGCTGTATGTTCCGGTGGTGAGCCCCGGGCACGCGGCGACCGGGCCGACGCACGAGGACCGTCTCGTGCCGATCCCGGAGCAGTTGTCCAGCGAGCCCTACACCGTCCACGACACCGACGACGTCTGGCCGGCCCCCACCAAACTGGAGGCCTGGAAAACCGGCCGGGCCGGTCATGTCCTGCCGGGACGACGGGTGTTGATCGTCGACGACGACATCCGCAATGTCTTCGCGCTCACCCATGTACTCGGCCGGGTGGGCATGCCCGTCCTGTACGCCGAGAACGGCCGCGAGGGCATCGAGACGCTGGAGCGCAATCCCGACGTGGAGCTCGTGCTGATGGACATCATGATGCCGGAGATGGACGGCTACGAGACGATCTCCGCCATCCGCCGCACCCCTCGCTGGACGGGGCTGCCCATCGTCGCGCTGACCGCGAAGGCGATGCCCGGCGACCGCGAGAAATCCATCGCGCGGGGCGCCAACGACTACGTACCGAAACCGGTGGACGTCGACCAGCTCCTCACCGTCGTCTGCGCCCTCCTCGACCCCGAGGGCACGGACGAGGGGGACCGGGCCGACCTGGGCGCGACGGGCGCCGCGGAGCCGGAGGGACCCGCCGGCACATCGGGCGCGGGCACCCCGGCGGCACCGGCGAATACGCCGCGAAGGCGAGGCACCGAGACATCGCGGACCGAGTGAGGCACCGTCATCATGAGCGCTGAGGCAACGACCGGCGAGCGCGCGAGCATCCTCCTTGTCGACGACATGGAGGACAACCTGATCGCGCTGGAGGCCGTCCTGGGATCCCTCAACGAGCCGCTGGTGCGGGCGCGTTCGGGCGAGGAGGCGATGAAGGCGCTGCTGCGGCAGCGGTTCGCGGTCGTCCTGCTCGACATCCGGATGCCGGGCATGGACGGGTTCGAGACGGCCGCGAACATCAAGAGGCTCGACCAGACCAAGGACGTGCCCATCATCTTCCTGACGGGCACGGACGCCGACGCGGGCTACGCCTTCCGCGGGTACGCGACCGGGGCCGCGGACTATCTGACGAAACCCTTCGACCCGTGGGTCCTGCGCGCCAAGGTCACCGTCTTCCTCGACCTGCACCGCAAGAACCGGCAACTGGAACGCCTGCTCGCCCGCGAACAGCGGCAGTTCGACGAACTCGCCGACCGCTTGAGGAGGATCGAGACGGACATGGCGGCCGGCACCCTCCCGGACGTGCCCGAACTCCGCGACCGGATACGGCAGATGGAGGAACTGCTGCGAGAGATGCGACGGGGGCGGGACGCGTAGGAACGGGCCGGGGGCGAGTCGTGCAGGAACGGGCCGGGGCCGGACGCGTGGCGCCGCACCGCTCGCGGGAACGGGTCGGGGGCGGGACGCGTGGCGCCGCACCGCTCGCGGGAACGGGTCGGGGGCGGGACGCGTGGCGGCCCACCGCTCGTCACGGTGAAGCCCCGCACGCCCCGCCCCCGTAGAACCCAGGACCGAGGGTTATGCCTCGCGCGTCCCCGCGTACATCTCGTCGATCAGGTGCTTGTACTCCCGCTCGACGACCGGGCGCTTCAGCTTGAGGCTCGGGGTGATCTCGCCGTGCTCGACGTCCAGGTCGCGGGGCAGGAGACGGAACTTCTTGATGGTCTGCCAGCGCTGGAGGCCCGCGTTGAGTTCCTTCACATAGCCCTCGACGAGGGCGACCGTGGCGGGCGCCGCGACGACCTCGGCGTACGACTTGCCGCCCAGGCCGTTGTCCTTGGCCCAGTCGAGGATGGACGGCTCGTCGAGGGCGATGAGCGCGGTGCAGAAGTTCCGGTCGGCGCCGTGCACGAGGATGTTGGAGACGTACGGGCAGACGGCCTTGAACTGGCCCTCGGCCTCGGCGGGCGAGATGTACTTGCCGCCCGAGGTCTTGATGAGGTCCTTCTTGCGGTCGGTGATCCGCAGATAGCCGTCCGGGGACAGCTCACCGATGTCGCCGGTGTGGAACCAGCCGTCCGCCTCGAGCACCTCGGCGGTCTTCTCGGGGAGCCCGTGGTAGCCCTCCATGATGCCGGGGCCGCGCAGCAGGATCTCGCCGTCGTCCGCGATGCGCACCTCGGTGCCGGGCAGCGGCTTGCCGACCGTGCCGGTGCGGTAGGCCTCGCCCGGGTTCACGAAGGAGGCGGCGGAGGACTCGGTGAGCCCGTAGCCCTCCAGGATGTGGATGCCGGCGCCGGCGAAGAAGTAGCCGATGTCGGGCGCGAGCGCGGCGGAGCCGGAGACACAGGCGCGCAGATTGCCGCCGAAGGCCTCCCGGATCTTGGCGAAGACGAGCGCGTCGGCGACCTTGTGCTTGGCGCCGAGCGCGAAGGGCACGGAGGCCGAGCCGGTACGTCGGAAGTTGTCCTGGCTGGCCTTCGCGTACTCGCGGGAGACCTCGGAGGCCCACTGGAAGATCTTGTACTTGGCGCCGCCGCCGGCCCGCGCCTTGGCCGCGACCCCGTTGTAGACCTTCTCGAAGATGCGCGGCACGGCGGCCATGTACGTCGGCTGCACCACCGGCAGGTTCTCGATGATCTTGTCCACGCGGCCGTCGACGGCGGTGACGTGCCCGACCTCGATCTGGCCGGAGGTGAGGACCTTGCCGAAGACGTGCGCGAGCGGCAGCCACAGGTACTGGACGTCGTCCGCGCCGACCAGGCCGGTCGCGGCGATCGCCTTCGCCATGTACGACCAGTTGTCGTGCGGCAGGCGCACACCCTTGGGGCGGCCCGTGGTACCGGAGGTGTAGATGAGGGTCGCGAGCTGGTCGGCGGTGATCGCGCCGACGCGCTCCTTGATCAGCTCGGGGTGCTTCTCCAGGTACGCGGCACCGCGCGTCTCCAGCTCGGTCAGCGTGAGGACCCAGTCATCGGTCTCCACGCCCTCCGGGTCGATGACGACGACCCGCGTCAGCTCGGGAAGCTCCGCGCGCTTCTCCCGGGCCTTGGCGAGCTGGGCCGCGTCCTCCGCGATGAGGACCTTGCTCGCGGAGTCGGAGAGGATGAACGCCGACTCCTCCGCGTTGGTCTGCGGGTACACGGTCGTGGTGGCCGCGCCCGCGCAGAGGATGCCGAGGTCGGCCAGGATCCACTCGACCCGCGTCGAGGAGGCGAGCGCGACGCGCTGCTCCGGTTGTACGCCGAGTTCGATCAGACCGGCCGCGATGGCGAAGACCCGCTCGGCGGCCTGCGCCCAGCTCAGCGACTTCCAGTCGTCCGGGCCTTCGCCCGAGGCCGGTACCGGGTAACGGTATGCCTCGGCGTCCGGTGTGGCCGCCACGCGCTCCAGGAAGAGGGCGGCGACGGACGGCGGACGGTTCTCGATCAGGGTCTGTGTGTCGCTCACGACATCCTCCGGGGCCCGCGGCAGTGCGGCTGGCTCAATTGCGGCTGTTGTTTAACTCGCGAGTAACTACCGAGCAGAGATCAGACTAGAGCGCGTCCGGCCGGTGCGTAAGAGGCGGCGGGTCGTCACTTCCTCCAGGACATACTCCGGAGACAAGCACAGAGCCCGCCGCGCCGAAGCGCGACGGGCCCTGAATTACGGCATTCGGCGTGACTACTTCTTGCCCTTGGCCGAGCCACCGCTGTCGTCGCTGGACAGCACGGCGATGAAGGCCTCCTGCGGAACCTCCACAGAGCCCACCATCTTCATCCGCTTCTTGCCCTCCTTCTGCTTCTCCAGCAGCTTCCGCTTACGGGAGATGTCACCGCCGTAGCACTTGGCGAGGACGTCCTTGCGGATGGCGCGGATGGTCTCGCGGGCGATGACACGGGAGCCGATGGCCGCCTGGATGGGCACCTCGAAGGCCTGCCGCGGGATCAGCTCGCGCAGCTTCGCGACCAGCCGGACCCCGTACGCGTACGCCTGGTCCTTGTGCGTGACCGCCGAGAAGGCGTCGACCTTGTCGCCGTGCAGCAGGATGTCGACCTTGACCAGGCTGGAGGTCTGCTCGCCGGTGGGCTCGTAGTCCAGCGAGGCGTAACCGCGGGTCTTGGACTTCAGCTGGTCGAAGAAGTCGAAGACGATCTCCGCGAGCGGCAGGGTGTAGCGGATCTCGACCCGGTCCTCGGAGAGGTAGTCCATGCCGAGCAGGGTGCCGCGCCGGGTCTGGCACAGCTCCATGATCGAGCCGATGAACTCCGAGGGCGCGAGGATGGTCGCCCGCACGACAGGCTCGTACACCTTGTCGATCTTGCCCTCGGGGAACTCGCTCGGGTTGGTGACGATGTGCTCGCTGCGGTCCTCCATCTCGACGCGGTAGACCACGTTCGGCGCGGTCGCGATCAGGTCGAGCCCGAACTCGCGCTCCAGGCGCTCACGGATCACGTCGAGGTGCAGCAGACCGAGGAAACCGACGCGGAAGCCGAAGCCCAGCGCCGCCGAGGTCTCCGGCTCGTACACCAGCGCGGCGTCGTTGAGCTGGAGCTTGTCCAGGGCGTCGCGCAGCTCGGGGTAGTCGGACCCGTCCAGCGGATACAGGCCCGAGAAGACCATGGGCTTGGGGTCCTTGTACCCGCCGAGCGCCTCGGTGGCGCCCTTGTGCAGGGTGGTGATCGTGTCACCGACCTTGGACTGGCGGACGTCCTTCACGCCGGTGATCAGATACCCGACCTCGCCGACACCGAGCCCGTCGGCCGCCTTCATCTCGGGGGCCGAGACGCCGATCTCCAGCAGCTCGTGCGTGGCGCCGGTGGACATCATCTTGATGCGCTCACGCTTGTTGAGCTGTCCGTCGATGACACGTACGTACGTCACGACACCACGGTAGGAGTCATAGACCGAGTCGAAGATCATCGCGCGGGCGGGGGCGTCCTGGACGCCGACCGGGGCGGGGATCTCGGCGACGACCTTGTCGAGCAGCGCCTCGACGCCCAGGCCCGTCTTGGCGGAGACCTTGAGAACGTCCTCGGGGTCGCAGCCGATGAGGTTGGCGAGCTCCTCGGAGAACTTCTCCGGCTGGGCGGCCGGCAGGTCGATCTTGTTCAGTACGGGGATGATCTTGAGGTCGTTCTCCATCGCCAGGTAGAGGTTGGCGAGGGTCTGGGCCTCGATCCCCTGGGCGGCGTCGACGAGCAGGACCGTGCCCTCACAGGCCGCCAGGGACCGCGACACCTCGTACGTGAAGTCGACGTGCCCGGGGGTGTCGATCATGTTGAGGATGTGGGTCTTGCCCGGGTCCTCGGTCGGCGCCCAGGGCAGACGGACCGCCTGGGACTTGATCGTGATGCCACGCTCGCGCTCGATGTCCATACGGTCGAGGTACTGAGCACGCATCTGCCGCTGATCGACTACCCCGGTCAGCTGGAGCATGCGGTCGGCGAGCGTGGACTTGCCGTGGTCGATGTGCGCGATGATGCAGAAATTGCGGATCAGAGCCGGGGCGGTACGGCTCGGCTCAGGCACATTGTTAGGGGTCGCGGGCACGCAGGGTCCTGTCTCTTGAGGCGCCTGTCGCCTCGGGTCGGATCGATACGTAGGTTCCATGGTCCCACGCGCGGGGACCTGCGACCGGTTTGGGCCGCTTGAGCGGGGCATCCGCAACCGGTTCGGGGCCCGCGGACAGAGGGCCGACGGCCGGTTTGGGCCGCTCGGACGGGGGCTGGTAGCCTGGGTAGCTGTGTCTCGTGCCCTCTCAGCAGGAGACGCACCCAAGAAAATCAAACGGCGAGTGAGACGTGCTGTCTCGCGCGCCTGAACCTGTAAAGGCTCATTCGTGGCGAACATCAAGTCCCAGATCAAGCGGATCAAGACCAACGAGAAGGCCCGGCTGCGCAACAAGGCCGTCAAGTCCTCTCTGAAGACCGCGATCCGCAAGGCCCGCGAGGCGTCTGCCGCGGGTGACGTCGAGAAGGCCACCGAGTACACGCGCGCTGCGTCGCGCGCGCTCGACAAGGCCGTCTCGAAGGGCGTCATCCACAAGAACCAGGCCGCCAACAAGAAGTCGGCGCTTGCTTCGAAGGTCGCCGCCCTCAAGGGCTGAGTCGGCTGAGTCCTTCCGGACTCAACCCCTGACTTGACCGTCGGCTGGACCCGAGCGGGCCCTCTCTCTCCGCTCCCACCCGACACCCCCGGATTCACGCGCGATCTGCGTTCGCCACGCGGGCGTGAATCCACCAGCTTGAACCGAAGGCCCCGCCGCCTCCCTTCCCCGGGAGAACGAGCGGGGCCTTCGGTATGGCGGGATCTTCGGTATGCGGTACCCCTGTCGTCCGACGGCGGCACAAGGCAGAAATCCGAACCGGACCAGACCGGCTATCGCCGACCGGAACAGACCCGCTGACGCCGACGAGGACGGACCGGCTATCGCCGACCGGAACAGACCGGCTGACGCCGACGAGGACGGACCGGCTATCGCCGACCGGAACAGACCGGCTGACGCCGACGAGGACGGACCGGCTATCGCCGACCGGAACAGACCGGCTGACGCCGACGAGGACGGACCGGCTATCGCCGACCGGAACAGACCGGCTGACGCCGACGAGGACGGACCGGCTATCGCCGACGGGGGCAGACCCGTTAGCGCCGACCAGGGGAGACCGGCTATCGCCGACCGGAGCGAGCCGCCCGCGCGACGGCGACGACCGCCTTCTCCAGGGCGTACTCGGGATCGTCCCCGCCGCCCTTGACCCCGGCGTCCGCCTGCGCGACGGCCGTGAGGGCCGCGGCGACCCCGTCGGGCGTCCATCCCCGCATCTGCTGCCGCACCCGATCGATCTTCCACGGCGGCATCCCCAGCTCACGGGCCAGGTCGGCGGGCCTGCCACCCCGCGCGGAGGACAGCTTCCCGATCGCCCGCACCCCTTGCGCGAGCGCGCTGGTGATCAGGACGGGAGCCACGCCGGTCGACAACGACCAGCGCAACGCCTCCAAGGCCTCCGCGGCACGCCCCTCCACGGCCCGATCGGCCACGGTGAAGCTGGATGCCTCGGCCCGCCCGGTGTAGTACCGCCCGACGACGGCCTCGTCGATCGTCCCCTCGACATCCGCGGTCAACTGCGACGCGGCGGACGCCAGCTCGCGCAGATCGCTTCCGATGGAGTCCACCAGCGCCTGGCAGGCCTCCGGCGTGGCCGACCGGCCCAGCGCCCGGAACTCACCGCGCACGAACCCGAGCCGGTCCGCCGGCTTCGTCATCTTGGGACACGCCACCTCCCGCGCCCCCACCTTGCGCGCGGCGTCGAGCAGCCCCTTGCCCTTGGCCCCGCCCGCGTGCAGGAGCACCAGGGTGATCTCCTCGGCGGGCGACCCCAGGTACGCCTTGACGTCCTTGATCGTGTCGGCCGACAGATCCTGCGCGTTGCGTACGACCACGACCTTGCGCTCGGAGAAGAGCGAGGGACTCGTCAACTCGGCCAGCGTGCCGGGCTGCAACTGGTCCGGAGTGAGGTCCCGTACATCCGTGTCGGTGTCGGCGGCCCTGGCGGCGGCCACCACCTCCTGCACGGCACGGTCGAGCAGGAGATCCTCCTGGCCCACTGCCAGCGTGACAGGGGCGAGAGGGTCGTCTTGTGCGGTCTTCTTGGCCATCACCGAAAGCATCCCACGCGCCACCGACAACGCATGCCGCAAGCCGCCCCGCCCCGCCCCGCCCCGGCGGCCCACTCCCCCTCGGGCTCGGCTTACGGCTCCTCGTGCCAGCCGTCCCACTCCGCCGCGAACTCGTCCAGCTCCTTCGGGTCCAGCCGCGCCTCGGGGTCCGTCAGCACCACCAGCCACTGCGCGTCCTCGGCATCGTCCTCCCCCGCCAGCGCGTCCCGGACGAGCTGCGGCTCCTCGAAGAGCCCGAACCGGTCACCGACGGCCTCCGCCGCCTCTTCCGCGGCATCACGGTCGGGCAGAACCAGCACATGTCTCACATCGCTCACGTGACCATTTTCCGATACGCCCGACGGGCCCGACGCCGGGGTCGGCCCTGGCGACAGCCCGGCCCAGCCCCCATCCGCTCGCCCCGGACTACTGAGCGCCCCTGACCTCCGGCACCCGGTCCAGTTCGATCCCGAAGCGCTCTCGATAGGCGGCCAGCACCTCCTCGTCGGTGGCCAGTTCCGACACCTCCTTGGTCCCGTCGGCCTTCGTCAGCGTGAAGCTGCGTCCGCTGAGCGTGATCCGCTCCCCGTCCTCCGTGATCCGCGAGCAGACGGGTGACCGGGTGAAGTGCGACAGCGGCGAAGTGCTGTGCCACCAGGCTCCCGCGACGAAGTCCCCGAGCGCGCGCGGCCGCACCTCCAGCCGGTACTGGCGCTTGTCGCCCAGCAGGACATCGAGATCCTCGCGTTCCCGCGACCCGCCGGCACCCCGCACCCCGGCCGCGTCCGGCCCCGACTCCACGACCCGGAACACCCCGCCGGGGTCCCGCTGTTCCCCTCGCTCCCCGAAGGCCAACGGGTAGTGGCTGTGCGCCCCGAACCCGACGTCGGTCAGCCAGTCTCCGCCGTCCACCGTCCGCACCCGCAGGGCGAGATGGTCGTAGGGAATCCCCAGCTTCCCCTCGTCTCCGTACACCCGGGCCGCGAGATACGTCACATCGAAGCCCAACGTCCCCAGCAACGCCCCGAACGCGCCGTTCAGTTCGTAGCAGAAGCCCCCTCTGCGGGCGCCCACCACCTTGTCCAGCAGCCTCTTCTCCTCCAGCACGATCTCCTCGCCGAGGTGGATCGACAGATTCTCGAACGGCACGGTCCGCAGATGGCGCAGTTGGAGCTCGCGGAGCACATCGGACGTGGGCCATGCCGGGTGCTGGGCCCCGATGCGGCGAAGGTAGGCGTCGGCCTGTGCGGAGTTCATGTATTCAGTGTCCCGCCACGCTCAGCCCTTCGCCCTCACCGGTGACCGCGAGTGCCCCGTCCTCGTCGGTCCGCAGGACCACCGCACCCCCGGCCCGCAGGACCGCGACCGTACTCGGGGCAGGGTGTCCGTAGGGGTTGTCGCGGCCGACCGAGATGAGCGCGAGCCGCGGAGCCACCCTGCGTATGAGCTCCGGATCCTGATAGGCCGACCCGTGGTGGGCGACCTTGAGCACGTCCACTCCACCCAGCTCCGCGGCCACCGGCGATCTCGACAAGGCCTGCTGCGCGGGCGGTTCCAGGTCACCGAGCAACAGCAGCCGCAGCCCCGCGGACCGTACGAGCAGGGTGACACTGGCGTCGTTCGGACCGTCCGGGGTCGGGGCCGGATCCGGCGGCGGCCACAGCACCCGCCAGTCGACGCTTCCCGTGCGCCGCCGCTCCCCCGCCACGGCCCGCGTCATGGGAATGTGCCGTGCGGCCGCCTCTCTCCGCACGAACTCGGCCTGGTCCAGCGGCTCTTCGAAGCCGGTCGTCTCGATCGCGCCCACCGAACGCCCGTGGAGCACGCCCGGCAGCCCCCCGACATGGTCGGCATGGAAGTGCGTCAGAACGACGAGGGGGATCCTGGTGACGCCGAGTGTGCTCAGACAGCGGTCGGCCGACACCGGGTCGGGCCCCGCGTCCACGACCACCGCGCTGCCGTCGCCCGCCGCGAGCACCGTGGCGTCGCCCTGCCCGACGTCACACATCACGAACCTCCAGCCGGGTGGCGGCCAGCCCGTGATCACCCTGGTGAGGGGCGGTGGCTGCACCACGACCAGCAGGAACAGCACCGCGCAGGCACCGCTCAGCAACGGATGTCCGAGCAGCCGTCGACCGACGACCACGACGACCACCGTCACGAGGGCCAGCAGCAGGGCGCCCGTCCAACTGCCCGGCCAGTCCACTCCCCCGCCGGGCAGGGCCGCCCCCGTGCGCGCGATGTCCGCGATCCACCGGGCGGGCCAACTCGCGCACCATGCCAGGACTTCGGCCACGGGCATCGCCACGGAAGCCGTCCCCAGCGTTCCGAACCCCAGCACCGTGGCCGGCGCCACCGCGAACTCCGCGAGCAGATTGCACGGCACCGCCACCAGGCTCACCCGGGCCGACAGCAGGGCGACCACCGGCGCGCACAGTGCCTGCGCCGCGGCGGCCGCGGCGAGCGCCTCGGCAAGACGCGGAGGCACGCGGCGCCGCCGGAGCCCCGCGCTCCAGCGCGGAGCGAGCGTGAGCAGGGCTCCGGTCGCGAGGACGGACAGCAGGAATCCGTAACTGCGGGCCAGCCAGGGGTCGTACAGCACGAGAAGCAGAACCGCGGCGGCCAGCGCCGGGACCAGCGATCTGCGGCGCCCGGTCGCGATGGCGAGCAGCGCGATCGATCCGCAGGCCGCCGCTCTCAGCACGCTCGGGTCCGGTCGGCACACGATCACGAAGGCGAGAGTGAGCGCCCCGCCGAACAGGGCGGTCGCCCGGAGCGGCACACCGAGCCGGGGTGCGAGGCCCCGGCGCTCGACTCGCTGGGCGAGACCCGGTGGCCCGATGAACAGCGCGAGCAGAATCGTGAAGTTCCCGCCGCTGACAGCGAGGAGGTGGGTGAGATCGGTGGCCTTGAAGGCGTTGTCCAGCTCCGGCGTGACGCGTGCGGTGTCCCCCACGACCAGTCCTGGCAGCAACGCGCGGGCGTCCGTGTCCAGGCCGTCTGTCGCCTTCCGCAGCCCTTCGCGCAGCCGGCCGGCGAACCGCTGAGGCCCGGACGGCTCCCCCACCACCTCCGGCGGGGCACTCCCCCGCACCCGCAACACCGCCGCGACGTCGTCGCCGTCCGACAGAGCGGGCACGACCCGCGCCGCAACCCGCAGCCGGGTGGACGGCAGCAGCGACAGCCAGGGCGAGCGCCCACCGGCCTCCCGGGGCGAGCCCCGTCGCGAGCGCGCGTCGACGATCACCAGCACCGGCGTCCGCGTCGCCACCACCGTGCCGTCCGCCCGGGTGATCCGCGTGACGTCCGCGTCGAACAGCAGCGCCGTCGCAGCGACACGGTCCCCGATGACGCGGGGCCGGGTGAGCCGTGGATCGGAGGTGACCTCCACCTCCGCGGTCACGTGGGCGAACTGCGTCGCGAGCGCGGGAACAGGTCCGCGTCGCAGGTCCGCTCCGTGCAACCCCGCGGAGGCTGCGGCCGCTCCGACACAGAGCAGCACGGCGGCGACGGACACCCACGGCCACGAACCCGGCCGCGCGGCCGCCCGTCCCCGCTCCGAGCGCGCGCCTCCGCGCCCCGCCACCAGCAGGAGGCCACCGCCGACCAGGGACACCACGACGACACCCGCGACCCAGCCCGGCGACACCCCGACCGTCACGGCCGCCGTGAGCCAGGCCGCCGCGGCGGGCGCCACGAGCCGGAGGTCGGTCGGCCCCTCCGCCCGGGGGTGCGCGGCCCCCAGCCGCCTTCCCGAGGCAACGTGCACGGACCTCCGCCCGGCGCTACCGGGGACACCCGGCGGGCCCATCGGGACACTCTCCCGCTCGCCCGGCCCACCCGACTCCCTCGACACCTCTGACTCGCCCAGCACACCTGGCCCGCTCGACACCTCTGACTCGCCCGACCCACCCCTCCGGCTCGACACCCCTGACTCGCCCAGCGCACCCGGCCCGCCATGCCGGATCCTCGGCGTCGGACGGGCCCGCCCAGCCCTCCTCCGGGAACCGTTCATGGCTGCACCAGGGGCCGGAGATCGGCGAAGCGACGGTCTCCGATTCCGTTGACCTCGCGGAGTTCGTCGACCGAGCGGAAACCGCCGTGCGTCGTGCGGTAGTCGAGAATGTGCCGGGCCAGGACGGGACCGACGCCGGGCAGGCTGTCGAGCTGGTCGACCGTGGCACCGTTGAGGGAGATCGGCGCGGAGGGTGCCGCACCTGCCGCGGATCCTCCGGCGCCGACCGGCCCCGGACCACCCGCTCCCGCTCCCACTCCTGCCGGGGGCGCGGACGCGCCGACCACGATCTGTTCGCCGTCCACCAGGAGACGCGCGCGGTTGAGACCGTCGGTGTCCGTGCCGGGCCGTACCCCACCGGCGGCTCGCAGGGCGTCCTCGACGCGGGAACCGGCTGGCAACCGCCGGAGTCCGGGAGTGCGCACCTTTCCGCCGACATCCACGACGATCGCGCTCCCGGCAGCGCCGGCGGCGCCCGAAGCTCCGGACGAGGACGCGGGTTCCGCGCCCGACCGCTCCCGCGACCCGCTCTTCCCGCCGTACGGTGCCGCCGCGCGCACCACTTCAGGGGCTCGGACCGGCTGTGTCCTGCCGGTCCAGAAGTGCTGCACGGCGAAGACGGCGGCCACGACCAGCAGCACGGTCAGTGCGGTCACGCTCCTGCGCTCGAGACCGCACCTCGACTGCAACCACAACGGGAGCCGCTCCCGCACGGCGAGCCCGGCCCGATCCCGCCATACGCCCGCCCCCATGGCCGGCTCAATCGCGGTCGCCGACCCGTCGGTTCGCGAGCGGTCGGCCCGCGGGGGGCCGCCCCCGTCCGGACCGGGGTCACGGCCGTCGGCCCCACCCGGACGGTTCCGAAGTCGCCGGACATCGGCCGGAACACCCGCACCCACGGCCGTGTTCGCCCTCGGGCCGGCCCCGACATCGTGGTCCGCCCCAGGCGGCGCCTTCCCCGACTCCCGCCGCCCCTGAGCGTGTTCGGTGAAGAGTGCCTCGGCGCGCAGACGGAGGGCCGCGGCCGACACCTCGCGGCGACGGGCCCGGCCTCGCGGGTGGCGACGGCGATGGCGGCTGCGGCTTTCCGATGCGGGGCCGCGACCCGGGCCGCTGGTCGGTGCGGCAGTGCGTGTGCTTGATCGAAGTGCCATGCGCCGAGGATCCGGCATCTCGGCACCATCGCGATGATCTTGCTCAATTCCAGTGGACAGCGGTCCAGTTGTGGATAACACAGCCACCCGGACGGACGACGCGCACGAGCCTCGGAGGGGGCGACCTCAGCGAGGCGACACAACCGCCCCGAGCAGCCCGGGCCCGGTGTGGGCTCCGATCACCGCGCCCACCTCGCTCACGTGCAATTCGGCCAGCCCCGGCACCCGCGCCCGCAAACGGTCCGCGAGTGCCGCCGCACGATCGGGAGCTGCCAGATGGTGAACGGCGATGTCGACCTGTGCGCTGCCCGCGCGGTCGGCGACGATCTCCTCCAGGCGGGCGATCGCCTTGGAGGCCGTGCGGACCTTTTCGAGAAGTTCGATCCGGCCGTCGTTCAGCTGCAGCAGCGGCTTCACCGCGAGGGCCGAGCCCAGCAGAGCCTGCGCGGCCCCGATCCTGCCGCCACGGCGGAGGTAGTCGAGGGTGTCGACGTAGAAGTACGCGGCCGTGCCCGCGGCCCGCTTCTCCGCGGCCGTGACCGCGTCGTCGATGGTTCCCCCCGCCTCCGCGGACTCGGCCGCGGCCAGCGCACAGAACCCGAGGGCCATCGCGACCATCCCGGTGTCCACCACGCGCACCGGTACCGGGGCCTCGCGTCCCGCGAGCACCGCCGCGTCGTAGGTGCCCGAGAACTCGGAGGACAGATGCAGGGAGACAATGCCGGTGGCGCCGGACTCGGCGACCTTGCGGTAGGTCGCGGCGAACATCTCGGGGCTGGGCCGGGAGGTGGTGACGGGGCGCCGCTTCTGCAGCGCCTGGGCGAGGGAGCGGGCCGAGATCTCGGTCCCCTCTTCGAGCGCCTGGTCACCGAGGACCACGGTCAGGGGGACCGCTGTGATGCCGTGGCGCTCCATCGTCCGCGGCGGCAGGTAGGCCGTTGAATCGGTGACGATCGCGACATGGCGGGACATGAGCTGGAGGTTACCTGGCGTGGCGGGCGGGCGGCAGCCCGGCCCCTTCCACCTGCGGTCGGGACGGCCGGATCATGTCGTGCTCTCGGGGCGGGGCTTCTTCTGCCAAGGGTAGGCGGGCCGTTGGCCCGGCGGCGTGATGGCGGAACGCTCCGGCCGCTCCGCCCCAGCGGAATCCGGGGTCTGCGGCGGCCAGGTCTGCCCACCGGAGGTGCTCGCGTCCGCCGCGGGAGCCTCGGGCCAGGACGCGGCGGCCCCGGGTTCCTTGGTCCAGTGACGCAGCGCGCCGGCCTCCACGTCGATCTGGGCGCTCAGCGTGTCCAGGTCGTCACCGGCGAAGCGGTGGGCCCGGTCGCGCGCGGCCCAGCGAAGCGAGTCGGCCGACTGCGTGATCCGCTGGGTGCGCTCTCGCAGGCCGGGCAGCCGTGTGGCGAGCGTTCCTCGGTCGGGCTCCGTCTCCAGGCGCTTCAGTTCGGCGTCCAGCTCGTGCCCGTGTGCGCTGAGCCGCTCGAAGAGGCTCAGCGACTCCTTGAGGGACTCGTCCTCCGCCACGCTCGCGTGCAGCGCCTCCTGGGTGGCCCGCATCGAGGTGCGCAGCGTCAGCCGGAGCTGGGCGAGCTCGCCCTGGGGCCCGGGCTGGGCGAAGGTCTTCGCGCGCAGGGTGGTGTCCTCGACCGTGCGGCGGGCCTGCGAGATCGTGCGGTCCACGCCGCGCTTGGCGGCGCCGATCACCTTCACCGTCGCATACGCGCCGAGCACGACGAACAGCAGGAAGAGCAGGGCGATCACTGTGATCACGGTACCCATCACACTCCTCCTCGGACCGGTCGCGGCAGCTGTCGCCGCGCTCTCAACGGTAAACGCTGCGGGCAGGTTCGGAGTTCCAGAAGAACCCCGAACCTGCCCGTAGGGGACTACCCCGAGCCCCGGCCGCGCCCGGACCGGCAGGCATCGCCCGGACCGGCAGGCATCGCCCGGAGGCCTGATGCCCGTCTCGCCGTGGCGGCTACGCCGTGACGATGTTCACCAGCTTCGGCGCGCGCACGATCACCTTGCGGATTCCCGCGCCGCCCAGCGCCGCGACGACCTTCTCGTCGGCCAGCGCCACCTTCTCCAGCTCCTCGTCGGAGATCGACGGGGAGACCTCCAGGCGCGCCTTGACCTTGCCCTTGATCTGCACGACGCAGGTCACGGCCTCGTCGATGACGTACGCGGGGTCGGCGACGGGGAAGTCCCGGTGGACGACCGATTCCGTGTGGCCCAGCTTGCGCCACAGTTCCTCGGCGATGTGCGGGGCCAGCGGCGCGACCATCAGCACCAGGGCCTCGGCGACCGGGCGCGCGATCGGGCCGCCCGTCTTGGTCAGGTGGTTGTTCAGCTCGGTGACCTTGGCGATGGCGGTGTTGAACCGCATGCCCTCCAGGTCCTGCCGTACGCCGTCGATGGCCTTGTGCAGGGCACGCAGCGTGTCCTCGTCCGGCTCGGTGTCGACGACCGTGACCTCGCCGGTCGCCTCGTCGACGACGTTGCGCCACAGCCGCTGCAGCAGCCGGTACTGGCCCACCACCGCGCGCGTGTCCCACGGACGGGACACGTCCAGGGGACCCATCGCCATCTCGTACAGGCGCAGGGTGTCCGCGCCGTACTCGGCACAGATCTCGTCCGGGGTGACCGCGTTCTTCAGGGACTTGCCCATCTTGCCCAGCAGCCGGGAGACCTTCTCACCCCGGTAGTAGTACGCGCCGTCGCGCTCCTCGACCTCGGCCGCCGCTACGGCGATGCCGCGGCTGTCGCGGTACACGTAGGCCTGGATCATGCCCTGGTTGAACAGCTTGTGGAACGGCTCGGCCGACGAGATGTGGCCCAGGTCGAACAGGACCTTCGACCAGAAGCGGGCGTACAGCAGGTGCAGCACGGCGTGCTCGGCGCCGCCGACGTACAGGTCGACGCCGCCGGTCGGCCGGCCCTCGCGCGGGCCCATCCAGTACTGCTCGATGGCCGGGTCGACCAGCTTCTGGTCGTTGTGCGGGTCCAGGTAGCGCAGCTCGTACCAGCAGGAACCGGCCCAGTTGGGCATGGTGTTGGTCTCGCGGCGGTACTTCTGCGGACCACGGCCGTCACCCAGGTCCAGGGTGACGGCGACCCAGTCCTCGTTGCGCGACAGCGGGGTCTCCGGGGACGTGTTCGCGTCGTCCGGGTCGAAGGTGCGCGGCGAGTAGTCCTCGACCTCCGGCAGCTCCAGAGGCAGCATCGACTCGGGCAGCGGGTGGGCGACGCCGTCCTCGTCGTAGACGATCGGGAAGGGCTCGCCCCAGTAGCGCTGGCGGCTGAACAGCCAGTCGCGCAGCCGGAAGTTGACGGTGCCCTCGCCGATGCCCCGGCGCTCCAGCCACTCCGTGATGCGCGCCTTGGCGTCGACGACGCCCAGGCCGTCCAGGGAGACTTCGTCGCCGGCGGAGTTGACGATCTTCGCGTCGTACGAGGCGAAGGCGTCGTCCCAGGTGGAGGCGTCGGTGCCGCGGTCGTCCGAGGGCTCGACCACACAGCGCATCGGCAGTTCGAAGGCGCGCGCGAACGCGAAGTCGCGGGTGTCGTGCGCCGGGACGGCCATGATCGCGCCGGTGCCGTAGCCCATCAGTACGTAGTCGGCGATGAAGACCGGGACCTTCTCGCCGTTGACCGGGTTGGTCGCGAACGTGCCGGTGAAGACGCCGGTCTTGTCCTTGGCCTCGGCCTGCCGCTCGACGTCGGACTTCGAGGCGGCCTGCGCGCGGTAGGCGGCGACGGCCTCGGTGGGCGTCGCGTGACCGCCGGTCCACACGTCGTGGGTGCCCTCGGGCCAGGCGGCCGGGGTGAACTTCTCGACCAGCGGGTGTTCCGGCGCCAGCACCATGTAGGTGGCGCCGAACAGGGTGTCCTGGCGGGTGGTGAAGACGGTGATGGCGTCGCCGTCGATCGGGAAGTCGACGCGCGCGCCCTCGGAGCGGCCGATCCAGTTGCGCTGTTGCAGCTTGATGGCCTCGGGCCAGTCCAGCGCGTCCAGGTCGTCCAGCAGACGGTCCGCGTAGGCGGTGATGCGCATGTTCCACTGGCGCAGCTTGGCCTTGAAGACGGGGAAGTTGCCGCGCTCGGAACGGCCGTCGGCGGTGACTTCCTCGTTGGCCAGCACGGTGCCCAGACCGGGGCACCAGTTGACCGGCGCGTCGGAGGCGTACGCCAGGCGGTAACCGCTCAGGACGTCGGCGCGTTCGGTGCCGCTCAGCTCGTTCCACGCGCGCGTGGTGCCGCCGAGGGCGGGGACGGCACGCTCACCGCTCTCGAACTGGGCGACCAGTGCGGACACGGGACGGGCCTTGCCGGCCTCGTCGTCGTACCAGGAGTTGAAGATCTGCAGGAAGATCCACTGGGTCCACTTGTAGTACTCCGGGTCGATCGTGGCGAACGACCGGCGCTTGTCGTGGCCCAGGCCCAGCGCGCGCAGCTGGGACTTCATGTTGGTGATCGCCGCGTCGGTGGTGATCCGAGGGTGCTCGCCCGTCTGGACGGCGTGCTGCTCGGCGGGCAGGCCGAAGGCGTCGAAGCCCAGGGTGTGCAGGACGTTGTGGCCCGTCATGCGCTGGTACCGGGCGAACACATCGGTGGCGATGTAGCCCAGGGGGTGACCCACGTGCAGACCCGCACCCGAGGGGTACGGGAACATGTCCATGATGAACTTCTTGGGCTTGGCGGCCAGCTCGGGGTCCCCGGCCAGGTCGCCGCTGGGGTTCGGAGCCTCGTACGTGCCCTCGGCGTCCCAGAAGTCCTGCCAGCGTGCCTCGATGTCAGCAGCCAGGGCGGCCGTGTAGCGGTGCGGCGCGGCCACGTCGGCGGTGGCAGCGGTGTTCGTCTCGCTCATGATCCTCAAAGCTCCATCGATCGTCTCTGCCAGCGGCTGTGACACTCAAGAAATGAAAAAGCCCCTCGCACAGGAGGGGACGCCGCGCCGATGCCGACCACGATGCGTCAGTGGTCGGGACTGATCAGCGCGGCTCGCTAAGCAGAAGGCGTACGGCACGCATGGCGTCAGGGTACCCCAGCGTCCGCGGGAGCCGCGACGAGCTTTCGGGGTCGTACGGCACCCCGTGCCGCCCGCCGTGACCACCGAAATAGTTGAACGAAGTTCAAATTTTACTTCGCGTAACGGACTCTTAGGGACAACACAAAGACCTCATTGCCCTTTGGTAACAACGCAATAACTGAAACCTCGAACTCGTCGGTATTTCTCGACCTAGAGTGCGGCTTCGGGACCGCTTCCCCGAACCGTTGGGAGTACCCCCTCCATGAACCCTCGTCGCAACAACAGCTCGCTTCCCCGGGCGGGCCGTTCGGCCTACGGGGCGGCCAGCGCCGCCGTCCTGCTCCTCATACCCGTGGTGGTGCTGGTCGGCGGCAATGAAGTCCGTGACTTCCTGAACTTCGGCGCCGGCGTGCTGTCGCTGGTCGCTCTGTCGTGCTCCGTGATCTGGGGGCTGGTCGCGACCGACCGCGTCTTCCTGAACACCCGCCAGCGGCTGGTGGCGCAGGCCGTGCACCGGACGACCGCCGTGTCCTCGGTGGCCTTCCTGCTGCTGCACATCACGGTCAAGATCGCGCTCGACCACACGACCCTGCTCGCCGCCCTGGTCCCCTTCGGCCTCGGCGTCACCGGCACTGCCGGGCTCATCGGCTTCGGCTCGCTGGCCGGACTGCTCATGATCTTCACGGCCATCACCGGCGCGCTGCGCAGCGCCTTCGCCTCGCCGGCACCGATCGCGGCCCGCTGGCGCGCGGTGCACATGCTGGCCTACCCGGCCTGGTGCGCCGCGCTGATCCACGGCCTCTACGCGGGTCGCGCCGCGAAGCCGATCTTCACGATCCTCTACAGCCTGTGCCTGCTCGCGGTCATGGCGGCCCTCGCCCTGCGATCGGCGCCCTCCCCGTTCAAGCGCAAGGTCGCGGCGCGGGTCCTGGCGATCATCGGCGACAACAACAGCCCCGGTGCCCGCGGGTTCCGCGAGGACCTGGAGGCGTCCCGCGCCGCCGTGGGCGAGTCGCGCTCCGCCCAGTCCGCGGGCGACAACTTCGTGCCGCCCCAGCGCACGCCGTCCCCCTCCCCGCAGTACGGCGGCACCCCCGACCCCGCGGCCACGGGCGCCGCCACGAACGGCTTCGCCGCGGCCTACCGGGCCATGTCCCCCGGCGACGGCTCCGCGCCCACCTCGACACAGCAGTTCCAGATGCCCATGAACATGCAGCCCACCGAGACGTTTCCCCGCGTCGACAACGGCAGCACGTCCGGCAGCTGGCCCGTCCCCACGCCGCCCCCCGTCGGCGAGGCGCCGCAGTCGGCGTACGACCCGCTGAACGACACCGGATATACCGTCCCGGTCTACAACAATCCGCCCGCCAACGCCTACGGCACGAGTGATGTGTACAACACCGGTGAGACGAACGCGTCCTACCGCACGTACAACACCAACGACACGTACGACAGCGGTCCCACGACTGACGTACTGCCGGGCGCCTTCGACGCTCCTGGCTCCGGTGAATCATGGAACGCCCCTTCCGGAGGCTTTTAAGTGAACGAGGCCCTGCCCGACGTCCCGGAAGTCCGCGTGGTCGGACTGCCGCAGCTCACGTCGGGCTTCGACCTGGTTGAACGTCTTGATCTCCCCATGCACCTCAAGGTGCATGGGCCGCTCGAACCGATGGGCGGAGAACAGCTCGCGGGCCTTGCCGAAGCCATCTCCCTGAAGGGCCGCGGCGGCGCGGGCTTCCCCTTCGCCAAGAAACTGCGCTCAGTCGCCGAATCGGCCATCAAGAAGGGCATCCGCCCGGTGGTGGTCGTCAACGGAAGCGAGGACGAACCGGCCTGCCGCAAGGACACGGTGCTCATCAACCGTGCTCCGCACCTCATCCTCGACGGCGCCCTGCTGGCCGCGGAGGCCATGGGCGCGCGCACCCTGGTGATCGGCGTGACCCGCGAGTCCACGCAGCGCTCCATGGAGGCCGCGCTGGCCGAGCGCGGGCTGAGCAACCGGCGCGGATCACCGCTCCGCGCGCGCGTGCAGCGCAATCCGGTGCGGATGGTCACCGGCGCGGCCGCTTCGCTGATCCGTTCGATCGACGGCGGGCCCGCCATTCCGCCGGGCCGCAAGGTCAGCGCGTCCCAGACCGGTGTCGGGGGCGCGCCCACCCTGCTGTCGAACGCCGAGACGTTCGCACAGCTGGCCATCGCCGCCCGCATCGGCCCGGACCGCTACCGCAACACAGGCCTGTACGACGAACCCGGCACCGTCATGCTCACCGTCTCGGGCGCCGTCGGGCGCCCCATGGTGATCGAGGTCCCCACCGGTGTACCGCTGCGGTACGTCCTCCAGCTGGCCGGCGCCCCGCCGATGCCGCAGGGCGTGCTGACCGGCGGCTACCACGGCAAGTGGCTGGACGCGGCGACGGTCAACGAGGCGATCGTCTCGCGCGATTCCCTGGCCGCGGTGGGCGGTGCGCTCGGCGCCGGCGCCATCCTCCCGATCACCCAGCAGACCTGCCCCCTGGGCGAGTCGCTGCGGGTGGCACAGTGGCTGGCCGAGGAGAGCGCGGGACAGTGCGGTCCCTGCTACCTGGGCCTGCCCGCCGCGGCACGCGGCCTGGAGGACATCCTCAACGGCGGCGGCCCGGCGGCCCTCGAGGCCGTGAAGCAGGTCGCCAAGTCCGTGAAGCGGCGCGGCGCGTGCTCCCACCCGGACGGCTCGGCGATGTTCATCGAGTCGACCCTCAAGGCCTTCACCGACGACCTGGCCGCGCATGTCCTCGGAAACGGCTGCGGAAGGCCCGTGGAGGGCGTTCTGCCGCTCTTCGAGGGCGGCCAGCTGCCCACGGGCATCCCCGGCGGCCAGAGCGAGCAGGAGACGGGTCCCAGCCGCCAGAAGATCTACGTCGACTGGACGCTGTGCCGCGGGCACGGCCTGTGCGCCGACATCCTCCCCGAGGTCTTCGAACTGGGCGCCGACGGCTTCCCCACCGTCGCGCAGGCCGCGGTGCCCCGGTACGCCGAGGCGAAGGCCCTGCGTGCGGTGCGCCGCTGCCCGGCGCTCGCCCTGCGCCTCGAGGAGGACACCCGGTCCTCCGCGCCGGCGCGGAACAACTTGCCGGTCCTCTCCCAGGGACGCGGCCGCCGCGCACTCGGCAGCGGCCGCTGACCACGAAGCGGCGGGCCACCAGAAACGGTGGCCCGCTTCGACACGCCCCTCGAAGGTCGCCCGACAACGAAGAAGCGGACCACCCTGATCGGGTGGCCCGCTTTCAACGTCTGTGGAGCTAAGGAGAATTGAACTCCTGACCTCCTGCATGCCATGCAGGCGCTCTACCAACTGAGCTATAGCCCCTCGTGGCCACGCGGCGAGGCCGCGTATTCACCGTGTCGCCCGGTTTCCCCGGCGGCGACGCCAACATTACACGGTCCCCCTGGTGCACCACCAAATCGTTTCCCGTGTGTACAGATTTGGGCTCTCATGTCTGTTTCAGGGCGACTTCCCGAGGGCCACCGAGCCGGGTTTCCGGAGACACAGCCGGGTCGGCAGGGAGGAGGGCAGGGAGACCGATACCCCCGGACCGCCACATGGCCCCTACGGGCCCTACCGGCCCCGCGGTGGCCCGTTCCGCCGCGAGCGGCGCGAACGCCGCTCCTGGGCGGCTGTGCGGCGCGCGGTGACGGCTTCGCCGTCGGTCCGGTACGCGCCAGGAGGAGGACCTCGCAGACGGGCAGGCGGGAACTGCACCTGAACGGCACCTGGTTGCGGGGCACCAGGGCCGACCGCGGGGTCAGGCCGTGGCGAACGAGTAGAACCGCTTCAAGGTGCAGTGCTCGTCGAGGAGCCGTCCGTAGATCGGCTCGCCCTCCAGCTCGCGGTACGTCTCGATCGGGTCGCCCTTTATGATCAGCGCCCGCGCGCACTCCTCACACCAGTACTGGTAGTCGTGGTTGACCGGCTCCATGTCGCGGACGATCGGCGTACCACTGCCGCACCAATCGCATTTCCGCCTGTGCGCACCCATCAATCAGCTCCAGCTGTGGCCGCAGGCCGTGCACACGTAGGAGATTCCACCGTTGTCGCCAAGGACCTGGGCAACGTGGACCGATCCGCAGGAAGGGCAGTCGAGGAGGGTGGCTTTCTTCCGGTTCAGTGCCACTTCGAGGAGATCGTCGACCTCCTCGAGGATGCTGGCAGGCATCGCTTCTCCCTCCCGTCGGGCCGCGCCCCCTTCCGGCCGTTTGATTCTGCCACGGCCGGAGCAATACGGTCAGCGACGCCTTCGTACCAGTCCGGACACAGCACCCAGCACAGCCGTCACGGCCGGCGCATACGTGCACGCCAGGAGCGCGTCCGCAGAGGTATACGCCCCGGGGGCCCCAAGTGACTCAAGCCGGTTCAAGAAGAGTGTGCCGAAGACCGCGACGCCCGTGAGCCGACCGGGCCGCGTGACGGTCGACGAGCGGCCTCTCGGCGTCGACGACGTACGCCACCAACCGCGCCTGCCGCGACGTCCTCTTCACACGCGAGGCCCTCAACTCGGGCGTGGACAACGCGCTGTGGACGCCGTTCACGGTGCCTGTGCGCGAGCCGGACGGCCGGCTCGCCTCCCCGGAGGGCGAACTCCCGGTGGTGGCGGCAGCCCTGGCGACGGTGGGCACCGCTTCGGCGCAACGAAAAATCCCGCTCCCTGACGGGAACGGGATTCTTCATCACTGATCTTCGACAACTCGACGGAGAGTCGATCTGTGGAGCTAAGGAGAATTGAACTCCTGACCTCCTGCATGCCATGCAGGCGCTCTACCAACTGAGCTATAGCCCCTTGCGTTCTTCCCGCCCTGCGGGCCGAACAAGAAGAACTTTAGCCTGCGACCAGCCGGAAAGTGAAATCCGGTCCCGCCGGGCCCGCGGGACCGGACGGGGGCCCTCCGGCACCGCTCAGTCGTCGTCGCCGAGCACCGGCTCCGGCAGCGTGCCGGCGTTGTGCTCCAGGAGCCGCCAGCCGCGGGCGCCTTCGCCGAGGACGGACCAGCAGCAGTTGGAAAGGCCGCCGAGACTCTCCCAGTGCTGGGACTCCAGGCCGAGCAGGCGGCCGATGGTGGTGCGGATCGTGCCGCCGTGGCTGACGACGACGAGGGTGCCGTCGTCGGGGAGCTTGTCCGTGTGCCGCAGCACCACGGGGGCGGCGCGGTCGGCGACCTCGGTCTCCAGCTCGCCTCCACCGCGGCGTACCGGCTCGCCGCGCTTCCACGCGGCGTACTCGTCGCCGTGGCGGGTGATGATCTCCTCGTGCGTCAGCCCCTGCCAGACGCCCGCGTAGGTCTCGCGCAGGCCCTCGTCGTGGGTGACGTCGAGGCCGGTGAGCTCGGCCAGCTCGGCGGCCGTGGCGGCGGCGCGCTTGAGGTCCGAGGCGACGATGGCGTCGGGCTTGAGCGAGGCGAGCAGCCGGGCGGCGCGACGGGCCTGCCCGATGCCCGTCTCGGTCAGCTCGACATCCGTGGAGCCCTGGAAGCGGCGGTCCACGTTCCAGGAGGTCTGGCCGTGCCGCCACAGGATGACGCGGCGGCCCCGGCCCGGCTTCCCGCCGTCCTTCACGCCCGCCGTGTTCGCGACCTCGGCGCTCACCGCAGCTCCCCCAGTTCGGCGGAGTCCTCCTCGGCCTGGAGCTTGGCGTGCTCGGCGCCCTTGCCGCGGGTCGCCTTGGCCTCTTCGGGCAGGTCCAGCTCCGGGCAGTCCTTCCACAGGCGCTCGAGGGCGTAGAAGACGCGCTCCTCGCTGTGCTGGACGTGCACCACGATGTCGATGTAGTCGAGGAGCACCCAGCGCGCCTCGCGGTCGCCCTCGCGGCGTACCGGCTTGACGCCGAGCTCCTTGCTCAGGCGCTCCTCGATCTCGTCGACGATCGACTTGACCTGGCGGTCGTTGGGCGCGGACGCCAGCAGGAAGGCGTCGGTGATGGAGAGCACGTCGCTGACGTCGTAGGCGATGATGTCGTGCGCGAGCTTGTCTGCGGCCGCCTGTGCGGCGGTGTTGATGAGCTCGATGGAGCGGTCCGTGGCGGTCACTACGCGGCTTTCCGTCGGCGGTCAGTAATGACTCAAGGGTCTCACGGACCGCCGAGGACACCCCACGCGTTTCGACGATCACGCCCCGGGCGGCCCCGGGGCGTGATGCCGGTCACCCCTTGGGGGTGCTGCTGACCTCGTAGTCCTGGCCGAGGACGACGGACACATCCGCGTTGGTGGTGACCTTGCCCTTCTTCACCGCGCTGGTGGGCAGACCCAGGGTCTTGGCGACCTCGACGGCGTCGGCCTTCCTGGCCGCGTCGCTGTAGGTGATCTGCGACACGCCCTGGGCGGCGCCGGCGGTGCCGGAGTCCAGGTAGGTGTAGCCGCCGTTGACCAGGACGACACGGGCCTGGCTCGCGGCCGCCTTGTCGCCGCTGGCGTTCTTGATGCCCACGCGGACCGCGGCGCCTGCCTCGGGGCTCTTCGCCGTACCGCCCAGGACGTCCTTGATCACGCTGTCGGAGGCGCTCTCGCTCAGGGTGCCGTCCTGCTGCACGGGCAGCAGCGCGGTCTTGTAGTCGCCGCCCTTGGCGAGATCGGCGAGCTGGGCGAGGAAGGCGCCGAGGTCCTGGTCGGTCAGGGACGGGTCGAGGATCTGCGCCAGGGTCTGCACGGTGGTGGTCGCGGCCTGCTTGTCCGAGGACAGCTTGCGCATCACCCCCTGCATGACCTGTCCGAACCGCTCCAGCTGCGCGTTCTGGGCCTCGCCGGAGGCCCGGTAGGTGGCGTAGGCGACGGCCATCTTGCCGCTGAGGGTCTGGTCCTCGCCCTTCTTGACGAGCGGGTCCTCGCCCTTCTTCTTGGAGGCGGGGTCCGGCACGTCGGCGTTGGTGGTGATGTCGATGTTGCCGACGAGCTCGACGAGGTTGTTCAGGTAGGGGGTGTCGAGCCGCCAGGTGCCCTGGATGTCGGTCCCGAGCACGGTGTCGATCGCGTCCCGGGTCCCGGACGAGCCGTCGTCGTCGACGGACTTGGCGAGCGTGGTCGTCGTGCCGTTGTCGTCCGTCAGGGCGAGGGAGTTGGGCAGCAGGACGGTGGTGCCCTGCTTGGTGGTGGTGTTGTCGACGAGCAGGGCCGTGGAGGTGCCGCTGCCCTTGGTGTTGTGCAGGTGGACGACGATCACGTCGCGCTTCTGGGCGGCAACGGCCGTCGTGGTCCCCGGCTTGCTGTCCGAGGTGGTGCCGGGAAGCTTGCCCGCGTACCAGAGGTAGCCGGCGCCACCGACCGCGACCAGGGCGATGACCACGACCAGGGAGACGACCCGGCTGCGGGCGCGGCGCTTGGCCTCCTCGCGGCGCTCGGTGCGGTTCTCGGTGAACTTCAGCCAGTCGATGACGTCTTCGGACTCGGCTTCCTGCTCCTCGACGAAGGCGAACTGCTCGGTGCCGTAGTCACGGTCGGCCCGGGGAGCACCGTCCTCCGCCGGCCCGGCCTGCTGCGGGATGTAGGCGGTCTGCTCGGCCACCCGGGGCTGCTGACCGGTGCTCGCGGCGCCCGCCGTGCCGGGGTTCTGCCGCCCATAGGGGTCGTACGACGTCGAGGTGGTCCCGCCGGCTCCGGGCGCGCCGGTGCCGAAGGCGTCGAAGCGGTCGTACGAAGGGGCGGCCGGCTGCTGACCGGTGTCATAGGAGGACACCGTTTCGTGCTGACCGGTGTCATACGGCGCCACAGGCTGCTGCCGGCCCGTGTCGTAGGGCTGGACGGGTTCCTGGCGGCCCGTCGCATAGGGGTCGTAGCCGTAGCCCTGTTGCTGGGCGCCGTAGCCGTCGTACCCCTGCGCAGGCTGCTGCGGCACCTGTCGGTACACAGGCTGCCCGAATTCGTCGTAGCCGACGAGTTCGTACTGGTCGCCGCCCGCGTATCCGTCGTATCGGTCGTTCACCGGTGCCCCTCTCGGCTCACTAGCCGCGGTACAGCTCACGCTTGTCGATGTAGCGCACCACACCGTCCGGAACCAGGTACCAGACGGGGTCGCCCTTGGCGACCCTCGCACGGCAGTCTGTGGACGAGATGGCGAGCGCGGGAACCTCGACCAGCGAGACACCGCCCTCCGGGAGTCCCGGGTCGGTCAGGGTGTGACCGGGCCGGGTGACCCCGATGAAGTGCGCGAGGGAGAACAGTTCTTCGGTGTAGCGCCAGGTGAGGATCTGGCCGAGAGCGTCGGCGCCGGTGATGAAGAAGAGGTCCGCGTCCGGATTGAGCGCGCGCAGGTCGCGCAGCGTGTCCGTCGTGTAGGTCGGGCCGCCGCGGTCGATGTCGATCCGGCTGACCGAGAACTGCGGGTTCTCGGCGGTCGCGATGACCGTCATAAGGTAGCGGTCCTCGGCCGGAGTGACCTTGCGGTCGGTCTTCTGCCACGGCTGCCCGGTCGGTACGAACACCACCTGGTCGAGGTGGAACTGCGCGGCGACCTCGCTGGCCGCGACCAGGTGTCCGTGGTGGATCGGGTCGAAGGTGCCGCCCATGACGCCGAGGCGGCGCTTGCCCGGATTCGAGGGGCCGTTGCCGGGGCCGACCGTCAGGCGCTTCGCCGTGCCGCCGGCCGTGCCGCTCGCACGGCCCGTGGCGGCACCGACGGCGCCGCTCTCCGTGTCACTCGCCGGACCGGTAGGCATGTCCTGCTCTCCCATGCGTGCAGACCCTACCGGCCCGGCCGACGGGCTCCGGCCGACAGGGGCCCCGAGCGGGCCCGACGGGGCTCAGCGGTCCCGGTTGAAGCGCGTGGTGATCCACAGCAGCAGAAGCAGGATGAACAGGGCCCCGCCGCCGGTCAGGTACGGGCTGAGGCTTTCGTGGTTCCCGCCGTTCTCGCCCTCGGCGGCGACGGTGACCAACTGTGCAGCGGTGCTCTGGAAGCTCATCTCGGCAGGACCTATCCGATGGGGGTCCCCCGCTCGAGCGAAGTCGAGAGTGGGGGAGGGCGGGATAAAGACGTCGGCCCATCGTATGCGGGCGCCTCGGCCGCGAACACGCCGACTCCGCCGTTGGGGAAGCCGGTTGCCGTGACCGCGTCGCCGGACCGTCCGCCGCGGCCCGCCCCCTCGATGCGGTCGCCCCTGAGGCCGTGACCGCCTCGACGGAAGCGGTTCTTTGCGGCCGGCCGACCGGTCGCCCCGCCTGTGGCGGCTTCGGCCGATGCCGCCTGCTTGTCCTCAGTTGTCGCGCTTGTAGCCGCGCAGCAGGAACCAGGCGCCCAGGACCGCACCGATGATCATGACAATCAGTACGACTCGGAGCAGATTGCCCGGGCCCTGCTTGTCTGCCGCGTTCGCGGCCTCCGTGAGCCAGGCGGCTGCGGGGATGTGCTCCATGGCGTACGACTCCTTCTCTGTACTGCCCGTCAACGGTATCTCCGCCTAGGCTGGGCCCTGCCTTGGGGGCACATAGGGCACTCAGACGCACATGGGGGAACACATGTCCGACGACGGCCACGAGCAGAACGGGCACGAGAAGGTGCCGAGCAGGCAGCGCAGGCGCTTCGAGGGGATCTCCTCTCGGGCCTACGAACACCCGGCGGACCGCTCGGCCCTGGTGGCCCTGCGCAAGCTCAGCGGCTTCGACACGGTCTTCAAGGCGCTCAGCGGCCTGCTGCCCGAGCGCAGCCTGCGGCTGCTCTTCCTGTCCGACTCGGTGCGCGTCTCGGACGCCCAGTTCGCGCACCTCAACGCCATGCTGCGGGACGCCTGTTACATCCTGGACCTGGAGAAGGTCCCGCCGATGTACGTGAACCAGGACCCGCAGCCCAACGCGATGTGCATCGGTCTGGACGATCCGATCATCGTGGTGACGACCGGGCTCGTCGAGCTGCTGGACGAGGAGGAGATGCGGGCGGTCATCGGCCACGAGGTCGGCCACGCGCTGTCCGGTCACGCCGTCTACCGCACGATCCTGCTGTTCCTCACCAGCCTCGCGGTCCGGGTCGCCTGGATCCCGCTGGGGAACCTCGCGATCATGGCGATCGTGACCGCGCTGCGCGAGTGGTTCCGCAAGTCGGAACTGTCCGCGGACCGCGCCGGGCTCCTGGTCGGCCAGGACCTGCGGGCCTCGATGCGCGGCCTGATGAAGATCGCGGGCGGCAACCATCTGCACGAGATGAACGTGGACGCGTTCCTCGCGCAGGCCGAGGAGTACGAGTCGGCGGGTGACCTGCGCGACTCCGTGCTCAAGATCCTCAACGTGCTGCCGCGCACGCACCCCTTCACCGCGGTCCGCGCGGCCGAGCTGAAGAAGTGGTCGGAGTCCCGCGACTACCAGCGGATCATGGACGGCCACTACCCGCGGCGCGACGCGGACAAGGACACCTCGGTGTCGGACTCCTTCCGGCAGTCGGCGGCCAGCTACGCCAGCGACATGAAGAGCTCCAAGGACCCGCTGATGAAGCTGGTCAGCGACATCGCGGGCGGTGCGGGCGACCTCGGGGGCCGGGTACGGCGCGGTTTCGGGGGCTTCGGGACCGGCGCACCCAAGGACGCGGGCGCCGAGGAGGCGCCGCGTGAGGGTGGTTCCGGCGACGAGGACGCCGACGGCCGCGCCTGATCACCACGCCGGGTGCCGCCGCCCTGACCTCGCGGCGCCGCCCGGCAGTCCGGCAGTCCGGCTACACCTTCGGCTGGGCGCTCCTGGCCAGCGAACCGCACAGGGCCGTCGCGCTGCCGGTGGCGTACGGGTCGGTGCCGGCCGGGCCGCCCGCCTTGGCCGTCTGGCCCGCGAGCAGCGGCCGGAACCGGCTCACCGAGTCCTCGGAACAGGCGAGCGGGCCGGCCTGGACGTAGGACACCGCCAGCTGGGCCTGGTGCATGCGCAGGTCGTCACGGTCGAAGCGGAAGTGCAGCTCGCGCCGGACCGTGAACAGTGACGCCTTGGCCTCGGCGTTCGCGCCGGCCGGCTTCAGCGCGTAGACGAAGGTGTGGTCGGCGATGACCTCCAGGGTGTTCGCGTCGAACTCGGCGGCCTGGAGGGTGCCCTGCACCCGGATCTTCTTGTCGGCGAGCTGCGCCCGGGTCGCGTCGAAGCGGACCAGCCAGCCGGTCGGCGCGTGCCGTCCGTCGGCGACGGGGTGCTCGAAGCTCTGGTCGAACTGGTCGAGTTGCTGCGGGTCGAGCAGGACCCGTACGGGCCGGGTGGCGCCTCCGGTCAGGACGCTCGGGTCGAGGGACGACTCGACGAGGTAGTCCTTGGCGGTGGTCAGAGCGGTCACGACCTGGCCGTCGGAGAAGTGCGCGGTGCGCCGGGAGGCGGGCATCGTGACGCCGTCGGCACCTATGCGGAACTGGGCGGCCGGGCTGTCGGCGTACAGCTTGGCGGTGCTCCTGGCGCCGGGCACGGCGGTCTGCGGGGCGAGGGGGATCACCGTCATCCGCAGCGGTTCGGCCGGCTGGGTGGCGGGGGTCTGGTACGGGTGGCGTACGCCCATGTAGATCGCGGTGCCGAAGGCGATGGCGATCAACAGGACGAGGATCAGCGCCTGCCGGGACAGCCCGCGCTGCAGGGGCGGGCGGCGGCGTACGGCCGGGCTGTGGTCGGCCATGCGTTCCTGGGCGGAGAACTCCTGGAGGCGGGCAGCACGGACGAACGACTCGTCGAAGACGACGGATCGATACTCGTCCTCTCCACCAGTGGGGGCGCCCTCGGGTGTCCCCTCAGGTGGGTCTCCAGGCCCGCCCATACATTCAGAGTAGGTCGCCGGGAGCCCAGGTAAACGCTGTGGTATGCGACAAGTTCTGACAGGTTCTCACCAGGACGGTCACGCTGTTCGAGGGATCGTCCGCGCCTCGACGGGCGGACCGGCCTCAGGGCGTTCGCGGTACCGCCGACACGGCCGGCTGGGAGTAGTCGGCCGAGGCCGAGGGTCCGGTGCCGGTGACCTTCTCCCGGCCCTGTTCGAGGCCGGAGGAGGCGGGCGAGGGGACCTGCTCCTGACGGCCCGAGGAGGCACCCCGGTAGACCGCCGTGAAGGCGAGGGCGACCATGCCGACGCCCATGACGAGGGCGAGGATCCAGGCGACGGGGCGGTGCCAGCGGGTCTGCCTGCCGTAGGGCCGGCCGTACATGCCCGGTACGCCGTAGCGACCCTCCAGGACCTCGGTGTCGTCCGGGTCGTCCAGGTCGGAGTCGTGGTCGAAATCGCCGTGGTCGTCGGGGCCGAAGCCGTCCTCGTAGCGCTCGTCGTCACTGCGGGCGCCGCGGGTGCGTGCCCGGCGCGCCTCGGCCTCGGAGGCATCCGCGCGAGCCTGGGCCGCGGCGAGCAGTCGCTCCACGGCGGTCGGTTCGTGAATCACCGCCGCCCGTACGAAGTCCTCGTCGAAGACCACGGAGGCGAACTCTTCGTCCGCACCCCCGCGGTCGCGGTCGTCGTCGGGCTCCCAGCCGTCAGGGAACGGCGTGCCCCCCACGTCCTCCGGCACGGATCCAGAGTAGACCTGGGGGGTCAATTTGGGCAGACGGTATGGAAATTCATCCACCTGACGAGACGCGCCTTGCTCGGATCGCGGGCCGTGAACCGCCCACCGCACGCCCCGGCGCGCGGCACGATGCCACCTGTGCGCCCCGCGCACGCCCTCCGCACGCCCACCGCGCGTCCGGCGTCCGGCGTCCGGCGGAGAGCGACCCTTCCGCGAAGCCGCCTCATTCGTCCACGCGAGCTCCGCGGGCCCCTTGTCCGGCTCGCCGGGGTGCCCTGGAACATCCGCCGGCGCCCTCCGCGCACGACTCAAGAGCGCCCGTACGGCCCCACAGGCTCGCCTCCGGCCTTTCGGGGCGCGCGCCGGTCTCCGGGAGCCACGGCTCGCCCTACGCGCCGTTCCGCGGCCGACGTACGTCCGCCCCGCGGCCCCTCGGCCTGTGGGCCGCGACTCGCGGCCCGGCGGGCGTACCCCCGGCCCCTGCCGGTGTCTCAGCGCCGGATGTGGCCGTCGCCCGTGACGATGTACTTCGTGCTCGTCAGCTCCGGCAGCCCCATCGGGCCCCGGGCGTGCAGCTTCTGGGTGGAGATGCCGATCTCGGCGCCGAAGCCGAACTGACCGCCGTCGGTGAAGCGGGTCGAGGCGTTCACCGCGACCGTCGTGGAGTCGACCAGCTGGGTGAAGCGGCGGGCGGCCTGCTGCGAGGTGGTCACGATGGCCTCGGTGTGGCCGGAGCTCCACAGCCGGATGTGCGTCACGGCCCGGTCGAGGGAGTCCACGACGGCCGCGGCGATGTCGTAGGACAGGTACTCCGTGTCCCAGTCCTCCGCCGTGGCCTCGACGGCGGTGGCCTTGGAGTCCTTGGCGTACGCGAGGACGCGCTCGTCGGCGTGCACGGTGACCCCGGCGTCCGCGAGGGCGTCCAGGGCGCGCGGCAGGAAGTCGGCGGCGATGTCCTGGTGGACCAGGAGGGTCTCGGCGGAGTTGCAGACGCTGGGCCGCTGGGCCTTGGAGTTGATCAGGATGTCGATCGCCATGTCGAGGTCGGCGTTCGCGTCGACGTACACATGGCAGTTGCCGGTGCCGGTCTCGATGACCGGGACGGTGGACTCCTGGACGACCGTGCGGATCAGGGACGCGCCGCCGCGCGGGATGAGGACGTCGACCAGGCCGCGGGCGCGCATCAGCTCGCGGACCGACTCCCGGCCCTCGCCGGGCACGAGCTGGACGGCGTCGGCGGGCAGTCCGGCGCCGCCCACGGCGTCGCGCAGGACCCGGACGAGGGCCGTGTTCGACTCGTAGGCGGAGGACGAGCCGCGCAGCAGGACCGCATTGCCGGACTTCAGGCACAGGGCGGCCGCGTCGACGGTCACGTTCGGGCGGGCCTCGTAGATGATGCCGACGACGCCGAGCGGGACGCGGACCTGGCGCAGGTCGATGCCGTTCGGGAGGGTCGAGCCGCGGACGACCTCGCCGACCGGGTCGGGCAGCGCCACCACGTCACGGACGTCGGAGGCGATGGCGCGCACGCGCTCGGGGGTGAGCGTGAGCCGGTCGATGACGGTCTCGCTGGTCCCGGCCTCGCGGGCCTTCGCGATGTCCTTGGCGTTGGCGGCGACGATCTCGCTCGTACGGACTTCCAGCGCGTCCGCGATCGCGAGCAGCGCGTCGTCCTTCTCGGCCCGCGGCAGGGGTGCCAGGTCGGCGGCGGCGGACTTCGCGCGATAGGCGGCCTGGGCGACCGGGGACATGGAGTCGTACGGCGAGAGCGTGGTCATGAGGGAAGGGTAGTGCGCCCGGCGGGCCCGTCCAGCGGTTGTCCCATACGACGAGACAGGCTCAAAACGGGTGAACTCCCACAGGAGTCGCGGGCAGCGGCCCGTACCCTTCCGCGATCCGCTGGTGGTACGTCTCGCGGTCGATGACCTCCAGGCCGACGATCTCCCAGGGCGGGAGTTTGGCGGTCTGGCGGTGCTCGCCCCACAGGCGCAGCGCGACGGCCGCCGCGTCGTGCAGGTCGCGGGCCTCTTCCCAGTAGCGGATCTCCGCGTGGTCGTTGGCGTACCGGCTGGTCAGCAGGAAGGGGTGGTCGTGGGCCAGCTGTTCGAGAGCGCGCCTGACCTCGGTCAGCGGGGCCTCGCCGCCCGACACGCTCAGCGTGACGTGCCACAGCCGGGGCTGGTCGGCCGGTCGCTCGCCCTCGTAGGTGTCACCGGCCGCGACACTGGTCAGGGCCCGTTCCTCGCCCGGCGCACGGGAGGCGGGACCACCGCGGGACGCCGCCGCCCCAGGGCGCACTCGTCTCACGACGGCCTCCTTTACCCAATGGTCGTACCGGATCCCGGACTCTCCCTGCCACAAAGTTGAGCAGGTGAGAAGCCGCCGTGTGGCGGTTTTACGGAACGTCCCCCGGTGGGGGCGGGGGATTCGGCCGTTTACGGGTGTAGTGGACAGCTGTTTCAGGGATGCCACTGGGGCTCCGGAAGCGGCGTCTGGCGCATGAGGTCCCCGTGGCATCCGAGGAGCGGGACGCGCGTCTCACGGACGCGGTCCGGGAACGCGCCGGAGCGCGAGCTTCACGGGTTCAGCAGGACGAGGTCGTCGCGGTGCACGACCTCGCGCTCGTACGCGGGACCCAGCTCGCGCGCCAGCTCCCGGGTGGAGCGGCCGATCAGCTGGGGGATCTCCTTGGCGTCGAAGTTGACCAGTCCTCGTGCGACGGCCCGGCCCGTGCTGTCACGCAGTTCGACCGGGTCGCCCGCGGTGAACTCGCCCTCGACGGCCGCGATGCCCGCGGGCAGCAGCGACGTGCGGCGCTGGACGACCGCGCGCACGGCTCCGTCGTCCAGCGTGAGCGCGCCCTGCGGGGTGGAGGCGTGCTGGAGCCACAGCAGCCGGTCGGCGGACCGCTTGCCGGTGGCGTGGAAGTAGGTGCCCGTGTCCCGGGCCGCGAGGGCGTCGGCGGCGTGGACCGCGCTGGTCAGCACCACGGGGATACCGGCCGCGGCGGCGATCCTGGCCGCCTCGACCTTGGTGACCATGCCACCGGTGCCGACGCCGGCCTTGCCCGTGCTGCCGATCTCGATCCCGGCGAGGTCCGCGGGGTCCCGTACCTGCGCGATCCGCGAGGTGCCGGGCTTGCTGGGGTCGCCGTCGTAGACCCCGTCCACGTCGGAGAGCAGGACGAGCAGATCGGCGCGTACGAGATGGGCGACGAGGGCGGCGAGACGGTCGTTGTCTCCGAAGCGGATCTCGTCCGTGGCCACCGTGTCGTTCTCGTTGACGACCGGCAGGGCGCCCATCGCGAGGAGTTTGTCGAGGGTGCGCGAGGCATTGCGGTGGTGAGCGCGCCGGCTGGTGTCGTCGGAGGTGAGGAGCACCTGTCCGACGCGGATGCCGTAGCGGGCGAAGGAGGCGGTGTAGCGGGCCATCAGGAGGCCCTGGCCGACGCTGGCGGCGGCCTGCTGGCGGGCGAGGTCCTTGGGGCGGCGGCGCAGTCCGAGCGGCGCGAGCCCGGCGGCGATGGCGCCGGACGAGACGAGGACGATCTCCCTCTCGCCTCCGCTGCGGGCCTTGGCGAGGACGTCCACGAGGGCGTCGACCCGGTCCGCGTCGAGGCCGCCCGAGGCGGTGGTGAGCGACGAGGAGCCCACCTTGACGACGATCCTGTGGGCCTCGGAAACGCCCGCTCGCTCCGCTTTCCTTGCCGCTGACACGCGATTCCCCAATGTTCCGACGAGCCCGGTGTGTGCAATCTACGCGAGCGGGGGCGCCGGGCGTCTCCCTGTTTCGACGGGCGGACGACCCGGGTGCGACCGCGGTTCCCATAGGACGCCGACCACGGTTCCGGCAGGACGACCACCACGGTTCCGGCAGGACGACGGCCTCTGTTCCCGTAGGACGACGACCGGGGGTTCGCGTGTGGGCGAGACCACTCCCGGAAGCGCCCGCACACGGCCCGCGCACAGAGTCTGCGGGCAATATGTGCGCTATGCAGTGATTGTCCCCACGGAAGATTGTTAGCCGGGTCTTCAGGTCATACGGTGAGTCTTCGGCCTCCGTTGGTGACAGCGCGGCCGCACTCGATTCCCCATCCGCTGCATCCCCCTCGCAGGAGCCCAGCCCGTGCCTTCCGCAGGCCTCGCCCCCCGCCGCATCGTGCAGCTCTCCGCGCTGTTCGCGATGCTCGCCTTCTTCACGGCCCAGATCGCTTCCGCGCTGCTGCCGAACGTCCAGGTGTTCGTCGCCGCCAGCGCGGCGGGACTCCTTCTGGACCTGTACCTGCAGTATCGCGACCCCGGTCTGGTCTCGGTCCTCGGAAAGGTGCGCTTCGACGTCACCGTCCGCCAGCTGCTGCGCGACATGCTGGTCCTGGTGGGGCTGCTGCGGATCGACGGCATCAACCCGACGCACGAGCAGGCACCCCTGCTGGTCGGGATATGCGCCTTCTACGCACTGCACTTCTCCTGCCACGCCGTCTCGGTCCTGGTGCGCCGCACTCGCACGCTGCCGATCGTCACCCGGAACATCGACGCGTCCACGCTGCGTCTGACCGCCGCGCCGCCGCGCATCCTGGCCCGTCGCCAGGGCCACCGTCTGCTGGCCTTCTCCCTCCCCACGACGGCCGGTCTGCTGGTCACCGCCGCCACCACGAACGCCGTCTGGGGCGCCGTGGGCGAGGGCATCGCCCTCGTACTGGCCCTCGGCGGCACCGTGTACCTCGGCACCTGGCTGCTTCCCAAGAAGCGCGCCAAGGGCGAGGCGAAGGTCATGGAGTGGGTCGACCAGTGGCTGGCGGACTACCAGCCGACGGTGGCCATGTACTTCTCGGGCGGCAGTTCGTCCGCGTACCAGGCGAACATGTGGCTCTCCACGCTCTCGCAGATCGACGCCAGGCCGCTGATCGTGCTGCGTGAGCGCTTCATGGTGCAGAAGATCGACGCGACCGACGTCCCGATCATCTGTTTCCCGAAGGTCTCCACGATGTTCTCGCTGGAGAACTCGACGCTGAAGATGATGCTGCACCCGGCCAACGCCGCGAAGACCTCGCAGGTGCTGCGCATCCCCACGATCAAGCACGCCTTCATCAACCACGGCGAGAGCGACAAGCTCTCCTCCTGCAACCCGTACGCGAAGGCGTACGACGAGGTGTGGGTCGCCGGTCCCGCCGCCCGTGAGCGGTACGCGCTCGCCGAGGTCGGCGTCGAGGACAAGAACATCGTCGAGGTCGGCCGGCCGCAGCTGACGCCGATACGCCTCTACTCCGGCCCGCCGACGGGCACGTACACGACCGTCCTGTACGCCCCCACCTGGGAGGGCTGGGACGGCAACCCGGGCAACACCTCCGTGGTCCTGGCCGGCGAGAACATAGTGCGCCACCTGCTGGCCGACGAAAGCGTGCGCCTGCTGTACAAGCCGCACCCGATGACCGGCTCCGTCGACCCGCGCGCGGGCCGGGCCAACGAGCGCATCATGGCGATGATCCGCGAGGCCAACACCCGGCGTTCCGGCGCCCGTCCCGGCCCGGAGGCCGCGGCCGAACTGGCCCGCCGTACGGCCGAGCTGGACACCCTGACCTCCACCGCCTTCCGCAACAGCGCGGACGAGATGGAGCGGATGCTGCTGCAGGGCGCGCCGCGCGGTGACCGCGAGGCGGAGATCGCCCTGGCGACGACGGCGTGGGAGTCCGCGTTCTGGGCGTCCTTCCCGGAGTGGGAGCACCAGATCATCACGGACGCGCGTCCGGCGATCTTCGCCTGCTTCAACCGGGCCGACCTGCTGATCAGCGACGTCTCGTCGGTCGTCTCGGACTGGCTGTCCAGCGAGAAGCCCTACGCGGTCGCGAACACCTCGGGTCTGCCGGAGGCGGCCTTCCGCGCCGGGTTCCCCACGGTGTCCGCGGGCGCGATCCTCACGCCCGCCGCGGACGGTGTCCCGGCCCTCCTGGACGCGGTCCGCCACCCGGAGCGCGACACGTTCACGGCGGCCCGCGCGGAGCTCAAGGAACACCTGCTGGGCCCCTCGGACCCGCCGTCCCTCGCCCGCTTCGACGCGGCGATCGCGGACCTGTGCACGAAGGCGGACGAGCGCCGGGTGCGCATGAACTCCCGCCTCGCCGCGGAGATCCCCTCGCAGCGCGGGGCGGCCGAGGAGACGGCCCAGGAGTCCGACCAGGGACTGGGCCCGGACTCGGACTCGGAGGACAGCGGAGCCGAGGACTCGGTCAACGCGTAGCACCTCGGCCGCCCCTCCGGCGGCCGGACAGAACCCCAGGGGCCGGATCCACGCGATCCGGCCCCTGGGGTTTTCCACGCGGCCACGGCCGTCGACGCCGCCGTCCGCGGAGGCCGGCGCGGGGCCGACCCCGGCCGCGGATCCGGCCCCATGTCGGCCGCCCCCACAGCGAATGCGGGCACGACCTCCGGATGGATGGGCCGGCCACACCACAAGTACGGTCCCGGCTTCCGGAGAACCACCGACCCGCACAGCAAGCGCGGGCCCGGCCATGGGTCAGATCGGACGGCCGCACAGCAAGTACGGGCCTGGCCATGGGACAGATCGGACGGCCTCACAACAAGTACGGGCCCGGCCTCCGGAGAGGTCGGGCCCGCGCTGCTGACGCTCCTGCTGCCTAGAACGGCTCGAAGTCGTCGTACTCCTTCTGCGACTCGTCCCGCTCGGCCTGCTGGTCGCGGCGGCGCTGCGCGGCGGGGCGCGGAGCCTCGAAGCGGTGGTCCTCGCCACGGCGGCCCAGCATCTCCGCACCGGCCATGACGGTGGGCTCCCAGTCGAAGACGACCGCGTTGTCCTCGGGGCCGATGGCGACGCCGTCGCCGGAGCGGGCGCCCGCCTTCATCAGCTTCTCCTCGACACCGAGGCGAGCGAGCCGGTCGGCGAGGTAGCCGACGGCCTCGTCGTTGCTGAAGTCGGTCTGGCGCACCCAGCGTTCGGGCTTCTCGCCGCGCACGCGGAAAAGGCCGTCCTCCTCCTGCGCCACGGTGAAGCCGGCGTCGTCGACCGCCTTCGGGCGGATGACGATGCGGGTCGCCTCCTCCTTGGGCTTCGCGGCCCGCGCGGCCGCGACCATCTCGGCGAGCGCGAAGGACAGCTCCTTCAGACCCATGTGGGCGACCGCGGACACCTCGAAGACGCGGTAGCCGCGGCTCTCCAGGTCGGGGCGGACCATCTCCGCGAGGTCCTTGCCGTCCGGTACGTCGATCTTGTTGAGGACGACCATGCGCGGACGGTTGTCCAGGCCGCCGTACTGCTTCAGCTCCTCCTCGATGATGTCGAGGTCGGAGATCGGGTCACGCTCGGACTCGAGGGTGGCCGTGTCCAGGATGTGGACGAGCACGCTGCACCGCTCCACGTGACGCAGGAACTCGAGGCCGAGGCCCTTGCCCTGACTCGCGCCGGGGATGAGGCCGGGCACGTCGGCGATGGTGTAGACGGTCTCGCCCGCGGTCACCACGCCCAGGTTCGGGACGAGGGTCGTGAAGGGGTAGTCCGCGATCTTCGGCTTGGCGGCGGACAGGACCGAGATGAGCGAGGACTTGCCGGCGCTCGGGTAGCCGACGAGCGCCACGTCGGCGACGGTCTTCAGCTCGAGGACGATGTCCTGCATGCCTCCGGGCACGCCGAGCAGCGCGAAGCCGGGTGCCTTGCGGCGGGCCGAGGACAGCGCCGCGTTGCCGAGGCCGCCGCGGCCGCCCTCGGCGGCGACGTACGTGGTGCCCTGTCCGACGAGGTCGGCGAGGACGTTGCCCGCCTTGTCGAGCACGACCGTGCCGTCCGGTACGGGCAGGACCAGGTCCTGGCCGTCCTTGCCGGAACGGTTGCCGCCCTCGCCGGGCTTGCCGCTGGTCGCCTTGCGGTGCGGTGAGTGGTGATAGTCGAGCAGCGTGGTGACGGACTGGTCGACGACCAGGATCACGTCACCGCCACGGCCACCGTTGCCGCCGTCCGGGCCGCCGAGCGGCTTGAACTTCTCCCGGTGTACGGAGGCACAGCCGTGACCTCCGCTACCCGCGGCGACATGCAGCTCGACGCGGTCCACGAAGGTGGTCATGTGGGGTGCCTCCAGCACTTCGGTTACTTCTGTACGTACGGAATGTCTCTTACGTAACACGCGAAAGGCGGACCCGCTTCCCGTGGGGGAAGTGAGGTCCGCCTCGCGAAGAACTCTGTTCTACGGAGCCTGGGCCCCGAGGCGCTCGATCAGGTCCACAGGGACCGGATCAGCCTCGACGGGACTGGATCAGGCGACCGGAACGATGTTCACGACCTTGCGGCCACGGTGCGTGCCGAACTCGACCGCACCGGCGTCCAGCGCGAACAGCGTGTCGTCCTTGCCACGACCGACACCGGTGCCGGGGTGGAAGTGGGTGCCACGCTGGCGGACCAGGATCTCACCGGCGTTGACGGTCTGACCGCCGAAGCGCTTCACACCGAGCCGCTGAGCATTGGAGTCGCGACCGTTCCGAGTGGACGATGCGCCCTTCTTGTGTGCCATGTCTCAGTCCCTACCCTTACTTCGCAGCCGCGGGGATCTCAGTGACCTTGATCGCCGTGTACTGCTGGCGGTGGCCCTGACGACGGCGGTAGCCGGTCTTGTTCTTGTAGCGAAGGATGTCGATCTTCACACCCTTGTGGTGGTCCACGATCTCGGCCTGGACCTTGATGCCCGCGAGGACCCAGGGGTCGCTCGTCACGGCTTCGCCGTCGACAACGAGCAGGGTCGAGAGCTCGACCGTGTCGCCAACCTTGGCGGTGGGAATCTTGTCAACCTCAACGATGTCGCCGACAGCAACCTTGTGCTGGCGACCACCGCTGCGCACGATGGCGTACACGCGGATCTCTCTTTCGCTCGGAACGGGACCCCGCAGTCCAGCCGCCGACTCGCGCGAGCGGCCTCTCCCGGAAGACGGAGCACGAGGCTCTCGAAACCAGGAGGAAGAGGTTTACGGGGATGCGGCGCGTCAGGAGACACGCCGACGGTCAAGGTTACGGGGCCACGGCCGAAAGGGTCAAACCAGGTCCGGCCCCGCAGGTGTGCCACCGGTCACGCGACGTCCCGGGCCCGGCGGATGCGCGGGCCCGGGACGTCGGGTGGAGGCTCAGTCCTCGTCGGTGGACGCCGTGACGGAGGAGAGCGTCTGCTCCGCCGCCACGGTCTTCTTCGCCGGGGTCTTGGCGGCCGTCTTCTTCGCGGTCGCCTTCTTGGCCGTGGTCTTCTTGGCGACCGTCTTCTTGGCCGCCACGGCCTTCTTGGTGGCGGCCTTCTTCGCCGTCACCTTCTTGGCCGTCTTGCGCGCGGCCGTCTTCTTGGCGGCCGGAGCCTCGGCGTCGGCCTCGGCGTCGGCCTCGGCGTCGGCCTCGGCGTCGGCCTCGGCGGCCTCCGGCTCGGCGGCGGCGACCGGCTCCGCGGCGGCCGACGGGACGACCGTGACGGCCGCCTCCGCGGACGCGGTGGGCGCGGTGGCCTTGCGCACGGCACGACGGCGCGGACGGGCCGGCGCGGCGCTCGCGGCGGCCTCGGCCACCGGCTCGGGCGTCGGCTCGGCCTCGGGGGCCGGTGCGGCGGCCTCGGCGACGGGCGCCGGAGCGGGCTCCGTGACCGTCACCACGGCCTCCTCCGCCGCCTTGGGCGAACCGGCGGGCGCCGACACCTTCCGGGTCGCACGACGACGCGTACGGCCCCGGGGAGCGGCCTCGTCCTCGGCCACGACGGCCGGGGCCGCCTCGGCCGGAGCCTCGACCACCGGCTGCTCGGCGACCGGCTGCTCGACGGCCGGAGCCTCGACCACCGGGTCCTCGACCGCGGCCGGCTCGGCCTCGGCGGCCTCACGGGACCTGGCCGCGGCCCGCTCCGCCCGCTCCTCGCGCCTGCTGCGGGGCGCACGCTCCTCGGTCTTCGGCGCACCCGCCGGAGCGGACGCGCGCCGGGTGGCCCGGCGCCGCGAACGGCCACGGGTGGCCGCGGCCTCCGCCTCGGCGGCGCTGCCGTAGAACTCCTCGTCCGGCTGGAACTCGGTGTCGACGAGCGCGACGGGCGCGGCGACCTCGGCGGCCACCTCGGCCTCGGTCTCGACCGTCTCCGGCTCATCGGCCGACTCGTGCGTGAGCTCGTGCTCGTGGTCGTGGACCTGCTCGGCACCGCCACGGCCGCGCTTCTTGCGCTTGCCGCCGCCACCGATGGACGTCGGCTGCTCCATGTGCACGATGACGCCGCGGCCGTTGCAGTGGACGCAGGTCTCGGAGAAGGACTCCAGCAGGCCCTGGCCCACCCGCTTGCGGGTCATCTGCACGAGGCCCAGCGAGGTCACCTCGGCGACCTGGTGCTTCGTACGGTCACGTCCCAGGCATTCGAGCAGGCGCCGCAGCACCAGGTCCCGGTTGGACTCCAGGACCATGTCGATGAAGTCGATGACGACGATGCCGCCCAGGTCGCGCAGCCGCAGCTGGCGCACGATCTCCTCGGCCGCCTCCAGGTTGTTCCTGGTGACGGTCTCCTCGAGGTTGCCGCCCTGGCCGGTGAACTTTCCGGTGTTGACGTCGACCACGATCATGGCCTCGGTCTTGTCGATCACCAGCGAACCGCCGCTGGGCAGCCAGACCTTGCGGTCCAGCGCCTTCATCAGCTGCTCGTCGATCCGGTACGTGGCGAAGACGTCGACCTCGGAGGTCCACTTCGACAGCCGGTCGGTCAGGTCTGGCGCCACGTGCGAGACGTAGCCGTGGATGGTCTCCCACGCCTCGTCGCCGCTGACGATGACCTTGGAGAAGTCCTCGTTGAAGATGTCGCGGACGACACGGACGGTCATGTCCGGCTCGCCGTAGAGAAGGGTCGGCGCGTTGCCGCTCTTCGCCTTCTTCTCGATGTCCTCCCACTGCGCCTGCAGACGCTCGACGTCGCGGCGCAGCTCGTCCTCGCTCGCGCCCTCGGCGGCGGTGCGCACGATGACGCCCGCGTCCTCGGGGACGATCTTCTTGAGGATGGTCTTCAGACGCGCGCGCTCGGTGTCGGGCAGCTTGCGGCTGATGCCGGTCATCGAGCCCTCGGGGACGTACACGAGGTAGCGGCCCGGCAGGGAGACCTGGCTGGTCAGACGCGCGCCCTTGTGGCCGATCGGGTCCTTGGTGACCTGCACGAGGACCGACTGGCCGGACTTGAGGGCGGACTCGATACGGCGCGGCCCGTTGGCCATGCCGAGCGCCTCGAAGTTGACCTCACCGGCGTAGAGGACCGCGTTGCGGCCCTTGCCGATGTCGATGAACGCGGCCTCCATCGACGGCAGTACGTTCTGGACCTTGCCCAGGTAGACGTTGCCGACGTACGAGGTCGCCTGCTCCTTGTTGACGTAGTGCTCGACGAGCACGTTGTCCTCGAGGACGCCGATCTGGGTGCGCTCGCCGCTCTGGCGGACGACCATCACGCGCTCGACGGCCTCGCGGCGGGCCAGGAACTCGGCCTCCGTGATGATCGGAACACGGCGGCGGCCCTGCTCGCGGCCCTCACGACGGCGCTGCTTCTTCGCCTCCAGACGGGTCGAGCCCTTGATGGACTGCACCTCGTCCGTGCCGTCGCCGGGCCGCTCTTCCTTCTTGGCGCGCGGCTCGCGGACCTTGACGACGGTGCGCTCGGGGTCGTTCTCGCTGGGCTCGGCGTCGCCACCGGAGTCACCGGCACGACGACGACGGCGCCGACGGCGACGGGAGCTGCTGGAGCCGCCCGACTCCTCGCGCTCGTCGGCCTCCTCGGCGTCCTCCTCGACCTGCTCGGCGGTGTCCTCGGCGTCCTGCGCGGCCTGCTCGGCGGCGTACTCGTCCTCGCCGGCCTCGCTGTCCGACTCGGCGGACTCGCCGCGGCGGCGACGACGGCCACCACGACGGCGACGGCGACGGGAGCCCGCGGACTCCTCCTCGCCCTCGTCACCCTCGACGGCGTCCTCGGCCTCTTCAGCCTCTTCGACTTCTTCGGCGTCCTCGGCGGACTCCTCGGGCTCCTGCGGCTCCTCGGCGGCCACGGTCACCGGCTCGTCCTCGGCGCCCCGGCGACGGCGGCGGCGACGGCCACCCGTCGGCTCCTCGACGACCTCGACCGGCTCGGGGGCCTCAGCCACCTCGGCGGCTTCCTCGGCGGCCTCGGCCGCGGCAGCGGCAGCGGCCCGCTCGGGCGTCTGGAACATCGGCTCGGTGAACACCGGCGCCTGGAACACGGCGACGGCCGGACGTCCGGGGCGCCGCGAGGACTCCTCGGACTTCTTGGGCGCGGGCGCCGAGAAACCGACGGCGGCCTTGCGGGTGGCACGGCGGCGGCCACGGCGCGGGGCGCCCTCCTCGGCCTCCGTCTGCGCGGCCTCCGTCTGCGCGGCCTCCGGCTGCGCGGCCTCCTCGGGCTGGTTCTCGCTGGTCACGGGCGCCTCCACACGCTCGTCGGCGGCGTCGCCCTCGGGCGCGCCGGCGGGCGCGGAGGCGCGCCGGGTGGCACGACGACGGGTGGTGCGGCGGGGGGCTGTCTCTTCGGCGGCGGGCTCGGCGACGGGCGCCTCGGCCTCGGCTTCGGCCTCCGTGGCGGGGGCGGTCACCGGCTCGGCGGCGGTCGTCACGACCTCGGCGGCCTCGGCGGTGCCGGGCGTACCGGTGGGCGCGGTGACACGGCGGGTGGCGCGCCGGCGGGTACGGCCGGCGGGCGCGGTCTCCTCGACGGCGGCCGGGGCCTCCTCGGCGGGCCTGCCCTCGGGCTCGGCGACCGCGGCGGCGGGCACGACCGTCTCGGCGGTCTCGGCAGCCGCGGACGTACCGGCGGGGGCGGAGACACGGCGGGTGGCACGGCGACGCGTACGGCGCGGTGCGGCGTCGTCGGTGTCGGTGGTGACCTCGGCCTCGGCCGTCTCGACAGCCTCTTCGGCCTCGTCCGGCTCTTCGGCCTCGGCGTTCACGGAGGTCGGGGTCTGCGCGGAGGCTTCCTCCGCCATGAGGTCGGCGGATGCCACGGCCGGTATGGCCGGCGCGGTGGTCTCGGCCGCGGCCTCGGAGGCGGCGGTCGGAGGACCGGCGGGGCGCGACGCCGCGCGGCGGCGGCGCCGCGGCGGCAGGGTGTCGCTGGGGGTGTTGTTGGTCTCGGAACCCTCGGTGGGTTCGGTCGGCTCGAGCATGCGGGTGGATCTCCCGTCAGGCTCCCGGGCGCCGCGCCTGGTCCGGCAGTACCGGTGACGTCCGCGGCTCGCGCGATGCGCGGTGCCGCCGTCCGGGGCGCGGGCGCCGCACGGGAGCTCTCTGTGTCCTGTCTCGCCGGTTCCGTACGCCATGTGTGCGTACGGCCTGGCGAAAGTCTTCTGGTCGGTGCGCTGCCCGACCCAGGTGGCTCCCGGATACGAGGGCGGCGTTACGACATCCGTCCTTACGCGGGACCTTCCTTACGCCGACGCCTTCGCGGCGGCAGTTTCGGCGGCCCCTGTGCGATCGGCTGGGGCGGCTGCGACTGCCTCGCGGTCGGGCGCGAGCGGGTCGGTCACCGTGCCGGTCTCTTCATCGAACAGCCCCTGCGCCAGCCTGGTCACCGCAGCGGCGACCGGCGGCGCCAGGTCGGCCACGGCGCGAAGACCGGACAGGACGTCGTCGGGTCGAACGGCAGGCGTCACGTGCCGAACAACCAGCCGCAGTATCGCACAGGGCTGGTCGGTCGGCCTATCAGCCTGTGGACTGTGCGTCTCGGAGGTCGCCTCGAGGCTTGCCACGGCACCGCGGGCATCGAACGTCCGCATGCCGTTCTTGGTCTTGCGGCTGACCTCGACGGTCTCGGCCGCGTTGAAGGCCTCCACCGCGCGCTCCGCCTCGGCCGGATCCACGCCGTCGAGGCGCAGCTCCCACACGGAAGCGGTGAGCCGGTCCGCGAGACCCGAGACGCTGGCCTCGACCGCCTCGATGATGTCGAGCCCGAGGGGCATCGACTCGTCGAGGAGCTCGCGCAGCTTCTCGGGGTCGCGCTTCTCGGTGAGCGCGATCTCCAGGTACTCCGCCTCGCTGCCGGTGCCGGTGGGTGCGGCATTGGCGTACGACACCTTCGGATGCGGCGTGAACCCCGCCGAGTACGCCATCGGTACGGCGGCACGGCGCAGGGCACGCTCGAAGGCGCGCTGGAAGTCACGGTGGCTGGTGAACCGGAGGCGGCCGCGCTTGGTGTAGCGCAGTCGGATGCGCTGCACCGCGGGTGCGGGCGGCGGGCCTTCGGGCTGTCGCTTGCCCAGTGTCGTTCAGTCCTTCGTGAGTGCGGTCGTACTGCTACCTAGAGTACGTGTGTCGGCGGCCGGTGGTTCCCGCCGGGCGATCGGCTGCGGTTCCCGGGGAGTCCCGAAGACCATCCGCCGGAAGTCTGCTCGGGCCTGCCGGGCGCTGTCCCGGGCGGCGGCCAGGGCCTGCCGGGTCGCCCGCCCGACGCTGCGCGCCGCCTCGGCCGCGGGCTTCAGCACCAGGTCGCGCACGGCGTGCCCGACCGGCGTCAGCACGGTCCGGTAGGCCCAGCGCGCGGGTTCCACGAACGTCCACCGGAAGAGGCGTGCGAAGAACCGTCCGACGGCGAGCGAGATGTGCCCGGCGATCCGCCAGGCGTGCCCGAGCGCCTCCCCGACCTCTCTGGCGACGACCGCGAGGGCCCGCCCGACCGGTGCGAGCACCCAGCGCCACACCGCGAGCGCGGGCAGCACGAGCAGGACGCGCGCCGTCCAGTAGAGCACGGCACCGATGCCCATGAAGATCATCCGTACGACCCACACGACCCCCTCGGCCAGCAGGGCGATCGCCCTGCCGATGGGCGTGAGGACCCAGGTGTACAGCCACAGCGCCGGGACGACGAGCAGGTACCGCGCCAGCCAGGCCACGACGGTGTACACCCCGGCCCCGATGGCCGCGAGGACCAGCCCGATTCCCTTGAGCAGCCAGGTGACGGATCGTCCGACGGGCGTGAGCAGGCGCACGTACACCCAGTCGAGGACGGTCACGACGCCGCCGACGGTCCAGACGACCACGGCCGCGACGCCCTTGAACAGCAGGGCGAACCCGGCGCCGATCCCCCGGACCGCCCAGGAGATCGCGTGGCCGATCGGGGTCAGGACCGTGCGGTAGAACCACACCGCGGGCACGACGAGCAGCACCTGCCCCAGCCAGGCCAGCGCCCGGCCGACCGGCAGGACGGCGTACCGCCACAGCGCCACCAAGGGCCAGACGAACAGCGCCCGTGCCAGCCACCCGAGCGCCCGCCCCAGCGGCCGCAGCAGGGTGTCCCGGAGGAACTTCCCGCCGACGACGAGCGCGTCCCACAGCATCCGCACCGGCACGACAAGGACGAGCACGACGATCCGCACCGGAATGCGGATCGCGACGGCAAGACATCCCTCGGCCTGTTCGCCGGGCCGCGCGGCAGGCGGCTTCTCCAGATCCATACCTGCGTAGACGCACCGGCCACCTCGATGGATGCGGCGCATCGGCACCCATTGATACGTCCATGCCGTGATGTCGGCTTCGTACCTCGGTGAAGTGATGGCGGCCGCGGCATCGGGCCCGGTGCGACGGGCGGGCGAGGGCGAGGCCTGAACCGGCGCTCCGGTCCGCCCCACCCCGGCCCTGTCCTGCTTCCGCCCTGCTCCGCCCTGCTCAAGCCGTGTCGTGTGCCGGGCTACCTTTTCGCGGCCCTGCCCGCCCGGGAGACCTTCGGCCGGCGCGGCGTGGAGGCCGGCGCCGGGACGGTGGCGAGGCGCTGGACCGAGAACTCGCGGTTGATCCCGGTCTGGCGCCTGATGGCCTCGGGCAGGTCGGGCAGGGCCAGCAGCCGGTCGCAGGCCCGGATCGAGCCGGCGTGGTCACCCACCCAGTACGCGGTGATCGAGTACTCGAAGAGCAGACCCCAGCGGTAGACCCAGCTCCTGGTGAAGAGCAGGTCGTCGGGTTCGGGCCGTTCCAAGGCGGCATCCAGCAGGGCGTGCGCGGTGTGGTGGCGTCCCTGGACCCGCAGCCGGGAGGCCAGTTCGTAGCAGGCCTCGAGCCGCTCCGGACGCGCCTCCCAGGCACGGGAGAACGCGTCCATCGCCCCCGGCCAGTCCCCTGTCTCCTCTGCCTTGAGGAGGCCGGCCTCCAGCAACGAGCAGTAGACCTCCTCCTCCCAGCCGCCCATCGCGGCGCGGCGCTCGTACAGGGCGATCGCCTCTTCGGCGTGCCCGAGGTCGCGTTCGGTGTTGGCGAGGTAGAAGACCGTGCGGGTGTTGTCGGGCTCGCGCTCCAGCTCGCCCCTCAGCAGGCGGGCGTCCCGTTCGAACTTGTCGCCGCGGCAGCCGCCGTCGGCGTGGTCCTCGATCACGAGCGCGTCGAGGTTCTCCTGGACGTCGGGTTCGTCGGTGCACGGGTACTCGTGGGTGACGCCCTCGTAGCGCCAGGTCCGGTCGCCCCGCATCAGGTGCTTGAAGCGGTGCTGGGTGCCTGGAGTGTCGTAGCGCAGCATGTACGAGGTCGCCGTCAGCCGGGGCAGCGGGGCGTCCTGGCGCAGGACATGGTCGGCGTCGACGGTGAGGAGGAAGTCGGCCTTGCCGCGGGCGTGCCGGATGTTCCGGGTGCGGTTGTGGCCGAAGTCGACCCAGGGGTCCTCGTGGAGTTCGCCCGGGATGCCGGCGAGTGCCGCGCGGATCAGGTCCTGGGTGCCGTCCGTCGAGCCGGTGTCGGAGATGACCCAGGTGTCGATCAGACGGCGGACGGAGCCGAGGCACCGTTCGATGACCCGCGACTCGTTCTTGACGATCATGCAGAGGCAGATGGTCTGCGGTTTCACGGCGGCCAATGTGACACACACCGGGCGCCGAGGGCCCCTCCACGCGGGACACGGAGCCGAACAGCGCCCGATTGGGCGATGCGGATCCAACTGCGAATCGCCGGAGGCCAATTACCTCATCAGGTCGCCTCAATTGGGCTGATTTGATGATAAATAGGGCGCGTTTCGAGGGGGTTGGACGATCTGCCGGGCATCGTCGGGTCAAGCTCGCGATCGGCTTCGAGGAATTCCCCACCGATCGATTCAAGGAGCACCCGCGCATGAATCCTGAGTCCAGGACCACCCCTCTGCTGGGCCCGCCGGCCCGCGACCGGTTCAAGAGAGCCGGCGTGGTGGCCTCACTGGCGCTGGTGATGGCGTCGGGAGTGGTCGGCCCCGCGACGGCGACGGCCGGCAGCGCGGCCGACCGAGCGACGCCGGGCCCGTCCGGCGGCGACAAGTGCAGGCCCGGCCCGCACCACGAGCACCGGGCCCTCCCGGACGAGCGGCCCGACGGAAGGAACTGGTGCAAGGGCCCGACCGGCCCGCGCGGCCCCAAGGGCGCCACCGGGGCGACGGGAGCGGTGGGTCCGTCGGGACACACCGGTGCGCCCGGGCCCCAGGGGGCGCCGGGTGCCACGGGGGCACCGGGCCCCCTGGGAGCCACCGGCGCCCAGGGTCAGACCGGCGCGACGGGCGCTACGGGCCCGTGCTCCGGCATCGACGCCGCGCAGGAATCGCCGGACTTCGAGGTCCGTATCGCCCTGAGCGGCGGAAGGACCTTCGCGGGCATCCGCGACCAGCGGACCGGCGAGACGCAGCACTTCCTGTGGACCAACCTCAGCACCCACCCGGACTACCCGTCCGGCGGCGCGGCAGGTCTGCCCTGCGGCGTCTCCGTCAACGCGCACGCCCGGACGACCGCCTTGAACCGCATCAAGTTCGACATCGTGACCACCACGGGTCAGGTCTGGGAGACAAGCTGCGTCGCGCTGACCACCACCCACCCCGCGACCCTGACCTGCGCCGACCGCACGGGCCATCCCAAGCCCTGGCTCCTGGTCGCCCGGCAGCCTCCGCTCGACGCCGCCAACTTCGACGCCCTCAACGACGGCGCGTGACCGCCGCCGCTCCGCCGCCGGTTCCCGGTACGTCCCGCGCCTGAACCGGCCGGACCGGCCGGACGGCCGCAACACGGAAGGGGTGCCCGCCAGGTCGGCAAGCGACCCTCGGGCACCCCTTCGCGCCGTCCTTCACCGGTCAGGCCGTGGTCCAGTCCCCCACGTAGAACAGTTCCAGCTGGCCGTACGGATCGTCGAGGCTCGACAGCTCTTCGGCCAGGCTGTTCAGCACCGACACGGACCGCACGAAACCATGGACGTCCGCGCGGAGGAACGCGTGGGCCTCGGTGAACACGACGGCGATGAGCCACGGACTGCTCTCACCGCGCTGCTGGAGGAGGTCGCGCAGCGCGTCCCAGTTGTCCGCGTACTCCTCCGGCTTGACCAGCGCCCGGCCCAGCGCGGCCTTGAGCTGCCGTTCCTCGCGCACCGTCCCGAGGTCGATCTCCAGTACGGAGAAGCCGGACTGCTTCAGTTCGTCCACCAGCAGGCCGCGCCGTTCCTCACCCACGAGGTAGGGATCGAGAGGCAGCCAGGGCAGCCGCTCCTCCACATCCACCCACGCGTCAAGCATGTCGTCCTCGGTGCTCATCAAGTCCCCCGCAAGCAGTCTCGTCATGATCGCCGGATGAGTACACCACACCGTGGTGACAGGACTCCTGTCGGTCCGTCAGGAAAGAACCGCGACAGGGTCCTTGCCCGCACAGGTCCCGGCGGTCCGGTGGTCCAGCGCGAGGGCGCCGCCCTCTCCGTACGACGAAAGCCGCCCACCTGTGCGGCTCGTGGTGGGCGGCTCATGCCTGGGCGTTCAGAGATCGGAGTCGGCGGCGGCGACGTAAGCATCCTCGGCCGCTGGACGACACCGGCCGGAGCCGGCGGCGGGATTCGAACCCGCGTCGCTCTCTTGACAGGAGAAGTAGCCGCAGCCTGCGCACCTGAACGACGCCCACAGTAACGCCGGCCGGTGGCTCCGGCATCCGACTTACGCGTTCGTGCCTTCGCCGGGAACCCGGCTCGGCATCGGCATCGGACTCCGGCCCACGCGGTGCCGCGGCGTCACCTCGCGAGAATCGCGAGAAGTCCGCGACCGTGGGCCACCCGGCGGGAGGCCCCTCATGTGCCGTTCCCCGGCCGCGGTGGCGCGGTCTTCTCGGCCTCGACGGTGGCGCGTCCGGAGGCGGCCATCAGCGCGAGCAGGGCGAGCAGGGCCAGGAGGATGAGGACGAGCAGCAGGATCGTCAGGACCGTCGGGTGGTTCCAGAGCGCGAATACCAGGGCCACGATCAGCAGTGCGGCCAGGGCGATCCAACGGCGGTGGGCCTGGACCCAGGTTCCCGCCCGGCCGGTGCGGACCTGGTGCGCGTACGCCCACTGAGCCGCGGAGTCCGCGGCGCGCTCGGACGTGCCCCGGACCGCGACCGGCAGGCGTCCGGGACCGATCAGGTAGGCGCCCAGCGCGATGACCACACCGAGCACGATCGCGGTGCGGAGGCTGACCTTCAGGAAGTGCAGCAGCGTGTCGAAGACGGCCGCGGCGGCGGCCTCCGACTGGACCTGGGCCGGGAGGTGGTCGAGGTAGTAGCGGCGGGCGACGACCAGGACGATGGCGATGATCAGGCAGGCGAAGGCCGCGCCGAGCGTCGTACGGATCAGGGCCCGGCGGCGCCGGTGGGCGAGCAGCACCCCGGCGGCGCCGATCAGCACGACGATCACGGGGAACCAGTTCCCGATCACGTCCAGCAGATGGGCGCCCTTGCGGATCTTGTCGAGTTGGTCGGACTGGAAGAGCACCATCTGCTTGTTGACATCGGGGATCTTGGAGGCCGGGGACAGTCCGGCGTCCACGAGCGCCTGCTTGACCTCGTCGACGGCTTCGCCGACGTTCAGGGTGACCGTTCCGCCGCTCACGCCGATGGCTCCGCGGCCCTGGCCGGTCAGCGCGTGGACGACCCCGGCGTGGGCCTCCCGGTTCGCGGTCTTCCAGATCTGCTCGAAGCGGTCGCTCTGCACGAAGCGCGTGACCACCTTCTGCACCGTGCTGTCGACCGCTGCGTCGAGCTGCGGGCCGAGCCCCTTCACGGCCTGTGCGGCCTTCGGCGGCAGGCCCTGCGACTGGAGCCAGGCGGCGATGTCCGAGGCCGCCTGGTTGCCGTCGACCCGCACATCGGCGGCATGCGAGATGCGTTTGATCGCCGCGTCCTCGATCGCGGGGTCCGAGGCGAGCGGCGCGACCGTCGCCACGTACCGGTCCGTGTCCAGCGCGATGTCGTGCACCCACACGGTGAGCAGCGCGATCGGTACGAGGATGCAGGTGAGGACGATGAGCACCGCCGACGCGGTGTTCCTGGCGATCCGCGCAGCCGTCGAACCGCCCTGGTGCCCGCTCGGCGCCGCGTCACCCGCGTTCTTCTCCGGGGTTGCGCCGAACTCGGACGGCTCGTGGGGGCTGGTCATGGCTGCTCCGGGGCTCCTGGGCGGCTTACCTGCCTCCATTTCCGTCGCTCTGCGACCGAACGGCACTCCCAGGCGGGCCGTACGGGGGAGGCGCCGTCGGCCCGCCCGGCTGGACCGCGACCGTGATCGCGGCGCCCCGCGGCGCCCGCAGCGGCCTCCATCACTGCTCAAGGCCGGTGCGGCCCGCGCTGCCATGCGGGGTGCCGGGGACAGATCTACCGTTGGGTGGAAGCCCGGCGCTCGCGGATGCTCGATGCTCCGCCACCCAGTACGCACTCTGCGCCGAAAGCCCACGGGAAGGCACCCGAACATGGCCACTGCGTCAGAAACCCCTGTCCTGGACACGCTCGCCGCGATGACGGTCGACTCGATCGAACGGTGCGGACTGGCCCCGGACATGCTCCTGCTCACGCGCATCGCGGCCCTCGCCGCCTCGGACGCTCCGCCGATCTCCTACATGGCCCATATCGGCCCCGCCATGGAAACAGGCGTCACCGCGGCCCAGTTGCAGGACGTCCTGGTCGCCATCGCCCCCATCGTCGGCACAGCCCGCGTCATGACGGCAGCGGGCAACATCACAGCAGCACTCGGCATCGCGATCGCCGTCGCCGACGCCGAGATCGAGGCCCAGGGCTGAGACCGGCCGCCACCAGACCAGACGATCGGCTCGACCCCCGAGGACGGGGACCACGGCAGCGCTCCGAGTGCCGTGTCCCCGGGCGATCCGAGGGCCCCAGGGCCAGGCAGGAGAGCCGTCGATGCCCCAGCACGCGACCACGGCGATGCGCACGTCACCTCACGCGACCCCCGAGGAGCGCGTGGCACTCGGCAAGGAGGCGCGGCGCCGCTGTCCACGTTCGGGACACGCGGTGTACAGGCCCGGTCCGAAGAGACGGGACCCGCTGGCGATCCTGGAGGAACAGTCCGGGGCCCGGGTGCAGGAGTTGGTGCCGATCCGGTACAGCCGGATGACGGAGTCCCCGTTCCGCTTCTACCGGGGCGCCGCGGCGATCATGGCGTCCGACCTGGCCGGCAGTCCCGTCTCGGGAATCAACGCCCAGCTGTGCGGAGACGCCCATCTGCTCAACTTCCGGCTGCTGGCCTCGCCGGAGCGGAAGTTGATGTTCGACATCAACGACTTCGACGAGACACTGCCGGGCCCCTGGGAGTGGGACGTCAAGCGGCTGTCGGCGAGCTTCGTCATCGCCGCCCGGGCGAACGGCTTCGACGACGACGAGCGCGCCCGCATCGTGAGCGGCACCGTGCGCTCGTACCGCGAAGCGATGATCCGTTTGGCCGGCATGAGCAACCTCGATGTCTGGTACGCGAAGGTCGACGCCGAGCGCCTCAGGGACCTCACGACGGACCAGCTCCGCAAGAGCGGACAGAAGAAGCTGGACCACGCCCTGGCGAAGGCCCGGTCGCGAGACACCGTGCAGGTCTTCGACAAACTCACGCGCCAGGTCGACGGCCGGCCGATGATCGCGCCGGACCCCCCGCTGCTGGTCCCCCTCACCGACCTGCTGCCGGACACCGAACGCGCCGCGCTGGAGCGCCAGTTCCGCGGACTGATCGAGCGGTACGGACTCACGCTGCCGTCCGACCGGCGCTTCCTCCTGGAGGACTACCAACTCGCGGACGTCGCCCGCAAGGTGGTCGGGGTCGGCAGCGTCGGCACCCGGTGCTGGATCATCCTGCTCCTCGGACGGGACGGCCGCGACCCGCTGTTCCTCCAGGCCAAGGAGGCCGACACCTCCGTCCTCGCCGACCACGTCGGGGCCAGCCAGTACCGCAACCAGGGCGAACGCGTCGTCGCGGGACAGCGGTTGATGCAGGCGGCGAGCGACATCTTCCTCGGTTGGGAACGCGTGGACGGCGTCGACGGCAAGCGTCGCGACTTCTACGTACGGCAACTGCGCGACTGGAAGGGCATCGCGATGCCGGAGACGATGTCGCCCACGCAGCTGGAGACCTTCGGCGGCGTCTGCGGCCTCACCCTCGCCCGCGCGCACGCACGGTCCGGCGACCGGATCGCGATCGCCTCGTACCTGGGCAAGAAGGACTCCTTCGACCGGGCCCTCGTGACCTTCGCGGAGGCGTACGCCGACCAGAACGAGCGCGACCATCAGGCACTCGTCGAGGCGGTACGGGCGGGACGGCTGCCGGCGGAGGACGTCCCGGCCGACTGACCGGCCCGTGGACGCCCGGCGCGAGGGGCAGGCCGGCTATTCCGCCGCGCGCTGCGCCCGCCGGCCCTCTTCGACCGCGTTCACCAGGACACGGGCGGCGACACCGAGCAGCAGAAGGTTGGCGGTGATCTGTCCCGTGACAAGGAGCCGTGCCGTCTCGCTGCGCGGGCTGATGTCGCCGAATCCGACCGTGCTGAACACGGTCATCGTGAAGTACAGGGCGTCGGTCCTCGACATCGCCTCACTGAAACTGCCCGGCGCGCTGCGATCCAGCAGGTAGTCGGTCGTGGCGAAGAGCAGCAGGAACAAGGGAAGTGCCGTCGCCAGAGCCGCCATGGCACGCAGCCGGGGACGCTCGGACCTCACGATCCCGCGCACTTGCCACACCATGAGCAGCGCCACTGCCACCAACCCTCCGACGAGAGCGATGACGGACGTCGCCGTGAAGGCCGAGTCCAGCGGCAGCAGGTAATAGGCGGCGACCAGAGCGGTCGCGACAAGCAGGCACCGCACCATGGTGAGCGCGACCACCCGACGTCCGCTGCGCGGCTTCCTGTCCACGATCCCCCTCTCGGACACACCCGATGCCGCACGACCCCGCAGCCCTTCCCTGCGTGTGGACAGCCACTCCGTCCGCCCGGCTCGCCCGTCAGGGCCTCTCCAAAGCCCTTCGGACGCGCTCCATGGGCCTCAGGATGCGTTCAGCCGGAATTTCTGGCGGGGCCGCTGCGGTCAGGCTCCGGCGGTGAGCGGAGGAGCCGATGTTGGGGAATGTACTGATCTGAAATGACCCATTGATCGGCAAGCGCCAGGAGAAGCGCTCATTTCACTCGATCGCCCCGTTCCGTCACACGACAGAGTCCCGGCCGGGACCGCCCGCGGCGCGTCCACGTCGGCCGGGTTCCGCGTCTCCGCCCGTGGTGATCAAGCCCCTGTCGTCGATCACCGTGCGGCAGATCCTTCAGCCTGCCGTGCGGCCGAATATGGCGCGCCAAGAATGTTCAGTGGATTGTCGATCCATTCGGAATGCTTACATCCATGCAGACTGGCAGTATTAATTCTCTTCCAATTCTGATTCCTGTCGAATTATTACTGCGGTCCGCTCAATGAGTGGATTCCCGGCCCGGGTCGGCGTGCTGCACCGACGTCCCGATTCAGCCCTGTACGCCTTGGACGTCATGTGAGCCGATGAAAGGCTGAAGAAGATGTTCGGGCGAAGGAGATTCCTCATGGCCGGCGCCATGGGGAGTGCGGCCATGTTTCCGCGAGGTGTTCTGGAAACGCAGGCGCATGCGTCGCCGGGTCACGGGACGGAGTCCGCCGACACCCCGCATACCCCTCCGCTGAAGAAATACGTCGACCCGCTTCCCAGGCCGATGACAGCCATCCCGGATTCTTCCGTCTATCCGGGCGCCGACTTCTACGAGATCACGATGCGGCAGGACTCGTGGCGCTTCCACCGGGATCTCGGACCGGCGGACGTGTGGGGCTACTGGGCCACGAACCCGCGCGATCCCGACAACGCGATCGGGATGGGCTATCTGGGACCGACCATCAGCGTGACCAAGGACCACCCGACGGTCGTCAAGTACCGCAACGAGCTGCCGACCACCCACCTGTTCCAGTTCGTGATCGACGCCATCCGCAACGGGGACCCCCAGCTCACCCCGGTCGCTCCGCCTCCGTACAAGAGCGAACCGCCCTTCCCCCCGAACGTCAACGTGTGGAACGTCGTACACCAGCACGGCGGTTTCACCGCACCGCAGTCCGACGGCATGCCGCTGCACTCGTTCAGCCCGGACGGCGTCCACGCCGAGTCCTACACCACCCTGGACCCGAGCCGGGTCGAACCCAACGAAGCGATCTGCGGCTACACCAACCACGACCGTTCGTGCCTGCTCTGGTACCACGATCACGGCATGGGAATGACCAGTGTCAACGTCTACGCGGGACTCGCCGGTCTCTACGTCATCCGCGATCCCGCCGACAACCGGCTCGGGCTGCCGCGCGGCCCGTTCGAGGTCCCCCTCATCCTTCAGGACCGGACCTTCCACCGGGACGGCTCGCTCGCCTACACCATGACCGAGAGGGAAGGCGAGGACACCCCGGTCGTCAACGGGAAGGCGTACCCGTTCCTGGCCGTCGAACCGCGCCGCTACCGGTTGCGCATTCTCAACGCCTCGAACGAGCGTTTCTGGCGGCTGAGGTTCGACGTACCCAGGGACGTACTGCTCCAGCCCACACTGCCCTTCTGGCTGATCGGCACCGACGGCGGGCTCCGTACGCCGTTGCGCATGCTGAACTTCCTGATCGGGCCGGCCGAACGGTACGACCTGATCGTCGACTTCAGCCAGATGCCCCTCGGCACGAACGTCACCCTGACGAACTACAACGCGCCGGTCCACTTCCCCGGCGGCGGCGGACCGGAAATCTCGGAAGTCATGCAGTTCCAGGTCACCGAACGGCTGTCCGGCGGCGCGGACAGAACGACACCGCCCGATGAACTCGACCTGCCGGCGGTCGCACCCATCGAGGTGAAATCGCACACCCGTCGACGGGAATGGGTCCTGTACCAGCACAAGCTCTTCGGCACCATGACGTTCAACGCGGTGCCCTTCATGGAGCCGTCCCAGGATTTCATCAAGGCGGGCTCGACCGAGATCTGGGAATACATCAATCCCAACCATGACGCCCACCCGATGCATGTCCACCTCGTCAACTTCCAGGTGCTGAACAGGCAGCCGATCGACGCGGCGGGCTATCAGGCGCAGTACGAAAAGTGGATCGACGGCGGCCGCAGGCCGGAGGACCGGCCGGCATTGGCGAACTATCTCACCGGCCCACCGATTCCGCCGGACCCGGACGAAGCGCATTCGGACAAGGACACGGTCAAGTCGTATCCGGAGACGGTGACCAGAATCATCATTCAGGAATTCACCCCGCCGACGGACACCCTCGCGTCGATTCCGGACAGCGGCACCGAGTTCCCGGCGACGTACGTCCATCACTGCCACATCCTCGAACACGAGGACGACGACCTGATGCGCCCATGGACGATCGTCGGCCACGGCGGCCACGACGGTGGCGACCACGGCGGCGGCACCCACGCGGGCAGCACCCACGGCCACTGACGGAAGTTCCTTGCCCTCGCCGGGCCGACGACCGATGAGTTCCGGAGCCCGGCGGGGTCTATCTCCGCACAAGCGAAAGCCGCGTACGAGCTCTGTGAGGGGACCATGACCACCCACGCACTGCCACCCGTCGTCGACGCCGCAACTTGGGAGCGCCAGCTCCAGGCACTGCGCGCCCGGGAGAAGGCCGCGACGCGGGAACTTGACGCCATCGCCGCCGAGCGTCGCCGCCTGCCGATGGTCGAGATGCCCGACTACACGCTCGAGGGCGAGCACGGCCCCGTACGGCTGGCGGACGTATTCGAAGGCAAGAGGCAGCTGATCGTCTACAACCACATGTGGTTCGCCGGCAAGACATGGCAGTGCCCGGGCTGCACGGGGTTCACCTCGCAGTACACCCGCCTGGAGTTCCTGGACAACTACGACGCGCGATTCGTCATCGTCACCCAGGGCCCGATCAAAGAAGCACTCGCCTACAAGGAGCGGGTCGGCAATCGGATGGCGTGGTACTCGACCGCCGACAGCTCGTTCGGGGCCGACGTCGGCGCACCGCCCGACGGAGGATTCGCGGTCAACGTGTTCCTGCGCGACGGCGACACCGTCTATCGCACCTGGCACACCGACGGCCGAGGTACCGAGCAGCTCGGTCACACCTTCGCGCTGATCGATGTCCTCCCGTACGGACGGCAGGAGGAATGGCAGGACTCGCCCGAGGACTGGCCCCGGTCGCCCACCTACAGCCGGTGGGCGACGTCCAAGGATCTCGCTGCGCTCTACGGCTCGGGCTCCGGCGGCGGCTGAACCGATCCGGGCCGACGAGCGGCGAAGCGACCACGGCGGCCGGCGCGGCGGCGACCGGAAGGCGAGGACCCTCGCGGCTCGCCTTCCCGCGGTGGCGTGGGTACGGATGCACGCCACCGCCGGGCAACAGAATCACCCGGGTGGGCTGAAAGCCCCGTACCGGGGCACTCGGCTCCTGCGGCACCAACGGGTGCCGCTCCCCCGAGGGAAGGAGAAACCCGTGTACATAGGTCTGGGAACCGTCGTCCTCATCATCGTCATCATCGCTGTCGTCATGCTGCTGCGCCGCGGCTGACCCGCCCCCGCCCGCCGCCCGCCGCCCGCTCAGCCGTGAACCACAGCCGGCCCCGAACCCCCTTCTCCGGGCCGGCACGGTCACGATCGCCGGAGGCCGATGGCGGTGCGGTGAGAGCCGCGCGGTCAGGACACCGGCCACCTCACCACCGCCGAGAGCCCCGGACACCTCGGAGTACCCCGATGCGTCGGACAGCCTCCTCGATCGTCAGCCAGTCGTCATCCAGCTCTCCGACGCCTCTCGTCAGGAGGGAACGGTGACGAGGCCGGGGTAGATCCTGGCGGTCCGGTCGTTCATGTAGTCGTCTGCCTGGCGGCCGGTCGCGGTCCTGGGGTCGAGGTCGGGGACGTGCCCGGTGTACTTGGTGTCCAGCGTGATGGCGACACCGAGCAGGTACTGACCCAGCGGGGGAAGCGGCTTGTCCAGCGGCACGAGCGGAACCGCCGACTGGGGCGCGGGTCGGGGCGTGATCTCGGGCCAGTCCTCCTGCGGGCGGGGAGTGGCGCGGGTGAGGACGGGGGCGACGCTGGGAGCGGTGGCATCGCGGGCGGTCAGCGGCGGACCCAGTGGCCAGCGGTCCCGCAAGGTCGCGATCAGGGACGTGTTGCGGTACGGGCCGCTCATGACGGTGCGCGGGTCGATGTACGCGGACACGGCCAGGGTGGGGATGCGGACTCCGGCCCGGTCGAAGCGGAAACCCATCTGACCTGCCGGGGCCGTCGGATCGGGCGGGTCCACCCGGGGCGGCGGCACATGGTCGTAGGTGCCCCCGTGCTCGTCGAAGGCGACCAGGAACAGCGTGTTGGCGAAGTGGGAGCCACCGGTGCTGGAGGAGGCGCGCACGGCGTCGTAGAGGCGGGCCAACAGTTCCTCGCCGCCCAGGACCGAGGACGGCGAGTCGGCCGCCACTCCCGGGAACACCGCGTCGACGGCGGGGTGGTAGTCGTTGTGGGCGTGGATCAGGCACGGCTCGATGAACGAGTAGGCGGGCAGGGTGCCGCGTTCGGCGTCGTCGAAGAAGTCGTCGAGGGTGGAGAAGCGGGTGGCGAAGAACCGGGACAGCCGCGCGGCGTGGATCATGCCGGTCGCCGACATGCGCATCCCGGGGTCGACGTAGACCCGCCAGGTCAGGCCCGCCGCCTCGAGCCGCTCGAAGATGGTCTCCGCGTCGTTGTGGAGGGGGAAGTTCTCGTACGGGGCGTTCACCACGAAGCCCGACGAGGTCGCCGCGTGGTAGAAGGACCGGTTGGTGAACGTCTGCGAGGGGACCTCGCAGTGCCAGTGGTCGAAGGTGGCGAACCCACGGGCGATCGCCGAGATGACCGGCACCTGCTCGGGGGTGTAGCCGGTCATGATCTGCGCGTACTCCTCGTAGCGCGGCTGCCGTCCCCTCTCCGCGGTGAACGCGCTCATGTAGTCCGTGACGAACCCGTCCATCGTCGGCGCCGTCCCGGGACTGCGCGGCGCGTTGAACGGGGCGGTCATCCGCTCGGACATGACCCCCCGGTTGCCGGCCGGGTCGATCAGGCTGAAGAGCTGGGTGTTGACGTGGGTGAACTCCTCCCCCGGATCCGGATTCGGGGCGTCCATGACCGCCGAGATCCCGTACGGCACGACCTCACGTTCGAGGCCGTGCTCGGCCCACAACGGGATCGGGTTGCCCAGGTCCTTGCCGATCACGCCCTCGAACGAGGCGACCTCACCCGGCTGATACAGCCGGCCGAGCAGATTGTCGAAGGACCGGTTCTCGAACATCACCGACACGACATGATCGAACCTGGGCCCGCTCCCGGCTCCGGCCACGACGCACCTCCCGCGGCGACCACCAGCAGACTGCCGAGGTTCGGCAGAGCGCTGGCCCACCTTCCTCAATCGTGATGGATCGGCTGATTCCTGGCTAATCAACAGAGATCCATCGAGAGACCGGGCCCGAATCCGCAGGTCACCATCCGCTGACGGTGGACTTGATCAACCTGCGACTGCGACCCGGCCGAGATCCACCGATGAAATCCGCCGATGAGTTCCGCCGGCCGCGCCGGTCTAACAGGACGTACGCCATCGAGCCACCGACTGGAGACCCACCATGACCACTCCCGCACACCCCGGCCGCATGCTGTTCGTGAACATCCCCGTAGCGGACCTCGAGCGCAGCAAGGCGTTCTTCGCCGAGCTCGGTTTCAGCTTCAACCCGAAGTTCACCGACGAGACCGCCGCCTGCATGCTGGTCGGCGAGCAGGCCTTCGTCATGCTGCTCAGCCGCGAGAAGTTCGCGGAGTTCGCGAAACTGCCGATGGCCGATCCCACCACACACACGCTGGCGCTGTACTGCTTCAGCGTGTCATCCCGCGATGAGGTCGATACGGTCACCGCCGCCGCGCTCGCGGCGGGCGGTTCCGAGGCGGACGGCGCCGAGGACTACGGCTTCATGTACTCACGCAGCTTCTTCGACCTCGACGGCCACGGCTGGCAGATCATGTGGATGGACCCGGCGGCGGCGGAGCAGGGCCCCGAGGCGTTCGCAGCATCGGTGCAGGACGCCGACGCCCCGGCCTGACCCACCGCGTTCCCCACGTGCGCCGTCGTCGTGCGGCCGACCGCCACGCCGAGAGCCCCTCCCGGTCCGAGAGGGGCTCTCGGACCGGGAGGGGCTCTCGGACCGGGAGGGGCTCTCATACGCCTGGAACGAGCCCTCAGCATCCATCTGCGGGCTGACAACTCCAGGGATCCGTCGGCCCGGTGCCCTTGGCTGTCCCCTGAAGACCGCTGTCCTACGGGAGGCCGCCGACGGGGACCGTCAGCGCGGTCGCCTCGGCTTCTGTCTCCGGGGTCACGTGGCTGTCAGGGGTGCGGAAGCGGTAGAGCAGGAGCAGGGCCACGGCGGGGACTACGAGGTAGAGGAGCAGGACGGTCAGGGCCTGGGTGGTGCCGTGGCCGTCGAAGTAGATCGTGTTGCGGAGCAGGATGTAGGCGTTGCGCGGTGGCAGGTACGGACCGATGGCGCGCCAGAACGCCGGGAGGTAGGGGACTCCGTTGGCTCCGCCCGAGGAAGGGTTGCCGAAGAGCATGACCACGATGACGGTCACGAGGGTTCCGACGGCTCCGAGGAGTTTTTGCAGGACGGCGGCCACGAGGGCGACCACCGCGATGATCAGGGCGAGGATGGGCCAGACGATCCAGAATTTCTGTGCCGGGTAGCCCTTGAGCCAGGTGCAGACGACGAGGTTGACCAGCAGCGCGGCGAGGACGGCGAACCCGGCGAGTGCGGGCAGGCGCCAGCGTCCGACCGAGGTGCCGGTCGTCGCTCTGAGCATCGTCGCGGCCATGTATCCGCCGACGAGCAGCGGGACCAGCATCAGCGACTCGACCAGCCCGAAGGGGTCCTTCTTCGCGAGCGGATGGGGTGCGTACTGCTCGACGTGGAGGGGCTGCCGCAGCTTCTTCGCGGCTTCCTCGAAGTTGCCCGCCAGGTCGAGGGGCGCGACATCGCTGAGGGTGGGGACGACGAGGAGCGTGTTCGATGTCGTTCCGGGGATGATGGCGCCGTAGATCTTGGCCTGGTCGATCGCGTCCTTCACGGCGGTTTCGTCGGAGTACTGGGTGACCTTGAGGGAGAGGTTCTTGCGGGCCGCGTTCAGGATCGGGGACGCTCCGGTGGTGCCGATCGGGAGGTCGGTCGCGACAGGCTCGTGCGCGGAGCTCATGTAGTTGACCGTGAACAGGCACTGCATCACCGCGGCGACGGCCAGAGCGGCCAGGACCGCGACGACAGGGCGCCGGGAGGACAGATCGGGTGTGGAGCCCGCCCGGTGGGAAGGAGCCCCTTTACCGACCTTCTTGACGGGTCGCCAGCGGCCCAGAAAGCCGATGACGATGCTCCCGGCCAGCGCGTACAGGCCGAGCACGATGAGCGGCGTGATGATGTTGTTGCCGTCGAAGTAGATGACGTTGCGCAGCAGGGTGATGCCTTGCTGGGGCGGGAAGACGGCGCCGATGTGCTGCCAGTAGACGGGGAGCAGCGAGACTCCGACCCCACCGGCGGCCGAGCCGCCCACGATGATGAACAGGGTCGCCACCAGGAGGGTGCCCAGCGGTCCGACCAGACGTTGAAAGGCCGCGGCGGCGAGGGTGACGGAGGCGGCGATCAGGATGAAGCACGGTAGGAGCGGCCAGAAGTGGCTGTTCTCGTAGGCGCCGATGCCCGGTCCGGCGATGAGGTCGGTCAGGACGGCGCCGACGGTCGAGTAGCCGAGGAGCATCGCCACACGCCAGGGCGCGGCAGCCGTTTTGGTCGCTTTGAGCACCAGGACGGCGGCGAGATAGCCGCCGATGAGCAGCGGGATCAGGAGCAGTCCGGAGACCCCGCCGAGACGGTCGCTCATCGGCAGCGGCTTGACGGTCTTCACCGTCAGGGGCCTGTGGAGCTTCTTCGCCACGTCTTCGAACGCGGCTTCCAGTTCCACCCGGCCGAAGAAGCTCTTGGCGGGGACCACGATCAGGGTGTCGCTCTTGGGGCCGGGCAGATAGGCGCCATAGAGCTTGCTCTGGCCGATCGCGTCGAGCACGGCGGACTCGTCCGGATAGCTGAGCCTCTGAAGCGACACCTTCGATGTGACGGCGTCCACGACCGGGGACGCGCCGGTCACGCCGATCGGGGCGTTGCGCAGCACCAGCAGTTGCAGCGAACTGACCAGACAGAGCGCGAACAGGCTCTGCAGGACCAGCACGACCCCGAGCCCGACCAAGATCTTCTTCATCACGGGACCATCACCCGCCCCAACCGAGCGCGCGGCCCGGACCACTCTCAGGACGGCCGAGCTTGCGCCGCACCGGCGGCCCGGGCCTCGAGGAGACGCCTCCGACTCTGACCTGACAGCTACGTATCGCGCTCATATCGGCACGCTACGTACACCCCTCACGATGAGCACGTCGAGCGCGGCAGATGAGTAGCCAGGCCGGGTCCCGACCCGATCCTTCGCCTTCACGCCACGGACGGCGGCCCAGCCGCGATCAGCGATCCCGGGCCAGAGGGGCTACATGACCAGGTGGGTCGATCGGGCCGGACGGCCTGGACCAGTCGCCGCCGCCCGCCTCCGCGCCACCCGACCGGGCCTCACGAGCGGAGGCGGCTCAGTTCAGTCGCTTTCCCATACGCGCTGAATACTTCTCCGTGTCCTTCGTGTGCCACCACTCGAACAGGTGGGTGCGCACAAGGAATCCGAGGTAATTCAGGGTGTCCTCAGTGAGGTCTCCGCTGACCAGACTCGCTTCATGGCCCTGATAGTCGAGTGAGACTTCCCAGAGCTGCCCCGAGACACCGACCTGGATTTCCAGAATCAATTTCGGGAGGACGGACGGCACCTTCACTTCCAGGATCTCAAGAGAGGTTCCTCCTCCCTCACTCTGCAGTCCTGAAAGCTTGCGGGCGAGTGCTTCACTCACTTGCTCCGGGGTGGCCATCGGATCCTCTCAGCACATCGCCTTCGCGCTCGCCGAAGGCATGGCTACGCGAACAGCTGCCGAAGCCCGTTCTCCGCAGTTCGGGCGGCATTCGGCGCCCGTGTCAGCGAACTGCTTGCCGCCACCGGGGGCAAGCGACTTTAGAGCCACATCCCACTCTTCCGGACCGCCAAACACCTTACGGAGCGACTTTGGCCGGGAGCTGCTCTGGCGCGAGTGATCATGGCCTCGTAAGCTTCCGGCGCGCCGGGCAGTCCGTGGACCTGTAGAACAACTCGCCAGCGAGCCCCCTTCCCGGTCAGGGAAAGGGGCTCGCGACCACACAGTCATGCACAGGCCGATACGGACCTCAGTGCCTCGCTCACGTCAGTGAGAGTGACCGCTCGCCGCCGGCGCCGCGTTCTTCACCGTCAGAGGCAGCAGCTTCTTGCCCGTCGGGCCGATCTGGATCTGGGTGTCCATCTGCGGCTATATGCCAACAAGCCCTAAACCGCTACCGTGCTGGTCATGGCGAAGCGAACAAGGACGCGCACCGCAACTGACCGCAGCCAGTACTCGGTTGAGGCCGAGTGGACGACAGCAGACTTAGCCCTGCTGAGAGAGCTGAAGAAGGCTGAAGCACTCTTACCCGACGACGCCCCACGGGCCCTGTTGTCTGTACGGCTTTCCGTGCTCACCGACGACACGACGTCACCCGTCCGCCAGGAGCTCGATCTCCGCAAACTGGCCCTGGACCGCGGCTGCCGAGTCGTAGGAGTGGCCAGCGATCTCAACGTGTCGGCGATGAAGGTTCCGCCGTGGAAACGCAAGGAGCTCGGGGACTGGCTCAACAACCGGGCGCCGGAGTTCGACGAGATCCTCTTCTGGAAGCTGGACCGCTTCGTGCGACGCCTGACCGACCTCAGCACCATGATCGACTGGTGTCTGAAGTACGGGAAGAACCTCGTCTCCAAAAACGACTCGATCGACCTGACCACCACCGCCGGGAAGATCATGATCACGATCATCGGCGGCATCGCCGAGATCGAGGCAACCAACACGAGCACCCGCGTCGCAAGCCTCTGGGACTACACGAAGAGCCAGAGCGACTGGCTCGTGGGCAAGCCCACGTACGGGTACGAGACAGCGGAGGCCGAAGACGGCAGGGTCACGCTCGTCATCGACAAGGACGCGTACCGAGCACTGCACTGGTGCCGTGACGCAGCACTACGACCCAAGCCCGCTTCCGCCCGCCGCATGGCCAAGGTCCTTGTACGAGCCGGCTACTGCGGGCCGGGACTGACAACATCGACGCTGCTCCGTCGCCTCAGGAACCCCGCACTCATGGGCTACCGCGTAGAAGAGGACAAGAACGGAGGCGTACGCCGCTCCAAGACGATCCTCGGCGACGACGCCCAGCCCATCCGCGTAGCCGAGCCGGTCTTCACCGAGGAGCAGTTCAAGAGCCTTCAGGAGGCCCTGGACCGCCGAGGGAAGAACCAGCCCACCAGGCAACCCGGCGGCGCGACGAAGTTCCTCGGCGTGCTGATCTGCCACGACTGCGGCTCGAACATGGGCGTGCAGACGAACCAGGTCAAGGGACGGTCGTATTCGTACCTACGCTGCGGCAAGTGCAAGGCCGGCGGTCACGGCGCCCCGAATCCCGATGAGATCTACAGCAAGCTGGTGGGCGACGTCCTGAAGGTTCTCGGGGACGAGCCGGTCACGACGCGTGAGTACCGACAGGGTGCCGAGGCCCGCAAGGAGCTACAGCGCCTGGAAGAGGCCACCACCTACTACATGACCGGGCTGGAGCCCGGGGGACGCTTCACGAAGACGCGCTTCACCAAGGAGAAGGCGGAGAAGACGCTGGACGGCCTAATCAAGCAACTGGAGGCCATCGACCCGGAGTCGACACAGGACCGGTGGGTCGCCGTACACAACGGCAAGACGTTCCGTAGCCGCTGGGAAGAAGGCGGCATGGAGGCCATGGCCGCCGATCTGCTCCGGGTGGGCGTCAAGTGCGAGATCACGAGGAGCAAGGTGCAGGGCGTACGCGCTCCGCACATCCGCATGAAGCTCATGATCCCGAAGGACGTACGGGACCGCCTGATACTCAAGGAAGACGACTTCGCGGAAACCTTCTGACACAACAAGAGTGCATCAGCCTGCCTAGCACCTCAGTGATCCGCGATCATCCCAAAGGTAATTAACGGATCCTTGAGCCCATACCCGACACCCAGGCACCCTCCGACCAAAACCGCACTGCGGTCGCAACCGCGATACCGATTTGCGAACTCCTGAAATCGGGATTTCGCGACGCCTTTCGAGCAGATAGCTCTTGACGCAGAGGCTGAAGTTCCATCTCGGCCATCGATTCGTCGGCCCACTTTTCGGTCCACACGTAAGGAAGGACAGGCGAATCATGGGCATTCATCACGGACGCTGCACCATTTGGCAGGCGACAACCAAGCCAGGCAGCAAAACGCTCGGCGTCATACCAGGATACATGGGTGATGGGATCGCCGTCCGCCGCATCAGGCGATGGTCCACCATGCTCACTCAAATGCCCAGCCATCTCCCCCTGAGGCTTCCAGCGATCACGAATTCGCTCTTCCGCAGGATGGATGCCCCACCCCATCCCGTCTCGCCACTGCGTATCGGCGAGAAATTCCTTAAAATCTCCAACCGTCACGACTCTGAGTTGCTCACGGAGCATCCTGGGACCAGGGTTTCTGGCACGGAGGAGTTGGGGGACCAAGAATCGATTAACATTCGAATCATATAGCAGGTTCAGTCGCGAAAGCAGGCCAGCTTTGTTGGACTGGATTTCGGAGGCCAGATACCTGGCCAGAAAGAACTCCTGCCATGAAAAGTGACTGAACCTCAAACGACCCAACTGATCAAAACTCAGAAATCCTGCAAGTTCGGCAATCCTATCCAACTCTGGCGAGAATTGCACGGATCGCGCGAAAGAAATTGAGCGCCCTTCTAGATATGAGAGAAGGTGTGACCATTCTCGACGATCGATCCCTTCCAGAATGGGCACACTTCGCTTCCAGGCAAAAGTTACTTGCTCATAGATTTGGTCCAAGGATAGCTCGCGCACCTTACCATGAGGGTGCCGCCCAAGGGTGATGAGAAGCTGGATCAACTGCGGTGTGAGTTCTACCGGAAGGGGCCAAGCGACACCGGCAAACCATCCATCCGAAACACCCTGGAGGCGCAGAAATTCTTCAGCGTCATCCACTTCTACAGGGTCTAGGCCTAGCAGCGTCGATGTCACCGTATCGGGACTGATCACCTGACGAATTGCCCACTCGGTCTCCTCCATGAGAGCGCGCCGCTCAACTACATGGCGGGAGTCTGAATAGTTGAGTGCAACTGCGCGACAACAAACGATGATTCGGACATTCGACCCTAGGGAGGCGAAGGCCTGTTGCAGTACGTCACGCGGCGAGTCGAATCCAGTAGTCGTCAGAGCACCTACTTCATCTAGGTCATCGAGGATTACTACAGCATCGAGTTTCCCGTCCTCGATTCCTTTCCTCACCTGCAGAGGAAGCGGTGGATAAGAAAATCCCAGCAGATGCGTATCCACTTCGACCGCCGAGCCCCTGTTTTCTTCCGGCACCGCGAAAACTCGACGCGCGGACACTCGCACAGGTACGGGCCCGTCCAGCTCCAGGGCTAGTTCATTTGCCAACCACTCGGCAAGCATCGACTTTCCATATCCAACCCCACCCACGACGGTACCCAGGCGCTGCGCGGAGGTCAGCCAGCTCCGCAAAGCCTCGCGGGAATCGGCAATGCCGTGAGATGGCCGCCAGACTGTGAGCGGCAACGAAGGATCTCTGAGAGTATTGCGACAAACCTCGCGAACACTCGTACGGTAGACGGTCGCCTCACGGTCGCCATCATCGTCCTCATCGTTCCTGGCATCGGATTGCGCGTTCCACGAGCGCCACAAATCCTCAGCCTTTTCCTTTGCAGGGCGCTGAATCGGGCGGCTCAACGCCCAAAGCGTCGTATAGACCTGCGGCCATTGCGTGATTCGGCTGCCCGCCAAGAGACGCCGGAGGGTAGATAGAGGTACTTCCACAGGTTCTGCATGCGGCCCTTCCAGAGATCGCAAGTCCTCCGCCCGGTGATCCATCTCTAGTTTCTTTGTGATGGCCACTATTTCGCGGAGCGGCGGTTTCCCAGCCGCCTCGCGCAACTCGCCCAACAGGTCCGCGACGGAGCGCGCCGAACTACTCCCGCTTGCGGAGTTTTCTGGTCCCACCACCAGTCCCCTACCTGCAGTCACCGGTCCAAGTCATGCCTGTTCCAAGATAGCGGCGCGCGAGCCACTTGTGCCGATCCGTTCCAGCTTGATCCAAAAATGCATGAAACAACCTCGGACGTGGTCGTTTTGACATGCGAGAACGCTCTCGCGAACAGCGAATGATCCGTAACTGACACCGGAGGGGTGAAAGGTGTGACGCAGGGACAGAAGCGAGCAGGATGGGTCGCCACGGCGTTGAGTGCCACCGCAGTGGTCTGCGGGCTCGTGCTGGGGGATGTACTGGATCCCGACCGCGCAGCTGCGGCTGCGACGGTCGCCGGGGCAGGGGTCGCCGCCGCAATCCGCATTTATGATCGTCGACCCACTGCTAAAGAAAGGTCCACCGCGCCGGCTCCGACTGACGGCAGGCGGCCAGGCACATCGGCCGAGGAGGACGACGAGTAGCCACACGCTGCTGATGCAGACGTGCCGTAACTGAAATCGGTATCCGTCTGCATCACGAGAACCACGCCCTGGCGTCGAACGGCTCCTCTGTGCCGTCATCGTCAATGATCACTATCTCGCTGGTGATCCGACTCGCACCCTTGTCATCGGCCTTCCGCAGCGGTGCCGAGGTTCCAGGCGGCTCAAGTTGAGGCGCCTCAGCCATCGCCGTCACCCCCTGCCTGTCTAGCCTCCAGGCCAAGACGGAGTGACTCCGTGAGGTCATCAGCGATTCCCATCGCTATGAACGCAGCGCCGGGAGTATGGCCCGAGCCGACGTAGCGCCACTGCCGTTCGGTGATCACGTTGGGCATGTCGACATAGCCCACGTGCCGGGCGCGTTCAGCGCGTAGCGCTGCATACGTGGTCGAGTAGGCGCGAGATTTGGTGAGGATGTGGCCGCGGTAGCCGAGTGTGTGGGCCCAGGCTCGGAGGCGGAGGGATTCGTATTCAGGGAGGCCACCCAGGCTCCAACAGGTGCGCATCAGCGTGCGAACGTGGTCGCTTACGGGTGCAGCCTCGATGTCGCCGTCGGTAGTGACTGGATAGTCGGTACCGGTACCGGTGTCGCTCGCGCCCTTGGTGACGTACTTGGCCACATACGCGGCCACTGCGTCATCGTCCAGGCCGTCGCCGTCTCTCACTAGTGGCCGAGCGTCGATTTGGGCACCCCAGCGCAGCGTCAACTCACCGACGGCACGGCTATAGGTCGTACAGACCATGACCCGGCAGGCGGATGCCCGCACTGCATTGATGAGCCGTTCCGCAGTACCCCAGGTCGGAGGTTCATCGGCCGCCCCGTTCGGGCCGTCGAGTCGGACTACGGCGTGCACGTGGACGGCAGCACGCTTCTGGTACTCGGCGACACGGGCGAAGGACAGCCGGGCGTGCCGGGCGAAATGGGACTGTACAAGGCCCGCGGAGGAGGCGAGGCGGCGGCGGACGTCGATGACGAATCGGTCCCACAGCTTGGAGGCGTGCGCGTGCCACAGCACGTGGGCTGTGTAGTCGTAGCAGTCGGGGCACAGCGGCCGGCCGACGACCGGCGCTTCTGGGGCGTGCACCGTCCCGCAGCCGATGGGGCGTCCGTGTTCGCAGGTGCCGCCATCGCGACGGGGGCGGCACCGCTCTCCGGCGCGGTGGACGGGGCCGAAGGACGGAGCAGTGAGGGTGACGAAGAGCCGGGGACGGTAGCGGACCGATTCGGGGACGTTCTTGCCGCCGAGAAGGCCGGCGCGGACCAGGTGGAAGGTGTCCCCGGCGTGCAGGCGAGAGCAGGCCGGACAGACGGTGGCGCGGCGGTTGCGGCAGCGGACGAGGAGACGTTCGCCGGGTTCGTCGCGGGTGTCGTAGTGGTGAAGGATCTCGCCGGTCGCACCGTCCAGGGTGGTGGTGGAACCGGAGAGGTGGACGGGGTGGACGCAGCCGCCGGTTGCGGTTATCTGCTCCAGCCAGCGGGGGAACTTCGGGTCTTGGGCGATGCGGATGGCATCGCGGTCTGCTTCGGGGAGCTGACGCAGGCGCGCCGCGCGGTCGAGAACGGCGCGCCTGTCAGCCGGGGTGAGTTCCGGGGTGATGGTGGTGGCCTTCCGGGGTGGGCCGCCGAGACGGCACGGGTGGTGGTTGGTGGCGCGCTGTCGGTCATGGGGATCGCTCCCTTGCGTGGTCGGGCTGAGGGCGGATGGGTCAGCGGATGGTTCCGGTGCCCCGGCAGACGCGGCAGCGCCGTGTCCGTCCGGTCCAGGTCTTGCGAGCTCCGTCGCCCTTGCAGTGCGGGCACCTCACGCGAGGCATAGGCATAGCCGTGCGTCCTTCCTGATCAGAAGTGGGCGAAGCCGGTGAGGATCCAGGTCATGAAGCCGTTGATGGTGAGGCTCACCGGGGTCTGGCCGAGGTACATGCCGAACAGGGCGATGCAGACCGCTTCCCAGATCCGTACGTCGCGGGAGCGGACGAGGAGGAAGGTGATGACCCCGAAGAGCAACACGAGGGACACGGCCGTACCGGCGCTGATCACTTGCCGTCTCCTTCCAGGGCCGCGAGCGCTTTGCCGAGGCCGGGCAGGTCGGGTGTCATACCGGCGTACTTGCGCGTGATGGACACGGCCTCATCGGTGGGGGTGAGGTGGGAGCGGGCGCGGCTCCAGCCGCCGTCGGGCCCGGTGCACACGGCCACGCCCCGTTCCTGTGCGCTGATCGACTGGGCGACGGCCACGGCGTCTTTGTTGAGGTCGCCCAGGGTCATTTCGGCGGTGCCGGGGTCGTTGACGCGGTGGCAGATCCGTCCGCCGAGTTGGGCCCGCAGGGCGGTGACGCCGGGGCCGAGGTCGGAGCCGACGCGTTGGCCGGCGACGACCAGGTGGATGCCGAGCGCGGCCCCGAGCTGCGCGAGGCGGAGCAAGAGTGTGGAGCACTGCTCCGCCTCGGCCTTGCCGTCGCGGGTGCCGTCGGAGAGGTACAGCTCCGCGATCTCATCGACGATCACCACCACGGGTATGGGACGCAGCTTCTCCGGGAGCTCCCAGATCGAGCGGGCCCCGGCGGTCCGGCACGCGCCCATTCGGTCCTGCATGTCGACCACCAGGGCCGAGAGCACGGCAACGGCCTCACGTCGGCAGGTGGCCAGTGCGCTCAGTCGTCCGGCGAACAGGCCGAGTTCCATGCCGCCCTTGCAGTCGATGCCGACCAGGGCGACCCGCTGGGTGGCGAGTTGGGTGATCAACCGAGCCAGCAGGGTGGACTTGCCCGACCGGGTGGCACCGACAATCAGCCAGTGCGGCACCACGCGCAGGTTCATCACCCAGGCTCCGCCGCTCTCCAGGACGCCGATGAGCGCGGAGAGGAGTTCGGCCGGAGCCGTGGCTAAGCCGGGCCGCTCCAACGGATCGCTGGCCGTCGCGGTCAGCAGCACCAGGCCCCGTTCCGGGGAGGTGACCCGGACCGCGTGGACCTTCCAGGCGTGCACCAGCGCGTCCGCCGCCTTCATGTACGTCGCGGGGGTCTGGCCCGCGTGCAGGCGCACGGCCACCGTCAGGCCGAGGCGATTCGCCCTGGGGAAGGAGCGCCGCGGAGTGAGCGGCCGTAGCGGGTCGCCCTTCACGACCAGGTCCCCGAGAAGCCCACGCGACGGACGGTGGGAGACGGCGAGATCGTTGAGCAGGGCGACCTTGCGCCAGGTCAGCAGCACCCGGCACGTGGTGGCCGGGTAGCCGATCAGGTACCAGTGCCAGGCCGGGCGGTGCCGGCGCAGCAGGTCACCGACGACGAGCAGCCAGGCCAGTACGGCGAGTGCGAGGGCGAGCAGGATCGGCCCCATCACGCGTCACCGCCCTTCGCGTGTGCCGCAGGGCTGCCGGGAACGGGGGTGATTGCGTCGGCCCGGAAGCTGACGCCGTGCCGGTCGCCCATCGACCACATGAACGCGGTCAGTCCGGTGACCTTGACGATCTGTCCTTCGTCGATGCCCTTGGGCTGGCCGCTCACGGCGATCTCGATGACGGAGATCCGTCGCCCGTCCTGCCGCACGGTGACGGCGACAGTCCAGACCGGGTTGCCGTCCCGGTCCCTCTTCACCTCCTGCGTCTCGAAGTTGCTGATGTTCGCTTCGGGTGTGATGGCGCACCGCAGTACGCCCAGTCGTGCCGTGTCCACGGGAATGGACTGCATTGCATGGCCTCCTTGGCCAGTCGGGACGCCCGACGCGTTCGGACGTCACTTGTCCTTACGAGTTACGACTATGCGGCTCTGTACGGCGAGGGTGCAACTACTTATGCTGACGAGTGATGTCGCGCGTGCGACGTGCCTACGACCTCACCCGGAGATGCCGAGATGACCGAGATCCAGCGCCCCGGAGCCCTCTACCAGCAGGTCGCCGCCGCGATCCGCGAAGCGATCCTCACCGGCGAGTACGAACCCGGTGCCCCGCTCCCCTCCGAGGCCCAGCTCATGGAGCGCTACAAGGTCTCGCGCCCCACCGTCCGCAACGCCGTCGCCGCCCTGCGCGCGGAAGGCCTCATCGACGTCCATCACGGCAAGGGCAGTTTCGTACGCTCCGCCAGCGGCCCCGTCACCGCGATCTCCCGCCACATCGGCAAGACACCGGCCGGGCACTTCAGGCTGTACGGCGTAGCCACGTGGCAGCAGGCCGAGGAACCGCACACCTACCGCACCCACACCACCCAAGCCACGGCCCATCTGCTGGGACTCCAGACAGAAGAAGCCCTGTTCGGCTGTGACCAGCTGCTCACCGACCCGGACACCGGAGCACGGGCGATGCTCCGGACACTGATCCCATTCGCCACCGTCGAAGCCGTATCCGATCTCGGCAAGAGGCCGGACGCCGCCCCCGCCGCGATCTACAGCATGCTGACGGCGGCCGGACACGAGCTGTGGTGGTCGGAGTCGGTACGGGCCCGCATGCCGCTGCCCGACGAACGCACCACTCTGCGCCTGCCCGACGCGACCCCGGTCCTGTACATCTCCCGCGTCACCTGCGGCACCGACGACCAGGCCCTGATCCTCGAAGAACTCCGCATCGGAGCAGCCCGCACCGAACTCACCTACCGGATCGACGCCGACAACTAGCCCGCGCGGCACTTCGGCAGCCAAGAGCGGATGGCGATCGGTCGAAACAGTCTTCACTTCCTCAAGGGCGCGCCTGCGGCGCGCCGGGCAGCCCGGCCGCCCCGGCCGGGCGTGCGGCGTGGCCGCCGGTCCCGTCCGGTCGCCCGACTGCCCGCACCACAGCACGCCCAAGGAGTCGAGGCATCGACCCACCGGAACGGGCCGGGGCCCGCGGGGCTGGGGGTCGCCGGCCGCCGAGACTTTAGACAGCTCCCATGGGGCGAGCCTCGAAGAACAGGGGGCCCATCGGGCACACCAGCGGGCAGGTCCAGTACCTGCCCGATTCGCCGGGCCAGCGTAGAGCCCCCTGTTCACTCGCCCCATGGCAGCTACCGTCCAAAGTCTTAGCGACCGACGACGTGCCCACGCGCGCCACTCACCAGCCAGAGGACGCCTCACGCCGCACCACCGTCGCCGCCCGAGATCCCCTCCAGGAGCACGGAAAGCCGGTCCGCCGCGTCGAGCCGGCCCGCCACCCGCACGACGCCCCGCCCGCTCTCGTCCGTCGAGGCAACAGCCCGCACCTGCGACAGCTCGAACCCTGCCCCGAGCAGTGCCCGGTTGAGCCGGTCCGCAGCATCCCGCGCCGCACGCCAGCCCGCGATGTAGTCGACGCCGGACACCCACAGACCGCAGTCCGCGCCCTCGACGTCGAGACCGTCGCTCAGCCAGTCCTCACCCGAGCCAGTCACCTTGCCCACCTCTGCCCTGATCTAGGTAATGGTTCGTCAACTTCCTTTGGTCCAGGGCAGAACGCAGCGCAACGGCCCCGGTACCATCAGGCACCGGGGACCGTCGCGTCCCCTCCCGGACCACCCCAGTTGCTGTCCAGGCGCGGGGGTGGTCCGGTCTCGGTATGAGGTTGTGAAGCGCGGTCCCCTAGGAGCCGGGTGGGGAACCCGGAGGATCAAGCCCAGGAGACCGCGCCCCGTTGGCCGGAGATAGAGCTCCGGCCCCGAGCCGCCACCCACTCCCGATCGCCAGGGAGTAACGAGGGGCCGACGGCCCGGAGATCGTCAGATCTTGCTGTCTCCTGGGTCGCTGTCCAGGTCGAACCGACACCACACGGTCTTGCCGCCCGGCTCCCCAGCCGTCCACCAGACCGCCGCGGCCAGGCGCTGAACGATCAGTAGCCCCCGGCCGCTGTCCGGTAACACCGCTTCCGCCAACTCGCCTATGCGACGAGGGGAGAACGTCTCTCCCTGCGGCGTGAGAGGCGGTGTCGAGTCTTCGTCCGTGACCCCGATGAACAGCCACTTCGGCCACAACTTGAAGGTGACGTCGATACGCCGATTCCCACCGGGATGAGCAAGGCACCGGTCCGGCACTGCATGGTTCAGCACATTGCCGACGAGTTCCGAGACGATCAACCGTGCATCGTCAACGGCAGCGACCGCGCCAGCGCCTTGAAGGAACGTGGCAGTCATGTCGCGAGCAACGCGCAGCGTGTCGGGGAACTCGGCGAAGAGCGTCAGCGTCAAGAAGTGCCCGGCCGAGGACGCATCGGGCGCCGCGTACCAGTGAGCGAAGGCATCCAGCTCGCTCACCACGTGCATGTGCTGCGCCGCTTTTCTCGCATCCATGCCACAAGCCACCATCTCTGGTCACGTCTACCGGGGCTTTCCCGGCAGGGTGGACAGAGGATGCACCTCCTGTATCGGCCGTCGCTCCCCCCTCTTGGGGACCCCCTGCGTGGGTACACTCGCAGAACGGACACAGAGTCAACATCAGGTCAGGTCAGTCACAATGGGGAAGTGAAATGACCGAAGCTGCTCCGACGCCGGCTGCGTTGCCGCCGCACGTGCTGGAACGCGCCGATGTGCGCTCAGCGATCGCCAATCACGACACGCCAAGATCGCCGAGGCGATCGGCTACAAGCGCGAGCACATCGGCAAGATGGCCCGGCCGGAGACCGACGGCAAGGGCGCTCGACCACGGATCACGCAGCACCGCAAGATCCTCGAAGTGGTGGATGGACTGCGCATTCCAGGCCACCTTGCTGGCCTGACTCCACGCCCGTGGGAGCTGGAGCGAGGGACGGCCATCTCGGTTCCCGACGACCCAAGCACGCTGATTGCCCAGGGTGGTTCAGGGCTGCGGGACGTCGCTGAGGTGTTACGGCGAACCGAAATGTCCAACATCAACAGCGCAGCACTGGAGTCGATCGAGCAGGGCATCGACCAATTGGCCCGCGCCTATCCATATGCGGATGCCGACTACCTCCACGATCGCACCCGGAACGGCTTGCAGTACGTCACAAAGCAGCTTGAAGGTCGAATGACGCTGCGTCAGCACCGCGAGCTCCTCGTAGATGCAGGATGGCTCTTCCTGCTGAACGCATGCGTTCAGTACGACCGCGGGCAGCGGGAGGCCGCCAACCTCAGCAAAGCCGCAGCGCTCCGAATCGGCGACGAGGCCGGACACGGCGAGATCAAGGCTTGGGCATGGGAGATCGAGGCATGGTTCGCTCTTACCCAAAGCCGCTGGACTGACATGCTCGACGCCGTAGAGGCTGGCCACTCCGCGGACCAGTCACACTCAGTCGGCGTACAGCTCTACGCGCACAAAGCGCGCGCTGCCGCCCGCATGGGAGACGCCCGGCTCGTCCGCGACTCCCTCGACGCCGGACGCGCGAGGTTGGACCGATTGCCCCGCCCGGATCACCCCGAACACCACTTCATCATCGACCCTGACAAGTGGGACTTCTACGAGATGGACGCCTACCGGCTACTCGGAGACGATGAACGCGCCGCTGTTCACGCCCGGTCCGTGATCCGCATCAGCACCGGACCCGACGGAACCGAGATCTCCCCCATGCGCGCTGCAGAGGCTCGCCTCACTCTCGGAGTCGCCGCCGCCCGCACCGGGGACATAGAGGAAGCCGTCGGCCTAGGCACCACGGCCCTTGCAGCCGATCGCAGGTCACTTCCCTCCCTGCTTTTAGTCGCCAACGAACTGGACAGGGAACTCCGTTCTCGCTACCCCCGCGAGACCGCCTCGCGCGACTTCCACGAGCGCGTCTTGACCATCACGCGAGGCGCAACGGCACCGGAACTTCCCTTCTGACCATTCACGCCGATCGTCCGTCAGAGGGGTGCGGACCCCCTTGCGGATGTCGGGAGAGCTCCGCTGTCACAGCCGCACGTACGTTCATCATGCTGGGCCGTCTGCCCACCCGGAAGTCCCTATCGGTGGCGACGTCCGTGTCGAGCCTCCAGCCCGGCGTCCAGGGCCTGACCCTCTAGATACGTTACTGGCAGTTCCGTTATTGTTGGGCCCAGGCCGGTAGTCGTCAGCCTGCCTTAGTCGCCCTATATGCCCGGGCGGCGCGGCCTCTGACCTGAACAGTCGCGCCGCGGCCTTGACCTGTCACCTTGCGAACGACCCGCTCTGAAGGAGCCGCTATGCCCACGCTCGACCGTCAGGACAACGTCTTCGTCCTCGACCTCGGAGACGGCGAGAACCGCTTCCACCCCGACTGGATCGCCTCCGCCAACGCCGCGCTGGACGAGGTGGAGAAGGCTGATGGGCACCGCGCCCTGGTGACCGCCGCCACGGGAAAGTTCTACTCCAACGGCCTGGACCTGGAGTGGCTGTTCGCCCACGCCGACCAGCACCAGGACTACGTCATCTCCGTCCACGAGCTCCTCGCGCGGATGCTGTCCCTGCCGGTTGTCACGGTGGCCGCTCTGCAGGGACACACTTTCGCGGCCGGCGCCATGTTCTCCCTGGCACACGACTTCCGCGTGATGCGCGCCGACCGCGGCTACTGGTGCCTGCCCGAGGCGGACATCAACATCCCCTTCACCCCGGGCATGTCCGCACTCATCCAGTCCCGGCTGGCACCGCAGACGGCACACGAGGCCATGCTCACCGCCCGCCGCTACCCGGGCACCGACGCACTGGCCGCCGGCATCGTCGACCGGGCGGTCGACGAGGACTCCGTCCGCGCCACCGCCATCGAGATCGCCCAGGCGCAGGCCGGCAAGGCTGGCGACACCCTCAGCACCATCAAGGCCCGGATGTACGCCCCGGCCCTGGCCGCCCTGCGGGACACGACCAACCCCCTCGGCTAGACACGAATGGTTCGCGAGGCGACAGGGAGGAGGGCAACGGCCCCGCCGCCTCGGGCGCATCGCGCTCCTGCTTCGTCCCGCGGTTCGACCGCCCCATACCTCCTGGGGTGGACCGCGTGGTCCCGTGGAGATCGTAGGCTCGATGCATGATGGGTAGACAGTCGCGCGCTACGGAGCGGACACCGGGGCGACCGCGGGAGGAGCGGGTCACCGGGGCGGTCCTGGAGGCCGTCGTCGATCTGGTCACCGAGGAGGGCATCGGGGCGGTCATGATGGACGCCGTTGCCGCACGGGCCGGGGTGAGCAAGCCCGCCATCTACCGGCGATGGCCCACCAAGCAGGATCTGATCATCGCCGCTGCCGAAACCCGCTTCGGCGTCCTCGCGGTGCCCGATCTGGGCGACTTCCGCGCCGAACTCCACCTCGTACTCACCGCCCGCCTGGAGGCGTACCGGCTGCCGGGATCCGACCGGCTGATCTCGGGCCTGATCGGAGCGGCGGCCGAGACGGGCACGGCAGGGGGCCAGTACTCGGAGTACACCGAGCGGATCATGGGCGAGACAAGGCGCATCCTCGAGCGCGGGATCGCCCGCGGCGACGTGGCACCCGACACCGACGTACGGGCCGCCGCCACACTGGTGGCCGCACCGCTGCTCTTCCGACTGATCGGCGAGCAGGAGCTCCCCGACGCGCGATTCGTGGACGCGCTGGTGGACCTCGTCGCCCGCGCTGTCGGCTCGGCTCACTGACGCTCTCTCGGCCGCGGATTTACGGCTCACTTTTTCTGCAGCCAGGCTCTTGCCTCCCCACACCCCAATAACGATACTGCCGGTAACGATATTCCGGCTCGTTACGGAGGACTCATGGACAGCGCCGTCACCACCCCCGCCCCCGCACTCGACAAGCCACTGATGCACTACGGCAAGCGCACGCTCGACCGCATCACGCCCGGCATGACCCAGCCCGACTACCGGCTCCTGGACATCTGCCCGCTCACCCCGCACATCGGCGCCGAGGTCGAAGGCGTCGACCTCTCACTCCCGATCGGAGAGGACGTCGCGGAGGAGATCCGACAGGCCCTGCTGGAATGGAAGGTGCTCTTCTTCCGCGGACAGGACGCCTTCGACCCACAGTCCCAGCTCGCGTTCTCCGCTCTGTGGGGCGAGCCGGAACCGAACCCCTTCTTCCCCAAGGGCGATACCAACGAGGTCACCCGCCTGGCCAAAGACGACATGCTCATGGGCACGGAGAACATCTGGCACAGCGACCACTCGTTCATGGCCGCGCCGGCACTCGGCTCCGTCCTGCGCGCCGTCGAAGTCCCGCCCGCCGGCGGCGACACCATGTGGGCAGACATGGCAGCCGCCTACGACAACCTCACCGGGTCCATGAAGGCCCGCATCGAAGGACTCACCGCCGTGCACGACTGGGTGGTGAGCCACGGCCTGCTGATGACCGAGAGCCAGATCGCGGGACACCGCGAGAACCTGCCGCCCGTCGAACACCCGGTGGTCGTCCACCACCCGCGCACCGGCCGCAAGGTGCTCTACGTCAACGAGCCCTTCACTACCCGGATCGTCGGCCTGTCGGACACGGAGAGCCGCGAACTGCTGGGCGAGCTCGTCCTCCAGGCCCGCATTCCCGAGTACCAGGTCCGCTTCCGCTGGCAGCCGGGCTCGGTCGCCGTGTGGGACAACATCGCCACCCAGCACTACGCGATCAGCGACTACTTCCCGCGGCGCCGCGTCATGGAACGCATCGCCATCGCCGGCGTCCCACTCTCCTGACCAGACTCCTTCGACCGTGGGCGGGTTTGGCTGCATCGTTGCCGACTCAACGAGCAAGGCCGGTGGGCACTGTCCGGCGTCAAGGGAGTCGCGACCAAGGCGGGCCCTTCAGGCCCCCGCGTAGGAAAACGCGGGCCAACTGATTGATCCCCCTCCCGGTCAGAGAGGGGGATCACTGTGTCACTCGATCCTTCAGACGCCTCGAACGCCCCTCAGACCCACTCCACCTCGGAGACGATCTGTGAGGCGCTTCCAGGGCCCGGCAGCGGGGTCCGGGACGAGGCGAGCCGCGCAGGAGGGCGAGGGCGCGAAGCGCCCACCGCAGCCAGCACGGCAGCCACCTCGTCCTTGCTCGCCCCCGCCAGGGCATCAATCACCCGAACGAGTGCCCCATCCACGTCAGTGACTGTGACCGCTCGGTGCCGGCTCGGCGTTCTTGACCGTCAGAGGCAGCAGCTTCTTGCCGGTCGGGCCGATCTGTATGGCCGTGTCGATCTGCGGGCACAGCGATTAATCAGCGCTCAGTCGCGAGCCCTATGCCCAAGCCCGGACGCTTTCCTCGGGTCAGTTGTCGATCGCCCGGCGGACGAGTGCGTGGAGCCGCTCGGCAACGTGGTCGAGGGGCTGGGCGCTTCGTTTGGCGCGGCACATCACGATGGCGCCCTCGACCGACGCGACGACGAGGGTGGCGAGTTGTGCCGCCTGCTCGGGGTCCACGCCGTGCTCGCGCAGGGAGCCAGCGAGGAGAGTCTCCCAGCCGTCGAAAGCCTCGGCCGCCGCAACGACAGTGGCGGGGACCTCGTCGGCCGACGGCTCCTCGATGGACACCGCGAGCACCGGGCAGCCGGCACGGAAGTCCGTGGCGACGACGATGCCGCGCCACAGGGCGAGGAACGCCTGTAGTCCGGCGACCGGGCCTGCCTGGAGTTCCTCGCGCAGCATGCGGGTGACCGTCTCGCCGGCGTAGCGGACGGCTTCGGTGGCCAGTTGCTCCTTGCCGTCGGGGAAGTAGTGGTACGTGGACCCGAGCGGAGCCTTGGCGTGCTTGGCCAGCTCACGCACGCTGGTGGCGTTCAGCCCACGTCTGCTGATCATGTCGGCCGCACCGGCGACGATCCGGTCGCGAGCCTGCGGGCTGGGCTTGGTCATCCACATCCCCCTCTGGATATAACGACCGTCATAGTCTAGCGTGCACCTTCGATATAACGACTGTCATAAACCTTGTGATGGTCGACGCCGAGGAGGACCCGCCATGCCGATGATCCAGCTCACCGCTCCCTGCGGATCCCTCACGCCCGAAGGCCGTGAAAGCGTTCAGGGCGCCCTGGCCGACGTACTGCTGCGCTGGGAGGGTGCGCCGGACACGCCGTTCTTCAGGGCTCAGGCGTGGAGCTATCTGAACGAGCTGCCCGAGGGCGCGCAGACCACCGCTGAGGACGACGCTCCGCGCTTCCTCGTGGACGTGACGGTGCCGCAGGGCGCTCTCTCCGAGCGGCGCAAATCCGGGATGGTCACCGAGGTAACGTCTGTGGTCCTCAAGGCCGCCGGGCTGTCCGAAGCGGACGCCCTGCGGGTCTGGGTGCTCATCCACGAGCAGGCCGACGGCACCTGGGGCGCCGGGGGATCCGTCATCCGCTTCGCCGACCTGGTCGCTCTCGCCCAGGATGCAAAGGGACCGAAGACCGACGCGTGACACGGCCGTACGTCAAGCGGCGCACACCCGGCGCGCGCTGCGAAACCGGCCCAGGACCGGTACGGCGCTGCCCCCGAGATCTGCCACCTCGCCCGTCCCCCGCTCGCCCACTTTGAAGGAGCCGCCATGCCCACGCTCGACCGCCAGGACAACGTCTTCGTCCTCGATCTCGGAGACGGAGAGAACCGCTTCCACCCCGACTGGATCGCCTCTGCCAACGCCGCGCTGGACGAAGTGGAAAAGACGGAAGGCCCCCGGGCACTGGTGACCGCGGCCACGGGGAAGTTCTACTCCAACGGCCTGGACCTGGACTGGCTGTTCGCCCACGCCGACCAGCACGACACCTACGTCGTCTCCGTCCACGAACTCTTCGCGCGGATGCTGTCCCTGCCGGTCGTCACCGTGGCCGCTCTGCAAGGACATACCTTCGCGGCCGGCGCGATGTTCTCCCTGGCACACGACTTCCGCGTGATGCGCGCCGACCGCGGCTTCTGGTGCCTGCCCGAAGCCGACATCAACATCCCCTTCACCCGGGGCATGTCCGCACTCATCCAGTCCCGGCTCACACCGCAGACCGCACACGAGGCCATGCTCTCCGCCCGCCGCTACCCGGGCACCGACGCGCTGGCCTCCGGCGTCGTCGACGCCGCGGTGGCCGAGGACGCCGTCCGCTCCACCGCCATCGAGATCGCCCAGAGCCAGGCCACCAAGGCCGGCGACACCCTCGGCACCATCAAGACCCGCATGTACGCCCAGGCCCTGGCCACCCTGCGAGACAGGTCCAACCCCCTCGGCTAGACGCTGCTGGGGAGTAACCCAGACCACTGAGCCCCCTCCCGAATCGGGAAGGGGCTCAAAGCCGTACACGAGCCTGGAACTGGCTCTCAGACCCACTCCACCTCGGAGACAATCTGTGCGGCGCCTCCAGGGCCCGGCAGCGGGGTCCGGGACGAGACGGGCGGCGCAGGAGGGCGTGGGCGCGAAGCGCCAGCAGCAGCCAACGCAGCCGCCACCTCGTCCTTGCTCGCCCCCGCCAGCGCCTCAATCACCCGATCGAGTGGCCCGCTCACGTCAGTGAGAGTGACCGTTGGCAGCTGGAGTCGGACCCGCGTCCTTGACCGTCAGAGGCAGCAGCTTCTTGCCGGTCGGGCCGATTTGTATGGCCGTGTCCATCTGCGGGCAGACCCCGCAGTCGAAGCACGGCGTCCAGCGGCAGTCCTCGACCTCGGTCTCGTCGAGGGAGTCCTGCCAGTCCTCCCAGAGCCAGTCCTTGTCGAGGCCCGAGTCGAGGTGGTCCCAGGGCAGGACCTCCTCGTAGGTGCGCTCGCGGGTCGTGTACCAGTCGACGTCCACGCCGAAGGCGGGGAGGGTCTTGTCGGCGCAGCTCATCCAGCGGTCGTACGAGAAGTGCTCGCGCCAGCCGTCGAAGCGGCCGCCGTCCTCGTAGACGGCGCGGATGACGGAGCCGATGCGCCGGTCGCCGCGGGAGAGCAGGCCCTCGACGATGCCGGGCTTGCCGTCGTGGTAGCGGAAGCCGATCGAGCGGCCGTACTTCTTGTCGCCGCGGATCTTGTCGCGGAGCTTCGTGAGGCGGGCGTCCGTGTCCTCGGCGGAGAGCTGCGGCGCCCACTGGAAGGGGGTGTGGGGCTTGGGGACGAAGCCGCCGATCGACACCGTGCAGCGGATGTCGTTCTGGCCGGAGACCTTGCGGCCCTCGGCGATCACGTTCATCGCCATGTCGGCGATCTGCAGGACGTCCTCGTCCGTCTCGGTCGGCAGGCCGCACATGAAGTACAGCTTCACCTGGCGCCAGCCGTTGCCGTAGGCGGTGGAGACGGTCCGGATGAGGTCCTCTTCCGAAACCATCTTGTTGATGACCTTGCGCATGCGCTCGGAGCCGCCCTCGGGGGCGAAGGTCAGGCCCGAGCGCCGGCCGTTGCGGGTCAGTTCGTTGGCCAGGTCGACGTTGAAGGCGTCCACGCGGGTGGAGGGGAGGGAGAGGCCGATCTTGTCTTCCTCGTACCGGTCCGCCAGGCCCTTGGCGATGTCGCCGATCTCCGAGTGGTCGGCGGAGGACAGCGAGAGCAGGCCGACCTCCTCGAAGCCCGTCGCCTTCAGGCCCTTCTCGACCATCTCGCCGATGCCCGTGATGGAACGCTCGCGCACCGGGCGGGTGATCATGCCCGCCTGGCAGAAGCGGCAGCCGCGCGTACAGCCGCGGAAGATCTCCACCGACATGCGCTCGTGGACCGTCTCGGCCAGGGGGACCAGCGGCTGCTTGGGGTAGGGCCATTCGTCGAGGTCCATGACCGTGTGCTTGGACACACGCCACGGGACGCCCGACTTGTTCGGGACCACGCGGGCGATCCGGCCGTCGGGGAGGTACTCGACGTCGTAGAAGGCCGGGATGTAGACGTTGCCCGTCTTCGCCAGGCGGAAGAGGACCTCTTCGCGGCCTCCGGGGCGGCCCTCCGCCTTCCAGGCGCGGATGATCTCCGTCATGTCGAGCACGGCCTGCTCGCCGTCGCCGATGATCGCCGCGTCGATGAAGTCGGCGATCGGCTCGGGGTTGAAGGCCGCGTGGCCGCCCGCGAGGACGATCGGGTCGTCGAGCGTGCGGTCCTTGGACTCCAGCGGGATGCCAGCCAGGTCGAGGGCGGTCAGCATGTTCGTGTAGCCCAGCTCCGTGGAGAAGGACAGGCCGAACACGTCGAAGGCCTTCACCGGGCGGTGGCTGTCCACGGTGAACTGTGGGACCCGGTGCTCGCGCATCAGTTCCTCGAGGTCCGGCCAGACGCTGTAGGTGCGCTCGGCGAGGACGCCCTCGCGCTCGTTCAGTACCTCGTAGAGGATCATGACGCCCTGGTTGGGCAGGCCGACCTCGTAGGCGTCGGGGTACATCAGCGCCCAGCGGACGTCGCAGGCGTCCCAGGGCTTGACCGTGGAATTGAGCTCTCCGCCGACATACTGGATCGGCTTCTGCACATGCGGGAGCAGAGCTTCGAGCTGTGGGAAGACCGACACGGCGGTTTCGGCAGGCATTTCGCGAACCTTCGTGAGCTGACTGGGGGCGCCCCCTGCCGGAGGCAAGGGGAGGGTGACCATCTAGCGTAACGCGGCCGGAGGGACCCACCGCACCGCCGGACGCCGACCTGCCTCCGGCACGACCGGAGGAACACCGCTCCCAGCCGCCTCCCGGCCCCGGCAGAACCGGACGGACATCCGCCCTCAGCGGCCTCCCGGCTCTCCGGCAGCCTCACCGGACGGACACCAGCCCCGGCCACTCGGGCCGGTCCGCAGGACGGACACCAGCGCCGGCCGCCCCAGGCCGACCCGCAGGACGGACACCCCGGTCTCCCCGCCGCACCGCCGGACGGGCACCGCCCCTCAGTCGCCCCGGCCCCGGGCCTCCGGCCACACCGTCGTCACACGGACGTCTGGCCCTCGATCGCCTCCCAGACCTCCGGCAGGGCAGCCTCGGCCGCCGCCGCGCGCTGCTCCTCGCGCCCGTACAGCACTCCGTAGGTGAACGAGCTCTCCCCCGCCGCGTGTGCCAGAGCCGCCAGTTCCCGCAGGGCGTCGCGGGTCATCACGCTGTCCTGGTGGTCGCCGAGCAGGGTCTGCAGCGACTTCATCGACTTGACCAGGCCGGCGGCCCCTCCGCCCAGGGCCGGGGCGGCGGCCTCCGCGGCGTAGCGGGTGCGCTTGGCCTTCTTGCGGGCTTCGTGCATCGCGGTGTCGCGGTCGGCACCCGGTGGCCGGTCGAGGGCCTCCGAGACGAGGTCGGAGACCTTGGTGAAGTCCTTGCGGACGGCCTTGGCGATCACCTTCGCGGGGTCGCCCGCGGCCGCCTTGAGCAGCGGCGGGTCGGTCATGAGCGCGTCGAGCGCGGTCAGCAGCGCGAGGTAGCGCTTTCCGTCCAGGACGGCGATCAGGCGGCGCCGGGAGCCGCCGTGGCGGGCGTGCGCCCAGGTGCGGAGCCGGGTGCGGACGGGGCCGGAGAGGAGGGTGCGCGGCAGACGGTCGAGGGATTCGGTGAGCCGCTCGGTGAGGACTTCCTGGTCGCGGTCGACCCCGAGCTCGCCGGCCAGCCACTTCAGCTCGTCGCCGATGGGGTCGGTGACCGTGCGGTCGAGGATCTTCCCGTACGAGCGGAAGGTGCTGCGCATCCGGCGGGTGGCGACGCGCATGCTGTGCACGGAGTCGTGGACGTCGCGGCGGACGGCCGGGTCGAGCTCGACGATGGCGTCGTACTGGGCGCGGAGATAGGCGAGGACGTGATCGCCCGCCGTGACCGGCTCCTTCTCGGGGGCGGGCTTCTCGGGGCGCTTGCCGGTCTCGCCGAGCGCCTTCGCCAGTTTGGAGGACGAGGCGGAGCGGTTCAGACCGGCCTTGCGGAGCTTCTTCTCGACCTTGTCGAGGAAGCCGGGGTCGCCGTCGTCCGCGAGTTCCACCTCGATCTCGGTCCATTCGGCCGTGCCCTCGCCTCCGCTGAGGCGCTCGGCGCGGACGCGGTCGAGGCTGACCTCGGCGAGCAGGGCACCGGAGCCGTCGACGAGGTGGCGGATGTCGCGGGCGGACAGCAGCCGTACGAGGGGGACGAGTTCGGCGTCGCGCACGCGGGAGCGCACCAGGCTGGACAGTGCGCGGGGCACGGTGTCGGAGAGCGGGGCGCGGATCTCGTCGCGTACGCCCTCGGAGACGGGGAGTTTGAGGTGCCAGCCGGCGTCGTCGCCTCCGGTGCGGCGGCGCAGGGTGAGGGAGGCGGCGGCGAGGCGCTGGTCGGGGGTGTCGTAGTAGGTGGCGTCGAGTTCGGCGACGCCCTTGTCGACGACGCCCGCGACTCCGGAGACACCGGTCAGGTCCGGCAGGTCGGTGCCGCCCTCGGCCGCGGGACCTTCGTATTTACGCTCGATCTCGCGCTTTGTGTCCGCCATGAACCGAATCTAGACGCGATTGCGGGCCGTGGGCAGTACCCAATCGGCCCCTGCTTGCTCATGGACCGTCTTTTCCCGTTGGGCCGGGTGTCGCCTCGCGTTCTCCGGGGCGACACCCGGGCTTCCTCTACGCGGACATCGGGCGCTGCACCCTGATCGACTGCAGGAGACCCACCGCGACCCAGACCGCGAACATGGAGGATCCGCCGTAGGAGACGAACGGGAGGGGTAGTCCGGCGACCGGCATGATGCCGAGGGTCATGCCGACGTTCTCGAAGGACTGGAAGGCGAACCAGGCGATGATCCCGGCGGCGACGATCGTGCCGTACAGCTCGGTCGTCTCGCGGGCGATGCGGCAGGCGCGCCACAGGATCACGCCGAGGAGCACCAGGATCAGGCCCGCGCCCACGAAGCCCAGTTCCTCGCCGGCGACCGTGAAGACGAAGTCCGTCTGCTGCTCGGGGACGAACTGGCCGGTCGTCTGGGAGCCGTGGCCGAGGCCGGTGCCGAAGAGGCCGCCGGAACCGATCGCGATCCGGGCCTGGTTGGTGTTGTAGCCGACGCCGGCCGGGTCGAGCTCGGGGTTGGCGAAGGCCGCGAAGCGGTTGATCTGGTACTCGTCGAGGATGTGCAGCTGCCAGACGGCGATCGCTCCGAGGGCGCCCGCGCCGATCAGGCCGAACACCCAGCGGTTGGAGGCGCCGGAGGCGAGCAGCACGCCGAGGATGATGATCACCATGACCATGACCGAGCCGAGGTCGGGCATGAGCAGCACGATCATGATCGGGACGGCGGCGAGGCCCAGGGCCTGCAGCACGGTGCGGTGGTCCGGGTACGGCTTGTCGCCGGCGTCGACCCGGGCCGCGAGCAGCATCGCCATGCCCAGGATGATCGTGATCTTCACGAACTCCGAGGGCTGGAGCGAGAAGCCGCCGCCGAAGACGATCCACGCGTGGGCGCCGTTGACGGTGGCGCCCAGCGGGGTCAGCACCATGAGGATCAGGAAGACCGAGAGGCCGTACAGGATCGGCACGGCCGTGCGCAGGGTGCGGTGGCCGAGCCAGATCGTGCCGATCATCAGGCCGAAGCCGATGCCGGTGTTCATCAGGTGGCGGATGAGGAAGTAGTACGGGTCGCCCTGGTTGATCTCGGTGCGGTTGCGGGTCGCCGAGTAGACGAGGGCCGAGCCGATCATCGAGAGCGCGACGGCCGACAGGAGTATCGGCCAGTCGAGACGGCGGGCGAGCGAGTCGCGGGCGAACAGCCGTGTCCAGCCCGCGCGCTCGGGTCCGTACCCGGAGACGGAGAAGTTGTTGGCTCCGGTCATGTCAGGAACCTCAGCACCTTGGTCGCCGCGGTCGTCATGTCAGGATCCTCTTTCCCCGCCTCTTCTTCGGGCGGGCCGCGCGCCTACGGGTGTCGCGGTTGCCGGTGCCGGGTGAGGCAGTGGTGCCGGCGGGCAACTGCTGGTCTGCGGAGCCGTCCTTGGGAGCCTCGCTGGCCTGCTGGTCCTTGGCCGGGTCCTTGGAGATGGCCGGGGAGTCGATCGAGCCGTCGGTCTGGATCTTCGGCAGGCTCTTCTGCGGGGTCGGCAGCAGGGCCTTCTTCTTGTCGATGGCGCCGTCCGGGGAAACGCCGTAGAGCGCGTTGTAGATCTTGCGCACGGCCTCACCCGAGGCGCCGGAACCCGTACCGGCCTGGGAGATCGTCATGATGATCGTGTACTCCTTGGAGTACGTGGCGAGCCAGGACGTGGTCTGCTTGCCGTAGACCTCGGCGGTACCGGTCTTGGCGTGCAGCGGAATCTTGTCCTGCGGCCAGCCGCCGAACTTCCAGGCGGCCGTACCGCGGGTGACGACACCCGCGAAGGCCTCGTTCATGCCCTTGAGCGTCGCCTTGCTGACCGGCAGCTTGCCGTTCACCTTCGGCTTGATCTCCTGGACGGACTTGCCGTCGGCGCTGACGATCGCCTTGCCGATGGTCGGGGCGTACAGGGTGCCTCCGTTGGAGACCGCGGAGTAGATGGCGGCTTCCTGGACCGGGGTGACGAGGGTGTCGCCCTGTCCGATGGAGTAGTTGATCGAGTCGCCCTCGCGCATCTTGTTGCCCTCGAGGCAGTTCTCGTACGCGATCTGCTGGACGTAGGTGCCGCCCTTCTTACCGCTCTTGCACCAGGCGTCCTTGTTGGCCTTCCAGTAGTCCGCCTTCCACTTGCGGTCCGGGACGCGACCGGTGACCTCGTTGGGGAGGTCGATGCCGGTCTCCTTGCCGAGTCCGAACTGGTGGGCGGCCTTGTAGAAGTAGTCCTTGGGGGTCTTCTTCGGGTTGATCCCGCCGTCCTTCTTCCACTCGTTGTCGGCGAGGCCGTAGAAGACGGTGTCGCAGGAGACCTCGAGCGCCCGGCCGAGCGAGATGGGGCCGAAGCTCTCCCCCTCGAAGTTCTTGAAGACCTGGCCGCCGACGGAGTACGAACTGGTGCACGGGTAGCGGCCGTCGAAGTCGTAACCGGCTTCGACCGCGCCGGCCGTGGAGACCACCTTGAACGTAGAACCGGGCGCCGACTGACCCTGTATGGCGCGGTTCAGCAGCGGGTAGTTGGACTTCTTGCCGGTGAGCGCGGTGTAGTCCTTGCCGGAGATGCCGCCGACCCAGGCGTTCGGGTCGTACGTCGGCTGGGAGGCCATGGCGACGACGCGGCCGGTCTTGGCCTCCATCACCACGACCGCGCCGGAGTCGGCCTTGTAGTTCTCGCCGGTGATCTTGTCGAACTGGGTCCGGGCGAACTCCATCGCGTAGTTCAGCTCGTACTCGGCCACGCGCTGGACGCGGGCGTCGATGCTGGTGACGAGGTTGGCGCCGGGTTCGGCCTTGTCGCTCTTGGCCTTGCCGATGACGCGGCCGAGGTTGTCGACCTCGTAGCGGGTGACGCCTGCCTTGCCGCGCAGCGCCTTGTCGTACTGGCGCTCCAGGCCGGAGCGGCCGACCTGGTCGGAGCGGAGGTAGGGCGAGTCGGTGTCCTTGGCTTTGGTGATCTCGTCGTCGGTGACGGGCGAGAGGTAGCCGAGCACCTGGGCGGTGTTGGCCTTGCCGGGGGCCGCGTAGCGGCGCATCGCCTCCGGCTCGGCGGTGATGCCGGGGAAGTCCTCGGAGCGCTCGCGGATCTGCAGGGCCTGGCGGGCGGTGGCCTCGTCGGTGATGGGGATCGGCTGGTAGGGCGAGCCGTTCCAGCAGGGCTGCGGGGTCTTGGCGTCGCAGAGGCGGACCTTCTGGATGACGTCGTCGGCCTTCATGCCCAGCACACCGGCGAGCTTGGTGAGGACGGCCTTGCCGTCGTCCGGCATCTTCAGCAGGTCGGTGCGCGAGGCGGAGACCACCAGGCGGGTCTCGTTGTCGGCGATCGGAACGCCCCGCGCGTCCAGGATCGAGCCCCGTACTGCGGGCTGGACGACCTGCTGGACGTGGTTGCCGGAGGCTTCCTTTGCGTACTCGTCGCCGTTGCGGATCTGGAGGTACCAGAGGCGTCCGCCGAGAGTGCCCAGGAGGGAGAGTACGAGAATCTGGATGACGACGAGTCGGATCTGGACCCGTGGGGTCCGACCGGTCTCGGGGATATTGGTCACTGCTGCTGCCTCCCCCTCTCAGTGTGTGTACGAGACATACGAGTACACGGCGAACCTGTGCGCGGCGACACCCCGGCCGGTCAAGTTCCGTGACCCGTGCGGCGCTTGAGGTGTGCGCCGGGCGGCCCTCTTCGCTGTCGTCACAGCCGTTTGACCCCCTTGATGCGTCCGGCGCGGGCGACCCGTGCCTTGGCCGCCTTCACGCGCAGTCCGCCGCGCTGGCTGCCGATGCGCAGCCCGGTACCGGAGGACAGCCAGCCCGTGGAGACGTCGGCCGCCTTGGACGCCGAACCGCCCTCGGCGAGCGGATCGTTCTCGGCGCGCCGGGCCAGTGCCATCAGCACCGGGACGACGAACGGCGCGAGCAGCAGGTCGTAGAGGGCGGCCGTGAACAGCAGGCTGCCGAGCCCGACATGACGGGCGGCGGTGTCGCCGACGAGGGCGCCGACACTCGCGTACAGCAGGGTGGAGCCGATCGCGGCGGCGACGACCACGATCATGGGTCCGGTGGCCGACTTGAGCCGGCCGTTCTCCGGCTTGACCAGGCCCGCGAGATAGCCGATGACGCAGAGCACGAGGGCGAAGCGCCCGGCGGCGTGGTCGGCGGGCGGGGCGAGGTCGGAGAGCAGCCCCGCGCCGAAGCCGATGAGCGCGCCGCCGACATGGCCGTAGACCATGGCGAACGCGAGCACCGTCAGGAGCACGAGGTCCGGGACGGCGCCCGGGAGATGAAGTCGGGCAAGCACGCTCACCTGGATCACCAGGGCGACGACCACCAGGGTGACGGAGAGCAGCATCCTGTTGAAACGCATGGGATTCGGCTCCTCCTGCTACTGCTGCTGGCCGTCGACGGGCGCGTTCGCCGAGGGGGTGACCGTCACGGTCACCGTCGGCGTGGGCGTGGGTCTGGGTTTCGGCGGCAGTACGGTGTCGCGCGGATCGCTCTTGGGAGCCGCGACGACGACGCCGACGATGTCGAGTTTGGTGAACGAGACGTACGGCCTGACGTAGATCGTGCGGGTCAGGTCGCCGCCGGACGGGTCGACACGGGAGACGACACCGACGGGCACGCCGGGCACGAACGGCTTGTCGGCCTGCGAGCCGAAGGTGACCAGCCGGTCGCCCTTCTTGATCTTCGCCTTGGCGTTGAGGAGTTCGACGCGCAGCGGGCGGTCGCCCTGCCCGGAGGCGAAGCCGAGTTCGTCGGTCGACTCCATGCGGGTGCCGACGGTGAAGTCGGGGTCGTTGGCGAGCAGCACGGTCGCGGTGTCCGGGCCGACGGTGGTGACCCGGCCGACCAGCCCGGCGCCGTTCAGGACGGTCATGTCACGCTTGATGCCGTCGTGCGCGCCCACGTCGATGGTGACGGTCCAGGAGAAGCCCTGCGCCGCCCCTATGGCGATCACTTCGGCGCCCTTGATCCCGTACTGGCCCTCGCCCGCCACCTTGATCATCTTGTCGAGCTGCTTGAGGCGGCTGCGGTTGCGGTCGTCGCTGCCGAGTTTCGCCTTCAACGCCGCGTTGTCGTGCTCCAGTTGGGCGACGCGATCGTGGCGTGTGCTCGAGTCGCGGACCGCGGAGATGGCGTTGCCGACGGGGTCGACCGCGGACGACACCCCGTTCTCGATCGGGCCGAAGACCGTCGCGGCGGCCTGGCGGGCACCGTCGACCGGTGAGTCCTGCCCGCCGCGGATGTCCACCGTGATCAGTGCGAACGCGATGGCGATCAGCAGCACCAGGAGCAGCCGGCTCTCTCGTGTGTCCCTCACGTGCGGCGGCCGTGCCTTCCTCGTTGTAAGTGGGTCAACAGGGGCGCACCCTGGGCGAAACCGATGCCCACGGTGCGATGAGGCTGGGATGAGGTGGGGGTGCGTGACGGGTGGGTGTTATGGGCGAGGTTATGACTCTTTGTCGCGAGAGTTTATGCCTCCATACCAACGATCCGCCGTACGAGAAGGGATGATCTCGTACGGCGGAATCGAAGTGTTACCTCATCTGCGGGGCTGGGCGTCCAGAACCTGCTGGAGCGCCTCGAACTCCTCGACGCACTTGCCGGAGCCGAGCGCCACGCTGTCCAGCGGGTCCTCGGCGATATGGATCGGCATGCCGGTCTCGCGGCGCAGTCGCTCGTCGAGGCCGCGGAGCAGGGCTCCACCGCCGGTCAGAACGATTCCGCGGTCCATCACGTCACCGGAGAGCTCGGGCGGACACTTGTCGAGCGTCGTCTTCACGGCGTCGATGATCGCGTTGACCGGCTCCTCGATCGCCTTGCGGACCTCCGCCGCGGAGATGACGACCGTCTTGGGCAGTCCGGAAACCAGGTCCCGGCCACGGATTTCGGTGTGCTCGTCAGTGTCGAGGTCGTACGCCGAACCGATCGTGATCTTGATCTGTTCGGCCGTCCGCTCACCGAGAAGGAGGCTGTACTCCTTCTTGATGTGCTGGATGATCGCGTTGTCCAGCTCGTCGCCCGCGACGCGGATGGACTGCGCGGTGACGATGCCGCCGAGCGAGATGACCGCGACCTCCGTGGTGCCGCCGCCGATGTCCACCACCATGTTGCCCGTGGCCTCGTGGACCGGCAGGCCGGCGCCGATGGCCGCGGCCATGGGCTCCTCGATGATGTGCACCTGGCGGGCGCCGGCCTGGGACGACGCCTCGATGACGGCACGGCGCTCGACGCCCGTGATGCCGGAGGGCACACAGACGACGACACGGGGGCGGGCGAGGTAGCGCCGCTTGTGGATCTTCAGAATGAAGTAGCGGAGCATGCGCTCGGTGATCTCGAAGTCGGCGATGACACCGTCCCTCAGCGGACGCACGGCAACGATGTTGCCGGGGGTCCGCCCGATCATCTTCTTCGCTTCCACGCCGACCGCGAGGATCCCGCCGGTGTTGGTGTTGATCGCGACGACGGACGGCTCGTTGAGTACGATCCCGCGACCCCTGACGTACACCAGCGTGTTGGCGGTCCCGAGGTCGACAGCCATGTCACGGCCGATGAACGACATTGAGTTCCCCATCAGGATTCGTCTGGCCTTCCCAAGTGGAGCTTTGACGGCTTTTTAGGACGGCGAGGTGGGTGCAGTGAGGTGAAGGCTTCCATCGTAGACGCGCCTGCCCGAACACTGCGCGAGGGTCTTCGCCATTGTCAGCAGATGACGAGCCGACTCGCTTGTGGAGACGGGCCATCGGGGGCACGCGTTCCCCCGATCAGCACGCATATGCCACGGGACGGCCGGATTTTTCACGGCCGCCCCAGGTCAGGCTGTCCGAGCAGCGCTGACGCAGTCTCAGAAAATTTCTTCAAAACGTGGCACCCGGCGCGCCCGGAAGATCGTCCGGACGGCCCCGCCGAGGCCGCCCGGAACCCCGGACGCGACCGTCCGTACGCCAGGGGGTGACCCTCCGTGCGCGCGGACGCGGCGTCCGTACGCTCAGGCGCGGCCGGGGAAGAAGATCTTCACCTCGCGCTCGGCGGACTCCTCGGAGTCCGAGGCGTGGATCAGGTTCTCGCGGACGATCACGCCGAAGTCACCGCGGATGGAACCGGGGGCGGCGGCGATCGGGTCGGTGGGGCCGGCGAGGGCGCGCACGCCCTCGATGACCCGCTCGCCCTCGACGATCAGCGCCACGACCGGGCCGGAGGCCATGAACTCCACCAGCGGCTCGTAGAAGGGCTTGCCCTTGTGCTCGCCGTAGTGCTGCTCCAGCGTGTCCTGGTCCAGCGTCCGCAGCTCCAGCGCGGTGATCTGCCAGCCGGCCTTGCGCTCGATACGGCTGATGATCTCGCCGGTCAGGCCGCGACGGACGGCGTCGGGCTTGAGAAGGACGAGGGTGCGCTGGCTCACGGGATGGCTCCTTCGGGTCACACTGGTGCGGAAGACCGAGGCTACAGGGCGTGTCCGGGTGGCTGTCACACAGCGTCAGGTGATACGGGCCCGCGCCCTCACCACCACGACCGGCCCGCGCCTTCACCACCACCACCGGCCCGCAGCGAGGCACCGCCCCGGCGCGGTCACGCCGAGGGTCACCGACCCGGTGGGGTCACGCCGGGGGTCGCCGACCCGGTGGGGTCACGCCGAAGGCCACCGCCCCGGCGAGGTCACGCCGGGGTGCCGCCCGCTTCGGTCTGCGGCTGGGCCTGCGCGGCGAACCTGGCCTTCGCCTCGTCGATCTTCCGGCCGTAGTGGACCGACGCCCACCACAGGGCGGCGAAGGCCGCGCCCAGGACGAACATCGACGGGACGACGAAGCCGCCGGCGATGAGCAGGATCTGCAGCGCCCAGCCGAGCTGGACACCGCCGGGCCGCGTGATCATGCCGCACAGCAGCACGCTCAGCGCCATCAGGACCCCGCAGACCGTCCAGACCGTGGCCGTGGACAGATCGGGTTCCTTCATGGCGACGAGTCCGGCGAAGCCGATGACGAAGAACTCGCCGATCAGTGTCGAAGCACAGAGCGTACGCACGAGAGTCAGCCCCTCCCCAGGAGCAGTCGGACCTCGCCGACCGTGATGACGGATCCGGTGACCAGCACGCCGCCGCCCGCGTACTCGCCCTCTTCCTCGGCGAGCGTGATCGCGGCCTCCAGCGCGTCGTCGAGCCGCGGTTCGACCTGCACCCGGTCCTCGCCGAAGACCTCGACGGCGATCCCGGCCAGTTCGTCCGCGTCCATCGCGCGATGGCTGGAGTTCTGCGTGACGACGACCTCGGCGAAGATCGGCTCGAAGGCTTCGAGCAGCCCCCGTACGTTCTTGTCGCCGCTCGCGCCGACGACCCCGATCAGCCGGCTGAAGTCGAACACCTCGCTCACCGCCTCGGCGGTGGCGCGGGCGCCCGCCGGGTTGTGCGCGGCGTCGAGCACGACGGTCGGCGACCGCCGCACGATCTCCAGGCGACCCGGCGAGGTGACCGTGGCGAACGCCTTGCGCACGGTGTCGATGTCGAGCCGCTGGGCGTGCGCCGAGCCGACCCCGAAGAACGCCTCGACCGCGGCGAGCGCCACGGCGGCGTTGTGGGCCTGGTAGGCGCCGTGCAGCGGCAGGAACACCTCTTCGTACTCCCCGCCGAGACCGCGCAGCGTGAGCAGCTGCCCGCCGACGGCGACCTGGCGCCCGACGACACCGAATTCGAGTCCCTCGCGGGCCACGGTCGCGTCGACCTCGACGGCCTTCTTCAGCAGCACCTGGGCCGCGTCGACCGGCTGCTGCGCCAGGATGACGGTGGCGTCCTGCTTGACGATTCCCGCCTTCTCGACGGCGATCTCGCCGGGTGTCTCGCCGAGCCGGTCGGTGTGGTCGAGATCGATGGGGGTCACGACGGCGACGTCCCCGTCGATCACGTTGGTGGCGTCCCAACTCCCGCCCATGCCGACCTCGACGACGGCGACGTCCACGGGCGCGTCGGCGAAGGCGGCGTACGCCATGCCGGTGAGCACCTCGAAGAACGACAGCCGGTACTCCTGCTGCCCGTCGATCATCTCGACGTAGGGCTTGATGTCGTTGTACGTCTCGACGAACCGCTCTGCGGGGATCGGCGCCCCGTCCAGGCTGATCCGCTCGGTGATCGACTGCACGTGGGGGCTGGTGTAGCGGCCGGTGCGCAGGTCGAAGGCGCTCAGCAGCGCCTCGATCATGCGGGCGGTGGAGGTCTTGCCGTTCGTGCCCGTGATGTGGATCGAGGGGTACGCGCGCTGCGGCTCCCCCAGGACGTCCACCAGGGCCGCGATCCGGCTGACGGACGGCTCCAGCTTGGTCTCGCCCCAGCGGGTGGCGAGCTCGGCCTCCACCTCGCGCAGCGCCTTGTCGACCTCGGGGTCGGAAGGACGCCCGGGCACATCGGCCTGCGGGCCGCCGCTGCCCTGGGTGCGCAGAGTACGGCTGCCGGCCTCGATCACCGCGAGGTCGGGGTCGCGGTCGGTCTCGGCCTCGACGATCTCCTCGAAGAGACCGAGCGGATCACGCTCCGAGTCGTCGGACGCGCTGCTGTCGTGCGGGGGGAGGTCACTCACGGGGCCAGTCTACGGAGGCGGCGGGGTGTGGGGGCGTGTGGGGCCGTGTGGGGTTTTTCGCCCCCTCCGCCCCTACCCGTCCCGTAACGGGGGCGCTGCCCCCGACCCCCCGCTCCTCAATCGCCGGAGGGGCTGATTTTGGCCCGCCCTGCGCTGGAAAGTCTTGGCCCGTCCGGCGATCGAGGACGAGGCCGTCAGGCCGAAGCGGGGGTCTGGGGGCGCAGCCCCAGGGACGGGAAGGGGCGGAGGGGGCGGAGAAAGTCCGGCCGGGTACGGCGGAAGGCCCCCCGGACCGTTCGGTCCGGGGGGCCTTCGCCTGGGCTTGGGCAGGGGCGAGCCGCTACGCCTCGGGCAGGCGCTCCAGCTGCGCCTGGATGCGGGCGATGTCCTCGTCCGCCTTGGCGAGCCGTCCGCGGATCTTGTCCACGACGTTGTCCGGCGCCTTGGCGAGGAACGCCTCGTTGCCGAGCTTGCCGTTCGCCTGGGCCTTCTCCTTCTCGGCGGCGGCGAGGTCCTTGGCCAGACGCTTGCGCTCCGCGACGAAGTCGATCGTGCCCGACAGGTCGAGCGCGACCGTGGCACCCGCCACCGGCAGCGTCGCCGTGGCCGAGAAGCTCTCGCCCTCCGGCTGGAGACGCAGCAGCTGACGGATGGCCGCCTCGTGCGGGGCCAGCGCGGTCCCGTCGAGGGTCAGCCGGGCCGGGACCCGCTGGCCCGGCTGGAGGCCCTGGTCGGCACGGAAGCGGCGGACCTCCGTGATGACCTGCTGGAGCTTCTCGATCTCCTGCTCGGCGGCGGTGTCGCGGAAGCCGCCCGCCGCCTCGGCACCCGGAACGGACACGGCCTTCGGCCACTCCGCGATGACGACCGACTCGCCGCCCGTGAGGGTGGTCCAGAGGGTCTCCGTCACGAACGGGACGATCGGGTGCAGGAGGCGCAGGGTCACGTCCAGGACCTCGCCGAGGACCCGGCCGGAGACCTTCGCGGGCTCGCCGCCCGCCATGAACGTCGTCTTGGAGAGCTCGACGTACCAGTCGAAGACCTCGTCCCACGCGAAGTGGAACAGGGCGTCCGACAGCTTGGCGAACTGGAAGTCGTCGTACAGGGCGTCGACTTCGGCGACCGTCGCGTTCAGCCGGGACAGGATCCAGCGGTCGGTGGCCGACAGCTCCTCGGCGGGCGGGAGTTCACCCTCGACCGTCGCGCCGTTCATCAGCGCGAAGCGGGTGGCGTTCCAGATCTTGTTCGCGAAGTTGCGCGAGCCCTGGACCCAGTCCTCGCCGATCGGCACGTCGACACCGGGGTTGGCACCGCGCGCGAGCGTGAACCGCAGCGCGTCACTGCCGTACTTGTCCATCCAGTCCAGCGGATTGACCGCGTTCCCGAAGGACTTGGACATCTTCTTGCCGAACTGGTCGCGGACCATGCCGTGCAGGGCGATGGTGTGGAACGGCGGGGTGCCGTCCATCGCGTACAGGCCGAACATCATCATCCGGGCGACCCAGAAGAAGAGGATGTCGTAGCCGGTGACCAGGACGGAGTTCGGGTAGAACTTCGCGAGGCTCTCGGTCTGTTCGGGCCAGCCGAGCGTGGAGAACGGCCACAGGCCGGAGGAGAACCAGGTGTCGAGGACGTCGGTGTCCTGGTGCCAGCCCTCGCCCGTCGGCGCCTCGTCGTCGGGACCGACACAGACGATCTCGCCGTTCGGCCCGTACCAGACCGGGATCCGGTGGCCCCACCACAACTGCCGCGAGATGCACCAGTCGTGGAGGTTGTCGACCCAGTCGAAGTACCGCTTCTCCATCTCCTGCGGGTGGATCTTGACGCGGCCGTCACGGACCGCGTCGCCCGCGGCCTTCGCCAGCGGACCGACCTTGACCCACCACTGCATGGACAGCCGCGGCTCGATGGTGGTCTTGCAGCGCGAGCAGTGGCCCACGGAGTGGCTGTACGGCCGCTTCTCGGCGACGATCCGGCCTTCGGCGCGCAGGGCGCCGACGATGGCGGAACGGGCCTCGAGACGGTCCAGGCCCTGGAAGGGACCCGGGACGGTGATGACCGCGTGCTCGTCCATGACGGCGATGTTGGGCAGATTGTGGCGCTGCCCGATCTCGAAGTCGTTCGGGTCGTGGGCGGGCGTCACCTTGACCGCGCCGGTGCCGAACTCGGGGTCGACGTGCTCGTCCGCGACGACCGGGATGGAACGCTCGGTCAGCGGCAGCCTGATGAGCTTGCCGATGAGGTGCTTGTACCGCTCGTCGCTCGGGTGAACCGCGACGGCCGTGTCACCGAGCATGGTCTCGGCACGGGTGGTGGCGACGACGATGGAGTCGTCCCCCTCCCCGTACTTCATGGAGACCAGCTCGCCGTCGTCGTCCTGGTACTCGACCTCGATGTCCGAGATGGCGGTGAGGCAGCGCGGGCACCAGTTGATGATGCGCTCGGCGCGGTAGATCAGCTCGTCGTCGTAGAGCTTCTTGAAGATGGTCTGGACGGACTGGGACAGCCCCTCGTCCATGGTGAAGCGCTCACGCGACCAGGCGACGCCGTCGCCGAGGCGGCGCATCTGGCCGGAGATCTGCCCGCCGGACTCGGCCTTCCACTGCCAGACGCGCTCGACGAACGCCTCCCGGCCGAGGTCGTGCCGCGACTTGCCCTCCTTGCCGAGCTCCCGCTCCACGACGTTCTGCGTGGCGATGCCGGCGTGGTCCATGCCGGGCTGCCACAGCGTCTCGAAACCCTGCATGCGCTTACGGCGCGTGAGGGCGTCGATGAGGGTGTGCTCGAAGGCGTGTCCGAGGTGGAGGCTTCCCGTGACGTTCGGCGGCGGGATGACGACCGTGAACGGAGGCTTGTCGCTCTTCGCGTCCGCCTCGAAGTAACCGCGCTCTACCCAGCGCTCGTACAGCGGCCCCTCTACATCGGCCGGCGCGTACTGGGTCGGCAGTTCGGTGTTGGGCTCTGATGGCTGCTGCTGAGCGTTTTCGGTCACGGGGTCAGTTTAGAGGCGTCACGCCCCTGTCCCGAAACGCGATTACTTCGTAACGGTGCGGCCCCCGCGGACTTGGGCGACTGACCTGTGCGTCAGGATGTTCGGAACACATAAGCATTTGGAGGGGAACCCAGGAATGAGCTACAACCAGCCGGGCCCGTACGGCGGGCAGCCCCAGCAGCCCGGACCGCACGGTCAGCCGGGCCCCTACGGCCAGCAGCCGCAGGCCCCTCAGCCCGGCTACGGTTACCCGCAGCAGGCTCCCCCCGCGCAGCCCGGCTACGGCTACCCCCCGCAGGCTCCCCAGGGCGCCCAGCCGCCGACCCCTCCGTACGGCCAGCAGCCCGCCTACGGTCAGCAGCCCCCGTACGGCCAGCAGCCCCCCTACGGCACCGTCCCGATGCCGCCCGAGCCGTCGGGCGGCAAGAAGAAGACGGGCCTGATAATCGGCGCCGTCGCCGTGGTGGCGGCGATCGCGGTGGGCGGCTACCTCCTCTTCGCCGGAAACAGCGGCGGCAGCTCCGACGTCGCGGACGACGGCCCGCACAAGCTGACGACGCCGGCGACGGTCCTCGGCGGCGAGTACAAGAAGTCGAGCGACGCGGACAGCGGCGGCTTCGACGAGAGCGACGTCAAGGACGCCGAGAAGCACGGCGTGAAGAACGCCAAGGACGTGCACGCGGGATACCAGTCCGGGGACAAGGACAACCCGCTGGCCCTGAAGATGATCAACTTCATGGGCGTGTACGGCGACATCGACGACCCCGAGGCGGTTGTCGACGGAATGTTCGCCGAGATGAAGAAGGGCGCCACCAAGGACGGCGACGGCGAGGTCGTCGGCAGCCCGAAGGCCTACACGCCGAGCGGACTCGACGGCGCGGTGCTCAAGTGCCAGGAGACCACGGTCAAGGACTCCGACTCGTCCGGCAGCGGCCCGAGCGAGATCCACATGCCGGTGTGCATCTGGGGTGACCACAGCACCCTGGGCGTCATCATCGACGTCGACCTGGCCGCCGCCATGACGGGCAAGAGCCCCGACCTGAGCGAGGCGGCCGACCTCACGGCCAAGTTCCGTAAGGAAGTCCGCGTCAAGTCGTAGCACTTCGTACGCCGAACGAGGCGCCGAGCCGCACCACCTGGCTTGGCGCCTCTTCTCGTTTCGCTCGCGTGTCCCCCAGGACGCCGGCCGGGCGAAGCCATGAGGCAGGTCACACGCAACTCGGGCGACGGACACGCGAGTCGGCGAGACCCTGCGGTTCCGCGACACCACCGGGTTCCCTACGCCCGAGCGGACGGCGTGAACGCTCGCGCCGGACGGGGCGGACGCACACGAGGGGCGCCCGGCGAAGTTCTCGCCGGGCGCCCCTCGATCACGCGGTGTCTCCTACATCTGCTACGCCGTCTTCTGCTCCCCCGGGCCCCGGCCCCGTGCGTCGCGCGGGATCAGGGTCGGGTTGACGTTCCTCAGGACCACGTCGGCGGTGATGACCACGCGGGCGACGTCCTTGCGGGACGGAACCTCGTACATCACGGCCTGGAGGACTTCCTCCATGATGGCGCGCAGGCCTCGGGCGCCGGTCTGGCGGAGGATGGCCTGGTCGGCGATGGCCTCAAGGGCCTCTCGCTCGAAGTCCAGCTCCACGCCGTCGAGTTCGAAGAGGCGCTGGTACTGCTTCACCAGGGCGTTGCGCGGCTCGACCAGGATCTGGAGGAGGGCCTCGCGGTCCAGGTTGTGGACCGAGGTGATCACCGGGAGACGGCCGATGAACTCGGGGATCATGCCGAACTTGACCAGGTCCTCCGGCATGACGTCCTCGAACTGGTCCTTCGACTCCAGCTCGCGCTTCGAGCGGATCGTCGCGCCGAAGCCGATGCCCTTCGCGCCGGCCCGGGACTCGATGAGCTTCTCCAGGCCCGAGAAGGCACCGCCCACGATGAACAGGACGTTCGTCGTGTCGATCTGGATGAACTCCTGGTGCGGGTGCTTGCGTCCGCCCTGGGGCGGCACCGAGGCCGTCGTGCCCTCGAGGATCTTCAGGAGAGCCTGCTGCACGCCCTCGCCGGACACATCGCGCGTGATCGACGGGTTTTCGCTCTTACGGGCGACCTTGTCGATCTCGTCGATGTAGATGATCCCGGTCTCGGCCTTCTTGACGTCGTAGTCGGCGGCCTGGATCAGCTTCAGCAGGATGTTCTCGACGTCCTCGCCGACGTATCCCGCCTCCGTCAGCGCCGTCGCGTCGGCGATGGCGAACGGAACGTTCAGCATGCGCGCGAGAGTCTGGGCGAGGAGCGTCTTGCCGGAACCCGTGGGGCCCAGCAGGAGGATGTTGGACTTCGCCAACTCGATGGCGTCCTCGCGGTTCTGGCCCGCGCTGTTCTCACCGGCCTGGACCCGCTTGTAGTGGTTGTACACCGCGACCGAGAGGGCCTTCTTGGCCGACTCCTGACCGACCACGTACCCCTCGAGGAACTCGTAGATCTCGCGGGGCTTGGGGAGTTCCTCCCAGCGCACCTCGCTCGTCTCCGCGAGTTCTTCCTCGATGATCTCGTTGCAGAGATCGATGCACTCGTCGCAGATGTACACACCGGGGCCTGCGATGAGCTTCTTGACCTGCTTCTGGCTCTTGCCACAGAACGAGCACTTGAGCAGATCGCCGCCGTCACCGATGCGTGCCACGGTGTGCTTCCCCTTCGCCTGGGAGACGCCTAGGTCCAGCGGCTCCTGGTGCTGCCTTATGTCCGACGGTACCTTGCCGAGCCCCTCGTTCGGGCCCCCCTTGGCGCGGTTCACTTTGTCGTGAACCGTGCCAAGGAGCGGCAGACGATACAGCGATACGTCACACGACCGCGGAGTTGTTCATCTTCCGGGTGGAGATGATCTGATCGATCAGGCCGTACGCCAGGGCGTCCTCGGCCGTGAGGATCTTGTCGCGCTCGATGTCCTCGCGGATCTTCTCGATCGGCGTCGTCGAGTGCTTGGCCAGCATGTCTTCCAGCTGCGCACGCATCCGGAGGATCTCGTTCGCCGCGATCTCGAGGTCCGAGACCTGCCCGCGGCCGGTCTCGCTGTAGGGCTGGTGGATCAGCACACGGGCGTTCGGAAGTGCCATGCGCTTGCCCGGCGTACCGGCGGCCAGCAGGATCGCGGCGGCCGAGGCGGCCTGTCCCATGCAGACCGTCTGAATGTCCGGCTTCACGAACTGCATCGTGTCGTAAATGGCCGTGAGGGCCGTGAACGAGCCACCGGGGCTGTTGATGTAGACCGAGATGTCACGGTCGGGGTCCATCGACTCCAGGCACAGCAGCTGCGCCATGACGTCGTTGGCGGAGGCGTCGTCGATCTGCACGCCGAGGAAGATCACGCGCTCCTCGAACAGCTTCGCGTACGGGTCGTACTCACGCACGCCCTGCGAGGTGCGCTCGACGAAGCGCGGGATGACGTAGCGGGACTCCGCGCGAGGACCGGTGTACTCGGCCTGCGTGCGGGCGAAGAGGCCGCTGCCGGGGAAGTCGTTCACTGTGTCTCCTGAAAAGCCTGAAAAGGGCTGAGCGGTCGGCTGAGGGCCCGCTGGGCGCCCGGCGCCGCCCGGGGGCGGAAAGGGGCCCTGCGCCGCCCTCGGGGGCGCTGGAAGGGCTTACGACGCCCCCGTGCCGCCACCGCCCGGCATACCGGCAGCGGTGGGCACGATGTCGTCGATGAGGCCGTACTCCTTGGCCTCGATCGGGTCGAACCAGCGGTCGCGGTCCGAGTCACGAGTGATCTGCTCGACGGTCTGACCGGTGTGGAACGAGGTCAGCTCCGCCATCCGCTTCTTGGTGTGCAGCAGCCGCTCGGCGTGGATCTTGATGTCCGACGCGGAGCCCGCGAGACCCGCGGAGGGCTGGTGGATCAGGATCTCGGCGTTCGGCAGGGCGAAGCGCTTGCCGGGGGTGCCCGCGCTGAGCAGGAACTGCCCCATCGAGGCCGCCATGCCCATGGCGATCGTCACCACGTCGTTCTTGATGAACTGCATGGTGTCGTAGATCGCCATGCCGGCCGTGATCGATCCGCCGGGGCTGTTGATGTAGAGGTAGATGTCCTTGTCCGGGTCGGCGGCAAGGAGCAGCAGCTGCGCCGTGATCTTGTTGGCGATGTCATCGTCGACCGCCTGGCCGAGGAAGATGATCCGCTCGCCGAGCAGTCGGTTGTAGACCTGGTCGCCGAGGCCACCACCGATAGGGTCGCCGGCAGCTGTGGGCATCAGATTCGTCACGTATCCACCTGCTCGTCTTACGACGGCGCCGGGCCGTCTCACGTCTTCTGCAGGGACCTGGGACCCCGGGTTCCGCGCCGCCTCCCGACGGCGTCCGGGGACTCCCCTGCCCTCGTATTCATGGACCCTAACGCGCGGGTCCGTCCGGGGAATCCCGCAGAGGGAACTGTTCGCTGTGAGCGCATGCGCCGCGCCGCCCCGACCGGAGTCCCGGGCGCCCTCCTGCCACCGGCTCGGGGCCGTGGCGGGCGGCCTCGAAAGGCCGCACCCGCCAGGGGCCCGGGGGGGCCGGGACACGGCTGCGGCGTGGTGGGGGTCGCCCGCGCAGATCCCCGCGCCCCCTGCACGTCGACGGGGACCCCTGGAGGGGGTTCCCGGGGCCCCTGGGTACGCCGACGGGCCCCCGGGGACACGGAGTCTCCGGGGGCCCGTCCAGGATTACGAGCGAGGCGATCAGGCCTCGGTGGTCTCCTCGGACTCGGTGGTGGCCTCGACGGTCTCGGCCGTCTCGTCCTCCTCGTCGTCGAGGTCGACGACCTCGCCGTTGGTGTCCTTGACCGTGGCGGCCTCGACGACGACCGCGAGTGCCTTGCCGCGGGCGACCTCGCCGACGAGCATCGGGACCTGGCCGCCTTCGACGACGGCCTGGGCGAACTGGTCGGGGGACATGCCGGAGGAGGCGGCGCGCCGCATGAGGTGCTCGGTGAGCTCCTCCTGGTTGACGTTCAGCTTCTCCTTGTTGACGAGCTCGTCGAGGACGAACTGCGTCTTGATGCCCTTGACCGCGGCTTCCTTGGTCTCGGCGTCGAACTCTTCCTCGGTCTTGCCCTGGATCTCCAGGTACTTCGCGAGGTCGAGGCCCATCTGGCCGAGCTGGTGGTGCTCGAGGTTGTGCTTGCGGGTGTTGATCTCGTCCTCGAGCAGCTTCTCGGGGACGGGCACCTCGACCAGCTCGAGCAGCTTCTCCAGGACGCGCTCCTGGGCCTGCGTGGCCTGGTCGTACTGCTTCATGTTCTCGAGGCGCTTGCGGCTGTCCGCCTTGAGCTCCTCGAGGGTGTCGAACTCGGAGGCGAGCTGCGCGAACTCGTCGTCCAGCTCGGGCAGTTCACGGGCGGCGACCTGGGTGACCTTGACGGTGACCTCGGCGGCCTTGCCGGCGGCGGAGCCGCCCTTGAGCTCGGAGGCGAAGGTGGTCTCGCCACCGGCCTCCAGGCCCTTCACGGCGTCGTCGATGCCGTCGAGCAGCTCGCCCGAGCCGATGGTGTACGACACACCGCTGGCGATGCCGTCCTCGAGGACCTCGCCGTCGACCTTGGCCTCGAGGTCGAGGGTGACGACGTCCTCGTCCTGGGCGGCGCGCTCGACCGGGGAGGTCGAGGCGAAGCGCTCGCGCAGGTCGGAGACGGCCTTCTCGACGTCCTCGTCGCTGACCTCGACGGCGTCGACCTCGACCTCGATGCCGGAGTAGTCCGGGATCTCGATGGCCGGGCGGATGTCGACCTCGGCGGTGAAGTTCAGCGTCTCGCCGTCCTTCAGCTCGGTGATGTCGACCTCGGGCTGTCCGAGGACATTCAGCTCAGCCTCGTTGACCGCTTCGGTGTAGAACTTCGGGAGCGCGTCATTGACGGCCTCTTCGAGCACGGCGCCGCGACCGAACCGCTGGTCGATGACGCGCGCCGGGATCTTGCCCTTCCGGAACCCCTTCACCGTGACCTGCTGGTTGATCTTCTTGTACGCCGCGTCGAGGCTGTCCTTGAGCTCCTCGAAGGGCACCTCGACAGTGAGCCGAACCCGGGTCGGGTTCAGGGTCTCCACGGCGCTCTTCACGGTTCGGTCTCCTTGTGGCTGACTTCTTGGGGGGTTCTGCTGCGTGCTGCTGCCGGTCGGGCGCAGCCTTGGGCGGATTCGCGGCCCTTGAGAGACGTAACACTGCAGACATACGGGCACGCAGCTTGCATAGTAACCGCAGGCGGTACACGCCCCAAAAGGTGATCTTGTCCGGGCCGGAGCCCTGGCGGGTTCCTGCCGGTGGTCGGGGTGGCGGGATTTGAACCCACGGCCTTCCGCTCCCAAAGCGGACGCGCTACCAAGCTGCGCCACACCCCGTCGGTGCGACACGTAGGGTACATGCCCGCAGACAGTGCGGCTGCCGCATTTCGCGAGCGCCGACGCGAGTGGGAATGGGGTGTGCGATGTGGGCGTCCGACCCGCTACGATGCTTTCTGTGCCGCGGTCGCTGACCTGCGGCGCACCCTGTGCGGGCGTAGCTCAATGGTAGAGCACTAGTCTTCCAAACTAGCTACGCGGGTTCGATTCCCGTCGCCCGCTCCATATGACGTAGGGCCAGGCCAGAGGTTCATTCCTCCGCCTGGCCCTAGTCGTTTCCCGGGGCTCCGTTCAGCCGTCCGTGCCCGCTGCGTGCCCGTTCCGTCGGGCGTCGGCCGTCACGTGCGCCAGTCTTCGGCATGTTCATACAGGTAGGCGGCCAGTTCGGGCGGCTGGAGTTCGAGCGCCCTCAGGGCCGATGTCTCCGGCGCGACGCGGACCGTGGAGAAGTCGCCCGTGTCGGGGTCGGCGAGTTCGGGGCCGTCGCGGCGGTCCGGGTCCAGGTCCAGCACATCGGCGCGGAAGTAGTGCCGGACGACGGTCGTCCGGCCGCCCGGTTCGGTCAGGGTCAGGAACTCGACGGCCGGGCCGATGGTGGCGCCGATCTCCTCCATGACCTCGCGGCGCAGGGCCGCCTCCAGGCCGGCGTCGCGGGGTTCGACGCCGCCGCCGACGGTGGTGCAGTAAGGGGAGCCGCCGGGCCATTCCCGGCGCAGGAACACCAGGTGCTCCCCGTCGCGCAGGACCGCGCGGACGTTGTGGCGGACCTTCGTCCCCTTCATCATCACGACCACCGCTTCTTCGGGGGCGGAGCCGCCCGTCGTCTCTCCGGGGCGGAAGGGCGTCCGCCCCGTGGCCTCTTTCGGGGACAGCGGTGTCCGTGGCCGGTGCCGGTGGAGTCGGCGGCATCGGTCGGCACGCAGCGGGCCGCGCGTCCCGCGCACGTCCGCGGGCCGGCGATGGGGCCTTTCGTCGGGTCCCGTTCAGAAACTGATCGAGTTGATGGTCTCCGCTATCGAGTTGAGGAACCGGTTGATGGACGGAGCCATGCCGGTCGACGCGAGGAAGAAGCCGAAGAGCACCGCGACGATGGCAGGTCCCGCCTTGATCGATCCCCCTCGGATCAGCACCACGAGGATGATCGCCAACAGCAGCACCACTGACAGCGAAATGGCCACAACTGATCACACCCTACGGTCGGTCCGCTCTCCCGGCCCGGAGGTGCAGCCCCGCACACCCCCGCCAGAACCATCGTGCCACCAACAGGCCACTCGTATGCGACAGGTGACGCATCGTTGGCCAAGCCCAGACCCGGGAACGGTCCGGGGACCCGTCGGCACGGACCGGCGCCGCGCTCCCCCGCTCCCGCGGAACACGTCAACCGCGCCTCTGCGCAGCGCAATTCGAAGGCGTGCCGCACAGGGAATTCAGGGCGACCGTTGCCGTGTCCACACACCTTGTTCGCAGGTAATTCGAATTGTTGCCACAGGCACACGGCGAACGCCGAGGGCGGGTAACTAAAGCCTGCCGAACCGGACATAACCCCAGAGTCGCCCGCGGGTGCTATGCACCATTTAGTCAGTATGAAGTAGGACAGAACGCCCCATGCCGGTAAGCAAATCGGTATCCGGAACTACTTGCGAACCGGTAGGCACACATCTCCAAATCCGGGGTAGGCGCAGGCGATAAGCAGGAATGACATCGGGCGTTTTACGAGAACGCACAGACAAGGCTAGGGTGCCTCAGATGTTCCACGCCGCCACGTCCCCCGAACGCGCAGCGAGGTCCAGGGTCGTCTCCCGGAGTTCTTGGCGGGAGGGCCTGTGACCAACTCGCTCCGACCCCACGACCACCACAGATCACCCCTCCCGCCGGCGCAGCCGTTGACGGGCGGAGTGCCCGCCCCTCGCTCGCACCCGGTCACCGCGGCGGCCACCCGTGCCGCACCGCGCGGCAAGCCCGCCGGGCAGCGCGACGCGTTCTTCGACAACGCCAAGTACCTGGCGATCGCGTTCGTGGCCATGGGGCACGTGTGGGAGCCGCTGAAAAGTCAGAGCCGTGTCGCGGAGACGCTGTACACGGTCGTGTACACGTTTCACATGCCGGCCTTCATCATCATCTCCGGCTACTTCTCGCGCAGCTTCGACATGCGCCCCGACCGCCTGAAGCGGCTCGTCACCGGCGTCGTCGTCCCGTACATCCTGTTCGAGACCGCGTACTCCCTGTTCAACCGCTGGGCCGGGGGCGTGTCCGACCAGGAGATCAGCCTGCTCGACCCCTGGTACCTCACCTGGTTCCTGATCGCGCTCTTCGTCTGGCGTCTGACGACCCCCCTGTGGAAGGTGGTCCGCTGGCCGCTTCCCATCGCCCTGTGTCTCGCCCTGCTCGCGGCCGTCTCGCCCGAGATCGGTGACGACCTGGACCTCCAGCGGGTACTGCAGTTCCTGCCGTTCTTCGTTCTCGGCCTGCTCATGAAGCCCGAGCACTTCCAGCTGGTGCGCCGTCGCGAGATGCGCGTCCTGTCGGTGCCCATCCTGGCCGCGGCCCTGGTCGTGGGCTACTGGGCGGCGCCCCGGATGAACGCCACCTGGTTCTACCACCGCGACAGCGCGCAGGAGCTGGGCGCTCCCTGGTGGGCCGGTGTCGTCATGACGCTCGCCCTCTACGGCTGCTCGCTGGTGCTCACCGCGTGCTTCTTCGCCTGGGTGCCGCGGCGGAAGATGTGGTTCACGGCGCTCGGCGCGGGCACGCTGTACGGCTATCTGCTGCACGGCTTCGTGATCAAGGGGTCCGACTTCTGGGGCTGGTTCGACCACGGATGGGTGCACAAGCCGCTCGGCGAGGTGTGCGTGACGTTCGCGGCTGTCACGCTCGTGACCGTGCTGTGCACGCGGCCCGTCCAGCGGGTGTTCCGCTTCGCGATGGAGCCGAAGATGGCGTGGGCCTTCAAACGGGACGCGGCGGACCTGGCACGGGAGCGGGCGAAGGCCAACGCGTAACCGGCCGACGCGTGGCCGACGGGCGCGTGGCCGACGGGCATACGACAGGGGCAGGTCCGGATCTCCGGGCCCGCCCCTTCTGCGTGCCGCGAGGGCGCCGCGCGCGGAGTCCGCGGAGAACGCCGGTTCAGTCCGGCGGCAGCCCCAACAGGGCGCGCATCGTCGCGTACTTCTTCGTCAGGCGGGCCCGGGTGTGCTCGTCGAGGACCGCGAGCCGGTTCGGGTCGGCGTTGTGCGCGAGGTCGGACGCCTTGACCAGGAGGGCGCCCCGGGTGGTGCGGATGCGCCGCGCGTACGACTCCGGGGACTCGCCGTCCTGTTTGGTGAGCGCCAGCACGATGTCCTTCGTACGAGGGGTCAGCGCGGCTTCGCCGAGCCAGTCCTCGGAGAGGGCGTCGTCCTCGACGGCGTCGTGCAGCCAGGCAGCCGCTATCTGGTCGTCGTCACCGCCGCGATCGCGGACGCCGTCCGCCACCGCCTGGAGATGTTCGGCGTAGGGGCGGCCGGCCTTGTCGGTCTGGGCGGCGTGCGCCGTGCGGGCGAGCGCTTCGACTTCGGCCAGGGTCAGGAGAGGTTGCGTCACGGGATCAGTGTCTCCTCGGTACGGGCCGCTGCCGCCGCGTTGCCGAAATCCGTGGGGCGCGGTCAGCGTACCGGTGTCAGGCCCTCGCGGCAGATCAGGAGGAGGGCCCGGTCGTCGTTGACGTCCCTGGCCACCGCTTCGATGAGATGCCAGGCGGCGCCGTGGAAGCCGCCGGCGACATAGCGGTCGGCCTCGCCGGTGAGCCGGTCGATGCCCTCGACGATGTCCCGGTCGGCGGTTTCGACCAGTCCGTCCGTGAACAGCATCAGTACGTCCCCGGGCCGCAGCGAGCCCTTCACCGGGTCGAACTGGGCGCCGTCGTACACACCCAGCAGGGGGCCTTCCGCCGCCTTCTCCTCCCAGCGGCCGCTGCCCGCGCTGAGCTGCAGGCCCGGCGGGTGTCCGGCGGAGAAGAGTTCGTAGTCGCCCGAGTCGAGATCGAGCACCAGATGGATCGAGGTGGCGAAGCCCTCGTCCCAGTCCTGGCGCAGCAGATAACCGTTCGCGGCGGGCAGGAAGGCGTGCGGCGGCAGCGATCCGAGGAGGCCTCCGAAGGCCCCGGACAGCAGCAGGGCGCGTGAGCCCGCGTCCATCCCCTTGCCGGACACGTCGGTGAGGACGACTTCGAGGGTCCGGCCGCCGTTCGTCCGTGCGGCCACGACGAAGTCCCCGGAGAAGGACTGGCCGCCCGCCGGGCGCAGCGCCATCTCGCGGTGCCAGCCCAGCGGCAGCTTCGGCAGCTTGCTCTGCACCCGGATGCGTTCGCGCAGGTCGAAGAGCATGGTGCCGCCGCGTCGCCAGGGCACGCCCACCCGGCTGCGGAACTGCGCGATGAGCAGTCCGAAGAAGCCGCAGGCCGCGACCACCAGGACCACACCCGGCGTGACCCGGGACGGGCCCTCCGTGTACGGGCCGAGCTTCACGGACTCGACTATCAGCGCGGTGGCGGCGGCCGCGTACAGCCCGAGCAGGCTCGCGGGGCGCAGCAGCAGGCCGCCGGCCACGATCGGCAGGACCAGGGCGGCGGGTGAGCACCACACCGAGTTGACCAGGGTGGTGGAGGCGATGATCGGGATCGTGATGAGAAGACCGGCCAGCGCGATCCAGTCCGAACCGTCCCCGCGGAAGTAGTCGACAGCGGATCTGCGCAGCCCTGTGCGGGCCCGGTGCCATTGCTTCTTCAACCGGGCCGTGAACGTATCGGCTTCCGCGCGCCGCTCTCGTCCTGCTGCCATTAGTTCGGGACCCTATCCATCGGACCAGGTGCTTGGCACGGGAGGTCCCACTTGTCCCCCCTCCGAGCGCTCAACTTCACAGAGAACTGCACAGGCGTGTTCCGGTTGGGGGCGTCGGCGGACGGGCGAAATTCCCTCGCTCGTACCGCATTGCCCTGGTAGGCATGGGCCATGACGACTGACCTTCGGGTGCTGCGGCAGGCCGATTTCGACAAGTGGTACGAGAACCTGATCCGCGCCTTCGGAGGTGTGGCCGAGTCGTCCGAGGAGCGCGAACTGTGGAACGCGCTCACAGAGTACGACCGTTCGCTGGGCGTGTGGGACGGGGAGAGCTGTGTGGGTACGGCGGGGGCCTTCTCCTTCCGTGTCACGGTCCCGGGCGGCGCCTCCGTACCGGCGGCAGGGATCACGATGGTGAGCGTCGCGGCGACGCACCGTCGGCGCGGGGTGCTCACCGCGATGATGCGCCGCCAGCTGGACGACATCCGTGCCGGGAGCGAGCCGCTCGCCGTCCTGACCGCGTCGGAGCCGGCGATCTACGGGCGGTTCGGCTACGACATCGGGACGCTGCAGATCAGCGCGGAGATCGACACGAGCCGGGTAGGACTGTCCGTGCCGCCCGGGACCGACGACGTACGGCTGCGCTACGCGGTGCCCAGGGACGCGCTGGACGCGTGCGAGGCGGTGTACGCCCGCCTCGTGGCGGAGCGTCCCGGGATGCTGGCCCGCCAGCCCGGCTGGCAGCGGCTCGGGGTGCTCGACCCGGAGGGCGAGCGGAACGGCGCCTCGCCGTTGCAGTGCGTGGTCGCCGAGCGGGACGGCGAGGTCGTGGGCTACACACGCTTCCGGGTCAAGCCGGACTGGGGACCGTCCGGGCACAACGGGACGGTGATGATGGACGACCTGGAGGGACTGGACCCCGCGGTGCGGGCCGCGCTGTGGCGGTTCCTCTTCGGCATCGACCTGACGTCCACGCTGCGGACCCGGGGCCGCCCCGTGGACGAGGCCTGGCAGTACCTGGTCTCCGACATCCGCCGCTGTCAGCTGCGGATGAAGGACTCGCTGCATGTACGGCTCGTCGATGTCGGCGCCGCGCTGGAGGCACGGACCTATCAGGCCCCGGTGGACGTCGTGTTCGAGGTCGAGGACTCCTTCTGCCCCTGGAACGAGGGGCGTTGGCGGCTCACCGGTGACGCGAAGGGCGCTTCGTGCGTGCGGACCGAGGACACCCCCGATCTCTCCCTGTCCGTACGGGAGTTGGCCGCGGTCTACCTCGGTGGGGTGTCGCTGTCCTCGCTCGCGGCGGGGGGACGGGTGCGTGAGCTGCGGCAGGGGGCGCTGGCCGAGACGTCGATGGCGTTCACCTCGGTGGTCGCGCCCTGGCTGCCGCACGGGTTCTAGAATTCAGGCCTTCTGGCAGGCCGGGCACCAGAACAGGTTGCGGGCGGCGAGATCGGCGGTGCGGATCTCGCCGCCACAGATGTGACAGGGCAGGTTCGCCCTGCGGTACACGTAGACCTCGCCGCCGTGGTCGTCCACGCGCGGCGGGCGGCCCATCGCCTCGGGGGTGTGTTCCGGGCGGACGGTGTCGATGCGGTTGTTGCGGACGCCCTCGCGCATGAGGTCCACGAGGTCGGCCCAGACCGCGTCCCACTCCCTCGCGCCGAGGTCCTTGCCCGCACGGTACGGATCGATGCCGTGCCGGAAGAGGACCTCCGCGCGGTAGACGTTGCCGACGCCCGCGATGACCTTCTGGTCCATCAGCAGGGCGGCGATCGTCGTACGGCTGCGGGAGACCCGGCGGTAGGCGGCCGCGGGGTCGGCGTCCGGGCGCAGCGGGTCCGGGCCGAGGCGGTCGTGTATCGCGTGCTTCTCGTCGTCCGTGATCAGGGCGCAGGTGGTGGGGCCACGCAGGTCGACGTACGCCGTCTCGTTCGTGAGGCGGAGACGGACGGTGTCCGTGGGCGGCGGGGCGGGGGTGCCGCCGAAGCCGACCTTGCCGAACAGGCCCAGGTGGATGTGGATCCACTCCGCCGCGCGGAAGCCGAGGAACAGGTGCTTGCCGTGGGCTTCCGACGTGGTCAGGACCGAGCCGTCGAGGAGGGCCGCGGCGTCACTGAACTTGCCCTGGGGGCTGGTGACGCGGACGCCGCGGCCACCGAACGCGCCGAGGTAGTCCTCGGCGAGCCGGTGAATGGTGTGCCCCTCGGGCACCGGTCCTCCTGCTGTCTCTCGTCCTGCGGCCCGTCGGCCCGTCGGTGCTACGCCTGCGGCTGCTGCGGGTGGTGGGCCGGAATCGGCGGGAGCTCCCGGGTCTTCTCGTAGTCCGCGAGCATCTCGATGCGGCGGACGTGGCGCTCTTCGCCGGTGAAGGGGGTGCCGAGGAAGGTCTCGACGAACTTCGTCGCCTCTTCCTGGGTGTGCATACGGGCGCCGACGGAGAGGACGTTGGCGTTGTTGTGCTCGCGGCCCAGCGCCGCGGTCTCCTCGCTCCAGGCGAGTACGGCCCGTACGCCGGCGACCTTGTTCGCGGCGATCTGCTCGCCGTTGCCCGAGCCGCCGATCACGATGCCGAGGGCGCCCGGGTCCGCCACGGTGCGCTCAGCGGCGCGGAGGCAGAACGGCGGGTAGTCGTCCAGGGCGTCGTAGATGTGGGGCCCGCAGTCGACGGGTTCATGGCCGGCGGCCTTGAGCCACTCGACGAGGTGGTTCTTCAGTTCGAGACCGGCATGATCGGAGCCGAGATACACGCGCATGGTCCGAGTGTGACACGCCCGTTTCGGATCGGCCTCGCCGGGGGCTGCGCCTGAAAAACGTGACCCATCCTACAGAACCTCAAGGAAACCTCAAGTAACGATCTGGATTCAAAGGTTCACGAATTCCTTTGCCTCCGTTTCACTGGACCGACTCGTACACCACCCCATACCTCGGGTGAGTGCGTGCCCCGTACACCGCTCGTACGGGATGGGCACTCCGTACGGGAATCTGCTCATCCGGCGCAAAGGAATCCCCCTCATGACCTCGCAGCCGACCCCCACGAAGGCCGCACAGGCCCCCGGAGGCCCCGGAGAACCCGGAGGCGGCCTCCAGGCCGGACTCAAGAACCGTCATCTGTCGATGATCGCCATCGGTGGCGTCATCGGCGCAGGGCTCTTCGTCGGCTCCAAGGCCGGCATCGCCACCGCGGGCCCCGGCATCCTTCTCTCGTACGCCCTCGTCGGCACGCTCGTGGTGCTGGTGATGCGGATGCTCGGTGAGATGTCCGCCGCCAACCCGACCTCGGGCTCGTTCTCCGCGCACGCCGACCGCGCGCTCGGCCGCTGGGCCGGCTTCTCCATCGGCTGGCTGTACTGGTTCTTCTGGGTCGTGGTGCTGGCCGTGGAGGCCACCGCCGGCGCGGACATCCTCGAAGGATGGGTGCCCGCCGTACCTCAGTGGGGCTGGGCACTCATCGTGATGGTGGTCCTGACGGCCACCAACCTGGTCTCCGTCGGCTCGTACGGCGAGTTCGAGTTCTGGTTCGCCGGCATCAAGGTCGTGGCGATCGGCGCGTTCATCGTCGTCGGCGGCCTCGCGATCTTCGGCGTGCTGCCCGGTGTCGACGCCGAGAAGGCCGGGTTCGGGAATCTGACCGACCACGGCGGATTCCTGCCGCACGGCCCCGGCTCGATCCTCACCGGTGTTCTGCTGGTCGTCTTCTCCTTCATGGGCAGCGAGATCGCGACCCTCGCCGCCGGCGAGTCCGAGGACCCGCAGCGGGCCGTCACCAAGTCGACGAACAGCATCATCTGGCGTATCGCCGTCTTCTACCTGGGCTCGATCCTCGTGGTCATCGCCCTGCTGCCGTGGAACGACCCGGCCATCGAGGACAAGGGCTCGTACGTCGCCGCCCTGGACTCCCTCGGCATCGCGCACGCCGGTCAGATCATGAACTTCATCGTGCTGACCTCTGTGCTGTCCTGCCTCAACTCCGGCCTCTACACCGCCTCCCGCATGGCCTTCTCGCTCGGCCAGCGGGGGGACGCGCCGAAGGGGTTCGCCAGGACCACGCGGCGCGGTGTGCCGATGACGGCCATCGTCGTCTCGGTCGTGTTCGGCTTCGTCGCCGTCTTCTTCAACTACAAGTTCCCGGACTCGGTCTTCCTCTTCCTGGTCAACTCCTCGGGTGCGGTGGCCCTGTTCGTGTGGCTCGTCATCTGCTTCTCGCAGCTGCGGATGCGGAAGATCATCCAGCGCGAGGCGCCGGAGAAGCTCGTCGTGCGGATGTGGCTCTACCCGTACCTGACCTGGGCGACCGCCGCGATGATCGTCTTCGTGCTCGGCTACATGCTGACCGACACCGAGCACGACGGCCGGGAGACCGTGCTGCTGTCGCTGCTCGTCGCGGCGATCGTGCTGGCCGTCGCCTTCGTCCGGCAGAAGCTGGGCGCGGGTGCCCCGGCGTCCGCGCGGACGCTCGCGGACGAGTCCCGCGACGAGACCCAGGCCAAGGTCGGCGCCTGACCCGCCCCCGACGCCTGAGAGAGGTGGGGCCCGCGGCACATCGCCGCGGGCCCCTCTCCTTGTCGCGCCGCGGCTCGCGCCGCCCTTCGCGTCCTTGCGCGGGGCCGCGGCGGCGGGCGTCGGCTCACAGCACGGTGAAGCTGTTCTTGACCTGGTTGTAGACCTTGAGGGCCTGGTCCTCGATGTCCCGGTGGTACCAGGTGTTGATCTGGTACGACTTCCCGTCGGCGTCGAAGCCGAGCAGTCGCGCGTGCCAGCGCACGCCCGAGAGCGTGAAGGTGTACTCCCAGACGATCGCCTTCCGGCCCCGGAACGTCGTCTCCTCCAGCCGGATCTTCCGGTAGTCCCGCCCCTGGCGGGCGTCCTGCTCGGAGACCTGCCAGGTGTCCATCAGATTCCCTTTGGCGAGGGAGGACTTGGCCGCCAGTTCCTGTGCGCCGTCGGGCGAGGTGTAGTGCACCTCGGAGCCGGTCTTCAGATCGCGCCGCCACCCCTTGGGCGTCACCCACGCGTAGCCGCCGGCCTCCCGGCGTGCCCCCGGGGGCGGGCTGGGCGGCCGTGAGGTGCCCTCGACGGTGGGCGCCGGGGACGAGGAGGCACCGGTGGAGCCACGTGTGGAGGCTGCGGCTGTCGGTGCGGACGAGCCCCGGGAGGCCCCGTTGCCGCCGTCGGGCGATCCGCCGGTCAGGGCGACGACGGTCCAGGCGACGGCTCCCGCCGCGACCGCGACCGCGGCGGCGAGACCGGTACGGCGCCCGCCGCGTCGCGAGCCCGCCCGGGTGCCGAGGTCGTCACCGTCGCTCTGGCCCTGGCCCTGGCCCTGGCTCTGGCTCTGGCCCTGGCCCTGGCCCTGGCCCTGGCCCTGGCCCTGGCCCTGGCGACGATCCTGCCCGTACAGGCCGTACCCCTGACCCTCGTCGGATCCGGACGGCACGGCGGGGCCGGGGAGTTCACCCGCGGACGTCACCACGGGCACCGGTGCCGTGGGTAGTTGGGAGACACGGCGCGAGCCGGGCTCCGAGCGCGGTTCCGAGGGGATCTGCGAACTGGGCTCCGTACGCGGTTCGGAGGGGACCTCGGTGGAGGCGTTGGCCGTCGCCGGCAGGTCGGGGCCCCGGGTGACGGCTTCAGGTCCGGGGACCGCGGAGTGCTCCGGGTCGGGTGCGTGAGGACGCTTCCGGAAGTCGGGCGCGCGCTTCCGCGTCGGAGTCCGCTGGATCGGAACGGCGTCCTCTATGGAATGCCGCTCCGGCTCGCGTCCCGGGCCGCGTCCGGGTTCGGGTTCTAGTCCGGGGCCGCGTCCAGGTTCGGGTTCTAGTCCGGGTTCGGGTTCCGGTTCGGGCCCGGGCCCGGGTCCGGGTCCGGGTCCGGGTCCGGGTCCGGGTCCGGGTACAGGTTCGGAGCCGGGTACAGGTTCGGAGCCGGGTACAGGTTCGGAGCCGGGTACAGGTTCGGAGCCGGGCCCAGTTCCGGGTCCGGCTTCATGTCCGAGTCCGGCTTCGGGTCGAGGGGCAGGCCTGCGCGGATCGCTTGTGCCGATGTGCCGTTCGCCCGGCGGCGGAGTGGCTTCGGGAAGATCCGCCGGGGGCTGCCGCGCCGCCCGCACGAGCTGGGCGTCGAGCAGGGCGGGCGTGGCTGAATCCGTCAGGCCGTGCCCGGGGGCCGACGCGGACGACTTGCGCCGGTCACGCTCGGGGGGCGGCTGGTCCCGATCGGATTCCGGGGCCGGATCGGGTGCCAGGGTCGGCTCGGCTCCCGGCGTCGGCTCTCGTCCCGGCGTCGGCTCGGCTCCCGGCGTCGGCTCTCGTCCCGGCGTCGGCTCGGCTACTGAAGACGGCTCGGGTGACGGATCGGGTGACGTGCCGGATGCCTGCTCCGGGTCCGCGCCGCTGTCCTGATCCGGTGCCAGTTCCGACAAGGGCTCGGATTCAGGGGCGAGTTGCTGTGCGGGGTCTGGCTCGGTAGCGGGTTGCTGTGCGGGGTCTAGCTCGGTAGCGGGTCGGTGGGTGGGGTAGGGCCGAGGGGTGGGCTCGGGGCGGTCCTGGGGCCCCGCCTCGCCCTCGTACCCCGGCGCACCTTCCTGCCCAGGCGCACCTTCCTGCCCAGGCGCACCTTCCTGCCCAGGCGGACCCCCCTGCCCCGGCGCGGCTTCCTGCCCGGTCGTGCTTTCGGGTCGCTCCGGCGCGCCGTCGCGCCCCGCCTCACCCCCGTGCCCCGCCGCCGCTTCGCGCGCTTGAGCGGGCTCGCGCCCCGCCTCACCCTCGCGCCCCGGCGCACCTTCACGCCCCGGTTCGCCCTCGCGCCGCCCCGGCGCACCGTCGCCCCCAGGAGCACCCTCGCCCCCCGGAGCCGGCTGGTGCACCGGAGTGGGCTGACGCTCCGGTTCGGGCCCGGGCCCCGGGGTGCGTTCCGGCCCGGGGTCGTGGTCGGGGCCCGGCTCAGGGACGGGCCCGGGGTCCTGGTCGGGGCCCCGCTCCGAGGCAGGCCCGGGGTCGTATGCAGGTACGGGGCGGTACGGGGTCTCGTACGCGGTTCCGTAGGCGAATCCGGAGGCGAAGTCGTACTCGGGCCCCTCTGCCGGGGGTCCGAAGGGAGTGGTGCTCGTCCTCGGGGGACGGAGGATCGCCCTCAGTCCCGCCTCCAGTTCCTCCAGACCGGGCCGTGTGGACGGGTCCTTCTCCAGGAGGGCGGCCAGGATCTCCTGCAACTCGCCCGCACCGGCGGGAAGTTCCGGCTCCTCGTAGAGAACCGCGTGCAAGGTCGCGAGGGTGGTGGAGCGGGAGAACGGGGAGCGGCCGCCGAGGGCGGCGCAGAGCGTGGCGCCGAGGGACCACACGTCGGAGGGCGGGCCCTGCGGACGGCCGGAGATCCGCTCGGGGGCCATGTAGTCGGGGGACCCGACCAGCATGCCGGCCATGGTGAGCGCCTCGGCGTCCTGGAGCGCGGCGATGCCGAAGTCGGTGAGGACGACGCGGTGCCGTCCGGAGTGCTCGACCAGCACATTGCCCGGCTTGATGTCCCGGTGCAGCACTCCCTGGGCGTGCACCTGACGCAGCGCCCCGACGAGTTCGAGGCCGACGCGGGCAGCCTCGCGCGAGTCCAGCGGTCCGTCCTCGACCACGATCCGTTCGAGCGAGCGGCCGGCGACGAGCTCCATGACGATCCACAGCCGCTCGCCCGCGTCCACGACGTCGTAGATGCGGACGACATGGGGATGGTCGATCCGGGCCGTGGCCCTCGCTTCACGCAGAGTGCGTTCCCGGCGCGTGCGGGTGTCCTCGGGGTCGAGTCCGTCTATCCGCATTTCCTTGACCGCGACCTGCCGGTCGAGCATTTCGTCGGCGGCTCGCCACACCCGCCCCATTCCCCCCTGACCAATAACCTCGACCAGCCGATAACGTCCGGTCACCAATAATCCCGGAACACCACCCTGTACGTTCGCCGACAATCTCTGCACCCCCTCAACATCAGCCACAATCGCCCGTCACAGCAGAAACACAATGGTCACACTTCAGGCCGTACCAGCATAGTGCGGAGAAATCTTGTGGTACCTCTTCAAGTACTGCGAATTCAGGCGCAGCCAAGGGGGACGAACATGAGTTCTCGTCGCACGACGACCATTACGGGATCGCTTCTCACGGCGTGCTTCTCGGCCGTGATGATCCTTTCCTACACCGCCGTCGCGGACGACCAGGGACCGGGGAGCGGCAAGGGCGGAAAGGCGATGGACAAGGCGCCGACGGGCGTCGAGGTGACCACGCTGCTGCCGGAGAAGATCTCGGTCGACAACAGTACGCAGAAAACGGCGATCACGGCCACGGTAAAGAACGAAGGGACCAAGGAAAGCGGCAACATCAGGATGCTGGTGGTCGGTTTCGACGGCCTGACGGTCAAGAACGTCGAAGGCTGTACCGCCATGGCCAAGAAGGATCTGCCCGAGGGGTCGAACAGCGGTTTCATCTGTTCCACCGGAAATCTCGCGGCAGGCAAATCGAAATCGTACGACGTCGACGCGACGTTCGATCTGAGCAGGACCGGCAAGATCTGTCTCCCGGTCCAGACGAGCGACGGGAAGAAGACGTACTGGCAGCAGGGACCGGTTCCGTTCGGCACGACGAACCCGTCGCCGAACGCCCCGGCGACCCCGCTGCTGCTGGGCACCGACAACAAGCCGGTGGCACCCGGCGGCGACCGGCTGCCGAAGACCGGGGGCGGAGGCGAAGTCCTGCCGCTCGGGATGGCGGGCGCGGCGCTGCTCTCGGCCGGAGCGGCGGGGCTGTGGTGGGCCGGCCGCAGGCCGCGGCAGGAACACTGACCGCCCGGCGCCGTCACCCCTAGGGGCGGGCACGGCACCGAGCGGGAACGCGCAGAGGCCCGCCGGGTCGAGGTCGAAGACCGACCCGGCGGGCCTCTTGCGTCAGGTGGGCGGCGCGGCCGTCACTTCTTGTCGACGAGCTTCCATGCCGTGGGCAGGACGCCCATCGCCAGGGCGGCCTTGAGGGCATCACCGATCAGGAACGGGGTGAGACCCGCCGCGAGCGCCGCGCTCGCCGACATGCCGGTGGCCATGCCCAGGTAGGGAACGCCGACCGCGTAGATGATCGCCTCGCCGAGCAGCATCGTGCCCGCCATGCGCAGGACGGAACGGTCGGCGCCGCGGCGGGCGAGGGCACCCACGACGGTGGACGCCAGAAGCATGCCGAGGATGTAGCCGAACGACGGCGCCGCCGCGCCGGAGCTCCCGCCCGCGAACCACGGGACGCCGGCCATGCCGACCAGCGCGTACACCGCGAGCGACAGGAAGCCGCGGCCCGCGCCGAGCGCCGTGCCGACGAGCAGCGCGGCGAAGGTCTGGCCGGTCACCGGCACCGGGGAACCCGGGACGGGCAGCGAGATCTGGGCGGCGAGGCCGGTGAGCACGGCACCGCCGAGCACGAGGGCGACGTCACGGACGCGGGAGGCCGGAAGGAGGTCGGCGATGACCTCGCCGGGTCGGGAGGGCGTGGCGGCAGCGGTGCTCATGAGGACTCCGGCGAAGGGGAATACCCCCTCGCTCATGCGGAGCCAGGGGGACGACAGGTCGGGACACGGTGACGCTATCCCAGGGGTATACGGGTGATCACCGTCAGCGCTCGACAAAGGGCGGATCCGGACCTTGGTGGGCTCCTTACAAAGAGTGCCCGGTACACCTGCGCGAAGGTGATGCTGGTCACTGAGGTGACGTCGTTTCCGCTACGGGGCGGTTCGCGCCGGGACTGTGGAGACTCACCAAAGGAGAACCCCGACCGGAGCGGGCCGTTCCGGCGCGCGGGCCGGAGCGGGAACGTGCCCGGCCCTGTCCGGCCCTTGGGCACACCTGGCAGGCCTCCCGGGCCGCCCCCTACCCTTCACCCCATGGTTCCCCAGGCCCTGAACTTCTCGTCGCGTCGCTATGTCGACCTGCGACGCCAGGGCACCGCCGTCTGTCGCCGCCCGTCCTGAGGCGGGGCGGAGCGGATCCGGCTCGCCGAGACGAGACCAGAGCACACCACACCAGTCGCACGTCGCACCCGATGTGACGAGGCGTACGTGACGGCGCAGTGCCGGACCAGCTCCCGAGGAAGAACTCCATGGCCAGTACCGTGGCACCCCCTTCGACGTCCCCGCCCTCTCCCGTCCTCGACCGGCGCCGGACCAGCGCCAGCGTGATCCTGCGGTCCGTGCTGGAGCACGGGCCGGTCGCGCGCAGCACCATCGCCCGGCTCACCGGGCTCTCCCCCGCGTCGGTCACCGACTACTGCGCCCGCTTCACCGAGCGGGGCCTGATCCGGGAGGCCGCCGCGCCCCACCGGTCGGGCGGGGTCGGGCGGCCGCATCTCCCGATCGACCTGGACCGCGCCCGGTTCGTGGTCGGCGGGGTGCACGTGGCCGTGCCGTACACGACCGTCGCGCTGCTGGACCTGCGCGGACGCGTCGTCGCCGAGAAGCGGTTGCGGCACGACCGCACCGAGCCGCACCTCGTTCTGGCGAACGCCGCCGCCGGGCTCGCCACCCTCCTCGCGGACGCTCCCGGCCGTACCCCCCTGGGCATCGGGGTGGCGACCGGCGGCTGGGTCGACCCGGACTCCGGCACGATCGTGGAGCACGCGTTGCTGGGCTGGCGCGACGTCGCCGTTCGGGAGGTCATCGAGGCGCGCACCGGGCTGCCGGTCCATGTGGACGGGCACGCGCGGGCGTTGGTCAACGGCGAGCGGCTGTTCGGGAAGGCCCGGGGCAGCCGGAGCGTGTTGCATCTCTTCGCCGGCAATGTCGTGGATGCCGCGTTCGCCACCCATGACCAGGTGCACTACGGGCCTCGCTCGCAGGCCGGGGCGATCGCCCATCTGCCCCTGGCCGGCGGGTCGGAGCGGTGCGACTGCGGGCGGACGGGGTGCCTCCAGGCCGAGCTGAGCGAGCGGACCCTGTGCCGGCGGGCGCGGGAGCGGGGTGTCATAGACGGCTCGAATCCGATGCACGTGGTCTCCGCGGCGGCCGCCGGTGACCAACTGGCCGTACGGCTGCTGATGGAGCGGTCCCGGATGGTCGGGCGGGCGGCGGGGCTGCTGCTCGACGTGCTCAACCCGGAGACGGTCGTCGTCACCGAGATCGGTGCCATGTACCGGGAGGACTGCCTCGGAGCGCTGCGGGAGGCGGTGGGCCCGGAGCGGGCGTCGGCGGTCGCCCCGACCAGCTTCCCGGATTCGGTGCTGGCCGTGGCGGGCGGATCGGTCGCGCTCGATGTCCTGTACCGCGATCCGCTGGGTTCCGCGGGCTTCACCGCCCGTTGAAGGCCTCCTGCCTCCCGGGCCGTGGGGGCCCCGGGGCAGCTCCGGACTCCCCCGGGGCCCCCACCGGGAGCGAATTAATTCAGAAACTCGGAATGTTGACAGGGCTCGTGCCCGGACAGGAGCATCGTGTCCATGAGCAGCGCGCGGGTGCAGGTTCCGCTCACCAAGTGCCGTGTGGTCGACCTGATGCGGGTCGCACGCACACGTTGTTGCTGACCCCGTGTCGCCGACAGGTCGCTGACGCGCCGAAGCGCTGAGGTTCACTCGGCAGCCTTCACTCCGAAGGCCGCTCGGCCGCCGTCGAGCCGAGAATCGGCCGGCCGCCGTCGCCCCGAAGCCTGATCCGGCTGTCGTCGTTCCGTAGACCGATCCGACTGTCGTCGCCCGTGGACCGACCCGGCCCGTCGTCGTGCCGTGGTCTCCTCGGCCGTCGTCGTGCCGTGGTCTCCTCGGCCGTCGTCGCCCCGAGGGCCGGTCCGGCGTCGTGGCGACGCGGACGGTTCAGCTGCCGTCGCCCCTGATCGGCTCGTCCCCATCGGCACGCCATCGGCGTGTGTCCTTTTCGGCGCGCGTTCCACTCTTCCGGCTTCGCCCTGCCCGGAACTCCGCGCGCCGTCCCGCCACTTGGAATCCCCGGAGTCCTTCCATGCCACCACTGTCCCCTTTGTCCTCCGCCGCATCCGCATCCGCCGTCTCCAGGTCCGGTGTCGACCGGCGCGTGTTCCTGTCCTCCCTGCTCGGTGTCGCCGCCGCGGCCGGACTGAGCGGTTGCGCCGGCGCCAGTGCCGCCGACTCCGGTTCCAAGGCGGACACGTCCGCGCCCCTGTCCGAGAAGGTGCCGCGGGGTACCGAGCTGACGATCGCCTCGTACCAAGGCGTCCAGCAACTCCAGTTCAAGCTGGCGGGGTTGGCCGATCTGCCGTTCGCCGTCTCCGACTGGGTGAACATCGGCGCCGGTCCCGATGTCATCAACGCCTTCCGCGCCAAGTCCCTGGACGTCGGCAACAACGCGGGCATCCCGCCGATCCAGGCGCACTACCAGGGCTTCGACGCGAAGATCGTCGCGATCAACATCACCCGCAAGCCCAACTACCTGTTCGCCACCAAGCCCGGCAGCGACATCAAGGACGTGCGGGACTTCAAGGGCAAGAAGCTCGCCTTCTCGCAGGGCCAGGCGCAGGGGGTCGTCCTGCTGCGCGCCCTGAAGCAGGCCGGCATCGCCTACGACGACGTGAATCTGGTACCGCTCACCAGTAACCAGTTCCTGACCGCGCTCCAGGCCGGCCAGGTGGACATCGCCCCGCTCGCCAACAGCCAGGCGCCGGCCTACCTCAAGCAGTACGGGTCCAAGGGCGCCCACACCATCGACACCGATGTCGTGGACCTGCTCAACCTGCTCTGGGCGCCGACCTCGGTCCTGGCCGACCGCGCGAAGGCCGCCGCGGTCGCCGCGTACATCCCGCGCTGGGCGAAGGGCCAGGTGTGGGCGTACGAGCACCCCGACGCCTGGAACGAGGAGTTCTACGTCAAGACGCAGAACCTCACGCTCGCACAGGCTCAGTCGATCACCGAGCTCGCCAACAAGCCGCTCTTCCCGCCGAGTTGGGACGAGGCCGTCAAGTGGGAACAGGAGACCGCCGATCTGCTGGCGGAGGGCGGCTTCGTGAAGGGGTTCAAGGTCGACTCGCTCTTCGACCGGCGCTTCGAGGCCATCGCGGCCAAGGCCGTACCCGCGGAATACCAGAGGTGACGGCCATGACGACCAGGACCACGCCCAGGACCACGACCACGCACTCCTCCCCCACACCGTCGGCCTCGATCACCGACGACGCCTCTGTCTCCACCACCACCTCCACCTCCACCTCACCCACCGAGACGGACGCGAGCGCGGAGACGGACGCCACCACCAGGACAGTCGCGACCCCCGAGCCGGACGCAACCACCGAGACAAAGACCGAGACCGGCACCGGCACCGGCACCGGCACCGAGCCGACCTCTGTCCCGGTCGCCCCGGCGGCGCCGGTCGACGCCGGCGCGGACAGCCACCGGCTGCGTCGCCCTCGCCGTTCCCGGCGCCGCAGCCTCTCGCCCGGCAAGCGGCTGCCCGCCTCCCGGCTCATCGGGCCGGCACTGTTCTTCGCCCTGTGGGCCCTCGCGTCCGCCGCCGGGCAACTCGATCCCGGCGCGATCCCCGCGCCCTGGACGGTGCTGAGGACCACCGGTCACCTGTGGACCGACGGCACCCTGCCCACCGATGTACTGACCTCGCTGGAGCGCGCGGGATACGGGTTCGCACTCGGCCTGAGCGCCGGGGTCGTCCTCGCCCTCGCGTCCGGGCTCAGCCGCGTAGGGGAAGCGCTGATCGACGGGACCGTGCAGCTCAACCGGGCGATCCCGACCCTCGGCCTGATCCCGCTGTTCATCCTCTGGCTCGGTATCGGCGAGACCTTCAAGATCGCGATCATCGCCATCGTCGTCTACATCCCCATCTATCTGAACCTGCACTCCGCCCTGTCCGGAATCGATCACCGCTACGTCGAACTCGCCGAGGTACAGGGGCTGTCGAGGCTCCGTTTCGTCCGGGAGATCGTGATACCCGGCGCGCTGCCCGGATTCTTCGTGGGACTCCGGCTCGGGGTGACCGGCTCCTGGCTCTCCCTGGTCGTCCTGGAGCAGATCAACGCCACCAGCGGCCTCGGCTACATGATGTTCCAGGCCCAGAACTACGGCCGGACCGACATCATCCTCGTCGGCCTGCTGATCTACGGCATCTTCGGGCTCGTCTCCGACAGCGCGGTTCGTCTCATCGAACGGAAGGTGCTGTCATGGCGACGCACGCTCAGCAACTGACCCGTCAGAACACCGTCCAATTGCGCGGCCTCACGCGGTCGTTCGAGGGGCGTACGGTCCTCGACAGCATCGACCTCGACCTCCCCGCGGGCCAGTTCACCGCCCTGCTCGGACACAGCGGCTCCGGCAAGAGCACGCTGCTGCGCGCGATCGCCGGCCTCGATCACAACGTCGCCGGGAGTGGACAACTCACCGCTCCCGAAAGGGTGTCCGTCGTCTTCCAGGACTCGCGGCTGCTGCCCTGGCGCCGCGTCCTCGACAACGTCCTGCTCGGCACGGAAGGCAGGGAGGCGGCGGAGAAGGGCCGCTCCGCCCTCGCCGAGGTGGGACTCGCGGGACGTGAACGGGCCTGGCCCAACGAGCTGTCCGGCGGGGAGGCCCAGCGCGCCGCCCTGGCCCGTTCTCTCGTACGGGAGCCCGAACTGCTCCTCGCCGACGAGCCGTTCGGGGCGCTGGACGCGCTCACCCGGATCCGGATGCATGTGCTGCTGCGCGAGCTGTGGGAGCGCCACCGGCCGTCCGTCCTGCTCGTCACGCACGACGTGGACGAGGCGATCGTGCTGGCCGACCGGGTGCTCGTGCTCGACCGGGGCCGTATCGGCGTCGACCTCACCATCGACCGCCCGCACCCCCGCTCGTACCGCGATCCGCGGCTCGGGGAGTACCGCGAACGCCTGCTGAGCGCCCTCGGGGTGACCGAGGACGTGACGGGAGGACCGGAAGGGGCGGACGCCGGAGCGACGGAACACGGAGTGACGGAACACCGAGCGGCGGAACACACGGTCGCGGAACCGGACGGGACGGCGGGACGCCCCGTCGACGGACGGGACACGGCCGCGGACCACACAGCCGGGCACGGTGTGCCCGCGCACCAGGAGGAGAAGCACCCGTGACCAGCCCACGCCGACTCCATCTCAACGCGTTCCTGATGAACACCGGCCACCACGAGGCATCCTGGCGGCTCCCGGAGAGCGACCCGTACGCCCATGTCGAGACGGCCCACTTCGTGCGTCTCGCCCGGATCGCCGAACGCGGCACCTTCGACTCCCTCTTCCTCGCCGACGGCCCGGTCCTCTTCAGCAGCGTGGGCCAGCGCCCGTCCGGCGCCCTGGAACCCATCACCCTGCTCACCGCGCTGGCCACGGCGACCGAGCACATCGGCCTGATCGCCACCGCCTCCACGTCCTACAACTCCCCCTACAACCTGGCCCGCAGATTCGCCTCCCTGGACCACATCAGCGGTGGCCGCGCGGGCTGGAACATCGTCACCACCGCGGGCGCGGAGGCCGCCCGCAACTTCGGTCTCGACGACGAGCCCGCGCACGCCACCCGCTACGAGCGCGCCGCCGAGTTCCTGGACGTGGCGCTCAAACTCTGGGACAGCTGGGAGGACGATCTGGTCGTCGCGGACAAGGCGGCCGGCGTCTGGGGCGACACGGGCAAGATCCATCCCGCGCGCCACAAGGGGACGTACTTCAGCGTGGAGGGCGCCCTCAACGTGCCCCGTACGCCGCAGGGTTACCCGCTCCTCGTGCAGGCGGGCTCGTCGGAGGACGGCAAGCGGTTCGCGGCCCGGTACGCGGAAGCGGTGTTCACCGCCCAGCAGACCCTCGCGGACGCCCAGGACTTCTACGCCGACCTCAAGTCGCGTACCGAACGGGCCGGCCGGAACCCGGACCACATCAAGATCCTGCCCGGCATCGTCCCCGTCATCGGCTCGACCGAGGCCGAGGCGCGCGCCCACGAACGCGTCCTCGAGGACCACATCGTGTACGAGCACGGGCTGAACCGTCTGGAGCACCTGCTCCACCTGGAGCCGGGCACCCTCTCTCTCGAGGCGCAGCTGCCCGCCGACCTGCCTCCGGAGGACGCGATCGAGGGGGCCAAGAGCCGCTACACCCTCGTCGTGGAGCTGGCCCGGCGCGAGCGGCTCACCGTCCGCGAGCTGATCGGCCGGCTCGGCGGCGGGCGAGGGCATCTGACCTTCGCCGGCACGCCCGAGCAGGTCGCCGACGCGATCGAGGAGTGGTTCCTGCGGGGCGCCGCCGACGGCTTCAACATCATGCCCGCCGTGCTGCCCTCCGGCCTCGACCTCTTCGTGGACCACGTGGTGCCGATCCTGCGCGACCGGGGCCTGCTGCGCCGGGAGTACGGGCCCCGGCAGACCCTGCGGGAGCGCTACGGCCTGCCGCGCCCGGCCAACCAGTACGCGGCCCCGTCCACGACCGCCGCACCCGCGGCCGCCCTCGCCTGAACCCGCCCCCGACCGTCACCGCCCCTACCCGATCAGCCGATCCGCCGATCCGAAAGGACCCGCACCTCATGGCAGACATCGAGATCCAGAAGGTCACCGCGCACATCGGTGCCCGCGTCATTGGCGTCGACATCTCCAAGCCGCTCGACGACATCACCGCCGCCGCCCTGCGCACCGCCCTCAACGAGCACAAGGCCCTGGTCTTCGACGACGTCGACCTGGACGACGAGGGCCAGCAGGCCTTCGCCCGCCACTTCGGCGACCTCACCACCGCGCACCCCACCGTGCCCGCCGTGGACGGCGCCCCGAACGTGCTGCCCGTGGACAGCGAGCGGGGCCGCGCCAACCACTGGCACACCGACGTGACCTTCGTGCTGAACCCGCCGCAGGCCAGCACGCTGCGCAGCATCACCGTCCCGCCGTACGGCGGCGAGACGCTCATCGCCAACTCCGCGGCGGCCTACCGTGATCTGCCCGAGCCGCTGCGCGCGCTCGCCGACACCCTGTGGGCCGAGCACACCAACGACTACGACTACGCGGTCCCGGACGAGAACATCGACGAGGAACAGGCCGCGCAGCGCGCCCAGTTCACGTCCATCAAGTTCCGCACCGCGCACCCGGTCGTCCGGGTCCACCCGCTGACCGGTGAACGAGGCCTGTTCATCGGCGGGTTCGCGCAGCGCATCGTCGGGCTGTCGGTGGGCGAGTCCCGCAAGATCCTCGACCTGCTCCAGGCGTACGTCACCCGGCCCGAGAACATCCTGCGCTGGCGCTGGTCCCCGAACCAGCTGGTCCTGTTCGACAACCGGATCACCCAGCACTACGCCATCGACAACTACGACGGCGCGCCGCGCCGTCTGCACCGGGTGACGGTCGCCGGTGACGTGCCGGTCGGCATCGAGGGCAAGGAGAGCCACTCGATCGCGGGCGACGCCTCGCACTACACGTCGGTGGCGTGACGCGGATGACGTAGGGGGCGGACCGCCCCCAGGACGCCCGGAACCCGGGCGTGAACGGACCCTTACACTCCGTATGGATCACGTCCGCATGCTGGGCGGCCCCTTCTGCCGACCGGAGGGGTTGCCCAGACTGTGGGCGTTTTTGCCGCTCGTCTGTAAGGGACCCCCCACTCTCATGTCCCGTACCACCCTCGACGCGCCGCCCGGTACCGCCGCCGCGGACGCTCCCCTCTCCCACGGCCTGAAGCAGCGCCACCTGTCGATGATCGCCCTCGGCGGTGTCATCGGCGCCGGCCTGTTCGTCGGTTCCGGCGCGGGCATCGCCGCCGCCGGTCCCTCGATCGTCATCGCGTACGCCGTCTCCGGTCTGCTCGTCATGCTGGTGATGCGGATGCTCGGCGAGATGTCGGCCGCGTATCCGTCGTCCGGTTCCTTCTCCGCGCACGCCGAGCGGGCGATCGGCCCCTGGGCCGGCTTCACGGCGGGCTGGTCCTTCTGGGTGCTGCTCTGCACGGCCGTCGGGCTGGAGGGCATCGGCGCCGCGAAGATCGTCACCGGCTGGCTGCCCGGCACGCCCGAGTGGGCCTGGGTGGCACTGTTCATGGTCGTCTTCTGTGCGGCCAACCTCGCCGCCGTGAAGAACTTCGGCGAGTTCGAGTTCTGGTTCGCGGCACTGAAGGTCGGCGCCATCACGCTGTTCCTGGTGCTCGGCGTGCTGGCCATCGCCGGTGTCCTGCCGGGCACGGACGCGCCGGGCACCGCGAACCTCACCGGCGAAGGGGGCTTCCTGCCGAACGGCAGCGAGGGGCTCGTGATCGGGTTGCTCGCGTCGGTGTTCGCGTACGGCGGCCTGGAGACCGTGACGATCGCGGCGGCCGAGTCTCAGGACCCGGTCAAGGGCGTCGCGAGCGCCGTCCGCACCGCCATGTGGCGCATCGCGCTCTTCTACATCGGCTCGATGGCGGTCATCGTCACCCTCGTCCCGTGGGACTCCGCGGCGGTCGTCGAGAAGGGCCCCTACGTCGCGGCCCTCGAACACCTCGGCATCCCGGGCGCCGGGCAGCTGATGAACGTGGTCGTGCTCGTGGCGCTGCTGTCGGCGATGAACGCCAACATCTACGGCTCCTCGCGCATCGCCTACTCCCTCGTCGAGCGCGGCCAGGGCCCGAAGGCGCTGGGCCGGGTCTCGTCCGGGGTGCCGCGTGTCGCGGTGCTCGTGTCCTGTGTCTTCGGCTTCGGCTGTGTCGTTCTCAGCTACTGGCGTCCGGACGATGTCTTCCCCTGGCTGCTGAACATGATCGGCGCGGTGATCCTGGTCGTCTGGATGTTCATCGCGGTCTCGCAGCTGCGGCTGCGGCGCCGTCTGGACCGGGAGGCCCCACAGAAGCTCGTCGTCCGGATGTGGGCGTTCCCGGCGCTGACCTGGGTCGCGCTGGCGGGCATGGTGGCGATCTTCGTCCTGATGGCCCGGGAGCCTGACACCCGGGTGCAGCTGTACTCGACGGGGGCCATGACACTGCTCCTGGCCGCCGTCGGCTACGCCCGGCAGAGGGCCCGCGCCCGCGCCTGACCGGTGCACCCGCCTCGTCGAAGGGGCCCCCGCGCGAAGGACGGTGTCGCGCGGGGGCCCTTTCGCGTGTCCGGGCGCGGGCCCCGGCGCCCTCGGGACCCGCGCGGGCCCTGACACGCCCCCTCATCTTCTTGCTGTTAGTGTGCAGTTGCAAGTAAGTTGCAATAAGAGGTCGGAGGGGACCCGTCATGCCCGTCTACACACTCCCTGAACTGCCGTACGACTACTCCGCGCTCGCGCCCGTGATCAGCCCCGAGATCATCGAGCTGCACCACGACAAGCACCACGCGGCCTATGTGAAGGGCGCCAACGACGCGTTGGAGCAGCTCGCGGAGGCGCGGGACAAGGAGTCGTGGGGGTCGGTCAACGGCCTGGAGAAGAACCTGGCCTTCCATCTCTCCGGCCACATCCTGCACAGCATCTACTGGACGAACATGACGGGGAACGGCGGCGGCGAGCCCCTGGCCGCCGACGGGGTGGGCGATCTCGCGGACGCCATCACCGGGTCGTTCGGCTCGTACGCGGGTTTCAAGGCCCAGCTGACCAAGGCGGCGGCGACCACCCAGGGTTCCGGCTGGGGCGTTCTCGCCTACGAACCCCTCAGCGGCCGGCTCGTCGTCGAGCAGGTCTACGACCACCAGGGCAACGTCGGCCAGGGCTCGGTGCCGATCCTCGTGTTCGACGCCTGGGAGCACGCCTTCTACCTTCAGTACAGGAACCAGAAGGCGGACTTCGTCGAGGCGATGTGGCAGGTCGTGAACTGGCAGGACGTGGCCCGTCGTCACGAAGCGGCCACGGCCCGCCGGGACGTATTGCTCCTGGCCCGCTGAGGGGGAACATCAGGCGTCCTGCTCGTGATCGTCTTCTCACCCTTCACGTGGCAGGCGGAGGAAGGGAGGGCCCCCGCGAGGACATGACTCTCGGGGGCCCTCCCGTCACGGCGCGCACGGCACGTTGAGCGACAGCAGGGCGGCCGACCCGTCCTCCACCCGGAGTTCGGTGACCGCCGCGTTGCCGAGGCTGGGCAGGACACGGCGGTACTCGCCCAGCGGGATGGACAGGGCGGAGCACAGCACCAGACGCAGCAGGGTGTTGTGCGCGACGACCAGCACCCGTTCGCCGGGGTGGGCCGCCGCGATGTGGCGCAGGGCGCGCGTCCCACGGGCCGCCGCGGTGCGCGGGTCCTCCGCCTCAGGGAAGGGGTACGACACCGGATCGGCACGGAACGCCTTGGCCCGGACCGGGTTCTCGGCCTCGAACTCGGCGAGCGTACGGCCCTCCAGCACCCCGAAGTCGCACTCCCGCAGGGCGGGTTCGCGCTGTGGGACGAGCCCCAGGACGCGGCACGCCGGCTCGGCGGTGGCGACGGCACGCGACACGGTCGAGGTCCAGATCGCGTCGACGGGGTGCGCGGCGGCCCAGCGGCCGAGGGCCTCCGCCTGGGCGCGGCCCTCGTCGGTGAGGGGGACATCGCTCACTCCGGCGTAGCGGTTCTCCGCGTGCCAGACGGTCTGCCCGTGCCGGGCCAGGAGGAGAGTCGTGCTGCGGCTCGTAGTACTCATGACGCCGCAGTATCCAGGCCCGCGCCGATACCCGGCCACGCGTCGCCGTCGTCCACGGTCCGGACCTCCCGCACTGTCGTCCTCGTACGCAATCCGGACCTCCCACACCATCGCCGAGCACGCCGTCCGCACCTGTTATCACGCACTCCGGGCGGTGAAATCTCAGCGCGCGCCGAGCTTTTCACCTGCATGAGGTATCCGGACCGGGACGAGCCGGCACGAGAGGAGACGAGTGGACGGGCCCGGGACGCGGCCGGACCGATTCCGGACCCGCGAGCCCTTACGCTCGCAGGGCCGGCGTTCGGCACCCGGATGCTTCTCGACCTTTCCCGTCCGTTCTGACACGGAGGAGTCGCCGTGGACGTGCACTGCCCGAACTGCGGAGGACCGCTGCAGAAGTTCCGCAAGCTCACCAAGGACGAGGAAGCGGCGGTGCGCAAGATCAAACAGGTGGACGACCCGGCCGCCTACCACCGCTGCACCCGTCCGGGCTGCCGCCGCTTCCAGCGCTGGAGCAATTGGCGCGACGGCGACAACTTCCCCGAGCCCGACGCCAAGTAGTCCGCTCCCGGTGGCGGACCCCCGGGACCGGCGCCCCGGACCGGCACCGGACCGCAGCCGCCTACAGGTTGCTGAAGTCCGGTCCCGCCGTGCGCGTGCGCTTGATCTCGTAGAAGCCCGGCACCGAGGCGACCATGAGCGTGCCGTCCCAGAGCTTGGCGGCTTCCTCGCCCTTGGGGGCCGGGGTGACGACCGGGCCGAAGAAGGCGAGCTGCTCGCCGTCGGCGCCGGGGACGGCGATGACCGGGGTGCCGACGTCCTGGCCGACCTTCTCGATGCCCTCCTTGTGGGAGGCGCGCAGCTCGGCGTCGAACTCGAAGTCGGCCTGGTCGGCGTAGTCGATCAGGTCGGCGGGGAGTCCGACCTCTTCGAGGGCGCCGGCTATGGCCTCCTTGGTCGGGCCCATGCCGTCGTTGTGGAAGCGGGTGCCGAGCGCGGTGTACAGCGGGCCGAGGACGTCGTCGCCGTGCTTCTGCCAGGCGGCGGTGACCACCCGGACCGACTGCCATGCCGTGGTCGCGAGCATCTCGCGGTAGTGGTCGGGAAGCTCGTCCAGCTTGGGCTCGTTCAGTACGGCGAGGCTCATGATGTGCCAGCGGACCTCGATGTCGCGGACCTTCTCCACTTCCAGCACCCACCGCGAGGTCATCCAGGCCCAGGGGCACAGCGGGTCGAACCAGAAGTCGACGGGGGTCTTGCCGGAACTGGTCTGAACGGTCTGCTCGGGCATGGCTCTCCTCGGAACGCGGTCTTTCCCGTGGCAACACCGGCACTCGCCCGCGCCATTCCCGTGCGTCCGTGCGATTCCGACGGGTCCGAGGGATTCCCCTGTGTCTGCGCCGTCGCAGCGCCCGCCGTAAGGAGCACATGGCAGGATCGGCCCTGTTCGCACATGTCTATGACGCCATGAGGGAGTGCAGTCGTGCCCGGTGAGAATCTGTCCCGCGACGAGGCCCAGGAGCGGGCGGCACTGCTGTCCGTCGACAGCTACGACGTCTCCCTCGACCTGCGCTCGGCCGTCGGGGAGACCGAGCCCGGAGAGACGGCCGGCGGGCCCCGCACCTTCCGCTCGGTCACCACGCTCCGCTTCCGCTGCGCCGAGCCGGGCGCGGCGAGTTTCGCGGACCTGATCGCTCCGCGCGTGACGGCCGTCACGCTCAACGGCAGGGACCTCGACCCGGGTGAGGTCTTCGACGGCTCCCGCATCCGGCTGGAGAACCTCGCCGCCGAGAACGAACTCGTCGTGGACGCCCAGTGCGCCTACTCCCGCACCGGCGAGGGCATGCACCGCTTCGTCGACCCCGAGGACGGCGAGGTGTATCTGTACACGCAGTACGAGCCCGCCGACTCGCGGCGCGTCTTCGCCAACTTCGAGCAGCCGGACCTCAAGGCACCGTTCCGTTTCGAGGTGCGCGCCCCCGAGGGCTGGACCGTCTGGAGCAACGGCGCCGGTGAACTCGCCGACGGTGTGTGGAAGTTCGCCGAGACGAAGCCGATCTCGACCTACATCACGGCGGTCGTGGCCGGCCCGTACCACTATGTGACGGACTCCTACACGCGCGCCTTCGACGACGGTACGACGCTGGAGATCCCCCTCGGCGCGATGTGCCGCAAGGGCCTGGCCCCCCACTTCGACGCCGACGACGTGTTCCTGGTGACCAAGCAGGGTCTGGACTTCTTCCACGACCACTTCGACTACCCGTACCCCTTCGGGAAGTACGACCAGGCGTTCGTGCCCGAGTACAACCTCGGCGCGATGGAGAACCCGGGTCTCGTCACCTTCCGCGAGGAGTACATCTTCCGCGGCAAGGTGACGCAGACGTCGTACGAGGCCCGGGCGAACGTCATCCTGCACGAGATGGCGCACATGTGGTTCGGCGACCTGGTCACCATGGTGTGGTGGGACGACCTGTGGCTGAAGGAGTCCTTCGCCGACTTCATGGGCACGTTCGCCAACGTCGGCGCGACCCGCTTCACCGACGCCTGGATCACCTTCGCCAACCGCCGCAAGGCCTGGGCGTACCGCGCGGACCAGCTGCCGTCCACCCACCCGATCACGGCCGACATCCGTGACCTCCAGGACGCCAAGCTGAACTTCGACGGCATCACCTACGCCAAGGGCGCCTCGGTCCTCAAGCAGCTGGTGGCGTACGTCGGACAGGACGCCTTCCTGGAGGGCGCCCGCCGCTACTTCAAGCGGAACGCCTACGGCAACACGCGGCTCGGCGATCTGCTGTCGGTCCTGGAGGAGACGAGCGGGCGGGACATGGCCGCCTGGGCACAGTCCTGGCTCCAGACCGCGGGCGTCAACTCCCTCACCCCGCAGGTGATCCTGAGCTCCGACGGACGCGTCACCGAGCTGGCGATCCTCCAGGAGGCCCCCGAGTCGCACCCTCGACTGCGCCCGCACCGCGTCGCCGTGGGCCTCTACCGGCGGCAGTCGCTGCGCGAGGGCGGGGACGGCTCGCTCGTCCGTTACGCGCGCGCCGAGGTGGACGTCGACGGGCCGCGCACGGTCGTCGGCGAACTGGTCGGCGCGGAGGCCCCCGAGCTCGTCCTGGTCAACGACGACGACCTCACGTACTGCAAGATCCGCTTCGACGAGGGCTCGCTGGCCACGCTGCGGGACGCACTCGGCGAGATGACCGACCCGCTCGCCCGGGCCCTGTGCTGGTCGGCGCTGTGGAACCTCACGCGCGACGCGATCGTGCCCGCCCGGGACTTCATCGGTCTGGTACTGCGTTTCGCGGGCCGCGAGTCCGACATCGGTGTGCTCCAGATGCTGCACGCCTGGGCGAACTCCGCGCTCGTCCACTACGTGGCGCCCGACTGGCGCGCGGAGGGCGGGCAGTTGCTCGCCGAGGGTGCGCTGAAGGAGCTGCGGCTCGCCGAGCCGGGCAGCCAGCACCAGCTCGCCTGGGCCCGCTTCTTCGCCGACATCGCGTCGGGCGAGGCCGATCTCCAGCTGCTCCAGGGCCTGTTGGAGGGGACCGCCAAGATCGACGGGCTGGAGGTCGACCAGGAGCTGCGCTGGGCGTTCCTGGAGCCGCTGGCCGCGCACGGGGCCGCCGACGAGTCCGTCCTCGCCGCCGAACTCGCCCGCGACGACACGGCGTCCGGCAAACGGCACCAGGTCCGCTGCCTCGCCGCCCGCCCCTCGGCCGCGGTCAAGGCCCAGGCGTGGGCGGCCGTCGTGGAGTCCGACGCGCTCTCCAACGCCCTCGTCGAGGCGACGATCTCCGGCTTCGCCCAGCCGTCCCGGCGGGAGCTGCTCGCGCCCTACACCGCCAAGTACTTCGCCGCGATCGACCGCGTCTGGGCGGAGCGGTCCATCCAGATCGGCATGGACGTGGTCAGGGGACTGTTCCCCTCGCTCCAGGACTCCCCGGAGACCCTGGAGGCGACGGACGCCTGGCTCGCGTCGCACGAGGACGCGCCGCCCGCCCTGCGCCGGCTCGTGCTGGAGTCTCGGGACGATCTGGCCCGGGCGCTGCGGGGCCAGGCCTGCGACATCGCCGCGGCGGGCTGACACCCGCCCCACGCGAACCACACCGGAGAGGGCGCCGGCGCCACCCGCGTCCGGCGCCCTCTCCGGTGAAATGATCACATGCGCGCACTGGTTACGAAATTCAGGTATTCAGAGCCGTAACCCCTATTAATCACCCGCCGGACCAGCGCCTTTCGGCACTCGAACGCCCGTACCTCAGGGCGCGCTTGTCCCGATTTGCCGACGGGCGGGTAACAGCGGTTAGAGGGCGGCCTCCCGGCGGGAAACCCCGGGGCATGACCCACATCCCCCCGCTCTCCCCCCGCCCCCTGCGCCACCTGTCCCACGTACGGCGCCGGGTCCTGACCGCGGCCCAGTTGCGCGGCCAGGGCGTGACCGGTGCCGACGCCAACGAACGCTGCCGGCCCGGCGGACCCTGGCAGCGGATCCTTCCGGGCGTCTTCCTCCTGCATCCCGGCCCGTCCACCGCCGAGGAGCGGGTGCACGCGGCGCTGTTGTACGCCGCCCGCTCCAACGCCCCCGCCCCCGCACGGGCGGTCCACATCCCCGTCCAGCCGGGTGCCGAGGATCCGCACGCCGCCCAGCCCTACGCGGACGCGCTGATCACCGGGCTGGCGGCGCTGGCCCTGCACGGCTTCACCTCCGCCGCGCCGCTGCTCTCCCTCGACACGATCGACGTGCTGGTCCCCCGCATGCGCCGGCTGCGCTCGACCGGCTGCGTCCGCATCGTCCGCACCCCCTCGCTGCCGGCCCCCTCCTTCGTGACCGGCGTCCCGGTCGCCGCCGTACCCCGGGCCCTGGCCGACGCGGTCGCGGAACTGACCGACGCGGGCGCCGTGCACCAACTGCTCACCGAGGCGGTGCGCGACGGCCACTGCGAACCGGCCTCGGTCGTGAAGGAGTTGACGGCGGCGCGGCTGCTCGGCCGCCCGCACGTGATGGGCGCCGTGGACTCGCTGAAGGCGGAGGGCAGGGCGATCGCGGAGACCCACCTGTACCGGATGGTCCACGAGCACGGGCTGCCCGACCCGGTCTGGAACGTCGACCTGCGGCTGCCCGGCGGCCCGCACCTCGGGGGTCTGGACGCGTACTGGCCCGAGCAGGCGGTGGCGGTCGAGCTGGACATCCGCACCCCGCGCCAGGACAAGGACGCCGTGCGGTCCGAGTACGCCCGCAAGCGCGAGTACCTGGAGCGGCTCGGCATCACCGTCGTCCACATCACCCCGAGGAAACTCCGTGCGGCGATGGAGCAGCAGGCCGCGGTCGTGCGCACCGCGCTGATGGCCTCGAACGACCGCGATCCGGCGGCGCATGTCGTGGTGCTGCCCCGGTAGTGACGGACCGGGTGGTGCCAGGCGAGGAGGGAAGAGGCCGGCGAGGGTCCGCGAGGTGGCCCCGCCGGCCCCTTCCCGCGTTCCGGTGGCGTTGTCGGTGCCCCGATCTACTGTGGGGCGAGCAGGAGTTCCCCGGCCGGACGCGGCCGCCGTGACGAGCAAGACGAGAGTTCAGGAGAGCCTCATGACGACCCTGCCCGATCGCCCGAACACCGCAGTGCTGGTGATCGACATGCAGCACGGAGCGGTGGACGGCGCCCACGGCGTCGACAGCGTGATCGCGAACATCAACACACTCGTCGCCAAGGCCCGCGCCGAGGCGGTGCCGGTGATCTGGGTGCAGCACTCGGACGACGGGATGAAGCGGGACAGCGAGGCCTGGCAGTACGTGCCAGAGCTGGTCCGCCGCGACGGGGAGCCTGTCGTCCACAAGAACTACGGCGACTCCTTCGAGGCCACCGACCTGGAGGAGCTGCTCGCCGAGCGTGCCGTCGGGCATGTCGTCGTCACCGGCGCCCAGACCGACGTCTGTATCCGCTCCACCCTCCACGGCGCCTTCACCCGCGGGTACGACGTCACCCTGGTCGGCGACGCCCACACCACGGAGGACCTCACGGCGTACGGCGCCCCCACCCCGGCCGAGGTCGTCGCGCACACCAACCTCTACTGGAAGTGGCAGAGCGCGCCCGGCCGACGCGGGGACACCGTCGAGACGGCGAAGGTCAGCTTCGCGACGGGCGCCGCGGGCTAGGGGGGCGCCGGTCCACGGCCGGGCCGAGAGCCGGCCCGGCCGCGTGAACGGCTCGACGGGGCGGTCTACTTCCCGCAGAACTCCGCCTCGATCACGGCGTCGCTGTCGCCCGACCAGTCCCCGTTGAAGTTGAAGGCGAGGGAGTGGCGGCCGTCCGCCGTGGTGACGGCCGAGGAGACCGAGCCGTGGATGCCTCCGTCGTGGCCCCAGACGTGGACGCCGCAGCTCAGCTCGCGGTCGATGAGGCCGAGGCCGTAGCGGGCGTTCGGGATGCCCTCGACCTCGACCGTCGTCCTCATCTCCTTGAGCTGCTCGCGCGGCAGGAGCCTGCCCCGCAGGAGTGCCGTGTAGAAGCGGTTCAGGTCGGCGCTGTCGGAGATCATCTCCCCCGCGGAGGAGGCGAGGGTGGGGTTCAGGGTGGTGACGTCGTACGTCGGTCCGCTCGTCGTCTCGGCCAGTTTGGAGTACGCCCTGCTGCTGGGCCGCGGGACCGTCACCCGCGTACCGGGGACCGACGTGGCGTGCAGGCCGAGGGGTTCGATGATCCTCTCCCGGATCTGCGCGGCGTAGGACCGGCCGGTGGCCTTCTCGATCACCATGCCGGCCAGGACGTAGTTCGTGTTCGAGTAGTTCCAGGACGTGCCCGGCGCGAAGTCCGGCTTGTGGGACAGGGCGATCGCGACGAGCTGCCCGGGTGTCGACGTGTCGTAGCGGTGCCGCAGGAAGCCGTCCTTCAGGAAGTACGTGCGGCCGAAGTCCTCGTCGGCCGTGTAGTTGAAGATTCCGCTGGTGTGGTTGAGGAGTTGCCGGAGGGTGATCCCGGTGCCGTCGTTCCCGTTGCCCCGCACCACGCCCGGCAGCCAGTGGTCCACCGTGTCGTCCAGTGACAGCCGTCCCTCCGCCTCCAGTTGGAGCAGGACGGTGGAGGCGAACGTCTTGGTGATGCTGCCGACGCGGTAGCGGTCGGCAGCGGAACGCGGTGCGCCGGTCCGCAGGTCGCCCACGCCCGCCGTGGCGGACCATGCCCCGTGCCGGTCCTCGGCCGTCGCGGTCACGCCCGGCACGCCGTCGCGCACGGCCGCCTCGACGGCCTGCCGGGTCGGCGCGTGGTGCCCTTTCCCATGGTCATCTTTCGCGGGAGCCGCCACCGCGGGTCCCGCCAGTGTCGCCGCGATCGCCACGGCGGTCGCCCCCACCAGTCCCGTACGTACCCTCATGCCGTCCCCATCTCGCCGTTCGACCTGGTCGACGGGACGGACACGAGGGCGCGCTCACGGGTTGCCCGGCCGGGACGCGTTGAGCCGTTTTCAGCCCTTCTTCAGGATCAGCTCGGTGTTGCGGTCACGGGAGGTGCCCGACAGGTCGGTGCGGGCTCCGGGCGTGTTGAAGGAGATCTCCCGGTAGAGCGCCGCGAGGCCGGTCTGGGTGAGGTCGGAGAAGTCCGTGGCGTGCGGGGCGGCGGACTCGATGAGGGTGGTGAACAGGGAGAGCGTGCCGTCCTTGTTGTCCACCAGCTCGATGACGCGGGCGAGTTGGGGGAAGTCGACGTGCGAGGCGGTGGAGATCTCCCAGAAGGAGCGGTCGCCGGGGGCCGCGTGCGGGGTGATCTGGTTCTTGTGGGAGTGACCGTTCACCCAGGCGAGGGTGTTGCCGAACCTGGCGAGGAGGGCGACGACCTCGTCGCCGCCGTGCCGCCTCTCGGCCGGGCGGGCGGGGTCCGCGTAGGTGTTGCGCATCGTCTTGCTGGTGTGGTGGCTGAAGACGACGACGTACCTGTCCTCGTTCTCGCGCAGCGTCCTCTCCAGCCAGCGCAGCTGCGCCGTGCCGATGGAGCCCTCGTAGTGGCCGCCGGGGTCGGTGGTGTCGAGGCTGACGCCGATGACGTCCTCGGCGATCCGGAAGGTGTAGTACTGGGTGCCCGCGGCCAGGTTCGCGGAGGAGTAGCCGTGTCCGATCGGGCCCGGTCCCGTGAACGCCGGGTCGAGGTGCGCCTTGACGTACTCGGCGGGCGTGAACGGGGCGCGCTTCTCGTCGGGTGTGACCGAGCGCATCTGCCGGGTGTGGGCCCTGAGCAGGTCGCGGACCTCTTTGCCCTTCGGGCTGGTGCCCTTCTTCAGGCTCTTGGCGAGCGCGGCGCACTCCGCCGAGCCGAGAGACATCAGCTTCTTGCCGCCGACGGCGAATTCGGTGAGGTACGAGTCGCCGCGCGTGGCGTAGCAGCCCATCGGGAGCGCGTCGTGGTTGCCGACGGTGGAGTACCAGGGCAGGCTCAGGCCGGGACTGCGCAGCTCGCGGATCGCCGCTTCCAGGAAGCCCTGGATGCGCGGGAAGCCGCGCTGCTTGTCGGCGTCACGCAGGGCCGCGTCGGGCTGCCAGTAGGTCTTGAGGCCAGAGGCCTGGACGCCCTCGTAGTGTCGCGGGTCGCCGCTGTTCGGGCTGATGCGGCCACCGCTCATGGCCTTGAGGAACCACTCCAGCTCCGTCTTGGAGTTGTTGTCCGTGTTGTCCCCTGTGGTCATGACGAAGTGCAGCGCGGAGCCGGTGACGGGGGCTCCCCGCAGGGAGTTGACGCGTTCCACCAGCGAGACCGCGCCCGCGACGGTCAGCGTCTCCTGCGGACGCCAGGCGCTCGTGTTCTGGGAGCGCAGGAACTCCAGGCGCAGCGGGTGCTGGGTGTCGGTCAGGTGCAGGTCGGTGAGCTGCACGAACGCGGCGAGCGCGGTGCGCCGGTCGGCTCGGCCGTTCTTGCCGGCGGCCAGTTCGTCGCGCACGACCCGCTTCCAGCCGGCGCCGTCACCGAGCCGGCGGTACCCGGAGGAGCCGGAGCGCGGAGCGGCGACGCCGCTCAGCGTGGTGCCGCGCGTGTACGGGACCAGCTCGGCCGGTGCGTGCGGACCGGCCGTGCCGGCCTGGGCCTTGGAGCGGGCGACGGAGTCGGCGACGGTGGCCTGCTCCGGAACCGCGGCGTGCGCGGGGGACTCCGGGCGCAGGGCGAGTCCGATCCCCGCGGAGAGGGACACCGCCCCGGTGGCGGCCAGCAGGGTGCGGCGGTTGAGGGCGGGTACGGCAGCGACAGAGCGTATGCGCGGCATGGCGCGGTCTCCCCGAGTACGAACGCGTCGGCAGTGGCCGCGGGGCGCTCGGCTGGCGAACTCCCCGCTCATACTGGATCGTTGGCATCGGGGATGACCTGCGCGTTAACTGGGCTGCAACGGGCAGCGCCGATCACCGTACGTGGATCTTGGCGCACCCTGCCCGTCCATGGAGTCCTGTCCGAACGGCCGGTGGCCGGTCACTCCGTGTTCATCTTCCGGGGTAGGGGAGGTGATTCCGGGGCTGTCGCCCCCTGTTCACGGGTTGGCCGGCGAGTACGCGGGGGCGGACCAGCGCAGGGGGCTGGCGGCGGGCGTCTCGACGGCTTCGGCGAGGGTGAACCTCACGGTCCGTTCGCCGTCGGGGGTGAACTCCGTGCGGGCCGTGCCGGTCAGCTGGAGCACCGCCCCCGATGTCCAGTCCAGGAAGAGCAGACCGGCGCGCGGGTCGGCCGCCAGGTTGCCGAGGGTCAGGAACATGGCGTTTCCGGTGTAGTCGCGCCAGCTCAGTTCGCCGGGCGCGTCGACGCGCACGAAGCCGGGGTTGCCGCCGCGGTGGCTCGCGTCGGCACCGTGCGGGTGGACCGTGGCGAGGAAGAAGGTGTCGGCGGCCTCGACGAACTCCCGCTGCGACGAGGTGAGTTCCGTGCCGCTCCGGGGAACGCCCGCCGTGCGGTCGACCGTCTCGTACACCTCCCTCTTCTGGAGGTACTTGGGGCAGTTGGCGAAGACCTGGTCGGCCTCGACCGCGAAGCCGCGCGGGGTCGGCCGGACCCGGCCGTTGAGGCGCATACGGCGGCGGGTGCGGGGGTCGAGGGCGATGGTACCGACGGGAGTACCCGGGGTGGCGAGCGCGTCCGTGAGCGGATCGCCGGCCCGGAGCCCGCCCGCGACCGACATCTGACGAGGTCCGGTGGCGCGCACGAATCCGGGCTGCCCGGTGAGCAGCGAGGCCCATACGCTGCCGCTTCCCGAGATGGCCCCGCTCCCGGAGCCGGTGCCGCTTCCCGGGACGGCGTCGTCCTCCGAGCCGGAGCCCCCGCCCGGGACCGCCCGGCCGAAGCCCCTGCCGGGGCCGGTGCTGATCCCGGAGCCGCCGCCTCCGGCCTCCGCGCCGCGCTCCGGTGCCGCCGCGCCGACGACCAGCATCGGCTGCAGTTCGAGGAAGGCGGCGGCCACCGGGCGGATGCCCTGACCGATGGCCCGGCCCACGTGATCGGCGAGATCACGGACGCCGACGCGGTCCTGCATCGCCCGTGAGCCCGAGTGATACGTCATGACCGCTCCTCGTTCTAGAAGAAACCGCAGGTCGGCGCGGTGGCGTTCGGCACCGGCGCCTCCTCGGCACCGGTCGCCGTGAAGATCTCCAGACGGGTGCCGTCCGGGTCGTGGAAGAAGATGCCGCCCGAGGCGGCGCCCTCACGATGGGCGACCACGCCCTCGTGGGCGAACGTGGCGCCGTAGGCGCGCAGGGCCGTCTCGTACTCCCTGACCTGCTCGACGGAGTCGACTTCGAGGGCGAGGTGGTGCAGGCCCGCCAGGCCGGTGTCGTACGCGCCCCGCGCCTGCTGCCAGAGCGTGAGCACCGGGCGGCCGTCCCCGGCCGGGGAGCCGAGGAACGCGTACCGCCGCTCCCCGTCGTCGCCCTCCTTGCCCTCGCCGAGCACGCCGAAGCCCAGGACGTCGCGGTAGAAGGCGAGCGAGCGGTCGAGGTCCGTGACGTTCAGACCGATGTGGCCGGTGCGCAGAGTCATGACAGTCCCCTTCTGTCGTCGGCAGCCTCCAAGAGAGACTAACCTTTGTCATTGACATTAAAGGTTAGGATCGAGAGCGTCAACCGGTGACCTACTCTTGAGCGGTTAGCAGTGAAGGGAGATCCTCCATGTCCACCAGCACCGACCCCCGCCCCCTCACGGGCGAGCCGGTCGCGCTCGACCTCCTCAACACCCGCTGGAACCACGAGGGCGTGGTGCGGGACCTGCTGGACGACACCGAGGGCCTCGCGGTGTGGCTGGCGGGCAACGGGCTCGACTTCCCGGCCGACGGCACCGTCCTGCGGCACACGCTCGAAGCCCGCGACGCCCTGCGCGCGGTGATCGACGCACCCCGAGGGCCGGGCGACGGGCAGGGCGGGACCGGGAGCGACGCGGACCCGGCGGACGCCGACCCCCACCTCCCGGCTCAAGCCGCCGCCCGCGTCGACGCCCTCCTGACGCACGGGCGCGTCCGACTGACGCTCACCCCCCGGGGGCCGGGCGAGACACCCGAGTTCGACGACCCCTCCTGGGGGCCGGCCTGGCTCGCCGCGCGCAACTACCTGGAGCTGCTGGACACCGCCCCGGACCGCATCCGCCGCTGCGCCCACGACGCGTGCATCCTGCACTTCTTCGACACCTCGCGGAACGGCACCCGCCGCTGGTGCTCGATGGCGGCCTGCGGTAACCGCGCGAAGGCGTCCCGCCACTACGCGCGCACAAAAGAGAGCTGAATCGACAAAGGGAGACATCCACTCTGTCCGGGATATCCACGCATAGGGCGCTAACACCGACATGACGCATGGCGGAAGTGCGCCATGGCTCCATCCCGCCACGGTCAACCCTCCCCAAACAACTGTCCCTTGGGTAAAGCTGAGCGGTCATCCGGGTCCACATACCGGACTGACACGACCGATCCGTCAGCAACGCCGGAATCGGCCGCTCCACGCTCGTTCCTTTACCTACAAGGGATGCAGATGACCTCCGACCCTCAGCGCGCTCCGATATCGGGCGCGAGACGCGTGGCCCGCATTGCCGTGGCCGCGGGCCTGGTGGCCGCGCTCTCCGCGGCCGGGCCGATACCCATGGCCTTCTCCGCGGACACGGACGCGCCCACGGCCGACCCGGGCACCAAGTCCGCCGCCGCCAAGCTCGGTTCGTCCGACGCCGAACTCCTCACCGAGGCCAAGGCGAACGGCGACAAGAACGTCACCATGATGATCGCCACGGCTCCCGGCCAGACCGAGCAGGTCGCCAAGGAGCTGGACGCGGTCAAGGGCGGCTCGGTGGGCCGCACCTATGACAAGCTCGGCTACGTCCGGGCGACCGTCCCGACGGGCAGGGCGGACTCGGCCATCGCCGCCGCCGCGAAGCTGTCCTCGGTGCACGGGATCGACCTGCGCCAGGAGATCGCGCTGGACGACCCGACCCCGAGCGCCGACACGGCCAAGCACGGGAGCAACACCGCCACGGCCGCCACCTACGCGGGTCCCGGCAAGAAGACCCCCGCCGAGAACCCGTACAACCCGTCCTTCGAGACGGGTGCCGTCGACTTCGTCGACGATCACCCGAAGGCGGACGGCCGGGGCATCACCATCGGCATCCTCGACTCCGGTGTCGACCTGGGCCACCCCGCCCTGCAGAAGACCACCACCGGAGAGCGCAAGATCGTCGACTGGGTCACCTCGACCGACCCGATCCTCGACAGCGACGCCACCTGGCGCCCGATGATCACCCCCGTGGCCGGGCCGACCTTCACGTACAGCGGCAAGACATGGACGGCGCCGGCGGGTTCGTACGAGATCAGCACGTTCCGGGAGTCGGCGACGACGGGCGGCGACGCCGCGGGCGACGCGAACCGCGACGGTGACACCACCGACGCGTGGGGCGTGCTCTACGACCCGGCGGCGGGCACGGTCACCGTCGACCTGAACAACAACAGCGACTTCACCGACGACGCGCCGATGAAGCCGTACAAGGACGGCTTCCAGATCGGCTACTTCGGCACTGACAACCCGGCGACGGATGTCGTCGAGCGGCAGCCGTTCGTCGTGGAGATCCGCAAGGACGTACCGATGGACCCCTACGGCGGGTCCTGGGTCGGCAAGAAGGCCGACTTCGTCAACATCGGCGTCATCGAGTCCGAGCACGGCACCCACGTCGCCGGCATCACCTCGGCGAACGGGCTCTTCGGCGGGAAGATGAACGGCGCCGCCCCCGGCGCGAAGATCGTCTCCTCCCGTGCCTGCACCTGGACCGGCGGCTGCACCAACATCGCGCTCACCGAGGGCATGTTCGACCTCGTCGCCAACCGCGGCGTCGACATCGTCAACATGTCCATCGGCGGTCTGCCGGCGCTCAACGACGGCAACAACGCGCGCGCCGAGCTCTACACGCGTCTCATCGACACCTACGGCGTCCAGCTGGTGATCTCCGCGGGCAACTCCGGCCCCGGTGCGAACACCATCGGTGACCCGGGTCTGGCCGACAAGGTCATCTCGGTCGGCGCGACCATCTCCAAGGAGACCTGGGCCGCCAACTACGGCTCGCAGGTGGAGAAGAAGTACGCGATGCTGCCCTTCTCCTCGCGCGGCCCGCGTGAGGACGGCGGCTTCACGCCGACGCTGAGCGCGCCCGGCGCCTCCATCAACTCCACCCAGACCTGGCTGCCGGGCTCCCCGGTCGCCGAGGCGGGTTACACCCTTCCGGCCGGCTACTCGATGCTCCAGGGCACCTCGATGGCGTCCCCGCAGGCCGCGGGCGCCTCGGCGCTGCTCCTCAGCGCGGCGAAGCAGAAGGGGATCGACCTCACCCCGGCCACCCTGCGCACCGCGCTCACGTCGACCGCCGACCACATCAAGGGCGTTCAGGCGTACGAGGAGGGCGCGGGCCTCATCAACATCGGTGACGCCTGGGACTCCATCAAGGACGGCGCCACCGCTCACGACTACACCGTGAAGGCCCCGGTCGACACCGCGATCGACTTCGCGCTGAAGACGCCGGGCTTCGGCACCGGCCTGTACGACCGCGAGGGCGGCCTCAAGGCCGGCCAGCGCAAGACGTACGACATCACCATCACGCGTACGTCGGGCGAGGACCGGGCGATCCGGCACGAGCTGTACTTCGAGAACAACGCCGCCGACACCTTCCGGATCGTCGGCTCGGACGAGGTCAGGCTCCCGCTGAACCAGCCGGTGACCGTCAAGGTCCAGGCCGCGCCGAAGTCGGCCGGTCTCAAGAGCGCGATCCTCGAGGTCGACGACCCGCGGACCGAGGGCGTCGACAAGCAGATCCTGTCGACCGTCGTGGTCTCGGCCCCCGTCAAGTACACCTACGCGGCGTCGAGTTCGGTGCAGCGCAACAGCACCACCTCGTACTTCGTCACGGTCCCCGAGGGCGCCAAGTCCCTCGAGGTCGCGATCGGCGGGCTGAAGGACAAGAGCCAGACCCGGTTCATCGCGATCCACCCGTACGGCGTCCCGGTCGACAACACCGGTACCCCGTACTGCTACAACAACTACCTCGACGGCAACGGCTGTGCGCCCGGCGTGCGTTCGTACGCGGACCCGCAGCCCGGCGTCTGGGAGATCGAGGTCGAGGCGCGCCGTACGTCGCCGCTGCTCGACAACCCGTACAAGCTCGACGTCGCCGTGCTCGGCGCGGCCTTCGACCCGGCCGTCGTGACCGTCCCCGAGGCCAAGGTCGGCACCCCGGCCACCGCCTCCTGGAAGGTGACGAACAACTTCGCCGCGCTCGACGGCAAGCTGAAGGGCGGCCCGCTCGGTTCGTCGAAGAACGCGCGGCCGACCATCGCCGACGGCGCGACGCAGATCAGCACGGTCGAGGTGCCCGCGGGCGCCGCGTCGCTCGACGTGGTCATCGGCAATGTCTCGGACAACGCCGCCGACCTCGACCTGACGGTGAAGAACGCCGCCGGGACCGTCGTCGGCTCGTCCGCGGACGGCGACTCGGAGGAGGCCGTCTCCATCGCCTCCCCCGCCGCCGGGACGTACACCATCGAAGTCGCGGGCTACTCGGTCCCGTCGGGCTCGACCGCGTACGACTACCAGGACGTGTTCTTCTCGTCCGCGCTCGGCACGGTTTCGGTCGACGACTCCACCCCGGTGAAGCTCGCGACCGGTGCCTCGGCCACGGTGTCCGGTTCGGTCACGGCAGCCGCGGCGGCGCCCGAGGGACGCGAGTTCTTCGGACAGGTCCAGCTGGTGAACGCGCGCGGCACGGTCGCGGGCCTCGGCAGCGTGAAGATCGAGAAGGTCACGCCGTAACGGAGTGGCCCCCGGCCGCGTGAGCGGTCCCGGGGCACGGGGCGGGCGTCCGGAAACGGGCGCCCGCCCTTCGTGTGCCGCCCGGCCCCTTCGCGTGCCGCCCGGCCGTACGGGTGCCTCGTAGCTCAGAGCCCGTACCGTGCCTCGTACCCCGGAGCCCGTACCGCGCCGCGCCTTCCGTCCCGGAGCGCGGGCCGCCTCAGCGCTCGCACCTCATGGCCCGGGCCTCGGGCAACGCCTTGACGATCCAGGCCCGGTCGCGGGCGATGTTCTTCTCCCCCGTCGTCCAGATGTCGGGGGACACCGCGTGCTGCCCGATGCCGACCAGCACCTCGTCGCCCTTGTGCAGCCGCGGATCGACGTACTGGTCCATCAGGAAGGTGACCTCCTTCTCCCCCTTGGCCGGCTTGTAGTAGTGGTACACGTCGAGGGTGATCCGGTCCTGTTCGGTGCCGGGGACCCGGACCACCTCCGTGACCGTGCCCTCCGCGAGGAGCCGGGAGCAGGCGATGTAGCCGGGACCGCTGAGCAGGCTGCCGCCGGCGCCGTTGTCCGCCTTGGCGTCGGAGGCCTGGTCGTTCGCTCCGCCCATCCCGTTGTGCGCGACCAGCCAGCCCATCCCGACGACCATCGAGGCCACCGCGGCCGCCGCCAGGGCACCGACCCCGACCGCGAGGGCGCCGCGGTGCCGGGAGCGCTTCTTCGGGGTGCCCTCCGGACGCCCGTCCCCGGACCTCCGTGACCCTCGGGACCTCCTGGACTTCTGGGCCGCGCGGGCCGGTTCGGCCGTCTTCCCGGAGTCCGCCAGCGCGTCCCCGATGATGACCAGCTGCTCCCGGAGCACGTCCACGTCCTCGCGTGCCGCCCGGTGCTCGGCCATGAACGCGACATCGTCGCGAGCGCCTTCCGGCAGTGAAGCGTCCGTGATCGCGGCCAGCAGCGCGTCCACACCTTCGTACTCGGCCACGTCACACCACCTCGTCCTCGTGCAGGCGGACGCGCAGCGCGCGGACCGCCGTGTGCAGCCTGCTCTTGACCGTGCCCTCGGGTATCCCGAGTTCGTCGGCGATGTCCCGCACGGGAAGGTCCGCGTAGAACCGCAGGACGAGGACCTGGCGCTGGGCGTCAGGCAGTTCGTCCAGCCCCTGGGCGACGGCCAGCGAGAGCACGCTCGATTCCTCGTCGGAGGGCTGCTCCAGCTGACGCAGCGAGGCGAGACGTTCGCCCAGCCGGTCCTGCCGGCGCCTGGCCCGGTGCCAGTCCATCGCGAGGTTCGAGGCGACGACCGCCGCCCAGGCGGACACGTCCCGCGGCGCCTCGTCCCCCTTGGCGGCCCGCTCGAGCAGCCGCAGCCGGACCTGCTGCACCCCGTCCGGCAGGTCAGCCTGCGGTACGCCGCCGAGCGCGAGCACCGCACGCACCCGGCGTTCCTGCGCCGCGTCCAGGGGATCGTCCGCCCCCGGTGCGCGGCGTGGCTTTCTGCGCAGCACAGCCACCCCTCCCCTCCCGCGTTTCCTCTACGACGCCGGTGCGGGCCAAAACGTTCGGCCCGGTTCGAGTCGTACGTCACACCGGGCCCGAAACCATGACGGCGCCCACACCGTACGGCTTGCGGTTCCCTTCCGTCTCCGGGCGATTTCTTCGTACGGGCACGCCCGGCCGCCGCAGGATCGGGCTCGTCCGCGCGCGTCCCGGTGTCCCATCCCTCGAGCGGCGCGGCGAAAGGATTGGACACGCGGACCCGGGTCAGACGCATGATGGAAGCGCTGGACCACGTAGAACGCACGTCAAGGGAGTCGCCGTGAGGGTCGGAATCGTCGGAGCCACCGGTATGGTCGGCACAGCCATGCGCAAGATCCTCGTCGAGCGGGACTTCCCGGTCGAGGAACTGCGTCTGTTCGCCTCGGCCCGTTCGGCCGGGACGGTCGTCGACGGTGTCACGGTGGAGGACGCGTCCACGGCGGACTACTCGGGCCTGGACATCGTGCTGTTCTCGGCGGGCGGCGCCACCTCCAAGGCACTGGCCGAGAAGGTCGCCTCCCAGGGCGCGGTCGTGATCGACAACTCCTCCGCCTGGCGCAAGGACCCCGAGGTACCCCTCGTCGTCTCCGAGGTGAACCCGCACGCGATCGCCGACCGCCCCAAGGGCATCATCGCCAACCCGAACTGCACGACGATGGCCGCGATGCCGGTCCTGAAGCCGCTGCACGAGGAGGCGGGGCTGGAGGCTCTGGTCGTCGCCACCTACCAGGCGGTGTCCGGTTCCGGCGTCGCCGGTGTGGCGGAGCTGCACGGCCAGGCCCTGAAGGTCGTCGCCGACGCGGACAGGCTGACCCACGACGGCGAGGCGGTCGACTTCCCCGAGCCCGCCGTCTACAAGCGCCCCATCGCCTTCAACGTCCTCCCCCTCGCGGGTTCGATCGTCGACGACGGCCTGAACGAGACCGACGAGGAGCAGAAGCTCCGCAACGAGTCCCGCAAGATCCTGGAGATCCCCGCCCTCAAGGTCTCCGGCACCTGCGTCCGGGTCCCGGTCTTCTCCGGTCACTCCCTCCAGGTGAACGCCCGCTTCGCGCGCCCGCTCTCCGCCGAGCGCGCCACCGAGCTCCTCGCGGGCGCCCCGGGTGTCGTCCTCTCCGACATCCCGACCCCGCTCCAGGCCGCCGGCAAGGACGCCTCGTACGTCGGCCGCATCCGGCAGGACGAGACCGCCGAGCACGGCCTCGCGCTCTTCGTCTCCAGCGACAACCTCCGCAAGGGCGCCGCGCTGAACGCGGTCCAGATCGCGGAGCTGGTGGCGGCCGAGCTCAAGGGCTGACATCCGGATCCCACCGGGATCCACCACGCGTCCGCGAGGGGCGGGGCACCGGCCGGTGCCCCGCCCCTCGCGGATTCCGCCGGATGCGGCGCTTCCACGGCGTCTCGGGAGGCGCAAGGGATACCGTCACGTGGTACCCGCGTGACGAAAGCCCGGAGGTCCCCGTGGTCGTCGATACCGTGTGCCGTAGTTGCGGGAAGCCGCTGGCCGGGCGGGCCGGACGCACGGGGCGCAGCTCCTTGTACTGCTCGGCGGCCTGCCGGCAGAAGGCCTACCGGGACCGTCGGACAGCTCCGGCCGACACCGTGCACGGGCTGATCGAGGACATCGGACGGCAGGTCGAGGCGCTGGTGCCGCAGCCGCCGTCCGTCTTCTACTCCGGCGTGAGTGAACTGGCCTCCTCGGTGGGACGGCTGCGCCGCGTCGCCCGGGTGGCCGATGAGTCCGGGAGGACGCGTACGTCTGCATGACCGACACGTACGACCGACACGTACGACCGACTCGTACGGCGGACACCTCAGGAGATCATCATGCTGCTCACCGACAAGACGGCGGTCGTCTACGGCGCCGGCGGATCCATCGGCGGCGCCGTCGCCCGTACCTTCGCCCGTGAAGGGGCCCGCGTGCACCTGGTGGGGCGCACGGGCGAGACGCTGGACGCGGTGGCGAAGGACATCGCGGCGGCCGGCGGACAGGCCGGGACCGCGGTGCTCGACGCCCTGGACGAGACGGCGGTCGACGCGCACATCGCCTCGCTGGACGCCCTCGACATCTCCTTCAACCTCGTCACCCGCGGCGACGTGCAGGGCGTCCCCCTGGTCGACATGGCGGTCGAGGACTTCGTACGGCCCGTCGAGACGGGCGTCCGCACCAACTTCATCACCGCCCGCGCCGCCGCCCGGCGCATGGCCGAGGCGGGCTCCGGTGTGGTGCTCACGCTCAACAGCGGTTCCGCGCACGGAAGTCCGATGATGGGCGGCACCGGACCGGCGGACGCCGCGATCGACACCCTGGTGCGAAATCTGGCGACGGAGCTGGGACCGCGCGGACTGCGGGTCGTGGGCCTGTGGGCGGCCGGGGTGCCCGAGACGCTGACCCGGGAGAAGCTTCTCGCGGTCGACAGCCGCCTGGACCTCGACGACGCGGCCCTTCAGGGGCTGCTCGCGAACCTCGCGGGCATGCGCATGACCCGTCGTAACCCCACCCTGGCCGAGATCGCCGCGACCGCCGCCTTCGTCGCCTCCGACCTGGCGGGCGGCATCACCGGCACCTTCGTCAACGTCACCGGCGGGATGGTCCCCCACTGACTCCGGGGCTGCGCCCCCGCCACCAGCTGCGCGCCCACGGCACGTGGACCCCGCCGGGCGCGGCCCGGACCGCCGCGGAACCGGGGCGCTGCGTGGCGGAGTGGCCGGGGGTCGGTCGGCCGGGTCGGCGCGCCGGCGAGGAGCGTGGGCGGACGCCCGCACGGCAAGCGGTGGTGGAAAGACGAACGGCGGCGGGCGGGAGACCTGTCCGGTCTCCCGCCCGCCGCCGTGGGCGCCGACCGGCAGGTCGGCGCCCCTGAGTTCCCGGACCCGCTGTCCGCGGATCACGCGGTCCCGGACCACGCGTCCGCAGACCGCGCGTCCGTGACCGCCCGGTCACGGACTACGCGCTCACGGACTACGCGCTTGTCGCCTGCGCGTCCGCCGCCTGCGCCTTCAGGGCCCGCTCGACGCCGGAGCGGGACTCCGAGACGAGTCGGCGCAGGGCGGCGCTGGGCTCGGCCGAGGCCAGCCACGCGTCCGTCCCGGCGAGGGTCTCCTGGGCGACCTGGATGCCCGGGTAGAGACCGGTGGCGACCTGCTGCGCGATCTCGTGCGAGCGGGTGTCCCAGATCTCCTTGACCACGGCGAAGTACTTGTCCGTGTACGGGGCGAGCAGCTCACGCTGGTCGGTCTGGACGAAGCCCGCGATCACCGCTTCCTGCACGGCGTTCGGGAGCTTGTCGGACTCGACGACCGAGGCCCACGCCTCCGCCTTGGCCTCCTCCGAGGGGCGGGCCGCACGGGCCGTGGCCGCGTGCCGCTCACCGGCGGCCGTCTTGTCGCGCTCGTACTCGGCGGCGATCTCCGCCTCGTCGAAGCGTCCGACGGCCGCGAGCCGCTGCACGAACGCCCAGCGCAGCTCGGTGTCGACGGCGAGACCCTCGATGGTCTCGCGGCCTTCGAGCAGCGCCTCCAGGAGGTCCAGCTGCTCCGGCGTGCGCGCGGTCGCCGCGAAGGCGCGCGCCCAGGCCAGCTGGTGGTCGCCGCCGGCCTCGGCCGAGCGCAGGTGGGCGAGCGTCGCGTCCGTCCAGCGGGTCAGCAGCGCCTCGCGGGCGGTCGGGTCGGCGTACAGCTCGATCGCCAGCTTCACCTGCCGGTGCAGCGACTGCACGACACCGATGTCGGACTCCTTGCCGATGCCGGACAGCACCAGCGCGAGGTAGTCGCGGGTGGCGAGTTCGGCGTCGCGGGTCATGTCCCAGGCCGAGGCCCAGCACAGGGCGCGCGGGAGGGAGGACTCGAAGTCGCCGAGGTGCTCGGTGACGAAGGCCAGCGAGTCCTCGTCGAGGCGGACCTTGGCGTACGACAGGTCGTCGTCGTTGAGCAGGACCACGTCGGGGCGGCGCCTGCCGACGAGCTGCGGTACGGCGGTCAGCTCCCCGTCCACGTCCAGCTCCAGGCGCTCGTCACGGACGAGCTTGCCGCTGCCGCCCTCGTCGAGGTCGTACAGGCCGACCGCGATGCGGTGCGGACGCAGCGTCGGCTCGCCCTGCGCGCCGGCGGGCAGCGCAGGGGCCTCCTGGCGGATGGCGAAGGAGGTGATGACGCCGTCGGCGTCGGTCTCGATCTCCGGGCGCAGGATGTTGATCCCGGCGGTCTGGAGCCACTTCTGCGACCAGGTGCCGAGGTCGCGGCCGGAGGTCTGCTCCAGGGCGCCGAGCAGGTCGGACAGCCGCGTGTTGCCGAAGGCGTGGGCCTTGAAGTAGGCCTGGACGCCGCTGAAGAACTCGTCCATGCCGACGTAGGCGACGAGCTGCTTGAGGACGGAGGCGCCCTTGGCGTACGTGATGCCGTCGAAGTTGACGAGCACGTCGTCGAGGTCGCGGATCTCGGCCATGATCGGGTGGGTGGAGGGCAGCTGGTCCTGCCGGTAGGCCCACGTCTTCATGGAGTTGGCGAAGGTGGTCCAGGAGTGCGGCCACCGGCTGTCGGGGTGGTAGGCCTGGCAGGCGATGGAGGTGTAGGTGGCGAACGACTCGTTCAGCCAGAGGTCGTTCCACCACTCCATCGTCACGAGGTCGCCGAACCACATGTGGGCCAGCTCGTGCAGGATCGTCTCGGCGCGCAGCTCGTACGCGGCGTCGGTGACCTTGGAGCGGAAGACGTACTGGTCGCGGATGGTGACCGCGCCCGCGTTCTCCATCGCGCCCGCGTTGAACTCGGGAACGAAGAGCTGGTCGTACTTCTCGAACGGGTACGCGTAGTCGAACTTCTCCTGGAACCAGTCGAAGCCCTGCCGGGTGACCTCGAAGATCGCGTCCGAGTCGAGGAACTCGGCGAGCGAGGGACGGCAGTAGATGCCCAGCGGCACCGACTGCCCGTCCTTCTCGTACACGCTGTGCACGGAGTGGTACGGGCCGACGATCAGCGCGGTGATGTACGTCGAGATCCGCGGCGTCGGCTCGAAGACCCAGACGTCGTCCTTGGGCTCCGGGGTCGGCGAGTTGGAGATGACCGTCCAGCCGGACGGCGCCTTCACGGTGAACTGGAAGGTGGCCTTCAGGTCGGGCTGCTCGAAGGACGCGAAGACGCGGCGCGCGTCCGGCACCTCGAACTGGGTGTACAGGTACGCCTGCTGGTCGACGGGGTCGACGAACCGGTGCAGGCCCTCACCCGTGTTGGTGTACGCGCAGTCCGCCACGACGCGGACGATGTTGCGTCCCGCCAGGAGACCGGGCAGCGCGATCCGCGAATCCTTGAAGACCTCGGCCGGGTCGAGCGGGTCGCCGTTGAGGGTGACTTCGTGGACGGCCGGGGCCACCAGGTCGATGAAGGACTCCGCGCCGGTCTCGGCGGAGTCGAAGCGCACCGTGGTCACGGACCGGTAGGTGCCGCCCTCCTGCGCGCCGGAGAGGTCGAGATCGACCTCGTACGAGTCAACGGTGAGCAGCTTCGCGCGCTGCTGCGCCTCTTCGCGGGTCAGGTTTGTGCCAGGCACGCGGTCATCTCCTCGTTATGTGTGGGTTGCGCCATCCTTCCACGGGACCCGCACGGAACGCGATGTCCGTTTCCCGCCGGTGCCGGGCACGCGCGGGCGCGAGCCTGGACGTATGACGACGTACACCGCACACCCCATCGGCCCGGCCGCCCTGAAGGAACTCCGCGACACCGACGACGCGGGCCGTCCGCTCGCCCCGCTGACCGACGAGGAGGGCGGTGCCCCGCTGCGCTGCTGCCTTCGCCGCAGCGAGCCCGGCGAGCGCATCGCCCTGGTCTCCTACGCGCCGCTGCGCCGCTGGGCCGCGGGCACGGGCGCCGAACCGGGCGCGTACGACGAGCAGGGGCCGGTCTTCATCCACGCGGACGCGTGCGCGGGCCCGGCCGGGGACGAGCTCCCCTTCGCGAACGCCCACCGCACGGTGCGCCGCTACTCGGCCGAGGGGCACATCCTGGGCGGACGGCTGGTATCCACGGCGGACGCGTTCGACGAGGCCTTCACGGCGGCGTTCACCGACCCGGAGGTGGCACTGGTCCATGTGCGGGCGGTGGAGTACGGCTGCTTCCTGTACGAGGTACGCCGGGGCTAGTTCCGGTACGAGGGGCAGCGGGGCCGTCCCGGTACGGGATACGGCGGGGCCGGGGGTTCCGCTCCGGCCGGGGCGGAACCGGCCGGCTCCCGGACGAGCGGGGCCCGGGGCGCCCCGGCCGGCTCCCGGACGAGCGGGGCGGAGCCGGCGGCGGCAGGGAGGGGCACCGCGGCCGCCGGACGGACTCTCAGCTGGCCGAACACCGTGGCGCCGAACGCCAGTGCCATGCCCGCCACCTGCACCGGTGTCAGCGCCTGCCCCAGTGCCGCCCAGCCGATGACCGCCGCGGTCAGTGGCGAGAGCGGGCCGAGGAACGTGACCTGGGTGGCGGTGAGCCGGCCGATGCCCCGGAACCAGAGCCAGTACGCCACCGCCGTGTTCGCCAGCGCGAGGTACAGGTAACCGCCGATCGCCCGGCCGTCCAGCGCGGGCGGCGCGCCCTCGGCCACCAGGGCGACCGGCGCGATCAGCAGTCCGCCGGCCGTCAACTGCCAGGCGGTCAGCGCCAGTGGGCCGATTCCGTCCGGCCGCCCCCACCGCTTGGTGAGCACGGTGCCGGTGGACATCGACGCGGTGGAGGCGAGGGCCGCGAGAACACCCACGGGGTCGAGCGCGCCCGCCGCCTTCAGGACGACGAGGCTGACGCCGAGGGCCGCCGCGACGCCGGTGAGGAGCGTCCGCAGGGTCGGCCGGTCGCCGAGAAACAGCAAGGAGAGGCCCGCCACGAACAGCGGACCGGTCGACCCGACCACGGCCGCCATTCCGCCGGGCAGCCGGTACGCCGAGAGGAACAGCAGCGGGAAGAACGCGCCGATGTTCAGCGCGCCCAGCACGGCCGCCTTCCCCCACCAGACGCCGCGCGGCAGCACCCGCGCGAGCGCGAGGAGCAGCAGCCCCGCGGGCAGGGCGCGCAGCACGGCCGTGAACAGCGGCCGGTCGGGCGGGAGGAACTCGGTGGTGACGGCATAGGTGCTGCCCCAGGAGACGGGGGCGAGCGCGGTGAGGGCTATGAGGGCGGAGCGGTTCGCGTCCACGGGACACCCGGTTTCGAGGAGACCGGCGGATGAGGGCCGGCGGGAGAGGGATCGACGGCAGGAACACGGCGGAAGCAGGTCACCGGAGGAGACGGGAGAGAGCGGGTCGGCACTAAGTAGCTTAGCTCTAATCTACTTAGAATCAAGCCGCTTATTGCTGATCTGCTTTCTGGTGATCCAGTTCCTGTCGAGCCGCTTCCTCCCGACCCACTCCCTTCCGAGCTACTTTCTTGCGGCCGACCTGCGACGCGGCGGATACTCGCCCCCATGAGCACCCCCAAGGACCCCGTCGACGCGATCATCGAGCAGTGGGCCGCTGTCCGGCCGGACCTCGACACCGCCGCGATGGAGGTCTTCGGGCGCGTCTTCCGGCTCTCGCGCGCCATGGGCGACCGGATGGAGAAGGCGTACGCGCGGTACGGGATCTCCCGCGGGGAGTTCGACGTGCTGGCCACACTGCGCCGCTCCGACGCCCCCTACACGCTCTCGCCGCGCGAGCTCTCGGCCACGCTCATGCTGACCACCGGCGGCATGACCGGGCGCCTGGACAAGCTGGAGCGCGCGGGACTGCTCCGCCGCTCCCCCGACCCGCACGACCGGCGCGGCCTCCAGGTCACCCTGACGGACGAGGGCCTGCGACTGATCGACGAGGCCGTCGGAGCGGGGCTCGACGTCCAGACGGCGGCGCTCTCGGCCCTCGACAGCGAGCAGGCCGCCCAACTGGCCGGCCTGCTGCGCCCGTTGCTGGCCGCCACCGCGCCCTAGGTCCCGTCCGGCGCACCCAGGGCGGCGACGAGGGCGGCCTCGACCGCGGCGGCGTCCGGGGACTCGGCGGCCCAGGCCACGTATCCGTCGGGCCGCACCAGCACCGTCGTACCCGCCCCACCCGCGCAGCACTCCACGGCGAGACGGCCCGTACGTTCCGCGGCCTCCCCGGCCCGCCCGATCTCCCCGGCCTCGTACGGCCGCGGGGCGATCAGGACGAACCTCCCGCCCCGCAGGGCCTCGTAGAGCCGGCCGCCCCTCAGGGCGGCATCGGGAGCGCGGGTGCCGACCATCGGGTGCGCGCCGCGGGGCGCGCCGTACGCGTACCCGATGCCCGTGATCCGGCCGACCGCCCTGCGGCGCGCGGGGCCGACACGGCCGAGGACCGCCGTGACTCCCGCGCGCAGCGCCCGTGTCCAGGGGTACTTGGCCATCGCGAGCCGCACGATGCCGCCGCTGCTGCGCACCACGGACGCGCCGACGGGGTGGCGTTCGGTCTGATAGGTGTCCAACAGGGCCGCCTCCGCCTGCCCGTTGAAGACGGCCGCCAGCTTCCAGCCGAGATTCGCCGCGTCCTGGAGCCCGGTGTTCATGCCCTGACCGCCGGCCGGGGTGTGCACATGCGCGGCGTCGCCCGCGAGGAAGACGCGGCCCACGCGATAGGCGGGCGCCTGGCGCTCGTCGCTGTGGAAGCGGGACATCCAGCGGGCGTCGCGCATGCCGTAGTCGCGCCCGAGTGCGAGCCGGGCGATCTCCTTGACCTCGTCGAGTCCGACCGGCTCGCTGTCCGGGATGTCCCGGCCGCGGTGCCAGCCGATCACGCGGTAGTAGCCGTCGCCGAAGGGCGCAATGAAGGCGAAGGCGTCACCGACGGCGTTGGCGGTCAGCAGCGACTCCGGTTCCTCGTCGAGCCGGACGTCCGCGAGAACGACGGACCGGATGACCGACCTGCCGGGGAACGGCAGCCCGATCGCCGCCCGCACCGCGCTGCGCATTCCGTCCGTCCCGACGACGTAGTCGGCGGCCAGCTCCTCCGGCTCCCCGCCCGCGCCCCGGACCTCGAGCGTCACTCCGCCCGCGTCCTGCCGCAGCCCGGTCACCTCCGTCCCGTACGCGAACCGCACCCCGGCTTCCTCCGCCCGGTGCCGCAACACCTCCTCCACCTCGTACTGCGGAATCACCAGCAGGTGGTTGAAACGGGAGGGCAGCGTGTCCAGCGCGAGCGCGAGTCCGCCGAAGAGCCGGATGCGGTCGAGGGCCTGGCCCTTGCGCTCCAGGTCGTCGGCGAGCCCGCGGGCGTCGAGCTGCTCCAGGGTGCGGGCGTGCAGGACGAAGGCGCGGGAGAGATTGCTGATTCCGCGGGGACGCTTCTCGACGAGGGTGACCGGGACGCCGGCGGCAGCGAGGTCACCGGCCAGCAGCAGGCCGGTCGGACCCGAGCCGACGACGACCACCCGACCAGGGGTGGGGGTGGTGGGGGGCGTGTGCGTGTTGCCGGTCATGACGGCCTCCTCGTGATGCCAACGCCTGTTGGCCAACGCTTGTTTGCCAACATAGGAGGGCACCACTGGACTGTCAACACATGTTGGCCTACGGTCGTTGGCATGCCAGTCGAGGAACAGCACGAAGCCGGGTCCGGGTCCGGGTCCGGGTCCGGGTCCAAGCCCAGGTCCAGGTCCAGGTCCAGCGCACTGCGGGGGTCCGGCGCGGCGCCTGCGACGCCCGTGTCCGCCGCCGGCCCGCCCGCGGTCCCGGCAGCCGGCGCCGCGCCCGCGGCGGCACCCCGCCGCTCCGACGCCACCCGCGGCGCCATCCTCACCGCCGCCCGTGAGCGCTTCGCGGCCGACGGCTACGAGCGAGCGACGATCCGCGCCATCGCCAAGGACGCGCGCATCGACCCCTCGATGGTCATGCGCTACTACGGCTCGAAGGAGGGGCTGTTCGCGGCCGTGCTCGATGTCGATCTGCGGCTGCCCGATCCGGCTGCCCTCGACCCCGACGACGTGGGCCGCGTCCTGGTGAGCCACTTCCTCGACCTGTGGGAGGAGAACGAGGTCCTCACCGCGATGCTCCGGGTCGGCGTGACCAACCAGACCGGCGCCGAACGGATGCAGAGCATCTTCAGGGACCAGCTCACGCCGGTGGCGCGGCGCGCCTGCCCCGACCCCGAACAGGCTCCGGCCCGCGCCGCGCTCTGCGCCTCACAACTGCTCGGACTCGCGCTCGCCCGGTACATCCTGCGGCTGTCCCCGGCCGTCGCGCTGCACCGCGAGGAGATCGTGGCGTGGCTCGGCCCGACGGTGCAGCGGTATCTGACGGCGCCGCACCCCTAGAACCCGTCCGGCGGAACCGTCCGGCAGCCCCCGTCCGGGCGGACACCGTGGTCGTGAAACGCGTCGAGGGAGTCCTCGCACCGGTGGGTGCGCGGACTCCCTCGACGAACAGATGGGGGCCGGGGCGAAGAGCGGGGCTCAGCCCTGGTTCGGCTGCTTGTGGGACTTGTCCAGGACCATGACCAGACCGGCGATGACCAGGAACAGCGCGATCGGCAGCACGACGTAGAGGCCGAGCGTCTCGATCACGCTCAGGCCGGAGCCGGGGTCGTCGCCGTCGTCGCGGGTCAGCGCGAGCGCGGGGGACGACATGAGCAGCATCATCAGCGTCGTACCGGCGGCCAGGGCACCGGCGCGCAGAGCGTTCTTCTTGTCCACGGTGCAAACGTAGCGAACAGCTGACTGAGCCGCGCGCCCGGGGGTGCCGTACGGAGGTCACGGGGCACGGCGCGGAGGGCTCCCGGGCGCCCCGGCCGGGCCGCTCTCCGCCCGCACCACGTCGATCAGGGCGTGCAGCCGGGGTGAGGCGGCGAGTTCCTCCAGGGTCACCGGGCGGCCCCCGGCATCGGCGATCGGCAGGCGCCAGTTGGGGTACTCGTCCGAGGTGCCGGGGAGGTTCTGCGGGCGTCGGTCACCGACGGCGTCCGGGAGCCAGACGCCGATCATGTGGGCCGGAGTGCGCAGCAGAAAGCGGTGCACGGCCTGGATCTCGGCCTCCTCGGCCGTCGCGGGGGCCCCACCGCTCGCGCTCCGCAGCAGCCCCAGCCGGGAGAGGAGCGCCAGCCACTCCCGGGTGTCCGCGGCGGCGGCCGCCCGCTCCTCGTCGAGGGAGCGGGTCAACAGGCCGAGCCGGTCGCGGAGTTCGACGTGTTCGCCGGTGAGCCGGGCCGCGGTGGGCGGCAGGTCGTGGGTGGTGGCGGTGGCCAGGCAGTCGGCGCGCCAGTGGTCGAGCGGCAGGGGCATGCCGTCGCCCTCCCAGTCGCGTTCGAACCACAGCACCGAGGTGCCCAGCACGCCGCGCTCCTGGAGCGTCTCGCGCACCCCGGGTTCGACCGTGCCGAGGTCCTCGCCGATCACCAGCGCTCCGGCCCGCGAGGCCTCCAGCACCAGGATCGCGAGCATCGCCTCGGCGTCGTAGCGGACGTACGAGCCTTCCGTGGGCGGCTGCCCCCGGGGGATCCACCAGAGCCGGAACAGGCCCATGACGTGGTCGATACGCAGGGCGCCGGCATGCCGGAGGAGCGCGCGCAGCAGGCGGCGGTAGGGGGCGTATCCGGAGGCGGCGAGCCGGTCGGGGCGCCAGGGCGGCAGGCCCCAGTCCTGGCCGCGCGCGTTGAAGGCGTCCGGGGGCGCGCCGACGGACATGCCGGCCGCGAAGTACTCCTGCTGGGCCCAGGCGTCGGCCCCGTCGGGGTGGACGCCGACGGCGAGGTCGTGGACGAGCCCGATGGTCATGCCCGCGTCGCGAGCGGAGCGCTGGGCGGCGGCGAGCTGGGCGTCGGTGAGCCAGGCGAGCCGGCTGTGGAAGTCGACGCGGTCCATCAGTTCGCCCCGCGCGCGGGCGGTCTCGGACGAACGGGGGTCGCGCAGTCCCGCGGGCCAGCTCCGCCAGTCGGAGCCGTGCACCTCGGCGAACGCGCACCAGGTGGCGTGGTCCTCCAGTGCCTGGCCCTCCTCGGCGAGGAAGTCGGCGTACGCGGCCCGGCGTCCGGGTCCGAGCGGCACCGCGCGGACCGATTCGAGCGCCTCGCGCTTGAGGTCCCACACGGCGTCGCGGTCGATCAGCGCGTCCTTGCCCAGGACGGAGTCGCGCAGCAGTCCGGCGCGCTCCAGCACCGTACGCAGACCGTCACGGTCCTCGGCGTAGGGGTACTCGGGGATGTCCTCGACGCGCAGGTGCACCGGGTCGGGGAAGCGACGGGAGGAGGGCCGGTACGGGGAGGGGTCGGTGGGGTCGCCGGGCACCGCCGCGTGCAAGGGGTTGACCTGGACGAATCCGGCGCCGAGCGCCCGGCCCGCCCAGGCGGTCAGCTCGGCGAGGTCACCGAGGTCGCCCATGCCCCAGGAGCGGCGGGAGAGCAGGGAGTAGAGCTGGACGAGCAGGCCGTACGTGCGTCCGGGCGGCGCGGGCAGCCGGGCGGGAGCCGCGACGAGGTGGGCGTCGGCGGTGCGGCCGTCGGGTGCGGTGGCGTGCAGCGCGTGGACGCCGGGCGGGAGGTGTTCGACGGAGGCGCGGGTCTCGCCCTGTTCGGTGGTGACGCGCAGCCGGGTTCCGTCCGGCAGTGCGGCCAGCGCGGCGGGAGCCTGGCCGTCCCAGCTCACCAGCGTCGGCGGCAGCAGCCGCTCCGCCGTCTCGGCCTCATGGTGCGCGAGGGCGGCGCGTACGGCGTCCGGGGTGCTCGCGTCGACACCGAGCGAGGCCAGGATCGCGACGAGCGCGGTGTCCGAGGCCGCGACGGTGCGGTCCGGGGAGGGGCTGTAGGCGGGGGCGACGCCGTGCAGTTCGGCGAGCCGGGACAGGGAGGTCCGCGGCGCCGGCTCCGATGGCGTCCGCGGCGGGTCGGCGGGCCCACTGGGTGCCATCAGACCCCCGACGCGGCGCCGGTCGAGGTGGGCTCGCTCGTCAGGTGCGCGGCGTCGGCCAGCGGCGGCTCGCTGGTCAGCGGTTCCGCGTCGGGCAGCGGAGGTTCGCTGGTCAGCGGCACATCGGTGCAGGCGCCTTCCGCGCTGAGCAGGCACAGGTGGGCACCCTCGGGTTCGACGGACGCCCGTCCCGCGCGCTGGCCGGGGACGGACGGCTCCGCTCCGCGTTTGGACAGGGCCGAGAGGAGAAGGTGTGCCGATGCGGCCACGGGGGCCTCCTTGTCGAGGTCGGTTACGGCGGCCGAGGGCATTCCGGCAGATCGTGCCGGAAACGGATGCCCTGGCGGTTACCGCAGCCCTACCCCGTGGGCGCGACGGCAGACGCACACGGACGAACATCGTGCTTCTGGTCACATTCTGTCGCCGTCCCACACCTCCGGGCCGCCCCTCCAGGCTGGGGCAATCCCGGCACTTCGGCCACTCTCGTTGACACCTTCACCGCCCGGATGGTGGGCTCGTCGCCACTCCGACGCTGCGGTCGGGGCGGCGAGACACCAGGGGGGAACGTGCGGCTCCGGCGTGGAAAAGGGGCGACCGCGCTCGCGTTCGCCGTCGTCGCGAGCGCGATCGGCACGGCTCCCGCCGCCGTCGCGGCGCCTCCCGGCCCGACGGCCACCGCGGACGACCGCGAGCCCGTCGGCAGCGGGGTGCCCGCCGTCTGGCCCCGCCCGCAGTCCCTGCGCGCGAACGGCACTCCGGTCGCCGTGACGGACGAGGTCGTCCTGATCACCGGCACGACGGGCCCGGCCGCGTCCGGCTCGCCCCGCGTCGCGCTCTCCGGCTCTCCGGCCGGCTCGTACTCCCCCGGCGCTCCTCTCGCCCCGTACGCCCCCGGGGTGGCCATCGACCCGCACGCCTCGGACACCCCGCTCGACCCGTACGCCCTCGAAGCGTTGCGCGGCCTGCTGCGCCAGGCCGGAGCCCGCAGGATCACGACGGCGCGCGACGGCGACGCTCTCCCGGCGCACGCCCTGGTGGTGCGCGCGGGCACGGAGTCGGCGAACACCGGGGGGCCGGGCGCGCGAGGCGCGAGCTCCTTCTCCGGTGCGCCGGCCACATCCGGCTCCCTGGAGCGGGCGCTCACGGCGCTCGGCGCCGCGCCCCGCGCCGATCTGCCCGCCGGCGGATACCGGCTGGCCGTCGGCCGGGCCGACGGCCGGGACACCGTCGCCCTCGCGGGAGTCGGCGAGGACGGCCTGTACCACGCGGTGCAGACGCTGCGTCAGCTCCTCGGAGCCGGCCGGCAGATCGCCGGGGCCGTCGTCCGGGACTGGCCCGGCACCGCGGTGCGCGGCACGACCGAGGGGTTCTACGGCAGTCCCTGGACCCCCGAACAGCGCCTCGCGCAGCTGGACTTCATGGGGCGGACCAAGCAGAACCGCTATGTCTACGCACCCGGCGACGACCTGTACCGGCAGGCGCGCTGGCGTGAGCCGTACCCGGCCGGGCAGCGCGCCCATTTCCGGGACCTGGCGGAGCGCGCGCGCCGCAACCACGTCACGCTGACCTGGACGGTTGCTCCCGGGCAGGCGATGTGTTTCTCCTCGGACGCCGACGTGAAGGCACTCACCCGCAAGCTCGACGCCATGTGGGCTCTCGGATTCCGTGCCTTCCAGCTGCAGTTCCAGGACGTCAGCTACACGGAGTGGCACTGCGGGGCGGACGCGGACGCGTTCGGCTCCGGCTCCGAGTCGGCGGCGAAGGCGCAGGCGCGGGTAGCGAACGCCGTGGCCCGCCATCTGGCGGCACGCCACCCGGACGTTGCCGCCCTGTCCCTGATGCCGACGGAGTACTACGAGGACGGTTCGACCGCCTACCGCCGGGAGCTGGCGAGCGCCCTGGACGAGGGCGTCGAGGTCGCGTGGACGGGCGTCGGTGTCGTGCCCAGGACGATCACGGGCGGCGAACTGGCGCGTACCCGCGAGGTGTTCGGCAGCCATCCGCTGGTCACCATGGACAACTACCCCGTCAACGACTACGCGCAGGACCGGGTGTTCCTCGGCCCCTACCAGGGGCGCGAACCGGCGGTGGCCACCGGCTCGGCGGCACTGCTCGCGAACGCGATGCCCCAGGCGGAGGCCTCCCGCATCCCCCTGTTCACGGCGGCCGACTACGCGTGGAACCCTCGGGACTACCGGCCCCAGGAGTCCTGGGGTGCCGCGATCGAGGACCTCGCGGACGGCGACGCCCGGAGCGCGGACGCGCTGCGCGCGCTGGCCGGGAACGACGCCTCCTCCGTTCTGGGCGGCGAGGAGTCGGCGTATCTGCGCCCGCTCATCGAGGCGTTCTGGCAGGCGCGTACGACCACGGACCGGGCCGCGAACGAGAGCGCGGCCAAGCGGCTGGGCGCGGCGTTCACGGTCATGCGCGAGACGCCCCAGCGACTGGCGGGGCGTCCGATCGCCACCGAAGTGGAGCCCTGGACCGAGCAGTTGGCGCGCTACGGCGCGGCCGGCGAGACGGCGGTCGCCCTGCTGAGTGCCCAGTCGAGCGGTGACGCGACGGCGGCCTGGACGGCGTACCGCACCCTGGACCGGCAGCGCGCCGAACTCGCGGCGAGCGGGGTGACGGTGGGCAAGGGCGTGCTCGACCCGTTCCTGGCGAAGGCCCGCACGGCGTACGAGCAGTGGGCGGGCCTCGGCAACGAGCCCGCCGCGGGCCGCGACACCGGGAAGGACACCGGAGCGACGGCGGACGACGGCGCGAGGACCGGCGACGACGCGGCGGCGGACGGCGACGCTCCCCCGGACGACGGCGGGACTCCCGGGAACGGTCTGCCGCAGGACGGCGGCGCCGGTCAGGACGGCCGCGTCGTCCGTCTCCCGCGCCCCCGCACGCTCACCGCGGTGAGCGTGCTGACCGAACCGGGCACGGCGGGTTTCGTCGAGGCGCATGTCCCGGGCGAGGGCTGGCGGTACCTCGGCGCGCTCGACGCCGGGGGTGCCACGGAGATCGGCGCGGCGGGCGTGCGCGCGGACGCGCTCCGGGTCGGCGGTCCCACGCGTTCCCAGGTCCGCCATCTCGTCCCGTGGTTCGCCGACTCCCCCGCCGTGGCGCTGGAGCTGGCCCGCTCCGTGACGGACGTGGAGATCGGCGGTACGCAGCGGGTGACGGCCCGGCTGACGTCGCTGCGTCCCTCCGACGTCAGGGGTGAACTGACCGCGCGGGCCCCCAAGGGCATCGAGGTCAAGGTCTCGCAGCCCTCGCCGACCCTCCCGCGCGGCGCCGTCGTCGACAGCCTCGTCGAGGTCACGGTCCCGCCGGGGACGCCGTCGGGCTCGTACGACGTCACGGTCGCCTTCGGCTCGCGGACCCGGACGCTGACCGTCCGCGCCTTCCCGCGCACGGCGGGCCCCGACCTGGCCCGCACCGGCACGGCCTCCTCGTCCGGCGACGAGACCCCCGACTTCCCGGCGTCTGCGGCCAACGACGGTGATCCAGGGACCCGTTGGTCCTCCCCCGTCGAGAACGGCGCCTGGTGGCAGGTGCGGCTCGCGGAGCCGGCGCGCCTCGGCTGGCTCGTGCTGAGCTGGCAGGACGCGTACCCGTCCGCGTACCGGGTCCAGGTCTCCGCCGACGGCCGCGTCTGGCGCACGGCGACGACCGTGACCGACGGCCGGGGCGGCCGCGAATCCCTCCGCTTCGACGAACGGGACGTCCGCCACGTACGCGTCCAGGGGGTCGAGCGGGCGACGCGGTACGGGTACTCGCTGTGGTCGGTGGAGGCGTACGCGGTCGCGGACTGACGCCCGGTCCGGACCGCCCTGCGGGGCAGCGCCCTTCCGTGATCGATCTTCAGCAATCCTCCGCCAGCTATTCACTCAGTACATATCTTGAGTACATACTGATCTCCATGAGCACCCGTCACATCCTGTTGGGGCTGCTCGCCGGGGGGCCCAGCCATGGGTACGACCTCAAGCGACGGCACGACGAACGCTTCCCACAGGCCCGCCCGCTGGCTTACGGGCAGGTCTACACAACCTTGCAGCGCCTGGTCCGCGACGGCCTCGCCGAGGTCGACGGCACCGACTCGGACGGCGGTCCCGAGCGGACGCTGTACCGCTCGACCGACGACGGATCGCGTGAACTGACCCAGTGGGCGGGCGAGATCGCGCCGCCCGCGCCCTTCGTGACGAACGAGATCTTCGCCAAGGTCGTCGTCTCGATCCTCGCCGCCGCGGACGCGGCCGGCTACCTGCGGGCCCAGCGCGCCGCGCACATGGCGCGGATGCGCGAGCTCACGGCGGTGAAGACGGCGCCCGGCGCCGATCTCGCGACCGTCCTCTCGGCCGACTACGCCCTCAACCACCTCGACGCCGACCTCCGCTGGATGAACACCACGGCGGCCCGGCTCACCACCCTGACCGCGGAGGTCGACGCAGCATGAACAACCCACTTCTGGCCGCCCGGGGCCTGGTCAAGGCGCACGGTCCCACCCCGGCGCTGCGCGGTGCCTCGGTGGAGCTGGCCGCGGGCGAGGTCCTCGCCGTCACGGGGGCCAGCGGCAGCGGCAAGTCCACGCTGCTGCACTGCCTGGCGGGCATCGTCAAGCCCGACAGCGGCACGGTGGAGTACGGGGGTGAACGCCTCGACCTGCTTCCCGAGAAGCGGCTGAGCGAGCTGCGCCGCACGGACTTCGGGGTCGTGTTCCAGTTCGGGCAGCTGATCCCCGAGCTGACCGCCTCCGACAACGTGGCGCTGCCCCTGCTGCTCGCGGGCACCTCCCGCGCGGCGGCCCGGGAGCAGGCGGGCCAGTGGCTGGAGCGGTTCGGCGTCAAGGGGCAGGAGGCACTGCGCCCCGGCGAGTTGAGCGGCGGCCAGGCACAGCGGGTGTCGCTGGCGCGGGCCCTGGTGACAGCTCCGAAGGTCGTCTTCGCGGACGAGCCCACCGGCGCGCTCGACTCGCTCGCCGGGGAGCAGGTGATGACCGCCCTGATCCACACCGCCCGGGAGGCGGGCACGGCGGTCCTGCTGATCACCCACGACGCCCAGGTGGCGGCGTACGCGGACCGGGAGGTCTCCCTGCGGGACGGCACCGTGGCCGACTCGGGCCCGCTGTCGGCGGCCCCGGCCGCGGCGGAGGTGTCCCTGTGAGAACCGACCTCCGGCTCGCGCTGCTCCTGACCAGCGGTTCCGACCGGCGTGAGTGGTGGCGGGTCGCCCTCACGGCCGTGGGAGCGGCCCTCGCCGCCGGGCTCTCCCTGGCCGCCGCCGCGATCGCCTCGCTCCAGGGGCAGTACCACCTGCCCCTCGCCGACGGCCTGCTCGAGCAGCCCGGCCAGCGCGCGGGCGTGATCCTCACCCTGCTCCTCCTGCTGGTGCCGGTACTGGGCCTCCTCGGCCAGTGCGCCCGCATCGGTGCCGTGCACCGCGACCGCAGACTGGCCGGACTGCGCCTCGCGGGGGCCACCCCGGCGCAGGTGCGGCGGATCGCCGCGCTGGAGGCGGGCCTCGCGTGCCTCATCGGTTCGGCCGTCGCCACCGCCCTCTCCGTGTGGATCCTCCTGCGCCAGTGGCAGAACCCGCCTGCCGCCCTCTGGGCCGGATGCGCGGGGATCGCGGTCGCCGTGCCCGTACTGGGCGCCCTGGTGAGCACGCTCGCCCTGCGCCGGGTGGTCGCCTCACCCCTGGGCTGGGTACGCCGGGTGCGCCCGAGCGGCGGGCCGGGTCCGGGTCCCGCCGTCCTCGTGGCGGCCCTCGTGATGCTTCTCACCGGACTCGCCATCGCTCCGCGAAGCTTCGGCAGGCTCGCCCCGGCCCCGGTGCTCGTCTTTTCCGTGGTGATTCTCACGGGACTCGGGGCCATCTGGGCCGTCGGTACGAGCGCCCGCCTGACCGGCCGCGTGCTCGCCGGGCGGACCGGGAACCCGGCGACCCTGATCGCGGCCGAGCGGCTGCGGGACGATCCCTGGGCCGGCGCCCGCACCCATGCGGCGGTGCTGCTGGTGACCGTCGTGGGGACGGGCTTCGTGGGCGTACGGCAGGTGCTGCTCGAGACCCTGACCGGGCGCGACCGCGCCGCGTACGCCGACAACCTGTCCTTCTACACCACCGGTATCGACCTCACGGGCGCCGCGATCCTGCTCGCCCTCGCCATCACCCTGTCCGGGCTGGCCGTGGGGACGGCCGAATCGCTGGCCACCCGCCGCCGTGGCCTCGCCGCACAGGCCGCCGCCGGGGTGCCGCAGGCCGTGCTCGGCAGGGCCCTGCTCCTGGAAACGGCCCTGCCGCTGGCCCCGGCGGTCGCGCTGGCCGGTGCGGGAGGCCTCGGGATCAGCATCGGGTACGGGCTGCTCGCGGGCGGTGGAACGGTGCCGGTGCTGCCGGCGGTCGTCCCCGTGGCCGTCTACGCGGTCTGTCTGCTGGCCGCGGCCACGTCCCTGCCCCTGCTGCGGCGCTCGGTGCAACCGGCGGAGCTGCGCCACCTCTGAACGCCGCCCTGTCCGGCCCACGGGCACGGCCGGCTCCCCGGGAGGCACGGGGGTCCCCCTGGGGAGCCGGAACAGGGCACGGTCACGGTGCCGCGAGCCGACACAAAAGCCCGGATCGTCAGGCGGAAATGCCGTCGATCCGGGCCATCGCGTCGTCCGCGCCGTACGGCTGCAGGTAGGGCAACCAGCGTGGGTCCCGGTGCCCGGTTCCGATGATGCGCCATGCGAGCCCCGACGGCGGGGCCGGTTTGTGGCGCAGGCGCCAGCCGATCTCGACCAGGTGGCGGTCGGCCTTGGTGTGGTTGCAGCGGCGGCAGGACGCCACCACGTTGTCCCAGGCGTGCTGACCCCCGCGGGAGCGCGGGATGACGTGGTCGACGCTGGTTGCGACGCCACCGCAGTACATGCACCGGCCGCCGTCGCGGGCGAACAGAGCTCGCCTGGTCAGCGGGACGGGCCCTCGGTAGGGAACCCGTACGAACCTCTTCAGCCGGACCACGCTGGGTGCGGGGACAGTAACGGTCGCGCTGTGCATGAAGGCGCCGGATTCCTCGAGAGAGACGGCTTTGTTCTCAAGGACGAGGACGAGCGCGCGGCGGAGCGGTACGACGCCGAGGGGCTCGTACGACGCGTTGAGGACCAGGACATGCGGCACGGATGCCTCCTTGTACGCCGGCGGCGCGTGGCTCGCGCCGGGACGATCTGCAGTCAGTCTCCCCTCATGCCTGGTGGAAGCGCCACCATGTCCCGGTAACGGGCTGGGAGTGTTTTCGACCACACCCCCTTCATCCCCAGGTGAGCACCGCCTCTCCCCCGAACATGGCAACAATCCACACACGATGCCCCGTTAGTGTGGTGGTTCTGCCCGAACGGCGCCCCTCATGTCCCCGGCCGTGGGCAGACCGCTACGCCTGGAGGTACCTGCTGTGTCCCTGCCCGTCCTACTGGCCCTGGCCACCGGTTCGACCCCGTCGCCGTCTCCCTCGACGTCGACCGGTCCGGTGGCCCCCACGCTTCAGGACGCCCAGGAAAGTGCGACCAACGCTGCCAGCTGGGTCGAGGAGAACTGGTCGACCTGGCTCTCGATAGGTCTGCGCGTGCTGCTGATCCTGGTGATAGCCGCCGCACTGAGAGTGTTCGTGCGGCGGGCGATCACCAAGCTCATCGACCGGATGAGCCGCACCGCGGAGGCCGTCGACGGCACGGCGCTCGGCGGTCTGCTGGTGAATGTGGAGCGCCGTCGGCAGCGCTCCCAGGCCATCGGGTCGGTCCTGCGGTCCGTCGCGTCCTTCCTGATCATGGGTACGGCCGCGCTGATGATCCTCGGCACGTTCGAGATCAATCTGGCCCCGCTGCTCGCCTCGGCCGGTGTGGCCGGTGTCGCGATCGGTTTCGGTGCCCGCAACCTGGTCACCGACTTCCTCTCCGGCGTCTTCATGATCCTGGAGGACCAGTACGGCGTCGGCGACACGATCGACGCGGGCGTCGCCTCCGGCGAGGTCATCGAGGTGGGCCTGCGCGTGACCAAGCTGCGCGGCGACAACGGCGAGATCTGGTACGTCCGCAACGGCGAGGTCAAGCGCATCGGCAACCTCTCCCAGGGCTGGGCCACGGCGGGTGTGGACGTCACCGTCCGCGCCTCGGAGGACCTGGACCGCGTCCGGTCCGTCATCGACGAGGTGGCCGAGACCCTCAGCAAGGAAGAGCCCTGGAACGAGCGCCTGTGGGGCCCGATCGAGATCCTGGGCCTGGACAGCGTCCTCCTCGACTCCATGGTGGTCCGGGTCTCCGCGAAGACCATGCCCGGCAAGGCCCTCTCCGTGGAACGCGAGATCCGCTGGCGCATCAAGCGCGCCTTCGACGCGGCGGACATCCGCATCGTCGGCGGCGGCGTGGCCGAGCCGGAGGAGGAGCCGGCTCCCGACCCGACGGAGAACGTGGCCGCGCCGTCGGCCCAGGCCAACCCGGCGTCCCCGCAGGCCATGGCGGCCTCGCCGATCACACCGACGCCCGTGCCGAAGTAGGCGCGCGGACTCGACCGTACGAGCGGAAGGCGGCGCCCGGGATTCTCCGGGCGCCGCCTTCCGCCGTGGTGCTTCCGGTGCCGTCTCCTGCGCGCCGGAAGCCTGATGCCGCCCTTGCGCGCGGCGTCGCGGTCGCGGTCGCGGGGAGGGAGACATCCCCGCGACGGGAGGTCAGGCCGACGCCGTCCCCGGCGACTCCAGTCCGGTCAGCCGCGCTATCTGGCAGGCCGCGGCGAACGCGGAGCCCCTCCGCAGTCCAGCCACCCCCAGGAGCCCTTCCTGTTCACGGAGGTCGAGCAGCACCGTCCCCGCCGTGGCGTCGAAGGTCATCGATCCCCACACGGAGCCGTCCCCCCGTCCGGGGCGCCACCGGAAGTGGATCTCCTCGTCGCCCTTCTCCGCGACGAGGAACACCCGTTGCGACGAAGTCAGTTCCGCGCGTACCCGCTCCAGCCACCCGTCCGCGAGGGGCATCGGCCGCAGCGGCAGCCGCTGTCGTCTGCCCAGCGCTTCGCCGGAGAGCGACAGGCCGGAGGCCCGGGCCCGCCGCCACAGCAGCAGCACCGCGACAGCCGCGATGACGAGGCTGCCGACCGCCCACACCAGGACCGTGCCCGCGATCTCCCCGCCGACGGCGGTCCAGCTGAGGTCGTCGTCCATCAGGTCGATGAGCGTCTTGGTGGCGGCCAGCGGGAAGCACTGGCCCACGGCCGTGCCCCAGCAGGCCAGGAGCAGACGGGTCAGCGCCTCCCGTGTCGTTCGACGGTTCGCTTTCATGGAGTCACTTCCGGATGGTTCGGCCCAGGTTGCGGAGGGCCGAGGCCCTGGCCCGGCACCGTATGTCATCGAGGAAGCGAAGACCTGTGCGAGGGTCCGCGCGGGGAGGCCCTTGTCATCGGCCGGTGATCTCCGGCGGCGCCGGCACCCTTGACCCGCGCGACGGAAGCCCACTCGCCCCCTTCACGTCTGTGACGGACCTGTGCTTCGACGCCACGGCAATCCACCGCAACACCGGACAGATGGGCGGCAACGGGCGATGGGCGCCCACGACCTGCGCCGACGGGCGATCGTGATCAACTCGTGACGCCCGCCGGGCCGGGTCCCGAGCCGTCGCACGCCCCCGGCCGCCATGGCCCGTCTTCACAGGTCACCCGCATGGCGGCCACATTCACCCGCCCCATATGGTCACCCTCAACAGCGGGGCCCTTGTTCTGGAGCGCAACGCCCAGGGGTCCGCTTCGAAGGTGGGTAATCCATGCGCAAGTTCGCCATAGGCGCCGTCGTCTCCGGCGCCCTGGCCCTGTCCGTCCTGGCCGTGCCGGCCGCGTCGGCCACCACTCCGGACTTCGCCTTCTCGAAGGTGGTCGTCAACGGCGGCAAGCCGATCGTCGTCGGCACCACGAACGTGGTGAAGATTCCGGTCACGTACACCCTGACCCGCCCCTCGGACATCGTGCTCGACAACAAGACGAAGGCCGCCGGCGTCCTGCTCTACCGGGGGACGCTCGCCCACAGCCTCAACACGATCGAGAACGGCGAACTCCCCGTCTGCACCACGACCGCCACGACCGCCACGACGGTGACGGAGTCGTGCAAGGAGACGATCGACCTCGACCCGTGGGCCTCGCTGTACGAGGCGGCGGACGCCACCACCTGGCACGCCGCCGGCTACTACGGGCGCCTCGACCTGGACGAGGACGACTCCGACGGCCACGTCAGCGTCAACTACGCCGACGACCTGTGGGGTCCCCTGGCCTCCGTGCAGATCAAGCGGGCCGCCAAGCTCACCGTCAACGCGGGCCCGGAGCCGGTCACCAAGGGCAAGACCCTCACCGTCACCGGCAGCCTGACCCGGGCCAACTGGTACAGCAGCGAGTACGCGGGCTACACGGGCCAGCCGGTCGCCCTCCAGTTCAAGGCCAAGGGCGCGAGCACCTACACGACCGTCAAGACGGTCACGTCCGGCACCTCCGGCGCACTCAAGACCACCGTCAAGGCCTCGGCCGACGGCACCTACCGCTTCTCCTTCGCCGGAACGTCCACCACCGGGGCCAAGGCGGCCACCGGTGACTACGTCGACGTGAAGTAGGCCGCGGCGCGCCACGAACGCGCGCTGTCCAGCACCGACACACCGCCCTCGCAGGTAACGACTCTGTTGCCTCGGGGGCGGTTTCTCTTGACGCCCCCGCCTCCACCGGCCTACTTTCCTCGCACCAGCAATAGGAAACTTTCCTAACAATGATCTTGCGGTGGACTTCCCGAAGGCACCCCTGGGAAGCTGGTCGGCCAAGAAGGGCAGGTGGCGACAGACATGGCAGGATCCGCCGGCACGCCGGGCACTCCGCGCGTCCTGCGCGCGATGAACGACCGCGCCGCTCTCGATCTGCTGCTCGCGCACGGCCCGCTCTCACGGACCCGGATCGGGAAGCTCACCGGGCTGTCCAAGCCCACGGCCTCGCAGCTCCTCGCCCGCCTGGAAGCGGCGGGACTCGTGCTCGCCACCGGCACGAGCGAGGGCCGGCCCGGCCCCAACGCCCAGCTGTACGTGGTCAATCCGGGTGCCGGTCACGCTGCGGGCCTGGACGTCACCCCCGAACGCATCCTGGCCGCCGTCGCCGACATCACCGGCCGCACGATCGGCGAGTACGAGCTGCCCACCCCGGGCCGCCGCCCGGCCCAGCCCGTCGTGCGCCAGGTCACCGACGCCCTCGACGGCGCGGTGAAGGCGGCCGGGCTCGCCCGGGACGACGTCCGCCGCCTGGTCATCGGCACCCCCGGCGCCTTCGACCCCAACACCGGCCGGCTGCGCTACGCCTCCCACCTGCCCGGCTGGCACACCCCCACCCTCCTCGACGAGCTGGCGGCCGCGCTGCCGATGCCCGTCGAGTACGAGAACGACGTCAACCTCGTCGCCATCGCGGAGCAGCGGCTCGGTGCCGCCCGGGGCCACGAGGACTTCGTCCTGCTGTGGAACGAGGGCGGTCTCGGTGCCGCGCTCGTGCTCGGCGGCCGGCTGCACCGCGGCTGGACCGGCGGCGCGGGCGAGGTCGGCTTCCTGCCGGTGCCCGGCGCGCCCCTGGTGCGCCAGGTGACCAAGGCCAACAGCGGCGGCTACCAGGAACTGGCCGGTTCGCAGGCCGTCCCCAAGCTGGCGCGCGAACTCGGCATCAAGGACCTGCCCACGGGTCCGTACGCCGAGGTCGCGGCCGCCGTCGTCGAACGGGCCGCCGCCGTCGACGAGGGCCCCTACCGGCAGCTCCTGGAGACGTACGCGACCGGGCTCGCCACCGGTCTGGCCTCCCTCGTCTCCGTGCTCGACCCCGAACTCGTCGTCCTCAGCGGATCGTCGCTCACCGCGGGCGGGGAACCGCTGCGCGCCCTGGTCCAGGCCGAACTGGAGGAGCTGGCCGCGTCCCGGCCACGGCTCGTCGTCGGCGACGTACACGAACACCCCGTGCTGCGCGGCGCGTTGGAGAGCGCCCTGGCAGCCACCCGCGACGAGGTCTTCGACACCTCCCGCTGAACCCGTCCCAAGCCCGCAACTCCCCCGTCCCGCCCCGTCCTTCGCAGGGAGACCTCGTCATGCCCGGAATGTCCCGAAAGGCGGCTGTCGCGCTCGCCGCCTCCGCCTCGATAGCCCTCCTCGCCACCGCCTGTACCGGCCAGTCCGACTCCGGCGCGAGTGACGACGCGTCCAAGGAGCAGACGATCAACTTCTGGCACGCCTGGAGCGCGCCGAACGAGGTCAAGGCAGTGAAGTCGCTGGTCGCGGGCTTCGAGAAGGCGCACCCCAACATCCACGTCAACGTCGTCGGCAACATGACGGACGACAAGATCAACCAGGCGCTGCGCGCGGGCGGCGACAAGGCCCCCGACGTCGTGTCCTCCTTCACCACCAACAACGTGGGCAAGTTCTGCTCGTCCGGCGCCTTCGTCGACCTCAACCCCTTCTTCAAGAAGGCGGGCATCGACCCGGAGACGACGTTCCCGAAGGCGATGAACGAGTACACCCAGTTCGACGGCAACCGCTGCACGGTGCCGCTCCTGGGTGACGCGTACGGGCTCTACTACAACAAGACCGCCTTCGAGAAGGCCGGGATCGCCTCCCCTCCGAAGACCTGGTCGGAGTTCGAGAAGGACGCCAAGAAGCTCACCGTCGCCAAGGGCGACTCCTACTCCCAGCTCGGCTTCATGCCGAACTACCACGGCTGGGAGTCCACCACCGAGCACTACTTCGGGCAGTTCTCGCCGACGTACTTCGACAGCAGCGGCAAGTCCAACATCGCCAAGGACCCCGCTTTCACGGCCGGGTTCACCCTCCAGAAGAAGCTGGTCGACGTACTCGGCGGCTACAAGAAGCTGGAGACCTACCGTTCCAAGCTCGGTGACGAGTGGGGCCCCAAGCACCCCTTCCACACCGGTCAGGTCGCCATGCAGCTGGACGGCGAGTGGCGGCTCGGGATGGCCGAGGAGGCCAAGCCCGGCTTCGAGATCGGCGTCGCCCCGCTGCCCGTCCCGGACGACCAGGCGGACCAGTACGGCAAGGGCTACATCACCGGCACGATCGCGGGCGTCGCCGCCACCAGCAAGAAGCAGAACGCGGCCTGGGAGCTGGTCAAGTACATGACCACGAACACGGACGCGGTGGTCGGCTTCGCCAACGACATCCACAACGTGCCCTCCACGCTCGCGGCCCTCAAGTCGCCGAAGCTGAAGTACGACCCGCGGTTCAAGACGTTCCTGGACATCGCCTCGAACCCGAACTCGACGACGACTCCGGCGTCCATCAACGGCGGCACCTACCTCGTGACGCTCCAGCAGTTCGGATACGACTACGAGAGCGGCAAGACCAAGGATCTGAAGGCGGGCCTGGAGTCCACCGCCAAGCAGATCGACACGGACATCGCGCAGGCGAAGTAGCCACACGATGAGCACTGTCACGCCGGCTTCGAAGCGCCGCAGGTCGGCGCTTCGGACCCTCGCCTTCATGTCGCCCTGGCTGATCGGCTTCGCGGTCTTCTTCGCCTACCCGCTGATCTCGACCGTCTACTTCTCCTTCATGCACTACGACGGCTTCAAGCCGCCGACGTGGACCGGGACGAAGAACTGGCGTTACGTCTTCGAGAACTACCCGCTGTTCTGGCCCGCGTTGCGCAACACCCTGTGGCTGGTCCTCGTGATGGTCACCCTGCGGGTCCTGTTCGGGCTCGGCGTGGGTCTCCTGATCACGAAGATCAAGACGGGCACGGGTGTCTTCCGCACCCTGTTCTATCTGCCCTACCTCGCCCCGCCGGTGGCGGCCACCATGGCCTTCGCCTTCCTGCTCAACCCCGGTACGGGGCCGGTCAACTCGCTCCTGGAGAAGGCCGGCATCTCGGCTCCGGGCTGGTTCAACGACCCCACCTGGTCCAAGCCCGCCCTGACCCTGCTGGCCCTGTGGGGCATCGGCGACCTGATGGTCATCTTCATGGCCGCGCTGCTCGACGTGCCGACCGAGCAGTACGAGGCCGCCGAGCTGGACGGCGCCTCGGCCTGGCAGCGTTTCCGGTACGTCACCCTGCCGAACATCTCGCCGATCGTGATGTTCGCCGTGGTCACCGGCGTGATCCAGACCATGCAGTACTACACACAGCCGCTGATCGCCGGGAAGGTCGCCTCGGGCGTCATCCAGGGCGCCGGTACGCAGTTCGAGCCCGGCTACCCCGACAAGTCGACGCTCACCCTGCCCCAGCTCGTCTACAACCTCGGCTTCCAGCGCTTCGACTACGGCTCCGCCTGTGTGGTCGCGCTCGTGCTGTTCGCCCTGTCCATGGTGTTCACCGCGTTCCTGATGCGGCGCCGGGGCGGTCTCATCCAGGCAGGTGACTGACCGATGACTCAAGTACTCGACAAGCCCGTGGAGTTGGCCGCACAGGTCTCCCCCGCCGAGCGCACCGCTCGCCGCAAGGCCCTCCTGGAGTGGGTCGCGGTCCACGCGCTCGGCGTGGCGGCCGCCCTCTTCTTCGTGCTGCCCTTCGTGTTCGTGTTCCTGACCTCGCTGATGAGCGACACCCAGGCCCTCAGCCGCGACCTGATCCCGCACACCTGGGAGTGGGGCAACTACAAGAAGGTCTTCGACACCCCGGGCTTCCTCACCTGGTGGAAGAACACCCTGCTCTACGCCGGCTTCGGCACCGTTCTGACGGTCGTCTCGTCGATCCCGGTCGCCTACGCGCTCGCCAAGTTCCGCTTCCGCGGCCGGAATCTGTCGCTGATGCTGGTCATCTCGATGATGATGCTGCCGCCGCAGGTCGTGATCATCCCGATGTACCTGTTCTGGGCGAAGCAGCTCGACCTGTCCGGCACCCTGTGGCCGCTGATCATCCCGATGGCGTTCGGGGACGCGTTCTCCATCTTCCTGCTGCGCCAGTTCCTGATGACCATCCCGAACGAGTACCTCGACGCGGCCAAGGTGGACGGGTGCGGGGATCTGCGGACCCTGCTGAAGGTCGTCCTGCCGATGGCGAAGCCGGGTATCGCGGCCGTCGCGCTGTTCCAGTTCTTCTACGCCTGGAACGACTATTTCGGCCCGCAGATCTACGCCTCCGAGAACCAGGGCGCCTGGACCCTCTCCTACGGCCTGGAGTCGTTCAAGGGCGCGCACCACACCGACTGGAATCTCACCATGGCCGCGACCGTCCTGGTCATGGCCCCCGTGATCCTCGTGTTCTTCTTCGCGCAGAAGGCGTTCGTCGAGGGTGTCACGCTCACCGGAGTGAAGGGTTAACCATGAAACTCACCGTGGTCGGCGGAGGGTCGACCTACACCCCCGAACTCATCGACGGCTTCGCACGGCTCAGGGACACCCTGCCCGTCGAGGAGCTGGTCCTCGTCGACCCGGCCGCCGAACGCCTGGAGCTGGTGGGAGGCCTGGCCCGGCGCATCTTCGCCAAGCAGGGCCACCCGGGCAAGATCGTCACGACCTCCGACCTGGACGCGGGCGTGGAGGGCGCCGACGCGGTGCTCCTGCAGCTGCGCGTCGGCGGCCAGGCCGCGCGACAGCAGGACGAGACCTGGCCACTGGAGTGCGGCTGCGTCGGACAGGAGACGACGGGCGCGGGCGGCCTGGCCAAGGCGCTGCGCACGGTTCCGGTGGTGCTGGACATCGCCGAGCGGGTCCGCCGGACCAACCCGGACGCGTGGATCATCGACTTCACCAACCCGGTCGGCATCGTGACGCGCGCCCTGCTCCAGGCGGGCCACAAGACGGTCGGCCTGTGCAACGTGGCGATCGGCTTCCAGCGGAAGTTCGCCGGCCTGCTCGGCGTCTCCCCCGCCGACGTGCACCTCGACCACGTGGGCCTCAACCACCTCACCTGGGAGACCGGGGTGCGCCTCGGCGGCCCCGAGGGCGAGAACGTCCTGCCCAAGCTGCTCGCCGAGCACGGGGACGCCGTCGCCGACGACCTCCGGCTGCCCCGCAGCCTCGTCGACCGCCTCGGCGTGGTCCCCTCGTACTACCTGCGCTACTTCTACGCGCACGACGCCGTGGTCGAGGAGCTGCGCACCAAGCCCTCGCGCGCGGCCGAAGTCGACGCCATGGAGCGGGAGTTGCTGACGATGTACGGCGACCCGGCGCTCGACGAGAAGCCGGAGCTGCTGGCCCGCCGCGGCGGCGCCTTCTACTCGGAGGCCGCCGTGGACCTGGCCGCGTCGCTGCTCGGCGGGGGCGGCAGCCCCTACCAGGTGGTCAACACGTACAACCGGGGAACCCTGCCGTTCCTGCCGGACGACGCGGTGATCGAGGTGCAGGCCGCGATCAACGCCAAGGGCCCCGCCCCTCTGCCGGTGCAGGCCGTGGACCCGCTGTACGCGGGCCTGATGGCGAACGTGACGGCGTACGAGGACCTCGCCCTGGAGGCCGCCCTGCGCGGCGGCCGCGACCGGGTCTTCCGGGCCCTGCTCGCCCACCCCCTTGTCGGCCAGTACGCCTACGCCGACACCCTGACCGACCAGCTGATCGCGCACAACCGGGAGCACCTCGCGTGGGCATGACGTCAACGGAATCCGGCGCCGGGACGGCCGCCGGGTCCGGCCCCGCGACCGCGGGCCTCGTGCTGGCCATCGACGCGGGGAACAGCAAGACCGACGTCGCCGTGGTGGCCGCGGACGGCCGGGTGACCGGCACCGCGCGCGGGGGCGGGTTCCGGCCTCCGGCGGTCGGCGTGGAGGCGGCGGTGGACGCGGTCGCCGACGCCGTACGACGGGCCTTCGCCGAGGCGGGCGTCACCTCGGTCGACCATGTCTCCGCCTGCCTCGCCAACGCCGACCTGCCCGTGGAGGAGGAGCAGTTGGCGGCCGCGCTGCACGCGCGCGCGTGGGGCGCCGGAGTGGAGGTGCGCAACGACACCTTCGCGATCCTGCGGGCCGGGATCGCCGAACCGCGCGGTGTCGCCGTCGTCTGCGGGGCCGGCATCAACTGCGTCGGCATGCGGCCCGACGGCCGCACCGCCCGCTTCCCCGCCATCGGCCGTATCTCCGGCGACTGGGGCGGCGGCTGGGGTCTGGCGGAGGAGGCCCTGTGGCACGCGGCGCGGGCCGAGGACGGCCGGGGCGGACCGACCGCCCTGGCCCGCACCCTGCCCGCGCACTTCGGCCTGGACTCCATGTACGCGCTCATCGAGGCGCTCCACCTGGAACACATCGGCAACGCGCGGCGCCACGAGCTGACCCCGGTGCTGTTCGCCACGGCGGTGGACGGCGATCCGGTGGCCCGCGGACTCGTCGACCGGCTCGCGGACGAGGTGGTCGCGATGGCGGCCGTGGCCCTGACCCGCCTCGGCCTCCTCGCCGAGGAGACCCCGGTCCTCCTCGGCGGCAGCATCCTCGCCGCCCGCCATCCCCAGCTCGACGACCGCATCCACGAACTCCTGGCCGCCCGCGCGCCCAAGGCGGTCCCCCGGGTGGTCACGGTCCCTCCGGTGCTGGGGGCGGCGCTCCTGGGCCTGGACCATGTCCGGGCCGGGGACGAGATCCACGCGCGGGTGCGGGCGTTCTACGAACGGGGCCGGTGAGGCCCGCGGGACGCGGGGGGCCGACGCCGGTGCGCGGAGGCTCCCGGACCGTTCATGACCTGCCGTGAGGGGCGGGAACCAAACAGAACCGGAACACGTGTTCATGGGCAGGGGGGTGGCGCGGGGGAATCGTGCTGCGCCGTGATCCGAACAAGATCCAGGCAAGGCCTGTGCGGATGCCGGTCCCGGCGGCGATACTTGCCGCCGTGCACGTACGCCGGCCGGCCGCGCTTCCCGCGCCCGCGGCGAGCGTGACCGACCGGATGACCATGGGGGAGGTCAAAAGTGACACACCCGCCGAAGGGCAACGCGGCGCCACCGGGGCGGGGCGCGCCGACGATGCCTGCCGTGCCGTCGCAGGCCGGGCCTCCCGCGCCGCCGGGCGGATCCGTCGTGCCGCAGGCCGAGTTCGGTGCCCCGCAGGGCCTCGCCCCGTCCCCCGGCGCGGCGCCGCGGCGTACGGCGTGGGCGGAGGGTGTGGACCGACTGCGGGCCGCGGCGACGACGGAGCCTGGGCGGCTGCGGATCATCGGTGCCGTCCTCGCCCTGCTGGTCGTCGCGTTCGGCGCGGTCACCGCCCTGCAGATGACACAGCGTTCGGACGCCGCGGACAACGTGCTGCACAGCAGCCAGCCGCTGAGCGCGAGCGCGGCGGACATCTACCGCTCCCTCGCCGACGCCAACACCGTCGCCTCCAGCGGCTTCCTGGCGGGCGGTCAGGAGACGAAGGACTCCCGCAACCGCTATGAGCAGGACATCAGGACGGCGGCCGCGAAGCTGATCACCGCGGCCGGCAGCTCGGAGCCGGGCTCTCCTTCGGCCGAGACCATCTCCCAGCTGAACAAGCTGCTGCCCGAGTACAAGGGCCTGATCGAGCGGGCCCGCGCGAACAACCGGCAGGGCTATCCGCTGGGCGGCGCGTATCTGCGGTACGCGAACGAGAAGATGCAGCACGAGATGCTCCCGAAGGCCGAGAAGCTCTACCAGCGGGAGAACCAGCGGCTGAGCGCCGACTACGCCGACGCGAAGCCCTATCCGTGGGCCGCGATCGCCCTGGGTGTCGTCGCTCTCGGCGGCCTCCTGTGGGCCCAGCGGCGCAACTACCACCGTACGAACCGGGTGTTGAACCAGGGCATGGCCGCCGCCACCGCGGCGTCCGTGGTCGTGCTGCTGTGGCTCGTCGTCGGGCACAGCGTCGCCCGGGCCGGGCTGAGCGAGTCCTACGACCACGGGGTCCGTTCCCTGAACGTGCTGCACCAGGCCCAGATCGCGTCCCTGAAGGCCCGCGGCAACGAGAACCTCACCCTGGTCAGCCGGGGCGCCGAGACCAAGACCCTGGCCGACAAGACGTCCGTGGACCTGTACGACTACGACTTCGAACGGGACATGAAGGCGCTCACCAAGCGCCTCGCGGAGGCGGCGGACCTCGCGGACGACCAGTCGGGCACGAAGCCCGTACAGGCCGCGACGTCCAACATGAAGGAATGGAAGCTACGCCACAAGGACGCCCGCAAGGCCGACGACGAGGGCAAGTACCAGCTCGCCCTGGACCGGGTGATCGGCACTGCCGACAAGGAGCCCACGGGCCAGTGCTTCGACGGCGTCGACCACAACCTGACGCTCGCGCTGACGCATGAGGAGAGCGAGTTCCAGCGGGCGGCGAGCGACGGACTGGGCGCCATGACGGGGCTCCCGGCCGGTGCGGCGGTCCTCGCCGTGCTGGCCGCCGCGGGCGCGGTGCTCGGCGTCGGACGCAGGCTTTCGGAGTACCGGTGAGAGGGGGAGCGGCGATGACCGCACGACGCCTGAGGACACGCCTGAAGGGCTGGGGCGGCGTGGGCGCGATGGCCGTGGCCTGCGTGATGGCCGTGGTCCTCGCCCTGACGCTCCCGCTCGGCGACGCGCACGGGAACGGGAGCACCGGCGTCGGCGGGCAGGGCCTGGCCCGGGGTACCCAGGCCAGGGCCGCCGAGTGCACCGACCCGCAGAACCGGAGTCCCGCCCCGTCGGGCGCGGACGGGCCGACGATCGAGGCCATCAAGAACCGCAAGGACCGGCGGCTGATCGTCGGCGTCGACCAGAACAGCTACCACTGGGGCTACCGCGACCCGAACAACCCGGAGGGCAGCGACCTGGAGGGCTTCGACATCGACCTGGTCCACGCGATCGCCAAGGACATCCTGGGAGACGCGAACGCCGTCCAGTTCCGGGCCGTCCCGACCAGCCAGCGCATCCCCGCGATCCAGCACGGCAAGGTCGACATGGTGGTGCGCACCATGACGATCACCTGTGACCGTCTCGAGCAGGTCGCGTTCTCCGCGCCCTACTTCAAGACCGGCCAGCAAGTGCTGGCCCCGACGACGTCCGACATCAAGGGGTACGACAAGACCCTCGCCAAGAAGAGGATCTGCTCGGCGAAGACCTCCACCGCGTACGAGCGGCTCACGGCGGACCGGAACGCGCGCAAGCTCGTCTCCTCCGCCATCATCGCCCCTCCCGTGCCCAACCAGCTCGACTGTCTGGTGCGCCTCCAGCTGGGCGAGGCCGACGCGGTGGTGACCGACGGCGCGCTCGCCGCGAGCCAGGCCGCCCAGGACCCCACGGTCGAACTCAAGGGCCGCACCTTCACCACCGAGTACTACGGCGTGGCGATGAAACTGGGCCCCGACGATCTGGTACGCCGGGTCAACCGGATCCTCGCGGACTACCGCGAGGACGGCTGGCGGAAGTCGTACGACAAGTGGCTCGCTCCGACCCTCGGGGCGAACTCCCCCTCGGAGAACCCGCCCCCCGCCCAGTACAAGTGACCGACCTGATACCACTGGAGAGTTGCCCGGGCGCGCACATCGAGCGCGCGGGGAACGCACGAGAACGAGAGGTGATCGATGGGCGTCACGGGACCCTCCGGGCCGGTGATGGACCGGGACGAGGCGGACCGTGCGCTGGCGCGTCTCGGCGCGGAGTACGAGGCCATCGAGACCTCGCTCCTCGCGCTGCAGGACCACGCGGGCCGCAGGCTCCTGGAAGGCGCCGAACTCACCGGCACCACCAAGGAGCGCTGGACCTCCGCGGAGGCCTCGATCACCTTGCTGTGGGCGTACTTCGACGCGTACACGGACGCGCTGCGCTCCGCGCGCGAGATCCGTTCCCGCAGACGCTGGTCCAGCCGTGAGGACCTGGTCGAGCTGACCGAGCTGCTGCGCGGTGCGGGCATCACGGTCGCCGGTTCCACCACGGCCACCGCGAACGCGCCGACCCTGGCCGGCACCGGCAAGCTCAGCGAGCGGTTCTCGCTGGCCGCCCTGGTGGACCGGATGAACGAGCTGTACGCGTCCTCGCTCGACATGGTCGTCACCGCGGACGCCGTGTGGTCCGCGCTGCCCGCCCGGATAGATTTACTGGCCGCGGAGCTCCAGCGCACCCGCACGCTCGCGCACTCCGTGGGTGTGCGCCCCGGCGAGCACCCCTCCGGCGACGACCTGGAGCGGATCACCCGGACGCTGACCACCCTGCGCGAGCGGGTCGTCTCCGACCCGCTCGCCTTCTGGGTTCCCGCGCAGGGGAGTTCGGCCCCGGGCGGCGGACGACCGGACACCACGGTGTACGACCGTGAGGCGCGCGCCCTGGAGGAGGTGCGCCGGGAGATCGACGCGGTGCTCACCGTGCGGCAGGACGCGGAGGCGCGGCTGGTGAAGCTGCGGGACGTGCTCAGCCGCGCGGACCGCACGCTCGCCGAGGCGAGGAGTGCCCGCGGTGAGGTCCTCGCCAAGATCGCCGCGTCCGAGGTGCCGGCGGTCAGCGGGCCGCCGACGGTGTTGCAGGAGCAGCTGGCGGCGGCCGCGGAGTACCGCAGGCACGCGCAGTGGCACCGTCTGTCGCCGCTCCTGGAGGCGTTGGAGGAGAAGGCGGAGGACGAACTCCTGCGCGCCCGCGAGTCGTTGACGGCGGTCACCCAGCCGTTGGCGGTCCGTGCGGAGCTGCGCGGCCGTCTCGACGCGTACAAGGCGAAGGTCGCCCGGCACGGCCTCGCCGAGGACCCGTTCCTGGTGGAGCGTTACGACGCGGCCCGGCGCATGCTGTGGAGCGCTCCCTGTGATCTGCGGGTGGCGGAGGAGGCGGTGCTGCGCTACCAGCGGGCGGCCGCCGAGCTGCTGAGCCCGCGGGTGCCCGAGCAGGGCGGGCCTCATGACCGTGCGGACCGGAGGGGGCCCGACGCGTGAGCGTTGAAGGGGATGCGGCGTGAGTGAGCAGGCTGTGAGTGAAGAGCGGAAGTGCCAGCGGCCCGGTTGCGAGGGGTCGTACGAGGACATGGGCGGCGGCGAGCTGTACTGCGACACGTGCGGGCTCGCCCCGGTCGTGTCGTCGAAGGGGTCGCTGAGTTCGCCGCCGACCGGTATGACGGCGGGCGGCAAGGGTTCGCGCGGCTCCAACAGCAGCAGTACGCGCAGCAGTTCGCGTGCCAGTTCGCGTACGTCGTCGCGCTCCTCGCAGTCGCGGCGCTCGGTCTCCGGCCGGCTGTCGCGGTCGCTGTCGGGCAGTTCGACGGGCCGTTCGGTGTCGGTGCGCAGCTCCGGCTCGACGACGTCGTCCTCCGGCCGGGGCCGGCTCGGTGCCGGGCTCGTCCAGGTCCCGGACGTGCCGCGGCCGGCTCCGCGCGAGATGGTGCTGGAGAACCCGGAGGTGCCCGAGCGCAAACGGTTCTGTTCGCGCTCCGACTGCGGTGCCCCGGTCGGGCGTTCGCGCGGTGACCGGCCCGGCCGCACGGAGGGGTTCTGCACGAAGTGCGGCCACCCGTACTCGTTCGTGCCGAAGCTGCACACCGGTGACATCGTGCACGGCCAGTACGAGGTGGTGGGCTGTCTGGCGCACGGCGGGCTCGGCTGGGTCTACCTCGCCGTCGACCGCGCGGTGTCCGACCGCTGGGTGGTCCTCAAGGGTCTGCTCGACACGGGCGACCAGGACGCGATGGCGGCCGCGATCTCCGAGCGCCGCTTCCTCGCGGAGATCGAGCACGCCAACATCGTGCGGATCTACAACTTCGTCGAGCACCTGGACCAGCGGACGGGTTCGCTGGACGGGTACATCGTCATGGAGTACGTCGGCGGCAAATCGCTGAAGGAGATCGCCAACGGACGCCGTACGGCGGACGGCAAGCGCGACCCGCTGCCGGTGGAGCAGGCCTGCGCGTACGGCATCGAGGCCCTGGAGGCCCTCGGCCATCTGCACAGCCGCAACCTGCTGTACTGCGACTTCAAGGTCGACAACGCGATCCAGACCGAGGACCAGCTCAAGCTGATCGACATGGGCGCGGTGCGCAGGATGGACGACGACGAGTCGGCCATCTACGGCACGGTGGGCTACCAGGCCCCCGAGGTGGCCGAGGCCGGCCCGTCGGTCGCCTCCGACCTCTACACCGTCGCCCGCACGCTCGCCGTCCTCACCTTCGACTTCCAGGGCTACACGAACGTCTTCGTGGACTCCCTGCCCGACCCCGACAACATCGAGGTCTTCCGCCAGTACGAGTCCTTCTACCGGCTCCTCGTCCGGGCCACCGACCCGGACGCGGCCCGCCGTTTCGCCTCCGCGCAGGAGATGGCCGAGCAGCTGACCGGTGTGCTGCGCGAGGTGGTCTCCCTGCAGACGGGGCGGGCGCGGCCGGCTCTGTCGACCCTGTTCGGACCGGAGACCAGGGTCACGGACACGGAGTTGTTCGGGAAGGCGACCGAGGACGTGTCGCGGCTGGGGGCCCGCGTGGTCCCCCTACGGGCGAGGAAGGGCGCGTCCCGGCCGCCCGCCCGGACGAACGGCGCTCTGCCGCCGCCTGCCGCTCCGGCCTCGGTCACCGCCCTGGTCAAGCCCGTCCAGACCGCGGTCACCGCCCTCGCGCTGCCCATTCCGCGGGTGGACCCCGCGGACCCGAACGCCGGATTCCTCGCGGGACTCATCGCGTCCGCGCCCGCGGAGCTGATCGCCGCGCTGCACGCGGCGCCGGCCGGTTCGCCGGAGCTGCGGCTGCGGGAGCTGCGGGCCCGGCTGGAGATGGGCGAACTGGTCGGCGCGGGGCGGGCCGTCGAGGCGCTGGAGACGGATCACCCGGACGACTGGCGGGTCGTCTGGTATCGCGGTGTCACGGCGCTGGCGACCGGACAGAACGAGATCGCGGCGCTGTCCTTCGACGCGATCTACGACGCGTTCCCCGGCGAGCCCGCGCCCAAGCTGGCGCTCGGCCTGTGCGCGGAGGTGCTCGGCCAGCTGGACAACGCCGCCGAGTACTACCGCCTGGTGTGGACGACCGACCCCAGCTATGTGAGCGCGGCGTTCGGTCTTGCCCGTGTGCAGCTCGCGGCGGGTGACCGCCGTGGCGCCGTGCACACCCTGGAGTCCGTACCGGAGTCGTCGATCCACTACACGGCGGCGCGGGTCGCGGCCGTACGGGCGCGGCTGCGGCAGCGGCCTGCGGCGGAGGCGGCGGCTCCGCCGTTCCTGGACGATCTGACGGCGGCCGCCGGGCAGGTCGAGGCCCTGGGCGGATTCGGCCTGGACGCGATGCGACGCGAGCAGTTGTCGACGGAGGTCCTCGGCTGCGCGCTGGACTGGGTACTCTCCGGTAGCCAGGGTTCCGCTCCGGCCTCCGGAGGCGGACCCGCGCTGCTCGGCAGCGCGTTGGACGAGCGCGGCCTCCGCTTCGGCCTCGAACGTTCGTACCGCACGCTGGCCCGGCTCGCGCCAGGCGGCGAGGAGAGGATCGACCTGGTGGAACGTGCCAACCGTTACCGCCCCCGGACGTGGGTGTGATTGATGTCCCAGATGCCCCAGCCGACGGCCCTTTCGCGGTGCCCCAGTTGCGAGGAACCGCTGGAGGCGGCTGACCGTTTCTGCGGTGCGTGCGGCTACGACCTGTCGGCGGTGCCCGCACCGCCGCCGGACCACCCCACGATCGCCATGAACGGCACCCCGGCAGGTCCTCCGCCCGCCGGCCCGTCCGTGGACTGGCCCGTCGCGCCGGAGGTCGACAGCTCCGACCTGCCCGCGCCGGTGCACCGCGCCGCCGACATCCGGGGCACCGATTCGGGTGATTCCGAACTCCCCCGTCCGGAGCACCCGCACGGGGATCCGGCGGGCGTCCGGCCGTCCGTTCCCAAGCGGTCCGGCGGGCAGCCGTCGGGCGTACGGTTCGACCGGCCGCCGGAGCCCGACGAGTACCCGCTCGCTCCACCGGCCGGCGAGGCCCGGACGGCGGAGGGCCGTCCGGCCGAGGGTCCGGACCCCGAGATCCCCGCCGATCCCCGGACCGGCGATCTCCCCGCGCCCCCCGCGGGTGCCAAGCTGTGTGTGGCCTGCCGTGAGGGGCATGTCGACACGGACGGCTACTGCGAGAACTGCGGGCATGCGCAGCCACGGGAACGGGATCACATGGAACAGGAGTTGGGCGCGGTCGCCGCGGTCAGCGACCGGGGTCTGCGCCACCACCGCAACGAGGACGCCTTCGCGATCTCCTCGACCGCGCTGCCCGACGGTTCCCCCGCGGTCGTCGCGATCGTCTGCGACGGGGTCTCCTCCGCGACCCGCCCGGACGAGGCCTCGCTCGCCGCCTCCCGTGCGGCGAACGAGTCGCTCCTGGCCGCTCTTCCGCTGGGCACGCATCCGCAGCAGGCCATGCACGAGGCGATCGTCGCGGCCGCGGAGGCCGTCAACGCGCTGGCCGACCCGTCCACCGCGCAGGGCGACCACGCCCCGCACGTGAACGCGCCCGCCTGCACCATCGTCGGCGCCGTCGTCACGCCCGCCCTGCTGATCGTCGGCTGGGTCGGCGACAGCCGCGTCTACTGGGTTCCCGTCGACCGCTCCTCGCTGCCCGCCCGGCTCACCGAGGACGACTCGTGGGCCGCCCAGATGGTCGCCGCGGGTCTGATGAACGAGGCCGAGGCGTACGCCGACGAGCGCGCCCACGCGATCACCGGCTGGCTCGGCGCCGACGCCTACGAACTGGAGCCGCACACCGTCTCGTTCAAGCCGGACCGGCCCGGTGTGGTCGTGGTGTGCACCGACGGACTGTGGAACTACGCCGAGGCGGCGGAGGACATGGCCGAGGTCGTCCCCCTCGACGCCGCCGAGAGGCCGCTGCACAGCGCCCAGGTCCTGGTCGGCCACGCCCTGGACGGCGGGGGCCACGACAACGTAACAGTGGCCGTCATGCCGTTCCCCGCCCCCTCTCAGGGGGCAGGATCGGCCTGAGGCCGCGAACGAACGGGGGCGGCCGCGGACCGGAGGGGACCGGTCCGCACACAGTCATCACCTCCGCCAGAGCCGGAGGCCCGAGGGGGACAGACAAGGCATGGCCAATTTCTCGAAGTCGAACGTGCCGCAGTTCTCGGTCGACGTGTACCAGAACGAGTACCTGCCGGAGGGCGGCCGCGAGGTCAACGCGATCGTCACGGTGAGTTCGACCGGCGGCGGCACCATCGGAAGCGCGGTCGGCGCGCCGCATCTGTACACCGCGGGTCAGGGCCCGGACGCCGCCGTGGCGATCATGGTCGACTGTTCGGGCTCGATGGACTACCCGCCGACCAAGATGCGCAACGCCCGCGACGCGACGGCCGCCGCGATCGACACCCTGCGCGACGGAGTCCACTTCGCGGTGATCGGCGGCACACACGTCGCCAAGGAGGTCTACCCGGGGGGCGGACGGCTCGCGGTGGCCGGCACGGCCACCCGCGACCAGGCCAAGCAGGCACTGCGCAAGCTGAGCGCGGGCGGCGGTACGGCGATCGGCACCTGGCTGCGGCTCGCCGACCGGCTGCTGTCCTCGGCGGAGGTGTCGATCCGGCACGGCATCGTGCTCACCGACGGCCGCAACGAGCACGAGTCGCCCGAGGACCTGAAGGCCGCCCTGGACTCCTGCGCCGGACGCTTCACGTGTGACGCGCGTGGAGTCGGCACCGACTGGGAGGTCAAGGAGGTCACCGGGATCGCCTCGGCCCTGCTCGGCACCGCCGACATCGTCGCCGACCCGGCCGCCCTCGCCGCCGACTTCACGCAGATGATGGAGACGGCCATGGGCAAGGAGGTCGCCGACGTGGCCCTGCGGCTGTGGACGCCGGTCGGCACCGAGATCAAGTTCGTCAAGCAAGTGGCGCCCACGGTCGGGGAGTTGACCGACCGTCGCACCGAGGCCGGCCCTCGCGCGGGCGACTACCCGACCGGCTCCTGGGGCGACGAGTCCCGCGACTACCACGTGTGCGTCCAGGTCCCGACTGCGGGACTGGGCCAGGAGATGCTCGCCGCCCGGGTGTCGCTGGTGATCCCGCAGGGCGACGGCAGCGTGCAGAACCTCGGCGCGCAGGGGCTCGTACGGGCCGTGTGGACCGACGACATGGTCGCCTCGACGTCCATCAACCCTCAGGTCGCGCACTACACAGGCCAGGCCGAACTGGCGCAAGTCATCCAACAGGGTCTCGATCTCCGCAAATCAGGAGATGTCGATGGAGCAACGGCCAAGCTGGGACGGGCCGTTCAGCTCGCCAGCGCCTCCGGCAACGCCGATACTGCGAAACTGCTCGCGAAGGTGGTGGACGTGGTAGACGCCGCGGCAGGTACTGTGCGATTGAAGGCAAGGGTCGAAGAGGCTGACGAAATGACCCTCGAGACACGGTCCACAAAGACTGTTCGTGTAAAGAAGTAGCGAGCCCGGTTCCCGCGGGGAACCGGAGAAATCCGGTCACAACGGCCGGAAAAGGAAAGGGGGAAGCACCGACATGCCGACATGCCCGAACGGACACCAGTCGGGTTCCGACGACTGGTGCGAGGTCTGCGGCCACCGCATGGCCGGTGCCGTGCCCCCACTGCCTCCCCCGCCGCCGCAGGGCGCCGGTTACGGCTATCCGGCGCCCGGTTCACCGCCTCCCGGCCCCGGCGGCCGGTCGCACCTGTCCGCCGTGCCGGAATCCGAGCCGGAGCTCTGCCCGCAGTGCCGTACGCCCCGTGAGGGCGCCGCGCCGTTCTGCGAGGAGTGCCGGTGGAACTTCCTGACCAACACCGCGACGTCGTACACACCGGCGGCACCGCGTCCGCCCGCCTCCGCGCCGGGCGGTCCCGGCGGGGCCTCGCCGTACGGCGGCCCCGGTGGTCCGGGCGGCTCCGGCGGTCCCGGCGGCCCGAACCCCGCGCTGCGGTTCCAGCAGCAGGGGCCGGGGCAGCCGGGCGGTCCGGGTGCCGGCGGCCCCGGTCACGACCCGTTCGACTACCAGAGCTCGCGGCCCTCACAGATGAACCGGCCCGCCGAACCGATTCCGCCGGGCCCGCAGGCCCAGCCGTACGGCGGCCCCTCGGGCTTCGGCGGCGACCCGTCGCGTCCGGTCCCGCCGCCGCCCGGACCCACTCCCGGCGGCCCCGGTGCCCCGCAGCAGGCCTACACCCAGCAGCCCGCCGCGCCCTTCACCCAAGGCGGACCGCCCCAGCAGGGCGGCCCGCAGTCCGGCGGTCCGTCGGGCTTCGGCGGTGACGACGACTGGGTGATCCCCCCGCCGTCGTCCGGTTCTCCGGGCGGCCAGGGCGGCCCGGGTCAGGGCGCCGGCTACGGCTACCCGCAGCCCGGCACCACCCAGGCCCCGCCCGGCTACCAGCAACCGCAGCAACAGCAGCAGCCGCTGTCCTGGAGCGCGACCATCGGGCCGGACCGCGAGTACTTCATGGCGATGATGCAGCGCTCCGGGCCCGAGGCCGCGGGCCTGAACCTGCCCGCGTACTCGCCGGAGCAGCAGCGCCGGCTCGTCGGCAACCAGATCACCATCGGCCGCCGCCGGCATTCCACCGGCGACACCCCGGACATCGACCTGTCGGTGCCCCCGGAGGACCCGGGCGTCTCGCACCAGCACGCGGTCCTGGTCCAGCAGCCGGACAGCAGCTGGGCCGTCGTCGACCAGAACTCGACGAACGGCACCACGGTCAACGGCGGCGAGGAGCCCATCCAGCCGTTCGTGCCGGTGCCGCTGCAGGACGGGGACCGGGTGCACGTCGGCGCCTGGACGACGATCACGATCCGCCGGGGCTGAGCGGGCTCCGGGGTCCGCGCACCGGACCCCGGTCGCCCGCGGGCTCACGGCAGCGGCCAGGCGTACGGCCCCTCGGGGTCGTCCAGCCAGGCCCAGGCGCGCTCCTCGCCGACCGTGATCCCGTACCGCTCGCGCGTCGGCTGCCCCTCGCGCTCCCACAGCGCGTAGGCGTCGTGCGGGTCCAGGCTGCCCGCCGTCAGGGCCACCAGGAACCGGAACAGGTCGTGCCCGCGGGCCCGGCGCGGCAGCCCGCCGAGCCGGGGCGGCTCCGGCTCGGACCGGGTGGCGCCGCGCAGCGGCACGAAGAAGGCGGGCGTGTGCAGGAAGCGTCCCTCGGCGTGCTCGGCGTCCCGCACGCGCAGCGCGATCAGGCCGGTGGCCATCGGCGCGAGGATACGGGCGCCGGGGCCGCACTGGGGCAGCCAGGCGCGCGGGATCGTGGTCAGGGTGCAGGTCGCGACGATCCGGTCGAAGGGAGCGCGCTCGGGCACACCGCGGGCGCCGTCGCCGGTGACGACGGTCGGGTGGTACCCGGCGACGGCCAGATGCCGTCGCGCGGCCTCGGTGATCTCCACGTCGAGGTCGATGGTGGTCACCAGGTCGTCGCCCAGGCGGTGGGCGAGCAGGGCCGCGTTGTAGCCGGTCCCGGCGCCGATCTCCAGGACGGCGTCCCCGTCCCGTACCGCCAGCTCGGTCAGCATCTTCGCCATCAGCGACGGCTGGCTGCTGGAGGAGACCAGCTCCCCGTCCCGCACCCGGGTCGCCAGCGGGGCGTCCGCGTACGCGCCGCGCAGCCAGCGGTCCCTGGCCCGCGGGTCCGGGTCCTCTCCCCACACGCGCTCGAAGCCTCCGGTGACGCCGATGTAGTAATAGGGCACGAAGAGGTGGCGCGGGACGGCCTCGAAGGCCTCCCGCCAGACCGGGTCGCTCTCCCAGGCGCCGCTCCGCTCGATCTCGCGCACCAGGGACGCCCGCGCCTGGTCGGCGAGGTCCTCGGGGTCGGTGTCGAGAGCGTGCGCCATACCTCCACTGTGCTGCGGGACGGGCCGCGAGGCGAGCGCCGGACCCGGCCGGTCCGGAGCGGGTCCGTCCCCCGCGCTGCGCGTGGTCCTAAGCCTTGAGTCCTCGGTCACCCCGTCTGAGAGCATGGGGACGTGAAAGAGATTCGGCGCGGCACGCTTCAGGAGCAGACCTTCTACGAGCAGGTCGGCGGCGAGGAGACCTTCCGGCGCCTCGTGCACCGTTTCTACGAGGGTGTCGCCGGGGACCCGCTGCTGAAGCCCATGTATCCCGAGGAGGATCTGGGCCCGGCCGAGGAGCGCCTCACCCTGTTCCTGATCCAGTACTGGGGCGGCCCGACGACGTACAGCGAGAACCGCGGCCACCCCCGGCTGCGGATGCGGCACGCGCCCTTCAAGGTCGACCAGGCCGCGCACGACGCCTGGCTCGAGCACATGCGCGCAGCCGTCGACGAGCTCGGCCTCTCCGAGGAGCACGAGCACACCCTGTGGAACTACCTGACGTACGCGGCCGCTTCGATGGTCAACACGGCGAGCTGATCACCGGTCCGACGATGAACACGGCAAGCTGATCACCGGTCGCTGACGCGCGCATTCCGGTCGCGCGACGTCGGATTCCGGTCACAATCCGGTCAAGGCCGCCCTACAAGCGCTTACCTCCGGGCCCTCCCCTCTGAAAGCATCGCGCGACAGCCAGAGATCCGGAACGAACGGCGGGGGGCCGGGTGACGGGGTTCGTCCTACTGCGCGCGCGGGCACACCGTCTGCTGCTGTTCGCCGCGCTGCTCACCGTCCTGCTGACCACCGCGGTTCTCGCGACGCTCACCGCGTACTCGGGCGCCATCGGCGACGCCTCACTGCGCCACGCGCTCCAGGACCCCGCCAACGCCGCCGACACCTCGCTGCTCGTCCGCGCGGACGTCCCCTCGGACCGGCGGGCCGCCGCCGACGAAGCGGTCCGCGCGGGGGCCCGGAGCACCTTCGACGGATTCCCGGTCGCCGTGCGCACCCTGGTGCGTTCGGGCCCGTACGCACTCCCCCGTTCCCTCCAGGCGCCCGCCGCACGGGCCGGTGACCCGGACCTCACCCACTTCGCCGCCCTCGACCACGCCCAGGTCCGGATCACCGCGGGGCGGCTGCCCGCGCCGTCGGACAGCTCCGTCCTCGATGTCGCGCTGCCCGCCACGGCCGCCGACCGGCTGGGCCTGGGACCGGGAGCGCGCCTCACGCTCGTCGACCGGCTCGGCGGCCCGAAGGTGCGCGTCCGGATCTCCGGCCTGTACCGGCCCGCCCGGCCCGCCGCGGCCTACTGGCGGCTGGACGAACTGGGCGGACGCGGGATCAGGAAGGTCGACTTCACGACGTACGGCCCCCTGCTCGCCGACCGCGGCACCCTCACCGGCGGCCGGGTGAGCGCCGGGGAGTCCGCGTGGCTGGCGTCGGCCGACTTCTCGGCCCTGACGCCCGCCGGGATCGGTGCCCTGCGGGGCGCGGCCCGTGCGGGCCAGTCGGAGCTGCGCAAGGACCCCGCCCTCAGCGGGGCCACGGCCGTGACGACCTCGCTTCCCGAAGTCCTCGACAGCGTCGATCGCTCACTGCTCGTATCGCGCTCCACCCTGCTGATCGTCGCCCTGCAACTGGCGCTGCTCACCGGATACGCACTGCTGCTGGTCGCCCGGCTGCTGAGCGCCGAACGAACGGGCGAGACACGGGTGCTGCGGGCCCGGGGCGCCTCACGGGGCCGGATCGCCGGGCTCGCGGCCCTGGAGGCGCTGCTGCTGGCCGTGCCCGCGGCCCTCTGCGCGCCCCTGGCCGCCGGGCCGCTGACCCGGCTGCTCGCCGGACTGGGCGCGCCCGCCCGGATCGGACTGCACCTCGACTTCGCCGCCGGGCGCGGCGGGGTGTGGCTGGTGTCGGCGGGGGTGGCGCTCGGGTGCGCGCTGGCCGTGACGGTCCCGGCGCTCACCTCCGGGAACGGGCCTGCGGGACGGGCGCGTCCGCTGCCCGCCCCGGTGCGCGCGGGCGCGGACGTCGGCCTGCTGGTGATCGCCGCGGTCGCCTACTGGCAGCTGGACCGGCAGACCTCCGGTGCCCTGAGCGGCGACGCCTCCCGGGCCGCGGGTACCGGCCGGGACACCCTCGGCATCGATCCGCTCCTGGTCTCGGCACCCGCCCTCGCGCTGCTCGCCGGAACCGTGCTCACCCTGCGGCTGCTGCCCCCCGTGGCCCGGCTCGCCGAGCACCGGGCGGCGCGCGGCCGCGGACTGCCCGCGGCCCTCGCGGGATGGCAGATCGGCCGCCGCCCGATGCGCGGCGCGGGACCGGTCCTGCTCCTGGTGCTCGCCGTGGCGATGGGGATGCTCGCCATCGGTCAGGGCGCCTCCTGGGACCGCTCGCAGGACGACCAGGCGGACTTCCGGGCCGGCACGGCCGTGCGGGTGTCCGCGGGCGACGACACCGGCCCGGGCCAGGCCGCCACGTACACGGCGCTCCCGGACGTCCGTGCGGCGGCGCCCGCCGCGCGGACGACGCTGCCGCTGTCCGGCAGCCGTACGGCGACGGTCCTCGCGCTGGACACGACGCACGCGGCGGACGGGGTCCTGCTGCGCGGCGATCTGGCCGGCCGGCCGGTGAAACCGCTGCTGGCGGGGCTCGCCCCGAAGGACGCCACCGAGGGCACCAAGATCCCGAAGGGTTCGACGCGGCTCGGCCTGACGATGCGGCTGCGCAGTTCCGGGGAGGGGGCGACCGCGGACGTGTCGGTCACGCTGGAGGACGGCTTCGGGACGCCGTACACCGTAGGGACCGGTGAACTGCCCGGCGACGGAAGGCGGCACCCGCTGTCGCTGGATCTCCCGTCGGGCCCGCTGAAGTTCACCGGACTCCAGCTCGACATGACCCAGCCCGTCGACAAGGCACAGCGACACCGGCTCGATGTGGATGAGTTGAGCGTGACGGACGGCGACGGGACGCGGCGGCGGCTCCCGCTGCCGACCGCCTGGGACACCACCTCGGTGACCAACAGCACGGCGGCGTCACCGGACGCGTCCACCCGTCCCGCACCCCCGGAGACGGCACATGCCTCGGACAAGGACCTCTCGGTCCGCTACGGCACCGGTTACGTCCCGCACGACTTCGGCTGGCAGATCACCTCACTGACGGTCCGTCTGCAGGCCCACAGACCACCGGCTCCGCAGATCGGCGCGATCGCGACCGACCGCTTCCTGAAGTCGGCGGGCGCACGGAAGGGCCAACGCCTCGACGTGCCGTTCGCCGGTACGACGGTCCCGGTACGGATCGTGGACACCGTACGGGCGCTGCCGACGACCTCGGACAGCGACGGCGGGGGCGGGGCGCTGCTGGTCGATCTCCGGTCCGTGAACCGGGTGCTGCAGTCGCGCCAGGGGCTGAGCGTCGCGCCCACCGAGTGGTGGCTGCACTCCGAGCCCGGCGGCGCGGCACGGGTGGCGGCGGCGCTGCGGGCACTGCCCGGCATCGATCCCTCGCAGGTCGTCGTGCGCGACGAGATCGCCGAACGGCTGCGCGACGACCCGTTCGGGGCGGGCCCCCAGGCCGCGTTCGCCGCGGCGGCCGTCGTGGCGGCGGCGCTGGCCGCGGTCGGTTTCGCGGTGAGCACGGCCGGATCGCTGCGCGAGCGCGGCGCCGAGTTCGCGGTGCTCAGGGCGCTGGGTGCCCCGCGCCGCCAGCTGGCCCGTCTGATCGCCGCCGAGCAGGGCGTCCTGGTCGCCCTGGCGCTGGTGGTGGGGGTCGCGCTCGGCACGGTGCTGACCCGGGCGGTCGTCCCGCTGATCGTGCTGACGTCGGAGGCCGACCGGCCGGTCCCCGGGGTCCTGGTCCAACTCCCGCCTGCGCACGTCGTCGTGCTGCTCGCGGCCGTGGCCGTGACACCGCTGGCCATCACGGCGGCCCTGGCGCTGCGCCGCCCGGACGCGGCTGGTTCGCTGCGCCGGCTGGGAGGTGAGTGACATGGCCGGGACCGGTGGGGGAAGGGCGGTCCGCGGGGGCCGGACGAGGGTCGCGGCACCCTGGGTGCGCACCCGGCTGCGCGCCGCGCCCGGGGCGGCCCTCGCCCTGGCTCTGCTCGTCGCGCTGACCGCCTGCCTCGCCGCCGCCTTCCCGCGCGAGCTCGACCGGTACGAGGACGCGGGGCTGCGCCGGGTCCTCGACGACGCCTCGGCCCGGCGGACCACGATCCACCTGTTCGCCCCGCAGCCCGGTCTCGAACTCCCGCAGGAGCAGCGGGAGAAGGCCCTGCGCCCCGCCGCCCTGCGCGAGGGGTACGCCGACGTGCTGGCCGCGGTGGACGAGCCCCTGGTCATCGACCGTGAGCAGTCCTCGTACGGGGTGTTCACCACCAACCCCACGGCCGCGCTGGACCCTTGGCTGCCGCGGCCGACCGGGCTGCCCACCCGTATCGCTCTCGTCGCGCAGAACGGCCTCGGCGATCACTCCCGGCCGGTCTCCGGGCGTCTTCCACGCTCGACGGGCACGGTGACCGCGGCGACGCCCGAGGTGGAGGGCGCCGTCACCGCCGAGACGGCCAGGACCCTGCACATCAAGGCGGGTTCGGTGGTCCATGTGACCGCCGTGGAGCGTGCGCCGCTGGCCGTACGGATCACCGGAGTCGTCGAACCGCGCGAGCCCGGCGGCGCGTACTGGACGGCCCAGCCGGTGGTCCGCAAGCCGTCCCTCGTCCAGCTGCCCGACCAGGGCGGCGACGCGGACAAGTACTGGCTCGGCGCCCTGCTGCTGCCGCCGGACGCGGCGCCCGTCCTGCTCGGCACGCCCGCACGGCCCGAGCGGTACTGGCAGTTGGCCCCCGACCCATCCGCTCCGGCCGCCCACGACGTGCCCCGGCTGGCCTCCGCGATCGCCGCTCTGGAGTCGGGCCCCGGCCTGGCGCGGGTCCGTGAACACGTGGACCCGCTGGCCGACGCGAACACGGATCTGGACGACGTCCTGAAGTCCTTCACCGAACTGCGCTCCGGCATCGCCCCGTTGGTGGCCGTGGCCACGTTCGGCACGGGCACGGTCGCCGCCGTCGTGCTCCTCATGGCGAGCGGTCTCGCCGAGGACCGCCGCCGCGCCGAACTCCGCCTGCTGCGGGCCCGCGGGGGTTCGCTGCGCGGCGTCTTCGGGCGTCTGCTCGCCGAGACGGCGGTCGTCGCCGTCCCGGCCGGAGCCCTGGGTCTCGTCGCCGCCCTGCTCGCCGTCCCGCACGGCCGGGCCGACCACGCGGTGACCGCCGCGGTCGCCGTGACGGTCCTGGCCTGCTTCGCCCTGCCGGTACGCGCCGCGCTCGCCCACCGCGCGGTGAGCGTCCACGGGGCGCGCGAGGACATCGCGTCCGTACGTCCCTCACGGCGCCGCACGGTCGCGGAACTCACCCTGCTGGTGCTGGCGACAGGGGCGGTCGCGGCCCTGCGGCGCAGGGGAACCGGCACGACGGATTCCGCCGGAGCCTCCGGGGATCAGCTGGTCGCCCTGGCACCGGTGCTGGTGGGTGTCATCGCCGCCCTGGTCCTGGTGCGGCTCTACCCCTTGCCCCTGCGGCGCCTGTCCGGCCCCGCGGGGCGGCTGCGGGGAGCGGTCGCCCATCTCTCGCTGGCCCGCGCGGGCCGCACGTCCACCTCCACGGCGCTGCCACTGCTGGCGCTGCTCACCGCTCTCACCACGGCGGCCTTCGGCGGTTCGGTCCTCGCGGGCGTCCACGACGCCCGCGACCACGCGGCCCTCCTCGCCACCGGAGCCGACGCCCGCGTCGAGGCGACCCATGCCCTGCCCGCCTCTCTCCCCGACCGGGTCCGCCGGACACCCGGCGTGCGCGAGGTCACGCCGGTGAGCGTCGCCTACCGGGCCCAGACCGGAGTGGGGTCGGGCACCGCGGGCGAGACGGTGGCGGTGGTGGGCGTGGAACCGGGGGCTTACGGACGCCTGGCCCGGGAGGTCGGACTCGGCGGGTTCCCGGAGGAGAGCCTGCGGGCACCCCGGTCCGGCCCGGGCCGGAGCGGGACCAGCGCCGACACCACCGACGCCTCCACCGACGACTCCACCGGCACCGGAGCCGGCTCCGGCGGCACTGCGCTTCCCGCCATCGCCTCCCCCGCGGTCGCCGATCTCTACGGCACCGACCCGGTGTCCGTGCTGATGGAGGACGGCAGTCACGTGACCGTGCGCATCGCGGCGGTGCGTGAGCTGACGCCCGCCGTGTCCGACCTGGACTTCCTGGTCGTGGACCGGCGTGGCCTCACCCCCCGTGCCGCCCGCCCGACCGCGCTGCTCGTGACCGGCGACCACCTCGACGGGGGCGCGCTGCGCGAGGCGGCGGGCACCGGCGTGGACGTACGGCTGCGAGCGGAGTCGCGGGCGCGGTACGTCGACTCACCCCTGCAGTCCGGCGCCGAGCAGATCTACACGGCGGCGGTGGCGGCGGGCGCCGGCTACGCCCTTCTCGCCCTGCTGCTGGCCCTCGTACGCGCCGCCCCCGAACGCGCCGCGCTCCTCGCCCGGCTGCGCACGATGGGTCTCACCCGTGCCCAGGGGCGCCGCCTGCTGGTTCTGGAGTCCCTTCCCCAGGCCCTGCTCGCGGCGGCCGGCGGCGCGCTCACGGGCTGGGCGGCGATCCGCCTCCTGTCACCCGGAATCGACCTGACGGCCATCGCCCTCGCCGCCCACAGCACGCCCGCGGGGACCGCCCGGCTCCGCACGGACACGCTGTCGCTGCTCGTGCCGTCGGCCACCGTCCTGGCTCTCGCGACGGGCATCGCGGCGGCGCAGGCGTGGTGGACGGGGAGACGCGGATCGGTCCGGGAGCTGAGGGCGGGGGACAGCCGATGAGCGGGCGGGGGACAACGGCTGAGGAGAGGCCGGGGACGGTTGACGCGGAGGAACCGAGGGCACGTGACGAGGCGGAGCGAGGAGCAACCGATGGGGAGAGGCGGAGGACAACTGATGCGAAGCACCTCTGAGTCGGCGCGGAGCGGTCCGGCGCCCGTCGCGGTGGCGGGCACCCGGGCGGCCGGATTCACCGCCCGCCCCGGGGCGGGCGCCACTCCTCCCGCGCACACCCACACCTCGAACCGGGGCCCGACCACCGCTCCGGGTGCGGCTCCGGGTGCGGCTCCGGCCGCCGCTTCGGGCACTACCCCGAGCACCGCCCCGGGCACTGCACCGAGCACCGCTTCGCGTACCGCTCCGGGCACCGCTTCGCGCACCGTCCCGGCCACCGCCCCGAGCACTGTCCCAAGCACCGCCCCGACCGCCGCTCCGGGCACTGACCCGAGCACCGCTTCGCTTACCGCTCCGGGCACCGCTCCGGGCACCGCTCCGGGCACCGCTTCGCGTACCGCTTCGGGTCCCCGATCGAGCGGCGTCACCAGGAGTCGGTCATGACCACCGCCCGCCCCACGGACGCCGCCGGCCCCGCGAACCCGGCCGACCCCACGTTCGCCGACCTCGCCGATCGCGCGGCCGCCCGCCGTGACCTTCCCGCTTACGGCCACGACGCCCTGATCACCTGCGACCGTCTGGTCCGGATCTTCTCCACCGACGGTGTGGAGGTGCAGGCGCTCCAGGGCCTCGATCTGCTGGTCCAAAAGGGCGAGTTGATGGCGCTGGTCGGTGCGTCGGGAAGCGGCAAGTCGACGCTGATGAACATCCTGGCCGGCCTGGACACCCCCACCGCGGGCGCGGCGCGCGTCGCGGGCCGTGATCTCCTCACGATGGGGGCGAAGAAGCGCCTGCGCTATCAGCGGGAGGTCGTCGGCTTCGTCTGGCAACAGACGTCACGCAACCTCCTGCCGTACCTGACGGCGGCCCAGAACGTCACCCTGCCGATGCAACTGGCCGGTGGCCGCACGAGCCGCCGCGCCCGGTCCGAACGCGCCCTGGAACTACTGGAGTTGCTGGAGGTCGCCGACTGCCGCGACCGTCGCCCCTACGAGATGTCGGGAGGCCAGCAGCAGCGCGTGGCGATCGCCGTGGCCCTCGCCAACGCCCCCGCCGTCCTGCTCGCCGACGAGCCCACCGGCGAGCTCGACTCCCACACCGCCGAGCAGATCTTCGCCGCGTTCCGCACCGCGAACGAGCGCCTCGGCACCACCGTCGTGATCGTCACCCACGACCAGGCGGTCGCCTCCGAGGTGCGCCGCACGGTCGCCATCCGCGACGGCCGTACCTCCACGGAGGTCCTGCGCCGCACGGAAGTCGACGCGGCGACCGGTCAGGAAGCGGTCGTGGCCCGCGAGTACGCGATGCTCGACCGGGCCGGCCGCCTCCAGCTCCCCGCCGAGTACACCCGGGCACTCGGCATGCGGGACCGCGTGGCACTGGAACTGGAGCAGGACCACATCGGCGTATGGCCGGACGAGCGCCCACCCGAGTGACACCGTCGCGAGGCGGGCCGGACGGGACGGCCGACCGCCAGGGGAAGATCACGCCACCGAAGACCACGCCACCAGGGGAAGATCACGCGAACGAGAAGGCCCACACTACGACCGCGTGCGCAACGGCGCGGTCAGCGGACGCTGATGTCCAGGGCCCCGAGTCCCGCCCTGCGGACGGCGACCGACCCGAACGGCGTGCGCAGGCGCAGCCAGGCCCCTGACGAGTAGAGCGCCAACGGGCTCTCACCGGAGGGGACTCGCTGTGCGGCGGACGGAGCCGCGGGCGGGACGGGCCGCAAGAATCCCAGCGACTGGGCGGCGTGCGCGGCCCGCACGGGAAGTCCGGTGTCACCGATCGGCCGGGACCATATCTCCCGCCCGACACGGTCGAGTTCGGCACGGGTGCGCCGCTCGGGCGCCAACTCTTCGGTGCGGGAACGGAATTCGGTCACGGCGGCGGCGACCATCGCCCGTACGGCGTCCGGAGCGGGCAGCCCCGGTTCCTGCCGCCAGCCGCCGCGGGGCGGCAGCACGCCGGCCCACGGTGGCCCGGTGACGGCGCCCGGCACGGCGGCGGTGGCCGCCGACTCGTCGACGGACTCCAGGAGTTCACCGGCCGACACGGTCACGTCGAGGGTGACCTCCAGCCCGCTCTCGTACGGCTTGGCCAGCCGCGCCGTGCGGATCGCGAGGACCTCGAACGACGGCGGGCGGCCGAAGACCGCGAGCGTGGTGCCGCGCGCCTGGAGGCGCACGGCGGCCGCGCGGTCGTAGTGGACGAGCCGGGAGAGGAAGGCGGCGAGATCCGCCGCCTCCCCCGCGTCGCCGAGGTGCAGGACCCTCATGCCGCGACGGCCTCGTCCTCGTCGTCGCGGTACGACTCCAGGAAATCGCGCTCCTCGGCGGTGATCCGGCGCGGGCGCTGCGACTCGAAGTCGAACGGCACGATCACCGTCGAGGCCGTGACGTAGACCTGGTCCGGGTCCTTCACCTCGTAGGTGATCGTGAAGGACGCCGCCCGGATCTGCGTCACCCAGAGCTCGATGTCCACCGGCGCGTGCCGGTGGACCAACTGCCGCTTGTAGTCGATCTCATGACGCGCCACCACGGACCCCTGCTTGAAGTCCTTCTCCGGGCGGAACAGGAAGTCGATACGGGCTTCCTCCAGATAGCGGAGGAAGACCACGTTGTTGACGTGGCCGTACGCGTCCATGTCCGCCCAGCGCAGCGGGCATCGGTAGATGTGGCGCAAGACCGATCAGCCCCGGGTCAGCTTCTTGTAGGTGGCCCGGTGCGGGCGCGCGGCGTCGGCACCGAGCCGCTCGACCTTGTTCTTCTCGTACGAGTCGAAGTTGCCCTCGAACCAGAACCACTTGGAGTCACCCTCGTACGCGAGGATGTGGGTCGCGACCCGGTCCAGGAACCACCGGTCGTGGGAGACGACCACAGCCGCACCCGGGAACTCCAGCAACGCGTTCTCGAGCGAGGACAGCGTCTCGACGTCGAGGTCGTTCGTCGGCTCGTCGAGGAGCAGCAGGTTGCCGCCCTGCTTGAGGGTCAGCGCCAGGTTGAGGCGGTTGCGCTCACCACCGGAGAGGACACCGGCCGGCTTCTGCTGGTCGGGGCCCTTGAATCCGAAGGCGGACACATAGGCGCGGGAGGGCATCTCGACCTGGCCGACGTTGATGTAGTCCAGCTCGTCGGAGACGACGGCCCACAGCGACTTCTTCGGGTCGATGTTCTCGCGGCTCTGGTCGACGTACGAGATCTTGACGGTCTCGCCGACCTTGATCGTGCCGGAGTCCGGGGTCTCGAGGCCCTGGATCATCTTGAAGAGCGTGGTCTTGCCGGCGCCGTTCGGGCCGATGACGCCGACGATGCCGTTGCGCGGCAGCGTGAAGCTGAGGTCGTCGATGAGGACCTTGTCGCCGAACGCCTTGGAGAGGTTGTTGACCTCGACGACGATGGAGCCCAGGCGCGGGCCCGGCGGGATCTGGATCTCCTCGAAGTCCAGCTTCCGCATCTTGTCGGCCTCGGCCGCCATCTCCTCGTAGCGGGACAGACGCGCCTTGGACTTGGCCTGACGCCCCTTGGCGTTGGACCGCACCCACTCCAGCTCTTCCTTGAGCCGCTTGGCGCGCTTGGCGTCCTTCTGGCCCTCGACCTTGAGGCGGGAGGCCTTGTTGTCGAGGTACGTGGAGTAGTTGCCCTCGTACGGAATGGCGCGGCCGCGGTCGAGCTCCAGGATCCACTGGGCGACGTTGTCGAGGAAGTACCGGTCGTGGGTGACGGCTACGACGGTGCCGGGGTACTTCGCGAGGTGCTGCTCCAGCCACTGCACGGACTCGGCGTCCAGGTGGTTGGTGGGCTCGTCGAGGAGCAGCAGGTCGGGGGCTTCGAGCAGCAGCTTGCACAGGGCGACGCGGCGGCGCTCACCACCGGAGAGGTTGGTCACGGGCCAGTCGCCGGGCGGGCAGCCCAGGGCGTCCATGGCCTGCTCCAGCTGGGTGTCCAGGTCCCACGCGTTGGCGTGGTCCAGGTCGTCCTGGAGCTTGCCCATCTCCTCCATGAGCGCGTCCGAGTAGTCGGTCGCCATCAGCTCGGCGACCTCGTTGAACCGGTTCAGCTTGCCCATGATCTCGGCGGCGCCGTCCTGGACGTTCTGCAGAACCGTCTTGGACTCGTCGAGCGGGGGCTCCTGGAGCAGCATGCCGACGCTGTAGCCGGGAGACAGGAACGCGTCACCGTTGGAGGGCTGCTCGAGGCCCGCCATGATCTTGAGAACGGTGGACTTACCGGCACCGTTCGGACCGACCACACCGATCTTCGCACCCGGGAGGAAGCTCAAGGTGACGTCGTCGAGAATCACCTTGTCGCCGTGCGCCTTGCGCGTCTTGCGCATGGTGTAAATGAACTCAGCCAAGAGAAACCGTCCGGACGCTTGAAATCGGCAGTGGGCAGATACACCCCATCTTGCCTGACGGCTAGCCCTCGGGGGAAACGCGTTCGGTCAGGGGGCTCCGACCTGGGGTTCTGTCGCCGACGTCCGTGGCTCGTCTGTCACTGTCGGTCGCCCTCGATCGGCCTCGGCCAGCCTCGGACGGCCCAGAGACGACCCAGAGACGGCCCAGAGACGGCCCAGAGACGGCCCAGAGACGGCTCAGCCGGACCCGCGGACTGAGTCGACTCCGTTGTCAGAGGGGGCGGCTTCGGTGCATCCGCCGGCAAGGGCAACACCCTGGGGAGGGGCTTTGGGGGCCAAGACAGGACTTCTGGTCTACGCCGACGGCGACGTGCCGGAGCTGCTGCGGCATGTGGGCGCGGCAGACCCTGATCGGACGACCAGCATGATGCGCCGGCTCTACCCGGGCTGGGAGATCGAGGAGTGCGAGGGCTCGAATCTCTGGGACGGCGTCTACCCCTCGAAGGGAACGGCGTACGCAGCCAGCTGGCCGGGCGTGGAGGTCATCGGTGATCAGAGGGTGATGATCGACGCCCCCTCTCAGCTCCCGGAGCACCTCGTCGCAGCGAGCGCCGGCCGACGGCTCGTCCTGCACGCCATGCACAGCGTCGCGGACTGGCTGGCGTTCGCCGTATGGGAGGACGGGCTCCTCGTCCGCTCCCTGAGCCTGTCCCCGGACAGCGGCATCATCGAGAACATCGGCGAGCCACTCCCCTCTGAGCTGCCTCACTGGGCCGGAGACCGCCCGGCCGACATCGTCCCGTGGCCTGGCAAGACGGAAGAGCCCTACGCCCTGCCCTTTCACCCCATGGATCTGGGCGAAGACGCGTTGCGGGCACTCTGGGCGACGAGATGCGGGGTGAGGGTGTCCCATTGGGTCTCGGTGGTGCTGTTCTGGCCTGGCGGTGCGGATGGGCCTTCTCCAGAGCGTGGAAGGTGACGTTCCAGATGCGGGCAACGGTGGGTTCGGTGTCGGTGCCGTGGGCGTCTTTGCCGAGTTTGGTGTCCAGACGCCGACGGTAGTCGTCGAGACTGATGCCGCGGTTCTGGGCGAGGTAAGCGCCGGCCTGCTTGATCGCCAGGGCAAGTAGCCCAGGTCCGCAGTGACCCGCTCTGGCGTATGCAACGCCTCGGCCGACAGAATCATGTCGCCTGTGTAGGCGTCTCTCATCTGCCGGGCTGCGATCGACCGGTCTCCGGACGCCTCGATCCCCAGCCCGGGCGCGGCCTCGTCCATGGTCACACCCGTGGCGGGGTGTGACCGTCATCGGTGATCGCGGTGCCGATGTGCTGCGCTGCGATCGACCGTTCACCAGAAGCCGTAATGGTGACCGTGCTCGCGGCGGACAGCACGGACGCCAGCTCCTCCCGCAGCTCGGGGTCGTTTTGCAATGCCTGCCTGAGGAGGCGGCTAAGCACAGCTGTGGAATACGCGTCGTCCTGCTCGTCGGTGGCTTCGCTCACCACCCGTTCCAGCTCTGCCTGGCCCGCCTCGTCCCTACGCCGCCAGACCAGTTGAAGGATCCGTTGCCCGAGACCGACCGTGGCGTCGGCCGCAGCATCCTGCGCACGGGTGCACCGCCGCCCCGTATGCCCCCACCGCCGCCGTCACGGCCGGAGCCGCCTGCCCGACCAACTGCACGATCTCAGCACCCACTTGATCCCCCGACTTACGCGGCTCCGAAAGAATTCAGCCTGGAAACAACGCCCTGGCCTTGAGGCCAAAACGCCCGAATCATCTGAAGGGCTCCCACTGAGCGTCGACGGTCACCGGCCCGAGCATGACTGCACCGGAGGCTCCTCGACCGTGGCCTCGTAAGCCTGGTGGTCAGGGTCGTCGAGGGTGTGCAGGTCAAGTCAGGTTTGATGAGTCCCAGCTCAGCAAGTCATGTCGACTGCGATGAACCGTCGTTGACCGTGGCTGACCGCCCGATGTGGCACGGCCGTGGCACGGGCGGGAACGACAACGGCCCGTGCGGCTTGCCCTCCGGGCGTAACTGCTCAAGATCCGAGACCGGCGGGCCATCCCGTACCGGTGCTGTCCGTCCCGGCTGGCACACTGCCACCATGGACACCACGCCCGAGCAAATAAGCTCCCGGACAGCCGCCGCATGGACGGTCGCGCTCGCGGTCCTCGGAGGATTCACCGGCTTCGCCTGGGGCGGACCGTTCCTCGCCGTCACCTGCGGCCTTTCCGTGGGAGGCGGCGCCGCCGTGGGCACGGCCCTGTCCCGCCGTCGCATCGTCGCAACCATTCGGGAAGGCCAGGGGCAGGCCGCCGCGCTCGGGTACGCCGACGGCATCGCGGACATGATGGTGCTGGGGATATCCGCATACAGGGCCTCCGTCTTTCCGCTGTCCGGCCCCGACGCAGTAGACGCCGCCGAGCGCATGGCGCGCCGCAAGGCCGCCTACCAACTCACGGCCGCCGACGGGCTTCCCCATCAGATTCGTGAGGCCGCGGCCGCCGCTCTCGGAGCGATTGACGAGGGGCGTGACCGCGACACCCAGTCCGCCATCGAGGACCTTATGAGGGCCGTCCAGGAACAGCGCCGCGGCACCTGACTGAGGGGCCCTGCGCTTCCAGGGCGGCAGTGTTGAGGGTTCTCCTTATGCCGCTGCGTGCAACTCCTCGCGTAAGTGGCACGACGGCCCCAAACGACCGGAAACGACAGACGCCCAGATCGCCGGTTTCACACCGGCTGACCTGGGCCTTGTTCGTGTCCTGAGACTGGTGGGCGCCGACGGTTTCGAACCGCCGGCATCCGCCTTGCAAGTTCGCCCTACCCCAGCCTTGGCTGGGCCGAGCTGCGCGCACGGGAGTCATCTGCAGCCGCCCAAGGCCGCAGCTGTCCGTGCTCGTTGATGCCAGCGTTGGATGTCAGCGGAACAGTTCCGGCACAGGGCAGATCTCCAAGGGCTCGTTCGGCCGATCCGCCCAACTCCACCAGAAGGGCCTACTGGCACACCCCCACAGCGATCGACAGGTCCGCCGGCCTTCGTCCTCGCGCTTGGAGAGCACGAGGCCACCAGACTTCGAGGGCTGGCTGCACCCAGGACAGGCCGGGACGTCGCTGGTCATGCGGCGCACCCTGACGGAACGCGACCGTGGATCCGCGCCGCATTGCAGTACGACCGCTTCGTCCCGAACGCGATGCGGCCCCTACGTGACCATGGTTCGGCGCGCTGTGCTCCGCGTGTTCACTCTGCGGCAGTCCACCAGCGTCCGGGATGGTCCCTGTCCGCCCTTCACCGTTTGGCCCCCGTTTGGCCCCCAGGGCGAACTTCGGTAGATCTGCCTGAGCTGGCCGGGCTCTCTCCGCCCCGGCCGGGGCTGCTGCTGGTTGCGGTACTTCACTGCTGTACGCCTGCCTCTGGACTCGGCTCCGCGTGCGAGCAGGCTTACTCGCCTCGGTTGGACAAAGCTTGAAACGGGCCTCGTGCGTCGGTCGCCGCTGCGACGGAGGGATGTGCCGGGGCCCGTTTCTGATGTTCGTCGATCAGGTCGGAGGTGTGTGGGGTGGGTCAGAAGCAGCCGGGGCCGGTGGAGGGGCTGACGCAGGCGTTGCGGCCGGGGCCGCCGTCGTTGGTGTTGGTGCCGGGGCCGCCGAAGAGCGCGTCGTCGCCGGGACCGCCGAAGAGGGCGTCGTTGCCGTTGTTGCCGTTCAGTTTGTCGGCGCCGTTGCCGCCTTCGATGCGGTCGTTGCCGTCACCGCCGGACAGCGCGTCGTTGCCGTCGCCGCCGCAGATGATGTCGTTGCCACCGCGGCCGTCGACCACGTCGTTGCCGCCGAGAGCGAAGATCACGTCATTGCCGGGAGTGCCGACCAGGAAGTTGCTGCCGTTGGTACCGGTGATGGTGGCCGTGGCGGTCGCGCAGGTGGGGGGCACCGGCTCGTAGGTGATGGTCACCTGGGCCGCTCCCGCCGCAGGTCCGGAGGTAGCTCCCGACGGAACGAGGTTCGACCCACCGCCGCCACCACCGGAACCCAGCGTGCCATTGGAGGCGATGGCGTTGCAGCCTCCGCCTCCGCCGCCCCCGAACCAGCCGCCGCCTCCGCCGCCTCCCCCGAAGCCGCTCCCGCCGGTTCCGGCGGCGCCGGCCGCACCGTTGGTGCCGGCGGTGGATGGGTTCGGCGGGCATGTGGCTCCGCCGGTGCCGCCGGTGGTCTGAGTACCTCCGCCACCGCCGACGCCGCCTTGCGGTCTGTCGCCGCCGGGCTGGCCGGTGTCTCCGGCGTCTCCGCCGGTGGACTCAGGCCCGGAAATGGTGAAACCGCCGTGGCCGCCGCCTCCGCCGCCGCCCGCGACGATGAGGCGGGGGTCGGTACCGGGGACGCCGGTCAGGACACAGCTGACGTTGGCCGAGCTGCAGGTGCGGACGTCGCTGGAACCGCCGCCGACACCGCCCGCGGCGCTCCCGGTGACTGTGCCGCCGCCGGTGTCGACGTTCACGAACAGGGTGTTGCCCGGGGTGGCGGGAACGGTGCCGGTGACAGTGGCGCCGTTGCCGCCTGTGCCGCCGTTGCCCCCGTTCTGGCCCGCGGCGCCTGTGGCGGTGACGGTCAGTTGGGTGACTCCGGCCGGGACGGTGAAGGGCTGGTCGGCGCCCGCGTTGAAGGTGACGGTCACGGGCGCCGCAGCAGCGGGCGTGGCCGTGGGCACCACCAGGGCCGCCGGCAGCGCCACCGTGGCGAGCAGGACGGCAGCACGCCTGGCCGGGCGCCGCCGCTCGCCCTCGGCTCCCGCGCCACGTCGATGGAGCATGGCATGTTGCAGGGTCGGTCTCACGATGGGGACTCCTCGACAAAGAGCGCGGCACTCAGCACGTGCCACGGACGTCGGTTGATGTTCAGGCCCCTGCCGGGACCGCCCGACGATCAACCCACACCCGCCCTGCGCGACCGTACAGACACACCGTCATACCGCCCGCGATCCACCGACCAGCCGCTGCCCGACCTCGAACTCGGTCCTGTGATCCGTTGGCGGGTGCGCGCCGTAGGCGGACACCAGCATCCCCGCGGTCCGGAGCCGGTGAGCAAGGACTGTCCTCATTCGTCGGTCCGCGTTTGTGCGTCAGTGTGTGCGGCCGTTGATGTCAGGCCCGCCAACGGCCAAGAGCCGATCCGGGAGTGAGATTGCGTCCGACGGCCGCCGCGCGAGCCAACCGGATCGCCGATGCGCAGACGCCTCCGTCAGGACGTGCTTGAACCCCACAAGACGCGCATGGAGGGATTCCGCGCGCCGACGAAGCTCACGGATGAGCGCCTCGGCCACATGGACGGCTCAGTACAGGCGCGGTACACGCACATCACCCGCGAGATGCGGCAGGACTTGCTCGTCAACCTCACCGCGGAGTGGGAAGCCTCGCTCGATGCCCGGCTGGCGATGTCCGCCACGTCGCCGGTGTGGGTGCGCGATGGCCTCTTGCGGGAGCGGTTGAGGGCGCGTTCGCAGAGCCCGTTCGGGGGAGAAATTCCCAAGTCATCATTCGGGGACACGGGGCTGTCGACTCATCCCAGTGACGAGGGTGGAGGAGATGGGGGCCAGGGCGGGGTCTGCGGCGATGAAGAACGTTTCGACTCCGGCCAGTTCGTGGTTCATGCGGGCCATCGGCATTTCGTAGTCCAGGTCGTGAACGTTGCGGACTCCGCGGATCACTACGTCGATTCCGGCTCGGCGGCAGTAGTCGACCAGCAGGCCGCCGGTGTGGGAGTCGACCGTGATGTCGCTCAGGTCAGTTGCTGCCGCGCGGAGCCGGTTGGGGAGCTGTGACCTGGAGCTTCCCCGACCGCGCTGGCGGCCGGCCTGTCACTGGCCGTCGCCGCCGGTCGCCGCCGGCCGGTGCCGAGCGGCTCGCACGGCACCGGGGACGGCCCGGCGCCGACGCGCTCACGCTCCCCGGCCCGGCACGGCACGGCACGGCCTGAGCCTGCCAGGCGGGTTCGTCCGGATCACCGTGCGCACCAGGAGAGGATGCCTACCGGCTCGGCACCGGTGGCGCCGCCCAGCCGTGCCGGACGGCGTGACCGCCGAGCTGCATCCGGGTACGGACTCCGGCCATGTCCATGAGGTGGCGCAGGCGTCGGTGCAGGGTGCGCGGTGACAGGCCCAGCTGTGCGGCGGTCGTCTGGTCGGTCAGGCCGGCCAGCAGGAGCGCGAGGATCCTTCGGTCGAGGTCGCTCGGGCCTTCCGCACCACGCTCCACGGTGGTTTCGGCTTCTGTGCCGGTGCCCGACAGCTCGAGCGGGTGGGCGGTGCGCCATACCGTCTCGAACAGCGCGTCCAACGCGTCCAGCAGGCCGCTGCGGTGCAGCAGCACGGCGCCGGGCTCTCCGGCCGGTGTGACGGCGAGCGGGACCAGGCCGAGGTCGGCGTCGGCCAGCACGAGTTTCATCGGCAGTTGGTCGGCGACACGCAGTTGCACGCCGTTGCGCAGTGAGGCGATCGCATCGGCGATGATGCCCGGCTCGGCCAGCACGGCCCGGTCCAGTACGGCCCGGAAGTGCACGCCGCGGCCTATGGCCATGGGTTCGGCCGTGTTCTCGTCGGGCGGGACGGCGAGGAACGGCGCGGTGATGAAGCTGCGGACCTGCGTACGGGCTGCCTGCTGCACCTGGAGGAAGCGGTGACGGATGGCGTCGCGGCCCGTGATGACTTCGATCAGATCGTTGATGCTGTTCCCGGTCATCGCCGCCCGGTACTCCTCGGCGAGGGTCACCAGTGTCTGCTCGGCCCTCCGCAGCCCCTCTCGGCGCTGCGTGAGGAGAGCGCCGAACGCCATGGCCGGCGGCGCGGCGGTGAACTGCTCGTCCGCCGACCCGATCACCAGTCCCCACTCGACCAGGCGGGACAAGGCCTTGTCGACGTGGGCCAGCGGTGCGGCGAGCAGATCCGACAGGAGCACCGCGGTGGAGTTCGGCCGTCCGACCAGCGTCCGGTAGACGCGCTCGTCATCGGGTTCGAGGCCCAGAACGTCCAGCATCGGCGACCGACTTTCTTCCACTTGCCGCAGCGGGGAGAGTATGCGCCACGGCGGCAGACCCTGAATAGTGCCTGCTGGGAGCAGGTGTGACGGGAAGGGCCCCGGGGAGTCGCCTCCCCGGGGCCCGACAGTGCGGTTCATCGCAGGCCGTACGCCCGGATGATCTCGTTCTTGACGCTGTAGCCGCGGTCCGTCCCGGCGCTCGCGCGGACCGAGATGAAGCCGCCGGGCTTGTTCGCCGTCCTGAACGAACCCTTCCAGTAGCCGTCGGCGCCCTTGGCCAGGGTCACCTTCTGCCAGGTGGCACCGTCGTCGTACGAGACGTCCAGCTTCACCGTGGTGACCTTGCCCGGCACGGTGCCGAGGTCCATCGACACCGGCTTGAGCGCGATCCGCTGGGTCGCACGGGCCTTCACGTCACCGTGCAGGTCCGACTCCAGCTTGTAGTCCAGGTTCAGCACCGAGAACGGCTCGAAGTCGTCCGAGTCGACCGTGCCGGACCTGAACGTCCACTCGGAGTGGGTGCGCGTCGACAGCCGGAAGACGTCGCCGGGCCGCTCCGCGTCGAGGACTGCGCGGTAGGGCAGGTCGCCCGCCGGCACCTCCTGCCACTGCATGTCCCCGCTGACCGGGTTGTCGTGGATGAGTGTGTCGCCCTGGAAGATCTTCAGGTGGGACGGCGTCTCACCCCACGGCAGGTAGCCGCCCAGCCGCATGGTGTCGCTGGCGGAGGCCCACGCCTGCACGTTCCAGGTCATGTAGTTCTCCCAACGGGAGTTGTACACGCCGAAGGACTCGCTCTGGGCGGGCCGGGTCGCCGGAGCGAACCAGTCCAGACGGGTGGCGCTGCCCTTGGCATACGTGTTGTCGCCCGACACCATCACCCACGGCAGGTCTCCGTCGACGCCCTGAGCGTGGAACTCCCTCCAGTTCTGGCCCGGGGTCACCCATTCGGTGCGGGTGCCCGGGTGCCACTCGGCCTCGGGGAGGTTGAACGACGGGCTGAGGGTGAAGTCGGACCGGTAGCCTTCCGCCGACGTGCCGCCGGTGGCCGAGTAGTAGCGGGCGTCGATCCGGGCGAGGTCACGCTTGGCCGGCTCGTAGACCAGGGGCCGGTCCGGCACCCGGCCGGGGTAGTCCCGGGTCAGGTCGTAGACGAACGGCGTGTACTCGGTCTGCTTCGCGGTCAGCTTCACCTTGCCGGTCCTGGCCATCGCGATGAGGGTCCTGCCCGCGTCGCGGTGCACGGTGGCGACCGGGATGGCCGTTTCGCCGACGTACTCCGTCAGGGCGCCCACACCGTCGTTGACCACGATCAGCGCCTTGGCGCCGGCCGCGGCCGCGGCCTCGGCGCGCTCCTGCGGCGAGACCTCGTCGCTGCGCTCGACGACGACGAGCTTGCCCTTCGCCTTGACCTTCTCGTAAGCGGCCGCCGCGCCGTTGCCCGCGTAGACGGCGTCCAGCTTGTCCGTGCGGGTGCCCAGGGTGCTGCCTGCCTGCACCAGCGTCTCGAAGGGGAGCCGTCCGCCCGACGCGCTCAGGCCGAGCGACGGCTCGCCCTTGCGCCAGCGGGTGGTCAGCATGAACTCGCCCTGCTTCATCGGCTCCGTCGGCGCGACGTAGACGTCGTCGTACATCGGCGGCAGCACGTACGCGCTGCGGTAGTCCAGGTACGGGTCGAGGCCCTTGTAGTGGACGTTGAAGTCGACCTTGCGCTGGCGGTCCTCGGTGCGCTGCGGCGCCTCGGTCCGGAGCAGGTGTGCCTTGCGGGCGTCCAGCACCACGTCGGCGGAGCTGTCCTTGAGCACCGTCTCCGGGTCGACCAGCACGGCCAGACCCGAGCGGTCCGCCTTCTCACCGGCCACGTCGATGTACCCCGCGACGGTGTACGTGCCAGGTGCCATGCGCATGGTGGTCGAGCCGTCGACGTAGACGCTCCACGGCCAGACGTCGCCGGCCAGGTTGATGCCCACCCAGCCGGCGGCGGGCTTGCCGTCCCGGCCGACCAGCTTGATGTTCAGGTCGTAGCGCTCCTCCTCCTTGAGCAGCGCCACGGACGTGCGGGTCACCGGCTTCCCGGTGGCCTCGTCGGTGCCTGTCACGTAGCCGACGTGCCGGCCGGCCGAGGCGGCTCGCGGGTCACCGGTCACCGGGACGGCGGCGGTGCCGCCCGCCGGGACGGTCACCTTGGTGTCGCCCAGCGCGAACGGGCCGCCGTCGTCGGTCAGCGCCAGGTTCAGCGTGACGTCGGCGGAACCGTTGTTGGTGAAGGTCAGGTCCTTCGTGACGGCGGCGTCGCTCGGCTCGTGCGGCCATGTGTAGTTGCCGAAGAAGAGGGATCCGGTGCCGCGGACCGTGGTGCGCACGGCGGCGGCCACGTCGACACGGCCGGTGCCGACCTCGTACGGCGAGTACCCGCCGTCCAGGCCCTTCGCGGTGCTCATCAGGTGTTCCTTGAGCTGCGCGCCGGTCCAGTCCGGGTGCCGCTGGGCCAGGATCGCCGCCGCACCGACCACGTGCGGGGTGGCCATGGAGGTGCCGCTGAGGGTGCGGTAGAGGCCCTCACCACCGTCGGTCATGTCCTGCGAGCGGGCCGCGGTGATGTCCACGCCGGGCGCGGCGATGTCCGGCTTCATACCGCCGGAAGAGGCCAGCGGGCCGGTGCTGGAGAAGGACGCGAGCCGGTCCTGCTTGTCCGTGGCGGCCACGGTCAGCGCCGAGGCGGCAGCGCCCGGGGCGGAGATGCTCTCCGGGCCCGCGTTGCCGGCGGCTATGACGAACAGCGTGCCGTACTGCTCGGACAGCGCGTCGACCGTCTGCGACATCGGGTCGCTGCCGTCCGTCGGGTAGGTGTCGCCGAGGCTCATGTTGACGACGTCCGCGCCGGACTCGGCCGCCCACTGCATGCCGGCCATGACCCAGGAGTCCTGGCCGGAGCCCTCCGCGCCGCCGAGCACCTTGCCGACGAACAGGTCGGCGCCGGGGGCGACGCCCTTGTTGTCGCCTCCGGAGGCTGCGCCGGAGCCGACGATCGTGCTGGCCACATGCGTGCCGTGCCCGTTGACGTCGGTGACGCCCTCACCCGGCACGAAGCTGGTGGTGCCGTCGATCACGCCGGCGAAGTCGGGGTGGTTGACGTCGATGCCGGTGTCGAGCACCGCGACCTTGACGCCCTTGCCGGTGTAGCCGTCCTTCCAGGCCTCGGGCGCGCCGATCAGCGGCACGCTCTCCTTCAGGCTGGCCTTCACGCGTCCGTCGAGCCACAGCTTCGACACACCCGCGCCCAGCTTCGCGCTGCCCTGCGGTGCGACGGTGGTCCAGAAGGTGCGGGCCCGCCGCTTCTCGGTGCTCAGCGCGGCACCGTGGATGCCTTTGAGCTTGCGGATCACTTTGCTGCCGCGGGGGGCCGTCGGCTCGACGGCGGCGCGGGTCTTCGGCTGGGTGTACGCCGCGATCAGCGGCACCGCCGCCGACTTCGCGTCGTCGTAGCCCATCTCGATCAGGTCGGTGACGTTGAACAGCCGCCGGTCCAGCTTCCCGGCGCCCAGCAGCGGAGCCGCCTCGTCCGGGACGACGAACAGGTCGCCCTTGATCTCCTGGATCTTCACGCCCCCGACGGCGCTGTCCGGACGGTGGACGTCGGCGGCCTGCTTGCCGTCGGCCATCGTGGTGACGGTGACGACGTCGCCGGTGACCAGGGTGACCTTGTGAGTCGCCGAGGGCCTGGCGGGAACCGCGGGCTTGGCCGGAGCGGCTTGTGCGGGCGCTTGCAGAAGTGCGAGCCCCGACGCCAGCAGCGGCAACGCGGTGGCGGCGGACACGAGCCGCCGGCGTCTGCGCCGGAAGGCGGAGGACTGAGAGGGGGAGGACATGCCAAGGGTCTATCGGCCGGTTCACGCCGACGTGAAGGCCGGACGACGGCAAGTCCTCGCCATGGCAAGGACTTGCCGACCGCAAACCGCGCACGTCCAGGCGACGTGCACTTTTCGGACACGGGCATTCGGTCCAGGCACTGAGCCGTACCTCGGGCACGGCGACCCGGCTTCACGCTCCGAGGTGCTGCGGCCGCGGTCGCAGCACAGACACAGGCGCACCACGTCGCGTGACCCTCCGCGCTCTCACCTCGTGCCGGGGCGGCTGGAGGAGCACACTTCTTCTTAGGGGTTTTCACCGGGGGCGGCGGCTTCGGAGGTGATCGCGATGACACAGACGCAGACACGGACCACGGTCGGATGGCACGTCGAGATGGAATTCCAGGAGGACGAGCACCGCACCCGTGCGGCCGCCCTTCTGCGGCTCCCCGACGGAAGCGAGGTGCGCGCCCACGGATACGCCAGCCGCCACCCCTCCGACTCGAACCAGCCCAGGGTCGGCGAGGAGGTCGCGGGCGCGAGGGCGCTGAACGAACTCGCCATGCAACTGCTGACCAAGGCCCACGACGAGATCGACGCGGCATCGGGCAGGACGTCCCACACACTGAGGTGACCGGGGCGCCATCGCGCGCCGTCCGGCCGCCCACCCGAAGGGGGTTCGCCCGGGGCAGATTTGCCCCGGGCGGCAAGAGAACTCCTCATTCGACAAGGCGGTTCTGGCCGCAGCGAGGCCGCTCGGCTCCCTCAACTGCCGGACGGCCGACCTGGATCCGGCCTCGGCGTACTCGGTCTGTCCATGGCTGATGTACTCGGGCGGAGCTGAGTACTTGCGCTCTGGTCGGTGACGGTGTGAGCGGAGACGCTTGGGTCATGAATCAAGGACCACGGAAACCTGTTCCCCAACTGGTGTCGATCCTCCTGCTGGCCGGGGTGTCGCTGGCGGTGTGGGCTGCCTGGCTGGGCTGGGACCAGCATCGTGACGTGCAGCCCGACGGCTCGACGACCGGTCCGTACGAGGCGTGGCAGGTGATCGGGCTGGCGCTGGTTCTGCTGGCACCGGTGTACTGGGCGGCATCCCGGCGGTATGTCGCGGCCGCTGTGCTCGGGACCACGGCCGGCCTCACCGTTGCTGCCTACTACGACTGGTCGGACGACTCCAGCGGCCTCTTCATGGTCGGCGTGGTGTTGGTCATGATGGGAAGCCTCGCCGTGACCGGCGTCGTCTCCGCGATCGCCTCAGCCGTACGACAGGGCGGGCGACCCCTGGGACATTGACGTCCGGGCACGGTCCGCCGTCCTTCACCGCCGGACAGCAACGACTCCGGAGTGATCGCGCCGAACCCGATACCGGAGGGGGCCGAGGACGACGCCGAGGGCGGCAGCGTGCACCACGACGTCGCCGCCCGGTCGGAGATTCGCGCCGCTCGAGCACGTTGGAGCTTGCGCTGCCGCAGCGATCACATGCGATGCAACATCTGAGTCATTGCATGCAGTAGAAGCCGATATAAGCCTTCCCGTCCCACTGCTTTTCCGCACGGACGAAAGCCGTGTAGTCCATAAGGCACCCTTCCCCCCGTGCGCCGGAGGCGAAATTCCAGCGGTACCTTTCTCCCTCCTTCAGATTCCAACTCCCGTTGCGCGGCGTCGAAAGGTTTTTCACTTTACCGGCTGAAGCCTCAAAGAAGCGGCCCCAATCCATTCCCATGGATTCCAGGTACAGTCTGGTGGCACCCGGGTCGGCATCGAATTCCAGGTTCCCGCGTATTCCATCCTTGTCCGAACTCGTACAGAGTCGAACTGTCGCGCCGTCGGGGAGAGGCGGCAGCGCAAAACGCTTGGCATCACGGGCGGAAATACTGCTCCGACAGTGATGCTGCTGCTCTGCAGTAGATGCACACGACGCAACCGAAAAGGTGGCGAGAATCGTTGCGACAGACAGCATCGCGCCCCTGAAGGATGATTTCATTGACAATCGACTTCCCGGAACGTACTGGCGGCTTCACTGCATGATGCAGGGTGCCGCCAGATTACTCTATTCACCACTCGAGCCTGAAGGAAAGCCCGGGGACATAAGACAGGAAGTCCCCCCGTACGGCTGGATATGCGGCGCTTCACTGCAGGCTGGACCGGCCTTCAGCTCGCGACCTGGAAGCGGATGCCATCCTCGGCCCCTACGGAAAACTGGCCTCCGCCGAAGAGGTAGAGCATCCGCTGGCGTCATGCGCCGAATTTTCCAGGCGGTCCCGGTGCACCCTCCGGCGGTGGAAACGCCTGACCGGGGGCGGAAATTCGAATTCCGCAACGGGTAAATCCACCGACGGATCTCCGGCTCAAGGACCTAGAGCCGCTGGAGTTTCCAGTCCCGAAGCGCCCGGAGTCGCTCCATGTCCCCAGGACTCCGAGCTCCCCGCTTAGGGAAAACAATCAAGGTCGTCGTCCTAGCGCGCGCCAAGCACGAGCACGAGCACGAGCACGAGCACGAGCACGAAAAGCCTCGGTGTCTCCAGGTGCGCGCGAAAGTGTGTCCATTCGGCGACAGTAGAGCCTCGCCCGGGAGAGCCGAGCACGACGCCGTGATCGTTGGCGACCATGCGGAACTGAACTGTCCGTGCCGTTCGGCTACGCCGACTGCCTTTCGAGCCTTGGCACGTCGCTCCGAAACGAGGCTCTGGTGCATCACGCCCACAGCAGCCACCAACGTGCCGATCCACCCGTAAACAGGAAGTTCGAGAAACAGGGCACTGCAAACCCAGCCGGACAGCAAAAGGACCCAGGCGCAGATCAACTTGCCCGGTGCACGGCGGGCTTGGACAAGGATCGCCCCTTCATAGTCCTCGATCGTCAGCCGGTAGACGAACCGCGCGTCTGCGCCACAGCCCAGGTCCTGCTGCGCGTACCTCCCGCCCCCGTTGTCCATGATCGGGATCCTGGCCATCCGTACTGCGCTCAGAGCCTCCCCTCAGGCGAAGCGCTGTTGCGACGGCGGCACATCGAGGACGAACAGTTCGAGCCCGGCGATCCGCTGTTCCTGGGGGAGACGGGCGGGATTCTCGCCGGGCCGGTCATCCGCCGGGCGCGGCGCAGTGCACGCAAGGCCGCCCTCCCCCGCACGGCGCCTACGCCCGATGCGTCGAGGGACGGCTCCCTGACTTGAAAAGGCGCCTCGAAGCCGCCGGGGATCTCCCCGAGTCGCCCGACACGGGCCAAGGCTTCTCGCCGAAAACTTCGACACGGATGCGACACGGCCGGCCGCGAAAACCCGGTGACAGCCGGACGGCCCCAGACCCTCCCCTTGATCATCAGGGAGGCGTTCGGGGCTTCGTCGTATCGAGTGAAACATGTTCTGACCAGCAAAAAGCCCTCCCAAAGGGGAGGGCGGAGACTGGCGCCCCCGGCAGGACTCGAACCTGCGGCCAAGCGCTTAGAAGGCGCCTGCTCTATCCACTGAGCTACGGGGGCCGGTTGTGTCGGCCTGTGTCCTGGTGCCCGGGTGTGGGCTGATCCGTGACCTTGCCGGGGACAAGGATAGGGCTCCCGCATCCCTGTCCCTCGTGCTTCGCCTCCGTGGCTCGATGTGGAGGTTCAGTGAAGCGGTCCTGATAATCGCAGGCAGGTACGAATCGTGCACCGCTTTTGGCGTCTCGCGCATCGGGTGTTGTGCACTCGTTATGCCTGCGCCCCAGTCGTCCCTTCCGCCCCGTGTGTCCTGTCGGCGCGCAGACATACCCATATGCTTCAGAAAGACTCCAAAATTGGGCATTCTTCACATGTGGTGACCTTGGACGTACGGCCTCAGCTGCTCGATGCACTTTCCGCCCTGCGCGACCGTGTCGCCGCCGCACGCTTTCCGCTGCCCCTGGCGGGGGCTCCACGCGCGCGTGCCAACCGCGACGAACTGCTCGCACAGCTCGACGACTATTTGGTGCCCCGGTTGAGAGAACCCGAAGCACCCCTTCTCGCCGTCATCGGAGGATCCACCGGTGCGGGCAAGTCGACCCTCGTCAACTCCCTTGTGGGGCGCCGGGTCAGCGAGGCGGGCGTACTGCGCCCGACGACCCGTACGCCGGTGCTCGTGTGCCATCCGGAGGACCATCACTGGTTCAGCGGCATGCGCGTACTGCCCCAGCTCACGCGCGTGTGGGTGCCCCATCGGGAGCCCGGCGACGATCTCCCCGCCCTCACCGACCGCGGAGAGCGGGTGTTGCGCATCGAGACCGCCGACACACTCCCCCGCGGTCTCGCCCTCCTCGACGCGCCCGACGTCGACTCCCTGGTGGCCGACAACCGCGTACTGGCCGCCGAACTGATCTGCGCGGCCGACATCTGGGTGATGGTCACCACGGCCGCTCGGTACGCCGACGCCGTGCCGTGGCATCTGCTGCGCACCGCCAAGGAACACAAGGCGACCCTGGTGACGGTCCTGGACCGGGTGCCGCACCAGGTGGTCTCCGAGGTCTCGCGGCAGTACGGCGCGCTGCTCGCCAAGGCCGGACTCGGCGAGGTACCCCGCTTCACCGTGCCCGAACTGCCCGAGTCCGCCTGGGGCGGTGGCCTGCTGCCGGCCACCGCCGTCGCACCGCTGCGCACCTGGCTCACGCACCAGGCCCAGGACCCGGGCGCCCGGCACAGCGCGATGGCCCGTACGGCCCACGGAGTCCTCGACTCCCTCAAGTCGCGGATGCCGGAACTGGCCGGCGCCACCGCCGCGCAGTACGCCGCCGCGACACGGCTCACCGCGGCCGTCGACGGGGCGTACGACAGCGAACACACGCGTGCCAAAGGGCGTCTGCAGGCCGGGGCCGTGCTCTCCGGGGACGCCCTCAAGCGCTGGCGCGCCTATCCCCTCGACTGCACCGCCGACGAACTGCTGGACGCGCTCGTGGAGAGCCTGTCCGCCCTGCTGCTGTGCTCCGTCACGGCCGCCGACGAACGCGTGGACGAGGCCTGGCGCCGCGAACCGGCCTCGGGAGCGCCGGGGCTGACGGATCGTGATCCGGCCCTGGAGAGCGCCGAACACCGGATCGGCCTGGCCGTACGACGCTGGCGGCGCGTCCTGGAGGAGTACGCCGAGGAGGAAGTGCGCGACCTCGACAAGAGTGTCGCCCCGGACGCCGCCGTGGTGGCCGCGCTGGTCGCCACGGCACTCCTGGGCGGCCGCAGGGCACGCAGCGCGGGCGAGGGGCTCGCCGAGCGGATCGGGGCCCACGGCGCGCTGCGGCTGCGCGACAAGGGCGGCCGGCTGCTCACGGACTTCATCGACACGGCCCTGCACGCCGAGCGCGAGCGCCGTCTCGCGCCCCTCGAAGCTCTCGACGTCCACCCAGAACCCCAGGCCGAACTCATCGCCGCGCTGTCCGTACTGCAGAAGGAGAGGTGACCGCGGTGACTGCCGTCACTGACCACACGGATCAGGCCGACCGTCCCGGAGACGAGCGCCCCGGGGACGGCCGTCCCGGAGAAGACCGCTCCGAGGACGGCGCCCCCGAGAACGTTCCCTCCGCGGCGGGCGCCGAGGGCCAGGACCGCGCCGAGGACACCTCGGAGAACGGTCGCCCGGATGCGGCGAGTTCCGGGGCCGGGTCCCCGGACGACGCCGAAGACACCGGGAGCGGCACGAGCGGCGACGGCGGCCGGGCCGCGCGGAGCGACGACGCGTCGGGGAAGGACGCCCCGGAGGGCGCCTCCGAAGCGAAACCCCGCGCGCGCGGGGAGGGCGACGACCCGGCGCGGGCGGAGGACGGACCCGTCTGGGACGACGGCCTCATCGCACGCCGCGTGACCGAGACGGCCCCCGGCAGGTACCAGACGCCGGTGGTGGAGACGGCGAGCGCCGTCCCTGCCCTGCCCGCCCCCCTCGCGTACGACGGCCCGCTGCGCTCGCGCCTGGACGCGCTCCGCGAGCTGGTGGGTCTCTCCCGTACCCGGCTCGACAGCAGGACGCTTGCGGAGGCCGGCCGGGTCCTGGACGAGGCCGCCGCCCGCCGCAGGCTCTCCGGCGAGCACACCGTCGTCGCGATCGCCGGGGCCACGGGCAGCGGCAAGTCGCAGCTCTTCAACGCGCTCGCCGGCGTGGCCATCTCGGAGACCGGCGTACGCAGGCCGACGACCTCGGCCCCCATCGCCTGCAGCTGGAGCGACGGCGCGGCCACCCTCATCGACCGGCTCGGCATCCCCGGCCGGCTGCGCAGACGCCCGCTGCAGAGCGCGGAGGCGGAGGCGCAGCTGCGCGGCCTGGTCCTGGTCGACCTGCCCGACCACGACTCCGCGGCCGTCCAGCACCGCGAGCAGGTGGACCGCGTCCTGGCGCTCGTCGACGCGGTCATCTGGGTGGTGGATCCGGAGAAGTACGCGGACGCCGTCCTCCATGAGCGCTATCTGCGGCCCCTGGCCGGGCACGCGGAGGTCACCTTCGTGGTCCTCAACCAGGTGGACCGGCTTCCCGGCGAAGCCGCCGACCAGGTGCTCGACGATCTGCGGCGGCTGCTCGACGAGGACGGCATCGCGCTCGGCGAGTACGGCGAACCGGGCGCGACCGTCCTCTCGCTGTCCGCGCTCACCGGGGAAGGAGTCCCCGAACTACGCGAGTGTCTCGGCCAGTTCGTTGCCGAGCGCGGTGCCGCCGCACGGCGGATCTCGGCCGATCTCGACGCGGCCGCCGCGCGACTGCGGCCCGTCTACGCGACGGGGCGGCGGGTCGGGCTCAGCGAGGAGGCGCGCGACGAGTTCGCGGACAGGCTCGCGGACGCGGTGGGCGCCGTCGCGACCGGTGAGGCCGCCGAGCGGGCCTGGCGCCGCAACGCCAACCGCGCGTGCGGCACGCCCTGGCTGCGGCTGTGGCGCTGGTACCAGGACCGGCTCGAACCCGCGACCGGTCGTCTGCCCGTGCGCACCCCCGCGGACGAGGAGGCCACCGCGCGCCAGCGCGTCGAGCAGGCGGTGCGGACGGTCGCGGACCGGGCCGCGTACGGGCTTCCCGCGCCCTGGGCCCAGGCGGTCCGCGAGGCGGCCGTACGCGGCGCGCAGGGGCTGCCCGAGGCGCTGGACGACATGGCGACGCGCGCGACGACACCGGGCGGACGGCCGCCGCGGCCCGGCTGGTGGCCCGTCGCGGTGCTCGCACAGGCCTCGATGACGATCCTCCAGGTCATCGGCGGGCTCTGGCTGGTGGGGCAGATCGTCGGCGTCATGTCGCCGAATCTCGGGGTTCCGGTGCTGTTGATGGTGGCGGGCATCGTCGGCGGTCCGGCCGTGGAGTGGAGCAGCAGGATGGCGGCGCGCGGGCCGGCCAGGCGCTACGGCCTCGAAGCGGAACGACGATTGCGCGAGGCGGCTTCCGGATGCGGAAGAGCCCGGGTACTGGACCCCGTGGCCGCGGAGCTGCTGCGGTACCGCGAGGTACGGGAGCAGTACGGGCGGGTCATGGGAACGGCGACGGCGGTTGCCCCGGTCAGGTGACGCGGTTTTCCACAACCGGCCGGTAGTGCACAGCGCTCGGCGGGCCCGGCCCGGCGGAGGCAGTCTGATCCCGCGGCGATCGCAGCGCATGCGCTCGCCGCGGCAGACGCATTCGCACGGGAGGGATTCACGATGAACGAGACGATGGTGTGCGCGGTGGGCAATGTGGCCACACGGCCCGTGTACCGCGAATTGGCGAACGGCGCGTCGGCGCGGTTCCGGCTGGCGGTGACCTCGCGGTACTGGGACCGCGAGAAGAGCGGATGGACGGACGGACACACCAACTTCTTCACGGTGTGGGCCAATCGCGCGCTCGCCACGAACGTGGGGGCCTCGGTGTCGGTGGGCGATCCCGTCATCGTGCAGGGCAGGCTGAAGGTGCGCACCGAGACGCGCGACGGGCAGAGCTGGACGTCGGCGGACATCGACGCGGTAGCGATCGGCCACGACCTCTCCCGCGGTACGTCGGCCTTCCGGCGTCCGGCCAGGGAGAGCGAGCCGGCTTCGGCGCAGCGGCCTGAACCCAGTTGGGAATCGGCGCCGGACGCTCGGCCGGACGACGCGCCCCAACACCGTCCCGAACCGGCCGGGGTGACGTGATGTCAGAGACAGCCACGATCTGACCGAACTGCGGCTTATCGACAAATACGCTCCGCCGATTCTCGTGGATTTGTCGATAGGCGCAGCTCAAGGGCGTGCTCGCGATAACGATTCCGAGTCGGATCGGTTATCGGACGACATGACCGGGGAGTGCGATGCGGCGCTTCTTTAGGATGCCCAACACAGCTCTCGGGGCTTCTGATTCTGCTGGCGGGACCGTCCCCCATGGCAAAGAGTCCTGCCTGAAGGGGAATTCTGTGTCTTCTGCGTTCTCGGTGTCGTCCACGCGCGGGCGAGGGGCGGCCCGCCTCGCCGCCGCGACGTTGGTGTGGGGGCTCGCCGCCGCGGGGACGATCGTCTGCGCCGGTACGGCCGTCGCCGACGGGACACCGCAGAGCCCGGGGGGAGCGACCGCCACCCTGGGCGAGCTGAAGACCTACGGCTCCGCGGTCGTGCACGACAACGGCGAGGACTCCTGGGTCTCGGCCGGACTGTTCGAGATGTCCGTCGACGACGGCGGCATGCTGCAGACCTACTGCGTCGACCTCCACAACCCGACACAGCGGGACGCCAAGTACCAGGAGACCTCCTGGAGCGGCACATCGCTGAACGGCAACAAGGACGCGGGCAGGATCCGCTGGATCCTGCAGAACTCCTACCCGCAGGTGAACGACCTGGCGGCGCTGGCCGAGAAGGCCGGTGTCACCGGCCTCACCGAGCAGGACGCGGCGGCCGGCACCCAGGTGGCCATCTGGCGGTACTCGGACGGCGCCGACGTGGACGCGGCGGACCCGCAGGCGGAGAAGCTCGCGGACTATCTGCAGAAGAACGCGCGGAGCCTTCCTGAGCCCGCGGCCTCGCTGACGCTCGACCCGGCCGCGGTCTCCGGCCACGCGGGCGAGCTGCTCGGCCCGGTCACGGTGCACACCAACGCGGGCAGCGTGACGGTGACGCCGCCCGCGGACGCCGCCGCCAGCGGCGTGAAGGTCGTCGACAAGGACGGCAAGGCGGTCACCTCCGCCGCCAATGGCAGCAAGTTCTTCTTCGACGTCCCGAAGGACAGCCCCGACGGTTCCGCGTCCCTCACCGTGCAGGCCTCCACGACCGTGCCGGTCGGCCGCGCCTTCACCTCGGAGACCCGTAGCCAGACGCAGATCCTCGCGGGCTCCAGCGAGTCCACCGTCTCCGCCACCGCGGTCGCCGACTGGGCGGAGAAGGGCGCGATACCCGCCCTCTCCGCCCAGAAGAACTGCGCCAAGGGCGGCGTGGACATCACGGCCGCCAACAAGGGCGACGAGCCCTTCACGTTCGAGCTGATGGGGATCGAGCACACCATCGAGGCGGGCGTGTCCCAGCGGATCACCATCCCGCTGCAGGAGGACCAGGCGTACGACTTCACGATCGCCGGCCCGAACGGCGTCGAGAAGCGCTTCAAGGGTGTACTGGACTGCAAGACCCATGGAGGGACGAGCGACATCTCGACCCAGACGCTCAGCGAGCCGAGCCCGGCGTCGGTCGGCGGGTCCGGCGGGGGCACCGACCTCGCCGAGACCGGCGGTTCCGACGCGACTCCGGTCATCGCGGGCGTGGCCATCGCCCTCGTCGTGATCGGCGGGGCAGTGGTGGTGCTCCTCCGCAGGAAGCAGACCCCGCCGCAGGACTGAACCGCCCGGGCCCCAGGCCCCAGCCGACCGGTCACGCGGTCACGCGGTCACGCGGTCACGCGGTCACGCGGTCACGCGGCAGGGTTCCGGCCACGGCACGGCGTCTGCTGCGGTGATCCGCGAGGTACCGGAGCGTGACCGTGAGGGCCGCCGCCCCGCCGACGGGAGTTGACACCGGCAGGGCCGCGGCCGCGCACCGGACAGGTGCTAGGAGCGGGCGCTCCGGCCGCGCACGACGGCGAAACCGGCCGCGATCAGCCCGAGGACGCCGACGACGAGGCCCGCCGTGCCCAGAGCGCGCGCGGTGGAGTCACCGCTCTTGTCGCTCGCGGTCGATTCCTCGCCCTCAGAGGAGGACGAGGACGAGGAGGCCGCTTCGGATCCGGCCGCCCCGTCCGAGCTCTCCTCGGCCGCGCCCTTGTCGGTGAGGGTCAGTACCGGAGCGGGGCTCTCCGGCTCCTCGCCGCCCTTCTTCGCCTCCTCGATCCAGCGGGCGACATTGCCGTCCGAGTAGGTCTGGAGCGTCTTGAAGGTCAGCTGGCCGGTGTCGTCCGGCAGTTGGCCGAAGGCGACGTCGAAGTCCTGGAACTCGCCGTGGCGAATCCTGCCGCCGGTCCAGGTGATCTCGGAGACGGCGTCGGTGATCGTACCGTCGTCCGTCTTGATCGGCTTCTTCAGCTTGATGGTCGTCACCTTCGCGGTCCAGCCCGCCTGCGGGGTGACCAGGACACCCAGGACCGGGTGATCGGTGGGCAGGAAGACCTGCACCTTGGTGGTGCTGGCGGTGTCCTCCTCGTTGGGGACACGGAAGCTCAGGACACCGTCCGTGGCTCCCTTGGCGTAGCTCTCGGGGTGGACCGTCACATGCGCGAAGGCCGCGCCGGCGGCGGCCAGGACACCCGCGGTGGTGAGGGCGGCGAGCGTGCCGGTCCGGCGCAGGGTGGTGCTCATCGGGGACATCTGGGGAACTCCGTACGGAAGGGGAACGTGGTCAGGGCGTGTACGCGAGCACTGCCGGCGGTCCCCGACGGGAGACGGCGTGCCGCAGCATTGCCTGCCGAAGCGACCACGGCTCGGCCGGTGTCCGGCCCGCGGCGTCCTCCGGCGGCCGGACGGGAGACAGCCCCCTCCGCACCCTCCACCAGGCGGCGAGCCCCGGCACCAACGCGACCGCGCGGCGCAGCAGGGACCACAGGGCGGCCTCGCCGCGCCGCAGCCACCAGGTCGCCAGCAGGGCGGCGGCGACATGCGCGGCCGTGGCATGGGGGGTCAGGGCGTGGGCGTGCGGATGCGTCATGTACGACCCGTGCATGGTCATCGCCATGCGCGGCCGTGCGGCCTCGAACCCGAGGTGGAGTCCGGCCTGCGCGGCCAGCATGGCGCCGCCTATCCCGAAAAGGGACCGTTCCCGGCCGCCCAGCGGACAGCCGACGGCGAAGACGGCGAGAAGTCCCGCACCGTCCGCCCAGCGCGGCGGCGCCTGTCCGGTGGCGAGCACATGCCCCCCTGCGGCCAGCAGTACGCACAGCGCGGCGAAGACCGCCGCGCGCAAGCTCCGTACCGCCAGGGACGCCCTCATGAAGCCCAGATACTGCCATGGGGAGCGAGTGACCGTCGCGGCTTCCCCCCGAGGCGTCGGTCACGGACCGCCCGGCCTCCCGGGTCACCGCTCGGGTAGGGTCCGGCTGAGTCCGGGAGGGACCTGACATGCGACTTCGCTGTGCTGTGCTGGACGACTATCAGAGCGTCGCGACCGAGATCGCCGACTGGTCACCCGTCGCGGAAACCGTGGAAGTCACCGCGTTCGACCGCCACTTCGCCGACGAGGACGCGCTGGCCGCCGCGCTGGCGGACTTCGACATCGTCGTCACCCTGCGCGAACGCGTCCCCTTCCCGGCCTCTCTGCTGGCCCGGCTGCCCAGGCTGAAGCTGTTGATCGCCTCCGGGATGCGCAACACGGTGATCGACTACGCGGCCGCCGAGGCGCACGGGGTGACCGTGTGCGGCACCCCGAGTTCCTCGACGCCCCCGGTGGAGCTGACCTGGGCGCTGCTGCTCGGCCTCGCGCGCGGGATCGTCGCGGAGCACGACGGGTTGCGGGCGGGCGGCCCCTGGCAGAGCACCGTCGGAGCCGATCTGCACGGCCGCCGGCTCGGCCTGCTCGGTCTGGGCAAGATCGGCGGCCGGGTGGCGGCGGTGGGCCTCGCCTTCGGCATGCGGGTCAGCGCGTGGAGCCAGAACCTCACCGCGGAGCGCGCCGAGGAGGTGGGGGTGGAGCTCGCCCCCTCCAAGGAAGAGCTGCTGGCGGACAGCGACTTCGTCTCCGTCCACCTCGCGCTCGGCGACCGCACCCGGGGCCTCGTCGGCGCCGCCGAACTGGCCCTCCTCAAGCCGACCGCCTTTCTCGTCAACACCTCGCGCTCGGCGATCGTCGACCAGGACGCGCTGCTGGCCGCGCTGCACGCGGGGCGGATCGCCGGAGCGGGCCTCGACGTGTTCGACGTCGAGCCCCTGCCCGCCGACCACCCGATGCGCTCGGCTCCCCGCCTGCTGGCCACCCCGCACCTCGGCTATGTGTCGCGTTCCAACTACGAGACGTACTACGGCGCGGCGGTCGAGAACATCCAGGCGTTCCTGGCAGGCACACCGCTGCGCCGCCTCGGCTGACCGGCCCGGTCGAAGGGTTCCCGGTCGAAGGGGCGCCCGGTCTGCGGGTTTGCCCCGCAGGCCGATTGTTCGGCCGCTCTGCCCGGCAGGCCGGTCGGCTGGGCGGCACGGGCTCGAGCGCGTGTACGGCCGCCCGTCCGCTCCCGGTTGAAGGGTGATCCCCCGGTGAACGCCCGTGACCAGCCGTGGGTGGACGCGTTGAAGGGGGAGTGCGGTCGCGTTTCGGGCCACCGCACTCATCGAGTCAAAGGAGAAGTGATGTCTCGCATCGCGAAGGCCGCCGCAGTCGCCGTGGGCACGGGTGCCGTGGCGCTCAGCGGGGCCGGTCTGGCCATGGCTGACGCCGGCGCTCAGGGCGAGGCCGTCGGCTCGCCCGGTGTCCTTTCGGGCAACACCATCCAGGCCCCGATCCACGTGCCGGTCAACGTGTGCGGCAACACCATCGACATCGTCGGTCTGCTGAACCCGGCGTTCGGCAACACCTGCGTGAACGACGGTGGCCACCACAAGGACCACGGCGGCTACGGCAACTGAGCCCCGGTACGCGAGAGGCCCCCGGCGGGAAGTCGCTGCCGGGGGCCTCGTCGTGGCCGTTACGCCTGCCGGTGGATGTGGCTCACGCGTACCGGTAGATGCGGCTGTGGTCCTCCATCGAGTCCGGCGTCACGCCCCATGGGGGCATCTTCTCGTGCCGGGCGACGATGCGGCCGTGCTGGGAGTTGCCGAGACCCGGGGGCCGCTCGGGCAGATAGCGCGCGCCCGCGTGCCGCTTCTGCCAGCGGGACCACTGGAGGTCGACGAAGGCGTGGTGCAGCCAGAAGACGGGGTCGTTGACGGAGGCTCCGCCCAGCATGTGGCCGCCGACCCAGCGGTGGACGCGGTTGTGGTTGCCCCAGGCGGAGTTGCCCGACCCGCGCCCCCATCCCTCCAGCCGGTTCCGGAAGCCCCGCGTGGATGTCGAGTTCCAGGGAGCCGTGTCGTAGACGGGGTCCTCCAGGGCGGTGTTCAGGTCACGCCGCGTGGGCAGTTGGAGCGGCTGCCGCGGGCGGCCGAACTCGCGCGTGAGGAACTCACCGTCGGTCACCCCCTCCTTGATCGTCCAGTTGCCCTGCGCGTAGGCGAAGGGTCCGGTCATGACCCGCCGGTCCGAGCGCCGCCCGTCACCGCCGAGCAGGTCCTTGGTCCACGGCACGGACTTCGTCGTACGGTCCCGCGTCCAGTCCCAATAGGGGACGCTCACCCCGGAGTCCACGCGGCGCAGCGACCGCTCGAGGTCCAGCAGGAACCGCCGGTGCCAGGGCAGGAAGGAGGGCGCCATGTGAGCCGAGCGCAGTCCGCCGTCTCCGTCCGAGACGTAGTACTCGATGTGCATCCGGACGAACTCGTCGTACTCTCCGCGGCGTTTGATCTCCAGCATCGCGGTGACGAAGCGGCGCCGCTCCGCGCTCGTGAGGGTGCTGACGTTCTTACGCGTGTACACCATGGTGGTGGCCGCTCCCCTCCGTACCGTTCTCCCGCGCGCCACTTCCGCCGACGCCCGGTCCGCCGACGCCCGGTCCGCCGACGCCCGGTCCGCCGAGGCCTGGTTCCTCCGCCTCGCTCCCCCGCGCGCCGCCCGCGTCCGCGCCGGCCTCCTCGTCCTCCGTGGCCCGGAGACGCTCGGCGGGGCCCAGCTCGTCGACGGCGGCACGCGCCGCCGCCAGCGCAGTCGGATACGACTCGTAGTGGTCCACCATGCTCAGATAGCTGCCGTCCGCGCGGCGCATCAGATGCAGCGGCCTGCCGTCGACCGTGACCTGCCACTCGCCGCCGGAGAACGCGGCCGTGCCGTCCGAACCGCTCTTCGTGCCGAGGATGTGCCGGCCGCGGTACACCTCGTCGAAGGAGAGGTCCTCGGACCGGAGCGGGTGCGGCGGCCGCGAGGCCGCGACGACCGGGGCCAGCGCCACGCCGACGGCCGACACGAGCAGTCCTCGCATCGCGCCGCGCCGGGTCACCGCCGCTCCGACCGCCACACGCGCCGCCCCGCGGCCGCGTCCCCGGACATCTGGCTCACGCCTCGGCACTCTGCTCGACACCCAGCTGACGAACATGCTTCTCTCCTCGACGGATTCAGGCGGATTCGGCGGGCTTCAGCAGGGTTCAACGACGGCGGGCCCCGATGGTTCGGTCGGCAGGCCCGGTCCGGACACCCGGGCCTGCTCCCCCGGAAGGGCTAGGCCCCCGAGCCCATCTCCAGGTTCGCCCCCGGCACGGTCTTCAGCAGCGGTGCGAGCACGGCGGCCTGAGGCAGCTTCAGGCCGGGAAGGCCGAGGTGGTCGGGGTTCGGCGCGCCGAGCGGGGAGTCCAGGGACAGTCCGGGGGTCAGCGTCCGCAGGCCGGCCGCCGGTGCGGCGAGACCGAGGTGGTCGAAACCGTCGCCGAGGACGTGCGGGAGGGGCGCACGGACGTCCGCCCCGGGCAGCCCGCCGCTGACCGGCACTTGCGGAACCGCCCGTTCGGGGATCATCCGGCCCTCGACGTACCGGGGCCCCTCGAGCCCGCCCGGGAGGGGAACCGGCAGTTCACCCGCGATGCTGGGTGCCTTCAGGCCGAGGGCCTGCTCGACTCCGTTCAGCGGCACGGGGATGGGGACCGTTTCGGCCGCGACGGCGGGGGTCGCGGCGGCGGCACCCACCGCCGCCGCCACACCGGTCATGACGGCGGCAAGAGTTCCTCGTGTGGTCGGCTTCATCTCAGGTACGGTCCCTTTCAGGATTCGGGGGCTCAGCGTCCGTACCGCGTAACGATTCCGGGAACGCCATCAGCTCAAGATTCCCCCGACGGACTCATTAGTCGTCCGATATGGAGAATCAGCTCGTCCAGAAATCCCACCAGCGGGTCAGGATCAGCATCCCGATGACACCGATATGCAGAACCGGAATGACCCAGGTGAATTCCTCGAGGAATCCCTTCAGCCATTCCGGCGCAGGCAGAAAATCATTCCGCACGTTGAACGATGTGACGTACCAGAACATGATGATGGTGGCGACCCAGGCCAGACAGCACCACAGGCACAGGGAGTTGATCCGGTAGAACGACTGGAACTGGAGCCAGGTGCAGAATCCGACGCCGAAGAGCGTTCCCGCGTTGAAGGTCAGCCAGTACCAGCACGGGAAGGTGGCCCGGGCGAGCAGGCTCATACCGACGCAGATGACGATGCCGTAGGCGACGAGACCCAGCATGGGGTTCGGGAACCCGAAGGCCGAGGCCTGGTCGCTCTTCATGATGTTGCCGCAGGAGACGACCGGGTTCAGGCTGCATCCCGGGACGAAGTTCGGGTTCTCCAGCAGCTTGAACTTGTCGATCGTGATGACCCACGCGGCCAGGAGACCGGCCGCCCCTGTGATCACCAGCAGCAGGGCGAGGGCACGGCTGCCGCCGACGGTGCGCCCGTGCGCATCGCTGCCACCGCCCGCCCCCCGCCCCGCGGCGGCCGTCATCAGCCGCGCAGCCTGCGCGCGGGCAGCAGCACGTGCGACGCGCTGAGCAGGGTCTCCTCGTCGCCCGCGAAGGCCGTCAGGCTCTCCGGCGCGACGGGCTTGCCGGGCTCGGCCACGGGCCAGGCGCGGGTGGCGAACAGGAAGTAGGCGTATCCGCGTTCACCCACCGCGGCGAGCCACTCCGGCGGGGCGATGCACTGGGCGTTGAGGTGCGGCATCGTGACGACGGCCTGGCCGGCCTCGACGAGCAGGGTGAGCGGCAGGCTCGGCTGCCGGGAGGCGTCGATGAGCGTGTCGCCCACGGGCAGTCCGTTGTCGATCAGCAGCTGCCGGATGGCGGCCGCCGATCCTTCCGGGCCGCCTTCGCCGTCACCCAGGGAATAGGCGAGGAGATAGGGCATGTCGCCGTCGGGGGCTTCACCGCTGAAAGCCATGACGGCGAGCGTGCCGAGGTCGGCAGCCCGAAGAGGGCGCATTTCGCTTGAGGTTGAGGTCACCGCGGAACCTTATCGACGCACCCGTTCGGGTCCGGCCCCGATCTCACCCGCACGGGCGATGACCGGACGGGTGACCACACGAACGAGGGACCCGGCTCGAACAGCGCGAAGGGCCGATTCCACGGGTGCGGAATCGGCCCGTTCGCCGCATCGGCGTACGACGTCAGTCGTTGAAGCAGGCGTTGCCGAATGCCGGGTTGAGCGCGCCGATGACGGAGACCGTGTTGCCGCAGAGATTGACCGGAACGTGCACGGGGACCTGAATCACGTTTCCGGAGGCGACACCCGGGGACTTGACCGCGGCACCCTCGGCACCGGAGTCCGCGACGGCGCTGCCAGCGGCGGCACCAGCGGCCATTCCGGCGGTGGCGAAAATCAGCGCGGCCTTCTTGGCAGTGTTCATTGTCAGCCCTTTCATCGGAGGTTTATCCAGAGCCTATGGAAATGCCCGCAAGCGATGCGGAAAGACACGCACCGAAAGAAAACGACTAGCCCTGAAGGGGAAGCCCGCCGAGAAGCTGTGCGGGGCCGCCGGACGCGTTGAGCGTCTTCGTCGCGCCGCTCACGGTGCCGAGCAGGGAGCTCTTGTTCTCGGTGTCGAGCGCGTTCGACTGGTGCTGCAGGGGCATCACGTCCTGCGCGCTGAGCGAACGCTGGCTGGTGAGGGTCTCCAGGGCGCCGTTGAGGCTGGAGGGCGTGAGGTCGGAGGCTCCGGCGGCGAACGCGGGCGCGGCGGCACCGGCGACGACCAGGGACCCTGCGACTACAGCGGCGGCCTTGAGAGACTTCATCGTGTTCCTTTCTTCGGCGACTCATGTCACCCGAGGGAATTTCTCTTTGCGCTGCCTAACGAGCCCCGAACGCGACGGAAACTCCGCGTGCAGAAATTTCCTGCACCCCACCCGAATGAACGCGGGGGAGGGTGACGGACCGACCGAGCCGTGCCGTCCGATCGGCGGGGAGCCGGCCGTTGTCCGCGTCGGGTCCCCCGCTCGGGGAAATGCGAACCGGCCGCCTTCCCTTTTCGGGAGGACGGCCGGCAGAAGGGTCCGCGCTGACGTCAGTCGTTGACGCAGGTGTTGCCGAACGCGGGGTTCAGCAGACCGATGACGTTCACGGTGTTGCCGCAGACGTTGACCGGAACGTGAACGGGAACCTGCAGGACGTTGCCCGACAGGACGCCCGGGGAGTGGGCGGCCGCGCCGTGCGCGTCGCTGTCGGCGGCGGCGATGCCGGCGGTGCCGGCCACAGCGGCAGCGGCAACGGAGGTCAGGGCCAGGCCCTTCGCGATACGCGACATGGAGAAGTGCTCCTTGGAAGTCGACCAAACATCCGGGCGGGATGCCCGGCTCTGGATTCAACGCGCGGCGCCCACGCGGGTTGTGCCTCCAAAGGGGTGATCTCGCGCGTGGTCGAGCTTCACGATTCCGACACACATCACAACTTTCGCGCATAAATATGGACAGCCGCTAGAGTCGGGCACCTCCAAGGCGCCTGGAAGCAGGCGCCGACCGGCGTCGGAAGCGGACGGGGAGCCGGCGCACACCATCCGATCCGCAGATCTCCGTCCGTCCGTTGGTCCAGAACCTTTTCCCCCGAAAGGGCACCGCCGGTCATGCGTATTTCCCCGGTCCTGCTGCTGCGCCGTGCGATCGTGGGCTGTTCCGCCCTCGCGACCCTCTGGGCGCCGGGCGTCCCCGCGACCGCGGCGGCGCCCGACACGGCGCCGCCCGCCGCGAAGGCACCCGCCGCGGAGGCGGAGAGGCTGGCGTTCACGCAGCGGTACCGCGCCCTCCAGCACGGCGGAATCGTGCGGGCCGCGAACTCCTCGATCAGCTGCCGGGGTTCCTCGACGTCCACCCAGCCCCACGGCCCCGTGAGAACGGCCGGGACCGCCCGCGCCACGGCACTCACGTGCCCCGGGGCGCGCGCGGGCGGACCGGCCGCGAACGGCGACTTCGACATGCTCTACATCGACGTCGACAAGGACCCGAACACCTACAACTCCAGCCGCGCGGAGGTCCGTCTGCCCAAGAGCGCGCGCGTCACGTACGCACGGCTGTACTGGGGCGGCAACCTCCGCGTCGGCGAGCAGAAGCCGCCGAAGGGCAACGGACGGGTGCTGATCGCCGAGCCCGGCGGCGCGTACAAGGATCTGCACGCGGACAGAGTGGTCGGGCACCGGGTGGCGCACGGGGCCGACGCGTTCCAGGCCTCGGCGGACGTCACCAAGCTGGTGCGGGCGAGCCGTTCGGGGCTCTACACGGTGGCCCAGGTCAATGTGGCCAAGGGCCGGTCGGCCGCCGGGGCGTGGGGCGGCTGGACGCTGATGGTGGCGTACGAGAAGAAGGCCGAGCCGCTCAGGCATCTGGCGATCTGGGACGGCTTCGAGGCGCTCGGCCCGCGTGAGGCGCAGGTCGTCCCGCTCGGCCCGATGTCCCTCCCCGAGAGCGTGAAGGGCCGGGTGGGCCTGGTCGCGTACAACGGCGACCGCGGAAGCAAGGGCGACTCGCTGGCCGTCTCGACGGGCCCCGGCGCGCCGACCGTGCTGGGCGACTCCGCCAACCCCCGGGACGACGTGCTGAATTCGACCATCGGCGGATCCGGCCCCGCCGCGATCGAACGGGTGCCCGCGTACTCGAACACGCTCGGTTACGACTCGGACGTCCTCGAATTTGGCAAGGGGATCCGCCGCGGGGGTGACCAGTTGGCCTTCCGGATCGTTTCGCAGCGGGACGCGGCCTGGATCGGAGCACTGTTCGCCGCCGTCGACGCGAAGCAGTGACGCGCGCCCCGGCGCGCCGCCCGTGAGCAAGGAACCGCGCATGCATCTGCCAACAGACCCTCCGCCGCGGGTCCTTCATGTCACGCAGCCGATCGACGGGGGCGTCGCCCGGGTGGTCACCGACCTCATCAGGGCCCAACTCGCCGCCGGAACGCGGGTGACCCTCGCCTGCCCGGACGGCAACGACTTCGCCCGCGAGGTGCGGGCGCTCGGCGCGGACGTACGGCCCTGGCACGCGACGCGGGCTCCGGGGCCGCAGCTGGCTCAGGAGGTACGGCGGCTCGGCCGGGTCGTGGCACGGGTGCGGCCCGACGTGGTGCACGCGCACAGCGCCAAGGCGGGGCTGGCGGCCCGGCTGGCGCTGCGCGGACGGGTGCCGACGGTGTTCCAGCCGCACGCCTGGTCGTTCGAGGCCGTCGACGGTGCCGCCGCCGCGCTCGCGCTGCGGTGGGAGCGATGGGGGGCGCGTTGGGCGTCCCGGCTGGTGTGTGTGAGTGAGGCGGAGCGCGCGACCGGTGTACGCGCCGGAATCCGCGCCCCCTGGCGGGTGATCCCCAACGGCGTCGACCCGGAGCGCTTCCACCCCGCGTCGGTGGACACCGTACGAGCCGGGATTCCGCTGCTCGAAGGGGTCGATCCGGCGGCTCCGCTGGTGGTGTGCGTGGGGCGGCTGTGCCGGCAGAAGGGGCAGGACGTACTGCTGGAGGCGTGGCCCTCGGTGCTGCGGCGGGTGCCCGGAGCCCGGCTCGTGCTGGTCGGGGACGGTCCGGACGCCACCCGGCTGCGCGCCGGGGCACCGCGTGACGTGCTGTTCGCCGGGGCCGCCGCCGATGCCGTGCCCTGGTACCAGTCCGCCGATCTGGTGGTGCTGCCGTCCCGTTGGGAGGGCATGGCACTGGCTCCGCTGGAGGCCATGGCCTGCGGTCGCCCGGTCGTGATGACGGACGTGGACGGCGCCCGCGAGAGCCTGCCGCGGGATCACGACGCCCGCTGCCTGGTGCCCTCGCGGGAGCCGGAGCCGCTGGCCGACGCGATCGGCGCGCTGCTGTCCGATCCGCTGCTGCGTGAATCGCTCGGCCACCAGGGGCGCCGCCACGTACTGACCACGCACGACGTGCGCCTCACGGCCGACGCGGTCGCGGGGGTGTACCGCGAACTGCTGGCCGGACGGACGGCACGGCACGCCGGGGGCGTCATGTGCGGGGACCACACCGAGTGCAGGGAGTCCATCCACTCGTGACTGCGGAAAGCACCGTTCCCTCCCCCGGCGGACAGCCCCGGGAGTACGGATTCTCGCCCGTCTCGGTCATCCCTCCGCGCGAGGCCGGCGGCGGTTTCAGATTCCCGGCCGGGCAGCGGACCGCCGCCCGGCGCGCCTCCTGGCTGCCGCCCGCCGCCGCGGACGCCGTCGCGGTGCTCGCGACCGGACAGGCGTTCGCGGAGATCCAGCGGCACCCCCTGTTCGTCGTCGCGCTGCTCTTCGGCGTGGTCGCCCTGAACGCGCGGGCGTCGCTGTACCGGCCCGCACCCGTGCCCGCCTTACTCGACGAACTGCCCGCCGTCTGCGCGCGGATCGCGACCGCCTGGTGCGCGCTGGCCGCCGTGATCGCCGCGTTCGCCCCGGACGGCACACTGTCGGCCCGGACGCTGATCCTGGGGTGCGCCGCGCAGTCGGCGATCAGCTGCGCGGGCCGCGGCACGGTGCAGTGGCGGCGTCGCCGGGTCCTCGTGCTGCGCCCCCGCGCCGCCCTCGTGATCGGTCCCGCGGGGACGGCCCAGCGGGTGGCCGCGGCCTTTCTGCGCCATCCGAGCTGCGGGGTACGGCCGGTCGGTGTCGTCGCGGACCAGCCGACCGGTTTCGACGGACTGCCGGTCCTCACCACCGGCGAGGAGGTGCAGCGGGCGCTCATCCAGAACAGTGTGCGGACCGTGCTCGTGGTGGAGCCACGCGGTGAACGCGGACCGATGCTGCGGGCGTTGGCCGAGGCGGGGTGCGAGCTGTGGGCGGTCGACGCGGACTCCCCTTCGTACGACCGGGAGGGCCGGCACACGCTGGCCGGTTTCTCCTGCCGACGGCTGTCGATCCTCCGGCGGCGCACCGGCGTCGGCAAGCGATTCCTCGATGTCGCCGTCTCCGGGACGCTGTTGCTGCTGGTCAGTCCGCTGCTGCTGGTGTGCGCGGCGGTCCTGCGACTGACCGACGGACCCGGCGTGGTGTTCCGGCAGGAGCGCATCGGCAAGGACGGACAGCCGTTCACCCTGCTGAAGTTCCGCACCCACCGCCCGGTCGACGCGCACGAGGCCGCGACCCGCTGGAGCGTGGCCAACGAACAGGAGATGAGCCGCTTCTGCCAGTTCCTCCGGCGTACCTCGCTCGATGAGCTGCTCCAGCTCCTGAACGTCCTCTGGGGCGACATGAGCCTGGTCGGACCGCGCCCCGAACGGCCCTACTTCGTGGCCAAGTTCAGCCAGACCTATCCCGGCTACGCGGCCCGTCACCGGATGCAGACCGGGATCACCGGACTCGCCCAGGTGCACGGGCTGCGCGGCGACACCTCGATCGAGGACCGTTGCCGCTTCGACAACGCGTACATCGACAACTGGTCTCTGTGGCAGGACATCTGCATCCTGCTGCGCACGGTCGCCGCGCTCGTCCGCCCGACGGGAAGCTGAGCCGATGAGCCACGCCCTGCCGGTCACTCCCCTGGACACCCTGACCGCCGCTCTCCGGCGCGCGCTGCCGGTGCTGCCCGTCGTCGCGGTGATCGCGCTGCTCGGGCTGCCGATCGCTCCGACCGACGAGGGCGGCGCGAACTTCGCGGACGCGATGTCCGGTCTCGTGGTGGTCTGCTGCGCGATCCATCTCGTACGGGCCCGCCGGCGCCCCCTGTCCACGACCGCCGCGCTGGTCATCGGGCTCCCGGTGATCGGCATCGCGGTCGCTGCGGCCGGGGCGGCGGACCCCGCGGCCGGGATCACCGGCCTGGCCCGCTACCTCCAGATCTTCGTGCTGGTGCCGGCCGCGGTCCTGCTGCTCGTGCGCGACCGGCGTGACTTCCGGCTGCTGGCCTGGTCGTTCATCGCCCTGGCGCTGTGGCAGGGGGCGATCGGGGTGCACCAGTACGTCACCGGGACCGGCGCCTCGTACCAGGGCGAGGACGTCCGGGCGGTCGGCACGTTCGGGCCGACCGACGTGATGGGAATGGCGTCGGTGGTCGCGTTCGGGCTGGTGTGCGCGGTGGCGCTGGCGCTGGGGACCTGTGCCGCGCGGCAGCGCGCGGTCGCCGTGCTGTGCGCGCTGGCGTTGCTGCCGCCGCTCGCGCTGTCGTTCAGCCGCGGCGCGTGGATCGCCACGGCCGTGGCCTGCGGCGCGCAACTGGTGCTGGCGGGACTGCGGCGCGCGGTGAAGGTGGGCGCGGTGGTGGCCGCGGCCGGAGTGATCCTCGTGGGCGGGCTGGGGGTCGGCACGGCGATGCTCCAGGAGCGCATCACCAGCATCACGCAGGTCGCCGACGCGCCGGACCAGTCGGTGGTCGACCGGTACACGATGTGGGCGGCGGCCGTCGACATGTGGCGCGAACACCCGCTGACGGGTGTCGGGTTGAAGGGATTCCCCGACAACCGGGACGGTCACGCCTCGCTCGCCCTCTCCTCGGGCAGCGACATCGCGGGCGCGGGCGCCGCCTACCACAAGCAGCCGCTGCTCTCCCCCCACAACATGTACCTCCTCGTCCTCGGCGAACAGGGCCTGATCGGGCTGCTCGCCCTCGTGGGCAGCTGGCTCGCGCTCCTGGTCCGCACGCTGCGCGGGCTCGTCCGTGTGCGCCGCACGCCACCGGACACCGCGGGTCCCCGCCTCCCCTCGGGCCGGACCCCGCCCGGCACGGACTGCGCGCTCGTCGCGTGCGGGCTGCTCGTCTGGCAGCTGGTCGACTTCGTCTACGCGGACATCGGCGGCCCCTCGACGGTCCTGACGGCCGTGGTCTTCGGCCTCATCGGCTGGTGGGCGCTGATGGATCCGTCGACGCCGGCCGACGTGGACGCGACGGCGCCGGCCTCCTCCGTACCGGAAGAGGCCGCGGCGCGATGACGGTGACGCCTCCCAGGGCGGGGGAAGGCCCGGACACGGCCACGGGGACAGACACCGGAACGGGCCCGGACCAGAACACGGACGCGGACGCGGACTCGGACACTCGGCCCGACACGGACACGGGTGGGACCGCACGGCAGGTCACGGGCAGCGGGCCGGGCCCCGGAGACGAACCCGCCCACCCCTCCGCAACCACAGCGGGCACCGGCACGGCGGCAGCCTTCGGACCCCCGACGGCCATCGGCCCAGCGGCCGGCACGGATTCCGCACCCCGGATCGGCCATGCGCCGGACATCCCCACCGGACCCGGACCCGGACCGGACAGCACAACCGCAACCGGCTTCGGGACCGCGGCCGGCTTCGGGGCGGCAGCCGACGGGGCCGCAACCGGCTTCGGGACCGCGGCCGGCGGCGGTGTCCATCCCGGGACCGGCGTGCATACCGCGACCGGGGTCGGCAGCGGGACCGGGGTCGGCACCGATGCCTCCCTCCCTTCCCTCCCTCTGCCCTCCGCTCGCACCGCTCCCTCCGGCGCCGCCGAACCTCCCGGTCCCCGGGGAGGGCACCATGCCCCCCGGAAGGGAGCGGGCCGGCCCGAGGCGGCCTCCAACCGGTTCCTCGCCAAGGCCGCTCTCGTCACCGTCGCGCTCTCCATCGCCGGAGCCCTGCTGGGACTCGGCCGGGATCAGGCACTGGCGCATCTGTTCGGGGCCGGGTCGGACACGGACGCGTTCCTCGTCGCCTGGACGGTGCCGGAGTTCGCGGCGACGCTGCTGATCGAGGACGGGCTGGCCTTCGTGCTGATCCCGGCGTTCAGCATGGCCGTGACGCGGCGCGCGCGGGGAGCCGCCGGTGATCCCGTACGTGCCCTGGTCGCCGCCACCCTGCCCCGGCTGACGCTCGCCTTCGCGGCCGTCGGCGCGCTGCTGATCGCGGGGGCGCCGTACCTGGTCGAGGCGCTCGCGCCCGGACTGCCCGATCCCCGCCTCGCGGTGGACTGCACACGGCTGACCGCGACCTGTGTGTTCTCCTTCGGACTCGCCGGATACTGCAGCGCGGCCCTGCGGGCGCACCGGCGCTTCGTGGCGCCGGCGGCGATCTACGTGGCGTACAACACCGGCATCATCACGGCGATGTTCGTCCTCGGTGGCCGCTGGGGCGTGCGCTCGGCGGCCCTCGGTGTCGCGGTCGGCGGCGCGCTCATGGTGGTGGCCCAGTGGCCCTCGCTGTGGCGGCAGCTCCGGCGCGGGCGGTCGACGAGCGACGGCCTGGACGACGAGCCGGCCCGCCCGATGGATCTGACCCTCGTCAGTACGGTCCTGCTCTTCGCGCTGTGCCGGCAGTCCCAGGTCCTCGTCGAACGCTTCCTGGCCTCCTCGCTCCCCTCCGGAGCCATCTCGCATCTGAACTACGCCCAGAAAGTGGCCCAGATGCCGATGGTGCTCTCGCTGATGCTGTGCACGGTCACCTTCCCGGTGGTCGCGCAGGCCATCGCCGAGGGTGACACCGAGCGGGCCCGCGACCGGGTGGAGCGCGATCTGACGCTCGTCTCCTGCACGGTGCTCCTGGGCACGGCCGCGGTCGTCGCGTGTGCCCCGCAGATCATCCAGCTCCTGTTCCAGCGGGGCGCGTTCACCGCCGGGGACACGGCCGCCACGGCGACGGTCATGCGCGTGTACGCCCTCGGACTGCTGGGCCACACCCTGGTCGGCGCGCTCGTGCGCTCCTACTTCTGCTCGGGCCGGCCCACCTGGTACCCGCTGTTCGCGATGACCGCCGGGATCATCGCGACCTCCTGGATCGGCGTCCTGGCCGTCGGTCCCTGGGGGGTGTGCGGGATCGCCGTCGCCAACGCGACCGGCATCACCATCAGCGCGGTGCTCCTGCTGTACGGCATGGGGCCGCGCAGTGTGCCGATCCGCACCCGCCGGGTGGTGGCCGAGATCGGCAAACCCCTGCGGGCCGCGCTGGTCGCCGCGGCGGCCGGGGGTCTGTGCGCGAGCCGCGTGGACTCCCCGCTGCTCGGACTCGTCGTCGGCGGCACGGTCGTGACCGTCGTCTTCGCCCTGCTGGCCTGGGTCTTCCGGGTCGAGGGGTTCGCATCCGCACTCCGTTCCGTCACACGAAGGGTTTCGCATGCCCGTTTCCGCTGACAGCAGCAGACGTACCGGCACGAGCTCCCTCGACGCGCCGCCCTGGGTGGCGATGTACCACTCCGTCGGGGACTGTTCCGACGACCCGTACCGCATCACGGTCTCGCCGGACCGCCTCGACCAGCAGCTGGGCTGGCTGCGACGGCGCGGTCTGCGCGGGGTCCGTATGACGGAACTGCTCGCGGCCCGCGCCCGCGGCCAGGGGCGGGATCTGGTGGGCCTGACCTTCGACGACGGGTACGCCGACTTCGTCGAGACCGCCCTGCCCCTCCTGCACCGCCACGGCTTCGGCGCCACCCTGTTCGTCCTGCCCGGACGGCTCGGCGGCGACAACGCCTGGGATCCGCTGGGCCCCCGCAAGCCGCTGCTGAGCAAACAGGGCATCCGGCTCGCCGCCGCCTCCGAGGGCATCGAGGTCGGCTCGCACGGACTCACCCATGTCGATCTGACCAAGGCCGACGACACCGTGCTGCACACCGAGGTCGCGGAGAGCAGAGCGGTGCTCTCCGAGCTGATCGGCGCCGACGTCGACGGCTTCTGCTACCCGTACGGAACCATCGACCGCCGGGTCGTCGACGCCGTCCGCGACGCCGGATACAGCTACGGCTGCGCGATCGACCCCGGCCCGCTGACCGGCCCGTACGCCCTCCCCCGCCTGCACATCGGCGAGAACGACACCCCCGTACGCCTGTTCCTGAAGCACAAGCTGCACCGCCTGCGCCGGCGCCCGGTCGTGGGTGTCTGATGAAGGCGCTGCACATCATCACCGGTCTCGGCGTCGGCGGCGCCGAGCAGCAACTGCGGCTGCTGCTGCGGCACCTGCCCGTGGAATGCGACGTCGTGACGCTCACCAACCCGGGCTCGGTCGCCGACGGGCTCACCGACGACGGTGTGCGCGTCATCCATCTCGGCATGAGGGGCAACCGCGACCTCGCCGCGCTCCCCCGCCTGGTGAAGGTGATCCGCGCGGGCCGCTACGACCTCGTGCACACCCACCTCTACCGGGCCTGCGTGTACGGCAGGCTCGCCGCCCGGCTGGCCGGGGTGAAGGCCGTCGTGGCCACCGAGCACTCCCTCGGCGACTCGCAGATGGAGGGCCGCCGGCTCAGCTCGGGCGTGCGCGCCCTGTATCTGGCCAGCGAGCGGCTCGGCCGCTCCACCGTCGCCGTCTCGCCCACGGTGGCCGAACGGCTGCGCCGCTGGGGTGTGCCCGGACCGCGCATCGAGATCGTGCCGAACGGCGTCGACCTCGCCCGCTTCCGCTTCGACCCGGTGCTGCGCGAACGCACCCGCCGCAGGCTCGGGCTGCCGGAGGGCGCGTACGTGATCGGCGGCGTCGGCCGGCTCGCGGCGGGCAAGCGGTTCGACGTCCTGATCCGCGCGCTGGCCGAACTGCCTCTCGACTGCTGGCTGTTGCTGGTCGGCGGCGGTATCGAGGAGAGCGTGCTGCGGCGCGCGGCGCACGACGCCGGTGTCGCGGACCGGGTGCTGTTCACCGGCGAGCGCCCCACCGGCGGCGCTCCCGGCGCCGATCTGCCGTCGCTCATAGGAGCCATGGACGTCCTCGCCTCGCCCAGCCCCGAAGAGGCGTTCGGACTGGCCGTCGTGGAGGCGTTGGCGGCCGGGCTTCCGGTGCTGTACGTCTCCTGCCCGGCCGTCGAGGACCTGCCGCCCGAGGCGGCCCGCGGTGCCGTCCGGATCCAGGGCGGCGCCGACTCGTTCGCGCGCGCCCTGTCCGGCGTCCGAGCGCAGGCTCCGGCCCCCCGTTCGGCCGCGGAGGCCGCCCACCACTACTGCATCACCCGCAGCGCCGCACAGCTCATGGACGTGTACGCGGCCGCTGTCTCGCGCACCTGACTGGAGTGAGTTCCTCATGTCCGAAAACCTCACCAGGGGCCACCGCTCCCCGGGAACGACCCTCGCCGGGGCGAAGACCCTGCGGCCGTGGTCGGTGCTCGCCGCCGGGGTCGTGCTCGGCGGCCTGCTCGGCGGCGCGTACGGCGTGGTGAAGACCCCGACCTACACGGCCACGAGCTACGTCATCGCCGTACCGACCGACAAGGGCGACCCGTCGGCCGCGCTCGGCTTCGCCCAGGCGTACGGCCGGGTCGCCACGCAGCTCGCGGTGCTCGGGGACGCGCAGGTGTGGGCGGGTGTGCCGGTGAAGACGCTGCAGACGAGCGTGCGGACGGCGACCTCCCCGGACGCTCCGATGGTCGCCGTCTCGGCCACCTCCTCGCGCCCCGACCGCGCCGCCGACATGGCCAACGCCGTCACCCGCTCGCTGACCCAGCACGCCAACGACAGCCGGAACAGCACCCACGTCGAACTCGTGTCGTTCTCCCGCGCGGTGAAGCCGACCTCGGCGTCCTCGGCGTCGGCGACGGTCACGGGTCTGGTCGGGGCGAGCGCGGGCGGCCTGCTCGGCGGCCTGGTGCTGCTCGTCCGCCCCCGGCGGTCCACCGACACCGCACGCCCGGCCTCCGTGCCGGGCCCGGCCACCGCGGCCGATGTGCACGGACAGCTGTGAGCGGGACGCTCCACGCCGGTGTACGGAGGGCAGCCCGCACCGAAATCGTCACCGATGAGCGGGAGTTCGCCGAGCTGGGGCCGGCCTGGGGGCGCCTGTACCGCCGGTGCGCCGCCGCCACCGCGTTCCAGAGCCACGCGTGGCTGCACTCCTGGTGGCTGTCGTACGGGACGCCGGGGCGGCTGCGTCTGGTGGTCGTGCGCGAGGGGGATGAACTGCTCGCGGTCGCACCCCTGATGCGGGTCCGCCGTCTCCTGCCCGCGCTCGTTCCGCTCGGCGGGGCGATCTCCGACTACGCGGACGTGCTCCTCGACGACGAACACGCCGACCGGGCGGCGGCGATGCTCGCGGAGGGCCTGTCGGCCGCCGCCCGCACCGCGCTGATCGACTTCCGCGAGGTCCGCCCCGGCGGCGCGGTGGAGCGGATCTACGAGCGCTGGCGCGGTCCGCGCCGCCGGGTCCTGGACTCCCTGTGTCTGGAGCTGCCGGCCACCTCGATGGGCGAGCTGGTGGACCGCCTCCCCTCGGCCAAGGCCCAGCGCGTACGGGCCAAGCTGCGCAAACTCGCCGCGCTCGGGGTCGAACAGCGGGTGGTGGCCCCCGACGAGGTGGACGCGGCGCTGCACCGGCTGCTCGAACTGCACCGGTTGCAGTGGGAGGGCCGGAAAGTGACGTCCGAGCACCTCCACGAGCGGTTCTCGGAGCATCTGATCCGCTCGGTCGGCCCGATGGTGCGCTCGGGGGACGCGGTGGTCACCGAGTTCCGGCTCGACGGCGCCGTGCTGGCCGTGGACCTCACCCTGCTGTCACGGCGCCTGGCGGGCGGCTATCTCTACGGTGCCCACCCGCACCTGCGCGAGCGCAAGGCGGACGTGGCGGTGATGCTGCTCGACGCCTGCTCCCGGCACACCGAGACGGGAGCCCGCGGGGCACTGAGCCTGCTGCGCGGCGACGAGCCGTACAAGCACCACTGGCGTCCGGATCCCGTCGTCAACCAGAGGCTGCTCCTCGCCCGTCGGCGTTCGGCGCCGCTGTTGTCGGCGGTCGTCTGCGACGTCGCCGCGCGCCGGCGGGGCAAGGAGTTGCTGCGGAGCTGGAGGGAGCGCGATGGCGGCGGGTCCTGAACGACCCGCCGCCACCCGGGTGTCACCAGTCGCCCGACCACCAGTCGCGCGACCACCAGTCGAGGTTCAGGCACACCTTCCCGCCGATCCAGTACTCCACCCAGTCACCGAGATCCAGCGGGGAGCAGGTCGGATTCGGGGTCGGCTCGGGTGTGGGGGTCGACGTCGGGGGCGAAGCCGGCTCAGGTGTCGGCGTCGAAGCCGGCTCAGGTGTCGGCGTCGAGGCCGGCTCGGGCGTCGGCGTCTTGGCCGGAGTCGGGGTCGGGGTCGGGGTCGGGGTTGAAGCCGGCTCAGGCGTCGGCGTCGGCGTCGAAGCCGGGATCGGAGTCGAGGTCGGTGCCGAAGGCTGATCGGGCGTCGGAGTGGTCGGCGTCGGCTCAGGTGTCGGCGTCGAAGCCGGCTCAGGTGTCGGGGTCGGGGTCGGCGTCGAGGCCGGTTCAGGCGTCGGCGTCGGCTTGGGAGTCGGCGTCGAAGTCGGTTCGGGCGTCGGCGTCGAAGTCGGTTCGGGCGTCGGCGTCGAAGTCGGTTCCGGCGTCGGCGTCGAAGTCGGTTCCGGCGTCGAGGCTGGCTCAGGCGTCGGCGTCGGATCGGTGACCGGATCGGTGGCCGGATCGGTGACCGGATCGGTGAAGTGGGACAGCGCGGCACGGTAGACCTGGGAGGCCTGCGGGTTGTCCTCGCACTGCCACACACCGTGCGGGCAGTAGTCGGTGATGGTGTTGTACAGCGGCTTGTGCTCGTCGATCCACGCGAGCATGCGCTTCACGTACTCCGCGTTGTCGCCGTTGTGGAAGAGTCCCCATTCGGGATAGGAAATGGCCTTCCCGTGGGCCTTCGCGAAGTCGACCTGCTCCTGAAGCCCGTACGGCTCCTTCACCTGCTCGTCGAACGAGAGTCCCGACGGCTGGTCGTACGAATCCATGCCGATGATGTCGACCGTGTCGTCCCCCGGATAGCACTCGGTCCAGGGAATGGCGTCCCGGCCGCGGCTCGGGGCGAAGTCGAACCGGAATTTCTGCCCCGGCACCGACCGCATGGCGGTGACGATTCTGTTCCAGTACTTCTTCCAGGCCTCCGGGTCGGGACCGCAGCGATGGGTGTACGTGATGCCGTTCATTTCCCAGCCGAGCACGATGACGGTGTCGGGCACGTTCAGCTGGACGAGCCGCTCGGCGAGCGCGCGGAAATGGTGGTCGAACTCCCCGGCGGCGGCCTCACGCAGCAGGAGGCCGACGTGGCCGTCGGAGAGCCCTTCCTCGTTGCGCTCCATCATCGGGACGTTGAGGACGAGCATCCGGTCGTCCTTCGCACGGCGCCAGTCCGCCCAGCCGTCCAGGAATCCGTGCGCGCCCTCGATGTTGCTCCACCGGTCGCTGGGCAGATACGTGTGCCCGACCCGCATCTCGGCGCCGCCCAGCCACTGGCTGAGCTGTTCCATACGGGCGATACCCCTGGCCCCGTAGTCGAGGTAGGCGCCGAAGGCGGGCGGCTCGGCGGGGGCCTGCCTGACGGGTGGCGTGGGCTTCACGCCGGTCGCGACGGGCCGCGCCGCCACGGCGGAAGCCCTGACCTGCCCGGTGGGAGCGGGTGTGGGCGGCGGCGGGGTCGCGGTCACGACACCGGCCCCGGTCGAGGAAGTCGCGGACGGTGTCAGCACCGTGGGCGTCGGAGCCGGCGGGTCGCCGACCCGCACCGCCCCGGCGCCCACGGCGTATCCCGGACCCGACGCAAGGGCGACCGACGTGACGATGCCGGCCGCGACGAACGCCAGCCTTCGGTTCCGGGGCCGCTGCTGCTGTGGGGCCATGCCTGCTCCTCTCCCTCTTGATCCTCGGATTTCCATTTCCGATTACTGACACTCAGTCATATGAAGACTCATTCAGCCAACCGAGGCTTCGGCACGCACCTCTGATGATCACTCGCAAGGGTGACCCGCACGGTCACCACGGCCTTCCCGATTCCTCCCGGCCGTGCGCCCGATCCCGTTCCCGATCCGTTCCCGATCCCGTCGCCGACCTTGTCGCCGATCCGAAGGAAAGCCCGTGCCGATTCTCGACACCCGGGTCCCCGCCGTCCTGCTGCGCATCGACCGGAATCCCTTTCACCACGGCACGCTGGGGGCCGTACGCTCACTCGGCAGAGCCGGTGTGGAGGTGCACCTCGTCGCCGATTCCGAGGGAAGTCCCGTCCGCAGATCGCGCTTTGTGTGCGCAATGCACCCCCCGCCACCGCCCGGTTCGTCCACGGCGGACATCGCCGCCGTGTTGCGCCGAGTGGCCGCCCGGGTTTCCCGCCCCGCCGTACTGGTGCCGATGGATGACGAGAGCGCCCTCGCGGTGAGCCGTCTGGGCGAGGAGCTCGCCGCCGGGTATCTGCTGCCGAAGCAGCCCGGCGCCCTCGCCGAACGCGTCGCCGACAAGGCCGAACTGGCGGCCGTCTGCGCGAGCGTGGGCGTTCCGCACCCGGTGACCCTGATTCCCGGCAGTCCGGCGCAGGCGGCCGCGGCGGCCCGGCGGCTGGGGCTGCCCCTGGTGGCCAAGTGGAGCCGCCCGTGGCTGATCCCGGCCGGAACGGGCCTGCGCAGCACGGTGGTGGTCCGCTCGGCACAGGAGGCGCGCGCCCTGTACTCGCGCACCGACGAGGCGGGCAGCCGGCTGCTGCTCCAGGCCTTCCTGCCGCCGGGGCCCGACCGTGACTGGTTCTTCCACGGATACGTCGACCGGTGCGGGGTGACACACGGCGGCGGCCCGGGCCGCAAGCACCGCGCCTGGCCCCGCGGCGCGGGCCTCACGGCGGTCGGCCGCTGGACGCCCAACCCGCAACTCCAGTCCCTCGTCGAACGGCTCACCGAGGTCCTCGGCTACCGCGGCATCTTCGACCTCGACTTCCGCAGGGACGCCGCCGCGGGCCGCTACCACCTGCTCGACTTCAACCCCCGCCCCGGCGCCCAGTTCCGGCTCTTCGAGGACGGGGCGGGCCTGGACGTCGTACGCGCCCTGCACCTGGATCTGACCCACCGTCCGCTGCCCACTCCCGTGCCCCTGCCGGGCCGCGCGTTCGTGGTGGAGAACTACGCGCCGTTCGGCGCGCTGCGTCCCCGGTCCGCGGGGCGCGAACTGGCCTGGCACGCGGTGGACGACCGCGCCCCCGGGCGGGCGATGTGGGGCCTGTGGGCCCGCCATGTGTCGCTGCGCCTGACCCAGCGCGCCGGCCGTCCGGTGCGCGGACCGGCCGCAGCGGACCCGGACGGGTCAGCGGACACGGACGGGACGGCGAAGGCCTCCGGGACGGTGGTCGGGCCGCCGCGGGAGCCGGCCGGGACGGCGGTCCGGGCGGTCCGGGTGACGGCGCCCGCGGGGGAGAGGGCGAGCCGCGCGGACTCGACCGTCGTACGACCGCGGGGGCGGGTTCCGCGCCAGGGCCGCCGCTCCGCCCAGGTGTCCGCCGCCCTCACCGCCCTGTCCTCGGGGTCGCTGGCCCACTCCCCTGCCGACGACGAGAAAGCGAGCAACTGCTGATGTACGACCTCTTGGTGGTGGGAGCCGGCCCCTACGGCCTGTCCATCGCGTCCCACGCCGCGGCGACCGGGCTGAGCCTGCGCGTCCTCGGCCGGCCCATGGCGTCCTGGCGGGACCACATGCCCCGCGGGATGTTCCTGAAGTCGGAGCCGTGGGCGTCCAGCCTCTCCGACCCCGACGGCCGCAGACGCCTGGAGACGTACTGCGCGGGCCGGGGTGTGGAGGTCCGGCACGGCGAGCCGATCCCGGTCGAGATGTTCGCCTCCTACGGCCTGTGGTTCGCCCGCAACGCCGTGCCCGACGTCGACGAACGCATGGTCGTCCGGGTGCGGACGTGCCCCGGCGGCTTCGAGGCCCTGGTCGACGACGGCGAGGTGCTGCGCGCCCGCACGGTCGCCCTGGCCATCGGCGTGCTGCCCTTCGCCGAGATGCCGGCCGCGCTGAGCGGCCTCGGCCCGGAGCAGGCGTCGCACAGCAGCGACCACGGCGAGCTCTCCCGGTTCCGGGGCCGTGACGTCACGGTGATCGGCGGCGGGCAGGCCGCCCTGGAGACGGCGGCCCTGCTCGCCGAACAGGGCACCCGGGCAAGGGTCCTGGCCCGCGCCGACCGGCTGAACTGGAACGACGTGCCGCCCGCCCTGGAGCGGTCGTGGTGGCGGTCCGCACGCGCGCCGCACAGCGGTCTGGGCTGCGGCTGGCGCAACTGGTTCTACGCCGAGCGCCCCGGCCTCTTCCGCCGGCTCCCGGAACCCACCCGGACGCGGATCGCGGCGACCGCGCTGGGCCCGGCGGGCGCCTGGTGGGTGCGCGACCGCGTCGAACCGGTGGTCGAGCTGATGCTGGGGCACGAGGTCACGTCGGCCTACACCTCGGGCATCGGCGTACGGCTCGAGACGGTGGACCGGGACGGCACGCCGACGTGTCTGGAGACCGATCACGTCATCGCGGCAACGGGGTTCAGGGCTCGGCGCGACCGGCTCGGCCTGCTCACGGACGATCTGCGCGCGAATCTGGCGGCGGTGCCCGACGGTTCCCCGTACATCGGCCGGGACTTCGAGTCGTCGGTGCCGGGCCTCTTCATGGCGGGCCTGATCACCGCGTCCGGCTTCGGCCCCGCCATGCGCTTCGTGCAGGGTGTCGGCTTCACGGCGGACACGCTCGTGCGTGGCGTACGGAGACGGCTGCGCACGGGGCCGACCGGCGGGCGGATTCCGGCGCCCGGGGGACGCCGTCGGCAGGGGTCGGACCTGGGACTCGGCTCCGGGCGCTGACACCGGCGATCACCGGGCGGGCGGGTGGAGCGCTCCCGGGTGCCGGACGCGGGGACGCGTACGGCACCCGGGAGCGGAGCGTCACGGACGGGACGCGACCCGGGCTCGCCGGTACAGCAGGGCGCCGCCCGCCAGCAGGGCGGCACTGGCCGCAGAGGTGGCGAGCAGGCCCTCGCCGCCGGTCTCCGCCAGCGTGGGCGGGGTGTACTGGCGGTGCACCGTGACAGGCGGGGCCGGGGGCTGCTCGTGGACCTTGACGGGCGGGGTGTACGAGACGGGCGTGTACGGAGTCTCCGTCGGCGGGTGCTCGTGAACAGTCGGCGGGGGCGTGTGCGGCGGGCAGGGGGCGTGCGGGGGCGTCCCGTGGGGGTGCTGGTGGCCGCACGCGTTGCCGAACACGGGGTTCCCCAGACCGATCACGTCCAGGGTGTCGCCGCAGAACTCGATCGGGACGTCCACCGGTGCCGCGGCGTGGTCACCCGACAGGACACCCGGCGAACCGTGCGCGCCGCCGGACGACGAGGAGCCGCTCCAACCGCGGTGGTGGCCGCCGGAGTTGCCGTACTCCGAACCTCCGTGTCCGGAGTGGCCGCGGCCGGAGCCCCCGTACCCGGAGTGACCGTGGCCGGAGTCCCCGTATCCCGAGTCGCCGTAGCCGGAACCGCCGTTGTGCCCGCCGTAGCCGCCGTCGTGACCGCCGTAACCGCCGTGTTCACCGCCGTAGCCGCCATGTTCGCCGTATCCGCCGTGGCCGCCGCCCGATGGGCCGGGGCCACCGTGATGGGCACCCTGTCCCGGACCGCGTCCCCAGCCGTGGCCGGCGTGCTCCCCGGAGTGCTGTCCGGCGTGCTGTCCGGAGCCGGCTTCGTGATGGGCGGGGTGCTGCGGCGCGGCATGCCGGCCGTGCGAACCCGAGCCGTTGGCACAGGAGTTGCCGAATGCCGGGTTGAGCGCGGCGACGACGTCGACCGTGTTGCCGCAGACGTTCAGCGGCACGTTCACCGGGACCTGGACGTTGTTCCCCGACACCACGCCGGGCGAGTCCGAGGCGGTCGCGGTCGTGTTCGAGTCCGCGAGGGCCGGACTGGCGTACAGGGACACGAAGCCCGTCGCGGCGGCGGCCACGACCACTCCCCTACTCAGGTTCTGTCGCACTCTTGTTTTCTTCCTGCTGGTAGAAGTGAGGAGGCCGGCCTTGGGACCGTGAGGCGGTCCCAAGGCCGGCCGTGGCACAGCCGGAGCGGCTGAAGTGCCGAAACGTCAGTCGTTGGCGCAGCGGTTGCCGATCGCCGGGTTCAGCAGGGCGATCACGTTGATCGAGTTGCCGCACACGTTGACGGGGATGTGGACGGGGACCTGGACCACGTTGCCCGAGAGGACACCGGGCGAGTGGGCAGCGGCACCCTGGGCGCCCGAGTCCGCGAAGGCCGGGGCAGCCATGCCCATGGCCATGATCGCGCCGGCGATGACAGCAGCGCTCTTCTTGTGCTTCACGTGCTTTCCCTTCTCTGCGGTCATGCCCCTTTGTCGGCCGAAGCCGAGCGAGCACAACTTGAGCGGCTCGCACCATGACCTGCAGGCTGTAAACGAGGGATGGATGGCCCAAGAAACTGCGGAACGTAGGCCAATTGGGAATTCACTCGAATCGCCCCGCACCGAATGAGCACGGAAGCTCCACACCAGGCGAAACGGTCCTCTCGAAGAAGAAGCGTTTCATCCGGGAAAGATGTCAACACAGCAGAAATGGATTTCACACAAACGACGGGAACGGACGCACAGCAAGGCCCGGGCCGCCCGCCGGAACACGACGCGCGACCCGGGCCGAGGCCGGTGGGTCAGCTGCGGCTGGCGCCGTTGCCCGACAGGACCGGGATGTTGTCCAGGATGTGCGAGAGCGGCTCGTCGCCCTTGGCCTGGGTGGAGTTCTCGGTGCACTGCTGGTTCTGCGGGGCGGACAGGACCGGGACGTCCTGGAGGCCGGCCTGCGCCAGCACGCCGAGCACGTTCTGGACGTTGACCTTGGCCGGCAGACCGATGCAGGGCTTGTTCAGCGAGCCCTGGACCACCGAGAGCTGGGGGCTCTGGTCACCCTTGGTCAGCGCGTTGCCGTACGTCTGCTTGGCACCGTTCCCGTTGACCGTGGTGACGCCGTCGTCGTTGCCGATGGCCAGCGCCTGCGGGGCGGCCGCCGCCGAGACGCCGACGACGGAAGCCGCGACCGCTGCCACGGCCATTGCCTTCTTGAACATTTCTCCGGGTTCCTTTTCTGCCTGTGACCATATTCCTGCCTCCACCCCAACCGGAGCCGAGGGGATTGGTTGCGCCAGGTCACCCGATCGGACTGCAAGGCCCTCCTGAATTCACGGAACCTCTGGCCCGAGGATTTGACCGCCACGCCCCTCACATCGGCCATTGGGGTGAATCGGAGCAACTATGCGGCCCGGGGTCAGTTGTCCAGATCGCTCCGGTGGACGGGGTTTCTCCAGAAGGGATCAGCAAGTGATCAAGAAGGTTATGGCTGCTGCGGCGATCGCCGCTTCCGTCGTCGGAGCCTCGGCTGCCGCCGCGCCGCAGGCGCTGGCCATCGGCAACGACGACGGTGTCACCACCGTCAACGGCAACGCCGCCTCGCAGATCTACGGCAACCAGGCCACGTACGGCAACATGAGCCCGCAGATGGCGCTCATCCAGGGTTCCCTGAACAAGCCCTGCATCGGCCTGCCGGCCAAGCTCAACGCCCAGAACGTGCTCGGCGCGGCGCAGATCGGCCTCCAGGACGTCCCGATCCTGTCCGCCCCTCAGAACCAGCAGTGCACCGAGAACTCCACCCAGGCCAAGGGCGACGAGCCGCTCTCGCACATCCTGGACAACATCCCGGTCCTGTCGGGCAACGGCGCCGTCGGCAGCTGACCCACCGCCGCGCACAGCGGGCCGCCGGCACTCCCGGTGGCCCGCTGCCGCTGTCACCTCCACGACGACAGCGGTGGCGACGCGTCGGCCCGAGACCCCCGTGAGCCATCCGGGGGACACCCCGCAACCACTCCATCCGCAGCACTGTTGATCATGACGCGGCTCCTTTCGGAGTCGCTCTCCGAAAGGGCAAACGAACATGAAGAAGCTCTGGGCGACCGCGGCCATTGCCGCTTCCATCGCCGGCGTCTCCGCCGCCGCCGCGCCCCAGGCGCTCGCCATCGGCAACGACGACGGTGTCACCACCGTCAACGGCAACGGAGCCGTCCAGAAGTACGGCAACCAGGCCACGTTCGGCGACATGAGCCCCCAGCTCTCGCTGGTCCAGGGCTCGCTGAACAAGCCCTGCGTCGGCCTGCCGGCCAAGCTCAACGTCCAGAACATCGCCGGTCTGGCGCAGATCGGCGTCCAGGACGTCCCGATCCTGTCCGCCCCGCAGAACCAGCAGTGCACCGAGAACTCCACCCAGGCCAAGGGCGACGAGCCGCTCTCGCACATCCTGGACAACATCCCGGTCCTGTCGGGCAACGGCGCCGTCGGCAGCTGATCACCTCGGCACCACGGACAGCGGGCCGCTCCTCGGAGCGGCCCGCTGTTCCCGTGTCCCGGCGCACTGTTCAGCTCCCGTACAGGGCCTCGATCTCGGCCGCGTACGCCGCCGTCACCGCGTGCCTGCGCACCTTCAGGGACGGCGTGAGCAGGCCGTTGTCCTCGGTGAACTCGCCTTCCACCAAGGCGAACTCGCGAATGGACTCGGCCCGGGAGACGGCTTGGTTGGCGTGGTCCACGGCCTTCTGGACGTCGGCGCGCATCCGGGGGTCGCGGACGAGGTCCGCCGACGGGGTGTCCGCGGGGAGTCCCCGTACGGCGAGCCAGTGGGCCACCGCCTCGGTGTCGAGGGTGATCAGGGCCGCGACGAACGGGCGGTTGTCGCCGACGACGAGGCACTGGCCGACGGGCGCGCGGCTGCGCAGCCGGTCCTCCAGGACGGCGGGCGAGACGTTCTTGCCGCCCGTGGTGATGAGGATGTCCTTCTTGCGGCCGGTGATCGTGAGATAGCCGTCCTGGTCCAGGGCGCCGAGATCGCCGGTGGCGAACCAGTCGTCGGTCAGGACGGCGTCGGTCGCCGCCGGGTTGTTCCAGTAGGCGCCGAAGACGACACCTCCCTTGATGAGCACCTCGCCGTCGGCGGCGATGCGGACGGCGGTGCCCGGGACCGGCGGACCGACGGTTCCGGGGCGGGGCCGGAGCGGCGGGACGACGGTGGCGGCGGCGGTCGTCTCGGTCAGTCCGTAGCCCTCGTAGACGAGGATTCCGGCGGCGTAGAAGAAGAGGTTGAGGTCGCGGTCGAGCGGGGAGCCGCCGCTGATGGCGTAGTGCGCGCGGCCGCCGAGTTCCTTGCGGATACGCCGGTAGACCAGCAGGTCGTAGAGCGCCCAGGCCGCGTACAGGCCGGGTCCGGGGCCCTTGCCCGTGCCGAGGAACTTGTCCAGATACGCCTGTCCGAAACGCACGGCGACGCGGTCGGCGCGGTCGAAGGAGGCGGCGCGGCCCAGCTTCTCGGCGGTGGCGCGACCGGTGGCGTGGATCTTCTCGAAGAGATACGGGACGCCGACCAGGAACGTGGGACGGAACTCCCGCAGCGCGGGCCGGAGTTCGTCCGGCTTGATGCTCGGGCAGTGGCCCAGCTCGATCCGGGCCATCAGACAGGCGATCTGGAGGGTGCGGCCCATGATGTGGGCGAGCGGGAGGAAGAGGATCGTCGAGGCGGTCCGGCCGGTGACCGCCTGGAAGACGGGGTGCAGCAGCTCCACCGTGTTGGCGGCCTCGGCGTACAGGTTGGCGTGGGTGAGGACGCAGCCCTTGGGCCTGCCGGTGGTCCCGGAGGTGTAGCAGATCGTCGCGACGGTCCCGGGGGTCAGCGCGGCGCGCCGCTTGGCGACCTCCTCGTCGCTGATGTCCCGTCCCAGGGAGGCGAGTTCGGCGAGGGCGCCCGCGTCGAGCTGCCAGACGCGTGGGGGTTCGGACCGGCGGGCGGTGCCGGTGGCCACGGTGTCCGCGTTCCCGGGGGTCTCGACGATCACGAAGCGCGCGTCCGAGTCCCGGACGATCCACTCCACCTGCTCGGCGGAGGAGGTCGCGTAGACGGGGACGGTCTGGCCGCCGGCCGCCCAGACGGCGAAGTCGAGGACCGTCCACTCGTAGCGCGTACGGGACATCACCGCGACCCGGCCGCCCGGCTCGAGGCCCGCCGCGATCAACCCCTTGGCCGTGTCGGTGACTTCGCGGGCGAAGGCCGCCGCGGTCACCGGGGTCCAGCCGCCGTTGCGCGGGCGGCGGAGCACGATCGCGTCGGGCGCCTCGGCCGCGTTGGTGAACGGCAGGTCGGCGGTGCTGCCGGTGGTGGGGGTGGGTGCCAGGGTGGCGGTACGCGCCTCGCGGACCGTACCGCTCTCGTCCCTGACCAGCTCCACCCGGCTGCGGCCGGCGAGGCCGGCGTGCCGCTTCGCCCGTTTCAGATCCTTGCGTACACCCATCACGGCTCCCGGTCGCAGGGTTCTTACTCCGGAGTCAAATTACCCGCGCGTAACGGAAATTCAATGGATCGCGCACGATCCGTCCCCGTGGGCCGTCCCGTGGGCCGTTCCCGCGCCTGAGGGGTGGCCCACGGGCAGATGACGGACGGACCGGCGGCCGCCCGACGGACGGCAGCCGGGCGGCCGGGCAGGGCGGCTACCGCGTGCAGTCCGCGTCGCAGACGTGCAGTCCGTCGGCCTGCCCGATCGCGGTGGCGAGCGCCGCGACGTCCTTGTCCCCGGTGTCGTCCGCCAGATCGCGCGCGCGGGAGGCGAGTTCGCCCAGCGAGGGGCCACCGGGCAGCGAACTCCAGCGGGCGTCGCCCGAGCGCAGGGCGTCGGCGAAGTAGGCGGCCACGGAGGTGACCTGGAAGGAGCGGGAAGCGGTCCAGACACCGTCACGGAGGGAACCCGTCTCCAGGCGGCCGGACTCCTCGTGCGGGGCGCGGGAGTCGGGGTCGAGCCAGCGGACGGTCGCGGTGGCGAGATGACCGGAGGCGCCGGGGCGGGTGCGGACGGCGTAGAGCGCGGTGACCGTGTGGCCCGGTCCCACCTCGCCGCCGTCCACCCGGTCGTCGCGGAAGTCCTCGTCGGCGACCTTGCGGTTGTCGTAGCCGATCAGCCGGAACTGCTCGACGGTCTCGGGGTCGAAGGCGACCTGCGCCTTGGCGTCGCGCGCCGTGAGGTCGATGTTCTGCGGGAGCTGGTCGCAAAAGACGGTGAGGGCCTCGTCGCGGCTGGAGACGTACGTCGTGTGGCCGTCGCCCTTGTCGGCGAGGCGCTCCATGAGGGCGTCGCCGTACTCGCTGCCGACGCCGACGCCGAAGAGGGTGATGCCGTGCTCGCGGCGGGCGGAGGAGATCCGTTCGAGGATGCTGTCCGCGTCCGTGTCACCGGTGTTGGCGAGGGCGTCGGAGATCAGGACGACCCGGTTGGTGGCGCCCTCGCGCAGCCCCTCGACGGCGGTCGCGTACCCGGTCCTCACGCCCGCGCCGAGGTTGGTCGAGTCGGTCGGCTCCAGGCGGTCGATCGCCTTGTGGACACGGCCGCGGTGGTCGCCGAGGCGGGTCATCGGCAGCACGGTCTCGGCCTCGTCGCTGAAGGTCACGAGGGCGACCGAGTCGTCGTCGCGCAGCCGGTCCGTCATCACGTCCAGGGATTCCCGGGCCAGGTCGAGACGGCCGGGCTCGGACATGGAACCCGAGATGTCGATGACGAAGGTCAGGGCGGCGGGCGGGCGTTCGCGCTCGCTCTCGGCGGCACGGGTGGCGAGGCCGACCCGGACGAGGGACCAGCGTTCGTCGTCGGTGCGGGCACCGTCGACGGTGACCGAGAAGCCGTTTCCGTCGGGTCGTTCGTAGTCCTGACGGAAGCTGTTGACGAACTCCTCGGGCCGGATCGTGGAGGGGTCGGGGACCTGCCCGTCCGCGAGGGCGCGGCGGGCGTAACCGTACGACGCGGTGTCGACGTCGAGGGCGAAGGTGGAGAGGTAGTCGGGCGACGGCGCGACGTCGGGGGCGTCCGACTGCTCGCCCTGCTGGTCGCGTTCGGCCGCGCCGCCCGACGGCTGGACGGGGGCCGGCAGCGGGAGGTTGCGGCGGTCGCCGGACTTGTTCCCCCCGCCGTCCGAGTTGTTGCCGCCGCCCGCGCCGCATCCGGTGAGCAGCACCGCGCCCGCCGCCGTCAGGGCGAGCAGCGAGGCACTGAGCCGTCGAAGGCCGGCCTTCCGCGCGCCCTCGCGTGGGCGGCCTGTGGCAGCCGCCGTCTGTGTGTGGTTCATCCCCATCTGTGCCCCCTCGGCGTACGGCCCTTGTGTGGGCCGACATGTGTGACTGTGACGGCCGAGGGGGCCGGGATGAGCGCTCGGATGCGTTGCGGAAGGATTTCGAAGCGGCCACGACGGAGGGCCTTCGAGACCGGTCGGTGATCTTCCGGAGACCTACGACACGATGTCCTTGCGCGCGAAACCGCGGAAGGCCAGGGCGAACAGGACGAGTGCGTACGTTACCGAAATCGCCGCGCCCTGGATCATGCCTCCCCATTCCAGGGTCGGCTGGACGGCGTCGGCCCAGGCGAACTGCCAGTGGGCGGGCAGGAAGTCGCGCCAGTGCCCGAGGGCGGTGACCGCGTCGAGGACGTTCCCCACGATGGTCAGGCCGACGGCGCCGCCGACCGCGCCGAGCGGGGCGTCCGTCTTCGTCGACAGCCAGAACGCGAGCCCCGCGGTGACCAGTTGGGACACGAAGATGTACGCGATCACCACGAGCAGCCGCTGGGCGGCGGTGCCCGCGGAGAGCGCGCCGCCGGTGGGGATCTCCAGCGGCCCCCAGCCGTAGGCGGCGGTGCCCACGGCCAGCGCGACGACCGGCAGCAGGACCATCGCCGCGAGGCTGAGCCCGAGTGCGACGGTGAGCTTGGACCACAGCAGCCGGGCTCTCGGCACAGGGGCCGCCAGCAGATAGCGCAGCGAGGACCAGCTCGCCTCGGAGGCGATGGTGTCGCCGCAGAACAGCGCGACCGGGATCACCAGGAGGAAGCCCGCCGAGACGAACAGGTTCACCGCGGCGAAGTTGGCGCCCGACGCGGTGGCCGTGTCCAGCAGTGTGACCCGGCCGTTCCGTGCGCCCGGCTGTCCGCCGATCGCGAAGGCGACGAGCAGGACGAAGGGCAGGACCGCGAGGACCGCCCCCATCACCAGGGTGCGGCGGCGCTTCAACTGGCGCAGGAGCTCGACGCGCAGGGGGAGGGTGCGGCGCGCGCGGTACCCGTCCGCGGTCGCGGTCCGCTCGACGAGCGTGCTCATGCGGAGCCTCCGATCAGGGTCAGGAACGCGTCTTCCAGACGGTGGTGGGGGCCCACCGACGCCACCGGTACTTCGAGGCGTACGAGCTCCACGACCAGGCGCTGTGCGCTGCCGTCGGCGTCGAGACGGACCAGCAGCCCGCCGTCGGTCGCGACGGCCGAGGACACGCCCGGCAGGGCGCCCACCTTCTCGACGACCGGCTCGTCGACGGGGGAGCCGGTGCCGACGAGCAGGGCGTCGCCGGAGCCGATGATCTCGGACACCGGGCCGGCCTGGACGAGCCGGCCGCGGTCCATGACCACCAGGTGGGTGCAGGTCTGCTCGACCTCGGCGAGGAGATGGCTGGAGACGATGACGGTGCGGCCCGCGGCGGCGTACCGGATCATCACCTCGCGCATCTCGCGGATCTGCGGCGGGTCGAGGCCGTTGGTCGGTTCGTCCAGGATCAGCAGGTCCGGGAGGCCGAGCATGGCCTGGGCGATGGCGAGGCGCTGGCGCATTCCCTGGGAGTACGTGCGCACCGCGCGGGCCAGCGCGTCGCCGAGTCCGGCGATCTCCAGGGCCTCTTCCAGATGGGCGTCCTCGGGGGGACGGCCGGTGGCCCGCCAGTACAGCTCCAGGTTCTCGCGCCCGGACAGGTGCGGGAGGAAGCCCGCGCCCTCGACGAAGGCCCCGACCCGGGAGAGGACCGGCGCGCCGGGACGGATGGCGTGCCCGAAGACGCGGATCTCGCCGTCGTCGGGCTTGATGAGGCCCATGAGCATGCGCAGGGTGGTGGTCTTGCCCGCGCCGTTCGGCCCGAGCAGGCCGAGGACCTGGCCCTTCTCCACCCGGAACGACAGTTCCCGTACCGCGTACCGGTCCGCCGACTTGGCGTAGCGCTTGCTCAGGCCGGTGATCCGGAGCGGGACTTCGGCCGACTCGGGATCGGGTGCCGGGGCGCTCGTGCGGCGGCGGCCGGTCACCAGCAGCGCCAGAGCGGTCAGCGCGCCGGCGAGCGGCAGCCACCACACCCAGGCGGGCCGCGGCGCGGCGGCGCTCGTGACACCGGGGGCGGTCGGCACCCGGAGGTCGCCCTTCAGGGAGACGGTGTAGGTGGCCGGGGCCGCCGGGGAGGCGTAGCCGAGGTCGGTCGAGGCGAGGACCAGGCGCAGCCGGTGGCCCTGCTGGACCTTGTGGTCGACGGCGGGAAGGGTGAGGCTCACGTCCTTGCCGGTCTTCGCGCCCTCGACGCGGACCGGGGTGACCAGCTGGGAGGGCAGCACCTGCTGGGTGCCGCCCGGGCCGACGTCGTACACCTTCCCGAACAGGACCGCGTCGCCGGTGCTCGACCTGACGTGCACCGTCGCCGTCGGCGAGCCGGTGATCCGCAGGTCGTCGCGGAAGGGCGCGGACTCGAACCGGGCGTACTGGCCGGGGAAGTCGAGGGAGACCCCGACGCCGAGGGAGGAGAGCTGGGTGAGGCCGCCCGAGCCGCCGAGGCCGGGCAGGGCGGAGATGGCGGGCGGACTGGCGCCCGCCGGGTTCTCGAAGCTCTGCTCGCGGCCGGTCAGTGTGATGGCGTGCCGAACGCTCGCCAGTCCGGGGTAGGTGTCGGCGCTCGCGCCGCGCAGCTGGGCGGCGCCGTCGGTGGAGTCGATGCCTCCGGTACGGGTGACGCGGAAGGCGGGGCCGGTGTCGGCGCCCTTGTCGTCCTTCAGATAGCGGTCGAACCAGGAGCCGACCCGGGAGGTGACGCGGTCCGTCTCCGGGTCGCCGCCGTCGTGGCCGCCGGAGATCCAGTCGACGTCCACGGGTGCGCCGTTGGCCTTGATCGCCTCGGCCATGGCGTCGGCCTGCCCGAGCGGGAAGAGGGAGTCGGACTGGCCCTGCACGATGAGGGTGGGCACCTTGATGCGGTCGCCGACGGCGGAGGGGCTGCGCTCCTGGAGCAGCTTCACCGCCGCCGCGTCCGGCTTCCCGGCCTCCGCGACCCGGTTGTACATCGCGCACAGCTCGGGCTGGAACCGGTGGCAGCCGCCGCCGGAGTTGATGAAGAGGCCCGCCCAGGTCTTCTTGAACACGCCGTTGGGGAACAGGGCGTCCGCGAGGTTCCAGTACGTGATCGACGGGGCGATCGCGTCGACGCGCCGGTCGTTCGCGGCGGCCAGCAGGGAGACCGCCCCGCCGTACGAGGCGCCCGCGACGCCGACGCGCGGGTCGCCGCTCCCGTCCAGCCGGACCTCGGGCCGCCGGGCGAGCCAGTCGATGAGCCGGGAGACGTCGGCGACTTCGCCCTCGGGGTCGTTCAGCCCGATCCTGCCGGTGGACTCGCCGAAGCCGCGCGCCGACCAGGTCAGCACCGCGTACCCGTCGCGGGCGAGCTTCTCCGCCTCGCCGCGTACGTCGGCCTTGCTGCCGCCGAAGCCGTGCGCGAGGAGGACGGCGGGGCGGCGGTGCGAGGAGGGGCCGGCGGTGAAGTACGACGTGTCGAGCCGTACCCCGCCGTCCATGGCCATGACGTGGTCGGCGCGGTGCACGGCGGGAGCGCCGTCGTCGGCGACGGCGGTCCAGGTGCCCGCGCCGGCGAGCAGCGCGACAGCCGCCGTGGCGGCCGCCCATCGCCCGCGGGCTCGCGCCCTGGTGCGGGCGGGGAGGCGCCCCCGGAGCGGCCCGCGCGGCCGGGGCAGTCGAAGATCCATGCCTCAACGGTACGGGTGCCCGCCGGCGACCGGGGCAGCCGCCGGGCTGAACCCGTACCCCTCCCACGGGAGTACGGCTCGGGTCCCGCGTACCGCGTCCGTGGTACGAACGCCCCATGGAGATGCGCCGCGCCACCACTGTCGAGGAACTGACCGCCGCCGAGTACCTCTTCGACCATCCCGTGCGTCCCGAGTGGGCCCGGCGGTTCCTGGACACCCGGGGCCACCACCTGTACCTGGCCTACGAGGGCGAGGTCCCCGTCGGCTTCATCAGCGGCGTGGAGACGGTCCACCCCGACAAGGGCACCGAGATGTTCCTGTACGAGCTGGCGGTGGCCGAGGCGTTCCGGCGGCGCGGCACCGGGCGGGCGCTGATCCGCGAACTCTCCGCCCTGGCCCGGGAACGCGGCTGCTACGGGATGTGGGTCGGTGTGGACACCGGGAACGACGTCGCCCTCGCCACCTACCGCAGCGCGGGTGGCAAGGACGACGGGACGTGCACGGTGGTGACGTGGGACTTCGGGTGAGGCCGCCGGGGCAGGGCCGGGTCCGGCGGGGCGTGCCGCGCGGTTACGCCTCCGCGTCCTCGGGGATCGAGACCAGCCAGCGGGTGTCGCGGCGGGGCCGCAGGTAGAAGGCCCAGTAGAGGGTGGCGACCGCGGTGATGCCGCCGGTCCACAGCAGGTAGACCGTCTCCTGCTGGGTGAGGATGTAGGCGAGGACCGCGATCAGCAGGACCGGCACCGCGGGCCACAGCGGCATCCGCCAGGCGGGCGTGTGGCGGTGGTGACCGCGCCGGGCGAGCAGCGCGGCGACCGCGACGAGCAGGTACATGGCCGTCACCGACACGCCCGTCACGCCGTACAGGGTGTCCAGGTTGACGAAGCAGAGGGCGGCGCCGGGAACGCCCACCAGCAGGGTGGCGACCCAGGGGGAGCCGAACCGGCCGAGCCGGGACAGACCCTCGTTGACCGGGCCGGGCCACGCCTTGTCGCGGGCCGAGGCGAACAGGACGCGCGAGTTCTGGATGACCATCACGATGCCCGCGTTGATGATCGCGAGGGCGACGCAGAGGCTGACGAAGGTGCCGACGGCCGAGTTGGACCAGGCCGTGACCATGCCGCTGATGTCACCGCCGGTCAGGGCCGACAGGTCGGAGGCGCCCATGGTGATCGCGACGACCGGCACCAGGATGATGACCGTGGAGATGGCGAGGGTGGCGAGGACGGTACGGGCGACGTTGCGGCGCGGGTTCTCCAGTTCCTCGGAGAGGTAGACCGCGGTCGAGAAGCCCTGGGTTATGAAGAGGGCGATGGCGAGCCCGGAGACGACGAGCATGGCCGTCACGGTGTCCGTGTGGCCGCCGGAGTCCGTGACCTGCATCGAGACGAGGCTGCCGACGCCCCGCTCGCTGTGGGCGAAGCCCAGAACCGCAACGAGCGCCGCGGCGATGACCTCGAGGACCAGGAAGATGCCGGTGATCCAGGCGTTGGCGCGCAGGTCGAGGAGGCCGGCGAGGGTGGCCAGGATCATCACGGCCGCACCGGCGACCGAGGGGTTCAGATGGACGATGGGCGCCAGGTAGTCGGCCGTGCCCATCGCGATCACCGGCGGCACGATCATGACGACCAGCAGGGAGAGCACGAAGACGAGCCAGCCCGCGAGACGTCCGGCCATCGTGGAGACCATGGCGTACTCGCCGCCCGCGCTGGGGATGAGGGTGCCCAGCTCCGAGTAGCAGAACGCCACGGCGATACAGAGCAGGGAGCCGATCGCGATGGTCAGCGCGGTCGCCGTGCCGAGCGACGAGAACAGGTCGGGAACCACGACGAACAGCGTCGACGCGGGTGTCACGCACGAGAGCGTCAGCAGGGTGCCGCCGACGATGCCGATGGATCGCTTGAGCTTTTGGGGGTTCCCGGTCGCCGTGGGGGCGGCGTCCGGGACGGCGGTCTCGACAGGGCGGAGCGTGTCGGTCATGAAGTGGTTCCGATCGACTCGTGCGTAGGTGGTTCGGGCGGGAGCGCTATCGCCTCCGGCGGCTCGCGTGGTGCCTCTTCTCGTCCGCTCCCGCGCTGATGGAACCTTGACGGAAACCGTTGCGTCAATGGCCGTTTACCTACGGAATCCGCAATAGCGGAGCGGCCCACGTCACATAACTTTCCCAGGCTTCAACGCCATCATGTTGCAATCATCAATACCTGGCGGATCATGACCTTGCTTTCCAAGGAAGCATCGCCAATCTGCCTGCGCTACCCGTTTCATCACCCCATGACGAGAACCGCAGTCGGGGTCCCGAAATTCGCCAGGATTGGTCCGCACTCCGGACGCCCGCGGACGGCGAGAACTCCGGCGTCACCACCGAGGGGAAGGCCCTGCGGACGGCAGGGGCCCGGAACGCGACGGTGCCCCGCCCCCCGGACGAGGGGCGGGGCACCGGGGGCGCCTCAGTGATTGCGCGGGAAGCCCAGGTCGACGCCCGTCGGCGCCTCCGACGGGTCCGGCCAGCGGGTGGTGACGACCTTGCCGCGGGTGTAGAAGTGCGTGCCGTCGTTCCCGTAGATGTGGTGGTCCCCGAAGAGGGAGTCCTTCCAGCCGCCGAAGGAGTGGTAGCCGACGGGCACCGGGATCGGCACGTTCACGCCGACCATGCCCGCCTCGATCTCCAGCTGGAAGCGACGGGCGGCGCCGCCGTCCCGGGTGAAGATCGCGGTGCCGTTGCCGAAGGGGGACGCGTTGATCAGCGCCACGCCCTCCTCGTAGGTGTCCACGCGCAGCACGCACAGCACCGGGCCGAAGATCTCGTCCTTGTACGCGTCCGCCGTCACCGGCACGCGGTCCAGGAGCGAGAGGCCGATCCAGTGGCCGTCCTCGTACCCGTCGACCGTGTAGCCCGTGCCGTCGAGGACGACCTCGGAGCCCTGGTCGGCGGCGCCCTTCACGTACGACGCCACCTTGTCGCGGTGGACGGCCGTGATGAGCGGGCCCATCTCGGAGGTCGGGTCGTTGCCGGGACCGATCTTGATCTTCTCGGCGCGCTCACGGATCTTGTCCACCAGCTCGTCGCCGATGGAGCCGACCGCCACGACCGCGGAGATCGCCATGCAGCGCTCGCCGGCCGAGCCGTACGCGGCGGAGACGGCGGCGTCCGCGGCCGCGTCCAGGTCGGCGTCCGGCAGGACCAGCATGTGGTTCTTGGCACCGCCCAGGGCCTGGACCCGCTTGTGGTTCGCGGCGGCGGTGGTGTGGATGTAGCGGGCGATCGGCGTCGAGCCCACGAAGGACACCGCCTTGACGTCCGGGTGCTCGAGGAGACGGTCGACGGCCACCTTGTCGCCGTGCACGACGTTGAAGACACCGTCGGGCAGACCGGCCTCGGCCAGCAGCTCGGCGAGCTTCATGGCGGCCGACGGGTCCTTCTCGGACGGCTTGAGGACGAAGGTGTTGCCGCACGCGATGGCGAGCGGGAACATCCACATCGGCACCATGGCCGGGAAGTTGAACGGCGTGATGCCCGCGACGACACCGAGCGGCTGCCGGATCGACGCCACGTCGACCTTGGAGGCCACCTCGGTCGACAGCTCGCCCTTCAGCTGCACGGTGATCCCGCAGGCCAGGTCGACGATCTCCAGGCCGCGCGCGACCTCGCCGAGCGCGTCCGAGTGCACCTTGCCGTGCTCGGCGGTGATCAGCTCGGCGATCGCGTCCCGGTTGGCGTCGAGCAGCGCGCGGAACTTGAACAGGATCGTGGACCGCTTGGCCAGCGAGGACTGTCCCCAGGTCGCGTAGGCGTCCTTCGCGGCGGCGACCGCCGCGTCGACCTCCTCGACGCTCGCGAACGCGACCTTCGTGGTCACGGCGCCGGTCGCCGGGTCGGTGACCGGCCCGTACGTACCCGACGCACCCTCGACGGTCTTGCCACCGATCCAGTGGTCGACGGTCTTCGTCATGGCCATGCACTCCTTCACAGATGGCGGCGTCGGGCGGCGACGTGCCGGTCGTACTCCTCACGTGCCTTGACCGCCGACGATCGGGTCGCGGTCTCGGCCACAGGTACATCCCACCAGGCTTGGGCCGGGGGCGCGCCCGACACTGTGTCTGCCGTTTCGGTCTCCACGTAGACACAAGTGGGAGTGTCCGCGTCGCGCGCCTCGGCCAGGGCGGCCCGCAGGTCACGCACGGTCTTCGCGCGTAGGACGCGCATGCCCAGGCTGGCCGCGTTGGCCGCGAGATCCACCGGCAGCGGCGCCCCCGTGTACGTACGGTCCTCGGCGCGGTGGCGGTACGCCGTGCCGTACCGCTCGCCGCCCACGGCCTCGGAGAGACCGCCGATCGAGGCGTACCCGTGGTTCTGGAGGATGATCACCTTGATCGCGACGCCCTCCTGGACGGCGGTGACGATCTCGGTCGGCATCATCAGATAGGTGCCGTCGCCGACCAGCGCCCACACGGGCCGGTCCGGGGCCGCCATCCGTACGCCGATCGCCGCCGGGATCTCGTAGCCCATGCACGAGTAGCCGTACTCGACGTGGTACTGGTCCCGCGACCGCGCCCGCCACAGCTTGTGCAGGTCGCCGGGGAGCGAGCCGGCCGCGTTGATCAGGATGTCGTCCTCGGTGACCAGCTCGTCGAGGACGCCGAGCACCTGCGGCTGGGTGGGCCGGATGTCGACGTCCTCGGCCTCGTAGGCCGCGTCGACGCGGTACTCCCAGCGCTCCTTGTCGTCCGTGTACTCGGTGACGTACGCGGGCTCGGCACGGTACCCGTGCATCAGGAGAGCCTCGGTGAGGGCCTCGAGACCGGCGCGCGCGTCGGCGATCAGCGGTGTGCCGGCGAGTTTGTGGCCGTCGTACGGAGCGATGTTGAGGTTGAGGAAGCGGACACCCGAGGCGCCGAAAAGGGTGCCGGAGGCGGTGGTGAAGTCGGTGTAGCGGGTACCGACGCCGATCACCAGGTCGGCGGTGCGGGCGAGCTCGTCGGCGGTCGCCGTGCCGGTGTGGCCGATGCCGCCGACGTCCTGGGGGTGGTCCCAGCGCAGCGAGCCCTTGCCCGCCTGGGTGGAGGCCACGGGGATGCGGGTGGCGGAGGCGAGCTCCGCGAGCGCCTCCTCCGCGCGGCTGTGGTGGACGCCGCCGCCCGCCACGATCAGCGGACGCCGGGCCTCGCGGACCGCCGCGACGGCACCGGCCAGTTCACCGGCGTCGGCCGCCGGGCGCCGCACGGCCCAGGTCCGCTCGGCGAAGAACTCCTCGGGCCAGTCGTACGCCTCCGCCTGCACGTCCTGCGGCAGCGCGAGCGTGACGGCGCCGGTGTCGACGGGGTCGGTGAGCACGCGCATCGCCTGGAGGGCCGCCGGGATCAGGGCTTCGGGGCGGGTGATCCGGTCGAAGTACTTCGACACCGGGCGCAGACAGTCGTTGACCGACACGTCCCCGGCGTAGGGGACTTCGAGCTGCTGGAGCACCGGGTCGGCGGGGCGGGTCGCGAACACGTCGCCGGGCAGGAGCAGCACCGGGAGGTGGTTGATCGTGGCGAGCGCGGCGCCGGTGACGAGGTTGGTGGCGCCGGGCCCGATGGAGGTGGTCACGGCGTGCGCCGACAGCCGGCCGCACTGGCGCGCGTAGCCGACCGCCGCGTGCACCATGGCCTGTTCGTTGCGCCCCTGGTGGTACGGCATCTCGTCGGCGTACTCGACGAGCGCCTGGCCGATCCCGGCGACGTTCCCGTGGCCGAAGATGCCCCAGGTGGCGCCGATCAGGCGGCGTCGCTCACCGTCCCGTTCCGTGTACTGCGCGGCCAGGAACCGCACCAGCGCCTGCGCGACCGTCAGCCTCGTCGTCGAGGTCATCGGTATCCCCCTGTGCTCTCTACGTGTCCCGGGTGGAAGCGGATCCGCCACTCCCTGTCCCCGCCCGGTCCCGCCATGACGTTCAGGTAGTACATGGCGTGGCCGGGCTGGGCGATGGACGGACCGTGCCATCCGTCGGGGACGAGGACGGCATCGCCGGTGCGGACCTCGGCGAGGACGTCGGAACCGCCCTCACGGGAAGGGAATACGCGCTGATAGCCGAAACCGTTCGGGCCGTCGATCTCGAAGTAGTAGATCTCCTCCAGCCGCGACTCGACACCGGGCAGGTGTTCGTCGTGCTTGTGGGGCGGATACGAGGACCAGTTGCCGCCGGGGGTGATCACCTCGACGGCGATCAGCCGGTCGCACTCGAAGACGTCGGCGGCGGCGAAATTGCGCACCTGGCGGGCGCAGTCGCCGCTGCCGCGGTCTTCGACGGGAACCTCCGGCGCGGGGCCGTAGCGGGCGGGGAGTCGGCGCTCGCACTTCGCTCCTGCCAGGGCGAAGCGGCCTCCCACGCCGGAGGCGATCTGGACCCGGGCCTCACGGGGCACGTACGCGAAGTCGGAGACTCCGTCGAACACGCTCCTTCTGCCCAGGAGTCGGAACTCTTCCTGCTCCGTGCCGTCCTTGGCGCGCACCGTGCAGCCGCCGCCGAGCGGGAGCACGATCCACTCACTGTCCCCGGTGGTGAAGGTGTGGGTGCCACCGGGCGCCAGTTCCACGACCCGCAGACTGCTGTGGGTCCAGCCGGCCCGTTCGGGATCGATGTCGAGGGCGTAGTACGCGTCGGCCGTGGTGCCCCTGGGCACGTACAGCTCGTTGCTCGGACGACTCATGCGGCCCTCACAGCAGTCCGACGGCGGTGTCCACGGCCGCGGCGACATCGCCGTCCGCGGGGTACAGCAGCGAACGGCCCACCACCAGTCCCTGCACGGTGGGGAGTCGGAGCGCCCCGCGCCACTTCTCGTACGCACCCTCCTGGTCCTCGCCGACATCGCCCCCGAGCAGGACGGCGGGCAGCGTGGAGGTCTCCATGACGCGGGCCATGTCGTCCGGGTTCTCGGTGACGGGGACCTTCAGCCAGGTGTACGCCGAACTGCCGCCCAGGCCGCCGGCGATGGCGATCGACTTGGTGACGGCCTCGGCGCTCAGATCGTTGCGCAGGCTACCGTCCTTCCGGCGACGGCAGAGGAACGGTTCGACGAAGACCGGAAGTTGACGCTCGGCCATGTCGTCGATCACCCGGGCCGTGGACTCCAGGGTGCGCAACGAGCCCGGATCGTCGTAGTCGATGCGCAGCAGCAGCTTGCCCGCGTCGAACCCGAGCCGCTCGAGGTCCTTCGGGCGGTGCCCGGTGAACCGGTCGTCCAGCTCGAAGGCGGAACCCGCGAGTCCGCCCCGGTTCATCGACCCGATGGCCACCTTGCCGTCGAGCGCGCCGAGCAGCAGCAGGTCGTCGAGGATGTCGGCGGTGGCGAGCACGCCGTCCACTCCGGGGCGGGAGAGCGCGAGACACAGCCGCTCCAGCAGATCGGCGCGCCCCGCCATGGCCAGCTTCCGGTCGCCGACGGCCAGCACGCCGCGCGCCGGGTGGTCCGCGGCGACGATCATCAGCCGCCCGGACCCGTCGACCAGCGGCCGCCGCACCCGCCGCGCCGCGGCCTCGGCGATCGCTTCGGGATGACGGGCCCGGACCTGGACGAGAGCCAGGACATCGACGCGAGGGGACGGCGGGCGCAGTCGGTCGTACGTGGTGGGGGTGGCGGGGGTGACGGAGAGCGGTCCGTCGGGCGGGACACCGGCGGGCTCGGTTCTCTCCGGCGCGCCCGCCCGGGCGTGCTCGACCGCCTCGTGAGGCGGCGGCGCGTCGCCGCCCTGCTCGTGGCGGGCTCCCCCGACGTGGCCCGCCCTCACCGCACCGCTCCCGCCGCGAGGGCCCCTTCGATCTCGTCCGGCGTCGGCATCGCGGAGGAGCACTCCAGTCGGGAGGCGACGATGGCGCCCGCCGCGTTCGCGTGGCGCATGACCCGCTCCAGGTCCCAGCCGGCGAGCAGTCCGTGACAGAGGGAGCCGCCGAACGCGTCTCCCGCGCCGAGGCCGTTGAGGACCTCGACCGGGAGGGGCGGGACCTCGGCCCGGGTGCCGTCGCGATGGACGGCGAGAACACCCTTGGGGCCCTGCTTCACCACGGCGAGTTCGACACCGGCTTCGAGGAGGGCGTCGGCGGCGGCGTGCGGCTCGCGCTCGCCCGTCGCGATCTCGACCTCGTCGACATTGCCGACGGCGACGGTGGCGTGGCGCAGGGCCTCCGCGTAGAAGGGGCGCGCCGAGGCGGCGAGGTCCTTCCGCGCCATGCCGTGCGGAGCTCCGTTCTTCCCGGCCGGGCTGTTCGCGGCCGGGTCCCCCCAGAACATGGGGCGCCAGTCGAGGTCGAAGACCGTCGTACCGGACCGGGCCCGGTGGGCCAGGGCGGCGAGCGTGGCCGTGCGGCTCGGTTCCGCGCTCAGTCCCGTGCCCGTCATCCAGAAGACGCGGGCGGCGCGCACTTCGCCCAGGTCGAGTTCGTGGGCGCCGATCTCCAGGTCGGGGGCCTTCGGCTGCCGGTAGAAGTAGAGCGGGAAGTCGTCCGGCGGGAAGATCTCGCAGAAGGTGACCGGGGTCGGCAGACCGGGGACCGCGGTGACCCAGCGGTCGTCGACGCCGAAGTCGCGCAACGTCTCGCGCAGATAGGCCCCGAAGGGATCGTCGCCCGTCCGGGTGATGACCGCCGTACGCCGTCCGAGCCGCGCGGCCGCCACCGCGACGTTGGTCGCCGAGCCGCCGAGGAACTTGCCGAAGGACGTCACCCGGGCCAGCGGGACTCCCGTCTGCAACGGGTAGAGGTCCACACCGATCCGCCCCATGGTGATCAGCTCGTACGCCATCGAGTTCCCTTCCCTACGGCTGTCCCCAGGTCTAGTCCCGCACGCGGAGCCTGTCAACGTTTTGTCCAGACATTCGGACGAGGCCTTGACACCTCTCCGGAGCCGCCGGAAGCTGACGCCCATGACGTCGTTGCCACCTCAGTCATCGCCGCGGCCCGGGTACGGGACCTCTCCGGAGTCGTCAGCGCGGTCGTCACCTCCGTCCTCACTGTCGCGCATCCGGATCGGTTCGGCTCCCGACTCCTGGGGCGTCTGGTTCCCCGACGACCCGGGGCAGGTCCCCTGGCAGCGCTTCCTCGACGAGGTCTCCGGCTCGGGCTACGAGTGGATCGAACTCGGCCCGTACGGCTATCTGCCCACCGATCCGGACGTCCTCAAGGAGGAGACCGCGCGGCGCGGGCTCACCGTCTCGGCGGGCACGGTCTTCACCGGGCTGCACCGCGGTCCCGACGTCTGGGAGTCCACCTGGGCGCACGTCTCGGACATCGCGGCGCTCACTCAGGCGATGGGTGCCGAGCATCTCGTCGTCATCCCGGCCTTCTGGCGCGACGACAAGACCGGCGCGGTGCTGGAGGACAGCACGCTGACGCCGACCCAGTGGCGCAATCTGACGGCCCAGACCGAGCGGCTCGCCCATGAGGTGCGCGAGCGCTACGGGCTGCGGATCGTCGTCCACCCGCACGCCGACACGCACATCGACAGCGAGGAGAACGTGACGCGCTTCCTCGACGCGACCGACTCCTCCCTGGTGTCGCTGTGTCTGGACACGGGCCACTACGCCTACTGCGGCGGCGACAGCGTCAAGCTCATCGAGACGTACTGCGAACGCATCGGCTACCTCCACCTCAAGCAGGTGGACCCGCTGGTGCTGGCCGGGGTACGCGCCGAGGAGGTGCCGTTCGGGCCGGCCGTCGCGCGCGGCGTGATGTGCGAACCGCCGTCCGGCGTGCCGGCGCTGGAGCCCGTCCTCGCCGCCGCGCAGCAGCTCGGCGTCGAGCTCTTCGCGATCGTCGAGCAGGACATGTATCCGTGTCCGCCGGACAAGCCACTGCCGATCGCCCGGCGCACCCGGGCGTTCCTGAGGTCCTGCGGGGCATGACCTCCGCGTCCGCAGGACCCGACGAGCGCTCGGGGCCCGGCGGGTCCTCGGGGCCGCCCGGGCGCCCCCGCCGCGCGGGGGCCGCCGCACGGGTGACGCAGGGGGCTGCCGGTCCGGCGACGGCGGAGGCCGTCACGCGGACCCTGGAAGGGGCTGTCACCCGGGCGGCGGCGGAACTCGTCCTGCGGGCGGGTGACGGACCGGGCGGTTCCTGGGAGACCGCGGTCGCGCCGCCCCACCCGCGCCTGCGGCCCGGCGTGATCGGCTACCGCGGCATCCGGCTCTCCCTCGACGGCCCGCGGCGCCGGCTGGAGGCCCCGATCGGTGCGGCGACACTGCTCCTGGGGTTCGACCAGCCGGTGCGCATCACCCGCTCGGGCCGGCCACCGGCCACCCTTGTGTCGGTCTTCTCGGGGCCGGCCACCACCGCGGCCGTGGGTGAACACGGCGGACGGCTGTCCGGCATCGAGGTACTGCTCATGCCGTGGGCGGCGTTCACCCTGTTCGGCACCCCCCAGTACGAACTGACCGACCGGACCGTGGACCCCGACGAGCTGCCCCACCCGCCGGGCGCAGCCGCGGGCGGTGACCGCTGGGGCAGTTTCGCCGAACTCTCCGCCGCGCTGGCCGCGTTGCCCGGCTGGGCGGAACGGTTCGGGCTGCTCGACGACGCACTCGCCCGCCGGGCCGGGGCGGGGACGCCGAGTTCGGCGCGGGTGGTGCGGGCCTGGGACCGGCTGCGCGGGACCGGGGGCGCCATCCCGGTGCCGCGTCTGGCCGACGAGGTCGGCTGGAGCGTACGGCAGTTGGAGAAACGCTTCCGGGAACAGATAGGGCTCGGGCCGAAGGCCGCCGCCCGGGTGCTGCGGCTCCAGCGGGCGCGGCGGCTGCTCGCGTCGGGCCGCTCCCAGGCCGAGACCGCCACGACCTGCGGCTACTACGACCAGGCCCACCTGAGCAGGGAGTTCAGGGCGATGACCGGGTGCACTCCGCGCGGTTTCACCGCCGCGCGGACGGCTCCGCGGACGGCGCCGTCCGCTCCGCCGGGGGACGAGCGGGTGGCGGGCGAGGCGACCAGTCTGGTGCTCTCCCCCGGGCGGAACGCGCCGCTCCCTCCCCTGTTCGGCGCGGCGGACCGGGCACGCCCGCTCCAGGACTGAGCCCGAACGGCCCGAAGCACACCAGCCCCGGAGCGGAACGCGATCGACCGAAGGGCGATTTTCTCCAAGACCACCGGCCAGCGCCGACGGCAGGCTGTGCTTTCCGGCCGCGGACCCGGGGGATGCGGGGCGCGGGGAGCCGGTGGGCCGGGCCCGCCGGCAGGGGCGTCGGGGGCGTCCCTCCGCCCGAACGACGATGAGCGTTCGGGAAAGGGCCCGGCCCTTCCGGTCCTGTCCCCGCTCAGGTCACCCCCGGGCGTCACCGGCATCACCAGACCGACGATCTCCCGTCCCTTGGCGACCAATGCGTCACTCGTGTCACAAAAAACACCTTCGTGTCACACATGTCGCGTGTACGCGGGTCTTGCGTCACACCCGGTCAACAGCCACTGCCCTGTCCTCACGCTGCGTCGTTCACGGGGCACAGGCTTTGTGATCACCAGCGCAGCGCCCGGCTCCCCCGACGGCCGCCCCAGGCCGCCGCCGCGGCGCGCGCAGGGAGGTGCCACTCATGACCGACCGTAGGCTCTGGTCGTACAAGGAGATCGCGGCGCACATCAAGGTGCAGCCGGACACGGTGCGCTCCTACCGCAAGCACGGGCTGCTGCCGCCGCCCGACCATGTCGAAGGCGGAAAGCCCTACTGGTACGCGGACACCGTCCGGTCCTGGGTCGCCTCGCGACCGGGAAACCGGGGCCGCAGAGACGAGTGACCCCTTCCGCCGGGTCCTTCATGTCCGGGTCCTCATGTCCGGGTCCTTCATGTCCGGGTGCCTCGCCTCCGGGTGGGGCACCGCCCCAATTCGGTTGCCGCCGTGCCGCTCGCACGCCGATGATCCACTGGTGACCTTCTCCGTGAAACCCGTCCTCACCGGCGAGAAGACCCTGCTGCGACCGTTCACCGTGGACGACGTCCCGGTGATGGCGGAGATCCTGGCCGACCCCGAGGTCCTGCGGCTCACCGGCAGCCCCGACGAGGAGTTCGGGCCGGAGCGGCTGCGTTCCTGGTACGGGACGCGCGGCGAACAGCCGGACAGGCTGGACCTCGGGGTGGTGGACCGCGCCACCGGCGAACTGGTCGGCGAGGCCGTCCTGAACGAGTGGGACCGGCACAACCGCAACTGCACGTTCCGCATCCTCATCGGCCCCCGGGGCCGGGACCGGGGTCTGGGCACCGAGGCCACCCGGCTGCTCGTCGGCCACGCCTTCGAGCAACTGGCCCTGCACCGCGTCTCGCTGTACGTCTTCGCCTTCAACCCCCGGGCCCGCCGCACCTATGAGAAGGCCGGCTTCGTGGCCGAGGGGGTCGAGCGCCAGACGCTCCTGCACGACGGGGAGTGGATCGACGCCGTACGGATGTCGGTCCTCGCCCATGAGTGGGCCGCCCACCGGGGGCACCCCGCCGGCCCCACGGCTCACTGACCACCGGCCCGGGGGACCGTCAGCTCCACGGCTCGATGACGGTCACCCCCGAGCCCGGTGCCGAACCCACGGCCGCCAGTGCGGCCGGTGCCGCGTCCAGTGTGATGGTGGACGTCACCAGGAGGTCGGGCCGGAGCGTCCCGGCACGGACCAGTTCCATCATCGCCGGGTAGGCGTGGGCGGCCATGCCGTGGCTGCCGAGGAGTTCGAGTTCGAGGCCGATCACCCGGGCCATCGGAACCGGGGTCGTACCGGTCGGGGAGGGCAGCAGGCCGACCTGGACGTGCCGACCGCGTCGGCGCAGACCGTTCACCGAGGCCACGCAGGTGGCGGGCGATCCGAGGGCGTCCAGCGACACATGCGCGCCACCGCCGGTCAGTTCACGGACCGCCTGCGCCGGGTCGGCCACGGCAGAGGCGTCCACGCACTGGGCCGCCCCGAACTTCCGCGCGAGGTCGAGCGCCGCGGGTGACACGTCGACGGCCACGACCCGGGCCCCCGAGGCCGCCGCGATCATCACCGCCGAGAGGCCGACACCGCCACAGCCGTGCACCGCGACCCACTCCCCCGCGGCCGCCCTTCCCTGGGCGGCCACCGCCCGGAACGCCGTGGCGAACCGGCAGCCCAGCGAGGCAGCCGTCGCGAAGGACAACTCCGGCGGCACCGCGATCAGGTTCACGTCGGCGTGGTCGAGCGCCACGTACCGGGCGAAGGACCCCCAGTGCGTGAACCCCGGCTGGGTCTGCCGCTCGCACACCTGCTGGTCGCCCGCCGCGCACGCGGGACAGCTTCCGCAGGCGCAGACGAACGGGACGGTGACCCGGTCGCCGGGATGCCAGCCGGTCACCCGGGCACCCACCGCCTCGACCACCCCGGCGAGTTCGTGCCCGGGAACATGCGGCAGCGTGATGTCCGGGTCGTGGCCCATCCAGCCGTGCCAGTCGCTCCGGCACAGCCCCGTGGACTCGACGCGCACCACGACCCCGTGTTCCGCGGGCGCCGGGTCCGCCACCTCCCGCACCTCGGCCGGCTCCCCGTACCGCTCGAACACCACTGCCCGCATCGGCTTCCGCCCTCCGCCCGGAGATCACCTTCCCCGGGAACGCTATCCGCGCGCGCCCGCCTTGTCCCGGCCGGGCTCGGGCGCCGGCGCAGGGGCCGCCTCAGGCGCCTCCCCCTCGCTGAGTCCGAACCGGTCGTGGAAGCGCCGCAGGGGACCGGGCGCCCACCAGGTGGCCCGGCCGGTCAGGCGCATGACCGCCGGGACCAGCAGGCTGCGGACGACCATCGCGTCCATCAGCACGGCGAGCGCGATGCCCAGTCCGAGCATCTTGGTGTTCGCGACCCGGGAGGTGCCGATGGCGACCATCACCACCGCGAGGATGACCGCGGCGGCGGTGATGAGCCCGCCGGTGCGCTGAAGCCCGAAGCGGACCGCCTCCCGGTGGTCGCCGGTGTGGTCGTACTCCTCCTTGATCCGGGAGAGGAGGAACACGCCGTAGTCCATGGAGAGACCGAAGGCGACGCAGAACATCAGGACCGGGAGGGTCGTCTCGATCGAACCGGAGCTGGTGAAGTCGAGGAGGCCGGAGAGATGGCCGTCCTGGAAGACCCAGACCACCGCACCGAACATCGCGGTCAGGCTGAGCGCGTTGAGCAGCACCGCCTGGACCGGGATCAGCACGCTGCCGGTCAGCAGGAACACCAGGAACAGGGTGACGATCGCGATGAACGCGGCCGCCCACGGCAACCGGTCGGCTATCGCGTGCTTGGAGTCGACCAGGACGGCCGCCGTGCCGGTCACGGAGGTGTCGAACGGAGCGTCCGCCGCCCGGAGTTCACCCACCAGCCGCTGGGCCCCCTCGTCCACGGCCTCGCCCTTCGGCAGCACCGTGAAGTACGCCGCGTCGCCCTTCACCAGCGGCCCGTCCACACGCAGCACCTCGGGCAGCGCGGCGATCCGGTCCCTGTACCGGGCGTACTGGGTCGGGGTGGCCGCTCCCTCGGCCAGGATCTCCAGACCGCCGCCGGGGCTGCCCGGGAAGCCGTCGCGGATGTGCTGCTGGACGATGTGCGACTCCGCGCCCGAGGGCAGCTGGCGGTCGTCGGCCGTGCCGAACTTCACGCCCAGGAAGGGCAGTCCGAGGACGATGAGGCCGGCCGTGGTGGCCACCGCGAAGAGCGGTGCCCTGCGCATCACGAGGGAGGCCATGCGTCCCCAGGCGGCCCCTTCGTCGGCCGGACTCGGCTTTCCGCGCCGGAACAGGCGCCGCAGGTCCAGGGAGTTCACCCGGTCGCCGAGGAGCACCAGCGCCGCGGGGAGCAGAATCAGGGCGGCGGCCGCGGCCAGCAGCACGACGGCGATGCCGGCGTAGGCGAAGGAGCGCAGGAAGTACTGCGGGAAGAGCAGCATCGCGGCCAGCGACACCGCGACGGTGAGGGAGGAGAAGAGCACGGTGCGGCCCGCCGTGCGCAGGGTGGTGCCGACCGCGGTGCGCGGCGGGGCCCCGGAGGCCAGCTCCTCACGGAACCTGCGGACGATGAACAGGGCGTAGTCGATGGCGAGACCGAGACCGAGGGCCGTGGTCAGGTTCATCGCGAAGACCGAGACGTCCGTGACCTCGGTGAGTCCGCGCAGCACGGCGTTGGTGCCGAGGATCGCGATGATGCCGACCCCGAGCGGCAGCAGGGCCGCGACGGCGCTCCCGAAGACCATGACCAGCAGCAGGAGGGTCACCGGAAGGGCGATCATCTCGGCCCGGGTCAGGTCCTCGCGGATGGTCGTCTGCATCTCGTGCCGCACGGCGACGGGTCCGCCGACCTCGACCTCGACGGGGCCGCTCCTTCCGCGGAAGGAGGGTGCGAGCCGGTCCAGGGTGTCGGACGCGGTCTTCTCGTCGCCGGTGAGGCGCGCGGCGATCAGCGCCTCGTGGCCGTCACGCGCCTTCAGCGCGGGAGAACCGGACTGCCAGTAGGCACCGACGCCCGTGACGCCCCGCTCGGTGGCCAGGCGCGCCGTGAGCCGCTTGGCCTCGGCGGCGACGGAGGGGTCGTCGACCGAGGCGGCGCCCGCGTCGACGAGGAGCAGCAGATTGGGCTGCGATGCGGGGAACTCCCGCTCCAGCGCCTTGGTCGCGTACGTCGACTGCGCGGTCGGGTCCTCCCAGCCCCCGCTGCCCAGCCGGTCGGCGACCCCGCTGCCCGCGACCACGGCGAGAGCGGTGAGCAGGAGGGCCACGAGCAGGGAGAGCCGCGGCCGCGCGGTCACGAACCGGGTCCATCCGCCGAGCCGCGCGCCCCCGCCCGAGCCCGCCTCCGAGCCCTGGCCGGGCCTCGCTCCGGGCCCGTCACCCGCGTCGTCGACTTCGGACATGATGTGGTGTCCCCTTCACCGTGACCCTGATGGCCCGCTCCCGTGCAGGCAGCATGGATCGCCCATTGCCATAGAATGGCAAACACGAGCCATCGCTCGCGTTTTTCAAGAATGCGAGCGACCACTCGTGTTTGTCAATCGCGTCCCGAGAAGCTGGGGATAACCCGTGCCCGATAAGCAGCAGACCGAGGAGTCACCGACGCGGCAGCAGCGCGCCGAGGACAAGCCGCGCCGCCGGCAGGCCCGCGGGGAGCGCCGTATCGCCCAGCTCCTGGAGGCGGCGGCCTCCGTGTTCTGCCAGTCCGGCTACACGGCGGCGAGCACGAACGCCATCGCCCGCGAGGCCGGTGTCTCACCCGGCACGCTCTACCAGTTCTTCCCGAACAAGGAAGCCATCGCGGTCGGCCTCGGCGACCAGCTGCTGGAGCACTGGGCCCGGTCGCACGGACAGGCGCTCACGCCGGAGAACATCGGCCTCCCGCTGGACCGGATGCTCGACGCGGTCCTCGACCCGCTGATCGCGTTCAACGTCGAGAACCCGGCCTTCGCCGTCCTGATGCACGGCCCCGACACCCCGGGGCCGATCGTCGAGGAGATCGGCAGCGTGCACTGCACCCTCCTCGCCCGCGTCGAGGAGATGATCGCGACCCGCCTGCCGGACCTCCCGCCGGACGAGCGCACCCGCACGGCGAACATGACGCTCCACCTCTTCAAGGCCGGCCTCACCCTGATCATGTCCCACGAGGGCGCCGAGCGGGACGCCTACGTGGCGGAGCTGAAGACGGTCATGCACCGCTACCTGGAGCCGATCCTCGGGAACGAGCAGCCCGTCGGCCACTGAGTCGCGCCGGGCGCACCGGACACGCCGGACAGACCGGCCGTGCCGGACGCGCCAGGCATCGGCGGCACCGGCCTCCCCGTCCGCGACATCAGGGATCTTTGCCATAAGGTTCGGACAAATCAACCAGTGATCCTCGACCCGGAACCAGCCGCCGGGCACACCCGGGCTCGCTTGGATTAATACCCCCTAGGGGTATAGTGTGGTGACCATCGAGGAGAACCCTGGGTTCCCAGGGGCCTCTCCCCCACACGCACGCACCGGACGCCTCGACGAGGAGTAACGCCATGACCGCGCAGACCGACACCCCGGGTTCCGTCACCGCCGTCTACCAGGTGAGCGGGATGAGCTGCGGACACTGTGAAGGCTCCGTCAGCGGCGAGATCTCCCAGATCTCCGGCGTCACCTCCGTGAAGGCCGTCGCCTCGACCGGCGAGGTCACCGTCGTCTCCGAGACCGCGCTCGACGAGAACGCCGTCCGCGCCGCGGTGGACGAGGCGGGCTTCGAGCTCGTCGGCCCGGCCTGAGCGGACCCCAGCAGCCCCTCTCCTCCGTACCGGGCCGTGCCGACCGGCTGATACCGGCTCCGCGCGGCCCGGCTCATTCCTGGAGCCGGACCATGACCACCGCAGCACCCGTGACACCCATAGGCACGACCTCGGAGGTCGAGCTCTCCATCGGCGGGATGACCTGCGCCTCCTGCGCGGCCCGGGTCGAGAAGAAGCTCAACCGGATGGACGGCGTCACCGCCACCGTCAACTTCGCGACGGAGAAGGCCAAGGTCTCCTACCCCGTGGGGGTACAGGTCGCCGATCTGATCGCCACCGTGGTGAAGACGGGCTACACCGCCGAGGAACCCCCGCCGCCCGCGGCGCCCGAGGAGACGGCACCTCCCGCCGACGACGACCCCGAGACGGCCGCGCTGCGCGTGCGTCTGACCGTCTCCGCGCTGCTCGCCCTGCCCGTCGTCCTGATGTCGATGATCCCGGCCCTCCAGTTCGACAACTGGCAGTGGCTCTCGCTGACGCTCGCCGCGCCCGTCGTCGTCTGGGGCGGGCTGCCCTTCCACCGGGCCGCGCTCATGAACGCGCGGCACGGCGCGGCCACCATGGACACCCTGGTCTCGGTCGGCACCCTCGCGGCGTTCGGCTGGTCCCTGTGGGCGCTGTTCTTCGGCGACGCGGGGATGCCGGGCATGCGGCACGCCTTCGAGTTCACCGTCTCCCGTACGGACGGCGCGTCCACGCTCTATCTCGAGGTCGCCGCGGGCGTCATCGCGTTCATCCTGCTCGGCCGGTTCCTGGAGGCCCGCTCCAAGCGGCGCGCGGGAGCGGCTCTGCGGGCCCTGATGGAGCTCGGCGCCAAGGACGTCGCCGTCCTGCGGGACGGCCGTGAGGTCCGCGTCCCCGTGGAGCGGCTGGCGGTCGGCGACCGCTTCGTCGTACGGCCGGGCGAGAAGGTCGCCACCGACGGGACCGTCGTGGAGGGCACGTCGGCCGTCGACGCCTCCATGCTCACCGGCGAGTCGGTGCCGGTGGACGTGACCGTCGGGGACACCGTCACCGGTGCGACCGTGAACGCCGGGGGCCGGCTCGTCGTCGAGGCCACCCGGATCGGAGCGGACACCCAGCTCGCGCGGATGGCCCGGCTCGTGGAGGACGCGCAGAACGGCAAGGCCGGGGTGCAACGCCTCGCCGACCGCATCTCCGGGGTCTTCGTGCCCGTCGTGCTGCTCATCGCGCTCGGCACCTTCGGGGCCTGGATCGCGGTCACCGGCGACACCGTCGCGGCCTTCACCGCCGCCGTCGCGGTGCTGATCATCGCCTGCCCGTGCGCGCTCGGCCTGGCCACCCCGACCGCCCTGATGGTCGGCACCGGCCGCGGCGCCCAGCTCGGCATCCTCATCAAGGGCCCCGAGGTCCTGGAGTCCACGCGCCGCGTCGACACGGTCGTCCTGGACAAGACCGGCACGGTCACCACGGGACGTATGAGCCTCCACGAGGTGTACGTCGCCGACGGCACCGCCGAGAAGGACGTCCTGCGGCTCGCCGGAGCCCTGGAACACGCCTCCGAGCACCCGATCGCCCGGGCGATCGCGGCAGGCGCTCAGGAGCGCGTCGGCGGCCTTCCCGTACCGGAACACTTCGAGAACGTGCCCGGCCGCGGCGTACGCGGACGGGTGGACGGCCACGACGTCACCGTCGGCCGGTTCCCGGACGAGCTCCCGACGGCGCTTGCACGCGCGAAGAACGCGGCCGAGGCGGAGGGCCGCACGGCGGTCGTGGTCGCCCGGGACGGCGCGGCGGTGGGCCTCCTGACCGTCGCCGACACGATCAAGGAGACCAGCGCCGAGGCCGTACGCGAACTGCGTGCCCTCGGGCTCACGCCGGTGCTGCTGACCGGGGACAACCGGGCGGTCGCCGAGGCCGTGGCGCGGGCGGTCGGCATCGGCTCCGCCGAGGTGATCGCCGAGGTGCTGCCCGAGGACAAGGTCGCCGTGGTGCGCCGGCTCCAGGGCGAGGGCCGGACCGTCGCGATGGTCGGCGACGGGGTGAACGACGCGGCCGCGCTCGCCACCGCCGATCTGGGCCTCGCGATGGGCACGGGGACGGACGCGGCGATCGAGGCGAGCGATCTGACGCTGGTGCGCGGGGACCTGCGGGTGGCCGCGGACGCGATCCGGCTGGCGCGCAGCACCCTGTCGACGATCAAGGGAAACCTGGTCTGGGCCTTCGGCTACAACGTGGCGGCACTGCCGCTGGCCGCTGCGGGCCTGCTGAACCCCATGATCGCGGGGGCGGCGATGGCCTTCTCGTCGGTGTTCGTGGTCACGAACAGCCTTCGACTCAGAGCATTCTCGTGACGACGATGTATGAGTCCCCCTAGAGTCCAACGGGAGCCTCACATAAGCTCTTCACAAGGCTCGCGCATCTTCCTTACGCTTGGTTCCCGATTCCCATATCGGGGCTCTTGCCTATCTTCAGGACATATGCAAGAGACACAGATCACAGTGATGTGAACGTAACCATCGAAGGGGTTCGTCGGTCTAAGTTGGCGATGTCAGAAGCGTCTTGGGGGGCGTGACTGGCATCTGGGGATGTCTTGGGGGACGTTCCCGGAAATTGCGTCGCCGGGGCACGTACACCGGGGAGCTTTGAGCGGCCCTCCCGATCCGTACGCGTCCCGGCAGATCGCACCGCACCACCGCAGTACAGCGAGTTCAGCTCGCTCGGCTCACCGCCGGCCCCGTGCCGGCACACAGCGATTCAGGCGCTGTCCCACAGACGCCCGGCCGGATCCCGTGGGGGGAATCCGCACCGGGACAAGGAAAGCGCCCTGACTGCCGGCCCGTGGGGGGACCAGTAGCAGGGCGCTTTCCGTTTTTCTGCCTCGGTACGAGACCGCCGGGTCCCGCGTACGAGACCGCCGGGCCCCGCGTACCAAAGCGCCGGGCCCCGCGTACGGGACCCGGCGATCTGTCGTGCAGGCGTCAGCGGGCCTCGACCGGCACGAAGTCGCGCTCGACGACACCCGTGTAGATCTGCCGCGGACGGCCGATGCGGGAGCCGGGCTCCTTGATCATCTCGTGCCACTGGGCGATCCAGCCCGGCAGCCGGCCGAGGGCGAACAGGACCGTGAACATCTCGGTCGGGAAGCCCATGGCGCGGTAGATCAGGCCGGTGTAGAAGTCGACGTTCGGGTAGAGGTTGCGCGAGACGAAGTAATCGTCGGAGAGCGCGTGCTCCTCCAGCTTGAGGGCGATGTCCAGCAGCTCGTCGGACTTGCCGAGAGCGGAGAGGACGTCGTGCGCCGCGGCCTTGATGATCTTGGCGCGCGGGTCGAAGGACTTGTACACCCGGTGGCCGAAGCCCATCAGGCGGACGCCGTCCTCCTTGTTCTTCACCTTGCGGATGAAGGAGTCGACGTCGCCGCCGTTGGCCTGGATGCCCTCCAGCATCTCCAGGACCGACTGGTTGGCGCCGCCGTGCAGCGGGCCCCACAGGGCGGAGATGCCGGCGGAGATCGAGGCGAACATGTTCGCCTGCGAGGAGCCGACCAGACGCACGGTGGACGTCGAACAGTTCTGCTCGTGGTCCGCGTGCAGGATGAGCAGCTTGTCCAGCGCGGAGACGACGACCGGGTCGAGGTCGTACTCCTGGGCGGGGACCGAGAAGGTCATGCGCAGGAAGTTCTCGACGTACCCGAGGTCGTTGCGCGGGTAGACGAAGGGGTGGCCGATCGACTTCTTGTAGGCGTACGCCGCGATCGTCGGAAGCTTGGCGAGCAGCCGGATCGTGGAGAGGTTGCGCTGCTTCTCGTCGAACGGGTTGTGGCTGTCCTGGTAGAAGGTCGACAGCGCCGAGACGACCGAGGACAGCATCGCCATCGGGTGGGCGTCGCGCGGGAAGCCCCTGTAGAAGTTCTTGACGTCCTCGTGCAGCAGGGTGTGCTGCGTGATCTCGTTCTTGAAGGTGGAGAGCTCGTCGACGTTCGGAAGCTCACCGTTGATCAGCAGGTACGCCACCTCCAGGAAGGTGGAACGCTCGGCCAGCTGCTCGATCGGATAGCCGCGGTACCGGAGGATGCCCTGCTCACCGTCGAGATAGGTGATCGCGGATTTATAGGCGGCGGTATTGCCGTACCCGCTGTCCAGCGTCACCAGACCGGTCTGGGCGCGGAGCTTGCCGATGTCGAAGCCCTTGTCGCCGACGGTGCTGTCGATCACCGGGTAGGTGTACTCGCCATCGCCGTACCGCAGTACTACAGAGTTGTCGCTCACGTCATCCCTCACCGACGTTGTGCCTCTTCTTCGAGGTGCCCTGACTGTCTCTACCATCCCCCATTTGGCCCTGGAGAGTGCACTCGGGGTCGACCATTGGGCCTATTGGCGGCACTCAGTGCCGCCAACCTGCTCATCCTGCCCCGTCCATCCCGCAACGGGAAGTGCTCTGTGACCTTCGTGACTCATTTGATCGATCATTTTTTGTGACGGAGCGTGTCCCGCGCCCGAAAGGCCCCGTTCGGCCGCCGAACGGGCTCGGTCCACACCACCGGACGGCCGTGCGGCCGTGGTTCATGAGCCGGACAGCCGGAAGTCCAGGGCCGTGCACCGGCGTCCCGCGGACACCGTACGCACCGCCTGGCCTATGGCCTTGCGCGAACCGACGAGGACGACCAGCTTCTTGGCCCGGGTGACCGCCGTGTAGAGCAGATTGCGCTGGAGCATCATCCACGCGCCCGTGGTCACCGGGATCACCACCGCCGGGTACTCGCTGCCCTGGGAGCGGTGGATGGTCACCGCGTAGGCGTGGGCGAGCTCGTCGAGTTCGTCGAATTCGTACGGCACCTCCTCGTCCTCGTCCGTCCGCACCGTCAGACGCTGCTCGACCGCATCGAGCGAGGTGACGACGCCCACGGTGCCGTTGAAGACGCCGTTCTCGCCCTTCTCGTAGTTGTTGCGGATCTGGGTGACCTTGTCCCCGACCCGGAAGACCCGGCCGCCGAACCGCTTCTCGGCGAGGTCGGGGCGGCCGGGGGTGATGGCCTGCTGGAGCAGGCCGTTGAGGTGGCCCGCGCCGGCCGGGCCCCGGTGCATGGGAGCGAGGACCTGGATGTCCCGGCGCGGGTCGAGCCCGAACTTGGCCGGAATCCGCCGGGCCGCCACGTCCACGGTGAGCCGCCCCGCCTCCTCGGTGTCGTCCTCGACGAACAGGAAGAAGTCCTTCATGCCGTCGGTGACCGGGTGCTGCCCGGAGTTGATCCGGTGCGCGTTGGTCACCACCCCGGACTGCTGGGCCTGGCGGAAGACCCGGGTGAGGCGGACCGCCGGGACCGGGCCGCGGTCGGCGAGCAGATCGCGCAGCACCTCGCCCGCGCCGACGCTCGGCAGTTGGTCGACGTCGCCGACGAAGAGCAGATGGGCACCCGGGGGCACCGCCTTGACCAGCTTGTTGGCGAGGAGGAGGTCGAGCATGGAGGCCTCGTCGACCACCACCAGGTCGGCGTCCAGCGGCCGGTCCTTGTCATAGGCCGCGTCACCGCCCGGCTTGAGCTCCAGCAGCCGGTGCACGGTGGAGGCCTCGGCTCCGGTCAGCTCGGCGAGCCGCTTGGCGGCACGGCCGGTGGGCGCGGCGAGGACCACCTTGGCCCCCTTGGCGCGGGCCAGCTCCACGATCGAGCGGACCGTGAACGACTTGCCGCAGCCCGGACCTCCGGTGAGCACGGCGACCTTCTCGGTGAGCGCGAGCCGGACCGCCGCCTCCTGCTCGGGGGCCAGCTCCGCGCCCGTGCGCCCCTTCAGCCAGGCCAGGGCCTTGTCCCAGGCCACGTCGTGGAAGCCGGGCATCCGGTCCCGGTCGCTGCGCAGCAGGCGCAGCAGCTGCGCGGAGAGCGAGAGTTCCGCGCGGTGGAAGGGCACCAGGTAGACGGCCGTCACCGGGTCGCCGCCGTCCGCGCCGGGGACCTTCTCCCGTACGACACCGGGGTCCTCGCCCTCTTCCGCCGGCGCGGCCAGCTCGGCCAGGCACTCGATGACCAGGCCCGTGTCGACCTGGAGCAGCTTCACCGCGTCCGCGATCAGCCGCTCCTCGGGGAGGTAGCAGTGGCCCTGGTCGGTGGACTGGGACAGGGCGTACTGAAGGCCGGCCTTCACGCGCTCCGGGCTGTCGTGCGGGATGCCGACGGACTGGGCGATCTTGTCGGCGGTGAGGAAGCCGATGCCCCAGACGTCGGACGCCAGGCGGTAGGGCTGGTTCTTCACGACCGAGATCGACGCGTCGCCGTACTTCTTGTAGATACGGACCGCGATGGAGGTGGACACCTCGACGGTCTGGAGGAAGAGCATGACCTCCTTGATCGCCTTCTGCTCCTCCCAGGCGTCGGCGATCCTCCCGGTGCGCTTGGGGCCGAGCCCCGGGACCTCGATGAGCCGCTTCGGCTCCTCCTCGATGATCCGCAGGGTGTCCAGTCCGAAGTGCTGGGTGATGCGGTCGGCGAAGACCGGGCCGATGCCCTTGACCAGGCCGGAACCGAGATAGCGGCGGATGCCCTGGACGGTGGCCGGGAGCACCGTCGTGTAGTTCTCCACCGTGAACTGCTTGCCGTACTGCGGGTGGGAGCCCCAGCGGCCCTCCATGCGCAGCGACTCGCCGACCTGGGCGCCGAGAAGCGATCCGACGACGGTGAGCAGATCGCCGGCGCCCCGGCCGGTGTCCACCCGGGCGACCGTGTATCCGTTCTCCTCGTTGGCGTACGTGATCCGTTCGAGCACGCCTTCCAGCGTGGCCAGTCGCCGCTCGCCGGTCTGGGCGGCCCCCGCCTGATTGGACATGATCCGACGGTACCGCCCGCCTCCGACAGCGCTCCGGGGCTGTGGACAACTCACCCGGTCGGCGCGCGAAAGCATTCGAGGGGCCCGGTCCGTCGACCGGGCCCCTCGGCTTTCCCCTCCGTATCAGAACCCCCGCGATCCCCCCAGATCCCCCTCCAGAAGTCCTGATGCCACGTACGACCCGCGAAGTCGCGGAAGGGTTGCACGGCTTCCGGAATTTTTTCCGGCAGCCCTTTCGACGTGAACCGTCACGTGACGCGACCTGCGTTGAACAGGCCTGTGGCACATGCCAGGCGCACTAAACACCTCCGACGGGGATTGCATCACTTGTAGTGAAACCCGCAGGTCAGAAGGGTAATTGGGGAGGATCGCCGCCAATAATGTGGACGTCCCCCCACTCCTCCCACAAGGAGCGCAACCATGTCCGAGAGCACCGAGCCCGAGATCGGCCCGTTCACGATCGGCGATCCGCTTGCCTCACCCGACAACCCGGTCGAGGTACCGGACCGCGACGACGAGTGGCCCGTCACCAAGGGCTTCACCTGGGTCTTCCTCGGCGACGGCAACAGGGAGCTCACCCGCCCGGTGATCATCGCCGACGGCTTCAACCACGGCGAGAGCGACCTCAAGAAGCTCTACCAGTTCCTGGAGGGCGAGCAGTACGGCTTCATCGGCGAGCTCCGCCGGCGCGGCATGGACGTGATCCTGCTGGGCTTCAAGAACCGCACGGCGTCCGTCCTGGACAACGCCGAGGCCGTACGGGCAACCGTCCTGGAGAGCATCGCCCGCCGTGTCGGCAACCACCGGCTGGTCGTGGGCGGCTTCAGCATGGGCGGGCTCGTCACCCGCTACGCCCTGGCCAGGATGGAGAGCCGGGGCGAGGACCACCAGACGGGGGTGTACTTCTCCTACGACACCCCGCACCGCGGCGCCTCGATCCCCATCGGGGTCCAGTCGTTCTCCTACCTGCTCCCCCGGGGCCTCGACCTCAAGCCCCACCCCTTCACCCAGCAGATGGACAGCCCGGCCGCGCGGCAGATGCTCTGGCAGCACTACGACAACAAGACCGGGAAGACCGGCGTCGCCCCGGAGCGCGAGGCACTGCTGACCGAACTCGACCGGGTCGGCCGGTGGCCACAGATCCCGCTCAAGGTGGCCGTCGCCAACGGCCGCGGCGACGGCGTGGGGCTGCCCGAGATCGAGCCCGGTGAGGTCGCGCTGCGACTCGACGTCCGCTACCCCGGCACCACCTTCTACACCCAGGCCCAGGGTGACGACGTGACGGTCGCCTACCTGAAGCGGACGTTCCCGGCGACCGAGAAGACCATCACCACCAACGGCTTCCCCGAGCTGGACGGCGCACCGGGCGGCACGCTCGCGACGTACGGGATCCTCGCCCAGTCGATCGAGGAGGCGGGCGGGGAGGCCGATCTGCGGCACGCCGAGGTGTGCTTCGTCCCCTCGGTGAGCGCGGTCGACATCCTGGACTTCGAGAAGCAGGCCGACCTGTACGCCGAGGTCGACGGCCTGGACCCGGGCAGGAGCGGCCTGGACGCGTTCCTCTGTTCCTCCACGACGACCGCGCACACCCTCCCGACCGAGGAACTGTGCACCTGGCTGATGGACCACTTCGAGAAGTGACCGGCATACCCGTCGCCCGTCTCTCCACGGGCGGGCGACGGCCCCTCCCATCACCTCCTCGGATCGGGTCCGGGACCGGGGTCCCGGGCCTGATCCGAGGTCCCGCTGTCACCGGACCACGTGCTCCACGAACCGTGCCGCCGTCTCCGCCAGCACCTCGCGCCCGTCCCGGGCCCACAGGTCCTCGTTGAAGAGTTCGACCTCGATGGGTCCGGTGTAGCCCGCGGCCTCGACCAGGCCGCGCCACACGCGGAAGTCGACCGAGCCGTCGCCGAGCTGGCCGCGGCCGTTGAGGACACCCTCGGGAAGCGGGGTGGTCCAGTCGGCGAGCTGGAAGGTGTGGATGCGGCCCCCGGCTCCCGCGCGGGCGATCTGGGCGGGAGCCGTGTCGTCCCACCAGAGGTGGTAGGTGTCGACGGTGACGCCCACCTGATCGGCGGGGAAGCGCTCCGCGAGGTCCAGGGCCTGGGCGAGGGTGGAGACCACACAGCGGTCGGCCGCGTACATCGGGTGCAGCGGTTCGATGGCCAGGCGCACGCCGCGGGAGGCCGCGTACGGGCCCAGCTCGGCGAGCGCGTCGGCGATGCGCTCGCGGGCGCCGTGCAGGTCCTTCGAACCGGACGGCAGACCGCCGGAGACCAGCACGAGGGTGTCGGTGCCGAGGGTCGCGGCCTCGTCGACGGCCGCCCGGTTGTCGTCCAGGGCGCGCTGCCGCTCCCCCGGGTCGATCGCCGTGAGGAAGCCGCCCCGGCAGAGGGTGGTGACGGAAAGGCCCGCGTCGTGGACGAGTTTCGCGGTGGCGTCGAGGCCGTACGAGCGCACGGGCTCGCGCCAGAGACCGACGCCCGGGATGCCCGTCTCCCCACAGGCTTCGACCAGCTCGGGCATCGACAGCTGCTTGACCGTCATCTGGTTGACGGAGAATCGGGCGAGGCTGCTCATGGGGTCACTCCGTACAGGGCCAGCAGGGTCTTCATACGTGCCTCGGCACGTTCCGGGCTCGGGAACAGGCCCAGTCCGTCGGCCAGTTCGTAGGCGCGCGCGAAGTGCGGCAGCGAACGCGCCGACTGCAGGCCGCCCACCATCGCGAAGTGCTCCTGGTGACCCGCGAGCCAGGCCAGGAAGACGACGCCCGTCTTGTAGAAGCGGGTCGGGGGCTGGAACAGGTGCCGGGACAACTCGACGGTGGGGTCGAGGAGTTCACGGAAGCCCTTGACGTCGCCCGTGTCCAGGACCCGTACGGCCCGGGCGGCCGCCGGACCGAGCGGGTCGAAGATGCCGAGCAGTGCGTGGCTGAAGCCCCGCTCGTCGCCGGCGATCAGCTCGGGGTAGTTGAAGTCGTCGCCGGTGTAGCAGCGGACGCCGTCCGGGAGGCGGTGGCGCAGCTCGACCTCCCGGCGGGCGTCCAGCAGCGAGACCTTGATGCCGTCCACCTTGTCCGGGTGGGCGGCGATCACCTCCAGGAACACCTCCGTCGCCGCGTCCAGGTCGGGCGACCCCCAGTAGCCCTCCAGCGCCGGGTCGAACATCGGACCCAGCCAGTGCAGGATCACCGGGTCGGCGGCCTGGCGCAGGAGGTGGCCGTAGACGTCGAGGTAGTCCTCGGGGCCGGCGGCGGCCGTGGCGAGGGCGCGGGAGGCCATCAGGATCGCCTGTGCGCCCGACTCCTCGACGAGGGCGAGCTGTTCCTCGTAAGCGGCCCGCACCTCGTGGAGCGTGGCCGGGCCCGTGAGCTGGTCCGTCCCGACGCCGCAGGCGATCCGGCCGCCCACGGCCCTGGCCTCGGCCGAGGACCTTCTCACGAGTTCGGCCGCCCCGGCCCAGTCCAGGCCCATCCCCCGCTGGGCGGTGTCCATCGCCTCGGCGACACCGAGGCCGTGCGACCACAGATGGCGCCGGAAGGCGAGGGTGGCGTCCCAGTCGACGGCGGCGGGCGCGTCGGGCGAGACGTCCGCGTACGGGTCGGCGACGACGTGCGCGGCCGAGAAGACCGTACGGGAGGCGAGGGGCGCGCCGTCGGGAAGGACGGCGAGGGGGTCGGTGCGCGGCTCGTAGGTCCGCAACCGGCCGTCGGTGCACGGGAGTCGGATGGTCACAGGGCGATCTCCGGTACGTCGAGACGGCGGCCCTCGGCCGAGGACTTCAGGCCCAGCTCGGCGAGCTGCACACCGCGGGCGCCGGCGAGGAGGTCCCAGCGGTAGGGGGCGTCGGCGTAGACGTGCCGCAGGAACAGCTCCCACTGGGCCTTGAAGCCGTTGTCGAACTCGGCGTTGTCGGGAACCTCCTGCCACTGGTCGCGGAAGGAGTAGGTCGCCGGGATGTCCGGGTTCCAGACCGGCTTGGGCGTCGAACTGCGGTGCTGGACGCGGCAGTTGCGCAGCCCGGCGACAGCCGATCCTTCCGTGCCGTCGACCTGGAACTCGACGAGCTCGTCGCGGTTGACGCGCACGGCCCAGGAGGAGTTGATCTGGGCGACCGCGCCGCCCTCCAGCTCGAAGATGCCGTAGGCCGCGTCGTCGGCGGTGGCGTCGTACGGCTTGTCCCCCTCGTCCCAGCGCTGCGGGATGTGGGTGGCGGTGAGCGCCTGCACGGAGGTGACGCGGCCGAAGAGCTCGTGCAGGACGTACTCCCAGTGCGGGAACATGTCGACGACGATCCCGCCGCCGTCCTCGGCGCGGTAGTTCCAGGAGGGACGCTGGGCCTGCTGCCAGTCGCCCTCGAAGACCCAGTAGCCGAACTCCCCGCGGACGGACAGGATCCGCCCGAAGAAGCCGCCGTCGATGAGCCGCTTCAGCTTGAGCAGGCCGGGGAGGAACAGCTTGTCCTGGACGACACCGTGCTTGATGCCGGCGGCGTGCGCGAGGCGGGCCAGTTCGAGCGCTCCGTCGAGGCCCGTGGCGGTCGGCTTCTCGGTGTAGACGTGCTTGCCTGCGGCGACGGCCTTCCTGATGGCCTCCTCGCGGGCGGACGTCACCTGGGCGTCGAAGTAGAGGTCGACGGCCGGATCGGCGAGGACCGCGTCCAGGTCCGTCGACCAGTGCTCGAGGCCGTGCCGCTCGGCGAGCTCCTTCAGGGCGCGCTCGCGGCGGCCGACGAGGACGGGCTCGGGCCACAGCACGGTGCCGTCGCCGAGGTCGAGGCCGCCCTCGTCCCGCAGGGCGAGAATCGAGCGGACGAGGTGCTGGCGGTAGCCCATGCGTCCCGTCACGCCGTTCATGGCGATACGCACCGTCTTGCGTGTCACGTCATTCCCTTCGTACGCGTCAGGCGCCGCGCACGCTTACAGGTGAGCGTGACAGCAAGCGCTTTCTATTGCTGAGAAGCTAGCCTCTGTGCAGCGGTCTGGACAAGACCACCGCAAAGACGAGTTGTTCGAGGGGGCGAACAACGGGGGCCGATGGCCGTATGGTCTGCACGGACCCTGGCCACGGGAAGCGGCGCACTCGGCCTTCGACTCCGTGTTCGACGCCGTACGACGAGGCATGACCAGGCACGACGACGTACGAGACGTACGAAGAGGTACGACGAGATGCGCGACCGGAGGACGACGAGATGACGGTGACCCTGGCGGACGTGGCGGCCCGCGCGCAGGTCTCTCCCGCGACGGTGTCGCGCGTACTGAACGGGAACTATCCCGTGGCCTCCTCCACGCGCGAGCGGGTGCTGCGCGCGGTGGACGAGCTGGACTATGTGCTGAACGGGCCCGCGAGCTCGCTGGCCGCGGCGACCTCCGACCTCGTCGGCATCCTGGTCAACGACATCGCCGACCCCTTCTTCGGGATCATGGCGGCCGCGATCCAGTCGGAGATCGGCGGCCCCGGGGGGCGCGCGGGCGGGGAACGGCTCGGCGTCGTGTGCAACACCGGCGGCTCCCCGGAGCGCGAACTCACCTACCTCACGCTCCTGCAGCGCCAGCGCGCCGCCGCGGTCGTGCTGACCGGCGGAGCCATCGAGGACGCAGCCCACGCCTCCGCCGTCGCCGCGAAGCTGCGCAGGCTGACGGAGGCGGGGACCCGGGTCGTGCTGTGCGGGCGGCCGCCCGCGCCCGAGGCGCCGGAGGCGATCGCGCTCACCTTCGACAACCGCGGCGGCGGCAAGCAGCTCACCGAGCATCTGATCGGCCTCGGCCACCGGCGGCTCGGCTACATCGCGGGCCCCGAGGAACGCACGACGACCCGGCACCGTCTGGAGGGCCATCGCGCCGCGCTCGGCGCCCACGGCATCGAGGACGACCCGCGGCGCACCGTGCACGGCCGCTACGACCGCCGCTCCGGTTACGAGGCGACGCTCGAACTCCTGCGCCGCGACCCGTCGTTGACGGCCGTCGTGGCCGCGAACGACACCGTGGCGCTGGGCGCGTGCGCGGCCCTGCGCGACTCGGGTCTGCGCATCCCGGCCGACGTGTCCGTCGCGGGCTTCGACGATCTGCCGTTCAGCATCGACGCCGTGCCCGCCCTCACGACCGTACGGCTCCCGCTCTCCGAGGCGGGCGCCCGCGCCGGGCGCATCGCCATGGGCCGCGAGGAGCCGCCGCCGGGCGGGATCGCTACGGTGCGTGGGGAGTTGATGGTGCGGGGGTCCACCGGGGTTCCCCGGGACTGACGTCCGCTGCCCCGGGGGCCTGGGGGTTCCGGGGCCCGGGGGTTCCGGGGCCCGGGGGTTCCCGAAGGGGTCGAGTTTCCGGGGGCTCGGGGTTCCCGAGGGTTCCGGGGTTCCGAGGGGTCGAGTTTCCGGGCTCGGGGTTCCCAAGGGGGTGGGTTCCGGGGGTTCCAGGGCACACAGGTTTCCGAGCGCCCCCGGGCCTACCTGCCCGTCCCTCGGGTGGGCCCACGTTGATCTACGGCGCGCTGGGAGTCCAGGGCGCCGGGCCGGGCCCGGCGGGCGGAGCCGAACGAGCCGGGCCGCGAGGCGGACCGGAGCGCGGCACAGGCCGGAACGCGAGGCGGACCGGAACGCGGCACAGGCCGGAACGCGAGGCGGACCAGGGCACGGCACAGGCCGGAACGCGAGGCGGACCAGGGCACGGCACAGGCCGGAACGCGAGGCGGACCAGGGCACGGCACAGGCCGGAACGCGAGGCGGACCAGGGCACGGCACAGGCCGGAACGCGAGGCGGACCAGGGCACGGCACAGGCCGGAACGCGGGGTGAACCGGAGCGCGGGCGGGCCGGAACGCGGGGCGGGCGGCGCCGGGCGGGCTGTGGGGTGGGGCGAGCTGCCGCGGGGGCCGGGCTGCGGACCGCCTGAACCGCTTTACGAGCCGCTCGCCGGTCCCCGGGATGGAGCGGACGGACGGCAGCCCAATGGATGGAGCGGACGGACGGCAGCCCGGCGCCGGCGCCTGCTGGGCGGATCGGGGTGTGGTCGGGGGTAGGCGGTGCGCGGTCGGGGGTTCTATGCTCGAGGCGGGCAGTACCTCTGACTGAGTCAGCCATCCGGGCCGAACGGGCCACCGTGCTCATCCAGAGCAGACCTCCGGGGCCGATCATGACCGTCCAGGACATCCGCTCCTTCAACCGCTTCTACACGAACGTCATCGGCGCGCTCGACTACGGCCTCCATCTCTACGCGCCGTACACGCTGACGGAGTCCCGCGTCCTCTACGAACTGGCGCACACGCCCCGGACGGACGCCGCCGACATCCGGGCCGAACTCTCGCTGGACTCGGGCTATTTGAGCCGGATCCTGAACCGGTTCGAGCAGGACGGGCTCCTCGAGCGCACCGCGTCCGAGAAGGACACGCGACGCCGGCGGATCACGCTCACCACGCGCGGCCGGGAAGCCGCCGCGCTGCTCGACGAGCGGGCGCGCCAGACGGTGGGCTCACTGCTGGCGACCGTGCCCTCCGCCGACCGGCCGCGGCTCGCGGAGGCGCTGCGCACGGTGCGGACACTCCTGGGCGACGGGCGGGCCACGCCCGGCCGCGAGGACGTCGTCCTGCGCGAACCGGGCCCCGGCGACCTCGGCTGGATCGTGCAGCGCAACGCGGCGCTGTACGCGGCCGAGTACGGCTGGAACACCGACTACGAGGGCCTGGTCGCGAGGATCGTCGCCGACTTCGCCGAGGATCACGACCCCCACCTGGAGCGGGTGTGGATCGCCGAACTCGACGGGCGGCCCGTCGGGTGCGTGATGTGCGTACGGGACGACGCGCCCGGCACGGCCCGCCTGCGTCTGCTGCTCGTCGAGCCGGAGACGCGGGGTCTCGGCATCGGCGACCGTCTGGTCGGGGCCGTCACCGGCTTCGCGCGCGGCGTCGGCTACCACGAGCTCGTCCTGTGGACCAACGACGTCCTAGCCGCCGCCCGCCGCCTGTACCAGCGCCACGGCTTCGTCCTGGTCGCCGAGAAGCCGCACCGGTCCTTCGGCGTGGACCTGGTGGGCCAGGACTGGCGGCTGGACCTGCGCGCCGGCCCGGAGTGACGCGGCCCGCGTGTCCGACGTGGGGGCGGGTGCGGGGGGTCGGCGCGCCCCCCGCGCGACACGGGCGACCCCTGTGGCCGTGTGGGCCCACCCCGTAGGGTCCGGCCCATGAAGCTGGCGTTCTCCACTCTCGGTGTCCCCGGGCTCCCCGTCGCCGACGTCGTGCGGCTGGCCGTCGTCAACGGCTACCAGGGGGTGGAGCTGCGGGCGCATCCGGAGGAGCCCGTGCATCCGGGGATCGGAACGGACGAACGGGCCGCCGTGGCAGCGGAGTTCGCGTCGGGCGGGATCGAGGTGCTCGGGATCGCCGGATACGCGCGGGTGGCGGCACCGGGGGACGACGCCCCCGTCCTCGCCGAGATGCGTGAACTCCTCGAACTCGCCCGGGACTTGAACGCCCCCTTCGTCCGGGTCTTCCCGGGCGGCGACCCCGGGAGCGGCGCCGGGGAGGCGGACGCGACGGCCGCGCGACGACTCGGCACCGCAGCCGAGTACGCCGCCGATCTCGGGGTGCGCATCCTGCTGGAGACCCATGACTCGCACCGCACCGGGGCGGACGCGATCCGTGTCCTCGGCCTGGTCGGCCATCATCACGCGGGCTCGCTGTGGGACGTGATGCACACCTGGCTGGGCGGCGAGAGTCCTGCGCAGACCTTCCCCGCGCTGTCCCCGTTCCTGGGGTATGTGCAGGTCAAGGACATCGCGTCGGCCGAGGACACGACCCCGGTGCCGCTCGGCGAGGGGGTTCTGCCGCTCGGCGCGTGCGTGGACGCACTGGTGCGCGGCGGGTGGGACGGGTGGCTGTGCTGGGAGTACGAGAAGCGGTGGTACGAGGGGGCGGCGCCGCTGGACACACTGCTGGGCCCGGGACGTGAGCACCTCACCGGCCTGCTGAGCGAAGCCGCATCACAGAGTTAACCCAAAACCCATGGCGCGAAGCTGCTCAAGCAACCTCGGCACGAGACCATCCTCCTTCAAGTGACTTGTTCTCAGCTGGAGTTGGCACATATGCAAGGCACAGTGGAAGGCTTCGGATACGGGGCGGTGACCCCGGTGGCCTCCTACCTCATCGCCTGTCTGGGCAGCGCTCTGGGGCTGCGCTGCGTCGTCCGTTCCCTGAACAACCGGCAGTCCTGGAAGCCCGGTTGGCCGGTGCTCGGGACGGCGACGATCGGCTGCGGCATCTGGACCATGCACTTCATCGCGATGACCGGCTTCCGGGTCCAGGGGATCGGGATCGACTACGACGTCCGCCTCGCGGCGCTCAGCCTCGCCGTGGCGATCGCGGTGGTCGGCATCGGCGTCTTCACCGTGGGATACCGCGGCGCCACCAACACCACCCTGACCGCCGCCGGGATCTTCACCGGACTCGGCGTGGCCGCCATGCACTACCTCGGCATGGCGGCGCTCCAGCTGAACGGGTACCTCCGGTACGACTGGTTCACGGTCGCGCTCTCCGTACTCATCGCGGTCGTCGCCGCGACCGCCGCGCTGTGGGCCGCCGCGTCGTACCGGGGCTTCCTGGCCGCCCTCGGCGCCAGTCTCCTCATGGGCGTCGCCCTGACCGGCATGCACTACACCGGCATGGCGGCCGTCGGCGTGCACCTGCACGGCGCGGCCGGCGCGTCGTACGTCAACGGGTCGTACGGCGGTGACTCGCCGGCCTCTGCCTTGCTCCCTCTGCTCATCGGCCCGGTCGTCTTCCTGATCCTGGCCGGAGTGGTGGTGATGTTCGATCCCCAGCTCGTCCTCGGCGACGGGGACTGGAGCCGGGCGGCCCCTCGTCGGCGCGCCCTCGCGGCCACCACGCCCGAGAACCCCGCGGCGCGCCCCCGGCAGTCCGACTCCCTGTTCGATCCGCGGGACCGGCCGACGGGCCGGCACACTAGCCCGCGCGGGCGGTGAGTTCCGCCGTCCCGTCGAGGCACCAGTCGAGCACGGCGGGCCACGGTCCGTACCCGGCGTCCAGGTCGAGATGCGCCGCCCCGGCAAGCATCCGCGTCGGTACGCCCAGGGGGTCGCCGTAGACGGTGTCGGCGCCCTCGGGGCAGTACGGGTCGTCGTCGCCCGCGACCAGCCGGGTGGGGCCGGGAAGCGTGAAGTCCAGCTCGGCCAGGGCGAACGCGGCGATCTCCGGCAGCCCCGCGAGGACCGAGGCGGACGGCGGGGCGACGAGCAGCACCCGGTCGACGCCGGCGGGACCCGGCAGCCCACGGGCGGCGGCGTGCAGCCACAGCACGGCCGAGGCGCTGTGGGCGACGACCACCCGCTCGGCACCGGCCAACGCGTCCAGATGACGGGCCACTTCCGTCAGCCACACCTCCAGGTCCGGGTCGTCGGGGTCGGGCAACTGCGGGTAGACGACGTGCTGGCCCAGTTCTCGGAGCCGGCCGGCGAGCCAGTGCTGCCAGTGGCCCTCCGGACGGTGGTTCTGCCAGCCGTGCAGGATCAGGAAGGCGCGCGGGCGTTCCGCGAGGTCATCGGTGTCGCGCGTGTTCACGGGCGTGTTCGTGGGCGTGCTCATGGGCCGATGGTTCACGATGCCCGGTCTTTCGGTCCAGTTAATCTTTCCTGGTGGAACAGGTAAGCGAGACCTTCACCGTCGACCTGCGTCGCCTCGCCGTGCTGCGCGAACTGCGGCGCCGCGGCAGCCTGGCCCGCACCGCGCAGGCCTTGCATCTGACCCCCTCGGCGGTCTCGCAGCAGATCGCCGCGCTGGCCCGCGAGCTGGGCGCACCGATGACCGAGCGGGCCGGCCGCGGTGTCCGGCTGACCGGGCAGGCGCAGCTCCTGCTGGCACACGCCGATCTGATCGCCGCCCAACTGGAGCGGGCGCGCGCCGATCTGGCGGCCTACGACGGGGGCGGCCGCGGGTCGGTGACGATCGGCTGCTTCTCCAGTGGCATCCTCGGCCTCCTCCCGGACGCGCTGACCGCGCTGGCCGAGCGGCTCCCGCACGTCCGGATCGACGTCGTCGAGGCGCAGCCGCCGGACCTGTTCACGGCGCTGGACGCCGGGCAGCTCGACCTCGCCGTGGCCGTCGACTTCGCGGCCGCGCCCCCGCACACGGACCGGCGCTACCACCGCGTCGACGTGCTCCGGGACGTCCTGGATCTCGCCGTACCGGCCGGCCACCGCCTCGCGGACCGCGAGCGGGTGGCGCTGCGGGAGCTCGCCACCGAACCCTGGATCGTGGGCGACGCGCGCAGTTGCTGCGGTGCGGTGACCCGCTCGGTCTGCGCCGCCGCCGGTTTCACGCCGGACATCCGGCACGCCGTGGACGACTGGGGTGCCCTGGCCGCCCTCGTCGAGGCGGGCCGGGGGGTGGCGCTGATCCCCCGGCTCGTCCGCCCGCTGTACGCCCACCGCCGGCTCGCCCTGCCGGCCATGCGGGGGACGCCACCGTCCCGGAACGTCTTCGCCGCCGTCCGCGCGGGCGCCGAGTCGGACCCGGTGCTGACCGCCGTACTCGATCAACTGCGGTCCACAGCGGCCGACTTGTTCGGGTGAATGCCTCGCCGGGGGTGCCGCCCTACCGCACCGTCGCCCCGGCCGCGCGGGCCGCTCTGCGCACCCGCTCGGACAGCCGGTCCCGGCACGCGGGCCACTCCGCCGCCGTCACCGAATAGATCGCGGAGTCCCGCAGCAGACCGTCCTCGCCCGGCGCCCAGGAGCGCGACCAGTTGCGCAGGACACCCTCCGGGCGGGCGCCGGTGCGCTCGATCGCGGCGCGGGAGCGGGAGTTGCGGGCGTCGGTCTTCAGGTCCACACGGGAGACGCCCCACTCCTCGAAGGCGTGCCGGAAGAGCAGGAGCTTCGACTCGGCGTTCACGCCCGTGCCCTGCGCGGAGGACGCGAGCCAGGTGAAGCCGACCTCGACGGCGTCGAGCCGGTCGTCCGAACGCCAGCACCGCGGCTCCCAGTACGCCGTGGCGCCGACCACCCGTCCGGAGACGAGGGACACCTGCGCGTAGGGCGCGAGCATGCCCGTCGCGGCGCGGGCGAGCTGCGCGTCGACGTAGTCCCCGATCTCGTGGGCCCGGGGCACCCAGGTGAACGCGTACGAGTCCCGGTGCTCCTCCGCGGCCTCGGCGAGGCCGGCCGCGTGCCGGTGGCCGAGCGGCTCCAGCCGTACCAGCGCGCCTTCGAGAACCGGCCCCTTCATCTGGAAACCCAACGCCCCGCACCCCTTCGCCGACCGGTATGTGTCCGCTGCGATTCCTATGCGGTGGGGGCGGCGTGTGTCCAGCGGTTATACGTGCTCGACGGTGCCGGCGTGCCGGGCTCGCTCGGCGGCCAGGACGGTGAGGTGGCTGGTCAGGGACTCGCGCGGGCCGGACTTCACCAGGTCGGGGTTCCCGGTGGCGACGGCGGCGACGAAGGAGTCCATCAGCCCGGCGTCGCCGCCCCCGTGGCCGCCCGCCGCGTCCATGCCGCCCATGCCCGCGAGGTCGACGGCCTCCTCGGTCCGGGTCAGGAAGTCGTAGACGCTCACGCTGCCGCCGTCGCCGCGCAGTTCGCCCCGCGTCCCGAAGATCCGGGTCCGGCGGTCGGCCTGTTCGGTGAAGGCGGTCATGGTGAAGGTGGCGGTGGCCCCGGAGGCGAACTCCATCGACACCACCTGATGGTCGACCACGTCGTTGTCGCAGGCGTACACGCACCGCCCGTAGGGGCCCTCGCGCAGGGCGGTCTCCAGGGCCTCGGGGGTGAAGTCGTCGACCAGCACGCTGAGCGGCCAGTGGTGTTCGCCGCGGGCGAGCCGTTCTCCGTACTCGCGCCGGGCGGAGTAGGGGCAGGCGCTCTCCACCGCGCAGTCCAGGCAGCGGTCGGCGGCGCCCTCGGGCCTGTTCTCGGGCCGGAAGTGCGAGAGCCGTCCGAAACTGGAGACGCGGACGGGGGGTTGCCCGAGGATGTACTGCAACCAGTCCAGGTCGTGACACGACTTGGCCATCAGCATGGACGTCGCCCGGTCCGTACGGCCCCAGTTGCCGCGGACGAACGAGTGCGCCTGGTGCCAGAAGCCGACGGGTTCCAGGTGCTGGACGTTGACGACGTCACCGAGGCGGCCGGAGTCGACGACCTCCTTCACGGCGCGGGTGTACCGGGTGTAGCGCAGGACGTGCCCGACCGCGAGGATCACCCCGGCCTTCTCCACCGCGTCGACGATCCGCCGGCACTCGTCCTCGGTCAGGGCCATCGGCTTCTCCAGCAGGATGTGATAGCCGAGGGATGCGAACTCCAGTACGGGTTCGAGGTGTTCACGGTCGAGGGTGCAGATCAGCACGGCGTCCGCGATCCGGCCGCGGGCGGCCAGCACCCGCCAGTCGTCCACCGCGGCGTCCGGTTCCAGGGCGTGGGCGGCCGCGAACCGGTTCCGCCGGGTCTCCCGCGGTTCGGCCACGGCCACCACCTTGGCCCGCTCCGGGCTGTCCAGGGCCCAGCGCGCGTGGCCGGTGCCCCGGTCTCCGGCACCGACGACGGCGAGTGTGACAACGGAGGCGACGGAGGACATCTGTGGACCGCTTTCCCAGTCGGGTCGCAGGCGCGGTTGGCGCCGTCCGTCGCGAAGCTAGCCGCCCGGGATCTCCGCGACAAGACGCCCGCGGCGCCCACCGGTACGGCTCAGCCGTCCTCTCCGGCGGCCGCCCACGCCCCGAACACCTCGTGGAAGGCCGGGAACGTCTTGCGTACGCATCCGGGGTCGTCGAAGCCGATGCCCGGGGTGCGCAGCGACGTCACCGCGAAGGCCATGACGACGCGGTGGTCGCCGTGCGTCGTGATCTCGGCGGCGGCCGGGGTGCCCGGGTGGATCTCGATCCAGTCGGGACCGGTCTCCACGCGGACGCCGAGCCGCCGGAGGTTCTGCGCGCAGGCCTCCAGCCGGTCGCACTCCTTGACCCGCGTGTTGGCGACGTCCTCGATCCGGACCGGGCCCGAGGCGAAGGGCGCGATGGCGGCGAGCGTCGGCATGGTGTCGGAGATGTCCCGCATGTTGACAGTGAGACCGCGCAGTTCACCGGTGCCGCGCACCGTCGTGCGGTCGGGCCCGCTCTCCACGTGCGCGCCCATCCGGCGCAGGACGTCCACGAAGCCGAGGTCGCCCTGGAGCGCCCGCGCGCCGAGGCCGTGGACGGTGACCTCGCGGCCGGTCAGGGCGGCCGCCGCGAAGAAGTAGCTCGCGGTGGAGGCGTCGGGCTCGACGGGGTAGGTGGTGGCCCGGTAGCCGCCGGGTGCCACCTCGAAGACGTCGCCCTCCACCCGTACGTCCGCCCCGAACGCCCGCATCATCGCGAGGGTGATGCCGACGTACGGCGCGGAGACCAGGTCGGTGACCTCGATGCGCAGGCCCTTGCGGGTCAGCGGGCCGAGCAGGAGGAGGGCGGTGAGGTACTGGGACGACTGACCGGCGTCGAGGGTGACCGTGCCGCCCTCCACCCCGGACGCCGCGATGCTCAGCGGGTGGTGGCCCTCCGCCTCCTCGTGCCGCAGCTCCACGCCGAGGTCGCGCAGCGCCTGCGACAGGGGTCCCAGCGGGCGGCGGCGCATCTGTGCGGAGGCGTCGAAGCGGTAGGTGCCGTGGCCGGCGGCGGCGAGCGTCGGCAGGAAGCGGGCCGTGGTCGCGCCGTCCCGGCAGTACACGTCCGCCCGGGCCACCGCCGGACCCTGCGGGCGGCCGTCGATGTGCCAGGTGTCCGGGGTCCGGCCGACGCGGTAGCCGAGCCGGGTCAGGCCCTCCGCGAAGCCCTCGGTGTCGTCCGAGCGGAGCGGGCGGACGAGGCGGGTGACCCCGTCGGCCGCCGCCGCCAGGAAGAGCGCGCGGGCGGTGATGGACTTGGAACCGGGAATGTCGACAACGGCCATGCGGTCATGCTGACGTCCCGACCCGCTCCCGCGCTGGAGCGTCCGCCGACTGGACCTTCCGTGGCGCCCGCGAGGTGAGTGCCACCCCGCCCACCAGCAGGGCCGCCGCTCCCCACCGCAGCGGGCCGATCGGCTCGCCCAGGAACAGCGCCGCCGCCGACATCCCGAAGACCGGGACGAGGAGCGAGAAGGGCGCGACCGTGGACGCGGGGTGCCGGTGCAGCAGCCAGCCCCAGGCGCCGAATCCGAAGACGGTGGTGATCCAGGCGACGTAGACGACGACTCCGGCGCCCTGCCAGTCCAGGGCGCGCAGGGCGTCGAGGCCGCGGGAGGGGCCCTCGGTGAGCAGGGACAGGCCGAGCAGCGGGAGGACGGGGACGGTGCTCACCCACACCATGAAGTTCAGCGGGTCGGGCGGGGACGCCTTGCGGGTGAGGACGTTGGACAGGCCCCAGCAGGCCGCCGCCGCGATGACCAGGGCGAAGGCGCCGAGGGGGCCGGCCGTGCCCTCGTCGACGGCGGCCAGGCCCACTCCGCACAGGGCCACCGCCATGCCGCACAGCTTGACGCGGGTGGGGCGTTCGCCGAGGAAGGCGAAGGCGACGATCGCGGTGAAGACGGCCTGGATCTGGAGCACGAGGGACGACAGTCCGGCGGGCATCCCCGCGTCCATGCCGATGAACAGCAGCCCGAACTTCGCGACGCCGAGGGCGAGTCCGACCGCCACGATCCACTTCCACGCGACCTTGGGGCGGCCGACGAAGAACACGGCGGGCAGGGCCGCCACCAGGAAGCGCAGGGCCGAGAAGAGCAGGGGCGGGAAGTGGTCGAGTCCGACCTCGATGACGGTGAAGTTCACGCCCCAGACGGCGGCGACGAGGACGGCGAGGCTGATGTGGGCGGGTCGCATGCGTCGAGCATCCGACGCCCCCACCATGTAGCACCAGCGCGAAAATCTGCATGGATGGATGAAGCAACGCTTACGTAAGCTGGGAGGTGAGCGATGCCGCGACCAGGGAGGCCCCATGCTCGATCTCCAGCGCCTGCGCGCCCTGCACGCCGTCTCGGTGCACGGCACGGTCGGCGCCGCCGCGGCCGCGCTCGGCTACACCCCGTCCGCCGTGTCCCAGCAGATCGCGAAACTGGAGCGGGAGACCAGGACCGTCCTGCTGGAACGGCGCGGACGCGGTGTCCGGCTCACCGAGCAGGCCGAACAACTCGCCATCACGGCACAGGAGTTGCTGGCGATCGTGGAGCGGGCGGAGACCGAGCTGGAAGAGCGCCGGGGGATGCCGGCGGGGCGGCTGACGGTGGCCGCGTTCGCCTCGGCGGCGCGCGGTCTGATGCCCGCCGTCCTGGCCGATCTGGCCGCGCGGCACCCGGCCCTGGACACCCGCCTGACCGAGGTCGACCCGCATCTGTCCGTCGACCTGGTCGCCAAGGGCGCGGTCGACATGGCCGTCGCGCACGACTGGGACATCGCCCCGCTGCCCGCCCCGCCGGGGGTGGAGCAGGCGGTGATCGGGGACGACCTCTGCGATCTGCTGGTACCCGCCGGGCACCCGTTCGCCGGGCGGTCCTCCGTACGGCGGGAGGAGCTGGGCGGTGAGCGGTGGATCTGCCAGCCACCGGGGCGGGTCTGCCACGACTGGCTGGTCCGCACGCTGCGCGAGGCGGGCCACGAGCCGGACATCGTCCACCAGGCCGAGGAGAACCCGACCCTCGTCGCCCTCGTCGCCGCCGGCCTCGGCATCGCCCTCATCCCGCGCCTCGGCCGGGGCCCCCTGCCCACCGGCGTGGTGGAAGTACCGCTGGACCCCCTCCCGGTCCGCCGCCTGTACGCGCTGTGGCGCTCCGGGGCGGCGCGCCGCCCGGCCATCGCCGAAACGGTCCGCACCCTCCGATCACACTGGCCGACGGTGTCGGCGCACGCTTGAGAAGGCCCACCGTCCTCATCGACCTCAGCCGCACCGACTTCCGGCGATCCCCCGGATCCGGGGAACCCGGGCCCCTCCCGCTTCGTCCCATCCGCATGCTGCCGGATGAGTCACCGCAGTGCGGTGTCGGCTTCGCTGCTGGCTGCGATCGCTGACCAATCCTCTCCGCCGCCTGCGGCCGGCAGCACGCCGTCACCGGCGCGCCCCCCTCCAACTGCGCCGGTGACGGCCCCTTCCCGGATACTGTGCACACCCTTGACTGGAAGAAACTTCCCGGATATTCGTGACTCCTCGGAAGTTTCCTTCACGAGGGAAGGAGCGCTTGTGCGCGACTCCAGCACGGGAAGCACCGCAAGACCGTCCGGACCAGCCGAGCCGGACAGACCGTCAAGACCCTCCCGGCGTACGGTTCTCGCCGCCACCGCGGGCGTCACGGCCGCGCTGGCCGCGGGCTCCCCCGCCCAGGCGGCCGGAGCCGGCCCGCACGGCGACAAGGCACTGCGCGCCCTCATCTCCCGTATGACCCTGGAGGAGAAGGTCGGCCAGCTGTTCGTGATGCGGGTGTACGGCCATTCGGCCACCGCGCCCGACCAGGCCGACATCGACGCCAACCTCAAGGAGATCGGCGTCCGCACGGCCGCCGAGCTCATCGCCAAGTACCGCGTCGGCGGGATCATCTACTTCGCCTGGGCGCACAACACCCGCGATCCGCATCAGATCGCCGCGCTGTCGAACGGGATCCAGCGGGCTTCGCTGGAGCAGCCGCGCGGGCTGCCCCTGCTCATCTCCACCGACCAGGAACACGGGATAGTGGCTCGGGTGGGCAAGCCCGCGACGCTGTTCCCGGGCGCCATGGCGCTGGGCGCGGGCGGCTCGCGGGCCGACGCCCGGGAGGTGGGCCGCGTCGGCGGCGCCGAACTGCGCGCGCTCGGCATCCGCCAGGACTACTCCCCCGTCGCCGACGTGAACGTCAACCCGGCCAACCCGGTGATCGGTGTCCGCTCCTTCGGTGCCGACCCGGACGCGGTGGCGGGCCTGGTGGCGGCCGAGGTGAAGGGCTATCAGGGCTCGGGGGTCGCGGCCACGGCCAAGCACTTCCCCGGCCACGGCGACACCGCCGTCGACAGCCACTTCGGCTTCCCCGTCATCACCCACAGCCGCGATCTGTGGTCGACCCTCGACGCGGTGCCCTTCCGGGCGGCGATCCGCGCCGGCATCGACTCGATCATGACCGCGCACATCATGGTCCCGGCGCTCGACCCGGCCGGCGACCCCGCGACCCTCTCGCACCCGATCCTCACCGGCATCCTGCGCGGGGAACTCGGCTACGACGGGGTCGTGGTGACGGACTCGCTGGGCATGGAGGGCGTCCGCACGAAGTACGGCGACGACCGCGTCCCCGTCCTCGCCCTCAAGGCCGGTGTCGACCAGCTCCTCAACCCGCCCGACCTGAACGTCGCGTGGAACGCGGTGCTGAACGCCGTACGCGGCGGCGAGCTGACCGAGGCCCGCCTCGACGAGTCGATCCTGCGTGTCCTGCGGCTCAAGTCGAAGCTCGGGCTGCTGACCGACCCCTACGTCCGTGACGCGGGCGTCGACCGTGTGGTGGGCACCCCGGCGCACCTCAGGGCGGCCGACCGGATCGCGGAGCGCACGACCACGTTGCTGGTCAACAAGGAGGGGCTGCTCCCGCTGTCCCGGCGGCGCACACCGAAGGTGCTGGTGGTGGGCGCCGATCCCGCCTCCCCCTCACTGTCCGACGGGCCGCCCACCACCGTTCTCGCCGGTGCGCTGACCGAGCTGGGCTTCACGGCGACGGCCCTGTCCACGGGTACGGCACCGTCGGCGGCGACGATCGCCAAGGCCGTGGCGGCGGCGGCCGACGCGGACGCGGTGGTCGTCGGGACGTACAACGTGACGGCGACCGGGTCCCAGAAGACCCTGGTCGAGGGCCTTGTCGCCACGGGTGTCCCGGTGATCGCCGTCGCCATCCGCAATCCGTACGACGTCGCCCAGCTCACCGGCGTCGGCGCCTGTCTGGCCGCCTACTCCTGGACCGACGTCGAACTGCGCGCCGCCGCCCGGGTGATCGCCGGCCGGGTCGACCCGCGGGGCAAGCTGCCGGTTCCGGTGCAGCGGGCGGACGACCCGGCGCAGGTGCTGTATCCGATCGGGTACGGGTTGACGTACTAGCCGTACGCAGCCCACCCCGCGCTCCACCCCCAAGTGAGCCAAAGGAAGCCGCGTGTCTGGCGTGTGCCCGCCCCGGCGGGTCACGCTGGGCCGGGGGTTGGGGGGAAGCCATGCGGGCCAGCTCGGTGTGTCGGCGTTCCGGGGGAATGGTGTGCGCTCTGCTGCTGGCCTCGGCCGCCCTCGCGGGCTGCGACCGCTGGTCCGGCTCGGGCGCCGAACCCGGCCCGGCCCCGGTCTCGACGCGCCCCTCCGGCTACGGATCGGTCTTCCTCGCCCGCGACGAGTGCAGCTCCTTCGGCACGACCAGCTTCACGGAGGTGCCCTGCACCAGTGAACGGGCCGCCGCCCGGGTGGTCGCCCGCTACGAAGGCAAGGTCACGGACGGCCCGTCCTGCCCGGCGACCACGGACTTCGTCCTGCACATCAGCGAGTCCGGGCCGGCCTCCGACGAGGACGGCGACGGCGCCGTCCCGCGGGGCTACGCCTGCATGCGCAAGCTCGAACCCCCGCACCCCGGAGACCCGGGCGGCGGCGGAGGTCCCCGCACCGTCGTCGGCGACTGCGTCTACGGCGCGGGCCGCGGGCAGGTCCGGGAGACGGCGTGCGACGGCACCGGCAGGAAGCGCCCGGAGTACAGGGTGACGTCGGCGGTCACGGCCCGCTCCCAGTGCCCGTCCGCCACGGAGCTCTACGTCGAACTCGGCGGTACCAGGCCGGTGGGCTGCGCCCGCCCGCTGTGAGCCGGGGGCGGACGCAGCCGGGACGCTACGGACGCAACGTCATGTCGCGTTCGGCGTCACGCCGGTCCAGCTTCGCGTCGAACGTCGCGAGCGGCCTGGCAGCCGACGGGTTCGCCTGGACCGTCGCGGAGGCGACACCCGCCCAGTCGAGGATCCGGGCGGTGGCGAGCGCCTTCTGGTCGGCGACGAGCCCCGCGACATTGGCGCCGTGGTTCAGGCCCGGCGCCGTGAAGACGTACGCGTCGCGCGCCCCGGAGCCGAGGCGGAAGCGCTCGGCGCCCCACGGGTCGTTCTGGCCGTAGACGAACAGCATGTGGTGCGCGTGGTGGCGGACCCAGCCGTCCACGTCACGCATCGCCGACGGCCGGAACTTCATCGGGATGGAGCGCGGCACGAAGTTCCGCGGGGGCTGGTAGCCGTAGCGGAGGTACTTCTTCTCGATGTGCGGGAAGTGGATCGTCGGCGCGCCCAGCTGGGTGCCCGCCTGGTAGTAGTACGGGGTGTACGGCTCAAGGCCCTGGTCGGTGTAGAAGGAGAAGCCGGAGATCGTGTCGACGGAGGTCCAGATCTCGTCGTCGGTGGCGGACTTGGCGTCCGCCGGGATCGCCTCGCAGTCCGCCAGCAGGCTGTACTGCCAGAAGCCCCACACGTAGTCGAGGACGACCGCCTCGTACGCCTTGTCGAGGCTGCCGACGGTGGTGAAGGTGTAGCCGTTCTCGGCGGCGTACGCCGCGTACTTCTCCTCCAGCGGCTCCCTGCGCACCAGGGCCTCGCGCTGCACGGCGTTCAGCTTGTCGCGGCATTCCTTGGTGCCGACACCCGCGAAGAAGCGGTCGTACGCCGAGTCCTCGTCGTTGACGACGTCGTTGGGCGCGACATAGGCGACGACTCCGTCCATGTCGCGCGGGTAGAAGCGCTCGTAGTACGTGGCGGTCATGCCGCCCTTGGAGCCGCCGGTGGAGATCCACTTCTTGCCGTAGACCGGCTTCAACGCCTGGAAGATGCGGTGCTGGTCGCTGGCCGCCTGCCAGATGTCGAGCTTGGACCAGTCGGCCGGGTCGGGCCGGGACGGCGTGAAGAAGCGGTACTCCATCGAGACCTGGTTGCCGTCCACGATCTGGGTCGGCTCGCGTCGGCTCGGGGTGGTGGAGACGTTGTAGCCGCCGGTGTAGAAGACCGTCGGACGCGCGGTGTCCTTGTGCAGCACCGTGATGCGCTGCTGGAACGTGCCTTCGGACGGGTGCCGGTGGTCGATCGGCTGGGTGTAGTTCAGGACGAAGAACCGGTAGCCGGTGTACGGCTTCTCCTGGATCAGGCTCATGCCCGGGATCGCGAGAAGCCGGTCCAGGATGTCCTCGTCGGTCGTGCCGGCGGTACCGGTGGTACCGGTCGTGGCGGTGGCCTCCGGCTGAGCGGCGGTGGCCGCCCCGGCCGTGCTCATCGTGCCTATCAGCACGGTGAGCGCCAGCAGCCATCTGAGCGCCTTGCGCATGCACCCTCCCCTGGGAATACGCAGATGTCCGCCGGAACCTAGCGGAGCAACTCCCGTGACACCAGGGGTTCTTGGGCCAACGCTGTGGACTTTCGGTGAAGCGGCGGAGGATGCCGGACCGGCCGGCGGCGTCGGGACGCGAGGGATTCCGCGGGCGTACGGCTCAGCAGAGGATCCAGCCGGAGCTCATCGAGCCCGAGCCGACCGAGCCCTTGATCCGGACGCAGCGGTGGCCCGCGTACACGGTCACCGGGCCCGCGTGATGGGCGAAGTGCCCCGAGTCGATCACCGGCCGGCCGCCCCGCGCCTGCACGCTGACGGACATCCGCTTGCGGGAGCCGTGCGCCTTGGGGAAGGTCACGGCGCAGACATAGCCGCCGCGCTTGTACACGTGCACGGAACCGGTCGTGAAGGGCAGGGTGCGGACCTTGCGGCCCGAGCAGGAGGAGGCGGCGGCCTGGGCGCTCCCCGGGCTCGCGAGCGCGAGCAGCCCGGACGCGGTCAGCACGGCCACGCCGAGCGCCAGCCGTCGGCGTATCGCACCACTGTCCACTGTCGTCCCTCCCGCAGCAATCAGCGTACTGGTGTACGGACGCAGGACGTACGGCGGATGGTTGCGCACTGCGGGGACACCTCTGTCGATCCTCGCTTCACTCGTGCGAGGTTTTTTCCTTTTTCAGGGCAACCGTGCCTGTTTACCCGGAGTCCAACTGATCAGAAAACGAAAGGCGGTAGTTCATGTCCGGCATCAAGCCCTCCCGCACGACCAGCCGCGCACTCGTCGCCGCGGCCCTTCTGATCACCGCCGGTGCCTCCGTACCGGCCGTCGCGAGTTCCACCGCCCCGCCGCCCGCCCGCAGCGGGAGCAACGGCCCCGCCTACGACCGCGTGGCCGACTTCTACGGCTCCTACATCGACGCCGTGACCGACTCCGGCTCGGGCCGCCTCAGCACCCAGCTGCGGTCCTTCTACCTGACGTCGGGACTCCGCTCCCGCCTGACGACCTGGGAGAACCGCCAACATGCCGACGGGGTGCTGCGCGCCCAGGACGTGCCGCGCGCCTGGAAGGTGACACCGGGCGACAGCGGCGCCGGGCACACGTGGTCGACGGTCCGGCTGACCTGGGGCTCGGCCCAGCATCCGACGTACACCTATCTGACGGTGCAGTCGGATCTGGCGACGAAGAAGATCTCCGACATCAAGCAGAGGAGCTGACGGGCTCCTCGGGTTCCGGGGCGCCCACGAACGTCCGCCACAACGCGGCGTAACGGCCGTCGAGCCGGAGCAGTTCGTCGTGGGTGCCGTCCTCGGTGACGCGGCCGTGGTCCATCACCACGACCCGGTCCGCACGGGCGGCCGTCGTCAGCCGGTGGGCGACCACCAGCGTCGTACGGCGGCCCGCGAGCCGGTCCGTGGCCTGATTGACCAGGGCCTCCGTCGCCAGGTCCAGCGCGGCCGTCGCCTCGTCGAGGAGCAGGACGTCCGGATCGACCAGCTCCGCGCGGGCCAGCGCGATCAACTGGCGCTGGCCGGCGGAGAGGTTGCGGCCGCGTTCGGCGACCTCGTGGAGATAGCCGCCGTCCAGCGTGGCGATCATGTCGTGGGCGCCGACCGCGCGGGCGGCGGCCTCCACCTCGGCGTCGGTGGCACCCGGACGGCCGTAGGCGATGGCGTCGCGGACGGTGCCCTGGAAGAGGTAGGCCTCCTGGGGGACGACACCGAGCCGGTGCCGGTAGGCGGTGATGTCGAGGTCGCGCAGGTCCGTGCCGTCGACCGTCACCCGCCCGCCCGTCGGGTCGTAGAACCGCGCGACCAGCTTCACCAGCGTCGACTTGCCCGCGCCGGTCTCCCCGACGAACGCGACGGTCTGCCCGGCGGGGATGCGCAACGACACCGCGCTGAGCGCCTCCTCGGCCTCGTCCGCCCGTCCGTACGCGAAGCCGACGTCCTCGAAGGCGATCTCGCCCCGCAGCGACGGCACCTCCAGCGGCTCGTCGGCCGCCTTCGTCGACGTCGGCTCCCGGAGCAGTTCCTGGATGCGGCCCAGCGAGACGGTGGCCTGCTGGTAGCCGTCGAAGACCTGCGAGAGCTGCTGCACGGGCGCGAAGAACAGGTCGATGTAGAGGAGGTAGGCGACCAGCGCGCCGGTGGTGAGCGTGCCGGAGTCGATCCGGTGGGCGCCCACGATCAGCACGGCCGCCGCGGCCCCCGAGGCCAGCAGCTGGACGAACGGGAAGTAGACGGAGATCAGCCACTGCCCGCGGATCCGGGCCCTGCGGTAGCTGTCGCTGCCTTCCGCGAACCGCCGCCCGCTCGCGTCCTCGCGCCGGAACGCCTGGAGGATCCGCAGCCCGGACACCGACTCCTGGAGATCGGCGTTGACCACCGACACCCGCTCACGGGCCAGTTCGTACGCCTTGACGCTCGCCCGGCGGAAGAAGAACGTGCCGATGACCAGGGGCGGCAGCGTCACGAAGACGACCAGTGCCAGCTGCACGTCGATCACCAGCAGGGCGGCCATGATGCCGAAGAAGGTGACGACGGAGACGAACGCGGTGACCAGCCCGGTCTGCAGGAACGTCGACAGCGCGTCGACGTCGGTCGTCATCCGGGTCATGATCCGGCCGGTGAGCTCCCGCTCGTAGTAGTCGAGGCCGAGGCGCTGGAGCTGCGCGAAGATCTTCAGGCGCAGCGCGTACAGGACCCGCTCGCCGGTCCGGCCCGTCATCCGGGTCTCGCCGATCTGCGCCGCCCACTGGACCAGCACGGTGACCAGCGCGAGCGCGGCCGCCGCCCACACCGCGCCGAGCGCGAGCCGGGTGACTCCGTCGTCGATGCCGTGCCGGATCAGGATCGGCAGCAGCAGCGTCATCACCGCGTCGACGGCGACCAGGGCGAGGCTGATGAGCAGCGGGGCCCCGAAGCCGCGCAGCAGTCTGCGCAGTCCGTAGGACTCCTCGGCCGCGACCGCGCGGGCCTCGTCGACGTCCGGGACGTCGGTGGCCGGGGGCAGCGCCTCGACCTGCGCAAGGAGTCCCGGGGTGGCGGGCATCCCGGCGAGCGCGTTGTCCCTGGGCTCGCGGTCGCCGGTCCACAGGTGCGGCGTCACCCCGCGCTCGGCGTCGAACTCGGCGTCCAGCTCGTCGCGTACGGAGGTGTCCTCCTGCGGCGCCGCCGGCAGGGCGTGTCCCGGGGAGACGCCGCCCAGCTCGTCGGGGTCGGTGAGCAGCCGCCGGTAGAGCGCGGAGCGGGCCTGGAGCTCGTCGTGGGTGCCGATGTCGGCGAGCCGGCCGCCGTCGAGAACGGCGATGCGGTCGGCGAGGTTGAGGGTGGAGCGCCGGTGGGCGATCAGCAGGGTGGTGCGGCCCTCCATGACGTGCTTCAGCGCCTCGTGGATCTCGTGCTCGACCCGGGCGTCCACGGCGGAGGTGGCGTCGTCGAGGACGAGCAGGCGCGGGTCGGTGAGGATCGCGCGGGCGAGCGCGACGCGCTGGCGCTGCCCTCCGGAGAGGGTGAGTCCGTGCTCGCCGACCGTGGTGTCGTAGCCGCCGGGCAGCTCCGCGATGAACCGGTCGGCCTGGGCGGCGCGGGCCGCGGTCTCGATCTCGTCCTGGGTGGCGTCGGGGCGGCCGTAGGCGATGTTGGCCCGCACGGTGTCGGAGAAGAGGAAGGAGTCCTCGGGGACGAGCCCGATCGCGGCGCGCAGGGACTCCGTGGTCAGCTCGCGGACGTCGTGCCCGCCGATGAGGACGGCGCCGTGCGTCACGTCGTAGAAGCGCGGCATCAGCAGCGAGACCGTCGACTTGCCGGAGCCGGACGAACCGACGACGGCGAGGGTCTCGCCGGGCCGGATCTCGAAGCTCAGCCCGTCCAGGACCGGCCGGCCCTCCTCGTACCCGAAGGACACGTCGTCGAACTCGACGGTGGCGGGCGCGTCGGCCGGCAGGGTCTTGGTGCCGTCCTTGATCGACGGCTCGGTGTCGATGAGCTCGAGAACCCGCTCGGCGCCGGCGCGGGCCTGCTGCCCGACGGTGAGGACGACGGCCAGCATCCGCACCGGTCCGACGAGCTGCGCGAGGTACGTGGAGAACGCCACGAAGGTGCCCAGCGTGATCTGCCCGCGCACCGCCAGCCAGCCGCCGAGCGCGAGCATCGCGACCTGGCCGAGGGCGGGCACGGCCTGGAGGGCCGGGGTGTACTTCGCGTTCAGCCGGATGGTCCGCAGCCGCCCCGCGAAGAGCCGCCGCCCGACCTCGCGCAGTTTGCCCGTCTCCTGGTCCTCCTGCCCGAAGCCCTTGACCACGCGGACACCGCTGACGGCGCCGTCGACGACCCCCGCCACGGCGGCGGCCTGCGCCTGCGCGTACCAGGTGGCCGGGTGCAGCCTGGAGCGGCTGCGCTTGGCGACGAACCACAGGGCCGGAGCGACGGCCAGCGCGACCAGGGTGAGCGGCAGGGACAGCGCGGCCATGATCCCGAGGGAGATCAGGAAGAGCAGGACGTTCCCGATGGTCATCGGGAGCATGAAGAGCAGGCCCTGGATCAGCTGGAGGTCACTGGTCGCGCGGCCCACGACCTGCCCGGTGGACAGCTCGTCCTGGCGCCGCCCGTCCAGCCGGGTGATCGTCCCGTACATGTCGGTACGGAGATCGTGCTGGACGTCGAGGGCGAGCCGGCCGCCGTAGTAGCGGCGGATGAAGGTGAGGACGTAGACGAGGACGGCCGCGCCGAGCAGCGCGCCCGCCCAGGGGGCCATACCGCGGCTGTGATCACTGATGACGTCGTCGATGACCACCTTGGTGATCAGCGGGACCACCGCCATCACGGCCATGCCGCCCAGCGAGGAGCCGAGCGCGAGCACCACGTCCTTCGGGTACCGCCACGCGTACCCGGCGAGCCGCCGTGCCCATCCCCGCTCCGCTGCCACTCCGGTGCCTTCCGTAGATCTCACTCCGCCGGAAGGCACCAACGCCGAACGGAGCGGATTTCATCCCTCCGCAACAATTCGTCCGCCCGCCCACGCGACAGCAGTCCGCCCGCCGGGCCAGGTGGCCGGGCGGGCGGACGACGGAGTACGAAAAGGTGTACGAAGGTGACGGCGCAGGTCTCCGGACCCGGTCAGCCCGCCGGGACGGCCGGGAAGGCCTCCGTCGGCTGCGAGGTAGGCGTGAACCGCTGGGGGGCGACGGTGATCGGCACGAGGTCCTTGTGGATGACCTTGGCGACGGCCTGAATGGTCGCGACGCCGTAGTCCATGGTGCTGCTGCCGACGGTGAGCACCGACATCATGTAGTCGCGGCCGCCCCCGTTGAAGGTGCCGAGGCTGTGCACCCGCCATGCGTTCGAGGAGCGCGAGAGCCAGCCGTTCTTGACGTGCACGGCGACCGTCGAGGGCGCCCCGGCCGGTGTCCCCCAGCGCTGCGAGGAGACGACCTGGCCCATGAGCTTCAGGATGTACGCGCGGGAGTTGTCGCTCAGCACCGTGTTCTTGGCGGTGACGAGCTTGAGCAGCTTCTGCTCGTCGGTGACGTTGATCTGGGTGAGACCCCAGTAGCCCCCGGTGCCCGGTGTGGTCTTCGTCATCCCGGCCGCGGTCAGGAAGCCCTTGATCTTCGTCAGACCGAGCTGGTTCCACAGCTTGGTGGTCGAGGCGTTGTCCGACTGGGTGATCATCTTGGTGGCGAGCGAGGTCTCGGTGCTCGTCAGATAGCGGTTGTGCTTCTTCGCGTCCCACAGCAGCGTGGCGAGGACGGTGACCTTCACCGTGCTGGCCGAGTCGAACGAGGTGGTGGCGCGGAGTGTGCAGGTCGTGTTCGTCGAGCGGTCGTACAGTCCGACCGCGACGGTGCCCCTGCGGTTCGCGAGCGCCGCGGTGATGTCCGTCTGCAGCTTGGCGGCCAGACCGGCCTTGCTCGACGTACAGCTGACCGTCGGCGCCGGCGCGGCACCGGCCGGGGCCGCGGCGATCGCGATCGGCACGATCACCGCGGCACCGAGGCTCGTTGCGAGCACACGGGCAGCCCGGGATATCCGGTGAGTCATGGAGGCTTCCCATCCCCTTGAAGCGATACGAACGCGCCCCCGGCGCGCTCGCCCCAGATGACTCACAGGGGGGTCCGAAAGTTGTACGGGTGTTCTGGGGACGGGAGTCCGGGTGTTCCGGGGGCGGGGGTTCGGGTGCTCCGGGTGCTCCGGGTGCTCCGGGGCGAGGGGCGGACGCCCTGGTGATCCGGCGACGGAGGGCGGATGCCCTGTTCATCCGGGGCGGGGACGGATGCCCCGGCGACCCGAGGGCGGGGACGGATACCCCGCTGACCCGAGGGCGGGGGCAGACGCCCCGCTGACCCGAGGGCGGGGGCAGACGCCCCGCTGATCCGAGGGCGGGGGCAGACGCCCCGCTGATCCGAGGGCGGGGGCAGACGCCCCGGCGACCCGAGGGCGGGGGCGGATACCCCGCTGACCCGAGGGCGGGGGCAGATGCCCCGGCGACCCGAGGGCGGGGGCGGATGCCCCGGCGACCCGAGGGCGGGGGCGGATGCCCCGGCGACCCGAGGGCGGGGACGGATACCCCCCTGACCCGAGGGCGGGGGCAAACGCCCCGGCGACCCGAGGGCGGGGGCAGGCGCCCCGGCGACCCGAGGGCGGGGACGGATACCCCGCTGATCCGAGGGCGGGGCGTATGTCCTGGTGATCCGGCGGCGGAGCCGGACGCACAGCTCACCCCCAGGCAGGCCACAGTCCGCACCCATCACTTCGCGTCATGGTGCGGTGGTGACGTCTGCCACTGACCCATTGCCCGACGCCCCCACGACTCCCCACGCCCCGCCGCCGACGACGGCGTCCGCGCACGCGGAGCCCGCGGAGACGGCGCCGGCCGCGCCGCGCTGGTCGCTGCCCGCGCTGCTCGCGATCCTCGTACTGGCCGGAGTCCTCTACTCCTGGAATCTGTCGGCCTCCGACCTCAACAGCTTCTACAGCGCCTCGGTGCTCAGCGGCACCCAGAGCTGGAAGGCCTGGTTCTTCGGCTCGCTAGACGCCGGGAACTTCATCACGGTCGACAAGCCGCCGCTCGCTCTCATGATCATGAGTCTGTCCTGCCGGGTCCTCGGCTTCGGGACCTGGCAGATGATGGCGCCGATGGTCGCCGCCGCGCTCGGCACGATCTGGATCCTGCACTCCTCCGTGAAGCGGGTCTTCGGCCACCCGGCGGCCGCGGTGGCCGCACTGGTCCTCGCGCTGACCCCGATCACGGTCGCCATCAACCGCGACAACAACCCCGACACCACCCTGGTCCTGTTGATGGTCGCGGCCGCGGCCCTGGGCCTGCGGGCCACCCGGGACGGCCGGCTGCTGCCGCTGCTCGGCTCGGCGGTCTGCTTCGGGCTCGCCTTCAACACCAAGATGCTCCAGGCGTACATCGCCCTGCCCGCCGTCTTCGCCGTGTACGTGTACGCCTCCCGGCTCGGCTGGGCGAGGAAGGTCCGCAACCTGCTGCTCGCCACCGTGGCCCTGGCGGTCGCGAGCTTCTGGTGGGCGGCCGCCGTCTCGCTCGTACCGGCCGACGAGCGCCCGTACATCGGCGGCTCCACGGACGGCTCCGCCTGGGACCTGATCATGGGCTACAACGGCCTGGGCCGGGTGCTGGGCGGCGAGGGCAACGGCGGAGGCGGCGGGGGCGGCGGAGGCGGCACCTTCGCCGGGACCGCCGGCCTCGGCCGGATGTTCAACGACGTCCTCGGCGGCCAGATCTCCTGGCTGCTGCCCTTCGCGGGCATCGCGCTCGTCGGCGGCCTGGTGCTGTGCGGACGTGCGCCGCGCACCGACCCCCGGCGCGCCGCGCTGGTGCTGTGGGGCGGCTGGACCGTCCTGCACTATCTGACGTTCAGCATGGCCGAGGGCACCATGCACCCCTACTACACGACCGCGCTGGCCCCCGGCATCGCGGCCCTGACCGGCGCGGGCGGTGTCCTGCTGCTGCGCGCCTTCCGCGGCCAGGACGCCCGTTGGCGGTGGGTGCTGCCGGCCGGACTCGCGGTCACCGCGATCTGGGCGGTCGTGCTGCTGCGCCGGGCCGCCGACTGGAACGGCTGGCTGTGGCCGGCCGTCGCGGTGGTCATGGCGCTGGCGATCGCCGGCCTGTTCCTCTTCCGCTCCGGCAACCGTGCCCGGCTGCTCACCGCGTCCGTGGCCGCCGCGGTCGTCGCGGCCCTCGCCGGCCCGGCGGCGTACGCCGTCGCCGAACCCGCGGCCGCCGGTGGCGGTATGGGCGGCGGCATGGGCGGCACCAACCCGACGGCGGGGCCGACCACCGGCAGCGGAGGCTTCGGCGGCGGTCCCGGCGGCGGCCGGGGCGGCTTCGGCGGCGAGGCACCCGGCGGCGACGCGCAGGGCGGTCCGAACACCGAGGCGGGCGGAGCCGCGGGTGGCTTCCCCGGAGGGGGCGAGGCGCCCGGCGGTGGCGGCCAGGCACCCGGCGGGAACGGCGAGCAGCCCCAGGGCGGCTTCCCCGGCGGCGGCCAGGACGCGGGCCAACAGGGCGGCGGAAACGGGGAGTCCCCCGGTGGCGGCCCGACGGAGGGCGGGAACGGCGGCACCCCGGGTGGTACCGCGGAGCGGCCCGGCGGCGCGAGCGGCCCCGGCGGGGGCGGTGGCGGCATGGGCGGGACCACCAGCGCCGCCCTGGTCTCCTATCTGGAGAAGCACCAGGACGGCGCCAAGTGGCTGCTGGCGGTGTCGAATTCGCAGGGCGCGGCGCAGCTGATCGTGAGCACCGGCAAGCCCGTCATCTCCATGTTCGGCTTCACCGGCTCCGACAGGGCGATGACCCTCGCCAAGCTCAAGGAGCTCGTGCGCAAGGGCGAGTTGCACTACATCCAGCTCGGCGGCGGCATGGGCGGCGGGATGGGCGGAAACAACACGCTCAGCTCGCAGATCACCACGTGGGTGGAGAAGAACGGCACGGCGGTGAAGGAGAGCGCGTACGACAAGTCCGCCTCGTCCGGCTCCACTTCGGAGTCCGGGTCCGCGTCCGGCACCTCGTCCGGGTCCGGATCCGGCGCGCAGAGTGGCGGCCAGACGGCCTCGACGCTCTACCGGCTGGACGCCTCCGACGTCGGCTGACCCACCCGCCCGACACCGAGCGGCCCCTGACCACATGTCCGGTCAGGGGCCGCTCGTTCGTTCTGTCATGTCTCGCGTGGACTGCACGAGTTGTTGAATCCCGACACGGAACCGACACCTCTCCTTAACCCCAAGTACCGCATGTGCATGTCACCCTCCCGGTTACCCGCTCCATTCAACCCGCGTAGAACGGACACCCCACGATGCCCGCCACGCACATACGCCGCTGGAAGACCCTGGCGCTGAGCACCTCCGCGGTCCTCGTCGGCCTCACCCTGCCGACCGTGGCCGCGACCCCCGCGAATGCCACGACGACCGCGTACGACAGCACGTACTACAAGAACGCGGTCGGCAAGACCGGCACGACCCTGAAGTCCTCGCTGCACACCATCATCAGCAGCCAGACCAAGATCTCGTACTCCGCGGTCTGGGACGCGCTGAAGGTCACCGACCAGGACCCGAACAACAGCAGCAACGTGATCCTGCTGTACAGCGGCGTCTCGCGCAGCAAGTCCCTCAACGGCGGCGACGTCGGCGACTGGAACCGCGAGCACACCTGGGCCAAGTCGCACGGCAACTTCGGCGAGGTGACCGGTCCCGGCACGGATCTGCACCATCTGCGCCCGGCGGACGTCCAGGTCAACAGCATCCGCGGCAATCTGGACTTCGACAACGGCGGCAGCGCGGTCGCCAACGGCGGTGGCAGTCTCGTCGACTCCGACTCGTTCGAGCCGCGCGACGCCGACAAGGGCGACGTGGCCCGCATGATCCTCTACATGGCGGTCCGCTACGAGGGCGACGACGGCTTCGCCAACCTGGAGCCCGACGAGAAGGTCAACAACGGCAGCACCCCGTACATCGGCAAGCTGTCCGTGCTGAAGCAGTGGAACGACGAGGACCCGCCGAGCGCCTTCGAGGAGAAGCGCAACCAGGCCATCTACGACACCTACCAGCACAACCGCAACCCGTTCATCGACCACCCGGAATGGGTGGAAGCGATCTGGTAGGCAGAGTGATCGCCTGAACTCCCTCCGTAGTAAAGGGAGTTCAGGCGTCCGTCGGGGCCCTCGGGCGCCGGAAGGTGACAAATGAATGGCCTCGGGGCGTACAACCAGTGACGCCCCGCCCGAGTCGCACTGCGTGGACGCGCCGGACCACCGCGTCCCACCGGAACGACGAAAGGCACCCGATGTCCCGAGCACGACGCAGAAGCCGCTCCGCGCGGTTGACCGCGCCCCTGGCCGCCGCCGCGCTGCTGGCAGGAGGAATCGGCACCTGGGCCCTCACCGGCGCCACCGCCCAGGCCGCCACCGGATCGGCGGAGGCCCGGGACGACTTCAACGGGGACGGCTACGCCGACCTGGTCGTCGGCGCCCCGACCGCGACCGTGTCGGGCAAGGCCCGGGCCGGTTACGTGGCCGTCGTGTACGGCTCCGCCGGCGGCCTGTCCACCGCGAACAAGAAGATCGTCAGCCGCTCCACCGGCGGGGTCCCGGGCTCCGCCACCGCGAATCAGCGCTTCGGGGCGTCCTTCACCAGGGCCGACCTGGACAGGGACGGCTACAGCGACCTCGTGGTCGCGGGCGGCAAGGAGGGCTCGGTCGTCCTGTGGGGCTCCGCCTCCGGGCTCACCGGGGGCACGGCCCTCGCCGGTTACGGCGCCGCGCCGGCGGCCGGCGACTTCGACGGCGACGGCACCACGGACCTCGCCCTGTTCTCCGCGCAGTCCGTCGCCGGCGACGACCCGATACCCATCTCCGCCGCCCTGTGGAAGGGCCCCTTCTCCCGCGCCGGCAAGCCGGCCGCCGTCCTGAACATCCTCGACAAGTCCTCCTGGTGGGGATACGAGGAGAACGACGCCTCCTGTGCCACCGGTCACGGCTGCGAGGAGGACGGCGACACGGTCAGCGGTCCCGTCGTCTCCGGCCAGGTCGGCGACATCAACGGCGACGGCAGGGACGACCTCGTCCAGTGGCACTACACCGGTGACGGGACGTGGGGCAACCGGCTGCTGTACGGCAGCCCGTCGGGCTTCAAGCGGGCCAGTGCCCCGGGCGACGGCACGGGGATCACCCTGAACACCGGCGTCGGCGACGTGAACGGCGACGGGTTCGACGACATCGTCTCCGGCGCCGACGGCTGGAACGACACGGTGCGGATCTCGTACGGCTCCGCCGCCGGCCTCACCGATCACGTGCAGACCTTCGACCAGGACCTGGCCGGCTTCCCCGGCGCCCAGGAGGAGGGCGACGAGATCGGTTCGGCCGTCTCGGTCGCCGACGTCACGGGTGACGGCTACGCGGACATCGCGCTCGGCATCGCGGGCGAGGACGTCGCCGGTGTCGTCGACGCCGGCTCGGTCGCCCTCGTCCACGGCGGCGCCTCCGGCGTCACGGGTGCCGGTACGCAGGTCTTCCACCAGGACACCGCCGGTGTGCCCGGAGTCGCCGAGACCGACGACCGGTTCGGCGCCGCCACGGCGCTGCTGGACGTCGACGGCAACGGGCGCCCCGACCTCGCCGCGTCCTCGACCGCGGAGAACGCCTCCGCCGGCGCGGTCTGGGTCCTGCGCGGCACCACCACCGGCCTGACCACCACGTCCGCCCTCGCGTTCGGCCCGAAGACCCTCTCGGCGCCCTACACGAACGCGCTGTTCGGCTCGTCCCTGCGCTGAGCGGCCTCGCGCGGCAGAGCGCCGGGGAGCGTGTCGCACGCTCCCCGGCGCTCTCGCGTTCCCGCGACCGCGTCCCGAGCGTTCAGCCCAGGTGCGTCGGCGCGAACATCCGCAGCAGGGCGGGCAGGACGACCACCGACGGACCGGGGGCGGCCAGGGCCTTGGCCAGGTCCTCCTCCAGCGTCTCGGGGCTCGTGAGGACACCCGGCACCCCGAACGACTCGGCGAGGGCCACGTAGTCCGGGCGGGACAGCTCCGTGGCCGTCGCCTGGCCGAAGGCGCCGGTCATGTACTCGCGGAGGATGCCGTAGCCGCCGTCGTCCACGATGAGCCAGGTGACCGGGAGGTCGCACTGCTTCGCCGTGGCCAGTTCAGCGATGGAGTACAGCGCGCCACCGTCGCCGGAGACCGCGAGGACCGGGCGGGAGGGGTCGGCCGCCGCCGCGCCCAACGCCGCCGGGAAGCCGTAGCCGAGGCCGCCGGCGCCCTGGGCGGAGTGCATGGTGTTGGCGCCGCGCGGGTCGAAGGCCGACCACGCCCAGTACGCCAGGATCGTCATGTCCCAGAAGGACGGCGACGTGTCCGGGAGGGCCCGGCGTACAGACGCCAGCACGTCCTGCTCCAGGGTGAGTTCCTGGGAGGCGATGCGCTCCGCGACCCGGGCGAGGACGACGCTCACGCGGTCGGCCGCCGTCGGGTCGGGGCGATCCTCCACCGTCTCGAGGAGCGCGGACAGCGCGAGGCGCGCGTCGGCGTGGATGCCCAGCGCCGGGTGGTTGGACTCCAGCTTGCCGAGGTCGGCCTCGATCTGGATCACCCGGCCGCGGGGCTTGAACGTGTGGTAGTTCGAGGAGAGTTCGCCGAGGCCCGAGCCCACCACCAGCAGGACGTCCGCGTCCTCCAGGAAGTCGGTCGTGTACCGGTCCTCCAGCCAGGACTGGAGGGAGAGCGGGTGCTCCCAGGGGAAGGCGCCCTTGCCCCCGAAGGTGGTGACGACCGGAGCGTTCAGCTTCTCGGCGAGCGCGCGCAGCTTGCCGGACGCGTCCGACCGGACGACACCGCCGCCCGCGATGATCGCGGGGCGGGCCGCCGAGGACAGCAAGTGGGCGGCGAGCGCGGTCAGTTCGGGGCGCGGGACGACGTCCTCGGGGGTCGCGTCCATCGCCGTGACCACGGGCAGGCTCGTCTCGGAGAGCAGCACGTCCTGCGGGATCTCCACCCAGACCGGCCCGTGCGGGGCGGTCAGCGCCGACTCCCAGGCCTCCGCGATCGCGGAGGGGATCTGGGACTGCGTACGGACCGTGTGGACCGACTTCACCACGCCACGGAACGAGGCCTGCTGGTCGGGGAGTTCGTGGAGATAGCCGTGCCGGCCGCCGCCCAGCCCCGCGGTCGGGATCTGGCTGCTGATGGCGAGGACGGGCGCCGAGGCGGCGCGCGCCTCCTGGAGCGCGGCGAGCGAGGTCAGCGCTCCGGGGCCGGTGGAGAGCAGCAGCGGCGCGGCCTCGCCGGTGATCCGGCCGTAGGCGTCCGCCGCGAACCCGGCGTTGTTCTCGACGCGCAGGCCGACGTACTGGAGCGAGGAACGGCGCAGCGCGTCGAACATGCCCAGCGCGTGCTGGCCCGGCAGCCCGAAGACGGTCGTCGCACCGAGACCGGAGAGGGTCTCCACGACCAGGTCTCCGCCGTTGCGGCCGACGGGCGGGTTGAGCGCGGCCTCCGTCTGTGCCGCCGACGGACGGAGCACCAGGTCGTGGTCGTGGGTCACTTGCTTCGGGCCTCCGCGATCTGGCGGGACATGATGGTGGTCAGTTCGTAGGCGGTGTGGGAAGCCGCCACCGCGGTGATCTCGGCGTGGTCGTACGCCGGGGCGACCTCGACCACGTCGGCCGAGACCAGGTTGCAGGACGAGAGGCCGCGCAGGATCTCCAGGAGTTCGCGGGAGGTCATGCCGCCCGCCTCCGGGGTGCCCGTGCCGGGCGCGTGCGCCGGGTCGAGGCAGTCGATGTCGATGGAGATGTAGAGCGGGCGGTCGCCGATGCGCTGACGCAGCTGGTCGGCGACCTCGTCGGCGCCCCGGCGGTAGACGTCCGCCGAGGTGACGATGCCGAAGCCCATCTTCTCGTCGTCGGTGAGGTCCTGCTTGCCGTACAGCGGGCCGCGGATGCCGACGTGGGACAGCGCCGAGGTGTCGAGGATGCCCTCCTCGACGGCGCGGCGGAACGGGGTGCCATGCGTGTACTCGGCACCGAAATACGTGTCCCAGGTGTCGAGGTGCGCGTCGAAGTGGAGCAGCGCGACCGGACCGTGCTTCTTGGCGACGGAGCGGAGCAGGGGCAGCGCGATGGTGTGGTCGCCGCCCAGGGTCATCAGGCGGGCGCCGGTGCCGAGCAGCTCGTCGGCCGCGGCCTCCACCGTCTCCACGGCCTCGTTGATGTTGAACGGGTTCGCCGCGATGTCACCGGCGTCCGCGACCTGCGCGAGGGCGAACGGGGAGGCGTCCTGCGCCGGGTTGTAGGGGCGCAGCAGCCGGGACGCCTCGCGGATCGCGTTGCCGCCGAAGCGGGCGCCCGGCCGGTACGAGACGCCGGAGTCGAACGGCACACCGACCACGGCGACATCGGCGGTGCCGACCTCGTCGAGGCGCGGCAGCCGGGCGAAGGTCGCGGGACCGGCATACCGCGGGATGCGGGACGAGTCGACGGGGCCGCGGGGCGTCTCGTTGCTGCTCATGGGGTATTGCCTTCTTTCCTACGCTTCGTCGCGTATGTACAACTAAGTACAACTAGTACGACTCTACTGGTGAACCGGGACCGGTTCGGACACGGGTTCGGCGACGCGGCCCGCGAGCCGCTCCCGCCAGGCGGCCAGCACAGCGGCGTCGGTCGCCGGCGTGGCCAGCGAGACGATCACGTACGAGGCCAGGGAGAGGAGGAGTCCGTAGTAGACGGGCTCGTTCGCGAGGATGCCGTAGGTGGCCATCAGGCCGATGACGGCGACTCCGCCGACGACGACGGAGGCCAGCGCGCCGTGCACCGTGCCGCGCTTCCACAGCAGACCGCCGAGGATCGGGACGAGCAGGCCGGCGACGAGCAGGTTGTAGGCGACGGTCAGCGCCTCGACGACGTTGTTCAGTGCGATCGCCGTGCAGATCACGGCGATGCCCATGACGAGGATGAAGACGCGGTTGCCCTTGACCTCGTCGTGCTCCTCCGCGTCGCGCTTCACGGCGCCGCGCAGCCGGGACCAGATGTCGTTGTTGGCGACGGTGGCGCAGGCGATCAGGGCGCCGGAGGAGGTGGACATCACAGCGGCGAGGGCCGCGGCGAGCACCAGGCCCCGCACGCCGACCGGGAGTTCGTCCTTGACGATGGTCGCGAAGGCGGTGTCGGCGCTGGGCAGCTTCGGGTACATGACCTTGGCCGCGGTGCCGATGACGGCGCCGGCCACGGCGTAGACCAGGCAGTAGGTACCGGCGACCGTGCCGCCCCACTTGGCGGTCCTGTCACCGCGGGCGGTGAACACGCGCTGCCAGATGTCCTGCCCGATCAGCATGCCGAACGTGTAGATCAGGACGTAGGTGAAGATCGTCTCGCCGCCGATGCCCAGCGGGTCGAAGTACTCGGTGGGCAGCTTGGCCTTCATCTCGCTGAACCCGCCGGCCTTGACGACCGCGATGGGCAGGAGCAGGAGCAGCACGCCGACGGTCTTGACCACGAACTGCACCATGTCGGTGAGGGTGATCGACCACATGCCGCCGAGCGTCGAGTAGGCGACGACGATGGAGCCGCCGAGGACGATCGCGAGCGTGCGGTTCATGTCGAACAGGACGTCGAAGATCGTGGCGTAGGCGATGGTCGAGGTGACCGCCAGCATCAGGGTGTACGCCCACATGACGACACCGGAGATGACACCGGCCCGGCCGCCGTAGCGCAGGTCGAGCATCTCGGAGACGGTGTAGACCTTCAGGCGGGCGATGCGGGCGGAGAAGAAGACGCTGAGCGCCAGCAGGCCGAGGCCGATGGTGAAGACCATCCAGGCACCGGAGAGCCCGTACTGGTAGCCGAGCCCGACACCGCCGATGGTGGACGCGCCGCCGAGGACGATGGCGGCCATGGTGCCGGAGTACATGACGGGACCGAGCCTGCGTCCCGCGACGAGGAACTCGCTCTTGGACTTGGCGCGGCGCATGCCCCACCAGCCCATGGCCAGCATGCCGGCCAGATAGACGACGATGACTGCGTAGTCGACGGCCATGGGTCTCCTCGGGGTGCTCTGTGGCGTGTCGTGCGGGGATGTGGGGGACGAGCCGGCAACTGATCGCGGGGACATCCGCCCGTACCCACGGCTGCCGGTCGGGACCGACACTAGGTGGCCGGAAAGCGACTGCGAAGTGTACGTTTCATCCATTCGATCCGAACGGGATGGAGGAACCGTCCACCGTGCCGGACCCACAGTCACCGTCCGCCCCGGCCGTACCACCGACGCCTCCGGTGCCGCTGTCGGCGCTGCTCGCCCGCGAGGACCTGGCCCTGCGCCTGATCGCCGGGCCCGCGGAGCCCGACACGGTGATCCACTGGGCGCACACGTCGGAGATGGCCGACCTCTACCCCTACCTGCTGGGCGGTGAGCTGCTGCTGACGGCGGGGGTCCACGTGCCCGAGACGGCCGGCTCCGACGGGGACACCCCCGGCCCGAACGAGACCGAGAGCTTGGCGGACTACTTCGACGGCTATGTCTCCCGCATCGTCGCGGCGGGCGGCGCGGCGCTGGGATTCGGTCTGGCCCCGGTCCACGACACGGTTCCCCGCGCCCTCGTCGCGGCCTGCGACACGTACGGGCTGCCCCTGCTGGAGGTCCCGCCGCAGACGACGTTCTCCGGGGTCGCGCGCGCGGTGTGGCAGCTCATGGCCCAGGCCCGGCTGGCCGAACTCCGCCGGGTGACCGAGGCCCAGCAGAGCCTGGCGGCGGCCGCCGCCCGCCCCGATCCGGTACCGGCGGTGCTCCGGCAGCTGGCCCGGCGGGTGGGAGGCTGGGCCGCGCTCTACGGCCCCGAGGGCACGGAACTGGCCCACGCGGGGAGACTCCCGACGCCACGGCCCCCGGCGGAGGCCGGCTCGCCGGACTGCGCCGGGCCGGCCGGCCCGGCGCGGCTCCCGCAGGCCGCACCTGAGACCGAGGGACGCGCGGGCCCTGCCGGCGGTTCCGGGACGGGCACGGACCGGACGGCCCGGTCCGGGACGCCCACGGACCCGGCGCCCGCGCCCGGGACGCCGACGACCGGAACGCCGACGACCGGACCCGGCTCCGCCGACGCCCTCCCGGGCCCGGCGCCTCGGATCAGGGCGCCCTCGCCCGGAGCGCCCTCGCTCGGCACATCCGCGCCCGGAGCGCCTTCGGCCGGCAACCCCCTCGGCGCACCCCCTGCCCCCGCGACTCCTGAGGAGGTGCTCGCCGAGCTCGCCGGTGTAGTGCGGCCCGGAGCCTCCGAGGGCCCCACTCCCGCCTCCGCCACCGACACCGTGGGCGGCGTCCACCTCGCGGCCTACGCCCTCGGCAGCGGCCAGGGCTTCGTCCTGGGGGTCGCCGCGCCGCGCCGCGATCCCGGCGACCACACGATCGCCTCCGTCGCGTCCGTGCTGCTCTCCCTCCTCACCGGGGAGCACCAGAGCGGGAGCGGGGCCGCGCGTTCGGCGGCCCTGGTGCGGCTGCTGCTCGGGGCCGCGCCGGAGACGGTGGCTCCGCTTCTCGGCGGCGAGCGGTGGGTGGTCGTGCACGCGCGCCCCGCCGGGGACGGCCCCGCCCCGGACGCCGTCACCGCGTCCGCGCTGGCGGCCGCGCTGGGCTCAGCGCTGGTCGACGTGGGCGACGACATCGTGCGCGTCCTCGTCCCCGGCGACCGCGAGCCCACCGCGCAGCCGGGCTGGACCTGCGGGGTCAGCGCGCCCGCGGGCCCGCACGCGTGGGCGGCCGCCGACACCCAGGCGGCCCGCGCGCTGGCCCGCGCCCGCGCGACCCGGGCAGCCCTGGTCCGCCACGGCCACCGGCCCGCGCTCGCGGACCTCGTCCCCCCGGAGGACGCCGAGGCCCACGCCCACGCCCTCCTCGCTCCCGTCGCCGGGACCCCCGCCCTCACCGAGACCCTCCGCACCTGGCTCTCCCTGCACGGCAGTTGGGACCGCACCGCGGTCGCCCTCTCGGTCCACCGCAACACCGTCCGCCAACGCATCGCCCGCTGTGCGGCGTTGCTGGGCACGGACCTCGACGACCCCGACGTACGGATGGAGTTGTGGTTCGCGCTCAGGGACGACTGAGCCGGAGACCCGGGATCCGGCATCGCGACGACGTGCCGGTCCCGGCCCCGACGCCGCCGGAGACCGCCGGGACCACGCGGTGCGGGCACGGAGCCGACCGCCCGCCGGCCGGCGCCGCCGCGCCCGGGGTCCCGCACACCCGAGTGACGCACATCCCAGCGACCGGGACAGCCGCGCCCTCGGCGGGAACGCACCGGCACAATGGGCGTATGCCGATACCCGGGACTCCCAGCCGCGCCGAACTTGTCGACCATCTCGTGAAGACCCGTATCGCGGGCGATGTCGCCACGCCCCGCGAGAACAACCTCTCCCACTACCGCAAGCTGGCGAACGGCGAGCGCAACTGGTGGCTCGGCCTGGAACTCGGCGACCGCTGGACCGACGAGCAGGACGTGCTCGCGGTGATGGCGGAGCGGGTCGGCGTCAACGACGACCCGGAGTACCGGTACGGCCAGGACACCATCGACCCCGAGCTGACCGTGGACGCGCTGGACCGCCTCGCGGCCCGGCTGCGCAAGGCGGCCGAGGACCGGCAGCGGGTGCTGTTCGCGACCGGCCACCCCGGCGGTCTGCTGGACGTGCACCGTGCCACGGCCGCCGCCCTGCGCGCCGCCGGCTGCGAGATCATGGTGATCCCGGACGGGCTGCAGACGGACGAGGGCTATGTCATGCAGTTCGCGGACGTGGCGGTCCTGGAGCACGGTGCCACGCTGTGGCACACGCACTCGGGCGAACCGATGCGCGCGATCCTCACCGGCCTGGAGCGCGAGGGGCGCCCGCTGCCCGATCTGGTCGTGGCCGACCACGGCTGGGCCGGTTACGCGGGCCGGCACGGTCTGGACTCCGTCGGCTACGCCGACTGCAACGACCCGGCCCTCTTCCTCGCCGAGTCGGAGGGCACGCTCCAGGTCGTGGTCCCGCTCGACGACCACGTCGTCAGCCCGCGCCACTACGACCCGATGACGGCGTATCTGCTCAACGCGGCGGGCCTGGCCTGAGCCCCGGCGCCGCCTAGATCCCGGCGATCGATCCGGGGGCGCGTTCGGCGCGTGCGAGTCCCCGGATCACCTGGAGCGGCCCGTGCCGCCGGACCGCGAGGCGGGCGAGCAGGTCGACCACCGGCGCGGTCACCGTCTCGGGGAAGTCCGGTGCCGGCAGGCCCACGCTGTACGCCAAGTCGTCCGCGTGCACGACGAGTTCCATCAGCCGGGTGAGCAGGAAGTCGTCGAGGTCGAGCGACCAGTCGCCCCAGGACGGCATCCGGACGGGCCGTACGGCGGGGGTTCCGTGCAGCTCGGTCCGCAGCCGTTCGACCGCCTCCCGGGCCCGTCCCACGAGCGCCTCATGGCCGTCCGCCGCCGTCGCCTCCCCGCCGCGCCGGATACGGACGCTGACCGCGCCGTCGACACCGGCGTCGAGCCAGGTCACCCGCTCCAGGTAGTACTCCCGCAGCGACACCACCGGCTCCTCCGGAACCGGCCGCGCCAGCAGGTCCGGCAGGGCGAGTTCCGGCCAGACGGTGTGCCCCGCCAGTCCCTGGACACTGAAGTCCCGCAGCGCGCTGGGCTTTTCCCAGGCCGCGGCGACGGCGGGTTCGGCGAGCAGCCCGACGACCGTGCCCGCGGTCTCCAGGAAGACTTCCCGGACGCGTGTCCGGCGCCGGCTCCACGACTCTTCCATATAGGTCATGGCCGCCATCCAACCCGCAGCGCCGGACCGCCTCAACCGCCTTTCACGGCCAGGGGTTCAACCCCTCGGACCGCCGCTGCGCGTACCCCGGTGTCGGGTCCAGATACACCCTGCTCACGGCGGGGAACACGGTGCGGAGCCGGTCCTCGGCCCGTTCGCAGGCCCACTCGATCTGGGCCGCGGTCGACGCGTCCCGGAAGTCGACCTTGGCGGCGATGAGCGCCTCACGCGGTCCCTGCATGAGCGTGATCAGCTCCAGTACGGCCTCCACGTGCTCCACCGCCAGCAGCTCCGCCCGGATCCGCTCCCGCATCGACTTGGGCAGCGGCCGTCCGATCAGCAGCTCCGCGTTGGAACGGCCCAGCACCCAGGCGACGTAGAGCAGCAGGAGCCCGATGAGCAGCGAGGCGACGCCGTCCCAGACGCCCGATCCGGTGAGCTGTCCGCCGAGCAGGCCGCCCGCCGCGAAGACCAGTCCGACCAGGGCCGCCGAGTCCTCCATGACGACGGCCTTCACGGCGGTGTCGGGGGTGCGCCGGAGGTAGGTCTTGAAGGAGGCGTCGACGCGGGCGGCCTCGCCGCGGGCCTGCCGCAGCCCCGTCCGCAGGGAGAAGCCCTCCAGGAGGAAGGCGACGGCCAGCACGATGTACGACACGAGCGGGTCGCCGAGCTCCTCCCCGGCCACCAGGGTGTGGATGCCGTCGTAGATCGAGAAGACCGCGCCGCCGACGAAGGTGGCGACGGCCGCGAGCAGGGCCCAGATGTAGCGCTCGGGGCCGTAGCCCAGCGGATGGTCCTCGTCCGCCGGTTTCTCGCTGCGCTTGAGCGCGGTGAGCAGGAGCAGCTCCGTGACGGTGTCGGCGACGGAGTGGGCCGCCTCCGACAGCATGGCGCTGGATCCGCTGATGACACCGGCGACCGCCTTGGCGAGGGCGATCCCGAGATTGGCGACGGCGGCGACGACCACCGTGAAGACGCTCTCGCCGCCGCCGTCCTGCGCTGTGTCGGTCATGCCTCAGTCTTACCGAGGAAGGCCGCCTACCGCGGGACGCGGACCACACCTTCCTGGATCACCGAGATGGCCAGCTTGCCGTCCTGGGTGTAGATCCGGGCCTGGCCGAGGCCGCGTCCGCCCGACGCCGACGGCGACTCCTGGTCGTACAGCAGCCATTCGTCGGCGCGGAACGGGCGGTGGAACCACATCGCGTGGTCGAGCGAGGCGCCGACGACGTCGCCGGTCACCCAGCCGCCGCGCCCGTGGGCGAGCAGGATGGAGTCGAGGAGCGTCATGTCCGAGACGTACGTGGCGAGGACGACGTGCAGCAGGGGGTCGTCCGCGAGCTTGCCGTTGGTGCGGAACCACACCTGGGAGCGCGGCTCACGGACCTCGCCGACGGTGCCGTACGGCGGCGCGTCGACATAGCGCAGGTCGACGGACTCGCGGGCCTCCAGGATGCGTTCCACGACGTCGGCGTCGGACAGGACGTCGGCGTACAGCGGGAGCAGTTCGGCGGCCGTGGGCAGCGTCTCCGGGTCGGGCGCGGGCGGCATCGGGGCCTGGTGCTCCATGCCCTCCTCGTACGTCTGGAAGGACGCGGAGAGATGGAAGATCGGCTGTCCGTGCTGGACCGCGACCACCCGGCGGGTGGTGAAGGACCGGCCGTCGCGGATGCGGTCCACGGAGTACACGATCGGTGCGCCGGGGTCCCCCACGCGCAGGAAGTACGCGTGCAGGGAGTGGGCGAGCCGGTCCTCGGGGACCGTGCGCCCGGCGGCGACCAGTGCCTGCGCCGCCACCTGTCCGCCGAAGACGCGCGGAACGACGGCGGACCGGGACTGGCCGCGGAAGATGTTCTCCTCGATCCGCTCGAGATCGAGCAGATCGAGGAGAGACTCAAGTGCCTCACTCATGGGGCAGTTGTACCGTGCAGTCTTTTCGCGGACCTTACAGGCCCATGTCCTTGGCGATGATCGTCTTCATGATCTCGCTGGTACCGCCGTAGATGCGGTTGACCCGGTTGTCCGCGTACAGGCGGGCGATCGGGTACTCGTTCATGAAGCCGTAGCCGCCGTGCAGCTGGAGGCAGCGGTCGATGACGCGGTGCGCGACCTCGGTGCAGAACAGCTTGGCGCTGGCGGCCTCGGCCGGCGTCAGCTCACCCGCGTCGAGGGCCTCCAGGGCGCGGTCGGCGACGGCCTCGGCCGCGTCCACCTCGGCCTGGCAGGCGGCCAGCTCGAACTTGGTGTTCTGGAAGGACGCGACGGCCTTGCCGAAGACGGTGCGCTCCTGGACGTACTCCTTGGCGAACCGGACGGCGGCCTTGGCCTGCGCGTAGGCGCCGAAGGCGATGCCCCAGCGCTCGGAGGCGAGGTTGTGGCCGAGGTAGTAGAAGCCCTTGTTCTCCTCGCCGAGCAGGTCCTCGACGGGCACCTTCACGTCGACGAACGCCAGCTCGGCGGTGTCGGAGGTCTTCAGGCCGAGCTTGTCCAGCTTGCGGCCGATGGAGTAGCCCTCGGACTTGGTGTCCACGGCGAAGAGGGAGATGCCGAAGCGGCGGTCCTCGGCGGTGGGCGCGGAGGTGCGGGCGCAGACGATCACGCGGTCGGCGTGGACGCCACCGGTGATGAAGGTCTTGGAGCCGTTGAGGACGTAGTGCGTGCCGTCCTCGGAGAGCTTGGCGGTGGTCTTCATGCCCGCGAGGTCGGAGCCGGTGCCCGGCTCGGTCATCGCGAGGGCCCACATCTCCTCGCCGCTGACGAACTTCGGCAGGAAGCGCTTCTTCTGCTCGTCGGTGGCGAGCGACTTGATGTAGGGCAGGCCGAGCAGCACGTGCACACCGGAGCCGCCGAACTGGACACCGGCGCGCGCGGTCTCCTCGTACATCACGGCTTCGAACTTGTACGAGTCGATGCCGGCGCCGCCGAACTCCTCGTCCACGCGGATGCCGAAGACGCCGAGCTCGGCGAGCTTGTAGTAGAAGTCGCGCGGCGCCTGGCCGGCGGCGAACCACTCGTCGTAGACCGGGACGACCTCGGCCTCGATGAAGGCGCGCAGGGTCTCCCGGAACGCCTCGTGGTCCTCGTTGAACACAGTACGGCGCACCGCCGCCACCTCCGCCTGGATACCTTGGGTCATTTCTAAGCGCTTGCTCAGATACGAGGTTACCCGTCGGTCACGAGCGCCGTCCAGGGGTCGCCCCCCGAGACGCTCGTCACGCCCCGGGAACCACGGGAGCCTCAGGGGCCACGGGAGCCTCAGGGGCCACGGGTGCCGCACCGGGAGGCACGGCCGCCGCGCCGAAGGCTCCCCGCGCCATCCGGTGCAGCAGCTCGGCGGTCCCCGCGCGCCCCGGGAGCGCGCCCGGCCGCCCCAGGTGAGGAGTCGAGTTCAGCAGGCCGAAGACCGAGTGCACGGCCGACCGGGCGGCCGGCTCCGTCAGCTCCGGGTACACCTCGCGGACCACCTCCACCCACAGCTCGACGTACTGCCGCTGGAGCTGTCGCACGAGCTTGCGGTCACTGTCCCGGAGGCGGTCCAGCTCGCGGTCGTGCAGGGTGATCAGGGGGCGGTCGTCGAGCGCGAAGTCGATGTGCCCCTCGATGAGCGAGTCGAGGAGCGCCTCCGCGCCCCCGCCGGACTCCGCCACCCTGCGCTTGCCGCCCGTGAGCAGCTGCCCGCTGATCCCCACCAGCAGCTCGGCGAGCATCGCGTCCTTGCCGGCGAAGTGCCGGTAGAGCCCGGGGCCGCTGATGCCGACCGCCGCTCCTATCTCATCCACTCCCACGCCGTGGAAGCCGCGCTCGGCGAAGAGCCGGGCGGCTTCCTTGAGGATCTGCTCGCGACGGGTGGGGGCGTCGGTTCTGGTGGCCATGAAAACAATTCTAGACAGGGAGGTTAGCGGTCGTTAACCTGAAGGAAATGCGTTAACGCTCATTAACTGGTCGACCACTGGTGAGGGGACCGCAGGATGCAAGAGGCACCGGAGCTGACGAGCGCGGCAGATCCCGCGTCGGAGGCCTGGAGGGCCAACGAGGCGGCACACCGTGCGCTGGGCGAGGAGCTGCGCCAGAAGCTGGCCGCGGCGCGGCTCGGAGGCGGCGAGAAGGCACGCGCGCGGCACACCGCGCGCGGAAAGCTGCTGCCCCGCGACCGTGTGGACACCCTCCTCGACCCCGGCTCCCCGTTCCTGGAGCTGGCGCCGCTCGCCGCCGACGGGATGTACGACGGAGCGGCCCCGGCCGCCGGCGTCATCGCCGGGATCGGCCGGGTCAGCGGGCGCGAGTGCGTGGTCGTCGCCAACGACGCCACCGTCAAGGGCGGCACCTACTACCCGATGACGGTGAAGAAGCACCTGCGCGCCCAGGAGGTCGCGCTGGAGAACCGCCTGCCCTGTATCTATCTCGTCGACTCCGGAGGCGCCTTCCTGCCCATGCAGGACGAGGTGTTCCCCGACCGCGAGCACTTCGGGCGGATCTTCTACAACCAGGCGCGGATGTCCGGCGCCGGGATCCCGCAGATCGCGGCCGTCCTCGGCTCCTGCACGGCGGGCGGCGCCTACGTCCCGGCGATGAGCGACGAGGCCGTGATCGTGCGCGGCCAGGGCACGATCTTCCTCGGCGGTCCGCCGCTGGTGAAGGCCGCCACCGGCGAGGTCGTCACGGCCGAGGAGCTGGGCGGCGGCGAGGTCCACGCGCGCGTGTCGGGTGTCACCGACCATCTCGCGGAGGACGACGCGCACGCGTTGCGGATCGTCCGGAACATCGCGGCCACCCTCCCCGCGCGCGGGGCGCTCCCGTGGTCCGTGGAGCCGCCGGCCGAGCCCAAGGTCGACCCGTACGGGCTGTACGGCGCGGTGCCGGTCGACTCCCGCACCCCCTACGACGTGCGCGAGGTCATCGCGCGCGTGGTCGACGGTTCGCGCTTCGCCGAGTTCAAGGCCGAGTTCGGGCAGACCCTGGTCACCGGCTTCGCGCGGATCCACGGGCACCCGGTCGGGATCGTCGCCAACAACGGCATCCTGTTCTCCGAGTCGGCCCAGAAGGGCGCCCACTTCATCGAGCTGTGCGACCAGCGCGGCATCCCGCTGGTGTTCCTGCAGAACATCTCCGGGTTCATGGTGGGCCGCCAGTACGAGGCCGGCGGCATCGCCAAGCACGGCGCCAAGATGGTGACGGCCGTCGCCTGCACCCGCGTACCGAAGCTGACCGTCGTGATCGGCGGCTCGTACGGCGCGGGCAACTACTCGATGTGCGGCCGGGCGTACTCGCCGCGCTTCCTGTGGATGTGGCCCGGAGCCAAGATCTCCGTGATGGGCGGCGAGCAGGCCTCCTCGGTCCTCGCGACCGTCAAGCGCGACCAGATCGAGGCGCGCGGCGAGTCCTGGCCCGCCGCGGACGAAGAGGACTTCAAGGCGCCGATCCGGCAGCAGTACGAGCGGCAGGGGAACGCCTACTACGCGACGGCCCGGCTGTGGGACGACGGAGTCATCGACCCGATGGAGACCCGGCAGGTCCTCGGACTCGCCTTGACCGCCTGCGCCAACGCGCCCCTGGGTGACCCCCAGTTCGGCGTCTTCCGGATGTGAGGGGACCCATGTTTGACACGGTGCTTGTGGCCAACCGGGGCGAGATCGCCGTACGGGTCATCCGTACCCTGCGCGCGCTCGGCGTGCGCTCGGTGGCCGTCTTCTCGGACGCGGACGCCGACGCCCGGCACGTCCGGGAGGCCGACACGGCCGTACGGATCGGACCGGCGCCCGCGTCCGAGAGCTATCTGTCGGTGGAGCGGCTGCTGGAGGCGGCGGCCAGGACCGGCGCCCAGGCGGTGCACCCGGGCTACGGCTTCCTCGCCGAGAACGCCGCCTTCGCGCGGGCCTGCGCGGAGGCCGGTCTCGTCTTCATCGGACCGCCGCCCGAGGCGATCTCCCTCATGGGCGACAAGATCCGCGCCAAGGAGACGGTGAAGGCGGCCGGGGTCCCGGTCGTCCCCGGCTCCTCGGGCAGCGGTCTGACGGACGCGGAGCTGATCGCGGCGGCCGGCGAGATCGGCGTGCCGGTGCTCCTGAAGCCGAGCGCGGGCGGCGGCGGCAAGGGCATGCGCCTGGTGCGGGACGCCTCGGTCCTGGCCGACGAGATCGCCGCCGCCCGGCGCGAGGCGCGGGCCTCCTTCGGCGACGACACCCTTCTCGTCGAGCGCTGGGTCGACCGGCCCCGGCACATCGAGATCCAGGTCCTGGCGGACGGGCACGGCCAGGTCGTGCACCTGGGCGAGCGCGAGTGCTCCCTCCAGCGCCGCCACCAGAAGATCATCGAGGAGGCGCCCAGCGTGCTCCTCGACCCCGCCACCCGGGCCGCGATGGGCGAGGCGGCCGTCCAGGCGGCCCGCTCCTGCGGCTACCGGGGCGCGGGCACGGTGGAGTTCATCGTCCCCGGCGGCGACCCGTCGTCGTACTACTTCATGGAGATGAACACCCGTCTCCAGGTGGAGCACCCGGTCACCGAACTCGTCACGGGCCTCGACCTCGTCGAGTGGCAGCTGCGGGTCGCCGCCGGCGAGCACCTGCCCTACGAACAGCAGGACATCACCCTGACCGGGCACGCGGTGGAGGCCCGCATCTGCGCCGAGGACCCGTCGCGCGGCTTCCTCCCCTCCGGCGGAACCGTGCTCGCCCTGAGCGAGCCGCAGGGCGACGGAGTGCGCACCGACTCGGGCCTGTCCGAGGGCACCGAGGTCGGCAGCCTCTACGACCCGATGCTCTCCAAGGTCATCGCGTACGGCCCCGACCGCCCGACGGCGCTGCGCCGGCTCAGGGCCGCTCTCGCCGAGACGGTCACGCTCGGGGTCCAGACGAACGCGGGCTTCCTGCGCCGTCTGCTCGCCCACCCGGACGTGGTGGCGGGCGATCTGGACACCGGCCTGGTCGAGCGGGAGGCAGCGGGGCTGGTCCCGGCGGAGGTGCCGGAGGAGGTGTACGAGGCGGCCGCGGCCGTCCGGCTCGCCGGGCTCGCCCCGGCGGGCGAGGGCTGGACCGACCCGTTCTCCGTGCCGAGCGGATGGCGGCTCGGCGGCACACCGAAGCCGGTGGGCTTCTCCCTGCGGGTCCTCGACCCCGTGGAGTACACCCCGCGCGGCACCCACACGGTCACCGCCGACCGGGTCGCGGTGACCCTCGACGGGGTGCGCCACACCTTCCACCGCGCCGCCGACTGGATCGGCCGCGACGGCGACGCCTGGCATGTGCGCGATCACGACCCGGTGGCCGCGTCGCTCACCGGCGCCGCGCACGCCGGTGCCGACTCGCTGACCGCGCCCATGCCGGGCACGGTGACCGTCGTGAAGGTCGCGGTCGGCGACGAGGTGACCGCCGGGCAGAGCCTGCTGGTGGTCGAGGCGATGAAGATGGAGCACGTCATCTCCGCGCCGCACGCCGGGACCGTCAGCGAGCTGGACGTCACACCGGGCACGACGGTCGCCATGGACCAGGTCCTGGCGGTCATCACCCCCGTGGAGGAGGCGGAGACGGCATGAGCACTTCCGAACTGGGCCTGCCGATGGCCGTACCGGCCCAGGCTGTACCCGTCCAAGACCTGCCCGCCCGGGTGCGGATCTACGAGGTCGGCGCGCGGGACGGGCTGCAGAACGAGAAGGCCACCGTGCCCACCGAGGTCAAGGCGGAGTTCATCCGGCGCCTCGCGGACTCGGGGCTGGCCACGATCGAGGCGACCAGCTTCGTCCACCCCAAGTGGGTTCCCCAACTGGCCGACGCGGAGCAGCTGTTCCCGCAGGTGGCCGACCTGCCGGTGGCGCTTCCGGTGCTGGTCCCGAACGAGCGCGGACTGGAGCGGGCGCTGGCGCTCGGCGCCCGGCACGTGGCCGTCTTCGCCAGCGCGACGGAGTCCTTCGCCAAGGCCAACCTCAACCGGACGGTCGACGAGGCGCTCGCCATGTTCGAACCGGTGGTGAACCGCGCCAAGGCCGCGAACCTCACGGTCCGCGGCTACATCTCGATGTGCTTCGGCGACCCCTGGGAGGGCCCGGTGCCGGTCCATCAGGTCGTCCGCGTCAGCAAGGCCCTGACGGACATGGGCTGTGACGAGCTGAGCCTCGGCGACACCATCGGCGTGGCGACGCCGGGCCATGTGCAGGCCCTGCTCGCCGAGCTGAACGAGGAGGGCGTGCCCACCAGCGCGCTCGGCGTGCACTTCCACGACACCTACGGCCAGGCGCTCTCCAACACCCTGGCCGCCCTCCAGCACGGCGTCAGCACCGTCGACGCCTCCGCGGGCGGCCTCGGCGGCTGCCCGTACGCGAAGTCCGCGACCGGCAACCTCGCCACCGAAGACCTCGTATGGATGCTCCAGGGCCTCGGTATCGACACCGGGGTCGACCTCGGCCGCCTCACCGCCACGAGCGTGTGGATGGCCGGACAACTGGGCCGACCCAGCCCGTCCCGCACCGTCAAAGCACTCGGTACAACGACTCAGTCCCACCAGGAGTGATCCGCATGTCCCTGGACCACCGCCTCTCCCCCGAACTCGAAGAACTCCGCCGTACGGTCGAGGAGTTCGCCCATGACGTCGTGGCGCCGAAGATCGGCGACTTCTACGAGCGGCACGAATTCCCGTACGAGATCGTGCGGGAGATGGGCCGCATGGGCCTGTTCGGGCTGCCGTTCCCGGAGGAGTACGGCGGCATGGGCGGCGACTATCTCGCCCTCGGCATCGCCCTGGAGGAGCTGGCCCGGGTCGACTCCTCCGTGGCCATCACTCTGGAGGCGGGCGTCTCGCTGGGCGCCATGCCCATCCACCTCTTCGGCACGGACGCCCAGAAGGCCGAGTGGCTGCCCCGTCTCTGCTCCGGCGAGATCCTCGGCGCCTTCGGCCTGACCGAGCCGGACGGCGGCTCGGACGCGGGCGCGACCCGTACGACGGCGCGCCTCGACCCCGAGACGAACGAGTGGGTCATCAACGGCAGCAAGTGCTTCATCACCAACTCCGGCACGGACATCACGGGCCTGGTGACGGTCACCGCGGTCACCGGCCGCAAGCCCGACGGCAAGCCGCTGATCTCCGCGATCATCGTCCCCTCGGGCACCCCGGGCTTCACGGTCGCCGCCCCGTACTCCAAGGTCGGCTGGAACGCCTCCGACACCCGTGAGCTGTCCTTCTCGGACGTGCGCGTCCCCGCGGCCAACCTGCTCGGCGAGGAGGGCCGCGGCTACGCGCAGTTCCTGCGCATCCTGGACGAGGGCCGCATCGCCATCGCGGCGCTGGCCACGGGTCTCGCGCAGGGCTGTGTCGACGAGTCGGTCAAGTACGCCAAGGAGCGGCACGCGTTCGGGCGCCCGATCGGCGCCAACCAGGCGATCCAGTTCAAGATCGCCGACATGGAGATGAAGGCCCACATGGCCCGCGTCGGCTGGCGCGACGCGGCGTCCCGCCTCGTGGCGGGCGAGCCCTTCAAGAAGGAGGCGGCCATCGCCAAGCTCTACTCCTCCACGATCGCCGTCGACAACGCCCGCGACGCCACCCAGGTCCACGGCGGCTACGGCTTCATGAACGAGTACCCGGTCGCCCGCATGTGGCGCGACTCCAAGATCCTGGAGATCGGCGAGGGCACGAGCGAGGTCCAGCGGATGCTGATCGCACGTGAGTTGGGGCTCACGGGCTGACCCTTCTCGCAGGAGCAGCACATCGCGGCCACCGCCGGGCACCGCCCGCCGGTGGCCGCGACGCGTCCGGCACCCGCCGGACGGGAGGGACGGCACGCCCGCCATGCCACCCGACGCCAGACGCGGCACGTCCGGCGTCCGGCGTCCGCCCAGCAGTGGCGCAACGCGTCCGACACCCGCCCGGCAGGAGGCGCGGCGCGCTCGCCGTCCGTCCGTCCGTCCGTCCGTCCGTCCGACGGTACGTACGGCCTGTCCGGAGGCGGTCGTTCGGCGGGGGACCGTGGTTGGTGGTTCTCCGGGATCCAAGATCCCTGACAAAATCGTCGACAATTCCGTCGACAGGTATTGCGCCGCCGCAGACGCCGGGCTACGTTCCTTCGCTGTACCGCCACTGCAAAGCCGGAGTCGCGGAAGGAGGCCGAAACCGGGGAGCGCGGTCGCGCGTCGGCGCCGTGCGGACGCCCGTGTGCGAGCGGAGCGCGAAGCGTCCGGGCCGAGTTGACCGACCGTCAAACCCATGCACCGCCGGCCCTGCTCGCACCTGATCCCGGGCGCTCGCTCCCTGCCGGTCCCCGACCCCCGTCCGGCGCAGAGACCGGGCGTTCACCGCACGTCGAGCCCGGAGTTGTCCACCGCAGCCCGCTCCCGGGCACCCGCTCGCACCGCCCCGCCCCACGGGCGCGGCCGACCCGATCCGAACCCTCCGGGCGCCCCCGCGCACCGCTTCCCCGCTCGCCGTACCGACCGCCGTCGCGGTCCGGTCCACGCTGCCCGGCGTGGCTTCGCCGTGCCCGCGGACGGTTGCGTCCGCATACCCGCCTCTCCGCACCCGCACCCGCACCCTCCGACGACCGAATGGAGACCGAGCATGGGCACGCTCCTCAGATGGCCCCGGTGGACATCAGCCACCTTCATGGCGACCCTCGCCGCCACCCTCGCGCTCGCGACCGGCGCGAGCGTGGCGCTCGCCAACGGCTCGGCCGACAGCACCCGGACGTCCGCCTCGGCGGTCGCCGCCGCGGCGGCAGGCGACACGACCTCCGGCATCGCACCGGCCCTGCCCTGCGCGGGTGTCGCGTCGCAGGACCTGGCCGCCGCCGTCCCGGGCGTGCCCTTCGAGATCACCTCGGCCACGGAGCTGGCGGCCTCCGCCAACACGCTCGGCAACTGGGCCGCCTGTGACGTGAAGGGCGTCATCGCCCCACAGATCCACTTCGAGATCAAGCTGCCCCAGACCGGCTGGCAGGCCGACTACCTCCAGGTCGGCTGCGGAGGCCTCTGCGGCAGCACGAGCGTGAACAGCGCCCCCGCGTCCGCCGGTTGCGTCCCGCTGACCAGCGGCGCGTTCGCCGTGGCCTCCAGCGACGAGGGCCACTACCAGGGCGGCGGACTCTTCTCCACCGACCCGACCCTGCGCGCGGACTTCGGCTACAAGTCCGACCACCTGCTCGCGCAGGCGGCCAAGGCGATCGTCAAGGTCTACTACGGGCGGTCCGCCACCCACTCCTACTTCGACGGCTGCTCACAGGGCGGCCACCAGGCGCTGACCGAGGCCCAGCGCTACCCGACCGACTTCGACGGCATCATCGCCGGCGCACCGGCCAACAACTTCACCGCGCTGAACACCTTCTCGCACGCCTGGACCGCCCAGTCCGTCTACGTCCGCGGCGGCCCGGCCACGATCACCAACGCCGACCTCGCGGACCTGCACAAGGCCGTCCTCAAGGGCTGTGACGCCCCCGCCGACGGGATCCTCGCCGACCCGCTGAGCTGCACCTGGGACCCGGCGGCCATCCGGTGCGCGGCCGGGCAGACCTCGACGTCCGCGGACTACTGCCTGACGGCGGACCAGGTCACGACGCTGCGCCGGATCTACGCCGGTCCCACGGACGAGAACGGCAGGCTGCTGTACCCGGGTTACCAGCTGCGCGGCTCCGAGCTGAACTGGGCCGGGATCATCACACCGGCCACGGCCACCGGCAACTCGGGCGACATCAGCTTCGTCCGCGAGACCCTCCGGTACCAGATCTTCGACAGCCCGCAGCCCACCCTGACGTACAAGGACGTCCAGTTCACCGCGGACTACTACAAGAAGGTCATGGCACTCGGCGAGGGCATGTACGACGCGACCGACCCCGACCTCACGGCCTTCAGGAAGGCCGGCGGGAAGCTGATCCTCTGGCACGGCCTGGGCGACCAGCACATCCCGGCCGTCGGCACGATGGCGTACTACCAGGCCGTGCAGAAGGCCATGGGCGGCGCCGCGGCGACCAGCGCCTTCGCCCGGCTGTTCCTGCTCCCGGGTGTCGCGCACTGCGGCGGCGGCCAGGGCCCGAACACCTTCGACGCGCTGACCGCGATGACCGACTGGGTCACCAAGGGCGAGGCCCCCGACAGCCTGACGACCAGGTCCGTCGACAGCGACGGCAGCACCACCGCCACGCGCCCCGTCTACCCCTTCCCGTACGTCGCGAAGAACACCACGGGCGGCCCGGACGAGGACGCGAGCAGCTACACGCCCGTGAAGTCCACCGCCGAGGCGGGCCTGAAGCTGACCTGGCTCGGTTCCTTCCGCTCCGGCTACGAGACCGTCGGCAACTGGGTCAAGGGCCACTGGGTGGTCACCGGGGGCAAGGCCTGACGGGCCGTCGCCTGCCCCAACCGATCATCAGAGGCGGGTGAGTTGAGGCGCTGCGGTTCCCGGTCCGAGCCGGGAACCGCAGCGTCGGCGCATCTCCGCAGACCAGAGGCGGTCCGCGATTTCGATCACGGCGCACCCCCACCCACTGGACAAGTAATGAGGTTAGGCTAACCTACCTTCGAACTTGTCCGGCGGGCGCTCCCGCCCCGTGCCGAAAGCAGCCACACTCATGCCCAACGCCCGTGCCACCCACCTCACCCGTCGCGGCATCCTCGCCGCGGGCGGCGCCCTCGGCCTCGGTGCCGTCCTCGCCGCCTGCGGCGACGACGACGCCTCGAAAAACGGTGGCTCGGACTCGACGAAGGCCGCCGAGAAGTCCGGCCCGTGGACGTTCAAGGACGACCGCGGCACGACGGTGAAGCTGGACAGGACCCCGGCGAACATCGTCGCCTTCACCGGTGTCGCCGCCGCACTGTTCGACTACGGCATCGAGGTCAAGGGCGTGTTCGGCCCGACCAGGACCAAGGACGGCAAGGCCGATGTCCAGGCCGGCGACATGGACATCAGCAAGCTCACGATCCTCGGCAACGAGTGGGGCCAGTTCAACATCGAGAAGTACGCGGGCCTCGCTCCCGACGTCCTGGTCTCGACGATGTTCGACGACGCGGGCACCCTCTGGTACGTCCCCGAGGAGTCCAAGGACAAGATCCTCAAGCTGGCCCCGAGCGTCGGCGTCTCCGTCTTCGACATCCAGATGCCCAAGCCCCTCCAGCGGATGCTCGAACTGGCCGAGTCCCTCGGTGCCGACGTGAAGTCCGCGAAGATCGTCGAGGCGAAGAAGAAGTTCGAGACCGCCGCCGAGCGGCTGCGCAAGGCCGCCAAGGCCCGCCCGGAGATCAAGGTCCTCGCCGGCAGCGCGAGCCAGGACATCTTCTATGTCTCCGGCTCCAACTTCTCCATCGACCTGGAGTACTTCAAGGCGCTCGGCGTGAACATCGTCGAGCCCTCCGCCAAGGCCCTGAAGGCCAGCGGTGGCTGGTTCGAGAACCTGAGCTGGGAGAACGTCGACAAGTACGCGGCCGACGTCATCATCATGGACGACCGCTCCTCGACCATCCAGCCGGCCGACATCACCGAGGCCACCTGGAAGAAGCTGCCCGCCGTCAAGGCCGGCCAGGTCATCGCCCGGACGCCCGAGCCGATCCTGTCGTACGACAAGTGCACCCCGATCCTCGACAACCTCGCCGAGGCCATCGAGAACGCGAAGAAGGTCGCCTGACACCCCCTCCGTGACCGCCTGACGATGACTCAGGAGCACTAATGACGACGGCCGTAGCCGCCCCGTTCCGTTTCTTCTCCCTCCGGGTCGTACGGACGAGGCGGCTCGGCCCGTCTCTGGTCCGGGTGACCTTCGCGGGGTCCGATCTGCGCGCGTTCCACTCCGACGGACGCGACCAGTCCCTGTCCCTCTTCCTGCCGCACCCCGGCCAGGGCGAACCGGCCGTGCCGGTCGAACTGGGCGACGGCTGGTGGCAGGGCTGGCGTGAACTGCCCGACGACGTACGGGCGGTGATGCGCTCGTACACCCTGCGCTCCCTGCGCCGCGACCCCGACGAGATCGACATCGACTTCGCGCTGCACGGCATGGAGCCGGGCGCGGCCGTCCCCGCGGGGCCCGCCTCGCGCTGGGCGTCCGCTGCGCGGGCCGGTGACCGTGTCGTGCTGCTCGGCCCGGCCGTCGAGGACAACCGGGCCATCCGCTTCCGGCCGCCCGCGGACACCGACCTCGTCGTCCTGTGGGGCGACGAGACGGCCGTCCCGGCGGTCTCCGCGATCCTCGAATCGCTCCCGGCGGGCCTGCGCGTCCGGGCCTGGCTGGAGGTCCATCACCCCGGCGACATCCAGGATCTGGCGACCGCGGCCGACGCCGAGATCACCTGGCTCGTACGGGACGAGCACGGCGCCGGGGGCGCCCCGTCGGCCCTCGACGCCCTGCGGGCCGCTCAACTCCCGCCCACCGAGGCCCCGTACGCCTGGATCGCGGGCGAGTCCGGCCGCGTGAAGGAACTGCGCCGCCATCTCGTGCGCGAGCGCGGCATCGACCGCAGGCGGGTCACCTTCGTGGGCTACTGGCGGCAGGGGCTGAGCGAGGAGCAACTGCGGGAGCAGGGCGAGTAGTTCGCGGGACCGAGGCACTCCCTCCGGCGCTCCGGAACGAGGCGTACGTCACGAAAGACGGGGGCAGGGCGAAGCACGTGATCTTAGGTTAGGCTAACCTAAGTCGAACCTCGCGACTCCGGCCTTTCTCCTGTCCCGCTCGGACTCTCCCCCGCACGGAGGACCCCCACATGCGCTCGCACCTGCTCAACGACACCACCGCGGACCGGTACCGCCGCTCCGTGACCGAAGGCGTCGAGCGGGTGGCTGCCAAACTCGCCACCACCGAACGCCCGTTCACGGGTGTCACGGTCGACGACCTCGCCCCCCGCATCGACGGCATCGACCTCGACCGGCCCCTGCACGACACCACGGCCGTCCTCGACGAGCTGGAAGAGGTCTACCTCCGGGACGCGATCTACTTCCACCACCCGCGCTACCTCGCCCACCTCAACTGCCCGGTCGTCATCCCGGCCGTGCTCGGCGAGGCCGTCCTCTCCGCCGTCAACTCCTCCCTGGACACCTGGGACCAGTCGGCCGGCGGCACCCTGATCGAGCGCAAGCTCATCGACTGGACGAACGAGCGCGTGGGCTTCGGACCCTCCGCCGACGGCGTGTTCACCAGCGGCGGCAGTCAGTCCAACCTCCAGGCGCTGCTGCTGGCACGCGAGGAGGCCAAAACCGACCACCTCGCCGACCTGCGCATCTTCGCCTCCGAGGTCAGCCACTTCAGCGTCAGGAAGTCGGCCAAACTCCTCGGCCTGAGCGCCGACGCCGTCATCTCGATCCCCGTCGACCACGACAAGCGCCTGCAGACCGTCGCCCTCGCCCGTGAACTGGAGCGCTGCGAGCAGGACGGCCTCTTCCCCATGGCCGTCGTCGCCACCGCGGGCACCACCGACTTCGGCTCCATCGACCCGTTGCCCGAGATCGCGGAACTGTGCTCCCAGTTCGGCGCCTGGATGCACGTGGACGCGGCCTACGGCTGCGGACTGCTCGCCTCGCTGAAGAACCGGAACCGCATCGACGGCATCGAGCGGGCCGACTCCGTCACGGTCGACTACCACAAGTCCTTCTTCCAGCCCGTGAGTTCCTCGGCCCTGCTGGTCCGGGACGCCTCGACGCTGCGCCACGCCACCTACCACGCGGAGTACCTCAACCCGCGCCGCATGGTCGAGGAGCGCATCCCCAACCAGGTCGACAAGTCCCTCCAGACCACCCGGCGCTTCGACGCGCTGAAGCTGTGGATGACGCTGCGGGTGATGGGCGCCGACGGCATCGGTGAACTCTTCGACGAGGTCTGCGACCTGGCCGCGGAGGGCTGGAAACTGCTCGCCGCCGACCCGCGCTTCGACGTCGTCGTGCAGCCCTCGCTCTCCACCCTCGTCTTCCGCCACATCCCGGCCGCCGACACCGACCCGGCCGAGATCGACCGCGCCAACCTGTATGCCCGCAAGGCCCTGTTCGCCTCCGGTGACGCCGTCGTCGCGGGCACCAAGGTCAACGGACGCCACTACCTGAAGTTCACGTTGCTCAACCCCGAGACCACGACGGACGACATCGCCGCCGTCCTCGATCTGATCGCCGGCCACGCCGAGCAGTACCTGGGAGAGTCCCTTGACCGCGCTTGCTGAATCCACGAACAAGACCTACGACTTCGTGGGAATCGGGCTCGGGCCCTTCAACCTCGGCCTCGCCTGTCTGACCGAGCCGATCGCCGAACTGGACGGCGTCTTCCTGGAGACGAAGCCGCACTTCGAGTGGCACTCCGGAATGTTCCTGGAAGGCGCGCACCTCCAGACCCCGTTCATGTCGGACCTGGTCACCCTCGCCGACCCGACGTCCCCGTACTCCTTCCTCAACTACCTGAAGGAATCCGGCCGTCTCTACTCGTTCTACATCCGCGAGAACTTCTACCCGCTGCGTGTCGAGTACGACGACTACTGCCGCTGGGCCGCGTCGAAGCTGAGCAGCGTCCGCTTCGGCACGACGGTCGCGCGGGTGACGTACGAGGACGAGGTGTACGTCGTGCGGACGGAGGCCGGCGAGGTGTTCCGCGCCCGGCACCTGGTCCTCGGCACCGGCACCTCGCCCCACATCCCGGACGCCTGCGCGGACCTCGGCGGCGACTTCATCCACAACTCCCGCTACCTGCAGCACAAGCAGGAGCTGCAGGCCAAGGAGTCGATCACCCTCGTCGGCAGCGGCCAGTCCGCCGCGGAGATCTTCTACGACCTGCTCGGCGAGATCGACGTCCACGGCTACCGGCTGAACTGGGTCACCCGCTCGCCGCGCTTCTTCCCCCTCGAGTACACGAAGCTGACTCTGGAGATGACCTCCCCGGAGTACATCGACTACTTCCACGCGCTGCCCGAACCGACCCGCTACCGCCTCCAGTCGGGGCAGAAGGGTCTGTTCAAGGGCATCGACGGCGATCTGATCAACGAGATCTTCGACCTGCTCTACCAGAAGAACCTCGGCGGCCCGGTCCCCGCCCGGCTCCTCACCAACTCCGCGCTGGAGTCGGTGCGTCACGAGGGGGACACGTACACCCTCGGCCTGCGTCAGCAGGAGCAGGGCAAGGACTACGAGCTGAGCTCGGCGGGCCTGATCCTGGCCACCGGCTACCGGTACGCCGAGCCCGAGTTCCTCGCACCGGTCCGCGACCGGCTGCGCTACGACGACCAGGGCAACTTCGACGTGGCCCGCAACTACGCCATCGACACCACCGGGCACGGGATCTTCCTGCAGAACGCGGGCGTCCACACCCACTCGATCACCTCGCCGGACCTCGGCATGGGCCCGTACCGCAACGCGTACATCATCCGCGAGCTGCTCGGCACCGAGTACTACCCGGTCGAGAAGACCATCGCGTTCCAGGAGTTCTCCGTATGACCACCGCCACCTCGACCGCCATCGGCACCTTCGCCGTCCGCCCCCTCGACCCCGTCGAGGACGCCCCCACGCTGCACGGATGGGTGACGCATCCCAAGGCCGCCTTCTGGATGATGCAGGAGGCGAAACTGCACGACGTGGAGCGCGAGTACATGGCCATCGCGGCCAGTGACCATCACGACGCCTTCCTCGGACTGCTGGACGGTGAGCCCGTCTTCCTGATGGAGCGCTACGACCCCCGGTACGTCGAACTCGTCGGCCTGTACGAGCCGGAGCCGGGCGACGTCGGCATGCACTTCCTGGTCGCGCCGAGCGACACCCCCGTGCACGGATTCACCCGGGCCGTGATCACCGCGGTGATGGAGCGCCTCTTCGCCGACCCGGCGACCGAGCGGGTCGTCGTCGAACCCGATGTGGGCAACACGGCCGTGCACGCCCTCAACGAGGCCGTCGGCTTCGTGCCCGAGCGGGAGATCCAGAAGCCGGAGAAGAAGGCGCTGCTGAGCTTCTGCACCCGCGAGCAGTTCGCGAAGGCGGTGGCGGCATGACCCTCGCCGACAGCGTCGCCCACCTCTCCCCCGAGCGCTGGGCACTCGCCAACCGCCTCCTCGTCCGCAAGGCGCTCGCCGAGTTCGCCCACGAGCGGCTGATCACCCCGGAGAGTCTGCCGGACGGTCGCTACGAGGTCCGCGGCGACGACGGGCTGACGCGCTACCGCTTCACCGCCGTGCGGCGCTCCCTCGACCACTGGCAGGTGGCCGCCGATTCGATCACCCGGCACCGTGACGGGAACGAACTCCCGCTGTCCGCGCTGGACTTCTTCATCGAGCTGAAGAAGTCGCTCGGCCTGAGCGACGAGGTTCTGCCGGTCTACCTGGAGGAGATCTCCTCCACGCTCTCCGGCACCTGCTTCAAACTGACCAAGCCGCGGATCCCGGTCCGCGAGCTGGCCGGCGCCGGGTTCCAGGCCATCGAGACCGGCATGACCGAGGGCCACCCCTGCTTCGTCGCCAACAACGGGCGGCTCGGCTTCGGGGTGCACGAGTACCTCGCCTACGCGCCCGAGACCGCGAGCCCCATCCGGCTGGTCTGGCTGGCGGCGCACCGCTCGCGGGCCGCCTTCACGGCCGGGGTCGGCGTCGCGTACGAGTCCTTCGTGCGGGACGAGCTGGGCACGGAGACGGTCGACCGGTTCGCCCGGACGCTCTCCGAGCAGGGTCTCGACCCCGAGGACTACCTGCTCATCCCCGTCCACCCCTGGCAGTGGTGGAACAAGCTGTCCGTGACCTTCGCCGCCGAGGTGGCCGAGCGGCGCCTGGTCTGCCTCGGCGAGGGCGACGACGAGTACCTCGCGCAGCAGTCGATCCGGACGTTCTTCAACACGACCAGCCCCGAGAAGCACTATGTGAAGACGGCGCTGAGCGTCCTCAACATGGGCTTCATGCGCGGTCTTTCCGCCGCGTACATGGAGGCGACCCCGGCCATCAACGACTGGCTGGCCCAGCTCGTCGAGAACGACCCGGTGCTGAAGTCCACCGGTCTGTCGATCATCCGTGAGCGGGCGGCCGTCGGCTACCGGCACCTGGAGTACGAGGCGGCCACCGACCGCTACTCCCCGTACCGCAAGATGCTCGCCGCGCTGTGGCGCGAGAGTCCGGTCCCCTCGCTCCAGGACGGCGAGACCCTGGCGACGATGGCGTCCCTCGTCCATGTCGACCACGAGGGCGCCTCGTTCGCGGGAGCGCTGATCGAGCGGTCGGGGCAGACGCCGGTCGAGTGGCTGCGCGACTATCTGCGCGCCTACCTCACCCCGCTCCTGCACAGCTTCTACGCGTACGACCTCGTCTACATGCCGCACGGCGAGAACGTCATCCTCGTCCTCAAGGACGGCGCGGTGCGGCGGGCGGTCTACAAGGACATCGCCGAGGAGATCGCGGTCATGGACCCGCAGGCGGTGCTGCCGCCCGCGGTCGAGCGGATCCGGGTCGAGGTCCCCGAGGACACGAAGCTGCTGTCCATCTTCACGGACGTCTTCGACTGCTTCTTCCGCTTCCTGGCCGCCCAGTTGGCGGACGAGGGCATCCTCGGCGAGGAGGAGTTCTGGCGGACGGTCGCCGAGTCGGTGCGCGCGTACCAGGAGGCGACTCCCGAACTCGAGGACAAGTTCCGTCAGTACGACATGTTCGCGCCCGAGTTCGCGCTGTCCTGCCTCAACCGGCTGCAGCTGCGCGACAACCGGCAGATGGTGGACCTGGCGGACCCGTCGGGAGCGCTCCAGCTGATCGGCACGCTGAAGAACCCGATCGCCGGGTTCTGAGCACCGGGTTCCGGGGAGGTGCGGACACGCCCCCGGAGCCCCCCAGGACGGGCGGGCGCCCCGGAGACGGTCCTCCGGGGCGCCCGTCGGCAGGTCCGGCTAGCTCGCGGGCCAGGGGACCTGGGGCGAGCGGTAGTAGCCGATCCCCAGGGCGTCCCAGCGCGGTCCCTGGGCGGCGAGCCGCACCTTGTAGGTGTCCCAGTCGTGCGTGGACGCGGGCGACCAGCCGAGTTCGGCGGCCCCGGGCAGCCTCGGGAAGGCCATGACGTCGATGTCGGCGGAGGTCACGATCGTCTCCGTCCACAGCGGCGCCTCGACGCCCCTGACGGCCGACGCGGGCACTCCCGGAAGGTAGGCGCCCGGGTCCCAGTCGTAGGCCCGGCGCACCTCCACGAGCCCGGCCCAGTCCTGGCCGAGCGGGGTGTCGGCGGTGTACTTCATGTCGAGGTACAGCCGGTCGGCGGGCGACAGCACGAGCCCGGTCCCGTTCCGCGCGGCCCGGGCGACCTGCGCCTTCTCCTCGGCACCGGTGTCGTCGAGGCCCCAGTACTGCGCGATGGCGCCCTTCGCCGGGGTGGTCCCGGTCAGCTGGTGCCAGCCGATCACCTTCTTGCCGTACTTGGCGACGACGGGCTGCACCTTGTCCATGAAGGTCACGTAGTCGGCGTGGCTGGTGGAGTGGGCCTCGTCGCCACCGATGTGGAGGTATTCACCCGGGGTGATCGCGGCCAGCTCGCGGATCACGTCGTCCACGAAGTCGTACGTCAGCGGCTTGTTCACGCACAGCGAGGAGAAGCCGACCTCGGTGCCGGTGTAGAGCGGCGGGGCGACGCCGTCGCAGTTCAGCTCGGCGTACGAGGCGAGGGCGGCGTTGGTGTGTCCGGGCATGTCGATCTCCGGGACGACCTCCAGATAGCGCGAGGCGGCGTACCGGACGATCTCCCGGTAGTCGGCCTTGGTGTAGAACCCGCCCTGTCCGCCGCCGACCTGGGTGGAGCCGCCGTGGGCCGTCAGCCGCGGCCAGGCGTCGACGGCGATGCGCCAGCCCTGGTCGTCGCTCAGGTGCAGATGCAGCTTGTTGACCTTGTAGAGCGCCAGTTCGTCGATGTAGTGCTTGACCTGGGGGACGGTGAAGAAGTGCCGGGAGACGTCGAGCATGGCGCCGCGGTAGCCGTAGCGCGGGGTGTCCGTGATGGTGCCGCCGGCGATCAGCCACGGCCCCGGCTGCACGGACTTCTTCTCGACGGCGGCGGGCAGCAGCTGACGCAGGGTCTGGACGCCGTGGAAGAGGCCCGCGGGGCGTCCGGCCGTGATGGTGACGCCCGACCGGCCGCTGTCGAGGCGGTAGCCCTCGGTGCCCAGTCCCTTGCCGCCGAGCCGGAGCCGGATCGCTCCCCCGCCCCGCGAGGTGACGGGAAGCCGGTAGCCGGTGGAGGGCCGCAGGATGTCCGCGAGGTACGCGCCGACCGTGCGGGCCTCGCGCGAGTCGTCGACGCGGATGCGGGTGTCACCGGTGATGCGGTACGGGGACCCGCCCGGGTCGACCGAGGCGGGGGCCGGAACGACGCGGCCCAGCGGAGTGACGGTCGCGGCGGGCGGTGCCGCGCCGACGAGGGAGATACCGGCTGCCGCCACGAGCAGCAGCGTACCGAGAAGGCGGGGCGTTCTGTGGTGCTGTCTCACATGCGCTCCCTTCGGTGGCCGGCGGAGGCCCGCGGCCTGCCCTTGGCCATGCCCTTCGCCGTGCCCTTCGAATTGGTCGAGACCACTCTCCCGCAGACGCGGTGAAACAATCCCTCTCATGGCGGAAATCATCCAGCGGGACGGCACGTGGATCTTCGACGGCGACGCTCTGCGACTGACCCCCGGGCGGGACAAGAACGTCGGCCTGCTGCGCAAGGCACTGGGTGAACTGACCGTGCCTCTCGGCGCGTTGGCGAGTGTCTCGCTGGAGCAGGGCAGGAAGGCCGGGCGGCTCAGGCTCCGGCTGCGCGACGGCGCCGATCCGCTGCTCCAGGCGACGGGCGGCAGGCTCGCGGAGCCGAACGACCCGTACCAGCTCACGGTGGAGGCCGACCGTTTCGGTGTCGCCGAGTACTTCGTGGACGAGGTGCGGAGCGCGCTCCTTCTCGACCAGGTGCCGTCCGACCCGGTCGACGGCTTCCTGCTCCCCGGTCCGGCGGTGCCGCTGTCCGCCTCCGCCGGTGACGGCACGGCGAGCTTCGACGGCGAGCGCGTACGCCTGGAGTGGAACTGGAAGACGGAGGACGCGAAGTCGGCGGCGGGCGCCCGCACGCTCGCCCTCGGCGACATCACGGCCGTCGAGTGGCATCCGGCGGCCGGCCTGGAGAACGGCTGTCTGCGCTTCGTCGTGCGCGGCGCCGAGACCAAGGCGCCGGCGAAGTACGACCCCAACTCCGTGGAGCTGTGGGGCTTCAAGAAGGACCCACTGATGGCGCTGGTCGCGGCGGCCGTGCAGGCGCGGCTGCCGCATCCGGCCGCGGCGGTGGAGGACCGGCCGCCGGCCGAGGAGCCGGCCCGGGCGGCGGTCCCGGGGCCGTCGTCCGAGGCCGACCACGACGCCCTGCTGCGCAGGCTGCGCGAACTCGGCGAGCTGCACAGAGAAGGTGTCCTGACCGACGAGGAGTTCACCCTGGCCAAGCAGGCGGTCCTCAAGCGCCTGTAGGAACGGGCGCGTTCGAGGACCGCCGCTCGGGGGAGCCGGCCGCCGGCCAGGGAGGCGGTACGCCCCGCCTTCCGGGCGTACCGCGGAGCCGGGACCTACTTGGCCCGGCGCGCCACCGTGAAGTGGTCGACCTCTTCACCGGTCTCGGCGATGCCGCGGACCTTCAGCGTGGCCAGGCGGCCCTTCGGGGCCGGGGTGACGTCGACGCGCAGGAACGAGTAGTCGAGGTAGCGCACGCGCGACCAGGTGACCGTCTCGTTCTGCCTGCCGTCCTTGAGGTTGACGAAGGAGGCGACGGACTCGACCTCGTTCTCGTGGCCCTCGTAGGACTGCGGGGCGCTGAACGCGTAGAGGCTGCGGCCGGCCGCGCCCGCCGTCACGTAGACGACGCCGTCGGTCTCGGGGTACGCCGTGCCGCCGATCGGCAGCTTCTTGGTGACCGCGTTGTTCTTGATGACGTCGGTGCGCTCGTACTGGTGGTTGTGGCCGTTGATCACCAGGTCGACGGTGTACTTCTCGAACAGCGGCACCCACTCCTGTCGCACGCCCCCCTCCGAGGCGTGCGCCGTGGAGGTGCAGTACGCGCAGTGGTGGAAGAAGACGACGATGAAGTCGACGTCCTTCGAGGCGCGGTACTTCTTGAGCTGGGTCTCCAGCCAGGTCGTCTGGGTGCCGCCGGAGATGCCGAGGTTGGCCGGAATCTCGAAGGAGATGTCGTTGGCGTCCAGCGAGATGACCGCCGTGTTTCCGTGGACGAAGGAGTAGACGCCGGGCAGGCTGGCCTTGTCGGGGCCGTTGTCCGGCAGCGTCCAGCGGGCTTCCTCGCCGCCGTAGCCGTTGGGCGAGTACCAGGCCTCCATGTCGTGGTTGCCGTACGCCGGCATCCACGGCACCTGCTTGGCGACGGTCTCGGTCTGGGCGAGGAACTGGTCCCAGATGCGCGAGTCGAAGCCGGTGTCGGCGGTCTTGCCCTGGCCGGCCGGGTCCGCGTACGCGATGTCGCCGGCGTGCAGGTGGAAGGCGGGGTTCTGGGCGAGCAGCAGGGCGTCGTTGGCGAGGCCGTGGTAGCCGACACCCTCGTCGCCGAAGGCGGTGAAGGTGAACGGCTCGGCGCGCGAGGGCGCCGTGGTGAACGTGCCGAGCGTGCCCAGGAGATGGGGCGCGGCGGGGTCGAAGCCCGCGTGGCCGACGCCGTAGTAGTAGGTCCTGCCGGGGCGCAGGTGGGTGAGCTTGGCGTGCAGGTAGTACTGGGTGTGGTCGCCGCTCGCGCCCACGCCGGCCGGGGTGTACAGGGTGCGGACCTCGGCGTCGATCTTGCGGGAGAGGTCCCAGGGGTGGGCGCCGATGCGGATGTAGGGCTTGGCGACCGCGGCCGGCACCTGCCAGGAGACGGTCATCTCGGTGCGCGGGTCGTTGCCGAAGGCGAGGTGGCGGCCGAAGGGGGCGACGAGGGCGCCGTCGACCTTCTCCGCCGAGGCCGGGGCGGAGGTCCGCCGCGCCGGGAGGGCGGCCTGTGCGACGCCGGGCACGAAGGCGCCGCCGGCGACGGCACCGATGGTCACGGCGCCGCCTCTGATCATGTTGCGCCGCGAGAACGTGGCGCGGAGGTACTCGTGCTGCTCGGCCATGCTCATCTTCTCGGCGAGCCGCTCGGGTACGCCCATGCGTGGAGTGTCCATGGCTCCAGAAGTTGCTCCGGGCAATCGACGCGCGGCAAGACACCGGATGGACAGCTTGCAAACAGCGACCCATAAGAGATTCAACACGCACGTGCCCGATATCGGGCAGGATTCTTGCGAATCGCCTTCCGGTACCCCAGGATCAACGGGTGCACGACGAACTTGTTGATCATTTGATGCGGTCTACCCCCCTGAACCGGGGCGAGGCGCTGCGAGTGGTCCAGGACGTGCTCGCCTACTTCGACGAGACGACCGAGGAGTACGTCCGTCGCCGCCACCGCGAACTCCAGGCCCAGGGCCTGGTGAACGCGTCGATCTTCGAACGGATCGAGGCGGACCTGAAATACCGCGCGGTCGCACCGCCGGAGCTCTCGCTCAGGCAGCTGCGCCGCATCGTCTACGGCTGAGGAACCTTACGTATATGTGCGGAATCGTCGGATACATCGGCAGGCGTGACGTGGCACCGCTGCTCCTCGAAGGCCTTCAGCGCCTGGAGTACCGCGGCTACGACTCGGCGGGCATAGTGGTGACGTCCCCGAAGTCGGCCGGCCTGAAGATGGTCAAGGCCAAGGGCCGGGTCCGGGACCTGGAGGCCAAGGTCCCCAAGCGCTTCGCCGGCACCACCGGCATCGCGCACACCCGCTGGGCCACGCACGGCGCCCCCTCCGACGTGAACGCGCACCCCCACATGTCCGGCGACAACAAGGTCGCGGTCGTCCACAACGGCATCATCGACAACGCCTCCGACCTGCGGAAGAAGCTCGAGGCCGACGGCGTCGAGTTCCTCTCCGAGACCGACACCGAGGTCCTCACCCACCTCGTCGCCCGCTCCCAGCAGGAGAAGCTGGAGGACAAGGTCCGCGAGGCGCTGCGCGTCATAGAGGGCACCTACGGCATCGCGGTCATGCACGCCGACTTCCCCGACCGCATCGTGGTGGCGCGAAACGGCTCCCCCGTCGTGCTCGGCATCGGCGAGAAGGAGATGTTCGTCGCCTCGGACATCGCCGCGCTCGTCACCCACACCCGCCAGATAGTCACGCTGGACGACGGCGAGATGGCCACGCTCAAGGCCGACGACTTCCGGACGTACACCACCGAGGGCACCCGTACGACGTCCGAGCCGACCACCGTGGAGTGGGAGGCGGCGTCGTACGACATGGGCGGCCACGACACGTACATGCACAAGGAGATCCACGAGCAGGTCGAGGCCGTGGACCGCGTGCTGCGCGGCCGCATCGACGACCGGTTCTCGACGGTCCACCTCGGTGGCCTGAACCTGGACGCCCGCGAGGCGCGCGCCGTGCGCCGCGTGAAGATCCTCGGCTGCGGCACCTCGTACCACGCGGGCATGATCGGCGCCCAGATGATCGAGGAGCTGGCCCGCATCCCCGCGGACGCCGAGCCGGCCTCCGAGTTCCGCTACCGCAACGCGGTCGTCGACCCCGACACCCTGTACATCGCCGTCTCCCAGTCCGGTGAGACGTACGACGTCCTCGCCGCCGTGCAGGAGCTCAAGCGCAAGGGCGCGCGGGTCCTCGGCGTGGTCAACGTCGTCGGTTCGGCGATCGCCCGTGAGGCGGACGGCGGCATGTACGTCCACGCGGGCCCCGAGGTCTGCGTCGTCTCGACGAAGTGCTTCACCAACACCACCGTCGCCTTCGCGCTGCTCGCCCTGCACCTCGGCCGCACCCGCGACCTGTCGGTCCGCGACGGCAAGCGGATCATCGAGGGCCTGCGCAAGCTCCCCGCCCAGATCGCCGAGATCCTGGAGCAGGAGGACGAGATCAAGAAGCTGGCCGCGCAGTACGCCGAGGCCCGCTCGATGCTCTTCATCGGCCGTGTCCGGGGCTACCCGGTGGCCCGTGAGGCCTCCCTGAAGCTGAAGGAGGTCTCGTACATCCACGCCGAGGCCTACCCGGCCTCGGAGCTCAAGCACGGGCCGCTGGCGCTCATCGAGCCCGCGCTGCCCACGGTCGCGATCGTCCCCGACGACGACCTGCTGGAGAAGAACCGCGCCGCCCTCGAGGAGATCAAGGCCCGCAGCGGCCAGATTCTCGCGGTCGCGCACCAGCACCAGGAGAAGGCCGACCAGACGATCGTCGTCCCGAAGAACGAGGACGAGCTGGACCCGATCCTGATGGGCATCCCGCTCCAGCTCCTCGCCTACCACACGGCGTTGGCGCTCGGCCGGGACATCGACAAGCCGCGCAACCTGGCCAAGTCGGTCACCGTCGAGTAGCAGCCCGTCCGGCAAGTCCCTTGCCACTGAACGGACATGAACGATCCCCGTGCGCGCCACCCGCGCACGGGGATCGTTCGTGAAGGGCCGGAGCCGCCCAATACTCCGGCCCGCGCCGATGTCAGCCGGTGGCCGTCACTCCCCGGCCGGCGGCGCGTCGTGGAAGTGCCGTGGGCCAGTGGGCGAGAGCCGCCGTCGCCGCGTACCAGGCGACCGCGCCCGCCGCGACGGCGAACCAGCCGCCCGCCTTGGCGAGTTCGGCGTTGTCCGCGAACCGGCCGATGGCGAGGAGCAGCAGGGAGACGAAGAACAGCCCGTAGGTGCCCTGGCCGAGCAGGTCGCCACCCGCGAGGGCGAGCGACAGGACGACGAGCGCGAAGAGCAGCAGGAAGAGTCCCGCCGCGTTGTCGGAGACCTGGCCACCGGCCGAGACGGCCCAGGTGAACCAGAGGGCGCCGAGACCCGTGAAGGCCGTACCGGTGGCCGGGTCACGGTCGCGGAACGCGAGCAGTCCGGCGACGAACAGCGCAACGCCGCCTACGTAGTGGGCCAGTGATACGGCGTCGGCCGCCGTCACGCCGTCGATCAGGTCGGTGTACCCGAGGCCGAAGGCCAGCAGGGTGACGCCGAGCGCGAGTCGGCCGACGATCGTGGTGGTGCTTCCCGCAGAGACGTCGTTGTCCACGGCGGGCTCCCTTCATGCTGTGCGGTCGTCCTGTGTCGTACCGGTCGCCGCTGAAGGACCGGCGTCCCGTATATGCCCTTCACAAAGGCACAAACACCTCTACGCGCGGGTAGGTTCACTCACCGCACACAGAAGGCCGTCCGTTCCAGGGGCTCGTCCCACCGGGGACGGGCGCGCGCTACGGAATGACGACGACAGGGCGCTTGGCGCGCTTGGCCAGCCGGCCCGCGACCGAGCCGAAGATGCGCCCGACGATGCCGTGCGTGGAGCCGACGACGATCGCGTCCGCCTCGTACTCCCGGCCCACCTCTTCGAGTTCGTGGCAGATGTCACCGCCGCGCTCGACCAGGATCCAGGGCACCTCGGAGAGGTATTCGGCGCAGGCGAGCTCCAGCCCCAGCACCTCGGTGCGGTGGTCGGGAACGTCGACGAAGACCGGCGGCTCACAGCCCGCCCACACCGTGGTGGGCAACCGGTTGGCCACATGGACGATGATCAGGCCCGAGCCGGAGCGGTGGGCCATCCCGATCGCGTAGGCGAGGGCACGCTCGCTGGACGTCGAACCGTCGAAACCGACGACGACGCCGTGCTTGAAGGCGGGATCGCAGGGCTGGCGGGGTTCTTCCGCCGCCAGGGGCTCGGCCGCCGTGGGATCGGCGAGCGGGCGCTTGCGGTCCGCGTTATCGAAGAATTCGTGACCGGCCATGGGTGTCTCGGCGTTTGGATCCTCGTGGTGGGGACGACAACGATCGGCAGAGCTGTGTCTGGGAAACATCTTCCCAACCCCATACCCCCAAGGGTACGGCGGCACTCCTCCTCTGCCCAGATCCTGCGCGCCTTGTACGGCGTTCCAGGGAGCATGCACGAGAGGGCGCCCGTAACGCAATGGTTGCTGCCCCGTACAGGCGGTTTGCACAGGGTTCAACCAGCGGCCGGACTTCCATCGCCGTACGGGGTCCCGCGCGCCTCTTCCGGACAGACCCACCACCGGCCGGGCAGTGACCGGCCGGTCGAACACGCGTTGAACCGGTCGCGGCCACCGCCATGGAGAGCATGGAGAACACCGGAGCACCAGGGAGCAGCACGTGAGTACCAGGGAGCAGCACGTGCCCGGACCCGACAACGCCCCCCGTTCCACCGCTCCCTCGGCCTCCCCCGCCGCCCCCGCGACGCCCCCGTCCGGATCGCGCCCCGGATCGCGTCCCCCGGCACCGCCGGCGACGGACACGGTGAGCGATGTGGTCCGCTGGGCGGCGTTCAGCTGTGTCCTGGTCCCGGTGGTCCTCCTCTGGTACGGCACCTCGCTCGCCGGCGCGGCCGGCACGGCCCTCGGTCTCGCGGCCGTGACCGGGGCCTGCCTGGTCCTGCTGCGCCGGTCCGAGCGGGGCGCGGCGCTCCTGGCCGAGGAGCAGCGGGACGCGTCCCGCCCGCGCGTGCGGCAGCGGGCGCCGCAGCAGCGCGGACGGCACGGGAGGACCGGCCAGGGAGCCGCCCGGCGCGGGAGTGGAGCGGGAGCGGGGGCGGGGGCCGACCCACGCGGCGCAAGCGGCGCGGGAGTTCACCGTGGCGGTCGGCACAGTACGGGGAACAAGCCGGTCGACTGACCGGTTTGCGCGCACGCTTACGCTTCTTTTCAGCCAACTTCTGGATGTGGCGCATCCCTTGCTCGAACGACCCCCCAACCCCCGTTCCACCTGCACTGAAAGGGGTACGGAGGGCGCGCACACCCTACGTGGATTGGCCACTGCCACGAGGCGCACTTCCCTGCACGGCCCACGAGTGCAACGCTTCGTGATCGAATGCTTCACGCCAAGTTGCCATGTCGACATTCTGCGGAGTACCGAACTGGTCACCTTGGCGCCACGGGACACAGTAGATTCGATCTTGTCTTACGGCGGGGGACTCGTGCAGGACCGAGGGGAAACGTGCAGGAGCGACACAACCGAGGAGCCGCGACCACCGAGGGGGGCTTAGCAGGATGAGCCACGACTCCACTGCCGCGCCGGAAGCCGCGGCCCGGAAGCTGTCCGGGCGACGCCGCAAGGAGATCGTCGCGGTGCTGCTGTTCAGCGGCGGCCCCATTTTCGAGAGTTCCATACCGTTGTCGGTGTTCGGGATTGACCGCCAGGACGCCGGCGTGCCGCGCTACCGCCTTTTGGTGTGTGCCGGCGAGGAAGGCCCGCTGCGGACCACAGGGGGCCTGGAACTCACCGCACCACACGGCCTGGAAGCGATCTCCAGGGCAGGCACGGTCGTCGTGCCCGCCTGGCGGTCGATCACCTCGCCACCACCGGAGGAGGCGCTCGACGCACTGCGCCGTGCCCATGAGGAAGGCGCCCGCATAGTCGGGCTGTGCACCGGCGCCTTCGTGCTCGCCGCGGCCGGCTTACTGGACGGCCGTCCGGCGACCACCCACTGGATGTACGCGCCGACGCTGGCCAAACGCTATCCGTCGGTGCACGTCGACCCCCGCGAGCTCTTCGTGGACGACGGCGACGTCCTGACATCGGCGGGTACGGCGGCCGGAATCGATCTCTGTCTCCACATCGTGCGGACGGACCACGGCAACGAGGCGGCCGGCGCTCTCGCCCGGCGCCTGGTGGTCCCGCCGCGGCGCAGCGGAGGCCAGGAGCGCTATCTCGACCGGTCGCTGCCGGAGGAGATCGGCGCCGACCCCCTCGCGGAGGTCGTCGCCTGGGCGCTGGAGCATCTCCACGAGCAGTTCGACGTCGAGACACTGGCGGCTCGCGCCTACATGAGCCGCCGCACCTTCGACCGCCGGTTCCGCTCGCTCACCGGAAGCGCTCCCCTGCAGTGGCTGATCACTCAGCGCGTCCTGCAGGCGCAACGCCTCCTGGAGACCTCCGACTACTCGGTCGACGAGGTCGCGGGCCGCTGCGGCTTCCGTTCGCCGGTGGCGCTGCGGGGTCACTTCCGGCGTCAGCTGGGTTCGTCCCCGGCGGCGTACCGGGCGGCGTACCGCGCCCGCAGGCCACAGGCCGACCGCTCCTCGGAGCCGGACGGACCGACGGGCCACGCCGGACCGCCACCGTCGGTGCACCACGAGCACCCGGGCCCGGTCCCGATGCAGACCCGCCGCACCGCGGCGGCGTCGCTCTCCGCGGAGGCGATGCGGGAGCGCCCGGAGCTGTACGCCGCGGGCAGGCTCGGCCTGCCCGGGCAGCGCAGCGCGCCGTAGCAGGGCGACAGGAAGACGCGCGGGGCCCGCACCTTCGGGTGCGGGCCTCTTCGCACGTGGGCCCGGCCCCGGCGCGATCCGCCGACCCGGCGGGCGCACGGGCGGGTCCACCCGACCGGGGCGGGCCGTAGGGTGAGACACATGAACGATCGCATGGTGTGGATCGACTGCGAGATGACCGGACTCTCGCTGTCGGATGACGCGCTCATCGAAGTGGCCGCACTGGTCACCGACTCGGAGCTGAACGTGCTCGGCGAAGGTGTGGACATCGTGATCCGCCCGCCGGACGCGGCCCTGGAGACGATGCCGGACGTGGTGCGCCAGATGCACACGGCCTCCGGTCTCCTGGAGGAGCTCGCCGGGGGTACGACCCTGGCGGACGCCGAGGAGCAGGTCCTCTCCTACGTACGTGAGCACGTCAAGGAGCCGGGCAAGGCCCCGCTGTGCGGGAACTCCGTCGGCACGGACCGCGGCTTCCTGCTGCGCGACATGGCGACGCTCGAGGACTATCTCCACTACCGCATCGTGGACGTCTCCTCCGTCAAGGAGCTGGCCCGCCGCTGGTACCCGCGGGCCTACTTCAACAGTCCGGAGAAGAACGGCAACCACCGCGCGCTGGCCGACATCCGCGAGTCCATCGCCGAACTCCGCTACTACCGCGAGGCGATCTTCGTCCCGCAGCCCGGCCCCGACTCGGACACCGCACGCACCATCGCGGCGAAGCACGTCCTGCCCGCCGAATAGGCCTTTCACGGGGCCCTGGTGGGCCCCGGAAAAAGGCGTGCGCGAGCACCCCTTCAGACCCTGTACACTTTTTCTCGGCCGGTCAGGGAAATCCCGAAGACCGGACGCGGTGGGTGTAGCTCAGTTGGTAGAGCACCTGGTTGTGGTCCAGGTGGCCGCGGGTTCAAGTCCCGTCACTCACCCTGAGTAATCAGCCGGTGACCTGTTGAACAGGTCACCGGCTGATTGCGTTCCAGGAGACCATCGGTCCGCGATCGGCGGGCGAACGGAGGTGCGGTGAAGGCCGAGGACCACGACTCCCCCGTCGCGCCGCTCCGGGCCAGTACCTCTCGGCTCGATCTCGTGCCGCTGCGGGTCGAGCACGCCGAGGAGATGGCCGAGGTGCTGTCCGATCCGGCGCTGCACACCTACATCGGCGGGGCGCCGGCCTCTCCCGGTGCACTGCGGTCACGGTACGAACGGCTCGTCGCGGGTTCTCCCGACCCCGCCGTCGTCTGGTGCAACTGGGTGCTCAGGGCGCGCACGGAGGGGTGTCTGGTCGGGACCGTCCAGGCGACCGTCTCGGGCGAGGCCGCCGAGGTCGCCTGGGTGGTGGGCACGCCCTGGCAGGGACGGGGGTACGCGACGGAGGCCGCGCGGTCGCTGGTCCCGCTGGTGACCGGCGCGTTCGGCGTCCGCACGGTGATCGCCCATGTCCACCCCGCCCACCACGCGTCCGCCGCCGTCGCCGCCGCGGCGGGACTCTCCCCGACCGGCACCCTCCAGGACGGCGAGCTCCGCTGGGAGCTGACGGTACGACGGTGACCTCACCGCTCCCCGGTCCCGCAGGCCGCGCGCCAGGCGGCCGCGAAGCGGTGCACGTCGGCGAAGCGGTCGTCCGGGGCGGGAAACGTGGCTCGTTCGACGACCGCCAGCTGCCGCCCGGTCCCGCGCCAGGCGCGCTCCTCGTCCCCCGCGTCGAGCAGGAGCCGAGCGGCGCGGCCGAGGGTGAACACGGTCGTACGGGTGTCGATGACGGCACCGCGGACGAACTCCTCGGGGGCCATGAAGCGACGTGAGCCCGGCAGACGTTCGTCGTCGAGGACGAAGGGGCCGGGCCGGTACTCGTCGAGGTCGATGAGATGGACCGCGCCGGCGGTGAAGTCGTAGAGCAGCGCGCCGTCGTAGAAGTCGACGGCGACATGGCCGGCGGCCTCCACGGCGAGGTGCGCGTCGAGGACCCGGCCGAAGGCGCGCAGCACGGCGGCGGTGGGCAGGGACCGGAAGCGGGACATCGGGCTGCCGGGGCTCGTACGGTCACGCGGTCCGCCCACGATGGCGTGGTACAGCACCTCGCCCGAGCGCCAGGGCATGACCACCGCCCAGCCACCGCGCACGGCGATCCGGTGGACCTGCGGCACGATCGCCGTGTGCCGTACGGCCCGGTGAAACGCCCATCCTCGGTCGAGTGAACGGCGGCCGCGTTCGTCGACCGCCTCCTTGACGAACCACCGGGCGCCGTCGAGCAGCCGCACCCCGTACGACACACACCCCGAGTCCTGATCCCCGAACACCCTGAACACCTCGCCCACCCGGCCCAAGTACGGTTCCACGGCAGGCACTTCATCGACTCCGAGCAAGGGGTGCAGGACCATGGACACCAGCCTGCCCTACCCGGCCGCGCCGGGAGGACAGAAGCCGCAGGCCAGACGTTCCCCAGGAAGCCCCCACAAAGCCGGGCGCCCTACGACGACGCCCGCACCACCAGTTCCGCCGGCAGCACCAGCTGTCGCTTCTCCAGGCCCCGGGAGATCGCCGGACGGCGGTCCGCGATCTCGCCGAGGAGCAGGTCGATCATCGCGCGGCCCATCTCCTCGATGGGCTGGCGGACGCTGGTGAGGGGCGGATCCATGTGGCGGGCTATGGCCGAGTCGTCGTAGCCGATGAGCGCCACGTCGTCGGGGATGCGGCGGCCGCTCTCCCGCAGGACCTGGCGGGCGCCCGCCGCCATCACGTCGGAGCCGGCGAAGACGGCGTCGAGGTCGGGGCAGCGCTCCAGCAGCAGGGTCATGGCCCGGCGTCCCCCCTCCTCGGTGAAGTCGCCGGGGACGATCAGCCGCTCGTCCACCGGGCGGCCCGCGTCGAGCAGGCCCTGCCGGTAGCCGTCGACACGGCGCTGGGCACCGTAGACGTCCATGCGGCCGGCCAGGTGGGCGATCGAACGACGACCCCGGGCGATCAGGTGCTCCACGGCCGCGCGCCCGCCGCCGTAGTTGTCGGAGTCCACCGACGGAAGCGTCTCCTCCGCCGAGCGCCGGCCGCTGATCACCGCCGGGATCTCCAGCTGGGAGAGCAGGTCGGGAAGGGGGTCGTCGGCGTGCACCGAGACCAGCAGGACGCCGTCCACGCGGTGCGCCGCCAGATACTGGGCGAGGCGCTGGCGCTCCCGGTCGCTGCCCGCGAATATCAGCAGCAACTGCATCTCGGTCTCGGAGAGTTCGGCACCGACACCGCGCAGCATGTCCGAGAAGTACGGTTCCGCGAAGAAGCGGGTCTCCGGTTCGGGCACGACGAGGGCGATCGCGTCCGTGCGGTTGGCCGCGAGGGCGCGGGCCGCCGTGTTGGGGACGTAACCGAGCTCCGCGACAGCCGCCTCGACCGCGGCACGGGTCGCGTCGCTGACCCGCGGGGAGCCGTTGATCACCCGGGAGACCGTGCCCCGGCCCACGCCGGCGCGAGCGGCCACCTCTTCGAGGGTCGGCCGCCCGCCACTGCGGCCCCGCGCTCCGTGGACTGCCATGGGCTCCGCCTCCCGTCGACACCAAGTGGCCTGGAATGTAACAGCCTCACCCGAGGAGGCGAGCGTCACTGGGCCGCCACCCCAGGAGCCCTTGCCGCACCGGCCGCTCGTCTTCGGACGCCGAACGAGCTATAAGACTCTTCTGGCCATGTGGCGGAATGACATCTTCAGCTAACAGGCCGATAACTGAACGCATCTCTCCGCTCCCCCACCCTTGACACCCCCGCTCGAACCGACGACTCTTCAACACATCACCTGTGGGAGCGCTCCCACAGTACCTGACACATACACATCCCGCACGTTCCCCGCCCGAGCCGCAGCGAGAAACAACGGGCGCCACCAATGCAGTTGGCCGGGGGGTCGGCACGTCAGGCAACAGGAGGACGCAATGCGCACGAGTACCCGCCGGTCCCGCAGGCTGGGGGCCATCGCGGTCGTCGCCGCGCTGGCTACGGGACTGCTGGCCGGCTGTTCCAGCGACCCGGACGACGGCTCGTCGGACGCGAACAACGGTGGAGGTGGCAAGGGCGAGACGACCCTGACCATAGGCACCTTCGGCGTCTTCGGCTACAAGCAGGCCGGCCTCTACGCCGAGTACCAGAAGCTCCACCCCGAGATCTCCATCAAGGAGAACGTCACCACTCGTACCGACGTCTACTGGCCCAAGACCCTCACGCGCCTCCAGGCCGGCTCCGGCACCGACGACATCCAGGCGATCGAGGTCGGCAACGTCACCGAGGCCGTCCAGACCCAGGCCGACAAGTTCGTCGACCTCGGCAAGGACGTCGACAAGTCGCAGTGGCTGGACTGGAAGACCTCCCAGGCCACCACCAAGGACGGCAAGACGATCGCGCTCGGCACCGACATCGGTCCGATGGCGATCTGCTACCGCAAGGACCTGTTCGAGAAGGCCGGTCTGGAGACGGACCGCGTCAAGCTCGCCGCGCAGTGGCAGGGCGACTGGTCCAAGTACGTCGCCGTCGGCAAGGACTACATGAAGAAGGCGCCGAGCGGCACCAAGTTCGTGGACTCCGCCTCCTCGGTCTACAACGCGGCGCTCGGGGGCGAGAGCGAGCGGTACTACGACAAGGACGGCAACGTCATCTGGGACAAGTCCACCGGGGTGAAGAAGTCCTGGAACGCCGCGATGTCGGTGGCGACCAGCAACATGTCGGCGAAGCTGAAGCAGTTCGACCCGACGTGGGACCAGGGCTTCGCCAAGGGTTCGTTCGCGACGGTGGCCTGCCCCGCCTGGATGATGGGCTACATCCAGGAGAAGTCCGGTGACGCGGGCAAGGGCAAGTGGGACGTGGCGGCGGCGCCGACCGCGGCCAACTGGGGCGGCTCGTTCATCGGTGTCCCGACCGCGGGCAAGCACCAGAAGGAGGCCGTCGCGCTGGCCAAGTGGCTGACCGCGCCCGAGCAGCAGGCGAAGGTCTTCGCCAAGCAGGCCAGCTTCCCGTCGACCCCGTCGGCGTACGCGGACCTGAAGCCGGCCGCCGCCACCACGGAGTACTTCTCCAACGCCCCGATCACGCAGATCTTCGGCGACTCGGCGAAGACCATCCCGGTCCAGTACTTCGGCACCAAGGACCAGCCGATCAACACCGCGATCTCCGACGTGGGCATCCTCCAGGTCGAGCAGAAGGGCAAGTCCCCCGCCCAGGGCTGGAACGCGGCAAAGGCTGAGGTCAAGGACGTGCTCGGCCAGTGACCAGCTCCAAGCAGGCTCTCGCGCACCCCGCGACGAGCGCCGACGCCGCGCCCGGCTCCCAGCCGGGCGCGGCCCGGGGCGCTCAGGGTCGCGGTACGCCGCCGTCGGGCCCCGAGTCCTGGCGCAGCCGGCTGTACCGCTGGGACATGAAGGCGTCGCCGTACGCGTTCATCTCCCCCTTCTTCATCATCTTCGGGGCCTTCGGGCTCGTGCCCCTGCTCTACACGGCCTGGTACTCGCTGCACGACGTGCAGCTGTCCGGCCTGGACCACCAGACCTGGGTCGGCCTGGACAACTACAAGAACCTGCTGTCCTCGGAGTTCTTCTGGAACGCCCTGGGGAACACCTTCACCATCGGCGTGATCTCCACGGTGCCGCAGTTGCTCATGGCGATCGGGATCGCCCACCTGCTCAACTACCGGCTGCGCGGCTCGACCGTGTGGCGGGTCGTGATGCTCACCCCGTACGCCACCTCGGTGGCGGCGGCGACGCTGGTCTTCACGCTGCTGTACTCGTGGGACGGCGGCATGATCAACTGGCTGCTGCACTTCGTCGGGGTCGACCCGATCAACTGGCGCGAGTCCGACTGGGGCGGCCAGTTCGCCGTCTCCTCGATCGTGATCTGGCGGTGGACCGGCTACAACGCGCTGATCTACCTCGCGGCGATGCAGGCGATCCCGACCGACCTGTACGAGTCGGCGGCTCTCGACGGCGCGGGCCGCTGGCAGCAGTTCCGCCACGTGACGATCCCGATGCTGCGGCCGACGATCCTGTTCACGGTCGTCGTGTCCACGATCGGCGCGACGCAGCTGTTCGGTGAACCGCTCCTGTTCGGCGGGGTCAGCGGCTCGAAGGGCGGCTCCGCGCACCAGTACCAGACGCTCGGCCTGTACATGTACGACCAGGGCTGGAACATCGGCAACCTCGGCAAGGCGTCGGCGATCGCATGGACGATGTTCCTGATCCTGCTGATCGTCGCCGCGATCAACCTGCTGATCACCCGACGGCTGAGGAAATCCCAATGACCACCACTGAACTGACTGTCCCCCAGGCGGAGGCGAAGGGAACCCCGGACGGCCGGGGCCCCGGACGCCGCCGGGTGCTCGGCGCGGGCAAGCAGCTGCACGCGGGCCCGGTCACCTATGTCGTCCTGACCGTCTTCGCGCTGGTCTCGCTCGCTCCGCTGGTCTGGACGGCCGTCGCGGCCTCCCGCAACAACGTGCGGCTGGCGCAGTCACCGCCGCCGCTGTGGTTCGGCGGGAACCTGTTCAAGAACCTCCAGGCCGCGTGGGAGCAGGCCGGGCTCGGCACCGCGATGGTCAACTCCACGATCGTCGCCGGGACCATCACCGTCGGTACGGTCGTGTTCTCCACGCTCGCCGGCTTCGCCTTCGCCAAACTGCGGTTCAAGTTCTCCGGTCTTCTTCTGCTGCTGACCATCGGCACGATGATGATCCCGCCGCAGCTGGCCGTCGTACCGCTGTATCTGTGGATGAGCGACCTGGGCTGGTCCAACCAGCTCCAGACGGTCATCCTGCCCACCCTGGTCAGCGCCTTCGGTACGTTCTTCATGCGCCAGTACCTGGTGCAGGCCCTGCCCTCCGAGCTGATCGAGGCGGCACGGGTGGACGGCGCGAACAGCCTGCGCGTGGTGTGGCACGTCGTCTTCCCGGCGGCGCGGCCGGCCATGGCCGTGCTCGGCCTGCTGACGTTCGTGATGGCCTGGAACGACTTCCTGTGGCCGATCATCGCCCTGAACCAGCAGAACCCGACGGTGCAGGTCGCCCTCAACTCGCTGGGCACCGGCTACATCCCCGACCAGGCCGTCATCATGGCGGGCGCGCTGCTCGGCACACTGCCGCTGCTCATCGCCTTCCTCCTGTTCGGCAAGCAGATCGTGGGCGGGATCATGCAGGGCGCCATCAAGGGCTGACCGCCCTCCCGGGGGCCGGGTCACCGCCGCCTCGGCCCCTCCGTCCCGCCTCTCTTCCCCTCCTCCAACCCGTCGGTCTTCACGACCCCCTTGGGAGCGCTTCCATGCCTGAGTCCGTAACGCCCGTGACTTTCCCTCCGGCCTTCCTCTGGGGCGCGGCGACCTCCGCGTACCAGATCGAGGGGGCGGTACGGGAGGACGGCCGCACGCCCTCGATCTGGGACACCTTCAGCCATACACCCGGCAAGACGGCCGGCGGCGAGCACGGTGACATCGCTGTCGACCACTACCACCGCTACCGCGACGACGTGGCCCTGATGGCCGGGCTCGGGCTGGGCGCGTACCGCTTCTCGGTCTCCTGGTCGCGGGTGCAGCCGACCGGCCGGGGCCCCGCGGTCCAGCGCGGCCTCGACTTCTACCGGCGTCTGGTCGACGAGCTGCTGGCGCACGGCATCAAGCCGGCCGTCACCCTCTACCACTGGGACCTGCCGCAGGAGCTGGAGGACGCGGGCGGCTGGCCCGAGCGCGAGACGGCGCTGCGCTTCGCCGAGTACGCGCAGATCGTCGGCGAGGCGCTGGGCGACCGCGTCGAGCAGTGGATCACGCTGAACGAGCCCTGGTGCAGCGCCTTCCTGGGGTACGGCTCCGGGGTGCACGCCCCCGGCCGGACGGACCCGGCGGCTTCGCTCCGTGCCGCCCACCATCTGAACCTGGCGCACGGTCTGGGCACTTCGGCGCTCCGTTCCGTGATGCCGTCCCGCAACTCCGTCGCGGTGAGCCTCAACTCCTCGGTGGTCAGGCCCCTTTCGCAGGACCCGGCGGACCTCGACGCCGTCCAGCGCATCGACGACCTGGCCAACGGCGTCTTCCACGGCCCGATGCTGCACGGCGCCTACCCTCAGACCCTGTTCGCGGCGACGCGATCGGTCACCGACTGGTCGTACGTCCAGGACGGCGATCTCACCGCGATCCACCAGCCGTTGGACGCGCTCGGCCTCAACTACTACACGCCGACGCTGGTCTCGGCGGCCGCCGCGTCCGCGGACGGTCCGCGCGCGGACGGCCACGGCGCCAGCTCGCACTCCCCCTGGCCGGGCGCGGACGACGTCGCGTTCCACCAGACCCCGGGTGAGCGCACCGAGATGGGCTGGACGATCGACCCGACGGGCCTGCACGACCTGATCATGCGTTACACCCGGGAGGTTCCCGGCCTGCCCCTGTACGTGACGGAGAACGGCGCCGCCTACGACGACAAGCCGGACCCGGACGGCCGAGTCCACGACCCCGAGCGCATCGCCTACCTGAACGGCCACCTGTCCGCCGTGCACCGCGCGATCGCCGACGGCGCCGACGTCCGCGGCTACTACCTCTGGTCCCTCATGGACAACTTCGAGTGGGCCTACGGCTACGGCAAGCGCTTCGGCGCGGTCTACGTCGACTACGCGACCCAGATCCGCACCCCGAAGTCGAGCGCCCACTGGTACAGCCAGGCGGCCCGCACGGGGACGCTGTCACCGGTGACGCCCGCCGAGTAGGCCATCGCCCGAAAGACACGGGGACACGGGGCCACGGGGGCACGAGGGCACGGGGGCACGGGGGCACGGGGGCACGGGGGCACGGGGGCACGGGGGACGGAGGACGGGGCGCGACACCCGAGGGGGGTGCCGCGCCCCACCGCGTCCCGGTCGGCCGGACGGGCATCCTCGTACCCGTGCGGGCTCCGCCGGTGCGGGTGCGTGACCGCCGGCCTCGCGGTGCCTACCGGATGAGTCCCGCGACGATCGCGGTCAGCGTCCGGTCCACCACCGCGTCGCGCTGGTCCGGGGGCAGCAGGGCGAGCGGGCCGTCGAGGATGAGCAGCGACAGACCGTGCACGGTCGACCAGGCGGCCACCTCGGCGGCGGGGCGGTTCTCCTGGGCCATCCGGCCCGTCGCCACCAGGGTGTCGAGGGAGTCGGAGAGTTCCCTGAACGCGGCGAACTCCGCCCCGGCGTCGGGTGCTTCGAGGCCGGTGAAGTCCCTCTCCTCCGCCGCTGCGGTGCGGCAGAAGGCGGTGCGGTAGAGGCCGGGGTGCTCGATCGCGAAGCGGACGTAACCGCGGCCGATGGCCTCGGTCCTGCGCACCGCCTCCTCGCCCGGGTCGTCGGCCGCGGGCAGGGCGCGGACGGCGTCGGACATCGAGGCGGCGAGCGCCTGCTGACCGTGGATCTTCACCTCTTCCAGCAGTTCCCCCTGCCCCTCGAAGTGCCGGTAGGCGGCGGTGGGCGACACCCCGACACTGCGGGCCGCCTCCCGGAGCACGACCCGTTCGGGGCCGCCCTCCGTCGCGAGTTCGACCGCGGCCTCGATCAGGGCGTTGCGGAGGTCGCCGTGGTGGTACCGCGACCGGCCGCCGCTCGTCCGCGTCCGGCCGCCGCTCGTCCGCGTCCGGGCGCCCGCTCTCCCCCGGCCACCCGCACCGGACCCATCGTTCCCACCGGACCCACCCGCACCGGAAGGGCCGCTGTCCGCACCGGACCCGCCGCGACCGGCGCCGCGGTCCTTCTCGGAGCCACCGTCGTCACCCGCAACCGAAGGGCTGTCGGCGCCGGACCCGCCGCCCACGCCGGAGGCGCCATCGCCACGTGCACCCGAGGCGCCGGCCGCACCCGGGCCGCCGTCCGCACCGGAGCCACCGCTCGCGCCGGAGGCGCCACCTCCCGTGCCGGACCCGGCGCCCACGTCACCGCCGGTGTCCGCCCTGCCGCCCGTGATCGATTCCATGACCCCATCCTGCCCGAATCAGTGGCTCCACCCGCCCCCCCGTCCTGTCTTCCACCACGCCGCCGACTTTTTAAAGTTGACGCCGTTAACATCGTATGCCATCGTCGATGTTAACGGCGTAAACATCCGGAGGCGATCACCATGTTCGACCGCATCGCACAGCTGGCCCTCCATCGGAGCCGGCTCCTGCTCACCCTCACCGTGGTGGCCGTGGTCGCCATGGCGGCCGTCGGCCTGGGGGCGTTCGGCAAGCTCCAGAGCGGCGGCTTCGAAGATCCGAGCGCGCCCTCGGCCCGCGCGCAGGCCGTCATCGACGAGAAGTTCGGCGGCGAGAGCAACCTCGTCCTGCTCGCGCGGTCCGACGACGGCGGGGCCATCGGCTCCCCCGCCGCGGAGCGCGCCGGGCGCGACCTGACCTCCCGGCTCAAGGCCGAGCCCGCCCTGTCGAACGTGATCTCGTACTGGGACACCGGCGCCTCCGCGCTGACCTCCCGGGACGGGAAGCAGGCCCTCGTGCTGGCCCACGTCAAGGGGGACGAGACCGAGCAGGGCGACAACGCCTCGGCGGTCATCGACCGGTACACCGGCGACCGGAACGGGCTGACCGTACGGGCGGGCGGCGAGGCGGCGGTCGGCGACGAGGTGCCCACCCAGGTCGCCAAGGATCTCGCGGTGGCCGAGTCCATCGCCGTACCGCTGATCCTCGTCCTGCTCGTGATCGCCTTCGGCAGTGTCGTCGCCGCGCTGCTCCCGCTGGTCATCGGGCTGATCGCGATCGTCGGCACCTTCGCCGAGCTCTACGTCCTGGGCAGCCTCACGAGCGTGTCGGTGTTCTCGATCAACCTCACCACCGCGCTGGGCCTGGGCCTCGGCATCGACTACGCGCTGCTCATGATCAGCCGGTTCCGCGAGCATCTCGCGGAGGGGGCCGAGGTCCCGGACGCCCTGCGGCACACGGTCCGCACGGCCGGACGCACCATCACCTTCTCCGCCGCGACCGTCGCCGCCGCGCTCGCCGCGCTGCTGGTCTTCCCGCAGTTCTTCCTGCGCTCCTTCGCCTACGCGGGCATCGGTGTGGTGGCCGTCGCCGCCCTGAGCGCGCTGCTGGTCATGCCGGCCCTGCTCGCCGTGCTGGGTCACCGCATCAACAAGGGCCGCCTGCCCTGGGCGAAGACGGTGCGCAGCGCCGAGGCCCCGCTCTGGGCCCGGCTCTCCCGCACGGTCATGCGCCGGCCCGCCCTGACCGCGCTCCCCGTCCTGGCCGTCCTGCTGCTCGCGGCCTCCCCGCTGCTCGGTGTCACCTTCGGCACCCCCGACGAACGGGTCCTGCCCGAGAGCGCGCAGAGCCGGCAGGTCGCCACCGCCGTACAGGGCGACTTCACCGGCAGCGACGAGTCGGCGGTGCAGATCGTGACGACCGGCCCGGTGTCACCGGGCGAGCTGAGCGCGTACGCCGTCTCGCTCTCGCGGCTCGACGGCGCTGCCCGCGTCGAGACCTCCGCCGGCACCTACACGGACGGCCGGTCCGGTCCGCCCGGACCCGCCGCCGCCGCGCTCGGCCGCCCCGACGCCCAGCGGATCACCGTCGTGACAGGCCTGACCCCCAAGTCGGACGAGGCCCAGGACCTGGTCGAGGCCGTACGGGCCGTCGACGTGCCCGGCGGGAGCGAGGCGCTGGTCGGCGGCAGTGACGCCCGGCTGGTCGACTCCAAGTCCTCGATCGCGGACCGGCTCCCGGCCGCCATCGGCCTGGTGGCGGGCAGCACCTTCCTGATCCTGTTCCTCTTCACCGGCAGCGTGGTCCAGCCGCTGCGCGCCCTGGTCCTGAACGCGGTCAGCCTCACCGCGGCCATCGGCGTCATGGTGTGGATCTTCCAGGACGGTCACCTGTCCTCCCTGCTCGGCTTCACGCCGCAGCCGATGGACACCTCGATGACCGTGCTGATGTTCTGCATCGCCTTCGGTCTGTCCATGGACTACGAGGTCTTCGTGACCAGCCGCATCAAGGAGCTCCACGACGCGGGCGCCGACACCGAGACCGCGGTCACCAACGGGCTCTCGCACACCGGACGGATCGTGACCATGGCCGCCGGGCTGCTCGCGGTGAGCTTCTTCGCCTTCGGCACGGCTCACGTCAGTTTCATCCAGATGTTCGGCCTCGGCAGCGGTCTGGCGATCCTGATCGACGCGGTGGCCGTACGAGGAGTGCTCGTCCCCGCCGCCATGCGACTGCTGGGCCGCGCCGCCTGGTACGCGCCGAAGCCCCTGCGGGCCGTGCACGGACGGCTCGGCCTCAGCGAGGGCCCGTCCCCCGCGGACTCCCCCGCGGACAGGTCCGCCGACCCGGGACGCTCACCCGCCGAGGTCTGACCGCCCCAGCTCGAACCAGGTCGCCTTGCCCCGCCCCGGCCCGCGCCCGCACACGCCCCAGGCGTCGGCACCGTTCGAGATGAGCTGCATCCCCCGGCCCCCCTCTTCGTCGGGGCCGGGGATGCGGAGGTCGGGAAGGCCGGGCGCCTCGTCGTGGACGAGGACACGCAGGCGACGGGGGCCGGCCCAGCCCGCGTGCAGGGTGACGGGGGTCGGGCGGCCCCGGCCGGCGGAGGCCTTGATGGCGTTCGTGACCGCCTCGGAGGTCAGAAGCACCGCGATGTCGGTGAGCTCGGGCCGGTGGGACACGGCCAGGAGGGTGCGGACGGTGTCCCGGGCGGTGCGGACCCAGACGGGGTGGGGCGGGAAGACGAGGGAGACGTCGGTGGGGCGTCGGTGATCCTCCATCGGAGGGGGCTCCTTCGGGTTGCGCGCGGCCGCGGTGAACCAGGCCCCTGGTTCCTCAACTCCGTTGAGTACGGGGGCACTTCCTCGGGGGCGCGGGGGCGAGGTGGATCGCCTCGACCGTAGGGAAATGTTTTCCTCCGGCGCAAGCATCTCCCGCCGATGTCACCCACGTGAGTGACGTGGCGACAGGTCGGCGACCCCCGGACGTCGAGATCGGCAGACTTCTCCGCGAGGAGGTCGGCCATGGCACCCAGGAGCAACCCGAGCGAGCGCCAGCGCAGGCTCGGCGCGGAACTGCGCGGACTGCGCGTCCGCGCCGGGCTCTCCGGCGAGCGCGCGGCGGCCATCCTCGGCGCGGACCGCGCCCGCATCAGCAACATCGAGACCGGACGCATCGATGTCTCGCGCAACCGCCTCCACAAGGTTCTCCAGGAGTACGGCTGTCCGCCCGGGGCCTACTTCGACGGGCTGATGGCGATGGCCCAGGAGAGCGGCAAGGGGTGGTGGGACGAGTTCAACGACACCATCGGACCGGGGGCCCGGGACCTGGCGGAACTGGAGTCCCGGTCGACGGTGCTGCGGACGCACGAGCCCCTCGTGATCCCCGGGATGCTCCAGACCGAGGAGTACGCCCGCGCGGTCCTGGAGGCCACCGAGAGGGACCGTCGGCGCGCCCACCGCTACGCCGAGTTCCGCCTGGCCCGCCAGCTCGTGCTCACCGGCGACTCACCGGTGACGTACCGGGCCGTCATCCACGAAGCCGCGCTGCACACCCAGGTGGGCGGCGCGGCGGTCATGCGCCGGCAGCTGCTGCGGCTGATGGAGATCTCACGGCTGCCCAACGTCGCCGTGCAGGTGTACCCGTTCGAGGCGGGGATCTACTCGGCGCACTCCCAGTCGTTCGTCCTCCACGGGAGCACCGCACCCGAACTGGACACGGTCTACCTGGAACACCCGACGCACTCCCTCTTCCTCCGGGACGCGAACCACCTCGATCAGTACACGAAGATGTTCGAGCGGCTGTCGGAGCTGGCGCTGGCACCGGTCGACCCCGAGTCGACACCCGAGTCGCACGCGTCCCGCGACTCACTGAGCCTGGTCCAGCACGTCATGTACGCCCTGTGAAAGGAACCTCCCGCATGCCCCGACTCATCTGGCAGAAGTCCTCGTTCAGCACGGGCGGCGAGGGCAACTGCGTGGAACTGGCGGCAGCGGTGTCCGGTCACATCCACCTCCGCGAGAGCGACCGTCCGTGCGACATCGCCACCTCCACCCCCCACGCCCTGGCCGGCCTGCTCCACCTGCTGAAGGACGGCTCCTGGGGGCCCGGCCAGGACCGGTGAAATGGGGTCTGGGCCGTGTCCGGGCGGAGTTCACCGGACACGGCCCAGGTCTTGGGCACGCTACGACGCCCCGGCCGGGTGGGGGGTGGAGAGATCCGGCCGGGGCGCGCAACCCCCGTTTCGCGATGGCTTGTGCGGGCTACTTGAAGGCGCCGAACGCCTTCGAGAAGGCGCCGTCGCTCTGGACGATGGAGCTGCAGACCGCGTCGGCGGAGTTCTTGGCGCCGCCGGCGCACTGCTTGTCACGGGTGGCGGACCACATGGAGAGCCAGCCGATGCCCTTGGACTGCGCGAAGCTCACCAACTGCGAGGCGTCGTCGACCTTGAAGATCTCGGACGCGACGTCGTTGACGCCGATCATCGGGGTGATGGCGACGGACTTCCACGCGGCGCTGTCGGAGAGGCCGAGGACACTCTTGACCTGCGCCTGCGTGGCGGTCGCGGCCTGCTCCGCGTAGGTGCCCATGTCACCGCTGTACGCGGGGCCGTAGTCCATCGCCATGATGTTCACGGTGTTGATCTTCACGCCGTTGGACTTGGCGTTGGAGAGCAGGTTGACGCCGTCCTGGGTGAGGCCCTCCGGCATGACCGGCAGGGTGAAGGAGACGTCCAGGTCCGGGTGTTGCTGCTGGAGCTTGGCGATGGCCTTCGCACGGGTCGTGTTGGCGGCCGTGTTCGGCAGGGCGCCGCCCTCGATGTCGAAGTCGACCTTCGTGAGCTTGTAGGCGTCCACGGCCTTTCCGTACGCCGCCGCCAGCGCGTCGGCCGAGGAACAGGTCGTGGCCAGCTCCGTGCCGGAGGCCCCGCCGAAGGAGACCCGGACGTCGCCGCCCTTGGCGCGCAGCGCGCCGATCTGCGCCGCCACCGCGTCACTGGCGAGGTCGCTCACCCCGCCCCACTTCGGCGTGCAGCCGCCGCCGTCGGTGATGAACGCGAGGTTGTAGTTCTTCACGCCGGTGGCGTCGGCGGACTTGACCAGGTCGAAGGCCGGGTAGAGGGAGGTGTCGACGTAGGGCGCGAAGCCCGCGCTCGTCGTCCCGCCGCTGCCGGAGCTCTGCGAGGGAGACGCGGTGGCGGTGGGAGTCGCGGTCGCGGTCGGCTTCGGGGTCGCGCTCTGCGAGGCGGTCGCGGTCGGGGTGGGCGTGGCCGTCGGGGTGGCGGAACTCGTCGGACGGCCGCTCGGCTCGGGCGTCGCGCCGTCGTCCACCGAGCACTTGGTGCTGTCGATGAGACAGCCCGTCGGGTTCGCGGTGCCGTTCACGACGAAGCCGACGGTGACGGACTCGCCGGCCGCCAGACCGTCCTTGTCCCAGGACGGGGGCTTCACGGTGACGTGCTGCCCGCTGACCGTGGACGTCGCGTTCCACAGCGAGCTGAGCTTGCTGCCCGGCGGCAGGTCGAACTCCAGCGTCCAGTCCGCCTTCGTCCGGTCCGTGTCGTTGGTGACGACGTACTGCGCGGTGTAACCCGTGGACCAGTCACTGGTCCGGGTGTACGCGGCGCCGACGCTCGCCGCCTGAGCGGTACCGGTGAACAGGAGTGCGCCACCACCGACCACGGCCGCCGCGACGATGCCGCCTATCGCCTTGTTCCTGCCACTGACCTTGCGTCGGTGCGTACTGCTCATCGCGTGCCTGCCTTCGCGGATTCACGGGGGTTCGCTGGGATCGCTGGGGACGTCCCAGGGAGTGCGGCATCACGCTAGCGATCCGGAATCGGTCAAACCGGTTCATCCGGACGGAGGTTGAGGATCTTAGGGTGCGCTTAAGGAAGGCATCGGGAGCGGTTAAAGGTCGAGACCAATGTGGGCGGATTGGCGCCACGTGGCGCCCCCCCGCTCAGCTCACGCCCACGCCGCGCCTCCGGCGCCGTACGCTGCCCCGGTGCCCGCGCCGGACCGGTGCCCTTCCGTCCAGCTGGATCCAGATACGCACCTCGGTTCCGCCCAGCACGGAGGACCCGATCCGTACGTCACCGCCCGTCGACTCCGCGAGCCGGCGCACGATGTCCAGGCCGAGGCCCGTCGACCCGTCGCTGCCCGAGCCCCTTCCGCGCGCCATCGCGGCGACCGGGTCCACGATGCCCGGGCCGGCGTCCGACACCAGCATGATCACGGCGTCCTCGGGGTTGTGCACGTCGACCGCGAAGGCCGTGCCCTCGGGGGTGTGCCGGAAGACATTGCCGAGCAGGGCGTCGAGCGCGGCGGCGAGGTCGGCGCGGGCCACGGGTATGCGGACCGGCCGGTCCACACCGGCCACCCGCACCTTGCGGCCCTCGTCCTCCGCGAGCGCCGACCAGAAGTCCATGCGCTCACGGACGACTTCGGACGCGTCGCACCCGGCGCCGACACCGATCGCCGCGGTCTGCGGCTTGGCCTCCCGCGCCGTCCGGATGATCGTGTCGACCTCGCGCTCCAGTTGCGCGACGGCGGCCCGGGTCTGCTCGGCGGCCGGCCCGTCGCCGAGCGAGGCGGTGTTGAGGCGGAGCACGGTCAGCGGCGTACGCAGGCGGTGCGAGAGGTCAGCGGCCAGTTCCCGCTCGTTGGCGAGCAGTTGGACGACCTGGTCGGCCATGGAGTTGAAGGCGACGGCTGCCAGCCGCAGTTCGGTCGGCCCTTCCTCGGGCACGCGGGAGCCCAGCTGTCCCTCGCCCAGTTCGTGCGCGCTCTCGGCGAGACGCTGCGCGGGCTGCACCACCCGCACGCCCAGCCGGTCGGCGACCGCGACGGAGCCGATGACGAGGGCGACGCCGACCGCGGCGAGGACCGCCCACGCCGTCCCGACGCCGTTGCTGACCTCGGCCTCGGGGACGTACACCTCGACGACGGCGATCTCACCGGAGCTGAGCGCGATGGGCTGGAGCAGCGTGGAGCCGCCGGGCACCTCCGTGGTGGAGGCCCGGCCCAGCCTGCGGGTCATGGCGATGTCCTTGCCCGCGGCGCGCTGCTTGCCGATCTCGACCGCGGGACTGCCGTCGGCGGCGGGTATGTGCACGCCCATCCCCGCGTCCGAGCCGGCCGAGGCGACGACGCGCTCCAGCTCGTCCCGGTCGGTGGTGATGGAGAGCGCGGGCGCGACGGCGGCGGCCTCCCGCTCGGCGTTCGAGAACGCCCGGTCCCGCGCCATCTCCTTGATCACCAGGCCGAGCGGGACCGCGAAGGCGATCACGACCATCGTCGTCACCGCCACGCACACCTTGACCAGCGCCCACCTCATAGCGGCCGCTCCGCTCTCGGCGGTTCCAGCTTCACGCCGACGCCCCGCAGGGTGTGCAGATAGCGCGGTCGCGCCGCCGTCTCCCCCAACTTCCGGCGCAGCCAGGACAGATGGACGTCGATGGTCTGGTCGTCGCCGTACGCCTGCTGCCAGACCTCGGCGAGCAGTTCCTTGCGCGGCACGACGACGCCGGGGCGCCCGGCCAGGAAGGCGAGCAGGTCGAACTCGCGCCGGGTGAGGTCGAGTCGTACACCGTCCAGTTCCGCCTGGCGTCGCAGCGGGTCGATGGCGAGCCCGCCGACGCGGATGACCGTCGACGGAGGCGCGTCGCCCGCGCTCGTGCGCGCACGGCGCAGCACCGCCGCCATCCGCGCGGACAGGTGCTCGACCGAGAACGGCTTGGTCAGGTAGTCGTCCGCGCCGTCGTTCAGCAGTCGGACGATCTCCGCCTCGTCGTCCCGCGCGGTGGCGATGATCACCGGGACGTCGGTGATCCCGCGCAGCATCTTCAGCGCCTCGGACCCGTCCAGATCGGGCAGTCCGAGGTCGAGGATCACGACGTCGAAGGAAAAATGGGCGACCTCGCGCAGCGCCTCCAGGGCGGTGCCGACGCTGCGCACGATGTGCGCGGCCTCGGTCAGATGCCGGATGAGGGCCGAGCGTACGAACTGATCGTCCTCGACAACGAGCACACTTGCCATGGGCGGCACCGTACGCCATCCGGGCGATGCCGTCCGGTGCCTGTGGACAACCTCCGACGGGCACCTGTGGACAATCACGGCCCGCCCGCTGTGGACAACTCGGCTCTGGGCAGGGCCATGAGACACCCGTGGGGCTCGTGGTGCAGTATGGCCGCGATGCGCAGAGGACTCGTACACGTACTCGCGTGGTCGCTCGCCACGGGCGCGGCGGTCACGCTGTCGTGGTGGGGTGTCCACACCGTGATGACGGGGACCGCATACGACCCTCCGCGGGCCCTGCCCATCACGGCGGCCGGGGCGACGACGCAGGAGCCGAAACCACTGGCCTCCTCGACGCGGCGGGCCGAGCCGTCCAGGAGCGCGTCGGACAGGCCTTCCACGAGCGCGAAGGCGAGCGCGACGCCCTCGCGAAGCGCGTCCCCGAGCAGCAGCTCCTCGGCGACCTCCCCGACGCCGGCGGCCTCCCCGCCGCCCTCCGGACAGGTCAAGAGCTACGACACCGAAGGCGGCCGGGTGGTCTTCGACATCGGCAGCGCCTACGCGACATTGGTGTCCGCGACGCCGAACACGAGCTGGTCGATGCAGGTGTGGAAGACGGAGTCGTGGATCCGCGTGGAGTTCAGCTCGGGCGCGGACCGGGTCTCGGTGTTCTGCACCTGGCACGACGGGCCGCCGCACGTGGAGATCGGGACGTACTGACCGCCGTACTCGGCGGACGGACGGGCCGGCGGGTCGCCCCGCGGACACGGCCGGTGCGGGCGGCCCGGGCGCGCTGACGCCGGGTCAGCGGAACACCGACGGCGGCGGTGCAGGCGACGCCACCGCCACCGCGTCCGTGACCGGGGACGCGCCGCCCGTGAAGTCCAGGAGCTCCCTGCCGTGTTCGACCCGGGCGGGATGCGGGTCGGAGGCGGCGCGGCGGGTCAGTTCGGCGATCGGCAGCGGCCGGCCGGAGGCGACGAGGACCGCGTTCCCGAAGCGTTTGCCGCGCAGCACCGTCGGGTCGGCGACCAGGGCGAGTTCGGGGAAGACGGAGGCCACGGTGGCGATCTGGCCCCGGAGATGGGCGAGCGGAGGTCCGTCGGCGAGGTTCGCGGCGTAGATCCCGGAGTCCTTCACCGCCCGGCGGACCTCCGTGACGAACTCGACGGACGTCAGGTGGGCGGGCGTGCGCGCGCCGCTGAACACGTCCGCGACGACCAGGTCCGCCCAGCCGTCGGGCACCTTGGCGAGACCCTCCCGGGCGTCCGTGGAACGCACCCTGATCCGGGCGTTCGGATCCAACGGAACTTCCCGGCGCACCAGTTGCACGAGGGCCGCGTCGCGTTCGACGACCTGCTGGGTGGACCGGGGGCGGGTGGCGGCGGTGTAGCGGGCGAGCGTCATGGCGCCGCCGCCGAGGTGCACGACGTGCACGGGCTTGCCGGGCGGGGCGACGAGGTCGATGACGTGGCCGAGGCGGCGCTGGTACTCGAAGCTCAGAAAGGAGGGGTCGTCGAGGTCGACGTGGGACTGCGGCGCACCGTCGATGAGCAGGGTCCAGGCGCGCGCCCGGTCGCGGTCCGGCAGCAGCTCGGCGAGCCCGCCGTCGACGGCCTCGACGACCGCCTCGGCCGCCTGCCCGCGCCGCCCGCCCCGCCCCGTGTCGCGGCCGTCGTCCACCCGCTGATTCTTCGCCCTCGCCATCCCGCCATTATCGGGGCGCGGGGGCGGGTCGGCTCAGCGACCGATCGCCAGGGCTCCCCGACGGGCGACGACAGGGTTCACCGGCGTCGTTCCCGAGGCCCGATCCCGCCGCCCAGGGCGTCGATGAGGGCGGTCACCGGCCGCCGCCCGACGTCCGCCGGGTCACCGCCCGACGTCCGCCCGGCGAGCTCACCGGCAGCCGTCCGCCGCCTCGATCAGCCGTGCCGCCTCGCCCAGCGCGGCCCGCAGCACCGCCGGGTCGGTGGCGAGATCCGCCTCGCCGGGCGGGAGCAGCCAGTCCGAGCCCTCGACCGGGGGCTCGGGGGCCATCCGCAGGCCTCGGCCGTCGGTCTGGGTACAGGTGCTGCCGGGAACGTCCCAGGCGTCGGCGGTGCCGGGCGGCACCAGGAAGCCGAGGGTGTCGCATCCGTCGTCGTGCAGGACCGGCCCCACGGCCTCGCCCGCGCCACGGCGCAGGATGTCGACCGCCTCCAGTCCCTGGCGTGCCGGAACGGTCACCAGCTCGCACGCGGTGACCGGCCGCAGCGGGACGCCGCCTTCCTGGGACGGTCCGTGCTGCGCTGCCGACGGTGGTGTAGGGAACTCGGTGCTCTGTCTGATCTGCATCCCGGCCTCCAACGGAACCCCTCCTCATGACGAGTGGGTCGGGAGTTCGGGCGGCTCCCGGTCCACCGGGTTCAACGCGGCAGGACGTCAACGGCTACGGCGAAACTCCGCCACAAAGGATGGCAGTTCATGGCAGATCGTGGATGAGATATCCGGTTTGTAGCCAAACCCAGCGTGGTGGCGTTGTCACAGCAGGTACGTTCTTGCCCCGCCGGACGCAGGGCACCTACTGGGCACAACCCGGTCAACTCGCCCCGCTTTCCGGCATGGTTCGACGGTTCGCAAGAGAGGGCCCGGCCATGGCGTCGTCAACGGTGACCTCGTCCCCGTCCCCCCGGCCACCGCGGCCGAATCTCGCTTTCCGGCGGTTGCGCGGCCAGCGCTCCCCGGGCGAGTTCGCCGCGGCGGTGCGGCGGGCCGCGCGCGAGATCGGCGAGCGGGTCAGCTGCGACGCGCGCTACATCGGGCGCGTCGAGGCGGGCGAGATCCGCTGTCCCAACTACGCGTACGAGCGGGTGTTCCTGCACATGTTCCCCGGCCGCACGCTGACCGACCTCGGTTTCGCGCCCCGCTCATGGGTACGCGGACGCGGGGCGCGCGACATGGACGAGGCACCCCTCGCGCACTCCACGAACCCTTCGCATGCCCCCTATGAGACGGGCGGGGCGTACGAGACGTATGAGACGCCGGACCCGCATCACCTCCCGGCGCCGTACACCGCGCACCATCCGCACGACCCGCTCGATCCGCTCGATCCGTACGACCCGCACCGCTCGTGCGACCCGTACGACACGTACGAGAAACGCGATCAGAACCACGAGGAGAGCGACGTGCAGCGTCGCGCATTCATGACGGGAGGCACCGCCACCGTGGCGGCTGCCTCGATGGGACCTTTCACGGGTGCTTTCGGCGGCAGCGCCGCGGCCGCCGAACGACGCGTCCACCGGGCGGGTACGTCCGAGGCGGGCACCCTCGAAGAGGCCGTCCGCAAGATCCGGCTGCTCGACGACCGGCACGGGGCCGACGGGCTCTACCGGCGCGCCGCGGCACCGCTGCGCACGGCGTACGCGCTGCTCGACGCGGGCACCACCCGGCAGGCCACCGCCGACCGGCTGTACGCCGGCGCGGGCGAACTGGCCATCTCGGTGGGCTGGCTGGCACACGACTCCGGGCGCTTCGACGACGCGCGCTCGCACTACGCGGAGGCCCTCGCGACCGCCCGGATGGCGGGCGACCCGGGCCTGGAGGCCCACGCCTTCTGCAACACGGCGTTCCTGGCGCGCGACGCGGGGCGCCCCCGCGAGGCCGTGCGCGCGGCCCAGGCGGCACAGCGCGCCGCCCGGCCCCTGGGCTCCCCGCGCCTGCTCTCGCTGCTCGCGCTGCGCGAGGCGGGCGGCTGGGCCGGACTCGCCGACCGCAAGGGGTGCGAGCAGGCGATGGCGCGCGCGCAGGCCCTCTACGAGCGGGGTCCCTCGGAGACGGACCCCGAGTGGATGACCTTCTACGGAGAGGCCGAACTGGAAGGTCTCGAGGCGCAGTGCTGGTCGACGCTGGGCGACTGGCCCCGGGCGGCCCGCCACGCACGCCGCGCCGCCCACCTCCAGGACCCGCATTTCACCCGCAACATCGCCCTGTACACCGCGGAACTCGCCGACGACCTGGCCCGTGGCGGCCGCCCCGACGAGGCCGCCGCCGCCGGTCTGCGCGTCCTGGACCTGCTGAACGAGGTCCAGTCCTCCCGCATCCAGACCATGCTGGCGGCGACGGCCCGCGTTCTGCTCCCGCACCGCAGGGCCTCGGGCGTCTCCGCGTTCCTCGACCGCCACGCGAGCCTGCCGCGCACGGCGTGAGGGATGCCGCGAACGCCGGTCAGGCGCTCAGGTGCCCGCAGTCGTTCCACACTTCGATCGCGGGCTCCTCGTAGGCCCAGCCGAGCACCGACAGAGAGGTCGGGTTGAGGCGGATGCGGGCCGCGAAGTCCAGTGGAAGGCCCAGCCAGCGGGCGCCTATGGAACGCAGGATGTGGCCGTGCGCGAAGATCAGGAGATCGCGGTCCGCCGAGCGTGCCCAGGAGACGACCTCGTCCGCGCGCGCGGTGACCTGCTCCAGCGTCTCCCCCTCGGGGACACCGTCGCGCCAGATGAACCAGCCCGGGCGGATTCCCTGGATCTCCGCCGGGGTCATGCCCTCGTAGGCGCCGTAGTCCCACTCCATGAGCGTGTCCCAGGTGGTCGCGCGCTCCCCGAAACCGGCGAGTTCGCACGTGTCCCGCGCGCGCGAGAGCGGGCTGGTGCGCACCTCGACACCGGAGAGCCCGTCGAACGGCGCCCGGTGGAGCCGCTCACCCAGCAGCTTGGCGCCGCGCCGGCCCTCTTCCAGGAGTGGGATGTCGGTCCTGCCGGTGTGCTTTCCGGACAGCGACCATTCCGTCTGTCCGTGCCGGGCCAGCAGGATGCGCGGTGCCATGAAGAGGAGCCTTTCCGGAACGGGCGGCACGAGTGAGGGGTCGGCTCACTCGATGACGACTGAGGAGTGGGTCACTCCATCATCGCTCACCCCCGCCCGGGGCAACCCGGGGGGCGATCTCCGCGTCTTTGAGGACCGGGGGCGCCCCGTCGGGGCATTCGCGTTCATCGTAAAATCCGGTTGGCCACGGACCGTCGTCAGCAGACTGCGTACTGTCGGGCCACCACAAACAGATGGGGGAGGGCGATCGGATGCCGCAGACCGACGCACCGCGTACCGAAGCGGCGCCACGCGCCCGGTTGCGCCGGTGGACGGAGCTGCGCGCGTCCGCGGCGGCATCCGCCCGGCTCCGCTGGTGGACCGAGCTCCCGCTGATCCTGCTCGTGTACGCGTCCTACTCGGCGGGCCGGCTGCTCGCCCGGGGCGATTCCGCCGGCGCGGTCGGTCACGGACTCGAGATCCTGCGCATCGAGAAGGTCCTCCACCTCAACGCGGAACACCCGCTGAACCGGCTGTTCACGCGTCAGGCCTGGCTGGGCGTCCCCGCCGACTTCTGGTACGCGTCGCTGCACTACCTGGTGACGCCCGCGATCCTGATCTGGCTCTTCCGCTCCCGGACCGTGCGCTACCGCGCGGCCCGCACATGGCTGATGACCTCCACTTTCCTGGGCCTGATCGGCTTCACCCTGCTGCCGACCTGCCCGCCCCGGCTGCTGTCGTCCGGCCACGGCTTCGTCGACACGATGGCCCAGTACAGCGATTACGGCTGGTGGGGCGGCGAGGCGAGCGCGCCGCGCGGTCTGGGCGGGATGACGAACCAGTACGCGGCGATGCCGAGCCTGCACGTGGGCTGGGCGCTGTGGTGCGGAGTGATGCTGTGGCGCTACGGCCGCACGCCCGCCGCCAAGGTCGCCGGTGTCGTGTATCCGCTGGTCACCACGATCGTGGTGATGGGCACGGCGAACCACTACTTCCTGGACGCCGTCGCGGGCGCCGCGGTCATGGGGGCCGGACTGCTGCTGACCCCGTTCGTGATGCGCACGGCGAACCGCCTGCGGACCGTCCTGGCGGTCCGCGCCCCCTGGGTCGCGGGTGCCTCCCGGGGCGAGGGTTCCGCGATTGTCAGTGCGGGATGCCAGACTTCCACGGGTGAACGAATTCCCCGACAGCGCGAGTCCCGAACCGGGCCGGGAGCCGAGCCGGGTGCCTCTCCCACGGACGCGGGGGACGGCGCTGCGGCAGCAGCTCGCTGAGCTGCGCGGTCCGGACGTCGCACCGAAGCCGCTCGACGCGCGCGCCCTCGCGGCGCTCGCCGCCAACCCCGGGTGCGACCGCCGCGCCCTGCTGGACGGCGCGGGTGTCGACAAGGCGAAGCTGGCGAGCGCGCTCGGCGCGCCGTCCGCGTTCGGGATGTCGCAGTTCGCGTTCATGCGGGGCAACGCGTTCGAGGCGCGGGTCAAGGCCGACGGCGGTGCCGAGCTGCTGCGGCTGGTGCACGAGAAGCTGGATCCCGGCGCCGAACCGCCCGGCTCGGGTGCGGTGCCCGACCTCAGCGCGATCGGACCCGAGGGACGCGCGAAGCGTACGGAGCTGGCGCTGCGCGAGGCCACCGAGGCGGGCTCCTGGACCCTGCTCGACCACCCCATGCTCGCCCTGGACGTCGCGGGCTCCGCCGCTTTCCTGGAGCCGGACGCCGTGGTCGTCCACCCGGACGGCGACTGGACGGTCGTCGAGATCAAGTCGTTCCCCATGCTGGACGGTTCGGCCGACCCGGCCAAGGTGGGCGCCGCCGCCCGGCAGTCCGCGGTGTACGTCCTCGCCCTGGAGGAGGTCGCCGCCCGCCTCGATCCCGCCCCCGCGGTCCGCCACCGCGTCCTCCTGGTCTGCCCCAAGGACTTCTCCAACCTCCCGACCGCCTCGGCCGTCGACGTCCGCAAGCAGCGGGCGGTCACCCGCCGCCAGCTCGACCGGCTCACCCGCGTCGAGGACATCGCGGCCGCCCTCCCCGAGGGCAGCTGCTTCTCCCCCGGCCTTCCCGCAGAGGAACTGATCACCGCCGTCGAGGCGGTCCCCGCGACCTACGCGCCCGAGTGCCTGTCCGCCTGCGAGCTGGCCTTCCACTGCCGCGCCCGTTCGCGCGCCGAGGGTGCGGTGACGTCCCTGGGCCGCTCACTGCGCGCGGAGCTGGGCGGCCTGACGACCGTCACGGACGTACTGGCGGCGGCCCACGGGGAGGCCGGCGACCCCGGGGACCCGGCCGTCGCGGCGCTCAGGAGAGCGGCGCTGCTGCGGGCGGAGGCCCTGAGCGGCACGGTTCCGGAGGCCCGCACCTGGAAGGCCGGGGTGGGGCAGAGTCAGGCGTCCGGCACCCCGGGGCCCGTGGGCGGCGACGTCCCGGTGCCGGTGCCGGTGGCCGGCGTGTCGGACGGACGGGAGGCCAGCGCATGTCGCTGATCGCCACCCTCGCCCGGCTGGAGGCCGTCGAGAGCGGCCGGGCACAGCCCGCCGCCACCGTGCTCCACCGCCATCTCACCGAACGGCCGCTGGTGTTCGTGCCGCTCACCACCGCCGGTGAGGCGGGAGCCCCGCTCGGCGCGCTGGTCGGCACGGACCGGGAGGCGCCCCGGCTGCTGGTCGTCCCGCAGCCCCGCGACCGCGACCTGCGCTTCGCGTTCCTCGCCGAGCTGGCGGACGTCGTCCTGCCGTACATCGACACGTACGCGGACATGGTCGAGGCGGCCGAGCGCAGCGAGACCGACCCGGAGACCGGCAAGCGCGTCAAGGTCGAGGTCGAGCTGTGCGCGGACGCTCCGCAGCTGATCGTGCCGGGCCGGGCGGGTATCGAGTTCGTCCGCCTTCTCGGGCGCTCCACGCGCTTTCGCCGCACCGCCGAGCAGGATCCCGAGACCCCGCATCCGGCGCCGCCCCGGGTGCCGTTGTTCGGCCGCTGGCTGACCCACTTCGGCGAGCGAGCCCGGGTGCCCGGCTCGGCCCTGCTCCTCGCCCTCACCGACGTCGTGTCCCGGCACTGGGCGACCGGGCAGAGCAGTCTGGAGGACCAGCATCTCGGCGCGCTGCTCGCCTGGATCGACCCGCCGGACGGCGAGCCGGGCGCCGAGGCCGCGGTGCGGGCCGAGCTCCAGCGGGACGCACGGGGCCAGCTCGTCTGCCCGCCCGCCGGACCCGCCACCGATCCCGCCTTCGACAACCAGCTGCTGGCCCCCGCCATCGAGCGCTACGACCGCGCGCGCACGGCGCTGGCCGCCGCCGAGGACGGCATCGAGGCGGACGACAGGCTCGGCGAACTCACCGCCGCGGAGCGCGAGATCCGCGCTCTCGTCGAGCGCGTCGCACGGCCCACCTGGGACGCGGTCTGGCACGGGCTCGACCTGCTGCGGGCGCTGCCGGAAGGGGCGCACGCCGCCGACCGGTGGACCCGCGACCGCTGGTCGTTCACCGGACACCGTGACCGGGTCGTGGCGGGCGAGCCGCCGCAGCCGCGCCGCGACGACGCGGTCACCGCCGCGAACAAGCTGGCCACGCGCGAGCGCGAACAGGCCCGACTGGAAGCCCAGGAGGCCCTGGACGACCCGCTGGTCATGGCGGGCCGGCGGCTCGCCGGGGAGGCGTTCGCGGGAGAGGTCACCGATGTCGTGATGGCGTACAGCGAGGGCAAGCGGCCGAGCCCCCGCCCGCTGGTGACCGTCCGCACGGACGACCGACCGCATCTGGGGGAACGGGCCAAGGTGTACCGCTCGCTGGGCGGGAAGCCGCAGGCAGCGGAGTTCGTGGCGGCCGAGGACGACGGCGCGGCCCTGGTGCTGCGGATCGTCGACAAGATGGGGCGCGGCAAGGAACCCGAGGCCGGGTCCGTGCCGGAGAAGGGGGACCTCGTCTGCTTCACCCTCTTCGAGCACGAACAGCGGGGCGGCGCCAAGCTGCCCGACCCGGAGGAGACACCGTGGACGCACGGAGGGCCGCCGGGTGAGCCCGACGCCCTGCCGCTGCCGGACCCGGTGACCGAGGAGGACGTCCTGTGACCGCCGTCTTCGACCCGGGTGCCGAGGCCGGCCGCGCAACCGACGCGATTCTGCGCGACACCCTGCACGGCACCGACCGCGGCGTCGTGGTCGACTCCCCACCGGGCGCCGGCAAGTCGACCCTCGTCGTCCGGGCCGCACTCGAACTGGCTTCCGCCGGGCGCCCGTTGATGGTGATCGCGCAGACCAACGCCCAGGTCGACGATCTGGTGCTGCGGCTCGCGGAGAAGGCCCCGGAGCTGCCCGTGGGGCGGCTGCACAGCAGCGACTCCGACCCGTACGACAAGGCACTCGACGGCCTGGACCAGGTGCGCAAGTCGACGAAGGCGGCCGACCTGGCGGGGCTCGACGTCGTCATCTCCACCGCCGCGAAGTGGGCCCACGTCAAGGGCGTCGAGCCGTGGCGGCACGCGATCGTCGACGAGGCGTACCAGATGCGCTCGGACGCGCTGCTCGCCGTCGCCGGGCTCTTCGAGCGGGCGCTGTTCGTGGGCGATCCGGGGCAGTTGGACCCGTTCGCGATCGTCGGTTCGGAGCAGTGGGCGGGTCTGTCGTACGACCCGTCGGCGTCCGCGGTGACCACCCTGCTGGCGCACAATCCGCAGCTGCCGCAGCACCGGCTTCCGGTGTCCTGGCGGCTGCCCGCGTCGGCGGCGCCCTTGGTCTCGCACGCCTTCTATCCGTACACGCCGTTCCGCAGCGGCACCGGCCACGGCGACCGACGGCTGAACTTCGGTGTCCCCTCGGACGGTTCGGGGACCGACCGGGTCATCGACGAGGCGGCCGAGTCCGGCTGGGGGCTGCTGGAGCTGCCCGCCCGGCACACACCGCGTACGGACCCGGAGGCGGTGCGCGCGGTGGCCGCGGTCGTACGACGGCTGCTCGACCGGGGTGGGGCGGCCACGTCGGAGCGGGCGGAGGAACCGGTGCCGCTGACGGCCGACCGGATCGCCGTCGGCACGGCGCACCGTGACCAGGCCGCGGCCGTACGGGCGGCGCTGACCGCCCTCGGTGTCGCGGACGTCACCGTCGACACGGCCAACCGGCTCCAGGGGCGGGAGTTCGACGTCACGGTCGTCCTGCATCCGCTGTCGGGGCGGCCGGACGCCACGGCGTTCCATCTGGAGACGGGGCGGCTGTGCGTGCTCGCGTCCCGGCACCGGCACGCGTGCATCGTGGTCTGCCGGGAAGGCGTCACCGAACTGCTGGACGACCATCCGTCGACCGAGCCGGTGCAGCTGGGAGTCACCGTGAAATTCCCGGACGGTTGGGAGGCCAATCACGCGGTGTTGTCCCATCTGGCGGAGCATCGGGTGGCGTGGCGGCCCTGAGCCCCGCTCCGGGCACACCGGGCCGGCGGAATCCCGGCCGAGGGGGCGCACTCGGCCCTTCGGGCCCACTTGCGCGAGCGGGGGAGAATGGACGGTGGCCCTTTACCGAGAGGGCCCCCTGAACCGTACGAGGAGGAGAAGACATGGCGGAGCCCACGCCGCGTCGGAACGAACCGCGGCTACGCCCCGCGCCCCTGCTCTTCGAGCCCGCGGAGGCCGCGGGGGATCCGGAGCACTTCTTCGACCTGGAGTCGATCGACGATCCGCGCGCGCTGCTGGACCGGGCCACGGAGCTGACGCACGCCTTCCGTGCCGCCGCGGACCGGGCGGTCGAGTTCCAGGCGATCGCCGCCGCGCAGCTCGCCGATCCGCGCCGCTTCGACCGGCTGACCGCCGCCTCGATCGCCGAGCGGGCCGAGTGGACCGAGGACTACGCGAAGAAGATGGTCGAGTTCGGCCAGGACCTGCTTCGGGGCGCGGAGGGCAACGGGCACGGTCACGGTGTGACCGACCCGAGCTGACCCTCGTGCCCGGGACCGGGAGCGGGCTTCATACCGGCAGCGGCTCGAGACCGGCAGCGGGAGGGTTCCGCTCCCGTCTGCCCAGGCCCTCGCGGCACCCCCGTGGCATATGCCAGCCGGGCAAGATACTCCACCTCACCCGGTCCTGTCCCGGTTTCCGGCAACCCTCCGGGACGGCGTGCTCACCACCGGTAGATGTACTCGGCATGAGCAGCACACGGAACCCGGCAAGCAGCACCCCCCACAGCCCCGGAGCGCCGTTTCCCGAGCGGCTGGACGTCTCGGGTGTCACTTCCGAGGGAGCCGCCTGGCTCGCCTCGGCGGGACCGTATCCGCGCAGCGCGCTGGCCCTGTGGAGCGAGCGGCCGAGCGCCCCGGTCGTCCTGCCCTGCGGCAGCACCTTCGACGTCGTCAGCGCGCCGGCGCTCTTCGGCCGACGGATGCTCGACCGGCTCTGGGACGACGGACCGGGCTCGGGTCCGGTGGCGGCGTACCGCGGGCGGATGCTGCTGTTCGCCGCGCCCGGCACCGCCCAGCGGCTCCCCTCGCTGATGGAGTGGGAGGAGTGGGGCTCGGGCGCCTCCGCGGGGCATCAGGACGGGGAGCGCGAGGCCGAAGGGCGGGGCGGGCACGTGGGGCGGTGCCGGGAGGTGCCGCCGCTGCTCTGCCACGGCACGGGGGACGCGGTCACCGTGCCCGCGCTGAACGCCGACGGCGGCGGGCCGGACACCGTCCGGCCCGATTCGCGCTGGCTGGTCGCCCCCGACACGCGGCAGCCCTGGCTTCCCGGCCCCGAGATCCTGCTCTGGGCGGCCGTACGGGCGGCCCGTGCGGCGGCGTCGGCGGCGGTGCGGATATCGATTTTTCCTCCCGCCGATCAGGATGCTAAGGTCTACGACGTCAGCAGGCGCCGCTAGCTCAGTTGGTTAGAGCAGCTGACTCTTAATCAGCGGGTCCGGGGTTCGAGTCCCTGGCGGCGCACGCCAACGAGAGCGGGATGATTCGCGGAAACGCGAGCATCCCGCTCTCGTCGTTTCCGCCCACTTCGGCCCGCGCCTCGCCCTCCTCGCACCGCCCGCGTCGCCCCTTCCCCTCGCCGCGCTCGTCCGCGTCGCCCCCTCTCACCCCTTTCGTCGCCCCGCCCCTTCGCGCCGTCCGCCTCGCGCTCCCGTTCCCGTCGACCGGCCCCTCGCCCCGCCCGACGCTCCCCTCCCTCCCCGCCTCCCGCCTCCCGTCCCCTCCCAAGGACCGGTGCCCCGGCCCCGCGGGGCTCAGCCTGTCGTGATCTTGACCGTCCAGGCTCCCGACACCGTCCGGTCCTCCACCTCGACGCGGACCTTCGCGCCCGGCACCGTGAAGCTCTCGCCGAGGCCCACCGGCGCGTCCGCGAGAGGCGGGTACACCGAGTCCTCCCAGCAGGCCTCGGTACGGGGGTGGGCGTCGAGGACCTGGATGGGACCGCTGCCCGACTCGGTCTGGCTGCGGACCCGGTAGACGAGGATGCCCTGCGTGCACGTCGCGTCGTCGTTGCCCGCCGAGCCGCGCGCCTCGAAGGCGAGCGCGCTGTCCGGGCCCGTCTGGACCACCGCCAGTTTGGTACCCCGGCCGGAGCCGAAGCTCTGCGAGCCGGGGAGGGCCGCGACGCCCACGCCGTTCGGGGACGTCGCCGCGCCCGGGCCGCGCGAGGGCGCCCGGGGCCCGTACGTGGCCGCCTCCGACCCGCGCGAGGACGCCAAGCGCTGATGCCAGGACGTCCGCGGCCCGCTCGGCGCGGCCGAGGCGGACGTCGGCACCGCAGCGGCCGGCACCCCGGCGGCCGGCGCCCCGCCGGCCCGCGCGCCCGCCGCGGCACTCACGGGACCGGCACCCAGCGGCTCCAGCGTCAGCCGGGTGACGCCGGAGCCCTGCACGCACGCCACCTGATGCGATTCCAGCCAGCCCAGCCGCCACTTGTGCCAGCCGAAGAGGTCGGGCGACAGCCCGAACTGGCTGCCCATGAGGTCCCAGTCACCCACATAGGTGTCCCAGTCGCCCTTGCCGTCGGAGGGGCGGTGGTAGAGGTCGGGCAGGTCGAAGACATGACCGGTCTCGTGCGCGAGCACGAGACGGTCCGGCGGGTGCTTCTCGAAGACCGTGACGACGCGGCGGATGTCCTTGCCGTCCGCGTGCAGGGGCGCGTCCAGATTGACGACCTTCGTGGCGTCCGAGTCGACACCCGGCGCGTCCGGGTCGGCGACGAAGTAGACGACGTCGTAGCGCGAGAAGTCGACCCGCGGGTCGGCCACCGCGAGGGCGTCGCGCAGATAGGCGGCACGGTCGGAGGCGTCCCAGTCGCGCTGTATGGCGTACGACGTGGAGGGGTGCGGCATCTGGATCCAGGCGCGCTGCGGATGCGGGCGGACCGTGAACCTGCCGTACGAGGCACGCTCGAAGAAGCGGCTGGTGGCCGGGAAGTAGTCGCCGGTCAGCTCGGCGGGCGTGGTGCGCGGAGTGGAGTCGGGGAAGGACAGGAAGACCATCACCGCGTCGAGGGGACGGGTGGGGCGCACATAGGCGGAGTTCCAGGTGTCGACGCCCTCCGAGTGGTGCGCATCGGTCCGCGTCAGGGCGCAGGGGGTCGCCAGGGGTTCGGCGAGCGCGGGGCCCGGCACCAGGGAGGTCGCGGCGAGCGCGGTCATCGAGGTGAACACGGCCGCGGTGCTGCGCCAGCGGGGCGCCCCGTCACGGGCGAGACCGCGCAGGGCCTCACGAGCGAGAGCCCTCAAGGGGAGCGGACGCGGCACGTCGACCTCCGGATGCGGATTTCGGGACACCGCACCCAGCCTGATTCAATTTGTACTACTTTGCCTTGTTTGTCTGCACCGGAAGAGTGAGAGGGCGTGCACCCCGACACCCCCGGACCTTCACGGAACGTCACATGCGGTCGGCGGGGGAAGGAACCCGTCCAGATACAGGCAGAAACGATCTGTCAGAACGGGTGGTTGTTCCGGGACACTGGACAGTGGCTGCACCGTCCGGAAGGCAGCCTCTATGATCGGCACACTTTCCTGCACCGACACGGCTTGTGCGGCCGTCCATCACCGGCCGACCACCCCGAGAGACCCATACGAAGAACGAGTGCACTGCGGGAGCGAGCGGTGAGCGGAACGTCCGAAGGGCCGGCGCCCGCGGGAGACCTCGTCCGGCCGACCGTCACAAAGCGTCACGTCGACACGTCTCCTCGTACGTCCGTCGGCGTCACTCCCGTCCCACCCGCCCCTTCCGTATCGCCCGTGACACCGGGGCCACCTCCCGGGGAGTCCGCGCCCGCCGCGGTTCCCGACGGAACGTCACCCCACACCTTCCACGCGGCCTTCGCCACCGCTCCCCTCGCCATGGCCGTCGTGGACCGCGAGGGTCTCGTCGTCACGGCCAACGAGTCGCTGGGCACTCTGCTCGGCGCCGAGACGCGGACGTTCACCGGACGGATCGCGGCCGACCTGGTGGACCTCGCCTCCGACACCCGCACCTGGCACGCGTACCGCGAGGTGCTGGGCGGCCGGCAGGCGCGGCTGCGCTGCACCCGCCGGCTCAAGCACCCCGACGGCCATGCGATCTGGGTGCAGGTCACGGTCGCGCCGCTGCCCCCGCAGGAGCGGGCGGTCCTGATCTCGGTCGCGGACATCGGCGCCCGGCGTGAACTCCAGGCCCGGCTGCGTCACTTGCAGATGCACGACCCGGTGACCCGGCTGCCCAACCGCACACTGTTCTTCGAGCGCCTGTCGGCGGCTCTGGAGACGGAGGCGTACGAGGAGGGCGGCACCGGCCGGATCGGGCTCTGCTATCTGGACCTGGACGGGTTCAAGGCGGTCAACGACACCCTCGGCCACCGGGTCGGGGACCGGCTGCTCGCCGCCGTCGCCGAACGTCTGACGCGTTGCGCGGACGAGGCCGGCCAGACGAGGGCGACCACTCCCCTGGTGGCGCGGCTGGGAGGGGACGAGTTCGCCCTGCTCGTCGAGGACTCCACGGGCACCGACCAGTTGGCGGACCTCGCCGAGTCCGTGCTGAAGGCACTCCAGGCGCCCTTCGACCTGTCGGGACAGCGACTGTCGCTGTCGGCGTCCATCGGGGTCGTCGAGCGGCGCGCCACCGGCACGACCGCGACGGGTCTGATGCAGGCCGCTGACACGACGCTGTACTGGGCGAAGGCGGACGGCAAGGGCCGCTGGACGCTCTTCGACCCGGAGCGCAACGCGCACCGCATGACCCGCCAGGCCCTGTCGTCCACCCTCCGCGCGGCCGTCGAGCGGGGTGAATTCGCCCTGGAGTACCAGCCGTTGGTCGGCATGGAGGACGGCGGCGTGCACGGGGTCGAGGCGCTCGTCCGCTGGAACCACCCGCGGTTCGGGATGCTGACGCCGAATCGGTTCATCGGACTGGCCGAGGAGAACGGTTCGATCGTCCAGCTCGGCCGCTGGGTGCTGGCCACCGCCTGCCGGCAGGCCCGCCGCTGGCAGCTCGACCATCCGGACGCCCCGCCGATCTTCGTCAGCGTCAACGTCGCCGTGCGTCAGGTCTGGGACTCCGATCTGGTGGCGGACGTGGCGGAGATCCTGGCGGAGACCGGACTGGCCCCCCATCTCCTCCAGTTGGAGCTGACGGAGTCGGCGGTGATGGGCTCGGCGGGCCGGCCGCTCCAGGCCCTCCAGGCCCTCAGCGACATGGGCGTGCGCATCGCGATCGACGACTTCGGCACCGGCTACTCCAACCTCGCCTACCTGAGCAGGCTTCCGGTGTCCGTGCTGAAGCTGGACGGCTCCTTCGTCCGCGGCTTCCAGTACGAGAACGCCGACGGCTCGTCCGCCCACCCCAACCCCGCCGACGAGGTCATCGTCGAGGCGCTCATCCAACTCGCCCACCGGCTGGGCCTGACCGTCACCGCCGAGTGCGTGGAGACCGCCTCGCAGGCGTCCCGGCTGCGCGGGATCGGCTGCGACACCGGCCAGGGCTGGCTGTACTCCCGGCCGGTGGCGCCGGACCGCATCTCCGCGCTGCTGATGTCGACCGCCTGCCCCCGGACCTGAGTGCCGCGGTTCTCCGGGCCGAGCGCCCCGGCCCTCAGAGCCGAGCGCCCTGCGCCTTCGGCAACCCGTAGGCGTCCGCGATCAGTTCGTACGAGCGCAGACGTACGTCGCCGCTGTGCGCGTTGCCCGTGATCATCAACTCGTCGGCGCCGGTGCGCTTCTGGAGGTCGTCGAGGCCGGCGCGGACCTCGTCGGCGGTGCCGTGGATGACGTTGGAGTTCCACGAGTCGATGAACTCCCGCTCCATCGGGCTGAATTCATAGGCCTCCGCCTCCTCCGGGGTCGGCACGAGACCCGGGCGGCCGGTACGCAGACGAACCATGTTCAGGGCGGCGGCCAGCACCTGGCGGCGGGCCTCCTTCTCGTCGTCCGTGGCGAGGGCGGAGACGCCGATCAGGGCGTACGGGGCGTCGAGGACCGCGCTCGGCCGGAAGGAGTCACGGTAGAGATCGAGTGCCGGGACCGTGTTCTGCGCCGAGAAGTGGTGCGCGAAGGCGAACGGCAGGCCGAGGGATCCGGCGAGACGGGCGCTGAAGCCGGAGGAGCCGAGCAGCCAGACCGGGGGCCGGTGCGGGGACTGGACCCCGCCCGGCGACGTCGACTGGACGGGCCCGGGAACGGCGTGGATACGGGCGTAGGGGTGGCCGTCGGGGAAGTCGTCGTCCAGGAAGCGGATGAGTTCCGCGAGCTGCTCGGGGAAGTCGTCGGCGCCCTCGTTCAGGCGCTGGGTGCGGCGCAGCGCCGCGGCCGTCGCGCCGTCCGTGCCGGGGGCGCGGCCGAGGCCCAGGTCGACACGGCCCGGGGCCATCGCCTCGAGCGTGCCGAACTGTTCCGCGATGACCAGCGGGGCGTGGTTGGGGAGCATCACTCCGCCGGAGCCCAGCCGGATGCGGTCCGTGTGAGCGGCCAGGTGGGCCAGGATCACCGCGGGCGAGGAGCTGGCCACGCCGGGCATCGAGTGGTGTTCGGCCACCCAGTAGCGGTGGAAGCCGCGTGATTCCGCGAGGCGGGCGATGCCGACGCTGGTGCGGAGGGCGTCGGTCGCGGTGCGGCCCGCGCCCACGGTGACCAGGTCCAGCACGGAGAGGGGTACGGGGGCGGTGCCCTGTGCCGTGCCTCGGATCTCGCCCGTCTCGGCCGTCTCGTCCACCGGGGTGCCTCCTGTTGCGTACGCGTTGGTGTCCTCCGCGTACGAACAGGAGGGTGACTCCGGTTATTCCCCGGCGCGGGAGCCCGGCCGGGCCTGTGAGGTTCCCCGGGCGGGGGCTCGCCTCAGGCAGGCGCGTCCCTGGCAGGGGCTCTCCTCGTGGGGAGCTTCCCCCCGGAGTGAGGCTGGGGGCGACTTGTTTCGCCCCCTCCGCCCCTGCCCGTCCCGTACCCGGGGGCTCTCCGCCCCGGACCCCGCTCCTCAGACGCCGGAGGGGCTGGATCCTGCCCCAGGGTCTGGGTATCGCCTGACGGCATGGTCTTGCCCCAGGGCCGGATTGTCCTGGAGGGGATGGATCTCACGCCTGCACGATGGGTTCCCTCGTGAAAAGGGTGCCTAGTTCCGGGGCGTTCACTCGGCGGTCGGTCAGGCGCAGGGCCTCCCAGACCGAGACCTGGTTCGCCGTGAGGACCGGCTTGGCCAGGTCCTTCTCCAGGGCCGGCAGGTGGGACGCGGTGTGCAGGGCCGTGTCGGGGAGGAGGATCGCGTCGGCGTCCGGGCGGTCCGCCGCACGGGCCAGCGCGAGGACCCGGTCGTAGTCCCAGCCGGCGACCTCGGCGGCGGTGACGACACCGGAGCCGCGCACCGCCACCACCTCCGTGCCGGCCTCCTTCAGGAACGCGGCGAAGAGCGCGGCCACGTCGTCGGGGTAGGTCGCCCCGACGGCGACCCGGGTGGCCCCGATCTCCCGCGCCGCGTGCGCGAAGGCGAAGGACGTCGAGGAGGCGGGCAGGCCGGCCGCCATGGCGAGGCCGCGGACCTGCTCGTGGGCACCCTGCAGGCCGTACACGAAGCTGCCGCTCGTACACGCCCAGACCACGGCCTCCGCACCGGCCAGGCGCAGCTCCTCGACACCCGCCTCGAGGCGGTGCGCCGAGCCCATTTCGAGGAGCGCGTCCACGCGGTGGGCGTCCTCCCCGATGTCCGTGTGGACGACGGTCAGGCGGACGTCGCTGCCGAGCAGCTGCTCGATGCGGGGGTAGTCGTCCTCGGCCGAGTGGCCCGGGTAGAGGAATCCGAGAGAGGTCATGCCCAACCTTCCTGTTCTTCGGGCAGTACGGGCCCCCGGCGCGCGGCCGGATCGATCAGCCGCTGATAAGGGCCCACCGCCCGGGTACCCAGTTGACGGAGCGCCGCCCACATCGTCACCTGGTTGGCCGAGATCACCGGGATCCGCAGTTCGGCCTCCAACTGGGGGATGACGTCGTACGTCGGAAGGTTGGTGCAGCTGATGAAGAGGGCGTCCGCCGCGCCGCGTGCCGCCCGGCGGGCCATGTCGGCCACATCGCGGTACGGGACTTTCCAGATGTGCCTGGTCAGGCCCATGAAGGCGCGCTCCGTGACGGTGATGCCAGCCTCCGCGAGGTACTCCTCCAGGGATGTGGTGACCGAGATCGTGTACGGGGTGACCAGGGCGATCCGGCGGGCGCCGAGCTCCTCCAGGGCGTCGAGGAGGGCGCCGGAGGTGGTCAGCGAGGGAAGCGCGCCCGCCCGGGTCATGGCCTCGCACATCGCCCGTTCCCCGGCGACCCCGCCGACGAAACTGCCGGAGGTGCAGGCGTACGCGACGACCTCGGGCGCGACCGCGTTCAGGGCGCGGACCGCGTCGCCGAGCGTCTCGTGCTCGGAGACCAGGCGGGCCAGGTCGAGGCCGACCTCGACCGGCACGAACGGGGTGCGGGTCAGGTGCAGGGAGACGTCGTCGGGGACCCACCGCCACAGCTCGCGGTCGAGGGCGAAGTCGAACGGAGCGACGACGCCGACCCCGCGCTGCGGATACGGACCGCCGAGAAAGGAAACGTCCATGGCAGGCACCGGCCTCACGAAGGGAAACAGGCGGGCAACGGACCGTATGCGGGCCCGTGTTGACGAAGGTAGGTTCGGGTGCGAGCGTGGTCAATCCGCGCATCTCAGACGGCTCGGGCCGGCTGCGCCCGCACGTCTCCCCGGTCATTTCGCCTCAGGATCCACCAGAAAAGCGGACTCGCATTGCGAAACGGTTTCGCCCGATGAACGCCCGTATGTCCCCTGGCCCGCCCCACCCGTCGGCCCCCGTCACCCTGCTCGTCCTGGACGCCGACCCGCTCCCCCGCCTCGGCCGGCTCACCGGTCGTGTACGGATCGAGCACGCCGACGCGTCCACGCTCGCGGAGCGGCTGCCGCACGCGGACGCGCTGCTCGTGTGGGACTTCACCTCGCACGCCGTGCGCCACGCCTGGCCGGGCGAGGGGCCGCGGCCGCGCTGGGTGCACACCGCCAGCGCGGGTGTGGACCATCTGATGTGCCCCGAGCTCGCCGCCTCCGACACGGTGGTGACCAACGCGCGCGGAGTCTTCGACCGGCCGATCGCGGAGTACGTCGCGGCCCTGGTGCTCGCCATGGCGAAGGACCTGCCACGGACCTGGAACCTGCAGCGGAGCCACCAGTGGCGGCACCGGGAGTCGCAGCGTGTGGCCGGGACCCGGGCCTGCGTGGTGGGGTCCGGGCCGATCGGGCGGGCGATCGTCCGCACCCTCAAGGCGCTCGATGTCACCACCGCCCTGGTGGGGCGTACCCCGCGCACCGGTGTCCACGGTCCGGAGGAGCTGGACCGGCTGATGGCGCGCGCCGACTGGGTGGTGTCCGCGGCACCGCTCACCGAGGAGACGCGCGGCATGTTCGACGCGCGGCGCTTCGGGATGATGCAGCCCTCGGCCCGCTTCATCAACGTCGGGCGCGGGCAGCTCGTCGTGGAGGAGGCGCTCGCCGAAGCGCTGTCGAAACGGTGGATCGCGGGCGCCGCCCTCGATGTCTTCCAGCACGAACCGCTCGGCCCCGACAGCCCGTTGTGGGTGGTCCCGGGCCTGATCGTGTCACCGCACATGAGCGGGGACACGGTCGGCTGGCGGGACGAACTGGGCACGCAGTTCGTGGAGTTGTACGAACGCTGGGCCGCGGGCAAGCCGCTGTCGAACGTGGTCGACAAGAAGCGCGGGTACGTACCCGGACACTGAACTGCCTTGGGAGGGGCCGATGCCGGAACTCACCGAGCTGACCGCGGTACAACTCGTCGACGGGTACCGCAAGGGCGAATTCGGCCCCGAGGAGGCCACGCGCGCCGCCCTGGAGCGGGCCGAGCGCGTCCAGCCGGCCGTGAACGCCTTCGTCGGTCTCCTCGCGGACGAGGCGCTGGCCCGGGCACGGGAGTCGGCGGACCGCTGGCGGCGGGGCGAGCCCACCGGCCTGCTGGACGGCGTGCCCGTCACCGTGAAGGACATCCTGCTGCTGCGCGGGCATCCGACGCTGCGCGGCTCCAGGACCACGAGTGCGCGTGGCCGTTGGGACGAGGACGCGCCGTCCGTGGCCCGGCTGCGGGAGCACGGCGCGGTGTTCCTCGGCAAGACGACGACGCCCGAGTTCGGCTGGAAGGGCGTCACGGACTCGCCGTTGTCGGGGGTGACGCGCAATCCGTACGACGTCACGCGCACCGCGGGCGGCTCCAGCGGGGGCAGCGCGGCGGCCGTGGCGCTGGGCGCGGGCCCGCTGTCGCTCGGCACGGACGGCGGCGGCAGCGTCCGTATCCCGGCCGCGTTCTGCGGGATCTTCGGGCTGAAGCCGACGTACGGCAGGGTTCCGCTGTATCCGGCCAGTGCCTTCGGGACGCTCGCGCACGTGGGCCCGATGACCCGGGACGCGGCCGACGCGGCGCTGATGCTGGACGTGATCGGCACGCCGGACGCCCGCGACTGGTCCGCGCTGGGGCCGGCCGGCGGCTCCTTCGTGGACGCCCTCGGCGATGGGGTACGGGGTCTGCGGGTCGCCTATTCACCCTCGCTCGGCGGACAGGTCGCGGTCTCCCCGGCCGTCGCGCGGGCGGTGCGGCGAGCGGTGGAGCGGCTCGCGGGCCTGGGCGCGCATGTCACCGAGGCCGACCCCGACTTCGCCGATCCGGTGGACGCCTTCCACACCCTGTGGTTCAGCGGGGCGGCCCGGGTGACCCAGCGCCTGGGCCCCGAGCAGCGCGCCCTCCTCGATCCGGGGCTGCTCGAGATCTGCGGCCGGGGCGCCCGCCTCAGCGCGCTGGACTATCTCGCAGCGACGGATGTCCGGATGGCGCTCGGCCGCCGGATGGGCCTGTTCCACACCTCGTACGACCTGCTGGTCACGCCCACCCTGCCGCTGACGGCCTTCGAGGCGGGCGCCGAGGTCCCGGCCCGGTCGGGCCTGCGCCGCTGGACGGGCTGGACCCCGTTCACGTACCCCTTCAACCTGACGCAGCAGCCCGCGGCGACGGTCCCGGTCGGGATGGACGGCGACGGTCTGCCGGTCGGCCTGCAGATCGTCGCCGCCCGGCACCGGGACGACCTCGTCCTGCGGACGGCGCACGCGCTGTACGAGGCGGGAGCCGCCGGGACGGCACCTCCGGCGCCGCCGCTCCCGGACGCCGGTGCGCCGGGTTCTACGCCCGCCGGAAGCTGAGCGTCTCCCCCGCGGCACCCGAGCGCCAGAGGTCGTTGCAGGCCTCGGCCATCGCGTCGAGGCCGTCGACCACCTGGCCCCAGACGATGCCCGGGACCCAGCCCACGTCTCCGTTGAGGAGCAGGTTGTTGCGCTCGTAGAACAGGGCGAGGTCGACGACGGTGGTGCCGGGACGGACGTCGGTGTCGTACCCGTAGGCCCGCGTACCCAGTTCCGTGCCCGCGAAGGCGAAATAGCAGAGGTCTCCGGGAATAGGAGTCACTGTCGGATTTTCCAGCGGTGGCTCCGATGTCGCGAAAGGGGGGAAGAGCGCGTAGATCTCATTGCGCGCGTATTTCGCGTGATAGACGTCGCCGCTCAGCGGGAGCGCCTCCCACACCGCCGCGCAGGTGATCGGCGCACGGTCGTCGAGGAGTTTCGCGGTGCAGTGCACATCGCGCTCGACCAGCGAGACTTCGATGAATCGATCAGCCATGCACTCCATGGTCCCCCGGCGGTCAAGAGCGCACCGGGCGCGCATGGGGCCGGAATCGGTCCGAATACATCGCATGGTCCCGGGTAGCCGCGCGGCCATGGCTCCACCACTTGGGAAAGCACGTGGGAACGCACGTGGAAATGACAGACACCCGTCCGGGACGACCCGCCGGTCGCTGCTCGCGGGGGTCGCGGCGCTCGGTGCGCTCGGCGCGGCCGGCTGCAGTCGCGTGGCCACGGCGTCGGCGACGGACGGCGGTGATCTCCTCGACCGGCTGAAGGCACAGGGCGTCGTCCGCCTCGGTATCGCGGGCGAGATCCCGTTCGGCTACATCGACCGGGACGGCGAACTGACCGGCGAGGCACCGGAACTCGCGAAGGCCGTCTTCAAACGACTGGGCGTCGACCGTGTCCAGCCGGTGCCGACCGAGTTCGGCTCGCTCATACCCGGGCTCAACTCGCAGCAGTTCGACGTCGTGTCCGCCGGGATGTACATCAACGCCGAGCGCTGCGAGCAGGTCATCTTCGCCGACCCCGACTACCAGATGCTCGACGCGTTCATCGTGCGCAAGGGCAATCCGAAGGGGCTGCACGACTACAAGGACGTCGTGGCGAAGAAGGCCAAGTTCGCTACGGGGACCGGCTACGCGGAGATCCAGTACGCGGTCGAGGCCGGGTACGAGGAGAGCGACATCCTGATCGTGCCCGACCAGGTCGCCGGGCTGAACGCCGTCGAGGCGGGGCGCGCCGACGTCTTCGCGGGGACCGCGCTGACCGTCCGCGAGGTGGTGAAGAAGTCCGCCAAGGCCGAGAGCACGAAGCCCTTCGCACCCCTGGTCAAGGGCAAGCCGCACGTCGACGGCGGCGGCTTCGCGTTCCGTTCGCCGGAGACGCGGCTGCGGGACGCCTTCAACGTCGAGCTGCGGAAGATGAAGGCGAACGGCGAACTCTTCCGCATCCTGCGGCCGTTCGGCTTCACCAAGGCCGAGATGACCGACATGACCGCGAAGGAGCTGTGCCGCGGATGACATCGGGACTCTGGGAACTCGTCCTCGAAGGGATCTGGGTCACCGTCCAACTGCTGTTCTTCAGCGCTCTGTTGGCCGGCGCCATGTCCTTCCTGGCCGGTATCGCGCGCACCTCGCGACGGTGGGTCGTCCGCTTCCTCGCGGGCTTCTACACCGAGGTGTTCCGCGGAACGTCCGCACTGATCATGATCTTCTGGGTGTACTTCGTGCTGCCCCTCGCCTTCGGCTGGCAGCTCGTCCCGTTGTGGGCGGGCACGCTGGCGCTGGGGCTGACGTACGGGGCGTACGGCTCCGAGATCGTGCGCGGCGCGCTGATCGCGGTCGATCCGGCGCAGCGCGAGGGCGGTATCGCGCTCAGCTTCACGCCCTGGCAGCGGATGCGGCTGATCCTGCTGCCGCAGGCGGTGCCGGAGATGATCCCGTCCTTCTGCAACCTGCTGATCGAGCTGCTCAAGGGCACGGCGCTGGTCTCCGTGATGGGCATGGGTGATCTGACGTTCAGCGCCAACCTGGTGCGGCTCGCGCTCCAGCAGAGCGCGGAGGTCTACACGTACGTCCTGCTCATCTACTTCTTCATCGCCTTCCTGCTCACCCGGCTGATGCGCGGGCTGGAGAAGCGGCTCAAGGCCGGGATCGGCAAGGAGCCCCGGAGCGACGCCGTGGCGCGTGCGCAGAAGCGGGCCCTGACGACGGGCGTGGGCGCCGGTGCCGCCGCGGGCGGAGGTGACGCATGAGCGTCATGGACCCGATGGACCTCAAGTACCTCATGGACCCCATGGACCTCGTGGACCTCGTGGACCTCGTGGACCTCATGGAGACGACGACCGGAGGTGCCTCGTGACGTGGGACTGGAACACCGTCGGCGACTTCATGCCGCATTTCTGGGACGGCCTGCTGATCACCCTTCAGGCACTGGCCATCGGTTCGGTGATCTCGTTCGTTCTCGGTCTGGTGTGGGCCCTGCTCATGCGGACACCGACGCGCTGGGTGCGCTGGCCGGTCGGGGTGGTCACCGAGTTCGTGCGCAACACCCCGCTGCTGGTGCAGTTGTTCTTCCTCTTCTACGTGCTGCCCGAGTGGAACATCACGTTCTCCGCGCTGACCACCGGTGTCGTCGCGATCGGGCTGCACTACTCGACGTACACGATGCAGGTCTACCGGGCCGGCATCGAGGGCGTGCCCTCCGGCCAGTGGGAAGCGGCCACGGCGCTCAGCCTGCCCGTGCGGCGCACCTGGACGGCGGTGATCCTGCCGCAGGCGGTCCGCCGTGTGGTGCCGGCGCTCGGCAACTACGTCATCGCGATGCTCAAGGACACCCCGATGCTGATGACGATCACCGTGCTGGAGATGCTCGGCGAGGCGCGGCTGTACTCGCAGCAGCACTTCCAGTTCACGGAACCGCTCACGGTCATCGGTGTGGCCTTCATCCTCATTTCCTACCCGGCTTCCCTGCTGCTGCGAGCCCTGGAGCGACGTCTTGTCCGCTGACACGAACACCGACACCGGCCCCCTGAAGGACCTTGCCAATCCCCCCGTGGACGGCAGCGAGCTGATCCGGTTCGACAAGGTCACCAAGCGCTTCGGCGACAATACCGTCCTCGACGGGCTCGACTTCCGCGTCGATTCCGGGAAGCACGTCACGCTGATCGGCCCGTCCGGTTCCGGCAAGACGACGATCCTGCGGCTGCTGATGACCCTGACCCAGCCGGACGAGGGCACGATCACGGTCGCCGGGGACCCGCTCTTCCCCGCGGACGAGAAGCGGGTCCGCGAGGTCCGCAAGAAGATCGGGATGGTCTTCCAGCAGTTCAACCTGTTCCCGAACATGAGCGTGCTGAGGAACGTCACCGAGGCACCCGTCACCGTCCTCGGCCTGTCCAGGGACGAGGCCGAGGAGCGGGCCCGTGAACTGCTCGACCTGGTCGGCCTCGCGGACAAGTGCGACGAGCGGCCGGGCCGGCTGTCCGGCGGCCAGCAGCAGCGCGTGGCGATCGCCCGTGCGCTGGCGATGCGGCCGCAGGTGCTGCTGCTGGACGAGGTGACGTCCGCGCTCGACCCCGAACTGGTCGCGGGAGTCCTCGATGTCCTGCGTGACATCGCTCACACCACGGACATCACGATGCTCTGCGTGACCCACGAGATGAATTTCGCCCGGGACATCTCGGACCAGGTTCTGATGTTCGATTCTGGCCATGTCATCGAGTCCGGCCCGCCGGAGAGGATCTTCGGCGACCCGGAGCACGAGCGGACCAGGGAATTCCTCAGCGCGGTCCTCTGACGTCCGGGAGTGAACGAGGGGCGGAGGGGGAGCACGTACGGGAAGGCGCGAGGTCCGACTCCTGGGTCATGCCCGACGTGCCATGCCTTTGGCATATGCCAGGGTGGTGCGCTCCTGCTGAGAGGCATGGAGCGCACCACCAATCTCGTCAACAGACGCTCACAGATGGCTTCTTGACGGTTATCGTGGAGTGAGGCCAGCTGTCCGGGCCGACGTCTTTTTTGAGCCGGGCCATGAAGCGCAGGGGGAAACCGTGGCGCTGATGAACGAGCCGACCGCGCCGTACCACTCGGCCCAGGACGCCCTCCGCGTCCTGGAGACGGTGGCGCGGCACACCACCGGCGTCACCGAGGCCGAACTCGCCCGCCAGGCGGGCCTAGGGGCCGACCGGCTGACCGCACTGCTGCGCATGCTGCGCCGGGAGGGTTACGTCGAGCAGGTCACGGACGGCGCGTACGTCACCGGCGCCGCCCTCAGCCGCCTCGGTTCCGCCGAGGGCCGCGACCAGGCCCTGCGCGAGAAACTCCAGCAGACGATCGACCGGCTCCGCGACTCGGTCGGCGCCGCGATCTACCTCAGCCGCTACATCGACGGCGAGGTGCACGTCACCCAGTACGCGGAGAGCCCGGCGACCCCCGCGGTGAACGAATGGGTGGACTTCCGTTCCTCCGCGCACGCCAGCGCGGTCGGCAAGAGCCTGCTCGGCCAGCTCGACCACAACGGCCGCCGTGATCACCTCGCCCGCCACAAGATGGCCCGCCTCACCTCGCGGACCATCACCAGCGAGCGGCTCCTGCTGTCCCGCCTCGACTCCCAGCCGGCCACCGTGCCCGTGCTCGACCTCCAGGAGTACGCGATCGGCACGGTCTGCGCGGCCGTCCCGATCACCGCGGGCTCCTCCGTCGGCTGCCTCGCCCTTTCCCTCCCCGTCGAGCACGCCCACCGGCTGCGCCGCGCCGCGGACACGCTGAACCGCGGCGCGACTCCGGTGCTGCTCTCCCTCACGATCTGACAGCGGCCGTACCGGGCGCAGCCCGGCACCGCACCGGGCCGGCGGGCCGATCCCGCCCGGCGGCCGGTCGGGGCCGGCCACGCGGTCGGACCGGTGGCCGTGCGGGTGGTCGGAAGCACCCGCACGGACCAGGTAGTATTTCTTTTGTCGCCGCCCGCGGAAGCGGGAGGCGAGAGTCATGCGCCGCTAGCTCAGTTGGTTAGAGCAGCTGACTCTTAATCAGCGGGTCCGGGGTTCGAGTCCCTGGCGGCGCACCTCGGTGAAGGCCCTCCACGCATGTGGGGGGCCTTCACGCATTCCCGGGAATCTCGCACGATCCCCGGAACACCCGGCCTACTCCGCGGTGACGAACTCGGTCAGCACCCGCGCCAGCAGCCCCGGATCACGCGCCCCGCACAGCTCCCGCGCCGAGTGCATCGACAGCCCGGCCACGCCCACGTCGACCGTCGGCACACCGAGCCGGGCCGCGGTGATCGGGCCGATCGACGTCCCGCACGGCATCGCGTTGTGGGAGACGAACGGCTGCCACGGCACATCGGCCCGTTCGCACGCGGCGGCGAAGGCCGCGGCACCGGTGCCGTCGGTGGCGTACCGCTGATTGACGTTGACCTTGATCACGGGACCGCCGTTGGGCAGCGGACAGTGGTCCGGGTCGTGACGTTCGGCGTAGTTGGGGTGGACGGCGTGGGACATGTCGGAGGAGACGCACAGCGCGCCGGCGAGGGCACGGTGGAAGTCCTCCGTCCCGCCGCCCCGGGCGGTCACGGCACGGCCCAGCACCCGTTCCAGGAAAGGACCCTGGGCGCCGGACTCCGATCCGCTGCCGACCTCCTCGTGGTCGAAGGCGGCGAGCACCGGGATGTGCGCGGGCGGCCGTGCGGCGCCCGCGGCGGCGACCAGGGCGGTGACGCCCGCGTGCACCGAGATCTGGTTGTCGAGGCGCGGTGCGACGATGAACTCCTCCTCCGCGCCCAGGTACCCGGGCGGCTGGATGTCGTGCAGCATCAGGTCCCAGCCGAGGACCTCGGCGACGTCGGCGCCGGCCTCGTCGGCGATCCGGCCGAGCAGGGCGCCGGGCCGGGGGTCGCCGAGCCCCCACAGCGGGGCCATGTGCCGCTGGCGGTCCAGGGCGAGCCCCTCGTTGACGGTCCGGTCGAGGTGGATGGCGAGCTGCGGCACCCGCAGCAGCGGCTTGTCGACGCAGACCAGCCGGGTCGAACCGTCGCGCAGGGCCAGCCGCCCCGAGACGCCCAGATCGCGGTCGAGCCAGGTGTTGAGCGGCACGCCGCCGTAGACCTCCACGGCGATCTGCCGCCACCCGGCCGAACCGGTGTCCGGCGTGGGCTTGACCCGCAGGTTCGGTGAGTCGGTGTGCGTGCCGACGATCCGGAACGGGGTGCGGGCGGGGGCACCCGGCGGGACGTACCAGGCGAGCAGCGCTCCCCCGCGGACGACGTACCGGCCTCCCTCCGCTCCGGCCGTCCAGTCGTCCCGCTCCCGCAACTCCGCGAAGCCCGCCTTCTCCAGGCGCTGCGCCGCGCTCGCGACCACGTGATACGGCGAGGGGCTGGCTCTGACGAAGGTGAACAGATCGTCGTTGTGTCCGCGGTCGAGCGTGTCATGCGTGGGGGACATGAGTGCCTTTCGGGTGCTTGTCGAGGGTCGGGGCAGGGGGCCGTCGGACCGCCCGGCCGGCGCACGGTTCGACCGGGGCGACGGTCCGCCCGGGAGGCGGTCTGGCCTTCAGGGGCATGACAATCTCTTGGGCGGTCCCGGCCCCCGTCGTCCCCGGTCCGGACGCGAGCCGGGGCGGGACGGCCCGTCGGCTTCCGTGTCCGCGACCCGGATCTGGCAACGCAGGTCCTTCTTCCCTCGGCTCGGGCCTTCCTCGGCTCGCGCTCGAGTCGGCTCGCGCGCGCCGCGCACGGCCCTCCTCGGCACACGCGCCCGGATATCCTCCCCGCGACAAGCGGCCGGGATGCCTCCCCGCGACGTCGTTCGAAAGAGGTCGGCGGGCCTCGGCTACCCCCGCAGATACGCCAGTACGGCCAGCACCCGGCGGTGCGTGCCCTCGGCCGGAGGCAGTTCCAGCTTCGCCAGGATGTTGCCGATGTGCTTGCCGACGGCGGCCTCGGTGACCACGAGTTCCCCCGCGATCGCGCCGTTGGACCTGCCCTCGGCGACCAGGGCGAGGACCTCGCGCTCCCGGGGTGTCAGCGCCTCCAGCGGATCGCGCCGCCGGCGGAGCAACTGCCGTACGACCTCGGGGTCCACGACCGTCCCGCCCGCCGCGACCCGCTCCACCGCCTCCGCGAACTGCTCGACCTGCCCGACGCGGTCCTTGAGGAGGTAGCCGACGCCGGTGCCGTCCCCGGTGTCGAGGAGTTCGGCGGCGTACGCGCGCTGGACGTACTGGCTGAGCACGAGCACCGGAAGGCGCGGGTCGGCGGCGCGCAGCGCGAGGGCCGCGCGCAGCCCCTCGTCCTGGAACCCGGGTGGCATCCGTACGTCGGTGACGACGAGGTCGGGGGCGTACGCCGACACGGCGTCCCGCAGTGCCTCCGCGTCTCCGACGGCCGCCACCACCTCGTGACCGAAGCGGTCCAGGAGCCCCACCAGCCCCTCCCGCAGCAGCACACTGTCCTCGGCGAGCACGACTCTCAGCAAGGGATCTCCAGACGCAGCACGGTGGGGCCGCCCGGTGGGCTGTCGACGGTCAGTGTTCCATCGAGGACCGCCAGCCGGTCGGCGAGTCCGGTGAGGCCGGAGCCGCCGCGGCCCGTGGTGTGACGGGTGCCGGGCCGCGGCGCGCCTCCCCGCCCGTCGTCCCGCACCTCGACCCACAGCCGCCGCCCCCGCCGGTCCCCCTCCCCGCATCCGGCGCTGATCCACGCCCGGTCCGCGCCGCTGTGCCTGCCCACGTTGGCGAGCGCCTCCCGTACCGCGAAGTACGCGGCGGACTCCACGGATTCGGAGAACCGGGGCAGGTCGACCTCCACCTCCACGGGTACGGCGGACCGGTCGGCGGCATCCGCTATCGCGTCCGCGAGACCGTAGTCCGCGAGCACCTGGGGATGGATGCCGTGAATCAACTCCCGCAGTTCGCCGAGGACCTGGTCGGCCTCCCGGTGGGCGGCCGCGAGCCGGCCGGCCAGTTCGGGCGGGGCGTCGAGGCGGACGAGCCCGAGCGTCATGCTCAGGGCGACCAGCCGCTGCTGGGCCCCGTCGTGCAGATCCCGTTCGATCCGCCGTCGCTCGGCCTCGAAGGCGGCGACCAGCCGGGCCCGGGACTCCGTCACCTCGGCGAGGCGCTGCTCCGTCTCGCGCGGCGTGAGCAGCAGCCGGGCGAGGGCGGCGCGGCCCCGGCCGTAGAGCGTGAGCGGCCACAGCAGGACGAGGAGCAGCAGGAATCCGCAGGCCGCGCACACGAACGCGGTCCCGTAGGAATCGACCAGCCACAGTTTGGCGATCCGGGTCTCGCCGCCGAGGCGCGCGAGCTGGACCGGTGCTCCGATCATGGCGCCGGGGATGCCGAGGACCACGGCCAGGACCACCAGGTCCAGCGGCCACAGCACGAAAGCGAGCAGCACGGCGTACGCCAGTTCCCGCCAGGTCGCCTGCTCGGCGAACCGGAGTCCGGCCCAGGCCGCCAGTCCGGGCCGGTCCGGAGTGCGGTGCGGGTCTCCCGGGCTCCGGGAGGACCCGGCGGCGGGGCCCGTCGCCGCCGGTGCGTCGACCTGTCGCAGCCGCCACCGTTCGACCACTCCCACCGGTATGCCGGTCAGCGCGAGCAGCCCGAGCAGGGGCAGCCCCACGAGGAGGGGGGTGAGCACCGCGCCGACGGCGCCGAGGGCGAGCAGCCCCACCGACAGGGGGGCGCCGACCAGCACCCCGCCCACGAGATATCCCGCGTACGCCACCGGACGGATCATGCCGCCACCGTAGGCGCGCGCCGACACCACGGACCATCCGGCCAGGGGGTGTCCGCGGGGTAGGGCCGGCCCTACCTGTCCCGCGCCGCCAGTCCCGGCGCCTGTTCGCCGGGCGCCCACCTGCCCCGGCCACCGCCTGTCCGAGCATCTGCCTGCCCGGGCCTCCCGACCGGTGCCTACCGTGCCAGCAGTTCCTCCCGCCCGTGCGCCCGGTACCGGGCCACCAGTCCGTCCACCTCCGCCGCCGGCAGTGTCCGGTACGCCGGCTCCCCCGGGGGCCGCCACCACACCGGGTCCGGGCAGCGGAAACCCTCGCGCCTGAGGCCCACCCGGTGGATCTTGTTGGTGGCCGTGACGGGCATCCGCTCCACGATCCGCACGAACCGGGGTGCCATCTTCGTGCCCAGGTCGGGCTGGGTACGCAGGAACTCCATGAAGGTCAGCGGGTCGAAGCGGGCCCCCTCCTTCAGGGCCAGGGTCGCCATCACCTGGTCGCCCGCCACCGGGTCCGGCACGGCGTACACCGCGACGGCGGCGGCGTCCTCGTACCGGGCGAGGATGTTCTCGATCATCGCGGCTGCGAGGTTCTCGCTGTCGACGCGGAGCCGGTCGTCGGTGCGTCCGGCGAAGTAGAGGAAGCCGTCGGCGTCGCGGTAGAAGAGGTCGCCTGTCCAGTACCAGCCCTCCTCCGCCCCGGCGTCACCCTGCCGCGGAAACTCCCCCCGGCGGCGGGCCGCGTCGGCGTCGGGATTGCGCCAGTACCCCTCGAAGGGGCTGGCCCCGCGGTTCACCAACTCCCCTATCGCGTCGGCGCCGTTGAGCAGGCGTCCGTCGTCGGCGAAGACGGCGGGCGGGCACTCGCGCCGGGTCGCCGGGTCGATCACGGCGAGGTCGTCGGAGGGTGCCGCCCGTCCGATCGCCCCGGCCGGGGTGCCGGGCGTGCGCTGGATGGCGGCACCGCCCTCCGAGGAGCCGTACCCCTCGATCAGCCGTGCTCCGAACCGCTTCTCGAAGGCGGCCGCGTCGACCGCGCCGGCCTCCGTGCCGAATCCCGTGCGCAGGGGGTTGTCGCGGTCGTCGGGACGGGCGGGCGTGGCCAGCAGATACTGCACGGCACGGCCGACGTAGGTGAAGTACATGGCCCCGCAGGCCCGTACGTCGGGCAGGAACCCGGAGGCCGAGAAGCGGCGGCGCAGCGCGATCCTCGCGCCGGCCGCCAGGGCGGGGGCCCAGTCGGCGATCACCGCGTTGCCGTGGAACATCGGCATGCAGATGTAGTGGGTGTCGTCCGAGCGGACTCCGAAGTGGTCGACGAGGGAGAGTCCGGCCGCGGCGATCCTGCCCTGGGTGCAGATCGCGGCCTTGGGCGCGCCGGTCGAACCGGAGGTGAACAGCAGCAGGAAGCGGCTGTCCGGGCCGGCCGCGCCGGCGTCGGGCTTCGCGCCCTCGTAGGACCTCAGGAGGTCGGCGTAGGCGTCGGTGTCGGTCACCAGGACGCGTACGCCGGGGAGTTCGAGCCCGTCGAGGAGGGGCAGGTGGGTCCGCTCGGTGACCAGGACGCGGCACTCGGTGTGCCGGATGTCGCGGGCCAGTTCGGGGCCGCGCCGGGTCGGGTTGATCCCGGCGACGGCGGCACCGGCGAGGGCGGCCGCGCTCAGCCACAGGGGATATTCAGGGGTGTTGTCCAGCAGCACCCCCACGTGCGGCTCGGCACCGGGCGGCAGCAGCTCGGCGAGCAGAGCCGCCCGGGCCGCCGCGCCCGCCGCCACCTGGTGGTGGCTGATGTCCCGGCCCTCGAACCACAGCCCCGGCCGGTGGTCGCCCCACCGCTCCCGTACGAGCTCCCCGACGGTGCGCCTGCTGGAATCCATGGCAGCGTACAGTAATTGACGAGTCGTCAGATGTAGAGAGGTGTACGCGCCCCGACTCAGGCGTACGCGCGCTCAGATCCCGCCGAAGAACGCGTCACCGCTCGCGGACATCTCATGGAAAGTGATCATGAAGCCGATGCAGAAGGCGACGATCACACCGCAGAACGCCACCATGACGACGGTGCCCACGGCCGCCCTGACCGGGCTCGGCGCGTGCGCCGTGGCCTTCTCGGGGTTCTGGGCGGCGTAGTGCACGGTGACGATGTCGCCCTCGACGACCGTCGGGCGGCCGTTGCTCTCCTCGAAGCGGACGGCACGGCCGTCGCGCGTCATGAACTCGTAGACGTGGTGCAGGGTCGTGGAGACGGACGTGTCGTGGCCGCCCCCGCTGACCGTCGTGTACGAGCGCAGGCAGCGCGCCTCCGCGGTCAGTCCACTGCTCCAGGCGCTGCGCACCTCCAGCGAGCGGCGGACCACCTTGGCCGCCATGAAAAGCACCAAGGCCATGATCAGGCTGGGCACGGCATAGAAGAACACACTCATGACAATTCCCCCGGTGGTCGGATACAGATCCCCGCACGCCGACCTGGTCGAGTCGGCGTGCGGGGAACATACCCGCACCGGAGGCGTCCGCGCCTCAAGGAAGGCTCAGAAGCGCGGCCTTGGACGTGCGGCGGGCCTCAGAACGTGACGTCCGCGCAGGAGTAGAACGCGTTCGTCGTGTCCGCGACCGTCCACACCCCGAGGATGATGTGGTGTCCGCTCCGGCCGCTCGGCAGGGTGCCGGTGTGCGAGAGCGTGGACGGCGGGCGCTGCCCGTTGTAGGGGACCGTCAGGAACGGCGTGGTCTCCAGGTCCGCGCGGGTCAGCGCGTGGTTCTGGTTCCAGCCGGTCTTGGTGATGAAGTACTTGAAGTCGGTCGTCGCGTGCATCGCGGTGAACTGCCAGCGGAAGCTGTAGCTCTGCCCCGCGGTGACCTTGGTCGTCGGCCAGGCCGTACCCGCGGGGGTCTTGGGCTGGTCGAGCTGGCTGAAGTTGGTGTGGTTGGCCGAGCAGATCCGGCCGTCTGCCGGGCCCGCCGCCGGGAAGCCCTTGAGGCCCTCGACGCTCTGCGGCTCCCATTGGATGTCACCGCAGTTGGCGACGCTTCCGCCGTTCGCGGCGCACATCTTCTGCCGGCTGAGGGGCTGGTCGGTGTAGCCGTGGGCGCTGGCTCCGCCGGTGGAGAGCACGAAGGTGCCCGCCGTGGCGAGGCCGAGCGCCGCCGCGTACATCTTTGCTTTTCTGCTGGTGAGGGACTGGTTCGTCCGAATGCGCATGCTGGCGCTCCTGGAGGACGTGGGGGATGTTCCCGTGAGCTGTGCGCGCGTCGTTCAGGTCTAGACCAAGTCCCAGATTATTGCGGGTAGTTGAACATGTCCATACCAATAGCGAACCTGTCCGTCCCGCCGGCGGCCCTACGAGGACACCTCCCCGCGTCCCGTGCAGAACGCCACCGTCAGGTCCTTCACCAACGCCTTGCGCTCGTAGTCGTCCAGTTCCACCAGCCCCCGCAGGGTCAGCCGGGTCACCGTGTCCTCGACCGAGTCGACGACCGAGCCGAGCACGCTGTCGCGGTGCTGGGCGTCCAGGGCGGCGATCCGGCGGCGCTGCATCACCGCGGCGATCTCGGGCGCGTACTCGATCCGGGTCGGCTGCGCGGAGAAGACCTCCAGGCCGACCGGGGCCGTGTCCGCGGCCACCATCCGGGTCAGCGCCTCACCGACCGCGTCCGTGTTGCGCAGGGTCAGGTCCTTGACCACGGAGGGCGGCAGTTCGGCCGGCAGCTGCGAGAGCACCCGCGACAGGGCGGCCTCCACGCACTCGCGCAGATACGCCTGATGGTCGTCGACCGCGAGCGTGGCACGCGCGGTGTCCTTGACGCGCCACACGACGAGCACCACCACCCGCAGCGCGACCCCGTTCGCGTCGACCACGGACATCGGCTCGCTGCGCCAGTGCCGCAGCCGTACGTCGACCCGGCGGCGCAGCACCAGCGGGTTGACCCACATCAGACCGGTGCGCCGGACCGTGCCGCGATAGCGCCCGAACAGACCGAGCACCCAGGCCCGCCCGGTCCGGCCGCGGGCGAGACCGCCGAAGCCGAAGAGGCCGAGGGCGCCCGCCCCGGCGTAGGCCGCCCACTGCGCCGGCCCGAGCCCGGCGGCCGCGGACCCGGGCAGGTCGAGCGCCTCCAGTACAGAGGGCGGCAGCACTCCCGCCCACCACGTGGTGAGGGCACATCCGGCCACACCACAGGCCCCGGCCAGCGCACCCGCCGCTCCGGGCAGCACCCGTGCGGGCCGTTCCACCAGCTCGGGGTCCACCTCCGGCACCGGGCGCGGGGGTCTTCCGGTGGCGGGCCGCCGGATCCTCGGCTGTTCGCCGGTGCCGCGCCGGCGGCCGACGACGGCGGGGGCGAGCGGCACGGACACCGGCTCGGGGTCGTCGCGGAAGAGCAGGTGGACAGGGATCTCGGTGGTCGCCTCGTTCTGGATGAGCCGGGCGGACCGTGGACCGCCGCCGCCCTCGGCCGCCGTGTCGGACCGCGGCTCCGCCGAGGGCGTCCCCTCGGACTCCGGGGTGTGTGACGTCGTCGTACTCATAGCTGCCTCCATGCCTCCGCGCCTGGAAGTGTGTTCACGAGCCGTGCGGGACCGCCGGTTCAGGAGAAGAGCCGCCGCCAGGTCTCCGGTCCCGGATAGCCGTCCGCCGCCCCGCCGCGCCAGCCCTGCGCCCGCTGGAACGCCTCGACGTTGCGCCGGTCCGCCTCGCCCCAGCGCGGTCCGGGACCGGTCGTGTAGTGCGTGCCGAACCCCTTCTTGACCAGCTGCTTCCCGAGCTGGGTGACCTGGGCGTTGTTCGCTCCGGGCCGGAACATCGCGCGCCCCGGATAGGCGGGCACGGCGGGCGAGGTGCCCGGCGCCTGGGGCCCGGGGCTGCCCGTCGCTCCGGGGATGTTCCTGCCCTTCTTCCCGACCAGATAGGACCAGGTCGTCGGCCCCGGCAGCCCGTCCGCGGCCGCCCCCGTCCAGCCCTGCGCGCGCTGGAACGCCTGGGTGGCCCGCTGGTCGGCGCTCGACCAGCGCGGCCCCGGTCCCGTGGTGTAGAAGCGGCCCGCGCCGCGGTCCACCAGGAGCCGGCCGAGCTGGGTGACGTACGCGTTGTTCGCGCCGGGCCCGAAGTACGCGGCCCCCGGATAACGGGTCGTCGTGCTCGGCGCCGGACCGCCCGCGCCCGTGCTCAGCCCCTTGTAGCGGTAGGGCACGTAGTGGCTCGAGTTCGTCCAGTAGGCGTACGGAGTGGACTGCTTCCTGGCCTGCGGCGGGGTCTGCTCGTAGGCGACGTAGTAGGTGTGTGTGTAGTCCGTCCAGCCGCCGAAGACGACGACGTGCGAGCCCTTCTCCGGGTCGGCGGGATTGTGGAAGAGCAGCATGTCGCCCGGCTGGAGCTGGTCGCGGGTGATCCGCGCCCCGAAGCTGTCGAGGCTGCCCGTCCATTCGTTGCCCGGCAGGCTCCAGGCCATCGAGACGAAGCCGGAGCAGTCCTGGCGGTACCCGTCCTGCCAGTACTCGCTCATGCTGTACGGCACCCGCGCGTTGATCCAGGTCTTGGCCCGGTTGATGATCTCGGCCCGGGTGGTGGTGGGCAGCTTGACGGTCTGTCCCGGCTGCGCCGGCTTCCCCGCGGGGCCGTGCAGCGGCTCCTTGCCGCCCTGGGGGGTGTCGGGCTCGTCGGCCGCGGGCAGTCCGGGCCGGACGGGACCGTGCACGGCCGCCACGGCGGGCACCGCGCCGAGGACGGTGCCCGCCGTGGCGACGAGCGCGAGGGCCATGGGGGCCCGCCCCACCCCGGCGAGGCCGCGAACGTGGGCGAGGGCCGCCGGATGGCCCACCGGGCCGGACGGCCCGGGCCGTGAGGAGAAGGGCAGGACGCGCCGCCAGTGAACGCATCCGGGGCAGTCGCAGTCACTCGCGGGATCGAGTTCCTCGAATACCGGAGTCTTCATGCGCTGCCCCTCACACTCCAGATGGAAATGTCCGCATTTCTGCACATTCGTCAGTTTCTCAACTGTCATCCGGTGTCGCACGTTGACGGTCCGAATGATGTACGGGACCGCTCCCACCTGCCACGGAGCACCCCTCCCGGTCAGGAGCACCCCCGCGGGTCGGGTAGAGTTTTCGCGTCAGCAGGCGCCGCTAGCTCAGTTGGTTAGAGCAGCTGACTCTTAATCAGCGGGTCCGGGGTTCGAGTCCCTGGCGGCGCACAGACCGACGGGCCCCCTCGCAGCGACGAGGGGGCCCGTCGTCATACCGGAATGTCCGCCACCGGGATCGGGCGCCGGTCCTCTTTTCGCACTCACATCCCAATGAGCGCGTATGACCGGTTAACACCGCGTTTCGCATCTTGCGATCATGACGGACGGCGTAGAACCCTGGGCTTCAAAAGTCTGTCGATTTAAGGCAGTTGAGACAGGCGGGGGCGGGACCGGTTGCGGCCGCGAGGGGCTGGGGGCCCATTCGTGAACGATGCCGAGGGGGGCATCATGCAACCGGAAGGCCGTAGTTCCATGTCTATATGGTGTGAATGATGTGGTGACGCCGGCCGGCCAGTGACTGTGTCCGCGAGGGTCGAGGGGGACCCGAGCGAACGAAAGAACCGACGAACACGCACCCGACGGTGCGTGCGGGGGGATGACTCATGACGTCGACGCCGACGGGCGCCCGGCAGGATTTCGACGGATCGGAGACGACCCAGCTCCGTGTGCCATCGCACCGGACGGGCAGCTTCCGCAGGATCAAGAAGTCGCTTCCGAGGTACGACTACGAGCACTACAGCCGACTCGCGGGACCCCTCACGCAGCCCGATCCGGGCAAGCCGTACAAGGTGCAGTACCGCTCCCTGCTGTCGCAGGAGACGCACCGCATACGCGCGGCCCTGATGCTGGGCGCCGCACCGCTTCTCTCGCTGGTCCTGCTCGGCTGGCTGCTCCAGCCCGAGCACTGGACCGAACGCGACTATCCCGCCTATGACTTCCTGCCCGCGCTGGACATCGTGATGCTGGTCTCGATCGGCCTGATCGAGTTCTTCCGCTGCATGAACGTGCTGTCCAACGCGCACGCCACCCTGGTCGCCCGCGACCCGGTCCCGGTGGTGCCCGAAACCGGCACGAGAGTCGCCTTCCTCACCTCCTTCGTCCCCGGCAAGGAACCCCTCGCCATGGTGACGAAGACCCTGGAGGCGGCCGTCAAGCTGCGCCACCGGGGGCTTCTGCACATCTGGCTCCTCGACGAGGGCGACGACCCCGAGGTGAAGGAGGTCTGCGCGCGCCTGGGCGTGCACCACTTCTCCCGCAAGGGCGTCGCGAAGTGGAACCAGGCCAAGGGCCCGCACCGCGCCAAGACCAAGCACGGCAACTACAACGCCTGGCTGGAAGCCCATGGCGACGACTACGACTACTTCGCCTCGGTCGACACCGACCACGTGCCGCTGCCCAACTACCTGGAGCGGATGCTCGGCTTCTTCCGCGACCCGAATGTCGGATTCGTCATCGGCCCGCAGGTGTACGGCAATTACGACAACCCCATCACCAAGGCCGCGGAGTCTCAGCAGTTCCTCTTCCACGCCCTCATCCAGCGGGCGGGCAACTTCTACGGCTCCCCGATGTTCGTGGGCACCTCCAACGCCGTACGCATCAAGGCGCTGAAGCAGATCGGCGGCCTGTACGACTCGATCACCGAGGACATGGCGACCGGCTTCGAGATGCACCGCGCCAAGAACCCGGCGACGGGCCGCAAATGGAAGTCCGTGTACACACCGGACGTGCTGGCCGTCGGTGAGGGTCCTGGCGCCTGGACGGACTTCTTCACCCAGCAGCTGCGCTGGTCGCGGGGCACCTACGAGACGATCCTCAAGCAGTACTGGAAGGGCTTCTTCTCGATGCCTCCGGGCAAGCTCTTCAACTACACGATGATGATCATCTTCTATCCGATGTCCGCGCTCAACTGGATCCTCGCGGCGCTGAGCTGCGCCCTGTTCCTCGGGCTCGGCGCATCGGGCGTGAACATCGACCCGACGGTCTGGCTGATGCTGTACGGCAACGCCTCGGCGCTCCAGATCGGCCTGTACATCTGGAACCGCCGGCACAACGTCTCGCCGCACGAGCCGGAAGGCTCCGGCGGTGTCGCCGGCATGGTGATGTCGGCGCTGTCCGCACCGATCTACGCACGGTCGCTCATGGACGCCGTGCTGCGCCGCAAGAGCAAGTTCGTGGTGACGCCCAAGGGCGACTCGGCCAGCCCCGACACACTGTTCGGGACCTTCCGGATCCACCTGTTCTTCATCCTGGTCTTCGCCGGCTCGATCACCGCCGGTTTCGTCTTCGGGCACTCCCACCCCGCGATGATCACCTGGGGAATCTTCGCCCTGCTGATCACCGCCTCGCCGATCTTCGCCTGGCGCTGGTCCATGCGCCAGGAGCGCAAGAAGCCGCCGGCCGCGCCCGAGGATGTCCGCGTTCCGCAGCAGGCCCCCGCGCCGCAGCAGGAACAACACGCCCCGCACGCGCAGCAGAAGCCCAGCTGGGCCGCCGCGAACGGGGGGAACGACCAGACCATGCAGATCGCCCTTGGGGGACGTAAGAAATGAAAGACGGTGCCCGTCGCCGCCGCGCCCGCCGCCTCGGCATAACCGGGGTGGTGGTGCTCGCGCTGGCCGGAATGAACGGGCCGTGGCTGTATCGCTTCGGAACGAACAAGTACCACCAGTACACGATCAACAAGCCGGAGTACAAAGCCGCCAACGGCCACTGGGACATCATCGATTTCCCGGAGGAGTACCGGCTCAACACGATCCACGCGGCCCTGCTGCACACCGGCAAGATCCTGCTGATCGCGGGCTCGGGCAACAACCAGGACAACTTCGACGCGAAGAAGTTCGACACGCGGATCTGGGACCCGGTCAAGGGCACGATCAAGAAGATCCCGACGCCCGCCGACCTGTTCTGCACGGGACACACTCAGCTCGCCAACGGCAATCTGCTGATCGCCGGCGGCACCAAGCGGTACGAGACGCTGAAGGGCGACGTCACCAAGGCCGGCGGCCTGATGGTCGTCCACAACGAGAACCCCGACAAGCCCATCACGCTGCCCGCGGGCACCAAGTTCACCGGGAAGAAGAACGGCAAGACCTTCGTGTCGAAGGACCCGGTGCTCGTTCCGCGCGCCAAGAAGGTCTTCGACAAGGCGACCGGCGCGTTCGTGCGCAACGACCCGGGCCTCGGCCGCATCTATGTCGAGGCGCACCAGAGCGGCCAGAAGCACGAGACCGGCACCCAGGACAACTACCGGGTCCAGGGGCTGACCGGGACCGACGCCCGCAACACCTACGGCATCGCCCAGAAGCTCGCCCTGGACAAGAAGGACTTCCAGGGCATCCGGGACGCCTACGAGTTCGATCCGGTCGCCGAGAAGTACATCAAGGTCGACCCGATGAACGAGGCGCGCTGGTACCCGACGCTGACCACTCTCGGCGACGGCAAGATCCTCAGCCTCTCCGGCCTGGACGAGATCGGCCAGCTCGTCCCGGGCAAGAACGAGGTCTTCGACCCGAAGACCAAGAAGTGGACGTACGCCAAGGGCATCCGCCAGTTCCCGACCTACCCGGCGATATCCCTGATGCAGAACGGCAAGCTCTTCTACTCGGGCGCGAACGCCGGCTACGGCCCCGACGACGTGGGCCGCGACCCCGGCGTCTGGGACCTGGAGAGCAACAAGTTCAGCAAGCTCAAGGGCCTGAGCGACCCGAACATGATGGAGACGTCCGGCACCGTCCTGCTTCCGCCCGCGCAGGACGAGAAGTACATGGTGATCGGCGGCGGCGGGGTCGGCGAGTCCAAGCTGTCCAGCAAGAAGACCCGGCTGATCGGCCTCCTGGACAAGAATCCGAAGTTCGTGGACGGGCCCGAGCTGGAGAAGGGCACCCGCTACCCGCAGTCCTCGATCCTGCCCGACGACACCGTCCTGGTGTCCGGCGGCTCCGAGGACTACCGCGGGCGGGGCGACTCCAACATCCTCCAGGCGCGGATCTACAACCCCGGGTCGAACAGCTTCGACCGGGTGGCCGACCCGCTGGTGGGCCGCAACTACCACTCGGGCTCGATCCTGCTGCCCGACGGGCGCGTGATGTTCTTCGGCTCCAACTCGCTCTACGCGGACAAGGCCAACACGAAGCCGGCCACCTTCGAGCAGCGCATCGAGATCTACACGCCGCCGTACCTCTACCGGGATTCGCGGCCCTCGCTGTCCGGCGGACCGAAGACGATCGCCCGCGGCGCCTCGGCGGACTTCACCTCGGCGCACACCTCGTCCATCAAGACGGCCCGGCTGATCCGGCCGAGCGCGTCCACGCATGTCACCGATGTCGACCAGCGGTCCATCGCCCTGGACTTCAAGAAGACGAAGACCGGGATCTCGGTGACGGTGCCGAAGAACCGGAATCTCGTCGAGTCCGGCTGGTACATGCTGTTCGTGACGGACGACCAGGGCACCCCGAGCAAGGCTCAGTGGGTCAAGGTGCCCTGATTCCAAGGCATTTGTACACGCGTACGTGATGGGGGCGCCCTCCGCGAGAAGCGGAGGGCGCCCCCATCGCGTGTGAACTGCCGCTACCCGGAGGCCTTCGCGAGCTTCAGGGCGTACTCCGCCCACCATTCGCCCGCCTTCGGGCCTCCCTTGCACGTGCCGTCCGACTCGCCCGGCCGCTTGACCCACAGATACGCGTCGACGAGCGGGTCGGCGGTCTTGGTCGTCGGGCTCTCGCCGAGCGCGCGGCCCGGCGGATTGCACCAGTTCTCGTCGGCCTTGCCGCCCGTGTAGGGGCCGTTGCCGTTGCGGCTGGTGTCGACGACGAAATGCTTGCCCGCGACCTTCGCGGCCAGCTGCTTGCCGTAGGCGACGGAGTCCTCGGTCGAGTAGAAGTTGGAGACGTTGACGGAGAAGCCGTCGGCCTCGGCGATGCCCGCCCACTGCAGCGGCTGGAAGATCTGGTCGGGGTGACCCCAGCCCGCGTTGCCCGCGTCCAGGTACACCTTCGTGTTCTTCAGGGACTTGAGCTTGCCGATGGCGCCCTTGAGGAGGTCGTAGCGCTCCTCGTGGAACTCCTCCGGAGTGCACTGGTTGACCAGGTGCAGGATGGCGTCCGGTTCCAGGATCACCGTGGCGGGGCGGTCCCCGATCCCCTTCGCCACCCCGTCGATCCAGGTCCGGTAGGCGTCGCCGTCGGCGGCACCACCCTGCGAGAACTGGCCGCAGTCGCGGTGCGGGATGTTGTACAGGACGAGGATCGCGGCCCGGTCGGCCTTCTCGGCGGCCTCGGTGAAGCCACGCGCCTCCTGCTCCGGGTTCTCCGCGCCGATCCACTCACCGGTGGGCTGCTCGGCTATCTTGCGGATCTGCTCGGCGTCCTCGTCCTTGCCCGCTCTGGCGTAGGCGGCGACCTGCTCGGCCGCGTTCCCGTCCGGATTCACCCAGAACGGGTCCGCGTTCTTCGGCTGCTGTGTGATCTTGGCTCCGGAACCCTCGTCCTTGCCGCCGTCGCCCCCGGAGGAACACCCCGCGAGCAGCAGTGCCGCCCCCAGCACCGCCGTGGACGCCCGTGCCCCGGCACCCCTCTTGCCGTACATGCAACTCCCCCTCGGGTGCACCGTCCTAAGGCTCAATCGTGACATACCTGCCGCGCGGCCCACGAGGCCGCCCGATCCTTGTCGGAGAGCTGTTACAGCCCCGCCTCCGCGGGCGAGCGCTCCGGCGCCGGCTCCCCGCGGACGAGCCGCGCGGGTCCCGGACCGGGCCATGGACCGGGGCGAACGCAACGCATAGTCATCCGCCGTTCCGGGAAGGCTTCCGGAGCGACCGCGCCCGATCTGCGGGCATCACCCGTCGCGGACTTGGCGTCGGACAGCCTCCGGGCCAGGCCGCTCACCTGTTCTCAGGTGGCCTCGAGCGGCCCCGGCCGGTTGCTCCGGCCCGACCGTCCCGCCCCGGCGGACGGGCTCCAGACCTCCCGCGCCGGCGCCGGGTTACTCCCGCAACCCGTGCGCGCGCGGTAGAGGACCAGCCCGGTCGGCGGCTTCGGGGGAGCGGGTCGTCGACCGGGCCCGGTAACCGCGTCCGTGTCCGCTCACGGCCCGTTCCCCGTGAGGTACGCCGAGACGATCACGTTGGCCGTGTAGCTGCCGCTGGCCCGGTCGAAGGTCCCGCCGCACGTGATCAGCCGCAGCTCAGCCCGACCCGACTGCCGTTCACCGTAAGCCTGTTGGGCGTCGAAATGGTCGCGCGCGAGCACCTGGACGTCGTCCACGGTGAACTCCGCGACCGTCCCGTCGTCGCGGACGACCCTGACGGTGTCGCCGGGCTTGACGGCGCTGAGCTTGTAGAAGACCGCGGGCCGGGTCTCGGTGTCGACATGCCCGACCATCAGCGCGGTCCCGGCGGCGCCCGGCTTCGCCCCGGCCGCGTACCAGCCGACGACGCCCGGCTGCTCGTACGGCGGCGGATCGATCGCGCCCCGCCGGTCGAGTCCGCGGGCCACCACGGGGGCCTGCACGCCCATCGAGGGAATGTCGACGCGCTGCGGCCGGGCGTTCCCGAGGGGCTTCAGCGCGGGCGGCAGCCGCACCTCCGGCGGCCGGCCGACGGCCGCGATGTCCCCCGTGGTCGGCGCGGATATCCCCAGCCGCAGGTCCGTCACCTGACGGCCCCACAGCCACAGTCCGAGCAGCAGCACCAGCCACGCCACGCCGGTCAGCAGGCGGCCGGCGCCCGGGGAACGCTCCCGTTCGGCCATGTCAGTCGCGGCTGTCGTGGCCCCGGCGCGCGCTGCGGACCGCCACGGCGGCCGCGGCGACGCCCGCGAGGACCAGGCCGACCACGGCCTGCTTGGTGCCGGGTCCGGCCGCCCTGGCGTCCACCGAGGCGAGGTGGGCGGTGCCGCCGCCACCCGCGTGCACGGGCGCGATCGGCGAGGCGGGCGGGGAGACGCCCGGGGCGGAGTCCGGCGCCGCGACGGTGACCGTGCCCTTGACCCGGCCGGAGTGGCCGTCGCAGTCGACCTCGATGCCGTAGCTGCCGGGGTGGAGCGAGGTACGGACGCGGGTCTCCCCGGTCAGTCCGCCGCCGCCCCCGCCGGTCAGCCGTGCGTCCGAGACGAACGCTTCCGACGTCGCGGTGCCCGTCCGGCCCGCGCAGCCCATGACCCGCAACTGGATGTCGCTGCCGGGGCCGGGGGACACGGGTGTCACGGAGATACCGGCCGGTCCCGCGTCGGCCGCGTACGCGGCGGGCGTGAACGCGGCCGCGACCACCGCCCCGGCACAGAGAGTGAGTCGCATTGAGCGCATCGTGAAACCTCCAGATATCTGGAGACTCCCCCTCGGGGCGGCGGCCCGCATCTTCAGGGGGCCGCCGCTGCTCCGTACGGGTCAGTCCGCGGCGGTGCGGGTTTCGGATCCGCTCGGCGCGCTCCGGGATTCAGACGCGGTCGACGAGATCCGCGATCGAGTCGACGATCTTCGACGGCCGGTACGGGTAGCGCTCGATCTCCTCCGGCGTGGTCAGTCCGGTCAGGACGAGGAAGGTCTGCATCCCCGCCTCCAGACCGGCCAGGACGTCGGTGTCCATGCGGTCGCCGATCATCGCGCTCGTCTCCGAGTGCGCGCCGATGGCGTTCAGCCCGGTCCGCATCATCAGCGGGTTCGGCTTGCCCGCGAAGTAGGGCTGCTTGCCGGTGGCCTTGGTGATCAGCGCGGCGACCGCTCCGGTGGCGGGCAGCGGTCCCTCGGTGGACGGGCCGGTCTCGTCCGGGTTGGTGGCGATGAACCGGGCGCCGCCCTTGATCAGCCGGACCGCCTTCGTCATGGCCTCGAAGGAGTAGGTACGGGTCTCCCCGAGGACCACATAGTCCGGTTCGTGGTCCGTCAGGACGTACCCGATGTCGTGCAGCGCGGTGGTCAGGCCCGCCTCGCCGATGACGTACGCCGTGCCACCGGGCCGCTGGTCGTCCAGGAACTTGGCCGTGGCGAGGGCGGAGGTCCAGATGTTCTCGACGGGCACGTCCAGGCCCATGCGCCGGAGCCTGGCGTGCAGGTCGCGGGCCGTGTAGATCGAGTTGTTGGTCAGGACCAGGAACGGCCTTCCCGACTCCCGCAGTTTCTTGATGAACGCGTCGGCGCCGGGGATCGGCACACCTTCGTGGATGAGGACACCGTCCATGTCGGTGAGCCACGACTCGATGGGCTTGCGCTCTGACATGTACGGGGTCTCCTGCCGTCCTGGCGTACGTACGCACTCGATCCGGGGGCGCCGGAACGACGCTGTGCCGACGCCCCCAGCCTAGTCAGGGCGGCGTGATCCCGGCCCGGCCGGGCCGGACCGGCCCGACCGATACGCCGTCGACTCCCAGTACCGCTCGCCGGCGACAGCGGCTGCTCCGGCTCGGGACCGGCGACCACCGTGCCGCGCCCCTGCCACCGCAGCTTCCCTTCGGGCAAGCAGCGCTCGCGGAGCGATTGACGCACCGTCTCGCGGGCGGCTGTCAGGTGTCAGGGCCGGCGCGGACGCACCCGTCGTGCCAGGGCGAGAAGTCCGGCTCCGGAGGCGAGCAGGGTGAGCGCGAGCGCGGCCAGTCCCAGCCGGTTCGAGGCACCGGGTCCGGTGCTGGCCAGCTGGTCGGCGGACGGCGCCGCCGCACCGGTCCCCGCGGTCCCGCCGACGGTCGTCCCGCTGCCGGTCCCGCCGCTCGGAATGCCCGTGCCGGCACTGGCACCGGCGTCGGTACCGGTGGTCGCGGCGCCGCCCACGTCCTCGCCCGTCTCCTTGCCCGCCTCCTCGCCCGTCTCCTCGCTCTTGCCCGTGCCGTCGTCCTCGACGCGGAACCGGTAGTCGTTCGACTCCCCCACCCAGTCGCCGTCGTCCTCGTGCCGCTGCACGACGGCCGCGTTCGCGACGACGGTGTTCGGCGCGGTCGCGCCGGCGGTCAGGGAGAGCCGCACCTTCACGGTGAGGGTGCGGCCGGGCGCCACGGTGAACCCGGGGAAACCGTCGTCGAACGGCCCCACGTTCTCGTCCTCGTCGCTCCGTACGAACGTCACCGCGTGCGTCCGCTCCCCCTCGTAGAACTCCAGCCGTGCCTGCTCCGGCCGCAGCGTCCGCTTCGCGTCGACGAGGACGACCACCGGATGGATCGCACCGCAGGTGTGCGCCGTGGTGTTGGTGAGGTCGATGTACCAGGTCCCGAAGCCGCCGCCGGCCTCATAGGCGTCGGGACCACCGTGGATACGGGTCTTGATCGGGAAGTCGCGGGTGTCGGACGAGACGCAGGCGGGCCGGGGTTCCAGCGCGTGCGCCGGGGTCGGCGTGAGCGTCACGCACAGGGCGAGAGCCGTCGGGGCGAGGGCGGTCGGGGCGAGCGGGTGGGACGTACGCAGTCGCATGAGGAGCCTTTGGCCGATCGGAGGGTGGCGGGGATCGGGAGGATCGAAAGCGTCAGTCGGTACCGGGCAATGGCCTCGTGACCCTGCCACGCGTCACCCCCACCGACGGACCGCCACGCCCGGAGTCACCCCGTTCGGCCGCACAGATCCCCTCACCCGGCCCGCATCCCCCGCCACCGAGCCCGAACCCCCATCACCGGACCCGCACCGCCCCTCCGCCCAGCCATCTCCTCTGCTCGGCCCGCCACCCCCTCGCCCAGTCCACACGCCTCGGGCCCAACCCGCATCCCCGCACGCGCCCGGCCGCCCGCATGTCCCACTGAGCCCACATCCCCTCAGCCCGGCCGACATGCCTCGAGCTCAGTGCTGAGCCTTCGCCAGGCCACCACCCCGTGGCTCAGCCCGGATCCCCTCCACCAGGCCACTCCGTGGCTCAGCCCGGATCCCCTCCGCCAGGGCACCCCGTGGCTCAACCCACAGCCCCTCCGCCCGGTCAGCTCCTCGCCGAGCTGCCCGCGTCCTCGGGCCGGTGGGACGGCCGGGCCGCCGAGCCGCCCACGTCCTCGGCCGCCCGGCCGTCCCGCCGGCCGAGCCGCCCGCACCCCCTCGCTCAGCCCTCTCCCCGGCCGAACAGCGGGGCCAGCAGGAGTTGGGCCGCGCCCTCGGCCACTCCACGTGCCCCACCGGGGGCCACCCGGACCGGCACCGCGGCGCCGCCCCCTTCGCGCCGGGCCCGTTCCTCAAGGACGGCGCCGACGCCACGTACGAAGACCTCCTCGTGGGCAGCGACCGTGCGCCCGCCCAGCAGGACGAGGTCGATGTCCAGCAGCCCCACCAGATTCGCCGCCCCGGCGCCGAGCACCCGGGCCGCCTCGGCCACGGTCCCGCGCCCCACCGCGTCCAGACACAGCACCTCGATGCATCCCCGGTTCCCGCACTCGCACAGCGGCCCGTCCAGCTGGATGACCTGATGCCCGAACTCCCCGGCCCCGGTACGGGTCCCCCGGTGTACGACCCCACCGAGCACGAGCCCGGCACCGAGGCCCGTACCGAGGTGCAGATACGCGAAGGATCCGCCGCCGGAAGAGCCGGAGCCGACGCCGGTGCCGGGCCCCACCGCGACGCCGAGTGCCGCCGCGTTGGTGTCCTTGTCCACCACCACCGGCAGCCCGAGCCGCCCGGTCAGCGCGTCCCGCAGCGCGAACCCGTCCCACTCGGGGAAACCCGTGACCCGGTGCAGCACCCCCGAGGTGTGATCGAGCGGCCCCGGCAGCGCGACCCCCACACCCAGCGGCGCCACGCCGCCGAGCAGGGCCGAGACCTCCCCGGCCGCCCCATCGACCACCGCGTCGGCCCCGGCTCCCAGGTCCAGCGGTGCGCGCCGCTCGGCCACCACGGCCCCGGTGAGATCGCAGAGCACCACGGTCAGCTCGTCCCGGTCGAGGTGCAGCCCGACCGCGTGCCCCGCCTCGGGCACGAGCCGCAGCACCGTACGGGGTTTGCCGCCCGTGGACGCGCGGCGCCCCGCCTCCGTCGCGAGACCGTCCGCCCGCAGCCGCGCGGTGATCTTGCTGACGGCCTGCGGGGTCAGTCCGGTCCGCTCGGCGAGTTCGAGGCGGCTGATGCCGGCGGCCCCCGCCGTGCGCAGCAGATCGAGCACCAGCGCGGCGTTGTGACTGCGCAGGGCGGGCAGGTTCACCCCGGCCGCCCCGGCACCCGCGACGGTTCCCGGATTTCCGGGAACACCTTGATTCCCTGGGATCCCCGACACCCCGGCCCCACCCACTTTGGTCCTGTTCACATCACCCATTGTCCCCCGCGCTTGCACTTTGGCAACAGCGTTGCGAAAGTAGGACGCATGACAGGCATGACTGGTACGCCCCTCCGCGTGGGTCTCGTCGGCTACGGCCTCGCGGGTTCCGTTTTCCACGCCCCGCTGATCGCCACGACCGAGGGCCTCGCCCTCGACACGGTCGTCACCTCCCAACCGGAGCGCCAGGCGCAGGCCCGCGCCGAGTTCGGCGACGGACTCCGCTTCGCCGCCACGCCGGACGAACTGCTGGCACGCGCCGACGAGCTCGACCTGATCGTCATCGCGACCCCGAACAAGACCCACGTCCCGATCGCGACCGCCGCCCTGAAGGCCGGCATCCCCGTGGTCGTGGACAAGCCCATCGCCGGTACGGCCGCCGAGGCCCGCGAGCTGGCCGCCCTGGCCGACGACCGCGGCCTGCTGCTCTCCGTCTTCCAGAACCGCCGCTGGGACAACGACTTCCTGACGCTCCGCAAGCTGCTCGCCGAGGGCGAGCTGGGCGACGTCTGGCGCTTCGAGTCGCGTTTCGAGCGCTGGCGCCCGCAGCCGAAGGGCGGCTGGCGCGAGTCCGGCGACCCGGCAGAGATCGGAGGTCTCCTCTACGACCTCGGCAGCCATCTCGTCGACCAGGCGCTCGTCCTCTTCGGCCCCGCCGCCTCGGTGTACGCGGAGTCGGACATCCGCCGCCCCGGCGCGCTCACCGACGACGACACGTTCTTCGCGATCACGCACACGAGCGGGGTCCGCTCCCACCTCTACGTCTCCGCGACGACCGCGCAGCTCGGCCCGCGCCTCCGCGTCCTCGGCTCGCAGGCGGGGTATGTCAAGTACGGCCTCGACCCGCAGGAGGCCGACCTGCGCGAGGGCAAGCGGCCGGGCGCCACGGCCGACTGGGGCATCGAGCCGGAGGCCCTGTGGGGCCGCGTCGGCTCCGGCGAGTCCCCGTTGACCGGCGGCGGCCGCCCCGAGCCCACGGTCCCGGGCGCGTACCCGGCGTACTACGCGGCCGTCGCCGCCGCCATCCGTGACGGCGGCCCCAACCCGGTGACCGCGCACGAGGCCGCGGCCGCCCTCGACGTCCTGGAGGCGGCCCGCCGCTCCGCCCACGAGGGAGTGGTGGTGTCCCTGTGAACGCGCCCGCACCGGAGATCACCGAGCTGATCACCGAGCTGGAAGGGCAGGAGCGCCGTCTGACGCTCCCCCGCTTCACCCACGACGACGCCTGGGCCCTCGGCGCGCTTCTCGTCGAGCTCGCCCGCGAGCGCAACGCGCCGGTCGCCGTCGACATCCGCCGCGGGGGCCAGCAGCTCTTCCACGCGGCGCTGCCGGGTTCGACCCCGGACAACGACGCCTGGATCGACCGCAAGCGCCGCGTCGTCGAGCGCTACGGCTGCTCCTCGCTCCTGGTCGGCTCCCGCTTCCGCGCCAAGGGCACGACCTTCGAGGAGTCCTCGCGCCTGGACCCGGACACGTACGCGGCCCACGGCGGCGCGTTCCCGATCGCCGTGACGGACGCGGGCGTCATCGGCACGGTGGTCGTCTCGGGTCTCCCCCAGGTCGAGGACCACAAGATGGTGGTCGAGGCCCTGGAGAGGTTCCTCTCGGCGTAGCAAGCCGGTTCCCTGCGCCCTGAAAGGGGCGCGGGGAACCCGCAGATCACCAAGGACGGCAGCCCAGTCCAGGGGCGCGAGGAACTACGCGACCGACCACAACGGCCACCAGAGCCCCGTCAGGGGCGCGAGGGACTGCGCGACCAGCCACGACGCACCCGCAGCCGAAAGCGGACACCAGAACCCCCAAGGGGGCGCGAGGAACGGCGCGACCAGCCACAGCGGGCCCGAGGCGGACAGCACACCCCCGCCCCCGCGGACCCCAACCGCAGACCAAGCGGAGCGCTTACGCGTTCTTGAGTTCCTGCCGCTGCCGCCCCAGCCCCGCGATCTCCAGCTCCACCACGTCACCGGCCCGCAGGAACGGCTTCGGCTCGGGCTGTCCGAGCGCCACCCCGGCCGGCGTACCGGTGTTGATGACGTCGCCGGGGTACAGCGTCATGAACTGGCTCACGTAGCGGACGACCTCGGCCACCGGGAAGATCTGCTCGGCCGTCGTGCCGTCCTGCTTCAGCTCACCGTTCACCCAGAGCTTCAGCGACAGCGCCTGCGGGTCCGGGACCTCGTCCGCTGTCACCAGCCACGGACCCAGCGGGTTGAACGTCTCGCAGTTCTTGCCCTTGTCCCAGGTGCCGCCCCGCTCGATCTGGAACTCGCGCTCGGAGACGTCGTGCGCCACCGCGTACCCGGCGACATGGGCGAGTGCCTCCTCCCCGGACTCCAGGTAGCGGGCGGTACGGCCGATGACGACCGCCAGCTCGACCTCCCAGTCGGTCTTCACCGACCCGCGCGGTACGAGCACGGTGTCGTTCGGCCCGACCACGGTGTCCGCGGCCTTGAAGAAGATCACCGGCTCGGCGGGCGCCTCGGCGCCGGTCTCGCGGGCGTGGTCGTGGTAGTTGAGCCCGATGCACACGACCTTGCCGATCCGGGCCAGCGGCGGTCCGACGCGCAGTCCGGCCGGGTCCAGCGCGGGCAGCTCACCGGCCTCGGCGGCGGACCGGACGCGGCCGAGCGCCGCGCCGTCGGCGAGCAGCGCCCCGTCGATGTCGGCGACGACGCCCGACAGATCCCGCAGGGTCCCCTCGGTGTCGAGCAACGCGGGCCGCTCCGCCCCGGCCGTACCGACTCGCAGCAGCTTCATGGTCACCATCTCCCTCGATCGCGGGCCGTCGACCGACGGGTGCAGCCATCGGAGGACTGGTCGATCCTCCAAGCTCGCTGTCCAGTCCGCAAGACCCCGTTCACGGACTGGACCGCCCATGCCTGCGCCCGGTCTGCGCGCGAAGCCCCGTCAGACGACGGCCGCGGTCGCGGGCGCGGCCCCCGGCATGTCCCGGTAGAGCACCGCCCGCTCCACCGCGCTCCAGGTCGTACTGGTCACCACGTACAGCGCGGCCGCCAGCGGCACGACGGCCACGGTGAACAGCGTGAAGAAGGACATGAACGGCATGAGCTTGGTGACCGAGGCGAGCCCGGGCACCTGCTCGCCGTCGCCCACCACGGGCGCCGCGGCGGTCATGCGCTTCGTCCGGAGGTAGTTGAAGGTGGCCACGGCCGCGACGACGGCGAAGAGGGCCAGATAGACGAGGCCGGCCGGCCCGAAGAGCCCGCCGCCGCCGAGCGCGTCCGCCCAGCGGCCCCCGAGCGGTGCGGCGGACAGCGTGTGCCCGAGCAGGGCGTTGGTCCCGCCGCCGATCGTCGAGCTGGAGAACAGGTGGTAGAGGAGGAAGAAGGCCGGCATCTGGAGCAGGCTGGGCAGGCACCCGGAGAGCGGCGACACCTTCTCCTCGGCGTGCAGCTCCATCAGCGCCTTCTGGAGTTTCTCGGGGTCTTTCCCGTGCTTCTTGCGCAGCTGGGCGATCTGCGGCTGAAGCGCCGCGCGGGCCCGCTGTCCCCGCGCCGCCGCTCGCGACAGGGGGTGCACGAGCAGTCGTACGAGCGCGGTGAACAGGACGATCGCGGCAGCGGCCGCCGAGGCGTGGAACAACGGCTGGAGCAGGTCGGCGAACCGCTCGACCAAGTGCGCGAAAGCGGACATGAACGTGGACATGGGTGAGCCCTCCGGGGGTCTCGTCGTGCCGGGATGACGGAACGCGGCATGACGACCCGCGCGGGGTCACCTGGGACGGAGAGCCCACCCCGGGTGGAGAGTCACCGGGGGTGGAGAGCCGAAGGGGTGCCCTACGCGGTCGCCTGGAGGGCGTGTCCGGGGGCCCTGGGCCGCGGCCGGCCGCTGGCGTCCGGATCGCGTTGTGGCAGGAAGGCCGTGCGGCGGGCGCGGTCGCGGATGGCCGTGCGCACCCGGGTGGGCGGCACGGCGGGCGCGCAGCGCGACACGATGAGGGAGCAGGCGGCGAAGGCGGACCCGGCCGCGGCGGTGGCGGCGAGCGCGACGGTGGCGGTGAGGCTGCCGGTGTCGAGCAGGGCGACCTCGAGGAGCAGGAGCAGCAGTACGCCGGCGGGGCGGGCGTCGGCCCAGGTCCGGATCATCGGCTCCCCCTCCTCTCGTACGTGGTGCGCGTGCCCTTCCGTTCGTTATACAGGATGCCTCTCGACCGACCCCCGGGAATCGGCCCCGGCCGCCTCTCCCCGGTCCGTTCCCACCGCGTCCCGGTGGACGGTTCCGACCGAACCCCGGTGATCGGTTCCGGCGGGCCTCCCGGTGATCGGTTCCAACGGGCTCCCGCCGGTCCACCCCGGCCGACTCCCGGTGATCGGTTCCGACGGGCTCCCGCCGGTCCACCCCGGCCGACTCCCGCCGGTCCGTTCCCGCCGCGTCTCGGTGGGCGATTCCGGCCGCGTCTCAGTGATCCGTTCCGACCGACTCCCGGTGATCGGTTCCGGCGGGCTCCCGGTGATCGGTTCCGGCGGGCTCCCGGTGATCGGTTCCGGCGGGCTCCCGCCGGTCCGTTCCGGCCGACTCCCGATGGCCCGCTCCGGCCGACTCCCGATGGCCCGCTCCGGCAGGCTTCCGGGTGACCGCCCCTGCCTGCTTCTGGGAGTCCGTCTCGATCGGCTCCAGCAGCCGCCTCGGCCCCAGCAGGGCCCGGCTGACCGGATCCGCCGGGTCCCGGTCGAGTCCGGGGCCCGGTGTCATCTCGACGTCGGGGACGGGCACGACCATGGCGCAGGCGGGGCATTCGCCGTACGGGCCGAGCTCCGTGCCGCAGGCGGCGTGCCGGAAGTAACGCAGGCGGGTCTCGTCGAAGTGCTCGCGCCCCCACAGGCCGAGCGAGCGCAGGGTGGGCCACAGGGCGATACCGCGATCGGTGAGGACGTACTCGTCGCGCGGCGGCGACTCCTGGTAGCGGCGCTTCTCGAGGATGCCCTCGGTGGTGAGCGTCTGGAGGCGCGCCGCGAGCACGGCGCGCGGGATGCCGAGGTGCACGAGGAAGTCGTTGTAGCGCCGTACGCCGTAGAGCGCGTCGCGGACGACGAGGAGCGTCCAGCGCTCGCCGACGATCTCCAGCGCGCGGGCGATCGAGCACTCCTGCGTCGCGTAGTCCTTGCCCAGAGCCATGACCCCACTGTAGCCACTTTCCGACATGTTGGTTCAGTGAACGAACCTCAGGTGTTACGGTCTACCCCAGCGGTAGGTTCAATGACCGAACCTACTGCGGCACCGTACGGATGTTCCGCCGTTTCGAAGGGGCAGGCCATGACCCGGCTCGACCGGACCGACACCAGCACACAGCCCGACCACGCCACCGCGTCCTCCGGGGGCACCGTGATCTCGACCCCGCCGGCCGGTTCGACCTCCGCGCCCTCTCCGGCGTCGGCGTCCTCGGTCGCAACCCCCGCGGAAAGCTCTCCGCGGGCCACTCCGACCCTCGCCCTGACCAGTGCCGCCACCGCCGTGGCCCTGATGACGTACACGGCCCCGATGGTCACGCTCCCCGACACCGCGGCCGCGCTGCACACCTCGGTCTCCGCCCAGGCCTGGCTGCTCAACGGCACCCCGCTGGGCCTGGCCGCGCTGCTCCTGGTCGCGGGGAGTCTCGCGGACGACTACGGCCGCCGCCGGATCTTCCTGGCCGGCACCGTCGCGCTCGGCGTCACCACCGCCCTCGGCGCGCTCGCGGGCTCGACCTGGCTGTTCACCCTGACCCGCATCGCGCAGGGCGCGGCGAGCGCGGCGATCCTCGCGAGCAGCCTGGGACTGATCGTGCACGCCTTCCCGACGCCGCGCGGACGACTGCACGCGACGGGGGTGTGGGGCGCGTTCGTGAGCGGCGGCATCGCGGTGGGCCCGCTCCTCGCGGGGGCCATAGCGGGGTGGAACTGGCGGATGGCGTACGCCGTCCTGGGCGCCGCCGCCCTGGTCGTCGCCCTTCTCGGCACCCGCGCCCTGACCGAGTCCCGCGCACCCCGCGGCGGCCGCCCCGACCTCGCGGGGGCGCTGACCTTCGGCCTGGCGCTGGTGTCGCTGGTGGCCGCGCTGACGCTGGGCCGCGACGGCTGGCTGCGCGCGCCCGTGGGGCTGTTGCTGGCGGCGTTTCTCGTCCTGATGGCCGTGTTCGTCGCCGTCGAACGCCGCACCAGGACGCCCATGATCGACCTCGGTCTGCTCCGCCACCGCCGTTTCCTCGCCTCGTCGGCGGGCGGGCTCTTCATGGGCCTCGCGGTGATCGGTCTGTTCAGCTTCCTGCCGGCACTGCTCCAGCGGACGCTCGGGCTCTCCGCGATGGACACCGCCTGGCTGTTCCTGCTGTGGTCCGGTCTCTCGTTCACGGTCGCCCTCCAGGCCCGCCGTCTCGCCGGCCGGGTCTCCCACCGCCACCAGCTCGCCCTCGGCTTCGCGCTGCACGCGGCCGGTGTCCTGACGATGCTCGGCGCGGTCGGGGCCGGCTCCTGGGCCCGTCTGCTCCCGGGCTTCGTCATCTCCGGGGTGGGCAGCGGCCTGCTCAACGCCGCGCTGCCACTGCTCGCCGTCGAATCCGTGCCCGCGACCCGCGCCGCGATGGGCTCGGGCGCCCAGCAGACCTTCCGCTACATCGGTTCGTGCGCCGGGGTCGCCCTCACGATCGCCCTCGTCACCTCCACCGGCGGACCGGCGCGCGGCGCGGACATCGCGATCGTCGTCTCGGCGGGGCTCGCCGCACTGGCGGCGGCGAGCGTGCTGGTGCTGCGGGACCGGGCGTGAGCCGACGGGGCCGAGCGGGGGCCGCTGGAGCCGACGGTGAGGCAACAGTGCCGGGTGTGGGCCGGCGAGGCCCAGCCCGAGTCACCCGGATCCGGAGCCCGGCGTGCGTCATCGGGGGCGCATGGCGGTGAGCTTCCCCCACACCGCCATGCGGTACGTGGAGGTGTACTCGGGGGTGCAGGTCGTGAGCGTGATGTAGTACCCGGGCTCGCTGTACCCGTACGACGGCCGGACGGTGCTGCGGGGCACCGGGCGGATCACCCCTCCGTCCCGCGGGGAGGTGCGCGAGAGCGTCCGGTCGACGGTGTACGTGTAGACGGCGGCCTTCGTCTCGACGGTGATCGTGTCGCCGCGCCGGAGCCTCGGGAGGTACCGGAAGGGCTCCCCGTGCGTGTTCCGGTGCCCGGCGAGCGCGAAGTTCCCTGCCTGACCCGGCTGTTGGGTGCCCTTGTAGTGGCCGACATAGCCCTTGTTGAGGACGTCCGGCTTGCTGACACCCTCGGCGACGGGCACCCGGAGGGAGAGCCGGGGAATGCCGAGGACGGCGTAGGCCTGGGACCAACGGGGCCGCGTCCGGCCGCTGTCGGCCCCGGCCCGCCCGGAAGCGGACGAGGAGGACTGTCCGGCGGACCGCCCGCCGCCCCCGGCACCGGTCTGCCCCGGCTCGCCCTTCCCCTCCCCGCTCTCCTCCGTGCCGGGACCGGTGCTCGTGCCGGGGTCGGCACTCCCCGGAGCCGGGTTCCCCCACTCCCGCTCCAGCGCCTGCACCTTGCGCTCCGCGTTGTGCCGCGCCTGCCGGTTGGTCCACCACATCTGGTGCACGACCAGGAGGAGCAGCACCACTCCGACGGTGACGAGCACCTCGGCGCCGCTCCAGACCGCGCGCCGGTACACGGCCCGTCGTCGCCGCGTGCCGTGGTGCACGATCCCCGGAGCTCGCATCCCTACGCCCCCTTCGCCGGGCCGCACGATAGGCGGCACCCCGCCAACTCACCAGCCCCGCGCGGCTTTCGTACGCGACGACGCCCCCGCGCCCGACGAAGCGGGACCCCCACGACGGAACTCTCCCCAGAGGAGCCGCCGCATCCGTGACTGCTTCCTCCACTGGTTTTAGAAAGGGCTGTCACAACTCTCGACAACCCCACACGCCACACCCGATGCTTCCTGATGGCATCAGCGGGACGGGCGAGCGCCGGTGGGGACGAGCCGGCGGCCGAGTCGAAGTCGAGTCGTAATCCGACGGCCAACTCCGGTGGGACGACCGGCAGTTGCGCTTCAGACGGACGGAGAAGCCAGCCATGATCCGACGCAGAACACTTCTGGCCGCCGCGGGCGGTACGGCCCTCGGCAGCGCCCTGGCGACGGGCACCGCCCGCGCGGACGCGACGATCGCCGTCAACCCCGCCACGACGTACGGGAAATGGGAGGGCTGGGGCACTTCTCTGGCGTGGTGGGCCAACGTCTTCGGTGCCCGCGACGACTTCGCCGACCTCTTCTTCACCACGAAGTCGACCACGTACAACGGCGCTTCACGCCCCGGCCTGGGTATGACCATCGCCCGCTACAACCTCGGCGCGTGCAGCTGGAACACCGTGGGCGGCGAAAGTATGACCGCCTCCGCCAACATCCCCTCCTTCAAGCAGATCGAGGGCTACTGGCAGGACTGGAACAACGAGGACCCGACGTCGTCGGCCTGGAAATGGACGGCGGACGCCACCCAGCGCGCCGCCCTCACCAAGGCGACGGCACGCGGCGCGTCGAGCGAGCTGTTCGCCAACTCCCCGATGTGGTGGATGTGTCTGAACCACAACCCGTCGGGTGCGTCCGGCGGGGGCAACAACCTCCAGTCCTGGAACTACCGCCAGCACGCCTCCCACCTCGCGGCGGTCGCGCTCTACGCGAAGACGAACTGGGGTGTGAACTTCGCCACCGTGGAGGCGTTCAACGAGCCCGCCTCCAGCTGGTGGACGTCCACCGGCACGCAGGAGGGCTGTCACATGGACGCGTCCGTCCAGTCGGCCGTACTTCCTTATCTGCGCGGCGAGTTGGACAAGCGGGGCCTGACGGGCACCAAGATCTCCGCGTCGGACGAGACGAGCTACGACCTGGCCCGTACGACGTGGAACTCCTTCGGCTCGACGACCAAGGGCCTGGTCAACCGGGTCAACGTGCACGGCTACCAGGGTTCGGGCGGCCGCCGGGACCTCCTCTACACGGATGCCGTGACCTCCTCCGGCAAGGCGCTGTGGAACTCCGAGTACGGCGACGGTGACGGCACCGGACTGACCCTGGCGAGCAACCTCCTCCTCGACTTCCGCTGGCTGCACCCGACGGCCTGGGTCTACTGGCAGGTGATGGACCCCACGGCGGGCTGGGGCATGATCAAGTACGACGCGAGCACCCTGACGGCCGGCGCGGTGGAGACGAAGCTCTATGTGATGGCCCAGTTCAGCCGCCACATCCGCCCGGGGATGACGATCGTGGACACGGGCGTGGACTACGCGGTGGCGGCGTACGACGCGACGGCGAAGCGCCTGGTGATCGTCGCGGCCAACAAGGCCACGTCGGCCCAGACCCTGACCTTCGACCTCTCCCGTTTCACCACGGTCACCGGCGGCACGGGCGGCCTGGTCCCCCGCTGGAACACCCTGACCTCCGGCGGCGGCGACCTCTACACACCCCATTCGGACACCCACCTGACCGGCAAGACCCTCGCGGTGCCCTTCGCGGCGGGGGCGGTGCAGACGATGCAGGTGGACGGCGTGGTGGTGTGAGGCGAGGGTGAGAGGGCTCGTCGAAGGGGCCGCGGCAGGAGGAGTTGACCCGCGGGGCAGGGAGCCGGCCGACAGGCCAGGTCAGCCCGCCCGGCCCTGGCCGGGGCGTCGGCGAGCGCCCGGTCTCCGGCCGGGGCGCGGGCAGGCACGGGGCTCACGGCCCGGGCGCTGCCCGGCACGGACTCGATGACCTGGGCGTCGGGAAGCGATACCGCACCTCGGGGGATTACGGAATATGCCCCCGGGGACTCCCGCCTCTCTGGCCTGCAGGTCTCTCTCCTTGGCGGCCCGGCGGCAGTACGGTGTCCACCATGCGCCCCGACACGCCTGCCGAGAACGTCGACCACACCGCCGAAGCGGCTCGCCTGGAGCGGACCGCCGGCCTGTATCCGGAGGACGCCGAGCACCTGCTCCTGCAGGCCGCGGCCCACCTCGAACTGGCCGGCGACCGCCCCGGCGCCACCACTCTCTACGACCGCCTCCTCGCCTCGGACACCCCCTTGGAGGGGCCGTATCTGGTACGCGCCCTCAAGGCCTCGAACCTGTGGGAGTACGACCACGAGGCCGAGGCACGCGCGATCATCGACGGAGTCAGGGCCGCGGCCCCCCGTGACCCGGCCCCCTGGGTGATCGTGGCGGAGGCCCTGGAGTCGCACGACGAGCTGGAAGCGGCGCAGGACACCTTCACCGAGGGAGCGGTCCTGCTCCTGACGGACGTACCGGAACCCCCGTACTCCACGCTCCCCCTCCTCTTCGGCCGCCACCGCGTGCGCCGCATGCTGGGTGCGGCCCACGACGAGTGGGACGCCCTGGCCGACACCCTCCACTCGTCCCCGATCTCCCTGGACGAACTCCACGACCCGAAGCGGGTCTGGTCCCTCGGTTCGGACAACCCGGCGGAACTCCAGGCCGAGATCACCCGCCTCCAGGCCGAACTGGGCGCCTACCGCGAGGCCTTGTCGCGCCCCTTCCCGGTGGCGGTCCTCCACTGGTCGGCGCCCGAACTCGCGGAACTGGTCGCCGCGTACCCGGCCCTCACCGCCGAGTACCCCTCCCACGAGGAGCACCTCGCGACGATAGAGGCGTCCCTGCGCGAACTGGCCGCCTCCGGCACCCCGAACCTCGGCATCGTCACCGCCACGGTCCCGTCCTACGAGGCCTTCGCAGCCTCGGAGGCCTCGTCCCCGTCGGACACGACCCTGCTCCCCCAGTACGCGACGACGCTGGCGGCCCGGGGGTTGGCGGTCGCTTGGCCGCCGCAGCGGGGGGCGGCGTGCTGGTGCGGGTCGGAGGCGATTTACGGCGAGTGTCACGGGGTCTGAGTTCGGCGACTCACTCCCCGGGCGCCACGCACAGGCGCACTCGGCGCCCGGGGGCGTTTCGTCTCGTGGACACTTGCCGGACGTGATGCCGACGACGCCGGCAGAATGCACCTGTGGCTGATGCTGTTCCCTCCTCTCCCGCGGTGTCTGCTCGCATGAGCCGTCAAGGTTCCCGCGACACCGCGCCCGAAATCGCGGTTCGCCGCCTCCTGCACTCCTCCGGACTGCGCTACCGAGTGAACGTTCCCGTGCCCGGCCTGCCACGCCGCACGATCGATATCGTGTTCGGCAAGGCGAAGATCGCCATCTTCATGGACGGCTGCTTCTGGCACGGCTGCCCCGAGCACGCGACGCAGCCCAAGGCCAATGCCGAGTGGTGGCGCGCCAAGCTCAGCAAGAACGTGACACGCGATCGCGAGACAACCGATCACCTCCTCGCCGCGGGGTGGACCGTCCTCAGGTTCTGGGAGCACGAGTCGAGCGGGGACGTCGCACGCAAGATCCAGGCCGCTCTCGCCGCTCAGCAGTCGTCTCCGCGCGAACCCTGACACCACGGGCCGAGGACGACGGCAACCACCGAGAGCAAACGGGGCCCAAAAGGGAGAAAAACTCCACCGCGGGCCGGGCGAACCCGGGGGCTCAGCAAGATGGAGCCCTCGTTTCGCTTATCGGTGCCCACCACACCCAATAGTGTGTAGAAGTTGTGTGAGACGTGCCTACTGGTCCCTTGAGCCGCACCTCCATGAGGGGCAGCAGGTGGGGCCGTGGCACGGCGGCTTCAGGGAACGAGAGTGGGGGAACGGTCGATACTCATGACCGACGAATTCGATGGCATGTACGGGACGTTCAAGGCGCTCCTGGACGCGTTCCCCCCGACGGAAGCGATCAAGCGGCTCGAGCAGTTCGGCATCAGTCCCGAGGTCGTCGAGCAGATCCGTGAGCGACACGAGCAACAGACGATACGCATCAAGGAACTCGAAGAGCCGCATGCGGTGATTCTGGGCAACCGCGACACCTGGTACACAGGGCCGCAGTCCAGGGACAAATGCTGGCCCGCGATCGTGAACCTGCTCCGCAAGGACGGCTGGCCCGAGGATCCCTCGATCAGCAGCCTCGACGAAGCCTCAACCCGCATCGTCTCATTGCTGAACCACCCGAAGGAGAAGGCCTTCTCCACTCGCGGCTTGGTCGTGGGTTATGTGCAGTCCGGCAAGACGACCAATTTCACCTCGGTCGTGGCCAAGGCGGCCGACCGCGGCTACAAGTTGTTCATCGTCCTCGCCGGCATCCACAACGGCCTTCGGCGCCAGACGCAAGCCCGACTGGTGCAGCAGCTGGTGGAGCCGAATCCCTCCATGTGGTCTCAGCTGACCGGTCTCGACAAGGACTTCACACCGCAGGAGAACCCGGCTTCCTACTTCGGCAAGAGCAACAAGACACGCGTGCTCTGCGTTGTGAAGAAGAACGCCACGGTGCTGCGCAAGCTCGCACGATGGCTCGAGAAGGCGTCCGACTACCTCGAGGACTGCCCCGCTCTGATCATCGACGACGAAGCTGACCAGGCCACGGTGGCGACCAAGTCGATCAACCCGCTGATCCTCGACATCATGAGTTCGCTGCCGAGGAGCGCCTACGTCGGGTACACGGCCTCCCCCTTCGCGAACCTGCTCATCGACCCGAGCGCCGAGGATCTGTATCCCAAGGACTTCGTCGTCAATCTCCCGAAACCGGACGGGCATTTCGGCACCGAGGTGCTCTTCGGCCGCTATGCCCTCGACGGTGAGGACCCGGAGCAGGTCGACGACGGATACGACATGATCCGGTCGATCCCCGAGGACGACGTTCCCTGTGTACGCCCCGAGACCAGGGCCGACGTCGAGGGTTTCGAGCCTGTCATCACCGAGACCCTCCGTGCGGCAGTCGAGTACTTCTGGCTCGTCACGGCGGCCCGTCGCGTGCGCCGAACCGGCAATCCGCACAGCACGATGTTGATCCACACCAGCGTCAACACGTCCGTGCACAACAGCTTCGAGAGGCCGCTGAGGCGTCTGCGCGACCGATCCGCCCGGTCCTTGACCGACGCGGTCTTCCTCGCCCGACTGCGTGACCTGTGGGAGCGGGAGACGGAGCGCGTTCCGGCCGGAGACCTCGGCGAATCGAAGGTGCCGTTCGAGGAGTTGGTGCCGGAGCTGCCGCAGGTCCTGGACAACTGCCGCATCATCATGGACAACTCCGGCAGTGAGGACCGGCTCGACTACGAGAACGGTCCCGTCGTGGCGATCGCGGTGGGCGGCAACACCCTCTCCCGAGGGCTGACGCTGGAAGGCCTGTCGGTCAGCTACTTCGTCCGCGCCGTGTCCGCGTACGACACACTGCTGCAGATGGGACGTTGGTTCGGCTTCCGGAACGGATATGCCGATCTGCCTCGGATCTGGATGACCGACGAACTGGCCGAGTGGTTCCGTCACCTGGCCACGGTGGAAACCGAGATGCGCCGCGACATCGACATCTACATGACCGAGGACGAGACTCCTCGGACATTCGCCGTGCGTCTGCGCACCCACCCCAATCTACGAGTGACCGCCGCCGCCAAGATGCGCGACTCCGTCACGGCGGCCTCGTCGTACGGCGGCAAGCGGATCCAAACTCACTACTTCCACACCAACTCCGACTGGTTGAAAGGGAACATCAACGCCGCACGCGTCCTGGTCGCCGCCTCGGTCGCGAACGCGGTCAAGGTGGAGGATCGCTCGGCTCAGGGTCGATGGGTCTTCCGTGACGTGCCCCACGACGTCGTCATCGACTTCCTGTCGACCTACCAGTTCCATGAGAAGTCCCCGGAGAACGACGCCGGCCTGATCATCGACTACATCAGGAAGCGAGTGGCGACCGCCAGCTCACTCCGCCGGTGGAACGTCGCGATTGTCGGCAACCCACGTGGAGAGGACTTCGACTTCGCCGACAACGTGACCGTCGGGCTCAACGTCCGCGCACGCCTCGATCTCTCCAACCCCACACCCGACTTCGCAGACATCAAGACCCTGATGAGCCGCCGCGACGCCGCGGTGGATCTGATCGGTGACACCGCGACGCTGCCCGAGGAGGCCATCATGGACGAGCGTCGCGTCCAGCTCCCGGACACCGGCCTGCTGGTTCTGTACCCGATCGACAAGGTGTCCGAGCCGAGCCCGTCGAAGAATCGTCGTGTTCCGCTGGACGCCGCCGAGCACGTCATCGGCGTCGGACTGGTCTTCCCCAAGCCTTGGGACGAGGACAGCACGGTCAAGAAGTACATCTCGGCCGACCTGTCCAACGTGAGGATCGAGGACGAGGACTACAGCCTGCTCGACGGCGAGGACGCATGAACGACGACGCCCTCCGCACACTCATCGAGGAGCGTTGGACCGCGCTCGAGACCGAGCAGACCACGGGGGAACGACGCCTGCGCGTCGCCCAACTGCCTGTCGCCACGAAGGGCGGCCCCCTGACCCTGGCCGTCGACCACGACGGGCACCGCCACCTACTGGTGCCGATCCACACGAACCGCAAAGTACGTCCTGGCCTGGATGGTCCAGTACTCAGTCTGCACAAACGAATACTTGAGGACGAGCAGACCTACCAGGCCTATGCCGACCTCGCCTGCCGCCGCGACGATCTCAGCGATCTGTTCACCGAGCTGTGCGTGGACGTTCTCGGCGCGACCGACGAGCTGCCCGACAATCCGATCAAGGCGCTGTATCGCGTCCTCGACCGGTGGAAGGCCCTCTTCAAAACGCAGGGAGCACCACTGGGGCCGGACCAGCTCGCCGGGCTCTTCGGCGAGCTGGTCATCCTCAATCGCCTTCTCGCGGAGGACCCCAGCGCGCATCGACTGTGGCGCGGTCCCGAGGGACACCGTCACGACTTCTCGGCCGGGGTCAATGCCGTCGAAGTCAAATCGACCACCGAGGGCGAAGGGCGAAGGCCCCGGATTCACGGGCTCGATCAACTCGATGCACCCGAGGGCGGGACGCTCTGGCTGGCGTGGCTCCGCCTTCAGCCCGCGACCGCGAACAGTTCAGGCACCGCTTTCGTGCACATGGTCGATCGAGCCCTTCACCTGTGCGACGACGAGGGAGCGCTCCTCGAGTTGCTCGCCGGCGCCGGCTACCACGTTTCCGACTCCGACCGGTACCAGGAGGTGCGCTTCACGGTCCGTGAGGAGCGGTGGTACCGAGTCGGTGCCGATTTCCCGGGGCTCACCCGCCTGGCACTCAAGTCGGCAGGTCTGTCCGTGTCGGCTCTGGACGTCGAGTACACCATCGACCTGTCCGGCGACACGCCTGCTCCGCTGCCCCCCGACGAGGTGTCCCGGGTGACCCAAAACCTGATCCAGGAGTCCGTGTGACCGGTCCTCGCTGGTTCTCCCAGCCTTATCCACCGGAAGGCGCAAGCGCCGCCGAGGGCATCCGCAACCAGCTCGGTCGGCCGGAACTCGATCTGCTCACCATTCTCGTGCGCGAGTCCGCGCAGAACAGCTGGGATGCCCGTGTCAGGCAGCCCGCCCCCACGGTCGACTACCGCATCGACATGTGGACCGTCGGGCCGGCCCACACCGGCGCATGGCGCGAGCTCCTGATCGACGGCGCGCCCAGCGACGCCGAGACATTTCCCTTGCGGGACACCCTGCGGCGCGGCCCGATACGCGTCCTGGCCGTCTCGGACCGCGGCACGCGAGGGCTGGGAGGGCCCACCCGCGCTGACGACGCCGTCGGTTCCGAACGCGACTTCGTCTCCTTCATTCGCAACATCGGGGAGCCACGCGACACTGCTCTGGGCGGCGGCACCTACGGTTTCGGCAAGGGCATCTTCTACCTGCTGTCCAAGTCCGGAACCGTCCTGGTCCACTCCCGGTGCCGCACAAACCGGGGAGGTTACGAGACCCGTCTCATCGGCTGCACGCTCTGGAAGAGCTACACGGCCGCCGAGCCCTCCGGAAAGCGCCGTTACACCGGCCGGCACTGGTGGGGCGACACTTCGGGAGACGTCATCGAACCCCTGGTCGACCAAGAGGCGGACGCCACTGCTCAACGTCTCGGTCTCAAGTCCTTCGGTCCCGAGGAGACAGGGACCACGGTCGTCGTCATCGATCCGAATCTGGACGATCTCGAACCCACCCAGGCGGCCGACTACTTGGCAGAGACCATCACCTGGCATCTCTGGCCGAAGATGATCTCGACGGATGGCAGACCACCCGCCATGAGCTTCTCCGTCACCTGTGACGGCGTCCACCATTCCGTACCGGATCCGCGCGACACCCGCCCGCTCCACATGTTCGTCGCCGCCTACGAGACCATGACCGGGCCGGACGGCAGCGATCTGCATTGCCTGAGGCCGAAGAGGTATCTGGGGCGCCTCGGGCTGGTGAAAAGGATCATGCCGCCGCTGGAACCGACGCGTGCTTCCCGCATGCTCGACATCGAGGACCTCGTCCATCACGTCTGCCTGATGCGCCCCGCGGAGCTCGTCGTCACGTACCACCCCGGGCCCAAGCCCCCCAGTGTGAATCAGGGTTACGCCGGCGTCTTCCGCGCGGACGAGGACATGGACGACATCTACGCGAAGGCCGAACCACCCACGCACGACGCCTGGAACGGTCAGTCTCTCGACAGGCCCGAGAGCACCTTCGTGCATACGACATTCACGCGCATCGCGGAGGCTCAGGCGCGGCTCCTCTCCCTCGGCGGAGTCGCGCGTTCGGGTTCCGCCAATGTCGCGCTGGGAGCTGCCAGTTCACTCTTCTCCGGACTGGTGGGGGGAGCCTGGGGGATCGGGGGAGCCACCGCGTACTCCAAGCCCGGAAGCACCGCCGTGCGAACCTCACGGCAGGACACTGCCGAGGAGAACTCGTCGGTATCGGGCCGACCCGCCGCGACCGCGTCCCGTACGAGGTCGCTCCCGCCCGTCGGAGCGGCAGGCCCGGCCGATATCGAGGACAACGGTCCTTCGTTCGCGGACTCACCTGAGAGCGGTGCGGCCGACACGCCTCGCCGTCGTCCACGAGTTCAGTACGTCGGCGATCCCTACTACGACGAACGAGGCGACGCCTCCGTGCTCGTCCAGGACTTCCGACTGCCTGTGCCCGGACCGCAGCGAGTACATATCGACCTTGCCGTCACACTCCCGGGAACCGGCGGTCGGGAGACTGATCCGCCCCTGGGGGCCGGCATCCCTGTGCTCCTTGGTTGGGAGGACGGCGACGGTCACCTGCATGCCACGGAGACGTTGGTGATCAACGGCGGCGAGTATGTCTGGCGCGCGCTCGTGTGCCCCGCCCCGGACACCATGACCGAAATCGGCATCAAGGTCGAAGCGGTGAAGACCACATGACTCGGCGCGTTCTTCCGTACCGCGTCCCGACCGAGGACGTCATGATGGCCGAGCCGTGGTTGTTGGTGACGGAGGACGGCGAAATCGCCCTGCCCGAGGCGCTGCCGGACTGGGACTACCAGATGGACCTACACCTGCGCAGGACCGTTCGTGTCGACCTGGATCGGGTCCGCTCGCAGTCGGGCCTTCCGAACAACACGGCGCTCGTGCTCGCGGTCGTCTGGACGGCCACCGGATCCAACCTGAGCGGACCGGCTCGGCACATACGCCTGACCGCCGGCGGGACAGAGAAGGTGGAGTTGGACGTCCGCCTGCGGGGCGCCGATCTGGGCGGCCTTCTCCTCCTGGACACCGCCCTGGTCCTGGCCGAACGCCGGAGCGACGCTCGTCCCTCCTCGCCCCGACGGGCCGGCTCCGTGCTGTGGAGCGATCGGGAGACTCTGCGTCTCCAAGGAGACGCACCGCAGTTCCCCATGGCTGTGATCGACTTCGCCCGAACCTCTTTTCCCGAAACCGCGGCTTGGCATCTGCAGATCAGCGGAGGACTGGAGAGCGCGACCATGGGGTCGCTGCTCCTGCTGGTCAACGAGCGGAACACCGTTACCGCCACGGCATTCGAGAACGCCGGCAAGCCTCGTCAGGTCGATCGAATCGTGCTCTCCGCGGTGTACGCGGACGCCGCACGAACAATGGTCGAGCACGCTCTCGGTCACGACGACTTCGCCGAGGACGCGGACTTCGCCGACGGCTCACTGGGCGCCACGCTGTTGAGCCTGTTCGACCAACTCTTCCCCGGGCAGTCGATCAATGACATCCGGTTGCGTCGACGCCAGTCACCCGCTCTGTTCGCGTCGGACCTGCAGGCAGCAGTCAAGATCTTCGAGGTGTCGTGATGAGCTTCCTGTACCCCCGCCTGCTCGCCGAACAGGCCAGACCGCTCTTCGAGGAGTACCGGCACCTGACGACCGCCGAACTGGCCGGTCGAGTGTCAGCAACCCACGAGTCGGCCGTGTACGTGGCCACCGGTGGCGACCGAGTCTCCCCTCACCGGCTTCAGGAACTGCGTACCGGCGTCGTCGACCTTGCCAAGCGCGCAGGCTTTCCCGACGAGTCCGACCGTGCCCGCAACGCCGAGTTCGACCTCCAGTTGGCGGCCCTTCTGCATGCCGAGATGGGTATGGTGCCCGCCGAAGCCGCTTCGAGGGACGTCTGGGCCTTCCTCGCGCTGGTCCTGCTCCCGGACGTCGCCTTCTGGCGCTATCCGCAGCCCCCCAGGGATCGGGTCCTGGGCACGGACCTCACTCGCCATGTCTTCGGCCGGCTGTGGTGGCGGGCTCAGCTCGTGCGCTCCTCCGATGCCCCGGAGCCGTACAGCGCGCTCGAGATCCTCGGCGAGGCCGCCTTCGACCAGATCTACGCCCGCCGTGCCGCACTCGGTGGCAGCCCGCACATGGTTCGAGCCATCCTCCGCGTCTGGAAGGACCTCGATCTCACGGGCCTGAACGAGCGCGAGACCCTGCGCGACTTCCTCAAGAGGCTGCTGCGGCTCGCCCCGTTCGTGCTCTTCGACGGCATCGAGGAAAGGGCTCTGGACGACGAGCTTCGGGCGGTCGCCAGGGAGTCGGTCAACGCCCAACGCGCGGCTTCCCCGCGCCCCGAGGACCACTCACCGGAGACCGGACGAGACGCTGATCGGAACAGCTCCGCCGCTGTACGGTCACCCATGACCGCGCCTGCTGGGAGACAACCCACTCCGCAGTCCGGCGCGACGACGCCGATCGAACCCCGGCGTTTCAGCTCGGTGGAGGTCTGCGCCGGGTCCGGAGCCCAGGCGCTCGGACTCGAACGTGCCGGATTCGACCCCATGCTGCTCATCGACAGCAAGGCCGACGCCTGCTTCACGATCGATCTCAACCGACCCGGCTGGGACGTGATCTGCATGGACGTGGCGCAATTCCACCCAGGCATGCGCCCCGATGCTCGGGGCGTCGATCTCGTCAGCGGTGGACTCCCTCGGGTGAAGTCCTCCGCCACCGTGGGTCGCTCCGAGGACACGGAGGAACGTGGCGTTCTCAGGGCCGTGATCGGGCTCATACGCGAGATCGACCCGAAAGCCGTGCTCCTGGAGAATGTTCCGGACCTCGTCGAGAGTCCTGATTTCGAAACCGACCGCTCATGGATCGAGGCCCAGCTCGGCGACGCGGGCTACCGCTGGAGTTGGCGAGTCCTCAATGCCTCGGACTTCGGTGTACCGCAGAACCGCAGCAGCGGCTTCCTAGTCGCCTTGAAGAACCCGTACTTCTCTCGATTCGCCTGGCCCGAACGGGACGCGTCGCCTCCCCCCACCGTCGGCCAGGTACTCGGCCCCTCCATGTCCGCGGACGGGTGGCCCGGAGTGGAACGCTGGATCAAGGGCGCCGATCGCATCGCACCCGCGCTGGTCGGAGGGTCGGACCGGCGTGGCGGTGCCGACCTCGGCCCCACCGGCAGCAAAAAGGCATGGGCCTCGCTCGGAGTGAACGGCAACAGTCTCGGCGACGAACCCCCTGACTCGAGTTTTCCCGCGGACGGCCAACCCAAGCTGACCGTCGACCAAGCCGCGACGATCCAGGCCATCCCCGCGGAATGGCGCTTCTTCGGTGGCAAGACGTCCAGGTACCGACAGATCGGCCACGCGATGCCACCGCCTCTGGCAACAGCCGTCGGACGGGCCGTCGCGGCCGCACTCCGAAGCTAAGATCGGCCCATGCACACGCCCCGCCCCCTCGACCCCCGGCCCATCACTGTCCTCGACCTGTTCAGCGGGTGTGGCGGCTTCACTCAGGGGTTCCACGAGTTCCGCCCCGAGGGGGCAAAGGGCGGCGGGCCCGTGTTCCACAGTGTCGCGGCGGTCGAACACGACCTCGCCGCGGCTGCCACCTACGCCGTGAACTTCGGAAGTCGCCGCCCGGACGAGAGCCTTCCGGAAGCCCGGGTACACCTCGAAGACATTGAGGAATGGAAGCCGTCGGAGGAAGCCCTCCACGCAGACGTGGTGGTCGGAGGTCCTCCGTGCCAGGGCTTTTCTGCCCTGAACCGACACAAGAAGGGCTTGGAACGCAATCGCCTGTGGGAGGAATACGTTCACATCGTGGCGAAAATTCGCCCGAAGGTATTCGTGATCGAGAATGTCGATCGCTTTCTCAAGTCGGACGAATTCCAGAATCTGCTCAGCGAGGTGCAACAGGGCGGCTTGTTGAGCGAGTACAAACTGATCGATCCCCCCGGTCATGTACCGACTGAAACAGAGGAACGCAAACACAAGCGCTACCTCCTCAACGCCGCCGACTACGGCGCGCCCCAGGCTCGAAGGCGTGCCATCGTCATCGGTGTCCGTCGAGACATCGACACAGATCGAGCCATGACCTACCCCGCGGCGACTCACGTACGACGCCCGAAGGGCGCCCTCGACGCCTCGGTTCAGCCGCTCGACGGCATCAAGGACGGCCCCTATTGGCGCTCGGTCGACGGGGTGTTCGACGAGTCGAAGCCACTCCCCCTGCAAGGGACCGAACTTCCGGACGGCAAGGACTACATTGCCGATGTGGAGACCATGGTCTCCGGAATCTTCACGACACGCGATCTCCACTTCGGCCGAAACCCTGAACCGCTTTCACGAGCCCGCTACCGAGCAATCCCCCGAGGCGGAAACCGCAAGGATCTTCGCGGCAAGTGGTTCACCGTGGACGAGGACGGCGAAATTCGGATCTTCGAAACCCGGAATCCTTCCGGCGTGAAGACACCGGTCGGGCCCCTCTCCACCGACAGCTGGGACAAGCACGATACGGGCACCGGAGACGTCATGGGTCGACTGCGCCTGGGCGAGCCCTCGGTAACCATCCGAACCGAGTTCTTCAAGCCCGAGAAGGGTCGCTACCTTCACCCGACCGAGCACCGACCGATCACCCACTACGAGGCCGCCCGGATACAGGGCTTCCCCCTCGACTTCCGCTGGTGCGGCTCGAAAACCGATATCGCACGACAGATCGGCAATGCCGTTCCCATCCCTCTCGGTACGGCCATCGCCTCGGCCATCCACGCCTATCTGCGCGGTTGACCAGGCCGACTGGACGGCCGCATCGGTGGAGGTCGTGCATTGAGGCCAATGATCTGGGCCCGGGCGGAGCGGACCTCTCCGATGTGCCGGAAAGGTGGGCACCCGTCTACTCAATTCCACTCCCGCGTTAGCCTCGGGTGACGAACGAGGAGGCAGTGATGGCGAAGGTTCCGGCCGCGATGGTGGCCGCCGGCGGGCTTGTCGGTGGGTACGGCGTCGCCCGTTGGACGAGGAAGCGGCAGTTGGGCGGGGTCGTGCTGGCCGCCGCCGGGGCTGTCGCCGCGCAGCAGTGGAAGCAGCAGGCCGGCGGGAAGGCCGCCGGGGCGTTGACCGCCGGTTACGTCGCCGCCTTCGCCGGGTCGCATCCGCTGGCCAAGAAGGTGGGCGCCTGGCCTGCCGTCTTCGGCGTCGCCGGTGCCATGGCCCTCGCCTCCTGGGCCGTCGCCGACCGGCGGGCCTGAACGATCCGCTGACCGGCGGGCCCGAGCCACTCACCGACCGGCCGGCCTGAACACGCTGCTCACTCGCGGGCCCGAGCAGCTCGCCGACCCCGGCGGGCCCGGCCATTCGTCGGCCGGTGGGCCGGAACGGCTCGGCTCCCCTCCCCCCTTCAGGGAGCCGGGTCAGGGATCAGGGGTGAGGGATCAGGAGTCAGGGATCAGGGGTCAGGGATCAGGGGTCAGGGAGCCCGGTCACAGAATCCGGCCCGGTCACAGAACCCGGCCCGGTCACGGAACCCCGTCAGGACACCCCCACCCCCCGGAACGCCCGCCGATACGCGTACGGGCTCGTCCCCACCACCCGCTTGAAGCGGTCCCGGAAAGCCGTCGGGGAGCCGAAGCCCGCCTGGGACGCGATGCGTTCGACCGGGTAGGTGGTCGTCTCCAGGAGGTACTGGGCGCGGCGTACCCGGGCCCGGTGGAGCCACTGGAGCGGTGTCGTGCCGGTCTGTTCGCGGAAGCGGCGGTTGAGCGTGCGGGTACTCATGCCGGCGTGGTCCGCGATGTTCTCCAGGGTCAGCTCGCGGTCCGCGTTCTCCTCCAGCCAGACGAGGAGCGGCTCCATGGTCGTCCCGGCCGGTACCGGCGGCTGTGCGTGGACGATGAACTGGGCCTGGCCGCCCTCCCGTTCGAGCGGCATGACGGACAGCCGGGCCGCGTGTGCGGCGACCGCCGAGCCGTGGTCCTTGCGGATCATGTGCAGGCACAGGTCCAGGGCCGCCGCCGCGCCCGCAGAGGTGAGGAACTGGCCGTTGTCGACGTAGAGGACGTTCGGGTCGACGGTCACCGCGGGGTACTTCGCTGCCAGTTCACCGGCCGCGAGCCAGTGTGTGGTCGCTCGGAGTCCGTCCAGCAGGCCCGTGGCGGCGAAGACGAACGCGCCGACGCAGATCGACGCGATCCGCGTACCGTTCGCGGCGGCAGCGCGCAGCGCCTCGGCGACGCCCGGCGGGAGGGGAGCGGACGGGTCGGCGACGCCCGGCAGGATGATCGTGTCCGCCTCGGCCAGCGCCTCCAGACCGTACGGGGCGCGCAGCGTGAACGGGCCCGCGCTCACCTCCGTGTCAGCGGTGACCGAGCACACCCGGGTCCGGTACGCGGGCCGCCCGTCGGGCAGCCGGGCCCAGCCGAAGGTGTCGATCGGGGCGGAGAGGTCGAACGGGATGACCTGGTCCAGTGCCAGTACGGCCACGGTGTGCATGGCTGGAGCCTAGGCGTACGCCGGATTCCCGTCACCCGGAGAAGCTACGAGCAGCCGGGCGCACACCGGCATGAACAGAACCCGAAGCCCGGCCCCGGCCCCGGCCAGCGATGGAGACCAATCCGGATCAGCCATGCAGCCCAGCCCTGATCAGCCATGCGACCGAGTCCGGATCGGGCATGCAACCCGGCTTGGACCCGCCACGCGGCCCGACCCGGGCCGGCCGTGAAGCCGCCTGACGGCCGGCCCGGACCAGCCATGCGGCCCAGTTCGGACCAGCCGTCAGGTGGTGGCTGGAATCCGTTGCTCCCTGGCAGAAGTGCCACTTCTGCAAGATCCGCCCCGGAACCTACCGTCACCCCGTGACCAAGTTCCTCCTCGCCGTCCATGTCATCGCCGCGATCGTCGCCATCGGGCCCGTCACGGTGGCCGCGAGCATGTTCCCGCCGGCCGCGCGCAAGGTTCTCGACGCGCCGGACGGCGCGGACGCCCTCGCCACCACGCGGCTGCTGCACCGCATCTGCCGGGTGTACGCCGTGGTGGGCGTCGTCGTTCCCGTCTTCGGGTTCGCCACGGCGAACTCCATGGGCGTGCTCGGCGACACCTGGCTGATCGTCTCGATCGCGCTGACCGCACTCGCGGCCGTGGTCCTCGCCGCGCTGGTGCTGCCCCGGCAGAGCGCGATCCTGGAGGTCCTGACCGCGGAGGGCCTGACCGCGGACGGCCTGACCCCGGAGAGGGCGGGAGACCGTGCGGCGACCGTGCGGCTCGCGATGTTCACCGGGATCTTCAACCTGCTGTGGGCCACCGTCACCGTCCTGATGATCATCCGGCCGGGGTCCACCACAGGGGCTTAGCGTGCCGTCTCCGGGGGCCTAAGATCCCGCCCCTGTACGCACACCAGGATCAGTCGGCGCCGGGCACCTACCTGGCCTTCGTGGAACGTCAGTTGACCGAGGACGGTTGCGCCACGCGGTGGGAGGACTGGGCCGGGGTGCCCGTACTCGTCGGGCGGCGGGCCGAGTTCCGGATGCGCTGGATGGCGACGAAGCTGCATCTGTTCACGGTGGCCGCGGCCGTCCCGGAGATAACCGTGCCGGCTCTCTCCGGCTTCACCGACCAGGTGATGCGGTACGCCAAGGACACCAAGGGCGGTCTGCCCGTCGGCATGCAGAACGGCATCGGCGCCTTCCCGCTGCTGGTCAGCGACCGGGTCGATCCGGCGGCCGTGCAGTGGGCCGAGGCGCAGCAGCGGGTCAAGTTCGCCTGCATGACCCGGCCCGTCGTGGTCGACAGTTCGCGCCAGTACGTCGGGATGTACCGCGGCAAGCCGGTCCTCGGACGCGTCTACGCCTCGTACTTCAACGAGAAGGGTTCCCGGTACTTCTACGGCCAGTGAGGGCACGGGACTTACGGGCCCCGATGCCCCAGCACATTCACCACCCGCCCGTTCGGATCCCGTACGAAGAACCGCCGTACGCCCCACTCCTCGTCCCGCAGCTCCCGCAGGACCTCCGCACCCGACGCCATCACCTGCGCGTACACGGCGTCGACGTCCTCGACCTCCACGCTCAGGTCGGGGACGACGGGAGCGGTGCGTTCCTCGGTGAGGAAGCTGATCTGGGCGGTGGGGTTGGACGGGGACGCGAGGGTCATGACCCAGCCCTGGTTCATGACCTCCTCGAGGCCGAGCAGGCCGTAGAAGTCCCGGTTCGTCGTCATGTCCTGCTCGGACCCGACCTGGATGTCGGGGACGATCCTGCGGATGGTCACCGGTGTCCTCCTCGCGACACAGGGGCAGGGGCCGACGTCCGTGACGGACGGCGGCCGACGTCCGTGACGCACAGCGGGCGCGGTGCGTGACGAGCAGTCGGCCGGCGCGCCACGGACCATCGGACGAACGGTCTCACGACCGGGCGGCCAGGCTCAGTTCCTCCTCCCACGCGTCCACCAGGTCCGCCCGGAACTGCCGTGCCACCGCGGCCACGAACAGCACGGCGGCAGCCCCCACCAGGGTGAGGAACGCCCACGTCAGCGGCCACGCGTCGGCGAAGCCGTCCGGGGGGCCTGGGTGGGTGCGCAGCGACACGTACAGCAGGGTCGCCGGAGGTGCCACGACCAGCAGCAACGGCCAGGCCAGCGCGTCCCGGTGCCCGAAGTGGACGGCCAGGAGCAGCAGGGCCGCGCCGAGGGCGAGGACTCCCGTCCCGGTCACCGGGGTGGTCTCCACGACGGAGTCCGGCGTCTCGGGGCGGTTGCGCAGGTCCCAGGGAAGGCAGATGAGGTACGCCGCGCAGGACAGGGCGGCGCCGAGCACGCGCGTCAGCCAGCGTTCCGGCCAGGGGCACGTTCGCAAGGGGCGGAGCAGCTTCTCGGTCATGCGTACGAGGGTTCCGCGCACGGCGGGGGCGCGACAGAGTACGCGTACTCAGAACGGGATACTCAGAAGGCGCGGGGGCCCGACTCAGGTCGCCTGCGCGGACGATGCCGACGAGGACGCGTCGGCCGTGGCGGGTGCCGTCGACAGCGGCGCGGCGATGTCCTCCAGGGAGCGGCGCTCGGCGTCGACCGCCAGGAACACGGCGACCAGGCCCGCGGCGCACATCAGGCCGGCGCCGATCTGGAAGGCGAGCACCGTGTCGCCGACGACGCCGGACTTGGTGAGGTCGGCGAAGACCAGCGGCCCGCTGATGCCGCCGGCGGCGGTGCCGATGGCGTAGAAGAAGGCGATGGCCATCGCCCGGGTCTCCATGGGGAAGACCTCGGAGACGGTCAGATAGGCGCTGGAGGCACCCGCCGACGCGAAGAAGAGCACCACGCACCAGCAAGCTGTCATCGTCACCGCGTCGAGCGAGCCCTGGTCGAAGAGCCATGCCGTGCCGAACAGCAGCACACCCGAGAGCAGATAGGTCGAGGAGATCATCACCCGGCGGCCGACGGTGTCGAAGAGCTTGCCAAGGAGCAGCGGGCCGAGGAAGTTGCCGGCCGCGATGACGGCGAAGTAGTAGCCGGTGCCGCCGGTGGGCACGTCGAAGAACGTGGTGAGGATCGAGCCGAAGCCGAAGGTGATCGCGTTGTAGAGGAAGGCCTGGCCGATGAAGAGGGCGAGGCCGAGCACGGCCCGTTTCGGGTAGCGCCCGAAGACGGTCCTGGCGATCACGCCGAAGCCGATGCTCTTGCGCTGCTGGATGGTGATCTCGCCCTCGGGAGGCGGCAGCGGTGTGCCCTTCTCCTCCTCGATCTCCCGCTCGACGGAGCCGACCAGATCTTCCGCCTCCGCGCCGCGGCCGTGGATGAACTGCCACCGCGGGCTCTCCGGCACATGCCGCCTGACCAGCAGGATCACCAGACCGAGGACGACACCGAGGCCGAAGGTCAGCCGCCAGCCGAGGTCCTTGGGGAAGATGTCCGTGTTCAGCATGACGATCGACAGCAGCGCGCCGCCGATCGCGCCGAGCCAGTAGCTGCCGTTGATGATCAGGTCGACGCGGCCGCGGAACTTGGCGGGGATGAGCTCGTCGATCGCCGAGTTGATGGCCGCGTACTCGCCGCCGATGCCGAAGCCGGTGAGGAAGCGGAAGGTGAAGAACCACCAGGCGTCGAAGGACAGCGCGGTCAGCGCGGTCGCCGAGAGGTAGACGACGAGGGTGATCATGAAGAGCTTCTTGCGGCCGTGCCGGTCCGTCAGCCACCCGAAGAACAGGGCGCCCGCGCAGGCGCCGGCCACATAGAGCGCCGCCGCGATACCCGTGACCTGCGCCGAGGAGACGGCCAGGCCGCTGCCCTCCTCGGAGAGCCGGCCCGCGATGTTGCCGACGGTCGTGACCTCGAGGCCGTCCAGGATCCAGACGGTCCCGAGGCCGATCACGATCATCCAGTGCCAGCGGGACCACGGCAGACGGTCCAGGCGGGCGGGCACGTCCGTCGTGACGGTATCGGTGGAGGCGGGCGTCGGAACCGGCGAGGCTGGGGCTGACATGGGCTCCCTCTTCTTCGGACGAACCCCGCCCGGGTGCCCACGACCCGGCCGATTACGCCCCCAGCGCCCGTGACACGACGTAGATCAGCAGTCCGGCCAGTGAGCCGACCACCGTGCCGTTGATCCGGATGAACTGGAGGTCCCGGCCGATGTTCGCCTCGATCTTCTTGGTCGTGTGCTCGGCGTCCCAGCCCGCGACCGTATCTGTGATGAGCGAGGTGATCTCCTTGCGGTACGTGGTCACGACGTACACCGCGGCGCCCTCCAGCCAGCCGTCGACCTTGGCCTGGAGCTTGGGTTCGGTGGCCATCCGGGCGCCGAGGGACAGCAGGGAGGCGCGCACGCGCAGCCGCAGCTCACTGCGCTCGTCCTCGGCCGCGGACACGATCATCGACCGTACGGCCGTCCACGCGGAGGCGATCAGGTCCTGGACCTCGCCCCGGCCCAGCACCTCGCCCTTGAGGCGCTCGACGCGCGCACGGGTGTCGGTGTCGGACTGGAGGTCGGAGGCGAAGTCGGTGAGGAACCGGTCGAGGGCGCCGCGGGCCGGGTGGGACGGGGAGTCGCGCATCTCCGTGACGAAGCGGAGCAGTTCCCTGTAGACGCGCTCGCCGACCTTCTTGTCGACGAAGCGGGGCGTCCAGCCGGGCGCGCCGCCCTGGACGGCGTCCATGACCTGCTCGTCGTGGAACACCAGCCAGTCGTGGGCGCGGGTGACCACCAGGTCGACGATCCGTTTGTGGCCGCCGTCCGCGACGATCTTCTCCAGCATCTTCCCTATGCCGGGCGCGATCTCCTGGGCGTCGGCGCGCCGGGTGATCGCCTCACCGACGACGGCCTGCACGTCGGAGTCCCTGAGGACGGTCAGCGCGCCTCGGAGCGCGGCGGCCAGCTCGGCCGTGACCCGGTCCGCGTGTTCGGGATCGGCGAGCCAGGCGCCCAGCCTGCTGCCGATGCCCACGGCGCGCAGCCGCTGCCGGACGACGTCCTCGGAGAGGAAGTTCTCGCCGACGAACTCGCCCAGCGAGACGCCCAGCTGGTCCTTCTTCGTGGGGATGATCGCGGTGTGCGGGATGGGCAGGCCGAGCGGATGCCGGAAGAGGGCCGTGACGGCGAACCAGTCCGCCAGCGCGCCGACCATGCCCGCCTCCGCGGCCGCCGCGACATAGCCGGCCCAGGCGCCCGCGCCCTCGTGCGAGGCCCACTTGGCCAGCACGTAGACGACGGCGACGAAGAGCAGCAGGCCGGTGGCGGTCGCCTTCATCCGGCGCACCCCGCGGCGCTTCTCCTCGTCGGCGGGGCTGAAGGTGTTCATCGCCCGGCCCGGAGGCCCGGCGGCCGTCGTCGTGTTCGCGGCGGCGCCGGGACGGGCATGCTGCTCCATGTCGTCCGGTTCACCCGAATTCGTGCGTTCCATTCACTCCACCCGTTCGCAAGCCCCGTCACACCCCGTACACATTGTCCCTTTCTCCCTCTCTTCCTGACCGACTCCTGGAACGACACAGGAGTTCCCGGCGTCTGTTCGGTTGGGGAATCGACCGGGGGGTCCCGTAGGGGGTGCTTCGGTGCTCGTCCACCCCATGACGCATCATGGGGTGATCACATCGGAGTCCCGGGCTCCCACTCGTTGGAGGAGAAACGCATCGCATGACCAAGCGTCACGGTTATGCCCTGCTCGCCGCGGTCCTTGCCGTGGTCGTGGTCCTTTCCGCAGCCATATACATCGGTGTCGCGGCCGACGACGGCACGGGCACCAGGTCCGACGTCGCCGGTGGCCGCACGACACACAACGCCGCCGCACCCGCCTCCACCGGCACCTGGGTCGGCGCCTGGTCGGCCTCCCCGGCCGGAGCCGAGCCCGGCACGGAAACGACCGGACTGGCGGGCCGCTCCGTGCGCAACGTCGTGCACGCGGCCGCCGGGGGTACGAGTGCCCGCATCACGCTGTCCAATCTCTACGGGCAGCAGCCGCTCACCGTCTCGCACGCCACGATCGCCGTGGCCGCGACGGCGAACAACGCCGCCGCCGCGGTCGGCACCATGCGCCGCCTCACGTTCGGCGGCGCCACGACGGTCGCGGTCCCGGCAGGCGGACAGGTGATGAGCGACGCCGTGCGGGTGCGCATCCCGCACGGCGCGGACGTCCTCGTGACGACGTACTCGCCGACCCCGTCCGGACCGGTGACCTACCACCCGTTCGCACGGCAGCTCTCGTACGTCGCCGAGGGCGACCGCACCGAGGACGTGAGCGGCGTCTCGTACACCGGACAGAGCCCGTACTGGCGCTACTTGACCGCGCTCGACGTGCTGAGCGACGAGGCCGCGGGCACCGTCGTCGTCCTCGGCGATTCGCTCACCGACGGCATCACCTCCACCGTGGGGGCCAACCACCGCTGGACGGACGTCCTTTCGGAGCGGCTGCGCGCCTCGGCCGGAAGCGGCGAGACGCCCCGCTACAGCGTCGTCAACCAGGGCATCAGCGGGAACCGGATCCTCGCCGCCGGGCTCGGCCGGCCGGCCGACAACCCCAGCGGGCTGAGCCGCTTCGGGCGGGACGTGCTCGACCGTACGAACGTCAGGGCCGTCGTCATCGACCTCGGGGTCAACGACATCCTGCGCAACCCGAACCAGGTCGATCCGCGCACCGTCACCGACGGCCTGCGGACCCTGGTGCGGCAGGCGCACGCCCGTGGACTGCGGGTCGTCGGCGCCACACTGATGCCCTTCCAGGGACACCGGGGCTACACGGACGCGCGGGATGCCGTACGCCGGGCCGTGAACGCGGAGATCCGGTCCGGGAACGTGTACGACGCCGTCGTCGACTTCGACGCGGCCCTGCGGGACCCGTACAACCCGCGCCGGCTGCGGAGCGACTACGACTCGGGCGATCACCTGCACCCCAGCGACAAGGGGTACCGGCGGATGGCCGACGTGTTCGACCTGGGAGACCTGAAGGGTGCGGCTCCGGCGGACCTGTGATCCGCCGGGCGTCGCCGGCCCCGGACGGCGCACGCCTCGGTGGCAGGACACCGGACCTCGGTGTCACCGGACGGCGCCAGAGGCCCGCGGCCCGGACGGGGCCGCCGTTCAGTAGTCGCCGTCGCGCCGCCGGTGGCGGTCCTCCCGGCGTTCCCGGTGCCGCTCCCTGCGCTCCTCGTGGCGTTCGTGCCGGTCCTCGTGACGGTCCCGGATCAGGTCGCGGGCGTCGTCGAGCACGTCGAACATGTCGTCGAGGCCCCCGCCCCGTGAACCCTGGAGCTCCTTGCGGGCCGCCCTGCGCTCCAGCTTCTCCTGGCGGCGCTCCTCCTTGAGGCGCTGCCGCTCGGCACGGGTGAGTTTCCGCTCGACGCCGACACCGCCCCAGAAGGCGAAGCCCGTGACGATCACCCGGGGTGCCCCGGGTTCGCCGGCCTGGTCCGACTCACGGTGGTCGAAGCCGCCCATGATGCCGATGCCCCGGACGACGACCTCGACGCCGGGCGGCACGATCACGTTCATCCCGCCCATGATCGCGACGCAGTTGATGACGACCTCGTGGTCCGCGAAGTTCGCCTCACGCAGGTCGAGTTCGCCGCCGCCCATGAAGGCGAAGGAGTTGAAACGCTTCGGCACCGTCCAGCGGCCCTTGCGCTCGAATCCGGACAGGATCGCCACGCCCCACGAGGACGAGCCCTCGCCGCCGACGACACGAGCGCCCCAACTCCCGTCGTCCATAGGCCTCTTGACCATGGATATGGGAGCACTCGCGGCCGCGCCCGGCAGATCACGGGTGATCGGGGTCAACTCACCGTAGGTACGGGCGCTGTACGTCGCCTCCAGCCGCTCCTCGAACTCCTCCATGTCGAGGCGGCCTTCGGCGAGGGCGTCCCTCAGCTGTTCGGCGACTCGTTCACGATCGGCGTCGGAGGCGCGCAGCTCCGGGAGTTCGTCGTCGGTCATGGACAGCAGCCTACGAGTTCCCCCGCCCGCGGGCTATCCGGCCCGGCCTTCCGGCGCCTCCCGCTGCGAGACCGCTTTCCCTGCCGTACCGGCCTTCCCCGCGTACATGCGGCTGATGACCGCCTCGATGTCCGGCTCCCGCACCGAGAGGTCCATCAACGGATACTCCGCCGCGATCCGCGCCACCAGCGGAGCCGCCGACCCGGCGGCGGGAAACGCCAGCCACTGCCGCGGCCCCTCCACCTTCACCACCCGCGCCGACTCCACCTCGATCGGCGGCAGTTCCCGCTCCAGGTCCACCACCAGCGTCCGCTCGCTCTCCCCCACCTCGTGCAGCCCGCTCAGCGGACCGTCGTACATCAGCCGCCCGTGGTCGATGACCATCACCCGCCGGCACAACTGCTCGATGTCGGTGAGGTCGTGCGTGGTGAGCAGAACGGTCGTACCCCGCTCGGCGTTCAGGTCCCGCAGGAACTCCCGGACCCGCGCCTTGCTGATCACGTCGAGCCCGATCGTCGGCTCGTCCAGGTAGAGCACCTCAGGGTCGTGCAGCAGGGCCGCCGCGATGTCGCCGCGCATCCGCTGCCCCAGCGACAGCTGCCGCACCGGGACGTCCAACAGGTCGCCGAGCTCCAGGAGTTCGACACAACGGTCGAGGTTCTCCCGGTAACGACCGTCCGGGATGCGGTACATGCGGTGCATCAGCCGGTAGGAGTCGATCAGCGGGAGGTCCCACCACAGGGTGGTGCGCTGCCCGAACACGACGCCGATCCGGCGCGCGAGACGGGTGCGCTCGCGCGACGGGTCGAGGCCCGCGACACGCAGCCGGCCCCCGGACGGGGTGAGGATGCCGGTCAGCATCTTGATGGTGGTCGACTTGCCGGCGCCGTTCGGGCCGATGTAGCCGACCATCTCGCCGCGCCGCACGGTGAAGGAGATCGAGTCGACGGCCCGCACCCGCCGGCGCTCACTGCGCAGGAAGCCCGTCTTCTTGCGCACGTCGAAGACCTTCTCGACGCCGTCGAGCTCGATGAAGGCGTCGTCCGGACCCTTGATGTCCCGTTCCGGCCCGGCGAAGTCCCGTTCCCTCTCCGGCCCGGTGAAGTCCCGTTCCCGGTCCGGCCCGGTGAAGTCCCGCTCCGGACCGGTGCATTCGCTGTCCCCGGCGATGGCCACGCCCATTCCCCTAACTTCCCGTACTCCGGTACGCGCGCAGCCCCGCGCGCCAGGCGATCCCGGCCAGCGCGCAGCAGCCCGCCGCCACGAGTGGTGGTGTGAACGCGACCCACGTCGGCAGGTCGAGCGGATAGGGCCGCCCCAGCACGTACAGCGCGGGCAGCCAGTTGACGAAGGCGAGCGGGAGCACGAAGGTCACCCCGCGCAGCAGGTCCTTGGCGAAGACGGTCGGCGGGTACTGCAGGAGCGTGCTGCCGCCGTACGTGAAGGAGTTCTGCACCTCGGCGGCGTCCTGGGCGATGAACTGGAAGGACGCGCCCGCCACGAACACCGCCGAGAAGATCGCTCCCCCGCTGAGCAGCATCAGCGGGATCATCAGCACCTTGAGCGGCGTCCAGTGGATGTCGAGAACCACGAGGGCGTATCCGAGGACGAGCAGACCCTGGGTGATACGGCCGAGGCGGCGCAGTGCGAAGCGGTCCGCGGCGACCTGGGCGAGCACCGGCACGGGGCGGACCAGGAGCGTGTCGAGTGTGCCGTCGCGCACCCGGCGCCCGAGCCGGTCCATCGAGCCGAGCGCGAGGTCCGCGAGCCCGAAGGCGGTGCCGGCCGCGCCGTAGAGCAGGGCGACCTCGGGCAGGCTGTAGCCGCCGATCCGGTCGACCTGCGAGAACATCAGCAGGATCGCCACGAAGTCGAGGGCGGTGGCAAGGAAGTTCCCGAAGGCCGTCATCGCGAAGGAGGCCCGGTAGGCCATCGTGGAGCGGATCCACATCGCGGTGATCAGGCGGTAGGCGCGCAGCCCGTCGCGCAGCCGCTCGTACGCCCCCTGCCGCTCGAAGGGCGGGAAGTCCGCCGCGCGGACCACCTCCCGCACCGGACCGGCCCACCGGGGCGCCCCCTCCCCCACCGGACCGGCCACGACCCGCGTCCCCCGCTCCACCGGGTCAGCCACCCTGCACCACCACCCTCCTCGTCGCCACCGACTGGACCAGCCGCCCGGCCGTGAGCAGCCCGAGGGCCCAGGCGGCCTGCGACACGTACGTGCTCAGCGGATCGGCCGTGCCGAGCAGGACGTCCACGGGTGCCTGGATCAGCGACGACCAGGGCAGGGCCCGTACGACGTCGCCGAGGACGCCCGGGAACACGTTCAGCGGCAGCAGCATCCCCGAGCAGAAGATCCCCGCGATGAACGCCAGCTGCGCCACACCCGCCCCGTCGAGAAGCCAGAACGCGGACAGCGCCACCAGGAAACGGATCGCGAAACTGACGGCCACCCCGAGCACGACCGCCACCAGGAAGGCGAGCCAGGTCAGCGGATCGGAGGGCAGCGCCAGGTCGAAGAAGAAGGCGCCGAAGGCCAGCGGAATCACTCCGCGGCCCATCAGATGGAACAGCGCCCGGCCCATGTCCTGGGCGAGCCACCACATCTGGAGGTCGGCCGGCCGGTACAGGTCGATCGCGATGTCACCCGTACGGATCCGCTCGATCAGTTCGTCCTCGAAGCCGCCGCCCATCACGGCGACCACCATCAGCAGCGCCTGGCTGAGCCACACATAGCTGAGCGCCTGCGCCTGGTCGTAGCCGCCGAGGTGCGGCTTGGTGTCCCACAGGGCGATGAAGATGTACGCCAGGATCAGCCCGAAGACGGTGTTGGTGAAGACACCCGCCGCGGTGGCGATCCGATAGGTGGCGTAGCGCCGGAACCCGCTCGCCGCGACGGACGCGTACAACCGCGCTGTGCCCACAACCCGTCCCTTTCCTCCGCGTTGAGCCAAAGCGCAGGAGCCTAGTCCCGGCCCCGTGTGGCCCGCCAGGCATTTTCCGGCGCGACACGTCCCGGGATCCGGGAACGGAACGCATGGTGCGAGAGTCTTCAAGAGGGGACGCACCAGGCGTACGAGGTCGTATGGGAACGTACGACCATAAACAGGAGTTCGGCGAACAGATGAGCGACAAGCCGCAGCCGCAGCAACGCAGCCAGGGCTGGGCACCCAGGGAACCGGAACCGGGCCCCCGCCCGGCCCCGGCCCCCGCGGCGGGACCACAGACAGGACCGGGCAAGCCCGGCAAGACGCAGAAGCGGAAAAGGACCGGCTGGCGCAGGCTCGTCCCGACCTGGCGCATGCTGCTCGGCACGATCCTCGGCGCGCTGCTGCTCGTCATCGGCCTCTTCGCGCTCGGCTACTTCCTCGTCAAGATCCCGCCCGCGAACGCCGCCGCGACCAAGCAGAGCAACGTCTACCTGTACGCCGACGGCAGCCAGCTCGCCCGCGACGGCGACGTCAACCGCGAGAACGTCTCGCTCGCCCAGATCTCCAAGGACGCCCAGCACGCCACCCTCGCCGCCGAGGACCGCGACTTCTACACCGAGTCCGCCGTCGACCCGAAGGCGATGCTCCGCGCCGGCTGGAACACCGTCACCGGCAAGGGCAGACAGTCCGGCTCGACGATCACCCAGCAGTACGTGAAGAACTACTACCTGGGCCAGGAACAGACCGTCACCCGCAAGGTGAAGGAGTTCTTCATCTCCATCAAGCTCGACCGGGAGAAGAGCAAGGACGACATCCTGGAGGGCTACCTCAACACCAGCTACTACGGCCGCAACGCCTACGGCATCCAGGCCGCCGCGCAGGCCTACTACGGCGTCGACGCCCGGCGTCTGACCGTCGCCCAGGGCGCCTACCTCGCCGCCCTGCTCAACGCGCCCAGCGAGTACGACGTGATCGCGCACCCCGAGAACAAGGCCGCGGCCCTCTCCCGCTGGAACTACGTCCTCGACGGCATGGTCAAGAAGAAGTGGCTGACCCCGGCGGATCGCGCCCGCATCACCTTCGCTCCGCCCAAGCAGGCCAAGGGCTCGGCGGGCATGTCGGGCCAGCGCGGCTACCTCGTGCAGGCCGTCAACGACTATCTGACCTCGAACAAGATCATCGACGAGGACACCCTCACCACCGGCGGCTACCGCGTCACCACCACACTCCAGAAGCCCAAGCAGGACGCCTTCGTGAAGGCCGTGAACGACCAGGTGATGGACCAGCTCGACAAGAAGAACCGCAAGGTCGACACCTACGTCCGCGCCGGCGGCGTCGCCATCGACCCGTCCAGCGGCAAGGTCCTCGCGATGTACGGCGGCATCGACTACACCCAGCAGTACGTCAACAACGCGACCCGCCGCGACTACCAGGTCGGCTCCACCTTCAAGCCGTTCGTCTTCACCTCGGCCGTCCAGAACGACTCGCAGACCCAGGACGGCCGCGTCATCACCCCGAACACGATCTACGACGGCACCGACCAGCGGCCCGTGGAAGGCTGGAACGGCGGCTTCTACGCCCCGGAGAACGAGGACGGCGTCTCGTACGGCGACATCACCGTCCGCACCGCCACCGACAAGTCGGTCAACTCGGTGTACGCGCAGATGGCCGTCGACGTCGGCCCCGCCAAGGTGGAGAAGACCGCCGTGGCCCTCGGCCTCCCCGCCGGCACCCCCGACCTGACCGCCTCCCCCTCCATCGCCCTCGGTCCGGCCACCGCCAGCGTCCTCGACATGGCGGAGGCGTACGCCACGCTCGCCAACCACGGCAGGCACGGCACGTACACACTCGTCGAGAAGGTCACCAAGGACGGCGAGGAGGATGTGGAGCTGCCTGCCCGCAGCGTTCGGCAGACGGTGAGCCGCGAGGCGGCCGACACCACCACCTCGATGCTCCAGAGCGTCGTCGACGGCGGCACCGGCCAGGCCGCGCAGGCCGCCGGCCGCCCCGCCGCGGGCAAGACCGGCACCGCGGAGGAGGACACGGCCGCCTGGTTCGCGGGCTACACCCCCGACCTCGCCACCGTCGTCTCCGTGATGGGCCAGGATCCCGAGACCGGCGCCCACAAGTCCCTGTACGGCGCCCTCGGACAGCCCCGCATCAACGGCGGCGGCTACCCCGCCCAGATCTGGGCCCAGTTCACCGGGGACGCCCTCGGGGACACCGAGGCGGCGGACTTCGACCTCCGGCTCCAGCCGGGCGCCGAGGAACCGGACTATCCCAGCTACGAGCCCAGCGAACCGGACGCCACCGACGGTCAGGACGACGGCAGCACGGACGGCGGCCAGGACGAGGACGAGACACAGGGCGGAGCGAACGGCAGCACACCGGCGCCGACGAACGGCCAGACCCAGAGTCCGGCCACCGGCGGCACCAACAGCTCCGGCGGAACCCCCAGCGGCACCACCGGTGGTGCCACCACGGGCGGCGGCACCACCGGATCCCCCACCAGCGGCGGCACGACCGGCGGAGCCACGAACGGCGGCACCACGGGCACGACACCAGGCGTGGACCCACTGGGCGGGCTCACGTCCAGAAAGCCCTGAGCGGGCTCCCGCCCAGGAGGCCCTGAACGGTCCGAGCCCCGCGGTCAGCCACCGGTCGGACTCCTGCGGCCGGATCCCCGCGGTCAGATCCCGAGATCCTTGATGATCTTCGCCACGTGCCCGGTCGCCTTCACGTTGTACAGCGCCCGCTCGACCTTGCCCTCCTCGTCCACGACCACCGTGGAACGGATGACACCGACGACCGTCTTGCCGTACAGCTTCTTCTCGCCGAAGGCGCCGTACGCCTCCAGAACCGTCTTGTCCGTGTCCCCGACCAGCGTCACCTTCAGGGACTCCTTCTCGCGGAACTTGGCGAGCTTCTCCGGCTTGTCCGGGGAGACCCCGATGACGTCGTAACCGGCGCTCGCCAGCACGTCGAGGTTGTCCGTGAAGTCGCAGGCCTGCTTCGTGCAGCCGGGAGTGAGGGCGGCCGGGTAGAAGTAGACGATGACCTTGCGGCCCTTGTGATCGGCGAGGGAAACCTCGTTGCCGTCGGCGTCGGGCAGGGTGAAGGCGGGGGCGGTGTCGCCGGGCTGGAGTCGCTCGCTCATCGGAACCTCACGTGGCCGGGGGGATGGAATGGATACGGAACGAGCGTAATGGGGGGTGCCGAGGGGTGCGGTCCGGTCCGAACTGACAGACTGTCCGAATCAGGGAGTCACAACACGACCACGGAGGCAGCGCGGTGTCGGATACGTCGAGAACGCCGGATACCAGGACTCCGGCGCAGATCGAGGCGGACATCAAGAACCGCCGCGCAACACTCGCCGACACGCTCGACGAGATCGGCGTACGAGTACACCCGAAGACGATCGTCGGAGACGCCAAGGCCAAGGTCGCCTCGAACATCGATCACACGCTGGGGCGCGCCTACGTCGGCGTCAATCGCGTCGTCGGCGATGTGAAGGGGCAGTTCGTCACCGAAGAGGGCGCTCCCAGGCTGGGACGCATCGTGCCCGCGGCTCTGGTCGCGGTCGGACTCGTCGGGCTGCTCGTGGTGGGCACGCAGCGGCGCAAGCGCTGACCCGCCCGCGTACGAAACCGGCAGGGACAGGTAGGTTCGGGGCGTGAGCGCCAATCGGGAAAAGCACAGCACCCATGACGACAAGTTGCCCATCCGGATGCTGCACGACCGCGTGCTGGTACGGCAGGACGCCGCCGAGGGCGAGCGGCGCTCCGGCGGCGGCATCCTGATCCCCGCGACGGCGGCCGTCGGCCGTCGGCTCGCCTGGGCCGAGGTCGTCGCGGTCGGACAGAACGTCCGGACGGTCGAACCGGGCGACCGGGTCCTGTACGACCCCGAGGACCGTGCCGAGGTCGAGGTGCGCGGGACCGCCTACGTGCTGATGCGCGAGCGGGATCTGCACGCCGTGGCCGCCGACCGGTTCGAAGGGTCCGAGGACTCGACCGGCCTGTATTTGTAGGGCATACGTCGTCCAGAGGGGCCGGTGACCATGGTCACCGGCCCCTTTTGCCATCCCTTTGCTACCGTGGAGGGACCCCGACGAGACGCGCCGTACCGGGCACCGCAAAGACGACGCACCGCCGTCAAGCCGTCGTCTCCCGGAGGTGCCCCCATGGCCTGGGTCCTGTTGATCGTCGCCGGTCTGCTCGAAGTGGGCTGGTCGATCGGAATGAAGTACACCGAGGGCTTCACACGCCTGGTCCCCAGCCTCCTGACGGGCGCGGGAATCATCGCGAGCATGGTCCTCCTCTCCTACGCCGCGAAGTCGCTCCCGATCGGCACGGCCTACGGCGTCTGGGTCGGCATCGGCGCGGCGGGCGCGGCAGTCCTCGGCATGACGATCCTCGGCGAACCGGCAACAGCGGCCCGCATCTTCTTCGTCTGCCTGCTCCTGGTGGCGGTGGTGGGGCTGAAGGCTACGTCGGGGCATTGAGGTCACCCGCCCCGGCCGCGCCAGAAGCCTCCTGGGCGGACGTGCCCCCACCCCCGGGGACCTGACTGCCGGTCAGCAGCACGTCAAGGGAGGTGACCATCCGATCAACGGCTCGTTACTCCGTACGAAGCTGCGAACGCGCGGTCGAGGCAGGAGGTACATGAGCATGGGGAGTACGGCAGGACCTGGCGCGACGGCCGCGCCTGGCCACAGCGCACCAGAACGAGACCCGTACAGCAGGGAGCAACTCGCGCCGGTCATCGCCGAGGCGCGCAACTGGACTGATCTGATGCGACGGCTCGGTCTCAGGACGAGTGGGGGCCAACGCCGTGTGCTCCAGGAGAAAGTAGCGAATCACGGGCTCGACACCAGCCACTTCGCCAAACGCAGCCCGTGGCGCAAATACCCCGATGCCGCCATCGCCGAAGCTGCCGCCTCGTCGTCCTCCCTGCGCGAAGTGGCTTTGAAGCTGGGCGCCACGCTGGCCACGGGGACGCTCTCCCACATCCGACGCCGCATCAGCGCGGCGGGAATTGACATCGCCCACTTCCCGGGCATGGATCGCGCCGAACCAGGCCTGCCCTTCACCCCTGAAGAACTACGGAAAGCCGCAGCCACGGCCACCAGCGTGCGTGGCACGGCACGCACACTGGGGGTCCCGGACGACAGCCGCTCGCGAGCGGCAGTGGGCCGCATGCTGGCGGCCCATGGCGTCGACATCGGACACTTCTCGCACCAGCGCGCACGGATTCCCGAGGACGAGCTCCGCAGTCTCGTAGCACGTTCCACCAGCTACGCCGATGTCATGCGCGGGCTCGGGATGAACGTTACGGACACCAATCACCGCCGGGTCCGGCGCGCAGCCTCCCGCCTCGCTCTCGACACCAGTCACTTCAAGCGCCGGGCCTGGGGGCGGCCGGAGCGCCCAGCACCTCCATCGATCGCACACCAGGTGCTGGTCGTCATGCCGAACAAAGCCGGACGGACCAACAGAACCCGGCTCCACCGGGCCATGACCGAGATCGGGGTGCCTTACGCATGTACGAGCTGCGGCAGCACCGGTGAGTGGTTGGGCCGCCGGATCACCTTGCAGATCGACCACGTCAACGGGGACTGGCGGGACAACCGCAGGGAGAATCTGCGGTATCTGTGTCCCAACTGTCATGCCCTGACGGAGACGTGGTGCCGCCAGAAGGGGCGAATGCCACTCGCCGGGCGAGCTGCTCCCCCCGTAGACTGAACGCCGCCGGTCGAAGACTATGACCGTTTTTGAGCGGCCGTGATGGAATGGCAGTCATGCTGGGTTTAGGTCCCAGTGGGTTCACACCCGTGTGGGTTCGAATCCCACCGGCCGCACTGCCGACGAGCCGTGGATCCAGTCCGCCAAGGACGGGTCCACGGCTCGCTTGCGTCAGCCCAACAGCTCCCGTACCACCGGCACCAGTGCCCGGAACGCCTTGCCCCGGTGGCTGATCGCGTTCTTCTCCGTGGGGGAGAGCTCCGCGCAGGTCCGGGTGTCGCCCTCGGGCTGGAGGATCGGGTCGTAGCCGAAGCCGTTCGTGCCGGCGGGGTTGTGGCGGAGGGTGCCGAGCAGTTGGCCCTCGACGACGCGTTCCGTGCCGTCCGGCAGGGCGAGGGCCGCCGCGCAGGCGAAGTGGGCGCCCCGGTGGGGGGCGTCGATGTCGGAGAGCTGGGCGAGGAGCAGGTCCAGGTTGGCCCGGTCGTTGCCGTGGCTGCCGGCCCAGCGGGCGGAGAAGATGCCGGGGGCGCCGTTCAGGACGTCGACGCACAGGCCCGAGTCGTCGGCGACGGCCGGCAGGCCGGTGGCCTGCGCCAGCGCGTGGGCCTTCAGCAGGGCGTTCTCCGCGAAGGTGACGCCGGTTTCCTTGACGTCGGGGATGTCCGGGTAGGCGTCCGCGCCGACGAGGTCATGGGTGAGCCCTGCGTCGGCGAGGATCGCCTTCAACTCGGTGAGCTTTCCGGCATTGCGGGTGGCGAGGATCAGGCGGGTCATGGTCGCCAGTATCTCCGAGTCCGGGCCCCGGGTCCGATCCGAGTCGGTCGCCCGTCCGATCCCGAGCCGGTCCGGGTTCGGGTCCGGTCCGCAGGTCCGATCCGAGTCGGCCCCGTCCGGTCCCCGTCCGTTCCGCGCGTGCGTTACGGCGTGCACACCTTCGTCAGTTCGCCCGCCGCGTCCGTCACGGGGCTGATGTCGGGGGTGCTGTCGCCGTTCTTGACGGCCGTGCGGACGTTGGCGACGGCCTTGCTGAGGTCGTCGACCGCCTTGTTGACGTCCGCGTTGTCGGTCTTGTCACCTATCTTGTCGAGGTTGTTCTCGATCGAGTTGAGGGACTCGTCGGTCTGCGTCGGGTCGTTCGCCGCGTTCTCGACGGCCTGTTGGAGGTCGGTGACGCTGTCGGCGATCGAGTCGGCGGTCTGGACGCAGTCGAGCGCCTTGCTCACGGCGTCGCAGCCGACGGCCGCCGGCAGGGCGACGAGTGCGGCGACGACGGCGAGTGCTGCGGTACGGCGACGATGGCGGTGGCGCGCGGCCATGGAACGGTCCCTCCCCGTGGGCATGATGTGGCGCGGCCGCGCCGGCGGCCGGTGCACTCCGCTGCGCGGAGGGCCCGAACCGCCCGACAGGGCCGGCGGGCGCACGGCTGGACCGTACGCCCGTACCCCTAAGAACGCGAAAGGTTAACGCGCGGTTGCCTCACCTGTCGCTTCGAGTACCGCGCGCTGGATGGCGGCGAGTTCGTCGCAGCCCCCGACGGCGAGGTCCAGAAGGGCGTTGAGCTCCTTGCGGTCGAAGGGCTCGGCCTCGGCGGTGCCCTGGACCTCGACGAAGCGGCCGTCGCCGGTGCACACGACGTTCATGTCGGTGTCGGCCTTCACGTCCTCCTCGTAGCAGAGGTCGAGGAGCGGGACGCCGCCGACGATGCCGACGGAGACGGCGGAGACGGTGCCGGTGAGCGGCTTGCGGCCGGCCTTGATCAGCTTCTTGCCCTGGGCCCAGGTGACGGCGTCGGCGAGGGCGACGTACGCGCCGGTGATGGCCGCGGTGCGGGTGCCGCCGTCGGCCTGGAGGACGTCGCAGTCGAGGACGATGGTGATCTCGCCGAGCGCCTTGTAGTCGATGACGGCGCGCAGGGAGCGTCCGATGAGGCGGCTGATCTCGTGGGTGCGGCCGCCGATCTTGCCGCGGACCGATTCGCGGTCGCCGCGGGTGTTGGTGGCGCGGGGCAGCATGGAGTACTCGGCGGTGACCCAGCCCTCGCCGCTGCCCTTGCGCCAGCGCGGGACGCCTTCGGTGACGGAGGCCGTGCAGAAGACCTTGGTGTCGCCGAAGGAGACGAGGACGGAGCCCTCGGCATGCTTGCTCCAACCGCGCTGGATGGTGATGGGGCGCAGCTGTTCGGGGGTGCGGCCGTCGATTCGAGACATGGCGTCGAGCCTATCCGCACAGGGGTGAGGGGCTGTCCGCCGGTGGCGGAAACAGCCCCTCAAGGGTGAGCCGGAGCGTTTGAAGCGGTGGGTGGCTCGCGGGGAGCCGGGCCGGCTTCAGTGGGTCCGGTCGCTCACATCATGTCTTCGATCTCGCCCGCGATGGGGTCGGCGTCCGTGCCGATGACGACCTGGATGGCGGTGCCCATCCTGACGACTCCGTGCGCGCCGGCGGCCTTCAGGGCGGCCTCGTTCACCAGGTCCGGGTTGGCGACCTCGGTGCGGAGCCGGGTGATGCAGCCTTCGACCTCTTCGATGTTCTCGATGCCGCCGAGCCCGGCGACGATCTTCTCAGCCTTCGTGGCCATGTCCTACTCCCTGATCAGAACCGCTTTGTCGCAGTAACCCACAGTTGGCCCATCTTCGCGAGCGGCCATGTCGTAGGTGCCGAATGATGGCGATCACGACAGAGCGACCCGTCGTCAACTGGTCTACACCAGTCGGCCTGGAGTCGCCAAACCGGCCCGGCCCGGAGGACGCCCATGAGTGCCGTCAGTGCTGTCTCACCGGCGCGCGCCCGCTGGAACAAGGCCTTCCAGGGCCTGCAGAAGATGGGCCGCAGTCTTCAGTTGCCGATCGCCGTGCTGCCGGCCGCCGGCATCCTCAACCGGCTGGGTCAGCCGGACGTGTTCGGTGCGGACGGGCTCGGCTGGGACAACGTCTCCAAGGTGATGGGCGCGGCGGGCGGCGCGCTGCTGGACGGTCAGCTCGGGCTGCCGATGCTGTTCTGTGTCGGCGTGGCCATCGGTATGGCGAAGAAGGCGGACGGTTCCACGGCGCTCGCGGCGGTCGTGGGCTTCCTCGTCTACTACAACGTGCTGCGCGCGTTCCCGGAGGACTGTCCGTCCGGGAGCGCCGCCATCAAGCTGGGCTGCCAGCTGGAGGACAACTCCGTCGTGGAGTTCACCTACCAGAATCCCGGGGTCTTCGGCGGCATCGTCATCGGGCTGCTGTCGGCGTACTTCTGGCAGCGTTATCACCGGACGAAGCTGGTGGACTGGCTCGGCTTCTTCAACGGCCGCCGTCTGGTGCCGATCATCATGGCGTTCGTGGCGATCGCGTTCGCCTCTCTGTGCGTGTGGGTGTGGCCGCCGATCGGTGACGCGCTGGAGAACTTCAGCGACTGGCTGGTCGGGTTGGGGGCGTGGGGTTCGGGTGTGTTCGGTCTGGCCAACCGGGCGTTGCTGGTGATCGGTCTGCACCAGTTCCTGAACGTGCCCATCTGGTTCCAGTTCGGCAGTTACACCAAGCCGGACGGTCAGGTCGTGCACGGCGACATCAATATGTTCCTTGCGGGCGACCCGAACGCGGGGCAGTTCCTCTCGGGCTTCTTCCCGATCATGATGTTCGCGCTGCCCGCGGCGGCGCTTGCGATCGCGCACACCGCGAAGCCCCATCGCCGCAAGGAGATCGGCGGTCTGATGCTGTCGGTGGCGCTGACGTCGTTCGTCACGGGTATCACCGAGCCGATCGAGTACTCGTTCCTGTTCATCGCGCCGCTGCTCTTCGCGGTGCACGCGGTGCTCACCGGCGTTTCCATGGCGGTGACATGGGGGCTGGGTGTGCACGACGGCTTCAGCTTCTCCGCGGGTCTGATCGACTACGTCATCAACTGGAACCTGGCGACCAGGCCGTGGGCGATCGTGCCGATCGGGCTGTGCTTCGCCGCCGTGTATTACGCGATCTTCCGGTTCGCGATCACGAAGTTCGATCTGAAGACTCCGGGGCGGGAGCCCGAGGAGGACGTGGAGGACACCACCAAGGCGTAGAGCTCCGCGCCAGGACAGCGGCCTCTGCCGCGGAGGCCCGCCCAGGCCTCCGCGGCGGAGGCCGTTTCACGAAGGGCCCCCGGACCTGTCGGTCCGGGGGCCCTTCGACATGACCGGAACCGCTTGTTCCCGTTATGGCCGAGGCCACAAAATTCGTGCCTTCCTTATCCAGCCTTCACCGTGCTAGAACAGGTCTACACCACTGAGTGGTGTAGACCACGCGGCCGCTGCCCACCCCTGTTTCGCCCTTCCCGTCCCCCGGCAGCGCCAGCACATGGAGGAACTATGAGCACCGCCACCGCATCGGCGGCACCCGCAAAGAAGCGGGGATCCGGCCTGTTCCAGGGCCTGCAGAAGGTCGGCCGCAGCCTGCAGCTGCCGATCGCCGTGCTGCCGGCGGCGGGCATTCTGCTCCGCCTCGGCCAGGACGACGTCTTCGGCAAGGACGGCCTCGGCTGGAACAAGGTCGCGGCCGTGTTCATGACCGCAGGTGACGCCGTGTTCGGCAACCTGCCGCTGCTGTTCTGTGTCGGCATCGCCATCGGCTTCGCCAAGAAGGCCGACGGCTCCACGGCACTGGCGGCGCTGGTCGGCTTCCTGGTCTACAAGAACGTGCTGACCGCGTTCCCCATCACCGACGCCAAGGTGACCAAGGGCGCGGACGTCGCCGCGACGTACAACGACCCGAAGGTCTTCGGCGGCATCATCATGGGCCTGATAGCCGCCGTCACTTGGCAGCGGTTCCACCGCACCAAGCTGCCCGACTGGCTCGGCTTCTTCAACGGCCGCCGTCTGGTCCCGATCCTGATGGCCTTCATCGGCACCGCCGTCGGCGTGTTCTTCGGCCTGGTCTGGGAGCCCATCGGCGACGTCATCACCAATTTCGGTGAGTGGATGACCGGCCTCGGCGCCGTCGGCGCCGGCATCTTCGGCGCGATCAACCGCGCGCTGCTCCCGGTCGGCATGCACCAGTTCGTGAACACGGTGGCCTGGCAGGAGATCGGCTCGTACAAGGACTCCACGGGCGCCCTGTGGCACGGCGACCTGCCGCGCTTCTTCCACGGCGACCCGACCGCCGGGCAGTTCATGACCGGCTTCTTCCCCATCATGATGTTCGCGCTGCCGGCCGCCGCCCTGGCGATCACGCACACCGCCCGCCCCGAGCGCCGCAAGGTCGTCGGCGGCATGATGATGTCGCTCGCGCTCACCTCGTTCGTCACGGGCATCACCGAGCCGATCGAGTTCGCGTTCATGTTCATCGCGCCGGTCCTGTACGTGATCCACGCGGTCCTGACCGCCCTGTCGATGGCCATCACCTGGGCCCTGGGCGTGCATCACGGCTTCAGCTTCTCGGCCGGTGCGATCGACTACTTCCTGAACTGGAACCTGGCCACCAAGCCCTGGATGATCATCCCGATCGGCCTGGTCTTCGCGGTGATCTACTACGTGGTCTTCCGCTTCGCGATCATCAAGTTCAACCTCGCCACCCCGGGCCGTGAGCCCGAGGAGGAGATCGAGGACCTCACGAAGGCGTGAGCCGTCCCTCCATACGGCCGAAGGCCCCCGGAACCACCTGGTTCCGGGGGCCTTCGTGTGCGCGGAAGCCGTCAGATCTCGTACGTCACTCGGGGCGCCGCCAGTTCCACCGGACCCGTGTACGCCGAGCGGGCGTCGGCCAGGTTGGTCCCGGGGTCCGTCCACGGGGGGATGTGGGTGAGGACGAGGCGGCGGGCGCCGGCGCGGGCGGCGGTCTCGCCGGCCTCCCGGCCGTTGAGGTGGAGGTCGGGGATGTCCTCCTTGCCGTGGGTGAACGCGGCCTCGCACAGGAACAGGTCCGTGTCGCGGGCGAGTTCGTCCAGGGTCCCGGTCACCCCGGTGTCCCCGGAGTACGTGAGGGACCTTCCGCCGTGTTCCACCCGGATGCCGTACGCCTCGACGGGGTGGCGCACCCGCTCCGTGTGCACGGTGAACGGGCCGACCTCGAACGTGCCCGGCTTGACGGTGTGGAAGTCGAAGACCTCGCTCATCGAGGACGCGGACGGCGTGTCGGCGTAGGCCGTGGTCAGGCGATGCTCCGTTCCCTCGGGTCCGTAGACGGGGATCGGGTCGCAGCGGCCGCCGTCGTGACGGTAGTACCGGGCGACGAAGTACGCGCACATGTCGATGCAGTGGTCGGCGTGCAGATGGCTGAGGAAGATCGCGTCGAGGTCGTAGAGACCGCAGTGGCGCTGCAGCTCGCCCAGGGCACCGTTGCCCATGTCGAGAAGCAGCCTGAAGCCGTCGGCCTCTACGAGGTAGCTCGAGCAGGCCGATTCCGCGGACGGGAACGACCCCGAGCAGCCGACGACGGTGAGCTTCATAAGAGCTGGAACCTCCGCGCTGACAGGAAGTGCAGAGAGTAGATGCGGGGTGCAGGTACTCGGTTGCAGATACGGAAACGGGGGTCGTGCGGTCCATCGAGCGTAAGGCGCAAAAGGGCCGGTCGCTCCTCCGCCAGGGGCTGTTGTGGGCGAACTCACCTGTGCTGTCACCGGTTCGGATGGACCTTGGGGCATCCGGGATCACCGCAGGGCGGGCGGGCGCACATGCGCGCCGGTACCTTCTTTGCTGTGGACACATCCTGGTGGCTCGCGTTGGCGGCGGTGGTACTGCTCGCACTGGTCGCGACGCTGGTGGACGGCTGGGGGCGCCGCGGGCGCCGGCCGGCCGGGCGGACGCGTCCGCCGAGCCGGCCCCGTGGACCCCGCCGGGGCGGAACCCGGCGCGGCGAGCCGCTTCCGCAGGCGTCGGAGATCTGGTGGGCGAACGTCCCCTACGAGGACGGGCCGGGGGTCAAGGACCGGCCCTGTCTCGTGCTGGTGGTGCACGGGAAGCGGGTGACCGTCGCGAAGATCACCAGCAAGTACCACGACGAGAGGCCCGGGGTGATCCCGCTGCCCCCGGGAGCCGTGGGGGACGCCCACGGACGGCCGAGCTTCCTCGAGACGGACGAGCTGCGCGAAGTACCGGTGGGCGACTTCCGCCGGCGGGTGGGCGTGGTGGACCCGGTCCTGTGGGACCAGGTCCGCTACCTGGCGGGCTGAGACGGCCGGACCGAGACCCCCGGGCCAAGACCGCCGGGCCGAGACCGCCGGGTTGAGACGGCCGGGCCGTCTCCGCTGGGCCAAGACCGCCGGGCGGAGACGGCCGGGTCGCACCGCCGGGCGGAGGCGGCACCGAGGCCGCACCGGGCTCGCCGTTCGCGCGGCACGCGCCGGAACAGATGTTTCTCCTCGAAAACGGCGGAGGGCGCGGGGGCCGTTCCTCGGCCGCCGCGCCCTCCGTCCGCGTCATCGGGGTGCTAGGCCCAGAGCTGGCCCTGCAATGCCTCGATCGCCTCTTCCGTCGTCGCCGCCGTGTAGACGCCCGTCGACAGGTACTTCCAGCCGCCGTCCGCGACCACGAAGGCGATGTCGGCCGGCTCTCCGGCCTTGACGGCCTTGTTGCCGACGCCGATCGCGGCGTGCAGCGCGGCTCCCGTGGAGACGCCCGCGAAGATGCCCTCCTGCTGGAGGAGTTCCCGGGTGCGGGTGACCGCGTCCGCCGAGCCGACGGAGAAGCGGGTGGTGAGGACGGAGGCGTCGTACAGCTCCGGTACGAAGCCCTCGTCCAGGTTCCTGAGCCCGTAGACGAGGTCGTCGTAGCGCGGCTCCGCGGCGACGATCTTGACGTCCGGCTTGTTCTCGCGCAGGAAGCGGCCGACGCCCATGAGGGTGCCCGTGGTGCCGAGGCCCGCCACGAAGTGGGTGATGGACGGGAGGTCGGCGAGGATCTCCGGGCCCGTCGTGGCGTAGTGGGCGCCGGCGTTGTCCGGGTTGCCGTACTGGTAGAGCATCACCCAGTCCGGGTGCTGCGCGGAGAGTTCCTTGGCGACGCGGACGGCGGTGTTGGAGCCGCCGGCGGCCGGGCTGGGAATGATCTCGGCGCCCCACATGCCGAGCAGGTCACGCCGTTCCTGCGAGGTGTTCTCGGGCATCACGCAGACCATGCGGTAGCCCTTGAGCTTCGCCGCCATGGCCAGCGAGATGCCGGTGTTGCCGCTGGTCGGCTCCAGGATCGTGCAGCCCGGCGTCAGACGGCCGTCCTTCTCCGCCTGCTCGATCATGTGGAGGGCCGGCCGGTCCTTGACCGAACCGGTCGGGTTGCGGTCCTCCAGCTTCGCCCAGATACGGACGTCCGCGGACGGCGAGAGCCGCGGCAGGCGCACCAGAGGGGTGTTGCCCACCGCGGCGAGCGGGGAGTCGTAGCGCATGGGGACCAGCGGCCGATCAGGCCATGCCACCGGCGACGGCCGGCAGGATCGTGACGCTGTCGCCGTCGGTCAGCTTGGTGTTGATGCCGTCGAGGAAGCGGACGTCCTCGTCGTTGAGGTAGACGTTGACGAAGCGGCGCAGCTCGCCGCCGTCGACGATCCGGGCCCGGATGCCCGCGTGACGGGTGTCGAGGTCGGTGAACAGCTCGGCAAGGGTCGCCCCGCCGCCCTCGACGGCCTTCTCGCCGTTCGTGTAGGTGCGGAGGATGGTGGGGATGCGGACCTCGATGGCCATGGTTGCGGGCTCCTGTCGGAAGGAAAGTCAGGTCGGAAGACGCGCGGCGGCGCGGGCAAGGCAGGGGGTACGCCGGTTGCGGTGCCGCGGCTCTCGGCCGTACGGCGGCGGCAGGTCAGCGCGTACAGATGGCGCTCTGCAGCCTGCACAGGTCGACGTGCAGCCGCGCCACGAGCAGTGTGCCCGGCGTCTTTTCGCTCACGTCGTGGAAAACCATGGGCTCATCGTATCGATTCCCGGTACGGGTCCCGGAGTGTGATCTCGCATTCCGGACGCTTTTTGATCGACGGGTGAGATCAGTAGCTCTCCACGACCTTGACCTCCTCCTCCGTGACCTCGCCTTCCACGATCCGGTAGGAGCGGAACTGGAACGGGCCGGCGTCGTCCGTGTCCGCCGTGGAGACCAGCACGTAGTGCGCGCCCGGTTCGTTCGCGTAGGAGAGGTCGGTGCGGGAGGGGTAGGCCTCGGTCGCGGTGTGCGAGTGGTAGATGACGACGGGCTCCTCGTCGCGGTCGTCCATCTCGCGGTAGAGCTTCAGCAGGTCGCCGGAGTCGAACTCGTAGAACGTGGGCGAGCGGGCCGCGTTCAGCATCGGGATGAACCGCTCGGGGCGGTCGGTGCCCGCGGGCCCCGCGACGACGCCGCACGCCTCGTCGGGGTGGTCCTGGCGCGCGTGCGCGACGATCTGGTCGAACAGGGCCTCGGTGATGGTCAGCATGCTGGTCAGGATAGACAGAAGGGCCGTCCCGTACCGAGGTGTGGTACGGGACGGCCCGAATGCCGGACGTCCTGAGCGGTGGCCGGAGCGGCCGGACGTCCGTGGGGGCGGTCAGCCGACGGTCTCGAACTCCTGCTCGCGACGTTCGGTGACCTGCGGGTTGCGGGCCTTGAGGATCGCCCAGCCGATGGCCAGCGCGGCGGCCCAGCCGGCCATCACGTACAGGCAGATGCGCGACTCGGGGTCGTACGCGATCAGGCCGGTGACGAAGAGGAGGAACGCGACCGCGAGGTAGCTGCACTTCGCGCCGCCGGGGGCGGGGAAGGACGAGGCCGGGAGCCGGCCCGCGTCGACCGCGCGGCGGTAGCGGATGTGGCTGACCAGGATCATCAGCCAGGTCCAGATGCCCGCTCCGGTGGCCACCGAGGTGACGTACTGGAAGGCCTTCTCGGGGACGACGTAGTTCAGGATCACGCCGATGCCCATGAAGAGGACCGAGATCGTGATGCCGAGCGCCGGGGTCTTGGTCGAGGACAGCTTGCTGAAGCCCTTGGGGGCCTCGCCGTTGTCGGCGAGGTTGCGCAGCATGCGGCCCGTGGAGTACATGCCCGAGTTGCAGGAGGACAGGGCGGCGGTGAGGACCACGAAGTTGACGATGCCGGCGCCGGCCGGGATGCCGATCACGGCGAACGCCTTCACGAAGGGGCTCACCCCTGGCATGAACTCGGTCCACTTGACGACACAGAGGATGACCGTGAGGGCGCCGACGTAGAAGAGGGCGATGCGCCACGGGAGGGTGTTGATGGCCTTGGGGAGCGTCTTCTCGGGGTTCTCGGACTCGCCCGCCGTGACGCCGACGAGCTCGACGGCGAGGTAGGCGAACATGACGCCCTGGAGGGTCATCAGGGACGAGCCGATGCCGTTGGGGAAGAAGCCGTCGAACTGCCAGAGGTTGCCGACGGCCGCGGTGTCGCCGGCGGAGCTGAAGCCGAAGGTGAGCACGCCCAGGCCGATCACGATCATGCCGATGAGGGCCGTGACCTTGACCATCGAGGCCCAGAACTCGATCTCTCCGAAGAGCTTCACCGAGATCAGGTTGGCCACGAACAGCACGACCAGGAAGACCAGCGCCGACACCCACTGGTGGATCGACGGGAACCAGTAGTGGACGTAGATCGCGGCGGCGGTCAGTTCCGCCATGCCGGTGACCACCCACATCAGCCAGTAGGTCCAGGCCGTGAAGTAGCCGAAGAACGGGCCGAGGAACTCGCGGGAGTACTCCGCGAAGGAGCCCGAGACCGGGCGGTAGAGCAGGAGCTCGCCGAGCGCCCGCATGATGAAGAAGATGATCACGCCCGCGAGGGCGTACATGAGGATGAGACTGGGTCCCGCCTTGGCGATGTTCGCCCCGGCGTTCAGGAAGAGGCCGACGCCGATGGCGCCGCCGATCGCGATCATCTGGACCTGACGGCTGCCGAGCCCGCGCTCGTACCCCTCTTCGGGGGCGTCGCCGCCCACGGCCTCACTGCCGTCGTAACTCTTGCCGACCTGCGATGAGGTCATGTCTGATGCGCCTTTCTCCATGCCGGTCCGAGCCAGTCCCTTGGCTTCGGATCGGTTTCCGATCCCCCCGGATAGGTGGAGCTGTGCCTGGCCGGCGGTCCGCCGGCTCGGTGGCGCACCCGGCGGGACATGGGTGGTGTCCTGCCGGGCGGTCGTGAAGATCTATCACGGCGGCGGCGTTGATCGGTTGAGGGTCGTGTTGCGCAGACCACAGGAAGAACCGGACAAAATGTCGAACCGCGCCCCATAGGACGCGGTTACGGTGACGCGATCGTTATCCGGATTTGAGCGTCCGCTGAGCGAACGCGAGAGGCGTTATGTCCTGACAGGTCAGGGCATAAGGGTTTCGACCAGGGTCTCCTGGAGTCCACCCAGCCAGAGGTACGCCATCACCATCGGCTTGCGGGGGTCCTCGTCCGGGAGGCGGTAGAGGAGATCGGTGTCCTCCTCGTCGACGACGTCGAGCCGGGAACCGATCGCGAGCCGCAGGTCGTTCAGGGCGCGCAGCCACTGCTCGGACTGCGCGGTGGTCAGCTTGAGGACCGCCCCGCCGTCACCGCCGGGCGTCAGGCCGTCCAGCGAGCGGATCATCGTGAGGGCGTTCTCGCGCTTGCCGGCGCGCAGGTCGTTCTCGGTGAAGCGGCGGAACTCCGCGGAGTGGGCCCGCTGCTCGTCGGCCTGCTCGGGCGAGGAGGCCTCGACGTCGGGGCCGCTGTAGGCGTCGGGGAACAGCCGCCGGAGCACCGGGTCGCTCGGCGGCTCGCTGGGGCCCTCCGCGAACAGCTCGGCCAGCGGGTCGGCGGCGGCGTTCTCCGCGGGGCCGGGACCGATGAGCTCCAGGAGCTGGACGGCGAGGGAGCGGATGATGGAGATCTCGACCTCGTCGAGCGCGACGGCCGCGCCGCCGCCGGGGAGCGGTTCGAAGTGTCCAGGCATGGAGTGAGTTCGCTACTTCCGGTCCTGCTCGCGGGTGGGTGACAGGGGTCCGGCTACTTCCGGTCCTGCTGAAGGGTGGCCCACAGACCGTAGCCGTGCATGGCCTGCACGTCGCGCTCCATCTCCTCGCGCGTGCCGCTGGAAACGACGGCCCGGCCCTTGTGGTGGACGTCCATCATCAGCTTGGTGGCCTTGTCCTTGGAGTAGCCGAAGTACGTCTGGAAGACATACGTCACGTAGCTCATGAGGTTGACCGGGTCGTTGTGGACGATCGTGACCCAGGGGACGTCCGGCTCGGGTACGGCGAAGACCTCCTCCGCCGACTCGGTCTTCTCGATCTCTAGAGGTGCGGGAGCCGTCACATCGCCCATGCTGCCACCAGAGGGGGTCACCCGCACAAACGGACCCCCGAAAAGGGGGGCGACTCCCCCGGGAGTCTCCGGATCCTCGGAAATCGTCAAAGTGACGAGATGGGGGTACGATCCCTGCCATGAACACAGCGGACCTTGGGCTGCCGGTGGACGTACCCTCGACGGCGCTCTTCACGGACCAGTACGAGCTGACGATGCTGCGGGCCGCGCTCGCGGCCGGGACCGCCGAGCGGCGCTCGGTCTTCGAGGTCTTCACCCGGCGGCTGCCCGAAGGACGGCGCTACGGAGTCGTCGCGGGCACCGGACGCGTTCTCGACGCGGTCGAGAACTTCCGGTTCGACGCGGACGTCCTCGGCTTTCTGCGCGAGCGCGGCATCGTGGACGAGCCGACCCTCGAGTGGCTCGCCTCGTACCGCTTCGGCGGGGACATCTGGGGCTACCCCGAGGGCGAGGTGTACTTCCCCGGCTCCCCCCTCCTGCGGGTCGAGGGCAGCTTCGCGGAGTGCGTGCTCCTGGAGACGGTGATCCTGTCGATCCTCAACCACGACTCCGCCATCGCGGCCGCCGCCTCCCGGATGGCCTCCGCCGCGGGCGGGCGGCCGCTGATCGAGATGGGCGCCCGGCGCACCCACGAGCTGGCCGCGGTGGCCGCCTCCCGGGCCGCGTACATCGGCGGGTTCACCACCACCTCCGACCTGGCGGCCGGTTTCCGCTACGGCATCCCGACCGTGGGCACCTCCGCGCACGCCTTCACCCTGCTGCACGACGACGAGCGGGACGCCTTCCAGGCCCAGGTGAACTCGCTGGGCCGGGGCACCACGCTGCTCGTGGACACCTACGACGTCGCCGAGGCGGTCCGGACGGCCGTCGAGGTCGCCGGCACCGAGCTCGGCGCGGTGCGCATCGACTCCGGCGACCTGCTGCTCGTCGCCCACCGGGTACGCCAGCAGCTGGACGAGCTGGGCGCGGCCGGGACGAAGATCGTCGTGACCTCCGACCTCGACGAGTACGCCATCGCCTCGCTGGCGGCGGCGCCCGTGGACGCGTACGGCGTCGGCACCCAGCTGGTGACGGGATCCGGCCATCCGACCTGCTCGATGGTCTACAAGCTGGTCGCCCGCGCCGAGTCCGCCGACCCGAAGGCGCCGATGGTGCCGGTGGCCAAGAAGTCCTCCGGCGGGAAGACGTCCATCGGCGGCCGCAAGTGGGCCGCGCGGCGCCTGGACGAGCACGGGGTCGCGGAGGCCGAGGTGATCGGCGTCGGGCCGGTGCCCGCCGAGCTGGCCGACCAGCAGCTCCTGGTCCAGCTGATCAAGGGCGGCCAGGTCCTGGCCCGCGAACCGCTCGACGTCGTACGCGAGCGGCACGCGGACGTCAGGGCCCGGCTGCCGCTGTCGGCGACGCAGCTGTCGCGCGGCGAGCCGGTGCTTCCCACCGAATACGTCTGAGGCGCGGGGGACGGGCGGGGCAGGAGTGGCGCCGCGCATGAACCTCGGGTGAGCGGGAATGCAACGGCAGCGTGCCCGCGCGGGCCGTGGAAGCCGAATACCCCCTCCCGCACCGCCCTCGAAGTCTCTAGGCTCGGAAGTTCAACGGCCGGGCCCGCACCCTTGTCTGCCGCACCCATAGCCGAAGGACACCGCCCATGCGCCGCGCCTTGATCGTCGTAGACGTGCAGAACGACTTCTGCGAGGGAGGCAGCCTCGCGGTGTCCGGGGGCGCCGATGTGGCCGCCGCCATCACGGAGCTGATCGGGCAGGCGCCCGCCGGCTACCGGCATGTCGTCGCCACCCGCGACCTCCACATCGCCCCCGGGGGCCACTTCGCCGACAACCCCGACTACGTGCACTCCTGGCCCGCGCACTGCGTGGCCGGTACCGAGGGGGTGGGCTTCCACCCGAACTTCGCCCCGGCAGTCGCCTCCGGCGCGATCGACGCCGTCTTCGACAAGGGCGCCTACGCGGCGGCGTACAGCGGCTTCGAGGGCGCCGACGAGAACGGCATGCCGCTGGGCGACTGGCTGCGAGCCCGCGGGATCGGCGAGGTCGACGTGGTCGGCATCGCGACCGACCATTGCGTACGGGCGACCGCCCTGGACGCCACGGAGCAGGGCTTTCGCACGACCGTCCTGCTCGACCTGACGGCCGGAGTGGCGGAGGAGACGACGGAACGCGCGTTGGAAGAGCTGCGCGCGGCCGGGGTGGAACTCACGGGCAAACCGGTGGTCTAGCCCGGTCGTCACACCAAGTCACACCAAGCCGCACAGAGTCACAGGACGTCACCACCGGTCCGTTCCGTTCCGGTCCGCGGTGTCACGCCTGGGGAGCCGGACGTCTCAGCAGCGATCTGATCGGGTGCCACAGCTCCTGGGTGAGCTCGGGGACACCGCTGTCGGGGGCCGTGCGCCATATGAGCCCGTCGGGGTGGTGCAGGACCGCGGTGATCTCGTCGGGTGTGGGCGGGGCGGCGTTGCCCCGCAGGTAGACGGCGCGCAGGCCCAGATTGCGCAGGCGCGTCAGGGCGCGGGCCCGGTTCTGGGCGACGACCAGGAACCGTATGCAGCCGGCGCCGGAACCTGCCGGACTGGGCAGGTTCAGCGCCACCACGACGCTGCCGTTCGGCAATCTGCAGAAACCTCCTGCGGCCATGCGGTCACACCCCCGTGCGAGTCGGTGTCAATAAGCCAGGCACAGGACGCACCTAAACACGATCGGCGGCAACCCGCCAGGGGGTTGCCGCCGATACGCTTCTGACCTGCGGAAATACTGACTACTTCACTGCGGGACCGACCTTGAGGGAGATCGTCGAGCCGTCCTTGGCCTCCTTGACGATCTGGATCTTGGTGTTGGTGTCAGTGATCTTGACACCGCCGGTCGGGTTCCTGTTGTCGTAGTAGTCGCTGGTGTGGTCGTTGAAGACCGACACGCCCTTCTTCGACGCGATCTTCGTGGCGACGTCGGCGCTGTGCAGCGTGATGCCGTCCGTGCGGTACAGGCTGAACGTGGAGTCGTAGGCCTGGATGCGGTTGCGCATCAGCGTGCCGTTCTCCCACCACAGGGCCTTCGAGTGCGCGTCGACCGGAAGCGCGAGGCCGACACCCGGGTGCTGGCTGGTGTTGTTGTCCGCCTGCGAGGTGTCCCACTTCCAGATCAACAGGCCGTTCTGGTAGGCGTAGTGCTCCACCCAGTCCGGACGGGTCGTCGAGAAGCCGAAGTTGTACGGGCCGACCTTGAGGGTCTTGTCGTACGAGACGTACTGGCGGTTCTCCGCGAGGTAGTACTGCGCGTAGTCCTTGGTGAAGGAGGCGCCGATGCGGGAGAAGCCACTGGCGGTCCAAGCGGCGTCGGCCGTCTCGGCGTTGTCCGAGAAGAGCGCGGTGCCGTCCGCGGTGACGGTGATCTCGTCGGCCGCGAAGCCCTTCAGCGCCACACCGCCGTCGCTCTGGTAGCGGAAGCGGACGTCGATCTTCTTGCCCGCGTAGGCGTCGAGCGGGTACGCCAGCTTCGCGTACGAGTCGATGGTGCCGGTGAGAACGGGCTTGTCGCTGCCGTCGCGCGGAATCGCGGCGCCGTTCACCGTGCCGTCGAGGGCGGTCCAGTTGGCGCCGCCGTCGGTCGAGACCTCGGTGTACAGGTAGTCGTAGTTCGCCTCGATGTCGTACCAGCCGTCGAGGGTCAGCGTCGCCGACGACTTGCCCGTGAGGTCCACGGACCGGGCCAGCGTGTTCTTCAGGTTGTCACCGCTGCCGCTCCACCACTGGGTCGAGCCCTGCGCCGGAGTGACGACTGTGGTCGTGACCGCCTTCTCCGGCAGCGTGACCACGAGCGCCTGCTTGTTCCAGGTGTTGTACTCGGCGACACCCAGCTTGTGCGTGGACTGCTTGCCAGCCTTGGCCGTGTCGTAGTTCAGCCAGCCGAGCTGGAGCTTGTCCCAGGCGTTGAAGTCGCCGGGGAGGTCGCCGATGGAGTCCTTGCCCCGGCCGAGCCAGGAACCCGAGGACATCAGGGTCCAGAAGCCGGTGGAGTTGTCGCCGCCGGCGGTGTCGTAGTGGTCCGGCAGACCGAGGTCGTGACCGTACTCGTGGGCGAAGACGCCGAGTCCGCCGTTCTCCGGCTGGATGGTGTAGTCGCCGACCCAGATGCCCGTGTCGCCGATCTGGGCGCCGCCGAGCTTGTTGTCGCCCGGACCCGTGGCGCCCGCGTCGGTGCCGAACGCGTACCAGCGGTGGGCCCAGATGGCGTCCTCGCCCTGTACACCGCCGCCCGCGGACTCGTCCTCACCGGCGTGCACGATCTGGAAGTGGTCGATGTAGCCGTCGGGCTCGTTGAAGTTGCCGTCGCCGTCGAAGTCGTAGCGGTCCCACTGGTCGAAGTTCGCCAGGTCCGCCTTGATGGCCGCGTCGGACTTGCCGGCCGCCTTCTGCTGGGCGACCCACGCGGTGACGCCGTCGCTGACGACGTTCCACACGCTCGGGCAGTTCGTGTCGCCGCAGGCGTTGTTGCCGTAACGGGCCTCGTTGAAGGGAACCTTGACCCAGTCGGCGACCTTGCCGTCCACCGAGTAGCGGCCCGAGGACTGCGTCTCGTAGAACTTCTTCATCGACTCGACGTTCTTGCCGGTGCCGAAGTAGAGGTCCTGGAAGTGCTTCTGGTTGTAATCCGCCTGCCAGGCCGTGCTGTTGTCCTTCTTGCGGTCCGGCTTGGCGATCTTGTTGTGCTGCGGACCGGTGGTGCCACCGTACTTCGGGTCCGTCTTGTCGCCGAACTCGACCAGGATCGTGAAGATCTTGTCGGTCTTCTCGCGGCCCAGCTCGACGTACTTGCTGTCGCCCTTCTTGCTCTTCAGCTGGACGACCTGCGAGCCGTTGCGGTTCTGCACCTTGGCGTCGCCGGATATGACCTGGTTCAGCGCCTCCTGGCGCTGGGCGTTCTGGGTCTTGCTCAGCGGGCCGTCGAGGTCGTGGTCGACCGTGTTCTTGACCGGCTGCGGGTCGTGGCGGTCCACGACCGGTGAAGCGGCGGCCGAGTCGGCCTGCGCCACGGCGTACGTCGAGAACGTGGCGGTGGCCGCCGCGAGGGCTACGCCCACTGCGGTTGCTCTGAACGTCCATGGTCTGTTGGTCACTTGATGTCCTCCCCCGCGTGCGTTCACGCGGAGGGGGTTCCGGGTCATGGAGGTCCGCGCGCGCTATCGCGATTCAAGTGACGACATTTGACCGGAGTTACCAAAGAAAAAACAGATCTTGACTTGAACCTGGCAAGTGCATTATGCGGAGCCTCCGTTCGGTATCCGGACGCCCCCGAAACCCCTCAACGGGCGCGCCCATACGTCCACTTGGTGGACGTGATGACTCCGTGCGCCCCCTGTGCACCGGCACCGTGGGTAAGGTCACGCTTACCGGTCGTTCCACTCGGGCATGCAGGCGAATAGAGTCGATTGGCGAAGCGTCGGAAGTCGGCGAAACGCCAAGTCGACACCGTTGTCTCACCCCCGATTTCTATCCGCACCTCCCCCATCGCGAGAGGCACCGGGGGGAGAACCCCCATCCGAGGACACGATTGCCATGCCTCGTCCGACCGCCGCACAGCTCGCCTACGGTTCCTGCACCGTGATCTTCTCCACCCTCGCCATGCTGCTGCTGTCACAGACGAGTTCGAGCCTGGGGATCGTGCTGATCACCCTCTCGGCGCTCGCTCTCGGACTGCTCGTGGCCATGACGGTCCCGCTGCCGAAGCCCGCACCGTCCGCCGCCGCTCCCCTCGTCCGCGAGCGGGTACCGGTGCAGTTCGAGACCGCGTCCGCGTCCGTCTCCGTCTCCGTCTCCTCCGCACCCGAGCCGGTACGCGAACCCGCGGGTCCCTGAAGCCGCGTCCGCGAGCCTGCGGGCCCCGGTGCCCTTCGGCACCGGCGGACTCCCAGGACGCCGCGACCCGGCGCACCCCTCGCTCCGCCCTCGTGCACGAACGGCGGGCCCGTGGATCACGGGCCCGCCGTTCGTCAGTGCGCCGTCGCCGCCCGGCCGGTCATGCTCTGGAGTCGACCACCACCGTCTTGGCCGCCTTGTCGTGCAGGCCCTGCTTGTAGGGCTTGTCGAAGAAACTCCAGCCACCCGCGATCGCGGTCCAGATACAGGCGCAGCAGAACGCGAACGGGATCCACAGGACCAGGGCGCGGACCAGGGAGGTCTGCACGGAGGGCGTCGAGCCGTTGTCGAGGTTGGCGACCCGGTGGTTGAACAGCCTCTTGCCGAGGGTCTGGCCCGACTTGCTGATCATCACGGTGTCGTAGGCGACGAAGAGCACGGCGGCCACCAGAGACTGCCCGAACGACTTGCCGTACTCCATCTTGTCCGAGTCCACGTTGTACTCGGTGACCCCGAGCGCCCAGGACACCAGCCACACCACGATGCCCACCAGGATCATGTCCAGGATCCTCGCCAGCACCCGCTTCCCGCTCTCCGCGAGCGGCGGCATCCCGGCGAGCGGATCGCCGCCGTACGGGCCGCCACCGCCGTAGGGATCACCACCCCCTCCGTAGGGGCCGCCGCCTCCGGACGGGGGCGGCTGACCCCCGAAGGGGGGCGGCTGACTGCCGTAGGGAGGGGTCTGGCCGCCGGGGGGCGGCGGGTCGTACGGGGAACCCCCGCCCTCGGCGGGCGGGGGCTGCTTCTTGAACGGGTCGTCGTCCGGTGGCTGGCCGGGGCCCGGGGGCGGCGGTTCGCTGCTCATGGCCCGAGTCGACCGCGAACCCTCCGGATCCGCACCCGGCGAAGGGCCGTCCGGGCGACGGGATCACCGTTCCACGGCCGCCACGAAGGTGTGCGCCGCCTTGTCGTGCCAGCACTGACGCCAGGGCCGGTCGAACAGGCACCACAGGACGCCGACGACTCCGACGAGCAGGAGACCCGGGACGCTGTAGACGAGCCAGCGGCCCAGGGCCCGTCCGAAGGTCGGCGGTTCGTGGCCCTCTATGTCGCGCACCTCGACGCCGCACAGCTTCTTGCCCAGGGTGCGGCCCCACTTGGCGGTGGGCAGGACCTCGTAGAGGACGCCGAAGAGAAGCAGTACGGCGAGGACGATGCCGAAGCAGGTGGCGGTCGTTCCGTCGAGCAGCCAGACGGTGACCTTCTCGCCCGACAGTTCGGCCGCGTCGATCTTCTCGTTGACGTGGTCGACCGCCCTGGTGCCCAGCGGCACGGCGGCCGCCGCGGTGACACCGGCGAGGACGACGGTGTCCACCAGCCGGGCGGCCAGCCGTCGGCCGAGGCCGGCCGGACGGGCCTCCGATTGCCGCCGAGCGGCCGCCTGGAAGACGTCGTCGACCGGCGGCTTCCACGGCGTGACGCGCTGCCCCTCCTCGGCCGGATCCCCCGCGAGCCGGTGCACCTGCTGGGCCCAGGAGGGCTGGCCGCCGCCGACTCCGGAGGCCATGGGCGTGGCGCCGCCGGACTGCTGAGGGACGGCGGGGGCGGGGGCGGCCTGCGCGGCGGACGCCTGGGCCGCCTGGACGGCCGGCGACGGGGCCGCCGATGCCTGGGCCGCCTGCCCGGCTCCGAAGCCTCCTCCGGCCGACACGGCGGAGGCGGCGGACGGACCGGTCGCGGCGGACGGACCGGACGTGGCCGACGGACCGGACGTGGCGGGTGCGCCCGGCGGAGCCGCCGCCGGAGCCGTGCCTCCGTCGCGCGCCCCGCTCTGCTGCTCCGTGCGCGGGGAGAGCGCACGGAATTCGGGGGCGCCCTCGGAAGGGACGGGGCTCTGGGCGCCCGGGGTGGCGGTGGGGTGTCCGGCGCCGGACTGCCCGGCGCCCGCGGCGACCCCGGTCCCGCTCCGGCCGTCGGCTCCGCCCGGACCCACGTCGCCCGTACCGCTCGTAGCGCCCGTGTGCGTCGCGCCCTCCGATCCCGTGGGCGTCACCGGCCCCGTGGGCCGGCGGAAGACCACGGGCCCTCCGGACGCCGGGGGCCGGATGCCGCCGGAGTCGGCGGGCGGGATCGTCGCCGTACCGTCCGTGCGCGCCGCCGCCCCGTCGGGGCGGCTCACCGCGTCGGCGGGCTGCGTCGTGTGCGCGACGCGCGGGTCGGGTCCCTGGGGCGCGCCCCAGGACACCCGGCGGTCCTGGTCGCCGCCGAAGCCGGACTGCTGGGAGCGGTCGGCGCCCCAAGCGGTGGCGGGCTCGGGCCGGCTGCCGTGCTGCGCCTCGGCGGGGGTGGCGCGGCGGGGCTGCGGGTCCTCGTCGAAGAAGTGCGGGCCCGTCTCCTCCGCCGTGGGGGTGCCTCCGTGTCCGAGCGCCGACGAGAACTCGGGGGAGGGCGCCGGAGCGGGCACATGCGCGGGGCGCACGCCGGCCGGCGGGGCGAGCGCCTCGCCGCCCGAGGGTGCCGGGCGGCTCGTGCCCGGCACCCAGGCGGCGCCGTTCCAGTACCGGACATATCCAGGAATGGAGGGGTCCGGGTAATACCCTTCGCGGGGCCTGTCGTCACCGGGGGCCGGGGTTGGGGCGCTCATGTCCGTCGTCCCGTATCTGCTCGGGGGTCTGATTGAGGGTCCACATCTATCAGACCGGCGCACGCGTCACGGCCGGTCCCGCGGTACCCACCCCTTTCGGGCAAGGTTCCGCCCTCTCTTGCGAGCGGACTTCCGAGGCTGTGCGCGGTGTGCCCGAAGGAGGGACGGAACGGGCCCGAAAAAAATTCTCCGAACCCGCGTAATGGTTCCACCGCGAGGCGCTCTCCACTCGTACGGGCCCGTCCACAGGAGCCCGTACGACGAGAGGAAGCGCATCGACATGCACACCGTGGTGGAACGCGAGCTGGAGCTCAAGCTCGTCCTGTCGCCCGAGCGCAGCATCCCTGTGCCGGCACGCCTCAGCTACCGCACCGAGGACCCGTACGCCGTCCACATCACCTTCCACATCGGCTCCGACCATCCCGTCAACTGGACCTTCGCCCGTGAGCTGCTGGTCGAGGGGGTGTTCCGGCCGTGCGGCCACGGCGATGTGCGGGTGTGGCCGACCAAGGTCGCCGGGCGGGGCGTCGTCCTGATGGCACTGAGCTCGCCGGACGGCGACGCGCTGCTCGAAGCGCCGGCCACGCAGGTCTCGGCCTGGCTGGAGCGCACGCTCAGGGCGGTGCCCCCGGGCTCAGAGGCCGATCGGCTCGGCATCGACGCCGGTCTGGCCGAGCTGCTCGCGCCGTCCCCGAGGCTCTCGCCCTCGCTCGATCAGGGGGGATCCCCGTCGCCCGACGACCTGTGGCTGCGCGACCCGTGGCCGTCGGACGAGTCCGCGGACGGTGAGTAGCCCTGGAGTCTCAGAACAGCTTGCCCGGGTTCAGGATGCCCAGCGGGTCGAACGCCGTCTTGATGGCCCGCTGCATCTCCACGCCCACCGGGCCGATCTCGCGGGCCAGCCACTCCTTCTTCAGGACGCCCACGCCGTGCTCGCCGGTGATCGTGCCGCCGAGTTCCAGGCCCAGGGCCATGATCTCGTCGAAGGACTCGCGGGCCCGCCGGGACTCGTCGGGGTCGGTCGCGTCGAAGCAGACGGTGGGATGCGTGTTGCCGTCGCCCGCGTGCGCGCAGACGCCGATGGTCAGGGCGTACTTCTCGGCGACGCGCTCGATGCCGTCGAGCATGTCGCCGAGCCGGGAGCGCGGCACGCACACGTCGTCGATCATCGTGGTGCCCTTGACCGCCTCGAGCGCGGTGAGCGACAGCCGGCGGGCCTGGAGGAGGAGTTCGGACTCGGCCGCGTCCTCTGCCGGCACCACCTGCGTCGCGCCGGCGGCCTCGCAGAGCGCGCCCACCACGGCGAGGTCGGCCGCCGGGTCGTGGGTGTCGAAGGCGGCGAGCAGGAGCGCCTCGGTGGTCTCCGGGAGGCCCATGTGCGCGAGGTCGTTGACGGCCTTGACGGTCGTACGGTCCATCAGCTCCAGGAGGGACGGCACATGGCCGCCCTCCATGATCCGGCAGACGGCGTCGCACGCGGCCCGCGCCGACCCGAACTCGGCGGCCAGGACCAGCTGCTGGGGCGGCTGCGGCCGCAGCGCCAGGATCGCCCTTACGACGATGCCGAGCGAGCCCTCGGAGCCCACGAAGAGCCGGGTCAGGTCGTATCCGGCGACGCCCTTGGCGGTGCGGCGTCCGGTGGACATCAGCCGCCCGTCGGCGAGGACGACGTCCAGGCCGAGGACGTACTCGGCCGTCACGCCGTACTTCACGCAGCACAGGCCGCCGGAGGCCGTGCCGATGTTGCCGCCGATGGTGCACATCTCCCAGCTGGAGGGGTCCGGCGGGTAGTACAGGCCGTGTTCGCCCACGGCGCGGGAGAGCGCGGCGTTGATGACGCCGGGTTCGACGACGGCGATGCGGTCGACCGGATTGATCTCCAGGATGCGGTCCATCTTCACCAGGGACAGCACGACGCAGCCGTCGGAGGCGTTGGCCGCTCCGGACAGGCCGGTGCGGGCGCCCTGCGGGACGACCGGGACGCGCAGTTCGGTCGCGACGCGCATGATGTGCTGGACCTGCTCGACGGTGCGCGGCAGGACGACCACGGAGGGTGTGCCGGCCTCGCAGAAACTCGCCATGTCGTTGGCGTAGGAGGCCGTGACGTCCGGGTCGGTGAGGACGGCCTCGTCCGGCAGACCGCTCCGCAGACGGTCGAGAAGGTTGCCGGTCGCTTCGTCGCGCGGGGCTTCGATACGGCTCATGATCACAGCGTCGCACTCGGGGCCATCGGTGTGAACCCCATCCGCGCGGGGCTTGGCCTGCCGGGGTGCGGTCTTCGTATTGACGCACAGTGAGCGGCATGGAGATCGAACAGCGACAGCCGGTGCCCGCCGGGTCGGGGCCCGCGGAGCCCGTCGGCCCGCAGTCCCCGGAACCCTCCGGTCCGCGCCGTTCCCCGCTCACCCGGCGGGCGCTGATCGGCGCGGTCGCCGGCTGCGCCGTTCTCGGCGGCCTGGTGGTGCTGCTGCCCTCGCTGGGGTCTGACGGGGCGGCGCGGCCCGCTCCGGGTCCGGTGGCCCGGGCCGTGACCGCGGTGGGCTCCGGGGTTCCGGCCGCGCTGCCCGATCTCGAGGCGCTCATCGACGACCACGAGGGTCATCTGCGGGCCCATCCGCGCGACGACCGGTCGTGGGCGGTGCTCGGCGTCGCGTACACGGAGCGGGCGCGGCGGACGGCGGTGGCCGCGTACTACCCGAAGGCCGAGAAGGCGCTGCGCACCTCGCTGCGGGTGCGGCCGAAGGCCAACGCGGAGGCGCTGGACGGTCTCGCCGGTCTCGCCGCCGCGCGGCGTGACTTCCGGGCCGCGAAGGAGTGGGGCGAGGCGGCGGTGAAGCTGGCGCCGAAGCGGTGGACGACGTATCCGTCGCTCATCGACGCGTACACCGGGCTCGGTGACTACAAGGCCACGCGCAGGGCCCTCGACAAGCTGCTCGGCCTGCGTTCCGGACCGGCGGCCCGGGCCGTGGCGTCGCGCGTGTACCAGGACCGCGGCTGGCGTGAGGACGCCGCGGCGGCGATCTCGGACGCGGCGGCGGGTGCGGCGACCCCCTCCGAGCGGGCGGTGTTCCTCCAGCAGGCCGGTGATCTCGCGTGGGAACGCGGCGACCTCCAGGAGTCGCTGCACTACTACCGGGCCGCGGTGAACACCGACGCCGACGAGCACGGCGCGCTCGCCGGCCAGGGGCGCGCGCTGGCGGCGCTCGGGCGTACCTCGGAGGCGCTGCGCGCGTACCGGGCGGCGCTCGCCAAGCGGCCCGCGCCGCGTTACGCGCTGGAGCTGGGCGAGCTGTACGAGAAGCTGGGGCTCGGCGGGGCCGCGCGCGTGCAGTACGACCTGGTGCGGGAGCTGGTGCAGCGCGACGCCGTCGCGGGTGTGGACGACGAGCTGGTCCTCGGGCGCTTCGAGGCGGACCACGGCGATCCGCAGGCCGCGGTGCGAGCGCTGCGCGTGGAGTGGCAGCGGCACCCCGGCATCGCGGTGGCGGACGCGCTGGGCTGGGCGCTGCACCGCGCCGGGGACAACGAGGAGGCGCTGAAGTTCGCCGAGCGGACCATGGACAAGGAGCACGGGGGCGAGGTGCGCAGCGCGCTGTACGTGTATCACCGGGGGCAGATCGAGCGGGAGCTGGGGCGGTCCGGGCCGGCCCGCCGTCATCTCGCGGAGGCGTTGCGGATCAATCCGAATTTCTCGCCGCTGCTGGCACCCGCGGCCCGGGAGGCCCTGGCGGCCCTGGGCGAGCCACCGGCCGAGGGCCTGCCGGATCTGTCGGAGGAATCGGACGGGTCCGAGGAGTCCGGGGGGACCGGGGAGACCGGGGAGACGGAGCGGTCCGGGCAGTCCGGGCGGTCCGAGGAAGCCGTGGGGTCGACGGGCGCGGCGGGATCGTCGTCGTCACCCCGGCCCGGCTCTGCCGGCACGGCGGCTCCGTCGGCCGCGCCGGAGCCTCCCTCGGCTCCCGCTCCGAGGCCTTCCGAGGCGCGGTGAGACGCCGCGGCACCCACCTGTGGTGAACGCCGGGAACAGGCGTGTCCGGTGGACGCCGCGGGGGCGTCCACCGGACACGCGAGGCACAACCGGCCCTCAGGAGTTGCCCGCTCCACGGGCTCAGAGGTTGCCGCGCTTCTCCTGCTCGCGCTCGATCGCCTCGAACAGGGCCTTGAAGTTGCCCTTGCCGAAGCCCATCGAGCCGTGCCGCTCGATCATCTCGAAGAAGACGGTCGGACGGTCCTGGACCGGCTTGGTGAAGATCTGGAGCAGATAGCCGTCCTCGTCGCGGTCGACGAGGATCTTCAGCTCGCGCAGGGTCTCGACGGGGACGCGGGTGTCACCGGCCCACTCGCCGAGCGTGTCGTAGTACGAGTCGGGAGTGTCGAGGAACTGCACACCGGCCGCGCGCATGGTCCGTACGGTCCGGACGATGTCGTTGGTGTTCAGCGCGATGTGCTGGACGCCCGCGCCGCCGTAGAACTCCAGGTACTCGTCGATCTGGGACTTCTTCTTGGCGATGGCGGGCTCGTTGATCGGGAACTTGACCTTGAGCGTGCCGTCGGCGACGACCTTCGACATCAGCGCGCTGTACTCGGTCGCGATGTCGTCGCCCACGAACTCCTTCATGTTCGTGAAGCCCATGACCTTGTTGTAGAAGCCGACCCAGTCGTTCATCCGGCCGAGCTCGACGTTGCCGACGCAGTGGTCGATGGCCTGGAAGGTCCGCTGGGCGGGCGGCTCGACGATCGGCGCGGCGGCCACGAATCCCGGCAGGTAGGGGCCGTCGTAACCGGTCCGCTCGACGAGCGTGTGGCGGGTCTTGCCGTACGTGGCGATCGCGGCGAGGACGACCGTGCCGTTCTCGTCCTTGAGCTCGTACGGCTCGGCGATCGAGGTGGCGCCGTGCTCGACGGCGTAGGCGTACGCGGCGCGCGCGTCCGGGACCTCGATGGCGAGGTCGACGACGCCGTCGCCGTGCTCCGCCACGTGCTCGGCAAGGAAGTGGCCCCAGGTGGTGGCGGGCTTGATCACGGAGGTGAACACGAACCGCGCCGAGCCGTTCTCGAGGACGTACGACGCCGTCTCGCGGCTGCCGTTCTCCGGTCCGGAGTAGGCGACGAGCCGCATGCCGAAGGCCGTGGAGTAGTAGTGCGCGGCCTGCTTGGCGTTGCCGACGGCGAAGACGACCGCGTCCATTCCCTTGACCGGGAAGGGGTCGGCCTGCCGGGCGGTGTCGGGAGTGTGGTGTGTGGTCTGCGTCATGGCCGCAGGCTCCCTCCGTTCCGCAAGGTGCGCAATAGTTCGCGTATCGACTGAACAATGTGTGCAGCGAGAGGCCCGAAGCTGCGGGCTTTCTGTACATGATGACCATCTCGGAGGCCCGCATGGCGATCGATCATCTGGACGGGCGGCTGCTGGTGCTGCTGGCGAAGGAGCCGCGTATCGGGGTGCTGGAGATGTCGCGACGGCTCGGGGTCGCGCGGGGAACGGTGCAGGCCAGGCTGGACCGGCTTCAGTCGAACGGAGTCATCCGCGGCTTCGGTCCGCAGGTCGATCCGACGGCCCTCGGGTATCCGGTCACGGCGTTCGCCACGCTCCAGATCCGGCAGGGGCAAGGCGCCGACGTACGGGCCCACTTGGCGACCGTGCCCGAGGTCCTGGAGCTGCACACGACCACCGGCAGCGGGGACATGCTCTGCCGGCTGGTGGCCCGCTCGAACGCCGATCTCCAGCGGGTGATCGACCGGGTCGTCGGTTTTGATGGCATCGTCCGGGCCTCCACGGCGATCGTCATGGAAAACCCGGTTCCGCTGCGGATCATCCCGCTCGTGGAACAGGCGGCGACCGAGCACTGACCCGATGAGCGGGGTGACGTGGCGTGAACTTCTGGGAGTACCTGAGCAGCCGCCACGAGCAGCTGCTCACGGATGCCTACCAACACGCCAGCGCGGTCTTCCAGTGCATGGTCGTGGCGACCCTCATCGGCGTGCTGATCGGCGTCGTCACCTACCGCAGCGACTGGGCCGGCAACCTCGCCACCACGACGACCTCGGCCATCCTGACCATTCCCTCGCTCGCCATGATCGGTCTGCTGATCCCGATCGTGGGCCTGGGTGTCCCGCCGACGGTGATCGCCCTGACGCTGTACGGGCTGCTGCCGATCGTGCGCAACTCGATCGTCGGCCTGCGCGGCGTCGATCCCTCGCTGGTCGACGCGGCCACCGGGATCGGTATGTCGCGGACGGCCCGGCTGGTGCGCGTCGAACTGCCGCTGGCCTGGCCGCCGATCCTGACCGGCATCCGGATCTCCACCCAGATGCTGATGGGCATCGCGGCGATCGCGGCCTATGCCTCCGGGCCCGGCCTCGGCAACGAGATCTTTCGCGGCATCAGCTCGCTGGGCAGCAAGAACGCGCTCAACCAGGTGCTCGCGGGCACGGTCGGGATCATCATCCTCGCGCTGCTCTTCGACGCCGCCTACGTCCTGCTCGGACGGCTGACCATCCCGAGGGGGATCCGTGCCTGAGACCGCCGAGACGACCGAGCGCCCCGAGGACTCCGCGGCCGGGAGCGCGTCGTCCACCACGGGCGCCACGATCGAGCTGGAGAACCTCACCAAGCGCTACCCCGGCAGCCGCGACGCCGCAGTGGACAGCGTCAACATGGAGATCAAGGCGGGCGAGCTCGTCGTCTTCGTCGGTCCGTCCGGCTGCGGCAAGTCGACCACCCTGAAGATGATCAATCGCCTGATCGAGCCGAGCGGCGGCCGTATCCGCATCGGCGGCGAGGACGTCACCGACATGGACCCGGTGAAACTGCGCCGCAAGGTCGGCTACGCGATCCAGTCGTCCGGGCTCTTCCCCCACATGACGGTCGCCCAGAACATCGCGCTCGTGCCGAAGATGACCGGCTGGCCGAAGGCGCGGGTCAAGGCGCGGGTCGAGGAGATGCTGGACCTGGTCGGGCTGGACCCCGGCGAGTTCCAGGGCCGCTATCCGCGCCAGCTCTCCGGCGGTCAGCAGCAGCGCGTGGGCGTGGCGCGGGCGCTGGCCGCGGACCCGCCCGTCCTGCTCATGGACGAGCCGTTCGGAGCGGTGGACCCGATCACCCGCGACCACCTCCAGGACGAGCTGATCCGGCTCCAGCACGAGTTGCACAAGACGATCGTCTTCGTCACCCACGACTTCGACGAGGCCATCAAGCTCGGCGACCGGATCGCGGTGCTGCGCGAGCACTCGCACATCGCGCAGTTCGACACCCCGGAGGCGATCCTCACCAACCCGGCCGACGACTTCGTGTCGGGTTTCGTGGGCGCGGGCGCCGCGCTGAAGCGGCTCAACCTCAGCCGCGTACGGGATGTGGAGATCACCGGCTGTCCGACGGTCACCGTCGACGACCCGCTCCAGGAGATCTTCGGCAAGCTCCGTTCCAGCGGTACGAACGAGATCCTGCTGCTCGACAAGCGGGGCCGCCCCTACAAGTGGCTGCGGCGCGGCGATCTGATGCGGGCCAAGGGCTCGCTCGCGCGGGCGGGCACGCTGGTGCACGACACGGTGACACGGGACGCCACCCTGCGGGACGCCCTGGAGGCGGTGCTCACGGACAACTCCGGCCGGGTCCCGGTCACCGGGCGGCGCGGCGAGTACACCGGGGTGGTGGACATGGAGACCCTGATGAACTCCGTGCACGAACTCCTGGAGGCCGACCGGCTGGAGGCCATGGAGCACCAGCACGAGCTGGAGGAGGCGCGCGCCCACCAGACCCACTTCGAGCAGGAGGGTGCCGACGGCGGGGAGGCGAAGGCGTGAGCACGCCGCCGACGGACCGGCGCCCCGAGGGCGAGCACGAGGTCAAGGGCGTCCCCTTCCGCGACGACAGCGACGGTGACGGCGAGGGCGAGCGGGAAGCCCCGCCGCCGCACGCGCCCCCGAGGCGCCGGATCAGCTGGCAGAAGCTGACCCTTCTGCCCGCCGTGCTGATCGCTCTGCTGCTGGCCACCTGGATCTGGTTCCAGCAGGCGGACCTCGACGCGATCTCCAAGAACGCCCTGTCGAACGGCCAGGTGTCCAAGGCCCTGTGGCAGCACATCCAGCTGACGCTGATCTCCACGTTCTTCGTGCTGATCATCGCGATCCCGCTGGGCATCCTGCTGACCCGCAAGGCGTTCCGGAAGCTGACCCCGATCGCGATGACGGTCGCCAACATGGGGCAGGCGACCCCGGCGATCGGCCTGCTGGCCCTCCTCGTGATCTGGCTCGGCACCGGCGAGAAGTCGGCCCTGATCGGCATCACGATCTACGCGATCCTGCCGGTCCTCTCGAACACGATCGCCGGCCTGAAGGCCAACGACCCGACCCTGCTGGAGGCGGCACGCGGTATCGGCATGTCACCACTGGGCGTGCTCACCCGTGTCGAACTGCCGCTGGCCGTACCGCTGATCCTCGCGGGCGTCCGTACGGCGCTGGTCCTGAACGTGGGCACCGCGACCCTCGCCACCTTCGGCGGAGGCGGCGGCCTCGGCGTCCTCATCACCACCGGCATCACCACCCAGCGCATGCCGGTCCTGGTCCTCGGCGCGATCCTCACGGTCGCGCTCGCACTCCTTGTCGACTGGCTGGCGTCACTGGCGGAACTGGTGCTGAGGCCGCGCGGGCTGGAGGTGGGGACATGAGGAGGATCCGTGCCCACGCGGCGTTGGCCGGCGTCCTCGTCCTGGCGTCCGCGTGCGGGCTGACCAGCGGCTCCCCGATGACCGACGACGTCAAGCCCGGCACGATCGGGAGGGGCGAGCCGCTCAAGGGGGCCAGCCTCACGGTGGCGTCCAAGGAGTTCACCGAGCAGCTGATCCTCGGCGCGATCATGGGCATCGCCTTCCAGGCGGCCGGCGCCCAGGTGCTCGACCGCACCGGCATCCAGGGGTCGATCGGCGCTCGCGAGGCGGTCAAGAACGGTGACGCGGACGCCATGTACGAGTACACGGGCACCGCGTGGATCACCTACCTCGGCAACAGCGAGCCGATCCCGGATCCGATGAAGCAGTGGCAGGCCGTGCACGACGCCGACCCGAAGAACGGGGTCACCTGGCTGCCGCCGTCCACCCTGAACAACACCTACGCGCTCGCCATGAACCAGGCCAACTTCAAGAAGTACGGCACGAAGACGCTGTCCGACGTGGCCGCGCTGTCGAAGTCGGACCCGAGCGCGGTCACCCTGTGCGTGGAGAGCGAGTTCGCCAACCGGGCCGACGGGCTACCGGGCATGGAGAAGGCGTACGGGATGGACATCCCCGCGAAGAACATCACGCAGATGGACACCGGGATCATCTACACCCAGGTGGCGAAGGGGAGTTGCACGTACGGGGAGGTGTTCACCACCGACGGGCGCATCAAGTCCATGAACCTGGAGGTGATGCAGGACGACAAGAAGTTCTTCCCCAACTACAACGCGGCCCCTGTGATCAACTCCAAGGCCCTGAAGAAGTATCCGCAGATCGCCGAGGTCATCGAGCCGGTGACGAAGAGGCTGAACAACACGGTGGCGCAGGAGCTGAACGCCAAGGTGGACGTTCAGGGCCAGGACCCGCACGAGGTGGCGCTGGACTGGATGACGGCGGAGGGCTTCGTGACGCAGGACTGATCCGGGCCTGATCCTGATCCAAAGAAGCAGTTGCAAAGAAACCGTTGCAAGGGGTTCTTTGCAACGCTATCTTTGTACGCATGACGGAGCAGCCCCCGCTTCCCCCGGAACCCCCGCACCCACCGCAGCCACCCGTGCCGCCCGAGCCCCCACGGCACCGCCGCCTCGACGCCCGCTCCCTGCGCGGACTCGCCCATCCCCTGCGCATGGAGCTGCTGAGCACCCTGCGCCGGAAGGGGCCGGCCACCGCGTCGATGCTCGCCGAGCGGCTGGGCGAGTCCAGCGGAGCCACCAGCTACCACCTGCGGCAGCTCGCCGCGCACGGCTTCGTCGAGGACGCGCCGGAGCGGGGCAAGGGGCGGGAGCGGTGGTGGCAGGCCGCCGACCAGGGTCTGGGCTTCGACGAGGAACTGCTCAAGGACCCGGACCCGGCGGTGCGCGGGGCGGCCGACATGTTCCTGCACGAGGTCGCCACCAGCCATGCCCGTGAACTGTCGACCTGGCTCGGCACCCGCGACGACTGGCCCGAGAGCTGGACCCGCGCCACCGACATGAGCGACTTCACCATGCGTCTGACGCCGGCGCAGTCCCGGGATCTCATCCAGAAGATGCACGACCTGCTCGACAGCTACTGCGCTGTCGAACGCCCCGAGGACGACCCCGAGGCCGCCCAGGTGCGCTTCCACACGCACGTGTTCCCGCAGGCCTCCGACTGACCGGGCCGGTTCACAGCCGGCCCGCTCAAGTGACACGAATCGCACGACTGCTCGGCTCGCACGACTGCTCGGCTCGCCAGATCACATCGAAGAGAGGTCACCCTGATGCACCCGGACACCTATCTCCAGCTGCACCATCTGCGTGCCGCCGACCTGCGCGCCGAGGCGGAGGCCTACCGGCTCACGGCCGAGACCAGGAACCCCCGCCGGCTGCGCGCCCGCGTCGGCTGGACCCTCGTGGAGGTCGGCCTCCGGCTGGCCTCCGCGCCGAAGGCGGCGGTCGCGTTCTAGCACCTGCGGACAGCCCAGGGGCGTGTCCTAGCAGCTCGGGACCGAGCCCTTGCCCTTCTCCAGGGCCACCAGCGCGTCCACCGAGCCCTGAAGAGTGGTCACCGGGATCAGCCGGAGCCCCTTCGGCAGCTCCGACTTCGCGTCCGAGCACTCCGCCTTCGGAACCAGGAACACGGTCGCGCCGTCGCGGCGGGCCGCCTGGGTCTTGAGGGCCACACCACCGACCGCGCCGACCTTGCCGTCGGCGTCGATCGTCCCCGTCCCCGCGACGACACGGCCGCCCGTGAGGTCGCCTCCGCTTCCGTCGCCGTCCAGTTTGTCGACAATGCCGAGCGAGAAGAGCAGTCCCGCGCTCGGTCCACCGACGTCGGCGAGCTTGAGTGTGACCTTGACGTCGCCCTTCTCGTGCAGGTAGCCGAGTGCCGCCTCGGTGGCGGTGTCCTGGGACTTCTTCATCTCGTTCGCGTTGTGCTGCTCGATCTCCTTGACGCTGCCTCCGCTCGGGTAGACCGAGTCACGGGGCATCACGGCCTTGTCCGTGGCGAACCAGCCCTTGAGCACGTCACCGAGGGAGACGTCCGCGTCCGGGCCGGTGGCCTCGATCGTCGTCATCCGCAGCTGACCGCTGGTGTCCCGGGTGGGTGCACCGGTGATCGTGATCACCGGGTCACCCTTGTTCTCGCCGAGGACGTTCGCCGTCAGGCCGGGCTGCGCCAGGGAGAACGGCAGCGGCGCGAACGCCGCCGTGGCGAGCAGAGCCACGACGGGGAGGGCGCAGACAGCGACGGCCTTGGGGCGCGTGAGGCGAGAGAGCACGGGTTCAATCTAACGTCACCGCCCGTCGAGCCCTCCGTACAGGTCCCGCCGGGCGGTCCATGAGCCCGGCGGCAGGAGGTCGGCGTCACGTGGGCCGGCGTCACGTGGGCCGGCGTCACATGGGTCGGTGCCACGGGGGTCGGCGTCACGTGGCCCGGTGCCACGCGGGCCGGCGTCACGTGGGTCGGTGCCACGTGGCCCGGTGCCACGTGGGCCGTCGTCACGTGGGCCGGCGTCACGTGGGCCGGTGCCACGTGGGCCGTCGTCACGTGGGCCGGCGTCACGTGGGCCGTCGTCACATGGGCCGTCGTCACATGGGTCGGTGCCACGCGGCCCGGTGCCACGCGGGCCGGCGTCACATGGGTCGGTGCCACGCGGGCCGGCGTCACGTGGATCGGTGACGCGTGGTCCGGCGGCGTAAGCCTTGTTCGGGGGTGGATCGCGGGGGCTGGGTCATGGGGGCGGGAGGTGGTGCTGCCGGCCGGGCGCCGCGGTCAGCGCAGGGCGTCCGCGACCTCCCGGGCCGCGTCGACCACGCGCGGTCCGACCCGCTCGGGCACGGCGTCCGCCAGCATGACCACGCCCACGCTGCCCTCGACCCCCGTCACCCCGATCAGCGGCGCCGCCGCCCCGCTCGCGCCCGCCTCCAGTTCCCCGTGGGTGAGCGTGTACCCGGGCTCCCCCACCGGCGCCTGCCGGGCGGCGAGGATCGCGCGGCCCGCGGCCCCCCGGTCGAGGGGATGCCGGAAACCGGCACGGTAGGCCACGTGATAGTCCGTCCACGTCGGCTCGACGACGGCGACGGCGAGCGCCTCCGTCCCGTCGACCAGCGTCAGATGAGCCGTCGCCCCTATGTCCTCGGCCAGCGCTCGCAGCGCGGGCAGCGCGGCCTCCCGTACCAGCGGATGCACTTGGCTGCCCAGGCGCAGCACCCCGAGCCCGACCCGGGCACGACCGCCCAGATCACGGCGTACGAGGGCGTGCTGCTCCAGCGTGGCGAGCAACCGGTACACCACGGTCCGGTTGACGCCCAGTTTGTTCGAAAGCTCGGTGACGGTCAGCCCGTGATCCGTGTCGGCGAGCAGCTTGAGGACGCGCAGTCCCCGGTCGAGCGTCTGAGAGGTCTCCGCGGTCACGACGCCCACTCCTTAGTGGTGAGGTCGACGGCCCCCTCTCGGCGGATGCGTCACCGAGTCCCGTCGGCGACGCGCTTCAGAGGCCGCCGGTCGGCCGGCAACCCGGGCTCTTCCCGGGTGCAGTCGCTTCACGGCTGCGCTCCGCGGCGGCGCTGCCACGGGGCGTGTGCGTAGCGGGACAGTAGCGAGCCGGTCCGCTCAGCGGAAGCCTCCGTCCAGAATCCGGGCACGAGCTGGTACGGAGTGATTCCGTTTGTCCCAGAACGCGGGGCGCGCGCCACGCGGCGTACACCGCCCATGCACGCAGCGCACAGGCCACGGCACGCGCCTCCCTCGATGGAGCGCGCCCCCTCCCGTACGGGTCTGGCACCCCGTGCCACGGGTTCCGGATACCACCGGCTCCGGAGGTAACCGGTTCGCCATGTCACCCGGCCCGGCCGTCTCCCCGGCCCGCGGCCCGGTCCCGGAGACCGCCGCCTCCCCGGAGCCACCGCATCCGGATGTCACGGCGTCCGGACATCACCGCATCCGGGTGGCCCACTCCTGGACCTTGGCGATCCGCTGACGAAGCTGTCCGGCCGTGGCCTCGGCGCTCGGCGGGCCGCCGCAGACGCGTCGCAGCTCGGTGTGGATCACGCCGTGCGGCTTGCCGCTCTGGTGGACGTACGCGCCGACCATGGTGTTGAGCTGCTTGCGCAGTTCCAGCATCTCCTTGTGGGAGACGACGGGGCGGCGCTCGGCGGGGAGCTCGAGGAGGTCCGCCTCCTCGTCCGGCTTCTTGCGGCTGTGCGCGATCTGCCGGGCCTGCCGCTTCTGGAGCAGGAGCTGCACCTGGTCGGGTTCGAGGAGCCCCGGGATACCGAGGTAGTCCTGCTCCTCCGCGCTCCCCGGGTGGGCCTGCATGCCGAACTCGGCGCCGTCGTAGAGGACCCGGTCGAAGACGGCCTCGGACTCCAGCGCCTCGAAGGAGAACTGCTCCTGCTCGCCGGTGTCCTCGTCCTGCTCCTTGTTCGCCTCCTCCATCTCCTTCTCGGACTCGGCGTACGGGTCCTCCTCGCCCTCCTTCTTGGGCTTGTCGAGGGCGTGGTCGCGCTCGACCTCCATCTCGTTGGCGAAGGTGAGGAGGTCGGGGACGGTCGGCAGGAACACGGAGGCCGTCTCGCCGCGCCTGCGGGACCGTACGAAACGGCCGACGGCCTGGGCGAAGAAGAGGGGGGTCGAGATGGTGGTGGCGTACACACCGACGGCCAGGCGCGGCACGTCGACGCCCTCGGACACCATGCGGACGGCGACCATCCACCGGTCCTCGCTCGCGGCGAAGTCGTCGATGCGTTTCGAGGCGCCGGTGTCGTCGGACAGGACGACGGTGGCCTTGGAGCCGGTGATCTCCCGGATCAGCTTGGCGTAGGCGCGGGCCGAGTCCTGGTCGGTGGCGATGACGAGGGCCCCGGCGTCCGGGATGCCCTTGCGCACCTCGGTGAGCCGCTGGTCGGCGGCGCGCAGCACGCTCGGCATCCACTCGCCGCGCGGGTCGAGCGCGGTGCGCCAGGCCTGGCTGATGGCGTCCTTGGTCATCGGCTCGCCGAGCCGGGCGGCGATCTCGTCGCCCGCCTTGGTGCGCCAGCGCATGTTGCCGCTGTAGGAGAGGAAGATGACGGGCCGCACGACGCCGTCGCCGAGGGCGGACCCGTAGCCGTAGGTGTAATCGGCGGAGGACCGGCGGATGCCGTCCCTCCCCTCCTCGTACGTGACGAAGGGGATGGGGTTGGTGTCGGAGCGGAACGGCGTACCCGTGAGCGCGAGCCGGCGGGTGGCGGGCTCGAACGCCTCCAGGCAGGCCTCGCCCCACGACTTGCTGTCACCGGCGTGGTGGATCTCGTCGAGGATGACGAGGGTCTTGCGCTGCTCGGAGCGGTTGCGGTGCAGCATCGGCCGCACACCGACGCCGGCGTACGTCACGGCGACGCCGTGGTACTCCTTGCTGAGCGGCCCGGCGCTGTACTCGGGATCCAGCTTGATCCCTATCCGCGCGGCCGCCTCGGCCCACTGCTTCTTCAGGTGCTCGGTCGGCGCGACCACGGTCACCTGCTGCACGACGTGGTGGTGCAGCAGCCAGGACGCGAGTGTCAGCGCGAACGTCGTCTTGCCGGCGCCGGGGGTGGCTACGGCGAGGAAGTCGCGCGGCTGCTCCTGGAGGTACCTCTCCATCGCCCCCTGCTGCCAGGCACGCAGCTTGTTGGCGGTGCCCCAGGGGGCACGGCCGGGGAAGGCGGGCGAGAGGTGATGCGAGTGCGAGGAGGCGCTGGCGGCGGTGGTAGTCACGGTCTCCGGTCTGGGTGTCGAATGGGAGCGTCCGGGTCCACGCGCGACGCGTCAGCGGTGACGGGTGGGCGGCTCGGCTACGTATGACAACCGGGCCACCCTACCGGCGCCCGGCTCGTCCCGAGGTGCGGACGAGGCCGGGTCACCGGCGGATGGGATTGAGGTCACATCGCCTCGTGCGGCGCCCTCGGACGTGAGTCGATCAGCCCCACGCGGCACGCGATCCGCGCCCGATGCCCGCGCGCCGGCTCGGCCAGGTCCAGGACCTCGGGGTCGAAGCCGTACGGCCTACGGCTCCCGCAACCGTGTCGTCACCCACGCCCCTACCAGCGCCACCGCGGCCATCGGCAGGAACACCGCGGCGAAGGCGGCCGGGTGGGAGCTGTGGGAGCCGGAGGCCGCGTCGGTGGCCGCGTGGGCCACCGCGCCGCCGCCCAGGGCCGCGAAGGCGGCTCCGCCCGCGGCGAGCAGCAGCACGTTCGACAGGGCGTCGGAGATCTGGAGGGCGGCCGAGTTGCTGCCGGCCTCCTCGGGAGCCGAGAGATGGAGCAGCAGCACGCTGGTCGAGGCGATCACCAGGCCCATCCCGAAGCAGCCGAACCCCCAGGCGACGGCGACGCTCCACACCGGCACGGCGGGGATCAGCACGCTCGGCGCGGCGGCGACTGCCGCCGCGACCAGCAGCATGCCGACGAACATCAGACGGTCCCGGTACGGCTCCACACGCGGCCGCGCCTGCACCCAGGAGCCCAGCGCCCAGGTGCCGCCACCGGCCGCGAGGGAGAGCCCGGCGAGCGTCGGCGACAGCCCCCGTTGGGTGACGAGCATCAGCGGCACGAAGGACTCGGCGGAGATGAAGGCGCCTGCGGCGACCCCGCGCAGCAGCACCACGGACGGCAGCCCGCGCGCCGCACGCCATGTGCCGTGCGGCAGCAGTCCGCGCACGGCACAGGCGAGCAGCGCGGCACCGGCCGCGGCGGGTACGAGGGAGAGCGGGCGCAGATCCTGGGCGGCGTACTGCAGCAGCCCCGCGCCGAGCGCGATCCCGAACGCCAGCCGGATGCGCCGCCGGTCGAGCGGTGCGCGGGCGCCCGCCCCCGCGGGTCCCGAGGCCCGCCGCCGTATCTGGGGCAGCGCGAGCGCGAGCGGAACGCCGACCAGTGCCGGAATCCCGATGAACACCCAGCGCCAGCCGAGGTGCTCGGTGATCGCACCCGCCGCGAGGGGTCCGACCACGGACGGCACCACCCAGGCCGCCGCGAACGCGGCCATGATCGCGGGCCGCAGCCGCTCCGGGTAGGCCCGCCCGACGACGACGTACAACGCGACGATGACGAGCCCGCCGCCGAGTCCCTGGACGGCCCGCCCGAGGATGAACACCCACATGCCGCCGGCCGTCCCGGACAGCAGCAGCCCCGCCGCGAACGCGCCGATGCCCGAGGCCAGCGAGGCCAAGGGCCCGTCGCGGTCGGACCACTGCCCGGCGAGGACCATCCCGAACAGGCTCGTCGTGAAGTAACCGGAGAACGCGAACGCGTACAGGGCGACCCCGTCGAGCTCCCGCGCGGCGACGGGCATCGCGGTCCCGACGGCGGTCGCCTCGAACGCGATCACCAGCACCACGGACACGATGCCGATGCTGAGCGCCCGGTACGGCCGGCTCAGCACCCCGCCCTCCCGCTCGGACAAGGCCGTCGCGACGTCGCGCGCTTCCACTGCTGTCATGGCCGCCAGCGTAAGGTGCGCAGCCCGCACTGACTCCTGTCCGAAGACGGTGATCAACCGGTCCTTTGGTCGTACGACCACTCCCCCGGGCCCCGGCACGACCACCCCTCCCTCCCCACCCGACCACTCCTCGAGCCGCGTCCGACCGCCCCTCCGTCCGCGCCGGACCACACCCCGAGTCCGCGCCCCGATCCCCTGCACGACCCCTCTCCGATCCGGCCGCCCCGCGGTTCATGAACGGGGTGTGGCAGTCGCGTTGCGGCGGCGCCGGAACCCTTGAGCCCGCCCCCGAACCCCCTTACGGTCGACCCATCAGGTTCGGAACGAGTGAGCCGTGCCGCACCTGAGAACGGCCGTGTGCCCGAGTGGTTCAGGGACTCGCCTGCAAAGCGAGTTACGCGGGTTCGATTCCCGCCACGGCCTCTAGCGCCTGACCAGGCAAAATGGAATGGAGGCACCCCGAGGGGGTGCCTCCATTCCTGTTCGCCCGTCTCAGTTGACGCCGCCCTGCATCTTGAGCGCGTGCCACCGAGGCTGATCACCAGCTCGCGGCGCGACGGATGGAGCGCACACCGACGCCTCCTTGGAGAAGCCGGGACGCACAATTTCCCCTGGCGTCGCCGTAGGGACTGCTATTTCACGTTGTGAGAGAACCAGCCGTGGGAACAACTACCGCACCTGCCGTTACTGCCACGGGTCCATCCCTCGCACACAATACAGGCCAGGCAATTCAGTATATCTGTTCCATTCCCCAGCCCTGCTCTCTCCAGGCGAGACAGCACCTTTTCATGCACCTCATCCAGCTGAGGTTGCAGCCTTTCCAGATCGTCCGCATTCTCCTTGAGCGCTTTCTTCTGCGCGTCGGTCAAGTCAGTGTCGAGGTCCACTGTATTCCCTCATTTCACAGCAGAGAAGCCGTGCGTCTATACCGATTGTCACCCAAGCAAGACGGGAAAGCACCTGGAGCAATTACCGGATCACGGTCAACTATTTCCTCGGCAAAACGGCAAAGAATCAATAATTCCGCTCACGACTGGCGCGAAGGCCAGGTGCCGTCCCTTCGGCCGTCCGTCTCCTCGTGCAGCAGCTGTCGGCTGGAGTGGCGTGCGTCCTGCTCGGGTTCGCGCCCGCCGGAGCCGGAGCGGTGGCGCTAGGCGTACAGGGTGCCGCCCGCATGGTTCTCGAATATCTCCGGCCAGTGGCGCCGGCCGTCGTCGCCCGGGAGGGACGGGGTCGGGTCGCAGGCGGCGGGGTCGACGGTGGCGAGGGTCTCGGTCAGAGTGGCGGCGAGCTGTTCGTAGGAGCCGCTGAGACCGTGGGCCGCGTCCACCGACTTCTCGCGGTGGAGGAGCCAGAGAGTGAACGCGAGCGTGGAGATGTCCGCGTTGAGCGGGCGCAGGGTGAGGTCCGGCTCGCTCCAGGCCAGCACCGCGCCCGTGATGCCGTCCACGACCAGGCTCGTGTCCTCCAGGAGGTAGCCGAGGCGGATCAGGCGGTGGGCGGCGGCCGGGAGCAGGCCTGCGGAGAACGCGTCGGGGCGCTCGTCCGCGTAGTACTCGGTGAGGGCCGGCAGCGGCATCTCCGTGTCCAGCTGGAAGAGGAAGCCGTCCTCGGGCAGGCCGGTCTCCCGCAGGAAGCGGCGGGTCGGTTCGTGCGTCAGCGCGGGCGGGAAGTCGACGTCCTCGAAGCGCATGATCTCGCCCGCGCCGAACTCCTCGTCCAGCAGCCGCTTGGGCAGGCCGAGGACGAGCCCTTCACCGGGTCCGGCGATCCGGGCGAGTGGGCGGATCAGCGCCGCCATCCGCCAGTACGGCGGTACGTGCCCGCCCACGCCGTCCTCGAAGACGGCGCTCAGCCGGTCCGACACCTCCGCGACCGCCTTCGGGCCGAACGGGCCCGGTCCGCCCCGGGACAGGGTCAGTTCCTCGGTGGCCGCCGCGAAGCGCAGCAGGGCCTCCAGGGAGGGCGCCAGGGGTGAGAGGTCCAGGTGGGCGGGGTTCCGCTGGACGTGCGTCGAGGAGACCTCGCCCGTCGTCCCGTCCAGCACGATCGACTCCAGGTCCCGGTCCAGGCTGCGCAGCGCCCCGATGACGAGCCGGTCGCGCAGCTCCTCGGCGAGCTTGTCGGCGTCGCCGGCCAGGTCGGCGACGGTGCGCAGACCGTGCTCCCGCAGCGTGCCGAACCCGAGGAGCCTGCCGTCGCCGGGCAGTCCGGGGCCGGTGAGGCGGTTCCGCGTGCCCGCGTGCGTGATGAACGGATCCAGTGCGTCGTCGGCCAGTGTGATCGCGCCGCCGACATCGGTGTCAGTCGTACTCATGGCTCCCCCGCGCATGTGAACGCATTGTGCTTCCCCCACGGGGGAACGGCCGGTCGTCCCACGGCAGTTCCCCTTTGAGCCAGAACCATACGCCGCCCCACTGACAACGCCAGAAACACGCGGGAACAGGCTTCCCACGGAACGGGGTGGGCCGGACGTCCAGGGTGTCCAGGGCATCCCGGGTCCTCAACCCGGCGCGCGGGCCGGTCCCGGCCGAGAACGACCGAGTTCGGCGGAGACCGGCGGAGACCGGCGGATCAGCCGAAGTAGACGCCGCCCACGACGACCACCACGGCCGCCAGGACGAAGAGCAGCACCCAGAGCAGCAGCTTCCCGACGCCGGGCGCGGGTTCGTAGCGCGGCTGTCCGGACTCGTCGCCGCTCGCTGCGGGGGCGTCGGCGTTCGCTGCGGGGGCGTCGGCGTTCGACGGGAGTTCGCGGCCCGGCACGGCTTCGCCGGCCGCCGGCTCCCGCGCGGTCACGACGCCGTCACCACCGCCGCCTGCGGGCGGATCGGCAGACGGTTGACCGGTCGGCCGGTGGCCGCCCGTACGGCGGACGCGATGGCCGCCGGCGACGTCACGACCGGTACCGCGCTGGCCGCCTTGGCGCCGAAGGGGGCGACGACGTCGCGCTCCTCGACGAGCTTGACGATGCGGATGTCGGGCGCGTCCAGGGCGGTCGGGAGGGCGTAGCCCGTGAGGTCGGGGTGACGGACCAGGCCGCGGGCCGTACGGAGGTTCTCGGTCAGCGCGGCGCCGACGCCCTGGGTGACGCCTGCCTCGATGCGGGCCGTCAGCTGTGCCGGGTTGAGGATCCGGCCGACGTCCTGGGCGAGCGCGAGCTCCACGACCCGTACCGAGCCCAGTTCGATGTCGACGTCCACCACCGCGCGGATGGCGCAGAAGGCGAGGCCCACGAAGGCGTCGCCCTGGCCGGCCTCGTCCAGCGGTTCGGTCGGATGCGGGCGGCACTGCGCGGTCGCCCACAGTTCCTTGCCGTCCATCGCCTCGGTGACCGTCGTCGACAGCACTCCGTCGTACGACGTGATCTTGCCGTCGGTGATCTGGAGCAGCTCGGTGGACATGCCGAACTTGTGGGCCAGCGGCTGGAGGAGCTGCGTACGGACCATCTTGGCGGCGCGCTCGACCGCTCCGCCGGACACCCAGGTGTGCCGGCCGCGGCAGCTCGGGCCCGCCGGGGGCTGGTCGGTGTCGACGGGAGCCACGTGGACCTCGTCGATGCCGAGCGTCTCCTGGACGATCTGCCGGGCCAGGGTGGTGAAGCCCTGGCCGGTCTCCACCGCCGCGCAGAGCACGGTGGCGACGCCGTCGTGGACCTTCACGGTGGCCGTCGAGACCTCGTCGGCGCCCTCGGAGCCCAGCATGTGCACCATGCCGAGCGCGTAGCCGACACCGCGGCGTACGGCACCGGGTTCGCCCGCGCCCTCGGGGCCGCCGGGCAGCAGCCACTCGTCCTCGGGGGTGTCCTTGGGGAGGGCCGGCAGCGGGTAGTCGCGTACGGCCTGGAGCAGCTCGGCGACCGGGGCCGGGCAGGTCACCGTCTGGCCGGTCGGCAGGACGTCTCCCGTGGCCATCGCGTTGCGCAGGCGCAGTTCCGCGGGGTCGACGCCGAGTTTCTTGGCCAGCTTGTCCATCTGGGCCTCGTAGGCGGCGCAGACCTGGAGGGCGCCCTCGCCCCGCACGTGCCCCGAGGGCGGGTTGTTGGTGCGGACGGCCCAGCCCTCGATGAAGGCGTTCGGGACGACGTACGGGCCGCAGGCGAAGGAGACCGCGGCGGCCAGGGACTCGCCGGAGGTGTCGGCGTAGGCGCCCGCGTCGAGCAGGATCTGAGCCTCTACCTTGACCAGCGTGCCCTCGGCGTCGGCGTGGTGCCGGTAGCGCAGCAGAGTCGGGTGCCGGTGGGCGTGGCCGAGGAAGGATTCCTCGCGCGTAGCGGTGAGCTTCACCGGGCAGCCGGTGGTCAGGGCGAGCAGGCCGAGCGCGAGCTGGAAGCCCTGGTCCTCGCGGTCGGCGGTGGCCCCGGGGACGCCGGTGACGACGACCTTCACGCGCGCGGGTTCCAGGCCGTAGCAGGCGGCGGCCGCGTCGCGGTCGGCGTGCGGGTCGGTGGAGGCGATGTAGAGCTCGACGCCGCCGTCGGGGCGGGGCACGGCGAGTCCGGCCTCGGCGCCGATGGGCGCGGGGTCCTGTCGGCCGATGCGGTAGAGGCCCTCGACGACGATGTCGCCGACGGCGTCCGGGTCGCCGTGGCGCAGCGGGATGTGGCGGATCAGGTTGCCGTCGGGGTGCAGGGGTTCGGCCTCGAAGGCCTGCTCGGGGTCGGTGACCGGTTCGAGCACCTCGTACTCGACGATGACGGCCGCGGCGGCCATCCGCGCGGTGTCCGGGTGGTCGGCGGCGACGGCCGCGATGGGCTCCCCGTGGTGGCGTACGAGTTCGGAGGCGAACACGGGGCGGTCGGCGCGGCCGCGGCCGTGCAGCGGGGTGCCGGGCACGTCCTCGTGGGTGATGACGGCACGTACGCCGGGCATCTCACGCGCGTGGCTGGTGTCGATGGACACGATGCGGGCGTGCGGGTGGGGCGAGCGGAGCACGGCGGCCCACAGCAGGCCTTCGGCCCACAGGTCGGCGGCGTAGGGGAAGGTGCCTTCGGTCTTGGCTCGGGCCTCGGCCGTGGGCAGCGAGACGCCGAGCCCGTGCGGCAGGGGCTCGGTGCCCGTCTCGGGCGCCGCCGGTGTCGCGGTCGCGGCTTGGTTGGTCACGCCTGGCCTCCGTCCTGGCCGTACGGCTGTTCGTGCTGCGCCTGGGAGCCGTACGCGGCATTGTCCTCGTACGCGGACGGGTGGACACCGCCCGCGCCGGGGCCCGCCTGGTGCGGGATGCGGGCCTCGTCCGCCTCGGGGGCTTCGGCCGCGGCGGCGGAGTGCGCCTCGCGTTCGGCGACGACCTCGCGCACGGCGTCCAGGACGCCGCGGTAGCCGGAGCAGCGGCACAGGTTGCCGCACAGGGCCTGGCGGGTCTCGAGCTCGGTCGGCGCGGGGTTGCCCTCGAGCAGGTCGTGCAGGGTCATCGCCATGCCGGGGACGCAGAAACCGCACTGCACGGCGCCGCACTTGGCCAGTGCGCGCTGGACGTCGGACGGCTGTCCTTCGGTGGCCAGGCCCTCGACGGTGCGTACCTCGCTGCCCGCTGCGGTGACGCCGGGCACCAGGCAGGACGCCACGAGCCGGCCGTCCACCTGGACGTTGCAGGCGCCGCACTCGCCCTGCGAGCAGCCGTCCTTGGCGCCCGCGAGGCCGAGTCGTTCGCGCAGCACGTAGAGCAGCGACTCGCCGATCCAGGCGTCGGTGACCGGCCGGTCGGCGCCGTTGACGCGCAGGACGTAGGAGGCGAGGGGGTGTTCGTTGTGCGGGGCCTGGACGGGGTGGTCCGCGTCGCGCGGGCCGTCGTCCGTGCCCGCCGTCTCGTGCGCCGGGTCCGCCTCGGGCGCCTCGTGGGTCCCCGCGGTCACCGGCCCGGGGTCGGAGACGGGCTCAGCGGCCTCACGGGTGGGCCGTACGGGCCGCTGGGCGGCCTGTGCGGGCGATTCGGCCTGCGGCTGCGGTGCGGGCCCCGCGGGGGCCTCAGGGGCCGCTTCGGGCGCGTCGGCGGTCCACGCGCTGCCGATCTCGCCGGCCCAGGGCGCGGACGCGCCGCCCGGGAGCGTGGCGGGTGGTGTGCCGCCCCACTGCTCGACGAGTGCCGACGTGGTGAACTCGCCCGATTCGTCCGGAAGATCCCCTCCGGCCACCGGGATCGACCACTGCCCGGTCACGTCGTGTCCGGCGCCGCCGTCCCGGGCGGCGTCGTTGAACTCCCACTGCCCGGTGGAACCCGGGTGGTACGAGAACCGGTCGTCGTGACCGTCGGCACCGGGCTGCGCGGCGTTCGGATCCGGCCACGGGGCGGCGCCACCCTGGGCGGCCCACGTTCCGGTGGCCGCCGGGTCCGCCGCCTCGGGCGGGGCGGGCGTCACGGCGATCTGCGGGGGCACATAGCCGTGTCCGGGCGCCGCGAGCGGCTCCCGGGCGGCGAGGAGGGCCTCGATGCCGCCCTCGGGGAGTTTGACGAAGGCGGTCGCGCCGTCGTCGTAGTCGCCCTGGGGCAGCGGATCCCAGCGGCCACCGCTGCGCGGAGCGCTCTCTTCGTGCTGGTCGTCGGTCACGAAAGTGCCCTCCCCAGTGCTCGTCGGGCCAGCGCGGCGACGGTGCGCCGCAGGTGCAGTACGGCCGGCGGGAGCGGCGCCACGGAGCCGTCCTCGGCGGGGACGGGGTCGGGGATGCAGGCCGCGGCCACGTACTCCCCGAACGCGGTCAGCGCCTCCGGGACGATCGTGCGGCTGTTGTCCCAGTCGATCAGCTGGGCCACCCACGCCTCGGCGTCCAGGGGGCGCAGCGGCATCGGCGCTATGGCGCCGACGGCGCACCGCACACCGCGCCGGGCCGGGTCGAGGACGAGCGCCACGGAGGCGATCGCGCGCCCGGGTCCGGTGCGCCCGGTGGCCTTCAGGAAGACCTGCGGGGCATGCAGCAGCGGCACGCGCACGTAGCCGATGAGTTCTCCGCCGCGGAGCATGTCCACGCCCGCGAGCAGGTGCGACACCGGGATCTCGCGGCGGGCTCCGCCCGGGCCCGCGATGATCAGCGTGGCTTCCAGCGCGGCCAGTACGGGCAGCGCGTCACCCGTGGGCGCTGCCGTGGCGATGTTGCCGCCCAGGGTTCCGGCGTTGCGGATCTGCGGCGGTCCGGCCGCCCGCGCCGCGGCGGCGAGCGCCGGGATGAGGGCGGCGAAGTCGGGGCGGCCCATGCGGGCGTGCGTGAGGCCGGCGCCGAGCAGCGCGTGACCGTCCTGGTACTGCCAGCCGCGGATCTCGCTGATCCGGCCGAGGCCGACGAGCGCGGCAGGCCTCAGCTGTCCGGAGTTGACCGCGGCCATCAGATCGGTGCCGCCTGCCACCGGAACGGCCGCGGGCATGGCGGACAGTGCCGCCACCGCCTCGTCGAGCGAGACGGGCAGCGTCACGGCCTGCGCCGCCTGCGGTGCGTGCGTGGTCAAACCGGTTGCCCCTTCCCGCTGCCCCACCTGGTCCCACCTGTGCTGCCGTACGGTACGTGCTGACAGGGCGGACGTGGCAACTCTGGCACATCTTCCCCGGCCCCCGACGCGGGGGTCCGCTAGGAGGCATTCGCCCCTCTCACCAGGGAGATGGCCGGTTTTCGCACGGCATCACCGGTGAGCTCGAATTGTCACTCTTCGGTGACCCTTGGGGGCCTTTTTTCCTTGCGGGGCCACGGTGCCAGGGCACAGGTCCGGGGGCACACCGGTCGTGAGCCGTCTCACACGTTCGGGGGCGCCCCCTCGATCGGGCGTCCGAGCACACCGGGTCGCCGCTGCCACGGCCGAGGTCCCGCGGGCGCCCGGTAGGCCACCCCGAGGGCGTCGAGTCGGGCGTAGTGGGTGCTCATCCGCCGCTCGAAACCGGCGAAGTCCCGTTCCGCGGGGGCCGGCAGGCTGCTCCAGGCGACCTCCGCCAGAGCGGCGAGCCGCGGGAACGCCTGGTAGTCCACGCGCCCGTGGTCCTCCATGACCTCGGTCCACACGTTGGCCTGCGTGCCCAGCACGTGCCGCGCCTCCGCCTCGGTGAGCTGCGGCGGAACCGGCTCGAAGCGGTAGACGTCCTCCAGGGTGCGCACGTAGGCGATGGGCACCGGCTCGTCCTCGCCCGCGGCCTGGCGGTAGTCCAGGTACACGTGCTGCTCGGGACACATGACGACGTCGTGGCCCGCGCGCGCGGCCGTCACGCCGCCCTGGTAGCCGCGCCACGACGACACCGCGGCGCCCGGCGCGAGACCGCCCTCCAGGATCTCGTCCCAGCCGATCAGCCGACGCCCGCGCTCGGAGAGCCAGTTGTCGAAGTGCCGGATGAACCAGGACTGCAACGCGTCCTCGTCGGCGAGCCCGAGTTCCTTGATGCGCGCCTGTGCCGTGGCCGACTGCTTCCACTGGTCCTTGGCGCACTCGTCGCCGCCGATGTGGAAGAAGCCCGAGAACTCCGGGAAGCGCGCGGGGTCCGCCGGGAACAGGTCGAGGAGTTCCTCGAACACCCCCTCGTAGAAGCGCAGGGTGTTGTCAGTGGGGGCGAGTACGTTTTTGGAGACGCCCCAGTTGTCCCAGACGGTCAGGGAGGTCGTGTCGATGACGTCGGTGTTGCCCAGTTCCGGATGCGCGGCGATGGCCGCCTGCGAGTGGCCGGGGATGTCGATTTCGGGGACGACGGCGATATGCCGCTCGGCCGCGTACGCGACGATCTCGCGGATGTCGTCCTGGGTGTAGAAGCCTCCGTGCGGCTTCTCCTCCCACAACGGTGAGGCCCGGTGGCCGAATTTGGTGCGGGCCCGCCAGGACCCGACCTCCGTCAGCCTCGGGTAACGGTTGATCTGAACACGCCATCCCTGGTCGTCGGTGAGATGGAAGTGGAAGACGTTGAGTTTGTGCGCGGCCAGCAGGTCGAGGTAGCGCAGGACGCCTTCCTTGGGCATGAAGTGCCGGGAGACGTCGAGCATGAGACCGCGCCAGCGGAATCGCGGTGCGTCCTCGATGACCCGGTGCGCGATTTCGTACGTCGTCCGCGGACGGATCGGGGCGCGGCGAAAGGCGTCGGGGCCGAGCAGTTGACGCAGCGTCTGCGCACCCCAGAAGACTCCGGCGGCGCCCCCGCCCCGGATCTCGACCCCGTCGTCGCCGACGCCGAGCCGGTAGGCCTCCGGTTCCAGACGGTCGTCGAGGAGCAGCCGTACGCCGCCCGGAGCGTCCTGCGGCCCAGGTCGCAGCGGTAGTCCGAGGGCCGCGCCGAGCGCCGAGCGCAGCCAGCGTTCGGTGGTGTCCGTGCCCGGCGCGGCCCACAGGGTGGTGGCCACGTCCAGCGCGAACGCCCCGCGCGCGGCGCTCCCGACGACGCGGGGCGCCGGAATCAGACCCGTATCCATCATGTCCATCAGTCCTTTACCGCTCCGCCGAGGCCGGAGACGAGTCGTCGCTGTACGAGTACGAAGAAGATCAGCACCGGAATCGTCATCACCGTGGAGGCGGCCATGACACCGCCCCAGTCGGGCTCGTCCGGCTTGTAGAAGACGAGGAGGGCCATCGGCAGGGTGGACTGCGAGGTGTCGCTGATGATGAAGGACTTGGCGAACAGGAAGTCGTTCCAGGCCGAGATGAAGGAAAACACGCTGGTGGCCACGAGCCCGGGGAGGACGAGCGGGAAAAGGATCTGCCAGAGGAATCGCGCGCGGCTCGCGCCGTCGATGTACGCGGCCTCCTCCAGCGCGTCCGGAACGGCCTTGACGAAACCTCGCAGCATCCAGATCGCGAAGGGCAGCGAGAAGGCGATGTGCGGCAGGATCAGGGAGCCCAGGGTGTTCAGCTGGCCGAAGTCCCGCATGAGGAAGAAGAGCGGGATCGTCAGGGCCTCGACGGGCACCATCTGGGCCACCAGGAACATGATCAGCAGGGTGGTCCGGAATCGGAAGCGGAATCGGGTCACCGCTGTCGCCGCGAGAAACGCGACGATCGCCGAGGCCACCACCACGGAGCCTGCCACGAGAAGGCTGTTGAGGAAGTACCGGCCGAATTCCTGCTGCCCGAAGACGCGCCGGAAGGAATCCAGGGAAGGCGAAAGCGTCCAGGGCCGGGGCTCGGTGGACCGGATCTCCCCGGACGGCCGGAAGGCGCCGAGGACCATCCAGTAGAGGGGGAAGGCGACGACGGCCGCGACGAGCAGAGCGGTCGTCTCGGCGGCCAGCCGCCAGGGCCGCCGGACAACACGTCCGAGGACGTTCACAGTTCCTCCCCCTGTCGGCGCAGCAGCCGCAGGTACACCAGCGTGACCCCGAGCAACAGCACCAGCATCACGACGCCGATCGCGGAGCCGAGGCTGTACTGGGAGGCCGCGAACGCCTTCTGGTACGCGTAGACGTTCAGGACGAGGTTCTGGCCGGCGATGCCGCCGCCGTTCGTCATGACGTAGATCTGGGTGAAGACCTTGAAGTCCCAGATGACCGACTGGATGGTGACGACCACCAGGATCGGCCGGAGCATCGGCGCGAGCACCGATCGCCAGATCCGCCACTGCGAGGCGCCGTCCAGGGCGGCCGCTTCCAGCACCTCGGCCGGTACGGCGCGGATTCCCGCGTACACCGTCACCATCACGAACGGGAAGGAGCACCAGACCACTTCGAGCAGGACGAGCGCGAAGGCGCTGAGGCGGCCGTACGTCCAGGAGTGGTCGCCGAGCCCGAGCACCCGGTTGACGGGTCCGAAGTCGGGGTCGAAGAGGAACAGCCAGACCGTGGAACCGGTGACGGCCGGGGTCGCCCAGGCGCCGAGCGCCGCCAGCATCAGCGCGAGGCGCGGGACGGCCCGTACGCGGGTGAGCAGGACCGCGAGCGCGCATCCGGTGGCCAGGGTCGACACCACGCAGGCCGCGGCGAACAGCACGGTGGCGAGGAGCACCTGCCAGAACTGTTCGTCGGCGAAGAGCTCCGCGTAGTTGCCGAAGCCCTGGAACGTGGTCGGTTCGCCGCCGCTGACCTGTGCCTGCGTGTACTCCAGGAAGGAGATCAGGCCGAGTTGGTAGATCGGGTAGACGAGCAGACCGCCGAGGACGACCAGGGCGGGGGCGAGGTAGAGCCAGGGGGTCCAGCCGGCGCGCCCGCGCGGGGCCGGACCGGCCGCGGGCCCGCGGCTCCGGCGGGCGGAGGCGGGGCCGCGGGAGCCGGGGATGCGGGAGCCGGGGATACGGGGGCCCGCCCCGGTGGCCGTCCCCCGCCCGGCGCGCTCGGCGCGTGTGTCCTGCGTCGCCATCCGCTCAGCCCACGGAGCCGAACGCGTCGTTCATCTTCTTCGCCGCGTCCTTCGACGCCCCGGCCACGTCCTTCTTGCCGCTGACGATCTCCTGGAACATCGTCGGCAGGACCAGCGAGGCGTCGATCTGCGCCCAGGCCGGGGAGGCCGGCACGAACCTGGCACCCGCGGCGAGGGTCTTCACGAACGGGGCGACGAACGGCTCCCTGGCGGCGACCTGCTGACGGACGTCGGTGTAGGTCGGCAGGAAGCCCATCGCGTCGAAGAGTTCGCCCTGGGTCTTCTTGGACGCCAGCCGCTCCATCAGGTCGACGGCGAGCGTGCGGTGCGAGGTGCTCCTCAGTACGCCGATGTTGTTGCCGCCCGCGAACGCCGGTGCCACGGAGCCCGCCTTCACACCGGGCAGCGGCACCACCGCGTACTTGCCCTTCACCTTGCCCGCCTCGATCGCCGCATGGCTGAAGTCGCCGCCGATGGCCATGCCCGCCTTGCCGGACGCGAACGCGGTCACCGTGTCGTTGCCGCCCATGCCCGCGCACTTGGCGGCGGGACAGTTCGCGTCCCCGAACAGCGCGGTGTAGGCCTTGATGCCCTTCCGGGCGTTCGCGCTGTCGATGGCGGCGGTGTACGAACCGCCCTTGCCCTCCGCGAGTTCGCCGCCGTTGGCCCAGATGAACGGCATCGCGCCGTACGTGTAGGCGCCGCCCACGGCGAGCCCGTAGAGGTCGGGCTTCGCGGCGTGGATCCGCCGGGCGGTGTCCGCCAGTTCGGCCTGGGTCCTCGGGACGGCGAGGCCCAGTTCCTCGAAGACGTCCGTGCGGTAGTAGAGCGCGCGGACGCCGACGAAATAGGGGGCGCCGTAGATCTTCCCGTCCACCGTCACCGACTGCCGGGCCGTCGGGTCGGTGTCCTTGGACTCGCTCCAGGCGGTGAACTCCTCGGTGACGTCGGCGAGTCCGCCGTCCTTCACATAGCCGGCCGTGTCCGTGTTGCCGTACTCGATCACGTCCGGGGCACTCTTCGGGTCGTTGAAGGCGGCCTTGACGCGCTGGGCGCGGGTCTCCACGGGGATGTACTCGACGGTGACCTCGGTGCCCCGGTGGGCCTTCTCGAAAGCGGCGACGGCCGCGTCGACGACCTTCGTCTTGGGCCCGTTGTCGACTTCCTGGAAGAGCCAGACACGCAGCGTGCCGCCCTTCTCGTCCTTGCCGGAGCCGGAGTTGTCGGCGGTCTGGGGAGCGCAGGCGGTGGCGACGACGAGGACCGCGAGGGCGGCCGCCGTCCGGGCAGCGAGCGATGTGGGGGCAGAGAGCTTCATCGAGCGTCCTCCGGTGGGGGTGCGTTGCAACATGCGCAATGGCGGTTTTGCTCTGCACAACACTCCGGAGGCTAAGGAGTACAGGAACATGCCCACAAGAGGTCTCAACCACTCTGTGACCACGGAACGCACTCCGTGCAACGCTCAGCCCTCGACGGTCTCCCCACCGCCCTGCACATCGGCCTGCACATCGGCCTGCACATCGGCCTGCACATCGGCCTTCGCGTCGGCCGGTACCGTCCGCCCGCTCGCCGATCATCACCAAGAGCACCCACGGAAGGCTGCCGAGGAACAGGACGTTGCACTGCCCCTGGGCCGCGTGGCCGAGCGCCGGCAGGACGGCCCCTCCGAGGAGGGCGCCCGCACGACGAGTTCCGCCTTCACCAGGCTGTTCGGCGGGAACACACCCGACCCCGCGCACGACAAGGCCGCGGCGCCCCTCGCCAGGGGTGCCGCGGCCGTGCTCGGTCTACGGGCGTACTGCGCCGGGAGGAACTTCGGCGTTACTTCTTGTCGCCGCCCTTGCCCTGGTCGCCACCGGCGCCCATGGACTCGAAGATCTCCTTGCACATGGGGCACACGGGGTACTTCTTCGGGTCGCGGCCCGGTACCCACACCTTGCCGCACAGCGCCACGACGGGCGTGCCGTCCAGCGCGCTCGCCATGATCTTGTCCTTCTGGACGTAATGGGCGAAGCGCTCGTGGTCCCCGTCGCCGTGCGACACCTGCGGCGTCGGCTCTACGAGGGTCCCCGTCCCCGTGCCTCGCTGGGGCTGGGTCTCAGGCTCAAGAGTGCTCATGAAGCCAAGGGTACTGGGGCTCGCGGCCATCAGATGAGGGAAGGGTCGCGGGCCGGTCCGGGGCCGGTGCGACGGTCAGTTCAGGGAGGGGTCGTCGGGATAGGTCGCCACCATCGCCAGCTCGCTGCGCTGGCGGCGCAGGACCTCGCGCCACAGGCGCTCCGGCGACGGGGAGGAGACGTCTCCCGGTTCGGACTCGACGACGTACCAGGCTCCCTCGACCAGTTCGTTCTCCAGTTGGCCGGGGCCCCAGCCCGCGTATCCGGCGAAGATGCGCAGGGAGCCGAGGGCCGAGGCGAGGAGCTCGGGCGGGGCCTCCAGATCGATCAGACCGATCGCTCCGTGCACCCGCCGCCAGCCGAGTGGTGCTCGCTCACCGGCCGCGCCGCCGGGGATGACCGCCACGCCCAGCGCCGAGTCCAGCGAGACCGGGCCGCCCTGGAAGACGACGCCCGGTTCCCCGGCCAGGCCGGCCCAGGCTTCCAGGATGTCCCCGACGCCCACCGGGGTCGGACGGTTGAGGACGACACCGAGGGAGCCCTCCTCGTCGTGGTCGAGGAGCAGCACCACCGCGCGATCGAAGTTCGGGTCCGCCAGGGCGGGCGTGGCCACGAGCAGCCGCCCTGTGAGCGAGGACACCTCGGTCATGCCAGACATGATCCCGCACATTCCCTTCATGTGGGGACCCAATACCCGTACGGGAGTGAATGCAGCTCAGGGCGCAACGAAGCGTTGCCCGGGCGCACCGGGGCCGGTGACCCCGTGTGCCCGATTCGGAACGGTTCGTGTTGTGTCCAAGCTATGACGCAGCTGAGTCCTCCTCGGGCTTACTACGCCGGGGTGGGCGGCCATTACCCTTGCTGTTCGGCTCCCGTACGACCGGCCTGCCGACGACCCACACCTGCCCAACTCATCGGAACGCGAGATACATGACCGTCAACGACGATGTCCTGCTTGTCCATGGCGGAACCCCGCTTGAGGGCGAGATCCGTGTCCGCGGTGCGAAGAACCTCGTACCGAAAGCCATGGTCGCCGCCCTGCTGGGCAGCGGGCCGAGCCGGCTGCGCAATGTCCCCGACATCCGCGACGTGCGCGTCGTACGCGGGCTGCTGCAGTTGCACGGTGTGACCGTCCGTCCGGGTGAGGAGCCCGGCGAGCTGGTCCTCGATCCTTCCCACGTCGAGAGCGCGAACGTCGCTGACATCGATGCCCACGCGGGCTCGTCGCGCATTCCGATCCTCTTCTGCGGCCCGCTGCTGCACCGGCTGGGCCACGCCTTCATCCCGGGGCTCGGCGGCTGTGACATCGGCGGCCGGCCGATCGACTTCCACTTCGAGGTGCTGCGGCAGTTCGGCGCGAAGATCGAGAAGCGGGAGGACGGCCAGTACCTGGAGGCCCCGCAGCGGCTGCGCGGCACCAAGATCCAGCTGCCGTACCCGTCCGTGGGCGCGACCGAGCAGGTGCTGCTGACCGCGGTGCTCGCGGAGGGCGTCACGGAGCTCTCGAACGCGGCCGTGGAGCCGGAGATCGAGGACCTGATCTGCGTCCTGCAGAAGATGGGTGCCATCATCGCGATGGACACCGACCGGACGATCCGCATCACCGGTGTGGACACGCTCGGCGGCTACACCCACGCGGCCCTCCCGGACCGCCTGGAGGCCGCCTCCTGGGCTTCCGCGGCCCTGGCGACCGAAGGCAACATCTACGTCCGCGGCGCCCAGCAGCGGTCGATGATGACGTTCCTGAACACCTACCGCAAGGTCGGCGGCGCCTTCGAGATCGACGACGAGGGCATCCGCTTCTGGCACCCGGGCGGCCAGCTCAAGTCCATCGCCCTGGAGACGGACGTCCACCCCGGCTTCCAGACGGACTGGCAGCAGCCGCTGGTCGTCGCGCTGACGCAGGCCACCGGCCTGTCCATCATCCACGAGACGGTGTACGAGTCCCGGCTGGGCTTCACCTCCGCGCTGAACCAGATGGGCGCGCACATCCAGCTCTACCGCGAGTGCCTCGGCGGCTCCAACTGCCGCTTCGGCCAGCGCAACTTCCTGCACTCCGCGGTCGTTTCGGGCCCGACGAAGCTCCAGGGCGCCGACCTGGTCATCCCCGACCTGCGCGGCGGCTTCTCGTACCTCATCGCGGCGCTGGCGGCGCAGGGCACGTCCCGCGTCCACGGCATCGATCTCATCAACCGCGGCTACGAGAACTTCATGGACAAGCTGGTCGAGCTGGGAGCGAAGGTCGAACTGCCGGGCAAGGCGCTCGGCTGACCCCAGCCTCTCCGCTCCGGTCCGGGCAGCGTCTTTCCGGCTGGGGTCCGGGGGTCATCCCCCGGGCGGACACAGCATGGACAAGCTGGTCGAGCTGGGAGCGAAGGTCGAACTGCCGGGCAAGGCGCTCGGCTGACCCCAGCCTCTCCGGGGCAAGGCGCTCGGCTAGGCGCTCGGCGGACAGACGTACGACGATGGGGCGGCCCCCCTGAAAGGGGCCGCCCCATTGGCGTTGCTGTGGCTCGTACGCGTCCCGCGTCCGCGGGAGCGTACCGGCCGGCCTTACTTGCCCTTGGCGGCTTCCTTGAGCTTGCTGCCCGCGGAGACCTTCACGCTGTAGCCGGCCGGGATCTGGATCGGGTCGCCGGTCTGCGGGTTGCGCGCGGTGCGAGCGGCACGGTGGGTGCGCTCGAAGGTCAGGAAGCCGGGGATGGTGACCTTCTCGTCGCCCTTGGCGACGATCTCGCCGACGGTCTCGGCGAAAGCGGCCAGAACGGCGTCGGCGTCCTTGCGGGTCACCTCGGCGCGGTCGGCCAGCGCGGCCACCAGCTCACTGCGGTTCATGTTGTTACTCCCGTGTTCTTCTTGCTGTTGAGGCGTGCCACGCGGCGGAGCCGCACTTCCGGCACAGTGAAGCCGATGCTGCCAGGGTCCTCGGTCGGCCCCCGGACCCGGGTCCGTAGCCAGACCGTCGCGCCCGAAGACGCATCCTGCCCCCACCTGCGGCGGGAAAGCCAATCCGGCACCCCTGGGAGTCAAACGAACACCCTTGGGGGTCACACGGATAGGCCTGCGAGGCCTGAGCCTGGCCGCCACCCTAGAGGCGGCCGCTGGCCCCGCGTTCCGCGACGCGCCGGGTTCCAGGCGGTCGTGGCGCCCGTCACAGGCGTGACGACGACCGTTCTCACGCGGTCGTGCGCCCCGGCTCGACCCGTACTACACGGTCGCGTTGGCCGCTTCCGTCGCCCCCGCCGCCTTCGCGGCGTCACGCACCGCTCCGGCGACCGCGCCCGCGACCTTGTCGTTGAAGACGCTGGGGATGATGTAGTTCGGGTTGAGCTCGTCCTCCGTCACCACGTTCGCGAGCGCGGTCGCGGCGGCGAGCATCATCTCCGTGTTGACGGTACGCGACTGGGCGTCCAGGAGGCCACGGAAGACGCCCGGGAAGACCAGGACGTTGTTGATCTGATTGGGGAAGTCGGAGCGGCCGGTGGCCACAACTGCCGCCGTCTGGCGGGCGATTGCCGGGTCGACCTCGGGGTCGGGGTTCGCGAGAGCGAACACGATGGCGTCCTGGGCCATCGCGGCCACGTCGTCGCCGTCGATCACGTTCGGGGCGGAGACGCCGATGAACACGTCGGCCTCGCGCACCGCTTCCTTCAACGTGCCCGTGAGGCCTTCGGGATTGGTGTTGTCCGCGATCCAGCGCAGTGGCGAGTCCGCGGCGGCCTCGACGAGGTCGGCGCGGTCCGCGTGCACCACGCCGTGGATGTCGGCGACGACGGCGTTCTTCACACCCGCGGCGATGAGCAGCTTGAGGATGGCCGTACCGGCCGCGCCCGCACCGGACATGACGACCCTGATGTCGCCGATCGCCTTGCCCGCGACACGAAGTGCGTTGGTCAGGGCGGCGAGGACGACGATCGCCGTGCCGTGCTGGTCGTCGTGGAAGACGGGGATGTCGAGGGCCTCGCGCAGCCGGGCCTCGATCTCGAAGCAGCGCGGCGCGGAGATGTCCTCCAGGTTGATGCCCGCGAAGCCGGGGGCGATCGCCTTCACGATCTCGACGATCGCATCGGTGTCCTGGGTGTCCAGGCACAGCGGCCAGGCGTCGATGCCGGCGAAGCGCTTGAAGAGGGCCGCCTTGCCCTCCATGACGGGCAGCGCGGCCATCGGGCCGATGTTGCCGAGGCCCAGAACGGCGGAGCCGTCCGTCACGACCGCAACGGAATTGCGCTTGATGGTGAGGCGGCGGGCGTCCTCGGGGTTCTCGGCGATCGCCATGCACACCCGGGCCACACCCGGGGTGTAGATCATGGAGAGGTCGTCACGGTTGCGGATCGGATGCTTGGACTGCATCTCGATCTTGCCGCCGAGGTGCATGAGGAACGTACGGTCGGACACCTTGCCGAGGGTCACGCCCTCGATGTCACGCAGCTGCTCGACGATCTCGTCGGCGTGCGAGGTGGAGGTCGCCGCGATGGTGACGTCGATCCGGAGCTTCTCGTGGCCGGAAGCGGTCACGTCGAGGCCGGTCACCGAGCCTCCGTGGGACTCGACGGCCGTGGTGAGCTGCGAGACCGCGGTTCCGCTCGCGGGCACCTCCAGCCGGACCGTCATCGAGTAGGAGACGCTGGGCGCCGTTGCCATGGCCGACTTCCTCTGCTTTCCGTGTCACTGCTTTGTGCCGTCCGATCGTCGCACCTACCCCTGAGTACGGGGTAGTCGCCCCTGATTGCGAACGTTTTGTTCACGAGGCGATCGCGGTTTCGGAAAATGGATTCCACTCTACGAGAAGCGTTCGGGCAACGAAAGAGGCCCACGTCACAGGGTGACGTGGGCCTCTTCAGGTCCTTCGGTGAAGGACGACGTTCAATGACACCGACCCGCCATGCTCGCCTCGCGGCAAGTGGTCGCTCGTAGCGACGAAGGTTGGGCCCGGGGGCTTGGATCGGGCCGGTGCCACGTCAAAGGTAACAAAGGATCCTCGTAAGGCAATTCCCGTCCCGAGAGTTCTTTTCGCCGGGACGGGGCGGACGGGGAAGGGACCGGGTCAGTCCCGCAGGAGATCGGGGACTCCGTTCGGGTCGGGGTCGTCGCGGTCGCTGGAGACGACGGTGAGCTGCTGTGTGGCCCGGGTCAGGGCGACGTACAAGACACGCAGTCCGGCGGGCGACTCGTCCGCGATCTCCGCGGGCGACACGACCACCGTCGCGTCGTACTCCAGCCCCTTGGCCTCCAGGCTTCCGAGGGCCACCACACGGTCCCCGAGCCCGGCGAGCCAGCGGGCGGCCTCCTCACGCCGGTTCATGGCGACGACGACGCCCACGGTGCCGTCCACGCGGTCGAGGAGGTGGGCCGCCTCGGCGCGCACGGTCTGGGCGAGGGAGTCCCGCACGACCGCGAACCGGGGTTCGACACCCGTGGACCGTACGGCGGACGGCGACTGCGAGCCCGGCATGGCGAGAGCGAGGACCTTGGCGGCCAGCTCGGCGATCTCGGCCGGGTTGCGGTAGTTGACGGTGAGCGTGAAACGGCGCCGGGGCCGGGTGCCGAGAGCCTCGTCACGGGCCTCGGCCGCCTCGTCGGGGTCGGACCACGAGGACTGCGCCGGGTCGCCCACGACCGTCCAGGTGGCATGCCGGCCCCGCCGGCCGACCATCCGCCACTGCATGGGCGTGAGGTCCTGCGCCTCGTCGACGATGACGTGCGCGTACTCGGTCCGCTCCTGCGCCAGCCGCTCGGCGCGCTCGCGCTGCGTCTCCTCGCGCACCGGCATGAGCTCCTCCAGACCGGTGAGCTGGTCCAGCGGGTCCAGATCGCGGCGCTTCTTCGGCCGGGCGGGCGTCCCGACGATCGCCTCCAGCTCGTCGAGCATCGCCACGTCGTGCACGGAGAACCCGTCCCGCTTCAGCGAGCGCGCCACCCGGCGGACCTCGCCGGGGTTGAGGATCCGGCGCGCCCAGCGCCCGAGCCGCCGCTCGTCGGCCATGGCGGTCAGCACCCCGCGCGGGGTCAGCTCCGGCCACCAGGCGTCGAGGAAGGCCAGGAAGCTGTCCTCCAGGGTGACGTCCTCGTCGAACGAGGACCGCAGCTCGGCGGCCAGCTCCGGGTCGGTGTGCCGGCCCCCGGCGCCCGACTTCGCCCACAGCGCGTCGAGCAGCAGTTTGCGTGCCCGCGGCCGCAGCAGGTTGACCGGCGCGGTCCCGCTGAGCGCGTTGTGCTTGATGCGGTTCAGCTCGGCGGACTCCAGCTCCAGCCGTCGCCCGAAGGCGACGACCCGCAGCCGGGTGGGAGGACCGGCGGGGGCCGTCTCGGGCTCCCCGAGAGCGAGCTGGCCGGAAGCGTTGCCCGCCGCACCGGCCGGCGCCTCCAGCGCCCCGCGTGCCGCCTTCCGCAGCACCTTCAGCATCCGGTGCGAGCCCTTGGCGCGGGCCACCGCCGGGGAGTCGTACAGCGTGGCGCCCACACCGTCGACGAGCGAGCCGATCGCGCGGATCGCGACCTGGCCCTCCTCGCCGAGCGAGGGCAGCACGCCCTCGGTGTAGGCGACGAGCAGCGGGGTCGGGGAGACGATCAGGATGCCGCCCGCGTACCGGCGGCGGTCCTGGTAGAGCAGGTAGGCGGCCCGGTGCAGGGCCACCGCCGTCTTGCCCGTGCCGGGGCCGCCCTCGACGTAGGTCACGGACGCGGCGGGCGCGCGGATCACCATGTCCTGCTCGGCCTGGATGGACGCCACGATGTCCCGCATGGTGTGACTGCGGGCCTGCCCGAGCGCGGCCATGAGCGCGCCGTCGCCGATGACGGGGAGCTCACGGCCGTCGAGGGAGGCCTTCACCTCCGGGCGCATCAGGTCGTCCTCGACGCCCAGGACCCTGCGGCCCTTGGAGCGGATGACCCGGCGGCGTACGACCCGGCCGGGGTCGACCGGGGTGGAGCGGTAGAACGGGGCCGCCGCGGGCGCCCGCCAGTCGATGACCAGCGGCGCGTAGTCGGCGTCCAGGACGCCGATACGGCCGATGTGGAGCGTCTCCGCGATGTCGGCCGTGTTGTCCTCGCGGACCGCCCCATCGGCGGGTTCCACCGCCGTGTAGGCGCCGTCGGGACCCTTCTTGCCGTCCTTCCCGCGGAGCAGGTCGATCCGGCCGAAGAGAAAGTCCTCGAACTCGTTGTTGAGACGGTTGAGGTGGATTCCCGCACGGAACACCTGGGCGTCCCGCTCCGCGAGCGCCCCCGGCGTCCCGACGTGACCGCGCTGGGCGGCGTCGTGCATGAGGAACTCGGCCTCGTGGATCTTCTCCTCGAGGCGCCGGTAGACCCGGTCGAGATGTTCCTGCTCGACGCCGATCTCACTGTCCCGTACGGAGTCGTCCTTGACGGAGTCGTCCGGTACGGATGAGTGGACCGAGCCGAGCGCGGTTTCCTGCTGAGCCTGAGCGGCCACCGGGCCCCCTTCTGACGTGCTGGGCAGCCGTCAACCGTACGCGAAGGGAGGCCCGTCAGGCTACGTGCGCGCCCGGGGTTCGCTCACGCGTCCACCTCGACCAGCCGCTTCCCGTCGAAGGTCATGACCTCGAAGTGGTCGATCTGGTTCGGTGTGAAGGCCGCGCCGCCGTGCACGTAGAGGGGCTGCTTGGCCTCCTCGGTCTTGGCGTTGGGGAGGCCGTAACCCCAGTTCGGGACCGCCCAGGAGGTCACCGTCTCGCGCTCGCCGTTCTTGCCGACGGCGATCAGGGAGCACTTGAGCGGGCCCTTGACGTTCTTCAGCTGGAGGACGGCGTGGGTGCCCCAGTCCTTCGGCTCGACGGCGACGACGGCGTTGACCTTGGTGCTCGGGTCCGTGGCCTCCGTCTTGTCGGTCATGACCTCGAAGGCGGCCTTGGCGGGGCTGGTCGCGTGCGCCTGTGGCACGTTCGTCCCGCCGTCGCCGCCGCCGTTGACGGCCATGACCGTCAGGGGACCGCCGATGATCAGCGCGGCCGCGGCCGCCACCAGGTACATGCCGCGGCGGCGCTTCTGGGCGCGCCGCGCCGAGACCTCGTCGACCAGCCGCTCCGCGAGCCGTGGGCTCGGGCGGGCCGAGAGGGACTCGCCGATGGCCGGGCTGCCCTGCGAGGCGGGCAGGTCCGCGAGCGCGGCGAGCATCGGCTCCATCCCGGCGAGCTCGTCGAGCTGCTGGGCGCACCACTCGCAGGTGGCGAGGTGCTCCTCGAAGGCTGTCGCCTCGGCGTCGTCGAGAATGCCCAGGGCGTAGGCGCCGACAGTCTCGTGGATGTCCCCGGACCCTTGCTGTCCGCGTGGACCTTGCATGGCTCCCGGCCCACCTGTTCCGTAACCCCCGTACGTGTTCATGCCGTCACCCCCCGCTCCTCCAGCGCCAGCTTCATCGAACGCAGGGCGTAGAACACCCGTGAGCGCACAGTGCCGCTGGGAATGCCGAGCGTTTCGGCCGCCTCATTGACGGTACGCCCTTTGAAGTATGTTTCGACCAGTACTTCCCTGTGAGCAGGGGTCAGGTCGTCCAGCGCGTCCGACAGTGTCATCAGCCACAACGCCTTGTCGATCTCGTCCTCCGCGGGGATGACCTCCAGCGGCGACGGGTCGACCTCCTGCGGCCGGGCCTGCCGACTGCGGTGGCCGTCGATGACGATGCGTCGGGCGACCGTCACCAGCCAGGGGCGTACCGAACCGGTCGCTCGATTGAGCTGACCGGCGTTCTTCCAGGCACGGATGAGTGTTTCCTGCACAACGTCTTCGGCGCGCTGCCGGTCTCCGGCGACCAGGCGCAACACATAGGCCAGCAACGGCCCCGCGTGCTCCCGGTACAGCGCACGCATCAGCTCCTCGTCGGGTTCTGTCGACGAGGACTGCTGAGACATGCGATGTCGGGCCCTTGGCCTGTGTTCATCAGCCACGGCTGAATCCTTGCGCACGCCTACCTCCGGTGTCCGGGGGATCCCCCAGTCGGTCGCTCATCACCGGGTACGTGTGTTGGTACGCGGGTGTTCAAAGCGTTCAGGATTTTTTCTGTTGAAGATGTGTAGACGCCGAAAAGAATGCGTATCGATCACCTCACGTCACTGGCTGTTCACGGACGGGTGTGATCAGGCACGCGCCAGAGCCGCCCGCCGTCGGTGCCGGGCCACTCTCTCCCGGTTGCCGCACACCTCGCTGGAGCACCAGCGCCGACGCCGGCCGCGCGAGGTGTCGAGGTAGACGATCGGACAGTTGTCTCCCTCGCACTGTCGCAGACTAGCCCTCGCCGGCGGGTCGGTGAGCAGGTCGAGGGCGTCCCGGGCGACCACGGAGAGCAGTTCGGCGCAGTGCGGCGGGGTGTGCGGGGCCCGACGGAGCGAGCCGTCGTCGGCGCGGACGGCCCGGAGCGCGGGCGGTGCGGCGAGGGCGACGGCGTTGACGCGGGCGAGCGCGCTGTCGGCGGGCCGCGCGTCCAGCTCACCGCGCACCAACTGGGCGATATGTCCGCGCAGTTCCCGGAAGCCGAGCAGCCACGCCGTGTCCACGGCGGTCAGCGGGGTTCCCGCGGGCACCAGCCCGGACGCGCTGACCCAGGCACCCAAGTGGGCGGCCGAGTCGAGGCGTTCCTCGGGATGGGTGGTCGCCGTCAGATCCAGGCAGATCCGCCCGGAGTCGAACCGCAGCTCGTACGAGGCTGTGGCCATGCCCGATGCCATGCGCCTGTCACCGCCTTGGGGTCACCCGCCGTCGTACTCCCTACAGTGCATGCCCCGGCGCCCCGCCGGAAGACTCAGTACCGCCCCTTACCGGACGCGCACCGGCCGGGAACGGCGAAGCGCGCCGCCTGGCGGCGGCATCGCGGCGGACCGCTGGGCCGCGCGCACGGTGGAGCGCGTGGGAAGACGGGGTCGATCACGTCGTGGACGCCCGCGTATGCGGCCGCGCGCCTCGGCCATGTCACCCGTGCCGCGGCACCGGTTGACTGAGGGACATGACGGACAACAGCACGGAACGACGCGGCACGGCCGCGGGTGTACTGGGTGCGGCCACGGTCGCGATGGGCCTGATCGCCGGGGTCTTCTACATCTTCGCCTGCGCCATCATGCCGTCGCTTGCCCGCAGCGACGACCGCGTCTTCATCGAGGTCATGCAGAACATCAACGACGTCATCCAGAACCCCGTGTTCTTCCTGAGCTTCCTGGGCGCCCTGGTGCTGACGGCGGTCTCCGCCCGGCAGTTGCGCGTCGAACCGAACCGGTGGTGGGTGTTCACCGCCCTCGCCGCCTACACGCTCGTGTTCCTCGTCACCATGGCCGTGAACATCCCGCTCAACAACCAACTCGCGGACGCCGGCGACCCTTCACGGATCGCCGACCCGGCCGCCGTGCGCGACCGGTTCGAGGACACCTGGGTGGCCTGGAACGTCGTACGGGCCCTGCTGTCGACGCTCGCGCTGGCCTGCCTCGCCCGTGCCCTGTTCCTGTACCGGCGGCCTCAGACGTCGGCGTACTTGGAGTCCGCGGCCGGGTCGAGCGCGAGCCGGTAACCCCGCTTGACGACCGTCTGGATCAGCTTGGGCGCGCCGAGTGCCGTACGCAGCCGGGCCATCGCGGTCTCCACGGCGTGCTCGTCACGACCGGCACCGGGCAGCGCACGCAGCAGCTCGGCCCGCGCCACCACCCAGCCGGGCCGTCGCGCGAGCGCCCGCAGCAGTGACATCCCGGCGGGCGGCACGGGCCGCAGCGCCCCGTCCACCAGCACCGCGTGCCCCCGGATCTCCACCCGGTGCCCGGCGACGGGCAACGTCCGTGCCCGGCCGGGCAGTTCCTGGCACAGCACCTGTACGAGGGGGCCGAGCCGGAAGCGCTCGGGCTGGACGGTGTCGATGCCGTGGGCCTGCAACGGCAGTGCGGTGACCGGTCCTACGCAGGCGGGCAGGACGTCGTGGTGCAGTGCGGCGAGGAGTTCCGCGTGCAGGCCACGGTCCTCGGCCCTGGACAGCAGGGAGGCGGCGGCGGGCGCGCTGGTGAAGGTGAGCGCGTCCAGGCCGCGGGTGAGAGCCGCGTCGAGCAGCCGGTCCACGGGCCCGATGTCCTCCGGCGGCATCCACCGGTACACGGGAACGGGGATCACCTCGGCGCCGGCGGCGCGCAGCGACTCCACGAACCCGGGCAGCGGTTCACCGTGCAGCTGTACGGCGACGCGGCGGCCGTCGACGCCCTCGTCGAGCAGCCGGTCGAGCACCTCGGCCATGGACTCGGAGGACGGCGACCACTCCTCGGTCAGCCCCTGGGCCCTTATGGCGCCCTTGACCTTGGGCCCGCGGGCCAGCAGTTCCACCCCGCGCAGCCGTGCGAGCAGTTCCTCGCCGAGGCCCCATCCGTCGGCGGCCTCGACCCATCCGCGGAATCCGATGGCGGTGGTGGCCACCACCACGTCGGGCGCGTTGGCGACCAACTCCTTGGTCGCGTCGAGCAGTTCACTGTCGTCGGCGAGGGGCACGATGCGCAGGGCCGGCGCGTGCACGACGGTGGCCCCGCGGCGCTGGAGCAGCGCGCCGAGCTCGTCGGCCCGGCGCGCGGCGGTCACTCCCACGGTGAACCCAGAGAGAGGCCCGTGGTCGGGTCGCTGCTTTTCGTCGTACATGGGGCTCTCGTCTCGCGCTCGTCGAGTCGTCGTACGGGTCTGTGCTGTCGTACGTCCGCGGCTGATCCGAGCCTGTCAACGGACCGTGACAGGCTCGGATCGAGGTGATGTCGGGCGTGTTACGTCACACCTCGGCGTAGCTGAGCTGGGACTTCGCCTCGGCGGTGGCGGTGGCCCGTGCTCCGGAGGCGGCCGGACGGCGAAGGTATACGGCCCAGGTGACCATGAAGGCGACCGCGTAGAAGACGAGGAAGGTGACGAAGGCGCCGGTGCCGGAGCCGGAGCTGAGGAACGACTGCCGGAAGGCGAGGTTGATGCCCACACCGCCGAGCGCGCCCACGGCACCGATCAGCCCCATGGAGGCGCCGGAGAGCCGGCGCCCGTACCTCGCGGCCTCTTCCCCTTCGAGCCCCTTGTCCACGGCCTTCTTCTGGAAGATCCCGGGGATCATCTTGTACGTCGACCCGTTGCCGAGCCCGCTGAGCACGAACAGCACCACGAAGACGCCGACGAAGAGCGGCAGCGACTTCTCACTGCTGGCGAACACGAGGATCCCGGTCGCCGCGGCCATGCCGACGAAGTTCCAGAGCGTGATCCTGGCGCCGCCGTAGCGGTCGGCGAGCCAGCCGCCGACGGGCCGGATCAGCGAACCGAGCAGCGGGCCGATGAAGGTGAGGTAGGCGGCCTGGAGCGGCGTACGCCCGAACTGCACCTGGAGCACCTGCCCGAAGGCGAAGGCGTAGCCGATGAACGACCCGAAGGTGCCGATGTACAGGAACGACATGATCCAGGTGTGCGCGTCCTTCGCGGCGTCCCGGGCGGCGCCGGTGTCGTTCTTCACGGAGGCGATGTTGTCCATGAAGAGGGCGGCGAGAACGGCGGCCACCACGATGAGCGGGATGTAGATCCCGAGGAGTACCCGGGGCCCGCCGCTCGCCCCGATGATGGCGAGCGCCACGAGCTGGATGACGGGGACGCCGATGTTGCCGCCGCCCGCGTTGAGGCCGAGCGCCCAGCCCTTCTTGCGCAGCGGGAAGAAGGCGTTGATGTTGGTCATGCTGGAGGCGAAGTTGCCGCCGCCGATGCCGGCCAGCAGACCCACCACGAGGAAGGTGTTGAACGAGGTTCCGGGCTCCATCACCACGAAGGCGGCGACGGTCGGCACGAGCAGCAGACTCGCGGACACGATGGTCCAGTTCCGGCCACCGAAAAGCGCGACCGCGAAGGTATAGGGGACCCGCACGACGGCGCCGACCAGCGTCACCATCGAAGTGAGCAGGAACTTGTCGGCCGGGGTGAGCCCGTACTCCGGCCCCATGAACAGGACCATCACCGACCACAGGGTCCATACGGAGAACCCGATGTGCTCGGACAGCACGGAGAAGATCAGGTTGCGCCGGGCGACCTTCTCCCCCTTCTCCTCCCAGAAGACCTCGTCCTCCGGATCCCACTCCTCGATCCAGCGACCACCCCGCGCAGGGGCTGTACTCGTGGCTGGGGCAGTCATCTCACGCCTCCGTTGGTTCTCCGGGCTTACTGGGCTGCTGTTTCCCGAAGGTAGGGAGGGCGCGTTTCCGCGCTGTGCCTGTGAATGACCGGAAGGGAACGTTGCTCTCACCCGCTCCCGGACCCGACGGTGAGGACGGGGCGGGAACGGGTGCGGCAGGTCGGGGGCAGGGCCTGCCGGCCCGCCGCTCAGGCTGCGGCGTTGTGGTACGAGGTGATGGCCCAGCTCCCGCCGGCGGGATCGCGGACGAGAACCCAGGTCGCACGGCGCAGCCGGTCGGCGGGCAGCTCGCTCTCACCGGCCAGGAGAATCCCGGTCTCACTGACCACGACGGCGGTGCCGGGCCGCGGGAAGCGGATGCGCCGGGGCTCGTCGAGCGGCCGGGACCCCTTCAGCGGTCCGTCGAAGGCGGCCGCCATATAGGCACGGATCTCCTCCCGGCCGTCGTGGAAGACGCCCGGCATCACGGCCGTCGCGTCCTCCGTGTAGAGATCCGCGAAGGCGTCGGCGTCGTGGTCCGCCCAGGCGGAGTAGAGACGGTCGAGGACGGTGCGGACGTCCTGGCTGTGGTCCGTTGCGTTCATGATGATCCTTCTCCTCGGATGCGTTCGGTGCCGGTACGTACCTCCTCGGCCGCCGGAACTCATCGGTGCCGGGAGCGATGAGTTCCGGCGGCCCCGGACGTACGTACCGGTGAACGACGGGTCCCGAAGAGCACGGACACGAGGAACCGAGCCACCGAGAGGCCGAGAGGCCGAGAGGCCGAGAGGCCGAGAGGCCGAGGAGCAGACCATGACGACGCGCGACGACGACGGACGCGACGGACGCGACGGACGCGAGGGCTTCGAGGAACGGACGGCCCCTTACCGCGGCGAACTTCTGGCCCACTGCTACCGGATGCTCGGTTCGGTGCACGAGGCCGAGGACCTGGTGCAGGAGACGATGCTGCGGGCCTGGCGCGCGTACGACCGCTACGACGCGGAGCGTGCGTCCCTGCGCACCTGGCTGTACCGCATCGCCACCAACACCTGCCTGACCGCTCTGCGCGGACGCGCCCGCAGACCGCTGCCCTCGGGCCTGGTCGGCGCGCTGGAGGATCCGGCGGCGCCGATGACGACGGGGACGGAGGTGCCCTGGCTGGAACCGTTCCCGGACGCAGGCGGAACCGGGCTCGCCTTCGGCACCGGGGCGGCGGCCCCGGATCCCGCGGGGGTGGTCGTCGCCCGGGGCAGCCTGCGCCTGGCGCTGATCGCCACGATGCAGTTGCTGCCCCCGCGTCAGCGGGCGGTCCTCATCCTGCGGGAGGTACTGGCCTGGCCGGCGGCGGAGGTCGCCGAGGCCCTCGGCACGTCGACCGCGTCCGTGAACAGCGCGCTCCAGCGGGCCCGCGCACGGCTCGCCGAGGCCGGACTGACGGAGGACGAGGTGGCGGAGCCGCCGGACCAGGACCAGCGCGCGGTGATCGACCGCTATCTGCGCGCCTTCGAGGACGCCGACCTCGACACCCTGCGCACCCTGCTCACCCAGGACGTCGTCCTGGAGATGCCCCCGGTCCTCAATTGGTACGTCGGCCCCGACGCCTATGTCGCCTTCATCGCCCGCGTCTTCGCGATGCGCGGCACGGACTGGCGGCTGCGGCCCACCTCGGCGAACGGACAGCCCGCGCTGGCGGCGTACGTCCGCGCACCGGGCGACGACACGCACCGCCTCCACACACTGCAGGTCTTCACGGCGGACCGAGGCGCGGTGAGCCACACCGTGGTCTTCCAACTGCCCACGGTATTCAAGGCATTCGGTCTTCCGGAGGTCTGGGCCGGCTGAACGGCGGCTTACTCCGCCGGGGGCTGGGACTGAGACGGCGACGGGCTCTGGTGGGGGTTGGGGTTGGGGTAAGGGGGCTGCTGGGGGTGCGGCTGATGACCGTGCGGGTGCTGGGGGTGAGGGTGCTGGGGGTGTTGCGGCTGCTGCGGTACGGGGCTGGGCGGGGAGGAGGGAGCGGCGCCGGGCTGGGCGTAAGGAGCAGTACCGGGTTGGGCGTAAGGAGCAGTGCCGGGTTGAGCTGAGTACGAGGCCTGCGGGTGGTACGGGCCGGGTGCTGGGGACGCGTACGGGCCCGGAGCCGGAACCGGGGGCTGGTCCTGCGGATGGGCGGGGGCTTGGGCCGGGGGGTGAACCTGTCCCTGGGCCGGACCGGCGTAGGCGCCACCCGGCAGACCGACGTGCGGACCACCCGGCTGACCGGCGTAGGGGCCGCTCGGCTGACCGGCGTACGGGGCGCTGCCCGGCTGGCCGGCGTACGGAGCGCTCGCTTGACCGGTGTACGGGGCGCTGCCCGGCTTACCGGCGTACGGAGCGCTCGCTTGACCGGTGTACGGGGCGCTGCCCGGCTTACCGGCGTACGGAGCGCTCGCTTGACCGGTGTACGGGGCGCTGCCCGGCTTACCGGCGTATGGGGCACTGCCGCCCGGCCGACCGGTGTACGGGGCTTGCGGGGCGTAGGGGGTGTAGGGGCCGTACGGACCGGCAGCCCCCTGTGCGGCGCCGTGCCCCGCCGTCGGCGGCAGATACCGCACCCGCCCGCCCTCCTCCGTCACGGGCGCGAACCCGGCCGCCCGCAGCAGCGCCGCGAACTTGGCGTTCCGCTTGCGCGTGACGACGAGGCCCACACCGAGGACGACCATCAGCACGGCCCACACGATTCCGGCGACGGTGTAGGCGGCCGAGTCCCCGCCCGCCCGTACCCCGAGCACGACGCACCCGACGGTGAGACCGACCGCCGCGTACACCATCCGCTTCTCGGCGTTCTTGCCGGTGAGGTCGAAGTTGATGCGGGCCTTGAGGAGTTCGAGCGCGTCAGGGACGACGGGCGGCAACGAGACCCCGTCGCCGGCCTGCGGATACTGCGCCCAGTTCTGCGCGGCACGCGCCTGAGCCTGCGGGCCGGGGTCGGGCACGATGAGCATCGTGAGCGCGTTGTTGCGCCCGCCGCCCTGACGAACGTCCGCGTACTCGTAGCCGAACTGCTGGGCGATGAAGGCGAGTCGGGCCAGCTTCTTCACGGAGGCCATCGGACTCGTGAGCTGCACCGCTTCCCCCGCGGCCATCAACCGGAACATCTGCCGGATCTGCCTCTTGCTCATTCCGCCCCCAACTCCCCACCGGGCTTGCCCGTTCACACCAGCAACCGGCCCAGCCTTTCACGCGCCCTCGTCTCCGCAGAACCGCGGGGCGATCCGGTTTACCGGGCCTTGACCCGATGGTGACGGCGTGACGGAACGAGGCGGACGCTCCCGTGGAGGCAGCCGCTTCACGGGCCTCCTCAAGGGGCGCCCGCTATCGTCGATCGCACTTCGCGAAAGCACGGGAGATTCCATGTCCGCTGGATCGAGGCCTGGACGGCCCGAGGTGAGGAGCCCCCGGTCCTCGCATGCTCAGAATGTGGCGTTCGCCGCGGGATTCGTTCTCGTGCTGGCGGCCATGACCCTCGGAGCCTTCGCGGGCGTCGCCCTGACCACCGGCCTGGCGGACGATTCCTTCCTCTCGCACGCGGTGCCGGAGGACGGACGCAGCAGTCTCGTGATCGGCGGCATCGGCGTGGGCGGCCTGACCGGGCTGCTTCTGCCGCTGATCCTGATGGGGCTCGTACGGGGAACGGAGCGGAAGCCGCGACGGCGACTTCGGCCGACCGAGGCGTTCCGAAACACGCTCGCTCTTCTCTCCTTCGACGTGTACCTGCTGCTCGTGTCCGCCATCGCCGCCCAACTCGGGCGGTTCCTCCCCGAAGGCCTGACCACAGTGTTGAGTGTCTTCGCCATCGGCTTCAGCTGGATGCCCCTGGCTCTGATCCCGTGGGAGAGGTTCGGACTCACGGACACAGGAGCACGACTCGGCGCAGCCGACGATTCGGACTCACACGGGCCTGGTTGATCCGGCCGAGGCATGGGTCACTGTCGCGACCGACCATCAGGTCCAACTCAGGGACTTCGCGATCGCCTCGAAGAGTTCAACCATGGCCTCGGCGAACGGATCCAGCGATGTCGAGAAGGTCAACAGCAGCGATGCAGTGGTCATCGGGATCTTGACTGCGTAGTCGACCGTCGTCACAGGAAGGCTGTTCCCGTGCGAGTCGTCGTCGGCCGGGACCGTGCGCGTTCGCCGACGGATCGCAGGTCCCGCGAAGGGCAACAGGAACTCATCGATCTCCTGAGCACGCTGTTTTCTCGAGGCCGACAGCCCAAAATCCTCGTCAGGAGGAACAACCGTCACGAGAAGCGAAGCCGAGAGAGGGACGGGCCCGATCGATGTTGTCGAGACGTAGAGCTCCACTCCTCCATTCCGATACGCGTCCTCCGCACGGGCACCGAGCTCTTTGGCCAACTGCCGCTTGAGGGCGGCAGCATCATCCTGACCTTGCAACGCGTTGTCGATCAGTGCCCGGATCGAACGCTTCCACTGATCAGGCTCGAGGGGAATTCTGAACCAACCGTCCGGAACGATCAGCCTGTAGTCGGTCGGTGGTGCCGTGACGGCTTCTCCCGTCGAGATCTCGACGCCCGGCTCGGTCACCGTCAGACCTCCTTCACTTGAGCGAGTTCCAACGACTCGGCAAGGGTCTGGGACAACTCCAGCAACGCCTCGCTGAAGATCAGGTTCGTCCAGGTCATGCGGAGAACCAGAACGTTGTCCACTTGCGGAGGAAGAACGGCATAAGTCACCGACTCCAGCTGGGTCTTCTTCCTGAAAAGCGACCCTGTCTCAATGGACCGAATCTCCTGCACCCGAACGCCGGGACCGGTCGGCAGGTCGACGTTGATGACGTGCTGACGCTCCGGTGCCGTGGGGAGGACATCACGAATCAGGTCCGGCAGACGATCGACGGATTCGTATCCCTCACTGTCGTAATCGTGAACCTCATAGACAGCCATGACAGCCTTGGCCGCATCCACCACGTAGGCATAGGCAAAGGTAGGGGCACCCGCATCGGACGATGCGGCCAGTTGCGCCAGAACTCTCGCCAGTCCACGTAGCTCGCTACGAGGAGCTGTCGCACCCAGATAGGTCTGCGCAGCCTGCTTGGACCACTCCCCCAAGTCCAATCCCTGCCCCACCGGCAGCCTGATACTGCCTTCCGGTTCAGAGATCAAACATTGCCACACCGAATCATCACTCACTCGAACTCTCCTTGGTCACTCCTAGCCTACCGTCCAAGCTTCTTTCCACTTGTTGTAAGGATTGTCCCACTCGGTAAGGCCGTGAAGCTTATCGTTCCCATCCACCGTCGTAGCAGCCACAGTGTGCCCGAGCCACCTGTTTCCAGCTCCTCGCACATAGTCGGCGAATTTCATACCACCCATTGATTCGAACTTGCCCAGAATCGGAATCTCCTGAAGAATCTTTCCAGATTCGACCCATTCCGGATTCCCGAACGGTCGAGCACCCGCCCACGCGTCACGACTGAACAGGTTGCCGATTTCCTTGAAATCCCTGAGGCCCTTCACCGCATCGATGGAATCTCTATAGATAACCTTCGGATTCAATACATGCGAGAACTCGTTCATCTTGCCGAAGAATCCGGGAAGGTTTCCCGAAAGGCGTTGCGCGGCTTCTTCCGCCGCCTTGTTGGCAACCTTTGTCGCCTTGCCCTGGAGCGTGTTCACGGCCTTTGACGATCTACCGGCCAGGGTATTCGCCGCCAGAAAGTCGGTACGAGCCGTGCGGCTGGCCGTCTGCACCCCTCGTACACCGGCAGCAGCGGTGCGCCCCGCGCTCAGCGCCGCCCGCCCCAATCCCAGCGTCAGCAGGGCAATGCCGTCCAGGACAAGATCCGCAATACTTGCATCCCCGGAGAAGACCAGGACCAGATGACAAGCAAGGGAGACCAGAGTCGCCAGCAACGCGATCGCGTCCAACACGCCGGCGAGCGCCCATCCGATGATCGGAATCCAGCCGACGAGAAGCGACGTCAGAGCGCAGATGGTAGCCACCCACCCCGCGATATCCGCGACATTCTTGAGAGCACCCTTGATGTTCTCCCAGGTGGAATCCTTCAGCTTGTCGTGATCCATCAGATCCTCAAGCGCGCGAGCCGCCTTCTCTGCAGCCTTATTGCGAGCGTCCTTCGCCGCGTGGACGCGCTTGATGGAATCCTGAATGCGATCGGCTACATCATCGCGCTTCCTGACCAGCTCGCGCTTCTTTTCCTCATAGCCATCTGCCGCCTCATCGAGGGCATCGATGAGCCTGTTCAGCCTGTCCTTCTCATCGCAGTCGACCTCGGCGTCACTTCGGGCCTTGTCGGCGGATTGCTGGGACGAAGCCAGAACGCTGGCATATTTTTGATCTGGCTGTTCAGACTGCTCGCCCAGCACATCGGCGGCCGTGTCATAACGATCCATGACCTTCTTCAAACGGCCGGCCGTTCCATCGGCGGCCTTTCGGAACTCATCCGCCGCGTCGCTCTGCCACCCTTCGACCCCGCAGAGAGCATTGATGTTTCCCGACTGCTTTCTGATGGCGTCGGCCACGGCCCGGAACCGCCTGCCCAGCTTCGCCACTGCCGCCGGATCCCCGGACACCGGGTCGGATTCGAGTTCGACAGGTGACCAATCCTTGGGACGAGTCATGATTCGCCCCAGCCCCTACGACTTCTTCTCGTTCTTGCGCACCGCATCAGCCAGTTCAGTATCGATCTTCTCGTACGCTTCCGCCGCAGCCTTCGTGATGCCGGAGAGCTTCTTCAACTCTTCTTCGAGTTTGGAACGCTTGTAATCCCAATTCGACGCGAAGTCATTCAGTCGATCGGTCAATTCCTCGTGCCCTATGACCTCTTGGCTCCATCCATACTTTCCCTTTTCGTCGAGCCGCTCCAGCTCGCCGACAATTTTGGAAAGTCCCGTCGAAACGCTTTTGATAACATTCAGATCATCGATCCGGGTTCCGTCACCCATAATTCCCCCGTTCTCCAGGTCGATTCGCCGCGATCGGACTCAGCGGTTGACGGACTGGATCTCTTGCACGACGACGTCCTGCTCGGCTCCGAACGTGCCGTCCGGCAGGCCTCGCTCTTCGGGGACGCCGGTGCCCGTCCAGTGGATCTTCCACGTGATGGTCGCCCTGAGCTGGTACGAGCCATCGCCCGAAGAGCGCAGGTACTTCACCCCACAGGGGGGCGTCTCCGTCGCCTTGCCCTTCGCGTACGCCTCACCGATGTGATCGCCGGTGATCTCACACACGCCGGAAGCGGGATACGTCTCCGCGTCTGCCGTACCGGGATCAATCTTGAGTGAGACCGGCTCCGCGGTCGTCGTGGCTTCGATACCCAGCACCGGAACAGACGCCGTGACGGACACGGGCTTGAACTCGGCGCCGTCGAGCCAGGACCAGGTGGGCAGATTGACCTTGGTCGTACCCTCGGGGGCCAGACTTACCTTGGTGCCGGGGACCCGGATCTCGGCGTACGCGAGTTCGGCCAGGACCTCAGGGGTCACAGCGTTCTTGATGCGCGCCGGCGGGGGATCGCCACTGTCCACCCAGAAGATGGGCTCCTTACAGGAGTCCCACCCAGGGGGAAACTCCTTGTTGACGTACGAGTCCCACCAATAGCCCTTGCCCGTCTTGGCTTTGTTGAAGTCCTTGTAGTCGCCGTCGACGTAGTGCTTGCGCTGTTCTGCGTCCCAGGCATCACCGGTGGAACCGGCAGCCCAGATCGGCTCGAGATAGGCCTTGAGCTGCTCCGGCGTGTACTTCGGGGCGTACCAACAGGCAGGCGGCGTCCAGGACGAAGCCGTCGCGACAGCGCCTACGGAGCTGCCTCGACCGTTCTTCGAACGGTCGAAGACGATACCGCCGGCAGTCGCAGAGACGGTGTCGCCGTCAACAGCGCCCGAAGTATTGCTGTCCGATCCGGGCCCGCCACCGAACGTTCCTCCACCTGGAGGGTCCTGGTCCGCGAGGGCGGGTGGGGCTGACACCAAGCAAGCCGACGCCGCGACGAGCAGAACCGGTACGAGACGAAGGAGCCGGCTCACGGCTGGCACCTGTCGGCACCCCGAGTAGACACGATTTTCACGAGTTCCCAGACCCCCTGCTTGTTCTTCTCCACCTGAACCCCATAGGCGACATAGCTGTTCTTGGTGGTCTTCGTCTTCTTGACCTCGCTGGTCTTGATGACCTTGCTGAAACCCTTGCTTTCGTCCGCGCAGTAGCTGAGCGAAGCACTGTCCTGGGACTTGACGGTCACCTGCCGGTCGAAATAGCGCACCGTTCCGGTGACCGTCCATCCGGCGGACTTGAACGACTGAACCCATTGTTGAGCTGCCACTGCGCCCTCGCCCTCCGTGTAGAACTCAAGCGCAGGAAGGCGCGGATTCTGGGCATCGATGGCTGCGTTGAGCGCGCGGATGAGGTCGGCGTTGTCCTTGAGGATCGCGTCCTTGACGGAGTCGCCCGTCTTCGACCCCTCGAAGGTCAGCTTCAGGTCGGACGGCAGCTCGATCTTCGGTCGTCCCGCGGAAGCCGTCGCACTCGCCTCGGGCGAAGCCGACGTCTCACCCCCGGTGTCCGCCCCGGCGATCTTGTCGTTGCCCTTCGGCTTCTCGTCACCGCCGCCGCACGCGGTCAAAAGCAGCGCCGCTGTCGCTCCGACGACGGCTGTGACAAGCAGGCGGGGACGGCGGTTCACGGCAGACTCCTGTGCGACGTGGGGTGCGGAAGGGCAACAACACGCTATCGGGGGCTCATGCGACGACACCAGTGCGAATGGCGCCGACGCGGAGCGCAGGAGCCGGGCATAGAGCCTCATAGCGTGGCCAACCGGCTGCCCAGAACCTTCGATCGAGTGACGGTGCACCGTGAGACACATCACCGAGTTGGCGTCCGCAAAGCCCTCGAATCAATGGCCCGATCGACGGAACGAGCCTGGTCTTCGCGGTTCTTGACGGACCGCCATGACCTTCCACACGCGATCACGACACCTCAGTTGCCGAGCCCAGGGGATTGTCGAAGGTGGCCAGGGCGGTGATGTGGCGGAGGATCGCGCGGTACTGCTCACGGTGCCCGACAGCCGTCGTGCTCAGCGTGAATACCGCCAGTCTTCTGCAGTCCGGGTGCGGCAGGTGGGCGTGGAACTGGACCAGCGGCAGCTGAGGGAGGCCGCTGTCGGCCCTGGGCGTGCGCATGCTTTCGCTGAACGTGGCCGGGCCACAAGGAAGTTCGGCGTATGCGACGCGCGCCTGCGCATCGAGGCCGCTCACCGCCCGAGCGGCCGTCACAGCTCGAGGCGACACCGCCGTTGCCCGCCAGGACACGGTGAAGAACGACAACAGCGGCCGGCCGCTGCTCGTAACCCCCTCATCGACGTCGTCGCGGTGCAACCCGACCGAGCAATGGACGGTTCCGGCTTCCCGCAGAGCCCCGAGCAGTTGCTGCCCCTGTGCGAACTGGGCGATGAACTGCTGCCGGGCCACCTCGTCGGGAGCCGAGTCCAGAAACGGGGCGAGGGCGGTGCGCAGATCACCGGCAGCTACGGAGTCCGGTAAGGGGAGCAGCGCATCGAGAGGCACAGCGGTGAAGCCGGCGGGTTCCGCGAACCAGACATCGGCCTCGGGGTCTTCGGCCGAGTCCGCGACGGTGAAGTGGGGGACCGTGGTCATCGAGTCCTGCCAGGTACGAGTCAGTATGAACGCGGTTGCGGGCGCACCACGTCGGGAACATGAGCGCCGGAGCGGCGGGCACGTTCGAGGGCGGCCGGGCTTGCGTTCCAGTCGGACGGCTCGACGCCCCGGCGGCCCGTTGCGGTGCGCTGATAGAGCAGATGAAGCCTCTTGGGTGCCTCGCCGTTGCGGCTGGTGGCAGCGATGACGGCGACGAAGCGGGGGTCACCGGCGAACCAGAGCGGCTCGATCTGCGCCTTCAGTTCCGGCTTCGTACGAGCCGTACCGAAGCGTCGCATCCACCAGAAGGTACGCATGCCGGAAAGGAAGAGCAGCGGGATCTGCTCCCCCGGCTCCTCCGGATTGGGCAACTCCAGCCACATCTCGTCCTCTTGAGCCAATGGATGCTTGTTCCGGCCCCGAGGGACGCCGCTGAGGAATTGCCAGGGGTACTCCCAGAGGACGCGCTGGATTTGGATGGAGGGGCGGATGTGGGCGAGTTGGAGGATAGCTCGGAAGGTTGCATAGCCCAGCAACGGGATGAAGAGCGGGGTGAATCCCGGAGACAGGAATACCACCAGCACAGCCAACGACCCGATCCAGACAGCGATCCATCCCACCAGGCGCAGGACGATCAAAACCATGTGCTGAGTCCAGGCCCTCCTGGTCGGCGGGTGGTCCCATGCAGTGGGGCAGCCGGTCGGGTCCATGCAATTGACTCTCTCTGTTCGGGTCTCAGAAAACATGACGGGCGATATCGGCGAGCCCTCCGACGTCGAGGCCAAGCCTTGCGCCGTCGATACTCGCCACGGAGCCGTCCTTGATCCCATCGTCATCGGTGTCCACAGCGGTCATGACCAGGCCGAAGCCCGCAGTGCCCACACCCATCGAGGCGGAGGTGACCTCAACCGCTTTCGTGATCTGTGCCGCCCTGGCGCCGCGAATCGTAAAACCGAGCAGCGCATTGTCCAGGTCCGAAATGGATTTCGCATGTTCCATGGTGCTGCTTCCGAATCGGATGACTCGTTGGCCGAGCGAGACCGCTTCGCCCGCCTCACCAGTGGCCCGAAGACCGGCAGCGGCACCTTTGCCCACCGCGCCGATGCCGGGAACCATGCCGAGGGCGTCGCCCCCTACGGTCACGAGATTGCTCCAGAAGTCAGTATCGAGCTCACCCTTGGCGAAGCCGTCTCTCAGCGACGCCCACACCGTGGGGTGTTCAGCGATGCGGAGAGACAACGCCGTCCCGCTCAACGCCCCCGCAGCAAGCAACAGCACCGCCGCTGCCGTACCACCCGACACAACGAACAAAGCGACCAGCCCGATCACGGCACCCACCGTGCTCAAAATGTCCGGCAGATTCTCACTGAGCCAGTCGAGTGCTGAGTCGAACCAGCCCGGCTCATGCGGGGCCAGCTTCTTTGTGGCGTCACGGATCTTGCCCGCGCGGTGCTGGGCCTGGTGCTCGTGTTCGTCCGCGAGTTTCCGCGCCTTGCCGCGGATCTTCCGGAGGGCGTCCTCGGCGTCCTCCACCGCCGAGTTCGCCTTGGTCAGGGCCTTCTGTGCCTCGTCGTGCCCCGCACCCTTCTTGTCCAGGTCGGGGCTGTCACCCGCTTCGGTCGCGTGGCCCTTCGCCCGGTCCACGGCGGCCTGCGCTTCCCTCGCGTCCTCTTCGAGCCGCTGGGCGCGCAGCTGGAAGTCGTCGAGTTCGCCTTCCCAGCGGTCGAGTTGTCCGGCCGCCTTGCGGATGGAGCGTGCGGCGTTCCTCAGGTTCAGGGGGAGCGGTCCGCCGTCCAGCTGCTCGCGGAAGGCGACGGCCGCGTCGCCCTTCCAGTAGCTGCCGTCCATCAGTTTGGTGACGAGGTCATGCGTCTCTTCGAGGACCTTCGCGCATCCCGTGAGCTTCTTGCGCAGTCCGCTCACCGTCTCCGTACTGCCCGGCACCGGATTGAACCCGAGGTGCGGGTAGTCGGGGTTGGGGAGGTGCGGGGCCGACTTGAGGCCCTGTGGCTTCGCGCGGTCGGCGCGGGACTGCGGATCGAGCGCCGCTCCTGTGTCCCCGGGCGGGTACGTCACCTCGTACCGCCGCCCCTGCCGCTGCCTGCGCCGGCCTTCCTCAGGGCTTGCTCCAGGGCCTTGTCCACCTCACGGTAGCTGTCCCTGCTCTTCCCGATGATCTTGGCCAGGTCCTCGGTCTGCTCCCCGATCTGATCGGCTCCGTACTTCCAGTTGTCCTGGAAGTCCTCGCAGGCACAGTCGAGATCGTCCGTGCCCAGACCGCTGACCGTGGCGTCCTCCAACGCCTTGCGCAGGCCCTTCAACGAATCGGTCGACGACCTGAGCATCTTCATGAAGTGCGACAGCTCATCGCCGTCAACGGCCAACCGCTCCGCCACGCCCTCTGCCTTCCGGATCTCAGTGAGTCCGGAAGGCCGGACTCAACGGTTGACGGATTGGATCTCTTGCACGACGACGTCCTGCTCGGCTCCGAACGTGCCGTCCGGCAGGCCTCGCTCGTCGGGTATACCGGTGCCCGTCCAGTGGATCTTCCAGGTGATGGTCGCCCTCAGCTGGTACGAGCCGTCGCCGGAGGAGCGGAGGTACTTCACCCCGCAGGGGGGCGTCTCCTTCGCCTTGCCCTTCGCGTACGCCTCACCGATGTGATCGCCCGATATCGCGCAGACTCCCGAGGCGGGATACGTCGTGGCGCCGCGCGTCCCCGGGTCGATCTTCAGGGAGACCGGCTCCGCGGTCGTCGTCGCCGTCACGTTCAGCAACGGGACCGACGCCGTCACCGACACCGGCTTGAACTTCGCCGTGTCCAGCCACGCCCACGTCGGCAGATTCACCTTCGTCGTACCCGCCGGAGCAAGGTCCACCTTCGTCGACGGCACCCGAATCTCCGCGTACGCCAGCTGCGCCAGCATCTCCGGGGTGATCGCCTGCGGAATTCTCGCCGGCGGGGCAGCGCCCGTGTCCACCCAGAAGATGCCCTTGTCGCATTTCAGCGCACCCGGATCACCCTCACGCCCCTCGGTGACGTACGAGTCCCCCCAATAGCCCTTACCGGCCTTGGCCTTGTTGAAATCCTTCGCCTCGCCACCATTGACGTACTTGTCGCGCTGCTCCAAATCCCACTCGGGCCCCGTCGACTCCGCATTCCAGATCGGCTCCAGATATTTCTGCAGCTGATCCGGCGTGTACTTCGGAGCGTAGTAACACGCAGGCGGAGTCCACGAACCCGACGAAGACGTCACCGGCCCGGCAGAACCACCCGACCCGTTCTTCGAACGATCGAACACGACAGCACCCGCCGTCGCCGAGAGCTTGCCTGTGGCGTCGCTGTTGCCGGAGACAGGTGGGTCGCCCGGCTTCTGGCTGCCCTCGCCGAAGTCATCGTCGGCGACAGCAGGGTTGGAGTTGACCAAGAGCAACATCGCAAGTGCGGAGCCGACCACGACGCCGCGCCGCTTCACGGCTGACATTTGCTGCTCGCCCTCTCTGAGAGCATGTCCTGCGTCACCCAGACGCCGTCCGAGTTTCTCTTCAACACCGTGTTGTAGAAGACGTAACTGTTCTTGGTGACCGGGGTCTTGTCGACCTTTCCGGTCTTGACGTACTTGTTGTACGCCTTGCCTTGGTCCTCGCAGTAGGTGAGCGCTGCTGAACCATCACCGCGAAGACTCACGGACTCGCTGTAGAAGCGATAAGTCCCAGTGGTACGAGCCTTGTGGTCCACAAATCGCTGCACATACTTCTGCGTCGCGGCCGCAAGCTCCCCTTCGGAGTAGAAGCGGTACGCGGGGTCCAGCGCGTCCTGGTTGGCGATCGCTTGATCCGTGGCCTTGATGAACAGCTGACCATCGGCGAGGACAGCGTCCTTATCCTTGTCGCCCGTCTTACGCCACTCGAAGTTGTAGTGGAGATCCGACGGCAGCTCGATCTTCGGTCGTCCCGCGGAAGCCGTCGCACTCGCCTCGGGCGAAGCCGACGTCTCACCCCCGGTGTCCGCCCCGGCGATCTTGTCGTTGCCCTTCGGCTTCTCGTCACCGCCGCCGCACGCGGTCAAAAGCAGCGCCGCTGTCGCTCCGACGGCGGCTGTGACGAGCAGGCGGGGGCGGCGGTTCACGGCGGACTCCTGTGCGGCGTGGGGTGCGGGAGGGCAGCGACACGCTATCGGGGGCCCGTGGGACGACACCAGTGCGAACGGCGCCGAGCGGGGAACAGGAGTTGGACATAGCGGTTCATAGGGCGACCAACTGGTCGGCCAGAACCTTCGATTGAGTGATCCTACGGGTGGGACGCGTCACCGAGTTGGCCACCGCAAAGCCCCGCGGTCGGGTTGGACGGAACCGGGGAACTGCGCGTCCTGACGGAACCACGCATCCTGACGGGAAGACGTCACCGTCGCCAGGGCCCCGCCGAGGGGGCCCGGCCGAGAGGGCCCGGCCGAGGGCCGTCACGTGCTCACCCCGCCCCGACAGAAACCGTCGAGCAGGTAGGTGACCGGCCGGGGGCGGTCACCTGCTCGACAGCCCCCGGCGGAAGCTCGTTGCTCAGCCCCGTTGCTCAGCCCCGCTGAGCACGTTGCTCAGCCCCGTCGCCCAGCCCGACGCCCCCGCGTCGGGCGTCCCTCGGGCTTGCGGCCGCGGGAGCCGTTCGGCCAGAGCCGTGGGCTTCGCTTCGCCGCGATGTCCTCGATCCAGCCGAGGGCCAGGATGGTCAGGCCGATCAACGGCCACACCAGGACGAACATCCACAGCATGTACGTCGTGTCGAGGGCCGCCACCGCGCGGTCGTCCTGCATGAAGGGGAGGTTGTAGAGCTGGTCGAGGATCGGGACCGTGGCCATGATGAGCATGTTGTGCCACAGATAGATCGTCACCGCGCGGTTGTTGGACAGCGTCACCAGCTTGTCCCACTTGGCCAGGCGGCCCGGCAGTTGCTGCCAGGACGGGCTGTACACGAGCAGGATCACCACGAACCCGAAGGACCACATGGCGTCGGCGAGCGGGATGTCGTTCAGGTCCCAGCCGTCGGGGCCCAGATGACCCGAGGCCCACCACAGGGCGAAGGCCATCATCAGGGCCGAGCACGAGATGGCGATGTAGCGCGGGATCTTCGTCAGCATCCCCTCGTGGTGCGCGAAGCCCAGGACCCAGCAGCCACCGAAGACGGCGAAGTCGGTGATGGCGTTGCCCAGTTCGCCGGGGATGGTGACGATCCCGGTGCCGACCACCGCCGTGAGGGCCAGCGGAGCCAGCAGCGTCGCCCACGGCACGCGGCGGAACGCCCACAGCAGGAGCGGGGACGCGACGACGAACCACAGGTAGGCGCGCAGGTACCAGAGCACGCCCGCGCTCTGGACCGCCCAGGTGTCCTCCAGCAGGCCCGACTCGGAGCCGATCTTCCAGGGGAACGGCGGGGCGCCGACCGGGACGATGTAGTTGAGCAGGTCGACCAGGCCCCAAGTACCGCCGTGGTCGGGGTCGTTCACGGGGTTCCAGCCGCCCGCGAACATCAGGGCCAGCGCCACCGCGCTGAAGGCCCAGAGCGGGGGCAGCAGACGTCGCACGCGGCCCCTGATCACACCCCACGCCGGACGCTTCAGCGAGCGGGCCATCAGCGAGCCCGCAAGCGCGAACATCACGCCCATGGAGGGGAAGAGGACCGTCAGCCAAGCCCAGCCGAACAGGTGGTACACGACCACGCGGACCAGGGCTATGGAGCGGAGCAGGTCCAGATAGCGGTCACGGCCGGGTCGGCGCGGAGCCGGCTTCTGTTCCGGCTCCGGCACGTGGCCCGACTCCGGTTCCGGCTCCGGCCTCCGGCCCGGCTCCGGCTGCGAGGGCAGCCACGGCTGCGACTCTGCTCCCGGATACGGATGCGGGACCGCGGCCCTCGGGGTGCCCAGCGGCGGAGTCGCCCCCACCGGGTACTCGTGCGTGGTCATCCGACCGGCCTCCGTTCGTTCCCGCTCTGTGACGCCCGCTGCCGCGGGACCGATCCCGGCGCCTCCACCACGCCGGTGCGGCGCAGCTTCTGCCAGCGCAGCCGGCCGCCGGTGAGGGCGGTGATCCAGGACTGGAGCAGGACGACGTACATCAACTGCCGGTAGAGGATCTGCTGCAGGGGGAGGGAGATCAGGTGGGTCATGCGTTCTTTGTCCAGGCGGAAGGCGTACGCCGCGCAGACCGCCTGCACGGCGAGGACGCCGAGCCAGGCGATGACCGTCTTCTGGGTCGGGCCGAAGACGAGGCCGTACAGGAGGAAGACGTCGATCAGGGGCGCGAGCAGCGGGGCCAGGACCATGAACAGGGAGACCAGCGGCAGGCCGACCCGGCCGAAGCGGCCCGACGGACCCCGTTCGACCAGGGCTCGGCGGTGCTTCCAGATCGCCTGCATGGTGCCGTACGACCAGCGGTAGCGCTGGGACCAGAGTTGCTGGACGGACTCCGGTGCCTCCGTCCAGGCCCGCGCCTTCTCGGTGTAGACGACGCGCCAGCCGTCACGGTGGAGGGCCATCGTGATGTCGGTGTCCTCGGCGAGCGTGTCGTCGCTCATGCCGCCGACACGCTCCAGGGCGGAGCGGCGGAAGGCTCCCACCGCGCCCGGGATCGTCGGCATGCAGCGCAGGATGTCGTACATGCGACGGTCCAGGTTGAAGCCCATCACGTACTCGATGTGCTGCCAGGCGCCGATGAGCGAGTCGCGGTTGCCGACCTTGGCGTTGCCCGCGACCGCGCCGACCTGCGGGTCGGCGAAGGGCTGGACGAGTTCGCGGACGGTCTCCGGTTCGAAGACGGTGTCGCCGTCCATCATCACGATGATCTCGTGGCTGGCGTTCGCCAGACCCCGGTTGAGGGCCGCGGGCTTGCCGGCGTTGTGCTGGCGCACGACGCGTACGTTCGGCAGGCGCAGGTCCTCGACGATGCGGGCCGTGCCGTCGCTCGATCCGTCGTCGATGACGATGATCTCGATGGGATGCTCGCTGGACATGAGGGAGTGCACCGTGTTCTCGATGCACTTGGCCTCGTTGTACGCCGGGACCAGCACCGACACCGGTTCGGTGATCGGTTTCGGGCCCCAGCGGAAGTCCTTGCGGCGAACCCGGCGGGCGTGCAGGGCGGACAGCAGCAGCATCAGGCCGAAGCGGGTGAAGACCAGCACGCCGATGATCGCGATGCCGACGACCAGGACGTCGGTGGTCTTCTCCGAGGCCTGGACCAGGAAGATCCAGGCCTTGCCCTTCCAGAGGTCGAGGCCGGTCACCGGGGTGTGCGCGCTCGGCGCGTTCAGCGCCTCGGTGAGGTTCTCGAAGTCGTAGCCCTGCTTCTGGAGTTCGGGCACGAACTTGTCGATCGCCTGCACGGTCTGGTGGCGGTCGCCGCCCGAGTCGTGCATCAGGACGATGGCGCCCTTGCCGCCCTTGGGCGTGGCCCGGCGGATGATCTCGTCGACGCCCGGCTTCTGCCAGTCCTCACTGTCGGTGTTGTTGACGACGGTGATGTAGCCGCGGGTGCCGATGTACTGCGTCACCGGCCAGGACTTGTCGTCCATGGCGTCGGCGAAGGAGGAGTACGGGGGGCGGAAGAGGGACGTACGGATGCCCGCCGCGCCCTCCAGCGCCAGCTGGTTCTGCGAGAGCTCCCAGTCGATGCGCTTCTTGGACTGGTACGACAGGTCGGGGTGGTTGAAGGTGTGCAGGCCGACCTCGTGGCCCTCCTTCACCATGCGCTCGACGAGTTCCGGGTAGCGCGAGGCCATGGTGCCGGTGACGAAGAAGACCGCGTGGGCGTGGTGCGCCTTGAGGACGTCCAGGACCTTCGGGGTCCAGGTGGGGTCCGGGCCGTCGTCGAAGGTGAGGACGAGACGGTGGTCCGGGACGCTCAGGCTGGTCGTACGGCCGCTGCGGGTGTCGATGACCGGGCCGCCGTCGAGGATCTTCTCCGGCACCTTGTCGGTGGCCGCCTCGGGCTGGATGCGGTGGTCGGCGAGGATCTCGCTGTGCACGTAGCCGCGCAGCATCAGCATCGCCATCAGCGCGACCAGGATGAGCGTGGGCAGCAGGAAGCGCATGGGCAGACGTCGGCGCCGGGCGTTGCGGTCCTGCTTCGGGGTGGTGCGGGAGTCGCGGCCCGGTGCGCTGGGCGCAGGACCGTGACGACTGGTGCGGGACATCAGAGGAGGTTCTCCGGGGACGGGAGGGAGAGGGAGTACGTGGAGCCGAGGGCGCCTGACTGCGCGGACTCCCCGGGGACCTGGGCGACGGGTGCCACCACGACGGAGAAGGCCACCGCTTCGGTGCCCGCCCCGGTTCCGGCGGAATCGCCGGTGCCCGCGGTCTCCGTGGGGTCGGCCGTGGCGCCGGGGGTGGTGGCGGTGGCGGTGTCCGTGGGCGGGTCGACCACCGGGTTGCTCGGACCGGGGTCCGGGTCCTTGGTGGTGGCGCCGGGCTTCGGCTTCTTCGTCGTCGACGTGGTCGGCTTGGGGTCGCTGGACGCGCCCGGCGAGGCGGCCTTGTCCGAGGCGCCGGGTGCGGGGGTCGACCCGGGCGAGGGCGTCGTGCCGTCACTGGCCGTCGCCACGGCGCCGGGCGCGGTGGCGTTGCCGGTGCCGGACGGGTCCACCGACTGAGAGGGCAGCGGCGAGGTGTCGACCTGGCCGGCGGGCTGGTCCTTCTCCTGGCCCGGGACCGGGAGCCAGGGCGCGTTGGAGTTGCCGGACAGGAGCGTGGCGACGATCACGACGGCGTAGACCGCGCAGGCCACGGCGACGAGCATGCCGAGCCGGCGGAAGCGGCGGCTGCGGCGGCCTGACTCGTCGACGAAGACGGGGCCGTCCGAGGCCTCCTGGGTCGTCGGGGCGCCCTTGGCCTGCTGGACCAGCCAGTCGTCGAGCCGGCGGCCCGCGCCGTCGAGCTGGACCGTGACCTCGTGCGGGTCGTGGGTGTGCTCCGGGTCCTCGGGGCGCTCCCAGGAAGGCAGGGGGCCGTCGAGGTCCGGCACGGGTCCGGAGAGCAGCTCGGTCTCCGGGCCGTCGTCGAAGAAGGGCCGCGTCTCCGCCGTACGGGCGGCGAGGGCGGGCCCGGCGTCCGTCGGGCCGGTGGAGGTGAACCACGCCGCGGGCGCGTGGCCGGAGGGCGATCCTGCCTCGGATGCGCGGCCGGAGAACGCGTCGTCCTCCGTCACGAGACCGGCGAGCAGCTCGGTCTCCGGCTCCGGGGTTCGCTCGGAACGTCCGCCGGTTGCTCGCTCGGCGCGTTCCCCACGGTCAGGACTGATGCCAACTCCCATATTCGGCCACGAAGCCGTTTCACCGCCGGCCTTCGGCCAGGCGATCGACTCCCCGGCTTCCAGCCCAGGTGACGGATCGATCAGCCGCCCGTCCGGCGGAGCGACATCTTGTCGAGCCGGTTGGGCGTCTTTCCGCCAGTTTTCAACGCGCACGTGCTTCCCCCCACGGGACAGTTCAGGGTGCGCGACGACTCCGGGCAAATACTCACCATGCCGTCCGGATCGAGCCCCCACTCGACCCGAGCGCCCCCAATATCACACTGTGCCCGGACGAAGAATGTAGCGCACGTGTGGGACTCGTGTGGTTACGTCTCATGTACAGCTCATCAAAACGAGTGCATCGGTGGCCGGAATCCACCCTTCCTCCGGGCTGAGAAGCCACTCTTCCTCGGTTGCGAGTTCGACGGCTGCTCGCCCGAGCGCATCGATCCCCGGGTGCACAAGTCCCTTTCGCCACACCAGTGACACGGGTGACAGGGGAACGGGGTCGACGAGCGGCTTCGTCACCGATCCGGGCATGGCCGGAAACTCCACCACGGCGAGGACGGGCGTCCGCTTCTTCGCCATGATCCGCTGGAATTCCTCGGCTCCGAGAGCCACCGGCGCGGGTGAAGCGAGCGTGATCCCTCTTCCCTCGAACAGGTGACGCGCCAGGTCGGTCCACTCCAGCGTCCGGGGGTTTCCCGCTCCGGCGTACACCGTCTCGCCCGCGAGCGCGGCCAGCGGCACCACGTCCAGGGTGGCGAGGTGGTGGTCCTCGGGCAGGACGACGGCCATCGGCTCGTAGCGCACGATCCGCTGCTCCAGCCGGGCCCGTACGGCCGGGTCGAGTCCCGCGAACCGGCCGAACGACGCGTCCAGGCGTCCGGCGAGCAGCTCCGCCGCCGCGCCGGTGAGCCCCGTCTCGTAGCGGGCCATCAGTTCACTGCCGGGGGCGAGCTCGCGGGCCCGGTCGAGGACGCGGCTGGAGACCAGGCCGGGCGTATTGACATCGACGAGCAGCGGCCGCTCCTCGCCGCCCCGCCCCGCGAAGGCGTCGAGCAGCGCGTCGTGCGCCTCCAGCACACGGCGCGCGTACGGCAGCAGCCGCTCGGCGTCCACCGTCGGCGTCACCTGCCGGGTCGTCCGCACGAACAGGTCCGCCCCGAGCTCACGCTCCAGCCGGCGGATGTCGCGGCTCAGGGACTGCTGGGCGACGTACAGCCGGGCGGCGGCGCGCGTGAAGTGCAGCTCCTCGGCGACGGCGAGGAACGCGCGCAGGAGACGGGGGTCCACATGACCGGGGAGGGGGCGTTGACCAGGCATCACGTGAACCTACAACCCAGGTGCGTCAATCGCGACGGAGTAAGTGTTGGACCGCTCCCGCGGTGCCGGGCGACGGTTCACCCATGTCGCCGCTCACCCCGTACCGCCGCCTCTTCGCGCTGCCCGGCACCCGTGCCTTCACCCTCGGCAATCTCGTCGCACGGCTGCCCATGGGCATGTTCAGCGTGAGCGCGGTCATCATGATCGCGAGTTCACGGGGCTCGTACGCCCTCGCCGGCGCCGTCACGGCGACCGGTCTGGCGGCGACGGCGGTGGTCGCTCCCTGGACCGCGCGTCTCGTCGACCGGCACGGGCAGGCCCGAGTGGCCGTGCCCGCCACGGCCTTCGCGCTGCTGGGCGGGATCGGACTGGTGGTGTGCGTGCGTCTCGGCGCGCCCGACTGGACTCTCTTCGCCGCGTACGCCGCCACCGCCACGACCCCCAACACGGGCGGGATGTCCCGCGCGCGCTGGGCCCACCTCCTCAAGGGCGACGCGGCGGCGCTGCACACCGCGAACTCCTTCGAGCAGGCCGCGGACGAGCTGTGCTTCATGCTGGGCCCGGTGCTCGCGGCCCTGCTGTGCGGGACCCTCTCCCCGGAGGCGGGCATGCTGGTGGGGTCCGCCCTGCTGATGACGGGCGTCCTGCTCTTCACCGCGCAGCGTTCGACGGAGCCGCCGCCCCAGCCGCGTACGACGTCCGCCTCGCCCGTGCTCGCGCCCGGGATGCCCCCGCTGCTCCTCTCCTTCCTCGCCACCGGCGCGGTGTTCGGCGCGATGGAGGTGGCGACCATCGCGTTCGCGGACGAGCGGGGGCACAGGGCCGCCGCGGGCGCGGTCCTCGCCCTCCAGGCGGCGGGGTCGTGCGCGGCGGGCCTTCTCTACGGAGCCCTCGCGGGGAGCGGCTCCTCCTCCGGCTCCTCGCACCCCGTGCGGCGGTATGTGTTCTGCGTCGGGGTGATGGCGGTCCTGCTGACACTGCCGCTGCTCGCCGTCCGGCTCACGGGCTCGCTCGTGGTTCTCGCGGGGGCGCTGCTCGTGGCGGGTATGGCGACCGCCCCGACGATGGTCACCGGGATGACGCTGGTCCAGCGGCGCACGCCCGAGGGCCGGCTGAACGAGGGCATGACCCTCGCGGTGACCGGGCTGCTGGGCGGGATAGCCGGGGGTTCGGCGGCCGGCGGGTGGATGGTCGAGCACGTCTCACCGGCCGCGGGATACACGGTGCCGGTCACGGCGGCGGCGGTCGCGTTCGTGATCGCCGCACTGGGCGCGAGGACGGGTGGGAGGGCGCGTGCGGGGGCGCGCACGGGGACCCGTGTGGTGCGCGCGGAGCGACGCCGGGCCCCTGCCCTGCCGGACATGAGCGCGGAACGGGCCGGTGAGGCCGCTGTCCCCACCCCCGCCGCGCAGGGGACGAGGAGCGGCACGTGACCCCGGAACCGGAAGCCCGGCCGCCGCCCCAGCCGGGCAGACACCGCGACATCCACCCGTCGAACACCCCGCCGTCCGACCCGCCGTCCGACCCGCCGGACACCCTGTTGCCCAGCCGTCCAACCACGTCGGACACCCCGCCGGACACCCTGCTGCCCAGCCCCGCGGGACACCGCGCCACCCCGCCCGGCGGACACCCCGCCGTCCTGCCCGCCGTCCCGCCGCCCAGCCCCGCGGGACACCGCGCCACCCCGCCGCCCGACCCCGTGGGACACCCCGCCGTCCGGCCCGCCGGACACCCCGTCGTCCTGACTTGGACCCACCGCTGTCCTGACTTCGGACCCACCGCTGTCCGACCTGTCCTGCCTTTCGGACACCCGCCGTCCGGCCTGTCGAACCCCTGCCCCAATTCCGGCGCTCCCCATTGACGCACCCACAGGCCCCACATACCTTCCCCCGTCGAAGCGCTTCGACGTCACGCATCGAAACGATTCGACGAACGCTGCGTGGCGGTCCCGATACCCATCCAACTCCTCTGGAGGCAGTGGATGTTGACGACACGAAGGCGTGTGGCGGCGACGGTGGCGGTGGCCTTGACGGGCGCCCTGCTGGCGACGTCCTGCGGCGGCTCCGACGGCGGCTCGTCGGACGGCAAAACGCTGAAACTGTGGCACTACGAAGCCCCGAACAGCGCGATGGGGGTGGCCTGGAAGGCGGCCATCAAGGAATTCGAAGCGCAACACCCGGGCGTGCAGGTGAAGTTCGAGGAGAAGGGCTTCGAGCAGATCCAGAAGACGGCGCCCATGGTCCTCAACTCGAACGACGCCCCCGATCTCATGGAGTACAACAAGGGCAACGCGACCGCGGGACTCCTGTCCAAGCAGGGGCTCCTCACCGACCTGACCCCCGAGGTCACCGAGCGCGGCTGGGACAAGAAGATCAGCGGCGGGGTGCGGACCATCAGCCGGTACGACACCAACGGGGTCATGGGCTCCGGCAAGTGGTACGGCGTGCCGGACTACGCCGAGTACACGATGGTCTTCTACAACAAGGACCTCTTCAAGAAGTACGGCATCACCGAACCCGGCACGCTGGGCGAACTCACGGCCGCCATGGACACGTTCGTCGCGAAGGGCATCACCCCGCTCGCCAACGCGGGCGCCGAGTACGTGGCCCAGCAGTACCTCTACCAGCTGGCCCTGTCCAAGGCCGACCGGTCCTGGGTAGACAGCTACGAGCTCTACAAGGGCAGGACCGACTTCCACGACGCGGCCTGGACGTACGCCGCGACCACGTTCGCCGACTGGGTGAAGAAGGGGTACATCGCCAAGAAGTCCAGCGGGCTCAAGGCCGAGGACGCCGGCGTCTCCTTCATCCAGGGCAAGAGCCCGATCCTGTTCTCCGGCAGCTGGTGGTACGGCCGCTTCAAGACGGAGAACACGTTCGACTGGGGCACCTTCCTGTGGCCCGAGAGCGGCCTGACCCTCGGCTCCGGCGGCAATCTCTGGGTCGTCCCCAAGGGCGCGAAGAACAAGGACCTCGCCTACGACTTCATCGACATCACCCTGTCGAAGAAGATCCAGAACCTGCTGGGCAACCAGGGCGGCGTCCCGGTGGCCGCCGATCCCGCGGCCGTCACCGATCCCCAGGCCAAGACATTGATCGCCGACTTCAACGCCCTCTCCGGGAAGGACGGTCTGGCCTTCTACCCCGACTGGCCCGTCGCCGGCTTCTACGACGTCCTCGTCTCGGAGACACAGAAACTGATCACCGGGAGCGAGTCCCCGGACGACTACCTGTCCGCGTTGCAGAAGGCGTACGACAAGGGCGTACCGAAGACATGACGGTCACCGTCGAGCGGGGCGGCCGGGTCGTGCGCGGGCAGCACAGCGACGCGACCCGCCCTCGCCGTCCCCGCACCTCCTACGCCCTCTTCCTGCTCCCCGGGTTCGTCGCCTTCCTCGTGGTCGTCGTCGTCCCCTTCCTGATGAACACCGGTGTGAGCTTCACCGACTGGCAGGGGGTCGGGAGTCCCCACTGGTCGGGTCTGGCCAACTACCGCGAGTTGATGGACGATTCCGAGTTCTGGGCGTCCTTCCGGCACAGCCTGTTCATGGTCGTCGCGATGGCCGTCGTACCGACCGCCCTCGGACTCGTCCTCGCCGCCGCCCTGTTCGACTTCGTCGCCAAGCACTTCGGGACGCGGACCGCGGCCGTGCTCCGCGCCTGCTTCTACCTCCCCCAGGTCCTGCCCATCGCCGTCGCCGGAATCGTGTGGAGCTGGATCCTCGCGCCCGACAACGGATCGCTGAACGAACTGCTCAAGGCCGTCGGCCTCGGTTCCTGGCAGCAGGACTGGCTGGGCGACCCCGACCTCGCGCTCTACAGCGTCATGGGCGTGATGGTGTGGGTGCAGATCGGCTTCCCGCTCGTCGTCTTCATGGCGGGACTGCAACGGGTGGACCCGCAGCTGTACGAGGCCGCCGAGCTGGACGGCGCGGGCTGGTGGCGGCGGTTCCGGCACATCACGCTGCCGCAGATCCGCCCGGAGATCTCGGTGGTCCTCCTGTGGTGCACGATCGCCGCCCTGAAGGTGTTCGGGGCCGTGTACGTCCTGACGAAGGGCGGTCCGGGCGGCGCCACCGACGTGCCGTCCTACTTCTCCTTCACGACCTTCTTCGAGAAGACCCAGGTCGGCTACGGCGCCGCGATCTCCACCGTCCTGACCGTGATCATCCTGGCCCTGGCGCTGATCGGGCTGAGGTTCCAGACCCGCGCCGAGGACGCCGAGGAAGGGGTCCGCGTATGACAGCCCTCCGTCGCTACCCGGTTCTCGTGGCCCTCGTCATCGGCGCCCTGTTCATGGTGCTGCCCTTCGCCGTCGTCGCGGTCAACGCGGTCAAGTCGCCCGCCGAGTACTCCGCGCACGGCCCCCTGAGCCTTCCGCGCGGCCTCTACCTCGACGGTCTCAGGGACTTCTGGCAGCGCGTCGACTTCGGGCAGAAGCTTCTCAACTCGGTCCTGATCTCAGGGTCGGTGGCGGTCGGGGCCGTCGTCCTGTCGGTCCTCAACGCGTACGCCATCGGCATCGGCCGGATCAGGGGCCGCACCTGGGTGCTCGCCTTCTTCGTCCTCGCCAACACGCTGCCGCAGGAGGCGCTGGTCTACCCGGTCTACTACCTGAGCAAGCAGGCCGGCCTCTACGACACCAGGCTCAGCGTGATCATCGTGTTCACGGTGATCCAGGCGGCCTTCGGCACCTATCTCCTCTCCTCCGTCCTCGGGCGGTTCCCGCGCGAGATCATCGAGGCCGCGCGGATCGACGGGGCGAACCAGTGGCAGGTGCTGTGGCGGATCGTCGTCCCGGTGAGCCGCCCCACGATCGGTGTGCTCCTCGTCTTCTTCTTCATCTGGACGTGGAACGAGTTCCTGCTGCCTCTGGTCATGCTGATCTCCAACGACAACCAGACGGTGTCGGTGGCCCTCGGTGTCCTCCAGGGCCAGCGTCTGATGGACGCCACGATGACGAACGCGGCCGCCCTGCTGGGTGTGCTCCCCGCCATCGTCTTCTTCCTGCTCTTCCAGCGGACCCTGACCCGCGGTATCGCCGTCGGCGCAGTCAAGTAGAGGGGGACGACAGTGAAGTTCACGGACGGCTACTGGCTGCTGCGCGAGGGCGTGACCGCGGCCCACCCGGTCGAGGTCCTCGACGTGACCTCGGGTCCCTGCGGCCTGGAGATCCACGCGCCGACGCAGCCCATCCGGCACCGCGGCGACCTGCTGAAGGGACCGGTCGTGACGATCAGCGCCCATGCGCCGATGCCCGACGTCATCGGCGTGACGTTCACCCACTTCCAGGGCGAGGAGCCGCGCGGGCCCCGGTTCGAGCTGCGCGGGGGCGAGTTCACGCCGCTCATGGAGTACGACGACAGCCACGCGACCCTGACCTCCGGGGCCCTGTCCGTCCGCGTCACCCGCACCAGCCCCTGGCACATCGACTTCCTCGCGCACGGCCGCACCCTCACCAGCAGCGGCCCCAAGGGCATGGGCATCATGCGGGACACGACCGGGGCCCACTATCTGCGCGAGCAGCTGAACCTCGGTGTCGGCACGCAGGTCTTCGGCCTCGGCGAGCGCTTCGGACCGCTCGTCAAGAACGGCCAGGTCGTGGACATGTGGAACGCGGACGGCGGCACGGCCACCGAACAGGCCTACAAGAACGTGCCGTTCTATCTGACCGACGCGGGCTACGGCGTCTTCGTCGACCACCCGGGCCGGGTCTCCTTCGAGGTCGGCTCCGAGGCGGTCTCCCGGGTCCAGTTCAGCGCCGAGACCCAGCAGTTGACGTACTACGTCATCCACGGCCCGACCCCGAAGGACATCCTGCGCACGTACACGGCACTCACCGGGCGTCCGGCCCTGCCGCCCGCGTGGTCCTTCGGGCTGTGGTTGTCGACGTCCTTCACCACCTCCTACGACGAGGACACCGTCACCTCCTTCATCGACGGCATGCGGGAGCGTGAACTCCCGCTGTCCGTCTTCCACTTCGACTGCTTCTGGATGCGCGAGTTCAACTGGTGCGACTTCCGGTGGGATCCGCGCGTGTTCCCCGATCCGGAAGGGATGCTGGCGCGGCTGAAGGACAAGGGACTGCGGATCTGTGTCTGGATCAACCCGTACATCGCGCAGCGATCACCGCTGTTCGCCGAGGGGCGGGCCCTCGGGCATCTGCTCAGGCGGCCCGACGGAAGCGTCTGGCAGTGGGACCTGTGGCAGCCGGGCATGGCGCTGGTCGACTTCACCAGCCCGGCCGCCCGCGAGTGGTACGCGTCGAAGCTGGAGGCGCTGCTCGCGCAGGGCGTCGACTGCTTCAAGACGGACTTCGGCGAGCGCGTCCCGGTGGATGTGGCGTACGCCGACGGAGCCGATCCGGAGCGGATGCACAACTACTACACGTACCTCTACAACCAGACCGTGTTCGATGTGCTGCGCAAACACCGGGGGGAGCACGAGGCCGTCGTCTTCGCCCGCTCGGCGACCGCGGGGAGCCAGCAGTTCCCGGTGCACTGGGGCGGCGACTGCGAGGCGACGTACTCGTCGATGGCCGAGTCGCTGCGCGGCGGTCTCAGCCTCGGCATGTCGGGATTCGGGTTCTGGAGCCACGACATCGGCGGCTTCGAGGGGACCCCGACGCCCGCGCTGTTCAAGCGGTGGATCGCCTTCGGACTGCTGTCCTCGCACAGCAGGCTGCACGGCTCCTCCTCGTACCGCGTGCCCTGGCTGTTCGACGAGGAGGCCGTGGACGTCCTGCGGCTGTTCACCCGGCTGAAGCTCGGCCTCATGCCGTATCTGTACGAGGCCGCCCGCTGTGCCCACACGGAGGGCGTGCCGATGATGCGGGCGATGGTCCTGGAGTTCCCGGACGATCCCGGGTGCGCGCATCTGGAACGGCAGTACATGCTCGGCCCGGATCTGCTGGTCGCGCCCGTCTTCAGCGACGACGGGGACGTCTCGTACTACGTGCCCGAGGGCACCTGGACCCCCTACCTCGGCGGGCCGCCGGTCACCGGACCGCGCTGGGTGCGCGAGCGGCACGGTTTCCTGAGCGTGCCGCTGCTCGTACGGCCGGGCGCGGTGATCCCGGTGGGCGCGGTGGACGACCGCCCCGACTACGACCACGCCGACGGCGTCACCCTGCGCGCGTACGGCCTGGAGCGGGGCGCCCGGGTGACGGTCACGGTCGGCGGGGTGACCTTCACCGTCGTGCGCGAGGGGGACACCCTGCGCGCCTCCTGCACCGATCCCTCGGCGCCCTGGGGGCTGGCCGCGGGCGGGCGCGAGGTGCGGGCCCGGGCCGGGACGGGCTTCCTCTCCCTGGAACCGGGGTCCGAGTGATGGTCAAGATCACCGATGTGGCGCGGCACGCCGGGGTCTCCCCGAGCACCGTCTCCTACGCCCTCAGCGGCAAGCGGCCGATCTCCGAGGCGACCCGGCAGCGGGTCGAGGAGAGCATCCGCAGGCTGGGCTACCGCCCGCACGCGGGGGCCAGAGCGCTCGCCAGCAGCCGGTCGAACGTCCTCGCGCTGGTGATCCCGCTGCGGGCGGGCATCCATGTGCCGGTGGTGATGCAGTTCGCGGTGTCGGTGGTGACGGCGGCCCGCCGGCACGACCACGACGTCCTGCTGCTCACGCAGGAGGAGGGCGAGGACGGGCTGCGCCGGGTCGCGGACACCGCGCTGGTGGACGCGCTGATCGTGATGGACGTCCAGCTCCACGATCCCCGGCTGCCGTTGCTGCGCGCGCTGGACCGGCCGTCGGTGCTCATCGGGTTCCCGGCCGCCACTGACGGGCTCACCTGCATCGACCTGGACTTCAAGGCGGCCGGTGAGCTGTGCGTGGAACGGCTCGCGGGGCTCGGGCACCGGGTCGTCGCGCTGGTCGGGTCGCCGCCGGAGGTGTATGTGCGGGGGACGGCGTTCGCGCAGCGCGTGGTGCAGGGGTTCACGGCCGCCGCCGACCGGGGCGGGCTCGCCTCCTCCGTCCACCCCTGCGAGGCCTCGCCCGCCGCCGCGCGCCGGATCGCCGAACGACTTCTGCGCGAACAGCCCGCGTTGACCGGCGTCGTCGTCCACAACGAGCCGGTCCTGGAGCCGCTGATCGATGCCTTCGAGCAGCTCGGCCTGCGGGTTCCGGCCGATCTGTCCGTCACCGCCATCTGCCCGGACGAGCTCGCCGAGGGCCTGCGCGTCCCGGTCACCTCCATCGCCATCCCGTCCGCCGAAGTGGGCGCACGGGCCGTCGAGTTGCTGATGAGCAAGCTGAACGGCACGCCCGCCGCGGAGGCGACCCTGCTCACCCCCCGGATGACCGAGCGCGCCAGCACCGCACCCCGCACGCTGACTTCCTGAGGAGACGTGTCATGCGGAAAGGCAACAAGAAGAGAAGAAGACCGGGGGCGGCGGCCCTGGTGACCGTGGCCCTCGCGCTGATCGCGGGCCCGGCCACCATCGCGGGCACCGCCACCGCGTCCCCGTACTCCCACCCCTTCCGTGATCCGGGACTACCCGTCGCCGACCGCGTGGACGACCTGCTGGGCAGGCTCACCCTCGACGAGAAGATCTCCCTGCTCCACCAGTACGAGCCCGCGATCCCCCGCCTCGGCATCCAGGCGTTCCGCACCGGGACCGAGGCCCTGCACGGGGTCGCCTGGCTGGGGAAGGCGACCGTGTTCCCGCAGGCGGTCGGACTCGCCTCGACCTGGGACCCGGCGCTGATCGAGCGGGTCGGTTCGGCGGTCGGCGACGAGGCACGCGGCTTCCAGCGGGAGCGCCCGGACGGCTGGGGTCTCAACCTGTGGGCGCCGGTGGTGAACCTGCTGCGTGACCCCCGCTGGGGCCGCAACGAGGAGGGCTACTCCGAGGACCCGTATCTCACCGGCTCGATCTCCACGGCTTACGGCGAGGGCCTGACGGGCGGCGACCCCGACCATCTGAAGACGGCGCCCACGCTCAAGCACTACCTCGCCAACAACAACGAGGCGCACCGGGCGACGACCTCCTCCGACCTGCGCCCGCGGGTGCTGCACGAGTACGACGAGGCGGCCTTCGCACCGGCGATCCGGGCGGACGCGGCGACCGGCGTCATGTCCTCGTACAACCTGGTCAACGGCCGCCCCAACACGGTCAGTCCGGATCTGGACGACGTCGTGCGCGGCTGGACGGACCGGGATCTGCTGAACGTCACCGACGCCTTCGCCCCCGGCAACCTGCTGCCCGCCACCCAGAACTACCACCCCACGCTCGCCGAGGGCGACGCGGCCGCGCTGAAGGCGGGCATCGACAGCTTCACGGACAACGGCACTGACCCGGAGCCGACCACCACGGCCGTCAAGTCGGCTCTTTCGACAGGCCTGTTGAAGGAGTCGGACGTGGACAGCGCCGTCTCCCACATCCTCGCCGTCCGCGTCCGGCTCGGTGAATTCGACCCGAACGGCGGGAAGTACGGAGCGATCGACGCTTCCGTCATCGACGGCCCGGCCCACCGGAAGCTGGCCCGCGAGGCGGCCACCGAAGCGGCGGTCCTGCTGAAGAACGACAACACGCTTCCCCTGAAGGCGGCTTCGGGCGGGAGCGTCGCGGTCGTCGGTCCTCTCGCCGACACCCTCTACACCGACTGGTACTCGGGCACCCTCCCCTACGCGGTCACACCCAAGGCGGGCATCGAGGCCAAGCTGGGCACCCCGGTGGCGAGCAGCGAGGGCGCCGACCGCATCGCCCTCAAGGACACGGCGACGGGGAAGTACGTCACGGCGGGGGCCTCCGAGGCGGGAGCGGCGCTGAAGGAGAGCGCGGACAGCGGGCCGGCCGCACAGTTCGACCTTTTCGACTGGGGCTCCGGCATCGTGACGCTGCGCTCGGCGGCCAACGGGAAGTACGTCGGCTACAACTGGTCGGGCTTCGTGAACGACCAGGTGCAGCCCAACGGCTGGTACGTTCAGCAGCAGTTCAGGCTGGAGCGGCAGGAGGACGGCACCTATCTGCTCCGGTACGCCGGGTACGAGACCGCCGAGTCCTGGTGGTCGAACCCCGTCTATCTGGGTCCGACCGGCGACGACGGCACTCTGGGCCTGGTCGCCGAGGGACAGGCGGCGCACTACTCCAAGGACGTCGTCCGCAGTGGGGCCGACGAGGCGGTGGCGGCGGTGAAGGGCAAGGACACGGCGGTGGTCGTGGTCGGCTCGATGCCCTCGATCAACGGCCGTGAGGACCACGACCGCACCGACATGGGCCTGGCCCCCTCCCAGGAGGCCCTGGTCAGGGCGGTGCACGCGGCCAATCCGAAGACGGTCGTGGTCGTCGAGAACAGCTATCCGACCACCCTCGGCGCCCTCCAGGACGAGGTCCCCGCCCTCCTGTGGACCACCCACGCGGGCCAGGAGACCGGCAACGCCCTCGCGGACCTGCTCTACGGCGACGCGAACCCGGCCGGCCGCCTCACCCAGACCTGGTACCGCTCGGAGTCGGACCTTCCGTCGATCCTCGACTACGACATCATCAAGTCGGCCCGCACCTACCAGTACTTCGGGGGCCGGCCGCTGTACCCCTTCGGCTACGGCCTGTCGTACACCTCGTTCCGCTACGGCGCGCCGAAGCGCGTCGACGGCGGGTACGAGGTCGCCGTGACCAACACCGGCGAGCGCGCCGGCGCCGAGGTCGTCCAGCTCTACACGCACCAGAGGGTGTCGCGCGACAGACAGCCGCTGAAGCAGCTGAAGGCGTATACGCGGGTGACACTGAAGCCGGGCGAGACGAGGACCGTGCGGCTGGCGCTGCGCACGAAGGATCTGGCCCACTGGGATGTCACGCGCTCGCGGTGGGTGGTGGAGAGCGGGACGTACGACGTGCTGGCCGGAGCGTCGGCGGCCGACATCCGCTCCCGCGCGACCCTTCGGGTGCGCGGCGAGACGATCCCGCCCCGGGACCTCGGCCGCACCACCCGTGCCGAGAACTTCGACGACTACACAGGGACGCGCCTCGTGGACGAGTCGAAGGCACGCGGCACGGCCGTGGCTTCGACGGCCGACGGCGCGTGGCTGAAGTTCGCGGACACCGAACCGGGCGGCGGGACAACGGAGTTCCGTGCCCGCGTGGCCGGCGCCTCCGGAACCGTCGAGATACGCCTCGGTTCCCCCACCGGGACGCTCCTCGGCACGGCACACCCGGACGGCACCTCGTCGCCGTACACCTACGAGACGGTGACCGCGGCGCTGTCGAAAGCGCCGAAGGGCCACGAGGATGTGTACCTGGTGCTGAGCGGCGGCCTGCGTCTGTCGACGTTCTCCCTGCGCTGACGGTCCCGCGTGGCACGGACGAACGACGAAGGCCCCGCTGCCGGAGCAGCGGGGCCTTCGTCACGATATTCAATTGGAACATGGGATGAGTGGAGATGGCGGGAATCGAACCCGCGTCCAACGGTGCAAAATCAGGGCTTCTCCGTGTGCAGTTCGCTGCGATTTTCTCAGCCCCGGCGATCACGCGAACAAGTCGCCGACGGGCTCAGTCACTGTTTGATTTCCCACCGAACCCCGTGACCGGGCTCGGTGGTTTAGTCCCCTAGATTATGCCAGGATCCGGGCCGGGAACACTCCCGGGCTGACACCCATTAAGGGTCCCTCACTCACTGCTTATTAGGCAGCGAGGGCGAAGGACTGGGAATCGCTCTTGGTATTGGCGATTATTTTTTGCGACATATGGTTTACGAGATCATTGCCGCTTCCTCGACACGCTTCCCCTGCTTCAACAGCCGCTGTCGAAACCGATCATCCCCATGTTTATTTTTCAAAGCTCGGCCCCTCCGAGGAGGAACCCCGCACCCGCTGTGAGGTGCGTTGCCATCGTACGTGACCAACGCACGACGGTGCCAGCCTATTCCCGCGGGCCGCGGCCGTGCCCGCCCTCCGGCGGCCCGGCTCCGCCCGCCGCTCTACTCGCCGCGCTGCTTCCGCTTGGCCGCCGCGATCGCGCGGTCCGACTCGCGCCGGTCCTGCTTCTCGCGCAGGGTCTGCCGCTTGTCGTACTCCTTCTTGCCCCGGGCGAGCGCGATCTCCGCCTTCGCCCGGCCGTCCTTGAAGTACAGGGCGAGCGGGACGATCGTGTGACCCGTCTCCTGGGTCTTCGCCTCCAGCTTGTCGATCTCCTCACGGTGCAGGAGGAGCTTGCGCTTGCGGCGCACGGTGTGGTTCGTCCAGGTGCCCTGGCTGTACTCCGGGATGTGGGCGTTGTGCAGCCACGCCTCGTTCCCGTCGATCTGGACGAAGCCGTCGGTCAGGGAGGCGCGGCCCTGGCGCAGCGACTTCACCTCGGTGCCGGTCAGGACGAGCCCGGCCTCGAAGGTGTCGATGATCGCGTAGTCGTGCCGCGCCTTCTTGTTCTGCGCGACGATCTTGCGCTTGCCGTCCTTGGCCTTGCCGGAACCCTGGCCGCCCTGCTTGGGCTGGGACTCCTTCGGTACGTACATTCCCTTGCTCATAGTGCTGGCCATTTTCGCACTACAGGGGGGCTCGGGGGAAAGCCGATTAACGGGCCCGGTCTCCGCGGGTCACGAGGGGTCCCCGAGGCCGGTCAGCACGGTCTCGGCCCGCTTCAGCGACTCCTTGTCCGCCTCCAGGTCGGGGGTGATGCCCCGGCCGTCGACGGAGCGCCCCGCGGGGGTGCGGTAGTGGCCGACGGTCAGCTCGGCCACGGAGCCGTCGGGCAGCCGGCTCGGCATCTGTACCGAGCCCTTGCCGAAGGTCCTGGAGCCCACGACGACCGCGCGCCCGCGGTCCTGGAGGGCTCCGGTGAGCAGCTCGGCCGCGCTCATCGTGCCGCCGTCGACCAGCGCGACCAGGGGCCTGGCGGTGTCGCCGCCGGAGTCGGCGTGCAGGGCGCGCTGGGCGCCGTTCACGTCGTACGTGGCGACGAGGCCGCCGTCGAGGAAGGCGGAGGCGGCGGTGACGGCCTCGGTGACCAGGCCGCCCGAGTTGCCGCGCAGGTCGAGGACGATCCCGGCGCGGCCCGGTGCCCGGCCGACGGCGGACCGTACCGCGTCGCCCACGCCCTTGGTGAAGGCGTCGACCTTGATCATGGTGACATCGCCGGTGAGCCTGCTGACGGTCACGGAGTCCGTCGAGAGCCTGGCGCGGCGCAGGGTCCTGCTCCACGTCCGCGTGCCGCGCTCCAGGCCGAGGGAGACCTTCGTACCCGCGGCCGCGTCGTCGGCGTCGCCGCGCAGTAAGGAGACGACCTCGGTGACCGGCCGGCCGTCCACCTTCGCGCCGTCGACGGTGCGCAGCCGGTCGCCCTCGCGGATGCCCGCCGCGGCGGCGGGCGAGCCGGTCCGGACGCGGGTGACCTCGATCCGTCCGTCGCGCTCGCGGCGGGCCCACAGGCCGACGCCGGTGTACTGGCCGTCGAGGGCTTCCTCGAACTCCTCGTAGTCGCCCTGGGAGTAGACGGCGCCCCAGCGGTCGCCACTGCGGCTGACGGCGCGCGCGGCGGCCTCCATGGGGGACTTTCCGTCGGCCATCGCCCGGGCGGCGGCGTCGGTGACCTCGTCGTGGTGGCGTGCCGACGCCGAACGGGGCGTGCCCGCCTCGGTCTTCCGGTCGGAGTCGGAGAAGGATCCGGTCGTCGCTCCGGCGACGAGGACACTCGCGAACACCAATGTCAGGGCCGCCCCGCGGCGGATGCGGCGGGGCTCGCAGAACAGGTCACGGCCTGACATGCCGGTGAGTCTAGGACAACGCGAAGGGCCGCACCGCCGCTTGACGGTACGGCCCTCTTGGCATGCGTCACACCTTCAGGTACTTGCGCAATGCGAAGAAAGCAGCCAGCGCGGGCATCAGCAGACTTGTCGCGAGGATGAGCGGGAGCTTGGTCAACACGGCGTCCCAGCCGATGAAGTTGATCAGGTTCAGCTTCTCGGACAGGGCCAGCCCGTGGTCGATGATGAAGTACCGGGCGATCAGCAGGAAACCGCAGGCGACACCGCCGCCGATGAGCCCGGCGACCGCGGCCTCGGCGATGAACGGCGCCTGGATGTAGAAGCCGGAGGCGCCGACGAGGCGCATGATGCCGGTCTCACGCCGCCGGCTGAACGCCGAGACGCGCACCGTGTTGACGATCAGCATCAGCGCGACGACGAGCATCATCGCCATCACCGCGCGGGCGGCCCAGTTCATGCCGTTGAGGAGCCCGAAGAGGTTGTCCAGGATGCCCTTCTGGTCCTGCACGGACTGCACGCCGGCACGGCCGTCGAAGGCGGTCGCGATGACCTGGTACTTCTCCGGGTCCTTCAGCTTGATCCGGTACGACTCCTGCATCTGGTCCGGCGTGAGGGAGCTGGCCAGCGGGGAGTCGCCGAACTGCTCCTTGTAGTGCTTGTACGCCTGGTCCGAGGACTCGTACGTGACATTCTGGACGACCGTGGACATCTTGCTCAGGTCGGCACGGATCTGCTTCTTCTGGTCGCTGGTCACCGCGCCCTTGGCGCAGTTGGGGTCGGACTCGGCGTCGCTCTTGTTGCAGAGGAAGATCGAGACGTTGACCTTGTCGTACCAGTAGCCCTTCATGGTGTTCACCTGGTCGCTCATCAGGAGCGAGCCGCCGAACAGGGCGAGCGAGAGGGCGACCGAGACGACGACCGCGAAGGTCATGGTCAGGTTGCGGCGGAGACCTACACCGATCTCCGACAGAACGAACTGCGCGCGCATGGCGTCTTCCTCAGACCTTTCCGTGGACGATGATCAGTGCTGGTAGCCGTAGACGCCGCGTGCCTGGTCGCGGACGAGACGGCCCTGCTCCAGCTCGATGACGCGCTTGCGCATCTGGTCCACGATGTTCTGGTCGTGCGTCGCCATCAGGACCGTCGTGCCCGTCCGGTTGATCCGGTCGAGCAGTTTCATGATGCCGACGGAGGTCTGCGGGTCGAGGTTTCCGGTCGGCTCGTCGGCGATGAGGAGCTTGGGCCGGTTCACGAAGGCTCTCGCGATGGCCACACGCTGCTGCTCACCACCGGACAGCTCGCCGGGCATCCGGTCCTCCTTGCCGCCGAGGCCGACGAGGTCGAGCACCTGGGGCACGGACTTGCGGATCTCGCCGCGGGACTTGCCGATGACCTCCTGGGCGAAGGCCACGTTCTCGGCGACCGTCTTGTTGGGCAGGAGACGGAAGTCCTGGAACACGGTCCCCAGCTGGCGGCGCATCTGCGGCACCTTCCAGTTGGAGAGGCGCGCGAGGTCCTTGCCCAGGACGTGCACCTGACCGTGACTGGTCCGCTCCTCGCGGAGGATCAGCCGCAGGAAGGTGGACTTTCCGGAGCCGGAGGACCCCACGAGGAACACGAACTCTCCGCGCTCGACCTCCAGGGAGACATCCCTGAGAGCGGGGCGGGTCTGCTTGGGGTAGACCTTGGAGACGTTGTCGAATCGGATCACGGATGCACCACGGGTCGCCGGGGGTAGGTGTGCGTGACCATACGCGAACCGGGTGCGCAAGCGCAGTCGGCGTACGGGGTTGCGCGAGGCTTGCACGTTTTGTCACGGATCTGAGGTGCGTTTCACCTCGGATCCGAGCGGCTGGCGGGGGTCCGGGCGGGGCAGGATAAGGCGAGCCGCGCCGAAATCCGCGGAACCTGGCACAGTGGTAGGGGAACGGTTGCGTTCCCCGCAGCGTTAAGAGAGCGACGCGTACGCGAGAACGGTGCGTACGCGGAGACAGCGCAAGGAGGGCCAGCGCATGACGTACGACCGATTGGTATGCGCTAACTGCGCGTCGCCCGTCAGCGAGGGCCGCTGCCGCGTGTGCCGCGCGAACCGGGAGCGGCTCCAGCAGGAGAGCCCCTTCGCGGGAATGAACCCCATGGCACTGATCGCCCTGCTCGCGGTACTGATCGCGGCCCTGGCGCTGGTGGCCCACCAGACGGTGTGAGAGCCACGCGGACGGCGCGGCGGCGCCGGAACCGCCCCTGACACGGGAAGGGCCCGGAGCGAGCTGCTCCGGGCCCTTCGTCGTGCGCGCGTGCGTCAGGCGGCGGCACCGCCGCGGCCGCCCGCGAGGCGCGGCAGCAGGCGGAAGCCGACACCGCCGGCGATCATCGTGGCGGCACCGATGATCAGGAACGTGGTCTGACCCGCGCCCGTCTCGGCGAGCTCACCGTCGTTGCTGCCCTGGGCCGTGGTGTCCGAGCCCGTGTCGGTGAGGGCCGAGGAGCCCTCCTCCTGGGTGGAGGAGCCACCGTCGGGGTCGTTGTTGTTGCCGCTGCCACCCGTGCCGCCCTCGGCGGGCGCGGAGCTGGTGCCGGAGCTGGGCTCCTCGGTCGTCTCGGAGGGGTCCGGGTCCTCGGTGGGCTGAGTCGGCTCCTCCGTGGGCTCGGTGGGCTCCTCGGTGGGCTCGGTCGGCTCCTCCGTGGGCTCCGTGGGCTCCTCGGTGGGCTCGGTCGGCTCCCCCGTGGGCTCGGTCGGGATGCCCGTGTCGGTGGGCGTCGGGGTCGGGTCGTCGGCGCCGTTCACGCTGATGCCGACGTTGAGGTCGAGCGCCGAGGCGGCACCCGCCGCGGTCAGCGAAGCACCGGCGGCAATCACCGCACCGGCGGCTATCCGCGCCACGCGGATCCGCGTCTTCTTGGTCATCTGCCTGCTACCCCCAGTAGCTGATCGTCAATGGAGCAGCGCCCGGGGCCACGGCGTCACAGGCGGCTTCGCTCGGCCCCCCGGTTCACATGCGCCCCGGTAATACGCATGCCACGCGTCACCCTTCCCAGTTTTCAAAGCATCGTCAAGGTCGTTGCGTACGCGATGTCCGGAACAACATCGTTTGCCTGCCGTGCGGGCCTGTGACTGTGACATAAAACCCAGACAACCCCCACAACAAAGGCAACTGCCGTCCGATGGACGGCAGTTGCCTTGTCGACAAAGAGGTTTTCAGAGGGGCGGAAACCACCCGCCCGCACCGCGCCTCTCGCGCGTCTACTTCTCCTGCTGCTTGCGCCAGCGAATTCCGGCCTCGAGGAAGCCGTCGATCTCGCCGCCGAACACGGCCTCGGGGTTGCCGACTTCGAACTCGGTGCGCAGGTCCTTGACCATCTGGTACGGGTGCAGGACGTACGAACGCATCTGGTTTCCCCAGGAGTTGCCGCCGTCGCCCTTCAGGGCGTCCATCCTGGCCTGCTCCTCCTGCCGGCGCCGCTCGAGAAGCTTGGCCTGCAGAACGTTCATGGCCGAGGCCTTGTTCTGGATCTGCGACCGCTCGTTCTGGCAGGAGACGACGATGCCGGTGGGGAGGTGGGTCAGACGCACCGCGGAGTCCGTGGTGTTGACGCCCTGGCCGCCGGGACCGGAGGACCGGTACACATCGATCCGGAGCTCCGACTCGTCGATCTCGATGTGGTCGGTCTGCTCGACGACGGGCAGGATCTCGACACCGGCGAAGGAGGTCTGGCGGCGCCCCTGGTTGTCGAAGGGCGAGATGCGCACCAGCCGGTGCGTGCCCTGCTCCACGGAGAGCGTGCCGTAGGCGTACGGGACGTGGACGGCGAAGGTGGTGGACTTGATGCCCGCCTCTTCCGCGTACGACGTCTCGTAGAGCTCCGTCTTGTAGCCGTGGCGCTCCGCCCAGCGGAGGTACATGCGCTGGAGCTTCTCGGCGAAGTCGGAGGCGTCGACGCCTCCGGCCTCGGCGCGGATGGTGACGACGGCCTCGCGGGAGTCGTACTCGCCGGACAGGAGCGTGCGGACCTCCATCTCGTCCAGCGCCTTCTTGACGGCGACGAGCTCGGCGTCGGCCTCGGCACGGGTGTCCGGGTCGTCCTCCTCCTCGGCCATCTCGAAGAGCACGCTCAGATCGTCGATACGCCCGCGGAGCGCCTCGGCCTTCCTGACCTCCGCCTGGAGGTGGCTCAGCTTGCTGGTGATCTTCTGCGCCTCGTCCGGGTCGTCCCACAGGGACGGCGCGGCCGCCTGCTCCTCGAGCACGGCGACATCTGCCCTCAGCTTGTCGAGGTCCAGGACGGCCTCGATCGACTCCATGGTCGAGGAGAGGGACTTGAGCTCTTCGGAAACATCGACGACTGCCACGCCTCCAGCGTAACGGCTACGGCAACCGGGGCCCGCCCCTCGCCCCCGAGGGGCCTCCGCCCTCCCCCGCTGCCGTGCCTCCGCCCACCGGGGACCTCCGTCGCCCGAGGCGGGTCACGGAGAGGCCGGAGCCGAGTTCTTCGTGTCCTGGGGGGTCGCGTCGGCGTCGTCACCGGAGGTGGCGAGCCAGGTGCCGACGCCCACCGCGGCGACGAGGGCGACCGCCGCGGTACCCAGGGTGATCCGCCGTCGGCGGGCGGAGGCGCGGTGCCGGGCGGATCCCGGACGGGGCGCGCCGGCGGCGCGGGGCGCCCGGGCGGTGCCGCGGGCCCCGCCTGCCAGTTCGTCGGGCGCGGGCACCCGCATCGAGGTGTGCGTGTCCCGGTTGGAGTCGGGTGCGGCCCCCGGCACGAGGGGTACCGCGCCGCGCCGTACCCGGGCGGCGGCGGGCTCGGCCGGCTCCGCGGTCTCCTCGTACTCGTCGTCCTCGTCCTCGGACTCCGAGTCCGGCGAGTCCACGTCCAGCGGGGGCATACCGGCCAGCAGCGGCAACTGCTCCCGCAGCCGTGCGCCCAGTTCGGACGCCCGGAGCCGCGACGCGGGCGCCTTGGCCAGGCACTGCACGATCAGCTGCCACAGCTCGTCCGGGATGCCGGGGAGCGGGACCACGGTCTCCGTGACGTGGCGGCGCAGGACCGCGCCGGGGTGTCCGCCCCCGAAGGGCGTGAACCCGGCGAGCAGCTCGTAGAGCACGGTCGCCAGCGCGTAGATGTCGACGGCGGCGCGCGGCGGCAGGCCCTCGATGATCTCGGGCGCCAGGTAGTCAGGCGTGCCGATGATCTTCGTGGCCCGGGTCCGGCGCGGCGAGTCGATGAGCTTGGCCACACCGAAGTCGGTCAGGAGGGCCGGGTGGGAACCGCCGGGGCCGAGCGGGCCCTGCATGTCGAGCAGGACGTTCTCGGGCTTCACGTCACGGTGGACGACCCCGGCGGCGTGCGCGGCCGCGAGTCCGTCCGCGACGTCGGCGACGATCGCGACCGCGGCCTCGGGGGCGAGCCGCCGCTCCCGGTCGAGCCGGGTGCGCAGGTCGGTGCCCCGGACGAGGTCCATGACGAGGGCGAGGTCGTTGCCGTCCACCACCAGGTCGCGCACCGCCACCACGTGGGGATGGTCGAGCCCGAGCAGTGCGGTGCGCTCCTGAACGAAGCGCCCCACGAGCTCCTGGTCGGACGCGAGGTCCTCGCGCAGCAGCTTGATGGCGACGGGCCCCTCGGGTCCCTCGCCCAGCCACACCGTGCCGGCGCTCCCCCGCCCCAGGATCTGGTTCGCGGTGTACCGGCTGCCGATCTTGCGTGCCAAGACTGCTCCTACAGACGCGTGTTGCCGCTTAAAGTACGCGCCCGAGGAGCCAACCTTCACTCCCGAGACCGAAATCACCCGTCAGATATCGACAAATCCCCAGAGTCAGTTGCCCGAGGGGTTGTTTCCGCCGAGTTCCCCGATCCAGTCGCTGACGTCGTTGTACATGTGGGTGACCTGGCCCCAGAAGGACCGGGTGGTGCCGATCCAGTCCTGAAGAGGACTGAATTCCCAGATCAGCCAGCCGGCGACGAACAGGATGACGATCGTGAACAGGCACCCCTTGAGGCAGCCGAGCCCGGGAATCTTCATGGGGCTGGAGCTGCGCTGGCGGGGCTCGCGCGGCGCGGGCTGCTGGGGCCGTTGCGGCTCCGGCGCGTACCGCTGCGGCTGAGGCTGTTGCTGGGGCGCCGGGGCGTAGCGCTGCGGCTGCTGGTGCTGCGGGGCGTACTGCTGCGGCTGTTGCTGCTGCGGATATCCGTATCCGGGCGGCGGCTGCTGGCCCTGCTGCGGACGCTGCCGCTGGGGCTGCTGCTGCGGCCTGGCCACCTGCCGCTGAGGGCGGCGGCGCAGCGGGTCCTCGTTCGGGTCGAGGTACTGGACCTGCGTCTGTTCGTTGCGGTCGCGGGCCGCGCGGAGCTGGTTCTGCCAGGGGTGCGGGTCCTCGCCCTGGCCGGGCTGTCCGCCCGGCTGGTGCGGGGGCACCGGCGGCATCACGGCGGTCGGGTCGGCCGCACCGCGGTTCGGCAGCACGGAGGTGGCGTCGGCCGCGCCTGAGGTGTGCGGCAGCACGCTGGTCGCGCCGTACGGGTCGTAGGAGCCCGCGTTGTGGGGCAGCACCTGCGTCAGGTCGGCCGCGCCGGGTGTGTCCGGGACGGGTGCCGGGGCCGGGTCGGGGGCGAGCAGGGCGCCCACACCCTCGGCCGCGGCGATCTGCGCGGCGTTCGCGTGCACCCCGACGCCCGCGGCGACGGCGCGCAGCGCGCGGGCGAGGTTCTCGGCGCTGGGCCGCTCGTCCGGGTTCTTGCGCAGGCAGCGCTCTATGACGGTCCACAGCGGGTCCGGCACGGTCGAGGGGCGGCGCGGTTCGGCGCTCAGGTGCTGGTGCAGCACCTCGAGGGCGGACCCGCCGGCGAACGGCGGGCGTCCGGTGACCAGCTCGTACATCAGGATGCCGGCGCCGTAGATGTCGACGGCGGACGTCTGCGGGCGCCCCTCGGCGGACTCCGGCGCGACGTACGCGGGCGTGCCGACGAATTCGTGGGTGCGGGTCAGGCCCGGGGAGTCGGCGAGCCGGGCGATGCCGAAGTCGGTCAGCATCGGGTGCATGCCGCCGGCGTCCTGCTTGAGCAGGACGTTCGCGGGCTTCAGGTCGCGGTGCACGACGCCGTCGGCGTGGCTGGCGGCGAGCGCGTCGGCGACCTGGGCGGTCAGGAGGGAGGCGGCGACGGGCGAGAACGGCCCGTTCTCGCGCAGATAGCGGTGCAGGTCGGGCCCGTCGATCAGGTCCATGACCAGGGCGAGGAGATCGCCTTCGACGACGAGGTCGCGTACGCGCACGATGTTCGGGTGGGTCAGGCGCAGCAGCACCGACCGCTCCCGCAGGAACCGCATCACGATGTCCGCGTCGCTTGCGAGCTCTTCCTTCAGGACCTTGATCGCCACGGTCTCGCCGGGCTGCCCGGCGACGGCCGCCTCGGCGCCCGCGGTCTCCCGCTGGCGGGCTCGCCAGACCGTGCCTGTGGCGCCGCGCCCCAGCGGCTCCTCAAGGAGGTACTTGCTCCCTACCGGCCGCACGTCATGCGCTCCCTGTTGCTTGCTTGCCTGGTCCGACCACCGTGATCACCGTGGTACAGGTGTTCCGACCCACTGTAGTGGTGCCGTACGCGGCACCGGGCTGTCGTGTTCGTGTGCTTCCCCATAGGTCCCATGCACGCCTGTGGTCCGCATAAGCGCTTACGTACGCGTTCCCGTACATGTTCGACAGGAAGCCGCTCGAAAGACGCTCGCTCATGCTCGACGGAAAGACGCTCAGTCCGGTCACTTGGTTGCCGCGGGGCGGGCGTGACCGATCTCAAGCGGACACCGGGCGGGCACTGGTCAGGCACTTTTACGGGCAGAGCCGACCAATCAAGATCACTTACGGGTGGGGGGCGGGCGTGTTGTCGGTGGCAGGTGCGAGGATGCCTCCAGTACTGGCCGACGTGCCCGTGCGCGGTGGGGGAAATCTGCGGTGGGGGACCGCAGCGCAGCCTCGTCCTCGTCGCGGACACCTGCGCGGAAGGGACCCCGGACGGCGATGCAGATCCGGCTGACCGTCGTAGACCCGCTGGGCCCGCCCTCGGAGCCGCGGGGGCGAGCCACTGCCTGCGATGTGCTGGTCACCGCGCCCGCCGGGACGGCGCTGGCCGCGGTCGCGTCGGGGCTGGCCGCGGCGGTCGGGGGAAGCGGGGGCACCTCCCAGGGCGAGCGCGGCCGTGAGCCCGGCGGAGGCCAGATCGTGCTCTACGCGGGCGCGGAGCGGCTCGACGCCCAGCGCTGCACCCTCGGCGAGCCGCCGCTGACCGACGGCGCCGTGCTGTGCCTCGGCGCACCCGCCGAGCCGGGTCCCGACCTGGACGACGTCTCCACCCAGCTGCACGTGGTCGCGGGCCCCGACGCCGGCGGCGTCCACCTCCTGCACGGCGGCCAGATCCACATCGGCCGCTCCGCGGACGCCGACGTGCCCCTGGACGACCCCGACGTGTCCCGCCTGCACTGCGCGGTCACCGTCACTCCCGAGGGCCGCGTCTCGGTCGCCGACATCGGCTCCACGAACGGCACGACACTCGACGGCTCCCGGGTGGGCAGCCGCCCGGTCCGCCTCACCGAGGGCGCGCTGCTGCGCGTCGGCGAGTCCGCCCTGCGCCTCGCGCCGCCCGGAGGACCGGGGGCCGTACGGACGGCACCGGACGGCGAGGGCCATGTACGGGTGCAGGCCGGAACGGCCGAGGACGGCGCGTTCGGAGTCGCCGGGTCCGGCGGCCGGGCGGACGCTGGCACCACCGCGCGGCCGGACGCCACCCCCGCGCCGGCGGCCGGCTCCCCTTCGAACGGCTCGCGGGGCGGATCCGCCCCCGATCCGGACACGCGGGCCTCCCTCTCTTCGCGGACCCCCGCACCGGGCACCCCCCACCCGCACGGCGCCGTGCCCCACGCGCGCGGGGAGAGCGCCTCCCTCGCGCAGAGGGGCGCCCTCCCTCCCGTGGGCGAGACGCATCACGCCTACGGGACCGCGGAGTGGGGTGCCTCCGGTGGCGGCGTCCCCGGGGCACTGGAACACGGACGCGCGGTGCCCCCGGCCGTGCCGGAGCAGGGCGGGGCACCCCGGATCGAGAGCAGGCCGCGCGGCGGGCCGGCGGACGGCGGTTCCGCCCCCGGTGCGTCCCCGCGCGGGGCGGCCCGCCCGGGCGGACCCGCGGGAGCTCCCGACGGACGGGCCGGGGCGGAGGCCTCGGGGACCTTCGGCACCGGGGCCGCCGACGCGCCCGGCTTCGACGGACCGGGCATCCCGGGTGAGCGCAAAGGCACGCCGACACGGGGCACGGACGTCCCGGCGGGGGTGCGCAGGCGGGGCGGTATCGGCGCGTGGGCCCGGCGGCTGGCCGGCGGCCGCGGAGAACCGGCGGGGACCGCGCGGGAGGCGTACGACGACGGAACCGTCGCGGTGGAGGAATCCCTTCCCGCGGTGCGACGGTCGCCCGAGAGCTGGCCCGACCCGGCGACCCTGCTGCTCACCGCGCTGGGACCGGGTCCCCGGCTGTGGGAGCGGGGCCCCGGACACCCCGAGGCGTTGACGGTGCGTCTGGGCACGGCCGACCGGGCCGCACCGGACGGCTCGGGCCTCCTCCCGGCGGTGCCGGTGACCGCCGGGCTGCGGGAGGTCGGCTCACTGGGCCTGGCCGGACCGCGCGCGCGTCTCGCGGGGCTGGCCCGCGCGGTCGTCGCCCAGCTCGCCGCGCTGCACTCCCCCGACACCCTGGAAATCGTCCTCATCAGCACGGACCGAGCCCGCACGGTGGAGGAACGCAGCTCCGAGTGGTCCTGGCTCGGCTGGCTCCCCCATCTGCGCCCCGCCCACGGCCAGGACTGCCGGCTCCTCCTCGCGTACGACCGCGAACAGGCGGCGGCGCGCACCGACGAACTCCTGCGCCGCCTGGAGGACCACCTCGCGGAGACGGAGGGCGCACCGGGCGGCCGGGGCGCCCGGTCCACAGGCGCCGGAGCGACTGTTCCGGCCGCCCGGTCCGGGACGCACGACGACGGCGAGCGCGCCGGCGACGACGGTCCGCGGGGCGCGGTGCGGCGGCCCTCCTGGGCACGGACCGAGGACACGGACGACGGTTACGACGGTCCGTACACGGTGGTCGTCGTGGACGGGGACCCCGGAGGAGCCGACGTACGGGAGGCCGTGGTGCGCCTCGCGCACGAGGGCTCGCGGGCCGGAATCCATCTGGTGTGCCTCGCCGAGACCGCGGCGGCGTCGCCCGCGTCACCGGTGACGGACACCTACGAAGCCGCGTGCCAGGCCTCGCCGGCGTTCCGTGAGTGCGGGGCGGTGGCGCTGCTCAGCGGGGACGTGGCCACGGCGCTGCGGTTGATGCGGGTCGCACCGGGCGGGACCGGCGAGCCCGCCCCGGAGGCGCCGCCGCACACCGGGTCCCATGGTGGCCCCGACCGCGCCGGAGCGGGTCCGGCCGGGCATGCGCGCTCCGGGCCGCCGCACTCCGGTCCCCGGCACGAGGGATCCACCCACACGGGCATACCTCGTCCCGGAGCAGGAAGCGGAACCGGTCACGCCGCCGCGCCGCGCTCGGGCCGCGCCTCCGGTGCCGCCGGACAGCTGCCGCGCGGCCCCGTGGGGCATGGCACCGTCGCCGCCGTGGACGCCGTGTCGGTCGCCTGGGCCGAACGGTTCGCCCGCGCCCTCGCGCCGCTGCGGACGGACGGAGCGCACGGGGACCGCCACGCGCGCGTGTCCGCACCCCTGCCTCATATGGCGCGCCTGCTCGACGAGTTGGGGCTGGCGCGGGCCACCCCCGCCTCCCTGATGGCGCGTTGGGCGGACGCGGCGGACGACACCGAGGCATTCGGCGGACGGGCTCGGGCCGTCCTCGGCGCGGGCCCGCGCGGACCCGTCGCCGTCGACCTGCCCGTCGAGGGCCCGCACCTGCTGATCGAGGGCCCGCCGGGCAGCGGCCGTACGGAACTGCTGCGCTCGGTGGCCGCGTCCCTCGCAGCCGCCGAACGGCCCGACCGGCTCGGGATCGTCCTGCTGGACGGACGCGACGGCACGGGAGGCCATGGCACGGGGAACGGCGGGGAAGGGCTTCAGGTCTGCACGGACCTGCCGCATGTCACCACACACCTGACAGCCAACGACCCCGTGCGGATGCGGGAGTTCGCCCAGTCCCTGAGCGCCGAGCTGAAGCGGCGGTCCGAACTGCTGGGCCGGCTCGGCTTCGCGGAGTGGCACGCTGGGCGGGCGGTGTCCGGCCGGATCGTGTCGCAGCGCTCGTCCGGCACCTCGTCGAGCGGCACCTCGTCCCTCGGGGCCTCTGACCTCGACTCACCGCCCAGTTCGACCATGCGGCTGCGGCCGGCCGCCGCGCGGCAGCGGATCGAGCCGGGGCCGCCGCTGGCCCGGCTGGTCGTGGTCGTCGACGACCTGGACGCCCTGCTGTCACCGTCGTTGGGCTCCCCGGGGCGTCCGGCGGCCGGTTCGGTCGTACGGGCGCTGGAGGCCGTCGCCCGGGAAGGGGACCGGCTCGGGGTGCACCTCGTGGCGTCGTCCGGGGCCGGCGGCCGTACGGCGGCATCGGAACTGGCGCGTTCCGCCGCGTTGCGCGTCACCCTCGAAACACCGTCGACCGGACCGGAGGAGCCCGCCCCCGGGCGGGGCCGGCTGCTCCGCCCGGACGGCCGGGAGACGCCCTTCCAGGGTGGCCGGGTCACGGGGCGCATCCCCCGCACGGCCACGCTCCGCCCCACCGTCGTCCCGCTGGAGTGGCAGCGCATGGGCGACCCGCCGGCCCGCCGCCCGGTCCGTGAACTGGGCAACGGACCCACGGACCTGGCCCTGCTCGCCAGCGCCCTGGAGCGTGCCGCGCGTTCCGTCTCCGCGACCGAGGTGCCGTCCCTGCTGTAGCCCGCGGGGCGCGAGGCTCGTTCGGTCCCGGGCGTCACCGCGCCGGGGCCGACACAGGCGCGGCCCCGGCGCCGTGCAGCCGCTGCGCTGTGGCCAGCCCCGGCGCCATGCGCAGCCGCTGCGCGGTGGCCAGCACCTGCGCGGCCGCTCAGCGGCACCCCGGCCCGGCTCGGTGCCGCCGGCACCGCTGCCCGAGCGCCGCGAAGCCGGGCGCGTGGTCGGCCGTCGTGCGGCCCGGCCACCCTCCGGATCGCCCCGTCGACGCCCTTCACCTTCGGTGACCTCACGTCACGACCCAATCACGATCGCTCACTTGACAGTACCGGCGGTCTTGCCGCCCCCGAGTGACCGGGCGTAGACCAGAGCGCACGGGACAACCGCTCGGACGTTCGACGAAGAACGAAGAACGGGGCAGTGATGCGCAGCAATCCTCGTATACGCAGGTCGCCCAATCACTCCACGCACCGCTCGCGCAGGGCCGCACAGGCCGCCGCGGCCGCCGTCGTCGCAGGGGCTCTCACGCTCACCGCGTGCGGCGGCGACGGTGACAAGGACAAGGGAAACGACAACGGCAAGGGCACGGAGAGCAGCGGCACCGGCGCCGGCTCCGTCACCCTCCCCAAGCTCGACGGCGCCACTCTGGAAGTCGCCGCCGTGTGGACAGGCGCCGAACAGGCCAACTTCAAGAAGGTGCTGGCGGAGTTCGAGAAGCGCACGGGCGCGAAGGTCACCTTCGTACCGGCGCAGGACCCGATCATCAACTTCCTGGGTTCGAAGATCGCGGGCGGTGCGCCGCCGGACGTCGCGCTGCTGCCGCAGGTCGGCGCGATCAAGCAGGCCGTCGACAAGAAGTGGGCCAAGCCCGTCGGCGCGGACGCGCAGGCGCAGTTGACGAAGAACTACGCGCAGGGCTGGCAGGACCTCGGCAAGGTCGACGGCAAGCAGTACGCCGTCTACTTCAAGGCCGCCAACAAGTCGCTGGTCTGGTACAACACCAAGGTCTTCGAGAACGCGGGGGCGAAGGAGCCCAAGACCTGGAAGGACTTCCTGACCGCCGCGCAGACGATCTACGACTCCGGTGTCACCCCCGTCTCGGTCGGCGGCGCGGACGGATGGACGCTCACCGACTGGTTCGAGAACATCTATCTCTCTCAGGCGGGACCGGAGAAGTACGACCAGCTCGCCCAGCACAAGATCAAGTGGACGGACCCGTCCGTGAAGGACGCGCTGACCACGCTCGCCCAGGTGTGGGGCAACAAGAACTACATCGCGGGCGGCCCGGACGGAGCGCTCCAGACGGAGTTCCCGGCGTCCGTGACGCAGACGTTCACCGGCGGCGACCAGCCGAAGGCGGGCATGGTCTTCGAGGGCGACTTCGTGGGCGTCAACATCGCGGAGACCAAGGCGAAGATCGGAACGGACGCGAAGGTGTTCCCGTTCCCGGCCGTGGGTGACAAGGCGCCCGTCGTGAGCGGCGGCGACGCGGCCGTCCTGCTCAAGGAGTCCGAGGCGGGCCAGGCGCTGCTGACCTTCCTCGCCTCGCCCGACGCGGCGACGATCTGGGCGAAGCTCGGCGGCTATCTCTCGCCCAACAAGAGCGTGTCCGACTCCGCCTATCCGAACGCCGTTCAGCAGTCGATGGCCAAGGCGCTGATCGCGGCCGGCGACGACTTCCGCTTCGACATGTCCGACCAGGCCCCCCAGGCCTTCGGCGGAACGCCCGGCAAGGGCGAGTGGAAGGACCTCCAGGACTTCCTGAAGAACCCGAAGGACGTGGCGGGGACGCAGGCGAAGCTCGAGTCGGACGCCGCAGCCGCCTACAAGGGCTGATCCGGCGATGACGTCGGCAACGGCCGGAGGCACCGCACCGGTGCCTCCGGCCCGTACGCGCAAGAGCGTGACCGGAACCCGCAGGACCGTGGTGGCGCTCTTCCTGCTGCCCGCCCTGGTGCTGCTCGGCGCGCTCGTGGTCTACCCGATCGGGTATTCGGTCGTCCGCAGCCTCTACGACCAGTCGGGCGACGGGTTCGCCGGACTCGACAACTACAAGGAGCTGTTCACCGACGACGGCATCCGCACCGCGCTGAAGAACAACGTCATCTGGGTGGTGTTCGCCCCGACGGTCGCGACCGCGCTGGGGCTGGTCTTCGCGGTGCTCACCGAACGGGTGCGCTGGGGAACGGCGTTCAAGCTGGTCGTCTTCATGCCGATGGCGATCTCGATGCTCGCGGCGGGCATCATCTTCCGGCTGGTGTACGACCAGGACCCGGACAAGGGCGTCGCGAACGCGGTCTGGGTGGGGGTGCACGACACCTTCGCCTCCTCGTCGGCGTTCCCGAAGGCCCACCTGGGCCGGCAGTCACCCCTGCAGGCCGAGGAGGGCGGGTTCATCACGCGGGAGGCCGTGCACAGCGGGCAGTCCGTCACCGTGCCGCTCGTCGGCGTCGCCCCGGACCAGATGCCGGACAGCGCCAGGAAGGCCGTTCAGGCCGGGTCCGAGCCCGGCAAGGTCACCGGCACGGCCTGGCAGGACTTCACCCGCGGCAAGGGCGTGGGGAGACTCGGCCAGGTCGACCCGAGCGAACTGGGCTACTCCGGGATGCGGATCGAGGCGGTCAGGGACGGCAAGGTCGTCGACTCGGCGAAGGTCGGCGACGACGGCACGTTCACACTCTCGGACAAGGCGGACGGAGCCCGGCTGCGGCTCCCGGCGAGCAACTTCAAGGAGCCGTACAACGGCCTCGACTGGCTCGGCCCGTCCCTGGTCACCCCCGCGATCATCGGCTCGTACATCTGGATGTGGGCCGGCTTCGCGATGGTGCTGATCGCGGCGGGTCTGGCCGGTATGCCGCGCGAACTCCTCGAGGCGGCCCGGGTCGACGGGGCGAACGAGTGGCAGGTGTTCCGCAGGGTCACGGTGCCGCTGCTCGCGCCGGTCCTCGCGGTGGTCGCCGTGACGCTGATGATCAACGTGCTGAAGGTCTTCGACCTGGTCTTCATCATCGCGCCGGGCTCCTCCCAGGACGACGCAGACGTGCTGGCCCTGGAGCTGTACCGCAAGGGCTTCTCGGAGGGCCGGCCGGGCGTCGCGAGCGCCATCGCCGTGTTCCTGCTCCTGCTCGTGATCCCGGTGATGCTCTTCAATGTGCGCAGGCTCAGGCGGGAGGTGCGGCGATGACCACGCAGGCCGGACGTCTGACGGAGACGGCACCCGCCGCGGCGGTGAACCGGGCCAGACCCTCGCTCGGTTCACGGCTCGCGAGCGGTGTCGGCAGCGGCGTCGTCCGCGTCTTCCTGCTGCTCGTCGGCCTGTTCTGGCTGGTGCCGACGATCGGGCTGCTGCTGTCCTCGCTGCGCAAGCCGGAGGACATGAACGCGAGCGGCTGGTGGAAGGTCCTCAGTGAGCCGTCGCAGCTCACGGTGGACAGCTACCAGAAGCTCCTGGAGAACGGCGACATCACCGACTCTCTGCTCAACACGGTGCTGATCACCGTGCCGGCGACCCTCCTGGTCGTCGTCATCGGCTCGCTCGCGGGCTACGCCTTCGCCTGGATGGAGTTCCCGGGCCGGGACTGGTGGTTCCTCGGTGTGGTGGGGCTGTTGGTCGTGCCGGTGCAGGTGGCCCTGATCCCGATCGCCGAACTCTTCGGGAAGATCGGCGTCTTCGGGTCGATCACCGGCGTGGTCCTCTTCCACGTCGGATACGGCCTGCCCTTCGCGGTGTTCCTGCTGCGGAACTTCTTCGCGGAGATCCCGAGGGAGCTCCTGGAGGCGGCCCGACTGGACGGCGCGGGTGAACTGCGCCTGTTCGTACGGGTCGTGATGCCGCTCGGCGGGCCCGCGATCGCCTCGCTGGGCATCTTCCAGTTCCTGTGGGTGTGGAACGACATGCTGGTCGCGCTGGTGTTCTCCGACTCGGGGAGCCAGCCCATCACGGTCGCGCTGCAGACGCAGGTACGTCAGTTCGGCAACAACATCGACGTACTGGCGCCGGGTGCCTTCATCTCGATGGTGATCCCGCTGGCCGTGTTCTTCGCGTTCCAGAGGCAGTTCGTCTCCGGGGTGATGGCGGGCGCCGTCAAATAGGGCCGTCACAGAAGTGCTTGAGGGGCGGGCCGGACACCGGTTCGCCCCTCGCCGTTCACCGGGCATCCCCCGTATGCCACATCTGGCGTAACCAAGTCACCCCTTCGGCCGTTCCCGGGCAGGTATGCCCGCGCCGACCCATGGATGTCCCTTGCCCAGGTTCAGTGTCATCGTCCCCGCGTACAAGGTTCAGGCGTACCTGCACGAGTGCCTCGAATCCGTGCTCGGGCAGTCGTACCCGGACCTCGAACTCATCGCGGTCGACGACTGTTCGCCCGACGCCTGCGGGACGATCATCGACGAGTTCGCCGCCCGCGACGCCCGCGTGCTGCCCGTACATCTCCCGGAGAACGTGGGACTCGGCCGCGCCCGCAACGCCGGCCTCGAACGCGCCACCGGGGACTACCTGATCTTCCTGGACAGCGACGACAGCCTCACCCCCGACGCGCTGCACGCGATCGCCGACCGGCTGAAGGAGACCGATGAACCGGACGTCCTGGTCTACGACTACGCGCGTACCTACTGGTCGGGGGAGGTCGTACGCAACCAGGTCTCGGCGCAGCTGACCGAGGAGGGCCCGGCGCCGTTCCGGCTCGAGGAGCGGCCCGGACTGCTCCGGCTGCTGATGGTGGTGTGGAACAAGGCGTACCGCCGGGAGTTCGTCGAGCGCGCGGGCCTCGCCTTCCCGCCCGGGTACTACGAGGACACGCCCTGGACCTATCCGGCGCTGATGTCCGCCGGGACGATCGCCACCCTCGACCGGGTCTGCGTGCACTACCGCCAGCGGCGGCACGGCAGCATCCTCGGCACCAGCAGCCGCAAGCACTTCGACGTCTTCGCGCAGTACGACCGCGTCTTCGCGCATGTCGACGCGCACCCGGAGCTGGACCGATGGCGCCCGGTGCTGTTCCGGCGCATGGTCGACCACCTCTCCACGGTGTTCGTGAAACGGGGCCGGCTGCCGCGCGGCGCGCGCGCCGAGTTCCTGCGCAAGGCCCGTGCGCACTACCGCCGTTACCGCGTCCCGGGCGACGTGCCGGCCGGCGGTCGTGCCCGGTTGCGGCACGCACTGGTGAGGTTCGGCGCGCATCGCACGTACCGCCTGCTCTCCTTCCTGTCGCGGACGCGGAAGAGAGCCGTGCGCCTGACCACCGGGCTGCTGCGCCGGGCGCGGGGGGCGGCACTCCAGGTCCACTACCGCGTGCAGCTCCGTCTCCCGCTGCGCGCCGACCGGGCCGTCTTCTCCAGCTACTGGGGCCGGGGCCACGGCTGCAATCCGGGGGCCCTGGAGTCGGCGTTCCGCACGTTCGCGCCGCATGTCCGCACGGCGTGGATCGCGCACCTCGAACACCACCACACCGTCCCGGCCGCGACGCGCCGGGTGCGGCCCGGCACGGCCGGGTACTGGACGGCGCTCGCCCGTTCCAAGTACCTGGTGAACAACGTGAACTTCGACCGGCGGCTGGTCAAGCGGCCCGGCCAGATCATGATCCAGACGCAGCACGGGACGCCGCTCAAGCGCATGGGCCTCGACCTCCAGGACCGCCCGGCCGCCGCGCGCGCCACCGACTTCGCCGAGCTGCTGCGCAGCACCGACAAGTGGGACTACTGCCTGTCCGCCAACCGCCACTCCACGCTGGTCTGGGAGCGCGCCTTCCCCTCCTCGTACACGACGCTGGAGTACGGGATGCCACGCAACGACGTGTTCCAGAAGGCGACTTCGGCCGACGTGGCCCGGCTGCGCGAGACGCTCGGCATCCCGGCGGGCGCCGTCGTCGTGCTGTACGCGCCGACCTACCGGGACTACCGGAGCAGCCGGCACGGCACCCTGGACCTGGACCGCGTGCTGCGCCGGCTGGGCCCGCGCTTCGTGGTGTTGACCCGCACCCACCCCACGTTCGGGGCGCTGCTCCCGGACACCGCGGGCGGCCGGGTCATCGACGTGTCCGGCCATCCGAGCATCGAGTCGCTGTGCCTCGCCTCGGACGCGCTCGTCACCGACTACTCGTCCCTGATGTTCGACTACGCGGGCCTGGACCGGCCGATCGTCGTCCACGCGGACGACTGGGAGGCCTACGAGGCGGCCCGCGGCACCTACTTCGACCTGCGCGCCTTTCCGCCGGGCGCGGTGGCGCGCAGCGAGGACGAGCTGATCGACATCTTCGCGACCGGTCACTGGCGCGGCTCGCGCTCCTCGCAGCTGCGGGCCGCGTTCCGTGAGCGGTTCTGTCCGTACGACGACGGGCGCGCCGCCGAGCGCGTCGTGCGGCGTGTGGTGCTGGGCGAGACGGCCGGTCTGCCGCAGTTCATCCCGTTCGCCGAGCGCCACCCGGTCCCGTCGGCGGCGGCCCTCCCCCGCGCCGCCGGCTCCGTCCCGCCGGCAGGGGCGCATGCCGCCGCGCCCTGCACGACCGTTCCGGCTCCGGGTGGTGCCGTTCCCCTGACCGAGACCCTCTGAACCGGAGTCCGCGTGCCCTCCAGCCCGTCGCGGCCCACGCCCACCCGGCCCACCACCTGGCGGCCGACCGGGCGCCCCGGGCGATGAACCGCCCGTCCGGCGCCTCTTGAGAGAAAGAGCAGAATGCCCCGCTTCAGCGTCATCGTGCCCACCTTCGGAGTCGCCGGGCACCTGGCCCGCGCGCTGGACTCGGTCCTGACCCAGTCCTTCGGCGACGTCGAGCTGATCCCGGTCTGCGACGCGCCGGACTCCCCGGCCGCGGCGGTCGCCGCCGCGTACGCCGCGCGGGACCCCCGGGTGGCCCCGGTCCATTCACCGCCTTCGGGCGGGCTGAGCGGGGCGCGCAACACCGGGATCGCGGCGGCGACCGGCGACTATCTGCTCTTCCTCGACGGCGACGACGACCTGGTGCCGGGCGCGCTGGGCGCCCTGGACGCGGGACTCCCGGCCGGCGTGGACGTCCTCTACTTCGGGCATCAGCGGGTGCACTGGTGGGAGGGCGAGCCGAGCGCGCCTCCGCTGGACAAGGCCCCGGAGGTGCTCGGCGCGCACGTTCCGGCGTGGAGCGCCGCCTACCGCCGCGGCTTCCTCACCGAGCACGGGCTCACCTTCCCCGAGGGGCATTTCACGGACGCGGGCTGGGGAGGCCTGGTGACGGTGGCGGCCGAGCGGTCGGCCCTGCTGCGCACGGTCTGCGTACGGCACCACCTGCGCCGCCAGGGCAGCCGGCTCAACGCGCCGGGCGAGCACCACTTCGAACTCCTCGACCAGGTCGAACGGGTCCTCACCCACGTGTCGGAACGGACGGTGCCGGCGGCCCGGTCGAAGGCGTTGTTCGGCCAGCTCTTCACCCTGGTCCTGAAGACGGCGGCCCACCCCGCCCGGGTGCCCGCGCGCCGCCGACGCGCCTTCTTCCGCCGGGCGGGCACGCTCTACCGACGCCACCGCCCGGCCGGGTTCCGGGTGCCGGCGGGCAGTCTCGGGGTGCAGCACCGGCTGCTCGCGGTCGGCGCCTACGGCGCGTTCCGCGCGCTGCGCGGCGCGAACCGGGCCGCCGCCGGGGTGGTCCGGCGGGTGCCGCGCCCGAGGATGCTGCGCACTCGCGCGCTCTACGCCGCCCAGCTGCGCCGCCCCCTCGACGAGAACCTCGCGGTGTACTGCGCGTACTGGGGCCGCGGCTACGCCTGCAACCCGGCCGCGATCCACGCCAAGGCCCGCGAACTCGCCCCGCACATCCGGTCGGTGTTCCTGGTCGAGCCGGAGGCGGTGGCCGCGCTGCCGAAGGACGTCGACCACGCGGTGATCGGCAGCCGGCGCGCCTGGGAGGTGCTGGCCCGCGCCAAGTACCTCGTCAACAACGCCAACTTCGCGGACGGGGTGGTCAAACGCCCCGGCAGCGTGCACGTCCAGACCCAGCACGGGACGCCGCTGAAGAAGATGGGCGTCGACCAGTCGACGTATCCGGTGGTGGCCGCCGTGTCCGGCAGCTTCACCAAGCTGCTGTCCCGGGTGGACCGCTGGGACTACAACCTCTCTTCCAACCGGCACTCCACCCAGATGTGGGAGCGGGCCTTCCCCGGCAGCTACGAGGCCCTGGAGTACGGCTATCCGCGCAATGACGTCTTCTGCACGGCGACCGCCGAGGACGTGGCCCGGGTCCGCGAGCGGCTCGGGGTGCCCGAGGGCAAGACGGCGCTGCTGTACGCGCCCACGCACCGCGACTACAGCACCGGTTTCGAGGCACGGCTCGACCTGGAGGCCTTCTGCGAGGAGGTCGGCGAGGAGTTCGTCGTCCTGCTGCGCGCCCACTACTTCTACGACGAGGGCCGCGGGCGGAGCAGCGGCCGGATCATCGACGTGACCGGGCACCGGTCCTCCGAGGACGTGTGTCTGGCCGCCGACGCGCTGGTCACGGACTACTCGTCGATCATGTTCGACTACGCCAACCTCGACCGCCCGATCGTCGTGTACGCGGACGACTGGGAGGTCTACCGGGAGACGCGGGGCGTCTACTTCGACGTGATGGAGGAGCCGCCGGGCCGGGTGGCGCGCACCCCGGGCGAGCTGGCCGGCCTCTTCACGGACGGTTCGTACGCCGACGTGGCCGCGGCGGACCTGCGGGCCAGGTTCCGTGAGCGTTTCTGCCAGTTCGACGACGGCCTGGCCGCCGAGCGGGTCGTCCGCAGGGTGCTGCTGGGCGAACCCCCCGAGGCGATCCCGCCCGTCCTGCCGCTCGCCGAACGTGTCCCGGCTCCCGCCGCGTCCACCCTCGTAAGGAGCTGACGTGCCCCGCTTCAGCATCATCGTCCCCGTCTTCAAGGTGCAGGGCTTTCTGCGCGAGTGCCTCGACTCGGTCCTGGAGCAGTCGTACACGGACGTCGAGGTCATCGCCGTCGACGACTGCTCCCCGGACGGCTGCGGCGCGATCCTCGACGGCTACGCGGCCCGCGACCCGCGGGTACGGGTGCTGCACCTGCCGGAGAACGTGGGGCTCGGACGCGCCCGCAACGCCGGAATGCCGCTCGCCACCGGGGACTACCTCTTCTTCCTCGACAGCGACGACACCCTCACGCCGGGGGCGCTGCGCGCCGTCGCCGACCGGCTGGACGAGACGGCGGACCCGGACGTGCTGGTCTTCGACTACGCGCGCACCTACTGGTGGGGCGGCACCCGCAGGAACGTCCTGGCGCGGGTGCTCACGGAGGCCGGTGCGGACACCTTCTCGGCGGCCGACCACCCGGAGATCCTCGACCTGTTGATGGTGGTGTGGAACAAGGTCTACCGCCGGGCGTTCGTCGAGCGGGAGGGCTTCGCCTTCCCGCCCGGGTACTACGAGGACACGCCCTGGACGTTCCCGGTGATGCTCAGCGCGGAGCGGATCGCGACGCTGGACCGGATCTGTCTGGCCTACCGCCAGCGCCGCCAGGGCAACATCCTGTCCACCACCAGCCGCAAGCACTTCGACATCCACGACCAGTACGAGCGGGTCTTCGCGTTCGTCGACTCCCGCCCGGAGCTGTCCGGCTGGCGCCCCTATCTGCACCACAAGATGGGCGAGCACTGCCTCGACATCCTGTCCAAGAAGGACCGGTTGCCCGAGGAGGACAAGGCCGAGTTCTTCCGGCTGACGGCCGCGTTGTTCCGCAAGCACAGGAGCGGTCCCGTGCCCTCCGAACTGCGGCTATTGGAGGGCGGGTTCACGCGCTACCGGCTGCGGCGGCAGGCGGGCCGGGCGGGCCGGGAGCTCGGCCGGCGCGGCCTGCAGGCGCGCCGGGCGGCCGCCGCGCGGGTCCGGCGCGGCTGGTCCGCGGTGCACGAACACCGGTCGCTGGACCCGAACCTGGCGGTGTACTCCGCGTTCTCGCACCGGGGCGTCCTCGGTGATCCCGCGGCGGTGTACGCCGCGGCGCGGGAACTCGCCCCGCACATCCGTGGCGTGTGGGTGGTGCGCGACGAGGAGCAGGCGGCGCTGCTGCCACCGGAGACCGAGCACGTCCTGCTCGACTCGCTGCGCTACCGCCAGGTCACCGCGCGCGCCACGTACTTCGTGAACAACGTCAACTGGCCCGGCTCCCTGGCCAAGCGCCCCGGCAGCGTCCACATCCACACCCATCAGGGCACGCCGCTGAAGTTCATGGCCGCGGACCTGCTGCACAAGCCGGGCGCCCGGCACGGCCTCGACGTGCCGCAGATGCTGCGCCGCGCCGACCGCTGGGACTACAGCCTGGTCGCCAACCGCCACTCGGAGCTGGTCTGGGACCGCGCCTACCCCTGTCACTTCACCTCGCTGCGCAGCGGCAGCCCGCGCAACGACGTCCTCGTGCGGGCCCGCCCCGAGGACGGGGCCGGGGAGGCGGTCCGTGCCCGCCTCGGCGTCCCGGCCGGGAACCGGGTGGTGCTGTACGCGCCGACGCGCCGCGACTACGTACGCGGCGGCCATGCCGACCGTCTCGACCTGGCCCGGTTCGCGGACGAACTGGGCGGGGACCACACCCTCGTCGTGCGGCTGCATCCGTCGCTCGCCGACGGTCCGGCCCGCGGGATGGGCCTGTCCGAACTGCACCGGCGCGGTGTCCTGGTCGACGCGACCGACGAGCCGCGCGTCGAGGATCTGATGCTCGCCTCCGACGCCCTGGTCACCGACTATTCGGCCCTCATGTTCGACTACGCCAACCTGGACCGGCCGATCGTGCTCCTCGCCGACGACTGGGGAGCGTACGCGGCGAGCCGGGGCGCCTACTTCGACATCACGGCCGACGCGCCGGGCCATGTGGCGGGCTCGCAGCGGGAGTTGACGTGGCTGTTCGCGTCGGGAGGCTGGCGGGACGGTGAGTCCGCGCGGCTGCGCGCCGGGTTCCGGGCGCGGTTCTGCGAGTTCGACGACGGCCGGGCCGCCGAGCGGGTGGTGCGGACGCTGATGCTCGGCGAGCGGGCCGAGGAGCCGGCCCCGGTGGTCCCGGTACCCGCGCAGTCGGGACACGACGTCCTCGCGTCCTCGTGAGCGCCCCCGTGACCGCGCGCTCCCCCCGGTCCTGGGCGCGGGCCCTGCGCGGACCGCGTTCCGCCCGCGCCGGGGTGGTCCTGATCGCCGCCGTCTTCGCCGTCCTGCAGCTCGCCAACCTGACCGGCCGGGACACCCCCGACACCAAGAACTACCTCTCGTACGCGCTGAGTCTGGGCGGCGAGAGCAAGCACGAGGCCGCAGCGCTGACCATCGACTACGCCTGCGCGGGAAAGGCGTCGATCGCTCGGCGCAACCAGGCCGTCGACGTGGTGCGCTTCCACCGGGCGAGTCCGACGCGGCGGGTCATGGAGGAGTGCCGGCGCGAGCAGTGGCGCGGGGTGTCCGCACGGCTCGCGGCCGGGCAGACGGCGGGACACACCGTGCCGTTCATGCCGCCCCGTTTCATGCGGATCTTCGAGGTGCGGCCGGGGTATCCGGTCCTGCTGGTGCCGTTCGTCACGGTGCTGGGGGTGACCTGGGGCCTGTGGGCGTCGAGCGTCGTCGTCACGGTGGCCGGAGGCGTCCTCGCCTTCCTCCTCCTGCGCACCCTGCGCGCCTCCACCGGCGCGGCCCTGGCCGGGCAGGCGCTCTTCTACGTCCTGCCGTGCGGGACGACGGCGATGCGCCCGATGACGGAGGGCATGCTGCTGACCGTGACCCTGGCCGCGCTGTGGGGCTGCGCCCTGGTGCTGGAGGGCCGTGCGAGGGCCGGGACCTGGCTGGTCGGCGGCTCCCTGGCGGTCCTCTTCACGGTGAAGCACTCGCAGTCCCTGTTCCTCGGGCTGTGCCTGGCCGGTGCCTGCGCGGTACTCCTGGCGCGCGGGCGCCGGTGGGACGGGCCGTTGCGCACGCTCGGGGTGGTGGCGGGCTGCGGGGCGCTGGCCACCGTGCTGCTCGCGAAGGCGCTGCACTACCCGTCCGAGTCGGAGAGTCTTCAGGACCTGCTCACGGGGCATTTCGCCCGCCCGGACCGCGCCCGGCCGTGGTCGGAGTTCCTCCATCTGGAGGTGGCCTTCTGGGTGGAGTGGCTGCGACGCCAGTTCTGGGAGCCGCTGTTCCTGACGGCCCTGGTGGCGGCCGGATGGGGGGCGCTGCGCCGGCATCGCGCGTTCGCCCCGTTCCTGCTGGCGGCGGCCTTCACCGGGGTGCTCAACCAGGCCGGGCACCCCGACATCAACATCTGGGGCGACCGGCTGATCGTGCTGCTGTGGCTGCTGCCGGTGGTGGGTCTGCCGCTGCTCCTCGACGAGGCCGTCCGGCCGGGCGCGCGGGCCGTTCCCGGCACGGTTCCGGGTCCGTCGCGGAGGAATGCCGGGGTCGCCCGATGAGGTGATCTTGGGCTAGGGCATCGACCCCGGGGGGCATATACGGCAAATGCCGGAAACCGCCACTTCTGTCTTCCCCTCCGCCCGATGAGCGCCGAAGTCCTCGCCCGTCGGGGTGCCGTCCGCGGTGCGACCGCGCTGCGCGGCGGGGGCAGCTGGCGCCCGACGCCGTACCAGCTGTTCGGCGCCCTGTTCTGGCTGGTGATGACGCTCGCCTACTGGCGGATCCCGCTGTGCTGCGACGCGGGACAGCACGCGGCGGTCGTCGAACGCCTGCGGGCGAACCTGCTCCACCCGCTGCACCCGATGGCGGATCTGCCGGGCGCAGGCAGCCCGTACTACTCGCCGTACGCGGTGGCGCAGGGCGCCTTCGCCCGGCTGACCGGTCTCGGCGGCTGGGCGGTGGTGCGGCTGTCCGGCCCCGCGAACCTGCTGGTACTGCTGACCGGCATCGGCCGCTTCGCGCGGGTGCTGTCGCCCCGCCCCTGGGCGCCGGTCCTCTGCCTCTTCGCGATGGTGCTTCTGTGGGGCACCGAGCGGGCCTGGTGGAGCGGCTACCTCGGACTGATGTCGATGACCGGCAACCTCGGCTACCCCTCGACGTTCGCCATCGGACTGGCCTTCTGGGCCTGGGCGTTCACGGCCGCGCGCGCGGCGGGCACCGGCGGCCCCGTCCGGTACGTGGGCCCGAGCGGCCTCAGGAGCTGGTGGGGGTACGCGGCCCTCGGCGCCCTGTACGGACTGATCCTGCTCGTGCACCCGATCACGTCGATCGCGGCGGTGCTCGGGGCGGTGGCGTTCGTGGCGGGCGGGCAGCGCGGATGGCGTCCGGCCGTGGCGGGCCGATGGCTGCTCACGGGCGCGGTGGCACTCCTCGTCGCGGCCTGCTGGCCGTACTTCGACGTCTTCGGGCTGACCGGGGACCGCAGCGTGGACGCCATGCACGAGCGGCTGTACGACGGAATGCCCGGACACTTCTGGCTGGCGCTGACCGGGGTGCCCGCGCTGTGGCTGCGGGCCCGGCGCGCCCGGCGGGGCGAGGGGCACGGGTGGCGCGATCCCCTGGTGCTGATGTTCGCGCTGGAGTGCGCGGTGGTGGCGTACGGCTGGGCGAGCGGGCACTACACGTACGGCAGGATCCTCGGGCTCACGCTGGTGCCGCTGCAGTTCGCGCTCGGGGTGGAGCTGGCGGCGCCGCGGCCGTGGGGACCGGGGCGGCGGCTGCTGGGCGGGACCGCGGCCGCCTGCGCCCTGACCGGCTTCCTGACGGTGCACGCCGGGGCGGTGGTGCCGGTCGGCTTCGACCAGCCGCCACGCTGGCCGACGTACGACTGGGCGGCCCGGCACATCCGGCCCGGCGAGGCGGTCATCACGGACGGGTACTACTCCGTCCATCTGATCGCGGGGTACGGCCCGGACCTGGCCGCGCCCGCCTGGCCCGACCCCGCCCTCGACGAGGGCGAGCGGCTGCGCCGGCTCGCGGCGGTCCGTGCCTACCTCTCCCCGTCCTCGACCCGGGCCGAGCGCACCGCCGTCGCCCGCCGGTACCACGTCCGCTGGCTGCTGCTGACGCGCTGGCGGCAGGTGCCCGAGGAGGCGACGGTGGTGGCGTGGAGCCGGGAGACCGGGGAGGTGCTGGCCCGGGTCGGCGCCGATGCCGGCCCCGTCAGGGACGCCGGCACGGCGGCCGGTGCCGTGGTCCGTACTACTCGATGACGAGCTCGACGGGGATGTTGCCGCGGGTGGCGTTCGAGTACGGGCAGACCTGGTGGGCCTGCTCGACCAGCTTGCGGCCGGTGGCCTCGTCCACGGTGTCGGGCAGCTCGACGCGGAGCGTGACGGCCAGGCCGAAGCCCTCGCCCTGCTTGCCGATGCCGACCTCGCCGGTCACGGCGGCCTGGGTGACGTCGACCTTCGCGGCGCGGCCGACCAGGCCGAGGGCGCTCGCGAAACAGGCGGCGTAACCGGCGGCGAACAGCTGCTCGGGGTTGGTCCCCTGGCCGCTGCCGCCCATCTCCACCGGAATGCCCAGCTGGAGGTCGAGCGTGCCGTCGGAGCTGACGGCACGGCCCTCGCGGCCGTGGGTGGCGGTGGCGACAGCGGTGTAGATCGCGTCCATGGGGACCATCCCTCTCAAGTCGGAAACCTGGCGGGGCCACCGGTCCGGCGACCCACGACCAGAATTAGAGCACGCAATTCAATTGCGCACAACTTAATTGGTCGCAAGAGCTATCCTGGGGTCATGACCGCAACACCCGCGCCGAGCCCCCACGCCCCCACGGACGGGGACTTCCTCCGCCTCGACGAGCAGATCTGCTTCTCGCTGAACGCCGCCTCGCGCGCCTTCGGCGGTGTCTACCGGGTGCTCCTCAAGGACCTCGGGCTCACCTACCCGCAGTACCTGGTGATGCTGGTGCTGTGGGAGCACGGCGAGCTGCCCGTGAAGAAGGTCGGCGAGCATCTGCGGCTCGACTCCGGCACGCTGTCGCCGCTGCTGAAGCGACTGGAGGCGGCAGGGCTCGTCCTGCGGGAGCGCAGCGCGCGGGACGAGCGGTCCGTGCAGGTGCGGCTCACCGAGGAGGGGACCGCGCTCCGGGAGCGCGCGCTGTCCGTACCGCGCCGGATCGCGGCCGCTACCGGCGCGGACCTGGAGGAGATCCGAGAGCTCCGGGCCCGGCTCGACCGGCTGACGGCCGCTCTGGACGAGGCCGCGCTGTCGGAGTCACCGGGGTGTATGTAGGCCTGCGCACGTAGAGGCGCAGCGTCACGCCCCTGCGTACGACCTCTTCCCGGGGCACGAACTGCTCGTCGACCACGGCGATCTTGGCGCGCTCGATCGCACTGGCCGGGTACCAGGCCGGGGCCGTCGCGAAGGGTGCGGCGACCAGCCACACATGGTCGAGCCGGTCCAGCCTCCGGCGCAGTTCACCGGGGTCCGCCTCCCGGCCGTACAGCGTGCCGGAGGCGGGCGCCGGGACACTCAGCGCGATGTCGCGGATCCCGCGGAAGGCCTTCGGGTACGCCAGGGCCGAGCGCCTCGCGATCGACGGCAGGAACAGCACCGGGTCGCCGGGACGCAGTGCGCGGTGGGCGACGGCGGAGACGGCGGCCAGGTTGTCGGGACGGCGGTCGGGAACGCGGTCCCGGCGCAGGAGCGGGAGCTGGACGGCGAAGACGAGAGTCACGGCGAGGACGCCGCTGAGGGCCGCGTGGGGCAGCAGCCGCGGCAGCCTCGCCGCGAGGCGGTCGGCCCCGGCCGCCGCGAGCAGCGGGGCCCCGGCGAGGGCGTACAGGACGTAGCGCTCGTCGTAGAGCGGCCACCAGCGCGACACCGCCAGCAGCACCGCCGGCGGCACGGTCACCAGGGGCAGGGCGACGGCCTGGAGCGAGAACGTGCCGGGCCGGGTCCGGGCCGGCCGGACCGCGAGGACGGCGAGGACCGCGAGGGCGAGGTACGGCACGGTCACGAGCCGTGCCGGGCCGGTGAACAGCCCGAGCAGGCGCTTCACGCTCCCGAGGCCGGTCCGTGACAGCCAGGCGACCTGCGCGGACTGCCCCCGCGAGACCAGGACGAGGGGCAGCAGCACCAGGGCCACGGCCACGGCGGCCGCGATCCAGGCCCGCCACACCCGCGCCGGCACACGGGCGAGCACCAGCGTCCCGGCGTGGGCGAGGAGCAGGAGCAGCGCCATTTCGTGCAGCAGGCAGGTGACGGCGACCGTCACCCCGTACGCGCACCAGGGTCCCGGCCGGGTGGACCGGGCGGCCCGCACCAGCAGCAGGGTCGCGCCCGCCGCTCCGGCCGCGACGAGCGCGTAGGACCGGCCCTCCTGGGCGAAGTGGCCGGTCATCGGCGTGACGGCGTACAGCAGTCCCGCCCACAGGCCGACGCGCGGGCGGCGCAGGCGGGCACCGAGGGCGGCCACGAACCCGGCGGCCGCGGCGGCGCCGCAGACGGAGGGCAGACGCAGGGCGACCTCGCCCGGGTGCGGGGCGAGGACCGCGTGCATGAGGAGGTAGTACAGGCCGTGCACGACGTCCACGGAGTGCAGCAGGTGCCAGATCTGGGGCACCGAGCGCCGGGCGACCTGGAAGGTCACCGCCTCGTCGCGCCACATGCCGCCGCGGTCGAGCCCCCAGAGCCCGATCACGAGCATGACGAGCACGGGCAGGAGAACGGCCACCGCCTCCGCGCGCCGAGCCGCCGACCGTCTCACCCATGCATGCGTCATGAGCGTGATTTTTTGCTATTAAACAACCTTTGATCGGTATTGACGGCGTATCTGACGTTATGACCCATCCATGCGGCTTACGATCCGGGCTTGATGAGCACCCTCAGGAACCACTGCCCGCTCGCCCTCGCCGCCGCCTGGCTCGCCACCCGCGCCCTGATGCTCTGGCTCCTGGCCCACGACCATCTGGCTCCGCTCGGCCGGGGCGGGGTGTCGCGCGAGGTGGGTCAGCTGTACTTCCGCTGGTACGGCGTGCTCTCCCAGGGCACCTTCCCGGTGGGCGACCGGCTGTGGCAGTACCCGCCGGGCGCCGGCCCGGTGCTGCTGGCGCCCGCCCTGCTGCCGTCGCTGACGTACGTCACGGCGTTCGTGACGCTCACGCTCGCCGCCGACGCGGTGATCGCCGTCGCCCTCACGCGCGCGGGGACACGGCCCGGCCGCAGCCTGGGCGGCGCCGGGCTCTGGGTGCTGGGCCTGCCCCTCCTGCTGCACATCCCGCTCGCCCGGTACGACGTTCAGGTCACCGCCTTCGCCGTCGTCTCCCTGCTGACGCTCTCGCGCTCCACGCGCGCGTGCGGAGCGTTCGCCGCGATGGGGGCCCTGGTGAAGGTCTGGCCCGCGCTGGCGCTGATCGGCACACCCAGGGGCCGCACCACCCGGGAGGCGGTGACGTCGGCGTTGGTCACCGCGGCCGCACTGCTCGCCGTCCTGACGGCCGTCTTCAGCGGCCCGTTCGACTTCCTGCGCCAGCAGAGCGGCCGGGGCGTGCAGATCGAGTCCCTCGGCGGCACCGTACTGGGTTTCGCGCGCCGTGCCGGATGGCCGGGGACGGCCCGCTACCAGTACGGCGCGATGGAGTTCGTCGGGCCGCACGTCGGCGTGGTCGCGGCCGGCTCGCTCGCCCTGACGGCCGCCGCCTTCGGGCTCGTGCTGCTGTGGCGGGTACGGGCGCGGCGCTGGACCACGGCCACCCCGTACGACGCCGCGCTCACGGCCGTCCTGCTGTTCACCGTGACGAGCCGGGTGATCAGCCCCCAGTACATGGTGTGGCTGCTGGGCCTCGCCGCCGTCTGCCTGACCTCGCGGCACACCACACAGCGCCCCGTCGCCGCGCTGATCGTGGCGGCGACGGCGGTCAGCACGGCCGTGTACCCGGGGCTGTACGGGGAGGTGGTGCACAGCACCTGGACGGGCTGCCTGCTGATGCTCGTACGCAACGGCCTGCTGGCCACCGCGGCGGGAGTGTCGCTCGTACGGCTGTGGCGGTCGGGCCTGCCCACGGCGGCCCCGCACCGTGCCGGACGGACCGGCGCGCGGCCCACACCGGATTCCGACCACTCTCCGAACAAGACAGTGAGCACCTCTTAACAGAGAATTACCCGCAATACCTACGATTTCGCCCCATGGATCCCATGAACCCTCACCGCGCGAAGGTCAGCATCGTCGTCATCGGGTACGACGACGCCGCCCATGTCACGGACGCCGTGCGCTCGGCGCTCGCGCAGGGCGCGGCCGTGCGCGAGGTGATCGCCGTGGACGACCGCTCGACGGACGGCAGCGCGGCCCTCCTCGACGCCCTCGCCGCCGGAGAGCCACGCCTGACGGTGATCCACCGCCCGGCCAACAGCGGCGGCTGCGGCAGTCCGCGCAACGACGGCATCGACGCGGCCACGGCCCCCTATGTGATGTTCCTGGACAGCGACGACGTCCTGCCGCCCGGCGCGGTGGACGCGCTGCTCGGCGCCGCCGAGGAACACGGCGCCCAGGTCGCGGCCGGGCTGTGCGTGCGCCGCGAACTGCCCTCGGGCCGCGAGATCCCCTGGGAGCGCGCGCTCTACGCGCGGCCCGCCCTGATCCCCCACCCCTCGCGTCGCCTCCGTCTCGCGCACGACACCCTCTGCGTCAACAAGCTGTACCGCACCGGCTTCCTGCGCGAACACGGCATCCGCTTCCCCGAAGGCCGCCACCCCTACGAGGACTTCGTGTTCACCGCGCGCGTGCTGGCCGCCGCGCCGCGCATCGCGCTGATACCCGACACGGTGTACGTCTGGAACGTCCGGCGCACCGCCGACCGCCTGTCCATATCGCTCGACCGCTCCGACGTCGGCAACTGGCGGGCACGGACCGAGGCGAACCGGGCGGCGTACGAGATCCTCCTGAGCGCCGGGGAGAAGGAACTCGCGCGAGCCGTGCACACCAAGTTCCTCGACCACGAGCTGCGGATGTACACGCGCGAACTGGAACTGCGCACTCCCGAGTACCGGCGCGCCTGGTGGGACCTCACGCGCGCGTACCTGGCGACCTTCGACGCGACCGACTTCACCGTCAACCCGGCCGCCCCCGGTCGGCTCGTGGCGCGCGTACTCCTCGCCTCACCCACCCCACGCGACCTGCCCCGCCTCAGGGAACTGGCGGCCCGCCCCGCGCGGCTGCTCCCGCCGTACGCCCGCTCCTCCGACGGCACCCCCGTCTGGTCCTCCGACCTCCCCCAGGTCACCCTGGACCACTTCCTGCACCGCCCGGCCCACCTTCTGCCCGCCGCCGTCGACGCGGAACTGCGGCCCCGCGCGCGGGGCACCCTGCTGCGGCTGCGCCTGCACGAGCTGTACGGGCGGATGGCGGAGGCCGGTCCGGCCTCGGTGGACGTCGAGTTCACCCACCGGGACGACGGACGGGTGGGCCTGCGCGGCACGGCGCCCCTGCTGGCCGACCGCCACCGCGACACCTGGTCGGCCGAGGCCCCGGTGGAACTGTCGGCACTGGGCGCGGGCACCTGGGACCTGCGCCTCACCGTGCGCTTTCGCGACGGCGCGAGCCGGGAGGTGACGGCGCACGCCCGCGGCGGCCCCGGACTGCTGCGCCGCCGCGCGATACCCGACGTCCACCATGGGGTTCTCGGCGTTCCCGGCGTTCTCCTCGTGCGGCCGTACCGGACGCACGCGGGGGCACTGGCCCTGCGCACGGCGTCCGGTTGGCGAGGAATGACCGAAGTGGTGGCCCGAAGGCTCGGCCGCCTGCTTCACTGATACGCGGACGCGGAGACGCGACGCGCGAACGCGGACGCCGTACGCGCACGCCCGTCTCCGAACCGGCTGGAACACCACACCACGGGATCACTGACGAGGGGAACGGCCGCACATGACCTGGCTGATCACCGGCGGCGCCGGCTACATCGGAGCGCACGTTGTCCGCGCGCTGCGCGAGGCGGGCGAACAGGCCGTGGTCTACGACGACTTGTCCACGGGCATCGCCGAGCGGGTGCCGTCGGACGTTCCGCTGGTGGTCGGCTCGACCCTGGACGGCGAACTGCTGGCCCGGACGCTCACGGACCACGCGGTCACCGGAGTCGTCCATCTGGCGGCGAAGAAGCAGGTCGGCGAGTCCGTGGACCTGCCCCTGCTCTACTACCGGGAGAACGTCGAGGGCCTGCGCGTCCTGCTGGAGGCCGCGACCACGGCGTCCGTGTCCTCGTTCGTCTTCTCGTCCTCGGCCGCGGTGTACGGGATGCCGGACGTGGAGCTGGTGACGGAGGAGACACCGTGCGCGCCGATGAGCCCGTACGGCGAGACGAAACTGGCGGGCGAGTGGCTGGTGCGGGCGACCGGCCGCGCCACGGGCCTGTCCACGGCCTCCCTGCGCTACTTCAACGTGGCCGGAGCCGCCGCCCCCGAACTGGCCGACGTGGGCGTCTTCAACCTCGTCCCCATGGTCTTCGAGAAGCTGACGGACAAGGCCCCGCCCCGCATCTTCGGCGACGACTACCCGACGCCCGACGGCACCTGCGTCCGCGACTACATCCACGTGGTCGACCTGGCCGAGGCACACGTGGCCGCGGCCCGCGCTCTCCAGTCCTCCCCCGGCGCCGCCCTGACCCTCAACATCGGCCGCGGCGAGGGCGTTTCGGTCCGCGAGATGATCGACCGCATCAACGCCCTCACCGGCTACGACCGCCCCCCGGTCACCACCCGGCGCCGCCCCGGCGATCCGGCCCGCGTCGTCGCCTCCGCCGACCGCATCGCCACCGAACTGGGCTGGAAGGCCCGTTACGACGTCGAAGACATGATCACCTCGGCCTGGTCGGGCTGGGTACGCCACCACCCGGGAGCCGGCCGGGCGTAGCACGGTCACGGATCGGGGCCGGGGCGGGAGGCGGATCACCTCCGGGCGCCGGCCGACCCGCTCCGACTCCCGGCTCCCGGCTCCCGGCTCCCGGCTCCCGGCTCCCGGCCATCCCCGTACGCTCGCCCCATGACCGCCACCGGCACCATCCTCGGCTCCGCGGTGGGCGACGCGCTGGGCGCCCCGTTCGAGTTCGGCCCGGAAGGCGCGTTCACGGAACGCTTCCCGGTGCCCGGGCAGGGCGGCGAGATGTGCGGGGGCGGCGGCTGGGACCCGGGCGAGGCGACCGACGACACGCAGATGGCCGTACTGGTCGGTGAGTCACTGATCCGGTTCGGCCGCCTCGAACTCCCCGACATGTTCGGCGAGTTCCGGCGGTGGGCGGTGTCCGACCCGAAGGACATCGGCCTCCAGACCGAGGCCGTCCTCACCAGCGGGGATCCCTGGGACCTGGCGGCCGCCCTGCACTTCCAGGTGAATCAACGCGCGGCCGGGAACGGCTCGTTGATGCGGGCCTCGACGTCCGCGGTGTTCTTCGCCCCGCAGGGCCGGGACGCCACGATGTCCGCCGCCCGCCGCATCGCCGCGCTCACCCACGGCGACCGCGCGGCCTGGGAGGGCACGGCGATCCTCCACGAACTGATCCGCGTCGCCCTGCTCGGGCACGACCCCCTCACCGCGCTTCCGGACACCCTCGACGCCGTCCACCCGGACCACCGGGCCCGCTACGCCACCGTTCTCGCCGGCGACTGGCACCCGGACAGGGCCACGGAGTTCAACGGCGCCGTGTGGCCCTGTCTCGGCTCGGCCGTGTGGGCCCTGCGGACCACGGAGTCCTACGAGGACGCCGTGCGCGCGGCGATCGACCTCGGCGGCGACACGGACACGGTCGCGGCGGTCACGGGCGCGCTCGCCGGAGCGGTGCACGGCCACGAATCCATCCCCGAACGGTGGACCGAGGTGCTGCACGTGCCCCTGCCGGGCTCGGGCGGACGGGTTCTGCGGGCGGCCGAACTCACCGACCTGGCGGGCCGGTTGGCCGAGCGGCGGCCCGCCAGGGAGCACATGCCCTGAGCGAACGCCGTTCGGAGAACGGAGCCGCCTCCCTACCATCGGCACATGGGATCCGGGGCGACGTACGACGCACACGCGGACTGGTACAACGACTTCATGTCGGCGGGCACGGCCGGGGAGTACATGGCGCGGGTGCACGCCACGATCGGGGAGCTGCTGGACCCCGGCACGGGGACCTGCCTCGACGTCTGCTGCGGCACGGGGGCCCACGCGTCCGCCCTGGCCGAGCGGGGCTGGACACCCGTGGGCGTGGATCTGTCGGCCGGCCAACTGGGGCATGCCGCGGGGCGGTTGCCCGTGGTGCGGGCCGACGCGACCTCGCTGCCGTTCCGCGACGGCTCCCTGCCCGCCGCCGCGTGCGTGCTCGCCCACACCGATGTGCCGGACTACGCCGCCGTGCTGAGGGAGGTCGCCCGGGTCCTGCGGCCCGGCGGACGGTTCGTGCACCTCGGGGTGCACCCTTGCTACATCGGCGCCTTCGCCGACTGGAGCGAGCGCCCGAGGATCGTGGTCGACGCGCGGTACGCCGACCGTGCCCGCAGCTTCGAGGCGTGGAACCCGGCGGGTGTCAGGGCCCGCGTCGGCGCCTGGCACCTGCCGCTCGCGGACCTTCTCAACGCCACCACCGCGGCGGGCCTCCGACTGGTGCACACCGCCGAGGCCGGCCCGGGCGGAGTCCCCGACCTCTTCGGCCTCGCGGCCGTGAAGGACTGAGGAACCGGCGGAACCGGAGCCCCGGAAAGGCGAGGAGCCTCGGCCGGGCCGGCAGCGCCCGGGGTCACAGTGCCTGCAGCGCCGCCGCCGTCGCGCGGGCCAGGCTCGCCAGGTAGCCCTTCGGCACCTTGGGGCCGCGGACCACCACCGCGCGCCAGTACAGCGGCCCGGACATCAGGTCGAGCGCGAGGTCGAGGTCGACGCCCTCGCGCACCTCGCCCCGGGCGGTCGCCGCCGCGACGATCCCGCTCGCGACACCCTGCTGGCCCTCCCGCAGCGCCTTCTGCATCGCGTCCGCGATCTCGGGGTTGCGGGCCGCCTCGGCCTGGAGGTCGGGGATGATCTGGCCGGCCACCGGATGCCGCAGGGCGCGCGAGGTGACCTCGTACAGCAGCCGCAGGTCGCCCTCCAGAGAGCCCGTGTCCGGGGCGGGCAGCCCCTGCACGGCGACCGCCGAGACCAGGTCGAGCACGAGATGGAGCTTGGAGCGCCAGCGCCGGTACACCGCGGTCTTGCCGACCCCCGCGCGGCGCGCGATGCCCTCGATGGACATCCGGGCGTAGCCGACGGACGCGAGTTCCTCGAAGACGGCGGCGCGGATGGCCTCGGTCACATCCTCACGAAGGACGGCCGCACCGGCGGGAGCCCGGCGACGCGGGGCCTTTCCGGCGGCAGGCGCGGGCGTGGCGGCACTCGCGGCGTTGTCGGCGTTCGTCGTCATACGGGCCAGCATAGGCCGTTACGACGAAACGGTTGCGTTCCGACGTCGATAAGGCCTACGCTCGCGTTGCGACGATACGGTCCCGTCCCGACGTAAGAGAACGGCAAGAACAGCGCAGGAAGCGTCACGGACGGACCTCGCGCACCCCACCCCCGAGCGAAAGCAACGGATGTGAGCCAGGTCCTCCACACCCCGCCCCCGACAGCGACGCAGGCCGCCCCCGCCGACGACGCCGCGGCCCTCGCCGCCCGGTACGGCCTCACCGTCAGCGGCGCCCGCCCGACCCTGCCCGCGTACGTCCGCCAGCTGTGGGCACGGCGCCACTTCATCACCGCGTTCGCCACCGCCAAGCTCACCTCGCAGTACAGCCAGGCCAAGCTCGGCCAGGTGTGGCAGGTGATGACCCCGCTGCTGAACGCGGCGGTCTACTACTTCATCTTCGGTGTCCTGCTCGGCACCAAGCACAACGTGCCGGACTACGTCCCGTTCCTGGTCACCGGCGTCTTCGTCTGGACCTTCACCCAGAGCTCGATCATGGCGGGCACCCGGGCGATCTCCGGCAGCCTCGGCCTGGTCCGCGCCCTGCACTTCCCGCGCGCCGCGCTGCCGGTGTCGTACGCCCTCCAGCAGCTCCAGCAGCTGCTGTTCTCGATGGCCGCACTGGTCGTCATCCTGCTGTGCTTCGGCGTCCCGGTCAGCGTCTCGTGGCTGCTCGCGGCGCCCGTGCTGGTGCTCCAGTTCACGTTCAACACCGGCCTCGCGCTGATCGTGGCGCGGATGGGCGCCAAGACGCCGGACATCGCGCAGCTCATGCCGTTCATCCTGCGCACCTGGATGTACGTCTCGGGTGTCATGTGGAGCATCGACAAGGTGCTCAGCCGCAGCGACCTGCCGCACTGGGCGATGGTCCTGCTGGAGAGCAACCCGGCGGCCGTGTACATCGACCTGATGCGCTTCGCGCTGATCGACAGCTTCCACGCGCACCAGCTGCCGCACCACGTCTGGGCGCTCGCGGTCGGCTGGGCGCTGCTCGCCGGCGTCGGCGGCTTCATCTACTTCTGGAAGGCTGAGGAGACGTACGGCCGTGGCTGACATCATCACGCAGGACATCCGGCCGCAGAGCCCCGAGGTCACGGCCGAGGACACCGCCGCGACCGGCGCCGAGCGCATCCCCACCGTCATCGCGGACCGCGTCGACATCGTCTACCGCGTCAACGGCACCGGCGCCGGCCGGGGCAGCGCGACCGCCGCCCTCAACCGCATCCTGCGCCGCAAGCAGAGCGAGAAGGCGGCGGGGGTCCGCAAGGTGCACGCCGTCAAGTGCGTCTCCTTCACCGCGTACCGGGGCGAGGCAATCGGCCTGATCGGCACCAACGGCTCCGGCAAGTCCACGCTGCTCAAGGCGGTCGCGGGCCTGCTCCCCGTGGAGAACGGCAGGATCTACACCGACGGCCAGCCCTCGCTGCTCGGCGTCAACGCGGCCCTGATGAACGACCTCACGGGCGAGCGGAACGTCCACCTCGGCGGCCTCGCCATGGGGATGTCCCGCGAGCAGGTCAGGCAGCGTTACCAGGAGATCGTCGACTTCTCGGGCATCAACGAGAAGGGCGACTTCATCACCCTGCCGATGCGGACCTACTCCTCCGGTATGGCCGCCCGGCTGCGGTTCTCCATCGCGGCGGCCAAGGACCACGACGTCCTGATGATCGACGAGGCCCTGGCGACCGGCGACCGCTCCTTCCAGAAGCGGTCCGAGGCCCGCATCCGCGAACTGCGCAAGACCGCGGGCACGGTCTTCCTGGTCAGCCACAACAACAAGTCGATCCGGGACACCTGCGACCGGGTCCTGTGGCTGGAGCGCGGAGAACTGCGCATGGACGGACCGACCGGAGAGGTCCTCAAGGAGTACGAGAAGTTCACGGGCAAGTAGCGCTCGAACGACGCCGGAGGCGGAGCCGCGGGACGGCTCCGCCTCCGGTCGTTCCGCGCGGCGGCGCCCGCTCAGCGCTCCAGGAACGCGAACAGCTCCTCCCACTTGCGGACGATCTCCTCCGTCGCGAAGCGCTGGACGTTCACGCGCGCCGCGTCGCCCATGGAGTCCCGCAGGACCTTGTCGGACATCAGCGTGTCCAGTCGGCGGGCCAGTTCACCTGTGTTGCCGAGGGTGGCCAGCAGGCCGTCCTCGCCGTCCCGGACGATCTCGTGGACGCCGGGCGCGCAGTCGAAGGCGGCGCACGGCAGACCGGCGGCCATGGCTTCCATGAGGGCGAGCGGGAAGCCCTCGCCCCGTGAGGAGAGCACGAAGACCGAACCGCCCCGCAGCGCGCCCGGCACGTCGCCCGTCCGCCCCATCCAGTCCACGGAACCGTCGAGCCCGAGCGCCGTGCACTGCTTCTTCAGGATCTCCTCGTCCTCCCCGGAGCCGTAGATCCGCAGCCGCCAGTCGGGGTGGCTCGGCGCGGTCTCGGCCCAGGCGTCGAGGAGCATGTCGATGCCCTTCTGGTCGTGCAGCCGGCCGATGCTGACGACGACGTTCCCGGTGCGCGGCGAGGGCACCTCGGGCATGAACGGAAGGGGGTTCGGCATGAACGACGCGTTGTTCATGCCCTGCCTGATCCACAGGTCGGCGTCCTCGCGGGTGAGCGCCAGCATCCGGTCGACGTCCTTGTAGTGCTTCAGGACCCGCCGGAAGCGCGAGGTCGTCCGGCTGTAGGCGCAGGACTCGTGGCTCATCCCGATGACGGTCAGCCCGTTGGTGTCGGCGAGCTCCACCCATTCCATGGCCCACACCTGGGTGACGATCACGACGGCGCCGGGCCGCGCGGCCCGGAACAGCGCGGTCAGCTCGGCGGCCCGCTCGCGCATGCCCGCCGCCCGTTCGGCGCGCAGTCTCCGCTCGGTGACGTCGAGCCGCCCCCTGAGTCCGCGCGCCGGTCCGACGCGCGGCGGATGGGCGTCGTACAACGTCGTGGTGGGGTACGGGAGGTCGCCCAGTTCCTGGGGGACGGCGGGCTCCGTGATGCCGATGACGTGCACCCGGTGACCCCGCTCGGTGAACAGGCGGGCCATCTGGTGCGACCAGCTCGTCACCCCGCCCAGTTCGTCGACGCTGTTGGAGACGAAGAAGACGTCCCGCTGCGGACGGCCGGTCATCAACGCCTCCATTGCGCGAAGAACTCGTCGACGACGCTCCGTGCCGCCGTGCCCTGGTCGTACTCGCCGAAGTCGGCGGTGAACTGCTCTCTTCTGGGCCCGTACTTGACGGCCTGCTCCTCCAGCGAACCGAGCACCGCGTGCAGTTCGTCCTCGGTGCGCACGACGGGTCCGGGGGCCCGTTCCAGCAGGTCGAAATAGGTGCCCCGCCCCTCGTGCACGTACGCGTCGTAGTCGTACACGAAGAAGAACATGGGGCGGTCGAGGAGTGCGTAGTCGAACATCACGGACGAGTAGTCGGTGATCAGCCCGTCGGCGAGGGCGAGCAGGGGGGTCATGTCGTGGTGCGCGGTGACATCGATGACCCGGCCGCGCACGGAGGGCGGGAGCACGACGTGGTTGAGGTAGTGGGAGCGGACGAGGAGGACGTAGCGGTCACCGAATTCGCCGGCGAAACGCTCCACGTCGAAGGGCAGCTCGAACCGCCGCTGTCCGCTGCCGCGCTGCCGGAAGGTCGGGGCGTACAGAAGGATCTGCTTGTCCTCGGGGATGCCCAGCTCGGCCGCCAGCGGCCCGCGTTCGCGTCGCCCCTCGGCCTCCTCCCGCCGCCTCGCCTGCGCGAGCGCGTCGTTGCGCGGGTAGCCGACGCGCAGCAGGGTCCGCTCCTGGAGCCGGAACGCCCGGGCGAGGGTGCGCACATCGTGCTCGGAGCGGATCAGGAACCGGTCGAAGCGGTCCAGGGTGCGCTGTTGTTCGGCCTGCTCCTCACGGGACTTGAGCTTCCATTCGGATTCGTCGAAGCCCATCCGCTTGAGCGCGGAACCGTGCCAGGTCTGGATGTACGTCGTCCTCGGCCGCTTGGTCAGCTTCAGCGGGTAGCTCTGGTTGTCGACCCAGAACTCGGCCTGCGCGAGCGCCCTGAGGTAGGGCAGCGACCAGCGGCGTACGAGAGTGGCGTCCTCCGGGAACCCGGCCGGACCGCCCGTGTACGACCAGACCGCCTGGAACTCCAGGCCCTGGCGGCGCATCTCCTCGTAGATCGCCCGGGGGCTGTCGCTGTACTGGCGGCCCAGGTGGCTCTCGAAGACGACGAGCCCCTTCCGCACGGGCAGCCGGCTGAACACCTCGTGGTAGAGGCGGATCTTGGTCTCCCCCGAGGTGAGTTCCTTCCGCAGGGAACGGGCCTTGCGGTAGCCCGACTTGGCGAGCGTTCCGGCCCGGCCGTGCACGCCGCGCTGCACGAGGGCGTTCGCCTTCTTGTCGGGGACCAGCCGGAAGGACAGGTGCCCGCGCGAGGAGACGACCGGCTCGATACGGTCGGCGACCAGCCGGGTGAGCCGTGGCCGGACGGGCAACTGCCCGGTGGCCAGGCCGGGTTCGGCCGCGGTGAGCCGGGTGGTGGTGCGCACGCCGTCGACGTCGAGGTGGAGCCGTACGTCCCACACCGCGTCCACGATGCCCAGCGGCCGCACGGACGCGAGGTCCGCCGAACCCTTCCAGGCGATGGACTCGCCCGCGTGCCACACGTTCGCCACGGGGAAGCGGAAGGTCTGGAAGCGCACCCCGCGGCGGCGGGCGTAGAACTCCAGCTGTCCGGCGAGCCGGGCGCCGGGCGGGATCACACCGAGCGGGTTGGTGATGCGCCCGGCGAGCCGGACGGTGCCGGCGGTGCTCTCGTACGAGGTCAGCACATTGCGCAGGAACATCCTCTCGATCGGCTTGGCGTGGTGACCGAGGTCGGTGACGTCCAGGATGTGCCGGCCGAAGGGATCGTCGAGATGCTCGGCGCACCAGTACACGCGGCCGTCGCGTTCGACGAGCGGCGAGGAGATCTTGTCGCGGTTGGTGAGCGTGTCCACGGCGGGCAGCAGATTGTCCCAGTCGCTCTGCTGGAGGAGATAGGCGCAGATGGCGTGGATGGGCTCGGCCTCGTCGAAGGCGGCCCGGTCGATCGACTCCAGGTACTGCCGGGCGATCGCCGCGAACTCCTCGCGGAATGCCTCGTCCCGGAAGGGCAGCTCCCGCAGATGCAGCACGAGGTCGTGCTTGAGGAACTTGACGTCCTTGGCGAACTTCAGCTCCAGGAGGTCCCTGTCCGCGAGGAGTCGGTCGACCCGCCGGTGGATCTCCATGCGGTGCGTGAAGTTGGCGATCTCGTCACGCCGGTTGCTGATGGACTTCGCCGCAGCCTTGTCCGCGACCCTCCAGTCGTACACCCGGTTGGGGATGAGGGTGATGCGACGGGCGGTGGCGTAGGCCTGGGCGGAGAAGAGCAGGTCCTCGTAGTGGATGCCGACCGCGAAGCGCAGCCCCTCGTCGAGCAGGAAGCGCCGGCGATAGCACTTGTTGGTCGACAGCGTGTCGAAGACCATCAGGTCGGGCAGCTCGGAGATCGACTCCAGGGTGCGGGTGCGCTCGTACAGCCACGGGTACCACTTGACCTCCTTGCCCGTGCGCGAGTCGATGTGCACGCGCACGCACAGCCCGGAGACGAGGTCGGCGCCGGTGGCCTCGGCGGCCTCCAGCATGTTGCGGCAGGCGTTGCGCTCCAGGACGTCGTCGCTGTCGAGGAAGAGGACGTAGTCACCCCGGGCCTCGGTGATGCCGCGGTTGCGGGGGGCGCCGCAGCCTCCGCTGTTCTCGGGCAGCCGGTAGGCGCGGACACGGTCGGGGTGCGCGGCGGCCAGTCCCCGCGCCACCTCGTACGAGCCGTCGGTGCTCCGGTCGTCCACGACGACGACCTCGACGTCGTGCAGCGTCTGCCCCAGGACGGAGCGCACGGCCGTGGGCAGCCTGGCGGCGTCGTTGTAGACGATGACGACCACGGAGACGGCCGGCCGTCGCGCGCCGGACGCGGTCCCGTACTCGGCGGACCGGGCCCCGGGCTCGGCGGATTCGGTCCCGTGTTCGTCGAACTCGGTCCCGTGCTCGGACGCGCGGTGCTGATCCACATTCATCCTATTAATCGTAGAGACTGTGACCCTTTTTGCTGCCTTATCGTGCGCTCTTCGCGTGTTGGAACACCCATGTCCGGTACGCCACGAAGCGGAATCCCGAGGCCAGCACGATCGACAGCGCCTTGGCGAGGTTCGAGCCGAGCGGGCCACTCATCCCCAGGCCGTGATAGCCGAGATAGAACAGCGCGCTCTCCATGGCGACACCGAGCCCACTGAAGGCGAAGAAGAGGGCGATCTGACGCCGGGTGCGCGAGGCCCGGTCCCGATAGGCGAAGAAGCGGAAGCCGAGGTAGTTCGTCCCCATGGCGACACAGCTGGCGATCACCGTGGCGGTCATCGGGGCCCACATCAGGCCGTGCAGCGCCAGGTTGAAGAAGAGGACGTTGACGGCGACCCCACTGCCGCCGACGACAGAGAAGCGGGCCACCTCCAGGGCGAGCCGGCGGACCCTCGGGACCTTCGGGGCGTACCGGGGGTGGATGACGGGCAGGGCCGCCACGGGGGCCGGCCTCTCGGAGAGGTGCACTGTCACGGGTCCGGGTCCTCCACACGTCTGTCCGTCGGTCGAACTCACCTTAAGCTAAATGTCCTATTTACCAGGTATAGGTAAATCGCGAGCCGGAGTTTCACCAGAAAACCGTCAGAGAAGCGCCAGGAACCGGCGGAACGGCGAAGTGCCCGGACCGCACGGTCCGGGCACTTCGAAGAGGGGCGAGGCACCACGTGCTCGCCGGGGCGCCGTTCGCACAACGGATGCGGCGCACGCGCGACGGGGGCGCCCCGAGCCGTTGCGGCCCGGTGCGCCCCCGTTCGCCTACCGCCTAGGAGTGCGTGCGCAGCAGCGTCCGCATCGTCCGCATCGCCACCGACAGGTTGGCGAGGTCGAACGAGTCCGAGCCCTGGATCTCCTCCAGGGTGGTGCGGGCCCGTCCGAGGATCGCCGTGTTCTTCTCCTGCCAGGCCTCGAAGCGCTGCTCGGGCGTGGAGGAGCCGTTGCCCACCGCGAGAACATCGGCGGTGAGCGCCGCGTGGGCCGCGTACAGGTCCTCGCGGATCGACGCGCGGGCCATGGACTGCCAGCGGTCGGCCCGCGGCAGCTCGATGATCCGGTCCATGAGCTGGGTGATGCTCAGACGGTCGGCGAGGTCGTAGTAGACCTCGGCGACGGCCATCGGGTCCCTGCCCATGCGGTCGGCCACCGAGACGATGTCCAGCGCCGGGAAGGCGGAGGAGAACCCGGCCACGCGGGTGGCCAGTTCGTCCGGCACGCCGGCGCTCGACAGCTCGTCGTAGATCTGCTGGTACCACTCCAGGTCCGCGCCGCGGAGCAGCTTGGGCAGCTCCGACCACACCTGCTCGACACCGTCGCTGAAGAAGGTGATCGTCTCGGCGAGCTGGAGCGGCTGCGGCCGGTTGTTGAGCAGCCAGCGCGTGCCGCGCTCGACGAGGCGGCGCGAGTGCAGCCGGATCCGGGTCTGGACGTCGGCGGCGACGACATTGTCGAGTGCCTCCACCGCGTCCCACACCGCGCTGGAGTTGAAGATCGCGCGGGCCGCGGTCTGCGCCCGGACGATCTCCTCCAGCGAGGCACCCGTCTCCTCGCGGAGGCGGTGCAGGAAGCTCGTACCGCCCGTGTTGACCGTGTCGTTGACCAGGACGGTCGTCACGATCTCGCGGCTCAGCGCGTGCCCGTCGATCTGCTCACGGAACTTGTCGCGCAGGGCCGTCGGGAAGTACGCGTGCAGCAGGCTCTGCAGATACGGGTCGTCGGGCAGCGAGGTCGCGAGCAGCTCGACGGAGACCGTGATCTTCGTGTAGGCGAGGAGGACGGCCGTCTCCGGACCGGTCAGCCCCTGACCGGCGTTGAGCCGCTCCCGGATCTGCCGCTCGCTGGGCAGGAACTCCAGGGCCCGGTCGAGGAACCCCTCCCGGACCAGATGACGGAGGAACCGCTGCTGGGCGTGGAGCATGCTCGGGGACTGGGCCAGCGCGTTGGCGATCGCCGTGTTCTGCGCGTAGTTGTTGCGCAGCACCAGGGCACCGACCTCGTCGGTCATCTCGGCGAGCAGCTTGTTGCGCTGCTTGACGGTCAGATCGCCGTTGGCCACCACCGCGTTGAGCAGGATCTTGATGTTCACCTCGTGGTCGGAGGTGTCCACGCCCGCGCTGTTGTCGATGGCATCGGTGTTGATCTTGCCGCCGTGCTGGGCGAACTCGATCCGGCCGAGCTGGGTCAGACCCAGGTTGCCGCCCTCGCCGACGACCTTGACGCGCAGGTCGGCGCCGTCGACGCGGATCGCGTCGTTGGCCTTGTCGCCGACGTCCGCGTGCGACTCGGCGGCCGACTTCACATAGGTGCCGATGCCGCCGTTCCACAGCAGGTCGACGGGGGCCTGGAGGATCGCCTTCATCAGGTCGGCCGGCGTCATCTTCGCGGCGCCGGACTCGATGCCGAGGGCCTCGCGGACGTGCGCGTTGACCGGGATGGCCTTGGCGGTACGCGGGAAGACGCCGCCACCGGCCGAGATCAGCTCGGTGTTGTAGTCGGCCCACGAGGAGCGCGGCAGCTCGAAGAGGCGGCGGCGCTCGGCGTAGGAGGTCTCCGAGTCCGGGTTCGGGTCGATGAAGATGTGCCGGTGGTCGAACGCGGCGACCAGGCGGATGTGCTCGGAGAGCAGCATGCCGTTGCCGAACACGTCGCCGGACATGTCTCCGACGCCGACCACGGTGAAGTCCTGCGTCTGGGTGTTGACGCCCAGCTCCCGGAAGTGCCGCTTCACGGACTCCCAGGCGCCACGGGCGGTGATGCCCATCTTCTTGTGGTCGTACCCGGCGGAGCCGCCGGAGGCGAAGGCGTCGCCGAGCCAGAAGTCGTAGCTCTCCGCGACCTCGTTGGCGATGTCCGAGAACGTCGCCGTGCCCTTGTCGGCGGCGACCACGAGGTAGGTGTCGTCCTCGTCGTGCCGGACGACGTCGGCGGGCGGGACGACCTCGCCGGCCACCATGTTGTCGGTGATGTCGAGCAGCGCGGAGATGAAGGTCCGGTAGCTGCGGATGCCCTCGGCCAGCCAGGCGTCGCGGTCCACGGACGGGTCGGGCAGCTGCTTGGCGACGAAGCCGCCCTTGGCGCCGACGGGCACGATGACGGTGTTCTTCACCATCTGCGCCTTGACCAGGCCGAGGATCTCCGTGCGGAAGTCCTCCCGTCGGTCGGACCAGCGCAGACCGCCGCGCGCGACCTTGCCGAAGCGCAGGTGCACACCCTCGACGCGCGGCGAGTACACCCAGATCTCGTACGCCGGGCGGGGCGCCGGCAGGTCCGGGATGGCCGTCGGGTCGAACTTCATGGAGACGTACTCGTGCGGGTTGCCGCCGATCGCCTGCTGGAAGAAGTTGGTACGCAGGGTCGCCTTGATCAGGTTGAGGAAGGACCGCAGGATCCGGTCCTCGTCCAGCGAGGCGACCTGGTCGAGCGCGGCGTCCAGCTCCTCCAGCAGGGCGTCGGTCAGCTCGACACCGGCGCGCTGGCGCTCCGGCGACATCCGCGCCTCGAAGAGCGAGACGAGCAGCCGGGTGGTGTGGACGTTGTTGCGGAGGGTGTCCTCCATGTAGTCCTGGCTGAAGGTGGAACCGGCCTGGCGCAGGTACTTCGCGTAGGCGCGCAGCACCATCGACTGCCGCCAGGTCAGCCCGGCGCTCAGCACGAGGGCGTTGAAGCCGTCGTTCTCGGCCTGCCCGGTCCAGGTGGCGGCGAAGGCCTCCTGGAACCGCTCGCGGCCATCGTCGCCGAGGTAGTCGCCGTTGCCGTTCAGGGACTTCGGCAGGCGCAGCCCGAAGTCGTAGATCCACGCCGTCGTACGGTCCGAGCAGCGCAGTTCGTACGGCCGCTCGTCGGTGACCTCGACGCCCATGCGGTTCAGGGCGGGCAGGACCGCAGAGAGCGAGACCTGCTCGCCGGTGCGGTAGATCTTGAAGCGGCGCTCGCCGGGTGCCGCGCCGACCGGCTCGTACAGGCTGAGCGCGAAGTCCTTGCTCCCTTCCTGTCCGAGGGCCTGGAGGTGGACCAGGTCGGCGACGGCGGAGCGCGGGGAGTGGTCGGCCTTGTAGCCCTCGGGGAAGGCGTTGCCGTACCGGCGCAGCAGTTCGGCGGCGCGCTCCTCGCCGCACTCGGCGGTCAGCGCCTCCGCGAAGCCGTCGGCCCAGGAACGGGCGGCCTCGACGAGACGCGCCTCGATGCGTTCCTTGTCGGTGTCGGACAGCTGCGGCAGCTCGGTGCCCGGTTCGACCCGGACCACGAAGTGCAGCCGGGACAGGATCGACTCGGTGTTCCAGGCCGTGAAGTCGACGCTGGTGCCGTTGAGCTCTTCCTTGAGGATGTCGATGATCCGCAGGCGCACACCGGTGGTGTAGCGGTCGCGCGGGAGGTAGACGAGGGCCGAGTAGTAGCGCCCGTACTCGTCCTGGCGCAGGTAGAGCCGCAGCCGGCGCCGCTCCTGGAGGTACAGGACGGACGTGACGATCGCCCGGAGCTCGTCGGCGGGGGTCTGGAACAGCTCGTCGCGCGGGTAGGTCTCCAGGATCTGGAGCAGGTCGCGCCCGTCGTGGCTGTTGGGCGAGAACCCGGCGCCGCGCAGGACCTCGTCGACCTTGCGGCGGACGACGGGCACACGGCGCACGGACTCGGTGTACGCGGCCGAGGAGAACAGGCCCAGGAAGCGGCGCTCCCCGATGACCTCGCCGTTCTCGTCGAACTTCTTGACCCCGACGTAGTCCAGGTACGACGGCCGGTGCACGGTGGCCCGGCTGTTCGCCTTGGTCAGGATCAGCAGCTTGTGCTCGCGGGCCTTGGCGCGGGCGTCGGCGGGCAGTCGCTCGAAGGACGGGCTAACCGGGTGGCTGTCCTCGCCGTGCTGCGGGTCGGAGCGCAGGATGCCGAGCCCGGTGCCGGGGACGGCGGCCAGCGAGTCGTCGTCGCGCAGCTGGTACTCGCGGTACCCGAGGAAGGTGAAGTGGTCTCCCGAGAGCCAGCGCAGCAGCTCACGGGCCTCCTCGACCTCCTGGTCGCGCAGATCGTCGGCGGTCGGCTCCTTGGGGAGCTCCTCGGCGATCCGCAGCGCCGCGTCGCGCATCTTCTCCCAGTCCTCGACGGCCTCACGGACGTCGGACAGGACGCGCAGCAGATCGGCGGTGATCTGCTTCAGGTCGGCGCGGTCGGTCTCGCGGTCGATCTCTACGTGGATCCACGACTCGACGTGCGCGTCGTGCGGCAGGTCCTCGGCGGAGGGCCGCGTGGGCAGCACCTCGATGAGCTTGCCGGTGAGGTCGCGTCGCACGACGACCTGCGGGTGGATGACGACATGGATGCCGCGGCCCTGCCGGGACAGCTCGTTGGTCACCGAGTCGACGAGGAAGGGCATGTCGTCCGTGACCACCTCGACGACGGAGTGGCTGCAGGTCCAGCCGTTCTCCTCGACGGTGGGGGTGTGCACGCGCACGTTGGCCGTGCCCTGAGGGCGGTTCTCGGCCAGTCTGTAGTGGGAGAAGGCCGCTCCGAAGACATCGACCGGGTCTCGGTCGGTGAGGTCCTCCGGGGCCGTGTGCAGGTAGTAGCGCTGGAGGAACGCGAGCACGGTGTCCCGGTCGGGGGTGCCCTCGCCCGTCGTCCCAGTCGGTAGGTGCCCCCCGACCGGGCTGTTCTCAGCTACCCGGGCGGCCCGTTCGAGCAGCTCGGCCTTGGCTTCGTCCAGCTTGGTCTGCATTGTCCTCTGGCTCCTGTCGCGCGCCGTTGCGTGACGTTGAAGGAAGTGCGGTCTCGTCGCTTCCGACGCAACGCCGTGACGCGGGGTGTCCGGTCTGCTTCGACGCTATGCCGCAAGGTGAGATGAGCGGGAGGTTATCGGTCATTCTCGACGCCCTCGGAGACTGTGACGCTGCTCTCGGCGACGTCCGTTCCCGGGGTGCCATCGACGTACGGGGTGCATTGCCGTCGGCGCTCGCCGCGTTTCCGCGTCCGCCCACGGCGTCCGCCGTCATCCCGTCCCGCCCGCGAAGATCAGCGACTACCGCCCGGTCACGGATGTCGTCCGTGCGCTCCGGGCGCGGGGCAGGGGCGACGATGCCCCCGCGAGATATCGCGCTGATCACGCCACCAGGCTATCGCCCCCCACCCCGGGGTCGTCATGAGCCGTATGTGTACAAAACCGGGGGTGGAACTTTGACACTATGCACAGGCACGAATGGGGCGAGGACATGCAGTGCGGGCCGACTGCGGGCTACCGTCGTACTACAGGCGGTGTTCTGCGGCGGCCGCGGAGTCCTGTGGCGGCCGGGATGCGCGGGCGGGCCCCACCGCGGGTGCCCCGAAGAGCGCACGCCCCCTTGGCAAGCACCTCTCCCGGAGGCAGGTTGACCGGGACGACCAACGGAACACGCGAGACGGCCGACGGGAGCGCAGCATCATGGCAGCGAAGATCCTCATAGTCACCGGCGACGCGGCGGAGTCACTGGAGGTCCTGTACCCCTACCAGCGCCTGCGCGAGGAGGGCTACGACGTCCACATCGCCGCCCCCACCCAGAAGAAGCTCCAGTTCGTGGTCCACGACTTCGAGCCGGGCTTCGACACCTACACCGAGAAGCCCGGATACACGTGGCCGGCGGACCTCGCGTTCTCGGAGGTCGACCCCGGCGCGTACGTCGCCCTCGTCATCCCCGGTGGACGCGCCCCGGAGTACCTCCGCAACGACCCAGAGCTCCGCAAGATCCTCAAGTCCTTCTTCGACGCGGACAAGCCGGTGGCGCAGATCTGTCACGGTCCCCTGCTGACCGCGGCCGTCGACAGCCTGAGCGGCCGCCGCGTCACGGCGTACCCCGCGCTGGAACTCGACATGCAGGCGGCGGGCGCGACCTTCCAGGACGCGGAGGCCGTCGTCGACGGCACCCTCGTCTCCGCCCGCGCCTGGCCGGACCACTCCGCCTGGATGCGCGAGTTCCTCAAGGTGCTGCGCGCGAAGGCCCCGGTGGGCTGAGGAGGCACGACCGGCTCACGGGCAGGACGTGCGGACCGGGCGAGGGGCTCGAGAGGGTCCCCTCGCCGGAAACCCGCCTCGGAACCCGCCGAACGCCCCCTGGCTGCCGTCAGGTCTCCCGGACGGCTCAGGCCGCCAGCCGCTCGGCCTCCTCGACCGCCTCCTCCAGGCTGTCCACCACGGGAACGCCGACCACTTCCAGGCTGGCGCGGCTGTGGGAACCGCCGGTGTAGAGGACGGCCCCGGCCCCGACGTGCCGTGCGGCGATCGCGTCGTCCGCGGCATCGCCGATCACCACGACGCGGGACGGCTCGACACCCGCGATCGCCCCGAGGTGCCGCACCATGTGCTCGGCCTTGCTGCCGCCGGAGGGCCCGGTCCGCCCGTCGACCCGGACGAAGTGGGGCTCGATGCCGAAGCCCCGCACCAGCGGGACCAGCTCCTCGTGGCCGTACATGCTCAGAAGGGACTGGCTGCGACCCGCCGCTCCCCATCCGGCCAGGAGCGCGGGCACCCCTGCGGTGAGCTCGCACGTTCGGCGGTGCTCGGCGTAGTACCGGTGGAAGGTGTCGTCCATGATCTGCCACTCGGCGTCCGTGGGCAGCCGCCCCATCAGCCGCTCGTAGAACTTCGGCACGGGCACGCAGTACATCGCCCGGTACCGCTCCAGCGTGATCGGCTCAAGACCCAGCTCGGCGAATGCCGCGTTCGTCGCCCCGATGATCGCGACATTGTCGTGGAACAGCGTGCCGTTCCAGTCCCACACAATGTGCGCGTTTCCTTGCTTCCCCATACCAAGAACGTACCCGCCGCCACCGACAACGCCTCATCGCGGGCGGGAACGGGCGGTTACTCCCCGAGCCCGACCAGGTTGGGGATCTCCTGCCTGGCGAACCAGAGCAGTTCGTGGTCCTCGGCCCCGTCGACCACGAACTGGGCGTCGTCGTCCCCGACGTCCGCCGCACCCAGCGCCGCCGCTGCCGCGGTCACATCAGCCTCCGCGTCGTCCGAGTCGACGTGCACGGCGGCCGCCTTGGCCAACGGCACCGTCCGGGAGACCCGCACCTCGCCGAGCGCCCCGGGGTCGAGCCCCCGGTCGGGGTCGGCGACCGCGGCACCGTCCGGAACGTCGACCGCGACGACGACCCGGCGCCGTACGGCCCCGGGATCGACCGCGAGGAGCCGCAGCGAGGCCAGCGCGGCACGGCTCAGCGCCGCGTACTCCAGCTCCTCGATGTCGTCGGAGAGATACCACTCGCGCAGGGCGGGGGTCACCGCGTACGCGACGAACGGTCCCGCCTCCAGCTCTCCCGTCTTGTACGCCTCGGCGAGACCGGAGAGGGTCAGGGGGACGTAGACGCGCATGGCTGGCCGCTTTCGTAGTCGGGGACTCCGAGGGTCCGCGGTCCCGGCGCTCCGGAGAGCGGTCCCGCGCCTCCGGGGAGGGCCTTCAGGATACGTGCGGGCGTCCCCTTTCGAGGTCCCGGCCGCACCCTCCGCGGCGTCCACCCCGGGCCCGCGATTCACCCGGTGCACCCCTGTGCCACCAAGGGTTCGCCCCCTCCCGGCCACCCTGATAGGTGAACTCTCCCGGCGCCGTGACACGCGCCAGCCGTCCTTGCGGAGGGCCGCTCCCGCCTCGTACAAGATCCCCAACACGAAAGTTACCGACCGGTAGAGATCGGTTCCAGCGACCGGTGTCGATCGGTCCCGACGAGCGGGGACGACGTATGAACAAGGTGATGACCAGGACGCGGCGCCACCCGGGTACCCGTCCGCCGGGCCGCCAGGACACCCGCCGCCCCGGCAGCACCCCACCCCGCACCCCGGGCACGGGCACCCCCACCAGGCCTCCGGGCGGCGGCCCGGCGCCGGGCGGCGCGGCCACGGCCCCGTCACCCCCCACGGGCCTCCCGGCCGCCGCTCCGACCACGGGCCGCCCGTCCCCGGCGACGGCACCGTCCACGGGCCGCCCCTCGGCGGTACCGGCCGGAAGCCGGGTCCCGGCAACGGCGCGGGGCGGCGCCCGACCGCTCGGCACGGCATCCGCCGAAGCACCTCGCCCGCCCGCTCCCCAGCCCCGCCCCACCGACGTCTTCGCCGAGCGTCTGCTGGCCGTACTGAGCGGCGCGCGTCCCGTGCACTGCATGCTGCGCCACACCGCGGGCCGCGCGTACGACGAACTGGCCTGGCTCGCCGAACGCGGCCCCCTCCGTACCCGCGGCACCCGCCCCGTCGTCCGGGACATCGGCTACTACGTCGCGCGCCCCGGCGCCGTCGAGGCCTTCGCCCGCATCGGCGCAGGCGACCAGCTCCGCGCCATGGCCTTCCGGCTGGAGCAGGGCCCCGACCTCCGCTGGCGCTGCACGGCGATCGAACTAGGCGGCCCCCGCATGCCCCACCCGAAGGACTGAACGGCGACGACCGAGCCGGGACAGCCGGCGATCTCGTGCCTCCCGGCCGTGACCCCGGCGGCCCGCACGACCGTCACGCCGCCCCGTCCCGGGCAAACACGAAGGGCCGGGCACCAGGTGCCCGGCCCTTCCGACGTGTCACCGGTCGCGCGCGGCGGCGGTCACCGCCCGCTCGCGACCCTCACGCCCTACTTCTTACGCCGGCGGGCGCCCTTCTGCTGCTTGCGGCGCTCCGCGCGCGTGAGGCCGTCCGCCTCGGAGCGCACGGGCTCGTCGCCGTTGGCGAAGTCGCCCTCGACGATGCCGCCCTCACCGTCGACGGTCGGCGCGGAGAAGTGCAGCCGGTCCGGACGCTGCGGGGCGTCGAGCCCCTTGGCGCGGATCTCGGGCCGCATCGCACCCGCGGGAACGGCGTCCCGCTTGGAGAGGGACGGCGCGGAGTCGTCGACCGGGACCTCCTCGACCTGCTGCTCGACCTGGACCTCCAGGTTGAACAGGTAGCCGACGGACTCCTCCTTGATGCCGTCCATCATGGCGCTGAACATGTCGAAGCCCTCGCGCTGGTACTCGACCAGCGGGTCCTTCTGGGCCATCGCGCGCAGGCCGATGCCCTCCTGGAGATAGTCCATCTCGTAGAGGTGCTCGCGCCACTTGCGGTCCAGGACCGACAGCACGACCCGGCGCTCCAGCTCACGCATGATCTCGGAGCCGAGCTGCTCCTCGCGGGCCGCGTACTGGTCGTGGATGTCGTCCTTGATGGACTCGGAGATGAACTCGGCGGTCAGACCGGCACGGTCGCCGACCGCCTCCTCCATCTCGTCGACGGTGACCTTCACCGGGTAGAGCTGCTTGAACGCGCCCCACAGCCGGTCGAGGTCCCACTCCTCGGCGAAGCCCTCGGCGGTCTCGGCCCCGATGTAGGCGTCGATGGTGTCGTCCATGAAGTGCTGGATCTGCTCCTGGAGGTCCTCGCCCTCCAGGACGCGACGGCGCTCGCCGTAGATGACCTCGCGCTGCCGGTTGAGCACCTCGTCGTACTTCAGGACGTTCTTGCGGGTCTCGAAGTTCTGCTGCTCGACCTGCGACTGGGCGGACGCGATCGCGCGCGTGACCATCTTGTTCTCGATCGGCACGTCGTCCGGGACGTTCGCCATCGACATCACGCGCTCGACCATCTGCGCCTTGAAGAGGCGCATCAGGTCGTCGCCCAGGGAGAGGTAGAAACGGGACTCGCCCGGGTCGCCCTGACGGCCGGAACGACCGCGCAGCTGGTTGTCGATACGCCGCGACTCGTGGCGCTCGGTACCGAGGACGTAGAGCCCGCCGAGGTCCTTGACCTCCTCGAACTCCGCCTTCACCGCCTTCTCGGCACGCTCCAGGGCGGCGGGCAGAGCGTGCGCCCACTCCTCGATGTGCTCCTCGGGGTCGAGGCCGCGCTGGCGCAGCTCCGCCTCGGCGAGGTCGTCGGGGTTGCCGCCGAGCTTGATGTCGGTACCACGACCGGCCATGTTGGTGGCGACGGTCACGGCGCCCTTGCGGCCGGCCTGGGCGATGATCGGCGCCTCACGGTCGTGCTGCTTCGCGTTCAGCACCTCGTGCTGGATACCGCGCTTGGCGAGCTGCTGCGAGAGGTACTCGGACTTCTCGACCGAGGTGGTGCCGACCAGGATCGGCTGGCCCTTCTCGTGCTTCTCGGCGATGTCGTCGACGACCGCCTCGAACTTGGCGACCTCGGTGCGGTAGATCAGGTCGGACTGGTCCTTGCGGACCATCGGCCTGTTGGTCGGGATCGGGACGACGCCGAGCTTGTAGATCTGGTGGAACTCGGCGGCCTCGGTCATCGCCGTACCGGTCATGCCGGAGAGACCGGGCACTTCCTTGCCGTTGTGGTCCTGGCGCTTGTAGAGGCGGAAGAAGTTCTGGAGGGTGATCGTGGCGAGCGTCTGGTTCTCGTCCTTGATGTCCACCCCTTCCTTCGCCTCGATCGCCTGGTGCATGCCCTCGTTGTAGCGGCGGCCGGCGAGGATACGGCCGGTGTGCTCGTCGACGATCATGACTTCGCCGTCGATGACGACGTAGTCCTTGTCCTTCTTGAACAGTTCCTTGGCCTTGATGGCGTTGTTCAGGTAACCGACGAGCGGGGTGTTCACCGACTCGTAGAGGTTGTCGATGCCCAGCCAGTCCTCGACCTTGGCGACGCCGGGCTCGTGGATGGCGACGGTGCGCTTCTTCTCGTCGACCTCGTAGTCGCCGGTCTCCTCGATGCCCTTGAGGGGGTTGCCGGGCTCGCCCTTCTTGAGGCGGGTGACCAGCTTGGCGAAGTCGCCGTACCACTTGGTGGCCTGGTCGGCCGGGCCGGAGATGATCAGCGGCGTACGGGCCTCGTCGACGAGGATGGAGTCGACCTCGTCGACGATCGCGAAGTTGTGGCCGCGCTGGACGAGCTCGTCCTGGGACCACGCCATGTTGTCGCGCAGATAGTCGAAGCCGAACTCGTTGTTCGTGCCGTACGTGATGTCGCACGCGTACTGCTCGCGGCGCTGGGCCGGGGTCATGTTGGCGAGGATGCAGCCGACTTCGAGCCCGAGGAACTTGTGGACGCGGCCCATCATTTCGGAGTCGCGCTCGGCCAGGTAGTCGTTGACCGTAATGAGGTGGACGCCCTTGCCGGAGAGAGCGTTCAGATACGCGGGCAGGGTGCCGACGAGCGTCTTGCCCTCACCGGTCTTCATCTCCGCGACATAGCCGAGGTGGAGCGCGGCGCCACCCATCATCTGCACGTCGTAGTGACGCTGGCCAAGGGCGCGCTTGGCAGCCTCACGGACGGTGGCGAACGCCTCGGGCAGCAGGTCGTCGAGGCTTTCGCCGTCGGCGTACCGCTGCTTGTACTCATCGGTGAGGGCCCTCAGCTCGGCGTCGGAGAGGTCGACGAAGTCCTCTTCGATGGAGTTGACCTGGTCCGCGATGCGGTGCAGCTTGCGCAGGATCTTGCCTTCGCCTGCACGCATGATCTTCGAGAGGACGGACACGGGGGTTTGTCTCCTTGCCGGTCGGGCCTGGGACGGTCGGTTTCAATGGCAGTTTCAAATCACAGCTTGAGCAACGGCCATCGTAAGCGAGGACCACACCGCGCCGGGAGGTCTGCCGGTGACAGCCACTAGGACAACGGACCGGCGTTGCCGAAGGTGCCGCGTTCACCCAGCGAAAAGTAGCGAACCCCTCACTCACAGCAAAGGAATGGCGTCTGTCCCGATGCCCGAGCAGAATCGGCCGATGGACCCCGTCACGCTGACCACCGACCGTCTCGTCCTGCGCATCGTGGGGGCGGACGACACCGACGCCGTCTACGAGGCCGCCCAGGATCCCGACATCCAGCGCTGGACCACGATCCCGTCGCCCTATCTGCGCGAGCACGCGACGGGCTTCACGGACCAGATGGTGCCCGAGGGCTGGGCGGACGGCTCCGCCTTCGCCTTCGGCGTCTTCCTCCCCTCCGGGGAGTTGGTGGGCATGCTCTCCATCACCATGCGTTCCCTGGGCGTCGGCGAGGTCGGCTACTGGGCGACGAAGGAGCACCGCGGCAACGGCTACATCGCCGAGGCCACCGTCGCGGCCTCCCGCTGGGCCTTCACGGACCTGTCCGTCGACCGGGTCGAATGGCGTGCCGAAGTCGGCAACACCGGTTCCCGCGCGGTCGCGGAGCGCGCCGGCTTCACCATCGAAGGGACCTTGCGCTCCGCCATCAACAACAAGGGCGTACGAAGGGACTGCTGGGTGGGCTCGCTGCTCCCGTCGGACCTGGGCCTGCCGTCGACGGCGCCGTACCTGCCGGCCAGGTGAGCCCGACGGGGCGCGGACGACGCGCCTGGTGACCGGGGTCGGTCACCGGCATCGCCCACCGGCTCGGTCGTCGTCCTCGGCCGCGGGGCTCGGCCACGGCGGCCACGGGCTCGGCCACGACGTCCGGTCATCGGCTCGGTCGCCCGGCCGGGCCCCGTTGTCAGTGGCACCGCCTAACGTGTGGGCATGACGAGTCTTCCGCCTCCCATCACCGAACTCTCGGCGGACGAAGCCCGCCGCATCGCCCTGCGGGCCCAGGGGTTCCTGGGCGCCCCGGACCGCAGGGCGGGCGTCCGCGGAGTCCTGCGGCACCTCGGCGCGGTCCAGCTCGACACCATCTCCGTCCTCGCCCGCTCCCACGAGCTCATTCCGTACGCCCGTCTCGGCGCCGTCGGCCGCAAGACCGTCGAGCAGGCCTACTGGACGTCGGCGCCGGCCGCCGACACACCCCCGGCACCGCACGCCTTCGAGTACTGGTCCCACGCGGCCTGCATCCTGCCCGTGGAGGAGTGGCCGCATTTCGCGTTCCGCCGCCGCTCCTACCGCGCCCGCCCGCACTGGAACCACGACCTGCCCGACGGCGCCTACGACCAGGTCGTCAAGCAACTGCGCGCCGAAGGCCCCCTCACGGCCACGGACTTGGGCGGAGCGAAGAAGACCAGCGAGTGGTGGGACTGGTCGGGCACCAAGGTCGCCGTCGAGCGCGCGCTGATGTACGGCGAGGTGGTGTGCGTGGAGCGGCGCGGCTGGAAGCGGGTCTACGACCTCGCGGAGCGCGCCATCCCGAAGTCGCTGCTGCACGACGAACTGGACGACGCGGAGTGCCTGCGCCGACTGGTCCGCCTGGCCGGCCAGTCCCTCGGTGTCGGCACCCGGGCGGACATCGCCGACTACCACCGCCTCAGGGGCGAGCAGGTCGACGCGGTGATCGCGGACTCGGGCCTGGTCCCGGTGACGGTGGAGGGCTGGGGCAGGCCCGCGGCCCAGAAGGGCGGAGCCAGGGGCCTCGGCGCGAGACCGGTCGGGGACGCGTGGGCGGACCCGGTGGCACTGGAGACGGTTCCGCGCGGCCGCCACCGTACGACGCTCCTGTCGCCGTTCGACTCCCTGATCTGGGAGCGGGCGCGCACGGAGCGGATCTTCGATTTCACGCATCGCCTGGAGGCGTACACACCCAAGCCGAAGCGGATCCACGGTTACTTCGCGATGCCGGTCCTGGCCGGCGGCCGGCTCGTCGGCCGGGTGGACCCGGCCCGGGAGGGCCGCACGCTGGTCGCCAGGCAGGTCACCCTGGACGGCGCCAAGGCGGTCCCGGCGGTGGCTCAGGCCCTGGCGGAGGCCGCGAGCTGGGTGGACTGCACGGATGTGCGGGTCGAGCGGGTGGACGCCCCGGAACTGCGTGAGCCGCTCATCGGGGAACTCGTCCGCGTCCTCGGGTAGCTCCTGACGGAACTGGTCCTCGGGGGACGCCTAGCGGATCTCGAGGATCTTCTCCCGCATCGCGTACACCACGGCTTCCATCCTGGAGTGCAGCTGCAGTTTCTCCAGGATGTTGCGCACATGGTTTTTCACGGTGTTCTCGGAGATGAACAACTCCTTGGCGATATCGCGGTTGTTCATCCCTGTGGCCACGAGTTTGAGGACCTCCAGCTCGCGATCGGTGAGCCGCGGCGCGGGCACCAGCCGGCGCTCGTCCGTCCGCTGGATCATCGACTTGAACTCGGTGAGGAGTTTCGACGCCATCGAGGGACTGATCTGCGACTGCCCGTCGGCCACCGCGCGAATGGCCGTGGCCACCTCGTCCGTGGAGATCTCCTTGAGGAGATACCCGGTCGCGCCCGCCTTGATCGCGTCGTAGAGGTCGGCCTCCTCGTCGCTGATCGTCAGCATGATGATCTTCGCGCTGGGGGCCACCTCCTTGATGGAGGTGCACGCCTCGATACCGCCGCGCTTGGGCATCCGCACGTCCATCAGCACGATGTCGGGCAGCAGATCGGCGGCCTTGTCGACCGCCTCCGCCCCGTCCCCCGCCTCGCCGACGACCTGGATGTCCTCCTCGGCCGCGAGAACGATCTCCAGACCTCGGCGGAAGAGGGCGTGGTCGTCCACGACAAGGACCCTGATGGGCTCCTTGCGCGGAGAGCCCGCGTCCAGGCCGGTGGCGACGACGCCGTCGTGGGCATCACGGTCACGCATCGGTCCGAAGCTGTCCGCCATCGTTCCTCCCCCTGAAGGCCGTGGCCTGTGTTTCCGTGCCATCGCCAACCCAAGGCAACGGCCCACCGGTTGGGCCGGTGCGGCCATGATTCCATGCCGGGGCGGCAGCGCGGTGACATCGCGGAACGTGAAGTGGTCGCACACCGGTGCCCCTGGGGGCGCACTCGCGCTCCAGGGGCACCGGCTCAGCCGTCACCGGGGGTGGTCAGCCGCCGAGCGCGCCGCCCGGCGCGTCCGCTCCGCCCTGGGTGACCATCGGGTCCGTGCTGAGGTGGATGACGCCGTAGTCGTACGCGTGCCGCCGGTAGACGACACTGGGCTCCTTCGTCTCGGAGTCGACGAAGAGGTAGAAGTCGTGCCCGACCAGCTCCATTTCGTAGAGCGCCTGGTCGAGCGTCATCGGTGCGGCCACATGGGTCTTCTCGCGGACGACACAGGGGCCTTCGCCCATGATCTCGAGAGAGCCGATCTTCTTCGTCGGTACCGCGTCCGGCTCGTCGTCGTGGACGACGCTGCCGTCGCCGTTGAGCGTCGCTGCACCCGGGACGCGGTCGGCGACCTCGGCTGCCGAGATCCTGCCGGTCCCACGGCGGGTGTAGCGCTTGTCGTGCTGCTTGCGCAGCCGGGCCTCGAGCTTGTCCGCGGCCAGGTCGAGTGCTGCATACGCGTCGCTTGCCGCTGCCTCCGCCCGGATCACCGGTCCGCGGGAGTGGAGCGTGATCTCCACCCGGTCACTGCGGTCGGCCTGTCGGGGGTTGGGCTCCTTGGACACCTCGACGTCGAGGCTGATCACCTTGCCATCGAGCTTCTGGATCTTCTCCAGCTTCAGCTTCTCGGCCACGTGCTTGCGGAACCGCTCGGGCACCTCGGTCTTGCGGCCCTTGACGACGATGTCCACGCAGAACTCCGTTCCCGGATAGCCCCGCTCCACTGGCGGAGCATCTCCCTTTTGCACCAGGTTCCGGTGAGCACCGGAACCTCGGACTCGGTGACTTTCACCTCCTCCTCCCCCAAGGACAAGATCTCCACCCCACCGATGCGGGTGATTGCTGAAAACCCGCGGTACGGCACTCGGATGCGCGAGGGACGGCCTGCGCCATTCCCTCACAACCGAACATATCTCGCCTGGACGGATGTCGTCACCCTCTACTGAGACGTACCTCCGTTCAGGTGAATTGACCCACTCATTACCTGCAACGATGCAAGTTCTCGGTCAGTTCCGGTTTATTTCGAAAGCGTCCGGAGGTGCGGCGACCACGGCCGAGCAGACCGTGTCACCGCTCGTTCCTCCGGCCTGCTCCCTACCCGCGATCCGCCCTTCCACTTCCGACAGTTCCGCTCCGTCACCCGTCCATCGCACCGCCCGCACACCCGACTGCGCGGCCCGAACGGCCCGCGCCGCCTCCGCCAACGAGGCCCCGGTCGTCATCAGGTCGTCCACCAGCACGACCCGGCCTCCCTCGGCGAGCAGCAGCTCGGCCCCGGCGACGACCTCCAGGGCCCCCGTCAGATTGGCCAGCCGCTGCCGGGAGTTCAGCCCCGACTGGTCGGCCACGGCACGCCTCTGGCGCAGCACGCCGAGGACCCGGGCAGGCGTTCCCGTGCGCCGCAGTTCGCCCGCCGCCGCGAGCGCGATCCGCCGCGCCGGATCATGCCCCCGCGCCCGAACCGCCCTCCGCGCCGAGGGCACGGGGACGAGCAGCACGGGCCCGCGCCCCGCTCCCGAACCCCGGACCACCGCGCCTCCGTTCCCGGGCCGCCCCGGCCCGCCCCGCGCTTCCCCCTTCCCGAGCCTCAGCCGCCCCTGCGAAGCCGTGGGCCGCCCGGCCGGACCAGGACGTCGTACCGGCCCCAGACCCGCCCGCACAGCCCCCGCGAGGGCCGCTCCCAGGGGTGCCGCCAGTGCCAGCGCACCGCGTTCCTTGTGGGCGAGGAGCGTGGCCCGCACCTCGTCCTCGTAGGGAGCCGCCGCGTGCACGACAGGCAGCCCCGCCGGCTCGGGCACCGGCCGCACCCGGCACGGAGCGGCCCCGCTCAGGGCGGCACGGCACTCGGGGCAGAGCACCGCGCGAGGCCTACCGCAGCCTCCGCACTCGGCCGGCAGCACCAGATCCGTGAGGTCCTGCCACCACCCCCGCATGGCCACCACTGTGCCAACGCCCGCCCCGCTCGGCCACCCCTGTGGACAACCCCTGTGGACAACCCCCGGAGCGGCTGTACGCCGGCACATCGCAGGGCGGACGAGGGAGCCGCCGGGCCTGCGCACGGCCCCCGGTGAGCAGGCGGGCGCAAAACGTCGGCGGGCCCGTCCGGAAACCGGACGAGCCCGCCGACGCAGAACCCTGGCGCTACCCGGGATAGACAGGGGCCGTCCCGTCCTGGACCACCTTCTGCCACTGCTCCCCCGCCGACAGCCGCACGATCCCGTCCGTCTCCGAGTGCGCCACCAGAGGCAGCTGCTCGTCCTCGGAGGCGGCGATCTCCTTGACGTTGGCCAGCGCGGAGGGCGAGGTGCCCAGCGGCGTGGAACCGTCGACCTGGACGTACCGCATCTGCTGCACGGCGCCCTTCTCGCTGCCGACCACCACGAGCCGGCTGTCCCCGGCCCAGGACATGGCCGTGACCTCCTCCAGCTGGGGTGCCACGGAGCGCGGATCGAAGACGAACGCGCCGCGCGGATCGTCGGGCCCGGATCGCTGGATGCGCCCGATCTGCAGCGAGCTCTTGCCGTCCTTCTCGACGATCAGCGCGATCCGCACGCCGTCGGCGGCCACCCGCACCGCCTCGATACGCCCGTCGAGCTGCGACGCCCCGACGACGATGGGCTCGCCCGCACCCTTCTGCAGCAGAAGCAGCCGGGGGTTCTTCGGATCACGGTCGGCCACCCACAGGTCGCCCCGCGCGTCCCAGCTGGGCGTCGTCAGCCGGTCGTCCGCCGTCCTGCCCTGGCTCTGCACCACCGGCTCGCCGAGCGAACCGCCCGACACCAGCGACCCGACGTACAGGTTCCGGCCGTCGGCCGACACCCCGGCCGCAGTGCCCTCGTCCCGCGACACCGCTGCCGCCCGCAGCTTCTTGCCGCCCTCGCCCAGCGCACCGGGCACCGGCTCGGGCTTCTTGTCACTGTTTTCACGGGGCATCCGGACGAGCCGCTGCTCGTGGTCGATGAAGTACTGGTACCCCGGGTGCTCGCCCGTACCGTGCGAAGCGACGCCCTCGGCCTGGCTCTTGTTCAGCACGCACAGCTGCGTGCCGTCCGACTTCTGGAACTCCACCTCGTCGACGCCGGTGGGAGTCAGGTCCTGGAGCGTGAGGAGGAGTTGGGCCGCCATCTGACGGCACTTGGGGAGTCCGACACGGTCCGCCTTGTCGTTCAGCGGCACCGTGACCCTGTTGCGGTCGTCGGGCGCCAGCGACACATCGCTGTTCTTCAGCTCCGTGCCCGAGGGGAAGCTCGACCTGACAACCGGGTCCAGCCAGCTCGTGGGCCCCTTCAGGAGCGCGCGCACGATCTGCGTCATCGGGTCCACCTGCGCGCGTACATAGACCGGGTCGGCGACGGTGCGCAGGGGACGGCCGCTGCCGGAGGTGCCGTTCGACGCGTAGAAGTACTTGTTCACGGACACGTAGTTGCGCTGGAAGTCGGACGTGCCCATCAAGACACCCTGCGGCAGCGAGTCGATGCGCCACTGCTTGTTGCTCTTCAGCCTGGTCAGGTGCACCGACCCGCTGTACTGGCCGGCGTCCGGCTCGTACGCGTGCCGCACGTCCACCTTGGCGACCTTGCTGCCGCTCAGCCGGAACGCGACGTCGCGACTGCCGTCCTTGGCCTCCGAGGGCACCGGATTCGGCGCGTCCGCGAGGACCGTCGTGGAATGGTAGGGATCCCATGCCTTGCGAGCGCCGTCGGTGAGGTACTTGCCGGCCGTCTCGTACTTGGCGTCGTCGCTGGTCAGCGCCTCGAGGAAGCCCTGCACGATCTCCGCCGCCGAGGCCCCGGGATGCGGCGGCATGGCGTAGACGCGGACCTGGGAGTCCTGGCGCGGCGTCGACTCGACCCCGCGCAGGTCCCCGTTGTCCGGCATCGAGGCACACCCCGCCAGCAGCAGGGCTCCACAACCCGCGTACACCATGACGCGTACCGGACGGCGTCCGCGGACACCGTTCCCCCCGCGGTCAGCGCCCACGAAATGCCTCCCCATGTCCGAGTTCCTCCGGCCTGTCGCCGCCCCGCCCCCGCTCCTGCGCGGTCCGTTCCCGGCCGGTGCCGGATGTCTCCTCCTGGCGGCGCACCGCCCCGGCGGGCCGGGGCACCACGCGTGCGCCGTTGCCCGGCAGCGCCGTCGGATCGGCCGTGGGCGACGCCCCGGCCAGCCGTGGGGCCATGGATCCGGGCGGCGGTATGGAACCCGACCCGGCTCCGGGCTGCTGTACGGGCACCGTCGCGAGCTTGGTACCGCCGCCGTGCGGCAGACCGGCGTCGTCGAGTCCGCGGTTGCGCCGGGAGTCCTTGGGTTCCAGCGGTATCGGCGATCCCCTGAGGGGCTCGTCGGCCGTCCGCGGCAGGGTCAGCCGGAACTGCGAACCGCCGCCCGGCTCGCCCCAGGCCTGCAGCCAGCCGCCGTGCAGCCGCGCGTCCTCCAGAGCGATGGACAGGCCGAGACCCGTGCCGCCGGTGGTACGCGCGCGTGCCGGGTCGGCCCGCCAGAAGCGGCTGAACACCCGGGTCGCCTCGCCGGGCTTGAGCCCGACGCCGTAGTCGCGGACCGCGATCGCGACCGCTCCGCCCGCCGCGGCGAGCCTGACGACGACGTCCTTGCCCTCGCCGTGCTCCACGGCGTTGACGACGAGGTTGCGCAGCACCCGCTCGACCCGCCGGGCGTCCGCCTCGGCGATCAACGGCTGCTGGTCGCCGACGACGCGTATGTGCGTGCCCTTGCGCTCGGCGAGCGGCTCGGCTCCGCCGACCACCCGTCGTACGACTTCTCTGAGGTCGATCGCGTCGGCCTCCAGCGCCGCCGCGCCCGCGTCGAACCGGCTGATCTCCAGCAGGTCCGCGAGCAGCGTCTCGAACCGGTCCAGCTGGTCGGCGAGGAGCTCGGCCGACCGCGCGGTCACCGGGTCGAAGTCCACACGCGCGTCGTGGATGACATCGGCTGCCATCCGCACGGTCGTCAGCGGCGTCCGCAGCTCGTGCGACACGTCGGAGACGAACCGCCGCTGCATCCGCGAGAGGTCCTCCAGCTGCTGGATCTTCAGCTGGAGGTTCTGCGCCATCTTGTTGAAGGCCTCGCCGAGGCGCGCGATGTCGTCCTCGCCGGTGACCTTCATACGTTCCTGGAGGCGTCCGGCGGAGAGCCGTTCGGCGATCCCGGCCGCCATCCGCACCGGTGTGACGACCTGGCGCACCACGAGCCAGGCGATGGCGCCGAGGAGCACCACGACGAACAGTCCGGCCGTCGCGAGCGTCCCCTTGACCAGGCTCAGCGACTTCTCCTCCTGCGTCAGCGGGAAGAGGTAGTAGAGCTGGTACGCGTCCCCGTTGGGGTCGGTGACCTGCTTGCCGATGACCAGCGCCGGCTGGGACTCACGGCCGTCCTTGTAGACGACACGGGTGTAGCTCTGCGCGGCGGCCGTGCTCTCGTCGACCCGGGCACGCAGATTCTCGGGCACGCTCACCGTCGGGTCGACCTGACCCGAGTACCGCGGCGCGAGGCCACCACTGCCGTCGCCCGACGCGGTGGAGTTGAGCGTCACCACGTCGAACGCGCCCTGTCCACCACTGGACAGGGACACGACGAGGTCGGTCATCCACTGGCTGACGTTCTTGGACGAGCGGCCGTCGGCGGTCGAGCCGTCGTCGCCGCTCGCTGTCACTCCCCCGTCCGCCTGCTGCTTGGCCGCCGCGAAACCACCGGTGGCCTGGCTCTGCGAGGCCTTCACCTTGGCGTCGAGCAGGCCGTTGCGCACCTGCCCGATCACGACGAAGCCCAGCAGCAGGACGACACCGAGCGACATCAGCAGCGTCGTCACGACGATCTTGAGCTGGATGTTGCGCCGCCACAGCCGCATCACGGGCAGCAGCGGACGACGCACCCAGCGTATGAACAGCCGAAGGACCGGGCTGCCCTGGACTCCGCCCTGGAGCAGCCCTCCCTCGAAGAACCGTTCCCAGCGTGAACCCGTCATGTTCCGGCCGACAGGCCGCCCCGAACGGTCCCCCTGCTCAGCGGGCGCCGAAGCGGCACTGTCCCGTGACATGTCAGCTCGGCCCTGCCTTGTAACCGACACCTCGGACGGTCACCACGATCTCCGGACGCTCCGGGTCCTTCTCGACCTTGGAGCGCAGCCGCTGGACATGCACGTTCACCAGACGGGTGTCCGCCGCGTGCCGGTAGCCCCACACCTGCTCGAGCAGGACCTCCCGCGTGAACACCTGCCACGGCTTGCGCGCCAGCGCGACCAGCAGGTCGAACTCCAGCGGCGTCAGCGCGATGGACATGCCGTCCCGTTTCACAGAGTGACCGGCGACGTCGATGACGAGATCGCCGATCGACAGCTGTTCGGGTGCCGGCTCCTCCGAACGGCGCAGCCGCGCCCTGATCCGCGCCACCAGCTCCTTTGGCTTGAACGGCTTCACGATGTAGTCGTCGGCGCCCGATTCGAGGCCGACCACGACATCGACGGTGTCGCTCTTCGCCGTGAGCATCACGATCGGTACCCCGGACTCCGCCCTGATCAGGCGGCATACCTCGATGCCGTCCCGTCCGGGCAGCATCAGGTCCAGGAGCACCAGGTCGGGCTTGGCATCGCGGAAAGCGGCCAGCGCCTTGTCGCCGTCGGCTACGAAAGACGGCTCAAAACCTTCACCACGCAACACAATGCCGAGCATCTCGGCCAGTGCGGTGTCGTCATCGACGACAAGGACTCGTCCCTTCATAAACGACATCATCCCATTAACTAAATCGTTACCTGGCGTGACAAGTCACACAGCTCGGCGAGAGCCTCAGCCGTCACGGGCGAAACAACGCCCTCTTCGGTGACGATCGCCGTGATCAACTCCGGCGGCGTCACATCGAACGCCGGGTTGTACGCCTGGGTCCCCAGGGGTGCCACAGGTATACCGCCTCCCGCCTCGACTCCCACCACCGGCACCTGCGGTGCTGTGATCTCCGTCACTTCATGGCCGGCGCGCTGCTCGACCTCGATGGACGCCCCGTCGGGCGTGTCCGGGTCGATCGTCGTCACCGGCGCCACCACGATGAACGGCACATGGTGATACCTCGCCAGTACCGCGAGCGGATAGCTCCCCACCTTGTTCGCCACCGAACCGTCGGCCGCGATGCGGTCGGCACCGATCAGCACCGCGTCCACCTCACCGGTCGAGAACAGCGAACCCGCCGCGCTGTCGGTGAGCAAGGTGTACGCCATTCCGTTGCGAGCCGCCTCGTACGCCGTCAGGCGAGCGCCCTGCAGCAACGGCCTCGTCTCGTCCACCCAGAGCCGCCGCAGCTGCCCCGCCCGATGCGCCGCGAGCGCCACGGCGAACGCCGTGCCCTCCCCGCCGGACACCAGCGCCCCGGTGTTGCAGTGCGTGAGCACCCGGTGCCCGCCGCCCGGCAGCAGCTCGTCGAGCAGGGCCAGACCGTGCTCGGCCATGCGCGCGCTGGCCTCGGCGTCCTCCCGGTGCAGCGCCCGCGCCGCGGCGAGCGCGGCCGCGGCGGCCGCGTCCTGATCGCCGCCTCCGGAGAGCGCCGCCCGGTAGGCGGCCTGCGCCCGGCGCACCCCGACCCCGAGATTCACGGCGGTCGGCCGGGCACCGGCCAGCGCGAGAGCGGCCTCGTCCACGTCGAAGCCGCGTACGGCGGCGAGCGCGACGCCGTACGCCCCGGCGATCCCGAGCAGCGGCGCCCCGCGCACCGCGAGCGTGCGGATCGCCTCCACCAGCGCGGGCGCGTCGGTGCACACCAGCTCGACCTCCTCGGCGGGAAGCCGCGTCTGGTCGAGAAGGACCAGAACAGGGCCTTCGGGCGGCTCGTGCCAGCGGATCGCGGGTATCTCCGTCGGCCCGCTGTCCTCGCGGGATTGCGCGTAGTGATCAGCCATCCGCCCAGTCTGCCCCGTACCCGGCGGACAATTGAAGGTGTGCAGCCCATACGGGGGCCGGTCCTCTCCCGCGCACACCGTGGCACGATGGCTGCCAACCTGCCGCCGCGACCGCGGGACGGGCACCGTGAAGGAGCGACGATGAACGACTCTCCGGGCTGGGCCTCGCCCGGATCTGCCCCCTCCGGCGGAGAGGAGCCGGACTCCTCCGGCACCCCGCAGCCCGTCGGCCAGGGCGGAGCGAACCAACCCGAGCAGCCGTCGAAGTGGTCCAAGGAGCAGCCCCCACCCGCCCAGTGGTCCGCTCCCGGCACGCAAGGCCCCGGCCAGGCTCCGCCGCCCCCTCCGCCCGGTCCGGGCTGGGGCGGTCAGCGGCCCGGCGGCCAGGGCGGCGGCCCCGGCGGCTGGGGAGGCCCCGGATACGGCGGCCCCGGTGGTCCCGCCGGCTGGGGCGGCAACTGGGGCGGCCCACCGCCCGCCGCCAAGCCCGGCGTCATCCCGCTGCGCCCGCTCGGCGTCGGCGAGATCCTCGACGGCGCCGTCTCGACCATGCGCGCCTACTGGCGCACGGTCCTCGGCATCTCGCTGGCCGTCGCCGTCGTCACGCAGATCGCGGTCATCCTGCTCCAGGGCTTCGTCCTGGACGACAACGCCAATACGGACGCGCTCAACGACCCGAGCGCCACCGTCGAAGAGCTGAGCCGGGCCCTCGGCGACACCATGCTGAGCACCGGTGCCGTCCTGATCATCACCCTGCTCGGCACCATCGTCGCGACGGCCCTGCTCACGTCGGTGACGAGCCGCGCGGTACTCGGCAAGCCGGTCACCACGAGCGAGGCCTGGCGGGACGCCCGTCCCCAGCTGCCGAAGCTGTTCGGCCTGACCCTCCTGCTGCCGCTCATCGCCGTCGTGATCGTCTTCGTCGGCGCCCTCCCCGGTCTGCTCGCGGCTCTGAGCGGCTCGGGTGACGCCGGTGCCGCGCTCGCCGTCCTCGGCGCACTGGCCGCCGTCCTCGTCGCCGGCTGGCTGATGATCCGCTTCTCGCTCGCCTCTCCCGCCCTGATGCTGGAGAAGCAGGGCGTCCTGAAGTCGATGAGCCGCTCCGCGAAACTCGTACGCGGCTCCTGGTGGCGGGTGTTCGGCATCCAGCTCCTCGCCACGATCATCGCCAACATCGTGGCGTCGATCATCGTGATCCCCTTCGCCGTCCTGGCCGCGGCGCTGAGCGGCGACGGCCTCTCCGGCTTCTTCGACAACACCGGAGACGTCGGCTGGACCTTCCTCATCGTCACCGGTGTCGGCTCGGTGATCGGATCGATGCTCACCTTCCCGATCACCGCGGGCGTCACGGTGCTCCTCTACATCGACCAGCGCATCCGCCGCGAGGCCCTCGACCTCGACCTGGCCCGAGCCGCCGGTGTCCAGGGCTACGGCACCGGGGCTTCCGGCACCACACCGGGGAGTTGATGCGGTGAACGGGGCGGGGGGCGTCCTCACAGCATTGCTCGCAGGGCCGCACACCGGTGCGACAGCCGTCCTCGCGTTGTCGCGCGGAGACGAACCACCGGTGACGACGCCGCGCGATCCCGCGCGGGAGGCGGCCAAACGCGAGCTGTCCAAGCGGATGTACCACGAGAACGACCCCGGCCTGGTCCAGCGCGCCCTGAACGCCTTCTGGGACTGGGTCGACAAACTGTTCGGCGCCGCCTCCGCCGCGACACCCGGCGGGACGCTCGGACTCCTCGTCATCGTCCTCGCCGTGATGGCGGTCGTGGCCGCCCTGTGGTGGCGCCTGGGCACCCCGCACCGCACCCCCGTCTCCTCCGCCACGCTCTTCGACGACCGCCCCAGGAGCGCCGCCGAACACCGCGCCGCCGCCGAGGCCCAGGCCGCCCAGGGCCATTGGAACCAGGCCGTCCAGGAGCGGATGCGCGCCATCGTCCGCTCCCTGGAGGAACGCGCCCTGCTCGACCCGCGCCCCGGCCGCACGGCCGACGAGGCAGCCGCGGAGGCGAGCCGCACCCTGCCCGCCCACACGGACCGACTGCGCGCCGCGGCAAGGGACTTCGACGACGTCACGTACGGGGGCCGGGCCGGCGACCCACGCGCGTACCAGCGCCTCACCGAGCTCGACCGCGACCTGGAGCGCACCAAGCCCGTACTCACGGACAGCGCCCACAGCACGAACCGCAACACGAACCGCGACAGCCACCAGGGGGCCGCCTCATGACCGAGGCCACCCTCACCTCCACCTCGGCCTCGCCCACCGCCGGCCAGTGGTGGACCCGCGCGCGCGGAGTCGTCCTCGCGCTCGTCCTTCTGCTGACGGCCGCCGTCGTGATGGCCGCGGTCCGCTCGGACGCCCGGCACGGCCAACTCGACCCGCGCTCCGCCGACCCCTACGGCAGCCGAGCCGTCGCCGAACTCCTCGCCGAGCAGGGGGTCTCCACGCGCGTGGTCACCACCCTCGACGAGGCCCGCGCGGCCGCCGCCGCCGACACCACCCTGCTCATCGCCGCTCCCGACCTGCTGGCCAAACGTCAGCAGAGGCTCCTGAAGCGGGCGCTGGAGACCTCCGACGGCCGCACGGTCCTGATCACCCCCGGATCGCCCTCCGTCGGCACCCTCGTCCCCGGAGTCTCCGCCGATCCAGCGGTGAGCTTCGACTCGACGCTCTCCCCCGACTGCACCCTGCCCGCCGCAATTCGAGCGGGCGGCGCCGACACGGGCGGCGTCCGCTACACCTCCGGCGCCGCGGGCACCGACGCCTGCTACCCCAGCGACGGCCTCCCCACGCTCCTGCGTGTACCGGCGACCACCGGAAGCGGCGACACCGTCGTGCTCGGCGCCCCCGACATCCTCTACAACGACCGCCTCGACGAGCAGGGCAACGCCTCGCTCGCGCTCCAACTCCTCGGTTCCCGCTCCCACCTGGTCTGGTACCTCCCCTCGCTCTCCGACGACTCGGCCACCGACGCGGGCGACCAGAGCTTCTTCGACCTGCTCCCCTCGGGCTGGCTCTGGGGCACACTGCAGCTCTTCATCGCGGCGATCCTGGCCGCCCTGTGGCGGGCACGCCGGATGGGCCCCCTCGTACCCGAACGCCTCCCCGTCGCGATCCGCGCCTCCGAAACCGCCGAAGGCCGCGCCCGCCTCTACCGCAAGGCCAACGCCCGCGACCGCGCGGCCTCCGCTCTGCGCTCCGCCACCCGCACCCGCCTCGCCCCCCTCATCGGCGTGCCCCCGGCCCAGGCCCACGCGCCCGAAGCCCTGCTCCCCGCCCTGTCCGCCCGCCTCCAAGGCGACGGACAGGCCCTGCTCCCGCTCCTCTTCGGGCCGCCGCCCCGCGACGACGCGGCCCTCGTCTCCCTTGCCGACCAACTCGACGCCCTCGAAAGAGAGGTACGCATTTCATGATGGACCCGACCACTGACAACGCCGGGTACGCCGGGTACTCCGGGGACGCGGACACCGCCCGCTCCTCCCTGGAGGCCCTGCGCGCCGAGATCGCCAAAGCCGTGGTCGGCCAGGACCCCGCCGTGACCGGTCTCGTCGTCGCCCTCCTCTGCCGCGGACACGTTCTCCTCGAAGGAGTCCCCGGAGTGGCCAAAACGTTGCTCGTCCGCGCCCTCGCGTCCGCACTGGAACTCGACACCAAACGCGTCCAGTTCACACCCGACCTGATGCCGAGCGACGTCACCGGCTCACTCGTCTACGACGCACGCACCGCCGAGTTCTCCTTCCAGCCCGGCCCGGTGTTCACCAACCTCCTGCTCGCCGACGAGATCAACCGCACGCCTCCCAAGACCCAGGCGTCGCTGCTCGAGGCGATGGAGGAACGCCAGGTCACGGTCGACGGCACACCCCGACCGCTTCCCGAGCCGTTCCTGGTCGCCGCGACCCAGAACCCGGTCGAGTACGAGGGAACGTATCCCCTCCCCGAGGCCCAACTGGACCGCTTCCTGCTCAAACTGACGATCCCTCTGCCCTCCCGCCAGGACGAGATCAACGTCCTCACCCGCCACGCCGAGGGCTTCAACCCGCGCGACCTGCGCGCCGCCGGTCTGCGCCCCGTGGCCGGCGCCGCCGACCTCGAAGCCGCCCGCGCCGCGGTCGCCAAGACGTCCGTCTCCCCCGAGATCACCGGCTACGTCGTCGACATCTGCCGCGCCACCCGCGAGTCGCCGTCCCTCACCCTCGGCGTCTCCCCGCGCGGCGCGACCGCTCTGCTCGCCACAGCCCGCGCCTGGGCCTGGCTGACCGGCCGCGACTACGTCATCCCCGACGACGTGAAGGCCCTGGCCCTGCCCACCCTCCGCCACCGCATCCAACTCCGCCCCGAAGCCGAGATGGAGGGCGTGACGGCCGACTCCGTCATCAACGCGATCCTTGCCCACGTCCCCGTCCCCCGCTGATGGCACTCACCGGACGCGCCGCCCTCCTGGCGGCCCTGGGCGCACTCCCCGTCGGCATCTGGGAACCCAGCTGGACAGGCATCCTCGCCGTGAACGCCCCCCTGGCCCTGGCCTGCGCCTGCGACGCCGCCCTCGCGGCTCCCGTACGGCGCCTCGGCCTGACCCGCTCCGGCGACACCTCGGTACGCCTGGGCGAGTCCGCGGACGTCACCCTCACCGTCACCAATCCCTCCGGCCGCCCCCTGCGCGCGCACCTCCGCGACGCCTGGCCGCCGAGCAGTTGGGAACCCGGCACCGAGGTCACGGCCTCCCGTCAGCACCTGACGGTCCCCGCCGGCGAACGCCGGCGCCTGACGACCCGTCTGCGCCCCACACGCCGCGGCGACCGCCAGGCCGACCGCGTCACCATCCGCTCCTACGGCCCCCTCGGCCTCTTCTCCCGCCAGGGCAGTCACAAGGTCCCCTGGACCGTACGCGTCCTGCCCCCCTTCACCAGCCGGAAGCATCTCCCCTCCAAACTGGCTCGGCTCCGCGAACTCGACGGCCGCACCAGCGTGCTGACGCGGGGTGAGGGCACGGAGTTCGACAGCCTGCGCGAGTACGTCCCCGGCGACGACACCCGTTCCATCGACTGGCGCGCCACAGCCCGCCGGACGACGGTCGCCGTACGCACCTGGCGTCCCGAGCGCGACCGGCACATCCTTCTCGTCCTCGACACCGGCCGCACCTCCGCGGGCCGCGTCGGCGACGCCCCTCGCCTCGACGCCTCCATGGACGCGGCCCTGCTCCTCGCCGCCCTGGCCTCTCGCGCCGGAGACCGCGTGGACCTCCTCGCCTACGACCGTCGGGTACGCGCCCTCGTCCAGGGCAGCGCGGCAGGCGACGTCCTCCCGTCCCTGGTCAACGCGATGGCCGGCCTGGAACCGGAGCTCGTGGAGACGGACGCCCGTGGTCTCACCGCCACCGCCCGGCGTACGGCCCCACGCCGCTCGTTGATCGTGCTCCTGACGAGCCTCGCCGCGGCCCCCATCGAAGAGGGCCTGCTCCCCGTCCTCTCCGGCCTCACCCAGCGTCACACGGTGTTGCTGGCATCCGTCGCGGACCCGCACATCGCGCGTATGGCGAAGGCCAGGGGAAACACCGACGCGGTGTACGAGGCAGCGGCGGCGGCCCAGGCCGAGGCCGAGCGGCGACGCACGGCCGAGCAACTGCAACGCCGCGGAGTCACGGTCGTCGACGCGACCCCGGACAACCTGGCGCCGGCTCTCGCGGACGCCTATCTGGCGCTGAAGTCCGCAGGCCGCTTGTAAGCGAATACAGAAAGGACCGGCCCTTTGGGGTCCCGGGAAAAGGACCACAAACGCAGAAAACCCCCGTGACCGGTTTCCCGGTACGGGGGTTTTCTTCAAAATTTGTTCGGCGGCGTCCTACTCTCCCACAGGGTCCCCCCTGCAGTACCATCGGCGCTGTGAGGCTTAGCTTCCGGGTTCGGAATGTAACCGGGCGTTTCCCTCACGCTATGACCACCGAAACACTATGAAACTGTCAACCGGAGCCGTGGCATAGCTACGACGGTTGTTCGTGGTTTCAGAACCAACACAGTGGACGCGAGCAACTGAGGACAAGCCCTCGGCCTATTAGTACCAGTCACCTCCAGCGGTTGCCCGCCTTCCAGATCTGGCCTATCAACCCAGTCGTCTACTGGGAGCCTTAACCCCTCAAGGGGGTGGGAATACTCATCTCGAAGCAGGCTTCCCGCTTAGATGCTTTCAGCGGTTATCCCTCCCGAACGTAGCCAACCAGCCATGCCCTTGGCAGGACAACTGGCACACCAGAGGTTCGTCCGTCCCGGTCCTCTCGTACTAGGGACAGCCCTTCTCAATATTCCTACGCGCACAGCGGATAGGGACCGAACTGTCTCACGACGTTCTAAACCCAGCTCGCGTACCGCTTTAATGGGCGAACAGCCCAACCCTTGGGACCGACTCCAGCCCCAGGATGCGACGAGCCGACATCGAGGTGCCAAACCATCCCGTCGATATGGACTCTTGGGGAAGATCAGCCTGTTATCCCCGGGGTACCTTTTATCCGTTGAGCGACGGCGCTTCCACAAGCCACCGCCGGATCACTAGTCCCGACTTTCGTCCCTGCTCGACCCGTCGGTCTCACAGTCAAGCTCCCTTGTGCACTTACACTCAACACCTGATTACCAACCAGGCTGAGGGAACCTTTGGGCGCCTCCGTTACTCTTTAGGAGGCAACCGCCCCAGTTAAACTACCCATCAGACACTGTCCCTGATCCGGATCACGGACCCAGGTTAGACATCCAGCACGACCAGAGTGGTATTTCAACGGCGACTCCACCATGGCTGGCGCCATGACTTCACAGTCTCCCACCTATCCTACACAAGCCGAACCGAACACCAATATCAAACTGTAGTAAAGGTCCCGGGGTCTTTCCGTCCTGCTGCGCGAAACGAGCATCTTTACTCGTAGTGCAATTTCACCGGGCCTATGGTTGAGACAGTCGAGAAGTCGTTACGCCATTCGTGCAGGTCGGAACTTACCCGACAAGGAATTTCGCTACCTTAGGATGGTTATAGTTACCACCGCCGTTTACTGGCGCTTAAGTTCTCAGCTTCGCCACCCCGAAGAGTGACTAACCGGTCCCCTTAACGTTCCAGCACCGGGCAGGCGTCAGTCCGTATACATCGCCTTACGGCTTCGCACGGACCTGTGTTTTTAGTAAACAGTCGCTTCTCGCTGGTCTCTGCGGCCACCCCCAGCTCACCGAGTAAATCGGATCACCAGTGATGGCCCCCCTTCTCCCGAAGTTACGGGGGCATTTTGCCGAGTTCCTTAACCATAGTTCACCCGAACGCCTCGGTATTCTCTACCTGACCACCTGAGTCGGTTTAGGGTACGGGCCGCCATGAAACTCGCTAGAGGCTTTTCTCGACAGCATAGGATCATCCACTTCACCACAATCGGCTCGGCATCAGGTCTCAGCCTTGATGTGTGACGGATTTGCCTATCACACGGCCTACACCCTTACCCCGGGACAACCACCGCCCGGGATGGACTACCTTCCTGCGTCACCCCATCACTCACCTACTGCAGGTCTGGTCCGTCGGCTCCACCACTCCCCTTTGCCCGAAGGCTCCGGGGCGGCTTCACGGACTTAGCATCGCCTGGTTCAATGTTTGACGCTTCACAGCGGGTACCGGAATATCAACCGGTTATCCATCGACTACGCCTGTCGGCCTCGCCTTAGGTCCCGACTTACCCTGGGCAGATCAGCTTGACCCAGGAACCCTTAGTCAATCGGCGCACACGTTTCTCACGTGTGTATCGCTACTCATGCCTGCATTCTCACTCGTGAACCGTCCACCACTGCCTTCCGGCGCGGCTTCACCCGGCACACGACGCTCCCCTACCCATCACAGCGGGCGTTGGCCCTATTGCTGCAATGACACGACTTCGGCGGTACGCTTGAGCCCCGCTACATTGTCGGCGCGGAATCACTAGACCAGTGAGCTATTACGCACTCTTTCAAGGGTGGCTGCTTCTAAGCCAACCTCCTGGTTGTCTGTGCGACTCCACATCCTTTCCCACTTAGCGTACGCTTAGGGGCCTTAGTCGATGCTCTGGGCTGTTTCCCTCTCGACCATGGAGCTTATCCCCCACAGTCTCACTGCCGCGCTCTCACTTACCGGCATTCGGAGTTTGGCTAAGGTCAGTAACCCGGTAGGGCCCATCGCCTATCCAGTGCTCTACCTCCGGCAAGAAACACACGACGCTGCACCTAAATGCATTTCGGGGAGAACCAGCTATCACGGAGTTTGATTGGCCTTTCACCCCTAACCACAGGTCATCCCCCAGGTTTTCAACCCTGGTGGGTTCGGTCCTCCACGACCTCTTACAGCCGCTTCAACCTGCCCATGGCTAGATCACTCCGCTTCGGGTCTTGAGCGCGCTACTGAATCGCCCTATTCGGACTCGCTTTCGCTACGGCTTCCCCACACGGGTTAACCTCGCAACGCACCGCAAACTCGCAGGCTCATTCTTCAAAAGGCACGCAGTCACGACGCATTGAGTAAACTCAATGCGCGACGCTCCCACGGCTTGTAGGCACACGGTTTCAGGTACTATTTCACTCCGCTCCCGCGGTACTTTTCACCATTCCCTCACGGTACTATCCGCTATCGGTCACCAGGGAATATTTAGGCTTAGCGGGTGGTCCCGCCAGATTCACACGGGATTTCTCGGGCCCCGTGCTACTTGGGTGTCTCTCAAACGAGCCGTTGATGTTTCGACTACGGGGGTCTTACCCTCTACGCCGGACCTTTCGCATGTCCTTCGCCTACATCAACGGTTTCTGACTCGCCTCACAGCCGGCAGACTGTGAAAGAGAGATCCCACAACCCCTTGCATGCAACCCCTGCCGGGTCTCACACATACAAGGTTTGGCCTCATCCGGTTTCGCTCGCCACTACTCCCGGAATCACGGTTGTTTTCTCTTCCTGCGGGTACTGAGATGTTTCACTTCCCCGCGTTCCCTCCACACTGCCTATGTGTTCAGCAGTGGGTGACAGCCCATGACGACTGCCGGGTTTCCCCATTCGGAAACCCCCGGATCAAAGCCTGGTTGACGGCTCCCCGGGGACTATCGTGGCCTCCCACGTCCTTCATCGGTTCCTGGTGCCAAGGCATCCACCGTGCGCCCTTAAAAACTTGGCCACAGATGCTCGCGTCCACTGTGCAGTTCTCAAACAACGACCAACCACCCATCACCCCGAACCAGTAGTTCGAGTGCACTGGGGCCGGCACTGAAGGCAGCCAACATTCGGCCGTACCTTCAGACACCCAACAGCGTGCCCGACACCCTCGCCACTCATGATCAGCTTTCCACGCTCCGAAGAACAGTACTTGCAGCCCGAGATGACTGAGAGTGCCGAATAATCAACGTTCCACCCATGAGCAACCACCGTCGAACGTGTGCCGACGTAATGGCCCTGGACCACCAAGCGAACTCGGCGGCCTAGATGCTCCTTAGAAAGGAGGTGATCCAGCCGCACCTTCCGGTACGGCTACCTTGTTACGACTTCGTCCCAATCGCCAGTCCCACCTTCGACAGCTCCCTCCCACAAGGGGTTGGGCCACCGGCTTCGGGTGTTACCGACTTTCGTGACGTGACGGGCGGTGTGTACAAGGCCCGGGAACGTATTCACCGCAGCAATGCTGATCTGCGATTACTAGCAACTCCGACTTCATGGGGTCGAGTTGCAGACCCCAATCCGAACTGAGACAGGCTTTTTGAGATTCGCTCCGCCTCGCGGCTTCGCAGCTCTTTGTACCTGCCATTGTAGCACGTGTGCAGCCCAAGACATAAGGGGCATGATGACTTGACGTCGTCCCCACCTTCCTCCGAGTTGACCCCGGCAGTCTCCTGTGAGTCCCCATCACCCCGAAGGGCATGCTGGCAACACAGAACAAGGGTTGCGCTCGTTGCGGGACTTAACCCAACATCTCACGACACGAGCTGACGACAGCCATGCACCACCTGTACACCGACCACAAGGGGGGCACTATCTCTAATGCTTTCCGGTGTATGTCAAGCCTTGGTAAGGTTCTTCGCGTTGCGTCGAATTAAGCCACATGCTCCGCTGCTTGTGCGGGCCCCCGTCAATTCCTTTGAGTTTTAGCCTTGCGGCCGTACTCCCCAGGCGGGGAACTTAATGCGTTAGCTGCGGCACCGACGACGTGGAATGTCGCCAACACCTAGTTCCCACCGTTTACGGCGTGGACTACCAGGGTATCTAATCCTGTTCGCTCCCCACGCTTTCGCTCCTCAGCGTCAGTAATGGCCCAGAGATCCGCCTTCGCCACCGGTGTTCCTCCTGATATCTGCGCATTTCACCGCTACACCAGGAATTCCGATCTCCCCTACCACACTCTAGCCTGCCCGTATCGACTGCAGACCCGGGGTTAAGCCCCGGGCTTTCACAACCGACGTGACAAGCCGCCTACGAGCTCTTTACGCCCAATAATTCCGGACAACGCTTGCGCCCTACGTATTACCGCGGCTGCTGGCACGTAGTTAGCCGGCGCTTCTTCTGCAGGTACCGTCACTTTCGCTTCTTCCCTGCTGAAAGAGGTTTACAACCCGAAGGCCGTCATCCCTCACGCGGCGTCGCTGCATCAGGCTTTCGCCCATTGTGCAATATTCCCCACTGCTGCCTCCCGTAGGAGTCTGGGCCGTGTCTCAGTCCCAGTGTGGCCGGTCGCCCTCTCAGGCCGGCTACCCGTCGTCGCCTTGGTGAGCCACTACCTCACCAACAAGCTGATAGGCCGCGGGCTCATCCTTCACCGCCGGAGCTTTTAACCCCCACCCATGCAGGCAGGAGTGTTATCCGGTATTAGACCCCGTTTCCAGGGCTTGTCCCAGAGTGAAGGGCAGATTGCCCACGTGTTACTCACCCGTTCGCCACTAATCCACCCCGAAGGGCTTCATCGTTCGACTTGCATGTGTTAAGCACGCCGCCAGCGTTCGTCCTGAGCCAGGATCAAACTCTCCGTGAATGTTTACCGGTAATCCGGTGAAACATCATGAGAGCGGAACAACCGGTCGGAATAGGACCGGCGTTCACAGCGTCCTCGCTGATGCGCCTACCAGGCAGTGCCCGGCAGGACTTTTTCAAAGGAACCTCGTCCCGACCGATCGGCCGGAGACGGGGTATCAACATATCTGGCGTTGATTTTTGGCACGCTGTTGAGTTCTCAAGGAACGGACGCTTCCTTTGTACTCACCCTCTCGGGCTTTCCTCCGGGCGCTTCCCTTCGGTCTTGCGTTTCCGACTCTATCAGACCGTTTCCGTATCCGATTTCCTCGGTGCTTTCCAGGTTCCCGCTTTCGCGTTTCCCTTTCCGGCGAGTCCGACTCTATCAGAACCTTTCGGGCCTGGTTTCCTCGGTGCTTTCCAGGTAATCCGCTTTCGCGTTTCCCTTTCCAGCGGCTCCGACTTTATCAGAATCCGTGGACCGGATTGACCGGCGACCATTTCTGAATCATCAGGAGGGGCTTCTTCTGAATCGACGTGTCGATTGCTTTGAGAAGCGAGCAGACTCTAACCGCTGCCGCCGGACGTGTCCAGTTCTAGGCAACTGTTCGAATCTACCTCCCCAGTCTACCTCTGTCAACGGGTTTTCTGGGGCGAAGAGGAGACTAGCAGGTCAGCGGGTGTGTACGCACATCAGGCGGCCGTCGGGAGAGTGGCGCTGCGCTCCCATGCCGCGACGTCACCGGTGTCGCCGGAGCGTGCCGCGCGACCTCCAAGGACATAGACGTACAGAAGAAAGGCCAGTTCAGCCGCGATTCCGATGCCGATTCGGGCCCATGTGGGAAGACCCGAGGGCGTGACGAAGCCTTCGATGGCCCCGGAGACGAAGAGGATCAGGGCCAGGCCTATCGCCATGCCCAGCGCGGCGCGGCCCTCTTCCGCCAGGGCGGTCCGACGGGATCTCGGGCCCGGGTCGATCACGGTCCAGCCCAGGCGCATTCCTGTGCCGGCGGCGACGAACACGGCGGTCAGTTCCAGCAGGCCGTGCGGGAGGACGAGCCCCAGGAAGGTGTCGAGGCGGCCGGCCGATGACATCAGGCCGATGCCGACGCCCAGGTTGAGCATGTTCTGGAAGAGGATCCAGAGGACCGGGATGCCCAGGAAGATGCCTAGCACCAGGCACATCGCCGCGGCCTGGGCGTTGTTCGTCCACACCTGGGCGGCGAAGGAGGCCGCTGGGTGGCTGGAGTAGTAGGTCTCGTACTCGCCACCGGGCCGGGTGAGGTCACGCAGCTCGCTGGGCGCGGCGATGGAGGCCTGGACTTCGGGGTGGGTGCCGATCCACCACCCGAGGAGGGCCGCTACCGCCGTGGACAGGAGCGCCGTGGGCACCCACCAGTGGCGGGAGCGGTAGACCGCTGCCGGGAAACCGTGTGTCAGGAAGCGGACGACATCGCGCCAGGAGGCTCGGCGGGTGCCTGTCACGGCGCTGCGCGCGCGTGCCACGAGTTGGCTGAGGCGCCCGGTGAGCTGGGGGTCCGGCGCGCTGGACTGGATCAGCGAGAGATGCGTGGCGGTTCGCTGGTACAGGGTGACGAGTTCGTCTGCCTCGGTTCCGGTGAGGCGGCGCTGGCGGCGCAGCAGGGCGTCGAGTCTGTCCCACTCGGCTCGGTGGGAGGAGACGAAGACGTCGAGGTCCATCGGTTTGCCTGCTCCTCGGCTGCTCGTCGGCTGCTCATCTTGGATGTCAGCTTGTCTTACTGCGGCGCGATGTGCCCTCAGCTTGGCAGACTGGCTGTTCTCGGGGCAGGTCAGGGGAAGGACGGCGAGCGTGAGTGAGCTAGTGACGGGCGAGGCGGTGGCGCTGGAGTTGCGCCCCGCGAAACTGCCGAGCCGGGCGCTGGCCGTGTTGCTCGATCTGGCCGTGGCGGTGATGGTCTACATCGTCGTGACCATCGGTCTGGTCGCGTCGACCGCCGCGTTGGACGAGGCGGCGCAGATCGCCATATCGATCGCGAGCTTCCTTCTTGTGCTGGTCGGGGGGCCGATAGCCGTCGAGACGCTCAGCCACGGCCGGTCCTTGGGGAAGCTGGCGTGCGGGCTGCGGGTGGTCCGGGACGACGGCGGGCCGATCCGGTTCCGGCACGCGCTGGTGCGCGGAGCGGTGGGTGTGGTCGAGATCCTGATGACGTTCGGAATCGTCGCCTGCATCGCCTCGCTGGTGTCGGAGCGTGGGCGGCGGCTCGGGGACGTCTTCGGGGGGACCCTTGTCGTACGGGAACGGATACCGGTGGGACGGATGCCGTTCGTTCCTCCGCCGCCGCCCTGGCTGGCGGGACGGTTCGCGGAGCTCGATCTGTCCGCCGTTCCGGACGGGCTGTGGCTGGCCATTCGCCAGTACCTGACGCGGATGCAGCAGCTGGATCCGCAGGTCGGTGGGGCGATGGCGGAACGGCTCGCCGTGGACCTCGCGGCTCGTACCGGAGTTCCGGCGCCGCAGGGTGTGCCGGCGGGGGCGTATCTGGCGGCCGTGGTGCAGGAGAGGCAGACCCGGGAGGCTCGTCGGGCGTTCGGAAGCGCGCCGAGCCCGTTCGCGGCACCGGGAGCCGGTGCCTACCCCGTCCAGCCCGGGTATCCCGTCCAACCCGGCTATCCCGTCCAGCCGGGCAGTCCCGTCGGCCATCCCGGCCGACCAGGTGCCCCTGCCGGGTATCCCTTCCAGCCGGGACCCGGTGCCCACGCCGGCCGACCGGGCCCCACCGGATATCCGGTCGGACCGGTCCCTGCCGGGTATCCGGTCACCGCTCGACAGCCCGCGGCCCCGCAGACCTCCCCGCCCACGGCCGGCCCGGTCAGTCCGGTCCGCCCGGCCGAGCGGGGCGACGAGGCCGAGCGTCCGACGACCGGCTTCGCGCCGCCCGCGTAGCCGCGTGCACCGCCGAGCTCGGCATCCCAGGCCGGCACAGCAGCGCGAAACCGCCGTCAGGTGAACACCGACGGTGGTGACTCGAGGTGCTCCAGTTCGATGCCGGGGGCCGCGAGCACCACGTCTCCCGCGATGTGCACGGCGTGCTGCTCCCCCGTGTCCAGCGCTGTGACCCGGTATTCGTCCACGGTCAGCGGACCGTTGTCAGTGGCGTGTGTTTCGCTTGCGATCAAGGCCCAGGACTGGTCGAGGGTGCGCGGGGCGAGGACCGGGTCGGTGAAGGCGACGAGGCGTACGCGGGTCGCCGGGGCGTCGGCGGAAGGGGTGAGGCGGAGGAGACGGGCGGTGGCGACGAGAAACGCGGGGGACGTGCCGGTGAAGGCATGGGCGGGCACATTGCCTTCCGTGGCCTCGGTGCCGGTCGGGTCGGTGCGGACCCAGGTCACGCCGTCGAGGGCGGCGGCCTTTACCTGCCAGTCGGCGGCATGGAGTTCGAGGCGGATGGGGCGGCCGAGCTCGTCGAGGGTGAGGTCGACGGAGCCGGTGACCGTGCCCTGCCGGGAGGCGCTGTCGGGTTCTGTGCCGGAGGGGGTGGTGAGTTGGGAGACGTAGCGCCAGCCGGAAGGACCGGGCGCGCAGTGGAAGTGTTCTTCGGCCAGGGGGGTGTGGTCGTGCGGATCATGGAGCGAATAACGGCCGCGGGGCATGGGCGTTCAGGTCCTCATCGGGGACAGGCCCCCGCCGGGACGGCGAGGGCCTGCTGACATCCGGACGCCGAGCGGTGGTATCGCTGCTCGGCGGGCGTGCTCAGTAGCGGTAGTGGTCCGACTTGTACGGGCCGTCGACCTCGACACCGATGTACGAGGCCTGCTCGGGGCGGAGCGTCGTGAGCTTCACGCCGAGCGCGTCGAGGTGGAGACGGGCGACCTTCTCGTCGAGGTGCTTGGGCAGCACGTAGACGTCGGTCGGGTACTCCTCGGGCTTGGTGAACAGCTCGATCTGGGCCAGGGTCTGGTCCGCGAACGAGTTGGACATCACGAAGGACGGGTGGCCGGTCGCGTTGCCCAGGTTCAGCAGGCGGCCCTCGGACAGCACGATGATGACCTTGCCGTCGGGGAACTTCCAGGTGTGGACCTGCGGCTTGACCTCGTCCTTGACGATGCCGGGGATCTTGGCGAGGCCGGCCATGTCGATCTCGTTGTCGAAGTGGCCGATGTTGCCGACGATCGCCTGGTGCTTCATCTTGGCCATGTCCGCGGCCATGATGATGTCCTTGTTGCCCGTCGTGGTGACGAAGATGTCGGCCTTGTCGACGACCTCGTCGAGGGTCGTGACCTGGTAGCCGTCCATCGCCGCCTGCAGGGCGCAGATCGGGTCGATCTCGGTGATGATCACGCGGGCGCCCTGGCCGCGCAGGGACTCCGCGCAGCCCTTGCCCACGTCGCCGTAGCCGCAGACGACGGCGGTCTTGCCGCCGATCAGGGTGTCGGTGGCGCGGTTGATGCCGTCGATCAGGGAGTGGCGGCAGCCGTACTTGTTGTCGAACTTCGACTTGGTGACGGCGTCGTTCACGTTGATCGCCGGGAACAGCAGGGTGCCGTCGCGGTACATCTCGTACAGGCGGTGGACGCCGGTCGTGGTCTCCTCGGTCACGCCGCGGATCTCCGAGGCGAGCTGGGTCCACTTCTGCGAGCCGTCCGTGATGGTGCGGTGCAGGAGTTCGAGGACGACACGGTGCTCGTCGGACTCGGCGGTGTCGACCGAGGGGACCTTGCCGTCCTTCTCGTACTGGACGCCGTTGTGGACGAGGAGGGTGGCGTCACCACCGTCGTCCAGGATCATGTTCGGGCCGCCGGTGGGGGTGTTCGGCCAGGTCAGCGCCTGCTCCGTGCACCACCAGTACTCCTCCAGGGTCTCGCCCTTCCAGGCGAAGACCGGGACGCCCTGCGGGTTCTCGGGCGTGCCGTTCGGGCCGACCGCGATGGCGGCGGCGGCGTGGTCCTGGGTGGAGAAGATGTTGCAGGAGGCCCAGCGGACCTCGGCGCCGAGGGCGACCAGGGTCTCGATGAGGACGGCGGTCTGCACCGTCATGTGCAGGGAGCCGGTGACGCGGGCGCCCGCGAGGGGCTGCGCCTCGGCGTACTCCCTGCGGATCGACATCAGGCCGGGCATCTCGTGCTCGGCGAGGGTGATCTCCTTGCGGCCGAAGGCGGCCAGGGAGAGGTCGGCGACCTTGAAGTCCTGTCGGTTGTCGACAGTCGTCATACGAGCTGCTCCTCGGAATCGGGGCGAGGTGGGTAGGGCTGTTCTGCGCGGCGGTCGGCACGAACGCATGCCCGACGGGGCACGGACGTGCCCCGGCAGGGCACAGCAGTGCCCGGTGCGCGCAGCGCAGTCCGTCGGAGGCCCTCTCTCCCTCGGCCGGTCCGCGGTGGGACCGCCCGACCGCCATCAGCAGCGACGTCTGGCTCACCGACCAAGCTACACCGGTGGGCCCGTCCCTCCCCAGTCCGCCTATGCACAGAGCGGAGTCCGGCGGGCCCGGCACCGGCCCGTTCAGGGGGCGGGTGGTACCCGTGATGCCGCCGTGGGCCGTACCGGGGACCGGGACACGTGAGTCGGCCGGCGGAGCCGAACAACGGAACCGATCGGCAGGGCTGAACGGCGGAGATGCACGCCGTCGGGGCCCGCCTGAGATCTCAGGCGGGCCCCGACGGCGTACGAGCGGGTGGTGTCAGTGATCGGCCGGCGACTGCGACGGTCCGCCGGGAGTCGCCTCGCGGTCCGGGCCCTTGGCCGCCTCCGTCTCGCTGTAGATGTCCGGCTCCAGGTAGATGACCCGGGCGATCGGGACGGCGGTGCGGATGCGGGACTCGGCGGCGTCGATCGCGGAGGCCACCTGGGTGGCCGTGTCGTCGTGCTTGACGGCGATCTTCGCCGCGACCAGGAGCTCCTCCGGACCGAGGTGGAGCGTGCGCATGTGGATGATGCCGGTGACGGTGGCGCCGTCGACCATCGCCGCCTCGATCTTCTCGGTGTCCTCGGGGCCCGCCGACTCGCCCAGCAGCAGGGACTTGGTCTCGGCGGCGAGGACCAGCGCGATCAGGATGAGCAGGACACCGATGCAGACCGTGCCGATGCCGTCCCAGACGCCGTTGCCGGTGAGCAGGGCGAGGCCGACGCCGCCGAGCGCGAGGACCAGACCGATGAGGGCGCCGAAGTCCTCCAGGAGGACGACGGGCAGCTCGGGGGCCTTGGAGCGGCGGATGAACTGGGACCAGGAGTGCGAGCCGCGCAGCTCGTTGGACTCCTTGATGGCCGTACGGAAGGAGAAGCTCTCGGCGATGATCGCGAACACCAGCACGCCCACCGGCCAGTACCAGTGCTCGATCTCGTGCGGGTGCTTGATCTTCTCGTAGCCCTCGTAGACGGCGAACATGCCGCCGACGGAGAACAGGACGATCGAGACGAGGAAGGCGTAGATGTAGCGCTCGCGGCCGTAGCCGAACGGGTGCTGCGGGGTCGCCTCGCGCTGGGCCTTCTTTCCGCCGACCAGGAGCAGCGCCTGGTTGCCGGAGTCTGCGAGCGAGTGAACGCCCTCGGCGAGCATCGAGGAGGAGCCGCTGAACGCGAACGCCACGAACTTCGCTGCCGCGATCGCGAGGTTGGCACCGAGTGCCGCCACGATCGCCTTGGTGCCGCCTGAAGCGCTCATCTGCTCCTGCTGTCCCTTCGTACGCCGTCCGGACCACGTTCGTACCCTGGTACCCCGGTCCGGGCTTTGCCCGCCCTTTGCGGTGCGCCATTCTTGCAGCCCGGTCCGTCGGCGGCGCCTCAGGCCAGCACAGTCGCCCCGTCAGGCCACCACTGTCGCACGGAAGATCGTGCCGGACCCGGACACTTCGGCCTTTTCGCCGGCCGGTACGAAGACCGATCCGCCGGGGGTGAGGTCGATGCCGTCGGCGCGCACGGAACCCGAGGTGCAGAGCAGGATCTGCGGGGTCTCGCGGGTGAGGTCGTGCGGGTCGGCACCCTCGGCGACGACATACCGGGAGAGGCGGAACTCGTCGATGGGGGTCGCGTAGACCTCCTCGCCGTCGGGGGACGCCTCGGGGCGCAGGACACCGGGGTCGCCCGCCTCGAAGCGGACCACGCGCAGGAGTTCGGGGACGTCGACGTGCTTGGGGGTCAGACCGCAGCGCAGGACGTTGTCGCTGTTGGCCATGATCTCGACGCCGAGGCCGTTCAGGTACGCGTGCGGGATGCCCGCACCGAGGAACAGGGCCTCGCCCGGCTGCAGCTGGACGTAGTTGAGGAGCATCGCGGCGATGACGCCGGGGTCGCCCGGGTAGTGGTGGGCGAGGTCGGCGTACGGGGCGTAGTCGCCGCCGAGCCGGGCGCAGGCGGCCGTGGTCTCGGTGACCGTACGGGCCATGTCGTCGGGGTCGGCGCCCAGTACCGCCGTCAGGACCTCGCGGAGCGCCGCCTCCTCCGGGTGGGCGCGCAGCAGGTCGACGTACGGCTTGAGGGAGTCGACGTCGAGGGCCGCGAGGAGTCCGGCGGCCTCCTCGGGGGCGCGGAAGCCGCACAGGCCGTCGAACTCGGTGAGGGCGCAGATCAGTTCGGGCTTGTGGTTGGCGTCCTTGTAGTTGCGGTGCGGGGCGTCGATCGGGACTCCGCGCCGCTCCTCGTCCTCGTAGCCCTCCCGTGCCTGTTCGCGGTCGGGGTGCACCTGGAGGGAGAGGGGGGCGCCGGCGGCGAGGATCTTCAGGAGGAACGGCAGGCGGGGGCCGAATTTGGCGACTGCGGCGCGGCCGAGTTCCTTCTCCGGGTCCTCGGCGACGACCTCGTTGAGCGGACCGCGCCCGGTGCGCGAGGGTGCGCCCGGGTGGGCGCCCATCCACATCTCCGCCTGCGGCTCGCCGGTCGGCTCCAGGCCGAGCAGCCGCGGAATGGCGGTGGTCGAACCCCAGGCGTAGGGGCGGACGGTGTTGTCGAGGCGGTCCATGGCTGTCTTCTTCTCCATACGTGCGCTGCTCGGCCCACTGCGTGCGGGCGCTGATGCTGGCCGGGAGGCGTGGCGTCAGGGGCGCCGGTCACGGGATCCGGCGGCGACGGGCGCCGGCCGGAGGTCCCGCCCAAGATCAGGCCCCCGAAGCGAGCGCCAGGTAAACGGCGGCGAAATCCGTGATGGCGATCAGTTCCGCGAGGGTCTCCAGTTCGCCGCCCTCCTCGGGTTCGAGCTCGCTGATCGCGGTGTCGTGGCCGAGGGCGAGTTCGCGGGCGGCGGGTGCGGCGCTGATCCCGCCGATCGGACGGTCGCGGAGGAGCACCACGCGCGCGTGCAGCGCCTGGGCCTCCTCGACGCGGTCGCGGAAGAAGTCGTCGGGGTCCGCGCCGGCGGCGAGCGCGCCGGCGAGCAGCACGCTGTGCGAGGCGAGCGCCTCGGGGAGTTCGGCGGTGAGCGCGGGGCGGCCGGCGAGTTCGGCGAGCGCGGCGGTGAAGCGGCGGCCCGCCGGGCCCGCCGAGGTGCCCTCCGTCCAGATCACCGGGAGCGCCTCGGCCAGTTCGACGGCGAGGGTCTTGGCCGGGTTGCTGTACGCCGCGATGGCGGGGCCGCAGCGCTCGGCGACGCGGTCGAGGCGGTCGGCGACCTTCTGCAGGGCCTCCGGCGGGGCCGAGACCAGGCCGGTGCGGTCGAGGAGGGCGAGCAGCGGGGTGAGCAGGGCCCAGAGCACGCCGGGGGCCGAGGCAGCCAGGGGCTCGTCCTGCTCGTACGGGGCGGTCGCCATCGGTACGAAGAGGCCGTGGCTGCCTTCCACCCACTCGGCGAGGGGGGAGCCGCCGGGGGCGACGGCGGCGACGGTGCTGCCGCGCCGGTAGGCCTGCTCGATGAGCAGTTCCAGGCCGGGTTCGCTGCCGTCGGGGGTGGCGATCAGCAGGAGGTCGACGGGGCCCGCCCAGCCGGGCAGTTCCCAGCGCAGGGCACCCCCGGCGGGAGCGACTCCCGTGGGGGTGAGCCGGGTGAGGGGGCAGCTCGCTCCGGCGAGGGTGCCGAGCAGTTCGGCGACGCCGGTGGCGGCCATGCCGGGGCCGGCGATCAGGACGGCGCGTGGGCGGCCGTCCGGCTTCAGCTCGGAGACGCCGGCCTCGGTGGCGTGCCGGACCGCGGTGCGCACCCGGGCGCCGGCCTCGGCCGCGCCACGGAGCAGCGCCCGCCGGTCGGCCCGGGCGAGCGCGTCAGGATCGTCGAGGAGCGATTCGTCGAGCATGGGGTCGGGAGCCTCCGGTCGCCGGGGCGGCGCTTGCGCGTGAGCCGCCGGGGTCGCTTGCACGGGGTCGCTCGCGCGAGCTGACGAGCGGCGCTGGGTCGGACCGGGTGCCGGCCGGGTGTGCGCCGGTCGCCGATCGGTGCGGCGGCGTCGCCGTTGTCCGTGCGGGCGGCGGCGCTGTCGCCTGTCGTCGGGTGTCGTCGTGCCTGCCGCGCCGTCGGCAAGTCCGCGGGCGGGGACGGCGCGGCTGTCGCCTCGCGCGCGGCGGTCGCGACGCCGTTGTCGGCGGGGCGACCGTGTCGCTCACGCGGGGCGGCGGGCCTCGTCGACCAGGAGTACGGGGATGCCGTCGCGGACCGGGTAGGCGAGGCCGCAGTCCGCTCCCGTGCAGATCAGCTCGGTCTCCTGCTCCTTGAGCGGGGCATGGCAGGCCGGGCAGGCGAGGATCTCCAGGAGGCCGGCTTCGAGCGGCATGGGGTGTCCTTCCGAAACGGTGGATGCGGCCTGGTCAGGGTACCGCTGCGGGAAGCCTGATGCCGGGGTGCGGCACCGGCTGGTGGAGGCGTGCGGGCGGGTCCGCGGGCCCTCTGCGGCCCGCGTCCCGTGTTCGCCCTCGCCGGCCCGTCGGCAGTCGGCCGCCGACGGTCCGGACGAGGAACCCTCAGCCTCGGATGATCTCCAGCACCTCGTCCCGCACCTTGGCCATCGTCGCCTCGTCGCGGGCCTCCGCGTTGAGGCGGAGCAGGGGCTCGGTGTTGGAGGGGCGGACGTTGAACCAGGCGTCCTGGGAGGTCACGGTCAGACCGTCGAGTTCGTCGATGGTGACGCCCTCGCGGCCCTCGTAGGCGGCCCGGACGGCGGCGAGGCGGGCCGCCTGGTCGTCGACGGTGGAGTTGATCTCGCCGGAGCCGGCGTAGCGGTCGTACTCGGCGACGAGGCCGGAGAGCGGGCCGTCCTGACCGCCGAGGGCGGCGAGGACGTGGAGGGCGGCCAGCATGCCGGTGTCGGCGTTCCAGAAGTCACGGAAGTAGTAGTGGGCGGAGTGCTCGCCGCCGAAGATCGCGCCGGAGCTCGCCATCTCGGCCTTGATGAAGGAGTGGCCGACACGGGTGCGGACCGGAGTGCCGCCGTGCTCGCGGACGACCTCGGGGACCGACCAGGAGGTGATGAGGTTGTGGATGACCGTGCCGCCGCCGTGCTTGGCCAGCTCGCGTGCGGCGACCAGCGCCGTGATCGCGGACGGGGAGACCGGCTCGCCCCGCTCGTCGACGACGAAGCAGCGGTCGGCGTCGCCGTCGAAGGCGATGCCGAGGTCGGCGCCCTCCTCGCGGACGCGCTTCTGGAGGTCCACGATGTTCGCCGGGTCGAGCGGGTTGGCCTCGTGGTTCGGGAAGGTGCCGTCCAGTTCGAAGTACATCGGGACGAGCTCCAGCGGCAGGCCGGAGAACACGGTCGGGACGGTGTGTCCGCCCATGCCGTTGCCCGCGTCGACGACGACCTTCAGGGGGCGGATCGAGGTCAGGTCGACGAGGGCGCGGAGGTACGTCGCGTAGTCCTCCAGCGTGTCCTGTCGCGTGATCGTCCCGGGCGTCGCGTCCGAGGCCGGAGCACCGGAGTCCAGCCAGGACTCGGCGAGTTGGCGGATCTCCGCGAGGCCGGTGTCCTGGCCGACGGGGGCCGCGCCGGCCCGGCACATCTTGATGCCGTTGTACTGGGCCGGGTTGTGCGAGGCGGTGAACATGGCGCCCGGCAGGCCGAGCGCGCCCGACGCGTAGTACAGCTGGTCCGTCGAGCACAGGCCGATCTCGGTCACGTCGACCCCGCGCGCCGCCGCACCGCGCGCGAAGGCGCGGGACAGTCCGGGCGACGAGGGCCGCATGTCGTGCCCGATCACGATGGCGTCCGCTCCGGTCACCTGGACGAAGGCGGCGCCGAACAGCTCGGCCAGCGGCTCGTCCCACTGGTCCGGGACCACCCCGCGTACGTCGTACGCCTTCACGAGCTGCGACAGATCAGCAGTCACGGCCAACCCTCCAGAAGTCCACTTCGGTCACCCCAAACTACCCGTCCGGGAAGGCGGCGAGCCGTGGCGAGCCCGAGTGGCGCGCATCCGTGACCTGCGGACAGTCCCCGTCATCCGGGGGAAACCCGCCCGTCTCAAGGGGGCGTCCGAGCCGTATCAGGGCAGCATCCAGGACAGGACCGGTGAACTCTGCCCCACCACGACGAGGCACATGACGAGCAGCAGCCCGAGGCTCCAGGGCAGCACCTTGCGCAGCAGATCGCCCTCGCGGCCCGCGAGTCCGACGGCCGCGCAGGCGATGGTCAGGTTCTGCGGCGAGATCATCTTGCCGAGGACGCCGCCCGAACTGTTGGCGGCGGCGAGGAGTTCGGGCGACAGCCCCGACTCGCGGGCTGCGCTCACCTGGAGGGCCCCGAAGAGCGCGTTCGCCGAGGTGTCGGAGCCGGACACCGCCACGCCGAACCAGCCCAGAACGGGCGACAGGAAGGCGAGTCCGGCACCGGCCGCAGCCACGAAGTGACCGATGGTCGCGGCCTGTCCGGAGAGGTTCATGACGTAGGCGAGGGCCAGCACGGACGTCACGGTGAGGATCGCGAACCTCAACTCGTGCACGGTCGCCAGCCATTCCCGGACCGCCACGCGCGCGTGCACCCCGAGCACCACGGCCGTGCAGAGTCCGGCGAGCAGCACGAGGGTGCCGCCGGTCGCCACGATCGGCCAGGTGAAGACGTTCCCGCCCACCGGCTTGCCGTTCGGGTCGACGACGTCCAGGAAGGGCCAGTCGTACGTCCGGGTCGCCCGCGCAAGCCACTGCTTCACGGCCGGGATCTGGGCGATCGAGAAGATGACGACGATGAGGGCGTACGGGGCGTAGGCGCGCACGACTTCGCGGCGCGGGTCCTCCTCGTCGAGGTCCTCGCTGCGCGCACCGGTCAGGACCGACGCGCGTACGGACTCGGTGGCGGGCACGCGCGCGCGGGGTACGGCGACCAGCGCCGCGGCACCGGCCAAGGAGGCGCCGATGTCGGCGAGTTGCGCGGAGACGTAGTTCGAGGCGGCGAACTGGGCGGCGGCGAAGGCCACTCCGCACGCCAGGGCGGGCACCCAGGTCTCGCGCAGTCCGCGCCTGCCGTCGACCAGGCCGACGAGGACGAGAGGCACGACCAGCGCGAGCAGCGGGGTCTGCCGCCCGACCACGGAGGCGACGGAGTCCAGGGGCAGGCCGGTGACTTGGGCGAGCGTCACGACCGGGGTGCCCATCGCGCCGAAGGCGACCGGCGCGGTGTTGGCGACGAGTGCGACGACGGCAGCACGCACCGGGTCGAAACCGAGGGCGACCAGCATCACCGAGCAGATCGCGACGGGTGCGCCGAAGCCGGCGAGGGCTTCCAGCAGGGCTCCGAAGCAGAAGGCGACCACGAGTGCCTGGATGCGCGGATCGTCGGACAGCCGCCCGAACGAGCGGCGCAGGATGTCGAAGTGCCGGGTGCGGACGGTCATCCGGTACACCCACAGGGCGTTGACGACGATCCACAGGATGGGAAAGAGACCGAACGCGGCGCCCTGAACGGCGCCCGAGAGCGTCTGGGTCACCGGCATGCCGTACGCGAGCCAGGCGACCAGCGAGGCCGCCAGAAGGCCCGTCAGGCCCGCCAGGTGGGCTTTCACTCGGAAGCCGCCGAGCAGGATCAGCACGATGACGAGGGGCAGGGCGGCCACGAGGGCGGACAGGCCGAGCGAGTCGGCGACGGGTTGCAGCTCCTGGACGTACACGGACGCCTCCCCGGTTTCCGTGATGCGGAAAGCGATTTCTCAGGGCAGACGGAATGGTCGTGTCCGCGACAACTTCACGTCAATGGGCGTGCGTCGCTCAGTGGAATCGGCATCCGGGAAGGACGTGCGGTGGGGCGGGCCGGGAGGACGCGGGCCGCGTACGCCGGGAAGCCGCGAACCGGGAGGCGCGGCGCCGGGCACCGGGCGTCCGGCTCACAGCGAGAAGGCGGCCCGCCGAAGGGGAACGGGATGCGGAGAGGAGAGCAGAGGGGGCGAGAAGGGAGAACGGGGATGCGGTCGCGCGTGGAGCGGTGCTCAGTTGTCGGGCGAGCGCAGGATCCGCAGGTGGCCGCGGCGCGCGACCTCCATCGGGTCCGCCGAGCGGCCATTGCCGGCCTCCGCCGCGCGCTGCTGCGGACGGGCCGCCTCGCGCACCGCGTTCGCCAGCGCCTCCAGATCGTCGCCGCTGGGGCGCGAGGGACCGGAGGTGTCGGCGAGCCGGACGACCTCCCAGCCGCGCGGCGCGGTGAGGCGCTCGGAGTGCTCGGCGCACAGGTCGTAGCAGTGGGGTTCGGCGTAGGTGGCGAGCGGGCCGAGGACCGCGGTCGAGTCGGCGTAGACGTACGTCAGCGTCGCGACGGCGGGGCGGCCGCAAGCGGTGCGCGAACAGCGACGTACAGGGCTCACGACGTTGGACGGTACCGCACTCTTGAGCGGGCCGCGACGACTCTCCCCCAGGTCACCCCACCGTGTCGTGCTGTGAGACGCCCCACACCGCTCTCCGGCCATCAGGCCCTGACCTGGGGCGAGATCATGCGTCGAAATGCCGAACAGACCTGAATCCGGTCACCACTTGGTACGAACCATGTCAATTGCCATGTCAAAGACGGTCTTGGAAGGATACGGAATCGAGCCCAAGCTTGGCTGGAATGGTCATCGGGCGACATCCGGAACGGATTCGGAACCGGGGACCCCCGGTCCCCCGGTCCCTGGGCGACGGCCGCGTGGGGCCGGGCGGCCGGGCCGGGCGGGGACTACTCTTCGTCAGTGATGGACAACCCCGTACCGCCCCGCGCCGCAGCAGCCGGTCCCCGCCGTCGTGACCGCCACGGCAGGGGCATGCGCGGCCCCGTGGCGCCGCCCCAGGTGCCGCTCGCGGCAAGCCGTTCCGACGTGTTCGCGGATCTGGTGCAGGACTCCGTGGAGCGACTGGAGCGACGCTGGCCACAGCTCGCGGACATCGACTTCATGGTCCTCGAGGTCCCCCGCCTGGAGGGCTCGGGCGAGGGGTGGAGCGACGAGGCGGTGCCCCTGGGCGGCACCATCGCGGCACGCGAGGGACATCCCGCGCGCGTGGTCGTGTACCGCCGCCCCGTCGAGATCCGCACCAAGGGCCGCGACGAGCGCGCCGCCCTGGTCCACGAGGTCGTCGTGGAACAGGTCGCGGAACTGCTGGGTCTGACACCGGAGACGGTGGACCCGCGCTACGGCGAGGACTGAGGACGGTCCGGGCCCCGCGGGTCCGGGCCCCGCGGGCCCGGATCACCGGTGCCGGATCACCGGTGCCGGATCACTGCTTGAGCAGCACCGAGAGGTCCTGTTCCGCTTCCGGCACCGCGACCGTGCCGCGGTCGTCCGGAAGGGTCTGGACGGTGAAGCCGGGGACGCCGTCCTGGGTCGACGCGAGCATCCGGGAGGCGTAGACCGGGCCTCCGGAGACCGGCTCGACGGTGAGGGCGTACGTGCCCTTGAGGCCGCTCGGGACGGGCGCCTCGACGTTCTGGGTGGTCCCGCCCTTGATGGTGAACGTCTTCGTCACGGCCGTACCGCGCGCGGAGCCCGCGGACGCGGTGACCTTGATCTTGGCTCCCTCGCCGGGGGCGGTCACGGCGAGCGTGGAGCCCTTGGCGCTGTTGTCGGCGGCCGTCGCGCGCGCGGAGACCGGGGCGGTGGCCGGAATGAACGCGGTCTCCTGCTTGTCGCCCTTGCCGCGCACGACCCGCAGGGCCGCGACGACCGGCACGGACGAGTCGGTGGGCGTGAGCACCAGGGAGCCCGCTTCGCCGCGGGTGACGTCCCCGAGGTCGACGGCGGAGGTCATACCGGCCTTCACGTGCAGCGTCTCGCTCCCCGCCGGGGTGATCAGCCCGGTGGGCGAGGCGAGGCGCACCTTCAGGTCGGCGTCCGTGTCGCCGGGCGCGAAGGCGACCAGGCGCACGGAGGTCGCGTCCTTGGGGATGCCCGGCAGGACGAGGGTCCCGGCGGGGTCCGTGGAGGCGGCCAGCCAGTCGCCGCCGATCTTGTCGTCCAGCGCCTGCACGGCGGCTCCGACGCGACCGCTGCGCACCGTCACGTGCACGGTCAGGTTGGTCTGCGGATCGCCGGCCAGCGTGCTCAGCAGGATCGGCTCGCTGGCGTGCGGCTGGACCGTGATCCCGTCGGCCACCGAGGACTTGAGCTTGCCGTCCTTGCCGTACAGATCGATGTCGACGACGGCCGCGGAGTCGTCGGGGTTGGTCAAGTGCACATAGTCGCTGCGGTCCTCGGCGGTGCTGGCGCCCGGGAACCAGAACTCGGTGTCGGGGGCTGTGCAGTTGGTGCCGAGCAGACCGCGCCCGGTGCCCACGGCGACGTCCGTGGTCTCCTGAACCGTCCAGCCGGGCGCGAACTTGCCCTCGGCGATGCCGACGAGGGCGGGTGTCTGCGCGCCCGAGGTGTCGCCGGTTGCGGGCTTGCCGGGCTCCTTGGGACGGACGACGGGCTTGGCGGCCTTGCCGCCGCTCTTCTTGCCGACGGTGCTGCCGTCCGACTCCGCGGTGGCGGCCTGGAGTTCGGCCTTGCCGCGGTCGCCGGCGCCCTCCGCGACGGGCGTGAACGACGTGTACGCGGTGTCGGCGATGTCGGAGGTGCTCGGCTGCGGGCAGAGCAGGCTGGTGCGCTCCACGGGCAGCCGCGCGGCCGCCCCGGCGGTGTGGTCGGCGGCGGCGTCCGGCGTCTTGAGGGTCGCGAATCCGGTGACGGCGGCGAGCGCGGTCGCGCCGGCGATCAGGGACAGGGTGGTGCGGTTCACTGCTGGCTCCCGTCGGGGCGCTCACTGTCGGTGCCGTGCGGGGGCCGTGCGGGGTCGTACGGCGGGTCGTAGCCCTGGTCGCCCGTTTCGTAGCCCTGGCCCCGGGCGTCGAAGGCCTGGCCGTTCGCGTCGTAGCCCTGGCCGTACGTCTGGTCGTACGCCGTCGTGCCTCCGTAGGCGTACGGGTCGTACTGGCCGCCCTGGCCGCCCTGGTAGGGGTCCGCCTGGTACGGCTGCTCGTAGGTGCCCGCCGGGTACTGCTGCCGGCCCTCGTACTGCTCTTCGCCGTACGTGCCGTACTCGGCGCCCGCGTAGCTCGGGGTGTCCCATTCGCCGTACGCCTGCTGGTGGGGGACGGCGGCGGCCGGGAACTCCTCGTCCGCGGGCGACTCGCCGTCGAGGTCCTCGGCCGACTGCTCGGCCTCCGTCTCGGCCTGAGCGCGCAGACGGCGGGCGCGGCGGCCGTCGCCCGTGACGTCCTGGGCGGGCACGGCCTCCTCCTCGGGAAGGTCGTCGTCCACGTCCCGGCGCCGCCCGGGCAGGGCGAGCACCACGAGGACGAGGGCGAGCCCGCCCTGGGCCCACAGCCACGCGGTGTGGCTCAGCGGGGCGTCGAAGGTGACGTCCAGCCTGCCGCCGCCGGCGGGCAGTTCGAAGCCCTGGGCCCAGCCGTCGACCGTGGTGCGGGTGAGCGGCTTGCCGTCGAGGGTCGCCGTCCATCCCGCGTCGGCGCTGTCGGCGAGGCGCAGGACGCGGCCGTCGGCTCCGGCAGGGACGGTGGTGTGCACCTCGACCGGTCCGGCCGCGATGGACTCCGGGTCACCGGAAGCGGGGACGATGGCGGCGCGCGCGACCTGCTGGTCGACGCGCCACAGGGCGCTGCCGTCCTGCTGGCTCAGCCGGGTCAGGCCCGGGGTGGCGTCCAGGACACGGCTCACCTCGCGGGGCGCACCCTTACGGACCAGGACGTAACGCACGGCGAAGCCGCCGAGTTCGTCGGCCTGGTCGGCGCCGGAGCCCGCCACGAGGTTGGCGACGACCTTGTCGAGCTTCTTGTTCTCGCCGCTCGCCGAAGCCAGTTCGGCGTCGCCGAGACGGGCGCCGGAACCGCGGACGAGGACATAGCCGACCGTGGCGGCCGAGCGGCTGTCCAGGACGAGGGTGCGGGCCTGGTCGCGGGTGCCGCTCTCCTCGGCGACGAACGCGGGCACCTGTACCGGGTCGCGGCGTTCCACGGGTCCGTCGGCGCCGCGGATGATCCACCCGGCGGCGACGAGCAGCGGGCCCGCGGCGCAGGCGAAGGCGATGAGCGCGGCCACCGGCTGGCGCCAGCCGAAGCTCTGCTCGGCCACGCGCGCGCGTGCCCCGTCGGCGCCGACGGCCGCGGCGGCCAGCAGCGCGAGGCCGTAGACGAGGGTCGCGGGTCCGGCCCAGGTGGAGCTGTTCGAGAGGACCGCGAAGACGAGTGCCACGACGGCGACGGCCCAGGCGGTCCAGATCCCCGCCTGGCGCTCGGTGCGCGTCAGGGCGGCCAGCGCGGCGAGCACGACGCCGAAGAGCATCAGTCCGCTGACGGTGCCCGGCCCGCCGGGGCTGGCGCCGAGCAGGTCGAGCGCGGAGGCCGCGCCGCTGCCGTACTCCAGGCCCGCTTCCTTGAAGAAGCCGAACGGCAGCAGGGTCAGCGACCAGGGCGCGAGGACCAGCAGCGGGGTGCCGAGCTGGGCCAGGAAGCGCAGCCCGTAGGCGAGGATCTCCCTGCGGCGTACGACGAGGAGTGCGATGCCGAGGACCAGCGCGATGGGCCACACGATCGGCGTGAACGCCGTGGTGAACGTCAGCAGCAGTGCGTACGCCCAGGTCGCGCGCCAGCTGCCGCGCGCCTTGGAGGCGTGCGCGAGACCGCTCGCCGCGATGCCCGCGCGCGCGATGAGCGGCAGCAGGATCGCGAGGACGGCGGTACCGATGCGGCCGCCGGCGAGCGCGCCGGTGGCGGCGGGCAGGAAGGCGTACGCGACGGAGGCCCAGGCGCGCAGCAGGCGCGACTCGACGAGGGGGCGCGAGGCGAAGTAGGCGGCGAAGCCGGCCAGCGGCACGGATCCCACGAGGAGCACGGTGACCGCGAGCCCGGTGGAGCCGAGGAGCGCGGAGGCCGGCAGGGCGAGGAGCGCGAGGTAGGGCGGGGCGGACCGGGTGTCGCCCGCTCCGACCGGATGCCAGCCGTCGAGGTAGCGGGCCCACAGCTCGGAGGCGTCGGAGGGCGCGGGCAGCAGGGCGCCGCCCGCGAGCGCCCCGCCGCCGAGCAGGTCACGGCAGGCGAGGAGGGAGACGAACAGCAGCACCAGGAAGAGCATCGGGCCGGGGTTGCGCGCGATGCGCTTGATCCGGGCGAACTGCTCGATCTCGAGGAAGTCGCCGTCGTCGTCGCCCGGTCCGGACTCGACGGCGCCTCCGTGCCGTCCGGCGCCCGTGACGAGCTCGGCGTCGGAGCGGTTCACCAGATTGCCGGCGACCTGTTCGACGGTGGCCCGCAGAGTGGCGCCCGGCGGCGGGAACAGGGCCCGCAGCTCGCCCTTGTCGACCTGCGGGCGACCGCGCCTGCGCCGCCCGGCGATGATCCGCTCGGGGCGCAGCAGGGTGCCCAGGAGGCCGCGGATCTCGTCGACGGCCTGTCCGGGGACCTTGCCGACGAGGTAGGCGACGGTGCGCAGCAGGGTGCCGAGCACGAGCCGGATCAGGATCCAGGGGAGCTGCGCGGTGCGCGCGTTGACAAGGAGGGTGTAGACGGCGCCCGCTTTGTCGACCTTGTGCGGGGACGCGGAGGTGCGGCCCACGCAGTCGACGGTGCGGCGCTCGCGTGAGGCGGCCTCGGCGTGCCGTACGACGGCCTCCGGGGCGACGAGGACGCGGTGGCCGGCGGCCTGGGCGCGCCAGCACAGGTCGACGTCGTCACGCATCAGGGGCAGTCGGCGGTCGAAGCCGCCGAGCTCCTCGAAGACGTCGCGCCGGATCAGCATTCCGGCGGTGGACACGGACAGGACGGGGTGGACGTGGTCGTGCTGGCCCTGGTCCTGCTCGCGCCGGTCCAGGCCGGTCCAGCGGCGGCCCGAGTTGGCGATGGTGACGCCGACCTCGAGGAGCTGCCTGCGGTCGTACCAGCCGCGGAGCTTGGGGCCGACGACGGCCACGTCGTGGCCGAGCTCCTGCTCGTTCTCCACGACCCTCAGCAGGTGTGCCAGGGCGTCGGGTTCCGGGGCGCTGTCGTCGTGCAGCAGCCAGAGCCACTGCTCGGGCTCGCCGTGCGGGAGGTCCGGCAGGTCGTAGGCGTCGTCGCGCCAGCTGCGCGTGACGGGGTCCCAGCCGCTCGGACGCTTGAGGTACGGCAGGTCGTCCGGGGTCAGCACACCGGCGGTGCGGGACACCTCCTCGACGGCCTGGCCGAAGCCGGTGCGCCGCGCCAGGTGCAGCACGCGGTCGGCGCCGAGCGCTTCGGTGAGCAGCTCGGCGGAGTCGTCCGCGCTGCCGGTGTCGGCGGCCACCGCGTTCTGTACGGGGCGTTCCTGGCCGAGCAGCCCGGCGAGCGCCTCGGGCAGCCAGCGGGCGCCGTCATGGGAGACGAGCACCGCGGTCACCACGTGGCGCGGGAACTCAGGGGCGGCAGCGGCGTCGTGACGGGCTGCCGAATGGCTGTGCACGGACATCGAGGTACGGGCCCCGGTTCGATGGACTGCGGTGGACGTCTGTGTCCGGCGGGGACAGCGGGACGTCTCGGACGAGGGCCCACACTAACGGCTGGGCAAGACGGCGGCCCGCCGCCTGTGGATAACCCACATGCGACGGGCCGTTCGTTACGTAAGCGTGTGTGCCGTTTGTTCGGCGGCACCCACATGTGCGGACGACTGTTCCGCGTCCGTTTTCCTGTGCGACTGATTTCAGACAGCAGCCTTCTTCAGACGACGCCGCTCCCGCTCGGACAGACCACCCCAGATGCCGAACCGCTCGTCGTTGGCGAGCGCGTATTCGAGGCACTCGGAGCGGACCTCACAGGCGAGGCAGACCTTCTTGGCCTCGCGGGTGGAGCCGCCCTTCTCGGGGAAGAAGGACTCGGGGTCGGTCTGGGCGCACAGCGCGCGCTCCTGCCAGCCGAGTTCCTCGTCCGCGTCGTCGACCAGCAGTTGCTGCACCAGCTCGGTCATGTGCGCCCCTCGTCTGTCTTTCGCGTCCCCGTGATGCTGCCGTTACCGATTTCGGCTGAACGACACGAGTGAAATTACAAGTGTGCCGATCCGGGCCAGTCAAGCCGAGATCTGCTATTGGGCCCCTTATTCACTCTGCGGAACCAAGGCTATGCGGAAAGTGTTCAAATCGGCATAAACCCCGACAGCCCAAGAGGTCCAGGTCAGACGCCCGCCCCCTCGCAGGGGAGGACGTCCAGGAGTTCGATCTCGTTCCGACGCGGGCTCCGAAGCGAATCTGATCACATTTGGATCACGGGGCCGCGGCGAGGTTTGTTCACCCGGTTGTGCGCCATGTGTCCGGGGAGGCTCCTGAACAAACCTTTCGCCTGCCAGATGAACCGGATGAGGTGAAACATCTCCCACATAGCGGACATGAAGTTGACAGTGGGGGTATGAACCGGTGTCCTTGTGGGCATGCTCGTGAACTTGGCACTCACCTCGACCCGCACCGCCGGGTCCCACGGTGCTGCCCACGTTCGCTGTAGCTGTTGTTGCTGTTCCAGCTGTTGAGCCTCACCGCGCTCCGGCTGCCTCGCCGCCACTGAGGCGAATCCCCGCCCCGCACCGGGGCGACCGCCCGCACCAGGGCTCCTCTCCCCGCCCGTGACCCGGACGGAATCCCCGCTCGTGACCCGGGCGGAAATGGCCAGCGACACCCCAGCACTCTCCCGCCGAGGAACCACCGCATCCATGAACAGCGACAACGACCTCCAGATCGCCGGCGACATCCTCGAAGTCCCGCACCTGCTCCAGCCGCCGCGCGAACACCCCGCCACCGTGGCCGAGTTCGTCGGCCTGGCGCGCTCCATCGCCGCCGACCGTTCCCAGTGGGAGCACCTCGTCCGGTACGACGCCACCTCGCGCTGGTACCACCGGCTGCGCACGGGGCCCGGCTATGAGGTGTGGCTGCTGTCCTGGGTGCCCGGACAGGGCAGCGGGCTGCACGACCACGGCGGCTCCTCCGGCGTGCTGACCGTCCTCGACGGCGCGCTGACCGAACGCACCGAGCGCGGCACACGCGCCCTGGGCTCCGGCGCGCAGCGTGTGTTCGCGCCCGGCTACGTCCACGAAGTCGTCAACGACTCGCTCGAACCGGCCGTCAGTCTGCACGTCTACTACCCGGGTCTCACCGAGATGCCGATGCACGCGGCGCGTTGCGCGGTGGCCGAAACCGTGTGACACGTTCGCGCCGGAGCGCGGACCCACCGTCCCTGAGGACCCGCGACCGGCTGACGCGTTGTCGTACCCGCCTGCGAGACTGAACCCCATGCGCATTGTGGTTCTGGCAGGCGGTATCGGTGGTGCACGGTTCCTGCGTGGTCTCCAGCGGGCCGTGCCGGACGCGGACATCACGGTCATCGGCAACACCGGCGACGACATCCACCTCTTCGGGCTGAAGGTCTGCCCGGACCTCGACACGGTGATGTACACGCTCGGCGGCGGTATCAACGAGGAGCAGGGCTGGGGGCGGGCCGACGAGACCTTCCGTCTGAAGGAGGAGCTCGCGGCGTACGGGGTCGGACCCGAGTGGTTCGGGCTCGGCGACCGCGACTTCGCGACGCACATCGTGCGGACGCAGATGCTGGGCGCGGGCTATCCGCTCAGCGCCGTCACCGAGGCCCTGTGCGACCGGTGGAAGCCGGGCGTGCGTCTCATCCCCATGTCCGACGACCGCGTCGAGACCCACGTCGCCGTCACGCTGCCGGAAGGCGACCCGGCCGGGGCCGCGGGCGAGCGCAAGGCGATCCATTTCCAGGAGTACTGGGTGCGGCTGCGGGCCTCCGTGCCCGCCGAGGCGATCGTCCCGGTCGGCGCCGAGCAGGCGAAGCCGGCGCCCGGCGTGCTCGAGGCCATCGCGGAGGCGGACCTCATCCTCTTCCCGCCGTCCAACCCCGTCGTCTCCGTCGGCACCATCCTCGCCGTGCCCGGCATCCGGGAGGCCATCGCCGAGGCGGGCGTGCCCGTCGTCGGCCTCTCCCCCATCGTCGGCGACGCGCCGGTGCGCGGCATGGCCGACAAGGTGCTCGCCGCCGTGGGCGTCGAGTCCACCGCCGCCGCGGTCGCCGAGCACTACGGCTCGGGGCTCCTCGACGGCTGGCTCGTCGACACCGTGGACGCCTCCTGCGTGGAGCGCGTCGAGGCCGCTGGCATCCGGTGCCGGGCCGTACCGCTGATGATGTCCGACCTCGACGCCACGGCGCAGATGGCGCGTGAGGCGCTGACACTGGCGGAGGAGGTACGGACACCGTGAGCACCGACAGGACCGATGCCGCGACGCCCTCCGACGGGGCGCGCCCGGAGCGGCACGCGGGCGCGGGCTACGGGGTCCGGGCGCTGGACGGGCTGCCCGAGGTCCGCCCGGGGGACGACCTGGCGAAGCTCATCGCCGCGGCCGAGCCCGGGCTCGTCGACGGGGACGTACTCCTCGTCACCTCCAAGATCGTGTCGAAGGCGGAGGGCCGGATCGTCGAGGCCACCGACCGCGAGGCGGCCATCGACGCCGAGACCGTGCGGGTGGTGGCACGGCGCGGTCCGCTGCGCATCGTCGAGAACCGGCAGGGCCTTGTGATGGCCGCCGCCGGGGTCGACGCCTCCAACACCCCCGCGGGGACCGTGCTGTTGCTGCCCGAGGACCCCGACGCCTCCGCGCGCGCGATCCGCGATGGGCTGCGGGACACCCTCGGCGTCGATGTCGGCGTCGTGATCACGGACACGTTCGGGCGGCCCTGGCGCACCGGGCTCACCGATGTCGCCATCGGCGCCGCGGGCGTCCATGTGCTGGACGATCTGCGCGGCGGCACCGACGCGCACGGCAATCCGCTCGGCGCGACCGTCGTCGCCACGGCCGACGAGCTCGCCGCCGCCGGTGACCTGGTCAAGGGCAAGGCCTCCGGGCTGCCCGTCGCCGTCGTGCGCGGGCTCGCGCACCTGGTGACCGAGGGCGACGGCGACGGAGCGCGGGCGATGGTGCGTGACGCGCGCGACGACATGTTCCGGCTGGGCACCTCGGAGGCCGTACGGGAGGCTGTGACCCAGCGGCGTACCGTACGGGCCTTCACCGATGAGCCCGTCGACCCCGGCGCCGTACGCCGTGCGGTCGCCGCGGCGGTGACCGCTCCGGCGCCGCACCACACGACGCCCTGGCGGTTCGTGCTCCTGGAGTCCGAGGAGTCGCGGACGCGGCTGCTCGACGCCATGCGGGACGCGTGGATCGCGGACCTGCGGCGTGACGGGAAGAGCGAGGAGTCCATCGCCAAGCGGGTCCGCCGGGGTGACGTGCTGCGCAAGGCGCCGTATCTCGTGGTGCCCTGCCTGGTCATGGACGGGTCGCACGGCTACGGCGACGCACGACGGGACGGCGCCGAGCGCGAGATGTTCGTGGTCGCCACCGGGGCGGGCGTGCAGAATTTCCTGGTCGCGCTGGCCGGGGAGCGGCTCGGGTCCGCGTGGGTGTCGTCGACGATGTTCTGCCGTGATGTCGTGCGCGAGGTGCTGGAACTGCCGGAGGGCTGGGACCCGATGGGGGCCGTGGCCGTCGGGCACGCGGCGGAGGAGCCCAGGGCCCGGCCGGAGCGGGACGCCGCCGCCTTCATCGAGGTGCGCTGACCGGTTGAGGCGCCGCTCCGTCCGAGGCGCCGCTCCGTCCGGTCCGGAGCGGCGTGGCTCGTCCCGGGGCGGTCGGCCGAGCCGTTCGATGCCGTCGGCGGGGGCGGAGCGCCTACTCTCGTAGGGCACCCCGAGTACCTCAAGGACCTCATCCGTGGCTGGACGTTTCGCTCCCCGGCCGACGCGTACGACCGTGCGCGGCGGGCATGTCGTGGTGCCCGGAGGGGCGCCCGGCGGCGTTCGGGGCGGAGTGCCCCGTCAGGCGGCCGAGCCCGGACGCGCCCGTGCCTGGACGCCGGAAGGGCCGCTCGATCTGGGGCTCGTGCTCGGGCCGCTGCGGCGCGGACCGGGTGATCCGACGTTCAGGACGACACCCGACGGCTCCGTGTGGCGGGTCAGCCGTACGCCCGCCGGGCCCGGGACCCTTCGGGTTGCGCTGCGCGGCGGGGAGGTCAGGGGCGAGGCCTGGGGGCCGGGAGCCGAGTGGATGCTCGACAGGCTCCCCGAACTCCTCGGCGCCGCGGACGATCCCGACGCCTTCGCACCACGGCACCGGCTCGTCGCGCTCGCCCGGCACCGGCGGCCCGGCCTGCGGCTGCTGCGGACCGGGCTCGTGATGGAGTCGCTGATTCCGTCCGTCCTCGAGCAGAAGGTCACCACCGACGAGGCGTACCGCGCGTGGCGGTTGCTCGTCCGGAAGTTCGGGGAGCCCGCGCCGGGGCCCGCGCCCGAGCGGATGTACGTCATGCCGGCGCCGCGGACGTGGGCCCTGATCCCGTCCTGGGAGTGGCACCGGGCCGGGGTCGACGACAAGCGGGCCTCCACGATTCTGCGGGCCGTACGGGTCGCCGCTCGGCTGGAGGAGGCCGTGGGGCTCGATCCCGTGCGGGCGCAGGAGCGGCTGGAGCTGGTGTCCGGGATCGGGCCGTGGACGTCCGCGGAAGTCGTGCAGCGCAGTCATGGTGCGGCGGATTCCGTGACCGTGGGGGATCTTCATCTGCCGGGGATCGTCGGGTACGCGCTGGCGGGGGACCGGGACGCGGACGACGCCGCCATGCTGGAGTTGCTGGAGCCCTATGCCGGGCAGCGGCACCGGGCCGCCCGGCTGATTCTGCTGGCCGGGCGTACGCCGCCGCGGCGGACGCCGAAGATGCCCCGCGGGGACATCGGGCGGCTGTAGGCGGATCTGGCTCCCGCCTGTCTGCGCCGGGGGTGCCACCCTCGTCGGTGTCCCCCTCTCCAGGGGGCCTCCGTCGCCGCCCTCGGGCCGTCCCCGCCCAAGCCGAGTTTCGCCCCCTCCGCCCCTGCCCGTCCCGTACCTGGGGCTCCGCCCCAGACCCCGCTCCTCAAACGCCGGAGGGGCTGGAATCTTGCCCCGCACCCGTAAAGGGCGCCGGGGGGCCGACACTTGGCCCGCACCCGTAGAGGGCGCCGGGGGGCTGAAACTTGCCCCCCGAAAAGAGCGCCGGAGGGGCTGGAATCCTGCCCCTCCGGCGTTCAGGGCGGGGCTTCTACTGGTCCGACGAGAAGCGCACCGCGCCGCCCGGGATGCGGGCGTCGCACCAGACGCGGACTCCCTCGCGGAGTTCGTTGTCGGGGCCGACGACCGCGCCGTCGCCGATGACCGCGCCGGTGAGGATCGTGCGCTCGCCGATCCGGGCGCCGACGCCGACGAAGGAGTCGGTGACGACCGCGCCGGGTTCGACGACGGCTCCGGCGAGGACGGTGCTGCCGGTGATCCGCGCGCCCTCACCGATGCGGGCGCCCTCGCCGACCACCGTGCCGCCGGTGAGCTTGGCGTCGGGCGCCACCGTGGCCGTGGGCAGGACCAAGCGGTCGCCGCAGCGGCCGGGAACGGCCGGGGACGGGGCGCGGCCGAGGACGAGGTCGGCGGAGCCGCGGACGAAGGCCTGCGGGGTGCCCAGGTCCAGCCAGTAGGTGGAGTCCACCATGCCCTGGAGGTGGGCGCCGGTGGCCAGGAGGTCCGGGAAGGTCTCGCGCTCGACCGAGACCGGGCGGCCGGCGGGGATCGTGTCGATGACCGAGCGGCGGAAGACGTACGCCCCCGCGTTGATCTGGTCGGTGACGATCTCCTCGGGGGTCTGCGGCTTTTCGAGGAAGGCCGTGACGCGCCCGGTGGAGTCGGTGGGCACCAGCCCGAACGCGCGCGGGTCCTCCACCCGGGTGAGGTGGAGGGAGACGTCCGCGCCCGTCGTCTCGTGGGTCGCCACCAGGGCCGGGATGTCCAGGCCGGTGAGGATGTCGCCGTTGAAGATCAGGACCGGGTCGTCGGGGCCCGAGTGCAGCCGGGACGCGACGTTGCGGATGGCGCCGCCCGTGCCGAGCGGCTCCTCCTCGGTGACGTACTCGAGGTGGAGGCCCAGTGAGGAGCCGTCACCGAAGTAGGGCTCGAAGACCTCGGCGAGGTAGGACGTCGCCAGCACGATGTGCTCGACGCCCGCCGCGCGCGCCCGCGCCAGCTGGTGCGTGAGGAAGGGGACCCCGGCCGCCGGAACCATGGGCTTGGGCGTGTGCACCGTGAGCGGGCGCAGCCGGGTGCCTCTGCCGCCGACCAGGAGGATCGCTTCTGTCACCTGTCGTCTCTGCTTCCTGCCGGGACCGGCCGAACTTTCTTTCGGCCGGCCAGTGTATGCAGACCGTTCGATGGCGCCTTCGATGGCCGTGCGGTGTCCTTCGACGGGCCTCTGTCGTGACGTCAGGTGATCTCTGCCGGTTCCGGCCCGGCCGAGCCGTGTCGGCCTTGCCGGTTCCGGGTCCCGCCTATCGGCCCTGGTAGCGGGCCGCCGTCTTCCTGGCCGAGCCGAGCTTGCCGTAGAGAAGCCGTCCGGGGCACTCCGTGGCGAACCCGTCCCGATGGCCGGAGATCACATTCAGTCGTACGTTCTTTCCCTTTCGGTAGAGATTGCCACCGGCCGACGTCAGGTATGTCTTGCCACGCGGATTGGCACCGTAGAGACCGAGCTTCCATGCCGTGAGCTTCGCGATGGCCTTGAGCGCCGCGTCGGTCGGCTTCGAGCTGCCGAAGTTGCCGAGGACGGCGATGCCCATGCTGTTCGTGTTGAACCCGAGGGTGTGGGCGCCCTTGACGGCCTTCGCGACGCCGCCGGCCCTGCCCTCGTAGATGTTTCCGCACTTGTCGACGAGGAAGTTATAGCCGATGTCGCGCCAGCCGCTGCTCACCACGTGGTAGCGGTAGATACTGCGGATGAGCGAAGGGACCTGCGAGCAGGAGTACTTGTTGCCCGACGCCGTGTGGTGCACGAAGGCCGCCTTGACCTTCTTCGTGTAGACGAAGCCGCGCTCGCGCAGGTTCTCGTTGGCGCCCCAGCCGCGGCGCGTGACGATGCGGGGACGCGGGCCGATGAACGGCTGGGCGCGCTTCTCGTAGGCGGTGTCTGGGAAGTATTCGCGCTCCGTCTCCTCCTGGGTGAGCGCGGCGATCTCCTTGGCGCCCGCGCCCCCCGCCCCGTCCGACGCGCCCGCGCGTCCGCTCCCCGCGCGCGCATCCGCGGGAGCGCCCCCCTCCCGTCCTGCCGTCCGCGGGGGGTCCCCGCCGGGATCGACCAGTTCGAGGCGCAGGCCCCTGGGGAGCGGGGAGTCCGCCAGGCCGGTCGCGCGGTCCTCCCCCGGGCTGTCCCGCGCGCCCTCCTCCGGAATCTCCGCGATCTCCCGCGCCACGCGCTCCGCGTCGACGCGGACTTCGACGCCGTCCGAGTCGCCCACCCACAGCGGGGCGGTGGAGCCGTGCACCCGGTGCGACGCGCCCTCGGCGGTGTCCGGGTCGGCGGCGTGTTCGTGGTTGTGGGTCTCGACGTCCTGCCAGCCCGACCAGTGGCCGCTGCCGGCCGCCCGGGTACGGACCTGGACGCGGCCGTTCAACTCACTGTTCGGGTCGTCCCAGACGACGCCGACCAGGGAGAACGGCCGTACGTCCCGGCGGGCGAGGCCCTGTTCGGGGGCGGCCGGGCCGAGGGCCCGTTCACCGGTGAGCGGGACGAGTGGCAGGGACTGGGTGCTGCCGGGGACGGCGGTCTCGGAGGTCACCGCCGACGGCCCGGCCTGTGCCGGGGCGGGCAGGGCGAGAGGAAGGGCGAGAGCCGCCGCGCAGGTGACGCCGATCGAGGAAGCAAGGAATCCACGCATGCTCCTGATCCTGAACATAGTCATATATATCTGTCCATCGCGGAATTGACGGGCAGTCGGAGCGGCTCGGCCGAACCGGTGGCGCGCGCGGTCCGCGGCGCCCGGCGGCCCCGCGTACGCTTGCCCGCGTGAATGCCACCGACCGCACCCCCGCCGACCTGCTGCGATCCGCGCTCTCCGCGGACCCGGCGCGCCCCTTGGTGACCTTCTACGACGACGCGACGGGCGAACGGGTCGAATTGTCCGTGGCCACCTTCGCCAATTGGGTGGCCAAGACCGCCAACCTGCTCCAGGGCGAGCTGTCCGCCGAGCCCGGCGAGCGGGTCGCGCTGCTGCTGCCCGCGCACTGGCAGACGGCGGTGTGGCTGCTCGCCTGCTCCTCGGTGGGCGTCGTCGCGGATGTCGGGGGCGACCCGGCCGCCGCGGACCACGTCGTCGCGGGCCCCGGACAGTTCGAGGCCGGGCTCGCCTGTTCCGGTGAGCGCGTCGCCCTCTCGCTCGCGCCGCTCGGCCGCCGCTTCCCGACACCGCCCGCGGGGTACGCCGACTACGCCGTGGAGGTGCCGAGCCAGGGCGACCGGTTCGCGCCGTACGCGCCCGTCGATCCGGAGGAGCGGGCGCTGGTCGTCGCCGGGGCCGCCTACACGGGCGCGGAGGTCGTGGAGCAGGCCCGTGCCGACGCTCCCGGGCTGGATCTGACGGGACCGGGATCCCGCATCCTGTCGGCGCTCTCGTACGACACGTGGGAAGGCCTGTCCTCCGGCCTGTACGCGCCGCTCGCCACCGGCGGATCAGTGGTCCTGTGCCGCCATCTCGACCGGCTGGGGGACGACTCGGTCGCCCAGCGGATCGAGAGCGAGCGCGTGACGGCGACGGCCCGCTAGCCGGACACCGACCGGCCGCGCGTCGGACGGGGCGGGCAGGGGCCGTACGGCCCGTGCGGGCAGGGGCCGGGCCGTGCGGATGGCCCGTGCGGGGCCTGCTCCGCGGGTCGGCGCGTCCCCCGTTCGGCCCATCACCGGCCCCCCTCACCAGCCACTTCGGGACATGGTCGTAGGAGCAGCCAGACACGCTCGTACGCCATGAGGGGTGGTGGTTCCGACGTGACCGACACCGCAGGCCCGTCCTCCGGGCGCCGGGAAGGGCCGGGACTGGGAGCGTCGCCCACCGGGGCCGGGGTCATACGCCGGCGGCGCCGCTGGCTGCGCTATACGGCGACCGGGGTGGCCGTGGTGGTCCTCGGCGCCGTGGGGGTCGGCTGGGCCGCGTACGAGAAGCTGAACGGGAACATCACGGCCGACAACGACGCGGCCGCCGAGCTCGCCCGGTACGAGAAGGAACGGCCCACCGCGCTGGTGCGCGACGCGCAGAACATCCTGCTGATCGGATCGGACTCGCGCTCCGGGGCCGGGAACAAGAAGTACGGACGGGACTCCGGGACCGAGCGGTCCGACACCACGATCCTGCTCCATCTCTCCGCGAACCGGCGGAGCGCGACCGCCATGTCACTGCCCCGCGACCTGATGGTGGACGTGCCGAGCTGCCGGCGCCCCGACGGCACCCGCACCGAGCCCATGTTCGCGATGTTCAACTACGCCTTCCAGGTGGGTGGTTCGGCCTGCACGATCCGTACCGTCGAGAAGCTCACGAACATCCGCGTCGACCACCACATGGTGGTGGACTTCCACGGCTTCAAGGACATGGTCGACGCCGTGGACGGAGTCGAGGTGTGCCTGAGCGAGCCCATCGACGACAAGGCGGCGAAGCTGCGGCTGCCCGCGGGCAAGGTCGTGCTCAACGGCGAGCAGTCCCTCGGCTATGTCCGTGCCCGCAAGAGCATCGGCGACGGCAGCGACACCGACCGCATGGACCGGCAGCAGCGATTCCTCGGCGCGCTCGTCAACAAGGTGCGCAGCAACGACGTCCTGCTCAACCCGGCGAAGCTGTATCCGGTGCTGGACGCGGCCACTTCGTCGCTGACCACCGACCCGGGGCTCGCGAGCCTGCGCGGCCTGTACGACCTGGTGCGCGGCATGCGCGACATTCCCACCGAAAGCGTGCAGTTCCTGACGGTGCCCCGGACGTCCTATGTCCTCAACGCCAACCGCGACCAACTCGTGGAGCCCGAAGCGGCCCGGCTCTTCGCGCGGCTGCGCGCCGACGAGCCGGTGGCGGTCGCGAAAGAACCGCCCCAGAAGCTCGCCCAAGGTCAGTCGCCGCTTTCCGCAAGCCCGTACGGGAACTCCCCCCACGACTACGAAGAGGAGTCGTCCGGCAACGGAAAGTCGAGGGCAATAGGGCCCGTCCTACTCTCCGGGACACCCGATCCGGCACCGACTTTCCGGGGTAACACGGCGGCCGAGGACGCCTGCGGGTAAAGCGCACACCAAGGTGGGGAACAGCTGAGCTAAGAGTCTCCGAGAAATGGGGCGGATTGCCCAGTTGTAGGGACGTTGAATTTGTCACGGTCGTCGCTCGACGCTGAACTGGGCGGATAGTGTGAGCGATCCGGTGCACCCGGCCACGAGGTTCGTCCTGGGGGTCGCGCACTGTTTGACCGAGACCCGAGCGCCTTTTGAGGGGGAAAGGCGCCGCGTGGCCCCGACGGAGGATTCAGACAACCGTGGACGCGCAAGGCCGTGGGCGGGCGGACAACATCGATCCCGCAGACCAGTGGGTGCTCAACCCGAACACCGGTGAATACGAACTGCGACTGACCCCTTCCGGAGCGCAGTCGGGAGTGCCGCGACCGCGGAGGGCCACACCCTCCGCAGCGGCACGCACCCGAACCGCACCCGCCAGGGATCGCGCGACACCGGGCCGGGACCGTAACGCGCCGGGGCGTGACCGTGACGCGCCCGGAACCGATGTTCCGGGACCGCGCAGACGCCGCGGTGAACCGCCGGAGCCCCTTCCGGGGCGGCGGCGTGGGCGTTCCGGGCCGCCCAAGAAGTCGAAGGCGAAGAAGATAGTGCTCTGGACCGGCGGCACCATGGCGCTGGTGCTGGTGGCCGTGTCGGGCGCCGCCTACGCCTATCTCAAACACCTCGAGGGCAACGTCCAGACCGAGGACGTCGGCGATTCGGCCAAGGACGGCTTCAGCAAGGACGAGGCCTTCAACCTCCTCATCATCGGTACCGACAAGCGCACCGGTGCGGGCAACGAGGGCTACGGCGACAAGAACAGCGTCGGGCACGCCGACACGAACATCCTGCTGCACGTCTCCAAGGACCGCACGAACGCGACCGCGATGAGCATCCCGCGCGACCTCATCGTCGACGTCCCCGACTGCAAGGCGAAGCAGGAGGACGGCTCCGAGAAGCTCATCAGGGGTACGGACAACGTCCGCTTCAACACGAGCCTCGGCCAGGCGGGCCGGAACCCCGGCTGCACGATGGACACGGTCAAGGCGGTCACCGGCATCACCGTCGACCACTTCATGATGGCCGACTTCAACGCCGTCAAGACGCTGACCAGCGCGGTGGGCGGTGTCGAGGTCTGTGTCGCCAAGGACGTCAACGACCCCGACTCGCACCTCAAGCTCTCCGCCGGCGAGCACACCCTCGAGGGCGAGCAGGCCCTCGCGTTCGTGCGCACCCGGCACAGCTTCGGCAACCATGGCGACCTCGACCGCATCAAGGTGCAGCAGCAGTTCCTGGGCTCCCTGATGCGCAAGATGAGTTCGGGCAACACCCTCACCAGCCCCACCAAGCTGTACAAGCTGGCAGAGGCAGCCACCAAGGCACTGACCGTGGACACCGGCATCGGCAAGGTCAACACGCTCAAGGACATGGCCATGGAGCTGAAGAAGGTGCCGACGAAGAACATCACCTTCACCACGGTTCCGGTGATCGACAACCCGGCCGAGAAGACGCCCGTCACGGTCGTGGTCAGCCCGACGGCGTCCCAGCCGGTCTTCGACGCCATCAAGAACGACGTCTCCTTCACCGCCGTGAAGCAGAAGGCGAAGAAGGAGAAGGCCGCGGTGGCCGCCCGCCTCAAGGGCTCCCGCTCCGACGCGTCCGACATCCGCGTCGACATCTACAACGGCGGCGCCGCCGCCGGCTCCGCACAGGAGACTCTTAACTGGTTGCAGAATGATGAGGGCGTGCTCAAGTCCAGCCAGCTCGGAAACGCCGACGAAACCCTCGGCAAGACGACGCTGGAGTACTCTCCCGACCAGGCCGACCAGGCACGCAAGCTGGCGGATCTGATGGGGTTGCCCGCTTCGGCGATGAAGCCCGGCGAGAGCGAGAAGAACTCACAGGGGCTGCCCGCGATCGTGCTGACCCTGGGCAAGGACTTCAAGGGCGCCGGAGTGTCACTGACCACTCCGACGAAGGCGCCCGACGTGGACAAGTCCACGGCGGACAAATCGGTGTGCGCCAAGTGATGACCTGACGGGTCTGTCGAGCGTCCTACAGGGCGCGAGAAGCGTACGGCCGGGCGCGAAAGCGTCCGGCCGACGTACGACGGACCCGTTTGTCAGGCGCAGGGTGGGGAGGGGCTGGGGAGATGGCGCAAAGCAGTGTGCGTGGGGAGGGAGCACGACCACGTGTCCCGCGGGCCGGCGAACTGGGCTGGGACGACAGCATGTACGAGGAGGGCGGGGAGCCCGTCCGGACAGCTGACGGAGGTCCCGCCCGGCTCGACGGCGAGTCAGACGGCGAGAACGTTCGCCCGTCCGACGACACGACGCCCACCGGTCCGCAGGGGCAGCGCCGGCACGGCGGGGGCGGCGGCGGAAGACGGCACGGGGGCGGCGGCCGTCCCCGGCGCAGACGTCGAATACTGCGCTGGTCGGCGATGGTGCTCGCGCTCCTGATACTCGGCACGGCCGGCGCCGGCTATCTCTACTACCGGCATCTGAACGCCAACATCAAGAAGGACGACCTGAACATCGGCGACGCGAAGGACCGCGCCGCCAAGTCGAAACCGAACGCGGCGGGCCAGACCCCGCTGAACATTCTGCTGATCGGTTCGGACGCCCGGAACTCCACCGCGAACCAGAAGCTCGGGGGCGCGAAGGACACGTTCGACGGGCCGGCCCGCGCGGACGTCCAGATGCTGCTGCACCTGTCGGCGGACCGCTCCAACATGTCGGTCGTGAGCATGCCGCGCGACACGCTGCTGGACATACCCAAGTGCACCGATCCCGACACCGGGACGGCGTACGCCGCGAGCACGATCCCCGTGATCACGAACGACTCGCTGCGCCGCGGCGGCCCCGGCTGCACGGTCGCCACCTGGGAGAAGCTGACCGACATCCACATCGACCACTTCATCATGGTCGACTTCGCGGGCGTGGTGTCGATGGCCGACGCGATCGGCGGCGTCCCCGTCTGTGTGGACGCCAACATCTACTCGCACACCTCCACCGGCCACGGCTCCGGGCTGAAGCTCGAGAAGGGCACGACGTCCATCAAGGGCAAGCAGGCCCTGCAGTGGCTGCGGACGCGGTACGGCTTCGAGGACGGCAGCGACATCGGCCGGACCAGGGCCCAGCACCAGTACATGAACTCGATGGTGAAGCAGCTGCGCGACAACGCCACGCTGAGCAACCCGGGCAAGCTGAAGAGCCTCGCGGAGACGGCCACCGAGGCACTGACCGTCGACGACGGCCTGGGCACGGTGACCAAGCTCTACGACCTGAGCAAAGAGCTGAAGAAGGTCCCCTCGAAGCGCATCAACATGATGACCATGCCGTGGGTGTACTCCGCCGACGGCAACCGGGTGCTCCCCAAGGCCAAGGCCGCGGACAATGTCTGGCGGCTGATGCGCGAGGACGTCGCGCTGGACGGCAAGGGCAAGAAGAAGGCCACCGAGAGGACGTCGTCGGACCCGGCCGCCGCGGACGACAAGATCGCGGTGCAGGTGCAGAACGGCACCCGCACCAGCACGCTGGCGCCGGTGTCCGGACGCGCCAACGCGGTGACCGAACTGCTCGTCGGCAAGGGCTTCACGGCGTCGAAGGCCGACCTGGCGGTGGCGACCGCCGACGACACCACGGTGATCCGCTACCCGAGCGACGATCTGGAGGGTGACGCCCTGCGCGTCGCCAAGTCCCTCGGGATTCCGACGAGCGCGGTGGAGAAGTCGGTGAACGTCTCCGGCGTCACGCTCGTCGTCGGCGCCGACTGGCGGGACGGCACGACGTACAAGGCACCGTCGGACGACGACTCGAAGCCGTCCGCCGAGGAGCTGGACGCCGGCAAGTGCATGAAGGTCGACCCGGACTACACCTGGTCGTAGGACCGACGGCAAAAAAGCAGTTGGGCCCCTCTCGAAGCCGAGAGGGGCCCAACTCATGTACGGGTCGGCCGGGTTGCAGCCGACGGCGGCCTCGTCCGAGCCGGGTGGGCTCAGTCGGCGGTGAGGACCGCGGGACGCCGGGACGCGATGACCTTCCTGGCCAGCGCCTTCGGGCTGGTGAGGAAGCCCCAGCCCCACGACATGTGCATCGTCGCGAGGGCCACGGGGATCTGGAGGCGGGCCTTCGGCGGCAGCCCCTTGCCGGCGGGCAGCGAGCCCAGCCCGATGGCCGCGAGATAGCCGGCCGGGACGACGAAGCCCCACGGGGTCAGCGCCGCGCCGACGACCACGCCCGCCACGATCGCGCAGACGGCGGTCGGCGGGGCGAGGTAGCGCAGGTTGATGGAGCCCTCGTGGTAGCGGGCGACGACATGCCGCCAGCGGCCGTAGTCCTTGTACTGCTTGGCGAGAGCCTTGACGGACGGCCGCGGCCGGTAGGACACCCTCAGCTCGGGCGAGAACCAGATGAGCCCGCCCGCCTCCCGGATCCGGAAGTTCAGCTCCCAGTCCTGGGCACGGATGAACTCCTCGTTGTAGCCGCCCTGCCGCTCCAGGGCCTCGCGCCGGAAGACCCCGAGATACACGGTCTCGGCCGGGGCCGCGTCGCCGCCCGTGTGGAAGGCCGCGTTGCCCACACCGATCTTCGACGTCATGGCGGCGGCCACGGCGTGCTCCCAGTCGTTCTCGCCCTCGGCGTGCATGAGGCCGCCGACATTCTGCGCGCCGGTCTCCTCCAGGAGCCGTACGGCGGTGGCGATGTAGTTCGGGGAGAGGATGCCGTGCCCGTCGACGCGTACGACGACGGGGTGCCGGGACGCCTTGATCGCGGCGTTCAGGGCCGCGGGCGTGCGGCCGGTCGGGTTCGGCACGGTGTGGACCCGCGGGTCCTCGCGGACGAGTTCGGCGGCGATCTCGTCCGTCCGGTCCGTTGAGGGACCGATGGCGATCACGACCTCCATCTCGCCGTCGTACCGCTGCGCCAGGATCGCTTGGACGGCCCCGCGCAGATGCCGCTCCTCGTTGAGGACGGGCATGATCACAGAAACGGCGGGGGACCGCACGTCAGACTTCTCGCTCATCGGACGTCACGTTACCGCGAACGGGGGACACCGGCGCGCGCCGCCCGGCGTAAGAACCGGGCCGCAGATCGTATGGGCCTACCGTGCTCACGGATCCCCACGCCAGCGGAACGCGGCCCCGGCCGGCCTCGCGGAACGCATCCCTCCCCCGTCCAGCCTCGCGGAGGTGTCCCCCTTGCCCACGCCGCCCCGCTCCCCCGTCCGCCCTCAGCGCCCCCCGCGGCCGTCTCCCGGACGGCGCCCCGGCCGGCGGCCCGACGGACGCCTCGCACGCCCCGTACGGCGCAAGAAGCCCCGCTGGGCCATGCGGGTGGTGACCACCATCTCCGTGGTGGTCCTCGCCTCGGCGGGCATCGGACACGCGGTGGTGACCAGCCTGGACGCGGACATCGCCCGGGTCGACCCCTTCAAGGACATGAAGAACCGGCCCCAGGCGGGCAACGGCATGAACGTGCTGCTGGTCGGCACCGATGGCCGGGACAAGATCACCGAGGCGGAGCGGCGGAAGTACCGGCTCGGCGGCGCGCCCTGCCACTGCACCGACACGGTCATGATCGTGCACATCTCGGAGGACCGGGAGCGCGCCAGCATCGTCAGCCTGCCGCGCGACTCGTACGCCGAGACGCCCGAGCACACCGACGCGGTCACCGGCAGACGGCACGGCCCCCACCCCCTCAAACTGAACGCGGCGTACGCGGAGGGCGGCCCGAACCTGACCGTGCGGACCGTCGAGAACATGACCCACGTGAAGATCGACCACTATCTGGAGGTCGACTTCACGAGCTTCATGAAGACGGTGGACGTGCTCGGCGGCGTCCGCATCTGCACCGCACAGCCGCTCAAGGACAGCTACACCGGCCTCGACCTGGCGGCGGGCTCGCATCTGCTGGGCGGCGGACAGGCCCTTCAGTACGTACGGTCCCGGCACGCCGACGGCTCCTCCGACCTCGGCAGGATGCAGCGCCAGCAGCGCTTCCTGGCGGCGCTCGTCGAACACGCCACCTCGTCCGGGGTGCTGCTGAACCCGATGAAGTTCCGCGACGTGACACGGGCGGTGCTGGGCTCGGTGCGGGCCGACAAGGGCTTCGGCACGGACGAACTGCTGGATCTGGGCCGGGCGATGCGGAACTTCTCCCCGTCCTCGTCCGAGTTCACGACCGTGCCGATCGGGCAGATGGGATACGTCGTCAAGGGCATCGGCTCGACCCTGAAGTGGGACGACACGAAGGCCAGGAACCTCTTCCGGGCCCTGCGCGACGACAAGCCGCTCGCCGAGCGCCGGGCCCCGCGGCCCCAGGCCGTCCGGGTCGCGGTGGCCCCGCAGCAGATCCGGGTCCAGGTCGAGAACGGGACCGCCACGACGGGCCTCGGCAAGCGGGTCGACAGCGCGCTCGCCGCCACCGGGTTCCGGACGACGGGCCGGCCCACAACGGCCAAGGACCACGCGGTCCGGCGCACCGTCGTCGCGTACGACCCCCGCTGGGACCGCTCCGCGAAGTCCCTCGCGACCGCGCTGCCCGGTTCCGAACTGCGCGCCGTTCCCGGACAGGGCCCGCTGCTGAAGGTGATCGCCGGCGCGGACTTCAAGCGGGTCGCACGGGTACGGGCGGAGGACCAGCATCAGGGAGAGTTCGGGGTGGTGACGGGAGACCAGGTGGTGTGTCCGTGACCACGGGCGCCCGACCCGGGCCTCCCGGCCCCTGACCCCCCGCCCCTCCACCGTGTCCGACCGGGCAGGTCCTAGTCGTCGAGGCCTTCCGCCGCGCGCTTCTCGCGGAGCTCCATGATCGCGCGGCGGCGGGCCAGGCGGTGGGTGCGGCGGATCTGCGCCTCCTGGTAGCGGCGCTCGTCGCGCTCGGTCTCGGCGATGACCTGCGGGACCCGGCGGGGCTTGCCGTCGGCGTCGACGGCGGCGAAGACGAGATAGGCGGAGCCGACCTGCTGGGGCGGTGTGGACTCGTTCCAGCGCTCGGCGAGGACCCGGACACCGACCTCCATCGAGGTGCGGCCGGTCCAGTTGACCTGGGCCTTCACATGGACCAGGTCGCCCACGCGGACGGGTTCCAGGAAGGCCATCTCGTCCATCGAGGCGGTGACCGCGGGCCCGCCGGAGTGCCGCCCGGCCACCGCTCCCGCCGCGTCGTCGACGAGCTTCATGATCACTCCACCGTGCACCGAGCCCAGAAGGTTCGTGTCGTTGTGGGTCATGATGTGGCTGAGGGTGGTCCGGGACGCGGAGGTCGGCTTGCCCGGAATGTCGTTTTCCGGGTTGGGGGCCTGGTCTGTCATGTCCTCCACCTTATGCCGGGCACGCGCCGGTCTCTTTGCATCAGCTCTGCAACAGGCGTGACCCAGATCTCCCTGCTCTCTTGTAAGACACATGGTGAAGAGCTGCACACTGGTCGGCATGAACGATTGGCCCGACGGGTGGTCCGACGACAACCGCAGCAACCGCTACGGACGCGGCAGCGCAGGCGCACAGCCTGAGAGCGCCCGCGTCATGCGCCAGGTCCGCCGCGGACCGGCACCCGCACCGGGCCAGGACGCGCCTCCGTACGGCGGCGGGGTGCCCCGGCAGCCGTCCTACGTCGACGGTCAGGGCCACGACGACGGCTACGACAACGGGTACGACTCCGGCTACAACACGGGCCATGTGTACGGGACCCCGGGCGGGCCCGGCGGTCCGCAGGGCCCCGGCGACGGCGGCGCGTACCCGCGGCGTCCCGCGCCGAACTGGCGGCGCCGGATCAAGTGGACCGCGATCACCCTGGTCACCGCGCTGGTCGTGGTCTCCGTCGGCACGTACTTCTGGGCGGACTCCAAGCTCCACCGTGACGTTGATCTCTCCAAGGTCATAGACCGGCCGGAGACCGGCGAGGGCACGAACTATCTGATCGTCGGTTCCGACAGCCGCGCCGGCATGTCCGCCGAGGAGAAGAAGAAGCTGCACACCGGCTCCGCCGAGGGCAAGCGCACCGACTCGATGATGATCCTGCACACCGGGAGCAACGGCTCGACGCTGGTCTCGCTGCCCCGTGACTCCGACGTCGAGATCCCCACCTTCAAGGGCTCCGAATCCGGCAAGACGTACCAGGGCACCGGCAAGCACCTGAAGCTGAACGCCGCTTACGCCATGGACGGGCCCGAGCTGCTCGTGCGCACCATCGAGGCCAACACCGGCCTGCACATCGACCACTACGTGGAGATCGGCTTCGGCGGGTTCGCGAGCATCGTCGACGCGGTCGGCGGTGTCGAGATGACCCTCGACAAGGGCTTCAAGGACAAGTACTCGGGCGCCGACTTCAAGGCGGGCAAGCAGACGCTGAACGGCGAGCAGGCCCTCGCCTTCGTCCGTACCCGGCACGCCTTCGCCGCCTCCGACCTGGAGCGCACCAAGAACCAGCAGAAGTTCCTGGCCGCCCTGGCCCACCAGGTCGCGACCCCGTCGACCGTCCTGAACCCGTTCAAGCTCTACCCGACGATGGGCGCGGGCCTCGACTCGCTGGTCGTCGACAAGGACATGAGCCTGTGGGACCTGGCCGACATGTTCTGGGCGATGAAGGGCGTCACCGGTGGCGACGGCAAGTCCATGAACATGCCGATCTCCGGCTCCTCCGGCGGCAACCTCGTCTGGGACAAGGCGAAGGTGAAGCAGCTGGTGGACGAGCTCAAGAACGACGAGAAGGTCACGGTGTCGGGCAACTGAGCACCACCGTGTCCCCCGTCTCGACCGGACGGCCCTTCGACGCCGTGCTCTGCGACGTCGACAACGTGATCCGGATCTACGACCCCTCGCCCCTGGCGGCCCTGGAACGGGCCGCCGGGCTGGCCGAGGGCACCACCATGAAGGTGGCCTTCGCGCCGGAGACGGCGCTTCCGCTGGTACTCGGCCGGATCACGCCCGACCAGTGGGCGCGGTCGACAGCGCGCTCCCTCACCGGGCTCGTGTCCGGGGCGACGGCCCTGGAACTGGGTACCGCGCTGGCCCGGTCCCCGTTCCACGCCGACGAGGACGTGGTCGCGCTGCTGCGGCGGGCCCGTGCCCGGATGCCCCTCGTCCTCGTCACCAACGCGTCCGTCCAGCTGGAGCGGGACCTGGCGGCGCTGGGCCTCACCGGCCTCGCCGACCATGTCGTCAGCAGCGCCCGCGTGGGCCTCGCCAAGCCCGACCGCCGCATCTACGACCTCGCCGTCGCCCGCGCCGGCGTCCCCGCCGACCGGTGTCTGTTCGTCGACGACACCTGGGAGAACGTCGAGACGGCCACCGCGCTGGGCATGCGCACCGTGCACTACCGGGAGGCCGGGGATCTGCGGCGGGCACTGCGGGGGCTGTGAGGACCGGGGCGGTCATGACCGCCCCGACCCCCGCCCTCGGCCCCGCCTCCGGCCTCCGTTCCTGTTGTCGACGGGTCAGTTGCGGAGGGTGATGCGCCCCCTGGTGCGGGGGCCGTCGAACTTGGAGCGGTCGACGACGGGCTTCGGAGCGGGTTCCGCGGCCATGAGGCGGATGGTGTCGCGGCCCGCCAGGGCGGTGCTCCACTGGGCCAGGTGGGGACGCGTGCCACGCGGGCCGGACGCCTGCTGCCACAGGGCTCGGACCGCTTCGGCCCGCCGGTCGTCGAGTACACCGGTCAGCGGTTGCAGGGGCTTGCCGGGGGCCACGTACGCGTCCTGACTCAGGACACGGCCGACCACCAGGGCCACCTTGTAGCGGTCGCTGTCCACCGTGACGGTGCCGGGGGCGGCCAGCGGGTCGTGCCAGTCGGGGGTGTCCGCCTGTTCCAGGACCGGAGGCCTGCCGGCCAGGCGTACGCCGTCGCAGTCCAGGAGATACGGGCCCGGTGCGGGCCGGACGGTCCACAGCACGTTCGCCTGGGACACGTCACCGACCACCAGCCCCAGGCTGTGCAGCCACTGGAAGAGCCCGACGACGGCGACCACCAGCGCGTACCGCTCGGCGGGCGACGGCTGGGCGACGGTCTGCCAGGCCGACTTGGGAGCCCGGAGCAGATAGGACAGGTCGGTCAGCCGGGCCTCGCCGCGCGCGGTGCGCCAGGTCATGGAGTCCGGCGCGCGGTTCATCAGGAAGCCCGTCGTCCTTGCGCCGTCCATGACCCGGCACAGCGGCCACGCCGTCTCCCGGTCCAGCCGGTCCCGGTCGGCGGGGGCGAGCCCCTGCCGCAGGGCGACGAGCGCCGCGAGTTCCCCGCCGACGGCCTTCCCCGGCTCGCGGTAGCTCTTGTACAGCAGCCCGCCCGGACCGATGACGTCGTACACCTCGCCCTGACCGCCGTCACCGACACGCACCCCGAGGGTGAGCGAGCCGAGGGACACGTCCGCGCCGTCGGCGGGGCTCACGGGGCGGCCTCCCACAGGACGACGGCGGTGCGGTCGTCGTCGTACGACTTCACGCGGTACTGCAGCTGCCACAGGAAGTCGGCCGGTGCCGGCGCGGTGCCGTTCCCCCACCCGGACCCCAGGAAGTCCCGCATCCCGGCGTCCCCCGCGAGGGGCGTGGACAGGCCGTCCGTGCACAGCACGAGTACGTCGCCGGGCAGGGCCGGGGCGAGCAACCGGGCGCGGGCGCGGTGCCCGTGCGGCAGGGCGGCCGTGCGGGTGTCGATCATTCCGTCGCCGTCGTGCTCGGGGTCCGTGAGGGACAGGTTCCACGCGCCGTCGCGCAGCAGCGCCGTGCCGCCGTCACCGACGGCCAGGAAGCCGCGGGTACGGACGCGTAGGTCGAGCGGGACGAGCAGGGCGCGCAGGGTGGTGGCGTACGCGGCGGGGTCGTCGCCGTGCTCGCGGGCGCGGTGCGCGAGGAGGGTCGCGACCCGGCCCACGGCGGTGTCCGCCAGCACGGCGAAACGGGGCTGATCGCCCGAGCGCAGGGCTTCGGAGAGTTCCGCGGACAGGCTGTCCAGCTCGATCGCGGCCAGCCGGCAGGCCTCCTGGGAGCCGACGTGCGAACGGGCCGCCGACCCCACGCCGTCCGCCACCGCGAGCAGCAGCAACCCTTCGGCGCCGGGCGCCCCGAGCCGCACCACGGCCAGGGAGTCCTGGCGCGGCTCGCCCTGATAGCGGTGCGAGTCGCCGCGCACGGACGCCGCCCGCACCGTCAGGGCGCCGTACCCGGCACCGTCCACCACCATGTCGGGCGTCAGCGCGGCGGTCGGGTCCTGCCGGACCGAGGGCAGTTCCAGGGGCTCGGGCGCGTACAGCGGGGGCTTGGGACCGGAGTGGAACGGCGCCCCGAGCGTCGGGAGGGTCATGACGCGCGCGGCGGGCTTCTCGGGGGCGGGCCCGGTTACGGATCCCGACCCGGGCCCGGGCGCCGGCGGAGTCGGTTCGTACGACGAGGGCGGTGGTGCCTTCTCGAACCGGGGCCGGGGCGGCTGCTGGGCGAGGCCGGGCAGTGGCCCCGACGGCGTCGGTTCGTACGACGAGGGCGGTGGCGATTGCCAGGTCGGCCCGGTGGGCGGTGTCGCGGACGGCTCGGGCGCGGTGACGGCCGTGTCGGGCTCCGGCTGGTCGGTGAAGACCTGGTGGGCGCTCTGCCAGGTCGCGTCCAGCGGGTCGGGCTCCCGCGCGTCCGGCCAGCGGAGATCCGGCTGCCGGGCATCCGCCCGACCTGCATCGGGTCGGCCCGCATCGGACCGACCTGCATCGGGTCGGCCCCCGTCCGGCCTGCCCGCCCGGGCCCGGCCCCCGTCCGGCTCCCACTGGGCCTGCTCCCGCGGGCTGGTCCGGGACGGTCCGGCGGAGTTCATGTCGTTCCCCATCGGTGCGACCTCACAGCTTGTCGAGAGAGACGATGGAGAAGCCGGGCACGGTGTCGTCCACGGCCAGCGTGAACCCGTTGCCGCCGTCCGCCCCGATGCTCCCGGCGGACCGGACGATCGACCGCGTGAGGCTGGAGGCGAACTCGCGCAGCGCCTGGGCCGGTGACACCGAGGAGTCCTTCTGCATGAACGCCCGGAAGTTGGCGACCCGCGCGATCGTCGACTCCTGCGCCTCGCCGATGCCGAAGGCGATGATCTTCGGGCAGAACCGTGACTGGGTGAGCTCCTTGTACGCCTGGTCCCAGTCCGGATCGGTGGGAATGCCGTCGGACAGGAAGAAGACCACAGGGCGGTAGACCTCGTGGCCCTCCGCCTTCAGCCCCGCCACATCGTCCTCGACGCAGCGCAGCAGGATGTGGAACGCGTCGCCGTACGAGGTGAGCCCGCCCGCGGCGAGCGCGGGGACCGAGTCGATGTCGCTGAGGTCGACGAGCGGTTGCAGCACGGTGGCGGTGTCGGAGAAGCCGATGAGGCAGAAGCGCGTCTTGTCGGCGACCGTCGGGTTGGTGCTGATCTCGTGGTGCAGGTCCGGGAGCGCGCCGTTGATGGCGTCGATCGGCTCGCCGATCATCGACCCGGACTCGTCGCAGAGCAGGTAGAAGGGCAGGATCTGCAAGGTTTCTCGTACCTCCGGGTCAGTACGTGTAGAAGTAGATCTCGATGTCGGCGTGCCCCGAGGAGGCGCCGCCCTTCCAGAAGTCGCGGGTGGTGGCGGCGCGGAACATGTCCGGACGGCTCTTCTCCAGCAGGGCGTTGACGTCGTGCGCGTAGCGGCCTCCGGCGCCCGGGTCGGTGTGGCGTCCGAAGGTCAGCACGAAGGCGGCCTGTCGGCCCCGGTAGCGCGCGGTCGCCCCGCGCAGCGCGCGCACGATGCCCTCCTCGTCCCCGGCGCGCGCGTCGACGGCCACCCTGACCGGTGTGCGGACCACCGCGCGCGGGCCGGTGTGCCGCGGCGTCTTCTTCGCGGCGGCCGACGCGGAGGACGAAGGGTCGGGGCGCCGCTCCGCCGCCTGGGGATCGCCCCGGTCCCCCATGGCCACCAGGGCGAGGACGAGCAGCATGTCCGCGAACAGCCAGCCCGCCAGGTGCAACGGCTGAAATCTTCCGCCCCGCTTCATCGGGCCTCGGTGAGGGACGCGGGAGGCAGGTGCGGCGGCTCCCGGCGGGGGTCGCGCGGGCGGGGGGCGGGGGGACCGTCGGTCCCGTCGGCGGGGTGTCCGCCTCGGTCGGCGTCGGCGTCGTGTCCGCCCCGGTCGGCGTCGGTGAGGCGGCCGCCCCCCTCGGCGTCGGTGGGGCGACCGCGCCGGTCGGCGTCGGTGGGGTGGCCACCCCGGTCGGCGTCGGTGGGGCGGGCGCCCCGGTCGGTACCGCTCTCCGCCCGATCGGCGTGGCCGGGCCGGCCCGGCCGGTCTGCCAGGTCGGCACGCATCCAAATGCCCGCCCGCAACTCCTCTACGAACCGGGCGAATTCGTCGGCCGTGGCCCGCAACGCACCGCTCTGGGCACTGAGTTCACGCACCGCATGCTGGGACTCCTCGACCGCACGGGCCGTCCCCTCCGCCACCTCGCCGTATCGGCCCAGAAGTTGGGCGGAGATGTCCGAAGCCACCTCGATGCCGGTGGCGTAGGCACGCTGGGAGGCGGCCAGCACGGTGACGGAGTCCTCGACGCGGTCCCCGGCGCCCGCCACCGCGAGCCGTACCTCGCCGCTCGCGTCGCGGACGTCCTCGAGCGCCTTGCGGACCTGCGATCCGCCGTCGCTGACGGCGGCCTCGACGCGCCCCACCGCGGCCTCCAGGGGCTTGACGGAGGTGTCGACCCCGGCCAGCCTGCGCTCGGCCGACTCCACAGCCTCGCCGACGGCCGAGGCTGCCGACGCCAGGTCCTTGTGGACCCGGACAGCCTTGTCGCCCAGCCGCTTGAGGGTCGCGGCGGCTCCGGTGAGCTCGGCCGCGAAACGCTGCGGGGAACCCGACCGCTGCTGGTTCAGGACGAGTTGGGCACGGGTCAGGACCGGCACGAGCGCCGCCATCAGCTCCCCCGAGCCCCGGTCGGCGCCCTCCTCGCGGCGGGCGACGGCGGACCGCCGCACGCCGTGCGCGAGGGCCAGGGCGAAGAGCACCACGATGGCGACGGTGGCGCTCATCGCGACATGGCCGAAGGTGAACGCGCCGGTGAGGTGCCCCTCGAAACCGGACTGCCACAGCTGCAGGAAGGGCCGGGAGGCGGCTTCCGGATCAGCGCCGGTCAGCGCCCCGTACGCGCTCGACGCCCGGGTCAGCCCGTACCAGGTGAGCATCAGGGGGACGAAGACCAGCGCGCCCAGCACCGCTTCGGCGTAGGACCAGAGCTGATGCCCCCCGTCCCGGTCACCGGTGGCCCCGAGGCTCTCGGGGCGGGCGTAGGCGGCGAGGAGATCGAGTTCGGACCAGGGGTCCAGCGCGGTGACGTCCTGGTCCCGTAGCGCCGCCGCGAGCGCCGCCAGCTCTTCCTTCCGGGTTCCGAGCGCCGGCCGCTCCGCGAGATCCTCGATGCTCTGCGCGATCACATGACGGTCCATCAGGGCGCCTGACGGCATGCCCACCCCCACAACACGACGGACGCGGGGGTGCGTCGACGGCAGCCATGGATCCCCACCCGTGTCACGTGCCCCCGCGCCCCCGCCGGTTCACACGCACCAGACGCGCGACCGAGGGCACAGAGAGTACTCCAGCCGACACGCTCCGCGCATGAACTCCTGGCACCCGCCGCCTCTTCCCGTGCGGCAGGACGGAAAAACAAGAAAGGTGAGAGGCACACCGCGTGCCTCTCACCTTCTGTTGCCGACCGGCGGCGTACTACGGCAGGTTGCGCGCCATCACGATGCGCTGGACCTGGTTCGTGCCTTCATAGATTTGTGTGATCTTGGCATCGCGCATCATGCGCTCGACCGGGTAGTCACGGGTGTAGCCGTAGCCGCCGAGGAGCTGGACGGCGTCCGTGGTGACCTCCATGGCGACGTCCGAGGCGAAGCACTTGGCGGCGGCACCCTGGAAGGTGAGGTCCTTGTCGCCGCGCTCCGACTTGGCGGCGGCCGCGTACGTCAGCTGGCGGGCGGCCTCGATCTTCATGGCCATGTCCGCGAGCATGAACTGGACGCCCTGGAAGTCGGCGATCGGCTTGCCGAACTGCTTGCGCTCCTTGACGTAGCCCTTGGCGTAGTCGAGGGCGCCCTGGGCGACACCGAGGGCCTGGGCCGCGATGGTGATGCGGGTGTGGTCCAGGGTCTTCATGGCGGTCGCGAAGCCGGTGCCCTCCTCGCCGATCATGCGGTCGGCGGGAATGCGCACGTTGTCGAGGTAGACCTCGCGGGTCGGGCTGCCCTTGATGCCGAGCTTGCGCTCCGGAGCGCCGAAGGAGACGCCCTCGTCGGACTTCTCGACGACGAACGCGCTGATGCCCTTGGAGCGCTTCGCCGGGTCGGTCACCGCCATGACCGTGTAGTACTCGGAGACGCCCGCGTTGGTGATCCAGCGCTTGACGCCGTTCAGGACCCAGAATTCGCCGTCGCGCACGGCCTTCGTCTTCATGCCGGCGGCGTCCGAACCTGCGTCCGGCTCGGAGAGGCAGTACGAGAACATTCCGTCGCCCTTGGCGAGCGGGCCCAGGTACTTCTTCTTCAGCTCCTCGGAGCCGGAGAGGATCACCGGCAGCGAGCCCAGCTTGTTCACCGCGGGGATCAGCGAGGAGGACACGCAGACGCGGGCCACCTCCTCGATCACGATGACCGTCGCGAGGGCGTCGGCGCCCGCGCCGCCGTACTCCTCGGGGACGTGCACGGCGTGCAGGTCGTTGGCGACCAGGGCGTCCAGCGCCTCCTGCGGGAAGCGGGCCTCCTCGTCCACCGCCGCGGCGTACGGCGCGATTTTCGCCTCGGCCAGCGAGCGGATCGCGTCCCGGAGCATGTCGTGCTCCTCGGACGGGCGGTACAGGTCGAAATCAGCCGATCCGGCCAAGGTCTCTCACGCTCCAAGGGATGCTGTGCTGGCGACGCTAACTACCGTTAAGTAACACAAATTTTAAGGGCCCGCCCGCGGGAGGGATACGTGAGCTTGGCGACAGGGGGAAAAGTGCCCGTGAAAGCGCTCCCCCACGCCCCGACTATGCTCGGGCGCGCACCTACGCCGCACACCTCAGGAGCATCCATGGCCCTCAAGATCACCGTGATCGGCACCGGCTACCTCGGCGCCACCCACGCCGCCGCCATGGCCGAGCTCGGCTTCGAGGTGCTCGGGCTCGATGTGGTGCCGGAGAAGATCGAGATGCTCCAGCGGGGCGAGGTCCCGATGTTCGAGCCCGGTCTCGAGGACCTGCTGCGCAAGCACGTGGCCGGGATCGAGGGCTCCACGGGCCGGCTCCGCTTCACCATGGACTGGGCCGAGGTCGGGGCTTTCGGAGACGTCCACTTCGTCTGTGTGAACACGCCTCAGAAGCACGGCGAGTACGCCTGTGACATGTCGTACGTCGACGCGGCCTTCGAGTCGCTGGCGCCGCATCTGCACGGCCCCGCCCTCGTCGTCGGCAAGTCCACCGTGCCCGTCGGTTCGGCGGCCCGGCTTGCGGCCCGGCTCGTCGAGCTCGCGCCCGCCGGCGAGGACGCGGAGCTGGCCTGGAACCCCGAGTTCCTGCGCGAGGGCTTCGCCGTGAACGACACGCTGCACCCCGACCGGATCGTGGTGGGCGTGCGCAGCGAGCGCGCCGAGAAGCTGCTGCGCGAGGTCTACGTGACGCCGGTCGCCGACGGCTCGCCCTTCGTCGTGACCGACTTCCCGACCGCCGAGCTGGTGAAGACGTCCGCGAACTCCTTCCTCGCCACGAAGATCTCCTTCATCAACGCGATGGCCGAGGTCTGCGAGGCCGCCGACGGCGACGTGGCCAAGCTGGCCGAGGCCATAGGGCACGACGAGCGGATCGGGAAGAAGTTCCTGCGGGCCGGGATCGGCTTCGGCGGCGGCTGTCTGCCCAAGGACATCCGCGCCTTCATGGCGCGCGCCGGTGAGCTGGGCGCCGACCAGGCGCTGACCTTCCTGCGCGAGGTCGACACCATCAACATGCGGCGCCGCGGCCAGATGGTGGAGATGGCCCGCGAGGCGCTCGGCGGCGGCTCGTTCCTCGGCAAGCGCGTCGCCGTGCTCGGCGCGACCTTCAAGCCCGACTCGGACGATGTGCGCGACTCCCCGGCCCTGAACGTCGCCGGGCAGATCCACCTCCAGGGCGGCCAGGTCACCGTCTACGACCCGAAGGGCATGGCGAACGCCAAGCGGCTCTTCCCGACGCTCGGGTACGCCGATTCCGCGGTGGAGGCCGTACGGAGCGCGGATGTCGTCCTGCATCTGACGGAGTGGCGCGAGTTCCGCGAGCTCGACCCGGCGGTGCTGGGCGAGGCGGTCACGTCCCGGGTGCTGCTGGACGGGCGGAACGCGCTGGACCCGGAGGTGTGGCGCCGGGCGGGCTGGACGTACCGGGCGATGGGCCGGCCCACCGCCTGAGCAGGCTGTCGCGGGCGACGCCGGTCCGGCCGAGGCTCAGTCGGCCGGACCGGCGTCGGTTGCATTCTGCACCACTTCGCTGTGCGGTGACCGGTGACCTACGGACTCCGTCCGGCGCCCCGCGCCGGCCCCGGTCCGGCTTCCCGTGAACCGAGGGCCGACCGGGTGCTACTTGGCGCGGTAGCGGCGCATCTTGGCGCGCGCCCCGCACACCGACATCGAGCACCAGCGGCCGCGCCCCGCGGGCGAGCGGTCGTAGTACGCCCAGTGGCAGGTCGGGGCCTCGCAGGCCTTCAGGCGCGGCCAGCCGCCCTCGACCAGCGATTCGGCGATGGCGGCGGCGATCCGGGAGGCCAGAGGGGCCGGGGAGGTCCCCGCGGTGGCGGGGACCAGACGCGCGCCGCCGCCCTCCTCGTCGACCGTCACACACAGGGGTGCACGGGCCAGGAGTTCCCCGAGCGGGGTCACGTCGCGGTGCGCCGGATGACCCGCGTGCGCCAGGCACACCGCCCGCAGCGACTCGCGCAGCTCGCGCGCCCCTTCCGCCTCGCCCGCCGCCAGGCCGAAGCGCGCCAGTCCTTCGGCCGTGTCCAGGGAGTCGGCGCCCGACTCGAGGTCCAGGGTGTTCACCAGGGCCTGGACCAGGGCCAGGCCGCCGGGTGCGGGCGCTCGGTCATTCATGCTTGCGACGTTACCTCTTATGCGGGAGCATGCAGTAACCGTTACCTCTTGAAGCGGGTTACGGGTAACTCATCGGTGTTGCTGGAATCCCACGGAGGAAGTCATGGCTCTCGCCAAGCTGGGTGCCGTCGTCCTGGACTGTCCCGACCCGCGCGCACTGGCCGCGTTCTACGCCGAGGTGCTCGGCGGCTCGGTCACGGGCGACGACGACTGGACCGACCTGGAGCTGCCCGGCGGCCGGACGCTGGCGTTCCAGGCCGCCCCCGGACACGTGCCGCCGAGGTGGCCCGCGCCCGACGCCTCGCAGCAGTTCCATCTGGACCTGACCGTCGAGGACCTGGACCTGGCGGAGAAGGGGGTGCTGGCGCTCGGCGCCAGGCCGCTGGACACCGAGGACAGGTCGCGTTCGTTCCGTGTGTACGCCGACCCGGCGGGGCACCCGTTCTGCCTCTGCGCCTGCTGAGCGCACCCGAGCGAGGAGCACGTCATGGATCAGCCCGTCGCACGTCTGCGTTCCGTCGTCCTCGACTGCCCCGATCCCCGGGCACTCGCCGCGTTCTACGCGCGCGTCGCGGGCGGCGAGCCACAGGCGGAGGACGGCGACTGGGTCGTCCTGCGGATCCCGGACGGGCCGCGGCTGGCTTTCCAGCGGGCGCCCGGACACGTTCCGCCGAAGTGGCCGAGTGCCGACCGGGACTCGCAGCAGTTCCATCTCGACTTCGACGCCGGGTCCACCTGGGAGGCCGTCGACGCCGCGCAGGAGCGGGTGCTCGCGCTGGGCGCCCGCCCGCTGGATCTGGACGACGAGGACGGCAGGAAGGACTTCCGGGTGTACGCCGATCCGGCGGGGCACCCGTTCTGCCTCTGCCTGATCGACCCGGCCCAGGACACCTTCTAGCCTCCCGCCCGGCTCACCCCGCTCCCCCGGGGTGAGCCCGGCGGGCCGGCGGCGGTCAGCCGTCCAGGTCGGCGATCTTCGCGGAGGACGGCTCGCGGCGCTGCTGGGCGGCGCGGGCCGTGAAGTCCGCGCCGCGCAGGACGCGTTGGACATTGCCCCAGGTGAGCAGGGCGAGGTCGGACGCGGACCAGCCGCGGGTGATGAGCTCCGCGATCAGATGCGGATAGCAGGACGCGTCGGCGAGGTCCTGCGGGTGCGCGGCCCCCGAGTCGTACGTGCCCGAGAGCCCGACGCACTCCGCTCCCGCGAGCCTGCGGACATGGTCGAGGTGGTCGGCGACGTCCCGGACGGACGGGCCGGTCTGCTCGGCCGTGAGCGGGACCAGACACAAGCCCTTGGCGACGCCCAGTTCGGCCAGGACCTCGTCGGGGAGGTTCGACGGGTGGGGGCGCAGCGCGCGGGCGGCCGAGCGGGTGAACAGGACCGGGGCCTTGGAGGCGGCGAGGGCACGGCCGATGGTGGCGTCAGAGGTGCCCGAGAGGTCGGCGAGCACACCGAGCCGGTTCATCTCGCGGAGCACTTCCTCGCCGAACCGGGTCAGGCCCGCCTCGCTCGCCCAGGAGGCGCCGGCGAGCGTGAGGACGCGCAGGCCGAGCGCGTGCAGGGCACGCAGGATGCCGAGCGAGTCGCCGAGCGCGGCCGCTCCGGCGGGGCCGAGGACGACCGCGACGCGGCCGCAGTTGCGGGCGTCGGCGATCTCGGCGGCGCCGCGGGTCATGCGCAGGCCCTCGGGGTGGGCGTGGACCACCGTCTGCACCAGGTCCAGCTGCTCCAGGGTGGCGCCGACGGCCCGGTCCCCGGCGAGGCCCTCCGGCAGGTGCAGCGACCAGAACAGGGCGCCCACGTGCCCTTCGCGCAGGCGCGGTACGTCGGTGTCCACGGCGCTCTCGCCCAGCTCGAGATCGAACCAGGGCAGGTGGCGCAGCGCCCACGCCAGCCCGCTGTAGCCGTCGGCGACGGGGTTGTCCGCCAGGAACATGCGGGCCCGCGCCAACGGGTCGGCTCCCGGGCCGCGGTCCGGGACACCGGGGCCGACAGCGGTGAGGAGAGGGGTGCCGCCGTCGAGGCGGGCGTCGGAGGGCAGCGGCTCGGACTCGGGCCAGGCAGCGGGCGGGTCGAGCTCTCCCACCTCGACGGCGGTGTGCAGTTCGTCCTGCAGGTCTGCCATGACAGGCTCCGTGAGGTGGACGGCGGTGATCGCGGTACCGCCACCGTGACACGGGGCCCGGGGGGCTTCCTGGTGGACGGCGCGTTCGGGGGTACGTCCCTGGGCGCGCCCGACGCGTCACGCGCGGGCGCGGACCCGGTGCCCCCGCGCCGGAGCGGGCGCCGGCCCTGGACGGGCGGCGGTCCGTGATCGACGGATGCGGCAGGGGAAGCTACCCGGCACTGGCCTCGCGCGCATGCCGAAGGCGCCCGGGCATGCAGCCCGGGCGCCTTCGGGAGCCTTGGAGCCCTGAGCCCCGTCAGCCGTCAGCCGTCAGCCGTCAGCCGTCAGCCGTCAGCCGTCAGCCGTCCAACTGTTCCAGCGTCGCGTTCGACGGGCCCCGCCTGGACTGCAGGTCGCGGGCCACGTCCTCCGCCGCTCCCAGCACGCGCACGGCGTTCTGCCAGGTCAGCTTGGCCACGTCCGTGCGCGACCAGCCGCGGTCGAGGAGCTCGGCGATCAGGTTCGGGTAGCCGGAGACGTCGTCCAGGCCGTCCGGGGTGAACGCCGTGCCGTCGTAGTCGCCGCCGATGCCGAGGTGGTCGATTCCGGCGACCTCCCGCATGTGGTCGAGGTGGTCGGCGACCGTCGACACCGTGGCGATGGGGCGCGGGTTGTCCTCCTCGAAGACGCGGTGGACCTTCATGCCCTCGGCGGTGGTGTCGAGATGGTGGAAGCCGTTCGCGCGCATGTTCTCGTCCGCCGCGGCCGTCCAGTCGACCGCCGCCTGAAGAACGAACTTCGGCACGAACGTCACCATCGCCACTCCGCCGTTGGCGGGCAGCCGCTCCAGCACGTCGTCCGGGATGTTGCGCGGGTGGTCGCACACCGCGCGCGCCGAGGAGTGGGAGAAGATCACCGGCGCGACGGAGGTGTCGAGCGCGTCGCGCATGGTCGTCGCGGCCACGTGCGAGAGGTCCACGAGCATGCCCTCGCGGTTCATCTCCCGTACGACCTCACGGCCGAAGGCCGACAGGCCGCCCACCACGGGAACGTCCGTCGCCGAGTCCGCCCAGGCGATGTTGTCGTTGTGGGTGAGGGTCATGTAGCGGACGCCGAGCGCGTACAGCCCGCGCAGGGCGGCGAGGGAGTTGTCGATCGAGTGACCGCCCTCCGCGCCCATGAGGGAGGCGATACGGCCCTCGCCACGCGCCGCCTCCATGTCGGCGGCGGTCAACGCGGCCCGCAGGTCCGCCGGGTGACGGTCGATCAGCTGCCGTACGCAGTCGATCTGTTCGAGCGTCGCGGTGACCGCGCCGGGCAGGTCCGAGCGGACGTACACCGACCAGTACTGGGCGCCGACGCCGCCGGAGCGCAGCCGGGCCAGGTCCGTGTGCAGGTGGGCGCTCTGGTCGACGGAGATGTCCCGGGCGTCGAGGTCGTAGCGGACCTGCTCGCGCAGCGCCCAGGGCAGGTCGTTGTGCCCGTCGACGACAGGGAACTCGTCGAGCAGGGCACGGGCCAGGTCGACCGAGGACAGGGAGGACGAGGAGGACGAGGACATACGCGTCACTTCCCGAAGCCGAAACCGCCGCCGGCGCCCTCGACCTTGGCGCGCAGCCGCTTGCCCTTCTCGGTGGCCTGGTCGTTCAGCTCCTGCTGGAACTCCCGCATCCGGCCGAGGAGTTCCTCGTCGTGGGCGGCGAGCATCCGGGCAGCCAGCAGACCGGCGTTGCGGGCGCCGCCGACGGAGACGGTCGCGACGGGCACACCGGCGGGCATCTGCACGATGGAGAGCAGCGAGTCCATGCCGTCGAGGTACTTGAGCGGGACGGGCACGCCGATGACGGGCAGCGGGGTGACGGACGCCAGCATCCCCGGCAGATGGGCCGCGCCGCCGGCGCCCGCGATGATCGCCTTGAGCCCGCGCTCCGCGGCCTGCTCGCCGTACGCGATCATCTCGTGCGGCATGCGGTGCGCGGAGACGACATCCACCTCGTAGGGGATCTCGAACTCGTCGAGTGCCTGCGCGGCGGCCTCCATGACCGGCCAGTCGGAGTCCGAACCCATGACGATGCCTACAACCGGGCTCATTCGGTGATGGTCCCTCTCAGGTAGCCGGCAGCGTGACGGGCGCGCTCCAGCACGTCGTCCAGGTCGTCGCCGTAGGTGTTGACGTGGCCGACCTTACGGCCGGGCTTCACGTCCTTGCCGTACATGTGGATCTTGAGCTGCGGGTCGCGGGCCATGCAGTGCAGGTACGCGGAGTACATGTCGGGGTAGTCGCCGCCGAGGACGTTCGCCATGACCGTCCACCGGGCCCGCGGGCGCGGGTCGCCGAGCGGGAGGTCGAGAACCGCGCGGACGTGGTTGGCGAACTGCGAGGTGATCGCGCCGTCCTGGGTCCAGTGGCCCGAGTTGTGCGGGCGCATGGCCAGTTCGTTGACGAGGATGCGTCCGTCGTGGGTCTCGAAGAGCTCGACGGCCAGGTGTCCGACGACGCCGAGCTCCTTGGCGATGCGCAGGGCCAGCTCCTCCGCCTGGAGGGCCAGCTCCTCGTCGATGCCGGGCGCCGGGGCGATCACCGTGTCGCAGACGCCGTCGACCTGCTGGGACTCGACGACGGGGTACGCGACCGCCTGGCCGTGCGGGGAGCGGACGACGTTCGCCGCGAGCTCCCGTACGAAGTCGACCTTCTCCTCGGCGAGGACGGGCACGCCCGCGCGGAACGGGTCGGCGGCCTCCTCCAGGGAGCGGACGAACCAGACTCCCTTGCCGTCGTAGCCGCCGCGGACGGTCTTCAGGATGACCGGGAAGCCGTCACCCTCGGCCCCTTCGGCGAGGCCCTCCGCCGCGAACGCGGCGACGTCCTCGACGTCGGTCACGATGCGGTGCCGCGGGCAGGGCACGCCGATCGCGTCGAGCTTCGCGCGCATGACGCCCTTGTCCTGGGCGTGCACGAGCGCGTCGGGGCCGGGGCGGACGGGGATGCCGTCCGCCTCCAGGGCCCGCAGGTGCTCGGTCGGGACGTGCTCGTGATCGAAGGTGATCACGTCACAGCCCCGCGCGAAGTCACGCAGCGTGTCGAGGTCGCGATAGTCGCCGACGACGACATCACCGACGACCTGCGCCGCGGAATCCTGGGGAGTGTCACTGAGGAGCTTGAACTTGATGCCGAGCGGGATGCCCGCCTCGTGTGTCATACGAGCGAGCTGGCCACCGCCGACCATGCCGACTACCGGGAACGTCACGCTCCAAGAGTATCGGCCACGCCGCGGTGGCTGGTTTCCGCACCGATACGCCCGATTTTCCGTACCGGTGACCTTGTCTTTTCTTACCTGTGAGCCCATGCACAGGCGCCGCGCAGGGGCGCTGGTTAGCATGGCCTGGTTGACGTATTCATCCACTCAGTTGACGACATGACCCACCGACGGGGGCTGGCGACACCATGGGCAGTGCTACCTCGGGGCCTCAAGCGGGGCCTCGCAGCGCGTTTCGCCGCCGCTTCGACCTGCTCTTTCGTGAGGTCGCCAAGTTCGGTGCGGTGGGTGGCGCGGGCCTGCTGGTCAACCTGCTCGTGTTCAACCTCGTACGCCATGTCACGGGCCTGCAGGTCGTGCGGGCCAGTGTCATCGCCACCGTCGTCGCCATCGTCTTCAATTACATCGGGTTCCGCTATTTCACCTACCGGGACCGCGACAAGGGTGGCCGCACCAAGGAGCTGACGCTCTTCCTGCTGTTCAGCGCGGTGGGACTGGTCATCGAGAACGGCGTGCTCTACGCGGCGACGTACGGCTTCGGCTGGGACAGCCCGCTGCAGAGCAACATGTTCAAGTTCCTCGGCATCGGCGTCGCGACCCTGTTCCGCTTCTGGTCCTACCGCACCTGGGTGTTCCGGACGCTTCCGGCCCGGGAAGCGGTGGCCAGTGCGGAATCGTTCCTGGACGAGGAGCCCGAGCCGCGGCGGGCCGGGGCACGGGTGAACTGACCCCGGCGGACACCGGGACAGGGGGACCGGCCGGGCCCGGTGAGGGCGGTTGTCCGCCCGCTCCTGCCTGACAGCCCACTCCTACCTGACCGTCCGTTCCTCGCCGTCCTCCGGGATCCGCGCCGGCCGCTTCAGCGGGGTGCGGGACAGGAACAGGCCGAAGACCGGGGGCTGGGCCTGGAGCATCTCCAGGCGGCCGCCGTCGGCCTCCGCGAGGTCGCGGGCGACGGCGAGACCGATGCCGGTGGAGTTGCGGCCGCTGATGGTGCGCTCGAAGATGCGGGCGCCGAGGTCGGTGGGGACGCCGGGTCCCTCGTCGGTGACCTCGACGACGGCCTGGTTGCCGGTGACGCGGGTACGCAGGGCGACCGTGCCGCCGCCGTGCATGAGGGAGTTCTCGATCAGTGCCGCGAGGACCTGGGCGACCGCGCCCGGGGTGCCCACCGCCTGCAGATGGCGCTTGCCGGAGCTGACGATCGCGCGGCCCACGCTGCGGTAGGCCGGGCGCCATTCCTCCAGCTGCTGCTTGATGACCTCGTCGAGGTCGAAGGAGACGGCGGAGCCGGTGCGCGGGTCGCGGGCGTTGGTGAGCAGGCGCTCGACCACGTCGGTGAGGCGCTCCACCTGCGTCAGCGCGATCGTCGCCTCCTCCTTCACCGTGTCGGGGTCGTCGGTGAGGGTGATCTCCTCCAGACGCATGGAGAGCGCCGTGAGGGGCGTCCGCAGCTGGTGGGAGGCGTCGGCGGCGAGCCGGCGCTCGGCGGTGAGCATCCGCGCGATGCGTTCGGCGCTGCCGTCCAGGACGTCGGCGACCCGGTCCAGCTCGGGGACGCCGTACCGCTTGTGGCGCGGGCGGGGGTCGCCCGAGCCCAGCCGTTCGGCCGTCTCGGCGAGGTCGGTGAGCGGGGAGGCGAGCCGGTTGGCCTGGCGTACGGCCAGGAGGACGGCGGCGATGATCGCGAGCAGGGCGACCGCGCCGATGATCAGGAGCGTGCGGCCGACTTCCTTGGTCACCGAGGAGCGGGGCTCCTGGACGGTGACCGTCTCGCCCTCCTCGCCCTTGGCGGTGTAGTGGATGACGTCGCCGGTGGGCTCCTTGCCGATCTCGATGGGATCGCGGCCCGGAATCCTGATGACGGCGTAGCGCTGGTCGGTGACCTGGTTCTTGAACGTGGCGCTGGAGATGTTCTCGTCGCCGAGGATGCGGCTGTCCACGATGCTGGCCAGGCGCAGCGCCTCGGAGTCCACGCGCTCCTGGGCGCTGTTGCTGATCGTGCGGGTCTCGACGAGGACGAGGGAGACGCCGAAGACTGCGATCACGACGAGCACGACGGCGAGGGTGGACTGGATCAGACGGCGACGCACGGGGCCCTCCGGGCAGGTGGCTGTACGGGGACCAGTGTGCACGTTCGCCGGGTCGCCCCGGCGGGGCGCCGGGCCGGGGCGCGGTTTTCCGCCGCCGCCCCGCCCCGTCCTGTGCACGGGTGCCGGAGAGGAGCCGGGCTCGGGCGGCGTGCCCCCGTACGCGCGACACGGGGTCCGGACCGGGAGGAGGCCTCACCGCCCCGCCAGGTCCCCCTGCGCGGGGTTCCGGACCCGGCCCGCCGACGACGCGGGGCCGCGTCCTCGCGGGGGATGCGGGACCGGAGTCACGGCCGGCCTCGAGCGCCGGGAGCCGGCGCTTCCGGCCGGTGCCCGGTCCGGTGGGGCCTCAGCTCTTCTCGAAGCGGAAGCCGACTCCTCGTACCGTCGCGATGTAGCGGGGGTTCGCCGCGTCGTCGCCGAGCTTCTTGCGCAGCCAGGAGATGTGCATGTCGAGGGTCTTGGTGGACGACCACCAGGTGGTGTCCCAGACCTCGCGCATGAGCTGGTCGCGGGTGACCACGCGGCCGGCGTCACGCACCAGCACCCGCAGGAGGTCGAACTCCTTGGCCGTGAGCTGGAGTTCCTCGTCTCCCATCCAGGCGCGGTGCGACTCGACGTCGATGCGCACGCCGTGGGTGGCGGGCGGCTGCTGGGGCTCGGCCGAGCCGCGCCGGAGCAGGGCCCGTACCCGGGCGAGGAGTTCGGCGAGCCGGAACGGCTTGGTCACGTAGTCGTCGGCGCCCGCGTCTAGACCGACGACGGTGTCCACCTCGTCGGCGCGCGCGGTCAGGATGAGGATGGGCACGGTGTGCCCCTCGGCGCGGAGTCGGCGGGCGACCTCCAGGCCGTCCATGCCGGGCAGCCCGAGGTCCAGGACGACCAGGTCGACACCGCCCTGCATCCCGGCGTCGAGCGCGGTGGGTCCGTCCTCGCGCACTTCGACCTCGTAACCCTCCCGGCGCAGGGCACGGGCCAGCGGCTCCGAGATGGACGCGTCGTCCTCGGCGAGCAGTACACGGGTCATGGGGTGATGGTAGTCCGCCGCGCGCGGCGCCCGGGCAGTGATCGGCCTCCGTGATTCACACCCGCCATCCGAGTGTTTCTTACCTGTGGGTGTGGGATGCAATCATGCCGAGGACCTTCGAATGATCGCCTGCGGTTCCATGATCGCCTGTGATCCATCTCTCAAGTCCTTCCATATGCCGCATTGCCATGTCGTATGGTGACCGAACGCCTGTAGCACCACATGAGGACCTTTGGCGCTGGCTTGATGCTGAAGGTCTCTTTTGTGTGCGGGCTGGTATTCGCCAGCCTTGAAAGGAATGACCTGTGGCCGGGCCCGAGCGCACTGACGCGTGACGGGCGTGGATCCCGGTGGTCGCCGTCCACCGCTTCGTAATCCGGAGCGGACTCCCCGTGGGCGTGGGGACGGACGCCGAACCCCGCCGGTGCCGGCCGCCCCCCATGGGCGCGCGACTCCTCCAGGCTCTCGACTCCGGTCGAGCGGGAGGACCCCCACAGCGCGTCCCGACCAGCAAGGAACGACCATGGCGTCCAGCCTGACGAAGGACTCGGTGACTCCGGGCACCCCCGGTTCCGAGAAGACCTTCTTCGGCCACCCCCGCGGACTGGCCACTCTCTTCATGACCGAGATGTGGGAGCGTTTCTCCTACTACGGCATGAAGGCACTGCTCCCGCTGTACCTGGTGGCACCTGGCGGTCTGCACCTCAGCGCGGCCAGCGCGACCGCGATCTACTCGGTGTACCTGTCCCTGGTGTACCTGCTCGCCCTGCCGGGCGGCTGGTTCGCCGACCGCGTCCTCGGCCCCCGCAAGACGGTCGCCGTCGCAGGTCTGATCATCATGCTGGGCCACCTCACGCTGGCTCTGCCCTCCTCCGGCACGTTCTACGGCGGCCTCGGTCTCGTCGCCATAGGTTCGGGTCTGCTGAAGGCCAACATCTCCACGATGGTCGGCCACCTCTACGACGGCCCGGACGACCCGCGCCGCGACGGTGGCTTCACCCTCTTCTACATCGGCATCAACCTCGGTGCCTTCGCCGCTCCGCTGATCATCGGCACCGTCGGTGAGAACGTGAACTGGCACCTGGGCTTCGCCCTCGCCGCGCTCGGCATGGCGCTCGGTCTCGCCCAGTACCTGCTCGGCGGCCGTCACCTCAGCGCCCGCTCGCACGAGGTCCCCACGCCTCTGTCGGCCGAGGAGAAGGCCACGACGCTGCGCAAGTCCGCGCTGTGGGCCGCCGTCGCCGTCGTCTTCTACGCGATCGTCGGCTTCTCGGGCCACTACACGCTGAACTGGCTGCTGGTCCCGATCACGCTCGCCGGTCTGATCATCCCGGTCATGGTCATCGGGCGCATCAAGCGCGACAAGTCCCTGAACCGTGCCGACCAGTCGCGGATGTCCGCGTACGTCTGGTTCTTCGTCGCCGCGGCCGTGTTCTGGATGATCTACGACCAGGGCGGCTCGACGATGTCGATCTTCGCCGACTCCTCCGCCGAGAACACCATCTTCGGCTGGGAGTTCCCGGTCTCCTGGTACCAGTCCGTCAACCCGGTCATGATCATGGCGCTCGCCCCGGTCTTCGCCTGGGCGTGGCTGTGGCTGAACAAGCGTGGCAAGGAGCCGAGCACGGCCACGAAGTTCGCCTCGGGTCTGATCCTGGTCGGTGCGTCGTTCTTCCTCTTCCTGGCCCCGCTGACGATCGCCGAGGGCGGTCACAAGGCGGCCGCGATGTGGCTGGTGGCGATCTACTTCGTGCAGACCGTCGGTGAACTGATGCTCTCCCCGGTCGGCCTCTCCGTCACCACGAAGATGGCTCCGGCGAAGTACGCCTCCCAGATGATGGGTGTCTGGTTCCTGGCCGTCACCGCCGGTGACGCCACGACCGGTCTGCTCTCCATCGCCGAGGTCGACCTCAACAAGACGGGCATCGTCGCTCTGGAGGCCACGCTCGCCGTGATCGCCGGTGTCGCGGTGTGGATGTACCGCAAGAAGGTCAAGCAGCTCATGGGCGACGTCCACTGACGTCGGGCCGTACCCACGGCGAAGGGCCGCCGCACCGTCCGGTGCGGCGGCCCTTCGCCGTCTCGGCGGGCGGCCTGCCGGGGAGGGCCCGCGGGACCCGCCCGCCCGCGAAGGACGTGCCGGGCCGGGTTCTCACCCGTCAGCGCGTCCGCCGTCCCGGCATGAACGTGAACACCGCGCCGCCCAGCAGGATGACCGTGCCCGCCACCAGTCCGAGCGCCTTGAGCGCGCTGTGGCTGCCGGAGCCCGTCTCCGCGAGGCCGCCCGAGGTACCGGAGGAGCCGGAGCCGGACGAGGTGGACCCGCCGCCCGAAGCGCCGCTCGCCTGTTCCGAGGTGTCCAGGGTCAGGGAGACCTCGGACTTGGTCGGGGTGCAGGTCGTCGTCGTGCCCAGGGCCTTCACCGTCAGCACGCCCGGGGAGAGGGTCGACTCACCGGTCGCGCCCGGCTTGTAGGTGCCCGTCAGGTCCGGGACCTCGATCGGGTCGCCGGACTTGATCGCCGCGGAGTTGGTCGGGCCCTCGACATGCACGGTGCCCTTGTCGGCGCCTCCGAGGGCCACCTCCATCGACGGCTTGACCGAGTCGGCGGGGATGTCGGCCGGGCTGTCCATCACGGACTTCTTGAACTGCACGGTGAGGTCGTAACTCCCGCCGTTCTTCTTGGCGTTGATCTGCACGGGAGAGGTGGCGTTCTTGTCTCCGATGGGCGTCTTGCACGCGTAGGGGACGGAGACCTCCTTGCCCGTGAAGTCGGTCTGCCCGTCGGAGCCGCCGCTGTCACCGCCGCCGTCGGTCCCGCTGCCGCTCGGCGACGGGGTGGCCGAGCCGGTCGGGAGGGTCGGCAGACCGGTCGGCAGGGTCGGCAGGCCCGTCGGGAGGGTCGGCAGGCCCGTCGGGAGGGTCGGGGTCGGGGTGCCGCCCGTCCCGCCGCCCGTCACCTTGATGGTCGCGGAGGACTTCACCGTCTCCTTGGGCGTGCACTTGGTGTCGGTGGAGATCGGCTTGCTGACGTTGATGTTGTACGCGTCCGGGGTGAGCGTGACATCACCCGCCGCCGTCAGCTTCAGCTTGCCCGTCATGTCGGACAGCTTCATGTCGCTGTTCTTGGGGATCGCGGGGTTCTGGCGCGGCCCCTCCATCGCGATGTCCGCCGTCTGCGCGCCGCCCGCCTTGAGCGTGCCGGTGGGCTTGACGGTGTCCTTGTCGAGGTCGAGGACATCGGGGTTCTTCGAGGCGGCCTGGGTGAACTTCCAGGTGATGGTGACCTCGTCGCCCACCTTCGCCTCGGCGGGCGCGGTGATCTCCACCTTCGTGGTGCCCTGCACCGGGGGCAGCCCGGAGATCGAGGGCGGAACGCACTCCGTCTTGTACGACACCTCGGCGGCCTGGGCCGGGGCGGCGGCCACGCCCAGCAGGATGCCCGCACCGCCGAGCATCAGCGCGACCCCGGCCGCGCTCGCTCTGCGTCCGCCGGCCGGTACCACTCTCCGTTGCGTGCTCACGTGTGTCCCTTTCTCGTCTGCGTCGTCGGACCGTTCTCTTGCGGTGCGGAGAGCTGACCGTTCGTCGCGGTCCCCGGATCGTTGTCCGGGGTGAACCACGGCAGGGCCGGGACCGGAGAGGCCGAGGCGCTCTCCGGTGTCTGCGGGGTGGAGCCCGCCTTGGGCAGGCGCAGGGTGAGCTCGGCCAGCCGGAGACCCCGGTGCCGGCCGGCCCGGCCGGTCGACCTGTGCGGGCGCACCCGGTCCACCACGGCCATGCCGACCCGGAACACCGCGGCCGGGACGACCACGCAGAGCAGGATCCAGAAGAGGGTGACGCCCCAGGGGCGCCCCACGCCCCACGGCTGCTCGGCGAGCACCTTCCCGCCGTACTTCAGCGAGACCGTGTAGTCGCCGTGCGCCCCGGCCGCCAGCTCGACCGGGAGCTCGATCCGCGCCTTGCGGCCGGGCGCGATGGAGCCCCGCCACTCCTGCTCCTCCCACTGCGGGGCGAACACCCCGTGGGCGGTGCCGACCTGGAAGACGGGGTTCTTCACGGGGGCGGTACCGACGTTGCCGACGGTGAGGACGAGGGTGCGCGCGGGAGGTGAGCCGAACCAGGTCAGCAGACCGCTCGACCCGTCGAGCCGGGTGTCGGTCAGCACCGAGAGCCGGCCGCCGCTCTCCTCCTTCGGAAGCGGCTCGACCGAGTGCCCGGCCACCATGAAGAGGGCGTCCGCCTCGGCCTTCTCGCCCGTGACGGTGGCGACATGCACCACACACGGGCACGGCTTGGGCGGCTCGGCGACCGGCAGCTTCTTGCTGAAGCCGCCCTTGGCGTCGGTGGTGACGGCCCGGCCGTCGGCGTTGGCGCAGGAGTTGGTGCCGCCGATCACCCCGCGCGAGGGCACGGACTGCCCGCAGATCAGCATCATCAGCAGCGCCCCGGGCCGCCAGCCGCTGCCGGTCACGGTGATCGAACCACCGCTCCCGGCCTCGGACTTGGACAGCTTCACGCTAGGTCCCGCGGCGGCGGACGCCGGGAACACCGAGGCCGTCCCCGCCAACAGGACCAGGACGAGGGCCGGCACCGCCCCCAGCACCGCCATCCGCACCTTGCCGCCCAGGACGCTCACGACACCGCTCCCGTCAACTCGACTTCCGTGCGGGGCTGTTCCCTCGCCCCGTCGTCACCCGTCCGGCGCCCGCGACGCCACGGCCCCCACGCCCCGGTCCGCCTCCGACGCCGTACGGCGAAGAAGGCGCCCACCGCCGCCAGGGCGCCCCCGGCCCCGGCCACCGCGCCCCACGGCACGAACCGGACCGACGCGGTCGCCGTGGAGCGCACGCCGCCCGCCGCCGTCACCGTCAGCCGCACGTCGACCGCGTCGAGCGCCGGAGGGCCGGTCCACGGCTCGTGGAGCGTGACGCGGCGGCCCGGCAGGAGCTCGACGGGCAGGGCGCGCGGGGCACGGTCGAGCAGGGTGCCGAAGACACCGTCCGCGCGCACGGCGAGCCGCGGAGCGAGGACCGTGGTGCCGCGGTTCACCAGTTCGTAGGAGATCCGGCCGCCGCGCACCCTGACGTGTTCGACGGTCAGTGCCGACAACGCCGGTCCGGCCACCCGCAGTTGGACCCGGACCGCCGTGGTGCGGCCGCCGCCGCTCGCGACGATCGCGCCGGGATGGTCGCCGGGCGCCGCGCCGGCCGGGACGGCGACCGTGAACGGCACATCGGCGCGGGTGCGCGGCGGTACCCGTACGGACAGGTCCCGCACCGCGGTCCGGCGGCCGTCCGCGCGTCCGGCGAAGGCGATCCACGCGCCCGTGTCCGTCGGCCGTTCGCGGACGGTGAAGGCCCCGTCCGCGGTGTTGTCCGCGTCGGCGCCGCGCAGCCGGACGGTGAGGGGGCGCGTGCCCGGGTTGAGAACGGACACGGAGTCCTGGAGGACCGTGCCGGGCGCGCCCTCCGCGTAGACGGAGGGCCGCCCGTCGGCCGCCCCGCCCGCGGCCGGCACGACGGACCAGCCCTCGGCGGCCAGGGCCGTCGGTGCCGCGCCCAGCAGCACCAGGGTCAGGCCCAGCGCGCGGGCAGCGGGGAGTGCGTACGGCATGCGGCGGCTCCAGGTCGTGGTGCGGGAAGGTCAGCGGCGTACCGCCTGATGCCTGCGCGTCAGCCACAGCACGCCCGCCGCGCCCGCGAGCAGGACCGTGCCGCCGAGGGTGCCGAGGGCGATCGCGGAGTCCTCGGGGCCGGTCTGCGGAAGCTGACCGCCGGAGTCGGCGCCGCTCTGGGTCCCGCTGGAACCCGAACCGGACGAACCCGAACTCGACGAACCCGAACCGCCGGCGGCCGTGACGTCGAGGGTCAGCGAGGGCTTGGGGCTGTTGGAGGGCGTGCACGTCGTCGTGGTGCCGAGGGCCTTGATGGTGAGGACGCCCGCGGTGAACGTGACCTTGCCGGACTTCTTCGGCGTGTACGTGCCGCTCAAGTCATTGATCTTGATAGGGGTGTTGGCGGGGATCGCGGCCGCGTTGGCCGGTCCGCTGACCGCCACCGTCCCGCTGTCCGCGCCGCCCACCTTGATGACGGCGCTCGGCGTCATCGCGCCCTTGCCGAGCTCGACCGGGCTGGAGGAGACACCCTTCTGCCAGGACATGGTGAGCTTGTAGCCGCTGCCGCTCTTGACGCCCTTGATGTCGATGGGCGAGACGGCGCTCTTGTCCCCGATCGGCGTCTTGCACTGGTAGTTGACGTCCACCACGTCGGCCTGGGCTACGGGGGCGGCCATCAGCACCGCCGAGCCGGCCAGGGCCGCGGCGAACGCGAGCGCGGCGGTTCGTTTCTGGTACGTCCGGTACGACACGGGCCTGCCCCTCATTCCTGACGGCATCCTTGGCGATTTCCTGACGGAACATCAGATCGGCCGTCAAGGTACGCCCGGGGACTTGTGGAGGGAAGACAAAGTGCGCGCCGGATCCGTGGGGATCCGGCGCGCACCGGGTGACGTACGAAGAAGGGTTCGAACCGCGGGTAACCGAAGGAGGGCCCCCTAGGCGGGTGCGCCGAGCTCCGCCCACACGGTCTTGCCCGCGACACCGGGGGTCCGCACGACCCCCCAGTCCAGGCAGAGCCGCTGCACGATGAACATGCCGTGGCCGCCGGGGCGCCCGGCACGGTGCGGGGTCCGCGGGGCGGGCTGGCCCGCACCCCGGTCGGAGACCTCGACGCGCAGCACCTTGTTGTCGCAGGAGATCCGGAGTTCGTCCGGGCCCTCGGCGTGCAGGCAGGCGTTGGTGACCAGCTCGGAGACGACCAGCAGGACGTCCTCGGCCGCCGCCCGCCGGTCGGCGCTCGCGGCGGGCAGCCAGCCCCACGCGTTCAGCGCCTGGCGGGCGAAGTCGCGGGCGAGCGGTACGACGCCGCTCTCACCGTCGAAGTCCAGTCTCCGGGCCTGGCGGCCGGTGGGGGCGAGGGCCGCGCCGTCCGGGGAGGCGGCGTCGCCGGGCGCCCCGCCGTCCACGGGTGTCACGCCTGCCGCGGACACCCCGGAAGCGCCGCCGTCGCCCGACTCCGGGCCGCGGTCGCCCGGCGAGCAGGGCCGGGTGGTGCTCATCAGCGCTTCACCTCACCGATTCACCGGTTCACGATTCAAGACTCAGTACGCAGTACTCAGTACGGATGGATCAACGGCTTTCGCCGCTTGTGGATCAACGACTTGCGCCGCGCCGACTGCCGACACGTGCGCCGCCGACCCGTCCAGGATGTCTCCTGCCCGACGGAACCGTCCGAACACCCACTTTTTCGGCACGGAACCTGTGACGCGAGTAACGCGTCGATCACGCAGGGGCAACTGGGACATAACGGCTTCATGATCAAAGGCCCGCCGGATCAGTCGGCCAGGGCCGCCTGAAGCGTGTCGTGGACAGTGAAGACGGCCTCCGCCCCGGTGATCTCGAAGACCCGGGCCACCACGGGCTGCATCGCGGCCAGATGGACCCCGCCACCCGCGGCCTCGGCCTTCAGCCGGGCGCCGAGCAGCACATTGAGCCCGGTGGAGTCACAGAACTCCAGGCGCGAACAGTCGACGACGAGCCGCGCGTACCCCTTTTCGAGGCACCCTTCGAGTGGCTCACGCAACAAATCGGCCGTGTGGTGATCCAACTCACCCGCGGGGGTCACGACGGCACTTGTGCCCTCTTCCCGCACCTCGACAAGAAGCCGGCCAGACTGTGCGCTGCCGACCGTCCCGCGGTCCATGCCGTCTCTCTCCCGAGCGTCGCTACTACCGATGTACGCACTCGAACACTACGCCTTCTCTACGTCACCCGACACCCGAACAACCCCCCTGAAGTGGACATTTCGCCACAGAAGGCACTTGCGGCGAGTTCACGAAAGCGGGTAGGGCTAGTAGAGACACCTATCCGACACGGCCGGCTTTGGAGGCGCCGCACACCGCAGTGCACGTATTGGCATCGGCGGCCATATGCCGAGAACGATGGAGGACACCCATGTCACCCCGGCTCGACGCATCGCAGACCCAGACGGCGACGTCGACACCTTCTCTGGAACGCCCGGAGCACGTCGACGACGCCGGAACCGACGAAGTCGACGGACTCGCCGGACTGCCGGAGATCCCCCCGTACGACGAGGTGGGGCCGGTGGACGCACGCGCCCTGTCCAAGACACTCTTCGCGCGGCTCGAGTCCCTCGAAGAGGGCACGCACGACTACTCCTACGTCCGCAACACGCTCGTCGAACTCAACCTCGCGCTGGTGAAGTTCGCCGCCTCCCGCTTCCGCTCCCGCAGCGAGCCGATGGAGGACATCATCCAGGTCGGCACGATCGGCCTGATCAAGGCGATCGACCGGTTCGAGCTGAGCCGCGGCGTCGAGTTCCCCACCTTCGCGATGCCGACGATCATCGGCGAGATCAAGCGCTTCTTCCGCGACACCTCCTGGTCGGTTCGGGTACCCCGCAGGCTTCAGGAGCTCCGGCTCGACCTGGCCAAGGCAGGCGACGAGCTCGCCCAGAAGCTGGACCGCGCCCCCACCGTGGGTGAGCTGGCGGAACGCCTCGGCATCAGCAACGACGAGGTCGTCGAGGGCATGGCCGCGTCGAACGCCTACACGGCCAGTTCGCTGGACGCCCAGCCCGAGGAGGACGACTCCGAGGGCGCGCTCGCGGACCGCATCGGCTACGAGGACAACGGACTCGAGGGCATCGAGTTCGTGGAGTCCCTCAAGCCGCTGATCGCGGAACTCCCGCAGCGCGACCGGCAGATCCTCTCGCTGCGGTTCGTGGCGAACATGACCCAGTCCGAGATCGGCGACGAACTCGGCATCTCCCAGATGCATGTCTCCCGGCTGCTGTCGCGCACCCTCGTGCGACTCCGGAAAGGCCTGACCGTCGAGGAGTGACAGGGCTTCGCGGCCCGTGAGGCCGCGCATCGGAGCGGTCCGGCGCCGACGGCGCCGGACCGCTCCGTCTTCCGGCCACCCCGGTCTCCTTCCGGCCGCCCGCCCCGTCTCCGGAGAACTTCCGCGCCGCACAGGCGACTTCCGCGCCGCCGGGCGGCTTCCGCACCACGCGGGAAGGTTCGGTGCCGCCCAGGGAACGTCGGCGCCGGACAGAACAGTTCGGCGCCGGTCCGCGAAATTCCACTCTTCAACTCTTTCCCCGGAGGGCCATCCCCGCCACTATGGGCACCCCAAACTGGCTGGTACGTCAGGACGGGGCGAGTGGAGCACCACGTGCAAGGAGGCGGACGAACATGGCGCAGGGCGACCCGGCCGACAGAAACGACGCGGCCGAGGGCAACGGACTGCCCGCGGACGCGTCCGACACACGGCTGACCGAGCTGCTGCGCGGCGGCACCTCGACCGCTTACGCCGCCCTCCAGGAGCTCCGCGGACGCCACCGCGCCTCGGTCCTCGCCTACGCGCGGCTGTGCACCACCGGTGAGTCCGGAGCCGGACAGCTCGCGGCGCAGACCTTCACCCTCGCGGCCCGCGAGACGGCGCGCGGCATCGACCCGAACGTCCCCTGGCGGCACCAACTCCTGCTGCTGGCCGGGCGGGTGGCCGCCTCGTGGGCCCGGGACCAGCGGGCCGCGGGACTGGACCCCGGCCTCCTCCTCGTCCTCAGCACGGCGGGCCCCGACGGTCCCGTCCCTTCCCTGCTCCCCGCCTTCCAGTCCCTCCCGTCCCGGGCCCAGGGCCTCATCTGGTACGCGATCGTCGAGCGTGAGCCCGCGGAACGCACGGCGGTCCTGCTCGGCCTCGCCCCCGGCGACATCACCTACGGCACGGACCAGGCGCTCCAGTCGCTGGGCCAGGCCTGTCTGAAGTCCCGGCTGGCCGCCTCCGACGATCCGCGCTGCGGAGACTTCCGCCGGCTGATCGAGGAGTCGGTGCGGCCCGACAACCCCCGCTCCAGCAAGGACCTGCACGCCCACATGGCGCACTGCGGGCACTGCTCGACCGCGTACGGGGAACTGACCGCCCTGCGCGACCACCCCCGCTCCGCCCTGGCCGAGGGCCTGCTGCCCTGGGCCGGTACGGCGTATGCCGCGGACGACGTGTCCGGGACGCAGCCCGCCCCCTCCGCGCCCCCGACCGGACACAGGGCGCCGGCGCTGCCCTGGCCGCCGTCCCGCCGGTTCGTCCTGACCTCGGCCGCGGCGCTCGGCGTGGCCCTGGCGCCGGTCCTGTTCTTCCTGCTCTCCACGACCGGAACGCCCTCCACGGACACGGCGGGCTCCGTCTCCACACCGTCCGGCCGGCCCCCGGTGACGGTGACGGCGACGGTCCCGGTCACCCCGTCGGCCGCCGCGCCCTCACCCTCGGCGACCTCCGCGTCACCCTCCCCGGCCCACCGTTCGAAGTCGCCGAAGCCGCCGAAGCCGTCGAGCCCGAAGCCGACCCCGACCGTCACGTTCCGGCCTCCCGGCAGCGGCTACGCCCAGGTGGTGAACGTCGCCTCGGGCCTGTGCCTGGACATCCGGGACGGTGACCTCGAGAAGGGCACGGACGTCGTCACGGCGCCCTGCACCTCCTCCTCCACCCAGCGCTGGCGCGTCGACGCCGACCTCGGTGCGCTCCGGTCGGCCGCCGACGACGACTTCTGCCTGGACAGCCGCGGCTCCGTCGACAAGGGCGTGGGCATCTGGGCGTGCTCGTCGCTCGACGGCGACCACGGCGACAACCTGCGGTTCACCGTCGACGGCGACGGCGTCATCCGCCCGGCCGTGGCCATCGAGACAGCGGTCACGCCGGACGGCGACGGCGGGCTGTCGCTGGTGCCGCTGAACGGCGGCACCGGACAGCGATGGCGCGCGGGTGCCGCCTGACGGGCCCCCTCGCCCCTCCACCCCCGGACCGCGACGCCTCGGACCACGACGCCTCGGACCGAGACCCCTCAGACCTCCGGCGCCCGGTCTCCGGGCCCCCGGTCTCCGGGCGCCCGGTCTCCGGGCGCCCGGTCCCCGGCCTCTCGGCCCTCGGTCTCCGGGCCCCCGGCCCTCGGTCTTCCGACCCCGGGCTTCCGACGCCCGGACTTCCGGCGCCCGGGGCTTCGCCCCTCAGACCTCGCGGACGCCGCGCCGCCAGACGCCTGTGACCAGCGGGACGCCGGGACGGTAGGCGAGGTGGACATGGCTGGGGGCGTCCAGCAGCGCCAGGTCCGCGTACGCGCCCGGCGCCAGCCGGCCGACGTCGTCCCGGCGCAGCGCCTTCGCGCCGCCCGCCGTCGCCGACCACACGGCCTCGTCCGGGGTCATCCGCATGTCCCGTACGGCGAGCGCGACGCAGAAGGGCACGGACGAGGTGAAGGACGAGCCGGGGTTGCAGTCGGTGGACAACGCGACCGTGACGCCCGCGTCGATCAGCCTGCGGGCGTTCGGCCACTCGGCGCGGGTGGAGAACTCGGCACCGGGGAGCAGGGTCGCCACGGTGTCGCCGCTCGCGAGGGCGTCGACGTCCGCGTCCGTCAGGTGCGTGCAGTGGTCGGCGCTCGCCGCGTCCAGCTCGACGGCGAGCTGGACTCCGGGGCCGTAGGAGAGCTGGTTGGCGTGCACGCGCGGGTGCAGGCCCTTCGCCTTGCCCGCCGTGAGGATCGCCCGCGCCTGGTCTCCGTCGAAGGCGCCCTTCTCGCAGAAGACGTCCACCCAACGGGCGTACGGGGCACAGGCGTCGAGCATCTCGCCGGTCACCAGGGCGACATAGCCGGCCGGGTCGTCGGCGTAGTCCGGCGAGACGATGTGCGCGCCGAGGTAGGTCACCTCGTCGGTGTGCGACGCGGCGATGCGCAGCGCACGGGCCTCGTCCTCGACGGTCAGGCCGTAGCCCGACTTGGTCTCGAAGGTCGTGGTGCCCTGGCGGAGCGCCTCGCGCAGGTAGCGCGTGAGGTTGCGCTCCAGCTCCTCGTCGGAGGCGGCGCGGGTGGCGGCGACGGTGGTGCGGATACCGCCCGCGCTGTACGCCCGGCCCGACATCCGGGCGTTGAACTCCTGGGTGCGGTCACCGGCGAAGACCAGGTGCGAGTGGGAGTCGACGAAGCCCGGGATCACCGCGCGGCCACCGGCGTCGACCCGGTTGTCAGTGGCGGGTGCTTTGCTTGATTCACCGGTCCACGCGACGCGGTCGCCGTCGATGACGACGGCCGCGTCCTGGATCAGACCGAGGGGAGAGCCGTCGCCGAGGGAGGGATCGTTGGTGACCAGACTGGCGATGTTGGTGATGACGGTCGTGCTGCTCATGGCGTCCTCAGGGGTGGCGGGACTGCTGGTGGGGGGCGTCGGGCGCGCGGGGCTTCGCCCGTGTGCGGGGGTCAGGCGCGCAGTGCCTCGACGGCGTCCGCGAGAGCTGCCGGCACATCCGGTACGAGGGTGTGCGCGCCGTCGCGTACGACATGCCGGCCCGCCACGACCGTGTGCCGGACATCGGCGGCCGTGGCCGCGAATACGGCCGTCTCGGCGCCGAGGCGTGGCACCGGTCCCGCTGTTCTGACCGAGTCGAGGGCGATCGTCGTGAAGTCGGCGAGCGCGCCCGTCCCGATGGTGCCCGCGTCGTCCCAGCCGAGGGCCGCGTGGCCGTCGGCGGAGGCGGCGCGCAGCAGGGAGGCGGCCGTCCAGTGACCGCGGGTGCGGGTGCGCAGCCGCTCGTTCAGCTCCATCGCGCGGGCCTCTTCGAGCAGGTCGATGACGGCGTGGCTGTCGGAGCCGAGCGAGAGGGGTGAGCCCGCGCGCTGGAGGGCGACGGCGGGGCCGATGCCGTCGGCGAGGTCGCGTTCGGTCGTCGGGCACATGCAGGTGCCAGTGCCGGAGCCGCCGATCAGGGCGATGTCCTCGTCCGTGAGGTGCGTGTTGTGGACACCGGTGGTGCGCGGGCCGAGGACGCCGTGGTCGGCGAGCAGGCGGGTGGGCGTGCGGCCGTGGGTGGCCTGGCAGGCCTCGTTCTCCGCCGTCTGCTCGGACAGGTGCACATGGAGCGGGGCGCGCCGCTCCTCGGCCCAGCGTGCCACGGTGGCGAGCTGTCCGGCGGGCACGGCCCGTACGGAGTGGATCGCCGCGCCGATCCGTGCGTGATCCCGGTCCTTGAGAAGTGAAGAGCGTTCCGCCCAGGCCTCGGCGGTGCCGTCGGAGAAGCGCCGCTGGTGCGGGTTGGGCGGCTGCCCGAAGCCGGAGGAGAGGTAGGCCGTGTCGAGCAGGGTGATGCGGATCCCGGCCTCGGCGGCGGCGGCGATGAGCGCCTCGCCCATGGCGTTGGGGTCGGCGTACGGGGTGCCGTCGTGCGAGTGGTGCACGTAGTGGAACTCGCCGACGGCGGTGACTCCGGCGAGCGCCATCTCCGCGTACACCGCGCGGGCGAGCGCGTGGTAGGTCTCCGGGGTCAGCCGGTCGGCGAAGGAGTACATGATCTCGCGCCAGGTCCAGAAGGTGCCGGAGCCGACCTGGACGGTGCCGCGCAGGGCGCGGTGGAAGGCGTGCGAGTGGGCGTTGGCGAGGCCGGGGAGGGTGAGTCCGCGGAGGATCTCGGCGCCCGGCGGCGGGGTGTCGACGCCCCTACGGACATCGGTGACGCGGCCGTCCGTCCCGGCCCCGGAGCCGCCGGTCGACACGGTCACGGCGACGCCCGGCTCGACGTTCGTGTCGAGCCAGGCGTGTTCCAGCCAGTACGTCTGCGTCACCTGCAGGCCAGCCCTTCGAGTACGTCGGCGAGTGCGGTCACCCCGGCCACGCAGTCGTCCTCGGCGGCGAACTCGGCCGGGGAGTGCGAGACACCCGTGGGGTTGCGTACGAACAGCATGGCGGTCGGGACGGTGCCGGAGAGGATTCCGGCGTCGTGTCCGGCGCCCGTCCCGAGAACGGGGACGCTCAGCACGGCGTCCCGTTCCTTGCCCAGGATGCGGGCGAGTTCGTCGCGCAGGGCGTGCTCGAACTCGACGACGGGGGTGAACGACTCGCGGATCACGTCGAGTTCGACGCCCTGGGCGTCCGCGTACTCGCGGGCCGCCTTCTCGACGCCGGTGACGACCGTGTCGAGGGTCGCCTGGTCGGCGGCGCGGGAGTCGAGCCAGCCGCGGACGAGGGAGGGGATGGCGTTCACGCCGTTCGGCTCGACCGCGATCTTGCCGAAGGTGGCGACGGCGCCCGCGAGCCGGGCCTCGCGGCGGGCGGCGAGGACGGTCTCGGCGTACGGCAGCATCGGGTCGTGGCGGTCCACGAGCCGGGTCGTGCCCGCGTGGTTGGCCTCGCCCCGGAAGTCGAAGCGCCAGCGGCCGTGCGGCCAGATGGCGCTGGCGATGCCGACCTGGTCGCCGCCGATGTCGAGGGCGCGGCCCTGCTCGACGTGCAGCTCGACGAAGGCGCCGATCCGGCCCAGCCGCTCGGGGTCGGGGCCGAGGGTGCCGGGGTCGTACCCGGCGCGCTCCATGGCCTGCGGCAGGGTGACGCCGTCGGCGTCGGTGAGCCGGTGCGCCTGCTCGACCGTGAGCTGCCCGGCGGCCAGCCGGGAGCCGACGCAGGCGAGCCCGAACCGGGCGCCCTCCTCGTCGCCGAAGTTGACGATGGCGAGGGGCTTGGTGAACTGCGCTCCACGGGCGCGGAGTTCGTCGAGGGCGGCGAAGGAGGAGACGACGCCGAGGGGGCCGTCGAAGGCGCCGCCGTCGGGCACGGAGTCCAGGTGCGACCCGGTGACCACGGCGTCCCTGGCGGCGGGGTCGCCGAGCCAGGCCCACTGGTTGCCGTTGCGGTCGAGCTCGTAGGTGAGCCCGCGGGACTCGGCCTGCTGCCGGAACCAGGCACGGCACTCGGTGTCGGCGCCGCTCCAGGCGAACCGGCGGTAGCCGCCGGAGGCGGAGCTGCGGCCGATCGGCAGCAGCTCCGCCCACATGCTGTGGAAGGTCACGCGTCGTCACCTTCGCGCATCGGGATGCGCACACCGCGCTCGTCCGCGACGGACTCGGCGATGTCGTAGCCGGCGTCGACGTGACGGATGACGCCCATGCCGGGGTCGTTCGTCAGGACGCGGCGGATCTTCTCGCCGGCGAGCTTGGTGCCGTCGGCGACAGAGACCTGGCCCGCGTGGATGGAGCGGCCCATGCCGACGCCGCCGCCGTGGTGGATGGAGACCCAGGAGGCACCGGAGGCGACGTTCACCATGGCGTTCAGCAGCGGCCAGTCGGCGATCGCGTCGGAGCCGTCGAGCATGGCCTCGGTCTCGCGGTACGGGGAGGCGACGGAGCCGCAGTCGAGGTGGTCGCGGCCGATGGCGAGGGGGGCGGCGAGTTCACCGGAGGCCACCATGTCGTTGAAGCGCTCGCCGGCCTTGTCGCGCTCGCCGTAGCCGAGCCAGCAGATACGGGCGGGCAGGCCCTGGAAGTGGACGCGCTCGCCGGCCAGCTTGATCCAGCGGTGCAGCGACTCGTTCTCCGGGAAGAGGTCGAGGATCGCCTTGTCCGTCTTGTGGATGTCGGAGGCCTCGCCGGACAGGGCCGCCCAGCGGAAGGGGCCCTTGCCCTCGGAGAAGAGCGGGCGGATGTAGGCGGGGACGAAGCCGGGGAAGGCGAAGGCGCGGTCGTACCCGGCGAGCTGGGCCTCGCCGCGGATGGAGTTGCCGTAGTCGAAGACCTCGGCGCCCGCGTCCATGAAGCCGACCATGGCCTCGACGTGCTTCGCCATGGACTCGCGGGCGCGGGTGGTGAAGCCCGCCGGGTCCTTGGCGGCCGCGTCGGCCATGTCGTCGAAGTCGATGCCGACGGGGAGGTAGGCGAGCGGGTCGTGGGCCGAGGTCTGGTCGGTCACGATGTCGATGGGCGCGCCCTCGGCGAGCATGCGGGGCAACAGCTCCGCCGCGTTGCCGAGCAGGCCGATGGAGAGCGGCTTGCGCTGGTCACGGGCCTCGACGGCGAGCTGGAGGGCGTGCTCCAGGGAGTCGGCCTTCACGTCCAGGTAGCGGTGCTCGATACGGCGCTCGATGGCGCGCGGGTCGACGTCGATGCAGATGGCGACGCCGTCGTTCATCGTCACGGCGAGCGGCTGGGCGCCGCCCATGCCGCCGAGGCCGGCGGTCAGCGTGATCGTCCCGGCGAGGGTGCCGCCGAACTTCTTCGCGGCGACGGCGGAGAACGTCTCGTAGGTGCCCTGGAGGATGCCCTGGGTGCCGATGTAGATCCAGGAACCGGCGGTCATCTGGCCGTACATGGTGAGGCCGAGGGCCTCGAGGCGCCGGAACTCCTCCCAGTTCGCCCAGTCGCCGACCAGGTTGGAGTTGGCGATGAGGACGCGCGGGGCCCACTCGTGGGTCTGCATGACGCCGACGGGGCGGCCGGACTGGACGAGCATCGTCTCGTCCTGCTTCAGCGTCCGGAGCGTGCGCACCATGGCGTCGAAGGAGCGCCAGTCACGGGCGGCCTTGCCGGTGCCGCCGTAGACGACGAGCTTGTCGGGGTGCTCGGCGACCTCGGGGTCGAGGTTGTTCTGCAGCATCCGGAGGGCGGCTTCCTGCTGCCATCCCAGGGCGCTCAGTTCCGTACCGCGCGGCGCTCGGACGGGGCGGGGTCCTGACATGGTCTGCCTCCTAGCGGACTGTTGCTGTAGATATTCACATCCTGGCTCTTTGAATAGAGCTAGTCAATAGCGGGACGGGCCCGCACGCGCTCCTCAGCGATGTTTGGCTGGGATGTATGGGCGCAGACATGGACAGGGCAGGAGATCCGGCGGGCGACGGGGCGAGTGGGGCTGCGATGTCTTCGGCAGGGGCTTCGGGTGCGCCTCCGGGCGGCTCGACGGCACAGGGGGACGGGACGACGGCGACCGGCGGCGGGACGACGGACGGGGGCAGGACCACGGCAAGCGAGGGCGGGACGACGGACGGGGCCGGGGCGACGGCGAGCGGCGGCGGGACAGCGGGCAGGGGCCGGGCGGCAGGCAGGGGCCGGGCGGCGAACGCGGGCGGGGGCGAGCCGGACTCCGAGCGGGTCTCCCGGCGGGACGACGCCGTGCGTGCCGCCGTGGAACAGGGCCTCCTCACCCCGGGTCACCCCATCGTCGCGCTCCTCGACGTCCCCGGCATCCGGGCCTCGGCCGCCGCGCTGCGCGGAGCCTTCGAGGCGGTGACCGCTCCCGGCACTCCCGTGCTGCACGCCTTCGCGGTGAAGGCGACACCCCTGGTGCCCGTACTGCGGCTGCTGCGCGAGCAGGGCGTCGGCGCGGAGGTGGCGAGCCCCGGAGAGCTCGCGCTCGCCCGGGCGGCCGGGATACCGCCCGCCCTGACCGTGCTCGACTCGCCCGCCAAGACGCCCGGCGAACTGCGCGAGGCGCTGGCGCTGGGCATCGCGGTCAACGCGGACAATCCGCAGGAGCTGGACCGCATCGACGCCATGGTGCGCTCGACGGCCACCGAGTCCCCCATCGGGCTCCGGGTGAACCCGCAGGTCGGCGGGGGTTCGATCGAGGCGCTGTCGACGGCCACCGCGACCTCCAAGTTCGGGGTCGCGCTCCGGGACGAGGGGGCCCGCGCGTGGATCGTGCGGGCGTACGCCGACCGCCCCTGGCTGACCCGGCTGCACGCGCACTCGGGCTCGCAGGGCATGCCGCTCTCGCTGATGGCACAGGGCGTGGCGGAGACGTACGCGCTGGCGGAGGAGATCAACCGGCGGATCGGTCGGCGGCAGATCGACACGATCGACATCGGCGGCGGGCTGCCGGTCGACTTCGCCTCCGACGCGACGGCCCCGACGTACGCGCAGTACGCGCGGCTGCTCTCGGAAGTGGTGCCGGGACTGTTCGACGGGCGGTACGGGCTGGTCACCGAGTTCGGGCGGTCACTGCTCGCCAAGCACGGGACGGTACTGGCGCGGGTCGAGTACGCGAAGTCCGCCGGGGGCCGGCCGGTCGCGGTCACCCACGCGGGGGTGCAGGTGGCGGCCCGCACGGTGTACGCGCCGGAGGCCTGGCCGCTACGGATCGCCGCGTACGACGCGAAGGGCCGCCCCAGGACCGGGCCGGACGTCGTCCAGGACGTCGCGGGCCCCGCCTGCTTCGCGGGCGACCTGCTCGCGAAGGGCCGCGCGCTGCCGCTGCTCGAACAGGGCGACCACGTGGCCGCGCTGGACACCGGCGCGTACTACTTCGCCCACCACTACGCGTACAACTCCCTTGCCCGGCCCGGCATCTACGGCTTCGCGCCGGCCGGCGACGGCGCGGACGGCGTGCGCTTCGCGGTCGTACGGGAGCCGCAGACGCTCGACGAGATCGTCGCGGAGTCGGGCGGCGCACACGGGCCGTCGCTCACCGCGCTGTAGCCACCGCCGGCGCCGCGGGGGCGGGCAGGCGCTCGCCAGGGGCCAGGGGCGCATCCGCATGCCGCGTGCGCCTCAGCGCACTCATGGGCGCCCCTGTCACGCACACCGGGGCAGCACAAATCGGCCACCGGCGCTTTCCGCACGCCGGAAAATGTGGTCAGTTGACCCACCTTAGCCATCAGGGGCATGTTCCACAGGAAAATGCCCGATCACTCCCCACCCGTGCGCACAGTGCGTAACTTCGGCGTCACTCGGCCGAACCCTTGGCGGGAGGGGAGACACGGTGCCCGGAATCGACGAGTGCCTACTGGAAGCCATGACACTGCCCGGTGCGCGGGGTGCCTCGGTGGTCGACTGGACCAGCGGCCTGGCCCTGGGCACGGTCGGCGACGCACCGGGCGGCGACCACGAGACGACCGCGGCGGAGGCCGCCGAGCTGGCCCGGCTCGCCGCGGAGAACCGCTCGTTCGCCCCGAAGGACGGCTCCGACTGGTCCGAGTGGTCCGACCAGGAGACCCCCATCGAGGACTTGATCATCAGCAACCGCGACAGCTATCACGTCCTGCGGTTCGTCCGGACCACCTTCGACAGCAGCGTGTTCCTGCACCTGTGGCTGGGCCGCTCGGACGGCAATCTCGCCCTGGCACGCATCCGGCTCGGCGAGATGGCCGGACGGCTGGTGCTCGTATGACGACGGTCAGGACACCTCCCCCGCCCCGGCTCCCGGTCCGGGACAGGGCACCGAGCGCCGCCGCCGGCGTCTCGCCGATGCTCAGCCGGCTCGCCGACGAGCGGGCCACCGGCGTCCTCATCCGGGAGCGCGGCACCCTCTACCTCGCCGACGGCGAGGTGGTGCACGCCGAGAGCCCGGCCACGCCCGGACTCGACGTGCTGTTCTCCGTCCGCGGGGTGCTGGACGCCGAGGTGTGGCGGGAGGCGGTCGCCGCGGCCGGAGCGCGCCGCCGGGTCGGCCGGTTCCTGATCGACAGCGGGCGGATAGCGGAGGGCGCGCTGGAGCTGTGCCACCTCGGCTCGCTGTACGACGCCGCCTACTTCGTCCTCGGACCGAGCAGCACCCCGACCCGCTTCCGGTACGGCGCCGCGCACTGGTTCGGCCCGCTTCGCCCCGTCCCCGTGGCCGCGCTGGAGCGCGAGACGGTGCGCCGGCGCGAACTGCTGCATCGCATATGGCCCGACCCCGCGACCGACACCGCACCGCTTCGGCGTGCCGCGCTCGCCGCGGGGCCGAAGGTGCCGCAGCGCCAGGAGGCCGTCCTCGGCCGGGTGGACGGCGTCCGCACGGCGGCGGACGTCTCCCTCGCGCTGGGGCGGCCCGCCTTCCACACGCTCGTCGACCTGCGCCGACTCGCCGCCGCCGGGCTCGTGACGGCCGCGCCCGCGCCGCAGCCGCTTCCCCCTCCCAGCGTGCTCACCCAGACCTCCGCCGATCCCGACGTCGCGTTGCTGCGACGACTCAGAGACGCGCTGGAGGCCTTGTGAGTCCCAACCCGCGGGAGGCCTTGTGATCCGCGCGCTACGACAGCGTGCCGAGAGGAGACTGCTGATGGCGGCGGAGCCCGAAGTCCTCGACGAACTCCATCGGTTGAGGGCCCGTGTGCCCCAGCTGACCGGAGCGCTCGCGGCCAGCGCCGACGGTCTCGTCCTCGCCCACGACACGCCCGGTGTGGAGCCGGACGGCCTGGCCGCGCTCACCGCGGCCGCCCTGGGGGTCGCCATCCGCATGGCCGAGTCCACCGGGCACGGCGACCTGCGTGAGCTGCTGGTACGCGGCGTGCACGGCTACGTGGCGACCTACGCGGCAGGCGGCTCCGCCGTCCTGACGCTGCTGGCCCAGGACCGTGTCAACGTCGGCCGGCTGCACCTGGAGGGGCGGCGTTCCAGCACCCGGATCGGCGAGCTCGTCGACGCCGCCACGGCGCGCGGCGAGCCGGTCGCCGAACCGCCCAAGGCGCCCGCGAAGACCTCGCCGGGCACTTCGCGCACGCGCACCGCGCGCGGCACCGCCGCCGCGCGCACCACATCCACTCCTGCCACCAACCACCCGAGAACATCAGAGAGTTGAAGGAGCACCGCACCATGACGAACACCGAGACCGCGCTCAAAGAGGCGCTGGCGGCCATCGAGGGCGCGACCGGAGCCGCCCTCGTCGACTACACCAGCGGAATGGCGCTGGGCACGATCGGTGGCAGCAAGAGCTTCGACCTCACTGTCGCGGCCGCCGGCAACACCGACGTCGTCCGCGCCAAGCTCCGCACCATGGAGCACCTGGGGCTGAAGGGCGACATCGAGGACATCCTGATCACGCTCTCCGACCAGTACCACCTGATCCGGCTGATCAAGGGGCGCGGCGGGAACGGCCTCTTCCTGTACCTCGTGCTCGACCAGAAGCGCGCCAACCTGGCGATGGCCCGACACCAACTGAAGAGGATCGAGGCCGACCTGGAGGTTTAGTTCCGGCCCGGTCAGCGACGCCGCGCCCCACCGGGCGCGGCGTCGCCCGCTGCCACCCCGGTGGCCCGGACGGCCCGGACCGGCTTGCCCACGGGGGCACCGGCACGCGGGCCGAGCCAGTCGACGCGCACCCAGATCAGCGCCTGCTCGGCATGTTCGAGACGCCCGAGCCGACGGGCCTTCAGCCACAGTCCGACGCCCGCGCCGGCGAGCAGCATGCCGCCCGCGGCGGGCACGGCGAACGAACTGCCCAGCGCTGCCGAGAAGGCGAGGAGGAGCCACCAGCGGTGGCCCCGGCGCCAGTTGCGAAGCGTCACGGCACGGTCCTGGAGCACATCGTGCTTTCCGGCGCGGTCGGCGGAGCGGACCAGGGCGGCGTACCGCTTCCTGCGCCCGTACGCCACCACGGCCGCCGCGCCGATGAACAGCGCGGCGCCCGCCAGGACGCCGATCCTGCGCCCGGTCAGTCCGGGGACCAGTACCCCGACTCCGGCGGCCACCACCCCGCACCACCACAGCGGTGCGGCCCCGGCCCTCACCACGACGGCCATCCGGGCCAAGCCCTGTCCTCCGCGCGCCACGATCTGCCTCCCGTCTCAGCGCCTTCGCGTCCACGGGCCCGTCGCCGACCACCGCCGCGCCCGTGTGTCTCTGGGCGCGCAGGCTAGCCACGGAAGGTGAGACGAGTCTGAGAAACGCCGAAATCCGGCCCCGGCACCTGCTCCACGGCGCCCCGGGCGGCGGTCCGCGCCTCGCCTACTCCACGAACAGTCCCCGCACCGCGGCCCGCGCGTCGAACTGCTCCAGCCGCGCCTGCGCGTCCGGCAGGTCGTCGCACATGGCCTCCAGCAGGACGCGGCCCAGCAGCATCGGCGCGCAGGCCGTGTCGAAGGCGAGACCGGTGCCGACGGCGGCGGGGAGCAGCAGGTCGGACACCTTCGCCACCGGCGCGAACGCCGAGTCGGCGACCGTGACGACGCTCAGCCCGGCCTCCTTCGCGTAGCCGAGGGCGTCGACGACCTCGCGCGGATGCCGGGGCAGCGCGAAGCACAGCAGGGCGGTGGCCCCGGCCCGGACGGCCGCGTCGACGCGGTCCTGGAGCATCGTGCCGCCCTCGTGCAGCAGCCGTACGTCGGGGTGGACCTTGGCGGCGAAGTAGGCGAAGCCGTAGGCCTGGGAGGCGGCGGCGCGCAGTCCGAGGACGGGCAGCGGACGGGACGCGGCCAGCAGACGCCCCGCCCTCGCGACCGGCCGGGGATCGGCGAGCACCTCGGCGAGGTGACGCAGGTTCTCGATCTCGGCCTCGACGGCCTGCTGGTACTCGTTGTACGAGGCGGTGTCGGTGGCCGTTTCGGCGGGCGCGACCTCGCGCAGGTGCTTGCGCAGCGCCGGGTAGCCGTCGAAGCCGAGGGCGACCGCGAAGCGGGTGACGGAGGGCTGGCTGACTCCGGCGAGTTCGGCGAGTTCGACGCTGGACAGGAACGGCACGTCGGCGGCGCGCCGCACCATGCTGTGCGCGATGCGCCGCTGGGTCGGGGTGAGCCGGCGCCCTTCGAAGAGAGCCTGGAGACGCCCGGCGGGGCTGTCGCTCACCGTCGCGCCACTCTCCACGGCGGCGCCCCCGATCACGTCCCCGTTCACCTTCACGTCCCTGTTCCCGTCCTTGTTCGCGTCCTTGTTCGCGTCCCTGTTCGCGATGCCGTCCACGTCCGCGCTTCCGCCCGCGTTCCTGTCTGTGCCCGCGCTCATGACGTGCTCCCCCTCCAGATGTCCGTGAACCGGTCGAGCAGTGCGGCGGCCGCCGTCACGTCGTCCGTGAGCGGCCGGTCGGCCTGCCCCGCGTCGAGCACCGCCTCGGCCAGTTCCAGTGCCCGCCCGGCCGGCAGCTCCGGGTCGGGCCGCAGATCCCGCTGGCGCAGCGCCCGTACCGCGGCGACCAGTTCGCAGCCGACGACGAGACGGTACGCACCGCACGCCCTCAGCGTCTGGCGTGCGGCGAGCGAGGCGAAGCTCGCCTGTTCCTCGACGCCCCGGGAGAGTACAGCGTGGCCGAGCGACGCGGGCGCGGAGAAGGCCCGCAGGTCACCGAGTGCGGCACCGGCGGCGTACTCCAGGATCATCACGCCGGAGGACGCCGGCTCGTGGTCGGCGAGGAACGGGCGCAGCCGTGTGTAGGCGGGTTCGTTCAGGCTGGACAGCCGGGAGGTGGACAGGCGCGCCACCTGGGTGACGGCGAGTCTGAAGTGGTCCAGGGCGAGGGCGAGTTGAGCCTGGTAGAAGCCGCCGTGGTGGTACGCGGCCATGTCCTCGGGGGAGATGAGCGGGTTCTCGGCGGCGGCGTTGATCTCCACCGCGAGGACCGCCTCCAGCGCGTCCGCCGCGTCGTGCGCGGGGCCGTGTATCTGCGGGAGGCAGCGGAAGCCGTACGGGTCCTGGATCCGCCCGAGCGGTGGCGTGGGCCGGTCCGCGGCCCCGATCAACTCCCGCATACGGCGCGCCGCTTCGATGGAGCCCCGGTGCGGCCGGGCCTCGTGCACGGGCGCCGCGTACGCCTCGTGGGACCCGTCGACCGCCAGCAGCGACAGGGCGGCGACGACCTGTGTGGCGCCGATCAGCCCGCGCAGTTCGTGCAGCGCGAGCGCGGCCTGTCCGAGGGTGAGCGCGTTGCTGCTGATGAGCGCGAGCGCGTCGTTGTTGTCGAGCGGCTGCGCCTCCGGAGCGGCCCGCCCACCGGACCGCGCGCCCGGCACCGCCGGACCCTCCGCGGGCCGCCGGGACCTCTCCCCCGCCCCCGCCGTACCCTCCGCCCCGCGCCGGGACCGCTCCCCCGCCCGCGGCGCCCGCACCCCTGCCCCACCGGATGCCGGGCTGTCCGCGCCCCGCCGGGCGTCCTCTTCCGCCGGCCGTCCCTCCATCACCGACCCGTTCACCCCCGCTCCGCCGGACACCGAACCGTCCGGACCCCGCCAGGGGTGCTCCCCCGCGAGGGCCAGGCCCACCTGGGCCAGTGCGGCGATGTCCCCGGTGCCGACCGAGCCGAACTCGTTGACGACCGGGTACGCGCCAATCTCCAGCGCCTCGCACAGCGCCGTCACGACGGTGGGCCGCAGTCCGGCGCCGCCCGCCAGGAGCTGGTTCGCGCGGACGGCGAGCATCGCGCGGACCTGGCGGGCGGGCAGTTCCTCCCCGATGGCTCCGGCATGGCTGCGCAGCAGGCGCAGGCCGTGGTCGGCGGCCGCCGGTGGGGGTCCCCCCTGTTCGAGCGAAGCCGAGAACTCGGGGGAGGGCACGTCCACGTTGCGGTTCGCGCCGACGCCGGTGGAGCGGCCGTAGACGCGGCCGGTGGCGGCGATCTCCAGGGCGGCGCGCCAGGCGTCCTCGACCCGCTTCATCGCCTCGGTGCCGGGAACCGGCCGAGCGGCACCGTCCGCGAGCCGTACGACGTCGTCGACACCGATGCTGCGGCCGTCCAGGACCACGAGCGCGACGGGCACCGGAAGCGTCACGGCACGCGACGGGTCCACACTCCGAGACGACACCACTCGCACACCCTTCTCCGTCCGGACCCCTCGGTCCGCGCTCCTCTGTCCCGACTCCTCCGTCCGAACACGGGATCCTGCCCGGGGGCCCCAGGTCCTGGCCATCGAGGCCGGCCATCGGCAATCTATTCACGTACCGACAACTCTGCATGACGGTATGCAGGGCGGGCAAGGGACATCTTCCGGCACCTGCCCGGGGGCTCGGCCCAGCCGCAAGAGGGGGGATATCCCCAGTGCCCCACGGGCCGCGGCTGCCTAACGTGAAGGGCATGACCGGTATGGAAGCCCGCCACGGCGACGCCGAACTGAAGAAGGAACTCGACGCCACCTTGCACGCGCGCAGGGAGCTCGGCGACGAGTACGAGTCCGCGCTGGTCGACTCGTTCCTGGAGAAGGTCGAGCAGCGCCTCGACGGCGCGGTCGACCGCCGGGTGCGGCGCCAGCTCGCCGAACAGCAGATGGTGGTGGCGCGCGGAGCGCGGTCACCCCAGTCGTCCGACTCCTGGGGCGAGCGTTTCGGCTTCGGGATCGTCTCACTCGTCCTCGCGATCCCGCTGTCCGCGATCGGCGGCGGAGTCGCGCACCTGCCCGGACTGCTCGTCGCCTGGGCCGGCATCGTCGGGGTGAACGTGGTCCAGGCCGCGCGCCTCTCCCCGAACTTCTTCGGCCGCCGCAAGACCCGGCCGGAGTCGGACTGGGAGGACTAGCGGCTGCCGGAACGGACGTCACGGGGGAACGGGCGGCGCCGTCCGCACGGGAGCCGGACGACAGCGCGGGACGACAGCGCGGGACGACAGCGCGGGACGACTGCACAGGACACACGAAAGGGCCCGGCACTTGAGACAAGTGCCGGGCCCTTCGACGTGTTGCGCGGGGACCGCCGCACCCCCGTTACCGGGGGGCGGGACGACGGCGGTCCCCGCGAGGGACGCGGGCCGGGTCAGGACCGGGCTTGCGCGTCCTAGGCGTCCATGGAGGTCCGGGAGCCGCTCCGGAGGTCCTTGGCGCCGTCTGGCGTCGGCCGGGGCGGGGAGCCGCTCCCGCCCTGCCGACATCCACCAATGTGCCGGACCCGTGTTAAGCGGGTGCTGCGTGGACGTGACGCGCTCGTACCACTTCCGCGAAGTTCACCCCGGACCGAGCCGGAAGATCCACCACGGATCCGACAGTTCGAACAAATATCCTGCCGCAGGCGCGGACAGCCGGATGTTGTGCGCCCGGCGCCGCCCCCGGCCGTCACCCGTGCGCCCCGGGGCCTCGTCGGACGCCGCCCCCGGCGGCGCCCGCGCACCCGGCTACGCCCTGGTGCCGCCCTTGGCCAGGAAGGACAACAGGTCCTGCCGGCTGACGACACCGGTGGGCTTGCCCTCGACGAGCACGATCGCGGCGTCGGCGCCACCGAGCACGGACATCAGGTCGCCGACCGGCTCACCGGAACCGACCTGGGGCAGCGGCGACGACATGTGCTTCTCCAGCGGGTCCTCCAGGGAGGCCCGCTTGGTGAACAGCGCGTCGAGGAGCTCCCGCTCCACGACCGACCCGATGACCTCGGCGGCCATCACGTCCGGGTGACCGGCGCCCGGCTTGACGATCGGCATCTGCGAGACGCCGTACTCGCGCAGCACCTCGATGGCCTCGCCGACGGTCTCCTCGGGGTGCATGTGGACGAGCGAGGGGATGGAGCCGCCCGCCTTGTCGTTCAGCACGTCGGCGACACGGGCGCTCGGGCCGGTGTCCTCCAGGAAGCCGTAGTCGGCCATCCACTCGTCGTTGAAGATCTTGCTGAGGTAGCCGCGCCCGCTGTCGGGAAGCAGCACGACGACGACGTCGTCGGGGCCCAGACGCTCGGCGACGCGCAGCGCGGCGACCACGGCCATGCCGCAGGAACCGCCGACGAGCAGCCCCTCCTCCTTGGCCAGCCGGCGCGTCATCTGGAAGGAGTCCTTGTCGGACACGGCGACGATCTCGTCCGCGACCGTACGGTCGTACGCGGTCGGCCAGAAGTCCTCGCCGACGCCCTCGACCAGGTAGGGCCGGCCGGAACCGCCGGAGTACACGGACCCCTCGGGGTCGGCGCCGACGACCTGCACCTTGCCGTCACTGGCGTCCTTCAGATACCGGCCGGTACCGGAGATCGTGCCGCCGGTCCCCACACCCGCGACGAAGTGGGTGATCTTCCCCTCCGTCTGCTCCCACAGCTCGGGACCGGTCGAGTGATAGTGCGAGAGGGGGTTGTTGGGGTTGGAGTACTGGTCGGGCTTCCAGGCTCCCGGGGTCTCCCGCACCAGCCGGTCGGAGACGTTGTAGTACGAGTCCGGGTGCTCCGGGTCGACGGCGGTGGGGCAGACCACGACTTCGGCCCCGTACGCGCGCAGCACGTTGATCTTGTCGGTGGAGACCTTGTCGGGGCACACGAAGATGCACTTGTACCCCTTCTGCTGCGCCACTATGGCGAGCCCCACACCGGTGTTCCCACTGGTCGGCTCGACGATCGTGCCGCCGGACTTGAGGGCGCCGCTCTCCTCCGCGGCCTCGATCATGCGCAGGGCGATGCGGTCCTTCACGGATCCGCCGGGGTTGAAGTATTCGACCTTTGCCAGGACGGTCGCCTGGATGCCCGCGGTCACGTTGTTGAGCCTCACCAGCGGGGTGTTGCCGACGAGACTGATCATCGAGTCGTGGAATTGCACCGTTGTCTCCGGAGCTGCGTTTTCAACAGGAATGGTCCCGTCAGCCTACGGCCCTGCGCAGCCGTTCACGCGCCGTTGAGATTGGCCGACCCGCCCTTCGGGGCAAGCAGTGGTTGTACGGCTACAAGGAGGTGGCGGCGACGGATGTCGAGCTTGTCGAGGGCGAGGGTGGCCCGGCGGATCGCTGCGGGAGCGGCGTACGGCGGTGGCGGGGTCGGGCTGGTGGGTGCGGCGGCCGTCGGCCTGGTGCTGGCCGAGGTGCAGATGGTGAAACGGCATGTGGGCAACGGGCACGCTCCCTACGCTCCGCGCGCGGACGGTCTCTACGGGTACGACTACGCCGGCGCCTCCCCTGACGAACCCCCGCTGCGCCTGACGATGCTCGGCGACTCCACGGCCGCGGGCCAGGGGGTGCGCCGGGCCCGCCAGACGCCGGGCGCGCTGCTGGCCTCCGGGCTCGCGGCGGTGGCCGAGCGGCCGGTGGAGCTGTGCAATGTTGCGCTGCCCGGTGCCCAGTCGGACGACCTGGACCGCCAGGTCGCGCTCGCCGTCACCGACACCGCCCGGCTGCCCGACATCTGCGTGATCATGATCGGGGCGAACGACGTCACGCACCGGATGCCGCCGACGCGCTCCGTACGTCACCTGTCCGCGGCGGTACGCCGGCTGCGCACGGCCGGTGCGGAGGTCGTCGTCGGCACTTGTCCCGACCTGGGCACGGTCGAGCAGGTCCAGCAGCCGCTGCGCTGGCTGGCCCGGCGCGCGTCCCGTCAGCTGGCCGCCGCCCAGACGATCGGAACGGTCGAGCAGGGCGGCCGTACGGTGTCGCTGGGCGACCTGCTGGGTCCGGAGTTCGCGGCGAACCCGCGCGAGCTGTTCGGTCCCGACCACTACCACCCCTCGGCGGAGGGGTACGCCACGGCGGCCATGGCTCTGCTGCCCACGGTCTGCGCGGCGCTGGGCCTCTGGCCGGCGGAGGAGGAGCGTCCGGACGTCTCGCGCCACGAGGGGTTCCTGCCGGTCGCCCGGGCGGCCGCCGAGGCCGCGTCCGAGCCCGGCACCGAGGTCGCCGCCGCCATGCCCACGGGCCCTCGCGGCCCCTGGGCCCTCCTCAAACGCCGCCGACGCCAACGCCTCCCGGCGACGGACCCGGCCCCGACCCCGCTCAACTGACCCCGGCGGGGTGCCGGACCGGGGCCCGTACCCGGGCGCGGGTACGCGGGGGCGGGCCGCGCGGTTCCCCGCGCCCCTGGGCCTGCCACCCCGGCCGGCACCAAGAATCCGGCCCCCTCGGGGGCCGGGCCCCAGGGTTCCGGGGGCATTCCCCGAGGCGCGTCCCCGGGTGCGAGCCGGTGGGGGCTGGTCGCGCAGTTCCCCGCGCCCCTGGGCGTCTCACCCCGGCCGGCGCCAAGAATCCAGCCCCGTCGGAGTCCAGCCCCGGCAGACCGAAAGCCAGCCACTCCGGCGGGGTCAGAATTCAGCCCCTCCGGTGTTCGCGGAGCGGGGCAGGATTTCAGCCCCTCCGGCGTTTTTTGAGGAGCGGGGTCCGGGGCGGAGCCCCGTGGACGGCCCCCCACCCCCGGGGACCCGGCCCCCCGGCCAAGGGAAACGCACCCACCCCCAAGGCGCCCCCGCCAGCAAAAAGCAAGCGCTTAGAAAAGTGCGGCCGGTGTCACACACCCAGACCGGTGACCTCGACGGTACGTACGGGTAACTTCCCAACCAGCCCTGCACACTTCCCGTACGCCAATGGAGCCGTGATGCCCGAAGCCGTGATCGTCTCAGCCACCCGCTCCCCGATCGGCCGCGCCTTCAAGGGCTCCCTGAAGGATGTGCGCCCCGACGACCTGACCGCCACGATCATCGAGGCCGCCCTCGCCAAGGTCCCCGAGCTGGACCCGAAGCTCATCGACGACCTGATGCTCGGCTGCGGCCTCCCCGGCGGCGAGCAGGGCCACAACCTCGGCCGCATCGTGGCCGTGCAGATGGGAATGGACCACCTCCCGGGCTGCACCATCACCCGTTACTGTTCCTCCTCCCTGCAGACCTCCCGCATGGCCCTGCACGCCATCAAGGCCGGCGAGGGCGACGTCTTCATCTCGGCGGGCGTCGAGATGGTGTCGCGGTCGATCAAGGGCACCTCCGACGGCATGCCCGACACCCACAACCCCCTCTTCGCCGACGCCGAGGCCCGCACGCTCGAGGTCGCGCAGTCGGAGGGTTCCGCGTGGCACGACCCGCGTGAGGACGGCCTGATCCCGGACGCGTACATCGCGATGGGTCAGACCGCCGAGAACCTGGCCCGCCTCAAGGGCGTCACCCGCCAGGACATGGACGAGTTCGGCGTCCGCTCGCAGAACCTCGCCGAGGAAGCCGTCAAGAACGGCTTCTGGGAGCGCGAGATCACCCCGATCACGACCCCGGACGGGACGGTCGTCAGCAAGGACGACGGCCCGCGCGCGGGCGTGACGCTGGAGGGCGTCCAGGGCCTCAAGCCGGTCTTCCGCCCCGACGGCATGGTCACCGCGGCCAACTGCTGCCCGCTGAACGACGGCGCCGCCGCCCTCGTGATCATGTCCGACACTAAGGCCCGCGAGCTCGGCCTGACCCCGCTCGCCCGCATCGTCTCGACCGGTGTCACCGGCCTGTCCCCCGAGATCATGGGCCTCGGCCCGGTGGAGGCCAGCAAGCAGGCGCTGCGCCGCGCCGGTCTCACGGTGGACGACATCGACCTGTTCGAGATCAACGAGGCCTTCGCCGCCCAGGTGATCCCGAGCTACCGCGACCTGAACATCCCGCTGGACAAGCTGAACGTGAACGGCGGCGCCATCGCGGTCGGCCACCCCTTCGGCATGACCGGCGCCCGCATCACCGGCACGCTGATCAACAGCCTCCAGTTCCACGACAAGCAGTTCGGCCTGGAGACCATGTGCGTCGGCGGCGGCCAGGGCATGGCGATGGTCATCGAGCGCCTCAGCTGAGAACGACGACCCGCTCCCGTAACGGGAGTTGAACCCTCCGTGACCGAATCGGCCCAGAAGCCCGTAACCACCGGGACTCTGGGCCGATTTGTGATCCAATCCGTTCCAAGATGTGACCTATGTCCCTTCGGAAGGGCATTCCAGCAGGTCAGAGTGGTTGAGCAGCTAAACCCCAGGCCCAAAGTCCTGTCCTATTCGTGACGTTACGCACTGACAGTTTGATGGTTCTCCCTTCAAGCTGATGTAGGAAGTCGGGGGCCGACTTTGAACCGGGAGTACGTCAGTGAGCGCCATGCCGATTGCTTTGCTGCTCGCCGTCGCCGCCACAGCGGCCGTGGGCGTCGCCGTTCTGCGCACCCTGCAGGGTCTGCGACGCCAGGTCGCGGCCCTGCACAGCGAACTCGCCGAGAGCCGTGTCGGTGACGCGCGGGGTCTCGTGCCCGCGGCGCGCGGAGCCGCCGACGCGGACGAGATACGCATGGCCGTGGCCGAGGCGCTCGCCGAGGAGCGGGAGCGGGAGCTCGCGGAGGCGCGGGCCTTCTGGGCCGCCCAGGAGGCGCGCGACGCCTCGGACGCGCCGTCTCTGCTCGGGCTCCCCGACAGCGAACTGTTCCTGCCGCGTCACTCGGACTTCGTGGGCCTGGAGCACCTGGAGCCGGTGGCCGAGGCACTCGCCGAGCCGGACGCCGAGGAGTTCCTCCAGACCGGCACCGCCGGAGACTCCCCCGAACTCGCCGCGGCCCGCCGCCGCCACCCCTCGCACCCGGACTTCGTCCCGGTCCAGTCACCTGTGGTCAACGACCACGAACGCACGGTGGCCTGCCTGGAGGAGCTCGCCGAGTCCTGCACGGAGCTGGCGGACGTCCGCCCCGGCCCGCTCGGCACCCTCGACGTCTACGTCTTCGCCGACGGCACGACGCTGTGCATGACCCCGGGCCACCGCGAGACCGCGGAGCGGCTCGCCGCGGCTCTGGACGCCGGCGAGACCCCGGTCCTGCTCGGCGGCTCCGGTGTCTCGGGCGCGTACGCCCTGACCTTCGCCTTCGGCGAGGAGAACGTGTACATCCTGGCGGACCGCGTCATAGCGTCGCTGTGACCCACGGCGTCACGATGTCGCCGTGACCCGCGCCCCGAATCGGCGGCCCGGGCCGCCGAAGGGGCTGACCGTCGGCCCGCAGCGGCGGGCCGACACACCTGGGAACCGGGCGACCGCGCCGGAGTCGATCGACGGATCAGACCCCGGCGCGTTTCTGTGCCTCCGCCACGAGCGTGACCGCTTCCGCCAGTTCCTCCTCGTTCTTGAGTACGAGCGCCAAGTCGTGCGCGGCGACCGTGATTTGATCGGCGGCGGCGAACATCCCGGCGTCGGGCATCTCCCGGGGCTCCCCGGACGGGTCCTCGACCCGCTGGGTGCGCAGCGCGAACTCCCTGGCCAGCCCTAGTGCCTCCGCCGCGGCACCTCGTTGCAGACGGCTCTGCGGTGCGGCCCGCAACCGGTCGGCGAAGTGGTCCACGGCACGGGTCAACGGCGTTGTATCCAGCACGCCGCGAGACTACGCGCAGCTGCGGGACTGTTGCCAACAACCCAACCCTCAGGCACGGTGGCGTGAAGGACCGGCTTACATCCCCTTTGCGTTCGGAGGCGCCGATGTCCCAAGTCTTCTCCGAGGAGACCCATCGCAACCTGCTCGCCCGCATCCCTCATTGCACCGGTCGTGAGATCTCCGACTGGCTTCGCACCGTCGACGAAGGACCCGCCCTCTTCCGCTTCGAGGAAAAGGTCAGCTGGCTCCGCGCCGAGCACGATCTCGCGTACGGCCACGCCAAGGCGATCATTCACGAGTACGACCTGAGGAGGGCCGCGCGCAAACTGCTGTGAGCGCGCACCACCGAGAGACCGGCACCCGACGACGAAGGGCCCGCGAACCAGTGGTTCGCGGGCCCTTCAGGTCACATGACCGGGTCACCTGACGGCCTGTCCGGCCGCCGGGTACCTCTAGTCGTCGCCGCTGAAGATGGCGACCAGCCGCAGCATCTCGACGTAGATCCACACGAGGGTCATGGTCAGGCCGAACGCGGCCAGCCAGGCCTCTTCCTTCGGCGCGCCGTAGGCGATGCCGTCCTGGATCTGCTTGAAGTCCAGGGTCAGGAAGAACGCGCCGATCAGGATCGCCAGGATGCCGACGATCGCGCCCAGCGGGCCGTTGCTGCGCAGTCCGCCGTCCGGTGCGACACCGAAGGCGACCAGCAGCAGGTTCACCGCCATGACGACGATGAAGGCGATGGCGATGGTCAGGCCGATACGCGCGTACCGCGCGGTGACCCGGATCCAGCCCGCCTTGTAGACGAGCAGGGTCGCGCCGGTGACCGCCATGGTGCCGAGCACCGCCTGGAAGGGCGCGCCGTTCCACTGCGCGTTGTACATCTCGCTGATGACCCCGAGGAAGACGCCTTCGAAGGCGGCGTAACCGAGGATCAGCGCGGGTGTCGCGGTGCGCTTGAAGGACTGCACCATCGCGAGGACGAAGGCGATCAGCGCGGAGCCGATGGCCAGGCCGTAGCTCGTGGACGAGACCGGCAGCAGCGCCCAGGCCAGGACGGCCCCGACGACGACGGTGCCGAGCGTCATGGCCGAGCGCATGACGACGTCGTCCATCGTCATACGGCCGGTGGTGACCGGGGCCTGCGGCGGAGCGCCGTGCTGAAGGTCCTGCTGTGCGTACGGGTTCTGCGCGTAGGGGTTGCCGCCCTGCTGGGCGTACGGGTTGCCCTGCGTGCCGACAGCGGGTCCCCCGGCCTGCGGCGCCGCGTTGAAGCCCGCGTAGCCGTTGTCGCGGCTGAACCCCCGTCGCGAGAAGACCGGGTTACTGCTCCTCATTTCACTCCTCCATGGCCACCCTCGTGGCCTTGGCTCAAGAGTAATAGGTAGGCAAAGGATTGACCCTAGTGCTTGGGGAGGATCTTTCCCTTGTTGTGCCACCGTACGCGCGTGCCCCCAGGTACGCCCGCACTGGTACGAAGCCGTGACACCGGCTTCCGAGAGCTCTCGTGCCCTCTCAAGCGGCCTTGATCCCTTCTTATTCCTGTCGTCTACTCCCGGCCCCCGAGGGGAAACCCCGTGTACGCCTCCGCGAGGTCCGTCGCGGCCGCGCGCGAGCTCGCGATCCGCTCCAGGCGGGCCAGCTGGATCCGGTCCTCGAAGGGGGTCGCGGCGGGGTCGCGGTGCAGCAGGGTCGTCATGTCGTACGAGAACCGCTCGGCCTGCCAGACCCGGCGCAGACAGGTCTGGGAGTAGGCGTCGAGCCGCTCGGCCGATCCGGTGTCCCTGAGGTGGATCAGGGCGCCGGCGAAGGTGACGACGTCGCCGACGGCGAGGTTGAGGCCCTTGGCGCCGGTCGGCGGCACGATGTGGGCGGCGTCCCCGGCAAGGAAGAGCCGGCCGTGCCGCATCGGCTCGTGGACGTGGCTCCGCATGGGCGTGACGGACTTGGCGGTGATGGGGCCCCGCGCCAGCCGCCAGTCGTCCGCTGTCTCCAGGCGCCGCTCCAGCTCGTCCCAGATCTCCTCGTCGCTCCACGCCCGGGCGTCCGTACCCTCGGGCACCTGGAGGTAGAGGCGGGAGACGGCGGGAGACCGCATGCTGAGCAGGGCGAAGCCGCGGTCGTGGCGGGCGTAGACGAGTTCGTCGTGCGAGGGCGGGACGTCGGCGAGGATGCCGAGCCAGCCGAAGGGGTACGACCGCTCGAAGGTGCGGGAGAGCTCGGCGGGCACCGCCTTGCGGGCGACGCCCCAGAAGCCGTCGCACCCGACGACGTAGTCGCACTCCAGGACGTCCTCGCGCCCCTCGTACGTGAACCGCACGCGGGGCCGGTCCCCCTCGGCGCCCTCGACGGCCAGCGCCTCGGCCCCGAAGAGCAGCGGCCCGCCCTCCTTGAGCTGCAACGCGATGAGGTCCTTGCACACCTCGGTCTGCGCGTACACCATCACGGAGCGCCCGCCGGTGAGCGCCGGGAAGTCGATCCGGTGCCGCTCACCCCGGTACCGGAGCTCGATGCCGTCGTGCCGAAGCCCCTCCCGGTCCATCCGCTCCCCGGCTCCGGCGGCCCGCAGCACGTCCACGGTCCCCTGCTCCAGGATCCCGGCCCGCTGCCGCTGCTCCACGTACGCGCGGTCCCGGCTCTCCAGGACCACGCACGCGAACCCGGCGCGGTGCAGCAGCCGGGCCAGCAGCAACCCGGCCGGCCCGGCCCCGATGATCCCCACGGTGGTACGCATCACCACTGCCCCTTCTCAATGTTCGCCCAGTGAAATTTCTTTCACCGATTCAGCCCCGCGAGTCTCCGCCGCCACGAAGCCACTGTCAACGGTCGGGCGCCCACGACGCCCGGGCGACCGGACCCTCAGCCGGCCTGCGGCCAGACCTCGCACCCGGTGGCGGCATGCGTCGGGACGCGCTCCCCGGGCGTGGCCGCGCGTCCTGCGCGAGGGGTCGCCCAGGAGGGCCGGACGGAGTGCTGTCGTTCATGGGATCAGCGTGCGGCCGCGGCGGGCGGGGTGCAGGTCGTGCACGCCGGTGACGACCGGGTGGTACGCGTCGGTGAAGATCGGAGTGCCCGGAACCGGACTTGAACCGGTACGCCCGCGAGGGGCAGCGAGGTTTAAGCTCGCCGTGTCTGCATTCCACCATCCGGGCAGGCCATGGGCTCCGCATCGAAGTCCCGAGCCTATCGGGGTGCTTCCCCCGAACAGCGGGCAGGCGGACCGATGTTGTCTTATTTTATTGATGTCTGAGGGTGCATCAGTACCCGGTACGGGCCATCAGCACTTGCCAACAGCCTTTCGGACGCGCGGGGCCCGTGTACGCGGATTGACGGAATTTCACCGTCCGAACACGGTCGGGACGAGCCACGGACGACGCCCCCGGCGAACTCCCGGGAGAGCGACCCGCGCGACGCACGTTCCCCGAGCCTCCGCGACCCCTCCCCGAAGGACCCCGAAGGCCTCCCGGGCGCTCCGCCCGAAGGACCTCCGAAGGGCTCGGGGACCGGGCTTCGCGGCGCTCCCTACCCGGAGGGCCCTCAGGGGAGGTCCGTCATCCCCAGGTATGACGCAACGGCTCCCGGTCCGACCGCAGTCTGCCCCCGGAACCGGAACAGCGGCTGACTACATGCCACGGATCGGCACGGACGATGGAACACGACCCCATCAACGTCATCGACGTCGTCGTACCGACAGGAGCACCCTCCCGTGACCACCACTCCCCTCGCCGGCACAAGCACCGCGGTCGCAGCCCGCGCCACGGAACTGTCGAAGGTCTACGGGCAGGGCGAGACCCAGGTGGTCGCCCTCGACCGGGTCAGCGTCGGCTTCCGGCAGGCCGAGTTCACCGCGATCATGGGCCCCTCCGGGTCCGGCAAGTCCACGCTGATGCACTGTGTGGCGGGACTGGACAGCTTCTCCTCAGGATCGGTGCGCATCGGCGACACCGAGCTCGGTTCCCTGAAGGACAAGCAGCTCACCAAGCTGCGCCGGGACAAGATCGGCTTCATCTTCCAGGCGTTCAACCTGCTGCCGACCCTGACGGCCCTGGAGAACATCACGCTCCCGATGGACATCGCGGGCCGCAAGCCCGACAAGGAGTGGCTGGACACCGTCATCAAGATGATCGGCCTCGCCGACCGTCTGAGCCACCGGCCCTCCCAGCTCTCCGGCGGCCAGCAGCAGCGCGTCGCCGTGGCCCGCGCCCTCGCCTCCCGCCCCGACATCATCTTCGGCGACGAGCCGACCGGAAACCTCGACTCGCGCTCGGGCGCGGAGGTCCTCGGCTTCCTGCGCAACTCCGTACGCGAGCTGGGCCAGACCGTGGTGATGGTGACCCACGACCCGGTGGCCGCCGCCTACGCGGACCGGGTCGTCTTCCTCGCCGACGGACGGATCGTCGACGAGGTCCACGAGCCGACCGCGGCCTCCGTCCTGGACCGCATGCGGAATCTTCCCGGGGGAAGCCCCCAGCCCCCCGAGTTCGACGGCAAGGGCCGCGGCACCAGCTGACACCCCCGCCGGACCGCTGACGCCGGCACCCTCGTCCCGCGCCCTCGCCCCGCCCTCGCCCCGCACCCGTGGTGCTCCGGGCGACGCACGCTCCCCGTGCCCGCCCGCGGTCTCGCGCGCCCTCCGGGCGCCGCCTCCCGCGGCTTCCCGCGCCCCTCCTGCGACTCCTGGACTGAGAAGACCCATGTTCCGTACCGCCTTGCGCAACGTGTTCGCGCACAAGGCCAGGCTCCTGATGACCGTGCTCGCCGTGCTGCTCGGCGTGGCGTTCGTGTCAGGGACCCTGGTCTTCACCAACACCATCTCGGACGCCTACCAGAAGAGCTCCGCCAAGGGCTTCGGCCAGGTCGACGTCGCCATCCGGCCGGAGAGCGCGGCGGACACCGGCGACACCCTCGGCACGACGCACAAGCTGACGCCACCGCTGCTCGACAAGGCCGCCGGAGTGCCGGGAGCCGCCTCCGCGATCGGCGTCGTCAACGGCTTCACCGCCATGGCCGACAAGAACGGCAAGCTCATCGGCGGCGGCTTCCAGTCGCAGGGCGGCAACTACTGGAGCGGGAAGGAAGGCGGGAAGGACCCCCGCTACCCGCTGACGACCGGGCACGCGCCCCGCGGCACGGGCGAGGTCGCGATCGACGCCGAGACCGCGAAGCGGGCCGGCTACAAGGTCGGCGACACCGTGCGCCTGTCGGTCGACGGCCCCGTCCTGAAGCCGGTCGTGACCGGCATCTTCACCACCGACGACGGCAATGTGGCCGCGGGCGGCAGCCTCACCCTGTTCGACACGGCGACCGCGCAGCGGCTGTTCCACTCGGTCGGCTCCTACGACGAGATCGACGTGAAGGCCGCACCGGGCACCAGCCAGGCCGCCCTGCGCGACGCCCTCGACGACGTGTTGCCGAAGGACGTCGCCTCCACCACCACCGGCCGGCAGCTCGCCGACGACCAGGCCGAGCAGATCTCCTCGGCGATGAGCGGCATGAAGACGGGCCTGCTGGTATTCGCCGGGATCGCGCTGTTCGTGGGCACGTTCATCATCGCCAACACCTTCACCATGCTGGTCGCCCAGCGCACCAAGGAGCTGGCGCTGCTGCGCGCCGTCGGCGCCTCCCGCCGCCAGGTCACCCGGTCGGTGCTGATCGAGGCGTTCGTGGTCGGCGCGGTCGCCGCCGTCGGCGGGCTCGCGGCGGGCATCGGCATCGGCGCCGGCATGCGCTCCCTGATGGGCACGCTCGGCGCCACGGTGCCGGACGGCCCGCTGGTCGTCTCACCCGGCACGATCGCCACGGCGCTGCTCGTCGGCGTCCTCATCACCATGCTGGCCGCCTGGCTGCCGGGCCGCCGCGCCGCGAAGATCCCGCCGGTCGCCGCGATGAGCAGCGTCCACGCGAAGGCGACGACGAAGTCCCTGGTCCTGCGGAACTCGATCGGCGCCCTGTTCGCGGCCGCCGGTGTCGCCGTGGTCCTCTACGCGACGACGATGGACGGCTCGGACGGCCAGGCCCCGATGGGCCTCGGCGCGGTACTGCTCATCATCGGCGTCTTCGTCCTCACCCCGCTGCTGTCCCGCCCGCTGATCGCCGCGGCGGCTCCCGTCCTGCGTGTCTTCGGGATCTCCGGCAAGCTGGCGCGGCAGAACTCGGTGCGCAACCCGCGCCGTACGGCCGCCACCGCCTCGGCGCTGATGATCGGGCTCACCCTGATCACCGGCATGACGGTGATGGCGGGCAGCCTGCAGAAGTCGATCGACAAGATGGCCAGTTCGGCGATCAAGGCGGACTACGTCGTCTCGATGGCGAACGGCAACTCGCTCTCCCCGGACGTCGAGAAGAAGCTCACCGCGGTCGACGGGGTCACCGACGCCAGTTCGCTGCGCAACGCGCCCTCCCGCATCGACCGTCGGACCGAGTTCCTCACCGGCGTCAACGGCGCGGCCATCCGCGAACTGACCGATCTCGCCGTCACGGACGGTTCCTTCGAGGTCGGCGGCGCCCGGGTCGTGGTGGACGCGGACACCGCCGAGTCCCACGGCTGGAAGGCCGGTTCGGACTTCCAGGTCTCCTACGAGGACGGCAGGAAGGGGAGCCTGACCGTCGCCGGGGTGTACGAGGGCAACGAGATGATCCAGGGCATCATCCTGGACAACGCCACGCTCGCCCCGCACCAGAGCGAGGCCGCCGACATGCAGGTCATGGTGAAGACGGCGGGCGGTGCCTCGGCCGCGGCCAAGGACAAGCTGGAGAAGGCCCTCGGCGACAACCCGGCGATCAAGGTCCAGGACAAGCAGGACCTCTCCGACAGCATCGCGCAGATGTTCACGCTGATGCTGAACATGCTCTACGGGCTGCTGGCGATGGCGGTGATCGTCGCCGTCCTCGGTGTCATCAACACCCTCGCGATGTCGGTCTTCGAGCGCTCGCAGGAGATCGGGATGCTCCGCGCGATCGGCCTGGACCGCAAGGGCATCAAGCGGATGGTCCGGCTGGAGTCCCTGGTCATCTCGCTCTTCGGCGGTGTCCTCGGCATCGCTCTCGGCGTGTTCTTCGGCTGGGCGGCCGGTGAGCTGCTGGGCAGCAGGATGTCGACGTACGAACTGGTCCTGCCCTGGGGCCGGATGGCGGTCTTCCTGCTCCTCGCGGCGGCGGTCGGCGTCCTCGCGGCGCTGTGGCCTGCCCGCCGGGCGGCCCGCCTGAACATGCTGACGGCGATCAAGTCGGAGTAGCGGGACCGAGCGGCGGGCCGGACCAGCGGCCCGGTCGCGCAGCGAAGGGGCCCCGTTCCGGACGGAACGGGGCCCCTTCCCTGTCTCCGGCTGTCCCGCGTCAGTTCCAGGTTCTCGCCCGCAGCGGCATCCCGGACGCGCCGCTTCCGCCCGGGGCCTTCACCGCCAGGACCTGGTTGACGCCGATGTTGTTGCGTTCGAAGGCGACCGCGCTGGCCGCCATGTAGAGGCGCCAGACACGGGCCCGGCCGGGGCTGGTGAGCCGGACGGCGCGGGACCACCCGGCCTCCAGGTTGGCGACCCAGCCGCGCAGAGTGAGCGCGTAGTGCTCGCGGAGGGATTCGACGTCGCGCACCTCGAAGCCGGCCCGTTCCAACTGCGTCACGGTCGTCCCGATGGGCGCGAGCTCGCCGTCGGGGAAGACGTAGGCGTCGATGAACTCGTCGACGGAGTACGTCGATTCGTCGTGCTGCGGCCGTCGAGCGATCTGGTGGTTGAGCAGCCGCCCGCCGGGCTTGAGCAGGCGGTTCAGCACCTCGGCGTACTCCAGGTAGCGCTCGGCGCCGACGTGTTCGGCCATCCCGATGGAGGAGATCGCGTCGTAGGGCCCGTCGACGACGTCCCGGTAGTCCTGGACCCGGATCTCCACCTTGTCGGTCAGGCCCTCGTCGGCGACCCGTTTACGGGCGTACGCGGCCTGTTCCTGGGACAGCGTCACCCCGACCACGGTCGCGCCGTGATCACGGGCGGCGTGGATGGCCATCGAGCCCCAGCCGCAGCCGACGTCGAGGAGCCGCTGACCGGGCTTCAGGGCCAGCTTCCCCGCGACGAGTTCGAGCTTGTCGCGCTGGGCCTCCTCCAGGGTGCCGTCCTCGTCCCAGTAGGCGCACGAGTAGACCATGGACGGGCCGAGGACGATCTCGTAGAAGTCGTTGCCGACGTCGTAGTGGTGGCTGATGGCCCGCCGGTCGCTGCGCTTGGTGTGCAGGTGGCGGCGTCTGCGCACCTCCTCGACGGGCGGGGCCGGCGGCAGCGGCGGTCCGGCCATCCTCACCAGCCCGCGCACCGCTGCGCGTACCTCGGGGTCGCGCAGCGCCTCCCTGAGCCCCCGGGCGTCCTCGCCGCGGTCCCAGACGAGCCCGGAGATCAGGTCCAGGGCGGTGTAGAGATCGCCCTCGACGCCCAGGTCGCCGGAGACCCAGGCGCGCGCGAGACCCAACTCGCCCGGTTTCCACAGGAGACGGCGCAGGGCTCGCCGATTGCGGACGACGAGCGCCGGAGCTCCCGGCGGGCCCGCTTCCGAACCGTCCCAGGCGCGGATGCGCAAGGGGAGCGGGGCTCCCAGCAACTGTTCGACAAGGCTGTTCAGCCGCGGCGCGGCTTCCTGCATGGCCTACACCTCCGAGACGACACTCCCGAACGCTCCGACACCACGTAAACATCTACCCGCCCCGCGCGCAGTCCCCCCTTCCGCGTTACGGATTCGCAAAATACGTGTACTCGACACGCTTTTCGTGCCGGGGGAACGCCGAAGGGGCCGCCCGCACCACGGATGGCGGGCGGCCCCTTCGGGGCGTTCGGTGACCGGAGGTCAGGAGGCCTTGGCCTTCTCCTCGGTCTTGACTGCGGGCGCCGGGGCGGCCGGGGCCGGGGCCGGCTTGGCGGCCTCGTAGAACTCCTCGCGAGGAGACTCCATGGCGCCGAGAGAGACGACCTCGCGCTTGAGGAACATCGCGAGCGTCCAGTCCGCGAAGACGCGGATCTTGCGGTTCCAGGTCGGCATGGCCAGACCGTGGTAGCCACGGTGCATGTACCAGGCGAGACGGCCCTTGAGCTTGATCTTCATCTTGCCCATGACGATCATCGCGACGCCCTTGTGCAGGCCGAGACCGGCCACGGCGCCCTTGTTGGCGTGCGCGTACTCCTTCTGCGGGAAGCCCCGCATACCGGAGATCACGTTGTCGCCGAGGATCTTGGCCTGACGCAGCGCGTGCTGGGCGTTCGGCGGGCACCAGGCGTTCTCGACACCGGCCTTGCGGGCGGCGACGTCCGGCACCTGGGCGTTGTCGCCCGCGGCCCAGATGTAGTCCGTGCCCTGCACCTGGAGGGTGGTCTGGGTGTCCACGTGGCCGCGCGGGCCGAGCGGCAGACCGAAGCGGGAGAGAACGGGGTTCGGCTTGACGCCGGCCGTCCAGACGATCGTGTTGGAGTCGACCTCGAGGCCGTTCTTCAGCACCACGTGACCGTCGACGCAGGAGTCCATCGAGGTGGAGAGGTAGATCTCCACACCGCGGCTCTCCAGGTGCTCCTTGCCGTACTGGCCGAGCTTGGGGCCGACCTCGGGAAGGATCTTGTCCGCGGCGTCGACGAGGATGAAGCGCATGTCCTCGCGGGAGACGCTGGTGTAGTACTTGGCCGCGTCGCGGGCCATGTCCTCGACTTCACCGATGGTCTCGGCGCCGGCGAAGCCGCCACCCACGAAGACGAAGGTCAGCGCCTTGCGGCGGACGTCCTCGTCCGTGGTGGAGTCGGCCTTGTCGAGCTGCTCGAGGACGTGGTTGCGCAGGCCGATGGCCTCCTCGATGCCCTTCATGCCGATGCCCTGCTCGGCGAGGCCGGGGATCGGGAAGGTGCGGGAGACCGCGCCCATCGCGATGACGAGGTAGTCGAAGGGCAGCTCGTACGCCTCGCCCACGAGGGGGGCGACCGTGGCGACCTTGCGGTCCTGGTCGATGGTGGTGACCCGGCCCGTGACGACCTCCGCCTTGGGAAGTACACGTCGCAGCGGGACGACGACATGCCGCGGCGAGATGCTGCCTGCGGCGGCTTCGGGGAGGAAGGGCTGGTAGGTCATGTACGACCGGGGGTCGACGACCGTGACGGTCGCCTCTCCGTAGCGCATCTGCTTGAGGATGCGCCGAGCTGCGTACAGGCCTACGTACCCACCGCCTACTACGAGGATCCTGGGACGCTCCGTGGTGCTCATGCCATCGAGTATCCACCCGCTCCCGGGGGGTCGCTCGTGCGCCCCTTCACAAGCTTGGGCAGGGGCTCTGCTACACTCCGCCGCCCACGTGATCGAGGTCATGGTGACCCGGGGGAACCACCGTACGGTTCGTACCGTTGTCAACACCGCGTGAGCTGCGGTCCAACCCGTTCAGCCGAGCGGACCACACCTCTGTCCCACCGCCCGGAAACACGGTCGCCGTGCTCTGTCGAGCATGCTCCCGGACCGCCCGAGCGCCGGGGAAGGGCCCAAGTGGCCCCTTCCTCGCCCAGCAGGGCCCTTTTCCTTGTGAAGAACTTCACGAACTTTCCCGGAGAGGCCCCGCCGAAGAGGTTCCACAACCCCCTCAGGCGCGCTCATACGTTATCCGACCTGCTCAGCCGAGGCTACTGATCGGTAGCGAACGAGACCTAGGCCACCGACCACGCGATGCCGTCGAGGATGTCGTGCTCACTCACGACGACCTCCCGGGCCCCGGTCCGCTCCATGATCGAGAGCAGCACGAGGGCACCCGCGGCGATCACGTCGACGCGCCCCGGATGCATGGAGGGGACGGCCGCGCGCTCGGCGTGGGTGGAGCGCAGCAGCCATGCGGTGATCTCGCGGACCCGGTCGACGGAGACCCGGGAGTGGTGGATCCTCGCGGAGTCGTACGCGTCGAGGCCCAGCGCGATCGCCGCGATCGTGGTGACCGAGCCGGCCAGCCCCACCAGCGTGCGCGCCTCGCGCAGCGGGACCGTCTCCCCGGCGAGGTCGAGGGCCGTCTCGATGTCGGCGCGCATGGTCGCGATCTGCTCCGCGGTGGGCGGGTCGGTCACGGCACCGTCGTGCACGAGGTGCCGTTCCGTCATCCGTACGCAGCCGATGTCCACCGAGCGTGCCGCGTCCACCCGGTCGGCCCCGACGACGAACTCGGTCGAACCGCCGCCGATGTCCACGACCAGGTAGGGCTTGGCCAGGTCGTCGCGCCCGGTCAGCTCCTTGGTCGCCCCGGTGAAGGAGAACTCCGCCTCCTGGTCCCCGGTGATGACCTCCGGTTCGACGCCGAGGATGTCCAGCACCCCGCGCACGAACTCGTCCCGGTTCTCGGCGTCCCGGGAGGCGGAGGTGGCCACGAACCGCAGCCGCTCGGCGCCGTGCTCCTTGACGGCCGCCGCGTACTCGCGGCACGCGGCGAACGTCCGCTCCAGCGCCTCGGGGGCGAGCCGGCCGGTGCGGTCGACGCCCTGGCCGAGCCGCACGATGATCATCCTGCGGTCCAGCTCGACGAGTTCCCCGGTCCGCGGGTCCGCGTCCGCGACGAGGAGCCGGATCGAGTTCGTACCGCAGTCGACGGCGGCGACCCGGGTCACCCGCCCTCACCCCGCACGACGTCCTGCGCGGCGCCCTCGGCGTCCCCGGAGTCCTTCGCCTCGCTCTTCGAGCCGCCCTCCGCGGGGAGCGTCACGCACGCTCCCTTGCGCCACCACTCCGGCAGCATCGCGATCGCCTCGTCGCCGAGCGGGTTCACGCCCGGCCCCGCGGCCAGCGAGTGGGCGACCAGGACGTGCAGGCACTTCACCCGGTCCGGCATGCCGCCCGCGCTCGGGAAGCCCGCCAGGACCTCGATGGCGTCCCGGCGCGCGATGTAGTCCTCGTGGGCGGCGCGGTAGGCCGCGGCCAGCTCGGGGTCGGTGGCCAGCCGGTCGGTCATCTCCTTCATGACCCCGTTGGCCTCCAGCGTCCCGATCGCCGACGCGGCCCGCGGGCACGTCAGGTAGTACGTGGTCGGGAACGGCGTCCCGTCGGGGAGGCGGGGGGCCGTCTCCACCACGTCCGGCTGACCGCAGGGGCAGCGGTGCGCGATCGCGCGCAGCCCGCGCGGCGGCCGGCCGAGCTGCTGCTTGAAGGCCTCGACGTCGGCGTCGGTGGGCTCGGTGCGCGGGGTGGTGGGCGGTGGCGTTTCCATGCCGTGAGTCACGTGTCTTTCTGGTCAGTTCAGGGGTTCGTCACTGGTCGGCGGCGTCGGACTTGTCCACGCCGTCCCAGACATTGGTGTACCAAGGGCGGTCGGTGGTGCCCTTGTGTGCGCGGGCCTGCTTCGCCGCGTCCGGGTCGATCACGACATAGCCGGTCTCGCCCGGCATCACATAGTGCAGCCGCTGCCGGATCTGCTGCTCGGCGTACGCGTCGTCCTGCCAGCGTGCCTTGAGGTCGCGCAGCTGCTCGACCCGCTGCCGGGCCTGCTCCCGCTGCCGCTCCAGGTCGGCGACCTCCGCGCGCTGCGAGACGTACTGCCGCATCGGGTAGGCGAGGGCGACGATCAGGGAGCACAGGACGAGGGCCAGCAGCGCGGCCCGGCCGGTCAGCCGGGAGCGGCGCGCCTGCCGCTTGGTCTGGGAGCGGTAGACCCGGGCCGCCGTCTGCTCGCCGAGCAGCTTCAGCCTGGTCGAGGTGGAGAACCGGTCCCGGTCCTTCACGGCCATGAGTCCCGCCTCCCCAGTACTGGCCCGCCGGTAGGGGCCGTCACGCGCGTACGTCCCCGCACACGGTACGGGACCGAGTGCGGGGACGTACGGACGACGCTTCCTGAGCCTTGCGGGGTCAGTCCTTGAACCGGGGGAACGCCGAGCGGCCGGCGTACACCGCGGCGTCGTCGAGGATCTCCTCGATGCGCAGCAGCTGGTTGTACTTGGCGACGCGCTCGGAGCGGGCCGGGGCGCCGGTCTTGATCTGGCCGCAGTTGGTGGCGACGGCGAGGTCGGCGATCGTGACGTCCTCGGTCTCGCCGGAGCGGTGGGACATCATGCACTTGAAGCCGTTGCGCTGGGCCATCTCGACGGCGTCCAGGGTCTCGGTCAGCGAACCGATCTGGTTGACCTTGACGAGCAGCGCGTTGGCGGCGCCGTCCTCGATGCCGCGGGCCAGACGCTCCGGGTTGGTGACGAACAGGTCGTCGCCGACGATCTGGACCTGGTGGCCGAGCTTGTCGGTGAGGACCTTCCAGCCGGCCCAGTCGTCCTCGAAGAGCGGGTCCTCGATGGAGACGAGCGGGTACGCCGCCACGAGCTCCTCGTAGTACTCGGTCATCTCGGCGGCCGAGCGGGACTTGCCCTCGAACTCGTACTTGCCGTCCTTGTAGAACTCGGACGCGGCGACGTCGAGGGCGAGCGCGATCTGCTCGCCGGGGACGTAACCGGCCTGCTTGATGGCCTCGAGGATGAGGTCCAGCGCGGCGCGGTTGGAGTCCAGGTTCGGGGCGAAGCCGCCCTCGTCGCCGAGGCCGGTGGACAGGCCCTTGGACTTCAGGACGGACTTGAGGGTGTGGTAGACCTCGGTGCCCCAGCGCAGGGCCTCGGAGAAGGACTCCGCGCCGATCGGGGCGATCATGAACTCCTGGATGTCCACGTTCGAGTCGGCGTGCGAGCCGCCGTTCAGGATGTTCATCATCGGAACGGGCAGCAGGTGCGCGTTCGGGCCGCCCAGGTAGCGGAAGAGCGGCAGGTCGGACGCCTCGGAAGCGGCGTGCGCGACGGCGAGCGAGACGCCGAGGATGGCGTTGGCGCCGAGCGAGCCCTTGTTGTCGGTGGCGTCCAGGTCGAACATCGCCTGGTCGATCAGCCGCTGCTCGGTGGCGTCGTAGCCGACGAGCTCCGGGCCGATCTGCTCGATGACGGCGAGGACGGCCTTCTCGACACCCTTGCCCTGGTAGCGGTTCGGGTCACCGTCGCGGAGCTCGATGGCCTCGAAGGCTCCGGTGGAGGCGCCGGACGGAACGGCGGCACGACCCGTGCTGCCGTCGTCGAGGCCGACCTCGACCTCGACCGTGGGGTTGCCTCGGGAGTCCAGGATTTCCCGGGCTACGACGACGTCGATGGACGGCACGAGCATCTCCTTCTGGGATGTGACGCGGGTACGCAGGACTTGCCAGCCCTGCGGGATGAGCCTAACCGGCCCGGGGGGATCGGCCAGCCGATCGACCACCCCTTGGGCAGAACTGAGGGTACATATTGTTCCTGAACGGAACAAAAAAAGAAATGAAAAACCCCGCTCCGGTGCATGCGGGGGAACAAGCACCGGAGCGGGGAGCCCGTGGGGACGGGGACCCTCACCAGGCCTTCCGGATGGAGGCCCGGCCTGCGAGGGGAGCTGTCATTCAGCGCGACTGGGGCTGCGCGCGCGGACCGGATGCGGTCGCCGTCCGCCGAGGGCGACCACGTGGGGCCGGTGCGCGGCCCCGATCAGCCGAGGTGCAGCTGCTGGCCCGGGTAGATGAAGTCGGCGTCGGCGACGATGTCCTTGTTCAGCTTGAACAGCTTCTGCCAGCCGCCCTTGACGTGCTTCTTCTCGGCGATCGAGCTGAGGGTGTCACCCTTGACGACCTTGTACTCGCCGTCACCCTTCTTGACCTTCTTGCCGGTCGGGGTGGTGACGGTCTTCTGGGCGGCCGGACGCTCCGCGGAACGGGAGGCGGGCTGCTCCGTCGTACGGGTGGTGGTGCCCTGCGAGGCGCTCGGCGAGGAGGAGCCGGAGGGGGTCGACGGGGTCGAGGTGTCGCCGCCGTACGCGGCGCTCGACAGGCCGACGCCGCAGGTCGGCCAGGCGCCCTTGCCCTGTCCGGCGAGGACCTTCTCGCCGATGGCGATCTGCTGCGACTTCGAGGCCTGGTCGGCGGTGGAGGCGTAGGCGGTGCCGCCGTACGCGGCCCAGGTGGAGGCCGAGAACTGCAGGCCGCCGTAGTAGCCGTTGCCGGTGTTGATCGACCAGTTGCCGCCGGCCTCGCACTGGGCGACGGCGTCCCACTCGGAAGCGGTGGCGGCGGAGGCGTTGCCGGCCGCCATCAGCGGAGCGGCGATGGCGACACCGGTGACACCGGCGAGCGTGGCGACGCGGGTGGCCTTGTTCGGACGGCGGTGCTTGCCCTTGCTGGAAAACAGCATGGAGTGATCCCCTCACCGACGCCTGCGAGGTGAGCTGTCGGGTTCGGGCCGGTTGAGTTGCCCGGCCGCGCGCCTTCGGCCCCTTCTCCAGGACGTCCGACACGCGACTTAACCCCAAGCCGTTCCGGATGTCTCTCAACTCCCGGACGCGGCGCTTACCTTGGGTCCCCCGCTCCTGCCTACGGCGCATGACGCGACGACTGTTCCCGTACGGCCGCTGGCAGGATTCGGCGTTGTGACCGTCGGGGCCCGCTGTGGCGAGCGGTCACGACCGTAAGCAGTCGATCGGCGGATTTTCAAAGACGATCAGGGCTTCTGAGACCCATCTCTCACTCGCGCCAAACCGGACATTCCACAGCGAACCGTGACGTGAACTCCCGCTACTTTTCGACCGTTTCGGTAGCAACAGACAGGCTCTGACCGGGAACGATGAGGTCGGGATCGGCGCCGACCGTGTCCTCGTTCGCGACGTACAGGTCGGACCATCCGCCTTCGAGGTCAAGGGCGTCGGCGATGCTCCAGAGGTTGTCCCCGGTGCGCACGACGTACGAGCCGTCCGTGGCGTCGCGCGAGGCACTCGAGCCGCGCGAGGCGTGCCGCCCCGAGGCGCTGTCCGTGCGGTCGTCGGCTGCACCGGCCGTCGCGTCCTCGTCGGCACTGTCGCCGCGGTGCCGCCCGGCACTGGAGCTCGTGTCGTCGGAGGCATCCGAAGAGGTGCCGCTCTGCCCCGACTTGTCCGACTTGCCGCCCTTGGCTTTCACCTTGTCCGAGCTGTCGGAATCCTGTGAGGCGCGGGGCTTCGCGGTGTTGTCCGTCACGTCCGGAGAGTCGCCCGAATCGGACGAACCGGACGGGGTGGAGGAAGGGCGCGAGTTGGGCGTAATCGACAATCCGGACGAACCGGGGCTGATCGAGTCGCCCGAGTCGCCGTCGTCGGCCGACGAGTCGTCAGCCACACCCGTGTCGACATGCACCTCGCCCGAGTCCGCGCTGAGCCCGGAGAGCGGTCCGCAGGTCGGCCAGGCCGCGAGCCCCTGGTCGTCGAGCACCTTCTCGGCCACGGCTATCTGCTGCGAACGGCTGGCCTGGTCGGCTCTCGGGGCGTACTCGAGACCGCCGTACGCCTCCCAGTCGTCCTGGGTCAGCTGCAGCCCGCCGTAGTACCCGTTGCTGTTGTCGGCGCTCCACGCGCCGCCGCTCTCGCACTGTGCCACCCGGTCCCAGGTGGTTCCGTCGGCCGCGCTCGCACTCGTCGCGCCGAGCAACGGGATGGCGATCGCCGATCCGGTCACCCCTGCGGCGACGATGAGGGCCGGGGCCTGACGGGGGCGACGGTGACGGCCGTTCCCGGAGAGCATGCGGAAGCCTTTCGCGTGACAGCAGGTGACTACGGGCATCCTGCGAAGTAAGAAGCGCAGGTGCCGCGTTGATGGGTGAACGTAGCCGGACTCGAACGCTTGTCACAAGTCGATGCAGTACAGATCACGTGAAGATCACAGATTTGATGGATCGTCATGTTCCGGTAGCCGGAAGGGTGCTCTTTCCGGTATTCGGAAGAACCTCTTCGACAGGGGTGGCGAAGGGTCGCCGATGGACCGATCAAGGACTATTTGACCGGGGTGAACTCCACTGGAAGCGTGCGCAATCCGCGCATAATGAGCCCTCCACGCCAACGCAAATCGGCCGGATCTCCCCCAAGTCGGAGGTCCGGGAGGCGAGTGAGAAGCGTGCCGAGCGCGGTCTGCCCCTCCAGACGGGCCAGCGGCGCGCCCAGGCAGTAGTGGATGCCGTGGCCGTAGCCCACGTGCTGATTGTCACGCCGTGCGAGATCGAGCGTGTCCGGCTGCTCGAACCGCTCGGGGTCGCGGTCCGCGGCGGCGAGGACCACGAGCACGGGATCGCCGGCCGCGATGTCCTGCCCGCCGATCCGCACGTCCTCGGTCGCGAACCGCCAGGTGGCCAGCTCGACGGGCCCGTCGTAGCGCAGGAGTTCCTCGACGCCCGTCTCGAGCAGTCCGCTCTCCCCGGCCGCGAGGGAGGCCTGGAGAAGGGCCCGCTGCTCGGGGTGGGTGAGCAGGGCGTGCATCCCGTTCCCGATGAGATTGACCGTGGTCTCGAAACCGGCGAAGAGCAGGATGAAGGCCATGGCGGCGGCCTCGTTCTCGGTCAGGTGCTCGCCGTGGTCGGAGGCGCGGATGAGTCCGGAGATGAGGTCCTCGCCGGGCCCGGGCACATCGGACAGTGCCTCGCGCTTGCGGTGGATGAGCTCGGCGAGATAGCCGCGCATCTTCTTAACGGACCGCGCGACCCCGCCCCGCGGCCCGCCGCCGTGCCGGATCATCATCCCCGCCCAGTCCCGGAAGTCGTCCTGGTCCTCGCGCGGGACGCCCAGCATGTCGCAGATGGCGTAGATGGGGAGCGGGAAGGCGAACTCGTGGATGAGGTCGGCCGAGCCCCTGGCCGCGAACTGGTCGATGAGCTGATCCGTCAACTCCTGCACCCGCGCGGTGAACTCGGCGACACGCCGGGGGGTGAAGGCCTTGCTGACGAGCCGCCGCAACCGGGTGTGGTCCGGCGGATCGATGTTCAGCAGATGCGTCATCAGCTCGGCCTTGCGCTCCCCGGGAATCCCGGTCCTGCCCTTCGCGTGCGCGGGTTCGTCGTGATGCGCGGGATTCTTGGACAGCCGCTGGTCGGCGAGCGTCTGCTTGGCGTCGGCGTACCGCGTGACGAGCCAGGCCTCCACTCCGCTGGGCAGCCGGGTGCGGTGCACCGGCGCGTGCTCCCTCAGCCAGGCGTAGGCCGGGTAGGGATCGGTGGCGAACTCCCAGGTGAAGAGTTCGGGGGCGGCGCTGGCGGGGGATTCGTGCTCGGTCACCCCTCGACGGTATCCGCAGGACACGAGGACGCCCGGGCCGACCGGCGATCGGGACGGTACCCGGGACGCCCGGCGGCGACCGGGAGCACCCTGCCCTTTTCACCCCAGGCTGTCCAGACATGGCCGGCTGTTTGACTCGGCCGCTCGGCACCTCCCTACATTCACGCAGTGGACCCCGAAATACTCAGATCCAGCTTCGCGGTCGTGGAACGACGGGCCGAGTTCGCGGTCAAGTACTTCTACTCGCATCTGTTCCGCCACAACCCGGAGCTCCGCGGGCTGTTCCCGGCGGACCTCCCGCAGGACATGGAGCGGCAGCGGGACCGGCTCTTCGCGGCGCTCACGTTCGTCATGGACGGGCTGGAGGATCCGGAACTGCCCCGGTACCTGAGGGATCTCGGGCGGGACCACAGGAAGTACCTGGCGCAGCCGGACCACTACGCGGCCGTGGGGGCGAGCCTGATCGCCGCCTTCGCCTTCGTCGCGGGCTCCGCCTGGAGCGCCGAGGCCGAGAAGGCCTGGGCCGAGGCGTACGGGACGATCACCCACCTCATGCTGCAGGGAGCCTGGGAGGCCCAGCACCACGGCGAGCCCCGCTGGTGGGACGCGGAGGTCGTCGCCCGCACCCGGCACGGCGACGACCTCGTCGTCCTCAGCCTGCGGCCACGGCAGCGGCTCACCTACTCCCCCGGTCAGTACGTCAGCGTCAACATGCCCCAACTGCCGTGCGTCTGGCGCCCCTACTCCCTCGCCAACGCGCCCCGCGCCGACCGCACCGTCGACCTGCACATCAGCCGCGTCGAGGGCGGGGTGCTCTCCACCGCGCTCGTCCGGCAGACCCGCGTGGGCGACGTACTGCGGCTCGGCGCGCCCGGCGGCGGCCTCACCCTGCGGACACCGGCCGACCGGCCCCTGACCCTCATCGCGGCCGGCACGGGCTGGGCACCGGTGAAGGCCATGCTGGAACAGCTCGACACAGCCCACGAGGCCCGCCTGTTCCTCGTCGCCCGCGACATCGCGTACCTCTACGACCGGCCCGCCGTCGAACGCCTGCGGGCCCGGCTCCCCCGGCTCGCCGTCACCTTCATCACGCCCGCGCCCGGCCGCCCCAAGGCACAGGCGACGGAACGGCTGCTCACCGCTCTGGGCAACCGGGCCGGCTGGACCCGGCACGACGTCTACCTCGCCGGTCCGCCCGATCTCGTCGAGGAGGTCGGCGAGGCCCTTCCCGCCCTCGGTGCACCGGCCGACCGTGTCTTCCACGACCTGCTGCCGCCGACCGGAGAGAGCCGGCCCCGCCCGCTGGGAGCGGCGGAGTGGCTGCTCGACCGACCCGTGCCGAACTGGCACAACCCGGCGGACCGCGCCACGGGGGCGTGACTCCGGCCGCCGTCAGTCCTCCCCTGCGCCTTCCCCTTCTCCGCCCCTCACCCTGCGCCGCCCCTCACTCCTCCTCGTCCTGGTCCCCGCGCTGGTCCCCACCCTGGTCTCCGTGCCGGTCCTGCTCCGTCCCCACGAAGCCCTCCGCCACGCGGATCGCGTCCCGGTACGCCCGGGCCGCCGCCCGCAGCGCCGCCTCCGGGTCCACGCCCTCGGCCTCCGCGCGCGCGGCCATCGCCAGCAGCTCGTACCCCACGCCCTCCCCGGCGGGCAGCGGGACCTCGAGTCCCGCCGTACGCACCCGGGACGACAACTTGGCCGCCAGGGCCAGGCCGGGCTGACCCAGCGGGACGCCCTCGGTGACCGAGGTGCGCCGCTTCTCCTCGGCCTTGGTGCGCAGCCAGTGCGCCTTGACCTCCTCGGGCGTCGTCGCCGTCTCGTCGCCGAAGACATGGGGGTGACGGTGGATCAGCTTGGCGACGATGCCACCGGCCACGTCGTCGATCGAGAAGGGGGCCTCCTCGTCGTCCTCGGCGATCCGGGAGTGGAACACGACCTGGAGCAGGACGTCACCGAGCTCCTCACGCAGCTCGTCCCGGTCGCCCTCCTCGATGGCCTCGACGAGTTCGTACGCCTCCTCGATGCCGTACTTCGCCAGGCCCTTGTGGGTCTGCTGCGACGACCAGGGGCACTCGGCACGGATGCGGTCCATCACCTGGACGAGGTCGAGCAGACGGGCACCCGGCAGGTCGTACGAGGCGGGGAGCAGTTCCAGGTCCGGCATCTGTACGCGGCCGGAGCCCGCCAGCCGGGCCAGGCCGTCGGTGAGGCGGGGCTCGCCCTCGCCCGTGGCCACGACGACCAGCGAACGGCCGCCTGCGCACGCGTCGACCAGGTCCTCCGCGGTCGGGGACTCCTCGTCGACGGTGATGCCGGCCTCGCGCAGATACGGCACCTGCGGGTGCGCGCCGTCCGCGCACAGGACCCGGTCGGCGCCGTGCAGCGCCTGCCAGGCGGGCCAGGACAACAGCCCGGGCGCGACTCGGTGGCTGGTGGTGAGCAGGACGATACGGCCGGGGCCGGGGCCCACGACGGTCGCGTCGGCAGCGGTCCGCTCGTCGCCGTCGAAGCTGCTGGTTGCGTTCACCCCTCGAACGTAACCCACACCGCCGACAGCCCCCGAAGCCGTCCACAGGCCCGGGGGCACCGCCGGTCCGCGAACGGCCCGGAGACGGTCACGCCGTCTGCTGGGTCCCCGTCGCCGTGACCTCCCGCAGCCACGGCGTCTTCGCGTCGACGCGGCTGCTCTTCTGGACGTCCCAGGTGCCGTAACGCGGGTTCAGGTCGACGTCGAGCTGCTTGGAGGCGGCGGACATCGCCTTCCAGAAGGCGGCCTTGCCGTCGGTGGTGTTCATGTCGGCGCCGAGTGCGGAGGCGAGCTTCCGGGCCTCGATCTCGGTGCGCAGGCTGTCGTCGAGGCGCTGCGGTGCCACGCCGTAGTTCGTCAGCCAGGCCGCCTCCAGCGCTTCCGAGCCGCCCGCCTGCTGTTCGAGGGCCGCCCGCATCTGCTGGGAGTCCTTGCGGGTCACGCCCACTCCGGCGTTCTTCGCCGCCCGGTCCAGCACCCGGTCCAGGACCATGCCGTGCAGGGTGTCGCGGGTGAGGGTGCCGGTGTTGGCGATGACCTGCTCGTACTGGGCGTCGTCCTTGCTGGCGGCCCGCTGCGCCGAGCGCACCTCGTTCACCCGGCTCTCCAGCTGCGCGACGGTGATCCGCCGGCCGTCGACGACGGCCGCGGCGCCCGGATGGGCCTCACTGCCACAGCCGGTGAGGAGAGGTGCCGCCGCGACGATCGCGGCGGAGAGAACGAGCGCGGTGCGACGGCGGCGGTGCAAGGAAGCCTCCCGAGGAGATTGTGCGGCGGTGCACAAAGTCTTGCGGTGATCGATGGTAGGCAGTGGCCCGCCTCTCGGCCAGCCATTCGACCAACGATTCGCGACGAGTTCGGGCACCGCCGCACGTCACATCGTCCTCAGCCCGTGATCGCCACGGGCGCGTCCCACGCGTCCCGGTCCACGGTGATCGTGTAACCGCCTCGGGACTCCTTGCTGTTGACCATGTACTGGTGGGCGCGGCTGTGGCCGGTGAACTGGGTGGCGCCCCACGGCCAGTCGGTGGTCGTGGTGTTCGTCCTGTCCCACAGCGCGTACCAGAGGTTGCCCGGCAGATCCGTCTTGTCGGTCGCCGTCGCGACGGCCTTGGCGCTGGAACTGGTGAAGCCGTAGTACCCGGTGCGGTACGTCTTGGCGTGCAGGGTCTTGTCGAAGGCGCGCACGTACGTCAGCACGGCGTCGTTGCACGCCTTGTCCGTGACGTCGTACGACTCCATGTCGAGGTAGATCGGGCTGCCGGCCTTCATGCCGAGGGCGGAGGCCTTGGCGACCGCGTCCGCGCCGTCGGTCGCGCCCAGGGACGCGGCGGTCGCGGCGGTGAGCTTCTCGGGGCTGCTCCCGGTCTGGCAGGACGGCTGGGCGCCGACGTACAGCGGGATGAGCTTCCAGCCCACGGCGCTGACCGACTTCACCCAGGACGCGGTCAGGTTGGGCTGGCTGCACCCGCGGTTCTTGCCGCCGATGTACACGGCGGCCGCTCCGTAGAAGCCGGTGTGCCAGGCCTTCATCGCGTTCAGCGAGGGAGCCGCGCAGGTGTCGAAGGCGCGGCCCGTGAAGGTCTTCTGCGCGGGCCATGTGGTGGTGGCCATCGAGGTCTGCGCGGCGATCCCGGCTCCGGCGATCACGGCGGCGCCCGCCGCGGCCCACGCCACGTATCTGCGCTTCTTGGAATGCCGATGGCTGGACATGAAAAATCCCCACCCCATGGTTCACGTGTGTCGGGTGCGCGGGTCACGCGGGCGTGCGGCGCGCATCGAGTGGGCGCCGCGCGCGTGTGGCGCACGAATGCGGATCGCACCGTACCGAGCGCGCCGCCCCGGTTCGGGAAACAGCGCATCTTGATCATCACAAGCTTCGGCCAAGCCGGCGCAAAACTTTCGAGGCCCGAGCGGCAGGAGCGCCCGCGCCGGGCCTCTAGCCCCTCACCTGCCCCAGCCACTGGAGGGTCCGCCGGATCTCCGCCGCCATGGGATACCCGGGTCCGCGCAGCCGTTCCACGTCGTGCAGGAGTCTGGCCAGCGTGTCGTGGGCGGCACCGCGGTCACCGAGGGCGAGCAGCAAGTGGCCCATCCTGCGGCGGACTTCGAGGGAGATCTCCGGGTCTCCGGCGACGTACTGGTTCTCGTAGTACGGCAGCAGGGCGCGGTACTCCGCCAGCGCGGCGGCGGGTTCGCCTAGCTGTTCCAGGCACTGGGCCGCGTCGTAGCGGAAGCGCAGGGACTGCGGGTCGGCCTGGCCCGCCTCGGCGGCGCGCTCGTCGGCGAGACGGCGCAGTTCGGGCAGCGCGCGGCGGTACTGCCCGTCGTCCATGAGCGTGGCCGCGTACTGCTTGCGCAGGGTGCGCACGACGGGCGAGTGCTCCCCGTGCTCGGCGGCGGCCGCCGGGAGGATCGAACCGAGGATGTCCACGGCCTGCGTGATGCGGCCCTCGCCCAGCAGCCGCTTGACCTCGTCGACGGCGCCCGCGACATCGGGCTTCTCCACCGCGGGCGCGGCCTGCGGCTGGGGCGCCGGCGTGCGCGCCCGGTCCGGCCACGGCGCGTGCGGGCGCAGGAAGGGGCGCGTGGGGTCCAGCGGGGCACCCGTGGGCATGCCGCGGGCCGGCAGCAGCGGGAGCAGTTGCTCGTACGTCTCCTGCGCGGACGCCGGCCGGTGCTGCGGGTCCTTGGAGAGCAGGCGCAGCACGAGGTCCTCCAGCGCGGGAGGCACCTCGGAGCGCAGCCGGCGCACCGGGAGCGGCGGCTCGTAGAGGTGCCGGTGCAGCACGCCGAGCGCTGTCGAACCGGAGAACGGCACGTCACCGCTGAGGAGTTCGTGCAGCAGCACACCGAGCGCGTACAGGTCGGTGTACGGGCCGACCGCGCCGCCCATCGCCTGCTCGGGGGCCATGTAGGCGGGGCTGCCGATGGGCGAGCCGGTGTGGGTCAGCCGGGTGGTGTCGGTGTCCATGACGGAGGCGACGCCCAGGTCGAGCACGGTGACCGTGCCGTCCTGCTTGACCATCACGTTCCGCGGCTTGAGGTCGCGGTGCACGATCGGCACGGCGTGCACCGCGCTCAGCACGGCGCACAGTTGGGCCGCGACCGCGACGGCCCACTGCCAGGGGTACGGGTCGTGCTCGGCGAGATGGTCGGAGAGGTCCGCCCCGTCCACGTACTGCATGACCAGGAACAGTTCCTCGCCCACGCTGCCCGCGTCGTGGACGGTGACCAGACCGGGGTGGTCGACCTGCGCGGTCACCCTGCACTCCCGCACGAAGCGACGGCGCAGCTCGTCCGCCTCCTGGCCCGCGACCTTGTCGGGACGCAGCAGCTTGACCGCGACCCGCCGGTCCAGGCGCTGGTCGTAGGCGGTCCAGACCTGGCCCATGCCGCCCTGCCCGATGAGCGTGGACAGTTCGTAGCGGTCCGCGATCACACGGCTCGTCGCCACACTCATCTGCCGTCCCTGCCGTCCCTGCCGTCTTCGTGCTGACCGTCGCGCTTACGGAGATAGTCACTGAGTTCGTCGAGCTCGGCACGCACCTGGTCGATCCGCGCGGGCGCGGGCCGCTGCGGCGGAGGCGGCATCACGGGGACCTGCTGCACGGGCGCCACCGGCTGCTGAGGGACCGGGGTCGCGTACGGGGACGCGGGCTGCGGGTACCCGTAGCGCTCGGCCGGGTGGGCGGCCTGCGGATACCCGAAGGGGCTCGGCCTGCTGTAGTGGCGGATGTCCGCGAACAGGAAGTAGCCCGTGCAGGCAGCGGCGTTCAGCAGCAGGATGATCATCCCGACGTTGCCGTTCGGGCTGCTGAAGTCGTCGGTGTGGTCGGTGCTGAGGTAGCCGAAGCTGATCCCCATGGCCGCGAGCGAACCCACGAAGATCCACCAGTCGGCGGCCTTGCGGGTCACGAGCGCCACGCGCAGCGTGGCGACCCACGCCAGGAAGCCGATGCTCAGGAGCGGCACCGCTGCGAAGATCACGCGCAGCACGACCAGCACCCCGGTCGAGGGTCGCTTCGGCGGAGGCGGCGCGTAGCCGTGGCCGTGCATGACTGCTCCTGGAGGCCTGATGGGGACGGACGTACGAGTTGGGAGTCCGAGCGTATAGGCCGACGAGGACAACCGGTCCCGGGTTGTACCGAACCGTTGTCGTGCTGATCGCTTCGCGTGCCCCGGCCGGCTCCGGGAGCCCCCGCGGGAACACCCGTTCCCTCAGCCGGGTGTGACCGTCCCGTCCGTCAGACCGTCGTACATCCCCCGCACGAGCTGCTCCCCGAGCCGCCCCGCGCGCCGCAGCGCGTCCTCGAACTCGGCGAGCGCGCGGAAGCGTTCCCCGTAGCGGCGCTGGTCGTCCAGCGCGAGCCGGGGCAGTTGCAGGCGCCGCACGTCGAGCCGGGTGGCGGTGGACGCGTAGCTGCTGGCCTGCCGGTTGTTCGCGGTGCCGCGCAGGAAGCCCGCGAGGAACCACGGGTCCAGGGAGGCCGGATCGGGGCGCAGGAGCGTGAGATTGCGCCCCAGGACGGCGCCCGCCGTGTCCTCGTCGACCACGCGCGCCATGGAGCCGCCGCCCAGCACAGGGACCACGACATCCCCCGCCTCGACGAGGACGGCTTCCTCCTCCCCCTCGGGGAGGCTTCCGGACGGCGCGGTTCCGGCGAGCACGTCGTGGTCGGTGAGCACCGCCGCGCGCCCGGGGGCGCTGTTTCCGCCCGTGCGCAGCAAGAGGGCTCCCCCGCGCGCGAGTTCACCGACGGTGATCAGCGGCCAGCGCACGGGGGGCATGCGCCGCGCCTCGGCGGGCGTGAGATCGGCGGTCAGGCGCAGGGTGTCGCCGAGGTGCTCCCGCACGCTCGCGAGCCGCTCGGTGCCGCCTCCTGCGGCGGCCGGCGGCAGATGGCGCGCGGGTGCCAGGTCGACGTCGTCGTCGAGGAGCTCGATGACCGGAACCGAACGGCTGAAGCCCGGCCGCTCCGGCGCGGTGCCGGTCCGCTCGAAGGGCCGCCACGCATCGAGCACCGCGCTGCGAACGGCCGCCCAGTCGAGGCCGCCGCGGCCCTCCCCGGCCGACGCGCCGCTGTCGACGACGAGCAGCTCGGGCTGCGCGGGCGCCTTCTCGGGGCGGCGCAGCACCCAGATGTGCAGCGGGATGTTGTACGGGGGCGCCGCGCCGACCGGCAGGGCGATCACGGCCCGCAGGGCACCGCGGCGCAGCAGGTCGGCGCGGATACGGCGGCCCGAGCGGCGCGAGGCGGCGGCCGGCGGCATGAGGACGGCGGCGGCGCCGCCGTCCCTGAGGTGGGCCAGCGCGTGCTGCACCCAGGCCAGTTCGGACTCCGTACGGGCCGGGAAGCCGTACTCCCAGCGGGCGTCGTAGGCGAGCTCGTCGTGCCCCCAGTTGCGCTCGTTGAACGGCGGGTGGCACAGGACGACGTCCGCCTTGAGCACGGGGTACGCGTCCGCGCGGAGGCTGTCGCCGGCGGCGGTGCGGACGGCGGCCTTCCCCTGGAGCGCGAGCCGCAGCCCGGAGAGCGCCGCGAGCTCGGGCGCGCTGTCCTGGCCGTAGAGCTCCTGGTCCGGCCGGGGTGCCACGGCACGCAGGAGCGCCCCGGTACCGCACGCCGGATCGAGCGCCGTGCGTGCCGGTCCGACGAGCTCGGCCATCAGCGCTGCGAGGTCACCCGGCGTGAGCGTGTACTGGCGCGGGTTGGCGTCGAGGTGGCGCCCGAGCAGGAACTCGTACGTCTGCCGGGCGCCCAGCTCCGCGGCGAGCTCGGCGGCCCCGCGCAGCAGCGGGGCGGAGGTGAGCAGCGCGGGGCCGGCCGGTGTGTTCACAGCGCGCTCGCGCGGGGCGCCGAAGCGCGGGGTGATCACCTGGTCGAGGGCGGCGGGCAGCAGGGAGGCGAGCCGTTCGTCGGAGCCCGCGCTCAGCTCCAGCCAGTCGGTGGGCCGGTCGTGGATGAGCAGGAGCACGCATCCGGCGTGGACGAGTGCGGTGACCGGGCCTTCGGGGTGGCCGGCGAGCTGCTGCCAGACGCGTTCGCGCAGCGGGACCTCGGCGAGTTTGCCCTGGTCGCGCAGCCAGGACTCGACCTCGGCGAGCGCGAAGGAGGGGCTGGTCTCGGTGCCGCCGACCGGTTTGGGGAAGTCGGCGTGCCGGCGGCGCCAGTTGCTGACGGCGGCGCGGCCGACCCCGGCGAGCCGTGCGATTCCGGCGGCGGTCACCTCTGTCGCGTTGTGCTGCACCCGCCCGGCTCCCCTCGTTCTGGTCGGCGACCCCGGTGGGCCCCTGTGGCACACCTGCGGCCCGAGACATCCGTTCCCGCTGCGGCGTCCGGGTGTTCGTGGCACCCGTGGCGCCGGTCCGGCCCGGGCGCACCACACGGCTCGTGACACCCCTGGCCCACCGTCCCGGCCTGTGACGCCGAGCATACCGACGAATGCAAGATCTACCCCTTCACGCACGTGTACACAGCGTTTCTCGCGCATCGTGTTGACTCGGTTCACACGCTCTGCTGTTATTGACCCATCGAACGGGCAAGTCGCCGGAACGAACCGGTCGCCGTGCGTGTTCACGCAATCTGTTCACAGCCAGGGGAGGGCACAGTCATGGGCATCAAGGGCAAGCTGGGGCTGGGGGCCGTGGTCGGCATCGTCGTCATCGGCGCCGTGTCGGCGAACGCGGGCAACAACGGAGACAGCGGTTCCGGCGACAACGGCAAGGACACCTCCTCCGCCCAGCACGAGTCCGGCAAGAAGGCGGACACAAAGAAGGGCGGCACGGCGGACAAGGCCGCGAAGAAGGTCGCCTTCAAGGGGAGCGGCGACTTCCAGGTCGGCAGCGACATCAAGCCCGGCACCTACCGGACCACGGGCAACACCGACGGCATGTGCTACTGGGCGCGCGCCAAGGACGCCTCGGGCGAGATGGACTCCCTGATCGCCAACGACAATGTCAGCGGCACCAGTTACGTGACCGTCAAGGCGAGCGACAAGCTCTTCCAGACCAAGGGCTGCGAGGACTGGGAGGCCGTCGACGCGAAGGCGTCCGGATCGCCCGCCACGCGGATGAAGGGCGACGGCGGCATGTACAGAGTCGGCGCGGACATCGCCCCCGGCACCTACAAGTCCAACGGCAACGCCGACGACTCCTGCTACTGGGAGCGCGACAAGGACGCCTCGCACTCCATGAACTCCATCGTGGCCAACAACAACGTGTCCGGCACCGCCGTCGTCACCATCGGCGCCGGCGACGCCTACTTCAAGACGGCGGGCTGCGGGGACTGGAAGAAGACGGGCTGACGCCGTCCCGCCACTCCGGAAACCGCTCCCCCCACCCTCTCCATCACCCGACACCACGCCAAGGAACTCTCATGCGTCGCACCGCACTTGCCGCTCTCTGCCTCGCCGCCGCGGCCACCGCGGGCCTCACCGGCTGCCTGCCCGGCGAGACCAAAGCGGACAGCAAGCCGAAGGGACCGTTCGCCGGGCTGTCCGGGGGCGAGATCGCCGACCGGGCCGTGAAGGCCACCACGGGTGCCACCTCGCTCCGGATGAAGGGCGACGTACCCGACGACGAGGACGGCGGCACCATCCGGATCGACATGGCGCTCGACAAGAAGGGCGAGTGCGCCGGAACGATGAACATGAAGGGCCAGGGCAAGGCCGACCTCATCAAGACCGGCGACACCGTCTACATGAAGTACGACGAGGCGTTCCTCCGCGCCCAGGCCGGGAGCGACTCCAAGGCCGAGACGGACGGGGTCGTGGACATGCTGGCCGGCAAGTGGACCAAGATGGCCGCGACCGGTTCCGACGCGAAGGACATCGCGGGCTTCTGCGACCTCGACTCCGTGCTCGCGGACGCGGAGAACATGAACTCCGATGCCACCCGCGGCAAAACGACCACCGTCGACGGGACCCCGGCCATCGTCCTGCACGAGAAGGACGGCAAGGACCGGTACACCCTGTACGTCGCCACCCAGGGCAAGCCCTATCTGCTGCGGGTCGACAGCACCTCCGCCAAGGACCCGGGCACGATCACCTTCAGCGAGTACGACAAGCCGGTCGCCGCCGACAAGCCCGCCGGGAAGATCCTCGACCTGGACAAGCTGGGCAGCTGACGACCCGCCGTTCACCACCCCCGCGTCGAGCTCAGACGGAGTGCCGCACCCACACGTTGGGCTCGACGTACACGGCATAGCCGCGACCCGGTTCGCAGTGAACCGGCACCAGCGCGCCGGGCACCTCGACCAGACCCTCCGTGTCGAAGGGCAGCCCGGTCCAGTCGCGCCACTCCTCCAGCGAAGCCGCCACCGTCATGGACGCCGGCGCCACCGCCTCGATCCGGCCGCCCGCCCTCACATGCACGCGCAGCCACGGATCGTGCGGCAGCCCGTCGGAACGCTCCCGGAAGGCGTACTCCCGCATCGGGGTGGCCGGTTCCAGATGCTTGGCGCTGGGGCGGACGGGGGCGACGACCTCGTCGAAGCCGCGTGCCCGGGCGTTGTCCCGCATCGCGGAGAGCATCCGGGCCGACAGGCCGCCGCCCTGGGCGTGCGGGGCGACGACGATCGAGATGGCACTGACCGTATCGGGCGGTGTGCCGCGGCGGCGGTCGGAGAAGGCCCGGGCCAGCACCTCGTCCCAGCCCCGCGCGGGCAGTTCGTCCCCCTCCTCGTCCGCGAGCGCGAACGGCACGCTGTAGGCGTGCGCGACGACCCGCCCGCGTTCGTCCTCGGCGAAGAGCACATACTCCGGAAGCTCGGAGGCGATCCGGCCGTAGTGCGCGTTCCCCACCGGGTCGTGGAGCAGGAACTCCGGCCAGCTGTCGGCCATCCCGACCACGTCCCGCAGCATTTCCGGACGCTCGGCGAGGCACGACACCTTCAGCTCCATGCCCGACACGGTAGGCGCCGACCCGACCCGGATGAAACGGTTTTCCGTATCCGGCCGGCACGCGGGGCAGGACCAGGCCGGCCCTCGGCGTCCCACGGTTCACAGCCGACTCGCGCACCCCGCCCGGATCACACACGCCATCCGTCAACGCGCTTCCTCTTACGCCTAGTTCGCGTGGAACCTCTCCGGCGCGGCCGTCGAGTTGCCGCCCGAGGGGAGCTTCTGGCCCGGGCAGCCGGCCAGCACCTTCTTCATGGCCGCCTTCTCGGCGCCGGTGACCCACAGCCCGTACTTCTTCTTCACGGCCACCTGCGCGGCGACATACGTGCAGCGGTACGCCTTGTTCGGCGGGAGCCAGGTCGCCGTGTCGCCGTCGCCCTTGCTGCGGTTGGCGCTGGCGCCGACGGCGCGGAGATTGAGCGGGTCGTTGGCCAGGGCGATCCGCTTGCTCGCGTCCCAGTACTTGGCGCCCTTCTGCCAGGCGTCCGAGAGCGCGACGAGGTGGTCGATGTCGACCAGGCTGCGCCCGCGGGTGAAGGTGACGTCCTTGCCGCCGTACGGATCCGGTTCGAGGACTCCGCGGGAGACCCTGCACGCGCCGTCGCTGAACTTCACTTCCTTCAGGTCCCGCTTGAGGATGTCGTCGCGGGTGTCGCAGTGGTTCGAGTCGGTGTCGGCCCACGCCGTACCGAACCGCTCTCTGCTGTAACCAGTCTTGGGCGCGCGCCCCTTGACGGTCAGTGAGTCCACGGCGGTGAGCGCGGCGCCACCGCCGCCGGCCGTCGTCTCCTCCGGTCCCGCGGAACCGATGGCATCCTTCTTGCAGCCGCTGACTCCGGCCCCGATGACGACCAGCACCACCGCGGCAGCAGCCGCCCCACCCCTCAGACGCGCCACGACGCCCCTCCCCTTCGCCTCCCCGGATCCGCCCTGCTCGGGCGTGTTTTCCGTCTGCCCAAGGTAGCGGCCGCCATTCCTCGGCCCTACCAGGCGTCGATGGGCAATCAGGGCATGCCGGGCGTATTGTCGGTCGTGAGTCACCCCCGGAAGGAGCTCTGGATGGGCATCTTCGACAGGTTCAAGAGCAGCCGGGCGGCACAGGACAAGGCAGGAGACATGTCCGACGCCGCAGAGAAGCAGGTCAACAAGAAGACCGGCGACAAATACACGGACAAGGTCGACGACGCGCAACAGAAGGCCGAAGGCGCGATGGGCATGGACCGCAACCGTGACCGGCCCGGACAGCCATAGCCGGAGCGATCCGAGAACGCGCAGATCGGCCCACCGTCGGCCGCCGCGCACCGCGCCCGAGGTGCCGTGTGAAGGCGCCGAGCCACTCCACTCGGAAACGAGGAGGCAGGTCGGCTCGCCCAACAGGCCCACCGACCGGCCGATGAAGCCGGTCAGTGGCGGCGAGCGCGGTGCGGTCGGTACGCCCAGTACGTCCACTTCAGCCCCATCACGGCTCCTCGCCGGGTGGGGCCGGAGTCGTTGCGCCTCCGTCGACCGGGGCTGGGGCCTCGCACCCTCCGCGGGATGAAGCCTGACGCCGTCCGCACCCTCGCCGAGCGGGCTGGGGAGTCGCATCCTCACGGGGTGAAGGGCCTGAGGCCGTGACACCTTCACCGGCTGGGACCGGGGGCGTCGCATCCTCACCGGGCGGGCTGAGGGAGCCGCACCCTCGCCGGGTGAAGCCTGAGGCCGTGACACCCTCACCCGGCTGGGACCGGGGGCGTCGCACCCTCGCCGGGCGGGCTGGGGAGTCACATCCTCACCGGGTGAACCCTGAGGTCGTCGCACCCTCACCAGGAGCCGCCATCGCTCGCTCGCCGGGCAGGCCAGGGCATCGAGTGCTCCCGGCCCTCGCCCCGCTCCTTCCCGACCGGCCGAGCGCCGCCGCTGCCACCGCCGCCGCCGCTGCCAGACCTTGCCGATCGACCGTCAGACCTTGCCGATCCCCAGCGTCGTCTCCGGCGGCAGCAGTCCCGAGCCCAGCACCGCGACCCAGAATTCACCGAGCAGGTCGGCGAGGCGGGCGACGGCGTCCGGGCCGAGCGACTGCCATGGGGCGGCGGCGAGTTGGTCGGTGTGCTGCTCGACCTGGCGGCGCAGCTCACGGCCGGCGTCCGTGGCGATACCGTCCTCGTCCACCAGGCCACGGGCGATCAGACGGCCCCTCCCCGCTCTCCACTCCTCGGGGCTCCAGCCGCGGCTCTCGAAACGCTCCACGGAGGCCGCACCTGTCGCCGCGAAGGAGACCAGGGACTCGACCGGGTCCAGCCCGGCGACCAGCAGGGCCGCGAGGTGGCCGTCGCCGCGGTGTTCGCGCAGGATCGTCGCCGCATGCCACAGCTGGAGGTGCGGGGCCTCCGGCCATGCCACGTCCACGTTCGCGGCGGCGAGTTGACGCCCCGCCGTGTTCACGGCCTCGGCTGCGCGGCGGGCCAGCGCCGCGGCCTCGGCCAGCTCGGGGCTGGTGACACGGTCGCCGAATATCGCCCGGTACGCCCGGTCGACGGCCCGCTCGCGCGCCGCGAGCACCTGATCCGGACTCGCCTTCTCCCACGCCGACTTGATGTGCTCGTCGACCATGCGCGGGCTGAAGCTGTAGAAGGCGGAGGCCACTCGCCCACCGCCGACGGCCCCCAACGGCGCCGCGCGGTAGGGGAAGTAGCTGGGCCAGCGCTCCTCGATCCCGTATCCGAGAGCCGCCGCCTCCTCGAAGGCCTCCGGCGCGTAGTACAGCACGGCGTGCAGGGGTTCCAGCAGATGCCAGAGCTGACGCACCCGGCCGAGCTCGACGCCCGCGCCCTCCTCCGCCACGCTCGCCCCGCCGGCCCCGCCTGTCTCGTCGACGTTCCCCGACATGACTCCACCCCTCGTCACGTAACGACACGCTCCACAACTTGACACTGCCAAGATTGCCCGACCCGACCCAACTTGTCAATGACTAGATTCCCCGGGCCGGACCGGGCCCCTTGAACTTGGCAATGCCTAGATTCGGCGTACGCTGCTCTCATGAATCCCGCGAAGACCAGCGGCTCCGCGCGCCCGTACCACCACGGGGACCTGCGCCGCGCCATCCTCGGCGCCGCTCTCGACGTCATCGCCGTCGAGGGGCCCTCCGCGCTCAGCCTGCGCGACCTGGCCCGCCGCGCGGGCGTCTCGCACGCCGCCCCGGCCCACCACTTCAAGGACCGCACCGGCCTGCTCACCGCCATCGCGGCGGAGGGCTACGGCCTCCTGGCGACCGCGCTCGACGCGGCCGACGACCTGCGTGACGCGGGCGTGCGTTACGTACGTTTCGCGCGGGAGCATCCCGCCCACTTCCAGGTCATGTTCTCCCCGGAGCTGCTCCGGGAGAACGACGTGGAGCTCACCGCGGCGAGAGCGCTCGCGGGCGAGCGTCTGCGCGCCGCCGTCTCCGCGCTCCCCTCGGACGGCCGCGGCCCCGACGCCCGCCTCGCCGGCGTCGCGGCCTGGTCCCTCGCCCACGGCTTCGCCACGCTCCTGCTCAGCCACAATCTGGACGCCCAGGTGGGCGAGCAGGACCCGGACGAGGTCTTCCACGCCCTGACGGGCATGCTGTTCCGCTCCCCGCGGCCCTGACCGGCGGAAGGCTCCGGGACGGAGGTCCCACCCCACCGGAGCCGGTCCGCCCGAGAGCCCGGACGGCCGGCGGCCGGCGGCTGCCCGGAGCCGGCCATCCCCGTGGCCGGGTGCCGGACGGCCCCAGGGCCTAAGAGCCCAGGATCGAAGCCAGGAACTCTCCGGTCCAGCCCAGCAGTTCCCTCCCGACCAGGGGCTTTCCGCCGACCTTCGCGGTCTTCGGGCGGGGGACGAGGATCTGATGGGCGGCCGGCTTGATGACGGTTCCCGGGTACAGACGCTTCAGGCGCAGCTCCTGGGACTCCCTCAACTCCACCGGCGCGAAGCGGATGTTGTTGCCCTGCAGGACGATGTCGCCGACCTCGCAGGCGCGCGCGAGCATCCGCAGGCCCGCCACGAGGAGCAGGTTCTCGACCGGCTCGGGGAGCTTGCCGTAGCGGTCGACGAGTTCCTCCCGTACGGCCTTGACGTCCTCCTCCGTGTTCGCGGAGGCGATGGACCGGTACGCGGCGAGGCGCAGCCGCTCGCCCGGCGCGTAGTCGTGCGGGACGTGCGCGTCGACCGGCAGCTCGATCTTGACCTCGAGCGGCGGCTCCTCCTGCACCCCGCCCTCCAGCGAGGCGCGGTAGTCCGCGACCGCCTCGCCCACCATGCGTACGTACAGGTCGAAGCCCACGCCGGCGATGTGACCCGACTGTTCGCCGCCGAGCAGATTGCCCGCGCCGCGGATCTCCAGGTCCTTCATCGCCACATACATGCCCGCGCCCATCTCGGTGTGCTGGGCGATCGTCGCGAGCCGCTCGTGCGCCGTCTCCGTCAGCGGCTTCTCCGGCGGATACAGGAAGTAGGCGTAGCCGCGCTCCCTACCGCGGCCGACGCGGCCGCGCAGCTGGTGCAGCTGCGACAGACCGAAGTTGTCGCCGCGCTCCACGATCAGCGTGTTCGCGTTCGAGATGTCGATGCCCGACTCGACGATCGTCGTGGAGACCAGCACGTCGAACTTCTTCTCCCAGAAGTCGACGACCACCTGCTCCAGCGCCTGTTCCGACATCTGGCCGTGGGCCGTGGCGATCCGCGCCTCCGGGACGATCTCCCTGAGGCGGGCGGCCGCCCGGTCGATGGACTCGACCCGGTTGTGGATGTAGAAGACCTGGCCCTCGCGCAGCAGTTCACGGCGGATCGCCGCGCCGATCTGCTTCTCCTCGTACGGGCCGACGAAGGTGAGCACCGGGTGCCGTTCCTCCGGCGGGGTGGTGATCGTCGACATCTCGCGGATGCCGGTGACCGCCATCTCCAGGGTGCGGGGGATCGGCGTCGCCGACATCGTCAGGACGTCGACGTTGGCGCGCAGCTTCTTCAGCTGCTCCTTGTGCTCGACGCCGAAGCGCTGCTCCTCGTCGACGATGACCAGGCCCAGGTCCTTGAACTTCGTCTCCGAGGAGAACAGGCGGTGGGTGCCGATGACGAGGTCCACCGAGCCCTCGCGCAGCCCTTCCAGGACCGCCTTGGCCTCGGTGTCCGTCTGGAAGCGGGACAGGGCACGGACGTTGACCGGGAACTGCGAGTAGCGCTCGGAGAAGGTGCCGAAGTGCTGCTGCACCAGCAGGGTGGTGGGGACCAGGACCGCCACCTGCTTGCCGTCCTGCACCGCCTTGAACGCGGCGCGGACGGCGATCTCCGTCTTGCCGTAGCCGACGTCGCCGCAGATCAGGCGGTCCATCGGGACCGTCTTCTCCATGTCGTCCTTGACCTCGGCGATCGTGGTCAGCTGGTCGGGCGTCTCCGCGTACGGGAACGCGTCCTCCAGCTCGCGCTGCCAGGGCGTGTCGGCGCCGAACGCGTGGCCCGGGGCCGCCATCCGCGCCGAGTACAGCTTGATCAGGTCGGCGGCGATCTCCTTGACCGCCTTCTTCGCGCGCGCCTTGGTCTTGGTCCAGTCGGCGCCGCCCAGGCGGTGCATCGTCGGGGCCTCGCCGCCGACGTACTTGGTGATCTGCTCCAGCTGGTCGGTGGGGATGTAGAGGCGGTCGCCGGGCTGGCCGCGCTTGGCGGGGGCGTACTCGACGACCAGGTACTCGCGGGTCGCGGTCTGGACGGTGCGCTGCACCATCTCGATGTAGCGGCCGACACCGTGCTGTTCGTGCACGATGTAGTCGCCGGTCTCCAGGGTCAGCGGGTCGATCGTCTTGCGGCGGCGGGCCGGCATCCGGACGCCGTCCTTGCCCGCCGCCTTCTGGCCGGAGAGGTCGGTCTCCGTCAGGACAGCGAGTCTGAGCGCCGGGTCGACGAAGCCGTAGTCGATGGAGCCGCACGCCACGTGCACGACGGAGGGGCCGATCTCGGTGAGGTCGGTGTCCAGGCGGGCGGCGATGCCCTCGCCGCCCAGCACCTCGACGGTGCGTGCCGCCGGGCCGTGCGCCTCGGTGACGTAGACCGTGTGCCAGCCGTCGGCCAGCCATCCCTTGGTGTCGGCGAGCGCGCGGGCGGTGTCGCCCCGGTAGGTCTCGGGTGCGTGCATGCCCAGCTTGAGGGTGTCTCCCACGCCCCCGGCATAGCTGTCCGTGAGCTCCCCGTCCGCGGCGAACGGCGACACCGACCACCACATCATGTCCAGCTCGCGCGCCCGGTCCCGTACGTCCGCGATGGACCACAGGGAGGCGGCGCCGACGTCGATGGGCGCCTCGCCGCCCCCGGCCGTCGCGGCCCAGGACGCCTGAAGGAACTCCTGTGAGGTCGCCACCAGGTCCGACGCCCGCGTCCGTACCCGCTCCGGATCGCAGACGACGGCCATCGCGCTCTTGGGCAGGACGTCGAGCAGCAGCTCCATGTCGTCGACGAGGACCGGGGCGAGCGATTCCATGCCTTCCACGGCGATGCCCTCGGCGATCTTGCCGAGGAGCTCGCCCAGCTCCGGGTGGGCCTCGGCGAGTGCCGCGGCCCTCGCCCGCACGTCCTCGGTGAGCAGCAGTTCGCGGCAGGGCGGGGCCCATAGACCGTGGTCGGCGACCTCAAGGGAGCGCTGGTCCGCGATCTTGAAGTACCGGATCTCCTCGATGTCGTCGCCCCAGAACTCCACCCGGAGCGGGTGCTCCTCGGTGGGCGGGAAGACATCCAGGATGCCGCCGCGGACGGCGAACTCGCCGCGCTTCTCGACGAGTTCGACGCGGGAGTACGCGGCTGCCGCGAGCGCCGCGACGGTCTCGCCCAGGTCGGCCGTACTGCCGGTGCGCAGGACGACGGGTTCCAGGTCGCCGAGGCCCTTGACCTGCGGCTGGAGGACCGAGCGGACGGGAGCGACGACGACGGACACCGGGCCGGTCTCGGGGTCGTCGGGGCGGGGGTGGGAAAGGCGCCGCAGCACGGCGAGGCGCCGGCCGACGGTGTCGGACCGGGGCGAGAGCCGCTCGTGCGGCAGCGTCTCCCACGACGGGTACTCCGCCACGCCGTCCGGCGGGAGCAGGGAGCGCAGGGCCGCGGCCAGGTCCTCGGCCTCGCGTCCCGTGGCCGTCACCGCCAGCACCGTGCGGCCGGTCTCGCGGGCGAGCGCGGCGATGGCGAAGGGGCGCGCCGCGGGTGGGCCGACCAGGTCGACGTACATCCGGTTGCCGTCGGCGGCGGCCTTCACCGCTTCCTTGAGGGCGGCGTCCTTGACGACGGCGTCGAGCAGACCGTGCAGGCTCATGAAGGGCTTCCATCCCGGGGAGTGGGCAACGCGAGACGCCCGACACGTGGGACGGGCCGGGGGTAACCCAGCCTACGACTCCGCGCCCGCTCGCGCGTGGCCGTCCACCGAGGGCCCGGCCCCGCCCCGGTGACCCTCCGCACACGCCGCCCGCGCCGCCCGTCGTAGGTCCGGCGCCGCTCCGGCGCCCGCCGCCGGCCTGAACCCGGCGCTCCGGGAACGGCCAGGACGGGCACTCCGAGGACGCCCGATGCCGGTACTCCGAGTCCGCCCCATGCGGGCACTCCGGGGACGCCCGGGAGGGGCATTCCGGGGACGGCCGGGACGGGCATTCCGGGGACGGCCCCGGACATGCCGCGGGCCCGGCCCGGGGAGAGTGACTCTCCTCGGGCCGGGCCCCGTCCCCCGCAACCCCCGTACGCGGTGGCTCGTTCCGACCGTCCGCCGTGGCTAGTCGGTGGCGATCGCGTTCAGTACGTTCATCCGGCCCGCCCGGAACGCCGGGATCAGGGCGGCGAACAGGCCCACGAAGGCCGAGCCGATGAACACCGCGATGATCGTCGGCCACGGGATGTCGAGGACTTTCAGGCCCTCCAGGGCGAGGAGCTGCTGGGCGGTCGCGCCCCAGCCCATGCCCAGGCCGAGGCCCAGCAGGGCACCGAAGAGGGCGATGACCACCGACTCCATGCGGATCATCCGGCGCAGCTGGCGCCTCGAGAGGCCGATGGCCCGCATCAGGCCGATCTCCCTGGTGCGCTCGACCACGGACAGGGCGAGGGTGTTCACCACGCCGAGGACGGCGACGATGATCGCGAGCGCCAGCAGGCCGTAGATCAGGTTCAGCATCTGCCCGATCTGGTCCTTCATGGCCTGCTTGTAGTCGGTCTGGTCGCGGACGGTGTACTGCGGGTAGTCGTGCAGCGCCGACTTCAGCGACTTGTACGCGGCCGCCTGCTGCCCGTCCTTCGCCGAGGCGAAGACCAGCTCGTCGAGCGGCATCTTCTCTGCGGGCACGTACTTGGCGAGCGTGGCGATGGAGATGTATTTCGAGCCGGCGTCGATGACGACGTCGCTGCTGGTGATGGCCCGGACCGTCAGATCGGCGGTGGCACCGTCCTTGAAGGCGACCTTGATCTTCGAGCCGAGGTGGATGTCGTGCGCCTTGGCGAACTTCTCGTGCACGGACATCGAGTCGGGCCGGTAGGCGTCCTTCAGGTCCCCGGCGACGGTCTTGGTACGCAGGTCGGTGGCGTACGACGGGTCGGCAGCCGTGATGTCCGTCTTCTTGAGCGTCTTTCCGTCGGGAGTCGTGTAGTCGGCCTCCGTGACCCGGTACTCGGTGACCCGCGCCAGGCCCGGCGTCGACTTCACGGCCCGCACGGCCTGCTGGGTGATCGGCTGACCGCCGTCGTTCTGGATGATGAAGTCGGTGCCGACGGATTTGTCGAGCTCGTCGGACGCGGAGGCGACCATGGAGGAGCCGACCACCGAAAGGCAGGCCACCAGCGCGAGGCCGATCATCAGGGCGGCGCCCGTGGCCCCCGTACGGCGCGGATTGCGCAGGGCGTTGCGTTCGGCCATGCGTCCCACCGGGCCGAACGCCCGCAGCAGGACCGCGCCCAGCACGCGCACCACGCCGCTCGCGAGCAGCGGGCCGATCACCACGAACCCGAGCAGGCTCAGGACCACGCCGAGACCGAGCCACATCGAGCCCTCGCTCGCCTTGTCGGCCTCGGCCGCGAGGTAGAGGCCGTAGCCGCCGGCGCCGGTCAGGAGCAGGCCGAGCACGGCCCGCACGGCTCCGGCCTTGGCGTCGGCGGGGGCGCCGGCGTCGCGCAGGGCGGCCATCGGGGAGACCTTGCCGGCCCGACGGGCCGGCAGGTAGGCGGCCAGGACGGTGACGACGACCCCCAGCACCATGCCGATCACCGGGGTCGTCCAGGCGACCGTCAGGTCGTCGGTGGAGAGGTTCATACCGGTCATGCCCATGAGCTTCATCAGGCCGACGGCGATGCCGACGCCCGCGCCGACGCCGAGGACCGAGCCGGCCGTGCCGAGGAACAGCGCCTCGGCCAGGACCGACCGGTTGACCTGCTTGCGGCTGGAGCCGATGGCGCGCATCAGACCGATCTCGCGGGTGCGCTGGGCGACCAGCATCGAGAAGGTGTTGATGATCAGGAAGATGCCGACGAGGAAGGCGATCCCGGCGAAGCCGAGCATCGCGTACTTCATCACGTTCAGGAAGTCGCCCACGTCCTGGCGGTTGGCGTCGGCGGTCTCCTTGGCGGTCTGCACCTTGTAGTCGCCGCCGATCTCGGCGCTCACGTTCTTCTTCAGCTGGGCGTCGGCGACTCCGGCGGCGGCGGTGACGTTGACGTTCGTGTAGACGCCGGTCTGCCCGACGAGTGCCCGCTGGGCGGTCCTGGTGTCCAGGTAGAAGATCGCCGCGCCCGGGTTGGTGACGGTGAAGTGGGCGATGCCGGAGATCTTCGCGGTGTGCGTGCCGACGGCGCTGATCACGCCGATCTCGTCGCCGAGCTTCAGGTGGTGCTTGTCGGCGGTGTCCTCGTCGACCATCACCTGGCCGGAGCCCTTCGGCGCCGCACCGGAGGTGATCTTCATGGTGCGCGCTTCGTTGGCGTTCCAGCTGCCCACGATGGTGGGTGCGCCGCTGGAGGGCGACAGGTTGTCCTTGTCGGCGTCGACGACGGTCACCGCGCTGGAGAAGACAGCGCCTTCCGCCGACTTCACGCCCTGCGCCGCGCGGACCTCGGCGAGCACGGAGGCCGGCATGACCGGCGGCTTGCCGTTCCCGGAGGTCGTCTCACCGGTGTCCGAGGCGCTCTTCGCGCTCACCGTCACATCGGAGGAGGTGGCCGCGAAGAGCTTGTCGAAGGTCGTGTTCATCGTGTCGGTGAACACGAGCGTGCCGCAGACGAAGGCCACCGACAGCAGGACCGCCACGGCGGAGAGCGCCATGCGCCCCTTGTGCGCGAAGAAGTTGCGCATCGAGGTCCTGAGGACGGTCATGACGTCCGCCCGCGGGAGTCGAAGTCCTTCATGCGGTCCAGGACCTGATCGGCCGTCGGCTGATGCATCTCGTCGACGATCCGGCCGTCCGCGAGATACAGCACGCGGTCCGCGTACGAGGCCGCCACCGGGTCGTGCGTGACCATCACGATGGTCTGGCCGAGCTCGTCCACCGAGCGGCGCAGGAAGCCCAGCACCTCGGAGCCGGCCCGGGAGTCGAGGTTTCCGGTCGGCTCGTCGCCGAAGATGATCTCGGGGCGGGCCGCCAGGGCGCGGGCCACCGCGACGCGCTGCTGCTGGCCGCCGGAGAGCTGGTTCGGGCGGTGCTTGAGCCGGTCCGCGAGCCCGACGGTCGTGACGACCTGGTCCAGCCAGGCCCGGTCGGGCTTGCGGCCCGCGATGTCCATCGGGAGCGTGATGTTCTCCAGGGCGTTCAGCGTCGGCAGCAGGTTGAACGCCTGGAAGATGAAGCCGATCCGGTCCCGGCGCAGCTGCGTCAGCTTCTTGTCCTTGAGCCCGGTGATCTCGGTCTCGTCGAGGAAGATCTGGCCGGAGGTGACGGTGTCGAGCCCGGCGAGGCAGTGCATCAGCGTGGACTTGCCGGACCCCGAGGGGCCCATGATCGCGGTGAACCGCCCTCGCGCGATGTCCACGTCGACATGGTCGAGGGCGACGACACGGGTCTCTCCGGACCCGTACGCCTTGACGACCTGCCGCGCCCGCGCGGCAACGGCCGTACGCCCTCCAGTGCTCTCGTGCCTGGGAATGCTTACAGCCGATGTCACGGTATGTCTCCTAAGTCGGTCAGCAAGGGAAACTGCTGGGCTGCGAACGTCTGCGAGCGGTTGCGAAGGGCCGGAAGGCCCGCGCCCCTTCGGGCGCGGTGCGTCGGCCACGTCCGTAAGTCTGGTGCCGGGAGGGGGTCGGACGCGCTGGTGCACGGCCCCGTCTTCTGCTGGGGAAAACCCCACCCCCGTGGGTGCGGTCCGTACGACCGGACGCGCTCCCGACGGCGTAAAGCCAGGTTAAGGACGGCCACCGCCCCGCCTCGTCCTCCGGTGGGACGAACCCTCCCCGAGCCGTAGTACGGAGATCCCCCTAGGGGTCCTCCACCCTTCGGTGGACACCTCCCCAGGGTCACGTCCACCTCCGGGCCCACTCAGCGTCCACCCTCCCCCAAGGTGAGGCTCAAGTGGGAAGCTGGTCCCGGCAGATAGATGCAGGGGGAAGGAATCCCGTGGGCGAGGGGGACACCGAGATACCGGTCGTGCGGGAGAACCCGCCCCGAGCGGCCCGCACCGAGACCCGGCGGCGCCGCGCCGTCGTCGCGGCGCTCATGCTGGCGATGGGTCTGGCCGCGCTGGACTCCACCATCGTGTCGACCGCCGTTCCGCAGATCGTCGGCGACCTCGGCGGATTCTCCGTCTTCTCCTGGCTGTTCTCGGGCTACCTGCTGGCCGTCACGGTCACGCTCCCCGTCTACGGCAAGCTCTCCGACACCTTCGGCCGCAAACCGGTCCTGGTGGCCGGCGCCGCCGTCTTCCTCCTCGGCTCACTGCTCTGCGCCACCGCCTGGAACATGGCCGCGCTCATCGCCTTCCGCGTCGTGCAGGGCCTGGGCGGCGGCGCCCTCCAGGGCACCGTGCAGACACTCGCCGCCGACCTGTACCCGCTGGAGGAGCGCCCGAAGATCCAGGCCAAGCTGTCCACGGTGTGGGCGACCTCGGCGATCGCGGGTCCCGCCCTGGGCGGAGTCCTCGCGGCGTACGCCGACTGGCGGTGGATCTTCCTCATCAACCTGCCGGTCGGCGCCCTCGCCCTGTGGCTGATCGCCCGTCATCTGCACGAACCGCAGCGGGCCCCGCTCACCCGGCGGCCACGGATCGACTGGGCGGGCGCCCTCGCCGTGTTCGCCTGCGGCGGCGTCCTGCTGACCGCCCTGGTGCAGGGCGGCGTCGCCTGGGACTGGCTCTCGGCACCCTCGGTCGCCCTGTTCGGGACGGGACTTGTCCTCGTCGCGGTCGTCGTGGCCGTCGAGCGGCGGGCCACCGAGCCCATCATCCCGGGCTGGGTGTGGCGCCGCCGGACGATCGCCGCGGTCAATCTGGCGCTCGGCGCGCTGGGCCTGCTCATGGTCGCGCCGACCGTCTTCCTGCCCACCTACGCGCAGGCGGTCCTCGGCCTCGCCCCGGTCGCCGCCGGATTCGTGCTCTCCGTATGGACGTTGAGCTGGCCGGTGTCCGCGGCACTCAGCCAGCACGTCTACCGCCGCATCGGCTTCCGCAACACCGCCATGCTCGGCATCGGCACGGCGAGCCTGCTCCTGCTCGCCTTCCCCTTCCTGCCCTATCCGGGCGAGCCGTGGCAGCCCGCCCTGCTGATGCTGCTGCTGGGCGGCGCGCTCGGACTCTTCCAGCTCCCCCTGATCATCGGCGTCCAGTCGTCCGTCGGGTGGGCCGAACGCGGCACGGCCACCGCCTCCGTCCTCTTCTGCCGGCAGACCGGACAGACCATGGGCGCCGCCCTGTTCGGCGCCGTCGCCAACGGGGTACTGGCCGCGCGGCTCGGCGGCGCCGGGGACCTCGACGCGGTGACCCGCGCCCTGGACGCGGGCGCGCCGGCCGGGCATCTGCGCCACGCGGTCGCGGACGCGGTCCACGCGGTCTATCTGGGGGCCGCGTGCGCCGCCGCCCTCGCCTTCCTGGTCCTGCTGTTCGTCGCACCGCGCCGCTTCCCGGTGCTCGAGGACCCCACGGACTGACCCCGGCACGAAGACCACTCATCGGTCACCGCGACCACTCCCTTCCCCCACGCGAACTCCAGGGGAACTCCACAGGTAAACGCGGGTAACACCCCAGGTCAACGAAATAAGCGCGTACCGACCGCCCAGTTTGGTGAAACGCTCGCGCGCTCCTGCTACCTACGAGTAGCGTGCGCTGCTCACCCCCCGCTCCCTGCGGTCCCGCACCGGACCCGAGCCACGCAAGGAGAACCGGGATGCCAGACGCGTTCTCGTCCCCCGAGCACCCAAGGCCACGTCAGCAGCACCCGCACCAGCCCCCGTACCCACCGCCGCAGGCCCCGCAGTACCCGCCACCGCAGGCCCGGGAGTACCCGCCACCGCAGGCCCCGCGGAACCCCCCGTACCCGCCGTACACCCAGCCGCCCCAGCAGCACGGATATCCGCCGCCCGGCCCCGACCCCTCCCGGCTGACCTACCCCTGGCAACCCCAGCCCCGGCCACCCGAGCCCGCGCCGCGCCGGATGCCGCGTCACCAACCGCTCGGACAGCACAGCGACATCAGACTCCTGCGCGGCGCCTACCGCTGGCAGCGGCGCGTCGCGACCCTCACCGCGCTCGGCTACTTCACCCTCTTCCTCCTCCTGTCGGCCTTCGCCCCGGCGCTGATGACGAGCACGGTGTCCGGCGGACTGTCGACCGGCCTGCTCCTCGGCCTGCTCCAGGTACCCGTCACCTGCCTGGCCATCGGGCTGTACGAGCACACCGCGCGCAGGCGCGTCGACCCGATCGCGGACCGGATCCGCAAGCAGGCCGAACTGGACGCGAAGCGGGAGGCGGCGCGATGACGGGATTCACCAGTTCCGCGCAGACCATGTCACTCGTGGCGTTCACGGCCGTGGCCACGATCACCCTGCTGCTGTGCGTGATGACCGGCCCGGACCGTGACGACCTCGACGAGTTCTACACCGGCTACGGATCGCTCTCACCGATGCGCAACGGCCTCGCCATCGCCGGGGACTACATCTCCGCGGCGACCGTGCTCGGCACCGGCGGCGTCATCGCGCTGGCCGGCTACGACGGCGTCGTCCTCGCCCTCAGCACGGCCCTGTCCCTGATGCTGCTCATGTTCCTGCTGGCCGAACCGCTGCGCAACGCGGGCCGGTTCACCATGGGCGACGCGCTCGCGCGCCGGACACCGGGCCGCGCCGTCCGCAACACGGCCTGCGCGGTGACCATCGTGGCGCTGCTGCCGCTGATGCTGGTCCAACTGGCGGGCGCGGGCGACCTGCTGGCCTTCATCCTCGGCTTCTCCAACGACTCCCTCAAGACCGGCTGCGTCATCGGCCTCGGCGCGCTGATGATCAGCTACGCGGCGATCGGCGGCATGAAGGGCACCGCACTCATCCAGATCCTGAAGATCGTGATGCTGCTCGGCTCGGGCGCGGTGGTCGCCGTGCTCGTCCTGCAGCGCTTCGACTGGAACCCCGGCGCGCTCCTCGACGCCGCCGCCGGACACAGCGGCGTGGGCCCCGCCTTCCTGCAGTCGGGACTCCAGTTCACCGGCGGCGCCAGCCCCCGCCTGGACATGATCACCTCGGAGCTGACGGTCGTCCTCGGCGGCGCCTGCCTCCCCCACATCACCATGCGCATGTACACGGCGGACAGCGCCCGACAGGTGCGCCGGTCCCTGTCCTGGGCAGTGCCGTGCGTGGCACTGTTCGTGCTGATCATCAGCGTCGTCGGCTTCGGCGCCACGGCCATGATCGGCCGCGATGTGATCGCCGCGGCCGATCCACAGGGCAACACGGCCTACCTGCTGGGCTCCAAGGCCGCCTTCGGCGCGTCCGTCTCCACGGCCGAGACGCTCCTGTTCACCACCGTGACGACAGCGATCTTCCTGACGCTGCTCGCCTCCGTCGCCGGGATGATCCTCGCCTGTGCCAACTCCCTCGCCCACGACGTGTTCGCGCACAGCCGGCTCTTCCGGGGCCGCCGCCACGACGACCGCATGTCGCCGCGCCGCGAGATGCTCCTCGCCCGCATCTCGGCACTGGCCGTGGGGGCGCCCGCCATCCTGCTCGCCACCCTCGCCCAACACCGCAGCCTGCAGCCCCTGGTCACCCTGTCCTTCTGCATCGGCGCCTCCGCGATAGCGCCCGCGCTGGTCTACAGCCTCTTCTGGCGCCGCTACACCCGCACCGGCCTTCTCGCCACCCTCATCGGCGGCACCCTCACGGTCCTCCTCCTCATGCCCGGCACCAACCTCGTCTCCGGCTCCCCCGGTGCCGCGTTCCCGGACGCCGACTTCAACTGGTTCCCGTTCACCACGACCGGCCTCGTGTCGATCCCGCTGGGGTTCGCCTACGGGTGGCTCGGAACCGTGGTCTCGGGCCGCCGCAAGGCGGAGGAACAGCGCAGGCAGTACGAGGCGGTGGAGGGATGGATCCTGGCGGGGGCGGTGCGCAGAGGACGCTGACGGGCGGAGACCCGCTCCCTACTCCGCGGGGGCCCTCCCCGTGAGCGACGTGAGACTGCTGCGTACGTGGTCCATATGGGCCCGTACGTCGTCCCACCGCTCCCCGTGCTCCCGCAGCACCCGCTCGGTCTCCCGGGCGATCCGCTCCTCCTGGACCCGGGCCTCGGCAAGCAGCTGGGCGGCCCGCGCCGCCGCGTCCTCCTGCCGGTGGCGGTCCGACTCCGCGGCCTCGGCGAGGGCCCGCTCGGCCTCGGCGACCGACTCCTCGGCGCGCGCCACGCGTTCGGCGTGGTGCGCGTCGAACGCGGCCTCGCGCTCGGCGGCGGCCCGCTCGGCCTCCGCCCACCGCCCCGTGTGCTCCTTGTCCTGGCCGGTGAGCAGCGCCTCCGTGCGCCCGCGCACCTCGCGCAGCGCGGCCAGCACCTCTCCCCGGTTCTCCTTGACGTCCCGCCGCGCGGAGATCCGCACCTCGTCGGCCTCACCGCGCGCGGCGAGCAGCCGCCGCCGGGCCAGCTCCTCGGCCTCCCCGCGCACCTCGTCGGCGTACTCCCGCGCGGCCTCCCGCACCTCGCGCCCCGCGGCCTCGGCCTCCTCCACGGCCGCCCGGGCCTCCCGCCGCGCCTCGTCCCGCAGGGCCTCGGCCTCCTCCTCGCCGAGCTGGAAGATCCGCCGCGCCCGCTCGCCGAGCTCCTCGTACGTCTGCGGCGCGAGCCGTGTCACGGCCTCCCGCAGCCGCTCCGACTCCGCCTCCATGTCCTTCGCCAGCACGGTGAGCCGGGCGGCCCGCTCCCACGCGGCGTCACGGTCCCGGGAGAGCGCCGCGGCGTACGCGTCGACCTGCTCGGGACGGTAGCCGCGCCCCCGTACGGCCACGAAGCCGTGTGGCGACACCGGTGTGCTGCTCATCCTTGGACCCCTCTCCGCCCGACACACACGAAAAGACGATTTCGCGCACATCTTGATGGATCACACGGAAGTGTTCATAACGCGACACTCCGCCCACCCGTTCGGCCAGAGATGGATCTCACGCGAGTCATTTGAGGTCAGAAGCCCGAAGTACGGTGCCGGCGCGACGCCCGGAGAAACACGGTCCGGCCCTTCGTACGGTCCCGCTCGACCACACCTTCGACGGTGTACGTGCAGCACGCGCCGCACACACGGACGAGGCGCCCGACCCGTCACACGGGTCGAGCGCCTCATCCGTCCAGCCGTCGTCCTGGTCGTCCCGCCGCTCCCCTACCGGACCGCGGCCGGGACAGGTCCTAGAGCAGGCCGTCCCACATCTCCTCCAGCAGGACCGACCACCAGCTCTCCGGGGAACCGAGCGCCGCCGGGTCGAGCGCGGCGAGCTGCGCCTGGAAGTCGACGGTCCAGCGGCCCGCCTGCTCCTGGTTGAGGCCGAACCGCAGCCGCCACATCCGGCCGAGCAGCGCGAGACAGCGCGCGAACTCGGGCAGTCCGGTGTTCACGAACTGCGGCGGCACCGGCGCACCACCGGGACCGGCCTCCACCGGCACGGCGACGATGTTCGCCGTCCCGTACTGCACACAGATCGCCTTGCCGAAGTCGCTGCCCATGACGAGGTAGGAGCCCGCGTCCGGGGCCGCCGCCACGCCACGCTCCTGCGCCAGCTCGGCGAGCGTCGGCACCGGACGGCCCGGCTGGGCCTGCGCCCAGAAGAACGGCCCCATGTCGACCGGCAGTCCCGCCACGACCAGGGTGTGCGCCACGATGTTGGGCACCCCCTGCCGCGACACGGCCGCCTGGTCGAACCGGAACAGCCCCGGCCCGAACGCCGCCGCCAGCTCCTGCCCGATCGCCTCCGGCGGGATCGGCGGCGCGGGCTGCACCGGCGGAATCGGTGCCCGTACCGGCGCCGGACGCGCCGGCCCGTCCGCCACCTGGTGCAACTCGCCCTGGTGCGCGAGGAGCTGATGCATCCCCTGCTGCCGGCTCGCGTGGTCCGTGCCGTACGGCGCGATGCTCGTGATCCGCGCCTGCGGGAAGGTCTCCCTGATCATCCGCGCGCAGTACGCGCCCGGCAGCTCACAGGACTCCAACTCCGTGTGCAGCTCCAGCACCTGCTGCGGCGGCACGTTCATCGCGCGCAGCTCGTGCAGGATCTGCCACTCCGGATGCGGAGTGCCCGGCGCGGACCGCCGGATCAGCTGCTGCTCCGACCCGTCGTGCGCCCGGTAGCGCAACACCGCCTGGTAGCCGGGCCCGACGGTCGGCAGCCCGCCCTGCGGATAGCCGTACGCCGGCGGCTGCTGCCCCGGCATCGGCTGGCCCGGCATCGGCTGAGGCACGCCCGACGGCATACCGGGAGCCTGCGGAGGCTGCGGCGCACCGGGACCGCCCACCGACGGCCCCGCCAGCATCGTCGCGGCATGGTGCACCCCACCGGGAGGCGTGCCCCCGGGAGGCTGCGGCGCACCGGGTGCGCCAGGGGCACCCGGAGGCTGCGGCGCACCGGGACCGCCCACCGACGGCCCCGCGAGCATCGTCGCGGCATGGTGGACTTCACCCGGAGGCGTGCCACCCGGCGGGTTCGGGCCGACCGGAGCGCCCTGCTGCCACGGCGCACCCGGAGGCTGCGGCGCGCCAGGACCGCCCACCGACGGTCCCGCGAGCATCGTCGCGGCGTGGTGGACTCCACCGCCCGGCGGCGTGGCGCCGGGCGGCTGGGGAGCGTCAGGGGTACCGGGCGCACCCGGGACCCCGTCCGGCCCGAGCTGCGAAACCAGCTGCGTCGGCACATAGCCGCCCGCGGGCGTACCCGGGGCACCCGGCGCGGACGGCGGAGGCGTGCTGCCCGGCCGCGCACCCGGCACCCCGGGGGCGCTCGGCGGATGCGGAGCACTCGCCCCACCCCCGCGAGCCCCGCGGGGCGGCGCCTGCGCCTTGCTGGTCGCGGCGTCGGCGATGTCACCGGCGTTGGGAGGCAGCGGGCGCGAAGGCGCGGGGGGCGGCGGCGTCCCGGGGACACCCGGAGCGGCGGGCGGCGGCGTGCCGGGCCCCTGGGGGAAGCCGTACCCGGACGCTCCCGGAGGAGGCGTCCCCTGCGGGCCGCCGGGAACGGGCGCACCGGGCGGAGGCGTCCCCGGACCCGCGTCCGGACCCTGCGGATAGCCGTACGAAGACGCACCGGGCGGCGGTGTGCCCTGGTGGGCGCCGGACCCCTGCGCGGGCGGCGGACCGCCGGGCAGGCCATGGCCCTGCGAAGCACCGGACGGCGCGGGAGAATTCGGGTCGCCGGCCACCGGGGACAGCGTCGTACGCGGGAGTTGGCTGCCCCCGGAGATCAGGGCGGTCTTGGCGTCCGGTGCCGCGGCCGGCGGCGGGGTGTCGGAGTCGCCTACATCCGTCAGCGGCGGAGCGAACACGGTCGCCGGCAGCGGTACGGAACGGTCGTCACCGGCATCGCCGTTCGTGTCCGTCCCCGCCCACGGGGTCGCGTCCGCGGGTACGTCAGGCCGCGCGTCCCGCGGAACAGGGACCACGTCGTCGTCGGTCGCGGCGGCGGGCCACGGCGTGGCCCCACCGGGAGCCGACGGCACACCCGGCGCGGGAGTGTCCGAGAACGGAGCGGACGGCACCGCGTGCGCCCCCGAGTCTCCCGGCGCACCCGGAAGCGAACTCCCGCTCCCGGAAGCTCCGTTCGAAGCGGCGGCCGGACGCGATCCCTCCCCGTCGGAGGCGGACGATCCCGAACCCGTGCGCCGGTCCGGAATCCCCATCCGGTCCGCGGCCTCCTGCAACCACTCCGGAGGACTCAACAGGAACGACGTCTGATTCAGGTCGACCCGGGCCGCGGGCGCGGGCGCCGGTTCCGGGGGCCCGTCCGGCACCCCGTACTCCTCCTCGTACCGGCGGATGACCTCACCCACCGGCAGGGCGGGCCACAGCGTGGCCTCCCCGCTGTCCCGCGCGATGACGAGCCGCTGCCCGCCCCCGTCGGAACGCGGCCCCTCGGCACGGTCCTCCGCCCACACGACAAACCCGAGTTCGAACTCGCGCACCCGCACCTCACGGTGCTGATACCCGGGCACATCCCCGTTGATCCACTCTTCCGCGCGCTCCTGCGCCTGCGCGAAGGTCACCATCGCAACCTCACTCCCCCACCGAAGACACCGAAGACACCGAAGAGACGGGCACGGCGTACGCGAAACCGCCGTCCACCATCAGATTCGCCACCGTCTCCAACTCCGGCGGATTGCCGGCCAGCCGGGACAGGAACTGGTCGAAGTCGTCACCGCACGGCAGCAGCAGCCGCTGCACCCGCTCGGCCGGCGGCCAGGCGTCCTGGTCACGGGCGTCGTCGAACGCGCAGAACCAGACCGAACCGATCGCGTCGCCCTTCACCTTCACGGCGAGCAGACCGCCCTGCACGAACCCGACACCCAGGTAATCCTTGGTCAGATGGTCGCGCAGACACTTGTTGACGTACACGAGGTCATTGACGGCCGCCTCGTCGCGCACGGTGAAGAACGGCTGGTCCACCAGCAGCCCCAATTCGGCGTCGAGCGCCGCGCCGACCGGCGCGCACCCGCCCGCCGCCTTCAGGAACGACCGATAGGCACCCGGCAGCCGGTAGCCGAGATCCTCCTCGACCCCCAGCACCTGCTGCTCGGTCACCGCGACCGACGACCTCGGCAACCCGAAGTGCGCGGGCCGCGTCTCCTGCAACGGCCGCGTCCCCCGCTTGGAATGGTCGACAGCCGTGGTCGCGACACCACCGTGATGCCGCAGCAACGCCTTCACCTCGACGGGCACCAACTCCAGCCGCCGGGTACCCGCCACGTGATGCCACGTCCAGCCGTGCGGCGTCGCCACCGACGGGATCGTGTCCCACAGCTCGTGCCCGGACGCGGCGAGAGCGGCGTTCGCGGAGACGTAGTCCGTCAACCGCAACTCGTCGACGCCGAAACCCTCCGGCGGCTCCGCGATCTCCGCAGCGCCGCGCGCGTAGAGCGAGAAGTCCGGATAGCCACGCTCGTCGATCCGCACACCTCTGGGGTGCCGGGCGGCCCGGACCGGATCCGGGAAGTGCACGACTTGCCCGGCGTAGGCCGCGTTCGGCGGCGCGGCTTGTTGCCCGAGCCGACCTGTCGTCATGGCGGTTGCCCCCTGCGGCGTTCTCAGTAGCTGGATGGAGCGCGGATGTCGACAGCCTATTCGGTTGTACGACACCGGTCACCGGGCCTCCGGTTCCGTGACCTGCCGTCACCCCGCCGTGACCGTAAGCCGAAGACCTGGCGTGTCGCGGCGCCCCAGCTTCCGCTCCCGCCACGGCATTTGGCAGTCTGTCTCCGCACCGGGGGATGCACGGGAGGGAAAAACGATCATGAATGCGACGCATACGGGCACGTCCGGGGACCCCCGGGTCGGCTGGAGCAGCACCGAGGCGACCCACGCCCCCATCCTGCTGCACCGCCGCGACGGCATACTCCCCACCGTCGCCGCCGCCCTCTCCGTCCGCGGCGCCACCCTCACCGGCACCGCCGCCCGCGGCGACCAGCCCCCCGCCCTTCACCCACTCGTCCAGGACTTCCTCGACACCCTCACGAACGCCCAACGCGACCGCTTCACCGGCCGCTGCGCCGAGGCCATCCTGATCTCCCGGCACATCGCCACCATCGACGCCGAACGCAGCAAGCGCGCGGCCCGCAAACCGATGACCAACGGCGAGGCCCGCAAAGCCCTCAAGCAGGCCAAGCTCACCGCGCGCCGCATCCGCGAGGACGGCGACCCGCTGCACGGCAGCTTCGCCGCGCCCTGCCGCTCCTGCACGGCACTCAGCGACCACTTCGGCGTACGCATCGTCGACCCGGCCGCACCGGACGCCTGAACTCCCCCATCCCCGCACACGCACCTCTGACGGCGTCCCGCGACGCCGATGTCCCATCCCTCGACGAACGAAGGGCAGATGCACTCCGACCGCTCCTCCACCAAGCTCCCCTCTCCACCCGGGCAGGGGGCACCCACGTCACGCTTCTCCGAACCCGTTGACGCCGCACTGCGCACCGCCGGATGGCAGCCCGGACGCTGGGACATAAAGCAGGCCGAGTACTGGGCCGACGCGCTGCGCGGACACGCGTCGCCGGCCGGACACCGACACGCCGTGTTCCCCGCGGCGGTCGAGGCATGGGCGGAGTTCGGGGGTCTGCGCGTCGGCGCCACGGGGCCCGGGCGCCAGCTCGCCCCCGCCCTGCTCCATCTCGACCCACTGCACGGGCTGCACATGGCCCGCACCCTCGGCGACCTCGGCCGCGCCCTCGACACGGAGGTCTGCCCCCTGGGCGAGGAGTCCGACTCCCACGCCCTGCTCGCCATCGACGCCGAGGGCCGGGTCTACACCCTGGACCACACAGGCGACTGGTTCCTGGGCCCCCACATCGACGCCGCCATCACCACCCTCCTCACCGGCACGCCCCCCACCCGCCTCACCTCCACCTGACGCCCCCGGGCCGGTTCTCACCCCTCCGCCCCGGACCCCGCTCCTCAAACGCCGGAGGGGCTGGATCTTGCACGGGAGGGGCCGTGCCGGTACATCCCTGATGTCCGTCGCTTACGTTCGGATCGAGCAGCGGCTCCCGTTCAGAACTCACGTCTGATCCAACGGCGACGGACTGGGATGTACCGGCACGGCCCCGCCCACCCACCGGCCCGCAGGCACCCACCGGACCCGGCGCCCGGAAAAGCCCCGAGAGAGCTACGCCGGTATCACCGCCGACACCCGGAACCCACCCGCATCCGTGGGCCCCGACACGAACACACCCCCCAACGCCGCCACCCGCTCCTTCATCCCCAGCAACCCGTTCCCCCCACTGGGCAACCGCACGGACGACCCCGCCCCCACCTCCGGCGGACACTCGTTCTCCACCTGCATCGCGATCTCGGACACCCGATGCGCCACCCGGACGTACGTCTTCGCCCCCGCCGCGTGCTTGTGGACGTTCGTCAACGCCTCCTGCACCACCCGGTAGGCGGTCTGCTCGATCTCCTGGGCGTACGCACGCGTGTCCCCCTCGACCGACAGGTCCACGACCATCCCCGCGGCGGCCGACTGCCCGATCAGCTCATCGATCTCCGCCAGACACGGCCCCTCACCGGCCCCGAAATCGTCCGCGGCCCGCGACGCCGCCGCGGCCGCGGCCGCCCCCACCGCCGCCAGCGGCACCGACGGCACCCGCACGCCCAGCCCGTCCCCGGTACGCAGCACGCCCAGCATCTCCCGCAGCTCCGTGAGCGCCTGGCGCCCCATGTCCCCCACCAGCGCGGCGTTCTTCACGGCCTTCTCGGGGTCCTTCCGGGCGATCGCCTGAAGCGCCGCCGCATGCACGACCATCAGAGAGACCCGGTGCGCGACGACGTCGTGCATCTCACGCGCGATCCGGGTGCGCTCCTCGTTCCGCGCCCACTCCGCCCGCTCCTCCGCCCGCTCGGCGAGCAGCTGCAACTCCCGCTCCAGCGAGTCCGCCCGCTCCCGCAGGCTCTCCATCAACCGCCGCCGTGCCCCCATGTACAGCCCGAGCAGCACCGGGGGCGCGGTCATCCCGATCGCCGTGGTGATCGAGGCGAACGGGACCAGCCAGTCCCCCATCGGCACATCCCCGCGCACCACACCCTGGTGCGCCCGGACGAACGTGACGATCAGCATGCCGGCGAAGGACATCCCCGCCAGCGCCGCGATGATGCGCCGCGGCAGCTCGGACGCGGCGAGCGTGTACAGCCCGACGAGTCCCATCAGGTAGCCCATCTGGGCGGGTGTGATCGCGATGGACACCAGGACGACCGCGATCGGCCACTTCCGCCGTACCAGCAGCACGGACCCGGCGATCATCCCGAACCCGACGCCCACCGGAACGGGCAGCCCCGCGTCGTGAGCGAACCGGACCCCTTCGGCACCGCACTCGACCGCGGACGCCAGAGCGAGCCCCGCGTCCAGCACCGCACTTCGCCATCCGACCCACCACCACGGGCCGGTCCCGGCCGCGGTGTGCTCTTCCCCCGTCGTGGTCATGGCTCCAGCCTACGGTCGCCCCCCGGCCCATTTCCGGTGAGTTTTCGCTACTGGCCTACACCACACCCCACTCTCGAACAGAAGCGAAACCGACCGATATCCCTCGAACTGCTGAATCGATCACCGTTCGACCCCGGAAGCCCGCATTCCGGTCGGACGGTATGCCTATGGCACATTCACCGAGCAAGTACGCAGATTTCGAAACCCTGCGGGGACAGGCGGTCACGCTGCGCCGGGCGGGACACAGCCGCCGCCAGATCCGCGACCGTCTCCACATCTACAACAACGACATCCTCAACCGCCTCTTCCAGGGCGAGCCGCCCCCGGACTGGACCAAGCGCCCGCGAGCGAAGGACGACCTCCGCGACAGGGCCCGCGAGCTACGCATCCAGGGGTGGACGTACGACCGGATCCAGATCGAACTGGGCTGCTCGAAGAGCTCGATCTCGCTCTGGGTACGGGACCTGCCGAAGCCGGAGCGACGAGACCCGACGGAGCAGGCGCAGCTCGCAGCGAGAAGGCGCTGGGAACACGAGCTGGCAGTCCGAGACATCGCACGCAAGCGAACCAAAGAGGCTGCCGCCCGCGAGATCGGCGCGATGACGGACCGGGAGTTGCTCTTCGCCGGGGTAGCTCTGTACTGGGCAGAAGGCACCAAGGACAAGACGTACGACCGGCGAGAGACAGTCACCTTCGTCAATAGCGATCCGGGCGTCATCCAGCTCTACTTGGCATGGCTGGCCCTGCTCGGCATCGAGTCCGAGCGCCTCAAGTACCGAGTCATGATCCACATGACAGCCGACACGGAGGCCGCCGAGCGCTACTGGGCCGACCTGGCCGGCGTCGACGCCTCCACGTTCCAGAAGACGACCATCAAGAAACACAACCCCAAAACCATCCGAAAGAATGTGGGCGAGAACTACCGAGGCTGCCTCGTCATCCGTGTATCAAACGGAGCCGAGCTGTACCGCCGCATCGAAGGATGGTGGTCCGGCATGGTGGACTGCGCCAGGACGGATCATGCGCCGTCCCTCCTCCGGTAAGGTTTGAAGCAGCAATCCGCCGTGGGGTAGCGGCATCCCGCAGGCCTTTGGAGCCTTGAGACGCTGGTTCGAATCCAGCCGGCGGAGCTGCGTAGCCTGGGCCCTGACAGCTCTGTCAGGGCCCTCTCCCATATCTCTCCTGATTCGCCCCGGTATCCTGCGGATGTCCACACCCCAGTCATCCGAAGCCGAAGGGCATACCCCGTGAGCGCCAATCGCCCGGCAGCCGTCGTCGTTCTTGCAGCGGGTGAGGGCACCCGTATGAAATCGGCCACACCCAAGGTCCTGCACGACCTCTGCGGACGCTCCCTCGTCGGTCATGTGCTCACCGCCGCACGCGAGTTGGACCCCGAGAACCTGGTCGTCGTCGTGGGGCACGCCCGCGAGAAGGTCGTCGCGCACCTCGCGGAGATCGACCCGGGCGTCCGGACCGCGGTGCAGGCCGAGCAGAACGGCACCGGGCACGCCGTACGGATGGCCCTCGAGGAACTCGGCGACCGTGTGGACGGCACCGTCGTGGTGGTCTGCGGCGACACCCCCCTGCTCAGCGGCGAGACCCTGCGCGCGCTCGCCTCGACCCACGCCGCCGACGGCAACGCCGTCACCGTGCTGACCGCCGAGGTCCCCGACGCCACCGGTTACGGCCGCATCGTGCGGGACGGCGCCAGCGGCGCGGTCACCGCGATCGTCGAGCACAAGGACGCGAGCGAGGCGCAGCGCGCGATCCGTGAGATCAACTCGGGTGTCTTCGCCTTCGACGGGCAGCTGCTCGCGGACGCGCTCGGCAAGGTCCGCACGGACAACAGCCAGGGCGAGGAGTACCTGACGGACGTCCTCGGCATCCTGCGCGAGGCCGGGCACCGCGTCGGTGCGGCCGTCGCCGCCGACCACCGCGAGATCGCCGGTATCAACAACCGTGTGCAGCTCGCCGAGGCGCGCCGCATCCTGAACGACCGGCTGCTCACCGGGGCCATGCTGGCCGGCGTCAGTGTCATCGACCCGGCGACGACCTGGGTCGACGTGACGGTCACCTTCGAGCAGGACGCGATCGTGCACCCGGGGACGCAGCTCCAGGGCGCCACGCATCTCGCCGAGGGTGCCGAGGTGGGGCCCAACTGCCGTCTGAAGGACACCCGGGTGGGTGCCGGTGCCCGCGTCGACAACACCGTGGCCGACACCGCGGAGGTGGGTCCGCAGGCGAAGGTCGGCCCGTTCGCCTACCTGCGTCCTGGCACGCGGATCGGCTTGAAGGCCAAGGTCGGTACGTACGTCGAGACGAAGAACGCCACGATCGGCGAGGGCACGAAGATCCCGCACCTGTCGTACGTGGGTGACGCGACGATCGGCGAGTACTCGAACATCGGTGCCGCGAGTGTCTTCGTGAACTATGACGGGCAGGACAAGCACCACACGACGATCGGCTCGCACTGCCGTACGGGTTCGGACAACATGTTTGTGGCTCCTGTCACGGTCGGGGACGGCGCGTACACCGCGGCGGGCTCGGTCATCACCAAGGACGTGCCGCCCGGCTCGCTGGCCGTGGCCCGTGGCCAGCAAAGGAATATCGAGGGCTGGGTGGCTCGCAAGCGTCCGGGAAGCGCGGCGGCCAAGGCCGCGGAGACGGCTTCCCGGGTGACGGAAAGCGAAGGCTGACCGGAAAGCGGGGCGTCTGGGACGGCGTACCGTGATAAGTGCACACCCGCACCCCAGCTGAGAGCCCTCTCGGAACCCAGCCGAGAAGACCTCTCATGCCCACTGAGTAGACCTCTGAGGAGACAGTGCTGTGACCGGGATCAAGACGACCGGCGAGAAGAAGATGATGTTCTTCTCCGGCCGCGCCCACCCCGAGCTTGCCGAGGAGGTCGCCCACAAGCTGGGTGTCGGGGTCGTCCCGACGAAGGCCTTCGACTTCGCGAACGGCGAGATCTACATCCGCTATCAGGAGTCCGCCCGCGGCGCCGACTGCTTCCTGATGCAGAGCCACACGGCTCCGATCAACAAGTGGATCATGGAGCAGCTGATCATGATCGACGCTCTGAAGCGGGCCTCCGCTCGGAGCATCACGGTGATCGTGCCCTTCTACGGTTACGCCCGTCAGGACAAGAAGCACCGTGGACGTGAACCGATCTCGGCGCGTCTGGTCGCCGACCTGATGGCGACGGCCGGTGCGGACCGCATCCTCACGGTCGATCTGCACACGGACCAGATCCAGGGCTTCTTCGACGGCCCGGTGGACCACCTGTTCGCGCTGCCGATCCTCGCCGACTACGTGGGCGCCAAGGTCGACAAGTCCAAGCTCACGGTCGTGTCCCCGGACGCTGGCCGGGTGCGTGTGGCCGACCGCTGGTGCGACCGTCTCGACGCTCCGCTGGCGATCGTGCACAAGCGCCGCGACAAGGACGTCGCGAACCAGGTCACGGTCCACGAGGTGGTCGGTGACGTGAAGGGCCGCGTCTGTGTGCTCGTCGACGACATGATCGACACCGGTGGCACCATCTGCGCCGCCGCCGACGCGCTGTTCGCGCACGGTGCGGAGGACGTCATCGTGACGGCCACGCACGGTGTGCTCTCCGGCCCCGCGGCCGACCGTCTGAAGAACTCCAAGGTCAGCGAGTTCATCTTCACGGACACCCTGCCGACGCCGGGCGAGCTGGAGCTCGACAAGATCACGGTGCTGTCGATCGCGCCGACCATCGCGAACGCGGTGCGTGAGGTCTTCGAGGACGGCTCGGTGACGAGCCTGTTCGAGGAGCAGTAGAGATCCTTTTGGGTGTGGCCTCCCTGCCGAGTAGACTGCGAAAGTTGCTCGGCGAGGGAGGCCGCACTTTTTTGTGCGGCGGTCCGTTATCGACGCGCTCTTCGTAGCAGGCCGATGGTTTGGCCGGGTGACCTCTTTCCCCAGTTCTACGAGGAGTGAATATGTCCGAGGTCAAGCTCGCCGCCGAGTCCCGCACGGAGTTCGGCAAGGGCGCCGCCCGCCGCATCCGCCGCGAGAGCAAGGTCCCCGCGGTCGTCTACGGCCACGGCACCGAGCCGGTCCACATCACGCTGCCGGGCCACGAGCTGCAGCTCGCCCTGCGTACCCCGAACGTCCTGCTCACCCTGGACATCGAGGGCAAGACCGAGCTGGCGATCCCGAAGGCCGTCCAGCGTGACGCCATCAAGGGCTTCCTCGAGCACGTCGACCTGCTCCTCGTGAAGCGCGGCGAGAAGGTCACCGTCGAGGTCTTCGTGCAGACCGAGGGCGAGCTGGCCCCGGGCAGCTTCCTCGTCGAGAACGTGCTGAACACCCTGACGGTCGAGGCCGAGGCCACGCACATCCCGGAGTCGGTCACGGTCTCCATCGCGGGCCTGGAGGCCGGTGCCTCCATCCACGCCAAGGACATCAAGCTCCCCAAGGGCACGACGCTGGCGATCGACGAGGACGCGGTCGTCATCCAGGTCCTGTCGGCGCAGGCCGAGGAGCCGGCCGCCGAGGGCGAGGCTGCGGGCGACGCGGCCGCCGAGGCCTGATTCCCCGGAATCTCTTCATCTGTGTCAGCCGCCGCTCCTGTCAGGGGCGGCGGCTGCCGCGTATCAAGGACACATGGGAGACACGGACGTGACGACCGACGCCAACGCGCCCTGGCTGATCGTGGGCCTCGGCAACCCGGGCCCGGAGTACGCCATGAACCGGCACAACGTGGGCTTCATGGTGGCCGATCTGCTGGCGGAGCGGGTCGGCGGGAAGTTCAAGCGGGCGGGCAAGGCGCAGGCTCAGGTGATCGAGGGGCGGATCGGGCCGCCCGGTCCGGCGAACCGCCGGGTGATCCTGGCGAAGCCGATGTCGTACATGAACCTGTCGGGTGGTCCGGTGACCGCGCTGCGGGACTTCTACAAGGTGCCGACGGCGAACATCGTGGCGGTCCATGACGAGCTCGACATCGACTACGGCGTGCTGCGGCTGAAGCTGGGCGGTGGCGACAACGGCCACAACGGGCTGAAGTCCATGACGAAGGCGATGGGCGCGGACTATCACCGGGTGCGGTTCGGTATCGGGCGTCCGCCGGGCCGTATGCAGGTCGCGGATTTCGTGCTGAAGGACTTCGCGTCGGCCGAGCGCAAGGAGCTGGACTACTTCGTGGACCGGGCGGCGGACGCGGTGGAGTGTCTGGTGATCGAGGGCTTGGAGCGGGCCCAGGGCACGTACAACTCCTGAGGGGCGATGTACGCGCACAACTCCTGACTTGTCCCCCGTCGGGGTTGACCGAGCGCGTGGCCATGGCCAATGATCCCCGCCATGCGGGCCGTCACCTCCAGTCAGAGCGCGTACGCGGCGCTGCGGTTCGGGCGGCTCGCGGCGATGGGTGTGGTGACCGGGCTCATCCTGATCGCGGGCGTCTGGGCCTCCTGGGGCACCGCGCAGCACGTCATGCTCGGCAAGGGCCGGGAGCACGGCACGATCGCGGTGACGGCGTGCTCGGACGGGGCGTGCACGGGGGCGTACACGCCTGCGTCGCACGGTTCGCGGGCGCGGACCCGGGTCGTCATCGAGCAGTCGGTGGCGGTCAGGAAGGGCGGGACGTACACGGTCACGGTGAAGCCCGGCAGCGACGAGGTCGTGCGCAGTGGTCCGGCCGGTCTGCTCTACGCCTGGGTCCCTCTCGCCGGTGCTCTGCTGCTGGCCTCGGTGGTGGTCGCGGGCGGTCTGCGGCTGACGCGGACGGCGTGGCTGATGGCGGGGACGGGGCTCGCGCTGCTGACGCTCACCTTCGTGGCCCTGTAGACAACCCTCGCGTGGCCCTCCAGACATGAAGGCGCCCTCCGCGCTCGTACTCGTACGAGCGCGGAGGGCGCCTTCTCGCATGCTCAGCCGGTGTTGCGCAGTCCCGCCGCCACACCGTTGACCGTCAGGAGCAGGGCCCGGGAGAGCAGCGGGTCCGCTTCCTGGCCGGCGGCTGCCTCGTCGCGCTGGCGCTTGAGGAGGGCGACCTGGAGGTAGGAGATCGGGTCCAGGTAGGCGTCGCGGATGGAGAAGGTCTGCTGGAGCACCGGGTTGGAGTCGAGCAGCTTGTCGCCGCCGGTGATGCGCAGCACCTCGCGCACGGTGAGCTCGTGCTCGGCCTCGATGACGGCGAACACGTGCTTGAGCTCGTCGGGGACGAGGGTGTCGACGTAGTGGCGGGCGATCCGCAGATCGGTCTTCGCGAGGGTCATCTCGACGTTCGAGAGGAAGTTCCGGAAGAAGTGCCACTGCTCGTGCATCTCGTCGAGCACGGTGTCCAGGCCGGCCTCGCGCAGTGCCTTGAGGCCGGAGCCGACGCCGAACCAGCCGGGCACGATCTGCCGGGACTGGGTCCAGCCGAAGACCCACGGGATGGCGCGCAGTCCGTCGAGCGAGACGCCCGAGCCGGGGCGGCGGGAGGGCCGCGAGCCCAGGTGCAGGTCGGCGAGCTGGTCGACCGGCGTGGAGGCGAGGAAGTACGTCGGCAGGTCGGGGTCCTCGACGAGCCTGCGGTAGGCGGAGTGGGCGGCGTCGGAGACCACGTCCATCGCCGCGTCCCAGCGGGCGAGCGCCTCGTCGGACTGGCGGGGCGCGGTGTGCAGGGCGGACGCCTGGAGGGTGGCCGCGACCGTCAGTTCGAGGTTCTCGCGGGCCAGCGAGGGGACCAGGTACTTGTCGGAGATGACCTCGCCCTGCTCGGTCACCTTGATCTCGCCCTCCAGGGTGCCCCAGGGCTGCGCGAGGATCGCGTCGTGCGAGGGGCCGCCGCCGCGGCCGACGGTGCCGCCGCGGCCGTGGAAGAGGCGCAGGCGGACGCCGTAGCGGTGGGCGACGTCGCGCAGGCGGCGCTGGGCGCGGTGGATCTCCCACTGCGAGGTGGTGATGCCGCCGAACTTGGAGGAGTCGGAGTAGCCGAGCATGACCTCCTGGACGTCCCCGCGCAGCGCAACGAGGCGGCGGTACGAGGGGTCGGAGAGCATGTCCTCCAGGATCGTGTCCGCGGCCTTGAGCTCGTCGGTGGTCTCCAGGAGCGGGACGATGCCGATCTTGGCCCAGCCGGCGTGCAGGTCGAGCAGTCCGGCCTCGCGGGCGAGGACGGCGGCGGCGAAGACGTCGTCGGCGCCCTGGCACATGGAGATGATGTACGACTCGATGACCTCGGGCCCGAAGATCTTCAGGGCCCTCTTGACGGTCTCGAAGACGCCGAGGGTCTTCTGGCCGGCGGCGTCGAGCGGCGCGGGGGTCGGGCCGAGGGGGCGCCGGGACCGCAGTTCCTTGGCGAGGAGCTTCGCGCGGTAGTCGCGCGGCATGTCCACGTAGCGCCACGACTCCTCGCCGAGGCGGTCGAAGAGCTGGCCGAGGGCGTGGTGGTGGGCGTCCGCGTGCTCGCGTACGTCCATGGTGGCGAGCTGGAGGCCGAACGCGGCGAGGGTACGGATGGTGCGGTTCATCCGGCCGTCGGCGATCAGGCCGCCGCGGTGCTCGCGCAGCGAGGTCTGGATGAGGGTGAGGTCGCGGAGCAGTTCGGCGGTGCCGAGGTAGTCGCGGCCGTCCTCGTGGGGTGTGCCCTTGGCCAGGCGCTGCTTGGTGTTCTCCAGCTTCTGCCGGACGCAGGTGGCCTTGAGGCGGTAGGGCTCCTCGGCGTTGAGGCGCTTGTAGCGGGGGCTGATCTCCGGCAGGCGCTCCAGGTCGCTCTGGAGGGATTCCAGCAGGTCCTCGGTGGCGCCCGTGTAGCGGATGGAGTTCGACAGGAAGCCGCGGAGTTCGTCGATGAGTTCCAGGGCGTCGTTGATGCCGTGCTCGTGCTGGAGGATCAGGACGTCCCAGGTGACGTCGGGGGTGACGTTCGGGTTGCCGTCGCGGTCGCCGCCGATCCAGGTGCCGAAGGTGAGGGGCCGGGTCTCGTCCGGGAGGACGACGCCGACGCGTTCGAGTTCGGCGGTGAGGTCCTCGAGGACGTCGCCGACGGCGCCGGCGTGCAGCTCGTCCAGGTAGTAGATGGCGTTGCGGGCCTCGTCGGCGGGCTCGGGGCGGACGACCCGGAGCTCGTCGGTCTGCCACACCAGGTCGATGTTCTCGGCGAGGCGGGTGTCGTGGCGGCGGCGGTCGGCCTCGATGACCGGGGTCTCCAGGAGCGCGGCGATGCGCCGCAGCTTGTTGAGGACCGAACGCCGGGCCGCCTCGGTGGGGTGGGCGGTGAACACCGGGCGGACGTTGAGGTTCTTGACCGTCTGGCGCAGGTGCTCGGGGTCGGCGTCCTTGAGCCGGTCGGCCGTGCGGGCGAGGAGGCCGCCCTCGGCGGCGCGCTTGGCGCGCAGCTCGCGGCCGCGGTGCACCTGCTCGGTGACGTTGGCGAGGTGGAAGTACGTCGAGAAGGCGCGGACCAGCTTGGCAGCGGTCTCCAGTTCGGTGCCGCGCAGCAGCTCGGCGGCGGCCTCGCCGTCCTCGCGGGTCAGGCGGCGGACCTTCTCGACCAGTTCCAGGAGCTCGGGGCCCTCCTGTCGAACGAGGGTCTCACCGAGCAGATCGCCCAGGCGGCGGATGTCGGCGCGCAGCTCGCTGCTGGTCGTCGTGGTCTGGTCGTCGGCACTGCTCACAGGTGCGGCTCCTTGCAGTGTTGAAGCTCGTCTGAAGAGTGGGGAATCTCGTCTGAAGCTCGTCTGGGAGGGAACCCGGGTGGCGACCGCGCGCGGCGGGTGCCGCTTAGGGAGGTGGCATCCGGGAAGAAATCAGAACGGACCGCGCTGTCCGACCGACTCCAAGGATAGGTGTCCTCGCGGACGCGCAGGCTCTCGGGCTCTTGCCGCCGGGCGACGCGCTGACATACTTACGACGCCGTAGGTTACGGACCCGTAGGGATTCCCGTCGGACGACGGGGGAACTCTGAGGGCCGCACCCGGTCACTCTTCCCCACGCTTCCTCACCCTCGAACCCCACAGGGGACGCCCATGACCACGAGTTCCGATGTGATCGACGACGCCCCGCAGGCGGACAACGACGACACCCGGCTGCCCGCCGCCACGCTCGGCGGGGAGAAGAAGGGGTCACTCGAACAGATCACGCTTCTCCTCTTCATCGCCGTTCCGTTCCTCGCGCTGCTGGCGGCTGTGCCGCTGGTCTGGGGATGGGGGGTGAGCTGGCTGGATCTCGGCCTGATGGTCTTCTTCTACTACCTGGGCTGCCACGGCATCACGATCGGCTACCACCGCTACTTCACGCATGGTTCCTTCAAGGCGAAGCGCCCGTTGCGGATCGCGATCGCGATCGCGGGATCCATGGCGGTCGAGGGCCCTCTCGTGCGCTGGGTCGCCGACCACCGCAAGCACCACAAGTTCTCCGACGCGGAGGGTGACCCGCATTCGCCTTGGCGTTACGGCGAGACGGTTCCGGCGCTGTTGAAGGGCCTGTGGTGGGCGCACATCGGCTGGATGTTCGACGAGGAGCGGACTCCGCAGGAGAAGTACGCGCCGGATCTGGTCAGGGACCCGGTGATCCGTGCGATCTCGCGTCAGTTCATCCTCTGGACGCTGCTCTCGCTGGCTCTGCCGCCGCTGATCGGCGGTCTGGTGACGATGTCGTGGTGGGGCGCGTTCACCGGATTCTTCTGGGGCTCCCTGGTCCGGGTGGCCCTGTTGCACCATGTGACCTGGTCGATCAACTCGATCTGCCACGCGGTCGGCAAGCACCCGTTCAAGTCGCGTGACCGCTCGGGCAACGTGTGGTGGCTGGCCGTGCTCTCGTGCGGCGAGTCCTGGCACAACCTGCACCACGCCGACCCGACGTCCGCCCGGCACGGTGTGGACCGGGGTCAGATCGACTCGTCGGCCCGGATCATCCGCTGGTGCGAGCAGCTCGGCTGGGCGTACGACGTGCGCTGGCCGTCACGCTCTCGTATCGATTCCCGCCGGAACGCCGACGGGAACGGCTCCCGAGGCAAGACGGAAACCGCTGAAGCGGCATGATTGACGGCGTGGCGACCGACTCCAGCAGCACCCCGAGCAGCAATGAAAAGCCGCGGCGCGCGCGCCGCACCCGCATGACCGGCGCCGAGCGCCGTCAGCAGCTGCTGGAGATCGGCCGCACCCTGTTCGCGGCCAAGGGGTTCGAGGGCACGTCGGTGGAGGAGATCGCGGCGAAGGCCGGCGTCTCCAAACCGGTGGTCTATGAGCACTTCGGCGGCAAGGAGGGTCTGTACGCGGTGGTGGTGGACCGCGAGATGCGCCGGCTGCTGGACATGGTGACCAGCTCGCTGACGGCGGGCCATCCGCGCGAGCTGTGCGAGCAGGCCGCGTTCGCTCTCCTCGACTACATCGAGGAGTACACGGACGGTTTCCGCATCCTGGTGCGGGACTCCCCGATCCCTCAGTCGACGGGGTCCTTCGCGTCGCTCATCTCGGACATCGCCACCCAGGTGGAGGACATCCTGGGCCGCGAGTTCAAGAGCCGCGGCTTCGACTCGAAGCTGGCGCCGCTGTACGCCCAGGCCCTGGTCGGCATGGTCGCGCTGACGGGCCAGTGGTGGCTGGACGTCCGCAAGCCGCGCAAGGCGGAGGTGGCCGCGCACCTGGTGAATCTGGCGTGGCACGGCCTGGACGGGCTGGAGCCGAAGCCGCGCTTGATAGGGCATCGCAAGGCCTAGCGCCCCGTCGCTGTCGCTCCCCGCTCGGGCTCAGTCCGGGCCGGGGAGCGGTTCCAGGAATTCGAGGCGGTTGCCGACGGGGTCCTCGGAGTAGAAGCGCCGGTGGCCCGGCAGGTCGTCGTCCCAGATGACGGGTGCGCCGGTCGCGGCGATCCGCGCGGCGCAGGCGTCGATGCCGGTGACGCGCAGTCCGGGGTGGGCCTTCTTCGCGGGCCGGAAGCCGGTCTCGATCCCGAGGTGCAGCTGGACGGTTCCCGCCCGGAACCAGCAGCCGCCGCGGGCGGCGAGGACGGGTGGCTTGGGCACCTCGGTCATCCCGAGGGCGTCGGTGTAGTACGCGCGCAGGAGGTCCTCGGAGCCCGGTGGGGCGGCGAGCTGGACATGGTCGACGGCGGCGAGCATCAGGCCTTCTTCCGGGCCACGGCGAACAGCCGGCGGAACGGCAGCACCGTGCCGTACGGCTTCGCCGGGTAGGCGTCGCGCAGCAGGTCCCGGTAGGCGGCGACGAAGGCGTCCCGGGCCTCGGGATCGTCCGCGAGGGCGGTGAGAACGGGCCGCAGTCCGGTGCCCTTCACCCAGTCGAGCACCGCGTCCTGCCCGGTCAGCAGCTGCATGTACGTCGTCTCCCAGACGTCCGTCGCGCAGCCGAGGGCCTCGAGACGGTCCAGGTAGACGAGCGGGTCGTGGACCGAGTCCGTGGGGCGCAGGGCGTCGCCGAGGAGGTCCTTCCAGCGGGCGGAGCCGGCGAGTTCACGCATCAGGACGTGCAGCGGGGCGTCGATGTTGTGGGGCATCTGGAACGCGAGGGTGCCGCCGGGTGCGAGGGCGTCGAGCCAGCCGGGGAGCGACTCCAGGTGTCCCGGTACCCACTGGAGAGCGGCGTTCGAGGCGATCAGGTCGTACGTCTCGGTGGGGGTCCAGTCGGTGAGGTCGGCGTGGGCGAAGTCGAGCCGTCCGCCGCCGGCCGTGGGACCGGCGTGTTCCTCGGTCCGGGCGAGCATCTCGGCGGAGTTGTCGTAGCCGGTGATGCGGGCGGTGGGCCAGCGGGCGGCGAGCTGGGTGGTGACGTTGCCGGGACCGCAGCCGAGGTCGGCGATGCGGGCCGGGTCGCCGGGGAGTTCCGGGACCTGGGCGAGGAGGTCGGCGAACGGGCGGGCTCGGTGCCGGGAGTGGCGCAGATACTGGCCGGGGTCCCAGGTGGGGGTGGTGGCGGCAGCCATGGGTGGCCTCCTCGATAGTCGCCGGAGAGGTCGCGGACCGCCGAAAGGGCGGCGCCGGCCGGACCGTTCTGGATCTCCAGCCTCACAGACAAAGTATCTCGACGTCAAGAAACTCCACATCAAGAGACTTCACGTCGACACAACCACTACACTGATCGTCATGGAGGACGAGGTCGATCGGCTGGTCGCTGCGTGGCGCCGGGAGCGCCCGGACCTCGACGTGGAACCGCTCGAGGTGCTGAGCCGGGTGAGCAGGCTGGCCCGGCATCTGGACCGCGCGCGCCGGCTGGCGTTCGCCGAGCACAGCCTGGAGCCCTGGGAGTTCGACGTCCTGACGGCGCTGCGGCGCGCGGGATCCCCGTACCAGCTCTCCCCCGGACAACTGCTGACCCAGACGCTCGTCACCTCGGGCACGATGACGAACCGCATCGACCGCCTGACCACGAAGGGCCTGGTGGAGCGCCTCCCGGACCCGAGCGACCGCAGGGGCGTGCTCGTACGCCTCACGGACGAGGGACGCGACCGCGCCGACCAGGCGCTGGCCGGTCTGCTCGACCAGGAGCGGGCGATCCTCGCGGAACTGAGCCGGGCGCAGCGTGGTGAACTGGCCGGTCTGCTACGCCAGTTGACCGCCCCGTTCGACAACATCCCCGGTTAGGTCGACGGGCCCGACCCCGGCGCGCCTGGCCAGTGCCACGGCGGCGAGGGTGGAGTGCACCCCGAGCTTCCCGAGGACGTTCTGCATATGCGTGCGGACGGTGTGCGGCGAGAGGAAGAGCCGCTCGGCCACCGCCTTGCGCCCCAGTCCGGCGACCATGCACCGCAGCACCTCACGCTCCCGGGGCGTCAGCGACTCGACGAGCCGCTCGCTCTCGGTCCGGTGCTTGCGCGCGGCGGTGAGCTCCCGGAGCACCCCCGTGAGCAGGGCGGGCGGCAGATGGGTCTCGTCGCGCAGCACACCCCTTATGACGGTGAGCAGCCGCGACAGCGAACAGTCCTTGGCGACCCACCCCGAGGCCCCGGCCTGCAGGGCGAGCGCGGCCCGGCGCGGATCGTCCTTCTCGGCCAGCACGACGATCCGTACGCTCGGCTGCCCGGAGCGCACCCCGGCCACCAGCGAGATGCCGTCCACCAGGCCGTCCTCGTTGCTTTCCTGCACGGGCACCGCCGGACGCATGCCGGGCAGATTGCCGCCCAGGTCCGCGTCGACGAGCAGCACGTCGAAGCGGCGGCCCTCCGCCGCCGCGCGCTCGAGGCAGCGCAGCGCGGCGGGGCCGCTGCCCGCCGCGGACACGTCGACGTCGGGCTCGGCCGCGAGAGCGGCGGCGAGCGACTCGGCGAAGATGCGATGGTCGTCGACGACCAGTACTCGGATGCGAACCACTGAAACCCCCACTGTCGGGGGACGGTCCGTGCAGGTACGGCGCCCGAAGTGATCCCGAGCCCGCTTGCGACCCGGAAAACGGGGTGCCGCAGCCGCACGGCCGCCGCCGTGCTGGAAGTGCTACCCCCACTTCGGGCGTCGTACCCGACCGTCTCGCCCCCTGATCAGCACCGGCCCCCACCGGCACTGTTCATCAGGGTACGGCCGGGGGCGGGGAGCGGAAGGTAATTTGCAGAACTGGTTGGCCAGCGCGTTTATGGTGAGCCGTATGTTTCGTATCGAGACAGGAGACGACAAAGACCGTCGGGATCTGCTCCGCAGACACTTGCTGGACACGAACACGGCGGCGTCCCCGGTGCTGCGCGCCCTGCGCGGAACCCCGGGGGAACGTGAACGTCCGCTCCACCTCTGGGCCTTGGACGAGGCCGGCGAGCTGGCCGGCGGCCTGGTGGGCCACACCTGGACGACCTGGCTCCACGTGACGTACCTGTGGGTCGACGCCCGGACCCGGGGCACGGGTCTCGGCAGCCTCCTCCTGGCGGAGGCCGAGCGCGTCGCACGCGAGGAGCGGGGCTGCCACGCCGCCCGCCTGGAGACCTGGGACTTCCAGGCCCCGGACTTCTACCGGAAGCAGGGCTACGAGGTGGTGTGCGTGATCCCCGACTACCCGCCGGGGATCACGGAGTACACGCTGACGAAGCATCTACTCGGCCCCTGAAGTCTCAGCCCCTCCCGCGCCCGAGAAATTCAGCCCCTCCGGCGTTTGAGGAGCGGGGGGTTCGGGGGGCGGAGCCCCCCGAGCGCGGGACGGGCAGGGGCGGAGGGGGCGAAACAAGCCCGGAGGTCAGCCGATACGCCGGGCCCCCGCCGAAGGAACCGCCGGGAAGATCCGCGGGGCAGTGAAACCCGCCGACGTGAACGCCTCCGCGATCGCCTTGCTGATGGAGTCCACGTCGGTGGATTCCAGCAGCACGATCGCGGAGCCCCCGAAACCACCACCGGTCATCCGCGCACCCAGCGCACCCGCGGAGTTGGCCGCCGAAACCGCGAGGTCCAGCTCGGGACACGAGATCCGCAGATCGTCGCGCAGCGAGGCGTGACCGTCCGTCAGGACGGGCCCGATCGCCCGGACATCGCCCGCGTCCAGCAGCGTGATGACCCGGTCCACCCGGTGGTCGTCGGAGACGACATGGCGGACGTAACGGCGGACGCGCTCGTCGGAGAGCCGGGCGAGGGCCGCGTCGAGGTCCTCGTACGCGACATCACGCAGATGGGACACGCCCAGTTGACGCGCCCCCTCCTCGCAGCCCGCGCGCCGCTCCGCGTAGGCCCCGTCCCCGAGCGCGTGCTTCACCCGGGTGTCGACGACCAGGAGTTCGAGGCCCTGGGAGGCGAGGTCGAACGGGACCTGACGGATGGACAGATCGCGGCAGTCGAGGTGCAGGGCGTGGCCCTCGGTGCAGCACGCCGACGCCGTCTGGTCCATGACACCGCACGGCACACCGACGAAGTCGTTCTCGGCACGCTGTGCCAGGCGTGCCAGTTCGGGGCGGGTGAGCCCGAGTTCGTACAGGTCGGCGAGGGCGAGAGCCGTGACGACCTCCAGGGCCGCCGAGGAGGACAGCCCGGCGCCGGTGGGGACCGTGGAGGCCAGATGGATGTCCGCGCCGCCGATGACGTGGCCCGCCTCGCGCAGCGCCCACACCACACCCGCCGGGTACGCGGCCCAGCCGGTGTCCGACCGGGGCACCAGTTCGTCGACGCGCAGTTCGACGACCGGTCCGTCGATGTCCGCCGAGTGCAGCCGCAGCACCCCGTCGGACCGGCGGGACACCGCCGCGACCGCCGTGTGCGGCAGCGCGAGCGGCATCACGAACCCCTCGTTGAAGTCCGTGTACTCGCCGATCAGGTTGACCCGGCCCGGCGCCGCCCAGACACCCTCGGGCGCGGCACCGTACAGCTCCTCGAAGCCCTCACGTACCCCCACCTGCTCCACCTGCTACCCCTTCGCTACGTTCTGTGCGAACTCCCACGCGTCCGCGACGATCCCCGCGAGATCCGCGCGGGACGGGTTCCAGCCGAGCCGTTCCCGGGCGGCGTCGGCCGAGGCGACCAGCACCGCCGGGTCCCCGCCGCGGCGCGGTGCCACGACCTCGGGGATCGGGTACCCGGTCACCCGGCGCACCGTTTCGATGACCTCGCGGACGGAGAAGCCGTTGCCGTTGCCGAGGTTGCAGATCAGGTGCTCGCCGGGGGTCGCGGCGGCGACCGCCAGCAGGTGCGCCTCGGCGAGGTCCGCGACGTGGATGTAGTCCCGGATGCAGGTGCCGTCCGGGGTCGGGTAGTCGTCGCCGTAGACGGAGATCGCGTCGCGGCGGCCCTGGGCGACCTGGAGGACGAGCGGGATGAGGTGCGACTCGGGGTCGTGCCGCTCACCGCTCTCTCCGTACGCGCCCGCCACGTTGAAGTACCGAAGGGAGACGGCGCCGAGTCCGTGCGCCGCCGCCTCGCCGGTGATCATGTGGTCGACGGCGAGCTTGGAGGCGCCGTAGGGGTTGGTCGGCCGGGTCGGCGCGGACTCCACGATCGGGGTGGTCTCGGGTTCGCCGTACGTCGCGGCGGTGGAGGAGAAGACCAGCTTGCGCACGCCGGCCTCGCGCATCGCGGCGAGCAGCGCCATGGTGCCGCCGACGTTGTTGTCCCAGTACTTCTCGGGCTTCACCACGGACTCGCCGACCTGCGAGAAGGCGGCGAAGTGCAGGACGGCGTCGTACGAGGAGTCCAGCCACTTGGCGGCGTCGCGGATGTCGCCCTCGACGAAGGCGGCACCGGCGGGGACGCCCTCGCGGAATCCGGTCGAGAGGTTGTCGAGGACGGTCACCTCGTGGCCCGCCTCGAGCAGGTGGCGCGCGACCACGCTGCCCACATAGCCGGCTCCACCGGTGACCAGGTACTTCCCACTCATGAACTCGCTACCTCTCGCAGTCGCTGAGCCGCGGTCTCCGGCGGCACGTCGTTGATGAACACGTTCATGCCGGACTCGGAACCCGCGAGGAACTTCAGCTTGCCGGAAGTGCGGCGAATGGTGAAAAGCTCGAGGTGGAGCGCGAAGTCGTCCCGGTTGACGCCCTCGAACTCCTCCAGCGGGCCGAAGGGCGCCTGGTGCCACGCCGCGATGTACGGAGTCGGTGGCTCGCCCGCCCCTTCCTTTCCACCGTCCGGGCCGTCGAAGATCCGGTCGAAGCGCCTCAAGAGTTCCAGATAGACCTGGGGAAACTCTGTGCGCGCGTCCTCGTCGAGGCCGAGCAGATCGGGCACGCGGCGGCGCGGGTAGAGGTGGACCTCGTACGGCCAGTGGGCGGCGTACGGAACGAAGGCGACCCAGTGGTCACTCGACAGGACGACCCGTGAGCCGTCCGCCAGCTCCCGCGCGACGACCTCGTCGAACAGGTTCGCGCCGCCGGTCGCCTCCTTGTGCGCGGCGAGCGAGCGCAGCATCAGTGCGGTACGGGGGGTGGTGAAGGGGTAGCCGTAGATCTGCCCGTGCGGGTGACCGAGTGTCACACCGATCTCGGCGCCACGGTTCTCGAAGCAGAAGACCTGCTGGACGGAGGGCAGATGCGACAGTTCGGCGGTGCGGTCGGTCCACGCCTCCAGGACCAGTCCGGCCTGTTCCTCCGTCAGATCGGCGAAGGACGCGTCGTGGTCGGAGGTGAAGCAGACGACCTCACAGCGGCCGGAGTCGCCGGCCAGCGAGGGGAAACGATTCTCGAAGACCACGACGTCGTACGAGGAGTCGGGGATCTCGCTCAGCCGGTCGCCGGAGGACGGGCACAGCGGGCACTCGTTCGCCGGCGGATGGTAGATGCGCCCCTGCCGGTGCGAGGCGATCGCCACCGAGTCGCCGAGGAGCGGGTCGCGGCGCACCTCCGAAGTGGTGACGGTCGGGTCGAGCGGGCGCCGGTCCACCGCGTCGCGCACCTTGTCGTCGCCCGCGTCGTAGTAGATGAGCTCACGACCGTCGGCCAGCCGGGTCGAGGTCTTCTTCACAGTCGGACTCCCCATCCACACCCGAACCTTCAAACATAACCGAACACAACAAACCACAAGCCACCACCGCAGTCAACATCACAATCAAACAAAGGACACCATCAGAAGTGTTCATTTCTTAGATGCGGAGGCATAGGTTCCGGTCCGATACGTTCACGCGACGAAGCGAGTTCTGATGCAGTCCCCCACACACCTGCCACAACCGGGCACCCTGCTCGCCGCCGAGCTGCGTCTCCCCACGAACGCACTCGACTACACGATCCTCGGCATCTACTTCGTGGTCGTCCTGGGCATCGGCTTCGCGGCCCGACGCTCGGTGAAGACGAGCCTCGACTTCTTCCTGTCGGGGCGCTCACTGCCTGCCTGGATCACCGGCCTGGCCTTCATCTCGGCCAACCTGGGCGCCACCGAGATCCTCGGCATGGCCGCCAACAGCGCCCAGTACGGCGTCTATACCGTGCACTGGTACTGGATCGGCGCCATCCCGGCGATGGTCTTCCTGGGCCTGGTGATGATGCCGTTCTACTACGGCTCCAAGGTCCGTTCGGTGCCGGAGTTCCTGCTCCTGCGCTTCGACAAATGGGCGCACCTGCTGAGTTCGATCCTGTTCGCCTTCGCCGCCGTCCTCATCGCCGGCGTCAACCTCTACTCGCTCGCGATCGTCGTCGAGGCCCTGCTCGGCTGGCCGCAATGGGTCGCGATCGTGGTCGCCGGCTTCTTCGTCCTCGCCTACATCACCCTCGGCGGTCTCTCCTCCGCGATCTACAACGAAGTGCTCCAGTTCTTCGTGATCCTCGCGGCGCTGATCCCGATCGCCGCGCTCGGCCTGAACCGGGTGGGCGGCTGGGACGGCCTGACGGACTCCCTGGACAAGACCCACGGCGCCGACTTCACGACAGCCTGGGGCGGCACGGGCATCGGCAGCGACAACCCGCTCGGCGCCAACTGGCTGACCATCGTGCTCGGTCTGGGCTTCGTGCTGTCCTTCGGCTACTGGACGACGAACTTCGCCGAGGTGCAGCGCGCGCTGTCGGCCAAGAACCTCTCCGCGGCCCAGCGCACCCCGCTCATCGCGGCCTACCCGAAGATCTTCATCGTCTTCCTGGTGATGATCCCGGGCCTGGTGGCGGCCGTCCTGGTCCCGAAGATCGGCACGAGCGGCTCGGACCTCCAGTACAACGACGCGATCCCCTACCTGATGCAGGAGTTGCTGCCGAACGGTGTCCTCGGCATCGCGGTGACCGGTCTGCTGGCCGCCTTCATGGCGGGCATGGCGGCCAACGTCTCGTCCTTCAACACGGTGTTCACCACGGACATCTGGGCGAAGTACGTGGTGACGGACCGCGAGGACTCCTACTACATCCGCTTCGGCCGTCTCATCACGGTGATCGGCGTCCTGGCGTCGATCGGCACGGCCTTCCTGGCCTCGTCCTTCTCCAACATCATGAGCTACCTCCAGACGCTCTTCTCCTTCTTCAACGTGCCGATGTTCGCGGTCTTCATCATCGGCATGTTCTGGAAGCGGGCCTCGGTGAAGTCGGGCTTCTGGGGCCTGCTGGCCGGCACCACGGCGGCGATGGTGAACTACTTCGTTCTCTACAAGCAGGACATCATCGGCTTCCCCTCCGACCAGGGCGCCAACTTCGTCTCCGCGATCGTCGCCTTCGTGGCCGGCGGCGTCGTGATGGTCGGGGTCTCGCTCTTCACCGCCCCGAAGCCGGCGGAGGAATTGCAGGGCCTGGTCTACGGCACCGTGTCCCCCGGCATGGCCGAGCCGCCGGCCCCCGGTGACGACGCCTGGTACCGCAAGCCCGCTCTGCTGGGCTGGGGCGCGCTGATCCTGGCGACCGCCTGCTACATCCCGTTCTCGTTCTGACGAGTCCCGACCCGTTCCGACGAGGGAGAATCAAGAAACCATGTCCGACTATTCGGAAAGCGACGCCCAGCGCGACGTCTCGGAACTCGAGAAGAAGTCCGCGACCGCCGCCAGCCTGTTCGACATCCGCCGCATCATCGGCGGCCTGTTCGTGATCTACGGCATCATCGTCACCATCGCCGGCATCACGGCCTCCGACGCCGCCCTCGCCAAGGCGGACGGCGTCAACATCAACCTCTGGACCGGCCTCGGCATGCTCGCCCTCGGCCTGTTCTTCCTGGTGTGGCTGCGGCTGCGGCCCCTGGTGGTACCGGTACCGCCGACGCCCGAGGACGAGGGGCCGGTGGAGTAACACGCTTACAGGGGGCCGGGGTTCACTACGGGGACTCCGGCCCTTCGCACCTAGGCGGCAGCGAGGTCGCACCACACGTACTTGCCGATGTCGCCGCCCTGCCGCACTGGATGCCAGCCCCAGTCGTCGGCGCAGGCCCGGACGAGGAAGAGGCCCCGGCCCGCTTCCGCCCCGGCGGCGACGGGCAGGTCGTACGGCGGCGGCACCGGGCTCGCGTCCCAGGCGCCGATCCGCAGCACCCCGTCCCGCCGGCGCATCTTCAGGGCCGCGGGCCCTTGCGTATGCCGTACGGCATTGGAGACCAGCTCCGCCGCCAGCAGCTCGGCGACGTCCGCGAGGCGGATCAGGCCGTGCAGGGTCAGGATCAGACGGACGGTTCGACGGCAGACGGTCACCGCGCGGGCCTCCTGGGGGATGTGGAGCGCGTATTCCCAGGGTTCGGATGTGGACATGCGTGAACTCCGGTTCTGGTGTGGGGAGTCGAGAGGTCGCCGCGGCCGCGGGCGGTGGCAGTGTCACAGCCGTCGTGGCAGGACGGAGTGGTGCGCTTCCGGATCCCCGGGATTCCGCAGTGTGTGCGTCGCGTCACCGACGGTAGGGTAGAAATTCCTACCCCTGCAAGCCGCTCGCGTAATCTGACACCCGAACGGGGAGGTCAACCCCACCCGTTCTCAGGGTCGTTGAGGAGGCGGCACCGGATGACGATGCGGAACCAGCCCACGGCACGACAGGTACGTCTGGGCACCGAGCTGCGCAGACTGCGGGAGGCCGCAGGCAAGTCGGCGCGGGAGGTGGCGGGGCTGCTCGGCTCCAGCTCGACCCACATGAGCCAGATCGAAGCGGGCAGCTCCGGTATCGGCGAGGAACGCCTGCGCAGGCTGGCGGCTCACTGCACCTGTACGGACCAGGAATTGATCGAGGCACTGGTCGGGATGGCGGCCGACCGTACGCGGGGCTGGTGGGAGGAGTACCGAGGCGTGCTGCCCACGCCCTTCCTCGACCTGTCCGAGCTCGACCACCACGCGGCGTTCCGGCACGACGTGGCCGTCATCCACGTTCCGGGACTTCTCCAGACTGAGGACTACGCGCGCGCTCTCTTCTCGTACATGGCACCCGAGCTGCCTCAGAGCGAGGTCGACCCTCGGGTGAGCCACCGGATGCGACGACGCGTGGTCATCGAACGACCCGGCCCGATCACGTACGAAGCCGTGATCCATGAGGCCGCGCTGCGGATCCGGGTGGGCGACCGTCCGGTCTCACGAGCCCAGTTGGAACGCATCCTGGAGTACTCCGAACAGGAGCACGTCACCGTTCGGGTCATCCCCTTCGACATGGACGGCTTCGCGGGCGGTGGCAGCGCGATGGGTTACCTCGGAGGTCCCGTGCCCCGCCTGGACACCGTCGTACGCGACGCACCACACGGCACCGCGTTCGTCGATTCCGAGGCCCAACTGGCCCACTTCCGAACACTCTTCCGTAAAGTTGAGGAAGCATCGCTGAGCCCCGGGCACTCACGCGACTTCATCCGGAAGATGGCCAAGGAACTGTGAGGCGACGCCATGACCATCCCCGCCAACTGGCAGAAGTCATCCTTCTCCGGCGGCGGTGAAGGCAACGACTGCGTCGAACTCGCCGCCGGCCCCGGCACGATCCACCTCCGCGAGAGCGACACCCCGGCAACCCACCTCTCGACCGCCCCCGGCCCCTTCGCCCACTTCCTGCACCACATAAAGAACGGCCTTTACGCGAGCACCCCTGTGTGATCAGCTTCGCCCTGTCATGTACGGACGGCCTCTGGGGAGGGGCCGTGGGGGCAGGGGAGAGCCGACGATGAGCACCGTCGCGGGGGAAACGGTTCAGGCGTGCCCGGAATGCGGGACCGAGATCCGTATGGACGGCCGGTTCACCGTCTGGTGCGCCGGCTGCGACTGGAACGTCGATCCGGAACAGTCGCGGGAGAAGCTGAGCCGCCTGGCCAGGGCGCAGCGCGCACTGGCCAGGCGCCACGGAGAGAAGCTGCTGGCCGAGTTGACCGCTGGCGGGACCCTGCGCCCCCGGAGGGACGCCTCTTCGCTCCTCGCCTACGCGTTCGCTCTCGCCGTGCACGCGCTGACCCTGGCACTGGCCGCAGGCGGGATCTGGTTGGTCATCGAGGGATGGGGCGGCTGGGGAATGGTGCCGGGCGTGTTCCTCCTCGCCCTGGGGTGGTCGCTCCGGCCCCGGCTGCCCCGGCTGCCGGAGGACGGGCCCGTCCTGACGCGCGCCGACGCACCCGAACTCTTCGCGCTCGTCGACGAGGTCGCCCACGTGGCCGGTACCCGTGGTGTCGACGCGATCGTCGTCGACGGACGTTTCAACGCGAGCGTCATGAGCTACGGCGTGCGCGGCCGCCGACGGCTCACACTGGGGCTGCCCTTGTGGGAGACCCTGACGCCGCAGCAGCGGATCGCCCTGCTGGGCCATGAGCTGGGCCACTACAGCAATGGGGACACGCGCCATGGGCGGGTCGTCGCCGGCGCACTGCGTTCCCTGACCACCTGGCACTACTTCTTCCTGCCCATCGCCGATCCCGAACCACTCGAAGTGGTCGTCAACCTGTTCTACGTCGTGCCCCGTTGGCTTGTCCTCGGCACGCTGATGCTCCTCGACCGGCTGACCCTGCGCGCCACTCAGCGGGCCGAGTACCTCGCCGACCGCATGGCCGCCCGCGTCGGATCCACCCAGGCCGCGGTCGAGCTCATGGACCGGCTGCTGGTCTCGGACTCGGCCGCCGTCGTGCTGCACCGCGAGGTCAACACGGCCGCCCTGAGGGGACCCCGCGGCGCCCGGAACGACACCCGGACGGACGGCCTGTGGGAGCGGCTCGCCGCGGACCTGGCGTCGGTCCCCGAGCACGAGCGCGAACGTCAGCGCCGGGCCGGTGCCCTGCGGGGACACAGCGTCGACGCGACACATCCGCCCACCCATCTGCGCCACGCGTGCCTGCTGATCGGAGCGCCCACGCCCCCGGCGGTCGTGCCCGGCGAGGCCCGGGAGAGCCGGATCGCCGAGGAGCTCGCCGACGCGCGAGCGAAGGTCGCCCGGCGGATCATCCGGGACGGCTTCGACGGCTGACGGCCGGTGGCACCGGCACGAAGAGCTTGCCCGACCTGTCGCGAAACGGCGGACGCGGGGGAAGGCTGACCCCATGACCGACACACTCACCGTCAGCGTCCTCGGCACCGGAATCATGGGTGCCGCCATGGCCCGTAACCTCGCCCGCGCCGGACACGGCGTCCGCGCCTGGAACCGCAGCCGCGCCAAGGCCGAGCCGCTGGCCGCCGAGGGCGCGTACGTCGCGGACACCCCGGAGGAGGCCGTACAGGGCGCCGATGTCGTCCTGACCATGCTGCACGACGGCCCCGCCGCCCTCGACGTCATGCGCCGGGCGGCACCCGGGCTGCGCGCCGGGGCCGCCTGGGTGCAGTCCACGACCGCCGGGACCGAGGCCCTCGGCGAGCTCGCCGACTTCGCCCGCGCGCACGGGCTCGTCTTCTTCGACGCTCCCGTCCTCGGGACGCGCGCACCCGCCGAGGCCGGGCAGCTGACCGTGCTCGCCGCCGGTCCGAGCGCGGCGCGGGACACCGTGACACCCGTCTTCGACGCCGTCGGCGCCCGTACCGTGTGGACCGGCGAGGACGGCTCGGCGGGCAGCGCCACCCGGCTCAAGCTCGTCGCCAACAGCTGGGTCCTGGCCGCCACCGCCGCGACCGGTGAAGTCCTCGCACTGGCGCAGGGCCTCGGCGTGGACCCGAGGAGCTTCTTCGACCTCATCGCCGGCGGCCCGCTCGACATGGGGTATCTGCACGCGAAGGCGGCCCTCGTCCTGGAGGACCGGCTTTCCCCGGCCAGCTTCGCCGTCACCACCGCAGAGAAGGACGCCCGCCTGATCGTGCGGGCCGGGCAGCGGCACGGCGTCCGCCTCGACGTCGCCGAAGCCGCCGCCGAGCGCTTCGGCCGCGCCGGCGCCCTGGGCCACGGGGACGAGGACATGGCCGCCGCGTACTTCGCGAGCTTCGAGGAGGGGAAGCCCCCCTCCTCGTAGACCCTGAAGACCGGTGGACGCCCCGGAGGCTCAGGGGCCCGTGCGCGCCGTACTTCTCGGAGGGATACGCCTCAGAGGGAGTCGTCCGTGTCCCCGTGCGGTGCCGGCGCCGGGAGCGGGCCCGCCCGGTCCAGCAGTCCCGTGCGGGCCGCGAGTGCCGCCGCTTCGAGACGGGAGCCCACGCCCAGTTTCATCAGGACCCGCTGGACATGGGTGCGGGCGGTCGACGGGGCGATGCCCATACCGGCCGCGATGAGCCGGGTGTCCTCGCCGTCGGCGACCCGTACCAGGACCTCCACCTCGCGGGGTGTGAGCATCTGGAGCAGCCGCTGGCCCTCGTCGTCGGGCTGGGCGGCGGGGTTGAGCAGCTCGCTGAAGGCGCCCTGGAGCAGTTGCGGGGCCACCGCGGCCTCGCCCGCCCTCGCCTTCATGATCGCGCGCTCGACGCCCTCTATGCGTTCGTCATGGCGGACGTAACCGGAGGCGCCGGCGGCGAACGCGGCGGCGATACCGCGCGGGTTCGGCACCGGGCCGAGCACCAGGACCGCCACCTGGGGGCGCTCCCGTTTGATCCGCACGACCGGGTCGAATATTCCCGGCTCGGCGGGTGTCGCCGTGCCGATCAGGCACACCTCGGGTGCCCGTGTGATCACCAGCTCCGCCGCCCCCGCGGCAGGTGCCGCCGCGGCGAGCACCCGGTGCCCGCGCAGCTTCAGTGCCGAGGCCAACGCCTCGGCGAGCAGTCGGTGGTCGTCGACCACCATGAGCCGGACTCCCATCAGGCAACCCCCCAGTCCCCCCAAGCATCCCCACTGGTTCCCCGTGGATTAGGAGCCCCCCGGCTCTCCATCCCCCGGAAGCTACACGCTTGTTCGACGTTGCGCTTCCCCTACTGGAGAGAAGTGCCCCGGAATATCGAAATCCCTCCCATTAGGGAGTGATGAGGGGTACGTGTGCGGCCCCGCCCCTGAGCAGGGACGGGGCCGCACACGATGTCTCGGGCCGAAAGAATTCAGTCGGAAGTCGATCACCGCATTCTTTCGAAGATGATCGCCTTACTTCACTCCACAGATGATCGCTCCATGGTGATCATTTCGAAGGCGAACTCCCCGAAAGGACCGCCTACTTCGTTCCGAAGGCGATCGCCAGGTACTCCTTGTCGTCCGCGGAGGACGGCTTGTCCGCGTAGACCTGGGACATGTACAGGTGACCGTCGCCGTAGAGGATCTCGGCGTACTCCGGGAGCATGCTGGACTCCGCGTCGCGCGTCGCCTCGGTCGCCGGGTTCTCCATGAGCTTGGTCGCCTTGAAGGAGGTCCCGTCGATCGAGACGATCTGTCCGCCCTTGTCGTACGGCGGCCGCTTGTACGCGAGAAGGCTGGTGCCGTCCATGCGCAGCGGGGTGATGGTGTAGCCGTCGCCCGCGTCCGCGCGCTGGCCGGTCTGCTTTCCGGTGGCCAGGTCGAAGGAGACGATCTCGTTGGTCCGGCTGTATTCGCCGGTGCCGTCGTGCTCCTCCGTCGGGATGTACAGCTTGTCGTTGCCGACGGCGAGCGAGGAGCAGTACTCGATCCGCGTGATGCCGTCGCAGCGGGCCGCGTACGTCTTGCCGGGCGCGGAGATCTTCGACCGCAGCTTGCCGGTCTTGTTGTCGATGGAGAAGAAGTCCGAGATGCCGCTGCCGTCACCGGCGGAGTCGCCGACGTCGGCGGCCACGACCAGCGGGTCGGTGGAGACGACGCTGGCGTACTCGATACCGGGCGACATCTTGTACTCGGAGATCACCTTCCCGGTCTTCGGGTCGATGGTCTGGATGTGGAGCTGGCGCGTGCTGCCGTACTCGCCGCACTTGCGGACCGCGACCAGCTTCTCACCGCCGCCGTAACCGGAGTCGTAGCAGCTGTCGCCCGACTTCGGGGCCCACAAGGCCTTGCCGGTGGAGATGTCGAACGCGCCGCCGCCGCTGGTGCTGCCCGCGGCGACCGTGTTGCCGCTGACCGTCACGTTGTCGATGTTGATCGGCTCGTCACCGGACTTGATCGTCCGGGTCCACAGCTTCTTGCCGGTGTCGAGGTCGATGGCGGCGAGCTGGCTGCATCCGTGCGAGGGCTGCGCCTTGGTGGGCATGTCCGGCTCGTAGATGATCGCCGTACGGTCGGCCTCCGTGGTGTGACGGCTCGCCTGGCACACCGGGCCGGGGAGCTCGAGCGTCCAGTTCTTGGCGCCCGAGTCCGGGTCGTAGCCGTTGATCTCGGCCACGCCGGTCTTGGCGTACACCTTGTCGGTGAGCCAGGAGCCGGCCGTGGTCACGCTCGTGTCGTCCTTGGGCACGGCCGGCGAGGGGATCTGGAACAGCAGCGAGGAACTGGTGTTGGCCGGCGCCTTCTCCTTGCCGCCGGAACTCTTGTCGTCACCGCCCTTGCCGTCACCGCCCTTGCCGCCGGTGCCGCCGCTCGATCCCCCGGAGTTGTTCTTGTCGTCCTTGCCGGAGGAGTTCGCGTACAGGACGCCGCCGCCGACGATCAGCGCGACGGCGACCACGGCCGCCACGATGATGAGCAACTGGCTGTTGACCTTCCGCCCGCCGCCCTTCGGAGCCTGCGGCTGCATCGGCATGGTCTGCGGCTGCGGGTAGCCGTACGGCTGCTGACCCGGGGCGCCGTACGGGGCCTGCGGCTGGCCCGGGTAGCCGTAGCCCGGCTGGGCCGGGGGCGGCGTCTGCGGGTAGCCGTACGGCTGCTGCGGCGGGGCCGTGGGCGGAGCGGTCTGCGGGGGCGGGGGCGTCTGCGGGTAGCCGTAGCCGGGACCCTGCGCGGGCGGCGGGGGCGTCGGCGCGCCGAAACCGCCCGGGGGCGGATCCTGCGGTGCGCCGAAACCGCCGGAGGGCGGGTCCTGCGGTGCGCCGAAACCACCGGGCGGCGGGTCCTGCGGTGCGCCGAAGCCGCCGGACGGGGGCTGGTTCGGCGGTGGCGGGGGCGGCTGGCTCATGACGTGAGTACCTCGGGATGCGTTGGGACGGCGGGCCGGTGTGCGTGCGGGGCGCGAAGGAACTGGGTCTGGGCGAGGGTCACTTGCCGTAGGCCAGCATCAGCTTCTCCTTCGCCTCGTCATTGCCCGTCAGCCGGGTGGTGGAGATGTAGAAGCGTCCGTCCACGTAGTCGACGGCCTTCGAGTAGAAGCCGTTCTCGATGTTCGCGGTTCCCTGCGGGTTCTGGAGCAGCTTGGTGAGCGTGTGGCTGCCGCCGGTCGTCGGGACCGACACGATGCGGCCGCCGCCGTCGTAGGACGCCTCGACATAGGCGATGAGGTTCGTGCCGTCCATCTTCAGCGGCATCATCGCCGCGTCCACGGGGGACTTGACGCGCCACTTCTCCTTGCCGGTCGCCAGGTCGAACGCGACGATCTGGTTGGCGCCGGTCTTCTCGTCGGTCGGCAGGTAGAGCGTGTCGGTGTCGGCGACGGCGCCGAAGCATCCGGTCAGGTCACGGCTGAGGATCGCGAAGCCGCACTCGGGCGCGAAGCCGTCGTCGCTCTTGAGCTGCGAGCGCAGGTCGCCGTTGTCCTTCAGCGTGGTGACGTTGACGGTCTTCTTCTTCTCGTTGGTCATGTAGATCACGACCGGGTCCACGGAGTAGGCGCGCTCGACCCGCCAGCCCTTGGGGATCTTCGTCGTCCACTTGGCCTTGCCGGTGGCCGGGTCCAGCTCCTGCACCTCGTCGTGCTCGGTGTCGCTGCCGGCCCCGCAGGACGAGACGGCCACCAGCTTGGAGCCGCCCGCGAATCCCGCCGGGTAGCAGCTGGCCCCGTACTTCTCCTTGTCCCACAGCTTCTTGCCGCTGGAGACGTCGTACCCCGTTCCCGACATCGAGCGGCCGACCGTCAACGTGTCGCCGGAGATAGCCAGGTCGATCGAGATCGCGCTGTCGAACAGGGCGCCGTCCTCGACCTTCCCGGTCCAGCCCTTGGCGCCGGTGTTCAGGTCGATCTGCTGGAGCTGGTTGCACTTGGCGCTGCTGCTGGAGCCGCTCATGTACGCGATGACGACCTTGTCGTCGGCCGTCTTCTGCGGGGTGACCGCGCAGATCTTCTGCGGGAACGTCAGCGCGTCCCACGCGGGCTTGCCGTCCCCGACATCGAACGCGAAGAGCTGCTTGTACGCCGCCTTCACCGCCGCTTTGTCGGTGACCCACAGGCCGGGGGCGTCGGCGCCGGAACCGGGCGCGTCGGGCGCCGACTTATACCAGAGCACCTTCGCCTCGCCCGCCTTGCGGCCCGCGTTGAGGTTCTCCTCGTCCTCGCCGCCGTCACCGCTGCCGTCACCGGGGTTGACCGGGTCGTCCGACGCGGACTCCTTCGGGCTCTGGCTCGGGGACTCCTTCGCGACAGGCTTCTTCCCGTCGTCACCCCCGCTGGTGACGGCCCATACGGTGCCGCCGACGACGAGGAGTCCGGCCACCGCCGCGGCGATGACGAGCGCGGGCCGGCCCTTGAACGGGTTCTTCGAGCCCCCGCCCGGACCGCCGGGCGGCGGGGTGCCGGGCGCGCCCGGGTACGGCGCCTGGGACGGATACCCGTACCCCGGCTGCTGCTGCCCGTATCCGTACGGCCCGGGCTGGCCGTAGGGGCCCGGCTGCTGCGGCTGGCCGTACGGGCCCGGCTGGGTGTAGGGGCCGGGCTGCTGGGGGTATCCGTAGCCGGGCTGCGGGGCCCCGGCGGGCGGAGTGGGCTGGGGCGGGCCCGCGGGAGGAGGGGGTGTGCCCTGCGGCGCGGGAGGCGTGTCGGGGGGCGTGCCCTGTGGACGCGGGTCCTGGGACGCGCCCTGCGGTACGCCCTGGGGCGCGCCGAAACCACCCTGCGACCGCGGGTCCTGCGGCGGGTTCGCACCGCCCGTCGGCGGCTGGTCCTGCGGTGCTCCGAAACCGCCCTGCGGCGGCTGATTCGGCGGCTGACTCATCAGCGCTTCCCCCTCTTCACTGATGTGGCGCCCCACCGGGGGCGCTGGATTCGCGCCGCTCCGGGTGGTTCTCAGACTGTTCTCAGACGGCTCTTTCTATCACTTGGGGGGGCGCGGGCAGGGGGCCGGTGCGCGCCCTGTTCCCAAGGGAGGACCGGGCTGTGATGCCGTCGTTACGCGCCTTCACGCGCCCTTCACGCCGGGCGCGCACCGTGCGTTCATCGCCACGAGGGCTGCCGTGACGAGGGGCGCGTCATGGAACGCCGGAGCGTCGAGCACGAGGCGCACGCCCTCCTGACGGGCTGTGTGCGCCCGTTGAGCGCGCCCGGTGAGCGCCCCATGAACCACCGCCGGGGTGCCTCCGCTCCCGCGAGAGGGCACCCCGGTCGAGGAGGGCTGTGCGCCCGACTCCGTTACGCGTCCTCCGCCAGCTCCAGCCAGCGCATTTCCAGTTCCTCGCGCTCCCCGGCCAACTCGCGCAGTCCGGCGTCGAGTTGGGCGACCTTCCCGAAGTCGGTCGCGTTGTCGGCGATCTGGGCGTGCAGCTTGGTCTCCTTCTCGGAGATCTTGTCCAGCTGCCGCTCGATCTTCTGGAGTTCCTTCTTGGCGGCGCGGGCGTCGGCGGAGGAGGCGGCCTTGACCGGGGCCGGGGCGGCGGCGAGCACGGCGGCCGCGGCCACCTCCTCCATCTTCCGGCGCCGCTCCAGGTACTCGTCGATCCCGCGCGGGAGCATCCGCAGGGTGCTGTCGCCGAGGAGCGCGAACACGTTGTCCGTGGTGCGCTCGATGAAGAAGCGGTCGTGGGAGATCACGATCATGGAGCCGGGCCAGCCGTCGAGGAGGTCCTCGAGCTGGGTGAGTGTCTCGATGTCGAGGTCGTTGGTGGGCTCGTCGAGGAAGAGGACGTTGGGCTCGTCCATCAGCAGGCGCAGGATCTGGAGCCGCCGGCGCTCACCACCGCTGAGGTCCCCAACCGGCGTCCACTGCTTCTCCTTGTTGAAGCCGAACGTCTCACAGAGCTGCCCGGCGGTCATCTCGCGCCCCTTGCCGAGGTCCACCCGGTCACGGACGGCCTGGACGGCTTGGAGCACGCGCCAGTTCGGGTCGAGTTCGCCGACCTCTTGGGAGAGGTAGGCGAGCTTGACGGTCTTGCCGGTGACGATCCGGCCGGCGGCGGGCTGCTGTTCGCCCTCGCTGCGGGCGGCCTCGGCCAGGGCGCGCAGGAGGGAGGTCTTGCCCGCGCCGTTCACACCGACGAGGCCGACGCGGTCGCCGGGGCCGAGCTGCCAGGTCAGGTGCTTGAGCAGCACCTTGGGCCCGGCCTGCACGGTCACGTCCTCCAGATCGAAGACGGTCCTGCCGAGCCGCGAGTTGGCGAACTTCATCAGTTCGCTCTTGTCGCGGGGCGGCGGCACATCGGCGATCAGCTCGTTGGCGGCCTCGACGCGGAAGCGCGGCTTGGAGGTACGGGCGGGTGCTCCGCGCCGCAGCCACGCCAGCTCCTTGCGGACCAGGTTCTGCCGCTTGACCTCTTCGGTCGCGGCGATGCGCTCGCGCTCGGCCCGGGCGAACACGTAGTCGGAGTAGCCGCCCTCGTACTCGTACACCGAGCCCTTCTGCACGTCCCACATCTGGGTGCAGACCTGGTCGAGGAACCACCGGTCGTGCGTCACGCAGACGAGCGCGGAACGGCGCTCGCGCAGGTGCTTGGCGAGCCAGGCGATGCCCTCGACGTCCAGATGGTTGGTGGGCTCGTCGAGGATGATCAGGTCCTGCTCCTCGATGAGCAGCTTCGCCAGCGCGATACGGCGCCGTTCGCCACCGGAGAGCGGGGCGATCACCGTGTCGAGCCCCTGCGGGAACCCGGGCAGGTCGAGACCGCCGAAGAGGCCCGTCAGTACGTCCCTGATCTTGGCGTTGCCCGCCCACTCGTGGTCGGCCATGTCGCGGATGACCTCGTGGCGGACGGTGGCCGTGGGGTCGAGCGAGTCGTGCTGGGTCAGCACGCCGACGTGCAGGCCGCCGGAGTGCGTGACGCGGCCGGTGTCGGGCTCCTCCAGCTTGGCGAGCATGCGGATCAGGGTCGTCTTGCCGTCGCCGTTCCGGCCGACCACGCCGATCCGGTCCCCCTCGCTGACGCCGAGGGAGACTCCGTCGAGCAGTGCACGGGTGCCGTACACCTTGCTGACGGACTCGACATTGACCAGGTTGACGGCCATTTCTCTCCTGACAAGGGGGACGATCGACCCTCAAGAGTAGTCCGCGCCACGGGGGCACCGAGCCGTGGCGTACGCCGCCCCGTCCCGGCCGCACGCCCAGGGGGGCGGGGTGGTGCCCCAGGGAGGCCGGAGCCGGTGCGTCAAGGAAGCCGGGGCCGGTGACCAGGGCGGACGTCCGGCCGACGTCAGAGCACCGTCGCGCCGGGCGCCGGGCTCCGGGTGACGCGGGCGGAACGGCAGGTGCCCGACGTGAGCAGTGCCTCGGCGATGCTCTTCGCGGACGCCGCGTCAGCGGCGAGGAACGCCGTGGTCGGGCCCGAGCCGGAGACGAGCGCGGCGAGGGCACCGGCCGTGCGGCCCGCCGCGAGGGTGTCGGCGAGGGCCGGGAAAAGGGAGAGGGCCGCGGGCTGGAGGTCGTTGGAGACGGTGCGCGCGAGGGCCCCCGCGTCCCCCTTCGCCAACGCGTCCAGCAGGTCCTGCGAGGCGACCGGCTCCGGGACGCGTACGCCCTCGTTCATCCGGTCGAACTCCCGGAAGACCGCCGGGGTCGACAGCCCGCGCTCGGCCATCGCGAAGACCCAGTGGAAGGTCCCGCCGACCTCCAGGGCACGCAGCTGCTCACCGCGCCCGGTGCCGAGCGCCGCACCGCCCACCAGGGAGAACGGCACATCACTGCCCAATTCGGCGCAGATGTCGAGGAGTTCGTCGCGCGAGGCGTTCGTGCCCCACAGCGCGTCGCAGGCGAGCAGCGCGCCCGCTCCGTCCGCGCTGCCGCCCGCCATGCCGCCGGCGACGGGGATGTCCTTGGCGATGTGGAGGTGGACGGCGGGGTCGAGGCCGTACCGGCGGGCGAGTTCGAGGGCCGCGCGGGCCGCGAGGTTGGTCCGGTCGAGAGGCACCTGGGCGGCGTCCGGGCCCGCGCAGGTGACGCGCAGCTCGTCGGCCTGAGTGACCGTGACCTCGTCGTACAGGCCGACCGCGAGAAACACGTTGGCCAGGTCGTGGAAGCCGTCGGGGCGTGCGCCGCCCACCGCGAGCTGGACGTTGACCTTGGCAGGGACGCGTACCGTCACCGTCACGGCTGGGTCGACTCCTTGTGCTCGGTGTTCTCGGTGTTCTCGGTGTTCTCGGCGGCGCTGGCGTCGGCGTTCGCGTCGCGGTACCGGCGGGCGCCCTTGGTGTTCGCGCCGTTCGCCTCGCCGCGGTTCTCCGCGATCCGGGCGAACTCCTCGACCGTCAGGGACTCGCCACGTGCCTGCGGGGAGACACCGGCGGCGACGAGCGCGGCCTCGGCGGCGGGGGCCGAACCGGCCCATCCGGCGAGGGCGGCGCGCAGGGTCTTGCGGCGCTGCGCGAAGGCCGCGTCCACCGCCGCGAACACCTCGCTCTTCGCCGCGGTCGTGGAGATCGGCTCGGCGCGCCGGGTGAGCGCCACGAGCCCGCTGTCGACGTTGGGGGCCGGCCAGAAGACGTTGCGCCCGATGGAGCCGGCCCGCTTCACCTCGGCGTACCAGTTCGCCTTCACGGACGGCACGCCGTACACCTTCGAACCGGGCGCCGCGGCGAGCCGGTCGGCGACCTCCGCCTGGACCATCACGAGGGTGCGCTCGATGGTCGGGAAGGTGTCGAGCATGTGCAGCAGGACGGGCACGGCGACGTTGTACGGGAGGTTCGCGACCAGCGCGGTCGGGGGCGGGCCCGGCAGCTCCTGGACGTGCATCGCGTCCGAGTGCACGAGCGAGAACCGCTCGGCCCGGTCCGGCATGCGCGCCGCCACCGTGGCGGGGAGCGCGCTCGCGAGGACGTCGTCGATCTCGACGGCGACGACCCGGTCCGCCGTCTCCAGCAGGCCCAGCGTCAGTGAGCCGAGGCCGGGTCCCACCTCCACGACCACGTCGTCGGGCCGCACCTCCGCGGTCCGCACGATGCGGCGCACCGTGTTCGCGTCGATCACAAAGTTCTGGCCGCGCTGCTTGGTGGGCCGTACGCCGAGGGCTGCCGCGAGTTCGCGGATGTCGGCGGGGCCCAGGAGGGCGTCGGGGGTGGGGCTGGTCACCTGCCCAGGGTACGGGGGGACTCGGGTCAGCCGTGCAGCCGTGGCCCGCAGTGCGGCCAGGGACTCGCCCCGCGCCGCACGTACAGCTTCTTCGCCCGGAGGGTCTGTTCCGCGGCCGGGGCGTCCTGGGGGCGCCCGCTGCCGCCCAGGGCGTGCCAGGTGTGGGTGTCGAACTGGTAGAGGCCGCCGTACGTGCCGGACGGGTCCACCGCACCGGGGCGGCCGCCCGACTCGCACGCGGCGAGGCCGGACCAGTCCAGGTGGTCGGCGCCGTCGACGGACACGGGATGGGGCTTCGTACCGACCCTGACCAGCTGGACCTGCGGCTCCCGCACCACCTCGGACCGGACGCGGCGCGGCCTCTGCCGGACACCGTTGACGGTCCGCAGGGTGTACGTGACGCGCCGCGCTCCGAAGCGGCCTGGGCGCTCGACGACCTCGAGGCCCTTGAACAGCGAGGAGTCGTCCGTCCTCCGCACCTCGAACGGGATCGGCTCCTCGCGGACCTCTCTGGTCCCGGTGACGCGCAGGACGGTGACCGTCTGGCCGTCCCGCGGGAAGCTCCCGGCCGGCACGGAGGTCGTGTCCTGTCCGTGCAGGGCGATCCCGGCCTCCTCGATGGCCTCCCCGACGCTCGAGGCGTTCGTGCGGATCGTCCGCGCCCGGCCGTCGGCCATGATCGTGACCGTGCGCTCGGTCCGCACGTCGAGCGCCAGGCCCTCGCGTCCGATCCGCTGGGAGCGCGAGGTGGACACGTACGCGCCCTCGGCCCGCACCCCCAGTTGTCTGAGCGCTCCCTCCACGGTGTGCGCGGTCGTCCACACCCTGCGCCGGTCTCCGTCGAGCGTGAGGTGCACCGGGCGCCCGTAACGCACCGCGACCTCGTCCCCGCTGGCGAGGGCCGTGCCGGGGGTGGGCGCGACGACGTCGTGCGGCCCCACCTTCACGCCTTCGTCGGCGAGCAGTTCCGTCACGTCGTCCGCGAAGGTGTGCAACGTGCGCGGCCTGCCGTCGACGCTGAGCTCGATCGCCTTGTCGTTGGCGACGAAGGCGGAGGTGCCGCCGGCCAGGAAGGCCACGACCAGAGCCTGCGGGAGCAGCCGGCGCAGGGCGTCCGGGCGCTCGGTGGCGCGCTTGCGGCGGGCCGCGCGGCGCGCCTCGGCCCGCCCGCCGGTCGCGGGCGCACCGTCGGGCCTGTCCGTGCCGTCAGGACTCCCGGTATCCGCGTACGCCTCACGCGGCCCCGGCAGGGTGTCTCCGCCCGCGGAGGTCGCGGCGGCCACGGTGTCCGCCGACTGCCGCGGGAGGCGGGGCTCGGTCGGCGCGTCGGGCGCGCCACGCATTCGGCGCACGGCGAACGCACCGCGTGCACCGAGTACGCCGGGTACTCCCGGCGCGGGGGGCCCGTCGGACACGGCGGGCTCGGGTGTGCGCGATTCGTAGCCCGGGCGGTAGGGGTCCGGGGGTCCCTGGCCGTACGGCTCGTAGCGCGCGTGGTCCGCGGGGCCGGAGTACTCCTGGTAGCCGGAGCGTTCCGCGTAAGCAGCCGCCGTCACACCGGCCGCCTCGGGCGCACGGACCACGCCGTCCCCGCCGAGCCCGCCGAGCCCGCCGAGCCCGAGGGGCCCGAGGGGCACGGTCGGGGCGTCCGGCGCGCCGGTGACGGGGGCCACGCCGGTGACACCGACGACGACCGTGGTGGCTTCGGCGCCACCGGTCGGTCCGTACGTCTCGTACTGCTCGTACCGCGAGCTGCTCACGACGACACGCTCCAGGGGTCCGGATCGGGCGACCAGAACCTAGCGGAGCGGCCGTCACTCTCCCAAGCAACGCGACTACGCTGTGTCGCGACACTCCCCTGCGAAAGGCGCTCGTTCGACCAGGGAGAACCCCGGGGACCGTTATCGGTCAGTAATCGAAAGCGCGCGCGGTGTTGGCGGAGAGCGAGGTCGCCAGCGTGTCTTCGTCGATTCCGCGCACCGCGGCCATGGCGCGCACCGTGACCGGAATGAGATACGGCGCGTTGGGCCGTCCGCGGTACGGCGCGGGGGTCAGGAAGGGCGCGTCGGTCTCGACGAGGACGAGACCGAGCGGGGCCACGGCCAGCGCGTCGCGCAGGGGCTGGGCGTTCTTGAAGGTCATGTTGCCGGCGAAGGACATGAAGTAACCGGCGCGGGCGCAGATCTCGGCCATGTCGGCGTCGCCGGAGTAGCAGTGGAAGACGGTCCGCTCGGGGGCGCCCTCCTCCTTGAGGACGCGCAGGACGTCGGTGTGGGCGTCGCGGTCGTGGATGACCAGGGCCTTGCCGTGCCGCTTGGCGATCTCGATGTGGGCGCGGAAGGAGCGCTCCTGCGCCTCCTTGCCCTCGGGGCCCGTGCGGAAGTAGTCCAGGCCGGTCTCGCCGACACCCTTGACCTGGGGAAGGGCGGCGAGACGGTCGATCTCCGCGAGTGCCTCGTCCAGCGCGGCGTCGCCACCCGGCTGCCGGGCCCCCTGCCGGGACCAGCCGTCGGGGTCGCCGTGCACGATCCGGGGCGCTTCGTTGGGGTGCAGGGCGACGGTGGCGTGGACGGCGTCGTACGCCGCCGCCGTCTCGGCCGCCCAGCGGGAGCCGTTCACGTCGCAGCCGACCTGGACGACCGTCGTCACACCGACGGACGCGGCCTTGGCGAGGCCCTCCTCGACCGTGCCGGACTGCATGTCGAGGTGGGTGTGCGAGTCGGCGACGGGAACACGCAGGGGCTCGGGGAGCGGGGGCGCGGCGTTCTTGTCGGGGGCGGCGGAAGCGGAGGAAGGCATGCCCCGATCCTACGAAGGGGGCATGCCCGGCCTCACCTCGCGGGTCAGCCCGCCTTGCGGTGCTGGAACGGGTGCAGGAGATCCGACAGATGCCAGTGGTGCGGCTCCTCGGGGGTGGCGGAGGACTCGGCCGGAGCGGCCTCCTCGGGGCCCTTCCCGGACCGCCGGGGCGCTGCCGGGCGAGGTTGCCGGTGCGTCATGGAGTGCATGGAGTCGAGAACGGAGGACACCTGGCCGGCGCGCATGATGCGCACCACGTGGCTGTCGCAGTTCAGGCAGGTGGGCCGGCTGAGCGGCGACGGCACGACATGCCCGTTCGCCACGTACATCACGAACTCGCCACCTTCCGCGTCGCGGTGGTGCTCGATGTCGTACGACTGTTCCCAGCCGTGCCCGCAGCGCATGCAGGCGAAGGAATACGATTCGTGGACTACGGCCGTCGCCACGCTGCGATGCCCGGTCTGTTCGGTGACCTGACCAGCGGCGATACCGCCGGTCCGTCCTGTGGTCTCACTCATGCCAGCTCCTCTTGTCCGCTGGACAAGCGCCTTCGTCGACGGAATTTCCCCCGGAAATTCCATCGCCGCCGAAGGCGAGGGACGGGTGCGTCCCTGCTTCCAGTGGACGCTTCTCCCGGCGCGAAAGCATCAGGCCTGTCGAGTGTTGGAGGCGTTTTGGCCTTTCCTTGTCGGAAGGCTCTGTCTACCCGGCCTGAGCTTTGCTTTTCACGATAGTCCTTTGCCCTTCTATGGGGCGCTTCGTGCGGCGTTCTTTGCCGCGACGACCGCATCGAAGACGTCCCTCTTGGGAATTCCGGCCTCCGCGGCGACGGCGGCGATCGCCTCCTTGCGCCGCTCCCCCGCCTCCTCGCGCACCTGCACCCTGCGGACCAGCTCGTCGGCGTCCAGTTCCTCGGCGCCCTTGTCGGGGGCGCCCTCGACGACGAGGGTGATCTCGCCACGGACACCCTCGGCGGCCCAGACGGCCAGCTCGCCCAGCGGGCCTCGCTTGATCTCCTCGTACGTCTTGGTCAGCTCGCGGCAGACGGCGGCGCGGCGCTGGGTGCCGAGGACCTCCGCCATGGCGGCGAGCGTGTCGTCGAGCCGGTGGGGCGCCTCGAAGTAGACCAGCGTCCGGCGCTCCTCGGCGACCTCGCGCAGCCGGGACAGCCGCTCGCCGGCCTTCCGGGGCAGGAAGCCCTCGAAGCAGAAGCGGTCGACGGGCAGGCCGGACAGCGCGAGCGCGGTGAGCACGGCGGACGGGCCCGGTACGGCGGTGACCTTGATGTCCTTCTCGACCGCGGCCGCGACCAGCCGGTAACCGGGGTCCGACACGGACGGCATCCCGGCGTCGGTGACCAGCAGCACCCGCGCCCCGCCGGCCAGCGCCTCGACGAGTTCCGGGGTCCGGGCGGCCTCGTTCCCCTCGAAGTACGACACGACGCGTCCTGTCGGCTGGACACCCAGGGCCTGGGTGAGCCGGCGGAGCCTGCGGGTGTCCTCGGCGGCGATGACATCGGCCCCGGTCAGTTCCGCGGCGAGCCGTGGCGGAGCGTCGGAGATGTCGCCGATGGGGGTGCCTGCCAACACAAGGATTCCTGTCACGGTTCCATCCTCGCAGGGGCGCGGCCCGACAAGCTCATCCGACCGGAAGGGCCCGGGCACGGGACTCCCACAGACGTGTTCCCTACGATGGCGCGGTGACCAGTACCGCGTCCTCCACGGACACCCGGCAGGGCCAGGCCGCCGATGAGCAGCGGCCGTCGTGGCAGCAGCGGCTGCGCCGATTCCGCTACACGGCGCCGCCCAGAAGTGATGTGCGCGACCGGCTCGTACCGCCGTACGCCGAGCCCGGCCCCCGGATCTGGGCCGCTCTCGGGCTGCGCCGGGAGGTCGCCGACCGGTTCAACCGCTGGTCGGGCTGGGGCGGCCCGATCCTGGTGACCCTGCTCGCCGGGCTGATGCGCTTCTGGAACCTGGGCAGCCCGAAGGCGGTGATATTCGACGAGACGTATTACGCGAAGGACGCCTGGGCGCTCATTCACCGCGGGTACGAGGTGAACTGGGCGAAGGACGCCAACGACCTGATCCTCCAGGGCAACGGGAACGTTCGGATCCCGACCGACGCCGCCTATGTCGTGCATCCGCCGGTCGGCAAGTACGTCATCGGGCTCGGCGAATGGATGTTCGGGTTCAATCCCTTCGGCTGGCGGTTCATGACGGCGCTGCTCGGCACGCTGTCGGTGCTGCTGCTGTGCCGGATCGGGCGGCGGCTGTTCCGTTCGACCTTCCTCGGCTGTCTCGCGGGCACGCTGATGGCGGTGGACGGTCTGCACTTCGTGATGAGCCGCACCTCGCTGCTCGACGGTGTGCTGATGTTCTTCGTGCTGGCGGCCTTCGGCGCGCTCGTCGTCGACCGCGACAAGGCGCGGGCCAGGCTGGCGGCGGCGCTGCCCACCGACGCGGACGGCGTGGCCCACCCCGACGCGCACACCGCCGAGACCACCCGCCTGGGATGGCGGCCCTGGCGCTGGGTGGCGGGCCTCATGCTGGGCCTGGCCATCGGCACCAAGTGGAACGGGCTGTACATCCTCGCCGCGTTCTGTGTGATGGCGGTCCTGTGGGACGTGGCCTCGCGCCGGGTCGCGGGCGCCCGCCACCCCTACCTGGCGGCCCTCAAGCACGACACGGGCATCACGTTCCTGGCGACGGTCCCGGTCGCCCTGTCGGTCTACCTGATCTCCTGGACCGGCTGGATCCTGTCGCCGGACAACGGCAAGGGCGGCTACTTCCGCAACTGGGCCGTCACGGACGGCAAGGGCGGCTCCTTCGCCTTCCTCCCGGACTGGCTGCGCAGCCTGTGGCACTACGAGCACGAGGTCTACAAGTTCCACGTCGGGCTGTCGTCGCCGCACACCTACCAGTCCAACCCGTGGAGCTGGCTCGTCCTCGGCCGCCCGGTCTCGTACTTCTACGAGTCCCCGCTGCCCGGCAAGGACGGCTGCCCCGCCGACGCGGGTGACAAGTGCGCCCGTGAGGTGCTGGCGCTCGGCACGCCCCTGCTGTGGTGGGCCGCCTGCTTCGCGGTCCTCTACGTGCTGTGGCGCTGGGCCTTCCGCCGCGACTGGCGGGCGGGCGCGATCGCCTGCGGCATCGTGGCCGGCTATCTGCCCTGGTTCATGTACCAGGAGCGCACGATCTTCTTCTTCTACGCCGTCGTCTTCGTGCCGTTCCTCTGTCTCGCCGTCACGATGATGATCGGCGCGATCCTCGGCCCACCCGGCTCCGGAGAACGCCGCCGGGTCGTCGGCGCCGCGGGAGCGGGCGTCCTGGTCCTGCTGATCGCCTGGAACTTCATCTACTTCTGGCCCATCTACACCGGCACCGCTATCCCCATCGACCAATGGAGATCCCGGATGTGGCTGGACACCTGGGTCTAGCCGTACGGACACACCAAGAGGGCCCGGCAACCCGCCGGGCCCTCTTTGGCATGGAATTCAGAGCGGGGCCGCGTCGTTGGCGATCCGAGAATATGAATTCGTTCCGATTGCGTGATCGGCCGAAGTTCAGTGGCCAGGGCCGGGCCAGTTCTTGCCCGCCGCGACGGAGGCTTGAGACATACCTTGGGAGATTGCCTGCGAGACGACGAGCTGCTGCAGGGTGATGACCTGGGAGTCGCAAGACGCCTTCTTCATCTGCTCCACCGTTGTGCGTTGGGGCAGCGAGTCACAGTAGGCGACAGACTTGTTCACGTGCCAGCCCAAGCTGTGGAGCGCGGCCGCCGCCGGAGTGGCCGCCAGGACCGTTGCCGCAAGGGCGGCAACTCCCACCGAGAATCATGTGGAGCTATTCGCGGGAGGCTGTCCGGAGCCGTGAGCAACTCGTTACGCTCACCGATCCTCGCCCATAGCTAAAACAGCAGGTGCCTATGGATGCATCCGTGACAGATCCGGAAGACCGAGCGCAGCAGGCGGATGTCACCCGCCAACTTCTGTACCACCTGAATGCCCCGATCGCAGAACATTGCCGCCTGCTCGGTGTCCTGCCCGCGCCCGGCGCCGTACGGATCGCCATCCGTGCCGGAGAGGGCGAGCACGTCATGAACCTGCTCTACGAGATTCCCAACGACACGGTGACCCCTTACTGGATCCCCGGCCTGCTGCGTACTGTCCTGACCGGGCCCCAGATTTACAGCAGTAGTGATGTCGACGAGGTCATGGGGATGACGCTCATCCGCCTCCGCCCGGAGGGGATCACCCCGGACCCGGAACCCGAACAGGGCCGGGCACTCACCGTCGTGCGCGCCCTGTCCGACCCCGGCGACGACGAGAACCCCTTCCTGATCGGCTTCCTGATGCACGGCGACGGGCTGTTGCGCCTGTACGTGCAGCGTCCCGACCGGCCCGGCATCATCGGCGCGGACATCCGCCTGACCGAGACACCGCACACCGCGCTGATCGCCTCCGTGCCTTCCCTCCTCGGGGAAGAGCAGTACCGACGGCCGGCCCCGGACGACCCGCACTGCGATCTCCTCGTGGACCTGACCAACCGGTAGAGCCGCCCTCGGCCCGGCGGCGGCTGCCGATGCCGCGGTCAGGCGACCTCGCCGGCTGCCTGCTGGACGGCCTTGTCGATGTCGCTCGGGCTCACGTCGAGTTCCTTGGCGATCTGCTTCTCGGCCTTCAGTTCGGCCTTCTCGAGGGCGTGCGAGAGTGTGCTCGCGCCGACGATGACGAGGGCGGCTTCTCCCTCGTCGATGATCTCGCCGAACTCCTTGACGTCCGAGCGCGACATGCCACGCCACAGGTGGCCGCCCACACCTCCCGCGGCCGCGCCGACGAGGGCGGTGCCGATGACCGCCGGCGGGAAGAGCAGGCCGACGACCGCTCCGGCGGCGGCTCCGCCCCACGCCCCGTGCCGCGTGGCCGTCTCGTCCTTGTTCACATGGACCTTGCCGGCTTCGTCCTTGGTGACCACGGAGGCGTCGTAGGTGCCGACCGCACCGGCCGAGTGAAGGTCCTTGACGATGTCGTAGTCGGCTCGCGCCGCCGCTTCGCTCGGATAGGTGCCGATGTAGATGAAGACTGCGTCGGGCTTGGCCACGATGTCTCTCCCGTCTGCGCTCGCCGTGCTCGGCGGACCACGGCCACCGGCTCGTTCACGTCTTCATGCTGAGCGCTCCCCGCAAGGGCCGCATCCGGGTACGCGATCACCGCCCGGGGCGGGACGGAGGGTCACGAAGAGCCGCGACACTCATCGGTGAATGATTTTCACGTATGTGACTCGATGCATGGGGCTAACAATTCGGCGAAGGTCTGCACCATGAGCCCCACGCGCGCCTACAGTGCGGGGTGGACCGGCTTTTCTGAACGCGTTCAGAAGTTCGGAGAAGGGTTCACGGGGAGGGATCGCGCGATGCGCAAGGGGGCAAAAGCTGCCGTCATCGGCAGTGTGTTCGCAGTGATGGTGGGCGGTGCCGGGTACGGCGCCTACAACGTGGTGACCTCGATCAGCGGGGACGGCGGCGGTCGCGCCGACGGGCCCGCTCCGGTGGAGACCGGACCGCCGAGCGGCACCGAGATCAAGGAGACCAGCCGCGCGTTCTTCGCGGCTTGGGAGAAGGGCGACGCGGCCGACGCCGCGGCCCGGACGAACTACGCGTCGAACGCCGAGCAACTGCTCACCGGTTACCGCGACGACGCGCACCTCACCCACGTGAGGATCACTCCGGGCACGCCGTCCGGGGCGACCGTGCCGTTCTCCGTCAAGGCCGAGGTCTCCTACGACGGGAAGAGCAAGCCCTTCTCGTACGACTCCGAACTGACCGTCGTTCGGGGAGAGACCACCGGGAAGGCGCTGGTCGCCTGGAAGCCGTCCGTCCTCCACCCGGAGCTGAAGGACGGGGACACCCTGGTCACGGGCGAGTCGTCGAGTCCGGCGATCGAGGCCGTGGACCGGAACAACGTTGTCCTGACGAAGGCGAAGTATCCGTCGCTGGGGCCGATCCTGGACGCGCTCCGCGAGAAGTACGGCGACACGGCGGGCGGCTCCCCCGGCATCGAGCTGGCGATCCGGCACGGGGGCGAGGAAAACGGCGACACGACGCTGGTCACCCTCGCCAAGGGGCGGGCGGGCAAGGTCCGTACGACACTCAGCGCGAGCGCGCAGGCCGCCGCCGAGAAGGCGGTCACGGGATACGCCGAGTCCTCCGTGGTGGCGGTGAAGCCCAGCACCGGCGAGGTGCTGGCCGTCGCCAACCACCGTCAGGACGGCTTCAACGCGGCCTTCCTCGGCAAGCTCGCGCCCGGCTCCACGATGAAGATCATCAGCGCGGCGACCCTCATCGACAACGGCATCACGACGGCGAACGGTCCCGCTCCCTGCACGGACACCGGGGTGTGGCAGAGCCAGACCTTCCACAACCTCACGGGCATGAAGCCGCAGGAGAACGCCACACTCTCCGACAGCTTCGCGCGCTCGTGCAACACGGCGTTCGTGAACTACGCCGACGAGGTGAAGGTCGACTCGCTCACCAACGAGGCCCAGCAGCGCTTCGGGCTCGGTCAGGACAACTGGAAGACCGGCATCGCGTCCTTCGACGGCTCGGTGCCCGCCTCCGGCGGCCCGGACACGGCGGCCAACATGATCGGCCAGGGCCAGGTCCAGATGAGCCCGCTGAACATGGCGTCGGTGACGGCGACCGCGATGACGGGCGTCTTCCGGCAGCCGGTCATCGTGCCGCGCTCCCTCGACGACCGTGAACTGGCCACCGCGAAGGGTCTGTCCAGCAGCACGGTCGCGCAGCTGCGCTCGATGATGAACCGCACGGCGGTCAGCGGCACCGCCGCCGGGGTGATGTCCACGCTCGGCGGCTCCATCGGCGCCAAGACCGGCTCCGCCGAGGTCGACGGCCAGGCCGTGTCCAACAGCTGGTTCACCGGCTACCGGAACGACATCGCGGCCGCCGCCATGACCCAGGAGGGCGGCCACGGCGGAGACGCGGCCGGTCCGATCGTCGCAGCTGTGCTACGAACGGGCGGCTGAAGTCGCCCCGCACAGGACGGGACCCTAGGGTGGTGCCTCTCGTTGAGGAGCGAGGGGCACGGGGGTGTGTCACGGGGCATCAGGGGACGGCGGAGGGCTGAAAGCTGTGGGCAAGAGAAGGCGCGTCGCCGAGCGGCGGAAGACCAAGCAGCCCGCCGTACTCGGCGGAGTGATCGCCGTGGCCGTCGTCGGCGGGGCGTTCGGCGCGTACAGCCTGTACGGCAGTGGCGCGGCGGCCGACGAGGGGACCACGGCCACCACCCGCAAGGCCGTCAAGACGGGCCCGCTGTCGGCGGCCGAGATCCGTCTGGCGTCCTCCGCCTTCCTCACCGCCTGGCAGAGCGGCGACGTCACCGCGGCCGCCGCCGCCACCGACGACTCGGCGGCCGCCACGACCACGCTGACCGGCTACGGCAAGGACGCCCACATCACCGGCGTGACCCTGAAGCGCGGAAAGCCGTCGGGCGCCGACGTCCCGTTCGAGGTCAAGGCCACCGTCACCTACAAGGGCACGACCAAGCCCCTGACGTACGAGTCGAAGATGACGGTCGTGCGCCGGGCGAAGGACGGTGTGGCGCTGGTCGGCTGGAAGCCGTCCGTCGTCCACCCGGACCTCCAGGACGGCGACCGGCTGGTGACCGGAGCGTCGGGGACGCCGCCGGTCACCGCGCTCGACAGCGAGGGCGGTGAGCTGACCGCCGCCAAGTACCCCTCCCTGGGGACGGTCCTCGACGGACTGCGCGAGAAGTTCGGCAAGACGGCCGGCGGCAAGGCGGGCATCGAGCTGCGCGTGATCCGCAAGGCCGCGAAGAAGGGCACCCAGAAGACCCCCGACAAGACGCTGGTGACGCTCAGCAAGGGCACCCCGGGCACCGTGAAGACGACGCTCAGCGCGACCCTCCAGGCGGAGGCGGAGCGCCAGGTGGCCGCCAAGGAGAAGGCGTCCGTGGTCCTGATGCGCCCCTCGACGGGCGAGATCCTCGCCGTCGCGAACAGCGGCCACGGCTTCAACACCGCCTTCCAGGGCTCCCTCGCGCCCGGCTCCACGATGAAGGTCATCACCGCGTCGCTGCTCTTCGACAAGGGTCTGGCCTCGGCCGACAAGGAGCACCCCTGCCCCAAGACGGTCACGTACGGCGGCTGGAAGTTCCACAACGACGACGACTTCGAGATCAAGAACGGCACGTTCAAGGCGAGCTTCGCGCGGTCCTGCAACACCGCCTTCATCAGCCAGGCGAAGAAGCTGAAGAACGAGGACCTGACCAAGCAGGCCCAGCAGGTCTTCGGCCTGAGCATGAACAACTGGGCCGTGGGCGTGCCGTCGTTCGACGGCGCGGTGCCGGTGCAGAGCGCGGCGCAGATGGCCGCGTCGCTGATGGGCCAGGGCGGGGTCCGCATGAGCCCGCTGAACATGGCGTCCGTCGCCTCCACCGTCAAGTCCGGCACCTTCCACCAGCCGTACCTGGTGGCCCCGTCGGTCGACCACCGCACCCTGGCCACGGCGTCCCGCACCCTGTCGGCGTCCACGCTCTCCCAGCTGCGCGAGGTCATGCAGTACACGGCCGCCGCCGGCACCGCCGCCGAGGCCATGTCCGGTCTCGGCCCCGACTACGGCGCCAAGACCGGCTCCGCCGAGGTCGACAACCAGAAGAAGCCGAACGGCTGGTTCACGGCGTGGAAGGGCGACCTGGCGGCGGCGGGCGTCGTCCAGCAGGGCGGCCACGGCGGCAGCACGGCCGGGCCGATCGTGGCGGCACTGCTGAAGGCGGGCAGCTGACTCCCCCGACCGCACCCGCTCCCCGGGGACACACCCGCTCGCGTGGCGCGTACACCGACCGCTAGCGTGCCTCTCATGACCGCCACCGATGAGAACGCCGGCGAGGAGCAGCCCCCCGCCGAGAACGCCCCTCACCCCCGTTTCGCCGAGGCCCTGCGGGAGCTGGGGCTCGGCGAGGTGACCGGGCGCGTCCGTCGTTTCCCCGACGCGAACCGCACCGCCGCCGAGGCCGCCGCCGCGATCGGCTGCGAGCTGAGCCAGATCTGCAAGTCGCTGTTCTTCGCGGCGGACGGGGTTCCGGTGCTGGTGCTGCTGGACGGCTCGGCACAGGTCGACATGGAGCTCGTACAGCGGGAGCTGGGCGCCGAGAAGATCACCCGGGCCGGGGCACACCTCGTGCGGGAGTCGACGGGGTACGCGACCGGCGCCGTACCGCCCTTCGGGCACCGGACGAAGATCCGTGTCCTGGTGGACCGTTCGCTGCTCGACCACGACACGGTGTGGACCTCGGCGGGCACCCCGTTCACCATCTTCCCGATGGACCCGAAGAGCCTGATCGCCCACGCGGGCGGCACGCTGGTGGACGTGCGCGAGCCCATCGCGTGACCCCGCTCGTCACCGCGGCGGTGCTGCTCGCAGCGGTCACCCACGCCAGCTGGAACGCGATCGCGCACCGCATCACCGACAAGCTCGTCGGCTTCACGCTGATCGCGGGCGGCGGCATGCTGATCGGCCTGGTCATGGTGCCGTTCGTGGCGTTCCCCGCGTCCGGGGCCTGGCCGTACCTCGTCGCCTCGGCCCTCATCCACATCGCGTACTACGTGCTGCTGATGCGTTCCTTCCGGCTCGGCGACTTCGGGCAGGCCTATCCGATCGCGCGGGGCACCGCTCCGCTGGTCGTCACCGTGCTGGCGGCGGTCTTCGCGCACGAGGTGCCCGACGGCTGGGCGGCCTCCGGCGTCGCGCTGTCCTGCGCGGGGCTGACGGGTGTCGCCCTGTGGGGGCTGCGCGGCCGTCGGCCCAACTGGGCGGCGATCGGCGCCGCGCTCGCGACGGGCGTGTCGATCGCCGCGTACACCGTGGTCGACGGCCTGGGTGTGCGTGAGTCCGGCTCCGCCCTCGGGTACATCGCCTGGCTGATGGCGATGGAGGGCGTGGTGATCCCGGCGTACGCGCTGTACCGCTGGCGCGGTGAGACCGTCTCGGCGCTCAGGCCGTTCGCCGCGGTCGGCTTCCTCGGCGCGGCACTCTCCGTCTCGGCCTACGGGCTGGTGCTGTGGGCCCAGACACGGGCCGAACTGGCTCCGATCGCGGCCCTGCGAGAGTCCTCGATCATCGTGGGCGCCGCCATCGGGGCGGTGTTCTTCAAGGAACGGTTCGGAGCGCCCAGGATCGCGGCGGCGGGACTCCTGGTCGTGGGGATCGGGCTGATGCTGCACGCCGGGTAGGTGCCGCGCGGCGAGCGCGCGCCGCCGTGGACCGCCGTGAGCCCGCCGGTTCACCGGTTTCGAGACCACCGCCCGGCTCGGGTCCGGTCCGGGCGGGAAGCCTGCCGACGCGGTCGAGGCCGCGCCGGCGGTCGGCCGGCGGCCAGGACACTCCCCGGGAGCGGGTGCAGGAAGCGTCCCGGAAGCCGTCCCGGGTGGGGATCGGGAGCAGCCGCAGCCCGCCCCCTTCTCCTCCGGGGAGAGGCGTCCTCGGTCGTACGGCTCGTCCTCGGTCGGACGGCTACGCGTCGACGGCCGTCCGTACCGCCCGTACCAGCGCCTGCGCCCGCGCGTCCGCCGTCACGCTCGTGCGGAAGCCGTTGGTGACGTATCCGAAGGCGATGCCCGACTCGGGGTCGGCGAAGCCGAGGGCGCCGCCACGGCCGGGGTGGCCGAAGGAGCCCGGAGAGAGCAGGGGCGACGCCCCGCCGTGGAGCATGTAGCCGAGACCGAACCGGGTGTTGACGACCAGGACCCGGTCGGGTCCCGCGGACCGTTCCGCCCGCGCGGCCGCCACCGTCTCCGGCGTGAACAGTCTTACGCCGTCCACCTCCCCGATCAGCGCGGCGTAGAAGCGGGCGAGGCCGTCGGCCGTGGCGATGCCGTTCGAGGCGGGCAGGACGGCCGCGCGGTAGCCGGGATCGTTCTCGTCGGGCATCGGGGTGATCGCGGCGAAAGCGCGGCGGGTGAGACTGTCGGGGTCGGCGTAGGCCTCGGAGACCGCCCGCTTCGGACGGGTCTTCAGACCGCCGGGCGTCGACAGCGCCTCGACCTGTGCGACCCGCCCCACCCGGCCGGCCACCGCCTCCGGAAGCCCGACCCACAGGTCCAGGTCCAGCGGCCGGGCGATCTCGTCCGCGATCCACCGGCCGATGGTGCGCCCGGTCACCCGCCGGACCAGCTCGCCGGTCAGCCAGCTGTACGTCTGCGCGTGGTACCCGTGCTCGGCCCCGGGCTCCCACACCGGCGTCTGCGCGGCCACCGCGGCGGCCGCGAGGTCGAGGTCGGCGGCCTCGGCGGGGGTGAGCGGACGGTCGAGGACGGGCACTCCGGCCCGGTGCGCGAGCACGTGCCGCACCCGCGTGTGCTCCTTGCCGCGCGCCTTGTACTCGGGCCAGTGGGCGCCGACCGGCGCGTCCAGGTCGAGGTGGCCGCGCTGCGCGAGCATCAGGAGTACGGCGGCGGCGACGCCCTTCGTCGCGGAGCGCACGATCTGCGCGGTGCCGCGCTGCCAGGGCTCGGTGCCGTCGACGTCGCGGGTGCCGCCCCACAGGTCGACGACCTTGCGCCCGTCGCGGTACACGGTGACGGCGGCGCCCCGGTCCCCCAGCGCCGCGAAGTTGCCCGCGAACGCCTCCCTGACCGGCTCGAAGCCCTCGGCCACTGTGCCGTTCACGTCCACGCCCGCGCTCCCTGTCGCCTCACCACTGCCAACACTGAGTGCAACACGCGTCCGCGGCCTTCGATTCCTAGGGTTCCTAGCCCAGCACGATCGTGACCTCGATGTTGCCGCGGGTGGCGTTCGAGTACGGGCAGACCTCGTGTGCCGCGTCCACGAGCTTGGTCGCCACCTCCTGGTCGACGACGGGGAGCGAGATGCTCAGGGCCACCGCCAGTCCGTAGCCACGCTGCTTGTTGGGGCCGATCCCGACCTTCGCCGCGACCGTGGAACCGGAGAGGTCGTACCCGGCGCGACGGCCCACCAGCACCAGCGCGTTGTGGAAGCAGGCGCTGTACCCGGCCGCGAACAGCTGCTCCGGGTTCGTGCCGTTCCCGTCGCCGCCGAGCGCCGGTGGCATCGCGACCTTCAGTTCGAGCTGCCCGTCCTGACTGGTCACAAAGCCGTCCCGGCCGCCGTGCGCGGTGGCCTCGGCGACATACATGATCTTCGTCGGACGGGTGTCGACAACGGCGCCGTCGATCACGGCAGTACCTCCCCCTGGGTGGACAACACAGAAGTGCACAAGTACATCGTGCACAAGGTACTGGCCGGTATGGAACCCGGAATGCCCAGGGGGGCGGAAACCGCGGACAGCCGGCGGGCCGAGGCACCGAAGCCCCCGGCGGGGGGTCAGCGGCCCCGGGCCGCCGCACCCTCCGCACGCTCCGTCAGCAGCCGGAGCTCCTCGCGCAGGCGCGTGACGTCGGCGCCGCTCATACCGGTCGCCGTCAGCAGGGCCTGCGGCACCTCCTCCGCGCGCTCCCTCAGCAGTTCGCCGCGCCCGGTGAGGGCGACGCGCACGGAGCGTTCGTCGTGCGCCGAGCGCTCGCGGCGCACCAGCCCCGCCGACTCCAGCCGCTTGAGCAGCGGAGACATCGTGCCGTAGTCGAGGTGGAGGGCACCGGCCAGTTCCTTGACCGTGGTCTCGCCCCGCTCCCAGAGGACCAGCAGGACGAGGTACTGCGGATAGGTGAGGCCGAGCTCCTCCAGCAGCGGGCGGTACGCGGCGGTCACGGCCCGCTGGGCGGCGTACAGCGCGAAGCACAACTGGTCGTCGAGCAGCAGCGAACCGTCCGGCGGCCCGACGTCCTCTTGTTTGGTCACGCCCCCATTGTCACGGAGCGCGGGTCGAACCCGAAGGGCAGCTCCAGACGGTGGGTGCGCATGAGCTCGTCGTCGGACAGGAGGTCGCCGGTGCGGCCGTCGGCCACGATCACACCGTCGCTCAGGACGAGGGAGCGCGGGCACAGTTCGAGGGCGTACGGCAGGTCATGGGTGACCATGAGGACGGTGACGTCCAACGAGCGCAGGATGTCGGCGAGTTCGCGCCGGGAGGCGGGGTCGAGGTTGGAGGAGGGTTCGTCGAGGACGAGGATCTCGGGCTCCATCGCCAGCACCGTCGCCACGGCGACGCGACGCCGCTGCCCGAAGGACAGGTGGTGCGGCGGGCGGTCGGCGAAGGCCTCCATGCCGACGCGCTCCAGAGCCGTACGGACGCGTTCCTCCAGCGCGTCACCCTTCAGCCCCGCGGCGGCGGGACCGAAGGCGACGTCCTCCCGCACGGACGGCATGAACAGCTGGTCGTCCGGGTCCTGGAACACGATGCCGACCTTGCGCCGGATCTCGGCCATGTGCCGCTTGCCGACCGGGAGTCCGGCGACCGTCACCGTCCCGGCGCCGCCGGTCAGGATGCCGTTGAGGTGCAGGACGAGGGTGGTCTTTCCGGCGCCGTTCGGGCCGAGCAGCGCGACGCGCTCGCCGCGTCCGATGGTGAAGTCGACGCCGAACAGGGCCTGGTGCCCGTCGGGGTAGGCGAAGGCGAGGCCGGAGACCTCCAGCGAAGCGGGCACGGCGTGCGTCCCCCCGGGCGTCCCGCCGGACCTGTCCTCGGTCATCCGCCCGTGCATCCCCTCAGCGCTCTCCACAGCCGTCCCCCCAGGTGTACCGGCAGACATCACAGCATCCATCCCAACAGACATACGACAAAGGCGGCGAACGGAAGGGCGAGGGCGTACGACCACTGCGCCCGGGACGCGGTCACCTCGTCGATGACGGGCATGGAACCGGCGTACCCCCGGCTCACCATGGCGAGATGCACGCGTTCCCCGCGTTCGTAGGAGCGGATGAACAGCGCGCCCGCCGACTTGGCGAGCACTCCCCAGTGCCGCACGCCGCTCGCCTCGAAGCCGCGCGACTCCCGCGCGATCCGCATGCGCCGCATCTCGCCGGTGATGACATCGCCGTACCGGATCATGAAGGAGGCGATCTGCACCAGGAGCGGCGGGAGCTTCAGCCGTTGCAGGCCGAGGAGCAGTTCCCGCAGTTCGGTCGTGGAGGCGAGGAGGACGGAGGCGGCGACGCCGAGGGTGCCCTTGGCGAGGACGTTCCAGGCGCCCCACAGGCCGTTGACGCTCAGGGACAGTCCCAGCACGTCCACCCGCTCGCCCTCCGCCACGAACGGCATCAGCACCGCGAACGCCACGAACGGGATCTCGATCAGCAGCCGCTTCAGGAGGAAGCCCGCCGGTACACGGGCCTGGCGGGCCACCACCGCGAGCAGCGCGGCGTACAGCGCGAACGCCCACATCGCCTCGCGCGGGGTGGAGACGACCACCAGCACGAAGCCGAAGGCGGCGGCGAGTTTGGTGTGCGGCGGGAGGGCGTGGACCGGCGAGTGCCCGTGCCGGTACAGCTTGTGGGCGTGGCCGGCGCCCACCTCAGACTCCCTCGGGCAGCGATGCGGGTGACGCGTCGGCCGTACGCCGCCTGCGGAGCGCCCAGAAGACACCGGTGCCCGCGACGACGGTGACGCCGACGCCGATCACCCCCGCGAGACCACCGGAGACACGGGCGTCGGAGATGTCCTTGACTCCGTATCCGGCGAGCGGCGAGGAGTCCTCCGTTGCGTGCTTCTCGGCCTTCGCGTCGATGCCCTTGTCCTTGGCGACCTTCTCCAGGCCGTCGGGGTCGGCGGACGCGTAGAAGCTGACGAATCCGGCGAGGACCAGGGAGGTGACCAGGCCGGTGATCCACACCGTGCGGTGCGAGGAGCGGGCGGCGACGGGGGCGGCGGCCGTGGGGGCGTCGACGAGCTCCCCGTTCACCCGCAGCTTGAGCCGCTGCTGGAGGCCGCGGGCGCCGTACACGAGATCGGGCCGTACGGCGATGACGGCGCCGACGGTGAGCGCGGTGATCGCGGCCTCGCCGATGCCGATGAGGACATGGACGCCGATCATGGCCGTGGCGACCTTGGAGATCGCGACGTCGGTGGTGCCGCCGATGGCGTAGAGGAAGGTGAAGGCGAGGGCGGCGGCCGGAACGGACAGCAGCGCGGCGACGAAGGCCGCGACGGTGACCGAACGCCGCTTGCGGGGCAGCACCTTCACCAGGCCGCGGAAGAGGGCGTACGAGACGACGGTGGTGACGATCGCCATGTCGGTGATGTTCACGCCGAGCGCGGTGAGGCCGCCGTCCGCGAAGAGGATGCCCTGCATGAGCAGGACCACGGAGACGCAGAGGACACCGGTGAAGGGTCCGACGAGAATCGCGGCCAGCGCGCCGCCGAGCAGATGTCCGCTGGTCCCGGCGGCGACCGGGAAGTTCAGCATCTGCACGGCGAAGATGAAGGCGGCGACCAGGCCGGCGAGCGGCGCGGTCCGCTCGTCGAGTTCGCGGCGGGCACCCCGCAGACTCACGGCGATGGCGCCGGCGGCGACCACTCCCGTGACGGCGGAGACCGGGGCGTTGATGAATCCGTCAGGCACATGCACCGTTCGATGATAGTGCCTTGTTGCGAATGACTTGCAAGAGCGATGAGCCCACGAATAGCCCACGACAGGCGTGAGCCCGCGAGCAGTTCACGCCCGGCGCGGCAGGCGTGACGGCGGACGGGACCGCGGGAACGGCCCGCTCGCACGACGTCCGTCACCATGATCCGCCCCGCGGATCGGATGTGACCGCCGGCGCACACATGCGCGCGCCGTGACCGGGCAGGCGTTCTAGAAGGGGATGGTCACGGGCGGCCGGAGAGCGGTTTCCGTGAGATGTGCGACATTGGAATAGTGACGGATTCACAGCTTCCACATATGTGACACAGCGTAAGGAGTCGGTTCATGCATGCTGTCGAACAGTACGCACGCGCCCATATCGTCACCGACACCGCCGACTCCGCCGACGACGAACACCGGGCCGTCCCGGTGGCCCTCCGGTACGACCCGGGGGCCGACCCCCGCCAGGTGCACATCACGCTGCCCGGTCCCCACGAGTGGGTCTTCGACCGCGAACTCCTCGAACAGGGCCTGCGCGTCCCCGTGAGCAGCGGCGACGTCCGCATCTGGCCGTGCGGCCGCGTCCAGGCCGTCCTCGAGTTCCACTCCGCGCAAGGGGTGGCGGTCGTGCAGCTCGACACGAAGGCGCTCATGCGCTTTCTCCGCCGTACGTACACGGCCGCCACCCCGGTGGCTCACTGACTGCCCGTCGGCACCTCGCCGAGTGATCGGCGAGGTCTCACCGGTGAGACCTCGCGCGGTCCCGAACTCAGACGCGGGCCAGTTCCCGGTCGTCGTCACCGTCACGCGGCTTCTCGTCGAGGGCGCGCAGGCCCTCGCCCTCGACATCCACGTTCGGCAGCGCGCGGTCCAGCCACCTCGGCAGCCACCAGGCCTTCTTGCCCAGCAGCGCGAGCACCGCCGGGACGAGCGCCATCCGCACGACGAACGCGTCGAAGAACACGGCGATCGCGAGACCGAAGCCGATCATCTTGATCATCGACTCGCTGGAGCCGATGAACCCGGAGAAGACGGCGATCATGATGACCGCGGCCGCCGTGACGACCCGTGCGCCGTGCTTGAACCCGGTCACGATCGCCTGGCCGGGCTTCTCCCCGTGGACGTAGGCCTCGCGCATGCGCGTCACGAGGAACACCTCGTAGTCCATGGCCAGACCGAAGACGACGCCCACCATGAAGATCGGCATCATCGACATGATCGGGCCGGTCTCCTCGACGCCCATCAGGCCGGCCAGCCAGCCCCACTGGAAGACCGCGACCACCGCGCCGAGCGCCGCCATCACGCTGAGCAGGAAGCCGAGGGCCGCCTTCAGCGGGACGAGGATCGAGCGGAACACCACGATCAGCAGCAGGAACGCGAGGCCGACCACGAGCGCGAGATACGGGATCAGCGCGTCGTTGAGCTTCTGCGAGAAGTCGATGTTCATGGCCGTGGAGCCGGTGACCAGAACCGTCGAGTCCGTGTCGGCCCTGATCTCGCCGCCCGCGTCACGGATGGAGTGGACCAGGTCCTCGGTCGTGACGGAGGACGGCTTCGCGTCGGGGATCACCGTGATCATCGCGGTGTCGCCGGCCTTGTTGTACGTCGCCGGGCTGACCGAGACGACGCTCTTGAGGTCCTTCACGTCGTCGGTCACCCGGGCGACGGCGCCCTTCGGGTCGTCGCTCGCCTTGGCGTCGACCACGACCATCAGCGGACCGTTGAAGCCGGGCCCGAAGCCGTCGGAGAGCAGGTCGTAGGCGCGGCGCTGCGTGGTGGACGTCGGCTGTGAACCGTCGTCGGGCAGGCCCAGTTCGAGCGAGGCCGCCGGGATCGCGGCCGCGCCGAGGCCGACCACGCCGAGCAGCAGCACGGCGAGCGGGCGGCGGACGACGAAGCTCGCCCAGCGGGTGCCCATGTTGGGCTTGCCCTCCTTCTTGGCGGCACGGCCGCCGCCGAGGAGCCTGCTCTTCTTGCCGGCCGGCTGGACCCTGCGGCCCGCGTATCCGAGCAGCGCGGGGATCATCGTCAGCGCGATGAGGACGGCGATGGCGACCGTGCCCGCAGCCGCGACACCCATCTTCGTCAGCATCGGGATGTTGACGACCGAGAGACCGACCAGCGCGATCACGACGGTCAGTCCGGCGAAGACCACCGCCGAGCCCGCCGTGCCGACGGCCCGGCCGGCCGCTTCCTCGCGTTCGCGGCCCTCGGCCAGCTCGGCCCGGTACCGGGAGACGATGAACAGGGCGTAGTCGATGCCGACCGCGAGGCCGATCATCATCGCGAGGGTGGAGGTGGTGGAGCCGAGGTCGAGCGCGCTGGCGAGCGCGGTGATCGTCGAGACGCCGATGCCGACGCCGATCAGCGCGGTCAGCAGCGGCAGTCCGGCCGCGATCAGGGAACCGAAGGTGATGACGAGGACGACCGCGGCGATCGCGATGCCGATGACCTCGGTGGAACCGGTCTCGGGTGTCGCCTGGAGCGCGTCACCGCCGACCTCGACGGTCAGTCCGGCCTTCCGCGCGTCCTGCGCGGCGGCGTTCAAGGCGTCCTTCGAGGCGTCCTTCAGCTCCATGCCGGAGACCTCGTACTTCACCGAGGCATAGGCGACCGACCCGTCCTTGCTCACGGCGTGGGTCTTGAACGGGTCGGCGACCGAGGTGACCTCGGAGCCGGTACCGAGGACCTTGACGGCCTTCTCGACCGTCGCCTTGTTGTCCTTGTCCGCCATCTTCTCGCCGGCGGGCGCCTTGAAGACGACACGCGCGGTCGCTCCGTCGGCGCTCATACCGGGGAAGCGGCTCTCCAGCAGGTCGAAGGCCTTCTGGGCCTCGGTGCCGGGGATCGAGAAGGAGGACGATCCGGCGACGGGCGCGGAGGCGGCGCCGACGCCTGCGAGTGTCAGCAGGGCCACCCATATCAGGGCGGCGAAGTGCCGTCGCCGGAAGGCGAGTCGGCCGAGTTTGTAGAGGAACGTGGCCACGAGGGCGTACTCCCGGTCAGGTCGTGGGATGGCAGGGGCTGGTGTGATCACCCGAGTGGGGGCAGGGGGGATCAGCCCGACGACGTGAGCGGCGCGTCAGGTGCGACTACAGCGACTTGCAGAGGTGAAGGGCGAAGGGGTGGGATTCAGGCGCCGAGAGCGGGGAGGACCACGGCGTCGATGTACGAATGCAGGAAGGCCTGCGTCGGCGGGAGTTCGTCGATCATCGTGCGAGCCGCGAAGGCACCGATGAGCATGTGCATCACGTACTGCGTCGCCGGATTGTCCGCGCGGATCTCACCGCGTTCGACACCGCGCTGGAGCACCCGGCGCAGCTCTTCCAGTTCCGGCTCGATCAGCCACTCCCGGAACGCCTTCAGCAGATCCGGATTCCCGTGCGCCGCCATGGCCAGACCCCGCATCAGCGCGGAGTCCTGCTCCATCTGACAGTCGTCCTGCCGGAGGGCGAGGGCCAGGAAGTCGCCCCGCAGGCTCCCGGTGTCCACGTCGGAGAACTTCAGCGGCTTCTGATGCCGCAGCGCTTTCACGACGAGCTCGGCCTTGCCGCCCCACTGGCGGTAGAGGGTGGCCTTGCTGGAACGGGTACGGGCGGCTACGGCGTCCATCGTGAGGGCGTCGTAGCCGACTTCCCGAAGCAGGTCGAGCACGGCCGTGTACAGCTCGGCCTCACGCTCGGGTGTGATCCGACTGCGACGCACCGTTGCGGCTTCAGCCATCCCACTCACCTTTCCTGCTTCGAACGACACGGATTCGTATGTCTCTGAAGATACCCCCGACGTCAACGAAACGAAACCGTTTCGTACGTGTGCTGAATCACGTCGGTCGTGGGCGACGACGGGGCGGGGTGAGGTGGCAAGGGGGGACGGGAGTCGGGGGTGCGGAGATGGAGAAGGGGCGCGGGAAGGCGGGGGCCGTGGAAATGGGGCGCGGGGAGGGCGGGAGGGGCGCGGAGATGGGGCGTGGGGAGGCGGCGGACGAGGGGCGCATCCGGTCGTGAACGCGCCCCGCGCACACCTCCCGCACCACCGACCGCACCCACATCCCGCAACGCGCCCCCGGTTCCACGAGTTGCCGGGGCTCGTCCAGCGGAAAAGCATGGGGAGGTGAGCGACGAGTACGAGAAGGCGACCACGAACGAGAACTCCCCCGGCTATCTGCGTTTCCCGCACCTGAGCGGCGACCGGTTGTGCTTCGTCACCGAGGACGACCTGTGGCTGGCCCCGCTCGACGGCCGGGGGCGCGCCTGGCGGCTCACCGTCGACCGCACGAAGGTCGGCCACCCCCGCTTCTCCCCCGACGGCCGGCACATCGCGTACACGAGCTGGCGCAGTTTCGTCCCCGAGATCCATCTGACGCCGGTGGACGGCGGATCGGGCCGGCGGCTCACCTACTGGGGCAGCGCGGACACCCAGGTCTGCGGCTGGTCCCCCGACGGCGACATCCTCGCCGTCGCCTCGCACGGCCAGCCCTTCTCGTACTTCACCTGGGCCTACAGCGTCCCCACCGACGGCGACCCCGGCCGCAAGCTCCCCTGGGGCCCGGTCTCGGACATCGGCGTCGCCGACATCGACGGCGAGCGCAGGACCCTGCTGCTCACCGGCACCCCGCCGCACGAACCGGCCGCCTGGAAGCGGTACCGGGGCGGGGCCATGGGCCGTCTGTGGCTGCACGGCCGGCAACTGGTCGCCGACCTCGAAGGCCACCTCGCCTGCCCGATGTTCGTCGGCGGCCGGATCGCGTTCCTCTCCGACCACGAGGGCATCGGGAACCTCTACTCGTGCGCGTACGACGGCTCCGACCTGCGCCGTCACACCGACCACGACGCCTTCTACGCCCGGCACGCCGCGTCGGACGGCACCCGGGTCGTCTACCAGTGCGCGGGCGACCTGTGGATCGTCGACAACCTGGCCCCCGAGTCCGTTCCGCGCCGCCTCGACGTCCGCCTGGGCGGTCCGCGGGCCGGACGGCGTACGTACCAGGTGCCGGCCACCCAGCACGTGGACAGCATCTCCGTGGACGAGACGGGCCGGGCCAGCGCCGTCGTCGTACGCGGCAGCCTGTACTGGCTCACCCACCGCGACGGTCCCGCGCGCACCATCGCGGACACCCCGGGCGTACGGGTCCGGCTCCCGGAGATGCTCGGCTCGGGCGGCCAGGTCGCCTATGTCACCGACGCGGACGGCGAGGACGCCGTCGAGATCGCCTACCTGCCGCGCGCGACCGGCGACCGCGCGCCGCGCCGCCTCGCCTCCGGCGCGCTGGGCCGCGTACAGGAACTCGTGGCGGACCCGCGGGGCGAGCGCCTCGCCATCGCCTCGAACGACGGGCGGCTGCTCCTCCTCGACGCGACGGAGGAATCCGCCGAGCTCTCCGGCACGGAGTCCGAAGACGACTCGGACACGGAGTCCGGCGACACCTCCGGCACGGAGTCCGGCGAGACTTCCGGAGCGAGGTCCGGTGACGCCTCCGGCACCGAGTCCGATGACGCCTCCGACGCGGAGTCGGGTGACGCCTCCGGAGCGCAGTCCGGTGACACTTCCCGCACTGAGTCCCGTGACACCTCCCGAGCGCAGTCCGCGGAAGGCGAGGTCATCGAGCTCATCCGCTCCATCAACGGCCCGGTGACGGACCTCGCCTTCTCCCCGGACGGGGCCTGGCTGACGTGGTCGCATCCCGGAATCGGACGCTCCCTGCGGCAGATCAAGATGGCCCGCATAAAGGACCGCCTCGTCGTGGACGTCACCAACGGCCGCTTCGAGGACGAGAATCCGGTGTTCACGCGGGACGGCCGCTATCTGGCCTTCCTGTCCTGGCGCGGCTTCGACCCGGTGTACGACGTGCACACCGGGGACCTGTCCTTCCCGCTCGGCTGCCGTCCGTACCTCGTCCCGCTGTCCTCGGCCACGCCTTCCCCCTTCGCGCTGAATCCGGACGGGCGGCCCGCCGCCGGCGGCCTCGACCCGGTCGAGGAGGAAGCCGGCGACGGCAGCACGACGACCGTCGAGCTCGAAGGCCTGGAGAGCCGGGTGACGCCCTTCCCTGTCACCGCCTCCAAGTACTCGGCGCTGCGCCCGGTCTCGGGCGGCGGCCTGGTCTGGCTGCGCTGGCCGATCTCCGGCGCGCTGGGCGAGACGTTCGCCAACCCGGACGACACGACCGGCCGTCCGACCCTGGAGTTCTTCAACATCACCAAGGCGAAGAAGTCCGAACTCGTCGACCACCTGGACTGGTTCGCGGTGAGCGGCGACGGTTCCCGGCTGGTCGTCGTCGACGAGGGCGATCTGCGCGCCGTCCCCTCCACCGAGTCCGGCGACAGCGACTCGACCGTCTGGATCGACCTGCGCCGCATCCTGCACGAGGTGGACCCGCGCGCCGAATGGCGCCAGGCGTACGACGAGGCCGGCCGCATCATCCGCGCCTACTACTGGGACCCGAACATGTGCGGCATCGACTGGGACGCGATCCTGGAGCAGTACCGCCCCCTGGTCGAACGGGTCGCCTCTCCCGACGAGTTCGCGGACCTGCTGCGGGAGGTCCTCGGCGAACTGGGCACCTCGCACGCGTACGTCAGCCCCGCGCGCCGCAACGAGGGACCGCCCCACTACCAGCGCTGGCAGGGCTTGCTGGGCGCCAACTTCGTATGCCGCGACGGACGTTGGATGCTCAAGCGGATTCTTCCCGGCGACTCGTCCGACTCCAAGGCGCGCTCACCGCTGGCGGGCACCGGCATCCGCGAGGGCGCGGTCCTCACCCATGTCGACGGGCGCCCGGTGCACCCGGTCACCGGCCCGTATCCGCTGCTCGCGGGCGCGGGCGGCACGACGGTGGAACTCACCTTCACCCCGGCGGAGGGCGAGGGCCGCCCGCGCCGGGTGGCGGTGGTCCCGCTGGTCGACGAACGCCCCCTGCGCTACCAGGACTGGGTGGCCAAACGACGCCAGGTCGTAAGGGAGTTGAGCGGCGGCCACTGCGGCTATCTGCACATCCCGGACATGGGCGGCTCGGGCTGGGCCCAGTTCAACCGCGACCTGCGGATGGAGGTCTCGCGACCGGCCCTCATCGTCGACGTGCGCGGCAACGCGGGCGGCCACATCAGCGAACTGGTCGTCGAGAAGCTGACCCGCACGATTCTCGGCTGGGACCTCACCCGGGACGCGCAGCCGGTGTCGTACGCCTCCAACGCCCCGCGCGGCCCGGTGGTGGCGCTGGCCGACGAGGCGACCTCGTCGGACGGCGACATGATCACCGCCGCCTTCAAACTGCTGAAGCTCGGCCCCGTGGTGGGGCAGCGCACCTGGGGCGGCGTCGTCGGCATGACCGGCCGCCACCGTCTCGGCGACGGCACGGTCATCACGGTGCCCATGAATGCCGCCTGGTTCGACGCGTACGGCTGGTCCGTCGAGAACCACGGCGTCGCCCCCGACCTGGAGATCCTGCGCACCCCCCTCGACTGGGCGGAGGGCCGCCACGCCCAGCTGGACGACGCCATCCAGCTGTCCCTGGATCTGCTCCGCACCCATCCCCCGGCGTCCCCGCCGGACCACTCGAACGTGCCGGACAGAACGCGACCGAAACTGCCACCGCGATCGGGCTGACGACCCCGAGAGCGCCTGAGGACGGCCGGCCGCCTCCGGCCGTCTCCGGTCGGGCCGACACCGCCTCCGGCGAACCCTCCGGCGAACGGTGCCCGCGGCTCCCGGGCTCCTTCCCGGCTTCCCGGCTTCCCGGCTTCCCGGCTTCCCGGCTTCCCGGCTTCCCGGCTTCCCGGCTTCCCGGCTTCCCGGCTTCCCGGCTTCCCGGCTTCCCGGCTTCCCGGCTTCCCGGCTTCCCGGCTTCCCGGCTTCCCGGCTTCCCGGCTTCCCGGCTTCCCGGAGAGGATGCCCGACGGCAGACTGGCAGACGCAAGAGTGGGGTGCCCTCTTGGGAGAGGGCACCCCACTCAGGCCGAGCCGGCGAAACGATCAGGCGTCGTAGTCCTGGTCGAAGCGGTCCTGGGCCTCGTGCTGAGCACGGTCCGCTTCGGGCATCGTGCGGTCACGCCCCATCGGGGAACGCTCGCTCGCCCTGTCTCGCGGCTCGCCCGTCTTCTTCTGCTTCTTGGCCTGCTGCTTCAGCTGCTCGGCCTTGTCCTTGAACTGGTCCTGCATGCTCATGCGATTCACTCCCGTAGTGGGTGAGGGATTCGGCCCCGACCCCCTTGTGAGTAAGGGGGTTTCGGGCCTCGACCAGACTTACACGCAGGGACAGAGCACGCATTTCGATCAGTCACTCACCGTGAGACCCGCTGCTGGGACGCTCTGCGCGGCTCACGGAGCCGTCGGGTTCCGCTCCTGTTCGTCGGCCGCCCCGCCGGCCCCGACCAGCCCGGTCCGCACACTGGCGAGGCGCGGTTCGAACCGTCGCATCTCGCGCTGCCCGACCGCCCCGATGATCCCGGGCAGATACCCGCGGATGCCCTGCATCCCGCGCAGCCACCACTGCGCGTACACATGGCTGGAGCGGCGCTCGATCCCGGCGACGATCCGGTCGACGGCCGGCCCCAGCGGATACGTCTTGTTGGACGGCCACGGCAGCCGCTGCCGCAGTTCCCGCATCACCTCGTCCTGGTCGGCGCCCCGCACCATGTCGGTGTCGGTCCACGACAGATAGCCGACGCCCACGCGGACGCCCTTGTAGCCGACCTCCGCGCGCAGGCTGTGCGCGTACGCCTCCACACCGGACTTGGAGGCGCAGTAGGCCGTCATCATGGGAGCCGGAGTGATCGCGGCCAGCGACGCGATCTGCAGCAGGTACCCGCGGCTCTCCATCAGCACCGGCAGGAACGCCCGCGCGGTCACGGCCGATCCGATCAGGTTCACCTCGATCACCCGCCGCCAGGCGACGGGGTCGGAGTCCACGAAGGGCCCCCCGCTCGCGACACCGGCGTTCGCGACGACGATGTCCACCTTGCCGAACCGCTGCTTGACCTCCTCGGCGACCCGTGCCATCGCCTCGTGGTCGGTGACGTCGGCGTACCAGTGGTCGCTCTCGCTGTGCAGCCGCTCGGAGACCTGCTTCAGCGCGTCCGCCTCGAGTCCGACCAGCGCGACCTTCGCCCCGCGCGCGGAGAGCTTGCGCGCGAGGAGTTCACCGACACCGCGCGCCGCCCCCGTGACGACCGCGACCTGTCCTTCCAGGCTCACCTTGCTCATGCGCCCTCCTTGATCTCTGCGCCCGCCAGGCCTTCTCCGGCCGTCGGCGCCTCGGCGGTCTGCGTGTACGTGGAGACGAGTTCGCGTATCCGTGCGCTCACCAGCTCCGGCGCCTCCACCGGAGTCATGTGCCCGACCCCTGGCAGCTCGGTGCTGCCGACACAGTTCGGCAGGCCCGCCACCAGAGCACGCGCGTGCACGACGGGTGTCAACCGGTCCACGGTGCCCGCGATCACCGCCGTCGGCACCCTCAACTCCCGGACGCTGTGCTCCAGATCGAGCGTGGCGAGCACGGCCGACCAGGCGTGGCGCACGGTGCGCGGACAGGCGTGCACGATCCGCGCGCACGCCGCCACCATCACCGGAGACGAACCGGGGCCCATGGTCGCGTACTTGAGGATCCGCTTGGCGACCGGTGTGACGGGCCCGAGCGGCGCGCGCGATCCGAGGACGGCCTGGGTGACACGCGTCCGAAACGGCCCGGCGCGCAACGGAAGCACGCGCGCCTCCGCGACCAGCCCCGTGCTGCCCGTGCTGCACAGCAGCGCCGCCGCCGCGTGCTCCCTGAACCGCGGCCGCGCCGAGGCCGCCATCAACGTCATCCCGCCCATGGAGTGCCCTACGAGCACGGCCTTCTCGCCCGGCGCGAGCGTGGCCGCGAGCACCGCCTCCAGGTCGTCGGCGAGCGCTTCCGTGCTGCACGCGTCACTGGCGGGACTGCGCCCGTGCCCGCGCTGGTCGTACGCGACGACCCGGTGATCGGCGGCGAGGTCCCGTATCTGGGCCGCCCAGAAGGCGGTCGAGCAGGTCCAGCCGTGCGCGAGCACGACGGCGGGCGCGTCCTCGGGCCCGTGCACCTCGACGTGCAGCCGGGCTCCGTCGGCGGAGTGCGCGATCAGTTCCAGTGCCGGCACGGGAGGCGCGTACGCCCCGTGTGCCTCCTGCGTCAGCCGGCTCACGCTCCTGCCTCCACCTTCTTGGCGCGGGCGCTCTTGGCACGCGGCCCGGGCGCGGCTCCGGGCACGGGCTCCGTCGCGCGCAGCACGTCGTACTCCGCCAGGTCGACACGGCGCGTGGCGCCCCGGAACTCGGCCGTCGTACCGGGCCATACGGTCGTGTTGACGCCGTTGGCGTCGAGGTACCAGCTGGTGCAGCCGCCGGTGTTCCACACCGTGCGCTTCATGCGCTCCTGGACCCGGTGGTTCCAGGCGTCCACGGCGGCGGGGCGCGCGTCGAGCGCGGCACGCCCCCCGAGGACGTCCAACTGCCGTACGAAGTCGGCCATGTAGTTCAGCTGGGACTCGATCATCAGGATCATCGACGAGTTCCCGAGCCCGGTGTTGGGCCCGATGATCGTCATCCAGTTGGGGAAGCCCGCCGCGGTGGCGCCGCGCAGCGACTTCATGCCGGACTCCCACGCCTGCGCGAGCGTCCTGCCGTCCGCTCCGACGACCCGCTCGGCGATCGGCATGTCGGTGACGTGGAAGCCGGTCCCGAAGACGATCGCGTCGACCTCGGCCCGCGTGCCGTCGGCGGCGACCACCGTGGAGCCGTCGATCTCGGCGAGCCCGGAGGCCACGACGTCCACATTGGGCCGGGTGATCGCCGGGTAGTAGGCGTTCGAGAGCAGGATCCGCTTGCAGCCGATCCGGTAGTCCGGCGTCAGCTTCTTCCGCAGCGCCGGGTCCTTCACGGCGCGGGAGATGTTCCGCTTGGCGAGCCGCTCGACCAGGCCGAGTTCGTCGGGCCGCTTGGTGAACGCCTGCACCTGGAGTTCCCGGATGCCCCAGAGCAGTCCGCGCCTGGCCTGGGTCGTGAACGGCAACTGCCGGTGCAGCCATCGCTCGACACCCGTGATGGCCCGGTCGACCCGCGGCATCACCCACGGCGGGGTGCGCTGGAACAGGGTCAGCCGGGCGACGTCCGGCTGGATCGCCGGGACGATCTGAATGGCCGAGGCCCCGGTGCCGACCATGGCGACCCGCTTGCCCTTCAGGTCGTAGTCGTGGTCCCAGCGGGCCGAGTGGAACACCTTGCCGGTGAAGGTGTCGATCCCCGGTATCTGCGGGATCTTGGGATCGGAGAGCGGCCCGGTCGCGGACACCACGACATCCGCCGTCAGGTACCCGCTGCTCGTCTCGATCCCCCAGCGCAGCTTCTCCGCGTCCCAGGTCATCATCTTGACCTCGGAGTCGAACCGCAGATGGGGCCGCAGCCGGAAGACGTCCGCCACGTGCTCCAGGTACGCGCGGATGTGCTCCTGCCCGGAGAAGGTGCGCGGCCATTCGGGGTTGGGCGCGAACGAGAACGAGTACAGGTGCGACGGGACGTCACAGGCGCACCCGGGGTAGCTGTTGTCGCGCCAGGTGCCGCCCACACTGCCGGCCCGTTCCAGGACGACGAAGTCGGTGATCCCTTCGCGGCGCAGCCGCACAGCGGCCCCCAGCCCGCCGAACCCGGACCCGATCACCGCCACCCGTACATGCTCGTGCTCGGTCATCCCGACGCCTCCCTGGTCCGCGCGACTCTGCCAGTGAACACTGGCACAATCGGGAGAGTAGAGCAGCTTCGTACCGATGGGTAGGGGTCGCGTCCGGGAAAGTTACCGGGGGTACGACGTAGGGTGCGCAGGTGGCCGAGGGATCAGGAAAGCGGGGCGCGGAGGCGCGAGCACGGAGCGCGGAGACGCGAGAGTCCGGCACGCGCCGGACGGACGCGCGGCCGCGTGGAGCCCGGGAGTCCGGCCCCGGCCCGCTCACGAGCGCCGCCCGGTCCACGCCGGAGCCCGGCAGGCGCGAGTACCGCATGGAGGAACTGGCCGAGGAGGCCGGCATCACCGTGCGCACCCTGCGTTTCTACCGGGAGCGCAAGCTCATCCCGCCGCCCCGGCGCGAGGGCCGTATCGCCTGGTACGACGACACCCACCTGGCACGCCTGCGCACCATCTCGGCGCTGCTGGAACGCGGCCACACCCTCAACGGCATCGCCGAACTGGCCGAGGCCTTCGACCACGGCCGTGACGTGGGCGAACTGCTCGGACTGGGCGAGCCCACCGAGGAGACCCCGGTCCGCCTCTCCCCCGAGGAACTCGCCGACGTCTTCGCGGGCCAGGCCACCCCGGAGAACCTCGCCGCCGCGCTCGACCTCGGCTATCTCGGCACGGACGGCGGCGAGATCGTCCACGTCAGCCGCCGCCTGCTCGACGTCTCGGCCGCCCTGGTCCGCGAGGGCATACCGCTCGCGGACGTCCTGACGGCCGCGCGCCGCGTACGGGAACACACCGACGCGCTGGCCGAGCTCTTCACCACCCTCGTCCTCACCGAGGACCGCCCGCCCGAGGACCTCCAACGCCTGCGCCCCCTCGCGAAGAGCGTGGTGGAGGCGGAACTGTCGATGGCGCTGGACCGCCGGCTCCGGGAGCACCGGGCCTAGACGACCGTACGGCGGATTCAGGGCATGGGTAGCGATCCGTGGCTGGCATGCCCACGGCAACACACCCCGAACGATTGACGGCAGCGGAGCCTCACTCCACACGACGTTCACCCCATCGAAGTACTTTCCGATCAATGACAGGCAGACGCGCGTTCGTAGCCCGACAGTGAGACCGAAGAAACCCCGGCGACTGTCCTACCAGTCCCGGGGCACGGCCGACACTGTCGAGGAGTGCCAACATGCCCAAGCCTAGATCCCCACAAGCTCCGCCGGCTTGGCCTAACACCAAGCAACCGGGAGCCCTGGCCGCGCTGCGCCTCAGCCACATGACCGGTGCGACCACTGCACCCGGCCGACAACGCGCCACAATCCAGCTGTGCGCCGAGCAACTCGGCTTCACCTTGATCGGTGAAGCCTCGGACTTCGGGGTCTCCGCCCGTAAGACGTCCCCGTTCGACAGGCCCTGCCTGTCACCCTGGCTACGGCGCCCACATGAGTACACCGCCGTCATGCGGTCCCGTGTGGACCGGGCCGTACGTTCCGTGGCACACATGGTCGAGTTGATCGCTTGGGGTCGGCAGCACGACCGAACGCTGGTCTTCGGAATGCCCGAGCCGGATCGTCCACTCACGCTGCACCCACAGGCAGACAGCGGCACGATCCGCCTCTGCATGGATGCCGACGCCACGGACGGGACTTCGAGCGCTTCCGCTGGACATCCGGAACGCTGTCCAAAGTGTTGCGCAGCCCGTCACTGATGGGCCACCGCGTACACCGAACGCAGACCGTTCGTGACGACAAGGGCGCACCCGTACTCATCGGAGCTCCGTTGCTCACCGAGGACGAATTCACCACCCTGCAAGAGCTCTTGCTCTCGCGCTCCAACGGAACACGGTCCAAGCGCCGAACTGCCACCCCGCTGCTCACCGGGGTGGTGCACTGCGCGGGCTGTGGAGGGCGCATGTATTTCGCCGCACGGAAGGGCTACCCGCACGGTGACTATGCGTGTCGTGCCTCCGCCCGAGGCGACGTGTGCTTCTCCGCCGCCGCCATTCGCTCCGACTGGCTCGAGGAGTACACAGTCGCTCGCTACCGCGAGGCCGTCCCCTCGGAGGCTGAGGTAACCCGGGAACGCCTTCTCGGCAGCGCTGCCCGCGTCACTGTCACACAAGGGCGCTCCGGAGGCGGCCCCGCACGCCTGACAGGTCCGGACACCTCGCGGCTCGCCTTCACCCTGGGGGTTCCCGGCGTACTACGAGGCGACTGAGCACCGACGTGGCGTGCCTCACGCGATCGTGACGGCACGCCACACCAGGCCGGGGCGGATCAGGCTTCGAAGACCACGGTGACAGGAGCATGGTCCGACCAGCGCTCCTCATGGCTGGCGGCCCGCTCCACATACCCCTTGACCGCACGCCGGGCGAGCCCAGGAGTCGCGACGGCGAGGTCGATCCTCCATCCCGAATCGTTGTCGAAGGCCCGCCCCCGGTACGACCACCACGAGTACGGCCCCTCGGCATCCGGGTGCAGCGCGCGCACGACGTCGACGTAGCCGCCGTCACCCGCGTCCAGGACCCGGCCCAGCCACTCCCGCTCCTCGGGCAGGAAGCCGGAGTTCTTCCTGTTGGCGCGCCAGTTCTTGAGGTCGGCCTCCTGGTGGGCGATGTTCCAGTCGCCGCAGACGACGACCTCGCGCCCGTCGGCGGCGGCCCGCTCCCTGAGCCCCTTCAGATACGCGAGGAACTCCCCCATGAACCGGACCTTCTCGTCCTGCCGCTCGGTCCCGACCTCGCCCGAGGGCAGGTAGAGGCTCGCGACGGTGACACCGGGCAGGTCCGCCTCGACGTACCGACCGGCGGAGTCGAACTCCTCGGACCCGAAGCCGATCCGGACGCGGTCGGGCTCGCGGCGTGTGTAAAGGGACACACCCGCGCGCCCCTTGGCGGCGGCGGGGGCGTGCACGACGTGCCACCCCTCGGGGGCGCGCACCTCCTCGGAGAGCTGCGCGGGCTCGGCCCGCACCTCCTGGAGGCACAACACGTCCGCGGAGGTCTCCGCGAGCCATTCCACGAAGCCCTTCTTCGCGGCGGCCCGGAGCCCGTTCACATTCACAGAGGTCACAGTCAGCACTCGGGCACGATACTTAATCGGTACCGCCGACCCGAACTCGATCATCACGAGCAGCACGACCGCAGCTCTGGTCACGGACACCGATACCAACCCGACGCATAGATGTACGGTACTTCGCATGCATATCCGCCCGGTCCCCTTCGACCACCCCGACGCCGTGAAGCTCAACGACCAGGTTCAGGCCGAATACGCCGAGCGCTACGAGGACGACGGCGACGCCACGCACCTGGACGCGAGGATGTTCGCCCCGCCGCTCGGCCTGTACCTGATCGCGTACGACGAGCGGGACCGCCCGGTGGCCACGGGCGGCTGGCGCACCCAGGACGAGAACGACGAGGGCTACTCGGACGGCGACGCCGAGCTCAAGCGCATGTACGTGATCCCCGAGGCACGCGGCCTCGGCCTCGCCCGGCGCATCCTGGCCGCGCTGGAGGACGACGCCCGCGCGGCCGGCCGCGTCCGCATGGTCCTGGAGACCGGCACGAAGCAGCCCGAGGCGGTCGCCCTCTACACGTCGAGCGGCTACGAGCCGTGCGTCAAATTCGGCTACTACCGCTTCCACGAACTGAGCCTCTGCTACGCCAAGGCCCTCTAGTCCTCCGGGCGGTGTCATCCGGCGCGCTCACGACGCCGACGCCGGAGGCCCCGCCCTACGAGCACGACCCGACCGCTTCTGAATGTCCCGCCGAGGTTCCGCGTTGAGGCGGGAGGCCCGGCCTCGCCGTCGGGCGCCGACCGAAGCGGGGTGCCAGGCTCCGGGCCACCGACGGGAGTTGCCACCGTCGGCTTCCAGGACATGGCAAGAGGCCCGCTCCCACTGCTGGGAACGGGCCTCTTGGCTGCGGTGGACCTGTGGGGATTTGAACCCCAGACCCCCTCGATGCGAACGAGGTGCGCTACCAGACTGCGCCACAGGCCCTTGCAACGAGTGAAACTCTAGCATCCCGATCGAGGTGCTTGGAAATCCGTTCCGGGCTGGTCAGCCAGCCCCTCGCGAGCACCCGTCGTCCCACCCGTCACTCGTTGGCCGCGCGCGGCCGATCCCCGTCGTCGTACTGGTCGAACAACGGCGTACGGCCACGCTCGCGAGCGCGTCGCGCGGACGCGGCCCGCCGCGCGTCGCTGCGGCTGTCGTCCGCGGCCTCCTCGCCGTCACAGGCGTCGGAGGGGTCCTCGGCCACCGCCTCCGCCTCGGGCGCGCTCGGCTCGACCGCGCTGGACCGCGCGGAGCTCCACGCGTCCGGCGCCCCCAGATCGACACTGGACGTCGCCCGGGGCGCGACCGGCGCGGTCACATAGGTCGGCAGGGGAACCGGCACCGGGTCCCAGCTGTCCCCCTGGCCGGGGCCGCGCTGACGCTCGCGCTGCTGGTCGACCCATTCGGCGTGGTCGGTCTGCTCGACGAGGGCACGGCGGTCGGCCGCGAGCGCCGAGAGACCGGTACCGGTGTCGGACGCTGGGCCGTCCTCCGCTTCGTCCGCCCCTGGGTCGACGGCCGCCCGCCTGCGGGGCTGCCGCTCCCGGAGCCGCTGCGCCGCGGCCTCGGCCCGGCGCCGGTCCATGGTGTAGGTGAAGCGCCGTCGCTCCTGGGCGCGCAGGTACACGATGTACGAGCTCAGCATCACGGCCGGTACGCCCGGCGCCCAGAGGAACGCGAGGCCGCCGACCGCCGCCACGATCGCGCCGAGGGTGAAGGCGAGGAAGAGCAGGACCGTCGTGCGCCGGCGGCGCGCGAGCGCCTTCATACGCCGGGCACGCGCTGCAGCCTCCGCCGAGGGTGCCCGGCGTGCGCCCGGGGCGCGCCCGGCCGTGGACGACGCGGGCTGCTGGTACGCGGGCTTGACCGAGGGTCTCGGCGCGGACGGTCCCGGCTGCTGCGGTACGGACCGGGCGGCGCCCGAGGTCTCGTACGTGCCGCTCTCCCTGCCGGCCGCCCTCGCGCCCGGTTTCCGCTCCGCCTGGACCGGATCCGGCACCTGAACCCGCTCCTGCACCCGCTCCTGGACGACCGGACGGTGCTGGGCGGTCGCCTGGGGCCGGGTCGGAGGCACGGCGAAGGCCCGGACGTCCACCGAATCGGTGACGCCGTCCGGGTCGGCGCTGGGCTCCCCCTCCTCGGCGGAGCGCGCGCGCAGGTCCTTGGCGTATCGACGCTCCATGCCCGCCCGTCCGGAAAGCAGCCGGATGGCGGTGCTGAAGCGTTCCGTCGGACGGGCTTCGTTCAGCTCGTCCTGCCTACGGAGCCACATCGGCACCAAGTAGGCGGCCCAGGCCCCGACGATGACTGCGTAGATGAGGCCGCTGCTGCTCACGCCTCACACGGTAGAGGGGTTTGCGTGAGGCCATCTGCCAATTGCGCCGGTGTGTCGCACGATCCGGCTGATATTTCGAGCTTTTTTTGTGACCGATGCGATCAGCAGGCCGCCCGGAGCGCGAATTTAATGTCCCCAGGCGATCGCCCGCCGATCATTTTCGAACACCTATTTCATTTTCCGGTGTTCCCCGGCTTGCCCGGGTTCTGCGGGCCGGCCTGCTCCGATCCCACCTGCTCCGAACGGGTCTGTGCCGCGCGCGCCCGGCGCCAGCGCGTGAGCAGCCCTTCGGGCACTTCCTCCGCGGTGAGCGCGAAGACGAGATGGTCCCGCCAGGCACCGTCGATGTGGAGATAGCGCGGACGAAGCCCTTCCTCGCGGAATCCGAGTTTCTCCACGACCCTGCGGCTGGGTCCGTTCTCGGGGCGAATACAGACTTCGATGCGGTGCAGTCCGACGGTCCGGAAGCAGTGATCGCTCACCAGCGCCACGGCCGTCGGCATCACTCCGCGGCCCGCCACCGACTGGTCCACCCAGTAGCCGACGTGCCCGGAGCACATCGAGCCCCAGGTGATCCCGGCCACGGTCAACTGGCCGACCAGCCGCCCCTGGTACTCGATCACGAAGGGCAGCATCCGGCCCGCGTTGGCCTCGGCACGCAGGTGCCGGACCATCTGCCGGTACGTCGGCCGGTGCGCGATCGGGCCGCTCGGCGTCGGGGGCGGGATGGTCGCCTCCCACGGGCGCAGCCAGTCGCGGTTGCGCCGGTTCACCTCACGCCAGGCCCGCTGGTCGCGCAGCCTTATCGGCCGGAGGACGACGTCGCCGTCCACCAGCTCGACCGGCCAGGATGGGCTGTTCAGCTCGCACCCCCACTGCCGACGGGTCTGGGGTGGTCGCCGCCGCGGATCTGGTCGACGGCGTGGATCAGGAGGGGTTCCAGAACGGCCAGGCCGTCCTTCACCCCGCCGGTGGAACCCGGCAGGTTCACGATCAGTGTCCCTCCGGCGACGCCCGCGAGCCCGCGCGAGAGCGCCGCCGTGGGCACCTTGTCCCTGCCGAACGCCCTGATGGCCTCCGGAATCCCCGGGACCTCGTGGTCGAGTACCCGCAGGGTCGCTTCGGGGGTGCGGTCGGTGGGCGAGATCCCCGTGCCGCCGGTGGTCACGACGACGTCGTACCCCGCCTCGACACCGGCGCGCAACGCCGCCTCCACGGGGTCTCCGTCCGGGACGACGAGGGGCCCGTCGACCGCGAAGCCGAACGTCGCGAGACCCTTGGCGATCAGCGGACCGCCCTTGTCCTCGTAGACGCCGGCCGCGGCACGGTTGGAGGCGGTGACCACCAGGGCGCTGTAGGGCGCCGTGAGGGCCCCGCCGATGAAGGTGTCGCCGCTCATGCCCGGCTCCAGTCGCCCGACTTTCCGCCCGTCTTCTCTTCCACCCGTACGTCCGTGATGACCGCCCCCTTGTCGACGGCCTTGACCATGTCGATCACGGTGAGGGCCGCGACGCTGACCGCGGTGAGGGCCTCCATCTCGACGCCCGTGCGGTCGGTCGTCTTCACGGTGGCCAGGATCTCGACGGCGTCGTCCGCGACCGACAGATCAATCCTGACACCCGACACCGACAACGGGTGGCACAGCGGGATCAGGTCCGGCGTGCGCTTGGCTCCCATGATCCCCGCGATGCGCGCGGTGGCGAGGGCGTCGCCCTTGGGAACTCCCTCGCCGCGCAGCAGCTCGACGACGCGCGGCGAGACCAGGACACGGCCGCTCGCGCGCGCGGTACGGGCGGTCACGTCCTTCCCGGACACGTCGACCATGCGGGCGGCACCCGCCTCGTCGATGTGCGTCAGTCGGTCCTGCACAGAGGGTCCGGAGGTCTCCCCCCGGGACGGAACAGTCATGTGCGTGGGCGCTCCCGGTCAGGGCCCGTCGCGGTGCGGCGCGTGGGCCTGGTGTGCGCGACACGTTACCGCCCGCCCGTCCACCGCTACGCCCCCAGCGAGGAGCTGTGCGCCCCTCCCGCGCCCCGGGCCCGCGGCGGCGGGCGCCCTCCCCGCCCGGCCGCTCAGCCGAGCAGGACCACCTCGACCTCGGCGCCGGGCTCGACCGAGGTGTCGTCCTCGGGGACGACGATCAGCGCGTCGGCGTGCGCGAGGGCCGCGACCAGGTGGGATCCGGCGCCGCCGACCGGTGTCACGGCACCGTCCGCGTACGTCCCCCGCAGGAACTGGCGACGCCCTTCGGGCGAGGTCAGCGCCTTGTCCGTGGAGAGGGTGGCCCTCGTCGTGGGCCGGTGAACGTCCTTCAGCCCCATCAGCGTGCGGATCGCGGGGCGGACGAAGAGTTCGAAGGAGACGTACGACGAGACGGGGTTGCCGGGGAGCGCGAGCAGCGGCGTGTGGTCGGGGCCGATGGAGCCGAAGCCCTGGGGCTTGCCGGGCTGCATGGCGAGCTTGCGGAAGTCGATGCCGCTGCCCGCCTCGTCCTCGTCGGCGACCGACGACAGGGCCTCCTTGACGACGTCGTAGGCGCCGACGCTCACTCCGCCGGTCGTGACCAGCAGGTCCGCGCGGACGAGCTGGTCCTCGATGGTCGAGCGCAGCGTCTCGGCGTCGTCCGCGACCGCGCCCACCCGGTAGGCGATGGCTCCCGCGTCACGGGCGGCCGCGCACAGGGCGAAACTGTTGGAGTCGTAGATCTGGCCGGTGCCCAACTGCTCGTCGGGCTGGACGAGTTCGCTGCCGGTGGAGAGGACGACCACGCGGGGGCGCGGGCGCACCCGCACGGTGCCGCGGCCGATCGCGGCGAGCAGGCCGATCTGCGGCGGGCCGAGGACCGTGCCCGCTTCGAGGGCGCGGTCGCCCGCCTTCACGTCGCTGCCCGTGGCGCGGACGTGCGCGCGTGCCTCGGCCGGGCGGTGGACGTGCACCTGCCCGAAGGACCCCTCGGGCGACGCGCTGTGCGCGCGCATCCCGGAGACCGGGCCCTCACCGAGGCCTCCGTCCGTCCACTCGACGGGGACGACGGCTTCGGCGCCGGGAGGCAGCGGGGCTCCGGTCATGATGCGGGCGGCCTGGCCGGGGCCCACGTAGGGCTGCTCGGCCTGGCCGGCCGCGACATCACCGACGACCGTCAGGACCGCCGGATACTCCTCGCTCGCGCCCGCCACATCCGCGACCCGGACCGCGTACCCGTCCATCGAGCTGTTGTCGAACGGCGGCAGGGAGACCGGCACCGTGACGTCCTCGACCAGGACGCAGCCCTGGGCGTCGAGGAGTTGCAGCTCGATGGGTTCGAGGGGGCGGACGGTGGTGAGGATGTCCTCCAGGTGGTCGTCCACCGACCAGAGGTGATCCTGGCCGGTGGTGCGGGTCGCGGCGCTGCTCAAAGTCCCTACATCTCCTCGGCTACGTAACTGCGAAGCCAGGTCCGGAAGTCCGGGCCCAGGTCTTCACGTTCGCATGCGAGTCTGACAATGGCACGCAGGTAGTCGCCACGGTCCCCGGTGTCATAGCGCCGGCCCTTGAAGACGACGCCGTGCACCGGTCCGCCGACCTTCTCGTCCGAGGCGAGCTGCTGGAGCGCGTCGGTGAGCTGGATCTCTCCGCCCCGGCCCGGCTCGGTCTTGCGCAGTATGTCGAAGATGTGCGGGTCGAGGACGTAGCGCCCGATGACCGCGTAGTTGCTGGGGGCGTCCGCCACGTCCGGCTTCTCGACCAGACCGGTCACCTTGACCAGGTCGCCCTCGCCGGTGGCCTCCACGGCGGCGCATCCGTACAGGTGGATCTGCTCGGGCGCGACTTCCATGAGCGCGATGACGCTGCCGCCGTGCCGCTCCTGGACCTCGACCATGCGGGCCAGCAGGGGGTCTCGGGGGTCGATCAGGTCGTCACCGAGAAGGACGGCGAAGGGTTCGCGGCCGACATGCGGGGCCGCGCACAGGACGGCGTGCCCGAGGCCCTTGGGGTCGCCCTGGCGCACATAGTGCATGGTCGCGAGGTCGCTGGACTCCTGGACCTTGGCGAGCCGGCTGGCGTCGCCCTTCTTCTGGAGCGCCGATTCGAGCTCGTAGTTGCGGTCGAAGTGGTCTTCGAGGGGGCGCTTGTTGCGCCCCGTGATCATCAGGACGTCGTCAAGACCCGCCGACACGGCCTCTTCGACCACGTACTGGATCGCCGGCTTGTCGACGACCGGCAGCATCTCCTTGGGAGTGGCCTTGGTGGCCGGCAGGAACCGGGTGCCGAGGCCTGCCGCGGGAATGACAGCCTTACTGATCCTGGGGTGTGACTCAGTCATGCCCGCAACCTTAACCGGTGGCTATGTGCTGAATCTGTGGCTCCGGTTAATTCGCTCTCATATGAGCCCATTAGGAAAACCATGGAGTCACCTGTGAGCCACGCCGGACGTCAACCAGAGCCTGACAAACGATTGTTGCGGCGAGGAATCCTCTCGGTGAGAAACGGGTTGACGGCCGATGACGTGCGGGAATCCGCCGCTTCGCTCGCCGCCAGCGCCCTGGAGCTGCCCGAACTGGCGCACGCAGGCACGGTGGCGGCCTACGTCTCCGTGGGGAGTGAGCCGGGCACCCTCGCGCTCCTGGACGCGCTCCACGCGCGCGGCGTGCGCGTGCTCCTGCCGGTCCTGATGGCGGACAACGATCTGGACTGGGGGACCTACTCCGGAGCGGACTCCCTCGAACGCGTCCGGCACGGCGGGAAAATGGCCCTCCTGGAGCCCGCGGGCGAGCGGTTGGGGCCGGAGGCCGTCCAGGACGCGAACGCCGTTCTGCTGCCCGGTCTCGCCGTCGACGCGCGCGGCATGCGGCTGGGGCGCGGCGGAGGCTCGTACGACCGCGTACTGGCCCGCCTGGAGCGCTCGGGCGCCGATCCCGCGCTGGTGGTGCTCCTGTACGACACCGAAGTCGTCGGGCGGGTACCGGCGGAGGCGCACGACCGTCCCGTCCACGCGGTGGTGACGCCGTCCGGGGTGCGCCGCTTCCGCTGAGGGCGGCGGACGCGAAGTGGCCCCCCACGCACGCGTGGAGGGCCACTTTCGTCAGGCACCGCTTCAGGGCGTCACGATCCCGACGCCCGCCGGAGTGTCACGGCTTCAGGACCAGGGTGTCGCTCGTGTTCTTGTCGACGGCCTTGTCCGAGAAGGCCCAGGGCAGGAGTTCACCCTTGGCCCACAGGTCCGTCTGGTCCGTGTAGTGGGCGCTGTAGGCGTGCCCGGAGGCACCCGACAGGTTGATCCACTTGGACTTGTCGAGGTCCCCGAGGTTGACGACCATCCGCATCGACGGGACCCAGACCACCCCGTACCCGCCCGCCGCGTTCCAGCCGGTCGCGTTGACCGTCGCCTCGCCGCCGCTGAGCTTCCAGGGGCCGCGGTTGAGCATGTACTGGATGAAGCGGGGGCCTTCGGTACCGAGGGTCTGGTTCTTCAGGAACAGGCGGTGCAGCCGGCCCCAGCTCCAGGTGTCGATGTCCTTGCCGAGCTTGGCGGTCAGCTCCCAGCGGGCGTCCGTCATGGCCTGGCCGAACAGCTCGTCCCGGGTGTCGATCGGATTGTCGGTGAGCGTCTTGCGCGTCTTGGGCGACTTCCACCAGTCGTTGTTCTCGTCGTCGATGATCTTGCGGACGACCTCGAACCAGCGGTCGCCGCCGTCCGGCTGCGCCTGGTCCGCGTCCCGCTGGCCGCACTCGCGCACCGACTGGTCCTCGTCCGCGGGACCGGTGGTGTCGATCCGGTCGACCCACAGGCACTGGCCCTTGACCCGCAGCTCCTTGGGCAGCTTGTTGCCGAAGGCGAGCTTGAGGATGTTGCGCCAGGTGGCGTTGAAGTAGGCGGCGGCCGCCGAGTCGGCGTCCTGGGTGTAGTCCCAGCCCTCCAGCAACTTCTGCGCCTGGCGGACGTCCTTGTCGGGCACGTCGATCTTGAGCAGCTTGGGCACGATCAGCTTGGCGATCTCGCTGCTGTTGTCGAGCTGCATCTGCCGCATGTCGTCGGTCGAGATCTTGCCGACGCCGTTGATCTTCGACTCGATCAGGTCGTTGATGCGCTGGCTGCGAGTGCCGTAACCCCAGTCCGTTGTGAGGGTGTAGGGGTACTTGTCCGGGTCCACGACCGCCTGGTTGGCGGTCACGATGTACCCGCGCTTGGGGTTGTACTCGTAGGGCAGGGCGGACTGCTTGATGTAGCCCGTCCAGCGGTACTTGGAGTCCCAGCCGGGCGAGGGGAGCGAGCCGTCGTTGCCCTTGGCGCGCGTGGGGATCTTGCCGGGCAGCTGGTAGCCGATGTTGCCGTCGGCGCCGGCGCCGTCGGCGTAGACCAGGTTCTGGGACGGCACCTCGAAGGACGCGGCAGCCTTGCGGAACTCGGTCCAGTTCGACGCCTTGTCCATCTCGAAGACGGCGTCCATGGACTTGCCCGGGTCCAGCGCGGTCCAGCGCAGCGCTATCGCGTAGCCGTCGCCGCGGTCGGGCGCCCCGGCGTCGACGGCGGCCTTCTTGCCGACCTTGACCAGTTCGTCGTCACGGTCGGAGAGCAGCGGCATCCCGTCCTCGGTCTCCCGGACGACGATGGTCTTGGCGGTGCTGCCCGCGACCTTGATCGTTTCCTTGCGGATCGTGAAGGGGAGCACCTTGCCGTCGTACTCGTAGCCCTGGCCGGTGATCTTCTCCAGGTAGAGGTCGGTGACGTCGACCCCGGAGTTCGTCATGCCCCAGGCGATGTCCTGGTTGTGGCCGATGACCACACCGGGCATGCCCGCGAAGGTGTAGCCGGAGACGTCGTACTGGCACTTGGCGGAGACGCTGGTGCAGTGCAGGCCCATCTGGTACCAGACCGAGGGCAGGGACGCCGACAGGTGCGGGTCGTTGGCCAGCAGCGGTTTGCCGGTGATCGTGTGGCTTCCCGCGACGACCCAGGAGTTGGAGCCGATGCCGTTGCCGTTCACGCCGACCGCGGTGGGCAGGTCGTCGAGGACGTCGTAGAGCCCCGAGAGCTGGCTCTGGAACCCGGCGGGCGCCTCGGTGCCGCCCGTGAGGCCCGTGCCCGCCGAGGTGGTGCCGGTCTGGCTGTACGTCCCGGTGACGCTGTCGTACGAGCCCGTCTGGACGATCGTCTTGTTCCGGCTGTACGGGTACTCCGGGTACAGGTCGGCGATCTGCTTCGGGCCGAGCCGGCTCGTCATCAGCGAGCGGTCGATCTCCTCCTGCATGTTGCCGCGCAGGTCCCAGGCCATCGCCTTGAGCCAGGCCACCGAGTCGACCGGGGTCCACTCCGTGGGCTTGTAGTCGTTGGTGAAGCCCAGAGCGGCGTACTCCAGGGAGATGTCCTCGCCGTCCTTGCCGTTCAGGTAGGCGTTGACTCCCTTGGCGTACGCCTGGAGGTACTTCTTCGTGGAGGCCGACAGCTTGGTGTCGTACTCCTTCTTCGCGATCCGGTCCCAGCCCAGCGTGCGCAGGAACTCGTCGTTCTCGACCTGGCCCTGTCCGAACATCTCGGACAGCCGGCCCGAGGTCATGTGACGGCGCACGTCCATCTCGTAGAACCGGTCCTGCGCCTGGACGAAGCCCTGGGCCATGAACAGGTCCTCGTCGGACGAGGCGTAGATCTGCGGGATCCCGTTGCCGTCGCGCTTCACGTCCACGGGCCCGGACAGGCCGTCGAGCTGGATGGAGCCCTTGGTCTGCGGGAAGGAGGCGCGCACAGTGCTGATGCTCCAGTACGCGCCGAAGGCGATGCCTCCGATGATGGCGAGAACCAGGACAATCAAGAACAGTCGGGCTTTGCGCCCCTTCTTCCTGCCGGACTTGCCGGGCTGTTGGCCGGAAGAGGCGGTGGTGTTGGGGGGCATCGCTGTCCTTGCTGTCCTAACGCGAGCGGCAGGCGGTCCTGGAGTGCTGGGGCAACCATAGGCGCAGGGCCAACCGCGCCTTGACGCGGAGTAGGAAACCGGGAAGCACGACTGTTCGATCTTGCCTTCGGGAACGTCAAGAAAGCGTCAAGAGTTAGGTAAGGTAACGAAGTACTTGCACTGAAGTGCCCGGCTTCCGGTGCTCAGAGCCGGCTGCCGCCCCGCGGCGGAGCCGGATCGGCGAGAAAGGAACAGCCCCTGACTGTCCACCACCTCAACCAGCTCCTGCTCGTGTGCTCGCTCGTCCTGCTCATCGCGGTGGCGGCCGTCCGGATCTCCTCACGCAGCGGGCTTCCCACGCTGCTCGTCTACCTGGGGATCGGCGTCGCCATGGGCCAGGACGGAGTCGGCAACGTCCACTTCAACAACGCCGAGCTGACCCAGGTCATCGGGTACGCGGCCCTGGTCGTGATCCTGGCCGAGGGCGGACTGGGCACGAAGTGGAAGGAGATCAAGCCGGCCCTGCCGGCGGCGACCTCGCTGGCATTGGTGGGCATCGCGGTGAGCGTCGGCGTCACGGCCTCGGCAGCGCACTACCTGATCGGCCTCGAGTGGCGGCAGGCCCTCATCATCGGGGCGGTGGTGTCCTCGACCGACGCCGCGGCGGTCTTCTCGGTCCTGCGCAAAATCCCCCTCCCCGCGCGCGTGACGGGCATCCTCGAGGCCGAGTCCGGCTTCAACGACGCCCCCGTGGTCATCCTCGTCGTCGCGTTCTCCACCGCCGGACCGGTGGAGCACTGGTACGCGCTGCTCGGCGAGATAGCGCTGGAACTGGCCATCGGCGCCGCCATCGGTATCGCGGTCGGCTGGCTGGGCGCGTACGGACTGCGGCACGTGGCACTGCCGGCCTCCGGCCTCTACCCGATCGCCGTGATGGCGATCGCGGTCGTCGCCTACGCCGCCGGCGCGCTCGCCCACGGCAGCGGCTTCCTCGCCGTCTACCTCGCCTCCATGCTGCTCGGCAACGCGAAGCTGCCCCACTGGCCCGCCACGCGCGGCTTCGCCGAGGGGCTCGGCTGGATCGCCCAGATCGGCATGTTCGTGCTGCTCGGCCTGCTGGTCACGCCGCACGAGATGGCCGACGACATCTGGCCCGCACTCGTCATAGGCCTGGTGCTGACGATGGTGGCGCGACCGCTCAGCGTGGTCGTCAGCCTGCTGCCGTTCCGCATCCCGTGGCAGGAGCAGGCGCTGCTGTCCTGGGCGGGGCTGCGCGGCGCCGTCCCCATCATCCTGGCGACGATCCCGATGGTGAGCGGCATCGCGGAGAGCCGGCGGATCTTCAACATCGTCTTCGTCCTGGTCGTCGTCTACACCCTGGTCCAGGGCCCGACACTGCCCTGGCTGGCCCGCAAGCTCCGCCTCGGGCAGTCCCCCGGGGCCGCCGACCTGGGCATCGAATCGGCGCCCCTGGAGCGACTGCGCGGCCATCTGCTGTCCGTCGCGATCCCCAAGGGTTCGCGGATGCACGGCGTCGAGGTGGGCGAGCTGCGGCTGCCGCCGGGCGCGGCGGTCACCCTCGTCGTCCGCGACGCGGAGTCCTTCGTGCCGGCGCCCACGACGGTGCTGCGGCTCGGCGACGAGCTACTGGTGGTGGCCACCGACCCGGTCCGGGACGCGGCCGAGAAGCGGCTGCGCGCGGTGGGCCAGGGCGGCAAGCTCGCCGGCTGGCTCGGCACCGAGGACGGCGGAACGGAACACCATCGAACGAGACACCAGACGGGGCATTGAGGCGCGGCGGGCATTCACAGGCCGGCGCTCCCGTGGTGCTCGGTTTCACAGGCGTGGCCTCGTTCTCCCCTGTACGATGAAGGCACACCTTGATCGAACCAACTCTGCCTGACGCAGAGCTGGCGCGACCGTATGGCGGCCGTGACGTCCTCCCGCAGGAGACGCCGGTATCTACCGCAGATCCGCGCAAGAGGACAGCTCTCGGCGCCCCCCGCACGGGCGCGCTACCAGGCGGCAGAAAGGCACGGGCCGTGGCATCCACGGTCACCTCCCGTCCTGGATACGGACAGCTGCTGCGCACCCGCGGCGCCTGGACGTTCCTGCTCCCCGGCTTCGCCGCACGTCAGCCGTTCGCCATGCTGACGATCTCCATCGTGCTGCTCGTGCAGCACACCACCGGCTCGTACGGCGCGGCCGGCGCGGTCGCCGCCGCCACCGGTGTCTCCATGGCACTGTTCGCACCCTTCACCGGACGGCTGGCCGACCGGCACGGACAGCGGGCCGTCCTGCTGCCCGGCGTCCTCGTGCACGCCGTGTCCGGCTTCTCCTTGACCGCGCTCGCGCTCGCGGGCGCTCCCTTGTGGGTCCTTTTCGTCGCCGCCGTGCCGACCGGCGCCTCGGTGCCGCAGATCGGCCCCATGGTGCGTGCCCGCTGGGGCGTGAAGCTTCAGGGCTCGCCCCTGATGACGACCGCGGCGGCCTTCGAGTCCGTCACGGACGAGCTGACCTTCGTGTTCGGCCCGCTGCTCGCCACCGCGCTGTGCACGGCCGTCGACCCTGCCGCGGGCCTGCTGACCGAGGCCTCGCTGACCCTGGTCGGCGGTCTGCTGTTCGCCGCGCAGAAGAGCACGCAGCCCTCGGTCGCCGTCGACCGTCACGCGCGCGTGGACCACGGTTCCGCTCTGCGGATCCCCGGGGTGCGCGTCCTGATCGTGACCTTCCTGGGCATCGGCGCCGTCTTCGGCGGCATGCAGGTCTCCCTGGCCGCGTACAGCGAGTCGATCGGCGAGCCCGGCCTGAACGGTGTCCTGTACGGCGTCTTCGCCGCGGGCAACATGCTCTCCGGCATCGTCTGCGGCGCCATCGCCTGGAAGGTGGCCCCGCAGCGACGGCTCGTCCTCGGGTACGCCGCCCTCGCGCTGGCGGCCTCCGGGCTGTGGGCCGCCGACTCGGGGATCGTGCTCGCCGGCCTCGGTCTTGTCGTCGGTATGTGTATCGCCCCGACCCTGATCACCGGCTACACCCTGGTCGAGAGCCTGGTTCCGCAGGGCGCCCGCACCGAGGCCTTCACCTGGCTCACCGGCGCCGTCGCGCTCGGCCAGGCGGCGGCCGTCACCGTCGCCGGACAGCTGGAGGACCGGCTCTGGGACGGCGCCGGATTCCTGGTGCCGATGGCCGGTACGGCACTGGCCCTGGCGACCCTGGTGGCACTGCGTTCACGCCTCACCACACAGGCCCCGAGCAGGACGGTCGCACGTGGCGTCGGTCACCGAGTGCCGGTGACAGTGGACTGATCTCGCGGAATACGTCAGTATGGACCGTCGTTAGCACTCACTGAGTGAGAGTGCCAGGAGGAAGACAAGTGCCGACCTACCAGTACCAGTGCACCGAGTGCGGCGAGGGCCTCGAGGCGGTGCAGAAGTTCACCGATGACGCCCTGACCGTGTGCCCCGACTGCAACGGCCGCCTGAAGAAGGTGTTCTCGGCCGTCGGCATTGTCTTCAAGGGCTCCGGCTTCTACCGCAACGACAGCCGCGGCTCCTCGTCGAGCAGCTCGCCGGCGTCGAAGCCGTCCACGGCCACGTCCTCGTCGGACTCGAAGTCCTCGTCGTCGACCTCCGCGTCGTCGTCCTCGGACTCGAAGTCGTCGGGCACCGGCTCTGCCGGAAGCTCCGCCGCTTAAGGTCTCCCTGGTCCGCCGAGGCTCCCGCCCCGGCGCCGAGAGGCCTCACCAGGCTCGTTCGCACGGGACCCCGTCGTCGTAGGACGACGGGGTCTTCGGCGTTCTCCCGTCCCGGCTAGGGTGCCGTCCATGGCGAACACGGAGAATCCACAGACCCCGGCCGGGGAGCAGTCGACGGCCCTGGCCGAGATCGGTGTCATCGGCGGCTCGGGCTTCTACTCCTTCCTCGACGACGTGACCGAGCTACAGGTGGACACCCCTTACGGACCGCCCAGCGACTCGCTGTTCCTCGGCAAGATCGCCGGCAGACGGGTCGCCTTCCTCCCCCGCCACGGCCGCGGCCACCATCTGCCGCCGCACCGCATCAACTACCGCGCCAACCTGTGGGCGCTGCGCTCCGTCGGCGCCCGCCAGATCCTCGGCCCCTGCGCCGTCGGCGGTCTGCGTCCGGAGTACGGGCCCGGAACCCTGCTCGTGCCGGACCAGTTCGTGGACCGTACGAAGTCGCGGCCCCAGTCCTACTTCGACGGGCTGCCGCTGCCCGACGGCACGGTGCCGAACGTGGTGCACGTGTCGCTGGCCGACCCGTACTGCCCCGTCGGGCGCAGGACCGCCCTGGAGGCGGCGCGCGGACGCGACTGGGAGCCCGTGGACGGCGGCACGCTCGTGGTCATAGAAGGTCCGCGGTTCTCCACCCGGGCCGAATCGCTCTGGCACCAGGCACAGGGCTGGTCGGTGGTCGGGATGACCGGGCACCCCGAGGCCGCGCTCGCCCGTGAACTGGAGCTCTGCTACACGTCGTTGACGCTGGTCACCGATCTCGACGCGGGCGCCGGGACCGGCGAGGGCGTCTCGCACGACGACGTGCTGAAGGTGTTCGCGGCGAATGTGGACCGGTTGCGGGGTGTGCTCTTCGACGCGGTCGCGGGGCTGCCGGCGAACGGAACGCGGGACTGCCTGTGCACGACGGCGCTGGGCGGCATGGACCCGGGGTTCGACCTGCCGTGACGGCGGCCGGGGTGGCCTTCGCCGTCGCCCTGGCCCTCACGTCGACCGTGGCTCTCACGGTCACGTCGGCCCTCACGTCGACCGTGGCTCTCACGGTCACAGGGGCCCTCACGGTCGCGGCGGCGGAGTTCCCCGGGCCGGAACGCGGGCGGAACCTCCCGTTCGGGTGAGGGAGTTGTCCACAAACCGTCGGTGATCCACGGGCCCCGGCGGGCTTCGCCGCGACACCTCATCGTGGGATGCGCAAGCCGATCCCTCGTCGCAGGTGGTGGTTCCCATGGCACAGCTCTCTCCCCTCGTCCGCCCGCCCGGCGCGGACGCGCCTCCGACCTGCGAGGTGCCGCACTTCGCTCCCGTCCGTGTACGCGGCGGACGGTATCGGCTGCGGCGCCTCGCGCGGCACAGGAGGCGGGCCGTCGCCGCCGGTCTGGCGATCACGGCGGCCGCGCTCGTGGCGGCCGGCCCGGGTGATGCCGGACGGGCGCGAGGACATCCGGCGTCCGCGCCCCCCGCCGGGTCCACCTCCGCCACCGCTTCCGCGCCCGTACGCGGGCAGCGGGCGGTCGAGACGGTGACGGCGCCGGTCCGGATCGCCGACGGCGCAACGGTGGGCCTGTTGCGGCCCGGCGACCGGGTCGATGTGGTCGCGGCGGACAGCGGCGGCGAGGCGCGGGTGGTCGCGACCTGGGCGCGCGTCACCGGGATTCCGGACGTCGCCGCCACCGGCACCGGGGCGCTGATCGTCCTCTCCGTCCCCCGCGCGACGGCCGCTCGGCTGGCGGGCGCCGCCGCCACATCACGGCTGGCGGTGACGCTGCGATGAGTGACGAAACCGTGTCAAGTCCCTCGATCGAGCTACCCAATTGGACAGGCCCGACGGGCCCTGCCGTAGGTTGCGGAGCTGTTTGTTCCACAACTTGTGCAGAGGGGCCTCCTGGTGAGCGACAAGAAGCAGCCCGGCGTCTGGGAGGGCTTCAAGGCCTTTCTGATGCGCGGCAACGTCATCGACCTGGCCGTCGCCGTGGTCATCGGCGCGGCCTTCACCAACATCGTCAACTCCGTGGTGAAGGGCATCATCAACCCGCTGGTCGGTGCCGTCGGGACGAAGAACCTCGACAGCTACAGCTCCTGCCTGAAGAGCCCGTGCGAGGGCACCGGGGAGACCGCCAAGGGCATCCGCCTCATGTGGGGTTCGGTGCTGGGCGCCACGCTCAGCTTCGTGATCACCGCCGCCGTCGTGTACTTCCTGATGGTTCTGCCGATGGCCAAGTTCCTGGCCCGGCAGGCGGCCCGCCAGAAGGCGAAGGAAGGCACGCAGGAAGTCATCGAGGTGTCGGAGCTCGAGGTGCTGAAGGAGATCCGCGACGCACTGGTCGCCCAGCGCGGTCCGGGACCCCGCGAGCACTGACGGCGGATCGGTGGACCGGCGCCGGGAAGTCCGCAGGGAGCGGAGGCCCGGAGCGCGGGTGGAGGAAGATCAGAGACCGGGCTCAGAGGTGGTGGGGCGGCTTCTCGTCGAGGAAGCGCTTCAGGTCGGCGGCACTGTCGCCCGTGCTGTCGGCCCGCTCGCCCCACCCACGGTCCGTATCGTCCGAGGACGGCCGGCTCAACGGATCGTCGAAGACCAGTGCAGACTTCGGATCACGCGGTTCGGGGGCGGGGGCGGGACTCATGCCCCAAGGGTACGCCGCGGGGACGGCGGCCCGCCCCGGCCCGGCCGGGCGCGTCGACACCGCGGCGGACGGGCGACCACCGCGATCGCGTGAGGGGCACGGGTCCCCGATCAAGGACCGAAGGCCCTCCGGCCCGGCCGATCCGAAGCCGCGTGGCACGTCTGACCTGGCATCCGGCCACGATGTCAGCACCGAGCATGCTTGTGAACGCATTCACAAGAATTTCCGGGACTTTTCTGCTGTGCTTGGCCGTATGACGTCCAGATCCACTCCGGAGTCCGCCGCGACACCACGGCCCGCGGGCCGTCGACCGCTGCGCAGAATGACCGCACGCGGCCGCGACGAGGCGCACCGGGTCGCGTCGCCGCTGGAGCTCCTCTTCGACCTGTGCTTCGTGGTGGCCATCGCTCAGGCGGGCGCCCAGCTGGTGCACGCCGTGGCGGAGGGGCACGCGGGCGAGGGCATCCTCGACTACGCGATGATCTTCTTCGCCATCTGGTGGGCGTGGATGAACTTCAGCTGGTTCGCGTCGGCGTACGACAACGACGACGTGCTCTACCGGGTCGTCACCCTGGTACAGATCGCCGGCGTCCTGGTGCTCGCGGCCGGGGTGTCGCAGGCGTTCGCGAGCCACGACTTCCTGGTCGTCTGGCTCGGTTACGCGATCATGCGGTTCGCGATGATCGCGCAGTGGCTGCGGGTGGCACGGTCCACCGAGGGAGCCGAGAGAACCATGGCGCTGCGGTACGCGGGCGGCGTGCTGCTGTGCCAGGTCGGCTGGCTCGGTCTGCTCGTCGCGCCGGAGCCGGGCCGCCCGTGGGTGTTCCTGGTCGTGGCGATCGCGGAGCTGTGCGTCCCGTTGTTCGCCGAGAAGGCCTTCACCACGTCCTGGCATCCGCACCACATCTCCGAGCGGTACGGACTGTTCACGATCATCGTGCTGGGCGAGACGATCGCAGCGGCCACCGTCGCGGTGAAGTCGGCCGTGGACGAGCACGACGCGCTGGGCGAGCTGCTGCCCATCGCCGCGGGCGGGCTGCTGATCGTGTTCTCCGCCTGGTGGATCTACTTCGTGGTGCCGATCCACGGGCATCTGCGGTCCAGCGCACAGGCCTTCCTGTGGGGCTACGGCCACTATCTGATCTTCGCGTCGGCGGCCGCGATCGGCGCCGGTCTGGAGGTCGCGGTGGAGCAGACCGTCGGCAAGGCCCACATCTCGACGCTCTCGGCGTCCGCCGCGGTGACGCTGCCGACCGCGCTGTACTTCCTCGCCGTCTGGGCGCTGCACTCCCGCTACTTCAAGATCGGCATCGCCCAACAGGTCGTGCTGCCGGCCACCGCGCTGCTCGTGATCCTGTGCACCTTCCTCGGCGACTGGGCGGTCCTCGCCTCGGGCATCGTCTCGGCCCTGGCCGTGGCGGTCGGGGTGGTGCTGACGACGCGGATGGTCTCGCGGGAAGCGGCCGGGAACGCGGCCCGGGGCGTATAAGGGGGAAGGCGCTGTCGCGGCCTGTCGCGGGAAGCGGCGGGGAACACTGGGGCCATGACAGTTGACGCTCTGACGGATGTCGCCGGTCTCCGGGTGGGACACGCGACGCGGACCGGCGACGGTTGGCTCACGGGCACGACGGTGGTGCTCGCCCCCGAAGGAGGTGCGATCGCCGCGGTGGACGTGCGCGGGGGCGGGCCCGGCACCAAGGAGACGGACGCGCTCGATCCGCGCAACCTCGTGCAGAGGGTCGAGGCGGTCGTGCTGACCGGCGGCAGCGCTTACGGGCTGGACTCGGCGTCGGGCGTGATGGCGTGGCTGGAGGAGCGGGGGCGCGGGGTGCGCGTGGGGCCCGACCCCGCGCATGTCGTGCCCGTCGTGCCCGCCGCGTGTGTCTTCGATCTCGGACGCGGCGGCGACTTCCGGTCCCGGCCGGACGCTTCCACCGGGCGGGCCGCGGTCGAGGCGGCCGACGCGAGTGCGCTGCGCGCGCCGGTGGGCGAGGGAGGCGTGGGCGCGGGCACCGGGGCGGTGGTCGGGCAGATCAAGGGCGGGGTCGGGACGGCGAGCGCCGTGCTGGAGTCGGGCATCACGGTGGCCGCGCTGGTGGTGGCCAATGCGGCGGGGTCGGTGGTGGAACCGGAAACGGGGGCGCTGTACGGGGAATTGACGCGAGGGCGTACGGCACATCCGTCCGCCGCGGTGCGCGAGGCCGCCCGGCGGAGGCTCGCGGAGGCCGCCGCGAAGAACGCGCCGCCGCCGTTGAACACCACACTCGCCGTCGTCGCCACCGACGCCGATCTGACGCGGGCCCAGGCGCAGAAGCTCGCGGGCACCGCGCACGACGGGATCGCGCGTGCCGTGCGGCCGGTGCATCTGCTGAACGACGGGGACACGGTGTTCGCGCTGGCCACGGGTGCTCTGCCGCTCGCCGCCGGGAACCCGCTCGCGCTCAACGAGATCCTCGCGGCGGGCGCGGATCTGGTGACGCGGGCGATCGTGCGCGCGGTGCGTGCCGCGGAGCCGGTGGACGGGCCGGGCGGGGTGTGGCCGTCCTACGAGGAGCTGTACCGGTAGTCGGGCGATTGTCCCGGTCCTGTCACGTGATGGTGCTCAGCTCGGGCCGACGGGAACCTGTCGCGTCACCGCTCGCTCTCTCTCCACGTACTCGAGCGGATCACACATGACGAGACCTGGGAGCAGCCCGTGACAACGCCGGACAGGACAGCGCGTGCACTGGGGGCCTGTGCCGCCCTGATGGTCGGCGCCCTCACCCTCACCGCCTGCGGAGGCGACGCCAGCGCCGACAGCGCGGGCGGCAAGGACGGTAAGAACGCGAGCCGGACGTCCACGGCGAAGATCGCCATCTCGGCGAAGGACGGCTCGACGAGCGCGTCCATCAACGCGACCGGGGTGAAGGTCAGCGACGGCAGGCTGACCGGCGTGAAGATGACGGTGGCCGGGAGCGGGACGGCCGTGCCCGGGGCGATATCCGCGAACGGCCACTCCTGGAAGCCGAAGGATCAGCTGGAACGCGGGACGAAGTACCGGATCTCCGCCCTGGCGAAGGACGCGGACGGTCGGACCGCGGCGGCCAATTCGATCTTCACCACGGTCTCCTCGAGCAACAGCTTCATCGGCACGTACACGCCGGACAACGGCTCCACCGTCGGTGTCGGGATGCCGGTGTCGTTCACCTTCGACAAGGCGATCGGCGACAGGAAGGCCGTGCAGTCGCACATCACGGTCACCTCCAGCAGCGGGCAGCGGGTCGTGGGCCACTGGTTCGGGGCGCAGCGCCTCGACTTCCGGCCCGAGGAGTACTGGAAGTCCGGCTCCAAGGTCACGATGAAGATCGCCCTGGACGGTGTCGAGGGCGCGAACGGCGTGTACGGCGTCCAGAAGAAGACGGTCACGTTCACCGTCGGCCGCTCCCAGGTCTCCACGGTCGACGTCGGCACACAGACCATGACGGTCGTGCGGGACGGCAAGCCCCTCAAGAGTGTCCCGATCTCGGCGGGCACCCCCGAACACACCACGTACAACGGGCAGATGGTGATCTCGGAGAAGTTCGTCCAGACCCGGATGAACGGCTCCACGGTCGGATTCGGCGGCGAGTACGACATCGCCGACGTGCCGCACGCGATGCGGCTGACGTCCTCGGGGACGTTCATCCACGGCAACTACTGGTACAACCGCGGGAATCCGCCGTTCGGCCGGCAGGGCACCAGCCACGGCTGCGTGGGCCTCGCCGACGTACAGGGCGCGCAGGGCGACACGACCGCCAAGTGGTTCTACGACAACTCGCTCGTCGGGGACGTCGTGACCGTCAAGAACTCGCCCGACAAGACCGTCTCTCCGGACAACGGGCTCAACGGCTGGAACATGTCGTGGAGCGCGTGGACCGCGGGAAGTGCCGTCTGACGAGGGCCTTTTGACGCCCGGGCGGGCCGCGTGGGAACTTGCCGCGCGGCCCGCCCGTTTTCCGTCCGTACGTTTTCTCGGTTCGCGGACATGATGTCCGACCGAGGGGCTACGGTATGCACCCACAAGGTGACATGCAGCAACGCCGGGAGAAACCTTGAGCGTTCCGTACGAGACAGCAGCGTACGAACCACCCGAGTCGCCCGAGTCTCCGGAGGAGCATCTCGCGCGACTCCTGGGCCGCGCCCTGAACTCGTTCGAGCTGCCCGACGAGACGATACGGCGACTCGACTGCGCGCTGGCGCACGACAGCTCGCTGCACTCCGCGCACCACAGCGCGGGACTGCACCGGGAGACGTACCGTCACACGTGGCTGCTCGCCGACGGCTCCGCCGTCACACTGTGGGAGCTCGTGCACAACACGGCGCCGGGCCGCGAAGCACAGCACGAGGTCTACGTCGACGAGGAGGAGCTGCGCGCCGCCACGGCCAGACTCCCCCTGCCGCCGGACGCGCCGGACTTCGAACTGCCCGTGTTCGTGCAGTTGTCGGCGATCCCCGAGCCGCGTCACACGTACGTGCCCGACGACTCCGCCGATCACGCGCGCCGGCTCCTGCGGCGCGCGGAGAATACGGACCGGCCGGGCTCCGACCTCACGACACTCCTGCTCCGGGAGGCGTTCGCACACCAGATCACCCAGGCCTTCGGCCGCCCCTGCCGGGCCGGCCAGGCGGGCCTGTGCTTCTCGCTCTACGAACACGCGTTCCTGCTGCGCGACGGGCAGGAGATCTCCCTGTGGGAGGTCGAGCACACGGCGACGCCGGACCGGCGGCACATGTGCGAGGTGTACGCGTCGGAGGACGCGGCACGCGACGCGATGGAACGGCGCGCGGCGCGCCTGGGCTGAGGTCCGAGGCGCGGCGCGCCTGGGCTGGGGACCGACCCGGGCGCCGCGCGACGGGGGCCGGCGTCCGGCCGATCGTGCCGGCGTCCGGCATGGGCCGCGGCTCGACCGCGCTGAGCCCTGTCGCCCGGCGCGGGGCCGGCTGCGGCACCCCCGCGCGAGGACGTCCGGGCCGGCGGTCGGCACCGGTGCTCGCTGGGCACGCCGGCCTTCCGACGACGAGGCCGTGCCGTACCCGGAGAACCCGAAGGGGCCCCGGCACCTGAGGTGCCGGGGCCCCTTCGGGCTCGGACTTCCACGTCGCACCGGTGGTGGCGGACCTGGCCGGGACTCAGCCGACGAGTTCCGCCTTCTGGTCCCGGACCTGATCCTCGGCGACCGTCTCGTCCTCCGCCCCCTCCACATGCTGGGCCGGCCGCTTCGGCAGCGCGAACATCACCAGGAAGATGACGGTCATCACCGCGGCGACCCAGCCCAGGGCGTGCTGGAAGCCGTTCACGAAGGCCGGGCCCACCTGGGCGAGGGTCAGGTTGTCGCCGATCTCGCCGAAGAAGACGACCGAGACCAGGCCGAGGCCGAGCGCGTTGCCCATCTGCTGCACGGTGTTGATCAGGCCCGACGCCGAGCCCGCGTGCTCACGCGGGACCTCCGAGAGCACCGCGTCCGTCAGCGGGGCGACGATGAAGCCCATGCCCGCGCCCATGACCACCAGCGGAAGGGCCATCTGCCAGGAGGCGATGGACATGCCGTACCGGTCGGACTCCCAGATGTAGAGCAGGACTCCGAGCGCCATGAGCAGGGCGCCCGCCTGGAGCACCTTGCGTCCGAAGCGCGGGACCAGCAGCTGCACGGACATGCCCGCCGCGGCCGAGACCGCGATCGAGAACGGCACTCCGGTGAGTCCCGCCCGCAGCGGGGTCCAGCCCAGCCCGGTCTGCATGTACAGCGTCCAGACCAGGAAGAAGATGCCGAGGGCGATACCGAAGACGGTCTGCACGGCGATGCCCGCCGCAAAGCTCTTCACCTTGAACAGCGACAGCTCGACCAGCGGCGAACCGTCCCGCGCCGACTTCCGCTTCTCGTACGCCACCAGCACCGCGAAGACGACGAACGAGCCGATCATGGACGCGTACCCCCACAGCGGCCAGTCCAGCTCACGGCCGCGGGTCAGCGGGTAGAGCAGCATCAGCAGGCCGAGCGTGACGAGGGTGACACCGACGAGGTCGAGCTTGAGGGCCCGCGGGGCCTTGGACTCGGTGATGAAGCGGCGTCCCAGGATCAGCGCGACGATGCCGACCGGCAGGTTGATGAGGAAGATCGGCCGCCACTCCAGGCCGAAGAGGTTCCACTCGGTGAGCAGTGCGCCGAGCAGCGGACCCGAGACCGCGCCCAGGCCGACGATCGCGCCGAAGAGGCCGAAGACCTTGCCCCGCTCGTGCGCCGGGAAGGTGGCGTGCACGATCGACAGCACCTGCGGCACCATCATCGCGGCCATGGCGCCCTGCAGGATGCGCGAGGCGACCAGCATCTCCGGGTTCGCCGCGAAGCCGCACAGCGCCGACGCGATCGTGAAGCCGGTTATGCCGAGGAGGAAGAGCCGCTTGCGGCCGTGGATGTCGCCGAGCCGCCCACCGGTGATGAGTCCCGCGGCGAAGGCCAGCGCGTAGCCCGCGGTGATCCACTGGATCTGACTGAACGTGGCGCCCGCGTCCTGCCGGATCGACGGGATCGCGATGTTGACGATCGTGACGTCGACCAGGTCCATGAAGGCCGCGGTCATCACGATGGCGAGGGCGAACCAGCGTCGCCGGTCGGCCGCGGCGCCGGGTGCCGGGCTGCTGAGAGCCGTCTCAGAGGTCTCGGTGGAAGTCATGCCGTAAAGCTACGGCGCGATTAGGTCAGATCGTGTCCTAGTTGTGCGGCACCCTGGAAAACATGACGACCGACACACCGGCCAGGCTGCTCCAGCTCCTCTCCCTCCTCCAGACGCCCCGCGAATGGCCCGGCGGCGAGCTGTCCGAGCGCCTGGGGGTGTCCCGTCGCACGGTCCGCCGCGACATCGACCGGCTGCGCGAGCTGGGCTATCCGGTGCAGGCGACCAAGGGTGCGGACGGCGGTTACCGGCTGGTGGCGGGCAAGGCGATGCCGCCGCTCGTCCTCGACGACGAGGAGGCCGTGGCGATCGCGGTGGGCCTGCGGGCCGGCGCCGGACACGCGGTCGCGGGCGTGGACGAGGCCTCCGTACGGGCCCTCGCCAAGCTGGAGCAGGTGCTGCCGGCCCGGCTGCGGCACCGCGTGTCCACACTCCAGGCCGCCACCACCCCCCTGACCAGCGGAGACGGGGCGAGCATCGCACCCGAGACGCTGACCGTGATGGCGTCCAGCGTCGCGGGACAGGAGCGGCTGCGGTTCGCGTACCGCTCGGGGGACGGGACGCCGTCGCGGCGGCTGACCGAGCCGTACCGGCTGGTCTCCACCGGCCGCCGGTGGTACCTCGTCGCGTACGACCTCGACCGCGAGGACTGGCGGACGTTCCGCGTCGACCGGGTGACCGAGCCCTTCGCTACGGGGGCCCGTTTCACACCCCGCGAGCTGCCGACGGGGAACGCCGCCGAATATCTGCGGCAGTCGATGTACCGGCGTCAGGAGACGTACGCGTTCGAGGTCACCTTCGCCGCACCGGCCGACTTCGTCGCGGCGCGCGTGCCCGCGTGGATCGGGTCGCCCGAGCCGATCGACGAGCACAGCTGCCGCCTGCGCGCCTCCGCCGGTGACTCGGTGGAATGGCTGGCGGTGCGGATCGCGATGGTCGACTGCGAGTTCACCGTTCAAGAGCCGAGGGAACTGGCCGATCACATAAGGGAGTTGGGGGCTCGGCTGAGCCGGGCCGGAAACGCGTCCGCGCGCTGACGGCACGTCACGGCCGATGGGACATCGCGCTGCCGGTGACGCCCCGAGGCCGGTCAGGTACGGCAGGTTATGTCGCTGTGGCAGAATCTGCCGTCCGGGTCACCCCGGGGTTCAGGTTCGGGGTGGCCCGACCACGTCCTGCCCAAACCCCACCGCGCGCCCCGCGCTCTCTCCACTGCGGACCCTCGGCTCGAAACCCGGGGCGGAAGTGGAGCCGAGCTTCGGCGCCAGGGGGGGGGAGGCGCCGAAGCTCGGCTCTGGAAGAGTCCCGGCGCGGGGGGGGTGTGCGTCGGGACTCGGTTCTTGGGGGGCGGCTCGTGTCCGCCTGGTCGGGACTCTGAAGCGTGGGCCCGGAAGTCTTGTTCCCAGAGCCCAGCAGGTTGAAGCGGCCTTACATGGCCATGTCTGGTCGACTTGTGGCCAACGTGGCGTGGGCGCCCGTGCGCGAACCGGGCAAGCGGGGTCTCGCGCCCCCAGGACGAGTGAACCCGAACGGCCCACGCATCGCGCTCACCCGACTCGCCCCGTACGCGTGTCGCACCCTCGCACCGCTACGCCGCCGCGTCGAATCCGGTGTCGCGCGCCAGCTTCTTCAGCTCGAGCAGGGCGTGCTTCTCGATCTGGCGAATACGCTCGCGCGTCAGACCGTGCTCCTTGCCGACCTCCGTGAGCGTCCGCTCCCGGCCGTCCTCGATGCCGTACCGCATCTTGATGATGGAGGCGGTGCGCTGGTCGAGGTGGCCTATCAGGCCGTCCAGTTCCTCGCTGCGCAGCAGCGTGAGCACCGACTGCTCCGGGGACACGGCCGAGGTGTCCTCCAGCAGGTCACCGAACTGGGTCTCGCCCTCGTCGTCCACCGCCATGTTCAGCGAGACCGGGTCTCGGGCCCAGTCCAGGACGTCGCCCACGCGCTCCGGCGTCGAACCGAGCTCGGCGGCGATCTCCGTGTGCTCGGGCTCCCGCCCGTTCTCACGGTTGAACTCGCGCTGCACGCGACGGATCCGGCCCAACTCCTCGACCAGGTGGACGGGGAGACGGATCGTGCGCGACTGGTCGGCTATGGAACGGGTGATGGCCTGCCGGATCCACCAGGTGGCGTACGTCGAGAACTTGAAGCCCTTGCGGTAGTCGAACTTCTCGACCGCGCGCACCAGGCCGGCGTTCCCCTCCTGGATCAGGTCGAGCAGGGGCAGTCCGCTGCGCGGGTAACGGCGCGCCACGGCGACGACCAGCCGGAGGTTCGAGCGGATGAACACGTCCTTCGCGCGCTCGCCGTCGGCGACCAGCGCCTCCAGCTCCTCGCGAGAGGCGTCCGCCTTGGCCTCCGCCTCACCGTCGAGGATCTGCCGCGCGAACACACCCGCCTCGATGACCTGGGACAACTCGACTTCCTTGGCGGCGTCGAGCAGCGGTGTACGCGCGATCTCGTCGAGGTACATGCCGACCAGGTCGCGATCGGCGATTTCGCCGCCTCCGGCGCGAACACTGCGTGCCGCGTCGGCGGTCCCGCCGGTGGCGGACTTACGACGGGCGACGGCACGGGTTGCCATGCGTGCTCCCTTGCGATGGTGGGCTTGCGGGTGGACCTGGACATCGGGCTCACCCTCCCGGGTGCCCGGCATCTGATGGAAACAACGACTGGAATCCGGACAGAATTCCCAACCCGTACCTCGATTTTTCTGATCATGCAGTACCCTGTCGCACCACATGGGAGGGCGGATGTCGTCAGAACGTACAGATGTGCAGGTCAGGCCAGGGGTCGCAGCCGACCTCGGCGCCCTCACCGAGATCTACAACCACTACGTGCGTGAGACGCCCGTCACCTTCGACACCGCCGTCTTCACGCCCGACGAGCGACGCTCGTGGCTGCTCTCCCACCCTGAAGACGGACCGCACCGCCTGATGGTTGCCACGGACACGGACTCACAGGTGATTCTCGGGTACGCCACATCCAGCGCCTTTCGCGTGAAGCCCGCCTACTCGACCTCCGTCGAGGTCACCGTCTACGTCGCTCCGGACGCCACGGGCCGCGGTGTCGGCACGCTTCTCTACGAAGCTCTCTTCGCGGCGCTCGCCACCGAGGACCTGCACCGGGCCTACGCGGGCGTCGTTCCGCCCAACGAAGCGTCCGTGCGGCTGCACGAACGCTTCGGGTTCCACCATGTCGGCACCTACCGGGAGGTCGGCCGCAAGTTCGGCCGCTACTGGGACGTCGCCTGGTACGAGAAGGAACTCACCCTCTAGGAGTGCCGTCCGGTCGCCCCGGAGCAGGACCGCCCGGCACACGGCACTCAGCCGAACTGCACCGACCGCTTCGCCATTCCCAGCCAGAATCCGTCGATCACGGACCGCTGTCCGTCCAGTTCCCCGGCGGCGTCCGCCGCGCCCATGGTCACGAAGAGCGGGGCGAAGTGTTCCGTGCGCGGGTGGGCCAGGCGGCCCGCCGGGGACTTGCGCTCGAAGTCGAGCAGCGCGTCCACGTCACCGGCCTCCAACGCGCGGTGTCCCCAGTCGTCGAACTCGCTCGACCAGGTGGGGACCCCCCCGCCCGTGTGCCGCAGGGCCGCGAGATTGTGGGTGAAGAAGCCCGAGCCGACGATCAGCACGCCCTCGTCGCGCAGCGGCGCCAGCCTGCGGCCGATCTCGAACAGCCGGACCGGGTCGAGCGTCGGCATGGAGATCTGCAGCACCGGGATGTCGGCCTCGGGGAACATCTCCTTCAGGGGGACGTACGCGCCGTGGTCGAGTCCGCGGTCCGGGATGTCCTGCACCGGCGTACCGGGCGCGCGCAGCAGCTTCCGTACGGACTCGGCGAGCAGCGGGGCGCCGGGGGCGGTGTACGTCACCTGGTAGTAGTGCTCGGGGAATCCCCAGAAGTCGTACACGAGCGGGACCGTCTCGATCGCGCCGAGGGCGAGCGGGGCCTCCTCCCAGTGGGCGGACACCATGAGGATCGCCCTGGGGCGTGGCAGATCGGCCGACCAGGCGGCGAGCTGGCCGGGCCAGACCGGGTCGTCGGCGAGGGGCGGGGCGCCATGGCTGAGATAGAGGGCGGGCATGCGCTCCGGCGCGGGGCGCTCCTCGGTGGCGGCGGACATGGCGGCTCCCTCCAGAGGGTTCGATCGTACGGCTCGGCGCTTGACGCTTGAAGAAGTTGCTTAAAGTCTCAAGTTCTTTGCCGAGCCCAAGGCTACGCCCGGTTTGTTTAAGTTTCAAGGAGAGGCTCGTACAGTGGAGTACATGAACACGGCACCCGCTCCCGCTGAAGAGCCGCGCTGGCTCACCGACGAGGAACAGCGCATCTGGCGCGCGTACATGCACGCCACGACCCTCCTGGAGGACCATCTCGACCGTCAGCTCCAGCGCGACGCGGGCATGCCTCACATCTACTACGGCCTGCTGGTGCAGCTGGCCGAGGCACCGCGCCGCCGGCTGCGGATGACCGAGCTGGCCATGAACGCGAAGATCACCCGTTCCCGGCTCTCGCACGCGGTCGCGCGCCTGGAGAAGAGCGGCTGGGTACGGCGCGAGGACTGCCCGTCCGACAAGCGGGGGCAGTTCGCGGTCCTGACCGACGACGGCTACGACGTCCTGCGGCGTACGGCTCCGGGCCACGTGGCCGCCGTACGCCAAGCCCTGTTCGACCGGCTCGGCCCGGACCAGCAGAAGGCCTTCGGCGAGGCCATGCGGATCATCGCCGAGGGGCTCCAGCCGAAGGAAGCGGGCGCCGACCTGCCCTGGTTGCGCTAGGGCTCCCCCCGGCCAGGAAACCTGACCGCGCAGGAACCCCTAACCCCTCCGGCCGCGCACCACTCCCCCGACCGCCGGCGGCACGCCTCCCCGCCGGGTGGCTGTCGGCACACGCGCGTTCGTCCGCCGGGTCCGGACACGGGACTGCCCCGGCTCCGTCGCGTTCGGAGCCGGGGCAGTCCCTCGGAGTCGTACGGGCGAGGCGTCCCCACCCCCGCCCGTACGCGACGTGCGCGCCGTAGCCGAAGTACCCGGGGTGCCCAAGGGCCGTCAGTGGGCGATGACCGGCACCTTCAGCTCGTCCTCGGCGCCTTCGCCCGTGGTCGCACCGGAGACCGCGGTGGCGTCCGGGCGGCCGGTGTTGATGAGGGTGAAGGCGATTCCCGCGGCGACCACGAGGATGCCGACGGCGAACCAGATCGCGTTGCTGTAGCCGTGCACCATGCCCTCCGCCTGGACCAGCTGACGCTGCGACGCGGAGGTGGCGCCGCCGATGTGGTCCTTGATGTAGACGGTGGTCGCGGAGGCGGCGATCGTGTTCAGCAGGGCCGTACCGATCGCGCCGCCGACCTGCTGCGAGGTGTTGACCATCGCGGAGGCGACACCGGCGTCACGCGGCTCGATCCCGTGCGTGGCCAGCGACATGGCGGGCATGAACGCCGTGCCCATGCCGAGGCCGAGCAGCAGCATCGCCGGCATCACCAGGGAGACGTACGACGAACCGATCTCCAGCTGCGCCAGGAGCAGCATGCCGAGCGCGGCGACCAGGAACCCGGGGCCCATCAGCAGCCGCGGCGCGACCCGGGTCATCAGACGGGCACCGATCTGCGTGGAGCCCGTGATCATGCCCGCGATCATCGGCAGGAAGGCGAAGCCGGTCGAGATCGGCGAGTAGCCCTTCACGATCTGCAGGTAGTAGGTGAGGAAGAGGAAGGTGCCGAACATCGCGATGATCGCGAGACCGAGCGAGAGGTAGACGCCGCCGCGGTTGCGCTCGGTGATGACGCGCAGGGGCAGCAGCGGGGCCTTGACCTTGGACTCGGTGAAGACGAACGCGGCCAGCAGCAGGGCGGAGGCCACGAACAGGCCGACCGTCGTGGTGTCGCCCCAGCCGTCGGACTCGGCGCGGGTGAAGCCGTAGACGAGGGAGACCAGACCGAGGGTGGACAGAACGACGCCCGGGATGTCGAGCGGCGAACGGTTGCGCCCGCCCTTCGGCTCACGGATGACGAAGTACGCGCCCGCGGCCGCGACGATCGCGAACGGGATGTTGACGAAGAAGGTCCAGCGCCAGTTCATGTACTCGGTGAGGACACCGCCGAGGATGAAGCCGACGGCGCCACCGCCACCGGCGATCGCACCGTAGATGCCGAAGGCCTTGGCGCGCTCCTTGGCGTCGGTGAACATCACGGCCAGCAGCGAGAGCGCGGCGGGCGCCAGCAGCGCGCCGAACACACCCTGAAGAGCGCGGGCACCGAACATCATCGCGCCGCTCTGGGCCGCGCCGCCGAGCGCGGAGGCCAGGGCGAAGCCGACCAGGCCCACGACGAACGCCCGCTTGCGGCCCCACAGGTCGGCGATCCTGCCGCCGAAGAGGAGGAGACCGCCGAAGGCGAGGGCATAGGCCGTCACGACCCACTGCCGGTTGCCGTCCGTAATACCCAGGTCCTGCTGGGCGGAAGGCAGCGCGATGTTCACGATCGTCGCGTCCAGCACCACCATCAGCTGGGCCAGCGCGATGAAGACGAGCGCCCTCCAGCGGTTGCTGTGCGCGTCGGACGCTGGGTCCGGGACTGCTTTGGAGATTCCTGTTTCAGACATGGGGGTACCCACTCCGGGACTTCGTAGCGAAAAAGTCAGTGAAAAGGCGCGGCTCGTCGACGGTGACGGCCGGGAAGCGGCTCGGTACGACTCGCCCGAGTGACGAGTGCGCCGTGCGCGTTATGAGGACGAGTGACGAATACGAGTCATGGGGACGAGCGCTGAATACGAGTACGGGTCACGAGTTCTGACCGGCGCCGGGTGCCGGACTCATCGGCCCCCGGTCGACCGGCCGTCCCATCGGCCGGTCCGTCGGTCCGCCCACGATCACGGCGTCCGCGTATCGGTCACGCTCGTCGCAGTTCCTCCACGGTGGCGGCCACCCCGGGCAGTTCGGAGCGGGCCGGAGCCCGCATACCGTCCAGGAACAGCTGCAGATGACGGTGCACGAAACGGTCGATGCCCTGGCACGCGGTGCCGGGCAGCGGCCTGGTGAGCTGACTGACGGCGATCATCAGATCGCCCAACTCGATGTCGGGGCGCAGCTGTCCGGCCTCACGGGCGCGGGCCATCAGCTGCTGGATCAGGTCGGTGATCCGGTCGCGTGCGGCGACCAGGTCGGGATGGTTCTGGTCGAAGTTCTCGGAGAGCATCGGGCACAGGGCGCCGATCCGCTCGTCGGCGGCGAAGTGCACGAAGCCGCTCAGCGACTCGAAGGCGTCGCCACCCGCTTCCAGCGCCTCCTCGACCCACTCCGAGGTGCGGTCCATGACCGAGCAGACGACCTCGCGGGCGAGGGCGTCGCGGTCGGGGAAGTTGCGGTACAGCGTGGCGTTGCCGACACCTGCCCGGCGGGCGATCTCGTCGAACGGCACCTCGGCGCCGAACTCGACGAACATCTCGCGGGCGGCGGCGACGATCCGCTCCCGATTGCGCAGGGCGTCGGCGCGCGGCCGGGCCACTCGGCGCTGCACGGGGGTTGCGGTCTCCACGGCGTACTCCTCGAAGCGTTTCTGAGCCTGAGTGCGATCCGGGGATTCGCTCCCCGTTTCGCTCGGACGTATGGCTAAACGGGGAAACGATCCCCGGTTATTTCCCCGATCGGGAAAGGAGTATGTGACCTACGTCACACTCTTGCCGGATGGCTGTGGAATCATGCCGGAACTCGCCGGCCCCTTGGACCCCTGCCGCATCCCGCGGCAGCTCCGGCCCAGACCCACCGGCCTTTCCGGCCTCCCGTCCGGCCTTTCGTCCAGCCTCCCATCCGGCCTTCCGTCCGGCTTCCGCCCGGTCTCCAGCCTCGCCTCCCGTCCGCTCTCCCGGCCGGTCTCCCGCCTCGCCTGCCGGAGCCGCCGGAACCCCGCCGCGCCCTCCTCCCGGAAGCCGTTTCAGGTCCTTCCGGGGATAAACCCGATCGGGCCCATCCAGCGCGCGCCCGGCGCGTCGGCGACTCAGGGTGATCGAAAGGGTGCAGTCGGAGACCGGCGGCTGCCGTGGAGCGAAGGGCCCCCGCATGCAGCCGTCCACCCGCCGGATACGCCCGCGCCGTGTGGCCGCGCTCGCCACGGTGACCGTGCTGACGATGGCGGTCAGCACCGCCGCCGGCACCGGGCACCTGACGGCGGGCTCGGCCACGGCGGGCTCCAGCGCGCTGGCCCGCTCCACGGCGCTCGGTCCCTGCATGATCAACGGCCCGTCGGGCATCCAGATGGGCGAAGGCATTCCGACCGCGTCCGGTTACGCCCGCTCCACCGGTACCGTCCGGGCGCTGACCCTGATGGTCGACTTCTCCGACGCACCCGGCAAGGGCAGCGCCCGCGACCGCTACGGCGAGTTCTTCCCGAAGACGCAGGAATGGTTCCGCACCGCCTCCTACGGCCGCCTCGACTACCGGCCCGACGCCCCCGTCCGGCACTGGCTGCGGATGCCCAAGCCCTTCAAGGCGTACGGCATAGAACGCGGCGCGCCCTTCGACCCCGGGTACCGCGAACTGGTCCAGGACATCGTGGCCGCGGCCGATCCCGAGGTCGACTTCCGCTCGTTCGACATCATGAACGTGCTGGTCACACCCAATGCCGGGCCCTCCGCGCTGGACACCGTGCTGTCGGTGACCTTCGCCGGCAACACCGAGGCGCCGGTCGCCGACGGCGTCCCGGTCGCCAACGCGTCCTTCGTCTACAGCCGCCAGGACGACGGCTCCGGCTCCTACGCCGACACGGGCTACCGCGTACTGCCGCACGAGAACGGCCACACCTTCGGCCTGCCCGACCTCTACACCCAGGACGGCGGCGGCGCGGTCGGGCACTGGGACATCATGAGCGAGGACTGGGGGGCCGACAACGACCTCCTGGGCTGGCACAAGTGGAAGCTCGGCTGGCTCGACGCCTCCCAGGTGAGCTGCGCGGCAGCGTCCGGCACCACCGAGTACACGCTGACCCCGCTGGCCCGGCCCGGCGGCCCGAAGCTGGTCGTCATACCCACCAGCGCCCGGAGCGGGTTCGTCCTCGAACTGCGCACCCGCGCGGGCAACGACTCCGCGGTCTGCCATCCCGGCATCCTCGTCTACAAGGTCGACGCGGACGTGGACACCGGGAACGGGCCCGTCACGGTGTACGACTCCCACGGCGACAGCGGCGGCTGCACCCGTTCCCCCAACGTCCACGCCGAGCTCTCCGACGCGCCCTTCGCCCCCGGTGAGACCTTCAAGGACCGGAAGGCGGGGCTCACCGTCCGGGTCGCGGCGGCGGACGTCGCGGGGAAGTATCGGGTGTACGTGACGCGCCACTGACCGTCCCGTGGCCCGCCGGGCCGGCCGCCGGCCGACGGGACGGGCTGCCCGTCTGCCGGTCTGCCGGGCGCACGGGAGCCGGCAGCCAGATGAACAGGCGGACGGATGAACCTCGCGGAGGTGAGGGACAGGCGACGGGCGGGGGTGCGTACGGCGGATCGGTGCCCGTGCCGAGGAGCGGCCGACCTGCTTCGACGGCCGGGCAAGCATTACCGTGGCTCATCGGAGATCCAGCCACACAGTGACTCATCCGAGATCCGCCACACGGTGACTCACCCGAGACCCGCCACACGGTGACTCCTCTGAGAGCCGCAACGGAGAGCCCATGTCATCGAACGCCACGTCATCGAACGCAGGGCCGACCGCGGGGTCGGGCACAGGACCTGGCGCGGGGTCGGGGCCTGGGTCGGGCACAGCGCCTGGCACGAGGTCGGGCGCAGGGCCGGGGCCTCGCTCGGGGGCGGGCGCAGGACCTGGCACGGGGGCATCGACCACCGGAGTCGGGACGGGCGACCGGTCCGGGGCGTCCGTCTCCGGGACCTCGGCCGGGATCTCCGCCGGGGCCGAGGTGCCTGACGAGGCGGTCACGCCGCTCATCCGCGGGATCGCCGTACTGCGCCGGCTGACCGAGGCGGACGGGGCGTCCAGTCTGAGCGGACTCGAGCGGGCCACCGGGCTCGCGCGGTCCACTGTCGACCGGATCACGGCGACCCTCACGCGCATGGGATACGTACGCCTCGACGGCCGGGACGCCATACTCGCCCCACGTCTGATGGAACTGGGCAACGCCTATCTCGCCGCTCTCCGGCTTCCCCGCCTCCTGGACGCGTACGCGGACGCGCTCGCCGACGAACTCGACGAGTCGGTGTCCCTCGCCGTCGGCGACCAGGACGGCATCCGCTTCATCCATCAGGCGACCCGGCGCCGCGCGATGTCCCTGAGCTTCCGCATCGGCGACCTGCTGCCCGCCGAACGCACCGCGCCGGGAGCGCTGTTCGCCTCCGACTGGAGCGCGGAGGAGTGGACACGCTGGCGGGAGCGCCGCGCGACCGATCCGGAGGACCGCGGCTTTCCCGCCGTACCGGCACGGAGCAGACCGTACGGCGGGAGGACGGAAGCCACCGAGTTCCCGGCCGGCCAACTCCCCACTGTCGGAGACGACTTCGAGCAGCGGGCGGCCGAAGCACGCAGGACGGGCTGGGCGTTGGACGACCAGCTGATCGAGCCCGGGCTGGTCGCCGTCTCGATGCCCGTACGGGAGGCGGGGCGGATCGCCTGCGTGGTGAACGTGGTGAGCCACACGAGCCGGCACAGCGCCACCGACCTGCGGGACGCGCTGCTGCCACGGCTGCGGATGGCAGTGGCCGAGATGGAACGGGTGTTGACGCTGGAAGCGGAGCCGGCACCGGAGCGGAGGGCGCCCGATCGGAGGACGTCGGACCGGACGGCGTCGGAGCGGACGGCGTCGGAGTGGACGGTGGCAGAACGGGAGGCGTCGACGCAGGCGGCACCGGAGCAGGCGGCACCCGAGCAGAGTGCGCTCGCCGCGGAAGGACATGCGCGAGCCGACGCCGGGAACGCCACCACGCCCTCCGGGCTCGCCGACTGGACCGGCGCCTCCAAGCACGAACTGGGGCGGGAGTTCATCGAGTCACTGGCCCGCGGACTGACCGTGATCACCGCCTTCGGTGAGGGGCGCGCCGAACTGACCCTCACCGCGGTCGCCCAGGCGACCGGACTCGCCCGGGCGACCGCCCGCCGTGCCCTGATCACGCTGGAACACCTCGGATACGTCAGCTCGCACGACCGCTTCTTCCGGCTCACCCCGCGCGTCCTCAGCCTCGGCTTCCCGCCACTCTCGCGGACCTCGCTCCCCGAGATCGCGACCCCGCACATGACCGAACTCTCCCAGCGGCTGCACGACTCGGTGTCGCTCGCGGTGCTGACCGGCGACGAGATCCAGTACACCGGGCGGGTGTCGACCCGCCGCATCATGAGCGTGAACGTCACCGTCGGCACCCGGCTGCCCGCGTACGCCACCTCGCTGGGCCGCGTCATCCTGGCCGATCTGCCGGAGACCCACGCGACGGAGGGACTCGAGGACGGGCTCTCCGGAGAGCCCGTAGCCCCTTCCGTGCACCCTTCCCTGCATCCTTCCGGAGACTCTTCCGTCGGCCCGCGGGGCGGCCTTTCCGCCGCGCTGCCCGACCAGTTGAGCCAGTTGACCCCGCGGACCATCACGGACCCGGAGCGCTTCAGGGCCGAACTGGACCGGGTCCGGAAGGCCGGATACGCCATGGTCGAGGAGGAGTTGGAGCAGGGGCTGCGGTCCATCGCCGTCCCGGTGCGCGACCGCGGCGGACGCGTCGTGGCCGCGCTGAACGTCGCCATGCACAGCAGCCGCCGTACGGCCGAGGAGTGCGTCCGCGACGTACTGCCCGAACTCCACGCGACGGCGACCCGCATCGAGTCGGACCTGCACATCGCGGGCCGCTTCCGGCTGGTCCAGCTGACCTGAGACGGATGACCGGAGCCGCCGTCCCGCCCACCGACGTCCGGGCAACTCCCCTGCCTCTCAGGGGGATTACCGCAATGGCGTGAAGATGATCTGTACGACCCGGCCCCGTTGACAGACCCGAAAGCAGGTTCCTAGCGTCGCTGGCGGCAGGACAAACAGCGGCCGAACGACAAGGAGCGTCCGGGTGATCGCGTCGTGGTGAAGCAGGAGAGGTCCGAGCGAACCAGGCGCAACCTGATCCGAGCGGCCTCCACCGTGTTCGACCAGGCCGGTTACGAAGGCGCCACGCTCTCCGTGATCAGCGAACGCGCGCAGGTCACCAAGGGCGCCCTGTTCTTCCACTTCTCGGCCAAGTCCGATCTCGCCCGGGCCGTCCAGGCGGAGGCCTGCGTCACGTCGGGCGCCGCGCTGGTGGAGCTGACGCGGCGCGAGACCCCGGCCTTCGAGATCGCCACCGCCATGGCCCACACCCTCGTGGGCCTCCTCGAAACGGACCTGGTCGTCCGTGCGGGCGCACGCCTGACCCAGGAGATCAGAACCCCCGACGACCCCTCGCTCCACTGTCACCTCAACTGGCTCGGCGCGCTGCACGGGACCCTGCGCCGGGCAAGCCGCGACGGCTCGCTGCTGCCCGAGGTCGACGTGCGCGCGGCTGCCGCCCTGATGCTGTCCATGATCACCGGCACCACGGCCCTCCCCCGCGTCCCCGCCAACACCCCACGGCCCTTCCAGCCCCCACGCGCCTCCCACTCCCACTCCCACTCCCCGCGCGAAACGGGAGACCAGTGGCTGACCCGCATGCTCCACCTGACCCGACCGGCCCTCTCAAGCCTTCCGGCCAGATGACCAAGCCCCGACGCCCACCCCTCGCCCCTCGCCCTTCGACCTTCGCCCCTCGCCCTTCGCCCCTCGCCGTTCGCCCCTCGACCTGTGCGCCTCGGCCTTCGCCCGTCGACCACCCGCCCAGCCCCGCCCCACCTGCGCAGACGGGAACTTTCCCAGCCTCCATCCCGCATCCGCTACGCTAGCTACCGGATCGCACACGATCCGCACGCCTTCGTAGCTCAGGGGATAGAGCACCGCTCTCCTAAAGCGGGTGTCGCAGGTTCGAATCCTGCCGGGGGCACAGCACAAAGGGCCAGCTCAGGAGGGTTTCCTCCCAGGCTGGCCCTGTGCCGTTTCCGATGCCGTGCCACTCGCGCGCCACAACGACCTGACCGTGCCACCGCCCTATGGCACTACCCCCGTCGTGCCTAGCATGCGGAGGTGGACGACATACAGGTTCCCGACTCCCTTGTGGCCCTGCAAACCGCTGCCTACGCAGCTCGCGTGTCTATGGCTGGTCATGTCCGAGCGAACGGGCCGGTCCGCGACTGGACCGACGGGACGCGGGCCGAGGCAGCCCAGCTTCAGCAGACTCTCGAGTCGGCAGAGACCGCCCTTCGGGAAGCCTTCGAAGCGAGCGACTTGCTGCGCGTACACAGCAGACACGCCCTGCGCCGATCCCTCAGGAGAGCAGCGGCCCCTCCTGCTCCCCGTCCCTAAAAGCGCGTCTCCCTTCCATCTCCCGGATCATCGAGCCGAGCCGATCGGCAATCTCGCGGTCGCGACCGCTCACCACGTGTTGATAGATCAGCGCCGCACGCGGTGTGCTGTGGCCCATCCTGGTCATCAGCTCCCGAAGGCTCGCGCCGGACGCTGCGAGCGTGTTGCCGGTGTGCCGAAGATCGTGGAAGTGCACGTCTGCCGTGACGCCTGCCTTCGTCCGCGCCCTGATCCAGTCATCCCGGAAGTTGCTCCTGCGGAGCTGGCCGCCCTGGAGGCCCAGAAAGACGTGACCGTCACGCCCCGCCACCGCGAAGCCGTCGAGGTGCGCTTTCACATCCGGCAGAAGCTCAGTCGGGAAGGCCACAGGCCGGGCCCCGGCGTCGGACTTCGGCGCCTTGTCGAAGAGAGCTCCCGTCTGCATCTCAGCTTGCGAGCGGCGGACCATGAGCGCGGCGTTCTCGGGGTCGACATCGCGCCGGCGGAGCGAGGCCAGCTCCCCGAAGCGCAGTCCGGTGAACGCAGCCAGGAGGACCAGCAACCGATCCCGCGGGGCCATCGAGTCGGCCATGGCGTACACCTCTGCCACGGTGAGGACGGGCCGCTCCGGCACGTCGTAACGGTCGGCGCCCTTGATCCGGCAGGGGTTGCGGCGGATCAGCTCGTCATCGACGGCCGTGTTCAGAATCGCCCGCATGACCTGGTAAGCCTTGACCACAGTCGGCTCACCGGTCCGCGCGAGACCCGCCGTGCGCCAGGCCCGCACCTGCGCCGTGGTGATCGAGGCCAACGGACGCTCACCGAAGGTGGGCAGCAGGTGCAGCCGGATCACTGACTCGTGCCGCTCCCGCGAACGGGCAGCGAGCTTCGGATCATTGAGCCACCCCGTGGCGTACTCGCCAAACTGGACCTTGCCTGCGTCGGGATCAGCCTACTGACCACGGGTGATGTCCGCCTCGATGTGCGCCAGCACGACCTCCGCGCGGGCTTGGTCGCGTACGTCTCCTCTGCTGTGCGGAGCTGCCCCGTGGCGGGATCGCGGTAACGCGCCTGCCAACGACCTGACTTGAGCTGGCGAACAGAACCGAAGCGGCGACGCCTGCCCTGATTGTTCGCCATCAGGCCACCCTCCGAAGCACGCCAGGCCGAACGGTCACCGGCTGAACGGTGTGCTCAGTGATGTAGGCCGACACCGCGCTCTCAGGGATGCGGACGTGCCGACCAACGCGGACGAACGTGATCCGACGCTCCTCGACCAAACGCCTAGGGAACCGGACCCCGGTGCCGAGGAGTTCGGCGACCTCCTGCACGGTCAGTAAACGGTCGGCCATCACCACTCCCCCTCTGTCTCGTGATCTGGCATGTCGGCGAGTGCTTCGCGTGCGGTCTCTCGGTTCAGGCGGATCTCCCTCGCGATCGATTCGGCCGGCCAGGACTCTCCCGGCGTGTGACCCTGTCCGGCGTAGGTCCAGTGGGCGAGCACGAGCGTGGAGCCCTCCGAGTCGTCGAAGTCCTCGGAGAGCCCGCGTTCGCGGCGTTCCTGCCGGGCTCGGTAGTCGGCCCGCACCTGACGCAGCGCGCCCAGGGTGGTCGAGTAGCGGCGGGACTTCGTGGAGAAGTGCCCGCGGAAGCCGAGCATGTGAGCCCAGCGCGCCAGCATCCGTTCCGGGTGGGCGTCGTCCAGGTCCCAGCAGGCTTCGATCAGGCGCCGGGTGTGGTCGGGCAGCGGCAGCTGGGTCGAGCTCTGACAGCTCCCCGATCCGGTGATCCACGGTGCCGGAGCAGGTGCGCGACGGCTGGAGCTGAGCCGGATCAGGCGGGCCGTGGTGGGCGGGATCGATGGGGGCTGGGGCAGTCGCTCCGAGACTTTAAGGTCTGCTGACCTGCGGGGCCCCTCCGAGAACAAGAAAGGGGGCCGAGTGCCTTCTTCGCACGGTGAGGATCAATGACCCTCGCCATTGGATCAAGCTTAAAGGCCCCCTTTCATGCTCTCGCCCCACAGATCACCAGACCTCAAACTCTCTCCCCCGACCGCGCGGGCCCCGACCAGGCTGCATTGGGTCCCCGAAGGGCGCCGAGTCCCTGGTGGGGCGAGAGAAGGCCACGTGTGCCCCTTGCGCGCCCGATCGAACAGTGACCGGCGGGGAACATCGGCGAGCATCCCGGCAACGCGCAGGTCAGCGTCTCACCAGGTCAGGCCGCATCCGCATACGCGATCTTCCAAAGTGTGACACCGCCGCTTCGGAATTCGCTGTACCGAGCAAGAGCGGGATACAAGAAGGTGCAAATGGCAGATTTACTCTTTCTATTACTTTTATTACTGTTCCTCATTGCGCTCGACCGGAAAAGTGAAGGCAAACCGGGCTTTTTTCATATCTGCCTGATCTTTCTGGCGCTCTATCTGGGGACTTCTGTCCTCAATATGATCATTAACTAAGCGCACCACTGTGTGCCCGGGATAGCGCCTTTTGTCCGCGCTCAACAGGCATGCTGGGCGAGAACGGTGGTGCCACTTCCGTGCCAGAACGAGCGGGGAACCACGGGGAATCGGGGTGCGGAGAGGGGCACACGGCAAGACCCCGCCCAGGGCGGGGAAGCAGCAGGTCAGACCCGTGATCGCCCCACCTCGCTCCTAAAGCGGGTGTCGCAGGTTCGAATCCTGCCGGGGGCACCAGTTCAGAAGGGGACCACCTCCCAAAATTGGGAAGTGGTCCCCTTCTGACTTCCAGATCTGACATCAACGGATCTCCATCACGACCCGGGGTGTGACTCCGGCCGCCGTGAGCAGGGTGGCGGGGCCGTGCCGAGCGTCTTGCAGCCGGATCACGCGAAGGCCGGCGGAATCGGCGACTCGGGTGAAGGAGCGATGGACGTTCCGCGGCTCGACCTGGCGGGCGGTGCGGGCGGTGCGGGCGGTGCGGGCGGTGCGCCGAGGGTGGTGGAGCAGCGGCGGGACTTGAGGGAGAAATGGCCGCGGAAGCCGAGCATGTGGGCCCAGGCCCAGAGCCGGAGATCTTCCAACTCCTTGCGGGCACCGAGCGTCCAGGCGGTGCGGACCAGCCGGCGGGCCCCGTGAGCAGCACCTGCAGCGAGATCCCGTCCATGAGCGCGACCAGGGCCCGTGCCGTGACGGGATCGATGCGCTTCGACCGCCCGCTCAAGTTCCTCGCCGAACTGGCCCAGCTCGACATCAGCGACCACGGCGGGGTGTACGACGACGGGTACGCACGGGAGATGCCGGCGCGGCTGATCCCGTAGGGTCGCGCCCGCTCCCTGAGAAATCCTGTGCGGCCGTGAACTCTTCGCGGGGCAGCGGGGAACAACGGGTGACACGCTCGACCCCACCCGCTGACGGAGGACCCGTGACCGGACCACCGGCGCTCGACCCCGGTGACGAGCGCGACGGCCATGTCATCGCGCAGTCCCTGGAACATCCGGAGCTGTTCGCCCGGCTCTACGACCGGTACGCACCCGACATCCACCGGTACGCGGCCCGGCGCCTCGGCGACCACGCGGCGGACGACATCACGGCCGACACGTTCCTGACCGCGTTCCGGGTGCGTGCCCGCTACGACGCCTCGCGGGCCAGTGCCCGGCCCTGGCTGTACGGGATCGCCGCGCACCTCATCGGCAAGCAGCGCCGGAAGGAAGTACGCGGTCTGCGGGCGCTGGCCAGGACCGGCCAGGACCCCGTCGCGGCCGGCTGGGTCGAGGACACCGCGGACCTGGTCGCCGACCGCGCCCCGCTCGCGGACGCGCTCGCCGCGCTGTCCGCCGCCGACCGGCATGTGCTGCTGCTCGTGGCCTGGGCCGACCTGACCTACCAGGAGGTCGCCGAGGCGCTCGGCATACCCGTCGGGACCGTGCGGTCCCGGCTCAACCGGGCCCGCCGCAAGGTACGGGCCGCGCTGGGTGCCGACCCGGCGTTTCTGGGCGAAGTGGCGGAGGTGGTCCGGCTGTGAACGTGGACGAGATGAAGGACGTACGCGAGTTCCGGGCCGGGGCGCCGAAGCCCGACCGGGCACGGCTCGCCGAGGGGCGGGACCGGCTGAGCAGCGCCGCGGGGCGTGGCAGGGGACGCAGGCTGCGGGCCGACTGGCGGTTCGCAGCGGTCGGGGCCGCCGCCGCGCTCACCGCGGTGGCCGTGCTGGCCTCCGGCCTTGGAGGGGGCGGCCACAGTGGTGCGGAGCGCACGGTGCCGGCGACGCGGACGGTGCCGGGTTCGGTGAAGGAGGTGCTGGAGCGGGCCGCCTCCACGCTGGAGCGGGCCGATCCGCCGCCCACGCCGCACGCGGGCCAGTGGGTCTACGAGAAGAAGCTCTCGACCACTCCCGGAATGTGGCCCAAGAGCAAGGCCGCCCAGCCCGAGCCGGAGCCCCAGGAGCACTGGGTGCGGTACGCGGACCCGCGCTTCGAGAACGGCAAGGAGGGCGACGACCGCTCCATGCGCGAACGGCTCCGCTTCCTCGACGAACTGCCGGACGACCCGGCCGCCGTGCTGAAGAAGGTCCGCGCCTACTACCCGTCCGGGAAGGGCAGCCCCGAGTCCGAGGGGGAGCAGGACATGAGTGCGCTGCGTGTGCTGTTCAAGTCCCAGCCCATCCCGCCGCAGGCGCTCGCCAAGCTGTACCGCGCACTGGCCGCGGTCCCCGGCGTCGAGGTCACCGACCATCTCGTACGGGACCTCGCGGGCCGGGACGTCCTCGCGGTCGGGCACGACGTGAAGGGGCAGAAGGTCCGCCGCGAGATCCTGATCGACCCGCACACATACCAGTACCTCGGTGACCGATGGATCGTCGTCAAGGACTACAAGGATTCGTTCCCGGGCGCCGACGACACCCCCGACCGGCCCTGGAAGGCGGGCGACCTCATGTTCCAGAACGCGCTCCTGGCCACGGGAATCGTCGACCACAAGGGCGACCGCCCCTGACATCCGGCGGGGGCGCCGAAGCCTCTCCGCCTCGCGGGAGGCGGGGATTGTCTGATGCCCCATTGTGATGCGCGGGTGTACAACCCCGTGCGGATGCCGGCTGTCTGCAAGGCGCTGGAGGGATGTGCCTTCGGTGCCTTTCCGTGACGAGATTGGGGATCAAGTGGGGAAGCGGGTCTGGAGAGTCGTCGTGGCCGGTGGTGCGGCGGCGGTGTTCACGGCCGTGGCCGCGGCGCCGGCCGGGGCGGCCGAGGGTGGGGTCTCGTTCACCCGTGTCCAGGTGAACGGCGGCAAGCCGATTGTGATCGGGGTGTCGAAGGAGGTCGCGGCACCCGCCTCCTTCCGGATGGCGACCACTCACCAGTGGAAGTGGCCGGCGGTGTTCCTGTACCGCGGTGGTGCGGGCGATCGGCTGTGGCACGCCGTCGAGACGAGCGACTGCAACAAGGTGAGCTCGGGCGTCTGCGACTTCAACGAGACGATGTACTTCGACCCGAGCGTGTGGGACATGCGCAACAGCGAGGCCGGGGCCTGGAAGGTCGGGGCCGAGGTGTACTTCGAGGGCGGCGGCGGTGACACCGACGACGAGGGGCTGACCGTCCACGTCCAGCGCAACTCCCGCCTGACCGTCAACGCCTCGCCCGAACCGGTGTCCAAGGACACGACCATCACCGTGACCGGAAAGGTCACGCGGGCCAACTGGGAGACCAGGAAGTACGCCTCCTACGAAGGCCGCCTGGTGAGCCTGCAGTTCAAGCCTGCCGGCACCGCCTCCTACACCACGGTGAAGAAGGTGTACGCGAACGGCTCGGGCGATCTCAGGACGACCGTGAAGGCCTCCAAGACGGGTACGTGGCGCTGGGTGTACTACGGCAACACCACCACCGGGCCGTCGACGTCGTCCGGGGACAACGTCGTGGTGAAGTGATGTCCACGGTGCCGGCGGGCTGGTGGGGCCCGAGCCGGCGGTAACGGCTGCGACGGTAAGGCGTCGGGTCCGCCACGATCGCGGCCGACCCGACGCCTTGCGCCGGCCGACCGCGAGCGGCCGTGCACGGGCCTCAGTGCAACGTGAGCCAGCGCGCCGTGCGGACCATGAGGCCGGTCACCGCTCTGGTGGGCAGGGCCGGATCTCGATGAGGCGACGACGACCACGGTCTTCAAGACCGTCGCCAATGGTCTTCAAGACCGTCGCCAATGAAGCGGGAGGAGCCGCTGGTAGGCGGGTATGGCCACAGCAGCGGCGACGAAGTGCATGACCACCAGGGCGATGACAGCGCCCCAACTGGTGCCGGACTGGCTGTCGGAGCTTCTCCCGCATCGGGGGCGGCCCGGTGCGCGGTCCGTTCGGGCCGGCCGGGGACCGCTTGCCGCGCACGGTCCCCGGCCGGGGCTCACACGGTGAGGTGCTGCTTGGTGCCGGAGCCGTCGGCAGTCGCGTCGGGGGTGCCGTGCTGCTCTTCTTCGGGGCGGCCCTTCTTGGGAAGCAGGAAGGTGATCGCGAGGAAGACCACCAGCAGGCACGCCTGGACGATCAGCGCGCGGTGGAAGCCGCCGGTGAAGTCACCGGTCTTGGCCTGGGCGAAGAACACCGAGCCGAAGACCGCGACGCCGATGGAACCGCCGACCGCCTGGACCGCCGACAGGACACCGGAGGCGGATCCGATGTCGTCGTCGTCGACCGCGGCCAGGATGAAGCTGAACAGGGCGGCGATCACCATGCCGGCGCCGATGCCCGCCACTGTCACGCCGGGAACGATGTCCCAGATCGAGAACGGGGCGGCGTCGAGGCCGTCGAGCTCGAACCACAGCACGGCCGCGCCGGCCAGCTGGACCAGCGGTCCGATCTGCAGCACCTTGCGGCCGATCTTGTCCGCGAGGAACGCGCCGCTGACCGCGCCACCGATCGCGGTTCCCACCGCGAGGGGCAGGTTGCCCAGTCCCGCCTCACCGGCGGTGAAGTGCCGGCCGATCTGGAGGAACAGGGTCAGCACGAGCTGGGTGCCGATGAGCCCGCCGAAGAACAGGGCGATGCCGCCGAGCCCGACGGTGAAGGCCGGCTTGCGCAGCAGGCCCGGGGTCACCAGCGGCTCGCGGCCCGCGGCGGCTGTACGGCGCTGCTGAAGGGCTCAGCCGGCGCTTCGCCGCCTGGCTGGGCCTGCACTCCACGGATGCGACCGCGGTCCTGGAGATCGCCGCCGCCGAGGAGCGTGGCACTCCCCTGTCACCGGCGCGGCTGAGCGAGCGGATCTCCCTGTCCACGGGCGCCACCACCGCGCTCCTGAACCGTCTCGAAGCGGCGGGGCACATCACCCGTGCCCGCGAGCACTCCGACCGGCGCATCGTCACGCTGCGCAGCGGCGGGCACATCCAGGAACGGGCGGACGAGTTCTTCGGCCCGCTCGCCCACCGCCTCGACGCCGCGATGTCGCACTACCCGCCCCAGTTCCTGGAACAGTTCGAAGCGTTCATGGCCGCCCTGAACACCACCATGGACAGCCACCTCACGGAACAGGACGCGGTGACACCACGCCCCCTCCGCACCCCTGATGGACGAACTCCCTGACCGGCTTGCTCCCCGCCGCAGCCGGCTTCCGCTCCGCTCATCCTCTTCGCCCGCGTCCCGCCCCACGCGTGCGGGCGCAGGCAGCGGGGATCTGTCGCGGATGCAAGGGCCCCCGTGACACAGGTGGCCGGAGCGCGCCGCAACTATCCCGCGACCAGTGGAGCGGAGTGGAGGTCGCGTACCAACTGTGGGGTGAGCAGTTCTCCGGCGCGGTCGGCGAGGGTAGCCATCTCATAGCCGACCAGGCCGACGTCACACCCCTCGGCGGCGAGGACGCCGAGACAGCTGCCGTCGCGAATGCGGCCCACCATGAGGAAGCCCCCGAGCATTTCGATCATCACGAGTTTCATGCCGCGGAAGCCGTGTGTGGTGGACGCGTTCTGGGCGAGGCTGGTGATGCCGGAGACGATGGCGGCGAGGTGGTCCGCGCGATCTCGGCCGAGGTTGTCCGAGGCAGCCATGAGCAGGCCGTCGGTGGAGACGGCGACGGCATCGGTGACGCCGTCGGCGGTGCGTACGAACTCCGAGATGAGCCAGCCGAAATTCTGGATGGCGGTGGTCACTATGACGCTCCTTGTGTGCTTCGGGCCTCGGCACGGGCGACGCCTGCTCGGAAGCCGTTGAGCAGGGAGGAGACAGCGGGCCTGGCGGGCGGGGGTGAGACGGAGGGTGCTTCCACGGGGGCGAGCAGGCGTCCGGGGAGGGCAAGGAGTGCGGAGAGGCCGCCGCCGGTGGTGTCGAAGAGGTGGACTTGGGCACCTTCACCGAGGCGGTGGGCGAGTCGGCCGACGACGAGGTGGCCGAGGAACCGAGTGGGCGCGGCGAGGAAGGCTTCCTCACCGGCGTCGGAGAGGCGGGCGTTGGCACGTTCCTTGTCGGCTTCGGACATGCCGATGCCGTGGTCGACGACAGCGAAGCAGTACGTGTTGTCCTCGGTGTCGTACCAGCCGTGAACCTCGACCGGTTCGGTCGGTGGCGAGAAAGTCAGCCCGTTCTCGATGAGTTCGGCAAGGAGGTGGGCGACGTCGGCGACGGCGTGCCCGCGCACCCGCACCGGCTCCACGGTGGCGATCAGGACCCGTCGGTACTGCTCCACCTCGGCGACGGCGGACTGGACGACTTCCAGGCCGTCGGCGGGTGCTGCCGTGGGCTGCGGCGAATTCTGCCCGACCAGGACCAGAAGGCTTTCGGCGTTGCGCCGCATCCGGGTGGCGAGGTGGTCGAGCTCGAAGAGCTCGGCGAGGGCGTCCGGGTCGAGTTCCTGCCGTTCCAGGCGGGTGATGAGGCTGAGCTGACGACGCACGAGGTTCTGGTTGCGGCGGCCGAGATTGGCCAGCGATTCGGTGGTGTTACGGCGCAGGCCGGCCTGCTGGGCGGCCAGACGGAGGGCGGTGTGTTCCACCTGGTGCAGGGACGCTGCGACCTCGGCGATCTCCGCCGCGCCGCCCAGCAGCCGTGAATCGAGGTTGTCCGGCGCGTCCGCCGGCGGGAGGATCTCAGCGTGGTCCTGCAGGGACTGCTGGATACGGGCGACAGTCGTGGGCAGCCGGTGCCGCGCCACGTCGTGGGCGGCCTCGGCGAGCGCGCCCAGCGGGCGTGTGAGGGAACGGGAGGCAAAGGCGGCGAGGCCCGCTACGAAGGCGGCAATGAGCGCTCCCGCGACGAGATAGGCGGCGAGGCCGATCTCGGCGTCGTGGCTGAGCCGGCCGGCCCGGTCCCTCGCGTCGTCACCGACCGACTGCTGGACGGCGTACAGATCGTCGACGAGTACGGTCATCGCGTCCCACCAGGCGCCGGCGTCGGCGTGCAGCGCGGAGCCATCGGCGGCGCCCTCCGCCCGGCGCTCGTAGACGGTGGCGCGTTCGGCGTCCTCGGTGCCGAAGGCGTTCTTCAGAGCCGCGCGCTGGGGTGCGGTGGCGACCTGCCGGAAACGGGCGAGGGCGGCGACGCGCGTAGCACGTACCTCGGTGAACGTGAGGTACTCGCGGCCGTGAAAGCCGCCGTTTGCGAACACGCCATTGAGGAGGCCACGTTCGAGAGCGACCGACTCCTTGGCCGCGGCCAGTTCCCGCAACGCCGCGAGCCCGTCAGCCAGTTGACGATCGATGCCATTCGCGGTTTCCACTACCGGGTCGACGGCGTTGAGGGCTTCGACGGCGGTGGTGTAGAAGTTCAGTGTCGCGGCCCGGTCCGCGGTGCCCGCGCCGCCCCTGTCGGTGGCGGCCCGGATGTCGCCAAGGCGCCGCAAGCGCCGCTGAATGACATCCTCGACGGCGCTTTCGTGGCGCATTCCGCGCAGTGCCGTGTCAACGCGCTTGCGAGTAGCGGCGAGCGGTGGGCGGAACCCCTCCTCACCTCCCAACAGACCGTTGGTCAGGCCGCGTTCGCGCTGCAGCTGGTGCACCAGGGCCTGGATTCGCAGGCTCAGGCCAACCTCGGAACGGGTCGTCCGGGCGTCGCCGAGGGCCACGGCGCGGCCCTGCACGGCGAAACCGGCCACCGCCAGCAGCAGGCAGATCGGGACCGTGATGACCACCGCCACACGGCCCCTGATGCTGCGCCAACCAGGCATCGACCGACGGCCAGAAGGCGTTTGGCCACTGCGGCGGCGCCCCGAACCGCCCTTGCCTAAAACGCTCTTGCCGATTGCTTCGAACCTGCCCAGCGCCAGCCGTACTGGCGTCCACACCCTCATGGTCACGACGCTAGTCCGACCGCCGTAGCGGCCGGTTTCCGACCTGTTAGGCCGCGTGAGAGATTCAATTGCGCCGCCCTCACACCGCGGGCCAAGAGACTGTGACCGCGGATGACAAGGCAGGCGACGCCAGGCACCGGCCCAGCACACCCGACATCCACGCGTGACATCAACGGCACCGGACGGCGGCGCACTCGCATGCCCGGGCACGGAGTACGCCACCGCAGGACACTGCCGGAAGGGCCGGCTCAGGAGGGGTTTCCTCCCCGACTGACCCTTTGCCGTTTCACGAGGCATCTGACGAGCGGGACCTGTGAGGCCGCTGTGACGTTTGCTGAAGCTTCTGCGCTCCTCTAGTGAGGTTCGACGGCCTCACCCACACTCACGCTTCGTCCGACTTGGCCCTCAGTGACACATGAGCCGCACGTCCGATCGGCCAAGATCGACATACTTCCTTGGGGCAAATTTGACGAGAAGTGCCATGCCGAAACGCGTACTGGCCAGGGCAGTGGGCGCTGTCGCGGCGATGACGGTTGCGCTCACGGCCGCGCCATTGGCGGACACCGCGCAGGCCTACAGCTCGACATCGGGAACGCTGAGCTTCGGCGGCGATGCGGGTGAGCCCATTTCAGGAGGCCAGTCGTACGAGTACACGACTGGAGCAGTCCAGATGTTCGACGTCCAGGGCAGCGCGGACGAGAACAGTCTCACCCTTGCGATAGATGCGGACGAGGGAACGCTCTGGCGTCTCATCGTCGCCGCGCCCGATGGTCAGAAGCTGACCGAGGGCACCACGTACACCGGGGCGAAGCAATGGCCCGATGCCCAGCCGGGGGATCCGGAACTGGTGTTCAGCGGGATTGACAACGGCACCGAGAAGGGGTGCAACACCAACTCCGGCTCCTTCACCATCGAACACATCACGTTCGGCCCCTACAGCTACGTCCATGAGCTCGACGCCACCTTCGAGCAGTACTGCAATGGATCAACGGTGCCTCTGCGCGGCGCGGTTCACGCGGTCATGCCCGAACCTCCGCTTGAACTCGCCATGGGGATGAACGTCAACCCCGAGGGCACGGTGGACGTACCGGAGGGTCGGATCACCGTCGGTGGCACCGTGACGTGCAACAAGCCGACCAGCGTCTCGCTCGTCGGCCAGATCTTCCAGATCCAGAAGAAGGAAACGCCGGCCGCGACTTATGAGACCGCCGTGGCCTGCACCCCAGGCTCGCCCGTCCCATGGTCTGTCAGCCTCACCAGCCAGGAACCCGGCACTTCGTTCCAAGCCGGCCCCGCAACGATGCGCAGCAGGGCCCGGGCGAACGACCGGGACTACCCGGTGACTGCCGACTCCGGACAGCAGGAGTCGGAGGTCACGCTCTCCAAGTCCTGACCCGGGCGTTGGCCCCTCATCCTGCCCGCCGTGTCATGTATCCGGCGGAACACGTCCTCTTCACTGTGGGAGATTCATGCGCAAGCGCGCAACCTTCGCTGTGCTCGCTGCCGCCTCCGCGCTGGGCGGATTCATCAGCCCTGCCGCGTACGCGGACGAGACCCTCGGCGACATCCAGATCGTCAACGTCTCCGTCAACGGCGGTAAAAGCATCGCTGTCGGCCTCTCCGACAAGACGGTCACGGTTTCGGTGACCGCCACCGATCCCTCGGGCATCTGGGACGCGGACTTCTACCTGTGGCGCGGAACGGATCCCGACAACCCCGACGGCTACATCACGCCGAACGAGGACACCACTCCCGCGGACTGCGTGGCCTCCAGCGCGACCACCTCCACCTGCTCGAAGACCTTCACCTTCGAATCTGACTGGTGGCTCACCAACACCGACGCCGGGACCTGGAAGGTCGGAGTCGACGTATGGGCCAACGACGACAGTTGGACCCAGCGGGACGCCTACACGACCACCCGCATCCAGCGGTACTCGAAACTGACCGTCAACGCCGGCCCGGAACCGATCGCCAAGGGCAAGACCCTCAAGATCACCGGAAAGCTCACCCGGGCGAACTGGGACACCGATGTCTACGCGGGCTACACCGTGCAGCCGGTCAAGCTCCAGTTCCGCAAGGCGGGCACCAGCACCTACACCACCGTCAAGACGGTGAACACCTCCAGCACGGGTGACCTGCTGACCACGACCACCGCGTCCGTGGACGGCTACTGGCGCTGGAACTTCGCCGGCACCACGACTACTCCGGCCGTTTCGGCGACCGGCGACTACGTCGACGTGCAATAGCGCTCGACGGCGAGGTCGAGTCGGTCCGGCCTTGTGCCGGGCCGACTCCGTTTCCGCTTCATCGGCACTTGATTTCTTGGTAGGGGGCGATCAGCCCCCCCAGCGAGCGGCTCCGCCCTCCGCGTCGCCATCGCGTCGCCATCGCGTCGCCACCGCGTCGCCACCGCTGCGCGCGGCCGGGCTGCCCGCTCACCCGAGGCAGCGCCTCCCCGAAGGGTCCGCTGCCGGCAGCGGGGGCTCTGGGGCAGGGCCGTTTGCGCCCGTCGCCGGTCGAGGCGGCGGGCGCGGGTCGAGGCGGCGGGCGCGGGCCGAGACCACCGGGTGTCCGGCCGCCGGATCCAGGGGGTGTCCCATCCCGGACAGGCATCCCAGGCTTGCTTGTTTCCGCAGGTCGCCGGGGGTGGGACCGTCCCACCGTTGCGGGTTGGGCGGCGGCTGTTGTCCCCGGCCCATGGCGGATCCGATGCTGTGGCTGTCGCACCGGCTGAAGCGGCCGACCGCCCGGCAGCACCACGACACCCCGACTCCCCCGTCCACTGGGACACCCATCCCTTTGGGCACCCGGGACGCAGGGCGCGGACGCTCAAGGCGCCCGACCGCCTTCGCCCCCGCCACCGCAGTCCGAGGGAGGAGACAGGTGGTGTGGCGGCGACGGTCCGGCACGCACCTCGAATCCGCGGTGCCGGGCCGCCGGCAAGCGCGACCTCATACCGATCAGAAAAGGAACACGCATATGAACGTGAAGTCCCTTACGGGCCGCCGTGTGGCCGTGGCCGCGGGTCTCGTCCTGGCTCTTGGGTGTGGTGTGTCGGCACAGGCCTCCGTCACCGGGCCGGGGACGGTCAGCGGGAAGGCCAAGGACGCGGTGAAGCACCGCTCGGGCGGCACTGCCGCCAAGGCCACCGTCGCCGCCTGCTCCCAGGACGTCCTCGGGGTGTCCGCCGTGAAGGAGCCCGCAGACAGCCAGGACGCCCGGCACCTCCTCCTCAGCGTCCAGAACGCCGGCGACAAGAAATGCAAGCTCTACCGCTACCCTCTCGTGCGGCTCGGTGCCGGTCGGACCACGGCCCCAGTGATCAAGGAGAGCGACCCGAACCCGGGGGTGCCCGTCACCCTCGCTCCGGGTGAGGAGGCGTATGCCGCTCTGCTCGTCAACGGCCCCATGGACGAGTACGAGGCGAAGAGCATCACCCTCAGCCTCCAGGGTCGTACGCCCGGCAGCCTCGCGAGCAAGCCGATCGATGTCCCCATGCCCGTCGACACGTTGTACGCCAACGACTTTCAGCGTGTCACCTACTGGACGACCGCTCCCGGTTACGCCTTGGACTTCATCATGTCGAAGTGACGGACCTCGACGGATGCGGGGTGAGGCGAGTGGGGGTACAGCGAGGCACACGCGTGCGGGTCGGTTGCGCGCCCGCCGTCGTGGCCGGCTGCCGGGCCGGCTGTCGTCGGCCGGCGGGCGGGCAGTGCGGTCTGTTGCTTCGTCAGTCGCCGGTTTCCGTCGTGTCGTAGGCGGCGGTCACGGGGACCCAGCCATGGGGGTTGCGGTACCAGTAGTGCGGTAGCCCCTCGATGCTGGTGGTGCGGAACGGGCGGCCGTGATCGTCGATGCGCACCGTGCCGGTCCGGCCCTGTGAGGACCAGTCGAGCTCGAGGTACCAGTCGCAGGTGCAGGACTCGGTGCGCGCGGAGAGCAGCAGGACCTCCGGCTCCTGCAGGGACACCCGGTAGGGGAAGCCGAGCGCGGGGGCCGGCCTGTCCGGGTCGTTGCCGGGCATCGAACGGGCCAGGGGTCGGTTCATGTCGAGGTTCACGGAGAAGTAGCGGGGGACGAGGACGGCGCCGCAGCCTTCGTACAGGGAGTAGGCGATGCCCCGGCGGGCGGCGGGGGTGGTGCGGTTGACCACGCGCACATGCAGTGCCTCCAGGACGACGGCGGCGGAGCCGCGTCCCTGCACCGAGATCCGCAGATCGGTGGTGCGCCCGTGCACCGCCCGCTGGGACGCGGCCCACGCCGCGGCGTCCCCCGGCGTCGGCGGCGGCGGGACCTGCTCCGGTGGCTTGGCGATGACGTAGTCATGGTCGCATTCGAGCTGCCAGAGGTGGGAGTTGGCCGTCCAGGTGAGCGGGGCCGACGATGGGTCCGTGCCGGCGCCCGCCCGGTTCCTCTCCGGGCTGCCGCCACTGTGCGTGGCCGGAGCGGAGGGATTCGGTGTGGTGGGGGCGGAGGCCGACGACTCACCTCCGGCGGAGGGGGGGCGGGCGGCGGATGCGGTGAGGCCGGCGAGCGCCACGGCGAGCGAGGCCGCCAGCGCCATCGATCGCACGGGCCGTCGTCGGGGGCGCCCGGCGTGGGGCTGCCGGTCGGCCGGCGCAGTCGGCCCCTGGCACGGGTCGGCCGTCGAGGTCGGCCCCCGGCACGGGTCCGCCGTCGAGGTCGGCTCGGGGCTCGGGCCGGCCGGCGAAGTCGGCTCGGGTGCCTCGTCCGTCGGGCTGGTGTGGCTCGCCGATGCGGCCGATGCCGCGGTGCTCGTGGTGTCCTGGGGCGTCGGTGACCGCCGGGCATCGGATGGGCGTGGTCGTTGCCGTGCCGCGACCGCCAGGATCCACCGGCGGTGCAACTCCACGCGTTCCTCGGGGGTGGCTCCGCAGAGGGCGGCGAACCGCTCGATCCCGGCGAAGTCCAGGGGGACCGCCGCTCCGGCGCAGTAGCGGTGCAGCGTGGAGGCATTCATGCCCAGACGGCGGGCCAGCGCCGCGTAGCTACGGTCCGTGCGCTCCTTCAGACGCGTCAGCAGTATCGCGAACTCCGCCGCGTCCTCGTGGATTGCACCCATGTGGTCCGTACTCGCATCCATCCGTCGGCCTGTGCAGTCATGTCCCGATCCGGGACGGCATTCCAGGCACTCCCCACTCCCCACTCCCCACTCCCCACTCCCCATACGTGCACGTCAGTACGGCTGGGATGGTTCCAGGGTCGCGAAGCGCGAGCTTGCACGCCACCGCCGGCCCGAACACCCCGTGCGGGTCGTTCTCCATCGACGCCACCGTCCGCACGGAGTCGGCTTCCGGGCCTCCACCGTCAGTGTTCATCGCCCCTGTCCACCGGCGGCGAATCCTATTTACCACTGAAGAAAACACAAGAAGACCCGCTCGGCCCATAAAGTGCGAGTGAGATACGTAGGAAATCAATCAAGAAATTCCTTCCTCACGTTTCACACCGACAGGGTCACTCATCTGCCGCGCATCTGGAGGAGGGGAAGCGGCGTTAGCGGTATATGACGAAAGCAAGGTCCCAGGGCCTGCCTCGACGCGACCCGAGGACGGATGGTCTGTCTGCGGTCCGTGATCTGACAGTGGGGAAATACGCTCCACCGCCTGGTGCGGCATACTCGGCCCTTCCGGTACGGGACACCGTGATCGGGGACGGTGCGCGGGTCGAACGTCGGGTCACCGAGCCGCTGCTTCGCGAGTTCATCGCGCTGCTGGAGGCGATCCAGGGGGAACTCGATTCGCGGTGGAACGGCCAGCAGAGCTCCGGCCGTCACGCGGACCGCGCCCGAGGGGCGCATTCCTATGAATCATGACTATGTAGACCCTTCCTTTGCGCGGCGTGAAGGGTATTCAGACGCATACTCCTACGGGTCGGGCACCGGCTGGAACGGTGGACCTGTCGACAGCGTGCACGAAGGGGTTCCCCTGACCCCACCCGACGCGGGCTGGGACCCGGTCGAGGAACTTGCCTACCTCATGCAGGAGGCTGTCCCGGCGGAGCAGACGGCCAGGGTGCCGCCACCTCGCAGCGAGTCCTCGCCCGACGCCGACTTCACCGACCCGATGGAGAATCTGGCGCAGATCACCGCTCAACTGCCGCCCACCCGGCGCTCTTCCGCCGGGCATCGGAAGTTGCGAGTCCGAAAAGTCCGGCTCAAGTGGTTGCAGATCGGGAGCTTCGTCATCGTCGCACTCGTTGCCGTCATCGTGGCGATGGTCAGCGTCTTCGGCGGCATGGTCGCCTACAAGCCTCTGCAGAGCATCACGTCCGGAACGGGAGGTGGAATGTTCCCGTTGTGGCCTCTTCTCGTGTACGGCCCCTGGATGGTGGCCTCTCTCTCCATCCTCCGGACTGCCCTGCATCAGCGCCGAGCCGTGCACTCGTGGTGCGTCGTTCTGCTCTTCTCCTCCGTCGCGATGGTGCTGTGCGTAGCGCAGGCGGAGAAGACCTTCACCGGTATCGCCGGGGCCTGCCTGCCCGCTCTCGCGTCCCTCGCGTGCTTCCACCAACTCATCCGGCAGATCACCTTGACCCTGCCCCCGCGGCAGACCACGCGTCGCAACCGCCAGTAGCGGAACGACCCGCCGTGAATGAGCGCAGAAAGACGGCAAGGGGTCTGCTCGGGGGACAGACGGAAGGCCGGCTCAAGAGGGGTTTCCTCCCGGGCCGGCCCTTTGCCTTTCCGGTGCCGTGCCCTTCGGCTGCAGGTGCGTTTCGGCGAGCGGATCGCCGATCCCCGCCGGACGGAAGGAGCCCGGGCCTGACGCGCTCCGGCGATCGCTTTGTACAGTGCGTGTCGAGGGGGCGACGTGAGCGATGAGGGTTTGGACGACGACGCCGAGTATCAACGGGCCACGGGCCGGGCGTGGTTCATGGTGGCCGTCGCCTCATGCTGCTCGCTGATGGCTGTCGTGTTCGTTGCCCTCGCCGTCCTCGGCGTGGGCGTGTTCGTGGCTCTCGTGGACATGCTCAGCAAGTAGGCCCGACGCGGACGGCAGTGCCGGAACTCCGGAACTCCACAGTGTCTCGCGCCTCCCGGCTCGAGAAGCCGCGGCGCTCCCGCCGGTGGTCGGCGGGTCGCGAGACGCGCAGGCGCAGGCGCAGTCGCAGACGCACAGGCTGCCCTCGAACAGGCCTCAGGGGAAAGGGAGTTGGAGAAGCGTGGAGGAAGAGCGACGGCGTCCGGACGGGGCGGATCTCGTGGTCGCGGGGTGTGGATGGCTGCTCATCGTGGGTGGCATCGCCTCGCCGGGTCTCCTGCTGAACGACGGGCCGTTGACGGCGTACATGGCCGTCGTGGGTGGTGTGGTGGGGCTTCTGTGGGTGCGCAAGAGGTTGGCCGGAGAGCGCGACCGGCACCTCCGGCCATGAGCGGCGAGGCCGGGGAGTCGGTTCCAGGGGAAACCCACCCCGGCACGCCTCGGCAGACCCCCGCATCAGCGGGCCTGCCCCCGCAGGCTCGGGCCTCAGGGAACGTGCCCGGCAGACCCCGGCAGACGTCGGCGCAGGAGGCGTGCCCGGCGACCCCGGCGACCCCGGCGCAGGAGGCGTGCCCGGCGACCCCGGCGACCCCGGCGCAGGTGGCGTGCCCGGCAGACCTCGGCGACCCCGGCACAGGAGGCCTGCCCGGCAGACCCCGGCGACACCAGTGGCGGATGGGCGGTTGTGACCGCCGTCGTGCAACCTTCGCCGGTTCAGGGAGCGTTCACCTCGGATGGGCGTCCGCTTGGCGCCGACGCCTCCGGACGTGGGCGGTCGGGGGACGGGCCACGGCGGTGGAGCAGCGAGGGGGCCAGTGTCAGCGTCACGGTGACCGAGGCGGCGGCCATGACGGTCATCGCCGTTCCGGGCGAGGTGAGTTGGGCGGTGCCGCCCGCCAGCGCCGCGCTCACGCCCTGCATCGTGAGCATGCCCGCCGTGTGGAGCCCGAGGGCGTGGCCGCTGAGGTCGTCGGGGATCAGGGCCACCAGGCGTTCCTGCTGGATGAGGCTCGACCCGAAGCCGATCGAGGCGACGGCGACGAGGACGGCGGCGACCGCCACGCCCGGACGCAGGACGAAGAAGAGGTACGGCGTCGCGAGGAGCAGCAGGAAGGGGACGCCCAGGCGGGCGCGCACCCGGGGCGGCAGGAAGCGGCCGGTCGTCACGTCCCCGACGAACATGCCGAACGCCGCGAAGGCGAACAGCGCGCCGGCCCGGCTCGGCGCGTACGACACGTACAGCGATTCGCAGCCGACGACCAGGCCGTTCGGCACCCAGAGCAGGAGATAGAGGGTGCGGCGTTCCGGTGAGGAGAAGAGGCGGGCGTTCGTGCGCCAGGTCCGGGCGATGGACGGGCGGCCGGCGGCGCGGGGTGCGCGGGGTGTCAGGCCCAGCCGGGCGGTCAGGGCCGCCGCCAGGTACAGGCCGGCGGCGAGGAGGAGCGTGGCCCGCGGGGACAGCAGGGCCACCAGGACGCCGCCCGTCGCGAACCCCACGACCTGGGCCACTCCGCTCATCATGTTGAAGACCGAACGCCCCAGCAGGTAGCCCTCCTTGGCGAGGATCTCGTTGAGCAGGCCCCACTGGACTCCGCCGCCGCAGGACTGGATCAGGCCGAGGAGCAGGAGCAGGGCGAAGATCGTCCACACCGGGAGACCGGGGATCGCCATGGCCGCCGTACCGAGCCCGAAGAGGGCCGCGATACCCGCCACCGTCGCCCGCGGCGGCAGCCGGTCGGCGGCCGACAGCAGGGTGGTCGCGCCGACCACCTGGGCGAGCGAGGGGCCGAACATGCTGAGCGCGGTGAGCAGCGGCGACTGCGTCGCCCGGTACACCAGGGTGGCGAGGGCCAGACCGCTCACCGTCGAGGCGGCGGTTCTGAAGCAGGAGGACAGGAACAGCGGGGTGAACTCCCGCGTGCGGAAGAGCTCGGAGTAGCTGCGCATGCGCGGAGTCTCCGGGGCCGGACGGGCGGTCGATAGTGTTTCGCGTGGTGGCGAAACGTCCGGCTGGGGAGGGGTGCGGGGATGGGCTGGTGGCAGGTGAACGCCGACACGCTCGCCGGGAGCCGTTTCGTGCTGTCGCCGCTGGCGGAGACGTTCGCCTGTCTGAAGATGCTGCACGCCGGGACCGCGACGCACCCCGGCGAGCGCGCCTGGCTGGGCGTCCACCTGCCCGCGTACCGGAAGCGGCTGGCCGCCGACCCGGTCACCGCGCTGCTCGTCCGCTGCGGGCTCGGGCAGGCGTGGATCGCCGACTTCCTGACCCCGACCCCGTACGGCGACGAGACCTTCGAGGCGGAGGTCGCCCGGGTGCGGGAGGCCTCGCCCCGGGAGGCCCGCGCCCATCTCGCCCGCTCGGTGGGCGGTCCGCTGCCCGCCGGTCTCGCGGACCGCGACGATCTGCCCGAGCGGGCCGCCGCGCTGCTCACCGCCCTCTGGGAGGAGTCCGTACGCCCCGACTGGGAACGGCGGCGGCGCGTCCTGGAGGCCGATGTGGTGGCGCGGACCGCGCAGTTGGGCCAGGGCGGCTGGGCGGCGGCGCTGGACGGACTGCGGCCCGGAACGCGCTGGCTCGGCGACAACCGGCTGCAGGTCAACCTCCACGAGTACCCGCCGCGCGAGATCTCCGGCGCCCAGCTGGTCTTCGTGCCCGTCACGCCGAAGGCCGGCTGGGTGTCCTGGGAGGAGTCCCGCCGCTACGCCGTGGTCTACCCGTGCACGGGGGCGCTGGCCGATGTGCGGGCCGATGCGGTGCCTGAGAGTCTCGGGGCGCTTCTCGGGACCGCCCGCGCCGGGGTGCTCGTCCTCCTCGACTCCCCCCTGTCCACCAGTCAGCTGGTGGCCGTGACCGGGCAGGGGCTGGGGTCGGTCGGGCGGCATCTGCGGGTGCTGCTGGACGCGCGGCTGGTGGAGCGGCGGCGGGCGGGGCGGTCGGTGCTGTACTCGCGGACGGCCGCCGGTGAGGTGCTTGTCACAGCGCAGCGCGACGGACGGACCGGCGGGACCGGTGGGACCGTCACCTACCGGAGTTAGCATCCGTTTATGACTACTGACAACTCTGTGCTCGACGTGGAGATCGGGGCCCTCCAGGGGGGTTCCGCCGATCTGTCCCAGTTCGCGGGCAAGGCCGTGCTCATCGTGAACGTGGCCTCCAAGTGCGGTCTGACCCCGCAGTACGCCGGCCTCGAGCAGCTGCACGCGCGCTACGCCGATCAGGGCTTCACCGTCCTCGGGGTGCCCTGCAACCAGTTCCTCGGACAGGAGCCGGGCAGCTCCGAGGAGATCGCCGAGTTCTGCTCCGCGACCTACGGCGTGACCTTCCCGATGACCGAGAAGGTCGACGTGAACGGCGACGGGCGGCACGGACTGTACGAGCGTCTGGTGGGCACCGCCGATGCCGAGGGGCACGCCGGCGACATCCGCTGGAACTTCGAGAAGTTCCTGATCGGGCGCGACGGCACGGTCGTCGGCCGCTTCTCCCCGCAGACCGAGCCGGAGTCGGCGGAGCTCGTCTCCGCCGTCGAGAAGGCGATCGCCTGAGCCCAGCCGTTGACCTCGCCCTGGGGTGGAGGCCCGCCGTCGACCTCGCCCCTGGGGTGGAGGCCCGCGGTTGACCTTGCCCCTGGGGCAAGGGGGAGCGTCCTCGTCACCGGGCGGAAGGCGCCCGGTGACGGAGGATGACAGGGTGGACAAGGATCTGCTCACCATCGGCGCGTTCGCCTCGCGGGCGCGGCTCTCGGCGAAGGCGCTGCGGCTGTACGACCGGCTGGGGCTGCTGCCCCCGGCGTATGTCGACGAGGACAGCGGCTACCGCTACTACCGCGCCGAGCAGACCGAACGGGCCCGGCTCGTCGCGCTGCTGCGCCAGCTGGACATGCCGCTGGCGCGGATCGCGGACGTGGTGGGGGCGCGCGGTACCGACGCGGCCGCGCTGCTCGCCGCGTACTGGGACGGCGCCGAGGCGCGGTTCGCCTCGCAGCGGGCGCTCGCCGACTACCTCCGTGGACGTCTTTCCGGGAGGAGTTCCGAGATGTACGAGAATTTCGTCGTCAAGACCGCCGAGGTGCCCGAGCACGTCGTACTGACCGAGAAGCGGCACGTCCTGGCGCCCGAGCTGCCGGTGTGGATCCCCGGCTCGCTGGGACGGCTGGAGGAGGGCGCCCGGGAGGCCGGGGGTGTCACGGGGCCGCCCTACGTCGTGTACTACGCCGAGGTCGGCGTGGAGAGCGACGGTCCCGCGGAGGCGTGCGTGCCGGTCGCCGACGAGGCCGCGGCTCGGGCCTGGGCACGGGGGCGGGGACGGGCCACCGGGGTGGAGGTCCGGGTCCAGCCGGCCCAGCGCATCGCCTATGTCCGCATCAGCAAGGCGCAGGTCGCCCACCCGCAGATCCTCGCCGCCTTCGAGGCGGTCGAGAGCTGGATCACCGAGCAGGGGCTGTCCTCCGACGGCCCGTGCCGGGAGATCTACTTCGCCGACTGGGACGCGGCGGGGCCCGAGGACGCCGTGTGCGACGTCGCGTTCCCGGTGAAGTGAGGCCACGTGGGGTGAGGCGAAGCGAAGTGACGTGAGGTGTGGGCGTGGTGCGGCAGCCGTGCCGCACCACGCCCACCTTCGTGTGGTGCAGCGCCCACCTTCGTGTGACATTGCGGGCGTCGCACCCGGCAGCCGTGTACGAGTGGGAGTTTCGGTGGTCTCGTCCCCTCTCGGGAGTTCGCTGTGCTTTCTGTCGCTTCCTCACTAGACGTTCCCGCCCAGGCTCCGGGAGGCGGGGCATCCACGGAAGTCGAGGAGCGCCGGCTCTCGTGGGAGGGGTACGCGTACACCGCCCGGATCGCACGGCACCGCGCCCCCGTCACGGAGCCGCTGCTCGTGCTGGGCGGTTCGGACCAGACGCGGTACTCGTGGGTGCGGCACGAGCGGTGGCTCGGGGCGCTCGGGACCGTCGTCACGGTGGATCTGCCCGGGTTCGGGGACGCCGACTTCCTGCCCACCGAGCACGGGATCGACTTCCTCGCCGAGTGCGCGGGACACATGCTGCGCGAGCTCGGGCTCGGCCCGGTGAACCTGTACGCGGGGTGTTACGGCGGGGCGGTCGGGCTCCGGCTGGCCCAGCGGTATCCGGAGCTGCTGCGCCGGGTGGCCGTGCAGGGGATGTCGGATCACATTCCGGACTGGTTCGCCGAGGCGCTCGTCGGCTGGGTGCGGCTTCTGGAGGAGGGGCGCGTCGAGGAGACCGCCGAGGAGTTCGTACGGTGCTTCGTGCCGCCGCCCGGCGACCGCACCGTACGCAAGCACGTCGCGCTGACCCGGCTGATGTACCGGCAGTTCACGGCGCAGACCCCGCGCGACGTCGCCGTGACGATCGAGCGGAACCGGCGTCTGCTGGCCCACGAGTGGTACCGGCGCGCGCCCGTCCCCGCCGTGCCGTATCTCGCGTTCACCGGCGAGCACGACACGCTCACCACGCCCGACATGGTCCGCTCGGTGGCGGCGGACCTGCCGGGCGCGCGTTTCACCACGATCGCGGAGTGCGGGCATCTGGCCCATCTCCAGCGACCCCAGGACTTCTGCGACCTGCTCGTCCGGTTCTTCCGGGACCAGCGTCCGGAGGACGCGGGCCTGCCCTACTGCGGGCCGTTCGAGCAGTTCTAGTTCCTGTCACACATCACGCGGTCCGGGTGCCCGCCACCACACACGGGCCCGGCGCCCGTACGGCGCCGGTGGCCGGGACTCAGCGCAGCTCCTCCGGGCAGGGTGTGCCCCGGGGGAGCTGGTACGGCGCCGCGAGGCGGTAGGTGCCCGGCTTCGGGGCCAGCAGCTCCGTCCACTCGTCGCCCGCCGCGGTCTCCTCCGTCGGCATCAGACAGCCGTTGAGGTTGTCGTACACCTTCGAGGTGCCGTCCCCGCCGTCCCTCGACGCCTTCGTCTCCTGCGGCGGCTTCAGGCTCTTGCCGTCCTCGTCGACGATGCTCAGCCACGGCGAGTACGGGATGCGGATGAGGATGCGGCCCGCCTTCTTCACCTCGATGGTCAGCTCACCCTGCTCGGCACGGTCGACGACGGCGTTCGGCTCGGCGAGCGGAGTGGGGTCGGTGACGGTGAAGAGCTGCCAGTTGGCGTCGGCCCAGACCTGCCGGAGATAGGGCATGCCCCGCTGGACGAGCTCGCGTTCGCGCAGACCGCCGTCGCCGTCCGGTTCGCCCTTGGGCAGCACGACGTAGTGGATGGCCCAGCGCTGCAGCCACTCGTGGTAGTTCGCGGAGTTGAGCGTGTCGTCGTAGAAGAGCGGGTTGCGCTCCATGTCGGCCTGGCGGTTCCAGCCGCGGGCGAGGTTCACGTAGGGGGCGAGGGCGGACGCCTCGCGGTGCGAGCGGGCGGGGACCACCTCGACGCGACCCTTCTCGGCGTTCACCACCTGGAGCTGGTTGACGAGCGGCGCCAGCTCGCGCCCGAAGGACGCCGCCGGGGTCGTGTGCACGATGTCGTCGATCGACTTGAAGCCGATCCACCCGTTGAAGACGACGACGGCGAGGACGATGGCGTACCACTTGCGCGACTTCCGCACGGTGAAGGGCAGCGCGGCGATCAGGACGACGCCCGCGAAGAGCATCGCGAGGCGGGTGATGTTCGAACCGATCTGGGAGCTGATCAGCCAGACGAGGAGCACTCCGAGGCCGTAGACCGCCGCCGTGGTCCGTACCGTCATCCACTCCTTGGGGACCAGGAGGTAGACCAGGACGGCGTACCCGAACGGCAGGATGACCGAGTAGAACTCCATCGGCTGGGTGCCGGAGAACGGGAAGAGCCAGGCCGAGACCGCGACCACGAGCGCCGGGGCGATGCCGAGGGCGTAGGCGCCGGGGCGGCGCTTCTGGAGGAACAGGGTCACCGCCACCAGACCCACGAACAGTCCGGCGACCGGTGAGGCGGCCGTCGCGAGCGCGGCCAGCGGCGCCGCGCACAGGGCTTTGGCCCAGCGCTTGTAGCGCCAGCGGTAGGGCCAGCAGAACACGACGGCGACCGCGGCGAGCGCGAACATCGTGCCGAGGCCGTAGGTCACCCGGCCCGAGATGGCGTTGCACAGCAGCGCGAAGACACCCGCGAGCGCCGGAGCGGTCGGGTTCCGTACCGCCCGGCTGCGGATCAGGATCATGGTCAGCAGGCCGGCCGAGAGCGTCCCGGCGATCATCATCGTCGTCCGGACGCCGAGCACCGACATCAGATACGGCGAGACCATGCTGTACGAGACCGGGTGCATTCCGCCGTACCAGGCGAGGTTGTACGCCGAGTCCGGGTGCCGGCCGACGAACTCCGCCCACGCGTCCTGCGCCGCCAGGTCCCCACCACTGTTCGCGAACGTGAAGAACCACACCACGTGGAGCACGCCGGCGAGGACGGTGGAGAGGACGACGGGATGGCGGCGGAAGAGGTTCGACAACGCGGCGCCGGCCGACGCGGGAGGTTCGGTCCCGTCGGGGTCCTCGCTGTCACCGGGGCCTTCGGTGCCGCCTCCGCCTTCGCCGCGGACCACGTCGTGGCTACGGTCGTTCAGCGGTATTCGCGGGCCCGTTCCGTGGCCCGGATCGGCGTCGTCGGCGTGGGTCTTCTCCGCTGTCGCCACTGCAAGGTTCTCCCCGTGTCCCGTTGTCCGTTCTGGGCCGGGACCCGCGGCTCGCGAGCAGCCCCGATTGTCGCGACGCTAGCACGCACTCCCCCGGACAGCGCCCGGGTGGGGCGCCGTCCGGCAGAGTGCGTGCGGGTGCTGCTCCCCGGTGTACGTCACCGATCCGTGCGCGCGTACGCCATCGGTGTCCGGGTCCGCTCAGCCGACGCGCGTCAGCTTCGCGCCGAGGCCGGGCTCGGCGAGGTCCGACTGGAGCGCGACGGGGATCTTCACCGCCCGGCTGGAGCCGTCACCGACCGTCAGGTTGCCGACGACGGTGCCCGCCTTGGCGGAGTGCGGGACCACGGACCGGCCCTCGCCGATCGACAGCCGGGTCTTCAGACCGGGCCAGCCGACCGCCGTCATGTTCTTGGTGGCGACCACCGGGGTCCGGCCGCCGAGCTGGTCGTCCACATAGCCGACGACCTGGCCCTTCTTCACCACCGTGGCGGTGATCAGGCTCTTCTGGACCTTGTCGATCAGCTTCTGGCTGTTGGCGAGCGCCAGCTGGAGGCTGTCCCAGACCTTGCCGGTGCCGGCGTTCTGGTTCATCACCGCGCCATAGATCATCTGCGTCTTGCCGTCGACGTTCTTGGTCGCGGCCCACACCAGGTTGCCGCCCGCGGGCGTCGACGAACCGGTCTTCAGGCCGATCACGCCGACCTGCTTCACCAGCAGGTCGTTGTTGTTGTAGATCGTGTTGTCCAGCCCCGGGACATCCGCCTTGGCCATCCCGACGACGCTGCGGAACACGTCGTTCTTCATGACCTTCTTGGCCAGCTTGATCTGGTCGGTGGGCGTGCTGACCGTCGTCTTCAGCAGACCGCTCGGGTCCGTGTACGTCGTGTTCGTCATGCCGAGGTCCTTGGCGGCGGCGTTCATCTTGGCGACGAAGCTCTTGCTGTCGGAGTCCCAGCGGGCCAGCAGTCGCGCCGCGTTGTTGCCGGAGGGGATCATCAGCATCTGGAGCATCTGACGCTCGGTGAACTGCTGGCCCTTCGACATCGCCGCCGTCGACTCGTCCGGCAGCTTCGACTCGTCCTCGGCCTGCTGGTCGACGGTGATCTTCTCGCCGTCCTCGTTCCCCTTGAGGGGGTGCTCCTGGAGGATCACGTACGCCGTCATGATCTTGGCGACGCTCGCGACGGGGGCGGGGGTCTGCTTGCCGTCGGTCCCGAGGCTGCCCACGCCCTCGACCTCGATCGCGGACTGGCCCTGACCGGGCCAGGGCAGGTCGAGGGTGCCGCCGTCGAACGTGTACGTCTCGTCGGCGGTCAGCGTGAGACCCGGGTCCGGCAACGGACGGAAGGCCTGTGCGACTGCGAAGATCACCACGAGCAGCAGGACCAGCGGCGTCCAGATCTTGACCCGACGCACGAACGTCCGGACCGGGGTCTGCGGCGGCGGCGGAGTGTTCGTCAGCTCGGCCAGCAGGTCGAGCGGGGGCTTCGGCGGAAGGGGCTGCTGGGTGGTGCGCTCGGGGCCGACCTGCGGCATGGCCGTGGTGGCCGCCGCCGGCCGGTCGGTGCTCCCCGGAGCGGGGGCGGGCTTCGGTCGCGCCGGGGCGGCGGGCTCGTCGGGCCGCTTGAGGGGGACGAACCTGCTGGTGCGCTCGGGTTCACCGGCGGACCTGGCACCCCGCCCGTCGGCGGGCCGCTCGTCGGCCTTGGAGGCGGCCTTCTCGTCGGCCTCGGCGGGCCTGTCGGCGGGCTTGTCGGCCGGCCCGGTCACGGGCTTCTCGTCGGCCGGCCGGCGGGTGGCGCCGCCCAGCTTGAGCATGGTGGTGGGCTGGTCCACGGCCGGAGGCCGCGGAGCCTTGAAGATGGCGGTGGGCTGATCGACGGGGGGCTCGGGCGCGGAGTCCGCGCCCGTGTCCGAGGTCTCGTCGGTCTCGTCCGTCTCGTCGGTCTCGTCGGTCTCGTCGGGCTTCGTGTCCGAGGTCGCGTCGACAGAGTCGGAGTCGCTGCCGGGACGGCCCTTGGGCGCGTCCTCGGGCGCGGGAGCGGTTGCCCGTGCGGAGGCTTCGGCCGGCCGGTCCTCGGGCTCGTCGTCCGGCACCGCCTGGGGCGTGTCCTGAGGCTCGTCCTGGGGTTCGGGCCGGGGTTCGGGCCGGAGCTCGTCCACGGCCTCGGCGGCGGCCTCGTCCGCGGCTTCGGCTTCGGCCTCGGCCTCGGCGGCTCGGGACGCGAGAGCGGCGTCCAGCGCGGACGCCGGGCCGGACTCGGCCTTGGGCTCGGCCTCGGGCGTGGGCTCGGCCTCCGAGGCAGTCTCACCGGAGGCGGCTTCCGGCTCCTGGTCGGCCTCGTGCTCCTCGTCGGTCTCGAGGTCGGCGGCGGAAGCGGCGGCGGCCTCCGCGTCCCGCTCGGACGCCGCGTCGGACGAGTCGGCCTCGTCGGCCGCGTCCTCGGCCCTTCCGGGCTCCTGCCCGGCGTCGTCGGCACCGTCTCCGGTGGCATCGGCCGTCGGGCCGGCAGCGTCCGTGTCAGCGCCGTCCGTGTCGGCACCGTCGGCGTCGGCGTCGGTGCCGTCCGCGTCCGTCCCGTCCGTGTCGGTCGTGGCGCCGTCACCGCTCTCGGGTCCGGCGTCCGCGCCCGCCGGAGCGGGCTCGCCCGATCCGGCGACCCACGCGGCCACCGCCGCGCGCAGCCGGGTGTCGCCCTCGACGCTCTTGCCCCCGGCGGCGTCGGTGCCGGCCTCGGACTCCGAGGTCCGCTCCGACTCGGCCGTGCGGGACGCGTCCGCCGACAGCGCCTTCGTGGAGAACACCGCCGTCGCCTGATCCACCCGTACCGTGGCGGCCCGTTCACGGGCCATCGCCATCCGGGGGTCGGCCGGAGCCGAGCTCTGGGTCGACGTCGACACCGGCGCGCCCGACCGCGCCGGACTCGGAACCGGCGCCGGGGTCACCGGCGTCGCTTCTGCCGACGACGCCGACGACTCGTGCTGCTTCGACCTGTCGGGGGACTCGCCCGCCACCGATGCCTCCTCCATGCGGCGCACGCCCTCCGCGCGCCGAACCGAACCGTCAAACCCTTGAACCGCCGCCCGGACACCGCTGTCCGAACCATGTACCAGTGTCCTGTGTGAGGGCCTGACCCCTGCGGTAGACGAGAACGACATACCTGCCGGTTCCCTCATATTCCGGTCACGCGCCCTCGACAGACCAATGTGAGAGGGGTCACCCTGTCATTCATCCACGCGGGGAGGCATGGATGGGCAAGAGCCGCAGAACAATTCCGGAGGAGCTTCTGCTGCTGGCGTTGGACCCGGCCACGGGTACCACCGCACAGCCGCAGTCGCTCGACCTCGGTCTGGCCGGAGCACAGCTAGTGGAGCTGGCGCTGGCCGGACGGATAGCCCCAGACGGGGATCGTATCGCCGTGGTGGTGCCACGGCCGACCGGAGATCCAACACTGGACTGTGCGTTGGAACTGCTTCGCCGACGCGGAGCACCCGTACGCGCGGTCAACTGGATTGGCGGACCCCGGCTGGGGCTGCGCCAGACCTACCTTTCGCATCTGGAGAGGTGCGGCATGGTCCATGCCGTGGCCGGCCAGATGTGCGGGGTGCTTCCGACGACTCGCTACCAAGCGACGGACACGGATATCAGCCGGGAGATCAGAACCCGGCTGGACAACGCGATCCGCACCGGCGTCCCGCCGGACCCGCGGACCGCGGCGCTCGCCGCGCTGGCCCATGCGGTCGGTCTCGGCAAGCACCTGTATCCGGGGAACGAGGGACGGTCGTCCCGATCCCGGCTGCGGGACCTGATCAGGCACGACCCCATGGGCGGCCTCGTGGCACACGCCGTGATGGACGTTCAGAACGGTGTGGCCGCACAGCCACGCCGCAGCCCGGCACCGGCAGGCCGTCCGGCCACCGCCGGAGTCAGGTCCGCACCGGAGACCGCCCGCGGTGTTCCGATGCAACCGCGTCATGGTTCGATGGCGCGCGCCGTGGCGCACTGAGCCGCAGCCCCACGGCGGCCCGCACCACCGCACTGCCGGCAGTACCCGCACCACCCACAGCACCCGCACCGCCAGCACCGCCGTAAGACATGAGCGCCGCACCGCAGTCCCCATGATCCGGTTCGGGAGCCGCTGGCTCGCGCGGGGTGGTGGGACCGTACGTCCGGACGACGACACGGTTCCGCCGCCCCGCGCGGCCGCATCCGACGACGGCCGCATCCGGGGAGAGCGCTTCTCCCAGGGACCGTGTCCTCCGGTGCGAGACCTCATCGACGGATCTCTCACCGGGAGTTCGCGGGCCCGCGGAGACCGCGCGGGGCCGCGTATACACGCCGAATCCACGAACGTGCGCCCACCCAGCGCATATACGCCGTTTCCCAGCGGTAGAAAGCACCTTGGTGGCAATCTGCTCAACAGCAGATACGCAAAGTACAGGCTCGTAGCCGGAGGTGCACGTCCCGTGGCGTCAAGTGTCAATCCCACCGTCCGGCGGCGCCGGCTGGGCCAGGAGCTGCGCCGGCTCCGCGAACTCAAGGGCATGACGGCCGAAGAGGTCGCCGAGCGCCTGCTGGTCTCGCAGTCGAAGATCAGCCGACTGGAGAACGGCAGGCGCAGCATCAGCCAGCGCGATGTCCGCGATCTGTGCGGGGTCTACGAGGTCGAGGACCACCGGATCGTCGACTCGCTGATGCAGATGGCCAAGGACTCGCGCCAGCAGGGCTGGTGGCACTCCTTCGGCGACATCCCGTACAGCGTCTACATCGGCCTGGAGACCGATGCCGCGAGCCTGCGCGTGTACGACCCGCAGGTCGTCCCGGGGCTGCTGCAGACCCGGCCGTACGCCGAGGCGCTGATCGCGGGGGCACTGCCGGAGACCGCGGCCGCCGACATCGACAAGCGCGTTCAGGTGCGGCTGAAGCGGCAGGAACGAATCTCCGCCCCGGACAACCCGCTGCGGCTGTGGACCGTCCTCGACGAGGCCGCGCTGCGCCGTGCCGTCGGCAATCGCTCGCTCATGCGCGAGCAGCTGGAATACCTCGTCGAGCAGTCCCAACTGCCGCACGTCACCGTGCAGGTGATCCCCTTCGACATGGGAGCGCATCCGGGCCTGAACGGCCAGTACGCGATCCTGGAGTTCCCCGACGCGGCGGACTCCAGCGTCGTCTACATCGAGGGCGTGACCAGCGACCTGTACCTGGAGAAGGCGAACGACGTCCAGAAGTACAGCGTGATGTATGAGCACCTGAGGGCGCAGGCCCTGAACGTGGAGCAGTCGCGTCAGTTCATCGCGGACCTCGCGAAGGACTACGCGCGCTGAGGAGCCCGGGGGCGGCCTCTCGAGGGCGCCCCCGCCGATGAGGTGCCGGACAATACACCTTGGTCACCTCAGCGCGGAAGACCCCACTGGAATATGCCATCCAGTCGAGTGAATAGTCGCTTCGCCAGCCGATGTTGGCGAGTAGCGTCGATCACGCCACCAAGCAACAACGTTGGCGCAAACCGAACTGCGGGTCACCTGACGGATCCGCAGCCCGGTGACAGCGCCGCGATGGCGTCGATGGCGGCAACTCATCGAAGAACGACTGCTTTCTGGAGCGATCATGGCAATTCAGCAGGGCGCCACCGACACGTGGACCAAGTCTTCCTATTCCACCGGCAACGGCGCCTGCGTCGAGGTCAAGTCCCCCGTCCACTCGGCGATGGCCGTACGGGACTCCAAGGTCCCCGCCGGACCCACGCTGGCCTTTCCCGCGGACGCGTGGAACACCTTCGTGGCCGAGGTGAGCCGAGGATCTTCCGACCTCGTCTGATACGTCCGACGCCACATGGCCCCGTACAACTTCATACGTTTCACCGAAAGAGCCCTCTCGACCGGCCCGCCGTCCTGGCCGAGGGGGCTCGGCCCCTTTCTTCGAGGGTTCGGTTCGCCGTAGGGCACCCTTCTTCAGCGCAGCCGGTCCACGTACGTGTCCGTTCCCGGCACCGTGGGGACGAAGGGGGCCACCAACTCCACCCGCCCGAGCCCCGATTCGGCCACCGCCTCGTCCAGGCCCGTGAAGGACGCCTCCCAGCACTCCCGCGGGTCCGCCTCCAGGAACCACAGCAGGGTCAGCCGGGTATCCACTCCCTCGACCTGCTTGACGTAGGTCATCCGGTCGCCGGGGAGCGGGGTCGGCCGGAACAGGGTGACCAGGGCGGCGGGTGAGCCGGCCAGCCGCCCGGGGAGATGGCGGGTGCGCAGCCACTCCAGCAACTCGGCCCGCCGGTCGGCCGATCCGGCGTCGACGACCTCGACCACGAGCCCCGCGTAGGGGTGGTCGAGGGCGTGGAAGTCCCGGGGGCCTGCGGAGCCGTCGCGGTAGACGGTGGCCTCGTGGTCCTGGAAGGCCGTGAAGACGTGCGTGCGGTCCTGGTAGACGCGGCCGTCGCGGTTCAGCCGCCTGTTGATGCCGACGGTCCACTTCATGTGGTCGTCGTAGCGGCCGTCGGTGACCCAGTACGTGGAGATGTAGCAGCCGGCGGTGACCGGCTGGGCGACCGCCGACTTCTCGGGGTAGCGGAGCAGTTGGAGGTCGCGAGTGGCCACCCAGCGGCGTCCGGCGTACATCCAGGGCATGGCCATCGCGCCGGCGTAGTAGTGGTCGTCCTCGTACCAGCGGTTGTAGGCGTACTCGTGGCCCGGGTGCGGTTCGACCATGGTGATCAGGGCGTGGCCCGGGTGGACGCCGTACGGGCCGAGGGCGGCCAGCTCCGCGTAGGTCTCGCTGCGGGTCTCCTCAGACATTGACGGTCCCCTTCCTCGGTGGAACGTGCGCGGGACTTCCTTCCTCCGCCGGACGCCCATACTCTGACGCCCCGTCAGGAAATCCGCCAGAGCCCCGGAGGTATGCGATGTCACTGCTCACCGGCAGGACCGTCGTGGTGTCGGGCGTCGGAGCCGGGCTCGGCCATCAGGTCGCGGCGGCCGTGGTGCGCGACGGGGGCAACGCCGTGCTCGGGGCGCGCACGGAGGCGAACCTGGCCAAGGCGGCGGCCGAACTCGACCCGGACGGCGCGCACACGGCGTTCCGCGCGACGGACATCACCGACGAAGGGCAGTGCGAGGCCCTGGCGGCGCTCGCGGCGGAGCGCTTCGGGCGGCTCGACGCGGTGGTCCATGTCGCCGCCTGGGACAGTTACTTCGGCGGCCTGGAGGACGCCGACTTCGCGACCTGGCGGTCGGTCATCGACGTGAACCTGCTCGGCACGCTGCGGATGACCCGGGCCTGCCTGCCCGCCCTGAAGGAGCGCGGCGGCTCGGTCGTCATCATCGGCACGCAGTCGTCGGTCGCCGCCCCGAGCCAGGTGCGGCAGGCGGCGTACGCGGCGTCGAAGGGCGCGCTGACGAGCGCGATGTACTCCCTGGCACGGGAGCTCGGTCCGCACCGGATACGGGTCAACACCGTGCTGCCCGGCTGGATGTGGGGCCCGCCCGTCGAGGCGTACGTGCAGTTCACGGCCTACACCGAGCAGGTGCCCGAGGCGGACGTGCTGAAGCGGCTCACCGAGCGGATGGCCCTGCCCGAGCTGGCCACGGACGGGGACGTGGCGGACGCCGCGGTGTTCCTGGCGTCCGACCGGTCGCGGGCGATCACGGGACAGTCTCTGCTCGTGAACGCGGGCGAACTCATGCGCTAGGCGGTGCGGTGGGCGCGGCCTCCTCTCCCAGGCGCACGGGACCCGCATCCCGTACGGCTGTCGGTCGGTCATTGCTGCTGTGGTGCTGCTGTGGGTGGTGCGGTGGTTCTGACGAAGTGCCCGCTCATCGTGTGTTCCACGTCACGAGCACGACAACAGCCCGACGGGTAAAGTAGAGGCAAAATCGTTCTGCTTTCTGATCTGTGTTCATATCTGTGACCGCTGGAGGTCTTGACCGGCTGGTCGAACCAGCGGTTCAATCCCCGAAGTCCCCGCTCCCGCACGGGGGCACCGCCCTTCCCCGAGCTCTCGGCTCCGCTCGAGCAGGGGGACCCATGCGTACTGGCGAAGTGCCGTCCGGTATCTGCAGGTTCACAAGGCGGACCCCTGGAGGGGGCACATGAACGGTCTCGACTGGGCCGTCCTGGTCGCGTATTTCGGTGTCATGACCGCGATCGGTGTCTGGTCCCACAAGCGTGTGGACGATGTCAGCGACTTCTTCACCGCGGGCGGCAAGATGCCGTGGTGGCTGTCCGGCATCTCGCACCACATGTCGGGCTACAGCGCGGTGATGTTCACCGGTTACGCCGGCATCGCGTACACCTACGGCATCACCTCGTACGTGACCTGGGCACTGCCCATCGCCATCGGCGTCGCCATCGGCGCCAAGGCCTTCGCGCCCCGGCTCAACCGGCTGCGCTCACGACTGCACGTCGCCTCACCGCTCGAGTACCTCAAGGACCGCTACAACGTGCCGACGCAGCAGGCGCTGGCATGGTCCGGCATCCTGCTGAAGATCGTGGACGTCGGCGCGAAGTGGGCGGCCATCGCCACCCTGCTCAGCGTCTTCACCGGCGTCACCCTCACCCAGGGCATCCTCATCACCGGCGGCATCACGGCGGTGTACTGCACGATCGGCGGGCTGTGGGCGGACGCGCTGACCGAACTCGGCCAGTTCATCATCCAGTTGCTGGCCGGTCTGGCGATGCTGATCATCGCGCTGAACAAGATCTCCGACCAGGGCGGCCTCTCCAAGGCGCTGGACTCGCCGAAGCTGCACGGTCACGCGGACGGGTTCGCGGGCCCGTACATGACGGTGTTCTTCATCGCGTACCTGTTCATCAAGCTGTTCGAGTACAACGGCGGCATGTGGAACCAGGCCCAGCGCTACATGGCGACGGGCAGCGCGAAGCAGGCCACCCGGTCCGCCTTCCTCTCCGCCGGTCTGTGGTTCGTGTGGCCGCTCATCCTGTTCATCCCGATGTGGCTGTCGCCCCTCCTCGTCACGGCGCAGAAGCCGGACGGCTCGGACGCGTACGGCCTGATGACCGAGCAGCTGCTGCCGCACGGTCTGCTGGGCCTGGTCGTGGTCGGGTTCTTCTCGCACACGATGGCCATGTGCTCCTCGGACGCGAACGCCATCGCGGCCGTGTTCACCCGGGACGTGGCGCCGGTGCTCTCCAAGGCCGCGCGCGCCTGGGACACCCGTGCGGGGCTCATCGCGGGCCGCGTCACCACCGTCGCCTTCCTCGGCTTCTCCATGGCGGTGGCGACCCAGGTCAACTCCCCCACGTTCAAGGACATCATCACCGTCGTCATCAAGTGGGTGGCGGGGCTCATGGGACCGATCGCGATCCCGTTCATCCTGGGTCTGCTGCGGCCGTTCCGTAAGTCCGGCCCGACCGCGGCGCTGACCAGCTGGGCCTGCGGTCTGCTCGCCTTCTTCTTCGTCAACTACAACCTGGACTTCTCCCAGCGCACGGACGTGAAGCTGGAGTACCAGGTCTCCGTGCCGATGGCCATCTCGCTCGTCCTGTACGTCCTCATCGGCTTCCTGAAGCCCGAGGACACCCCGGAGCGGGACGCCCTCATCGAGATCATCAACACGGACGACGACGGCTCGGCCGCCGCGGCGGTCCCGGCCCCGGCGGGGGCGCCGGACGACGTGGTGGGCACTCCGGTGAAGGACTAGAAGGACGAGCGGAGCGAGAGGCCCGGGAAGGTCCGGGGCGTACGGGGTGTGCGCTCCGGGACGGTTCAGGCCCGCGGGTAGCGGGCGAGCCAGCCCGGGGACGATCCGGCGGGCCCGTGCAGCGCGGGCCCCTGGGTCATCTCCATCGCGAAGTCGTCCGCGAGGACCAGCACCGAGGGACGGCCCTCCAGTTCGGCCAGCCAGGCCGGCGGGAGGGCCGTCTCGCCGTGCAGGGCGCCCAGCAGACCGCCGGCGAGGGCTCCGGTGACCGCTGAGGGTCCGCCGTGGTTCACCGCGAGGCACAGACCGTGCCGGACGTCCTCGCCGACGAGCACGCAGTACACCGCGACGGCGAGCGCGCCCTCGGCGGTGCCGCCCGCGGCGAGCTCCTCGACCCGTGCCGGTGAGGGCATCCCCTGCCGTACGGCGCCCAGCGCGTGCTGGAGCGCGTCGGCGACCTGCTGGTGCCCGGGGCGGGTCGCGAGCAGCGCGAGGGCCTGCTGCACGGCCGCGTCGAGGTTCTCGCCGCGGGCGAGCGCGTGCACGATCACGGCGTACGCGCCCGCCGTCAGGTAGGCCGTGGGGTGGCCGTGCGTCTGCGCGGCGCACTCGACGGCGAGCTGCATCACGAGCTGCGGCTCCCAGCCGACGAGCAGCCCGAAGGGCGCGGAGCGGGCGGCGGCCTCGGGGCCCGGCTCGCCGGGGTTCTTGGGCGCGTCCAGCGTGCCCATGATCTCGTCGGCGAGGCCGAGGACATTGGCCCTGGCCGGGTCGCGGCGGGCGTAGAGCCACTCCTCACGGGCCAGCCAGCCGTCGTCCTTGCGGCGTTCGTCCGGCCCCCAGTCGCTCTGGGTGGCCGCCCAGCGGCGGTAGGCGCGGTGCACGTCGGACGGCGGATGCCAGGCGCCGGTGTCGCGGCGCACCTGGGCACGGATCAGCCCGTCGACGCTGAACAGGGTGAGCTGGGTGAGGTGGGTGACGGCGCCGCGCCGGCCGTACGCGGCGGCCAGGTCGAGGAGGCCCTGCGCGCCGTGTACCGACCGGATCTCCTCCAGGGAGAGCCCGTCGAGCGGCGCCCCGAGGGCGTCACCGACGGCCGCGCCCAGCAGCGTTCCGCGGACCCGGCTGCGGAAGTCCTGCTGCTCACCACGGCCCCAGACGGCACCGGCTGTCGCACCCACCGAGACCTCCTGAGGCACCGTCCGTACGTCCGACAGCTAAGCACTGTAATCGAACGGGAACGGTCGGTTGAGGCTGCGGATCCATAAAGGGGATGTGGTCCTGGTGTCCCCAAGCGGTCGGGTATGAGCAGTGTCCGGGAGAATGCGCAGGCTTCGGACCCGCCCGACGTCAGTCGGTGTAGCGCGCCCGGATCGCGTCGCGGGCCGCTGTGACCGTCGCGAGACGCGGGGTGAGGCGGGCATGGTCGGTCTCGGGACCGAGCAGGAGTTCGGTGAGGATGTCCGCGAGCTCGGCCAGGTCGTCCCAGTCGGGTTCCATGGCCAGGACCTCGGCCAGCGCCCGGTCGGCGTCGGCCCAGTCCCCGAGGGCCCAGCCGATGATGCAGCGGCCCGACACCCGGGTGAGCTCGTCCGGTTCCTCCGTGTCCAGGAGCCGTTCCAGCTCACGCCACCAGGGTTCCGCGGCCGCCCGGCCCCGTGACCGCGCTTCGGTCATCGCCAGCTGGAACGTGCCCGGGAGCGGTTCCTCGGCACGGAGCCGTTCCGCGAGGTGCCGAGCCCGCGCCCACTCCGCGGCGTGCCGGAAGACCTCGACGCGCACGTAGTCGAGTTCGAGGTCGGGCGAGTCGTCCTGGCCGGGCGCCGGGCCCGCCTCGGCCAGCCGGGCCATCGCCTCGTCCCGCCGGCCGCAGAGGATCAGCGTCTCCACGATCTTGCAGCGTGCCGTGTCCCCGTCCCCTCCCAGGGCGATCAGCCGTTCCCAGTCGGCGAGCGCCCGCTCGGTCCGTCCGGTCGCCAGGAACACCTGGGCCCGCTTCTCGTAGGCGAACACGAAGTCCGGACCGGCCGTCAGGGCCCGGTCGAGCCAGGTCAGCGCCTCCTCGTAGTCCTTCAGGTCGCGGTAGGTCGCTCCCAGACAGCCGAGCGCCGAGGCGTTGCCGGGGTCCCGGTCCAGTACGTGCCGGAAGACGGTGACCGCCTCCTGGTGCCTCTTCTCGATCCGGAGGGCGTTGCCCAGCTCGACCTCGATCCAGGCGGCGTCCGGACTCGCCGCGAGCGCGCGCCGCAGATCCTCGTTCGCGCCGGACAGGTCCTCCAGCCGCCACCTCACCCGGGCCCGCATCACCAGGGCCCAGGAGTACTCCGGCTCCAGCGCGACGGCACGGTCGAGATCGGCCAGCGCCCGCGCGCTGTCGCCCAGCTCGTGGTGCGACACCCCGCGGCCCGCCAGGGCCGAGGCGTAGTCGGCTTCGAGGCCGACGGCCCGGCCGAGTTCGGCGACAGCCTCCTCGAAACGGCCCGCGAGCCGGTAGGCGTCGCCCCGTTCCGACGCGATCCAGGCGGAGTCCGGATCGAGGCGAGCCGCCCGGTCCAGGTCGGTGAACGCCTTGTCCCACTCGTCCGTGTCACGGTGCAGCCGGGCCCTGCGGACGAGGGTCCAGAGGTGGTTCTCGTCCATGCCCAGCGCGCGGTCGAAGTCGGCGCCCGCAGCCTCGAACTGGTCGAGGGCGTGCCGGCACACCGCTCGGGAGGCCAGCGAGTCGGCGTCCGTCGGGTCGAGGGCGACGGCCCGGTCGAAGTCGGCCACCGCGTCCTCGAAGCGGCCCGCCAGTCGGTGCGTCTCCGCCCGCTCCGCGATGATCCACCCCGTGTCCGGCCGCAGCTCGTCCGCGCGGTCGAAAGCGGCCAGCGCCGCGGTGAAGTCACCCCGCAACTGGTGGGTGAAGCCACGGCCGTAGTGCACCCGCGCCTCGTCCGGATCGATCTCGACCGCCCGGTCGTACTCGGCCAGGGCCCGCTCGTACTCCCCGCTGTTGCGCAGCTCCCTGGCCCGCACCCCGTGTGCCAGGGCGCGGCCGGGGCCGTGCAGCGCGGAGCGGGCCAGCAGCAGGTCCATCGCCGCGGCCACCCCGTCCTCGTCGTCCGCCAGGGCCGCGGTCAGTCCCCGGCCCAGATCGCGCAGGACAGGGTCGCCCGCCGCGTCTCCGGCTTCCTCGATCATCCTGGCCCAGTTGCGCCCGGCCACCTGATCGGCCCGGCAGGCCTCGGCCACGTTGCTCAGCACGTCACCCAGCGCCGCGCGCGGCCGGGCGCACAGCCGGTGGTACGACTCCTCCAGCCGCAGCCGCCGCCACGGCTCGTGCTTCCACAGCTCGTCGGGATCGATCAGGTCGGTCCCCGCCTCGTCGCACCAGTGGCCGAAGACCTCCGCGAGCCTCTCGTGGCGCTCGGTCCAGCCGCGCGGGGAATGGCGCCGCTGCAACCGGAGCATCGGCTCGCGGACCAGGCCGTGGTACCGGAGCCGGTCGCCTCGGCCGTCCACGAACGGCAGCCCGCGCAGCCAGCCGAACAACGCGTCGGCGTCCTCGTCGGGGCACTCCACGGCCGCCCGGAACACATCCAGGTCGAGGCTCCGCGGAAGGGCGCACGCGAGGGCCACGGCCCGGCGGACCGGGTCCGCCTCCCACTTCAGGAAGCGTTCGACGGCGGTGGCCGAGGGGTCGCCGATGTCGCCGGGGTCCGCGGGGCGCTGCTCGGCCAGCGTCGATACCAGCAGGGGCAGTCCGCCGGTGAGGCGCAGCACCTCCTCGACGACGGGCTCCGCCACGACCCCCTTGTCCGCGAGGAGGCCCCGGGTCTCGGTCTCCGTGAAGGGGCCGAGGGGCAGGTCGGTGACGAAGTCGGTGAAGCCGCCCCAGCGGGAGGTGTCGAAGGGGCGCTGCCCGGCGGTCACCGCGACGACCGTGGCGGGCAGCAGGCCGTGCTCCCGGGTCGCCATCACCGCGTGGAGCCACGCGTCGAGGAACGGTCCCGTCCGCTCGTAGGTGTCGAAGAACAGGACGATCCACGGTACGGCCGACGCCGCATCGGAGAGCTCCCTGACGAGGACCGGGGTGAGCACGGCGTGCGGCGACAGGACCAGCCGCTCGTCCTCCTCGTTACGGAAGCGTGCGCTGAGCCCGGCCCTCAACCGGTCGGCTCCCTGCGCCAGTTGGGCGGGGTCCAGGACGCCGGCGAAGGCGCCGACCCCCGGTACCATTCCCAGCCCCGCCAGCCCGACCCGTGCCACCGTCAGGCTGCCCGCCGACGGGGCGGGCCGCTCGGGCTCGTGCGGGGCGAGGACGGCGGCCTCCGCCTCGTGCCGCCGCTCGTGGTACGCCGTGAGCAGGCGGTCCAGTTCCTTGAACCGGTGTCCCTGCGCGGCGAACCGACGGCTCATCGCCGCCATGGCCTCGGGCAGGCTGCCGACGCTCTCGTCGATGTAGGCCGTCAGCGCGCCGCGCTCACGCGCCAGTTGTTCCATCTCGCGGACCAGGAACGTCTTGCCGACGCCCGCGTTGCCATGCACGTGGAACAGGAACCGGTGTCGCTCGTCCTCGGGAGGCAGGTCGAAATTGGCGCGGAACGTGGCCCGTTCGGCCCCGCGCCCGACGAACCCGTGCCGCCGCCGCCCCTCGATCAGCTCCTGCATCGACGGCCGCGCCCGCGTCATCGGCCCGCCCCTCCCCCGTGGTCGCCTGGTTCGTCCCCCAGTCTGACGCAACTCGCCCCGGAACGCGTGGTGATGACGGGACACTTACGGGCGGCCGGAACGCGCTTCCGGCCGCCCGCTTCGACGGTGGTCAGTGCCTGGGGACCGGTGGGATCACGGGTCGATGCCCGCGCCCGCGCCGAGCTGCCTGATCTGCGTCTCGCTCAGGACCCCTTGGTAGGCCTGCACCTCGTCCACGTCGCCGTGCAGGTACTCGCCCCAGCCGTCGGCGGCTTTGGCCCTGCCGACCTGGAGGGCGCCGCTGCTGTGCCAGCCGTTCGGGAAGTCGGCCGTGTCCCCGGCACCGAGCTGACCGTCGACGTACAGCTTGACCGTGTCGGCCCCGTCGTCGTAGACCACGGCGAGGCGATGGCCGAGGCCCTCGCCGCCGTCCGCGCTCTCGATCTCGGACACCACCTTCTCCGGGGCTCCGGCCTCGTCCTTCACGGGCATCACGAGCTGCCAGGAGGGAGCGCCGACAGGGCGGAAAGGGATTTCCCTCAGTCGAGCACCGGCAGCAGCTCCGGCAGATGCCCGTCCGAGGCCGCCGCCGCCCGCTGCCGCTCCTGCGGGACCTCGCCGTAGAGGGTGGTGCGGGGCCTGGCGGGGCGGCCCGCCGCCTCGGCCACCGCGACCAGCTCCTTGACCGACTTGTAGGAGCCGTAACTGGAGCCCGCCATGCGGGAGATGGTCTCCTCCATCAGCGTGCCGCCCAGGTCGTTGGCGCCGGAGCGGAGCATCTCGGCCGCGCCCTCGGTGCCCAGCTTGACCCAGCTGGTCTGGATGTTGGGGATGTGCGGGTGCAGCAGGAGGCGGGCCATCGCCATGACCGCGCGGTTGTCGCGGGTCGTCGGGCCGGGCCGGGCGATGCCGGCGAGGTAGACGGGGGCGTTGGTGTGGATGAAGGGGAGGGTCACGAACTCCGTGAAGCCGCCGGTCTGCTGCTGGATGCGGGAGAGCGTGCGGAAGTGGCCGAGCCAGTGTCGGGGCTGGTCGACATGGCCGTACATCATGGTGGAGGACGAGCGGATGCCCAGTTCGTGGGCCGTGGTGACGACCTCGATCCAGGTCGCCGCGGGCAGCTTGCCCTTCGTCAGGACCCAGCGCACCTCGTCGTCCAGGATCTCCGCGGCCGTACCGGGGATGGTGTCGAGGCCCGCTTCCTTGGCAGCCGTCAGCCACTCGCGGATGGACAGGCCGGTGCGGGTGGCGCCGTTGACGACCTCCATCGGCGAGAAGGCGTGGACGTGCATGCCGGGGACCCGTTCCTTCACCGCCTTCGCGATGTCGAAGTAGGCGGTGCCGGGCAGGTCCGGGTGGATGCCGCCCTGCATGCACACCTCGACCGCGCCGACGTCCCAGGCCTGGGCGGCGCGGTCCGCGACCTGCTCCAGGGAGAGCGTGTACGCGTCGGCGTCGGTGCGGCGCTGGGCGAAGGCGCAGAAACGGCAGCCGGTGTAACAGACGTTGGTGAAGTTGATGTTGCGAGTGACGATGTACGTGACGTCGTCGCCGACCGCCGCCCTGCGCACGTCGTCGGCGATCCGGCACAGGGCGTCCAGCGCCGGTCCGTCGGCGTGCAGCAGCGCGAGGGCCTCGTCGTCGGTCAGCTTCGTCGGGTCGTCGGCGGCGGTCGCGAGCGCGGCCCGTACGTCGGTGTCGATCCGGGACGGCACCATGCCGGGGGCCGCGGCCTCCCGCAGCGCCTCCCAGTCGCCGTACACCGCGTCGAAGTCGTCGCGGCGGTCGCCGGTGCGGCCCTCGGTGTCGATGGTGTGGTGCAGGTCGGTGCGCCCCGAGGAGGTGAAGGCCTCCTCGGGCTCCTGCCAGGGCCGGCCCTCGACCACCGCGTCCGGGACCGCGAGGCCGGTCTCCGGGTCCGCCAGCGCCCGTACGTGCGGCAGCAGACGCGGGTCCAGCCAGGGTTCGCCGCGCTGCACGAACTCCGGGTAGACACACAGTCGTTCGCGGAGCTCGAAGCCCGCCTCGGCCGACTGCTCGCGCAGCAGCTCGATCTGCGGCCAGGGGCGCTCGGGGTTGACGTGGTCGATGGTCAGGGGCGAGACCCCGCCCCAGTCGTCGATGCCCGCCCCGATGAGCCGCCCGTACTCGCTGTCGACCAGGTTGGGCGGGGCCTGGAGACAGGCGGCCGGGCCCATGATGTGCCGGGCGACGGCGACGGTGGCGACCAGCTCGTCCAGCTCCGCGTCCGGCATCCCGCGCATCGCGGTGTCCGGCTTGGCCCGGAAGTTCTGGATGATCAGTTCCTGGATGCCGTGGTACGCCCGGGAGACGCGGCGCAGCGCGAACAGGGAGTCGGCGCGCTCCTCGTACGTCTCGCCGATGCCGATCAGCAGCCCGCTGGTGAAGGGGACGGAGGAGCGGCCGGCGTCCTCCAGGACCCGCAGCCGGACGGCGGGTTCCTTGTCGGGCGAGCCGTGGTGCGGGCCGCCGGGCTCGGACCACAGCCGGGTCGCTGTGGTCTCCAGCATCATGCCCATCGAGGGCGCGACCGGCTTGAGCCGCTGGAAGTCGGTCCACGACATCACACCCGGGTTGAGGTGCGGCAGCAGGCCCGTCTCCTCCAGGATGCGGATCGAGATGGCCCGTACGTACGCGATCGTGTCGTCGTAGCCGTGCGCGTCCAGCCATTCGCGGGCCTCGGGCCAGCGGTCCTCCGGCTTGTCGCCGAGGGTGATCAGGGCTTCCTTGCACCCGAGTTCGGCGCCCCGGCGGGCGACGTCCAGGACCTCGTCCGGGGACATGAACATCCCGTGGCCGGCCCGGCGCAGCTTTCCGGGGACGGTGACGAAGGTGCAGTAGTGGCATTTGTCCCGGCACAGCCGGGTCAGCGGGATGAAGACGCTCTTGGAATACGTGATGACACCGGTGCGGCCGGCCGCTTCCAGGCCCGCGTCCCGCACTCGCGCGGCGGAGGTGGTCAGGTCGTCGAGGTCCGCGCCGCGGGCCTGGAGCAGCACCGCCGCCTCGGTCACGTCGAGCGCGACGCCGTCCCGCGCGCGCTTGAGTGCACGCCGCATGGAGTTCGCCGTCGGCCCGGATCCGGGAGTCGCGCCCGTTGCGGAGGTCGTCATCCTTCGAGCATACGGTCGAGGTGATCAGGTATCGCCGGGCCTGACCCCATTCGGGCCGCGCGGCATCTGTCGGTCTCCCCGAAAGCCGCCGATTCCCCTGCCGTGCCCCACCGTTCACCGCTCGCTCCCAAAGTGGTCCGTGGCACTTCGCATCACCCATGTCACTGTCACGCCCGACACCCTGGGAGCAGCAGCATGTGCGAGGACGACCACGGCATCGGCAGACGCGCTCTGTTCGTGACGGGAGCGGCGGCGGCGCTTACGTTGGGAAGCGTGACCTTCCCCAGCGGTGCGGACGCGGAAGCGGCGGACAACCAGGAGACGAGGACGGTGCGCGACACCCTCCCCACCGGCTCCCCCGACTTCGTGTATCTCCCGGTCGAGGTGCCGGAGGGGGTCGCGGAGATCAAGGTCTCCTACACCTACGAGAAGCCGTCCGTCCCGCCCGGCACGATGGGCAACGCCCTGGACATCGGCATCTTCGACGAGCACGGCACGGAGCTGGGCGGCCGGGGCTTCCGGGGCTGGTCGGGCGGCGCGCGCACGGAGTTCTTCATCCGCTCCGACGACGCGACCCCCGGCTACATCCCCGGCCCGGTCCGCCCCGGCACCTGGCACATCGCGCTCGGCCCGTACACGGTGGCACCCCAGGGCCTGCCGTACGAGGTCACCATCACGCTGACGTACGGGGAGCGGGCCGCGCCCCCGGAGCCGGTGTACCCGCCCTCGCGTGCCAGGGGACGCGGCCGCGCCTGGTACCGCGGCGACTGCCATCTGCACTCCTGGTACTCGGACGGCCGCCGAACACCCGCCGAGATCGCGGCACTCGCGCGGGCGGCGGGCCTGGACTTCATCAACTCCTCGGACCACAACACGCATTCCTCGCACCCTCACTGGGCTGACCAGGCGGGGGACGATCTGCTGATCATGCTCGGTGAGGAGGTCACCACGCGCAACGGGCACGTGCTGGCGCTCGGCACGGACCCCGGCACGTTCGTCGACTGGCGCTACCGGGCCCGCGACAACCGCTTCGGCCGGTTCGCGCGCCGCGTCCGCGGCGCCGGCGGGCTCGTGGTGCCCGCCCATCCGCACGCCACCTGCGTGGGCTGCGGCTGGAAGTTCGGCTTCGGGGAGGCGGACGCCGTCGAGGTGTGGAACGGCCCGTACACCCCCGACGACGAGATCGCCCTCGCCGACTGGGACAGCATGCTGGTCGCGTCCGTGCGCCGGGGCCAGGACTGGCTCCCGGCGATGGGCAACAGCGACGCCCACCGCGACCCCGACCCGGTCGGCACCCCGCAGACCGTCGTCCTGGCCGACGACCTGACCCGCGAGGCCGTCCAGGAGGGCATCCGCGCCGGCCGTTCCTACGTCGCCGAGTCGAAGCTGGTCTCCCTCGCCTTCACAGCGTCCGGCGCCAAGGGCCAACACGCGGGGATCGGGGAGCGGTTGAGGGTCGGTCCGGACACTCCGGTGACCGTCCGGCTGGAAGCCGCGGGCGTCCCGCGCTGCACCGTCCGCTTCGTCACCGACCAGGGCGTGCTGTTCACCAGTGCCCCGCTGCCGGTCGCGGGCTCCGGCACGGTCGAGTGGCGTACGACGGCTGCGTACGCGGCGTACGTGCGCGCCGAGCTGCGCCACGAGGTGGCGCTCGGCCCGCTGCCGGGGGCGCTGGCGGCGTTCACGAACCCGATCTTCCTGGGGACGTAGCCCAAGGGGAGCGTGAGGGAGACCCGCTTGTACTCGTGCCCCGATCAGGCCTTCGTCGAAGCCCTGGCCGAGATGGCGACGGACCAGACGCGACGCCTGTCTCCACGTCGCCGTCTCCGGCGTCGCAGAAACGGTCCACCTCACCGAAAGCAGCGACCCCGCCCACTCCATACTCTCGACCACCCCGGCCGCCTTCGGCGCCCTTCTCCGAGCGCTCAAGAGAAACAACCACGGCTGAAGCGTTCCGGCTGGCTCTGTTCAAGAGATCCAACTCATGAACAGAGCCAGCACCGCATTCGTCAGATGCGACGGACCGGGTCCGTGATTCCGCCGGGGCACGCAAGCGCCGCGATGTCCCATCCGGCGCGTCCGGCCCCGGCCTGGTAGGCGCTTTCATAGAAGGCGAGCACGGCGGCACGTGGATCGGCCTCGGAGCGGGCCGCGTCGTAGCGCAGCACGGCCAGGTGGCTGTCGCCGCTCGCCACCCACTGCGCGGACGCAGGGTTGAGCGGCGCTTCGGTCAGGCCGGCGGGCTCGGGCGCGGTGTACGAGTAGAACGCGGGCTCGGCGAAGGTGTCGTCGCCGAACCAGAAGCCGAAGCTGATCACTTCGGAGGAGTACGCCTCCCGAGTGACCGGGTCGACCTGCTCGGGCTGGTCGACCCGGCGTCCGGAGAACCGGCTGTGGGCGATGTCGAAGGTGTGCCAGAAGTGGTGCACCGAGCTGGCCTTCCCCGAGAAGCCCGCCGCGAACTCCTCCAGCACGGACGCAACCTGGCTCAGCACCCGCCAGTAGCGGTTTGCGGCCACCGGGTCGTAGACCGCGTGCTCGGTGTCCTCGGCGAACGGCCGGTCGGCGTCGGGCAGATCGAAGGGCCTGGGGACAGCGATGTCCGCTCGGACGCCCAGCGCGGCCAGAGCGGCCAGGGTCTGGTCGTAGAAGGACGCGACGGACTGGCCCGGAAGCGGAAAGGACCGCTCTTCGCCGTCCAGCGTGATGACGACGAGCCGGTGGTCGACGAAGTCGAAGTCGATCGTGAAGATCGGATTCCCGTCGACCTGACCCATCGGACGGGTGGTGATGCCGCGCCCAGTGACATGGAACGGGACGTTCCACCAGTGGTTGCGCCGGGCGCTCGCGGCCAAGCGGATCTTGCCGACGATCTGCGCGAAGCGGTGCAGCGTCTCCTTGGTGTCCCGCCACTCCGCCAGCAGCACCGGCGGGAACAGATCCATCGCCTGCCCCTTCCCGCCAGGCGCTCACGCGGCGGCCGGGCAGTCTCATCATGACCCCGCAGGGAACATCCGGCACGCCGCCGAGGGAGCGGTTCAGCCCGGAGCCGCCGCACGGCCGCCGCCCAGGTCACGCCGTCGTCCGACCGCGGACGAGGTGACGTGGGGCGGTCGGCCCCCGGTCACCAGAGCCGGAGTGCACCAGGATGTGACACAGCTTCGCAGGGCGTGTCCTGACCGCCCGGGGGGAGGGACAGGTCGGCCACGACGGCCGCGTGGTCCGAGGGCCACACCCCGCCGACCGGCCCGTCCCCGGCCCGCCGTACGGACCGGACGTGCCCGAGGCCGCCGGGGCCGGGCGGGCCGACGTGGACGTAGTCGATGCGTACGGCGGGGCTGTGCGGGCCGACATGGGCGTTCGCCGGGTCCCAGGTGGCCGAGGGTGCCGTCGGGTCGGCGTACTCCCAGGCGTCGAGGAAGACCTGGCCGGGAACCGCGGGGGACGTCTTGTATCCCCCGAACAACCGGATCTCGTCAGAGTCCGGCCAGGCGTTGAAGTCGCCCGTGACGACAGGGGGGAAGTCCGTTCCGCTCCGGTGCGCGGCGACGAACTCCGCGAGGGCGGTGACCTGTTCACGGCGTACGCCCGAGGCGTGGACGACCGAGGCGTGGACGGCCGAGGTGAGGTGGGTGGTGAAGAAGGGCACCTCGTGGGTGGGCGTCGCCAGGCGGGCGTGAAGGGCGAGCCGTCCGTCGTACAGCTCTTCGGGGGCGGGCAGCCGCAGCACCTCCTGCGCCACCACCGGCCAGCGGCTCAGCACGGCGTTGCCGACGTCGACCGTGGTGTCCCCGATCCGCCGCTGCCAGCGGTCCGAGGCATCGGAAGCCGCCCAGGTCCAGTGCATTCCGAGCTCGTCCGCGGGCCACCCGGCGAGGTTCTGGCCGTCGCACTCCCAGACCTCCTGCGTCCCGACGACGTCGGACCGCAGTTCGCGCAGCACCGCCAGGATGGCTTTCTGCCGCTCTTCCCAGGGCCCGAACCGCCACCAGAGGTTCCAGGTCACAACCCGCAGCCGCAGCCACCTGCTCCTGTCGCGCGACATCGGCGACCATTGAAACAACTCCCTTGTGCCACACACCAGCCCGGACAGGAGCCCCACCGACCATGGCCCGCCTCACCGACCTCAGGTTCCGCACCACGACCGCCTTCCAGCGGCACCTCGTCAACCCGCTCGCGCGCCGGATGCCGTTCCAGACGCTCCTGGAGACCACCGGCCGTGTCTCCGGCCTGCCCCGGCGCACCCCGCTCGGCGGCCGCCGCGTCGGTGACGCCTTCTGGCTGGTCTCGGAGTTCGGGGAACGGTCGCAGTACATACGCAACATCCAGGCGGACCCGAGGGTGCGGGTGCGGCTCCGCGGCCGCTGGCACGAGGGCACGGCGCACCTCCTCCCGGACGACGACCCGGTGGCCCGGCTGCACACCCTGCCCCGGGGCAACAGCACAGCGGTACGGCTGATCGGTACGGGGCTGCTGACGGTGCGGGTGGACCTGCGCGGGTGAGGGGCGGCCGGGGGCCTCGCATCCCGGCAAGGCATCCCAGGCTTCCGCGTTTCCGCAGGTCATCTGGGGTGGGATGGTTCCATCGTCCCAGGTTGGCGGGCGGCTGTTGTCCCAGGCCCACGAGGGGTCCGATGCTGTGGCTGTCGCACCGGCTGAGCACGTCGTCAGCTCGGCAGCGCCGACACCCGGCCAGCCCGTCCACGGGGGACACCCAGGTCCTCATGCACTCAGGACGGGCGGATGCCCAGGGCGGATGCCCAGGGCGGATGCCCAGAGTGGCTGCCCGGCCGCCGGCGAGCGCGACCTCCATACGGATCGGAAAAGGAAACGGGGACCCATGAACACGCCTGCCCGCAGGAACCACAAGTGCCCGAGGAACTGGAAGTCCTACGCCCTCGGGGCCGCGGCGGCCGCGGCGCTGCTCGCGACCACGGCATGCGATCCGGGCGCGGCCGAAGGTTCGGACAGCTCCAAGTCCTCGGCCCAGCCGAGTGCGACGGCTTCGGCGAAGCCGGGCGGTGCTTCGGGCAGCAAGGGCGGCGACGGGGCCGGGAGCGGTGCCAGCAGCGCGGGGAGCGGTGCCGGCAGGGCCGAGAGCAGTGGCAGCACCGCGGGGAGCGGTGGCAGCAAGGGCAGCGGTGGGAGCACGAGCAGCGCCGGCGGCACGAGCGGCGGTGGCACCGGCAGCAGTGGTGGCACCGCGGGGGGTGGTGCCGGCACCGGCGGTGGCGGCAAGGAGACGATCGCCGCGTGCTCCCAGACGGAGCTCGGGGTGTCCGCGGTGAAGGAAAGGGACGCCAGGCACCTCGTCCTCACCGTCCAGAACGCCGGCACCAAGAAGTGCAACCTCTACCGCTACCCGCTCGTGCGGCTCGGTGACGGGCGGACCACGGCGCCCGTGATCAAGGAGAGCGACGCGACCCCGGGGGTACCCGTCACCCTCGCTCCGGGTCAGGAGGGATATGCAGCTCTGCTCGTCAGCGGCCCCATGGACGAGTACGAGGCGAAGAGCATCACCCTCAGCCTCCAGGGTTCCAAGCCCGGGAGCAGCGCGGGCAAGCCGATCGACGTCCCCATGCCCGTCGCCACGTTGTACGCCAACGACTTTCAGCGTGTCACCTACTGGACGACCGCTTCCGGCTACGCACTGGACTTCATCATGTCGAAGTGAAGTGACGGGCCCCGACCGGAACCTCAACCCGTGTTGGACAGGCGGTCCAGCCACTCGGTGAACAGGGCCGCCTCGGCGGGGGTGAAGGCGGGGCTCGGGTTCTGCCGGAGCTGTGCGCCGAGGCTGATCGCGGTGGCCGGGACGCCGGGGGTGTCGGGGGTGGCCGGCCGTGCTCCGGGGGTGGTCACGTCCGGGGTGAAGACCACGGCGTGCACCGCGTCCCGCACCCGGCGGGACAGGGTCTCGTCCGTGAAGGTCGCCGGGCGGGAGACCAGCATCAGGCAGACGCCCACGTTCGCCGACATGATCATCTGCGCGGCGAGTTCGGGGGCGAGCCGCACCTTGCCCTGTTCGGCGGCGCGCCGCAGGTCGGCGGTGAGGATCCGGTGGGACTCCAGGGCCGCGGCCGGCGGGGTGCGCATCGCCGGGGAGTTCATCAGGCGGTACAGATTCGGGTTCCGCAGGGCGAACTCGGTGTGGCTGTCCCAGCCGTCGCGCAGGTCCTGGACCGGATCCGTGCCGGGGCGGCGTTCCCGCTTGCTCGCCAGATACCGCTCCCACCCGTGGTCGACGACCGCCGACAGCAGGCCTTCCTTGTCCCCGAAGTGCCGGTAGAGCGCCGGAGCGCCGACCCCCGCGGCCTCGCACACGGCCCGGGTCGAGACATCCCCGTCCGGGGACTGCGCGACCAGCTCGGCCGCCACTGCGAGGATGCGCGCTTTGGTACTCACGGGGACGACGCTAGCCGAGGCCGCACGGGCCGCCGGGGCCGGTCCGGCACCGGCGGCACCTTGGGCTCCGCCCGTACGGGAAGCCACGCCCGACCCCGGGGCCGCGCCCGGGCCGGAGGCCGCGCCCCTCATGCCGCCGTCCTGTGCGGGGTGAGGACGTCGGCCAGGCCGATGCGGGTCAGGAACTCGGTGCGGACGCGGTCCGCGACGGCGCTGACCTCGGCCGACCCGTCGTTCGCCGGGTCGACGTGGACCCGGAACGGCCGCCGCCCGTGCGGGGTGCCGACGACCTCGACGATCGCGTCGGCGACCAGGGAGACATCGGCGTCCGCCGGTGCGAGCGCCGCGAGCCGGGCGCCGACCTGGTCCATCAGCGCGCCGTACCGCTCCTCGTACGCCGGGAGCACGGTCCGCTCCGCCGGGTGGCCGCCGGAGGCGAAGTGGTTCGTACCGGAGGTGAAGGCGCCCGGCACGACGATGGTCGTCTCGATGTCGAAGCGGGCCAGCTCGGCCGCGTACGACACGGCGAGCGCGTCCATGGCGGCCTTGGCGGCGAAGTACGGGGCGAGGTAGGGCGGGGTGCCGCCCCGGCTGGAGCTGGAGCCGACCCAGAGCACCAGGCCGTGCCCGCGGACGCGCAGGTGGGGCAGCGCGGCCCGGTTGACGCGCTGGGTGCCGAGCACGTTCGTGTCGTAGACGGCCGCCAGCTCCTGGGGGGTGAAGGCCTCGGTGGGGCCGGTCACCATGTGGCCCGCGTTGTGGACGACCACGTCGAGCCGGCCGGTCTCCGCGAGGACCGTGGCGACGGCGGCGTCGGCCGACTCCTGGGAGAGGACGTCCAGTTCGACCGTCCGCAGGTCCACGCGGTGCTCGGCGGCGTACGCGCGGGCCTCGGCGACCCGGGGCGCGTTGCGGCCCGCGGTGTCGCGCATCGCGGCGTAGACGGTGTGCCCGGCGCGGGCGAGCGCGCGGGCGGAGAGGGCACCGAAGCCGGATCCGGCGCCGGTGATGAGAACGGTCCTGGCGGAGTCGGTGGTCCCGGGGTCGGTGGTCCCGGGGTCGGTGGTCCCGGGGTCGGTGGTCCCGGGGTCGGTGGTGTCACTCATGGCGGAACTCCTGACGTGGTCGGGCGGCGGCGGGGCGGGAGAGGTCAGGCGATGCCGCCGTTGGCGCGCAGGACCTGGCCGTTGACCCAGCGGCCCCCGGGGCCCGCGAGGAAGGCGACGACGGAGGCGATGTCCTCGGGGGTGCCGAGGCGCTCCAGGGGCGGCTGGGCGGCCATCCGCGCGATGGTCTCCTCGTCCTTGCCGTCCAGGAAGAGGGCGGTGGCGGTCGGGCCGGGGGCCACGGCGTTGACGGTGATGTCCCGGCCGCGCAGCTCGCGGGCGAGGATCAGGGTCATCGCCTCGACGGCGCCCTTGGTGGCGGCGTAGGCGGTGTAGCCGGGGATGGCGAGGGCCAGCACGGAGCTGGAGAAGTTGATGATCGCGCCGCCCGCGCGCAGTCGGCGCGCGGCCTGCTGGTCGACGACGAACGTGCCGCGGATGTTGGTGCGGTGCATCCGGTCCAGGGCGTCGAGATCGAGGTCGACGAGCGGGGCCAGGGTCATGACACCGGCCGCGTGGACGACGACGTCGACGCCGCCGAAGGCCTTCTCGGCCGTGTCGAAGAGGGCGGCGACCTCCGCCTCCTCGGCGACGTCGGCACGGAAGGCGACGGCCTGCCCGCCCGCCTCGCTGATCGCCGTGACGGCCTTGTCGGCCTCGTCCGCGTTGCCCGCGTAGTTCACGACGACGGCGTATCCCTCGCCGGCCAGTCGCTCGGCGGTCTCGCGGCCGATGCCACGGGATCCGCCGGTGACGATCGCGACGCGCGGGGAGGTGCTCGGCTGCTCACTCATGGCGTTGCTCCTTGTCTCGGCCGGGGTAGCGGTGTTCGCCATCCCGATGAGATCAACGCTACCACCGAGCGGGTAGCGACGCTACCCAAGCTCTCCCGCCTCCCGTAACGTCGCTACGTCCACCGAAAGGGCGCAGGCCAGCGCCCTGAATCTCGCCGAGAAGCAAGGGCCGGAGTTCGCGGCTCACAGAGAAGCAGGGGCCGGAGCCCGCAGCTTCACTGAGAAACAGGGTCCGGAGTTCGCGGCTTCACCGAGAAACAAGGAGCGGAGTTCGCGGCTTCGCCGAGAAACGGGGGCCGGCGGAGTCCGCGGCTTCGCCGAGAGGCGCGGGGCAGTGCCCGTGACCCTTCGCCGGGGTTACGGGCCAGGAGCCCGTGGCCTTCGCCGGGAGCCCGCACCGGAGCCCGTGCGGCCGAAAAGCGGGTGAGGCCGGAGCCCCTGGCTCCGGCCTCACCCGTCCCGCACCGTCCCGCACCGCGCTTCACCTGCCCCGGAGGACACCCCCGGGCCGGGCTCCGCACCCCGGTCCGGGGCGCCGCTCCGGCCCTCGCGGCCCCGCTCGTCACCCCGGCCAGACGATCGCCTGTGTCTCGCTGTACGCGTGCAGGGCGTACGACCCCACGTCCCGGCCGACGCCGCTCTTCTTGAAGCCGCCGAAGGGCGCCTCCATGTTGCGGCCCACGGTGTTGACGCCGACGCCGCCCGCGCGCAGCCGGCGGGCGACGCGGAAGGCGCGGGCCACGTCCCCGGACCAGACGTAGTCGATCAGGCCGTAGTCGGAGTCGTTGGCGAGGGCGATCGCCTCCTCCTCGTCGTCGAAAGGCAGGACGACGACGACCGGGCCGAAGATCTCCTCCCGGACGACCCGCATGTCCGGTGTGCAGTCGGCGAGAAGCGTGGGCGCGACATAGAACCCGCTGGGCAGGGAGGGCCGTTCACCGCCCGCCACCACCCGCGCGCCTTCCTTGCGCCCGAGTTCGACGTAGGACTCGACCCGGTCACGGTGGGCCGCCGAGACGACCGGGCCGACCACCGTGCCCTGCTCCCGCGGATCGCCCACCTTCAAGTGCCCCGCATAGGCAGCCAGTTGCTGCACCAACAGGTCGTGCACAGCCCGCTGGACCAGTACCCGCGTCGGCGCCGTGCAGATCTGCCCGCTGTAGAAGGAGAAGGTCGTGCCGATGCCCGACACCGCCGAACCCAGATCCGCGTCGTCGAACACGATCGCCGCGCCCTTGCCGCCCAACTCCATCAGCTGGCGCTTCATGCCGCGCCCGCACACCTCGGCGATCCGCTGCCCGACGGCCGTCGAGCCGGTGAAACTGACCATGTCGACGTCCGGGGAGTCGACCGCCGCCTCGCCGGACTCCGCCGTCGAACCGCTGACCACGTTCACCACGCCCGGCGGCACGCCCGCCGCCTCGAGCGCCTCGGCCATCCGGTACACGGAGAGCGGGTCCTGCGGGGCCGGCTTCACCACCACGGTGTTGCCCATCGCGAGGGCGGGGGCGATCTTGCCCGCCGGGTTGGCCCACGGATTGTTGTACGAGGTGATGCAGGTGACCACGCCGACCGGCTGGCGCACGGCGAGCGCGCCCATCACGGCCGCCCCGCCGAAGGGTCCCGCCTCGTTGATCTGCGGCGGCAGCGGCTGCTCGACCGGTTCGGGCCGCGCGTAGCGCCGGAACCGGGCCACCCCGACCCCCACCTGCATCCCGCGCGCCGTCCCGGTGGTGGCGCCGCTCTCCGCCTGCGCGAGTTCGGCGTAGGACACGAAGTTGCGCTGGATGACGTCCGCGGCGCGGGCGAGGACGGCGGCCCGCTCCTCGGCGGGCGTGCGCGACCATGCCCCGAACGCCTCGCGGGCCGCCGCGGCCGCCGCGTGCACCTGGCTCCGCGAGGCCTCGGGGGCCAGCCCGACGACACCCTCGGTCGCCGGGTCGATCACCTCGTAGAACCCGTTGTCGGGCGCCACCCACGATCCGCCGATGAACAGCCGCTGCTCCTCGGGTCTCCCGGCCTCGCCCGTCACCGGGTGCTCACCGTCCGGGTGTCGCGGCCCGACCGCAGCACCTTGCCCGGCACGGCGCCCGTCACCACGTCCTCCCGGATCGACTCGACACCGTTGACCCACACGGCCTTCACCCCGATCGCCCGCGAGTCGAGCCGGGGACTGTCACCCGGGAGGTCGTGCACCAGGGTGGCCTTGCCCGCGTCGATCCGCTCCGGGTCGAACAGCACCAGGTCGGCATGGAATCCCACCTCGACGCGCCCGCGGTCACGCAGCCCGAAGAGCCGCGCCGGATCGTCCGTCAGCATCTTCACCGCCTGCTCCAGGGACGCGAGCCCGCGGCCGCGCAGACAGTCGCCGAGGAACCGGGTGGTGTACGGGGCTCCGCACATGCGGTCCAGATGGGCGCCCGCGTCGGAGCCGCCGAGCAGGACGTCCTGGTGCTGCCAGGTCTCGGCGCGCAGTGCCCAGGAGTCCGGGTCGTTGTCGGTGGGCATGGGCCACAGGACCGTCCGCAGCTCGTCGGCCGCGCAGATCTCCACCAGGCACGCGAAGGGCTCCTGGCCGCGCTCGGCGGCGATGTCCCGCACCACGCGCCCGGTCAGGCCCTCGTTCGCCGCGCTGTACGTGTCGCCGATGACGTACCGGCCGAAGTCGGCGAGCCGCCGGAAGACACCCGCCTCCTTGCTGTCCGCGCGGCGCAGCATCTCGGCGCGGACCTCCGGGTCGCCGAGCTTCGCGATGCGGTCCGGGACGGGCAGCCCGAGAACCGGGCCCCAGCCCGGAATCAGGTTCAGCGCGCAGAAGGTGCCGAGCGACATGTTCATCGGGGTGAGGATCGGCATGGTGAGCGCGACGACCCGGCCGCCGGACTTGCGGGCGCGCTCGCTCGCCTCCAGCTGGCGCGGGACGCGCTCGGGCACGGCGGCGTCGATCGTCAGGACGTTCCAGTTGAGCGGGCGGCCCGCCGCCGCGCTCATCTCCACGAACAGATCGATCTCGGCGTCGCTGAACTGGTCCAGACAGCCGGCCACGATCGCCTCGATCTGGGTGCCCTCGTGCTCCCCCACGGCCTGCGCGAGGGCGAGCAGTTCGGCCGGCCCGGCGTGCCGGGAGGCGACCGGCCTGCCGTCGCCGTCGGAGTGGGTGGAGGACTGGGTGGTGGACAGGCCCCAGGCTCCGGCGTCCATGGCCTCGTGGAAGAGCCGCAGCATGTCCGCGAGCTGCTCCGGCGTCGGCTGTCCGCCCACGGCGTCGGGGCCCATCACGTACCGCCGCAGCGCGCAATGGCCCACCATGAAGCCCGCGTTGACGGCGATCCGCCCCTCCAGGGCGTCGAGATAATCGCCGAAGCTGTGCCAGTTCCAGGGCGCGCCCTCCTCCAGCGCGACCAGGGACATGCCCTCGACCTTGGACAGCATGCGGCGGGTGTAGTCGGCGTCCTCGGGGCGCGCGGGGTTCAGCGGGGCGAGCGTGAACCCGCAGTTGCCGCCCGCGACGGTGGTGACCCCGTGGTTGAGGGACGGGGTCGCGTACGGGTCCCAGAAGAGCTGGGCGTCGTAGTGCGTGTGCGGGTCCACGAAGCCGGGGGCGAGGACGAGTCCGTGCGCGTCCTCGCTCGTCCGGGACGGCTCGGTGACCGTGCCGATCACGGCGATACGGCCGTCCCGTATCCCCACGTCCGCGGTGTAGGCGGGCGCGCCCGTCCCGTCCACGACGGTCGCGCCCTTGATCAGGTGGTCGAGCATCGCGGAAGTACCCCCTGGACCTAGACGGCGGCTTGGCGGAAGCGGGTGGTGCGGTGCACCGGGTCCGTGTCGATCTTCGGGATCACGTGCTCGCCGATCAGCCGGATCGTCTGGAGGGTCTCCTCCTTGGGGACCCCGACGGGCAGTCCGAAGCTCAGCTGGTCGGCGCCGGCCTGCTCCCAGCGCTTGCACTGGGTGAGCACCTCGTCCGGGTCGCCGCAGATCAACAGCTCCTCCTCGATGAGGAGTTCGACGAACTCCGCGTTGTACTCGGGGAGCGTCTCCGGCCAGACGGGGAAGCCCTCGGGGCGCGGGAAGGTGTCGTGGTAGCGGAAGACGAGGGAGGGCAGGTAGTGCAGCCCGCCGCCGACGGCGATGCGGATCGCCTCGTCGTGGGTGGGCGCGCAGATGGCGGTGGTGGTCACCATCACGTTGTCGTTGACGAAGTCCCCGATGGGTTCGGCGTTCACGACGGCGGTCTTGTACTGCTCCAGGACCCACTCCATGTCGGAGACCTTCTGGACGCTGAAGCCGAGCACGCCGAGCCCCTTGCGGGCGGCCATGGAGTACGAGGGCGGGGACCCGGCGGCGTACCACATCGCGGGGTGCGACTTCCCGTACGGCTTGGGCAGGATCTTGCGCGGCGGGAGCGACCAGTGCTTGCCCTGGAACCCGACGTACTCGTCCTGGAGCCACATCTTCGGGAACTCCGCGATGGTCTCCTCCCAGATCTCCTTCGTGTAGTTCATGTCGGTGATGCCGGGGAGGAAGCCGAGGATCTCGTGCGAGCCGGCCCCGCGCCCGGAGCCGAACTCGAAGCGGTTCTCGGTGAGATGGTCGAGCATCGCGACCTTCTCGGCGACCTTGACCGGATGGTTGACCTGGGCGAGCGGGTTGAAGATGCCGGACCCGAGGTGGATGCGGTCCGTGGCGTGCGCCAGATAGCCGAGGTAGACGTCGTTGGCCGAGAGGTGCGAGTACTCCTCCAGGAAGTGGTGCTCGGACGCCCAGGCGTACTTGAAGCCGGACTTGTCCGCCTGGATGACGTACTCGGTCTCCTCCATCAGCGCCTTGTGCTCCGCGAGCGGATCGGTCTCGGCCCGCTTGCCCACGTATCCCTGTACAAAGAGCCCGAATTCCAAGGAGGTTCACCGTCCCCATCCAGTTATCTGACGTACCGTCAGATTCGTTGAGCCGACTGTTCCACCGCGCGCATGCACCGTCAATAGCTGATACGGCGTCAGAGAACGCTCACGCCCGCGAGCCAGCCGCCGTCGATCACGAAGGGCTGTCCGGTGATGTACGAGGAGTCCTCACCGGTCAGGAACAGGGCCAGCCGGGCCACCTCCTCCGGACGCCCGATCCGGCCGAGCGGCACCAGCTTCCGGTACAGCTCGTCGAGCGCCTGGGAGGCCTCCTCCGTGTTCGCGCCCGGATCGAGCTGCGACGGGTTGCTCATCGCCGTGTCGACGGCCCCCGGGCACACGGCGTTGACGCGGATCCTCTTGGCCGCGAGTTCGAGCGCCGCCACGCGCGTGAGGCCCACGATGGCGTGCTTGGTCGCGGCGTACGCGCCGACGTACGCCATGCCCGTGAGCCCCGTGTACGAGGCCGTGTTCACGATCGTGCCGCCGCCCGCGGCCGCGAGCTCGGGCGCGAGGGTCTTGATCCCGAGGAACACCCCGACCTGGTTGACCTGCACGATCTGCATGAACTCGGCCAGCGGGGTGTCGACCAGTTCGTTGAAGCGCAGGATGCCGGCGTTGTTGACGAGCCCGTCGATCCGCCCGTACACCGCCCGCGCGGACCGCACCGCCGCCTCCCAGTCCTCCTCCCGGCTCACGTCCAGGTGGACGTAGTGCGCGCCGATCTCCTTGGCGAGCGCCTCCCCCTGGTCGTCGAGCACGTCCGCGACGACCACGCGCGCGCCCTCCGCCACGAAGAGCCGCGCCTCCTGCTCGCCCTGCCCGCGCGCCGCGCCCGTGATGAGGACGACCCGCCCGTCCAGCTTGCCCATGGCCTGACTCCCTAGCTGAGGTGGGGCGCGACGTCCGCGCCGAACGCCGTGATCTGGTCCAGCAGTTCACCGCGGCTCCGGCTGCGGAACCGCACCTGTATCTGGTGCACGCCCATCGCGCGGTACTCCCGCAGCGACTCGGCCAGTGCCTCGGGCGCCCCGCTCAGCGTGCGCCGCCCGACCTCCCAGCCGGGCGCACCGACGTACAGCGGCTCGGTGATCGCGCCGATCGTCAGCGGCACCTCGATCCCGGCCTCGGCGCGCAGGCTCCCGATCCGGGCGATCTGTCCCGGCAGCCGGTCGCGCGGATCGCCCTGCGGCAGCCAGCCGTCGCCGCGCAGCGCGGCCCGGCGCACCGCGGCGGGCGAGGACCCGCCCACCCACACGGGCACCCGCTCCTGCTTGGGCCGCGGCCGCTGCCCGAGCCCTTCGAAGTCGTACGTCTTGCCGTGGTGGACGGGGAACTCGTCCGGCCCGAGCGCGGCGCGCAGCGCGTCGATCGTCTCGTCGAGGACGGCGCCCCGGCGCTCGAAGTCGGCCCCGACCGCCGCGAACTCCTCCTCCACGTGCCCGGCGCCGACCCCGAGGACCAGTCGGCCGCCCGACAGATGGTCGAGGGTCGCGTACTGCTTGGCGGTGACGAGCGGATGCCTGAGCCCGACGATCGCGACATGGCTGAGCAGCCGCACGCGCTCGGTCACCCCCGCGAGGAAGGCGAGCGTGGCGACCGGGTCGTACCAGACGGTGCTCATCGCGCCCGCGAGCCGGCGCGGGATGGCGACGTGGTCGCAGCTCGCGACATAGGCGAAACCGGCACGGTCGGCGGCGCGGGCGATCTCGACGAGGTCGTCGGGGCCCGCGTCCGCCTCCCACGGCTCCGCGTAGATCGTGCTCTGCGACTGGACCGGGAGCTGCATCCCGTAGGCCAGCCGCCCTTCGGGCAGTACCTGCATGGGCACACACCTCTCGTCTGACGGTCCGTCACTTCTTGAGTGTCGCTGCCATAGTCGTAGCTGACGGACCGTCAGACAAGAGGTCGGCGGGTTTCGGCGACGGCCGGTGTCCGGGCAGGCCGCGGACGGCCGGGATTCAGCCCGCCCAGAGGCCGTCCGGCGTCAGGCCCAGCAGTTCGATCGCGTTGCGCCGCACGATCCGGTCGACCACATCGGCGTCGAGGTGGCCCATCTGGGACTCGCCGACCTCCCGGGACTTCGGCCAGGTCGAGTCCGAGTGCGGATAGTCGGTCTCGTAGAGGACGTTGCCGACACCGATCGCGTCGAGGTTCTTCAGCCCGAAGGCGTCGTCGAAGAAGCAGCCGTACACGTGGTCGGCGAAGAGCTCGGACGGCGGCCGGTGGACCTTGTCGGCGACGCCGCCCCAGCCGCGGTTCTCCTCCCACACCACGTCCGCGCGTTCCAGGATGTACGGGATCCAGCCGATCTGGCCCTCCGCGTACATCACCTTGAGGTTCGGGAAGCGCTCGAACTTGCCGCTCATCAGCCAGTCGACCATCGAGAAGCAGCAGTTGGCGAAGGTGATCGTGGACCCGACCGCGGGCGGCGCGTCGGCCGAGGTCGACGGCATCCGGCTGCTGGAGCCGATGTGCATGGCGATGACGGTGCCCGTCTCGTCGCACGCGGCGAAGAAGGGGTCCCAGTCGTCGGTGTGCACGGAGGGGAGGCCCAGATGAGGCGGGATCTCGGAGAAGGCCACCGCGCGTACGCCACGGGCGGCATTGCGCCGTACTTCGTCCGCCGCAAGCCGGGCGTCCCAGAGCGGGACGAGCGTCAGCGGTATCAGGCGCCCCTGGGCCTTGGGCCCGCACCACTCCTCCACCATCCAGTCGTTGTAGGCCCGCACCCCGAGAAGGCCCAGCTCACGGTCGGTCGCCTCGGTGAACGTCTGCCCGCAGAAGCGGGGGAAGGTGGGGAAGCAGAGGGCGGACTGGACGTGGTTGACGTCCATGTCGGCCAGTCGCTGGGGCACGTCGTACGAGCCCGGGCGCATCTGCTCGTACGTGATGATCTCGAGCTTGATCTCGTCACGGTCGTAGCCGACGGCCGTGTCGAGGCGGGTGAGGGGCCGGTGCAGGTCTTCGTAGACCCACCAGTCACCGATGGGACCGTCGTCGCCCGGGGCGCCCATGACGGGAGCGAACTTCCCGCCCAGGAAGGTCATTTCCTTGAGGGGCGCGCGGACGATGCGGGGCCCGGTGTCCTGGTACTTCGCGGGCAGCCGGTCCCGCCAGACGTCGGGGGGTTCGACCGTGTGGTCGTCCACCGAGATGATCCTCGGGAAGGCGGCCGGGGCGCTCGCCGAGGGGCTCTGCTGGGTTTCCGTGGTCTCCATACGGCCCACGGTAGCGCTGATCTGACGATCCGTCAGTTGCCTGTCGGGGGCCGCGTTCCGGGGTACGGCGCGGGTGAATTCGTGGGGATGTGTGAGGAGGCCGTGTGAGGACCCTGTGGTGTACCGTGCGGCGCCCTGTGATCGCTGTCTCGCACGGCTGACGCATCCGCCATGAACAAGGCAAACTGGCCTCGTTGTACTGACGGTTCGGCAGGGGGACAGCGATGGACGGTGTGCCGCGGGTACCGAAGCAGTGGCGTCCGGGCTCCGAGGAGCCCGCGGCGTTGCGCTTCAGCGTGCTCGGCCCGGTACGCGCCTGGCTCGGCGACGACCCGCTGCCGGCCGGGTCACCGCAGCAACGCGCCCTGCTGGCCGCGCTGCTGCTCCGTGACGGCCGCACGGCCACGGCATCCGAACTCATCGACGCCCTGTGGGGCGACGAACCCCCGTCCCAGGCACTGGCCGCCCTGCGGACATACGCCTCGCGCCTGCGCAAGGCGCTCGGCCCCGAAGTCCTGGTGAGCGAGTCCGGCGGCTACGCGATCCGCTCCCTCGGCGAGCGCGCGCTCGACCACGTACGCGCCCAGGAGCTCGCCGCCGACGCCGAGAAGGCGCGGGCCGCCGGCGACCTGTCCCGGGCCCGTGACCTGCTGCGGGACGCCCTCGCCCTATGGGACGGCGAACCGCTCGCGAGCATCCCCGGCCCCTACGCGGAGACCCAGCGGGCCCGCCTGGAGGAGTGGCGCCTGCAACTCCTCGAATCCCGGCTCGACATGGACCTGGAGCAGGGCTGCCACGCGGAGGCGGTCTCCGAACTCACGGCGCTCACCGCGGCACATCCGCTGCGCGAGCGCCTGCGTGAACTCCTGATGCTGGCGCTGTACCGCTCCGGCCGCCAGGCGGAAGCCCTCGCGGTGTACGCGGACACCCGGCGGCTCCTCGCCGACGAGCTCGGGGTGGACCCGCGGCAGGGCCTCAAGGAGCTCCAGCAGCGCATACTCCAGGCGGACCCGGGCCTCGCTGAGCCCTCCGCCCCAGCGGCGGAGCCCTCCGCCGCACCCGTCCGCCCGGCTCAACTCCCGGCCACCGTCACCGACTTCACGGGCCGGGCTTCCTTCGTGCAGGAACTGAGCGACGTCCTCGCCGCGGCGTCCTCCGACCAGGGCCGGGTCATGGCCGTCTCGGCGCTGGCGGGCATCGGGGGCGTGGGCAAGACGACGCTCGCGGTGCACGTGGCGCACCAGTCCCGCGGGGCCTTCCCGGACGGGCAGCTGTACGTCGACCTCCAGGGCGCCGGATCGCGGGCGGCCGAGCCGGAGACGGTCCTGGGCGCCTTCCTGCGGGCCCTCGGTACGGCGGACTCGGCGATCCCGGACTCGCTGGAGGAACGCTCGGCCCTCTACCGCTCGGTCCTCGACGGCCGCCGCGTCCTGGTCCTTCTGGACAACGCCCGTGACGCCGCCCAGGTGCGCCCCCTGCTGCCCGGCACCGAGGGCTGTGCGGCCCTGGTGACCTCGCGCATGCGGATGGTGGACCTGGCGGGTGCCCATCTGGTGGACCTCGACGTGATGTCTCCCGAGGAGGCGTTGCAGCTCTTCACCAAGATCGTGGGCCGGGAACGGGTCGCGTCCGAGCGGGAGGCCGCCCTCGACGTGGTCGCGGCCTGCGGCTTCCTTCCTCTCGCCATCCGCATCGCGGCGTCACGGCTCGCCGCCCGGCGTACCTGGACGGTCTCGGTGCTCGCAGCGAAGCTCGGTGACGAGCGCCGCCGCCTGGACGAACTCCAGGCGGGCGACCTGGCCGTCAAGGCCACCTTCGAACTCGGCTACGGCCAGCTGGAGCCGGCCCAGGCACGGGCGTTCCGGCTGCTCGGACTGGCCGACGGCCCCGACATCTCCCTGGCGGCGGCCGCGGCGGTGCTCGACCTCCCGGTCGAGGAAACCGAGGACCTCCTGGAGTCCCTCGTCGACACCTCACTCCTGGAGTCCGCCGCCCCCGGCCGCTACCGCTACCACGACCTCGTACGCCTCTACGCGCGCGCATGCGCGGAACGCGACGAACAGCCACCGAGCGAGCGGACGGCGGCCATGTCGCGGTTGCTGGACTTCTATCTGGCCACTGCGGCGGGGGTGTACGTCCTCGACCGTCCCGGCGACAAACTGGTGGAGCACCTCGAGCCCACGGAGTATCCGGGGCTGGTGTTCGAGGACCGCCATCAGGCCCAGGACTGGCTGTACGCGGAGGCGGTCTGCACGCTGGCCTGCGTGCGGCAGTCGATGGGCCCGGAGACGTTGGCACGGGCCGTCGACCTCCTGTGGGCGGCCTGCGACCTGGCCGAATCGGGAGCCAACTCCAAGGAGTACGAGGCCGTCGCCGAGGCCGCGGGCGCCGCCGCACAGACACACGCGGCACCGCGCGCCGAGGCCCGGGCGCTCACGACGCTCTCCTTCGTGCACCACATCACCGGTCGGTTCGACTCGGCCGACGCGGCTGCCACCCGCGCCCTCGAACGGGCCCTCGCCACCGGTGACCCGTTGACGAGCTGCTGGTCGTCCAACATCCTCGGCGTGATCGCCCTCTACCAGAACCGTCACGCCGACGGAGAGGCGCATCTGGGCCGCGCCATCGAGAACTTCCGTGCGTGCGAGGACCGTCCGGGCGAGGCGAGCGCGCTGTGCAACCTCTCCCGCATCCACCTCGCCACCGGACGGACCGCGAGCGCGGTGGCACTCGCCCAGCAGGGCACGGAGATGTACGACGACATGGGCCACGCGCTGAAGGGCGCGAACGGCCGGTACGCGCTGGGTCTGGCCCTCACCCAGAGCGGCCAGCTCGGGCAGGCCGTCGACCGTCTTCAGGAAGCCCTCGAGGTGTTCCAGGACAGCCGCCAACGGCTTTGGGAGGGCATGACGTTGTTCCGTCTCGCCGAGGCCGACCTCGCCTCCCGGCGGCCCGCACAGGCCGCCGCGAACGCGGAGTTGGCGCTGACCGTGCTGCGCGGGATCGGCGGCGACTGGCGGCGCGGCAACGTACTCACCGTGCTCGGCAGGGCGCTGAGCGGTATCGGGCAGATCGGCCGCGCGCAGGTCTGCTGGCGTGAAGCCCTGGACATCTTCGAGGGGTTGGCCGCACCCGAAGCCGATGAGGTGCGGGCACTCCTGAAGCCGCTCGCCGTCGCCTGAGTCCCCCACGCCTGCGCGTTCATCGTTCGTTTATCGCCCTGCGCCACTCTCTGGTTGTCGATCCGTCGCGTCGGGGGGCAGACGGGAAGACATCCGGCCAACACCTTTAAGGTGAACCGGCCCAGAAGTGCCCGTCCGGCGACCCTCGGGGGAGTTGCCGGGCGGGCCCTTCCCGACTACCGCAACCGCAGCGAACAGAACTGCCAGGGGAGCCAGTCATGAGTGACGACCTCAGCACCGACAACGTCCACGCCACCGGCGAGCCGACGGCCTCGACGGACAACGTCCACGCCACGGACGAGCCGCTCAAGGGCAAGAACCCGATCGCCCCGGGCGAGGACACCGGCGACGCGTCCACGGACAACGTCCACGCCACGGACGAGCCTGCCTGACCAGAACCACACCACACGGGGATCGGCCGCGGCGGCGCGGAGGGGGAGCCGCCGCGGCCGCCGTGCGTCCGGGCGCCTGCTGCGCAGTTCAGGCCCATAATTGGCGCATACGTTCGAATAAAGCGGACCAGCGCCCCCTGGGCCACTGGCGTCCCTCGGTGTCCAGAAGTCCCCTCTCCCCCCAGGAGTTGGAATGACTCGCACCAAGAAGGCCTTCGTCACCGCGGCCATCGCGGCCGCCGCGGCGATCGGAGCGTCGGTCCCGGCGTTCGCCAACACGCACGTCACGGACACCCCGATCACCACGGACAACACCCACGTCACGGACACTCCCGTGACCACGGACAACACCCACGTCACCGTTACCCCGTGACCCCGGACGCCGCCGACGCGACCTGAGCCGCGGCCATGACCTCGGGGGCCGGCCGGGGCCGAGTGGATCATCTCGGCCCCGGCCGGGCGAGTTCGTCGGCCTGGCGCCGCGGCCCGCACTACGCGGCGCCGTAGCTCAGAAGGTCCCGGTCCGCAGCTCCCCCTTCACCACCTTCCCGCTCGCGTTCCGTGGCAGTTCGGGGACGAATTCGATCGTGCGCGGGACCTTGTAGTTGGCCATCTCCCGGCGGGACCAGGCGATGAGGCCGTCGGCCGTGAGGACGGAGTGCGGGCGGCGGACGACGTAGGCCTTGCCGACCTCGCCCAGGCGGCTGTCCGGGATGCCGATGACCGCCACGTCGGCGACGTCGGGGTGCAGGCCGAGCAGCTGCTCTATCTCCGCGGGGTAGGCGTTGAAGCCGCCGACGATGTACATGTCCTTGATGCGGTCGGTGATGCGGAGGTTGCCCTCGGGGTCGAGGACGCCCACGTCACCCGTGCGCAGCCAGCCGTCCTCGGACAGAACCGCCGCCGTGGCCTCGGGGTCCTCGAAGTAGCCGCGCATGACGTTGAAGCCGCGGACCAGGACCTCGCCGGGCGAGCCGGGTGCCACCGGGGTTCCCGAGGAGTCCACCACCCGCACCTCGGTGTCCGGGATCGCCCGGCCCGAGGTGGAGGCGATCACCGCCGGCGCGTCTCCCCTGCGGCACATCGTGACGATCCCGCTCGCCTCGGAGAGGCCGTACGCCGTCAGCACCGTGTCTACACCGAGTTCCGTACGCAGACGCTCGACCAGGCGCAAGGGCACCACCGCCGCGCCCGTGACCACCAGACGCAGGGCCGAAAGGTCGTACGCGGCCCGGGACGGGTGGTCCAGCAGCGACTGGTGGAGCGTGGGCGGGCCGGGCAGGACGGAGACGCGCTCCGCGGCCACGTTCGCGAGCACCGTGTCCACGTCGAACACCGGCTGCGGGATCATCGTCGCCCCGCGCATCAGACAGGCGATGATCCCGGCCTTGTAGCCGAACGTGTGGAAGAACGGGTTCACGATCAGGTAGCGGTCGCCCTCGCGCAGGCCGGCGAGGTCGCTCCAGATCTCGTAGCAGCGCAGCGTCTGCGCATGGGTGATCAGGGCACCCTTCGGGCGGCCCGTGGTGCCCGAGGTGAAGATGATGTCCGAGGGTGACGCGCCGGACACGGCCGCGCCGCGCCGGCGTACCTCGTCCGTCCCCACGCCCTCCCCGCCCGCGAGGAAGTCCTTCCAGGTGCGGAAGTCGGCGGGGGCGTCGTCCGCGAGGACCACCACCTGTTCCAGGTGCGGGAGACCGGGCAGCGGTCCGGGTCCGGGGCCCTCGCCGGACGCCCTCCGCAGCGAGGCCACGTAGGAGGTGCCGAGGAACGTACCCGTCACGAACAGCAGCTTCGCCCGGCTCCGCGCCAGTACGTACGCGGCCTCGGCGCCCTTGAAGCGGGTGTTGAGGGGGACGAGGACCGCGCCCGCGGACACCGCGCCGAGGGCGGAGACGATCCAGTCGAGCGTGTTCGGGGCCCAGATGGCGACACGGTCGCCGAGACGTACGCCGCTCGCCACGCAGGCCGCCGCGGCGCGCTCCACCCGGGCGCCCAACTCCTCGTAGGAGATGCGTGTCCGGCCCTCGACAACCGCGTCGCGGTCCGCGAAGCGGGTCGCCGCCGACCGCACCAGTCCCGGGACGCCGCCCCACTCCAGGTCACCGCGCATCGCGCACCTCCCGCTGAAGCACCACTAGCTGACTGACCGTCAGATTAGCTGTAGCCTGACGGCCTGTCAGCAGCCGGGACCGTCTGCGGAGGTGCACCCATGCCGGGGATCAAGGACGCCACAGCCGTCGTCGGGATCGGACAGACCCCGTTCGCCAGACAACTCCCCGAGTCCGAGAAGGCCTTGGCCTGCCGCGCGGTCCTCGCCGCCCTCGACGACGCCGGCATCGCGCCCGCCGAGGTCGACGGGCTCGCCTCCTACACCATGGAGGAGACCGACGAGGTGGAGGTCGCCAAGGCCGTCGGGTTCGGTGACCTCACCTTCTTCAGCAAGGTGGGCTTCGGAGGTGGCGGCTCCTGCGCCACCGTCGCGCATCTCGCCGCCGCCGTCGCCACGGGCCAGGCGACGGTGGGGGTGGCCTGGCGCTCACGCAAACGGGGCAGCGGTCCCCGGCCCTGGAAGAACACGGCCGTCCAGCTCCCCACCCCGGCCCAGTGGACCCGGCCCTTCGGGCTGCTGCGGCCCGCCGACGAGATAGGGATGCTCGCGCGCCGCTACCTGCACGAGTACGGGGCGACGCGCGACCATCTGTTCAACGTGGCGCTGGCCTGCCGCAACCGCGCCAACCAGAACCCGGCCGCGATGATGTACGAGCGCCCGCTGACCCGCGAGATGTACATGACCTCCCGCTGGATCAGCGAGCCCCTCTGTCTCTTCGACAACTGCCTGGAGACGGACGGCGCGCTGGCCTGCGTGATCGTCTCCGCCGAGCGGGCCCGTGACTGCCGGCAGCGGCCCGTGTACGTCCACTCCGCCGCCCAGGGTCTGCCGGCCCAGCACCACGGCATGGTCAACTACTGGAACGGCGACCCGCTCACCGGACCCGCCTGGACAGCCGCTCGACACCTGTGGAAGCACGCCGACTTCACACCGCAGGACGTCGACGTGGCCCAGATCTACGACGCGTTCACGCCCCTCATCCCGCTCTCGCTGGAGGGATACGGCTTCTGCGGGCGCGGGGAGGGCGCGGCCTTCACGGAGGGCGGTGCGCTGGAGATCGGCGGACGGCTGCCCGTCAACACCGGGGGCGGCGGGCTCAGCGAGGCCTACGTGCACGGCTTCAACCTCATCAACGAGGGCGTGAAGCAACTGCGGGGCACCAGTACGGCACAGGTGCCGGGGGCGGCGACCTGCCTGGTCACGGCGGGGGAAGGGGTCCCGACCTCCGCACTCCTGCTGAGAAGCTGAGGAGCCGAGATGAACGAGTCCCTGCTGTCCCCCGTCCTCGACGACGACGGCGCGCCCTTCTGGCAGTACGCGGCCCGGGGCGAACTCCGCGTCCAGTCCTGCGCCGACTGCGACGAACTCCGCTTTCCGCCCCGGCCCTGCTGCCCGCACTGCCACTCCTTCGCGAGCGAGTGGCGAAGGATGAGCGGGCGGGGCCGGATCTGGTCGTACGTCGTCCCGCATCCGCCGCTCCTTCCCGCCTACGCGGAGCAGGCCCCGTACAACGCGATCGTGGTGGAGCTGGCCGACGCGCCCCGGATACGGCTGGTCGGGAATCTGGTGAGCGGACCGGACGAGCCCCTCAACTCGGTCCCGCCGGAACGGATTCGGATCGGTGCACGGGTCCAGGCGGTGTTCACCGAGGTGAACGGCGTGACCGTTCCGCGCTGGGTCCTGGAGCGGGCGTGAGCGGGGACGCGCCGGGCGAGGCGGGCGCCGGGGGCGGCGGGCTCGTGGTGGCGGTCGACAAGGACACGGGGGTCGCCGTCCTGACGCTCGACCGGCCCGGCAGGCTCAACGCCATCGATCTCGGCATGGCGGCCGAACTGGTCGCCGCCTGGCGCGAGTTCCGGTTCGACGACACCGTACGGGCGATCGTCGTCACCGGCGCCGGGACGCGGGCCTTCTGCACCGGCATCGACCGGAGCGCCTCCGTACCGCAGCCCGACTCCCCGTACATGGTGGACGATCCGCTCGCCGCGGTCGGACCGAAGGCCAACGACCTGTGGAAGCCGGTGATCGCCGCCGTGAACGGGATCGCCTGCGGTGGCGCCTTCTATCTGCTGGGCGAGTCCGAGTTCATCGTGGCCGACGAGGAGGCGACCTTCTTCGATCCGCACACGACGTACGGGATGGTCAGCGCGTACGAGTCCGTCTACCTCGCGCAGCGGATGCCGTTCGGGGAAGTCGCGCGGATGGCGCTGATGGGGACCGCCGAACGGATCTCCGCACGGCGGGCCCACGAGGTGGGACTGGTGTCCGAACTCACCCCGCCGGGCGGTGCGTTGGCCGCGGCTGTGGAGTGCGCGGCGGTCATCGCGTCCTACCCGGCAGAAGCCGTCCAGGGGACCGTACGGGCCCTGTGGCTGGCGCAGGAGGCGACCCGTGCGGCGGCCCTCGCGCACGCCCCCCATCTCGTCTCCCTCGGGAACCTGCCGGCCGAGCGGCAGGCGGGCCTCTTCTCGGCACGACGGCCGGGGTTCCGGCTGCGTTAGGGCGGCCGTCCGAACGCCCCCTCCGTGAACCGGGCAGCCCTCGGACCGGGCAGCCCTCGGACCGGGCAACCCTCGGACCGGGTGGCACTCCGACCGGAGGAACCCAGGACCGGGCGGCCCCGGACCGCGCGGCCCTCCGACCGGACAGCCCCCGGCCGGGTGGCGCTCGCTCCGTGTGGCGGACCGGTCACGCCGGGCGTAGCGTCGGCAGCCGGAGCGGCATCCCGCACGCCGCCCGCGCGAGCGACGGCCGCCGTCCGGAGACCCTTCCGTGCCCGGTACGGCGGCCGTCACAGAAGTCCCGGAGCGGGCTCCGTCACGTCGTGCGGGCCGTCCCGGTCCCCTTCTCCGCGTCCAGCGCGTACACACAGCGGTCCTTGCTGCACGCGTACACGACCCCGTCCTTGACCACGGGTGCCCCGGTGATCTCGCCGCCGGTGGCCAGCTTCCAGCGCAGGCGCCCGTCGTCGGCCTTCAGGGTGTACAGCAGGTGGTCCGTGGAGCCGAAGTGGATGCGGCCGTCGGCCACGGCCGGGGCGCCGACCAGGTCGCCCCCGGCCTGGAAGCGCCACTTCGGGGTGCCGGTGACGGCGTCCAGCGTGTACAGGCCCTTGCCGCTGCCCACGTGGACGTGGCCCGCGGCGACGAGGACCGGCTCGGTGGAGGCGCGGGACTCGGTGGCGATGCGCCAGCGGTCGCGGCCGTCGGTCGCGTCGAGGGCGTACACCGTGCCGAGGTAGTCGGCCAGATAGACGCCACCGCCCGTCACCGCCGGGCCCGGAGCGAAGGTGGGCGGGCAGAGGAAGACGGCCGGGGCCTCGAAGTGCCAGCGGACGTGACCGCTCGCCACGTCGACGGCGAGGACACGGGTGCCGGCGGAGATGTAGGCGTAGCCGTCGGGCGCGTACGTGATGCGGACCGGTACACCGCCGCAGGAGGCCGCGTCACCGATCGGGTACGACCACCGCTCCTCACCCGTACGGGCCTCCAGCGCGCGCAGCCGCGCGTCCTTCCAGACGAACACCGTGCCGTCGTGGAGCGCCGGACCGGCCTCGGGGGACTCGAAGTCCGTCTGGCAGCCGCTGATCTCCCACAGCTTCTGGCCGTTCGAGGCCTCCCAGGCCTGGATGCCGCCCCCGCGGGTGCCGGTGACGACCGTTCCACGGTCGGCCTGCAGCGAGTAGACCCAGGCGTCCGTGGACAGGCGCCACAGATCCGCGCCCTCCCTGGCCTCGAGCGCGAACAGCGTCGGCCCGTCGGAGGCGTGGATGCGGCCGTCCGCCACCGCCATCGACCAGGCCACGTCACGGGTCTTGAAGCGGCGGCGGCCGGTCGCGACGTCGAGGGCGTGGACCTCGAAGGAGGTGACGTAGACGAGGTCGCCGGCGACCGAGGGCGTGCCCCAGACGTCGTTCGACATACGGAAGCGCCAGGGGCGCCAGCCGGACGGCGCGTCGGGCGCGGGGGGCGCGACCGTGGGCGCGGGTGCCGGGTCGGCGCCGTTCACGCCGATGCGCGGCCGGGACCAGGACGCCGCGAGCCCGGCTTCCGGGGGCGGCGCCTTCACGGCGGCCGCGCGGGCGTCGGCGACGCGCGGGCCGGGACCGATGGGCACCTTGGCGCCCGCGAGGCGCACGGGGCCGGTGTCGGGCGCCCCCACGGGCACCGGGGCGTGCGAGGGAGGCGGCGGCACGACCGCGCGCCCCCCGCCACTGCGTCCGCTTCCCGCGGCCGGCTGCTTCACCGGCGGACGGCCCCCGCGGCGCGTCTCGATCAGGCCCACCGCCCGCTCGGGCAGCCACGCCGACGCCGTACCGCTGTCGTCGGAGCCGGAGCCGAAGAGATGGGGGGCGAGCTGGGCCTGGAGGTCGGCGGGGTTGGGGCGGGCCGTGGCGTCCATCTGCATGCAGGACTCGATGAGCGGGCGCAGCTCGTCGGGGAGGCCTTCGAGGTCCGGGCCCTCGCGGAGCAGCATGAAGACCGTCTCGACGGGGTTGGCGCCGTGGAAGGGGGCGTGTCCGGTCGCCGCGAAGACGAGCATCGAGCCGAGCGAGAAGACATCGCTCGCGCCGGTCACGCTGCGCGAGTCCTTCGCCTGCTCGGGCGACATGTAGGCGGGTGTACCGACGGCGACATTGGTCATGGTCAGACGGGTGTTCGAAACACCGGACGCGATACCGAAGTCGATCACGCGCGGCCCGTCCTCGACGACCAGCACATTGGAGGGCTTCAGGTCACGGTGGACGAGTCCCGCGCCGTGGATCGACTGGAGCGCCTCCGCGACGCCCGCCGCCAGCCAGCGCACCGCCTGGGCCGGGAGCGGCCCGCACTCGTTCACTATTTCCTCGAGCGAGGGCGCGGGCACGTAGGCGGTGGCCAGCCACGGCACCGCGGCACGGGCGTCGGCGTCGACCACGGCCGCCGTGTAGAAGCCCGACACGGCGCGGGCCGCCTCGACCTCGCGCGAGAAGCGGACCCGGAACAGCTGGTCCTCGGCGAGCTCCGTCCTGACCGTCTTGATCGCCACGCGTCGGCCGGAAGCCGAGCGCGCGAGATAGACCAGCCCCATGCCGCCGGCACCCAGCCGTCCCAGCACCTCGAACGGCCCGATCCGCCGCGGATCGTGCTGCGTCAGCTGATCCACCACTTGCCTGCCACCTCCCCGTACGGGTCACGTCATCCACGTATGAACGCGGCCCAGTGCAGCGTCTCACCACCGCACCGCCATGGCGGCACGCACCCCGATTCTTCCTGGCCGAGCCACAGGTTGCGAACCCGGGGGCGGATCGGGGTGTCTCGTGACAAAACAACCGCCCCCGCAGGAGTACGGCCGCCGGGGCGCGACGGTTCAAGGCCGAAATGCGCTCCTCACCCCAGAAGTACCCCGCCCTTCACCCAGGAAGTGCCGTCCCTCACGTCGAAATACCGCGCCCCTCGCCGCAGAAGCGTTTCGGCCGAAGAGCTGAGGCATGTTCAACTTTGAAGCACCGTCAGTGTCGAAGCGGCGTCACGGCAGGTCGGGGGTCCTTCACCGTTCAAGCACCGCGAACGACGCACCCTGATTGTCCGTGACGACGGCCACCCGTCCGTACGACGTGTCGAAGGGTGTCACCTGGACGCGGCCGCCCAGCCGGTTCACCGTCCCGAGTGCCTCCTCGCAGTCCTCGACCCCGAAGTGGACGACGAAGTGGGGTGGCATCTCGGCCGGAAAGACGCCCGAGACGGGCACACGGCCGAAGTCGGGGGTCGCGTCGGGTCCGAACAGCGCGTCACGGAAGAGGGCGCCGTAGAAGCGGTCGACGGTCGCGGTGTCGCGCGCGTACAGCTCGGCCCAGCAGAAAGTGCGCCGTTCGTGGCGTCTGCCGAAGCCGGGATGGGTGCCGGGCTGCCAGAGGCCGAAGACGGCGCCCTCCGGGTCGGTGGCGAGGGCCTCCCTGCCCAGCCCGCCCGATGCGCCGACCCCCGTGGGGGCGGTGATGATCTGGCCGCCCGCCTCGGTGATCCGCCGGGTGAGCGCCATGGCGTCCGGCGTCGCGAAGTACACGGTCCACACCGTCGGCATCCGGCCGTCCCGCTTGGGCGTGAGCGCGGCCACCGGCTCGCCGTCCAGCTCCGCCCAGCCAGACGGGCCGGACTCCTCGGGGAACGTCCAGCCGAACAGCTCGCCGTAGAAGCGCTTGCCCGCCTCCACATCGGGGAGCTGTGCGTCGACCCAGCAGGGCACACCCTCGGAGAACCCGGCGACAACGGCTGATTCGGCCATGCGGCCAAGCTAACGGCCCTTTCCGCATCCCGCAGAGCAGGCGCAGCCGCTCCGGTGACACTCCGCCGCTGCTCAAGGCCCCTGCGCGCGGCATCGGGCCCGACGGTGAACCCCGCGCCGAACCCCCGTCGAACCCCCGCGATGTACGGCCGCACCCCATTTGCAGTCGGCCGAATCGCGCTCCGATCACCCCTCGGTAAGCTGACGGCATGACAGGACAAGTGCGTACCGTCGACGGCCGCGTGGCCGGACGACGTGGGCAGGCGACCCGGCAGAAGCTGCTCGACTGCCTCAGCGAGATGCTCAGCTCCTCGCCCTACCGGGATGTCAAAGTCATTGACGTCGCCCGGAAGGCAGGCACTTCACCGGCGACCTTCTACCAGTACTTCCCGGACGTCGAAGGCGCCGTCCTGGAGATTGCCGAGCAAATGGCGGCCGAGGGCGCCGGGTTGACCCAGTTGCTCGAAGGGCGGTCCTGGGTCGGCAAGGCCGGCTGGCAGACCGCACAGGAACTCGTCGACGGCTTCCTGGAGTTCTGGCGCAGGAACGACGCGATCCTGCGAGTCGTCGACCTCGGTGCCGCCGAGGGCGACAAACGGTTCTACAAGATCCGCATGAAGATCCTGAACTCGGTGAACAACTCCCTTACGGACTCGGTCACCGACCTCCAGGCCAAGGGCAAGGTCGACAAGGACGTGAACCCGGCTGCGATGGCCGGTTCCCTCGTCGCCATGCTCGCGGCGGTCGCCTCGCATCAGAAGGGCTTCCAGACGTGGGGCGTCAAGCAGGCCGAACTCAAGCCGAACCTTGCGCTGTTGGTGTATCTGGGCGTGACCGGGAAGAAGCCGACGAAGTAGATTCCCGCTCCTGTTGGCCCCAGTTCCTGTCATGCGGGCGGCAGTTCATCCCGGAGGAACATTCCGGTGGGCTGCCGCCCGCTGCGCTGTACGGGCGGGGAACCGGCCGACGGGCAGGGAACCGCCCGTCGCCGTGCGCGAAAGCTCCCGGCCGGGAGGCCGGTTCGGCCGGACCGCGCGGGGCGTTCAGCCGGACCGGACCTCGCCTTCCGCGGTGCCCGTGGACACAGGCCGGCGCACGATCCTGAAGAGCCGTATCTCCCGGTCCACCCGGGCCTGATAGGTGGCGTACGGCGGCCAGAACGCCAGCACCGTCTTCCACGCGGCGGCCCGTTCCTCACCCGTGAGGAGCCGGGCGGTCACGGGGATGTCCTCGCCCTTCCAGTTGATGACGGCCTCGGGACGAGCGAGGAGGTTCGCGGTCCAGGCGGGGTGATCCGTACGGCCGAAGTTGGAGCCGATGAGGAGCCAGCCGGCCCCCGCGACGGCACCCGACGCGTCGCTCTGCGGCATACAGGCCAGCGGGGTGCGGCGCTCCAGGCCGCTCTTGGCGCCCCGCGCGGTCAGGACGACCCCCGGCAGCATCTGGGCGCTGAGCAGCACCTTCCCGCGCGTCAGCCGGTGCACGGCGCGGTCGAGAGCCGGAATGAGATGGGGGGCCACCCTGGCGAAGGCCCGGGTCGAGGAGACCCGCTGCACCAGCCGCACGCCGGGAATCCGCCTCGCCCCGGTCCCGGTGCCCTCCCTCCCCCCAGCGCCGCTTCCCGAGCCGGTCCCCTCACGCGAACGCCTGACCGCCATCAGACCGCCACCTCCCCGCCGTCGAAGAGACGCGCGGCCTCGGCGGCGTGCGCGCGCAGTCGGTGCACGGGACCGAAGAGCAGTTCGTCGCCGGACGCGCGCTTGAAGAAGAGATGGGCGTCGTGCTCCCAGGTGAAGCCGATGCCGCCGTGCAGTTGGATGCCCTCGGAGGCGGCGGTGCGCAGCGACTCCAGCGCCTGGGCGAGCGCGAGTCCGCCCACCCGCTCGCCGCCCGTCCCGGCGGCCCACGCCGCGTAGTACGCCGCCGAGCGTGCCGACCGCACACCCACGTACACATCCGCGAGCCGGTGCTTGACCGCCTGGAAGGAGCCGATCGCACGCCCGAACTGCTCACGTCGGCGCACGTATTCGACGGTGCGTTCCAGCGCGCGGTCGGCGGCACCGACGGCCTCGACGGCGAGCACCGCGGCGGCGGTGTCCCCGACGGCGGCCAGGGCGGCGGGCACGTCGGTCTGTTCATCGCCCAGCAACTCGGCTTCGACATCGCGCAGTTCGAGCCGGGCCTGCGGCCGTGTCCCGTCCAGGGACGTCTGCCTCGCGCGCACGAGCCCCTCGGCACCGGCCCTCACCAGGAACAGCAGCGTCCGCGACCGCGCGAACCCGCCGGTGTGCGCGGCCACCACCAGCAGCCCGGCGCTGTGCCCGTCGAGCACCTGCGCCGCCTGCCCGTAGAGCCGCCACACACCGTCCGCCCGGCGCGCCTGCACGCCCCCGGCGCGACCGCCGCCGGCCCAGTCCCCGCGGTTGTCGCCGACCAGCCCGAGGGCGGTGGCCAGGCCCGCGCCCGGCACCGCGAGGGCGGCGGTGAGCGCGCCCGAGGCCAGCCGCGGCAACAGGGCGAGGCGCTGGCCCTCGGTACCGAGGGCCATGATCAGCGGGGTGGCGAGAACAGCGGTGGCCAGCAGCGGCGAGGGGGCGAGGGCACGGCCCGACTCCTCGCAGGCGAGAGCGAGTTCGGTCACCGAGCAGCCGACACCGCCGTATTCCTCGGGGAGGGCGAGCCCGGGCAGCCCGAGCTGCTGCGCCAGGGCCTCCCAGAGCGCCGGGTCATAGCCGGCGGGGGTCAGCTCGGCGGCCCTCAGCTCCTCCGGGCCGCACCGTTTGACCAGCAACTCCCGCAGCGTACGGCGTATTTCCTCCTGCTCCGCGGTGAGATGGGCATCCATGGGCGGGCTCCTCCCTCGTCGGGCAGCGGGACAGCTGGACGGCGGACATCCCGGATCTGACGGGCCGTCATGTTAGGGCGGAGGGTTCCAGATGCACAGGGGTGCGACCATCTCCCGGCGCGACAGTTATCTGATGTACCGTCAGATTCATGACGCATGCCACCCCGGGCCACAGCCGTCGCAAGGTCGCCGTCGTCGGCATATCCCTGTCCGACTGCGGCCGTGTGGACGAGGCGACCCCGTACGCGCTGCACGCCCAGGCCGCGCGCCGCGCGCTGGCCGACTCCGGCCTGGACCGCTCGGTGATCGACGGTTTCGCGTCGGCCGGCCTCGGCACCCTCGCTCCCGCCGACGTGGCCGAATACCTGGGGCTGCGCCCCACCTGGGTCGACTCGACCTCCGTCGGAGGGTCCACCTGGGAGGTCATGGCGGCCCACGCGGCCGACGCGATCGCGGCGGGCCACGCCGAGGCCGTCCTGCTCGTCTACGGCTCCACGGCCCGCGCCGACATCAGGGCGGGCCGCCGTACCGGCAACCTGTCGTTCGGCGCCCGGGGCCCGCTCCAGTTCGAGGTCCCCTACGGCCACACCCTCATCGCCAAGTACGCGATGGCCGCGCGCCGCCACATGCACACCTACGGCACCACGCTCGAACAGCTCGCCTCGGTCGCCGTCCAGGCCCGCGCGAACGCCGCCCGCAACCCGGAGGCGATGTTCCGCGACCCGGTGACCGTCGACGAGGTCCTGGCGGGGCCGATGATCGCGGACCCCTTCACCAAGCTGCACTGCTGCATCCGCTCCGACGGCGGCGCGGCGGTGCTGCTGGCGGCCGAGGAGTACGTACGCGACTGCCGTACGGCCCCGGTGTGGGTGCTCGGCACAGGCGAGCACGTCTCCCACACCACCATGTCCGAGTGGGCGGACTTCACCGTCTCCCCGGCGGCGGTGAGCGGCCGGCTCGCCTTCGAGCGGGCCGGGATCCGCCCGGACGAGATCGACTTCGCCGAGATCTACGACGCCTTCACCTACATGACCCTGGTGACCCTGGAGGACCTCGGCTTCTGCGCCAAGGGCGAGGGCGGATCGTTCGTGGACGCCGCGAAGGGGCGGCTGCTGGTGGGCGGGGAACTGCCCGTGAACACGGACGGGGGCGGGCTGTCGGCCCAACACCCGGGAATGCGCGGCCTGTTCCTGCTGGTCGAGGCCGTTCGGCAGTTACGGGGCGAGCTGCCGGAAGGGCGGCAGGTGCGCCGCCCCGACGGCACACTCCCCCGGCTGGCGGTGGCCTCCGGGACGGGAGGCTGGTTCTGCTCGTCGGGGACGGTGGTGCTGGGGCGGGGATGAGCGGTTCGAGGAGGCCCGGTCCCTGTCCCGCGCTCACCTGGTCGGCACGGGCGGCTAGGCGGCGTCGCCCCGCCCCGCCCCGCCCCGCCCCGCCCCGCCCCGAGTGATACTCGTTGGCATGGAACCGGATCTTCATGAGCTGCTGAGATCGCTGCGGGTGTGGGACACGGAGCTGCCCGGCTTCGCGTCGGAGGACGCACCGGCGGACCCGCTGGCCCTGTTCACCCGGTGGTTCGCGGAGGCGGTGGCGGCCGGCCAGACCGAACCCCACACGATGTCGCTGGCGACGGCGGACGAGGACGGACTGCCCGACGTCCGGATCGTGATGCTGCACGGTGCGGACACGGACGGGTGGGCCTTCGCCAGCCATGCCACCAGCCGCAAGGGACGACAGCTCGCCGCCCGTCCGTACGCGGCGCTCGACTTCTACTGGCCCGTCCAGGGACGCCAGATCCGGCTCCGCGGCCCCGTCACCGTCGCGCCGCCCGAGGAGGGCCAGGCGGACCTGCACGCCCGGTCCACCGGAGCGCTGGCCGCCGCGCTCGTGGGCCGCCAGAGCGAAGTCCTGCCCTCGCGCGCGGAGTTGGACCGGGCGTCGGAAGCCGCCTGGGAACGGGCCGAGAGCTCCCCGGACTCCCCCGCCCCCACCTGGACCCTCTACCGCCTGCGCCCGGACGAGGTGGAGTTCTTCCAGGGTGACACCCGCCGACGCCACGCACGGCTTCTCTACCGCCGGGCGGACACCGGCTGGACCACAGAGCTGCTGTGGCCGTGACGCCGACGCCCGCGCCGAACACGGGCACGCCGGTCCCGCGCGTCGCCCTGCACGTCACCCGGCGGGCCGTCCTACCCGCGGCCGTACGCCACGTCGTACATCACGTCGTGCGCGCCACGTCGTACGTGAAGTCGTACGTCGCGAAATCCGAGACGGGCCGGTAGCCGATGCGCTGGTAGAGACCGTTGCTGGTCGGGTTGGCGAGGTCGGTGAAGAGGAGCACGTCCTGGAGGCCTGCGGCGACCGCGGCGCGGCTCACCTCGGCGGTGACGGCACCCGCGTAACCACGGCCGCGCAGGTGGGCCGGGGTGTAGACGGGGCCCACGCGCACCTGCCCGGCGATCGGGGCCGATCCGCCCGCCATGGCGACGGGAGTGCCGTCGGGGTCCTCCCAGACGGTGAGCCCTCCGTAGGAGATCCGGTCGTCGGCCCAGGCTCCGGCGTCGCGGTACCCGCCCTCGCCGATGGCCTCGGCGAACTCCGTGTACCAGCGGGCGAGCAGCTCACGGTCGGCCACGCCCGCGACCCTGGCCCGGCCGGGCGGCGCTGGCTCGGGCACCGTCAGGTCGCCGAGCCGGTACAACCGCTCGCCCCGCAGCAGCACCGGCGTCGCTCCGGCCCGCCGCCGCCAGGCCTCGGCGAAGGCCGCGGCGGTGTCCGTGTCGGCGGAGACACCGGGGACCTCGATCTCCGCGTGCACGAGCAGCGCGGCGAGCGTGTCCGCGTCCCGCTCGTCCAGCGAGGTGATGTTGAGCCGGTACGGCGGCGTACGGAAGAGGGCCGCCGTGACCGCCCCGTCCCGCTCCAGCGCTCCGAAGACCGGCGCGGCCCCGCCGACCCCACGCGGCCCCCGTCTCCGCAGCGCGTCCGTCACGGTCAGCGCGACGGTGTGCTGCGCGGGTCGCGACCGGAGAAAGTCCCCGGCCCGGCCGAGAAACGCGTCGAGGTCATGGGTGAGCTGCCAGTCGTACGCCACGGAGGTCATGCCCGATGATCCCGTGGGGCCACGGCGCCCTGACTCCGATTTTCGGGGGCACGCGCCCCACCTCCCTGAGCGGGTGGCACCGGCTCACCGTCACCGTGCGGGCACCGGCTCACCGTCACCGAGCGGGCACGGGTTCCGGAGCGATCCCCCGCCGTCGCGCAGCGGGCTCCCGAGCCTCACCACGTCGGCGCGGGCTCCCGCACCCCGTACTGTGCCGGCGCGAGTTCCCGAGCCGCACCACGTCGGCGCGGGCTCCCGGCCCTCACCCCGCCGGCGTGGGTTCCGGATCCGTGGCCAGCCGGCCGTGCAGGTGTACGTCGCGGAACGCGTCATGGCGGCCCGCCTCGAACATCGCGCCGCGCAGCGTCCCTTCGGGCCGGAATCCGCAGCGTTCGGCGACGCGGCACGACACTTCGTGTCCCACGGCGTGGCCGAGGTCGAGGCGGTGCAGGGCGAGGTCGATGAAGGCGTAGCGGGCCGCGAGGGTGAGGGCCCGGGTGGCGACCTGGCGGCCGCGGGCCTCCGGGAGGACCCAGTAGCCGACGCGTGCGCAGCTCATGACGTGGTCGATCTCGTTGACGCCGATGTGACCCAGCGTCTCGCCGGTCTCCGCGTCGGTGACGCAGAAGGAGACCCCGGTGCCGTTCGTCGCGGCGGCGACGCGCGACCGGAGCGCCTCACGGGCGGTGTCGATGTCCCGGACGAACCTGAGCGGAGTGTTCCAGCGCTGGAACTCGGGATCGGCCAGCCCCCGCAGATACGCCGAGACGTCGGCGTCGGACTCCAGATCCCAGGGACGCAGCCGCAGACCGAGGCCTGTCAGCTCGGGGAAGGGATGGACGGCGAAGTGCTCATGGACGTCGGACATCCAGCCATTCAAACCCGTCCAGGCCCACGGGTCACTCCCTGAGCGGTCCGGGGCTCCCGGAAGACTCCCGGACCAGCCCCGCCTCCGGCACCGGAGAGGGTCGGCCCCGGCCGCTTGACGCCGGCCGGAACACGGGGACCCCCGCTCGGAACGCGACCTCCAGGCTCATCCCGATCCGCAGTGCCGCCTCCTCGCACTCGACCACCTCGGTCATCATCCGGGGACCCTCCGCCAGGTCGACGACGGCGGCGACGTACGGCACGCGCCCGCCGAACGGCGGCAGGTCGTTGCGGTGCACGACGGACCAGGTGTAGAGCGTGGCGCGGCCGCTCGCGGCCCGCCAGTTCACGTCCTCGCTCCAGCAGTGCGGGCAGAACTCCCGGGGGTAGTGGTGAGGCAGGCCGCAGGCCGCGCAGTGCCGGATCAGCAGCCGCCCCTCGGCCGCCGCGTCCCAGTACGGCCGGGTGAAGGCGTCCACCTCGGGCACGTCGAACCCACCGCCGGAACCCCCCGCGCCCACGGAACCCGCCGCTCCGGACACCCCCGCAGAACCCGCCGCTCGGGCCGGGCCCGGTGCCTCCGGCGCTCTCCCGGAACCCGGTTCACTCGCCGGACCCACCGCATCCCCTCGCCCCGAGGCCCCGATCACAGGAAAAGCCCCAGTGCGTTGTCCAGCGACCACGTCTGCCAGGACATCCCGAACAGCCCGACGGCCGAGACGAGCGCCATCATCGCGTTCTGCCCCTGCTCCGCCCAGTCGTGGATCATGAGCGTGAAGTAGAGGACGTTGAGGAGCAGCCCTCCGATCAGGGCGACGGGTGTCAGCAGTCCGGCCACCAGCCCGAGGCCGAGGGCCAGCTCCGCGTATACGACGACGTACGCCATCGTCCGCGGGCGCGGGGCGACGACGGTGTCGAAGCCGGACCGCACGGCGTTCCACCGGTGCTTGGCCGCGACATCCGACGCCCACGCGATCCCGGTCCCCCGCTCGAACCAGCCCTTCTTGTCCTTGTGCCGCCAGCTCTCCAGCCACCACAGCCCGAGCCCGATGCGAAGCACGGCCAGCCATTCCGCCCCGCCGAGCCAGATCGTGTCCATGGCCGAACCTCCCGCAGCGCGCCGGATCTGACGGAACGTCAGTTTCAATGCACCGGGGGCGCCCGCGCAAGAGGCCGGCACCCCTGGACGAGGAGTACGCCCCCCCGGGCCGCCGGCACGCCACCGATCCCACGCCCGTTCTCGCCCTCTCCAAGGGGGCGCTCGGAGCCGATCCCGCGCTCCCGCAAAGGGCGTTCGCCCCGGCGCCCACCTGCGGCAACACCACACTTTTCGCACACCCCGACCACGCCCGAGTGATCTACGCCACGAGTCGCACGCACTCCTCCCACAGCCGTGACCAGTTCGCAACCGATTCCGGTCTTGACCGAGACCTATCAACCAAAGTCGTGATTACGCTCGCGCTCATGGCCGACTCGACTGCTTCCACGACCTCCCGCACGGTGCCGTCCCACGAGGACCGTCCCGTGTACGTGATCGGAGGCGGCCCCGGAGGGCTCGCGGCGGCGTACGCGCTGCGCGCCCGGGGTGTACGGGCGGTCGTGCTCGAGAAGTCGAACCAGGTCGGCGCGTCCTGGCGGCGCCACTACGACCGGCTGCACCTGCACACCACCCGGCGGCTCTCCGCGCTGCCGGGGCTGCCGATGCCCCGCTCGTTCGGGCGGTGGGTGTCGCGCGACGACGTGGTGCGCTATCTGGAGAAGTACGCCGAGCACCACGAGCTGGAGATCGTCACGGGCGTCGAGGTCTCGCGCGTCGAGCCCGCCCCGGGCGGCGACGGCTGGCTGCTGCACGCCACCGGCGGCCGCGAGCTCACCGGCAGCGCGGTGGTCGTGGCGACCGGCTACAACCACACCCCGCGCATCCCCGACTGGCCCGGCCGCGACGGCTACACCGGCGAACTGCTGCACGCCGGCGAGTACCGCAACCCCACCCCCTACGAGGGCCGCGACGTCCTCGTCGTCGGCGTCGGCAACACGGGCGCCGAGATCGCCGTGGACCTGATCGAGGGCGGCGCCTCGCGCGTCAGGCTGTCCGTGCGCACCGCGCCGCACATCGTGCGCCGCTCGACGGCGGGCTGGGCCGCGCAGTTCACGGGCATTCTCGTACGACGGCTGCCGGTGCGCGTGGTGGACGGGCTGGCCGGGCCGATGGCGCGGCTGAGCGTGCCCGACCTGGCGGCGCAGGGCCTGCCCCGTCCCGCCACCGGCCTCTACTCCCGCGTCAAAGAGGGCTCCATCCCCGTCCAGGACGTCGGCCTCATCGACGCCGTCCGCAAGGGGAAGGTCGAGATCGTGGCCGCGGTGGAGAGCTTCGAGGACGGCAAGGCCGTGCTCGCCGACGGAAGCCGGATCGGCCCGGACGTCGTGATCGCCGCGACGGGATACGCGCGCGCCCTGGAAGACGTCGTCGGTCACCTCGACGTGCTCGACGGCCGCGGGCGTCCGGTCGTGCACGGCGGACACACCCCGAAGAACGCGCCCGGCCTGTACTTCACCGGCTTCACCAACCCCATCAGCGGCATGTTCCGCGAGCTCGCCCTCGACGCCGTGAAGATCGCGAAGGCGGTCGCCCGACACACCTCCAAGACCCGGGCCAAGTCCCCCGCGACCTCCTGACGCACCCCGGCCGACGGGCGCGGCACCCGCGCGGCACCCACCACCTGGTGACACACCCCGGCCGACGGACTCCTGTCCGCGCCGAGCAGGGGCCTGCACAGGCAAGCCACCCCGGCCGAGCGGGTAGCGGCCGCGCGTCCCTCCCGTCCAGCGTCGGACACCGGCGGACAGGTCGCCCCCGGCCCCCGCCCCCGGGTGACCGTCGGCCGGTGCCGTCGGCCGCTCGTCGACGGGTTCCCCCGCCGCGTGGGGCGGGTACGTACCGGGTGCCCGCCGCGCGCCCTCCAGCGGCCGGCGTTCGACGCACTCGCGCTCCCCTTCGCAGCCTTTGCCTGCACAACGGTTCCTGACAGGGCGTCAGTTAGTTAATCTGACACTGCGTCAGTTAACAGTTGGCTGTCACACAGGAGCGGGCGGACCGATGCTTGGATCAACCCACGGCACCCTCACCACCGACTCCCGCCGGGCCAGGGTCATCGCCTGCGGCGAGCAACCTTCGCCGGTCGTGCACGGACGGCCGGCCGAGATCGACGACCTGGACGTCAGCGGTCGCCCGCTGTACGCCGACGCACCCGATCTGGACCGCTTCTTCCGTCCCGAGTCCGTGGCCGTGATCGGCGCCTCGGACACCGAAGGACGGCCGAACACCGGGATCACCCGGCAGCTGATCGGCTGGGCCGAGCGGGTCGGCGCCAGGCTGCACCCGGTGCACCCCACCCGCCGGACCGTCTTCGGCCTGCCGTGCCTCCCTTCCGTCGCGGACCTGCCGGAGCAGGTGGATCTGGCCGTGCTCCTCGTCGGCGACCCCCTTCCGGTGATCGAGGAACTGGCCGAGGCCAAGGTGAAGTTCGCCGTCGCCTTCGCGTCCGGGTTCGCGGAGACCGGGGCCGAGGGCGCCGCCGCGCAGACCCGGCTCGCCGCCGCCGTGCGCCGCTCCGGTCTGCGGCTGCTCGGACCCAACACCAACCTCAACGCCTTCGAGGACTTCCGCGACGACCTCGACGGCCCCGCGATCGCCCTCATCACCCAGTCCGGTCACCAGGGGCGGCCGGTGTTCGCCATGCAGCAGCTGGGCGTCCGCCTCTCCCACTGGGCGCCCACCGGCAACGAGGCCGACCTGGAGACCGCCGACTTCATCTCCTACTTCTCCGAGCGGCCCGAGGTCGGCGCCATCGCCTGCTACGTCGAGGGGCTCAAGGACGGCCGCTCCTTTCTGCTGGCCGCCGACCGCGCCGCCCGGCGCGGCGTGCCCGTCGTCGCGGTCAAGGTCGGCCGCACCGAGACCGGCGCCCGCACCGCCGCATCGCACACCGGCAAGCTGACCGGCGCCGACACCGTGGTGGACGCGGCGATGCGGCAGTACGGCGTGATCCGCGTCGACGGACTCGACGAACTCCAGGACACCGCAGCCCTGTTGGCGCGGGCCCGCGCACCGCAGGCCGAAGGGGTCGTCGTCTATTCGATCTCGGGCGGCACGGGCGCGCACTTCGCGGACCTGGCGAGCGAGGCGGGGCTGAATCTGCCGGTCCTCTCCGACGCCAAACAGGCCGAGCTGCACACGTGGATACCCGACTACCTGAACGTCGCCAACCCGGTCGACAACGGGGGCCACCCGGTCGGCGACTGGCGTGGGCGGAAGATCATCGACGCGATCCTCGCCGACCCGGCCGTCGGCGTGCTGATCTGCCCGATCACCGGGCCCTTCCCGCCGATGAGCGACAAGCTGGCGCAGGACCTGGTGGACGCGGCGGAACAGACGGACAAACTGGTGTGCGTGGTGTGGGGATCGCCGGTCGGCACGGAGGCGGCCTACCGCGAGACCCTGCTCGGGTCGTCCCGGGTCGCCACCTTCCGTACGTTCGCCAACTGCATCACCGCCGTCCGCGCCCACCTCGGCCACGCGCGGTTCACCGCCGCCTACCGCTCGCCCTTCGACGAGGCCCCGCGCACCCCGTCGCCCTCCTTCCGCAAGGCCCAGGCCCTGATGCGCCCGGGCCAGCAGCTCAGCGAACACGCGGCCAAGCAGCTGCTGCGCGCCTACGGAATCCGCGTACCGCGCGAACAGTTGGTGACCAGCGCGGCGGCGGCCGTGCGGGCGGCGAGCCAGGTCGGCTACCCGGTGGTCATGAAAGCCTCCGGCGCGCAGATCGCCCACAAGACCGAACTCGGCCTGGTCAAGATCGGGTTGACCTCCGCCAGCCAGGTCCGCGACGCCTACCGCGAGCTCACCGACATCGCCCGCTACGAAGGCATCTCCCTCGACGGCGTCCTCGTGTGCCAGATGGTCGAACGGGGCGTCGAGATGGTCGTCGGCGTCACGCACGACCCGCTCTTCGGGCCGACCGTGACCGTCGGGCTCGGCGGGGTCCTCGTCGAGGTGCTGCGCGACGCCGCCGTACGCGTGCCGCCGTTCGGTGAGGACCAGGCGCGGGCCATGCTGTGCGAGCTGCGGGGGCGGGCGCTCCTCGACGGGGTGCGCGGAGGTCCGCCGGTGGATGTGGACGCGCTGGTCGAGGTCGTCATCCGGGTGCAGCGCATGGCGCTCGAACTCGGCGACGACATCGCGGAACTGGACATCAATCCGCTGATGGTGCTGCCGCGCGGCCAGGGAGCCGTGGCCCTGGACGCGCTGGTGCTGTGCCGCTGAGCGGGCGCCGGCAAGGCCCCGCGCGTCGGCACGGCCCCGCACACCGGCCGGCCGACGCGTGCCCGCCGGGTCACGTCCACCGCGTCGCAGGCCCGCCCCCGACCGCCGTACGAAACGGAGCACCCTCATGACCGACTCCCCCCGTGCGCCCCGCGAAGCTCCAGAGTCCCCAGGGGCCAAGAGCCGCACATCTCGCGAATCAACCGAAAAGCCCCTCGACTCATTGATACGCCACGCCACTGACAACGCCGTCTCGTGGATCACCCTCGACCGGCCCGAGGCGATGAACGCCCTTACCTGGGACCAGCGGGAACGCGTGACAGCGCTGCTCGCGGCGGCGTCCGCCGATCCCGGCGTGCGGGCCGTGGTGATCACGGCGACCGGCCGCGGGTTCTGCGCGGGCGCGGATCTTCGGGGCGGTCCGCCCGTCGGGGAGCGGGTGCCCGGCGATGTCGCCCGGACCGTCCGGCTGGGCGCCCAGCGCCTGATCGCCGCCGTCCTCGACTGCGAGAAGCCGGTGATCGCGGCCGTCAACGGCACGGCGGCGGGGATCGGCGCGCATCTCGCCTTCGCGTGCGACCTCGTCCTTGCGGCGGAAACGGCCAGGTTCATCGAGGTGTTCGTGCGCCGGGGACTCGTGCCGGACGGCGGCGGGGCCTATCTGCTGCCCCGCCTCGTCGGTCCGCAGCGGGCCAAGGAGCTGATGTTCTTCGGCGACGCGCTGAGCGCCGCGGACGCGGAGCGGATCGGGCTCGTCAACAGGGTCGTACCGCCCGAGGCGTTGGAGAAGACGGCGCGCGAGTGGTCCGAGCGGCTCGCGGCCGGGCCGACCCGTGCTCTCGCCCTCACCAAACAGCTGGTCAACGCCTCCCTGGACGCCGACCGCGGCAGCGCGTTCGCGGCGGAGGCGGCGGCGCAGGAGATCAACATGACGACCGTGGACGCCAACGAGGGCGTGGCGAGCTTCGTGGAACGGCGGACCCCCCGCTACGAGGGCCGCTGACCGGGCCCGACTCCAGCGGGCGGAGCCCGGCCGGCCCGGGAGGACCGGCAGGAATGGCCGTTCGGTCCGGCCGGTCCCGCCAGTCCTGTTGTTCAGTCCCGCACAGTCCCGTCCCCTCCAGTCCCGCACAGTCGCGTCCCGCACCGTCCCGTCGAGTCCCGTTCGGCCGGTCCCGTCCTGTCCCGTTCAGTCCTGCTTCAGGATGCGCAGATCCCCCGAGTCGGGGTCGCCGAACAGCACGAACAGCTCCGGGGCGGCCACGGTGCCGCCTATGGTCCAGTACGTGTCGTGGCCGCAGTGCCCGACGCGGACGACGACGCCGTCCCGTTCCTCGGCGCCCCCGCCGGCGTACGGGTCGTAGCGGCCTCTGGTGTCGAGGAACCACTTGCCGGTGCCGTCGCAGCGCGTGAACTCCTCGGTGGTCACATCCCCGAACTCGGGCTGGGCGGGCACCGCCGTCAGTTCGGCCCGGCCGTCGGCGCGCAGCCGCAGCACGGCCCCGTGATCGCCGCGCCAGACGCCGGTGAGCCGGTCGGCGCCGAGCTTCGGGGGCTCGTACTCCTGGATGAGTCCGGTGGCCAGGCCCACCGTGCCCGCCGCCACGACCAGTCCGCACGCCCCGAGGGCCGCGAGCGCCGAGCGGAACCAGACGCGGTGGCCGCTCGGCCGGTGCCCGGTGGCGCGTTCGCGCCGCCGCACGAGGGTGACACCCAGGGTCGGCGGGACACCGGACACGGCGATCAGCAGGGCCGTGGCACCGGTGGGCGCGAGGCCGCCGAGTACGACCGCGAGCGTGGCCCAGAGGGTGCCGAGGGCCAGCACGAAGGCCAGGTGCCAGGCGCTCTCGGGACCGGGTGCGCGCCGGGGCACCAGCCGGGCGAGCGTGGCCGTCGGCATCGTGCAGGTCACCGCGTGCAGCAGTCCCAGGACGGCGAGCAGCGGCGGCCCGAAGACCAGCATGCACAGGAACCCGACGGCGGCGAGCCCACCGCCCAGTCCCACGCCGTGGTCGTCGTCGTCGAACGTCCCGACCCACCAGACGGCGACCGCGACCGCGAACTGTGCCGCGCAGATCGCCGCGGCGAGACTCACCTCGAAGCCGGCCCAGGCCGCCCGGGGGCGCGCTGGCCGCCCGGAATCTCCCCACCCCATGGGGCGAAAGATACGCGGGCGAAGCACGAGCCTCTCCGAGGGGGCCCGGCATCGGCTCCGAGGGGCCCGGCCCCGCGAACCCCTTCCCATCTGACACACCGTCAGCTTCAATGGTCGGTGTGATGGGACACGCAGGGATGGCGGCCGCCGCCGTCCGCTACCTCAGGTCGGCCGGGGCCCCCACCGTCGCGGGGCCCGTCGAGGCGTTGCCGCGCCCGGATCTGCGCGCGGTCGGCGACGACGAGCGGGCGCCCGTCGACCCGGCCGAGTTCCGGCGGGTGCTGGGCCACTTCGCGACGGGCGTCACCGTGGTGACGGCACCGGCCGCCGGCGACGAGGACGGGGCGGGCCCGGCCGGCTTCGCCTGCCAGTCCTTCGCCTCCCTCTCGCTGGACCCCCCGCTGATCTGCTTCATGGTCGGCCGTACGTCGACGACCTGGCCGCGCATCGCCCGGGCGGGCTCCTTCTGCGTCAACGTGCTCGGCGCCCACCAGGGCGACCTGTGCCGCGGCTTCGCGGTGAGCGGCGCGGACAAGTTCGCCGGGGTCGTCCACGACGCCGCTCCGGTCTCCGGCTCCCCCCGCCTCGCCGGCGCCGCGGCCTGGATCGACTGCACGATCCACGCGGTGCACACGGGCGGGGACCACCTGATCGTGGTGGGCCGGGTGGACGCCCTCGGCACGAGCGGCGACGGCGCCGAGGACGTGCCGCCGCTGCTCTTCCACAAGGGACGGTTCCTCACCTGACCCGGGCCGTCAGGCGGTCGCGGGCGGCATCGTGACGGCCAGGGCGGCCGTGGGCCGTCGACGCCGGATCACCAGCACCATCAGCGTGGCCGCCGCGCACAGGGCGCCCGAGGCGTACCAGACCACGTCGTACCTGCCGAAGTGGTCGCGGGCGACGCCGCCGAGGTAGGCGACGAGGGCGGCGCCGATCTGGTGGGAGGCGAGGACCCAGCCGAAGACGATGGCGCTGTCCTCTCCGTACTGCTCCCGGCACAGGGCCAGGGTGGGCGGCACGGTGGCGACCCAGTCGAGGCCGTAGAAGACGATGAACAGGATCATCGGCGGGTGCACGGTCGAGTGGAGGAGCAGCGGGAGGAAAAGCAGCGAGATGCCGCGCAGGGCGTAGTACACCGCCAGCAGACGGCGCGGCTCGAAGCGGTCGGTGAACCAGCCCGAGGCGATCGTGCCGACCACGTCGAAGACACCGATGACCGCGAGGAGCGAGGCCGCCGCCTGGACGGGCATGTGGTGGTCGTGGGCGGCGGGCACGAAGTGTGTCTGGATCAGGCCGTTCGTCGAGGCGCCGCAGATCGCGAACGACCCGGCCAGCAGCCAGAAGGGGCCCGTGCGGACGGCGGAGAGCAGCACGGTCACCGCGCGCCGGGCGGCGCCCCGCACCGGCTCGGGCTTCGGCACGAACTCCTTCGCCCCGTACGGCTTCTGGCCCACGTCGGCCGGGTGGTCGCGCAGCAGCAGCCAGACGAAGGGAACGACCGCGAGGGCGGCGAGCGCCACGGTGACCGCGGCCGGACGCCAGCTGTGCCGCGTGACGATCCAGGACAGCAGCGGCAGGAAGATCAGCTGGCCGGACGCCGAGGCCGCCGTCAGGATGCCCGTCACCAGGCCCTTGCGCTCGGTGAACCAGCGGTTGGTGACCGTCGCCGCGAAGGCGAGCGCCATCGAACCGGAGCCGAGGCCCACCAGCAGGCCCCAGCAGAGCAGCAGCTGCCAGGCCGCCGTCATCCACACGGTCAGCCCCGAGCCGACCGCGATCACGGTCAGGGCGACCGCCACCACGCGCCGGATGCCGAACCGGTCCATGAGCGCCGCGGCGAACGGCGCCGTGAGTCCGTAGAGCGCGAGGTTGATGGAGACCGCCGCGCTGATCGTGCCGCGCGACCAGTGGAACTCCTGGTGGAGCGGGTCGATGAGCAGACCGGGCAGCGACCGGAAAGCCGCGGCGCCGATGATCGTCACGAAGGCGACGGCGGCGACGAACCAGGCACGGTGGATGCGGTGAGCGGCGGCGGGGCGGGTGGGCCGGGAGTCCTCCGGGGCCGGAGCGGCTTCGCTTGTCTGGGTCACGTCACAGATCTTCGAGGAGGGCGACCTGGCGAACCACTGGCCTGAAGGACAGCATTCGTTAGGATCGGGCCATGGCCATTTCGGGTTCGTTCCGCCGCCACCGTGTCGTCGTGCTCGCCCTCGACGGGCTGCTCCCGTTCGAGCTGGGCATTCCGCAGCGCATCTTCGGCAAGGCGCGGGACACCGACGGACGGCCCCTGTACGAGGTCGTCACCTGCTCGGTCCGGCCGCCCGGCCCCGTCGAGACGGACGCCGACTTCGCCGTCCTCGTCGCCAACGGCCCCGAGGCGCTGGCCGGCGCCGACACCGTCGTCGTCCCGGCCTCGTACGAACTCGGACCCGTCCAGCAGGAGGGCATCCTGACCCCGGAACTGGCCGCCGCCCTCACGCACATCCGCCCCAGCACCCGCCTCGTCTCCATCTGCACCGGCAGCTACGTCCTCGCCGCCGCCGGGTATCTCGACGGCCGGCCGGCCACCACGCACTGGATGCACGCCGAGCACTTCCAGGAGCTCTTCCCCGAGATCCGCGTCGACGCGGACGTGCTCTTCATCGACGACGGCGACGTGCTCACCTCCGCCGGTGTCGCGGCCGGGATCGACCTGTGCCTCCATCTCGTACGCCGCGACCACGGCGCCGCCGTCGCCAACGAGGTGGCCCGCCGCACCGTCGTGCCGCCGCACCGCGACGGCGGCCAGGCGCAGTACATCCAGCGCCCGGTGCCGGAGGCGCAGTCGGCCGGCACGACCGCCGCCCGGGCCTGGGCGCTCGGCCGTCTCCACGAGCCCATCCAGCTGCGGGACATGGCCGAGCAGGAGTCCATGTCGGTGCGCACCTTCACCCGCCGCTTCCGGGAGGAGGTCGGCGTCAGCCCGGGCCAGTGGCTCACCCGGCAGCGCGTCGAACACGCCCGCCATCTCCTGGAGTCCAGCGACCTGTCCATCGACCAGGTCGCCCGCGACGCCGGCTTCGGCACGGCCCAGTCGATGCGCCAGCACCTGCAGGCCACCCTCGGCGTCACACCCACCACCTACCGGCGCACCTTCAGGTCGGGCACCGGAGTCGACGGGACCGACGGAGCCGAGGGCGACAACTCCTATGTCTCCACACGTCCATGACGTCGCGTCAGTCGCCCTGGAAGGTCAGCACCGCCCTCGCCACCTTCCCCGCATGCGCGTCCTCGGCCGCCCTCTCGAAGTCCTCGACCGGGTAGGTCGCTGTCACCAACTCGTCCAGGAGCAGCCGTCCTTCGCGATACAGCTCGGCGTACAGGGCGATGTCCCGCTGGGGGCGGGAGGAGCCGTAGCGGCAGCCGAGGATGGACTTGTCGAGGTACATCGAGGACACGAGGAAGGACGCCTCGGCCGTCGCCGGGGGGACCCCGAGGAGGACCGCCTGCCCGTGGCGGTCGAGCAGGTCGATCGCCTGGCGGATGAGTTCGACGCGCCCGACGCATTCGAAGGCGTGCTGGGCGCCGGTGGGGAGGATGTCCTTCACCCCTTCCGTCGAGGTCAGGAAGTGCGTCGCGCCGAACTGGCGGGCGACGGCTTCCTTGGCCGGGTTGGAATCGACCGCGACGATCCTCAGGGCGCCCGCGAGCCGTGCGCCCTGGATGACGTTCAGGCCGATGCCACCCGTGCCGATGACGAGGACGGTGTCGCCCCGGTCGACCCGGGCCCGGTTCAGGACCGCTCCGACGCCCGTGAGGACCCCGCAGCCGATCAGCGCGGCGGACGTCAGCGGGATGTCCTTCGGAATCCGGACCGCCTGCACGGCCTTCACGACCGTGCGTTCCGCGAAGGCCGAGTTGGCGGCGAACTGGTAGAGCGGCTGGCCGGCTCGCGAGAACGGCCGCTGCGGCATGCCGATCGCCTTGCGGCACATCGTGGGCCGCCCCCGGTCGCACTCGGCGCAGGCCCCGCAGTTGGCGAGCGTGGACAGCGCCACATGGTCGCCGGGCCCGACATGGGTGACGCCCGTGCCCACGGCCTCCACCACGCCCGCACCCTCATGGCCGAGTACGACAGGGACGGGGAACGGGATGGTCCCGTCCACCACGGACAGGTCGCTGTGACAGAGTCCGGCGGCGGAGATCGCCACCCGGACCTCTCCTGGCCCCGGGTCCCGTATCTCCAGATCGTCCACGACCTGGGTCCGCTTTCCGTCGAAGATCACGCCTCGCATCGCGCCAGCTCCCCTCTTCCCGGGGCACCCCGGGCTGTTCCTGAGCCGTACCGGGCTGTTCCTGGCCGTACCGGGGTGAGCCGTGGCTATCCCCGCGGTTCCTTGGGCAGGCCGAGCGCGCGCTCGGCGATGATCGTGCGCTGGATCTCGTCCGAGCCGCCGTAGATCGTGTCGGCCCGGCTGAAGAGGAACAGGTGCTGGGCGGCGTCCAGTTCGTACGGCCGCTCCGCCGACCAGTCCGAGGGGCCCACCGCCGCGCCGGCCCCCCGCACCTGCATCGCGAGCTCACCGAGCCGCCGATGCCAGCCACCCCACAGCAGCTTCGCCACGCTCGGCGCCCCCGCGTCCCCGGGGCTCCCCGAACTCCCCAGCGTGCGCAGGGCGTTCCATCGCATCGTGCGCAACTCGGCCCACAGCCGGACGAGCCGGTCGCGTACGACGGGATCCGTGGCCGCGCCCGTGGCGACAGCCGCCCGCAGCACGCGCCCCAACTCCTCGGCGAACCCGATCTGCTGGGCGAGGGTGGAGACGCCGCGCTCGAATCCGAGCAGGCTCATGGCGACCCGCCAGCCGTTCCCCTCCCCGCCGACCACGTGCTCGGCCCGCGCCACCGCCCCGTCGAAGAACACCTCGTTGAACTCACTGGTGCCGGTCATCTGGCGGATCGGACGGACCTCGACACGGCCGGGCTGGTCCATGGGAACGAGGAGGAAGGACAGGCCGTGGTGGCGGGTGGATCCCGGCTCCGTACGGGCGAGCACGAAGCACCAGTCGGCCTCGTGGGCGAGCGAGGTCCAGATCTTCTGCCCCGTGACACGGAAGGCCCCCGACGGCGCCGCCCCCTGGTCCCGCACGGCAGTCGCCCCGGCGCCGACGATGCCCCCCTCCGCCGCCCGCACGACAGTCGCCCGTGCGGGCGTCGCCCGTGCTCCGGCGGTCCCTGCCGCAGCCGTCCCTGCGGCAGTCACCCCTGAGGCGGTCGCCGCTGCCGCAGCCGTCCCCGCGCCGGTCGCCCCTGCCGCAGCCGCCCCTGAGGCGGTCGCCATTGCCGCGGCCGTCCCGGCCTCCGCCGTCCGTTCGGCAGTCGTCCGGATGCCCGCCAGGTCCGAGCCCGCGCCGGGTTCGCTGTACCCCTGGCACCACAGCTCACGGCCCTGGGCGATCGGCGGCAGGAAGCGCCGCTTCTGTTCCGGCGTCCCATGGGCGAGGAGCGTCGGCGCCAACAGGTTCTCGCCGATGTGCCCGGATCGCGCCGGCGCCTTCGAGCGGGCGTACTCCTCGGCCCACACGACCTGCCGGGTCAGGTCCACCCGCCGGTTCCCGTACCCGTCCTCGTCCCAGCCGAGCCCGATCCAGCCGCCCCGGCCGAGCTCCCGCTCCCACGCGCGGCGCGCGGGAGCGCCGGCAACGCGCTCCTCCAGCCAGCTCCGCACCTCGCGCCGGAAGGCCTCGTCCTGCGGACCGAATGCGAAATCCACGCGCTCTCCTCCCACCGGACCGAAGCCGGACTCACGCGTTGGGGCGTGTCTTCTCCGCCGCCGCCCGGGCCATCGCCTCCAGTTGTTCCAGCAGCGGCATCGGATCCACGCCGACCGTCCCGGGCAGGAAGTCGGCGATCCTCTCCGGGGTCCAGGCGCCCTCGGCGTATCCGGCGCGCAGTTCGCGGGGCTGCGCCCATACGGCGATCTTGGGTCCGGCGATCGTGTAGACCTGCCCGGTGATGCGTTCCGCGCGGGCCCGGTCCGACAGCAGGTAGACCACGAGCGCGGCCACGTCCTCCGGCTCGCCGATCTCCTTCAGCTCCATCGGGACGTTCGCCGACATGCGGGTACGGGCGACGGGCGCGACCGCGTTCGCGGTGACCCCGTACTTGTGGAGTCCGAGGGCCGCGCTGCGCACCAGCGAGATGATTCCACCCTTCGCCGCGCTGTAGTTGGCCTGCGCGACCGAGCCCTGGTGATTGCCGCTGGTGAAGCCGATCAGCGCGCCCGAGCCCTGTTTGCGCATCACCGCCGAGGCGGCCCGGAAGAGGGTGAACGTGCCCTTGAGGTGGGTGGCGACCACCGGGTCCCACTCCTGCTCGGACATGTTGAAGAGCATCCGCTCGCGCAGGATGCCGGCCACGCACACCACACCGTCGATCCGCCCGTACGACGCGAGCGCGGTGTCGACGACGTGCTGCCCGCCCGCCATCGTCGAGATGTCGTCGGCCACCGCGACCGCCTCGCCACCCGCCGCCTCGATCTCCTTGACGACGGTGTCGGCGACCGAACTCGTGGGCTCGGCACCCTCGACGGACACGCCGTAGTCGTTGACGACGACGCGCGCGCCCTCGGCCGCCGCGGCGAGGGCGACCGCCCGGCCTATCCCCCGCCCCGCGCCCGTGACGGCGATGACCTTGCCCGCCAAGAAGTTCCCCACGCCCGGCCCCTTCCCGCAGTTTCTGACGGTCCGTTAGATTCAACTCGGATTCTACGACCCGTCGGATACCTGGAGACAAGCCCCCGGGGAGGACTCATGTCACTGCCGGCCGAGTTCCACGAGATCGCCAAGCGCGTGAACAACTGGGGGCGCTGGGGGGCCGACGACGAGATCGGAACGCTGAACCTCATCACCGACGAGGTGGTGCGAGAGGCCGCCGCGACGGTACGGACCGGGCGCCGCGTGCCGCTCGCCCTCCCTCTCCAACAGGACGGCGTGCAGACGGGGATGATCCCCGGGCGGGTCAATCCGCTGCACACGATGGTGCAGATCAACCAGGAGATCTTCGGTCCCGGCACGGTGGCGTGCAGCGACGACGCCGTCACCATGGGGCTCCAGGCGGCCACCCACTGGGACGCGCTGACCCATGTCTCGCACTCCGGCAAGCTCTACAACGGCCGCCCGGCCGGCACCGTCACGCCGCACGGCGGCGCCGAGTTCAGCGGGATCGACAAGCCGCGGCACATCGTCTCGCGCGGCGTCCTGCTCGACGTGGCGCGGGCGCGCGGCGAGCACCGGCTGGCCGGCGGGCACGCGGTCACCCCCGAAGACCTCGAAGCCGCGGAGGAGTTGGCGGGCACGCGGGTACGGGCCGGCGACATCGTGCTCGTACGGACGGGGCAGATCCAGGTGTACCTGGCGGGCGACAAGCACGGGTACGGATACCCGTCGCCGGGCCTGTCGGTGCGCACCCCGGAGTGGTTCCACGCGCGCGATGTCGCGGCGGTCGCCAACGACACCCTGACCTTCGAGATCTTCCCGCCCGAGATCGAGGACCTGTGGCTGCCCGTGCACGCGCTCGACCTGGTCGAGATGGGGATGCTGCAGGGCCAGAACTGGAATCTCGAAGAGTTGTCCACAGCCTGTGGACAAGAAAACCGTTACGCCTTCCTGCTGTCGGCGATGCCGGAGCCCTTCGTCGGCGGAACGGGCACACCCGTGGCGCCCGTGGCACTCCTCTAGCCGGCCGAGGGCCGGCTGGCGGCGCGCTTCCCCCACTCTCGACTGCGCCCGACCGGGAGGTCCCCCACCTCACCCCGGGCACGGCAGCGCGCGCCGCCATCCGCCTCCGGCGCACCCACCCCGCCCCCCTTGACCCTGGAGGTGTCGACGCCGAATCGCGACCCGCACTCGCCGAGGGCCCCCGTCACCGGAACCCTCGCCGTCCCCTCGCGGCGAATCGCTGAACACAAGCGTGATCAAACGGACACGCCACGTCAACACCCGCTCGGCGATTTATTGCGCTACATCCCTTTTGAGACAGCGCGTACGGAAGCACGGCCCGGCGCATTCGGCCACCACGGCGGCCATGTACAGACGTTTCGTGCATACATGCACGAAAGCGCGCCCGTCGGCCGCGGCCCGGCGCACCGCGCGCACGGGAGCGGGACCGCCCCGAACGGCACGCGGACGAGGCCGGGTTCTAGACCGCCTCGTACGCGAAGCCCTCGTAGCCCGGGTACACGGTTCTCGCCGAGGCGCCCGTGGCGCAGCGGTCCACCTCGCACCAGATACGTTTGCCGGCGCCCTCGGGACTCCAGCCCCAGCGGTCCGCGAGACCGTCGACGAGCTCCAGGCCGCGGCCGTTGGTCTCGTCGCCGTCGGCATGCCGGGGAATCGGCGGCCGGGCACTGGTGTCGGCCACCTCGAGGCGCACGGTGGCGGCCCCGGCACCGCCCGGCAGACAGAGGCGCAGGACGGCCGGACACCCGGTGTGCACCACGGCGTTCGTGACAAGCTCCGAGACGAGCAGGATCAGCGTCTCGGCGAGCGGTTCATCGGCCTCTATCCCTGACCCCGCGAGCCTGGAACGGGCCCACCGCCGGGCTCGCCCCACCTCTGCGGGGTCGGGCCGGATCTCCAGCTGCACTTGAAGCACCTGCACCGCTCACACCATCCGAACCGGCGGACACATCGCCTCGCGCCTCACAAGGGCCACGATCGTAGCCATTTTCTGCATGGCCAGAACAAGGATCACGGAACGTGATTCCCTTGCGAGACAGCATGGTTGACGTACAGTCACCCCAACAAGCGCTTCGGGCATATTCCAGCGCGAAGGAGTACGCGTGCGGCATACTGTGCGACGCTCGCCACGGGGAGTCGAACAGGCAGGTACGGGGCTCCGCCCTGCCTCGCGAGCGGCGTGCATCGCCGGGTTCGGTGCGGCCTCAGGGGCAACACCGGGATGGCTCAGCCTCAGAACCACTCGCATCCCACACAAGGTACCGGAGCCCGGCGCCGACTCCAGGCCGTGACAAGTCACGCCTAGGACACAACCAGGTCTCAACGCTCCGTGATTCCGCTCCGCCACGATCCGCGACATCCGCTCGTGTACGTCCCGCAGCGCCCCAGGACAGAGGCCCTCTAGGCGGTCCCGGCCGGCAGATCGTCCGCCAGCTCCTCCTCGCTCCGCGTGGTGCCACCCGCACGGTGCGTCCGTATCCACGCCCTCTTCAGGTGCAGATGGATGTCGGACTCCCAGGTGAAGCCCATGCCGCCGTGCACCTGGAGACAGTCGCGGGCGCCGCGCACAGCGGCCTCGTCGGCGAGCAGCCGGGCCGCCGCGATGTCCACCGGGTCGGCGGTGACCGAGGCGGCGTAGACGGCCGCGCGAGCCATCTCGACCCGCACGAGCATGCCCGCGCACAGATGCTGCACCGCCTGGAAGGCCCCGATCGGCTGCCCGAACTGCTCGCGCGTCCGGGCGTGTTGCACGGCCGCCTCACAAGTCCGGGCGGCACTGCCGAGCTGCTCGGCGGCGGTGAGGAGAGACGTGAGGAGCGCGTCCCCGGCCGACGGAGACACGGGGCTGCCGAGCCCGTCCTGCGCCGGGGAGCCACCGGGCCCGCCCGCTGTCCGGGGGCCCCGGAGTGCGCCGTCCGCGGGCGGCGGGGCAGCGGAGGCGGGGAGCCGGTGCAGGGGGGTCAGCGGGTCCGCGGAGGCCAGCGGCTCGGCTCCGGCGGCGTCCCCGCGGACGACGTCGGCCTCGTCCAGCCATTCCACGAGCCCCTCGTCGACGGAGGTCACGACCACCTCGCCGGTGGCCGCCCCGGCCACGGCGCCCGCGGCGAGATGCGTGGCGATCAGCGGGCCCGGCAGCAGGACCCGCCCCGCCTCCTCGAAGGCCAGCACGGCCTCCGGAAGGCCCTGCCCGACGCCCCCGTCGGCCTCGGGCAGGCGCAGTGCGAAGAACCCCGCCGCACCGAGCTCACGCCACAGCTCCCGGTCGAGAACGCCTCCGCGCTCCCCCTCTCCCCGGTCCACGGCCGCGCGCAGGGCCGCCCGGCCGAACCGGCCCTCCAGCAGTTCCCGTACGCCCTGTCGCAGGGCCCGTTGATCGTCGGTGAGCCTGAAGTCCATGGTCCGAACTCACCTCCCCTTGGGAAGGCCGAGGATCCGCTCGGCCACGATGTTCCGCTGGATCTGCGAGGTGCCGGCCGCGATCGTGTACGAGAGCGAGGACAGCCGGTCCAGGATCCACTCCCGTCCCAGGTCCAGGGCCTCGGGGCCGAGGACCTCGGCGGCGGCGTCGAACAGCTCCTGGCGGGCGTGCGAGTAGCTCAGTTTGAAGACCGAACCGCCGACGCCGGGCACTCCCCCGGTTCCCTGGGCCTCGCTGACGTTCCACTGGGTGAGCCGCCACAGCGCGCGGAACTCCGCGTTGAGCCGGCCGAGACGGCGTCGCAGCACGGCGTCGTCCCAGCGCCCGTTCTTGCGGGCCTCGCGCGCGATCTCGGCCAACACACGCCGACAGGCGACCACTTCGCCCACGAAGGCGGTGCCGCGCTCGTACGACAGGGTCACCATGGTCACGCGCCAGCCGTCGTTCTCGGCTCCGACGCGGTTGGCGACCGGGACGCGCACCTCGTCGAGGAAGACCTCCGCGAACTCGGTGGAGCCCGCGAGCGTCCGCAGCGGCCGGACGGTGATCCCGGGCGCGTCCATGGGCATCGCGAGCCAGGTGATGCCCCGGTGCTTGCGGGCGGCGGGGTCCGTCCGCACCAGCAGCTCGCACCAGTCGGCCACCTCGGCGTGGGAGGTCCAGATCTTGGACCCGCTCACCACGTAGTCGTCGCCGTCCCGCCGGGCGCGCGTACGCAGCGCCGCGAGGTCCGAGCCGGCGTCCGGCTCGCTGAAGCCCTGGCACCAGACCTCCTCGCCGCGCAGCACCGGCGGCAGCCAGCGCGCCCGCTGCCCGGCGCTCCCCTCGGAGGCGATGGTCGGCCCGGCGTGCAGCAGCCCGACGAAGTTGGCCCCCACGTAGGGAGCGCCCGCCTTCTCGGTCTCCTCCAGGTAGATGAGGTGCTGCGTCGGCGTGGCGCCCCGGCCGCCGGCGTCGACGGGCCAGTGCAGTCCCGCGTACCCGGCGTCGTACAGCATCCGCTGCCAGCCGAGGTCGTACGCCCGTCGCGCGGGCCAGTCGTCCGGGGACGGTTTCGGCGGCAGCGTCGGAAGGACCCCGGCGAGCCACGTACGCAGGCGCGCGCGGAACTCCTCCTCCTCGGGCGTGTACGTCAGGTCCACTACAGGTCCAGATCCAGCATGCGGATGGCGTTGCCGCGCATCAGCTTGTGGATCGTCTCGTCGTCGAGGCCCTTCACATGGTCGAGGGCGACCTCCTTGGTGTGCGGGAAGGTCGAGTCGACGTGCGGGTAGTCGGTCTCGAAGGTGGCGTTGTCGCGGCCCACCACGTCCAGGGACGCGACGCCGTGCTTGTCGCGGAAGAAGCAGCAGAAGATCTGCCGGTAGTAGTACGTGGACGGGGGCTCCGGGATCAGATCCCTGACCCCGCCCCAGGCGCGGTGCTCCGACCAGACGTCGTCGGCACGCTCCAGGGCGTACGGGATCCAGCCCATCTGGCCTTCGGAGTAGGCGAGTTTGAGGCGCGGGAACTTCACCAGGACACCGCTGAACAGGAAGTCCATCATGGAGGCCATCGCGTTGTTGAAGGACAGCGAGGCCTGGACGGCGGGGGGCGCGTCCGGGGACGCGGCGGGCATCTGGGACGACGAGCCGATGTGCATGTTCACGACCGTCCCGGTCTCCTGGCAGACCGCGAAGAACGGGTCCCAGTAGCCGGAGTGGATGGAGGGCAGCCCCAGATAGGTGGGGATCTCGGAGAAGGTGACGGCCTTCACGCCCCGCGCGGCGTTGCGGCGGATCTCGGCGACCGCGAGGTCGATGTCCCACAGGGGGATCAGGCACAGCGGGATCAGCCGGCCGCCGCTGTCGCCGCACCACTCCTCGACCATCCAGTCGTTGTACGCCCGCACACAGGCCAGGGCCACCTCCTTGTCGTGCGCCTCGGCGAAGGTCTGGCCGCAGAAGCGCGGGAAGGTGGGGAAGCAGAGGCTGGCCTCGACATGGTTGAGGTCCATGTCCTTGAGGCGCTCGACGGGGTCCCAGCAGCCGCGCCGCATCTCGGCGCGGGTGATGCCCTCCAGTGTCATCTCGTCGCGGTCGAACCCGACGGCGGCGATGTTGCGCTTGTACGGGAACTTGAGGTCCTCGTAGATCCACCAGTCGGTCGGCGGGCCGTCCGGGTCCATGGTGATCTGGTACTTGCCCGCGACGTAGGCGAGTTCGCCGATCCCGGCGGTGAGCGGCTGCGGACCGCGCTCCCGGTACCTCCGCGGCAGCCAGGTCTCGAAGAGGTGAGCGGGCTCGATCACATGGTCGTCGACGCTGATGATGCGGGGCAGTTCGGTCATGGTCCCCTCCGCCTGGCGTACGGGTCCGTCCGAGGGTGTCCCTCGGGACGCATTCCACTATCTGATGGGTCGTCAGATCCCTGTTCACAAGCAGGCTAGCCCCGCGCCTATGGACCGACAAGGCGGCGAGCCCTACGCTCTGCGCACGATCTGACTGCCCGTCAGCTACGGGTGTCGAAGTCAACGAACCACAGGGGGTCGAAGTGAACGACACCGCACACGCCCTGAGCTCCGCGCGCACACTGTGGGAGCTCGTCGCCCGCCGTGCCGACCTCACCCCCGACCGGCCCGTCCTGCTCCAGGACGACCGGTCCCTGACCTTCGGCGAGCTGCGCGACCGCGCCGAGCGGGTGGCGGCGGGCCTGCACGACCGGGGTGTGCGCCCCGGCACGGTGGTCGCCTGGCAGCTGCCCACCCGCATCGAGACCGCTCTGCTGTCCTTCGCGCTGGCCCGCATCGGCGCCGTCCAGTCACCGGTCATCCCCTTCTACCGCGACCGCGAGGTCGGCTTCGCGCTGCGGGAGTCGAAGGCGGAGTACTTCGCCGTGCCGGGCGAGTGGCGCGGCTTCGACCACACCGCGATGGCGCACCGGCTCGGCGCGAAGAACGTCTTCGAGGCGTACGACGCGCTGCCGGAGGGCGATCCCGCGGTGCTGCCGGCCCCGCCCTCCGAGGGCACCTCCGTCCGCTGGATCTACTGGACCTCGGGGACCACCTCCGACCCCAAGGGCGTGCTGCACACCGACCGTTCACTGATCGCCGGCGGCTCCTGTCTCGCGCACGCCCTGCACCTGTCCGCCGACGACGTGGGCTCGATGGCCTTCCCGTACGCGCACATCGCCGGGCCCGACTACACGGTGATGCTGCTGCTGTACGGCTTCCCGGCCGTGATGTTCGAGCATTTCGCGCTGCCCGCCGCACTGGAGGGCTACCGCGAGCACGGCGTGACGGTGGCCGGCGGGTCGACCGCCTTCTACTCGATGTTCCTCGCCGAACAGCGCAAGCAGCCCGGGGAGCCCGTCATTCCCACGCTGCGGCTGCTCGCGGGCGGCGGAGCCCCGAAGCCGCCCGAGGTCTATCACTCCGTCGTCCGGGAGATGGGCGTGCAGCTCACCCACGGGTACGGGATGACCGAGGTCCCGATGATCACGATGGGCGCGCCGGACGACACGTCCGAGAACCTCGCGACCACGGAGGGCAGGCCCCCGGAGGGCATGGAGATACGGATCGTGGACGCGGCGGGAGCCCCCCGGCCCTGTGACGTCGACGGCGACGTACGGCTCAGGGGGGAGGCCGTGTGCCAGGGGTATCTGAACCCGGCGCAGACGGCGGAGGCGTTCGACGGGGACGGGTTCCTGATCACCGGGGACGTCGGGCATCTGACCGGGAGCGGGCATCTCGTTCTCACCGGCCGGGTCAAGGACATCATCATCCGCAAGGGCGAGAACATCTCCGCGAAGGAGATCGAGGACCTGCTGCACCGGCACCCGGCCGTCGGGGACGTCGCCGTGATCGGACTGCCCGACACCGAGCGCGGGGAACGCGTCTGCGCGGTGGTCGAACAGCCTCCGGGAGCGGAGGAGTTGACCTTGGCCGCGATGACCTCGTATCTGCGCGGGGAAGGGCTGTCCGTGCACAAGCTGCCGGAGCAGCTGGAGGTCGTGGACGCCCTTCCGCGCAACGAGGCGCTGCGCAAGGTGCTCAAGTACCGGCTCAGGGAACGCTTTTCCGGCTGAGGCCCCGGTGGCACGAGCCTCTCGGGGTGAGCGGCCGTCCAGGGGTGAGCCGTGGGCCGGCCGGGGCCGGCGGTCGACCGTCCCCGGGAGAGCCTGTGGGCCGGGTCGACCCGGCCCGTCCCGGGCGCCCCCGTCGGCCCCGGTCTCTGCTACTCCGGCACCGTGAAGTAGCGGGCGAACGCGCTCACGACCTCCGTCTCGCCGATCCGTCCGTCGGCGTCCGCGTCCAGGGCGGCGGCGGCCGCGGTGGCGAGGTCGTCGCCCACTCCGAGGGCCCGAAGGACGCGCGTGGTCTCCTCCACCGTGGCCGCACCGTCCCCGTCCGTGTCCGCCACCGCGAGGGCCGCGTGCAGGAAGGGGCGGGCGATCTCGGCGAACCGCTCGGGGTTGTCGCGCAGCCGCTTCACCGCGCCGCTGACGAACTCCTCGCGGGTGATCCGCTGATCGCCGTCCCGGTCCGCTATCCCGGCCATGCCCTGCCAGAACGCCTCGGCTCCGATGTACAGGGCCTGACCCTTGTCCGACCGCGCCGTCGTACCGAACTCGGCGAGCACCGCCTTGGTCGCGACGTTGAAGTCCTCGCGGTCGATGTAGCCGTTGCCGTCCTGGTCGAATCCGGCGAACCGGGCGGCAATCCTGCGCTCGTACTCGGTGCTGACCATGGTGTGTTCGGACCGCCTCACTTCTCAGCCGGCCTCGGCCGGACTGCGGTTCATCTGGAACGGAGCGTACGACGACCGGGCCGCCCGGGGAGCGGGAAAACGACGGTTGTGCCAAGACCGCGAGAATTCTGGAACAACCGCGTGGCGGTGCGTCGCGCAGTGAGCAGGGGGCGTCACTCCGGGCGAAGGCGCGGGTACGGTGCCCCGCAGGTGCTGTCAGGCCGACAGCGGGCGGGACTCCTCGTCGACGGCGGCGTCGACGTCGGGGTACACGTCGAAGAGACGGCGCACGCCGAGGGCCGCGAGGACACGGTTGACGTGGGAGCCGTCGGCCGCTCCCTGGGCGGGCAGGATCAGCCGCAGGCGGCCGCGGCAGGAGCGCATGAGGCGGCGCGCTGCGATCAGGACGCCGACACCGCTGGAGTCGCAGAACACGACCCCCGAGAGGTCCAGCACGATGCTGTGCCGGCCCTCGGCCACCACGTCGTGCACGCTCTGGCGCAGCGCCGGCGACGTCACGAGGTCGAGCTCGCCCGACACCCGCAGCACGGCCCACTCGCCCACTTCGCGGCTCAGGGCACCCGGGCCGCCCGTACTCCCTGTGCCGCCCGCGCCGCCCTCGCCGTCGGTCACGTCGGTCACGTCGGTCACCTTGAGCGTCACCGCCACGCCTCTCGCTCGCCTCGTCCAGCAGAAACGGAAGCACTCCGTACGCTTCCTTCCAGCGCGGCTGCCCACCCGCAGTTCCATGAAACACGGATCGCCGCAGGAAGAAACGACTGTCTACGGTCGAAAATCCTTCAGGAGGGGCCTCTTTCGGTCGCGTACGGTCTGTTGTGGTCACATCCGGGGGCGGAAGCGCCACGCCTCTACCATTCATGGCCGGTCCAGGGGCGCACATTGGCGCAAAGGGGCGTGCGCTGTCGTACGTGCCGACTACATTCAGGACAGCAGTTGCACACAGTCTGGACAGCAGCACCGCATGGCTGGACAGCGACAGGGGACACGGCCGGGACACCGGCCGGACACACGGACGGGCGCCGGGCACTACCAGAGGTGAGGGGGCCGCATGGCGAAGCAGGACGCACCGCCCCGCTGGGACCGCAAGATGCAGCAGCGGCTCTCCCGGGGGGAGGCGGCCGCGCTCGGTGAGCTCTACGACCGGTTCGCCTCGCTGGTGCACGGCCTCGCCCATCGCGTGCTCGGAGACGAGCGGGCCGCCGACGGGATCACCCGCGAGGTCTTCGCCCACGTCTGGGAGAACCCCGACGCGTACGACCCCAAGCAGGGCCCCCTGCGCTCCTGGGTCGCCGCACTGACCCACCGTCTCGCCGTGCAGCGCCTGCGCGCCACCGAGACCGCCGCGCTCGCCCAGGGCGGCCGGGGCACCGCCGAGGAACTGGAGCGCAAAGTGCGCAGCGCGTCCGTCGCCGCCCGCGCGGACTACATCGTCACCTCCATGCCCACCCCGCTGCGGGCCGCCCTGGAGCTCGCGTACTTCCAGCGCCGCGACTACCGCCAGGCCGCCGTCGACCTCGGCGTCACCGAGGACGAGGCCCGCCGCCGGCTCCGCCTCGGCCTCCAGCTCCTGTCCACCGCCCACGAGACCGGACCCGCCGGCGCCCCGCCCGAATACGGGGGTGCGCGGTGACCGAAGGAAATGACCGGTTCGAGTCGTTCGACGACGAGGACGGGAACCGGGACAGGTACGAGGACAGGTACGAGGACGGACACGAAGACCCCCGGGGCTCCCGGGACCCTCGTGACCCCGGCCTCCCCGGGAGCGGCGGCGACGCCGAACCGGGGCCGGGCGGGCCCCCGCGCATACCGCCGCCGCGCGCCTCCGTCGAGGACACCGGACTGGCGCTGCCCGAACCGGCCGCCACGCCCGGCCCGGCGCCGCTCGTCCTCGAACACCGGATCCTGAAGTCACTGCTCGGCGCGTGGGCGCTGGCCGCCTGCTCGGCGGACGAGACGACGGCCGTCGAGGAACACCTCGGACACTGCGGCTCGTGCGCGGACGAGGCGCTGCGGCTGCGCGAGGCGGTAGGACTGCTGCATCCCGCGGAGAGCCTGGACCTGGACCCGACGCTGCGCACCCGCGTCCTGACGAGCTGCCTCGACCGGCGCCCGCCGCGCATCCCGGTACCCGAGTGGGCCGCTCCGTACGACGCCGAGACCGCCCGGCTCGACGCCCTGCTCCAGGACATCGGCGGTTCCGAGTGGCACGCGCCCGTGCGGCTGCGCTGGTTCGAGGGCGACGGGCCCACGAGCCGCCGGACGACGGTCGCCGGGGTCATCGCCCATCTGCTGAGCGTCGACGGACTGGTCGCCGTCGCGCTGGGCCTGGACGACCCGCTCGGCGGCACCGCCGCCGAGCGGCCGACGCCGCAGGAGCGCACCGAGGCGTACTGGCGGGCGTCGAACGTCCCGCCCACCCGGTCCGTGCGCCGGCCCTGGCGGGAACAGAGCCACACCATCGTCCGGACGGCGTCGTTCGTGGAGGGAGGCGCCCCCCACGCCCGCGCCGTCGAGCGAGGGGCGGACTCCGGGCTGCTCACCGTGGCCTACGGCGGCTTCGAACTGCCGCTCAGCGACTCGCTGCTGGACCGGGCCTTCGAGACCTGGGTGCACGCGGGGGACATCGCCGACGCGGTGGACTACCCGTACGAGCCGCCCGCTCCCCGGCATCTCCACCGGATGATCGACCTGGCCGCGCGGATGCTGCCCGTGTCGCTCGCCGAGCGGCGCCGGGCGGGGCTGTCGGCCGCGCCGGCCCGGCATCTCGTCACCGCGGGCGCTCCCGGGCGCAGCCTGCGCCTCGAGATCGAGGGCTCCGGCGGCGGCGAGTGGCTCATCCCGCTCGACTCGCCCGGAGCCGTCGGCTCCGCCGAGCGCGAGGTCGCCCATGTCGCGCTGGACGGGGTGGAATTCTGCCGCCTGGCCGCGGGCCATGTGTCCCCGGAGGAGGCCGCGGCCGGACAGGACGGCGACCGTGAGGTCATCAGGGACGTGCTGTTCGCGGCGGCGTCACTGAGCCGGATGTAGCCGGGCGCGGGGGCGAAGCCGCGGACCGCATGTCCCCGGCCGCCGACGCCGCACCACGTCACGCCGGTGCGCCGTCACGCCCGTATGCCGGACGGAGGAGCGGCCCACGCACCGGTGGGCAGCGGCCGCCCTTACGCCCTTACGCCCTTACGCCCTTACGCGAAAACGACCGTCCGGCGGCCGTTCAGCAGGATGCGGCGCTCCGCGTGCCACTTCACCGCGCGGGCCAGTGCCTGGCACTCCACGTCACGGCCGATGGCGACCAGCTGGTCGGGGGTGACGTCGTGGCCGACCCGCTCGACCTCCTGCTCGATGATCGGGCCCTCGTCGAGGTCGGCGGTGACGTAGTGCGCGGTGGCGCCGATGAGCTTGACCCCGCGGGTGTGCGCCTGGTGGTAGGGCTTGGCGCCCTTGAAGCTCGGCAGGAACGAGTGATGGATGTTGATGATGCGGCCGCTGAGCTGCTTGCACAGGTCGTCCGAGAGGACCTGCATGTAGCGGGCGAGGACGACCAGCTCGACGTCCTTCTCGCGCACCAGCTCCAGCAGCTGCGCCTCGGCCTCGGCCTTGGTGTCCTTCGTCACCGCGATGTGGTGGAAGGGAATGTCGTACGACCCCACGAGCTCCGCGAAGTCCGTGTGGTTGGAGACCACGGCGGCGATCTCGACGGGCAGCGCGCCGATCCGCGCGCGGAAGAGCAGGTCGTTCAGGCAGTGGCCGAACTTGCTGACCATGAGGACGACCCGCATCCGGTCCTCGGCCCGGTGGATCTGCCAGTCCATGTGGAAGGCGTCCCCGATGGCCGTGAAGCTCGCGCGCAGCTTCTCCACCGTCACCGGCGACTCCGCCGAGAAGTGGACCCGCATGAAGAACAGACCCGTGTCGTGGTCGCCGAACTGCTGACTGTCCTCGATGTTGCAGCCGGTCATGAACAAGTAGCTCGACACGGCGTGCACGATGCCCTGCTTGTCGGGGCACGAGAGGGTCAGGACGTACTGCTCGGCGGCGGGGGCGGCCCCGCGGACGGACGGCTCATTCATGCGGGACAGGGTCCCATACCAGGCGCCCTGGGCGGACTGTCGTCCCGCCACGCGGACGCCCCTCGGGCGCCCCGCGGAGGCCCACCGCCGTCCGACGGCCAGGCCGACCGCCAGGCCGACCGCCAGGCCGACCGCTAGGCCGACCGCTAGGCCGACCGCGTCATGATGCGCAGGACCTCAAGCGTGCGCGGAGGCGCGTCCGGGTCCTCACCGTCGCTCGTGGCCAGCCGAACGTGCGCGGCGCGTGCGGCCTGCAGGGCCTCCGGCCACGCCTGGTGGTCGAGATAGGCGGAGACGGGCGCGTCGGGGCCGACCTGGTGCATGATCCGCAGCACCCGCAGGACGGCGCTGTCCACGAGGGCCGCCTCCTGGGAGTCGCGGAAGATCGTGCCGACGTATTTCTCGGCCGACCAGTTGTCCAGCCAGGTGTCCTCGACCAGGCGGTACACGGCGTCGGTGACGTCCCCGTATCCGTCGACACCGGCGAGCCAGACGTCTCGCTGGAAGGCGGGGTCGGAAAGCATGTGCAGCGCGGAGCGCACATTGCTGCGCCAGCGCCACCACGGCATGTCGTTCAGTGGCATGCCGCCCATGGTGGATGAGCGACGGCCGCGACGGGAAGAGTTCTCCGAACCTTGCACGGTCACCGATCGTACGTTCCCTGTGAAAAGCAGTTCATCGGCCCCCGCAATTCACCTCTACGTAACCTCGAGTCGACCAAGGGTCACACAAGGGTTCTCGGTGTGAGGGAATCGTGCCTGTCCATGACCGGTAGGCGACGTACTCGCACCACCTCCCCCGTCCCGCCCCGGCCCTTAAAGGCCACGCTGCTGTACGCGAGCGCTCTGGTGGCGTCCGCGTCGGTCGCCGTCGGGTGCGGGGCCATCCCTGGTGCCACGGGGGGGCTCCGGGGATGGCCCCGTCAGGGTGATGACCTGGGCCCCGGAGAAGACCAGCGCGACCAACAAGCCCGGAATGCCGGCGCTGGCGAGGACCTACGCACGCTGGGTCAACGCCCACGGCGGCATCAACGGCCGGAAGCTCGAGGTCCTCACCTGCAACGACCACAACGAGTCGGTCTCCGCCGCGCACTGCGCCGAGCGGGCCGCCGACGAGAACGTCGTCGCGGTCGTCGGCTCCTACAGCCAGCACAGCAAATCGTTCCTCGCCCCGCTGGAAAGCGCGGGCATCCCCTACATAGGGGGCTACGGCGTCACCGACGACGAGTTCACCAGCCCCCTCTCCTATCCCGTCAACGGCGGTCAGCCGGCCCTGCTGGCCGGCCTCGGCGAGCAGCTCGGCAAGAGCTGCGGTCCGGTCTCGCTCATCCGCCCCGACACCATCGCCGGTGACGAGCTCCCGGTGCTGCTCAACTCCGGCCTCCGGACGCAGGGGCACACGCAGGCCGCGGACCAGCGGGCGGCCGAGGACGCCACCGAGTACTCCGTGCCGACGCAGCAGGCGCTCCGGCACGCGACCTCCGACGCGGCCTTGCGGGGCTGTGTGGTCCCCGCGCTCGGCGACCGCACCAACACCTTCATGGACTCGTTCCGGCGCGACAGCACGAACTACCCCAAGGTGCGCACCGGTACCGTCATCGGCAGCGTCGACCAGTCGCAGATCGACGCCACCGGCGGCAGGTCGGGCCCCTACGAGGGCTCGTACGTCACCGGCTGGTACCCGACGGCGAGCGACCCTCGCTGGGACCAGATGCGCAAGGTGATCAAGGAGCAGGCCTTCGGCGACAACCGGATCGTGCCGGATGACGCCGGGGTGCAGACCACCTGGATCGCCTACACCGTGCTGAGGAAGGTCATCGAGTCCATCGGCGCGGGCGAGGTCTCGTCGCTCACCATCCGGCGCACGCTCGACAACGGTCTGAAGGTGAGCACCGGCGGGCTCACGCCGACGCTCAGCTGGCGCTTCGAGGACATGATCGCGGCCGTCGGCTTCCCGCGCCTCATCAACTCCGACGTGACGTTCCAGGTCGTACGCAATGGTCAACTGACGGCGGCACGGCGCGGGTTCGTCAACATGTCGAAGACGCTGGAGAACGCGGAGTAGCGCGAATCACTCCGGACGGACGTCGTCCACGGCCGGGGCGGCTTCCGCCCCGGCCGGCCGGAGTGGTCAGAGCTGGGTGCGGGCCCGCTGCGTCAGGCCGTACTTGGAGGCGATGGAGTTCCACAGCCTCGCGGCCTTCTCCTTCTCGTTGGAGGCGGTACCGCTGGCCTGGTTGGCCGCCAGGGTCTGGCCCGTGGTGCGGGCGTGGCCCTTGCGGCAGCCCTTCTTGTCCTTGACCTGGCCGGCCCAGGCCGCGTAGTGGTTGTCGGCCGCCGCGGAGGCCTTCCAGCCGTTGGTGAGGGCGGTGGACAGCGCGGCGTGGTTCGGCAGCTTGTCGACCGCGAGAGCGGAGAGCCGGGTCACCAGCTCGCCCCGCTGCTCGGCCGCGTCCCGCAGATCACTGGCCGCCTGGTCGAGGTCGTTGCACACCTTCACATCGGCCACGGCGTTGATCACCGCGTCACGGCTGTCGCTGCTGTCGGCGAGGAGCTTGTCCAGCTCGACGGCCTGTGCCTTCGCCGGGTCGGCGGCGGGTGCCGACGAGCCCTGCGTGGCGGGCGCCGTCGCGGACACCGGCTTGCCGGTGTCGTCCTTGCTGTCATCGCCTCCGCCGCCGCTGAGCGCGGCTCCGGCGCCGATGCCGAGCACGATGATGCCGATGCCGACGGCCGCGATCACCGGGACGCGCGAACGGCCGCGGCCACCGCCGCCCGGTTCGTCGCCGTCGGACGCGCCGCCCCGCCGTGCGGCGGCCCGGCCACCGGGTGCGCCGGGCGCGGCCTGCGCGCCGTACGTGTCGTACGGGGCAGGTGCGGACGCGTCGATGGGCGGCATCATCTGCGTCGCCCCGTGCGCCTCCGGCTCACTGCGGAAGAGGTTGTCGAACTCGGCAGGGGGCTGCCGCTCCTCCGGCGCGCCGGAGGGTATTCCGTAGGACCCGGCCGACTGCGCGGGCACCGGAGCGATGTACTGCGTGGCGTCGGCGTCCGAACCGGCCGCGGGCGGCATGGATCCGGCACCGGGGCCGCCCTGCGGCGTCCGTCCGAGGAACTGCGTCGCGTCGGCCGGGACCTCCGGCGGCAGCGCGCCCGGTCCCACCGGCGGTATGTACTGGGTGGCGCCCTCGTCGCCCCCCGGGGCGGCCGGAATGAACGGAATGTACTGGGTCGCCCCGTCATCGCCGCCGGGCGGAAGCGGCACGGACTGTCCGGTGTGCTGCCCCTGCTGCCCCTGGTGCCCTGGGGCCCCGTAGCCGTCGTAGCCGTCGTAGCCGGCCGCCGCCTGCGAGCCGTGCGCCCCCGGCGCATAGCCGTTCTGCGCGCCGTACGACGACGCCTGCGCGGCCTCGGGCGGCAGCGGTCCGGCGCCGGAAGCCTGCGGCTGGGCGAAGCCCTGCGCCTGCTGGGAACCGTGCGGGTCCGAAGCCGGCCAGCCCTGGGACCCGGAGGACGCGGAGGTGCCCCACTCCGGGGTGGAGGGCGTCGGCGGGGACGGCTCGGCGGCGCCCCACGCCTGGGTGCCGTTCACCGGCGCTCCCCAGCCGTCACCGGGCTGCGGCGCCGGGGCGGCCGACTGGTCGGGGCCCCACGGCCTGCCCCAGGCCTGACCACCCGCCGGGGTGGCGCCGTCACCCGTCGTACCCGGCAGCAGCGGCTCGCTGCCGTCGGAGGGCAGCACGATGCCTTCGCGCGCGGGCCGCGCCGAGGGCTCCTCGCCCTGTCCGCTCTGCGTCACCGGGACTCCTACGAATGGGGGACCTTCGGGATCGTCGGCTCACGCTACCGGGTCCCCACGACCCGGTGCCACGCAGCACGGGACCCGACCCCCGCACCCTGTGACACGGGTAACGAAACCGCCCCCGAATGCGCTGTATCTCACGTCCTTCGCTCACAGCGCTCTCGTTTTCCCGGCGTTCACGCCGGCACAGGCCATATGTTCACGTGCGCGGCGGCAGGGAGCGTGAGACAAATGATCACGCCCGCACCGGACCCCGGCGAAAACGCGACCGCACCGAACGCGGACACGGCCCGGCCGTACGCCGCACCCCGCGCGCCGTAGATCCCGTGGGGCGCACGCGGCGTGCGCCCCCGCCGGGGCACGCACCGGTCCGTGCGCGCCGGGGCACGGACACTCGACCCACGTGCCCCACCCGTGCGTTCACGCCGCCGTCTGCAACTCCATCCGCGCCCCGAACTCCCGTACCACCGCCTCGTCCCGGAACGGTTCCAGGCGCTGCTGCAGGTCCTCCAGATACTCGGCGCCCCGGTTGGAACGGAGCGTGCCGAGCAGTTCGACGGCGCGCAGACCGGTGGTGCAGGCCTGCTCCACCTCGCGTTGCTGGACCTGTGCCGTGGCCAGCAGGACATAGCCGATCGCGCGGCGGCGGGCACGCGACTCGGGATGACCGGCGAGAGACTCCTCGGCGCACCGCGCGGCGGCCTCGGCCTGGCCGAGGTCCCGGTGGCAGTGGGCCAACTCGTCGGCCAGATAGGCCTCGTCGAAGTGCGCGATCCACGTCGGGTCGTCCCCGGAGGCCGCGTCGGCGCCCTCCAGCGCGGTCACGGCCCGCCCGGACGCCACCTGCGCGGCCCGTGCGTCGCCCATCAGCGCGTGCCCGCGCGCCTCGGCCGCGTGGAACATCGACTCCGCGCGCGGCGTCACCCGCCCGCGTGCCCCCTCCTGCGCCGCCCGTGCCAACTGCGCGATCTCGCGCGGGTTGCCGAGCTGGGCGGCCAGGTGGCTCATGGACGCGGCGAGGACGTAACCGCCGTAACCGCGGTCCCCGGCCGCCTGGGCGAGCCGCAGCGCCTGGATGTAGTAGCGCTGGGCGAGCCCGGGTTGGCCCGTGTCGATGGCCATGTAGCCGGCGAGTTCCGTCAACCGGGACACGGCGGCGAACAGTTCGCGTCCGACGGCCTCCCGGTAGGAGCCGGCGAGCAGCCCGGAGACCACGCTGTTCAGGTAGTGCACGACGACCGGGCGCACATGCCCGCTGCCGTACTGGTGGTCGAGCTGGACGAGGGCCTGGGTCATCGCGCGGACCGCCGCCACGTCCGAGAGCCCGACGCGCGGGCCCGCCGAGCGGGCGACCTGCGAGTCCGGCGACGAGATCAGCCAGTCGCGGCTCGGCTCGACGAGCGCGGAGGAGGCGACGGACGAGCCGGACAGGAAGTCCCGCCGCCCCACGTCGCTGCGCCACAGCTCGCAGACCTGCTCGATGGCGCCCAGTATGGTCGGCGAGAACTGGAGACCGACGCCGGACGCGAGGTTCTTGCCGTTGGCCATGCCGATCTCGTCGATCGTGACCGTCCGGCCGAGCTTGCGGCCGAGCGCCTCGGCGATGATCGCCGGAGCCCGTCCACGCGGCTGCTGGCCGCGCAGCCAGCGCGCGACGGACGTCTTGTCGTAGCGCAGATCGAGTCCGTGTTCCGCCCCGCACATGTTGACCCGGCGGGCCAGCCCGGCGTTCGAGCAGCCCGCTTCCTGGATGAGTGCCTGCAGTCGTTCGTTCGGCTGCCTGGCGATGAGTGGCCTTGCGGCCATGGCGTACCCCCTGTGGCTGCGGTGCCTGCCCACGCACCGAGTTGACGTGTCTTCACCGGCCGGCCCGTCGAAAGAGGTCGGCCAGGAAGATCAATGCCCCGCAGACATACCGAAGATGCGAGACATGTGAGGATTGCCGGGGTAAGGGCGGTTGCCCGACCCCATCCCTGATTACCCACTACCGGCTGCCGTTCCCCCTGCGCGCCCCCACACGTGCATCCATGCGCCCCAGGCGCGGAATCGATGCCCCTCCCCCGCGCGCGTGTCCCCCGTAACCCGAGGTGGACCCGGGAGTTGAGTCGAACGTGGAAAAGACCATCGCAGGCACCGAGTCCGCACAGATCCCGAAGCAGCGTGGCGAATCGCTGCAGGAAGCCGCCGTGCGCTACGCCGAGGAACGCCACTGGGACGTGTTCCCCGGCACGTGGCTGGAAGCGGCCGACGGGGTGCAGCACTGCTCCTGCGGAGAGCCGGCCTGTGCCGTGCCCGGAGCGCATCCGACACGCGAGGACTGGGCGACTCAGGCGACGGGCAGCGCGACCGTTGCGCGCCGCCTCTGGTCGAAGCAGCCGACGGCGTCGGTCCTGCTGCCCACGGGGCGTACGTTCGACGCGATCGACGTGCCCGAGACGGCCGGGTTCCTGGCGCTCGCCCGCATGGAGCGGATGGAGCTCACCCTCGGCCCCGTGACCTGCACGCCGGACCGGCGCATGCACTTCTTCGTGCTTCCCGGCGCCGCGGCGAAGGTCCCCGATCTCGTAAGGAAGCTGGGCTGGCCGCCGGCCTCGCTCGACCTGGTCGCGCTCGGCGAGGGGGCCTATGTGGCCGCGCCGCCCACCCGGTTCGGCTCCCGGGGCGCCGTGCAGTGGGCCTGCCGGCCGACGCACGCGAACCGCTGGCTGCCGGACGCGGAGGAGCTGATCTCGCCGCTGGCCTACGCCTGCGGACGGGATCGGTAACGGCGCGATCCGCGCCGCCGCAGCGATGGTTCGGCGGCCGGGCTCCGTCGTGGCTGGTCGCGCGGTTCTCCACACCCCCGGGCCGGCCCGTCGGCCCTTAGGGTGCCTACATGACCGAGGGAGCGAAGGACGACGGCGTGCCCGCCGTACGCGTGCGAGGGCTCTGGAAGCGGTTCGGCGAACAGATCGCGGTCGCCGGGATCGATCTGGAGCTGCCCGCGGGCCGGTTCATCGGGCTCGTCGGTCCGAACGGGGCCGGCAAGACCACCACCCTGTCGATGGTGACCGGGCTGCTCAGGCCCGATCAGGGCACCGTCGAGGTGGTCGGCCACGACGTGTGGCGCGACCCGGTGGAGGTGAAGGCGCGGATCGGCGTGCTGCCCGAGGGGCTCCGGCTCTTCGAGCGGCTCTCGGGGCGGGAACTGCTCGGGTACACCGGCCGGTTGCGCGGCCTGCCCGGTGCCGAGGTCGACAAGCGCGCCACCCAGCTCCTCGACGTCCTCGACCTCGCGGGCGCGCAGCACAAACTCGTCGTCGACTACTCGACCGGCATGCGCAAGAAGATCGGCCTGGCCTGCGCCCTCCTCCACAACCCCGAAGTCCTCTTCCTCGACGAGCCGTTCGAGGGCGTCGACCCGGTCTCCGCGCAGATCATCCGCGGTGTCCTGGAGCGGTACACCGCTTCCGGCGCCACCGTCGTCTTCTCCTCCCACGTGATGGAGCTGGTCGAGTCACTGTGCGACTGGGTCGCCGTCATGGCCGCCGGACGCATCCGCGCGTACGGCCCCCTCGCGGAGGTGCGCGGCACCGCGCCCTCGCTCCAGCAGGCCTTCCTGGAACTGGTCGGCGCGCACGGCCGCGGCATCGCGACCGACCTGGACTGGCTGGGCGGCGGGGCCCCCCGGTGAGCGCCGGCACCGGCGTCTCCGCCGCGTCGATCACTCCCGTCGTCGTCCGTCTGAAACTGTCGCTCCTGCGCAACGGGCTGCGGCAGTCCGCCGGGCGGCGGGCCGCCTACATCGTCTCCCTGGTGCTCGTCCTGTTCGTCGCCGCGCTCCAGCTGACCGGGCTGATCGCGCTGCGCGGCAACGCGCACGCCACCACCGTCGCCGTGGCGCTCGTGACGGTGACGGCGCTCGGCTGGGCCGTGATGCCGCTGTTCTTCCCCGGTGGCGACGAGACGCTCGATCCGACGCGGCTGGTGATGCTGCCGCTGCGGCCGCAGCCGCTCGTCCGGGCGCTCCTGGCCGCCTCGCTGGTCGGCATCGGGCCGCTCTTCACCCTCTGCCTGCTGGTCGGCTCGGTGATCTCGGTCGCGCACGGGACGGCGGCGTACGTGACGGCGGCCGTCGCCCTCGTGCTCGCCCTGCTGGTCTGTGTGGCCCTCGCGCGGGCCGTCGCGGCCGCCAACATCCGGCTGCTGTCCAGCCGCAGGGGCCGTGATCTGGCGGTGCTCAGCGGACTGGTCGTCGCGGTCGGCGTGCAGCTGGTCAACTTCGGCGCACAGCGCCTCGGTGCGACGGGCGGGCTGTCGACACTGGACCCGGCGGCGGACGTCCTGCGCTGGGTGCCGCCCGCGTCGGCGATCGGGGCGGTGGACTCGGTGAGCGACGGATCGTACGGCAGCGGGATCGCCCAACTCGCGCTGTGCGCGGCCGCCCTGGCGGGCTTGCTGACCCTCTGGTCCCGCCATCTGACGCGGCTGATGACCTCGCCCGACGGGTCCACCCTCCAGGCGGCGGAGCCCGCCGCGCGGGACCGGGGCTCGTCGGGGATCGGGCGGCTGCTGCCGGCCGGGCGCACCGGCACGGTCATGGAGCGCAGCCTGCGGTACGTGTGGCGCGACCCGAAGACCAAGGCGGCGTGGGTGACCTCACTGGCCATCGGGCTGATCGTGCCGGTGTTCAACGCCCTTCAGGGGACCGGCACGGTCTACTTCGCGTGCTTCGCGGCGGGGATGCTCGGGATCCAGATGTACAACCAGTTCGGGCAGGACACGTCCGCGTTCTGGATGGTCGCGATGACGATCTCCTCGACCCACGACGCGTACGTCGAACTGCGCGGGCGTGCGCTGGCCCTGCTGGTGATCACCCTGCCGTACGCGACGCTCGTGACCGTCCTGACGACCTCGCTCCTCGATGCCTGGCGGCAGCTGCCCGAGGTGCTCGGCCTGTCCTTCGCGCTGCTCGGCGCGATGCTGGCGACCGGCGCCTGGTCCTCGGCCCGCTTTCCGTACTCCATCCCCCAGGAGGGCTACAAGAACGTGGCCCCCGGTCAGGCCGGCCTCGCCTGGATCTCCATCTTCGGCGGCATGGTCTCGGCCGCTCTGCTGGCCGCCCCCGTCATCGCCCTCACGATCTGGCTGAACGTGAGCGCGGACGGGGACCGGTGGAGCTGGCTGCTGCTGCCCGTGGGGGCCGTCTACGGGGCGCTGATCACCCTGCTGGGGCTCCGGCTGGCGGCGCCCCGGACGGCCCGGCGCCTGCCGGAGATCCTGGCTGCGGTCAGCAAGGGGTGAGCCTGCGCCGGGCGGCGCCGGCCGGGTCACGCGCCGGCGCCCGCTCCGGCGGTCCCGAACGCCGGTGACAAGGCCCGTGCTAGCTGGTGAGTACGCCGTCGAGGAACGGCTCGATGGCGGCTCGCCACGCCTCCGGCTGGTCGTAGTGCACCAGATGGCCGGCGTCGGCGACCTCCGCGTACTGGCCGCTCGGCAGCACCCGGACCATCTCCTGGGACTCGGCCCGGCCGAGCTCGCCGTCGAGGCCCCGGACGACCAGAGCGGGGCACTGGACCTGCGCGAGCTCCTCCCAGTGGGCGTCGTACACCCATGTCTGGCGGGATTTGAGCATCTGCTCCGGTTCGAAGACCGGGCGCCAGCCGTCGGGGCACTCGTGCATCACCTCGGCGTAGAACTCGCCGCGGGAGGGGTTGCGGCGCTCCACCCAGGGGTCGTCCTCGCCGAACCACTTCCGTACGTCGGCGAGCGTGGCGAAGGGAACGGGCCAGGCCTTGAACCAGTCCTCCCACTCGCGCTGCGAGGCGGCACCCAGTGCCGAGGCCCGCATGTCGCAGATGATCAGGGCGCGGACGAGATCGGGGCGCTTGGCGGCGAGCTGCCAGCCGGTCAGGGCGCCCATCGCATGGCCGATGAGGACGGCCGGTCCGAGGCCGAGCTGGTCGAGGGCGGCTTCGGCGTCCTCGACGTAGGCCTCACGCGTGTACTCGGCCTCCGGGCCCTTGTCGCTCTGGCCGTGGCCCCGCTGGTCGAGGGCGATGGCGCGGTGCCGCTCGGAGAGCCAGCGGGCGGTGGACGCCCAGTGCGAGGCACGGCCCATGAGGCCGTGCAGTAACAGCACGCCGGGCGCCTCGGAGGCCCTCGGCTGGTCGCTCTTGGGAGGATCGGCGAACTCCCAGGCAGCGAGGCGTACGCCGCCCGCTCCCGTCACGTCGATGCGCCGCACCATCGGTAATGGCACCCCCCTAGCTCGCTCGGACCCGCTCGCTCCCGCTCGATCCGGCCGGTCCACTCGTACCGCTTCCTGCCGCTGCTCCTGCTGTTCTGCTGCTCGGTGTCCGTATGTGTACTCCCGCCACACCGTCACGTTATCGAATGGGGTTTCGAGAATGGCCTTTCTGGCCGCAACACCCCTCGTTCGAGTGACCACTCGCAAGGATTGACCGCCGCCCCCGCGGGGAGATCTTCAGCGGGAGGCGGACCGCTCGGGGAAAACGGTCCGAGGGGAATGACCCTGGGAGCTCGGGGCTCCGGGTCAGCACAGGGGAGGACAGGCCCCGGCGCCGGACGGCGCCGGGGCCCTCTCCACATCTGCGGCACATCCTTACGCCCCCTCCCCGACCGCACACCATCGCTCTCGGACACGGTCAAGAGCCCTCAGGTCATATGCCTCACGCGACAGCCTCGCACGCAAATGGTCCCGGCGCTGCGATTCCGCACACTGAATCTTGGTTTCGGCCAGGTCGCGAAAACATCACAACTGCCCCTACAGTCACAGCAGTTGACACACCCAGGGGTGCGCCGGACGGCATGCGCCCCACGGCGTCCGGCGTGCGCCCGGGCGCCGACGTGGAGGTCAGCGGCTGCCGGCCCCTGCGTCGACGCCCGGGAGCTGCCCCTCGCGGGCACCGGAAGCTCGGGTGGGGAAATGGCCGGGATACGGAACCAGGGATACCGGCCGGTTCCGGTACGCCCGCCGACGGTGTCAGCGCTTGGCGACGAACACATGGGAGGCAACGTCGGCCTCCAGCTCCGCGGCCTCGCCGCCGCTGCCCACGAGGACCCCGCCCGCCGACTCGGTCACGCTGACGACGGAGCCGGGCTGCACGCCCGCCCGCCGCAGCGTGTACATCAGCTGCGCGTCGGTCTGGATCGGCTCACCGATCCGCCGTACGACCACGGTCTTGCCGTCCAGACCCGGGTCGAGCTCGGCCAGCGACACCATGCCCTCGTCCAGGAACGGGTCGGCGCCGTCCTTCTCGCCCAGCTCCTCCAGTCCCGGGATCGGGTTCCCGTACGGCGACTCGGTCGGGTGGCGCAGCAGCTCCAGCACGCGCCGCTCCACCGCCTCGCTCATCACGTGCTCCCAGCGGCACGCCTCCGCGTGCACCTGCTCCCACTCCAGACCGATCACGTCGACGAGGAGGCACTCCGCGAGGCGGTGCTTGCGCATGACGCGTGTGGCCAGCCGCCGTCCCTCGTCGGTGAGCTCCAGATGCCGGTCGCTGGCGACCGCCACCAGACCGTCGCGCTCCATCCGCGCCACCGTCTGGCTGACCGTCGGGCCGCTCTGGTCGAGCCGCTCCGCGATCCGGGCGCGCATGGGGACAACGCCTTCCTCCTCCAGCTCGAGGATGGTGCGGAGATACATCTCCGTGGTGTCGATCAGTCCGGACATTCGTGCCCCTCGATTAGCTCTGCCGGAGACTCGATGGTCCACCGGCGTGTGCGCTGGCCCTGAACTCAATTCTGACGCATAGCACTGACAACCGTGCCTCGCCGTCCGAACCGCATGCTTTCGAGTGCCCGCAAACCGCGCGGACACGGTCCCCGGTCCACCCGCGCGGGCCGCGGCAGGGGCACATCGGTGGTGCCTCGGTGGTGCCCGGGACCACCCTCGACGGTCGTGGACCGCGCCCGAGGGTCGTATTGACAGGGCAGTGGTCCAGACCGCAACGTGATCCGCGACACGAGGGGAGTACGGCCGCACCGGGCAACCGGTTCAGCCGCCCGTCCGCCCCGTGCCGACCCGACGCCGACGAGACGTCCGAGCGACGAGACTTCTAAGGGGCTTCGCCGATGAGCGACAGCAAGCTGGCCGGGCAGTTCTTCGACGCCGCGATCGGCCTGCTGCGGCAGGTACGGGACGAGGACGCCGGGGAGATCGAGGCGGCCGGGACCCTGATCGCCGACACCGTCACCGAGGGCGGCCGGCTCTTCGCCTTCGGCGCCGGGCACTCCTCGCTCGCCGCGCAGGACATCGTCTACCGCGCGGGCGGTCTCGCCCTGATGAACCTGCTCACCGTGCCGGGAGTCGTGGGCGTCGACGTCATGCCCGCGACGCTGGGCTCCGCCCTGGAGCGGGTCGACGGTCTGGCGAGCGCCGTCCTCGACTGCAGCCCGCTGCGTTCCGGCGACCTGCTGGTGATCATCTCGCTCTCCGGCCGCAACGCGCTCCCCGTGGAAATGGCCATGAACGCCCGCGCCCTGGGCGTGAAGGTCATCGGCGTCACCTCCGTCGCCTACGCCACCGAGACGACGTCCCGGCACGTGTCGGGCACCTACCTCAAGGACCACTGCGACCTCGTCCTCGACTCGCGTATCCCGGTCGGCGACGCGGAACTCACCGTGGACTCCATCGAGGCACCCTTCGCCCCCGCCTCGACCGTCGTCACCTCGGCCCTCCTGCAAGCCGTCATGGCCACCGCCGCCGGCGCCCTCGCCGATCGCGGCATCGAACCGCCCCTGCTCCGCTCGGGCAACGTCGACGGCGGCCACGAGTGGAACGGACGGATCATGACGGAGTACGGGGACCGGATCTTCTACCGCCGCTGAGAGGACTGACGGGGGCGCCCAGAGGTACGCGTCCCCGGCGGTCCCAGGGGGACGGCGCGAGGAGTTCGCGTCCCGGGGCGGCCTCAGGGCCGTCCCGTCAGCCCTTCCAGGTCCAGCGCCATCGCGATCCGTACGGCCACGTCCTCCGCGTACATCGCGTCCGCGCGCTCGAACCGGCTGCGCCCCGCGCTCCGCAGGAACGTCACGACTCCCAGCGTCCGACCGCGGCTGCGCAGCACCGCGCACAGGGCGTGCACGGAGTCGCGCGGCCACTGGCGGGCGAGAGCCCACTCGCGCGCCTGCTCGGCGTCGGCCGCGCCCGCGTCGGCCCGTACCGACCCGGCGCGTTCCACGCACTGCAGCGCGGGGTGCCCCTCGGCGTAGCGCACGGGCAGCCCGGCCTTGCCGGTGAGGATGCTAGGCCCGGGCGCCCCGGCCGGTGTGGCGACGGTCCGGACGAGCCGCACAGGCCCCTCCGCCTCCCCGTCCACGAGCCGGCCCCCGGCCACCCGGTCGACCAGGGCGTGGTCGGCGAAGCCCGCGAGGGCGAAGTCGAGGTGGATCGTGGCGGCCTCGCCCGGGTCCTCGCACTCCGCGGCGGCCCGCGCCGCGCGGTGCAGCTGGTTGGCGCGGAAGCGCAGCAGCGCCGCCTCCTGCTCGGTCTGCTTGGCCTCGGTCACGTCCTGGAAGAGCCAGCCGACGCCCAGGGGTACGGGTTCCTCCGCGAGCGGCGAGGCGAGCCGCAGGAAGCCGCTGCGCCAGCACCGGCGCTTCTCGCCCTCCGGCGTGCGCACGCTCACCCACAACTCCGCGGGCGCGGGCGGCGCGCCCTCGGACAGAACGTGGGTGAAGGCGCTCTCCAGTTCCTCGACGCCCTGGGAGAGCAGCTCCCCCAGGGGGCGGCCGAGAACGGAGGTGCGTCCGGTCCCGAGTGCCTTCGCGGCGTGCGCGTTGACCACGGCGGGCCGCAGGTCGGCGTCGACCAGCACCACGCCCCAGCTGGCGTCCTCGAACAGCGCCTCGCTCAGGGCTATGGACCGTTCGAGGTCGATCTGGGCGTGCACCTCGCTGAAGGCGCAGTACACCCCGGCGGGCTTGCCGTCCGGGCCGCGGACGGCGGCGGACTGGGTGCGGACGAGCACGCGGCCGCCGTCCTTGGTCAGGAGCGCGAACTCGTGCACCTGGCGGCCGGGGGCCTCCATCGAGGACATCAGCCGGGCCTCGACCTCTTCGGCGTCCGCGGTCCGCACGGCCCAGCCTGCGAAGCCGTGCCGCCCCACGGCCTCGGCCGCCGTCCACCCGAGAATGCGCTCGGCCTCGCGGTTCCAGTGCGTCACGGCCCCGTCGGCGTCGAAGGCGCACAGGGCCGCGTCCATGCCGTCCAGCAGCGCGGCAAGCAGATCCGAACCATCCCGATCGGGCTCGTCCGGGCCCAGCTCGTCGGTGGTCCCACTACGCCGGGAAGCACTCACCTGGACCCCCTGCAGGCTGCGTCCGTGTGTACGACGCGACAGTTCGCTCACTGGTCACCATTCAACTCGAACGTGACCCAGCCCACACCTCGTTCCCCGAAGATTGGACGAAATCGTTGTACGCCGGATTTTCGCCCCGTCCGTCCCAGGAGCACCCGTCCCGCCACTTCTCCATAAATCGCTTGAGGCTCCCCGGATGTCTTCCTAGAGTGCTGCCCACGTAGGAGAGGAGGTGGTTCGGCTCATGACGGAAACCCGGACATACGAGGTGACTGCGGGCTAGCGGCCCGTTGTCGGACTCGGTTCGGCGCCGGACCAGCATGTGTGATGCGCATGCAGCCGGCCCAATCCAACGCAGTCACCCGACCCGCGAGCTCGCCGGTGCGTCCGGCCGGCCCCTTCGCCGCACGGCGGAGGGACCCGAGCTCGCGGGTCGTCTGCGTTCCGGCACGAGTGCGTGTCATGTCCCGCCGGGGCGGGCGCCGGGGCCCGGGAGGGCGTTCGGCCCGAGTGACCCGGGTCACAGGAGGATCGCGGGGGCGGCAGTATCCTGTGGCCATGCCTCCGATGCTCGTCCGACGCCGCCACGTGGATTTCGTGCGCGTCACGAGCATGGGCTGTCGGCGCTCTGCCTGACCGGCCCCCTTCGCACCGCTTCTCCTCCACCTGGCACCCGTGGCCCCCGCCCCACCCCTGGCGGCCGCCCGGGCACCCGTACACCCCGCGGACGCATCTCATGACGACGAACACGTCTTCCACGCCTGCCCCGAGCGGGCAGCGGTTCCCCTCGTACCAGCAGCTTCCGATCATCGATCTCTCCGCCGCCGACCGCGGCCCCCAGGCGCGCGCACTGCTGCACGCGCAGTTGCACAGCGCCGCCCACGACGTGGGGTTCTTCCAGCTCACCGGGCACGGGGTGACCGAGGCCGAGACCGGCGCGCTGCTGCGGGCCATGCACCGGTTCTTCGCGCTCCCCGAGGCCGACCGGCTGGCCATCGACAACATCGGCTCGCCGCACTTCCGCGGGTACACGCGGACGGGTGACGAGCGGACCGGCGGCAGCCAGGACTGGCGGGACCAGCTCGACATCGGGGCCGAGCGGACCGCGCGGACACCCGGTCCCGGCGAACCCGCGTACTGGTGGCTCCAGGGGCCGAACCAGTGGCCGGCCGCGCTGCCGGAACTGCGGACGGCCGCGCTGGCCTGGATCGAACGTCTGAGCGCGGTCGCGCAGCGACTGCTGCGCGAGCTGCTGACCGCCATCGGAGCTCCGGCCGGCTTCTACGACCCGGTCTTCGGCGAGCGGGCCCACCCGCACCTGAAGCTGGTCCGGTATCCGGGGAGCGCGGGCGACGGCGCCGGCCAGGGCGTGGGAGCGCACAAGGACTACGGATTCCTGACGCTCCTGCTCCAGGATCAGATCGGCGGGCTGCAGGTGCAACGCGAGGACGGCCGCTTCCACGACGTGCCGCCGCTGCCGGGCGCCTTCGTGGTCAACCTGGGCGAGCTCCTGGAGGTCGCCACCAACGGGTATCTCGTGGCGACCAACCACCGGGTGGTGAGCCCGGCCGGGGCCACCGAGCGGTTCTCGGTGCCGTTCTTCTACAACCCCCGCCTCGACGCCCGGGTCGAGCCGCTGCCGTTCCCGCACGCCTCCGCCGCGCCCGGCGTCACCGACGATCCGTCGAATCCGCTCTTCGCCGAGTACGGCTTCAACGAGCTGAAGGGCAAGCTGCGGGCGCACCCGCTGGTCGCCGCCCGTCATCACGCGGAGCTGCTCACTCCCGCGTGATGACCGGCGACGGGGGTCAGTGGGCGATGTCCCCGTATCCCTCGATCTCCTGGGGGCTCCGCGAGCCGGGGCCCACGTAGTGCGCGGAGGGACGCACGAGGCGGCCCGTGCGCTTCTGCTCCAGGATGTGCGCCGACCAGCCCGCGGTACGGGCGCACGTGAACATGGACGTGAACATGTGGGCCGGGACCTCGGCGAAGTCGAGGACGATGGCCGCCCAGAACTCGACGTTCGTCGCCAGGACACGGTCCGGGCGGCGGGCGTGGAGCTCGGCGAGAGCGGCCTTCTCCAGGGCTTCGGCGATCTCGAAGCGGGGGGCGCCGAGCTCGCGCGCGGTGCGGCGCAGCACCCGAGCGCGCGGGTCCTCGGCGCGGTACACGCGGTGGCCGAAGCCCATCAGGCGTTCGCCCTTGTCGAGGGCGTGGCGCACGTACGCGTCGGCGTCCCCGGTGCGCTCGATCTCCTCGATCATGCCGAGGACACGGGAAGGGGCGCCTCCGTGCAGCGGACCCGACATGGCTCCCACGGCGCCGGAGAGCGCGGCGGCGACGTCCGCGCCCGTCGAGGCGATCACGCGCGCGGTGAAGGTGGAGGCGTTCATGCCGTGCTCGGCGGCGGAGGTCCAGTAGGCGTCGACGGCGGCGACATGCTTGGGGTCGGGCTCGCCCCGCCAGCGGATCATGAACCGTTCGACGACGGAGTGGGCCTTGTCGATCTCGTTCTGGGGGACCATCGGCAGACCCTGCCCGCGGGCGGACTGGGCGACGTACGACAGAGCCATGACGGCGGCGCGGGCGAGGTCCTCGCGGGCCTGCTGCTCGTCGATGTCGAGGAGGGGTTTGAGGCCCCAGACCGGGGCGAGCATGGCGAGCGCGGACTGCACGTCGACACGGATGTCACCGGAGTGGACGGGGATCGGGAACGGCTCGGCGGGCGGCAGGCCGGGATTGAAGGCGCCGTCGACGAGGAGTCCCCAGACATTCCCGAAGGAGACATGGCCGACGAGGTCCTCGATGTCGACGCCCCGGTACCGGAGGGCGCCGCCCTCCTTATCCGGTTCGGCGATCTCCGTCTCGAACGCGACGACTCCTTCGAGTCCGGGTACGAAGTCGGACATCAGGCGGCTCCTCGTGATGTGTACGACAAATGATGTTGTGGGGTCTCTGTGACCCTGTGCCCTTGCAGGGGTGACGGTCGACGATCGTGCGGTTCGCGAGCCGGTTCCACGGTCGTTTTACGAAGACTCTCGAATGGTCTCCGAAAGATCTCCGCCGGCTCGCGGTCCGAAACGGTCACTCCGGTGATGCCCCGTGCGGCCGGTCATCCAACCGGAACGGCAGCAGCACGATATCTCCGAGTGCCACCCTTGGGGAGGGTACGCGGCACTGAGTGCCACTGCGTGACGAAGGACACCCGCCCGCGGAAGCGGGCACGGATACGGCAGGATGACGGCGTGACCGATCGTTTCCCGGACGAATCCACGACCGAGCCCCTCATCCGGCGCGCGGCCGAGGCCGCCGAGGCCGCTGACGAGGAGATCGCCGACGACCCCGCCGCCATGCGGGCCCATTACCGCGCCGAGGGCCTCGACGAGAGCGATCTCGCCGCGCACCCCATGGACCAGTTCTCCCGCTGGTTCAAGCAGGCGGCACAGGCCGCGGTGCACGGCTTCGTGCACGAGCCGAACGCGATGGTCGTCGCCACGGCGGACGCCGAGGGCCGGCCCAGCTCGCGCACGGTGCTGCTCAAGCAGTACGACGAGCAGGGCTTCGTCTTCTACACCAACTACGACTCGCGCAAGGCCCACGAGCTGGCCCGCAACCCGTACATCTCGCTGCTCTTCCCGTGGCACCCGATGGCCCGGCAGGTCATCGTCACCGGGACGGCGCGACGCACCGGCCGGGACGAGACCGCCGCGTACTTCCGCACCCGCCCGCACGGCTCCCAGCTCGGCGCCTGGGCGAGCACGCAGTCCACGGTCATCTCCTCGCGCACCGAACTGGACGCCTCGTACGCGGAGCTGAGCGAGCGCTATCCGGAGGGCGAACAGGTGCTGGTGCCGCCGCACTGGGGAGGCTTCCGGGTCGCCCCGCAGACGGTCGAGTTCTGGCAGGGCCGCGAGAACCGCCTCCACGACCGGCTCCGCTACGCGGCCGAGCCGGACGGCAGCTGGCGGATCGAGCGGCTCAGCCCCTGACCGGCGGACGGGTCCGGGCCCGGCCGCCGCTCACCTTCCCGGCACGTACGCCGGTTCGGACGTACGCCTCCGCGGCGGCTCGCCCGGGATGCCCGGCCGTTCGGCGCGCTACCCCGGCGTCCGGCTCCTCGGCGCGCTCAGCCCAGCGCCTCCTCCACGATCGCGCCCCACTGCGCCACGACCCTCTCCCGGCGCGCCGCGTCATCGGTGAGCAGGTTCGCGAGGCCGAGCCCGCGCGCCATGTCGAGCAGGCCCTGCACCGTCTCGCGCACGCCGGGGCGGGACTCGTCCGCGCCCAGCAGGTCCACCGCGATGCGGTGGCTCTCGCGTCCGACGCGGGCCTCGAGCTCGGTCACGCGCGAGCGGAGCTGGTCCTCGTTGGAGGCCGCGACCCACAGGTGGAGTGCCGCGCGGAACAGCGGCCCGGTGTAGAGGCCGACGAGGGCGGTGACGACGACACGCCGGTCGGCGGGGCCGTCGGGGAAGAGGGCGCGCAGGGCGGTGGAGCGCTCTTCGGCGACGTACTCGACCGCCGCCGTGAAGAGGTCCTCGCGGGTGGGGAAGTGGTGCTGGGCGGCGCCCCGGGAGACACCGGCGCGCTCGGCCACGACGGAGACCGTGGAGCCCGCCCAGCCGTGTTCGGCGAGACAGGCCACGGCGGCTGCCAGGAGCCGCTGCCGGGTGGCCCGGCTGCGGTCCTGTTTGGGGACGTGCGGAGTACGTGCCGCGTGCTCCGTCGCGCTCACACCACCCATGCGGGATCCCGTCGTTCGAGGAAGGCCGTCATCCCCTCGCGGGCCTGCGCGGAGGAGAACAGCCGGGCCGAGAGCGCGGTCAGGTCCGCCGCGTCCCGGTCGAAGGCCTCCAGCACCTTAGCCGTGAGCAGCTCCTTCGTCTCGGCGAGGCCTTGCGGGGACGACCGGCGCAGCCCGTCCAGAACGGGCGCGAGTACGGCGTCCACGTCCTCGCCGGCCGCCGTCAGGAGCCCCGTGCGGACCGCCTCGGCGGCGTCGAAGCGCTCGCCGGTGAGGTAGTAGCGGGCGAGGGCGCGGGGGTCGGTGCGCGGCAGCAGCGGAAGCGAGATCACGGCGGGCGCGACCCCGATGCGTACCTCCGTGAAGGCGAAGCTCGCCTCCGGTCCGGCCACCGCGATGTCGCAGGCCCCGAGCAGGCCGAGGCCGCCCGCCCGGACGTGCCCGGTCACCCGGGCCACGACGGGTCTGCGCAGCTCGACGATCTGCCGCAGCAGCCCGACGAAGGCGTCCGGATGCGGCGGTTCGCGCAGGTCGGCGCCCGCGCAGAAGGTGTTCCCGGTGTGGGTCAGGACGACCGCGCGGGTCTCGTCGTCCTTGCCGCAGCGGGTGAGCGCGTCGGCCAGCTCGCCCACGAGGGCGGCCGACAGGGCGTTGCGGTTGGCCGGCGAGTCGAGGGTGAGGGTGGTGACGGCGCGATCCCGCGCCGTACGGACGACGGTCATGAAAGGCCTCGCAGTTCCCGGCGCAGGATCTTCCCGGAGGCCGCCCTCGGGACGGCGTCGATGAAGGTGACGAGACGGACCCGCTTGTACGGGGCGACGCGCTCGGCGACGTGCATCATCACCTCTCCCTCGGACAGGCCGGCGGCGGAGGGCTGGCGCACCACGAAGGCGTGCGGTACTTCGTTGTGGTCCTCGTTGTAGGCCCCGACGACGGCGGCGTCGGCGATGCCGGGGTGGGTGAGCAGCAGCGCCTCCAGCTCGGCGGGCGCGACCTGGAAGCCCTTGTACTTGATGAGTTCCTTGACCCGGTCCACGACGAACAGCCAGCCGTCCGCGTCCACGTGGCCGACGTCCCCGGTGTGCAGCCAGCCGTCCGGGTCGATCATCGCGGCGGTCGCGTCGGGGCGGCCCAGATAGCCCTTCATGACCTGGGGACCCCGGACGACGATCTCGCCGGGCTCGCCGACGCCCAGGTCCTTGCCCGGGTCGTCGAGGGAGACGATGCGCATCTCGGTGCCCGCCACGAGCTTGCCGACCGTCCCCGGGGGCGCGTCCTGGGCGCTCAGCGGGACGACGTGGGTGCCGGGCGACAGCTCCGTCATGCCGTACGCCTGGCCCACCGGCGGCAGCCCCAGCCGTGCCGAGCACGCGGCGGCGAGCGACGCGTCCAGGGGCGCGGCCGAGCAGATGATGTATTTCAGGGACGACAGGTCGTACGCGGCGACCGCCGGATGCTTGGCGAGCGCGAGGACGATCGGCGGCGCCACGTACAGGCCGGTGATGCGGTGTTCCTGGATGGCGGCCAGGAACGTGTCGAGTTCGAAGCGGGGCAGGACGACGACGGTGGCACCCTGCCTCAGGGGCGCGTTCATCAGAGCCGTCAGCCCGTAGATGTGGAAGAACGGCAGCACGGCGAGGATGCGGTCACCCGGGCCCATCGGCATGGCCGGCGAGAGCTGCGCGAGATTGGTGGCTATGGAGCGGTGGGTGAGCATCACGCCCTTGGGGACGCCGGTGGTGCCCGAGGAGTACGGGAGCGCCGCCACGTCCTCCACGGGGTCGATGTCGACCTGTGGTTCGGGGGCGGAACCGCTCAGCAGGTCGACCAGCGAGCGGTGTCCGGGCGCCTGGTCGCACACGAAGATCTCCCGTACGCCGCCCGCGAGTTCGGCGGCCTGCCGGGCCGCGTCCAGCAGGGGCGAGACGGTCACGATCCAGCGGGCCGAGGAGTCCCGCAGCTGTTTGGCGAACTCCTCCGGCGTGGCGAGCGGGTGCACCGTCGTGACCGACGCACCCGCGCGCGTGGCCCCGTAGAAGACCGTCGGGAAGGCGATGGTGTTCGGGCTGTGCAGGGCCAGCACATCGCCCTTGCGCAGCCCCGCCTCGGCCAGCGCGGCGGCCAGTCGCCGGTGGAACAGGTCGAGTTGGGCGTAGGTGAGCGTGGTGCCGTCGACACCGTCGACGAGCGCGGGTGCGTCGCCGCGCTCGGCGGCGTGGCCGAGGACGGCGTCGTGGATGGGCTCCTCGACGGCCGGTACATCTGCGTACTCGCTGCGGAACACGGTTCCTCCTAGAGCGGTCAGTACGACTTGGGCAGACCCAGGGTCTGGTGGGAGACGTAGTTGAGAATCATCTCCCTGCTCACCGGCGCGATACGAGACACGCGCGCCGCCGTAATCAGCGAAGCGAGGCCGAACTCCCGCGTGAGGCCGTTGCCGCCAAGGGTGTGCACGGCCTGGTCGACGGCCCGTACGCAGGCCTCCCCCGCCGCGTACTTGGCCATGTTGGCGGCCTCCCCGGCCCCGATGTCGTCCCCCGAGTCGTAGAGGAACGCCGCCTTCTGCATCATCAGCCGGGCCAGTTCGAGTTCGATGTGGGCCTGCGCCAGCGGGTGCGCGATGGCCTGGTGCGCGCCGATCGGCGCCTTCCAGACGGTGCGCTCCCGCGCGTACTCGACGGCCTTGGCGAGCGCGAAACGGCCCATGCCGATCGCGAACGCGGCCGTCATCACGCGCTCCGGGTTGAGCCCGGCGAACAGTTGCAGCAACCCCGCGTCCTCGTCGCCGACGAGCGCGTCGGCCGGCAGCCGTACGTCGTCCAGGGTGAGCTCGAACTGCTTCTCGGCACTGGCCAGTTCCATGTCGATCTGCCGCCGCCCGAAACCCTCGGTGTCGCGCGGGACGATGAACAGGCAGGGCTTGAGGCTGCCGGTGCGCGCGTCCTCGGTGCGGCCCACGATAAGCGTCGCGTCGGCGATGTCGACGCCGGAGATGAACACCTTGCGGCCGTTCAGGACCCAGTCGGTGCCGTCACGGCGGGCCGTGGTGGTGATCCGGTGCGAGTTGGAACCGGCGTCGGGCTCGGTGATGCCGAACGCCATGGTGCGGGTGCCGTCCGAAAGGCCCGGCAGCCACTGCCGCTTCTGCTCCTCGGTCCCGAAGCGGGCGATGACCGTGCCGCAGATGGCGGGCGAGACGACGAGCATCAGCAGCGGGCAGCCCGCCGCGCCCAACTCCTCCAGCACGATCGACAGTTCCGCGATGCCGCCGCCTCCGCCGCCGTACTCCTCCGGGAGGTTCACCCCCAGGTAGCCGAGCTTGCCCGCCTCGGACCAGAGCTCGTCGGGGTGGCCGCCCTCGGCGACGGCCTTGGTGAGGTACTCGCGGCCGTAGCGCTTGCCGAGAGCGGCGACCGCGGAACGGAGCGCCTTGTGTTCGTCGGTCTCTGTGACAGGGCTCATGACGGCTCCTCGGTACGGAGGTTCGGAACGGAATGTGCTGCCTGTACGTAGCTGTTCGCGCCCGCGCGGCTCAGGTCCGCGCGATGGTGCGGCCCGGCGCCCCGGCACCGGGCGCGTTCTCACCGGGCGTCGACCCGCGGTGCCTGCTCCTGCGCTGCCTACTCGCGCGTCACCGGTTCCTGCGCTGCCGCCTCCTGTACGACGGCCAGCAGCGCGCCCACCTCGACCTGCTGCCCGACGGCGACGTGCAGGGCGCCGAGTGTTCCTGTCGTCGGCGCGGAGATCCTGTGCTCCATCTTCATCGCCTCCAGCCACAGCAGGGGATCGCCTGCCCGCACGGCGGCTCCCTCGGCCAGTCCCTCGGCGACCCGGACCACGGTGCCCGGCATCGGAGCGAGCAGCGAACCGGGAGCCCGGTCCGCGGCCGGATCGGGGAAGCGGGGGAGCGCGGTCAGCTCGGTGGCGTTCACGAAGACCTGGCCGTCGGCGTACCGCGCGACCTCGAACGTCCTCCGTACGCCGTCCACTTCGAGGACGACCCGGCCCGCGTCGGCGTGTGCCACCCGCACCCCGTCGGCCGCGAGCCCCTCGCGCGTGTGCCGGTAGGTGACCTCGTGCTCGGCACCGTGCATCAGATAGCGCTTGGTCTGCGGCTGCGACGCCAGGTTCCGCCAGCCGCCGAACCGCGAACGGCCGTGCGCGTCGGCCAGAGCGGCGGCCAGCGGGGCGTACGGATCGGGCGCGGGCTCGGTCAGCGCGGCGAGGTGGCGGCCGTAGAAACCCGTGTCCATCCGGGCCCCGGCGAACTCCTCGTGCCGCAGCGACCGCACGAGGAGATCCCTGTTGGTGACCGGTCCGTGGATCGTGGCCCGCTCCAGCGCGCCGGACAGCTTCCGCAGGGCCTCCGCGCGCGTACCCGCGTGCGCGACGACCTTCGCGAGCATCGGGTCGTAGTGGATGCCGACGGAATCCCCGTCGGTGAAACCCGTGTCCAGCCGGACGCCGTCCGGGACGGCGATCCGGTGCAGCGTTCCCGTCTGCGGCGCCCACGCGCCCGCCGGGTCCTCCGCGTACAGCCGGGCCTCCACCGCGTGGCCCCGCGCGCGCGGGGGGTCGCTCTCCAGCCGCTCCCCCTCCGCGACCCTGAGCTGCAGGGCCACCAGATCGACCCCGAACACCGCCTCCGTCACCGGGTGTTCGACCTGGAGACGCGTGTTCATCTCCAGGAAGTGCGCCGTGCCGTCGGCGACCAGGAACTCGACCGTGCCGGCGCCGACGTAGTCCACCGCGCGGGCGGCCCGCACGGACAGGTCGTACAGCGTCCGCGTGAGCTCGTCGCCGAGCCCGGGAGCCGGCGCCTCCTCGATGACCTTCTGATGGCGGCGCTGGAGGGAGCAGTCACGCGTGCCCAGCGGCCAGACCGTGCCGTGCGCGTCGGCCAGGATCTGCACCTCGACGTGCCGGCCGCCCTCCACGTACGGCTCGACGAACACCTCCCCGTCCCCGAAGGCGCTCAAAGCCTCCGCGCGGGCCGCCTCCAGCTCGGCGTCGAGATCCGCCAGGTCGCGGACGACCCGCATCCCGCGCCCGCCGCCGCCGGAGGCCGCCTTGACCAGCACCGGCAGGTCCGCCGCGGTGACCCGCTCCAGCGGGGCGAGTCCCATCAGCTTCTTCGCACGGGTCTTGGAGGCCATCGCCTCGATCGCCTCCGGCGACGGACCGACCCACACCAGCCCCGCGTCGATCACCGCCCGCGCGAAATCGGCGTTCTCCGACAGGAACCCGTAGCCCGGGTGCACGGCGTCCGCACCGGCGTCCAGCGCGGCCCGCACGATCAGATCGCCCCGCAGATAGGTCTCCGAGGGCGCCGCGCCCGGCAACCGCACCGCCGCGTCCGCCACCCGCGCGTGCAGGGCGTTCTCGTCGGCGTCGGAATACACCGCGACCGTGCGCACCCCCGCCTCACGGCAGGTACGGAAGACCCGGCAGGCGATCTCGCCCCGGTTGGCGACCAGCAGACTCGAAATCATTCGATTCCTCACATCCGGAAGACGCCGAAGCCACCGCGCGCGCCCTCGAAGGGCGCCGTGTGGATCGCGGACAGGCACAGGCCGAGGACGGTGCGGGTGTCGCGCGGGTCGATGACCCCGTCGTCGTACAGCCGCCCGGACAGGAACATCGGCAACGACTCGGACTCGATCTGCTGCTCGACCATGGCGCGCAGCGCCGCGTCCGCGTCGTCGTCGTAGGGGTGCCCCTTCGCGGCTGCCGACTGCCGGGCGACGATCGACAGGACGCCCGCGAGCTGCTGCGGTCCCATCACGGCCGACTTGGCGCTGGGCCACGCGAACAGGAAACGGGGGTCGTAGGCGCGCCCGCACATCCCGTAGTGGCCCGCGCCGTAGGAGGCGCCCATCAGCACCGACAGATGCGGGACCCGCGAGTTGCTCACCGCGTTGATCATCATCGCGCCGTGTTTGATGATGCCGCCCTGCTCGTACTCCTTGCCGACCATGTAGCCGGTGGTGTTGTGCAGGAAGAGCAGCGGGATGTCGCGCTGGTTGGCCAGCTGGATGAACTGGGCGGCCTTCTGGGACTCGGCGCTGAACAGCACGCCCTGGGCGTTGGCGAGGATGCCGACCGGATAGCCGTGCAGGCTCGCCCAGCCGGTGGTCAGGCTCGTCCCGTACAGCGGCTTGAACTCGTCGAAGTCCGAGCCGTCGACGATCCGGGCGATGACCTCGCGCGGGTCGAACGGATGCTTGAGATCGCCCGGGACGATCCCCAGGAGCTCGTCCTCGTCGTACTTCGGGGGCGCCGCCGGAACCGGATCGCCGTACGCCTTGCGGTGGTTCAGCCGGGCGACCACCCGCCGGGCCTGCCGGAGCGCGTCCCGCTCGTCGACGGCGAAGTGATCCGCGAGACCCGACACGCGCGCGTGCATCTCGGCGCCGCCCAGCGACTCGTCGTCGCTCTCCTCGCCCGTGGCCATCTTCACCAGCGGCGGCCCGCCGAGAAAGACCTTCGCCCGCTCCTTGACCATGATCACGTGATCGGACATCCCGGGGACGTACGCGCCCCCGGCCGTCGAGTTCCCGAAGACCACGGCCACCGTGGGGATGCCGGCCGCCGACAGCCGCGTGATGTCACGGAAGATCGCGCCGCCGGGAATGAAGATCTCCTTCTGCGACGGCAGGTCCGCGCCGCCCGACTCGACCAGGCTGATGCAGGGCAGCCGGTTGGCGAGCGCGATGTCGTTCGCCCGCAGCGCCTTCTTCAGGCTCCACGGATTGCTCGCGCCGCCGCGCACCGTCGGGTCGTTCGCCGTGATCAGGCACTCGACCCCCTCGACGACGCCGATCCCGGTGACGAGCGAGGCGCCCACCGCGTAGTCGCTGCCCCAGGCCGCGAGCGGCGACAGCTCCAGGAAGGGCGTGTCCGGGTCGAGCAGCAGCTCGATCCGCTCACGGGCCAGGAGCTTGCCGCGTCCGCGGTGCCGGGCGACGTATTTCTCGCCGCCGCCCGCGAGCGCCTTGGCGTGCTCGGTCTCCAGGTCCGCGAGCTTTCCGAGCATGGTCGCGCGGTGGGCCGCGTACTCGGGGCTCCTGGTGTCGAGCGCGGAGGAAAGCACGGTCACAGAAGGACCTCCGGAATATCCAGGTGACGGGAGCGGAGCCATTCGCCGAGGGCCTTGGCCTGGGGGTCGAAACGGGCCTGGGAGGCGACGCCCTCGCCGAGGATCCCCTCGACCACGAAGTTGAGGGCGCGGAGGTTGGGAAGGACGTGCCGGACGACCTTCAGATCACGGGTCTCCGGCAGCAGACTCCGGAACGTGTCCGTCGTCAGGTGATGGGCCATCCACCGCCAGGCGTCGTCCGTACGCGCCCAGACGCCGACGTTGGCGTTCCCGCCCTTGTCCCCGCTGCGCGCCCCCGCGACCAGCCCGAGCGGCGCCCGCCGCGTCGGCCCCGCGGGCAACGGCACGGGCAGGGGCGGCTCTTCGGGGGTTTCCAGTGCGAGGGTGTCGTCGGCAGGGGGCACCGCGACCCGGCGTCCGTCGGGGAGCACCGCCACATGTTCCACGGCGTCCTGGGGGACGTGGACGTCCTCGAAGACCCCGTAGGGCGAGCCCGGACCGGGCGGCGCCATCACATGGAATCCGGGGTAGCTCGCCAGCGCCAGTTCCACGGCGGCTCCGCTCAGCGCCCGGCCGACGGCCCGCTGGTCCTGGTCGCGCACGACGAGCCGGAGCAGGGCGCTCGCGGTCTCCTCGGTGGGGGCGTCGGGGTGGTCGGTGCGGGAGAGGTCCCAGCGGACGTCCTCCGGGCGGGACTTGGCGGCGTCGAAGGCCGCCTCCAGTTGGGCCCGCACGAGCGCCGCCTTGCGTTCGATGTCGAGGCCGGTCAGCACGAAGACGACCTCGTTGCGGAAGCCGCCGAGCCGGTTGAGGCCGACCTTGAGGGTGGGGGGCGGGGCCTCGCCGCGCACCCCGTCGATGCGTACCCGGTCCGGGCCCTCCTGGGTGAGCGCGACCGTGTCGAGGCGGGCGGTGACGTCGGGCCCCGCGTACCGGGCGCCCTGCGTCTCGTACAGGAGCTGCGCGGTGACCGTGCCGACGTCGACGAGGCCGCCGGTGCCGTCGTGCTTGGTGATGACGCTGGACCCGTCCTCGTGGAGTTCGGCGAGCGGGAAGCCGGGGTGGCGCAGCCGGGCCGGGTCGTGGTCGGCGAAGAAGGCGTAGTTGCCGCCGGTGGCCTGGGTGCCGCACTCCAGGACGTGCCCGGCGACGACGGCGCCCGCGAGCCGGTCGTGATCGCCCGGCCCCCAGCCGAAGTGGGCGACGGCCGGTCCGGTGACCAGCGCGGCGTCGGTGACGCGCCCGGTGACGACGATGTCCGCGCCCTCGCGCAGACACGCGGCGATGCCCGAACCGCCCAGGTAGGCGTGCGCGGCGAGGCTGCCGACGGGGATCCCCCCTGGCCGAGCGAGGTCGAGAGCCGGGGAGCGGCGGTGCGTGAGGTCGTCGCCCTCGACGTGGGCGACGCGCACCGGAACGCCCAGCCGGCCGGCCAGCTCCCGCACGGCGTCGGCGAGTCCGGCCGGGTTCAGGCCGCCCGCGTTCGTGACGAGACGTACGCCGCGCTCGTGGGCGAGGCCGAGGCACTCCTCCAGCTGGCGCAGGAAGGTCTTGGCGTAGCCGCGTCCGGGGTCCTTCAGCCGGTCGCGGCCGAGGATCAGCATGGTCAGCTCGGCGAGGTAGTCGCCGGTGAGGATGTCGAGCGGGCCGCCGGTGAGCATCTCGCGCATCGCGTCGAAGCGGTCGCCGTAGAAGCCGGAGGCGTTGCCGATGCGCAGGGGGCGGGCCGGGGTCGCGGCTCCCCCGGTCACCGGCCGGCCTCCTTGGGCTCCCGCCCGGCTCCCGGCGGACCGGCGAAGGCCTGCGCGATGTCCAGCCAGCGGTCGGCTTCGGGGCCCTCCGCCCGTACGGCGAGGTCGGCGCGGTGGGCGCGCTGGGTCACCAGCAGGCAGAAGTCGAGGGCGGGGCCGGTGACGCGCTGCGGGGCGTCGGCCGGGCCGTAGGTCCACATCGCGCCGGAGGGGCCCTCGAGTTCGACGCGGAACTCCTCGGCGGGTGCGGTGAGGCCGTGCACGGCGAAGGCGAAGTCACGGGCGCGTACGCCGATACGGACCACGTGCTTGAGCCGGTCGGTGGGTGGGCGCACCACGCCCAGAGCGTCGGCCACGTCCTGTCCGTGGGCCCAGGTCTCCATGAGGCGCCCGGTGGCCATGGAGGCGACCGACATGGGCGGGCCGTACCAGGGGAACCGGGTTCCGGCGGGTGCCGCGCGCAGGGCCGTCTCCAGGGCGGTCCGTCCTTCGCGCCAGCCGGCGAGCAGCCGGGCGGGCGGCTGTGCGGCGCCCTCGTCCGCGCCCTCGTCCACGAAGCCGTCGGGAGAGGCGAGCGCCTTCTCGACCTCCTTCGCGAAGGCCTCGGCGTCGGTGACGGCGAGCAGGGCGGACCGGTCGGTCCAGGCGAGATGCGCGATCTGGTGGGCGACGGTCCAGCCCGCGGCGGGCGTGCCGAGGGCCCACTGCCCCTCGTCCAACTCCCCCACCAGCCGGTCGAGTTCCTCACTCTCCCGGTGCAGATCGTCGATCACGGAGACCACGGACGACGCGTCGGACACGATGCGCTCCCCTCGGGACACGACGGTGTGTGGCACGGAGCATGGCAGCGCCCGAAGAAACAAGCAAGCATGCTTGCATTAATTCAGGCCGACGCCGGGGCGGGGTCCGGCATGAAAGCCGCCGCCGAGTTGTTCCACCCGGCGACGGTACGCGCGGCGCGATGGGCGGGCTCGGGCGGCCGGCCCGCGGGTACGCCCCCCCTCGGGCGACCCGGGCGATTCTTTGAGACAGTTGCATAACGAGTTCACACGCCTGACCAAGTCCACTACTCTGGACTGGCAGGTGCAGCATGATGAACGAACGCGTCGATCCCCTGGAAGGTCCCGTGAACACCCCCAGCGCCGCCCCGTCCTCCCCGGCCTCGGCCGCCCCCGCCCTGGCGCCCGTGCCCGCGGCCGGTGCGCCCACGGCGGGCGGTTCCGGTCGGCGTGGTGCCCTCGGGCCCGTGGGCCTGGTGCTCGCCGGAGGGATCTCCGTGCAGTTCGGCGGAGCTCTCGCGGTGAGTCTGATGCCCCGGGTGGGCGCCCTCGGCGTGGTGACGCTGCGGCTGGTGGTGGCCGCGATCGTGCTGCTGCTCGTCTGCCGTCCGAAGGTGCGCGGACACTCGCGTGCCGACTGGAACACGGTGGTCGTCTTCGGCTTCACCATGGCCGCGATGAACGGCCTCTTCTACCAGGCGGTCGCCCGCATTCCGCTCGGCACGGCCGTCACGCTCGAGGTGCTCGGCCCGCTCGCCCTCTCCGTCCTCACCTCCCGCCGCGCCGTGAACCTGCTCTGGGCGGGCCTCGCCCTCGGCGGCGTCTTCCTGCTCGGCGGCGGCGGAGGCTTCAGCAGCCTCGACCCCGCGGGTGTCGCCTTCGCCCTGGGCGCGGGCGCCATGTGGGCGGCGTACATCATCTTCAGCGCGCGGACGGGCAGACGCTTCCCCCAGGCCGACGGCCTCGCCCTGGCCATGGTGGTCGCGGCGGTGGTGTTCCTGCCGCTCGGGATCGTCGAGTCGGGCTCGAAGCTCCTCGTCCCGACGACGGTCGCCCTGGGAGCCGCGGTGGCCATGCTCTCCTCGGTCCTGCCGTACACCCTCGAACTCCTCGCCCTGCGCCGCCTCCCCGCCTCCACCTTCGCCATCCTGATGAGCCTCGAACCGGCCGTGGCCGCCACCGCCGGTTTCCTCGTCCTGGACCAGGCCCTCTCCCTCACCGAGTCCCTCGCCATCGCCCTGGTCATCGCGGCGAGCATGGGCGCGGTGCGCACCCAGGTGGGCCGCGGGAAGGCCAAGGGCCTCGAGGCGAACCTGGACGGCTAGCGGGACCGGGGCCCCGGCCCCGCCCCGACCCCGACCCGGTGGTCAGCGACGGGTCAGCGGCGGGTCATGTACAGGTCGAGGGCCTTGTGCAGGAGCCGGTTGATGGGGAAGTCCCACTCTCCGAGGTACTCCGCCGCCTCGCCGCCCGCGCCCGCCTTGAAGCGGAGGAGGCCGACGAGGTGATCGGTCTCGTCCAGGGTGTCGGTGATGCCGCGGAAGTCGTAGACGGCGGCGCCGAGCGCGTGGGCGTCGGTCATCATGCGCCACTGGATGGCGTTGTTGGGCTGGACCTCGCGCTTGCGGGCGGTGGAGGCGCCGTAGGAGTACCAGACGTGGGTGCCGACGGTCAGCATGGTGGCCGCGGCGAGGACGTCGCCCTCGTGGTGGGCGAGATAGAGCCGCATGCGGTCGGGGTCCTCGTCCGTCAGCGAGGTCCACATCCGCTGGAAGTAGGGCAGCGGGCGCGGGATGAAGCGGTCGCGCTCCGCCGTCTCCGCGTACAGCTCGTAGAAGGCGGGCAGGTCGTCGTAGCCGCCCCGGACCACCTGGACGCCGGCCTTGTCGGCCTTCTTGATGTTGCGCCGCCACTGCTGGTTGAGGCCCTTGTGGATCTCCTCCAGCGACCGTCCGGCGAAGGGGACCTGGAAGACGTAGCGGGGCTGCCCGGCCGCGAAACCGTCCTCGCCGCCCGGCTCGGTCCGCTGCCAGCCCATGCCCCGCAGCCGCTCGGCGATCTCGGCGGCCCCCGGCTCCCGCGAGGTCGCCGTCACCTCGCCCAGCCGCCGGGCGGCCGGATCGGCGATGGCCGTCTTGACCGCGTCCGCGCTCCAGCGGCGCACGACCACGGGCGGGCCCATCTTCACGCTGAACGCGCCGCGTGACTTGAGATGCGCCAGCATCGGCCGGAGCCAGCGTTCGGCGAGGTCCGGGGCGTGCCAGTCGATGACGGGGCCCTCGGGCAGGTAGGCGAGGTACCGCTTGACCTTCGGCAGCGGGCGCAGCAGCACGAGGCCGGCCCCCTGGAGCCGTCCGTCCTCGTCGAACCAGCCGAGGCTCTCGGCCCGCCAGTCGGGCTTCACGTCGCCCCAGGACGGCACCTGCATGTGGCTGGCCGAGGGCCGCGAGCGGACGAACGCCAGATGTTCGTCACGGGTGATCGCCTGCAGGCGGAGGCTCATGCGCACTGCTCCTCGAAGTCCTCGGGTCGTTGGAACCGCCAGCGTACTTACGCGGATCCCGCTCTCCCGCCGTCCCGCGAACCGTTCTCCAGGGCTTCTGCAAGCACCTCCGCCAGGTGGCGGCCGCGCCGGTCGGCCAGGTGGGCCAGCTGGGTCCGGCAGGAGAAGCCGTCGGCGAGGATCACCGCGGTGTCGTCGGCCGCCCGTACCGCCGGGAGCAGCTGTTCCTCGGCGCAGGCCCGCGACACCTCCTCATGACCCTTCTCGAAGCCGAAGTCGCCCGCGAGACCGCAGCAGCCCCCGGCGAGGGTGCCGGTCAGACCGGTCGCGTCGCGCAGCCGGCGTTCGGCGGCGTCGCCGAGGACCGCGTGCTGGTGGCAGTGCGTCTGGCCGACGGCCGGGCGGTCGATGCGGGGCGGTGTCCAGCCCGGCGCGTGCCGTTCCAGTGCCTCCGCGAAGGTCACCACCGCAGCCGCCAGCCGCGCCGCGCGCGGGTCGTCGTGCAGCAGCTCGGGGAGGTCCGTGCGCAGCGCTGCGGCGCAGCTCGGTTCCAGGACGACGACCGAGAGGTCCTCCAGGTCGAGGTAGGGCTCCATGAGGTCGAGGGTGCGCCGGAGCACGGCGCGGGCGCGGTCGAGCTGGCCGGTCGAGACGTACGTCAGTCCGCAGCAGACGCGCCGGCGGCGGCGCGGCAGCAGTGCGGTGAGGCGGAGGGGGCCCCGGGTGACCCCGTCGCCGATGGGCCCGTGCCGCATCACCGTCCGCGGGGGCAGCAGCACGGCCAGCCCCGCGGCCTCCAGCACCTGTACGGCCGCGCGTCCGACGGACGGTGCCAGGTGTTCGGTGAAGGTGTCCGGCCAGACGAGGACCGTCCTCCCGCCGAAGCCCGGGAACAGCTCGTCCGCGTCCCGCCGCTCCCCGCCCCCGCGTCCCCGGCGCACATACGCCCGTACCCGGTCCCGGAACCGTCTCGACCACCACTGGCTGAACGTCTCCGGCGCCAGGCGGGGGATCTCCCGTTCGGGCGCGATACCGCCCAGGCGCTTGGCGAGAGCGGCCAACGGGCGCAGGGACGCGAGGGAGTTGACGAGCCGTGCCGAGCGGGTGCGGGTGACCGCCGCGAGCCAGGCCGGGAGCCGGCCCATGGCGTAGTGCGCGGCGGGGCGTCGGCGACCCGCGTAGTGGTGGTGGAGGAACTCCGCCTTGTAGGTGGCCATGTCGACGCCGACCGGGCAGTCGGACCTGCATCCCTTGCACGACAGGCACAGGTCCAGCGCGTCGCGGACCTCCGTCGAGCGCCATCCGTCGGTGACGATCTCGCCGGCCAGCATCTCGTGCAGCAGCCGGGCCCGCCCGCGCGTGGAGTGCGCCTCCTCGCCGGTCGCGCGGAAGGAGGGACACATGACCTCCGCGCCGCCCGGCACGGAGGCCGTACGGCACTTGGCGACGCCCACGCAGCGGCGCACGGCCGCCGAGAAGTCTCCGCCGTCCGCCGGGTAACCGAACGCCACGTCCACCGGGCGGTGCGGCAGCACCGCGAACCGCAGGTTCTCGTCCAGCCGGTGCGGGCGGACGAGCATGCCGGGGTTGAGCAGGCCGTCCGGGTCCCAGAGGTCCTTCGCCCGTTCGAAGAGGCGGACCATCTCGGCGCCGTACATCTCCGGCAGCAGTTCCGCGCGCGCCTGCCCGTCCCCGTGCTCGCCGGACAGGGAGCCGCCGTGGGAGACGACGAGGCGGGCGACCTCCTCCGAGAAGGTGCGGAAGCGGGCGACGCCCGTCGTGGAGATCAGGTCGAAGTCGATCCGGACGTGGATGCAGCCGTCGCCGAAGTGCCCGTACGGCGTGCCGCGCAGCCCGTGGTCGGCGAGCAGCCGCCGGAAGTCCCGGAGATAGGCGCCCAGCCGGGCGGGCGGCACGGCGCAGTCCTCCCAGCCGGGCCATGCCTCGCCGCCGGGTCCGCGGCCCCCGCCGGACGCGGAGCCGTCCCCGGTGTCCGGCATCCGGGTCGCCGTGCCGCTCGCGTCCTCCCGCAGCCGCCACAGCGCCCGCTGCCCCGCCGGATCGGTGACCACCAGGGCGTCCCGTACGTCCGCCGCCCGCACGATCGCGTCCGCACGCGCGCGTGCCTCCGCCGGTGACCCGCCGCCCGTCTCCACGAACAGCCAGGCCCCGCCGCGCGGCAGTCCCGCGTCGGCGCGCACGAGATCGGCGGCCATCCCCTCCACGGTCAGCGGCCCGTGGGGCAGCAGACCGGCGGCGGCGTCGGCCGCGGCGCTCTCGTCGGGGTAGGCGAGGACGGCCAGGGCCCGCGCGCGAGGGGCCTCGACCAGTCGTACGACCGCTTCCGTGAGGACGCCCCAGGTGCCCTCCGAGCCGCAGAAGGCGCGGGCCACGTCCGCGCCCCTCTCGGGCAGGAGCGCGTCGAGGGCGTACCCGGAGATCCGTCGCGGGAGGTCCGGGAAGCCGGTCCTCAGCAGGGCCAACTCGCTCTCGACCAGGGCCCGGAGGCCGTCCGGGGCGCCCTGCCCGTCCCGGCCGAGGCGGAACGACTGCCCGCGCGCGCCGACGACCGACAGTTCCCGCACGTTGTCCGCCGTGGTGCCCCAGGCGACCGAGTGGGAGCCGCAGGAGTTGTTGCCGATCATTCCGCCGAGGGTGCAGCGGCTGTGGGTGGAGGGGTCGGGGCCGAAGCGCAGACCGTGCGGGGCGGCGGCTTCCTGGAGACGGTCGAGGACGGCACCGGGCTGGACGACGGCCGTACGCGCGTCCGGGTCGAGCGCGACGATCCGGTTCATGTGGCGGGTGAAGTCCAGGACGACTCCGGTGCCCGTGGCCTGTCCGGCGATCGAGGTGCCGCCGCCGCGCGGCACGACCGGCACCCCGTGGGCGCGGCACACGGCGAGGACCGCCGTCACGTCGTCGGCGTCGCGCGGGGCCACGACGCCGAGCGGTACCCGACGGTAGTTGGAGGCGTCCATGGTGGTCAGCGCCCGTGCCGTGGCGTCGAAGGAGACCTCGCCGCGCACGGCGTTCACCAGCTCGGACCGCAGTTTCTCCGGGAGCCCTTTCGGCGCCCCCCGGGGAGGCCCGTCCGGCACGTCCCCGGGTGGTCCACCGAGCCGTCCACCGGTCCCCCCTCGATGCCTCCCCCCGGGTCGCCCCTCCGGCAGTCCGTCCGGCCGTCCACCCAGATCCGTCATGTCTCCAGGATGCCGCCGGACGCCGGTACCGGCTGCCCGGCCGGTACCCGAAAGGCCCCGATATGCGGGGGCGATCATGAAACCGCTTCCCGAACCTTCCCAATCCGATCACGAACTCCCATATAGTGACCGCGAGTTGAGCACCAGGTGTCGCTTCTCGCCCAGGACCGACCGAGGACACGACCGAGGACACGTTCTCCCCCCAGGAACACGACCGAGGACCGATTGATGACCCCGCCCCTGCCCTCCGGCGAACGACCCGCCCTGCGCGCCACAGCACCCGCCGCGCTGACCGCCGCCGTCCCGGCCGCGATCGCGGTGGTGACCGCCGTCCTGCTGGCCCCCGAATCGGCGCGCGTCCCCCTCGCCTGGGGAACAGGCGCCGCCGCCGTGCTCGTGTGCGTGGCCGTGATCGTGGCCGCCCGCGCCGCGCAGACCACGCGACTGGTACGCCGTCGCCTCGACAGCGTGACCCAGGACGCCGGCCGGCTCCTTCAGGAACGGGCCCGGCTGACCGAGGAGTTCAACCAGGAGCGGGCCCGGCTGCTCGACGACGCCGCCCGCGAACGCGCCCGCGCGGCCGAGGCCGCCGCCCAGGACCGGATCCGCCTGACCGAGGCCGCCGATCGCGAACACGCCCGCCTCACCGAGGAGTTCGCCCAGGAGCGGGAACTGCTCACCGGCGAGCGCCTCCGGCTCACCGAGCGCAACGCCGAACTCTCCGAGCGCGCCCGGCAGGCCGTCGGCGACCGCGCCGCCGCGATCTCGGCGACCGCCAACGCGGCCGGACGCATGCAGGCGCTGTCCACCGGCATGCTCGCCGACCTGCGGGCCATGGAGGAGAGGCACTCCGACGAGGACGTCCTCGCCGACCTCCTCCACCTCGACCACCGCACCGCCCAGGCGGGCCGCCTCGCCGACTCCGTCGCCGTCCTGACGGGCGCGCGCTCGGGACGCCGCTGGGCCCGCCCGATCGTCATGGAGTCGATCCTGCGCGGCGCCATGGGCCGCATCGGCGGCTACCAGCGCGTGCGCGTCCACTCCGCCAGCGAGGCCGCCGTCGCCGGACACGCCGCCGAGGGCGTCATGCACGCGCTCGCCGAACTCCTCGACAACGCCGCCAACTTCTCGCCGCCGACCGCCGAAGTGCATGTGTACGTCGAGGAGGTCCCGGCGGGTGTCATCGTCTCCGTCGAGGACAGCGGCCTGGTGATGGGCGAAGTCCAGCTGCGCCGCGCCGAACGCGCCGTCACCGGCGTCGTCGGGCCCCGGTCCGGGCTCGGCGGCCTCACCGGCACCCGTCTCGGCCTCTCGGTGGTCGGCCGGCTGGCCCGCAAGTACGGCCTGAAGGTGTCCTTCCGGCCCTCCGCCCGCGGCGGCACCGGCGTCCTCGTCCTGATCCCGCAGGACCTCCTCACCCTGCCGAACATCCCGCTCGGCACGGCCCCGGCCCCGGAAGAGCCCGTCCTGTCGGCCCCGACGGCCGTCGACGGCCACAGCTCCGCGCCACGGTCCCGGGCCGACCAGGGATCGCCGGAGCCGGATCGGCCGCAGGGCTCGCAGGAGTCCTTGCCGCCCCGGGAATCCCCGGCGTCCCCCGTGTCGTACGCCGCCGCCCGCGCGGGCGACGACCTCGACCCGGACCCCGTCCCGACCCACGACTCGCCCCGGCACGAGCAGGGCCCCGGGTCCACCGGCGGCCTGCCCAAGCGCCGTCGCGGACGCACCCTCGCCCACGCCGAGCGCAGCCGCTCGCACGCGACACCCCCGGCCGCCCCCGAACCGCGTACCGGCGAAGACCCCAAGACCCGGTCGGCCGCCCGCTTCGGCACCTTCCGCCAGGCGGTGCGCGGCACGGCGCCGGGCGCCCCCGAAGCCGTACGGGCCGAAGTTCCCGCACCGGCCGAGGACCGGGTGCGGGCCGAGGACCACGGTCCGGACCCGCGGCCCGGACGCGCCGCCGCCGACGAACGCGGCACGGACGGCCCCCGCGACGAAACCGCCGCACGGGACGCCGCCCCCGCCACTTCCACCACCCCCACCCAGCATTCGTTCCCGGAAGGCGACACCACCCCATGACCGGCACCATCACCGCCGACGAGAAGCTCACCTGGCTCATCGAGGGCCTCCTTGAGCGCACCCCGGGCGCACGGCACGCGCTCGTGCTCTCCCGCGACGGCCTGAAGCTGTGCCGCACTCCGGAGCTGTCGGTCGACCAGGCCGACCAGCTCGCCGCCATCGCCGCCGGCATCCAGTCGCTGTCCCACGGGGCGTCCGTGGAGTTCGGCGACGGCAGCGGGGGCGTGCGCTCGGCGATGGCCGAGTTCTACGGAGGGGTGCTGTTCATCGTGGAGGCCGGCGACGGCGCGCACCTCGCCGTCGTCACCGCCGAGGACGCCGACGCCGGACTCGTCGGGCACAACATGAGCGAACTCGTGGAACAGCTCGGCGAGTACCTGAGCGCGCCGCCGCGGACGTCATGAGCCGTCCCGGCAGGGACGACGCGCCCGACCGGCTGTACACCCTCACCCAAGGACGCAGCCGGTCCGGGCCCGACACCCCCTTCGACCTGGTGACACTGGTGGTCGCCGAGTGCGATCCGGTGGTGGGCATGCAGTCCGAGCACGCCGCGATCCTGCGGATGTGCGAGCGGCCGACGGCGGTCGTGGAGATCGCGGCGGAGCTGAACCTGCCGGTGTCGATCACCCGCATCCTGCTCTCCGACCTGCTCTCCACGGGCCGCGTCAGCGCCCGCCACCCGCACACCACTGTTCCTTCCGGTCTTCCCGATCCCGACATTCTGGAGCAGGTGCTCGTTGGACTCCGTAACCTCTGACGCTCGTGCGCCCCTGTCGGCGTCGGCCGACAACGGTCTCAAGATCGTGATCGTGGGCGGCTTCGGCGTCGGCAAGACGACCCTGGTCCGCTCGGTCAGCGAGATACGTCCCCTCAACACCGAGGAGACGATGACGCAGGCCGGCGCGGCCGTCGACGACATCAACGAGGTCCGCGGCAAGACCGCGACCACCGTCGCCTTCGACTTCGGGCGCATCACGCTGGACGCCCACAACGTCCTGTACCTGTTCGGCGCGCCCGGCCAGGAGCGGTTCTGGTTCCTGTGGGACCGGCTGTTCTCCGGCACGCTCGGCGCGGTCGTCCTGGTCGACACGCGCCGTATCGACGACTCCTGGTACGCCATCGACCGGCTGGAGCACCACGGCACGCCCTTCATCGTGGCCTGCAACGACTTCGGCGGCCCCCCGCACACCCCCGCGCAGATCCGCGAGGCCCTCGACCTCGACCCGCACGTGCCGCTGATCGACTGCGACGCCCGCTCCCGGGAGTCCAGCAAGCGGGTGCTGATCACGCTGGTGGAGCACATCCAGTCCCTCTACGTCCGTCCCGGCGCCCCGGCCGAGGAAGGCGCCCTTCAATCACCGGAGTTGGCGCTGTGACCCCCACACCCGCACCCGCGCCCGTACCCCTGAACGGGCCGCGGTTCCAGACCGAACCCGGCGAGCTGTACCGGGAGATGCGGCGTGAGCACGGTTCCGTCGTACCGGTCGTCCTCGACGGCGACATTCCGGCCTGGCTGGTGCTGGGCTACCGCGAACTGCACCAGGTCACCGGCGATCCGCAGCTGTTCAGCCGCGACTCGGACCTGTGGAGCCAGTGGGACCGCATCCCCGACGACTGGCCGCTGCTGCCGATGATCGGTCGCAAGCAGCCCTCCATCCTGTACACCGTCGGCGAGCGCCACCGCGAGCGCGCTGCGATGATCAGCAACGCCCTCGAAGCCGTGGACCCCTTCGAACTGCGCTCCCAGGCGGAGAAGTTCGCCGACGAGCTGATCGACGCGGTCTGTGCCAAGGGTGAGACGGACATCGTCGGCGACTACGCGGCACTGCTCCCCGTACGGGTCCTCGCCACGCTCTACGGCTTCGCGGACGAGCAGGGTCCCGGCCTGGTGACCGCCCTGAACGACATGATCAACGGGCGCGAGGGCGCGCTGGCAGGACAGCAGCATCTCGCCGCCTCCATGGCGCAGTTGCTCGCCGACCGCAAGGAGACACCGGCGAACGACGTCGTCTCCCGGATGCTCGCGGACCCCTCGGGTTTCAGCGACGAGGAGATCGCCCAGGACCTGATGGTCATGATGGCCGCCGGTCACCAGCCGACCGCCGACTGGATCGGCAACTCGCTGCGTCTGATGCTCACCGACGAGCGGTTCGCGGCCTCGCTGTTCGGCGGCCGGCACAGTGTCGCCGAGGCCATGAACGAGGTGCTGTGGGAGGACACCCCGACCCAGAACGTGGCCGGGCGCTGGGCCTCCCGCCACACCCAGCTCGGCGGCCGCCGGGTCCGCGCCGGCGACCTGCTGCTGCTCGGCCTGCAGGGCGCCAACTCCGACCCCCAGGTCCGCACCGACAGTTCCGCCCTCACCGGCGGCAACAACGCCCACTTCTCCTTCGGTCACGGCGAGCACCGCTGCCCGTTCCCGGCACAGGAGGTCGCCGAGGTCATCGCGCGCACCGGGATCGAGGTCGTCCTGGACCGGCTGCCGGACATCGACCTGGCCGTGCCCGCCGAGTCGCTGGCCCGGCGCCCCTCCCCGTGGCTGCGGGGCCTGACCGAGCTGCCCGTGCGGTTCACGCCCGTACCTGTCCTCTGAGACGCCGTTGCGCCCGGCCGGCACACCGCTCGGCCGGGGTCCGGGGCTCTCCCCTGCCCCGGGGAAGACGCAGTACTCCCACTTCAGCCCTTGGAGGCACCCCCGCATGACCACCGGTACCGAAGAGACCCGCATAGTCCTGGACCCCTTCGTCACCGACCTCGACGGCGAGAGCGCCGCGCTGCGCGCAGCGGGGCCGCTCGCCGCCGTCGAACTGCCCGGCGGTGTGCCGGTGTGGGCGGTCACCCACCACGCCGAGGCGCGCGCCCTGCTCACGGACCCCCGTCTGGTGAAGGACATCAACGTCTGGGGCGCCTGGCAGCGCGGCGAGATCGCCCCCGACTGGCCGCTGATCGGGCTCGCCAACCCCGGCCGTTCCATGCTCACGGTGGACGGCGCGGACCACCGGCGGATGCGCACCCTGGTGGCGCAGGCGCTGACGCCGCGACGGGTGGAGCAGATGCGGGAGCGGATCTCGAAGATGACGGAGAGTCTGCTCGACAACCTCACGGGGGAGGTCGTCGACCTGAAGGCCGACTTCGCCTACCCCCTGCCCATGTACGTCGTCGCCGACCTCATGGGCATCGAGGAGTCCCGTCTGCCGCGCCTGAAGGAGCTCTTCGAGAAGTTCTTCTCGACCCAGACCCCGCCCGCGGAGGTCATCGCGACCCTCACCGAGCTGGCCGGGATCATGGCGGAGACGGTGGCGGCGAAGCGCGCCGAGCCGGGCGACGACCTGACCAGCGCGCTGATCCTGGCCTCCGAGGACGGTGACCACCTCACCGACGCGGAGATCGTCTCCACGCTCCAGCTGATGGTCGCGGCGGGCCACGAGACGACGATCTCCCTGATCGTCAACGCGGTGGTCAACCTCTCCGCCCACCCCGACCAGCGCGCCCTCGTCCTCGCCGGCGAGATCGACTGGTCCGCGGTCGTCGAGGAGACCCTGCGCCACTCCACCCCGACCTCCCACGTCCTCATCCGCTTCGCGACGGAGGACGTCCCGGTCGGCGACAAGGTGATCCCGGCGGGCGACGCGCTGATCGTGTCGTACGGCGCGATCGGCCGCGACGAGAACGCCCACGGTCCGACGGCGGGCGACTTCGACGTCAGCCGCACCAGCAAGAACCGGCACATCTCCTTCGGCCACGGACCCCACGTCTGCCCCGGCGCGGCCCTGTCCCGCCTGGAGGCGGGTGTCGCCCTCCCCGCCCTGTACGAGCGCTTCCCGTCCCTGGACCTGGCCGTCCCGGTGTCGGAGCTCCGCAACAAGCCGGTGGTGACCCAGAACGATCTGTTCGAACTGCCGGTGCGGCTGATCGCCGGATGACCGTGTCGCCGGAGGGGCCCGCCACGGGCCCCTCCGGCGGCGGCCGTCAACCCGCCCCGTCTCAGCCGACGGACGACGTTTCGCCGAGGTTTCCCGGAACGGCTAGGCTCCCCGCGTGGCTGATATCCAGATCCCCGCTGACATCAAGCCCGCCGACGGACGATTCGGCGCTGGCCCCTCCAAGGTGCGGACGGAGGCACTGGACGCGCTGGCCGCGACCGGTAGTTCTCTGCTCGGCACGTCCCACCGCCAGGCCCCGGTCAAGAACCTGGTCGGCAAGGTGCGCGAGGGCGTGAGCGAGCTGTTCTCCCTGCCCGACGGGTACGAGGTGGTCCTCGGCAACGGCGGCTCCACCGCGTTCTGGGACGTCGCGACGCACGGCCTGATCGAGAACAAGTCGCAGCACCTCACGTTCGGTGAGTTCTCCTCCAAGTTCGCGAAGGCGGCCAAGCTCGCCCCGTGGCTCGCCGAGCCGACCGTGATCTCCTCCGACCCGGGCACGCACCCCGAGCCGGTCGCCGAGGCGGGCGTCGACGCCTACGCCTTCACCCACAACGAGACCTCGACCGGTGTCGCCGCCCCGATCAAGCGGGTGCAGGGCGCCGACGAGGCTTCCCTCGTCCTGGTGGACGCCACCTCCGGCGCGGGCGGCCTGCCCGTCGACATCGCCGAGACCGACGTCTACTACTTCGCCCCGCAGAAGTCCTTCGCCTCCGACGGCGGCCTGTGGATCGCCGTGTTCTCCCCGGCCGCGGTCGAGCGCGCCGAGCGCATCCACGCCTCCGGCCGCCACATCCCCGAGTTCTTCTCGCTGCCCACGGCGATCGACAACTCCCGCAAGAACCAGACGTACAACACCCCGGCCCTCGCCACGCTCTTCCTGCTCAACGAGCAGCTGGAGTGGATCAACGGCCAGGGCGGCCTCGCCTGGTCGGCGGCCCGGACGAAGGACTCCTCGGGCCGCCTCTACCGCTGGGCCGAGGACAGCAAGTACGCCACCCCGTTCGTGACGGACGCGGCCAAGCGCTCGCAGGTCATCGGCACGATCGACTTCGCCGACGAGATCGACGCCGCCGCCGTCGCCAAGGCCCTGCGCGCCAACGGCATCGTCGACACCGAGCCCTACCGCAAGCTCGGCCGCAACCAGCTGCGCGTCGCCATGTTCCCGGCGATCGACCCGGCGGACGTCGAGGCGCTGACCCGCTGCATCGACTACGTGATCGAGAAGCTGTAACCGTTCCTGCGAGATCAGGGGCGTCCGGCGCGTGAACGTGCCGGGCGCCCCTTTTCCGTCGAGGAGCGGCCGTGAGGAAGGCACTCAGTCGCGGCGCAGCAGCCTCTTGAACCCGAAGACCACGGCGAAGAGGGCGGCGACCGCGATGGCGCCGATCTTCACCCCGCCGCTCATGGTGCCGCCGCTTCCGCCCTCCGCTCCGGAACCGCCGTCCTTGGACGGCGACTTGGAGTCCGAGCCGCCGGCCCCGGGCGCGCTCTCCGACTGCACGGAGCTGTCCGCGCCCTCGCTGCCGTACAGGAGCTTCGATCCGTCGGTGGTGTAGGTGACGGACTCGCCCTGGCCCTGGAGGGGGACGTTCAGGCGGCCCGTCTTCTTGATCCTGCCGCTGTTCCAGTCGTAGGCGATACCGCCGAAGTAGCCGCGTACGGCGAGCTGCCGGCCGTCGGGGGAGAAGGCGCCGTCGGTGACCCAGAGGTCGATGGTGGCGACGGGCTTGAAGACGTTGGTGGCGGAGGCGGAGAGCTCGGCGGGGCCCTCGTACAGGTGGCCGCCGTCCTCGTTCTTGTCGGCGATGTAGACGCGACCCGTCTTGGGATGCACCATCAGCGCCTCCGCGTTGCGGGGACCGTCGGAGTACTTCACGACGAACTGGGTGGCACGGATCGTCTGGTCCTTGAGCACCTTGGGCTCGGGCAGCTTGTAGATCCACACGTGGTTCCAGGTGCCGCCGAGGTTGTCGCCGATGTCGCCGACATAGAGATCGCCGTCGGGTCCGAGGGAGATCGCCTCGACGTCCCGGGGCGCGCCGACCCCGCTCATGGTGATCGTCGCGACGGTGCGGCCGGTCCTGCTGTCGACGGCGTACAGGTAGGCACCGTCGTCGCTGTCGTTGTGGGTCCAGTAGATGCCGGGGTGGGCACGCGAGGCGGCGAGGCCGCTGGACTCGGTGATCCGGGAGTCCTTGATGGTGAATCCCCCGTCCCCGTCGTCGGCGAGGGCGGGCGCCGCCAGGGCGACGACAAGGGCGGCTCCGGCAACGGCTCCGGCGGCGGCTCCGGAGAGGAACGAGGGCGATCGGCGCATGGCCCAAGCCTGCCATCCCGCCGGTCCGTTCACGTCGGCCCCATCCTCCGCGAGCCACGCCCGCCGGCCCCGGCGCACCCACCCGGCCTCACCCGGCCCATCCGGGCCTACGGCCGCCTGGCTCGCGGCCCCTGGGCCCGCCTGCACCCCCCGCGAACCCCGGCCCGGTTCCACGTGCCCCACCGGGCCCCGTGAACCCCGCCGGACCCCCGCGACGGCGTGTCCAGCCTCACACCGTGACGGCGCATGGCACCCGGACCGATCGTCCATGATGAGCGGATGCTCAGGTTCATGCCCGTCGGCGACTCCATGACGATCGGTAGCGCGGGCGAACACACATGGCGTTACCGAATGTGGCAGCACCTGCGCGCGACGTACGGGGGCCCGTTCAAGATCGTCGGTCCGCGCGAGACGCTCTACGACAAGGCGACGAACTCCCCCGACTCGCACGAGTACGCGGACCCGGAGTTCCCCCGAGCCCACCTGGCCGGCTGGGGCGAGGGCTGGCTGCACATGGCGCCGCTGATCCGCGAGACGGTCCGCGCGCAGCGCGCCGACATCCTGCTGGTCTCCCTCGGCCTCATCGACCTCGGCTTCTACACGAACGCCGTCCAGACCGCCGCGAACGCCCGCACCTTCGTCGAGGAGGCCCGCGCCGCGAACCCGCGCATCCGCATGGTCCTGCTCCCGGTGATACCGAACGTCCGCGCCGAGTCCGACGCCCCCTTCGCCACCGAGGTCGCCGCCTTCAACGAGCTGCTCGCCAAGACGGTCGCCGACCTCGACGAACCGCGCTCCCCGCTGCTGCTCGCGACCCCGCCCCTCTCGTACGACATCACCTTCGACACGTACGACGGCACCCACCCGAACGCGAGCGGCGAACACAAGATCGCGGAAGGTTTCGCGGAGGCGATGTACCAGGCCTGGGACCTGGGCGAGCCCTATACGGCCGCGTCCGACTGACCGGTTCCGGGCGCTGTCCGGTCACCGCGCGCGCAGCCGCCCGGGGTCAGGGACCGACCGGCCTGCGGGCGCTCAGCAGGGCGAAGGACAGGAAGGCTCCCGCGTCGGCGGTGAGCATGTCGATGACCGGCTGCTGGGAGGCGCGGCCGTCCGGCCGGTGCTCGGCGCAGGCGCGGGTCCACAGCAGCCAGTCGCGCCAGGCGTCCTGCTGGAAGCGCGCCGACGTCACTGTCACGAGTCCGGTGATCTCCCACTGGAACCGCCACCAGTCGGGCGTGTGCCACGCCATGGCCTCCCAGCCGACCACCTCCTTGATGTGCGCCGGGATCGAACCGAGTTCCCGGACCTCCCGGGTCAACGCGGGTGTGGCCACGCCCAGTTGGCCGCCGGGCCGCAGAAACTTCACCAGGTACGGCAGATAGCTGTCCGCGGTGCCGAAGTACTCGAACGCGTCGACGCTCACGATCGCGTCGAAACTCTCCTCGTCGAAGGGCAGTTGATGGGCCTCGGCCCGGACGGCCGTCACCTCCCCGGCGACACCCGCCGCCGCGAGGACCGGCTCGACCTCCTCCGGCGCGACCCACCAGTCGGCCGCGACGACCCGCACCCCGTACTCCCGCGCGAGGAACACCGAGGTCGCCCCCTTCCCCGATCCCAGGTCGAGCACGCGCATGCCCGGCCGGAGGTCCAGATCGCGCGCCAGGTCCTCCAGCAGCCACAGCGGGTTCGGCCCCATGTCGAGGCCGAGCAGCCAGCCGGGGTCGTAGGCGGAGGAGCGGGGGTAGCGGTCCGGGCGGACGAGCGCGTCGAGCGCGGCGGGTCGGGTCACGGGCGACGAGCCAAGCGGATCGCCGGGCGCGGAGCAACTGGTTTACCCCGGAGGGAAGTTCGGTCGCCCCGCGCACGCCGCCGGCCCCGCTGGACAGACCTCGGCCCAGGTGGCGGTCGCACACAGATCCGGAGCCCGGTGATCGTTCGTCCGGGAGTCCGTTCTCCCGCGCCGCCGGGCGCTCCGCTCTTGCCTAGAGCGCACTCCACCCCGTTGGCTGGTGAGTCATGAAGTACACACAGCTCGGACGCACGGGGCTCAAGGTCAGCCGGCTCGTCCTCGGCACCATGAACTTCGGACCGCAGACCGACGAGGCCGACAGCCACGCCATCATGGACGCGGCGCTCGACTCGGGAATCAACTATTTCGACACGGCGAACGTGTACGGCTGGGGCGAGAACAAGGGCCGTACGGAATCGATCATCGGGAACTGGTTCGCCCAGGGCGGCGACCGTCGCGACCGGACGGTACTCGCCACCAAGCTGTACGGGAACATGGGCGCCGAGGGCGACGCGTGGCCCAACCACGACAAGCTCTCCGCCCTGAACATCCGGCGCGCGGTCGAGGCGAGCCTCAAACGGCTCCAGACCGACTACATCGACGTCTACCAGTTCCACCACGTCGACCGGTCCACTCCCTTCGAGGAGATCTGGCAGGCGGTCGACGTCCTGGTGCAGCAGGGAAAGATCCTCTACGTGGGGTCCAGCAACTTCCCCGGCTACAAGATCGCCCAGGCCAACGAGATCGCCGCCCGCCGCCACGGCACCATCGGACTGGTCAGCGAGCAGTGCCTCTACAACCTCGCCGAGCGGCGCGCCGAGATGGAGGTCGTCCCGGCCGCGCGGGAGTACGGGCTCGGAGTCATCCCCTGGTCGCCGCTGCACGGCGGACTGCTGGGCGGTGTGATCAAGAAGGAGGTCGAGGGCGGCCGCCGGGCGAGCGGCCGGTCCGCCGACGCCCTCGCCAACACGGCCGTACGCACTCAGATCCAGGCGTACGAGGACCTGCTCGAGAAGCACGGCCTGGAGCCCGGAGAGGCCGCGCTGGCCTGGCTGCTGACCCGTCCCGGTGTCACCGGCCCCATCGTGGGCCCGCGCACGGCGGAGCAGCTGGAGTCGGCGCTGCGCGCCGTGGAGCTGGAGCTGTCGGAGGAGGTCCTGGAGGGTCTCGACGAGATCTTCCCGGGGCCGGGGCCGTCCCCCGAGGCGTTCGCCTGGTAGCGGCGCGACCAGCCCGGCGTCCGGCGGTGGCGGTCGCTACCCGACCGCCGCCGCCAGGGCCACGACGACGAACATCAGCACGAGCACACCGGCCATGATCCGGTTACGGGTCTTCGGGTTCACGCCACCGAGGTTAACCGGCTGCCGGGCCGGTCCCGTCGCCCGCCCCCAGCGGCAGGCTCACCAGGGTCTCGTAACGTGGCTGCTCACCGGGGACTCCCGACGTCGGCAGGTTGCTGCGGACGAGACACAACTCACGCACCGTCCAGGCCTGCCCGGCAAAGGTGTCCAGGGCGGCGACGTACGGCTTGAAGTCGGCGGAGTCGCGGCTGCGGGCCACCGTCAGATGGGGCCGGTAGTGGCGGTGCTCCTCCATCTCGACGCCCGCCTTGCGGCCCGCCGCCTCCGCCCGGCCCGCCAGCAGCCGCATGGTGTCCGTGTCCCCCGCCGCCCCCACCCACAGGGCGCGCCCGCCGAAGTGCCCGCCGCCGCGCAGGGACAGTGGGAAGGGGCCGGTGCGACGGGCGGCCCGGGTCAGCCGCTCCGCGAGGTCCGCGGCGGTGTCCTCGGCCACCTCTCCGTAGAACGCGAGGGTGAAGTGCCAGCCGGGGCGGCCCGTCCAGCGCAGCGCGTCCGCATCCGGCATCCGCCGCAACGCGTCCACTTCCGGGACGAGTTCACGCACCGCATCGGCCGGGGGCAGTACCGCCGCGAAGAGTCTCATGCGGCCAGCCTTCCAGGGAACGGCGATCAGCACACGGGAGCGGGCGAGGCGGCCGGAGGTCCGACCCGCCGGATACGCGAGAGGCGGCCGGCCGCGCGAGCGGACCGACCGCCTCCGGGGGCGTCTCTCACACCGCGGTGGCCAGCTGCTCCTCGCTCCGCGCGCGGGGCACGAAGCGGACCCGGGGGTGGCCGTGGTGCCAGCCGAGGGAGACCCGCAGGCCGCCGAGGCGGGCCAGGACCAGCCCGATCGTCGTCGCCGCGGTCATCGAGACCAGTCCGCCGAGCGCGAAGCCCACCCGGGGGCCGTAGGCGTCGGTGACCCAGCCGACCAGCGGCGCGCCGAGGGGCGAGCCGCCCATGAAGACCATCATGAACAGCGCCATGACACGGCCCCGCATGGCCGGGTCGGTGGCCATCTGGACCGAGGTGTTCGCGGTGACGTTCACCGTCAGGCCGAAGATCCCGATCGGCACCATCAGGAGGGAGAACAGCCAGAGCGAGGGCGCCGTCGCCGCCACCACCTCGAGCGCGCCGAAGGCCAGCGCCGCCGCGATCAGCACGCGCAGCCGGGCCGTGCCGCGCCGGGCGGCGAGCAGCGCGCCGGCCAGCGAACCGACCGCCATCAGGGTGTTGAAGAGGCTGTAGGCCCCGGCGCCCGCGTGGAAGGTGTCGTCCGCGTAGGCCGACAGCCAGACGGGGAAGTTGAAGCCGAAGGTGCCGATGAAGCCGACGAGGACGATCGGCCAGATCAGTTCGGGGCGCCCCGCGACGTACTGGAGGCCTTCGCGGAGCTGGCCCTTGGCGCGCGGTGCCCGCTCGACGACCTGCAGTTCGCGAGCGCGCATCAGCAGCAGGCCCGCGATGGGGGCCACGAACGACAGGCCGTTCAGGAGGAAGGCCCAGCCGGTGCCGACGCCGGTGATCAGCAGGCCGGCGACGGCGGGGCCGACCAGGCGCGCGGACTGGAAGTTCGCGGAGTTCAGGCTGACCGCGTTCTGCAGCTGGCCGGGGCCGACCATCTCGGAGACGAAGGACTGGCGTGCCGGGTTGTCGACCACGGTGGCCAGACCGACGGCGAAGGCGGCGAGATAGACGTGCCAGACCTGGACATGGCCGGAGAGGGTGAGGAAGGCGAGCGCGAGGCCGGTGAGGGCCATCGCCGTCTGGGTGACCAGCAGCGTGGGGCGCTTGGGCATGCGGTCGACGAGGACACCGCCGTACAGCCCGAAGAGCAGCATCGGCAGGAACTGGAGCGCGGTGGTGATGCCGACGGCGGCGGAGGAGCCGGTCAGGCTCAGCACCAGCCAGTCCTGGGCGATGCGCTGCATCCAGGTGCCGGTGTTGGAGACGACCTGCCCGAGGAAGAACAGGCGGTAGTTACGGATCCTCAGCGAGCTGAACATCGAGGACGAACGGGGGGAGTCGTGGGCGGCTTCGGAGTCGTGGGTGGCTGGTGCGGGGGCGGAGTGTGCTCCGGGTCCCGAACTCAAAAGGGCTCGCCTCCAGGGCAGTCGTGGACGTCGGCGTCGTGGTGGGGGCGTCGGCGCTTGAGGGGAAGGGGGGTGGCCCTCGCGGATCGGGGATCGGCTGAGGGCCGCCGGTGGTCAGATGTGGGCGAGCTTCTCCAGAACGGGGGCGGCTTCGCGGAGCTTGGCCCATTCGTCCTCGTCGAGGGCCTCGACCAGTCCGGCCAGGAACGCGTTCCGCTTGCTGCGGCTCTCTTCGAGCATGGCCTCCGCCTTGTCGGTCTGCGTCACGACCTTCTGGCGCCGGTCCTCGGGGTGCGGCTCCAGCCTGACGAGACCCTTGGCTTCGAGCAGCGCGACGATGCGGGTCATCGACGGCGGCTGCACATGTTCCTTGCGGGCGAGCTCGCCGGGTGTGGCGGTGCCGCAACGGGCGAGGGTGCCGAGCACCGACATCTCGGTGGGGCTCAGCGACTCGTCGACCCGCTGGTGCTTGAGTCGACGCGACAACCGCATCACTGCGGAGCGCAAGGCGTTCACGGCGGCCTCGTCGTCGCCATGGGTGAGGTCAGGCATGTTCTTTAGCTTAACTCATTACTCTCGCTAAAGACCAACGGGATGCCCGGGAAACGCGCCACCGGACCCCGGGATCACTCATATGAGTGAGATCGCTCCGGAAAGTGACCCGGATCCGGCCGGGAAGCGGCGACCCTCGACTCCATGGGGACCAGCGTGCTCAGCCTGCGGATGGACGGGGAGCTGCTCGACCGGCTCCGACAACACGCCGCCAGACGCGGAATGAGCGTCCAGGACTATGTGGTCCGGACGCTCATTCGCGACGACTTCGACGAGCGGTTCCAGACCGCCGTCGAGGAGACGGAGAAGTTCTACGGGGTCACGTGACCCCCCGCACGGCCGGGGCCGCTCAGGTCAGGCCGAGGGCCGGCATGAGGTAGTAGAAGGTGAACACGGCCGACACCACGTACATGGCGACCGGGATGTCACGGCCGCGGCCCGCCGCCAGACGCAGCACGACGAAGGCGATGAAGCCCATCCCGATGCCGTTCGTGATCGAGTAGGTGAACGGCATCATCATCATGGTCACGAAGGCCGGGATGGCGATCGTGTAGTCCGCCCAGTCGATCTCCTTGATCGAGTGGGACATGATCAGGAAGCCGACCGCGATCAGGGCCGGGGTGGCGGCCTGGGACGGGACCATCGTGGCGACGGGGGTCAGGAAGAGGGCCACGGCGAAGAGCGCGCCGGTGATCACGTTCGCGAAGCCCGTGCGGGCACCCTCACCGACACCGGCCGTGGATTCCACGAAGCACGTGGTGGCCGAGGAGGAGCTGGCACCGCCCGCGGCGACGGCGATGCCGTCGACGAAGAGGACCTTGTTGATGCCGGGCATGTTGCCCTGCGCGTCCGTCAGCTTGGCCTCGTCGCTGATGCCCATGATCGTGCCCATCGCGTCGAAGAAGCACGACAGCAGCACGGTGAAGACGAAGAGGATGCCGGTCAGGACGCCGACCTTGCCGAAGCCGCCGAAGAGGCTGACCTGGCCGACGAGCCCGAAGTCCGGGCTGGCGACCGGGTTGCCGGGCCACTTCGGGGTGGTCAGGCCCCAGGACGGGATGGTGGCGACGGCGTCGATGATCACCGCGGCGACGGTCATGGTGACGATCGAGATGAGGATCGCGCCGGGCACCTTGCGCACCATCAGCGCGAGGGTGAACAGGGTGCCGAGGATGAAGACCAGGACGGGCCAGCCGGTGAGGTGACCGTCGGTGCCGAGCTGGAGCGGGACGGTCGTCTGGGCCACGTCCGGGATGCGCGTGACGAAGCCGGAGTCGACCAGGCCGATCAGCATGATGAACAGGCCGATGCCGATGGCGATGCCCTTGCGCAGGCCCAGCGGCACCGCGTTCATGACGCGCTCGCGCAGACCGGTGGCGACCAGGAGCATCACGATGAAGCCCGCGAGGACCACCATGCCCATGGCGTCCGGCCAGGACATGCGGGGCGCGAGCTGGAGGGCGACGACCGTGTTCACGCCGAGGCCCGCCGCCAGCGCGATCGGCACATTGCCGATGACGCCCATGAGGAGCGTGGTGAAGGCCGCGGTCAGCGCGGTCGCGGTGACCAGCTGCCCGTTGTCCAGGTGGTGCCCGTACATGTCCTTCGCGCTGCCCAGGATGATCGGGTTCAGCACGATGATGTACGCCATCGCGAAGAAGGTGGCGAAACCGCCGCGGATCTCGCGCGGGAGGCTGGAGCCCCGCTCGGAGATCTTGAAGTAGCGGTCGAGGGCGCTCTGCGCGGGCCGGGACTCCGGCTCCTGCGGGGCGGGGGCCTTGGTGGCGGCCGAGGTGGACATGCGGGTCCTCAAACGTGCGGGGGACGGTGAACATGATCGAGCCTGGTCAGCGGTCGATCACCAACAGGTTTCCCCCTGATCGCTGTTGGTGATTCATACGAATACAACTGGCCAGACTCGGACGGTTTCAGTATGAACATATGAGTCGGAAATCGCTATCTCCGCGCGTAGACCCTTGCCGCGCAAGGGGAGCGAGGGGGCGAGCGATGCCGAGCTCCGACCCTCGTAAGCTGTGCACATGGCGAAGTGGACCCCCAAGCACGAGGCGCCGGAGCCCCTGGAGGGCCCCGTCGTCGCCACCATCACGGGCGGCACGATCCTCTGGTTCGTCCTCTTCCTGGTGCAGCTGCCGTTCTACGGCTGGTTCGACGACCACGGACACCTGTGGTGGCTCTGGACCTGCCTGGCCGGCGCAGGTCTCGGACTGATCGGTATCTGGTACGTCCGCAGGCGCGACGCCGCGATCAAGCGCGCCCAGGCAGCCGGCCCGTCTCCGGCCCCCGCGACGGAGTAACAGGGCTTCCCCCAGGGCTTCCCCCTACACCCACGGCAGCATTCCCCGCCGCCCCCGTCCTTCCCAGGTCGGATCTTTGGCGCACTCGGCGGGTGAAGCCGCAAATCCGCACGTACCGTCGTTGGCATGACCCACATCGACGCGGGCGCCGAACTCGATCCCGTGCACCCCGTGCCCATACCCGCCACCCGGCGGGCGGACGGGCTGTCCGCCGCCGAGGTGGCCGAGCGGGTCGCGCGCGGTGAGGTGAACGACGTCCCCGTGCGCAGCAGCCGCTCCGTGGGCGAGATCGTCCGGGCGAACGTCTTCACCCGGTTCAACGCGATCATCGGTGTGCTCTGGCTGATCATGCTGTTCGTGGCGCCGTTCCAGGACAGCCTGTTCGGATACGTGATCATCGCCAACACCGGGATCGGCATCATCCAGGAGTGGCGGGCCAAGAAGACCCTGGACTCGCTCGCGGTGATCGGCGAGGCGAAACCGACCGTACGCAGGGACGGCGTCGCCGCCGAGGTCAGTACGTCGGAGATCGTGCTCGGGGATCTCATCGAGATCGGCCCGGGCGACAAGGTCGTCGTCGACGGCACCTGCGCGGAGGCCGACGGGCTGGAGATCGACGAGTCGCTGCTCACCGGTGAGGCCGATCCGGTGGTCAAGCACGCCGGTGACCCGGTGATGTCGGGAAGCTTCGTGGTCGCGGGCTCGGGCGCCTTCACGGCGACGAAAGTGGGACGGGAGGCGTACGCGGCACAACTGGCGGAGGAGGCCTCACGGTTCACGCTGGTCCACTCCGAGCTGCGCAGCGGTATCTCCACCATCCTCAAGTACGTGACGTGGATGATGATCCCGACCGCGATCGGCCTGGTCATCAGCCAGCTCGTCGTCAAGCAGCACGGCTTCAAGGACTCCGTCGCGCGGACCGTCGGCGGGATCGTGCCGATGGTCCCCGAGGGGCTGGTCCTGCTCACCTCCGTCGCCTTCGCGATCGGCGTCATCCGACTTGGCCGAAAACAGTGCCTCGTGCAGGAGCTCCCCGCCATCGAGGGTCTCGCCCGGATCGACACCGTCTGCCTCGACAAGACCGGCACCCTCACCGAGGGCGGCATGGACGTCACCGAGCTTCGGCCGCTGCAGGGCAGCGACGAGTCGTACCTGCGCAAGGTCCTCGGCGCGCTCGGCGAGTCCGATCCACGGCCGAACGCCTCCCTCCAGGCGATCATCTCCGCGTACCCGGACAGCGACGAGTGGCGCTGCACCCAGGCGCTGCCCTTCTCCTCCGCCCGCAAGTACAGCGGGGCCGGCTTCAGCGAGGGGAACGGCGAGTCGAGCACCTGGCTGCTCGGCGCCCCCGACGTGCTGCTGCCCGCCGGCGACGCGGCGCTCGCCGAGACCGAGCGGCTGAACGAGGCGGGGCTGCGGGTGCTGCTGCTCGCGCGGACCACCAAGGATCTCGACGACCCCGGCGTCGCGGAGGCCGCGCGGCCCGCGGCGCTGGTCGTCCTGGAGCAGCGGCTGCGGCCCGACGCGGCCGACACCCTGCGCTACTTCGCCGACCAGGACGTCAAGGCCAAGGTCATCTCCGGCGACAACGCGGTCTCGGTGGGCGCGGTCGCGGGAAAGCTGGGGCTCACCGGCGAGGTCGTGGACGCGCGCCGACTGCCGGACGAGCGCGAGGAGATGGCGAAGTCCCTGGAGAAGGGCACGGTCTTCGGGCGGGTCACCCCGCAGCAGAAGCGGGACATGGTCGCCGCCCTGCAGTCGCGCGGGCACACGGTGGCGATGACCGGCGACGGGGTGAACGACGTCCTCGCCCTGAAGGACGCCGACATCGGCGTGAGCATGGGCTCGGGGTCCGAGGCGACCCGCGCGGTGGCCCAGATCGTGCTGCTCAACAACAGCTTCTCGACGCTGCCCTCGGTGGTCGGGGAGGGCCGCCGGGTCATCGGGAACATCACCCGGGTCGCGACGCTCTTCCTGGTGAAGACGGTCTACTCGGTGCTGCTGGCGGTCCTGGTGGTGTGCTGGCAGGTCGAGTACCCCTTCCTGCCGCGCCACCTGACCCTGCTGTCCACCCTGACGATCGGTGTCCCGGCGTTCTTCCTCGCCCTCGCCCCCAACAAGGAGCGCGCCCAGCCCCACTTCGTGCAGCGGGTGATGCGGTATTCGATCCCGGGCGGGGTCGTCGCGGGGGTGGCCACCTTCGTGACGTATCTGATCGCGCGCCACTACTACACGGGGGAAGGTTCGCTGGACGCGGAGACGAGCGCCGCGACGCTGACGCTCTTCCTGATCTCGATGTGGGTGCTGGCGATCATCGCCCGGCCGTACACCTGGTGGCGGATCTGCCTCGTCGCCGCGATGGGCGGGGCGTTCGTGCTGGTGCTCGTCGTGCCGAAACTGCAGCACTTCTTCGCGCTGAAGCTGGTCGGCGCGACGATGCCGTGGATCGCGGTGCTGATCTCGGCGGTGGCGGCGGCCGTCCTGGAACTCCTGTGGAGGTGGGTCGACCGCCGCGTTCCCGCGTAGGGGCTACTTCAAGGGTTACTGCACGTCGACGTAGTCACCCGTGGCCTTGACGGCCGGGGTGGTCGAGGTGCCCTCGAAGTTGTAGCGGAAGTAACCGTCGACGGTGGCCGTCGTGGTGGTCTTCAGGTTGCCGGCGCTGTCCGTCTTGACCGTCTTGACGCTGCCGGTGTAGGTGGCGGTGGTCTTCTTGCGGAACTGCAGCAGCACCGGCTGGACGGTGTAGCCCGCGTACTTGTGGGTGTCCCAGTTGGCGCGCGTCAGCGTGCCGGTGACCGTGATGGTCTTGCCCTTCTTCACCGGCTCCGGCGAGGCGTTGACCGTCAGCTTCGACAGGCGCTGGACCTGGAAGCTCTTGGCGTTGTCCTTCTGCGTGTAGTCGGAGTCCTTGCCTGCGGCGATCGCCCAGACCTTCCAGCCGCCGGCCACCGAGTTGACCAGGTTGGTGCCCGGCTCCAGGTCGAAGGTCGACTTGCAGGTCGACGTCGTGGCGCTGACCACGGTGCAGGTGGCACGGCCGTCGCTGCCGTTGGCGACGGCACCGCTGTCGGACGACTCGATGTCCGTGCCGTGGTACAGGATCGCCTGCGCCCAGTCGACGCCCGAGGCGTCCTTTACGGTGAAGCTGACCGTGATGGTCTTCTTCTGGGTCGCGCCGACGACGACCGGACTGCCGCCGTTCACCACGACGCTCGAGATCGTGGTGTCTCCGTGGACCTCGTCGGCCTGCGCGGCAGGCACGGCGAGAGCGGAGAGGGCCAGGGCGCCGAGGGCAACGCCGAGGGTGGCACGCATGCGCATGTATTCCCCAGGTCGAGAAGGGGCCCCGACGCTCTCGTCTCACGACTCGCGGTCACGTACGGGGCCGAATGATCGTGGAGTCAGTTGACTCCGATGCTCAGATCCGTGACGGGAGCGAATGGTTGTACGAGTGAGAAAACCTTTATGCGCACATGACCAAGATCATGGCGCAGGCCCGCCCAAGGGGTCGCACACCCGCGGCGTGCACGACCCCGGGGCCCGGCCCCTGCCTCAGTCGAACCAGCGGTCCCGGGCCAGTTCCTCGGTGCGGGACGGGTCCTCCAGCAGGGCGGCGACCTCGAAGCGGCGCGGCCACTGGCCCGCCGACCAGGCGAGTCCGGCGGCGACACCCTCCAGCGTGGCGGCGTGCAGCACCCCGTCCCGGGTGCGGCGCCAGTCGAGTTCGGTGCCGTCGACCACGAGCTCCTCGTGCTCGATGTACGTGGCGGGGGTCGCGGGGCCCAGCAGGACCCGTACCGACTCCGGTACGTCGTGCTCGGCGCCCTCGGAGGTCACCTCGCCGGTGACGGACTCGCTCAGCCGCCGCACCTGGAACAGCTCGGCGAGCTCGGCGGCCCGCGACGGCGGCACCGGAAGCAGCGGCACCCCGTCGGTGAAGGCCAGGAGATCCGGCGAATCCACGACCACCGCGTCGGCGGCGTCCACGACCCGCACCTCACCGTCCACGACGGCCCGCAGCTCGTCCGGCAGCGTCACCTGTTCCGGATCGAGGTCAGCCAACGCGCCGTAGAGAGCGTGCAGTTGGGAGCCGGAGACCTCACGGTCCGGGTCGGCGAGACGGTCGAGCAGCTCGGCGGCACCGCCCGGCTCGGCGAGCAGGGCGGCCACCGACGTACGGACGCCGAGCGCTCGCAGTACCTGTTCGTCGTCGAAGCCGGTCGCGTCGGCCTCGTCGTAGAGGCCGCGCAGCAGCGGATCGCCGCCGGCGGCCCGCAGACCGGCCGGGCGGCGTCCGTCGAGCACGGGATGCCCGCGCAGCCACCAGGCCGTGTACGGCCGGACGATCTCGTGCGTACCGTCCGGCAGCAGAATGCGCACCTGCTGGGTGATCGCGTCCCGCAGCGGCGGCTGGGCGAGCAGGGCGAGGGCCTGCGGCCACCGCTCGTCGTCCACCAGATCCAGATCCCGTACGGCGACGATCTCGGTCGCGACGGGCGGCACCGGCGAGTCGGGCAGCCGGTCCAGGACGTCCTCGCACCACACGTCCACCGCGTCCAGCAGGCCCGCGTCGTCGGGTTCGGCGAAGTCCGCGTCGCGCGGCTCCAGTTCGTCCGGATCGAGGACGACGTCCGTGGCCCGCACCAGGGCGAAGCCCGCGAGCACGCCACAGGCGGCGAGCGGCTGCTCGCCCCAGCGGCCGGCCAGCTCGGAGTCGACGAAGGCGAGTTCGTCCTCGCGCATTACCTGGGCGAACGCGCTGCCGGGCAGCACGAGTTCACCGGCGGGCACGAGCTCCCCCTCGTCGTCCGGCAGCGCGAGGGCGCCGAGCCAGGGCTCGTCCCCGGGTTCGAGGGCCGCGTCACGGACGAGCGCGAGGACGGTGTCCGCCAGCTCCTCCGCGTCCGGGGTGTCCTCGTCCCACGCTCCGCCCTCGTCGTCGAGCGAGGCCGCCACGGCGGCCCGCACCTGCGGGGTGGTGAGCACCGCGCGGGGCGAGGCAGGAAGAGCGCCCAGCTTCTCCAGGAGCGGGTGGGCGGCGTCCGGGTGCGCGACCTTGAGGCCGAGGCGCGCGAGCGTGTCGGGGGCCACCGGCGACGCGTCGGCGATGGGCAGCAGGATCTGGCGGGGCCCGATCGTCGTACGGCCGTCGGCCAGCGGCACGGGCAGTCCGGACAGCCGGTCCGGGTCGACCCCGGCGAGGCTGTCGTACAGGCGGTACCACCAGTCCGGGTCCTTCTCCAGACCGGCCAGCCGGTCCACGGCCTCGGTGAGCGGGACCCGGGCCACGCCCAGCGTGCGCAGTTCCACGCGCCGTTCCAGCCCGGCGGGCAGCAGGCCGGTCAGCACCTCGGCGAGCACCCGGACGGTCTCGGCGCCCGCGCCCTCCACCACCTCGGCGTCGCGCGGCCGCAGGGCGGTGGGGTTCTCCGCGGGGCTGCTCCCGGGCCAGTCGTCCGGGGTGTCGGCGGCCGGCACCCGGTCGGGCGGTGCCGCCGGCGGCAGGAACGCGGTGCGCGGCAGCCGGTCCAGAATCGCCTGGCGCAGGGCGCCGTCCAGCTCGCCCTTGCCGAGCGGGCCGGGCACCAGGTCGATGATCCCGGTGCCCACCGGCCGCCAGGCGGCGAGGAGTTCGGCGTAGGCGTCCGCCGCGCGCTCCACCAGGAAGTCGGTGAGCGGGCCGGGCGACGCGTGGCGCCGGGTGGTGTCGAGCGGGAGGGAGGCGATGAGGAGCGCCGGTACCCCGAGGGCTTCGTCGCTCGGCGTCGGCGCGTGCACGACGGGGCTCGTCCGCGGGCGGGCCGGGGCTCCGTCGGCGTCGACCGGGACGGCCCAGGTCACCGACCAGTGCGGGCGCAGCCGCTCCTCGACCGGGCGGTCGGCGAGCAGGGCGGGGTCGAGGGGGCCGTGGTGGGCGACGGTGCGGTAGCGGGTCGTGCCGTCGCGGGAGTCGTCGATGACGGCCCCGTGCTCGGCGCTGACGCGGCGCAGGGTGCGGACCTCCGCGTCTCCGATCTCGACGACGACTTCCTCCAGGCCGGGAAGGGCCAGCAGGAGGGCGTCGTCGATGTTCCGCAGGAGGCGCTCGGCGAGGTCCTCGGCGGCGGTGTCGCGCAGGGGCAGGATCACGGCGGTGTCGTACGGGTCCGGGGCGGTGCCCTCGGCCGCGAACGGCAGCCGCAGGAGCGGGACATGGCCGTCCCGGCGGCGGATCTCGTCACCGAGGCCGGGGCTGTCCCCGGCGGTGCCGGCGGCGAGATCGCGTGCCTCGGCGAGTGCCCAGCGGACGCCGCCCTGCCGCCCGACGACGGCGGGCTCGTCCGTCACGGCGAGGACCGCGGCGAAACCGACACCGAAACGGCCCACGGCGGTGTCGTGGGCGTCCCTCTTCGCGGAGGCGCGGAGGGTGGCGAGCGACTCGACGCCGGCCGCGTCGAGGGGGGCGCCGGTGTTGGCCGCCACGAGGACGCCGTCGCGGAGGGTGAGGCGCAGGCGGCCGGGGGTGCCCGCGCGGGCGGCCGCGTCGGCGGCGTTCTGGGCCAGCTCCACGACGAGCCGGTCGCGGTACCCGCCCAGGACGAGGTCCTCCTCGGCGTTGGCGTCCTCGCGGAACCGGGCCGGGCTGGTCGCCCAGGCGTCCAGCACGCCGCGGCGCAGGCGGGACGTACCGAACGGGTCCGCGCCCTCGGCAGCCGGCCGCACGAACTTACTCACGGGTTCACTCTCCCTCTCGCCTGGCGCGACCGCGAATGCAGCGCCGGGTCGCGGCATGAAGGTACCGCGCGCTCTCTCCTGCTCCCGCCGGGGCGCCTGCCGCCGTGCCTGCCGAGGGTGCCTGCGGGCCGGTGGGTGGGTCGGGGCCGTGCCGGTACATCCCAGTCCGTCGCCGCTGGATCAGACGTGAGTCGCATCGGGAGCCGCTGCTCGATCCGGCCCCTCCCGTGCAAGATCCAGCCCCTCCGGCGTTTGAGGAGCGGGGTCTGGGGCGGAGCCCCAGGTACGGGACGGGTAGGGGCGGAGGGGGCGAAAGAGAGGGTTGGGGCCGGCACCCGTGCCGGGGTGGTAGGGGAGGCCGGTTCCCCTGCCCTCGGGGCGGCGGGGACGCCGGGTGTCCGGGTTCCGGGGGTGCCGGGAACGCCAGGTATCCGGGGCCCACGGGTGGTGGAAACTCGGGTGTCCGGCCCGTGGAGGGGTGCGGCAGCGCCGGGTATCCGGGGTCGGGGAGAGAGCCCCGACCCGTGGGGCAGCGGGCCGTTAGGAGTGGCCGAGCTCGGCGGTGGACTCGTCGGACGTGGTGGGTACCGAGCCCGAGTCGGGGGACGGACGCAGCGGGAACGGGTCCACCTGGGTCTCGTCGATCACCGGAGCCGGCGGCCGCGGAGGCTTCGGCATGACCGCAGCCTCGGAGTGCCCACCGCACCCGTACGCGAGAGACACCACACGCCCGTCGGCAGGCGAGAACTCATTCGCACAGACACCGAACGCCTGTCCGAGCGAGCCCCCGATGCGGTTCAGGAAGCCACAGCTGACGCACGACGCGGGCGCGGCCTGTGCCATCGCAGTCTTGGGCCCGTACGACTCCTCCCAGCGGTCGGCCGCGACATGCAGCCCGTACCGGGAGAGCACCCGCGCCCGCCGCAGCCCCAGTTCCTCGGCCACGGCCGCGATCGAGCCCCGGCGCGGAGCCATCGGCAGGTTCGCGGGCGTCCCCGCGGTCACCTCCGCGTCCTCCGCCTCCACCAGCTCGAACATGTCCTCCGAGACCGCGGAGTTCGGCGCGGGCTCGTCCTCGCCGGAGTAGCCCGGCTCCAGCCGGAGATCCTCGGCGTCCGTGGGCAGCAGGTCCCCGGGGCCCATGTCACCGGGGCGGAGCCGCTCGCTCCACGGCACCCACTCCGGGGCCAGCAGCGCGTCGGTGCCGGGCAGCAGCACCGTCTCGTCGAGGGTGACCAGCTTCGCCCGGGAGGCACGGGCCACGGTCGACGCCCAGCGCCAGCCGCGGTATCCCGGTTCCTTGCACTCGAAGAAGTGCGTGACAACGCGGTCTCCCTCGGAGACCAGCCCGAGGTGCTCGCCGACGACGCCGGGATGGGCGGCTTCCTCGGCGGCCGCGCGGGCGAGGTCGACGGCCTCGGCGCACAGGCGGTCAGGGGTGCGGCTTCGCGTTGTCGCTGCGCTCACAGGTATCGCTTCTCTCCTACGCCGTCTCACGGGTGCGCCATTCCTCCGGCGGGGGTGCGGACGGAGCGGACCGGTGGGCCGCGTCGACGTCCGCGCCCGATCGCACTCGGGCGCACCTACGCCATCCATTCTGCGGGATGGCCGAGAGGCGCGCGGCCGAGAACAATCGCCGCATGCGCGTTACGCACGCTACCTTCTCCTGGCCCCTGGGCCCACACCGGCGGGCGTCTTCGGCGCTCCGCGCCGGGATCTTTGGCGCTCCGCGGCGCCGTCTCCGGCGCTCAGCGCCGAAAGTTTCCCACCCGCACCACTTGTCTCGCCCCGTCGAAAAGTGATCCGCCGACGACCGGCCCGGCGCCCTGTGATCGCCTCCGCCTGCCCCCACTCGGCACTCACTCGGCCCTCGTACGCGCGGTAACCGCACTACGCACCCCGAAGTCGGGGCACTATGACGGAGTGGCATCCGCGAGGTCGCCCCAGGGAGCAACCGGTATCGGTGGCGCCAAAGGGAGCAACGGGAGCGGCGGATCGGGCCGGGTGACCGGATCCGTCCGCGCGGTGGGGCGTGCCCTGCACTTCCCGGTGACACGGACGGCGCGCGGCATCCGCAAGGCGACGCACGCGCACGGGGCCGGCGAGTCGGGCCTCGGGAAACTGATCGAACTGCACGCGGTGAACGGCGCGGGCGATGTCATGATCACGGTGGCGCTCGCGTCCACCGTCTTCTTCTCCGTGCCGACCGACGAGGCCCGCGGCCGGGTCGCCCTCTACCTGGGCATCACCATGGCGCCCTTCGCGCTCCTCGCCCCCGTGATCGGCCCGCTGCTGGACCGTCTGCCGCACGGACGGCGGGCCGCGATGGCGGGCTCGATGCTCGCCCGGGCGATGCTCGCGCTGATGCTGTCGGGCGCGGTCGTCACCGGCACCTTCGAGCTGTATCCCGCCGCGCTCGGCGTGCTCGTCGCCTCGAAGGCGTACGGCGTGGTGCGCAGTGCCGTCGTGCCCCGGCTGCTGCCACCGACGTTCTCCCTGGTCAAAGCGAATTCCCGGGTCACTCTGGGTGGGCTCCTCGCCACCGGTGTGGCCGGGCCCATCGCCGCCGTGCTCCAGTCGCTGGGAGCGCGCTATCCGCTCTACGGCGCCTTCGTGATCTTCATCGCGGGCACGTTCCTGTCGTTCTCGCTGCCGCCCAAGGTGGACTCCGCCAAGGGCGAGGACAAGGCGCTGCTCGCCGCCGACGCGGAGCATCTGCACGGCCCGCACCTGAAGAAACCGCCGCGCCCCGGACTGCGGACCGTGGGAACGGCCGTCACCCACGCGCTCGGCGCCAACGCCTCGCTGCGCTGCCTGTCCGGCTTCCTGATCTTCTTCCTCGCCTTCCTGCTGCGCCAGCAGCCGCTCAGCGGCAAGAGCGCGGCGGTCTCGCTCGGCCTGGTGGTCGTCTCGGCGGGCGTGGGCAACGCGCTCGGCACGGCCGTCGGAGCCTGGCTGAAACAGCGCGCTCCGGAGATCATCATCGTGACGGTGGTGGCGTTCGTGCTGGCCGTCGCGATCGCTGCGGCGATCTTCTTCGGCACTTTCTTCGTGGCGTGTCTCGCCGCGGTCGCCGGGTTCGCGCAGGCCCTCGCCAAGCTGTCCCTGGACGCGCTGATCCAGCGCGACGTCCCCGAACTCGTCCGGAGTTCGGCCTTCGCCCGCTCCGAGACACTGCTCCAGATGGCCTGGGTCCTCGGCGGAGCCATCGGCATCGCGATGCCGCTCAACGGCTCGCTCGGCCTCTCCGTGGCCGCCGGGATCGTCGCCGTGGGGTGGCTGACGACCGTGCGGGGGCTGCTCTCCGTGGCGCGCCGCGGCGGATCGGCCCGGCAGCGGGTCTCCTGAGCCGCGCGGGGGCCACGTACGGCACGCCGCACCCCACGTGGGGGCTCGGGTGGGCGTGCCCGATAGCCTTCGGCCATGACCTCCCTGCCCCGCGGCAGAGCCGCTAATGGACAACGCGCTGCGCGCCGCCGCCGCGCCGTCGCCACCGTCGGCGCCGTTTCCGCCGGACTCCTCGTCCTGTCCGCCTGTGACAAGCCGACGCCGATCGCCACCATCACGGTCGGCGACAACTCGGTGAGTTCCGAGACCGACTGCTACAACGACGGTGACGCGGTGCAGACCGCAGACCTGGCGAAGTGCCTGAAGGACAAGGACATCAAGTCCATCAAGGTCGACCCCGACGAGACCGTCCGGTTCGGTGTGGACCCGGATATCGCGGACAAGGGCTGGACGATCCTGATGAACGGTCAGCCGCTGACCGACTCCAGCACGAAGACGTACCGGACCATTCCCGGCAGTGTCTTCTTCAACGAGCAGTACGGGGCCACGGGCAACTCGACGCTCGTCTCCATCAAGGAGGGCGAGAAGACCGTGTCCGGTCTGTGGACCTTCAAGCTCAAGAAGGACGCCTGATCGCAGCCGCCGGGCCGAGGGTGCTCGTGGCCACCGCCGTCCCCGCCGAGCGGGACGCGGTGGCCGGGGTGTCGTCCGGCGCGGGGCGTGAGATACGGCTTCCGGGGGCGACGCTCCACCGGGTCGGTGGGCACGATCTGCTCGCCGCCGGTGTCGGCCCCGCCCTCGCCGCCGCCTCGGTCTCCTCCGCGCTGACCGCCGCGGCCCTCGAGGGCACGCCCTACGGCCTCGTCGTCTGCGCGGGTGTCGCCGGCGGCTTCCAGCCCGGCGCGCCCGTGGGATCGCTCGTGATCGCCGACGACATCGTCGCGGCGGATCTGGGGGCGGAGGCGCCGGAGGGGTTCCTCCCGGTCACCGAACTCGGCTTCGGAACCGTCAGCCACCGGCCACCGGAATCACTCGTACGAGAGGCCGCGGCCGTCACCGGTGGACGCGTCGGAACCGTGCTCACCGTGTCGACCGTGACCGGCAGCGCCGCTCGCGCCGCCGAACTGCGGGCCCGGCATCCCCTGGCCCTCGCCGAGGCGATGGAGGGGTTCGGGGTCGCCGAGGCGGCCGCCGCGCACGGGGTGCCGGTGCTGGAGATCCGTGCGGTGTCCAATCCCGTCGGCCCGCGTGACCGCGCCGCGTGGCGCATCGGGGACGCTCTCGCCGCACTCACCGAGGCTTTCGGGAAGCTGACGCCCCTCCTGGAGAGTTGGAACCGACATGACCGTACGCACTGAGTCCGCCGAAGACCTGCGGATCGCCTTCTCGCCCTGCCCGAACGACACCTTCGTCTTCGACGCCTGGGCGCACGGCCGGATCCCGGGAGCGCCCGCGCTCGACGTGACGTTCGCGGACATCGACATCACCAACGGCATGGCCGAGCGCGGCGAGTTCGACGCGCTGAAGGTGTCGTACGCCGTGCTGCCGTACGTCCTGGACCGCTACGCGCTGCTGCCGTGCGGCGGGGCGCTGGGGCGGGGCTGCGGACCGCTGGTGCTGACGCGGGAGCCGGGCGCGGACCTGACGGGACGTACGGTCGCGGTGCCCAGCGAGAAGTCGACGGCGTATCTGCTGTTCCGGCTGTGGGCGGCGGAAACGGTGCCCGGCGGGGTCGGCGAGATCGTGATCATGCCGTTCCACGAGATCATGCCGGCCGTGCGGGACGGGAAGGTCGACGCGGGGCTCGTCATTCACGAGGCGCGTTTCACCTACCAGAACTACGGGCTGCACAAGCTCGCCGACATGGGCGAGCACTGGGAACGGACCACCGGGCTGCCGATCCCGCTGGGCGCGATCATCGCCAGGCGGTCGCTGGGAGCGGAGCGGCTCCAGGCGCTCGCCGACGCCACCCGCGCCTCGGTCCGCGCCGCCTGGGACGACCCCGAGGCGTCCCGCGCCTACGTCCTGGAACACGCCCAGGAAATGGACCCGAAGGTCGCGGACCAGCACATCGGCCTGTACGTGAACGAGTTCACGGCCGATCTGGGCGAGGACGGATACGCGGCGATCCGCGGACTGCTCACGCGCGCGGCGGCCGAGGGGCTGGTGCCGCCCCTCGGGCCGAACGCTCTCGCCTTCCCCTGATTTCTCCCCCGGACCTTCCCCGGACCTTTCCGGATCCTCCTCGGAATCCGGCCGGAGGCCGCTAACGGCCGGTCATACGTCGAGCTGGTCGGCGACCGCGCGCAGCAGGCCCGCGATCTTGTGGCCGGAGGCCTTGTCGGGGTAGCGGCCCTTCTCCAGCATCGGCGTGATGTTCTCGAGGAGGGTCGTCAGGTCCTGGACGATGGAGGCCAGTTCGTCCGGCTTGCGGCGCTGGGCCGCCGCGACCGAGGGGGTCGGGTCCAGGATGGTCACCGAGAGCGCCTGGTCACCGCGCTGACCGGCGACGACGCCGAACTCGACGCGCTGGCCGGGCTTGAGGGCGTCGACTCCGGCGGGCAGGACCGAGGAATGGACGAAGACGTCGCCGCCGTCGTCGCGGGAGAGAAAGCCGAAGCCCTTCTCAGTGTTGAACCACTTGACTTTGCCGGTGGGCACGTCTGTCCTCGTCCTCGTACTCGTCGGAAACTGCTCGGGAAACCGCGCGGGTGGTTGCAGGGGCAACTGCCCGTAAACGCCTCTGGATAGCACGACAGCGGGTCAGCCGACCCGCCGGTACCAAGGCTAATGGTCCGTCGGCTGGTGACAAGACGTCGCTGGATTGTTCCTTCGCGCAGGGAACTACCCTGGTCGAGTGCGTGACAAAACCCAAGCGAATTCCCTCGAAGCCGGTGACCGGCTGATCCGTGCCGGTGCCATCGTCTTCTTCATCGGCGCGTTGGCCACACTGGTCACCGTGGCACCGCTGTTGCTCGGCACGAATCCATTTCCGACCTACATGTTCGGCTTGAGCATGCTCATGGGCGTCGGATTCCTGCTGGCCGCCGCGGGCGTGTTCCGTTCGGCCGCGGAAGGCCGCCGCCGGGCCCGTGCCGCCCGTACCTGACGGCGGCCGTGCCGACGGCCGTGCCGACGGCCGTGACGACGGCCCCGTGGTGGCTCCACTCGACGTCTAGCGGTGGTTCTCCAGCCAGGCCGGGAACTCCGTGAGATCGCCGAGGACGACGTCCGCGCCCGCCGCGCGGAGTTCCTCGGCGTCGCACGGCCCGGTCGCCACGGCCACGGAGTACGCCCGCGCCGTGTGCGCGCCGCGTACGTCGCCGGTGTGGTCGCCGACGTACACGCTCGCGCCGTGCTCGCGCAGCGCCACCGCCTTCTGCTCGGCCCACAGGTTGCCGACGAGTTCGTCCGCGCCTATGCCCAGGTGTTCCAGGTGCAGCCGGGCGTTGGGCTCCCACTTCGCGGTGACGACGACCGTGCGCCCGCCCGCCGCCCGCACCGCCTCGACGGCCTCACGCGCGCCGGGCATCGCGAGCGTGCCGGTGATGGCGTGCGCGGGGTACATCTCGCGGTAGAGGTCGGCCATGGCCGCGATCTCCCCGGCCGGGAACCAGTTGGCGAGTTCGTCCTCCAGGGGCGGCCCGAGCCGCGTGACCACGAGATCCGAGTCGATGTACGTCCCGGTCCGCGCCGAGATCGCCTCGTAGCAGGCGTGGATCCCGGGGCGGGAGTCGATCAGGGTCATGTCGAGGTCGAAGCCGACGGTCAGCGCGGGGGAAGTCATATGGACCATTGTGCCCAGGCCGCCGGGGAGCCGGTCCAGGCCTTTTCGGCGGTCAGGTCCGGCGCTGCGAGCGCCAGACCAGGTACAGGGCCGACGCGACGGCCGCGCCGCGGACGATCCAGGGCCAGGTCTCGGTCATCGCGTCGTTCATGTGGCCCTCGGCGACGGGGGTGCCCCATCGGCCGGTCGAACGGCCCCAGATCCAGACGATGCCGGCCGTGGCGGACAGTCCCGGCAGGACGAGGACGGCCCACTTCGACTCGGCGGGGGTCAGCCGGCGGGAGCCGTAGGCGATCAGCCAGCCGAGGCCGAGCGCGAACCAGTTGCCGAGCAGGGCGCCGGCGACGAGGAGGGCGGCGGCGAGCAGGAGCAGGGGGTTGGTGTAGCCGCCGAGGCGTGGGAAGCGGCGGCGCGCGCCGGCGCCCTCGGCGTCCGGTTCGTCCTCGGGGCCCGGTGCCGCCGTCTTCTCCTTGGCCGGTCCCGGCTCCCCCTCGCCTTCTTCGGCTCCTCGGTCCCTCTCGCCCGGGGGCGGCTTGAGCAGGTCGGGGATCTCCACGCCGCCGACGAACCCCGGCACGCTGTCGCCGAGCCCGAAGGGGCTGTTGTCCACGCGCCACCAGTCCGGCCGGCCCGCGCTGTCGCCCAGTTCGTGCGCGCTCGCCAGGTGGGGCGGGGACGGAGCGTCGGCCCCGGTGCTCTCGGCGGGGCGCGCTTCCGCGGGGCGAGGGCGGGGGACGACGCGGCGCAACCGCTTCGGGCGCTCCTCCGGTTCGGCGGCGGCGCGCTGGGTGGGCACGGCGGTCCGGCTCCGCGTACCGGGTCCGGCGCCTTCGGTGCCCTGTCCGGCCGCCGCGACGATCTCGTCGGGGGTGCCGAGGCGGTCGAGGATGCGGCGGACGGCGGCGGGGCTGTCGGGGGTGCCCTTCGCCCTGCGGCGGTCGATCTCGGTGCGCAGTTCCGAGACCAGGCGCATCCGGGTCGCCGACGGCAACTGCCGCTGCTGTGCCAGGTCGCCGACCCGGCTCAGATAGTCGAAGACCAGCTGGTCGCTCTCGATCCCCACGAAGTCCCCTCCGGGGCCGGTGCGTTGGATACCCCGTGGTGACGAAGGTACCGGCTTTTCCGTGCGCGGGAGCGCCCCGCCCGGGGCTCGGGCAGCCGTACGACGTTCCCCTCTCCGCCGGAACCGCGCGGCCGGTGGACGATCCACGGGCCGGGGGCCGGTCCCCGGGGGCCCGCCACCCGCTACCGTTGACAGGATGAGCCCCGAGACGACCGCCCCGCGGTCCCTGGCGGAAGCCCTCCGCGCGCGGGACGACGCCTCGCTGTCCGCCCTCCTGCGGTCGCGTCCGGACCTGATCACGCCCGTCCCCACGGATCTCACCCAGCTGGCCACCCGGGCGGGCACCCGTGCGTCGGTCGTCCGTGCCCTGGAGCGCCTGGACCGTTTCGCGCTCCAGACGGCGGAGGCCCTGGCGGTGGCGCCGGAACCGGCGACGTACGACGAACTGCTCGGGCTGCTCGCGGGCGACGACGGCGACCCCACGGTCACGGCGGCCTACCCGCACGCTCTCGGGACGCTCCGCGAACAGGCCCTCGTCTGGGGCGGCGACGACCGCCTCCGGCTCGTGCGGACGGCACGCGAGCTGCTGGCCCCGTCGCCGCAGCACCCGTCCCCGACGGGGCTCGGGCCGACGGTCGGTGAGTCCACGGCGGGCATGTCGCCGGGGCGCATCCAGGAGATCGTGGCCGCGGCGGGGCTGCCGAGCACCCATGACTCCGTGTCGGCGGTGGCTTCGCTGAGTGCCCTGTTCAGCGACCGGGCCCGGATGTCGAACCTGCTGGACGAAGCGCCCGCCGAGGCGGTGGAGGTGCTCTCACGGCTGGTGTGGGGGCCGCCGTACGGGCAGGTGACGGCCGAACCGGCGGCACATCTGCGCTGGCTGATCGGCCGGGGACTGCTGCTGCCGACGGGGCCCGGCACGGTCGTCCTGCCGCGTGAGGTCGCCCTGCATCTGCGCGCGGGCCGTGCGCACCGGGTGACGGAGCCGGTGGCGCCCGCGGTCGAGGCCGCGACGACCCACCGTCCACAGGTTGTGGACGCCGCCGCGGCCGGCCAGGCGTACACGACGCTGGCGACCGTCGAGGAACTGCTGAAGGACTGGCACGAGGGCGGTCCGGCGGTGCTGCGCGCGGGCGGGCTCAGTGTGCGCGACCTGAAGCGGACGGCGGTGGCGCTCGACGTCTCCGAACCCGTCGCCGCGTTCTGGGTGGAACTCGCCCACGCGGCGGGCCTGGTGGCGTCGGACGGCGAGGCGGAGGAACGGTACGCGGCGACCCCGGCCTACGACGAGTGGCTGGAACTGCCCGCCGCCGAGCGCTGGACACGGCTCGCCTCGGCTTGGCTCGCGGCGACCCGCACGGCGGGGCTGGTCGGCGGACGGGACACGAAGGACCGTACGCTCTCGGCGCTCGGCCCCGGACTCGACCGTTCCGCGGCGCCCGAGGTCCGCCACCGCGTCCTCACCCTCCTCGCCGCGCTCCCCGAGGGCGCCACGCCCGCCGCGGACTCCGTCCTGGCCCGGCTGTACTGGGAGCGCCCGCAGCGCGGTGCCCGGCCCTCTCCGGAGGACCTGCGCGCCCGGCTGGCCCGGTGGACGCTGTCCGAGGCGGAGCTGCTCGGGGTCACCGGCCGGGGCGCGCTGTCCGCGCAGGGCCGGGCACTGCTGGGTCTGCCGGGGGCGGCGGGCGCCAAGGGGGCGGAACCGTCGGGTCCCGGCGACAAGCTCCCCGCCCACAAGCGGCACCACCCGGTGACCGCCCCGGCGCCGCACTCCCCCGCCGAGCGGGCCGCCGCGGCCGCCCGGGCCTCCCGGCTCCTCGCCCCGCTGCTGCCCGAACCGCTCGACCACGTCCTGCTCCAGGCGGACCTGACGGCGGTCGCGCCCGGCCCCCTGGAGCGCCCCCTGGCCGACACCCTCGGTGTGCTCGCGGACATCGAGTCCAAGGGCGGGGCGACCGTCTACCGCTTCACCCCGGGCTCGGTGCGCCGGGCGCTCGACGCGGGCCGTTCGGCGTCCGACCTGCACGCCTTCCTCACCGCCCACTCCCGTACGCCGATCCCGCAGCCGCTCACCTATCTGATCGACGACGTGGCACGCCGGCACGGCCATCTGCGGATCGGGGCGGCGTCGGCGTACGTCCGCTGCGACGACGACGCGGTGCTCAGCGAGATCCTCGCCGACAAGCGCTCGCAGGGGCTCGGGCTTCGGCGGCTCGCGCCCACGGTGCTGGCCGCGCAGGCCGACCCGGCGGCCCTTCTCGCGGGCCTCCGATCGATGGGCTTCGCACCCGCCGCCGAGTCCGCGGAGGGTGACGTCCTGATCACCCGGGCGCACGCCCACCGCACCCCGCCGCGCACCGCCCCGGAGCCCGTCCCGGAGGGCCCGCCGGTCCCGGACGCCACCCTTCTCGGCGCCGCGATCCGTGCCATCCGGGCCGGTGACCTCGCCTCGACCACCCCGCGCAAGGCTGACGCGGCGGGCCACCGCCCCGGCGACGGCGAGCTGCCCCGCACCAGCTCCGCCGAGACCCTGGCCACCATGCAGGCCGCCGTCATGACCGGTGAGGCGGTGTGGATCGGCTACGTCAACGCCGAGGGCGCCGCCAGCCAGCGCGTCATCGCCCCCATCCGGGTCGAGGGCGGCTTCGTCACGGCGTACGACCACACGGCGGACGAGGTCCGGACCTATCCGCTGCACCGGGTCACGGGGGTCGCGGAGCTGGCGGACGACCAGCCGTGATCACCCGCCGGTAGGGCACACTGGAGGTTTGGCCGAGCATCCGCGCCGGATGCCGCCACGCAGAAAGGGACGGGTGTGAACGGACCCCTCATCGTCCAGTCCGACAAGACGCTCCTGCTCGAAGTCGATCACGAGCGGGCCGACGCCTGCCGTCGCGTCATCGCCCCCTTCGCCGAGCTGGAGCGGGCCCCCGAGCACATCCACACCTACCGGATCACTCCGCTCGGCCTGTGGAACGCGCGTGCCGCCGGGCACGACGCCGAACAGGTCGTGGACGCGCTCGTCGAGTTCAGCCGCTATCCGGTCCCGCACGCGCTGCTCGTGGACATCGCCGAGACGATGGACCGCTACGGACGCCTCACCCTGAGCAAGCACCCGGCCCACGGACTCGTCCTCACCACCACCGACCGGCCCGTGCTCGAGGAGGTGCTGCGTTCCAAGCGCGTCGCGCCGCTCGTCGGCAACCGGATCGACCCCGACACCGTGGCCGTGCACCCCTCCGAGCGCGGCCAGATCAAGCAGACCCTGCTGAAGCTCGGCTGGCCGGCCGAGGACCTCGCCGGTTACGTCGACGGCGAGGCGCACGCCATCGACCTCGTGGAGAACGGCTGGGCGTTGCGGCCCTACCAGAAGCAGGCCGTGGAGAACTTCTGGCACGGCGGGTCCGGTGTGGTCGTGCTCCCCTGCGGCGCGGGCAAGACCCTCGTCGGGGCCGGTGCCATGGCGCAGGCCAAGGCGACCACCCTCATCCTCGTCACCAACACCGTCTCCGCCCGGCAGTGGAAGCACGAGCTGGTGAAGCGGACCTCACTGACCGAGGACGAGATCGGCGAGTACAGCGGGACGCGCAAGGAGATCCGCCCGGTCACCATCGCCACCTACCAGGTGCTGACGACCAGGCGGAAGGGCGTCTACCCGCACCTCGAGCTCTTCGACTCCCGCGACTGGGGCCTCATCCTCTACGACGAGGTCCATCTGCTGCCCGCTCCCGTCTTCAAGTTCACCGCCGACCTCCAGGCCCGGCGCCGGCTGGGGCTGACCGCCACGCTCGTGCGTGAGGACGGGCGCGAGTCGGACGTCTTCTCGCTCATCGGACCCAAGCGGTTCGACGCGCCCTGGAAGGAGATCGAGGCGCAGGGTTACATCGCGCCCGCCGACTGTGTCGAGGTGCGGGTGAACCTCACCGACACCGAGCGGCTCGCGTACGCCACCGCCGAGACCGAGGAGAAGTACCGCTTCTGCGCCACCACCGCGACCAAGCGGAAGGTGACCGAGGCGCTGGTCCGGAAGTTCGCGGGTCAGCAGATCCTCGTGATCGGCCAGTACATCGACCAGCTCGACGAGCTGGGCGAGCATCTGAACGCGCCCGTCATCAAGGGCGAGACCAGCAATGCCCAGCGCGAGAAGCTGTTCGGCGCCTTCCGGGAGGGCGAGATCAGCGTGCTCGTCGTGTCCAAGGTCGCCAACTTCTCCATCGACCTGCCGGAGGCCACGGTGGCCATCCAGGTCTCGGGCACCTTCGGCTCGCGCCAGGAGGAGGCCCAGCGCCTGGGCCGCGTCCTGCGCCCGAAGGCCGACGGCCACCAGGCCCACTTCTACTCGGTGGTCGCCCGCGACACCATCGACCAGGACTTCGCCGCCCACCGCCAGCGCTTCCTGGCGGAACAGGGCTACGCCTACCGGATCATGGACGCCGACGAACTGCTGAGCGACAGCGAGTGAGCTTCCGCCGGCGCGGGTCACCAGTGAGGTACCGCGCCGGCCGCCGCAAAGCGCCGGGGCCCGACCGACGGCCCGGACGACCCGGCGCGACAGGACAGCCGTACAGCTCACCACCCGCGTGGGCGGACGGACAGCTCACGGCCCGCGTGGGCAGGCGTGCAGCTCACCACCCGCTTGAGGCGGGATACAGCTCACCGCCTGGTGAGGCGGGGGGTACGGCCACCGCCCGCGTGGGCGGACGTACGGCTCACCGCCTGCGTGAGACGGGGTACAGCCACCGCGCGCGTGGGCGGACGTACAGCGCACCACCCGCACAAGACGGGCGTGCAGCTCACCACCCGCTTGAGGCGGGATACAGCTCACCGCCCGCGTGAGGCGGGGCACGGCCACCGCCCGCGTGAGGCGGGCGTACAGCTCACCGCCGGCGTGGGCGGACGTACAGCGCACCACCCGCACAAGGCGGCGTACCGGTCAGCCGCACGCGTAAGGCGGGATACACCGCCCGCGTGAGGCGGGGCACGGCCACCGCCCGCGTGAGGCGGGCGTACAGCTCACCGCCGGCGTGGGCGGACGTACAGCTCACCACCCGCATAAGACGGGCGTGCAGCTCACCACCCGCACAAGGCGGCGTACCGGTCAGCCGCCCGCGTAAGGCGGGATACAGCTCACCGCCCGCGTAAGGCGGCGTGCGGCTCACCGCCCGCATAAGAAGACGGGCGTACAGCTCACCGCCCCCGTAAGGCGGGGTACAGCCACCGCCCGCGTAAGGCGGCGTACACCTCACCGCCCGCGTGAGGCGGCGTACAGCTCAGTGGTGTGAGGAGCGGGCGTACACGTCAGTGGCGGCGTACGCCTGCTTCCTCGCCGTATTCGCCGAGCACGACGACGTCGAACGCGGCCGTCGCGAAGACCTTCACGGCGCGCAGGGCGTCGCCGAGGAGGTGGCGGTGGTGGACGGAGGTGACGGCCGTCGCCCCGCGGGCGGCGGCGCCGGGACGGGCAGGGCCTGGGGTGAAAGTGGCTGCACTCATACCTCCATGGTGCGGCCCCCCGTCCCCGAACGGCGTCGGTCTTCCGACCGAACCTCGGCATCCCGCGAGTCCACCTCCGGGCCCGCCCGCCCTCCACCTCAGGACGGACACCACCCCCTACGGGCCCCGGAGCCCGACCCTGAGACGGCACTGAGACGGCACGGGGACGGCACTGGGACGGCGGCTCATGCCCGCGCTGCGCGGAACCCGCGCCGGAAAAACCCATTGGCACCGGCATCCGTCCCTCGCCTAGAATCTTTCGTCTTGCCCGCCTCCCTTCACGGAGTGCCGCCGCCCGGCCGGAAACCGGACGGCACCTGGAATCACCCGCGGATTCCGAAGGGATTCCGCACGGATTCCGCACCGGTTCCGCAGAGATTCACCGCCTGAATCACTCCCGCAGCAGGCCCCCGGAGGCAATTCCCCGTGTCCACCCTGTCCGACGATCCGTCCGGCCCCCCTTCCCCGTCAGACGACCCCCTCGCCCACGAGCGCGGCCACCTCGCCCACTCCCGTTCGGCGCTCCGCGCGATGCGCGAGGACGCGGAGAACCTCGACATCCGCGATGTCACCGCGAACTGGGTGAACGCCGAGGTGCTGCACCGGCAGATCGGTGAGCGCATCAAGGCCCTCGCCGACCTCAGCCACACCCCGCTGTTCTTCGGACGCCTCGACTATCTGCACGCGCCGGGCATCGACCTGGCGGAGGGCGCGGAGGGCGAGCGCTTCTACATCGGGCGGCGGCATGTGCATGACGCCGGCGGTGACCCGATGGTGATCGACTGGCGCGCGCCGGTGTCGCAGCCGTTCTACCGGGCCTCGAAGAAGGACCCGATGGATGTCGGGCTGCGCCGCCGCTTCGGCTATACCGGCGGCGACCTCACGGCCTACGAGGACGAGCACCTCTCCGACCCGGCCGAGGCCGCGGCCACCAGCAAGCTGCTCCAGCAGGAGATCGAGCGCCCGCGCGTCGGCCCGATGCGCGACATCGTGGCGACCATTCAGCCGGAACAGGACGAGATCGTCCGGTCCGGGCTGTCCGGCTCCGTCTGTGTGCAGGGAGGTCCCGGCACCGGGAAGACCGCCGTCGGCCTGCACCGGGTCGCGTATCTGCTGTACGCGCACCGCGAGCGGCTCGCCCGCACCGGCACCCTGGTCATCGGGCCGAACAAGTCCTTCCTGCACTACATCGAGCAAGTCCTGCCCGCCCTCGGTGAGCTGGAGGTCAAGCAGGCGACCGTCGACGATCTCGTCGCGCATGTCGAGGTGCGCGGCAGCGATGACGCGCCCGCGGCCGTGATCAAGGGCGACGCCCGGATGGCGCAGGTGCTGCGCCGGGCCGTCCGCTCGCACGTGACCCTGCCGACCGAGCCGGTGGTGGTGGTCAGGGGATCACGGCGCTGGCGTGTCCCGGCGTACGAACTCGAGCAGATCGTCCGGGAGTTGCTCGACCGCGACATCCGCTACGGCGCCGCGCACCAGGCCCTTCCGCAGCGGATCGCGCATGCCGTGCTCGTCCAGATGGAGCGCTCGGGAGAGGCACCCGACGACCGGGTGCAGGACGCGGTCGCCCGCAACACCGCCGTGAAGGCCGCCGTGAAGGCGGTCTGGCCGCAGGTCGACCCCGCAAAGCTCGTGCTCCGGCTGCTGACCGACGCGGACTTCCTCGCCGCGCACGCGGAGGGGCTGCTCGACGAGGCCGAGCAGAAGGAGATCCTCTGGGCGAAGCCGGTGCGCAGCGTCAAGTCCGCCAAGTGGTCGGCCGCCGACGCCGTGCTGATCGACGAGGCCACCGATCTGGTCCAGCGCACGCACTCGCTGGGTCACGTGGTGCTCGACGAGGCGCAGGACCTGTCGCCGATGCAGTACCGCGCGGTGGGGCGGCGCTGCACGACGGGTTCGGCGACCGTGCTCGGGGACCTGGCGCAGGGGACGACCCCGTGGGCGACCCGGAGCTGGGAGGAGGCCCTCGGCCATCTGGGCAAGGGGGACGCCGTGGTGGAGGAGCTGACCGCGGGCTTCCGCGTCCCCACGGACGTCATCACCTACGCGTCCCGACTGCTGCCGCACATCGCGCCCGGTCTCACACCGGTCGCGTCGGTGCGGGAGAACCCGGGCTTCTTCGAGGTGCGCGGGAGTACGGCGGACGCCGATGTCGTGGGTGCGGTGGAGGAGTTGCTGGGCCAGGAGGGGTCGGTCGGGCTGATCGCCGCCGACGCCCGGATCCCGGTGCTCGCCGAGGCGCTGGCGGCGGCCGGGCGGACGTACCTCGGTCCGGGCGAGGAGACGACGGCCGAGACCCGGCTGACCCTGGTGCCGGCCTCGCTCGCCAAGGGCCTGGAGTACGACTACGTGGTCCTGGACGAGCCGCGGGCCGTCGTGGACGGCGAACCGGACGAGCGCACCGGCCTGCGCCGCCTGTACGTGGCGCTCACCCGTGCGGTGTCCGGGCTGATCGTGACGCACACGGCGCCGCTCCCGGCCGAGCTGGCCTGACCGGCCGGCGGCCCCCGGCGCGTACGCCGGGGGCCGCCGACCGCTCGGCGAGGGGCCCTACTTGAACTTGTTGCTGGTCGCCAGGTAGACCTGCTTGGCGTTGCTCCCGAGCCGCGGCCCGGTGATGAACGTCTTGCGGTCGCTCAGGGAGTTGTTGGAGACCAGATAGGTCCGGCCGCTGTGGCTCATGAACCAGGGGCCGCCGGAGGCACCGCCGTTCATCGTGCAGCCGATCATGAACTGGGCGGGGACGCTCTTCGCGAGCACGAACCGCTTGGTGGCGCCGTGGCAGTCGTACATCTTCGAGCCGTCGTAGGGCGCCTCGGCCGGGTAGCCGCGGACCTTCATGGACGTGACCTTGTTGGCCGCCGGCGCGTCGAACCACACCGGCAGGGCCGAACCGAGCTGCTCCTGAAGGGACTTGCTCCCGCTCTCGGGCTTGACGTGGAGCACGGCGTAGTCGTAGCCGGAGGCCGCGTTGCCCTGGTGCGATCCGCCCTTGATCCACTGGCCGGAGGTGGTGGCCCAGTTGGCCCACCAGACACCGTACGGGGAGACGGCCTTGGCGCGCGGGTCGGTGATCTGGCGGTTGCTCAGCTTCCCGCTGTTGTTGTACGAGGGGACGAAGGCGATGTTGCGGTACCAGCCGCCGCCCTTGCCGGCGTGCACGCAGTGGCCCGCGGTCCACACGAGGTTGGACTTGCCGGGGTGCGCCGGGTCGGTGACGACGGCGGCCGAGCAGACCATGTTGCCCTCGGGCGAGGAGAAGAACAGCTTGCCGACGGGCGGCGCGTAGTGGTGGTAGGTCGCCTTGACCTTGGCGGCGGCCTGCTTCCTCACCGTGCCGTCGGGCAGGTAGGAGGTGGCGCCGCTGCCCGAGCCCGAACTGGTGCTGCCCGCCTGGGCGACCGGGATCCGGGCCTTCGCCTCGGCCATCTTCTCCGGCGACCAGAAGTCCTTGATGTACGGGTTGGCGAAGTCCTCCGCCTTGGACGCCCAGTCGCCGTAGTCCTTCCACCCCCCGTTCTTCCACTTGTCCAGGGCGGCGCCGCTGAGGTCGGTGGGAATGCCGGCGGGCAGCTTGTAGCCGCCGACCGTGGTGGAGCCGTCGTCGTCCTGACCGGTATCGACACCCTGGTCCGCCTGGGCGGACGACGAGGACCGGGCGGCTGCCCCTTCGTCGCCCTTCCCGCTGTCACAGGCCGTGCTGGCGATCATGACCGCCGCGATCACGGCCGCGGCGGTCGCGAGCGTGCGGCTGCGTATGGATGGCATGGAGCCTTGTCCCCCTGATGCTGCTGTACTGCGGCGCCTCTCGTACCGGCCCGCACATCCGTGTGATTGTCATGCCCCGGCCGATCGGGGCATCCCCAATATGCACGCCCGGGGGCGGACGGTGATCGCCGCGTGGCTCTCACAACACAACAACTACCTGGCGGAGATGGATCCGTGACCTGACGGCCGACCCCTCCGGCCGGACGACGGGAGGGCGGGACCGGAACCCAGGACATGTCGCAGGCGCCGCAGAGCAGGGCCCTGCGAGGCGGGGCCCTGCTCGCTCGTCCTACGCGTCGAGGGCGGCCCGCCACTCCCGTACCGCCTCCGCCGAGACCGGTCCCGTCCAGCCTTCCGGACGGGCGGCGCCGCCGATGTGGAAGGCGTCGAGGCCCGCGGCGCGCAGCCGCGGCACATGGTCGAGGCGCAGGCCGCCGCCGACCATGACCGTCGGCTCGTATCCCGGTTCGCCGCCGCGGGCGGCCTCGGTCACGAGGGTGGAGAGCCCGTCGTCGACGCCCGCCGGGGACCCGGCGGTGAGATAGGCGTCGAGACCCGGCAGGTCCGCGAGCTGCTTGCGCAGGGCGTCACGGTCGGCGGCGCGGTCGATCGCGCGGTGGAACGTCCAGCGGCAGCCGTCGAGTTCGGCGACGATCCGCTCCAGGACGGCCAGGTCGGGGCCCCCGTGCTCGTCGAGGAAGCCGAGCACGAACTCGTCCGCGCCCGCGGCCCGCATCTCGCCCGCGGCCCGGACGAGCGCGTCGGCACCCGCCGCGCCTCCCGCCGCGAAGCCGTCCGAGAGACGCAGCATCACGCGCAGCGCGATGTCGACGGAGGCACGGATCCCGGCGAAGGTCTCCGCCGACGGGGTCAGCCCGTCGGCGGCCATGTCGGTGACCAGCTCCAGCCGGTCCGCACCGCCGGCCTGAGCGGCGACCGCGTCCTCCACGCCGAGGGCGATCACCTCCAGGACTGCGCTCTTCCGCTCGCTCATCGGACCTCTTCCCTTGGGCGGCTACAGGTCTAGTCCAATCCAAGAGTACGCGCGCGGGAGCGGCGGCGCGAGAAGATCACGGCGGGCGGAGGGGCCGTCGAGGGTTTTCCCCCGCGGCCCCTCCCCCACCCCCGCCGTTCACCCGAACAGATTCAGTTCTTCCTCCTCCGCACCCACCAGCTCGTACTTGGTCGCACCCGCGACCGGCCGCCCCGAGCAGAGCCGTACAAGGGTCGCGGCGCCGCCGATGTAGCGGGCCGGGGGCCGGTCGCCGGGGACGCCGCCCAGGCGCAGGGGGTCGTCCAGGTCGTCGAGGTCCGCGTGCAGCGGCACGTGGTCGCGTTCGCGGCTGACGCGGACCAGGAGCGTGAGGGCGTGCGGAAGTCCCGCGCCCCCGTAGGCGCCCGCTTCCCCGAACGCCTCGCGCACGTCCCCGGCGTGGACCCACTCGCCGAGCGCGACCGCGTCGAGGACACCGCCGGCCCGGGCGATCGCCGGCCCCGCCTCGGTCATCCCGCGCTCCAGCTCGTCGATGACCCGTGCCGTCGGCCAGTCGCCGCGCTCGGCGATGTCGCGGTCGTTGGCCTCGGGGCTGAACACCCCTGGTTCGAAACGGCTCTCGACGACCCGCATCAGCGCGGCCGAGCAGTGCGCCAGCAGCTCCCGCACCGTCCAAGCCGGACACCCGGCCGTCGGACGCGCGAAGTCGCCCTCCGGCCTGGCCCGCAACAGCGGGATCAGCGCGTCGCGCTCGGTGCGCAGGAGCAGACCGGGCAGTTCCGGGTCCCGTACATCGTGTGCGTCTCCAGGAATCATGACTCCACCGTAGGAAGGCGTCGGCCGCGCGGCGAGGACAATGGCGTCATGGCAGCAGAGAGCACCCGCCACCCGGCCCAAGAGGACCTGACGAAGCGCTGGGCGGACACCGTCCGGGACGCCCGCGGCGGCGAGGACGGGTCCGGCCCCTCACCGCTCCCCTACGCGGCGAACCTCCTGGCCCGCTGGGCCGAGCCCCGACGCCGGTACCACACCACCGACCACCTCCTCGCGGTCCTCGACCACGTCGACGTGCTGGAGGCGCACGGGGAGCGTGCCGAGGACCCGGCCGCCGTGCGCCTGGCGGCCTGGTTCCACGACGCGGTGTACCTCCCGGACCGTTCGGAGAACGAGGAGCGCTCCGCCCGGCTCGCCGAACGCGCCCTGGCCGAGCTGGGCGTCGGCGCGGACCGCACGGCCGAGGTCGCCCGGCTCGTCCGGCTCACCGTCTCCCACGACCCCGCCGCCGACGACACGAACGGCGCCGTCCTGTGCGACGCCGATCTGGCGGTCCTGGCCTCGCCCCCGGACGCGTACGCCGCCTACACCGCCGCCGTCCGCGAGGAGTACGCCTTCGTCCCCGACGACGCCTTCCGCGCGGGCCGGGCGGCCGTGCTGCGCCAACTCCTCGACCTGCCGATGCTGTTCAGGACGCCGTACGGGCAACGCGTGTGGGCGGACCCGGCCCGCCGGAACATGGGGGACGAACTGGCGACACTGACCCAGGCGTGACGGGCCGCCGGATACCCGACCAGCGGGCGCCGGCCCGCAGCCGCGCCGGAGTCCCGGGCGCCGGTCCACGCTCGCCCACGGGCGTCAGGCCCCGTCGGCGGAGGGGCTGACGGGAAACGGATTCGACGGCGGGCGCCGGACCACGTACGAAGGAGACATGCCCCCGAGCCCCGGACCCCTGAAGCCGGACATACCCGCGACCGCCTCCGCCGACGACCGGCCCCGGATGCCCCTGTCCGTCTACATCCTCGCCCTCTCCGTCTTCGCCCTCGGCACCAGCGAGTTCATGCTGTCCGGGCTGCTGCCTCCCATCGCCGACGACATGGGCGTGACGATCCCGCAGGCGGGCCTGCTCATCTCGGCGTTCGCGATCGGCATGGTCGTCGGCGCGCCGCTGCTCGCCGTGGCGACGCTCCGCCTGCCGAGGCGGACCACCCTCGTCGCCCTGATCGCGGTCTTCGGGCTCGGCCAGGTGGCCGGAGCCCTCGCGCCCGGGTACGCCGTGCTCTTCGCGTCACGCGTCGTCAGCGCGTTCGCCTGCGCGGGCTTCTGGGCGGTCGGAGCCGCCGTGGCCATCGCGATGGTGCCGGTGACCTCGCGGGCCCGGGCGCTGGCCGTGATGATCGGCGGCCTGTCGATCGCGAACGTGCTGGGTGTGCCCGCCGGTGCCTTCCTCGGCGAAGGGCTCGGCTGGCGGTCCGCGTTCTGGGCCGTCGGAGCGGCGTCCGCGGTCGCGCTCGTCGGCATCGTGACGCTCGTCCCGCGCATTCCGCCCCCGGACGAGCGGCCGCGGCTCGGCAGGGAGGTGCTCATCTACCGTGACCGGCAGGTCTGGCTGTCCATCGGCACGATCGCGCTCGCCGCGGCCGGTGTCTTCTGCGCGTTCAGCTATCTCGCCCCGCTGCTCACCGATGTCGCCCGCCTCGACGACGGCTGGGTCCCGACCGTGCTGGCGCTGTTCGGCGTGGGCGCGCTCATCGGGACGACCATCGGCGGGCGGTTCGCCGACGCGCACCTGTTCGGGGTGCTGATCATCGGCATGGCGTCGGACACCGTCATCCTCGTCGCGTTCGCCCTCCTCGGGCGGTACGCCGTCGCGGCCGTCCTGCTCTCCTTCCTCCTCGGGGTCGCCTGCTTCTGCACCGCCCCGGCCCTGAACGCCCTCATGTTCAACGTCGCCTCGGCCGCCCCCACCCTGGCCGCGGCCACCACCACCGCCGCCTTCAACCTGGGCAACACCGCCGGTCCCTGGCTCGGCGGCGCCGTCATCGACGCGGGGCTCGGGTACACGGCCACCGCCTGGGCGGGCGCGGTGCTGACGGCCGCGGCCATCGGCCTGGCCGTCGTCTCGCTGCGGCTGCACCGGCGTACGCCGGGCTCGCGGGTCGTGCGGAAGGCGGGCGCGGCGAAAAATCCCGTACGTTCCCAGGCGTGATCCGTCCTATTCTCGGCCGCATGGCAGACATGGGTGGGGACCGGGTGGAAGAAGCCGTCGCGGACTGTGCCGCGCTGCTCCGGCCGGCGGCCGGGCGGGACTGGGACGGTGTCAGGGCGGGACGGCTGGAGTGGAGCTGCCGACGGACCGCCGAGCACATCGCCAGTGATCTCATCGCGTACGCGGGGCAGTTGGCAGGACGGGCCACCACGGCGTACGTCCCGTTCGAGATCGCGCTGGACGAGGGCACCGGCAACGCGGGGGTCGTCGACGTGATCGAGGCGACCGGCGGGCTGCTCGCCGCCGCCGTACGGACGACGCCGCGCGAGGTGCGCGCCTTCCATCCGTACCCGTTCCGCAGCGCGAACCGTGAGGGCTTCGCCGCGATGGGGGTCGCCGAAGTCCTGCTGCACACCCACGACATCGCCGAGGGACTCGGCCTGCCGTACCGGCCGCCGGCCGGGCTGTGCACCTGGGTCCTCACCCGGATCTTCCCGCACGTCCGGCCGGAGCCCGACGCGCCGTGGAGCACGCTCCTGTGGGCCACCGGGCGCGGTGAACTGCCCGGCCGCGCCCCGCTCACCGAGTGGCGCTGGAGCAACAACCTGGTGATCGACGCCGAGCGGCTCACGCTCCAGGGGGTCACCCCGGCCGCCGCCGCCGATCTGCGCGCGGGCGGCGCGGGCGGCTTCGAGTGGATCGAGGGCGGCCCGTTCGAGGGCACGCGGGACGCCGCCGGGATGATCGTGAGCGCCTACGAGGAAGGGGTGCACCGGCCGGAGTGGGGCATGTTCGTCCTCGTACGGCGCGCGGACGGGCTGGCGGTCGGCGGGATGGGCTTCCACGGCGTGCCCGACGAGGAGGGGCGCGCCGAGGTCGGCTACGACCTCGCGGAGAGCGCCCGCGGCCACGGCTACGCGACCGAGGCCCTGCGCGCCCTCTCCGAGTGGGCCCTCGCCCGCGACGACGTGAAGCTCCTGTTCGCCGCCATCGACCGGGACAACGCCCCGTCCCAGCGCGTGATCGCCCGCGCCGGTTTCACCCGGGTGAGCGCGGACCAGGAGCGGGCCGCCTACGAACTGCACGGCATGGAGAGGTCGTTGCGGCTGTACGCCCGTGAGAGCTGAGCGTCCCGGGAGAGCGCCCGGCGTGTGGTCAGGCCGCGCGCTTGCGGCGGCGCAGCCCCGACCCGTGCAGCAGCCGTACGACCTCGCGGCTGCTGACCTCCACCGCCCCCGCGGCGACCGCGTCGGCGTAGCGGTGCGAGGGGATGTCGTAGTGGTCGCGCTCGAAGGCACGCGGGGGCGCGCCCAGCTCCTCGGCGAACGCGTGCAGTTCGTCGTAGGAGACATCGCTGATCAGGTGCGACCACACACGGCCGTGCCCCGGCCAGACGGGGGGATCGATGTAGACGGTCACGAGTGCGGGTTTCCGCCGGTCGCCGAGTGCAGGGAGCCCACCGAGGCGACCTTCACGCCCGCCTGGTGGCAGACCCAGTGCGGGTCGGGGCCCAACTCGGGCTCGACCTCCAGGGCGTGCGGATCGCCGCTGCCGCACACCGGGCAGAGCGGCCACCGGCCGTGCCGCTCCAGGAGCGCGTCCTGTACGTCCTGGGCGACGAGTCCGGCGACGAATCCGGCGCCCTCCGGCCACTGCTCGACCCACCAGCGGCGCTGCACCACCGAGTCCTCGACGAGGGAGACCACGTCCGCCTCGGCCACCTGGCCCGCGATCAGATCGGCGAGTACGCGGGCGCGCGCCGCGTGCAACGCCTGCTCCAGGGGGCTGAGGGGGCTGCCGGTGGGGTCCATGTCCCCATTGTGCGCACCCTTGACCGTATGCCCCAAAGGAAAATATCTTTCAAGGTGTGACCCATGACGTGAAGGAAATTTTCGCGGGTGAGGCGCCCCCCGCCCCCGCCGCCCTCGCGGCCAAGGTGCGGACCCTCGCCCCCTCGATGACGCGCTCCATGCAGCGGGTCGCCGAGGCCGTCGCCGCCGACCCGGCCGGCTGCGCGGCCCTCACGGTCACCGGCCTCGCCGAGCTCACCGGCACCAGCGAGGCCACGGTCGTGCGGACGGCCCGGCTCCTCGGCTATCCCGGATACCGCGACCTGCGCCTCGCGCTCGCCGGGCTCGCCGCCCAGCAGCAGTCGGGGCGCGCGCCCGCCGTCACCGCCGACATCGCGGTCGACGACCCCATCGCCGACGTCGTGGCCAAGCTCGCCTACGACGAGCAGCAGACCCTCGCCGACACCGCCGCCGCACTCGACACGGTCCAGCTCGGCGCCGCCGTCTCCGCCATAGCGACCGCCCGCCGCATCGACATCTACGGCGTCGGCGCGTCCGGCCTGGTCGCCCAGGACCTCCTGCAGAAGCTCATGCGGATCGGGCTCATAGTCCACGCGCACAGCGACCCGCACCTCGCGGTGACCAACGCGGTGCAGCTGCGCGCCAAGGACGTGGCGATAGCCATCACGCACTCCGGCTCGACCGGCGACGTCATCGAACCCCTGCGGGTCGCCTTCGAGCACGGGGCGACGACGGTGGCGATCACCGGCCGCCCCGGCGGACCGGTCGCGCAGTACGCCGACCACATCCTCACCACCTCGACCGCCCGCGAGAGCGAGCTGCGTCCGGCGGCCATGTCGTCGCGCACCAGCCAGCTGCTGGTGGTGGACTGTCTGTTCGTGGGGGTCGCCCAGCGCACCTACGAGACGGCGGCACCGGCGCTGTCCGCCTCGTACGAGGCCCTGGCGCACCGCCACTCCCCTCGCAGCGGCCGATAGCCGCGGCACACGACCGACCGGGGGACCTGATTCAGCGGGGAGACCGCGGTCCGCGGGCGGCTGGTCGCGCCCGCGGGGCGGTGCCGCATGTCGTCCCGGCCCGCGTCCCGCCCCCGGGGCGCGGTAACACCTCACCGGAAAGAGCCGCTCCGTCATGACCTCCATGTCCAACTACGGCGATCTTCGAGCAGAGTTGGAGACGCTGACCACCGAGGCGTTCCGCCCTGAACTGTCCGAGATCGACCGGTTGCCCACGCTGGAGATCGCGAAGCTCATGAACGGGGAGGACGCGACGGTGCCGACGGCCGTCGCCGCGCAGCTCCCGCTCATCGCCGCCGCGATCGACGACATCGCGGAGCGCATGTCCCGCGGCGGGCGCCTCGTCTACGCGGGCGCGGGCACCGCGGGCCGGCTCGGTGTCCTGGACGCCTCCGAGTGCCCGCCCACCTTCAACACCGATCCCTCCCAGGTCGTCGGAATGATCGCGGGCGGTCCGACCGCCATGGTCACCTCGATCGAGGGCGCCGAGGACTCCAAGGAGCTGGCGGCCACCGACCTGGACGCCCTCGCGCTGACGGCCGACGACACCGTGGTCGGTGTCTCCGCCTCGGGCCGCACCCCGTACGCCGTCGGCGCGGTCGAGCACGCCCGGAAACAGGGCGCGCTCACGATCGGCCTGTCCTGCAACGCGCACAGCGCGCTCGCGGCCGCGGCCGACCACGGCATCGAGGTCGTGGTCGGCCCCGAACTGCTCACCGGCTCAACCCGCCTGAAGTCCGGCACGGCGCAAAAACTCGTCCTGAACATGCTCTCGACGATCACGATGATCCGCCTCGGCAAGACGTACGGGAACCTGATGGTCGACGTACGCGCCTCGAACGAGAAGCTGCGGGCCCGCTCCCGCCGGATCGTCGCGCTCGCCACCGGTGCCTCCGACGAGGAGATCGAGCGCGCGCTGGCCGCCACGGACGGCGAGGTGAAGAACGCCATCCTGACGATCCTCGGCGACGTGGACGGCCCGACGGCCGCCCGCCTTCTGGAGGAGTCCGAGGGCCATCTGCGCGCCGCGCTGGCGGCGGCGGCCGGCTGACCAGCACGCTCGGGGAGTGCGCACACCGGATTCCCTCACAGCAGCAGCGATCCTCCCCCTCGTGGGCGGCCCCGCGAACGTCCTGACCGTCGCCCACTGCATGACCCGGCTCCGGCTGGGTCTGCGGGACCGAAGCCTGGTGGACGAGGACGGCCTGCGGGCCCTGCCCGCCGTCCTCGGCCTGGTCGCGGACGGCGGCACCTGCCAGATCGTGCTGGGCCCCGGCACGGTCGCCCGCGTCACGCCGGAGTTCGAGGCGCTGCTGACGACGACGGCCGACCGGCTCGCCCTGCGCGGCGCCGAGCTGAAGGCCGACCGGAGCCGGCGCAACGCCACCCCCCTCAAACTGCTCCTGCGGCGGATCGCGGACATCTTCGTGCCGCTGATCCCCGCCCTGATCGGCTGCGGGGTGATCGCGGGCCTCAACGGCCTGCTGATCAACCTCGGCCTGCTGACGGGCCTCACCCCCGCGCTGACCGCGATCGCCTCCGGATTCATGGCGCTGATCGCCGTCTTCGTCGGCTACAACACGGCCAAGGAGTTCGGCGGCACACCGATCCTGGGCGGCGCGGTGGCCTCGGTCGTCGTGTACGCGGGAGTCGCCAAGGTGACGGTCCTCGGCGTGACCCTCGCCCCGGGCCAGGGCGGCGTCCTGGGCGCCCTGGCCGCCGCCCTCCTCGGGACGTACGTGGAGAAGTGGTGCCGCCGTCGGGTCCCGCCGACCCTGGACGTCCTGGTCACCCCGACCGTCACCGTGCTGCTGACCGGCCTGGTGACGCTGTACGCCCTGATGTACGTCGCCGGTGAGCTGTCCTCCGCCATCGGCACGGCCGCGGACTGGCTGCTCTCCACCACGGGCGCCTTCGCCGGGCTCGTCCTGGGCGCGCTGTTCCTGCCCCTGGTGATGCTCGGCCTGCACCAGGCCCTCATCCCCATCCACACCACGCTCATCGAGCAGCAGGGCTACACCGTCCTGCTGCCCGTCCTCGCCATGGCGGGCGCGGGCCAGGTCGGCGCCGCCCTCGCGGTGTACGTCCGGCTGCGCCACGACACCTCGCTGCGGACGACGATCAGGTCGGCGCTCCCGGCCGGCCTCCTCGGCGTCGGCGAACCCCTGATCTACGGCGTCTCCCTCCCGCTCGGCCGCCCCTTCCTCACGGCCTGCGCGGGCGGAGCGGCGGGCGGCGCCTTCATCGGCTTCTTCTCGATGCTGGGCGACCAGGTGGGCTCGACGGCCATCGGACCCTCCGGCTGGGCCCTGTTCCCGCTGCTGTCCGGCAACCGGGGCCTCGCCCTGACCGCGGCGATCTACGCGGGCGGGCTGCTCACGGGGTACGCCGTCGGATTCACCGCCACCTACTTCTTCGGCCTCGGCGGCGTGACACCGGCCCGCCGGGCGGATCAGGCCACGGAACAGGCCGCCGTCTAGGACCTGTCCCGGCCGGACTGTCGGTGGCGCGTGCGAGGCTGGTTCCATGAACCACGCACAGCTGACCGCCCTAGGCCGCGCTCTGCGGCTGCTCGGGGAGCACGGCGACGCTCTGAACGCCGACACCCCCGACGCCAAGCTGCACGAGGTCAAGGCGGACCTGAAGCGGGCCCTGGACCTGCTCGACGAGACGGTGACGACGGCGGCGCCGACCACCCGCTGCGCCGAGCATCCGAACGGCCCGGTGGACGAGAGCGCCCCGGACCGCTGCCTGCTCTGCGAGACCCGCCGCCGCACCGCCCGCCGCACCGAGGTCAACGACGCCTACACGCACGGCCGGGCGCCCGCCCCGGACGAGCTCCCCGACCGCGCGATGTCCCGCTACGGGGTGCGGGGCGACCGCCCCCAGCCCCAGCAGCGCTGGCTCCCGGAAGTCTGGACCGGCCAGGAGTGGCACCTGTGCGGCACTCCCCGCCGCGACCGCCACGAAGCCGAGCGCTACCTCGCCGCCGAGCGCAGGACCCCCCGCCCCGGCATGGCCTACCGCCTCGTCCATGAGTTCACCGACTACGAGGTGCTCCGCATCTGGGGCACACCCGTCAAGGTCGACATCGAGCCGATGGGCAATCTGTAGGGGGGATCGGCAGGACAGGCCCGGGAAGGGCCCCGGGGCGGGCCGTTCCCCGGCCCGCGGTCACGGCAGTCGCCCCTCCGCGTTGAGCCGCCGCACCCGCGCCCGCAGCACCTCCCCCGGCGGCGCCTCCCCCAGGGCCTCGGGAGGACAGTCCCACTCGCATCCGCCGCCGGGCGGCCGCAGTTGTACGTAGCCGCCCTCGCGCCCCATCACCTGACCGAGCCGGCCGTCCCGCACGTCGATCGCGTACTCCTCGCTCACGCGTCGCCACCGCCGTCCCGCACGTCGCACCCGCGCAGCACCTCGGTCAGCCGCCGTGCGGTGCCCACGTTGCAGCGGCCGAGAGCCACCAGGGCGAACGGCTCGTCGCTCGCGCCGGTCACCGGATCGACCCGCAGGGACGGCAGCACCACACCGACCCCGGTCAGCGCCGCCCGCAGCTCCTCCACGATCTCCTCCGTCGGTCGTACGCGCTTACTCGACGTCATCTCCATCGCACCGATCCCTCCACGCTGAGTGTTCGCATTCGCCACCCAGCGTGGCCATCACCCCTCTAACCTGGCCAGAGACGGCGCTCCAACAACCCCACCTGTGTGACAGGGAGTTGCCATGCCCGGACCGAAGGACCTCGATCCGTCCTCCTCGCCGCGCGCCATGATCGGTGCGGAGCTGCGGCACGCCCGCGAGACCGCCGGCCTCAGCCAGGCCGAGTTGGGCGAACCGCTCTTCGTCAGCGGTTCGTTCATCGGCCAACTGGAGTCCGGGACCCGCCGCCTGCACCTCGAGTACGCGGTCCAGCTGGACGAGATCCTGGGGACCAACGGGTTCTTCGAGCGCAATTGCAAGGCCCTGGCCAGGTCCAAGTACCCGGACCACTTCGCCGAGGCGGCGGAGGCGGAGGCTGTCGCTTCGGCGATCAGGGAGTATGCGACGCTGCTGATTCCAGGGCTGTTGCAGACCCGGGGGTACGCGGAGGAGATCTTCCGCGCGTACAAGCCAACAGCTCCAGGCAGCGAGATCGAGGCGCTGGTGAGGGCCCGACTCGAACGCGCTCAGCTCATCGACGATCCAACAACGCCGTTGTTGTGGATGGTTCTGGACGAAGCCGTGCTCCGGCGCAAGGTCGGCGGCGGTCCGGTGATGTCCGGCGCCCTCCAGCACATCGCGAGTTTGGCTCGTCGGCACCGGATCATCGTGCAGGTACTGCCGTTCAGCTCTGGAGCGCACGCATCGATGACCGGTCCGTTGAAGCTGATGGAGTTCGAGGACGCACCTCCGCTGTCGTTCGCCGAAGCGCCGGACATGGGAAAGCTGCTGGACGATCCGGCCACGGTCGCCCGACACAACCTCACCTTCAGCCTCCTCCAGGCTGCGGCCCTTTCACCTGAGGACTCCCTGGCTCTGATCGAATCCGTGGCGCAGGATTACGAACATGGAGACCAACGCCCGTGAAAACGACCTGACCACCGCCACCTGGCACAAGTCCAGCCACAGCGGAGGCGAAGGCGGCAACTGCCTGGAGGTCGCCCATGGTTACCCCACGCTCCCCGTCCGGGACTCAAAGAACCTCGGCCCCGCTATCACCTTCGGGTCCGAAGCCTGGGCCGCCTTCGTCGGCCATCTCCGCACCACCGGCTGACCGGCGCGGGGCAGCACAAAGGGACGGCGCCCGCGCAGTAGCGGGCGCCGTCCCTCCCCCGTGCCCCCGTACGGGGAAGCCGGTCAGCTGAGCGAGCGCAGCGCCGCCGCGTCGTAGGGGGCCAGCTCGTCGAAGCGGCCGGCGAGGACCTTGGCCGCCCACTCGGGGTCCTGGAGCAGCGCGCGGCCGATGGCGACGAGGTCGAACTCGTCGCGCTCCATGCGGTCGAGCAGGTCGTCTATGCCCTTGACGGCGGAACCCTCGCCCATGAATGCCTTGATGAAGTCACCGTCCAGGCCGACCGAGCCGACGGTGATGGAGGGCTTGCCCGTCAGCTTCTTCGTCCAGCCGGCGAGGTTGAGGTCGGAACCGTCGAACTCGGGCAGCCAGTAGCGGCGCGTGGAGGCGTGGAAGGCGTCCACTCCGGCCGCCGCCAGCGGGGCGAGGATCGCTTCCAGCTCTTCCGGGGTCTCGGCGAGGCGGGCGTCGTAGGCCTGCTGCTTCCACTGCGAGTAGCGGAAGAGGACGGGGAACTCGGGCGAGACGGCGGCACGCACCGCCGCGACGATCTCCGCCGCGAACTTCGTACGGGCCACCGGGTCGCCGCCGTACGCGTCCTCGCGCCGGTTGGTGCCGGACCACAGGAACTGGTCGATCAAGTAGCCGTGGGCTCCGTGCAGTTCGACACCGTCGAAGCCGATGCGCTCCGCGTCCGCCGCGGCCTTCGCGAACGCCTCGATGACGTCGTCGAGGTCCTGCTGGGTCATCGCCTTGCCGGTGACCTCGGCGCCCTCGGAGCCGATGCCGGAGGGACCGACCGGAGGAGCGTCCGCGAACGGCGGCTCACCAGCGCTGCGCACCATGCCGATGTGCCACAGCTGGGGCACTATCGTGCCGCCCGCCGCGTGGACGGCGTCGGCGACCTTCGCCCATCCGGCCAGCTGGTCCTCACCGTGGAAACGCGGCACCCGGTCGCTCTGCCCGGCCGAGTCGTGGCCGACGTAGGTGCCCTCGGTCACGATGAGGCCCACGCCCGCGGCGGCGCGGCGGGAGTAGTAACCGACCACGTCCTCCCCCGGTACACCGCCCGGCGAGAACTGCCGGGTCATCGGCGCCATCGCGATCCGGTTCGGGACGGTCAGGCCGTTCAGGGAGACGGGACGGGAAAGGATCTCGGCTGCGCGGGACGCGGCGTCAGCGGTCACGTGGGGGCTCCTCGGCGAGGTGGTCGGTATGACGTCGTGCGGTCGGCGAGGCAGGAGATTCCGTGCGGTATGTGCACATGCATCGACTGCCTGCCCGGTTCAACCGCTCCACCGGGCTCGACATTCCGCCGCTCCCGCACCTGACGCTGTGATCCGGGCCACGCCCGCGGAGAGCGTCCGGCGCCACGGAGCGCCCTCGTGACGGGTTGCCGACAGCGCGGAAAGCGCAGAGGACGCCTGGAGCGACGCACCCGAGCGGCCCCCGCATCCGCGGCGGTCCGCGCCACCGCGGGGCCGCGCGGCCATGGCCGACCGGCGCGCGAGGCCACGCGTGCCAGGCATCGCGCGAAGGGCGGTCCACGCCTGTCTATAAGGTGTGATCAATTCGAACGGGCCCCGAACAAAAGGAAACTGATGGGCAGACACATACGACGGATGGCCGCGCTCGCCGCGCCTCTGGCTCTCGGCGCGACCCTGTTGGCTCCCGCCACCGCTCAGGCAGAGACCGTGGTGTCCGGGAACTACACCTCGGTCTTCAACTACCCCAAGCCCACGACCTACGACTCCTCGATCAACACCTCGGTCGGCGACCTGATCGACCTCACGGCTCCCGGCTCGACCCTGTACATGGGCATGTACTGGTTCAACAGCTCGGACCTGCGGGCGAAGCTCACCGCCGCCCAGAGCCGCGGCGTCACGCTGCGCATCATCTCGGAGTCGGCGAACCGGCCCAGCAGCGACCTGGACAGCCTCGCGCTGACCGGCAACTCCACCCTCACCTGGTGCTCCCGCGGCTGCCTGGGCAACGGCTCGGGCGACACGAACGCGATCGACCACGACAAGTACCTCGTGCTCGACTCACTCACCGACGGACGCAAGAACGTCGTCTGGCAGGCCTCGCAGAACCTCGCGGGCGGACAGGACGGCGAGATCAACAACGCGGTCGTCGTGTCCGGCAACGCGACCCTCGCGTCCCGGTACCGCGCGCACTTCAACGACCAGGTCAGGCACGCCGCCGACAGCCTGCACACGACGTACGACTACACCACCGGCGACCCGACGTCCCCGGTCGAGGCGTACTTCTCCCCGCGCGACACCGCCTCGGACGCCTCCCACTACGGCAACGCCGACATCCTCGCCTCGTTCATCGACCAGGTCGACTGCTCGATCGACGGAAAGATCAGGATCTCCGCCGCCGAACTCGATCAGCGGACCACCCGCCCGGCCGTCTACGACGCCTTGGCGACGAAGCGGTCCCAGGGATGCAGCGTCGACGCGAACGCCCGCGACCTCAGTGACGGCGGCGGCAACAAGGGCATCAACGACCTGACCGCCCTCGACATCGCGGCCTACGGCAACCGCCCCGGCGGCTGCCGCTACAAGACCTCGGCGGGGTCCTCCTGCAACCACGGCACCACCCACTCCAAGTACCTGCTGACGGAGTGGAAGAAGAGCGACGGCACCCAGGTCCAGCACGTGTACACGGGCTCCCACAACTGGACCGCGGGCTCGCTGAAGACGAACGACGAGACGATTCTGCGCATCGACGACGCGGGCACCTACCAGGCCTACGTCGCCAACTTCAACAAGGTGCGCGCGAGCGCGGTCGACCTCGACGCCGCGAAGTACGGCTCGACGTCCCAGCACTACTCCCGGGTCAACGTGAACGCGAACGGCGACCAGCACTACAGCGCCATCGCCTCCGGCGGCACCTCGTCCGTCTACACCGCGGTGGCCTACGAGCAGGGCGACCGGCACGACTCCTCGGACAGTGAGCTGGGCACCGACGTGTACCTGCGCCTGTACAAGGACGGCGCGCCGCTGTGGGACGAGAAGCTCCTGAGCAACGGCAACACCGGTACCGGCACGACCTGGTCGCACCAGAAGCCCGACGTCGGCGTGGACGACCAGGGCAACGCGATCGTCGTGTGGGCCAAGGACGACGACGGCAACAAGTACGCCGACATCGCGGTGCGCAAGGTGACCCCGGACGGCACGGTCACCACCCTGCCGCGCCCGCACGCCTCCGGTGACGGAGACCAGCTGCGGCCGACGGTCGCGGTGGCCGGCGACGGCTCCTACAGCGTCGCCTGGGAGAACACGGCCGACGGCTCGACCCTCAACCAGGTGTACGCGAGCAGCTGGTCCCCGACCGGTGCGCTGCGCTACCAGGACGTCCAGGTCAGCACGATCAACTCCGGTGCCGCCGGATCGAACCGCCGGCCCGACGCGGCGATCGACGACGCCGGGAACACCGTGATCGCCTGGGAGGAGGACGCGGACGGCAACGGCGGCCTCAACATCGGTGTCGCCAAGCTGAACACCTCGGGCGCGTTCTCCGTGGCCCGCAAGGTGGGCAACTCCCTCACCGACGGACAGCAGACCAAGCCCGCGGTGGCGTCCACCGGCGACGGCCGTTTCGTCGTGGCCTGGACGGACGAGTACACCACCGGCACCGGCACGCTGGTGCGGCCGCAGCGGATCAACCAGCGCTTCTTCTCGGCGACCGGCAGCCCCGCGGCGGCGGACCGGCGGACCACCGAGGACGGCACGGACACCGGCCCCTACATCGACGGCAAGCGACCGGTCTCCGACCAGGCGGACGCCGATGTCACGGTCGCCGACGACGGCACCTTCGTCGTCGCGTGGAAGGAGGCCTTCGACGTGCTCGTCGGCAACCCGGCCACCCTGTACGCGGGCCAGGACGACGTGTGGGCCCGCGGCTTCAACGCCGACGGCACGACGACCGGCAGGTTCCCCGCCACCCGGATGAACGTGGTGACCGGCGGCGGCCAGGGCGGCCCGGCCGTGGCCGTCGCCTCGAACGGCCGGCTCGCGCTGACGTACTCGGACGACTACGACGCCAACGGCTTCAACGAGATGCGGCTGCGCGACGCGTTCGGCAACTCCTGATCACCTCTCCCGCCGCGGCTCGGACAGCCGCGGCGGGAGAGCGTGAACGCCCGAGGGCGGCACCCCCGTTGAAGGGGATGCCGCCCTCGGTCTCGTACTGCGACGAACCGCTGATCCGCGAAGGGATCAGAAGTCCATGTCACCGCCCGGCATGCCGCCCGGAGCGCCGCCGGCAGCGGCCTTCTCCGGCTTGTCGGCGATGACGGCCTCGGTGGTGAGGAACAGCGCGGCGATGGAGGCGGCGTTCTGCAGGGCAGAGCGCGTGACCTTCGCCGGGTCGATGATGCCTTCGGCGATCATGTCGACGTACTCACCGGTCGCGGCGTTCAGGCCGTGACCGACGGGCAGGTTGCGCACCTTCTCGACGATGACGCCACCCTCGAGACCACCGTTGACGGCGATCTGCTTGAGCGGGGCCTCCAGGGCGAGCTTCACGGCGTTGGCGCCGGTCGCCTCGTCACCGGTGAGCTCGAGCTTCTCGAAGACCGAGGAAGCCTGGAGCAGGGCCACGCCACCACCGGCGACGATGCCCTCCTCGACGGCCGCCTTCGCGTTGCGAACGGCGTCCTCGATGCGGTGCTTGCGCTCCTTGAGCTCGACCTCGGTGGCGGCACCGGCCTTGATGACGGCCACGCCGCCGGCCAGCTTCGCCAGACGCTCCTGGAGCTTCTCGCGGTCGTAGTCCGAGTCCGAGTTCTCGATCTCGGCACGGATCTGGTTGACCCGGCCGGCGACCTGGTCGGCAGAGCCGGAGCCGTCGACGATCGTGGTCTCGTCCTTGGTGATGACGACCTTGCGGGCACGGCCCAGCAGGTCCAGACCCGCGTTCTCCAGCTTGAGGCCGACCTCCTCGGAGATGACCTCGCCGCCCGTGAGGATGGCGATGTCGCCGAGCATGGCCTTGCGGCGGTCACCGAAGCCCGGAGCCTTGACGGCGACGGACTTGAAGGTGCCACGGATCTTGTTGACGACCAGGGTCGACAGGGCCTCGCCCTCGACGTCCTCGGCGATGATCAGCAGCGGCTTGCCGCCCTGCATGACCTTCTCGAGGAGCGGGAGCAGGTCCTTGACGTTCGCGATCTTGGAGTTCGCGATCAGGATGTACGGGTCGTCGAGGACGGCCTCCATACGCTCCATGTCGGTGGCGAAGTACGCCGAGATGTAGCCCTTGTCGAAGCGCATGCCCTCGGTGAGCTCCAGCTCCAGACCGAAGGTCTGGGACTCCTCGACGGTGATGACGCCTTCCTTGCCGACCTTGTCCATCGCCTCGGCGATGAGCTCGCCGATCTGGGTGTCGGCGGCGGAGATGGAGGCCGTGGAAGCGATCTGCTCCTTGGTCTCGACATCCTTGGCCTGCTCGAGCAGGGCACCGGAGACGGCCTCGACGGCCTTCTCGATACCGCGCTTGAGGGCCATCGGGTTGGCGCCGGCGGCTACGTTGCGCAGGCCCTCGCGGACGAGCGCCTGAGCCAGGACGGTCGCGGTGGTCGTACCGTCACCGGCGACGTCGTCCGTCTTCTTGGCGACTTCCTTGACCAGCTCGGCGCCGATCTTCTCGTACGGGTCCTCGAGCTCGATCTCCTTGGCGATGGAAACACCATCGTTGGTGATCGTGGGCGCGCCCCACTTCTTCTCGAGGACGACGTTACGGCCCTTGGGGCCGAGGGTGACCTTGACGGCGTCGGCGAGCTGGTTCATCCCGCGCTCGAGACCGCGCCGTGCCTCCTCGTCGAACGCGATGATCTTGGCCATGTGAAGTGGTCCTCCCGGACGGGGTGGATTGCTCCGGATCGTGCCCGCGCCCGCGACGGACGGCCTGCAAGCCTTGTGGTTCCTTGCCCCACAGGCCCGCGGGCCTCGCCGGCCCGATCCAAGTTCTGTCACTCTCACTGGGAGAGTGCTAACGCCAATGATTAGCACTCGACCCCTGCGAGTGCAAGCGCCTCTCATGAAAACGGGCCCCTGGTGGAGCGCACGCACGGCGCCCGGACGGAGCGCGCTCGCGGGCGCGCGCGAGACAGAACAGGGGACCCCGAGGGTGGCCGGGGACGCACGAGGGGCCCGCATCCCTGGTGGGATGCGGGCCCCTCGGCGTGAGTGCGTCGGTGGCCGTTCGCGCCCGGATCAGACGGCGAGTTTGACCATGTCCGCCTGCGGACCCTTCTGGCCCTGCGAGATTTCGAACTCCACTCGCTGACCCTCTTCAAGGGTGCGGTAGCCGTCCATCTGAATCGCGCTGTAGTGCACGAAGACGTCCGCACCACCGTCGACCGCGATGAAGCCGTACCCCTTCTCCGCGTTGAACCACTTGACGGTGCCCTGAGCCATGCCTAACTCCCCTATTACTGGCCCTTGCACAGATCCACACTTCGCGGATCCGGGTCAGACCTCACCCCCCATTGGTTGGGGGTGTGCGCCGGAACGCGTCGACCGCGGCTGAATGTATCTGTCCAACTGCCGTCTGCAACAGGTCAATCGGACGAGAATTCTGGGCATGGCTGATCGTTGAAATGCGGAGAATTCGCAAGGATTCAGGGCAAGTCGGGCCCCGTAAATGCCATAAACGGCTCAAAAAGGAGCGGTAGTTTGGCTACTTCTTGTCGGATGCCGGGCGAGGACTCATATGCGTCCGGCATGAAACCAACATCGAAAGCGAAGCGACTTCCCCAACTGTAGCGCGCTCAACCCTACAGAATTGCCCCCTCCGTTTCTCTCACGGAGGGGGCAATTCGATGAACTCAGCGTGTTCGGCATTACCGAGGGTAACGATCAGCCTCCGGCGACGGCCGGAATGATCGAGACGCCCACACCGTCCGGGGTCGCCGTCTCCAGGCCCTGCTCGAACCGGACGTCGTCGTCATTGACGTACACGTTGACGAAGCGGCGCAGCTTGCCCTGGTCGTCCAGAACGCGCGCGGCGATGCCCGTGTGGTTCTTCTCCAGGTCGGCGATGACCTCGGCGAGGGTCGTACCCTCGGCCGTCACCTCGGCGACGCCCCCGGTGTAGGTGCGCAGGATGGTGGGGATGCGGACGTTGACGCTCATGATGCGAGGCCTGCCTCTCGGAAGGAGTCGAGGTTCGGGCGGATGGTCGCGGTCAGCCCGGTGTCCGAGGCCACCGCGTCCAGAGTCTTGAGGCCGTCGCCGGTGTTCAGCACGACCGTGGTCAGAGTCGGGTCGAGGAGACCGTTCTCGATCAGCTTGCGGGTGACGCCGACGGTCACGCCGCCGGCCGTCTCCGCGAAGATGCCCTCGGTGCGCGCGAGCAGCTTGATCGCGTCGACGATCTGCTCGTCGTTCACGTCCTCCACGGCACCGCCGGTGCGTCGCGCGATGTCGAGCACGTACGGCCCGTCCGCGGGGTTGCCGATGGCGAGCGACTTGGCGATGGTGTCCGGCTTCTGCGGGCGCACGACGTCGTGACCGGCCTTGTAGGCGACGGACACCGGCGAGCAGCCCTCGGCCTGGGCACCGAAGATCTTGTACGGCCTGTCCTCGACGAGCCCGAGCTTGATCAGCTCCTGCAGGCCCTTGTCGATCTTCGTGAGCTGGGAGCCGGAGGCGATCGGCACGACCAGCTGGTCGGGGAGCCGCCAGCCGAGCTGCTCGCAGATCTCGTACGCCAGCGTCTTGGAGCCCTCGGCGTAGTACGGCCGCAGGTTGACGTTGACGAAGCCCCAGCCCTCGCCGGCCGGGTCGCCGATCAGCTCGGAGCAGAAACGGTTCACATCGTCGTAGTTGCCCTGGATGCCGACGAGCTCGCCGCCGTAGACCGCGGCCATGACGACCTTGCCCTGCTCCAGGTCGTGCGGGATGAACACGCAGGAGCGGAAGCCGGCACGGGCCGCCGCGGCGCCCACGGCGCCGGCGAGGTTGCCCGTGGAGGAGCAGGAGAGGGTGGTGAAGCCGAAGACACGGGCCGCTTCGATGGCCTGGGCGACGACGCGGTCCTTGAAGGAGTGCGTCGGGTTGCCGGAGTCGTCCTTGACGAAGAGCTTGCCGGCGTCGACACCGAGCTCGCGGGCCAGGTTGTCGGCCTGGACGAGCTTGGTCCAGCCGGGGTTGATGTTCGGCTTGTCCGCCACGTCCGCGGGGACGGGCAGGAGGGGCGCGTAGCGCCAGATGTTCGCGGGTCCCGCTTCGATGCGCTTGCGGAGCTCTTCGGTCTCGTAGGCCGAGAAGTCGTAGGCGATCTCCAGCGGGCCGAAACACTCCTCGCAGGCGAAGACCGGGCCGAGCGGGACGCGGTGTCCGCACTCGCGGCAGGAAAGCGCCGCTGCCGGGCCGAGGTCCACCGCATCGGCGGAGTTCACGGAGTTCGTGGTGCTTGCAACTGTCTGCGCAGCCATGGAGGCGAGGCCCTTTCTCCTCATCTTCCTCACGACGCACTTCGCCGTGAGACGGATTTGGCACCTTCCCTAGCCGGGAGCCTCGCGACGCGATCGACATCGATCGGTACGAGACCGGCTGGAGGGTTGCCGGGGCTTCATCGGGCCGTATCCCTCTGCCCCTCTGGATGAGCGGTATTTGATTGTTGAACTGTTGAACGTGCTACGCGCCGATGATCGAGGACATGCGATGGTCATCCGCGTTGTTCAAGACTGTAACCGAAGGCCAGGACAGTTGAGATAGTCGTCCGAACCGCGAGACGACGGCAATCGATCTGCCGCTGGCCGCAGCGGGCACGCTGATGAGAGCGTGTGATCAGACAGTGAGGAGCCGCAGACCGTGCTGAAAGACGTCGAAAGCTGGCTGAGCACACGCTCCTGGTCCCTGACCGACCGCCCGCTCCACAAGCTCATGGCCGCGAAACGTTCCACCGGATCGACGGTCAGCGTCGTGCTGCCCGCGCTCAACGAGGAGGAGACGGTCGGCGAGATCGTGGCGATCATCCGCCACGACCTGATGCAGCAGGTGCCCCTCGTCGACGAGATCGTCGTCGTCGACTCGGGCTCGACCGACCGCACCTCGGCGGTCGCCGCCGCCGCGGGCGCGAGAGTCGTGCACCGCGACGACATCCTCCCTCGGATTCCCGCGGTGCCCGGCAAGGGCGAGGTGCTGTGGCGGTCGCTGCTCGTGACGAGCGGGGACATCGTCTGTTTCATCGACGCGGACCTCAAGGAGTTCTCGTCCGACTTCGTCACCGGGATCGTGGGCCCGCTGCTCACCGACCCCGGGGTCGATCTGGTCAAGGCCATGTACGACCGCCCGCTGGGCGGCGCCTCGGGACAGGGCGGCCGGGTCACCGAGCTGATGGCCCGCCCCCTGCTGAACATGCACTGGCCGCAGCTGGCGGGCTTCGTCCAGCCGCTCGGCGGCGAGTACGCGGCCCGTCGCTCCCTGCTCGAACAGCTCCCGTTCCCCGTCGGCTACGGCGTGGAGCTGGGCATGCTCGTCGACGCCCTGCACCTGGTGGGCCTGGACGCCCTCGCCCAGGTCGACGTCGGCGTCCGCAAGCACCGCCACCAGGACGGCCAGGCCCTGGGCCGTATGGCCGCCGCGATCTACCGCACCGCCCAGCTCCGGCTGGCCCGCGGCCACCTGATCCGCCCCGCCCTCACCCAGTTCGAGCGCGGCCGGGACGGTTTCCAGCCGCGCACGTACTCGGTGGACACGGAGGAAAGGCCCCCGATGAGCGAAATCTCCGAGTACCAGCGGCGCAAAGCCGCGTAGACCAGCCCTCCCGGCCCGCGATCGCATACGGCCGAAGGGAACGTTTGAGCGTTTCGACACGGGGCTAGGTTTCGAGGCATGGCTTCAACGCACGGTGCCCACCGGATTCTGGTCGCGTCCAACCGCGGCCCGGTCACCTACGAGGTACGGGAGGACGGTTCGCTGCACGCCCGGCGCGGCGGCGGCGGCCTCGTCTCGGGCCTCTCGGCGATCGGGCCCGACGCGGGCGCCCTATGGGTGTGCTCGGCCCTCGGCGACGGCGACCGGGAGGCCGTCGCGCGCGGAGTCGGCGAGGACGGCGTGCGCATGCTGGCCATCGACGCCGACGTGCACGCCGACGCCTACAACGGCATCGCCAACTCCGTCCTGTGGTTCGTCCACCACATGCTGTACCAGACCCCGCTGGAGCCGGTCTTCGACGCGGAGTTCCGGCGCCAGTGGGAGTCGTACCGGACCTACAACCGCGCCTTCGCCGAGGCGCTGGCCGAGGAGGCAGCCGAGGGCGCGGCGGTGCTGGTCCAGGACTACCACCTGTGCCTGGTGCCGGGGATGCTCCGTGAGCTGCGCCCCGACCTGCGCATCGGCCACTTCTCCCACACGCCGTGGGCGCCCGAGGACTACTTCCGGATGCTCCCCGACGACATCCGCGCGGAACTGGTGGGAGGCATGCTCGGAGCGGACCGGGTGGCGTTCCTGACCTGGCGGTGGGCGACGGCCTTCATGCGCTGCGCGGAGGAGGCCGACCCCGAGCACTACAGCGCCACCTGGCCCTCGGGCGCCCCCCGGGCGATCGAGCACCTGGACGGCGCCCGGCCGCCCGTGCGCGAGACCCTCGTCGGCGTGCACGGCCTCGGCGCGGACGCCGAGTTCCTGCGCGAACGCTCCCACCGGGAGGACGTCGAGCAGCGGATGGCCGCACTGCGCACGGAGATCGGCGAGGGACGCCGGACCGTCGTGCGCGTCGACCGGACCGAGCTGTCCAAGAACATCGTGCGGGGACTGCTGGCGTACCGGCAGCTGCTGGACGACCACCCGGAGTGGCGCGAGCGGGTGGTCCACGTGGCCTTCGCCTACCCCTCGCGGCAGGACCTCGCCGTGTACCGGGAGTACACGGCCGAGGTGCAGCGCGTGGCCGACGAGATCAACTCCCGGTACGGAACACCCGGTTGGACCCCGGTGGTCCTGCACGTCAAGGACGACTTCGCGCGCTCGCTCGCCGCGTACCGGCTGGCCGACGTCGCCCTCGTCAACCCCATCAGGGACGGCATGAACCTCGTCGCCAAGGAGGTCCCGGTCGTCTCCGACGAGGGCTGCGTGCTGGTGCTCTCGCGGGAGGCCGGGGCGTACGAGGAACTGGGCGAGGACGCGATCTCGGTGAACCCGTACGACGTGATCGGTACGGCACGGGCGCTGCACGAGGCGTTGACCATGCAGCCGGGCGAACGGGCGGAGCGCACCAAGCGGTTGGCCGCCGCGGCCACCGCTCTGCCGCCGGCCCAGTGGTTCCTTGATCAGCTGCAGGCGCTGGAGACCTGAACACAGTCCAGCCCCTCCGGCAGGATCCCGGCTGCGGCTGCACTTTTCAGCCCCGGCCGGGGAATGAACTTCAGCGCCTCCGGCGCTTGAGGAGCGGGGTCCGGGGCGGAGCCCGGGTACGGGACGGGTAGGGGCGGAGGGGGCGAAACAAGCCTTCCGCCGCCCTCGCCCGCACGGGCGACGAGCGGCCGGTCAGGCGAGTTCGGCCGCGAGAGAAGCGAGCAGCCGTACGACCCCGGACGGGCCGTCGACCACCAGGTCCGCCCGCTCGGCGAGTTCGCCGACCTCGGAGCTGCCGCTGCACACCAGGAGTCCGGGGACACCGTCGGAGCGGAGCTTGTCGACGGCGGCGAAGGCGGGCAGGTCGCCCAGGTCGTCACCCGCGTAGAGGACGGCCTCGGCGCCGACCTCCCGGACGTACTCCAGGAGGGCGACCCCCTTGTCCATGCCCGGCGGGCGCAGCTCCAGGACCATGCGGCCGGGCTCGACGATCAGGCCGTGCCGGGTGGCCAGATCGGCCAGTGGCTCGCGGAGCGCCTCGAAGGCGGCCTGCGGGTCCGCGGCGCGGCGTGTGTGCACGGCGACCGCACGGCCCTTCTCCTCGATCCAGGTGCCCTGCCAGGCGCCGATCCGGTCGAGGAATCCCGGCAGTTCGGCGCGGACGGCGGCCACGCCGGGGTGCGGGGCGGGGGCGGTCACCGTGCCGCTCACCGCGTCCCAGCGCTCGGCGCCGTAGTGGCCGAGGACGACGAGGTGCTCCAGCCCGGGGACGCCCGCGAAGCCGCCGTGGCGTACGGCCACACCGGCCGGACGGCCGGTGACCACGGCGATCGAGGCGACCTTCGGGGCGAGTGCCGCGAGGGCGGGCACCGCGTCGGGGTGCGCACGGGCTTGATCGGGGTCGGGGACGATGGGGGCGAGGGTCCCGTCGAAGTCGAGTGCGACGACCGTCCGGGTGGGGCGGGTGAGGATCGCGTCCAGAGCGTCGCGCCCGGCGGGGGTCACCGGGGCCGGCAAGGGGTCCTTGGATTCGGGATGGCTGCCCATGGGGCGACCCTATCCGGGTGGGGGCGGGCGCACCCATGGCTCATGGCCGAGCGGGGTACCCGCCCGGCCGGAATGCCTCGCTCTGACGGCTCCCCCGAGCCGAATCCCCGGTCCGACGATCCGCCCGGCCGGAGGCCCGGTCCGACGGATCCGTCCGGCCCGGAGGCTCGATCCGACTGATCCGGATGCCGGTCCGGAGGCTCGTCTCACCGATGCATCCTGCCCGGGTGCCTCTGTCTCGCCGAGCCGTGATGCATCCTGCCCGGGTGCCTCGGTCTCGCCGAGCCGTGCCGTGCAGCAGGGGCCTCGGTCTCGCCGAGCCGTCCGGCCGGAGGCCTCGGTCTCAGCGCTCCGCCCTGCGGGCCTCCCGGACCCGGCGCAGCCTGTTCACGGTCACCGGGTCGTGCGCCAGGGCCCTCGGGTCGTCCAGCAGCGCGTTGAGCAGCTGGTAGTAGCGGACCGGGGCCAGGCCCAGCCGTTCTCGTACGGCACGTTCCTTGGCGCCGGGGCCGGGGAAACCGCGGCGCTCCAGGGCGAGGATGCTCCGTTCGCGCGCGGGCAGCTCTTCCATGGACAGCACGGTAGCCCCCGGCACCGACAGTGCCGAGCCGGAGCCGGAGCCGGGACCGGGACCGGAGAGCGGGAGGGGAGCGGGGCTGTCCTAGTAGCCGCTGTCCGCCATGGTGGCGTTGGTCTGCAGGGAGCCGAGGATCTCGGCGGGGTTGCCGTCCGGGCTCACCGCCTTGGCGATCTCGCTCTTCACGTCGGCGCTGACCTCGGCCCAGGAGGTCTTGCCGACCGGGTAGAGCACCGAGGAGGGCAGCTCGGCGAGGAAGGGCTCCAGGTCCGCGTCGTCCGGGTCGGACGCCATCGCGTCGGACGCGGAAGAGGTGACCGGCAGCAGGTCGTACTCGCGGGAGAAGGCGAGGACGTTCTTGTCCTGGTAGACGAAGTCGAGGAAGTCGCCGACCTGCTCGCCGTGGCCGTTCTTCTTGAAGGCCATCATCCAGTCGGCGACCCCCATGGTGGCCTTGGACCTGCCGTCGACGCCGGGCATCGGCACCATGCCGAACTTCACGCCCTTGGCGGCGGCCTGCTTCATCAGGGTGGGGTGCCCGACGAGCATCCCGACCTCACCCCGAGTGAACGCCGAGAAGGCGGCCGCACGGTTCAGCTTGGCAGGTGCGACGGGTCCGGTGAGCCCCTTGCCCACCAGTTCGTCCTTCAGCCAGGTGACCGTGTGGATGTTCTGCGGGGAGTCGATGGAGTACGTGTCGACGTCGTCCGTGTAGCCGTTCCCCCCGCTCAGCAGCCACTGCATGGTCTCCGCCTGCGCCTCCTCGGGGCCGAGCGGCAGCGCGTAGGGGAACTTCACGCCCTTGGCCTTGAGCGCCCTCGCGTCGGCCGCGAGCTCGCTCCAGGTCGTGGGCGGGGTGATGCCGGCCTCGGAGAACAGGGTCTTGTTGAAGAAGAGCAGGCGCGTGGACGCGGCGAACGGCATGCCGTACTGCGTCCGGTCCGTCTGCCCCGCGTCGTTGAGTTCCGAGACGAAGTCGGCCTGAACGGGTATGGAGAGCAGGTCCTCCACCTTGTAGAGCCTGCCCTGCGCGGCGTAGTCGGCGTAGGCGCCGATCTGCGCCATGTCCGGGGCGTGGCCCGCCGCGACCATCTCCTTGACCTTGCGGTCCACGTCGGTCCAGGGGTAGACGCTGACCTCGACCTTGATCCCCGGGTGACCGGCCTCGTAGTCCTCGGCCAGGTCGTCCCAGTACTTCTGGGAGCTGTTGGCCTTGGAGGCGCCGTAGTCGGCGGCCACGAGTCTCAGTGACACGTCCGAGGAATCGCCGCCCGGGCCGCCGCAGCCCGCGAGGGCCGCCGTCATGCCGAGAGCCGAGATCGCCGCGATCGTTCCTGTCCTGCGCCGCTGCACCGCTTGCACTCCCCAACCCCTGAGCCGTATCGGCTGCTTCTTTGCTTCTGCGTCCGTTGCACCCGTCTCGGAATGCGGATACAAGGTCTACACCACGTGAGTGGACTAGACCTCTCTAGGGGTAAGGGGCGACACTGTCCCCCGTGAGACATGTCATCGCCCTCGATGTGGGCGGCACCGGGATGAAGGCAGCCCTCGTCGGGGTGGACGCCGAGCCTTCCGCGGACCGCCCCGACGTGCCGCCGCGGCGGACCTCCGGGCCCCCCGCGCTGCTGCACCAGGCCCGCCGGGCGACCGGCCGTGAGCGCGGGCCCGACGCCGTCGTCGAAGACATCCTCGACTTCGCCGCCGAACTGCGCGCCCACGGCGAGAAGCACTTCGGCGAGAGCGCCCTGGCCGCCGGCGTCGCCGTCCCCGGCATCGTCGACTCCCAGAACGGCATCGCGGTCTACGCCGCCAACCTCGGCTGGCGCGACGTCCCGCTGCGCCGGCTGCTCGGCGAGCGGCTCGGCGGCGTACCGGTCGCGCTCGGGCACGACGTGCGCACCGGCGGGCTCGCGGAGGGCCGCATCGGCGCCGGACAGGGAGCGGACCGCTTCCTCTTCGTCCCGCTCGGCACCGGCATAGCGGGCGCCATCGGCATCAACGGCAGCGTCGAGGAGGGCGCGCACGGCTTCGCGGGCGAGATCGGCCACATCGTCGTACGGCCCGGCGGGGCCCCGTGCCCGTGCGGGCAGCGCGGCTGTCTGGAACGGTTCGCCTCCGCGGCGGCCGTCAGCCAGGCCTGGGCCGAGGCGTCCGGCGACCCGGAGGCGGACGCGGCGGACTGCGCCAAGGCCGTCGCGTCGGGCGACCCGAGGGCGCGGGCCGTCTGGCAGGAGGCCGTCGACGCGCTCGCCGACGGGCTGGTCACCGCGCTCACCCTCCTGGACCCGCGCACGCTGATCATCGGTGGCGGGCTCGCCGAGGCGGGGGAAACCTTGTTCACACCATTGCGGGCCGCGGTCGAGCGACGCGTCACCTTCCAGAAGCTGCCGTCCATCGTCCCCGCCGCTCTCGGGGACACCGCCGGATGCCTCGGTGCCGGGCTCCTCGCCCGGGACCTCCTGAACACCACTTCTACGACTCCCCGGAGGTAACCACCCGATGGCCCCTAGCAAGGTTCTCGCCGGCGCCCGGGTGGTACTGCCCACCGGGATCGTGCACGACGGCCGCGTGATCATCGACGGTGCGCGGATCTCCGGCGTGCGGGCTCCCGCGGACGCGCCCGTGACCGACCTGTCCGGCCACTGGCTGGTCCCCGGTTTCGTCGACATCCACAACCACGGCGGTGGCGGCGCGTCCTTCACCTCGGGAACGGTCGAGGACGTCCTCCGGGGCATCCACACCCACCGTCTGCACGGCACCACGACCGTCGTCGCCTCGACCGTCACCGGTGACATGCACGGCCTCGCCGAGCGCGCCGGGATGCTCTCCGAGCTTGCCGAACAGGGCGACCTCGCGGGCATCCACTTCGAGGGCCCGTTCATCTCGCCGTGCCGCAAGGGCGCGCACTCCGAGGAACTCCTGCGCGACCCCGACCCGGCCGAGGTCCGCAAGCTCGTCGACGCGGCGCGCGGCCGGGCCAGCATGGTCACGCTCGCCCCCGAACTGCCGGGCGGCCTCGACTCCGTGCGGCTGCTCGCCGAACACGGGGTGATCGCCGCGATCGGGCACACCGACGCGACGTACGAGCAGACGCAGGCGGCGATCGACGCGGGCGCGACCGTGGCGACGCATCTGTTCAACGCGATGCCCGCACTCGGACACCGCACGCCGGGCCCCATCGCCGCCCTCCTGGAGGACGAGCGGATCACCGTCGAGCTGATCAACGACGGCACGCATCTGCACCCCGCCTCGCTGGAGCTGGCGTTCCATCACGCGGGCCCCGGCCGGGTCGCGTTCATCACCGACGCGATGGACGCGGCGGGCTTCGGCGACGGCCGCTACATGCTCGGCCCGCTGGAGGTCGAGGTCGCGGACGGGGTGGCCCGCCTGGTGGAGGGCGGTTCGATCGCGGGCTCCACGCTCACCCTCGACCGCGCCTTCCAGCGCGCCGTCACGGTCGACAGGCTGCCGGTCGAGGACGTCGTGGCGGCCATCTCCGCCAACCCCGCCCGCCTGCTCGGCGTGTACGACCGGGTGGGCTCCCTGGAGCCGGGCAAGGACGCGGACCTCGTGGTCCTCGACGCCGACTTCGCGCTCAAGGGCGTGATGCGCAGGGGTGAATGGGTGGTCGATCCCCAACTGGGGTGATTCACACCTTTGTTGCCGTACGGCGGTTGGCCCGGGGGGACTGGGCCGACCGCCGTTGTCTTTGGCATGATCAGACCTCCGCAACCATCGGCGGGCGCCCGACCGGCGCGCACGTCACACAACTCTTCGGGGGAGGTCGGCCCAGGTGATCCTCACGGTCACGCTGAACACCGCTCTCGACATCACCTATCGCGTGCGGGCACTGCGTCCGCACAGCTCGCACCGGGTGACCGAGGTGACCGAACGTCCGGGCGGCAAGGGCCTGAACGTGGGGCGGGTGCTCGCGGCGCTCGGGCACGAGGTGACGGTCACCGGTTTCACGGGCGGAGCGACGGGCCGGACGGTGCGGGACCAGCTCACCGGGACGGCCGGAGTGGTGGACGCCCTCGTCCCGGTGGAGGGATCGACGCGCCGCACGATAGCCGTGGTCGACGCCGGCACCGGTGACACGACCCAGCTCAACGAACCGGGACCGGCGATAACCGCCGCCGAGTGGTCGGCCTTCCAGAAGACGTACGAGCGTCTGCTGCGCTCCGCCTCGGCGGTGGCCCTGTGCGGCAGCCTGCCCCCGGGGGTACCGGTCGGCGCCTACGCCCAACTGGTCCGCACCGCCCGCACCCTGGCCGTCCCGGTCCTGCTGGACACCAGTGGCGAGCCGCTGCGCCGGGGGGTCGCCGCCCGCCCCGACATCGTCAAGCCGAACGCCGAGGAACTCGCCGAACTCACCGGCACCCACGACCCGTTGCAGGCCACCCGCAACGCCCGGCGGCGCGGCGCCCACGCGGTGGTCGCCTCACTCGGCCCGGACGGGCTGCTCGCCCACACCCCCGACGGCCACTGGCGCGCCACCCCACCCCGCCGGATCCCCGGCAACCCCACGGGCGCGGGCGACTCAGCGGTGGCGGGCCTCTTGTCGGGCCTGGTCGAAAACCTCCCCTGGCCGGCCCGCCTGGCCCGCGCCGCGGCCCTGTCCATGGCGACCGTACTGGCCCCCACGGCGGGCGAGTTCGACCGGTCGGCCTACGAGACGCTGGTGAACCAGATCGCGGTCACCAGGGACGCGACGGCGGCGTGACCCGGCCCCGCCGGGCGTGAGACAAAATCCCCGCCGAACCGACCCAAGATCGACTAGTGTCATGAGCATGTCTATGTCTAAGTCGAATCTGCGACGAACCGTTCAGCTTGGGGCCACTGCCCTGGGAGCCCTGGTTCTGACGGTGGCGACATCCAACGTCGCCCAGGCCAACCCCACGCAGGCGGAATGCTCGACCACTGGCGCGTACGGGTACATCTACTCGGACTTCTATGGAGCCGACACCCGGCTCGACTTCTCGATGACCGTCTTCGACTCGTTGGCCGACGGGCACCACGTCAGGGCCCGGCTCATCACCAAGGACGTCAACGGCGTGCGGAAGAACTGGCCGTGGCACGCCAACTACGGCGGCAACAACACCAGCCTCGACCTGAACTCCTACGCCATCAACAGCTCGGGCATCTTCGACTGGGGTGTCCAGGTGGCCAGGTACGAGGGTGACACCCTCCTGAACTCGTGCACGAACTGGATCTGAGCCGACAGGCCGAGGGGCGCCACGGCAGCCGCGCTGCCATGACGCCCCTCGGCGATCGCCTACCGGCTACGGACTACCTCCAGCCCGATTCCAACCAGAGCTGGTCGAAGTTCACGTCGCACTGGTTGCCGTCGCCGCAGGAGATCTCGATCGTGTTGGTGCCCTTGTTGAGGGTGATGTCCCCCCAGGTGTTGGTCCAGCCCTTCGCGTAGTCGCCCTCCGGGCCCTTGGCGAAATTCCCCAGGTTGAGGGGGCGGTCCTGGGCCGTGGCATTGACGGTGAGGGTGGCGCTGGCGTCCTTGCCGGGCACTCCGTAGTTGACGTACAGCGTGTACTTGCCGGCCTTCTTGATGCCGCTGACGTTCCAGGTGACCGACGCACCGGCCTGATTGAACCCCGTGACGTAGACGCCGCCGTCCGCCTTGGCGCCCTTGACGTCCGAGGCCGTCGTCACGCCGGTGCCCAGCTTCAGGGCCTTCGCGTCGATCTTGGGGAGCTCCACGGCCGCGCCGGGCGCCTTCGTCGTGGTCTGGCTCGGGGACGCGCTCTGGGAGGTCGTCGGGGTCGAGGCCGCCTGGTCGCCGCCCTTGTCGTCGTCCCCGCCGCCGCCCATCATCGCGATGCCGATGCCGATGACGACGGCCGCGACCACGGCGATCGCGCCGATGAGAAGGCCCTTGGTGTTGGGGCCACGACCGCGTCCGCCGCCGTCACCGTGACCGGGCATCGGCGACCGCGTCGTCTGGGCGCCGCCGGGGACGGTCTCGGGGGCCGCGTAGTGCGCGTTCGGCTGGTTGTGGCCGGGCTGCTGCGGCACCTGGCCGTACGGGGCGGTCGGAGCCTGCTGGCCGTAGGCGCCCTGAGCGGCCTGCTGGCCGTACTTGCGCTCGCCGACCGCCCGCACCCGGTTGACCGAGCCCGGGTAGCCGTAGCCGCCGCCTCCAGAGGGCGGCGTGGCTCCGTTGGCCTGGCCGTCGGCGTACAGATAGCCGAACGGGTCGTCCTCCTCGGGCGTGCTCGCGCCGTTGTTGCCGGGCGTCATCCCTTGGTCTCCTCAGCGGGTGCGGTTCAGATGCGGTACACGAATGAATGGCGAGCCTACCCGGTCCGGCTGGGCCGAACGGGGGGCCTTCACCGCATCAACCTAGTGACCTGCGCCTTATCCCGCACGCCTGTGCTGTTTGGGACGAGACCGTTTCTCGACGTACATCCGCTCGTCAGCGGATTTCAACACCTCGTCCGCCGTCATGCCGCAGTGGGCCCACCCGATGCCGAAACTCGCGCCCACGCGGACGGCTCGTCCGTCGACCCTGATGGGCGGAATGATCGCGTTCCGCAGGCGTACGGCGAGGTCCTGGGCGTCCGCCCGGCCGAGACCGTCGGCGAGCACCACGAACTCGTCGCCGCCGAGCCGGGCCACCGTGTCGCCGTCCCGGACCCCGTGGGTGAGGCGCCGGGCGACCTCGATGAGAACCTCGTCACCCGCGTTGTGCCCGAACCGGTCGTTGATCGACTTGAAGCCGTCGAGGTCGCAGAAGAGCACCGCGAGCCCCTTGGTGCCGTCGTCCGTCTCGCCCTCGGGCGCGATGGTGTGCACATGGTGGTCGAAGGCGTCGAACGCCTCGGAGCCGGAGTGGAAGTCGAAGCCGTGCCCGTTCCCGTTCCCGTTCCCGTCGTAGGCGGGGTGGCCGCCGCCGTCGTACTCCCCTCCCGGCGGCTCCGCGAAGTCCCCGTGACCGTACGCCGCGTCCAGCGAGGCGACCGCGCCGGGCGGCAGTGACTGCGGGCGCTGGCAGAGACGGGCGCTGAGCCGCGAGCGCAGCTCGGCGGAGTTGGGCAGGCCGGTGAGGGCGTCGTGCGAGGCGCGGTGCGCGAGCTGGAGCTCACGGCGCTTGCGCTCCTCGATGTCCTCGACATGGGTGAGCAGGAAACGGGGGCCGTCGGCGGCGTCCGCGACGACGGAGTTGCGCAGATGGACCCAGACGTAGGTGCCGTCGCGGCGCCCGAGCCGCAGCTCGGCCCGCCCGCCCTCGGCGGAGGTCCGCAGCAGGGTGCCGATGTCCTCGGGGTGCACGAGGTCGGAGAAGGAGTACCGGCGCATCGCCGACGCGGGCCGGCCGAGGAGCCGGCACAGGGCGTCGTTGGTGCGCAGGATGCGGCCGTGCTGGTCGCCGCCCATCTCGGCGATCGCCATGCCGGAGGGGGCGTACTCGAAGGCCTGCCGGAAGGACTCCTCGCTGGCGCGCAGGGCCTGCTGCTCGCGCTCCAGGCGGACCAGGGCGCGCTGCATATTCGCGCGTAGACGCGCGTTGCTGATCGCGATGGCGGCCTGGAAGGCGTACATCTGGAGCGCCTCGCGGCCCCAGGCTCCCGGCTTGCGGCCGTTGCGCGGCCGGTCCACCGACAGCACGCCGATCAGCTCGCCGTGGCCGCTGCCGCCGCCGGAGACGCTCGGGGTGTACATCGGCGCGAAGAGGCGGTCGGAGGGGTGCCACTCGTCCTCGAAGCGGGGCGCGGGGCCGTCGGTGTACCACTGCGGCACGTCGTCCTCGTCGAGGACCCAGCCCTCGGTGTGCGGTATGAACCGGAGGTCGCCCCAGGCCTCGCCCATGTTCAGCCGGCGGTCCCAGGAGGTGCGGGAGCCGACGCGGCCGGTGATGAGGGCCTCGGCGGCGGAGTTGCCGGCGAAGGCGGCGACGACGAGGTCGCCGTCGGGGCGTACGAGGTTCACGCACGCCAGCTCGTAGCCGAGCCCGGTGACCACACCGTCGGCGACGGTCTGCAGCGTGTCGGCCAGGCTGCGGGCCGTGTTCATGTCCGCCATCACCTGGTGCAGCTGCCGCAGGGTCGCAAGACGGACGTAGGGCTCCGACTCGGTCTCCATTCGCCCTCCCCTCGAGACCTCGCAGCAACTCCAGGGTTCTCTCGGCGTACTAGGTGCTCTTCGGTTCCGTGCTGACTGCTCGGCGCTCCTCCTGAACCGCTTCGCGCCGTACTGCTGGGTAGCTTCCTGGGCAACGCCCCCGCCACTGAATCACAGCGCGCTGCCCACTCGGTACACAGGGTCAACAAAATATGGCCCCTGTGACTCAAGTCACAGCGGAAGATGAGCAATTGAGTGGAGTTTCTGCATTTCACCGTGCGTTTACTGAACGCATTATGGGACGACTGTGCAGAACCTGTGCGCCCTTGTGCCCGCCGAATGCGTACGGATGAGAGTACGACCGTCCCGCCCGGCGCCTCCGTCCACCCCGCCTCAGCGTTCCCGCCGCCTTCTCTCCGCCCCCGGACCTAGGTCCCGGCTAGGGCCGAGGTCCGATGTGCCGCACCGGGAGCGGAGACTAGCGTTTCGGCGTGCTCACGACTCCCGCCGCTGTTCCCCTCACCCCCTCCGTGCATGCTGAGGGGGTGAGCAACGACGAGTTCCGCGCCGCCATGTCCCGGCTGACCGCGGGCGTGGTCCTGGTGACCGCGCACGAGCCCGCGCTGGCCCCGGGCGGACCGGCGGGCGAGGACGTCGGCATGACCGCGACGGCCTTCATGTCCGTCTCCCTGGACCCGCCTCTGGTCCTGGTCAGCCTGCGCGAGGGCTCCCGGATGGACGACCTGCTCGACGAACAGCCCCTGTGGGGCGTCTCCGTGCTCTCGGAGAGCCAGCGCCACATCGCGGGCCGCTTCTCCATGAAGGGCCGCATCAGCGACCGGCTCCTCTTCGAGGACATCCCGTACGTCCGCGGCGAGGCGACCGGAACGCTGCTGATGGGCGGCGCCCTGGCGACCCTGGAGTGCCGCACCGAGCAGCGGATCCCCGCGGGCGACCACACCCTCGTCATCGGCCGCGTCCTGACGGCCCACGTGCCGGGCGCGGACGGCGGCCCGCTGGCGTACTTCAAGGGCCGCTACCGGCAACTGGGCTGACCCGCCGGCCCGCCCGGCGGCCGGACCGACCGGCTCAGTGGTCCAGGACGGTGACGTCGAGGCCCGCCAGTCGCTCCGGGTCGTTGACGATGTCGATCACGGCGATCCTGCCGTGTACGACTGTGAAGGCGAGAACGCCGGCCGGGCGTCCCTCGGCGACCACCACGAGACCCGCGACGCCGTTGACGAGGGCGGGCCGCGCGATGCGGGCCAGGTGCGCGAAGCTGCCCGCGCCGGACGCCACGGCGGCAGCGCCGGCCGTCACGCCGCCCTCCGAGCGGGCCACGACATCCGGGTCCAGGACGGCGACGAGCGCCTCGAAGTCGCCCTCGCGGGCCGCCGCAAGAAACGCGTCGACGACCTCCCGCTGCCGGCCCTGATCGGCGTCCGACACCGGCGCGCCCCCCTGTGCCCGGCGGCGGGCACGGCCGGCCAGCTGACGGGACGCCACGGGCGTACGGCCCAGGACGGCCGCGATCTCGTCGAACGGCACGGCGAACAGGTCGTGGAGTACGAAGGAGAGCCGCTCGGCGGGTGTCAGCGTCTCCAGGACGACGAGCAGGGCGAGGCCGACCGAGTCGGCGAGCAGCGCCTCCTGCTCCGGGTCGGCGCCGCTGACCGAACTGACCACCGGCTCGGGCATCCGCACCCCCTGCCGCTCCGCCGACGGCTCCAGCGGCTCCTCGCCGCGGGTCCTGCGCGAACGCAACATGTCCAGGCAGACCCGCCCCACCACGGTCGTCAGCCAGCCCCCGAGATTGTCGACCCGGCTCGAGTCGGGCGCGGCTCAGCTTCAGCCACGCCTCCTGCACGGCGTCGTCGGCCTCGGTGAGCGAGCCGAGCATCCGGTAGGCGACGGCACGCAGATGACCGCGGTGGCTCTCGAACCGCGCGGCCAGGAAGTCGGTGCCGTCCTGCGCGGGCGCTCCCCCGGCGTCGGGCGTCCGCGCGTCCTCCGGGGCGTCTTCCGGGAAGTCCTCGTGGGCGCTGCCGCTCATCGTTGGTCACCACTCCTCGTCGCGGGCCGTCATGAGGGTGACGGATCGCGGGCCGAGGATGTGACAGCCCGGCCCGGAGCGGGCTCTACCAGTCGCGTCCGGTGCGGCCGCGCTTGGTGTCGGAGCGCTGCTTCTTCTCGCGCAGGCGGCGTTCGTTGATGCCCCGGGGGATGCGGGTGGCACGGCGCGGCCTGGGCGGCGGCGCGGTGGCCTCGGCGAGCAGGGAGGCCAGGCGTACGGCCGCCGTCTCGCGGTTGCGCCACTGGGAGCGGTGCTCGGAGGACCGGACGCTTATGACCCCGTCGACGAGCCGGCCCTCCAGCTTCGCGAGGGCGCGGTCCTTCCACACGGGCGGCAGCGCCTCGGTGTTCGCGAGGTCGAACCGGAGCTCGACCTGCGTGTCGCTGGTGTTGACGTGCTGCCCGCCCGGCCCGCCCGAGCGCGAGAAACGCCACATGAGCTCGGCCTCGGGCAGGGAGACGGAGCCGCGGATGACATAGGGACCGGACATGTGTTCATGGTCCCGTGTCCGTCGGGTCCGCGTCACCCGGTTTTCAGCGTCTCTCCGGGTGAACAAGCTCATCCAGGTAAAGAAAGTAAAGACAGGCGGAACCTCGGGGACCCCCCTCGGCGTTCATAGGGGTGACGGTAGCTTCGTCCCCAGTACGAAGCCCGTACGTCAACGAGGGAAGGGACTCCCAACAATGGCTGTAAGCCTGTCCAAGGGTGGCAACGTCTCGCTCACCAAGGAGGCTCCGGGCCTGACCGCCGTCACGGTGGGCCTCGGCTGGGACGTCCGCACCACCACCGGCACCGACTTCGACCTGGACGCTTCGGCCATCGCGGTCAACCCCCAGGGCAAGGTCTACTCGGACGGCCACTTCGTCTTCTTCAACAACAAGCAGACGCCGGACCAGACGATCGTCCACACCGGCGACAACCGGACCGGTGAGGGCGCCGGCGACGACGAGGCGATCAACGTCAACCTGGCGGGCCTCCCCGCCGACGTCGAGAAGATCGTCTTCCCGGTCTCCATCTACGACGCGGAGAACCGCTCGCAGAACTTCGGCCAGGTCCGCAACGCGTACATCCGCATCGTGAACCAGGCCGGCGGCGCCGAGATCGCCCGCTACGACCTCTCCGAGGACGCCGCCACCGAGACCGCCATGGTCTTCGGCGAGCTCTACCGCAACGGCGCGGAGTGGAAGTTCCGCGCGGTCGGCCAGGGCTACGCCTCGGGCCTCGTGGGCATCGCCCAGGACTTCGGCGTCAGCGTCTGACCCTGAGCACACGCACGACCGAGAGGAGCCCCCGGACTTCGGCCGGGGGCTCCTCTCGTGCGGTCTGCGAGGCGTGCCGGCCACGGCGCCCGGCGGCTCACGGCTGGTCCGGCTTGCCCTTCCCGTACAGCCAGTCCTTCCAGATCCCGCTGAAGTCCTTGTCCGGCGCGGTCTTCTCGACGTAGGCGGTGAAGTCGGCCGTGTCCGCGCTCGCGTGGCGGTGGGTGGCGGCCCAGCCCTGGACGATGTCGTAGAAGGTGTCGTCGCCCACCAGTTCGCGGATCTTGTGCAGGACCATCGCGCCGCGGTAGTAGACCGGCGGGTCGGAGATCTGCGCGGCCCCGGGCGGATCGGCGGGCGGGTAGGCCCAGATCTCGCTGTTGTCGGCCGGTTCGCGGTAGTCGCCCTGGTAGAGGGAGTTGAAGATCTCGTCGGCCGTGTCGCCGTCGTGGTCCTCCTGCCACAGCCACTCCGCGTAGGTGGCGAACCCCTCGTTGAGCCACATGTCCCGCCAGGACTTCGGGGTGACCGAGTCGCCGAACCACTGGTGGGCCAGTTCGTGGACCAGGGTCGCGGTGTCGGGGGCACCGGGGAAGACGGGGCGCGTCTGGGTCTCCAGGGCGTAGCCCGCGTCCTCGCCGCGCTCCACGATCGCCCCGGTGGAGGAGAACGGATAGGGGCCGAAGTTGTACTCCGCCCAGTCCATGATCCCGGGGATCCCCCCGAGCACCTTCTTGCTCGCCTCCGCCTGGGTCGGGTCCACCGCCACGTACACCGGCAGCCCGTTCTTCGTCGTGGAGCGGGTGATGTCGTACCGGCCGATCGCCAGTGTCGCCACATAGCTCGCCATCGGTTCGGCCGTGTGCCAGGCGTACGTCGTACGGCCCTTCGCGGTCGTCTCGCTCGTCAACTCACCGTTGGAGACGGCTTGGAGGCCCTCCGGGACGGTGATCCTGACGTCGTACGCCGCCTTGTCCGAGGGGTGGTGGTTGCCGGGGAACCAGGTCATCGACCCCGTGGGCTCCCCGAGCCCGAGGGCGCCGTCGGCCGTGCGCAGCCAGCCCTCCTCGGAGGTGTCGGGGTCGGTGATCGTCTCGGGGCTTCCGGAGTAGCGGACCGTCACACGGAACGTCTCCCCCTTGTCGAGGTCGTCGTGCGGGCGCACGGTCAGCTCCTGCCCGGCCCGGCTCCAGCCGGCCTCACGGCCCTCGACTGTGACGTCGGAGACCTTCAGCCCCAGCAGGTCCAGATGGAAGGCGCTGAGGTCCTGCGAGGCCCGCGCGGTGATCTCGGCCGTCCCCTTCAGCCGCTTGCCCCGCGGCTCGTAGGACAGGGTCAGTCCGTAGTGCGTGACGTCGTACCCGCCGTTTCCCATCTTCGGGAAGTACGGGTCGCCGACACCGGACGCGCCGGGCTTCCCGTGCACGTCGTCCCCACCGCAGGCGGTGACGCCGAGGACGAGCGAGAGGGCCAGGGCAAAGGGGACGGTGACGGAAGATCGGGGCACATCCGCGATCCTAGGCGGCCGCACGCCCCGGGCCGCGGGGCGAGCGGCACCCACCGGCCAGAGGCCCCCGAGCCGGACCGAAAACCGCCGCCCTGTGCCGCCGAGCCGGCGAAGGCGCCCGGCCCCGCACCTCGCGCACCCGCGAGACGGCCCTGAGCTCCCCCGGCCCCACACCCCCGGCCGGCGACAGGAAACCGCCGGACGGGAAGCGGTACCCCCGGCGTGACACCATCACCTACGTGCTCGACATCGGCTACGCCCTCTCCAACCGCTTCCCCGACCCCCCGCAGACCGACTACCGCCGCGCGGACGTCCACGCGCTGCGGCACGACCTGTTCTGCGGTGACGTCTACCTCGCCGACACCAAGGCGGACCGCGAGGTGTCCACGGGCTGGGGCTGGGTGCCGGTGCTCGACTTCGCGTGGGCGCTGTGCGACATCGTGGAGCAGCTCGACCGCGACCCGCTCGGCAGCCGGGCCTCCCGCCCCCAGCAGGCGGAGCTGGACTTCACCGAGTCGACCGACCGCATGCTCTTCGAGCGCCGCTTCGGCTGGGTGGACATCGAGGCCGACTGGATGCCGGGCGAGGAGGAACCGCTGACCTTCTCCCACACCGAGCTCCGCCGCGAGGCCCGTGACTTCCTGCACGACCTGCTCGCGGACCTCACCGACCTGCACGACGACCTCGCCGAGAACCCGGCGATCTGGACCCTCCAGGCCCGCTTCCCGCGCATCTCCTAGACCCCGTCCGGCAGACCCCGTCCGGCAAACGCCGGCCCCGGCCTTCCGTCACGCCACGGTCCCGTCGGCCGCACACCCCGGAGACCTCCTCCGCGTCCCGGGGCAGCCCCGCGCTCCGGCGGCCTTCCCGCGGGCCCCGCGCCCCCTGCCCCAGAGCCGCCGCCCCGTCCGGGCGGGAGCCTCAGCCCCCCTCCGGGCCGCCGTCCACCCGCACCCCCAGCGCCGCCGCCATCACCGGTGCCAGATCCAGGAGCTGGGCCGTGCTGATGACCGCGCCCGCGAGCCGGTCCACGCCCCGCGCGATGTCCAGCTCCGCCGCCGCGCGCAGGTCCACGTCCGTCAGGGTGGCCCCGGTGAGGTCCGCCCCCTTCAGGACGCAGTCCACGAACTCCACCCGCTCCAGGCGGGCGCCCCCGAAGTCCGGCTCGACCAGGACGCAGCCCTCGAAGACGACGTCCTTGAGCCGCGCCTTGCGCAGATTCAGATAGTCGATCTTCCCGCCGCGCACGAGCACCCGCTCCAGGACGGAGCCGTGCAGCTGCACTCCGCCGAGGCGGGCGTCGACGACCTCGACATCGCGCAGCGTCGACTCGGCCAGATCGGTGCCCACACCCCGTATGCCCGTCAGGACCGAGTCCAGCACGCGCGCGCGGTGCAGGCGCGTCTCGTCCAGCGCGCAGCCCGTCAGCGCGCAGTCCATGAAGCGGGCTCCCCCGCCGTCCTGACCGGCGAAGTCCTGGTCCCGGAACTCCAGTCCGTCGTAATCACCGTCCGGCTCCAACTCCGCGCCCCCGTACGGCTCCAGCGCGGGCAGCCGCACCTCCGGCCGCCGAGCCGCCTTCGGCCCCGGTGCCCTCGCAGCCGTCCCGCCTTGCCCGCCCGCCACTCTCCTCGCCATGCCCTCATCCTGCCCGCCCCCACTGACAGTCGCCCCTGACCTGCGAGGACTCCCCGCATGTCACATTCCGGCGCCCCAACCAGTCGTACTCACAGGAAGGCCCGCAGCCAGACCCCGTCGGACCCCGAGCAGAGGAGACCTCCAGCCATGTACCGCATCACCGTCATCGGCGGCGGCTTCGCCGGACTCACCGCCGCGATCACCGCCGCCGAAGCGGGGGCCGAGGTCACCGTGTACGAAGCGCACCACACCCTCGGCGGGCGCGCCCGGACCGCCGAGGGCCCGTACCGGACGAACGAGGGCCCGCACGCCCTCTACAGCGCCGGCCCGCACTGGACATGGCTCAAACAGCGCGACCTGATCGGGGCACTCGCCCCGATCCCGCCCCTGGAAGCCGCGCGGCTTCGGCTGCGCCACAAGGGCGTGCTGCGCCGCACCCCGCCCTTCGCGATGCTCAAGCTGCTCCGCCGCTCCTGCCAACAGGCCCCCGTGGACGTCGACTTCATGACCTGGGCGACCGGACAGGCCGGAGCGGAGGGCGCGCGGGCCGCCGCCCACTACTCCGCCGTCGCCCTCTTCCATCACGATCCCGGGTCATTGTCGGCGGCGTTCGTCCAGGAGCGGCTGCGCCGGACCATGAAACTGCCGCCGGAGGCGCACTGCCCCCGGGGCGGCTGGGCGAACGTCATCGACCGGATGGCGGCGCGGGCCTGGAACCTCGGCGTACGGATGGAGACGCTGGCCCGGGTGGACACGCTCCCCGTGGACCGGGGCCCGGTCGTCGTCGCCACCTCGCTCGACTCCGCCCGCCGTCTCCTCAAGGACGCGTCGCTGACCTGGACGAGCGGCCGTACCGCCCTCGTCGACCTGGCTCTGCGGAGCCGGCGCGGCGACGCGTTCGCCGTCTCCGACCTGGACGCGCCGGGCTGGATCGAACGGTTCACCGCGCGGGACCGCACCCTCGCCCCGGCCGGGGAGCAGTTGCTCCAGGGGCAGATCCCGATCGCGCCGGGAGAGTCCGGGGCCGATGGCGTCGCGCGCGCCGAGCACCTGCTCGACCTCGCCTTCGAGGGCTGGCGCGAGCGGGTCACCTGGCGGCGCGAGAGCGTCGCGAACGGCCGTACGGGCGCGGTCGACCTGCCCGGCACCAGCTGGCGGGACCGGCCCCGCATCGACCGCGGCGACGGCGTCTACCTCGTGGGCGACCAGGTCGCCGCTCCCGGGGTGCTCTCGGAGGTCTCCTTCAACAGCGCGATGGAGGCGGTGGCACTGGCCCTGCGGATCCGGGAGCGCCTTGACCTCAAGCGAGCTTGAGGTTGAAGAGTGGACATTCCACCGACCTCACGAGGCGCTCCCGCGGACCTCACGGACCCCGAACCTCGTAGATTTTGAGGAGCCCCGATGTACGCGATCCGCCTGCACGCCTTCGGTCCCGCCGAGAACCTCGTCCACGAGCGGACCGAGGACCCCGAGCCGGGCCCCGGCCAGGTCCGTATCGCCGTGGCCGCCGCCGGCGTCCATCTCCTGGACGCCGCCCTGCGCGAGGGCATGCGGGGCGGCCCGGCCCCCGCGCCCGCGGCCCTGCCGACCGTCCCCGGCCGCGAGGTCGCCGGAACCGTCGAGTCCCTCGGCGAGGGCGTCGCCGGACTCTGGCTCGGCAGGCGCGTCGTCGCCCACCTCGGTTTCGCCCCCGGGGGCTACGCCGAACTGGCCGTCACGGATGTCGAGCGCCTCCACGACATCCCCGAGAACCTCGACTTCGCGCAGGCCGTCGCGATGATCGGAACAGGGCGTACGGCCATGGGGATCGTGCAGTTCGCCGAGTTCGGCCCCTCCTCCGTGGTCGTCGTGCCCGCGGCCGCGGGCGGCATCGGCACGCTCCTCGTGCAGTACGCGCACCACACGGGAGCGACCGTGGTCGGCCTCGCAGGCGGCCCGGAGAAGGTGGCGCGGGCCCGCGCGAACGGCGCCGATCCGGCCGTCGACTACACCGACCCCGGCTGGCCGGAGAAGGTCCGCGCGCACCTCGGCGGCCGGGCGGCGACCGTCGTGCTCGACGGCGTCGGCGGCGACGTCGCCCGGGACGCCGTCGCCCTGCTCGGACCCGGTGGCCGGCACATCGTCTTCGGCTGGTCGGGCGAGGGCATCCGCGACGGCTCCCCGTACCTCGTGGAAGGGGTGTCCGAGCAGGTGCTCGGCCCCGTGATGATGCGCAGGGCGGGCGGCCCCGACCCCGTACGGACCCTGGAACTGCGGGCCCTCGCCGAGGCCGCGGCCGGGCGCCTCACCCCGGCCGTCACCCGCTTCCCGCTGGCCGAGGCGGCAGCCGCGCACCGGGCCCTGGAGAACAGGGCCACGATCGGAAAGGTGGTGCTGGAGCCATGACCACGAACCCGAAGAACGCGTCCCGAGACGCCGTCCCGACCGAAGATGCGACACATCCCGTTTCATGGTCTTCTGGGCGGGTGAGTGTCACCCGGACAGGTGAACCAGAGGCTCTCGCGGGTCCCGATCCCCATCGTTGGTGGGGCTTGGTGATCATCGCTCTCGCCCAACTGATGGTCGTGCTGGACGCGACGATCGTGAACATCGCGCTCCCGTCCGCACAGCGCGACCTCGGCATGTCCGACGGCAACCGGCAGTGGGTCATCACGGCCTACACGCTGGCCTTCGGCGGGCTGTTGCTGCTCGGCGGCCGGATCGCCGACCTCGTCGGCCGCAAACGCACGTTCGTCATCGGGCTGATCGGCTTCGCCGTCGCGTCCGGGATCGGCGGCGCGGCCACCACCTCCGGGATGCTCTTCGGCGCCCGCGCGCTCCAGGGCGCCTTCGCCGCCCTGCTCGCCCCCTCCGCGCTGTCCCTGCTGACCACGACCTTCACCGATCCGAAGGAGCGCGGGAAGGCCTTCGGCATCTACGGGGCGCTCGCGGGCTCGGGCGCGGCGATCGGCTTCATCGTGGGCGGCCTGCTGACGGAGTACCTGAACTGGCGCTGGTGTCTGTACGTCAACATCCCCATCGCGGTCATCGCGGTCATCGGCGCGCTCGCGCTGCTGAGCGACCGGCCGGGCCACAAGAACGTCCGGCTCGACGTGCCCGGCGCGGTGCTGGGCTGCGGCGGACTGGTGGCGATCGTCTACGGGGTCAGCGAGGCGAACGGGCACGGCTGGACGGACCCGCTGGTGCTGGGCCTCATCGCGGGCGGAGTCGCGCTGCTGGTCGCGTTCGTGTGGTGGCAGAACAGGGCGCCGAGCCCGCTCCTGCCGCTGCACATCGTCAAGGACCGCAACCGCGCCGGCTGCTTCCTGACGATGGGTCTGGCGGTCATCGGCATGTTCGGCGTCTTCCTGTTCATGACCTACTACCTCCAGGTCATCCTCGGGTACTCGCCGGTGAAGACCGGTCTCGCGTTCCTGCCGCTGACGGTCGCGATCATCATCGGTTCGACGCAGATCTCGGCGCGGCTGCTGCCCCACGTGGCGCCGCGCATGCTGATGGTCCCGGGCATGATCCTCGCGGCCGGCGGCATGCTGTTCTTCACCCAGCTCACCGTCGAATCCGACTACGCCGGCGAGCTGCTTCCGGGGCTGCTCCTGCTGGGTCTCGGCATGGGCCTGACCTTCATGCCGGTCTTCGCCACGGCCACCGCCGGCGTCGCCCCGCAGGACGCGGGCGTGACCTCCGCGACGGTCAACACCTCGCAGCAGGTGGGCGGCTCCATCGGCACGGCCCTGCTGAACACCATCGCGACCACCAGCAGCGCGACCTACATCGCCGCCCATCTCCGCAACCCCGCCCAGAAGGCACAGATCGTCAGCGAGGGCGTCGTCCACGGCTACACCGTGGCCATCTGGTGGGCCACCGGCATCATGCTGCTGGCGGGCCTGGTCGCCGGCCTCATGGTCACGGCCAAGGCCCCGAGGCAGACGCCTTCGAACGCGACCGTCCCGGAATCCGCCGTCTGACGGCACCGGCCCCCGCCAGAGGCGCCCTCGGCCGCCGGAGGCCATGGTCCCGGCCGCCGAGTCCGTCTCCTCGGCCGCCGAGCCCGTCCCCCGCCCGCCGGGCCCGTCCCCCGCCCGTCGGGCCCGTCCCCCGCCCGTCGGGCCCGGTCAGTGCCGTCCGGCCACCCGGTCCGCGAGCCGCGCCAGCCGCGACGAGTCCGCGCTGTGGGTGGTCAGTTCGCGGCGGTCCGCCGTGCGGTAGGTCGCGTACATGCCGTGGACGCCGATCCAACGGAACGGCTCCGGTTCCCACTTGCGGACCTTGTGGTCGACCCAGGGCAGGGCGGTCAGGTCGGTCGCGCCCGCCTGGCCGGAGTCCCACTGCACGAGGTCGCGCAGCGTGCGGGCGGCGAGGTTGGTGGTGGCGACGCCGGAGCCGACGTAGCCGCCGGCCCAGCCGAGGCCCGTCGAGCGGTCCAGGGTGACCGTGGCGCACCAGTCGCGCGGGACGCCGAGGACGCCCGACCAGGCGTGGGAGACCCGGACGCCGGTCAGCGAGGGGAAGAAGCGGACGAGGATCTCGTGCAGGGCGTCGACGGTCGCCTGCTGGGTGCGGCCGTCGTTGTCGGTGCGCGAGCCGAAGCGGTACGGGACACCCCGGCCGCCGAGCGCGATGCGGCCGTCGGCGGTGCGCTGCGCGTACATGTACGCGTGCGCCATGTCGCCGAGCGTCTCGCGGCCCTCCCAGCCGATCTCCGCCCACTGCTCGGCGGTCAGCGGCTCCGTCGCGATCATGGAGGAGTTCATGGGCAGCCAGGTCCGCCTCTGGCCCTTGAGATTCGCGGTGAAGCCCTCGGTGCAGCGCAGGACGTAGGGGGCACGGACGGTGCCGTACGGCGTCACCGCGTGCTTCGGGCGGATCTCGGTCACCGGCGTCTGCTCGTGGATGGTGACGCCGAGCGCCTCGACGGCCGCGGCGAGGCCCTTGACCAGCTTCACCGGGTGCAGCCGGGCCCCGTGCGGGGTCCAGGTCGAGCCCACCGCGTCGGCGACCCGGATCCGCTTGGCGGTCTCCTTCGCGCCGTACAGCTCGCGGTCCTTCTCGCCGTAGGACAGCTCGTGCGCGTGGAAGGCCTTGAGCCGGGCCAGCTGGGCGGGCGTGTACGCCACTTCGAGGACGCCGCCCTGGTGGATGTCGGCCTCGATGCCCTCCTCGGCTGCCACCCGCACGACCTCGTCCACGGTGTCGTTCATGGCCTGCTGAAGGCGTACGGCAGCCTCCTGGCCGTGCAGCTTCGCGTACCGGTCGCGGCCCGCGATGCCGTTGTAGAGCCAGCCGCCGTTGCGCCCCGAGGCGCCGTAGCCGCAGAACTTCTGCTCCAGGACGGTGACGCGCAGGAACGGGGCCGCCTTCTTCAGGTAGTACGCGGTCCACAGTCCGGTGTAGCCGCCGCCGACCACCACGACATCGGCGGTGGTGTCGCCGGGCAGGGGCTCCCGGGGGGCGGGGAGGCCGTCGTCCGCGTACCAGAAGGAGATGCCGCCGTTCACGACGTTGCTCGTCGAACTGCTCATGAGCGGGACGTTAACCCCGACGAGCGGTCACTGTCTCCTTCGGATTCCATGCTTTTCCCCGCCCTCTGACCAGCGGATAGCAGGCGAGACCGATCAGGACGGAGGTGAAATGCCCGAGATCGGTGAAGGTGCGCGCGGTCGCGAACGGAACCCCGTACACCGCCAGCACGACCGCCAGATACGGGTACCGCCAGGGTGTCGCGATCCGGTACGTGAGCACGCCGATCACCCCCGCCAGGGCGTAGCTCACCCCGATGTCGAGGGTGTCGACCGCGGAGTGCGGTGCCATGCCGTGCCGGATCGCCCAGAGCAGCGCACCTTCGCTGATCAGCGTCGACAGCACATGCGCGGCCGCGTTGACCGCCAGCCAGCGGGCGGTTCCGAGCCAGCGTTCGGCCGGCGCCTGGAAGACCGTGTAGAGAACGGCGTACGGCAGCCAGTGCCCGCCGTCGATCCACATCGCGCTGGCGAAAAGCACCCGCACCGGGTTGTTCGACAGCTCATGGATGTTCGTCGAGCGCTGCCGCAGGAAGTCCTCTTCGAAATCCGGAGACATGTGGTGCATGGCCACGGTGGTGATGAAGAGAATCGTCAGCCAGATGTACGTGCCCGGGGCGCCGCGCACGTACATCCACACCCTGTGGAAGCCCCGGTCAATACGCATGACCCGATTCACCCATGCCAGGAGTGTCCCTTATGCGATCGACATCCCGGGCGGCCCGACCGCGTCGCGGGCGAAGTCCGCGGAACTCCCTGCGGGAACTCGAGAACAGCCGTCGCCCGGACCCGGAGCGTCTCGAATCGGACGGCGGCCGCGCGACCGCCGCGGCTAGTCTCGCCGCATGATCCGTACCGCGACCCCCGACGACATCCCCGTCATCCATGCCCTGGTCCGTGAACTCGCGGAGTACGAGAAGGTCTTGGAGGAGGCGAGGGCGACACCGGAGCAGCTGCGCGAGGCGCTGTTCGGGGAGAACCCGGCCGCGTACGCGCACATGGCGGAGGACGACACCACGGGCGAGCCGGTCGGCTTCTCGCTGTGGTTCCTGAACTTCTCGACCTGGCGCGGCGTCCACGGCATCTACCTGGAGGACCTGTACGTACGCCCCACGGCGCGCGGCGCGGGCCACGGCAAGGCGCTGCTCACGGAGCTCGCGCGGATCTGCCGGGAGCGCGGTTACCAGCGCCTGGAGTGGTCCGTCCTGAACTGGAACCGCCCCTCGATCGACTTCTACGAGTCGCTGGGCGCGCGCCCGCAGGACGAGTGGACGATGTACCGGCTGACGGACGAGCCCCTGGACGCCCTGGGGAACCAGGGCTGAGCCCCTCGCACGGAAGGCCCACGACCGCGGGCGGCGCGGATGTCCGCGCCGCCCTCGATGACGTGTGCCCGAGCCCCCTGTCGGATTCGAACCGACGACCTACGCATTACAAGTTGTCGGATCTCAATCCGGGGGAGTCCATAGCCGTCTTCAAAGAGGTCGTCTTCCCAGCTCGGAAGCGTTCCAGGACTCCGGCGGACAGCAGCAGACGACTCCGGAACTCACAGCAGACGAGACCGCAGATGAGACCACAGGTGACCCGCTACGTACGAAGGATCGCCAACGCCATCAAGCCGACTGTGCTGAGTCCGATCCATACGGCGGTGCCGACGGTCGCGGTAATCCCAGGGTTGCGCGTCCATCCCCAGATGCCGGCGCTGACCACCAATCCGAGGGTCAGAGAAATCGCGAGGATCGCAAGGATCCATGCGAACCGATCCCAGTTGTCGCTCATGCCTGTCTTCATCCCTTTCACACAAGGGTGAACTCGGCAGAGAAGCGTGATGCGAGCAGCTCTCAACCGAGCCACCCGTCATACACAGGTCGCTTCGGTTGAGGTCGCCGCAGATGGATTGGTTTCCTCAGGGTCTTACTGTCGTTTATCGTCGTTCAGCGCTATCACTTTCTGGGGGCCCTTAGGCCGCTCCAGTGGCGGATGTACGGGAACCGCCAACTGCCCGTACTCACCGGCCCTCCGGGCATCCATCGCTACCCGTACAGACCATGTAGGCGCGTCTCCCTTGGAGGGTGTCGCGTCGCGACGATCAGAATAACACGAAGCAACCGACGGGCCACCGAGAGTTCCGGCAGCCGGGAAGAACGACGAGCCCAAGGCGCCACAGCGGTTGGGCCAGCTCGGTGGGTTACGGCTCTAGCACAGGTGATCTTGAATGACGTGGTGTTGCCTGCGTTCGGGCTGACGCGCTCTGCCGGCGAAGGCTCGTCTGCGGTGTGCGGCGCCTGGTGATGACGCTGACCGGGGCCACGCGGCCCAACCTGTCGCTACAGGAGTCCGGTCGCGATCCCTATTCGCAGACACCTGCCTGAGACCGCCGACACATCGGCCATGAAGTCTGCGGCGTTCCTCCGGAGCCGGGAGTGCCCGCCCGTGCGACCCCGTGCACCCCACCTGCACTGAAGGTGGGGTGCACACGTAGACAGTGTCCCCTTCGAAACCCCTGCCACCGGCTCCCGGCTTGGTCCAGAATGGCGTGCATGACACCGCAGCAACGACGCAAGGCGCTTTGGATTACTGGTGCCGCCATCGGGGTAGCGCTGGCAGGCTTGGGGATTTACTTCATTCACATCGGCATGGATCGTTCCAATGCAATTTCAGGCGTGTTGGGATTCTTTGCCTCTGTGATCGGACTCGCCGTTTCGGTTTTTTCTCTTATCCAGGCACGTCCCAGCCAGCAGAGCAACTCACCTCAGTCCGTTCGTATGAGTCAGCAGAGCGGAGCCAACTCCGTGAATCTGCAGTCAGGCGGCGACATTAATCTCGGAGACAGCAATAGAATTGGAGGCCCATAATATGGCATGGCTGAGACAACGAGGCGGAGATGGGGCACAACTGATTCAAGCCCAAAGTGTAAACTACGGCATTAGCGTTCAAGACGCCGAACACATCTGCCTGAAACTAATGCAGGAAAACCTCGCACGTTACTCTCAGGAGGCGTTTGACGTCGCGCGAGAGAGGGTTGAAGAATTCGCCGTAAACTACCTTACCGAACTGAACAAACAAGCCCCTGAGTCCATCTCCAACCTGAAAGATCCAGGCGTTCAATCTGCCGTATTGGACGCCGAGAGCGGCTTTGCCAAGAGCGGCGACGAAGATCTCGGAGAAGTCCTCGTAGAAATGCTCGTTACGAGGACTCTGGGAACTGATCGCAATGTTCTACAACTTGCTCTCAATGAGGGCATTTCCGTAGCCCAGAAACTTACTTCGAAGCATCTTGCAGCACTTTCGCTGGTGTTCTTCTTCAAGAACCTTCAGGCAAACCCAACCGATACGGAATCCCTGATGGGGCAAATTAGGTCTTTGATCCAGCCTGTTTGCGCCGACTTTGAGAACTTTACAGATTCAGATAGTAGATACTTGGTTGCGACGGGATGCGCCGTTCAGTCCATCGCGACAGTTTCATGGCAAGAAGTCATGAAACAGCGGTACCCTGGAATTTATCATCGCGGATTTCGACCTGCCGAGACGCCTTCCATGGAGAAAATCCTCAAGGAAATCGAAGATCCGAATGCTGCCGCCAGCCTGTTCGTGATGGCAGACGAAGAGTTTTACAAGGTGAACGCCATCACAAAGGAGAGCGCGAAAACGCTGGGCGAGACAGCCGGCCTGACAGATACCTCCAGCTTGATTGAACTCATGACACACAATCCGATCCCGGAAGCTGAAATCTCAGATGCCCTGAAGCGCGAAATTCCAGAATTTTCAAGCTTCCTTGACGCTTGGCAAACATTGGGCTTCGATAGCTTTGACCTATCCCTGACTGGAATTGTCGTAGCGCACGCCAACATGAGGCGGCTAGCGAAGGATGCATTCGGCGCAAGGATCGGCGTCTGGATCAATTAGCGGTCGGGGAGCAAGAGAGTGAAGCGAGCTGTCTTGATAGTGCAGATGAAGTTCTAGACCTCTGATTCCGATACAAGGCGGCTCGTAAACCCTTCGCTCCGCAACCGCTCATATGCCGCCGTAACATCACACGGAATCTGCTGCTCAATCATGAACCCTTGTCGCGGGTAGACCACAAGTCGCTGTTGAGCCCCAACCAACATGTCGATCACAAGACGGGCATCATGGATCGAGTCGACATACTCGGTCAAGTCCATGGGGGTCGAAGCGCTCACCCATTCGACCTCGGCCCAGAGCTTTCGTGCCGTTGCGTATGCTCGCCGCTCCTCGTAAGGCTTGGTAACCAACAGAACCGACGACACGGGAATCCGCCGTTCCTCAAGCAGAGTCCTAGAAAAGCGGATGTTCTCACCCGTGTTCTGGGCCCTCGGCTCGACGATTATTACGTCCGCAGGAACGCCCAAGTCAACGGCGCGATCACGATAATGCTCGGCCTCGCCTCGGGGCATCCGCTCACGGGTTGTACGGCTGGTCGATCCCGTAAAGACGATGACCGGCGCCATGCCCTTGAGATACAAGTCGGCGGTGGTGTCAGCCACGCCTAGATCATGGCTGCCGAGCCCGATCGCCACGGAACACGGGCGTGGCTTGTGCCGCATCTGCTGGAAGTCCCAAAGCAGTTGCGCGTCAGCCCATGCCTGCGTCGAGATCATTTGCCTTGCCCCTCCGTCTTCGCCGAGTCGGGCACTTTGAAGTCGTAGGACCACGAGAACCGTGTGGCCGCGTGTACTCCAATCGCGAACTCCACCACGGTCCCGTCGGCGGTGTACGTGGTGCGGTGCAGCTCAACTACCCATTCCCCCGGCGAGAGCTGGAGGAGCTGGGCTTCCTCATCCGTGGGGACTCGCGCGAACAGCTCCTCTTTCATGTGGTCGATCTCGAATCCGGCGTCGTACAGGACGCGGAAGCCGCCACCACGGCCTGCGGGCCCCGGAGTCGGGTTCACGATCCGCGTGCCCTCGACGTGTTCGGGCCGGTAGTAGCTAGTCAAGGTGTGCGTCGGTTGCGAGCCCTCTTTCACGAGCCGCGCCCGCGCGTATACATCCGCGCCCTCGGGCAGCCCATGCGCTGCTGCCACGAGCGATGGCGCCGGCACACGGTTGACGCTCTGGGTCTGCTCGTTCCGGCGGTACGCGCGCCCGGACGCCACGCGGTCGGCGATGAACGCCACCTCGTCGCCGTCACGCCACTTCGCCTTGTCGTATCGCGCGATCCCGAGACGCTTGAGGGGCGTCTGCTGCCGGACCACAGTGCCGTGACCTCGCGATGAGGTCACCAGCCCCTGTGCTTCGAGCGCCTTGTACGCCTTGTGAACGGTGTCCTTTGAGCCCTCACCTGCCGCCACAAGGTCCCTGATCTGGGGCAACTGTGCGCCCGGAGCGTACTCGCCACTCCTGATCTGTTCGGCGAGCTTGTCCGCCAGCTCCCGCCACTTGGGTGCCACCGCAGCACTCCTCTCGACCCGCCCAGTGAAGCACAGTCCTAGGACTGTTGACAGTCCTGGGACTGCGGTGCATTCTCATCTCAGGCCGCTCGCAGTCCTAGGACAGCGGGTCGGAAGGGGTCTTCTTTGGTCTGCTTCCTCGCCGTGTCGGTTCGGGATAGCTCGCTTCCGCAGGAGCCCCCTGCTGGTCGTTGCTTGAGAACTCAACAGCGTGCTGAGGAAGACCGCCCCACCTCTGCAAACAAGAGGGCGGCGTACGCGAGTTCTGGTCCCGCGCACGAGCACAGCGCGTTCTTTCGACCTCTCCGCGGCTCATCCGCTGCGGCCGGTTGCCTCCGCTGCTCGTCTCGCACGAGCAGCGTTGAGGGGAGCCGGATCTACCGACTTCAACGGCGCGCGGCCCCGGTGCTGGAACACCGGGGCCGCTGTTCGGGCCGTTCCTGTCTGAGAGGAACACGACCCAATGAACCCCATCGTCACTGTTCAGGAAGCTGTTACCGCGTTCGCCGACTTCATGGAGCCGACGGATGCGGAGCTGGCCGCGATCGATCTGGAGATGCCGCTGATCCTGGCGGACGTCGACCTGATCGACGCGCAGATCACAGCCATGGACCACGTCCCCAACGAGGTCGACACCCGCCGGGTGCGCCGGGCGCTGGCCCGGGTGCTCGCCGAGCGGGCCAAGCTGACCAACCGCACGGCCGGCACGATCCCGGCGGGGGTGGCGTGATGGCCCGCCCGACCGCTCTGCCCGCCGTCGCCGTGACGGCGATCTCCCTGGTCCTCACCCTCGCCGTGGTCGTGATGTGGCTGGGTTCGGCAATGCCGTGGCCCGTCGCTCTCGTGGTCGGTCTGGGCATCGACGGGGGATGGCTGGCCACCCTCGCCTACGAACGCCGCCTCGCCGCGCAGGGCGACCACTCCGACGCCGTGACAACGGTCGGCTGGTCGTTCGGCCTGCTCGCCACCGGCGTCCTGATCGCCCACGCGCTGACCGCCGAGGCGGACACGGGCGCGTGGCTCGCGGTGGCGTGGCTGCCGCTCGCGGCGAAGGCACTGTGGCTGGTCCACGGGCTGTGGGAGCGGACCGCACTCACCCCGACCGCGCTGACCACCATCACCGGCATCCAGCAGGAAGCCCGCGACGAAGCGGCCGTGGCCCGCGCCCGGCTGCGGGCGGAAGCCACGACGGAGGAGACCCGGCTCACTGCCGTGACGCAGGCCGGCGCGCGCGTCGCCCGCGTCCAAGCCGACACCGCCAAACGACTCTCCGACGCATGGTCGACGCTGGAAGCGGCCCGGACCGGCGAGGACACGGGCAGGGCACTGACCAGCGTGACGACCTGCGTCACACCAGACGTCACACCCCGCTGGGAACTCCCCGTCTGGGGACCGACAGCACCGCTCACCGCACTCGAATCCGGACCCGCCCTCACGGACGCCGAACTTGACGCGGTCGTGGACGAGATCCGCACCAGCCGCGTTCCCGCCCTGTCCTACCGCGAGATGGCGACCCGCTTCCGTACGGCTGGCCACTCCGCATCCGAGGTCCGCCTGCGGGCGGCGTGGAAGCGCGTGGCGTGATGGGCGCGCTGCCGGTGTTCCGGTGGCGCCTCGCCCCGGACGGCTACGCCACCCGCCGCCAACTCCGCGCCCGCGGGCTACGGCCCGGTGGCCAGGCCGTGGCGGCTCAGCTCGAACGCCCCCGCCGCCGACGTCCGCCGCTGGTGGCCCACCTCTACCGCGTCGACCTGGCCATGCCGGTCCGGCCGATGACGCCGGGCCGGTGGCGGGCGCACGCCGCGATGATGCGCGCCCGCCGCACCTGCCCGTCCTGCCGACGCGATGCCGGCTACGTCATCCCCGCCTCACTCGGCACCTGCGCGCCCTGCGCCTACCCCGACGACCAGCGCACTGCCTGAACCCTCCAACGACACCTTGGAGTTCCGCTGTGACCACCACGATCGACTACGCGTGGCATGCCTGGGTGAGCGTGCCCGGCGAGGGCCGCGCGTTCGCCCACGGCACCGTCACCGTCCCCGCGTCCTTCTGCTGGGACCGAGTCACCCGCGAGGTCGCGGCCTGGCTCGGGTCCCAGGGCGTGACCGGGCGGCTCGACGACATCCACCTCATCCTCGCCCCCGACGCCGGAAGGACGGTCTGACCATGGGCAAGCCCGACACCCGCCGTCTGGACAAGGCGATCCGCGAGACGAACCGCAAGCTCGAAGCCGTCCGACGCGGCGAACTGTGGCCCCTCACCGGCTCCGAGCGGCGCCAGATGCTCGCCGCGCTCGCTGGCGGCTCCTACCGGGTCATGCGCGGCAAGAGCACCGGCCGCGCCGACAACCGGATCGAGTCGGTCTCGACGTCGGCGGAGACGCGTCTGATCGCGGAGATCACCGCGTTGCAGATCGAGCGGCAGCGCGTCGTCACCGAGGCCGCCCGCGCCAAGGCCGCCAAGAAGTCGTCCGGCTGGTGGTGACCCCCACCGCGCCAAGCGCCCGCGCCACCCCCTCCCTCTTCACTCTCACCCCGATCTGGGGCAGTCAGGAGTCCGTTTCACCATGAGTGAGAACGTCGTTCACCTGCACAAAGACACCAACTCCGCCAACGTGACCACGTTGGCCGTGGTCCCCGAACCGGCACCGTCCGCACCGGTCCCGCCGTGGGTCCGCTCCGGACGCGCCGTCAGGCACGTCGTCACGCACGAGACGACCAGGACGACCGCCCGCGCGGTCGCCCGGCACACGCTGTACGTCGCCGGCGGTGCCCGGATTGCGGCGAAGCGGACGTGGGACGGGCGGACCGCCTCCCGGTACGAGCGGATGTTCCGTGCCGCCGAAGCCGCGGGCAACCACGAGATCGCGGCGGAGTGGGAGGAGCGCGGGCAGCACTTCCGCGAGGCCCGCCATCGCCGCCGCATGGACCTGCTCCACTCGCCGCTCGACGCGGCCAAGGGCGTGGCCGTGACCGCCGGTATGGGGGTCGGTTCGCTGGTCGCGCTCGGGGTCGTGATGGCCGTCGCGACGAAGGACGTCACGCAGGTCGTCACCCCGCTGATGGCCACCATCGAGTTCATCAACCTGATCATCACCATCGTCCAGGTCGTATGGGGCCCCGCTCTGGCCATCGGCCCGTTCCTCGCGCTGCTGGCCTTATGGGGTGTCGGCAGGCACCAGCAGGCCGCACCCGCGTGGGCGCTCCCCGCGAACGTCCGCAACAGTGAGGGGGAGCCGATCACCCCGTCGATCGTCGTCAAGGCTCTCCGCGACCTCGGCGTACCCGCGCTGCGCAACGCCATCAAGGAGATGGGGGACGCGGGCGCGTCGATGCTCGGGCCGATCCGGATCGCCGGATGCGGTGTCGAGGTCGACGTCACTCTCCCGTCCGGGGTGTCCACGATCGAAGTGCAGAACCGGCGGCGGAAGCTCGCGGAGAACCTGACCCGCCACGAACACGAGGTGTTCATCACCATCCCCCAGGCCGCCCGCACGGTCCGGCTGTGGGTCGCCGACTCGGGGGCGCTCGATGAGCCGATCGGCCCGTCCCCGCTGGTCACCGACGAGACGATGACCGCCGACTACGCCAAGGGCCGCGCCCCGTGGGGTGAGGACCTGCGCGGCGACGCGGCGGCCCTGTCCGTCTACCAGCGACACCTTCTGATCACGGGCCTGTCCAACCAGGGCAAGACCGCCGCGCTGCGAGCGCTGGCCCTGTGGGTCGCACTGGACCGGTCGGTGGAGTTCTGGATCGGTGACCTCAAGGGCGTGGGCGACTGGGCCATGTTCGAAGGACTCGCCACTCGCTTCATCCAGGGCCCGACCGACGACCACGTCATCCAGGTCACGATGATGCTGGAGGACGCGGTGGAGGAGATGAACCGGCGTCTGATGGCGCCGCCCGGAACGCAGTTCCCCGCCCTGATCGTGAACGTGGACGAGGCACAGGTCGCATTCATGTGCCCGCTCAAGGACGAGGACAAGCGGCCCTACGGCGGATCGTCGTCCAACTCCCGGTACTTCATGGCCGCCCGCAAGATTCACAACCAGGGCCGTGCCGTGAACGTGCTGCTGTGGCAGGGCACGCAGGACCCGACCGACCAGAACCTTCCCAAGCTGGTCCGCGAGGGAGCCCACACCCGCGCATCGCTCGCGCTCGGCACCGAGTCCCAGTCCCGCATGGCACTCGGCGACAAGGCCGTGAACGGCGGCGCCGCCCCGCACCTGCTGCGCCCCGGACTCGACAAGGGAACGCTGATCGTCGCGTCCGACGGCATCCAGACCCCTGCCGGACAGTCGTCCATCACGATCCGCACGCACTACATCAGCACCGAGGAAGCGACCGAGATCGCCGACCGTGCCAAGGCGCTGCGGGACGGGGTCACCACCCTGCACGTCATCGACCGGGGCGAGGACCGCGACCCACTCGCGGACATCTTCACCGTGATCGGGGACGCGGAGCGCTCGCACACCCAGGACATCGTCAAGCGGCTCGGCATCTTCGACGCGGACGCCTACGGCGACTGGTCGTTCATCGACCTCAAGCGCGTCCTGGAGGCCGCCGGCATCGAGCCGTACAAGTCGCACGGCCGGATGGTGGTCCGCCGCGACGACGTCGCCCGCGCTCTCGCCGGCCGCGACACCGGCGGTTCCGCTTCCGCCTCCCAGTAGCGGGGAGGCGGACCCTCCCGGTCCGGGGAGGCGGGGAGAACTCCCCAACCCCCTCCCCGGACCGCCTCCCCCACGTTGATCAGCGAAAACACCGTTTCGGGGAGGCGGGGAGGACCCGCAGCTCAGACCCCGAAATCCCCTCCATCGGCCACCCCGAAGGGTGTGCCACCGCCTCCCCAGTCGTGCACCGGAAGGGATTCCGCATGTATCCCGAACACCCCGCCCATCTGCCCGCAGAACGGGCCGTGACCGTCCATCAACCACAACCCCTCAGCCCCTACGACCCGGGCCCGTCGGTCGCGCTGGACCCGTACGGCGAGCGTCAGGCCGTGGTGTGGGTGCCCGACGCCTACGGGCGCATGGTCCCCATGCCCAAGCACCTCGCCCCCGCCCCGATCCTCCCGCCCGAGCCGCGCGACCTGACCCCGCTCCCGCTCCTGGACCCCGTCGCCCAGCGCTTCATGGGCGCGGGACTGGGGGGCGGCGCCCTTGCGGCCGGCCTCGGCTACGGCGTGGGCGAGATTGTCAGCGCCGCCGCCGGAATCAGCGGCGGAGCCCTCGTGTGGATCGCCGTCATCGTCCTCGCCCTACGCACCCCCGCCCGCGCCATCAGCGGCGGCAAGGGCAGCACGGTCAACATCCGCAAAGCCGTCATCAAGCGCAACCACTTCCATGACTGACCAACGGAAGGACAACCCCTGTAATGCGACTACGGCTTGAGGTCATCGGCTGGTCCCGCCGGACGCTGGTCCTGACCGACACCCCCCGCCCGGACTGCCCCGACTGCGAGGGCGCCGGCGCCATCGAGCGCGACTACGGCGACTACGACACCGGCGAGTACGCGGGCACCGAGTGCTACCCCTGCGCCTGCTCGACCGAGTGGCGCACGGTCCTCCTGCCGCTCCCGCGCCTGCCCCGCCTGCTGCGGCGGCGCGTCGCCCACCGCAACCCGTGGATCGACGAACCGCCCTTCTAGCTACGCCAAGGGCGACCCCCACTCCGCCAAGAACCGGGGTCGCCCTTGCCAACCAGATCCATCCACAGAACTGGAGACATCCAGCATGAACCAACCGACCGACATCCGGCGAGCACCCGTCTTACGGCTCGGACGCGGTGACGTGTTCCGGGTCCTGGACGCCTACTCGTGCATCGGTGGCGCCACCAGCGGCTACCGGCGCGCGTTCGGGCCGAACTGCCACGTCACCGGCGTCGACATCGAGGCACAGCCGGACTACTGCGGTGACGCCTTCCACCAGGGCGACGCCATCGAGTACATCCGCGCACACGGCCACAAGTACGACTTCATCCACGCCTCCCCACCGTGCCAGGGCGAGGGCGCCCCGACCAAGGGCACCAACGCCGCCCGCAACGCCGCGATCGGCCGTACGTACCCCCGGCTGATCGTCCCGACCCGGGCTGCCCTGGAGGCGACAGGGCGCCCGTACGTGATGGAGAACGTGGCCGGCTCCGACGTCCGCAAGGACATCCGCCTGTGTGGCGAACAGTTCGGCCTCACGGTGCTCATGCACCGCTACTTCGAACTCGGCGGCTGGACCTTCCCTCAGCCCGTGCACCCGCTCCATCGCGGCTACGTCCGGGGGTACCGGCACGGCATCTGGCGCGACGGCCCGTACGTCGCCGCGTACGGCAAGGGCGGCGGGAAGGCCACCGTGGAGGAGATCCGCGAGGCAAAGAAGATCGACTGGTCAACCCACCACCTCCGCCTCCGGGAAGCCCTCCCACCCGCCTACGCCGAGTGGATCGGCGCGGCCTTCCTCGCCTCCCTCGCCCCCCGGCTGGGGGTGGCGGCATGAGCGGGCATCTGCTGGACGCAGCCCTGTCCGCCGCCGAACGCGGCTGGCACGTCTTCCCCCTCCGTCCCGGCCGCAAGATCCCCGCCCTGCACGGCGAGCGCGCATGCACCGGCACCGGCCCGTGCGCGGACAGGCACCGGAAGTGGGAACAGCAGGCCACGACCGACCCCGACCGAATCCGTGCCGCGTGGTCGCGGGCGCCGTTCAACGTCGGGATCGCCACCGGCCCTTCCGGGCTGCTGGTCGTCGACCTGGACACGCCCGAGCACAAGGGCAGTTCGGACGCGCCTGACGGCGCGGCAACCTTTGGAGCGCTCTGCGAGCGCGCCGGACACGCCGTCCCCGACACCTACCGGGTGCGGACCGCGAGCGGCGGAACCCACCTGTACTTCACCACCCCGCCCGGCATCCGCATGACCAACACCCAAGGCACCGTTGCCGATTCGGTCGACACCCGCGCGTGGGGCGGCTACGTCGTCGCCGCCGGCAGCACCACCCCGGCGGGAGCCTACGAAGCCCTGTGCGGGCCCGTGGTGGCCCCTCTGCCCTCGTGGCTGCAAAGCATCCTGCAACCGGCCCCCAAGCGCCCTCAAGGCCTTTCGATGGCCGTAGCGGGGCAATCACGCCGATACGCGGATGTAGCGCTCGCCGAAGAATGCCGGAACGTGGCTTCGGCTCAAGTCGGGCAGCGGGAAGTGACGTTGTTCCGGTCCGCACGCGCGTTGGGGCGGTTCGTCGCGTGGGGCGACCTCCCCCGGCACGTGGTCGAGGAGGCTCTTCAGGCAGGGGGCGAGACGGCCGGACTGTCCGCGTCCGAGTGCCGCTCCACCCTGCGCAGCGCGCTCGACTGGTCCATCGCCCACAACCAGACCCGCCTGGCGACGGCATGAGCACCCGACCCCATCCCCCTCTGAAGAGCATCACCACCACCCCGGACCGCCCGCCCGCCGCTCCACAGCCTGTGGACACGGCGACCGTGGGCGAACCGAAGGGCGTCGCCCGACAGGGCGTCCTTTCAGTCCTTGTCCGCCCGGACCGCGACCAGGCCGGCGCGGCACCCGGACACGGCGACGATCCGACACCGGACCGGCCCGGCATCCGCATCTACGCCCCACCGGTCTACCGCCACCACTACGACGGGGCCCGCTGGTCGACGCGGCACGGCGACACCCCGTACGCCGCGTACGCCTGCCTGTGCGGCCTCACCGACAACGCGCGCGGCGCCGACGACGTCGCCGCCCTGATCTCCGACTACGAGTACCACCGGGCCAAGGAGTGCACCGGGACCGCCACCACACTCACCGAAGGGAGGGCCGCCGCATGACCGACAGCATCGACGGCGCCGCGCTGCTCGACGAGGTGGAAGCCTTCCACCGCCGCTTCAACGTCTTCCCGCACGAAGCCGCGTACGTCGCGGTCGCGCTGTGGGACGCGCACGCCCACCTGCTCGACTGCTTCGACTCCACCCCGCGCCTCGCCTTCCTTTCCCCCGAGCCGGGGTCCGGGAAATCCCGGGCCCTGGAGATCGTGGAAACGCTCGTGCCGCACCCGATGGTGGCCGTCAACGCGTCCGCCGCCGCCCTGTTCCGGGCCGTGTCCGGGGCCGACGGCCGACCGACCATCCTGTTCGACGAGATCGACACCGTCTTCGGCCCCAAGGCCAGCGACAACGAGGAACTACGCGGCTTCCTCAACGCCGGGCACCGCCGCACCGGCGTCACGTACCGGTGCATCGGCGACGGCGGCAACCAGAGCGTGCAGGCGTTCCCCTCGTACTGCGCGGTCGCGGTCGCCGGACTCGGATCGCTGCCCGACACGATCCTGACCCGTTCCATCGTCATCCGGATGCGACGCAGGGCCCGCAACGAACGCGTGGAAGCCTTCCGCGCCCGCATCCACGAAGCCCAAGGCAACAAGCTCCGCGACCGCCTCACCGAGTGGGCCGAGCAGACCCGCGGGTTCGTCCTCGGAGCCTGGCCCGAGATGCCCGACGGCGTCACCGACCGGCCCGCCGACGTATGGGAGCCCCTGCTCGCCATCGCCGACGCCATCGGCGGGGACTGGCCGGACCGGGCCCGCGAAGCGTGCGTGACCCTCGTCAGGGCCGCGCAGTACACCGACAAACACAGCCTCGGGATCCGGCTGCTGACCGACCTGCGCGACCACGTCCTCATCGGCATCGACCGCCTGCCCACCATCGCCATCCTGGACCGGCTCAACGCCCTCGACGACGCCCCGTGGGCAGACCTGGACGGCAAGCCGCTCGACAACCGGCGCCTGTCCCGGATGGTCGGCGAGTACATGACGGCCGACAACGAGCCGATCCGCTCCCGCAACATCCGCACCGCCGGCGGAGTCCTCAAGGGCTTCCACGCCACAGATCTGGAAGACGCCTGGGCCCGCTACTGCCCCGCACCCCAGAACTCCGCTACAGCCGCTACGCCGCTACAGCCCAGCTCAGAGCCCATGAATCTGTAGCGGCACCGAAGCGTGTAGCGGCTACGCCCGCAACCCCGTAGCGCGTGCGTAGCCGCTACACGCCACCCCTCCGCTACAAAAAACCACCCGCTGACCTGCGATGTAGCGGTGTAGCGGATGTAGCGGACTTCTGAGAGGCACCCCGAGCCCACAGAGGAGACAAGTCCCGATGAGCAGCACGCGCCCGGCTACCGACCAACTGCTCTACACCCCCGAAGCCGCCGCCGAAGTTCTGTCCTTCGGCCGCTCCACCGTCTACGAGCTGATGGCCGAAGGACTCCTCAAGTACGTCAAGCGAGGCCGCTCCCGCCGCATCCGGCGCAGCGACCTGGAGGCGTTCGTCAACAGCCTCGAACCGACGCCCAACTGACTTCGTCCAACTGTGACTGAGCGCCTCAGCAGGCCATTGAGTGCTTCAACTGGCCACTTTGGCGCTCAGCCCAGAGTGCGGCTGTACCGCCGTGTCGGAGTTACGAGTTCATATGGCGATCGGTGAGCCATCGCGCCTGAGCTACATCGCCGCTGCCCATGGTCAGGCTGGCTCGGGCAGCGTCGTAGAAGCGGTCCCGGCCTTCATCAGCGCGTCGCACGGCAGCCGACCAATCGAAGTCATCGTCAGCGATACCACGTGCCGCGCGCTCCAACTGCAGTACGGCCCAACGCCATTCGCGCGCGGCGGCCACCGTGTCAGCGTCCCCCAACAGAAGCACCCCCTCCCAGGCTTTGGTTCGCTGGGCATCCGCTTGGGCCATCAGCTCAAGGCCCGTAGTCCGATCTATCGGATGCGCCCGCGAGGAGGGTCGGGTCAGCGCCGTGATGCGATGCGCGAGCCAGTGGACCTCTTTGAGCGCGCGCCCGTACTCGGAGTAAGCGTCCAAACGTCGCTCGTCCCACCGAACCGAGAGTGCGCGTGTCCAATGCGCTTTGTCGTTGAGGCGTGCAGTGAGGAGCGTTCCGAGAACGCCGACGATGACACCTATGAGTGCTGGTAGTTGGCTCAGAAATGCAGTCACCCTCGGATCGTGCCCGTCAGGGCGTCCAGCCAAATAGCCCGCGCTCGCGCAGACCAACTGAGGTACTCAGTCACACCAACAGCCCGCCCGAGGCGGCCCCGGACCACGTCCGGGGCCGCCTTTCGCATGGAGGAGCGCATGAGCCCCCGCAAACAGAACATGGAATCGTCCATCTACCTGGGCGGCGACGGCTGGTGGCACGGTCGGGTGACCATGGGCGTCAAGGACGACGGAAGTCCGGACCGCCGGCACCGCCGCGGCAAGACCGAGGCCGAAGTACGGCGCAAGGTCAAGGAATTGGAGAGGCTTCGCGACAAGGGCCGCGCCCCGAAGGCCGGCCGCGCGCCCACCGTGGCCGCGTGGATGGAGAACTACCTCACCAACATCGCGAGCCTCAAGCTCCGTCCGCGTTCCCTCGATGACTACTGGTCGAAGACCCGCAACGACATCATCCCGGGCGTCGGCAAACACCGCCTCGACAAGCTCGCCCCCGAGCACCTGGAGCGGATGTACCGCGCCATGCTCGACGACGGGCACGCTCCCTCGCATGTGCTCAAAGTGCACCGCATCCTGTCGCGGGCCCTGAAGATTGCCCACCGCCGCCGGATCATCGCCGAGAACGTCGCCACCCTCGTGGACCCGCCGTCCGTCGACGAGACCGAGGCCAACCCGTTCACGATCGAAGAGGCGAAAGCCTTCCTGAGAGCTGCGGCCAAGCGTCCCAGTTCGATGCGCTGGATCGTCGGCGTCGGAATGGGATTCCGGCAGGGGGAGGTACTCGGCTTTCGGTGGCCGTACGTCGACCTCGATGGCGAGATGTTCCACCCTCAGTGGCAGTTGCAGCGCCTCACCTGGCGCCACGGCTGCAAGGCCCCGCACGCATGCGGCGAGCGCCTCCACCGGTTCGCTCCCTGCCCGCCGGACTGCGCGACGCACAAGGGCTACAAGCGCGGTTGTCCCAAGCCGTGCCCGAAGACGTGCACCCGGCACGCGAGTGCCTGCCCCGAGCGAAAGGACGGCGGTCTCGTCTTCACTCGCCCCAAGACGAAGAAGAGCCGCAATTCCGTGCCGATCCCGCCGCCGTTCATCCCGTACCTGCGTGAGCACCAGGCACGGCAGGAAGCCTTACGCGAGGCCGCGGGCGACGGGTGGGAGGACCACGGCGCCGTATTCACGCGGCCCGACGGCCGGCCGCTCGACCCCCGGGCCGACTGGGAGGAATTCAAAGAGCTGCTCGCAGAGGCAGGAATCGACGACCGCCGCCTCTACGACGGAAGCCGCCACACGGCCGGCACGATCCTGAACGAGCTGGGCGTGGACATGGTCACCATCATGGAGATCCTCCGGCACACCCAGATCAGCCAGACACGGCGGTACGTGAAGGGGCGGTCCCACCTCTCGAAGGACGCCATGCGCCGCATGGGCGACACCTTCATGCCCCCGCCGGAAGCCCCTACTGAGACCGCAACTGAGACCCCCGACAGCCGTGCGGCCCGCGCCGCGCGCCGCCGTCGCGTCCGCTGAACGCAAAAGCCCAGCTCAGACAAAGTCTGAGCTGGGCTTGAAGCTGAGCCCCCTGTCGGATTCGAACCGACGACCTACGCATTACAAGTGCGTTGCTCTGGCCATCTGAGCTAAGGAGGCCTGCCGCGCGCGCGTGGCGTACGTGCCCGTGCAGTGTACCCACGTCGCGGCGGGCCCCTGTCGAAAGTTTCCGCGAACTTCACCGGTCTCGGGGTACTGACAGAACGCATGAACGCCAGGTAGCGTCCTGAGTCGGTTCACTCATATGGACTACACCACTATGGGCGTTTCTGTAGTGGATCACCACCTTTACAACGGATCGTCCGGCACGTTCCTGCCGGTGAAGGGGGCCCATCACCATGGCCACTGTCTCGTTCAACAAGGCGACCCGCATCTACCCGGGTGGCGACAAGCCCGCCGTCGACCAGCTCGAGCTCGACGTCGCGGACGGCGAGTTCCTCGTCCTCGTCGGTCCCTCCGGCTGCGGAAAGTCCACCTCCCTGCGCATGCTCGCGGGTCTCGAGGACGTCAACGGCGGCTCGATCCACATCGGTGACCGCGACGTCACGCACCTGCCGCCCAAGGACCGGGACATCGCCATGGTGTTCCAGAACTACGCGCTGTACCCGCACATGACGGTCGCCGACAACATGGGCTTCGCGCTCAAGATCGCCGGCGTCAACAAGGCCGAGATCCGCCAGAAGGTCGAGGACGCGGCGAAGATCCTCGACCTCACCGAGTACCTCGGCCGCAAGCCGAAGGCCCTCTCCGGCGGTCAGCGCCAGCGTGTCGCCATGGGCCGCGCCATCGTGCGTGAGCCCCAGGTCTTCCTCATGGACGAGCCGCTGTCGAACCTCGACGCCAAGCTCCGCGTCTCCACCCGCACGCAGATCGCCTCGCTCCAGCGCCGCCTCGGCATCACCACGGTGTACGTCACCCACGACCAGGTCGAGGCCATGACCATGGGCGACCGTGTGGCCGTGCTCAAGGACGGTCTGCTCCAGCAGGTCGACTCGCCGCGCAACATGTACGACCGCCCGGCCAACCTCTTCGTCGCCGGCTTCATCGGCTCCCCGGCCATGAACCTGGTCGAGGTCCCGATCACCGACGGCGGCGTGAAGTTCGGCAACAGCGTCGTCCCGGTCAGCCGCGAGGCCCTCTCCGCCGCCGCCGACAGGGGCGACCGCACGGTCACCGTCGGCGTCCGCCCCGAGCACTTCGACGTCGTCGAGCACAACGGCGAGGCCGCCAAGTCCCTCACCAAGGACACCGAGGACGCCCCGGCCGGCCTGGCCGTCTCGGTGAACGTCGTCGAGGAGCTCGGCGCCGACGGTTACGTCTACGGTTCCGCCAAGGTCGGCGACGACCTCAAGGACCTCGTCGTCCGCGTCAGCGGCCGCGCCGTCCCGGACAAGGGCGCCACGCTGCACGTCGTGCCGCGTCCGGGCGAGATCCACGTGTTCTCCACCTCGACGGGCGAGCGCCTGTCCGACTGACGACCGCGTCGTCCGGGGGGAACGCACACCCCGTTAGGGTTGAATTCACCCAAGTTGACGAAGAAGGCCCCGCAGCCAGCTGCGGGGCCTTCTTCGTTGTCGACAAATACCCCGGCAGACCGGGCATTTCGATATCTGTACGTCAACGCCCTACCCCGAAAACACCCTCTCCCCATCCCCCGAACCGGTGACTAAATGTCGCCAAATCATCACCCCGCGCTACCCTCACTCGCGTGAAGCACTCCACCACTAACCAATCGACCCGGCGTGGCCGTGGCCCCGCCCGCCGGATCGGCCGCACCCTCGCCCTCGTTCTGCCTGTCGTCCTGGTGCTCTCCGGGACTCTCGCGGTCACCCGAGTCAACTGGTCGGGGAACCCCTCGAGCTCGGTGCTCACCGCGTCCTCCGAAGACGTCTCGACGCGAGCCGTCTCCCGTGCCCCGCAGGACGTCCTGCGCGACAAGCTGCTCCTGGAGCTCCAGGAGAAGAACCCGGGCGTCGCCCTCACCCACCTCCAGCAAGCGGTGAACGGCCGCCCGTCGCTGGCGAAGCACTGCGTCTCCATCGCCCGAGCCCTCGGCCGCGCCGCGGTCCGCGCGTACGGCCCGACCCGCGCGCAGTCCTTCGCCCGCCCCGTCTGCGACACATCGTTCGCCTCGGGGGTCGCGACCACCCACTTCTGAGGTCACCACCCCTTCTCGGGACACGCTCCCCTCGGAGGCACAGCTCCCTCCGAGGGGCACACCATGACGCGGCCGCCTTTTCCCGGCTTCGCGAATCACCCGATTCCGGGCCGCCCGGCAACAGCTGGTTAAGGAACGGTTGCCGCGGGAAGCCGCGTGCGGGGCCGCCACGTACAGTTCGGGCATGACCGATCCGAACGCCGCGTCGCGCCCCGTTCAAGCCGTTGTCCTGGCCGGCGGCCAAGGTTCCCGGCTGCGTCCCTACACCGACGACCGGCCGAAGCCGATGGTCGAGATCCCCGGCACCGGGACACCGATCATCGGCCACCAGCTGACCTGGCTCGCCGAGGAGGGCGTCACCGACGTCGTCGTCTCCTGCGGGCATCTCGCCGACGTCCTGCAGAAGTGGCTGGACTCGGCCGACCTCCCGGTCAACGTCACGACGGTCGTCGAGTCGGAGCCCCTCGGACGCGGCGGCGGCCTCAAGTACGCCGCGGCGCACCTCCCGCACCCCGACAGGCCCTGGTACGCGACGAACGGCGACATCTGGACCCGTTTCTCGCTGCGCGACATGGCGGACTTCCACGCCGAGCGCGACGCGGTCGCCACCCTCGCGCTCGCCCGCCCCCGCATCCCCTGGGGCGCCGTCCAGACGGACGGCTTCGGTCACATCACGGACTTCATCGAGGCCCCGCCCTCCACGTTCGAGATCAACGCGGGCGTCTACGTCTTCTCCCCGGAGTTCACCGAGATGCTCCCCGAGCGCGGTGACCACGAGCGCACGACTTTCCCCCGCCTGGCCCGCGAACGCCAGCTGGCCGGCTTCCCGATCCCGCACGGCGCCTACTGGCGCGCCATCGACACCGCCAAGGACCTCACGGAGGCGGCGAAGGAACTCGCCGCCCTGGGCCGCTAGGGACGCCCTCCCGGCCACACGCCCTCCCGGCCCCACGGGAGCAGCCCACGCACCACGGCAGGGCCCCGCACGCCTTCGTGCGGGGCCCTGCCGTCGTGTGCCGTGTCGCGTGGCCGAAGCCGTCAGCCCAGCAGGCCGCCCACCAGGCCCGGCTGGCCGCCGGTGGACGAGTTCCCGCCGGTGGAGGTGCCGCCCGTGGAACCGGCGCCGCCCGTACCTCCGGTGCCGCCGGTCGACGTGCCGCCGCTGTTGCTGGGGCCCGCGCTGGTGCTCGGGGCCTGGTCGACCGGCGAGGACTGCTGGGGCGGGGCCTGGCCGCTGCCCTGGGTCTGGCTGGGCTGCCCGCCGCCGACCTGGCCGGTCTCCTGGGCCGCGCCCGGTGTGGTGGCCGCCTGCGACGGGGTGGCGGAGGCGCTCCGGGTGGGCGTCCGGGAGGCCGAGGGGGTGGCCTTCTGGTGCCGCTCGCCGGGCGTCTCGGGGAGCGGGGAGCCGGGCAGTTCGTTGCGCGGCGCCTCTCCGGGGCCGGGGACGACGACCCGGCCGGAGTCGCGGACGGCGCCACCGAGAACCGAACCGATGAGCAGGGTGAGCCCGACGACGATGGTCGTGGCCAGCGCGCCGCGGCGCAGCACCCGCGCGCGCAGGTCCCAGATGTCGGCGCGCGGTCCGAGCGTGCGCCAGGCCTCACTGGCCAGCCGCCCGTCGACGGAGTAGACCGGGGCGCCCGCGATGATCAGCGGGGACCAGGCGGCGAGATAGATGATGTCGGGCGCGTCGTACGCGGGCACCGTCTTCCAGCTGACCGTGACGATGAGCGCCGCCGACAGCATCGCGCCGACGACGGCGGCCACCCGCTGCCACAGCCCGAGAACGGTCAGGACGCCGACGATGACCTGGAAGAAGGCGATGACGAGCCCGGAGCCGACGGGGTGCTGGAGCGCGAACTGCCGCAAAGGCTCGGCGACTTCCCACGGGTGCAGCGTGTTGAGCCACTTCACCATGGAGCCGCGCTTGCCGCCGTCGAAGTAGACGGGATCGCAGAGCTTGCCCATGCCGGCGTAGATGGAGATGAAGCCGAGGAAGACGCGCAGCGGGAGCAGCACGACACCGAGGTTCATCCGGCGGCCCGGGTGGTACGCGTGCCGGACCGGATCGGAACTCCGCCTGACGGGGGCGTCGTCCGCCGGCTCGTCGAGGTCGTCGTCCTCGAAGTCGGCGTCCGTGTAGGCCGGTTCGTCGTAGGCGCTGCCCACACTGCGCATCTGCGGCAGCAGTCGCTGTTCTTCGGCGACGGGATTGCGCTGGCTGCCGACGAGGGGCGTCTCGACCGTGTCGACGGTCAGATCGCCCGCGTAGCCGGACTGTTCGCCGATGCGCGGGATGACCTGGGTCGAGCCGGCGTCGGCCTTCGGCCCGCCGGGGCCGTGGGTCACACCCGCGCTCCGTACGGCCTGGAGCAGGCGGTGTGCGCCGGTGTCGTCCGGCGCGGACTTCCCGCTCCAGACGACGGGGGCGCGGCGGCGGGCCGCGCCCGCTCTGCCCGGCGCACCCGCGACGGGAATCCGCGAGGGGTCGCCGGGGCTCAAGTGCCGTGCGATGCGCGGGGACTGGCCCCGCGACGCGCCCCCCAGCTGGACGCGGAAGCTCGCATGATTGACGATGACCTGCGCCGGATCGCTCGGCACCTTCACCATGCTCAGCGCGGGAACGTCGTCGAATCCCGACGAGCGGTCCCCCGTGGGTGTGCGGGGTGTTCTGGTGTCCACACTCATCTAACCGAGTGACGTGTGGTTAGGACACTGCTTTGACCACGCCGATGTGTCCGGACCGCGTCAAGATCGTCCAGAACATCCCTATTGCCCCACGGGGGTGACCGCCAGGACGTTTGTTCAGGCGCGTCGCCGCGCTGCCTCGTAGAGCACAACTCCCGCCGCCACACCGGCGTTCAGCGATTCCGCGCCACCGGGCATCGGAATCCGCACCCGGAAGTCGCAGGTCTCGCCCACCAGTCGGGACAGGCCCTTGCCCTCACTGCCGACGACGATGACGACGGGGCCACCGAGGGCCTCCAGCTCACCGACCTCGACCTCGCCGTCCGCGGCGAGTCCGACCACGACGAGGCCGGCCTTCTTGTACGACTCGAGGGCCCGCGTCAGGTTGGAGGCGCGGGCGACGGGCGTACGGGCGGCGGCACCGGCCGACGTCTTCCAGGCACCGGCGGTCATGCCGGCCGCGCGCCGCTCGGGCACGACGACGCCGTGGCCGCCGAAGGCGGAGGCGGAACGGACGACCGCTCCGAGGTTGCGCGGGTCGGTCACCCCGTCGAGGGCGACGATCAGCGGGTCCTGGCCCTCGTCGTACGCGGCGGCGGCGAGGTCCTCGGGGTGCGCGTACTCGTACGGCGGGACCTGGAGGACGAGGCCCTGGTGGTTGAGCCCGTTGGTCATGCGGTCCAGCTCGGGACGCGGGGCCTCCATCAGGTGGATGCCGCCGCGCTCGGCGACGAGCTGGAGCGCCTCACGGACCCGCTCGTCGTTGTCGATGAACTGCTGCACGTACAGCGTCATCGCGGGGACGCCCTCGCGCAGCGCCTCGACGACGGAGTTGCGCCCGACGACCATCTCGGACGTGCCCTTGCCGCCACGGCCCTTGGGGTGGGCGGGGCGGCGGACGATCTGCTTCGCCTTGGCGTTGGCGACGCGGTTCTTCTTGTGACCCTTGCGCGCCTCGGCGGGCGGGGTCGGACCCTTGCCTTCCAGGCCCCGGCGTCGCTGGCCGCCACTGCCGACCTGCGCGCCCTTCTTGCCGGACATGCGGCGGTTGTTAGCAGCCATGACCTACCTGTCTGTGTGAGACGTGCGTGCGTACGTAATGAAGTGTGCCGCCCGGAGGTCCGGGCGGCACAATCGATCAAGGCCGACGGAGGTCGGCCGTGTCCGCCGGAGCGGCCTCTCAGCGCGGTCCGAGCGTCCAGCGCGGCCCCTGCGGGCCGTCCTCGATCGCCAGGCCCGACTGGTTGAGCTGGTCGCGGATGGCGTCCGCGGTGGCCCAGTCCTTACGGGTGCGGGCGGCCTCGCGCTGGTCGAGGACCATCCGCACGAGGGTGTCGACGACGCCGTGCAGATCCTCGCCGCGGTCGCCCTCGCCGGCCCACTGCGGGTCGAGCGGGTCGAGTCCGAGGACGCCGAGCATGGCCCGCACCTCGGCGAGGCGCGCCACGGCGGCTTCCTTGTCGTCGGCGGCCAGCGCGGAGTTCCCCTGCCGGACCGTCGTGTGCACGATGGCCAGCGCCTGCGGGACGCCCAGGTCGTCGTCCATCGCCTCGGCGAACGCGGGCGGCACCTCGGTGGAGGGCTCGACGACGCCCCCCGCCTTCTCGACGACCCGCTGAACGAAGCCCTCGATGCGCGCGAACGCCGACTCGGCCTCCCGCAGCGCCTCTTCGCTGTACTCGATCATCGAACGGTAGTGCGGGGTGCCGAGGTAGTAGCGGAGCACGATCGGACGCCACGCCTTGACCATCTCGGAGACGAGCACCGAGTTCCCGAGGGACTTCGACATCTTCTCGCCGCTCATGGTGACCCAGGCGTTGTGCACCCAGTACTTCGCGAACTCGTCGCCGAAGCCCTTGGCCTGCGCGATCTCGTTCTCGTGGTGCGGGAAGATCAGGTCGATCCCGCCGCCGTGGATGTCGAAGGCGCTGCCCAGGTACTTGTGGGCCATGGCCGAGCACTCCAGGTGCCAGCCCGGACGGCCCCGGCCCCAGGGCGTCTCCCAGCTCGGCTCGCCCGGCTTCACGGCCTTCCACATGGCGAAGTCACGCGGGTCCCGCTTGCCGGTCTCGCCCTCGCCCGAGGGCTGGAGCAGGTTGTCGAGCTCCTGGTTGGAGAGCTGGAGATACCCGTCGTACGACCGCACGTCGAAGTAGACGTTCCCGTCGGCCGCGTACGCGTGACCGCGCTCGATGAGCCCGCGCATCATCTCGATCATCTCGGGGATGTGCCCGGTCGCCCGCGGTTCGTACGTGGGCGGCAGGCAGCCGAGCGCGTCGTAACCGTCGTTGAAGGCGCGCTCGTTGTCGTAGCCGATGGACCACCAGGGGCGGCCCTGGTCGGCCGACTTGGCGATGATCTTGTCGTCGATGTCCGTGACGTTCCTGATGAACGTCACGTCATAGCCGCGGTACTCGAACCAGCGGCGCATGATGTCGAAGTTGAGGCCCGAGCGGATGTGCCCGATGTGCGGTGCGGCCTGCACGGTCGCGCCACAGAGGTAGATCGAGACGCAACCCGGCACGAGCGGGGTGAAGTCACGGATCTGCCGGGCGCTGGTGTCGTACAGGCGAATAGTCACCACTCCAGGGTAGTGGGCCCTGGGTAGTGCCCCGCGACCCTTCCTCCGCAAGGGCCACGTATTCGTGACATACGGGGGGACCACCCGCCCCGTCCGGCCGTCGAGGACGAGCCTTTCGGGCGAACGGGGCCCCTCCGGCCTCAGCCCGTCCGGACGACCAGTGCCGTGGCGACCGCCATCAACCCCTCGTCCCGGCCCGGGAAACCGAGCCCGTCCGTCGTGGCTCCCGACACCGACACCGGCGCCCCCACCGCGTCCGACAGGATCTTCTGGGCCTCGTCCCGCCGCTTGCCGATCTTCGGGCGGGGTCCGACGACCTGGACCGCGACATTGCCGACGGTGAAGCCGGCCTCGCGGACGATCCGCGCCGCCTCCGTCAGCAGCACGACCCCCGACGCCCCGGACCACTCCGGGCGCCCGGTGCCGAAATGGGCCCCGAGGTCACCGAGGCCCGCCGCCGAGAACAGCGCGTTGCAGGCGGCGTGCGCGACGACGTCCGCGTCGGAGTGCCCGGCGAGACCGGGCCCCTCCCCCTCCCACTTCAGACCGGCACACCACAGCTCCCGCCCTTCCTCGAAGGCGTGGATGTCGGTGCCGATCCCGACGAGCGGGATCACCGGCCCCTGGGCCGGGCTCCGGCCCGCCGTCCGCGCCGGAGTCTCAGAACCCATCGTTCAGCCTCCGCCGCGCGAGAACCGCCTCCGCCAGCACGAGATCCAGCGGCCGCGTCACCTTGAACGCCTCCTCGTGCCCGGGCACGACCACGACCGGCACACCCAGCTGCTCGACCATGCTCGCGTCGTCGGTCACGTTGTCGGTGACGGTCTCGTGGGCCCGCAGCAGCGTCTCGCGGTCGAAGCCCTGGGGCGTCTGCACGGCACGCAGCCGCGCGCGTTCGGGCGTGGCCACGACCGGCTCGGGCTCCCCGGCGACGGCCGCGGGCTCGACCTCCTTGACGGTGTCGGCGAGCGGCAGCGCCGGTACGACGGCGGGGGCGCCGTCCCGTACGGCCTCGATGACGGCGTCCACGGTGTCGACGGGGACGAGCGGCCGGGCCGCGTCGTGCACGAGGACGATGTCGATACCGGGCGGCAGCGCGTCGAGCCCGTACTTCACGGATTCCTGGCGGCTGTCACCGCCCGGGACGACGAGGAAGTCGGTGCGGTCCGGCAGCGCGTGCGCGTCGAGCAGCGTCTTCACCTCGGCCGCGCCGTCCGGCGGAGCCACGACGACGACCAGGGAGACGGCACGGGACGCGGCCATAGCGCGGACCGCGTGGATGAGCATGGGCGTGCCGTTCAGCGCGCGGAGCGCCTTGGGGGCGCCCGGACCGAGGCGCACACCTCGTCCGGCGGCCGGAATCACGGCGGCGGTACGGGCCCCCGACGGCGAAGGGAGCGAAACGTCAGACATCGGTTCCTGTCAGGTTTGTGTGCTCGACCGGTATGGGTATGGCCTGGGGGTACCCCCTGCTCGGCGAGCTGGGGGAGTGCCGGGCGCGACGCCTGACCGGACCCTTCCGTGACATCCGGTCGAGCCGACTGCCCGGGTCGGCACCCCAAGTATCGGATACGCCGGTATACCGCGGGAAAGCCGATGCCGGGTGAACGTCCGGTTTACCGAATGGCGCGGGTACGAACATGCCGCAGCGCCCGGCGACAGCAATTGCGTCATCGGGCACCGCGGCATTTCATTGCGCAACTGCGCGGGCTTGTGCGTACGTCAAGACAGCGGGCGTCTCGGCGACTGAGCCGGCGTCAGGACGCGAGAACCTCGTCGAGCAGGGCCTCGGCCTTGTCCTCGTTGGTGTTCTCCGCGAGGGCGAGCTCGCTCACCAGAATCTGGCGCGCCTTGGCGAGCATGCGCTTCTCACCTGCGGAGAGTCCGCGCTCGCGCTCACGACGCCACAGGTCACGCACGACTTCCGCGACCTTGATGACATCGCCGGAGGCGAGCTTCTCCAGATTTGCCTTGTAGCGACGCGACCAGTTCGTGGGCTCCTCGGCGTACGGCGCGCGCAGCACCTCGAAGACCCGGTCCAGCCCGTCCTGACCGACCACATCACGTACGCCGACGAACTCCGCATTGTCCGCTGGCACACGTACCGTCAGGTCACCCTGGGCGACCTTCAGCACCAAGTAGGTCTTGTCCACGCCTTTGATCTGGCGAGTTTCGATGGCCTCGATCAGCGCGGCCCCGTGATGGGGATAGACCACGGTGTCGCCAACCTTGAACGTCATGTGACAGGTACCCCTTCCGTGGCTATCCAGAGTAACACGGAAACGGCGTCTTCTGAATGGCGTTTTCGCAGGTCAGGGCATATCTCGGGGCTTGACAACCGCAACAGGAACGTGCTGCGAGGGGCGAGCGGAAGAGGGTATTCGCAGGTCGGAGCGGCTGTCCCCGCGGAGTGAAACGCGCACGTTACACACACCCGGAGTCCGTGACCAAGGTCCGAACATCCCGTTTTGTCCGGCCTCAAGAGCGCGACTTCCGCTACTCCGTTCGACGGACGGAGCCGAGTACGAGACGAATCCGGAATTGATCAAGACGTTCGATGATCACCCGCTGATCCACCCCGGATGGCCTCGTGATCCATTTCCCGGAGAGCCGGGCATTCATTCCACGAAATGCGCAAGCCTAAGACTGCGGAACTTATGTGAATGGCGGACGGGCGCGCGATCAAAGTAGCGGAAGGGCCCCGGGGGCAGGGTGCGAAGAGCGGGGCGCACACCCGGCGCAAGGGAGCCCGCGGCCGCACCCCCGCTGCGGCCCGTCCCCACCCCGAGCTCCCCGGGCCGCCCCGGGCCCCCGGAGCGACCGGAACGCCCCTTCGTCACCCCTCCTACGAGCAAAGTCGGCGGTTGGGGAGGGTCGGGTGCGGTCGCGCGGGAACGGATCGGTAACCTAAGGCCGCTGACAGACCCTTAGGGCGGCTTTACACAGAAGTCGTCCTGCTTCGCCCACGTTCAAGGAGTTGCCGCCGCCGTGAGCAGCAGCCTTCGACGCGGCGCTCTCGCCGCCGCCGTCATCGCGTTCTCGATCGCCTCACTCGCCGCGTGCGGTGCCGGCAACAACGCCCAGACGCTGGAGGTCAAGCCGGACAACGCGGCCACCTCCGTGGGCGACATCCAGGTCCAGAACGCCCTCGTCATCACCCAGCCCGACGTGAAGGCCACCGGTCCGGCGGTGATCTCCGCGACGCTGTTCAACAACGGCACCACCGCGCAGACCGTGGACTCGATCAAGGTCGAGGGCGAGGGCACGGCCCAGATCACGCCCGCCGGCGGCAAGGGCAAGCTGACCGTCCCGGCCGGCGGCTCGATCGTCATCGGCGGCGAGGGCAACGCCTCCGCGGCGCTGGCCAGCCCCTCCGAGACCGTCCTGAACGGCAGCGTCCAGAAGGTCACCTTCGGCTTCAGCAAGACCGGCGACGTGAGCCTGAGCGCCTTCGTCGTCCCGGCCGAGAGCTACTTCTCCAAGTACGGTCCGAGCGACATCCCCGCGGCGCCGTCCGAGGCCGCGTCCACCTCGCCGTCCGAGTCGGCCACGGGCTCCCCGTCCTCGTCCGCGTCGGGCGAGCCGGGCACCACCGCGTCGTCGAGCGCGACCGGCACCGCCAAGGCGTCGGCGTCGGAGTCCGCCGGCCAGTGACGTGAGGCGGGCGGGCCCGCACCGGGCCCGTACGCGCTCCCGGCGGTCGTCGGTGGGCGCACCGGCGGCACAGTCGGCGTACCGTCCGCACCCGTCCGTACACACGAAGGGCGGGACCCCTTGCAAGGGGTCCCGCCCTTCGTGCTGCTTACGTCGTGTTCTGTGTCGCGTTCCGTGTCGCGCTCTGTGGTGCGCTGTCAGGCACGCGCGTGTAGGTGGGGCCGGTCTACGGCTCGAACTTGTAGCCGAGACCGCGCACGGTCACCAGGTACCGGGGCGCGCCCGGGTCCGGCTCGATCTTCGCGCGCAGACGCTTGACGTGAACGTCGAGGGTCTTGGTGTCACCGACGTAGTCGGCACCCCAGACCCGGTCGATGAGCTGCATCCGGGTCAGGACGCGGCCCGCGTTGCGCAGCAGCATCTCCAGGAGGTCGAACTCCTTCAGCGGGAGGTCGACCTTGGAGCCCGAGACGGTGACCACGTGACGGTCGACGTCCATCCGGACGGGACCGGCCTCGAGGGCCGCCGGGGCGACCTCCTCCGGCTCCCCGCGGCGGCGCAGCACGGCCCGGATGCGGGCGACCAGCTCCCGGGAGGAGAAGGGCTTGGTGACGTAGTCGTCGGCTCCTATTTCGAGCCCGACGACCTTGTCGATCTCGCTGTCCTTGGCGGTCACCATGATCACCGGGACGTTGGAGCGGCCGCGCAGCTGGCGGCACACCTCCGTGCCGGGCAGGCCCGGCAGCATCAGGTCGAGGAGAACGAGGTCGGCGCCGTTGCGCTCGAACTCGTCGAGTCCGTCGGGCCCGGTGGTCGCGATGGCGACCTCGAAGCCCTCCTTGCGGAGCATGTACGACAGGGCGTCGGAGAAGGACTCCTCGTCCTCGACGACGAGCACACGGGTCACGGAAGGACCTCCGGGGCAGGAAGCGGTTCGTACGGGGATGTGACGGTGGTCGTCCCGTCGGGCTGCACGGACTCGTCCTCTTCGTCGAGTCCGGGCATGTGGTGATCGGTCACGCGTTCGCGGGCCGCACTCGCCTCCGGCAGCCGCAGGGTGAACGTGGAGCCCTGACCCTCGGAGCTCCACACCGTGACCTCCCCGCCGTGCGAGGCGGCCACGTGTTTGACGATGGCCAGCCCGAGGCCCGTACCGCCGGTGGCACGGGAGCGGGCCGGATCGACGCGGTAGAAGCGCTCGAAGATGCGCTCCTTGTCCTTGTCGGAGATGCCGATGCCCTGGTCGGTCACGGCGATCTCGATGTGTTCCCCACCGGGCGCCGTCACCCGGCGGGCGGCTATCCCGACGCGGGTGCGGGCGGGTGAGTAGTTGACGGCGTTCTCGACGAGGTTGCCGAGGGCGGCGGCCAGCTGGCCCCGGTTCCCGAACAGGCTCAGGTCGGCGGTGCCGCCGGCCGCCATGGTGATCTGCTTCGTGCCGGCCTGGTGGCGGCAGCGGTCGATCGCCTCGGCGACCAGCTCGTCGACCCGGACCGGCTCGGCGTCCTCGAGTGGATCGTCGTTCTGGACCCTCGACAGGTCGATGAGCTCCTGGACGAGGTTGGTGAGCCGGGTGGCCTCTATCTGCATGCGCCCGGCGAAACGCTCGACGGCCTCCGGATCGTCCGAGGCGTCCATGACGGCCTCGGAGAGCAGGGAGAGCGCTCCGACGGGTGTCTTGAGCTCATGACTCACGTTCGCCACGAAGTCGCGCCGTACGGCTTCGATGCGGCGCGCCTCCGTCAGGTCCTCCACGAGCAGGAGGACGAGCCGCGATCCGAGGGGCGCCACACGCGCGGAGACGGCGAGGGCCTCACCCCTCCCCGTCCCCCTTCTCGGCAGGTCCAGCTCCACCTGACGTATCTCCCCGTCACGACGGGTGTCACGCGCCATGTGGAGCATCGGTTCGACGGCCAGTTTGCCGCCGCGCACCAGTCCGAGGGCGTACGCCGCCGAACTGGCCTTGACCACGGCGTCCGCTTCGTCGAGTACGACCGCCGAGGACCTGAGCACGGACAGCACGGTGTCGACACCCGGTGGAAGCACCGCGTCCGTGTGCAGAGAAGTGCGGGTCGGGCGTTTCTGGTCGCGCTCGCTCCAGCGGAACGCCAGCATGGCGATGACACCGGTAAGTACTCCGGCGATCGCTGCCGCTGCGGCGACCGCCGCGTTCACGTCCATGCACCCAGGTTAGGCATGCCGTCGCTCCTGGCCACAGCCATCCGAGTGGGACCTCGAACACTCGTCGCCCAGAGTTCACCCAGGAGCCAGTAGTGGTTCATTTGTGGTGCCGGAAACGGACGCGTACAGGCCTGACCGTGGGAACGTGGGGTTCACGGGTCCGTCCGGCGGCCGTACGGCCGCCGGAACAGCCAGGTCCCGGACCCCGGGCCCCGAAGTTGACGTAGGAGAGGGACAACCACATGCGTGACGCGTATCACGAGGAACTTGACTCGATCGGAGACGGCCTGGTCGAGATGGCCCGGCTCGTCGGGTCGGCGATCGGGCGCGCCACGACGGCGATCCTGGACTCCGATCTGAAGCTGGCCGAGAGCGTGATCGCTGCCGACCAGAGGGTCGACGATCTTCAGCACGAGCTGGAGGCGCGGGCGATAGCCCTGCTGGCCCGCCAGCAGCCGGTGGCGACGGATCTCCGTATCGTCGTCACCTCGCTCCGTATGTCGGCCGACCTGGAGCGCTCCGGCGACCTGGCCCAGCACGTGGCCAAGCTGGCCCGGCTGCGCTTCCCGGACCGCGCCGTCCCGCACGACCTGCACGCCACGATCCTGGAGATGGGCCAGCTCGCCCAGCGCCTGATGGCGAAGGCCGCCGAGGTCATCATCACCAAGGACGTCGACCTGGCGATGCAGCTGGAGCAGGACGACGACGAGATGGACCTCCTGCACCGCACGCTCTTCCAGCACCTGCTGGACGACAAGTGGCAGCACGGCATCGAGACCGCCGTCGACGTCACCCTGCTCGGCCGCTACTACGAGCGCTTCGCCGACCACGCCGTCTCGGTCGCCAAGCGCGTGGTCTACCTGGTCACCGGCGAGCACGCCGACGAACTCCAGCAGGACATCCAGCCGGTCACGGGGGTGGAGGGGGCCTAGCTCTCTCCGGCCGACGGGCGGCCCCGAGCCTGGGCCCGCCCGTCCGTCTCTTCCCCTCCCCATCTCCCTCCCCGCCTCCCTCCCCCTCCTCTGCGGGGGAGGGAGGCGGGTTCGGTTCCCGGCCCGCCCCCGCGTGGGATGCGACTCCCGGGCGCGCGGGACGCCTCAGTGCGCCGTTGATGCGCCTGCCCGGGTGGGCATGAGATGGGCGACAGGAACTGTGCGGCGCAGCGTGCCTCGCACGCTTCCGTGCCTGAAGGAGGGACCCATGGCCGAATCCCCCAGCACGCCCGACCCGACGCGGGACCGCGACACCCAACAGCCCGCCGAGATCAAGAGTCTCCCTTTGTTCGGCGCCTGCGGCTGCGGCTCCGGCTGCGGCTGCGGCTGCCAGTCGGGCAACCCCTGCCAGTGCGGCTGATCACCTACGTACGTACAGAAGGGCCCCGTCATCACGACGGGGCCCTTCGCGCTCGTCGGCGCACCGACCGGCACCTCCGCCCAGATCGCCCCGGCGGCGAATCGAGGCGACAGGGCGGCTGAGGGCTCGTACTCTCCGGAGCTGAGAGGGACGGGGAGCGCGATGACGGAGTACGTCTTTCCGGTGTGCGGCGAGGTGCCCCTGGATGCGGCCGGGGCGGCGGTCCCGGCTCTTCGTGACGGCCCGGCTCTTCGTGACGCGGAAGCACGCGCGGAAGCCGGGGAGCAGGGGTGAAGCGCCCCGTCCTCTTCCTCGATGTCGACGGCCCCCTCATCCCGTTCGGTCCGTCAACCGGTCGGGAGCGGATTCCCGACCCGGGCTCCGAAGCGTTCCCTGATCTGGGGAATCCGCTGCTCGGGCGGCTCGACCCGTCCGTGGGGCCGCGTCTGTCGGCGCTGGGGTGCGACCTGGTCTGGGCCACGACCTGGATGGACGAGGCGAACGCGTCCGTCGGCCCACGGCTCGGGCTGCCTCGGCTGCCCGTGGTGGAGTGGCCCGAGGACTCCCCCGAGGACGGCCCTCGCGGCCTGCACTGGAAGACCCGCACCCTCGTGGAGTGGGCGGACCGGCGGCCGTTCATCTGGGTCGACGACGAGATCGGCCCCGTGGACCGGCTCTGGGTCGCCGCGCAGCACCAGGGCCCTTCGCTGCTTCACCGCGTCGACCCGGCCGCGGGCCTCGAGGAGGACGACTTCTCCGTCCTCGCCGACTGGCTCCGCACGACCCTGCCCGACCTCGCCCCGGGAAGAACGGACGGCTAGGCCTGCCCGGGACCCGTCCGGGATCTGCCCCGGATCTGTCCGGACCTGTCCGGGATCTGTCCGGCCGGATCTGCCGGTGGACACAGTTCGCCGGATCTGCCGGTGGAAACAGCTCAGTGCGTGCCGCCGGAAAGGTCAGACGTGCGCGCCGATGTACTTCGGCGGCGCCCCGTACTCGTTCTCTCCGGGCCGGCTCTCGGTGCAGTGGAAGACCAGCAGGACGAAGTGGCCGACGACCGGGATCAGCCCGAGGAGGAGCCACCAACCGGTGCGACCCGTGTCGTGCAGGCGGCGGACGCTCACGGCGAGCGCGGGGAGGAACATCGCAAGCCAGAAGAGCGCAAAGGGACTGTAGGGCGGACCGAGGTCCAGCGCGGCTCCGGCCGCGAGCAGCACCACGCCGATCGCGTAGTTGACGAGGCCGAACATCCAGTATTCGGCGCGACGCGCCCGCCCGCCGAACGTCGCGTACTTCCGGAGCGCGTCTACGTACCAGTGCATGTCGTGTCCCCACGGCCGACTTCGGACACCCGTCTTGAAGTGATCGAACATGCGGAACCTACGGTCCTGTCCAGTGCAGGTCAAGACACCTCCGCCCCCCTCACGGACGTCACCGTGAGGCCCCTGTTCCCCTACGGCCACCTGCGCGGTTACGGTGGCGCAACTGTCGTGAAGGAACGTGAGGTTCCCGTTCCGCGTCGGGGAGGCGAACGGCAGCCCTTTGATCACTTTTGTGGGGGCACATGAAGATTCACAGACGCCGCGTGCTCGCGGCGCTCGGCACCACCGTCGCCCTGGCGGCGGGTACGGCCGTCGCACCGGGCGCGGCCGCAGCCGGACCGGTGACGTGGCAGGCGACCGACGGGATGCTGGCGTTCCGCAACGGAGCCGAGCAGACCCTGCAGCTCGTGAAACCGGGCAGCAGCACCTACACCACCATCGCCGACCGCGCCTCGCAGCCCGCGTGGTCGCCCGACGGCAGCCGGATCGCGTACGTCCGCGACGGCCGGGTCGAGACCCGGCGGTACACCGGCTCCACCCTGGTGAGGATCCTGGAGCAGAGCGACTCGGTGGGGGGCGTGTCCGATCCGACGTTCGTGGGCGGCGGTGCCACCATCGTCTACTCGGGCGCCGGCCGGCTCCGGTACGCCCCGTCCGACGGCTCCCGCTACGCACAGCCGCTGTTCTCCACCACGGAGGACGGCTGCGACCGCCAGCCGAGCGCGTCCGTCAACGGACTGATCGCCTTCGTCCGTACCGGGGAGAGCTGCGGGACCGCGACCGGTGCGGCGATCTGGCTCTACGACGTGGGCACCGGCGGTTTCACCAAGCTGACGAGCAGCGGCGCGCATCCGGCGATCTCGCCCGACGGCACCCGCGTCGCCTTCGTCCGCGAAGTGGACGGCACGAGCGAGCTGTTCGTGATGAACGTGGACGGTACGGGAGAGCAGCGGCTCACCGACGGGGCGAACGCCACCACTCCGGAGTGGGCGCCGACCGGCAAGAAGATCGCGTTCAACACCGGTGACGACGACGTCTCGTCGACCCGCATCCTGGACCTCGCCGACAACTCGCTCTCCACGATGCCGGCACCGGCCCACACCTCGTCCACCGTCGATGTCGCCTGGCAGCCGCTGCGCGGCCAGAGCACCGCCCGCGTCTGGGGCGCCGACTCACCGGGCACCAACCTGGCCGCGTCCCGCTGGACCTGGAACACGACAGGCAGCAGCGAACCCGGCCTGGTAGACGCCAAGGCGGCCGTCCTCATCAGTGAGGACAGCCCGTCCTACGCGCAGACCGCGCAGACGCTCGCCGGTCAGAAGCAGGCCGAGATCCTGATGACGTCGAAGACTTCGCTGTCGTCCGCCGTGCAGACGGAGCTGAAGCGCACGCTGAAGCCCGGCGCCACGGTGTACCTGGTCGGCGGCACCGACATCCTCTCCAGCACCGTCGCCGGCAAGGTCAGCTCGCTCGGCTTCACCCCGAAGCGACTGGCGGGAACCTCCCGCTACTCCACGTCGGTGGCGGTCGCCAAGGCCGTGACCAGCGCTCCGGAGTACGTCTTCGTCGCCACCGGCACGGACTACCACTCGGCAATCGCGGCCTCCGCGGCGGCGGGGGCGCTCGGCTACAAGGGCAAGGGCACGGTCGTCCTCAACGACGGCAACGCGCTGACGTCGTCCGTGAAGGCGTACCTCAATGCGCTCGACCCCGACGAGACCAGGATCATCCCGGTCGGTGCTTCGGCGAAGTACGCGGTCACGCACACCTACTTCTCCAACTGGCCCGACACCTGGACGTACTACCCCATCACCGGCAGCGGCCACGACGGCACCTCGGTCGCGCTCGCCCGGTTCTGGTGGTCCTCGCCGTTCCAGGTGGGACTGGCCTGGTCGGACAGCTGGCGCGGCGGCGTCTCGGCGAGCGCAGGCATGCTCTGGTACGGCCCGATCCTGTGGGCCGACGAGACGACCCTGACGGAGACGGACGCGACCTACCTGCGCCAGCAGGCCGCGAGCCTCCAGTCCGTCATCGCCTTCGGCGGGACGGGATCCATCTCGTCGTCCGAGCTGACCGCCGCGGGCTCCGCGATCAGCGCGGGCACTTCACTCGTGGCGTACCACCCGTACTACAACGGCGTCGCCCCGGCGACGCAGAAGCAGTCGGCACTCTCCGCCCCGCGCACCGGGGACACCCCCGGCGCGACCGCTCCGACGCGGCCCGGCCCGACGGCACCGCAACCGGACCTGGAGTCGGTGCGGACCACGCACAAGTAGCCGACCAGACACGGAGACAGAGACAGAGACAGAGACACACCATCGAGCCCCCTGCCCGCGGACGCCCCGCAGGCAGGGGGCTCGGTCGTGTCCGGTTCCTTCTGGCCTCGACAGCTGGGCCTGACAAGGAAGCTGACTACGGCCGTGGCGAAGTGACGTACTCCCGACCGGAACTGGGCCCTGCCGGCGCTGGGGCCGACCGTCCCTTCTCCGCAGCAGGTGCGGTTCCGCGGCGCCGCCGCCGGGTAAGGCGTCCTCGGACCGATGACCGGGTGACGGGGGGCGTCGCATGGGATGGACGGGCCGGACGTGGTTCTGGCGGGCGGTCGGTGGGTTCGCCGTGCTGTGGCTCGTGGGGTGCCTGGCCGTGGTCTGGCTGCTGTTCGGCGCCCGGCTGGCCGCGCTGACGGGCATCGCAGGGCCGAGCGGCACCTTCGTGGTCGCCGGCTGCTTCGAGGGGCCGGAGGACACCGACACCCACTGCCGGGGCACGTACACGCCGTCCTCCGCGTCCTCGTCCGCCGATGCGACGGCGGCGCGGCCGATGCTCCTCCGGCGACCTCCGGCCGGGTACCCGGCGCGACGTCCGACGCGTCGGCGACGCGGTCTTCGAGCCCTCGCCGCTCGCCGCCGCCGAATACGTCACCTTCGCCGGCTGGACGGCCGTCACCCTCGTCCTGCCGGGCCACTGGCTGCTCACCTCCGCCCGCCGAGGACGCCTCCTCAACGGCGAGAACTACGTCTTCGTCTGGCTCGCCTCCCTGATCGGCGCCATCGCTCTCGGCATCCTCACCCTCCCGGTGGCCTGGCTCCTGGCGACCCTCTAGAGGAGCACGCCTGGCGAGTGGCGAGCACGCGGCAACCGGGGCCGTGCCCGGAAGGCTCTTGGTGAGGCGCTTCGACCGCAGCAGGAGCCGTCGCGCTGAGGTCCCATAGAGGGCCCAGGCCGTGAAAACGCCCCCGATCCGCGCCGTAAGCGCAGGTCGGGGGCGTGATCGCGAAGGCTACTTCTTCTTGCCCTGGGTCTTGTCGGGGATCTTGGCGACCTGCTGCTTCCCAGCTCAGGGGCGGTGGGCTCGTGCGCCTGGTGGTCGTCGTTGGTCGTCCTTGGCCACTGTTGAGCAACCCCGGACGGCCCAGGGACGGCCCGGACATGGCCCGGCCAACGCCGTCATGCGCGTCGGCCTATCGCGCCTCGATCGCTTGAACCTCAGCCAACCAGATAGCTGGTGTCTTCACGACAGTGGCCCCGGCAGCTGAGGCTTGCCCTGTACATGGGCATGAGCTGGGGGTTTGCCCGACGGTCCGGTCGTCGGTGGTGCTCAGCGGTTCGTGCTGTTGGGCTCGCCGAGGGCGGCGCGTACCCGGTCGTGAGTGCTTCCGGGATCAAGGGCGGCGAGCAAATCTGTGAGCGAGCCGTCCCAGCTTCGTCCTGCATGGTCGGCGGCGGCTGCGACGACCATGTGCCGCGTGTCTCGGTCTTCGCAACGGACCAGCGTGATTGCCGCGTCTTGGCCCGCTTCGGCGAGGATCTCGTGGGCTTGGTGTGCATCCGCCCGAAGGTGTCCTTGACGCACGTGCGCGGCGTGGGCCTCGTCCTTGGCCCCTTTGAACATCGACCGGAGTCCCATGAGTCCGACCGTCCATGCGAGCGAGACGGACATCAGGGCGTGAGTGAGGTCGTTGGCTGTCATCACGCGAGACTGTGTCAGCTTCAGTGACCCGTCGGTGTTGCCTCGGATGACGACAGCAGTCGTTCCGCCCTCGCGGGCCTTCCAGCCGCGACGACCTCATCGACAAAATGGACGCCTACGTGATCGCGCACAACACCACCGCCAAGCCCTACCGCTGGACCTACGACGTCAGGCCACTCAAAGCCGCATGACACCTCCACGAACTAACGCGGAGCAGCACTAGTTTGGGGAGACGGCCGAGGAGATCACTTCCGGACCTTCCCGTGGAAAGCCGGAACCCAGCGGAGCCAGCCGCGACGCGGGATTCGCGGCAGCGGTGGTGTGTCGGCGGGTAGGAGGGCCGTGTGGGTGCGCATGGACGCCTCGTCCATGGGGCCGGGCTCGGGTTCGTCGGGGTCCGTGGTGCCGGGGACGTACGGCGGACCGCTGCCCGGAGGCGGGCCGAAGGTGCCGAGGGACGGTGGCGCAGGCAGGGTGAGCGGTGCGGGTGCCGGGGCGTTGCCGTTGAGTACAACGGTGCTGGGGTCCGTCGGCTGTGCCTCGTCGGGTGTCGCGGCATGGGGGGCGAACAGGGACCTGGTGTCGTCGTCGGTGGGGAGTGGCCAATCCTGCAGAACGGTCTGCGGCGACGACTGGCGCGCACCATCCCACGCGAGGGCCCTGCCCTCGTGTTCCAATGTCTGGCGTTGGATGTGTGCGGGCAGCCATTGCCCATGGGCTAGTAGCCGGGAGATCCGGTCTGTCTCCGCAGCGGGCAGCGTTTTGATCAACGCGTCGATCGAGGGCCGGCGCTCCGGTTCCTTCTGCAGGCAGGGTTCGACCAGTGCCCCGATCTCCTCGGGGAGCCCCGGGAGGTCGGGGGCCTCGCGGATGACCCGGAAGGCCGTCTCGACCGCGTTCGCCCCCATGAAGGGGCTGACGCCGGTGGCGGCGAAGGCGAGCGTGCACCCCAGCGCGAAGACATCACTGGCGGGTCCCACCTCGGTGCCCCCCCGGATCAATTCCGGTGACATGTAGCCCGGCGTTCCCACGGCCACGTTGGTCAGGGTGAGCCGGGTCGTGTCGACGGCGGCCGAGATACCGAAGTCGATCACGCGAGGGCCATCCGCGGCGAGCAGGACGTTCGACGGTTTCAGGTCGCGGTGGATGACCCCCGCCGAATGGATCGTTTCCAGCGCGCCGAGCAGTCCGAGACACAGCGCCAGCACCGTCTCCGTGTCGAGCGGTCCGGACGCCTCGACCGCCTCGAGTACCGAGGGCCCTGGGACGTACTCGGTCGCCAGCCACAGATGCTGGTCGCGAAGTCCGCTGGATCCCAGAACAGCGGCGCTGAACCTCCCGCTGATCCGCGAAGCCACGTCGAGCTCGCGCACGAACCGGCTCCGGAAAAGCTGGTCCTCGGCGAGCTGATCGTGCAGCACCTTGACCGCGGCCAGCTGCCCGGTCATCGAGCGGCCCAGATACACCCGGCCCATGCCCCCGGAGCCGAGCCGTCCGAGCAGTCGGTAGGGGCCGATCTGTACGGGGTCCGAGGCCCGCAGGGTGTGGTCCGGTCCCGGGGCTGCGGTCACCGTGAACCTCCGGGGGTCCCGGCCCCGTAGAAGATCTCCCTCTTGAGCCGTCGGTCCGCCTTCTTACGCCAGTGCGCCAACAGGACGCGGTTCTCGGTGGTTTCGGGTGCGTTGGGGCCCAGCACGCGGTCGAGGTCCGGCAGGACGGCGTGGAACTGGCGGATCGCATCACCCACCGCGCCCTGGACCGCCATCCAGTGGGCCAGCCGGGCTCGGCTGACCACCGTGACCCGGTCGTCGGGACCGAGTACCCAGGCGAGGTCGCTCACCAGCAGGGTGAACAGCGCTACCGCTGCCTCGGGTTCGCCCGTCTCGCCGGTCCAGTGGGCGAGCTGGCTGCGGGCGAGCAGGGTCTCGCGGTCGTCGGGGCCGAGGACACGGCTCAGGTCCGGCACCACGGCGTCGAACAGCTGCCGGGCCTGGTGCCGGCGGCCTGCTGCTCCTGACCACTGGGCCAGCCTCGAGCGGCTGATGAGGGTGTGCTGGTCGTCGGCCCCGAGGGCCCAGGACAGGTCCGGCACCAGGGTGGTGAGCAGCCGCACGGCGGGCTTCGCACTACCGGCCCGTCCTGTCCAGTGCGCCTGGTTGAGCCGCCCGGTGAAGGTCTCGCGGTCCTCCGCGCCCAGGACGCGAGACAGGTCGGGTACGAGTTCGCCGGTCAGCCGTGCCGCCGCCGCGGGGGCGCCCGCCTCCCCGGTCCAACGGGCCAGCCGGCCCCGACCGATGAGGGTCTCGCGGTTGTCGGGGCCGAGGATGCGCGCGAGGTCGGGGACGACGGACGTGGTGAGTCGCAGCGCCTCGTGGTGCTCGCCCGATTCGCCGATCCAGTGGGCGAGTTGACTCTGACCGACGAGGGTCGCCTGGTGGTACGGGCCCAGCACCCGCGTCATGTCCTTGACGGTGTCGGTGGACAGCCGCAGCGCTTCCGCGGCGTCGCCCTCCCTGCCCGTCCAATAGGCGAGGTTGATGCGGCCGATGAGGGTTTCGGGGTTGTCCGGGCCAAAGGTCCGGGTGAGATCGGGCACGACCTCGCTGAGCAGCCGGATGGCCTCGGCCGTCTGGCCCTCCTCACCGCGTCGGCGGCCGAGGTCCCGGCGTGCCAGCAGCCCATCCCGGCTGCCCGGCGGCCCGGTCACGTTCGGCTCGACGACGGGGCCGCGCCTGCCGCGACGCCTGGGGCGGGTCAGGATCAGGAACTCGGCGGTGTCGGTGCCGCACTGCTGCGGTTCGGGCAGGCCCTTCGCCGGCAGGACACGCTTGAGGTGCCGGAACAGGGCGCCGAGGGTGACCTCGGTCGCCGAGGTGGCGGGGATGCCGTCGCGCAGGGTGAGCAGCAGTTCGCCGGTGAACGCGGTGTGCCGTTCGCCATCCTGGAAGCGGGCGGGTTCGTTCGCGGCGGCAGATGTCAGGGTGTAGGTCCCGGTGATCTCCATCTGGTCGATGAGCGGCTCGTGCACGTGAGTGGGGGAGAGGCCGCCCGTGATGGCCCGCCCCGAGAAGCAGCAGTCGAGGATCAGAACCCGGTTGCGCGCCGGGCTGGCCATGAATGCCTCGCGGATGCCCTGGAAGGGGAAGGCTGTGAAGGAGGGTGCGTCGGCTACGGACTTGGCAAGCCCGAGGTACAGCTCACGCCGCTCGGGGCCGACCATCCCGTGCCCCGCGTAGTAGACGAGGAAGACGTCCTCGGCCTGTCGTGCGGCTTCCAGTAGCGGCAGTCCGAGATCCCGCGGGGTGGCCGGGTCGAGCACGACACGGGTGGTCTCCGCCGAGAAGGCGCCAGGCCGCCCTTCAGTGAGGAGCCGTTGGAAGTCGCTGACGTTGTTGCGTACGGCGGGGACGTTCGGGAGGAGAGGATCCTCCGTGTACGCCGCTGTGCCCAGCAGCACGGCGCGTGAGCGGCCTGGGTTGGGTGGACGCAGCATGGTCAGCTGTCCGGTGAGGATGCCTCGCCGAGGGCGGGGGCGGCGTCGGGGGAGACGACGCCGCGGGCAGGATCGGCGTTCGGGTGCAGGGCCGTCCGCAGCAGGTCCTCGACCGCGGTGAGGTCCTTGGTGTGCTCGATCGTCACTTCCGTGCGCCTGCCGTCGGGGGCAACCACCTTGACGCGGACTGTGCTGCGACGGGGCTGCTGCAGATAGACGGAGAGCGCCCTCGCCAGCGTGGTAAGTGCGCCTCCGGCGCCGACCGCGATCACCACGATGTCGGTCCAACCGCCCAGTTCACCGGTGCCGGGCACGGGCGCGTGGGTCCGTACCCGCCCACGTAGGAGCGTTTCGTCGTTCAGCCAACTGATGAGGTCCGCAAGGGAGTCGGGCCCTTCGGAGCCGTCCACCGCCAACAGGGATCGCATGGCAGACCGCCTCTCCACGTACGCCTGATCGCATCGGGCCCGCGAGTGGGCCCCCCGTATGCCGTGCGTCATTGAAGTGTGCCACTGCGGGATCGGAGAGTGGCAGGAAAGCCGGAGACCCGGCAACAGCGGTCAGGCGACCCGGTGTTCTCCCCTGTCCCTGGCGCGCAGGACCAGGTCGTGGCCGAGCTCGGAGCCCGCCTCGGTGAAGGCGGAGGAACGGCGACGTGCCTGTGCACTGGCGTCCAGCCGTCACCCCAGGGCAAAGTTCTCTGACGCGGCACTAGACCACTCGGAACCGTCGTGGCGCGAGTCACCGTGGGTTCAAAATCCCACACCCACCGCGCTGGTGAACGGCCCCTGACCAGGTAGATCGGCCAGGGGCCGTGGCGTTGCCTGCTGCCCGCGAGTGCCCGCGGTTCACCGCTGGTCCCCGCTCGATCGGGCACGGTTGGGGCACGAAGGGTGCACCCTCCGACCTGTAGCAGTTCTGGCTGATCCAGATGGGAGAGCGGGATGGCTGCTGCACCAGATAGGAGCGAACTCTTACCTGATGCCCTGCGCAGCGCAATCATTACTCCCCTATGGTCTTGGCATGGGCATTCTTATACCTGGGCCCGCGTCGACGGTGGTCGGCGTGGTGAGCTTCGCTGTTGTCTTCGTCTGGATGGCCAAGGTTCTCTTACCGCGCATCAACAAGGTCCTCGGCGAACGGAAGGACGCCATCGAGGGCCGGACTGAACGTGCTGAACAGTTGGCGGCTGAAGCCGATGAAGTCCTCGCCAAGTATCGCGAGGAGCTGGCTGAGGCCCGACACGAGGCGGCGCGCCTGCGCCAGGGGGCTTTGGAGGAGGGCACGCAACTGATCGCCGAGATTCGCGCTGCGGGACTGCGGGAACGCGAGGCGATGATTGTGGAAGCTCAGGCACGGCTCGCGGCCGATCGCGTCATCGCGGAGACAGAACTGCGGGGAGACATCGTGTCGTTGGCCACGGAGCTGGCTGGTCGGGTAGTCGGCGAGGCTCTCGAAAGTGTCGCCAACAGCGAAATCGTGGACCGCTTCTTCTCAGACCTCGACGCTCGAAGCGTGGCAGGTTTGCAGTAGTCCCCACCTCACCCCACCACTTCCCCGGCTCTCATCCCGTCCGCCGTCGACCCACACACCGTGGAGCGGGCCTGGCCAAGGCGTCCAGGTGGAGCACGCCACTGTACGAACGACCTGGACGCCTTGGACCGCGTCTGCTCGGCTCTGCCTGGGGCGATGGTGGACGGGATGGGAGCCCGCAGCGCTCGCCACGATGTGCCCGCGGCCGGGAACGGCGCCCCTCCCACCCGGTGCCGGCCGATCCCCCGCGCCGGAGGCACTGCTCTGACCGTGGCCGCGCTATGCGGTGATCGGCTCATGGCCACCGCACTATCCACATGTGGGCGCGCGTCGGCGCAGCGCGCGCGAGCGGGCCGAAGGCAGGAGCGCGGCGCGCAGCGAAGCCGGGAAGCGCGCCCGGCGGAGCGGAGCGCAGCCGGGCTTGATGGAGTCGCAGCTTCGACTGCACGCCCTCCCGTACCTGGGTACGCGCCCCCTCGGGTCCTTCCAACCAGCCCACATCCGCGACAGGGTGCGGCAGCTTCAGAAGAACGGCGACCGGGGCTCGTACGCCCGGACGATCTACTCCAACGTGCGCGCTGCGTTGAGCGCCGCCGTGGATGACGGGCATCTCCCCCGCAACCCGTGTGCGGCTCGCTCGGTCCGGCCGCCGGTTGTCGACACCAAGCGCGTCAAGCCGTGGACGCCGGAACGGGTCTTCGCTGTTCGCGCCGCCATGCATGAGCGCTTCCGAGCGATCGTCGATCTGGGCGGTGGCTGCGGGCTCCGCCAGGGCGAGATTCTCGGCGTCGCCGCCGACGCGATCGACTTCGAGTCGGACACGCTCCATGTGGTCCAGCAACTGAAACTGAGCCGCAGCAAGGCCGTGTTCGCCCCGCCGAAGGGCGGCAAGCTTCGGGACGTCCCGCTCCCTGGGCCGGTCGCTGACGCTCTCCGGGCGCACATGAAGGAGTTCCCGCCGGTCGAGGTCACCTTGCCGTGGAAGGTCGCGGATGGTCCTCCGGTGACCAAGCGGCTGATCTTCACCGGACCGCGCGGGGGCCATGTCTGGCGCACGTCGCTCAACGAGGAGGCGTGGAAGCGGGCGCTGGCCAGCGCCGGAGTGATCCCGGCCGAGCGTGGACAGCCGCACGCCGAGTCCCGCGAGAACGGCATGCACGCGCTCCGCCACTTCTACGCCTCGGTGCTCCTGGACGCCGGGGAGAACATCAAGGCCCTGGCCGAGTACCTGGGCCACTCGGACCCGGGCCTGACGCTGCGCGTCTACGCTCACCTGATGCCGTCCAGCCAGGAACGCACGCGCAAGGCCGTATCTGCCATCTACCAGGCTTGATGAACGTGCACGAACGCCCCACCAACCAACGTGCGCACCACAGCACTAGATGCGGAACTGGATGCAGAGCTAGATGCAGCATTAGACGCAGCATTAGACGCTGAACTAGATGCGGCATTAGACGCTGAACTAGATGCGGCATTAGATGCGGAACTAGATGCAGAGCTCGATGCAGCATTAGATGCGGAACTAGATGCAGAGCTCGATGCAGCATTAGATGCGGCATTAGACGCTGAACTAGATGCAGAGCTCGATGCAGAGCTAGATGCGGAACCAGTTGCAGCGTTAGCGCTGGTTGAGCTGCTACAACGCAGATCTATGACTCTGCCGCAGCAGGACCTCACTCCGACTGGAGTCACCCGGTCGCGACGCACCTACAGGGACTAGTGAAGGCGGCACTACAACACTCAACGCACCTCACCCTTACCCCGACCGCCCATACAGCGAGGCGCGTTTTCGATTTCTCCTGGGGAATTTGTCGTTCCGGAGATCGGCAAGTAAAGTCTTGCCACCGATAAGGCGGAGAGGCCACCCGGCCAGGGGTGGCCTCTCCTTTCCATCGGCACACTCATTACTCGCTGCTGGAGAACTCATGAACCACATGGAGAAGTCAATGGTGCCACGACGCAACCTTCGTATCGACCTCACCCCCCGAGAACTGCCGTTCGGCATCATCGGCAGCGGTGGAGCGTGGCTGAGCCTGTCGTCTGGGATCCATCCCGCCGTAGCACTGCTCATGGCGTTCGTAGTGTCCGTCCGCGTGGCCATCCGTCTCATCTAGCCTGACGGCCCAGAGACGGCCCAGCCCCACCAAAAAGCCCCCGCCCTGCCAAGAAACAGCAGGTGGGGGGCTTACTGGTGTCGCGTTACTTCTTCTTGCCCTGGTTCTTGACCGCCTCGATCGCGGCCGCGGCCGCGTCCGGGTCGAGGTAGGTGCCGCCCGGGTTGAGGGGCTTGAAGTCGGCGTCCAGCTCGTAGGAGAGGGGGATGCCGGTGGGGATATTCAGGCCCGCGATGTCGGCGTCGGAGATGCCGTCGAGGTGCTTGACCAGGGCGCGCAGCGAGTTGCCGTGGGCCGCGACCAGGACCGTACGACCGGTGAGGAGGTCCGGGACGATGCCGTCGAACCAGTACGGAAGCATGCGGACGACGACGTCCTTGAGGCACTCCGTCTGCGGGCGCAGCTCCGGCGGCAGCGCCGCGTAGCGCGGGTCGTCGAACTGGGAGTACTCGGCGTCGCGGTCGAGCGCCGGCGGCGGGGTGTCGTACGAGCGGCGCCACAGCATGAACTGCTCCTCGCCGAACTCGGCGAGCGTCTGGGCCTTGTCCTTGCCCTGAAGGGCGCCGTAGTGACGCTCGTTCAGGCGCCAACTGCGGTGGACCGGGATCCACTGGCGGTCCGCGGACTCCAGCGCCAGCTGCGCGGTGCGGATCGCGCGCTTCTGGAGCGAGGTGTGGACCACGTCGGGCAGCAGGCCGGCGTCCTTGAGCAGCTCACCGCCGCGGACTGCCTCCTTCTCGCCCTTCTCGTTGAGGTTGACGTCCACCCAACCGGTGAACAGGTTCTTCGCGTTCCATTCGCTCTCGCCGTGGCGGAGGAGGATCAGCTTGTACGGTGCGTCGGCCATGGCTCCGAGCGTAATCGAACCCCGCGACGCCTCGCGCCCTAGGCCATCAGTCGGACACGGCGACCCCCGACCGGCCGCCCCGCACCCCGCGCCGCACCCCCTCCGCCGCCCTTCAGTTGACGGCATCTGTTAATTGAGTGGCCCTCCGAGGCAGCTCGCTCGTAAGTTGTGATCGCCGCCCGAGCTGCTTACACCCGTAGGGGATCCATGCCACACGCCGTCCTGAGACGTGCCGTCCGGGAGACCGTCTCAGGACTCCCCCGCGAGTTCTGGTGGCTGTGGACCAGCACACTCGTCAACCGGCTCGGCGCCTTCGTGGCCACCTTCATGGCCCTGTACCTGACCCTCGACCGGGGCTACTCCGCGTCGTACGCCGGTCTGGTCGCGTCCCTGCACGGCCTCGGCGGCGTGGTCTCCTCGCTCGCCGCCGGAGTGATGACCGACCGGTTCGGCCGGCGGCCCACGCTGCTCGTCGCGCAGGTGTCGACGGCCGGCTCGGTCGCGCTGCTCGGCTTCATGCACCACCCGGTGGCCATCGCCTCGGTCGCCTTCCTGGTCGGCATGGCCAGCAATGCCTCCCGGCCCGCCGTGCAGGCGATGATGGCCGACATCGTCCGGCCCGAGGACCGCGTCCGCGCCTTCTCCCTCAACTACTGGGCCGTCAACCTCGGCTTCGCCGTCTCCTCCATGGGCGCCGGTTTCATCGCCGAGTTCAGCTACCTCGCGGGCTTCCTCATCGAGGCCGGCATGACGCTCGTCTGCGCGCTCGTCGTCTTCGCGAAGCTCCCGGAGTCCAAGCCCGTGCAGGTCGCCAAGGAGACGGAACCCGTGGTCGGGCTCGGGACCGTGCTGCGCGACGGACGGTTCATGAGCGTCGTCGGGCTGTCGTTCCTCGTCGCCCTCGTCTTCCAGCAGGGCTCCGTCGGACTGCCGGTCGCCATGGGTGCGGCCGGCTTCACCCCGGCGGACTACGGCACGGCGATCGCCGTCAACGGCGTACTGATCGTCGCGCTCCAGATCCCGGTCACCCGTTTCATCGAGCACCGGGACCCCAAGCGCCTCCTCGTCATCTCTTCGGTGCTCGCCGGGTACGGGTTCGGGCTCACCGCCTTCGCCGGGTCGGTGGCGGTCTTCACGCTCACCGTCTGCGTGTGGACCCTCGCGGAGATCGTCAACGCGCCGACGCAGACCGGTCTCGTCGTCCGCCTCTCCCCCGTCCACGGCCGGGGCCGCTACCAGGGGATGTACACGCTCTCCTGGGCTCTGGCCGCGCTCATCGCGCCCGTGATGTCCGGCGTCGTCATCGACCGCTTCGGCGCGGCCTGGCTCTGGGGGCTGTGCGCGGTGGTCGGTACGGCGGCGGGGCTCGGGTACGGGCTGCTCATGCGGCGGCTTCCGACGGAGGACTCCGTGCGGGAGTCGGGACGGGAGCCCTCCGGGGTCGTGGTGGCGCGGGACTCCGCGGTCGAGGTCACCCCGGCCGCGGCCAGGATCAGCCCTGTGGTGGAGGCCGGTACGGCGCCCCAGGCGGGTGCCACTCCGGCCTGACGGCACCCGGCGGCCCGGGGCATCCGGGGTGGCGCGGGCCATTCACCCGCCCCGGACACCCGGCCGCCCCGGCCCCCTCGGTGCCGCCACCAGCCCTCAGGGATGCATCCGTGCCCCCTTCACCACCTTGTCGACCGCGTTCCGCGGCCCGTACACCGCGATTCCCACCAGATCCAGGTCGCCGCTCGACACGGCCCGTACGGCCGCGCGGTTGTCCCGGTCGTTGCCCGTCGTGAACAGGTCCGACGTGAAGACCGCTCGCGGCAGCGCCCGGGACAGCGCCCGGCCGTGGGCAGCGGTCAACATCTCCTTCGACCCCTCGAAGACCAGCACGGGCTGCCGGAACATCGGGAGGTAGGCGACCCCGTCGGCATCCTCGTACGGTTCTCCGACCACCTCGGAGACCGCCGTGCCCAGGCCGCTGACGAGGAAGGCGGTCGCATTGAGCCGCTGCCAGGGCTCCAGGTCGTCGCGCAGGACGACGGCGATCTTGGTGTCGAAGCGGACGGGTGCGTCGTCCGAAGGGTTCACGCCGCTCGCGCCGGACGGGCTGTTGCTGCTCACGCTGCTCATACGAAGAGACTGCCGACCGGCGTACGCCATCGTCTTGTACGTTCTTTGCATGGCCCCCCAGCGCGAGATGTCCGCGTGGCGCCCGAGCATCCCGGGCGTCGTCGAGGTCTTCCACGCGCACTACACCGAGTACGCGTACCCGATGCACGTGCACGAGGCCTGGACGCTGCTGATCGTCGACGACGGCGCCGTCCGCTACGACCTCGACCGGCATGAGCACGGCACCCCGCACGACACGGTGTCGCTGCTGCCGCCGCACATCCCGCACAACGGTGCCCCGGCCACCGAGCACGGCTTCCGCAAACGCGTCCTCTATCTCGACAGCTCGCGCCTGGCCGACGACCTCATCGGGCCGGCGGTGGACGGGCCCGATCTGGTGGATCCCGTGCTGCGGCACCGGGTCGGGCAGTTGCACACGGCGCTCGCGCACCCCGGGGACGAACTGGAGGCCGACAGCAGGCTGACGCTGATCGCGGAGCGGCTGCGCGGCAGGCTGCGCCCCGGCCCGGTCCCGCGGCCCCCGCGCCCCGACCGGCCGCTCGCCCACCAGCTGCGCGAACTCCTCGACGAACGCCTCGTCGAGGGGATCGCCCTCGACGAGGCCGCACGGCTCGTCCACGCCCACCCCGCCCACCTGGTCCGCGCGTTCAGCGGGGCGTTCGGCATCGCCCCGCACCAGTACCTGATGTCCCGCCGGGTGGACCGCGCCCGCCGGCTGCTGCTCGACGGGCGGCCACCGGGCGAGGTGGCGATCACGACCGGCTTCTACGACCAGTCCCATCTCACCCGCCAATTCAGGCGGTTGGTGGGGGTCACTCCGGGGCGGTACGCCCGGTCGTGAGCGAGCCGGCGGCGCACGGACGGTCGTGAACTGTCCGGTGGCGCACGAACGGTCGTGAACTGTCCGGCCTAGAGGTCGCGCTGGGCCTCGTACAGATTGCGCGGCCGTACGGCGTCCGTCGTCCCGTACAGCTCCAGGCGGGAGCGCAGGTCCCCGGTGAAGTCGGGTACGTCGATCTGGTCGAACTCGGTGACCTCGTTGAGGCCGACGGTGGCGCTGCAGGGGGCGAGGCCGTCGATCTTCATCAGACCGGCCCGGCCGTTGGTGACCCGGATGTTCCAGTGGGTGAAGCGGGCGCCGAAGAGCGGTCCGGCGGAGGCGTCGCCACCGTGCCGGCCGTCGTTGTTCACGGTGATGTCGGTGCGGACGTTGGCGAACGGCAGCCCGCGGTGCGAGTCGAAGGTGCCCATCCGGAGGTCACCGCGCGACCAGACGTTGTACGAGGACAGGCCCTCGACGTTGATGCCGTGCAGCTGGGTCCCGGCGGGCGCGGGGACCGTGCGCTCCTCGACGGTGAAGTCCTCGATCAGGTTGTCGTGCGAGCCCTCGCGGCAGAAGTAGGGGTGGTGCGAGCCGCGTCCCGCGACCCTCGTACGGCGCAGGGTGCAGGCGGAGGCGGCGACGAGCCCGAATCCGTTGTCGACGTGGCGGACCGTGACATCGTCCACCCAACAGTCGTAGGCGCACTGGAGGACGACGCCGTTGTAGCCCTTGTCGAGGAGGTGCGGGGACTGCGGTGTCTCCACGGCCTCCAGGGTGAGCCCCTCCACGCCGGAGCCGGTCAGCTCCTCGACGTGCGTGGTCAGGCGCGGGTCCCACTCGGGGCGTACGTCGAGCGGGAGGGGGCGTTCGAGGGTGACCCTGCGGCCCCGCACGCGCGCGACGCGGACGGGCCACTCGTAGGGGACGTACGACGTCAGCTTGGTCTTGTCGTCCCAGTAGTACGCCTCGGGGCCGGGTCCGCCGCCCGACATGTGCTCGAGGAGCGTGTGGTCGGCGTCGTCGGCGAGGCGGAGCAGGACGAGCGTGCCGGGGCGCAGCCGTGAGGCGTCCGCGACGGTCACCGTCCAGGAGCCCTGGCGTGCGGGCTCGACGGTCGTGAGGGTCTGCCAGGCGTCGCGCGTGTTGCCGGTCCAGCCCTCGAAGGGCCATGCCTTGGCCCTGACGGCCGCGACGAGGGAGTCCCAACGGGCCGTGGGGGCGAGCCAGATGAGGCCTCCGGCCCAGGACCAGGACGACTTGTCGCCGCCGTAGCGGGAGCCGTAGACACCGATCAGCTCGGTGAGGTTCTTGGTCGCGTACAGGGTCGTACGGCCGCTGCCGGCGCCCCGGAGGACCACGTTCGAGTGGCCGACACGGATCAGGTCGTCGATGCGGAACGTCCCGGGCGGGATGGTGACCGTGCCACCGCCGGCCCTTCCGGCAGCGGCGATGGCACGGTTGATCGCGGGAGCGCAGTCCGTGGTGCCGTCGTCGGCGACGGCACCGTGGTCACGGATGTCGGTCACGACGGGGCGGCGGGGCAGGCGCGCGGCCCCGCGGTGCGAGCCGGCCCTTCCGACGTACGGGACCTGCGGGTGGGTGAACGGGGAGCGGATGAACTCGCGCCAGAGTGCCGGGACTTCGCCGGACCGGGCGAGGGCGCCGGGCGCACCCCCGGATGACGCGACGGCCGTCGCGTCATCCGGGTGGTGGCGCTGCCGCGGTGGCCCCCGGCGATGCGGCGGCCGACGCCGTCGCGGTGCCGGTCACGGCGACGGCCGCCACGGCCGTGGCGCTGCCGAGCAGGGCCCGTCTGGTGATCCCCGCGTATCCGTGCCTGTTGGTCATGCCCGTCCGCCCTTCCATGCGACTCCCATGATTCTTCATGGATGTGAACGACGTTCAGATCTGCGTCGGCGGCGAGCATGCCACGAGGACCCCCGGCACGGAAGGGGTCGCGCAATGCCCGAACAGTGGAGGCCGAGAATCAGTTGGCGGGACGCTGGGTCAGATGCGTGAACGCGTCCAGGTTGCGCGTCGACTCACCACGGGACACCCGCCAGGCGTACTCCTTGCGGATCGCCGAGGCGAAACCGAGTTCCAGGAGGGTGTTGAAGGAACCGTCGGCGGCTTCGAGGACGGAGCCGAGGAGACGGTCCACCTCCTCGGGGGTGACGGCGGTCAGCGGAAGCTTGCCGACCAGGTACACGTCGCCCAGGGGGTCGACCGCGTAGGCGACGCCGTAGAGCTTGAGATTCCGCTCCAGGAGCCAGCGGTGGACCGCTTCGTGGTTCTCGTCGGGGTGGCGGACCACGAACGCGTTCAGCGACAGCGAGTGGCGGCCGACGATCAGCGAGACCGTCGTCGAGAGCTTGCGGGTGCCGGGCAGTTTCACGACGTACGAACCCGCCCCGGGGCTCTCCCACTCCAGCTCGGCCTCGGTGAGGACCTGCTCGATGATCGACGCTGCGTCAGCCATGAGGGGAGCGTACGTGACCCGCGTCAGGCGTGACGTGCCCGCACCCGGCGCCGGTGGTCCTGCGTCGCCGCCGTGTACACGTCCGCCGTCGCGGCGGCCGCGGTGTCCCAGCCGAACTGCTCCGCGTGGCGCGCCGCGGCGGCACCCATCCGGGCCGCGAGGGTCTCGTCGTCGGCGAAATCGCGCAGCACGCGCGCGTAGTCGGCGGGATGGTGGCCGGGGACGAGGAAGCCGGTCTCCTGGTGGCGGACGGCCACCGGCAGGCCGCCGACCTCGGCCGCGAGGACGGGCGTACCGGCCGCCTGCGCCTCGATGGCGACCAGCCCGAACGACTCGCTGTACGAGGGCATGACGAGCACGGAAGCCGCCCGGAACCAGTCGGCCAGCTGTTCCTGCCCGACGGGCGGCCGGAAGCGCACGACGTCGGCGATGCCCAGCCGTGCGGCCAGCTTCTGGAGCCCCTCCGGCTTGGCGAGCCCGCTGCCGCTCGGACCGCCCACCACGGGGACGACGATCCTGCGGCGCAGCTCCGGCCGCTCGTCGAGCAGCACGGCGACCGCGCGCAGCAGCACGTCAGGGGCCTTCAGGGGCTGTATGCGGCCCGCGAAGAGGGGGATCAGGGCGTCCTGCGGGAGACCGAGCCGGGCGCGGGCGGCGGCGCGGCCGTCCGCGGGGCGGAAACGGTCGAGGTTGACGCCCGGGTGGACGACGGCGACCTTGCCGGCCTCGGCCCCGTAATGGCGGACGAGTTCGTCGGCCTCCTCCGCGGTGTTCGCGATCAGGCGGTCGGCGGCGCGCACGATCTGGGTCTCACCGATGACCCGGGCGGCGGGCTCGGGGGTGTCGCCCTCGGCCAGCGCCGCGTTCTTGACCTTGGCCATGGTGTGCATCGCGTGCACCAGGGGCGCGCCCCAGCGCTCGGCGGCCAGCCAGCCGACGTGGCCGGAGAGCCAGTAGTGCGAGTGCACGAGGTCGTAGTAGCCGGGGCGGTGACCCGCCCAGGCCTGCATGACGCCGTGCGTGAACGCGCAGAGCTGGGCCGGCAGGTCTTCCTTGGCGAGGCCTTCGTAGGGGCCCGCGTCGACGTGCCGGACGAGGACCCCCGGGGCCAGCTCGACGGCCGGCGGGAGTGCGGCCGTGGTGGCCCGCGTGAAGATCTCGACCTCGATGTTGATCGCGGCGAGCCGCTGGGCGAGTTCCACGATGTATACGTTCATCCCGCCCGCGTCGCCCGTACCGGGCTGGTGCAGGGGCGAGGTGTGCACGGAGAGCATCGCGACGCGACGGGGCCTGCGGTGCAGCCTGAGCCGTGAGGGTGCCGCCGGTGAGCGACGCCCGAGCCTGCTGACGTACTGGCTCACGTGGCGTTCCTCCTCGCTGCGGGCATGCCTTTCGGAGGACGTGTCGCGCCCTCCAGGAGATGGAACGCCGGAGGCCTCCGCTCCATTTCCTCTTTGCCGAATCATTACCGCTGATCGCTCAACCGTTCGACCGTCAGGTGCGTCTGCCTCCCTGCCCGCCGGGTTTTCCACAGCGGTATCGGGGCCCGCCGCCGGTTGTCCACAGGCTCACCCGGTGCCCGCCGGGGCCGCCTACTCTCGTACGCATGGCAACCCGCGCAGCGTCCCTCCCTCACTCTCGGCTTCGCTCGAGCGGGGGCACCCCCATCGTGGGTACGGTGACGCGCGGGACGACGAATCCCAACCGTCTGCGCCGCATGGACCGCTGGATCGCGGCGGTGCACGGCGCCGAACTCCGCAGGACTCCGGAGCCGGTGGCGATCGACCTCGGTTACGGCGCGGCACCCTGGACCGCGGTCGAGCTGCTGACCCGCCTGCGCACCACCGCACCCCGCACCCGCGTCCTCGGCATCGAGATCGAACCGGCCCGGGTCGCCGCCGCCCGCCCTTACGAACGCGAGGGCCTCGCCTTCCGGCACGGCGGCTTCGAGATCCCGGTGCCGGGCCGGCCGCACCTGATCCGCGCGGCGAACGTGCTGCGCCAGTACGACGAGGAGCAGGTCGCCGAGGTGTGGCAGCGGCTGCGCGCGCGGCTCGCACCGGCGGGCCACGGCTCCCGGGGCGGCCTGCTCGTCGAAGGGACCTGCGACGAGATCGGCCGCCGGCACGTCTGGGTGGCCCTCGGCCCGGAAGGCCCGCGCACGGTCACCTTCGCCACCCGGCTCGGCTCGCTCGACCGCCCGTCCGACCTGGCCGAACGGCTGCCGAAGGCCCTCATCCACCGCAATGTCCCGGGCGAGCCCGTCCACGCCTTCCTGCGCGACTTCGACCGCGCGTGGGCGGCAGCCGCGCCGTACGCCGCGTACGGCGCCCGGCAGCGCTGGATACGCACGGTCCGCGACCTGACGGCCGACTGGCCGGTCACGGACGGGATCACCCGCTGGCGCCAGGGCGAAGTGACGGTGCGCTGGGAGGCGTTGGCCCCGCGCACGTGACCGACCACGACAGCGGTCGGCCCGGGGAGTGACGGACCCGACCGCTCGGGGGCGGGACCTGACAGCGCGTGCGCCGCAGGGAACGATCTCGGTGAGTCGCACGTCACACAGTCCGGGAGGCGAGATCGTCATGCCGAAGCGGGCCCGGGGGAAGGGAGTTCATGCCCGGCCCACAGGCCCGGGGGAGTGAGTTCTTGCCCGACTCTGTCGCATTGCGCGTCGACATGGCACGATCCCCGAGGCATCCGTAAGTTACTGACGGTAAATCAGTTGGGGGGCGGAGTAATGGGATCCGGCAAGCGGAGCCTGACCACGGCGGCCATGGCCCTGGCCTGCGCATGTGCCTGCGTGGTACTGGCGACACCAGGGATGGCCTACGCGAGCCCGACACCGACACCGGCGCCGACCAGAACTCCCACGGCGACCCCGAAGCCTGTGAGCAACAAGGACCTCGAAGCGGTCCGCAAGAAGCTCGAAAAGCTCTACCACGACGCCGCGGTCGCCACCGACGCGTACAACGCCGCCGAGGAGAAGGCCCAGAAGCAGTCCGCCGAGATCGTCGACCTGGCCCGGGAGATCGTCAAGGGCCAGGCGAAGCTGGACAAGCTGAAGGACCGCGCGGGTGCCGCGGCCCGCGCGCAGTACCGGGGCGGCGGGCTGCCGCCCGGGGCGCGGCTGTGGCTGAGCGACGACCCGCAGGAGTTCCTCGACGGCGCGGGGCGCGTGCGGCAGGGCGAGCACGCCACCAAGGGGCTGCTGGGCGAGATGACGCGCACCCAGCAGGACTTGGAGCAGTACGAGAAGGACGCCTCCGCCCAGTGGCGGAAGCTGGAGGCCAACCGCAAGGCCAGGGCCGAGGCCAAGAAGAAGATCAAGCAGCGGATCTCCGACGCCGAGAAGCTGGAGTCCCAGCTGGAGCAGAAGGAGAAGGAACGGCTGGCGAAGCTGGAGGAAGAGGCCGCGCACCAGGCCCAGTCGGTCTGGCTGAGCTCCGGTGTCCTCGCGGACATCAAGAGCGAGGCGTCCGAACAGGGCAGGAAGGCCGTGAAGTACGCGACCGCCCAGATCGGCAAGCCGTACGAATGGGGCGCGGAGGGTCCGAAGACGTTCGACTGCTCGGGGCTCACCTCGCAGGCCTGGGCGTCCGCCGGCCACCCCATCCCCCGCACCTCGCAGGAGCAGTGGAAGCAGCTCAAGCACGTCGACGTCAAGGACATGCGCCCCGGCGACCTGATCATCTACTTCGACGACGCCAGCCATGTCGGGATGTACATAGGAGACGGCGCGGTCGTGCACGCTCCTCGCCCCGGACGGACGGTGACGATCACGGGGGCGGGTTCGATGCAGATCCTGGGTGTCGTGCGGCCGGACGCGTAAGGCACCCGGAGCGGACACACCGGGCCCGGCCGGCCATCGAGGGCGGGCCCAGGAGGACGGACGGGGGCCGTCCTCCCGGCCTGTGCGCGGGCCGAGGCGATGCGTCGGCACAGGTGCAGGACAGGGCGCCGCACCTCCCTCCGGCCTGTCCACGGGTCAGGTGGAGGGCGCCGCACCTCCCCCTGATCCGCGCATGGGCCGGGTGATGCCCAGGTAATGCCCAGGTGCAGCCGGGGCACGGCGCCCTCGGCTCCCCCGGCCTGCGCACGGGCCGGGGCGTGCTGCGCCGGCTCCTGACGCCCGCACGCGGGTGGGGCGCGCGGTGCGGTGCGCGTGACGCACCGCACGTGACACACCGCACGGTTGCCCCGCCCTCGCAACCTCGGGGACGTGACCTTCGTCATCCCTGACAGAACCGCGTCCTGTCCAAATGCGTTACGGGATGCGGCATATGACGGTGGCCCTTTGCCCGACGCCGCGCCGTACGCCATTCCGTTGCGGCACCGGCGGGCGCTATGGTCCCCGTCGGTGGGTCGAGGTCCTTCGCCCACCACGCCCTCGGGGGGAGGGAAGGAACCCAGACGATGCCCGTACCCGTACCGCGGCAGAGAGCGATCCCGGCCGTGGAAAGTGGTCAGGCTCGAGCCGTGTTCTCACCCGGCGGCCCATCCGGAGACACCACCGGCGGCCACGCCGGGGCAGCACCGGAACCTCGTGCCACGGCCCCGGTCCCGAGCACCACCAATCTGACTCTCCTGGTCATCGAAGACGACCCGGCGGGTTCCCTCGGTGTGCCCGAAATGCTCGACGCGGCCGGCAAGCCGATCCGGATCCGTACCGCCCGCAACCTCACCGAGGCCGAGCGGCTGCTCACCGACGACGTCCACTGCATCCTGCTCGATCTCGCGCTGCCCGCGCCGGGCCGGGCGGCGGACAGCGCCGACGAGCTGGCGACGCTCAAGCACGTGCTGCGGCTCGCGCCCGGACACGCCGTCCTCGCGCTCACCGCGTCGGGCGACGCCGAACGCGGTGCGGAGGCGGTGCGCGTCGGCGCCCAGGACTACCTCTTCCACGACGAACTGGACAGCCGGCTGCTGAGCCGCGCGATCCGGTACGCGGTGGAGCGGAAACGTTCCGACAAGGCCGAGCGACGACTCACCGAGTCCAAGCTGCGCGCCCAGGAGAACGCCCGTCTGGAGCGCGGTCTGCTGCCGACCCCGCTCCTGGAGGGCTCCCCGCTGCGGTTCGCCGCGCGCTACCGTCCGGGCCGCTCCCGTGCCCTGCTCGGCGGCGACTTCTACGACACCGTGCGCACGGCCGACGGCACGGTGCACGCGATGATCGGTGACGTCTGCGGGCACGGGCCCGACGAGGCGGCGCTCGGTGTGGAACTGCGCATCGCCTGGCGCGCGCTGACGTTCGCGGGCCTGTGCGGCGACGAACTCCTCTCCACGCTGCAGCAGGTCCTGGAGCACGAGCGCGAGAACGACGAGATCTTCGCGACGCTGTGCACGGTGGACATCGCGCCGGACGGCCGTCGCGCCGGGCTCTGCCTCGCCGGTCACCCGTCGCCGCTGATCGCCCGCCCGGGCCGGCTCGCGGAACTGCTGCCGTACGAGAACAACGGCCCCGCGCTCGGTCTGCTCCCGAACGCCCGCTGGCCGCGCATGCAGGTGGAACTGGGTGCCGCGTGGAGCCTGATGCTCTACACCGACGGCCTGATCGAGGGCCACACGGGCGTGGGCAAGGAACGCCTGGGCCAGGACGGCATGGTGGAGATGGTCCGCCGTCAGCTCGCCCAGGGGCTCCAGGGCGAGGAGTTGCTGCGTGCGGCGGTGAACGAGGTGCGCGAACTCAACGGCGGGGAGCTGGCGGACGACGTGGCGGTGCTGCTGCTGGACCGGACGCCGTAGCGTTCTGGCCGCTGGACCGGACGCCGTAGCGTTCTGGCTCCCGGTCCCAGTGCGGGTTCGCTGTTTCCGGGGGCCTTCGTCGCCCGGCCGGGGGTGGCCTTACCTGCCGCCGTTGTACGGGCCGTACGGGCCGTCGCTGCTGCTTCCGCCGCGGCGGCCACGGCCGCCGCCGGAGACCTGGCGCAGCGCGGGGCGGACGTCGACGAAGAAGACGATCGTGGCGATCAGGCCCGCGATCTGCAGGAAGAGCATCGGCACGAGGAGGTTCACCGCCACCGTGATGCCGAGGATGATCAGCCAGAACATCTTGTTCTGCTTGTCGGCGGCGCGGTAGGCGTCCTCGCGGGCCACCGCGGCCATCACCAGCGCCACCACGGCAAGCACCAGCATGGCTGTGTAGATCAGCCACATCAGGCCGCCGAATGCCGTCATCAGCACAATGCCCACCGCCCGGATCGAGTCGTCTCTACGGCCACCGTACCCGGAGAACGGGCCGGGAACTCCGAGAGTGCCCGGCCCGTCCGCGTAAGGCGTAGTTGCCTTGCCGCCGCTCGCCTACTTCGCGGGCGGAGTCGTCTTCTTGGCGACCGGCTTGCGGGCCGGAGCCTTCTTCGCCGGGGCCTTCTTGGAGGAAGCGGACTCGGCGGCGGCCGCCGGCTTCTCCTCTTCCTTGACCTCGACCGTCTCGGTCTTCGGCTCGACGACGATGGCGAGCTCCTCGATCTCCTCGGCGGCCTCGCCGCGCCAGGTCCGTACGGTCTGCTCGCCGTGCTCGGCGACCTTCTCGTACGTCTCCCGGGCCTTGACGGCGTACTCGGCGGCGACGCCGACACCGCGCAGGGCGAAGTCCTGGGCGGACTCGCCGAGCTTCTTCAGGTCGGTGTCGAGGGTGCTGAGGAGTTCCGTCACCTTGGTCTGCAGGCTCTCCTGCGCCTCCTTGGCGCGGGCGGTGGCCTTCTCCTGGACGGCGTTCGGGTCGATGTTCTTCACGGTGTCGATGCGCGCCGGAGCCTCGGCACGGATCTGCTCCACGATGCCGGGGACCTTCTTCGCCTGCTGAACGGCCAGGTCGGCGGTGCCGGCCAGGAAGTAGAGCGGGGTCGGGTCCGTGGCGGCCTTGCGGATGTCGTCGGTGATGGCCATGGCGATGGTCCTCCCGTGATCGCTTTCAGCTGAGGGTTTTGTGATCCGCATGCGGTCAACTCGCGGTCTGCTGCGGACCGGCATCGCTGCCGTCGGCCGTGCGGGGGCCGCGGACGGCGGTGTCCTGCGAAGGCTGGGCGCCCGGTATGTCCTGAGCCACGGATACGTCGGCGCCGCGACCTTCTTCGGTCCCGGGCACTTCGATGCCGTGAGCGTTCTCGTCCGCCGGCGCGATCTCGAATCCGTTCTCCTTGCGGAAGGACTCGTAGATCTGGAGCAGCACCTGCTTCTGCCGCTCGTTCAGCGTGGGATCGGCGAGGATGACGGCACGCGTCTCCACCTCGTCCCGGTCCCGCTCGGCGTCGAGAATGCCGGCCCGCACATACAGCGTCTCGGCGGAGATCCGCAGCGCCTTGGCGACCTGCTGGAGCACCTCCGCGCTCGGCTTGCGCAGCCCGCGCTCGATCTGGCTCAGATACGGATTGGACACCCCGGCGGCGTCGGCGAGCTGCCGCAGCGACAGCTGCGCGGTGCGCCGCTGTTCCCGCAGATACTCACCGAGATTGCCGACGTTGAGCGATGCCATACCCCCACCTTGCCGCACTCTCGCTAACTATTGCAAGCACCTGCTTGCAAAAGTGTGCCACGCCACTCGGCGCGCTCCTTGAGCCTGAGCAAGACAGGTGTCGTATGTGCAGGACAACTGTCGTCGCCCCGACTCCAGCATGTCGCCAGGGCCTGTCCGGCGGTTCGGATACCGCCGGACAGGCCCCGGGCCGGAAGGACTCAGCTCCTGAGCATGGAGGTGAAGCCGCCCGAGAGCTTGCCGCTCAGGCGGACTGTCGACGCGAGGTTCCCCTCGGCGAGCAGTCTCTCGACCTGGGCTCGCGAAGAGCCGAAACCTTCGGCACTCAGACGCACCGGTCGCACAGGTAGCCCCGCCGCAAAGCGGACCGGGACCAGGCCAACCCCGGCACAGGCGCCCAGCGGCCGCGGTGCGCCCGATGCGGCGGCGGACCGTACGGCGACTGCCAGGCCGGCCGCTCGGTTCGACCCGAGCCGCCCACGTCGCGGCGCCGTACGGCCAGGTCCTGGAGCAGCTCGGCCGGCAGGCCGGGGTCGGTGTCGTGCAGCAGGTTCAGGACCTCGGGCCGTACGGAACGCACGTTGCGGAGAACTATCGGCAGGCAGGTGGGGGCGACCACCCAGTTTTTGGACACAGAGATACACCGGTTCCAGTGAGAAGACCGCAGCGAAAAGGAGCGCGGCGCACAGGTGCGACGCGCGACGGATCAGCGCTCGAGGGGTCTCACTTGGTGTACAACGGCACGTCCTTGACAGGGCGACTGCGGGCGGGAGAACGGTAACGGCACACGGGAATGCGGTTCCACGGATTTTCGGGCGCTTGGCGATACCTCGTGGCGGGCACCCGCACCACCCTCGACCCACCGGACATTCCCTAGTGGCAGCGGCCCGCAGCAGACTCACGAAGGTCGACTCGCCCTCTTGGCCGCGAAGAGCTGCGGCGGCGCCGCCCGGGTCTCCCAGCGGGTCAACCTCGATGCCGTCCGCGAGGCCCGCCCGGGGGCCGAAGCGGCCGTCGACCGCGATCACTTCGTCGCCGTGACAGGTCCGAAGGCAATGCCGGGAGACGAGGGAGCAGGCGAGTTCGGCCACGCAAGCCGGGAAGGCCCACCGAGGCGGCAGCCGCCCGTGAGGGACCCCACAAGCCGCTCGACCGCTGGCGCGAGGACGCCAAGGGGGTTATCGTCGAGAGGTAGAACGACCGGTCTTCCTACCCCTTGGGGGTGGCGTCTCGGCCTTCCGGGCGGGACTGCCGACCAGGCAAGCAACTGCCAGTGGGTCCCGGTGCACGTCGAACAGAGATGAAAGCTCCATGAAGCCAATCCGTGCCCTGGCTTGCCCGGGGTCCAACAGGGGGCCGGTATTTGGCGCGGCCTCGATGGGGTCAGCCTCCCGATCGGATCAGGCGGACCGCGTCCAGCAGGGTCTTTTGGGCGGCCGTCGAGTCGTCCAGGTAGCCGGCTGCCATCGCTCCGTCGTACAGCATCAGCAGGGCGCCGGCGGCCGACTTGGGGTCGGCGTGGCCGAGCCGGGTGAGCAGTTCCTGGAAGAGGGTGCGGATCCAGTCCCGGTGGGATGTCACCAGGCCGCGGACCGGATGGGTGGCGTCCGGGTACTCGGCGGCCGCGTTCATGAACGGCGATCCTCGAAAGCCACGCTCGCGGGCGTGCTCGGCGATCGCCTCGAAGATCAGGTCGATCGCTTCCGCGGGCGGGTGCGCGGCGGCCAGTGGTTCGGCCACGTCCTTGTAGTAGGCGTCCTTGGTCAGCAGATAGGCCACGACCAGGTCGTCCTTGGCGGCGAAGTGCCGGTAGAAGGTCGCCTTCGTCACCCCGGCCTCGGCGATCAGCCGCTCCACACCGATCGCACGTACGCCCTCGTAGTAGAACAGCCGCGACGCGGCCCTGACCAGGCGTTCGCGAGGCGGCAGGTCTCCCTCGATCGTGCTCTGCGGATGCTTGGCGTCGGTGGTCTTCTGCCCAGTGCTGCTCACCTCCCCATTGTGCCCTCGGCCCGGCCGTGAGCGGCCTCCACCCCTGTACGGCCCCTTGCCGGCAGGGCTGTCTTCCCCCTGTCCCGTACGGCCCCGAGCAACGTGGCCGTTCATCGAAAGGCTTGAACCATGACGCGTCGTCTTGAAGGAACCGTCGCTCTGGTCACCGGAGCGTCCAGCGGCATCGGCCACGCCACCGCGCTGGAGCTCGCCCGCGAGGGGGCCGCCGTGGCCCTGGTCGGCCGGCGCGAGGACCGGCTCACCGGCCTCGCCGCGGAAATCTCCGAGGCGGGCGGGAAGGCTCTGGTCGTGCCCGCGCCATCACCACCGCCCAGGCCGCCGCGGAAGCGGTCGAGCGGACCGTCGAGGGCCTTGGCCGCCTGGACATCCTGGTCAACAACGCCGGCCTCATGCTCCTCGGGCCCACCCCCGGCGCGGACCTGAACGAGTGGCGGCGCATGATCGACATCAACCTCATGGGCCTGATGTACACCACCCACGCGGCCGGCCCCCACCTGGTCAAGGCCGCCGCCGACGCGCCGCGCCAGGTTGCCGACATCATCAACATCAGCTCGGTGAACGGCCGCACGGCCTTCGCCATGTCCGCCGTGTACAGCGCCACCAAGTTCGGCGTCGGAGGCTTCAGCGAGGCACTGCGCCAGGAACTGGGACGCCAGCACGTCCGCGTGTCCGTCGTCGAGCCGGGCAGCGTCGACACCGAACTGCGCACCCACAACTCGGAAGTCGTCCAGCAGCTGATCGTCGCCGGCCTGGGCGACATCGAGCGGCTGCAGAGCCAGGACATCGCCGACGCCATCGGCTACATCGCCACCCGCCCCCGGCACGTCGCCGTCAACGAGATGCTCGTACGCCCCACCGAGCAGGGCTAGTGCCGACAGCTGTCTGAGACGCCGATGCGTAGTCGACCGAAAGGAACTGTGGGAAAAGTGAGACGGAAAAAGATTCTGGCGGTGGCGACAAATCAGGCCACCTACGGGGCGAGCAAGCACCTGACCGGCCTCTGGCTTGGTGAACTCGTCCATTTCTACGACAAGGCGGTGGCAGACGGCCGCACCGTGGATGTGGTCAGCCCGGCCGGCGGCGAGGTACCACTCGACCCTCGAAGCCTCGGCCGCCTTTTCGCCGACCGGACGGTTCGCAATTACCAAGCCGACCCCGCCTTCATGGCCTCCCTCAAGTCCACCGCATCCGTGGCCGACGCAGATCCGGACGCCTACTCCACAATCTTCTTCACGGGCGGGCACGGCACTATGTGGGACTTCCCCGACAATGCCGACCTGCGGGGAACAGCCGAGGCCATCCACGCCGGGGGCCGCATCGTCTCCTCGGTCTGCCATGGTGCCTGTGCCCTCATCAACCTCCGTGACGCCGACGGGAGTCCGCTCGTACGGAACCGCACCGTCACCGGCTTCGCGACGGTCGAGGAAAGGCTGGCCGGCGTGAAGAGCAGGGTGCCGTTCCTGCTGGAGGACGAACTGCGAGCGAAGGGAGCCACATACGTGCGCTCCACCGTCCCGATGACGCCGCACGCCGTGCGCGACGGCCGCCTGATCACGGGCCAGAACCCGGTGTCCACCAAGGCCGTCAGTGACTTGATTCTCGCCGCCTTGGCCGAGACCGAGTAACGAGTACGGAGACCTGCGGCGCCCCGCCCGATCAACCCGGCCCGGCAGCACGCCCGTCCTCAACCAAATCGAGCTGCCCCCGAACTGGCATCGCAGTACGCCGCCCAAGTGGCCAACGACCCCGAACGCAATGACAAGGAGCAGAAACGCATCATGGACGACGCGCTGCTGGAACGGCTCGGCGCCGGCAAGTACCTGCTCGTCACCAGCTATCGCAAGAACGGCACCCCGGTCACCACCCCGGTGTGGGTGGTGCGCGACGGTGACACGCTGGGCGTGCGGACCCCCGCCGACTCCTGGAAGGTCAAGCGGATCCGGGCACGCGGCGACATCCTCGTCGGCCCCTGCGACCTGCGCGGCAACCCGACGGGTGACCAGATCCCGGCCACCGCCGAGATCGCCGACAGGGCGACCGGCGCCCGCTACCGCTCACTCATCGCCCGCAAGTACGGCATCCTCGGCCGCCTCATGATGCTCGACAGCCGGCTGCGCCGGGGAGCGGACGGGACGCTGGGCATCCGCGTGCGGCTCAACCCGTGACGGGTGACGCAGCGTCGACTCCAGGCCCGGCAGGGCTCGCCGAGGAGCTGGAAGACCGGCTCACCGTGGACGGGTCCCTGACGGCGATCCGCAGGGGTGAGAGATCCATGCCGGGCGTCGAAGGTAGGTGCTGAGAGCGAGATCGACGCCGCGTAGCTGCTGGACGAGTGGGACCAAGCGCGCTTGTACATCGTGTGCATCTGGGGCTCGGAGGAGTTGCAAGGCGATGTCCGAGGCAGCCCCGGCGGCAAGGGATTCCATGGGCGGCACGACACCTGCCCTGCTCAGTCCCAGCTCCTCCGAGCGGCTCCACGACCGTCCGTTCCCGGTCCGCCCACGGGTGCCCCCTGGATCGTCGGCCGAGTCCGTTCGACCCGCTGCCCCGGCGAACCCGTCGTCCTATGGTTGGCCGATGCGCGCACACCCTATTGACCGCCCAGCCGATCTTGACGTGGTCCGTGAGTCCTATGACCGGGTGGCTGACAACTACGCCCACATGGTGCTGACGACGGGATTCGGCGACATCCGCAGGCATCCATGGCTCAAGGCGTCGATCGACGCCTTCGCCGACACGGTGAGCGGGCTCGGGCCCGTCCTCGACGTCGGCTGCGGGCCCGGAACGGTGACCGCCTACCTCGCCGAACGCGGACTCGACGTGTCCGGAGTCGACCTCTCACCCCGCATGATCGAAAACGCGCGCCGTCTCCATCCGCACTGCCGCTTCAGCGTCGCTTCCGCCACCGAACTCAGCCTCGGAGAAGCGTCCCTCGGCGGCGTGCTCGGATGGTGGTCACTGTTCAACCTCCCCCGCGCCGTCCTTCCTCAGGTCCTCGCCCAGTTCGCGCGCGCCCTGAAGCCGGGCGGACACTTCATCACCGCAACGCACGTCGGCGACGAAGACGCGGTACGCACCGAGGCCTACGGAGGCGTACCCGTTCGCTGGACGACGCACAAATGGCGGCCGGAACAGCTCGTGGACCTGATCGAGCAGGCCGGACTGCGCCCGGTCGCCGAACTTCGGCTCCCCGCGGACGAGCAAACCGGGCCGGGAGTGGTCGTCATGGCCAAGCGTCCCGCCTGAGCACGGGCGCCGGAGGCGGTGCGGGGTCTCGTGCCGGGACCCCGCACCTGGCACCAGCCGTTCCCCGTTCTGACCCGGCGGGCGAACCTGGACGCCGGGCTGAGCCCGGTCCGGCCCCGGGGCCCACCGCCCGCTTCCTCGCGCTGACGCAAAACCGTCGGGCGTTTCCACACCGTGGGAAATGATGAAGCATGCGACCGGATGGCTGGAGCCTCACCGAAGACGTCGACGCTTTTCTCGCCCGAGCCGGAGACTTTCTGCGCTCTCGGCCCGGAGCACACGTCATGCAGCTGACCTGGGCCGCGAGAGTGCGGGCGCGTGGGTCGGGGGCCTTCGGCGACGAAGCCCCCGTCTTCGGCGTGCTGGAACGAGCGGGCGAGGTCCACGCCACCTTCTACCGCCTCCCGTTCCGCGGTTTCGGCCTCTCCCCGCTCACGCCCGAGCAGGCCGACTCCCTCGCCGCCCACCTGACCGCTCTCGGGCACTCCGTTCCCTCCGTGAGCGCGGACCACAGCACGGCCACCTCCTTCGCCGAGGCCTGGCAGCGGCACACCGGCGCGACGCCGAAACTCCGCGACACGCGGCTCCGGCTGTACCGCCTCGGCACGCTCACCCCGCCGGAGCCGCCACCGGCGGGCCGGAGCCGCGTCCTGGGCGAGCAGGACCTCGAGGAAGTCATGTTCTGGTGCGGTGAGTTCGCCGGGGCGGTCGGGGAGGTCGTCTCCCTGGACGCAGCCTCCTGGGCCGGCACCCGCTTCGCCGACAAGCGCTATACGGTGTGGGAGACCCCGGACGGCACTCCCGTCTCCGTCGCGGGGATGAACCCGTTGATCGGCGGCCAGATCCAGGTGGACATCGTCTACACCCCGGCCCGACTGCGCGGTCGCGGCTACGCGGCCGCCGTGACGGCGGAGGTGAGCCGGGCCGCCCTGGCCGCGGGCGCGCGGGAGGTCGTGCTGTTCGCGGACCTGTCCAACCCCACCAGCAACGCCCTCTACCAGCGCCTCGGCTATCGCACGCTCGCCGACTGGGGTGCGTACGAGTTCACGGGTGCCGGAGCGACATGACGCCCGGACGTATCCGACCGCACGGCCACGACCGCCCGCTCAGCCGGTGGGGGCGCCGAACCACCGGGGCAGACCGCCGAGCAGGTCCTGCTGGTCCTCGCCGGCCCAGGCCACGTGGCCGTCCGGTCGCAGCAGGACCGCGGGCACGTCCAGTTCCTCGCTGACGTCGACGACGTGGTCGACCCGGTCCGCCCAGCCCGCCACCGAGAGGCTGCCGGTCCGGTCGAGCAGCAGTCCACGCCCGTCGTGCATCAGCTCGTACAGGCGGCCCCGCTTCAGCCGCACGTCCCGCATCCGCCGGCCCAGCAGCGCGTCGCCGGCGGACGCGTCGCCCTCGTCGCCTTGCCGGCCGACGTCGTAGCGGACGTCGACCGCCGTGATCATCCCGGTCACGTACCGGTTCACCTCCTCGAAGTCCATCAGCTTCGAGAACAGCTCCCGCAGCGCCACCGCACCCGCGTCGGTCCCCAGCAGCGTGATCTGCGCGCGGGTGTTGTCCAGCACGCGGGCGCCCACCGGGTGCCGTTCGGTGTGGTAGCTGTCGAGGAGACCCTCCGGCGCCCAGCCGTCGACCGCTGCGGCCAGCTTCCAGCCGAGGTTGAACGCGTCCTGCACACCGAGGTTGAGGCCCTGCCCGCCGGTCGGCGGGTGGATGTGCGCCGCGTCGCCGGCCAGCATCACCCGGTCCACCCGGTAGCGCTCGGCCTGCCGGGTGGCGTCGCCGAACCGGGACAGCCAACGCGGGGAGTGCACGCCGAAGTCGGTACCCGCGATCGCCCGCAGCCGCCGCTTGAACTCTTCGAGGGTCGGGGCGGCCGCCCGGTCCTCGGACACCCCGTCGGCGGGCACGATGACGCGATGCGTCCCGTCCCCGTTGGCGATCGTGCCGAACCGCAGATGGGTCCTGCGGACTTCCGCGACCACGGCCTCGACCCTCGTCGGGTCCTCGGTCATCTCCATGTCGCCCAGCAGTGTCTCGACCGTGGCGGGTTGGCCGGGGAATCCGACGCCGAGCAGCTTGCGCACCACGCTGCGGCCGCCGTCGCACCCGACGAGGTAGCGCGAGCGCAGCCGTGTGCCGTCCGCCAGCTCGACGCCCACCCCGGCCCCGTCCTGGCTCAGCCCGACCACTTCACAGCCACGCCGGATCTCGGCACCGAGTTCGACGGCACGCTCGTGGAGCAGCCGCTCGGTGACCGGCTGCAGGGTGGAGAGGCCGTACGGGTGCGCGGTGTCCAACCGGTCCGGCCAGGGCTTCATGATGCCGCCGAAGAAGCCGCCGGCCTGGAACTTCTCACTGACCGCGAGGAACCGCTCCAGCAGCCCCCGCTGGTCCATCACCTCGACGCTGCGCGCGTGCAGGCCGCGCCCGCGGGTCTCCTTGGTCGGCTCGGTCAGCTTCTCCAGCACGACCACGTGCACGCCGTGCAGCCGCAGCTCGCTCGCCAGCATCAGACCGGTCGGCCCGCCGCCGACCACGATCACGTCCATCACTAGAACTCCCCTATGCCGATGGTGCGTCGGGGCCGGCCCGCTCCGCGCGTCCCACCGACGGTTCGACGTCCTCGCGCGACAACAGAGGCCGACGACAGCGCGCATACTTCGCGTATCCCCGTTTTCCGCAGGTTTCCGGCCCAGGCCGACGATTCTGCGGTATGCCCCCGGCCTTGCCGCAAGCCCCCCGGGGCGCTGTACCTTGAGAGTGGCAAGGAGCGACTGACCTCCTTGCCTTTGTTGTTTGTCCACGCGCCGCGGGCCACGCAGCCGTGCGTGAGTGCCCTACCCGGCGTCGCCGACCCGCGCCGACGCGAGCGGCGCACCCTGGCCCACCCGCTCCGCCAGGAAGTCCCCCCACGTCCGCTTGCCTGTCTGCGCCCCGTCCTGCGCGAGGTTGTCGCCCGCCCGGTACGCGCGTCCCGCCTTGCCCGGGATCCGGACCGGCAGGGTCGGACGGCGCCGCTTCCCGCGGGCCTCGGCGTAGCCGTCGGCGAGTTCGGTGAGGGTGTAGACCTCGGGTCCGGCCAGGTCGGGGACCAGGCCGGACGGGCTGCCGAGCGTGAGTTCCGTGATGCGGGCCGCCACATCGCGCGCGTCGACCGGCTGAAGCCGCAGGCCGCCCGGCGCCGGGAACACCGGCAGCTTCGCCATCGTGGCCACCATCTTGAGGGTCAACTCGTTGAACTGGGCCGCCCGCAGTGTCGTCCACGGCAGTCCCGATCCGGCGATCGCGCGCTCGGCGTCCAGCTTGGACCTGAGCCAGGCCAGCGGGACACGGTCCGCGCCGATGACGGAGATGTAGACGAAGTGCCGTACGTCCGCGTCCCGGGCGGCCCGCACGAGGTTGCGGGTCGCGAGGTCGTCGCCCTTGGGGCCGCCCGCGAGATGCAGGACGGTCCCGACGCCGGTCAGAGCGGCCTCGATGCCCTCGCCCTCGAGGAGGTCGACGGCTACGTGCGCGACACCGTCGACGGTTTCGCGGCCGTGCCGGCTCAGGACGCGCACGTCGTGACCGGCCTCGCGCAACAGCGGGACGACGAGGCTTCCGAGGGTGCCCGTACCGCCGGTGACCAGGATCGTCGACGGGGTGGACGGAGTGGACCGGTCGGACGGGTTCGCCGAGCTGGTCGTCATGGCTGCTCCCAAGGTGGTGGGGGCCGGGGTGCGAAAACCCGGGCCCCGTCAGCGGGTTCCGATGTTCTACTTCACTGACACCACGGACGAAGGGAATGTGACACGGTGACCGAGAGCGCGTGGCCGGCCGAGCGTTTCGAGGAGCAGCGGCCGCATCTGCGGGCGGTCGCCTACCGGATGCTCGGCTCGGTGAGCGAGGCGGACGACGCCGTCCAGGAAGCGTGGCTGCGGGCCGCCCAGGCGGACATCGACGCCGTCGGCAACCTCGCCGGCTGGCTGACCACGATCGTGGCGCGGGTGTGTCTGAACATGCTCCGTTCGCGGGAACGCCGGCGCGAGGAGCCTCTCGACCCACGGATCGCCGACCGGCCCGTCGGCCCGGGGAGCGGCGGCGACCCCGAAGAGGAGGCCGTGCTCGCCGATTCGGTCGGAGTGGCGCTGCTGGTCGTCCTCGACACCCTCACCCCGGCCGAGCGGCTCGCCTTCGTGCTGCACGACCTGTTCACCGTGCCGTTCGACGAGATCGGCCCGCTGCTCGAACGGTCTCCCGCGGCGGTACGACAGCTCGCGAGCCGCGCCCGTCGCCGCGTGAAGGGCGCCTCTCCCCTGCCGGACGCCGATCTGGCCCGTCGGCGCCGAGTGGTCGACGCGTTCCTGGCCGCCACCCGCGGCGGAGACTTCGAGGCGCTGGTCGCCCTCCTGCATCCCGATGTCGTCCTGCACGCCGACCGGTCCGTCATCCCGACCCCCGAACCGGTCGTGGTCGGCGGCGCGGCCACGGTCGCCGGGAGCGCGATGGCCGCCACCGGCCGCGCCCGCTTCACCGGCCCCGCTCTTCTGGACGGCACGGTCGGGCTCGTCATGGCCCCCTTCGGCCACCTCAGCCTGGTCCTCACCTTCGCCGTCACGGACGACGGCCTCATCACCGAGATCAAGGTCATCGCCGAACCGGACGAACTGCGCCGCATCGAAGTCGCCGCTCTCGACTTCTGAAACACGGAAACGCCTTCACGGTCGCCGATTCGGCCGTCCTCACGGAATTCGGTATTGCCTTGCAGAGCGGAGAGGCATTACGGTGACGTTCATGACTGCCGGGTCGGCCTTGTGCCGTGAGCGAATCGGGTACCCGGCCTCCGAGTGAGGCCGGGGCGGGCCAGAGCGCCGCCCCCCGTTCTCTTCCTTCGTACGAGTTCTCTTCTCGTACGCCTTTCCGTGTGCGCCTCCCGCGCGCGCTGCCTGTGCGCACCCCCTGCGAGCTCGTGCGGGCCCCACGCCCGTAGGCGTTCTCCGCCGCGTACCCCTCGTACGGGACACGGGCCTGCGCACACGATCGAGCGATCCACCGAGCACCTGACACACCGCGGACAGCATTCACCCCGCGGTAATTCACCCTGCCCAAAAACAGAAAAGGAAGAGAATGCCCAACCCCTTCAATGAGCAGGTCATCGAGGAATTCCGCGCCAATGGCGGGCGCGTCGGCGGCTATTTCGAGGGAGCGCGGCTGATTCTGCTGACAACCCTCGGGGCACGGACGGGGACCCCGCACACGACCCCCGTCGGCTACTACCCGGACGGGGGCGAGCGGGTGCTCGTCATCGCGTCGGCCGGTGGCGCGCCCCGGCATCCCGACTGGTTCCGCAACCTCGTCGCGCATCCGCGGGTGACCGTCGAGGACGGCGTGTTCAGGTACGAGGCGGACGCCCTCGTGCTCGAACGCGCCGAGCGCGACCGCATGTTCGCCCGGGCGGTGGAGGCCGATCCGGGGTGGGCGGAGTACCAGGCGAAGACGGACCGCGTCATCCCCGTCGTCGCCCTGCGCGCGCTCCCCAAGGACGGCCCGCCGAACATCGAAGCCGACTCCATGGCCGAAGCGCTGAAGCTCGTCCACGACGCCTTCCGGCGCGAACTCACCCTGATCCGCAAGGAGGTGACGGAACAGGGCGCGGCGTCCCTGGGTGCCCAGCTCCGCGTCAACTGCCTCACTCTCTGCCAGGGCCTGCACAACCACCACACCGGCGAGGAGCTGGGCATCTTCCCGATGCTCGCCGGCCACCGCCCCGAAGCGGCGCCCGTCCTCGACCGGCTGCGTCACGAGCACGAACGGATCGCCGAACTCCTCGACGAGCTGCGCCGGGTCGTCGCTGCCGAGGACGCGGACCCCGGCCGCGTACTCTCCGAGGTGGACCGCCTCACGAGCGAACTCGAAGCCCATCTGACACATGAGGAAGAGCAGTTGATCCCCTTCCTGGACCTCGCCGGAGCGACCCGGTGATCGCGCTCGTCACCGGCGCCAACCGCGGTATCGGCCACGAGGTCGCCCGGCTGCTGGCCGCCGCGGGCCACACCGTGTATCTGACGGCCAGGTCCGCGGAGGCCGCCGCCGACGCCGCCGGAGCCATTGGACTGCCCGAGGTCCGCCCGCTCCGCCTCGACGTCACCTCCGAGGCGGACATCGCCACGGCGGCCCGGGACATCGACGCCCTCGACGTGCTGATCAACAACGCGGCGATCACGTACGACACCTGGCAGCGCGCGACGACCGCCGACCTGGACGTCGTACGCCGGGCGGCCGAGACCAATCTGTACGGGCCCTGGCGGCTGACCCAGGCGCTGCTCCCGCTGCTGCGCGCGAGCGAGCACCCGCGGGTCGTGAACGTGTCCAGCGAGGCCGCGTCCCTCGCCGGCATGGGCGGCGGAACCCCCGCCTACTCGGCGTCGAAGGTGGCCCTCAATGCCCTGACCAGGATGTTCGCCGCCGAACTGCGTTCCGACGGGATTCTGGTGAACGCGGTCTGTCCGGGCTGGGTCGCGACCGACATGGGCGGGCCGGGCGGCCGACCCGTCGCGGAGGGCGCCGCGAGCGTCGTCTGGGCGGCGACCCTTCCGGACGACGGCCCCACCGGGGGCTTCTTCCGTGACGGCCGCCCCCTGTCCTGGTGAACCGCCGGGGGCCACTCGGACGGGGATCACCGGGCCGGGGTCAGGAGGGCAGGGATCACCGGGCCGGGGTCAGGAGGGCAGGGATCACCGGGCCGGGGTCACGGGGACAGGCATCACCCGGGCTGGGATCACCGCGGCCGCGGCACGGGGGCGACGGTCACCAGGGCAGGGGCCGCGGCACGAGAGCGACGGTCACCAGGGCAGGGGTCGGGCGTGGATCACGTCCAGGCGTGACACCGCCCGGGTCAGCACCACGTAGAGCCGGTGCAGCCCGCGGGACTCCGCCTCCGCGATCGCGGCCGGTTCCACGGCCACGACATGGTCGTACTCCAGCCCCTTGGCGAGGCTCGCTGGCAACACCGCGACCCGGGCCCCCAGTTCATCGGCTCCGGCCGCAGTGATCCCCGCGGCGCCGAGCGCCTCCCGCACCCGTACGACATCCGTGTCGGCGGTGATGACTCCGATGGACCCCTCGTGCTCGAGCGCCTCCCGCACGGCCGCGACGGTCTCGGCCGAGGGGTCGGAGGTCGGCCGGATCGTCAATTCGCCGTCCCTGCGCAGTGATCGGGCAGGAGGAACGCCCACATCGAGGCGGTCCAGCACCCGGTTGGCGAGTTCGACGATGACCTCGGGCACCCGGAATCCGGTCGTCAGGGGGACGACGTCGGCCTCCGGCTTGCCGAGATGGAGCAGGAGTTCGCCCCACTCCCGGGCCGCCCAGGGAGTCGTGCCCTGCGCCAGGTCACCGAGCACGGTCAGCGACCCGAAAGAGGCCCGCCGCGCGATCGCCCGGCACTCCATCGGCGACAGATCCTGCGCTTCGTCGATCACCAAGTGGCCATATCCCTCGGGGTGTTCGATGAGGCCGGCGATCTCGTCGAGGAGGACGAGATCGGCGGCCGACCACCGCGCCGACTTCCACGAGCGCGGTGGCTTCGCCCACAGGACCGCCTTGCGCTCGTCGGCGTCGAGGATCCCCTCGGCCGCGCGCTCCAACGCGTCCGCGTCGGTCAGGAGTCGGGTGAGCAGTTCCTCGGGACGCACCCGGGGCCACACCGCGTCGACGTACGCGCCGACCGGCCGGGCCCGCGAGATCCGCTGCGCCCAGGCGTTCGTCTGCGGCCCGGCCCGCAGCTCGGCCCGCTCCCGCACGTACCGCACGACCCGCGTCCGTACCCGCTCCCGCCCGACGGCGTACGGCGGTTCCTCGGCGCGTACGTCGTCCACGATGCGGCGCAGCACGCCGACGGGGACGCGCCAGCGGTACGTCCCGTCCGGCACGGCGACGGGTTCGGCCGGTACGCCGATGTGCCCGTACAGCGCCCGGCGCAGCACCTCAGCCATCCGGGCGTCGTGCTTGACGACCGCGGCACGCTCCACGTCCTCGCCGGTCACCGGGTGGCCGGCGATCTCCTCCGCGATCGTCGACTGCCGTACTCCCGTCTCCCCGAGTGCGGGCAGCACCTCCGCGATGTACGACAGGAACGTGCGGTTGGGGCCGAGGATCAGCAGGCCACCGCGGCGGATGCGCTGCGGGTGCGTGTAGAGGAGGTAGGCGGCCCGGTGCAGGCCGACGGCCGTCTTGCCGGTACCCGGGGCGCCCTGCACACAGACCGAGGACGCGAGATCACCCCGTACCAGATCGTCCTGCTCGGGCTGGATGGTGGCGGCGATGTCACGCATCGGTCCGACACGGGGGCGCTCGATCTCCCCGGCGAGGATCGAACCGCCGTGGCCGGCCGAACCCCCGGCAGCCCCGATCCGGTCCGCCCCCGCCCGCTCCCTCCCCCTCCACTCCGCCCCGATGTGCTCGTCCTCCAGGCCCGTGAGGTCGCCGGAATCACCCCGGCTCCCCGGGGCCCAGCCGAAGCGGCGGCGGACGGCCACGCCCTGGGGGTCGCGGACGCTCGCCTGGTAGAAGGCACGCGAGACCGGGGCGCGCCAGTCGACGACGAGGGGAGGGGCGGCGGGGTGCTCCCTGATCCGCAGCCGCCCGATGTGATAGCTCTGCCCGGCGTGGTCGCCGGCCGCCGCACGCGCCTCCTCGAAGTCCAACCGGCCGAAGAACAGGGGCCCTTGGGGCAGCTCGCGCAACTCCTTCGCCTGGCTGCGCAGCACATACCCGAGCACCTCGGCGTCGGCGCCGGAGGCGGAGACGTCCTCGCCGGTGACGACCTGCTCCTCGGCGCCGTCGACCATCGCGGCGAGGGCGGCGCGGCAGGTGTCGTGGAAGGCGCGCTCACGGGAGAGGAAGCGGGCGAGCGGCGGGTCCGGGGCATGCCTCCGGGAGGGGTCGGGCGTCATTCCATCCAGACTAGCGGAATAACGTTACCGAGTAACATTATTTACCTGGGCAGATCAGGTCGGAGGCGCGGATACCCGTCTCACCCAGCCCTCAGGCAAGCCCCGGAAACCCCGCCGCCAGCTGCGCGAAGGCCCGCTCGGCCGCCACCACGGCGTCGCGACGCACGTCCGCCGCGCGCTCGCCCGCCGTGATCCGCCGCACGTTCTCCTCGGCGAGGATGCGGCGCACGGCGGTGATCTGTCCGGCGGCGAGCCGCGCGTCGAGCGGGTCTCCCAGCGGCTCGGCGAGGGCCTCGGCGAGCGCGGCCTCGGACCGCTCCAGGTACCCGTACAGCCGCGCCACCAGCGACGGCGTCCCGTACAGCAGCCGCTGGAATGCCAGGACGGCGGGATGTTCGTTGAGCCCGGTGACGGGATCGTCGCGCCGCAGCCCGTCCAGGAAGTGCTCGCGGAGCGCGCCGATCGCGGACCTCCCGGCCGCCCGCCCCTCCTCGACGACCCGCGCGGCCTCCGTCTCGTGGTCCGCGAACCGGTGCAGGACCAGGTCCTCCTTGGAGGGGAAGTACCGGAAGAGCGTCGGCTTGGAGATCTCGGCGGCGGCCGCGACCTCGGCGACGGACACGGCGTCGAACCCCTTCTCCAGGAAGAGACCGATGGCGATGTCGGAGACGGCCTGGTACATCCGCTGCTTCTTGCGTTCACGCAGTCCCGCGTTGCCGCTGCTCATGGTCGTGAAGCGTAGCTCCGCCGCCATCGCGGCTTCCAACCTGCAACCCCAACGGCTCCTGCGCCCTGTGTGTCGCGAGCGACACCACAGCCGCTACATCCGATCGAGCAACGGAACATACGAGGTGAACACCGGCTTGGCTCCGGCCTCCCGCAGCCTTGCCCTCTTCTCCGAGTTCCGGCCGTATCCGATGAAGCGGACTCCGGCCCTGTGCGCCGCCTCTACGTCGGACGGGGTGTCGCCGATCATCACCGCGTCCGCCGCCGCCGTGTTCAGGCTCCGCAGTGCGCGGATGACGACGTCGGGATGCGGTTTCATCAATTCGGGGCTGGCGGTACGGCCGTGGACGCTCGCGAAGTACTTCGCCAGGCCGTGGGACTGCAGGTAGGAATCGACGGCCCGGGGCGAGTTGTTGGTGACGACGGCCAACCGGTAGCCGCGCTCGGCCAGCAGTCGCACCAGTGAGTCGGCGCCCGGGGTACGCCATGCTCGCCGGGCCGCCTCCACCTCCCCTGCGGTCACCAACGCTTCGAGCTCCGCGACCAGGTGCCCTAGATCCCTCTGCCCCCGCGCACGGTGCATCGCCCGCAGTACGACATGAGGATCCTTGTCCGCACGCTCCCGCTGCGTCAGTACGTCGACCAGATCCTCACCGTCGACGCGGGCCCGGAGTTCGTCGGCCACGCGCATCGACGAACCCTGTGGGAAGAGCCTGCAGATGGGCCCGTCGAAGTCGAAGAGGACACAACGTACGTCCGCGAGCAGCTCCCGAACGTCTCTGATGTCATCGAGGTCAACGTTCATGCCGCTCCATCCGCCACTCCATGTCCGCGGCGTGCCACTCCCGCAGCGCCTGCACCGCCGCCCTCTCGTCCAACGGGTCGTCCACGAGCGCCAGTGGCTCCCTCGCACGGCCAAGGGCCCGGCACACCCGCTCCGCGGCATGGCCGAATTCCGGCTCCTCGGGGTGATCGGAAAGTGCCAGAGCGGCCCGCATCACATCGGGGAACACCGACTGAACGTATTCGAAGGAGAGGTACACGCGCAGGTCCCGGTCGACTCCCCGCGTCATGTCCGCGTGATCTGCGCGTTCCATCGCCTTCGCCCACAGCCGGACCATCAACTCGTGCTCCGTCTTGTCGTAGTCCATGCGCACCAGATGGGTAGCCAGGTCATGCAACGGATCTCCGTACAGCGCGAGTTCCCAGTCGATGACCGAAAGACGCTCGCCCTCCGCCCCGGCTGTCACCACCACGTTGGCCCGGTGGACGTCCGTGTGCAACAGGGCAAACGGACGAGGCGTGAGCTCCGGTACGGAGCGTAGGAATCGGTCCACCGCATCGCGCGGGATGCCGACCGCGTCGAAGAGGTCTCCGAAGCGAGGCCGGTTGGCCCGGTGCACACTCCGCTCCGCGAAGTCGGCCAGCCAGCACAGAAACCCTCGGCTGTCCCTGTCCTTCGGCCAGTCGGCCGGAAGCTCGGGCAGTTCGTCTTCCGGAACGGTGGTCAGCCGCGCGAAGAACTCCGCCAGCACCGCCAGCCGCCGACTGCCGATCGGCCCCACCGGGACCAGGTCGGCCAGAGAGTGTCCCGCCAGATAGGCGTGCAGTGACCATTCTCCGAAGTCCGCAAGACAGCGAGGCACGTCATTCAGTCGCCTGCTCACCACCCTCAACACCTCCGACTCACGCCGCCAGATCCGGGGCACGACCTCGACGGTCCGGAAGGGGGTGCGGAACTTGGCTTGGACCTGGCCGGATTCGATACCCAACAGGAACGCCAGCGGTTGCCCCAGCGGCACGATGTGATTGCTGTTGTGGTGGCCGGTAACCACCTCCCCCTCCGGTCGGCGGCGACGCGCCTCGGCGAGACGGCGCACCAGCGCCTGGTGCGCCCTGCGAGGCAGAGGGGACGACATGAGCGCTCAGAGTAGCCCTTCACGTGATCGGCGTCACACCGTGTCACTATCTGGACGCTCTCGCCCGGGGTCGATCTCTCGTGCCTTGCTGTTGGCCGCTCAGGCGCCGACCTCCTCCACGCCCAACTCCTCCCAGCACGACTCGAACCAGCCTTGCTGGCCGGCGAAGAAGGTGGTGTCGTGCGAGTCGGCTTCGTCCTCGCGCCGGTGGTACGAGAGGGGCGAACCCAAGCCGAGCACATCCAAGGCCTCGATCTCGGTCCGTGCGTCGTCCTCCAACGCGATCGTGCGCCGGATCACTTCGTACGGGCCATGCAGCATCTCGGTGTCGTTCAGCACGTACAGCTTGAACTGAGGGGTCAGCGGCACCCGGCGGATCGTCAGTGCGGCATCCACCTTCCCCTTGGCCCGCAGGTCGCCGATCAATGCCCGGGACTGGTTGCAGTGCCGCCGGGCCATGTCCCGCCAGCGCTCCCAGATCCGGGGATCATCGGCGGCCACGGCTCGGGGGTAGGCGAGCGTCTGGTCTTCCGACGGCAGCATCAGGCGAACGGTCAGCCGCTCCGGCACTATCTCCCGCTCGTTGATCCGGCCGATCTGGACGTTCAGATGGCTGTAGAAGGTCTCGGAGGTGAGCGAGAAGACGTCCAGAGACACAGTCGGCTGTTCGAACGCCGCATCGATCAGCGGACGCAGCGACGCCCGGCCGGGCCGCGTGGACCGCCCCTCCACCGACGGGCCGACGGGCACCTTCAGCACCCGGCTCCCACTGCCCTGCCGCGCCTCGATCCAACCCTGCCTGGCCAGCTGTCGCAGAACTCGCTGCACCGTATCCCTGGACACCCCGAACTCGGCCGCCAGCTCCCGCTGCGGCCGGAGCAGGCCCCCGGGGTGGTACGTCCCGTTCGACAGCTGTTCCAGGAGAGCCGTCTCCACGCGAGCGAACTCGCGACCTCCGCTTTCCGAACCTCGCGACTCAGTCACACGCCGAACCTACCGCCTACGGCCACGCGACACGCCACTTTCAGACAAATCACACTTCCCATTGGACTGATAGTTAGGACGCCAATCCAGCAGGGCACAACCAATCTAAGTCAACCAGTCCAATTGGCGGGTAGGTTGGCGACAACCCAAGGGGGTCCGATGAAGATCACACCTTTGCTGGAGCTCACCGTAGCTGCCCTGGTGATCGGCTTCGAGCAGATAGTGCAGTGGAAGTTCGGCGCCATCGGAATCATGGGCTTGTGCCTGTTGGGGATTGGACTGAAGTCACGCAACTCGACGTGCGCGTCAGTCGGCGCCGTGCTGTTGGTCCTGCTGATGGCCCGGGCGTGAGCGTGCCGGCCCCTTCCGCGTGCCGGTCAGGCGAGCGACAGCTCCGTGGAGATGGTTTCCCAGAGGGAGTCGAACCACTTGCCCGACTGCTCCACGAAGGCGGCGTCGCGTTGTGAGGACCTGCTGTCGAAGGGGAGAAGAATCGAGTCCACGCCCCGCACGTCGTGCAGCTCCAGCGCTCCGCCGTCCTTCGGCTCCTCATGCTCGGCAACCAAGTAGTAACCCACCAGCGTCTCTGTGCCGTTCAGCACGTAGAGCTTCATCGGGGGTGTGAACGGCACGACCCGAAAGGTGACATCGACGCTGATCCCGTACGCGTCCCGCAAGGCCAGGAGGTTGTGCTTGACCACCGTCACCTGCGAGTTGCGCAGCGCCAGCCAGTGCTGGCGAACCTGGTTGTCCTGATCGCGGTCTTGGCCCCAACCGTCCAGGGGGGCAGGGAAGGCCAGCTGGATCTTCCTGCTCGGCAGCAGGACGCGGAGACTTATCGACTCGGGACGTATCTCACCGGCGTGAATCCGCTGCAGGGGTGCACTGAGGGCGACCATCAGGGTCTCGGACGTCAGGCAGATGACGTCAACGCTCACATGCGGCACCGAGAAAGCCTCTGCAAGCATGGGCGCAAGCGTGACCATCGTGGATTGCGGCTCGCGGCCCGACGGCCGAGGTTCAGCGATGCGGGGTGGGCTGCCCTTCGTGACGTTCACGAGCAGCCCGTCATTGTGAAGTATCCGCAGAGCCTGGCGCACGGTACCGCGCTCCACTCCGAACTCCTGAGCCAGATCAGCCTGAGTGGACAGCCGGTCTCCGACCCTGAGCTGTCCTGTGCGGACGCGGTCTCGCAAGATGTCGGCGATCTCGGTGTGAGTTCGCCTGATGATGCCGTTCACTGCAACGCTCTCCCGAATCATGACGAGACGCTACAACTCCGCGCCTTCCCGTTGCCTTCATCGACAGCCGCCCGCTGATGGTGCCAAAGCCCGCCAACCTCAATACAGTTGGCTACCAACTTCCCCCACCCGCGCTTCACAAACGAAACGCGCTCGTCGAACTCTTCCCTCACATCTGCCCCCGCAGCACACGCAGCAGCGGCCACAGTGAGCTCACCACGGCGGTCGCCCCGGTACTGCGCAGCAGATCGGCCTTCTCCACGTTGGTGGCGTAGCCCAAGAACGGGACCCCTGCCTCCCGGGAGGCGATCAGGTCCGCCGGGGTGTCGCCGATCATGAGCGCGGCGGAGGGCGCGGCACCCAGGGCGTTCAGCGCACGATTGAGCGAATGCGGATGAGGCTTCAGGAGGCCGAGATCCTGGGTCCGGCCGTAGATGTTAGGAGCGAAGCACGCCAGGAGATCGCGGCTGTCCAGGTACCGGCGGACCGCGAGCGCGGAGTTGTTGGTCGCGATCGCGAGGCGCACGCCGACGGCGCTCCATGTCCGTATGAGGGGATCCGCGTAGGCAGTGGGCCAAGCGGTAGGCACAGCCTTGAGTTCGTGCCGGGTGAGCCACTCCTCCAACTCGGCGACCAGATCGCTGTCCGGATGACGCTGGTCAACGGCGCGCAGGAGCAACCAGGGATCGGGATGGCGCCGTTCCTCATCCGTCAGAAGCTCTCTCAGCCCGTGCAACGCGAGCCACTCGACCAACTCTCCTGCCACGCGCTGCGCTGTGTACTGCGCGAACAGTCGGCAGATCGGCCCATCGAAGTCGAAGACCACGAAGCGGGCGGATGTGATCAGTTCTTGAACGGATTCCGTCTCAACTGGCATCAGCTCAGTCTGGGGCGTATCAGTCGTATCAGAGGCCACTAGGAGAGTGTCAGGTCCGTGCTGATGGTTTCCCAGAGGGCGTCGAACCACTTCTGCGATTCCTGCACGAAGGCGGCGTCCCGCTGGCCGGCCCCTTCCTCGAAGGAGAAGAGAAGGGAGTCGGAGCCGAGGACGTCGAACATGTCCAGGACTTCGCTCTCCACGGTCTCCTCGCGCCTGGTGATCATGTAGTACGCGATCAGCGCTTCCGACTGGTTGAGCAGGTAAAGCTTCACCGGTGGGGTGAAGGGGAGCGCCCGGAAGGTCACGCGGACGTCGATGCCGTGGGACGAGCGCAGGGACTGGAGATTGTGGCGCAGGACGTGCCCCTGGGCGTTGCGCTGCTCCAACCAGCGCCGGTGGACCGGGTCGTCGTCGCTGCGGCCGTCGACGGAGATGGGGAACGCCAGATTGATCTCCCGGCTGGGCAGCAGGAGCCGGACATCGATCGACTCCGGGCGAATGCGGCCCTCGTGGATCATGCGGACGGGTTCGCCCAGGGCCAGCATCAAAGTCTCCGCCGTGAGGCAGGCGGCGTCGACACGCACCTGGGGCGCCGAGAAGGCGACCGCCAGCCGCGGCGCCAGCCCGGCCATCGTCGGCTGCGGCGCCTCCCTGTTCGGGGAGGTCGTCGCGATCCGCGGCGGGCTGCCCTTGCTGACGTTGCTGAGAAGGCCGTCCTCCTGGAGCGCGCGCAGTGCCATCCGGACCGCACCGCGCTCGACGCCGAACTCGTCGGCCAGCTCCGCCTGGGTGGGCAGGCGGTCGCCCGCCTTCAGCTCGCCGGAACGGATGCGCTCCCGCAGGGCGTCGGCGACCTGCTGGGGCGAAAGCCTTCTGCCGCTGTCACTCACCACAACGTTCTCCTGAGTCACGACCAAACGGTACAACTCTCCCCCATCTACGGGGAGTTGTTTGAAAGTTGTTTATGGACAGTCACCAAGTGGGGACAACATAGGCATAGTTGGTTGCCAACTTGGCCAAGATGGCGGAACTTTTGCCTCCTCTCGACCATCTGCGGCATCTGCCACCCCGAGCACGTCACTGAAGAAGCAGGAGGAACCACCATGCCCGCCCTCGCCCTCCTCTCCGCCGTCTTCGTCGTCGGCTTCGAGCAACTCGTTCAATGGCAGTACGGACCGGCGGGCATCGTCGGACTGCTGCTGCTCACCATCGGGATCAAGGCGAAGAGCCCCACGTGCAGCTCGGTAGGGGCCGTGGTACTGGCCCTGATGGTCGCCGGGCCGGCCATCAGTTCGTGAACAGCAGTTCCGAACTGATGGTCTCCCACAGCGCGTTGAACCAGAGGTGGGACTGCTCCACGAACGTGGTGTCCCGCAGTCCCGCCCCCTGGCCGAAGGGAAACAGCATCGACTGCGTGCCCTCGACGTCGTACATCTCCAGGTATTCGTGGTCGATCTCCTCGCCCCGCCGCGTGAGCGTGTAGTACGCGAAGAGCGCCTCCGCCTCGTTGAGCAGGTACAACTTCACCGGCGGAGTGAAGGGCAGCGCGCGGAAGGTGACGTTCACGTCGATGCCGTGCGTGGCCCTCAGCGCCAGCAGGTTGTGCCGCAGCACCTGTCCCTGGGCGTTGCGGTTGGCCAGCCAGCCGCGCTGGAGCCGGCCGTCGGAGCCCGCGTCGACCGGTGCCGGGAAGGCCAGGTCGATGTCACCGCTCGGGAGCAGCACCCGGACGTCCACCCTGGCCGGTTTTATTCGCCCGGCGTGAATCTGCCGCAGGGGCTCGCCCATGGCGAGGGTCAGCGAGACCGACGTGAGACAGAGGGCGTCTATCGCCACACGAGGAGCGGCGAAGGCGGCCGCTATGCGCGGGCCGAGCGCCACCGTCGTGGGCAAGGGTGCGGCTCCGGGCCCGGTCAGAGCCCCTTCCGGTTGGTCCGCGACCGTCGCCGGGCTCCCCTTGGACACATTGACGAGCAGGTGCTCCGACTGCAGGATGCGCAGCGCCTGGCGCACCGCGCCGCGCTCGACGCCGAACTCGTCGGCCAGCTTGGCCTGGGTCGGCATGCGCTGGCCGGCCCGCAGCTGACCGGACCTGATCCGACTGCGCAGCTCGTCGGCCACCTCGCGGTGTGACCTCGGCGGCCGTGGTGACCTGTTCCGCCCGTTGACGGCGGCGTGCTCCGGCTCCACAACCAGAACACTACAACTTCCCGCCATCTTTGGGCAGTTGCCGGATAGGTGGTTATGAGTCGCCCCAACACGGAGATAACTAAGGATGAGTTGGTAGCCAACTTGCACAACATGGTCAAACTTCCGGAGGGTTGGCCGCCGAAGCCCCGCCTGCACGGCAGGTGGTCGGCGGACGGTCCTCAGCGGGGGTCCGCCTCCCCGTCCCGAAGGAGGGACCGTCATGCCGCTCGTCGCCCTCGCCGTCGCCGCCCTTGCCATCGGATTCGAGCAACTCATCCAGTGGGAGTACGGGCCGATGGGCATCATCGCGTTCGTCGCGCTGTCCGTCGGGCTCAAGGCCAGGAACACCATGATCAGCGGCATCGGGGCCGTGATCCTCGTGATGCTGCTCGCCCAGTCCGGCTGACCGGACGCCACCGTCCGCCAGTCCGGCCGACCGGGCTCCCCTCCGGAGGGGAGCCGGGAGCCCGGTCGGTCCGCACCACCGCACCACCACAACTGAATCGCTACGGATCAGAACTCGGCACCCGCGTGGAAGGAGAACCACCCGACCGGCAGCAGCAGTTCAGAAGATGTCCGGGCACCACGGTCGCCTGGACGTCCGCAGCAGGGCGTCGGCAACGGAGGCGGCGCCCTCTTGCCGTTCCCGGACCCGGCCCAGCGCCACCAGCCGCACCGCGGACTCGTCTCCGAGCCACAACGTCGCCAGGTCCGCCACGGACAGAGTCAGTTGGGCCTCCTCGGCGGTGGGCGAGCAGGTCGCCGTACCGTCCGGGGCGGCCTGGAGCCGATAGCGGCCGCCGGCCGACCCGCTCCCGTCCAGCACCTCCAGCACGAGCGTCCCGGCAGCCCCGTACGTCCGTGCCTCCAGAGCCCGTACGACGTCCAGGATCCGCACCCAGAGCCAGTCCGACTGGGTGGTGATGCGGGCGGCGCGCGGGTCCGGCAGGAAGTGCGGCAGCAGGTCGTCGGGGGCACGTCGGCCGGTCTTGACCCGGGTGATCCAGTCGATCGAGCAGAGGTACCGCCACAGGGCGCGCTCGGCCGCCGGTGTCACCGCGAGCAGCCAGTTCACCTCGGCCGTGTTCCGGGGCTGGTTGGCGTCGCCCCAGTTGTCGTCCGACTCGTAGGCGACCAGGCCCTCCACCTCGCCGGACGCCGATCGGTACGCGGCGTAGAACGGTTCCTTCCAGGGTTCGCCCCCGAGATTCAGCAGACCGGTGTTGATCTGCCACCAGCGGTCGTCGCGGCTGACCGCTCCGGGCCGGCCGCGCCGGAACCGTTCGTGCAGCTCGGGACCCGCCTTGCGGACGTCCTCGGGGTCCACGAGGTCGATACGGCCGCCGTCGGCCGGGCCCGCCCAGCGGGGGTCCAGACCGGTGCGCGGTACGTCGATGGTCCACTCGGCGGTGGTGGTGACGGGGCCGAAGCCGTAGCGGCCGTAGATCGGGTACTCGGCGGCGATGAGCGTCGCGACGACATCGCCCCGCTCCTTCGCCGCCGCCAGGTCGGCCTCCATCATGCGGGTGAGGAGGCCCCGGCGGCGGTGCGTGGGCGAGACGGTCACGTTGGAGATCGCGTCCGCGGGGACGGCCGCTCCGCCGACCACGGTGAGCTCCTGCGGGAACGACCTGAAGGTCGCGACACAGCGGTTGCCGTCGAACGCGCCCAGCGTCCTCGACAGCAGGAGCCCCGGCGCCCGCGCCTCGGCCTCCTGCCCCGACACGGTCGGCGCCCGCAGGAACCCCGTCTTCAGCGCGCGCAGCCAGTCGGGGATGTCGGGGGTGGTGATCGGTCGTACGTCGATCGTGTCGATGGCGTCGTGCGGGGTCATGGGGCCACGCTAGGTGTACGCCGACGGGGTGTCGCGGGGATTTCCGCGCCGCCCCTCCGGACGCCCTCCTGACGCCCTTCTGACCCTCTCGCCCCTCCTGACCGTCCCGCCCCTTCCGCACGGGGACCACGGGCCCACGGACGTTCGTCCACCGCGGGGGCGTTCTCCACCGCGGGGGCGTTCTCCACCGCGGGGGCGTTCTCCACCGCGGGGGCGTTCTCCACCGCGGGGGCGTTCTCCGCGGGCCGGTGGGAGCCGGCAGGGCCGGTCACGCGAGTCCCCGTGCCCCTACGCGGGACGCTCCGGCCCACGGCGTCCCTCTCAGAACGCCGCCCGGATCTCCCCCACCGCGCGCCCGCCGCCCAGCAGAGGTGCGCTGCCGATCCGGGTCACCACCGGCGCTTCCACGCCCAGCAGGCCCAGCGCGCGGGCCAGGACGGGGCCCAGTGCCCGGCCCCCGCCGTCGTCGATCTTGAAGGCGAGGGCGCGGCCGTCGGGGAGGGCAACCGCCTGGACGGCCTCGGCGCCCATCTTGGAGAGGGCGCCCGGGACCTCGCGCATCAGCCAGGTGTCGGGGCGCCGAGTGCCGGCCACGTACTCGGGGTGGGCGCGCATGGCGTCGGCGACGCGGCGTTCGGCGGAGCCGGGGGCCGCGAGGACGAAGGAGCGGAAGGCGCGGGCGAGGCCGGTGAGGGTGATCGCCATCAGGGGCGCCCCGCAGCCGTCCGTGCCGACCGCGGCGACCGGCTCCCCGGCGGCCTCCTCGACCACGGAGTGGATCAGCTGCTGGAGGGGGTGCCCGGGATCGAGGTACGACTCGGTGGGCCAGCCGCGCAGCGCGCACACCGCGAGCATCGCCGTGTGCTTGCCGGAGCAGTTCATGGTGACCCGGTCGCGGACGGCACCGGAGGCGAGGTAGGTCTCGGCCTCGACGGGGTCCAGCGGCAGGTCCGGCGGGCACTGGAGCTGCTCGGTGATCAGCCCGTGCTCCACGAGCATCTTCTGGACCAGGTCACGGTGGAAGGTCTCCCCGGAGTGGCTCGCGGCGGCGAGGGCGAGACGCTCCCCCGCCAGATCCAGGCCCGCGCGCAGGACGCCCGCGGCCTGCATGGGCTTGTTCGACGAGCGGGGGAAGACCGGCGCCGTCACGTCGCCGAGCGCCAGCTCGACCGTCCCGTCGGCGGCGAGCACGACCAGGCTGCCGCGGTGGCGGCCCTCGACGAAGCCGGACCGCACGACCTCGGCGAGGACCGGGAGTCCGCCGGGCGTGCCGGATGCGGCGGATGCGGCGGCAGTACCGGCCGCACCTGGCGTTCCCGTCCTGCCTGTGCCGCCCGTGCCGCCCGTCGTGCCGGGCGTACCGGGTGCACTCGGAGTGACGGGTATGCCGGGTATGCCGGAGGCGTCGTCGGGGGCGGGGGAACCTTCGGGCGTGCTGGGAGCGACGGACATCGGCGGTGGCCTTCCGGAACGGGGACCCGCTCGGAAGGCGCCGGCCGGGTCGTGTCCCGGACCGCGCCCCCACCGGTGTGGAGCGGGCGTGCGCCTCCTGGATTCCGGCGCGCCCTCGGCCCCGGGATCGCCGGGGCCGCCACGTCACATGAGCAGGTCGTCTACTTGTGCTTCGCCTTCACGGTACCTGCGGGCGATCTCGGTGCTGCAGTCGTCGGCCGTGCGCTGAAGCTGCTGGCGCTGCCGGGAGACCTGCTGCTCATAGCGGACGAGGCGTCCCAGTCCCGCGATCAGCTCTTCGTCCGTCCGGGCGTCCAGGTCCGACAGCTCCACCTCGGCGAGCATGTCGGCGGCCAGTGCCCGGTACTCCTCGCCGTGCGGCGTGCCCACCGTCACATGGCGGGCCGAGGAGCGGTACCGGGCCGGCGCGTCCGTCAGGATCTCGGAGAGCCGCTCGACGACGGACGGCTTCCCGCCGTCCACCAGCGACCGGGGTCCTGAGACCGCGCCGGGCACCCGCCGCTCCCCGCGGCGCGCGAGCTCCGCCCGCAGGATGTCGATGCGCCCCTGGAGCAGCCGCCGGACATAACTGAGGTCGGCCTCGTCCCGCTGCGCGTCGCGGCGCAGCGTCCGCAGTTCGGGCAGCCGGAGCAAGGCGACGTCGGGCCGGGCCGGATCGGCGGCCCGCGGGCCGCTGTCGGTGCGCTGCACCGGTGGCCGGGCCGTCATCCTCCCCGCCCGTTCACTCGTGCGGGTCAATGACACGGCCCCGGGCTGCTGCCCGGTCCTCGATGTGCTCATGTGCCTCTACCGTCCCCTCGACCGGCGCGGTCAACCCAGCGGGTGCACCGCAACACCCCGCATGGTGCCACCCCAGATGGTCGCTATGTGACCGAGTGACCCGATCGGCCCCAGATGGCGGGTTGGTTACCCTCAGAAATCACGCGAAGGGCCCGCAGCTCGTGACACCGGCGTGACACGGCATCATGGTCCGCATGCGTGCGGTGGTGCAGAGGGTGGACGGCGCGAGCGTCGTCGTGGACGGCGAGACGGTCGGCGAGATCAGCGGCGAGGGACTGTGCGTCCTGGTCGGGGTCACGCACGAGGACACCAAGGAGAAGGCGGCCCAACTCGCGCGCAAACTCTGGTCCGTTCGGATGCTGGCCGACGAGCGGTCCTGCTCCGACATCGACGCGCCGCTGCTCGTCATCAGCCAGTTCACGCTGTACGGCGATGCCCGCAAGGGCCGCCGCCCCACCTGGAACGCCGCCGCCCCCGGCGATGTGGCCGAGCCCCTCGTCGACGAGGTCGTCGCCCAACTCCGCGCCCTGGGTGCCACGGTGGCCACGGGCCGCTTCGGCGCCCGGATGCGGGTCTCACTGACGAACGACGGCCCGTTCACCGTCCTCCTGGAGATGTGAGCCCCCCGGAGTCCTCCCGAAGCCGTCCCGAAGCCGTCCCGTTGACGCGGTCCCTCACGGAGACGTGGCCCCTCACGGAGACGTGAGTGCTACGGCTCGACCACGACCTCCTGTGCCGCCGCCGTCGAGTCCGCCATCAGCGCGGCGTCCAGCGGCACGTTGCGCTTCACGAGCGCCAGGGCGATCGGGCCCAGTTCGTGATGGCGTACGGACGTCGTGATGAAGCCGATCTTGCGGCCGTCGGAGTCCTCGGACGCGAGGCGCAGCTCGGTCCCGTGCGGGGGCAGATGCACCTCGCTGCCGTCGAGGTGGAGGAAGACCAGCCGGCGCGGGGGCTTGCCCAGGTTCTGGACGCGGGCGACCGTCTCCTGACCGCGGTAGCAGCCCTTCTGGAGGTGCACCGCCGTGCCGATCCAGCCCAGCTCGTGCGGGATGGTGCGGTGGTCCGTCTCGAAGCCGAGGCGGGGCCGGTGCTGCTCGACGCGCAGGGCCTCGTGGGCGAGGAGACCGGCCGCGGGACCGGCCTTTGCGGCGTACGCGTCCAGGTCCGCGCGCGGGAGGAAGAGATCACGGCCGTACGGCGTCTCGCGGACGACGACGCCCTCGGGGACCTCGGCGATCGAACCGGCCGGGAGTTCGACGACCGCGAAGTCGGCGGTGCGGTCGGCGACTTCGACGCGGTAGAAGAACTTCATCGACTCCAGGTAGGCGATCAGCGCCTCCTGGGTGCCGGGTTCCGTGTGCATCCACACCGTCGTGCCGTCGTCCACGAGGTACAGCGCGTGCTCGATGTGGCCGTTCGCGGAGAGGATCAGCGCCTCGGTGGCACGGCCCACCGGGAGGTCGGTGACGTGCTGGGTGAGCAGCAGGTGCAGCCAGGCCAGCCGGTCGTCGCCGGTGACGGTGACGACTCCGCGGTGCGAGAGGTCCACGAAGCCGATGCCGTCGGCAAGGGCGCGCTGCTCACGGAACAGGTCGCCGTAGTGGGCGGCGACGCCTTCGTCCACGCCCTCGGCGGGAACGGCGCCGGGCAGGGACAGGAGGGAGCTCTTCATGGACATACACACTACGACCGTGGGGTCGCCGATTTTATTTCTGGGACGACGACCGCATGATCACCCGATCCGATCGTTTCTCCACGCTCGCACCCTCACGATCGCTTCTCCACGTTCGTACCTGCATGATCGCCTCTTCACGATCGCGTCTTCACGATCACTTCTTCCGGGCCGCGCAGTCCTTGCAGCGTCCGAAGATGGCGAAGTGCTTCATGTCCGTCTCGAAGCCGAAGGTGTCCCGGAGCTTCGCGGTGAACTCGGCGGCGACCGAGACGTCGGCCTCGATGACGTTCGTGCAGTCGCGGCAGACGAGGTGGATGTGGTGGTGCCGGTCGGCCAGGTGATAGGTCGGCGCGCCGTGCCCCAGATGGGCATGGCTGACCAGCCCGAGCTCCTCCAGGAGCTCCAGGGTCCGGTACACCGTGGAAATGTTGACCCCCGACGCCGTCTTCCTCACTTCCACGAGGATGTCGTCGGGGGTCGCGTGCTCCAGGGTGTCCACTGCTTCGAGGACAAGCTGGCGCTGCGGCGTCAGCCGGTAGCCGCGCTGCCTGAGGTCGCTCTTCCAGTCGGTGCTCACCACACTGGAAGTCTAGGACCATTCCTGTCGGTGCCGACCTGATGAACTACACGGCGGCCTACTTGAAGAAGGCGATCCCGTCGTCCGGCATGTCGTCGGGCAGGGCCTTGGCCCAGCGCTCGACGTCCTCCGGGGTGACGACCTTCTTCAGGTGTCCGGACATGTAGGGGCGCAGCTCGACCTCGGGGGTCTGCTTCTCGCCGACCCACATGAGGTCGCTGTTCACATAGCCGTAGAGGCGCTTGCCGCCGCTGTAGGGACCGGCCGCGGCCGTACGGGCCACGGCGTCGGTGACCAGGTCGATCTGCGGCTTCTTGTCGGCCAGCTCGCCGTACCAGATCTCGACGACGCCGTCGTCGCGGGTCATCACGACCTCGACCTTGCGGTCGGAGTCGATGCGCCAGAAACCGGCCTCCGACTCCAGCGGCCGGACCTTCTCGCCGTCCGCGTCGAGCACCCAGCTGTGCGAGCGGTACTCCAGGAAGTCCCGCCCGTCGTGGGTGAAGCTGACCTCCTGCCCGAAGTTGCACTTCTCGGAGCCGGGGAAGTCGTGGACACCGACTCCGGCCCAGTCGCCGAGCAGGAAGACAAGGGGGACCAGGTCCTTGTGGAGGTCCGACGGGATCTCGATCATGAGCTGAGCAGTTCCTTGATGGGGGTCAGCGCTGGCCCTGGTACAGCTTCTTCACGGCCAGTCCGGCGAAGGCGAGCACGCCGACGCAGACCAGGACCAGCAGGGTTTCGAAGAAGATCTCCACGGGGTGCTCCTCGATGAGCGGAACGGGGTCCCCGCCCGGGCGCAGCCGAGACTGGGGAGGTACACAAGGCCGGGCCCCAGCTTACGCGGCTGGGGCCCGGCACTCTCTTGCAGGTACACCCTGTCGGAGCGTCCGGTCTCAGCCGAGGAGCTGGCTCTGCAGGACCACCGTCTGCTGGAAGGGAATCTCCGGCGCCCGGCCCTTGCGGGACTGCACCACCAGCCCGAGGGTGTCTCCGGCCACCAGATACGCCTGCCTGACCTGCTCGGCGCCGTACGGCTTGGCCTCCGCGTACGCGTAGCGGGAGACGTCGTCCATCCGGGTGCTGTCCGGGAAGCTCTCGTCGCTGTGCACGTCGGCGGCGCCCCGGAGCGCGAAGTTCGGGCTGTCCCAGCTCGTGAGCTCGTCCTGCTGGAGCGCGTCGACGACCGCGGCGGTATCGAACCGGAGCAGGTAGACCCGGGTGTGCGTGCCGTCCGGGGTGGTCCAGCCGCGGGCGGCGATGTGCCGCAGGCCGTAGTCGGTCAGCAACTGGCCGATCTCGTCGCGGTCGTCCTTCGAGGAGTACCCGGCCAGGAAGTCCTTCCTCGGCAGCCAGCCGTCCGCACCGCGCAGGCCGTTGTCGGCCGTCGCGCCCTTGGGCGAGGGCAGCAGCAGCTTCCGCAGGTCGGCGAAGTGGACGCTGGGCGTGTTCGCCTCGTCGAAGGGGCGCGGGCTGCCCGAGGGCAGCGGCGGCAGCTGGATCTCGGGGTAGTCCCACCGCCCGTCCGAGGCGGTGGCCAGGCCCGGGACGTCGGTGCGCTTCATCTCCGTGATGCCGTACGTGGAGGCCGCGCAGGCCGCCGCGAACGCCACGACCGCCGCGGTCCAGCGCAGCGTGGCGCGGAGGACACGACGATCCTTCTTCACCGGGGGCCGCGCCGGGAACGGTTCGGCCGGGGACACGGCCGACGGTGCGTCCACCGGCGCTTCCGGCAGGACGTCCGTCGGCGCTTCCGGCAGTACGTCCGTCGGCGCTTCCGTCCGCACGTGGGTCGGTGCCTCCGTCGGCGCTTCCGTCCGCACGTGGGTCGGTGCCTCCGTCGGCGCTTCCGTCCGCACGTGGGTCGGTGCCTCCGTCGGCGCATCCGTCCGCATTTCGGTCGGTGCCTCCGTCTGTACTTCCGCCGGCGCTTCGTCATCGAGCGGCACGGAAAGGTTCTCGGTCATACGGCCTCCCCCGGGTCCGTGATCCGGTCGAGCTGGGCGGCCAGGAAGCGGGACACGGCCTGGCTGTCCAGCGGCTTGACGCCGGACACCGTCGCGTTCACCAGCACGTCTCCCACGTACGCGGAGCAGATCATCTCGTCGAGCTTCTCGTCACTGTCCTTGGGCGGCAGGAAGCACCCGGCGTTCTTGTGCCCCTCGATCTTCGGGCCCTTCCGGAAGATCCCGAGTCCGTCGAGGAAGCTGTTCTGCCCCGTCGCGATCTCCCGCACGGTCCGCTGGTTCTCCATCTGGGACAGCGTGACGCTGACGATGAAGGACTTCTTCTTGTACACGGCATAGGGGTCGGAGCTCAGGTAGCTGCGCATCACCATGCCCTTGATGTGCTGCTCATCGATCCGCTTCTCCAACTGCCGCCGCTGGGTGCGCGGCAGCCCGCCGATCGCCTCCTTGCGCAGCGCGGCGGCCTGGCGGCCGGTCAGTTCGGTGTCGGACCCGAACTCACCGAGGTCCGGGCCGCGCGTGTAGCCCTCGTCGTAGGGCAGGAGCATGCCCTCCAGGCCGGTGGCGGCCTTCGGCTTCTTGTCCTTCACGGCCTTCGGGAAATGCCAGGTGGGCTTCCCCGGATCACGGTCGGCCTCGTCCACGGTCACGACGGTCTGGCCGACGCCGGCGACGACGGCGCCGAGCAGCAGGACTGCACCGGACACCGCGGCGACACGGCCCCGGCGCAGCCGCTTCCTGGGCGCGGCGGTGTCACCCGCGGTGGGCTCACCGCTGGGGTCACCGGCGGCGGGAACACCGAGGCTCTGGGCAGGGACCTCACCGGAGGTCTCCTCGGAGGTCTCGGCGGAGGTCTCGGCGGAGACAGCCGTGGAGTCCTCGGAGGCCTCACTGGAAACCTCGGCGAGGCTTCCAGCGGAATTCTCGACATGGTTCTCGCTCACAGCTGCCTCATCTGCCGTTCGGCCAGATCCATGATCTTCTCCTTGGGGATCGGCTTGGTGTCGTAGATCCAGATCTCCATGTGGATGTCGCCGCGCCAGGCGTGCGCCTCCGCCGAATACACCGGGAGGTAACCCGGCTTCGTGTCCGGCCGGGTGTGGACGTACGCCATGCCGTCACCGGTGCCGGGGACCGGCCAGCTGCGGGTGCCGGCCTCCTTCTCCGCCCAGTAGTGCCCGCTCTCCGAGCCGTCGGCGGCTTCGAGGGTCTCCTCCTGGCGGAACTGCACCAGGCGGATCTCCACGGCATAGGTGCTGCCCTGCTGCCATCCGGTGACGGCCGCACGGCGGAACTCCTCGGCGAGGAGGTCGGCGAAGGCGCTGACGGGCTTCTCGTAGGCGTCCGCGTACTGCGGCAGGTCCATCCAGCCGTCGTCACCGACCGCGTACTCGAGGTCCCGGGAACCGTGCGGCCGCTTGACCAGCAGCTTGCGCAGGTCGCCGTCCGTCTTCACCCGGTGGTCCTGGGCGGCGGACAGCGGCTCGGGGCCTGCGCCCTTGGCCTGGGCCAGCACCGGCTGCGACAGCGAGGGCAGCTTGGTGGGCTCGCGGTCGGCCTGGATCAGGAATCCGGCGCAGGTCCCGGCGACGAGACCGAGCACGGCGGCCGTGGCGATGAGCAGCGTCGTACGGCCGCGCCGACGCGCGCGCGGTGCGACCACTGCGGGCTGCTCCGGCTCCGCGGCCGCTGCGGTCGGCACCGACGCCGGGACCTCCTCGGCCGGCGCGGGCTGCGTCGGCTCACGAGGGGTCGTACCGGGATCGACAATCGGCGCGTCCGCGGGCACGCCCGGTCTTTCCGGTGTTTCGGGTCCTTCGGGTACTACCAAGACGTCCCCCCACGAACGTGAAGCACGGATTCCGTATCCGCGCGCACAGGAGACCCATGGCCCACACACGGGGTTGCCCTGGCGATGATCACGATTCGGCATACCATGGCGGCCATGGCGAACAAGCTCGTGATCAAGGTGACGGCGGGGGCCGATGCCCCGGAGCGCTGCTCACAGGCGTTCACCGTCGCGGCGGTGGCCGTGGCCAGTGGCGTCGAGGTCTCCCTCTGGCTGACCGGCGAGTCCGCGTGGTTCGCGCTGCCGGGCCGCGCCGCGGAGTTCGAGCTGCCGCACGCGGCGCCGCTGCCCGATCTGATCGACTCGATCCTGGCGGCCGGACGCATCACCCTGTGCACTCAGTGCGCGGCCCGGCGCGACATCACGGAGAAGGACGTCCTGGAAGGCGTACGGATCGCGGGTGCGCAGGTGTTCGTGCAGGAGGCGATGGCGGACGGGACGCAGGCGCTCGTCTACTGACGACGTCCGCGTCCCTGCTCACGACGTCCGCACCCCTGCTCATGACGTCCGCGTCCCGGCTCACGGTCCGCGCCCCCGATCACGGCGTCCGTGCCTCTACTGGCCGCGTCCGCGCCGCCCGCGCGTGTCCACCCAGAGGCAGAAGGGGTGCCCCGCCGGGTCGAAGAGCACCCGTACGTCCTCCTGGGGCTGATGGTCGGCGAGCCGGGCACCCTGCCCGACGGCGTGGGCGGTCTCCTCGGCCAGATCGTCGACCTCGATGTCGAGGTGGAGCATCATTCGCTGGTCGCCGGGGCCCGCGGGCCAGACCGGCGGTGTGTACAGCGGCTCGGTCTCGAAGGCGAGCGCCATCCCGCCGAACGGCGGGCCGATGAGCACCCAGTCGGGCTCCTCGGCGCGCACCTCGTATCCGAGCAGCCGCCGGTAGAAGTCGGCCAGTTCGTGGGCGTCGGGCGCGTCGAGCACCACCGTGGACAACCTCGTACGCGACATAGACGCTTTTCCGCTCCTACCGCTGCCGCCGTTTCACCGCTGCCGCCGGCTCACTGCTGCCGCCGTTTCTTGCCGTCCAGCTCGTCCCACCACTCGTCGGACTTGGCGTCGCCGGACGGGTCGTCCCACCATCTGTCCTCGGGCCCCCGCCGGTTGGCCACCATCGCGGCCACCGGCGGGATCACCATGGCCACCACGCACATACCGACGGCCACCGGAACCGACCACAGCCGTACGACGCCCCAGGCGAGGACGAACAGCACGATGCACGTCCCCATCATGACGAAGTACAGGTGACGCCTGCGCGCGTACATACCACCAGCGTAGGCCCGGACAACCCGTCCGGCGCAGCGTCGGCGGGACCCTGAGGGGTGGGGCGGGCCGAGCGAGGGCGAGCCGAAGGGCCGCACCCCGATCCGGTAAGCGTCCAACCCCCGGGGGTGCGGCCCTTCGGCCGTTCAGTCGACTGCCGTCACGGACGGCGGTCTGCCGTTCAGACGGCGATCGCGACCTCGGCGAGGCCGCCCGTCTGGGCGACGACCGTGCGGTCGGCGGTGCCACCCGGGACCAGGGCCCGGACGGTCCACGTGCCCTCGGCCGCGTAGAAGCGGAACTGGCCCGTGGCGGAGGTGGGGACCTCCGCGGTGAACTCGCCGGTCGAGTCCAGGAGACGGACGTAGCCCGTCACCGGCTCGCCGTCGCGGGTCACCTGACCCTGGATCGTGGTCTCACCGGGCTTGATCGTCGAGGCGTCGGGGCCGCCGGCCTTCGCTCCACACATATTTCGATTCCGTCCTTCAGGCCTTGAGGGTTACTTGTTGGCGCCGAGCTCGATCGGCACGCCGACGAGGGAGCCGTACTCGGTCCAGGAGCCGTCGTAGTTCTTGACGTTCTGCACACCGAGGAGCTCGTGCAGCACGAACCAGGTGAGCGCGGAACGCTCACCGATGCGGCAGTACGCGATCGTGTCCTTGGCGAGGTCGACCTGCTCGGCGGCGTAGAGCTCCTTGAGCTCGTCGTCCGACTTGAAGGTGCCGTCGTCGTTGGCGTTCTTCGACCACGGGATGTTGCGGGCGCTCGGGACGTGGCCCGGACGCTGCGACTGCTCCTGCGGCAGGTGCGCCGGGGCGAGCAGCTTGCCGCTGAACTCGTCGGGCGAACGGACGTCGACCAGGTTCTGCGAACCGATCGCGGCGACGACGTCGTCACGGAAGGCGCGGATCGAGGTGTTCTGGGCCTTGGCCTTGTAGGCGGTGGCGGCGCGCTCGGGGATCTGCGAGCCGTCGACCAGGTCGCGGGAGTCGAGCTCCCACTTCTTGCGGCCGCCGTCGAGCAGCTTCACGTTCTCGTGGCCGTAGAGCTTGAAGTACCAGTAGGCGTAGGACGCGAACCAGTTGTTGTTGCCGCCGTAGAGGACGACCAGCGTGTCGTTGCCGATGCCCTTCGACGAGAGGAGCTTCTCGAAGCCCTCCTGGTCGATGAAGTCACGGCGGACCGGGTCCTGGAGGTCCTTGGTCCAGTCGATCCGGATGGCGTTCTTGATGTGGTTCTTCTCGTACGCCGACGTGTCCTCGTCGACCTCGACGACGGCCACGTTCGGGTCGTCCAGGTGATCCTGGACCCAGTCGGCGTCTACCAGGACGTCGCTGCGGCTCATGCTCGTTCTCCTCCGGGGCAGTTGCGGCGGGGTGGTGCGATGGAGAGGGTGCGCGGTGATGCATGCCGGTGAGGGCTGCGCGGCGCAATGGTGGCCCCGACAAGAGAGGTCGAAGGGCCCGGCTCGCGGAAGGCGGGAAGCTTCCGCTCAGAAGGTGCGACAGAGCATGGCGGCGACGCGGCACAGGTCTACTGCCCGCCGCTTCGTGAGATCCGCCTGTCGCTTCATGGGTCCGATCGTAGGGACGGACAGGCGGGCATGTCACCGGTGTGTCGTATATTGAGACGCGATCGTCCGCATAGTGGTATGCGTACGCCGTCGAGGCCCGGCCCGCACGGGTTCCGGGGGCCTGTATCGGTCGTCACATCAACAGCGCATCTGCGGTACGGACGGGGCCGTCTCGCCTTTCGGACAGCCGCCCTCCGAGGGGACGTCCGCCGGAGCCGCCCGGTGGGGCCGGGCCGTCTGCCGGATCGGCCCCGGCAGGGCCATCTGCCAGGGAGTCCGGCAGGACCGGCCACAGGGCCGGCCCGGTGGAGCCTGCCACCCGGCCGGTCCGGTAGGGCCTTCGGCCCGACGGCCTTCTACCCGACCAGCCGGACGTCCGAACCCTTCACCGAGATCTCGACGCCGCCCGGGGCCGCCTCGACCTTGTCGAGCTTGATGCCGCCGGGCAGTTCCTCGATCTTCTGCTGGAAGTCGGTGATCGAGCGGATCTTGCCCTCGGCGAGCTGGACGCCCAGCTTGGGCAGGGAGTCGGCGTGCACCTTCACCGTGTCGCCGGAGACCGCGACGGAGCTGAGCACCGAGACCGGCTGGGGCAGCTTGGTGCCGAGAACCGTCGCCGAGACGGTGACCTTGATCTTGCCGTCGCCACCGTCGGACAGGCCGATGACCTGGGCGGTGACGCCGGGCGCGACCTGCGCGGGCTCGGACTTCGCGGCCTTGAGCAACTCGGCGTACGTGATCGACGCGGTGCCCGTGGCGCTGTCGGCGGTGGCGGAGCTGTAGTCGCCGCTGAAGGCGACGCCGTGCATCTCGGCGTTGAGGTCGTCGATGCGGATCGTGCCGGCGGCGGAGTCCGTGCCGCCCGTGGACGCCTCGTAGTTCTTGATGCCGATCGTCACGTCGTCGAGCTCGCCGCCGACGACCTGGGTGAGGAAGGGGAAGCCCCCGATGGACACGTCGGGGGTGGCCGCGAGGCCCTCGGTGCTCTTGATCCGGTCCGCCGCCTCGTCCTCCGCGAACCCGACCGCCACCCGGTCGGCGAGCACGAACAGACCGCCGAGAATGACGAAGAGGATCAGGGTTATTCGCAGTGCGCGCATGCTCGGTGTTCCCCCACCTTTGACGTCCCCGTCCGGACGGCCGAATGGCCGCCGAGCGTGAGCCTAACCCCGAAGGGCCCCCGGAACGGGGGCCCTTCATGGCGGTTGTCGATCAGCTGTGACGATTCGGCGCGGCCGGATGACCGGATCCGAACGGCCGGAACGGCCGATCAGCCGAGCGCGCGGCCCAGCAGGTACACCGCCGGAGCGGCGGCGGCCAGCGGCAGCGCCACACCCGCGGTGAAGTGGACGAAGCGGGACGGGTAGTCGTAGCTCGCCACCCGGTGCCCGATCAGCGCGCACACACCCGCGCCGAGGCCCAGGAAGGCGCCCTGCGTGCCCAGGTCCGTCATCCCGCCGACCGCGATGCCGGCGCCCGCGGCGGCCAGCAGCGCGACGACCACGGAGGCCGCCGTGGGCAGCGGCAGCGCGCGGGCCAGGATCGCCACGGCGACCGCGGCGGCGCCCACCGTCACGGCGTCCGGCTCGGCCGCCAGATGCCCGGCCGCGATGATCGACAGCGCCGCGGAGACGACGGTCGCCATCAGGCCGTACATCCGGGTGTCCGGGTCGGCGTGGCTGCGCAGTTGCAGCACGAGGGTCAGCAGCACCCAGACACCGAGGGTGCCGAGGATCGCGGCCGGCGCGTTCTCCCGGCCCGCGACGAGCAGCGCGACGTCCGCGGTCAGCGCACCGGCGAACGCCAGCGCGATGCCCTGCCGGGCGGGCCACATCCCGTTCAGCCGGAACCACCCCGCCGCGGTGACGGCCTGGAGCAGGACGAGCGGAACGACGAGCGCGTACTCCCCGACCGCCGCCGCCCCGGAGAGCAGCAGCGCGAGCACCGCCGTCAGCGCGGCCGGCTGCATCCCGGGCTCGATGATCGGCGACCGTCCCTCGGCGCGGGCGCGCTGGGCGTCGGTGATCCGGGCGTTGCCCGTGACGGTCGCGGGACCGTACCCACCCGCGGCCTCGCTCGCGCTCTCGCGGAGCGTCCCGCCGGGGCGGGAGGGGTCGGCCTGGCCGACGGTGCCGGGCGCCTCGTGGGCGGCCTGCGCCTGCTCCGGGGTCCAGGGCTGCGCCGGGGACTCGGGCGGCAGGGGGTCTCCCACGGCGGCGCCGTAGCCCTGGGGCTCGCCGTAGGACTGGTAGCCCTGCGGGGGCAGATACGCGGTGTCCGCCGCGGAGACCGGACTCTGCGCCTGCGTCTCCCAGGTCTGCCCCTCCCACTGCTGGGTGTGCTGCTGCCACTCGGGCTGCTGCTGTTGGTGCTGGGGCTGCGGCTGCGGCTGTTGCTGCTGGGGCCGACGCCGGCGCTGCGGCTGTTGCTGCGGCTGCTGTTGCGGCTGCTGATACGGGTCGTACCCCTCGTACTGACCCTCGTACGGCTGGTTGCTCATCGTCTCGCTCACCCTCCTGCGAACGGCGGGAGCACCTCGACCGTGCCGCCCTCGGCCAGCCGTACCGTCTCATGCCCTCGGGTACCCACGGGATCACCGTCGATGAGGAACGAGCATCGCCGCAGGACGCGGACGAGTTCGCCGGGGTGTCGTTCGCGGGCAGCGTCGAGTGCCTCGGCGAGCGTGCCCGCCTCGTACGGCTCCTCGGCGACGCCTGCCGCGGCCTTGGCGGCGGCCCAGTAACGCACCGTGCCCTTTGCCATCTCGTCCCTCAATCAGCGATCCGGTGTCGGTGTCGTCCGCGCGCGTGTCCGCGTGAACCCCGTCAGGCTAGCCCGCGTGTGCGAGAGCCCAGTCACCGATACGGGCGAGCAGGTCGTCCGAGGCGGCGTTCTCGGCGTGCCCCATGCCGTGCTCCAGCCACAGGTCGGCGTGGCCGCCGGAGGCCTCGGCCAGCATCCGCGGGTGGTCCACGGGGAAGTAGCCGTCCCGGTCGCCGTGGACGATGAGGAGCGGGGTCGGCGCGATGTGCGGAACGCACTCGACCGGGGACTCCGGCACCGGGTCCCAGTCACGGTGGTGGATACGGGTCCCGAGGCCGAGACGGCCCACGACCCGGCCCTCCGGGCGGGTCACCAGCCAGTGCACCCGCCGCATGGGGGCCGTACCCCGGTAGTACCAGCGGGCCGGTGCGCTGACCGAAACCACCGCGTCCGTTCGCGCCTCCGTGCGCCCCCCGTGCTCCCGGCCGGGCACCGGCTCACGACCGGGCACCGGACCCTTCCTCCCGTACAGCGCCGCGTGCCGCAGCACCACCGAGCCGCCCATGGAGAAGCCGACCGTCACGATCCGGGTGTGCCCGAGTTCACGCGCCCAGGCGACCGCCGCCGCCAGATCGTGGATCTCGCGGTCGCCGACCGTGGAACGGCCGCCCGATCCCCCGTGACCACGGAAGGAGAACGTGACCACCGCCGCACGGCGGCCCAGGACGCCGGCCGCGCGACGCACGTGCGGGCGGTCCAGACCGCCGGTGAATCCGTGCGCGACGATGAACGCAAGGTCACCTGAAGAACCCGTTCCGGGGTCGTAGGCGGCATCGATCGTCACCCCGTCGACTGTGCGCAGAAACCTCCGCGAAGGGACGCGCGACGCTGTCTCAAGGCGTGGACTATTGAAAGATCGCGTCACTTGACCTGCCGGACCTGAGCTCATGTGGGCTATTCTGCTGGGCATGAGGACTCGGGCAGAGTAGCCCCCGGGTCCTTTTGTGCTTTCGGAAGCGTTGTATACGAAGCGGGAAACCGCAGGTGTACGGGGCTCCGGACGTGCAGCGGATCCCAGGGGCGCGGGAACCGCACGTACAGAGCAGTGCCGCAAACGTCCTCGCAGGGACCGAGGAGGAACCAGACGTTATGGGCGAGCGAACCGTGCACGAAGGCAGGACGACCCAAGTGGGTGAGGCGCGATGAGTTCTCTCTTGCTCCTGACCAATGCCCTTCAGCCGTCGACGGAGGTGCTTCCCGCTCTCGGCCTGCTGCTGCACAACGTGCGCGTGGCTCCGGCGGAAGGCCCAGCTCTCGTCGACACCCCCGGTGCCGACGTCATCCTGATCGACGGACGACGTGATCTCCCGCAGGTCCGCAGCCTGTGCCAGCTGCTGCGTTCCACGGGCCCCGGCTGTCCCCTCATCCTCGTCGTGACGGAGGGCGGCCTCGCGGCCGTCACCGCCGACTGGGGCATCGACGACGTTCTTCTCGACACCGCCGGTCCGGCCGAGGTCGAGGCGCGCCTGCGGCTCGCGATGGGCCGCCAGCAGATCGTCAACGACGACTCCCCGATGGAGATCCGCAACGGCGACCTCTCCGTGGACGAGGCGACGTACAGCGCCAAGCTCAAGGGCCGGGTCCTCGACCTGACCTTCAAGGAGTTCGAGCTCCTGAAGTACCTCGCGCAGCACCCGGGCCGGGTCTTCACCCGCGCCCAGCTGCTGCAGGAGGTCTGGGGCTACGACTACTTCGGCGGTACGCGGACGGTCGACGTCCACGTACGACGGCTGCGGGCGAAGCTCGGGCCCGAGCACGAGTCGCTGATCGGGACCGTCCGGAACGTCGGTTATCGATTCGTTACCCCCGAGAAAGTGGACCGCGCCGCGGACGAGGCGAAAGCCAAGGCCGCCCAGCCAAAGCCGGATGATGCGGACGAGACGGCGCACCTGGACGCCGCCGCCCCGGCGCAGGCTCCGGCGGAGCCTCAGGAAGCCGCCGTACGCCCTGCCCAGAGGTAGGTCCATCCGCGTAGACTCCGCGCGTGGCCAAGGTGACTAGGGATGATGTAGCGCGACTGGCGGGTACGTCCACCGCCGTCGTCAGCTATGTCATCAACAACGGACCCCGGCCGGTCGCCCCGGCCACGCGCGAGCGCGTTCTCGCCGCGATCAAGGAGCTGGGGTACCGGCCCGACCGGGTCGCCCAGGCCATGGCCTCGCGGAAGACGGAGCTCATAGGACTGATCGTGCCGGACGCGCGCCAGCCCTTCTTCGGGGAGATGGCGCACGCCGTCGAACAGGCCGCCGCCGAGCGCGGAAAAATGGTCCTGGTCGGCAACTCCGACTACATCGCCGAGCGCGAGGTGCACTATCTGCGCGCCTTCCTCGGTATGCGGGTCTCCGGACTGATCCTCGTCAGCCACGCGCTGAACGACCACGCGGCCGCCGAGATCGACGCGTGGGACGCCCGCGTGGTGCTCCTTCACGAGCGCCCCGAGGCGATCGACGACGTCGCCGTCGTCACCGACGACATAGGGGGCGCCCAGCTCGCCACCCGGCACCTTCTGGAGCACGGGTACGCGTACGTGGCCTGTCTCGGCGGTACGGCCGAGACGCCCGCCGTCGGCGACCCCGTCTCCGACCACGTCGAGGGCTGGCGGCGCGCCATGCAGGAAGCCGGCAAACCGACCGAGGGACGCCTCTTCGAGGCCCCGTACAACCGGTACGACGCCTACAAGGTCGGCCTGGAACTGCTCGCCGGACCGCACCGGCCGCCGGCCATCTTCTGCTCCACGGACGACCAGGCCATCGGCGTCCTGCGCGCCGCGCGCGAACTGCGCATCGACGTGCCGGGGCAGCTGGCCGTCGCCGGGTTCGACGACGTCAAGGAAGCGGCGCTGACCGACCCCCCTCTGACAACGATCGCATCGGACCGCTCCGCGATGGCCCGCGCGGCCGTGGACCTCGTCCTGGACGACGGGCTGCGGGTGGCCGGCTCCCGGCGCGAGCGACTGAAGCTCTTCCCCTCGCGGCTGGTGGTACGCCAGTCCTGCGGCTGCGCGTAAGCCCCGCCGGCCGACCAGGCCACCCGCACCAGGCAGACGAAAGCGGAGATCCCCGCGCCCCTGACGGGACGCGGGGATCGCTGCTTCCCGAAGGAAGGAAAGCGGAAGAGCGGAAGAGCGGGAGAGCGGGAGAAGCGGGAGAAGCGGGAGCTAGAACAGCAGGTTGTACTGGTTGAAGCCGGTGCCGAGGCTCTTCCGGGTGCCGAACAGGCTGCTGGAAGCCTTGTCGGTGCCGGGGTAGAGCCAGAGCGTGCCGCCCGAGTCGCGGGCGAGGACGTCGGCGATACCGTCGCCGGTCATGTCCCCGTTGGCCACGTACGAGGTGAAGTTCCAGCCCGTGCGCGCCTGGATGCGAGCGGCGAACGGGGTCTTCTCGACCTGCGTGCCCCGGTAGAGGTACAGGACGCCGGAGCTGTTGCGGACCAGCAGGTCGGCACGGCCGTCGCCGGACAGGTCACCACGGCCGAAGATCTTGACGTTCTTCCACGCCTTGTCGACGACCTTGACGCGGCCGTAGAACTGGCCGGTGCCCTTGCCCGGGTAGAGGTAGACCGAGCCGTCGGAGTCCACCGCGACCAGGTCGGGACGCGCGTCACCGGTCAGGTCGCCGGGGATGGCGTAGGACTTGTAACCGCCCCACACCGAGCTGATCTGCATCCACTCGAACTCGCCCGAGCCGTGGTTCAGGTAGCTGCGGTACAGCTTGCCGTCACCCTTGTCGCGGACGATCAGGTCCTGGAAGAAGTCCCGGTCCAGGTCGGCCTGCATGACCCAGGTGGCGTTCTGCCACCCGTTCCCCTGGTAGGCGCGGGTGGCGAGCGAGGTGCCCTTGCTGTCCTGCTCGAACAGTCCGCCGGACGGCGTGCGCTCCAGCAGGTCGGCACGGCCGTCGAAGGTCAGGTCCGTGTCGTCGATGCGCGGCTGGGCTGCCCAGGTGTACGAGGACACCTTGGTGAACACCGGGTAGGCGCCCTTCGCGGTGCAGCCGGAGACGCCCCACGAGACGATGCCGACGACCTTGCCGCCGACGATCACCGGACCGCCGGAGTCACCGTTGCACGGACTCTTGGTGCCCTCGTCGGTGCCGGTCGCCGGGGCGCCGGCGCAGAACATCGAGCCCTCGACGAAGTCGTCCTCGCCGAGGACGGTCTTCATCGCGGTGTCGCAGGTGGAGTCGGCGACCAGCGGGAGGGTGACCTTGCGCAGGTTCGCCGACAGGTCGGCGTCCTCGGCGCCGGAGGTCAGGCCCCAGCCGTAGACGGTGGCCGAGTTGCCGGCCTTGTACGAGGCGCTGTCGCCCGCGGCCACCAGCTTCGTCCACTGCTGTTCCAGCGGACGGTCCAGGGTGAGGACCGCGATGTCGTTCCGGATGGTCGTCTCGTCGTAGTGCGGGTGGTTCCACTGGCGGTGGACGCCCGCGACGGTGCCGTTGGTGTCGTCCAGCAGGCCGGTGGCACCGGCGACGACGGCGCCGTTGTCCACCCAGTCCAGACCGGCGACGCAGTGCGCGGCCGTCAGGACCTTGTTCGGGGCGACGAGGGTGCCGCCGCAGAAGTAGCCGACCCCGGCCGTGCTGTCGTAGTAGGAGAGCTGGACCATCCACGGCGCGGAGGAGATCGTCGTCTCGCTGCCGCCGATGATGAACGGTGTCTTCTTGGGCGCGGTGCCGGGGGTCGCCTGGGTCTTGGCGGCCTCGACGACACGGTGGCGCAGCTCCTGGTCGGAGGCGGCCGGCGCGGGCGCCGTCGCGGACTGGGCGACGCTCGCGTCGGGCAGTCCGGCCGGGTTGCCGGCCGCGGTGGCGGGCTGCGCCGCGAGGGCGCCGGCGCAGGTCAGCGCCAGCGCGAGAGCGGCCGCCGGCAACGCCGTGACGGGGCGTCTCCAGCGGTCGCGCAGGGCAGGTATCACTCAGGACTCCTGGGATGGGTGCGTGTGTGCTGTCTTCGGCCGAGGCCCGGGAAGGGCATACGACGCACCGGCCCGTTCGACGACGGCAATCGCTTGCAGCGACATCGGGCGTAACCGCGGAGCCCCCCTCCGGCCCGGAGATCGTAGGCACCGCCCGCCCCTGAACACACGGCCTTCACAGCGGTCGGTCAAGTGTTCGCCCCCGGCCTTCCGTGACATCACCCGGGCGCAACCCACTGTTCGCCGAGCCCGTCCCGAGCACGCCGGGAGGGGCCGCGAGCACGCCGGGAGCGGGCCGTGGGCACCACCGGGAACGAGCCGTGGGCACCACGGGGAACGGGCCGCGAGCGCCACCGGAAGCTCACAGGAAGCGCCTTTATATCGGGCATACGAGGTTCTGTCGGGCTTCTCAGGGACCACTCAGGGAGCTCTCATGATCGGGGGACAGTCTTTTTTCATGACCGAGAGCTTCCGCCGCAGCGGCGAGTACCCCCAGGGCGACGACCACGGGTCCGCGTACCCCCAGCAGCAGTCGCACCCCTCCACCCCCGTGAACCCCGAGTGGCCTCCCCCGCCGGCGTACGACCCGGTCGCGCCGGTCCACGTCGAGCCGGGCACCACCGTGTGGCCGGGCTCCGGTCACGGTGGCGGCGGGAACGGCGGCCACAGCGCCGGTCCGTACGCCGGCTACCCCGAGCCCGACCCCGCCGGCTCCACCGCGGTGTTCGCCACGGTCCCCGGCGGGCAGGAGCCCGCCGCCCCCGCCACCGCCAAGCGGCGCCCCAAGGGCCCGTTCGCCCTGCTCGCCGCCGTCGCGATCGTCGCGGCGGCGATCGGCGGCGGTACCGCGTACGGCTTCCAGGAGCTGACCGGCAACGACACCGTCGCCTCCAGCAGCACGAGCACCAGCGTGGTGCCGACCAGCCAGAAGGGCACGGTCTCCGGCGTCGCGAAGGCGGTCAGCCCGAGCATCGTCGAGATCAGCGCGACCTCGAACGCGGGTTCGTCCACCGGCTCGGGCGTGATCATCACGACCGGCGGCGAGATCATCACCAACAACCACGTCATCTCGGGCGCCTCCGAGATCAAGGTGCAGCTGAACAACGGCAAGTCGTACACCGCGAAGGTCGTCGGCACCGACAGCAAGAAGGACCTCGCGCTGATCAAGCTGGAGAATGCGCCGTCCGGGCTGAAGATCGCGACGCTCGGCGACTCCGACGGCGTCCAGGTCGGTGACCAGGTCGTCGCGATCGGCTCCCCCGAGGGCCTGACCGGCACCGTCACCAGCGGAATCGTCTCCGCCCTCGACCGTGACGTGACCGTCTCCACCGACGAGAGCCAGGGCCAGCAGCAACAGCAGGACGGTGGCGGCAGCGGCCAGTGGCCGTTCGAGTTCGGCGGCCGGGAGTTCAACGGTGACACCGGCTCCTCCACGACGACGTACAAGGCCCTGCAGACCGACGCCTCGCTCAACCCGGGCAACTCCGGCGGCGCCCTGATCGACATGAACGGCAACATCGTCGGCATCAACTCCGCGATGTACTCGGCCGCTTCGGACTCCTCGTCGTCCTCGTCGAGCGCGGGCAGCGTCGGCCTCGGCTTCGCCATCCCGATCAACACCGTCAAGTCCGACCTGGCCACCCTGCGGGCCGGCGGTTCCGACAGCTGACCCCGGAGGTCGCCATGATGATCCAGCACGTCGCGCACACCGCCTCGGACAGCGACGGCGACCCGGCCGGACTCCGCCTCGCCCTCGCGGTCACCCGCGAGCTGCACACCCCCGCGCGGCGGGCCCCGGAACTGGCCCCCGCCGTCTCCCGGCCCGCCGCGCACCGGGCCTCCGCCCACCGCCGTACCGTACGAAGCTGATCCATTCCGGGACAGCCAGGAACGTGCGAGGCTGAAAGCACCCGATCACGACCCATCCCACTCGAGGAACCCACACCCATGAGCTCCGCCGAAGGCGACCGTGACACCCAGCGCATCCTGATCGTCGACGACGAGCCGGCCGTGCGCGACGCACTCAAGCGCAGCCTCGCCTTCGAGGGGTACGACACCGAGGTCGCGGTCGACGGCGCGGACGCCCTGGAGAAGGCGACGGCCTACCAGCCCGACCTGGTCGTCCTCGACATCCAGATGCCCCGCATGGACGGCCTCACGGCGGCCCGCCGGATGCGCGGCGCGGGCACGACCACGCCGATCCTCATGCTGACGGCCCGTGACACGGTCGGTGACCGGGTCACGGGGCTGGACGCCGGGGCGGACGACTATCTCGTCAAGCCCTTCGAGCTCGACGAACTCTTCGCCCGCATCAGGGCGTTGCTTCGGCGCAGCTCGTACGCGGCGTCGACGGGTGCGGTCCCCGAGGACGACGCGCTGACCTTCGGCGACCTGCGTATGGACCTGTCGACGCGCGAGGTCACCCGTGCGGGGCGCCCGGTGGAGCTCACCCGCACCGAGTTCACCCTGCTGGAGATGTTCCTGGCCCACCCGCGCCAGGTCCTCACCCGCGAGCAGATCCTGAAGGCCGTCTGGGGCTTCGACTTCGAGCCGTCGTCGAACTCGCTCGACGTGTACGTCATGTACCTGCGCCGCAAGACGGAGGCGGCCGGCGAGCCGCGCCTGGTCCACACGGTGCGGGGCGTGGGGTACGTGCTGCGGTCCGGTGGCGCGGAGTGAGAAAGGTACTGCGCCGGTTCCGGTCCCTGCCCATCCGGGCCCGGCTGTCGCTTCTGGTTGCCGCGGCCGTGGCGTTCGGGGTCGCGACGGTCTCGGTCACCTGCTGGTTCATCGTGCAGGGGAAGCTGTACGAGCAGGTCAACAACGATCTGAAGAGGGGCATGAGAGCCCCGACGCCCGCGATCGTCAGCGCCCTCAACAACTGCACCGCGACCCCGGACACCGCTGTTCCCCCCTTCCGGAACAACTACGTCCAGGTGGTCAAGGAAGACGGAACGGCCTGCGTTCTCGACAATTCCGTCGGCAAGGTCAAGGTCACCCAGTCCGACAGGACCGCGATCAAGAGCGGCGACCTCGACAAGGCCTACTTCCGCGACGGCACCGACCAGGACGGCAACGCGGTACGCGTGATGCTTCAGCCGCTGGCCACCACCACGGCCGATGCGCAGCCCGGCCCCAACGTGGGTCTCATGATCGCCGTCTCGCTGAAGAGCACCCAGTCCACGCTCAACGACCTGGCGCTGGTCCTGCTTCTCGTCTCCGGCATCGGAGTGGTCGGCGCCGGAGCCGTGGGCCTCTGGGTCGCCCGCGCCGGGCTTCGCCCGGTCGACGAACTCACCGACGCCGTGGAACACGTCGCCCGGACCGAGGACCTCACCATCCGCATCCCCGTGGACGAGGAGAGCGACGACGAGATCGCCCGGCTCTCCCGTTCCTTCAACTCGATGACCGCCTCCCTCGCCACCTCGCGCGAGGTCCAGCAGCAGCTCATCGCCGACGCCGGGCACGAACTGCGGACGCCGCTCACCTCGCTCCGCACGAACATCGAACTCCTCACCCGCAGCGAGGAGATCGGCCGCCCGATCCCCCCGGCGGACCGCAAGGCCCTGCTCGCCTCGGTGACCGCGCAGATGACCGAGCTGGCGGCGCTGATCGGCGACCTTCAGACGCTGTCGCGCTCGGACGCCGGGCACCCGGCCGACCGTGCGGAGGTCGTGGCGCTCCAGGACACCGTGGAAGCGGCCCTGCGCAGGGCCCGGCTGCGCGGCCCGGAACTGACGATCACGGCCGATCTGGAGCCCTGGTACGTCCGGGCGGAGCCCTCCGCGCTGGAGCGGGCGATCGTGAACATCCTCGACAACGCGGTGAAGTTCAGCCCCGGGGGCGGCACGATCGACGTCCGGCTGAAGGACGGCGAGCTGACCGTGCGCGACCACGGTCCCGGCATCCCCACCGACGAACTCCCGCACGTCTTCGACCGCTTCTGGCGTTCCCCCGACGCGCGGGCCCTCCCCGGCTCGGGCCTCGGTCTGTCCATCGTGGCCCGCACCGTCCAGCAGTCCGGCGGCGAGGTGTCGCTGCGCCCCGCGGACGGCGGCGGCACGATCGCGGTCGTACGGCTTCCGGGAGCTCCGACGGCTCCGCCCGAGATGCCGTAGCGGGCACTCCCCCGAACGAGCCCCCACCCGACTCCGGGTGGGGGCTCGTTCGTCTCACGGGGCCCGTTCGTCTCCCCCTGTCAGGCCAGGGGCGAGACCGGTACGGACGCCGGCGCCGGCGCCTGTGCCTGTGCCTGTGCCTGTGTCGACCCGGGTGTCGCCAGGCGGGCGTACATCCCGTCGTGTGCCATCAGTTCGTCATGGGTGCCGGCCTCCACCAGGCGTCCGCCGTCCACGACCAGGATCCGGTCGGCGTCGGGCGCCAGTGACAGATCGTGCGTGATCATGATGGTCGTACGGCCCTCCATCAGCCGGCGCAACGGCTTCACCACGCGTCGCGCGGCAACCGAGTCGAGCCCGGCCGTGGGCTCGTCGAGGACCAGGACGGGTGCGCCGCGCAGCATGGCGCGGGCGATGGCGATGCGCTGGAGCTGCCCGCCGGAAAGCGTGGCCGTGCCGGGTGCGATCTCGGTGTCGTACCCCTCGGGCAGGGCGCTGATGAACTCGTGCGCGACGGCGTCGGCGGCGGCGCGTTCGACATCGGCGGGAGAGACTCCCGGACGTCCGCAGGCGATGTTCTCGCGGACGGTGCCGCGCAGGATCAGGGTCTCCTGGGGCAGCAGCGCCACGCTCTCGCGCAGGAACGGCAGGGATACGTCGGTCAGCGGCACGCCGTCCAGGCTGATGACGCCCGCCGTGGGGTCGTAGAAACGGGTCAGGAGCTTGGACAGCGTCGATTTCCCGGCGCCGCTCGGGCCGGTGACGAGGACCAGTTCGCCGGGACTCGCAGTGAACGTCACCCCGTGCAGGGTGTCCCGCCCGGCGCCCGGGTAGCGGAACGACGTGCCGTGGAAGGCGACCCGGCCGCGTACGGGCCAGGCGGGGACGGGTTCGGCGGGGTCCATGACCGCCGGGCGCGCGTCCAGGATCTCCTGGAGCCGCTCGGCGCCCGCGGTCGCGGCGGTGAGGGTGAGCCCGAGCTGCCCCAGATTGCGGATCGGCGGATACAGGTACCCGAGGAAGGCCGCGAAGGCGAGCAGCTGCCCGAGCGACATGCGCCCCTGGGAGATCTCCCAGGCACCGAGCCCGATCACGGCGAGCACGCAGAACGTCTCGACGACCTCGACGAACTGCTCGTACATCTCGCTCGCCCGCGCCCCGCGCACGGACGCCCGCATCCAGGCACGTGCCTCGCGGTCGAGCCGCTTCTCCTCGGCGCCGCGCCGGTTGTACGCCTGCGTCAGCACCACGTTGGCGAGCGACTCCTCGACGACAGAGGTGATCGCGCCGTCGGCGGCCCGTTCCTCCTGGGCGGCGGTCCTGATCCGCCCGGAGAACCGGCGGGCCACGACGAGGAAGAGCGGGGCGAGGACGAAGGTGACCAGCGCGAGGTCCCAGCGCAGCCAGAGGGCCGCGGCGGCGTAGAAGACGGCGGAGAAGGCCGCGGAGACCGTGCCGACCACGCCCGAGACGACCAACTGCTCGATGGCCTCGACATCTCCGGTGAGCCGCTCGACCAGGTCGCCCCGACGGTGCTTCTGGAAGAAGTGCGGCGGCAGATCCTGGACGTGCCTGAAGACACCGGCCCGGAGCCTCAGGACGAATCTCTCCGCGGTCCACACGGCGAGCGAGTTGCCGAGAAAGCCGACGAGCGCGCCGAGTACGGCGACCCCGAGCCAGGCCCCGGCGGGTCCCCAGAACGCGGACAGCGACCCCGCCTTCAAGGCGTGGTCGGTGAGTTCCGCGAAGAGCAGGATCGAGGCGGTCTCGGCGAGTGCCGCCGCGATCACGCAGCCGATGATCAGCACCAGCCATTTGCGGTCTCCGCGTGTCAGCGGCCAGAAACGCGCGAATGCCTCCCTGACGTCCCGCATACGGATTCAACTCCCTTCGGACATGGCCGAGGCGGGGCACCGGACAATTCCGGGGCCCCGCCTCGTGGTGGCTGCTAGCGGCCCTGACGGCCCACCGGGCGCCGCTTCGGAGCGGCGGCCTTCTTGGCGGCGGGCTTCGGCGCCGGCTTGGCCGCCCGCTTGGGAGCGTCCTTGTGGTGCTTCTTGACCGGGACGATCTTGTGGAAGCTCATGGGTTCTCCTTCTTCCGTGCGGGTGAATTACCTTTGCCGTTCGCGCTGTTCGCTTTCGACATGCAAAACACTACGGGACCTCGAACCCCGGAAATGACCAAATCGGCTGAGACCTCGATGAATTGCGACTGAAAGGAATTCTCAGGCGCCTGGAGGAACGGATCAGCGACTCACACGGACTTTATTACCGAACTCACCTGGAATTTACCGAGGCAATTGCCAGGTCATTGAATTCGTGAGCGCCCGCTCAGTGCCCGAGCCGCAGGTCCGCGCCCGACACCTCGACCCGTATCCCGTCCCGCTCCACCCGTACGTCCCGCAGCCGAACCGCCCCGTCCGCCGGATGCGGCAGCCGGAATCCCAGCGAGAGCCGGTCGGCGAGAACGGGGCGCGTGAGACGGGTCAGGCCCTTGAGCAGGTTCGGGTCGAAGCCCAGCCGCCGAAGGAGCTCCGGGTGGGCCGCCGCCACATCGAGAAGGTTCAGCCGCATCGCCCGGTGGACGAAGGCGGGCGCTCCCGTCAGGGTCGCGAGCTTCGTGTCGTCGCGCAGCGCCTCGCGCACCGCCGCGTCGGGTACGCCGAGCCTGCGGACGATCGACGGGACGGAGAGCAGGGCCCGCGCCTTCGCGGTCTCCTCGCCGAGCCGGGCGGCCGTGGCGCGGGTGAGGTGGAGGCCCTCCGAGGCGCGCCGGCCGGGGCGGTACGTCGCCAAGTCGCCGATGTCCAGGCGCATTCCGCCGATGCGGGTGGAGATGCCGCGGGCGCCGTCACGCCGGATACGCGCGTCGGCCCTGAGCGACAGATCGTGTCCGGCGACGGGCAGTGTGCCGCGCGCCCGCACCCGGTCACGGCCGTGTCCGGTGAACGTCACCTGCGACGCGCCCAGTTCACGGTTCAGATCGTCGAAGGAGAGCAGAACCTCACCGCGCAGCCGGGGGATGCGGGCGCCGCGCACGCTGGTCGGGCCGTCGCCGTCGAGCCGTACGTCCGTCGCCGTGGCCGACACCTTCGCCAGGGAGACCCGGTCCGCGGCCACGTCGGGCACGGTCACTTTCAGGGAGTCCAGCCGGCCGCGGGCGAGCTGGGTGAGGAAGGGGAAGCCCCCGATCTCGACCTCGGGCGCGGCGGTCAGATGCAGCTGGTCCTTGACCCGGTCCGCCGCCCGGTGCTCGGCGTACAGCAGCGCCCAGCGATCGGCCAGAGCGAGGACCGCGGTGAGGGACAGGACGAGTGCGGTCGCCTTCACCGCGAACGGAAGTCCGGCGAGGCGTTTGCGGCGGCGCCTGCTGCCGCGGCGGTGGTTGGGCGGGGACCAGCCGTCGTCCGGTTCCTCCGTCGGCTCTCGCGACGGCTCGTCCGGCGGCCGGTCCTCGTGGAGGAACTCCTCCAACGGCCCTCCGTCATCGAGGGCGCCCAGTTCTTCGTACGGGTTCGGAAAGGGATGCGTTGTCATGCGGTGGGGGGTACGCATCGTCTCATCCGACCATGCGCACCGCCCCTGCCCGCAACCGCTACCGCCCGTATGCGATCAACTTCACGATCAACTCCACGATCCGCGTCGCCTTCGGCGGACCGGGGTGCGGTGCTTCCGCGGACCGGGGCGCGGTGCTTCCGCGTCCCGGTCCGCCGACGTGGCTACTTGACGACCGTGATCCGGTCCGCAGCCGGCACCGGGTACGGCGTGGCGGCAGCGGAGTTGGCCGTCAGGTAGGTCTCCAGGGCAGCCAGGTCGTCGCCGCCGACACGGACGTTGGCGCCCTTGCCGAGCTCGGCGAAGCCGTCGCCGCCGCCCGCGAGGAAGGAGTTCATCGCGACGCGGTAGGTGGCGGCCGGATCGATCGCCGCGCCATTGAGCTTGACCGAGTCGGCGACGACACGCGCCGCGCCGGTCTTGGTCAGGTCGAGCGTGTAGGTCAGGCCCTTGGAGATCTGGAGGATCTTCGGGGCGGCCTCGTTGGCGCCGCTGACCTGCTGCTGGAGTGCGGTGACGACCTGGGCGCCGGTGAGGTCGACCAGGTTGACGGTGTTGGCGAAGGGCTGGACCGTGTACGCCTCCCCGAAGGTCACCACTCCGTCGCCCTCACCGCCGCTCGCCGCGTACGTGAGCCCGGCGCGGATGCCGCCCGGGTTCATCACCGCGAGGTCGGCCTCGGCGTCGACCGACTTGGCGTACGCGAGCTGCGCGTCGGCGATCAGGTCGCCCATCGGGGACTCGGTCCCCACGTTGCCGATCTCGCCCGCGATGTAGCCGATGGGACGCGAGGCGACCGGCGCGGAGAGCGCCTTCCACTTGGTGATGAGCGACGTCATGTCGGCGGCCTTCGCGACGTCACGGGTGACCACGTGGTTCGCGGACTTCACCGCCGTACGGGCGATGTCACCGGTCCAGCGGTCGTACGTCAGCGTGGTGTCCGTGTAGAGCCGGCCGAAGGAGGAGGCCGAGGTGACCATGCGGGGCTTGCCCGCCGGGTCGGGGATGGTGCACGCGTACGCCTGGTGGGTGTGACCGGTGACCAGCGCGTCGACGGCCGGCGTGACGTTCTTGGCGATGTCCACGATCGGCCCGGAGATGCCGTCTCCGGCGCCGGGGCTGTCGCAGTCGTAGTTGTACGCCGTCGACGCGGGCGCTCCACCCTCGTGGATCAGCGCGACGATCGACTTCACGCCCTGGCGCTGGAGCTCCTTGGCGTACTTGTTGATCGTCTCGACCTCGTCGCCGAACTTCAGGCCCTTGACGCCCTCGGCGGAGACGATGTTCGGCGTGCCCTCCAGCGTGACGCCGATGAAGCCGACCTTGACGCCGTTCTTCTTCCACACCCAGTAGGGCTTGAGGACCGGCTTCTTGGTCTTCTCGTCGGTGACGTTCGCCGCGAGGTAGGGGAAGTCGGCGCCGCCGAACTCCTCGCCGCCGTAACAGCCGTCCGTCGGGTGGCAGCCGCCCTTCTGGAGCCGGGCCAGCTCCTTGGCGCCCTCGTCGAACTCGTGGTTGCCGACCGAAGTGACATCGAGGTCGAGGCCGTTGAGCGCCTCGATGGTGGGCTCGTCGTGGAAGAGGCCGGAGATCAGCGGGGAGGCGCCGACCATGTCACCTGCGGCCGCGGTGATCGAGTACTTGTTGTCCTTGCGGGCGTTGCGCAGATGCGTGGCCAGGTACTCGACACCACCGGCGTCGATGGTCTTCGTCGTACCGTCCGCCGCCAGCTCCGTGACCCGCCCGGAGGAACCGGTCGGCGGCTCCAGGTTGCCGTGCAGGTCGTTGAAGGACAGCAGCTGGACGTCCTGGTAGCGGCCGCTGCCGTGGTGGTGCAGCGGAGTCGCCTTGTCCTGGTGCGCGCTCGCGGGCATCGCCGCGGCCAGCGCACCGACGGTGGCGAGGCCGGCGGCTGCCGCGAGAAGGCGATGCGTGCGTCTGTGCCGGAACGTGGGCGGCATGGTTCCCCCTGGAGAACGGTGAGATGCGAGAGCGGTGTGACGTGCGCGAGCCGAGCGGGTGGTGCGTGCGGTGCGGGCCGTCGGGCCCCGCGGTGGCGCTGCTCTGCGGGACTCGCGGGTGGTGCGGGCTGTGCGAACTGCCGGCCCCGCACGCGGTGCGTGGTGTGCGGGCCCCGCAGGTGGCGCGGGTGAAGCGGGTGGTGCGTACCGCCGGTCCCGCACATGATGCGTGCAGTGCGAACCGGGCGGGCCGAGTGACAGCCGTGGCTTTTGCACGCACTTTAGAATCAACGCGCGTAGCGCAAAAGGGGTTTCGGGGTTACGGAGTGATTGCCATCGCCTCACCGGAGACCGACGGGCACGTCACCGCCCTCTCGGCTTCTCCCTCTCCGCCACGATCCACATCCACCCCGGCCAACTCCTTGTCCCCCCATCACCGAGCCGTACCCTCGTATCCATGACCAGCGACGACGCGGCACCCTCCGCTCTCACCCGCTCCATCGAGACCTACTCCGTGCTCACCTCGGATCAGGCCGAGGATGTGCTCCGGCTGCTGTCGGAGGCCGCCAGGACCGACGGGCAGCAGGCGGTGTCCGAGCAGGGGCGGCTCCAGCTGAAGGGCGGGAGCCGTGAGGGCGTCCGGCATCTGCTGCTGACCCTCGGCGACGAACTGGTCGGCTACGCACAGCTGGAGGACACCGATCCGGTCGAGGCCCCTGCCGCCGAGCTGGTCGTCCACCCGGCGCACCGCGGGCACGGGCACGGACGGGCGCTCGGCTCGGCCATGCTCCACGAGTCCGGGAAGCGGCTGCGGGTGTGGGCGCACGGCGGGCACTCCGCCGCCCGGCATCTCGCCCAGGTCCTCGGCCTCACCCTCTTCCGCGAACTGCGCCAGATGCGCCGCCCGTTGGAGGGCCTCGACCTGCCCGGACCGAAGCTGCCGGAAGGCGTGACCGTCCGGACCTTCGTGCCGGGACAGGACGACGCCGCCTGGCTCGCCGTGAACGCCGCTGCCTTCGCGCACCACCCCGAGCAGGGCTCCCTCACCCAGCGCGATCTGGACGACCGGACGGCCGAGCCGTGGTTCGACCCGGCCGGCTTCTTCCTCGCCTTCCGCGGCGAGGAACTCGTCGGCTTCCACTGGACCAAGGTCCACGCCGAGGAGGGGCTGGGCGAGGTGTACGTCCTCGGTGTGCGCCCCGGCTCCCAGGGCGGCGGCCTCGGCAAGGCGCTGACCACGATCGGACTGCGCCACCTCGCCGCGCAGCGGATGCCCACCGCGATGCTCTACGTCGACGCCGACAACAAGGCGGCGGTCACCGTCTACGAGCGCCTCGGCTTCGTCACCCACGAGACGGACCTGATGTACCGAACGGAGTCCTGACCGCCCGCCGCGCGAGCGCCGCTCCGGGCGCCGCACCGGGAGACGAAGTCAGCGGTGGGCAAGGAGGGTTGTCCGGCGTCGCCGCAGGGGTTCGGTCAGGGAACACACCCCCGTCAGCGCCGCCACGACCAGCACGCCCGCCCAGCGCCGGTGCGCGTCGCCCCAGTCCGGGTCGGACGTGGCCACGAAGAGCGCCCACCGGTCGGGGAGCAGCAGGGCGGCGGCGAAGGACGCGCCCACGAGTCCGGCGGACACCGCGATGCCCGGTTCGGTGGCTTCCGAGTGCCGCAGAGCGAGGAGCGCGCCGGCCAGCGCGAGGACGACGAAGGCGGATGCCTCCAGGGTGATCGCGCCCACCGGGGGCCGGCCCTGGTCGGGTATGAGGAGCAGCGCGGCCGTCCACCACACCGCCGTGAACGGCACGACGAGCCCCACCCGCAGCCCGGTCCGCACCGGACGCCTGGTCGGCACCGCCGCCGTGGCGTGCCGGGCCGGATCGTCCAGCAGGAAGGCCAGGCCCAGCCCGAAGGCGAGCGCGGCGGCCCGCAGCAGGTTGAGGGAGAGCCACGGGTCGGCCGGATCGGAGAGCATCCGCGGAGCGCCGGCCAGCAGCAGCCCGAGGGCGGCTCCCGTCGCCAGGGACCTGTGGGGCAGGCCCCGCCACACGGGGCCGAGAAGGGCGAGAGCCACGACATACGCGGACGACCGCCCGGCGACCGTGCTTCCCGCTACTCCCCGCACGATCCGCTCTCCTTGTCCGCCGCGGTCCCCTTGCCTCCGGCCGGCACTCCGAGCAACTCGGCCACCCGGGCCGTGGACGTCTTCGCGGATGTCAGCTCCGTCCAGTGGGCCTTCACCTTGGCGGCCACGCCGTAGTGCGGCTTCTGGAGCAACTCGCGGACCACCGTGGTCTGCTGGGCCGACATGGAGACGGGTTCCGTGGGGGTCAGCGCGATGGCGGAGCCCTCGATGCTGTCGTCGAGCCGGACGCTGCGCAGGGACTTCATCGGGTCCGGCTGTGTGCTGAGCGCGAGCCACATGGTGGTCACCACGCGGGCGTCGCACATCTCACCGGCGCGGTTCTGGTCGCCCGCGACCAGGACCGAGGCGACGCCGACGGCGAACTCGGGAAGGCGGTTGCCGCCCCAGCGCGTGCCGACCGTCACGGCGCCCGGTGTGGTGGACGCGGGGATCGCGGCGTCGCTCTGGAGGCCGTACCGGGCGTCGATCACCTGGCGCACGGTCAGCGGCCGGCCTCCGGCCGAACCGCCCGCGCGGGACTGGATGCGGTCGACGGCCTCCGCCCAGTCGGCGGTGCGGCCGGCCCACTCCGGGTAGGCGCAGTACGTGGACCGTCCGTGCCGGACGCAGGTCTGCACCTTCTCCGGGGTCGCGGACGCCTTGGTGCGGGCCGCGATCAGTGAGGCCGGCTCGTCGGGGGACTGTCCCACCACGCCGACGGCCGTCACCGCGAGGGCGACCACGGTCGTCGCCTGGACCAGGCGCGTCCGGCCACCGCTCACCAGGACGGCGAGGCACAGCAGCAGGACCGCGAGGCCCGTCAGGTAGAGCGCGTGCCAGGCGGCCGGGCGGCCCAGCAGCTCGGAGGGGAAGGGGTCGGCGCCCTGGTCGGAGACGACCGGTCCGAGCCAGCGCACCCAGTGCGTTCCCTGCGTGGACGCGGAGACCATGGCGGTGAGGGCGTAGGCGCCGATCACGAAGGGCGGTGCGATGAACCCGACCGGGATCAGCCGGGCGAGCAGGACGCCGAGGACACCGGACAGGAGGATCACCAAGGGGCCCACGGCCAGTTCGGCGGGTGAGCCGTGGCCGACGGCACCCGGCTTCAGCGCCGACCAGGTGAACTGGAAGCCGACGACCAGTGCGGTGATCGCGACGAACGGCAGCACGGACAGCGCGTGCGCGACCGTGCGCCGCCACCCCTCCATGGGCAGGACGTCGAAGTGCCGGTCGGTGGACTGCCGGCGGGAGCGCAGCACCGCGCGGTTGACGCCGACGAACAGGGCGATGCCGAGGAGTATGGGGGCTTCCTGGGTGGACCGGTCGACGTCCTGGAGGACCGGGAAGTCGTCCATGCCCTCGCCGCCGGAGAACAGCGTCCAGCCGGTGAAGCCGACGTACAGCGCGAGGAAGACCAGGATCGGGATCTGGAGCAGCAGTTCGCGCGCCTCGAAGCGGGCCAGGGCCAGGACCGCGCCGGCCCTCGATTCCCGGCCCCGCGCAGGCGGCTCCACCCCCGTGGGAGCCGCCTGCGCGATCGTGCCCGTGGTGGCGCTCATGCCGCCACCTCCGCGGACTCGCCGTCGAGAGTGAGCAAGTACCCGTCCTCCAGGGTTGGTTCGAGCAGTTCCGCGCCCTCGGGCGGGTCGCCGACATTGCGGAAGGCGCCCGTGCCCGTGCGCCATCCGGCTCTGGCGGCCGGATCGCGCTCGGTGCTGCTCCACACCCGGCCAGCCGCTCGTCCGGTCAGCTCGGCGGGGGTGCCCTCGAAGCGGATGCGGCCGCCGGCCATGACGATCACCTGGTGGCAGAGCATCGCGACGTCCTCGGTCTGATGGGTGGAGAGCAGGACGGTGCGGCCTTCTCCGGCCTGGGCGATCAGCTCCCGGAAGCGCATGCGCTGCTCGGGGTCGAGGCCGACGGTCGGCTCGTCGAGGACCAGGAAGCCGGGGTCTCCGACGAGCGCGGCGGCCAGCGCGACCCGCTGGCGCATACCGCCGGACAGCCGCTTGATGCGCTTGCCGCGCACATCGGAGAGGGCGACGGCCTCCAGTACCCGGCGCACCTCACGGTGCCGGGCGGTGCGGTCCGTGAGCTCCTTGAGGATCGCCACGTAATCGACGAACTCGAAGGCCGAGAAGTCCTGGTGGAACCCTGGCGTCTGCGGCAGATAGCCCAGAGAGCGCCGTACGTCCATGCGTCCGGCGGTGGTGCCCGGGTCGTGTCCGAGGACGGTGAAGGAGCCCCGGTCGGCGGGCACGGCGGTGGCGAGCACCCGCAACAGGGTGGTCTTTCCCGCGCCGTTGGGCCCGAGGAGTCCGGTGACTCCCTCGCCGAGGCGGACGGAGACGTCGTCGAGGGCGAGCGTCCCCCCGAAGCGGAGGGTCAGCCCGGAGGCGGAGACGGTGGGGATCATGCGGCGTTCCTGTCGGTGAAGTCGGTGAGCGGGAGGCGCGACGCGTCGAACCGGTCCCGCGCGAGGTAGAGGAGTCCGGCGGCCAGCGCCGCGACGGCCCCGGCGACGCCCTGCCCGGCCACGGTGAACGGGGCGAGCGTGGCGTCGGGCTCCGTGGTCGCGCGGGCCACGGCCAGCAGGGCGATCCAGCCGCCGCCGACCAGGGAGGGGGCGAGGACGGGACCGAGCCGGGAGGTGAGCGCGAGGCCGGTCGCGGTGAGGGCCAGGGCCGGCAGCAGCCAGGCCAGGGCGTGCAGGCCGTAGGTGGGGAGGGCGAGGGTCGCGAGGCCGTTGAGCCCCAGGCCCACGATGAGGACCGCGACCGTGCGGATCATCAGGAGCCGGAAGCCGTGCATGGGGGAGACGACCGCCATCTCGTAGGTCGGGTCGAGCGCCGGACTGTAGGACAGCGCGACCCCGGCGAGCGGGAGCAGCGGCGCGAGGGCGAGAAAGAGGGTGGGGGCGCTCGCGACCTGCACCGTGTTGGCCGCGGCCACGGTCATGACGAGGACGACGGCGACCGCGCCCAGCCAGGAACGGCGCAGGACGGGGGCGGCGGCCAGCAGCCGCGCCGTGTGGTCGGCGACGCCGAGCTGGACGAGCAGCCACTCGACCGGACCCGGACGCGGAGCGTCGAGCTCGGCGTCGAGCCGCTCCCAGCCGGCTTCCAGGGCCGCCGGGTCGCTGAACGCGGCCAGCGCCTCGCGGCACCGCGCGCACGCGGCGAGGTGGGTGTCGGCGGACCACAGGCGGGGCGGCGTCAAGTCGCCCCGCGTATAGGCCCGGAGGTCCTCCTCCGGCACATGCCAGGCCGTACGGCTGTCACCGCTCAGGTCGCTGCCATCGCTTCCGCGACGGTCGTCGCTCATGCCAACGCCTCCCGCAACTGCTTGCGCGCACGCAGTGCCCGCGTCTTGACCGTGCCCGGCGGAATACCGAGCAGGACGGCCGCTTCCCGGGTGCTGAGCCCGTCGATCACCGTGGCCTGGAGAACCGACCGGAGTTCGGGCGAGAGCCTGGTCAGCGCGCCCGCCAGGTCGCCGTGCTCGACGGCTGCCAGCACGCGCTCCTCGGCCGAGGCCTCGTCGCGGTGCCGGAGCCGGGCCAGCGCGTTCCGGAGCCGGCCGCGCGCGCCGTCGCCGCGCATCGAGTCGACGAGCCGCCGCGAGCCGATGCGCCACAGCCAGCCGGCCGGGTCGCCCTCCTCGCGGTAGCGGGCGGTGCCGCGCCAGACCGCGAGGAAGGTCTCCTGGACGACGTCGTCGACGATCCCGGCGTCGGCGCACCGGCCGCGCAGCCGCGCGGTCAGCCATGGCGCGTACCGCCGGTACAGCTCTTCGAAGGCGCGACGGTCCCCGTCCGCTGCGATGGCCCGCAGCAGCTCTCCGTCGCTTCTCGTTTCCCTCACACCCCCTCATCGGACGAGACCCACCGATCGGTTCACACCTCGGCCAAGAATTTCCGAACGCCGTTGCGTGCCTGGTGGGCGGCCGGATCCACCGTCGGCGCAACACCGTCCGGACGTCCCGCACTTGACGACGACCACCCTCTTGCACCACCCTTTCACTACTCAATTAGTGAAAGGGTGGTTGTCCGAGTGGTCGCGTACCGCATCGACCGGCGCAGCGGCGTCGCCACCTACGTCCAGATCGTCCAGCAGACCAAGCAGGCCCTGCGCCTCGGCCTCCTCGAACCGGGCGACAAGCTCCCCACGGCCCGCGAGGTCGTGGAAGCCACCGCCATCAATCCGAACACCGTCCTGAAGGCCTACCGCGAACTGGAGCGCGAGGGCCTGGTCGAGGCCAGGCGCGGCCTCGGCACCTTCGTCCGCAGAACGCTCGGCGCCGCCCCGGCGGACTCGCCTCTGCGCGAAGAGCTCGAGGCCTGGGCCCGGAGCGCCCGCTCGGCGGGCCTGGACCGCGAGGACGTGGCAGCACTGTTCGGCTCCGTACTGGACGCACATTTCCCGAAGGGGGACCAGTGAGTTCCACCAGCACCACCCGCCCCACCGTCGCCGTCGAGGCGCACGGGCTCAGCGTGCGCTACGGCCGGCGCTCCGCCGCGGCGCTGGACGACTGCTCGTTCCGCCTCCCGGCCGGGCGGATCAGCGCGCTCGTCGGCCCCAACGGCGCGGGCAAGTCGACCCTGCTGGCGGTGGCGGCCGGACTGCTGCGGCCCGCCGCCGGCACGCTCACCGTGCTCGGCACCACCCCGGCCGAGGCACGCGAGAGAATCGCCTACCTCTCCCAGAACAAGCCGTTGCACCCCCAGCTCACGATCGCCGAGACCCTGCGTCTGGGCGCCGAACTCAACCCGGCCCGCTGGGACGCCGCGCACGCCGCGGCGATCGTGGAACAGGGCTCGCTCGACCCCGGCGCCAGGGTCAGGGGCCTGTCCGGCGGCCAGCGGACCCGCGTGGCCCTCGCCCTCGCGCTGGGCAAGCGGCCCGACCTGATGCTGCTGGACGAACCGATGGCCGACCTGGACCCGCTGGCCCGCCACGAACTGCTGGGCACCCTGATGGCGGACGCCGCCGAGCGCGGGACCACGGTGCTGATGTCCTCGCACATCGTCGCCGAACTCGCCGACGCCTGCGATCACCTGCTGCTCCTGGGCGGCGGACGCATCCGGCTCGGCGGCGGCCTGGACGACCTGCTCCTCGCGCACACCGTGGTGACCGGACGCGGCACCCCCGCCGACCTCGCACCGCACCTCGTCGTCGAGTCCCGCGCCACCGGCCGCGGTCTCACCGCCCTGATACGCACCGACGGACCGGTGGACGATCACTGGGAGGCGGAGCCACCGTCCCTGGAGGAACTGCTCCTCGCCCATCTGCGCTCCCCCTCGGCCCCGGCGCTGCTCACGCCCGGCACGACCGCGACCCCCACGGCGGTGACCCGATGAGCGCCACCACCCTCACCTCCCCCGTGCGCCGCGCTCTGCCCAGGCCGAGCGGCCTGGTCTGGACGGTCCTGCGTCTGCACCGCACCGCCCTGTGGATCTGGACCGCCTTCGTGGTGCTCACCGCCGGCCTGCTGCTGTGGCTGTACGGCCCGGGTGCCACGCACACACAGCACCTGCTCGACACCTTCGGGTACGCGGGCGTGCAAGGAGACGCCTGGACCGCCGGCACCATCGGCTCCCCCTTTTCCGGCGCCTACAACGACCTCTTCTACGACCCTGCCTCCCTGCTCAACATCGCCTCGTTCGCCGTCGCCGTCTTCGCGGGCGGCTCGCTGATCGCCCGCGAGCTGGAGAACGGCACCGCCCAGCTGGCCTGGACCCAGTCCGTCAGCCCGGCCCGCTGGCTCGCCGCCAAACTGGCGGTGCCCGCGCTGTTCATCACCGTGGGCACGGGCCTGCTGGTCGCGCTGTACCGGATGCTGTGGTCCGCCCACAGCGACCTCCTGCTGGCCGGCATCGGACCGCGCGCCCTCTATTTCGCCCTCGGCCCGGGCACGGTCGCCCTGCCGCTCTTCGGTCTGGCCGTCGGCGTTCTCGCCGGTCTCGTGCTGCGCCGCACCCTGCCCGCCCTCGCCGTCGCCGGTATCGCCCAATCCGCGGCCATCGCCTTCCGCGCCAACTCCTGGCCGTTCCAGGGCGATTACCAGCAGCCCGAGCTCTCCGTCCGGAGCCGGGCGATCACCTCCACCGGCGCGGAGATCCCCGACCCGGGCTGCTACTACAGCCGCCCCTGTCTCGCCCGGCACGACGTCGTCGGCTTCACCCGCGAGTACCTCCCCTCCCCCGACTACTGGCCCCGCCAGCTCCTGGAGACGGGTGTCCTGCTGGCCGCCACCGCGATCCTGGTCGCCGTCGCCTTCGGCGTCCTGAAAAGGACGTCCACCTCATGAGCGCCCCGACCCTGCACCGCCCGTCCGGCCTCACCTGGACCGTGCTGCGCCTGCACCGCGCGGCCCTGTACGCCTGGGGCGCCGCGCTGCTGGCCACCGCCGCGGTCCTGACCTGGATGTACGTCATCGGCCCGGACGCCCGCGCGGCCATCGGCCCCTGCGGCTCACCGGGCACCGGACTGCCGGACTGCGAGGACCTCCGGGCCATCGGCACGGACGAGACCTACGGCATCGGCATCGGCCTGATCTCCACCGCCGTGTCGTATCTGATGTTCCCGGTGGCCGCCTGGGCGGGAGGCGCGCTGGTCGGCCGCGAACTGGAGAACGGCACGGCGCAGCTGGCCTGGACCCAGTCCGTCACCCCCGTGCGCTGGCTGGTCGCCAAGCTCGCCGTCCCGGCCGCCCTGCTCACCGCGGGCACCACACTGGCGGTCCTGCTCGAGGTGTGGGCCCGCCGCGACGACAACCCGACCCTGGTCGGCCACTGGTACGGCTCGGACGCCTACATCTCGACCGGACCGGTCGCCGTCGCGTACGTCCTCGCCGGTCTCACCCTCGGCGCCCTCGCGGGCCTGGTCCTGCGCAAGGCCCTGCCCGCCGCCGGAGCCGCGTTCGCCGTGACGCTCGTCCTGTACAACGTGCTGGACCGGTTCCGGATGAGCCTGTGGCCCGCCTCGACGGTCACCGGGCGGGCGGCCCTCCACCTCCCGCCCGACGCCCTGGCCCTCGAAAACGGTGCCGTCACGAGGAACGGCGAGCGCCTGGGCAACGACCTGGCCTGCGTCGGCCTCGACGGTTCCAGCGAGATCAGCCGGTGCATGCAGAGAACCGGACTGACCGATTTCTGGGCCACCTATCAGCCCGAGTCGCACTTCTGGCCCCTCCAGCTCGTGGAGAGCGGCCTGCTCCTGGCCGTCGTGGGACTCGCGACCGCCGCCGCGTTCAACCTGTTGCGCCGTCGCACTCCGTGACCCGTGGCGGCGGGGGCTGCACGCACCTCACGGGGGTGGGTGTGTGCACGGTTCCCGGGCGTGCGGACGTCCGGGAGCCGCCCCCCGATAGCCCGCACGTCATGTCCCCGTAACCATCGATTCAGGTGACCTTGCGACGCTCAGGGAATGCAGCCCGCCCTGCCCGAGCCTTCTCCCCCGCCGGAGAACGAGTCCTCACCGTCGACGGGGAGTGAGCGTACGCCAGCCATGCGGAACGGGAATTTCCGCATCGCCGCGCTGGCCCCCGCCCTCTCCGACGCGCCGGTCTCGCCTTCGGCACGGAAGAATGGGTCCATGAACCAGCCAAGCGCCCAGGCACCCGTGCAGCACCCGCAGCCCTCCGTCGGCTCCATCGCCGCGCATCGTCCGCACACGGTCGCCGCCAATGTCTCCGACCTGGAGCCCGACCTCGACGCCGACCTCGACGAGTACGAGGACACGGTGCAGGACGGGATCATGCTGCCGCAAGGCCGGTTCCTGGACCGTGAGCGCAGCTGGCTGGCGTTCAACGAGCGCGTTCTGGAACTCGCGGAGGACCCGAACACACCCCTCCTGGAGCGCGCCAACTTCCTGGCGATCTTCGCCAGCAACCTGGACGAGTTCTTCATGGTCCGGGTGGCCGGCCTGAAGCGCCGTATCGCCACCGGTGTCGCCACCAAGTCCGCGTCGGGCCTCCAGCCCCGCGAGGTCCTGGAGATGATCTGGGCCCGCTCCCGCGAGCTCATGGCCCGGCACGCGGCCTGCTACCAGGAGGACGTGGCCCCCGCGCTCGCGGAGGAGGGCGTCCACCTGGTCCGCTGGAGCGAGCTGACCGAGAAGGAGCAGGCCCGCCTGTTCACTCTCTTCCGGCACCAGATCTTCCCGGTCCTGACCCCGCTGGCGGTCGACCCCGCGCACCCCTTCCCGTACATCTCGGGCCTGTCCCTGAACCTCGCCGTCGTCGTACGGAACCCGGTCAGCGGCCACCGCCACTTCGCACGCGTCAAGGTCCCGCCGCTGCTCTCCCGCTTCCTGGAGGCCTCCCCGAACCGCTACGTCCCCATCGAGGACGTGATCGCGGCCCACCTGGAGGAGCTCTTCCCCGGCATGGAGGTGCTGGAGCACCACACCTTCCGCCTCACCCGGAACGAGGACCTGGAGGTCGAGGAGGACGACGCCGAGAACCTGCTCCAGGCCCTGGAGAAGGAGCTCATGCGGCGCCGCTTCGGTCCGCCGGTGCGCCTCGAGGTCGAGGAGTCCATCGACCGGTACGTCCTCGATCTCCTCGTACGCGAACTGAAGATCTCCGAGGCCGAGGTGTACCCGCTGCCGGGTCCCCTGGACCTCACCGGCCTCTTCGGCATAGGGGCCCTGGACCGGCCCGAGCTGAAGTACCCCAAGTTCATCGCGGGCACCCACCGCGATCTCGCGGAGGTCGAGTCGGCGTCCCCGCCCGACATCTTCGCCGCGCTGCGCGAGCGCGACGTCCTGCTGCACCACCCGTACGACTCTTTCTCCACCTCCGTGCAGGCGTTCCTGGAGCAGGCCGCGGCCGACCCGGACGTGCTCGCCATCAAGCAGACGCTCTACCGGACCTCCGGCGACTCGCCGATCGTGGACGCGCTGATAGACGCGGCCGAGTCCGGCAAGCAGGTCCTCGTCCTGGTCGAGATCAAGGCCCGCTTCGACGAGCAGGCCAACATCAAGTGGGCCAGGAAGCTCGAGGAGTCCGGCTGCCACGTGGTGTACGGCCTCGTCGGTCTGAAGACCCACTGCAAGCTGTCGCTCGTGGTCCGGCAGGAGGGCGACACCCTGCGCCGCTACTCCCATGTCGGCACCGGCAACTACCACCCGAAGACCGCCCGGCTGTACGAGGACCTGGGACTGCTCACCGCCGATCCGCAGGTCGGCGCCGACCTCTCCGACCTCTTCAACCGGCTCTCGGGCTACTCGCGCCGCGAGACCTACCGCCGTCTGCTCGTCGCTCCCAAGTCCCTGCGCGACGGCCTGATCGCACGGATCAACAAGGAAGTCCAGCACCACAACGCCGGGCGTCCCGCCTTCGTCCGCATCAAGGTCAACTCGATGGTGGACGAGGCGCTCATCGACTCGCTGTACCGCGCCTCCCAGGCCGGCGTGCCGGTCGACATCTGGGTGCGCGGAATCTGCGCCGTCCGACCCGGCGTCACGGGCCTGTCCGAGAACATACGGGTCCGCTCCGTCCTCGGCCGCTTCCTGGAGCACTCCCGGGTCTTCACCTTCGGCAACGGCGGCGAACCCGAGGTGTGGATCGGCAGCGCCGACATGATGCACCGCAACCTCGACCGGCGGATCGAGGCCCTGGTCAGGGTCACCGACCCGGCTCACCGGGCAGCCCTCAACCGGCTGCTGGAGACCGGCATGTCCGACACCACGGCCTCCTGGCACCTCGGCCCCGACGGCGAGTGGACCCGACACGCGACCGACGCGGATGGCCAGCCCCTGCGGAACGTCCAGGAGATGCTCATAGACGCCCGGAGGCGCCGGCGTGGCACAGCAGCACCTTGATCCCCCCACCGACTCCGCGGCCGGGACGGCCCCCAGGGCAGCCCCGGCCCCCCTCGACGAGGGAGGTGCCCCCATCGGTGACGCCCTGGCGGGCTATCTGCGGTCCCAGGCCACGGAGTTCCTCCGCTCACTGCGCCAGCACCGGGAGACCGGTGCCGCGGCGAGCGGTGCCGGGGAGTCCGGCGACGCGGCGCGTTCCCTGCGCCGCTCCGCCCGCCGCATCAGCGGCAGCCTGCACACCTTCCGGCCGCTGCTCGACGCGGACTGGTCGGAGGGGATGCGGCCCGAACTTGCCTGGCTGTCGGGCACGCTGGCGCGCGAACACGCCTATGCCGCCCGCCTGGAGCGGCTGCTCGGCGCGCTGAACCGGCTGTCGGGCACGGCCGTGCTGCCCGCCCAGGCCGGACGGGCCCCGGCCCCCAAGGGCAATCTGACCATCGGCGCGGCGAAGGCGGGCGCGCTCCTCGACCGCCAGCTGACGCTCGCGCGGACCCGCGCCCACTCTGCGGCCCTCCAGGCGCTCGGTTCCTCCCGCTTCCACGCCGTCGCCGACAGCGTCGCCGTACTCGCCAGCGAGGTCCCGCTGACCCCGTCCGCGGACTCGGCCGACCTGCGCCCGCTGGCCGCCGCGGCCCGGGACCGGCTGACCGACGCCGTCACCGCGCTGCCGCTGGTCACCGCGGGCCACCCCTACAACGCGGAGGCCCTCGTGCACGGCCTCTCCGCCGACACCGCTCCCCAGCCGCAGGACGCGCCCTGGCACCAGGTCCGGCTGCTGCTGCGGCTGCACCGCTACGCCCGCGAGGTGCTGCACCACGGGGAGTGCCCCGTCGACGTACGCCTGCTCGGCGCCGGCCAGGCGCTCAACCGGCACCGGGACGCCGCGGAGGCGGCGGCCGCCGCGGCGTCGGCGGCCCGCACCCCGCGCATCGCGCCGGCCACGGCGTACGCGCTCGGTGTGCTGCACGCCGACCAGCGGCACGAGGTGGAGGCGGCGCGGTTCGCGTTCCAGCAGACCTGGCAGAAGGAAGCCGTACGCATCCCTTGAGGGAGGCCCCATGGCCGACGACACCATCCAAGCGGCGGGCTGCGTCCTGTGGCGCCGCTCCCCGGTGGACTCCGCGCTGGAGATCTGTCTCGTCCACCGGCCCAAGTACGACGACTGGTCGCACCCGAAGGGCAAGCTGAAACGCGGCGAGGACACCCTGGCCGGCGCGCTCCGCGAGGTCGAGGAGGAGACGGGCTACGGCGCCGTCCCCGGGGCGGTCCTGCCCACCCTCCAGTACCTCGTCGGCGGCCGCCCGAAGGAGGTCCGCTACTGGGCGGCCGAGGCGGCCGACGGTCACTTCACCCCGAACGACGAGGTCGACCGTGTCCTCTGGCTCTCCCCCGCCGCCGCCCGCCACCGTCTCTCCCAGCCGCGCGACTGCGATCTCGTGGACGCGCTGCTGAACGCGCTGCGGCTGGCCTGACGCCGCCCGAGCTCACTCTTCGTGGTGAGCACCGCCACTCGCCGGTACTCAAGGGAAAAGTGAGGCGAATGAGGGATGCCGGAAGCATGTGCCCTGAGAAACACGGGCGGCCCCGTTCGATTACCTAGAGTTTCCCTTCCGGCCCCCTGAGCCGGGATGCAGCCGTGTCCTCGACGTAAGCGTTCCGTGACCTCACCGCACCGCCGTCAGGGGTTCACCCCCCGTTCACTTATGGCCATCGGCGCCTTCACCTGATCTGCCTAATTTCGGCCTTACCCGGTGCGAGGGACGTCCTGGACGTTCTCACCGCATCGCTACGGACCGCATGACACAGACCTCGCACGCCGCCACCAGACGGCGGCTCCTGGAAGGAACTCCCGAAGTGAAGCTTCAGCGCATGAACCGGCGGGCCCTCACCCTCGGTGCTCTCGCCGTCTCCGGCGCCCTGGCCCTCACGGCGTGCGGCTCTGACGACACGGGCAACAGCAGCAGTGGCGGCAGCTCGGCGCCGACCGCGGCCGCGGGCTCCATCAAGTGCGACGACGCCAAGGGTCAGCTGCAGGCCTCCGGCTCCTCCGCGCAGAAGAACGCGATCGACGCCTGGGTGAAGGCCTACACGGCCGCCTGCAAGGACGTCCAGATCAACTACAACCCGACGGGCTCGGGCGCCGGTGTCACGGCGTTCACCCAGGGCCAGACCGCGTTCGCCGGTTCGGACTCGCCCCTCAAGCCCGAGGAGATCACGGCCGCCAAGAAGGTCTGCGACGGCAACCCCGCGGTCGACCTGCCCATGGTCGGCGGCCCCATCGCGCTCGGCTACAACGTCGACGGTGTCGACAACCTCGTGCTGGACGCCTCCACGATCGCCAAGATCTTCGACGGCAAGATCAAGACGTGGGACGACAAGGCGATCGCGGACCTGAACCCCGACGCGAAGCTCCCCAGCACCAAGATCCAGGCGTTCCACCGCTCGGACGAGTCCGGCACCACCGACAACTTCACCAAGTACCTGAAGGCCGTCGCCCCCTCCGACTGGAGCTACTCCGGCGGCAAGGCCTGGCAGGCCAAGGGCGGCCAGTCCGCGCAGGGCTCCTCCGGCCTGGCCCAGCAGGTGAAGCAGACCTCGGGCGCGATCTCGTACTTCGAGCTCTCCTACGCCGCCGACGGCATCAAGACCGTCGACCTGAAGACGGACGCCCCCACCCCGGTCAAGGCCACCGTCGAGAACGCCACCAAGGCCATCTCCACCGCCAAGGTCGCCGGCGTCGGCAACGACCTGGCCCTGGAGCTGAACTACAAGCCGACCGCCGAGGGCGCCTACCCGCTCACGCTGGTCACCTACGAGATCGTCTGCGAGAAGGGCAACAAGGCCGACACCCTGGCCGCCACCAAGTCCTTCCTCACCTACATCGCGAGCGAGGACGGCCAGAAGCAGCTGACCGCCGCGCAGTACGCGCCGATCCCCGACGAGATCATCACCAAGGTTCGCAGCACCCTCTCGAACCTGAGCTGACCCGAGTGTGCGGCCCGCCTCGCCGAGGCGGGCCGCACCGTCCGGTGCACCGCCGCCTGGAGCCGCCACTCGATCCGGCTCCGCAGACCGGAGACTCCTGATGGACATATCGACACAGAACACCGAAGCACCTCCCCCGACCCCCCCGCCTTCCGATGCCCTGCAGAAGCGCGCGGCCCGCGGCGCGACCCGCCCCGGCGACCGCGTCTTCCTCGCGCTCTCCCGCGGTTCCGGCATCCTGCTCCTGGTGATCATGGCCGCCATCGCGGTCTTCCTCACCTACCGCGCCTCCCTCGCGCTGAGCAAGAACGAGGGGAACTTCCTCACCACGTTCGAGTGGAACACCAACCTCGTACCGCCGGTCTTCGGCATCGCGGTGCTGGCCTTCGGCACGGTGGTCTCCGCGATCATCGCCATGGCCCTCGCGGTCCCGGTCGCGGTCGGCATCGCCCTGTTCATCACGCACTACGCGCCGCGCAGGCTCGGCGGACCCATCGCGTACGTGATCGACCTGCTCGCCGCCGTCCCGTCCATCGTGTACGGCCTCTGGGGCGCCATCGTCCTCGTGCCGCACATGACCGGCCTGTTCGGCTGGCTCGACCACTACTTCGGCTGGACCGGCATCTTCGAGTGGCAGGGCGGAGCGCCCCGCTCGATGCTCACCGTCGGCATCCTGCTCGCGATCATGATCCTCCCGATCATCACCAACGTCAGCCGTGAGGTCTTCCGGCAGGCACCGCAGATGCACCAGGAAGCCGCGCTGGCCCTCGGCGCCACGCGCTGGGAGGTCATCCGTATGTCGGTGCTGCCCTTCGGCCGCTCCGGCGTGATCTCCGCCTCGATGCTCGGCCTCGGCCGCGCGCTCGGCGAGACGATGGCCGTCGCCACCGTGCTCTCCCCGACCTTCGAGATCAACGCCAGCCTGCTCGACCCGGGCGGCGGCACCTTCGCGCAGAACATCGCGAGCAAGTTCAACGAGGCCAACGAGTTCGGCCAGGACGCCCTGATCGCCTCGGGTCTCGTCCTGTTCGTCATCACCCTGCTGGTCAACGGCGCGGCGCGCTACATCATCAACCGCCGCAAGGAGTACTCGGGGGCCAACGCATGAGCAACGCACCCGTCACCCGCAAGCACGCCAGCAGCCTGCGCGGCGGCAGCCTCCCCAAGTGGTCCGCCTGGGCCATCGCCGCGGGGGCCCTCGTCGTGGCCGCCGGTATCGGTCTGGCCGCCGGCCTGGACAGCAAGGTCCAGTGGGGCCTGATCGCCGCGATCCTCTTCGTCCTCGGTACGTACGTCGTCGCCGCGCGCGTCGAGGGCCGCCGCAAGGCCAAGGACCGCGTCGCCACGAACCTGGTGTGGGCCTGCTTCGTCATCGCCGTCATCCCGCTGGCCTCCCTGATCTGGGAGACCGTCAAGCGTGGCGTGAAGGCCTTCGACATGTACTTCCTGAGCCACTCCATGGGTGTGATCGCCGACAACGAGCCCGGTGGCGGTATCTACCACGCGCTCCTCGGCACCCTGGAGCAGGTGGGCATCGCGACCCTGATCGCCGTGCCGATCGGCGTGCTGACCGCGATCTACCTCGTCGAGTACGGACGGGGCAAGCTCGCCAGGGCGGTCACCTTCTTCGTCGACGTGATGACCGGTGTCCCGTCGATCGTCGCCGGCCTGTTCATTCTCAGCCTCTGGATCCTGATCCTCGACATGGGCTACTCCGGTTTCGCCGGCGCGCTCGCCCTGTCGATCCTGATGATGCCCGTGGTGGTCCGCTCCACCGAGGAGATGCTCAAGCTCGTCCCGAACGAGCTGCGCGAGGCCTCCCTCGCGCTCGGCATCCCGAAGTGGCGCACCATCATCAAGGTGGTCCTGCCGACGTCCATCGGCGGTATCACCACGGGTGTGATGCTCGCCGTCGCGCGTATCGCCGGCGAGACCGCCCCTGTGCTGCTGTTGGTGTGGGGTACGAACTTCATCAACAGCAACCCGTTCGACGGCCCGCAGGCCTCGCTCCCGCTGTACATCTACCGTCAGTACAGCGCGGGAACCGACGTGGCCACCGACCGAGCCTGGGCGGCAGCACTGGCGCTCATCCTCTTCGTCATGATCCTCAACATGGGTGCGCGCGCCATCGCACGCTGGAAAGCGCCCAAGACGGGCCGCTGACGCGGCCGATCAGCGACCCGAACCTTCGCGAAAGAAGCAGTGACTGACATGGCCAAGCGAATCGACGTAAGCGGTCTGACCGCCTACTACAGCGCCCACAAGGCGATCGAAGACATCTCCATGACGGTCGAGCCCCGCTCGGTGACGGCCTTCATCGGCCCCTCCGGCTGCGGCAAGTCGACCTTCCTGCGCACCCTGAACCGCATGCACGAGGTCACCCCCGGCGGACGTGTCGAGGGCAAGGTGCTGCTGGACGACGAGGACCTGTACGGCAGCGGGATCGACCCCGTCGCCGTGCGCCGCACCATCGGCATGGTCTTCCAGCGTCCCAACCCCTTCCCCACGATGTCGATCTTCGACAACGTGGCGGCGGGCCTCAAGCTCAACGGCTCGTACAAGAAGGCCGAGCTCGGCGACATCGTCGAGAAGTCCCTCAAGGGCGCGAACCTCTGGAACGAGGTCAAGGACCGGCTGAACAAGCCCGGGTCCGGCCTGTCCGGCGGTCAGCAGCAGCGTCTGTGCATCGCGCGGGCGATCGCGGTGGAGCCGCAGGTCCTCCTCATGGACGAGCCCTGCTCGGCCCTGGACCCGATCTCCACCCTCGCCATCGAGGACCTGATCGGTGAGCTGAAGGAGCGCTTCACGATCGTCATCGTGACGCACAACATGCAGCAGGCCGCCCGCGTCTCCGACCGCACCGCGTTCTTCAACCTGTCCGCGGTCGGCCAGCCCGGCCGCCTCATCGAGATAGACGACACGGAGCGCATCTTCTCCAACCCGTCCGTCCAGGCCACGGAGGACTACATCTCCGGTCGCTTCGGCTGACCGGACCTCCTCCCGAAGACCCCTCGCGGTGCTGCATGGCGGTGCCACCGCGAGGACGAGAAGGGCCCGCCCCTGGCTCCCGGGGGCGGGCCCGCTCGTTTTCCCCGCACCACCTCTCCACCAGGCCCGCCGGCACCCGGGTCGTCACCCTGACCGCACCGCCGACGCACCCCGTCCGGCACTCCCCCTCCCGACGAACAGGCACCTTCCACCCTGAGCCCGTCCGGCACTCGCCCTCCCGACAAGCAGGCACCGCCCACCCCGTCCGGCACTCCCCCTCCCGACGAACAGGCACCCTCCAGCCCGTCCGGCGCTTGAGGACGAGGCCGTTCAGGCCGAAGGGGGGTCTGGGGGCGCAGCCCCCGGGGTCGGGAAGGGCAGGGGCGGAGGGGGCGAAAACACCAAGGGCCGGCCCCTGAGGACCGGCCCTTGAAAACTGGGCGCCGTAGGAGCGCCCCGCTCCTACAGGAACGCCAGGTTCACGACCCAGAAGGCGGCCGCCGCGACGACCGCCGCCGCCGGCATGGTGATGAACCAGCCGAGGACGATGTTCTTGGCGACACCCCACCGCACGGCGTTCACCCGCTTCGTCGCCCCGACACCCATGATCGCCGAGGTGATGACATGGGTCGTGGAGATCGGCGCCTTGAAGAGGTAGGCCGACGCGAACATGATCGACGCACCGGTCGTCTCCGCGGCGAAGCCCTGCGGAGGATCGAGCTCGATGATCTTCCGCCCGAGCGTCCGCATGATGCGCCAGCCACCCGCGTACGTACCCAGCGACAGCATCGCCGCACAGACGATCTTCACCCAGACCGGGATCGGGTCGTTCGGCCCCTGTTCGCCGGCGATGACCAGCGCCATCACCACGATGCCCATCGTCTTCTGGGCGTCCTGGAGACCGTGCCCGAGCGCCATGCCGGCCGCGGACACCGTCTGCGCGATACGGAATCCGCGCTTGGTCTTGTGCGGGTTGGACCGCCGGAACATCCACATGATCGCGGTCATCACGAGATAGCCGACGAGCAGACCGATGACCGGCGACAGGAACATCGGGATGATGACCTTGTCGAGCAGCCCGCTCCAGTAGACCGTCGTCCCCCCGGCCAGCGCCGCGCCGACCATGCCGCCGAACAGGGCGTGCGAGGACGAGGACGGCAGACCGAAGTACCAGGTGATCAGGTTCCAGGTGATCGCGCCGACGAGCGCCGCGAAGAGGATGCCCATCCCCTTCGAGCCCTCGGGCGTCTGGATCAGCCCCTCACTGACGGTCTTGGCGACCCCGCTGCCGAGGAACGCGCCGGCGAGGTTCATCACCGCGGCCATGGCGAGCGCGGCCCGCGGCGTCAGGGCACGCGTGGACACGGATGTGGCGATGGCGTTCGCCGAATCGTGGAAGCCGTTCGTGTACGTGAATCCGAGCGCGACCCCAATGGTCACGATCAAAGCGAAGGTGTCCATGAACGGGTCAGGACTCCTTGACGGCGATGGTCTCCACCGTGTTCGCCACATGCTCGAACGCGTCGGCCGCTTCCTCCAGCACATCCACGATCTGCTTGAGCTTCAGCACCTCCATGGCGTCGTACTTGCCGTTGAAGAGGTGGGCCAGCAGCTTCCGGTGGATCTGGTCGGCCTGGTTCTCCAGACGGTTGACCTCGATCCAGTACTCGGTGAGGTTGTCCATGGTCCGCAGGTTCGGCATGGCCTCGGCGGTCAGCTCCGCGGCTCTCGCCAGCACCTCGATCTGCTGCTCGACGCCCTTGGGCAGTTCCTCGACCTGGTACAGGACGACCAGATCGACGGCCTCCTCCATGAAGTCCATGATGTCGTCGAGGGAGGAGGCGAGGTTGTAGATGTCCTCGCGGTCGAACGGCGTGATGAAGGAGGAGTTCAGCTGGTGGAAGATCGCGTGTGTCGCGTCGTCACCGGCGTGTTCCGCGGCCCGCATACGCTCTGCGATCTCGGCCCGGGCGGACGCGTCCGCCCCGAGCAGTTCCATGAGGAGTTTCGAGCCCGTGACGATGTTGTCCGCGGATGCGGAGAACATGTCGTAGAAGCTCGTCTCCCTGGGGGTCAGACGAAAGCGCACGTTGGGGTCCTCGGGGTGCTTCGGTTCGGTCAGGCTGATGCTAGGCGCATCATCCGGCCACGGCTAATGGGCCGTCCCCCAGTGTCGCCCATCAATCACAGTGATCAGCACGGGGTCCGGTACCGGCGCCGGGCAAGGGCTCCATACCCAGCAAAGTTCGATACCATATACCCACCAGGGGTATATGTATGTGGCGTTTCAGACATGATCGCCGATCGGATCCAGCAGGAGGACGCGATGACGACCACCGAGGCCGGCGCGACGGCGCCCTCCGGCGACGCGCAGGAGATCGTGACCGACCACGACCGCGGCATCCACGGCTACCACCAGCAGAAGGACGAGCACCTGAAGCGGCTGCGCCGCATCGAGGGGCAGATCCGCGGTCTCCAGCGGATGGTCGACGAGGACGTCTACTGCATCGACATACTCACCCAGGTCTCCGCCTCCACGAAGGCCCTCCAGTCCTTCGCCCTCCAGCTCCTGGAGGAGCACCTGCGCCACTGCGTCGCGGACGCGGCCCTCAAGGGCGGCGACGAGATCGACGCGAAGGTCGAGGAAGCGACGAAGGCGATCGGCCGCCTGCTCCGCACATGAGAGACGCGTGGGCTGCGTGGGCCGCGTGGGCCGCGTGGGCCGCGTGGGCCGCGGGGTGAGCGACGCGGACCACGGGGAAGTGAGAGATACGACGCATGCGATGTATCCGACACGTACGACGAATCGGACGCTGATGACATATGTGCCGTACGGCGCACAGTGGGGTGTTCGGGACGCCGGCGGGGTGTTCAGGACATCCGCGATGCGTGTGAGGCGCGGGTCGCGCGCCTTCCGAGCGGGCGGAACGCCGTGCGAGACGCCGGGCGGGGCGTAGGAACGGAGCTCCGGTCCCCGGGAAGAACCGGGGAAGGACTACTCCGCCGCACCCCGCTCACGGGTGCGTTCTTCGGCCACTTTCAGCACCTCGTCGATGCTCTCGAGGCTGAGCCGGTCCTCGTGGGCGGCCGAGGCCGCGATGATCAGCTCGCCGCACAGCTCGATCTCGGCGAGGGCCACGTGGTCCTGAACTGCCGTACCGCCGACCGGAGCCACGTGCATCACCTCTTCCTGCCGTCACCGACTTCCTAGAGTAGGGAGCGGCCTACGCACAGCGCATGGCACGGAAGGGCCATTTCCGGCCCTCCTGTGAAGCTACGGCTCCGGATGCTCTTGCCCATTTCTCCGGAACCCACTACTCCGCGATCTTCCCGGCGAAGATGTCCGCGGAATCCGGCAGCCGTACGTCGGCGGGACTGCCGAACTCGTACAGCAGGATGGTCGAGGCGACCGCGACGGTGCCCTCCTGCTGCCCGTTGACGAAGCTGAACCGGTGCCGGACCTTCCGCAGCCGCCCCTGGTCGTCGAGGTAGGCGTCGAACGGCACCTCGGTGGTGGCGAACCCTTTCGCCGCCGCCCTCAGCGCCGGCCGCTGCCCCCGCGAGGCGTCCCGCGCGGCGATGTCCAGGTCGGCGGTCCCGCGATAGTGCCGTACCGGGACCCCGGCCAGCTCGGTCTTCCCCACGTAGGTCACCGTCCGCGCGCCGCGCAGCAGTTCGGCGGCGGCGTACGGGTCGGTGGCGCCGCCCGTGACCAGGTTCCCGTCCGTGAGACCGCCCGTCGCCACGCGGACCCACTTGTCGGCGGGCACTCCTGCGCCCCGGTTCTTCATGAACAGAGCGCCCGGGGCGAGAAGTTCGGTGATCGGCCGGTGCTCCGCCGTCCCCGCGGGGTCCTGCGGCAGCATCACCTTCAGCCGCCCCGTCTGCTTCCTGAAGTCGTACACGCCCTGCCCCCGGATGGTGACCCGGGTCCCGCCGGTGGCCATCTCCATCGACGTACTGGCCTTCGCCGTGCCCGCGCGCTCGAGCGCGCCCGCGGCCTGACGCAGCGTCTCGACGGTGCCGGGGCCGGTGCGGACGTCGTCGGCGACGGCACCGCCGCCCGAGCATCCGGTGCCACAGACCATGAGCCCCGCCGCGGCGAGCGCGACCACGACCGCCCGCCCCTGCTGCTGCGCCACCATCGTCCGCCGACCCCCAGCCGGTCCGTCCTGGGCCTTCCTGTCGTTCCGCTTAACGACGGGTGGGAGCGCTCGTCACGCGGGAGGAGTCCGTTCACTTGCCTTGGGTAACGTTGTCGGTGTGGAGCAGCAGAAGCACGTGGACGCTTCCCCCGAACACCTCACGACGACGATCGAACAGGGCCGGTTCTGCCTGGCCCGCTGCACCTGTGGCTGGCAGGGCCCCGCTCGTCGCGCCAGAAGCCAGGCCCGTACGGACGGAGTGGCCCACATCGCGACCGTGATCGCCTAGGGCCCGTTCCTCCCCACCCCTCGATTGCACCCACCCCTCGCTCGTACCCACCCCGCCGTGCCCGGTCCGGTGCGCGCGTGCTGGGATGCGGAGTGCTGTAGCGGTTCTGCGACATGCGCGCGTGGAACCCCAGGGCCCGGGCGCCCGTCTCGTTCCACGGAACCCACGGGAGGCGCACATGCAACGGCGTACGTTCATCGGCGGAGCCACCGCCGTCCTCGCGACGGCGGCGACGTCCGCGTGCAACGGCAGCGACAGTGGCGGCGGCAGCGCCTCCGGCACGGCCGAGAGCACGGGCGCCGAGAGCACCGGCATCCGCACGGCGACCTCCGCCAACCGCGCGGCCGCCAACTGGACCGGGCTGTCCCATCAGCTGGACGGCGCCCTCGTCCGCCCCGGCGACCGCAGCTGGCCGGCCGCCCACCAGCTGTACAACACGCGCTTCGACAACCTGAAGCCCGCCGCCGTCGCCTATGTCGCGCACGCCGACGACATCCGCACCACCATGGAGTACGCCCGCGCCCACGGTGTGAAGGTGTCGATCCGCAACGGCGGTCACTCGTACGCCGGTTGGTCCTCCGGCAACGGCCGCCTGGTCATCGACGTGTCCAAGCTGAACAAGATCCGGGCGTCGGCGAACGAAGCGGTCGTCGGCGCGGGTTCCAAGCTGATCGACGTGTACCGCGCGCTGGCCGCGAAGGGCGTCACCATCCCGGCGGGTTCCTGCCCCACCGTGGGCGTCTCCGGCCTGACCCTCGGCGGCGGCCACGGCGTCGTGTCACGGGCGTACGGACTGACCTGCGACAGCCTCACCCAGGCGACGCTGATCACCGCCGACGGCAAGCAGCTCGTCGCGAACGCCGCCGAGAACAAGGACCTGTTCTGGGCCCTGCGCGGCGCCGGCAACGGCAACTTCGGCGTCGTCACCGAGCTCCGCTTCAAGACCCACCCGGCCCCGCAGGGGGTCACGGCGTACATGACCTGGCCGTGGGCCAAGGCGGCCGCCGTGGTGAAGGCCTGGCAGGAGTGGGGTCCGAGCCAGCCGGACGAGATCTGGTCGTCCTGCCACCTGTCCAGCGCGGCCGGCGGCACGCCCACCGTCTCCGTGGCCGCCTTCTCCCTCGGCACCTACGGCGAACTCCAGAACGCCGTGGACCGGCTGGCCGACAAGATCGGCTCCCCCGCGCGCAGTGTCACCCTCAAGCGGCGCTCGTACGAGGACTCGATGGAGGTGTACGCGGGCTGCTCGTCCTTCTCCGCCGACGCCCAGTGCCACCTCCCGGGCTCGACGCCGGGCCGCAGCCCGCAGGGCGCCCTCGGCCGCGAGACGTACGCCGCCCGCTCGGACTTCTTCGACCGCTCGATATCGGCGGCCGGCGTACAGACGCTCCTGAGTCAGATATCCGCGGTCCGCGGCGGCGCGGGCAGCATCGCCCTCACCGCGCTCGGCGGCGCCGTCAACCGCGTCTCACCCACGTCCACGGCGTTCGTGCACCGCCGCTCGCGCATGCTCGCCCAGTACATCGCCTCCTGGCGGGCGGGCACCTCCGGCACCACCGCCCAGTCCTGGCTGACCGGCGCCCACAACGCGATGGCCCGCCACGCCTCGGGCGCGGCCTACCAGAACTACACGGACGCGACGCTGACCGACTGGCGCAAGGCGTACTACGGCGACGCGGCCACGCGCCTCACAACCCTGAAGCACCGCTACGACCCGGACCGCTTCTTCTCGTTCCCCCAGGCGCTGTAACCGCGGGCAGGCACCGGGCCGCTACGGGCAGGGCCGGTACGGCAGGGCCGCTCCGAGCGGGAGCGGCGCGCGCCCCGGCAGTACGCGCCGGGGCGCGGTCGCTGCGGCGCCCTCGCGCCACAGCCGCCCACTGCCCGGAGGGCCGGGCGGCTCGGACGCTACGCCGCGAGGTCCCGCTCCTCGGAGTGCTCGGCCCGCGCCCCCGGGATCAGGGTCTCCCGCCCAGCCGGCACGGCGCCGCGCGCACGGATCAGCAGGCCGGCGCGCGGAGCCTTCTCGACGGCCTTCATGACCGGGGTCAGCAGCGCCATGGCGAGCGGCGACAGCAGCAGGACGACGGCCGTGCCGAGCGCGAAGCCGCCGATGACGTCCGTCGGGTAGTGCACGCCCATGTAGACCCGGCAGAACCCTTCGAGCAGCGCGAGCCCTATCCCCGCGAGTCCGAACTTCCGGTTGGCGACGAAGAGTCCGACGCCCATCGCCATGGTGAGCGTCGCGTGGTCGCTGACGAAGGAGAAGTCGGTCTTGCCGCTCACGAGGACGTCGAGGCCCTGGTGGTCGACGAAGGGGCGGGGGCGCTCCACGAAACCCCGTATCGGAACGTTCACGAGGAGCGCGATACCGGCCGCGAGCGGTGCCCAGACGAGTCCGGCCACGGACGACGCCGCGTCCGCGTCGGCCCGGCGCCGGACGCTCCACCAGCACCACACGACCAGCAGGACCATCGCGAGCAGGAGACCCCACTCGCCGACGAACTCCATGATCCGGTCGAACCAGTGCGGCGCGTCCTTGGCCAGGCCATTGATGTCGTACAGCAGGTCGACGTCGGGGTTCGAACCGGATTCGGCGAGTCCAGCCATGGTGCTGCGGCCCCTTCGTCGTCTTTCCCGCGGACACGCCCTTTCGCGTGCCGCTCCATCCACCCCCGTGGTGTAGATCCGTTCTCTACGTCAAAAGGAACGCACAGTCCCCTCCACTACGTTCCACACTCCACGGAATGATCACGCAGACGTTATCGAAGAGAGATACATCGTCGCAGATCAGGGTGGGTTCAGACCGAAGTGGGCAACGCTTTCGCGCCATCCTCCGTCACCCGGGTGGCCCCGAAGTAGTCGGGTGTGTCGACGGGATCGAAGCGGATGACGGCACCCGGCCTGGGGGCGTCGATCATGTAGCCGCCGCCCACATAGATGCCCACGTGCCGGATGGCACGGGAGTCGGTGAGGTCGTCCGAGAAGAAGACCAGATCCCCTGGCAGCAACTCCTCCCGCTTCGGGTGCGGCCCGGCGTTGTACTGGTCGTTGGCGACGCGCGGCAGGGTGACCCCGACACTCTCGTACGCGGCCTTGGTGAGCCCCGAGCAGTCGAAGCGTCCACCCTGGTCAGCGGTGCCGTTGCCGCCCCACAGATAGGGCGTGCCGAGCTTCTTCTGCGCGTACGTGATGGCGGCGGCGGCCTGCTTCGAGGGGTCCACGCGGGTCACCGGCGCGGCGAAGCTCTTCGAGAGCGTGGTGATCGTCTTCACATAGTTCCGGGTCTCCTTGTACGGCGGCACGCCCCCGTACTTGATGACCGCGTAGGCGCCCGCGTTGTAGGCGGCGAGCATGTTCTCGGTGACGTTCCCCGGCGCGTCCTTCACATAGGAGGCGAGCTGGCAGTCGTACGAGGCGGCCGACGGAATCGCGTCATTCGGGTCCCATACGTCGCGGTCGCCGTCCCCGTCGCCGTCGACTCCGTGCGTGGCCCAGGTCCCCGGAATGAATTGCGCTATCCCTTCCGCTTTCGCCGGACTCTTCGCGTTCGGATTGAATCCGCTCTCCTGATACAGCTGGGCGGCGAGCAGCGCGGGGTTGATCGCGCCGCAGAGATTGCCCCACTTCTGAACGAGCGGCTGGTACGCGGCGGGTACGGCTCCCTTGGCGAGTCCGACCGATCCGCCGCCGATCCCGTTGGCGAGGTTCCCGGCCACCATGTAGACGCCGACGACGAGCAGCATCACAAGGCTGAGCGCCGCTCCGAGGGCAAGGGTCGCCGCGATCCATGCCTTACGCACCGTCAACCGCCCCTCACCGCACAGGAGTCCGCCGACGTCAGTGTAGAGGCGGCCCCCGCGCGACAGGGCTGTCGCGCACAAGGCCGGCCGCATATTGCGCCGGACAGGCCCTAACCCGCCCGGCCGGCCTCGCGGTAGAGGTTCGCGGCCTCGGTCCCGAACACGGCGCTGTACGAGACGTCGGCGGTGTTCCCGCCCTGTTCGTGGCCGCCGATCACCCCGACGACCGCCCCGTCGCCGTTCACCCAGGGACTTCCGCTGGTCCCGCCGGTGAAGGCGGGACACGCGACGCGCTGCTGCGTACGGCTGTGCGCGGTGGGCTTGTCCGTGCAGGTGACGGGGGCGTCTGCGGAGCTGGGGTACCCGGTGGCGGTGACGGCGGTGGCCCCGGTGGCGCGGTGCGCGGCGAAGGCGTTCCCGCCCCCGACGGCGTCCTCGACCTCCTTGCCGTCGCGGGTACCGAGGACGGCGAAGGCGATGTCGCTGTCCTCGTCCTGGCCGTCCGTCCACCCCTCGGGAAGGAAGACCCCCTCGACGTCCCAGAACCCGTACGGCGCGCTGCCGTCCCGGTAGCCGGGCGCGAACGAGAGCGCTCCTGCCCCGTCCAGGCAGTGGGCGGCGGTGAGCACGAGATCCCGCCCCTCGCTGTGCACGACGGAGGCGGTGCAGAAGTGCCCGCCGTCGGCGCCGCTCGCGGCGCTCCCGTGGAACAGGGCACCCACTCGGGCGGTCCGGCCGTTCTCTGCGGCCTGGACGGTCACGCCGAACGGTCCCGGGCCGTCGTCGGCCGCCGCCACGGACGCGGACGTCGCGGCCAGCAGCAGGGCCGCCGCACCGAGCAGCGCGGGCCGCCGGGCGCCGGGGGGACGGGTGACGCGGGTGCGCTTCATCGCCTCTCACCTTGCCCCGAGCGGGTGAGCAAAACCCTCGGACCCGTCCGAGTATCACCTGTGAGAGCCCGCCCCGCCCGGCCACCGGTGCCCGGCGGCCACCACGCACCGCTTCAGCCCCGAGCCCCCCGGCCGGCACCCCGGCACTCCGCCCACAGCAGCTTCCCGCCCCGCGACGCCCCCAGCTCGCGCAGCACGGCGACGCCCCAGGCGTCGGCGCAGGCCCGGACGAGGTGCAGCCCCCGGCCGTGCTCGCCGTCCTCCGGGGCCGGGCCGGCGGGGACGCCCTCCCGGAACCCGGCCGGGACGGTCGGGTCCGAGTCCCACACGGCGACCCGCAGCCGGTCCGGCTCCGCCGAGAGGACCCGTAGAGCGGAGGGGCCGGGTGCGTGCAGATGGGCGTTGGTGAGCAGTTCGGAGGCCAACAGCTCGGCCGTGGGAGCGAGTTCGGTGAGCCCATGGGCGGCGAGAACGGCACGCAGGGTGGCACGGGCGACGCCCGGGGCACGGGGATCGTGCGGGAGTTGGAGGGTGTAGGACCAGGGCGGGGATACGGTTGCCATGGAAGTCTCCGATCACGGAGGGGAGTTGGGTGGTGTCGTGTCGCTACGTTGCCCAGTGACCGCGGCCGCTCCGTCGAGCGGGGTGCTTCTGGGCGAGGCCCGAGCTATAAAGTAGCGGCATCCATAAAAGGTCTTACACGGTTTCTGTGAAAGTGATGATCTATCACCCGTGTGGGTGACCTGCTGCGCGAGGGAGGCGGGCCAGCCCCGTGAGAAGCAACCCGACGGGCCGCCAACTCCGATTGGGTACCGAGTTGCGCAAGCTCCGGGAGCGTGCAGGTCTGACCTCCACGCAGGCCGGCAAGCTGCTCGGCGTCCAGCAGAACCAGATCAGCAACGTGGAAGCCGGACGCGCCGGGGTGAGCCCAGAGCGAGTGCGGACCCTGGCCTCCCATTACGACTGTGGCGACAAAGCCCTCGTCGAGGCGCTCGGCTACATGGCCACCGAGCGCATCCGCGGCTGGTGGGAGGAGTACCGCGAGATCCTCCCGGGCGGCCTGATCGACCTGGCCGAGATGGAGCACCACGCCACCCGGCTGTCCGCCGGAGTCACCGCCCATGTGCCCGGCCTGCTCCAGATCCACGACCACGCCCGCGAGGTCTTCCGCCAGGTCGTACCGGAGCTCTCACCCCCCGACGTCGAACACCGGCTGTCGTTCCGGATCAAGCGTCAGACCGTCCTCTTCAAGGACTCCCCCACGCCGTATCGGGCCGTCATCCACGAAGCCGCCCTGCGCATGCAGTTCGGCGGCCCCGCCGTCGCGACGAAGCAGCTCCGGCACATCCTCGACATGAGCGAGCACGCGCACATCACCGTCCAGGTCATCCCGTTCGCCGTCGGCGCCTACCCCGGCTCGGGGCAGTCGATCCTGTACGCCCACGGAGCGGTCCCCCAGCTCGACACCGTGCACCTCGACCAGTCCCACGGCTCCGCGCTGCTCGACGCCGAGGCCCAGCTCGACAAGTACCGCGTACTCCTGGAGCGCATGACGGGCCTCGCCCTCGGCGCCCACGAGTCACGCGAGTTCATCCACGCCATCGCCCAGGACCTGTGAAGGGACCCGACATGCCCACCCCCACCTGGCAGAAGTCCTCGTACTGCGGCGAGGGAGAAGCCTGCCTCCACCTGGCCGGAGAGCGCGCCTCCGGCGCGATCCACCTCACGGAGTCCGGCGACCCGAGCGGGGCGATACTGACCGCCGCTCCCGCGGCCTTCCGCTCTCTGCTCCGTACCCTCAAGCAGGGCGAGGAGGAGCAGGACCGTGACTGACATCCCCCCGAACCTCGACTGGGTGCGCGCCGCCCCGGAGGGCGCGACGGGTCCGGGCCCCTGGATAGAACTCGCCTTCGGCGAGGACGACCTGGTCTACATCCGGGAGACCGGCGACCCCGGGAACGTCGTCACCACCACCCGCAGGAAGTGGGACGCGTTCGTCCTGGGCGTCCAGGCGGGCGAGTTCGACCACTTCGTGGCGGGGCTGGAGGACGGGCCGCCCCCGGCTCCCGCCGAGGGCAGCTCATGAGGTGAGGACGGGCGGCCTCACGCCGATTCGGCCCCCGTGTACGCCGCCGTGGTCCGGTCCGCCGAGGCCCGCGCGGCCTCCTCCGGCTCGCCACCGGCGACGTTCGCCTCGTACCAGCTCTCGCTGCTCAGCGTGATGAAGCGGAGGCCCTCGTCGGAGGCGAGCCAGGCCATGCTCTCCTTCGGGTCCAGGGAGCCCCCCGGGGAACCGAGATGGCCGGCCAGGCCCATCAGGCCGAGGTCCCAGCCGACGCCGACCGCGCCGGGCCCGAACTGCTCCCAGCGTTCGTCGCCGACGTGGGCGATGTGCTCGAGCTCGAAGCGGGTGCGATCCCCCTCCGGGGTCACGCGGACCTCGATCCAGCTGACCTCGCCGCCGTACTCCCAGGTCGCGGCGAAGCTCTCCGGCGGCTCGCAGCGCTCGATCGTGCCGCCCGCGTTGCCCTCCAGCTGGTAGGTCCCGCCGAGGCGGAGGTCGCCGGAGACGGGCAGGAACCAGCGGGGGATGCGCCCGGCGCTGGTGCAGGCGTCCCAGACGTCCTCGACCGTCGCGTCGTAGGTCTGACTCAGCGTCACCACACGGGCCTCGCCCGCCTTGAACTCGCGCGTGCCGACGGTGCGGCGCACGGCGTTGATCTGGTAGGTCACGTCGATCACGGTTGCTCCTCCGGAGGTCTTCCCTTGGCATCGCCGGACTCCCGCAGGCGACGCTCCCGCTTCCCCCGTGCCAGCTCGGTCCCCAGGGCGTCCAGATGCGGTGTCCAGAAGCGGCGGAACCGGTCCAGCCACACGTCGATGTCCCGCAGCGGCTCCGAGTCCACCGCGTACAGCCGCCGGGCCCCCTCCGGCCGCACCGTCGCGAAGCCGTTCTCCCGCAGCACCTTCAGATGCTGCGAGACGGCGGGCTGCGATATCCCGAACTCTTCCCTGATGACCTCGCACACCGCCCCTGAGCTCATCTCGCCGTCGGCGAGCAGCTCCAGAATCCTGCGGCGCACAGGGTCCCCGAGTACGTCGAATGCGTGCACGCCCTCACCTTATCGTCTCTCGCTTATATAAGCCTGTACCGATATCCGCAGGGGCGCAAGTCCGGGGGCACTCCGGAGGGAGCTACCTTTGGATCATCGGTTCGGCGTACTGCGTCCACCTCACGCAGACGCGGCGACCCGGGGAACACCGGCTCGACGGACCGTCAGAAGCGGTACCGCGGGGCCGCGTCCGTTCGAATGCGTCCCGCGCGTGAGCCGTAGAAGGGGACAACGACGGAACCACGCGCGAGGTTTCGCTCCCACTTCATTGCCCGGCGTGACCGGCCGTGATACACAGAGTGACCATACGACTCTTCGTATACCGCCGTACGCCTCCCACGAGGGTCCCGCGTACGCCGGTGACAAGGAATTCGTACGAATCCCGCCAACCAATGACGTCAAGTCGACATACGACGGCGTCATTGTCGGCGAGAATGGGCCCGACCTCTGCGCAGTGGCAGGGGGTGCAGAACTACCCACTAGGGGCGGTGACTTACATGCTTTTCGCAGCCGACAAGGGCGACATCAACACAATCATCGGTGGAATCGCCCCAGACTGGGGCCCCTTCGGCAGCCTGGGCAACGAAGCGAAGGTGATGGTCGAGGTGGTGATGGCGGTCGCCATCCTGCTCTGCCTCGGCATCGCGATCTGGGGCGCGGCCAAACAGCGCATCGGCGCGACCGCCCTCCGCGACACCTTCAGCGCCGAACAGGGCAAGGGCCTCATCATCGCCGGGCTCACGGGAGTCTTCATCATCGGATCCCTCGGCACGCTCTTCACCATCGTGTACGGCATGGCCGTGTAGCCCGGCCGGGCGCGCCACCCCTGGCGCACCGTCAGTCCCCGGCCGGGCGCGCCCGGATTCTCTCCACTCCGACCCACCCGTCCGTCGTGCCCACCGGCTGAGGTTGCGTTTCCCTGATGTCGAGTCACCACACCGCGCCCGCGCGGGAACCAGCACGGCTACCGTCGTACTACTTGGTTCAGCGAGAGGTTGAGGGGGCGTACGCGGCATGAGTCTCGGTGACGAACCCGGGTACGGCGACGCCTCGCGCGGCGAGGACGGGGGGTACGGAGGCTCCGGCCAGACCCGCACCCGCCTTCCCGACCGCCCGGGCGACGTCTACGGCGGCGCGCGTCGCCGCGGATCCTCCTCGCGGAGCCTGATCACGGTGGTCGGCGTGGTCGTCCTCCTCATCGCCGCGATCGCCTTCGCGAACCGCGGCGACGACTCGCCCTCCTCGGGCGGTGAGAGTGGCGACAAGGCGAAGACCTCTCCCACGGCGGCCTCCGGCGACCACCCGGTGGACTCGAAAGTCGCGGGCATCCCCTCGGGCTTCCCCCACACCGCCGAGGGCGCACAGAGCGCGGCGACCAACTACGGGGTCGCGCTGGGGTCGACCGGCATGTTCGACACCGAACAGCGGCACGCGATCGTCGACGCCGTGTACGTGCCCGACGTGGCCACCGCACGGCAGCCCGACCTGGACGCGGCGTACTCGAGTGAGAAGTTCCTGACGAACATCGGTCTGGACAAGAACGGTGCCGCGCCGGCCGGTCAGACCTTCATCTCCCGCATCATCCCCGTCGGCACCAAGCTCAAGGCCTCCAGCACGAACAGCGCCACGGTCGAGCTCTGGTACACATCGCTCTTCGGCCTGTCCGGCGAGGGGTCCACCAACCCGGTGTCGGAGAGCTGGTACACGACGACCTACCAGCTGAAGTGGGTCAATGGGGACTGGAAGGTCACCGACTTCACGCAGAAGGACGGGCCCGTCCCGGTCGGACGGGACCAGAAGGCCTCCACCGCGGACGACATGACCAAGGCCGTCGAGGAGTACGGAGGGTTCACGTATGCCCGCTAACAAGCAGCGCCGTGTCCTTTCGCTCGCCGCCACGGTGGCAGCGGTGCAATCGGCTGCCGTCCTGATGGCCACCAAGGCCGTCGCGGCCCCCAGCCCGACTCCCAGCGGCAACGCCTGCGATCTCGTCCGCGGCCCTGCCAAAAAGTACTGCGAGAGCGACAACAAGGGATCCGGCCGGTCAGGCCTGAGTGACAACCCCGGGCTCGGGTCCACGCTGGACCCCCTCTCCTCCCTGGCCAAGGGCTGTGCCGACGCCGCCTCCTGGACCGTCGACAAACTCTCGGCCGCCGTGAACGACACCGCCAACGTGGACTTCACGAACCCCAAGTTCCTCCAGCAGTACGCCGTCGTCTTCGCGGCGTCCTCGATCCTGACCCTGCTGCTGTGGCTGCTGGCCGTGGCGAAGCGGGCCGTGCGAGGTGTCCCCCTCAGCACCGCCCTCTCCGAGGCGATCGGCTTCCTCTGGCTGACGGTGCTGGCCTCGGCGTTCACGCCGCTGATCCTCTACACGGTGGTCTCGGCGACGGACGGCGTGACGGAGGTGCTGGCCAAGACGACCGGCAACCAGACGGACACGTTCTTCGGGACGTTCTCCGGCGCGCTGAACAAGGGCGACGACATCGGCGGCGGCCCCATCATGCTGATCGTCGTCTCGCTGGTCTCGATCCTCGCCGCCGGAGTCCTCTGGCTGGAGCTGGTCATCCGGGCCGCCCTGCTCTACGTCGGCGCCCTCCTCGGCACCGTCGTCTACTCCGGCATCGTCGACAAGAACCTGTGGGGCCACGTCCGCCGCTGGGCGGGCATCATGATCGCGGTGATCCTGGTCAAACCGGTCATCGTGATAGTGCTCGGCCTCGCCGGAGCCCTCAGCACCGACAGCGGACCCGACGCGTTCTCCGCCGTCGTCTCCGGGCTCGCCATCATCCTGCTCGCCATCTTCGCCAGCGCGATGATCTACCGCTTCGTACCGGGCTTCGGCGACGAGATCGCCGGCTCCCGCAACAACCGCATCATGCAGGGCGCCGAAGGCAAGGCCGCCGCCGTGATCAGCTCGCCGGCCACCCTGGTCGCACAGGGCATCAAGACGCACAGCACGCGCGCCGACAACAACGGTGGAGGGGGCGGCAACAGCCAGGCGCGCCCCTCCAACCCCGCGTCCGGCGGTGTGGCCGCGCACAGCAGTCGTACGCCGAACGGAGGCGGCGGATCTGTCCCCTCCGCCGCACCCCCACCGCGTACCAGCCCGGTCAACACCCCGCACGCGAGCAATACCCGCAACAGCAGTACCAACCGCACGGGAGGTGAAGGGCGTTGACGACCGAGTCCCACGTGTCCCATCCGGTCACGCCCCGCCGTACATATCTGATCGGCCGCGCCCGGCCGAACGCGATCGTCGGCCGGAATCGTGAGTCCGGCGAGATCGCGCTCATCATCGGGGGCGCGTTCCTGGGCATGATGTGCGGCCTGCTCGTCCCGGTCCTGTCCCTGCGGATCGTGCTGCTCATGGGCTTCCCCCTGCTCGCGCTCGCCGCGGTGTACGTCCCGTACAAGCGCCGCACGTTCTACAAGTGGTTCGAGATCAACCGCAGTTACAAGCGGAGCCTGCGCCGGGGAACGGAGTACCGCAGCCGTGTGATGGAGGCCGGTACCCGCGTCGACGGGAAGGAGATCGAGATCGGACCGCCGCCCGGCATCGGGCGGATCTCCTGGCTCGCCGCCCCGTTCGGACCCGACGAGATCGCCGTGCTGCTGCACGCCGACCGGCGGACCGTGACGGCCGCGATCGAGATCGAGGGGCCGGGTGTCGGTCTGCGCGACAGTGAGGACCAGGAGGCCCTCGTCGACCGTTTCGGCACGCTGCTCAAGCACGTGGCGAACGGCGACGGCTTCGTCACCCGCCTCCAGATGCTCGCCCGCACCCTCCCCGCCGACCCGGACGCCCACGCCAAGGACGTCGCCGTACGCGGCGACGAGCGGGCTCCCGGATGGCTCCAGCAGTCCTACGACCAGCTCCAGTCGATGGTGTCCACGAGCAGCGAGCAGCACCGGGCCTATCTCGTCGCCTGCATGCACTACTCGCGCGAACTGGCCTCCGAGGCACAGGCCATGGCACGGGCGGCGCGGCCGCAGGGCGGGCGGAAGCTCGACCGGGACGCCGGACTCGCCGTCGTCATGGCCCGCGAGCTGACCGACATCTGCTCCCGGCTCCAGGAAGCCGACATCCGCGTACGCCAGCCGCTCGGTCAGGGGCGACTGGCCTCCCTCGTGCACTCGATGTACGACCCGGACCACCCCATCGACCACATCCAGGCGATGACCAAGCGCAACGCCTGGCCGGCCGAGCTGGACGCCATGGAGCCGACGTACCTCCAGGCGAAGACCCGCGAGTCCTCCACCCGCGCGCCCTGGTGCCACGCCACGGCCTGGGTGAAGGAGTGGCCGATGACCCCGGTGGGCGTCAACTTCCTCGCCCCGCTCCTCGTCCACACCCCCGACGTCATCCGCACGGTCGCCGTGACCATGGACCTCGAACCCACCGAGATCGCCATCGAACGCATGCTGACCGAGAAGACGAACGACGAGGCCGAGGCCAGCCGCGCCGCCAAGATGAACCGGACCGTCGACCCGCGCGACGTCGCCTCGCACAACCGCCTCGACCAGCGGGGCGAGGACCTCGCGAGCGGCGCCGCGGGCGTCAACCTCGTCGGCTACATCACCGTCTCCTCCCGCTCCCCCGAGGCCCTCGCGCGCGACAAGCGCACCATCCGCGCCTCGGCCGGCAAGTCGTACCTGAAGCTGGAGTGGTGCGACCGCGAGCACCACCGGGCCTTCGTCAACACCCTCCCGTTCGCCACCGGAATCCGCAGGTAGGGGCTGATGCACTGATGCGGGATCCGCTGTCCGCCGCGACGGACGCCTTCACGTCCTTCCTCTTCGGCAAGGTCGAGACGACCCGCCTGCCCGTCCGCACGTCCACGGGCCAGGCACAGGCGGTCTACCTGCCCACCGCCGCACCGGGCCTCGGCGACTCGGGCGTCATCATCGGCCGCGAGGTGTACTCCGGCAAGGGCTACATCTACGACCCCTTCCAGCTGTACGGGCAGCAGCTCCCGGCCCCGCACTGGCTGGTCCTCGGCGAGTCCGGCAACGGCAAGTCCGCCCTGGAGAAGACGTACGTCCTGCGGCAGCTGCGCTTCCGCGACCGCCAGGTCGTCGTCCTCGACGCCCAGGGCGAGGACGGTGTCGGCGAATGGAACCTCATCGCGGAAGAGCTGGGGATAACTCCCATCCGGCTCGACCCCACGGCCGCCCTGGACATGGGAATCCGGCTCAACCCGCTCGACCCCGCGATCACGACCACGGGCCAGCTCGCGCTGCTGCGCACCATCATCGAGGTCGCGATGGGGCACGGCCTCGACGAGCGGTCCGGCTTCGCCCTGAAGGTCGCGCACGCCTACGTCAACGAGACGATCGTCGAGCGCCAGCCCGTGCTCACCGACATCGTGGAGCAACTGCGCCACCCCGAACCGGAGTCGGCCGAGGCGATGAACGTCGCCATAGACGACGTACGGGCATGGGGCCTGGACGTCGCACTGGTCCTGGACCGGCTGGTCGACGGTGACCTGAGAGGCATGTTCGACGGCCCGACGACGGTGGGCATCGACCTGGACGCCCCCCTCACCGTCTTCGACCTGTCGCACATCGACCGGAACTCGATCGCCATGCCGATCCTGATGGCGATCGTGGGTGTGTGGCTGGAGCACACCTGGATCCGGCCCGACCGCAAGAAGCGCATCTTCCTGGTGGAGGAGGCGTGGCACATCATCAACAGCCCCTTCGTGGCACAGCTGTTCCAGCGTCTGCTGAAGTTCGGGCGGCGCCTCGGTCTGTCCTTCGTGGCGGTGGTCCACCATCTGTCTGACGTGGTCGACGGAGCGGCGGCCAAGGAAGCCGCCGCGATCCTGAAGATGGCGTCGACGAGGACCATCTACGCGCAGAAGGCGGACGAGGCACGGTCCACGGGCCGGGTCCTCGGCCTGCCCCGCTGGGCGGTCGAGATCATCCCGACGCTGACCCCGGGCATCGCGGTCTGGGACGTCAACGGCAACGTCCAGGTGGTCAAGCACCTCATCACCGAGACCGAACGCCCGCTGGTCTTCACCGACCGGGCGATGACGGAGTCGTCCGCCGACCTCCTCCTCTCCGACGACGCGATGCGCGCCGCCGAACTGGAGGCCGAGGAACGGGCGGCCGCCTTCATGGAGCAGCACCTCAGCGATCTCGACGGCTCCTCCGAGTCCACGGTGGCGTGAGATGAGACAGGACGACCGGCACGAGCCCCGGCGCGAGACAGCGGGCGGCATCCCCGACGGCCTGCTGGTCGGGGTGCTGGGCTTCCTTCTCGGCATGACGCTGATGGTGTGGACGGCGACGGGCCTCGCGGGCTGGTTCTCCCGCGGCGCCTGGCCGGACACGATCACCTTCGCCCGTACGCCGCTGGCCATGCGGCACCTGATCGGCGCGCCGCACGACATCCCCGGTGCCTGGCCCGACACCCCCGCCGCGCAGCTGTCCGGCTACGGCCTCTTCTGGGGCCTGTTCATCGGCCAGTTGATGGTGCTGCTGGTCCTCACGGTGTTCGTGATGGGGACGGTGGCACGCTGGCGGGCAGGACGCACCCGAAGACGGGCACAGGCCGCCGCGTCCGCGGACGCCCCCGGCCCGCTGGTCCCGCCGGCCAGGACGGAACAGCGGCCCACCACGAGGCAGCCAATGCCGGCGCAACCCCTGGAAGCCGCTTACACGGCAGCAGAGGCCGAGCGAGCGGGCGAGTGGACGCACGAACCTACGGGCGAACGTACGGGCGAACGTACGGGCGGCTGGGAGGCCGTCCCCACCGGGGCACCGGCACCCGGACCCGCCGCGGCAGCCCGACCCGCGGAGGCAGCCCAGCCGAAGCCCCCGTGGACATCCACCCGCGCCGTCGTCCTCGCCCCCGCCGAGACCCGCCACCCCACCGCGGCCCAGGCCGTACGCGACGCCGAGGGGCCCGCCCTCGTCATCACCTCCGACCCCCGCACCTGGTCGGAGACCAAGGACGCCCGCGCCAAACTGGGGCCCGTCCTCCTCTACGACCCGGCCCACCTCTGCGACACCCCGGCCCGGCTCCACTGGTCCCCCGCGGGAGGCTGCGAGGACAAGGAGACGGCGGCCGCCCGGGCTGCCGCGCTCCTCGCACCGGTGCGCCCCACCGCCAAGGCGGACCAGGCGATGGCCGATGTAGCGGAAACGCTCATGCGCAGCTATCTGCACGCCGCTGCCGTGGAGGGCAAGACCTTCCGCCATGTCCACCGCTGGGCCCAGGGCTCCCAGGTGCAGGACGCGGTACGAGCCCTGCGGACGAATCCCAAGGCCGCGTCCGGCGCCGCCGGCGAGCTGGAGGCCGCCCTCATCTCGCACCCCGAACGCCGCGACATCGCGCAGGAGCTGACGGCGCGTGCGCTTTCGTCCTTCGGCACGGTCAACATCCGTGAGTCCTGCACTCCGAACCGAACTGACAGCCTCGCCTTGGATTCCTTCGTCAACGAAGGGGGCACGCTTTATGTGGTCGGCGAACCCATCGAGGACCCCAAGGCGAACCCCGGCGCCATGCCGCTCCTCACGGCTCTCGCCGCAAGCGTGGTCGAGCGTGGCCGGCGCATGGCCGAACGGTCATCCTCCGGTCGCCTCGACCCACCACTCACGCTCGTCCTCGACGACGTCGCGGCGGTCGCTCCACTCCCTCAGCTCCCGGACCTCCTGACCACGGGAACGGCCCGCGGCCTGCCGACCCTGGCGCTCCTCCGCTCCCGCGAACAACTCCGGTCGCGCTGGCCGCAGTACGAGCTTCCGGTCTGACACCGGGCCCGTCCCCGCCCGCACCCGGACCGACCGAGCCGGCCGCTGTCCACGCGGGCCGCCCTACCCCCGAGTGATCACGAACTCCAGCTCGAGCTCCCCGGTGTCCCCGGGCATCGGGACGGTCGCTCCGGTGGGCACGAAACCCGCCTTGCGGTAGAACGCCTCGGCGCGGCCGTTCTTCTCGTGCACGAAGAGCCGCACACGGTCGAGCCCGATCCCCCAGGACCACGCGAGAGCGGCCTCGAAGAGCGCCCGGGTCACGCCGGCCTCGCTCCCCCGGTACTCGGGGCGTACGAACACCCCCACCAGATGGCCCTGGTCCAGCTCGGTCACCTTCCCGAACGGATCCCGCTCCCCGGCCTTCTCGACCAGCACGGTGACGGACCCGGTCCACACCCCGTCCTCGGCCACGGCCACGATCTGCTGCCGCTCCGTGACACCGACGGCCGCTCCGGCCGCCCGATCCTGCCAGAAGGCATCGGACTTGGCCGCCGCCTCCTCATGCGTTTCCAGGAACGCGAGATGCGCGACGGGGTCCCGCAGGGCGTCGAGTCTCAGCTCCTTCACCTGGCGCCACTCGTCGGGGCGTATGGAACGGATCATCTGGGTCATGGGGATCACCGTAGTACGGGCGTACGGCCGGGCTCACCCGATATCCACCCTGCCGATCACCGCCGCCCGGACCCCCGTCATGCTCTTCCCTGTACGACATCGCCAGCCGACCGATCCGGTCACCTGCCAGCTCGCCAGGGAGAAACGCCGCATGCCCAAGGTTCAACTAGAGGAACTCCGCACCGTCATTCACCCCACGGGCAAGCTGGACAGCAGGGCCGAACACTGGGCGGGCCGCCTCTACATGAGGTCCCTCTCCCTCCGTGTGACCCGCCACCTCGTCGACACCCGCATCTCGCCGAACCAGATCACCGTGATCATGGTCTTCGCGGGGGTGCTCTCCGGAGTCGCCCTGATCCTGCCGGGCCTCGGCGGTGCCGTACTCTCCGTCCTCTTCATGCAGCTGTACCTCCTGCTCGACTGCGTCGACGGCGAAGTGGCCCGCTGGCGGCGCCAGTTCAGCCCGCTCGGCGTCTACCTGGACCGTCTCGGCGCCTACCTCGCCGACGCCGCCGTGATGGTCGGCATGGGCATCCGCGCCGCCCAACTCGGCCTCGACCTCTATCTGGTGGCCGGCCTGGCCGCCGCCATCGGCGTCCTGCTCCTGAAGTCGTCCTCCGACCTCGTCCACGTGGCCCGATCCGACAGCGGCATGCAGAAGGCGACCGACGCGTCCGTCGTCCCGCGCTCCAGCGGACTCGCCCAGATCCGCCGGCTGGCCTCGGCCGTCGGCCTCCACCGCCTGGTCAACGGCATCGAGTGCACCATCCTGCTGCTCGTCACCGCGGTCATCGACCTGGCCCTCGGCGACCTGACAGCCACGCGGATCGCGACCGTCGCGGTGACGGCGATCGTGTGGCTGCTCGTACCCGCCCACATCGTCTCGATCGTCGCGTCGTCCCGCCTGAAGTAACCGCACCACGAGAAAGGGGGCGGTCTCCACGAGGAGACCGCCCCCTTTCTCATCCCCCTGCACCCCGGCCCTCGGGTCCGTCATACCTCGGCCCGGGCCCTCGAGGTCCCTCATATCCCTAAGCCTGAGTGCCCTTATCTCTCTACGTCTGAGTGCCCCTGTATCTCTACGTCTGTGCCCTTTGGGGTCCCGGGAAAAGGACCACAAACGCAGAAAACCCCCGTCACCGGTTTCCCGGTACGGGGGTTTTCTTCAAAAATTGTTCGGCGGCGTCCTACTCTCCCACAGGGTCCCCCCTGCAGTACCATCGGCGCTGTGAGGCTTAGCTTCCGGGTTCGGAATGTAACCGGGCGTTTCCCTCACGCTATGACCACCGAAACACTATGAAACTGTCAACCGGAGCCGTGGCATAGCTACGACGGTTGTTCGTGGTTTCAGAACCAACACAGTGGACGCGAGCAACTGAGGACAAGCCCTCGGCCTATTAGTACCAGTCACCTCCAGCGGTTGCCCGCCTTCCAGATCTGGCCTATCAACCCAGTCGTCTACTGGGAGCCTTAACCCCTCAAGGGGGTGGGAATACTCATCTCGAAGCAGGCTTCCCGCTTAGATGCTTTCAGCGGTTATCCCTCCCGAACGTAGCCAACCAGCCATGCCCTTGGCAGGACAACTGGCACACCAGAGGTTCGTCCGTCCCGGTCCTCTCGTACTAGGGACAGCCCTTCTCAATATTCCTACGCGCACAGCGGATAGGGACCGAACTGTCTCACGACGTTCTAAACCCAGCTCGCGTACCGCTTTAATGGGCGAACAGCCCAACCCTTGGGACCGACTCCAGCCCCAGGATGCGACGAGCCGACATCGAGGTGCCAAACCATCCCGTCGATATGGACTCTTGGGGAAGATCAGCCTGTTATCCCCGGGGTACCTTTTATCCGTTGAGCGACGGCGCTTCCACAAGCCACCGCCGGATCACTAGTCCCGACTTTCGTCCCTGCTCGACCCGTCGGTCTCACAGTCAAGCTCCCTTGTGCACTTACACTCAACACCTGATTACCAACCAGGCTGAGGGAACCTTTGGGCGCCTCCGTTACTCTTTAGGAGGCAACCGCCCCAGTTAAACTACCCATCAGACACTGTCCCTGATCCGGATCACGGACCCAGGTTAGACATCCAGCACGACCAGAGTGGTATTTCAACGGCGACTCCACCATGGCTGGCGCCATGACTTCACAGTCTCCCACCTATCCTACACAAGCCGAACCGAACACCAATATCAAACTGTAGTAAAGGTCCCGGGGTCTTTCCGTCCTGCTGCGCGAAACGAGCATCTTTACTCGTAGTGCAATTTCACCGGGCCTATGGTTGAGACAGTCGAGAAGTCGTTACGCCATTCGTGCAGGTCGGAACTTACCCGACAAGGAATTTCGCTACCTTAGGATGGTTATAGTTACCACCGCCGTTTACTGGCGCTTAAGTTCTCAGCTTCGCCACCCCGAAGAGTGACTAACCGGTCCCCTTAACGTTCCAGCACCGGGCAGGCGTCAGTCCGTATACATCGCCTTACGGCTTCGCACGGACCTGTGTTTTTAGTAAACAGTCGCTTCTCGCTGGTCTCTGCGGCCACCCCCAGCTCACCGAGTAAATCGGATCACCAGTGATGGCCCCCCTTCTCCCGAAGTTACGGGGGCATTTTGCCGAGTTCCTTAACCATAGTTCACCCGAACGCCTCGGTATTCTCTACCTGACCACCTGAGTCGGTTTAGGGTACGGGCCGCCATGAAACTCGCTAGAGGCTTTTCTCGACAGCATAGGATCATCCACTTCACCACAATCGGCTCGGCATCAGGTCTCAGCCTTGATGTGTGACGGATTTGCCTATCACACGGCCTACACCCTTACCCCGGGACAACCACCGCCCGGGATGGACTACCTTCCTGCGTCACCCCATCACTCACCTACTGCAGGTCTGGTCCGTCGGCTCCACCACTCCCCTTTGCCCGAAGGCTCCGGGGCGGCTTCACGGACTTAGCATCGCCTGGTTCAATGTTTGACGCTTCACAGCGGGTACCGGAATATCAACCGGTTATCCATCGACTACGCCTGTCGGCCTCGCCTTAGGTCCCGACTTACCCTGGGCAGATCAGCTTGACCCAGGAACCCTTAGTCAATCGGCGCACACGTTTCTCACGTGTGTATCGCTACTCATGCCTGCATTCTCACTCGTGAACCGTCCACCACTGCCTTCCGGCGCGGCTTCACCCGGCACACGACGCTCCCCTACCCATCACAGCGGGCGTTGGCCCTATTGCTGCAATGACACGACTTCGGCGGTACGCTTGAGCCCCGCTACATTGTCGGCGCGGAATCACTAGACCAGTGAGCTATTACGCACTCTTTCAAGGGTGGCTGCTTCTAAGCCAACCTCCTGGTTGTCTGTGCGACTCCACATCCTTTCCCACTTAGCGTACGCTTAGGGGCCTTAGTCGATGCTCTGGGCTGTTTCCCTCTCGACCATGGAGCTTATCCCCCACAGTCTCACTGCCGCGCTCTCACTTACCGGCATTCGGAGTTTGGCTAAGGTCAGTAACCCGGTAGGGCCCATCGCCTATCCAGTGCTCTACCTCCGGCAAGAAACACACGACGCTGCACCTAAATGCATTTCGGGGAGAACCAGCTATCACGGAGTTTGATTGGCCTTTCACCCCTAACCACAGGTCATCCCCCAGGTTTTCAACCCTGGTGGGTTCGGTCCTCCACGACCTCTTACAGCCGCTTCAACCTGCCCATGGCTAGATCACTCCGCTTCGGGTCTTGAGCGCGCTACTGAATCGCCCTATTCGGACTCGCTTTCGCTACGGCTTCCCCACACGGGTTAACCTCGCAACGCACCGCAAACTCGCAGGCTCATTCTTCAAAAGGCACGCAGTCACGACGCATTGAGTAAACTCAATGCGCGACGCTCCCACGGCTTGTAGGCACACGGTTTCAGGTACTATTTCACTCCGCTCCCGCGGTACTTTTCACCATTCCCTCACGGTACTATCCGCTATCGGTCACCAGGGAATATTTAGGCTTAGCGGGTGGTCCCGCCAGATTCACACGGGATTTCTCGGGCCCCGTGCTACTTGGGTGTCTCTCAAACGAGCCGTTGATGTTTCGACTACGGGGGTCTTACCCTCTACGCCGGACCTTTCGCATGTCCTTCGCCTACATCAACGGTTTCTGACTCGCCTCACAGCCGGCAGACTGTGAAAGAGAGATCCCACAACCCCTTGCATGCAACCCCTGCCGGGTCTCACACATACAAGGTTTGGCCTCATCCGGTTTCGCTCGCCACTACTCCCGGAATCACGGTTGTTTTCTCTTCCTGCGGGTACTGAGATGTTTCACTTCCCCGCGTTCCCTCCACACTGCCTATGTGTTCAGCAGTGGGTGACAGCCCATGACGACTGCCGGGTTTCCCCATTCGGAAACCCCCGGATCAAAGCCTGGTTGACGGCTCCCCGGGGACTATCGTGGCCTCCCACGTCCTTCATCGGTTCCTGGTGCCAAGGCATCCACCGTGCGCCCTTAAAAACTTGGCCACAGATGCTCGCGTCCACTGTGCAGTTCTCAAACAACGACCAACCACCCATCACCCCGAACCAGTAGTTCGAGTGCACTGGGGCCGGCACTGAAGGCAGCCAACATTCGGCCGTACCTTCAGACACCCAACAGCGTGCCCGACACCCTCGCCACTCATGATCAGCTTTCCACGCTCCGAAGAACAGTACTTGCAGCCCGAGATGACTGAGAGTGCCGAATAATCAACGTTCCACCCATGAGCAACCAGCACCGGACATTCGCCGGTGTTCTGGCCTCTGACCTCACCCCGGAGGGATCGGTAAGAAGTGCTCCTTAGAAAGGAGGTGATCCAGCCGCACCTTCCGGTACGGCTACCTTGTTACGACTTCGTCCCAATCGCCAGTCCCACCTTCGACAGCTCCCTCCCACAAGGGGTTGGGCCACCGGCTTCGGGTGTTACCGACTTTCGTGACGTGACGGGCGGTGTGTACAAGGCCCGGGAACGTATTCACCGCAGCAATGCTGATCTGCGATTACTAGCAACTCCGACTTCATGGGGTCGAGTTGCAGACCCCAATCCGAACTGAGACAGGCTTTTTGAGATTCGCTCCGCCTCGCGGCTTCGCAGCTCTTTGTACCTGCCATTGTAGCACGTGTGCAGCCCAAGACATAAGGGGCATGATGACTTGACGTCGTCCCCACCTTCCTCCGAGTTGACCCCGGCAGTCTCCTGTGAGTCCCCATCACCCCGAAGGGCATGCTGGCAACACAGAACAAGGGTTGCGCTCGTTGCGGGACTTAACCCAACATCTCACGACACGAGCTGACGACAGCCATGCACCACCTGTACACCGACCACAAGGGGGGCACTATCTCTAATGCTTTCCGGTGTATGTCAAGCCTTGGTAAGGTTCTTCGCGTTGCGTCGAATTAAGCCACATGCTCCGCTGCTTGTGCGGGCCCCCGTCAATTCCTTTGAGTTTTAGCCTTGCGGCCGTACTCCCCAGGCGGGGAACTTAATGCGTTAGCTGCGGCACCGACGACGTGGAATGTCGCCAACACCTAGTTCCCACCGTTTACGGCGTGGACTACCAGGGTATCTAATCCTGTTCGCTCCCCACGCTTTCGCTCCTCAGCGTCAGTAATGGCCCAGAGATCCGCCTTCGCCACCGGTGTTCCTCCTGATATCTGCGCATTTCACCGCTACACCAGGAATTCCGATCTCCCCTACCACACTCTAGCCTGCCCGTATCGACTGCAGACCCGGGGTTAAGCCCCGGGCTTTCACAACCGACGTGACAAGCCGCCTACGAGCTCTTTACGCCCAATAATTCCGGACAACGCTTGCGCCCTACGTATTACCGCGGCTGCTGGCACGTAGTTAGCCGGCGCTTCTTCTGCAGGTACCGTCACTTTCGCTTCTTCCCTGCTGAAAGAGGTTTACAACCCGAAGGCCGTCATCCCTCACGCGGCGTCGCTGCATCAGGCTTTCGCCCATTGTGCAATATTCCCCACTGCTGCCTCCCGTAGGAGTCTGGGCCGTGTCTCAGTCCCAGTGTGGCCGGTCGCCCTCTCAGGCCGGCTACCCGTCGTCGCCTTGGTGAGCCACTACCTCACCAACAAGCTGATAGGCCGCGGGCTCATCCTTCACCGCCGGAGCTTTTAACCCCCACCCATGCAGGCAGGAGTGTTATCCGGTATTAGACCCCGTTTCCAGGGCTTGTCCCAGAGTGAAGGGCAGATTGCCCACGTGTTACTCACCCGTTCGCCACTAATCCACCCCGAAGGGCTTCATCGTTCGACTTGCATGTGTTAAGCACGCCGCCAGCGTTCGTCCTGAGCCAGGATCAAACTCTCCGTGAATGTTTACCGGTAATCCGGTGAAACATCATGAGAGCGGAACAACCGGTCGGAATAGGACCGGCGTTCACAGCGTCCTCGCTGATGCGCCTACCAGGCAGTGCCCGGCAGGACTTTTTCAAAGGAACCTCGTCCCGACCGATCGGCCGGAGACGGGGTATCAACATATCTGGCGTTGATTTTTGGCACGCTGTTGAGTTCTCAAGGAACGGACGCTTCCTTTGTACTCACCCTCTCGGGCTTTCCTCCGGGCGCTTCCCTTCGGTCTTGCGTTTCCGACTCTATCAGACCGTTTCCGTATCCGATTTCCTCGGTGCTTTCCAGGTTCCCGCTTCCGCGTTTCCCTTTCCGGCGAGTCCGACTCTATCAGATCCTTTCGGGCCTGACTCCCAGTCAGCGGGGCTTGTCTTCGCGGCTGTTGGGCCGTTCCGACGTCTCAAACTTTAGCGGATCTTCTCGGCAGTTCCTAATCGGGCCGCCGCGCCCAAATCGAATTGAATTCGGGCACGCCGAATTCGTCCCGGTTGGGAGATCGTGCTGGTGGTTTGAGTGCCGCATCAGCGGCGGAGGTGCTGTCGCAGAACCGTTACGGCCCCGTGGCAACTCGAAGAACCTTACGGATCCGCCAGGGCCGTGTCAACCTCCCCTGTCAAGATCTTTAATCGAGGTCGCTGAGCCGCCCGCCGGCGTCCGGCTGGGCGTCCTCCACTCGTCGCAGAAGACGGGTCAGAACCTCGCCCAGGACACTCCGGTCCTCGGCGGACAGGTCCTGGAGCAGGTCCTCCTCGAAGACCGTGGCGAGACGCATCGCCTCGAGCCACTTCTCGCGGCCCTCGTCCGTCAGCTCGACGATCACGCGCACGCGGTTGGACTCGTCGCGCTCCCGGGTGACCAGCCCCTCCGCGACCATGCGGTCGATGCGGTGGGTCATGGCGGCCGGAGTGAGGCCGAGGCGCTTGGCGAGCTCGCTCGGGCCGAGGCGGTACGGGGCGCCGGCCAGGACGAGCGCCTTCAGGACCTCCCACTCGGCGTTGCTGATGCCGAGCGCGGCGGTCTGGCGGCCGTAGGCGACGTTCATCCGCCGGTTCAGGCGGGACAGCGCCGAGACGATCTTCTCGACCTGGGGGTCGAGGTCCTGGAACTCGCGCTGGTAGGCGGCGATCTGTTCTTCGAGTGTCGGCTCACTGACGCCGGGGGTGTCGCCCATGGCCCGAGTATCGCATGACGTGGCTTGGCGTCGAAGTCCTTCGAGGTGTACAGTTCAAGCTCAAACTTTAGCTTCGAAGTCTTCAGGTCTGCATCCATGCACGAGGAACGTGTCGCGAACACGGTGCCGGGCACGGGCGGACCGCCACGGCTTCGCGACCAAGGCAGGTGAAAGTGACCAGGGCGATGGGCGCAGCGATGCGCCGGATCCACGTGGGCAACGCACTCAGTGCGTTCGGGCTCGGCTTTACCGTCCCCTTCCTCTACGTCTATGTGGCGCAGGTGCGGGGACTCGGCTCCATGACGGCGGGCGTCGTGCTCGCCGTCTTCGCCGTGGCCGCTCTCGTCGTGCTGCCGTTCGCCGGGCGGGCGATCGTCCGGCGCGGCCCGCTGCCGGTCCTGCTCGCCGCCCTGGTCACCGCCGCGCTCGGGGCACTGAGCCTCGGGCTGGCGAACAGCGCGACGACCGTGGTCCTGTCGGCGGCCGCGCTCGGTGCCGGCCAGGCGGTGATGCAGCCGTCGCTCGCGACGATGATCGTGGACTGCTCCACGGCGGACACCCGCTCGCGCGCCTTCGCTACGCAGTTCTTCCTGCAGAACCTGGGCCTTGGTGTCGGCGGTCTCATCGGCGGTCACATCGTCGACCCGAACCGGGCGAGCTCGTTCACGCTGCTGTTCGCGATCGAGGCCGCGATGTTCCTGGTGCTGGTCGTGCTGATGGCGACCGTGCGGATGCCGCACGCGCCGCGGATCGACGGGAACACCCCGCAGGCCAGGGGTGGCAGCTGGAAGCAGCTCCTCGGCAACCGGGCCATGGTGCAGCTGTCCGTGCTGGGCTTCGTGCTGTTCTTCGCCTGCTACGGGCAGTTCGAGTCGGGTCTTTCCGCGTACGGCGTGGAGGCGGCCGGGATCTCCACGTCCGCGCTCGGCACGGCGATGGCGGCGAACACGGCGATGATCGTGGTCGCGCAGTTCGCGGTGCTGAAGTTCGTCGAGCGCCGCAAGCGGTCCCGGGTGATCGCCGCGGTCGGGCTCATCTGGGCCGTCGCGTGGGTGGCGGCCGGGTACGCGGGCCTCGGGCACGGCAGTCAGACCATGGCCACGGCGGCCTTCGTCTCGACGTACGCGCTCTTCGGGCTCGGTGAGGCGATGCTCTCGCCGACGGTCGCGCCGCTGGTCGCCGATCTGGCGCCGTCGGGCATGGCGGGTCAGTACAACTCCGCCTTCGCCCTGGTGAAGCAGCTCGCGCTGGCGATCGGCCCCGCGGTGGGCGGTCCGCTGGGCGCGTCACTGCACGGCCCGTACATCGCGACGTTCCTTCTCTTCTCGCTCGGGATCACCTTCCTGGCCGTGCGGCTCGGGCGGCAGCTCACCCCCGTACAGAATCAGCCGTCGCTCGCCAGGAGCCGGGTGGTCGCGCAGGGCGGTGCTCCGGCGGAACCGGTGCCGGCGAGCGCCTGACGGCCGGGCCCGCGGGCCGGCCCGGGACGCGGACGGACGGACGACGGCCGCCATCACGTTGCGACGTGGTGGCGGCCGTTTCGTGTGCGGGGTCGCGGGTCTCAGCGGACGCCGGTCAGCAGGTTGGCCGTGAAGGGGAGCGTCGCGCTGCCGTCGGGGGCGGTGCGGTCGGCGAGGCGGGTCTGCATGGCCCGGCCGGCGCGGAGGAGCGCGTCCTCGCCCGCGGCGTCGACGATCGCCTGCCCCCAGGATGTGGACGAGAGCTGGCCGGGGGCGTACGCGGCGAGGGGTGGGAAGGCGATGCCGAAGCCGACCTGGCGGACGGCGACGTCGTGGAAGCCGGCGCCTCGCAACGCGGCGGAGAGGCGCTCGGGGGTGCCGGAGAAGGCTCCCTCGTAGTCCGCGGCGACCTCGGGACCGCCGTACTCCGCGACGGCCTCGTACTGGGCGACGAAATACGGGATCGATTCCCGGGCGGCCCAGGCGGTGGCGGCGAAGCGGCCGCCGGGGCGGGTCACGCGGGCCGTCTCGGCGAAGGCGGTGTCCAGGTCGGGGAAGAACTGGACGCCCTGCTGGCAGACGACCGCGTCGAAGGCCGCGTCCTCATAGGGGAGCTTGTCCGCGGGAGCGACGGTGAACTCGATGTCCGGATACATGCGGGGCGCGTGCTCCCCGGCCACCCTGATCATGCCCGGGTTGACGTCCGCCCCCGAGACCCGTCCCGCGGGCCCGACCCGGGCCGCCGCCGCGCGGGCCGCGAAGCCGGTGCCGCAGGCCAGGTCGAGCACCTTGGCGCCGGGGAACAGGTCGACCGCGTCCAGGATCGCGTCCACGAAGGGCGTCATGAACGGCGCGGCGTACCGCTCGTAGCGTTCGGGAGCACTTCCATTGAGCTGAAAGCCCGATTCGTCTGCCATGGGGAGCTCTTAGCACCGGGCGGCCCGGTCGGCCAGAGGACGCGCGGAGTACGGCCGGAAGAAGGGCGTACGGGACGCGCCCCGATTCAGCTCCCCGCGCGCGGAAGCGCGAACTCGCACCACACCGCCTTGCCGCCGCCCGGTGTGCGGCGGGAGCCCCAGCCGGAGGCGATCGTGGCCACGATCGCGATGCCGCGGCCCGCTTCGTCGGCGGGTTCGGCGCGGCGGCGGCGCGGGAGGTGGTCGTCTCCGTCGGTGACCTCGATGATCAGGCGACGGTCGGTACGGCGCAGCCGCAGCCGCATCGGCGGGGTGCCGTGCTGGAGCGAGTTGGCGACGAGTTCGCTGGCGGCGAGGACGCCGAGGTCGTGCAGTTCGGCCGGGAACCGCCAGCTGGCCAGCACGCCGGAGGCGAAGGCACGCGCGCGGGGGGCCGCTTCCACGCCACCGAGCAGTTCCAGCGCGGCGTTGCGGAAGAGCTCGCCGTCGGGACCCGTACGGGAAGGGTGCTGGAGAACCAGGACCGCGACGTCGTCGTCGTGGTCGGCGGTGACGCCGGCCGCGCGGACCAGGCGGTCGCAGATCACCTGGGGGGTGCCCGTGGCCCCGGCCAGGGCGCGCTCCAGGGACGCGATGCCCTCGTCCAGGTCCTCGTCGCGGCGCTCGACCAGACCGTCCGTGTAGAGGACCGCGGTGGAGCCGGGGCCGAGGGGCACCGAGCCGGAGGCGTGCAGCCAGCCGCCGGTGCCGAGCGGCGGCCCGGTCGGCTCGTCGGCACGGTGGATGGTGCCGTTCTCGTCGCGGACGAGGATGGGCAGGTGGCCGGCGGAGGCGTACACCAGCCGGCCCTCGTTCGGGTCGTGGACGGCGTACACGCACGTGGCGATCTGGTTGGCGTCGATCTCGATGGCGAGGCCGTCGAGGAGCTGCAGGACCTCGTGCGGCGGCAGGTCGAGACGGGCGTAGGCGCGGACGGCGGTGCGCAGCTGGCCCATGACGGCCGCCGCCCGGACCCCGCGGCCCATGACGTCGCCGATGACGAGGGCGGTGCGGCCGCCGCCGAGGGTGATGACGTCGTACCAGTCGCCGCCGACCGCCGCCTCCGTGCCGCCGGGCAGGTAGGTGGCGGCGATGCGCAGGTCGTCGGGCTCCTCCAACTCCTGCGGGAGCAGGGAGCGCTGGAGGGTGACGGCGGTCTCGCGCTGGCGGCGCTCGCTGGCGCGCAGCCGCTCGGCGGCCTCCGCGTGATCGGTGACGTCGGTGGCGAAGACGAGTACGCCGCGGCCGTGGTCCTCCGGAGAGGTGTCGACGGGGGTGCACGTGAACGTGTAGGAGCGGCCGGTCGACACCTTTCGGGACTTGACGGTGCGGGGCTTGGCGCTGCGCAGGACCTGGTCGAGGAGCGGCAGCAGGCCGAGTTCGTCCAGCTCCGGCAGTGCCTCGCGCGCGGGCTCGCCGACGGGGCGGGCACCGAAGGCCGCCGTGTAGGCGTCGTTGACGTAGGAGACGCGGTGCTCGGGGCCGTGCACGAGCGCGACGAGCGCGGGAACGCGGTCGAGGACCGCGCGCACCGGCAGTTCGTCGACGGCGAGTCCCGGTGGCATGTCGTCGGTCAGCTGCTCGACGCGGGCGGCCGGCACGGAGCCTTCCCCGCGCCGGTCCGGGGCGGCCCTGTGCGCGGCCGTGTGCTCGGTCCGCGCTGCGGCGCGGCGCTGCGTTCCGGGGAGCCGGGCGCTCCAGCGCGTGAAGTTCACAGTGGGGAAAGCCTCGTGTTAGAAGGGCGAGCGGTTCACCCGCCCAAAGTCGTGGACCTGTCTGGCAGTCTGACCGACCGGGCCGACATCCTTCAGACGCCGTCCCTGCCCGTGGAGTTCCGCGGTCCGGTCAGGACGACCCCTTCGGGTCGGTAGGAGGCTTTCCCCCGGCCGCCAGTTCGAACTCCGCACGGGGGTGTTCGAGTGAACCGAGGGACACGATCTCCCGCTTGAAGAGACCCGCCAGGGTCCATTCGGCGAGTACACGGGCCTTGCGGTTGAAGGTCGGCACCCTGCTGAGGTGGTAGACGCGGTGCATGAACCAGGCAGGATAGCCCCTCAGCTTGCGCCCGTAGACGTGTGCGACTCCCTTGTGCAGTCCCAGGGACGCGACGGAACCGACGTACTTGTGGGAGTACGTCTCCAGGGGTTCGCCGCGCAGGGTGTGCGCGAGGTTGTCACCGAGGACCTTCGCCTGGCGGACGGCGTGCTGGGCGTTGGGCGCGGTCTCCTTGCCGGGCTCCGCGGTCACGTCGGGAACGGCGGCGGCGTCTCCGGCGGCCCACGCGTGCGGGGCGCCGTCGACGGCGAGCTGGGGGGTGCACTTGAGCCGGCCGCGCTCGTTCAGGGGGAGGTCGGTCGCGGCGAGGATCGGGTGCGGTTTCACGCCGGCCGTCCAGACGACGGTGCGCGTCGGGAAGCGCGCGCCGTCACTGAGGACCGCGACCCGGTCCGCGCAGCTGTTGAGGCGGGTCTCCAGGCGTACGTCGATGTTGCGGCGGCGGAGCTGGCTGACCGTGTGCCGGCCCATCTCCTCGCCGACCTCGGGCAGGATCCGGTCCGAGGCCTCGACGAGGATCCACTTCATGTCCTCGGGCTTGACGTTGTGGTAGTACCGCGCGGCGTAGCGGGCCATGTCCTCGAGCTCGCCGAGCGCCTCTACACCGGCGTAGCCGCCGCCTACGAAGACGAAGGTCAGGGCGGCGTCGCGGATCGCGGGGTCGCGGGTGGAGGAGGCGATGTCCATCTGCTCGATGACGTGATTGCGCAGGCCGATGGCTTCCTCGACCGTCTTGAAGCCGATGGCGTACTCGGCGAGTCCGGGGATCGGCAGGGTGCGCGCGATCGAGCCGGGGGCGAGCACGAGTTCGTCGTACGTGATCTGTTCCGCGCCCGCGCCCTCCTCCTCGGTGGCGAGCGTGGTGAGCGTCGCCGTGCGCTTGGCGTGGTCGATCGACCGGACCTCACCGATGATGATCCGGCACTGGCCGAGGACCCGGCGCAGCGGAACGACCACGTGACGCGGCGAGATCAAGCCCGCGGCGGCTTCGGGAAGGAACGGCTGATACGTCATATAAGGGTCGGGCGAGACGATCGTGATCTCGACCTCGCCCCTCTTCAGTTCGGGCTTCAACTGCCGCTGGAGGCGCAGAGCGGTGTACATCCCGACGTAGCCGCCGCCGACAATGAGAATGCGCGCACGTTCCTTCACCATCCCATGACGCACCCCTGTCCGGAGTTTGTCCACAGCCCCAGCAATTTGTGTGACCGCTCGCCGACAACGTGCACGGTTGGCCGATTTGCCTGAGTCCAGAGAGAAAGCGCAGGTCAGGGTGGGCGAGGGGGGTACTCGGAGGGGGCGCAACCGGGACGTAACCGGCCCGTACTCCGATCGGGGGGCGCTCCGTGCGGAACCTGCCCCTTCTGAATTGACCCCCTCTCAACTATGTTCGTGTGACGACGGGGTGTAGGGGGATGCGCTCGGCGAGTCCGTACGACGGGCTCGTGCACAAGCTTGTTCCACACGCTCCGGCCATCAATGGCGGGGAGAGTCTCCGGGGGGAGACGTCATTACCGGGGGAACGCTTATGCACATTCAGGACTCTCATTGGTCTTCCGCGTCCGCCATCGCACCTGGTGGTGCGATCGGCGCGGCGACGGGCGGCAACGGCCGTGGTCCGGCTGACGGATCGCGCACGACGCCGTTGCGCGTGGACGCACAGCGCAATCTGGAACACGTACTGCGCGCGGCGCGCGAGGTCTTCGGCGAGCTGGGATACGGCGCGCCGATGGAAGACGTCGCACGGCGCGCGAGGGTCGGCGTCGGCACGGTGTACCGGCGCTTCCCGAGCAAGGACGTCCTGGTGCGCCGGATAGCCGAGGAGGAGACTTCCCGGCTGACCGACCAGGCGCGCGCCGCGCTCGGCCAGGAGGACGAACCGTGGTCGGCGCTCTCGCGCTTCCTGCGGACGTCGGTGGCCTCGGGTGCCGGACGGCTGCTGCCGCCGCAGGTGCTGCGGGTCGGCGTCGCGGAGGACGGAGCCGAGACGGACGGGGCACGGGTGCCGCAGCAGCGGTCCCAGCTCGCGCCCGAGCTGCGGCTCGTGGAGCAGCGGCCCGCGCGCGAGGACGAGCAGGTGATCGCGGCGGTGGACGACGCCGGCGCGGCGGCACTGCTCGAAGTGGTCGGCCGGCTGGTGGACCGGGCCCGCGCGGCGGGCGAGCTGCGCGCCGATGTCACCGTGGCGGACGTGCTGCTGGTCATCGCGACGGCGGCACCCTCGCTGCCGGACGCGGCCCAGCAGGCGGCGGCCTCGGCGCGGCTCCTGGACATCCTGCTGGAGGGCCTGCGCTCGCGTCCGGCCTGAACCGTCCGGAGGCCACTTCGACGCGGATGCGTCCCGGTCGCGGGGTTGTTGCCGAGCACGAGGGTGTTCCCGGGCGCGAGTGCGCTGTCACTCGCGCACCGGGGACCTCGGTCGTCATACCGACCAGCGGTCATCCCGTCACTTCGGCCTCCTGTCGCCTCGGCATGCCGCCACTTCGGCATCCCGTCATTCCGGCACAGAACGGCAACCCCCGGGCACAAGAAAGTCGTTGACCATTCCCCGAACAGGTGATGGTTAGTACTCCCGCGCGATAAATCCCCTCGGACGAGTGGTTGGTCCGGACGAGGAGGTCCCGCTCGGGGAGCCTGTGGCACTCTGTCCCGGTATTCGGTCCGAGTGTGCAGGCGGGGGCTTTCCGCGATGAGCTTTGACGGGCGGGACGAGTCACCCGGTGACGGTGGTCCCGACGGTGGCACGGAAACCGGCGGCTCACCGTCGCGACAGGTGCCGAGCCAGGGCGGCCCGCACAGTGTCGGCCCGCACAGTGTCGGCCCCCACGGCAGCGGCCCGCGCAGCGGAGGCCCGAACGTCCCTGAGCCGGGCACCCTGCCCGGTGACGCGCGCACTTTCGGACGCACCGATCCCTCCTCGAACGCCGACGCGGCCGACCCCGGCGTGCCTTCGCAGCGCGACCGGTTCGACCGGCGTGACGGCAGCGTTCTGCCGCCCCCGGTGGATCTGCCGTCCCCGGTGGATCTGCCGCCCCCGGACGCCGGTCTGATCGCGCGGATGCGCGCGGGCGACGACACGGCGTACGAGGAGCTGTACCGCCGGCACGCCGAAGCCGTCCGGCGCTATGCCCGCACCTGCTGCCGCGACTCCCACACCGCCGACGACCTCACGGCCGAGGTCTTCGCCCGCATGCTCCAGGCCGTACGTGGCGGCAGCGGCCCCGAGCACGCCGTGCGCGCGTATCTCCTCACCACTGTCCGCCGGGTCGCCGCGAACTGGACGAAGACGGCCAAGCGGGAACAACTGGTCGACGATTTCGCGGTGTTCGCCGCACAGGCCGCCCGCGGCTCCGAGATCTCCGACGACGACACCCTCGACCTCGGCGCGGACGTGCGGGCGATGCACGAGGCCGAACAGTCCATGGCCATGCGGGCCTTCCGCTCGCTGCCGGAGCGCTGGCAGGCGGTCCTGTGGCACACCGAGGTCGAGGACGAGTCCCCGAGCGAGGTGGCCACGCTCTTCGGCCTCGACGCCAACGGCACCGGTGTGCTCGCCAGTCGCGCCCGCGAGGGCCTCAAACAGGCCTATCTCCAGGCGCACGTCAGCACCACGCTCACCATGGACGAGGAGTGCGCGCGCTACGCCGACCGGCTCGGCGCCCACGCTCGCGGCGGCCTGCGCACCCGGGCCGAACGGGGGCTGCGCAAGCACCTGGACGAATGCGCCAGGTGCCGCCTGGCCGCAGGGCAGATCAAGGAAGTCGCCGGCGGGATCCCCGCGGTCGTGCCGGTCGCGGTCATCGGCTGGTTCGGGGCCGCCGGCTATGCGAAGGCCCTCGCGCTCGTCGCCGGTGGCGCCGGAGCGGGCGCGGCCGGAGCCGCGGGCGCCGCAGCCGCGGCGGGCGGCGGCGCGGGAGGGGCGAGCGCCGGAGGCGGCGCCGCGGTCTCCGAGGGAATCGGCGCACCGGTCAAGGCCGGTATCGCGGCGGGTGTGGTCGCCGTGGCCGCGGCGGCCGTGGCACTCGCCCTGGCCGGCAACGACAGCCCCGCCCGGCACCCCGAGGCCGGACCGGCCGCCTCACCGGCCGTCGAAGCGCCGGTGCCGAAGCCGCCCAAGAAGGAGCCCGCGCCGAATCCGCCGGTGGTGGTCCACAGGCCGACACCCACCCCACCCCCCTCGACAGCACCGAAGCCCACCCCGAAGCCGACGCCCAGGGCGACTCCGAACCCGCCCTCCCCGCCGAAACCGGCTCCGACCCCGACACCGGCCCCGAAGCCCACCCCTTCCAGGGCCGAGCCGAAGCCACCGCCGGCCCCGACGCCTCCCGCGCCCGCCGTGTCCGTCTACCGGTGGAGCGAGCTGGAGTACGACGTCAGCGGCGACCACACCGAGCCGGAGATGCGGCTGGGCGAGAGCAGCTGGGTCTGGCAGCGCAACGAGATGAAGATCGCGGACTCCCGGTACGCGGACGGCGTGACCGTCCACGGCCAGTCCTCCGTGACCATCGACCTCAACCGCAGTTGCAGCGCGTACGACGCGATGGTCGGCGTCGACGACCTCACGCTGGGCCTGGGCAGGATGCGGTTCTCCGTCTACGCGGACGGATCCCCCCTGTGGCAGTCACCGCTGATCGCGGGCGGGGACCGGCCGGTCCCCGCCCATGTGAACCTCACCGGCCACCGGACGATCCGGCTCGTCGTCGAACCCCGCACGCCGTTCGGCTCGGCTGCGCTCGGGGACTGGGCGGAGTCGAAGTTCCTGTGCCGGTGAACGCCGGCGCCTACTCGACGGCGTACTCCTCGAGCGCCTCTGCCAGATCGCTCAGGGCCTCTTCCTTGCCGTAGCCGGAACCCCGGACGCGCTCGGACTCGTAACGGGCGGGGCCGAGCGCCGCGAGGGCCGCGGCTTCGGTCCGCCCGGCATCGGTGCTCTCCCGCGGAGGACGCGGATCTCCTCCGCGCCAGCGGGTGCCGGCGGCCAGCAGCCGGGTCGCCACCGGGTGCGCCTCCAACTCGGTGAGGAGACGGGCCGCGACTTCGACGAGACCCGCCGCCACCACATCGGCGCACCGGTCGTCCACCGCCTCCCGCACGGCGGTGTTCAGCTTCCGCAGGCCCCGCACCGGGCCGGACTCGGCGGCCGTGACAAGGGCGTCGACCCAGTTCAGTGCCGCGATGAACTGCGGCGGCGGAGTACCCCGGGCACTCTCCTCACGCGCCCTCTCGAACAGCTCGCGCGCGAGGCCGACCTCCCCGTCGTCCAGGACCACTTGGGCACGCAGCAGAAGGACGAACGCCCGGGAGTCCATCACCCCGTACAGGTCGGCGGCGGCGCTCGCCTCGTCCAGGGTGGCCAGGGCCCCGGTCCGGTCTCCCGCGCGGTAGGCGATCTCGGCCAGCCGCGCCATCAGGAAGGGCACCTCCGCGTACGCCCTCACCTCATAGGCGAGCCGCAGCGCCTCCGCGTACTCGCCCTCCGCCTCGTCGAACCGGCTGCGCGCCATCGCCGCCTCTCCGGCCGCGCTGCACACCTGGGCCCGCATCCAGCGGTCGCCCACCCGCCGGCTGATCCCGCGCAGTTCCTCCAGGTCCTCGTCCACCCCGGGCATGCCGCCCGGGGCGTCGACGACCATGTGCGTACGGAGCATCAGGGCGACGCCGATCTCCCATTCCCCGCCGTACTCACGGCAGTTGGCGACCGCCTCGTCCATCGCGGGCTGCACGTCGCCCACGGCGCCCAGGAAGTGCGCGGCCAGCGGCCAGACGATCCCCGGCATCCGCGCGGCGTCCGGACCGCCCTTCTCGAACGCGGCCCGCACCCGCGCGACGTACTCCGGCAGCCGTCCCTCCCCCCACTCGTCCAGCGGCACGACATCCACCTTCATGAACAGGTGGAACATGCGCAGCCGCATCCGCATGGCGTGCAGCGGATGCCGCTCGTCCCGCTCGGGGCGATCGAGGAAGAGGGCGACCGGATCGACGCCCGCGAGCTCGGGGAAGAGGCCGTCACCGGCCGGACTCCCCGCGTCGGCGACGGGCACCGCGATACCGGCCGTGTCGGGCCGGCCGCTGCCACCGTGACGGCCGCCGCCCGCGTCACCGCCGGTCGCCGTCAGGCCCGCGGTCCCCCTGAGGCCGCTGGTCGAGGTGTCGAGCAACGCGCCCAGCCGCAGAGCGAGTTCCGTCCAATCCGTGCCCTCGCGACGGAAGTTGCGCAGCCACCAGAACCAGCCCATGGCGAGGACGAGAGCACCCGCCCCTTCCTCGTCACGGGCGACGATCGCGCGGTGGAGGGCCGCCCGGATGTTGTCGAGCTCGGCCTCCAGGTGCCGGATCCAGGGGAGTTGAGCGGCCGAGCGCAACTGGGGCTCGGCCTCCTCCACGAGGGCGCGCACCCACGCGCCGTGACGCCGCTCGGCAGCGGCACGCAGCTCCGGAACCTCGGCGGCGCGCTCGGTGGCGTACTCGTGGATGGTCTCCAGCATGCGATAGCGCATCCCCCCACCGACACCACCCGCACCGCTCCCCGAACTCCCGGCGCCACCGCCCCCGTCGGCTCCTCCGCCGCCCCGGAGATCACGCCCGCCGTATTCACCGCCATGCTCACCGCCGTGGCGATCACGGTCCGCACCGTCCAAGCGACCAGTCCGGTCGCCACCACCCCTGCCCTCCATGCCGTCCATGCCGTCCATGCCAGCCATCCCGTCCGGGGTGGCGACGACGAGGGACTTGTCGACGAGCGCGCCGATGAGGTCGGCCGCGGGCCCCGTGCACACGGCCTCCGCGGCCGCCAGGTCCCAGCCGCCCGCGAACACCGACGCCTCGCGCAGTACGGTCCGTTCCTGCTCGTCGAGCAGGTCCCAGGACCAGTCGACGACGGCGCGCAGGGTCTGCTGGCGGGGCAGCACCGTGCGGCTTCCGGAAGTGAGCAGCCGGAAGCGGTCGTCGAGCCGGTCGGCGATCTGGCGCGGAGTGAGCAGTCGCAACCGGGCGGCGGCGAGCTCGATGGCCAGGGGCAGGCCGTCGAGCCGTCGGCAGATCTCGTCCACGGCGTCGGACTCGTGGGGTGCGGTGCCGGCGTCGGGTCGCACGACCGAGGCCCGTTCCATGAAGAGGCGGTGCGCGGAATCGGGCAGGAGGGGCTCGACCGGACGCACCAACTCGCCGGGGACGCCGAGGGGTTCGCGACTGGTGGCGAGGATCGTGAGCCCCGGGCAGCGGGTCAGCAGCGTCTCGGCGAGTTCGGCGGCCGCGCCGATGACATGCTCGCAGTTGTCAAGGATCAGGAGCTGGCTGCGCGGGGCGCAGTACTCGACGAGCAGGGCGACCGGGTCGTCCTGCGGAACCGCCATCTCGTTGGTGATCAGCACGGTCTCGCGCAGACCGAGGGCGCTGACCACCGCACCCGGGACCGCCTCGGGCCGGTCGAGCGGGGCCAGCTCGACCGGCCACGCCTGCGGAAGCCCGGCGGCGGCTTCCTCGGCGAGGCGGGTCTTCCCCGAACCACCTGGTCCGGTCAGCGTGACCAGGCGTGCCCTCTGCACATCCGAACGGATGGCCCCAAGCTCGCGTTCCCGCCCCACGAAAGAGTTCAGACGGGGACGAATGTTGCCCGTTCGCTGGGCGCGGGAGGGTTCCGCGGGGTTGCGGCCGAGCGCCGGACCGGACACCGCGGTGCCGCCCGTGCGGGCTTGGGGTTCCTGCGGGCCGTGCGGGTCCCGCGGGTCCAGCAACGCGGCGTGCAGGGCCCGGAGTTCCGGCCCGGGATCCGCCCCGAGCCCGTCCTGCAGCCCACGGCGCACGTCCTCGTACGCGGCCAGCGCGTCGGCACCACGCCCGGCCTCACGCAGGGCGCGGATGAGCAGAACGTGCAGCGCCTCGTCGTACGGGTGGGCCGCCGTCAGCTCCGTCAACTCCGGTACGAGGTCACAGGCGCGGCCGAGTCTCAGGTCCGCCTCGGCGCGGCTGCGCGTCGCCTCCCGTCGCAGGGCCTCTGGACGGGTCGCGGCGGTGCGGTCGGGGAGGTCCGCGAGGGCGGGGCCGCGCCACAGGGCGAGGGCTTCGCGCAGGCGGGTGGCTGCGGTGGGGGCGTCGCCGCGGTCGAGCGCGGACCTGCCCTCCGCGACGAGCCGCTCGAACACGAACAGGTCCACGTCGTCCTTGGCGGCGCGGAGCCGGTAGCCGCCGACCTCCGAGGTGACCGCGTCCTTGCCGATGGCCCGGCGGAGGCGGCCGACCAGGGCCTGCAGCGCGGCCGGGGCGTCCTGGGGAGGGTCGTGCGCCCACACCTCGTCGATCAGGGTGTCCGGGGCGGTGGTGCGGGTGGGGTGGCGGGCCAGGGCTGTGAGCAGCGCGCGTACCCGGGGGCCGCCCACAGTGACCAGGGCCCCCCGGTCGTTCTCCACCTGGGCAACCCCCAGAATCCTGTACCGCACACCCCCATTCTCACCGCCGCCCCACCCCAGGTCACCGCTTCGCCCCGGCAAGCCCGCCTGCGCCTCCACCGATTTCCCCCAAGTCCCCCGGCACGGAGGCCCGGCAACAACCTTCTTTCGCCCCCTCCGCCCCTACCCGTCCCGTACCTGGGGCTCCGCCCCAGACCCCGCTCCTCAAACGCCGGAGGGGCTGAAATTGCCGACCCCCGGAGGGGCTGAAATTTGCCCCGGAGCCGGAAGGAATCCCCCGCGGCCGGCGTGGAAAGCGGAATCGCGCCCGCAGCCAAAGAAACTGCGCCGGTGGGGCGACCCCCAAGCCACGGACCGCCCGCAGTCGGCAGCACACGGGAGGGGCCGTGCCGGTACATCCCAAATGTCCGTCGCTTACGTCCGGATCGAGCAGCGGCTCCCTCATGCACTCACGTCTGATCCAACGGCGACGGACTGGGATGTACCGGCACGGCCCCGACCCACCCACCGGACCGCCACGCAAGATCAGCCCCCGGAGGCGAAGTTCAGCCCTGTCGAGCCGCCGCCCCGGCCCCCAACGCCCGCCCCTGCGGAACGATCCCCGCCGGAACGGCCCGCTGCCGCGCCGGTGTCCCCGTCCAGCACGTCCCGCGCCGGGCCAGCAACCGCCGCAGCCACAGTTCGAGCGAGACGAGATCGGCCAGCCCGTCGAGGGGCAGCGCCGCCCCCTCCGCCGCCGCGCGCAGCGCCTTACGGACGACTCGCGCCTCGACCAGCCCGGCCTGCGCGAGCAACGGCGTGTCGAACAGGGAGACGAGCGAATCGGCCGCCACCCGCAACCCCGTACGGGCCGCCGCCGCGGACGACGCGTGGGACGGAGCCCCCCACCCGGGGGGCAGATCGGCCACTCCGGCCCCCTCCAGCACCGTACGCAGAATTGCCGCCCGCGCCCCCGGCTGCACCCGTAGCGCCTCCGGCAGCTCCCGGCACGCCCGGACGACCTGGTTGTCCAGGAACGGCGTGTGCAGCCGCTGGAAGCGGATCTCGGCGGCCTGCTCGAGGACGCGTACGTCCGCCGCGTGGCGGGCCAGCGCGGCGCGCGCGCGGAAGTCTCCCGGCCGCTGCCCGGGACCGACGTTCAGCCGCCCCCCGCCCGCCTGGAGGCGAACCGATACTTCAGCCAGCGCCTCCCCGGTCAGCCACCGCGCGGCGGGCCCGGGTCTGGCCCAGCTGAGCGCCGCCAGCGACGCCCCCACCGCACCTCCGGGCTCCTCGAACCGCCGGTGCAGCAAGCGGTCGGCGAGGCCGTCGACTCCGGCGCGGTACGGCGTACGGGCGAGCTTGCGCGCCGCGCCGTACACGCGCGCCGGGACCATCACCGAGCCGTCGGCCTTCGCCAACGCGGCGACGGGCCGCACCAGATGGCGCCGCTTGCGGTCCATGAGCAGGTCGGCGAGCCGGGCCGGATGGGCGTCCAGCACCTGCCGCGCGCCATAGCCCGTGAAGTGGTCCGCGCTGCCGGAGGCGAGCCGCGCGCGGTGCCGCGCCGCCGTCACCAGGGACGGCCCCGGCTCGTCGGTCAGCGGCCCCTCCAAGTCGGCGTAGGGAAGGGTCTCTTCGCCCCCGGCGACGACCACATGGTGCAGCCGGGGATTGGCGGCCAGCGTCCCGGCCCGCTCGAGCTCGGCCTCGCGCCCCCGCACGGCGAGGTCGTTGAAGGTCACCGCCAGGAGCCGTTCCCCGGCTCCCGTGCCGTGTCCGAGGACCGTGCCGGGCGCCCCGGGAAGTCCGGCGGCGAGGAGCGCGAGGGTCCCCGAGGCGGGCCCTCCGGAGAGGTCGGCTCCGATGCCGGGCACCGGCGTCCCGCGCGCGGCGCGCCGCTCGGCGGGTCCCATGCCGGGCACGGGACCGGGGTCCACATCGATGCCCGGCACATGGCGCGGCGCGGAGAGGCGGGCGCGGACGGCTTCCACGAGGGCGTCCCGCACGGCGTCCACGGCGATCGCCGGATCGGCGATGGGCGCGGCGACGGCGAGGGAGGCGACGGGCTCGTACCCGGCGATCTCTCGGGCCCCGGCGCGCAGGATGAGTGTGTGGCCCGGCGGAATGCGGCGCACGCCTTCGTACGGGGTGGAGTCGTGCACCGCGGCCGGTACGTCGGGGGCGGCGAGCATCGCGGCCAGGTGCCCGAAGTCGAGGTTGGCCTCGATGAGGTCGGCGAGGGGAAGCGCGGCGGTCGCGTAGGCCGTGCCGCCCGCCCAAGGGGTGTAGAACACGGGCCGCGCGCCGGCGAGGTCACCGCAGACGGTCACCCGGCGGCCGACCTGGACGACCGCGGTGTAGCTGCCGGACCAGTTGGTGAGGTGGCGAAGTGCGCCTCCGCGCGCGGCGAACAACCCGACCTTCAGCTCTTCGTCGGAGGCTCCGCAGGTGCCGAGGACCGCGATGCGGTTCTGCGCGTCGGCCTTGAACACGCGCACCTCGTCGGGGCGCCAGTCGCCGACGGCCCACAGCGGATCGGGGTCGCCCCACAGGAGTTGGGAGCCCACCGGGTGCACGGTCTCGCCGTTGCTCCCCGTGGCGCCCGCCGAGCCGATCTCGGACGCTTTGGCGACGGTGCTGCTCCACCCCACCAACCATCGCATCGTCGCCTCCACAGGCTGTGGACAACCAGTGCACCGTACGAACTCGGCACCATGCTGCCACGAAGGAAGCGTGTGGGAGGGTCCCTGCGACGGCTTGCGCTCCCCGAAGTGCGCCCCCATGCGGACGCCAGCGCCGACGTGAGGCGGTCACACCACGGACAAATGCCCCTCGGGCAAGGCTTGTTGAGACAACCGGAACCGCAGCGAGCACCCCCGGGAATCCCCCCGAGTCACCACCGAGCCGCCACCAGCCCGCCGCCGAACCGCCCTCCGACCTCCGCCCGGCACCCGGCACCCGGCACCCGGCACCCGGCACCCGGCACCCGGCACCCGACGCGATACCCGACTCGCCGGCCGACCGGACGCCTGAGCCGACACCTGCCGGAGCGAAGCGACCGCCACTGGGCCGGCATCCGATCCGGCACGACGCGACACCGCGAGGAGACACCGCGAGGAGGCACCGCGAGGAGGCCCGCGAGGAGACCCGCGAGGAGATCGACCGGGCCCCTCGGGCGGCCCCGACACCCCGCGCAATGCCCGCGCGCCGCCCGCCGCCGCCCACCACCACCCGTCGCCGCAGCCGTGGACCCGGCGAGCACCCCGAGGGGCACCCCTGCGAGCCCCCGGGCCGGCGCCCGTCCGACGCCCCGACCAGCACATCGACAACCCCCGCGAGGGCCCCTCTCGCACCACCCGACCCCCGTCGGGTCGACGCGAATGCGCCCCCGTTACGCTCCCTCAGGACGCCCTTCGCGCCCTCAACTGGCATGGTGAGAGCCCTGATCACCCTTCGAGGCCACCGTCGATTTTCGGCCAAATCGGCGATGGACGGACAAGCGCGGACACGCTCCGTACAGGCCTTGCGCACCGCTTCGGCAACGCACAGTCCGGGAGGCGGAGTTCGCCTCCCGGACCGGTCCGCCGCCCGCGGGGATGTAGGCGGCGGTGTCCCCCAGCCCACTGGATCCAGTACAGCGGGCCGACCCACGCACGTTCCATGGAAGCGCTCCCCCGATGGCCGGAGAAGAGCGCACGGACGGGCGCACGGCCACACAACGGGAGCACGTCACCACCGTCCGTACAGTCGTACGGACCACAATCCCGCCAACCGGACCTACGCCCCTTAACGCTGGGGATCGGGCGAACTACGCTGGGTTTACGAATGCCGCGTGGTTATGCCAGTGCGGCAGCCGTCTGTGTCGAGGGGTGGCGCATGTCCAGGGAGCAACGCGGGCCGAACGAAAAACTCGGCGCCGTTCTCGCCCTCGCGGGAATCAGCAACGCAGGACTCGCGCGTCGCGTCAACGACCTTGGCGCTCAACGCGGGTTGACACTTCGCTACGACAAGACGTCGGTGGCGCGCTGGGTGTCGAAGGGCATGGTGCCCCAGGGCGCCGCGCCGCACCTCATCGCGGCCGCCATCGGCCAGAAGCTCGGCCGTCCGGTGCCGCTCCACGAGATCGGCCTGGCGGACGCGGATCCCGCGCCGGAAGTGGGCCTCGCCTTCCCCCGTGACGTCGGGCAGGCGGTGCGGTCGGCGACGGAGCTGTACCGCCTCGACCTCGCCGGACGCCGGGCCGGCGGGGGTGGCATCTGGCAGTCGCTGGCCGGCTCCTTCGCCGTGAGCGCGTACGCGACTCCCGCCTCACGCTGGCTGATAACCCCGGCCGACAGTTCGGTGGCGCGCGAGGTGAGCCCCGGTGAGGGCTCCGGAGCACCACTGAAAGTCGGCCACAGCGATGTGCTGAAGCTCCGTGAGGCAGCCGAGGACGCCAGGCGCTGGGACTCCAAGTACGGAGGTGGCGACTGGCGTTCGTCCATGGTGCCCGAGTGTCTGCGGGTCGAGGCGGCACCCCTGCTGCTCGGCTCCTACTCCGACGAGGTCGGCAGAGCGCTCTTCGGCGCGTCGGCCGAGCTCACCCGTCTCGCGGGCTGGATGGCCTTCGACACGGGCCAGCAGGAGGCCGCGCAGCGCTACTACATCCAGGCCCTGCGGCTGGCCCGGGCCGCCGCCGACGTGCCCCTCGGGGGCTATGTCCTGGCCTCCATGTCCCTCCAGGCGACCTACCGGGGCTTCGGGGACGAGGGCGTCGACCTCGCCCAGGCCGCTCTGGAGCGCAACCGCGGACTCGCCACGGCCCGCACCATGAGCTTCTTCCGGCTCGTCGAGGCCCGGGCCCACGCGCGCGCGGGTGACGCCCAGGCGGCCGGCGCGGCGCTGAAGGCGGCCGAGGGCTGGCTGGAGCGGGCCCGCGACGGCGACCACGACCCGTCCTGGCTCGGCTTCTACTCGTACGACCGCTTCGCGGCCGACGCCGCCGAGTGCTACCGCGACCTGAAGGCGCCGCGCCAGGTGCGCCGCTTCACCGAACAGGCGCTGTCGAAGCCGACGGAGGAGTTCGTACGCTCGCACGGGCTGCGCCTGGTGGTGTCGGCGGTCGCCGAGCTGGAATCGGGCAATCTGGACGCGGCGTGCGAGCAGGGCGTACGAGCGGTGGAGGTCGCGGGACGCATCTCCTCCGCGCGCACCACCGAGTACGTGAAGGACCTGCTGCACCGGCTGGAGCCCTACGGCGACGAACCGCGCGTGGTGGAGCTGCGGGAGCGGGCGCGGCCGCTGCTGATGGCTCCGGCGTAGACAGGGCGCGACGGCCCCGAGGCCCGAAACGGCACGGGGCCGTGTTTCTCGGGTTTGAGGGCATTGTCAGTGGCGCAGTGCACTATCGAAGCCGGGAGGTGGTGCAGGTGCGGAGCGCGTACGACTGCGACGTGCTGGTGATCGGCGGCGGAATCGTCGGCCTGTCGACGGCGTACGCCATCACGCGCGCGGCGCCGGGCACCCGTGTGACGGTGCTGGAGAAGGAGCAGGGGCCCGCCCGGCATCAGACCGGGCGCAACAGCGGGGTGATCCACAGCGGGATCTACTACCGCCCGGGCTCCCTGAAGGCGCGGTACGCGGTGCGGGGCGCCGCCGAGATGGTCAAGTTCTGCGCGGAGTACGACATCGCGCACGCCGTCACCGGCAAGCTGATCGTCGCGACGGAGAGGGAGGAGCTCCCCCGGCTGCACAGCCTGGTGCAGCGCGGCCGGGAGAACGGCATTCCGGTCAGGGAGCTGGGCCCCGCCCAGCTCACCGAGCACGAGCCCGAGGTCCGCGGTCTCGCCGCCATCCACGTCAGCACGACGGGCGTCTGCGACTTCGTGGCGGTGGCCCGGCGGCTCGCGGAGGCCTCGGGGGCGGAGATCCGGTACGGGGCGGACGTCGTGCGCGCCGACCGCCGCCCCGGCCTCGGTGTCGCCGTGCGCACCGCGGACGGGACGATCGTCCGCGGGCGGGTGCTCGTCAACTGCGCGGGGCTGCACTGCGACGAGATGGCCCGGCTCACGGGGGACGACCCCGGCATGCGGATCGTGCCGTTCCGGGGCGAGTACTACACGCTCGCGCGGCCGGAGCTGGTGCGGGGCCTGGTGTACCCGGTTCCGGACCCGGCGTTCCCCTTCCTCGGCGTCCATCTGACCCGGGGCATCGACGGCGGCGTCCACATCGGCCCGAACGCGGTGCCCGCGCTCGCCCGGGAGGGGTACGGGTGGGGGGTCGTCCGGCCCCGGGAGCTGGGCGCGACCCTGTCCTGGCCGGGTTCCTGGCGGATAGCCCGACGGCACTGGCGCTACGGAGCCGGGGAGCTGCGCCGGTCGGTGTCGAAGGCGGCGTTCACGGAGGCGGTACGACGGCTGCTGCCCGCGGTGACCCCGGAGGACCTGGTCCCCTCCGCCGCCGGAGTCCGCGCCCAGGCGGTCCTGCGGGACGGCACCCTGGTCGACGACTTCCTGATCAAGGAGGGCCCGCGGACGGTGCACGTCCTGAACGCGCCGTCCCCCGCGGCCACGGCCTCGCTCCCGATCGGCCGCGAGGTCGCCCGCCGAGCCCTGGCGGCCCTGGCAGGGGCCTGACCGGACCACCCGCACCACGGCCGCCCGTAAAATCGACCCCACTGTGTCTGACTTCCTTGACTCCCCCGAAGAGACCCGGCCCGCCTCCGCCGAGGACGGCTCGCTGCGTCACCACCGCGCCAAGGGCGAGCCCCGCTTCCCCGAGGGCCCGCAGCCCGATCCCGCCGGCTCGCACTTCGAGCGGCGGATCCGGAGTTTCCAGCCGCGGCGGAGCCGGGTGACGACCGGACAGGCGGACGCGTTGCAGCGTCTGTGGCCCAAGTGGGGTCTGGACATCGACGGACAGCGGAAGCTCGACCTGGCGGAGCTGTTCGGGACGGACTGCCCCGTCGTGCTGGAGATCGGCTTCGGCATGGGCGAGGCCACCGCGCAGATGGCGGCCGAGGACCAGGGGACCGGAATCCTCGCCGTGGACGTGCACACACCCGGTCAGGGCAACCTGCTCAACCTCGCCGAGCGGAACGGCCTGACCAACATCCGGGTCGCCAACGGCGACGCGATCATCCTGCTCCGCGAGATGCTCCCGCCCGCGTCCCTCACCGGCCTGCGCGTCTACTTCCCCGACCCGTGGCCCAAGAAGCGCCACCACAAGCGGCGGCTGATCCAGCCGGAGTTCCTGGATCTCGCCGCGACCCGCCTCGCCCCGGGCGCGCTCGTGCACTGTGCGACGGACTGGGAACCGTATGCGGAACAGATGCTCGAAGTGCTGAGCGCGCACCCCGACTTCGAGAACACCCGGCCGGACGGCGGTTTCGCGCCGCGTCCGGAGTTCCGGCCGCTGACCCGTTTCGAGGGCCAGGGACTGGACAAGGGTCATGTGGTGAACGACCTCCTGTTCCGGCGCGTACAGCATCGAGACCAGCACACCCCGGGCGACTGACCCGCACGCGGCGCTCTGGTGTCTCCCGGGAATCCCGGGACGACCCCGGTCACCGTCGCGGGCCACGCCCTCCCTCGTTAGGGTCAATGCCGTGGCCATCCATCCTCCGTACCCGACACAGCCCGGCGGCCCCGCCGGACCTGCGCTGAGACACCCGCACTGGTGGCAGCGCAGATGGGTCCGGTACGGATCGCTGATCACGCTGCTCGCGATGTCCGGTCTCGTGATCCTCGCCCTCGTCCGCGAACAGACCGGCACGGAGGGCTTCCTGGTCGGCCTCGGACTGGCCGTGTTCCCCGTGCCGCTGCTCATCGCCGCCTTCCGGTGGCTGGACCGGGTCGAGCCGGGCCCCTGGCACAACCTGCTCTTCTCCTTCGCCTGGGGTGCCTGCGCGGCCGCGCTCATAGCGATCGTCGCCAACAGTTTCGCGACCCGGTGGATAGCGATCGCGACCGCGGATCCATCCAGCGCCGACACCCTCGGCGCGACCGTCATAGCGCCCGTCGTCGAGGAGTCGGCGAAGGCGGCGGCCGTCCTGCTGGTCTTCCTCTTCCGCAGACGGGACTTCACCGGGATCGTCGACGGCGTCGTGATCGCCGGGGTCACCGCCACCGGTTTCGCGTTCACCGAGAACATCCTCTATCTCGGCACCGCCTTCGGCACCGACCAGCTCAGCGGGGACAGCGGGCTCGCCTCCGTCACCGCCGCGACCTTCTTCGTACGCGTGGTGATGTCGCCCTTCGCGCATCCGCTGTTCACCGTGCTGACCGGCATCGGCTTCGGTTTCGCGGCGCTGTCCGCCGAGCGCCGGCATGTGCGCCGCGTGCTGTTCCCCCTGACCGGACTGCTGCTCGCGATGGGCATGCACGCGATCTGGAACGGCTCGTCGGGCTTCGGCGAGTGGGGGTTCTTCGGGGTGTACGCCGCGTTCATGGTGCCCGCGTTCGGGCTGCTGACCTGGCTGGCCGTCTGGACCCGGCAGCGTGAGCTGCGCACCGTGCGCGCGGAACTGCCCGCGTACACCGTCGCCGGGTGGCTGGGCGCGACGGAGCCGTGGGCGCTCGGCTCGATGCGGGCACGGCGGCTCGCCCGCGAGTACGCCGGCCACCACTTCGGGAAGGCCGCAGCGCGCTCGGTGGCGGAGTACGAGGCCTTCGCGACCTCGCTGGCGTTCCTGCGCCACCGGGGACGCCTCGGCCGCGCGGGCGCCGATTTCGTCGTACGGGAGCGCGAGTTGCTCGACGAGCTGTGGCGCCGCCGGGGGATCGCCCGCCCGGCCCTCGCCTACGCGGCCCGCGCGACGACACCGGTGCCCGCGCCGCCGCCCTGGCCGGCCCACGGGTACGCGCACAGCTACGGGTACGCCACCCAGCACGCACAGCCGTACGCCCCGCCGGTGCCTTATCCCGCGTACAACCCGTACCGCTCGTAGACGCGGCACCGCACCGGCACCGCCGGCCCCGACGCCGGCGGGAAACGGCATCACCGGCAGGGCACCGCCGGGGCCCGGCATCCCCGTCGGCTCGGCACCGCCGGTCGATACCGGCGGTGCCGTGCGCCCTGTCCTCCGGCGGTTACGCCGACGCCTTGGACAACCGCGTCAGTTCGTCGTCCGTCAGGACCAGGTCCGCGACCCCCAGCAGGGCCGGGAGCTGCTCCAGCGTCCGGGCGGAGGCGATCGGCGCGGCGACCGTCGGCTGGGCGGCCAGCCAGGCGAGGGCGACCGTCGCGACCTCGGTGCCATGGGCCTCGGCCACCTCGTCGAGGGCGGCGAGGACCCGCTGCCCGCGTTCCGTGTCGAGGTGCTTGGCCGCGGCCCCCGCGCGGGGCGAGTCGACCGTCGTGCCCGGGCGGTATTTGCCGGTGAGGAAGCCGGCGGCGAGCCCGAAGTAGGGGACGGCGGCCAGGCCGGCCCGGGAGGCGATGTCCCGCCGGGCGCCCTCGTAGGTGTCGCGCGAGACCAGGTTGTACTGCGGCTGGAGCGCGACATATCGCGCGAGGCCCTCGCGGTCGGAGAACTCCAGGGACTCCAGGAGCCGCTCGGGCGAGATGTTGGAGGCGGCGATGTGCCGCACCTTGCCCGCCGTCACCAGCTCGTCGAGGGCGCCGATGATCTCGTCGACCGGCACCTCAGGCTTGTCGAAATGCGTGTAGTAGAGGTCGATGTGGTCGGTACCCAGGCGGCGCAGCGACGCGTCGGCCGCGGCCTTGATGTTGGCGCCGGACAGGCCCGGGTACGCGGGGTGCTGGCTGACCTTCGTGGCGACCACGATGTCCGCGCGGTTGCCGCGGGTCTTCAGCCACTTGCCGATGATGGTCTCGGACTCGCCGCCCTCGTTGCCCTCGACCCACGACGAGTAGGAGTCGGCCGTGTCGAGGAAGTTGCCGCCGGCGGCCGCGTAGGCGTCGAGCACCGCGAAGGACCGGGTCTCGTCGGCCGTCCAGCCGAAGACGTTGCCACCGAGGGAGAGCGGGAAGACCTCGAGGTCGGACGAACCGAGCTTGCGAAGAGAAGTCATGCCCGACGTCAACGCCCCCACCTGATGCATGTATTCCGCACCCACTCCTGCGGGCCTGGTGAGAGGGTGCGTCCACACACGGCGGACCGGCAGCCCTGACGTCGGGGGGGTGTCGTCAGGACCGCCGGAGACAAGGAGAGCCGCGCGTACGGCCAGGAGCCGCACGCGCCGCGAGGCACACGGACCACGAACCCTCGGGCATGAGGGGTCGCGCGTACGGATCAGCGCGCGTACGGCTCAGAGGTCATACGGCTCAGAGCTCGTACGGGATCAGGAGCCCGTACGGGTCGGAAGTCGTACGGGTCAGGGGTTGAGGCCCTTGCTCTGGAGCCACGCCATCGGGTCGATGCCGGTGGCGGCGCCGCCGGGGTGCACCTCGAGGTGCAGGTGCGGCCCGGTGACATTGCCCGTCGCACCGACGCGCCCGATGACATCACCGGTGGCGACCTTCTGGCCCACGCTGACGCTGATGGACGACTGGTGGCAGAACCACAGCTCCGTACCGTCGTCGAGGGTGAGGATCGTGCGGTAGCCGTACGATCCGGCCCAGCCGGCCTCCGTGATGGTGCCGCTGTGGATCGCCTTGATGAGCGTTCCGGTGGGCGCCGCGAAGTCCAGTCCGGTGTGGTACCCGGAGGACCACATGGAGCCGGCCTCGCCGAAGGTCGAGGTCAGGGTGTACGAGGAGGTCGGCAGCGAGTAGCTCTTGGCGAGCTCGGCGAGGCGCTCGGCCTCGGCCTTCGCCTTGGCCGCGTCCTCCGCCTTCTTCTTCACCGCGGCGGCCTTGGCCTCCGCGTCGTCCTGCTGCTTGGCGGCGAGCGCGACGGCCTTCTTCGCGGCGGCGGCCTGGGCGGCCTGCTGGGCGGCGGTGTCGACCTGGTTCTGCTGCGACTCGGCCTGCTGCATGATGCGGGCGCGCAGCGCCTCACCGGCGTCCGTGGCGCCCTGCGCCGTGTCGACGCTGGTCAGACCGGCGCTCGTCAGCGGAGTGGTGGAACCCTTGGGAGCGCTGGATCCGCCGTCCGATATCAGGGCCTTGGCGGACTCGGTGACCGACGACAGGTCGGGCAGCGAGATCGAGACGGGCGCCTTGCCCGGCGCGGCGGTGGCCATGCCACCCGCACCGACGGCGGCTATGACACCCACGCCGAGAACGGTGGAGCTGCGGGCGAGTCCTCCGCCGCGCTGCTTGCCTACGCGGTGCCGGCCGCGGACGGGAAGAACGGAATCCTCGGTGGGGTTCCACTCTTCCCAGGTTCCCTCGTCCTTGCCGGAGGCATAGCCGAAGGTGTGAGTGTCATTCGGCGCGAACGAGGTTGGCTGAGCAGGCCGGTTGGACGCCACGTGGGCGCACTCCTTTCCTTCCCTGTCGCCTACCGGGTTAGCTGACGGGTTCGGAGCAGGAAGGTCTCCTACGCGCGTATAACCACCGTGCTTCCACGGCGCAATACGCTCGATTCACCCCAAGTAGGTGGTTCCCCGGTTCCTTTGCAGGATTCGGCACGTGCGCACGGAGCCATCTCTTGTGACGGCTGGGACGACCGCGCTGCGTTATCGAACGTTAATAGACTCAGGCACCGGATTCCAAGCTGTTCCGACTGATCATTAACAGCTTTTGGCCAGGACTTTGGGGTCATGGACGATGAAAAACGGGCGAGTTGACCACCCGGCATCGGCACGGATTTATTTGACGGTGCGTCAGATGTTATGCGGAGGGGCATCGTCCGATCACTCCTCGTGACAACGGTCGAGAAGGCCGTACGCGTCGCGGGTGACGACCCCCGAGCAGCCCCTGGACCGCTCGCCGGGCCCACCTCAGACGCGCCGGACGGCGAGCAGCGCCATGTCGTCCGTCAGGGCGCCGCCGGTGTGCCGGCGGACCTCCTCGGCGAGGGCGGTCAGCAGCGCGTCGGGGCCGGGAAAGGCCCGTCCCGCCAGCCGCTCGGCCGGATCGTAGAACTCCCCGCGCGGATCGCGGGCCTCGGACAGACCGTCGGTGTGCAGGAGCATCGTCGTCCCGCGCGGAAAGCGGGCCGTCAGCACGCGGTCGGGCCAGGTCCCCAGCTCGCCCATCCCGAGGGGCAGCGCGAAGGACTCGGCGACGAGCGCGACGATCGTGCCGTCGGGATGCAGGAGCAGGGGCGGCGGATGGCCGCGGTTGACGATGCGCACGATGTCCTCGTCGCCCGGGATCTCCGCGAGGACGGCGGTGGTGAACTCCTCGAACGCGTCGGGGCTCTCGTGCCGCGTGCCCGGGCGCGTCAGCGCCCGCTCCAGGCGCCGTGCGACCGCCACCAGGGACTCCTCCTGCTCGGCCGCCTCCCGGAACGCCCCGATCACGACGGCGACGGCGGCGACGGCGGCCATCCCCTTCCCGCGTACGTCGCCGACGACCATCCGCACGCCGTACGGCGAGTCCTGCACCGCGTACAGGTCACCGCCGATGAACGCGTCCGCCTGCGCCGCCTCGTACCGCGCCGCGACGTCGAGGCCGTCGATCCGCGCCTCGGGCTCGGGCAGCACGGCACGCTGCGCGAACTCGGCGATCTCCCGCACGGAGGCGAGCCGCTCGTCGCTGCGCCGGACGAGGATGTTGATGAGGGCCGCGAGCACGGCGGCCGTCGCCACGGTGACCGATTCGGTGACCGCGTCGACCTTCAGGGCGATGTCGAGCAGGTAGTGGACCAGCAGCACCGCGCCGACGGCGAGAACGCCGGTGAGGACGGTGCCGCGCAGCGAATAGAGGGACGCGGCGACCAGGGGCGCGGCCGTGAAGAGGGGGGCCGCGGTGAAGTCCGACGGCGTGAAGTAGTCGTAGATGATCCCGGCGACCACGAGCAGCACCGGCAGGGTCCGGAGCAAGGTGCGCGCGAAGGAGATCCTGCGGGGAGCCGCTCCCGCCGGACCGGGCAGCCGGGCGCCCCCGGGCGACGACCCGTCGGCGCGGTCACGCGGTTCTCCGGTTCGCTGCTCACCTCCTGGCTGCCCCACCCGTCCAGAAGACCGGGAGCGGGGACGGCGGGCGACCCGTGTGGCCCGACCGGGGGACGTCACCGGTGGCCGGAGGTGGACCTGTCCGCAGCACCGGCCGGGAGGCGAACGATTCCGCGGAGAACCGGCCGGAGGGCACAACACCAAGGGCCGGAACTCGTGAATCCGAGTTCCGGCCCTTGGCCTTCAGTAGCGGGGACAGGATTTGAACCTGCGACCTCTGGGTTATGAGCCCAGCGAGCTACCGAGCTGCTCCACCCCGCGTCGTTGAGACCAGTGTACGCCATCCGCGGGACCCGAAGCACACGCGTTCAAACGCGCCCCATCAGAGAGGCCGCGGGTGGGCTAGTCCGGGAGATGCAGGTTGGGGGCCTGGGCGCGTTCCGCGTACTCGGGGAGGACGACGACGTCGGCGCCCGCGGCGGCGAGGAGCCCGTTCCCGTCGGCGTCCGCGACGAACGTGTCGGGCTCGCGCCAGGCGGTGACGACCCGTCGCACACCGGCGTCGAGGATGAGCCGGGCGCAGGGCGCGGGCCGGGAGGCGCGGCGGGCGCACGGTTCCAGGCTGCTGTAGACGGTGGCGTCCGCCAGCCGCGGATCGGCCGGGTCGATCTTGGCGAGGGCGGCCTCCTCGGCGTGCACGACGGGGTCGTCGCCCTCGCGGGAGTGACCCCGGGCCAGCTCGGTCCCGTCGGCCGCGACGACCACGGCGCCCACGCTGAACGCGGTCTCCGAGGGCGGGCACAGCGCCGCCAGCTCGCAGGCGAGCTCCAGCCACCGCCGGTCCGCCGCGGAGGCGAGCGAGCCGGTGCCGGGCGCGGTGGGGACGTACCGGATGAGCACGACGTCACCGACGGGCCGGGTCTCCACCAGCCGCATCCGGCCGGGGGGATACGTCCCCGTTCCGAACAGCCGCGGCGCGTCCGGCTGTCCGACGAAGAGGGGGGCGACGGCGAGCTGCAGTTCGTCGGCGAGGCCCTCCCGCACGAGCTGGGTGTGGACCTTCCCGCCCCCTTCGACCATGAGCCGACCCACGCCCCGTTCGTCGTGGAGGTGTTCCAGCAGCACACGCCAGTCGAGTTCGGGGCCGGTCGTGACGACAGCGACGCCCGGGATGCCGTGCAGCCGGGCGGCCGCGCGGGGCGCGCCCTCGTCGGTCGTGTAGACGACCTTTTCGCCGCCCGTGTGCCAGAACTGTGCCTTCGGGTCGAGGTCGCCGGAGCCGCTGACGGTGACCTTCAGCGGGTACTCGGGGCGGCCGGCGGCGACGCGGGCCGCGCGCCGGTCGGCGGAGTTGACCAGGAGCCGCGGATTGTCCGTGCGCAGGGTGCCTGCGCCCACCAGGATCGCGTCGCTGGACGCCCGCACCTCGTCGACCCGGTCGAAGTCGGCCGCGCCCGAGAGCAGCAGCCGCTCGGGGCCGGTGTCGTCCAGGAAGCCGTCGAGGGAGACGGCGGCGGACAACAGGACGTAGGGACGGGGCATCGGGGCGCATCCTCCGGTCGCACGGGCACAGTGGTTCAAGTTTTAAACAATACCTAGACTGGGTCCATGACGACCCGCTGGCTCTCCGCCGCCGAACAGCGCGCCTGGCGCTCGTACCTCTCCGCGACCTCCCTGCTGGAGGACGCCATCGACCGCCGGCTGCAGGCGGAGGCGGGGATGCCCCACCTTTACTACTCCATCCTGGCCAAGTTGTCCGAGGCGCCGGACCGGCGGCTGCGGATGACCGACCTCGCCGAGGCCCAGAAGATCACCCGCAGCCGTCTGACGTACGCGGTGACCCGGCTGGAGAAGGACGGCACCGTGCGCCGGGAGGGCTGCCCCACCGACAAGCGCGGGCACATGGCCGTCCTCACCGACGCGGGCATGACCCTCCTGGAGCGGGTCGCACCGGGACACGTCGAGACGGTGCGGACGGCGATCTTCGACCATCTGACGCCTGAGCAGGTGGAACAGCTGGACGAGATCTGCGGGACCATCACCCGGGCCATCCAGGGCGGAAATTCCGGGGCGCCCGGGGAAGATCTGCCGTGGCGGCGGCGTTCCTGCTCCTCGTGAGGGACGCGAGGGGGACGTGAACCCCATTGCTTGAAGTTTTAAGCAGATGTAGTGTCTCCTTCCAGGACAGTGCTTCAAATCTGAAGCACCATCTCGTACGAACCCGCCGGACGGAGAGACCCCATGCGCGACCACCCCACCGCCACCGTGCGCACCCGCGTCCGCGTGCCCCTGCGCTTCGGCGACGGCTACTCCGTCGACGCGGAACTCGTCACCTTCCACGGCCTCGACGACGAGAAGGAACACCTGGCCGTCGTCCTCGGCGAGCCCGGACCGGACCCACTGGTGCGGCTGCACTCCGAGTGCCTGACCGGCGACGTCTTCGGCTCGGCCCGCTGCGACTGCGGACCACAGCTGCGCGAGGCGGTGGAGCAGATCGCGGACCGGGGCGGCGTCCTTCTCTATCTGCGCCAGGAGGGCCGCGGCATCGGCCTCTACAACAAGCTCGACGCGTACGCCCTCCAGGACCAGGGTCTCGACACCTACGCCGCCAACGCCGCCCTCGGCCTGCCCGAGGACGACCGCGACTACACGGCGGCCGCCCAGATGCTCCGGGCCCTCGGCATCGACTCCCTCGACCTGCTCTCCAACAACCCCGACAAGGCCGAACAGCTCCGCGAACTCGGCATCACGGTCTCCCACCGCGTCCCGACGGGCGTCTTCACCACCGCCCACAACGTGCGCTACCTGCGCGCCAAGGTCCTCCAGACCCAGCACACGCTCCCGCTGACGGAACTCACCGAGCTCACCGGCCTCTCGACGGGCTGACGCCCGCGCCCTCGGGCCGGCAGAGGGCGGACAGCGGGTCGGCGGGACCGCGCGGGACGCCCCGACAACGAAGCGAGCCCCTGTCTCAGATCACTCCGAGACGGGGGCTCTTCCGTAGACCCTGTGGGACTCGAACCCACAACCAATGGATTAAAAGTCCACTGCTCTGCCAATTGAGCTAAGGGTCCCCGCACCGGACAACGCCGGTACGGCGCACCGAACCGCGCCGATGCATCCCCGAGCATAGCGGGACGTGGCCGGGACTCCGATCGGGTATCGGGGACCCGGCCACGTCAAAAGCGCACAAGGTCAGGGATCGACCGGTTCGGGTGCGCCCTTGCGGGCGGCCTCACGGGCGATCGTGCGCTGGTGGTCGGGGTTGAGGAACCAGTGCCGGGCCGAGGCCGTCCACCAGGCCGCGGCGAAGCCGAGGACGGCCAGGACCGCGATCGGGGCGTAGTTGAACGTCTCCCAGGTGACCGGGGAGACCTGGGGCAGCATGAACAGGACCGTGATGACGGCCACCCAGCCGACCGCGACAACCCCCACGGGGCGGGACCAGCGGCCCAGATGCCAGGGCCCGCGCTCGAAGGCGTCCCCCTTGCGCACCCGCAGCAGCGTCGGGATGACGTACGCGACGTAGAGGCCGATCACCGCGATCGACGTCACGGCGGCGTAGGCCGCGTAGTTGATGAGGTACGGCAGGCCGAGCACGAGGGCGCCCAGCGCGGCCAGCCAGACGGCCGCGACGGGGGTCCGGGTGCGCGGATGCACCGTGTGCCACACCGAGGAGAACGGCAGCGCTCCGTCGCGCGAAAAGGCGTAGATCATGCGGCTGTTGGCCGTCACCGACGCCATGCCGCAGAACAGCTGCGCGCCGATCACGACCAGCAGCAGGAGCTTCCCGGACGTCGCCCCGAGCGCGTCCAGCAGGATCTGCGCCGGGGGCGCGCCGGTCGCCGAGCCCAACTCCTTGTCGTACGACTGGATGGCGAAGGTGAAGCCGAGGAGAAGGACGAATCCGGCGATCCACGAGGTCCAGATGGACCGCACGATGCCCTTCGGGCCGGCCGTGGAGGCGTCGTGGGTCTCCTCCGTCATATGGGCGGAGGCGTCGTACCCGGTGAACGTGTACTGCGCCATGAGGAGTCCGATGAGGACGACGTAGACCCCGCTGCCCCAGCCCGTGTTGTTCACGAACTTCGTGAACACGAAGCCGGCCGACTGGTGGTGGTCCGGCACGAAGGTCAGCGCGCCGACGATGACGGCGACGCCGATGACGTGCCACCAGACGCTGATGCTGTTGAGGAGGGCGACGATCCCCACGCCGAAGGTGTTCAGAAGGCCGTGCAGGATCAGGATTCCGGCGAACAGCAGGACCGTGCGGCCCGGTGTCACCTCGAAGTCGAACTGGAGGTTCAGATAGGCGCCGAGGAAGGACGCGGCGCCGAAGTCGATGCCCGCGGTCACGGCGACCTGTCCGAGGACGTTGAACCAGCCCGTGAACCACGCCCAGGCGGCCGCGCTGCGCTCCGGGGCGAGCCGGTGCGCCCAGAAGTACAGCCCGGCGGACGTCGGATAGGCCGAACAGATCTCGGCCATCGCGAGCCCGACGAACAGCGTCATCAGTCCGACCGCGACCCAGCCCCAGGTGATCACGGCGGGACCGCCGGTGTTCATGCCGAACAGATAGAGCGTCAGGCAGCCCGACAGGACCGAGATGATCGTGAAGGAGACCGCGTAGTTGGAGAACGCCGACATGCGGCGGGCGAGAACCTGCGTGTAACCGAGCTGGGCGAGCCGCTCTTCGTCCGACAGCCCAGTCGCTCTGGCGTCATCTGTCATGCCCCCAGCGATTCCCTCGTCGGGGGCATGACATGCGCCACCAGAGCGACCAAGTTGGCCAGAAAAGACCCTTGCAGCCCTGCCGGCCGCCGGCGATCTTCACCCGGGAACCGAACGAGCCCGTCCCCGTGCCGGCGTTGCGGTAGACGTTCCCCGAGGTGTCGCGCTCGACCAGGTCTTTCTTCCCGTCGCCGGTGACGTCGCCGACCCCGACGATCGCGCTGTACGACGCGCCCCAGTCGGGGAACACGCGTCTTCCGCGCGCTCCCGCGCGGACAGCGAAGTGGCCCCCACCCCGAACTCGGGTGAGGGCCACATCACTTGGCTAGGTCAGCGACGGTCAGCCGTTGCGCTTCCAGCGGGGCTTCTCGTCACGGCGGAACGAACCGGGAGCGGTGCCGGTGCCGGTCGTGCGGTGGTCGTCGCGACGGCCGGTCGGGCGGTCGTGGCCGGAGCGGAAGCTGCCGCCCGTGGGACGGTCGCCCTGACGGTCACGGTTGAAGGGACGGTCGCTGCCCCGGTGGCCGCCACGGTCGTCACGGTTGAAGCCGCCACCACGGTTGTCACGGTTGAAGCCACCGCCGCGGTTGTCGTCACGACGCTCGAAAGAACGGCCGCCACGGTCATCGCGGTTGAAGCCGCCACCACGGTTGTCGTCACGACGCTCGAAAGAACGGCCGCCACGGTCATCGCGGTTGAAGCCGCCACCACGGTTGTCGTCACGACGGAAACCGCCGCGGTCGTTGTCACGGTTGAAGCCGCCACCACGGTTGTCGCGGTTGAAGCCACCGCCGCGGTTGTCGTCACGACGCTCGAAAGAACGGCCGCCACGGTCATCGCGGTTGAAGCCGCCACCACGGTTGTCGTCACGACGGAAACCACCACGGTCGCCGCCACGGTCGTCACGACGGCCGCCGCGGTCGTCGCGGTTGAAGCCGCCACCACGGTTGTCGTCACGGCGGAAACCGCCACGGTCGTTGTCACGACGCTCGTAGTTGCCCCGCTCGTCGCGGCGCTGACGCGGCTCGTACGCGGGACGCTCGGCCGGCTCGGCGGCGACGGCCTCGGCTGCCGGGGCCTCGACGACTGCCTGCTCGGCGGCCTCGGCGGCCTCGGCGACGGCCACCTCCGGGTCCTCGCCCCGCTCACGCGCGGCACGGGCGACCAGACGGTCGGCCTCCCCGCGGAGCTCGGCGGCACGACGCTGCGCGCGCTCCAGCTCCTTGGTGAGCTGCGTGACCTCACGCTCGGCCTGCTGGGCGGCGTCGCCCGCGGACTGGGCCTGGACCTCGGTCATCGAACGGGCGCCGGTGATCTCGGCGACCTCGGGCTCGAAGGCCGTGCCCGAGTTGATGATGTGACGCGCGGCGTCGACGCCCGCGTCCTCCATCAGCCGGAAGATCTGGCGGCGCTGGTGCGGCAGCGACAGCGACACGACGGTGCCGGAGCGGCCGGCGCGGGCCGTACGGCCGGAGCGGTGCAGGTAGTCCTTGTGGTCACCGGCCGGGTCCACGTTCAGGACGAGGTCGATGCCGTCGACGTGGATACCGCGGGCGGCGACGTCGGTCGCGACGAGCGCGTTGACGTAACCGTCCTTGAAGTCGGCCAGCGTCCGGGTCCGGGCGCCCTGCGTCATGCCGCCGTGCAGCGCGTCGGCCTTCACACCGGCGTCGCGGAGCTGCTCGGCGATGCGGTCGGCGCCCAGCTGGGTACGGACGAAGATGATCGTGCGGCCCTTGCGGGAGGCGATCGCGGCGGTGACCGGCGCCTTGTCCTTGGGCTTCACGATGAGGATGTGGTGCGACATCGTCGTGACGTTGCCCTGGGCGCTGTCGACCTCGTGCGTCACCGGGTTCGTCAGGTAGCGCTTGACCAGCGTGGAGATCTCGTTCTCCATCGTGGCGGAGAACAGCATGCGCTGGCCGCCGGCCGGGATCTGGTCGAGCAGCTCGGTGACCTCGGGCAGGAAGCCCAGGTCCGACATCTGGTCGGCCTCGTCGAGGACGGCGATCTGGGTGTTCTCCAGCGAGCAGGCGCCGCGGTTGATGATGTCGCGCAGACGGCCCGGGGTGGCGACGAGGACGTCGACGCCGCGCTCCAGGGCGTAGATCTGGTTGCCCATCGACGTACCGCCGCAGACGACCTTCATCTTCAGGCCGAGGACGTCGCCGTAGGGCTGCAGCGCGTCGGCGACCTGCATGGCCAGCTCACGGGTCGGCGTGAGGATGACGGCGCGCGGCTTCTTCTTCTCGGTGTGACCACCGGCGAGCTGCGCGAGGGTCGGCAGACCGAAGGAGAGGGTCTTGCCGGAGCCGGTGCGGCCACGGCCGAGGATGTCCTTGCCGGCCAGGGCGTCCGGGATGGTCGCGGCCTGGATCGGGAAGGGGCTGGTCACGCCGTTCTGCGCGAGCTTGCGGACGACACCCTCGGGGAGACCGAGGTCCTCGAACGTGAGCTCGGGGGCGGACTCGACGGTCTCTACGGTCTCGATGACCTCGACGGCCTCGACCGCGTCGTTGTTCTCGTTGTTCTCGGGCACGACGACGTGATCAGTACTGGAAACAGACATGCGAAATGCGAACCTTCCGGAGTTCTTCGGCACGCGCCCAAACTCCGTGAAGTCGCAAACGACCGCCTCTATGCGGTCCGGCCACGGCAAGGGAGAGTACGCGCCACGCGGCGCTCTCTGCGGCGGCGCCGGGCAAATGGGATCAAACGATCTACTACCATACGCACCCGGCCCCCCTGAAGGCAAACCGAGTCCCGTACGAGCAGGTCACGGTGGTTTCCTCGCCACCTGCTCACTCCCACAAAGCTACCTCGGCCCGGCCGACCGCGCTGTTGAACCGGCCACATCCAGGCCACCGAAACCCGTGAACCCCGCCACACTCACGACGGCCGACACCGACGGACCGCCCTCCACGCCGACCCGCGCCGACGGCCGCAGACCATCCTTCGCGACCGACACCGGGCGCACCCCCGGCCCATTCCTCCCTCGGCCGGTCCGGTTCCGGTCCCCACGGCCGGACCCGCCCCGTCTCCTGACCCCCCGCGCCCGCTACACCGGTGCGCCCGCCTCGGGGGCCGGCTCCCGCTGCACCAGCTGCGTCGCCTGCTGCTCGTGCGCCGAGGACGACGGCTCCGCCGAGCCGGGATCGGGCGCGGGCGGCGAGGAGGTGGGCGGGGGTTCGGGTGTGGGCTCCGCCGTCGTACGCGTGGGACTCGGCTCGCCGGGCGGCACGGTGTCCGTGGACGGCCCGCCGCCCTTCTCCGTCGCCTTCGCGGACGGCTTCGCCCCCTCGGACCCCGACGCCGACGGAGACGCGTCGCCGGACGCGGACTCCCCCGGCTTCGCCGAGGACTTGCCGCCCTTGCCGCCCTTCGCGCCGTGGGACCCGACTCCGCCGCCGCCCACGGCGGTCCCGCCGCCGGGCGCCTCCCCGGCCCGCTGACCCGCCGAGTGCGAGGGTCCCGGCCGCTCCCCGTCGTCGCCGACGCTCATGCAGCCGGCGGCAGCGGCTACGGCGACGACCGCGGCGGCCAGACGGACGGGTACGTACAAGGCGCGCACGGGCGGCCACCTCCGAACGGGGCGTCCCCCGCTCGACCGGGGCCGAGAGCGTGGGGAGGAACGGGAGTTCTCCCCGTTCAACTCCCGCCGCCCGCCGGAGGACACGCGGCCCCCGGGCCCAACCGGGCCCGGGGGCTTGCAGGGAACGTGCCCCTCATGGGTGACGAGGCGTCAAGCGGGACGTTCCCCGGGTCAGTCGATCGCCAGCGGAGTCTCCGGGGCGAGCGCGGCCGCGATCCGCCGGGCGACCACTTCGGCCATGTTGCCGTCGGGTGTGTCCTTGGTCTTGGTGGCGTTGACCGCGATCGCGAGACGGTCCGAGGGGAGATACGCCTGGATCGCCGCGTAACCCGAGAACGAGGGGTTCTGCACGACCCATCCGTTGATCACGATGACGCCGAGCCCGAAGTGCCTGGCCTCGGTCTGCTCCAGGCAGATCGTGGCGGGACAGGTGGCGGTCGCGTGGCCGAGACCGACCGTCCCCGGGTTGAGCAGGGTGCGGTACGAGCGGCGCGAGAGGAGCTCGCCGCTGCCGATGCCCTCGGCCGAACGGGCCAGGTCACAGATGTGGGTGGTGATGACCGCGCCGGGCGCGGTGGTCCACGACGGGTTCCAGAAGGTCGACTCCTCGTACAGGCCGCGATCGGCCGTGAAGGCGTGCAGGACCGGCCGCGGGATGTCGGGCGTGAAGTTGTTCCGGGTGTTGTCGAGGCCCAGCGGGCCCGTGACCCGCTCCTTCAGGAACCTGTCGATCCGGGTGCCGGTGATCTTCTCCAGCGCCTCGATCAGCAGCACGTAGTTGGCGTGGGAGTAGCTCCAGTTGGTGCCCGGCTCGTACCAGAACGGGTGGCTGTAGGGGTAGGCCAGCAGCTCCTGCGGAGTCCAGTGGCGGAACGGGTGGGCCTCCAGCTCGGCCAGGAAGGCCGGGTCGGTGACGTAGTCGTGCAGGCCGGTGGTGTTGGTGGCCAGCATCCGCAGCGTGATCTTGTTCGCCTTGGGCACGCCGGGCAGCCAGCGCTCCACCGTGTCGTCGAGGCGCACCCTGCCCTCCGCGACCAGCTGGAGGAGGGCCGTGCCGACGTAGGAGAAGGCCACCGAACCGGCACGGAAGTGCATGTCCGGCTGGGCCGGGACACCGGTCATGGACTCGCCGAGCGCGTCGGTGAGGATCTCGTTGCCGTCCCTGGTGACCTTCAGCTCCACGGAATTCAGATGGAACTCGGCCTTGGCCTTGCGGGTGATGTCCAGGACCGTGCGGGCCTGGCCGTCGAGTGGTCTCTCGGTCCTCACGCAGTCGCGTGCGTCGCGACTTCCGGTCCCCCCGGCGAACGCCGGTGCGGCGGCGGTAGAGACCGTGACGGCGAGGAGGGCGGCGCAGAGGAGGGCTTTGCCGGCGCCGGAACGCGTGCGGGAACGCGTCGGGGAGGGGGTGCGTGTCATGCCCGCACTATGTCCGGACGAGTCGTGGCAATTGGCTAGAACACTCCGGAACTGGTATGAGACACCCCATGTGGGGCAGGAGGCCGGTCGCTCGCGGTCGCGCCCGGCCCGATCCGGCCCTTCGGGAGCCTCCGCGGGTCTCCGCGGGTCTCCGCCGGGAGCGTGCCGTCCCTGACAATGGCCTTGTGCTGGAGATGACGCGCGAAACCTTCGAAGAGCTCGTGAGCCAGGCCCTCGACCAGATCCCGCCCGAGCTGACCCGGGTCATGGACAACGTCGCCGTGTTCGTCGAGGACGAGCCCCCGGCCGACGACCCCGAACTGCTGGGCCTCTACGAAGGCACGCCGCTCACCGACCGCGGAGAGTGGTACGCGGGCGTGCTCCCCGACCGCATCTCGATCTACATGGGCCCCACCCTGCGCATGTGCGAGACCCCGGACGCCGTGGTCCACGAGGTCGCCGTGACCGTGATCCACGAGGTCGCCCACCATTTCGGTATCGACGACGAGCGGCTGCACGAGCTGGGCTGGGGCTGACCGACACCCGCCCGGCACGGCGGCGGGGCGCCCGCATACCCGGCCCGGCACTTGGGCATACGGGACCAATGGTCCGCGTCCCCGTTGCCGCAACCGCCGCCGTCCGCCGCCTGACCGACCGCGCCCGCCCGGCGCTGCACACCCTCGCCCGCCGCCGCCACGGCCGGCGCAAGCGCCCGGTGCTGGAGCTCGCACCCCGGCCGAACCCGTACGCCCGCGCCTTCGGACTTCTGTGCGTGGTGCTGCTCGGCGCCTGGCTGGGACTGCTGGTCGTGGGCAACGTCCGCGTCCCGGTCGGCCCCATGAACACCACCATGACCCTGCGCCCCTCGCTCACCGGCGGCACGAAGATCAACATCTCCCCGCTCGGCGCACTCGAACTGCGCAGCCACGAGGCCCCGCTGCGCCTCGACGTCGACGTGGACCAGCTCGACCCGGAACGCTCCCAGGCCCTCGTTGACCACCCGGAGCGCCTCTCCGGCCTCCAGGACGAGGTGACGCGGGACGTCGAGCACGGCACCCTCGACCTGGCCGTCCGCTCCTGCATAGCGGTGGTCGCCGGCGCCACCGCCCTCGGCCTCGCGGTCTACCGCCGCCCGCGCCGGGCCCTCACCGCCGGCGGCCTCGCCCTCGCCCTGCTGGCCACCTCGGGAGCGACGGCCTTCGCCACCTGGAACCCCAAGTCGGTCCTGGAGCCGAAGTACTCCGGGCTGCTCTCCTCCGCGCCCTCCCTGGTCGGCGACGCCCGCAACATCGTCAGCGAATTCGACGTCTACCAGAAGGAGTTGGCGCGCCTGGTGCGGAACGTGACGAAGCTGTACGACGTCACGTCCACCCTTCCCGTCTACCAGCCCGACCCGACCACGATCCGGGTCCTGCACGTCTCCGACATCCATCTGAACCCGGCGAGCTGGAAGATCATCTCCTCGCTCGTCCAGCAGTACGCCATCGACGTGATCGTCGACTCCGGCGACACCATGGACCACGGCTCGGCGGCCGAGAACGGCTTCCTGGACCCGATCCCGGACCTGGGCGCCCCGTACGTCTGGGTCCGCGGCAACCACGACTCGCGCGAGACACAGAAGTACCTGCGGCGCATGAAGAACGTGCACGTCCTCGACGACGGCCGGGCGGTCACGATCGCGGGCCTGCGTTTCGCCGGCATCGGCGACCCGCAGTTCACCCCGGACCGCTCGAACACGCCGGGTGGCGACGCGGCGGAGGACCTCGCGGGCGCCCGCCTGGCCTCGGCCCTGCGCGACCAGCGGGCCGCCGGCACCCCGGTCGACATCGCCGTCGCCCACGAACCGTCGGCAGCCCGCGGGACGGACGGCGTGGCGCCCCTGGCGCTGGCCGGCCATCTGCACCACGAGGACATGGAGGTCATGAAGTACGGGACCAGGCTGCGCGTCGAGGGCTCGACCGGAGGCAGCGGGCTGCGCGCCGTCGAGGGCCAGTACCCGGACCCGATCGAGGCCTCGGTCCTCTACTTCGACCGGGACACCCGTCATCTCCAGGCCTGGGACGAGATCAAGCTGGGCGGTCTCGGCCTCACGACGGCCGAGATCAGCCGCCATCTCCCCGAGGAGAACCGGCCCTGAGCCCCCCTTCCTATCTGGTTTGGTCCACGTCCGGGCCACGTAGTACAGTCTGTTCGTGCCCAAGGGCGCCGGTCAGGGCTTGACCGTCCCGAGCTTCTGTCGAAGCGAAGGAAAAGCGGAACCCTTCGGGGGAAAGTGAAGTCACATGCTTCTCACGTCCCTTCGGGAACGCGAAGACGAAGCAGAGCGGTACTGGCTCGCCCTCATCGTCTAGCGGCCTAGGACGCCGCCCTTTCAAGGCGGTAGCACGGGTTCGAATCCCGTTGGGGGTACGCAACACCGTGTGAGACACTGGTTACACGTCGCACGCAACAGCTTGGTCCTGTGGAGCAGTTTGGAGTGCTCGCCACCCTGTCAAGGTGGAGGCCGCGGGTTCAAATCCCGTCAGGACCGCTGAGGTTTCCCCGGAAACCTCGTGGCTGGGTAGCTCAGTTGGTACGAGCGATCGCCTGAAAAGCGATAGGTCGCCGGTTCGACCCCGGCCCCAGCCACAGCAAAGGCCTCGATCTTCGGATCGGGGCCTTTTCCGTGTGCGCTCCAGGCGTCCACTCGTCCTCGACTTGGCATGTCCCGTGCACGGCGCTACGTTCTGGCCGGCGGACGCGGGTGTCTCGGGCGGGGGAACGAGTGGTGTTGAACGGTGACAGGTCGAAGCCGATGCGCGAACTGGATCTGGAGCGCTACCGCGCCCGCTACGGGCTGACGGCGGTCGTCATGAGCAACCTCGCGATCGTCGGCGTCACGATCTTCGGGGTCTGGCAGCTGCACGGCGACAAGGCGGTGACCGTAGGCGTGCTGACCGCCGCCTTCACCGCTGTGAGCAGCACGACCACGGCCTACCTGGGCATCAAGGCGGTCTCGAACACCGCCAAGGCCATGGCTCACCGCGAGTCCCCGCCCCGGGAGTAGTTCCCCCGAGAGGCCGCTGCACCGAGGGCCGGCGACGCCCCCGGGGACCCGCCGCCGAGCCGTCCCGCGGGGTCCGGAAGGCGGTGCGGGCGGGGCCGGACGGCCGGGGCGCGCAAAAGCGTTCGCCAGTCATTTCGCCGAGGTGAGATCCTGGACCGCGTATGTCTACGCACCCCGCCCCCGCCCTCGGCGATCTCGCCGCCCGTCTGGCCCAGCTGTCCCTGCGCGACGCGCACCGGCTCGGGCGCAGGCTCGAAGGCGCGCGCAAGATCCGCAAGCCCGAGGCCCGCTCCGCCGTGTTCGCCGAGATCGAGGCGGAGGTCGCCAAGGGCGAGGTCCGCATGGCCGAGCGCCGCGCCCGCGTACCCGCCGTCACCTATCCCGAGCAGCTGCCGGTCAGCCAGAAGAAGGACGTGATCGCGGACGCCATCCGTGATCACCAGGTCGTGATCGTCGCCGGTGAGACCGGGTCCGGCAAGACCACGCAGATCCCGAAGATCTGTATGGAGCTGGGCCGGGGCGTCCGCGGCATGATCGGGCACACCCAGCCCCGTCGTATCGCCGCCCGTACGGTCGCCGAGCGGGTGGCCGACGAGCTGGACACGCCGCTCGGCGAGGCCGTCGGGTGGAAGGTCCGCTTCACCGATCAGGTGAATCCGGACGCCACCTTCGTCAAGCTCATGACGGACGGCATCCTGCTCGCCGAGATCCAGACGGACCGCGAGCTGCGCGCGTACGACACGATCATCATCGACGAGGCCCACGAGCGGTCCCTCAACATCGACTTCCTGCTCGGCTACCTCGCCCAGCTGCTGCCCAAGCGGCCCGACCTCAAGGTCGTGATCACCTCCGCGACCATCGACCCGGATCGCTTCTCCCGGCATTTCGGCGACGCCCCGATCGTCGAGGTCAGCGGGCGGACGTATCCCGTGGAGGTGCGTTACCGGCCGCTCCTGGAGGAGGACTCCGAGGACGCGGACCGCGACCAGATCACCGCGATCTGCGACGCCGTCGAGGAGCTCCAGGCCGAGGGCAAGGGGGACATCCTCGTCTTCCTGTCGGGCGAGCGCGAGATCCGCGACACGGCCGACGCGCTGACGAAGAAGAACTACCGCTTCACCGAAGTGCTGCCCCTGTACGCACGGCTCTCGCACGCCGAGCAGCACCGCGTCTTCCAGCAGCACACCGGCCGCAGGATCGTTCTGGCGACCAACGTCGCCGAGACCTCCCTGACCGTCCCGGGCATCAAGTACGTCATCGACCCGGGCACCGCGCGCATCTCGCGGTACAGCCACCGCACGAAGGTGCAGCGGCTGCCCATCGAGCCCGTCTCGCAGGCCAGCGCCAATCAGCGCAAGGGCCGCTGCGGCCGTACGTCCGACGGCATCTGCATCCGGCTGTACTCCGAGGACGACTTCCTCGCCCGCCCGGAGTTCACCGACGCCGAGATCCTCCGGACGAACCTCGCCTCCGTCATCCTCCAGATGACCGCGGCCGGGCTCGGCGACATCGAGAAGTTCCCGTTCATCGACCCGCCGGACCACCGCAACATCCGCGACGGCGTCCAGCTCCTCCAGGAACTGAACGCTCTGGACCCGACGGAGAGGGACGTCCGCAAGCGGCTCACGCCGACCGGCCGCAAGCTCGCCCAGCTGCCCGTGGACCCCCGGCTCGCCCGGATGGTCCTGGAGGCCGAGAAGAACGGCTGTGCGCGCGAGGTCATGGTGATCGCGGCGGCGCTCTCCATCCAGGACCCGCGCGAGCGGCCCTCCGAGAAGCAGGCGCAGGCCGACCAGCAGCACGCCCGCTTCAAGGACGAGACGTCCGACTTCCTCGCCTTCCTCAACCTGTGGCGCTACATCCGCGAGCAGCAGAAGGAGCGCGGCTCGTCCGCGTTCCGCCGGATGTGCAAGCAGGAGTACCTGAACTTCCTGCGCATCCGCGAATGGCAGGACATCTACAGCCAGCTGCGGACCGTCGCCAAGCAGATGGGCATCCCCCTCAACGAGGAGGACGCGCCCGAGCAGAGCGTCCATGTGTCGCTGCTCGCCGGTCTGCTCTCGCACGTCGGCATGAAGGACGTGAAGGAGACCGGCGGGGAGAGCGGCAGGAGCACGGGGAAGAACGAGTACCTGGGCGCGCGCAGCGCCAAGTTCGCGATCTTCCCGGGCTCGGCGCTCTTCAAGAAGCCCCCGCGTTTCGTGATGTCCGCCGAGCTGGTCGAGACCTCGCGGCTCTGGGCGCGCGTCAACGCCAGGATCGAGCCGGAGTGGGTCGAGCCGCTGGCCGGCCATCTCCTCAAGCGGACGTACAGCGAACCGCACTGGGAGAAGGACCAGGCCGCCGTGATGGCGTACGAGAAGGTCACGCTGTACGGCGTACCGATCGTCGCGCAGCGGAAGGTCAACTACGGGCGGATCGATCCGGAGGCCAGCCGGGAGCTGTTCATCCGCAACGCGCTCGTCGAGGGTGACTGGCGTACGCACCACAAGTTCTTCGCCGACAACCGCAAGCTCCTCACCGAGGTCGAGGAGCTGGAGCACCGCGCCCGCCGCCGGGACATCCTGGTCGACGACGAGACCCTGTACGACTTCTACGACCAGCGGGTGCCCGAACACGTCGTGTCCGGGGCGCACTTCGACTCCTGGTGGAAGCACAAGCGCCACGAGGAGCCCGAACTCCTCGACTTCGAGCGCTCGATGCTCATCAACGACCGCGCCGGGGCGGTGTCGAAGGACGACTACCCCGACTCCTGGCTCCAGGGGCGGCTGAAGTTCCGGGTGACCTACCAGTTCGAGCCGGGTGCGGACGCGGACGGCGTGACCGTCCACATCCCGCTCCAGGTCCTGAACCAGGTCACGGACGAGGGCTTCGACTGGCAGATCCCGGGGCTGCGGGAGGAAGTGGTGACGGAGCTGATCCGTTCCCTCCCGAAGCCGATCCGGCGGAACTACGTTCCCGCCCCCAACTTCGCCCAGAAGTTCCTGGAGCGGGCGGTACCGCTCCAGGAACCGCTGACGCTGACCATGGCGCGCGAGCTCAAGCGCATGGTCGGAGTCCCGCTGACCGCCGACGACTTCGACTGGTCACGGCTGCCCGACCATCTGAAGGTCACTTTCCGGATCGTCGACGAGCGACGCCGCAAGCTCGCCGAGGACAAGGACCTGGAAGCCCTCCAGCTCCGGCTGAAGCCCAAGGCGCGCCAGGCGATCTCGCAGGCCGCCGCGGCGACGGCCGAGCGCGAGGGCGGCGAGTCCCTGGAACGCACGGGGCTGACGGAGTGGACGATCGGCTCGCTCAGCCGCCTCTTCGAGACACGCCGGGCGGGCCAGCCGGTGAAGGCGTACCCGGCACTGGTCGACGACGGACCGGCGGCGAACACCGTCTCCGTACAGCTCTTCGACACCGAGGCCGAGCAGGCCGAGGCCATGTGGAAGGGCACCCGTCGGCTGATCCTGCGGAACATCCCGGTGAACCCTGGCAAGTTCGCCTCGGACAAGCTCACCAACGCCCAGAAGCTCGCCCTGTCCGCGAACCCGCACGGTTCGGTCCAGGCTCTCTTCGACGACTGCGCGATGGCCGCCGCGGACAAGCTCATCGCGGACTTCGGCGGCCCGGCGTGGGACGAGGAGTCCTACCGGAAGCTGTACGACAAGGTGCGTGCCGAGATCGTCGACACGACCGTGCGCACGGTCGGGCAGGTGCAGCAGGTGCTCGCCGCCTGGCAGGCCTGTGAGCGCCGCCTGAAGGCGGTCAAGAGCCCGACCCTGCTCGCGAACCTCACGGACGTGCGGGGGCAGCTGGACGCCCTGGTGAAGCCCGGTTTCGTCACGGCTACCGGACTGCGGCGCCTGCCGGACCTGATGCGCTATCTGGTCGCTGCGGACCGCCGCCTCCAGCAGATGCCGACCAGTGTCCAGCGGGACACCACCCGCATGGAGAAGGTCCACGAGATGCAGGACGAGTACGCCTGGCTCCTGGAACAGCTGCCGCAGGGCCGGCCGGTGCCCTCGTCGGTCCTGGACATCCGCTGGATGATCGAGGAGCTCCGGGTCAGCTATTTCGCCCACGCGCTGGGCACGGCGTACCCCGTCTCCGACAAGCGGATCGTGAAGGCGATCGACGCCGCTGTCCCGTAACGGCGTCCGCACGGGCGGTGAGTTCGACCCTGGGCCCGCCCTCCTGTACAGTCTCATTTCGCAGCACAGCGCAAGAACAAGTCGCTGCGAAACCAGGTCCTGTGGAGCAGTTTGGAGTGCTCGCCACCCTGTCAAGGTGGAGGCCGCGGGTTCAAATCCCGTCAGGACCGCGTGAGGAAAGGCCCGGAGCTTCGGCTCCGGGCCTTTTCGCATGCCTGCTCCCGGAGCGCCGGGTGCGCCCTGACCGCCAAGTGCGTTTCCCCTCGCGTACGAGCTCACCGCCGTGCGCCCCGTCCCGGCCCATCGCGTGCGCGCACCGGCCGTTGTGCGGCCGCCAGGGCCTCAGGAGGTGCTCCGGAGGCCCGTTCCCGTCCCTTGACGGCGTCACATTCCGCAGGTACCCCGGAAACCAGGGCTCTCGCCCTGCCGGCCCTCTGGAGGTGCATATGGCGGTGTCCGCTCGGCACGAGACCCGGGCTCTGCTCCGAGCCCATCTGGCGGCCGCCTCCGGGTACCGCCACCTGACGCGGCACTGTCCGATCTGCCATCAGCTCCTGCGGCTGGCCATGGAACCCTCCCCGCACGACGAACAGGACCCCGAGGGCGCTCCGGAGGACGAGAGCCCCTCCACGGCGTGACCGAGGGCCGCGGGCACGCGCGCCACCCGCTGCGCGCACTGCCGCGATCCGACGGCACGCAACCCCAACTCCTCTAGCGCAGAAGGCTCGCGTGCGACAAGGACTGTGGCATGTGACGGGAGTCACCGCATATGTTTTCAGAAGTGCGGAACTTACCCCTCTCCTACAACCAGTCAATTTAATATGTGCAATTGCACCACTCGTCGAGGGTATCCACAGCCGATCCGACACCCGCCCCCAGACTCCGACAAGGCCGCTCACAGGCCGGTCGACCAGACGTGGAGACCGCACAAAAAAGATCGCGCTGGACCCGGCGGAGTCCAGCGCGATCTACGACGCACCCTGTTCAAGTGGCAATAAAACTTGGGCGTGAGCTCTGTTGGGGCAGAACCCGCGTCGCTTGGAGCTGTGGTGTGGACGCCTCGACGGGTTGGGGGATCCGTCGAATTGTCCGGTTATGCGATGGTTCAGGCTTCGCTGCGCTGCTGCGGGATACCCGCGAGCAGTGCGCGGACCTCAGCCTCGCGGTAACGGCGATGCCCGCCGAGCGTGCGGATGGACGTAAGCTTGCCGGCCTTCGCCCACCGCGTGACCGTCTTGGGGTCGACGCGGAACATCGTGGCGACCTCAGCCGGGGTCAGCAGCGGCTCGGCATCAGGGGTGCGAGCGGTCATGAGCGGCCTCCTCGGGAGAACCGAACCTTCTCGGTTCTTTCCTCTAAATTCTGCACCTTGACCCGCGTTGCCCGAAATGGCGGACGCGAGTCGAGTCGGTTATAGGACGAACGGCTTGTCCTCGGCACTACAACTACACCATCCGTCCAGCCGCGTCGGCCAAACCGATGGAATTGCCCTCCCAGGTGTTCATCAGCGACGGAAGCCGATGGACCATGCCATAGCGGACAGTCACGCCGCTGTGACGATCAGTCACAGGGCGATCAGGAGTCATCAGACCCCCCATAGCGTGCAATGCTGAGATTCCACCCATACGTGGGCGGAGAGAGCCCTCCCCCGGACTCCTTGTCCTATTTTGGCACGAGGAGGGGCAAGCGATGCAAGAGCCAGGTAAGTGCCATCCATCACGCTTGACACCCGTTGACGCATAAGCCCGGATCGGGACCTACGTCCTGGACGTGAGGGTTCTTCAGCGTGTGAGGACCATACGCGAGTTCGACCCGGAACCAGTGAGAAGCAGATCACACTGGACTTCGGACCCAGGAGCCACGTCCGCCCCACGCGAACCAACCCGGAGGAGCCCCGCCCGGCCCGCTCGCCGGCGGCCCCGCCTCAGTTCGACGAACGCCGCTCCCTGACCGACCGCCAGCGCTCCACCAGCCGCCCGTACGCCTCGCCCGCCGTCGCCCCGTCCCCGGTGCGCAGCGCCTCGATGCCCTCGGCGACATCCGCGGCGGAGTGGTCGCCCTCGAGGTGCCCCGCGGGCAGCACGTGCACGAGCCCGCCGTAGTCCAGCTCGACCAGCGAGCGCGGATGGAACTCCTCGAGCCAGCGCCCCACGTCCACCAGGCCCTCGATGAGCGGACCCTCGTCCAGCGCGTCCCTGAGTGTCCTCAGGGCCCGCGCCGTGCGCCGCCGCGCCTGCACCATCGGTGTCCGGTAGCGCAGCAGCGGCGCGGCCCCACCGGGGCCGGTCCCCTTCTCGTACTCCCGCTCCTCGTCGGTGACGAGCACGAACCAGTTCAGCGGCACCTGCCAGGTCGAGGTGCGGATCCACGGGCGGGCGTCCGGGTTGCGGGCCAGCCAGCGCTCGTAGTCCAGCACGGCCTGACGGCGGACCAGCGGCGGCAGGACCGCGTCGAGGACGGACGCCGGGAGCTCCTCGCCCAGCTCGTCCAGGGCCTGCCAGCCGCGCAGCCGGGTGCGCCACGGGCAGACGCACACCACCCCGTCGATCTCGGCCACGAACGCGTCGCCGCTCTCGTGCACCGGTACGGGGACCGGCGGGGTGGGCAGCAAGTCCGCCAGCGAGCGACGCAGTTCGTCCTGGTAGGAGGGGCGCTCGGTGCGCCGGGCGTAGCGCGTCCAGTGGGCGCGCTCGGACTCCGGGAACGCGGCCAGTGGCTCGTACACGCGCAGATACGACGCGTACGGGACGATCACCGCGGACACCTTGGGCACGCCTGCTCCCTCCCCCGTCGACCACCGGGAAAACCAGCGAGAACCGCTCATAACCTGAAGAGAAATCTATGCAAATCGAACCATGGCTGTACCCCGCCCATGGGTGATCCTGAACACTGCGCCGAAGGCGGATCGGCGCAGGCTCTAGTCTCATTCCCACGGAGCCCGCCATCCGCACGGGCCCCGCACCCAACCGCCGCTTTTTACCTGGGAGTCACCACAGTGACCGACGTAACCGGCGCGCCTGCTGATGTACTGCACACCCTGTTCCATTCGGACCAGGGTGGTCATGAGCAAGTCGTGCTCTGCCAGGACCGCGCCAGCGGCCTCAAGGCCGTCATCGCCATCCACTCCACCGCCCTGGGCCCGGCCCTGGGCGGCACGCGCTTCTATCCGTACGCGAGTGAGCAGGAGGCCGTCGCCGACGCCCTCAACCTCGCGCGCGGGATGTCGTACAAGAACGCCATGGCCGGACTCGACCACGGCGGCGGCAAGGCCGTCATCATCGGCGACCCCGAGCAGATCAAGTCCGAGGAGCTGCTCCTCGCGTACGGCCGGTTCGTCGCCTCGCTCGGCGGCCGGTACGTCACCGCGTGCGACGTCGGCACGTACGTCGCCGACATGGACGTCGTGGCGCGCGAGTGCCGCTGGACGACCGGCCGCTCCCCGGAGAACGGCGGCGCGGGCGACTCGTCGGTCCTGACCGCCTTCGGTGTCTTCCAGGGCATGCGGGCCTCCGCCCAGCACCTGTGGGGCGACCCGACGCTGCGCGGCCGCAAGGTCGGCGTCGCCGGCGTCGGCAAGGTGGGCCACCACCTGGTCGATCACCTGCGCGCGGACGGCGCCGAGGTCGTGATCACGGACGTACGCGCCGACTCGGTGCGGCGGATTCTGGACCGGCACCCGTCCGGCGTGACCGCCGTCGCGGACACCGAGGCACTCATCCGCACCGAGGGCCTCGACATCTACGCGCCGTGCGCGCTGGGCGGAGCGCTCAACGACGACTCCGTGCCGGTGCTCACCGCCAGGATCGTGTGCGGTGCCGCCAACAACCAGCTGGCGCACCCGGGCGTGGAGAAGGACCTCGCGGACCGCGGCATCCTGTACGCCCCCGACTACGTGGTGAACGCCGGCGGGGTCATCCAGGTCGCCGACGAACTGCACGGCTTCGACTTCGACCGGTGCAAGGCCAAGGCGTCGAAGATCTTCGACACCACGCTGGCCATATTCGCACGTGCGAAGCAGGACGGGATTCCGCCGGCCGCGGCGGCCGACCGGATCGCCGAGCAGCGGATGGCGGAGGCACGGCGTCACTGACGCCTTCCGAGGCCATACCTGCTTGTCAGGGACCCGCCGACGGCCGGTTGGGAGAGAACTCTCACGTCTGTCGGCGGGTCGTACGCCGAGAAGAGGTTAAAATCGCGGTTGACCAGCGAGGACAGGGCACCTCGCGGGTTCTGGGTGAAGGCGCGTGCTGCGGGCGACGTACCGTATGGGCGCGGGCTCAGGTACCGTGGAAGCCCTACGGACCGGTCTCTCCACGGAGAGTCCGTTCCAGATCATGAACGCGTGTCAAGACTCTGGGGCCGTCGAGCCCCGTATCCGAGGGGGTCGAGCCATGGGGCGCGGCCGGGCAAAGGCCAAGCAGACGAAGGTCGCCCGCCAGCTGAAGTACAGCAGCGGCGGGACTGACCTCTCGCGTCTGGCCAATGAGCTGGGCGCTTCGACTTCGAGCCAGCCGCCGAATGGCGAGCCGTTCGAGGACGACGACGAGGAAGACGACCCGTACGCACAGTACGCGGATCTCTACAACGACGACGACGAGGACGAGGACGACCAGTCCGGTCCCCAGTCGCAACGTCGCGGCGCTTGACGCAACAGCGTCCCTCGCAGTTTCCGCGACCTCTTCTTCGTAGCGGATCTCCTGCCGTGGGTTTCTGGTAGATCTCGCCTGGCGTATTTCTCGTAGCGACTGCACCTCACCCGGTCCGGGGTTTCACCACCGGACCGGGTTTCGTGCTGCCTCAGGGGCTTCAGCCCGCGTAGTCACCGATGAGCGCCGCGCCCGTCGCGTGGTCGCCGCGCTCGGTGATCTCACCGGCGATCCAGGCGTCCACTCCGCGGTCCGCGAGGGTGGCGAGGGCGACCTCGGCCGATTCCTCGGGGACGATCGCCATCATGCCGACGCCCATGTTCAGCGTCTTCTCCAGCTCCAGGCGCTCGACTCCGCCCGTCCTGCCGACCAGGTCGAACACCGGCGCCGGGGTCCAGGTCTCGCGGTCGACCACGGCGTGCAGACCGTCCGGGACGACACGGGCCAGGTTGGCCGCGAGACCGCCTCCGGTGATGTGGCTGAACGCGTGCACCGCGGTGGTCTTCGTCAGCGTCAGGCAGTCCAGCGAGTAGATCTTGGTCGGCTCCAGGAGCTCCTCGCCGAGCGTGCGGCCGAACTCCTCGATGTGCCGGTCCAGGCTCAGGTTCGCCCGGTCGAAGAGGACGTGCCGGACGAGCGAGTACCCGTTCGAGTGAAGACCGGAGGCCGCCATGGCGATCACCGCGTCACCCTTACGGATGCGATCCGGGCCGAGCAGCTCGTCGGCCTCGACCACGCCCGTACCGGCGCCCGCGACGTCGAAGTCGTCCGGACCCAGCAGACCGGGGTGCTCGGCCGTCTCGCCGCCCACCAGGGCGCAGCCCGCGAGGACACAGCCCTCGGCGATGCCCTTCACGATGGCCGCCACACGCTCCGGGTGGACCTTGCCCACGCAGATGTAGTCGGTCATGAAGAGCGGCTCGGCGCCGCACACCACGATGTCGTCCATGACCATCGCGACGAGGTCGTGGCCGATCGTGTCGTACACGCCCAGCTGGCGGGCGATGTCCACCTTGGTGCCCACGCCGTCCGTGGCGGAGGCGAGCAGCGGACGCTCGAAACGCTTGAGGGCGGAGGCGTCGAAGAGGCCGGCGAAGCCGCCGAGGCCACCGAGGACCTCGGGGCGCTGCGTCTTCTTCACCCACTCCTTCATCAGCTCTACGGCGCGGTCGCCCGCCTCGATGTCGACTCCGGCAGCCGCGTAGGACGCACCGGAAGCACTGGTCTCAGACATTGCCTGGGATCTTTCGGGTTGGTGAAACGGGGCTCTGCGGCGCTACGGGCGACGGATGGCGTCAGCCGCGGCCGTGGCTGCGGGACCCGCGGCCAGCTCGGTCTCCAGGAGCTGCTTGCCGAGCAGTTCGGGGTCCGGAAGGTCCATCGGGTACTCGCCGTCGAAGCAGGCGCGGCACAGGTTCGGCTTGTCGATCGTGGTGGCCTCGATCATCCCGTCGATGGAGATGTACGAGAGGGAGTCGGCGCCGAGCGAGGTGCCGATCTCCTCGATGGTCATGCCGTTCGCGATCAGCTCGGCGCGGGTCGCGAAGTCGATGCCGAAGAAGCAGGGCCACTTCACGGGCGGCGAGGAGATCCGGATGTGGACCTCGGCGGCACCCGCCTCACGAAGCATCCGGACCAGGGCGCGCTGGGTGTTGCCGCGCACGATCGAGTCGTCGACGACGACCAGGCGCTTGCCCTTGATGACTTCCTTGAGCGGATTCAGCTTCAGGCGGATACCGAGCTGGCGGATCGTCTGCGAGGGCTGGATGAAGGTCCGGCCCACATACGCGTTCTTGACCAGGCCGGCGCCGAACGGGATGCCGGAGGCCTCCGCGTAACCGATCGCGGCGGGCGTCCCGGACTCCGGGGTCGCTATCACCAGGTCGGCCTCCACAGGGGCTTCCTTGGCGAGTTTGCGGCCCATCTCGACGCGCGAGAGGTACACGTTCCGACCGGCGATGTCCGTGTCCGGGCGGGCCAGATAGACGTACTCGAAGATGCAGCCCTTGGGCTTCGCTTCCGCGAATCGAGAGCTCCGCAGGCCGTTCTCGTCGATGGCGACGAACTCGCCCGGCTCGATCTCGCGCACATAGCTGGCGCCGCAGATGTCGAGGGCGGCGGACTCGGAGGCCACCACCCAGCCGCGCTCCAGGCGGCCGAGGACCAGCGGGCGGATGCCCTGCGGGTCACGGGCGGCGTAGAGGGTGTGCTCGTTCATGAAGACGAGGCTGAAGGCGCCCATGACCTGCGGGAGGACCTTTGTGGAGGCCTCTTCGATGGTCAGCGGCTTGCCGTCGTCGTCGACCTGGGCCGCGAGGAGCGCGGTGAGCAGGTCGGTGTCGTTGGTGGCCGCCACACGAGTGGTGCGGCCTTCCTGCTTGGGCAGGTCGGCGACCATCTCGGCGAGCTGCGCCGTGTTGACGAGGTTGCCGTTGTGACCGAGCGCGATGGAACCGTGCGCGGTGGCACGGAACGTCGGCTGCGCGTTCTCCCACACGGACGCACCGGTGGTCGAGTAGCGGGCGTGACCGACCGCGATATGACCCTGGAGCGAACCGAGCGAGGTTTCGTCGAAGACCTGGGACACAAGGCCCATGTCCTTGAAGACGAGGATCTGGGAGCCGTTGCTGACCGCGATTCCCGCGGATTCCTGACCCCGATGCTGGAGGGCGTAGAGCCCGAAGTAAGTGAGCTTGGCGACCTCTTCGCCCGGAGCCCAGACACCGAAGACGCCGCAAGCGTCCTGGGGGCCTTTCTCACCGGGGAGCAGATCATGATTGAGTCGACCGTCACCACGTGGCACGGCACCGAGTGTAGGCGAGATCGACCACTGGTCCGAATTGGGGATTCGGCGCCCTCGTGGATCACTCGTCGGCCACCGCACTGACGACAGTGCCGTTTTCGCTGGTCAGCGTGATGCCACGATGATCCAAGTCGTAGTCGACCTTGCCGTCGAAGAGCTTCAGCAGCGACTTCTCGGTCCTCATGAGTGAGCCTTGGCACATCATGCGGGTGGTCCGGACCGGGCCGAGGGTGATATGTCCGTCGCGCACGGTGGCCTGGGCGGACGCGTGGTTGCAGCCGAGCCGGCCGTCGAAGGTGCCGTTCTCGCCGAGGACGAAGTACGCCTCGGTGCCCTTCGGGAGCGACTGGGCCACGTTCTTGTCACCGAGTGCCGTGACCGTCCACTTCGTCCCTCGCAGGGGCGCGTCCGGCTCCTTGGTGAGGCCGATCCGGTCGCCGCTGTCGGCGGTGAGAGTCAGCCGGTCGCCGTCGGCCTTCGTCGTGAACGCGCTCGCGTCCGCGAACATGCGGCTCAGGCTCCGCTCGAAGCTCATCGGGCCCTTCTCGCAGCCCATGTCGGTCGTCTGGATCTCGCCGAACTCGACACGATCACCCTTGAGGGTGGCCTTCGAACCGAACCCGTTGCAGCCGAGGTTGCCGCTGACGCGACCGTCCTCCCCGATCTTCAGGTACGCGCCGGACGGTGCCCGCGCGGTCTTTCCGTCCACGGTGAGGCTGTCGACCGTCCAGTGGACGCCGGTCACCGGTGCCGCATCCGTCCGGGCGGAACCGCTCCCCGCCGTCTGACTGCCGCACGCCACGGCCAGGGGAAGCAGGGTCAGGACACCGAGGGTCGTTCGCTGCTTGTCCATGCCGATGTGACGGGAGGGGTGAGGGGGTGGTTCCCCTCGGGCCGGAATCCCCGCCGGGGCCGCCCCCGGGTGCCTGTGTGGGCACGGGGTGCCTCCACGGGGGAGGTCAGCCCATCAGAGGGAGCAGTCCGCCCAGGTCGGCGCGGTCGCCGCTCGCACTGACCTTCGCGTCGTTCAGCGCCGCCTTCCACTCCGTACGTCCCGTCGCGAGCCGGATCCAGGTCAGCGGGTCCGTCTCGACGACGTTCGGCGGGGTGCCACGGGTGTGCCGGGGCCCCTCCACGCACTGGACGACGGCGTACGGCGGGATCCTGACCTCCGTCGACGCGCCGGGCGCCTTCACGGCGATCGCGTCGGCGAGCAAGCGGGTGCAGGCTGCGAGGGCCTGGCGGTCGTACGGGATGTCGAGGCCCGGCACCGCGCGGTTCAGGTCGTCGGTGTGGACGACGAGTTCCACGGTCCGGGTGACCAGGTAGTCGGCGAGGGTCATGGCGCCGGTGCGGGTGGCGAGGAGCCGTCCGTCCGGGGCCGTGGCCAGACACTCGGTGATCCGCTGCCCGGTACGGGCGTACAGCGCGTCGAGGTCCGGGTTCCGCTCCGCCAGATCGCGGCTGTCGTCGGCGATGTCCCCGGCCCGCGCGGCGGTGGCGAACGGCCAGTCGAGCAGCGCGAGTTCCCTGCTGGCGGGCTCCGGCCGGCCGAGGTTCCGGCTCACGGACTCGACGGCCAGGGTGACGTGTGCGGCCAGCTCCCGCACGGTCCACGCGCCGAGGTGCGTGGGGAGCGCCGACTGCTCCTCGCTCAGGGCGCGGACACCTTCCCCTACGTTCCCGAACTGCGCGAGAACCGCGGCACGGATCTTGGCGGAGTCGTACGTACGGGCGCGCTTCTTGGCCGGGGGCATGATCCTCACCCTAGATCCGGGGGAGGGGCGGCCGTCGGCATTTTCGTCTCCGGGCCGCCGGGTCCGCCGCTCGGAGCCGGGTTCCGGACGGCCGGGACAGGCGAAGGCCCCGCCCGGAATCCGGACGGGGCCTTCGCACACACCCTCGGGTTATGCCAGCAGCGCGGGGATCGTTCCCTCATGGGCCGTGCGCAGCTCGGCCAGGGAGAGCACGAACGCGCCCTGGACGTCGACCACCGCGGTCGCGTCGGACTCGGTGCCGTCGACGACACCGATACGGGTGACGGGCAGACCCCGGGCACCGCACATGTCGTTGAAGCGGAGCTCCTCCGAGCGCGGGACGGCGACGACCGCGCGGCCCGCCGACTCCGAGAAGAGGAAGGTGAACGCGTCGAGACCGTCGGGCACGATCAGCCGTGCGCCCTTGCCGCCCTGCAGCGCCGACTCGACCACGGCCTGGATCAGACCGCCGTCGGACAGGTCGTGCGCGGAGTCGATCATGCCGTCGCGGGAGGCCGAGATGAGGATCTCGGCGAGCAGCCGCTCGCGCTCCAGGTCGACCTTCGGCGGCAGACCGCCGAGGTGGTCGTGGACGACCTGCGACCAGGCCGAGCCGCCGAACTCCTCGCGGGTGTCGCCGAGCAGGTAGAGGAGCTGGCCCTCTTCCTGGAAGGCGACCGGGGTGCGGCGGGCGACGTCGTCGATGACGCCCAGCACGGCCACGACCGGAGTCGGATGGATGGCGACCTCGCCGGTCTGGTTGTACAGCGAGACGTTGCCGCCGGTCACCGGGGTGCCCAGCTGCTGGCAGGCGTCGGCCAGACCACGGATCGCCTCGGCGAACTGCCACATGACGGCCGGGTCCTCGGGCGAGCCGAAGTTCAGGCAGTCGGAGACGGCGAGCGGCTTCGCACCGGTCGTGGCGACGTTCCGATACGCCTCGGCGAGGGCCAGCTGCGCGCCCGTGTACGGGTCGAGCTTGGCGTAGCGGCCGTTGCCGTCGGTCGCGATGGCGACGCCGAGCCCGGTCTCCTCGTCGATGCGGATCATGCCCGAGTCCTCGGGCTGGGCCAGCACCGTGTTGCCCTGCACGAAGTGGTCGTACTGGGAGGTGATCCAGGACTTGGAGGCCTGGTTCGGGGAGGACACCAGCCGGAGGACCTGGTCCTTCAGCTCCTCGCCCGTCGCCGGGCGGGGCAGCTTGTTCGCGTCGTCGGCCTGGAGCGCGTCCTGCCAGGACGGGCGGGCGTAGGGGCGCTCGTAGACCGGGCCGTCGTGCGCGACCGTGCGCGGGTCGACGTCGACGATCTTGCCGCCGTGCCAGAAGATCTCCAGCCGGTCGCCGTCGGTGACCTCACCGATGACGGTGGCGATGACGTCCCACTTGTCGCAGATCTCGAGGAACCGGTCGACCTTCGCCGGCTCGACGACCGCGCACATGCGTTCCTGCGACTCGCTCATGAGGATCTCCTCGGGCGAGAGCGTGGAGTCGCGCAGCGGTACGTCGTCCAGGGTGACGCGCATGCCGCCGGAGCCGTTGGACGCCAACTCGCTGGTGGCGCAGGACAGACCGGCCGCGCCGAGGTCCTGGATGCCGACGACCAGCTTCTCGGCGAAGGCCTCCAGGGTGCACTCGATGAGGAGCTTCTCCTGGAAGGGGTCACCGACCTGGACGGCGGGACGCTTCGACGGCTTGGCGTCGTCGAAGGTCTCCGAGGCGAGGATCGACGCGCCGCCGATGCCGTCGCCGCCCGTGCGGGCCCCGTACAGGATGACCTTGTTGCCCGTGCCGGACGCCTTCGCGAGGTGGATGTCCTCGTGCCGCATGACGCCGATGGCGCCGGCGTTGACGAGCGGGTTGCCCTGGTAACAGGCGTCGAAGACGACCTCGCCGCCGATGTTGGGCAGGCCCAGGCAGTTGCCGTAACCGCCGATGCCCGCGACGACGCCCGGCAGGACGCGCTTGGTGTCGGGGTGGTCGGCCGCGCCGAAACGCAGCGGGTCGACGACCGCGACCGGACGGGCGCCCATCGCGATGATGTCGCGCACGATGCCGCCGACGCCGGTGGCCGCGCCCTGGTAGGGCTCGACGTACGACGGGTGGTTGTGCGACTCGACCTTGAAGGTGACCGCGTAGCCCTGGCCGACGTCGACGACACCGGCGTTCTCTCCGATGCCGACGAGCAGCGCGTCGGACTGCGGGGCCTTCTCGCCGAACTGGCGGAGGTGCACCTTCGAGGACTTGTAGGAGCAGTGCTCGGACCACATCACGGAGTACATCGCGAGCTCGGCGCCGGTGGGCCGGCGGCCGAGGATCTCGACGACGCGCTCGTACTCGTCCTTCTTCAGGCCCAGTTCGGCCCAGGGCAGCTCGACATCGGGGGTCGCGGCCGCGTTCTCGACCGTGTCCAGAGGCGTGCGGCTCATGCGTTGACCAGCTTCTTGAGGATCGAGGTGAAGAAGGGGAGGCCGTCGGTGCGGCCGGAGCCGACGAGCGGCTCGACGGCGTGCTCCGGGTGCGGCATCAGACCGACGACGTTGCCCGCCTCGTTCGTGATGCCGGCGATGTCGCGCAGCGAGCCGTTCGGGTTGACGTCCAGATAACGGAACGCGACCCGGCCCTCGGCCTCCAGCATGTCGAGCGTGTGCTCGTCGGCGACGTACCGCCCGTCCATGTTCTTCAGCGGGATGTGGATCTCCTGGCCGGCCGTGTAGTCGGCGGTCCAGGCGGTTCCCGTGCTCTCCACGCGCAGCTTCTGGTCGCGGCAGATGAAGTGGAGGTGGTTGTTGCCGAGCATCGCGCCGGGGAGGAGGTGCGCCTCGGTGAGGACCTGGAAGCCGTTGCAGATGCCGAGAACCGGCATTCCGGACTTCGCCTGCTCGATGACGGTCTCCATCACCGGCGAGAAGCGCGAGATGGCACCCGCCCGCAGATAGTCGCCGTACGAGAAACCGCCGGGCAGCACCACGGCGTCGACCTGCTTGAGGTCCTTGTCCTTGTGCCAGAGAGCGACGGGTTCGGCACCGGCCAGCTTGATCGCGCGCTGCGTGTCGCGGTCGTCGAGGCTGCCCGGAAAGGTGACGACTCCAATACGAGCGGTCACTTTCCGGCCTCCGCGACTTCCTCGACCTTGACGGTGAAGTCCTCGATCACGGTGTTGGCGAGGAAGGATTCCGCCAGTTCATGGATGCGGGCGAGCGCGGCGTCGTCCACCGGTCCGTCCACTTCCAGTTCGAATCGCTTTCCCTGACGGACGTCGGAGACACCTTCGAAACCGAGGCGCGGCAGTGCACGCTGCACCGCCTGGCCCTGGGGGTCGAGGATCTCCGGCTTGAGCATGACGTCGACTACGACGCGTGCCACTGGCACTCCCGGTGTGTGGTGCTGAGCAGGTCCCTTCAGACTACCCGCACAAAATTTCTACTCGCGTAGATTCGTAGAATCCTACGTGACCCCGATCACGATCCCGCATCGGCGCGGGGGCATGCACGGAAAATCCTGGGAAAAACCGCAGAAGAACGGCAGGACCCCATTGCCTTCGGACACGCGGAAGGATTTAGTCGGGCTTCACAATGCAATGCCGGGCACTGTACAAAGGAATTGGCAATAGCCGATACTTTGCTCAATAACAGCCGGACAGTCGACATCTCTCCGACAACTCCGTGACGTCCGCGCACGTCATGACCGTTGGTCGCAGAGGTGTCGCACGAAGGGACCGATATTCGTGGCGCAGCGTGTCGTGGTCACTCTCTTTGACGACATCGACGGCTCGGAAGCGGCGGAGACGATCGCCTTCGGACTCGACGGCAAGTCGTACGAGATCGACCTCAATCCAGCCAATGCCAAGAAACTGCGTAAGGCGCTCGAGCCCTACCTCGAGGCCGGCCGCAAGCAGTCGAAGTCCGGGAAGGCGTACACGCACACCGCACTGACGCCCGACCCGGCCGCGGTCCGCGCCTGGGCCCGCTCCAACAAGATGGACGTGCCGCCGCGCGGCCGGATCCCCAAGAAGGTCTACGAGGCGTTCGCCGAGTCGCACTGAGCCGGCGCCCCGCGCGGGGCGCCCACCGACCCCTCCACCGGACCCCCGGAACAACCGACTTGCGCTGACCCCCCGCAGATCAGCTAGAGTCTGGAGCACGCCGAGGGGCCCGGCCGGAAAGCCGGAACCCCAGGGTCGTGCGGGTGTAGTTCAGTAGTAGAACATCCCCCTTCCAGGGGGAAGGCGCAGTGTGCAATTCCTGTCACCCGCTCCGCATCCCTTACCTACCGCTCTTGTGGATCAGGTAGGGTGGTGCTCGCGCCGACCGGTGAAAGCCGGTCGGAGGCAATGCGGACGTAGCTCAGTTGGTAGAGCGCAACCTTGCCAAGGTTGAGGTCGCGAGTTCGAGCCTCGTCGTCCGCTCCAGGAAGCAAAGACCCCGGTCAGTCGACCGGGGTCTTTCTCGTGTTCGCGTGGCCCGGGATCTTCGTCCGCGCGCGGATGTCCGCTCGCTATCCACTTCCTCCCTCGTATCGCCGTCCGCTCGCGCGGGGTGCCGTCTGACATTTGTCATGCGGAGTGATGACACCGCGCACTGCTGCCGGAACCCGTCCGCCGGGACGCTGATTTCATGAACACGAACGAGCACGATGACGTGATCGAGGTCACTGATCTGCGGCGCGTGTACGGGGGCGACGGAAGAGATTTCGAAGCGGTGCGCGGAGTCACCTTCTCCGTGGGCCGCGGTGAGCTGTTCGCTCTCCTCGGTACCAACGGCGCGGGAAAGACATCCACCGTCGAGCTGATCGAGGGTCTCGCTCCCCCGGCCGGCGGACGCGTACGGGTCCTCGGGCACGATCCCTACACGCACCGGGCGGCCGTACGGCCCCGCATCGGTGTGATGCTTCAGGAGGGCGGCTTCCCCTCCGAGCTGACGGTCGCGGAGACCATCCGCATGTGGGCGGCGTGCACCAGCGGAGCCCGGCCCACCGAACAGGCGCTGGAGCCGGTCGGCCTCGCGCACCGGTCCGACGTACGCGTGAAGCAGTTGTCCGGGGGCGAGAAACGGCGCCTGGACCTGGCGCTCGCGCTGCTCGGCCGCCCCGAGATCCTCTTCCTCGACGAGCCGACGACCGGACTCGACGTGGAAGGCCGCCGGAGCACCTGGGAGTTGGTGCGCGAGCTGCGCGACGGCGGGACCACGGTCCTGCTGACCACCCACTATCTGGAAGAGGCGGAGGAACTCGCCGACCGGCTGGCGATCCTCCACGAAGGAACCATCGCGGCCATCGGCACCCCGGCCGAGGTCACCGCCTCCCAGCCGTCGCGCATCTCCTTCGAACTGCCCGACGGCTACTTCCCCGGCGACCTGCCCCCGCTGGCCGAACTCGGGGTGAGCTGCCATGAGACGGCGGGCCGTGTGATCAAGCTGCGCACCAACGAGCTGCAACGGACGGCGACCGCCCTGCTGGTGTGGGCCGAGCGGGCGCGGGTCGAGCTGCGGGGGCTCGATGTGCGCCCGGCCTCCCTGGAGGAGGCGTTCCTGCGGATCGCGCGCGAGGCGGGCGCGCGGGGCTCCGAGCGGACAACGACCGCGGGGCCACCCGCCGCGAGGACGGCGGGGCCGATCTCGGGCACCCGGAACAGGGGGACAGCGGCATGACCGGAACGGCAGTCACGACCGGGACCGGCACGGCCGGCACCACGACCGTGGGACGGACGGTCGCGCTGGCACGCGCCGAGCTGACGCTGCTCGGCCGCACCAAGGCGACCCTGGCCGCAGCGCTGTTCGTGCCACTGACGTTGCCGTTCACGCTCCGCTCGACGGTCGACCAGATGGACCTGAAGGGCACCGGACTCACCGTCGGCGCGATCCTGCTCCCCTCCTCGATCGGCTTCTCGCTCCTCTTCGCCGTCTACGGCTCCCTGGTGACCGTGTACGCGGCCCGCCGCGAAGAACTCGTCCTCAAGCGGCTGCGCACCGGTGAACTGCGGGACACGGAGATCCTCGCGGGCGCCGCGCTGCCCTCGGTGGCGATCGGTCTCGCCCAGTGCCTGATCCTGGCCGTCGCCTGCCGGCTGACACTCGGCGTCGGAGCACCCGGGGCACCCCATCTCGTCGTGCTGGGGCTGCTGTCGGCGCTCGTCACCTGGCCCGCGCTCGCTGCCCTCACCGCCGGCTTCAGCAGGAGCATCGAGGGCGCCCAGGTCGCGGCCGTGCCCCTGACCCTGGTGTCGCTGGTCGGCTCAGGGACTTTCGTCCCCCTGGAGATGCTGCCCGACGGCATGGCCTCCTTCTGCGAACTGCTGCCCCTCACCCCGGTGATCACCCTGATCCGCGGCGGCTGGACCGGGCACCTCTCCGCCCACGACACCGTGGGCGCCGTCGTCACCGCGGTGGCCTGGACCGTGATCGCGGTGTTTGCTGTACGCCGGTGGTTCCGCTGGGAGCCGCGGCGATGACCACGGACGCGGGGGCGGGCATGACCAGACCGGCGGGCTGGTGGCGCGGCAAGAGCACACCGGCGAAGGTCGAGACGTACACACGGTGGTCGTTCCACTTCTTCGCCGTGATCGAGGCCGCCTCGATCGGGCTGCCGATCTTCGGGAAGCTCTCGACGGCACGGTCCTGGACCCTCTTCCTGCTGGTGTGCGGACACTCCGTGCTCTGCGCGGTAACCGCCTCGCGAGCGCTGGACCGGACGCGCGGCGCCAGGAAGGAGATCGGGCGGACGCTGCTCGCGCTGGCCGTGGGCACCGCCGTGGTGGCCGTCGTGGGGGCCGTCCTCTCGGGCACCCCCTGGCGCCCCGCCGACGACGGCGAGTTCCTGGTCGCCTCCTCCCTGTTCGTCGGTGTCACGGCGTTCGGCACGGGCACGTTCGCGCTCGGGACACGCGACAGACGCCGGATGACGTACGCCGTGCTCGGCGCGTCCGCGGGTGCCGGCGCGCTCTCCCTGCCCCTCGGCTTCACGGGCCCCGCCGCACTGATCACCGCCTTCCTCGTCCTGCTCACCGCCGGATTCCTCACCTTCACCGCGGCCTTCTCCGTCTGGCTGCTCAACGCCGTCTACGAACTCGACGAGGCCCGCGAGACCCGCGCTCGGCTCGCCGTCGCCGAGGAGCGGCTGCGTTTCGGCCGCGATCTGCACGACGTGATGGGCCGCAACCTCGCGGTGATCGCCCTCAAGAGCGAGCTCGCCGTGCAGCTGGCCAGGCGAGGGCGCACCGAGGCCGTGGACCAGATGACCGAGGTGCAGCGGATAGCCCGGGAGTCCCAGCGGGAGGTGCGTGAGGTCGTACGGGGATACCGCGACGCCGACCTGACCACCGAACTGGCCGGGGCGCAGGGCGTGCTGACCGCGGCGGGCATCGACTGCGTCATCACCGGCACGGCCGCGGATCTGCCCGCACCGGTCCAGTCGGCGCTCGGCTGGGTCGTCCGGGAGGCGACCACGAACGTGCTGCGGCACGGGGACGCCAGAAGCTGTGCGCTGGCCCTGCGGGTGACGGAGGAGCGGGTGACACTCACCGTCGAGAACGACGGGGCGCCGGACGGGACGGAGCCGGGTCCCGGGCCGGACGAGGGCTCGGGACCGAGGAGAGGCTCCGGACTCGTGGGACTGCGGGAGCGACTGGGGGAGGTGGACGGAGTGCTGCGGGCCGGCGCGAGCGGTGGAGTGTTCCGGCTGACGGCGGACGTACCGCTGTCGCCCGCCCCCGACGGAGAACGGCCGCCCCTCCCGTCCGTTCCGCATCAGGCGACGGAGGCCACCCCATGACGGCCGTGCCGCCGGGCGCTTCGACGCCCGAGCCTCCCGTGCGGCTGCTGCTCGCCGACGACGAGCATCTGATCCGGGGAGCCCTGGCCGCGCTGCTCGGGCTGGAGGACGACCTGGTCGTGGTGGCCGAGGCGGCGACCGGGCCGGAGGCGCTGGCGATGGCGCGGGCGCATGTGCCCGATGTCGCCGTCCTGGATCTTCAGATGCCGGGGGCGGACGGTGTGAGCGTGGCCACATCCCTGCGGGCCGAACTGCCGGGCTGCCAGGTGCTGATCGTGACGAGTCACGGGCGGCCGGGGCATCTGAAGCGAGCGCTTGCGGCCGGTGTACGCGGGTTCGTCCCGAAGACGGTCAGTGCGCGGCGGCTTGCCGAGATCATCCGTACCGTGCACGCGGGAAACCGTTATGTGGACCCGGAGTTGGCCGCCGACGCGATCTCCGCCGGGGACTCGCCGCTGACCGCACGCGAGGCCGAGGTGCTCGAATTGGCGGCCGACGGGGCACCCGTGGCGGAGATCGCGGAGCGGGCCGCGCTGTCCCAGGGGACCGTGCGGAACTATCTGTCGTCGGCCGCGTCCAAGCTGGGGGCGGAGAACCGGCACGCGGCGGTGCGTCTCGCGAGGGAGCGAGGTTGGGTATAGTGGCTGTCGCGCCACGGCGCATGCGGACGTAGCTCAGTTGGTAGAGCGCAACCTTGCCAAGGTTGAGGTCGCCAGTTCGAACCTGGTCGTCCGCTCCGGAAAGAAGCCCCCGACCTCAGGTCGGGGGCTTCTTCGTGTCTGCCTGCCGCGGCGGGAAGCCCTTCGGGCCGCGCGGCTCGGGTGGCTGCCGGGCCCGGCCGGTGGCCGGGCCCGTGACGAGGTCAGGACCAGCGGATGCCCGTCAGCCGCTCGTAGGCCTCGATGTACTTGGCGCGGGTGGCTTCCACGACGTGCTCGGGCAGGGCGGGCGGCGGCTGCTCGCTCTTGCGGTCCCAGCCGGATTCCGCGGACGTCAGCCAGTCGCGGACGTACTGCTTGTCGAAGGACGGCTGCGCGTGGCCCGGCTCCCACACGTCGGCGGGCCAGAAGCGCGAGGAGTCGGGGGTCAGCACCTCGTCGGCGAGGACGAGGGTCTCGCCCTCGTAGCCGAACTCGAACTTCGTGTCCGCGAGGATGATGCCCCGCTCGCGGGCGATGTCGCGGGCGCGGCTGTAGATGGCGAGGGTCGCCTGGCGCAGTTCGGCGGCGGTGTCGGCGCCGACCTGACGGGCGACCTCCTCGTACGAGACGTTCTCGTCGTGTTCGCCGACCGCGGCCTTGGTGGCGGGGGTGAAGATCGGCGCGGGGAGTTCCGAGCCGTCGACGAGACCCTCGGGCAGCGCGAGGCCGCAGACGGTGCGGGTCTCGTTGTACTCGACGAGACCCGAGCCGGTCAGGTAGCCGCGGGCGACGCACTCGACCGGGGTCATCCGCAGGGACTTGCAGATCAGGGTGCGGCCGGCCCAGTCGGCGGGGGCGCCCGGCGGGAGTTCGGTGCTCAGCACGTGGTTGGGCGCCAGTTCGGAGAGCTGGTCGAACCACCACAGGGAGAGCTGGGTGAGCGTGCGGCCCTTGTCGGGGATCTCGGTGGGGAGAACCCAGTCGTAGGCGGAGATGCGGTCGCTGGCGACCATCACGAGGTCGCCCGCCTCGTTCTGGTACAGGTCGCGCACCTTGCCGGTGTGCAGATGTACCAGACCCGGCACCTGAAGGGGCTCGGGCTTTTCGACGAATCCGGACACGGTTCCTCCCCGTGGTTCTGTCTGAATGGCTCGATTCTCCCGTACGGGCCGAGCACCTTTGGACAGGGGGCGTGGCGAGCGGGCCCGGGTGCCCGCAGTACCGGTGTGTCGCGGAACTCCCGGCGGAGCTTCCTCAGTCGTGTTTGCAGATGCGGTCGAGGAGATTGGCGGTCGCCCGCTGGATACGCGGATCCACGTGGCCGGGGCGATCGAGGGCCGGGGACCACGCGAACGTCCCGGACGCGAAGACCAGGGCGCCGGACGGGGCCCGGTAGAGCGAGGTCTCCTGATGCCGGGGCGTGCCCTCGCTGTCCGGGTACGGGGAGTGCGCGAGCAGGATCCGGCCCTGGTGCTCCGGCAGTGGGGTGCGCGGGAAGTAACGGTCCGCCTCGCCGGCGACCATGCCCTCCACTTCGTCGCCCTCGTGCGCGCCGGTCGCCTCCCACAGCCAGTGGTCGGCGTTGCGGACGATCAGGGGGTGCGGCTCGGGAACCCGTCCCGCGTACTGGATGCCGATGAGCTGCTGCTCCGGACGGTCGATCTCGCGCCACAGGGCGGGCCTGCCCGGACCCCGGCGCTTCCGGCAGGTCAGCAGCCGGTCGGCGACACCCGAGGGGGACGGTCCCAACTCCACCTGCCAGTACATGGTGTTGGCGGAGAGGAAGACGAGCGAGGTGCCGTGCTCGCGGGCGAGTTCCGTGGTGCGGCGCATCTGCGGCGACCAGTACTCGTCGTGGCCCGGGAAGACCAGGCCGCGGTAGCGGGTGGGGTCGACGCGTCCGGCGTGCAGGTCGCGGGCGTCGGCGTACGCGAGGTCGTAGCCGTAACGCTCCGCCCAGCGGATGAAGTCGTAGGCGTGGCCCACATGGAGGGGGAGACCCGCGCCCGCGTACGGGCGGTCGAAGGAGACGGTCGTCGCGGCGTCGGCCTCGCCGAGCAGCCGGCCGTTCTCGTCCCAGGCGTGGTAGAGGCTGGCGCCGGTGTGGCCGTCCTCCGGATACAGGTTGTACGCCTGCCAGGTGATGTCCGGGAGCAGCAGGAGGAGGTCGGCCGTCTGGTGATTGCGGACGGTGAAGGGGACGTGCGAGCGGTAGCCGTCGGCGGTGGTGAGGACGGCGACATAGGCGCCGACGCTCCAGTAGGACGGGATCTGGAGGCGCCAGGACAGCCACCAGTGATGGCAGGAGACCGTGCGGTCGGCCGTGAGCGGCGGCGGCTGGACGATGCCGGAGAGACGGGGGCTCGTGGTGATCTTGCAGGCGCCGTCCCCGCCGTAGTGGCCGATGCGGTAGATGTCGACGCTGAACTCCTGCGGCGGGTCCACGGTGACATGGAAGTCGATGGACTCGCCGGGAGCGGCGGCACCCGTGGCGGTGAAGCCCTTGATCTGGCGGTGGACGTCGTCCGCGGAGCGGGGGCCTCCGGTGCCGGAGCGCGCGCGGGTGCCGGGGGTGGAGCGCGGGCCCGGGATCCTGGACGCACCGGTCGCCGGGTGCGGCGGCTGGGCCGCGTCGGTGTCCAGGTACCAGGGGACGACATGCCCGGTGTCGTCGAAATAGGTCTCACTGCCGCGGAGCCAGGGAACGGGACCCTGGCCGAAGGGATCCGTGACGGCGTGCGCGAGTGCTCCCGACTCCCAGCGGCGGATCTGCTCCGATCCCATGGCTGCTCCCCTCCCTGGTGCCCCCGTCGTTCTGGTAAGCCCTTGCGCCGTGCGCGATCGGTCCCAGCACATCACATTACGCACGCAGTCCGTCACCGTTCGTCGCGAATTGACGTGAGTGGAACGGCTGCCTCCGCCGGGCGGAGGCAGCGGCGAACAGTGGGGGGTGGCCGCCGGAAGGGCGTCAGACCAGGCGGACCGGTTTCTCCGGGCGGACGCCGAGGTGACGGAGCCAGTCCCGCAGGGGTGCCGGATCACCGGTCTCTATCAGGGTGAGGACCCGGGGCCCGAGGTCGGCGGCTCGTTCCCCCGCGACGAGGAGGGACGGGCCGTCCAGCCAGTCGAGTCCGGGGGTCGCCCCTGCGGTGTCCATCGCCGCGCAGCAGACCATCGCCGTGACGTGGTCGGCCAGCAGCTCGCGACCGGTCCGGGGCGGTTGGAGGGGGAACAGCGGAAGCACCCCGTCGTCCCAGAGGGCGTGGTCGGGGCCCTGCTGCTCGGCGCCCCCGGCGGGCGGATGCGGCGCCGGGGCGGACGCCTCCTCACGGGCCAGTTCCGCGGTGAGCCGGGCCGCGAGAGCGGCCGACCTTTCGTTCCCCACGGCGAGGTCCGGGTCGTCGCTCTCGGCGATGCCCATCTCGCCGTACGCCTCCGTGCGGTGCGCGGCGAGGGCGGCATCCGGGTCGGGAGCCGGGGCCGGGGCGAGCCTGTCGTCCGCCGGCGCGGGCAGGTGCGCCGTCGGCGAGGTCAGATGGTCCATCACCCGGGCCAGCGTCGGACCGTCCGCCTCGGGCAGCGCGGGGTCGGCGGGGTGCCGGACGCCGAGCGCGTCCAGGACACGGTGGAGGCGGGCCGCGTCCGTACGCCACTTGCGGTCGACGACCTCGTCCGGGTAGTCCTGCCAGTCGACCGGCGCCCAGTCGGGGCCGGCCTCGGCGGGACCGCCGTGGAAGAGGCGGGCGGCGAGCAGCGAAGCCGCCTCGTCCACGGTGCCGGGCTCTTCGAGCAGGTCGCAGGCGGGGCGTTCGCCGAGGCGGGAGGTGAAGCCCTCGGCCAGACGGTCGCGGCGGGACAGCTCGGTCAGTGCCGCGACGACGCCCACGTCCAGCCGGGAGGGCCAGCGGCCCATGCGCCAGGCGGGCAGCGCGACACGGGTCAGCAGACGGTCCCAGCCCGCGTACGCCAGACCCACCTGTTCCTGGGCGACGATACGCACGCCGTAGTCCACAGCCTGTGCGCGCTCGGCCGCCGCGGACGCCACCCCCCGCTCCATCTCGGCGGCATGGCCCCGGCAGCTGCGCAGCATGAGACGGGTCACCCAGCCCACACCGGCCAGGACCGTGCGGGACAGCGGGCCGCGGCCGGGTGCCGAGGCCACGGCAACCGCCGCGTCCAGGCCCCGTACGAAACGGCGGGCCGCGGCTATGTCCGGGTGCGCCGACGGGCCCGTACCGGCGACGACCGGGGCGAGGACCGCCCGCAGCTCACCGACCCTCATCCACCACAGGAAGGGGGAGCCGATGACGAGGACGGGGGCGACGGGGACTCGGCGGGCACGGTTCGTCAGTCCGGGCACTCCCAGGCCGCCCCGCCCGCCGTCCGCGGGGTCCGACACGTCCCCGCTGCCCGACGCGGACCGGCCGTGGGCCCGGTGGGTGCGGTCCTCCAGCCAGCTGTCGCAGTCCGGGGTGAGCGCTATCGCCGAGGGGGCCGGCACGTCGAGACGGTCGGCCAGGTCACGGACCATCCGGTAGAGATCGGGGGCCGATGCCTCGGTGACGGCGACCGTGGGGCTCATCGCGGGCCGGGCGCGGGCCACGACGAGCGCGATGCCCGCCGCCGCCAGAAGGACGACGACGGCGACGACCGTCACGATCCACCGCGCGGTCCCCCAGGGCTCGCCGGTGATACGGCCGGTGGAGCCACCGACGAGCAGCACGACGGCCGCGGCCGCGGGCAGCAGGGCGACGGCCAGCGCCCTGCTGCGGATGCGCAGCACAGCGAGAGCCCGGGAGCGCGCGGTCTGCGCGCCCGCCTCCACACCCACACCCATACCGGTCACGACCGGACGTCACCCCCTGTTGTCCGCCGGGCCCCGGCCTTTCCACTGCCGGTGCCGACGGATGCCCTGGCGTTGCTCACTCCCCCACTGTGGCACCCGCCACCGACATCGCAATGCCGGTGGGCCAAGTGCCGGAATGCTTTCGCCGCACCCTAGTTGGGGCCTCGGCCCTAGTCAGCCGGTTGGGGCATCGGTCACTCGATGGAATGGCTCTGGGGAAAGGTGGATGACGGTGGGCCATGATCAGGCCCCCGGTTCCGTACAGAAACCCGCAGGTGGAAGGGGCCGGTTCCCTCACGACAGAGCCCCGGATTCCGTACGGAATCCGGGGCCCGGTGATGCTATGGGGACCGGCTACGCCTCCGCCGCCGCCTTCGCGGCGATGTCCGTGCGGTGCTGCGCACCCTCGAGGCCGATGCGGGCGACCGCCGTGTAGGCGCGCTCACGGGCCTCGGTGAGGTCAGATCCGATCGCCGTGACGGACAGCACGCGACCGCCCGCGCTCACCACCGCTCCGCCCTCGTGCCGGGTGCCGGCGTGCAGGACGTACGCGTGCGGGGCGTCCTCGGCGGCCACGTCGTCGAGCCCGGTGATCGGGTCGCCGGTGCGCGGGGTGTCCGGGTAGTTGTGCGAGGCCACGACCACGGTGACCGCGGCCTTCTCGCTCCAGCGCAGCGGTTCGAGATCGGCGAGGGTGCCGTTCGCGGACGCCAGCAGGACACCGGCGAGCGGGGTCTTCAGACGGGCGAGGACGACCTGGGTCTCGGGGTCGCCGAAGCGGGCGTTGAACTCGATGACCCGCACGCCACGGCTGGTGATCGCCAGACCGGCGTACAGCAGTCCGGCGAACGGTGTGCCGCGGCGGCGCAGTTCGTCGACGGTCGGCTGGAGGACGGTCTCCATGACCTCGTCGACGAGCTTCGGGTCCGCCCAGGGCAGCGGCGAGTAGGCGCCCATGCCGCCGGTGTTCGGGCCTTCGTCGCCGTCCAGCGCGCGCTTGAAGTCCTGGGCGGGCTGGAGCGGGACGACGGTCGTGCCGTCGGTGATCGCGAAGAGGGAGACCTCGGGGCCGTCGAGGAACTCCTCGATGACGACGCGGTCGCAGGCGTTGGCGTGCGCGCGCGCCGCGTCGAGGTCGTCGGTCACGACGACACCCTTGCCGGCGGCCAGCCCGTCGTCCTTCACGACATACGGCGCTCCGAACGCGTCGAGCGCCTCCTCGACCTCCGCCGGCGTCACGCAGACGTACGAGCGTGCCGTGGGGACGCCGGCACCCGCCATCACGTCCTTCGCGAACGCCTTGGAGCCCTCCAGCTGCGCGGCCTCCTCGGAGGGGCCGAAGCAGGGGATGCCCGCCGCGCGCACGGCGTCGGCGACACCGGCGACCAGCGGGGCCTCCGGGCCCACGATCACCAGCTCGGCGCCGAGCTCCGTGGCCAGCGCGGCCACGGCGGTGCCGTCGAGAGCGTCGACCGCGTGCAGCTCCGCCACCTCCGCGATCCCCGCGTTACCGGGGGCGCAGTACAGGGCGGTGACGTCGGGGTCGAGGGACAGGGAGCGGCACAGGGCGTGTTCGCGGGCGCCGCCACCGATGACAAGGACCTTCACGGGGTCAGCCTAACCGCCGCACGAGGGTGCCCTTGTGGGGGCTTCCGAAGAGAGGGGGGCGCGGAGCTGGTGCGATCCTCCAAACCGGGCCGCCTCCGAGGCGCCGGGAACCGTCACCGAGGGGCCCTCCCGTGGGCGGCATCTCTCGGCCGAGGCCGCTCCTGGAAGCGCGGCCCCAGGCCGAGGGCGTGCCCTTCCCCGACGGCGGGTCCGGTCCCGAGCGAGTCAGATCCCGAGCGGGTCTGAACCCGAGCAGGTCAGATCCCGAGCAGGTCCGATCCCGAGCAGGTCCGATCCGGAAGGCGAGGCGGTCCCAAGGCGGGTGCGGGGCCCGACCCCAAAGGGGAGTCCGTTCCTGAAGGCAGAGTCCGGTACCGAGAGCGGTCCCGGTCGAGTGAGCGGGTCCCAGTCGGGTAAGCGGGTCCTGGTCGAGTGAGCGGGTCCCAGTCGGGTAAGCGGGTCCTGGTCGAGTGAGCGGGTCCCGGGTCGGCCCGGTCGTCCCGCCCGGCGCGGCTCCCGGACCTCCCGGAGCCGCGGCCCGAGGAACGGCCGCAAGGGCCGGGCGGAGGGGTGGGACCCGTCACGCGAGGGTGCTTCCCGGGGGTCCGACGTGTCGGGAAGCGGCGTCCCGGTCCCGCTCCCTCACTCGTTCGAGAACTCCTCCACCACCGTCGCCCCCAGCTCGCGGACGATCAGGTCGTGGCCCGAGAGGGCGGACTCGTCCAGGTCTGGGTCGTCGTCCTCCGGGGTGTCGTCCTCGGGGGCGACCGGCGGCGGGTCGTATGCCGCGGGCGGGGCCGACGCGGGCGCGGACATGCCCCGGCCCTGGGTGTGGCCCGCGGACGGGCCGGACTGCGGGGCCGGGGGCTGCGAGGCCGGAGCCGAGGACTGCTGGGGCGCGGGGCGCTGGCCGGCCGGAGACCCGCCGTAGCCACCGGCGCCACCGCCTCCGTAGCCACCTCCTCCGCCGCCGTGACCAGCTCCACCGCCGAATCCGGAGCCCGCCGGAGCGGCCGGCGGTACCGGACCGCCCGAGGCGTCCACGATCGCCTCGACCTTCCACTGCACGTTGAACTGCTCCGCGAGCGCCTGCCGCAGCACGTCCTCGCTGCCGCTGCTCGCGAAGTTGTCCCGCGCACCGGCGTTCACGAAGCCGATCTGGAGGGTCGTGCCGTCGAACGCCGTCACCTGGGCGTTCTGGCTGAGCAGGATCCAGGTGAACCGGCGGCGGTTCTTCACCGCCTCCAGGATGTTCGGCCACAGCGTGCGGGGGTCGAGGCCACCTGCCGCCGGTGGCCCGGCCGGGGTCTGGGGCGCTCCCGGGGCGGCGGCGGGCGGGGCAGGGGGGGTGGCCGGGGCCGGAGCGGACTGGGCCGGAGCCTGGCCGCCGCCCGCGGGTGTCGCCGTCGGCCAGCCGCCGGGGCGCCGGCCGCTGCCGGCGGCCGTCGCGGTGGGCCAGGCACCGGGCGCGGCCCCCGTGGGAGCACCGGCCGGGGCCGCGGGCTGCTCGGGCGCCGCGGGAGCGTGGGCAGGCGGGCCCGCCGGAGCGGCCTGAGGAGTCACGGACGCCGCGGGTGCCACGGGGACGACTGGTGCCGCAGGCGCGACGGGGGCGGCTGTCCCGGGTGTCTCTCCCGGCACGGCCCCGGCACTCGCGCCGGCTCCCCCTTGCACCGCTCCCTGTCCTGCTCCGCGAGCCGCGGCACGGGCCGCCGCGGGGCCGCCTCCCGGAGGAACCGCCGGTCCGGGCTGCGGGACCGGCGCCGCGCCGTGCGCCTCGGGCCCGGGCACGTAGCCCATGGCGGGCGCCGCTCCGCCGCCGGAGAAGTGCACCCCGCGCTCGATACGGTCGAGCCGGGCCATGACGGAGCGCTCGTCCCCATAGGCGGCGGGCAGCAGGACGCGCGCGCAGATGAGTTCGAGCTGGAGGCGCGGTGAGGTGGCTCCCCGCATCTCCGTCAGCCCGTCGTTGACGAGGTCGGCGGCGCGGCTCAGCTCGGCGGCGCCGAACACCCCGGCCTGCGCCTGCATGCGCTCCACCACGTTGACCGGGGCGTCGATGAGCCCCTTCTCCGCCGCGTCCGGAACGGCCGCCAGGATGACCAGGTCCCGCAACCGCTCCAGCAGGTCGGCGACGAACCGCCGCGGGTCGTTTCCGCCTTCGATGACGGTGTCCACCACCTCGAAGGCGGCGGCGCCGTCCCCCGCCGCGAACGCCTCGACGACGGCGTCCAGCAGCGAGCCGTCCGTGTACCCGAGCAGCGAGGTCGCCATGGCGTACGTCACACCGGCGTCGGCGGCACCCGCGAGCAGCTGGTCCATCACGGACATGGAGTCACGCACGGAGCCCGCTCCCGCCCGTACGACCAGGGGAAGCACGCCGTCCGCGACGGGAATGCCCTCCTGCCCGCAGACCTCGCCCAGGTATTCACGCAGGGTCCCGGGCGGCACCAGCCGGAACGGGTAGTGGTGGGTCCGCGACCGGATCGTCCCGATGACCTTCTCGGGCTCGGTCGTGGCGAAGATGAACTTGAGGTGCTCCGGGGGTTCCTCGACGACCTTCAGCAGCGCGTTGAATCCGGCCGGCGTGACCATGTGGGCCTCGTCGATGATGTAGATCTTGTACCGGCTGCTCGCGGGCCCGAAGAAGGCCTTTTCCCGCAGGTCACGGGCGTCGTCCACACCGCCGTGCGAAGCCGCGTCGATCTCGATGACGTCGATGGAGCCCCGGCCGTTGCGGGCGAGGTCCTGACAGGACTGGCACTCCCCGCAGGGGGTCGGTGTGGGCCCCTGCTCGCAGTTCAGACAGCGGGCAAGGATGCGCGCGCTCGTGGTCTTGCCGCACCCGCGCGGACCGCTGAACAGGTACGCGTGATTGACCCGGTTGTTCCGCAGCGCCTGCTGCAACGGGTCGGTGACATGCTCCTGCCCGATGACCTCGGCGAACGACTCCGGGCGATAGCGGCGGTACAGCGCGAGAGACGACACGCTTACGAGGTTATAGGCGCCCACTGACATCAAGGACCGCCCTGAGCGCATCCCGGGCGCGACCCCGGCGGTATCCCGTCCCCGGCCGGCCCCGCGGCCGTCCCGGAAACGCAAGCGCCCCCCACGCACCCGCCAGAGCCAACCTACCCTTGCTGCCTTCCGGCCCTGGGGGAGTTCAGTCAGATAGCGCCACGTGAGGGGCTCCGCAAAGAGTACAGGATCGTGGGGGGTGGGAACGAGTTCGCGAGCACTCCTCAACGTCTTGTATTGTTTGCCCCGGAGGATTCGCCTAGTGGCCTAGGGCGCACGCTTGGAAAGCGTGTTGGGGGCAACCCCTCACGAGTTCGAATCTCGTATCCTCCGCCAGTGCCTCACCGGGCACGATGTCGCAGGGCCCCACCGCAAGGTGGGGCCCTGCTTCGTTGTCCTCAGCCCTCGTTGTCCTGGTTTTTGTCCACAAGAGGTTCCGAGGGCCCCCAGATGGCATCGGCGATCTTCTGGGCGACGTCCTTGAGCATGGCGTCCGGAACGTGGAGATCACGTCGGCCCGCATGCGGGCCGACGTGCCCGGCTCCCATCCCGTGATCTGGTCGATGACCCGGGCCGGGGACACCGAGGCCCGCGGTCTTGCGCTCGCGCGCTTGTGACTCCGCGTGCGAGCGGAGCATGGCGACCAGCGGGCCGGGCAGCGATACCGCGCGGCGGCCCGCTCGGGATTTGGTGTTCTTGGTCTCGCGCCGGACCTGAACCCGGTCCGGCAGTACCCCGGCTTCCGGCCGCAGGTGAGGCGTCCGGGCATCCGTGCTCGTACCTGGGGCGCAGACGGTTCCGGCGCAGTTTGAGGTACTCGTTGTCCAGGTCGACGTCGGACCGGCGCAGACCGAGCGTCTCGCCCTGCCGCAGACCGAGCGCCAGGGCCAGCATCCAGCGAGCGCTGTTCCGGCGCTTGTCTACTTCGAGCAGCGGGCTCTGCACCTCTTCCAGCGAGTAGGGCTCGACCTGGGCTCGACCTCGTCTTCCGCCTCTCCCATCCGTGGCGGCTTCGCCAACGCAGCGGCGTTCTTCGCCACGTGACCGCGCCGCGCCGCTTCACCGAGGGCGGTCCGGATGGTGCGGTGTGCTTGGTGAGCTGTACCGGCCTTGCTCCCGCTGCTCTGCGTCCGGCGGTACAGGCTTTCCAGGTGTTCGGGCTCCAAGCGGTCGATGCGGTGCTTGCCGAGACCTGGCACGAGGTGGACGCGAACCGCTACCTCGTAGCCGTCGTAGGTGTTCTCGCTGATGACCGGCCTGGCGATGTTCCCGACCCAGTGCAGGAGCCACTTCTCGACCGTCAACGGCTTGCCGGGCTGCTGCGCCGAACCCTCGTCGCGCTGCTTCTCCAGCGAGCGGCCGTCCCCGCCAACTCAGCTCTGACGACGAAGACTTCGTCATCCAGACGGCCACCACCCGACCGGCCAAGCTCGGACAACCCTTCACCCGCTGGTCGCTGCGGAAACTCGTCGCCTACCTGCGCAAGGTCCACGACCGGGTCCTCCGGATCGGCCGCGAAGCATTACGTTGCCTGCTCGCCCGCCGCGGCATCACCTTCCAGCGCACCAAGGCCTGGAAGGAATCCCCGGACCCCGACCACGACGCCAAACTCGACCGCATCGAGGAAGCAGTGGACCGCTTCCCGGGGCCCACTTCGGACCGCTGCGGCAGTCACCATCGCCAACTCCCACCACCGCAACCACACCGCGCAGACCCGGGCCCTGCACGCCTGCTTACGCTGGCGTAACGCCAACGCGACGTCCTGGCCGCCGAACGCAAGGAACGCGCCCGCATCCGAAGCGAGAAGGGCATCCGCTGGGGCGGACGTCCGCTTCAGGCCGTGGCCTGACTACCCGGATTAGTCAGATGTCGCCCTGGACCAGGGCGTGCAAATGCTGGTCGTGCCATCCGTCTTCATGCAGTAGCGCGCTGCGCATAGTGCCTTCGACGGAGAAGCCGGCCTTGGTCGCCACTCGGCACGATGCCGGGTTGGCCTACGACCGAGCACGGTGACACGCCCGCGATCGGTGGGCGAGCCAACAGTTCCCAGCAGGCGAGCGGCGTTGTGGTGCTGCACGCGCCTACGGTCACGGGGATGAGGATTGCGGCGTTTCGCCACCTTTTGTGATCTTCTGTCAGGTTCTATTAGCTGCGCGGCGGCGGTGTTTTGTGCGTCGTCGCTCTATCGCCCCGGGTCGTGTTCTGGCGCAGCGGGGAATTGCTTCAAGAGAGGATCGGCGTGTTGTGACCAATGACGTTCACAGATCTCAAAGTTGGAGCGGTCGGGGCCTCTGGCGTGTTACTGGTCGTCGGGCGGGGCAAGTGTCGGCTTCAGCGGCATCGCCGGCCGGGCCGGGGCGGGGTTGGTGGCGTATGGGCGCCACCGTAGCGGTGTGTGCCGTGCTCACCGGTGCGGGGGTGCCGGCGGCCGTTGCCGGCTCTCCGACGGCCGGTCATCGCAGCGGCAGTCGGGCAGCCGCGCCGGTCAGCCAGACCTTCACCTTCACCGGCGCTCCGCAGACCCTGACGGTCCCTGCGGGGATGCTCGTGACGATCACCGCGGACGGGGCCGGCGGTGCCGACAACACCGGCACCCCCTGTTCCGTCACGGGGACGGGCGGGACAGGGACGCAGGTGGTGACCACCCTCCCGCTGACCGCCTCCTCGACAACGTTCACCGTCGACGTCGGCGGGACCGGTGGCAAAGGCTGCAACGGCACCGGGACGCCGGGCGCCGGTGGGTTCAACGGCGGCGCCCCAGGTGGGAGTTTTCCGCTCAGTGGTTTTCATTTTGAAGGTCCGGGTGGGGGCGGGGCCTCCAGCATCAGCACGGGCGGCTCCTTGCTGGTGGTCGCCGGAGGCGGCGGTGCCGCCGGCGGCACCGGAGCGGGCTCTACGGGAGGGAACGGAGGCAGCGGTGGGACAACGCCGGATGCCACCGCCGGTACCGCGGGAAGTGCCACCGGCCCTGGGGCTTCGCCGGGGCAGGGTGGGGGCGGTGGCAGCACCAGCACCAGCACCAGCGGGGCCGGCGGGGCCGCCGGCAGCGTTCCATTCTGCGCGGTCACGAACGGCGGGCCAGGGAGCGGGTTCTCCGGTGCCACGGTCGGTACCGGTGGCACCGGGGGCAGCTTCGACGGCGGCTGCGCCGCCACTGCCATCGCTGGTGGTGGGGGCGGTGGTGGTGGGTACTTCGCCGGCGGGGGCGGCGGCAGCGGCGCCGTCAACAGCAACGGCACCTCGGCGGGTGGCGGCGGTGGTGGTGGGGGCAGCAGCTTCACCACCACGTCGAGCACCGGTACACACTATGCGCCGTCCACGATCGGGACGGCGAACAACAACGGCCAGGTGACCATCTCCTACGGCCTCCCTGGCCCGAGCTTGACCATCGGCAAGAGCCACAGTGGCAGTTTCGTGCGGGGTCAGTCCGGCTCCTACACGCTCACAGTCGGCAACGACGGGATCGACGCGACCGACGGCACCGTCGTCACCGTGACCGACACTCTCCCGGCTGGGCTTACCGCGACATCGTTGAGCGGTACCGGGTGGACGTGCACGCTGGCCACGCTGACCTGTACCCGCAGTGACGTCCTCGCGTCCGGTGGCAGCTATCCGGCGCTCACCCTCACGGTCAACGTCGCCTGTACGGCCTCCGGTCAGGTCACCAACACGGCCTCGGCCACTGGCGGCGGGGACACCGCCACTCACACCGCGACCGATCCCACGACCATCACCGGCGCCTGCCCGCCCACGCTGGCGATCAGCAAGAGCCACAGTGGCAGTTTCGTGCGGGGTCAGTCCGGCTCCTACACGCTCACGGTCCGCAACAACGGGACCGGCGCGACCGACGGCACCACCGTCACCGTGACCGACACTCTCCCGGCTGGGCTTACCGCGACGTCGTTGAGCGGTACCGGGTGGACGTGCACGCTGGTCACGCTGACCTGTACCCGCAGTGACGTCCTCGCGTCCGGTAGCAGCTATCCGGCGCTCACCCTCACGGTGGACGTCTCCTGCAAGGCCCCGAGCACCGTCACCAACACCGCGACCGTCACCGGAGGCGGCGACACCACCAGCCACACCGCCACAGACCCCACCAAGATCAAGGGTCACGGACACGACAGGCACTGCAAGCACCACCACGGCCACTGGTAAGGCGAGTTCCCTTGAGATCCTGCGTGTCTGACTGCGTGACAACGATCGCGCACGGCGGTACCACCAGGGACGTTCAGGTGCTCCCATCGCAAGTCGGTGGAACTCGCTTCCACGCCAGCGTCGCGCACTTCAGGGTTGCTTCGGGAGTAAAGGCGGTGCCGACGCGATTCGGGTTCTTGCGCGGTGGTCACCGCTGGTTGCTGTACAGCAGCGGTCTTGAAAGCCGTCGCGGTGCGAGCCGGTACCCGCATCGTCTACGACCGGCGCTTGAGTGCCTGCCCCAGGCGTTGGCCTTCGTTGTCCTGGTCCTTGTCCAGTGCGCCGATGGCCGTTGGCGTTCACCGCTGTACGCGTACCCCCTCTGAGCTGCCACGCGAACGCCTATGAACGATGTCGAAGGGCCCCACCGCAAGGTGGGGCCCTTCTTCGTTGTCCGTCTCGGATTCCGTCTCAGGGTCAAGAGCACGGTCGCCGCGGTGTGACGTGCGTCATGGAGGCGCCCGTCCCGGACACCCGCATCGCGAAGCAGCCGCTTCCAGACGTGGAAGTCCGCGTTCGGGCTCAGCGGTACAGCGACCGGTGAGGCGAAGACGTAACCCCAGCTCAGTTTGTGACTCAGTTGCTTTCCGGGGGGACTGGGGAGGACGTGGGCCCGGCGGCGAGCGTGGCGTCTTTCCGGTCCGCCGGAAGTACGACTCGATGCTTCGAACCGAGTGCGCCGGGTCCGCCCTGCGTAGGTACGGTTCCGGATCCCGCCGCTCGTTCGGGTACCGGCTGCCGGCCGTTCCTGCGCTGCGCGGCACGTCGGCAGAGGTGGGGCAGCAGGGTGTAGAAGCGGTCGGGAAGGAATACGGCGTCCGCGACGATCATCGCGCCGGAGAAGAGGGGCAGCCCCATGAGCACCGCGATGCCGAAGTGCATGCCCAGCAGCATGACGAGAACGGGGTACTTGAGCCGGCCGAAGAGCACGAACGGGAAGGCCACCTGCAAGAGCACGGTCATGTAGCCCGCGATCGCGATCAGCAGCGTGTGTTCGTCCACGAAGTGGGAGAGCGCGGGCCAGGGCCGGAAGAGTTCGAGGTTCAGGACGTAATGGAGAGCGGTGCCGCCGCCCCAGGAAGGGCCCTGGACCTTGTACAGGCCGGCTGATCCATAGAGAAGGCAGACCTGCGCTGCGATGACGAGCATGCCGCAGTTGTGCACGGCGGTGATCAAGGCGGTGCGGGATTCGCGGAGTTGCCGCGCGAGGCAGCTCCCTGCCGGTTCCGGCGCGCTGTCCGCACGAGGCGCCTTCAGTCGGGCTCTGCGCGCGTCCAGGGACCAGCGCCGGCCGCACGCGGTGAGGACGAGGTAGATGGACATCAGCAGGACCAGATTGTCGCCCCCGTCCGTCATGAAGATCGCGCGGGCATGGAACGAGCACACCACGACGGCGAAGAGGACGGACATGACCCGGGTTCGCCAGCCCAACAGGAACAGCGCGGACGTGACAAGGGCGAGCACGTAGCAGAACTCGAAGTAGGCGCGGCTGTCGGACAGGGTCAGGATGCTCCTCCATCCCGTCTGCTCGAAGAGCTCGCGTGCCAAGGCGGGCGTCCACGGTGAGTCGGGGCCCCAGATCTCGGCACGGTGCGGGAACTCGCGCAGCAGAAAGATCAGGTAGAGCAGCCCGTAGCCGATGCGCAGCACCGACGCGGCGTACAGGGACACCGGCCTACCGGTCAGGAGGTGCCACGCGGCGGTGATCCGGTCCGCGAGCCACCGCTCGGCGCCGAAGGGCGCGGCCTTGTCCGTCTCACTTTGCATGGCGGGTCACCTTCCACCAGGGCAGAAGCCGGTTCTCGACCGGCCTCGGCGGGCGATCGCCGGCCGCGGCGCCAGGCGCGGCGATCGGCCGTGTGACGACACGGAGCTGAACGAAGTCGAAGGTGCTGCCCCTGCGGGCGGCGACCCGGTCCGCGGCGATGTTGCTCAGGTACTTCTGCATCATCAAGGCGCGTTCCGTATGCGCCTTGTCGTCGCCTCCGTGCGAGTCGACGTAACCGGCCCAGGCACGGCGCAGCAGGTTCTGCGCCGTGTGGCTCGGGAACACTTGGTGCTCGACTGCAGAGCTGTCCACGGCGGTCAGGTCGAACCAGGGACTCGCCTGGACCGATCCGTCGCGTTCGGTGTGTGCGGTTCTCACCAGAATCTGCCGGTTGACGGATTCGGGGTCCGGGGCGAAAAGCCGCCAATTCTGCTCGAAGAAGGGGAACACCCACGCATTGATCTGCGGGCTGTATCGCTTGGACAGGGTGTTCGTCGGCGCTACATGAAGAAACACCAGAATCACGTGGACGACACTCGCCGCCAGGCACAGGACGACGGCAGTGCGCAGCCCGGCTCTCAGCGCACGGGCACATTTCGGCAATGCGGGCGTCGCGTCCGTAGCGTCGGGACCTTCCCGCGCGACCGGACCTGATCCGGAGTGCTGAACTGCCTTCACATCCGCTGAGTCAATTCCGCTCGACACCGAGCACCCTGTCTTTCTCATTTTCAGCTGCTCGCTCCGCGTTCCGCGCCTATCGCCACCGACGGCGCGCGGCGGATTCGATGAGAATCCCGCCGCGCGCCGTCATCCGGTGAGCAGGCTGACCGCAGTGCGCTGCCTAGCCCTCGTAGCTCTTGGAGTGGTGGTCGCCCTCGTAACCCTTGGGCACGTCGTCGTAGCCGTAGTCCTCGTCAGGCTGCTTGCCGTGGTCCGGCTTGCCGTGGTGGGCGTACTGCTCGTCGTCGACCTTGCCGCCGTGGTCCGGCTTTCCGTGACCACCCTGGTCCGGCTTCCCGTGACCACCCTGGTCCGGCTTCCCGTGACCACCCTGGTCCGGCTTCCCGTGACCACCTTGGTCCGGCTTTCCGTGACCGCCGTGCTCCGGCTTCCCGTGACCACCTTGGTCCGGCTTTCCGTGACCGCCGTGCTCCGGCCGGCCCGGCGCATGGCCGTGCCCGCCGCCGGGCCCACCGGTGGTGTTACCGGCCGTGTTCCCGCCGGTGGTGTTCCCGGCCGTGTTGCCCGCGGTGTTACCGGAGGTGTTGCCGGCGGTGACTCCGGACGTGTTGCCCGCGATGTTGCCTGAGGTGCCGCCGGTCGAGACGAGGGGTCCGCCCAGGACGCCACCGGTGATGAGGCCACCACTGACGAGGCCTCCACCAAGGAGCCCCCCACCGGTGGTCGCGCCGGTCGTCGTGCCGGTCGTCGTGCCGGTGGTGGTTCCCGCAGTCGTTCCACCAGTGGTGGAAGCCGCGCACCCGCCGAGGAAGATCCTGTTGTTGTTGAGGGTCACAGAACCTACCTGGGCCAGTAGCCGGCCCTCGACGTTCGTTCCCTGGTTCACGGTGATCGAGTTCCCGGCCATGAGCGTGCCCACGAAGCTGGTGGTGACGCCGAGCGACGCGTCTTGGCCGATCTGCCAGAACACGTTGCACGCCGAAGCGCCGTTGGTGAGGAGAATGCGGCTGGAGGTCGCGGTCGTCAGGGATTCCGGAATCTGGAACACCCAGACCGCGTCGGAGCTGCCCTGACCGTCCAGGATCAAGTCGCCGGTGATGCCGACACCGGCGGTGGCGTGGTAGACGCCGGGAAGCAGCGCCGGGCCTCCGCCGATTCCCGCCGGAAGCGCGAAGTCCTGCGCCTGGCCGGCGGCGTTGTTGTACGCCACGAGCAGGTCGGACTTGGCCTGGAGGGCGTTGGCGTCCGCCGCGTGCACGGCGCCCTGCACCAGGCCGGGCGGGAATCCGGTGATGGACGGGTTCGGGTGCGTTCCGAGGTCGTGGGCGAGCACCGAATTGCCTGTGTTGGTGACTCCCTGACCCGAAAGAACGGAGTAGCCGGCGGTTGTGCCCAGAGGTACGGGCAAGGCGATCGCCGACGCCGCGGTCGGCGTCAGGAAAACCATCGCAGCGGAAACGGTCACGGCGAGGGCCGAGGCCAGCAAGCCTGACAGAGTACGGCGATGACCTGCTTGGGGGATCTTCAGTTTCATCGAGGCCATTCCTGTGGGGGGCCGTGGCATACCGGGCCCTACCGATCACCCGGGAAGCCTTGGTGTTGCTGCCGCCGCATATTACGCAGAACTATTCCGGTGCCGATCCAAACGAGAGCGGGAAGGACGCAGTCCATTCGACCGGCGCACAGTATTGCGGAAATATGCCTATTCGCATTTCCGGCCATCACCACTCCCTCGAACGGAAAGAGTAGTCGACACCGCACTCCCCACTGCCGGACACCGCCGCAGCGGATTCGCCGGTCGGGCCGTTGGGGCGCGACCGCCGGGCGGCGAGTTCCCGGGTCTCCCGCGTCGGCCCGCCATCCGGCCGTACACCTGTTATCGCCTCTCGGGGCCTTGGCACAGATGAGTTCAAGGGCGCATACAGCGCCTTGGACCTTCTCGTCAGGAGTCTTCGTTGAGATCGTTTCGTTGGTCCGCGAGTCTGGCCTCGGTGGCCGGGCTCGCCGGTTCCGTGCTGCTCGGCACATTCGCCGCCGCTCCCGCGCAGGCGCAGACGCCGGCCGCCCCTGCCCTGACCGTCGCCGCGTCCGCGGGACCGGACTCGCCGACGTCGTCCGTCGGCACCACACGGCCCCAGGGAGGCGATCCGCGGGCGCCGCGGACGGAGTGCCTCGGGCTGGTGCCGCCGCCCTACGCGTACGCGACGCACTCGCCGTCCGTGTGCGGCGACTGGCGGTTCGGCCCGGTACACCTGCCCAGGACCGGCGTTCTCGGCGGCATCCTGAGCGGCTACCAGCGCTTCGGCCAGCTCACTCCCGTGGAGTTCCTGAACAAGTGGTGGAACCCGACGGCCGACTTTGGCCGGGGCGACTGGCGGTACCCGCCGGACCAGGGCTTCGCGCACAACAACACCGGGCAGGTCATCGCGGGCCCCGTGACGCTCCACCCGGGCGACCTGGTGGACCGTTTCGGCGACGAGTTCGGCAGGTACCTGGCACCGGCCGGAGCGAAGTTCGCGCAGCGCGCGCTGCCGCCGTCCAACCTCAACACGTCGGATCCCCGGTATCCGTACAACTACCACCTGTACCGGGTGGTGAAGGACACCGTCCTGTGCGCCGGGCCCCAGGCCCCGGCGTTCGAGCAGCCGGGCCAGGGCGTGCAGTACGTGACCTCCCCGGCGTTCTGCCCCAGGTCGGGGGTCGTGGACGGCTCCGTCAACGGTCTCCTGGCCAGCGGCAACATCCAACGCGCGAACTGACCGACCGGGAGTGAAGGCCGGCGCCATGGACAGGCACCAGTTGTGCGCGGCCCTGCGGGCCGCCGGGGTCGCGGCCGGGCGGTACGAGATCGCCGGCTGTCCCGGCGGTCCGTGGCCGGCGGACCGCCTCTTCCTGGCCGAACAGGACGGCCGGTGGGTGGTGGGCGTCCACGAACGCGGCCGGCGCGAGGTGATGCAACCGTTCCCGGACGAGGACGCGGCCTGCCGCTACCTCTACGGCCTGCTGACGGACGAAGGGCCCCGGCCCGTTCCGCTCACCCCCGAGGAGACCGAGCGGCTGCTGCACGACGGTGAAGCGATCCAGCGCCGGGCCCGCGAGCAACTGGACCGGGCGCTGAAAGCCGCCCGGCGGCCTCCCGCGGACGGAAAACCGTAAAAGGGCCGACCGCAGAAGGGCCCCACCGCCGACTGGTGGGACCCGACGGCTCCGGCCGCTCCCCGTCTCAGTCGATCTTCACGTTCTTCGAGACGGTGATCTGGTCGATGTCGGTGGTGCGGACCGTGACCTTCATGGTCCAGGTGCCCGGCAGCGGAAGGGTGAGGCCGTCGGAAGTCCAGTAGCCGCCCTTGTCGGTGACCTCCGCGTCGATCGGGCCGACCTTCTGTGATTCCAGGGTGAAGGTGAGACGCAGTTCGGGGACGGTCGCGAGGCCGCCGTCGGGGCCGATGATCACGGCCTGCACGGAGTTCTCGCCCACCCGGCCCGGCGACAGCTCGACCTGGACCTTGCCGTGCCCGCCGGGGGTGCCGACATCGAAGGGCACGACGGTCGTCGACGAGGTCGGCCGGTCCGCGGCCGCGACGGCGGCGGCGGTCTCCGTGGCCGCGCGGCCCGGCTGGGTCCCGGTCAGCATCGTGGTGATCACCAGCACCAGGATGCCGACGGTGACCTCGGCGAGCACCGACCGGCGCAGGCCCCGGTGATGAGCGGCGCCGATCGGTCCGTCTCCCCCTGCCTCCTGCCGGCCGTCCGCCCGACCGTCCTCCGGCGCCCGCTCGGCCGCGTCTTCCTGTCCGCCGCCCGAGCCGACGGCCGTGTCCGTGTCCGTGTCCCCGGCGGCCGTGCTCGCCGCGCCGGTGTCCTTGTCCACCGGCGCCCCGGCCGTCACCGCGACCGCCACCCGCTCGGCCGGAACGGCGACCGAGGTCTCCGAGGCTTCCGAGGTCGCCGGCACCGCCAGTCGGGCCGTCCACCGTCGCGAGTACGCGGCGCCCACCAGCAGCAGCGCCACCGCGCCGAGCTTGACGACCAGCAGCCTGCCGTACGACGTCGAGGTCAGTGCGTCCCAGGAGCCGAGGCCGCGCCAGGACTGGTAGACGCCGGTGGCCGCGAGAACGGCGACGGAGGTGAGGGCGAGCCGGGAGAAGCGGGTGACGACGGCCGGGGGGATCAGCTCGGCCGGACGGTAGAGGGCCGTCAGCAGGGCGGTCAGGCCACCGAGCCACACCGCCATGGCGAGCAGATGCAGCACGGAGGAGACCATCGCCACGGGCACCTGGATCCCGGCGGAGGCGTGCTCGGAGGCGGCCCAGGTGACCGCGAGGCCGAGCGAGAAGAGTCCACCGAGGACGAGGACACCGCGGCCGGCCTCCCGGTCTCCGGCCGGCGCCCGCAGGGGCAGGAAGGCCGCCGCGGCGAGCAGCGCCAGCCGCGCCACCAGCACGATGCCGGGCCGGCTCGTCAGGGTGTCCCGCAGGATCGCCGGGTCGAAGACCTCTCCCGGGCCGGTGCCGCGCTCGTAGGGGCCGCGCAGCAGAAGCAGGGCGAGCGTGGAACCGAGCAGGGTCCACCAGCCGGTCACCAGCAGACGCCGCACGGAACCCGGGAAGCCGCAGGCCAGAACGAAGGCCGCGGCGCCGATGAGCAGGGCCAGACCGCCGTACGCGGCGTATCGGGCGATGTCGTAGAGCGCGGCGGAGGCGGGATCGCCACCGGTGGGCGGCAGGGGCGCGGCGGTCGGGGAGGGTTTGCCGATGGAGAAGGTGAAGGCGCCGGACACGGGGTGGCTGTCCGCCGAGACGACGCGCCAGGCCACGGTGAACGTGCCGGTGCCGAGGCCGCGCGGCAGGGTGACGCGGGCGGTGTCGGAGCGGCCGTCCGCATGGCTCGGTTCGCCGGTGTGGACGCGCCGGTTCTCCGGGGTGAGCACGCGGAAGGAGTCGTCGAGCAGCCCGATGGACTCACTGAAGGTCAGGGTCACCTGGCGGGGTGCCGACTTCAGCACAGTGCCGTCCTGCGGGTCGGTGCTCGTCAGCGCGGCGTGGGCGGACGCGCCGCCCACGCCCCCGAAGAGCACCAGCGCCAGGACGCCGCCCAGCAGGGCCAGGGCACGGGCGCCGCGCCGCCGCCGGTCTCGCTGCCTGCTTCCGTTCACACGCCGTCTCCGTATCCGCATGTGCAGAGTCTCGGTTACGTACGGACGGGGGCCGCGTCCGGCTCACCTCCGCGCCGTCGAACCCTTCTCGAAGGCCTCCCGGGTGAGGAAGGCGAGCAGGGCGGGCTTCTCGGGCAGACGGACCTCGGGCAGGTCGATCTCGGGGAGCACGATCTCCCCGGCCGGGACGAAGCCCTGCCGGGTCAGGCGGGCGATGGCCTTGGCGTTGCGGGCGTCGGGTTCGACCACGGCCCGCTGCCGGTCCAGGCCCGTCAGCGCGTACGCCAGGAACGCGGCCAGCAGGGTGGACGACCAGCCCGGCCGCGCGCCGCCCCCGGGGGCCGGGGGTCCGATCAGCAGATGGACGCCGATGTCGCCGGGCCGGACCTCGTAGCACTCGCTGACCCGGTCGGCCTCGGGCTCGTACGTCTGGAAGAGCGCGGCGGGGACGCCGTCCTTGACCGCGAGGAAGGCGTGGTGGGTGTCGAGCGAGTCGAGGTGGAGGTAGGTCTCCAGCACCTGCTGCCTCGTGAACCCGGTCATGCCCCAGTACGCGGCGCGCTCCTCGGTGACCCAGCCGTGAAGGACGCCGAGGTCGGCGTGCGGGTCCACCGGCAGTACCCGGACCGTGCCGAAGCCGTCGACCGGCTGCTCGTGGACGGCCTCGCGGGCGTCGGCGTACGTCTCAGTCGTCATGGCTCTCCTTGGTCAGCGCGTTCCAGTCGGTGGTCACCGGGACGAGATCTCCCGCGAGCCACAGGGGGAGTTGGTCCCGGTGGTGGGCCGCGCCGGGAACGCCGTCGGCGCCGAACGGCACCACCCAGAGGCTGTTGTCCCGGTCGGCGAGGTCCCAGACGTACCGGGCCGCGGGTCCACGCGCGCTCAGGTCGGTGAGTCCGGGTACCGAGGACGTGCTCAGGACACAGTCGTTGTCGCCGGACAGGGCCGGTTCGTCGTACGCGGTGCCGGTGAGCGCCCGCCAGGGGGCGAGGCGATGGGTGTCGCCCCAGGTGCCGGACGCGGGCCGGGCGGCCACCTCCTCGACGGAGGCGCGCACCACGGCGTCGCGGTCGATGCCGTACAACTCCCGCTCCGTCAAAAGGTTCTCGAGGGCGAAGGCGACGCGCGGGGTGAGCGCGAGCCAGGGCAGGAAGACGGCCGGGTGGGCGGGCGGCTCGGCCAGGACGGCGAGGGCCGGGTGGGCCGCGAGCCGTCGAACGACCGCACCGCGCACCTCCGCGAACACCGCGGCCGTGGCGCTGTCGGCGTCCATGTGCCGGTTCCAGCGCAGGAGCCGGTCCCGGAGCTCGGCCGCGGGACCGGACAGTTCCAGTGCGGCCAGCCGGTCCAACAGGGCGGCGGCGGAACCGAGATGAGTGTCCATGTGGATGGCCGGCATGTCCCCCGCCGACCAGGTGTCGCCCGCGTCGAGCAACTGCCGGATGCGGGCGGCGCGGTGAGGCGGGGAGAACTCGACGCCGAGCGGGGCCGCGACGCCGCGCTGGTTCGCCATCACGGCGACGCCGTCCTCGACCGGGCCGTACGGCGTCGCGTGCCAGCCGGTCCACTCGTGCCCGGCCTCCCAGGCGGGCACCACCCGGGTGCGGTTGGCCGCGTGGCGGACCGGGACCCGGCCCGCGACGCGGTGCAGCAGCCCGCCCTCGGTGTCGGCGGCCTGCACGACGTTCACCGGCTCCGCCCAGGCGTCGAACGCCCGGTCCACGTCGGCGACCCGGCGGGCCCGCAGCAGCGGGAGGAGCGCGCCGAATCCGAGGTCACCCGTCACGCGGGGCGGACAGCGGAGGCTGATGGACTCCTCGGCACCGACGCCCCCGATCACCACGGGCCCGCGCGCCGTCTCGATCACCTCGACCTCGACGGATTCACCGCCGGCCACCTCCACCCGCTCCATGTGCCGCGCCGCGGCCCGCCACACACCGTCGGGATCGAGGGCCTCGACAACTCCGCCGTCCCTGCCGTCCGCGAGGCGCAGCCGCTCCCGGTAGAGGTCCTGGTAGTCGGCCATCGCGTTGGTGATCGCCCAGGCGACCGTTCCGGTGTGGGCGAAGTGCGCGATGCCCGGGACGCCCGGGACGGCGATGCCGACGACGTCGAACTCGGGGCAGGAGAGGCGGATCTGCTGGTAGACGCCGGGGTCCTCGATGAAGCGGTGCGGGTCACCGGCGATCACCGCCTGCCCGGTGGCGGTGCGTTCGCCGCTCACCAGCCATCCGTTGCTCCCGGCCGTGCCCGGTCCGTCCATGGCGAACAGCCCGACCGCGTCCGCGCCCAGCCGCCGTACGACCTCCTCACGCCACAGCTTGGCGGGGAACCCGGCGAAGAGGATGTGCGTGCCGAGCCAGACCCCCAGCGGGCTCCAGGGCTCCCAGCGCCCCGGAGCGAGCCCGCTCGCCGCGAACTCGGGTGCGCGAGCGGCGCCTTCGGCCAGCCCGTCGTTGACCCCGTCGACGTACGCGACGATCCACGCGGCGGTCTCGGGGTCCCGTTCCGCCAGGGTCTCGAAGCAGCGTCGCGCGGTGTCGCCGAGCCGGGCCTGCCGGGCGAACCGGTCCCAGCCGACGGCCTCCGCGCCGAGGAACGCGGCCGAGGTGCCCTGGAAGCGGTGCCGTTCGACCTCCAGTTGCCAGGCCCGGTCCACCGCGGTGATCCGGCCCTGGGCGCGTGCGAGTCCGTTCGCACTGCCGGCGCGCAGGTGCGGGATGCCCCAGGTGTCACGGTAGATCTCGGCGGTCACGGTCCATCCCCACTCTTATCAGGTTAGGCTCACCTAACTCACATCCTGGAGATCGTACGTGCGGGGCGACCGGCCGCCGAACCCGGGCGGCCACGACCGAGCGTCCCGCCCCCGCACGCGGGATCATCGATCCATGGACGTCACTCTTCACCTCGCCCAGCAGCCCGAGGCCGACGAACTGCTCGGCCGCAGCCCGCTCGCGGCCCTGGTCGGCATGCTGCTGGACCAGCAGGTGCCGATGGAGTGGGCCTTCGCGGGGCCGTACACGATCGCTCAGCGCATGGGGACGGACGACCTCGACGCGCACGAGATCGCCTCGTACGACCCGGAGGAGTTCGCCGCGCTGCTCTCGGCCAAGCCGGCCGTGCACCGCTATCCCGGTTCCATGGGCAAGCGCATCCATCAGCTGTGCCAGTACCTCGTCGAGCACTACGACGGAGACGCAACCGCCGTCTGGAAGGACGCCGAAACCGGCGACGAACTCCTCCGGCGCCTCAAGGAGCTCCCCGGCTTCGGTGCCCAGAAGGCCCAGATCTTCCTGGCCCTCCTCGGCAAACAACTCGGCGTCCGGCCCAAGGGCTGGCGCGAAGCGGCGGGCTCCTACGGCGAGCCCAAGTCCTTCCGCTCGGTCGCCGACATCACCGGCCCCGAGTCCCTGGCCAAGGTCCGCGCCCACAAACAGGAGATGAAGGCGGCGGCAAAGGCCTCCGGCAAGTAACCCGGTCCCGGGAAACCGGCGCTCACACCACCCCCGCCTCGGGCGCCGGCCCCCACCTTTCTTTCGCCCCCTCCGCCCCTACCCAACCCGTACCTGGGGCTCCGCCCCAGACCCCGCTCCTCAAACGCCGGAGGGGCTGAAATTGCCGACCCCCGGAGGGGCTGAAGAGGGGAGACGCACCCGCAGCCGAAATGCGGCCGGAGGGGCCGTGCCGGTACATCCCTGATGTCCGTCGCTTACGTCCGGATCGAGCAGCGGCTCCCGATGCGACTCACGTCTGATCCAGCGGCGACGGACTGGGATGTACCGGCACGGCCCCGACCCACCCACCGGACCGCAGGCACCCTCGGCAGGCACGGCGGCAGGCACTCCGGCAAGCGCCCGCCCTACGCCAACAGGGCGTATCTCCCCTCCGACACGGTGAGCCACCCGCCTCCGGTGGGACATCACGCTCATGAGCACCGCTCCGCGCCACCCACACCCCCGCCCGACGGGCGGCCCGTGGCTCCGGATCCTCGTGGTGCTCGTCGTCGCGATGCTCGCGACAGGCCCGCACCCGGAAGCGTTCACCGCCTCGGCCGCCCCCGCGGTCACCGGCACCACCGAGGGCGCCGCCGAGCACGACGTACTCGACACGGCCCTGCGCCCGTCACCCCGCCAGGGACACCGCGCACTCGCCGCACAGCGTCCCGCCACGGGAATCCCACCGCACCGGTCCGACCCGGGACCGGCACCGGCCTCGGCCGTACCCGCCCCCTCGCCCCTGACCTCCGTCCTGCACACGCTCCGCTGCGTGGTCCTGCGCTGCTGACAGACCCGGTTTCTCCGCCGAACGGCCACCGGTCACTCACCAGCGAACGCCGAACACAAGGACAGGACACACCCATGCCCAGCGACCCCTACGCGGTACTGCGCGCCCTCCTGCGCGCAGAAGCCGCCCGTGACAACGCCCCCGCCCCCGAGCCGAGCCCCCGCCCCGAACGGCACCCCGTCCCCCGCACCGGCCGGGACGAACAGGGGCCGGGCACGCCCCCGGAGGACCCGCGCGTCTGACGACCTGAAGCAGACAGCGGGCGACGAAGGGCGGCCGTCCCACCCGGGGCGGCCGCCCTCCGAGCGCCCCCCTGAGCCCTCCCTCTAGCGCCGCTTCCGAGCCGTCCCGAAGATCGACCGAGTGATCTCCCGCCCGATCTGCGTCCCCACCGACCGGGCCAGGGACTTGAACAGCCCGCTGCCGACGACCTGCTCGACGACGGAGGCGTCCTCCTTGGGCCGGCTCCGGCTCCCGCCCCCGGAGCGCGCGGCTTCCGGCGCACCCCGCCCACCCGATGACGGCGGGGCGGAAGAGGGCTGCGGGGACGGCGAGGGCGTCGGGGACGGCTGCGAACCGGAGGCTGCCCCGCCGCCGGCCGACGCCGACGTCAATTTCTCGTACGCCGACTCCCGGTCCACAGCCTGGGAGTACCGCCCGTACAACGGCGAGACCCGCACCGCCTGGTCGAGCGCGCCCGCCTCCACCGGCCCCATCAGGGACCGCGGTGCCCGCAGCCGGGTCGCCGCGACCGGCGTCGGAGCGCCCTTCTCGCTCAGCACGGTGACGACCGCCTCGCCGGTGCCCAGGCCGGTGAGGACCTCTTCGAGGTCGTACGGGGAGTCGGGGAACGTCTTCACGGTGGCCTTCAGCGCCTTCTGGTCGTCCGGGGTGAAGGCGCGCAACGCGTGCTGGACCCGGTTGCCGAGCTGGGCGAGGACATCTCCGGGGACGTCCTTCGGCGTCTGTGTCACGAAGAAGACGCCGACTCCTTTCGAGCGAATCAGCCGGACGGTCTGCGTGATCGCGTCGAGGAACGCCTTCGACGCGTCGTTGAAGAGCAGATGGGCCTCGTCGAAGAAGAAGACGAGCTTCGGCTTGTCGGCGTCCCCGACCTCCGGAAGGTCGTGGAAGAGGTCGGCGAGCAGCCACATCAGGAACGTCGAGAAGAGCTGTGGTTTCTCCTGCACGGCGGGCAGTTCGAGGACCGACACCACGCCCCGGCCGTCCGGCGCCGTACGCGTCAGCTCGCTCGTGTCGAACTCCGGTTCCCCGAAGAAGGGGTTCATGCCCTGCGCCTCGAACGCCGTCAGGGACCGCAGGATGACGCCGGCCGTGGCGGTGGACAGCCCGCCGATCCCCTTCAGTTCCTGCTTGCCCTCGTCCGAGGTCAGAAAGGCGACGACCGCGCGCAGGTCCTTGAGGTCGACCAGTTCCAGGCCCTTCTGGTCGGCGTAGTGGAAGATCAGGCCGAGCGACTGCTCCTGGGTCCGGTTGAGCTGGAGCACCTTGGACAGCAGCACCGGTCCGAAGGCGGTGACCGTGGCCCGTACGGGAATGCCGTGGCCCAGGCCGCCGAGCGCGTAGAACTCCGCCGGACAGCCGCCCGGCGTCCACTCCTGGCCGACCTCCCGGGCCCGCTCCTGGACCTTCGTCCCGGGCTCGCCCGGCGCCGAGATCCCGGAGACGTCACCCTTGATGTCGGCGAGGAAGACCGGCACACCCTGCGCCGACAGCTGCTCGGCGATCAGCTGGAGCGTCTTGGTCTTGCCGGTGCCGGTGGCGCCCGCCACCAGGCCGTGCCGGTTGAGCATCGGCAACGGGACGCGGATCTGCGCGTCGGGCAGGCACGTCCCGTCCCAGAGCAGCGCGCCCAGATCGAGGGCGGGACCCGCGAAGGCGTAGCCGGAGGCGATCTCCAGGGCTTCCCGCGGGAGCGCCGCGGCACGGACCACCTCTTCGGGAGCGGTCCCAGCGGCAGCCGAGGGCATGGTCTCGCTGTCACTCATCTCGGACCCCTGTTCCCGATTTGCGATGATTTACGGCATCTTTTCCAGCGTCGCACTCCGTCGCCATGGCTGCGCCCGGAAGGTCTTGACCGGTAGGCTTTCCGTGTGATCTTCAAGCGCATCGGAAACGGCCGGCCGTACCCCGACCACGGCCGGGAAAGCACCCGGCAGTGGGCGGACGTCGCGCCGCGCCCGGTCCGCCTCGATCAGCTCGTCACGACCAAGGGCCAGCTGGACCTGGAGACCCTCCTCGCCGAGGACTCCACTTTCTACGGCGACCTCTTCGCCCACGTCGTCAAGTGGCAGGGCGATCTGTACCTGGAGGACGGCCTGCACCGCGCCGTCCGCGCCGCGCTCCAGCAGCGCCAGGTGCTGCACGCGCGCGTCCTTGAACTGGACTAATGGCCACGGCTTGACCCCAATGGGTTGAACTGAACGCCGGGCAATGATCATTTAGTAGGCATCGGGGTCTCGGCGCATTACGCTGCGCCCATGAGCATGCTTACTCCCCCTGGCATGGGTGGCCAGTACCGGATCACGGGGGACAAGTACCCGCGGATGCGCCGACCCCGTGGACGTCGCAGGCTCGCGTTCCTGGTCGTCGCCTCCGTCACCGCACTCGGGCTGATCGGGTGGGGGACCCTGCAGCTCATCGACGTCTTCACGGGCGGTGGTGACACGGCCACGGCCGCGGGCGCCAAGGCCGACTGCGGCTCGAAGGTCACGCCCTCGGCGAAGGCCTCCGCGGCGTCCGCCAGGCTCGCGGCCGCCCTGCCCAAGCCCGGTCAGATCACCGTGAACGTCTTCAACGCGACGCCCCGCAGCGGGCTCGCCAAGGAGACGGCGGACGAGCTGAAGAAGCGCGGCTTCAAGATCGGCGACGTGGGCAACGCGACGGCCGCGTACGACAAGAAGGTCCCGGGCGCCGGGATACTGCTCGGTGCCAAGGGCGCCGACCAGGCCGCGCTCCCCGTCCTCAACACCCAGCTCTCCGGCGCCGAGCTGAAGACCGACGGCCGCGCGAAGGCCACGACGGTCGACCTCATCATCGGCACCGGATTCAAGGCGCTGACGAAGAAGGAGGACGCCGACCAGGCGCTGACCGTCCTGGCTCAGCCCAAGCCCGCGCCCTCCACCTCGAAGAAGAGCTGCTGACACCCGAGGCGCTCCGCCATCGCGGCGGAGCGCCTCCGGTGCCGCCGCGGAGTTACTCGGCGGCCCCGTACATGCGGTCCCCGGCGTCGCCGAGACCCGGCACGATGTAGCCGTGCTCGTTCAGGCGCTCGTCGATCGAGGCCGTGACGACGGTGACCGGTGTGCCCGCCAGCTCGCGCTCCATGACCTCGACACCCTCCGGGGCGGCGAGGAGGACCACGGCGGTGACGTCGTCGGCGCCGCGCTTGATCAGCTCCTGGATCGCGGCGACGAGCGTGCCGCCGGTGGCCAGCATCGGGTCGAGGACGTACACCTGGCGGCCGGAGAGGTCGTCGGGCATGCGGGTGGCGTACGTGGAGGCCTGAAGCGTCTCCTCGTCGCGCACCATGCCCAGGAAGCCCACCTCGGCGGTCGGCAGCAGCCGGACCATTCCGTCGAGCATGCCGAGGCCCGCGCGCAGGATCGGCACGACGAGCGGGCGCGGGTAGGAGAGCTTGACGCCCGTGGTCGGGGAGACCGGGGTCACGATGTCGACCTGCTCCGTGCGGACGTCGCGGGTGGCCTCGTAGGCGAGCAGGGTGACCAGCTCGTCGGCGAGCCGCCGGAAGGTCGCGGAGTCGGTGCGCCGGTCGCGCAGGGTGGTGAGCTTATGGGCGACCAGGGGGTGGTCGACGACGTGGAGACGCATGTCCACAACAGTAGCCGGGCTCCCGCCGCCCGCCACTGTCCCGCCCGGCAAGGCCCGTCCCCCGACATCACCCGTCCGCTGGCATCAAACCGCCCATCAGAGGGAAGGTGGGAGGGACGGACCTGGGGTGGTGTGCCAATGCGGAACCCGGAAGAGGAGACCTCCGAGCGGCTGGAGAGCGACGCCGAACGCAGGAGGCGACGGGCCCAGTTCCTGCGTGACCTGACCGAGGCACGCGAGCTGCGCGACCGGGTCCAGCCCCGCCGCGCCAAGACCGCCCGGCTGCGGCACGCCATGCGCATGCGCACCTTCCGCTGGTAGCCCGCCCGTCACGGCCACCACCCCGCGCGCGGCGGTGGTCACGACCACCCGCCCCGTGCGCGTCGCCCGGCGTCGTCCGACGGACAACGCGCCCGACGTCGGCCGTCGCGGGCCGACACGCACGGCGCCCATCCGCCCGCGACCGTCGCCAAGCCCACGCCCACACCCACGCCCACCGCTCACGTCGAGCCCAGTGGCACGCCCGGTGATCAGGTGACACGCCCACGCCGAGCCGCGTCCCGCTCGCACCGCAGGTCGCCAGGCCGCCCGGGGCAGTCGCCGGCACGCCCGCGTCGCCGTGGCCGACGCGCCCGCAGGGCCGACATCCCGCCCGTATCGCCACGGCCGCCCCGCCGACGAGGAATCCGGCGGCACGGCCCACCGTGCGTGCGTGACACGCCCGCACCACGGCCGGGGGCAGAGCCGGTGTGAAGGAGTGACGCGCCCGCAGCCCACCCGATGGCACGCCCGCCGTGCGGGGGATGACGCGCCCAGACCGCACTCGGTGGCTCGCCCGTGGGAAACCGGTCGCCCGGCCGCCGTGGAGGCGGGCCGCGGCCGTCCCACGAGGGGCGGTGCGGCGGCCGTGTCGGGCCGAGAGGTGCGTACGCAGCGCGGGCATCCGCGTACGATCCGCTGTTAGCGATCAAAGGAGCAGACACAGCAGGCCGAAGACGTCCCCTGAACGCTCTGTTTCTGCCACGATTCCGAGTGGGCGGGGCTCGGAGCAGCACTCCCCGCCCACAGCCTCCGCCGGGGGGAACCCCAACCGGCACGCCTATGACCAGTGGGAGAGTCACGGTGTACTTCGCCGCACTGCTCGCGCGCACCGAAGACGGGTGGCAAGCGAGCGATACAGAGCTCGACGATGTGGAGACCTTGTCGGATCTGACCGACCTGGCCCGTGAAGTCTCGGACGAGGACACGGTGCTCGTGCTCATCGAGCAGGAGGACGCGTGGTTCGGCGTCGTCCGTGTGGACGGCGAGGAGGATCCGCGTATCTACGTCTCGGACGCCGCCGCGGCCGCCCGCAGTTCGTACGGGGAGATCCTGCTCACGGACGAACTGCTGGGACGGGAGCCGGGCGACGACGACGCCGACCTGGACTCCCTCGACCTGGACGGTACGGAGGACGGTGAACCCGAGGACTCCGCGGACGACGACGAGGAGGAGCAGGGGAGCGTGTCCGGCGATGCCGTCTCGCACAGCCCCGTCGGGGACCGCTACATCCTCGCGGACCTCGGAGTGAGCGAGAGGGAACTGCTGGCCCTGGACGAAGGCGACGCGCTCAGCACGATCGCCGACGCGCTGGGAGCGGCAGAGGTCCTGGAGACCGTGCGCTAGGCGCCCCGAAGGTGGACCAGGCCCTCACATCGGCGGGCCTGGCCCCTGCACGGGCGGCCCCGGTCCTCGCACCAGTGCGCCCGGTCCTCGTACCAGCGGCTCAACCCCTCTTACCGGCGGGCTCGGCGCTCATGTCAGTGCGCTCGGCCCTCGTACCGGTGGGCTCGGCGGCCCTCACGCCAGCAGGCCCGTCCGGCCGCCGGCCCGCGGGCTCGCCCCTCGTGCCCGCGGGTCGGCGTGCCGTCGCGCCGGCGGCGGAGCCGTTGCCTCGGCCTCCCGCCCCGGGGCCGGAGGCCGAGTACGCCTCCGTGCGGGCGGCGGGCGGGACCGGGACGCCGGGGCGGGTGCCTGTCTTCGGCTCCCGAGGAGGCGGGAGCCTGCGATCGGCTCCCGACGGGCGGATGACTGCCGTCGGCTCCCGACGGGGCCGTGCCTGTCGTCGGCTCCGGGGGATTCCGCTAGGTTCCCCGGGTGAGCACCCCCCACCAGGTACCTCGGCCGCCCGATCCCGTACGCGATCCATGGCGGGCACCGATGCGGCTCGCTCTGGACGAGGCACGGCTGGCCGTTCGGGGCGGGGACGTTCCCGTCGGCGCCGTCGTGCTGGCCCCGGACGGTACGACCGTGCTCGCCGCCGGGCACAACGAACGCGAGGCCACCGGGGACCCGACGGCGCACGCCGAGGTCCTCGCACTGCGCCGGGCCGCCGCGCGGCTCGGTGAGTGGCGGCTGTCCGGCTGCACGCTCGTCGTCACCCTGGAGCCCTGCACGATGTGCGCGGGCGCGCTCGTTCAGTCCCGTGTCGAGAGGGTCGTGTACGGCGCGCGCGACGAGAAGGCGGGCGCGACCGGCTCCGTCTGGGACATCGTCCGCGACCGGCGGCTCAACCACCGGCCCGAGGTGATCGAGGGCGTCCTCGCCGAGGAGTCCGCCGCACTGCTCACCGAGTTCTTCCGCGACCGCTGACCGAGCCCGGGCGCGCTCCGAGCGAGCTCCACCGGGCTCCGGCCGAGTACCGGCCGACCGTCCGGCCCACGTCCCGCACGGAACGCCCGGAGCCGCCGAAACGGATTTCAGACCACGGCCCACCTTGGGGTAGGGTCTCCCTCGGTAGCGTGTCCGAGCGGCCGAAGGAGCTCGCCTCGAAAGCGAGTGTGGCGCAAGTCACCGAGGGTTCAAATCCCTCCGCTACCGCTTCTGAAGGGCCTCGTCGAAAGACGGGGCCCTTCGTGCGTTCCGAGGGCGGGGACTTCGTACGGCTCCGGGTACGGGTACGGGTACGGGTACGTCGTACGGCTCCGGGTGCGGAAAAGCCCCGGCGCCGCTCAGTCGCCGGGGCTTTCCGCACCCACAAGGGTTCTCCGCTCCCACAGAGGACGGGGGAAGCGGCGCCATCGGGGACGCCGCTTCCCCCGATGGGAAGGACCCACAAGTCCACGCCGCCGTCTCGGGGGGAAGCCTGCGGCGAGGACCCCGCAGTGAGGTCCCTCCAGGCCCCGGGGACTCCTGACGATTCCGCCGGGGCTCCCTTCCATCCTGCGCCGCCGGGGCGCCGTTCCGGCCCGGCAAAAGACCTCGACCAGCGGGCCGTTGGTCCTTAAAGGCGGCGTGAAGGTTACACTCACCGCCGGCAACAGGGGGCCCACCGGGCGCAGGAGTCACAGGGGAGGCCGCGATGGCGGTGAATTCGAAGAAGATCGCCATCTACATACTCGTGGTCTTCGTGCTCTACGTGATCATCACGGATCCGGCCAAGGCCGCCGATTACGTCCAGATAGGCTTCGAGGGCATATCGAGCGCCGCTCAGGCGGTCGGCGACTTCATGAGCTGGATCGCCGACGGAGCCCAGAACTGACGCCCGGCGCCGACGCCCGCACGGCAGGGTCCCGCACGGCGGACCCCGCAGGACGGGCCCCCGCGGCAGTGATTCCGCGCGCCCCACGCCGAGCGGGTGTGACGGGCGAGGGCGCGACCGAGTAGAGAACCGCACCACCAGGGAGTGTCCGTGATCCGCCATCTGGTCCTCTTCAAGCTCAACGACGGTGTCCGGCGCGACGAGCCCCGCGTCGTCGAGGGCGTCGCCGCCTTCCGCGCGCTCGGCGAGCAGATCCCGGAGCTGCGGTTCTGGGAGTGCGACTGGAACATCACCGACCGGCCCATCGCGTACGACTTCGCGATCAACTCCGCCGTCGAGGACACCGACGCCCTCAAGCGGTACCTGGAGCACCCGGCGCACCAGGCCGGCGTCGCGCTCTGGCGGGAGTTCGCCACCTGGGTGATCGCCGATTACCCGTTCTGATCGTTCTTGATCGCACGCTCTTCCGCAGCCCCTGACCGCGACCGGTCAGGGGTTTTCACCGTCCTACGGCCCGAATCGCCTCCAACTCGGCTCCAACACGGCGTTATGCGGTGCTTGCACACAGTGCACATGTCTTGTGATGCTATGACCGCTTTTGACGGATGAGTTGACGGATACGTTGACGGATCGTTGACGAATGAAGAGGTGGCGTTGACCGTGTCGGCCAGTACTGCGCCGCCCCAGGAGGAAGCCCCGGCCACGGCCCCGGCACCGGCCCTCACGCCCGCCCCGGCCCCGGCCTCGCCCCCGGCGCAGACCACGGCACCGAACGCCGCACCGAACGCCTCCACGAGTGCCCCGACGAGCCCCGGCCCCTCACCCGGCCCGGAAGCCGGCCCCGCACCGGACCCCGTACCCGGCACCGCACCCGGCCCCGTGTCGGATCCCGCACCCGGCCCGGCGTCGGGCTCCGCGCCCGGTCCCGCGCCGATCCAGGAGGTCACGCAGGAGCGGCGCCGCGGTGCCGACACCCGGGCCCTCACCCAGGTGCTCTTCGGTGAACTCAAGACGCTGGAGCCGGGCACCCCCGCGCACAACCGGGTGCGCGGCGCCCTCATCGAGGCGAACCTCCCGCTCGTCCGGTACGCGGCGGCCCGCTTCCGCTCGCGCAACGAGCCGATGGAGGACGTGGTCCAGGTCGGCACCATCGGCCTGATCAACGCGATCGACCGCTTCGACCCGGACCGCGGCGTGCAGTTCCCCACCTTCGCGATGCCGACGGTCGTCGGAGAGATCAAGCGGTACTTCCGTGACAACGTTCGCACGGTCCACGTACCGCGCCGGCTGCACGAGCTGTGGGTGCAGGTGAACAGCGCGACCGAGGACCTGACGACCGCCTTCGGGCGCTCGCCCACCACCGCGGAGATCGCCGAACGGCTGCGCATCAGCGAGGAGGAGGTGCTCTCCTGCATCGAGGCGGGACGGTCGTACCACGCGACCTCCCTCGAAGCGGCCCAGGAGGGCGACGGACTGCCGGGACTGCTCGACCGGCTCGGCTACGAGGACCCCGCTCTCGACGGGGTCGAACACCGCGACCTCGTACGACATCTGCTCGTACAGCTGCCCGAACGGGAGCAGCGGATCCTGCTGTTGCGCTACTACAGCAATCTCACCCAGTCGCAGATCAGCGCCGAGCTGGGAGTCTCCCAGATGCATGTGTCAAGGCTCCTCGCCCGTAGCTTCGCGCGTCTTCGATCCGCAAACAGGATCGAGGCGTAACCGAAAAGAGCGAATCGCTCAAGCTCGCATTTTCTGTCGTTTCAGTGCTGAAAAACCGTCAGACCCCCTTTTTCCAGGGCCGATCCACCCTCTCCATGTCGACATGTCACTACAGCGTGTTGCCGACATGTGACATTCTTCCGGAAGCGCGTTTGCCGCGGCCTCGCCTCCGGTATTCAGGTGGAGGCTGCGTTCCTCCGACGGGAGCGATTGCCGCGACCGTCCGCGACCCAAAGGGGGTGGCATGTCCGCAGATCAGGGCAGCTCGAAGGTGCTCACGCTCACGAAGAGCGACACAGCGCCCGAGGCGCACGCCGCGCTTCACGATGTCCCTGCCGCCGAGGCCCCGGAAGCCGTTCTGGTCCCCGAGTCCTCGGGCGCCATCGACACCCGGACCCTGTCCCGCTCCCTCTTCCTGCGGCTCGCCGCACTCGCCGAGAACAGCCCGGAGCGTGCCTACGTCCGGGACACGCTCATCGAGCTCAACCTCCCGCTCGTCCGGTACGCGGCGGCCCGCTTCCGCTCCCGCAACGAACCGATGGAAGACATCGTCCAGGTCGGCACCATCGGCCTGATCAAGGCGATCGACCGCTTCGACTGCGAACGCGGCGTCGAGTTCCCGACCTTCGCGATGCCGACGGTCGTCGGCGAGATCAAGCGGTTCTTCCGTGACACGTCCTGGTCCGTCCGCGTTCCGCGGCGCCTCCAGGAGCTGCGGCTCGCTCTCACCAAGGCCAGCGACGAGCTCTCGCAGAAGCTCGACCGTTCGCCGACGGTCGCCGAACTCGCCGCCGTTCTCGGGGTGTCCGAGGAGGACGTGGTCGACGGCCTCGCCGTCGGCAACGCGTACACGGCGTCGTCGCTCGACTCACCCGCCCCGGAGGACGACGGCGGCGAGGGCTCCCTCGCGGACCGCCTCGGCTACGAGGACACCGCCCTGGAGGGCGTGGAGTACCGCGAGTCGCTCAAGCCGCTGCTCGCCAAGCTGCCGCCCCGCGAGCGCCGGATCATCATGCTCCGCTTCTTCGCGAACATGACCCAGTCGCAGATCGGCGAGGAGGTCGGCATCTCGCAGATGCACGTCTCCCGCCTCCTCACCCGCACCCTGGCCCAGCTGCGGGAAGGCCTCATCTCCGACTGACCACCCCACGCGGGGTTCATAATTGACGGATCGTCAGCCACACTGGCGCGATGCGTCACGAGTCGATACGCGGTCGCCGAGGTGCCCTGGTGGGTGCCTCGGCGGCCGTGCTGTGTCTGGGCGGAACACTGGCCGCGTGCGGCGGCGACGGGAGCGGCGGCGGCTATGTCGCCGTCGGGGCCGCGGGTGGATCTCCGCGGGCGTCAGGGGCCGCGGTGGCGCCTTCGGGCGAGGTGTCCCTGGTACCGCTGCGCGGCACGGCCGCGGACGGCTCCAACGCCGCCGAGAACAAGGGGAGTTCCGACACCGGCACGGCGGTCACCGGCGATCCGGGCTCGCTCCCGGCCGACGGCGACGGTGGCCCGGGGAGCCCGGACGCGCCCAGCGGTGGTCCGGGAGGCGCGGGCGGTTCAGGGGCCGACGACGGCGGTACGGAAGGGACGGGGACCGGCGGCGCCGGCGGGTCCTCGTCAGCCTCCGGTGGCGGGTCCTCCGCGTCCGGCGGCGACTCCGGCCGGACGGACGGGAGTTCGGGGCATTCCTCCGCGCCGCCCGCGCCCGGGGCCACGGCGAGCGCCGGGCCCGCCGTACTCGGCGTGAGCGACACCTCGCGCGCGGCCGCCGATCATCGGTGGTGCGAGAAGGTGACCGTCTCCTTCCGCAACACCGGTGGTACAACGGTGCGTTCGGGCACGGTGACGTTCGGGACGCACATCATCGGGTCGCTCGGGATCGACTGGGCGACGATCGGGTCGACCGAGACCCTTCCCGCGCCGATCGCCGCCGGCGCGAGGAAGAGCAGGACCTGGACGGTGTGCGTCGACGCGTGGCGCGTGCCGCTGGGCATGCACATCGAGACGCGGGACGTGTCCGTCCGGTGGAAGTAGGGCGCGGCCGGTGGAAGTAGGGCGCGGCCCCGCTCGGTTACTTGAGCGCGAGCCAGGCCACCGCGACGACGACCACGACGGCGAGGACGACGCCGACGATCAGACCCACGCGGGGACCCGCGGGAGCGGCCGCCGCCTGCTGCTGCCGGCCCTGGGGGGCCTCGTCGACGAACGCACGGAACATCTGGGTGCTGCCCGCGGGGTCGTAGTTGCCCTCGGGGCCCTGGGTGTTTGCCATAGGGCAGGACCCTAGCGAATACGCGGGGACTGCCCAAGTGCAGGGTTCCGCTTCACGCCGATCACGACGTGCCTTCACGCGGCTCACGACGCGCCTTCACTCCGACCGCGAGGCGCCTTCACACCGGCGCCCGCCCGTCACACCGCCCGCCCTGGCCTCTCACCCGGTGAACCTCGCGAGCCCCCCGGCCGGCCCCTCCTGTCGGCCGCGCCCCGGAACCGGACCTCGCCGGATGGCGCGTCCACCCGGACCGGGTGCACCACCCGACGAGCGAAGGGCCGGCCACCGACTCCCACCTGCGTGTTTACATTCGCCAATGCTTGCCTTTGCCAAGTTTTTATCCCTGAAGCACCGAACTCGTTTGCCTGCAGCAACCAACTGCTTTTATGGTTGCCCCAAGCAACGAATACAGGGGGTGCGATGGCAGAGCAGGCGCAGTACGAGGAATTGGCTCGCCGCCTCAGTGCCATCGGTGCCGTGAAGAGGGACATGGGACGGATCCTGCCGCCCGACTGCCCCGGAGGCTCCGCCGCCGTGCTCACCCTGCTCGGCCGGTACGGCGAGATGCGGATGAGCAGGCTCGCGGAGCTGCTGTCCGTGGACATGTCGGTGACCAGCCGCCATGTCGCGCATGTCGCCGACCGGGGCTGGATAGAACGGTCCCCCGACCCGGCCGACAAGCGCTCACGCATCCTGCGTCTCACCGACGCCGGCCAGGAGCAGCTCGACGAGCTCTCCCTGCGCACATCGCGGCTGCTCGCCGACCGGCTGAGCCATTGGTCCGACGACGAGGTCGGACTGCTCATCGAGCTGATGGGCCGGCTGCGCGAGAGCTTCGGCGACTGCCGCTCCACGCAGCGGACGCCCGCGCCCCCTCCCCCGTATGCGACAGACGTATCAGAACTGACCACCCGTACACCCGCGTAAGTACGTAAGAAAAGGAACCCCATGGCAACGACCACACCAGCCGGTGTGCGGGGCTCTCACGCCAAGCACGGAGGCGCCGCCGACGGCGCTCCGATGACGCACCGGCAGATCATGGAAGCGCTCTCCGGGCTGCTGCTCGGCATGTTCGTCGCGATCCTGTCGTCGACGATCGTCACCAACGCGCTCCCCGAGATCATCGGCGACCTGGGCGGCGGCCAGTCCGCCTACACCTGGGTCGTCACGGCCTCACTGCTGGCCATGACCGCGACCACGCCCCTGTGGGGCAAGCTCTCCGATCTGTACAGCAAGAAGGCGCTCGTACAGATAGCTCTCATCGTCTACGTGCTGGGATCGGCCGCCGCCGGGCTGTCCCAGAACCCCGGCATGCTCATCGCCTGCCGCGTGGTCCAGGGCATCGGCGTCGGCGGTCTGTCCGCCCTGGCGCAGATCGTGATGGCCGCGATGATCTCCCCGCGCGAGCGCGGTCGCTACTCCGGCTACCTGGGCGCGACGTTCGCCGTCGCAACCGTCGGCGGTCCGCTGCTCGGCGGTGTCATCACCGACACGAGCTGGCTCGGCTGGCGCTGGTGCTTCTACGTCGGTGTGCCGTTCGCGGTCATCGCGCTGATCGTGCTCCAGAAGACCCTGCACCTGCCCGTCGTGAAGCGGGACGTGAAGGTCGACTGGGCCGGCGCGTTCTTCATCTCCGCCGCGGTCTCCCTGCTGCTGCTCTGGGTCACCTTCGCGGGTGACAAGTACGACTGGGTCTCGTGGCAGACGTACACGATGGTCGCCGGCGCGATCGTCCTCGGTGCGCTGTTCGTGCTGGTCGAGTCCAGGGCCAGCGAGCCGATCATCCCGCTGCGGCTGTTCCGCAACCGCACCATCACCCTCTCCTCCCTCGCCTCGCTCTTCGTGGGCGTCGCGATGTTCACCGGCACGGTCTTCTTCAGCCAGTACTTCCAGCTGGCTCGGGACAAGTCCCCGACGATGTCGGGCGTCATGACCATCCCGATGATCGCCGGCCTGTTCATCTCCTCCACGGTCTCCGGCCAGGTCATCACCAAGACCGGACGGTGGAAGTACTGGCTGGTCAGCGGCGGCTTCCTGGTCACCGCGGGCCTCGGCCTGCTCGGCACGATCCGCTACGACACGGCCTACTGGCACATCGCGATCTTCATGGCGCTGCTGGGCCTCGGCATCGGCATGATGATGCAGAACCTGGTGCTCTCCACGCAGAACCAGGTGGCTCCGGCCGACCTCGGCTCGGCCAGTTCCACGGTGACGTTCTTCCGTTCCCTCGGCGGTGCGATCGGTGTCTCCGCGCTCGGCGCGGTCATGGCCAACCGGATCACCGACTACGTGAAGGACGGGCTGACCGACCTCGGCCCCAAGTACGCCTCCCTGGGCTCGGGTTCGGACTCCAGCTCCAGCATCCCGGACATGGACAAGCTGCCCGCGCCACTGCGCACCGTGATGGAGAGCGCGTACGGCCACGGCATCGCGGACGTCTTCCTGATCGCCGCGGGCATGGCGCTGATCGCCTTCCTCATCGTGCTGTTCATCAAGGAGGTCCCGCTGCGGACGTCCGGCGCGATGGCGCAGGCCGCCGCGGAGAAGTCCGGGGAACCGGTCACCGAGGCTCCCGTCGCCGAAGCCGTCGAGGCCGCGGCCACCGCGGCCCTCGCCCCGGCCGTCGACACCACCGAGGCGGCCCCCGAGGGCACGCAGCGGCTCGCCGCCGTCGCCACCGCGACGAGGGAGGGCACCCAGCAGCCCGCGTCCGGCGGCATCACGGTGCACGGCCAGGTCCGTGGCGCCGAGAGCGCGCCCGTGCCGCAGGCCGCGGTCACGCTGATCTCACCGGCGGGACGGCAGCTCGGCCGCTCGGTCGCGCAGGCCGACGGTTCCTACGCCGTGGACGCGCCCGGTGTGGGCTCCTACGTCCTGATCGCCTCCGCCGACGGTTTCCAGCCGCAGGCCTCGACGATCGTCGTGAACGACGAGCCGCTCGCGTACGACATCCTGCTGAGCGGCACCAGCGGGCTGAGCGGTGTCGTCCGGACGGCCGAGGGCGGTGACCCGGTCAAGGACGCGATGGTGATCGTGACCGACGTCCGCGGTGATGTGCTGGCCTCCGGAACCACCGGTGAGCAGGGCGAGTTCGCCTTCGCCGAGCTGGTGCCGGGCGTCGTGACGGTCGCGGTGAACGCCGCGGGTCACCGGCCGCGGGCGCTGCCCGTCGAGGTCGGCGGCACCGGGGTCACCCGGATCGAGGTCGACCTCGACTCGGGCGCCCAGGTCCAGGGTGTCGTACGGGCGCCGCACGGCCCCCTGTCGGACGCCCGCGTGACGCTCGTGGACGCGGCCGGCAACGTGGTCGGCACGGCCAGGACCGGCGTCGACGGCGCCTACGCCTTCACCGACCTGGACGGCGGCGAGTACACCGTCATCGCGGCGGGCTATCCGCCGGTGGCGACCGCGCTGACCGTCGGCGGCCGTGGCGTGGACGACCACGAGATCGAACTCGCCCACCCCGGCGAGTAGTCCGAGCCCCGGCCCGTGGGGATGCGCGCGCTCTGAGCGGAGGCGCGCCCCCCACGGGCCGGTTTTCATTGCCGCATCGCAAGGAGTTACTGCCATGGGACTGACCGCGAAGATCCGTACGCGGGACGGCTGGGCCGTGTCGCACGCGGTCGTCACGGTGACCGACACGACCGGCGCGCAGGTGCTGCGGGCCGAGGCGGACACCGACGGAGCCGTGCACGACACCACGAGCCTCGAGCCCGGCGCCTACACGGTGATCGTGACCGCTCTCGGCTACGCGCCCGCCGCGGCCGGAGCGATCGTCACGGCGGCAGGCCGTGCCGAGGTCGGCCAGGTGACGCTGGCCCGCCGGGGCGGCACCGAGCTGCCCCCGCCGGGACCGTGGACCATCGACCCGGCGCACTCCTCGATCGGCGTGGTCGCCCAGCACCTGGGCATCTCCAGCGTGCACGGCCGCTTCACGGACTTCGCGGGCCGTATCGAGATCGCCCCCGACAAGGTGGCCGCGTCCCGCGTCGAGGCGACGATCACGGCCGCCTCGATCGACACCGGCAACGGCATGCGCGACACCCACCTGAAGTCGCCGGACTTCCTGGACATCGAGAAGTACCCGCGGATCACCTACCGTTCGACGGGCCTGACACCGGCCGGCTCCGACCGCTGGACCGTGCACGGCGAACTCACCCTGCACGGCGTCGTACGTCCCGTCGACCTGCACCTCACCCACCTCGGTACCGGCGCCGACCCCTGGGGAGGCACCCGGGCCGCGTTCCGCGCGACCGCCGAACTCCACCGCGAGGACTTCGCCATGCACTACAACCAGATCGTCCAGGCGGGTATCTCCGCCATCGGTACGACCCTGAAGGTGGAGCTGGACATCCAGGCGGTGCAGGGAGACACGCTGCCGGCGGCGTGAACGCGCCTCACCCGGCTACTCGCCCTCACTGGCGTCCACGATCCGCCGGGCCAGGTCTCGGAGCTTGATGTTCTCCCGCTGGGAGGTCCGCACAAGGCTGTCGAAGGCCTCGGACGCGTCGATGTCGAGCCGCTCCATGAGGATGCCCGTGGCCTGCCCGATCAGATCCCGGGTGCGCATCGCCTCGGTGAGCTGTTCGCGCATCGTCACCGAGTCCAGCGCGATGCTGACATGCGCGGTGAACAGCCGCCCGATCCGGGTGGCCGACTCGTCGAAGACGCGGGGCTTGCGCGCGTACGCCGTCAGGACGGTGAGCCGGCGCTGGTCGACCCGCAGCCGCAACGACAGCACCGATCTCAGCCCGAGGCCCGACAGCCCGAGTTCCCCGTCCGCCTCGGCCGAGGAACTGTCCTCGATCCGGGCCACCGGCGCCGTCCAGAGCCGGCTCCAGTACGGGGGGTGCTCACGGTCCGCCGTCAGGGCGTCGGCGGACCGGACGACCTCGTCCGTCCAGGCCAGGGTCTGCCGGTGGGCGTTGCGCTCGATGACGGAGATCCCGGCGTGCTCGGCACCGGGCAGGATGTGCACGGCCAGCCGGACGGCGGTGCGCAGGGTGTTGCGGGGACCATCCGTCTCGTGCAACTGCTGCGCGGCGATCATCAGGGCATCGGCCAGCTCGAAACCCGTAGCACAACGGGGCAATTCAGAAAACTCGGACGCAGCCACCACGAACCTCTTCGGCATGCATGGCCGTACGGCCATGCGCAGGAGAGCTCCGCAGCACATTCCTGACTGCGAGCACAGGACGAACAGCACTTTAGCTGCTCCGATCGGGTCCGGTGCCGCCCACCGGCTCAGCCCGCGGGCGACTCCGGGGCACGCGGCCTAGGCTGATCGCATGGCACCCAACATCGCGACGAACACCTCTGTCTCCCTGGACGAGTTGCTGGACTTCGTGCGCCCCCGGCACCGGGCCGTCCTGCTCACCCGCCGTGCCGACGGCGGCCCCCAGGGTTCCCCGCTCACCTGTGGTGTCGACGACTCGGGGCGCGTCGTCGTCTCGACGTACCCCGAGCGCGCCAAGACGCGTAACGCCAAGCGGGACGACCGGGTCAGCCTCATCGTCCTCAGCGACGAGTGGAACGGCCCCTGGGTCCAGATCGACGGCACCGCCGAGGTCCTCGACTCCCCCGACTCCGTCGAGCCCCTCGTCGAGTACTACCGGAACATCGCCGGTGAGCACCCCGACTGGGACGAGTACCGGGAAGCCATGCGCAAGCAGGCCAAGTCGATCATCCGCATCACCCCGACCCGCTGGGGCCCGATCGCGACCGGCGGCTTCCCGGCCCACCTGGCCCCCCAGGACTAGCCCGACCGAGCCAAGCCCTTTCTTCGCCCCCTCCGCCCCTACCCGTCCCGTACCCGGGGCTCCGCCCCAGACCCCGCCCCTCAAACGCCGGAGGGGCTGGATCTTGCACGGCCCCGACCCACGACGAAGCGGCACCCGCACCCGCACGCGGGAGCCGCACAGGCCGGACCCGGCACGGGGCTCAGCCCCGTGCCACCATCGCCTCGATCCCCGCGACCAGCATCTCCAGCGCGAACGAGAAGTCCCGCTCCCGCATCTCCGAGACGGTGTCCCCGCCCCGCGCCTCCATGAGATCCGCCGCACTCTCGACGTTCGCCGCGAACTGCGGCTGTTCGCTGATGGTGCTCATGGCCTGCCGGAAGTACTCGTCCTGCGACATCCCCGCCGAGGCGCACCGCTGCACGAAGTGCCCCTCGATCGTCCCGAAGCCGTACACGAACTGGAACACCGCCGACATCGCCCCCATCTGCCCGTGCGGCGGCAGCCCGGTGTTCCGGATCACCTCCTGCATGCTCAGCGAGAACGCCATGGAATGGGGCCCGATGTTCAGGAAGTTCCCGATGAGCGGCGACACCCACGGGTGGCGCACCAGCAGCGCCCGGTACCCCACAGCCAGCGCCCGCAGCTGATCCCGCCAGCCCTCCCCCGACTCGGCGTCCGGCAGCGCCAGTTCGCCGAACACCGCGTCGAGCGCGAGCTCCAGCAGATCGTCCTTGGTGTCGACGTACCAGTACACGGACATCGCCGTGACGTTCAGCTCCGCCGCGAGCCGCCGCATGGAGAACTTCGCCAGGCCCTCCGCGTCCAGCAACCGCACGGTGGCCTCGGTGATCCGCTCCCGGTCGAGCCCGGACGGCTGGCCGCCACCCCGGGCCGCTCCGCCCCGGGGTGCCTTGCCCTCCAGCCAGACACTGGTCCGCGCCGGCCGCTCGGCCCTGTCGGCTGCCCTCACCATGGCGCACCTTCCTCGGAACTCGAACCCGGAGCGGGCCGGAACTCCCCGGTCCGCCCTCCTTCATGATGCTAGGCGGGCGCTCCGCGAAGAACGGCCCCGCGGACCCCACGTGCCCCTCACACGGAGACCGCCACCGCGGAGTCTGCCCTCTCCGCCCGCCGCAGCAACGCCGCCGCCAGGAGTCCGCCGAGCAGCACCGCGACGGCGCCCACCAACTGGCTGGTCTCCAGCCCCGACGAGAACGTGTCGGTGATCCGGCCCCGCTCCTTCGCCGATCCTGCGGAGGCGAGCGCCGCGGGCAGCGAGCCCGCCGTCACCGGAATCAGCGCCGCGAACCGCGAGTTGAGCACCGCGCCGAGCACCGCGACCCCCGGTCCGTTCCCGAACTCGGCGAGCGTGCCGTTGATCCCCGCGCCCACGCCGGCCTTCTCCCGCGGAATCGCGCTCATGATCGCGTGCGCCATGGCGGGGTTGGCCACAGGATCAGCCAGCGCTGGGAGTGCCCTTGGGGGGTGGTCGGAATTGCCATGCTGTACACCGCAGAACAGCTCCCATACGGCGTACAACGCGGATTCTCCGGCGACGGCCGACGGCGGCCCCCCGCACCACGAGAAACGAAAGGGCGGTGGCCCGGAGCACTCTCGCTCCGGGCCACCGCCCACTCGCCGGGCCACCGCCCACTCGCCGGGCCGGCACCCACCCGCCGGACCACCGCGCGCCTGCCGGGCCATCGCCCGCCTACGGACCCTGCGGACCAGCGCCGGTCAGTTGCCGCTCGTCGGCTGCGTCAGGTCGTAGAAGGTGGCCGAACCCACAATCACCTTCTTGAAGTTGGCCGTGACCCACGAGCTGATCTGCGAGGAGCTGGAGGTCGTGGCGGAGTTTCCGCCACCACCCATGCCGCCGCCCGAGATGAAGTAGTGGATCTTGCCGTCCGTCACGTACTTCTTGAACTGGGCCAGGGTCGGGGACGGGTCGGTTCCGTTGAAGCCGCCGATGGCCATCACCGGCTTGCCGGTGGCCAGTTGGTAGCTCGCGGAGTTCTGGGAGCCGACGGCCGCCGCCGCCCAGGTGTAGTGGTCCGCGTCCTTCGACAGCAGCGTCTTGGCCTTGGAGCTGACGGTCGCGCCGTTCAGCAGTCCTCCGACACCGCCGCCGCCACCGCCCATACCGCCGTCACCCGTACCGCCGCCGGGCATGCCGCCCTGCTGGTTCTGGCCCTGGGTGTTGCCGTTGCCCTGCTGGTTCTGGCCGGGGAAGCCGCCGGTGCCACCCGTCGGGGGCTGGCCCATGCCGCCGCCCTGCTGCCCGTTCTGCGGGGTGCCGTTGCCGTTCTGCTGGTTCTGGCCGCCGCCGGGAAAGCCGCCCCGCATGCCACCGCCACCGCCGCCCGGACCGCCGCCCATCATGCTCGCCCCGGACGGACCGGCCGTCACGATGGAGCCGGTGTGTCCGGTGTTCACCGTGGAGAGCGTGTACGCCGTCGGACCCGCGACCGCGGACACGAAGCTCAGCGCGACGGCCGCGAGGGCCAGTCGGCGGCCCAGCCGGCCCGCGAAGATCAGGCCGAGCGCGCCGGCCAGACCACCGACGAGGACCAGCCACTTGAGCCACGGCAGATAGTCGGAGGTGCGGTTGAGGAGGACGTACCCCCAGGCCGCGGACGCGGTGACCGCACCGGCGAGCGTGAGCGACGCCCACACCTTGCCCCGCTCCTCCCACAGCACCGTCGCTCCCATACCGATCACGGCGGCGATGTAGGGGGCCAGGGCCACCGTGTAGTACTGGTGGAAGATGCCGGCCATGTAGCTGAAGACGAGCGTGGTCATGAGCAGCGCGCCGCCCCAGGCCAGGAAGGAGCCACGGGCCAGGTCGGTCCGCTTCGCCTTCCGGGTGAGGACGATGCCGGCCACCAGCAGGATCAGGGCCGCCGGGAGCAGCCACGAGATCTGGCTGCCGATCTCGGAGTTGAACATCCGGTTCCAGCCGGTCTCACCCCACTGCCCGGTGCCACCGCCGCCGCCACCGCCACCGACGCTGCCGGTCTCGTCGCCGTTGATACGGCCGAGGCCGTTGTAGCCGAACGTCAGCTCCAGGAACGAGTTGTTCTGCGAGCCGCCGATGTACGGGCGGGAGGACGCGGGCCACAGTTCGACGATCGCGACCCACCAGCCTCCGGCGACGATCATCGCGACCGCCGAGAGGCCCAGCTGCGCGAACCGCTTCCGCAGCCTCACCGGCGCGCAGACCGCGTACAGCACGGCCAGCGGCGGAAGGATCAGGAAAGCCTGCAGCGTCTTGGCGAGGAAGGCGAAGCCGACCGCGACGCCCGCCCAGACCAGCCACTTCGTCCGGCCGTCCTCCAGGCCGCGGATCACGCAGTAGACCGTGACGGTCATGAGCAGCGCGAGCATCGCGTCCGGGTTGTTGAACCGGAACATCAGCGCGGCGACGGGAGTGAGCGCGAACACCGCGCCCGCGATCAGACCTGCCGCCGGGCTGAACCTGCGGCGCACGGCCGCGTACAGGACGCCGACCGTGGCGACACCCATCAGCACCTCGGGAACGAGGATCGCCCAGGAGCTGAGTCCGAAGATCCGTACCGACAGGGCCATCGGCCACAGCGAGGCCGGGGGCTTGTCGACGGTGATGGCGTTGGCCGAGTCGAGCGAGCCGAAGAAGAAGGCCTTCCAGCTCTGGCTGCCGGCCTGCACGGCCGCGGAGTAGAAGGAGTTGGCGTACCCGGAGGCGCTCAGGTCGTACAGGTACAGCACCGCGGTGACGAGCAGCAGCCCGAGCAGAGCGGGGCGCGCCCAGCGCGGGTCCTCGGGCCGGCCTCTCCAGGCCCGCCGGAAGAACGGCTCCTGGGGCTCACCGGACCCGGGCGCCGCCGCGGGCGGGGCCGGCTCCGGGGGGAGCGTCGAGGCGGGCGGCCCCCAGGAGTGACCGGAGCTTCCGGAAACCTGGGCGCCCGTCGTGGAGCCGGCGCCGACGGCGGGACTCACGCCCCCCGGACGGCTCGTACTCGTGTCGGTACTCGTATCGGGCTGTGTCGTCATCGCGCGTTCCTCGGATCGTGATCGTGCGGGCGCACCGCCTGCAACTGCATGGTCGAATCCCCCCAGGTGCGGTCCGCGGCTTCACCGGCGCGGAACTGGGCCGTGTCGTACGAGGACGAGGGCGCCGTCGGGCGCTGCGGCAGCGGGGCACGCGCGTCCACGCCGTGCCGTACGCCCGTCGGGTGGACCGGCGGGCCCGGCTGGTGCGAGGCCACCACCGGGGACGGCGACGGTGACTCGCCCTGGCGGTCCGGGAAGACCCAGGCGCGGAAGAGCAGGAAGCGCAGCACGGTCGCCGCGAGGTTGGCGGCGATGAGCACCGCCAGCTCGGTGGAGTGCGAGGGATCGCTCGTCGCCGCGTTCAGGGCGGCGAGGGAGCCGCTGGTCAGGGTCAGCCCGATGGCGAAGACGACCAGGCCCTGCGCCTGGTGCCGGACGGCGCCGCCCCGGCCGCGTACACCGAACGTCAGCCGCCGGTTGGCCGCCGTGTTGGCGACCGCCGACACGAGCAGCGCGAGCGCGTTGGCGACCTGCGACCCCGAGAAGGAGCGGAAGCCGCTGTAGAGCAGCAGATAGAAGAGCGTGGAGAGGCCTCCCACGACGCAGAAGCCGACGAGCTGACGGGCCAGCCCCTTGGGCACGTCGGTCAGTTCGCGGTCGCGCGGGTCGTCCCCGAAGGGCCGGGCGAGCCGGTCGAGCGACAGCGAACCGGTGGCGAGAGCGCGTCCCACCCGCCACACCCCCTTGAGGTCGTCCGTCGCGGTCCTGACGATGTGGACGGTCGAGTCCGGGTCGTCGACCCAGTCGACCGGAACCTCGTGGATGCGCAGCCCGGCCCGCTCGGCCAGCACCAGCATCTCGGTGTCGAAGAACCAGCCGGTGTCCTCGATCAGGGGCAGCAGCACCTGGGCGACATCACGGCGGATCGCCTTGAAGCCGCACTGCGCGTCCGAGAAGCGGGCCTGGAGCGAGCCGCGCAGGATCAGGTTGTACGTGCGGCTGATGAACTCCCGCTTGGCACCGCGCACCACGCGCGAGGAGCGGGACAGCCGCGAGCCGATCGCGAGGTCCGAGTGACCGGAGATCAGCGGGGCCACCAGCGGCAGCAGCGCGTTCAGATCGGTGGACAGGTCCACGTCCATGTACGCGAGAACCGGCGCGTCGGACGCCGACCACACGGTCCGCAGCGCCCGGCCGCGGCCTTTCTGCTCCAGCCGGAAGGACGTGACCTCCGGGATCTGTGCCGCCAGCCGCGCCGCCACCTGAGGGGTGGTGTCCGTCGAAGCGTTGTCCGCGACCGTGATGCGGAACGCGTACGGGAACGTGCGCTTGAGGTGCTCGTGGAGTCTGAGCACACAGGGCTGGAGGTCCTTCTCCTCGTTGTAGACGGGGATCACTACGTCCAGGACAGGCGTACCGGCGTCTCCGGCCGGGAGGTGCTCCCGCGCCGGCAGGTTGCCGGGAGAAGAGTCGGTTCGCATGGGAACGACTCTCGTCAAGCCCCCTGTTGCACCCATGTGGTGGCGCTGTGCTGTGCCTGTGAGTGCGGTTGCCACGATGTTTCGAGGGCGAGCGCGGGCAGATGCAGGGTGAACACGGTCCTGCCGGGCACGCTGTCCACGGTCACCGCGCCCCCGTGCGCGGCCGCGACGGCCTGCACGATGGCGAGCCCGAGACCGGTCGAGCCGGAGGACCGGGAACGCGACGAGTCGCCTCGCGCGAACCGCTCGAAGACGCGCGGCAGCAGGTCGGCCGGAATGCCGGGTCCGTCGTCCTGGACGTCCACGCACAGCCACGGCCCGTGCCGGTGCACCCGCGCGGTGACGGTCGTCCCCGGTGGAGTGTGGGTGCGGGCGTTCGCGAAGAGATTGACCATGACCTGCTGCAGGCGCGCGGCGTCCGCCGACACCAGCGCGGGCTCCTCGGGCAGTTCGAGCCGCCAGTTGTGACCCCGCCCGGCGGCGCGCGCGTCGCTGACGGCGTCGATCACCAGGGGTACGAGGTCGGTCTGCTCGTGCTGCAACGGCCGCCCGGCGTCGAGCCGCGCGAGCAGCAGCAGATCCTCCACGAGCAGGGTCATGCGCCCGGCCTCGGACTCGATCCGGCCGAGCGCGTGCCGGGTGTCGGGACCGGTCTCTTCCCTGCCCCGTCTGGTCAGCTCGGCGTACCCGCGGATGGAGGCCAGCGGCGTCCGCAGCTCATGACTGGCGTCCGCGACGAACTGCCGTACGCGCATCTCGCTCTGCTGCCGCGCGTGCAGCGCGCCGTGGATGTGGTCGAGCATGCGGTTGAGAGCCGCCCCGACCTGCCCGACCTCGGTGTGCGGATCGGACTCGGACTCCGGGACACGCTCGTAGAGGGTGACCTCACCCGTGTGCAGGGGGAGTTCGGAGACGCGGGTGGCGGTGGCGGCGACCTTGCGCAGGGGGCGCAGGGCCAGGCCGACGATGACACTGCCCGCGATTCCGGCGGCGATGAGACCGGCACCGGTGACACTCACCTCGACGAGGATGAGGGTGTTGATGGTGTTCGTGACGGACTCGGTGGGCAGACCGACGTAGAAGCTGCCGTGACCGCCGGTCACGTACATGACGTAGTACTCGCTCAGGCCCGGGACGTCCACGGTGTGCGGCTTGCCGTCCTTGGCGACGGAGGCGAGCACGGCCTTCTGTCCGGCGGTGAGCGCGACGGCCTTCATCCGCTGGAATCCGGCGCTGTTGCTGGACTCCTCCGCGGCGACGACCGCCTTGTCGACGCCGCCGTCGGTGCCGAGTTCGGCCGCTATGGTCTTCGTCTGCGTCGGACCCCTGGTGACGAAAATGTCGAGCCGGTCCTCGGCGGAGGAATCATCGGCGGAGTTCGGCGCCCCGTCGGCGTTCGGCTTGCTGGGATCCTGACTTCCGTCGCCCGGGTTCGCGCCCCGCAGGTTCGAGGGGGGACCCGAGAGTCGCTGGCCGGCGTCGGTGACCTGGTCTTTCAGCTGTTTGTAGAGATGCTGGTCCAGCGCGATGGTCGTCACCGTGCCGATCACGGCACAGACCACGGCGATGAGCGCGACCGCCGAGACGACGAGCCGCGTCCGCAGGGTGCGCGGCTGTCGTCCTCGCCTCTTCTGCGCTCGCGTCCGTCGTCGTCCGCTCATGACACGGCGGGCTTGATCAGATATCCGGCCCCACGCCGGGTGTGGATCATCGGCTCACGCCCGGCGTCGATCTTGCGGCGCAGATACGAGATGTAGAGCTCGACCACATTGGCCTGCCCGCCGAAGTCGTACGACCACACACGGTCGAGTATCTGCGCCTTGCTCAGCACCCGGCGCGGATTGCGCATCAGGAAGCGCAGCAGCTCGAACTCCGTCGCGGTCAGGTGGATGTTGTCACCGCCCCGCGACACCTCGTGACTGTCCTCGTCCAAGGTGAGGTCTCCGACGACGAGCACGGACTCGGACCGCCGGTCGGCGGCACCCGAGCGCCGGATGAGACCGCGCAGGCGGGCCACGACCTCCTCGAGGCTGAACGGCTTGGTGACGTAGTCGTCGCCCCCGGCCGTGAGCCCCGCGATCCGGTCCTCGACCGCGTCCTTGGCCGTCAGGAACAGCACCGGGACATCGGGCAGCTCCCGGCGGAGCCGGCCGAGGACCGTCAGCCCGTCCATGTCCGGCAGCATCATGTCGAGGACAACGGCGTCGGGCCGGAACTCGCGCGCGGTCTGCACCGCACCCGTCCCGTCACCCGCGCTGCGGATCTGCCAGCCCTCGTAGCGAAGGGCCATGGACAGCAGCTCGGTGATCGACAGCTCGTCGTCCACCACAAGCACCCGGACGGGGCTCCCGTCCGGCCTCAGCAGTTCGGTGCGCCCCTGGGGCGAGGTCGTGGTCATAGCGGACACCTTGGTGGGCGCCGCTGAGAGCATCCTTTCGGCAACCTGTGATTTTCCTGAGAAACACACAGGTGCCTCTCAGGGAACTCCTGGGAAGATCACGCGGTTCCCGGCGGGGCCCCGGACCAGGGCCCCGCCCGCCCCGTCGACGTCAGCCGAGACCGAAGAGGCGTGCGCCGTTCTCGTGGCAGACCGCCCGCAGCCAGTCGTCCCCCAGCCCGAGCCGTTCCAGCGCGCGCAGCTGGTGGACGTACGGGTACGGGATGTTCGGGAAGTCGGTGCCGAGGAGCACCCGGTCCCCGAGGTCCGCGAGCCGGGGCAGCAGCTCCGGCGGAAACGGCGCCAGCCGCTCGCTGAAGTCCGTGAACGCCATGGTCGTGTCGAGCCGCACCTCGTCGTACCGCTCGGCGAGCCCGAGGAAGTCCGCGTACTCGGGCATCCCCATGTGCGCGAACACGAGCCGCAGCCGGGGATGCCGGCCGAGGACCGCCGCGACCGGGCCCGGCCCGGTGTGCTTGCCGGGCGAGGGCCCCGATCCGCAGTGGATCACGACGGGAACACCCGCCTCGGCGAGCAATCCCCAGGCCGGATCGAGGAGTTCGTCCCCCGGGTCGTACGCCCCCACCTGCACATGCGCCTTGAAGACGCGCGCACCCGCCTCCACCGCGTCGCGCACGTACCGCTCGACGCCCGGCTCGGGCAAGAGGGTGGAGGTGTGCAGGCAGTCCGGGGTCCGACGGGCGAAGTCGACGGCCCAGGAGTTGAGCCACTCGGCCATGCCCGCCTTGTGCGGGTACACCATCGCCGTGAAGGCGCGTACCCCGAACTCCCTGATCAGCGCGAGCCGTTCGTCCTCGTCGGCGCGATAGGTGATCGGCCACTCGACGCCGCCGGTGAGCTCACCGAGCCCGTCGAAGTAGTCCCAGACCTTGCGCAGCACCCGCTCGGGCATGAAGTGCGTGTGGACGTCGACGAGTCCGGGCAGTCCGAGCCCCTCCCAGAAGCCCCGGACCTCCGACGCCTCGCCCGGAGTCGGCACGGGCCCTTCGCCCGGAACCGCCCCGGACACCTCGCCCGGCACCTTCCCGGCGCCGGCCGCGCCCTCCCGCTCAGCCGCGGGCACGCTCGAACCCATGGCTCCGCTCGACCTTGGCGACGTGCAGGGTGTACCGCTCGTACCACTCGGTCCGGCCGCGCCGCTGTGCCGCCCGGTGCTCGGCGTGCGCACTCCACTGCTTGATGGCGTCCTCGTCCCGGAAGTACCCGACGGTGATGGCCAGTCCGCCCGGGGTCCGCGCGTGATCCATTCCCAGGTAGCCCGGGATCTGCTGCACCAGTTCCTCCATCCGTTCGGCGGTCTCCCCGTACCCGGCGTCGTCCTCCGTCCGTACGGAGGTGAACACGGCGACGTAGTAGGGCGGCTCGTGGGCTGCGACAGGCGCGTGATCGTGGTCGCTCATGTCCGCCACTCTCCGTCCGGGCGTCCCCGGTCGTCCAGCACCTTTCCGAACGGGATCCCAAAGGGATCCAAGTCTTGACCATTCCACCGCGCACCCCACCCCTTCACACGGCCCGCTCAGAAGAGCCCGTCCTGGACACCGAGGTCCGCGACCCTCAACTCCCGTACAGGAAAGGAGATCCCGAAGCCTCCATCCCCCGCCCCAGCCCCGGCCCCGGCCCCGGCCCCGGCCCCGGCCAGATCCCACCCCGTCATCAACCGTGTGTCGAGAACGACGACTCCCCGCCCGGTGACGAGATGGAGGTCAGGACCCGCGGCACCGCACAGCTCACCGTTGATCACCCCTCCCGCGACCAGTTCGCTCACGACTCCCCGTGCGGGCGGGAGTCCGGCGAGCCCGAACACGTCCGTGTGGTCGACGGGTACGAAGGGCTCGCGCCGCAGCGACTCCGGCCAGCCGTGGAGCCGTCCGGCGAGCGCGTGCAGCTCCCGGATCTCGGCGATGCGCTCCCCGGGCCCCGGCAGCTCCGCCCGCACCGCCCGTTTGTCGGCGTACGGGATCCGGTCCGGCACCTTGAGCGCGGCCCGCAACAGCTCCTCGGTCCTGCGCGCCGCCATCAACGGCCCCTGCCCCAGCCAGCTGAAGGTGACGGCACCCTGCTCCAGGAGGCGCGCGGAACCCCGCTCGACCCCTGTGATCCCCACCTTCACCATGCCGGGCCCGAACCACGCGAGATACACGTGGTACGGCCGCGGATCGTCCGCCATCGTGTCGGCGGCCACGGAGTGCGCCCGGTCGAGGCGTGCGCACTCCTCACACCGCGCGCCCGTACCGCGCGGCGACACGGGGGCTCGCACGGGACACGCGTTGCCCCGGGCCCCGACGCACGTCCGCACACCCCCGTCCACCACGCCGAACGCCACCCGCTTCCCCCGTGCCAGCGGACTCCCCCGCCCCCCGCCCCACACGAGCACGGGCCCGTCCCCCGACCACCGCAACCCCGAACACGTCCATGCCTGCCGCACACGACGACAGTAGAGCCTCGCGCTGACAACCCACCTGACCAGCAGGAACGCTCACCGTGCCGAGGTCTGGGATGCGGACAGCCACGCCTAGCCTCAGGCACTCACGGACGGCGAATCGTTCGGCCGCACAGGGCGGAGTCCGGAGTCCGGAGTAACCCTCGGCTCGCTGCACAGTTGTCGGGTTGATCAGGCCGGGCGGACACGCTCCGCCCGTGAACCGCAACTACGTGGAGGACGGATGACCACCCCCACCGCCGTTTGGCGGACCGCAGTTCGCACAACGACAGTCGTCGCGCTCACAGCGGGACTCCTCACCATGGGCGTCGCCGGCGCCCAAGCCGCCGACACTCCGGACCCCCTTGGGGTGGTCCCGGCTCCCCTCAGCAATGCCTCGGGAGTCGTGAACCAGCTCCTGACCAATCCCTCGGGAGTCGTGAACCAGCTCCTGGCCAATCCCTCGGGCATCGTCAGCTCGATCCTGCCCAACGGCATGCTCGGCGGCTGAGCCGGCCATCCGGGGCCTGCCCTGTCCAGGGACGGCCCCGAGCGCTCGGAATCGGACACAAACACCGAGCGTTCCCGGGGTGCGCTGACGGCACCCATTGATGTCAAAAGCCCCGCCGGTTCACCCGGCGGGGCTTTTGATCTGTGTGCACTCGGCAGGATTCGAACCTGCAACCTTCTGATCCGTAGGCGCGTTCCCTCTCGCGGCGCGCCCTGTGGATCAGCAATTCCGCAGCGTCACTGGGCTATTCCAGCGACACGCGAGTGCGCGACTGTCCGCCGTTGTACGTGGCTGTTGATGTCAGCAGTTGATGTCAGCGCAAGCGGCTCTTCCCCTGGTCAGATCACCACTGACAGAACGCAACGGCTGCATCATCGCCGGACTTGTAGCGAGGCCATCGGCGTCCCGTCGGGTCCGTCGCTTCAACTTCACGCACCCGCTCGATCAGTTCCCGGGGCCCCCCGCGCCGCAGCGCTGCAAAGGCATCGGCCCAAGTCGCCATCTCGTACTCGGTGACAAGCCTCGATACCCCGTCGGACATCACTGCGGCGGCGCGCAGGCCCTCCAGTGCCGTCGTACCCGTCAAAGCGTGCTCCGCTGCATCCTGGCCGGCCGCCGCAACCCAGTAGCCCTCGGGCGTGTTGCGCACCTGACGCTGGGCCGTCACAAGTGCTTGCACCGCCTCTCTGTGCTCGGGCGTGTGTGTCTCGTGACGCTCGGTCTCGGTCCTCAACTCCGGCAAGATCTCATCCACCCGAAGATCGGTGATCACTGAGTAACCCGTGGCATCTTCGAAGACGATGGGCGAATCGGCGAGAACCAGATGGTCAAAGGCGTCCGTTCGCTGCCGCAGAACCGCGACCGTGGCGGACGGTGTACCCGGATTCTTGAGATCGCATTGAGGATGCATCCCTGCCACTCGTTCAAGAGCGTCGGCCAAACCGTCAGAGAGCGCACGTTGCGAGTCCGCGAGACTCGCAAGCAGGTGTCCCCCGAGCTGGGCCACATACCAAGGAACGCCGTGTTGGCATCCCGTGGAAAGCCCCGCCGTGCTGAGTCCGTCCAACACGATGGCGAGCGTGGGCGATCCAGCTACCCAATCCTCGTTCGGGTTCGCCCCTCCAGGGCGAGTGTCCAGACAGACGCGCATGTTCATCCCTCATGTCGGTACAACGGCGTGACGCGGCGGCTCTCCAACACGGTGAGCGTGTCGGGGTCGTAGCGGCAGGAGATGAGCGTCGAGAACCTCTTGGTCCGAACCTCCCTGTACAGCTCAGCGAGGTTGTTCTCCAGGTAGTGCACGACGCCGTTCGCGCCGATGGCGTGGACGCCCGCGATGTAGAGAAACGTCCCCCGCCCATCCAGCCGGGGGAGTCGTCCCAGGTAGCCGAAGTCACCCGGCGAGCCGTCCTCATCCAAGGGCGAGCGGTACTCCTTTCCTGCCTTCCGGTCCAGCAGGTGCCACGCGCGATCCTTCTCAAACCGAAGGTTGTCGTCGCCTTCAAGCACCTGGGCCACGATCGGCGACAGTCGCGGGCCGCAGACCACGACGTGGTTGTCCCTGTTGAGGTTGACGATTCCTGTCGTCGGGATCACCTCGTACTCGGCTTCCAGCTTCATGCCCCCCAGCAACTTGCGCAGGTGCTCGAAGTTGTCGAGGTCTTCCCTGGTCACAACCTCACTGGGGTTCTGGTCAGGCCCCTTGCCAGCTTCATATTTGCCACCAAGCGAGACAGTCACCTGTCCCGTGCCGAAGAACGCACGCTCCGGCGGCGGGCCGGCAGAGGCTAGCTGACCAACGCGCCCGCGACTGACCCCGAGTTTCGTGGCGATCTCAGCCTGAGTCATGCCCGAGGCCTGGGCTTCCTCGATGGCTTCACGCCGAACCCGGGACAGCTCCAAAACCCAGCCTTGGTACGTCGCCATCAGGTCGATTGCTGCTTTGGCCCTGTCGACCGGTACCGCGATTTCCGCGACCCGCTTCATGTCGTCGTGCACGGCTCTCCAATGCTCGCCTAGGGGGGCTAACGAACCGTATCGCAAGAGGGGGTTGCGCGCAGCTCCGACTTTGCCTACGGTACCTAACAGGCAACACGGCAACCCCCCCTAAGCAGCTTGGGGAAGTGGTCGTCGCGCCCCACTTGACCTGCAGGTATGGCGTCCAGAGGAAAGCCCGTGAGGGCGAGTACGAAGAGAGCGTCGATTGTTTGAGAAATCAACAGAGTGCCGATCCAGTCGCCTGCACACGGGCGGTCGATGGATCGATGTGAGCCCGAGTGCTCACGGTCCTTGACGCCTCGAATCGGGGCGTCGGGGGCCGTGGCTGCTCGGCCGAGCAGACCTACCCGACAACGGCGCGCGGCTCCCGGGAGGCACCCCGGGAGCCGCTGTTCGGGCCGTTCCACCTACTAGGGAGAACACGACCCAATGAATTCCATCGTCACTGTTCAGGACGTTGTTACCGCGTTCGCCGACTTCATGGAGCCGACGGATGCGGAGCTGGACGCGATCGAGCGGGAGATGCCCGTCATCACGGCGGACATCGAGCTGCTGGACGCGCAGATCGTCACCCTTGACCGCACGCCCACCGAGCTGGACGTCCGCCGGATCCGGCGGGCGCAGCGCCGGGCGCTGGTCGCCCGCCGCGAGCTGGCCAACCGCACCGCCGACGCGAGCACGACGGGCGGCGCGGCATGAACCTTCACCGCAAGGGACGGGCAGCTCTCGTGCTGGCCCTGGTCGCCGTGGTCGCCATGGCGTTCCGCGTGTCATGGAACGCGTTGCGGGACATCGCCAACGCGGTCGGCGCGGACAACACGGCCGCGACGCTCTACCCGTTCGTGGTCGATGGCCTGATGGCCCTGGCCCTGGTCGCCACGCTGGTCCTGACCGACAAGGCGCGCGACTTCGCCCTACGGGTACTGGGCGCCTACACGCTCGCCTCGCTGGTCCTCAACTACGTGCACGGCCTGGTCCCGAAGCTGCACGACGCGCAACTCGACTGGACCCGGCTCGCCGACTGGGACCCCGCGAACTGGGCCCTGGTCCTGCTCGCGACTTCGCTTCCGGTCGGGTCGATCTACTTCGGTTCCGACCTGGTCGCCAAGGTTCTCCACCACCGCCCCGACCCGATTCCGGCGCCGGACGCGAATGCGGAGAAATCCACCGAGATCACAAGGAATCGGTCTACCGCTGACCTCGCGGTATCGACCCCGGCATCCGCCCCGGCCGCACTGCTTCCCATGCCCGATCCGGTCACTGTCGACTTTCTCAAGTCGACCCAACTGGCCAAGCCGACCCCGACCCCGGAGCGTGCTCCGGTCGCGGCAATCGAGCACCGCCCGGTGGCCGCTGAGTCGACCCGACCGCGCCGCGCCACGGGACGCGTTCCGGAGGTGGCCCGATCGGCACGGCCGCGCCGCACCAAGGACCAACTGACCGATGAGGCCCGCGCCGCAACGGCCGATTGGACGGACGGGCAGATCACGGCGGAGGGTATCCGCCGCGCGGTCCACACGTCGCCGGTCAACGCCCGGATGCTGCGGGACGCCCTGCTCACCGAACGCGCCGCCAACACCGTCTGATGGGCGGCTCGCTCACTCAGTGCTTCGACCCGGACGGCGACCGCCACGGGATACCGACATTCCCGTGGCGCCTCGCCCCGGACGGCTACGCCACCCGCCGGCAGTTACGGGCCCGCGGCCTGCGCCCGGGCGGCCAACCCGTAGCGGCGCAGGTCCTGCGCCCGCGGTATCGGCGCGGCCCGTTGGTCGCCTACCTGTACCGGATCGACCGCGCCAAGCCCGTCCGGTCGATGACTCCGGGCCGGCGGGCCGCGCTCGCCAAAGCGATGCAAGCACGCCGCACCTGCCCGTCCTGCCGCCGCGACGCCGGCTACGTCATCCCCGCCTCGCTCGGGACCTGCGTGCCCTGCGCCTACCCCGAAGACCAGCGCGCCGCCTGAACTCTCCCACCACCTCTTGGAGTTCCGCTGTGACCAGCATCAACGCTGCTCCGAGCACCATCGACTACGCGTGGCACGCGCACGTGACCATGCCCGGTGAGGGCCGTGCCTTCGCCCACGGAACCGTCACCGTCCCCACCTCCTTCTGCTGGGACCGGGTCACCCGCGAAGTCGCCGCATGGCTGCGCTCGCAGGGCTCGACCGTCCAGCTCGCCGACATTCACCTCATCCTCGCCCCGCACGCCGGAAGGACGTACTGACCATGGGAAAGCCCAACACCCGCCGCCTTGACCAGGCGATCCGCGAGACGAACCGCAAGCTCGATGCCGTCCGCAAGGGCGAGCTGTGGCCGCTGACCGGATCGGAGCGCCGTCAGATGCTCGCAGCGCTCGCCGGCGGCTCCTACCGGGTCATGCGCGGAAAGAGCACCGGCCGCGCGGACAACCGGATCGACTCCGTCTCCACCTCTGCAGAAACGCGGTTGATCGCTGAGATCACCGCGTTGCAGGTAGAGCGTCAGCGACTCGTGACGGAAGCGGCGCAGGCCAAGGCCGCGAAGAAGTCCTCCGGTTGGTGGTGAGCGTGGCCAACCAGTCAACGCCTCCCGGTGAGTGCCCGCAGTGCTGGCAGCACGCCCACGACCCCCGCGCCCACCGCAACCTCCGGCCGCGCGAGGACTGCCCGCAGTGCGTGGACCACATGGTCAACGGCCACCCCAACATCGTGCCGAGGAAGTCCCGCTGGTGGTGACGCGCACCCGCGCCACCCGCTCGCCCCGCACCGCCCTCCCTTTTCACCCTCACCCCGGACACGGGGCAGTCAGGAGTGTCCTGAACCATGAGTGACAACGTCGTTCACCTGCACAAGAACAACGAACCGGCTCCCGAGTCGGCCACCGTGACCACGCTGACCGTGGTCCCCGAACCGGCACCCGCCGCGCCCGTCCCGTTGTGGGTCCGCTCCGGACGCGCGGTCAAGACCGCACTCACGCATGAGACGACCAAGACCACCGCCCGCGCCGTTGCCCGGCACACCCTGTACGTCGTCGGCGGGGCGAAGATTGCGGCGAAGCGGACGTGGGACGGTCGGACCGCGTCCCGGTACGAGCGGATGTTCCGCGCCGCCGAAGCCGCGGGCAACCACGAGATGGCTTCGGAGTGGGAGGAGCGCGGGCAGCACTTCCGCGAGGCCCGCCACCGCCGCCGCATGGACCTCCTGCACTCCCCGATCGACGCGGCCAAGGGCGTTGCGGTCAGCGCTGGTATGGGTGTCGGTTCGCTGGTCGCCCTCGGGATCGTGATGGCGATCGCGACGAAGGACGTCACGGACGTCGTCACCCCGTTAATGGCGACCATCGACTTCATCAACCTGCTCATCACCATCGTCCGCGTGGTCTGGGGACCGGCTCTCGCGATCGGGCCCTTCCTGGCCCTGCTCGCGCTGTGGGCGATCGGCAGCAAGCAGCAAGCCGCCCCGGCATGGGCCCTACCCGAGAACGTCCGCAACAGTGAGGGCGAGCCGATCACGCCGTCGATCGTGGTCAAGGCACTGCGCGACCTCGGAGTACCCGCCCTGCGCAACGCCATCAAGGAAATGGGCGACGCGGGCGCGTCGATGCTCGGTCCGATCCGGATCGCGGGATGCGGCGTGGAAGTCGACGTCACCTTGCCCTCGGGTGTGGCGACGAACGAGGTGCAGGGCAAGCGGCGCAAGCTCGCCGAGAACCTGACCCGGCACGAGCACGAGGTGTTCATCAACATTCCCGAGGCGGCCCGGACGGTCCGTCTGTGGATCGCGGATTCCGGTGCGCTCGATGAGCCGATCGGCCCGTCTCCGCTGGTCACGGACGCCACGGTGACCGCGAACTACAAGACCGGGAAGGCGCCGTGGGGGCAGGATCTGCGCGGTGACCTGGCGGAGCTGAGTCTCTATCAGCGCCACTTCCTGATCACCGGGCGCTCGAACCAGGGCAAGACCGCTAGTTTGCGCTCGCTTGCGCTGTGGCTGGCCCTGGACCGCTCGGTTCAGTTCTGGATTGCCGATCTCAAGGGCATCGGGGACTGGGCGATGTTCGACGGCATCGCCGAAGTGCTGATCGAGGGCCCCTCGGATGACCACGTCATCGAGGCGACCGAGATGGTTGAGGACGCGGTTGAGGAGATGAACCGGCGGATCGAGGAGCAGCGCCGTGACCCGAGCATCGTGTTCGCGCCGCTGATCGTGCTGGTCGATGAGGCGCAGTTGGCGTTCATGTGCCCGGTCGTCGGCGACGACAGGCGCCCCTACGGCGGTGCCAAGGCCACCTCGAGGTACTTCATGGCCGTGCGCAAGATTCACAACCAGGGCCGCGCGGTCGACGTGCTGATGTGGCAGGGAACCCAGGACCCGACCGATCAGAACCTTCCCAAGCTGGTCCGCGAGGGCGCGCACACCCGCGCTTCCCTCGTGCTGGGCACCGAGTCACAGGCCCGCATGGCGCTCGGTGACAAGGCAGTTGAGGACGGCGCCGCCCCGCACATGCTCCGGCAGGGGCTGGACAAGGGAACACTGGTGGTTGCCTCGGACGGCATCAAGATGCCGAAGGGGCAGTCGTCCATCACGGTGCGGACCCACTTCATCGATGCCGAACCCGCTGTCGAGATCGCCGACCGTGCCCGGGCCCTGCGCGATGGCGTCACGACCCTGCGCACCGTCGATGAGGGTGAGGAGCGGGACGCGCTCGCCGACGTCCTGGCCATCCTCGGGGACGCCCCGCGTCTGCGGACCAATGAAGTCCTCAAGCGGCTGCACGTGCTGGCGCCGGACACCTACGGCGATCAGTGGACCAACGACCGCCTCAAGGCTCTGTTGGAGCGGCACGGCGAGGAGCCGAAGAAGTCGCACGGGGTCATGGTCGTCCGCAAGGATCACGTCCTTCGCGCCCTCGCCAACCGCGACGCCGACGGTTCCGCTTCCGCCTCCCGGTAACGGGGAGGCGCACCCTCCCGGCTCGGGGAGGCGGGGAGAACTCCCCAACGCCCTCCCCGAGCCGCCTCCCCCGCGTTGATCAGCGAAAACGCCGTTCCAGGGAGGCGGGGAGGCTCCGCAGGCCAGCCCCCGAAAACCCCCTCCACAGCCCACCCCCAAGGGTGTGCCCCCGCCTCCCCAACCGTGCACCGGAAGGGATTCCGCATGTACCCCGAACACCCCACCGACAGCCGCCCAGCGACCGCCGTGGAAGTCCACCAACCCGTTCCGCTCGCCCCCGCCGTGATGGCGCCGGCGCCCCTCGTGCCCGTCCAGCCGGGCAGCGTCCCGGCCGTGGCGAGCGTGGTCCTTCCCGACGGGCGAGTCGTCACCGGCTACGCGATCAGCCCCGTCCAGCCGGAACCGCTCGCGGCCAAACCGGCCGTATCCCGAACGGCCGTGAACATCGCCCTCGGAGGGATCGGGTTCGGCGCGGTGTGCGGCGGTCTGCTGCTGCTGACGACGTTCATCGCCGCACTCACCGCGCTCATCACCCAACTGATCACCCTCGCCGCCGTCATCTTCGGCGGATGGATCGCCGTCCAGATCTTCAGCGCGTCCGGCCCGAAGGGCGGGACCACGGTCAACATCCGCAAGGCCGTGATCAAACGCAACCACTTCCACAGCTAACCGACCCGAAGGGACAGCCGTGTTCGACATTCGCATCATCTGCGACCCGGCCGACGAGCAGGCCATCACCCGCGCCCTGACCGACGCATTCGACTGCGACCCCATCGAGTGCCGCCCCGCCCACGACGGGCACCGCGTCCGCCTCTACACCAAGGCCTTCCACCCCAACCCCGCCGCACTGCTCAACGACACGTCCGGCGCCTAGCTACGCCAAGGGCGGCCCCCACCGTCTCGCCAAAGCCGCGGGGCCGCCCTTGCTCACCAGCACCTCACCAAGGAACTGGAGACATCCAGCATGACGCAACTAACCGACAACCGGCGAGCACTCGTCTTACGGCTCCGACGCGGGGACGTGTTCCGGGTACTGGACGCCTACTCGTGCATCGGCGGCGCCGCCAAGGGCTACCGGCGCGCGTTCGGCGCCAACTGCCACGTCACCGGCGTCGACATCCAGGCGCAGCCGGACTACTGCGGTGACGCCTTCCACCAGGGCGACGCGATCGAATACATCCGCGCCCACGGCCACGAATTCGACTTCATCCACACCTCCCCGCCCTGCCAGGGCGAGGGCGCCCCGACCAAGGGCACGAACAAGGCGCGCAACGCCGCGATCGGCCGCACCTATCCCCGGCTCATCGTCCCGACCCGGGCCGCGTTGGAGGCGACGGGGCGGCCGTACGTGATGGAGAACGTGGCCGGCTCCGACGTCCGCAAGGACATCCGCCTCTGCGGGGAACAGTTCGGTCTCGCCGTGCTCATGCACCGCTACTTCGAACTCGGCGGCTGGACCTTTCCGCAGCCGGTTCACCCCCGGCATCGCGGCTACGTCCGGGGCTACCGCCACGGCGTCTGGCGTGACGGCCCGTACGTCGCCGCGTACGGCAAGGGGGGCGGGAAGGCCACCGTGCAGGAGATCCGCGCAGCCAAGGAAATCGACTGGTCCACCGACCACCTCCGCCTCCGGGAAGCCCTCCCGCCCGCCTACACGGAATGGATCGGCGCCGCCTACCTCACCGCCCTCACCCCCCGGCTCGAGGTGGCCGCATGAGCGAGCACCTGCTGGACGCGGCCCTGACCGCCGCAGAACGCGGATGGCACGTCTTCCCCCTCCGCCCCGGCACCAAGCGGCCCGCACTGCACGGCGAGCGGGCATGCACCGGCACCGGCCCGTGTGCGGGAGGGCATCGGAAGTGGGAGCAGCGTGCCACGACCGACCCGGACCGTATCCGTGCCGCCTGGTCCCGGGCGCCGTTCAACGTCGGTATTGCCACCGGCCCTTCCGGGCTGCTGGTTGTCGATCTGGACACGCCGGAGCACAAGGGCAGTTCGGACGCGCCTGACGGCGCGGCAACCTTCGGGGCGCTCTGCGAGCGCGCCGGGCACACCATCCCCAACACCTACCGGGTCCGGACCGCGAGCGGCGGAAACCACCTGTACTTCACCGCACCGCCCAACGTCCGCATCACCAACACCCAAGGCACCGTTGCCGATTCGGTCGACACCCGCGCGTGGGGCGGATACGTCGTCGCCGCCAGCAGCACCACCCCGGCAGGGACATACGAAGCCCTGTGCGACCCTGAGGCGGCCTGCCTGCCCTCATGGCTCCAAAGCATCCTGCAACCTGCCCCCAAAGCCCCTCTGGCCCCTTCGGTGGCCGTAGCGGGGCAATCGCGCCGATACGCGGACGTAGCACTCGACAATGAGACGCGGAACGTCGCGGCGGCTCAAGTCGGCGAGCGGGAAGCGAAGTTGTTCCGGGCCGCACGCGCGTTGGGGCGGTTCGTCGCGTGGGGCGACCTCCCCCGGGACGTGGTTGAACAGGCTCTTCAGACAGGGGGCGAGGCGGCCGGACTGTCCGCGTCCGAGTGCCGCTCCACCCTGCGCAGCGCACTCGACTGGTCCATCGCCCACAACCAAAACCGCCGGGCGACGGCATGAGCACCCGCTGGCATCCCCCTCTGAAGAGCATCACCACCCCGGGCCGCCCGTCCGCCGCTCCACAGCCTGTGGATACGGCGGCCGTGGGCGAGCCGAAAGGCGTCGCCGAAGGCGTCCCCATTGCTGTTCGCCCTGACCCGCACCCAGGCGACGGCCGCTATCCGATCGCATGGCTCACCATCTGCGCACCGCGCAACGCCATCCCCACCGCCACCTCCAAGTGCCTATGCGGCAGGAACCGCAGCGCCATTGGCCACGGCAAGGTGCACGCCCTGATCGCCGACCACGAATCCCACCGCGAGACCTGCCCGCTCCGCACGATCCAGGAAGGGAGGGCCGCCGCATGACCGACGACATCGACGGGGCCGCGCTGCTCAACGAGGTGGAAGCCTTCCACCGCCGCTTCAACGTCTTCCCGCACGAGGCCGCCTACGTCGCCGTCGTGCTGTGGGACGCACACGCTCATCTGCTCGACTGCTTCGACTCCACACCGCGCCTCGCGTTCCTGTCCCCCGAGCCGGGGTCGGGGAAGTCCCGGGCGCTGGACGTGGTCGAGACGCTCGTGCCGCGTTCCATGGCTGCTGCGGACGCGTCCGCAGCCGCGTTGTTCCGGTCCGTGTCCGGCATCGACGGCGGACGGCCCACCATCCTGTTCGACGAGATCGACACCATCTTCGGTCCCAAGGCCGGAGACAACGAGCAGCTCCGCGGATTCATCAACGCAGGCCACGCACGCGGACGCCCCGTCTACCGGTGCGTCGGAGACGGCGCCAACCAGCAGGTACAGGGCTTCCCCTCGTACTGCGCCGTCGCCGTCGCTGGCCTCGGCTCCCTGCCCGACACGATCCTCACCCGCTCCGTCATCGTCCGCATGCGCCGCCGGGCCAGGAACGAGAAGGCAGAGCCGTTCCGCTCCCGCATCCACGTCCGCGAGGGCAACGAGATCCGCGACCGCCTCGCCAAGTGGGCCGAGTCCGTGGAGAAGCAGGTCGTCGGCGCCTGGCCCGACATGCCCGACGACGTCACCGACCGGCCCGCGGATGTATGGGAACCCCTGATCGCCGTCGCCGACGCTGCCGGCGGCGACTGGCCCGAACGGGCCCGGCAGGCGTGCGTGACGCTGGTGACCGCGTCCAAGGCCAACGACAAAGGCAGCCTCGGGGTCCGGCTCCTGATCGACTTGCGCGATCACGTCATGGCTGGCATCGACCGCCTTCCCACCGTCGCCATCCTGGACCGGCTCAACTCCCTGGATGACGCCCCGTGGGCCGATCTGAACGGCAGGCCGCTCGACAACCGGCGGCTGTCGAAGATGCTCGCGGAGTACATGACGGCCGACATCGAGCCGATCACCTCCCGCAACATCAAGACCGCCGGGAGCGTCCTCAAGGGCTACTACGCCTCCGATCTGCACGACGCGTGGGCCCGCTACTGCCCCCCGTCCCCGGAAAGTCCGCTACCTCCGCTACCGGGCACCGAAAACCTGTCCTGACCTGCGACAACGCGGTAGCGGCAACCGTCCTCGGTTGCCGCTACCGCGCCGCTACCCATCCGCTACCGCTACCCCTTCCCGCTACCCCGATCAGGCCCCTGACCTGCGCGGTAGCGGCGGTAGCGGCAGTAGCGCCCCTCAGAAGGGGGCCCGAAGCGGTTCCGCCCTGCTCCCGGAGGTTCGTCGTGCCCACCGTCGCCCTCACTCCGCCCGAAGCACTCACCGTTCCCGAGGTCATGCACGCGCTGCGCCTCAGCCGCAGCAAGGTCTACGACCTCTTCCGCTCCAAGCAGCTCGAAAGCTTCACCGCCGGCCGTGCCCGCCGGGTCCCGGTCGCCGCAGTACGCCAGTACATGCAAGACCGACTTGAGGAGGCCGCCTGATGGCCAAGCGCCGCGCCAATGGCGAAGGAACGATCACCAAGCGCAAGGACGGCCGCTATCAGGCAGCCGCATACGTCTACCGCCCCGACGGGACCCGTACCCGGAAGTTCGTCTACGGCAAGACCCGCGAAGAAGTCGCGGACAAGCTGACCGAGTTGCAGGAATTGACGCGGCAGGGCATCCCCGCCGCGTCATCCACGATGGCGTTCGGGGACTACCTGACGTATTGGTTGGCCACCGTCGCCCCGGAGCGGCTGAAGCCCGCGACTCTCAACAGCTACGAGGGCCTGTCCCGGCTCTACATCCGTCCGGCCCTCGGCAAGAAGCGGCTCAACCGGTTGTCTCCAACGGACGTACGTCGGTTCCTGACTGAGTTCAAGGTCGCGTGCCTCTGCTGCTTGCGGGGCGCCGACACCGAACGCTCGGAGGACAAGCGGGTCTGCTGCGCTGTAGGTCGCTGCTGCAAGCGCCGGCCGTCGGCCCGCACGGTCCAGTACATCCACGCGGTGCTGAGGTCCGCGCTCCAACAGGCGATGCGCGAAGAACTGATCGCGCGGAACGTCGCCCGGATCGTGGAGACACCCACGGTCGTCTCCCAGGAGGTTCGTCCCTTGGATGCGGCAGAGGTCCGGATGCTGCTCAAGGTCTCTCAGCCCCACAGGCTCTACGCCCTGTGGCTGCTGCTCGTATCCACGGGCTTACGCCGGGGGGAAGCACTTGCGCTCGCGTGGTCGGACATCGATCTCGTGGCAGGCACGCTCCGGGTCCGACGGAACGTGCAGCGCATCCGGCGGGAACTCATCTTCGGTACCCCGAAGACGAAGCGTTCCGTGCGCACGATCTCACTGCCGCAGCGCTGTGTGCGGGCTCTCTCCGCGCACCGGGAGCAGCAGGACCGGGAGCGCAAGGTCGCGGGGGCGAAGTGGAAGCCGACGCCGGGGCAGCCGGCCGGACTCGTGTTCACCACGACGACCGGCGGGGTGACGGACCCGCGGGGCCTGAACCGGATGCTCACCATCCTGTGCCGTGACGCACGGGTGCGGCGGGTGCGAGTGCACGACCTGCGGCACACCTGCGCGTCCCTGCTACTCGCCCAAGGAGTCGACGCCCGCACCATCATGGAAACGCTCGGGCACAGCACCATCACCATGACCCTGGACACGTACGCGCACGTGATGAACACGACGCTCAGGGCCGCTGCGGATCGCATGGACGACGCGTTGGGCTTCAATGACACCGATAAGGACGGCGGCGACGATCCAGCCGCGCCGGGTGCCGACTGACGGCCTGTTAGCCCTCGGCTTTCAGGCAAATGGAAGCCACCAGTGGGTCCCTGAGTCGCGCACCCGAGGGCGTTGCCAGACGCTGAGGCTATGAGCGAACCCACCCCTGGGCAGGAGCCCCGTCCCGATCCGTCTCAACAGTCATGGGGGCAAGGCGCGCAGCAACAGCCAGGAGGGGGGTGGCGGCAGTCAGGGGGAGGGTGGCAGTCACCCCCCAGTGGCGGACCACCCTATGGAGCGCCGCCGAGAAAGAAGAGACGGAAGTGGCCGTGGGTGCTGCTCGTGCTGGTCCTGCTGGTAGCGGGCGGGTGCGTGGCCGTCATCGCCGGCGTCTCGAACGAGGTATCGAAGACGGTCGAGGTGGAGTACGCCGTCACCGGCGACGCACGAAACGTGACCATCGCGTACTCCGTCTGGAACGACGACGGCATCTCGACAAGATCCGAAGTCGTCAAGACATTGCCTTGGCGGAAGGTCGTGAAAACGAAGGGCTTCATGAAAGGCGGGTCGCTGCTCATCAGCCTCAGCGGGTCGGGGGGCACCGCCACCTGTTCCGTGACCGTGGACAAGGACACCCCGAAAACGTCCACCGCCTCAGGGCCGTCAGCCGCCGCTACCTGCTCCGGCTTCTGAGGATGCCGCGACGACGTTGATGTCACCCGCTGATGTCAAAGGCCCCGCCGGTTAAACCGGCGGGGCCTTTGAGCTGTGTGCACTCGGCAGGATTCGAACCTGCAACCTTCTGATCCGTAGTCAGATGCTCTATCCGTTAAGCTACGAGTGCTTGTTCTGTTGTGCTTCTGTCTTCGCTTCCCGGGCTTTTGCCCCGCTCGCGGCGACAGGAAGAACATTACATGACTGCCGCCGCCATGTGAAATCCGTTTGCCTCACCCCTTGTGAGCTGGGAAAACGCACTTCTGGGCCCTCGCGGACACCTTGGACGCCGACGCTTTCCGCAGCACTCAGGGACCCCCGGAACGCCGAAGCCCCGGTCCATCGGACCGGGGCTTCGGATCTTCGCGCGGAGGCGGAGGGATTTGAACCCTCGATGGGCTTGAAGGCCCAAACCGCATTAGCAGTGCGGCGCCATAGACCGGACTAGGCGACGCCTCCCGCACAACCGCTCACGCGAGCGCGAGTGGTGCGTGCAGATGATGACACAGTCGAGCGCGGTGTCACCAATCGCCCCCCACGGTACTAGGCAGGCAGGCCACAGGGCAAAGCCCCCCACCGGCACGCAACCGGGCGGGGTGCCTCGCGTTAGGCAGGTCATGTTGCGCCGACTGCTCCTCACCGCCGCCATGTCCGCCACGGCCGCGCTCTCCGCCGTGCCCAGCGCCGTCGCCGGCACCCCCTCCGCCGTACCCGAGGCCTCCCCGCTGCCCGAGGCCTCCCCCGTACCCACGGCCTTCCCCGTACCCACGGCGTTCCCCGCCGGCCCGTCCTCCCTGTCCCCCGCCGCGTACGGCGTCGCCCTGCCGGCGCTGATGCCGCCGCCGGCCCGCCCCGACGACTCCGTGGACCGGCTGACGGTGACGGTCCACGGCGCGGGCGGCGGCGCGGACGGGACCTTCGAGCTGGCGTGCCACCCCGCGGGCGGGAGCCATCCGGACGCGGCGGAGGCCTGCGACCGGCTGGACCGGAAGACCACCTGGGGCAAGGACCCCTTCGCCCCGGTGCCGCCGGACACCCTGTGCACGATGCAGTACGGGGGACCGGCCACCGCGCATGTCACGGGAACCTGGGCGGGGCGGCCCGTCGACGCCCGCTACGACCGCTCCGACGGGTGCGAGATCTCGCGCTGGAACGCCATGGTGCCGCTGCTGCCCGGCTCCCGCTCATAGCGCGGACCCGTTCGGGACACGGCTGAGTCACGGTGGTCTCACGGTTCCGCGGGCCGAAACGCGTGGTCACAGGTTCTCCGCCTGTTCTGCGTCTCATCTGTGTGCGACCTCCCTCTCATCCGGCGTCGCGAGCGCAACCACTGCCCGTAGACTCCCTCGCGTGACACGCTGCGGGCCGGTTGGCAAGATGGCATCCGCGGTCGGCAAGGTGCGGTAACAGGGAGGAAGCGTCTCGTGAGCAGCAGGCCATCCCGAGGCGCTGCTCGCCTCGCAGCCATACTGGACGCGCTGCCCGATGCGCTGGTCCTGGTCAACGCCAATGGGACCGTGGTCAACGCCAACAGCATCGCCCTGGAGGCCTTCGAGACCCCGGGCACGGCTCTGGTGGGGCGCGGGCTGCTCGATCTGCTGCCCGAGTTCGACTCGCGGCTGATCCCCGGATCCATGCGACGGCCCGACACCACCGACGAGCGCGGGCGCACCAAGCCGACCCGGATGATCGCGCGGCGGACCGACGGCACGGAGTTCCCGGTCGAGGTCACCAGTGCGAATCTGGAGAACGGCCAGCAGGCCTACGACAACTACGGCCCCACCCCTGACGAGCTGCTCATGCTCGTCGTACGCGACCTTTCGGGCACCGTCGACACCGAGGCCGAGCTCGCACGTTCGCAACGCCAGACCGAGATGATCCTGCGCGCGGCGGCCGAGGGCGTGGTCGGGACGGACACGGAGGGACGGGTCGTTCTCGTCAATCCCGCCGCCGCCCAGATCCTCGGCTACCGGGCCAGCGACCTCGGCGGCAAGGACCTGCACGCCCTGATCCTGCACTCGCGGGCGGACGGCGAGGACTTCCCCTATGAGGAGTCGCCGCTCGCCGACACCCTGCGTTCCGGGCGCAAGCACCGGGTCCGCGGGCAGGTGCTGTGGTCGAAGTCCGGGGACAAGGTGCCGGTCGATCTGACGACCTCTCCGGTGCGGGACGGGGACCAGCTCGTCGGCGCCGTCATGACCTTCACCGACCGGCGGCCGTACGACACCCTGGTCGAGGAGAAGGACGCCGCGGCCACCCGGCACGCCGAGGAACTGGAACGGATCGGCGAGGAGCACACCGCCGAACTCAAGGAGCTGCGCGAGCGGCACGCCGCCGAACTCTCCGAGCTGAACGAGGGGCACGACGAGGAACTCGCCGCCGGCGACGAGCGGTACGCCGCTCTCGGTGAGCGTGAGAAGGACCGGTACGAGGCGCTGACCGCCCGGCACGAGCAGCTGCTCGCCGTCCTCGGCCAGTCCCTGCGCGGGCCGCTCGACCAGCTGCGCGGCGAACTCTCCAAGCTCGCCGCCGACGACGCGGGGCAGCTGTGGCCGGAGGCCAACCAGGTGCTCCACCACCTCGCGGCCGGCTACTCACGCATCACGACGCTCGTCGACAACGTCCTCGGCTACCAGCGGCTGGACTCCGGGGCCGAGACGATCGTCCGTACGAACGTGATGCTCGACGCCGTCGTCGCGGCCGGTGTCGACGGGGCCGTCGACCTGATCGGGCCCGGACGTGTGCAGTTCGCCGTGCACGCGCCGCCGATCGAGGCCGAGGTCGATCCGCAGCGTCTCGCGGGCGCCCTCGCCCACCTGATCGCGGACGTCGCGGGAGTCGACGCGACCGGCAATGCGCCGGTGTCGGCGGGCGGTTACATGGACAACACGGTCGTCGTGGCGGCGGCACAGCGCGGCGAGGTCGTCCGTATCGAGGTGCGCGGGCCGTACGCCGGGGGAGACCCGGTGCACGAGCCGATCGTGCGCGGGATCGTGCGCGCGCACGGCGGTGTGCTCCAGACGCACGAGGTGCCGGGGATGAGCGGCAGCGCGTTCGTCCTCGAGGTGCCCATCGGGGACGGGGCCGGAGCCGTTCCGCCCGCCACCGGACCGGCGGTCTCCACCGAGGTCGCCCTTCCCGAGCAGGCCTCGCAGCAGAGCGGTGGCAGGCGGCGGGCCCGGCGGTCCTCCGTGGACGCCTTCCTGGAGAGCGAGTCGGCGGGGGAGTCCGGCCCGAAGGCTCTCGAGCCCGCCGGAGCCGGTGTGGCCGCTCCCACCGGGCGCCGTCGACGACGTGCCGCCGAGGAGCAGGCGGCCGGCGAGCCGGCGGTTCCCGCGCAGGGGCCGGCGGCCGAGGGCCCCGGTGACGGCTCCGGCGGTACCGGGCGGCGTCGTGGCCGCCCGAGCCCCGTCGAGGGCGCGGGCGACGCCGCGGCACCGGGCATGCCCGACGGCGTCTCCGAGGGCGCGGTCGTGATGGCGGGCGAGCACGGGGCCGGGACCGCGGCCGTGGGAACCGGACTCGGCGGGACGGTGCCTCCGCAGGGCGTGCCGGTGCCCTCCGGACGACGCGCGCGCCGGGACGGCGAACAGCACGCACTGCCCGCGGCGTTGCCGGCCGCCCCCGGTGCGCTGGCCGCTCCGGCCGCGGGAGAGACCGCGCCGGACGGCGCCGAGGACGACAGTGCCGCCGCGGACGCGGGGCAGCCGACCGGGCGGCGCCGCCGTGCGCTCGCCGCGGCGGCCGAGCGTGCCGCCGCGGCGCAGGAGACGGGCTCCCGTACGGTGTTCGCCCTGCCCCCGGCGGAGGCGGACCGCTCGCCGGAGTACGTCCAGGCCGAGGCCCAGGCGCAGGCAGCCCAGGTGCAGGCCGCTCAGGCACAGGCAGCGCAGGCGCAGGCGGCTCAGGCACAGGCCGCTCAGGCGGCGCAGGCTCAGGTCGCGTCGGCTCAGCAGTCCGGCGGCCCGGGCGCGTCCGGTCACGGTCAGGCCGACGACAGCCGCCATGACGCGATGCCGCACAGCCCCGACGACGATCACACCCCGCCGCAGCCGCACCCCGTGTCGGCCCCGACGGGCCGTCGGCGAGCCCGTCAGCTCGCGGTCCCGGAGCAGTCGGCCGGGACACCCGCCCAGGCGCTCCCGGCGCAGGCCCTTCCCGGGCAGCCGGTCCCGGCACTCGGCCAGACCGTTCCGGCACAGGGGCTTCCCGCTCAGAGCCTTCCCGCTCAGGGCGTACCGGGCGGGGTCACCACCGGTCAGCCGGTTCCCCCCGCGCAGCCCGCCGTCGCCGCGCGGGCCGGTGCCGCGCCCGCTCCGGCTCCCCAGCCGTGGCCCGACGCGAACAGCGCTCCCGGCGCCGACAACGCCCCGGGCACGGGCGCCCCGGCCTCCGGCGGCCCGGTGCCGCCCGGCGCCGCGCAGCCCGCGCTTCCGGCGGCGAACGCGGCGGCCCCGGCCCAGCCGGTCCCCGCCCCACTGCCCCCGGAGCGCCCGGCGCAGCGGGTCGCCCAGCCGCTGCCCGCCGAGGCGAAGCCCGCGTCCGCTCCGGCCGACTCCTCTACGACGCAGGGCCGTGCCATAAGCGTGAGGACGCTCGGCCAGGGCGTTCCGTTCGCCCGCCAGGTCGCGGCGGCCCAGCCGGGCGGCGGTGTCCAGGCCCCGACGCCTCCCCCTCACCAGACGAACGGCGGGGGCCGCCGCCGCAAGCTCGGCACTCCGCCCGAGCCCGTCGTCGAACAACCGGAGACGGCCGCGCGCTCGCTCCCCCAGGGCGGCCAAGCGGGTCCCGGCCCCCGGCTCCCCGGAGCCACCGAGGGCGCCGGACGGTCGTACGCCATAGGAGCACCGGACGAGAACGCCGCCGAGGGCCCCGAGCCGCTCGACGGTCCCGGCGGTGCCGTCGAGGTCGCCGACCAGCCGCAGCCGCGGCCCGTGGACGACGAGTTGCCCCCGGAGCCGCTGGACAACCCGCGGCGGCTGCTCGTGTGGCCCGCGCCGGACGTCACCACCCAGCAGGCGCTGAGCGACCGCGGCTACCGGCCCGTCATCGTGAACTCGCGCGAGGAGGTCGACGCGCAGATCGCCGCGTTCCCGGCCGCGCTGTTCGTCGACCCGCTGACCGGCCCGATCACCCGCACGGCCTTGCAGTCGCTGCGCCAGGCCGCTGTCGCCGCGGAGGTGCCCGTCCTGGTGACGGCGGGGCTCGGACAGGCGTCGCGCGAGGCGGCGTACGGCGCCGACCCCGCCGTACTCCTGAAGGCGCTCGCGCCCCGCGACTCCGAGCAGCACCCGCCGCGGGTGCTGCTCATCGAGGAGCACGCGGAGATCGCACTGGCGCTCACGGCGACGCTGGAGCGGCGCGGGATGCAGGTCGCGCGTGCCTCCACGGACGAGGACGCCGTCACCCTGGCCTCGCAGATGCGGCCGAACCTCGTGGTGATGGACCTGCTGCAGGTACGGCGCCGGCGTGCCGGAATCGTCGACTGGCTGCGGGCGAACGGGCAGTTGAACCGCACGCCGCTCGTCGTCTACACCGCCGCCGTCGACCCGGCCGAACTGCCGCGGCTGGCCGCGGGGGAGTCCGTGCTGTTCCTCGCGGAGCGCTCGACGAGCGACGAGGTCCAGGACCGGATCGTCGACCTGCTGGCCCGCATCGGCACCAACTAGCGGGCCCGTCCGGGCACGGACGGACCGCCGCTACGGCCATGAACCGCGCGTACGCCGGGCGTGGGCCGTGGGGCGCCCGCCCGGCGTACGTGTGAGGGTCTTCGGGGCCGGCCGTGGCCGGCCCCTGGCATTTCAGAGCTGGGTCACGTCCAGGGTGCCCTCCGCGTACTTCCTGCGGAGCACCTTCTTGTCGAACTTGCCGACGCTCGTCTTCGGAACGGCCTCGATGATCGTCCAGCGCTCGGGGAGCTGCCACTTGGCGATCTTGCCCTCCTCGGCGAGGAAGGCGCGCAGCGACTCGAAGTCGGCGGTGGAGCCCTCCTTCAGGACGACGGTGGCCAGCGGCCGCTCGCCCCACTTCTCGTCGGGGACGGCCACGACCGCGGCCTCGGTCACCTCCGGGTGGGACATGAGGGCGTTCTCCAGGTCGACCGAGGAGATCCACTCGCCGCCCGACTTGATGACGTCCTTGGCGCGGTCGGTGAGGGTCAGGAAGCCGTCGGGGCTGATCGTGCCGACGTCGCCGGTCTTGAGCCAGCCGTCCTCGCTGAACTTGTCGGCGGGGCGCAGCGGTTCCGCGCCGTCGCCGCCGTAGTAGGCACCGGCGATCCAGGGGCCGCGGACCTCGAGCTCGCCGGCGGACTCGCCGTCCCACGGGAGCCGTTCGCCGCCGGGGCCGGTGAGGCGGGCCTCGACGCCCGCCGGGAAACGGCCCTGGGTGAGGCGGTACGCGAACTCCTCGTCCGTGCCCACGGCGTGGGCCGGCGGGCGGGCGATGGTGCCGAGCGGGGAGGTCTCGGTCATGCCCCAGGCGTGGCAGACGTGCATGCCCAGATCGTCGAAGGCGGCCATGAGCGAGGGCGGGCAGGCCGATCCGCCGATCGTCACCTGGGTGAGGGAGGAGACGTCACGGGGCTTGGCGGTCAGCTCGGCGAGCAGGCCCTGCCAGATGGTCGGGACGGCGGCGGCGTGCGTCGGGCGCTCGCTCTCGATCATCTCGGCGAGCGGCGCGGGCTGGAGGAAGCGGTCGGGCATCAGCATGTTGATGCCCGACATGAAGGTCGCGTGCGGCAGGCCCCAGGCGTTGACGTGGAACTGCGGGACCACGACGAGGGTGGTGTCCTGGTCGGTGAGCCCCATCGACTGGGCCATGTTCACCTGCATGGAGTGCAGGTAGATCGAACGGTGGGAGTACACGACGCCCTTGGGGTCCCCGGTGGTCCCGGAGGTGTAACACATGGCCGCGGCCTGCCGCTCGTCGATCTCCGGCCAGTCGTAGACCGTCGGCTTCCCGGCGATGAGCTCCTCGTACTCGTGCACCCGCACGCTCGCCCCGTCGAGCAGCGAACGGTCGCCGGGACCCGAGACGACCACGTGCTCCACCGTCGGGAGATGGGGGAGGAGCGGCGCGAGCAGCGGAAGCAGCGAGCCGTTGACGATGACCACGCGGTCGGCGGCGTGGTTGACGATGAAGACGAGCTGCTCGGCCGGGAGGCGGAGGTTCAGCGTGTGCAGCACCGCACCCATGGAGGGGATCGCGTAGTACGCCTCGACATGCTCGGCGTTGTTCCACATGAGGGTGGCGACCCGCTCGTCGCCCGTCACGCCGAGGTCGCCGCGCAGAGCGTGGGCGAGCTGGTTCGCGCGCTCCCCGGCCTCGCGGAAGCTCCGGCGGTGCGGCTCGCCCTCTCCCGTCCAGGTCGTGATCTGCGAACCTCCGTGCACCAGCGCCCCGTGCACGAGAATGCGGGTCACAGTCAGCGGTACGTCCTGCATCGTGCTCAGCACGGCGTCCTCCCGGGGGCGACATTGCCTACGCGGTAGTAATGGGTTGCGCTGATTCTGCGCACATACCGCGCGGTATGTCACTAGGGGCAGGAATGATCGATCAGCGAAGGGCCTGCTCGGCGACCGGACGGGGCGCTTCCTGACGGACGGGAATCAGCTCAGGGTCCTCACGCAGCTTGCCCAGCGCACGGGACACCGCCGACTTGACCGTGCCGACGGAGACCCCGAGCACCTCCGCCGTCTGTGCCTCGCTCAGATCCTCGTAGTAGCGCAGCACCACCATCGCCCGCTGCCGCGCCGGCAGCTTGGTGATCGCCCGCCACATCGCGTCGTGCAGCGCCTGCTGTTCGGCGGGGTCCGCGGTGGGCAGCCCCTCCGGCTCCGGCAGTTCGTCGCAGGCGAACTCGTCGACCTTGCGCTTGCGCCACTGCGACGTCCGTGTGTTCAGCAGCGCCCGCCGCACATAGCCGTCCAGCGCCCGGTGGTCCTCGATCCGGTCCCAGGCGACATACGTCTTCGCCAACGCCGTCTGCAGCAGGTCCTCCGCGTCGCTCGGGTTCGCGGTGAGCGACCGGGCGGTGCGCAGCAGCGCCGACTGGCGGGCCTTCATGTACGACGAGAACGACGCGTACGGACGGGTCTGCGTCGCCCGTGTGGCGACATCCGAGGCGCTCGTGCAGACGAGTGTGGTCATGGCTCCACGCTAGGTTCGCCCCCTCCTCCGGCGGATCGGCCGCAGGTCCCGAAGCCATGTCCGCCTCAGGTTGTAGGAGTGGGGTTGTCCTCACCTCCTGAAGGTGGACGAGCCGGGCCCGCCCCCTGAGGGTTCCCCCCTGAGAGACGACCACCGGGGGAGTACTCGGGAGCGGTGTCCCCCAGGCGTGACGGGGTGTCGACCCGCACATGACGGGGGTCGGCACGGCGGTCTCACCCGTCGGCCCCGAGGATCAGCCCCGAGGTGGGAACCCCGGTGCCCGCCGTCACCAGGACGCGCCCGGCGCCCGGTATCTGGTTCACGGACGTGCCCCGCAGCTGCCGTACGGCCTCCGCTATGCCGTTCATCCCGTGCAGATACGCCTCCCCGAGCTGCCCTCCGTGCGTGTTCAGCGGCAGTCGCTCCTCGGCGACGAAGTCCGCGGCCTCCCCCGGCTTGCAGAACCCGAACTCCTCCAGCTGCATCAGCACGAACGGTGTGAAGTGGTCGTACAGAATCCCCACGTCGATCTCCGCCGGGCTCATCCCCGCCGTCCGCCACAGCTGCCGGGCCACCACGCCCATCTCCGGAAGTCCCGTCAGATCGTCCCGGTAGAAGCTGGTCATCTGCTCCTGCGCCCGGCCCGCGCCCTGGGCGGCGGCCGTGATCACCGCCGGGGAGTGCGGCAGATCGCGGGCCCGCTCGACGGAGGTGACCACCAGGGCCTGGCCGCCGTCGGTCTCCTGGCAGCAGTCCAGCAGCCGCAGCGGCTCCACGATCCACCGCGAGGCCGCGTGCTCCGCGAGGGTGATCGGTCTGCCGTGGAAGTACGCGGCCGGGTTCGTCGCCGCGTACTTCCGGTCCACCACCGCGACATGACCGAACGCCTCGGGTGTCAGCCCGTAGGTGTGCAGATACCTCTGGGCCGCCATCGCCACCCAGGAGGCCGGGGTGAGCAGCCCGAACGGCAGGGCCCAGCCCAGCGCCGCACCCTCCGCCGACGGCTCCCGCCGCTGCACGCCCGAGCCGAATCTGCGGCCCGACCGTTCGTTGAACGCCCGGTAGCAGAGCACGACTTCGGCCACCCCGGTGGCCACCGCGAGCGCCGCCTGCTGGACCGTCGCGCAGGCCGCCCCGCCGCCGTAGTGGATCCGCGAGAAGAAGGACAGCTCCCCCATCCCGGCCGCCTGCGCGACGGTGATCTCCGGGCTGGTGTCCATCGTGAACGTCACCATCCCGTCCACGTCCGCCGGCGTCAGCCCCGCGTCGTCGAGCGCGGACCGCACCGCCTCCACCGCCAGCCGCAGCTCACTGCGCCCCGAGTCCTTGGAGAACTCGGTGGCCCCGATCCCGACGACCGCCGCCCGCCCGCCGAGTCCGTCCCTCTTCCGCACGCTCATGCGACACCGCCCTCGGCCGAGACGGCGGGGGCTGGGGGAGCGGGAGGGGCTGCGGCTGCGGCTGCGGGAGCAGGGCCGGGCGCCGCCTCCGTGGCCGGGACCGTCAACGTCACGGTGCCCATGACGTGCCGTCCGAGGCCGTTGGCGCCGAGGATCCTCACCGTGACCGTGCCGCCGTCGACCTCCTCGACCGAACCGGTCAACACCATGGTGTCTCCGGGGTGGTTGGGAGCTCCCAGCCGTATCGCCACTTTGCGCAGCACGGCGTCCGGGCCGAAGTGATCGGTCACGTACCGTCCGACCAGGCCGTTGGTCGTCAGGATGTTCATGAAGATGTCCGGCGAGCCCTTCTCCCTGGCCAGGTCCGCGTCGTGGTGCACGTCCTGGTAGTCCCGTGAGGCAATCGCCCCGGCCACGATCAGCGTGCGGGTGATCTCGATCTCCAGCGGCGGCAACGCATCGCCCACCCTCATGTCCCCACCTCCCCGTTCGCGATCAACTCCCCCAACTCCTGCAGCACTTCGCCCCCACACCCCAGATAGGCGTCCAGCTGCCGGCCCCACAGGAAGTGCCGGTGCACGGGGTGCTCGATGTCGGCCCCCGCCCCGCCGTGCAGGTGCTGGCCCGAGTGCACCACCCGCTGCCCCGCCTCGGACGCCCACCAGGCGGCCGTCAGCGCGTGCGTCGCGTACGGCAGCCCCTCGTCGCGCCGCCATGCCGCCTCGTACGCCGTCACCCGTATCGCCTCGGTGTCCATGTGCGCGTCGGCGGCACGCAGTTGGACGCCCTGCTTGGCGGCGAGCGGGCGCCCGAACTGCTCGCGCGCGTTCGTGTACTCCACGGCCCGGGCCAGCGACCCCGCGCACACCCCGGCCTGGAGTCCGGCGAAGGCGGTACGGGCGGTGGCCAGCAGGTCGTCGAACGCCCCCTCGCCGCCCAGCGCCTCGCCCGGCGTCCCGTCCAGCGTCAGACGCCCGGCCGACCAGGGCGCCGTCAGCTCGACCGGCTCGCTCGCCGCAGCCTCCGCGGTGCGCACCAGCCAGAGCCGGCGGCGGTCGTCGGCGACGAGCACATGGGTGGCGTCGCGCAGCCAGGGCACCGCGGGAACGACCCCGGTCAGCCTCCCCGTCTCCCACTCCCGCACAGGAGGGGACCCGGCGACCCCAGAACCGGACCCCGCGCCCCCAGGACAAGACGCAGCAGCCTCCGAACCGGACGCGACAGCCTCCGGACCGGACGCGGCGATCTCGGGACCGGACACGGTGATCTCCGTATCCGCCCCCCAGAGATCCGGAGCGGCCCGGGCCTCGTTTCGGGCCTCGGCCCGAACAGCGGAGACCGCCTCCGGCCCTTGCCCCGGCCCCGATGTCGGCACCGATGTCGGCCGCGGCAACGATCCGGTGATCGCACCGGCCACTACCAGCGTCCCGTCGGCGATCCCCGGCAGCAGCCGCTCACGCTGTTCGGGCGAACCGTGCGCCGCCACCGCGAGCAGCCCGTACACACAGCTCGCCGCGAAGGGCACCTGCGCCGTGGTGCGCCCCTGCTCCTCCAGCAGCAGGACGAGACCGAGCAGCCCGGTGTCCTCGACGGCCGCCACGAGCCCGGCGGCGCACAGCTCCTTCCACAGTCCGGCATCGCTGCCCGTCCCGGCCACGGTGAGCCGCTCGTGGGTGGCGAGATCGCCGAAGATCCGCGCGGCCAGGTCCCGGGCGGCCGCCTGTTCCTCGGTGGGCGTGAAGTCCATGTCAGCTCCCCTCACCCGAGCGCCCGGCGTCCGGGCCGACGGAGAGGCCCGAGGAGGCCGAGCGGCCGGAACCGACGGGTTCGCGCGCTGCGGAGCGGCCGGGACCTGGGAGTTCGCGCGCTGCCGAGCCGCCGGAGCTGACAAGTTCGTGTGCCGCCGAGGCACCGATCCCCACGGGCTCGCGTGCGGCCGAGGCGCCGGGGTCGCTCTCGCCGCCGGAACCGTCCACCGCCCGGAAGACCGGCAGCTCCAACTCCTCGTCGTACCGCTGGAATCCGAGTCGAACCGGCAGACCGATCCGCACCTGGTCGTGCGGTACACCCACCACATTGCTCACGATCCGCACGCCCTCGGCGAGTTCGATCAGGCCGACGGCGTAGGGCGGGTCGAAGGCCGGGAACGGCGGGTGGTGCATGACGACGTACGAATAGACGGTCCCCTCGCCGCACGACTCGACGGTGTCCCAGTCCGGGCTGCCGCACGCGCCACACCCCGGCAGCCACGGGAATCTCAGCGTTCCGCACGCCGTGCAGCGCTGGATCAGCAGCCGGTGCCGCTCGACGCCCTCCCAGAACCCGGCGTTGTCCCGGTTGACCACCGGGCGCGGGCGCCGGCGCTTCGCCTCCCCGCTCTTCGCCCCCGCACCATTCGCCTCGGCGGCGCTCGACCCAGCGGCCTTCAACCCCGCGGTGCTCGGCTTAGGGGTGCTCGACCCCACGGCGTTCGGCCCCACGGTGCTCGACGAGTCCCCCGCCCCCGCCCGGCCCTTCGCATTCCGGTGCGCCGGAACGTACTTGAGGATGCGGAACCTGTGGGTCCCGGCGAGTTCGCCCCCCGCCCGGATGTCCATCCGCGTCGTGATGAAGAACCCCGTGCCCAGCTTCGTCGTCTTGCGCCCGGAGACGGATTCGATCACCGCGTCGAAGGTGATCCGGTCCCCGGGGCGCAGCGGGCGCAGATACTCCTGCTCGCAGTCGGTGGCGACCACCGAGGTGTACCCCGCGCCGTCGAGCAGGCGGAGCAACTCGTCGTACGCCCCGGAGCGGCCGGTGTGCCCGCCGAGGCCGCCCATGGTCCACGCCTGGAGCATGGTGGGCGGGGCCACGGCGTCCGGCCCGTCGTACGCCGGGTTGGTGTCCCCCATCGCCTCGCACCAGTGCCGGATCATCGGAGCGTTGACCGCGTCCTTGCCGACACCCCCGACGGTGGCCGCGCGCCCCTCGTACCCCTTCAAGCGCTCCGACAGGTCGTCCCCACCGGGCACGGCACCGCCATGCACCGCACCGCCATGCACGGCAGCCCCCTCACCGCCCGCTCCACGGCCGCTCACCGCCGCCCCCTCTTCATACCGAGCCGCATGGTCGCGACGATCTCCCGCTGCACCTCGCTCACCCCGCCCCCGAACGTGTTGATCTGCGCCGCCCTGTTCATCCGCTCCAGCTCGCCGGTCCCGAAGGCCCCCGGCGAACCGGAGCGGACCAGTGCGTCCGCTCCCACGATGTGCTGACACATCCGGTACACCGCGACCGCGGATTCGGTTCCCATGACCTTCACGCCGCTCGCGTCCCCCGGCGCCGGTCCACCGGCTCCCACATCCCCCACCAAACGCCAGTTGAGCAGGCGCGATGCCGCCAGTCGGGCATGCACTTCGGCCAGCTGGAAACGCACCCACGGCTCGTCAACCTTGCGCCGCCCAGTCACCGGATCAGGTGTACGGGCCGCCTCCAGCGCGGCCGCGTAGAAGTCCTCGGCCTGCATGCCGATCGCGGCGAGGGCCACCCGCTCGTGGTTGAGCTGGTTGGTGATGAGCCCCCAGCCGCCGTTCTCCTCACCGACCAGGTTCCCGGCCGGGACACGGATCCCGTCGTAGTAGGTCGCCGAGGTGGTCTGGCCGCCCACCGTCTCGATCGGTGTCCACGAGAAGCCGGAAGCGTCCGTGGGCACGAGCAGGATCGAGATGCCCTGGTGCTTCGGCGCGTCCGGGTCGGTCCGGCAGGCGAGCCAGATCCAGTCGGCGTTCTGGGCGTTGGACGTGAAGATCTTCTGCCCGTCGATCCGCCAGTGCCCGCCCTCGGCGCCGACCGGTCCCGCGCTCCCCCCGGACTCCCGCACGGCACGCGTCCGCAAGGAGGCGAGGTCCGTGCCGGCGGACGGCTCCGAGTACCCGATGGCGAAGACGAGGTCCCCGCTCAGGATGCGCGGCAGAAAGAAGTCCTTCTGCTCCGCGCTGCCGAATTTCATGAGGGTCGGCCCGACGGTGTTCAGCGTGACCATCGAGACGGGCGCACCGGCCCGGTAGGCCTCGTCGAAGAAGACGAACTGCTCGTCCGCTCCGCGCCCCTGCCCCCCGTACGCGACCGGCCAGCCGAGCCCGAGCAGGCCGTCGGCGCCGATCCGGCGCAGCAGCGCCCGCTGGCGTACGCGATCGTCGGAGGGCGGTGGCCCGTCCGGCATCAGGTCCCGGAAGTACGTGCGGAGCTCGGCGCGCAGCCGCTGCTGGCGCTCGGTGGGGGCGAGGTGCACGGCGGCGGCCCTCCCGGACCTCGTACGAACAAGGTTTTCTGACTGTCCGTCAGATACCGTCGACTGTCAAGGTCACAGTCAAGGTCACGGACAGGCCCCGGGCCGCCCTCGACCCGCCCGCGACCCACCTGGCCGAGCCGCCCCTCCGACGCCCCCGCTCCCGGCACTTCCTTCTCGCGGCAGCCCCTGCACGGCACCTCGGATCCACCCCGTACGACACCCGCGAGCGGGCCGTCGCGACGCCCTGCCCGGCCCTGCGCGACGTCCCGAACACGTCTGCGCGACGGCACCGGAGCACCGTCGCGCAGACGCTGTGAAACCCCACAGAGCACTACCCCACGCAGGAGACCCAGGGCCGATGGCGGCGCATCGGCCCCCGACTCACCAGAGGTTGACGAAGTTGACGCGGACTGTGTCGTTGGACTGGTTGACGGCCGTGAACGCGGAACCGTTCACCTGGGCGGTATTGCTCTGATTCGAGGCTCCTGAGCCGACCGCCTGCTGTTGAGTGGTCGAGGAATTGCCGTTGTTGTCGCGCCCGACCCCGCTGCCGCCGACGGTCGCCACTCCCGCGTTCGATCCGTTGTCCGCGAAGGCGCCGTTGTCCGCCGTCGCGACGCCCGAGCAGAGGGCGGCGGCCAGGGGCAGGGCCGCGACGGCGGCGAGGACACGAGCGGTACGGATGCTTGCCATGTGAATTCCTCCAGAACCGGTTGTACGCACCAGCGGTGAGCCGGGATGTACGGGAAATACGGCTAGTTCCAAGGCAGTTGGCCGACCACCCCGGCGTTGATCACGACGTCGCGAGTCCAGGGTTGCCCACCGGATCACCGGCGAACCACCCCGCAAGCCACGATTCCCCCTCAAGCGTGAGGACATGTCGATAAACCACCTTCACGCCCACAAAACCCCTGCTCAGACCACTGCCGACCGCTCAACCCCAGATGCCGCAACAGCGGAAGCGTTACGGCACATTTTCGGCCGATCTCGCCCTTCACCCGCCCGGCGCCCCCGCACACCCCGAGAGCCCTTCCCTTTTTCGAACACTCGTACGAACATGGATGCATGGCCACCATCGACCGGCGGGCCACCACCCTGGCCCTGGCCCACGCCCTGTCCGCAGCCGAGCGCGGACTGGCGGTGATCCCGCTGTCCCGAACGAAGCTCCCGGCCCTGCGCTCCCCCCACCACGACGACCCCGATCCCAATCCCTGCCACGGCGAATGCGGCCGTTTCGGGCACGGCGTGTACGACGCCTCGACCGAGCCCCGACGCATCCGCGCGCTCTTCGCCGCCGCCCCCTGGGCCACCGGCTACGGCATCGCCTGTGGACTGCACCCGCACCACCTCATCGGCATCGACCTCGACACCAAGTCCGCTACGGACTCCTCGGCGGCCCTGCGCGAGCTGGCGCTGCGCCATCTCTTCACGATTCCGGACACGGTGGTCGTCCTGACCCCCAGCGGCGGCCGCCACCTGTGGCTGAGCGGACCGCCGGACGTCGTCGTCCCCAACTCGGCGAGCCGGCTCGCCCCCGGCATCGACATCCGGGGCGCCGGCGGCTACCTCGTCGGCCCCGGCTCACGCACCGAACACGGTGTGTACGAAACGGCCCCCGGCACCGCTCGACTCGCACCCGCACCCTGTCCGTCCGAACTCCTGCGCCTGCTGCTGCCCCCGCCCCGCACGAGCCATCCGGCACCCTCCACGACCGGTCGGCAGGGCCAGGGGCTGGTCCAGTTCGTCCTCGCCGCGCACGCGGGTCAGCGCAACACCCGCCTCTTCTGGGCCGCCTGCCGCGCCTACGAGAACGGCATCGGCCCCCAACTGATCACCCCGCTCGTCCAGGCCGCCGTCCGGACGGGCCTGACCGAACGCGAGGCCCGCTCGACGATCGCCTCCGCGGCCCGGATGACGGCCCCTCCGCCCCGGCAGCCCTGAGACGGCCCGGCGGACAGCGGACAGCGGACAGCCAGCAACCGGCAACCGAGACGCGAACGGCCCCTGACCCGGAAACCCGGTCAGGGGCCTGTCATCCGCGCCGGGCGTGGCATCGGGGATCGGCTCGGATCGGCTCGGATCGGCTCGGATCGCGGGATCCGGCGCGAGTCCCGTGCGCTGTGCCCGGCAAGGCAGCTGTCTCGCCGCGATCCGACCCGGCTCAGGCAGTGTCGTCCGAGGTCGTCTCGGGTTTCGTGTGGAGGATCTCGCGGGCCTGCTCGGCGGCGCGGGCGATGCTCTCGGAGACGAAGTCGAGGAAGCGGGCGATGTTCTCGAGGCGGGCGGCGGCCGGGGTGCCCGGGCCGAGGATGCCGACGCCTTCCCGTGCGGTCTCGACCAGTTGGGCGGTGGACCGGGCGCTGGCCATCATCGACTGGTACCAGACGTCGTCGTCGACGACGTAGCGCTCGCGGCGACGTTCGTCGCGTTCCCGGCGGACGAGGCCCTGGCTCTCGAGGAACGCGATCGCCTTGGAGACGGACGCCGGACTGACCTGGAGACGCTGGACGAGTTCGGACGCCGTGAGGCTGCCCGCGTCGGTGAGGGTGAGACAGGCCATCACCCGGGACATCATCTTGGGTGCGCCCGAAGCCATCATGACGGTGGTGAACGTCTCCTCGAACTCGCGCACCGCCTCGGCGTCGCGTCCGTGGGCCTGCGGGGGCGCATCCGACCCCCGAGGTGCGGCCTGTTGTCTCCGGCGGTGGGCCCTGTGTTCGGTGGCGCGATGGGCGAGGTCGGCCCGGTAGGCGGTGGGGCCGCCGTTGCGCATCACCTCGCGCGTGATCGTCGAGGTCGGACGGTCGAGGCTTCTGGCGATCTCCGCGTAGGCGAGGCCGTCGGCCAGTCCCAGCGCGATCTGCTGGCGTTCCTGCTGGGTGAGCCTGCCTCCCGGCATCGCGGCCTCCTTCGTGGTCTTCGGTGTCTCCACTATAGCGTTCACTCTCATTCCATTGCAACGATTTGCGTCGAGTTGTTGCATTAGATCCAGAGTCATTGCAATGAATTCTCTGCATTCACCTGCACTGATGGGATCAATACGCAACAACACTGTTGCCGCAACTATGAATGCAACGTAGCGTTTCCATCATCAGAAACACAGCGGGCCGCAAGGGCGCGCGACGCAGAAGAAGGAGAGCACGATGCAGAAGTTCGACACCCCCGCCCCGATCTCCGCCGTCCTCGACATCCCCGCGGGGCACATCCGTCTCATCGCCGCCGACCGGACCGATGCCACGGTCGAGGTCCTGCCCGCGGACGCCTCGAAGGGCCGCGACGTGAAGGCCGCGGAGCAGACCACGGTCGCGTACGACGACGGTGTCCTGCGGATCGAGACCTCACGGGCGAAGAACCGGATCCTCGGCGCTTCCGGATCCATCGAGGTGACGGTCCAGCTGCCCGCCGGTTCCCGGGTCGAGGCGAAGGCGGCGGCCGCCGAGTTCCGGGGCGTCGGACGGCTCGGCGACGTCACCTTCGAGGGCGCTCAGGGCTCCGTCAAGATCGACGAGACCGCGGGCGTCCGGCTGACCCTCCTCGCCGGTGACATCTCGGTCGGCCGCCTGGGCGGCCCCGCGGAGATCAGCACCGCGAAGGGCGACATCCGGATCACCGAGGCCGTGCGCGGCACGGTCGTGCTGCGCACCGAGTCCGGCGATGTGTCGGTCGGTGCCGCCCGCGGAGTCTCCGCCGCCCTGGACGCCGGCACCAGCCACGGCCGGATCGACAACACGCTCAAGAACACCGACGGCACCCCCGGCCTGACCATCCACGCGACCACCGCCCACGGCGACATCGCCGCCCGCAGCCTCTGAGGAGCACCGATCATGACGAAGCTGGCCATCGCGGCGAACGGGCTGCGCAAGTCCTACGGCGACAAGACCGTGCTCGACGGCGTCGACCTGGCCGTCCCCGAAGGAACGGTCTTCTCCCTGCTCGGCCCGAACGGCGCCGGCAAGACCACCGCCGTGAAGATCCTCTCCACCCTCATCTCCCCCGACTCCGACGCCGGCGAGATCCGGGTCGGCGGCCATGACCTGGCCGCCGACCCGCAGGCGGTCCGTGCCGCGATCGGTGTCACCGGCCAGTTCTCCGCCGTCGACGGCCTGATCACCGGCGAGGAGAACATGCTCCTCATGGCCGACCTGCACCACCTCTCCCGCACCGAGGGACGCCAGGTCACCAAAGAACTCCTGGAACGCTTCGACCTCACCGAAGCGGCGAACAAACCCGCCTCCACCTACTCCGGCGGCATGAAACGCCGCCTCGACATCGCCATGACCCTCGTCGGCACCCCACGGATCATCTTCCTCGACGAACCCACCACCGGCCTCGACCCCCGCTCCCGCCACAACATGTGGCAGATCATCAGAGAACTCGTCACCGACGGCGTCACCGTCTTCCTCACCACCCAATACCTCGACGAAGCCGACGAACTCGCCGACCGCATCGCCGTCCTGAACAACGGCCGGATCGCCGCCGAAGGCACCGCCGACGAACTCAAACGACTCATCCCCGGCGGACACGTCCGCCTCCGCTTCACCGACCCCGCCACCTACCGCACAGCCACCCGCACACTGCCCGACACCACCCACGACGACGAAGCCCTCGCCCTGCAGATCCCCAGCGACGGCAGCCAACGCGACCTGCGCACCATCCTCGACCGACTCGACACCGCCGGCATCGAAGCCGACGAACTCACCGTCCACACCCCCGACCTCGACGACGTCTTCTTCGCCCTCACCGGCAACACCACCCTCCCCACCCAACACCCCAACCAGCCCAACCAGCCCAACCAGCCGAACCAGCCGAACCAGCCAAACCAGCCCAAGGAGAACGTCCGATGAGCACCCTCCCCCTCGCCGTACGCGACTCCACCACCATGCTCCGCCGCAACCTCCTGCACGCCCGCCGCTACCCCTCCCTCACCCTCAACCTGCTGCTCACCCCCGTGATGCTCCTGCTGCTGTTCGTCTACATCTTCGGCAACACCATGAGCGGTGGCGCTGGCCGCTCCGCCTACATCGCCTACATCGTTCCGGGCATCCTGCTGATGACCATCGGCTCCACCGTGGTCGGCACCGCGGTGTCCGTTGCCACCGACATGAACGAGGGCATCATCGCCCGCTTCCGCACCATGGCCATCCACCGCGGTTCCGTGCTCTTCGGGCACGTCGTCGGCAGTGTGCTGCAGGCGATCGTGAGCGTGGTCCTCGTCGGCGCGGTCGGCGTCGCGATGGGCTTCCGCTCCACGGACGCCACCGTGCAGGAATGGCTGGCGGCGTTCGGGCTGCTCGCGTTCTTCGCCCTGGCGTTCACCTGGATCGCGGTCGGCATGGGCATGGGCAGTCCCAACGCCGAGGCGGCCAGCAACAACGCGATGCCGCTGATCCTGCTGCCCCTCATCTCCAGCGCCTTCGTCCCCCTGGACTCCATGCCGGGCTGGTTCCAGCCGATCGCCGAGTACCAGCCCTTCACCCCCGCCATCGAGACCCTGCGCGGACTCCTCCTCGGCACCGAGATCGGCAACAACGGCTGGATCGCCCTCGCCTGGTGCCTGGCCCTGAGCGTCCTCGGCCACCGCTGGTCGAAGGCACAGTTCGACCGCGACCCCAAATAGACGAGATGACAACGCGTCCGGCCACTCGCGAACCGGGGCCAGGACTGGGACAGGGACATGCGGAAGGGGTGCCACTCCGGAGAGTGGCACCCCTTCCGCCGTGCCGGATCGAGTGCCGTGCCAAGTGCGATCATGGCCCCAACGTCGTGCTTCAACGGGCAGTTCCACAGACTGCCCCACTCGCCGGAAGCTCAAGGGGCCATGATCACTCACCCCAAAGCAGCTCCAGCCCGAAGCCGCTCCGCCGACCTTCGCTTTCATCGCCGGGAGATGTTGTGAGACGCGTATCGATAGCCGCCCTGGCTCTGTCACTGGCTGCCCTGCTCGCAGGGTGTACGCAGGAAGAGCCCAAGCCGCTGCATCCCACAAGGTCGCCAGGGGAAGCGGCCTGGTACGCGAGCACCAAGAAGCAGCGCCAGGAGTACTGCGCCGCCTACCGGGCGCACGACCCACAGCACCCCATCCACATCCCCTCGTTCGCCTCGGCACTGTCCGAGGACGAGTTCGCCGACGACTTCTACGACGCGGTGAAGAAGAAGTGCACGCCGGCCTGACGGGGCACCTGCGCAGTGCAGCGCTGGGAGGTGCGGCCACCGCGGCGACCGATCGTGGCCGGTGTCGCCCGTCAGCGCTCTTGAGGCAACCCTGAAAACGTCGTACCCAGGCGTGCCGATCGAGCGGACCACGGTGAACCGCGGGAACTCGGGGGCAGTGGGCAACGCAACGGCCCCTGACCGAGTTACCTGGTCAGGGGCCGTTCCTCTGCGGTGGGTGTGGGATTTGAACCCACGGTGACATCGCTGCCACGACGGTTTTCAAGACCGTTCCCTTAGGCCGCTCGGGCAACCCACCCCGCGCCGCCGGTGATCGATGGCGCGGGGACAAGAGTAACGGGTCGGATGCCCGACGCGGGGGTCAGCTGTCGCCCTCTCGGGAGGCGAGGGTGACGTCGGCCGTGTGGGTCTTGCCGTCGCGCGTGAAGGTGAGCTTGACGGTGTCGCCGGGCTTGTGGGTCCAGATCGCGCCGATGAGGGTCGGGCCGCTGTCGATCACCATGTCGTCGAGCTTGGTGATGACATCACCGGGCTTGAGACCCGCCTGGGCGGCGGGGCCGCCGGACTCGACGGCGGCCGAGCCGCTCGCGCCCTGCTCGGTGATCTCCGCGCCGCCCGTGCCCTCGTTCAGGGAGACCGAGGCGCCGATCTTCGCGTACACCGGCTTGCCGGTCTTGATCAGCTGCTGGGCGACGTACTTTGCCTGGTTGACCGGGATGGCGAAGCCCAGGCCGATGGAACCGGACTGGCCGGAGCCGCCGAGTCCGCCGCTGCTCGACGACTGGATCGCGGAGTTGATGCCGATGACCGCGCCCGAGGCGTCGAGGAGGGGCCCGCCGGAGTTGCCCGGGTTGATCGAGGCGTCCGTCTGCAGGGCGCTCATGTACGAGGCCTTGCTGCCGGTGCTGCCGTCACTGGATGCCACCGGACGGTTCTTCGCGCTGATGATGCCCGTGGTCACCGTGTTGGAGAGGCCGAAGGGCGCGCCGATCGCGATCGTGGAGTCGCCCACGGCCACCTTGTCGGAGTCGCCGAGCTGCAGCGGCTTCAGGTCCGAGGGCGCGTCCTTCAGCTTGATGACCGCGACGTCGTAGCCCTGAGCGTGGCCGACCACCTCGGCGTCGTACTTCTTGCCGCTCGAGAAGGTCGCGGTGAGCTTGCCGCCGTCGACCGCGTCCGCCACCACGTGGTTGTTGGTGAGGATGTGGCCCTGCTTGTCGAAGACGAACCCCGTGCCGGTGCCACCCTCGCCGTTGCTGCTCTGGGCCTCGATGGTGACGGTGCTCGGCAGCGCCTGGGCGGCCACGTTGGCGACCGTGCCCGAGGCCCGCTTCACCTCGCCGCTGCTGCTCGGGGCGGAGACCGTCGTCGAGTCGGTGGAGTCGTCGTTGTTCTTGGCCAGGGAGTAGCCGAGGCCGCCGCCCACACCACCGGCGACCAGCGCGGCCACCAGGATCGCGGCGACCAGGCCGCCGCGCCCGCTCTTCGGCTTCGGCGCGGGCTGCTGGTAGGAGGAGCCCCAGCCGCCGGCCCCCGAGCCGCCGCCGTCGGCGTACGAAGGGGTGGCGGGCGGCGGAGGCGGCCAGCCCGCCTCGGGCGCGGAGCCCTGGGCCCCGGCTCCCTGCCCGTAGGGGTCAGGCCCCTGTCCGGCTCCGGCCGACGCGTATGCCGGCATGCCGGCGGGCGCCGACGCGTGCTCCGGTGCGCCGGGGGCGCTGGGCACCGCGGGGATCGGAGCCGTCGGCTCGCTCCCCGTATGCGAGGCGCCCTGCGCGGAAGCAGCGGGAGTTTCCACCGGCACAGGAGGTGCGGACGGGGCCGGGGGTACTGCGTTGCCCTCGTTCTCGGTGCTCACAGCTCTTCTCCTCGATCCACGGCTGTTGTTCTCGGTCGCACTCGGTCACGCCCACTCACACTTGTCGATGGCCCGGCGCGATGCAGCTGTGCATGTGCTTTTGTACGCCGTCAGCTTTTCCCACGAGGCGTCAGGGCACCATAAGCGGTGGCTGTGCGTCCAAGGCCATCCTTTATAACGGACCTTTAGTGCCAAAAGGATAGAACTGCGACGTATCTCACCTCACGCCCGCTCCGCGACGGTGGCACCATGACGCGGTGACCCTCGCACGACAGCACCCGATTCAGGTCGTCGCCCACCGCGGAGCCTCCGAAGAGGCCCCGGAGCACACTCTGGCCGCGTACAAGAAGGCGATCGAGGACGGCGCGGACGCCCTCGAGTGCGACGTACGGCTGACCGCGGACGGCCATCTCGTCTGTGTCCACGACCGCCGCGTGAACCGGACGTCCAACGGCCGCGGGGCCGTCTCCGCCCTGGAGCTCGCCGAACTCGCCGCCCTGGACTTCGGATCCTGGAAGAACCGCGACGAGTCGCCCGACTGGGAACACGCCCCCGGCGACCTCGAGGACACCTCCGTCCTCACCCTGGAGAGGCTGCTCGAGCTCGTCGCCGACGCCGGCCGCCGCGTCGAGCTGGCCATCGAGACGAAGCACCCGACGCGCTGGGCGGGCCAGGTCGAGGAGCGGCTGCTCCACCTGCTGAAGCGCTTCGGCCTGGACACCCCCGAGTCCGCAGGCGATTCACCGGTGCGCGTCATGAGCTTCTCGGCACGCTCCCTGCACCGTGTCCGGGCCGCGTCCGCGACCTTGCCGACGGTGTATCTGCTCCAGTTCGTCTCGCCCCGGCTGCGGGACGGACGACTGCCCGCGGGTGTCCGGATCGCGGGCCCCTCGATGCGGATCGTACGCAGTCACCCCGGGTACATCGAACGACTGAAACGAGCCGGACATCAGGTGCATGTCTGGACCGTGAACGAGCCCGAGGACGTCGATCTCTGCGTTGAACTGGGCGTCGACGCCATCATCACCAACCGCCCGCGCGCCGTGCTGAGCCAGTTGGGCCGCTGACCTGGCCTTGCCGCAGGGCGGGCACCCCACGGAAAGCACCAGGATCGCCCATCGAAAACCATCGAGAATCGGCCACCCGATTACAGGGAGTGCTCCGGCGCGTTCGCTCCGCATTCGATCGTTACGAGTGCGTCAGCAGACGTTGATTGGCCGGTTTCCGGTCCAGTCCAAAGGGGCATTCACACCGTGGCGTGGGGCAAAGGAGGTCTCGGGGGTGGCGTTGGTGGTGGCACAGGAGGTGCCCACGTCGTCGAGCATGGCCGTACCCCATGGCCCTGCGGGCGTGGGGGAAGCAAGACACCGGATGCGTGATCAACTCCGCTCCGGCGGTGTGGCGGAAACGGTCATCGACGACGCCGTACTGATCCTTTCCGAACTGCTCAGCAATGCCTGCCGACATGGCAGGCCCCTGGGCGACGCCCTGGCCGGCGACGGCGATGTGCGCGCGACGTGGCGCATCGACCCGGCGGGACGGCTGACGGTCGAGGTGACGGACGGCGGTGGTCCGACCCGCCCCGTTCCCGCCACGCCCTCGGTCACCGCACGCGGCGGCCGCGGGCTGAACATCATCACGGCGCTGGCCAAGGACTGGGGTGTCCGGGACGACATCCACGGCGAGGTCACGGTGTGGGTGGTCATCCAGGACGACGTGGAAACGGCGCGCCGGCACGACGATTTCGCTACGCGCGTCGCGTCACCCAGGGTGTCCGGGATATCCGACCTGGACTTCACGGAAGCCTTCGACGATCTGGACTGAGGCGCACGCCGACCGAAGCGCCGGGTTCCAGGACGACGCGGTGCGTTGTCCACAGGATCCCGTCGGCCCCCGTACGAACGGCTAGGCTCGCGCCAGTACGAGACGAGCCGTGATCGGGAGACACCCACGATGGCCAAGAAGCGACCCCAGACGAAGGCCAAGCAGCCGCAGCCGAAGGACGGCGGCGAGATCCCGGTTGTCGGCGCTCGCGAGCCCTGCCCCTGTGGCAGCGGCCGCCGCTACAAGGCCTGCCACGGCCGAGCCGCCGCGCACGCCGTGACCGAGCTGGTGCACCGCCCGTTCGAGGGTTTGCAGGGAGAAGGGGACTGGGTCGCGCTGCGCGAGCTGGTGCCCGCCGCGACGGTCGAGCTCAAGCTCAAGGAGAGCCTGCCCGAGGGAGTCCCCTCGGTCACCCTCGCCACCGTCCTGCCGATGGCGTGGCCCGCGCTGCGCCGCGACGACGGCTCGGTGCTGCTCGGCCTGCAGAACGACACGGCGTCCGGCGACATCAGCCGCGACCTCGCCGACACCCTCCGGCGCGCGCTCACCGCGCCGCCCGGCACCCCGATCGAGGGCCGGCGCGCCCCGGCCGACGGTCCGCGGCTCCAGGACCTGCTCGACCCCGAAGGCACGTTCGAGCCAGTTGTGCACAGCGGCTTCGAATTCTGGGTCCCCGACGCGGAGAACGCGACGGCCGAGGTGACCGCCTCGCTGGAGCGGGCCAACGCCGCCGCCATCCCGACCGTGAAGCTCTCCGGGGTCGACGCCGCCTACTGGTGCGAGACGCCCGACAAGAACCACCTGCGCTGGGTCATGCCGTACGCGGAGGAGCAGCTTCTGGACGCCCTCGCGCGACTGCACGCGGCGGGCCGTTCGAGCCTCGGGGAGGGCACCCGGCTGGTCGGCTCCTTCCGCGCGCACGGGCTCACGGTGCCGGTCTGGGACCTGCCGACCGGTGTCACGGCGGACGACATCGAGAAGCCGGCGGCCGAGTTCGCCGAGCGCCTCACCACCGCTCTGGCCACGGACGCGCCGCTGACGGCGGACGAGCGCCGCGCGCGCGGGGGGCTCACCAACCGACAGGTGACGCTCAGCTGACACACAGCGAACCCACAGGTCCGGAAACTGACCGACCGGTCAGCTGGTCAGGACCTCGGAAACGGGTGACTCCTGTCACAACTCCCCGTTGTGACAGGTAAATCCGTGTCCGAATAGCCGAGATCGAATTTGCGAACCGCCGATCTCTTGTTACCGTTCGAGTAGCCCGGTTGCTGGTGCATCCCCCGTCGCCAGCAACCGGGTCTTTCCATGTGCGGAATCCCGTACGACGTCAACACCCCTGCTACTGGCCCGAGTTGCTCCCCGAGCGCAGCAGCAGCGGTCCGGCGGAGCCGGTGTCCTTCGCGAACTCCGCGACCGCCGTGTACGCCCCCGCAGCCCCCGCCGTACGTTCCCTGGGCGTCTCGCACACCCCCGGATCGTCCTCCGCGTCCACCGCGCAGTTCATCTGCACCGTGCGGCCGCCGGGGCCCATCAGACTCAGTACGGAGTTCAGCGCGTCGCCGGTGGCGTTGCGGTAGTAGGTACGCGCCCAGGTCTCCTCGCCCTGCGCCATGACACAGGTCTGCGCCTCGACGCCGTCGGGCGAGGAGAGCTCGGGACCGCACCGGGCGGCGGTCGCGAGACCGAGGCCGAGCAGCCGGGGAGAGCGCCCGGGACGGGGCGCCGGCGGCCGGTCGTCCACGCGAACCGTCTCGTGTACGGCCGTGGAGTCGTCGTCGCCCACGGAGCCGGCCGAAGCCACGGCCAGCGGCAGGGCGAGGACGAACGCCACGACGCCTGCCAGCGCCACCAGTCGAACTCTTCGGGGGTCCGGCCCGCCGGGCGGCGGCGATGAGGCACTGGGCCCCCGAGAATGACGCTGCATACGCGGACGATAACGAGCGGGGGCGGGCGCGCGGCTCACCGCGCGCCGGACGCCCCTACAACTCGGGCGCGCTCACACCCGTACGAGTGAGCGCCTCGACCACGGCGTCCACCACGGCCTCCACATCGGGCACCCAGGGGGCGGCCGAGCCGGGCAGCGGAGCGCGCTCCCAGCGGATCTGGCCCTGGCCCGTCTCGGACGGCGGCAGGGCGATGTAGCCGCCCTCGCCGTGGAAGCGCAGGGAGCCGGGAACGAAGTCCTTCGCGTAGAGGAGCTCGCCGAGCTGTTCCATGGAGTACGGGGCGACGAGGATCGCCCAGCGGGTGGGGGACGCGACGACCGGGCCGAGGCGCATGCCGTTGCGGTCGAGGGCGTCGAGAGCACGGGCCGCCGCGAGGGCGGGCAGGCTCACCGCGCACGGGGCACTGCCTCCCGTGGCCAGCACGATGGGTGCCGACGGCCGGTTGGTCCACCACCAGCGCACCATGCGCTCGTCGGTGGTGGCCGCGAGGAGGCCGGGGTCGAAGGGATGGGCGCCGGGCACCGTGCACTCCGGGTCGGGGCATCCGCAGCGGGCACGCCCCTGCGGATCGGCCGCCACACCCGGGAGTACGGGCCACCGCCATTGGGTCGCGAAGGTCAGGGCCGCGCTGAGCATCTCAGGCCTCCCGTTGTTTCGCCTGGACAGGAGCCTGCGTCGCCTTCCGAGGATCTCGCGCATGAGCGCTCGTTCCTTTCCGTTGCACGCCTGGCAACACCGAGGATCACATCACACCATGTGTCGATCTCTTCACTGTGCGTACCTGCTGGCGCATCACACCCCTGCTTGAGGCAAGGGGAACCCCTCTGGGCCGAACATGTGGCTGCGTCCGCGCCCGTACTGCGTGTACCAACAGCATGGGCATGGCGTGGGGTGGCGGCGCCTGGCGTTTTGCGTCCCGCGTATTTCTTGCCGCCTCCGCCACGGGGAGGATGGGGCACGGTCGTCGGTGGTTAAGACGCCCGGGTCCGTCGCCAGGTTCCGGGCGGATCTCAACCACCCCTGGCCTTCACCGAGTACGTACCCATCACGACCGCTGTGACGCTCCGTCGAACGAGGCCAGTCGACCTCAATAAGCCGTTGCCCGAGTCAGTTTTAGGCCAACTTTGGTTTCCCGCAAGGGTTACCGACGGTCTCACGGACACCAGTAATCCCGGCAGGACAATGCTGGACATCCCCTCACGAGTACGTGTACATGTGGAGACACCGCTAGCGGCGCAGAACGACATGGGGGTTTGCGATGCTATTGAGCAATACGCACCGGTCGGAAAGCCGGACGTCATGAACGCCCCTCACCTTCCGAAAGTGGCTGGAATCGATTCAACGGTTCCTTCGCCCGCACACACTGTCGCGCCGACGCCCGCCCCCGCGGGGGACTCCTCGGCCGTCTCCCCGGTCGACGCCGGGGCCGTTCTCCAAGATCGTCTCGCGGGCTGGGTCTCGGATCTCACCACGCTCCACGAACTCACCGAGCGCCTGGCACGCACCGCGACACTGAGCGAGGCACTGCAGGAACTGCTGCGCGCCGGAGCCGCCCTCGTGGGCGCCCGGCGCGGTCTCGTCGTCATGGAACCCGGCGACGGACTGGGTCCCGACACCACGATCGGACTCGGACTCGCCCGAGCGGATCTCGGCCACATCGAGACCGTGCCGCGCAGCTCCATGTCGTACGGGAGGATCCTGGACGGGCTGCCGGGTGGCGAGGGTGAGATCACCCAGCCGGACCTCCTCTCGGAGGACGGGCTCGACCCGCGCCACCGCGAGGTGGCCGCCCGTCTCGGCTACGCCGCGAGCTACGCGCTGCCCCTGTCCACCGAGGCGGCGGGCCGGCTCGGTGCCGCCGTCTGGCTGTACGACGAGCCCGCCGAACCGGTGGAGCGACAGCGCCACCTCATCGGCCTGTACGTCCGCTACGCCACCGAGCACCTGGCGCGGCTGCTGGAACTGGACCGCACGCGCACGGCCATGACGACCATCTCCGCCGAGCTCCTTCCCCCGCGGCTGCCCCGGGTCTCCGGCGTCCAGCTCGCCGCCCGGCACCGCACCGGACCGCGCGGTGGCGGCGACTGGTACGACGCGCTGCCGCTGCCCGACGCCGCGCTCGGCCTCGCGGTCGGCTCCGTCAGCGGGTCCGGCCCCAGCGCGATCGCCGCCATGGGCCGGCTGCGGGCCTCCCTGCGGGCCTACGCCGTCATGGAGGGCGAGGACCCCGTCGCCGTGCTCTCCGACCTCGAACTGCTGCTGCGGCTGACCGAACCGGCGCGCTCCGCGACCGCCCTCTTCGCCTACTGCGAGCCGGCCCTGCGCAAGCTCACCCTCGCCGGTGCCGGACACAGCCCGCCCCTGGTGATCGGTCCGCGGCGCACCGAGTTCGTGGAGACCTCGCTGTCGGCTCCCCTGGGCATGCTCGCCTGCTGGGAGGCCCCGAGCGTCGAACTGACCGCCGAGGCCGGCGAGACCGTGCTGATCTACACCGACGGTCTGCTGCACCGCACCGGTGATCCGATGGACCGCGCCTTCGCCCGGCTGCACGCGGCGGCGGCGAGTGTCCCGAGGGCCGTCCGTGACGACCCGGGCGCGATCGCCGACCACGTCCTGCGCTGTGTGCTGCCGGACGGCCTCGACGAGGCGGACAGCGACGAGGACATCGTCCTGCTGGCCGCCCGGTTCGAGTGAGGGGACGGATACCTCGTGTAACAGGCCTTCCGGCCCTGGGCCCCCTTCAGTACGACCGTACGATGGGAGGCGGTCCACAGTCGTATCTAGGAGGCAGACCGTGTCGGAGGCGCTCACCCCGGAGACCCCGGAAGCCGTGCTCGACGAAACCGCTGACGGCGAGGAAGAGCCGATCAAGCAGCGTAAGAACGGCCTGTACCCGGGCGTGTCCGACGAGCTGGCCGACAGCATGAAGTCCGGCTGGGCGGACACCGAGCTGCGAGGCCTCACCCCGATCGCGCAGGCCGAGCACACCGCGGCCCGCCGCGCCGCGCTCTCGGCGCGCTTCCCGGGCGAGCGCCTGGTGATCCCGGCGGGCAACCTGAAGACCCGCTCGAACGACACGGAGTACCCCTTCCGTGCCTCGGTCGAGTACGCGTACCTGACCGGCAACCTCACCGAGGACGGCGTCCTCGTGCTGGAGCCGGCCTCCGAGGGCCACCGGGCGACGATCTATCTGCTGCCGCGCTCCGACCGCGAGAACGGCGAGTTCTGGCTGTCCGGGCAGGGCGAGCTGTGGGTCGGCCGCCGTCACTCCCTCACCGAGGCCGAGCAGCTGTACGGCATCCCGGCGTCGGACGTCCGCGAACTCGCAGCGGCGCTGAAGGAAGCCACCGGCCCCGTCCGGGTCGTGCGCGGCTACGACGCCGCCGTCGAGGCCGCCCTGACCGACAAGGTCACCCGCGAGCACGACGACGAACTGCGCGTCTTCCTCTCCGAGGCACGGCTCGTCAAGGACGAGTTCGAGGCCGGCGAGCTGCAGAAGGCCGTGGACTCCACCGTGCGCGGCTTCGAGGACGTCGTGAAGGTCCTCGACAAGGCCGAGGCCACCAGCGAGCGCTACATCGAGGGCACCTTCTTCCTGCGTGCGCGGGTCGAGGGCAACGACATCGGCTACGGCTCGATCTGCGCCGCGGGCCCGCACGCCTGCACGCTGCACTGGGTGCGCAACGACGGCCCGGTCCGCTCCGGCGATCTGCTGCTGCTGGACGCGGGCGTGGAGACCCACACCCTCTACACCGCCGACGTCACGCGCACGCTGCCCGTCAACGGCACGTACACGGAGATCCAGAAGAAGATCTACGACGCCGTGTACGAGGCCCAGGAGGCCGGCATCGCGGCCGTCCAGCCGGGCGCCAAGTACCGCGACTTCCACGACGCCGCGCAGCGCGTGCTGACCGAGAAGCTCGTCGAGTGGGGCCTCGTCGAGGGGCCGGTCGAGCGCGTCCTGGAGCTCGGCCTCCAGCGCCGCTGGACCCTGCACGGCACCGGCCACATGCTCGGCATGGACGTCCACGACTGCGCCGCCGCGCGCACCGAGACGTACGTCGAGGGCACGCTGGAGCCGGGCATGTGCCTGACCGTCGAGCCGGGCCTGTACTTCCAGGCGGACGACCTGACCGTGCCGGAGGAGTACCGCGGCATCGGCGTCCGCATCGAGGACGACATCCTCGTCACCGAGGACGGCAACCGGAACCTGTCGGCCGGCCTGCCGCGCCGGTCGGACGAGGTCGAGGCCTGGATGGCGTCCCTCAAGGGCTGACATAGTGCCCGCGAGGGCTGATACGAGACTGATGGCCGGGTGCCCTCCAAGGTGCCCGGCCATCGGTGTGTCCAGGGGACGGCGGTGACCCCCGGACGTCGGCGCGCCCGCGGGCCCGGCGGCGCGCCTGCGGGCTTTCGGTGTGCCTAGGGGGCGGCTTTTCGTGGACGACGACTTCTGGTCCGGCGTCGGAGTGGACCTGCATCTGGAGCCGGACGCGTCGGCCGGGCGCAGAGCCGGGCTCGAACGGGCCCTCCGGGACGCCGTCCGCACCGGACGGCTCACCCCGGGCACCCGGCTGCCCGCGACCCGGCGGCTCGCGACCGAACTCGGCATCTCCCGGGGCACGGCGAAGGCGGCGTACGACCAGCTGATCGCCGAGGGCTATCTGACGGCCCGGCAGGGCTCGGGCACCGAGGTGGCCCCCCTCCCGGCCGACGGCGCGGCGGCGGACGTACGGGCGCCACGCGCGCGTGCGCCCCGCTTCGATCTGCGCCCCGGCAGCCCGGACGTCGGCACGTTCCCGGCGGCGGCCTGGCTGCGGGCGCTGCGCCGCGCCATCGCGACGGCGCCCTCCTTGGCGTACGACTACGGGGATCCACGCGGCCGGATCGAACTGCGGACGGCGTTGTCGGGCTACCTCGGACGGGCCCGCGGGGTGATCGCGCCGCCCGAGCGGATCGTCATCACGTCGGGCTACGTCCAGGCGCTCGCCCTCCTCACCCGTGTGCTGGACGGCGGGACGGTGGCGATGGAGGACCCCGGGCTGCCGTTCCACCGGGACGTGGTGCGCAAGAGCGGCGGACACGTCGTGCCGCTGACCGTCGACGAACACGGCGCCCGCGCCGACGGGCTCCCGGCACTCGGGGCGGACGCGGTCGTCGTCACCCCCGCGCACCAGTATCCGACCGGTGTCACGCTCCACCCCGAGCGGCGGCGGGCGCTCACCGACTGGGCCCGCACACGGGACGGGCTGATCATCGAGGACGACTACGACGGGGAGTTCCGCTACGACCGGCAGCCGGTCGGCGCCCTCCAGGGAATGGCACCGGCGCACGCCGTCTACGTCGGTACGGCGTCCAAGACACTCGGCCCCGCCCTGCGCCTCGGCTGGATGGTGCTGCCCCCTCAGCTGGTCGAACCGGTCGCCGACATCAAGCTGCACAGCGACCATCACACCGAGTCCATCGGCCAGTTGGCGCTCGCCGAGATGATCGAGAGCCACGCGTACGACCGTCACGTGCGCGCGTGCCGGCTGCGCTACCGGCGCCGTCGCGACCAGCTCCTCGACCGGGTGGGGGCGCGCAGGAGCGTGCGGGGGATCGCCGCGGGGCTGCACGCGTTGGTCGAGGTGGCGGACGAGTCGCGGGTGCTGGCGCGCGCCGAGGAGGAGGGGCTCGCGGTCGGGCGTCTGGGCGACCACTGGCACACGCCGGGCGACGGCCGGCCGCAGGGGCTGGTCGTCGGGTACGGGACGCCGCGGGAGCGGATGTATGCCGAGGCCCTGGAGGTGCTGGGGCGGGTGTTGGAGGGGGCCGAAGGGCGCCGGGGCGGGCCGATGTGATCCGGAGCGGGCGGCCGCCGAACGGGGTGGTCCGGCCCGGGTCCGGGGAGGAATTGGACCATCGAAAGGCTCGGTGAATGGGCCTGTCGATCGGTCCATCCGGCTCGTAGCGTCGAAGCCATGACGCATCGCGCCGCACGATCCGCGGAGCTCGCGCAGAGCGACGCTCCGGACACCTCCTCGCGGAAGACCTCGAAGGCGGTCCCCCACACCACCGGCGGGGCCTCCGCCCATGAGGCTTCTTCGCACGCGGCCCATTCACCGGTGGCGACGGCGCGTGACCTCGCGGGGGCTCGTACGTCGCGCGGCCCGGCCCGGGCGAGCCGCCTCCTCCCGCCTTCCGGTCCGCAGCGGGTGCTCGCGCTCGCGCAGCTGAGCAACTCCGTGGGGGACGGCGCCTATTACGTGACGTCCGCGCTGTACTTCACGCACGTCGTCGGACTGTCTCCCGGGCGCGTGGGGCTCGGGCTGACGGTCGCCTGGGGGATCGGCTCGCTGGTCGGTGTGCCGCTGGGCGGGCTCGCCGACCGTCGCGGACCACGGGGCACGGCGGTGCTGCTGGCGCTGGCGACAGCGACGGCGGTGTCGTCCTTCCTGGTCGTCCAGGGCTTCGTCGCCTTCGTCGTCGCGGCCTGCGTCTACGCGTCCGCGCAGTCGGGGCTCGGGGCGGCCCGGCAGGCACTGCTCGCCGCGCTGATACCGGCCGGCGAGCGCACGGGGCTCCTCGCGCATCTCCAGTCGACGCTCAACGCCGGTCTGGCGGTGGGCGCGGGCCTCGGCGGTCTCGCCCTGCACGCCGGGACGCGGTCGGCGTACCTCGGGGTGTTCGCGCTCGACGCGGTGGGCTTCCTGGTGTGCGCGGCGCTGTTGTGGCGGCTGCCGTCGGTGGCGCCGACTCGCGGGGACCGGAAGGGGAATCGGGAACTCGGCGTGCTGCGGGACCGCCCGTACGTGCTGGTCACGTTCCTCAACACCGTGCTGCTGCTGCGGATGCCGCTGCTCAGCCTCGGCCTACCGCTGTGGATCACCGAGCGCACCGAGGCGCCCGCCTGGCTGGTGTCCGCGCTGTTCGTGCTCAACACCGTCGCGGTGATGACCTTCCAGGTGCGCATGGCCCGCGGCGTCAGGGACCTCGCCACGGCGACCCGCGCCATTCGCCGCTCCGGGATCGTGATGCCGGCGTCCTGCGCGGTGTTCGCCCTGTCGTCCGGTGCCTCCCCCTGGGTCGCGGCCGCCGTCCTCGTGGCGGGCGCGGTCCTCCAGGTCGTCGCCGAGATGCAGCAGTCCGCCGGCTCCTGGCAACTGGCCTTCGACCTGGCCCCGTCCGACCGTATGGGCGAGTACCAGGGCTTCTTCGGTACGGGGGTCACGGTGGCCCGCACCATGGGCCCCCTCGTCCTGACGGCGCTGCTGGTGGGCTGGGGGACACCGGGATGGCTGCTGCTGGGGGCTCTCACGGCCGGGGCGTCGTACGCGATGGGACCGGCGGCGCGGTGGGCGGCCTCCCGCGACGGGGTCCCGGGTCACCGGGCCGACGTCGGCCCCCGGAACGGCGGAACCCGACGGACGCCGGTCACCACGGCCACCCGGAACTGAGCACCGAGGCATGTCGATTCCGGTTCGGTTCCTCCGCAGAGGGGGACCGACATGGGTTCGGCCGTCCCGAGCGAGGCGGTCCGGCACCGGGCTCGGCCGTCTCAGGCGGACGCGGGCCCGCACCGGTTGGGCCGTCTCAGGCGACGCGGGCCCGTGAGGCCGTCCTCACCGGCAGTGAATCCACGAACAGCGCCCCGGAGAGCAGGGCGCCGCTTCCCCGGGGGCTCCACGCGCGCGCGTGGAGATCGTCGTCGAGGGCGGACAGGCTCGCGCGCCCCGCCTCCGTGGAGGAGCCCCCCGCTTCCAGCACTCCCCGGGCGCCCGCCTGGACGTGCCGGAGGCCGTGGGGACCGGCGGTGTACAGCAACTCGGTGTCCTGGAGCGTGGACATGACGGTGAGGAGAGCGTCGAGGCGGGCGTGCGGCTCGGGCACGCCCGCCGAGCGGGCGGTGGCGAGCGTGTCCAAGGCCCGCCGCACGTGGGGGAATCCGGCACGCGCCTCACCGCGCGCACCGGCCGCCCCGTACTTCGCGGAGACGGACGAGCCGCGGGAGGGCCGCCGCGGTGCCCGCCGGTCGGTGTGTGCCGCGATCCGCTTGGCGGTCGCGGTGACGTCGGGCCCGGTGGCCCGGGGGTCCAGAGCGGCCGCGGCGACCAGGAGGCCGAGCGCCCACAGGGCACCGCGGTGTCCACCGCCCGTCAGGGCCACCGAGTGCTCGGCGCACCGGCCGATCGCGCCCAGTTCCGCGCGGAGTTCGGGCGTGGCCCGGCCGGTGCGCCGGGCGGCGGCCGCCATGGCCGCGAGGCCGGGTGCCAGCGCCTTGGCGGACCAGCGCAGGGAGCAGAGATCCCGCCGGGTGGCGCGGGCGCGGAGGTCGCGCGGGTCGGGCAGTCCGGGTTTGGGTGCCAGCTCCAACTGCCGGGTCAGCGCGGCCACGGCGGCCCGCGCCAGCGCCTCGTCGTCGCCACCGCCCGCGCCGGTCGTGTCTTTGTGGCTTCCCGTCATGCCGGGAAGCCTAGGAACGTCAGCCCTCAGAAACGTGGGTGAGCACTGTGAAGGAGCTGTGGGTCCTGAGAGAGCTGAAGACGCATCACGCCGGAATCCCGTCGGACCGTGGGCGCGGTGGTGCCGGGAGACGGGCTTCGGGGGACGGCACGAAGCCGACGGCGGGCGGCGCTCACAGAGCTCCCGGATTGGACCGCGGGGGTGGAACGGCGGGGCGAGGGGCTCCCTCGGAGACACGGCCGGACGTCACCGGCACGGTCACCGCCACCGCCACCGCCACCGCCCAGAGCGTCAAACCGGCAGCAGCGAAGGGGCCTTCTTCCACTTGAGGATCTTGTCGAAGCTCACCACCGCACCGCCCCGCCCCGGCTTGTTGCCGATGTGGACGTGGTCGGCGAGCTCCTGGATGAGACACAGACCGCGGCCGTGCTCGGCGTCCTCCCCGGCCGGGCGGAGCAGGGTACGGGCGTTCCCGGCCGGAAAGCCGGGGCCGGAATCGGCGACTTCGATGCGGCACTGATCACCGTCGAGGTAGGCCGTCACGCGGTACGCCTCGCAGCCGGCGCCCCGCACGGTGTCCCCGCCGTGCTCGACGGCGTTGGCGCAGGCCTCGGTGAGAGCGACGGAGAGGTCGTACGAGATGTCCGGGTCGACACCCGCGCTCTCCATCGTGCCGAGCAGCAGACGTCTGGCGAGCGGAACACTCGCAGCCTCGCGCCGCAAATGGAGTGACCACCAGATGCTCATGCTCCAGCCTCCTGGGCGCGGCTCGACATACCGTTACGTATTGCCGCAACCACCCGTGCGCAATCGCCTACGGGACGTGATGCCGCCCATACGGCGGACGCGCTCACATGAGGGGGCGGTGTATGCGCGGGCGAATCGCGGCCGGATGACGACCTTTCGGCCGTACGCCGCGTTGCGGACGGACCGGCCGCATGCCATCAATCGGACCTGCCGTCCGTGGCGGGTGTGCCCAGTGCGATGATGAGCCCGCCATGACTGCCCCCCACCAGCGTTCGGCGCGCTCCGGAGCCGGCCTCCGGACCCTGAGGGCCGCGGTGTTCGCCGCGGTCTGCGTCGTGCTGGCCGCGGCCGGTCATGGGATCGCCTCCTGCACCACGGTCCCTGCGTGGACGCTGGGCGCCGGCTTCCTCGCGGTCTTCGCCGTCGCCGCCGCGCTGGCGGGACGGGAACGCACGCTTCCGGGCATCGTGGCGGTCCTCGCGTTCGGCCAGACCGTGCTGCACACGCTCTTCGGACTCGGGCTGCACGCCAGTACGACGGCCACCGGGTCCATGGGCTCGATGGCCTCGGGGATGTCGATGTCCGACGCCTCGCTCGTGGCCCGGGCCGCCCGCCTGGTGTGCGGGACGACCGCGGCGGCGATCAGCCCCGTACAGGCCCAGAAGATCCTCGCCGACGCGCGGATCGACACGGGCATGACGGACATGGCGTCGTCCATGCACCATGCCGCCGACGCCGTACCGGCCGCCGCGGGCACCCCGATGTCGGTGCTGCCCTCCCTGCCGATGCTGCTCGGCCACGTCCTCGCGGCCGTCGCCGCCGGGTGGGTTCTGCGCCGCGGCGACCTCGCGCTGCTGCGTCTCATGCGCCTGTCGGCGCAGGGAGTCGCGGAAGGGGCGCTCGTACGGTCGTTGCGCGCCGCCCTGACCCTCGTACGCGCCCTGCGCACGGGACTTCCCGGGGCACCCGAGATCGCGCGCACGCCCCGCACCGCGCTGCTCGCGACCCCCACTCCACGGACGACCGCCCTCCAGCACACGGTCGTCCGACGCGGGCCGCCCGCCTCCACCGCACTCGTCCTCGCCGCCTGACACGACGCGCCGCTTCACGGAATCCACGGAAGCCCCGGAGTCCATGCCTTCACGGACCTCCTCGGACTTCCCGGGCCTTCCCGGAGGGGACGCGGTCGTGCCGCACGCGCGCGTGCCCGCCCGGTCTCCCCCGGACACGGATTCGCCCTCTCCCGGGGCCACCGAGGCGCACGCGCATCCCCTCGTCACCGGACTGAAAGTGGAGTGTTCTCTTCCATGAAGGCTTCTCGCATCGCCGCCGCCTGCACCGTCGCCGCCTCGGCCGTTCTCGCCGTCTCCGCCCCCGCGTTCGCGCACGTCAGCGTGCAGCCCGAGGGCGTGGCGGCCAAGGGCGACTACGCCGTCGTGAACTTCAAGGTTCCCAACGAGCGCGACGACGCCTCGACCACCAAGCTCGAGGTGAGCTTCCCGGCCGACCACCCGCTCTCCTCCGTCATGCCGGAGCCGCTCGACGGCTGGACCGTGAAGGTCACCAAGTCCAAGCTGGCCAAGCCGATCACCGCGCACGGCAAGAAGATCGACGAGGCCGTCACCAAGGTCACGTGGACCGCCGACGGCAAGGGCATCGAGGCCGGCTTCTTCCAGAAGTTCCCGCTCTCCATCGGCGCTCTGCCCGAGGACACCGACGAACTCGTCTTCAAGGCCGTCCAGACGTACTCCAACAAGGAGGTCGTGCGCTGGATCGAGCCGCAGAAGGAGGGCGCCGAGGAGCCCGAGAACCCGGCTCCGGTGCTCGCGCTCTCGGCCGCGTCCGAGGGGGGCCACCACGGGGCCGGCGCCGCGGAGGAAGCCTCGCACGACGAGAAGGCCGAGGACGCCGAGAAGACCGCCAAGGACACCACGGAGGCCGCCTCCACCACGGACGGCAGCGACACCACCGCGCGCGTGCTCGGCGTCGTGGGCATCGTCGTCGGCCTGGCGGGCGTGGCCTACGGCGTGCTGGCCGGCCGGCGGCGTACGACCGCCTGAGGTGCCGCACGGCACCTGAGGTACTGAGACACACCCGCTCCCGGTGCGCACCGGAGGGTCGCAGGACGCGGCTCTCCGGGCAGGACCGGACCCGACCGGCCCGGACCGGCCCGCACCTTGGGCCGGACCTGCTCGGATCGATCCGGCCCGGACCCGCCCCGACCACGTCCGACCTGGCCCTTCGGCCTCGTACGGCCCCCGGTGCACACCGGAGCGCTCACATCTGGGACATTTTTCTATGCGCAAGAAGACGTACGCAGTGGCCGCCCTGTTCGCCGCCGCCGCTCTGACCCTCTCCGCCTGCGGCAGCGGCGACGACAGCAACAAGCCGGTCGCCGACGTGTCCGCCGAGGCCGGCTCCGGCAAGGCCGCGACGGTCCTCGACAAGCCCTTCGAGAAGCCGGACCTCGTGCTCACCGACACGACCGGCGAGAAGTACGACCTGCGCGCGCGGACCAAGGGCCGCCCGACACTCGTCTACTTCGGCTACACCCACTGCCCCGACGTCTGCCCGTTGACGATGAACAACCTCGCGGTCGCCAAGAAGCAGCTGCCGAAGGCCGAGCAGGACAAGCTGCGCGTCGTCTTCGTCACCACCGACCCGGACCGCGACACCCCCTCCGCCCTCGGCAAGTGGCTCAAGGGCATCGACTCCGACTTCATCGGCCTGACCGGCGACTTCGACACGATCCAGGCCGGCGCCCGCACCCTGGGCATCTCCATCGAGCCGACCTCGAAGGACAAGAACGGCAAGGTCGTCTCCGTGCACGGCACCCAGGTCATCGCCTTCTCGCCGAAGACCGATGGCGGCTATGTGCTCTACGGCGAGGACGCCACCGTCGACGACTACACCAAGGACCTTCCCAAGATCGCCGAGGGGAAGACCCCGTGAGGCGCCGTCCGGGCCGCCCCGCGGGGCTCCTCACCGCCGGCGCGCTGGTCCTGGCCGCCACCGGGACGCTGGCGGGCTGCGCCTCGGACGACCGCGGCTCCCCGGGCTCCTCGTCTTCCTCTTCCTCGTCCTCTTCGGCCAGACCCGAACTCAAGGTGACCGGCGCCTACATGCCCGCCCCGAGCATGGACACCATGGCGGCCGGCTTCTTCACCGTCACCAACTCCGGCGGCGCCGACACACTGACCTCGGTCACCAGCGACCTCTCGGACGACGTGACGCTGCACTCGACCAAGGACGGCGCGATGCAGGAGGAGAAGTCCTTCACCGTGCCCGCCGAGGGCACCCTGGACTTCGCTAGCGGCGGCAACCACCTCATGTTCGCAAAGCTCACCCACAAGCCCCGGCAGGGCGAGAAGGTGTCCGTGGAACTGCACTTCGCCACATCCGGCACGGTGAGGATCTCCATGCCGGTGAAGTCCGCGACGTACAACCCGAAGACCGGGCACTGAGGGAGGCATCACCGTGACACTGACCATCGCCTCCCGCTTCCGGACCCTCCTGCTGCTGTTCCTCGCCGTCACCGGCGCGCTCCTGGCCGGCGCCACGCCCGCCTCCGCGCACGCCGCGCTGACCGGGAGCGACCCGAAGCAGGGATCGGTGGTCGACAAGGCCCCCACCCAGATCTCGCTCACCTTCTCCGAGCAGGTCTCGCTCGGCGACGGCGCGCTCCGCGTGCTCGACCCCAAGGGCAAGCGGGTCGACGCCGGCGGCGCGAGCAACCTGGGCGGCACCACGTACGGCGTGAAGCTGCACGCGGGGCTGCCCGACGGCACGTTCACCGTCACCTACCAAGTGGTGTCGGCGGACAGCCATCCCGTCTCCGGCGCCTTCACCTTCTCCATCGGCGCCCCCTCGCAGACCTCCGTCGCCCTGTCCGACCAGGCGGTGGGCGGCGGCGTCGTGGGCTTCCTCTACGGAGCGGCGCGCTACTTCTCGTACGCAGGATTCATCCTGCTCGTCGGCGGCGCCGCCTTCGTGCTGGCCTGCTGGCAGCGGGGCTCCGGCATCCGGCCGGTGCAGCGGCTCGTGGTCTCCGGATGGCTCACGCTGACCGCGTCCACGCTCGCTCTGCTGCTCCTGCGCGGGTCGTACGTCGGCTCCGGCAAGGTCGGCGACATCTTCGACCTGACGCTGCTCGGGCAGGTGCTGCAGACCAAGTCGGGCGCGGCACTTGTGTCGCGGCTGCTGCTGCTCGCCGCGGCCGCGCTGTTCATCGCGGTGCTCTTCGGCGCGTACGCCAAGCGGGACGAGGACGAACGGGCGGCGGCCGAGTCCGCCTCCGGGAACACCGCCGTCGCGACGGCGAGCGGTGCGAAGGCGACCGCCGCAGCGACGGCTGTCGGCGCGACGGCTGCCACCGCCACGAAGACCGCGGGCGTCGAGTCGGCCGAGGTCGTGACCACGGAATCGGGCGAGACCTCGGACAGCGGACCCCACGCCGCCCCGGACACCGACGATCTGGCCGCGGAGAAGAAGGACCTCACCTTCGGACTCGCCATCGGAGGCGCGGTCGTCGCGGCCGGCCTCGCCGCGACCTGGGCGATGGCCGAGCACGCCTCGACCGGCATCCAGGCGGGCATCGCGATGCCCGTCGACGTCCTGCATCTGCTGGCGGTCGCCGTCTGGCTCGGCGGTCTGTCGACACTGCTGGTGGCCCTGTTCCGGGCGCCGGCGGAAGCGCAGATCGAGGCGGCGGCCGTGCGCCGGTTCTCCCGCCTCGCGTTCGGCGGTGTCCTCGTCCTGGTCGCGACCGGGATCTACCAGTCGTGGCGACAGGTCGGCTCCTGGCCGGCGCTCACCGACACGACGTACGGGCAGCTGCTGCTCGTGAAGGTCGGCCTGGTGGCGCTCCTCGTGGGCATCGCGTGGATCTCGCGGCGCTGGACCGCCCAGCTGGCTCAGGCACCGGCCCCCGAAGCCGTGGCGGCAGCCCTGATGGAGCAGCGTTCGGCGCGCAGGACGCCCGCCCCCGTCCCCGCCGACTCCCGGCGCGCCGCACAGCTCGCCCGGCAGCAGGCCGCCGTGGCCTCCGCGCGCGACAAGCGGGTCCGCGACGCCGACCCGCACCGCTCGGGTCTGCGCCGCTCGGTGCTGGCCGAGGCCGGGGTCGCGGTCGTCCTGCTCGCGGTCACGACCGCGCTGACGGCCACCGAGCCGGGGCGTACGGAGGAGGCGGCCCAGCAGGCCACGGCGTCCGCCTCGCAGCGGTCCGGACCGCTGTCCCTGAAGATCCCGTTCGACACCGGCGGCGAGGACGGCAAGGGCACGGTGGAGGTCACCCTCGACCCGGCCCGTGTCGGCGGCAACGAGATGCATGTCTTCGTGGTCCGGCCGAACGGCAAGGCCTTCGACGTGCCGGAGGTGAAGGTCGCCTTCACGCTCGCCTCGAAGGACGTCGGCCCGCTGCCCGTGACCCCCGACCGGATCGCCACCGGACACTGGACGGCGAGCGGGGTGCAGATCCCCATGGCGGGTGACTGGAAGATCGCGGTGACCGTGCGTACCTCGGACATCGACCAGGCCACCGTGAACAAGAACGCGCAGATCGGCTGAACCTGACCATGGCTGACCAGTCCACCCCCGGGACCTCCTCCGCCCGCGAGACGCCCTCCCCCGAGGCGTCCCCCGACGCCGCGTCTTCGAACGCCTCCCCGAAGGGGGTCATGTCGCGGCGCCGGCTGCTGGGCACGGCGGGCGCCACCGGGCTCGCCCTCGGAGCGGCGGGGGCGGCCGTGGGGTACACCGCGGCGCCCTCGGCCGAGAAGGCCACCCCGCTGGCGTCGGTCGGCATGGACGCGGTGATGTTTCACGGGAAACATCAGCCCGGCATCACCACCGCGCTCCAGGCACGCGGCCATCTCGTCGCCTTCGACCTGGCGGCCGGCTCGGGCCGCAGGGAGGCCACCGCACTGCTGCGCCGCTGGTCGGAGACGGCCCGGCGGCTGATGACGGGCGAGGCCGCGGCCCACGAGGACACGGACGTCGCACGCGACGCCGGGCCGTCCTCCCTGACCGTCACCTTCGGTTTCGGACACAGCTTCTTCGCGCGTACGGGCCTGGAGAAGCAGCGTCCGGTCGCCCTCGACCCGTTGCCCGACTTCTCCTCCGACCACCTCGACAAGGCCCGCAGCAACGGCGACCTGTGGGTGCAGATCGGCGCGAACGACGCCCTCGTCGCCTTCCACGCCCTGCGGGCGATCCAGAAGGACGCGGGCAGCGCGGCACGGGTGCGCTGGCAGATGAACGGTTTCAACCGCTCGCCGGGCGCCACCGCCGAGCCGATGACCGCGCGCAACCTGATGGGCCAGATCGACGGCACCCGCAATCCGAAGCCGTCCGAGCCCGACTTCGACGGGCGTGTCTTCGTGCCCGCCTCCGGCGACCCGGAATGGATGGCGAACGGCTCGTACGCCGTCGTCCGCCGCATCCGGATGCTGCTCGACGACTGGGAGAAGCTCTCGGGCAAGGCCCAGGAGGACGTCATCGGGCGGAGGAAATCCACCGGGGCGCCGTTGAGCGGCGGCACCGAGACCACCGCGATGGACCTGGACAGGACCGACGCCGACGGCAATCTGGTCGTCCCCATCAACGCGCACGCCCGGATCACCCGGCCCGACCAGAACGGCGGCGCCGCGATGCTGCGCCGTCCCTTCTCCTTCCACGACGGCATCGACGCCGACGGGGTGCCCGACGCCGGCCTGCTGTTCGTCTGCTGGCAGGCCGATCCGGTGCGCGGCTTCGTCCCTGTCCAGCGCAAACTCGACCGCGGCGACGCGCTCTCGACGTTCATCCGCCACGAGTCGAGCGGACTGTTCGCGGTTCCGGGCGGCGCGGCGGAGGGGGAGTACGTGGGACAGCGGCTGCTGGAGGGCTAGGGGACCTGCGCTGGAGGGCCACGGGACCTTCCGGTGCCGGGGCCCGGTACCGGAGGACTGAGCGCCAGGGTCCCTGGGTGCCCGGGGCGCCTGTGTCCCCTGGGTGCCCGGGTGCCCGTCACGCGTGCGTGTCACCGATTCCTCGGGCGTGAGCCGCGTGGGGCAGGGCCCATTAGGGTGACGGTATGTCGGCGACGCGCTACACCTATCTCGGCCCCGAGGGAACATTCACCGAGGCCGCCCTCCGCACGCTTCCCGAGGCCGCGACGCGGGAGCTGGTGCCCATGGTGTCCGTCCCGGCCGCGCTCGACGCGGTGCGAGGCGGCCAGGCCGCGGGCGCGCTCGTCCCGATCGAGAACTCCGTCGAGGGCGGTGTCACCGCCACGCTCGACGAGCTCGCCAAGGGCGACCAGCTGATGATCTACCGCGAGGTCGTGCTGCCGATCGCCTTCGCCCTGCTGGTCAGGCCCGGCACCGCGCTGAAGGACGTCAAGACGGTCACCGGTCACCCGGTCGCCCAGCCCCAGGTCCGCAACTGGCTGGCCGCGCACCTGCCGGACGCCCTGTGGGAGTCGGCGGCGTCGAACGCGGACGGCGCCCGGCTGGTCCAGGAGGGCCGCTTCGACGCGGCCTTCGCGGGTGAGTTCGCCGCGGCCACATACGGTCTCGAGCCCCTGGTGACCGAGATCCACGACGCGGCGAACGCCGAGACCCGCTTCGTGCTGGTCGGCCGCCCGGCCCGGCCGGCGGCACCGACCGGCGCCGACAAGACCTCCGTGGTCATCTGGCTCGGCGACGACCACCCCGGCGCACTGCTCGAACTGCTGCAGGAGTTCGCCGTGCGCGGCGTCAACCTGATGCGCATCGAGTCCCGCCCGACCGGCCAGGGCATCGGCAATTACTGCTTCTCGGTGGACGCCGAGGGCCATATCACCGACCGCCGGGTGGGCGAGGCGCTGATGGGTCTCAAGCGGATCTGTCCCCAGGTGCGCTTCCTCGGTTCCTATCCGCGGGCCGGTGTCGGCCTGGAGGATGTACGGCCGCTGCGGCCCGGGACGTCGGACGACGCGTTCTCGGCCGCGTCGGACTGGCTGGCGCGCTGCGCGGACGGCCGGTTCTGAGCCACGGGTCCACACCCGTCCGAGCGTTTCCTCACGGTCCTACCTGCTGATTTTCGTCATCCACAGATGTTATCCACAGGTGTGCTTCTCGACCTGGGGACAAGTCGACAACGAAGCACTACATCATCGACAAATCGGCTACTGGGCCCAAGTCCTTCCACACCCTCGCACGTCACCCTTCGTCTACCCTTTTCCATTGATCAACCCTATGGAGGGAATCATTTACACCCGAAAGTGGGTGTAGGGAGGGTTTGAACCGGGAATTCCTCAGCCGCCGAAGGGTACTCGGAATGATCAATTCCGACATCCACAGATCTTCCACACAGCCTGTGGATAACTATCCGAGGGGACGGATTCCTGTGGACAACCCGGCTCGCAAGTCCCGTCCCCCGCAAGGAAATCCAGTCAACCGGTAAGGCGCGCCCTGCCCCGTTTCAGGGAGTAGGCCCCTTTTCATTGACGTCGATCGGTGATCAAGGGATTCAGTCCGGCATTTCACTCATACCGTGACAGCCCTCACGCTCCGGAATATCGAGTCGTTGGCCGGAAGCCCGCACCGGTAGCCTTGAGGGGTGATTGACCTTCGCCTGCTCCGTGAGGACCCCGACCGTGTTCGCGCCTCCCAGCGCGCCCGTGGAGAGGACGTCGCGCTCGTCGACTCCCTCCTCTCCGCCGACGAGCGGCGCAGGTCGTCCGGCGTCCGCTTCGACGAGCTGCGCTCCGAACAGAAGGCGCTCGGCAAGCTGATCCCCAAGGCCTCCCCGGACGAGCGCGCCGAGCTGCTGAAGAAGGCCGAGCAGCTCAAGACCGACGTCAAGGCCGCGGACGCCGAACAGAACGAGGCGGACGAGGAGACCAAGCGGCTCCTCCTGCAGCTCGGCAACCTGGTGCACCCCGACGTCCCGGTCGGCGGCGAAGAGGACTTCGTCGTCCTGGAGACGCACGGCACCATCCGCGACTTCGCCGCCGAGGGCTTCGAGCCCAAGGACCACCTGGAGCTCGGCGAGTCGCTGGGCGCCATCGACGTCGAGCGCGGCGCCAAGGTGTCCGGCTCGCGCTTCTACTACCTGACGGGCGTCGGCGCGCTCCTGGAGCTCGCCCTCGTCAACGCGGCGATCGCGCAGGCCACCGAGGCCGGCTTCACGCCGATGCTGACCCCCGCGCTGGTCCGCCCGCGCGCCATGGAGGGCACCGGCTTCCTCGGCCAGGCCGCCGAGAACGTGTACCACCTGGAGAAGGACGACTACTACCTGGTCGGCACCTCCGAGGTACCCCTCGCGGCGTACCACATGGACGAGATCCTGGACGCCGACAAGCTGCCGATGCGCTACGCCGGTTTCTCGCCGTGCTTCCGGCGCGAGGCCGGAACCTACGGCAAGGACACCCGCGGCATCTTCCGCGTGCACCAGTTCGACAAGGTCGAGATGTTCTCGTACGTCGACCCCGCGGACGCCGAGAACGAGCACAAGCGGCTCCTCGAGTGGGAGAAGCAGTGGCTGTCCGGCCTCGAACTGCCCTTCCAGGTGATCGACGTCGCGAGCGGCGACCTGGGTTCCTCGGCCTCCCGCAAGTTCGACTGCGAGGCGTGGATCCCGACCCAGGGCAAGTACCGCGAGCTGACCTCGGCCTCCAACTGCGACGGCTTCCAGGCCCGCCGCCTGTCCGTCCGTATGCGCGACGGCAAGAAGGTCCAGCCGCTCGCCACACTGAACGGCACGCTGTGCGCCGTCCCGCGCACCATCGTCGCGATCCTGGAGAACCACCAGCTCGCCGACGGTTCGGTACGCGTTCCCGAGGTACTGCGCCCCTACCTGGGCGGCCGTGAGGTTCTGGAGCCGATCTCCAAGTGACCAGCACCACCGGTTCGACGGGAGCGTCCGGGGCCTCCGGGCCGGGGGCGTTCCCGTACAAGCTCGTCGCGACCGATCTCGACGGGACGCTGCTGCGTCCCGACGAGACGGTCTCGGCCCGTACGCGTGAGGCGCTCGCCGCCGTGACGGCGACGGGCGCCGCCCACATCGTCGTCACCGGGCGCGCGGTGCCCTGGACGCGGCACATCCTCGACGACCTCGGCTACCAGGGCCTCGCGGTCTGCGGTCAGGGCGCACAGGTCTACGACGCGGGGGAGCACCGGCTGCTCACCTCGGTGACCCTGGACCGGCAGCTGGCCGGTCTCGCTCTGGCCAAGATCGAGGCGGAGGTCGGCCCGCTGCTGCTGGCCGCGAGCCGCGACGGGCTCGACGGCGAGGTGCTGGTCGGCCCCGGCTACCGCAGGCTGGACGGCTCACTGCCGGTCGTCCCGATCAAGGACGCGTCGGACCTCTGGTCGGCCCCTCTGAACAAGGTGTACGTCCAGCACCCGACGCTCTCCGACGACGAGCTCGCGGCCGTGGCCGTGGAGGTCGCGGGCGGACTCGTCGGTGTGACGATGGCGGGCGCGGGGATAGTGGAACTCCTCCCCCTCGGCCTCTCCAAGGCGACGGGACTGTCCCTGGCGGCCCGGCGCCTCGGCGTCAAGGCGGCGGACACCATCGCCTTCGGCGACATGCCGAACGACCTCCCGATGTTCGCCTGGGCGGCACACGGGGTGGCCATGGCCAACGCCCACGACGACCTCAAGGCGATCGCGGACGAGGTGACGTCCTCGAACGAGGAGGACGGCATCGCGGTGGTGCTGGAACGGTTGCTGGCGCAGTCGTAGCGGTCGCCGGGGCGGCAGCGGCGGCTGGTGGCCGCTGCCGGGCGGGAGCCGGTCGGAACTGTCGGGCGGGGATCGGACGGTGCTGCCGGCCGGCTGGTCGCGTGCGAACGTCTTGCGGAGGATGCGCGGATCGAACGCGCGCGGGGTTTCACCCCCGACCACGGCTTAGCAAGCCGGTGCCTTTCCACTCGGCCAATCCTCCGGGTGGGCGGCCCGCGCGTGACGCGCGCTCGAAGCGGCCGCCCCGGGCAGCTCCCCGTGCGAGCGGGTTCGACGGAGGGGTAACTACTCCGGAACCCGCCGCGGGCTGCCCTGTCGGGAGCTCGACGTACTGCTCCTGATGAACATCGTCGCGCTCCTCTCCCAGAATGTGGCGCCGGCTCGATGCGGCGGGTGGACACAACCACTGTGCCCGTACGCCGACTTGGGCGCCACTGATTAAAGGCCGCCCCCGCGGGGCCTCACTTGCGGCGCCACCTGCGCCGGCGCCCCTTGCTGAAGAACCACCCGGCGGGCGGCTCGTCCGAGCGCCAGGGCTGCGGATCGGGTCCTCCCCCGCGCCAACGGGCGGCGAGCATGCGCGCGCGGGCCGACGGCTCGGCCGTCTCCGCGGACCGTATGAAGTTCTCGTCCAGGACGAGGTCGTCCCACGGCTCCCCAGCAGTGCCCTCGGACCTGGCCCCTGACCCGTCCCCGGCCTCTTCGCGGCCGTCACCCCGTGGTTCCTCGGATGCCATCCCGGTTCCTCCTGGCCGTGCGTCCCCGTTCGGCCAGTGTGCCCGGACAGGGATGAAGCCGCTGTCAAGAAAAAAGGGGCTCTTCGCGCGCGTGCCCGGTGACCGGCGCCGCGCGCGAAGAGCCCACGGTCACTCCTCGCCGGCCAGCGTCAGCGACCGCAGCCGCTGCCCGGCGTACCAGGTGGCGAGGACGGTGACCAGGATCAGCAGAACCGTCGCGGTCGGCAGGCCCACGTCCGAGGTGACGAGTTCGCCGCCGGTCACCTTGTGGCCCACGGCGAGCGCCCACTGCTGGACGCTGAGCGTGCGCGCGCCGGACACCAGTGACCCGAACAGGGCCTCCCAGACGAGCGCGTAGACGAGTCCGAAGACCACCGCGTGCCGGGTCACGGTCCCGAGGAGCAGGAACATCGCGGCGTAGGCGATCGAGGCGACCAGGGCGGCCACGGTGTAGGCGACGGCGATCTGCTGGCCGTTGCCGTTGAGGATCATGCCCGCGATGAAGGTCGGCACCGCCGAGAACGCCATGGTGACGGCGATCGCGACGATCAGCTTGGTGAAGATGATCGTGGGCCGCTTCAGGGGCTTGGCCAGCAGATACACCACCGAGCCGTCGTCGATCTCGGGCCCGATCGCTCCCGTACCGGCGATGACGCCGATGATCGGCACCATGGTGGCGAGCGCGAACCCGCCGAGCAGGTCCGAGGCCACCTGGTCGTCCGCTCCGGAGAAGCTCCGGACGGCCAGGGAGATCACGATGAGCAGGACGGGCAGGACGCCGAGGATGAGGGCCCGGCGGCGGCCGAGCAGGCCCCGATAGGTGAGCCGGGCGACTGTGGGGTCGTACATCTTCGGCCTCCTACGCCGCGACAAGATACGAGAAGACGGATTCCAGGGACTCGTCGGACGGCGACACCGTCAGCAGCCGGATGCCGTGCTCACGCGCGACCTTCGGCAGCAGGGCGGTGAACCGGCCGAAGTCGACGGCCTGGATGCGCAGCGCGCCCTCGGCGAGGTCGACCTCGATGCCGGACGTCGACGGGTCGGCGATCAGCGCGGCGGCCAGAGCCCGGTCGTCGCTGGAGCGGACCAGGTAGCGGTGCGGGCGGTCGGTCATCAGCCGGCGGATGCGCCGGAAGTCGCCGCTCGCCGCGTGCCGTCCGGCGACGATCACCTCGATGTGGGCGGCCAGTTGCTCCACCTCTTCGAGGATGTGGGACGAGAACAGCACGGTGCGGCCCTCGTCGCCCATGCGGCGCAGCAGATCCATGAGCTGCATGCGCTGGCGCGGGTCCATGCCGTTGAAGGGCTCGTCGAGCAGCAGCAGCGACGGGTCGTGGACCAGTGCGGACGCCATCTTCACGCGCTGCCGCATGCCCTTGGAGTACGTGGAGATCTTGCGGTCCTGCGCGTACTCCATCTCGACCGTGGCGAGAGCCCGCTGGGCGGACTTCGCGCCGAGGCCGTGCAGCTCCGCGTTGGCGACGACGAATTCGCGCCCGGTGAGGAAGTCGTACATCGCCTCGCGTTCGGGGACGATGCCGATGTGCCGGTAGATGTCCTCGTTGCGCCAGGTCGGCCGGCCGTCGAGGGTGACGGTGCCGGTCGAGGGGGCGAGGAAGCCGCCCATCATGTTGATGAGGGTGGACTTGCCGGCGCCGTTCGGGCCGAGCAGGCCGGTGACGCCGGGGCCGATCGTCATCGTGATGTCGTTGACCGCCACCACGTTGCCGAACCAGCGCGAGACGTGGTCGATGTTGAGCGTGGTCACAGCCCGACCTTTCGGTAGCGGCGCATCAGGAGGCCGTAGCAGCCCGCGATGAGACCCAGGACGACGATGAGGTAGACGACGCCCTGCCCGGACGAGGGGCCCACCTCTCCGGGGAAGGCGGAGGAGGCGCCGAGGAAGGCCGTCTGCACTCCGTCGATGAGCGTGATCGGCGAGAAGAGCCCGAGCCACGGGACGACGTCGCCGCTGGACTGCTCGAACGCGATGGCCTGGACGGTGGAGACCGCTCCGTAGGAGATGGTCAGGGCGGCGATGACGGCCGCGATGCCGAAGCCGCGGCGCGGGGTGACCGCCGAGATGACCAGGCCGATGCCCGCGAAGAGCAGCGAGAGCAGTGCCACGGAGACCAGCCCCTGTCCGAAGCCCTTCGTCTGGTCGGCGAAGTCGAGCTTGGCCAGGAGCGCCCCCACGTAGAGCACGATCAGCGGGGCGGCCGTGAGGATGAACAGCGCCGAGGCCAGCGCCGCGTACTTGGCCCGCACGTAGTCGCTGGTCTCTATGGGACGCGAGAAGTACAGCGGCACGGTCTTGAAGCGCAGGTCGCGGGAGACCGCCTGGGGGCCCTGCGAGGCGACGTACAGGCCGATGACGGCCTGCATGATCACGGCGTAGCGCGTGTAGTCGACGGGCAGGTCCTTCGCCTTGGTGGCGACCGCGACGGCCACCATGATGAGTGCGGGGACGCACATCACCACGAAGAGCAGCATCGGCAGGACCTTGGACTTGACCGAGCGGCCGAGGCCGTAGGCACCGCGCAGGGACTGCGAGTAGAGGGAACGGCGGGCGTAGGCGCGGCCGAGGCGCGGGCCGTCGTAGTTGCGGTAGCCGATGTTGTGGATACGGGACTGCTCACCGCGCTGGGTGAGGGGCTGCTCAACCGCCATGGCCGACCGCCTCCTTCCGCTGCTCGTCGCCGGTGCGCGGATCGGCGCTCGCCGCGCGCTCGTCCTTCGTGCGCTGCTCGTCGCTGTCCTTGAAGACCTCGGCGATGTGGTGCCTGCGCTGTTCCATGCGCACCAGTCCCAGGCCGAGGTCGGCGACCACGTCGCGGACGAGGTCGTAGGTGTCCTCGCTCTCGGTGGTCAGCAGCAGGATGTGTCCGGCGCCCGGCAGGCCGCTGCCGTCGTGGGTCTCGACACCGCGCGCGTGGAGCACCTCGCGGACCGCGGCCGTGCCGTCCGGGTGCTCGTCGGTGTCGGTGACCTCGATGGCCAGGGTCGTGGTGGTCTGGGTGAAGTCCGTGGTGGAGCTGGAGCGGAGCAGTTTGCCGCCGTCGACGACGACGACGTGGTCGCAGGTGCGCTCCAGTTCGCCCAGGAGGTGCGAGGTGACCAGGACCGAGATGCCGAAGTCCGTGTGGATGCGGCGGATCAGCCCGAGCATGTCGTCGCGGCCGACCGGGTCCAGGCCGTTGGTCGGTTCGTCCAGGAAGACCAGCTGGGGGTCGTGGACGAGGGCCTGCGCGAGTTTGACGCGCTGCTTCATGCCCGTCGAGTAGCCGCCGATGGGGCGGTAGCGCTCCTCGTACAGACCGACATGGCGCAGGGTGTCCGCGGTGCGCTCGCGGGCCGCGGCCGGCGGCAGCCCGGACATCCGCGCCATGTGGACGACGAACTCGGTGGCCGAGACGTCGGGCGGCAGGCAGTCGTGCTCGGGCATGTACCCGACCCGCTCACGGATGGCGCCGCCCTCGGTGGCGACGTCGAGGCCGAGCACGGTCGCGCGGCCCTCGGTGGCGGGGGACAGACCCAGCAGGATCTTGATCAGTGTGGACTTGCCGGCTCCATTGGCTCCGACGAGTCCGGTCACACCGGGCCCGACGTCCACGGAGAGCCGGTCAAGCGCGGTCACCCGGGGGAACCGCTTGCTCAGGCTTTCGGTCGCGATCACAGTCACGATTCGAAGGTAGTGGCGCACACCACAGGGGTCGTCAACCCACGGAGGTGGATCCGCGTCAGCCTCGAGTCGTACGGGCCCGTAGGGGTCCCCCTCAGGTACACCGGCCCGGAGCCGTCCCGGTCCGACCGGTTGTCCACAGGTTCCCCACGGACCTATTGACGCCGCCTCTAACAACTGTCACATTCGCCAGTGTCAAGTTACGGGCACGTACCGCAGTCGGTGCGGTCAGGGTGGGGCGGTGGCATGACGACGGCAGTGGCAGGCGAACTCTCCGCGGAACTGCGGGGGTTCAGAGAGGTGCAGCGCCTCGCGTACGAGTGCGCGGAAGCGGTCGCGGCACAGCTGAAGCCCGGCGTCACCGAACGCGAGGCGGCGCGCATGCAGCGCCGGTGGCTGCGTGAGCGCGGGGTGCGGGACTGGTTCCATCTGCCCTTCGCCTGGTTCGGTGACCGCACGGCCTTCGTCGGTTTCCGGATCCCGCTGCAGTTCTTCCCCACCAACCGCCGTCTGGAGCCGGGGATGCCCTTCATCCTCGACATGGCCCCCGTGTACAAGGGCTTCACCGCGGACATCGGCTATTCGGGCTCGCTCGGCCTGAACCCCGTGCAGGACAAGCTGCTCGCCGATCTGGAGGCGCACCGCGAGCTGATCCTGCGCGAGGTGCGTGAGCGGCGGTCCCTGCGCGAGATCTACGAGGACGTCGACCGGCTCATGACCCGCCAGGGCTATGCCAACCGGCACCGCGCGTATCCGTTCGGCGTGATCGCGCACAAGGTGGACCGGGTGACGGAGCGGTCCTGGTCACCGCGCCTGTTCGGATTCGGCACCCAGTCCCTGAAGGGGCTGGCGAGCGACGCGCTGCACGGGCACCGGGACGGCTGGTCACCTCTGTGGTCGCCGTACGCATTCTCCGACCACCCGCCCCGGCCGGGGCTGTGGGCGGTCGAACCGCACCTCGGTTTCCGGGGTACGGGCGCGAAGTTCGAGGAGATCCTGGTCGTCACCGACTCCAAGGACCCCGAACAGAGCGCGTTCTGGCTCGACGACGATCTGCCGCATGTGCGGCGCTGGGCGGAGGACAAGTGAGTCTCGTGGGCGCGCGCGAGCGCTGGGTGCGGACGGGCGGAGTCGAGCTGTGCGTCGCCGAGTTGGGCGACGACAGGCAGCCGACCGTGGTGCTCGTGCACGGCTATCCCGACTCCAAGGAGGTGTGGTCCGAGGTCGCCGTCCGGCTCGCCGACCGCTTCCATGTCGTGCTGTACGACGTCCGGGGACACGGCCGTTCGACGGCTCCGCAGCCGCTGCGCGGCGGGTTCACCCTGGAGAAGCTGACCGACGACTTCCTGGCGGTCATCGACGCGGTCAGCCCCGACGAGCCGGTGCACCTGGTGGGCCACGACTGGGGTTCGGTGCAGTCGTGGGAGTTCGTCACGGTCGCGCGTACCGAGGGCCGGATCGCGTCCTTCACGTCGATGTCCGGGCCGTCCCTCGACCACCTCGGCCACTGGATCAAGCAGCGGGCGAAGCGGCCCACCCCGCGACGGATCGGTCAGCTCCTCGGCCAGGGCGCCAAGTCCTGGTACGTGTACCTGCTGCACACGCCGGTGCTGCCCGAGCTGGCCTGGCGCGGCCCCCTGGGCAAGCAGTGGCCGAAGATCCTCGAGCGGATCGAGAAGGTGCCCGCGGGCGCGTACCCGACCCCGTCGCTGGCCTCCGACGCGGCGCACGGCGCATGGCTGTACCGCGACAACGTACGGCCCCGGATCGCCCGTCCCCGCGAGGACGCGTTCGCGCACGCGCCCGTGCAGCTCGTCACGCCCCTCGGGGACGCCTTCCTCTCCGAGCGGCTCTACGACGAGCTGGAGACGTGGGCTCCACGGCTGGTGCGCCGCACACTCCCGGCCAAGCACTGGGTTCCACGGACGCGCCCCGACCAACTGGCCGCCTGGATATTCGAGTTCGTGACCGCCAACGAGGGCCGCGAGGCCGGGATGCCCGCCCCCGAGCCGGCGGCCACCGGCAAGTACGCCGACCGGTTCGGCGGCCAGCTGGTGCTGGTCACCGGCGCGGGCAGCGGCATCGGGCGGGCCACCGCCTTCGCCTTCGCCGAGGCCGGCGCCCGCGTGGTGGCCGTCGACCGGGACGCCGATGCGGCGGCCCGTACGGCGGAGATGTCCCGGCTGATCGGCTCACCCGCGGCCTGGGCCGAGACGGCCGACGTCTCGGACGAGCAGGCCATGGAGAAACTCGCCGACAAGGTCGCCACCGAGTACGGCGTGGTGGACGTGCTGGTGAACAACGCCGGGATCGGCCTGTCCGGCTCCTTCTTCGACACCACGCCGGAGGACTGGAAGAAGGTCCTCGACGTCAATCTGTGGGGCGTGATCCACGGCTGCCGGCTCTTCGGCAGGCAGATGGCCGAACGCGGGCAGGGCGGCCACATCGTCAACACCGCGTCGGCGGCGGCGTACCAGCCCTCGAAGGCACTGCCCGCCTACAGCACCTCCAAGGCGGCGGTCCTGATGCTCAGCGAGTGCCTGCGCGCGGAGCTGGCCGGGCAGGGCATCGGCGTATCGGCGATCTGCCCGGGCTTCGTCAACACCAACATCACCTCGACCGCCCGCTTCGCCGGGGTCGACGCGACCGAGGAGAAGCGGCGCCAGAAGCGGTCGGCGCGGCTGTACGGGCTGCGCAACTACCCGCCGGAGAAGGTCGCCGACGCGATCCTGCGCGCGGTGGTCCGCAACGAGGCGCTCGTGCCGGTCACCCCGGAGGCGCGCGGCGCCCACCTCATGCACCGCTTCGCCCCCAGGGCGCTGCGCGCCATCGCCCGGATGGAGCCGAAGCTGTGACCGAGCGGGCGAGCGACGCGACGGAAGCGGCCGGCACCTCCGGCAGCACTGCGAGCGGAGGAACCGTGAGCGGGGGAACCGTGAGCGGGGGAACCGTGAGCGGGGAAACTGTGAGCGGCGGTCACCACGCGATCGCCCCGAGACGGGTGTCCTTCGACTGGGAGGACACCCCGCTGCACTGGATCCCGGACGAGCCCACCGCCACCCACGTCATCAATGTGCTGCACCTGCTGCTGCCGGCCGGGGAGCGGTGGTTCGTGAGGGTCCTCAAGGAGGCCCTGCCGCTGGTCCGCGACCCCGAACTCCTCAAGGAAGTCAAGGGGTTCATGGGCCAGGAGGCCACGCACAGCGTGCAGCACGCGTATGTCCTCGACCACCTCGCCGCGCAGCGGCTCGACACCGCCGACTTCACCCGGCACGTCGACTTCCTCTTCGAGAAGCTGCTCGGTGACGAACCGCCCCTGGGAGTACCGGTCCCGGCCCGGGAGTGGCTGCGCTTCCGGATGTCGGTGATCGCGGCGATCGAGCAGTTCACGGCGGTGCTGGGCGACTGGGTGCTGACGGCCGAGGGCCTGGATCTCGCCGACGCCGACGAGGTCATGCTGGACCTGTTGCGCTGGCACGGCGCCGAAGAGGTCGAGCACCGCGCTGTGGCCTTCGACATGTACCAGCACTGCGGCGGCGAGGGCGCGCCCCGATACGCCCGGCGGCTCGCGGGCATGGCGGTCACCGTGCCGATGATGCTGTACATGTGGGCGTGGGGCGCCGCCTATCTGATCCGTAACGACCCTCGGCTCGACGGCCGTCTGCGCTACTCGCTCGGCGAACACAACAAGGCTGTGCGCAAAGGGCTCTTGCCCACCTGGAAGGAGCTCGGCGCGGCCATACCGCGCTATCTGCGGCGGTCGTACCATCCGTCGAAGGAGGGCTCGCTGCTCAGGGCCGTCGAGTATCTGGCGCAGTCACCCGCGGCGCGGTCGGCGGTGGGGGCGATCGGGCGGGCGGCGGCCTCATAGGTCCGAGGGCGGGAGGGCGGGAGAGATGAGCGACGAGCCGGGCGGGGTCGCGTACCGCATCGAGGACCTGGCGCACCACAGCGGCGCCACGGTCCGGACGATCCGCGCCTACCAGGACCGCGGGCTGCTGCCCCGCCCCGAGCGGCGCGGCCGTGCCAATGTGTACGCGGACGCCCATCTGGCGCGGCTGCGGCAGATCGCCGATCTCCTCGACCGCGGCTACACGCTGGCCTCGATCAAGGAACTCCTGGAGGCCTGGGACGCGGGCCGGGGCCTCGGCGGGATACTCGGTCTGGTCGCGGAGGTCGACGGCCCGTGGACCGACGAGGAGGCCGCCCGGATCTCCCGGGCCGAGCTGGACGAGCGGTTCGGCGGCCGCCCCGACGACGCCGCGGTGGCGGACGCGGTCGAGCTCGGCGTGCTGGAGCCGATTCCGGGCGAGGACGGCGCCTTCGTCGTTCCGAGCCCTCAAGAGCTGTCCGTGGCGGTTGAGTTGTACACGGCGGGCGTTCCGCTGTCCGCGATCTCCAGCCATCTGCGGGAGTTGAGAGGTCAGGTCGAGCACATCGCCTCCCGTTTCCTGGAGTTCACCACGGAGCATGTCTTCGCCCGTTATCTCGGGGAACATCCGCCGACCGACGCGGAAGCGGCCGAAGCGGCCTCGCTCGTCCGGCGGCTGCGACCGCTCGCGCAGCAGACAGTGGACGCCGAACTGGCCCGTGCCATGCGGCTGTTCGCCACCCGCCATCTGAGCAGGCATCTCGCGGCGGGGCCACCCCCGATGGACCAGGAGAGCATGCGCACGGTGGAGGTCTCGGCAGGGACAATGCGCGCCGTGGAGCTCCTGGTTGGAGCGGAGAACGCAGCCGAGTTCGTCACCGCCGCCGCCGAACGGGAGCTGCAGGCACGCACGTTGGACCGGCTGGCCGCAAACCACGCCCGAAACAGCATTGTTGACGAAATACCTTAAAACGCCCGCGTGTTGTCCACAGTTTCGTCAATTCCCCTGTGGATAACAGGACTTGGCTGTGGACCAAACCTCCGCGTCAAAATCAAATGCGTGATTCGTCTCTCGCCAGGCACCCTGGCGAGATGAAGGAACAGACGGATGGACGGACGCAGGGACGGACCCGGACTCGGGGACAGACTGAGGGGCGGACGGATGGGCAGGCGGATGAGCGGATGAACGGACGGGTGGATGATCGGATGGACGAAAGACGCACCGTGAAGGTGTCGAAGTACCTCTCGAAGCATCTGCGGCATCAGCCCGAGCGGATCGGCCTCACGCTCGGCGACGGCGGCTGGGTCGAGATCGGCACACTGATCGCCGCGGCGGCCGCGCACGGCTTTCATTTCACCCGCGACGAGCTCGATCACGTGGTGGCCCACAACGACAAGCGCCGCTTCGCCGTCGAGGGGACCCGGATCCGGGCCAGTCAGGGCCACTCCGTCGAGGTCGATCTCGGGCTGCCCCCGGCGACCCCGCCGGCGTACCTCTACCACGGCACCGTCGCCCCCCACCTGGACGCGATCCGCGCCGAGGGCCTGAAGCCCATGAACCGGCACGACGTACACCTGTCGCCGGACCGGGAGACCGCCACCCGAGTCGGCGCCCGCCGCGGCCGCCCGGTCGTGCTCTCGGTGGACGCGGCGGCCATGCACCGCGACGGCCATGTCTTCCGGGTCAGCGCCAACGGCGTCTGGCTGACGGAGGCCGTACCCCCGCGGTACCTGCGGTTTCCCGGGCCGCACTGATCCGGGGGTACCGGTGCCTCCGGGCGGGGGCCGCGTCGAGGCGGGCCACGACCACGCTCCGGCTCCGCTTACGCTCGATACATGAGTCTGCGTCTGAGCACCGTGATCCTGCCGTACGTCCGCTGGCACGAGGGCGGGCGTTCCGCGTGGCAGCGTGCGGAGCAGCTCGGCTTCCGCACCGCGTTCACCTACGACCATCTGTCCTGGCGGACCTTCCGCGACGGCCCGTGGTTCGGGGCCGTGCCGACCCTGACCGCGGCGGCCGCCGTCACCGACCGACTGCGCCTCGGCACGCTCGTGACTTCGCCGAACTTCCGGCACCCGGTGACCCTCGCCAAGGAACTGATCTCCCTCGACGACATCTCCAACGGCCGGATCACGCTGGGCATCGGCGCCGGCGGCACCGGTTTCGACGCCACCGCGCTGGGTCAGGACCCTTGGACCCCGCGTGAGCGCGCCGACCGCTTCGGCGAGTTCGTCCCGCTGCTCGACCGGCTCCTCACCGAGGACTCCGTCTCGTACGGCGGCAATTTCTACTCGGCGCACGAGGCCCGCAACATCCCGGGCTGTGTCCAGCGCCCCCGGCTGCCGTTCGCGGTGGCCGCCACCGGCCCGCGCGGACTGAGGCTCGCCGCCCGGTACGGGCAGGCGTGGGTGACGACCGGCGACCCGAAGCTGTACGAGACGGGCACCCCCGAGCAGTCGGTTCAAGCCATTCGCGGGCAGGTCGCCAAGCTGGCCGACGCCTGTGCCGAGATCGGCCGGGACGCGGCGGAGCTCGACAAGGTCCTGCTGACCGGATTCACCCCCGACCGGAGCCACCCGCTGGAGTCCCTCGACGCGTTCGTCGACTTCGCCGGCCGGCACAAGGAGCTGGGCTTCACCGACATCGTGATCCACTGGCCGATCCCCGACTCGGACTTCGCCGCCGACGAGAAGGTCTTCGAGCGGATCGCCCTGGAAGCGGTCTCTCAGCTGACCTGAGACCGGTCGCCGCGAGCCCGGGTTCGACAGGGTGTAACGGCGCTGGTGAGGACGGTTACCACTCAAGTGTGCGGACCGCCGCACGGCCGTGCGCGCATATGCGGGAGAATGAGCACGTGACCTCAGCGACTCGCCGGCCCGAGACCCCGGCCTCCACCGTCCCGCCCCGGCTGATCGCCACGGACCTCGACGGCACCTTGTTGCGCGACGACAAATCGGTGTCCGACCGCACGATCGCCGCCCTCGCCGCCGCCGAACAGGCCGGTATCGAGGTCTTCTTCGTCACCGGCCGCCCGGCCCGCTGGATGGACGTCGTCAGCGACCACGTCCACGGGCACGGCCTGGCGATCTGCGGCAACGGCGCCGCCGTGGTCGACCTGCACGGCGGCCCCGGAGCCCACCGGTTCGTCAAGATCCGCGAACTGGCGCCCGACATCGCCCTCGAGGTCGTCCAGGTGCTGCGTTCCGCCGCGCCCGGCACCGTGTGCGCCGTCGAACGGACGTACGGCCTCCACCTCGAACCGGGCTATCCGCTGATGCACATGGAGCCGCCGGAGATCGTCGCGCCCGCCGAGAAGCTCCTCGCCGAGAACGCTCTGGACGCCGATCAGCCGGTGCTGAAGGTGCTCGCGTTCCACCCGGACATGGACCCGGACGACTTCCTCAACGTCGCCCGCCCGGCCATCGGCGACCGGGCCAACGTGACCCGGTCGAGCCCCAGCGCCCTGCTGGAGATCAGCGGCCCCGGCGTCTCCAAGGCCAGCACCCTCGCGCTGTGCTGCGCCGAGCGCGGTATCTCCCCCGAGGAGGTCGTCGCCTTCGGTGACATGCCGAACGACGTCGAGATGCTCAGCTGGGCCGGCCGGTCGTACGCGATGGGCAACGCCCACCCCGCCGTGATAGCCGCCGCCTCCGGCCGCACGGTCGCCAACAACGAGGACGGGGTGGCGGTCGTGATCGAGCAGATCGTGGCGGACCGGGCGTAGCCACCCGGCATCCACCCGCCCCCGGGGCCTCCGGCAGACCCGCCGCGGGCCCCGCGGCGGTCGCCCCGCAGCACCGCCGGGAAGCGCCTGTCCGACGCGGTGGGCTGCTACCCGGCCGCCGGCTACAACCGGGTGGCCGCTCCTCACGGCGCCGATGTCCCGCCTCCGTGGGCCTATGCGTCGACCCCGTGCTCCGCGAGCCACGGCACCGGATCGATCGCCGATCCCAGCTCCGGCGTCACCCGCACCTCGAAGTGCAGATGCGGGCCGGTCGAGTTGCCGGACGTGCCCGACTGCCCGATCCACTGTCCCGTCGACACCCGCTGCCCCTGGTCGACGGCGACAGCCGCGAGATGCGCGTACTGCGTGTAGTAGCCGCCGGGGTGCTCGACCACGACCTCGATACCGAAGGCACCACCGCAGGACACCTTCACCACCCGGCCCGCCCCGACCGCCCGCACCGGTGTGCCGATGGGCACCGCGAAGTCCTGCCCGGTGTGCCGGTGCGCCCAGCGCTCGCCCCCGCTGCCGAAGCCCGCGGAGAGCTCGTACGTCTCCACCGGCGCGACCCACGCCCGCGTGGAGTCCAGCGGCGGCTGGTCGAGACGGACCGCACCACGGCAGGCGCCCGCCGCCACCGAGGCGTCCGCCCGGCTCTGCAACACCGACCGCGCCTCGTCGAGCTTCGCGTCGATGGTCCGCTTCATCTCGGCGAGTTCACCGCTGCGCTTCTCCAGCGCCTGCCACAGGGCCTGGGCCTTCGCCTCGTCCGCGGCGAGCCGGTCCTCGGCGCGCCGGCTCTTCGCGACCGCGTTGGCGACGGCCAGATCCGCTCTCCACACGGCACGCTGACCACGCATCAGATCATCGGGGTCCTGCGCGAACAGGATCTGAGCCGTGTACGGCAGCCCGCCACCCTGCCGGTACTGAGCACGCGCGATACGGCCCAGGTCCTGGTGCAGCACCGCGATCTCCTGCCGCTCCCGCGTGAGGAGCCACTCGGTCCGCTCGGCCCGGCCACGCTGCGCCTCGGCATCCCGCCGCCCCGCCTCGTACTGCCGCGTCGCCACGGAGGCGTCTTCGTACAGCCGCGCCACCTGGGTGCTGATGCCGGGGTCCCCGCCGTCGCCCTCGGCCACCGTCGGCTGGGCCGCGAGGACCGCCAGCGCGCACAACAACGCCGGTACGAACAGGGGATGGCGACGAGAAGAGCGCATGACAGCGATCGTGACCCGCGCCTTCGGACCCGGCCTGTTGAAGGGGTGCACCTGGGGGACGGGGCGTCACGAATGGCCCAGGGGCGGGCGGAACGGCCCCGTCACGGCGGCCCGTGACGGCGCCTCGTGACGTCGGTCCCCGTCACGGCGGGGCGGACCGACCAGGGCCCTTCGCACGGACCGCGGAAGACGCCCGGCCGGGGCTTGCGCGCGAAACGCCGAACGGACCCCCTGCACAAGGGGATTCAGTGCGGCACCTGCCACACCACCGTCGTACCGCCGCCGCCCTCGCCGATCCCCGGCCCGTACCAACTGGCGCCGCCCAGCGACTCGGCACGCCGCTCGAGGTTCTTCAGGCCGCTGCGCCGGCCTCCGGCGGGGATGCCGACGCCGTCGTCCGCGACGGTGAGGCGCACACCCGGCCGCCTGTCCGGCAGAAGGACGTTCGCGTCGACGGAGACCTCGATACGGGAGGACCCCGCGTGCCGGAAGGCGTTGGAGAGGGCTTCTCGCAGCGCGGCGATGAGGTTCTTGCCGGTGAGTTCGCCGACCAGCGTGTCGACGGGTCCGGTGAAGCGGTACCCGGGCTTGAAGCCGAGCGGCACGGCGGCCATGTTGATCTCGCGCAGGACGCGGGTGCGCAGCCCGGACGGCACCTCGGCGGGACCCTGCTGGAGCGCGAAGATCGCCGTGCGGATCTCCTGGATGGTGACGTCGAGTTCGTCGACGGCCTTGCCGACGCCCCGCTGCACCTCGGGCACGCTCGACCGGCGCTGCGCGCTCTCCAGCATCATCCCGGTGGCGAACAGCCGTTGGATGACCAGGTCGTGCAGGTCGCGGGCGATCCGGTCGCGGTCCTCGTACACCGCGATCCGTTCCCGGTCGCGCTGTGTCTCGGCCATCATCAGCGCCAGCGCGGCCTGCGAGGCGAACTGCGCGGCGAGGGTCCGCTCGGTCTCCGTGAACGGGCGTCCTCCCCGGGTGCGCGGGGTGACGAGGGCGCCGAGGACCCGGCCGTCGCTCTGCAGGGGGAGCATCATGACGGGCCCGTACGCGCGGGCGAGGTCCAGGGGCATGCGCGGGTCGACGGCCGCGTCCTCCACGAACACCGGCCGCCCGGCGCAGACTTCGGCGACCAGCTCACTCTCCGGCGGAACGACCGTGCCGAGCACCCTCGAAGGGTGCTCCGAGGCGACCGCGACGATCTCCAGGCCCCCCTCCTCCACGGGCAGCAGCACGATCCCGGCTGCCGAACCGGAGAGCCGGCGCGCCTGCTCGGCGACGACCTGCAACGCCTCCTCGCTGTCGCCGCCCGCCAGAAGCGCGGTGGTGACGGCCACCGAGCCGTCGATCCAGCGCTCACGCTGCTGCGCCGCCTCGTACAGACGGGCGTTGCCTATGGCGATGCCCGCCTCCGCGGCCAGCACCCGGAGCATGTCGAGGTCGTAGTCGCCGAAGGTCCCGCCGCCACGCTTCTCGGCGAGGTACAGATTGCCGAAGATCTCCCCCCGCACCGGGATCGGCACTCCGAGAAAGCTGTGCATCGGTGGATGTCCGGCCGGGAACCCGCAGGAGCGCGGGTCGTCGGTCAGGTTGGTGAGCAGCACCGGATCCGAGGCCCGGATGAGCGCCCCCAGAAGCCCCTTGTGGCCGTCGGGCATCCGTCCGATCCGTCGGGCGGTCGCCTCGTCGACGCCGTGATGGACGAAGTCCGCGAGTGTCTCCCCGCTCTCGGCCACGACCCCGATGGCCGCGTATCGCGCGTCCGTGAGCTCGGCCGCGGTCTCACAGATCCGGTTCAGTGTGGAGTGCAGTTCCAGCCCTGTTCCGACCGATCGCATCGCCTCCAGCAACCGCGGCACCCGTGCGGTCAGCTCGACGGGCAGCCCTCGCAGGCCACGGACCACCGGGTCCGCCGCCCCCGTGCCGCCGCCCGGGGCGGGGGAGTCTGGGGCTGCTGACATGCCTTGAGCCTAATTAGTCCTCTTTGCAAGGGAAAGTCGTGTCTCGGGAGAGGACCGCGCTCAGCGAGCCGCCGCGCCCACCAGCAGGTCTCCCGCGGTCTCCCGCTCCACCATCTCCCGCAGCGGTCCCTCGACGGTGGCCAGCTCCGCGAACGTTCCACGCTGGACCACACGCCCCTCCGCGAGCACGATCACCTCGTCCACCGCGTCGAGCCCGGCCAGCCGATGAGTGATCAGCAGGGTCGTACGGCCCTCGGTGGCGGCCAGCAGATCCGCGGTGAGCGCGTCGGCCGTCGGCAGGTCGAGATGTTCCGCCGGCTCGTCGAGAACGAGGACGGGGAAATCGGCGAGCAGCGCGCGGGCCAGTGCGAGTCGCCGGCGCTGGCCCCCGGACAGCCGTGCCCCGTGCTCACCGATCAGGGTGTCGAGCCCGTCGGGAAGCCCGTCCACCCAGTCGAGGAGCCGGGCTCGCCCGAGCGCGTCGCGCAGTTCGCCCTCGGTCGCGTCCTTGCGGGCGAGCAGCAGGTTCTCGCGCACGGTGCTGTCGAAGAGATGCGCGTCCTGGGCGCACAGTCCGACCAACCGGCGCACGGCGTCCCCATCCATCCCGTACGCGTCCGCGCCGCCCAGCGTGTACACCCCCGCTTCCGTGTCCAGGAACCGCAGCAGCACCTGCGCGAGCGTCGTCTTGCCGGCCCCGGACGTACCGACCACGGCGATCCTCTGGCCCTCTTCAAGGGTCAGGTCGAGGCCGGCCAGCGCGTCCCGGTCCTGTCCCGCGTGACGGGCCCGGAGCCCTTCCACACGGAGCGGGAACGGCGAGACGGGCGCCGGTAGCGGCTGTTCGGGTTCGCGTACGGGATCGGCGGCGTCCAGCACCTCGTACACACGCTCCGCGCTCTTCCGCACCCGCTGCCGGTACTGGACGGCGAGCGGCAGCCCCATGACGGCCTCGAAGGCGGCGAGCGGAGTGAGGACGACGACGGCCATCACCACACCGTTCAGACGCCCGGCGGCGACCGCCTGGGCGCCCACGAAGGCGGTCGCGGTGACGGTGAGCCCGGACACGAGCGCCGTGAGTCCGTCGCCGAGCGCGGTCGCGGTGGCGGCTCGCGAGGCGATGCGGGTGAGCAGGTTGTCGGCCCGCCGAGTCTCAGCCATACGGGCGGGCAGTGCGCCCGCGACGGTCAACTCGGCGGTCCCGGTGAGCAGATCGGCCACCTGGGTCGCCAGCGCGCCCCGTGCGGGCGACAGCCTTCGCTCGGCACGGCGCGCCACGGCGCCGGTCACCGTCGGAACACCGACAGCGGCCGCCAGCAGACCGACGGCGAGCGCGGCACCGGCCTCGGGCAGCAGCCAGGCGGTGAATCCGACGGAGGCGGCGGACACCAGGACCGCCGCTCCGGCCGGCAGCAGCCATCGCAGCCAGTAGTCCTGCAGGGCGTCCACGTCGGCGACGAGTCGCGAGAGCAGATCGCCGCGCCGGGTGGCCCGCAGTCCGGCGGGCGCGAGCCGTTCCAGACGCCGGTAGACGGCGACCCGCGTATCGGCCAGCATCCGCAGCACGGCGTCGTGCGACACGAGCCGTTCCGCGTACCGGAAGACCGCCCGGCCGATGCCGAACGCCCGGGTGGCCGTCACCGCCACCATCAGATAGAACACCGGCGGCTGCTGCGACGCCCGCGAGATGAGCCATCCGGAGGTGGCCATCAGACCGACGGCGCTCCCGAGCGCGAGGCTGCCGAGGACCACCGCGAGCGCGAGCGGCCTCCGGCGCGGAACCGCCATGGCCCGGACGCGGGCGAGCACTCCGGCCCGGCCCCGGGACGTCGGAGCGAGTCCTTCGCCGCCGGTCGACGGCAGGCCTTCCGGCTCGACTCCCCGCGGCGGCTGTGTACGGCCCTGTTCCGCGGAACCGGGAACCTGGACCGGGAACGCGGGCTCCAGTCGCGCTGCACCGGACGCAGCGGCTTCCAGGCGCACCACCCGGTCCGCCACGCCCAGCAACGCCGGCCGGTGTACGACCAGCAGGACGGTCCGCCCCACGGCGAGCCGCCGTACCGCCGCGACGACCTCGGCCTCGGTTTCGCCGTCGAGCGAGGCCGTCGGCTCGTCGAGAAGCAGCACGGGCCGGTCCGCGAGGAACGCCCGGGCGAGTGCCAGGCGTTGACGCTGACCTGCCGACAGCCCGGCGCCGTCCTCGCCGAGGACGGTGTCGGCCCCGTCAGGCAGCGCGTCGACGAATCCGGCCGCGCCCGCGTCGGCGAGGGCCCGGCGCAGCGCCGCGTCATCCGCGTCGGGCCGCGCCAGCCGTACGTTCTCGGCGATGGTTCCGGCGTACAGGTGCGGCCGCTGCGGCACCCAGGCGATCCTTGAGCGCCACTCCGCGAGATCGGCCTCGGCGAGATCGACTCCCCCGGCCCGGGCCCGGCCCGCGGTGGGCTCCACGAACCCGAGCAGGACATTCAGCAGCGTCGACTTACCCACGCCGCTGGGCCCGACCAGAGCGACCGTCTCACCGGGTTCGACCCTGAAGGAGACGTCCGAGACCGCGTCCGCGGAGCGTCCCGGGTACCGCACGGTCATGCCCTCGAAGGCGATCTCCCCCTCGGGCACGTGCAGCGAACCGGACCGCGGCGCCGGGGTCTCCAGTACCGAGAAGATCTCTTCGGCCGCCGCGAGCCCCTCGGCGGCGGCGTGGTACTGGGCTCCCACCTGGCGCAGCGGCAGATAGGCCTCGGGCGCCAGCACGAGAATGACGAGCCCCACGTACAGGTCCATCTCGCCATGGACGAGCCGCATTCCGATGGTCACCGCGACCAGTGCGACCGAGATGGTCGCGAGCAGTTCCAGGGCGAAGGACGACAGGAAGGCGATCCGCAGCGTCCGCATGGTCGCCTGCCGGTACTCGCCGGTGATCTTCCGGATCGACTCGGCCTGCGCCTTGGCCCGGCCGAACACCTTGAGGGTGGGCAGCCCCGCGACGACGTCCAGGAAATGCCCCGAGAGGCGGGACAGCATCCGCCACTGGCGGTCCATCTGGGTGCGGGTGGCCCAGCCGATCAGCACCATGAACAGGGGGATCAGCGGCAAGGTGCCGACGATGATCGCCGCCGACACCCAGTCCTCGGTGACGATGCGCGCCAGTACAGCCACCGGAACCACCACCGCGAGTCCCAGCTGCGGCAGATAGCGCGAGAAGTAGTCGTCGAGCGCGTCCACTCCCCGTGTCGCGAGGGCGACCAGCGAGCCTGTCCGCTGGCCGCTGAGCCACCCGGGCCCGAGGGAAGCGGCCCGCTCCAGGAGCCGCCCTCTCAACTCCGACTTGACCGCGGCGCTCGCCCGGTGTGCGGCGAGCTCGGTGAGCCAGGCCACCGCGGCCCGTCCGATCGCCACGATCGCCAGCAGCGTCAGAGGGGTGCGGAGTTCGGTGACGGAGAGACCGTGCTGGAAGGCGCCGACCACTACTTCGGCGATGAGCATCGCCTGGGCGATGATCAGCGCCGCCCCGGCGACACCCAGCACCACGACCGCCCCAAGGAAGAGGCGGGTGGCTCGGGCGTACCGAAGCAGACGCGGATCGATTGGTTTCACGTGAAACACACCCCTGGCTCATCAGGCATGTTTCACATGAAACATGCCACTACGTCGGAATCAGTGCGACACATCCACGGCGATGTGCTGCGTACCGATGCGCTTGCGGAACACCCAGTAGGTCCAGCTCTGGTAGAGCAGAACGATCGGCGTGGCGATCGCGGCACACCAGGTCATGATCTTCAGGGTGTACGGGCTCGACGAGGCGTTGGTGACCGTGAGGCTCCAGTCCTCGTTGAGCGAGGACGGCATGACGTCCGGGAAGAGCGACAGGAAGAGCATCGCGACGGCGGCCACGATGGTGACCCCCGAAAGCATGAAGGCCCACCCCTCACGCCCGCCGTTGACCGCCACCAGCGCCCCGACCAGGGCTGCCACGGCCACGACCAGCGCGACCAGGGACGCGCCGTCTCCGTTCTCGACCTGGGTCCAGAGCATGAAGATGAGCGCCAGCACGGCCGTGGCCAGGCCGACTTGCAGCGCCTGCTTCCGCGCCCGCTCCCGGATGTCGCCGACCGTCTTGAGGCCGACGAACACGGCACCGTGGAAGGTGAACAGTGTCAGCGTGACCAGACCGCCGAGAAGCGCGTACGGGTTGAGCAGGTCCCAGAAGTTGCCCACGTACTCGAAGTTCCGGTCGATCTTCACCCCGCGCACGATGTTGCCGAAGGCCACACCCCACAGGAACGCCGGGATCAGGGAGGTCCAGAAGATCGCCGTCTCCCAGTTGCGCTGCCAGTGCTCCTCGGAGCGCTTCGCCCGGTACTCGAAGGCGACACCGCGCACGATCAGGCAGACCAGGATGATCAGCAGGGGCAGATAGAAGCCCGAGAACAGGGTGGCGTACCACTCGGGGAAGGCCGCGAAGGTCGCGCCGCCGGCCGTGAGCAGCCACACCTCATTGCCGTCCCACACGGGACCGATCGTGTTGATCAGCACCCGCTTCTCGGTGCGGTCGCGGGCCAGCAGTTTGGTGAGGATGCCGACTCCGAAGTCGAAGCCCTCCAGGAAGAAGTAGCCGGTCCAGAGGACCGCGATGAGGACGAACCAGACGTCGTGAAGTTCCATGACTCAGCAGCTCCCTGAGCCTAGTAGGAGAAGGCCATCGGCTTGTCGGCGTCACTGGAGTCGCCGCCGATCTTGGTGGGCGGATTGAGGTCGGACTCGGTGAGCTCGGGAGGCCCTGCCTTGACGTACTTCGCGAGCAGTTTGACCTCGACGATGGCGAGAATCGCGTAGAGCAGCGTGTAGACGGTCATCGACGTGATGACCTCGCCCTGCGAAACGCTGGGGGAGACCCCGTACCGGGTCTGCAGAACGCCGTACACGACCCACGGCTGGCGGCCCATCTCGGTGAAGATCCAGCCCCACGAGTTGGCGATCAGCGGGAAGCCCAGCGTCCAGATGGCGATCCGCCAGCCCCACTTGGTGAGCTTCGGGCCCAGGGCCTTGTTCTTGAACAGGACCAGATGCGGCGCCTCGTCCTCGCCGACCCTCAGGTGCTGCGGCAGCATGAACTTCTTGCGGGTCAGCCAGAGTCCGACCACACCGATCACGAAGGACGCCATACCGAAGCCGATCATCCAGCGGAACGCCCAGAAGGTGACCGGGATGATGGGGCGGTAGTCGCCGGGGCCGTACTTCTCCTGCTCGGCCTTGTTGGTGTCGTTGATGCCGGGGACGTACGAGTTGAAGTTGTCGTCGGCGAGGAACGACAGTATCCCCGGGATGGAGAGCTCGACGGTGTTGTGGCCCTTGCTGACGTCCCCGTACGCGAAGATCGAGAACGGCGCGGAGTCCTGACCGTCCCACAGCGCTTCGGCGGCGGCCATCTTCATCGGCTGCTGCTTGAACATGATCTTGCCGAGGGTGTCGCCGCTGATCGCCGTGAGCAGACCGGCGATGACGACGGTGATGAGGCCGAGCCGCAGCGAGGTCTTCATGACGGCCACATGCCGCTTGCGGGCCAGGTGGATCGCGGCGATGCCCACCATGAAGGCGCCGCCCGTCAGGAAGGCCGCCGTGAGGGTGTGGAACGCCTGGGCCAGCGCGGTGTTCTGGGTCAGCACGTGCCAGAAGTCGGTGAGTTCGGCGCGCCCCTTCGCCTTGTTGATCCGGTAGCCCACAGGGTGCTGCATCCACGAGTTGGCCGCGAGGATGAAGTACGCCGACAGGATCGTGCCGATGGAGACCATCCAGATGCAGGCGAGGTGGAGCTTCTTCGGGAGCCTGTCCCAGCCGAAGATCCACAGCCCGATGAAGGTGGACTCGAAGAAGAAGGCGATCAGGGCCTCGAAGGCGAGCGGGGCTCCGAAGATGTCGCCGACGAACCGCGAGTAGGCGGACCAGTTCATGCCGAACTGGAACTCCTGCACGATGCCGGTGACGACACCCATCGCAATGTTGATCAGGAACAGCTTGCCCCAGAACTTGGTGGCCTTGAGGTACTTCTGGTTCTCCGTACGCACCCAGGCTGTCTGCAGGCCGGCGACGAGCGCGGCGAGCGAGATCGTCAGGGGAACGAAGAGGAAGTGGTAGACGGTGATAATGCCGAACTGCCATCGCGCCAGAGTCTCCGGCGCCAAAGCCAATTCCACGTCGTCAGTCTCCTTACGTCGCCGTGGTCACAGCGGCAGTTTGCCCGCTTGGCTGCAGACATCATGGGAGGAACAGGACACGCTTGTGAACGCGTTCACATTCACAAGCAAGTATGACGCATACCCGTTCGATGGGTGAGGGGTGGGGGGGGTCCCTCAGTGGGACCGATGGGCCCCGGCCGATAGGGACCGGTCGCCCCATGGCGTGCACGAGGCTTCTCGGCTCTTCCCGCCCGCGATCTCCCGGCCCCACGGACGGAGTGGCGCGACCCGCAGGCCGGACTCACGGGTCTGCCAGATGCGCGCATCTACGGATCACCGGGCCCGCGGGACACCTCACCCCGACCGCCGGCGCCCCGACCGCCCGCGTCCTCCCCCGGCCGCCACCCGGATCGCACACACACCGAAGGGCCCCGTACGCGGGAAACGCGTACGAGGCCCTTCCCGGCTCGTGTGGCCCGCTCCGGAGACCCCGGGCAGGCACTCCGCCGGACGACTACAGCTCCTTGCGGAAGCCCTCGGTCGCCTTCAGGAAGATGTCGTTCGCCTCGGTCTCGCCGATGGTGACGCGGACGCCCTCGCCGGCGAACGGACGCACGACGACACCGGCCCGCTCGCAGTGGGCGGCGAAGTCGAGGGTGCGCTCCCCCAGCCGCAGCCACACGAAGTTGGCCTGCGTCTCGGGCACGGTCCAGCCCTGACCGCGCAGCGTGTCGACCACCCGGGTGCGCTCGGAGACCAGCGAGCCGACCCGGCCCAGCAGTTCGTCCTCGGCGCGCAGGCTCGCCACGGCGGCGTCCTGGGCCAGCTGGCTCACGCCGAACGGCACCGCCGTCTTGCGCAGCGCCGCGGCCACCGGCTCATGAGCGATCGCGAAGCCGACCCGAAGACCGGCCAGTCCGTACGCCTTGGAGAAGGTACGCAGCACACAGACGTTGGGCCGGTCGCGGTAGATCGCCACACCGTCCGGCACCTCGACGTCACGGATGAACTCGCGGTACGCCTCGTCCAGGACCACCAGCACATCGCTCGGCACCCGGTCCAGGAACCGCTCCAGCTCGGCCCGGCGCACCACGGTGCCGGTCGGGTTGTTCGGGTTGCAGAGGAAAATCAGCCGGGTCCGGTCGGTGATGGCGTCGGCCATCGCGTCCAGGTCGTGCACATCGCCCGGGGTCAGCGGCACCTTCACCGAGGTCGCCCCGCTGATCTGCGTGATGATCGGGTACGCCTCGAAGGACCGCCAGGCGTAGATGACCTCGTCACCGGGACCGCTCGTGGCCTGCAGCAGCGACTGCGCGACACCCACCGAGCCGGTGCCGGTCGCCAGGTGGGAGACCGGGACGCCGAACCGGTCCGCCAGTTCGTTCATCAACCCGGTGCACGCCATGTCCGGGTAGCGGTTGAACGACCCGGTCGCCGCCGTGACGCTCTCGATCACCCCGGGCAGCGGCGGATACGGGTTCTCGTTGGAGGACAGCTTGTACGCCACGGCACCGGCCGCGGCAGGCTTGCCGGGCTTGTAGGTGGGGATACCCGCCAGCTCCGCACGCAGCTTGGGGCTCGTCTCGCTCACCGCAGTCCTCCTCGTGACCACCAGCGGCTCATGACGACCACCGGCTACCAATGCTTCTCACCTTATGAGGATTCGGCGCCGCTGCGAATGGCCTGTGGACAACCGAACACCACCTTGTGTCCGACCAGGTGATCATTCACATACGCGGGACCCGGCCGTCCGCGTCGCACGACCGGCGGTCATCCGCGTACGAAGTCGTACGAAAAGGGGGCGCGCCGACAGCCGCCCCATGCGCCGGTGGCTCGCGCCGTGGCGCGCATCCCTCGTACAGGTGAGTTGAGACCTCTTCGAAACATGGCCCCCTTGGCAGGCCCATGCGCGCCGACAAGTCACGTCCTGGCATTGGATCGTTCAACTGCCTTCACTTCAAAGGGAGTTAGCCCATCTCGATCATGCAGAAACGTGCCTGTCAACGCGTGCATATGCGTCCGCACTACCCCACCGCATGAGCCCTACTATCGGCTCGCCATGACAGCAGCAGGGAAGCACCAGGTGAGCCGGGCGGAGACCTCCCGCCGAGGCGGTCGGCCGGGCCGGGCGGGCATCAGAGACGTGGCCGCGGCAGCAGGGGTCTCCATCACGACTGTGTCCGATGCCCTCAACGGCAAGGGCCGGCTCCCGGACGCCACCCGACGCCATGTCCGCGAAGTCGCCGACCGGCTGGGCTATCGCCCGTCGGCGGCGGCCCGAACCCTCCGTACCGGCAAGTCGGGCCTGATCGGCCTGACCGTGACGACGTACGGGGATGAACCTTTCACCTTCACCGAGTTCGCGTACTTCGCCGAGATGGCCAGAGCCGCCACCTCGGCCGCGCTCGCCCGGGGATACGCCCTGGTCATCCTTCCCGCGACCTCCCGCCACGACGTGTGGTCGAACGTCGCCCTTGACGGAACCGTGGTCATCGACCCGTCCGACCACGATCCGGTCGTGAGCGAACTGGTCCGCCAGGGTCTGCCGGTCGTCTCCGACGGCCGCCCCGCGGGATCGCTCCCGGTCACCGCCTGGGTGGACAACGACCACGAGGCCGCGGTCCTCGGCATCCTCGACCACCTGGCCGCCGCGGGAGCGCGCCGCATCGGCCTCCTCACCGGCACCACGACGGACACGTACACCCACCTGTCCACCACCGCGTACCTGCGCTGGTGCGAGCGCGTGGGCCAGGATCCCGTGTACGAGGCCTACCCCGCGCACGATCCGTGCGCGGGAGCCGTCGCGGCCGACCGGCTCCTCGCCCGGCCCGACCGCCCCGACGCCGTCTACGGCCTCTTCGACCCGAACGGCACCGATCTGCTGGCCGCGGCCCGCCGCTACGGTCTGCGCGTACCCGAGGACCTGCTGCTGGTCTGCTGCAGCGAGTCCACGGTCTACGCCAACACCGAGCCGCCCGTCACGACCCTCTCCCTCAAACCGCGCCGAATCGGCACAGCCGTCGTCCAGCTGCTGATCGACGCCATCGAAGGGGTCGAATCGGACCAACCGGTCGAGCAGGTGATACCGACGGAGCTGATCGTGCGGACCTCGTCGCAACGCCGTCCACCCCGTACGACGGTCAGTCCGCCGCGATCACCCGAGGCGGGTTGACGCCCGAGACCGTACGGGCGGGGCAAGCCCCGCCCAATTCGGTCGAAAACCTCGGTGAACTGGGCTCCTGTTCCGATTCACCACCCCTGGGTCATCACATGGCGCGATCCGCATTCCTATGATGGGCGGACGACACCGCGGGCCGCTGCGACCAGGCAGTCCGAACGGGTGCACATGCGGCGCGATGGTGGTGGAGGGGTCGATGACTCAGGGGGCCGGTCAGGGACCCGAGGTGGTGCGGACGGCGACGTTGCGCGACTTCCGGGTACCCGCGTACGTCCACGAGACCGGTCCGTATGCGCAGAACACGCCTCACGGCGAGAGCGCAGGACCCGTGGGAGACGCTGCGCGGTACGCGTCGGGAGAGTCCTCCCTGTACGCGTCCATGGACTCCTCCGAGCAGTTCCCGGGGGAGTTCTCCGAGGGGTACACCCCCACACAGCGCGATCTGCCGGTCATCAATAGGGGTGACACTCTTCAGGTCGCCGTCGACCCTGTCACCGTGCCCGCCCCGGCTCCCGGCGCCGGCCCCGGGCCGCTGTACGTCGTCGGCGATGTGCACGGTTACCTCGACCAGCTCGTCGCCGCGCTCCAGGAGAAGGGCCTCGTCGACGCCGCGGGCAGCTGGTCGGCCGGCACCTCGCGTCTGTGGTTCCTCGGAGACTTCACCGACCGCGGCCCGGACGGCATCGGCGTGATCGACCTCGTGATGCGGCTGTCCGCCGAGGCTGCCGCGGCCGGAGGCTACTGCAAGGCGCTCATGGGCAACCACGAGCTGCTGCTGCTCGGCGCCAAGCGGTTCGGCGACACCCCCGTCAACTCCGGCGCGGGTACCGCCACCTTCCAGGCCGCCTGGCTGCTCAACGGCGGCCAGAAGACGGACATGGACCGCCTCCAGGACCACCACCTGCAGTGGATGGCCCGCCTCGACGCCATGGAACAGGTCGACGGACACCTCCTGGTGCACTCCGACACCACCGCCTACCTCGACTACGGCGACTCCATCGAAGCGGTCAACGACACCGTCCGCGAAACCCTCACCCGCAACGACGCCGACGAGTGCTGGGACCTCTTCCGCAAGTTCACCAAGCGCTTCGCCTTCCGCGACGACGGTGGCGCCGAGGCCGTCCGCGAACTGCTCGGCGCCTACGGCGGCTCGCGCATCGTCCACGGTCACAGCCCCATTCCGTATCTGCTGGGCGAGGTCGGCCCGGAGGAGGGCGAGAACAGCTCGGGCCCCGTGGTCGAAGGACCGCACCTCTACGCCGACGGACTGGCCATCGCCATGGACGGCGGAGTGACCATGGCCGGAAAGCTGCTGGTCCAGCAACTTCCGCTGGATATCTGAGCGTTCGCCGGGCAGGCGTCCCCCCGGGCGGACCACGTCGGCCAGGGGCCAATTTCTGGAAACCCCCTGTCACGGCGTGCCGTCACCGCTCTACCATCGGCTTATCCGTAGCAGGCTCCCCTCCGTTTCTGCCCGACGGCTCGTCAGCGTGCGAGCCACCAGCCCTACGGAGCATCGGGGGATGCAGATGAACAGCGTTCCGCAGCACCTGCTGAGCGAGGACCGCCAGGATTACGAGCGGATCCTCGATGAGGCGCTGCGCTCCGCACCACACCGCCCGGAACTCGCCGCTGTCGGCCAGCGGCTCAACCTCGAACAACTGCGCACCATGGCGCTCAACGCCACGGCCCTCATCACGACGGCCGCGGCGGACGAGTACGCGCACTACGTGAAGACCCGCGAGGAACTGCGCCGCCCGGCGCGGTCCACCACGGTCGTGAGCGAGGAAGTCGGCTCCGCGGAGCCGGGTACGACCGCGATGGGGCTCGCCGCCACCGTGGGGGAGGTCACCGAGACCGCCGGTGCCGGAGCGGTCGCCGTCGTCGCGGTGCTCGCTCCCGTCCTCGCCGGGACAGCCGCGGTGATATTCCTGCTCGTGGGATACGTCCTGAAGATGCTCGACCCCGAGCCGGCCATCGCCACGACTCTCCTGACCACCGGATGGGTCTTCGGCGCGGTCACGGCGGCCGCGATTCTGGTCGCCGCGGCCGGACTCCTGCTCACCGCCCTGCGCAACAGCTCGTCCTCGCTCCGGGCCGGAGCGGGCGGCGAGCTGTCCGAACAGGTCGCCCGGGCCAGGCAGGCCTGGCACGACGCCCTGCTGGAGCGCGGCATCATGCCGTTCCTCCGGGAGGCTCTCGCGGACCCGGGCTCGGCGGCACTGGGCCGGGCCGCACCGGCTCCCAGCCGTATCCCCCATCTCGGCTACGACCGCCCGGGGTTCAGCAGCCCCGACGGCGGACCCGCGGCCGGGCCGCGCCCGAGCTTCTCCAGCCCGGACTTCTCCAGCCCGGACTTCGGGGGACCGGAACACCAGCCCGAGTGACCGGCCGGGCCGACGGCCGGGCTCACGGGAGGAAAGGGGCCCGCGCGGGCGCGCGGGCCCGTACGGCTGCGGTTGCGGGCCTGTACGACGGCCGCGGGGTGCGGTCGGCCGCGGCCGCCGGGGTGCGGTCCCGGACGCCCCCGCCGCCGGAACGGTTCCAGGGCCCGCCGTGGCTCCGGATACGCACGCCTCACGGCTCTCGGTCCGTACGGCCGCGGCGGACTCGGCTCCGTACGACTGGCTCGGACGCGGGCCCGTACGGGCTGCCTCGGGTGCGGGACCTCAGACGGGACCCTCAGGCGTCGTCGGCTGCCCTCGATATCGGAGGTCGGTCAGAGAATGCCCAGCCGCCGTGCCTCGCTCACCCACGACGGGAACTCGGACAGCAGCCGGTCGTAGAGCTCCGGATCCGGTACGTGGCTGATGTCGTCGACCGCGAAGAACCCCACATTGTCGACGCGCCGGCCCGGCAGCGTGTCGAACCGCTCCAGTACGCCGTAGTTGGAGCGCCCCAGTCCGACGAACTGCCAGAAGATCGGCTCGTCCACCGCCTCCCGCAGCTCCTTCTCGATCTCCTTGTTGCGGTAGACACCCCCGTCGGAGAAGAAGAGCACCAGCGTGGGATCGGCGGCCGGGTGCTCACGGACGTACGTCCGGACCTCGGCGATCACCTTCTGCTCCTCGTTCTGGATGCCGACCGCCCGCATGTCCACCTGGCCGGGCAGCATCCCCTTCCGAGGCTTCTTGCTCCGCCGGAAGAGGGTCAGCTCACCGACCCGGACATGGCGCTCCAGCCACTCCGGCAGGTCCCCCACGGCGAGGTCCGGCAGCCGGGCCGGGTTCGACGCGAAGGTCCACGCCTGCATCTCGCCGTCGTCGTCCAACTGGGCGGCCACCGCGGCCATCCGCTCCACCACATCGGCCACGACGCCCTTCGAGTACAGGAACGACATCGATCCGGAGGCGTCCAGAACCAGGATGACGCGGGCCCTGACACCCACCGCCCCGTGTTTGCGCAGACTGACCGCCACCTGCTCCTTGCGCAGGGAGAGCCGCTTGCGCATGTCAACGGGCAACTGATCCTCGCCCTTGATCAGGCGAGGGGCGGAAGACGGCATCGGGGCGGACGGGGGCGGCGTCGGAGCGGACGGGGGCGGCATCGTGGGCCGAGGCGGAACGGCGGGTGTGACGGCGGGTGTGGCCGCGGGAGCTGCCGCCACACCGGGCGAGGAGCCTCCGGAGCCCGCGACTCCCGGCGCCGCGCCCCCCGGGCCCGCGCTCCCGGACGCACCCGGCTCCTCATCCACGCTGATCCCGAAGTCGGTGGCCAGGCCCGCGAGTCCGGAGTCGTACCCCTGGCCCACCGCGCGGAACTTCCACTGGCCGCCCCGCATATAGAGCTCACCCCCGATGAATGCCGTCTCCGTCGTCGCCTCCATCTCGAAGAGCGCCAGCTCCTGACCGGTCCCGGCGTCGAGCAGCGTCAGCCTCAGACCCGTCAGCCCGCCGAAGGTGCCCCCGTCGGCGGAAGCCCCCAGGACGACGCGCTGGATCTCCGGCTCCAGGGCGCGCAGATCCACCCCGACGGTGTCCGTCGTCCCGACGCCTTCCTTCCGCTTCCCCAGGTGACGCACGGCACCGGAGGCATGTCTCGGCTGGTTGTAGAAGACGAAGTCACCGTCGTCCCGCACCCGTCCGTCCGCACGGAGCAGCAGAGCCGAGGCATCGGCGTCCGGAGCACCGGGCCCCCCGGACCAGCCCAGGACGACCTGCACCTCCTGCGCTGCGACGGGAAGGTTGGCGCCCTTGCTCATCGATGTCGCTGTCATGCGCCCAGTCTGCCTAGAGAACCCCGCACCCGAACCGTCCGATACGCATCCGCGCCCATCGGACGGCCCCAGGCCCCGCTCCCACTCCCACTCCGGCTCCGGCTCCGGCTCCGGCTCCGGCTCCGAAGACGGAACACCCGGCACATGGGGTCGGGCTCCGGCCCCGCGGCTCCGGATTCCCGGCTCCCAGCTCCCGGCTCCCTGCTCCGGTTCAGGGGGAGCCGGTCGCGTCCGTCGCAGCCCGGACGAACTCGCGCACCCGCTCGGTGCTGTTGCCCTCCCTCCACACCAGTCCCCGTTCGATCGGCTGGGCGTCGTGAAGAGGCACGTACGCGACATCGGGTCGGGGGTAGTACTGGCGGGAGTGCTCTCCGACCGGGAGGACACCCCGGCCCATCGCGACCAGAGTCAGCATTTCGGAGAACGACCCGCCGACCGGGCCCTTCGGAACCGGCCTGCCCGAAGGAGTGCGGTCCGGTGTGCGGTCCCGTTTGAACCCCGCCGAGGTCACCGCCGGGTACTGCACCACGGGGTGCTCCGCGAGTACTTCGACGGACACCCGCTCCTCGTCGGCGAGCGGATGACCGGCCGCCACGGCCAGTACCCGTCTCTCCCGCAGCAGCGCCGGACCGCAGGCCATTCCGTCGAAAGGGAACGAGGCGAGAAGGACGTCGATCGAGCCGTCCACCAGACTCGCCCGGGAGTTGGACAGTTGAACCTCCCGCACATCCACCCGGCAATCGGGGTGCCGCTCACCGAACAGACCGACCGCCCTGAGCAGTGCGGGTGCCGTCCACTCGCCGAGGAAGGCGACCCGCAGCTCTCCGGCGACCCCACGACTGGCGTCGGCCGCCCTTCGCAGCGCCGTCTCCATCGCGGCGACCAGCGGCACCAGGTCGGCCGCCAGCTGCCGGCCGATCGGAGTGAGCCGGACGGAACGGCTGTTGCGCTCGAACAGCGGCCCGCCGATTCTGCGTTCAAGCTTCTTGATCACCTGGCTGACCCGCCCGGTCGTGATCAGCAACCGCTCCGCGGTTCGGCCGAAGTGCAGCTCCTCGGCCAGCGTCAGGAAGGTCTCGATCTCCAGCCGCTCCAGCATCAATCCCCCCGGCGTTAAATCTGGCTCAACGGTCGTACGTCGATCATGCCTTGATGGTCTCCGTCCCGCGGCGGATCGTAGAAGCGTCCAACCGGCCCCCTGGGGAGCCCGGGACGCGCCTCTCCTGAACAGGACTCACATGAACGCCTCGGACATCACCTCCTATCTGAACGGGCTCGACAGCCCCCTGCGCGACATCGGCGAGAAGATCCGACCTGTCATCGACTCGGCCCTCCCCGACGGCTCCGGCGCGCTGTGGCACGGCCATCCCACCTGGAGCCTCGGAGCCAAGCCCGGTCAGACGCCGGTCTGCCTGCTCAAGGGCTACACGTCCTACATCACCTTCGGCCTCTGGCGCGGCCAGGAGGTGGCCGACCCATCGGGCCGACTGGTCGCCGGAGCCCGCCAGATGGCCTCGGTGAAACTCAGCCGTACCGACGAGGTCGACCCCGTCCTCTTCGGTGAATGGCTCCGCCGCGCCGTCGCCCTGGAGACGAAGTGACCGCGATGCGCGTGAAGGCCTTCGACCACCTGGTCCTCAACGTCGAGGACGTCGAACGGTCCCTGGGCTTCTACACCGGACTTCTCGGGCTGGCACCCGTGCGCCTTGCCGAGTGGCGAGCCGGCCAGGTCCCGTTCCCGTCGGTGCGGATCACCGCGGAAAGCGTCATCGACCTGGTGGACGGCCCCCGTGGGGAGTCCAACGTCGACCACATCTGTCTCACCGTGGAACCCCTGGACTGGGACGAGGTCATCGCGTCGGGATCCTTCACCGTGCTTCAGGGTCCCGTCGCGCGCTTCGGCGCGCGGGGCACCGCCACCTCGGTCTACGTCCAGGACCCGGACGGCAACACGGTGGAACTGCGCTGGTACCCACAGGACGCCGCGGTATGACCGGGCCGGCCGAGGGCGGCGGTCCGGGCGTTCCGTGCCCCGGACCGCGCCCCTGTGGAGCGGCTCAGTCGGCCAGCGGCAGGTACACGCGGTTGCCCGCCTCCGCGAACTCCCTGGACTTCTGAAGCATGCCCTCGGAGATCTCCGCCGCTGAGGCCCCTTCGGCCGCGTCACCGCCGAACCGCTCGTTGATGCTCTGGCTGATCTTCATCGAGCAGAACTTCGGCCCGCACATGGAGCAGAAGTGAGCCGTCTTGGCGGGCTCGGCCGGCAGCGTCTCGTCGTGGAACTCCCGTGCCGTGTCCGGATCGAGAGCCAGGTTGAACTGGTCCTCCCACCGGAACTCGAAGCGGGCGTCGGAGAGAGCGTCGTCCCAGTCCTGTGCACCTGGGTGCCCCTTGGCGAGATCGGCCGCGTGGGCGGCGATCTTGTAGGTGATGACGCCGGTCTTGACGTCGTCACGGTTGGGCAGGCCCAAATGTTCCTTGGGCGTCACGTAGCAGAGCATGGCCGTGCCCCACCAGGCGATCATCGCGGCACCGATGCCGGAGGTGATGTGGTCGTACGCAGGCGCGATGTCCGTCGTCAGCGGGCCGAGCGTATAGAACGGAGCTTCATCACAGATCTCCTGCTGAAGGTCGATGTTCTCCTTGATCTTGTGCATCGGGACATGTCCCGGGCCTTCGATCATCGTCTGTACTTGAAAACGCTTCGCGACGGTGTTGAGTTCCCCGAGCGTCCTCAACTCCGCGAACTGAGCGGCGTCGTTGGCGTCTGCGATGGAGCCGGGCCGCAGACCGTCGCCGAGCGAGTAGGTGACGTCGTACGCGGCGAGGATCTCGCAGAGTTCCTCGAAGTTCTCGTACAGGAACGACTCCTTGTGGTGCGCGAGGCACCAGGCCGCCATGATCGAGCCGCCGCGCGAGACGATGCCGGTCTTTCGGTTCGCGGTGAGGGGCACGTACGCCAGGCGCACGCCCGCGTGGACCGTCATGTAGTCCACGCCCTGTTCGGCCTGCTCGATGACCGTGTCCTTGTAGATCTCCCAGGTCAGCTCCTCGGCACGGCCGTCGACCTTCTCCAGCGCCTGGTAGAGCGGCACCGTGCCGATGGGGACGGGGGAGTTGCGCAGCACCCACTCGCGGGTGGTGTGGATGTTGCGGCCGGTCGACAGGTCCATGACCGTGTCGGCGCCCCAGCGGGTCGCCCAGGTCATCTTCTCGACCTCCTCCTCGATGGAGGAAGTGACCGCGGAGTTGCCGATGTTGGCGTTGACCTTCACCAGGAACCGCTTGCCGATGATCATCGGCTCGATCTCCGGGTGATTGACGTTGGCGGGCAGCACCGCGCGGCCGGCGGCGATCTCCTCGCGTACGACTTCGGGGTCGACGTTCTCCCGGAGTGCCACGAACTCCATCTCGGGCGTGATCTCGCCGCGGCGCGCGTAGGCGAGCTGGGTGACCGCCTGCCCGGAACGCCCCCGGCGCGGCTGACGCGGCCGCCCCGGGAAGACCGCGTCCAGATTGCGCAGCCCGCCGCGCGGGGACGTGTGCTTGATCCCGTCGTCCTCCGGGCGGGCGGGGCGGCCCGCGTACTCCTCGGTGTCCCCGCGGGCGATGATCCAGTTCTCGCGCAGCGGCGCCAGCCCCCTGCGTACATCGGTGTCGATGGTCAGATCGGTGTACGGGCCGGAGGTGTCGTACAGCGTCACGGACTGCCCGTTGGTCAGGTGCACCTGACGAACCGGCACCCGCAGATCGGGACGCGTACCCCCGACGTACGCCTTGTGCCAGCCGATGGACTTCCCGGTCTCCCCGTTCGGCGACGGTGAGGCAGCCCCGGCCGTCTGGCTGGAGGCAGGCGTGCGTACGTCCTTGTTGGTCATGAGACCTACTCCCTACGCCGGCATTACCCGGTAACAGGTTCAGCGGTCGACGCAGCGGTTTCCGTTCGTCGATGTTTCATGTGAAACATCGCGAAGACGGAGGTCAGCGCCCTCTCAGCCCGGTGCTCCGAGCTCCCGCGTGTGCAAAGGTGCCTCCACGCTAGCGTCATATTTGGCGCGGTGAACAGAGGGCCCCTGTCGTTCTTGCGATGATCGGTCGGTGACAACACCCCAGCGATCCCCGTTCCCACCGTCCGAGTCTCCGCGCCGTCCGGGCTCCGACGACGGCCACGGACATGGTTCCGGCAACGGCCATGGACTTGGGCACGGGCCGGGTGGTGGCCATGGTTCCGGACCGGACGGCGGTCACAACGGTCACGGCGGCGAACACGGGCCGGGCCCGGGCGACGGAGATCGTGGAGGTCAGAGCGGCGGGCATGGGCACTCGCACAGCCACGGTCCTGCCGCGCCGGTCTCCAAGCACCTGCGCAAGGTCATCGCCGCGGTACTGATCCCCTTCGCGGCCGCGGTCGCGGTGGGTCTCGTGGTGCTGTGGCCCGGCGGCGCCCCCTCCCACGAGCGCACCGGCGTCGGCTTCGACCGGCAGACCCAGCAGGCGACGGTCACCAAGATCGACCAGGTGGACTGCAAGTCCGTGAACGCCTCGGGGGAGACCCCGACGGGCGATACCTCCACCGCCGAGGGCTCCTCCGCCCAGCAGCAGGCGACGGGTGAATGCAAGAAGGCGACGATCCGGATCGACACCGGCAAGGACAAGGGCCGCACGTTCACCGAGATCGTTCAGCCGGACCAGTCACGGCAGTTGCACCAGGGCGAGAAGGTCGTCGTCGCGTACGAGCCCTCCGCCCCCAAGGACCTCCAGTACTCGGTCACGGACGCGAACCGGAAGCTTCCCCTGACGCTCCTCGCCGGGATCTTCGCCGTGGTCGTCGTGGTGGTCGGCCGGATGCGCGGCGTCATGGCACTGATCGCCCTGGCCATCAGCTTCATGATCCTGAACTTCTTCATCCTGCCGGCGATCCTGCAGGGCTCGAACCCCCTGGTCGTGGCCGTCGTCGGGTCCAGCGCGATCATGCTGATCGCGCTCTACATGTGCCATGGTCTGTCGGCCCGGACATCCGTGGCCGTGGTCGGCACCCTGCTCTCACTCGTGCTGATCGGCATCCTCGGCTCGGTCTTCATCGACTGGGCCGTGCTGACCGGCAACACGGACGACAACACCGGTCTGATCCACGGCCTGTACCCGTCCATCGACATGAGCGGTCTGCTGCTGGCCGGAGTCATCATCGGTTCGCTCGGTGTTCTCGACGATGTGACGGTGACGCAGACGTCCGCGGTATGGGAACTGCACGAGGCCAACCCCACGATGGGCTGGCGTGGCCTCTACCGCGCGGGCATCCGGATCGGCCGCGACCACATCGCGTCGGTCGTCAACACGCTCGTCCTGGCCTACGCGGGCGCCGCGTTGCCGCTGCTGCTGCTCTTCTCGATCGCCCAGAGCAGCGTGGGCACCGTGGCCAACAGCGAACTGGTCGCCGAGGAGATCGTGCGCACCCTGGTCGGATCGATCGGCCTGGTCGCCGCCGTGCCGGTGACGACCGCTCTGGCCGCCCTCGTGGTCGCCGCGGACCGTGAGGGGACCGCGACCGGCCCCGTCGAGCCCGCGGGTGTCAGGACGCCGGCGCGGAGCGGGAAGGGCCGTCGCCGCAAGCACTGAGCCGTCCGCCGGAAGCGCCGGAGCCGTACGACGCACACGCCCCTTTTGAGGAAGCGTTACTCCGCCGGGCACGGGGGGCTTCAGCCCGCGCTCTGCTCCTCCGCCAGGATGCGGTCGAGCGCTTCGTCGAGGGATGTGTCGAAGCCCGCGAGGGAGCGCTCCTGCCCGAGCGGCACCAGCTTGTCCGTACGGTCGAGGAAGGCGACGAGCGGCGCGGCCCCGGACCGGAACAGGGCATGATCTCCCCCGACCTGAAGCCGGATCAGCACCTCACCGAACGCCTCCGGGTCGGCCGGAGCGATGTGCACATCTCCGTCGCCGCATGGCCTGCCCACCCCGTCGATCAGCAGCTCCCGCCCGAACGCCCAGGTCACGGGCGCGTCTCCGGGCAAGTGGAAGGTCAACCGCACCGCGTACGGATCACAGGTCTCGTATCGCAGCTCCACCGGAATGCGGAAGGACAGTTCCTCGGACACGAGGAAGCTCATCATGACCTCTGCCTGCACCGACTCGCGCATCGCCTACCCCGTCGTTTGCCATCGACTGGCCAGGAATCGTCCCCCTGACACTGCTGGAAATCTTGCTCAACGTGTACGACAGATCACAAGGAGTGAGTTTTCAGATACTGATAGAGATGGCGAGTGTCCCTAGCAGCCTGCCCATTTCGCTCTGCAACTTGTGTGCCGCGGGCAGCAGCCGGTCGACCTGGTGGGACGGGAAGGAGATGGCCATGGTCGCGGCGGTACTGCCCGCCGTGATCGGGATCGCGGCACAGACCGCGCCCAGCGCGTACTCCTGCCGCTCGACCACCGGTTCCATCCGCCCCATCCGTTCGAGGCGCCGCAGCAGGCGGTCCTTGTCACGCACCGTGTAGGGGGTGATCGACTGCACCGGGTAGCGATCGAGGTGGTCCCGCCGGGACTTGTCGTCCAGTTGGGACAGCAGACACTGGCCGATCGCGTGGGCGTGCGCGGTCTCCCGGAAGTCGGCCCACTCCTCGACCGCGGGATTCGCCGGACTGTCGGCGACGCACACGACCTCGATCTCGCCCTCGCGGTAGATCGCGTAGTACACGGGGGCGCCGATCGCATCGCGCCAGTGCGCGAGCGTGTCACTCACCGTGCTGCGACGTTTCTGCTGGGCTCCGCTGCTACTCAGCCGCTCGGCGGCCTCACCGAGGTAGAACAGCCCTCTGTCGCGGCGCAGATAGCCCTCGTGAACAAGGGTGCGCAGCAGGTGGTACGCGGTCGGCAGCGCGAGTCCCGCCTCCCGGGCGAGCTGTTTGGCGGGTGCGCCCTGTTCCCGCGAGGCGACGGCCTCCAGCAGACGCATCGCCCGCTGCACCGAGCCGATCAACGTCGTGGAGTGGGAATCCAGCGGGGTGGCTTCGGGCTCCGCCGGAAGGGTTCGGGCGAGCCGTGCCGCCCCGGGGGACGGAGAGCGCGGACTGCGGGTCACCGACGGCAGTGTGCGCCCGGTGAGCCCGTCCGCCGGCAGGGCGCGCCGCGCGGGCGCCTCCGCCATCGGAGTACGCGGCGGCGCCGGCTCCGCCGGCGAAACCGGCGCGGAGCGTGAAAGAGGCGGCTCCCCCGGAGAGGTACGCGGCTGGACCGGTGGAACGCGTGCCGCCGCGGGCATGCCCGATCGCCGGAAGGGCGGAACGACTGATGGTGCGGGTGCGGTGTCAACCGTGGCCAAGGGGCACTCCCGAAGCGCGAGGAGGACCGCCCGTGCGGGGAAACACGGGAGGGGGCTGTGCGCTGCGCGCGGGGGTCGACCCCCGCGTCGAATTCCGGACTTTAACCGCCAGTCACGGCCGGCATACGGCCTCGCCGGAAAACTTCCCTCGCCCGAGGGAACCTTGGGTTCCCTTTCCCCTTTCGCCGTTACCTCCCGCTCACCCTCTCGCGCCTCACCAGTCGCTGCGTGAGGACGAACTCGACATGAACTTCCGCACGATGTAGATCAGCCCGCCGACCAGCGCCACGAAGATGAGCACCTTGAAGAGCACGAGAACGACGAAGGTGACGACGCTCGCTATCAGGCCGCCGAACACCACCAGGGCGATGACCGGCACCGCGACCCACTTCACCCACCACGGCATACCGTTGAAGATCTCTCGCATCGCCCTGTCCTTACCTCTCCTCGCCCGTGGCCCCAACACCGGGACACCGATTCCGGGTTCTCTTGTGTCTTGCATCCGATGCTAGGTCGGAGAGGGGGCCGTGCGGTGGCCTCGCACCCCTTGTCCTCCCCTGACCGTCCCCCTAGGGAACCCTGAGACGCAGGTCAGCTCTCGGGCGGAGAGAACACCACCAGGACCCGCAGATCCTCCGTGATGTGGTGGAACTTGTGGGCGACCCCCGCGGGTACGTACACGACGCTGCCCCGCGCCACCTGGGTGGTCTCCAGGCCGACCGTGATCGACGCGCGTCCGCTCACCACGAAGTACACCTCGTCCTGTGCGTGCGGCTTCTGCGGGTCGAGCCCGCCCGCGTCGAGCGCGTACAGCCCGACCGACATGTTCCGCTCACGCAGAAACTGCAGGTATGCGCCGTCGTTGGCGGCGCGCTCCGCCTCCAGTTCATCCAGTCGGAATGCCTTCATCGCCCTCGTCCGCTCTCGTACGCCACAGGCTGTGTCCACAGCCCCTTCTTGCCAGTCGATCTCTTCTGCCACGATCAGACACATGAAGAATTTCGTAGTCAAGACGCTCGCCAACGCGGGGGCCCTGGCCGTCGCCGTCTGGCTCCTGGACAAGATCACCCTGACGGGCGACAGCACAGGCAAGGAGATAGGCACGCTCCTGCTCGTCGCGCTGGTCTTCGGACTGGTGAACTTCCTGGTCAAGCCGATCGTGAAGGTACTGACCTTCCCGCTCTTCATCCTCACGCTCGGCCTGATCACCCTTGTGGTGAACGCCTTGATGCTGCTGCTCACCTCCTGGCTCGCCGACAAACTCGACCTGAGCTTCCATGTGGAGGGCTTCTGGACCGCCGTCCTGGGCGGCCTGATCATCTCCGTCGTCTCCTGGGCGCTCAACGTCGTCCTGCCCGACGGCGACAACGACTGAGAGAGCTCCATGCCCTATCGCGTCTGCTTCGTCTGCACCGGCAACATCTGCCGCTCGCCGATGGCCGAGTTCGTCTTCCGCGCCCATGTGACGGAAGCCGGACTCGACGGGCTGGTCGAGGTCGACAGCGCGGGGACGGGCGGCTGGCACGAGGGCGACGGGGCGGACGAGCGCACCGTCGCCGTGCTGGAGGCGGGTGGCTACGAGAGCGACCACGAGGCCCGGCAGTTCCAGGCCTCGTGGTTCTCCCGTCTCGATCTCGTCATCGCGCTGGACACCGGCCATCTCAAGGCCCTGCGCCGCCTCGCGACCACCGCCGAGGACACGGCGAAGGTCCGGCTGCTGCGCTCGTACGACCCCGCCGCGGGCGACGATCTGGACGTCCCCGATCCGTATTACGGACATATGGACGGCTTCGAGGAATGTCTTGAGATGGTGGAGGCGGCGAGCCCCGGACTGCTCGCCGCGGTACGAGAGCAAGTGGGAGGACGAGAGGCATGACGTCAGGGGATTCCGTCACGGCGAGCGGTGAGGGCGCGGGCCGGAGCGAGGACACGCGCGCGACGGTGCAGGGCGACGGCACCCGCGCGGTGCGCGCCGGGCTGCCCGAGCCCGTCAAGTACGAGCCGACCCTTCCCGGCCCGGTCTTCGCCGCGCACTTCCATCTGCCCGGTGAGCCCACCGGCCCGTACACCTACGGCCGTGACGAGAACCCGACCTGGACGCTCCTGGAGCGCGCCATCGGCGAGTTGGAAGCGCCCGGTCAGGACTCCGTGGAAACGCTCGCCTTCCCCTCGGGTATGGCCGCCATCTCCGCGGTGCTCTTCTCCCAACTGCGCGCCGGTGACATCGTCGTCCTGCCCGACGACGGCTACCAGGTGCTGCCGCTGGTGCGCGAGCAGCTGACCGCGTACGGCATCGAGGTGCGCACCGCCCCCACCGCCGGCGATGCTCAGCTGGAGGTCCTCGACGGCGCGAAGCTGCTGTGGATCGAGACGCCGTCCAACCCGGGCCTCGACGTCTGCGATCTGCGACGCCTCGTCGCTGCCGCACACGCGCAGGGCACGCTCGTCGCCGTCGACAACACGCTGGCCACCCCGCTCGGACAGCGCCCGCTGGAGCTGGGCGCCGACTTCTCCGTGGCCAGCGGCACCAAGATGCTCACCGGGCACGGCGACATCCTCCTGGGGTACGTCACCGGGCGGGACGCCGCGCTGATGGCTCCCGTACGACGCTGGCGCAAGGTCGTCGGCGCCATCCCCGGCCCGATGGAGGCCTGGCTGGCCCACCGTTCGCTCGCCACGCTCCAGCTGAGGGCCGACCGGCAGACCGCCAACGCCAGAACGATCGCCGAGGCCTTGCGGGATCGGTCCGAGGTGACGGGGCTGCGCTACCCGGGGCTGCCCGACGACCCGTCGCACAAGATCGCATCACAGCAGATGCGTCGTTTCGGATGCGTGGTGTCCTTCACGCTGCCCACACGCGCACGTGCCGAGCGCTTCCTCGACGCGCTGCGCCTGGTGGACGACGCCACCAGCTTCGGCGGGGTGCGGTCCACGGCCGAGCGGCGCGGCCGTTGGGGCGGGGACGCGGTCCCGGAAGGCTTCATCCGCTTCTCCGCCGGCGCCGAAGATCCCGAGGACCTCGTGACGGACGTGCTGCGGGCCCTCGACGCCTCCGCGGAGTAGGGCGGCCATGGCGGCCGGATTAGTACCCCCGCTACGTACAACGGACGGTCCGAGCCTCCCCCCTCGTGGCTCGGACCGTCCCGGTTCCGCGCGCGAAGAACCGCGCAAACAAGGCTAGTTGACTCTGTGTCAGTGTCCAATCACCGTAGCGACAGAGACCTATCGACTTATTTATAGTTGGGGTTCGCGCGGGGGTGCTGAAAGGGGAGGGGCACCATGGACTTGGCCTTGCTGCGCACTTTTGTGACTGTGCACCGGGCCGGTTCCTTCACTCGCGCCGCCGCGCTGCTCGGGCTCTCCCAGCCGGCCGTCACCTCGCAGATCCGCACACTGGAGCGGCAGTTGGGACGGCCCCTGTTTCTTCGCCAGGCGCGCGGGGTGACCCCCACGACCATCGGCGACGAGCTGGCCCACAAGGCGGCCCCGCATCTCGATGCCCTCGTGGAGATAGCCGAGACCGGTCTCGACGAGGACTCCTCGCTGCGGACCCTGCATCTCGCGGGGCCGCCGGAGTTCACCGCGGAGCGCGCACTGCCCGCACTCACGGAGCTGACCGGTCACGACGGCCAGGGCTTCACGCTGCGCGCCTCCTTCGGCAACGCGGAGGAGACGCTCGAAGGGCTCGCCGCCGGACATCACGATCTGGCCATGACGACGGCCCGCCCACGCGGTGCGCTCCTCACCGCGACTCCGCTCTGCGACGAAGAGCACGTCCTGGTCGCCTCTCCGCGCTGGGCCGCCGAAGTCGGGCCGGGCAAACTCCGCCGGAAGGGCGCCCACGCGCTCGAGGACTTCCCCATCGTCGAGGTCCACGAGTCGCTGCCGCTCGTCGCCCGCTACTGGGCCTCGGTCTTCGACTGCCGCCCGGCCGCCTCCGGAACGGTCGTCGTCCCGGATCTGCGGGCGGTCCTCGCCTGCGCCTCCGCGGGCGCCGGGCTCGCCGTCCTGCCCAAATACCTCTGTTCCGATGCCATCGAACGCGGAGACGTCGTGGCGCTCCTCGACCCGGCGGTGCCCCCGTTGCGTACGTACTTCCTTGTCGTCCGGACCGGAACGCTCGCGATGCCGCACATCGCCCGGGCGCACGAATGGCTGCTGCGAGCGGCCGCCGACTGGGGCTGAGGCCGGCGCGGGCCTGAACCGGGACCCAAGGCGGCAGGGCCTGCCGCCGAAGACCGACGGTCCGGGCGATGGCCTCCCCGTCTTCTCCGAGTCCGAGGGCGGGCTCCAGGACGATTCACACGGAATCCCGGCCGGGTGATGTTTCACGTGGAACCAGCCGGGCCACATTTCTCCCATGACCGTCCGACCCGTGGTCAAGCGCACCGCCCGCGCCGTTCTGCTCGATGGTGACGACCTGATCTTGATCAAGCGCACGAAGCCCGGCGTCGATCCCTACTGGCTCACACCGGGTGGCGGGGTCGAACCGGAGGACACGACTGTCGTCGAAGCACTCCATCGCGAGGTGCACGAGGAGCTCGGAGCCAAGGTCGTCGATGTGGTGCCCTGCTTCGTCGACACCGTCGAGCACATCGGCGACGACGGCGGCGCGACCGGCGTGAAGGTCCAGCACTTCTTCGTCTGCCGGCTGGAGTCCATGGACCCTGCCCTGCGGCACGGCCCCGAGATGGACGAGCCGTGCGGTGAGTACGAGATCGTCCGCGTCCCGTTCACCCGGGTCGGGATCGCCTCCGTCCACCTCGTACCGCTCTCGCTGAGGCACTATCTCGATGGCAACATCGAAGGCGTACGGGCCATGCACGCACCTGACCTGGGCTGACCCCGAGGGAAACCGCCGCGGGTCAGTCGCCGGCCGCGACGAGTTCTTCCACCGAGTCGTGGCGGATACGGTCCGACGGGATGCCTATGTCCCTGAGGGTGTCGACACCGCTGCGGATCATGCCGGGCGGCCCCGAGAGATACGCGTCGAACTCGTTCCACGGCCCGTACTCGCGTACGACGTCCGGCAGCTGGAGATGGGCCTGCTGGTCGACGACGGGGCGTACCGCGAGCCAGGGGTGGCTCTGCTGGAGCCGCAGCATGGTGTCGATGTCGTAGAGGTCGTGATCGGTGCGAGCCCCGTAGAAGACCTCGACGGGTCGGCGCTCCCCGTGTTCGGCGACGTCCTCGACCAGGGCCTTGATGGGCGCGATGCCGGTGCCGCCGCCCAGACAGAGCAGTCCGCTGTCGGTGGTGTGGTCGACGGTCATGGAGCCGGACGGCGGTCCGAGCCGGATGACATCGCCGGGCCGGGCGCGGTGCACCAGCGCGTTGGAGACCCAGCCCGCCGGAACCGCCTTGACATGGAACGTCAGCAGCCCGTCCGAGCGAGGCGCCGAGGCAAAGGAGTAGTGCCGCCAGATGCGTGGCCACCACGGTGTTTCCAGGCTTGTGTACTGGCCGGCCAGGAACGGGTACGGCTGGTCGGGCCGGACCGTGACGACAGCGACGTCCGGCGTCCTCAGGTCGTGGGAGACCACTTCGGCGTACCACCAGGCCGGAGCACGCAGCTCGTCGGCGGCAGCAGCGTCGATCATGACCTGGGAGATGGTCGTGTACGTGCGCACCCAGGCCGCCTCCATCTCGGCGTCCCAGATCGCGGAGGCGTACCGGCTGAGCGAGCCGATGAGGCACTCACCGACGGCCGGGTAGTGCTCCGGCCGGGTGCCGTACTTGCGGTGTCCCCGGCCGAGGTTCTGCAGATACGCGACGAGGACCTCGGTGTTGTCGATGTGCTCGGCGGCGGTCAGCAGCGCCTTGAGCAGCCGGTCCCGCTGGGTGTCCATCGCGGCGGGAAACATCGAGCGCAGCTCGGGGTGGCGCACGAAGAGCAGCGCGTAGAAGTAGGAGGTGACCTTGTCGGCGATGTCACCGACCTCGGCCATGGTTCGCCGGATCAGTACGGCGTCGGGAGACGCCTTGGGAGCGGGGGCCGGCGGCCGGGCCGTCACAAGCGGCTCAGGGCGGGCCTCAGACCCCGGGGAGCCGCGGTGGGACTGCCGGGGGCCCTGCTCGGTCGCGGAGGCCTGTGAGGGCAGCGGAGAGCCGAACTCCGCCTGCCGGGGACCCGACTGCGGCCGCACGGCTTCGTGGGCCGGCTCCGGCTCGACATGACGAGAGGCCTTGGGCGCTTCGGCGACGCGGGATATTCGTTCCTGCTGGGAAGTTCCCTGCCCGGGAGCCGCTTGCTCAGGAGCGGTGTGTCCGGGTTCCCCCTGCGTTCCTGCGGACCGGCCCACCGGGCGCAACGCGGCCAGCCGACGGCCGTCCGATGATCCCTGGTCACCGCTGGGAGTCGGCGGGTCCTTGTGCGGTGTGAACCAGCCGCCCCCGCCGTTTCCGCCTGAAGTGCCGTTGTCGGCCGACGTGGTGGTCGGAGCGTCCATGGTCTGCCTCGCCTCGAACATCTTTCGGTCGGTCTGCGCACCTCCGCGGTCGGAAGATGCCTGCTTTCCCCCGCAGACGGCTTGCTCTCTTTCCCGGTTCAGTCCCGTCGGCCCAGTGCGGCCGCATTGAAGCCGGATTCCCGCCCCGTACGGACAAGTAAGGCGAGAATGTGACATTGGCCGCAGCGCTCTCGTCGAGCATCCCACCCCGGGTCAACGCCCGGCCTCATAACGGAAAATGCGGGTCTTCGATCTCTCCGTCCCGTTAGGCTGCTTTGGCCTGCGTTGCCGGTCGCCCGCGTCGGCGGGACGTGTGCACACCTCGGCGGACGCGAACCGGAGTCGACCATACCGGCCGTGGCTCTCGGCACAAGTGCCTTCTTCCCTCAGGGGGAATGAAGGCGGCACCGGGCCACCGATAGCGCGAATTACCGTGCCGCACACACCAATTGATAGGCATCGCACAGGTTCCGTCCCACGTAGGAGTACGTGGCCAGGACGCTCAGATGGTGGTCCGCATTGACCGCGACGGACACCGGCACAGCGCGGAAAAGGTCCTTGTCCGAGAGGGAGTCGCCATAGGCGACACAGTCGCTCCGCCGCACCTCGAACTCTTCACAGAGCCGGTCCGCGATCTGCACCTTTGCCGCGGCGTTGAGTACGCCCGCCGGATCCACCGGCTCCGCGAACGGCACGGCGGGAAAGCGCGAGCCATGAGCCGCGTGCGCTCCCCATGACATCAGACGCTCCACAAAGAACGAGGGCGACAACGAGACGACGGCGCAGTAGTCGCCGTTTTCCCGGATCTGCCCCCAGACGTCTTCGATACCGGACATCCATGGCGCTCCGTCGAAAGCCGCCGCCACATGCGCCTCAGTGAGTTCCGTCCACAGGGCATGCACGCGCGTCGCGTACTCGGGAGGACCTATGAGCCCCGCGGAAATGGCCTTCTCCAGCGCCATGGTCTCGGCTTCCAGCCCGAGCTGCCGGGAGATCTCCAACGGTGCGGTGCTGCCATGGAGCAACGTCCCGTCGAGGTCGAAGAGATGAAGTCTCGCCATGTACGCCGAGGCTACTGGGGCAGTCGACGGTCAGGGGCCGGGGTTTCACGTGAAACAGCTGTCCGTCGCGTCCGCTCACTGTGGGGCGGCGCCGAGCATCGCCCAAAGAGGAGCGGACTGCCTGGAAACCGGTGGACGGCAGCGGCTCATGTCAGACAGCCTGACGTGCGTGTCGACACCTTCCCTCACCGCTCTGCCCGTTCGTCGTCTGACGCCTCGCGACCTCGCCGCCTGCGCGGACTTGTCCGAAGACCGGGGCTGGCCCCGTGAGGAACACAAGTGGGGTCTGCTGCTCACCGCAGGGACCGGATACGGCATCGACGACCCCGCCGGCGGTCTCGTCACCGCGTGCGTGGTGACCGAATACGGACCGCGCGACTGCCCCGAACTGGGAGCGATCGGCATGGTTCTCGTCGCCGAGCGGCATTCCCGCCAGGGTGTCGGCCGTCGACTGATGCGACACGTCGTCGAAGAGATGGGCAGCACCCCTCTGACCCTGCACGCGACCGTGTACGGGCGCCCGCTCTACGAGGAGTTGGGATTCAAGGTCACCGGCCGGGCCGAGATGTTCCGTGGGAAGTTCACTCCTGGCGGCCCTGAGCCCGAGGTCTTCACCCGCCCGGCCACGGCGGAGGATCTCCCCACCATCCTCCGGCTGGACGAAGAGGTCTTCGGCACGGATCGCACCCGCATGATCACGCGGTTGCCCGCCTTCTCCGACCAGCTGCGCGTCGCCGAGGAGAGCGGCCGGATCATCGGCTACGCGGCCGCATGGCCCAACATGACCGACCAGGTCGTCGGCCCGCTGATCGCCCGGGACGCGGAGACGGCGAAGGCCCTCGTCTCCTCGCTCGCCGCCCACACCGACCGACCGCTGCGCACCGACATCGACGTGCGGCACGAAGAGCTGCTGGCCTGGCTGACAGAGCGCGGGCTTGCCTCCGTCGCCTTCAACTCCGTCATGACGTACGGGATCCCGGAACTGCCCGGCGACTGGACTCGCCGCTTCGCGCCGCTGACGGTCGCCGCCGGCTAGACCTCCGCCACGCCGACAGACGAAATGCCGGTCCCCAGGGACACCGTGGGAGACCGGCACTTCTGGACTGTCGTACGCCGGGCGGGTGCAGCGCTGCCGAGCGTCAGACGAGCGATGCGACGGCGGTGACGGCGAAGCCGTGGTCCTGGTCGGGCATACCGCCACCGATCCCGATCGCGCCGATCAGACGGCCGTCACGGTGGACCGGCACGCCGCCCGCGATGAACAGCAGGGGGCGGTCGAGCGCGGTGGGCAGGGTGTGGAAGAGACCACCGGGCTGCACCGCGTCGACAAGATCGGCGGTTGCCGCGTTCAACTGGAGTGCCGTGTAGGCCTTGCGCGTGCTGGTCTCTCCCGAGATCAGCACGGCCTGGTCGTCGCGCCGGAACGCGAGAAGGTGGCCGCCCGCGTCGAGAACGGTGGCACTGATCCGAACGCCGGCGGCTTCGGCGGCACGACGGGCCGTGGTGACGAGGACCTCGGCGTCCTCGATGGTCAGGGGGGCAACGGCGGTGGATGTGCTCATCAGGGGTTTCTCCTTGTGGGGGTGCTGTTTCGAGTGGGGACGTGCCGGTCGGGACGGTGCGGGGACGGCCCTGGCCCCGCACCGGGCCCGATTCCGGTCAGTGGTGGACGGCGGTCCGCCGCTCGGCCGGGGTACCACTGGCGACCACGGAGCCGGGAAGGGCCGTGCGGCGCTCCAGAGCGGCCGAGAGGACGGCCAGAACGAGCGCGCTCGCGGCGAGAACCGCACCGACCCAGTTGGGTGCGGTGTAGCCGAGGCCCGCCGCGATGACGATGCCGCCGAGCCAGGCAGAGAGGGCGTTGCCGAGGTTGAAGGCGCCGATGTTCACGGCCGAGGCCAGGGTGGGCGCGCCGTGCGCCTGGTCGAGAACGCGCTTCTGCAGAGGAGGCACGGTCGCGAATCCCAGAGCGCCGATCAGGGCGATCGTGACGGCCGCCAGGAGCTTGTTGTGCGCGGTGACGGTGAAGAGGGCGAGCACGACGGCGAGGCCGCCCAGAGACACGTACAGCATCGGCATCAGCGCGCGGTCGGCGAACCTGCCGCCGACCAGGTTTCCGCCGACCATGCCGAGGCCGAAGAGGACCAGCAGCCAGGTGACCGATCCGTCGGCGAAGCCCGCGACGTGCGTCATCATCGGCGCGATGTACGTGATGGCCGCGAAGACACCGCCGAATCCGAGCACCGTCATCGCCATCGCGAGCAGGACCTGGACGTTCTTGAAGGCGGCGAGTTCGTGGCGCAGGTGCACGCCCTCGGGCTTCGGCATCTCCGGCACCAGCTTGGCGATGCCCAGCAGGCCGATGACGCCGAGCGCGGCGACCCCCGCGAAGGTGACACGCCAGCCCGCGGACTGTCCGATCAGCGTGCCCAGCGGGACGCCGACGACATTGGCGATCGTGAGCCCGCTGAACATCATCGCGATGGCGCCGGCCTTCTTCTCGGGCGCGACCAGCTCGGCGGCGGCCACCGACCCGATGCCGAAGAAGGCACCGTGGGCGAGGGAGGCGACCACCCTGCCCACGAACATCAGCCAGAAGGCCGGAGCCACGGCGGAGATCAGATTGCCGAGGACGAACAGACCCATCAGCACCATGAGCATCCGCTTGCGGGAGACCTTCGTGCCGAGCGCGGTCATGATCGGCGCACCGATCACCACACCAAGGGCGTATCCGGTCACGAGTAGTCCGGCAGTGGGGATGGAGACACCGAAGTCTCCGGCGACCTCGGGCAGGACGCCCATGATCACGAACTCTGTCGTTCCGATTCCGAAGGCCCCGATCGCGAGGGCCAGAAGCGCGAGAGGCATGGTGGAGTACACCTTCCAGAAGATTGCATGAGCGCTTTGCCTGCGTTCACAATAGTTGCAGACGCGGGCTACATGCAACAGCGGACTATTGCGCCTGTGCTCTATCCTGGGTTCAGTCGCTCCGGGACGGAGGAAACGCCATGACAGCCACGGACCCCGCGCTCACCGCCCTCGCTCAGGGATGGTGCGCACTCTCCCTGCTGCACGGGAGGATCGAGGCCCACATCGAGCGGGCCCTACAGGCCAAGCACGGGCTCAGCGTGCGCGAGTACTCCCTGCTCGACGTCCTCAGCCGGCAGCACGACGGCGACGGCGGCCATCTCCAGATGAAGCAGGTCGCGGACGCGGTCGTCCTCAGCCAGAGCGCCACCACCCGGCTGGTCACCCGCCTTGAGGACCGAGGGCTGCTCGCCCGCTATCTCTGCCCGACCGACCGCCGCGGCATCTACACGAACGTCAGCGAGGCCGGCCTGGACCTCCTCGCCGAGGCGCGGCCCACCAATGACGCCGCCCTGCGCGAGGCGCTCGACGAGGCGGCCGGGAACCCTGAGCTGGCTCCCCTGGTCCGGGTCGTGGAGTCCGCGAGCGTGCCCGTACAGCCCGCGCCCTCGGTGGGCGTGCCCTCGTAGGGTGCGCTCATGGCAGATCTTGAGATACGAGCGGCGGTCGCCGACGACGTGCCCGCCATTGTCGCGATGCTCGCCGACGACCCGCTGGGTGCCCAAAGGGAATCGCCCGACGATCTGACCCCGTATGAGGTCGCCCTGGAGCGTCTGAGCGGGGACCCGAACCAGCACCTGGTCGTCGCCGTGCGCGAGAACCGCGTTGTCGGCACCCTGCAGCTCACCGTGATTCCCGGACTGTCCCGCAAGGGGGCGACGCGCTCCATCATCGAAGGCGTACGCATCCACGCCGACGAACGTGGCAGCGGTCTCGGGACGGAGCTCATCGAGTGGGCTATCGAGGAATCCCGCCGCCAGGACTGCCACTTGGTCCAGCTGACCTCCGACGCCTCCCGCACCGACGCCCATCGCTTCTACGAGCGGCTCGGCTTCGAAGCCTCACACGTCGGCTTCAAGCTCCCGCTCTGACACAGGCCACTGACCACCCGTCGCTCGGCCTTCCTGCCGCCCCGTCCTCGCTGCCGCCCACGACGCACCGCAGCGGCGCTCAGGGGGGTGGTCGTCTCGATGCCGCTTCTCCGCACAGCGGAGGCGTCCTGTTTCACGTGAAACAGGACGCCTCCGGCTCCGGTGTCGCCTACTGGATGCCTCGCCAGCCTTCAGGGTCCACTCCACCGGGCACAGAAGCCTCCTCGTCGTACGGCTGGCGCGTAAACACGAACGACCCGAGGTCCAGATGGCTCACCGAGCCGTCAGGCCGTCGTACGGGCCGCAGAAGCTCGCCCGCGTAGTAGCCGTCGAGCCCCGTCCATGTCCCGTCCCCGTTCGCCCTGAAGCGCGCACCCCGGCCGACACCCGAGAGCGGGCCCAGCACGAGCCCCCCATCGGCCGGCAGCCGCAGCCCGAAGGCCTGAGTTCCCCAGTACCACTGACCCGCCAACTCCAAGACGCCATGGTCGACTTCGGTCATCGGGCGCCAGGGTTCGGGAATCCGCGGCTCCGCCTCCGCGACGATCCGCACCAGATCGGCGGCGACGGTGAACACGGGCGGACCTGAGGTGCAGTTGGACAGCACCACCGCCGCCACGTCGTCCTCCACGCTGATCACCAGTCCGGCGACGAAGCCCGGCAGGGAGCCCCCGTGCCCTACGAGGGTTCGGCCGTCACGGTGCGCGATCTGCAGGGCGAGCCCGTAGGAAGACCCCGCGGCCAGCTCCGCTGTCTCGGGCGGCGCGGCGGGCGCACGCATCTCCCTCACGGACTCCGCGCTCAGCACTCGGTCGTCGCCCTGGGTGAGGAAGACGGCGAAGCGGGCCAAGTCCCCTGTGGTGGACCACAGCTGTCCGGCCGGAGCCATCCGCCCGAGGTCCTCCGCGGGCTCGGGCATCATCGCGTCCGCCCAAGGGTGGACCGCCCATCCCCCCGCGTGCGGCGCCTGCGCGTGACCGCTCGTACGGTGCAGGCCGAGCGGTTCCAGAACCTCACGTCGCAGCACTTCTTCCCATGGGGCTCCACGTAGCTCCTCGACCAGCGCTCCGAGCAGCGTGTAGCCGGGGTTCGAGTAGTGGTGCCGCCGACCGACCGGATGCCGGAACGGCTGCTCGCCGAGTACGTCGGACAGTTCGGGGCGCAGCGAGCCTGGTGTGCGCTCCCACCACGGCGCGGGCGACTCGGCCGCCAATCCTCCGGTGTGCGCGAGCAGTTGGGAGATGGTGACCTCCCCCGCGCCGGTGCCGGGGACATGCTTCTCCAGCGGGTCACCGAGGTCCAGGACGCCCTCGTCGCGCAGCCGCAGTACGAGAACGGCGGTGAAGGTCTTGGTGATGGAGCCGATCCGGTACTGCACGTTCTCGTCCGGCCCGTGACCGTCCACCGAGGTCCGCGCCCCGTTCCACACCGCCTTCCCGCCCCGGACCACCGTCGCGACGAGCGACGGCGCCCGTCCCTCGCTCTGCGCGACGGCAATACGGTGCAGCAGGGCTCGGCGTGTGCCGGGAAGGAGATCTTCGTGGGGTGTCGTCATGACACCAGTCCACCCGCCCCGCCACCGAACGTCGAGCGGATTAACCCGAAGCGGCCCCGCAGGGCTGTAAGGTCTCGCCGCTCGTGACATGTCGATCTTGCGTAACCTTGGCGTTCTTGGCTGTCTCACGGCGTTGTCACCCATGATCAGTCTCAAATCCGTGGCATTTCCTCGCGAGGGCGAGGTCGAGATAAGGCGGCTTGCCCGAGTCGGCCGAGTACACCACGCTGAGCCTCGAGCACGAGGACTACCGGCGAGCCCAGATCGCGCACCGATGAGTTTCCCGCGCCGCGCTGGTCTATACGCCGGACACCCACGGACGGAAGGCTGGGCCATGCGGAAGCTGATCTACGGCATGAACCTGACCCTGGACGGCTACATCGCCGCGCCCGGCGACGACATCGGCTGGGGCGGACCGCCGAGTGACGAGCTGTTCCAGTGGTGGCTCGACCACGAGAAGGCGAGCAGTCTGTCGCTGTATGGGCGCAAGCTGTGGGAGGCGATGAGCTCCCACTGGCCGACCGGCGACCAGCAGCCCGACGCCACCCCGGCGGAGATCGAGTTCGCGCGGAACTGGCGGGACACGCCGAAGGTGGTCTTCTCCTCGACGATCGACAAGGTCGACTGGAACACCCGCCTCGTCACGGGCGACGCGATCGCCGAGATCACCCGGCTCAAGGCCGAGGACGGCGGCCCAATGAACATCGGCGGCGCAACGCTCGCCGGGGCGGCCATGCGCGCCGGGCTGATCGACGAGTACGCGATCGCCGCCCATCCGGTCCTGGTAGGCGGCGGCACGCCGTTCTTCACCGCGCTGGACAACTGGGTGAACCTGAACCTGGTGGAGACGCGGACGTTTCCCGGCGGCGTGGTCCTGACCAGGTACGAGACGAGGCGCTGAGCAGCAGGGCCCGGATCAGGTCTGTGCCATGTCCACGAAGCGTGAGTAGTGCCCCTGGAAGGCCACCGTGATCGTGGCCGTCGGGCCGTTACGGTGCTTGCCGACGATGATGTCGGCCTCGCCGGCACGCGGGGACTCCTTCTCGTAGGCGTCCTCGCGGTGCAGCAGGATGACCATGTCCGCGTCCTGCTCGATCGAGCCGGACTCACGCAGGTCGGAGACCATGGGCTTCTTGTCCGTGCGCTGTTCGGGGCCACGGTTGAGCTGCGACAGCGCGATCACCGGCAGTTCCAGCTCCTTGGCCAGCAGCTTCAGGTTTCGCGACATGTCGGAGACCTCCTGCTGGCGGCTCTCGGAGCGTTTGCCGCCCGACTGCATCAGCTGGAGGTAGTCGATGATCACGAGCTTCAGGTCACTGCGCTGCTTGAGGCGGCGGCACTTGGCACGGATCTCCATCATCGACAGGTTCGGGGAGTCGTCGATGTAGAGGGGCGCGGCCGAGACGTCCGGCATACGACGGGCGAGCCGGGTCCAGTCCTCGTCGGTCATCGTGCCGGACCGCATGTGGTGCAGGGCCACGCGCGCCTCGGCCGACAGCAGGCGCATCGCGATCTCGTTGCGGCCCATTTCGAGCGAGAAGATCACGCTGGGCATGTTGTGCTTGATCGAACAGGCTCGGGCGAAGTCCAGGGCCAGCGTCGACTTACCCATGGCGGGACGAGCCGCGATGATGATCATCTGGCCGGGGTGCAGGCCGTTGGTGAGCGAGTCCAGGTCGGTGAAGCCGGTCGGTACGCCGGTCATCTCTCCCGAACGCGATCCGATCGCCTCGATCTCGTCGAGCGCGCCCTCCATGATGTCGCCGAGCGGTAGATAGTCCTCGGTGGTGCGCTGCTCGGTGACCGCGTAGATCTCCGCCTGGGCGCTGTTGACGATCTCATCGACATCGCCGTCGGCCGCGTATCCCATCTGCGTGATGCGTGTGCCCGCCTCGACCAGGCGGCGCAGGACCGCGCGCTCGTGCACGATCTCCGCGTAGTACTCGGCGTTCGCCGCGGTCGGGACTGTCTGCACCAGCGTGTGCAGATAGGGAGCGCCACCGACCTTGGTGATCTCGCCCCGCTTGGTGAGCTCGGCCGCGACCGTGATGGGGTCGGCCGGCTCGCCCTTCGCGTACAGGTCGAGGATCGCCCCGTAGATGGTCTCGTGCGCCGGCCGGTAGAAGTCGTGGCCCTTGAGCACCTCGACGACGTCGGCGATGGCGTCCTTCGACAGGAGCATGCCGCCGAGGACGGACTGCTCGGCGTCGAGGTCCTGCGGCGGTACCCGTTCGAACGACGAGCCGCCGCTTTCCCAGGAGCCGTTGTCCCGGTCACGGTCGTGCTGCTCGTCACGGCTGCGGCCGCCACTCCCACGGCGGCGGGACGAGGGCAGACGATCACTGGGACCACTGTCCGCCCAGGGGTCGTCCAAGGGCTCGGAAATACTCACCGAGCCACCTCCTCCCGTCCGCGGAGCGGACCTAGCAGTGCCCTTAATTTCTACGGCACGGCACTGACAACTGAGCTGCCCAACTCCGGTTCTCACGCGTCGGTTTTGCGTGGTTTCCGAGGACGGAGGAGAGAACGGGCGCCGCACCACGTTAGGCCCGCAGGCACCGTCAGCCAATCTGGTTATCCACAGGCCATGTGGACGACGGCCCCGATGCTGTGGAGAACTCCACAAAACCTGTGCACGACCCGGTGGACAGCCCTGTGAACAAGCCCTCACCTCTTCCGGCGAACCTGTTCTGACCTGGTCCTTTCCCGTCCACCGGTTGTGCAGAAGAAAAACTTCCCCACTCGGATCAAGATCGCTGCAAACGGTGCACCGCGACACGCCCCACCCAACGGAGAGTAAGGGTCTTTCGCACATTGCATCTCTTACCTGTGGAAGATTAGATTGGTGCTCATGACACAGGCTCCCGCAGCACCCAGGGCCGCCCGACGCCGGCACGACCGAGAGATCGTCGCGCTGGCCGTTCCGGCCTTCGGCGCACTCGTCGCCGAGCCTCTTTTCGTGATGGCCGACAGCGCCATCGTCGGCCACCTCGGTACGGCTCAGTTGGCCGGACTCGGCATCGCCTCGGCCCTCCTCATGACGGCCGTGGGAGTCTTCGTCTTCCTCGCCTACGCCACTACGGCCGCAGTCGCCCGCCGAGTCGGCGCCGGCGATCTGCGAGCCGCGATCCGCCAGGGCATGGACGGCATCTGGCTCGCCCTGCTCATCGGCGCGGTCGTCATCGCCGTCGCCCTGCCCACCGCACCATCCCTCATGGAGTTGTTCGGGGCATCGGACACCGCGGCTCCGTACGCGACGACCTATCTACGGATCTCGGCATTCGGCATTCCCGCCATGCTCGTCGTGCTGGCCGCCACCGGAGTACTGCGCGGACTTCAGGACACGAAGACCCCGCTGTACGTCGCCGTCGGGGGCTTCGTCGCCAATGCGGTTCTCAACGTCGTCCTTGTCTACGGCGCCGATCTCGGCATCGCCGGCTCTGCCTGGGGCACCGTCATCGCTCAGTGCGGCATGGCAGCCGTCTACCTGAACGTCGTCATCCGCGGAGCCCGGAAGCACGGCGCCTCCCTGCGACCGGATGCCGGCGGGATACGAGCCAGTGCCCAGACCGGAGCTCCCCTGCTCGTCCGTACGCTGTCGCTCCGGGCGATCCTTCTGATCGCCACGGCTGTCGCCGCCCGGCTCGGGGACGCAGACATGGCGGCACACCAGATCATCCTGTCGCTGTGGAGCCTGCTCGCCTTCGCTCTCGACGCCATCGCCATCGCGGGTCAGGCCATCATCGGGCGCTATCTCGGTGCCGACGACGCCCAAGGCGCCCGCGAGGCATGCCGCCGCATGATGCAGTGGGGTGTCGTCACAGGAGTGGTGCTCGGTCTGCTGGTCCTGGCGACTCGCCCTCTGCTCCTTCCGCTGTTCAGCAGCGACTCGGGCGTGCAGGACGCGGCGCTGCCCGCTCTGGTGATGGTGGCCGTCTCCCAGCCGATCTGCGGGATCGTCTTCGTCCTGGACGGCGTCCTGATGGGTGCGGGAGACGGGCCCTACCTGGCCTGGGCCATGCTGATCACGCTGGCTGTCTTCACCCCCGTCGCTCTGCTCGTTCCCCTCCTCGGTGGCGGGCTGACCGCGCTCTGGGGAGCGATGACGCTGATGATGACGATGCGGATGCTGACACTGTGGCTGCGGTCTCGCTCGGGCCGCTGGATCGTCACGGGCGCTACGCGCTGACGTGACACCGACCGTTTCACGTGAAACGAGGGTTTCACGTGAAACGACGAGCCCGGTCATCCATGGAGCGCGAGGGCGCACTCGTGCAACGCAGAAGGGCCGCACCCCGAGGGGTGCGGCCCTTCTCTCAGCTATGCCGAGCGCTGCACTCAGGCAGCGACAACCTCGATGTTGACCTTGGCGGCAACCTCGGGGTGCAGACGCACGGACGTCTCGTGGGCGCCCAGGGTCTTGATGGGCGAGCCCAGCTCGATGCGGCGCTTGTCGACCTCGGGGCCACCGGAAGCCTTGATCGCCGAAGCGACGTCGGCCTGGGTGACGGAACCGAAGAGCCGACCGGCGTCGCCGGAGCGAACGGCCAGACGGACCTTGACGCCCTCGAGGCGGGCCTTGATCTCGTTGGCCTGCTCGATGGTCGCGATCTCGTGGATCTTGCGAGCACGACGGATCTGCTCGACGTCCTTCTCGCCACCCTTGGTCCAGCGGATCGCAAAGTTCCGCGGGATCAGGTAGTTGCGAGCGTAACCGTCCTTGACGTCAACGACGTCGCCCGCGGCACCGAGGCCGGAGACCTCGTGGGTGAGGATGATCTTCATCTGTCGGTCACCCTTCCCTTATCGCGCGGTGGACGTGTAGGGCAGCAGCGCCATCTCACGGCTGTTCTTCACAGCCGTGGCGACGTCACGCTGGTGCTGCGTGCAGTTGCCGGTCACGCGGCGGGCACGGATCTTGCCGCGGTCGGAAATGAACTTCCGCAGCATGTTCGTGTCCTTGTAGTCCACGTACGTGACCTTGTCCTTGCAGAACGCGCAGACCTTCTTCTTCGGCTTGCGCACAGGCGGCTTCGCCATGGTGTATCTCCTGTGTGATCAAGAAGTGGGAGTACGGCCCACCCTCGGCCCTGAGGCCTAGAAGGGGGGCTCGTCCGAGTAGCCGCCGCCGGAACCGCCGGAGCCGCCGGAGCTTCCGCCCCAGCCGCCACCGCCGCCGCCACCCTGGTTGCCACCGGCGGGAGTGCCGGTTGCCCAGGGATCGTCGGCAGGAGCGCCGCCGCCCTGCGGAGCACCGCCGGAGCCACCGCCCCAGCCGCCGCCCTGCTGGCCGCCGCCACCGCCGCCGCCGTAACCGCCCTGACCGCCTCGGCCTGTGGTCTTGGTGACCTTGGCCGTGGCGTTCTTCAGGCTGGCGCCGACTTCCTCTACATCCAGCTCGTAGACCGTGCGCTTGACGCCCTCACGGTCCTCGTAGGACCGCTGCTTCAACCGGCCCTGCACGATGACGCGCATGCCTCGCTGGAGCGACTCGGCGACGTTCTCCGCCGCCTGACGCCAGACCGAGCAGGTCAGGAACAGGCTCTCGCCGTCCTTCCACTCATTCGTCTGACGGTCGAAGGTGCGGGGAGTGGACGCGACACGGAACTTCGCGACCGCCGCACCGGAAGGGGTGAAGCGCAGCTCGGGGTCGTCGACAAGATTGCCGACGACCGTGATGACGGTCTCGCCTGCCATGGGGGAACCTCTCGGCGGGTTTGCTGCTGGCTGCTGGTGCTGCTACTCGATGCCCGAGATCAGCTGAGCTGGAAGCTCAGTGGGTCTCGGGACGGAGGACCTTGGTCCGGAGGACCGACTCGTTCAGGTTCATCTGGCGGTCGAGCTCCTTGACGACCGCAGGCTCGGCCTGCAGGTCGATGACCGAGTAGATGCCCTCGGGCTTCTTCTTGATCTCGTACGAGAGACGACGACGGCCCCAGGTGTCGACCTTTTCGACCTTGCCGTTGGCCTCACGGACAACGGAGAGGAAGTTCTCGATCAGGGGGGCGACAGCGCGCTCTTCCAGATCGGGGTCGAGGATGACCATCACTTCGTAGTGACGCATGTGGAACCCACCTCCTTTGGACTCAACGGCCACGGTCGTTCCGTGGCAGGAGGGTTGTGATGCGTACGCAACGGTATCGGCCGCCACTGACAATCGGGCCCGCCGATCGGTGAACCGAGCGGCAATCCCTGTCGTGACCTGGCCATGAGCCTGGGCAGACACCGGTGCAGAGGGTACAGACTACCTGCACACCGGCTTCCGGTTGAAATCCGACCGGGTTGGCCGTCAATCTGTACACATCGGGTGTGTATGGCGCTACGATGCGCCGCCTTCCGCAGGAGGTGCCCTATGGCACAGGTATTGCGACCCAACACCACCGGCTCACTCTTCGCCACGGACGGCAAGCCTCATCCGCTCCAGGACACCCTGCTCGTGGTGACCCTGGTGTGCGGAGTCCTGGCCTTCGTCACGTCGATGTTCGACAGCCTCCACCTGCTCAGCTCCTGGGCCGGTCTTGTCGGGATCCTGGCCGGCGCCTACGGACAGTTCATCTCCGAGACGACCCGGGAGCGCTTCGGACTGATCGTCGGACTCGGCCTCTCGGGCGTCGGTTTCTACCTCGGCCTGGCTCACGGCGGCCTATTCGGCGGTGTGATCTGAGTCGAACGTCCGTTTTCCCCTGACCTCGGAACGCTTCACACGCCGTCCCCGGGGTTCAGGTTCCATACGGCCAGACGGGGCGCTCGCAGGGCGCAGTAGGCTTCGGCGCGAGAGCCGGAGCCCCTGTACCCATGGGGACACACCAGCCCGAGGAGCGCCCCGAATGAGCCTGACCCTGAGGACCATCAGCCGAGAGCAGCATCTGGCATACATCCAGAGCCTGCCCGCGGCTAGTCACATGCAGGTCCCCGCCTGGGCAGACGTGAAGGCCGAGTGGCGCTCGGAGAACCTCGGATGGTTCGACGACAGGACCGGCGAGATGGTCGGCGCCGGCCTGGTGCTGTACCGCCAGCTGCCCAAGATCAAGCGCTATCTCGCCTACCTGCCCGAGGGTCCGGTCATCAACTGGTTCGCGCCGAACCTCGACGACTGGCTGCAGCCGATGCTCGCGCATCTCAAGCAGCAGGGCGCCTTCTCGGTGAAGATGGGCCCGCCGGTGATCATCCGGCGCTGGGAAGCCACCTCCATCAAGGGCGGCATCCAGAACCCGGATGTGAAGCGCCTGCGCGACATCGAGGCCGACTTCATCGAGCCGCGCGCCTTCGAGGTCGCCGACAAGCTGCGCCGCATGGGCTGGCAGCAGGGCGAGGACGGTGGTGCCGGCTTCGGCGACGTCCAGCCCCGCTATGTCTTCCAGGTGCCGCTCGCCAACCGCTCCCTGGAAGAGGTCCACAGGAACTTCAACCAGCTGTGGCGCCGCAACATCAAGAAGGCCGAGAAGGCGGGCGTCGAGGTCGTCCAGGGCGGATACCAGGACCTGGAGGAGTGGCAGCGGCTGTACGAGATCACCGCTGTGCGCGACCACTTCCGGCCCCGCCCTCTGTCGTACTTCCAGCGCATGTGGACGGCCCTCAACACCGAGGACCCCAACCGCATGCGGCTCTACTTCGCGCGTCACAACGGGGTGAACCTGTCGGCCGCGACGATGCTCGTCGTCGGCGGACACGTCTGGTATTCCTACGGCGCCTCGGACAACATCGGGCGCGAGCACCGGCCCTCGAACGCGATGCAGTGGCGCATGCTGCGCGACTCGTACGCCCTGGGAGCCACGGTCTACGACCTGCGTGGCATCTCCGACTCGCTGGACGAGACCGATCACCTCTTCGGCCTGATCCAGTTCAAGGTGGGCACGGGCGGAGAGGCCGCCGAGTACCTCGGTGAGTGGGACTTCCCGCTCAACAAGCTGCTCCACAAGGCGCTCGACATCTACATGTCGCGCCGCTGAGCCGTACCGAACCGCATGCCGAGCCGCTGTTTCAGCCCTGCATCGCCCCATCGGTCCGGCAAATCGGCGACAATTCCTTTTCATACCTCTGATACACCGCAGCCACGAGAAAGGTTCCGGGACCGGCCATGGCGCTCACGCTCTACGTCGACACCGCGCGCTGGCGGGCACACCACAAGCAGGTGTCCGAGCAGTTTCCGGGGCTGGTCCCCGTCTGCAAGGGCAACGGCTACGGCTTCGGCCACGAACGGCTCGCGGACGAGGCCACCCGCCTGGGCTCGGACATCCTCGCGGTCGGCACCACGTACGAGGCCGCCCGGATCAAGGACTGGTTCGGCGGCGATCTGCTGGTCCTGACGCCGTTCAGGCGGGGCGAGGAGCCCGTACCGCTGCCCGACCGTGTCATCCGCTCCGTGTCGTCCATCGACGGCGTGTACGGCCTTGTGGGCGCCCGTGTCGTCATCGAGGTGATGTCCTCGATGAAGCGGCACGGCGTGAGCGAGGAGGAGCTGCCGCATCTGCACTCCGCCATCGAGAACGTCCGGCTCGAGGGCTTCGCGATCCACCTGCCGCTGGACCGCACCGACGGCTCGGACGCCGTCGAGGAGGTCATCGGCTGGATGGACCGTCTCCGTGCGGCCCGCCTGCCCCTGCACACGATGTTCGTCAGCCACCTCAAGGCCGAGGAACTCGCGCGACTTCAGCAGCAGTTCCCGCAGACCCACTTCCGCGCCCGTATCGGCACGCGGCTGTGGCTGGGGGACCACGAGGCCACCGAGTACCGCGGGGCCGTCCTGGACGTCACCCGCGTCTCCAAGGGCGACCGCTTCGGCTACCGGCAGCAGAAGGCGGCCGGAGACGGCTGGCTCGTGGTCGTGGCGGGCGGTACATCGCACGGGGTGGGCCTGGAGGCCCCCAAGGCGCTGCACGGCGTCATGCCGCGCGCCAAGGGCGTCGCACGCGCCGGCCTCGCGACGGTCAACCGGAACCTTTCTCCGTTTGTCTGGGCGGGCAAGCAGCGCTGGTTCGCCGAGCCCCCGCACATGCAGGTCTCGATCCTCTTCGTGCCGTCCGACGCCTCGGAGCCGAAGGTCGGCGACGAACTCGTGGCCCACCTGCGGCACACCACCACGCAGTTCGACCGCGTCGTCGAGCGCTGAGCCCCGGGTTCAGTCCCTACGCTCCAGCCGAAAGGCCGTACGCGGACACCGTGTACGGCCTTTTGCGTACGTCTTTCCCACCCTGTTCGCTCAGAGCGAACGGTCCTCGGGCGTCGCGTCGCGGCCGCCCCAGTCGACCTGCGGAAGCCCGTCGAAGTGGGCGGCGTGCCGCGGCGGATGAGCGGCCGCCCCGAGCACGAAGACGTCCTCGGCGCCGTCCAGCAGCCCGCCGGACGGGTCGTCGTCCCCTGCTCGGCGCACCACGTCGCGCTCCGGCATGAAGATGTCCCGTACCACCACCGCGCACAGGTACAGCGTCCCCAACAGATGGACGGCGATGGCGACTTGGTATCCGTCGGTCGGCAGGCCCTTATGGGCGTCCCCACTGGTCGTGTACGCGAGGTACATCCAGATACCCAGGAAGTACGCGACCTCGCACGCCTGCCAGATCAGGAAGTCCCGCCAGCGCGGCCGGGCCAGCGCGGCGAGCGGGACGAGCCACAGCACGTACTGCGGCGAGTAGACCTTGTTCGTGAGGATGAAGGCCGCCACGATCAGGAAGGCGAGCTGAGCGAAGCGGGGGCGACGTGGGGCGGTGAGCGTGACGGCGCTCAGACCCGCACAGATGATCAGCATCATGATCAGCGCCCACGCGTTGGCGGCGTCGGGGGTGATCGTGATCTTCAGCCATTGCGAGATGAACAGGAAGACCGACCCGAAGTCGACGCCACGGTCATGGCTGAAGCTGTAGAACTTCGACCACCCCTCGGGCGCGAAGTACATGACCGGAAGGTTCACGACCAGCCAGGCACCGACGGCACCGAGCAGCGCCGTTCCGAACTCACGCCACTTGCCGGCCCGCCAGCAGAGCAGGAAGAGCGGCCCGAGCACCAGGAACGGGTAGAACTTGGCGGCCGTCGCGAGCCCGATCAGGACACCGAACGCCAGAGCACGCCCCCGCGACCACATGAGCATCGCGGCGGCCAGCAGGGCCACGGCTAGGAGATCCCAGTTGATGGTGGCCGTGAGCGCGAAGGCGGGCGCGAGAGCGACGAGAAGGCCGTCCCAGGGGCGGCGACGGTGGGTACGCGCGGTGCATACGGCGATGACCGCCGCGCACGCCATCAGCATCCCCGCATTGACCATCCAGTAGATCTGCTCCTGGTCCTGGATGCTCCCGCTGCCCGGAGTGAGCCAGGCCGCGACCTCCATGAACACACCGGTCAGCACCGGGTACTCGAGGTACTCCATGTCGCCGGGGATCTTGTCGAAGTACGGCACAAGGCCGTCGGCGAATCCCCGCCCCTGGTAGAGGTGCGGGATGTCCGAGTAGCAGGCGTGCGTGTACTGCGAGCTGGCGCCGAAGAACCAGCCGCCGTCGTAGCAAGGCAGCTTCTGGACCATACCGAGGGCGAACATGCCGATCGCCAACAGCGCGACGACCCGCACGGGCGTCCACCAGGACGTCCCGAGCAGGGCCCGCCGCCCGATGGGGCCGCCGATCAGCTCACTGCCGCTGGCGGCGACCTCGTCATCCTTGGTCGGCCGCACCAGCTCCGGCTCGTGCACGCTCGCTCGCGTCGTCTCTGCACTGGGCATGCCGCACATCCTGCCGTACGCGTCTAGGAATAGGCCGAGGGCCGCCCCACCTGGTCGGTGTGGCGGCCCTCGTTTCACGTGAAACGGTGTGTTTCACGTGAAACACACACGGAGGCGTCTAGCCGCTCGAGCCTCCGAAGAGGCCTCCGCTATTGCTGCCATTGCCGTTGCCTCTACTGGTCCCGGTAGAGGTGGATTCCGACGGTGAGGCGCTCACCCCTCCGTCGGTGGTGCCACCGGTATCAGTACCGCCGGTGTCGGTCCCACCGGTGTTCTGGCAGTTGAAGTCGAACTTCCTGCAGGTGTCACTCGGCGAGGGCGAGGGGGACGTCAGGGTCTCGCTGGGGGTGGGAGTCGGCGTCGGGCTCTCGGACGCGCTCTCGGTGGCCGAGGGCGTGGGCGTCGGGCTCGGGGTGTCGTTGAGGATCTCACCGATGTCCTCGGGCTTCGGGAAGGCCTCCGCCGGCTCGCCCTTGAGCGCCACCTCCATGTAATCCCGCCAGATCTGCGACGGGAACGAGGCACCATGGATGGTCTGCTCGCCACCCGTGCCGTACATCTGCAGGAACTTGCGGTTCTTCTTGGTCTCGTCGTCGTCCAGGCGGTACATGCCGATCGACGTGGCCAGCTGCGGGGTGTATCCGACGAACCAAGCGGACTTGTTGCCGTCGGTCGTACCGGTCTTGCCGGCCACCTCGCGACCCTTCAGCTGCGCGTTGGTGCCCGTGCCCTTCTCCACCACCGTCTTCAGGACGTCGGTGACGTTGTCGGCGACCGCCTCGGTGAAGGCGTCGTTGGTCTTCGCGATCTTGTCGTGCTGGAAGAGCATGCCGTTCTTGTCGGTCACCTTCTCGACCGAGTACGGGTCGCGCTGCTTACCGCTGGCCGCGAAGGTGGCGTACGCACCAGCCATCCGGATCGCGCTCGGAGATGAGGTACCGAGAGAGAACGACGGGAACCTCGAACTGGCGAGGCTCGACTCCTTGATGCCCGCGTCCAGGACGGCTGTCTTGACCTTGTCCAGGCCGACATCCATGCCCAGCTGGACATAGGCGGAGTTGACGGACTCGCGCATCGCCTCACGCAGGTCGATCTTGTAGCTGGGCGGGTTGTACGACCGCTGGCCGTCGTTCTGCTGCAGCCACTCCCTGCCCTTGTCGTCCGTCCAGTCGGTGTGGTCGTAGTCCTTGATCTTGAGCTTGTTCTTGCCGCTGTACAGGCTCTTCGGCGAGACGATGGTGCGTTCGTCCTGCGCCTGCTCCGGGTCCCCATCAGGATTCTTGGCACCCCAGGACATGGCGGCCGCCAGCACGAAGGGCTTGAACGTCGAACCCACCTGGGCGCCGGTCTGGTCGGCGTTGTTGGTGAAGTGCTTGGTCGCGTCCACACCGCCGTAGATGGCCTTGATCTGACCACTGGCCGGGTCCACGGAGGCTCCGCCGAACTGGACGTACTTGTCCGTCTTCGGTCGCAGCTTTTCCTTGATGTTGGCCTTCTGGACCTTCTTCACCGCGGCCTCGAGCGCCTTGACCTTCTTCTTGTTGAAGGTCGTGTGAATCTCGAGGCCACCCTGCCGAAGCCTGGTCTCCGAGATCCCGGTCTTGTCGCTGTTGTTGATCAGGTACGAGTTGGCCAGGTCGACTAGATAGCCGACCTGCCCGCTCAGCGCGGCGTTGGACCGCGGACTCTTGATCTCGGGGAACTCGGTGAACTTGTTCCGTTCCGCCTGGCTCAGGCGGCCGTCCTTGACCTCTTCGTTGAGAATCCACCGCCAGCGATCCTCGGCGCGCTGACGGTTGGCATCAGCCGTGGCGGCCGGGTCGATCGACACAGCCCCTGCCGGGTCGTAGTACGTGGCGCCCTTGAGCACCGCCGCCAGGAAGGCACACTGGCTCGCGTCCAGTTCCTGGGCGGGCTCGTCGAAGTAGGCATGCGCCGCGGCCTGGATCCCGTAGGCGTTGCGCCCGTAGTACGCGGAGTTCAGGTAGCCGGCCATGATTTCGTCCTTGGGCATCTTGGCCCCGACCTTGATGGAGACGAACAGCTCCCTGAGCTTGCGCGAGACCGTCTGTGACTGGTCTTCGAGCATCGCGTTCTTGACGTACTGCTGGGTGATGGTGGAGCCACCCTGCGTCTGACCACCCTTGGCCATGTTGACGAAGGCGCGGGCGATACCCATCGGGTCGACTCCGCTGTCGGTCTCGAACGTCTTGTTCTCGGCCGACATGACGGCCCACCGCATCTCCTTGGGGATCTGCGCGTAGCTGATGATCTGGCGGTTGGTCTCACCACCCGTGGCGACCATCTGGGTGTCGTTGTCCCAGTAGTAGACGTTGTTCTGCGCCTTGGCGGTCTTGCCGACTTCCGGGATGCCCACCAATGCGTACGCGACGCTCGCGGCCGCGACCAGGCTGCCGCAGAAGCCGATGAACAGGCCCGTCACGAGCTTCCAGGACGGCACCCAGCGCGCGGCGCCGTACTTACCGGCGCGCGGGTAGTCGATGATGCGTTTCCGGGCAGGCTCGGGGGCGCGGCCTCGGCCGCGTCCTGGCCCGTTCGGGCCCGGGGGGCCACCACGTCGGCCGCCCCCTCCTCCGGGGCCACCGTGTCCCGCGCCGTCGGCGGCTCTGCGCCGGCCTCCGCCGCTCCCTCTCTGTGTGGCCCGCCGTGCCTCGGCACGGCTACCGAACGGGCTCTCTGCGCCCCCCGAGTCATAGGAATCGGAAGGAGACCCGGTGGCGCCTCGCGGTGTCTCCCGGCGGCCTGCGGACGGGCCGGGCTGTGGCTGGCCGCGCCGGGCCGCGGCACGTCCGCCGCCCTGCGGCTGCGGCGGTTTGCGACGGTGCTCGCTCATCGAACGATTACTCCTCGGGCAGGCGCACCTTTGCGCGCCTGGAAACGGCGGCTGGTTTCCGGTCCCCCCGAAGTACGGATGCGGTCGTTAGCGCATTCACCCGTACTGCACCGAAGACGTTGACGTTCTCAGGCGTCACTCGGTTCCCGGTGGTGTGCATGCCGCACAGACTACGCACCGTCAAAACCTGCCTAGCACCGAAGTTCACCCCAAATCAGGCAACTTGCTTCGTATGAATCGGTGATGTGACGCCGTTCACCCTGTCCCCTCTTGTCGCATCCGCAGGGGCGTTCTATCGTGCTGATGTATCGAGTCGATACATCAGCACGACATAAAGACCGTGCCGACGAGGCAGCGACAGGGAGGAGGCGACGATGAGCCGGCGTTCCGGGATCCTCGAGTTCGCCGTACTCGGCCTGCTCCGCGAGTCCCCGATGCACGGCTATGAGCTGCGCAAACGACTCAATACGTCACTGGGTGTGTTCCGTGCCTTCAGTTACGGAACGCTCTACCCCTGCCTCAAGACGCTGGTCGCCAACGGCTGGTTGATCGAGGAAGCAGGATCCACACCTGAAGACGCCCTCACGGCAACGCTCGCAGGGCGTCGCGCCAAAATCGTCTATCGGTTGACGGCCGAAGGTAAGGATCACTTCGAGGAACTTCTCGCGCAGACGGGTCCCGACGCGTACGAGGACGAGCACTTCGCCGCTCGCTTCGCCTTCTTCGGGCAGACGTCACGCGATGTACGCATGCGCGTACTGGAGGGTCGCCGCAGCCGTCTGGAGGAGCGCCTCGAGAAGATGCGCGCCTCGCTGGCGCGCACCCGGGAGCGCCTCGACGACTACACGCTTGAGCTCCAGCGCCACGGAATGGAGTCCGTGGAGCGCGAAGTGCGCTGGCTGAACGAGCTCATCGAGAGCGAGCGGGCCGGACGGGACATCAAGCAGTCCGCCTCCGAAGGCTCCGCTCAGCAGGACATCACATCTGGAGAGACGGGCGGCCTGCCCCGGCACCGGGACAGCACCCGGCCGGATCCGTCCGACGAAACCGCAACGTGAGACCCATCCGGGGTTTCACCGATACACACAGGGAGCAACCGGAATGGGTTCGGTTCGCGTAGCCATCGTCGGCGTGGGCAACTGCGCCGCCTCGCTGGTTCAGGGCGTCGAGTACTACAAGGACGCCGACCCGGCGACCAAGGTCCCCGGCCTGATGCACGTCCAGTTCGGCGACTACCACGTCGGTGACGTCGAGTTCGTCGCCGCGTTCGACGTCGACGCGAAGAAGGTCGGCCTCGACCTCTCCGACGCCATCGGTGCCAGCGAGAACAACACCATCAAGATCTGCGACGTCCCGAACAAGGGCATCACGGTCCAGCGCGGTCACACCCTGGACGGTCTCGGTAAGTACTACCGCATGACCATCGAGGAGTCCGACGAGACGCCGGTCGACGTGGTCCAGATCCTCAAGGACAAGCAGGTCGACGTCCTCGTCTGCTACCTGCCCGTCGGTTCCGAGGACGCGGCGAAGTTCTACGCCCAGTGCGCCATCGACGCCAAGGTCGCCTTCGTCAACGCTCTCCCGGTCTTCATCGCCGGCACCAAGGAGTGGGCGGACAAGTTCACCGAGGCGGGCGTCCCGATCGTCGGCGACGACATCAAGTCGCAGGTCGGCGCGACCATCACGCACCGTGTGATGGCGAAGCTGTTCGAGGACCGCGGTGTCCGTCTTGAGCGCACCATGCAGCTCAACGTCGGCGGCAACATGGACTTCAAGAACATGCTGGAGCGCGACCGCCTCGAGTCGAAGAAGATCTCGAAGACGCAGGCCGTCACCTCGCAGATCCCCGACCGTGAGCTGGGCGAGAAGAACGTCCACATCGGTCCCTCGGACTACGTGGCCTGGCTGGACGACCGCAAGTGGGCGTACGTCCGCCTCGAGGGCCGTGCCTTCGGTGACGTTCCGCTCAACCTGGAGTACAAGCTCGAGGTCTGGGACTCCCCGAACTCGGCCGGTGTCATCATCGACGCCGTGCGCGCCGCGAAGATCGCCAAGGACCGCGGCATCGGCGGCCCGATCCTCTCCGCGTCGAGCTACTTCATGAAGTCCCCGCCGGTCCAGTACTTCGACGACGAGGCCTTCGCCAACGTCGAGAAGTTCATCAAGGGCGAGGTCGAGCGCTAAAGCACAGCTTCGTGCTTGCTGTTGAGGGTCCCCGGGCATTGCGCCCGGGGACCCTCCTCGTATGTGAGGCTGTGCCCCATGGCCGTCGTGCGTGACCTGCGCGTCCTCCTGCGCTTCCAGGGCTTCAGGCGCCTGCTCGGCGTACGGCTGCTGTCCCAGGGCGCCGACGGCGTCTATCAGGTCGCGCTGGCCACCTATGTGGTCTTCTCACCGGAGAAGCAGACCTCGGCGGCCTCGATCGCCTCCGCGATGGCGGTGCTGCTGCTCCCGTACTCCCTCATCGGCCCCTTCGCGGGTGTCCTGCTGGACCGCTGGCGGCGTCGGCAGGTTTTCCTGTACGGCAACCTGCTGCGCACGACGCTGGCCTGCGTGACAGCGGTTCTGATCCTGAGCGATGTCCCCGACTGGCTCTTCTACGCTTCCGCGCTCTCCGTCACCGCGGTCAACCGATTCGTCCTGGCCGGGCTCTCGGCCTCACTGCCCCGTGTCGTCGACGCGGACCGTCTCGTGCTGGCCAACTCCCTTTCACCGACAGCCGGAACGCTCGCGGCGACTCTGGGCGGAGGTCTCGCGTTCGCCGTACGGCTCGTCGTCGCGGACTCCGACGCGGCGGTGGTTCTCGTAGGAGCGGCGCTGTACCTCTGCGCGGCCCTCGCTTCCCTGCGTATCGCCCCGGACCTCCTCGGGCCCGAACAGGAGCTGGTCCACCCTCATCTGGCCACGGCCCTCGCCGGCACGGCACGAGGCCTCGCGGCGGGCGTACGTCATCTCGCGGAGCGCCGACGGCGCGAGGCGGCCTGGGCTCTGATGGCCATGACACTGATGCGATTCTGCTACGGCGCTCTGACGGTCATGGTGCTGATGCTCTGCCGCTACGCATGGGCAGCCGGCTCGGACGACGGGCTGGCGCTCCTGGGGCTGGCCGTAGGAGTCTCCGGAGCCGGCTTCTTCGTGGCGGCCTTGGTGACGCCCTGGGCTGCCGGGCAACTGGGCTCCGGCCGCTGGATCGCCGTCTGTGCCGGAGCCGCCGCGATCCTCGAACCCGCGCTCTGCCTCCCGTTCGCCCCCGCGCCCATGCTGATGGCCGCATTCGTGCTGGGTGTGACCACGCAGGGCGCGAAGATCGCCACGGACACGATCGTGCAGTCCTCCGTCGACGACGGCTTCCGCGGCCGAATCTTCTCCGTTTACGACGTGCTCTTCAACGTCGCTTTCGTCGGAGCGGCCGCAGTGGCCGCTCTGATACTGCCTTCTGACGGACGGTCGGTTTCCCTCGTCGTGACCGTGGCGGCGGTCTACGCGTCAATTGCGGCCGCTATGGCCAGCTTTGAGCGTCAGTAAGTGTCACATCAGTGCCACAGAGCCAATCCTGACTACTGCGTTGTCACAGGATCCCGATAGCTTACGTGGGTCTTATTCACGTCACGCGCCTATGTTCCAGGGGGACCCCCAAGTGACAACTCCGCCGCCCCAGGGCCAGAACCCGTTCGCTCAGGGCCAGCCGCCCCAGGGCCAGAACCCGTACGGCCAGCAGCCCCCGCAGGGATACCCGCAGCAGCCGGGTCAGCCCGGGTTCCCGCAGCAGCCGACCGCCGGGTACGCCCCCGTCCCGCCGGAGCGCCCGAAGCGTGGCTTCAAGCAGTACCTGCGCATAATCGTGGCCATCGCGGGTGTCTCCATCATCGTGGGCGGCTGGCTGTTCAGCGACAGCGAGGACGCCAAGAAGCTGGCGGTCGGCGACTGCCTCTACAACAAGGGCACCGGCACCGACCCGGACGTGGTCCAGGTCGACTGCACCGACTCCAAGGCCACGCACAAGGTCCTCAAGAAGGCGGACGGCGCTTCGCTGGCCCAGCTGACGTGCCAGAGCGTCGCGGGGACGACGGCGACGCTGACGTGGAAGGAAACGGGCGATTCCTTCACGCTCTGCCTGGGAGACAACAAGTAGCCGGCAGAACCAGATGTACGAAGGGGCGGTGTTTCACGTGAAACACCGCCCCTTCGCGTCGCCCGGCGTCGATGTTTCACGTGAAACATGGACCGGCCGTCCACCCCTCAGCCTTGTTCGGCCCACCACTCCTTGAGCGCCGCCACCGCGGCGTCGCGCCCCATCGGGCCGTTCTCCAGTCGAAGCTCCAGCAAGAACTTGTACGCCTGACCAATCGCGGGGCCCGGGCCGATGCCCAGGACCTCCATGATCTCGTTGCCGTCGAGGTCGGGACGGATCGCGTCGAGCTCTTCCTGCTCCTTGAGCTGGGCGATGCGATCCTCGAGGCCGTCGTAGGCACGGGAGAGCGCGGCCGCCTTCCGCTTGTTGCGCGTGGTGCAGTCGGAGCGGGTCAGCTTGTGAAGGCGGTCAAGAAGCGGGCCCGCGTCCCGGACGTAGCGGCGAACGGCGGAGTCCGTCCACTCGCCGGTGCCGTACCCGTGGAAACGCAGATGGAGTTCGACCAGACGTGAAACGTCCTTCACGAGGTCGTTCGAGTATTTGAGCGCCGTCATCCGCTTCTTGGTCATCTTGGCGCCCACCATCTCGTGGTGGTGGAACGAGACCCGCCCGTCCTGCTCGAAGCGACGGGTCCGCGGCTTGCCGATGTCGTGGAGCAGAGCGGCAAGCCTGAGAGTCAGATCGGGCCCGTCCTCCTCCAGAGCCATCGCCTGTTCCAGAACGATCAGCGTGTGCTCGTAGACGTCCTTGTGCCGGTGGTGCTCGTCGCTCTCCAGCCGCAGCGCGGGGAGCTCGGGGAGCACATGGTCGGCCAGCCCGGTGTCGACGAGCAGCGTGAGCCCCTTGCGAGGGTGAGCGGACTGGATCAGCTTGTTCAGCTCGTCCCGTACGCGCTCCGCCGAGACGATCTCGATGCGCCCTGCCATGTCCGTCATGGCGGCGACAACCTCGGGTGCCACCGCGAAGTCGAGCTGCGCGGCGAACCGTGCGGCCCGCATCATCCGCAGCGGATCGTCGGAGAACGACGCCTCCGGGGTGCCCGGGGTGCGCAGGAGGCGAGCGGACAGGTCGTCCAGACCGCCGTGCGGGTCGATGAACTCCTTCTCCGGCAGCGCGACCGCCATCGCGTTCACGGTGAAGTCACGACGCACGAGGTCTTCCTCGATGGAGTCGCCGTAGGACACCTCCGGCTTGCGCGAGGTCCGGTCGTACGCCTCGGAGCGGTACGTCGTGATCTCGATCTGGAACGACTGCTCCACATCGCCCACACGGGCATCCTTCTGCGCACCCACCGTGCCGAAGGCGATCCCGACCTCCCACACCGCGTCCGCCCAGGGCCGGACGATCTTCAGCACGTCCTCAGGTCGGGCGTCCGTCGTGAAGTCCAGGTCATTGCCGAGCCGGCCGAGGAGCGCGTCCCGGACCGAGCCACCGACCAGGGCGAGTGAGAATCCCGCCTCCTGAAAACGGCGGGCGAGCTCGTCGGCTACAGGAGAGACCCGCAGCAGTTCACTCACCGCGCGGCGCTGCACCTGGCTCAGGGCACTGGAATTGTCTTCATTGGCGTTCGGCACAACAGAAAAGGGTACGTGGCCGAGGCCCCCGGGAGCGCCCCGATAAATCTCATATCCGTGTGCCTTCTCTCTTCGCCGCCTCAATACGCGCACATACAGGACAGTCGGAGCTGTCCCCCGATCTTGTGGACCACTCCGCGGCACTTCCTCTCAGCGCACATCGTTACCATGCCTGGACGCACATTCCGACGACCACTGACGACGACGAGGACGGGCGAGCGCGTGGCCGAGGCGGCAGACTTCCAAGGGACGAGTCCCTCACCTGCCCGCCGGTGGCTCCGGCGCAGCGGTGCACTGCTGGCCGGGGCGCCGCTGCTGGCGGGGCTGCTCCAGCTGCCCTTGAGTACCCCCTCTCAAGCCGCTGAGCGGGCCTCTGTGGCCGATGCCACGGGGTCCGGCACGGTCGACATCAGCCTCGACTCGCTGAGCCCCAGCACCCCCACTGACGGCGACACGATCACGGTCTCCGGCTCGGTAACCAACAAGAGCAGGCAGACCGTCACGGATGCCCACGTGGGCATCCGCGTGGGACCGTCCCTGAACACCCGCTCCGCCATCGACACCGTCGCGAAGCGAACCAGTTTCCAGCCGGGCCTCGACGCGGCGGAGGTCGGGGGCAAGTACGTCGCGAAGGTCACCAAGCTCGCCTCCGGGAGCTCGCAGCACTTCAGCATCTCGGTGCCCGTCAAGGAGCTCGATCTCGGAGCCGACGGCGTCTACCAGCTCGGAGTCTCACTCACGGGCCGGACCACCGCTCAGCAGTGGGACCAGGTCCTCGGTATCGAGCGGACGTTCCTGCCGTGGCAGCCCGACGCTGCGGACACGAAGACCAGGACGACGTACCTCTGGCCGCTCATCTCCACCGTCCACCTCACGGCGGAGACCGGTTCCGACGAACAACAGACGCCCGTCTTCAAGAACGACGACCTGGCCGCGGAGATCGCCCCGGGCGGGCGCCTGGACCAGCTCCTGTCGCTCGGCAGCGGCCTGGATGTCACCTGGGTCCTCGACCCGGACCTGCTGGCCTCCGTCGACGCCATGGGAGGCGGGTACCGGATCCAGCAGGAGGACGGCACGACCGTCGCCGGGCAGAACCGGGCGGTGGCCAACGCCTGGCTCAACAAGCTGGAGAAGGCGGTCCAGAACCAGAACGTCGTCGCGCTCCCCTTCGCCGACCCCGACCTCGCGTCGCTCGCCCACCACGGCAAGGTGGTCACAGGTTCCCTGAGCCACCTCAAGGACGCCACCGATGTTGCCGCCGACACGGTGCAGACGATCGTCCACGTGAAGCCGAGCACGGAGTTCGCCTGGCCCGTGGACGGAGCCGTGGACCCGTCGATCGTGAAGGTGGCCACTTCGGCCGGCGCGGACAAGGTGATCGCCCGCAGCGACAGCCTCCGGGAGACGGGCGGCCTGTCGTACACGCCTAGCGCCGCACGTCCCATCGGTGGCGGGACGACGGCGGTGGTCGCGGACGAGCGGCTCTCCACCGCGTTCCAGGGCGACATGCTGAAGGCCGACAACTCCACGCTCGCCGTCCAGAAGTTCCTGGCCCAGAGCCTGATGATCAACCTGCAGCAGTCGGACGACCCGCGCAGCATCGTCGTCGCCCCGCAGAGGATGCCCACCGCGAGTCAGGCGCAGTCCATGGCCGAGGCGCTGCGGGTGCTCCAGCAGGGGACCTGGTCGCAGTCCCAGGGGCTGGCCGAGGCCGCCAAGGCCAAGCCGGACCCCGGCGCCACCACCAAGGTGCCCGCCACGTCCTCGTACCCGTCGGCGCTGCGCCAGCGGGAGCTGCCGAGCAAAGCCTTCGTACGGATCCAGGAGACGCAGAGCAAGCTCGACAAGTTCCAGTCGATCCTCACCGACGAGTCCCGTGTGGTCACGCCGTTCGGCCGGGCCATAGACCGGGGGATGTCCGTGTCCTGGCGTGGTCGCCCGACGGAGGCGAAAGCCTTCCGCACGGGCGTGGACAACTACCTCGACGGGCTCATGGGCCTGGTGCATCTCATCAAGAAGTCGGACGCGAAGCTCTCAGGGCGCAGCGCCACGATCCCCGTGACGGTCCAGAACAACCTCGTGCAGGGCGTCGACCATCTGGTGCTGCGCCTCACGTCGGGGCAGCCCACCCGCCTCAAGATCGGCAATGGTCCGCAGTCGATCCAGGTCGCGGGCGAGCACAGTCAGTCGGTGAAGTTCACGACCTCCACCAAGGCCAACGGTCCGGTAAAAGTCACCGCGCAGCTCTACACGGAGGACGGGCAGGCATACGGCGACGCGGTCTCCTTCGAGGTGAAGGTCACCGAGATCACCTCCACGGTGATGCTCGTCATCGGCGGTGGCGTCCTGCTTCTCGTACTCGCCGGTTTCCGGATGTACACGCAGCGTAAGCGCGCGGCTGCCCGGCAGGCCGAGGGAGAGCAGGAAGACGGTCACGAGGCGGGGGGTGTGCGCAAGGACACGGACGGCACCGTGGACACTGAGCACACTGAAGACTCCGAGGACGGTCCCGAACAGGCTTCCGGCTCGGAGTCCGGGGCAGACGACCCGGAGCAGCCGAGTGACCCGACACCGGACACCGCATCGGAAAGCGCCGACCCGTCCGGCACGGGTGAGAGAGTGGACCGTTGAGCGATGTCGTGGCCGGTGGGCCCGGGGACGATGAGGTGGGGTAACCATGAACGCGCCGTACGACGGTGACCGCGGCCAGGGCGCGGGATCCTCGGGCTACCCCGAGGACTACCCGGACCAGGACGCGGGCCGCTCCGGCTACCCCGAGGGCACGCCGGAACCCGGCCAGATGCCGCCGGGTGCTCCCGCGGACATGTACCTCCAGGACGCCTACAGCCAGGACCCTTACCGGGCTCAGGACCTCTCGGCCCAGGATCCGGTGGCGGAGGCGCTCTACGACCGTGCCGCGCACCCTCCGCCGGCGCCCGGGACGTACCCGCCCCAGCAGCCGCTCTACGCTCAGCCGCCCACGCCGCAGTACGCCCCCGACCCACGGGTGTGGGCCCAGACGCCCCCTCCGGAGCCGGCCGGGCCGACGCGGCACCTGCCGTACGGCGACGACGCCCGGACCACCCAGTACGTGGGGGTGGACGACCTGGTCACCCAGGCCGGCGAGGAGCAGCATGAGCCAGACGCCTTCGCTCACCTCTTCCGCGACCAGCAGCAGGGCGGCGTCCGTCACGCCTATGCCTCCCCCGCGGTACCGGCTCCGGCGCCGGAGCCGGCTCCGGCCGCCGCTCAGCCTCCGGCATCAGCACCCGCGGCCGCTCCGGCGAAGTCCGGCGGCCGTGCCTCCGGCTTGTTGAAGTCGAGCGCCGTGATGGCGGCGGGCACGCTCGTGTCCCGTCTCACCGGCTTCGTGCGCACCATGATCATCACGGCCGCTCTGGGGGCGGCGACGCTCGGTGACGCCTGGACCGTCGCGTACACCCTGCCGACGATGATCTACATCCTGACGGTCGGCGGCGGACTCAACTCGGTCTTCGTGCCCCAGCTGGTGCGGTCCATGAAAGAGGACGACGACGGCGGTGAGGCGTACGCCAACCGCCTGCTGACGCTGGTCATGGTCGCCCTCGCTGTGATCGTCACCGCCGCGGTCTTCATCGCACCGCTGCTGATCCAGCTGATGTCGGACGCCATCGCGAGCGACCCGGCGGCCAACAACGTGGCCGTCACCTTCGCCCGGTACTGCCTGCCCACGATCTTCTTCATGGGCGTTCACGTGGTCATGGGCCAGATCCTCAACGCCCGCGGGAAGTTCGGCGCGATGATGTGGACTCCGGTCCTGAACAACATCGTCATGATCTCCACGTTCGGCCTGTTCCTCTGGGTCTACGGGACCGCCCGGCACTCCGGCATGTCGGTGAACAACATCCCGCCGGACGGCCTCCGCCTGCTGGGCATCGGCACCCTGCTCGGCCTGGTCGTGCAGGCCGTGGCGATGGTTCCGTACCTGCGCGAGAC